>OY781921.1:0-5749373 GCA_963677245.1 uncultured Saccharicrinis sp.
TAGTTGTTAAGAGAAGGTATTGTATTGTCATTTATAGAAAATGGGCAGGTGATGCCAGAGGCATCAAATATTTGTAGATGGTTATTTTTTCTGTGTAAATCGACTCTGGAGGAGTCGCACCTCGTAGTTTTGAAAAATTAAAAGAAGCTCAGGTTTAAAGTCTATTTGTAATATTGTACTCACACTCTTGAATTCCTTATTGTAATCTATTAACGAAGACTACCTAAGTAGAAAAAGAAGTATGTGGTTGAATTAATTTAAAGCAATCACCCTTTTCATTTTGTGTTCAATTGACATACGTTCCACGCTAAGTATGTTGCAGTTCGACTCCTCCGGAGTCGATATTAAATTTTCAAGTTGGGTTTTATAAATATACGATACCTCCGGTATCGGTTAGTATAGTTGTTAAGAGAAAATATTGTATTGTCATTTATAGAAAATGGGCAGCTGAAGCCAGATGCATCAAATATTTGTAGATGATTATTTTTTCTGCGTAAATCGACTCCGGAGGAGTCGAACCTCGTAGCTGTGAATAATTAAAAGAAGCTCAGGTTTAAAGTCTATTTGTGATATTGTACTCACACTCTTGAATTCCTTATTGTAATCTATTAACGAAGACTACCTAAGTAGAAAAAGAAGTATGTTTGAATTAATTTAAAGCAATCACCCTTTTCATTTTGTGTGCAATTGACATACGTTCCACGCTAAGTATGTTGCAGTTCGACTCCTCCGGAGTCGATATTAAATTTTCAAGTCAGTTTTTATAAATATGCGATACCTCCGGTATCGGTTAGTATAGATATAGTTGTTAAGAGAAAGTATTGTATTGTCATTTATAGAAAATGGGCAGGTGATGCCAGAGGCATCAAATATTTGTAGATGGTTATATTTTATTTGTCAATCGACTCCGGAGGAGTCGCACTAGAAATTTGCTAAACTCAGGCATATTAATCAAACAACCTCCGCATTTACAGAAAGTAAACACGGAGGTTGTTATTTTATAATTAAAATCCTTTGGTTAAATATCTTATTTCACAATTAACTTTTCTATAGTTTTCGAAATGCCATCATTTATCGTAACAAAATATACGCCTTGAGATAAATCAGCATTAATGGAACAAGTTATACTATTGGGTTGTGAACTGTAAATTAGTTTTCCATGCACATTGTATATCAGAACAGATTCTATTTTTTGATCTGAATTCAGTGCGTTGATTTCAAAACAACCATTGGCAGATGGATTTGGATAAAGTTTAAAACCGGCTTCAGCTTTGCTATCTTTAAGCGTATTTAAACTTGCATTTTTAAGAGAAACATCAACCAGTTCCCAGCGTTGGTTATCATCATCATGACAAGTCCACTGTAATATGTTGGCACCATCTTCTGTACTGGCAGCAGATACATCTAAGCACATGCCGCTGTTTTTATTGACAATGCGGTAATATCCATCACTCATCAATTCAAAACCAAAGAGTTGATTATCCTGTGCACCATATCCCCATTGTTGTAGGTTTCCTCCATTTGAAGTTGAAGCTCCGTCAATATCGAATGCCAGTCCACTGTAATCCGATATTATCGAATAATATCCGTCGCTTACTGCACTTACATTAAAATACTGGCAAGCACCTCCCCAGTATTCCCACTGCGCAATGTTTCCGCCATTGGAAGTAGACCAACCATACACATCCATGGCTTTACCGCTATTTTTAGAGATAAAAGCATAAGTTCCATCGGCTACACTTGCTTCTGTTGGAGTGGCAGATACCGGTCCGGCAGTAATTAAATTGCCCCATTGGTCATAGGTTTTCAACCAATAGTAATAAGTCGTTCCGTTGCTAACGTCGGTATCGGTATATGAAGTATCACCCCAAAGCACCGCAATTCTTGTTCTTCCCGAAGGATCAGAATCAGTATCACGCATCACCTGAATACTGCTTCCGGCTGTAAAGCCATTTAAGGTCCAGCTTAAATCAACTGCTCCGTCACTTGCCGAAGCATTCATAGAAATAGTTCCGGTAGATCTACCTACAATAGCAATATCAGGATTAGGAGGAGTGCTCATTCCACCACCAAAATAAAAACCAAGATTAGGCGGCTGGTTGTATGAGTTATTCTGCCATGCAATAGCCGATCGGTAGTTAGGATCGTGCATTAAAGTATACATTCTTTGCGATGTGCTATACGGTGTGACAAAAACAACCATACCGCTGTTATCACTACTTCTGAAAATTACTTCTTCGCGCCAGTCTCCAAGGATATCTGCCATCAGACAAGGATTCGATTTAGAACCATTATTAGCAGATATGCTGGCTACGTTGTATAAAGTAGCTACCCGGTCGGTTCCCTGGTTGGTGGCATTCCATTTGGTAATTACTGTTCTGTCCACTAATTCACGTTGTACATCGCCATCCCACCAAATACCAAAGTTATAGGTGGCGCCATTTCCTGCTGTGGTAGGTAAAGTAGATGATATTAGCGTTCCGGTGCAGCTATAGATACCAGAGCCTTCGCTACCCCATATTTCCATACCATAATAGTTTTCATCAATATCGGCAGCCATACATCTTCCTATATCACCACTTGACATATATTGCCATTGGATAGCTCCGGTAGCCGCATTACGTAATGATGTACCCGGTATTGTTGAGCCGTTGGCACCTTCGTGACATCCAAAAAATTCTAATCCCGAAATATTGGGGTTGATATCGGCCAAATGCCCAGCATCGCCGTGACCATACCCGGTTGTATAAAGATTATTACCATATTCATCCACAGCCATGGCACCATAGGTAATTTCGTCTCTGCCATCACCATCCAAATCACCTGCTGCAAGATTGTGATTTCCCTGTCCGGTATAAGAGGTAGCTACATCGTTTGGATCACTATCCCAGGTCCATTCTTGTGATAACGATCCGTTGCTATAGCTCCAGGCTTCCAGCTTTATTCGGTGATAAATACCTCTGCTGATTACAAAACTTGGGTTTACACCATCCAGATAGGCCACGGCCCACATACATTTGGTAGCACGGTGACCTAACTGCGAATCATTCATGCCAGATGTTCCCCATTGCGATAAAGGTTCACGATCGATATAGTAATCCCAGGCCAGTTCACAACCTGTTTCTCCATCGAAAATCGAGATGTAATCAGGTCCATCAATTCTGTAATAAGATGAGTTGTACACCATTGTTGAGCGATAGTTGGTTTGTCCGTCACCATCTCGGTCGCCAATGTCGTTGCCCAAGCCGTCAATCATACCATCGGAAGTCCGGGTGGCAATTTCGGCTTTACCATCGTTATCTAAATCATAAACCAAAAAGTTGACTTCAACAGTATTGCAAATGTTAGGGCCCAGATTAATAGCCCATAAAAATGTACCATCCAGTTCATAAGCTTCAAGATAATGATATTCAGTTGCAGATGGCGTAACATCATTAGCCAATCGTTTTACCACGATTTCGTATTCGCCATCCCCATCCAGATCACCTACCGAGGCATCGTTTACGTTATAGGTATCATAACCACCGTCGATAGTGCGTACCGGAATGGTAAAATACTGATTGGTTAAAGGGCTAACGGCATCAGATAACGTTTGCTCCGTACCATCAATAACAGCTGCCACACTGTAAGTATAATCGGTGCTGGTGGCATCCACATAGTTTGAAGCACTAAGGTCGGATGCGATTAGGGTTGAACCTCGATAAAGATTGTAGGTGGCGTCATCAGCGTATTCATCACCAAGAATACGCCAGCTGACTAATACTTCGCTGGAACTGGTTCGTACAGCAATAGTACCGCGGTCAAGATTTTCCATGTAGCGTTGCGCATACATAGCTGTTGTATTCATCAGAATAAATCCGATCAATACAATAAGAGATGTAGATTTCATAAATTAAACTAATTATTAAGGTTGTAAATAATTATAGCAAAGGGTTTTGTTTGCTGATTTTAATTACAGTGATAAAGTTAAAATATGTTAATAGGTGCGTAATGTAAATGTGTACTTAACAGATGGATATTTTGTTATTTAAGGTGGACATATGTTTTTGATAGCACCACTTTTGTCTAGAACTGAAGATTAACAAGTGATGTTAGTTTTAGGCTGAAAGCCTTTCGTATCAAAGCAGGAAACAATATTTGTATAGTTGTAATGTATAGAATATCAAGAGATAAGTCATGATGAATATGAAGGAACTAAACTTGAATTATTTGCTCCTTTTCAATAGAAACAGATACGTATTTCAGCATATATTATCATTTTGAGCAAGTAAAAATGTGTGTTCATTAGACCTTAAAAACTTTTTTGAGCCATGAAAAAATCGTAAATTATATTCAATTCAAATCAGGCGTAAATGGGAAAAGTACTTATATATGAAACATCTCACAGGGATAAAGACTGTATTGCCCTGAAATATGATCATAAAGCTCATCCTGATATAGATCAGGTAGTTAGAAGCCTTCCTTTACGAAAATATTCAAATTCTAATAGATTCTGGTATATCCCTTACAGAGCAGATTACAAAAAGTACCTGAAGGATTTCTTTTCGTCATTGCATCATAATCAATTATTATTTCGTGACGAAAAGGCTATAGATGAAGGTAATAAGATGAAAGGACAAGTTAATCATCATCCTCACATAGAAATTAAAATTGATAAGCAGTATCTTAAAATTTATATTGATCATGGCTATTTTCCGGAGTTATTTAAAAAGCTCTTCGCATTGCAAAAAGGAAAATGGCTAGCCAAACAAAAGAATTGGGTTTTTCCTGGTAATAATAAAATGTATCAGGAGTTAATAGCGCTCTTTAAGGAAAATAATTATGCATATACCAAGGTGTTTGTTGATCATGGTAATATAGATAATGAGGATGTAAATCATCGGCAACAAGCCACTGCGATTGAATTAAATAGTGACGAGAAGAGCATATTTGAAGAATATGTAAAAACATTACATCTAAAACGCTTAAGCACTTCAACTGTTGAAGCTTATAGTAGATATTTTAAGGCGTTTTTATATGAAAACAGGGGTAAGGTGATTACAGATATGACGTACTGGAATTTGTATCCCTACTTTAAGAAAAAGTCGCGCAATATGGGAGATACCCCATTAAGACAATGTATTTCGGCCGTTAAATTTTATTATGAGGTGATTCATGGTAGAGAAAAGTTGTTTTTTAATTTGCATCGAAAGGCAGCCTTACAATTTACGGTAGTTCATATTCCAATTGTTGAAATAAAAAGTATGCTTTCGGGAATTAAGTCGGTGAGTGATAGATTATTGTTGTTTTTGTATTTTCATGGAAATTTCAGTTTTCAGGAGATTAGCGAAATGCCTGCCGAACAGGATATGCTATTTTCCAAGGATTATCGTTTGCCTGGACAATCAGTGATGAGTGTGCAGTATTTTAAAGACTTATACGAGGAATATATCAGAGAGCAATCACCCAGACATTATTTGTGGGAGCATAAGCATCAAAAATCAGAAGCGGCAAAACTTGAAGAAAAGTTGTATCGCATTATGCAATATTACCGTTTGGAACAGCTCTACAAATTGAACTATCGTTATATATTGGATTGTTCAGAGTTAAGTAGCATGACAAAAAGTATGTATTTAAGTGCTATTATGAAGTTTATCAGGCATTTTAGTTGTAAACACCCGGTATTTATTAAAAACGAGAATATAAGAGATTATCTTCTATTACACCGAGAAAAATCTACTGCTTTGCAGGATAATATGATTAGTGCATTTAAATTCTTTTTTGAGCGGGTTCATCAATACGAAATAGCTGATAACTGTATTTTGCGCCCACGAAGAAAACGCTTTCTCCCTGACTACTTTACTCAGCAAGAGTTAGGGACAATGATAGGCGCTATAGAAAATGTAAAGCATAAACTAATCGTTTCAATAGCTTATAGTGCAGGGCTTAGAAGTAGTGAAATTAAGAAGCTTCGTATTTCACAAATAGACTTAAAGAAAAACCTAATCCTGATAAAAGATGCCAAGGGAGGAAAGGATAGATATAGTTTGTTTTCGAAGCAATTGCATAAACTCTTAAAGCAGTATATTGCAGAATATAAGCCAACTACCTACTTGTTTGAAGGAGCAAGAAAAGGAACGCCATATAGTGCCACCAGTATGTCTTTGGTTTTAAAAAGAGCTGCCAAAAGAGTGGGTATTCACCGAAGAGTATATATGCATATGTTAAGGCATAGCTTTGCCACCCATCTGCTCGAAAAAGGTCATGATATTAGATACGTTCAGGAATTACTGGGACACAGTAGCATAAAAACAACCCAACGCTATACTCATGTAATAAATGATGCACTGAACAATGTAATAAGTCCTTTTGACAGTTTATGCAATGCGTTTGGCAATAATTTTAGTCCATAAATAAATTTAGCAAGTAAAAGTTAAGAAATCTTATCGGTTTTTATCATAAAAAGCATATTTTTACGATCGATCATAATTCTGTTTATGGTCTTAGAACTACTATGCGATAAACCAACTAAACCGAATACAGCCCTGTGATTCACGAAGCGAAGCGTGCCATAAAGTCTGAAAATCGACTTAAAAACACCTTGAATCCAAACAGAAATAAGAATCAACACACTATCTGGTTATATATATAATAATATTATATAAGGCCAATATACCAACATATTACAAATACAAAAGCACATGCATATAATAACGATAAACACAATACGTTTATCGTTACGTTGGGCATAATTCGCAACGACGCCAAAAAATCGTATATTGACTAGGGAAATTTAAATCTAATAATTTGGACTACATAGAATATATTGAGAATGTGATGGATAAACTTGAGATAATTCAAGATGGATTTCTTAAGACATACAAAACTGGAGAATATGATAATTGGTATTATAATCAATCGACTGAGCTGTTGAGATTATATTCTGACGATAAAGAAATATTTTTTAAGTATATACCAATTGGAACCTATTCTGCTGATTCGAATACTTGGATGTGGTCATGGAATAATAATGACTCAATTGAACAAAGTAAATTTCAGACCCTTTCGGTTAAAGATTTCGGTGAAAAATTCAATTTTGAGAAATTAAAAAATGGATATTTGGAATGTGATGAATATGCTGGTTGGGAATATACAGCGATTTCCATGGATATTTTAAAAGGAATCGGTGGGTATAAAGTCAATTCAGATCATTTGGAAAAATATTTTCTTCTTACAAGAGTCGTAGAAAAAAAAGAGGTTGAAGAAATTGAAAAAGAATTAATTGATTGTAATATACATGACAAGTCTCGTAAAGCTTTTATTTGCTGTCATTTAAGTACAACTGAAAAAACTGGATTTGAGGAAGCTTTTCCAACTTACAGAGGAATGAAGTTGGAAAAAGATGATGATTTACAAGCTTGGTGTAGTAAGTGTGAGGAAGTTAGATTAGAGTGTGACGGCTGGAATGAGGAGTCAATGAAATTTGCAAAAATCAAATTAGTTTGTGAGAGTTGTTATTTTCATATAAAAGATTTTAATGAGAAATGATGAACTATGCCCAACATCGTATAAACTACATACCGCCTCGCTTTTCTGACAGTTTTGTGCCATTAGTTATTTTAGTATTTTTATCGGGAGTTTGTGCCAGTCTGATTGGAAAGGCGGCACGATAGCTTATACGAGAAACGTTATGCCCCAGTTTGCGAACTGCATACAAGTAACCCAAACAGAAAGAAAAAATGAATATCAGATTTCTTCTAATCTCTGTAGTAATAGTTCTATTTTCATCATGTAGTATTCTTAGCCCAAGAATAATAGCAAAAAGATACTGCAAGTACAATGGTGAATTAATAACCAATTTTGAGATTTATAATACGCATGATTCCTTAATAAATGCAAAAAACTTTTTTAATAATAAAGTAGTTTATTTATCGATAGGAGAAATTGATTGCATTGACACAAAAGAGTATTACAAATCGGCTTTACCCAAACTAATAAGATTGTATGAAAATTTTGATAGTTTACTATTTATAAATATTCTCATAGAAAAAGATAAACAAAAGTGGGATTCGTACATGGAGAGACATAATCCTCCTGGTTTGAATTTTCGATTCTCAGGTGATAAAAAAGAATTGATTAAAATATTTCATTCTGACTACTTACCCATAGAATGCATTGTTAACCGCAATTTTACTTTTGCAGGATATGATTTATGCGGTATGGGAAGAGAAGCAGCACCGTTTTTTGCACTACACTATAAGGATTTGAAAAGTGGTCTTAAAGAAACAATAAAACTAACAAAGTATGATTTTATAACAGTAAATTATTATGACGAGTTTATAAAATCTCAGATGGATAAGAAATATAGTTATAATAACTTTCTTTATAATAAATTACTAAACGACTCAATTAGCACTCCTTCTGATTCAGCTATTTCTTCTCAAATCTTGAAAAAAGAATATGCTGAAAATATGATCGATACATTACTCTCACAAAACAAAGGCAAAGTTATTTACATCGATTTTTGGGCAACTTGGTGTTCTCCTTGCCGAAAAGAGATGGAATATTCTCATGGTTTATATAGCCAGCTTGACTCATCAAAGGTTTCGTTTATATACATTTGTTTAGATTCAGATTTTAATCAGTATAAGACTTATATAAAAGAAGGCAAACTACCGGGAGAGCATATCTATATTGACAAAGAACAAAGTAAGCTGATACGCAAAAAGTACAAAATTGAATCAATACCATATTACCTTCTTTATGACCAAAAAGGCATAATAAAGAACAAGGGTAATACAATTAGACCTAGTAATCCTGAAACAGAAAAAGAAATAAAACAAATAATAACCGGGGCATAACAATGTATATAAGCAATAGCGGTTTCGGTGGAATGCGAACAGTAGTGGCGTTAACCTACCCCGCCAAATCTACTCGATTTGACTAATTTAATTTTGTGTAGCTTTGGCTACTTTACGGCTTGATACAGAAACCGCTTTTAAATCCGCTACATGCTCATATACTCAACGTTGTGCGTCATTAGAAACAGATAAACCAGCAGGATGAAACAGTTAACATGGAAATTAGTGCTACCCTTGACCATTATTTCATTCGTGATTTTCACAAAGTGGTGGTATGTTGACGTTGTTGATGGATCTGACGAAATATTGACTGGATTTCCTGTGCCTTATATGTGCCCAGGTTGGCATACTTCACTGTCTTTACAAATTTTTGTTTTAGGATTTATAATTGACATTTTGACCTATTTGGCTTTTTGGTTTATCCTAACTTTTATTGTGCACAGATTAATAATAAGAATCAGATTAAATAAAATCTTGATGATAACTCTCTTGTCTATAAGTGGGCTATTTGCATTAGGTATAATTTTGATTGGAAGCAATTCGGACAATATTTACACATTTAAAAGAGAATTTGAAATAGAAAAACTTGAATCAGGATACAAATTTATTTGGGAGAATAAGTCTCGACCAGATTATTACAAATACCATCCTAAAACAACAAAAGATTAAAGACAAGATATGCTAAGATTAATAATTGATAGACTTGGAGATGGGCACAATGACCTATTTTTAAAAATTGACAATATGCCAAGTTTTATTGTAATATCAGACAGCTACTTTATACTTGACTTTTTAGAAATAGATGAAAAGGAAATTAAAAACCAAAATATTACTAAAGATTCAATTTTGTCATTCGGTGTAATAAAACTCATTGACTACTGGATCGATAAAATTAAAGTATTAGAAAGAGGACAATTAACGTTCATCCCATTTGATTTGCGTGATGAGTACATTGGTGGATTGGACATTGAGAAAACTAAACATGGTTATAAAGTCAAAATTACCTCGACCGATAAAATTCATGGATTTGAAGTTTGTAAGTCAAACATTGATAAATTAGTTGAAGATAATAAATTGACTTTTACTCAAGCCAACAAGACTGAATGGTTGATAAGTGAGCAATCAATATATGAAGGACTTGAATGGAGTAAAAAAGAAATAACGAACGCACAACAATGTGTATAGTGCATGCGGGTTTCAGTGGTTTTCGAGCGTCTGTGGCTCGTAAAAAAAGTTGGTGTAACTTGATAGGAAATCGCTTCGTAATCCCGCACGACACCATACACTCAACGTTATAGGCCATTAGGGCAGACAGCAAAACATGAAACTAAATGGGATGGTTTGAGAAAATAAAAAAGAAAACCGAAAGTCAAGATGGAAGTCGAGATTTGAAACGAGGTGAGATTAAGACAATCCTGATTGACAATTTTGCGGCTCACATTCCAGATTTCAAATTTACGATTTACAAAAACGGAACGTATTTCTTTGAGAGAGTTAGAAAAATTGATACGTATGATTTGTATGAAACATTTCACATTTCGTTTGGACTTAAAGACAAGAACTTTTCTTGTTCTGTTTCATCGACACTAAATCCGACTTATAGATATACAGGGAATTATAATTCTGGAATTTTAACAAAACACATCGATTTGATTGTCCTGAAGAAAAAGACAGGAAGCATTCCGATACAGGATGCATACTATTTTCATAACGGAAAGATTGATACAACAACTAAAGTAGTTAAGACTATCGTCGCTGATTATAAAAAGTACGGACTGAATTTACTCGATAATCGTTTTAAGGATTTGCAATCAAATAAAATCTTTGAACACGGACTAAGACTTTACGAGGATTTAACAATTGACAAAAAAGTATTAAGAGAGCAAATTGAATCGGAATTAAAATCTTGTGATTATGTTACATCTCGGATAAAACACAAACTTTATCTTGACTTTAAGACAAAATTACAAGCGATTCCAAAACAGGATAAAGAATTACGGCAAAAGATACCTGGGTTTGCTTATTCATTATTGGAGTTTTATTATGAGAACTAAATCAAGAAATATGACTAAACTATTATTGTCGACTTTAATATTTACTTTAATTATAAGTGGTTGTGCAATTAATAGGACTTATAACCTCACGCTAATTAATACAACTGGATACAACATTGACAGCTTGAAAATTGGGTGCGGAAAACAGTCTTCAAATGCTACAATATTACCTTTTGATACGACTGAAACTTTAAAGATTCCTTTTAATTATTTGTTCGCATTTACTGAACCATTAATGTGTATGACTGTGACAAGCTATTCGGATTCTACAGGAAAATTCATTCATACTAGTGGCAATGTTATCTCAGAATCAGATTTGAAAAAGGGGGAAAATAACTTGATTTCGATAAAACTAAAAGATAATCAAGACAAAAAAACGGATATATTTGAGATAAAATTGATAGAATAACGGCCTATAACAATGTATAAAAAACATAAGTGGCTCAGTGGTTTGCGAAACGTTGTAGCTTTTAATCAGCTCCGCCAAATCTGCGATTTGACGGGTTTGTTAAATCTTTTAAATTTGTGTCAAAACGCAAATTTGGCTCAGTGCAACTTGATAGGTAAGAGCTTTGAAATCACTTACGTTTCTTATACTAAACGTTGTGTGCAACCGAAATGAACCTTACTGCAAATAGATAAAAATATGGATAGAATTGTAAAAAGTTTAGTTGAAGACTTATTAAATTCTTTGGAATTAAAATCAGAATCACAGGATATCGATTTTGAGAAATTTGCTAATTATTGTATAATTTCTAAAGAATATAACAAATCATTTGATTTAGAGACTTCATTGACTGGTACTGGTGATGATACTGGGATCGATGGAATTGCCATTATAGTAAATGGTCAAGTGATTGAAAATACGGAAGACATTGACTTTTTACTTGAAAACAACAATTATCTTGAAGCGACTTTGATTTTCATTCAAGCAAAAACATCTCCAGAATTTAGTTCAAAGGAAATGAATAATTTTGCATATGGAGTAAAAGACTTTTTTGCGGAGGACCATAAACTTAGGCGTAATCAGGAGATTTCTGATTTAGCAGAGATTTCAAACTATTTATTTGATAAGGCTTCAAAATTCAGACATAATCCCAAATTAAAATTATACTATATTTCAAATGGTAATTGGACGGGTGACCAAAATAATGTCGCAATAATTGATTCTAATAAGAATGAATTAATTGAAACAAACTTGTTTGATTCCGTTACTTTTGAACCAATTGGGGCTGCAGATATTGCGAAAATCTATCGTGCAACAAAGAATTCCATTTCCGCGACTTTTAATTTTGTAGGTAAAGTTACACTTCCTGATTTAAAAGATGTTACAGAATCATATTTTGGTATATTGCCATTATCTGAATTCAAAAAAATACTAATAGATGATAATGATAACTTAAAAAATATTTTTTACGATAATGTTCGAGATTTTCAAGGAATTGATAATCCTGTTAATTCTGGAATTACAGAAACATTAAATGGAAATGAGAAGGAATTATTTACAATTCTTAATAATGGTGTTACAATTGTTGCCGACAAAATAAAAACCTCAGGTAATAAATTTACAATTTGGGATTATCAAATTGTTAATGGATGTCAAACGAGTAATGTACTTTATGAGTACATTAAAGGAAATGATGAAAACGATATAAATCTTCCTATAAAATTAGTTGTAACTAATAATGATGATGTTAAAAACAGAATAACAATAGCGACAAATAGCCAAACTGCTATTAAACGTGAACAACTTCAAGCAATGACTGATTTTCAAAAAAATCTTGAGTATTACTTTCAAACGTTTGAAGGTGATGGTAGATTGTTTTATGAAAGACGTTCAGGGCAATATCAAACTGATGGAACAGTTATAAAGGCAAGGATTATAAATATTAAGGATTTAATTAAATCCTTCTCTTCTATCTATTATGAGAATCCTGATAGAGTAACAACATATTTTGGCTCGATTGTTAAACAGAATGTTGAGTCGGATAATCCTATCATATTTAATTCAAGTCACAGAAACATTATATATTATACTGCAGCTTTGGCATTTTATCGATTAGAAACATTTTTTAAATCGCGTGCAATTGATACAAACTACAGAAAGGCAAGATTCTTCTTGTTAATGCTATTTCGGATGATTGTCTCTCCTGAAAAACTTGAAATAACTTATATGTCAAGCGATAGGAAAACAGTACAATATTGCAATCCGGTTATTGATTGTTTAAAAGATATAGATAAATCAAAGTCTGTTTTTGAGGAGGCAATTGAAATATTTAAGTTATCTGGATTAGATGTTAATGACAAACAGTTGATTAAACAGACCAGTTTTACAAAAGATTTAAAAGAAGCATATTATGTTTTTAAAGACTTGAATAAATAACGGCAGCACACAACAATGTGTATAATTCATAAGGGTTTCAGTGGTATGCGAAGCATAGTCTCCCGCTTCAATTTCGGTAACGGAGGATACAGACGCAGCCCGCAATCCCTTACGAAATCATACACTCAACGTTAGCCACCATTTGAATGAAGCGATTTCATAAAATATTAGATGGATTAAAAAATAAAAGTCCTATTCCTGTTCTTTTAGAGAATGGATACACTCCTGATTCAATAAAAGCTGAGATTCTTGAAACTTTTAAACCATACTTTAGGAATCATGATAATCTTGAACGTTTTGCAATTGACTCGCTTGTTTCTGACTGGATAAATTTTCTGAGATTAACGATTAATTATCCTGGAATTGATAAAGACATCGAGAAGGTGTTGAAAGCATATAATCAAGCAAAGGACAAAGATTACGAACAGACCATTAATATTTTAGCAAAAATGACACCTCTTCATTTAGAAGCGGGTAATAAGTATTGGAGCTTTCTTAAACTTGAAGTAAATAAAAAGGATTTAGATATTTATGAATTTGCCCAAACCTCAATGAAAGACATTTCTGATATAATCGAAGGGCTTTCAAAATCTGTTTACATTGAGAATGTATTGATTAACAAGGTGAGAAGAGGAAAACCTGTTGATATCGCAAAAACATTAAACAACAAATTAGGAAATATAATCAATGATTTGATTTCAAATTCAGAGTATAGTTCAATTTTTGTCGTACCCTCAGAAAACCAAACGATTTCTAATTGGAGAAATATTGCTGCCCATCACACTTATTCTGTAATTGACAACTTGATACATTGCGAATCTGGAGAAGGTGATAATAAAACTGTTTTCCCATTAGAGAGAGATGAACTTTTCAGAAGAGTAAATTATTGCATGAGGACAACTGAGACGCTAAATATGGCTCATAAAATATTCGGCTTTGACAATTTACCTGAAATTAGTCAGAGACTTGATAAAGATAAAAGCCATCCTAGACCTGAGATTGGATTTTTAATGTTCTCATCAGCTTTAATGAGTCAAGGATTTGAAATTCTTAACATAGATTACAATCAAGAAAAAGCAACATTGGATTTATTTGACCTGACTAAAAACAATCCAAGAGACAGAGGAATTCATTCATCACAATTACTGAATCGACTATGGCTTTTAACTGACAGCAAATTCTTAGAGATAAGGTATTTTACAAACGAAAAAGATTTATTTTTAACCTCAAGCATACGTAGTGATATATTTGAACAAATGGAAAAAGATGACAAAAAAGATATTCATTATTTTGCTGAGAATGTGACATTTGAACTTAAAAACGGTGGCTAACAATGTGTCATACGTAATGGCGGGTGAAGTAGTAAATATCAAGGTTTGTGGCTCGCATCAACACCATCTTGGTTTGATAGCGAGAAGCTCTGAAATCCGCCACTACGCATACACTCACCGTTGTAGCCAATTTGACGAGTGCAAACAACATGAAATATAGAAAAATATGAAAATTAGATGTTTATTAATGTTAATAATGTCAGGTATTATTTGCAAAGCGCAACAAACTATACCCAATGGAGGATTTGAACTTTTTTCGGAATACGAAGGGGGCGTTTTAAGTGGTAATATCGTAACGTACGAGTTACCTGATGGCGGATGGACAGAGAATGTAATAATTAATAATCTAGGACGACAATATACAGGTGTTGGTTATTTTTATAAATACGACAGTGCTGATGCAAATGGATACGCTCTTGAGTTAAAACGTGGCACAGCGACTTCGCAAGTTCCTAAGAACAATGGATTTATCAGATTTGAATGCTCAAATGTTCCATCAAAAATTACAGGCAAGTACAAATTCTCTGGTTCAAGTATAGCAGGTGTAACCGATACTTTAAGAATTGCAGCCTACTTTAAATCGGTTTCAGACACTCTTATTTTGTTTGATGAACATACGGGTAATATTCCTGATGATGCCATTATTCTTGATATTATAGATTCAAATAATACTTTTTCTGATTTTGAACTTGATATGAGTTCCTTTCAAGGACAATCAGTTGATTACTTAAGTATTCAACTGATAATGAAAACAGGTAACATAATAACTAACCCGGGGCAAGCAACTGCTGTAATTGATGATTTAGAATTAGATTATACTTTATCAACCATTGATATATTAAATAATATTAGTATTAATATTTATCCAAATCCTTTTAGTAATAACTTCACGATAGAAAATGCTCCAATAGAAAGTGAAATAAATTTATATAATTCCACTGGTAAATTAATTTATCATACAAAATTGAACAATTCAAAAACAGTTCAAACATCACAATTGAGAAATGGACTATACTATATGGTTATTAGTAAAGACAATAGAATGATATATTCTGAGAAAATAATTAAGAAATAGAAAAACTGGCTACAACAAGCGGTCATAAAACATTGCGCGGATAGTGCTATATTTGAACGAAATAACATTTAATCAACGGCTTAGCGGGTTGATAAGTTTGTTCTTCGAAATGCGCAACGATTTTATACCGCAGGCCGTTATGGCGCATTAAAAAACAGCATCGTGCAAGCATAAACAGATTTTTTAAGATATGGCAAACTATAAGATAAACAACGGAAAATTAGAGTCGATTAAGGAAAACCCTTTCAAACTGGAAAAGGATTTGCAAACATTGACTGAAGAAAATTTAAAACTTGTTTTCGGACTTGATTTTGTGAAATCTGAGTTTGCTTTAAACAACTTTCGGATTGATACTTTAGCATTTGACAGAGACGCAAGTTCTTTTGTGATAATTGAGTACAAACGAGACAAGAATTTCAGCGTAATTGACCAGGGATATGCATATTTATCACTTATGCTTAACAATAAAGCTGACTTTATACTTGAATATAACGAATGTGGAAAAGAAGTGCTTAAAAGAAACGATGTTGACTGGTCACAATCAAAAGTGATTTTTGTTTCTCCTTCTTTTACAACATACCAACGAGAAGCGATAAATTTCAAAGACTTGCCGATTGAATTATGGGAAGTTAAACGGTATGACAACCAAACAGTTAATTACAGCCAGATTCAGACAAGCGGAGCACAAGAGAGCGTTAAGACAATTTCACGCGATGACGATGTTGTTGAAACTGTAAATAAGGAAATTAAAGTCTATACCGAGAAAGAACATTTGGAAGTTGCATCACCTGAGATTTTAGAACTTTATGAAACATTTAAATCTGCAATTACCAATCTTGACGGAATTGAATTAAAACCGACAAAGAAATATTTGGCATTTGTTAGCGGTTCGAACATTGCGGACATTCATATTCAAAAGAAAGCTTTGAAAATGTGGATTAATATGTTCAAAGGAGAACTTGACGACCCGAAAGAATTGGCAAGAGATGTTGCAAATGTAGGACATTGGGGAAATGGAGATTATGAATTACAGATTCGAGATGATGAAGATATAGAATATATTATGTCACTGATTAAGCAATCGTATAAAAAGAATAAAAAATAACGACGCCATAACAATATGTATAAGTAATAGCGGTTTCTGTGGGTATTCGGGCGGTAGTAGTTCTATTCAGCCCCGCCAAATCTGCCGATTTGACTATTTAGTTAAGGTGCAGCTTTGGCTACTTGGTAACTTGATACGAAACCGCTTTTAAGTCCGCTACTACTCATACATTTAACGTTAGGCAAAATAAAAACTGATGTGGATTAACATAATCATATTAATTTTAGCGGGTATAACGCAAATATTACCAACAGATGAGGATGAAAAACTCAGATTTGCAAATATCAAATCAAAGTTGGCACTTTTCATATTAATTGGCGTTTCGATAGTTTTTGGTATTTTTAAAGAAATATCTGATTCTAGAACTCAAAACAATGCTGAAGCAAGATTAATAAGCAATAATCAAAAGATTGATTCATTAAACAATATCATTACTGGCATTAGAAGTGTACAACAAATTCAATTAAAAGAAAATCAAGAACAATTTTTAAGAAATATCAATGAATTTGATTCTTTAAATAATAAATTAATTGCTAGCACGCTCTTATTAGATAAAGTACGTGAAAAACAAACGAAAAGCCTTACTCAACTTCAAGAAATTGAGCGTATTAACAAAAGAGCTGATTATTCAATTAAAGATAGTCAATTTGAGGTGTTAACTCAGATACCAATTAATCCGAAGTATTTGAGTTTATTTTCTGGAATTGAAAGATCCGAGATAACTCAGATTCAGTTAGATTCAATATTTCAAAGAAGTTTTAATTTTGATTTAAGAAATGTAATTTCCATACATTTAGATTTTTATATCTGTGGGATACAGAGTAAAGGTGATGGATGTCCTATCAATTTAATCCCATATTCAAATACCAAATCAGATATTAAGAATGTTAAGACTTATTACTTTAAGGATGGCTGCTTGTACTTTAAATTAAAAACTGAAAATCCAATTGTATCAGTGAGTCATTTTGAAGACTTTAGTTATTTTGATTTATTAGATAAAACTTTCCATGCTGAATTAAATTATCAACTTCTTGAAAAAGGAGTTTTAGAAGCGCCAAAGATATCATATGTTTATTGGAAAATTGGGAAAAATTCACCAATAAGATTACAAATACCTTTTTGGGAACATATTTATTCTAAGGGTAAGAGTATTTTTTATTGTGAATCTGAGGTTTGTCCTGAAGTTATTGTATATGACATTGAGCTTAATAAGAAGAATGTACGATTATTTGAATGGGGTTCAAGTTTCATGGAATAAAATTACTTTGCCTAACAATGTATATAATTCATAAGGGTTCCAATGGTGTGCGAAGCATGGTCTCCCGCTCCAATTTTGGTAGCGGTAGATACAGACGCAGCCCGCAATCCCTTACGAAATCATATACTAACCGTTAGGCACAATAAGCCACAAGAGAGAGAGTTAAATTAAAACGTAAAACAATGAAAACAAAGAACCTATTATTATTTATTACACTTTTAGTGTTTAGTTGCACTGAAAAGGAAAAAACGTGTATTATCACAGGAGAAGTAATAGATAGACCTGAAAGTAAGAATTTACTATTGGTAAAAGCATTTGAAGACGCTCGTAGAAAAACAATAGCAACTATTCCTATTAAGGATGGTAATTTTTCATACTCTTTTAACTTTGAAAATACAGAATGTTATGTGTTGATTTTTGAGGATGAGCATCAAAATGGAAGTTGGCGTCCTATAAAATTTTTTCTATGCGATGGGAAGGTAAACATAAGGTTGCACCAAATGGACAGATATTCAGAGAATAGTGTTGAGGGTGGAAAACTTAACAGACAATTTTATGACTTCAATAATAAATTGGAAACAGAGTTTGCTGAAAAAGAAAAACAATTAGATGAACAGTTTGAAGAACTCTATCAAGCCGATGAACTTTATTCGGATACTATGAAAGTAGTATTTAATACTCTTCGGAACACAAAAGATAGAGAAGAATTGAACAGGTTATACAAACTACGGAATAATCTTAAAAATGAAGGACTGGCTTACAGCCAAAAAGGCAAAGTGTTGAACGAAAAGAGTGGAGAGCTTATGAGCGAAATGTTCGGCACACAATTAGATTTCATTGAAAAACATCAAACCATACCTTCATTTTATATGCTGATTGATGTCTTAAACTGGTATAAGCAAGAAGGAAAGTATGTTGATGTTGAACGCCTAAAAACTTTACAAAAAAAGTATGCAACTAAATTCAAAAATCATCCATACACAGAGCGCAGTAACGATATCTTGTGGAATATAGACAACATTAAGATTGGGAGTAAATATTATGATTTTACCCTAAATGACACTGACGGCAAAGAGTATAAATTATCTGAATTAATTGAAAATAAAATAGCGTTTATAGGCATTTGGGCACCGTGGTGTGGTCCTTGTATCCAAACAAGTAGAAGTATGAAATCCGTTTATGAGGATTTTAAAGACAAGGACTTTGTTGTAGTGGGGATAGCATCAAAATACAAAAATTTTGAAAATGTAAAAAAGGTGTTGGAAAAAGATAAATATCCTTGGATAACGCTTATTGATGAACCTGATGCAAATAGCAAGATTAATGAAAAATACGGAATTGAGAACGCTGGAGGTGGAACATATTTAGTTGATAGAAATGGTAGTATATTAGCAATAAATCCATCAATAGAGGAAGTCAGAAAAATATTGAACGAAAAATTATAATTACTGTGCCTAACATTTTGTATAAGTAATGGCGGGGTTCGTGGGTTCTCGCAGGTCGGATTCCCGTCCGATTTTCTGCGTCCTTTCGGACGGAAAATCGCTCGCAAATCCGCCACTACTCATACAATTTACCGTTGGGTGCTATTATAGGGCGACCTACAAACTATAACAATAACAAGATAAAATGAGAAAAATAATCTTAACTACATTACTAATTGGGACTTTAAGTCAAATTGGACTTTCTCAAACGAATTTTGATAAAACTAAGTTAGACAACTATTTTAATACACTTGAACAAAACAACAAGTTTATGGGAAGTGTTGCAGTATCCAAAAACGGTGAAGTTATTTATACAAACTCAATCGGATTTACTGATGTTGAAAACAATGTAAAAGCGACAGAAAAATCTAAATATAGGATTGGCTCAATTTCAAAAACATTTACAGCAGTTTTGATACTAAAAACAGTTGAAGAAAAAAAGTTAAATCTAAACCAAACAATTGACAAATGGTTTCCGACAATTGAAAACGCAAAAAAAATAACCATAGAACATTTGCTAAGACATAGAAGTGGCATACATAACTTCACAAACGATAAAGATTATCTGACTTGGAACACACAACCAAGGACAGAAAAAGAAATGGTTGAAGTTATTACAAAAGGAGGCAGCGACTTCAATCCCGACAGCAAAGCAGAATACAGCAATTCAAATTATGTACTTTTAAGTTACATTGTTGAGAAAACTTTTAAAAAATCGTATTCTGACTTATTGCAAGAATTTATTGTTAAACCAATTGGTTTGACCAGTACGTATGTTTTTGGCAAAATCAATCCAAATAACAACGAATGTAAATCATACAGTTTCGCAGGAACTTGGAAAGTAGAGCCTGAAACAGATTTTACTGTTCCATTAGGTGCAGGTGCAATAATTTCTACACCAATCGACTTGACAAAATTTGCAGATGCTTTATTTGGCGGTAAACTTTTGACAAGTGAAAGTCTTGAAATAATGAAAACCATTAATGAAGGTTACGGAATTGGTCTATTTCAAATTCCTTTCTACAAAAGTACCGGTTACGGACACACAGGAGGAATTGATGGTTTTAGTTCAGTTTATTCACATTTTCCGGACGACAATATTTCGTATGCTTTGATTTCTAATGGAACAAGTATGAATAACAATGACATTTCTATTGCAGTTTTAAGTGCAGTTTACGACAAGCCATACGAAATACCAACATTTAAGACTTTCAATGTAACATCAGAAGACTTAGATAAATATTTAGGAGTTTATTCATCTAAACAAATTGCGTTGAAAATTACAGTTACAAAAGACGGAAATACTTTAATTGCACAAGGAACAGGACAGCCAGCATTTCCACTTGAAGCAACCGACAAAGACAAATTTAAGTTTGACCAAGCGGGAGCAAAATTTAAATTTAGTCCGACAGATAAGAAAATGATATTATTTCAAGGTGGTGGACAAATTGAATTTACGATGGAATAAAAAAACAGCACCCAACACGCGGTCATAAAACATGGTGCGGATAGTGCTATATTTGAACGAAATAACATTTAATCAACGGCTTAGTGGGCTGATAAGTTTGTGTTTCAAAATGCGCAACGTTTCATACCGCCATCCGTTGTAGCCAATTTAATGAGCGATACTGCTAAACATATAAAATTGAGGATTAACAAATCTGAGCTTGACGTTATCAATGAAATAATTGAATCAAAAACGTATTACTTTGACCTTAAAATTATTAACGAGAAAACCTGTATTTTGACTTTTGATAGTATTGATAAGGCAATTGAACTTGACGAATTGATTAAGGATAAATTGATTTATAAAGGCTTTGATATTGACTATAATCCAACAAATTTCGGACGGATTTGTGAGGACTTGATTGATAAATTTTACCAAATTCTAAAATGAGACAATCGATTATTGCAGTAAGATTATTAATTATGAGTATTGTAATGTGTTTTGCCCTGATTTCTTGTAATCGGCACATTCAACCATATAGCTACGTTCCTCAGGTTGATTCTCTTGACTCATTAACCAAACTTGATTCGATAAAAATCGATACAAGAAAATCAATTATCTTAACAAGTGATACTTCTCTAAATTATTCCATTTTACTTGGTGGGATTGGAATTTCAACGACCATTACTTATCAAACTATTGACACATTGATTGTTGTTGACTCAATCGATATCTACAATCGTGATTCTTTTCAAGATATTACAAATGAGATATTTAATCGGAAGTTTATTTATTCCAAGGATAGCCTTGTAGATTTGACTAATGGAGATATGTACTTCAGTCCAAGATATATTGATAAACATTTAACCACAGAAAAGTGGAATAAGTTTTATGTTATAATAGATGGTGAAAAGAAAAAGATATCTTCACTAAACTCAAGGAGGATTTTTGCCGAGATTGATACTGATAAATATGAATTGACAGAAATGAGTAAACATGAAGCAAAAGAGCAATTTGGAATTAAAACAAAATATATAACTTACAGATTGACTGAAAGATAAACTGGCTACAACAAAGTATAAAAGTAATAGCGGTTTCTGTGAGTGTGCGAACAGTAGAGGCTCTAATCAGCCCCGCCAAATCTACAGATTTGACTAATTAATATTGTGTAGCTTTGGCTACTTTGTAACTTGACACGAAACCGCTATGAAGTCCGCTACTACTCTTATACACACCGTTATGCGCAATGGAGTGAAACGACATGGAACAACTGAAACTAAATAATTGAAACATGAAAATTGGAATAATAGGAACTGGTGGAGTTGGTGGATACTTTGGTGCGAGATTAGCTTCATCTGGAAATGATGTTACTTTTATTGCACGGGGAGAACACCTTAAAGCGATTAAAAAAAATGGACTGATAGTTAAAAGCATAAAAGGTGACCTCACTATTGATTCAGCCAAAGCATCTGATAAACTAGAAGATTTAGCGGATTGCGAATTGATAATTTTAGGCACGAAGGCATATCACGTAAAGGACATTGCAAAAGGATTATCGACCGTTTTAAATAAAAAGGCATTGATTTTACCGCTACAAAACGGAGTTTTAGCAACAGAAGAACTGACTGAATACTTTGATAAAAAGCAAATACTAGGTGGATTGTGCATAATATTCAGCAATATAGAATCACCTGGAGTTATAAATCATATGGGACTTGAACCATCAATCACATTTGGAGAGATTGATAATACTATAAAAGAAAGGACTTTGGAGATAAAAACTGTATTTGAAAATGCAGATATCACTTGCAAATTGACTGATGATATTGAAGCTGCATTGTGGAAAAAGTTTATATTGATTTGTTTAAGTGGTTTTGGGACAATTTCAAATACTGGATATGGATTAGTAAGAGAAACCCCAGAAACCAGACAAATGCTAATTGATTCATTGACAGAAGTAAGTGAAATAGCAAAAGCAAAAGACATTAAACTTGATAATGATATAGTAGAGAAATCAATAGCCTATGTAGATACATATCCACCAGAAGCAATGTCATCTTTATCAAGAGACGTATTGAGTGGCAAACAATCGGAAATTGAATATCAAAATGGAACTGTAGTACGATTTGGGAAAGAACTTGGAATTGATACTCCTGTAAACCGATTTATATATGGATTTGTGAAACTTGTAGAGAAGAAGATGAAAAACCAAAGCGCATAACAATGTGTCATACGTAATGGCGGGGATAGAAGTAAATAACAAGGTTTGTCTCTCGAATCAACATCAGTTCGGTTTGATAGCGAGGAGCTCCGAAATCCGCCACTACGCATACACTTACCGTTAGGCAACATAAACCAAAATACTGCAAATGAATAAGACACCTGAAAAATTAATTATTAAGAATGCAATAGTAAAATTTGAGGATTTTCTATCAATTGGCGGATTTGGATTTCTACTATTTTTTGCTGTTCAAGATATTCAGAGTATATGGACATTATTAATGATAGGACTCTTTATTTTTCTCGTATATAACTTTTTTAAGCGATTGAGAAATAGAAACCCGCAGATTATTATAGATGAACGAGGTATTGAACTTTGTGAAGAAAAGGATTTTTATAAGTGGGACAAAATTAAATATGCATTCATAAAATCTGAGACAACCGGATATGGAAAGAATTCAAGAACTATAGATTACTTTTATATTGTTACAAAAAAGACAGATATAAAAAAGCGAATTGATGATTATAAGTATTCAAGTAAGGTCGTAAAAGAGACTGTAGAACATTTTAGCGGTAGGGACATCGGGGATTACTCCGACCAGTTCAGAGATGAAATGATTGAGATACTTAATGGAAATAAATTTACAAAGGAGATTATAAAACTATTTTCAGCTTACCAAACAAGAATGATAGTTTCGACATTAATATTGTTTCTTGGAATAATTGGAATATCAGTATATTTCCAAGTCACATCAGATTTTAGATATTGTGTTGGAGTTGGATTTGTAATAAGCATTTTGACCCTTTGGATTTACAGCCAGAATTCGGAGAATAATTTTAAGCAAAAACGATATATTTCAGACTTGACATCGGAACAATTCGATAAAATTGCGATTAAGCATCAATTGAAATATCCTAAAAAGCAGATGAATGGATATATGATTCTCTTTGGAATAACAGCGATTGTGATTTTTGCAATATCGTATTTTGCGACAAAAAGTTGATTGACAATAAATTACGTTGCCTAACAATGTATATAATTCATAAGGGTTTCAGTGGTTTGCGAGGCATAGTCTCCCGCTCCAAATTCAGTAACGGAGGATACATACGCAGCCCGCAATCCCTTACGAAATCATATACTCAACGTTGGCAGTAATTTGCGATGAACCAAGATAAAATTGACTACATATTGCAGTACTCATCAGATTTGATGACGGAGAATGAAGCTCAAGCTTGGAGACATTATTCAACTTTAATAAAGAGAAACAAAAAAGATATATCTGAATTCTCGGATTTACATAGAGAAATGTTTCTAAAACGTGGTTGGATAACAGACAATCTAATTGTTTTAAAATTATTAAAAGATGGAATTGAAGCATTTAGAGAAAATACAGCAAGGAGAATATTAGCTGATAATGGAGAGGATGTTGTTTTCAATAATTGTCCAAAATGTGGCAAATTGACTAGAACTCCTAGAGCAAAACAATGTAGATTTTGCGGACATGATTGGCATTAATTAATTTGATCTTATGAGTAAAATTATTACGATTTTAGATAAATATGAAGATTGGGAATTAGCCTATTTCATTAAATATATGCTAGACTCTTATACTACAGGAACCAGAGAGAAAATCTTAGATTATTTAAAAAATATTCGAAAGTTTAATTTCAATCAAGTAGACGAATTGATAGAGCAAAACAAAAAGAAAGAGTATAATGATTTTAAAGAAAGGTGTCCAAAATGCAAAACTGAAAAAATAAGAACAGATATGGTTGATTGGGCGATTCCTTTATATCATGCAGGTGCGGAAGATGAAATGGCATTGCTTTATGAAATTAAAACTGGAAAAACATATATGAAAGCAAAAATTACTTGTAATGTTTGTGGATACATAATAACAGATCCTAATAACAGAACTTTAAAGGAAAAGGTTTTAGGTGTTTTATTTGATAATCCGATGTGGTCAGCAATAAGACAGATATTAACAAAAGATTAAAAACTACTGCCAACAATGTATATAATTCATAAGGGGTTCAGTGGTATGCGAAGCACAGTCTCCCGCTCCAAATTCAGTAACGGAGGATACAGACGCAGCCCGCAATCCCTTACGAAATCATATACTCAACGTTGTGTGTTATTAGAAAACAGTGGTAATACTGAAATAATTAGAAAGAGATTATGCCATATCCGATAGAACGAAAACTTGTAGTGGGAGTATCTTCAAATGCTCTGTTTAACTTGGAAAAAGAGGATTCAATCTTTGAAAATCATGGGCTTGAAGCTTTTCGTCAATATCAAGAACAGAACAAGACTAGGATTTTGGACAAAGGTTCTGCATATCCTTTCATAAAAAGATTTTTAAACATAAATAAATATTATCCTGATGAACAACCTGTAGAAGTTGTACTTCTTTCTAAAAATAGTCCAGAATCTGGAATAAGAGTTTTTAATTCAATCAAGGAACATGGACTTGATATTTCTCGGGCTGCATTTACAACAGGAAAATCTCCTTTTCCATATATTCCAGCATATAACATATCATTATTTCTATCAACAAATACCAATGATGTTGAGAGTGCTATTACTGCAGGTTTAGCCGCAGGGAGATTTATTAAATCACCTGTTGTTGATGATGATAAGGATTTAGAATTACGAGTGGCTTTTGACTTTGATGGTGTAATAGCTGATGATGCCGCAGAACAAGTTTACAAGGAGACTAGTAAATTGTCTGAATTTCATAAATATGAAACTGAACATATTAAAGAGCCACATAATCCAGGTCCTTTAGCTGATTTTTTTAAAAAATTGGCTTTCTTCCAAAAGCTTGAAACCAAAAAAGAAAATGAAGACCCTTCCTATAAAAAGATTTTAAGAACTAGTATTGTAACAGCAAGAAATGCACCATCTCATGAAAGAGCAATAAATACATTAAGTCATTGGGGAGTTACAGTTGATGAGATGTTTTTAATGGGTGGCGTTGATAAAAGTAGAGTTTTGAATATAGTTAAACCTCATATTTACTTTGATGACCAACTTGTTCATTTGGATTCAGATTCAAGTAAGATTCCTTTAGTTCATATTCCATTTGGGATTGCAAATAAAAGCAAAAGTTGAGAATATGATAAGCTTCAAAAATCATATAATATTTGATGATATAAAATCTTGGCCAATTGAAATGCACGATTTAATCAAATACAATGCAAGTTCATTGAAGGGATTTTTTGAAGAAGAACATCGTATTGATAAAATGGCAAGAGAAAATATAGAGCTTAGGTATAACAGACCTGTAAATATTTACCGAGATAAATGGGAGGAAATAATCAATGAAATTGAAACTGTACTTAAACAACATTCAATAATTGGGATTCATTGTACTAAACTTCTTGACTGGGAAATAAAAGACATTGAAAATAATGGATTAAAACCATTGGATAGAACCTTTGCAAATAAGAGAATAGAAAAAGCTGTTAAAGAAGGTGTTCTATCAAAGGTATTGGGTAATAAATTGATTGATAAAAAGGAATTAAGCGAATCAAATAGAAAAGGATATGTTTGGGTTTTTCATTGTTTGGAAACGTTAACTTTTGAGAGTGGACTTAATAGGCTTTTTGGATTATGGGGCGGTGAATCATTATATGCCTACATAAAAGACAATCAGGAATTAAAAACAATTGGAACTCCTTGTATAATATTTACTTCTATTAAAATAAGTGAACTTGAAATATATCCAGAATTGAGCAAAAGAATGACTGCTTTCTATTTCGGCGACAATTATTTCCCACATGATACTGACTCAATTATTAAGACTGATTTGAATGTCATAAAAGTTGTCAGACGTAATGAAAAGTTATTTGAAGATTTAACAGGAATTGAAAATTGGGACAATGATAGATTTTAAATAACAACACACAACACGGTATATGCAAAATGGGCGGGATTGTGCTAAAATCAAGGGCTGTAGCCCGCTTCAACATCGTAACGGTTTGATAAGTTTGAAGCCCGCAATCGCCCACATTTGCATATACCCATCCGTTATGGCGCATTAAAAAACAGCATCGTGCAAGCATAAACAGATTTTTTAAGATATGGCAAACTATAAGATAAACAACGGAAAATTAGAGTCGATTAAGGAAAACCCTTTCAAACTGGAAAAGGATTTGCAAACATTGACTGAAGAAAATTTAAAACTTGTTTTCGGACTTGATTTTGTGAAATCTGAGTTTGCTTTAAACAACTTTCGGATTGATACTTTAGCATTTGACAGAGACGCAAGTTCTTTTGTGATAATTGAGTACAAACGAGACAAGAATTTCAGCGTAATTGACCAGGGATATGCATATTTATCACTTATGCTTAACAATAAAGCTGACTTTATACTTGAATATAACGAATGTGGAAAAGAAGTGCTTAAAAGAAACGATGTTGACTGGTCACAATCAAAAGTGATTTTTGTTTCTCCTTCTTTTACAACATACCAACGAGAAGCGATAAATTTCAAAGACTTGCCGATTGAATTATGGGAAGTTAAACGGTATGACAACCAAACAGTTAATTACAGCCAGATTCAGACAAGCGGAGCACAAGAGAGCGTTAAGACAATTTCACGCGATGACGATGTTGTTGAAACTGTAAATAAGGAAATTAAAGTCTATACCGAGAAAGAACATTTGGAAGTTGCATCACCTGAGATTTTAGAACTTTATGAAACATTTAAATCTGCAATTACCAATCTTGACGGAATTGAATTAAAACCGACAAAGAAATATTTGGCATTTGTTAGCGGTTCGAACATTGCGGACATTCATATTCAAAAGAAAGCTTTGAAAATGTGGATTAATATGTTCAAAGGAGAACTTGACGACCCGAAAGAATTGGCAAGAGATGTTGCAAATGTAGGACATTGGGGAAATGGAGATTATGAATTACAGATTCGAGATGATGAAGATATAGAATATATTATGTCACTGATTAAGCAATCGTATAAAAAGAATAAAAAATAACGACGCCATAACAATATGTATAAGTAATAGCGGTTTCTGTGGGTATTCGGGCGGTAGTAGTTCTATTCAGCCCCGCCAAATCTGCCGATTTGACTATTTAGTTAAGGTGCAGCTTTGGCTACTTGGTAACTTGATACGAAACCGCTTTTAAGTCCGCTACTACTCATACATTTAACGTTGGGCGTAATGCAAAGAAACTGAGTACATATAATAAACAGGATGAAATTAACTAGAAAAAAAGTACTTGAAGATTTAGCATCATCATCAATATACGGAAACCTTGGAGTTTTTGCAGGAGCAGGAGTGTCTATGGCGATTATGAATGATGGGTGGGATAACATAGCGCTTTCTTGGGGGCAACTATTGGAAAAAGCATCTTCAAAATTCGATATAGATTTTAATTCAGAAATAAGTTCTTTTGGTTTCTCATATCCAGAATTAGCAACTAAGCTGTGTAAAAAAATAGCGGAAAAAGAAGATATTAAATATGATACCGCAGTAAATAAGCTAAAAGAGAAACTCGCTGAGTTAACATCTTGGTATCCTGATAAGGAAAAAAGGGAAGAGTACTTTGAATTATTTAATGCTTTAAATCCCTCTTGGATAATTACAACGAATTATGATTTAATATTAGAAACGGTTTTAACAGGCAGGTCAATTTCGTTAGGACCAGATAATCAACTTTCTGCTCCTAGAGGATTTATCCCAGTTTATCACCTGCATGGAACTCGGACAAATCCGAGTTCTATAATTATAACTCAAGAAGATTATATTAGTTTGTTTAGACCAAATGAATATCGACATATAAAATTACCACTGACAATAAAGGAATCAACAACTTTAATTTTGGGATATGGATTAGGTGATATAAATGTTTTAACAGCTTTGGATTGGAGCAAAAACGTTTATGAGAAACTAAAATCTAATCATCCTGATTCATTAGTTCAAGTTTTACGAAAAGAAAAACCACAGTCTACACCATATCTTGACAATAACAACATAACAATAATTGAGACTAAAGAGTTAAATGCATTTCTCAATGAGCTCAAAGAAGTAATTCAAAAAATGCATAAAAGTGAAACCGAAAAATCTAAAGATTTAAAAGAATTCGAAGAGTTTCTAAAAAACCCAGATGAAACAGAATTAGCAAAGTTTATTGATGACAAAAAATATAGAATTGATATAATTGAACTACTATCTGATTTTAAAGATTATTTGATTTCAGGATTCTTAGAATATTTTTCAAAAGTAATTGAGTTATTGTGGAAGAGAGCTGAACCAAATGGGGCTTTTCATGCTTATGCCCAGCAAGTAAACGTATTTTTGGATATTTTGATAAATAGTAAAATAAGCAATATGCCACCTGCATTGATAGAAATGGTTGCTTATAATCTCAATCAAGTTGGTTCTTATATTGGATTGTCATATGGTGAAAGTCATGAAGCTCATAGATTATGGAATAGATTAAAGGGAGATATACCAAAAGACACAATCAAGGAATTAAGAAATATTGCTTTATCACATGATTTCTATAAATTAAGAAAATTATTAACTGGGTTATAAGCACATACGCCCAACATTTTGTATAAGTAATGGCAGGAAATGTGGTAAATATCAAGGTTTGTAGCCCGCTCAAACTGCGTAGCGGTTTGACAGGAAATTACCACGCAATCTGCCACTACTCATACAATTTACCGTTGTGCGTAAGTTTGGCAGACTGCACCAAGAAACATAAACAGAAAAATGACTGCAAAGGATTTATTATATAAGATATTAGATTATAAGTATTTGTGGAGTTCTCCTGATAGGATTAATGAAAAACCTAGTAAATTGAGAATTGCACAGATAGATTCTTTACAAGATGCCTTTGGATTATCAAAAAAATATGTAAATCCACTTGTCCAGATTAAATATTGGACTGGTGGACAAAAGGAAAAATTAACAAGGTCAATACACTTAAACAAACTATCAAATCTTGATTATTTACTACAAGGAGAATTTTTACATGATAGAGCAATCGAGAAAAACAAAGACTTGAACCAAATCTCAACTAAAAAAATTAAAGAACTTTTCAAGTCATTGCCAGATGAATGGATTAACAAACCTTTGGATATCGGATGGTTGTTTAATGACTTGTTTAACTTTAGATTAGGTCTTTATAAAGTAGCATATCCAACAGAGGGAATGCTCGAAGGATTTTCAGTAGGTTTACATTATAGCAAATACTTACAAAGTGAGATTAAAAAAGTAATTAATGATAATTTAGGGCAAATTGATGAAACTCTCTGGATGATACTTGACCCTGAAAAAAGAAATATTGAAATTGATATCCTTGAAAGCAAATATAACTACCATAACACGGATTTTGAAAAAATTGATTTAGAGTGGAGAACAGATAATTATTAATAAAACTATGATTAAATCAAAAACAAGTTTTTTTTTAGTAATCGCAATAATTGGACTATTGATTGTCTTAATGTTAGATTTCATAGATAATGGTTTCTCTTTTCATGATATTCTTGTTGAATCCCATGGATTAATTTTTGACTTATTTGTTTTTGGTATTTTAATTACTATTTATGAATCTATAGAATCAAAGAAAAATGACATAAAAAGATACAAAGAGGAGATTGATGATTTTAGATTCTGGTTTAGTGAAGAATCAAAACATAGAGTGAAAGGATTGATTAGTAGATTAATAAATTTAGATGTAAAAAAGATAGATTTAAAGCATTGTAATTTAGTGGGGTGCCCAACGACAAAAAAAATGATAGAATGGGATTTTTCTGGTGCAAAAGTTTACAATAGCTGGTATTTCGATATTGATTTATCCAAATCTAGATTCTTTTTGTCTGAAATATATGATTCAAATTTTATAAATTCAAACTTAAGTGGGTGTACATTCGGGACTGCCATACTGTTTGAAACAAATTTTCAAAATTGTTTACTTGGAGACACTGATTTTCTTCATGTATATGTGCAGGAAAAAGATTGGTTTGAAATATTGGAAAATAACGGAAATAAGGGTGTTGAAAATTTAAAGGAAAAGTATAAAATCTCCATCGATACTGTTGATATTGATTCTGTTTCATATTATCAGATTTTAGATAAAACGGATAATAATGATAAGGCAAAAAATCGAAATGATTTAACAAAAGAGAGTTTTAAAAATATGGATAAATATATAGCAAATGGTGCAATTAATATAATGAAAACCTACGCACAACACACAATATAAAACAGTTGGGGTTCAGTGGTTTGCGAGCATTTGTACTCGCATCAACTTTTTTCTCGGTGGATACGAACGAACTCCGAAAACCCAACCGTTTCATATTGTCAAACGTTAGCGGTAATTAGGCCCCGTGAAACAGAAACAGCAAAAATTGAATGATAATTAGAGCAACACACAAAACATTAAACGTAGCTGGATTAAAGGCTCCAAAAGAATCCCCGATTGAGAATACAGAAATGCCCGGTGAATGGACAGCTGGATTGGTTTCTTTAGGAAAACCTGGAAAAATGGCTGTTAATTATGTTCATAACATCACTAGGATTTCTGTTCTAATAAATGGCAAATCGATTAACAAAACCAATTCTCAACTTATTGATAAAGTGAGTGATTATTTGACTCGATTTGGCTATTCAGATTTGATACCGCTTTTTCAATTAAGTTCACAGATTGAAATTTATGGTTCTACCAATAAAAGTGTACTTGGACACATGAATGAATTGCGTAGAAATTTTGAGTATCAATTCGATAGATTCTCAACGGCAGAAACTTTAGATTTAAAAAATATTGAGGATTTATATTTTGAATACTTGTTCAGAATAAAATCAAGAGGGAAAAGTTTTTACTCAACTAAAAGTATTCTGGCTGATTTAAAACTAAAAACTAACGATTGAAAGAAGATATTATTTATACAGCAAAATCACCGATTTCTTTTTATATCGGTATAATAGTAATTATTGCATTTGCAATATCAACTGTTACACAGATAAAATTTCCTGATTCTTTAATCTATCCATCAATTGTAGGTTTATTATGGTTCATTTCGATAAGTAAATTTGCTTGTCGAGTAATAGTGTCAAAAAACAAATTGATTGTAAAATATTTAGCCTTTTGGCATTCAGATAAAGAAATAGACCTCAGTCAGATAAAATCGCTTACAGTTAAAACTAGTTATTGGTCATTTAATATGCGTCATGATACAAATATGTTCCGAGAATATATTTTCTATGATGAAATTACACTGACTGACATAAATAGAAAGAAACATAAGTTACAGATTAATTCAAGGATTGGTAGCTTGAACAAACTAATTGATAAAACAAATTCTGTGATTAGAAAAAATAAATAACTACCGCTAACAATGTGTATAATTCATAAGGGGTTCAGTGGTATGCGAAGCAAAGTCTCCCGCTCCAAATTTAGTAACGGAGGATACAGACGCAGCCCGCAATCCCTTACGAAATCATACACGAAACGTTGTGCGGCATACAAAAACTCACTGCAAAATTGAAACATGCTTATGAAACTGATTGATTTTATCAAATACTTAAAAAATAATGAAACTGAGAAGTATTTGGAAAAGCATTTCCCAGGCATTGATTATTACAATGCAGAGGTTTATCTTAAGGATTCAATAAATAAAGATTCCGAAATCATGATATTCGATGATGAAAAAATTGATGGACTGATTGAAATGGAATATGAAAATGAGAAATACTATAATCTTTTCGCTTTGGATTATTTAGTGGAAATTTTCGATGATTATGCAAAGCCATCAGCGGATGATAAAGAAATTGCAGAGAGAATTATTAATTACAGAATCAATGATGCATAATAGAAATGTATTGGAAAAATAAGCATATTAGATTAAATAATTTACCAAAAGAGATTTATGTAAATTTTAATTGGAAAGAGACAAACTATAAAACTCTTGACTATTCAAATTGTAAATACTTGGTAATTTGGCATCATCAAAATAAGGACAAGAATTTTAATAACCTTCCTGAAATTGAAAACTTAGAGTATTTGGAGATAAATTGGTCAAGTTCTAATTCACTAATTGGATTAGAAAAATATAAAAAACTAAAACGGTTAGAATTGCATTATTGCACCAAGATTGAATCTCTGAGCGGAATTGATAACATCAATACAGGAATTGAATATATTCACATTGAACAATCTAAAAAACTTAAAGGGCATGCAGACATAATAAAATTGCAAAACCTAGAAACTTTGTGCTTTAATGATTGTGGATTAGTTGAAAATATTGACTTTATATTAAATCTTAAGAATCTAGTGGATTTTAGGTTTGTTAATACCAACATTCTCGATGGTCAACTTGAACCATTGATAAAACATCCTAAATTAAAAAATGCTGGATTCTTAAATAAGCGACATTATTCACATAAGGATAAGGAAATTAAAATGGTATTAGAGGATAAATAATAAAGTACGACCGCACAACACACGGTATAGCTAATAAGGGTTTCAGTGGTTTGCGAAGCTCAGTTTTTTGCTTCAACTTTTGCAACGGTGGACAGGAACGTAGCCCGCAATCCCTTACTAGCCATACCGCGGGAACGTTGGGGGCAATTAAAAAACAGACTGCAATGAGATTAATCGTACTGATTTTTATAGGTTTAACAACACAATTATCTTATAGTCAAGAGAAATCTGATTTGCTTGGATTAAGACTAAAATTCCATCCGCTAATGATGTTAAACCCTGATAAACCATATATTCAAGGTAGTACAGAAATTTTAATAAAAAATAAAATTGGACTCGAAGTTGGATTTGGCAAAAGATTCATAGATGATTGGTTACTCGACGGTATCTTGACAGATAAAGAGCCTGATTCAGCGGTTGTGGATTTTAAAGGTACAAGCTTTATGATTGATTTGAAATATTATGAGATATTCTCGAAAAGATTAGCGAATTTTTCTGATTATGTAGGTATTTCATATCGTTGGGTAGATGATTTGAGAAATAAACGAATTGAATATTATCCTTACAATAGAGGTGACACCATAAATATTGGAGGCGATTTGCTTGAGGAGAATTGTGCGATACAAAGAGAACTGAATATTTTTGCAATTAAGTACGGAGGGATATATGAAGTCAATAGATTCGAATTTGAGGGTTTTGTCGAATTAGGATTTAAACACAAATATCAATACTATATTGACAATGAATTATATGTAGCTGGATATGACGTGTTTTCGGATTTTCATAATCCAACTCCAGAACCGATGGATAGATTTAGACCGTATTTAGGAATAGGGTTTCGAATAAGCTATAGAATATTATGATTAACAAATTGCGAACAATAATAACTGCCCCCAACAATGTATATAATTCATAAGGGGTTCAGTGTTATACGAAGCATAGTCTCCCGCTCCATATTCAGTAACGGAGGATACATACGCAGCCCGCAATCCCTTACGAAATCATATACTCAACGTTAGGCGCAACCAAAAAAAACGCAGTGCACACATAAAACTTAAGTGAAAATATGAATGAAAAGCAATTAAGTGAATTAGAAATTATAACTGAAACTCAGGGTTTAAAAGAGCAGATAGTTCAATTAGAAGAATCCCAGTCGACTTTACTAAAAATTGCTCAAGAATCATTTATAATTGGTAGTAAATCTCATTTGAATTCACTTAATCCTGATTTAAGAGAAGAACTTGGTTTAGAGCTAAATTTTCAAACACAGAGAGACCCAAAACTTAGTTTTGAATATAAAGAGAAGAAAAATAAGTATTTAAGTCTTGGAAAAAGTTATGCTTCAATAAGCTTCTTATTTGACTTAGTAGCGGAAGAATTTTCCTATTTAGACCTTCTACTTCTTCAAGAGATTTTGATGGACGAAGGTGAATTACGTAAGGTAAAGGTTTTTATTAAGCATCCCGATGACTCCAAGATAGAATTTGAACCAGAGGATATAGAGAGAAAAGTACAAGAAATTTTTAATTGGTATTATCAAATTAAACGCGATACCGAGATTTCTCCAATTGTTATTGCTATTCTATTTCATTTTAAATTAGTTTCTATTCACCCATTTACTGACGGTAACGGTAGAATATCCAGACTAATTTTAAATCTTATTTTGCTTAAAAATGGATTCTTTCCAATTGCGATTCCCAATGAGAAACGCAGAGAATATTACGAATGCTTAATGAAAGCTGACGGAAATGAATTAGAACCATTAGTTTCATATTTTGCTCAATTAATAAAAGAAAAGTTTGAGCAATTTTTAACAATTGCTGAAGAACTAAATGAAATTGATGACAATAAGGAATACCTTGTTCTTACTGAAGATGGGAATACGGATATGATAACTAATCTACTTTCCATACATGGCTTTGACCTTGAGAAAGTTCAGATTGAATCATATGATGGAAAGGATAATTTAGCATCGGCAATATTTTATGCAAATAAACTTTTAGCAAAATCTCCAAATCTAAAGCGTATACTCATACATCAGGACAGAGATAATGGAAATCCACAACAGTTAAAACAAATAGTAAATAAGCATTTAAGAAGTTATGACTTAATTTCAAAATCTGTTGTTTTAATTACTAAGTACTATGACATTGAAAGTTATTTTCTGAATGAGAGGCATATAAATCAAGTTTATGACGGTATCTCAGTTGAAAAAGGTCGTGAACTTATTGAAAGAGCCACAAACGAAACAAGTGATACTTCAAAATCAAAATTAAGAATAGCATTAGCTGAATATGGAAAATTTAATCAAATCACAGACCCTCAGAAAAAAGCAGAAGAGATAAATGCTCTTTACGACGAAGACCCAATTAAATACAGGTATGGTAAAAGCGTATTGTTTAAACTTGAGGAATTGATAAGCGAAGAACTTGGACTTGAAGACAAAGCAGATTTAGCTAAATACTCTGATTATATTAGAATTAATGAATTTGAAACTTTAAAAAATGGCAGCGCCTAACACGCGGTCATAAAACATTGGGGGCAAAGTGGTTATTCGAGCTTGGGTTCTCGCATCAAAGTTCATTGTACCTTGATAGTGAAGTAGCTCCGAAATCCCCAACGTTTCATACCGCCATCCGTTAGTGGCAAGGCTGGAAAACTGAAACTGCCTAGTCATTTTGGATAAAAAGTTAAGATTATAAGAACTATCAGACATTTATATTTAATTAAAGCAGATAATTATGGATAACAAACCAAAGACTCCGATAATCCTTTATATAGCAAGTGGATTAAGCTTCATTCCATTGGTTGGTATTTTTGTCGGATTAATTGTGATTCTATTCGGAGCAATAGGTAAATTCAAAAACAAGATATTGATTATTATCGGGTCATGCGGAATTTTATTTTCGATTATACTTTATTCAAGCTTGTTTTATTTTGGATTTAAACACAGAGGAGGCACATTTGATGATTTGACAGTTCAGATGGCAGAAAATCAACTTACTAATATTGTAAAAGAACTTGAATATTATAAGATTCAAAATGATACTTACCCTGATAGTTTAAATCATCTTGATACAGAAAATTCATTTATTTTTATTAATGACCCGATTCTTCAAAAGATTGATACGAAAAATAAAAACCCATTGTACTACTATCATGTTAGTGATAGCGGATATTATTTATTTTCAGTTGGATTTGATGGAGAACCATTTACTGATGATGACCTTTTGCCAAAGATTTCTTGTGAAGAAGCTGATAAAATTGGGATTTTAAAATGTACTATTGACAGTAGTTTGACCAAAAAATAACTGTATAATAGCACAGCGATACAGATAAACGATATGGAATTACAGATTTTCATAGATAATTATACATCCGCAGATTTTGATAAGATTAAGTTGAAATGGAATGGTAAATATGGTCAAGACTTCGAGGATGAAAATTACAATTTTAGGATTCAGCTTTGTGAGTTTATTGTTCCACAGATTGATACAGTGAATATCGAGCTGATTAAAGATTTATATTGTGAAACAGGTAAAACATCTCCAATGACTTTTGGCGTATATCATAATTTTCATTTATTCGCTAATGAATTACTAAAACGTGGAGGGAAAAAATATTTGCTTGATTACATTAGTGGTGCTTCGCATTCAATGGATACAAGTATGAGTTCGGGCCGATTGACTATTTCAGCAGAAACTGCTAAAGAGATTTTGGATTACTTTGATGATTTAAAAGCCAAAACTGAAGAACCAGAGGAGCAAAAATTACTAAATGATTTTATAAGACAAAGATTAGAATATCATGCCAACAAATGATACAACAGTATTATATCGCCCCGTTAATAAGGCAGAACTTGATTTAATAGAACAATCTGGTTGGAAAAAATTCCCTCCGAGATTACCTGAACAACCAATATTCTATCCGGTGTTAAACGAGGAATATGCAATAGAGATATGTGAGAAATGGAATGTTTCTGCATACGGTTCTGGATTTGTTACCAAATTTTCTGTACGTACGGATTTTCTTTCAAATTATCAGATTGAAAATGTTGGAAGCGATATTCATAATGAACTTTGGATACCGGCAGAAGAACTTGAAGAATTTAATAGTAATATTGTTGGATTGATTGAAGTAACAAAAGAATTTAAAACCTAATTAATAATGCCCAGCCACTAACAATGTATATAATTCATAAGGGTTTCTGTGATATGCAAAGCATTGTCTCCCGCTCCAAATTCAGTAACGGTGGATACAGACGTAGCCCGCAATCCCTTACGAAATCATATACTCAACGTTGTGGGTAATTAGCCGCCGTGACATAGAAAAATTAACGAAATGGATTTAGTTGATATTAAATATCATGATGTTCAAGAATCATTTGGAATGGGAGGACCATACCTAGGAGAACTTGAATTTAAAGGGAAACTAATTACAGGTAAGTTTCTTGCAGACTCTGAAATTTTTAGTGGAGATAAAGAGAGAATTGTCTTTTCTAGATATTTAGGTCAATATACAACTGGATTTCTAGGTTTAAGAACCAAATATGATTTTCGAATTTTTGTGTATGATATAAAAGAGAATAGATTTTATCAATCAAAAAATTCTTATGACTGTTTATCGATAGAGAAAATGACTGGAAACTTTATTACTTTTTATCACGCATTTCATACAACATACAGCGACTATAGAGATACTATTGAATTTAGTTTTGAAAACTTTGAACGTATTGAGATATAAACTATTGTAAATGGCTATTTGGCAATATCAGTTATTCGTGATTCCTAGAGAGGCTTTAATGAAACATTTCAAAAGCATCCCAGATTCTTTAGCTATTCATAAAGATACATTTAAAAAAATGTGGGATTCATTTTTACAACATGACCAAGATTCAGATTGCGAATCGTTTGATGCTAGAAATTATAATTGGTGGCAGCATGCTTCGATTAAAAGTAAAAACTTAATAAATCAAATTGACGAATTACTACCACGAGATACGTTTATAAACTCAAGTGATAGTGTTTCATGGAAGGGTGATTCTAAAAACTATAATGACCATGATGCTTTTTTAGCATTTGATTTGAAGTCAGGAAACGTAATTGACTTTGGATTTAGAATAGACTTGCGTGATAACAATTCATCATCAATAATTTCATTGCTTAAAATATGTCAAGACAAGGATTTTTTAGTAATGGATTCTAAGGGGAATTTATTTGAACCTAGATTAGATTTATTAAGTGATTCAATTAAAGAATCAAGAGCAGCACATTACCTAAATGACCCTGAAGATTTTTTTAGAAAACTTGTAAATGATGAGAATTAACTACCCACAACAATGTGTATAATTCATAAGGGTTTCAGTGGTATGCGAAGCATGACCTCCCGCTCTAAATTCAGTAACGGAGGATACAGACGCAGCCCGCAATCCCTTACGAAATCATACACTCAACGTTGTGGGTAATTAGCCGCCGTGACATAGAAAAATTAACGAAATGGATTTAGTTGATATTAAATATCATGATGTTCAAGAATCATTTGGAATGGGAGGACCATATCTAGGAGAACTTGAATTTAAAGGGAAACTAATTACAGGCAAGTTTCTTGCAGACTCTGAAATTTTTAGTGGAGATAAAGAGAGAATTGTCTTTTCTAGATATTTAGGTCAATATACAACTGGATTTCTAGGTTTAAGAACCAAATATGATTTTCGAATTTTTGTGTATGATATAAAAGAGAATAGATTTTATCAATCAAAAAATTCTTATGACTGTTTATCGATAGAGAAAATGACTGGAAACTTTATTACTTTTTATCACGCATTTCATACAACTTACAGCGACTATAGAGATACTATTGAATTTAGTTTTGAAAACTTTGAACGTATTGAGATATAAACTATTGTAAATGGCTATTTGGCAATATCAGTTATTCGTGATTCCTAGAGAGGCTTTAATGAAACATTTCAAAAGCATTCCAGATTCTTTAGCTATACATAAAGATACATTTAAAAAAATGTGGGATTCATTTTTACAACATGACCAAGATTCAGATTGCGAATCGTTTGATGCTAGAAATTATAATTGGTGGCAGCATGCTTCGATTAAAAGTAAAAACTTAATAAATCAAATTGACGAATTACTACCACGAGATACTTTAATAAACTCAAGTGATAGTGTTTCATGGAAGGGTGATTCTAAAAACTATAATGACCATGATGCTTTTTTAGCATTTGATTTGAAGTCAGGAAACGTAATTGACTTTGGATTTAGAATAGACTTGCGTGATAACAATTCATCATCAATAATTTCATTGCTTAAAATATGTCAGGACAAAGATTTTTTAGTAATGGATTCTAAGGGGAATTTATTTGAACCTAGATTAGATTTATTAAGTGATTCAATTAAAAAATCAAGAGCAGCACATTACCTAAATGACCCTGAAGATTTTTTTAGAAAACTTGTAAATGATGAGAATTAACTACCCACAACAATGTGTATAATTCATAAGGGTTTCAGTGGTATGCGGAGCATATTCTCCCGCTCCAATTTTGGTAACGGAGGATACAGACGCAGCCCGCAATCCCTTACGAAATCATACACTCAACGTTGTGCTTAATTTAAACAGAGACCTCAGTAAAATATGATTTCAAATATTTCAGACAAAGAATTAAAATCAATAAAGAAAAGCCTTCCTGACTTTAGAAAAGTAATTGAGGAAGATGAATCATTTCTTGAAAAAGGAATTTATAAGAAAATCTTCATAAGCGTTTTTGACCACTGGTTGACAGAAGATGAAGCTGATAAATTGATTTTTATTGACGATGATAAGAATGAATTACAAAAACGTCGAGAAAAATTTGAAAAGGTAGTAGAGGATTTATACAACTCGACAGAAACATATTTATGGAAATATAAACGAAACTATAGAGTTTTTATTCAAAAACCATTGACCTATAATGACCTTCTAAAGAAATGCGATTTTAATAATTTATGGTCACAAAGTGGGAGAAGATACAGTTTGATTTTGCCTGAATATTCAGCGATATATAATGAGGAATGGGACTGGACTAATATTATCTGGTACACAGATGAAATGAAAATAAAACCAATATTAGAAATTGCAGAAAAAGCTGGATTGCATATTCTGAAATAATATACACTTTAAGCATGGTTTATAATAGTAAAAAAGGATTTGAAATTGCTGGACATATTGAAATCAAAGTAATAGAAAATGAAGATGAATTTGAAGGGGAAATTGAAAAATGGAATGAAATATTAATTCATGGAGACTCTGAAGGTTTAAAATCACTTGCAAAACAACTTATTGATTTAGCAGAATTAGACCAAGAGAAAGTTGATAATAAATTTCTACCTGTCGGAGCTCGTGAGCATTTACATCTTAAACCAAATATTGAATTAAGTAAATCTTCGACAGAGACTATAATAGGCAGATTGGATTCGAAAGTAAATAAGGATTTCCCTGATAATTATATACCAAAAGATGAAATAGAATAAAAAACTAAGCACAACATTTTGTATAAGTAATGGCAGGCAAAGTGATTAATATCAAGGTTTTTAGCCCGCTCAAACAGCGTAGCGGTTTGACAGGAAACTACCACGCAATCTGCCACTACTCATACAATTTACCGTTGTAGTGCATTTGGCCGAACCGATACAGCATGATTAATAAGCAAAAAATAGAGATTTTTAAAAAGTACAATGGGGATATTGATGGATTCTCAAGATTTGGAAAAAAAAGAGAAAAAGACATCTTTTCTGATGGAGATTGGAGTGAAATTGATAGTGTGTTGCAAGATTTAGAAATGATTAAAAATGGATTATGCTCAATTGATTACAAAAAAAGAACGGAAGAAAAATTAAATCAGAAATTTGACAACGAATCCATTGACTTAATAAAAAAGTATGTTGACTAATTACAATACAGAAAAATATCATGATTGGGAAATATTCCACGGAATAAAGTTCTTCTGAAAACTTGAATATGAAACAGCTTTTGATGGGATTGTCAAAATTTACAGTTTAAGTGCAGAAAATGAGGAGATAAATAAATTGCTTAGTGGAAAGTTTTTTCATCGATTCGCTTACCAAACCAAGAACGGATTACTATTACGACAGTTTAAAGCAAAGAAATCCTGGCCAAAAACAAGATTAGTATTTCTTGATTTTTCAAAAAAGGACTTGGTTATGATTGCAAAGTCAAATTCATCATATGATAGTTGGACAGTAAAGCATGATAATGAATCTTACAAAATAATTGTAGCACCTGAAAAGTATTTGGAGTTTAAAGAAATTGACTAAATGGATATTTTTGAGATTATAACTGGCAGATTCATTTTTAAATTGTGATAATATTAAGATTTGATAGATAAAAACGCACTACAACAATGTATAAAAAGTATATCCGAACGAAAAATAAATAATTCATATAGCTCTATATTACAATAATATACAAAGGTTTTTAAGCAGGGTTTAAAAATCGCCTATCATACATTTTACTATACTTTTTAACGCAAAATAACGGAGAAAAAAGAAATTAATTTTTTTTGATTTTTTTTCAATCAAGCCGTTTTTGCCTTCCATTTTTATTTCAATTGCATTCAATCCATTTTTTTCTGCTAATAAATTAGTTTTGCAGCCAATGAAAATTATTTACCACAAAATTTTTGCTTATGGTTAAACTCATTGGTACAACGAAGATGACAGAAATAACCTTATTCAAAAAGATAAGAATTATGAGATAGTAAAGTGATATAGCTTTCGGTTGAGCATGGGAATAATCATAAGCCATTATTTTTTAACATTTTAAAAGAAGCTTATGATGATAGAACAGAAAATTGTTGCGGAGAACTTTGAAAAGGATTGCCTTGCTGTATTTGAGAATTTACTGCAAGGCTATAGGAAGGCGAAAGAATCGACAGTATGGGAATCCAAAATGGATAACCTTGTAGAGAAATTAACACATTTACCTACAGCTCCATTCCATATTGAGTTAATGAAGCTCTTTGATTATGATTTTCTCGTACAATCGGAAGATATAAATAGAATAATTGAAAAAGCCCTTGTTATAAGGCAACGTTTGCAACATACCCAAAGGTATGTAACCATAAAAGAAAGATACTTCTCATTTCTTTTCTTATCTCCAAATACTCACCTCAAAAGACTTGAAGTATATAATAACGAAGGAGAACTTTGTTATTTACAGGTCGGTAAAATCAGAATAAAGCCAAAAGCATTTCTCCAATGGCTTATACCCGGCAACAAACAAGTCAAATTTCAAGATGTAATAAGTTTTAGACAAAAGACCTTTCATATAAAGGCGTTAGAGATTTATTACTACTCACCTATCGTTGACCTTTCGTCAACAAATCCCCAGGACTATTATAATTTTTTCTGCGACTACTTCGGAAAACTTCAATTTCTCAAGTATTTCAAATCAAACGGAAATGTTGAAGCATTTCCAAACCTCCAACAATTTAAGCCAAGAACGCACGAAGCAATCTTAAAGCTTTCAAGTGCCCAACAGGTGCTTTGGGCATACTTTCTTTTTCGGCTATTGGGTTTAAAACATCGTATAGATATTGGGAACTCAACTCTTGCCCGATTTTTATGTGTCGTAAACGGTATTGATGTGGACAATTACAAGAATCCATATTTCTATCGGCTCATAGATAAAGCTCCATACATTAAAAATGATAAGAATCTTTTGGTTGACCTTGAAGTTATCAAGTTGCATTTTCAGGAACGTAATTTACCGACAGGTGACATCGAAAAAGTAATCATTGAAATTGTAACCCGATAATTTGCAAAAATACCGATTACCATTTATTGCTTTTTATTGCCATCTGAGTTAAAAAAGTATCCGACAAAAACAGCGAAAAGTATCCTATAAGGCGAAATGATGTCTTTGTAAAGTTCTGAATATGTGAGGTGTGAAAATTAATTTGAAAATGTCGGATAGTCCGACGTTGGAAATAGCTATGCACCTATCCTATACTTGCTATCGAAAATTTGAATAAAAAAACAGCAAGAAAATGGATGAGCAAATAGAAGAACAAATAGAAGAGCAAATCGACTTCAAAGCTGAAACTTTAAAGAACCTTGAACAGCTAAACAAAAAGGTTTCAGAACTAATAAAAGTACAACATAGAGCCGGGACAGGTTTCGACTATGTTAATGCTGCTGAACTAGCCCTATTACTGGGCGAAAGTGTTAAAACCATTTATGGCAGGGTGTACAATAAACAGATTCCCTTCTATAAACCGGGCGGTAAGATATTACTGTTCAAATTAGATGAAGTGATGGATTGGATTAAATCTGGTCGTCATTCTTCCTTGGAGGAAATAAAGAGCAATGTGTAATTGGTTATATGCAGTTCTAATAATCTATAACTCCAATGAAGGAAAAGAAGGAAAGAAAGGCTCAAGGTAAAAAACAGGAAATCAGGTTCTCGTTCTTTAAGCTTTTGTTGAAGAAAAAATCACACACTCAAGTTCTGCCGGAGAACCAATTATGTAATCATGTGAACATAGTAAAGAAGTAGAGAATGCCAACTATTTATATATGTGGTGGTGATATACCCCAAAACAGTTCCAAAGGTTTGGTTGATACCGATAAGATAAAAGCCAAGCTAAAGTCATTGAAATGTGCAGTAGTAAATCCCATTGAGATGCCCTTTGCAAAAATGAGTTGGACTGACAAGCTGGACAACCGTGTTCAGCTTCTAAAGAAAAGCCAGGCGGTTTATGTTCTGCCCAATTGGAAGGAGAACATTATGTCACGCATAGAGCTGACCGTTGCAATGGATTTAAAGCTGGAAACCATTTTTCATCCAATGAGCCATAAAGAGATAAAGCAAATAATAACCGCCCTTGACAATTAGCACGGTTCAGGCAGGGCTGTTCAAGGGTAGCTCTGCCATTATTTAGTATCAAACTCAAAAGAACGATTATGCAAACAAAAACAGTAGCAAAAATTAATGATGTAAGTATTGTACTTATTGATGGTGCAGAAAAGCAAGTTCCCATAAAGCCTATTTGCGAAGCGTTGGGTATCGACCACAAACGTCAGCTTGATAAAATCAAAAGTGATGAAATTTTAGGTTCAGTTGGGGGCTTGAAGCCCTCAGTTGGAGCAGACGGAAAACAATACGATATGTTCTGCATCCCCTACATGTATATTTTCGGTTGGTTATTTACAATCAATCCCAAAAACGTAAAAGCTGAAGCCAAAGAAAATGTAGTTAGGTACAAGCAAGAATGCTATACCTCCCTGTTCAATCATTTCACGGACCAGAGTGAGTTTTTAGAGAAAAAGCAACTTGCCCTTGAAAAACAAATGGAAGAAGTGGAGCGCATCCGTAGTGATTTTGGCAATGCAAAAAAGCTACTTGATGAAGCCAGAAAAGCATTGAATAAAGTCAAGGAAATGACTTTTGAAGAATGGCAAATGAATAAACGACAATTATCAATAGACTTTCCAAACTAAATCACATGACAGCATTAGCACCTAATACGGTATCGAAGTTATTCTATTTCGATAACCGCATAAAGAGTTTCTATGAAAAGAACGGCTACTCCAACATTCCGTTTGATGGCAATAAAATTCTAAAAATGATTGAGGATTCACAGTTAGAGTTGAACGAACTCTTTTATAAAATTTGGGGTTCTGACATGGGCTTCCATCTTTTAGATAAGTTTTACGATTTCAGGGGTAATGTGTACGAGTTCTTTATGAGCCTTGATAGCAACAACCGTGAGTTATTGACAGGAAAAGACTGGTAGCCGATGGATGCAAAAAGGGTCATAGAGCAAATCAATGATGAAGTTTACGAGATTGTCTCCAATTTTGTCACTTTAAAAAAGGCAGGGATTAATTACAAAGCTTGTTGTCCGTTTCACAATGAAAAAACGGCTTCATTCAGCGTAAACCCGGCAAAAGGTATTTTTAAATGCTTTGGTTGTGATAAAGGCGGTAATGCCATTGAGTTTATTAAGGAGCATGAAAATGTTGAATTTAAAGAAGCCGTTGAAATTGGAGCAAAGCTTTTGAACCTCAATTTTGAATGGAAGAAAAGCACCAATTGGGATGAAGCCAAATTCAAACATGAAGAAAGCCTGAGAATAGCTTGTAGCATTATTGAGAAGTTCTTTTTGGAACACGTTAATCACAAAGATGCCCAGCAGTACATCAAGGAACGTAAACTTGCTATTCCTGAAAACGGCAGCTTCAATATTGGTTATGCTCCAACTGACAATGCTCTACTGGCCCATGCAAGAGAAAAAGGATTAAAAACGGAGATACTTGAAGAAATTGGTGTACTCAAAAGCAATGACAAAGGCGTTTATGACTTTTTTAGAAACCGATTGATATTTCCTGTTTCCAATTCACGAGGTCAGACTATTGCATTCGCTGGGCGTGACCTGAATGAAAATCCAAAGGTAAAATACCTGAATACCCCTGAAAGCAGCATCTACATCAAAGGCAATGAGCTGTATGCTTTAAATGTGGCTCGCTTTGCCATTAAAAATGAAGATAGAGCATATATAGTTGAAGGTTATTCCGATGTGCTTCGGATGCACGATATTGATGTGATAAATACAGTCGCAACGTGCGGAACTGCACTTACCAATGCACAAGCAAAGCTCCTGAAAAAATATACCAATAAGGTGACTTTAATTTTCGATGGAGATGCAGCAGGGCTAAGAGCAACCGACCGAAATGCAGAAATACTCATCAAGAATAAATTTCATGTGTCGGTGGTTTTACTTCCTGAAATGCAAGACCCGGATTCAACATTTACCACCAAAGAGTTATTTCTTCAGCACATCGAGAGCCAGACGGATTACGTAGTATTCAAAACAGAATCGTATGGAGAGAAATTTGCCAATGACCCTGTTAAAAAATCAGAGGCTATTAAGCGCATTGCTTCACTCATTGCCTGTTACGACAGAACGGACCAGGAAGTGTATCTCGATTTTGTATCGGAACTCATAAAACCCAAGAAAGCATGGCAGGATGCCTTAAAGGATTATAATCAGCCTACGGAGAAGAAGGTTAAGAAAAAGGAAAACATCAGCGATATTATCAAGCTGAAAAAGGAACAACAGGAGAACCTTCTTACCAATCAATTCTATGAAGAAGATGGAGCTTATTGGACGGTGGAAGGCAAGAACCCGAAGCAAATATCAAACTTTACTTTTGAAGCTTTATTCTGTGTGTTTCATAAAGACCCACAAGGCAGAACTGACCTGAAATATGTCTTACGCCTAATGAGCCAATACGGAAGAAAACGCCTGGCTATTATTTCATCCGATGATTTTTGTACTCCTGCATCTTTCAAGAAACAGGTACATCGCCGTCATGGATTCTTTTGGTATGGTAACGATAGCCAGCTTGACAATATTAAAAACGTAAAACTACTTGGAATACCCGAAGCTAAAGAGCTGGAGCGTGTAGGTTACAATGAGGATAATCGCTTTTGGGTGTTTGCAAATGGCTTGTACTACAGTAGAAGCTTTCATCCAATTGATGAATATGGTATCACTACCCACGCCACACAAATAAACAACATGGATGAATTTGAAAACGTACCTCCTGAAAGTCAGATACGAATTAACGATACCTTTCATGTACTCAATACCACAGCAGAATTTATCGGTAAGTATGGAAAAGATAAGCTAAAAGAGAATATTAAACACAGCCAGGTTCATCTTCTGCATTTCTTTTATCTGCCCTATGGCAAGGCTCTTAAAATAGGCAGTTCCGATGGAGGTAATCCATTCAAAGAAAATTCAAAGTATGTGAAGCCAATAAAAGGCAGCAGTTGGAACTTTGGGAAATGGGCAACCTCAATGAGTAGTGTTTATCCCGGTAATTCGGAATTATTGATTGCTTATTACATAGCAACTGTTTTTAGTGACCTAATCTACAAAGCTAATTTCGGGTATTTCCCTTTACTTTTCCTGTTTGGAAAACGCCAATCGGGTAAGAGTACCGCAGCTCGCAGTATCATGTATATGTTCGGCAAGCCACCGATGGAAGACGGTATCAACCTTGCATCAGGTAGTACAAGTACAGGTATGCAGCGTAGTATGGATTCCACTACGAACCATCCATTTTGGGGGAATGAGTATAAGAACAGCATCCATAAAAATACCATTGAAGCCTTAAAAGGTATTGCTGACCGAAACGGAAAATTGACAGGTGTGAAATCGGGAGGCAACGAAACACGTATTGCAAAGCCCAGGGGTTCGGGTATAATTAGTGGTCAGGATTTGCCAACACAAGACCCTGCTTTATGTAGCCGTAGTTTATTGGGCGAATTTGATGATACCAATCGGGGTAACTATTCCGATTTAAAATCATTTAAAGAAGCCGAGGAAAGTTTACAGTTTACCAATATTACATGTTCCGTTTTTGATTTTCGGTATTTGGTTGAAGAACATTACTCAAAAGAGGAACCAGGTGTGAGTTCAGAGGTTATGGATGAACTGACCAGGGAGTACGGCAATGTTGACCGAAGGACGGTACTCAATATTTCATCGGTGCTTACGCCAATGAAAATTCTAATGGAGCATTCCGATTTGAAGTTTCCGTTTGATTACAAAGCTGCCAAGCAAGCTTTAATTCGCTCTGCAAAACTTACCATATCTGTACAGCATCAAAGTGATGAAGTGGAGCAATACTTTCATGTGCTGCAATCTTTGGTTAACCTGTACAAACTTAACGAGGACGTACATTACAAGATTGTGGTTGGTGAAAACAATAGCAAACAACTTCATCTGAGAGTTGGCTCGATACATGGTTTATACAGAGAACAGGCTCGGAAAGAAGGATTAACTACACTTGACCAGGCGGTTGTTGGTGAGTACCTGAAGAAACATCGCTCATTTATAGAACATCGCAGGAAAAATGTACTGTTTGGCAAAAGCCGGACAAGTGCCTACATACTGAATTATGACATGCTCAAAGACCAGGGCATTGAATTGGAAAGGATAACATTATAAAATACAAAACTATGCAGTTTTACTTTAGCTATGGTATTAAAGCAAAAACCGTCCTCATTTCCTCAATCTCTATGAGGATAGATATTAATAGATTGATATTTAATATTATATACTTTTTTACTCTAAAAATAAGTGAGGACGGCTGAGGGATGAACGAGGGATAAATGAGGGACGAGTGAGGGAAAAACGGCTCTCGTCCCTCACTTGTCCTCATTGTCCTCATTTTATTTTGTTGATAATAAGCGAGATAAGTAAAAAGTGAGGGATGAGGACGGTTTTATAAAATTACCATAGCCCACAGAAAAGCATTTAGAAAAATCAAAATAGCATTAATTAAACATATTTGCATCGAATGAAAAAGAACGATAACGTACAGAAAAACAATAATATTCACGACAATTTCTTTAAAAGCCTCTTTTCAGTAAAAGAGAATCTTGCCGATTTGCTTCACGGCTCTTTACCTAAAGATGTTTTGCAAGGACTTAAAATTGAAAGTCTGGAGTACGACCCAACCGAATATGTTGACCAGGAGCTTGCACCGTATTTCAAAGATATTTCGTGCAATATGCTGTTTGGTCATACGGATATTAAAGTCTCTTTGCTGTACGAACACAAAAGCTATCCTGATAAAAACATACACCTACAGTTGTTGCGATACATTCTTAATGTTTGGGAGAACCAGGTAGCTAATAAGCAAAAACTGACACCTGTCATAACTATGGTGTTTTATCATGGCAAACGAAAATGGACTGATTCGGGTTTTGTTCAGGTTCCGGAGGTGCTTAAACGCTTTGTACCTTTATTTGATTATGCCCTATTCGATACAAAAGATATTGAAGACTATGCCATCATACGGCATTTTAAACGACCAAGTGTAAAGGTGGCTGTATGGTTTATGAAACGGAGCGATAACCTGATTGGTTTTATCCAAAACAATCCTGATTTGGCTCGGCAGATGTTCAGTCAGTTGAAGGAAATTGACGAAACAATCTTTCAGAAAATAGCGTTATATTTGTACAAGGTTTCTGATATGGAATCAGATAAAATTGATGAGATTATGGAAACAGTTTCAGTACAAACAAAAGATGCTTTTGCCGAGGCAAGGCGTGAATTGGAATCATCAGCTGTAAAGCGGATTGCAGTTAATATGATTAATGAAGGTGCTACAGATGAGTATATCTGTAAAATGACCGGATTAAGCTCAAAGCAGGTTGAGCAGCTGCGTAAAGAAAACTCGCATTAAAAAACGAAAAGCAATATAATTTCAACCCGGTATCAGTTAAGGTATCGGGTTTTTTATTGCCTTATTTTTCCATTTATTGCCTTTTGAATATTACTTTTGTATAGATAATAACATAAAACTGAAAATTTGATATAAACAAAAAAGGAAGCGAATATATAACTTTAAAATATTAAGACTTAATCTCTTAACAATCGAAAATCGCCAAATTTTAATTGCAGTAAAGAGAGTAGGTACGGGCGTGGTCTGTACTACTTTACTGCGTGGGTGTTTGGCGATACCTCGATTGTTGGTGGTTGCAGTGCCACGCTTCTTTTTTAATCCGATTCAGAATGAAAGATTTATATGTTTGGTTACAAAGAGAGGTAAATGAATCGCTAGAGTTATTGGATAATGAAATCATAAAAGATGGAGCTGATGAAATTGTCTTTTCTTCCAGTAGAGAGTTCCTGATTAAAAGCAAAGATGTCTTAAATAGATTGGTTGACCTGTTATCTAAATACGACTTGGATATAATGAAGCTGATAAATTTGATTGCCAAGCTAAAAACCGAGGGTAATGATGCCGATGAAGATGCCATCATTCAATCCATGATTCTGAAAATGTTGGAAACAAGCTCTTTGGAAACCAAATCTCGCTAAATTTTTCTATCTTTATATAGCTAATTGTCAAGGGTATAATGTTTTAAATTATGCCCAATATATTTTCCAATTCATTAAAAATGAGCCTCCTATCGGGGCTTTTCGTGTTTGTAGCCCTTTGTGGTTTTACTATTTATTTCGTTATTCTTTGTTTTGCTCTTTGCAATACTCAGGTAATACGGTGGTATTCTCATAGTATTACCTACTATTTTCAAAAGCAGCCTTCTATTTCATTAAAATATCTCAAATCAGCCTCCAAAATCCCACATATCTCGGTGAGTTGGCAACAATTATTTGAATGCTTGATAAACCATCTAAAAAGTCTTCTTTATTTTTTTCAACATTCAAAAAAGTATTTAAAATATTGTCTTAAAGTCCTCAAAAGCAGTCTGTATAAGCTAAAAAGTATTCAAAAGCCTTCTAAAGCTGTTGAAATATACTCTACAAGCCTACTTCACTTAATATTTAAGTTGCGTTATCGCTCATTTTTCAACCCAAATCCAACGCTATGATAGTACGCAGAACCATATTAAAGCAGGATTTGGTTAAGAAACTTTATCCTGATAGTATTTCCATAAAATCGGCAATGCAGCAGCTCCGAAACGAAATTGATGTTTGCCCGGCACTCAAGCAACAAATTGAATTGGCAGGAAATTCCAAACGCCACTATTACAACAAACAACAACTTCTTTTAATCTTGGAACACTTTTGTATAACACTTGAAGAATTTGAACAGCTATGATGTATTTCTCAGGCATAACTAATATTGAACAAGCCAAACTACGTTATCGAAAATTAGCAAAGCAACTACACCCTGATGCCGGAGGAACTGCTGTTGAATTTCAAAACATGATGAATGAATACCAATCCTTGCTTCTAAAGCTTCAGCAAAGAAACAATCGCTCCAATAAACCCAAACAAGCATCACTAGAAAAAGAGCTAATAAGCGACTTAGGTCAGATTGCCAAAGTCTTGATAAAAAAGCAAGTGCCACAAAATTACCTACGGCAGAAAATGCAAACAACGGATTCTCCATTAAAGAAAGGTCTGTTTATGAATATTGTGAATTTATTAGATAGCCTTTAGTAAACTTTTTCGTTCTATTCTTTAAGGATTTACGGCAAACAACAATGTTAATCAACTTGTCAATTCAAGTTTTTTTATATATTTGATAGCATATTGATGATTTCTTAATTAGACTATCAAAGAATGGAAGAAAATAGCGTTTCTATTAGTGAAAGAATTAAGTATTGGAGAAATGAGAAAGGCTTAACACAAGACGCTTTGTCTAAGCTTGCAGACATACCATATACGACTCTTGCGAAAATTGAGAGTGATGTTGTAAAACGTCCCTCAATCCAAACAATTATGAAAATAGCAAAGGGTTTAGGTGTAACTATTGATGAATTGATTAACGAGTAAAACAAGATGGATAAACAACAATTAGCTGCAAAAATTTGGGAGTCGGCAAACCAGATGCGTTCAAAAATTGAAGCAAACGAATACAAAGATTATATATTAGGTTTTATTTTCTATAAATACCTCTCAGATAAACAACTTAACTATGCAAAGAGTAACGATTTTGCCGATGAAGATATTCAAGCTTTATCTGAAGAAGATGCTGATACAGTTGATTACATCAAAAGCAATGTAGGTTACTTTATAAGTTACGACCACTTGTTTTCTACCTGGGTTAAAATGGGTAAAGATTTTGATGTTTCCAATGTAAGAGATGCGCTATCTGCCTTTAATCGCTTAATAAACCCGGCACATAAAGAGCTTTTTGATGGTGTATTTGACACGTTACAAACAGGGTTAAGTAAGTTGGGTGAAAGTGCAGCCTCGCAAACAAAAGCTATTAGCGACCTCATTCATTTGATAAAAGGTATTCCAATGGATGGTAAGCAAGACTATGATGTGCTTGGTTTCATTTATGAATACCTCATAAGCATGTTTGCTGCTAATGCTGGAAAGAAAGCCGGAGAGTTTTATACGCCTCACGAGGTTTCCCTTTTGATGTCAGAGATTGTTGCAGACCATTTAAAAGGCAATAAAGAAATCCAAATTTATGACCCCACTAGTGGTTCAGGTTCTTTGCTCATTAATATAGGTCAAAGTGTTTCAAAGTACATTGACGATGAAAACAACATTAAATACTATGCTCAGGAACTAAAGCAAAACACGTATAACCTTACTCGTATGAATTTGATTATGCGTGGTATTTTGCCAAATAACATCATCACTCGCAATGGCGATACTTTGGAGCAAGACTGGCCATACTTTGACGAAAATGATCCCATTGGTTCTTACGACCCCCTTTATGTTGATGCTGTAGTATCAAATCCACCGTATTCTCAAAAATGGGATTCAGATAATAAGGAAAACGACCCTCGTTATTCTCGTTTTGGACTTGCCCCTAAAACTAAGGCAGATTATGCTTTCCTGCTTCATGACTTATACCATATCAGACCGGATGGGATTATGACCATTGTTTTACCTCACGGAGTATTATTTCGTGGCGGTGAAGAGGGAACTATTCGTAAAAACCTAATAGAGAACAATCACGTTGATACTATTATCGGTTTGCCTGCAAATATCTTTTTTGGCACTAGCATCCCCACATGTATTTTAGTACTCAAACAAAAGCGAGAAAATACTGATGTTCTTTTTGTCGATGCTTCAAAGAACTTTATTAAAGTTGGTAAAAACAATAAGTTAAGAGCTTCTGATATTAAACGGATAACCGACACCGTTATAGGTAGAGAAAACAATGCAAAATTCTCAAAAGTAGTAAGCCGTGAAGAACTACGTACTAATGACTATAACCTTAATATACCTCGATATGTAGATTCTTCTGCTGCAACGGAAAGTTATGATATTTTCGCCTCTATGTTTGGAGGTATTCCAGAGAGTGAGCTTAATGAGCTGAGTGATTATTGGGCAGCATTTCCTAACTTGAAAAAAGCTTTATTCACAGAAAAAACAGAAGATGCTTATGCAACATTAAAAGTAGATGATGTAAAAGCAACTATAACAGAGCATAGCGACATTAAAGACTTTACCCAAGGCTTTAATAGCGCATTTTCAGATTTTGATAGCTTTCTAAAGACGGAGCTTCTTAGTAACATGGAAACGGTAAATATTTCTAAAGAAGAAAGTGTTTTGAGCGATGATATTTTTAATCGCCTTAGTACTATTTCATTAATAGATAAATACCATGCCTATCAATTGCTTGATGATGAGTGGGTAGATATTGCTGTTGATTTAGAAATAATACAAACCGAAGGCAAAAAGGCTACTACAGTAGTAGAGCCGAATTTGATACATAAAAAAATAAAAGGTAAAGAGCAAGAGGTTCAGGAAGGTTGGAAAGGGCGCATTATGCCATTTGAGTTGGTTCAAAAAACTTATTTAAAAGACGAACTAACCAACCTTCAACAAAAGCAAAATCGCCTAGAAGCCATTAGTTCCGACTATGAAGAAATACTTGAACTATTTAGCGAAGAAGAAAAAGAAGAAGAAACAGTAAACGAAGCTAAAGATGGCTTTGTAAATGCACAGGTAACCAAAGAGTCTAAAAAGTATCGTGCCGAAGCTAAAAAGAATGGTGTATTCGCTAATGATACTTACGAAAGCAAAATATTAAAAGTAGATAAGCTTATTACTGAAGAAAAAGCACTTAAAAAACAGATTAAAACCGATAGTGAGGCATTGCACTTGCAAACAAAAGAAACCATAGAAAAGTTAAGTGATGACCAGGTTTTAGAATTATTAGAACTAAAATGGATTAAGCCTCTTATTACTTCCTTGCAAAATATACCAACTAGTTTAGTTCAAGAGCTAACTACAAAAGTACAAGTCTTAGCCACTAAATATGCTGACACTTACACTAAAGTACGCGATGATATAAAGCAAACTGAAAATGGATTATCTATACTTATATCTGAACTTACAGGTAATGAGTTTGATATAAAAGGATTAGAAGAATTTAAAAACTACCTAAAAAGCGAATAAAATGGAAGAAATTAAAAATATACCAAAAATTCGTTTTGAGGGCTTTGAGGATGATTGGGAACAAAAAGTGTTGGGTAAACACTCTATAATAAAAGGTCGTTTAGGTTGGAAGTCTTTAAAACAAGAAGAGTATTTAGACGATGGTCCCAGTATGATTGCTGGTCGACATATAAATAATGGTACTATTGACTGGAGTGTTGTTGACCATATTCCCGATTGGAGGTATAATGAGTCACCTGAGATTATGCTAGAAGAGAATGATGTAATTTTCTCAAAAGATGGTTCATTAGGAAACCCAGCTGTAATAAAAAACTTAAAGACCAAAGCAACAATTAATTCAACAATGATGCTTGTTAGGCTTAATGGTAAAATTAACTCTGATTTCTTTTACCAAGTATTGCGAACAAAACAATTTGATGATTTAATTAAACTTAAAGTATCCGGAAGTAGTATTCCTCATTTATTTCAGGCAGATATGCAGAAATTTATATTTTCTGCACCACAAACCAGTGAACAATCTATTATTGGTGAATTTTTCCTGAATCTTGATAATCTAATTGCTGAGCATCAAAAAAAGCATGATAAACTGGTTATCCTCAAAAAAGCAATGCTTGAAAAGATGTTCCCTAAAAAAGGTGCAACTGCTCCTGAAATCCGCTTTAAAGGTTTTAAAGGGGATTGGGATTTAAAGAGGTTTGGAGAATGTGTTTTAATTCAAAGAGGTGGTTCTCCACGACCTATTGACAAATTTATGACAAATGATGAAAGTGGTATTAATTGGATAAAAATTGGAGATGTATCTAAAGATTCAAGATATATCACCCATACAAAAGAAAGGATAAAGCCAGAAGGCATCAAACACTCTAGAGAAGTTTTTAAAGGTGATTTGATACTATCAAATTCTATGAGTTTTGGTAGACCGTATATTATGGCAATAGATGGATGTATCCATGATGGATGGCTTTTGATTCGTGATGAGAAGAAAATGTTTAATCTTGAATATCTATTACAATTATTGTCCTCCGATTATATGATTAATCAATATAAAGCTTTAGCATCCGGAGGTGTTGTTATTAATCTGAACAGTGAATTAGTTCAATCAACAAATGTTTATGTACCTAGTATCGAAGAACAAAAAAAAATAGGTGCATACTTTCAAAAGTACAACAAACTCATATCATTACAACAAAAAGAGTTGGACAAGCTCAAAAATTTTAAGAAAGCCTGTTTGGAAAAAATGTTTGTTTAATGCCTATTAATCTATATAATGCAATATACGTCAGAAACCACATTTGAAGAAGCCCTTGTACTTGAACTGTCGAAAAAAGGTTGGGAAAAGGAAGTTATTAAATACCCTACAGAGGAGGATTTGCTTGATAATTGGGCAAATATCCTCTTTGATAATAATAGAGATATAGACCGCTTAAATGATGCTCCACTTACCAATGGTGAGATGCAGCAGATATTAGAGCAAATTATTGAGCTAAAAACACCACTTAAACTTAATGGCTTTATCAATGGAAAAACGGTAGCCATTACTCGTGATAATCCTGATGATAAGCTACATTTTGGCAAAGAGGTAAGTCTAAAAATATACGACCGTCAAGAAATTGCAGCAGGACAAAGCCGCTACCAAATAGTGCAACAACCGCAATTTAAAAGCAAATCAAAAATACTGAACAACCGTCGGGGCGACTTAGTACTCCTAATTAATGGAATGCCTGTTATTCACATTGAGCTTAAAAAGAGTGGAATACCAGTAAGTCAAGCGTATAATCAAATTGAAAAATATGCTCACGAAGGTGTTTTTTCAGGTATATTCTCATTAGTTCAGGTTTTTGTAGCAATGCAGCCAGATGAAACTAAATACTTTGCTAATCCTGGTCCTGATGGAACATTTAACAAACAGTTTTATTTTAATTGGGCGAACTTTAATAATGAACCGCTAAATAACTGGAAAGACATAGCCTCGACTTTATTATCCATACCTATGGCACATCAGTTAATCGGTTACTATACTGTTGCGGATGATTCTGATGGTGTTCTAAAGGTTATGCGCAGCTATCAGTATTATGCAGCTAATGCCATATCAGATAAGGTCTCAAAGGTTCATTGGAAAAACAAAGACATACTTGGAGGTTATATTTGGCATACAACAGGTTCAGGTAAAACAATGACTAGCTTTAAATCCGCACAGCTTATAGCTAACTCCAAAGATGCTGATAAAGTTATATTCTTAATGGATAGAATCGAACTAGGTACACAGTCATTAAGAGAATATAAAGGCTTTGCCGGAGATAATGAAGATGTTCAAGCTACCGAAAATACTGGTGTTCTAATTACTAAATTAAAAAGTGATGACCCTGCAAATACCCTTATTGTTACTTCTATTCAGAAAATGAGTAACATAAATGAAGAAGAAGGTGTATTAAAAATACAAGACATTGAGGCAATGAACTCCAAAAGGATTGTATTTATTATTGATGAAGCCCATAGGTCAACCTTTGGAGATATGCTGAGAATAATTAAAGATACCTTCCCTTCTGCTATGTTCTTTGGTTTTACAGGTACTCCTATACAAGACGAGAATCAAAAGAAAATGAATACTACATCAACGGTATTTGGTAATGAGCTACACCGTTATAGTATAGCTGATGGTATTCGAGACAAGAATGTACTTGGCTTTGACCCCTACAAGATAATGACGTATCGAGATAAGGATTTAAGGAAAGCCGTAGCTCTGGAAAAAGCTAAAGCCAAAGATGAAAAAGAGGCACTTGCCGACCCCAAAAAGAAAAAGGTCTTTATCAAGTTTATGAAAGACGTAAATATGGCTGGTTCCATCAATGATACAGGTAAATATATTCCAGGCATTGAAGATTATGTACCAACAAGCCAATACGAACTTGCACAGCACCGAGATACCGTTGTTGATGATATTTTGGATAATTGGATAGTGCTTAGTCAAGACAGTAAATTTCATGCCATTTTTGCTACAAGCAGTATCCCTGAAGCCATAGCTTATTATCGAATTATTAAAGAAACCAACCCTGATTTGAAGATAACAGCTTTATTCGACCCTAACATTGACAATGGCGGAGGTGTACAGTTTAAATCAGATGGCTTAGAAGAAATAATAAGAGACTATAATGCTTTATATAAGCAAGATTTTACGTTCGCCACTCATGCTAAGTTCAAAAAAGATATAGCTGCAAGACTTGCTCATAAAGACCCTTATTCAAGAATACACAAGACACCCGAAAAGCAGCTAGATGTCTTGATTGTGGTTGACCAAATGCTTACCGGATTTGATTCTAAATGGGTTAACACATTATATATGGATAAGCTGATTGAATATGAAAATTTAATTCAAGCTTTTTCAAGAACGAACCGCCTGTTTGGACCAGATAAACCTTTTGGAACAATCCGATATTACAGGAAGCCTCACACAATGGAAAGGCATATTAATCAAGCTGTAAAACTATATTCAGGCGACAAACCCATCGGTTTATTTGCAGATAGATTAGAGAGTAACCTCAATGAGATAAATGCCATCTTTTCTGATATTGCTGACTTATTTGAAAGTGCAGGAGTGGAAAATTTTGAGAAACTTCCTGACGACCCATCGGAACGTGGTGAGTTTGCAAAACTCTTTAAAGAACTGAATATATACCTAGAGGCAGCTAGAATACAAGGCTTTAAATGGAGTATCTTAAAATATGATTTTGGTAAGGGAAAGGATAAAAGTTCGATAGAGCTTAGCCTCGATGAGAACATATATCTTACGCTAGTTCAGCGATACAAAGAGTTATCCGGAGGTGGAGGCGGTGGTGGTTCAGCAGATATTCCGTATGATATAGATACCTATTTAACTGAAATAGATACAGGAAAGATTGATGCTGACTTCATGAACTCTCGCTTTGAAAAGTACCTAAAAACACTTAAACAAGAAGATGCAGATAGTGAGCAAGTTCAAAAAACACTTGATGAATTGCATAAATCATTTGCTTCACTTTCTCAGGAAGAACAGAAGTATGCCAACATCTTTATCCATGATGTTCAGGGTGGCAATATAAACATAGACCCGACAAAGAGTTTTCGGGAATACGTGACCGAGTATCAATTCAATGCAAAGAATCAAGAAATCTATAATATCAGTCAAATATTAGGATTGAACGAAGATAAGCTTCGAGATATGATGAATACTTCTATCTCCGAATCAAACATCAATGAATATGGTCGTTTTGATGAATTAAAAGGCTCAGTAGATAAAGCAAAGGCTAAAGTGTTTTTTGAAAAACAGGAAGGAATTAAAATACCACCGTTTAAAGTAAATATTCGTGTGCATAATCTACTAAAGGAGTTTATTATTAGTGGAGGGTTTGAGATAGATATTAATGAAAATGTAGAGTTTACATCATGAAAAAAACTATTATTACAATTGTAATAGCTTGCTGTTTTCATTTCGCATATTCGCAAGTGTTTGATTATCTGCCAATGATAAATGGAGATACGCTAATTAAACATACCTATTATACTCTTTCATACTCCGAACAGCATGAACAACCCAAATGGGTTGCTTATGAGTTAAAACCTGAAATGTTATTTAAAGTTGTCGAACGTAAAAATATTTTTCGTGTAGACCCTACGGTTTTAACAGGTTCAGCAACTTATTCGGATTATAAATCAGCTCCACTTTATGATGCAGGACACATGCTTTGTTCAAGGAATATGCAATTTAGTTGTGAGGCAATGGACGAAACATTTTTTATGTCCAACATGTCTCCTCAGCATAAAGACTTAAATAGAATCAGATGGGCACATCTTGAATCATTGGAAAGAAGCATGGTGGAGCGGAACGGAACTTTATATATAGTTTGTGGGCCAGTGTTAAGCAGTATATCACATAAAATAGGTGTCACTAACCAAGTAAGCGTTCCTGATTATTATTATAAGATAATTCTAAAAAATGATTCGCAATCAACCAAATGTATCGCATTCTTAATGCCAAATGAAAAATGTCCGCTGCCCTTGGAAGCTTATACAGTTTCAGTTGATAGCATTGAAAGTATTACAGGAATAGACTTCTTTCCTAATTTGCCAGATGTGGTTGAAACAGAAATTGAAGCTCTAACAGATAAGGTAAATTGGAGCTTTAAAAAAACACGAAGTAATTATGGATATAATAAGGAAGCAGTTAAATGTAAATGAATTTTATTCACTAAATAGGGTAAAGAGATGAAAGTCAAATTGGGACAGGCGGTAAAAATGTTTTTTGGAAATTCCTCATTAGAGATGGTGTATTTCGAAGCTATTGCAAATGCACTAGATGCCGATGCCGATGAGATAAATATCTCCATTTCAACAAACGCATTTAATAAACCAGAAACATTACAAATCGAAATTTCAGATAATGGGATTGGATTTTCTAATGACAGATATAGTAAGTTTTCTAATTTATTTGATGTAGAAGAAAGTACACATAAAGGGTTGGGACGATTAGTATACTTATGCTATTTTGATGATGTAAAAGTTTTAAGTTTTTACGACAAAACTAAGAAAAGAGAATTCGATTTTAATGAAGGCTTTAATGAAGACGATTTTAACATTACTACTGTTCCTGAAACTAAGTCAGGAACAACTTTTTCAATGACAGGATATACCCTTCAAAAATTAGGTAAAAATGAATATCTAAAGCCTGAGTACTTAAAAAATAGAATATTGGAAGAGTTTTACTCGAGACTTTTCCAGTTAAAAAAGGAAGGTAAAAATGTAACAATTAATATCAACTCAACTATTGAAAGCAGGGATTTTCAGGAGATACTTAACAATTCAGATATACCAGATTTTGAGACTGTTGAGTTAGATAGCTCAATTAATTTAATTGATAAATTTTTTCTTCACTATTCAATTCAAGAAGTTGAAAGTATATCTGATAGTTCATTAATTGCAGCCATTTCAGTTGACAACCGAACTGTAAAGGTTGACCTAATTGCAGATGAAAATATACCCTCAAACTACAAAATTGTCTTTTTATTATTCTCAGACTTTTTTACAGGTAAAGTTGATTCTACAAGACAAGTCTTAACTATATCTAAAACTGAATTGAAGAGTGTTCAAAAAATATTTAGAAAAAAGGTTGCTGAGATAATTGAAAGAACAATACCTAGAATTAAAGAACGAAATAAAGAAACTAAAAATGGTTTAACCAATAGATATCCCCACCTAAGTGGATATTTCGATTCTGAAAATATTGGTTATATATCACGAGCAGATATTCTTAAAAGGGCGCAAGACGACTTCTTCAAAGCTCAAAAGGAGATATTAGAAGCAAGTAGTTTATCTGACGAACAATATGAAAAAAGCCTTGAAATATCTGCAAGAGCATTAACTGAATACATATTATTTAGGCAAGTAACCATTGAAACCCTCAAAAATCTACAAATTCTGATAGCGAGACGGAATTGCATAAGATGTTTGCTCTTATGAAAAAAGACGGAAAGTTTGAGAAAGAAAATATGGTTAATGATTTATATAGAAATAATTCATGGTTACTTGACGATAAGTATATGACATATGAGACTGTTCTAAGTGATAGAGAAATGGGTGAACTTGTAGGAGTTATTACAGAAGATGAGTTTGAACGTGATGATAATAGACCTGATATAGCTTTGGTCTTCTCTAACAATCCATCAGAAGGAAAGCCTTTCGATGTTGTTATAGTTGAGCTTAAAAAGAGAGGCATTTCTCTAGAGGAAAACATGAAAGTTGTTACTCAGCTAGAAAAAAGAGCAAGAAAGTTAATGAAGTATTACAAAAATCAGATTCAAAGAATTTGGTTTTATGGCATAATCGAATTCAATGAAGAAGTAGAAACAGCTTTAGCTGGAGAATACACAGAACTATATTCATCTGGTAAGATGTATTATCGAGAAACTAAAGTTGCTATTAGTTTAAATCCTAAAATAGTTTTACCTATAGGTGTATTTATCTGGGATTTAGATGCCGTTGTAACTGATGCTGACGCAAGGAATTCAGCATTTTTAAATCTCATAAAGAGTAAATTTATAGAGGAATAAATTGAATTTAAAATATTAAAACATATTTAGAAATGGAAAAAAGAACGGAAGGAGCTTGGTTAATTCATCATACAAAGAAAATTCAAGATGTTACGACAGCTCCTGATTTTGAAGATATTGAACTTGCCGGGAAATGTGGTTTGTTTTTATCAAGCCTTGCCGCTTCCGAAGAGGAAAGCACATTGTCAAAAGAAAAGGTTAATGCTATTGCAAAAGCTTCGAACATAAAAAAAATTGAACTTGCTTCAATAAAAGGTGTTTTGCAAGACTCACAGTTGATAGATACTTCTAAAAATGGAGATATTTCTGTGCTTGGAATAACAACATCAAATGTACTTTCACATACCTCCGATATATTTAATAATACATCAAGTGATAACTTTCAGAAAGCATCACTTGAATTAGCCAACTATAGTTCTGACTGTCCAATTAAGGACAATCTACTAAAAGATTACATTGGAGATACATATCACTTAGCAAAAAAGGAAACTAATAATCTTTTAAAACAAGCAGAAGATATTCACCTGATAGATTATGAGGTTTTTGATGATGAAAAAGTATACTTTAATGGTAATCTATTTAAACAGGGTGCAATTGAGAAAACCTCAAAGGTTTTAAGTTCGTTGTCATCAGATGAAACTACAAAAGTTTCAGAAGTTGATTCCCTTTTATCAGAGCAAGGCTGTATTACCTATGAAAAGGCAAAAGCAATACTAGGAGAAAACCTACTTGAAAAACTTCAAGCAATTGCAATGTATGACTTTAATGAGGTTAGTAATGATTCACATACTAAAGTTTTCATTACCAAACCTTCGTCATTTTCAAAGTTTGGAAATCCTTTTGAGGATGATGCTTTAGATTTAGCAAAAGCTTTCATCTCATCACTTATGTATGGAATGCACATTAGTTCCTCTGGTCGTGGAAGAATACAAGGTTATTCTATGTTAAGAAATACTTTGAGAAAATTACTTAGAGGAAGTCCTGTTGGCCCTTGTACCGCAATTGGTCAAGATTATCAAGTTTTAGAACTTAATAGAGTAATACAACTGCAAAGTGCTGGGTATGGCATGTACTACATGCGATTATTAAAGTTTGATATTGGACAATTGGCACTTGCAGTATTAGAGAATGGAGATTTAGCAGAATATGAAACGATAGAAACAGACTTGAATAGCACAAATGTTTCAAATTATTCAGGACCAGAAAAGATTCGTACCAAAAACAGGCGAAAAAAAGATACTTCTGGAAATAAAAATGTTGGTGAACTTTTAAGAACAATGAGAAGCTAATGGAAAATCAAACAAAACTATTCAAAGGTGAACTTATGGAAGAAAAGCTCAGGGCTTACTTCCTAAATAATGGTTATTACGTTGCTAGAGGTGTTAAGTATACCGTAGAAAACAATGACATAACAGATATTGATTTATTTCTATATGGAAGGTTCTCAAGTTTAGATAGGGTTCGGACTAATGTTGATATTAAAAATAAAAAAACACCAAAAGCATTTGAAAGAATTTTGTGGGCAAAAGGTTTACAGAAACTATTATGTTTTGATAATTGTGTCGTTGCTACGTCTGATAAAAAGGAAGTGGTTAGAAAATACGGTTTAACACATAATGTTAAAATTCTTGATGGCAACTTTCTCCAAAAACTACCAGAAGGAAATAATGAAAGATTATCCGAAGAAGATTTATCTAAATTACTTGGATCTGTAAAAAGTTATAAAGAGTATCGCAATCAGTCTTGGAAAAATCTTTATGAATCATCAAAATCTAGATTACTAAACGAATTAGATTTTAGTGGGTATAATTCTACATTAATATTACTTACCTATTTCATTAGAAAGTGTTTTGATAGACAAAAAAAAGATATTGCAATTAGAGCAGTTTATATAACTCTTTCACATAGCTTACTTATTTTAGATTACATTCTAAAAGATATTGTTTTTTTAGATTCAGATAAGCGAAAAGAAGCTTTAAGTGACGGCTTTAAATATGGAAACCTGGGAAAGGATGGTGTTAATAAAACTATTGAAATGGCAGTAAGAATTGCTGATTCAAAACTTAGTGTAAATGACATTAAAAAATCCTTAGATACTACCGAAATGGATATACTAAAAGAGTTCTATTCAAAAGTTGAAACAACTAAAAATATTTTTAGGTGGGCAAAAATTTATGAAAAGTTAGCATTTAATCAACAATTACTAAAACCATCAGAATTAGAATCAGATATTAAAGGAGTCTTAGCGGTAATGGTAGATTTTTGCAAAGTGAACAGGAAGGACTTTTTTGAAATATAGAGAGTATTAAAATTAAGGTATTATAGAGAACAGACTTGTTTGTGCTATACATACATTATTTTAAGTGTGATTTAATAATCAATGACATCGTTGCTATCCTTAGCATTTCATTTATTTACACATTCATATGAGAAAAGTATTTAACGAAATAAGGGGTTTGAATTGGAAAGAATACCCAGTTGATGAATTAGAAAATTTCTTTAAAAAATTTGGAAGATTTCCAATGATGGTGACGGAATTTAATGAAGGAAGATTAATTCATAGAGCAAGACCAGTTGATGAGAGTGAAATAATAACTTCAGTAAGTGGCTTGTCATATAAACCACAAGAGTTAAATTCAACTTACCAACGAGCTAGCACACCACAACAGACAATGCTTTATGGGGCAGTAATACCTCCTGAGATTGACGATGAAGGGATTGACAATCCAAGAGTTACAAGTGCAATGGAGTCTGTTTCTTTTTTAAGGAACACGAAACTGGATGGTACTCAAAGAGTACTTTATGGAAAATGGAGAGTAAAGTCAAAAATCTCATTAATTACCATTCTTTTTACACGCTATAGAAATGCTAAAAACAATTGGTTAAAAAAAATGAGTGAAGAGTTTTATGAAAGTATTGCTCAATATACTTATCCAGAGCAAAAAGCTTTCAAGCAAATAAACAACTTTTATTCTAGCGAGTTTAGTAAGTTTGTGGCTGAAAATGAAGATTATAATTATTTAATTTCAGCCCTCTTTTCATTGAAATGTACGCAAAGTGGCTTTGATGGTGTTATCTACCCAAGTGTGCGTACAATGGGATTAGGCATTAATGTTGCAATAAAACCCGAGACGGTTGATGAAAAACTGGAACTAGTATCTGTTTTGGACTGTCGGTTACATAAAAAAGGAAAATTAGCTATAATAAATAATCTAAGATTTGGTAATGTAATAGAAGGGAGTGAGACTTTTCATCTTAATGACATTTCAGACCCAAATTTAAGGTTTACTAATACTGAGATTGAAAATAAATTGGGAGTTAATTAACTATGGAATTAAAATGATTTGTTCAATCAAAATATTTCAAGTCGGTATACCACCGACTTTTTTTGTACCCTCTATCAAAAAATAACCAAATACAACCAATCACGACAAACCATAACCAAATACAACCAACTCCCCACCATAAGTCTACTATATGTTTGTTTCCATTATGGAAGCAAGCACGAAGAAAATTCTAGGCACATTAGCAGTTGTTGCAGCCGTTGGAGGTGGCTTTTACCTGATTAAGAAAGGTAAAAAGATTCTCTCCGGTGCAAAGATGAACTTTGCCCTATTAGGATTCCGCATACACAAAATGAACTTGCAGGAAGTCCAATTTGCCGTAAAACTTCGCTGTTATAATCCCACTAAAACACCCATCACATTAGCCGTTAACCAAGTAGTAGCAAACTACAAAGGTTCTGCAATTGCATATTCCACCCCCGATATTAAAGGATTGACTATTGGAGCAGGTTCTACACAAGAGCCTGAAATCCTGTTTCAAGTGCCATACCTGAACCTTGTAGGAAAAGGATTATCCACAGCATTGCTTCAAAACACCGCACAGCTTAAAGCAGACATGAGCTTTACCCTTTCGCTAAGCATTAATGGCGAAACCATTACTACCACGCAAAATTTAACAGACGATAATATGAACGGATTAGCATTGGGCGAATTAGGCATTGTGTCTGGCCCACGTAATACACAGGACGGTCGTAAGTTCAACCACCTGATAAAAAAGGCATCCGGCACAGATGTATTTGTGAAGAACGGCAATGTCCTGGAAACCGTTGAAAGTTGTATTGAAATTATAGCCGAACACTTCCGTGAAGTAGAGGAACTAGCCTCAATGTTGCAAGGTGATAACATGAAAGCATCCTGTAAAAACATCTTTGATTTTTCATACAAGTACCTCCAATATCATAAAGACGAAGACGGTACAGAGCAGCTTCGTACCCCTGCACGTTCATGGTTGGACGGACAAATGAGGTTCAAACAAAAAGGCATAAAATCAGCAGGGATTGACTGTGATGATTACAGCATTTTTGTGGGTTCGCTTTTAAAGAACCTGGGCATTCCGTTCAAGCTTCGCATTACCAAGTATGACGGTAAAAAGAATTTTCAGCATATCTATGTTATTGTTCCGGCTTTGGGTGATTCCGAAGATGAAATTGTGATTGACCCGGTACTATCAAAATTCGATTATCAGAAGCCATACAGCTTTGAGCAATCCAACTTTGATATGTCACCTGTTCAGATGGCTGGACTTAAAGGCATTGATGGTTTAACAGGTTCTAGCTCACTAGGCTTACCAATTTCAATACTATCAGGTATTGATTTGGCAGGAGGTCATCAGGCACAAGTCGAACATGAAGAACTTATCGCTATTGTATCAGGCGTTGACTTTGATGATGCCATTAACGGATTGGGTGATGCAGACGATGCCACCTATCGCTATTTAGTCCGCACCCGGAATTTCCTTTTAAAGAATAAGGAGAACAAGGATAAAATGGCGCATATCCAAAACCCTGACCAATTTATTTCCATGTTGGACCAGGCTATTAAGTTTTGGAATACACCACAGCGAGATAAAGTACTGGCCAAATTGGAAAGCATTGAAGCCAGACTTGCACAAAAAGGACTGATAAAGTACGATATAGATGCCGTTGAAGGTTTAGCTGAATTGGATGATTTAGATGAATCCATTGATGGCTTAAACGGAGACAGAGGTTTAGGTGGATTCTTTAAATCGCTAAAGAGAATCGGCAGAAAGATTGGTAAGGGCATTAAAAAGGCTGCTAAAAAAGTCGGTAAAGTCGCCAAGAAAGTAGCTAAAGCCATCGTTCGTTTCAATCCGTTATCAATTGCTATCCGTAATGGGTTACTGGCAGCTTTACGATTGAACATGTTTGGCATTGCCAAGAAACTTCAATATGCTTATTTACCTGACCAGTTAGCTTCAAAGTATAACATTGATGCAAAAAAATTAAAGGACTTAAAGAAACGCCACAGACGTGTACGCAAGCTATTTAAAGGATTGCAAGGCAGGGAAAAGAACCTGAGAAAAGCAATCTTAAAAGGAGCAAAACAAAAAAGCCGTGACTTCTCATTGAAGGGCGTTGATGGCTTATTGGCAGATTTGCAAGGATTGGAAGCCATCGGAGAACTTGGCGAATTAGGACAAATGGGTGCAGTGGCTACCGCAGCATCGGTTGGTGCAGCTACAGGTGTATTGGCAAAAATAAAAAGTTGGCTAAAACCTGTAAAAAACATCTTCTCAAAAATTAAGAGCAAGTTTACCAAGGCTAAACAAGTCAAAAATACGGTATCACAGTATGTGCCATCAAATTCAGATACACAGGTTCCGGAAGCAAGTAATTACGTAGCTCCGCAGACCAGCAGTTATACCCCACAACCAATAATGAAGTCGGGCAACTACAGCCAACAAACTACATCGCTGGCTCCAGTAACTCCACAAACAGTTGCTCCAACAAAAAAAGGCATGAGCAAAGGTGCTAAAGTAGGTATCGGTATAGGTGTAGTGGCATTGATTGGAACAGGTGCATACTTCGCATTTCGCAAGAAAGATGATGACAAACCGAAGCGAAGCACACAGTCAAAGAAATCCTCCTCAAAAAAGGCATTAGGAAGCATTGAGCTTCAATAATCAATAGATAAACAATTATTAAAAATTAAGAACATGGCAGTTAAGAAAACAACGTCAAGCCCCAGGAGAACATCCGCCGGGACAAAAATTGACTTTATGAAAGCCACCAACAACATAGGCAAGCCCATTGCTGCCGTAGCAGGGTTTGCAGTTGGAAAGTACGCTTTAAAGAAGTTAGAGAAAAGCCAGGCAGTAAGTGGTCTTTTAGGCAACGACATGAAAAGCTACATTGTTCCGGCAGCGGTTACAATGGGCGGTTTGGTAGGTACTCAATTTACCAAAAATGAATACATCAAGCTTGGTCTTGTTGGAGCAGCAGGAGCTGGTGTAGAATCCATTATCAAAAAAGCCACAGGTAAAACCATCCTACAAGGATTAGAGGGCATCATTGGAGACGAGGACTACGATGAAGTTGATGGTTTACAAGCCCTGAATCCAATCACACAAGCTTTGCCAGCAGCGGACATCGACATCGAGCGTGAAATAGAAGCTTCTGTTTCAGGTGCAGCAGAAGATTACTCCATGAGTGATGACCCTGTGGGAAGTGCAGCAGCCGATTATGCAATGAGCGATGAACCTATCGGTAAAACAGACTATCCGGAGGATGAAGAACCTCAAATTGGCAAGATTAAAGACATCGACCCCGACAGCATGGATTATGACATCTTTTCGGGCGATATGATGGCATCCTGATTCATTCACAACTAAATAATCAATTCAATTTTATAACAGGCTATTGAGCCACAAAAACAAATTATCATGGCAGAGATTAATGAGCAAAATGATTTGTACCCTTCAATGGAAGATATAGAAGGTTTAGAAGAAGCGATTCTCGATAAGGAAGAGGATTCGCTGGATAAAGAAGACGACCAGGATGATGCCACGGAAGGCATCGGTGAACTCGGACGTTCGAGACGAAGAAGAAGACGCAGAAGCCGTAGAGGTCGCAGACGTAGTTACCGCAAACGTGCTGTTCGCAGGTCGTACAATGCAGGTCGCAGAAGTACTGCTGTAAAAACAGGTTTGACAACTCAATTGACTTCTAAAGGTCAGTTTGAACTGCGCAGACAGCAGCTTCCGGCAGAGATTCAAAAGGCATTGAAAGATGCACGTATGCAAACCGTTGATACGGCAATCTATACCATTAAGTCGGTTAAGGACAAGTCCGATATTGATTTGATGGAAGCATCGGATGATAAGAAGGCTGGTCGCACCAACCTAAACCGTGCGCAGTTGGATTCAGGAAAGTATTTCTTACTAACTGACATTGTTCTTGAGTACGCTCACGGTGCATCAGAAGAAGATAACGACCCGGCAGATTTCGCATTCGGTCAGTTTGCGCTTCCTGCACAAATCCTTAACGGAACGTTTGAGATGACTTTGGGAACTAAGGTGATTCTTCCTGAAATCTCATGTGCGGTATTTGATGATACCGATACAACCAAGCGTAAGTTCCAGTACAAATTGGCGAATCCAAAGTGGTTAAAGCCATCAATGGACATCACGCCAAAGCTGAACATGCCAAAGGCTATCAACAACAGCGACAAGGTTTTCAACCCGGCTGTTAAGATAACCCTATTGGGTACAATCACCGAGAAAGCATAGTTTTTTGGGTATGCCATAATCGTTAGAGGGGGCGGTCGCAATACTTGCTTCCGTCCCTTTTTTCTTAATCACTTATACCAATGGAAGTACAAGACAACAAAATAAAGAAACTACAGGTTGTAAAATTCGAAGTAAAAAAAGGAGAAACCTTTGAGTTTAACGGCAATACCAAAACAGAGCATGACCGCATCAAGGGTATGTTCCTTCGCTTGTCCAATCAACAAGCCCTACCGGGTTCAACACTTCGAGCATGGATTGATGATACTGAAATCATCCCCGATGATACAGAAGTTGCTCTTCTTCATCACAACGATGATATGAGCATTAAGGACGTGACTTTTCCTGTGAATGAAAAAGCCAAGAATAGCCCTATCAGAATCATTTACAAAGATGATAGTGAAAACCTGGCTGTCAATGATAGTTACCATGTGCGTGTGTATCTGCTTGCCGAAGTAGACCATTAAAAAATATCCTCAATCCGAAATAATGAAACGATATTTTGTAATTACGCATAAGTCCGAGGACAACAGTCATATCAATGCACAGGATTTGCTCCCTGCTTCCTGCAAGTTGATAACTGGTCTTGCTGTTATCGCCACCGTTAAAAAGCAAACAGAGTTGATTGATGTGGTGGAGAGCCTTGCTTTCCCACAAGCATTGATTACTGACCTTTTAAACGATGAGCAGATTACGGACTTATTTTACTCCTATTTACGCACACGAGCAGATGAATATGATAGCCGTGCATTCTTTGAAAGCGACATTTTGCCTGAAATTATCAGGGTACTGACCAATGGTATCGTTTATTCCTGCCTGGATAAAGATGAGCAACAGGAACTAAGTGACCATATAGCCCATGTATTCAATGAGCAATTCGTTGATTTCGTTTATAACGAATCCAAGCTATTTGTTAGAGGTCAGGGAATGACCAACCTTGAGTTTTCTGATTTTATCGCCCAACAAACATTGGTGTTTACCTATCAGCACAAGGATGAACTATTCAAAAGAACCATCAAGGCTTACAAGCAGCCTGAACCATACGAGTGTGGCAACATAAGCTTATTGGTAAACGGTAACAGCTTCTTGCTTCGTGACTACATGGTTACGGCAAACAGAAACATCAAGTATCTCAGCAAAGAGATTATCCCTTTCCATGAGCCTTTGGAGGTGAACAGCAACATCTACACGGTATTCAAGAGCAACAAGAACAGCGAGGAAAATATCCTAACCATCAGGATTTACATCGAGTACGAAGCTCCATCCAAAAAAGAACTGCAATTGTCGAACATTAATCCGGAGGAAGTGACCAATGAACACGAGTGAATTATTACATACCATCGCCAAAGACCGCATTGCAGGGCTACGAACCATTGACAGTTATCAATTGAAACCGACTGTGATTCGAGTAACAAGTCCTGATATGTCCCTGGACCTGAAAAACGACATGTGGATTCTGAACACTAAAGGTCTTCCCGGTTCCATTGATGAATTGGAAATGATTAGTAGCGATAACGTGTTTACCGCCACGCCTGAAGAATACGACTTTATGGATGAGTACCGCTACCAGGTATTCACCGATTACATAGACATTAAAACCCAAGCGGAAAGCTTTAAGCCTTACCGATTGGAGTTTGTAAAGATTATTCCCCACCGAAATTAATACGACTATGTTGGATTACAGAGAGCAAATACAAAGCATATACGAGTTTATAAAGCGTTCGGAGGACGAACAAAAGTACCCTTACGCATACGAAATATATCTGGTAACAGGAGTTGATGAAACGGCACTCACTTCGAGAACTGCCGGAACTGAAAAGTTTAACCGAGATATTGAAAGTGCTATTGAGAAAGCAAAACAATCACATGGTACACTTAGGGTTGATGTATTTGGAGGTAAAAGCCCCAATGCAAGAAGCCTGAACAGCTATACCATCAATGTGAGTAAACTTCTCAATCCACCAAAAGAACCACTTGAGAGAGCAGAACTTCAAACCATTATTCAAGAAGAGGTTAAACAGCAACAGATTCAGAATAACACAAATGGTTTAGGAGAATTAGATACGCTATTGGGATTGTTCTCAGGTGAAAACGAACAGGCAAAAAACAAATTGGAAGGTTTGTTTGGCGTGTTCAATGCCTTATCTGGCAATAACAAAGAGGTAGAGCGAATCAGCTACCAAAAGCAGTTGGATGATTTTAAGTTCGAGACACGCTACAATACTTTGGAAGAAAAGTACGAACGTTTACGCAATGAAAATGCAGAGTTACGTGCCGAAAAAGACCGCTACCAAAGTGAAAATAGGGAACTAAAAACCGATAAAACAGACCTTGAAAGCCGTCTTGCAGGGTATGCTCCGAATGAAGTAATGAAGCGTGTTGCCACAGGTGCATTGGTAGGCATCGGTTCACGCATACTTACAAATAGTCCAAAAACAGCAGAGCTACTAGGACTTACAGCAGATGAGTTGAAAGGTGCTTTAGGAATGATTGAAGACAATTCTGAAGAAACAACTCACGTACCTGAAACCAATGTTGAGATTACCGACATGGGTGCTCCAAGCTCACCAGAAGACAGAAAGAAAGCAGAAATAATCAAGAACCTTTCTGATGCACTTATGACATGGGAGCTGCAAGATGTAGCCAAGATTGCCAATATCGTTGGCTTGTGTTTGGATAAAGCGGAACTCATCAATAAAACACTCATGTTCCTGAATCAAGCTATGAACGGTATCGAAGAACCGGGTAATGCTGATTTAGAAAATCAAGATTTAGATAACGATTAAAACATACGATTATGAGAAAATTCAAAGTAGGAATTACCATTGAAGCAGAAACACATGAAACAGTTCAACAAGTAGGCAACCTGATACAAAATGCGGTAAACAAGGTTGAACAAGAGGATATTATTAAGCTGCTCTCCAAAGTAGCCAAGAATCCAAAGATTGTAAAGACCGCATTGAGATACATCTAAAATTCAAGTACCGTGCAAAAGTTACCACCAGTAAATAAGGCAACATTAGTCGCTAATGGAATAAAATACGGCTTACCCATATTAGGCGTAGGTATAGGTATTTATGCCGTTAAAAAACTATTGTTCAAGCGTAATCCTGATGGCACTTCATCAAGGGTTGCTCCTGCATTGAGCGATATGGTTTTGCAAAAGGAAAATTTGACCATTTCCCCATCTGATGCAGCCTTGTATGCTAATACGCTGTACGGTGCAATGCTTGATTTTGGAACAGACGAAAAAACGATTTACAGCACCATAGATAAGCTACAGACCAAAGATGATATGCTTCTGGTGATAAAAGCTTTCGGCATGAAAATGTACCTATGGGGAACTCGTGCTGCGTTTCTTGGTCAGGACTACAATTTAATTGGTTGGCTGCGCTTTGAGCTAAGCGATAAAGAGATTGCCAAAATAAAACCCAAGTTCGACAGTTGGGGAATCCCTCTCTAACAGGCAATGCCTGAGATAATCATAAAAGCTATAGGCTATAAAAAACTAAGTGGGTATATGAATAAAAAGATATTATTTATTTCGGGAGGGTTAGTAACCACAGGGGCGATAGTGACCACCGTTTTACTTATTCGCAGACGCAATAAGAAAAGACAGCAAGGGCTATTGCCCCATCGTGGTTCAAACATTTTAACTACGAACAGCAATGAGTTGCCTTCGGATTTTCAAAATTGGAATGGTGGCAATACTTATCTATCCAATGCACCCAGGGGCATTCGCAACAATAATCCGGGAAACCTGATTTACACCAACATCAAATGGAACGGTAAACTGCCTAAAGAGCAGAACGAAGACAGACGTTTTGAAATGTTTAAAGCTCCTGTTTACGGAGTTCGTGCCATGATTAAAGACCTCAAGCATGACATTGAAAAAGGCAAGAATACAGTTCCGGCTCTAATTGAAGAATATGCGCCCAAGTTTGAGAACAATACGGCAGCTTATATCAATACCGTGTGCAAGGATTTAAAGGTGAGCAAAACAGCCAAACTGCTACCAACTAAGAATACGCTTCGCCTTTTGGTGCTTTCAATAGCCAAAGTTGAGAATGGAGGCAGTTACGTCAGCAATGAACTGTTCGACAGGGCTTATTCAATGATTTAGAAATTTAAAAGACTTTATTATATGGGAACAATCAAGATGTTTAGGGGAACAACCCCACCGTTACTGAAAAAGGGTGAATGGGCTTCAGATGGTCAGTATGCCTATTTAGGTATGGAACACGAACAATACAAGGTATTTCAGGGCGTGTTTGATATGAGTAAGGACCAGCAGATTGCAGGATTTGAATACGACCTTGACCAAAAGGCAATTATCATTCCAACGGGAACACCGTTTTCAAAGCTCCAGCTTTTATTCGATTCATTGCCCAAGGCATTAAAATACCATACCAACGAAAATGCAAGTATCAGCATCATGTTCGAGGATGGTACTTTCATTAACGACTTGGGAACCTTCCTGGTACTTCGTGATTTTTCCTATCAAATCAACATTTGCTCATTGAGTAACAAGGTGGATGGTATGGTCGGTACTTACGTAAAGCCTGTTGTTTTTCAGAGCGACAAGGCTATTGAGATTTACAATAGTGCCATAAACTTTAGGGATATTCGTTTCGAGTACAGTGATGAAGGAAGCGGTGCATTGGCATTCCTGAACAGTACCACCAATATTGACGATTGCTGTTTTGAGGCAAAAGTTAACCAATCATGTGTGTTTGACCGTGGTTATAATAAGATTGTTTTCTCTGATACTTATTTCAAGATGAACCGTGATGTTCAGGACACAATCTTAGATAGGGCTTCCGTAGGTTCTTTCATCAATATCGCTCGTTCTAAATCTGCTCCGGACTTTAGACCGAAGACCATTGTTCAGCAAATTTCAGGAGGTCTGATAATCGCAGGGAATGTTGAAGACTTATTGATTTCAGAGAAAAGCCCGGTGTATATGCCCAATGGCGGTATTGAGGTACACGGTGGATTTGTTACCGACCCTGATGGCAATCTAAATATTGCCATTCCAACAAAACTATCTCAGTTGGAAAATGATATGAACCTGACCTCAAATTTTGAGGAATTGGAAAACAAACCCAATACCATTTCTCCTGAACAGGCTACTGCCATTGAAAACAACAATAAAAAGAGTAGCTATCCACAGGAAGATGCCGAGAAGCTTGCAGGGATTGAGGAAGGTGCAACTGCCGGGGCTGATTGGAATGCAAATATTCAGAATAAGCCGACTACCATATCGGTAGAACAGGCAGCAGCAATCGAAGCGAATACACAAAAACATTCCTATCCCGAAGCCGATGAAAACAAATTGGCCGGGATTGAAGAAAATGCCACCGTTGGAGCTGATTGGGACACGAATTTACAGAACAAACCTGTAACCATTTCGCCACAACAAGCAGCCGATATTGAAGCTAATAATGCTAAACGCAGCTATCCACAAGCCGATGAAGACAAGCTTTCAGGCATAGAGGATAATGCAACTTCCGGGGCTGATTGGGAAACGAATATTGCCAATAAGCCTACAACTATTTCAGAGGAACAAGCTACGGCTATTGAAGCAAACACAGCAAAACGTTCATACCCCGAAGCGGATGAAAACAAATTGGCAGGGATTGAAGAAGGTGCTACTGTTGGAGCAGATTGGGAATCGAATGTACAAAACAAGCCGACAACCATATCGGCAGAACAGGCAGCAGCTATTGAGGCGAATACCGAAAAACGAAGCTATCCACAGGTCGATGAAGATAAGCTTTCTGGCATAGAAGAAAATGCAACTGCCGGAGCGGATTGGGAAACAAATATTGCCAATAAGCCTACCACTATTTCAGAGGAACAGGCTACGGCTATTGAAGCGAACACGGCAAAACGTTCTTATCCCGAAGCGGATGAAACCAAACTTGGAGGAATCGAAGAAGGTGCTACTGTTGGAGCAGATTGGGAAACTAATATTCAGAATAAACCTGTTACCATATCGGCAGAACAGGCAGCAGCCATTGAAACCAATGCCCAAAAGCGAAGCTACCCACAAACTGACCAGGACAAACTTTCGGGTATCGAAGAAAACGCCACAGCCGGGGCAGATTGGGAGACGAATATTGCCAATAAGCCTACCACAATAACAGAGGAACAATCTATCGCTATCGAAGCAAACACAGCAAAACGTTCATACCCCGAAGCGGATGAAACCAAGCTTGGAGAAATCGAAGAAGGTGCTACTGTTGGAGGTGATTGGGAAACAAATATTCAGAACAAACCAACAACCATATCAGCAGAACAGGCAGCAGCTATAGAAGCCAATAATGCTAAACGCAGTTACCCACAGGCAGATGAAGACAAGCTTTCGGGCATTGAAGAGAATGCCACAGTTGGAGCAGATTGGGATGTCAACTTACAGAACATTCCTGACTTTCTAAAAAAGTTCCTACAGGTGTATGCCGATTCCGGAATTTTCTCAGGAGAAGATTGGGAAGCAAAGCTGGCTGAGATACTGAACTTCCAAATCAACTTCATGAAAAACTTCGTGGATGCTGATGTGGTAAGCCTTTCGGTTGATGTTGCTGGAAATAACCTGAAGTTGAGATTTACTGACGAAACAGACAAAACCATTACACTCCAATAATTATGAAAGTATTAGTAATAGCAAGCCTTTTCACGGCATTTATAGCATTGGTAGTTTATCTTACCTCAATCATAGCGGTTCATGGCATCCGCAAATCAATTTCCGATAGCAATTACTTTCTACGCAAACCCTACAAGCTTGTATTTGAGATAGTGATGTGGGTTTGTGGACTGGCCATCATCATAACAGGTCTGTTCATTAATGAAACTGCCGATTGGTGGGTTATTGGAGGTGGTATCGGAATCTTTTTAGTCGGTGTATTCTCTGACTTTAAACGAAACCTCTTTATCCGTATTGCTCACTATGTATCAGCAATTGGCGGTTTTGCGCTCCTTGGATTAAGCTATTATTTCAGCTTCGGTAATATAGAATACACCATCATCATCGCTATTTCGGCATTAATTGCAACAGGCTTTGCCGATAAGCGAATTTGGTGTTTGGAGCTGACAATGGCAGCAGAGATATTTATAGGTCTTTTCTATTTGGCTCACACAATCATGTAGTTCTGGTTTGTTCATGGATAAAAAGGGCTACATATCAAGGATTCGTGAGGATTTAAAGGCGGAACGTAAGCACTCTAAAACCACTATTGAAAGCATTGCCAAAAGCTTCGGTATTGCCAATAAAAATTTGGTGAAAGAATTTACCGAACTGGCAATAATCCTTAACGCAAGAGAGATAGCACACGACAGTTCGCTGACCACTTACGAGAAATACCTTGATATTGTAGCCCTGTATCAATCACAGGTAAATCTTTCAATGCGTACAAGCATGAGTGTATTGATGCAACAATATTCCACTCCGGCACCTATTTCATTCCTGGCATCGAGTTATATTTTAAAATCAGGTAGCTTATCAGGCTACAAAGCTTTTAAGAATATCGTAAAGGGAAGCACTAAAGGTAAAATTGTCGGCAATGCTCACCTTACCAATGATAAAAACGATTTCCCAAAGTATTTAGAACCATCGGCAGGGAACGGACTTTTAACCATTGCTTTGCCTTATCACTATACCCATGTTAACGAGCTGGACGATGTTAGGCTTGTCAACTTGAAAGAACAACCTTTTGCAAAGGTCAGCTCTTGGGATGCCTTAAAACCTCCGGCAGCTTATGACAGAACCTATGACGGCATAGTTACGAATCCACCTTTCGGTTCACTTTCTCAACCTGAACTTTTCGGAAAATTCAAAATCAAGCGATTGGAACATGCAATGGCATTAAACGCTTTGCGTTGCATGAAGGATGATGGTAAGGCAGCCATTATCATTGGTGGTCACACCACTTGGGACGAACACGGTCGGGTAACCGCAGGAACTAACCGCATCTTTCTGAATTACCTCTACCATTTTTACAACGTTGAAGATATTATTCCTATTAACGGCAAAATGCTGTACTCCAGACAAGGAACTTCAATCAATACCCGATTGATTTTAATTGATGGAGCAAAAGCAGTTCCCGAAGGAGCAGCTCCGCTTAAAAATAAATTACACAGCACCGTTGTCAATACCCACGAAGAACTTTGGGACAGGGTTGGTTTAGGCAACAGTAGAAGCCCAAAACCTCAAACTAAAGATGTAAAGATTATTAAACTTCGTGCTAAAGCCATCCTGATAAAGCAAAAGCAGTTATCACTTGGTAAACTCCCAACGGCAAAGCGACCGCTACGCATTTTGGTAGCTTGTGAAGAAAGCCAAACCGTTACAATGGCACTTCGCAGTCGGGGGCATGAAGCCCATAGCTGTGATATTCTTCCAACCACAGGCTTACATCCTGAATGGCACATCCAGGATGATGTATTGAACCAATTGGATAAAGGTTGGGATATGATGATTGCTTTTCCACCATGCACTTACCTGACTGTTTCAGGCAATGCCTGGATGCACGACCCGGAACGTCAAAAGGAACGTAAGAAAGCACTGGCTTTTATACGAAAATTGATGAAAGCTCCCATTGATAAAATTGCCATTGAAAATCCCATTGGTGTTATCAGTACCTCAATCCGCAAGCCTGACCAAATCATTCAGCCCTACTATTTTGGTGACAATGCAAAGAAATCAACTTGCTTGTGGTTAAAGAACCTACCACTACTAGAACCAACCGATATGCTCGATGAAGACCAATTGGAATACAAACATTGGTACGACAAAAAGAAAAAGCGTTGGAGAAGGCAACCGCTTTGGTACTACAAAGCAAGAGATTTAAGCGATGAAGAAAGACGTAGAGTTCGCAGTAAGACCTTTCAGGGGATTGCCGATGCAATGGCTGACCAATGGACGGAGAAACAGCAAGCAAATAACAGAAAAACTGCCTAGCCATGAAGATACTGAACTTATACAGTGGCTTGGGTGGAAACCGCAAATTGTGGAAAGGCGTTAGTGTGACTGCCGTTGAGAATAACGAGCAGATAGCAGCCGTTTACAAAAAGCATTTTCCAAATGATAAGATTGTGATTGGTGATGCACATGATTACCTGGTTCGCAATTTCCGTGACTATGATTTTATTTGGAGCAGTCCACCGTGTCAGAGCCACAGCAAGATGATGAGAGCCACCCGGCACACCATCAATAAATATCCTGACTTAAAACTCTATGAAGAAATCCTTTTACTCAAATACTTCTTCAAGGGCAATTGGGTAGTTGAAAATGTAGCTCCCTATTACGAACCACTTATAGAACCGACTGCCAAAATTGGGAGGCATTTGTTTTGGAGCAATTACCATATCGAGACGATTGACATTCCCGGAATCAAAGGCATTTTTTCCGCTACTCCGGAGGAACTCAAAAAGCAGTTAGGATTCAACTACAAGGGAAACATCTACTACAAAGGAAACCATGATGGAGGGCAAGTTCTACGCAATTGTGTTCACCCGAAGCTTGGACTGCATGTACTCAATCAGGTTAATCAGGGCAAAGCAAAAAGGAAGGCTTTCATTCAGCAGAATCAAATAAAGGCAAGGGCAATCCTATTAAAACAGAAGCACCAGTGCGACTGGAGCGAATAATTAAAACCAAATTGTATGAAAACAGCTATAAAATTCCATAAAAACTGCATTAGCATTAAATTCACTAATGTGCCACCCTTACATATATCGGCAAGACTTATTGAATTGGGTTTTAAAACCACAAACAACAAAAGCTTCGTCCGCACCAAAAAGCTGGCTCAGAACGAGCATGAGTATTTACAAGGAATGTTCGGTCATAAAGGGCTTGGGATGGCTTATATCCCGACAGCCGAGAAGGGTTTTATCCTGGATACAACTGTTCCCGATTCAATGGGGCATGAAATGCACATCGCTATCCGGAAAGTAAAGAAAAGTATCGGGATGCCTTTGTTTGACTTTGTTGCCGAGAAACTCGATTACAACAATGACGAGCTTGTTAAGTCACTTTCATGTGAACAGATTGATGCGGTATCATTGGCAATTTACAATATCGAGAAGCGTAGCCAGGGAATCATTGTTGGCGACCAAACAGGAATTGGTAAAGGTAGAACCGCAGCAGCTTTAATCCGCTACGGTGTTAAAAGCGGTCTGCAACCTGTGTTCTTATCCGAAAAACCCAACTTGTTTACAGACCTGTATCGAGACTTGTCGGACATTGGAAGTTCTGCTTTAGTTCCTTTTATCGTGAACACCAAAGAGAGCAAAACCAATGTGAAGGACAAAAGCGGTGAAGTTATTTATACAGCTCCCGAAAAGCCTACACAAGAGCGAATTATTAAGAGCAAGAAAGTACCCAATAATTACAACTTTGTTTGTGCCACTTATTCGCAGTTCAACCAACCGAAAAAACCAGCCAAACAAGAGTTTTTAAATGCTGCAAGTAGCGGTAATATCATCATCATGGACGAAGCTCATAATGCTTCGGGAAGCTCCAATACAGGAGAATTTATGCAAGGTGTATTAAGGCAAACCAAAGGCGTTTGTTTCCTGTCTGCCACCTTTGCAAAGCGACCTGATAATATGCCGATTTATGCTCAAAAGACTTCAATGAGCGATGCTAATATGAGCAAAGAGGATTTGGTAGAAGCCATCACCAAAGGTGGTGTCGCATTGCAGGAAGTATTAGCAGCCCAATTGGTTTCAGAGGGGCAAATGATTAGGCGTGAACGTTCTTTTGAAGGTGTTGAAGTAAACTACATCGAGCTGAAAGAAAAATCCAAAGAGCAAGCTGATACCGCAGATAAGGTAACCTCTATCATCCGTGATATTATCGGGTTTCAGGAGAAGTACATCAATAAACAGGTGGACGAGCTTGATAAGATTGCAGCAGCCGAAAGTAAAGAGGTTGAAACACGCAAAGGAACTGAGAAAGCCGGGGTTGATAATATTCCATATTTCTCAAAGGTCTTTAATGTAATCAATCAATTGCTTTTTAGTCTAAACGCTGCCGATGTTGCCGACCATGCCATAAACAGGTTGAAAGAAGGTAAGAAACCAATCATTGCCTTTGCTTCAACGATGGGGAGCTTTTTAGAGGGAATGGCTAAACCTGATGATGTGATTAACGGAGATTTTTCAACCGTTTTGGAAAAGGGATTGGATTCAGTTCTCCGCTACACCGAAAAGGACATTGATGGAGAATCACAGGGTAAGCAATTCAATATTGCCGATTTATCGGAAGATGCTCAATTGGCTTACTACGATATTATCAGGAGAATTGAACAAGCTTCCACAGGTATTACTATCAGTCCGCTTGATTTGATAATCCAAAAGATAAAAGAAGCCGGCTATTCAGTTGGTGAAGTTACAGGTCGAAAACTTTGTGTACAGTACAAGAACCTGAACAAGAAAAACACCACCGCTCTGGTGATGAGCCGAAAAAAGGAAAACACAGCCGACTTGTTCCGTCAATTCAATGACAATGAAATTGATTGTTTGCTGATTAATCAAAGTGGTTCAACAGGAGCTTCGGCACATGCCATTGTCACCGATAAAGTGCCAGCAGAAAAGGTGAAACAGCGTGTGATGGTGATACTTCAACCTGAACTCAACATCAACACCGAAATCCAAAAGCGTGGGCGTATCAACCGCACAGGTCAGATAATGAAACCGATTTACGATTACATTATCTCATCCATCCCTGCACAAAAGCGGTTTATGATGATGCTTAAAAAGAAGCTAAAATCATTGGATGCCAATACCACCTCAAACCAAAAAAGCAGCAAATCACAATTGGAATCCGATGACTTTCTGAATAAGTACGGTGATAAGGTGGTTCGCCAATACATGTTGGAAAACGAGGAACTAAACAAAGCCCTGGATAACCCACTGAAATTTGAGGGTAAAGAGAGTGACGAGACGCCATCAGAAGGTGATGCCTCAAAAGTAACAGGACGTGTGGCTGTTTTATCGGTTAAGGAACAGGAGAAATTCTATCAAGAAGTTATTGAGCGATATAACGATTACATCGAATACCTCAAGCAAGCCGATGAGTACGACCTAGAGGTGGAAGTCCTAAACCTGAAAGCAGAATCACTTGAAAAGCGAGTTGTGATTGCAGGGAAAGGTGGACATTCGGTATTTGGTAACGATACCTATTTGGAAAAATGCGAATGCAACGTACTTAAAAAGCCGTATGGCAAGGCTGAACTTGAAAAGCTGATTCAAAAACAACTAAGCAGAAAACACCCCGACAGTATTTCTGAAGCTTTAGTTTCGGCTCACGAGAAATTCGTCCAAAACAAGTTATCTGACGATTTAAAGGCATTAGAAGGAAAATACAAAGACCTTTTTAATGGTATTACCGATGAGAAAGGTTATCAGAAGATTCCTGTATTTGACAAAGCAGCCCAAAGAGATTATGTCGCTGAACGAAGCGAAGAAATTGAAGAAGGAAAACAAGCTGAGATTACCAAGATCAAAACACAAAGCGAGAATCGCAAACGCTACCTGAACAACTTTTTTAAATTCTTCAAAGTCGGTCATGGCTATTTCTACCCGGCAGTCAGTTTTGAAACAGATAGCAGTTCCAACTCCTATTGCGTGTTTCTTGGTTTTGACATTAATCCCAAACGCAAAAATCCTTATGCTCCATCATCGGTAAAGCTTCGCTTTGCCATATCGGACAGTCGTAAATATATCGTTCTCCCAGCATCGGGCGATACAGCCAAAGAAATTGAGCGTGTAATGAGCCGTAGTATGCAGCTTACAACAGGTCAAAAAGAAAGTTTGATTGAACGTTGGGATGAAGCCATTAAAGACTTCACAGCAGACCGCCAAATCCGATACATCGTAACAGGGAACATACTACAAGGCTCGGCGGACTTTTCAGGCAAGTTAGTAAGCTTCACCACCAAAGGTAGAGGTGTTCAGAAGGGTGTTTTAATGAGCGAGGCATGGTCGCCCGATAATAATGATAATAAAGCAGACAATTATGTTGTAGCTCCAATTGCCAAACTGCAAAAGCACATTATGAGCCTTCGTAATGGGGCTACTGTTGCCACCGAAAACAGGATTACAATAGCCAGGCATTATGATGGTACTTTCAAAATTATCATGCCGAAAACCAAAAGTCACATTCCTATTTACACCGATAAAAATGTAGTGAAGCTCCTGGTTAATAATCGGGATGGTTTTGAAATGGTTTCGGGAAATATGAGGGCTTCGGTTGAAGAAAGCAAGATGCCCAAACTTCTTAATCTGCTTGGTGAACGATTCAGTTTATCGGTTAAAATTCCTCGCCATTACTACGATGAGTTTTTGGATAAAGGAACAAAGCGAAGCAACTCTACTGACAGCCTTACCAATGAGGCTATGAAGATGTTTGAGCAAGACAAAAAGGAATTCCCCAAACGACTGGCCAAACAAAAGCAATCTGCACCCAAAGGCAAGAAAATAAGCATCGACAAGGGTAAACAATTGAAACTTGTGAAGCTTCGTGCAAAGGCAATCCTGATTAAGCAGAAACAGCTTCGGGCAGTTGCCGGGCTTGGTACTCACCCTAAAATCAAGACCATACTATGACGGAAAAGGAGTTTTATAAAAAGTACAAAGCCATCCATAAGGACATTCGCACCAAAGGAAAATCAAAGGCTTCCATCTTAGCCAATGGTTTTAAAGAGGGCGTTAATGTCAATGCTTTGCCTATCTATAAAGGTTTTGAGAAAGCAACCGATATTATTGCCACTCGCTACAAACCGAGAAAGGGTGACTTCGTTTGGATTCTACCCAAACAAGGCTTCATTGAAGGTCGCAATGGCTACAAAACAAAGCAAGGTTACAAACCTAATCCCAATGATGGTTTCTTTATTATCAGCGATGATTGGTCATTATACGAAAACTACTGCGCCAACTTAGCAACTCCCAATGATGACCTTGGGGATATTGATACAGAAGTCGAAAAGGCTTTGCAGGAGAAGCAAAAGAACCGGGAATTTAAAGATGCCGGAAAGCGTGTTCATGGTTCCAGGAAAGAACAAGCCATGTACAACAAGCTTATCAGCAGTAGTGATTTAAACAGCATCGAACAGGACGAAGCGACCGCCATCGAGCTGGTTAAAAAGGATAAGGTTTTCCCAAAAGTTGACCCACAGGCAGAAAAAGAAAATGGTACGGATTCAGGGTGTGCCTTTTTGAAAGTAAAGGTTCGTCAGGCTTTCCCTGCAAAACCACATGCCAACACTAAAGAAGCCAGGGAGCAATATGTAAAAATGGCGGAGGCTTTTGTAAAAGTTTTGAATGATGCCATTTCAATTACGGATTTACAACAACTCGATACCATTGCCAATAATGGTGAGGTTGTGGGCAAACATGATTTTGGGATGATATTCGGCAAGGCACTTCGCAATATTGTCTTTACCATAAAGGGCTACCGCACAACTAATGCAGTTAAGGAAACCTACATGAAAGCCCATCAGTATTCAGGTATCACAAAAGAACAGGCAGCTCCACATGCAAAAAGGCTGAAAGAATACACCGATAAGCGGATTAAACGCCAACAGGACTGTATTGATTCGGCAAAGCAAATTCTTTCTCCTGCCGATATGAAACGCCACAAGCAAAACGACCTGACTTTTCAGGGAGGTATGTTGAGCAGCGTTCGAACTGTGGAGGACTATGTAAGGTATGTTACTCAGGTTTGCACACGGTTTATCAATGATGCAAAACGAGAATACGATGAGCATAAAGAGCGATTCCCATACAAGGAATTTAAACCTGATTGGAGCTGGGCGGAAACAAAGAAAACAAGCAAATCAAAAAGCAGCAGCAAAACCAAAATAGAAGCCGTACCGCTATCGTATATCAAACGCACAGGTGGTTTATTAATTGAAGAAGCGGATGAAAACACGGTTATCAAGAAGCTTCATTTTAAATCGCTCACATTAGGAAACTACGTGAAGGATGACGAAGCCAGGGAACATATTCGCCACTTTGTTGCAGCCATCGTTGATTTATGCGAGGTGCTTGACATCAACCTGTCCATAAACGAAGCCCTGGCTATTGCTTTTGGAGCTTTTGGTCGTGGTGGCAAAGCTATGGCTACTTATTACCCAACACGCCAACTTATCAACCTGACCAAACGAAACGGTGACGGTTCGGTAGCCCATGAGTGGGGTCATTTCTTTGACCATTACTTGAATGGTTTAGAATTATCCACCAAACCATTACGTTCAGAAAGCTATCTGAATGCCATCATTGAAAGGTTAGGGTATCGCAAGAAGTATTTCATTGGCGGTAAATCCTCCCCAACAAAAGATTGGTTCAAAGACATTTTGAAAACAGCCATTAAAAAGGCTGTTCCTGATACAATTATGCACCAGAGTATTGCCGGGTTGATTGTTATGCTTCGCTTTGGCTATTATGCTTTGGAAGATAAAGCAGTTAGCTATAATGATTTTGATGAGACAAAGAAACGCAGAACTGACAGCTACCTGTATCACTATTCCAAACTTCAAGGTGCTTATTGGAAAGACATTGCAGAGATGTTTGCCCGAAGCTTTGAATGTTATGTGTACGACAAGCTAAAGGAAAAGGACCGGGTAAATAACTACTTGGTATCAGGAGGTATGTTTTCTCATCCTGTTTATCCGCAAGGTCAGGAACGCATTTACATCAACAAGTGCTTTGATAACCTGATATATGCCATCAAGGAACATTTATCCATTAAATCGTTTGAGCCATTTACCGATAAACGAGCCGATGAATACATAGACCTAACTGAAAAAGGCAGCGTGAACAAAGGTGTAATAGTGGGCAAAGAGCGCAAACTGAAACTTGCCAAAATCAGGGCTAAAGCAATTCGCATTAAACAGAAACAATTAAAAATATCGTGATATGAAACTTACAGTTAAAAACTACAAGGAAGCCACCAAAAATATTGACTTCAAAAAGTTGCCGGAAGCAGCACAGGAAGCACATAAAGAGTTTGATTCATTTGCCGATTTCTACAATGAGGATAAGGACATAAAAGAGATGCTTGATAATCATTTCAAAATCGTTGAACCTTACCTAAAGGATTCAGAAAAGAAAAGTCCTGCACCTAAGAAAGCACCAGCGAAGAAGAAGACTACCTCGTCACAAAAATCGACAAAAAATGTGACTAAGAAAGTAGCACCCAAACGGACAGCAACAAAGAAAACGGCAGCACCCAAAAAAGCACAACGAAAACCCATCGAGGTTGATTTGATGCCGTTGGAGATTAAGGTAATCAGGCGTTATCTGAACTTCCACAATAAGAAGGTAACAGAACGTCAGATATCGCTTTTGTACAAGGTGATTCAAAAGGCTGCTACCGAAAAGACCATTCGCAAAACAAGCAAGTACGCTTCTGAAATTAAAAGTATCAGCAATGACCTGATTAAGACTTACAAGGATATGAATGGTACTTGCAAGTTTGAAGTTCCGAATTCATTGTACACGAAGCTGAAAAAGATTGTGGATGACTACGGTGTTACTCCGGCAGTTGCATTGATTAAGCGTTTTATCAACCTGTATGGCAATATCACGAAAGCAAAAGCTCAACGCTTGCTAACCACAGTTACCAACTCATTGAAAAACGGTAAGGTTGACAAATCCGACAAGGAATTTGAACAGGTAAAAAACGTCCAAAAGCATTTACACGATTACCTGGAGAGTGACAAGCTGCTTGTTACCAATGTTCAGTTAAAGGGGCTACAAGGCATTGCCGGATTGGGAAAGTAAATGCCACTACTTCCATGCCCAAAAGTAGTGGCTCACAAAACAGGGCATTCAATCCCGGCACCACAAGAACCGCAGTTATCGCATCCGACCAGGTTGTTTTGGCAAACGACCTTGCCAAGATGAATTTTAAAACCATCTCAATCAGGGGAAAGTTCGGGAGACTCTTAGGAAAGCTGTATATCCCATTTTATATAATGATTTACGGCTCACGCTTTCATGGCAAGAGTACCGTAGCCCTGATGTTTGCCGATGAATTGGTAAAACAGCATGGCTATAAAGTCCTGTATGTAGCCAATGAAGAAGGTGCAAAAGGAACAATGCAAGAGAAAGTTGTAAGGCTTGGGATTAATAGCCCAATTGGAATCATCGAGGACTACAATCCGAAGCTATTCAGAGATTACGATGTGGTATTTATTGACAGCACCCAAACAACGGATATTTCTCACGAGGAATTTAAAGAGCTGAAGAAACAGTTCCCGAATACCTCATTTGTAATCATCAATCAGGCAAACCGAGACGGAAGCTCCAAAGGCGGAACTAAGTGGGAGCATATTGTAGATGCCATTATGCACATCGAAAATCAAAGTGCCACAATGGAGAAAAATCGCTTTCCGGAGGGCAGTACCGAAACCATTAAAATCTTTTAGTATGGAAGAAATGACAATTAAATTTTATTGGGTGGTTATAGCCGGATTGAGTTCTCTTACAGTAGGTGTACTCTCATACATTATCCGCAACGCTATTTCTAAAAATGCCACTAAAGAAACCGTTGATGCTAAGACTGATTTACTTGAAAAGGATATTCAACACCTTACAAAAGAGCTTGAATCTTGTGAAGGTAAGTTTACTGTGTTGCATAAACGAATATCCGATTTAAGGGACAGTTCCAAGGAGATATATGTTAGCAAAGAACTATTTCATCAAACCATAAAACAGCTTAATGAGAAGCTGGACACCATATTAAAATTTGTAGAGAAATGAGAAAGTTATTTGGAAAGGCAATTAATGCCGGAGCTGCGGAAACCTTAAAAGAGGGAACTAAGCTGATTGATGAAATATTCACCACACAAGAAGAAAAGCTCCAGGGGAAAATGGAACTTTTTAAGATGGCAGTTGCCGATAGGAGTTCGGCCAGGGAGATGTATCAGAAAGACAATTGGCTTCAAAAAGCCTTTGCAATCTTCTTTTTGCTTGCTTGGTGCAGTTTGACTTTCGTAATGCTGAACTACTTCATATTCGATACCATTCAGCTTGATGATTGGCAAATAGCTTTTGTTAGCAGTATCAATGGTGGAATATCCACTAAACTAAGCACCATTATTGACTTTCTTTTCGGTGGTGCAATATCAGGAGTAAACGATGTCAAACTTAAAAACAGACGTAAAAAATGAAAACATTCGATGAGTTGTTTGATGGTGTAATCAAGCATGAAGGCTATTATGCTAATGTAGAGGGCGACCGAGGTGGAGAAACCTATATGGGTGTTGCCCGGAATTTGCATCCCGATTGGGAAGGTTGGCAATACATTGATGCCTACAAGGAAACCTATGGAAAAATACCTTGGAACTTTAAGATTGATGTTCCTCAATTGACACAGCTTGTAAAGGATTTTTATGAGCAGACCTTTTACAAAAGGTTTAAAATTGATGAAATCTCTGATGGTTCACTACAAGAAATCATTTTTGATTGGTGCGTTAATAGTGGAGTATGGGGAGCCAGAGGTGTTCAACGTGTGTTAAACCAATTCTTTGAAGCTGATTTAAAGATGGATGGTATTATTGGTAAAATGACACTTGCTGCAATTGCCAATTGCCAGCCAAAGGAACTGTTTTGGGAAATTAAAAAAGCAAGAATCCGCTATTACCACAAGATTGCCAAGAAAGGCAAAAATCATTTATTCCTTGAAGGGTGGTTAAAGCGGATTGGCTCAATTGAGTTTGGAGATTAATTTCACCTCTCCCGAAATGAATCTTTTTAGAATGCCGTTAAGTGTTTTGCCACTTCTTTTTTAGTTTCATCTTCAAAGCTATCAAGATAAAGCTCTGTAGTTCTAAGGTTATTATGCCCCAAGCTTTCTCCAATATATTCAGTAGAAACACCTGAACGCTTTAATACAGTCGAAAAACTATGCCTTGCTGTGTATGTAGTAACTGTTTTTTCAATACCAACCTCAGATGCAATTTTTTTCATGTGGTCATTTGTTCTTTTGATTAATCTGTCCAAGGTACGTCTTATCTGCTTTTCGGTCATATCTTCAGAAATGAAACGAAATATATAGTTTTCCGGAGAACGGTCTTTATTTCCCCACTTATCAATTAGTCTTCTTAAATCGTCAGTATAAGCGACACTTATTGGTTTAGATGATTTTGTTGTCTTTCTTGTTTTCCTACGAATAAAAGTTATGAACTCACCATCAATATTCTTATACTTTAACCTAATAATATCGTTCATATTCGCTCCATTTAGAAGGTAGCTGAATAACCACAAATCTTTAGCCTCGTCACGATAAGAAAATTCCTCACATTCATAGTTATATATCTTTTCAATTTCATTTATTTTTAAAGCTCTTTTTACATTTTGACTAGATGGCAGCTTATAACCACCTTCGCCAAATGGGTAAATGTCTTTAGAAATAGCTCCCTCTCGTTGAGCAATCTTGAATATCGTTCTGGTCGAAGCCATATAGGTATTAACTGATGACATGGAAAGGTCTTGCGTTACCATCCATTGTTCGTACTTTTCAAGCTCTTGTACAGTAAGTTCTTTAAAGTCAATTTGATTACTGCCAAAATACCTTTTTAGCGTTCTCATTGCTGTAGTAAATTGCGCCCAACTACACCATTGGTCATTATCGCCAAATTCCTTAATACGTCTTTCAAAGTAGAATAGGATATTTGTAAGGTCGCCTCCTGAAATGCCAAATTTTGTTTTAAACTGCCTGAACGAAAAAGTCTCCATTGAGGCAATTATCTTATTGGCTTTATCTTCAATTAAAGAGAACTCTAATTTTATATCCTTGAAAACACCTCTTGGCTTTGGTGCAATTACTTTATTGAATTCATCTAGCGTAAATTCATAAACACGCTCTTTATTATCAATGCTGTAATACATTTGTTTACGGTTGTATGTAACCCTGAGTTTAGCAGGATGCTTACCGTTCTTCTTCGTCTGACTTTTATATAAAACTATTGCAGTACTAACTTTTGCTCCCATACAAACTGTTTTTCGTTTTTTTACTATATTGTACAACCCTTTATTGACTGGGCTTTTGTATGTTTTTATTTCATATACTTTCTAACATACAAATACATGTCAAATATAGGAATTTTGGGTAATATAACGAAATTGGAAACGTGCTAATAAGCTGTATTTGAACTATTAAGCAATATTGGGAAATAAAAAGAAAGTAATGTACAATGTATATACAAAATAGGCGTGATAGTAGTAAATTCAAAGGTTGTAGCCCGCTTCAACTTTTCAACGGTTTGATAGGTTTGAAGCCCGCAATCGCCTACTTTGCATATACTTACCGTTGGCGGTAATGCTGGCTGACTGCAAAACAATGATAAATTAGAACAAAATGAATTTCATACTAAGATTAAAAAACTGGCAATTATTTTTAATTATCCTGTTACTCCCATGGATTCTTGCGATTGGATTAAATATGATGTTTGACTTTAAAAGTTACAGTGATGATGTTACTATGGGAATTTTTACGATTATTTATTATACAATCTTCATGATTTGGAATTATAAAGTGATAAGGACATTCAATAAAAACGAATTGATTCTTAAACCAAATCAATTAAAACGACTTGACTGGTTGTTGATAATACTTTGTATTTATGCCATATACTTGATACTTCCGATTGAGATGCGAATGAATGGAAATCTATTGATGAAAATATTATCACCAATCGTTATGTTAATTTCAGCATATGCAATAATATTTGTCGTTTTCTGCACAGCAAAAACATTAAAAGGATTACAACTTAAAAACCAGATAAGAACTGCTGATATAATTGTTGAGATGTTTGTGATTTTTTATTTTCCAATAGGTGTTTGGTGGTTACAAAAAAAGGTAAACAGACTATTGACTGAGAAATGAGATTTTTTAAAACACATAGACAAAAAATGATTGACGCTTGGAGACAAGCCGAGTTGGATTTAGGTATTAAAATAAAAACTCCATTTCAACTTCAATTGGACTCAAAAAATTCTATGACAGTTGACATCTTGGTTGAGAATTTTGGGAGTAATAATGGAACAATTATTCTAACGACAGAGAATATGGATGATTTTAATATTCCTGAAAAACATGGATATTATTGTTCAGCTTTAAATCCACGCGGATATTCAAAATATGATAGAGAGAATTTTATAGATACATTAAACGATTGGGGATACTTTGGTGATGAATCAAACAAACCAGATTGGTATACTGGAGAACCATGGACTTGAAAATAAAGCACATACCGCCAACAATGTATATAATTCATAAGGGTTTCAGTGGTTTGCGAAGCATGGTTCCCCGCTCCAAATTCGGTAACGATAGATACATACGCAGCCCGCAATCCCTTACGAAATCATATACTCAACGTTGGCATTCATGCAGAAAGACCGAAGTACCATCAAATAAATTAAAGAGTTATGGCAAAAGATATGAATAGTGAAGCTTTTGACGAAGCTACTAAAACTAAACTCGAAATTTTCGGAGATAGCTTTAAAGAATGGTTTCCTGTTTTTCTTCATGATAGGTTTACAGAGAGCGTTGTGATTTTTGATTTTTTCGCAGGAAGTGGAACCGATGTTAACGGAGAACATGGCAGTCCATTAACTCTTTTGAAAAATGCGAAAGGAGATGATGGCAAATATTGCAGAGTTGCAAAGGACAAAAGTGTCCACTTTATTTTTAATGAAGCATTAAAACATAAAAGTGAAGCGCTAGTCGACAACATTAAAAATTACATCTGTGATTGTCAAAATAAGGCAGAATGTGGTAATTGCGTGTATTCTTATGAAGTTCAGCAAGAGGAGTTTGCGAATTTATTCAATAATCAAGGAGTTCAAAATATACTTGAGAATAGAAAAATTGGAAAGTTTCTTTTGTTAGACCAATACGGTTTCAAAGAAATCAATAACGAGACATTTAAAAAACTTACAACTTATCCTAAAACTGATTTCGTATTTTTTATCTCTTCTTCTAATATCAAGAGGTTTAAGGAGCATGAATATGTAAAAAAATATTTAGAAACAGAGAACCTTGATTTCGATGATGCAGAACCAAAAGAATGCCATAGAGTTATCGCAAAATACTTTAAACAGTTAGCAGGTGATAAGTATTATGTTCATCATTTTACTATTAAAAAAGGAACAAATTATTGGGGGCTAATTTTTTGTACAGCTCATTCATATGGCATGGAAAAATTCCTAAAAACATGTTGGAAACATGATATTTCATCAGGAGAAGCCAACTTTAATATAAATAATGATTTAGGAGGATTATTTGCTGGAATTGAGCCTCCTAAGAAAAAGGTAGAAATTGAAAATGAAGTACAGAAATTAATATTAGAAGGAACTATAACAAGTAATATCGACGGATTTGAGTTTGTAATGCAAAATGGTTGTGAACCAAAATTATTCTCAGAGGTAGTAAAAAGACTTGAAAAAGAAGGAAAAATTGTTCGGTCAGGAAATTTAAACTATAGTTCTACAAATATTCATAAATTGCAAAAGGGAAAAGTTTACGAAATAAGCTTGAAATAATGAGTACGACGAAGATAGAATGGACAGAAACAACTTGGAATCCTACAACGGGATGTACAAAGATTTCATTAGGTTGTAAAAACTGTTATGCGGAGAGGATGACAAGAAGACTTCAGGCAATGGGGGTTAGTAAATACAAAAATGGCTTTGAACTTTGTTTTCATCCAGAAACATTGGAAGAACCATATTCTTGGAGAAAACCAAGGACTGTTTTTGTGAACTCAATGAGTGATTTATTTCATGAAAACATGCCTTTAGATGTAATCCAAAAAGTATTTAAAGTGATGAATGACAATCCTCTTCACACCTTTCAAGTGTTGACAAAAAGAGCAGATGTTCTTTTAAAACATTCAAAACAATTAAAATGGTCTAAGAATATTTGGGTTGGCGTTACTGTTGAAAATCAAGAAAATGTTTCACGAATTGATTACTTAAGAAAAGTTAATGCAAATGTGAGATTTTTATCAATTGAGCCATTAATAGGGAAAATTGATTATTTGGACTTAGAAAATATTGACTGGGTAATTGTTGGTGGAGAATCTGGTCCAGGCGCAAGACCAATGGAAGAAAGTTGGGTTCTTGAAATAAAAAAACAGTGTCAGAATCAAGATACTCCTTTCTTTTTTAAACAATGGGGCGGAACAAATAAAAAGAAAAATGGAAGACTATTGGAAGGTCAGACTTGGGATGAAATGCCAGAGAATATTAAATTACTAATAAATTGATATAAAGCACGAAATGCCAACAATAGTAACTGTTGCACAACTATGAAGATAAACCTGAAATAGCTATCTTAGAGCATGCAAGGCAATAAAGAATATCAAGAAAAGCTATTTGTTAGTTTTCAACTCAGTCAGGTTGTTCCAGAGCATAACTTCTATCGCCGATTAAAGTCTGTATTGAATTTGGATTTTCTACAAAAAGAAACCGCATCATTTTATGGTAACTGCGGTCAAAAGAGTATCGATCCTCGAGTCTTTTTTAAGTTATGCATTGTTGGCTATTTAGAGAATATCATCAGTGATCGTAAATTAGTTGAACATTGCTCAATGCGCCTGGATATATTGTATTTTCTGGGCTATGATATAGATGAAGCGCTACCGTGGCATAGTACTATCAGCCGTACTCGTCAGTTGTTTCCCGAAGATATTTTCGAACATGTATTTACCCGGGTATTTAAATTATGTGTGGATAGTGGTCTGGTAAGTGGTCATACTCAAGCTACAGATGCGGCTCCCATAAAGGCCAATGCAAGTATGGATAGTCTGGAGTTAAAAGTTCCGGAAGAAGAATTGGAAGAACATTTATCGAAAATAAGAGCCATCTCTCATGGTGATCAACAACCGTTACGAAAAGCGAAAAAGAACAAAGCGCAAACCTCACAAAGAAAAGTATCAGCCAGTAAGGATGAACTCAATGAGATAGCTGCTCGTCAGAAGAAATGGGCGACTAACCAGACTACTCGTCAAGGAGCTAAATCTAAACGATCAAAATATACCAGCAACAAAACGCATTATAGTCCAACAGACCCCGATGCCCGTATAAGTGTAAAGCCTGGAAAAGCACGAAAGTTGAATTATCATGGAAACATTACAGTAGATACTTCGCACAACATAATTAGTGACGTTCAAGCTTACCATGCAGATAGAGTTGACAGTAAAAACCTGCAGGACATTGTAGACCGGACTAAAAAAAGGCTTCATCAATCGGGATTATTATGGACGACTTTATTAGCTGATGCAGGATACAGTAGTGGCGAGAATTACCATTATTTAGAACAAAAACATTTGGTGAGTTATATCCCAAAGCATGGAACCTTTAAAGGTGGTCCCGAAGGGTTTACCTTTGTCAAAGATCAAAATTACTGGTTATGTCCAAAGGGAATAAAGGTTGTGTTTAAAAAACAAAAATACAGCAACGATTCTTTGCAAAATCATTATTACACCAAAAGAAGCGACTGTAAAAATTGCCCTCAGAAAAAGACATGTATTGGAAAATCGTATGAAAAAAAGATTGCCATAACAGCCTATCTTGATGAATATACCAGAAACAACAAACGAGTAAACAGTAGTCAAGGTAAACAAATGAAAGGCAAATGACAAGCCACCGTAGAGCCCGCCTGGGGTACTTTAACTCAGTTTCTTGGCTTACGAAAGATCAATACTTTGGGATTAAAACAAGCAAATAAGGTTGTTCATATGGCTGCTTGTGCCTACAATCTGAAGAAACTATTAAAATATAGCGTCAATAAGATTGAGTCTCAGTCAAAGGCTCAAAAAACTAATAAATTGACCAAATATGCTCTGTTTTTAGCCCTATTCGACTCATGTATTACATTTTTACTAATGATGATAAAAACAAATAAAACGAGAAATCAACTTTCTATTGTATGAATACAGAATTTCTAAGATATATAATCTTAGAAAAAAAGATTTGTGCAACAGGCACAATAAATATACGTAATGCGGGGCGATGTGGTAGATTTTAACTTTAGAGCATTTAATAAAAATCGTAGCGGTTTGATAGTGAAGTGCCTTGAAATCCCGCACTACGCATATTCGAACCGTTGTGTTTAATGCCAAGAAACCGAGTGCCACAGAAGAAAACTAAATGAAAAGAGCATATTACTCAAATAAAATAGACCAATTTTTAAATGATTCAGTTTCCAGTATAATTGGGGAATTGAGCATGAATCATAGCAACAGAAGTTTAGATGAGTTGCAAACTAATGCCTGGAAAAAGCAAATTGAAATTCTTAAAGACCAACTAAATGGATTGCAAGGACAAATCTATTTTGAGTTTGCAATCCCAAGAATGGGAAAACGGGTTGATAATATTGTAATAATAAAGGATACTGCATTTATCATAGAGTTTAAAGTTGGCGACGGTGGATACGAAAAATATGCAATTGAGCAAGTTATTGATTATACAATTGACCTCAAGAATTTCCATGAAGGAAGTCATTTTGTAAAATTAATTCCAATCCTTGTTGCAACAAATGCAGAAATCACAAGTAATGAACTTCAAGAAATAATTAATTATAAGACAGCTGCAAAATCGAACAAGAATAACCTACAAGATGTAATAAAGTCTTTTCTAAATGGCAATGATATCCTAATTGATGTTGACTATTGGGAAAACTCAATTTACAAACCTACTCCGACTATTGTTGAAGCTGCTCAAGCTCTGTATAAAGGTCATAATGTAAAAGAAATCACCCGTTCAGATTCAGGAGCAATAAATCTTTCAAAAACTGCAACTTGTATAAACGAAATTGTAGAACATTCAAAAACTTCAAAATCTAAATCAATTTGTTTTGTAACCGGCGTTCCTGGTGCTGGAAAAACTCTTGCTGGATTGAATATTGCAAATGAAAGAATGAATGCTGACGAAAATGAACATGCTGTTTTTCTTTCTGGAAATGGACCTTTAGTTGATGTTTTAAGAGAAGCATTAACAAGAGATGAAGTACAAACGGCTAAGGAATCCGGAGAAAACAAGACAAAGAAACAAGCTGTAATTAAAGCAAATGCTTTTATCCAAAATATTCATCATTTCAGGGACGACAATCTTTTATCAGAAAAAGCACCCATTGAAAAAGTAGTTGTGTTTGACGAAGCTCAAAGGGCATGGACAATGCAACAAGCAAGTTCATTTATGAAAAGAAAAAAAGGAATTGAGGACTTTAACATGTCAGAACCTGAATTCCTGATTGATGTAATGAACCGACATGAGGATTGGTGTACAATAATCTGTTTGATTGGAGGTGGCCAAGAAATTAATACAGGAGAAGCAGGATTAGAAGAATGGATTGTAGCATTAAAGGAACATTATTCTGAATGGGAAATACATTATTCGAATCTAATAACTGAGAATGAAAATTATTTAAAACAAACTGAACTTAAAGAATGGCTAAATAACAATGCAAATATCCAAACGGATTTACATTTAGCCGTTTCTGTTAGGTCATTTCGTTCAGAGAAACTCTCGGATTTTATACATGAATTATTGGATTTAAAAAAGGATTCTGCAAATAAACTATATAACGAGTTAAAATCAGATTACCCTATTGTATTGACTCGAAATTTAGAACTCGCTAAAAAGTGGATTAAGAACAAAGCAAAAGGAACAGAACGAGTTGGGCTTATAGCTTCATCTGGTGCTCGCCGTTTAAGACCACATGGAATTGATGTAAAAAATGAAATTGAAGCTGCAAATTGGTTTCTTAATGACAAGGAAGATATTAGGTCATCGTATTACATGGAAGACATTGCTACAGAATTTGATATTCAAGGACTTGAAATAGATTGGGCTTGTGTTGCTTGGGGTGCAAATTTTCATTTAAATAGTACGACCTGGAAATATCAAAATTTTAAAGGGACTAAGTGGCAGAACATTAATAAAGAGATTGATAAGAGTTATTTAAAAAATACATACAGAGTTTTGCTAACAAGAGCGCGTCAAGGTATGGTGATTTTTATACCAGAAGGCTGTGATTCAGATAAAACAAGACCAAATGAGTTTTATGATAACACATATAAATATTTGAAAGAATTAGGAATAAACGAATTAGAATAAGGCACTAAAACACAACACGGTATATAAAACATTTGGCGGAAAGTGCTAATTTTAAGGTCGGTACATTTAATAAACATCGCAACGGTTTGATAGGAAATCGCTTTGAAATGCCAAACGTTTTATATACCCAACCGTTGGGGCTAATTCCCCCTATACACTCACTGAATTAATTTCATAGGAAGTTAATTAATTCTGAAAAAGTGTATTGATTTCTGATGCTAACGGTAAAATTAGTATCGTATTGAAATATAGGGTATTGCAAATTATATTTTACCGTTAGTTAGAATTAACAAAAACGACGTAATATGAAAATGATATTCTTAGTTATCTCTGTAATTTTTATTACATCATGTAGTAAAAAAGAAGATGATTTTGAAATTGAATCACTCTATGAGATTGAGACCGATTCTTTATGGTTTAACTTTACTTATGATTATGGTAATGATTCAGTATTTCAATTGCAATCGCCGCATGTAAATAATGTTGTCAGTTTTGAAGACCTTATTTGGGTAAGTACACCAAATGGAATCTCTTCAATCAGTAAAAATGGAATTTCTAACTACACTGGATTTTCCCCATATTACATAAGGGTTATTGATAATAAGCTAGTTGCTAATCAAAGATTGTATGATAGTGAAAGTTTGTTGTACTCATTTAATAATGGCGAATGGAAACCTAATTATATTCTAAATCAAACAATAAAACCTTTTACAATAAAATCAAATACACGATTTAATGTTATTGATTTTATTGAACATGACCAGAAAGTATTTTTTGCTTTTGGTTATAATGGGTTTGTAATCATAAACCAAGATGGTTCTTCTGAATTAAAAGAGATTCCTTCCCAAAGTGTCAATAGTTTCAAAATAGATTCAAAGGGACGTGTTTGGTTTCAGGGTGAATGGGGGTATTTTGGAAGTCAACGAGATACATTATGCTCAACCATGTCTTATTATGACGAAGGAACTATTAAAACTATAACTTTACCTGCATCCATAAAAAGCAATGATATTTCTGCAGTAGAAGATATTGATGGGATAACCATTTCAAGCTCTTATTGGCGTAAAATATATCGATTAAAAGACAATGATTGGATTGATATTACAAATGATTTCCCATCAAACAAGATTAGTGATTTCGTATTTGATAGAAAAGGTAATCTGTGGATATCATCATATAATAATGGAGTTGCGAAATTTTCAAACAATAGCTGGGAAGTATATAATTTGGATAATTATTTACCTACCAATTATATCCACACATTATATTTTGACAGCTTAAATTTTCTTTGGATTTCAACTGATAATAATGGACTAGTAAAATATAAGAACCCAGAATAACTAGCCCCAACAATAGTAACCGTTGCACAACTATGAAGATAAACCTGAAATAGCTATCTTATAGTATGCAAGGCAATAAAGAATATCAAGAAAAGCTATTTGTTAGTTTTCAACTCAGTCAGGTTGTTCTAGAGCATAACTTTTATCGCCGATTAAAGTCTGTATTGAATTTGAACTTTCTACAAAAAGAAACCGCATCATTTTATGGTAACTGCAGTCAAAAGAGTATCGATCCTCGAGTCTTTTTTAAGTTATGCATTGTTGGCTATTTAGATAATATTATCAGTGATCGTAAATTAGTTGAAAATGATTCATGGTGAAACAAATATAGAAAAAATATGAAAAAATAAAATTGATATAAAAACAAAATCCCTTTGTGGTAAAGGGATTTGAAGTGTTTTGAAATTTTCTGAAATTGATTTTGTGGAGCTGGAGGGTTTCGAACCCTCGTCCGTATTTAATTAATTTCCAGATTATTATTGTTGTCTAGTTGTTTTTTGCAAAACAATTGTAAAACATTATTTTATTCTTTTTTTAATATATACCTCTTAAAATTACTTAAAATAATTTGAACTTTTGTACTATTGTTATATATGTAGTTAAAATATAGTCTATTGCAGCAGTTTGATTTTATTTTTTATAAGTACAGAAGTACACATTATAAGTGCTACAATAATTCTAATTAATTTTTTCCCTTATGCCATTTTAGGCATAAGGGAAAGTAAATTATTATTTAAATGTTTTTAATCCTAGTTTAGGAGAAACTAAACTATTCTGTACATCACAAGTTAAATTGTAACTTTTTCTGTAAGTTAAATTGTTGTTTTTTTATCACTATTAACCAAATAAAGTCAGAATTCATAAAACTATCTTCTGAAACGCCGTTTATTGGGCGTTCGTTTTTTAATTTAAATCAGACCCCATTCCAATTTAACTTCAATAGACAAGGAGAGTCACCTACTTGCTTTTTAAAATTCCGGTTGGTGTTGCGTAAAAGCTCCGTTAACTTGAGCATACTTATCAGGTGTATTCTCACAAGTGAGGCAACCACCGAAAAAGCTTTCTTCGTTTGAGCTTTCTTTTGAATGACTGTCATTAAAAGCTGTGCAATTAGTGTACACCAAACTTATGTTCTAATGGCATTCTCATTTTCACCATAGAAATAGTGGAGTTGAAAGTTCTGCTTCATCTTCTTGAAGAGAAGCTCAATTCCCCAGCGTTTCTTATATAGAAATGCTACTTATTCGGCTGTGATCTCAAAATATTGGTTAGGAACTCAAAATAACGGTTCTTCTCATCCTGGTATGCAACCTTTCGGAGTTTAAGCGATTCCTTAATTTTATACTGCTTACCTTCTTCTTCATTCTCTGGATAGTATTCTAATTCTATGGTCTGATCTTTTAGAACCTTTGCAATACCTTTCTTTCGATAGCCTGTTTTATGTGTTTCTATAACTGTGTATACCGCATTCTTTTTTAAGCGAGTGACAAAATAAACTTGCAGATTGGTCCACAAGGCAAATTGATGATAATAGTTGTAGGCTTTGTTGAATACTATCATGCTGTGCGAAATAAGTTCCAAACTCTTAAGAAAGATTTTGTCATGCACCTTGGCTGCTGTAACCTTTACAAACCTACCTACAGACTGTACTGCATCAATGAGCATATGTACCTTAAGACCACCTTTCTTTTTACCATCTCCTTTGGGATTGCGTACAACGCCTTTAAGTACATCACTAAATAAGCGAATAGTTGTAGAATCAATTAAAAGAAATTCTTTGAAAGTCAAGCCATAAGTTCGGCTGTCCGACAAAAAAGTCTGATACTTCTTAACCAATTCAAAATATAATAACTCGAAAAAACGCTTATCTCGATTACGCAATCCTTCACCTGCAGTACTCTTGGCTGGAGCTTTATCGAGTCCCAAATGATTTAGCTTTCCTCCCAAATCCCGCATTCCTTCGCAGGTTTCAGTCATTGAATCACATCGGCTGAAAATTCCAAACGGCATGGTAATTATATATGTTCTGGTCTTAAAAGCTTTGTAAGCACAAAGGAAAGAAGAATTATAGTATAAAAAGTAAGTAAGATGAAATTAATAGAACTTGTAAATCAGGTTGACTGGAATGAAATTGCCTCAAGGATAACCGAACTATATCCAGATCAAGTAAAAAGTCTTGATGGTTTTAAGAAGGTTTACTGTTTATTGCCCTCTCTTGTCCCTGTAAAATCTGAGCTAACAATTAAAGTTGAAACTATAAAAGATGATCTAGAAGGTGTTGAATATGTTCATGTATGTGGTTTTTATGCAAATTCAGATAAACCTGAGCTTACTTATTCCCTTATGGTTTACAAGTGGGTGGAATGGATAGGAATGGAAGTCTCCGAAGAATCCTTGCAGAACTTTGAGCCATTAGATAGTCTTTGTCATATTTTATGGGAGATGACATTTGTTGGTTATGACGAAGATAAAATAGAAAGATTTTCTGCGGATTTGGAAAAAGAATAAAGTAAACATCAAATATGTAATATCTTTGAAGTGAAGATGGAGTATCATTGTTGTTGAGAAGACACGTGAATATGCATGCTATTTCGCCTTCTTTGTATCAAAGGTACAGGAAATATGACTACAAAATTTCCAACCGAAGTTGAGAATTTCATCTATGATAAATAATTGATAATGCATTGTTGTTTTTAACTTATAGGTAGGATACAGTTTGAAGTTTTTATTGTTTAACTTTAAAGCTACTTTTTCTTTAATTATTTTTCATAAGGAAGTATAAAGGTCATGTTTTTAAGCAGTTTTGACTGTCGAATTCTTTTTTTATTTAAAAGGATTGGGAGGAACAGGAGGTAATGTTAATGTATCATTTAGTATAATATCTTTATGATACCAAACTTCAATTCCTATCATATTGTTTATTCCAGTAATTATCTCTGGGTTGATAACTGATATAACTATAAATACCCTATGGGTTGATCCAAAACTGATATGAACATTTTCGGAGTAATTATCATTACTATTATCCCAATATACATAGTTATCTTCAGGATTAACTACTTGTATATTGTATTTAATTCTTGAATCAGTTTTACAGAGACCTATATGATACCCTCTTTCTCCATAAAGTATTTGAATTAATCTAACTTTCTGATGAGGATGGAATTTGTAGGTTCTATACATTACTTTTTCATTATAAAAAGGAGCGATGGGTGGACAGTCAATTAATACTTCGTTTTTAGTTTGTGCAGTTAGGCTTATGGATGCTAAGAAGATAATAAACAAACAATTAATACGATTTGGAGACCGGAATAATAAAGATATCATAGCAGTAAAAGTTTATTTAATAAATAAATACAACTGTTATAAATTTAACAAAATGGATTAAATAATAAATACAATCAGTATCTTTTTTCATTTTTTAATGAAAAAAAGATTATAGAGTAAAACGTAAATCCTAAAATAAATATAATAAAAGTATTAAACTTCCATGTTTTAATTCTAAAATTAAAAATGGTTTTGTATGGTGCATAATAATGAGATCTTCCAAAACTATTGCTATTTACAAAGTAACCAGGTTGAAATTTTCTTATCATTTCCTCGTCTTCAATAATAAATTTTACATAATTGTTTCTTTTAAGAACAAAATCAGTTAGTTTACTATTTCTATACTTGTTTTTTTCTAAATGATTTGCATTTTTTCTGTAATTATCAATTTGATGATTAATAACCTTAATATTTTCGATTAACCATTTCTTAAGTTTTTTTATAGATTTATAGTTTAAGTTGAATTCACTTAATTCTATATTCAATTGAGGGTAATGGTTAGCTAGCTGTTCTATTAAAGATTCGAATCTAATTTTTGTAATGTTATCTTCTTTTTTGTTCTTCAAATCTATTTCAGTTTCAATTTTGGGTAATAAAAAGTTTAAATCATAGCTTAGTTGACTTTTAAGAATATACAAATCCAGAAGATCTTTATCATATGAATTCTCGGTAAACTGCAGTGTAATTAGAGCTTCGTATGACCATCTGGAAATATTTATATCAGCATATATTGGAACATATTTATGTGATGTTAAATTGTGGTGTATACTATCAAAATCTAATATGGCACCAGCAAGCAAAATTTGAGGTATTAAGAGAAAGGGGATGGTGATATAAATGGATAACATGGATTTAAATTTAGCAGAGACCAATAGTCCGAGCATGCTTGAAGACAAAGAGGTTATCCATAGTATTATCCAGAAAGGAACAAGCATCTGTTTTATTTCGAGGATTAAATTACCTATATAAACATATAATAAAACTTGGATTGCATTAATAATAGCTAAATAGAGCACTTTTGAATTTAAGTAAGCTCCTTTATTTAGATTTAAAAAAGACTCTCGTTTAATAATGGGAAGATCTTTAAAGATCTCACTCGCACTAATTATGAGGCCTAGAAAAAGAGATACGATAACACTAATGAACAAATAGGTTGGAATATTCTCATTTTCTAAAAAGACATATTGGTGATTCGTTAAGTTAGTTTGTTTTAAAAAAAAAGCGATTAAGGCAGAAAGTATTGGTACACCTAAAAATACAATGATCAAAAATTGGTAATCTCTAGCTTTAACTTGAATATTTCGTTCAAAATACAACCAAAACTGTTTTAATACACTTGGAATTGAATTAACCACAAAGCTAAGTTTATCTTTTTTTATAGGACTCGTTGATACATTGTAATTTTCGGAAAAAAGTTTATTCCATTTTAGACTACTTACTAGTCTATTGTCAGTGTATTCTCCATTTAATCCTCGCTTTTTAAAATGTAATAGATTATCAATTTCTTCTGGATTACTAGTTCCATACATAAAACTGTCATCATTGGAACTGTCAACCAGGTTCAAATGCCTTTTAAGGTATGAAGAAGCGGCATAGGGGCATCCATAATATGCTGTATAACCATTATCGTCAAGCAATAAAAGTTTATCAAACATTAGGAAAATACTCGAAGGAGGTTGATGAATGTTTATAACAACGATACTTCCCTGTTTTGAAAGTTCTTTCAATCCTTTTACAACCATATAGGCATCAGATGTTGATAGTCCAGAGGTCGGTTCATCGATGAAAAGAATCCTTGGGTTTCTTACCAATTCTAGTGCAATGTTAAGGCGTTTTCTTTGTCCACCACTAATAACTTTATTGAGAGAGCTTCCTACTTTCAAATCTTTAATTGCTAATAACCCAAGTTTTTTAAGAGTATGCGTTATTGTATTATCAACATCTTTTGCATTTATATTTTTTCGACTTAGGTATAGTGCGTATTTTAGATTTTGATAAACAGTCAATTCATTAATAAGCATGTCATCTTGTGGAACGTATCCAATGTACTGGTTTAAAAGTTTTGTGTTACTATGAAGCTTTGTGTCGTTTATAAGCACTTCACCCGAATCAGGTTTCTCTATGCCGCTTAAAATATTCATCAGGGTAGTTTTGCCAGTTCCACTTCCTCCCATAATTGCAAATAGTTGGCCAGACCCTACATTAAAGGATACCTCCTTAATTCCAAGGTTTGTTTTTGGAAAAACTTTCTGTATTTGCTTTACGTTTACTTCTATATAATTATCACTTAATTCTTGTATGTCTTCATATAAATCGCAAAAAGTAAAATGAAACTCTTCTCCTTCAATTATATTACCATGTGTGAATACATATACTCTATCTGGAAATATAATTTGTTTGTTAAGAGTTAATTCTTCTCTTCCAACATATCTGATGATAAAAGATTCAATATTATTTAAGTATAGAGCATATATTTTTCCTTTTATAGAGCTAAGATGATGCATGTGGTATGATCTCAGTACAATTTTTGAGAAGTTTCCTACTACAATTAATTGATCTATTATCTCAGTATTGTCAAATTCCTTTTGCATAAACAAAAGAGATTTTTCACTCTCATAAAGGTGAAGCTTAAAATTCTGAACTAATAATTGATGGAATTCATTAATTTGAATACTAGGCGAATCTTGGGATTTTAAAAGATCTAAACCATAATCAAGTATGGTGATATAAAGGTCATATTTTTCTTTAGTATTTAAATTCGGATATAAATCCTGAAACTTAAGTTTTAATTGTGCAAAACATTTCTCTTTAGTTTTTAGGCTAAAGTTGTCATTGTCAGAGAATTTTGAAAAATAATCTAACATTTCAAGTTTAGTATTATTTGAAAACCATTTGCTTAAATATTGTTCTAAATAGGATCTGCCTATGATAATTTGGTTTGTTTGGAAATATTTATTTATTATGGCAAATACTTCTACTATCCTTTTTAATGTATCTATTTTTAAATAAGATTCCATAAACTTTTATTTATTTGTCCAAATCACTTTTATCAATTAGTCTAAATTCAGTTCTTCTATTTAATGCTCTACCTTTGGGGTTATCAGTACCATCTGGTAATTCATTTGGAGCAATAGGCGTGCTTTCTCCTTCTCCTGTAGCTTTCAGTCTAGACAAATCGATACCCTTTTCAACTAAATATCCAACAACATTTTTAGCTCTTTCTAATGACAACTTTTTATTAAACCTAGAACTACCTTTACTATCTGTATGCGAAATAATTTCAACTATTAGATCATTAAATTCCAACATTAATTTTAGTAATGTACTATCAATAATAGCTTTACTCTCTGATTTTAATTGAGATGAGTTATATTGATAATATATATTATCAATTATAGCAGCTTTTTTATTCACGGTTTTTACTTCTATGGGTTTAATATCTATAGCAGAATTATTTAGATTATTCATATCTGTATTAATGTTTATGCGTTTGTCAAGCACCCTACTATCATCAATAAAAAACTCATATTCAGTGTTTTTGTTAAGTAATACTTTGTAATTACCTAATGAATCTGTTTGAATATTACCTAAGTAATCTCTTTGATTATTTGAAGCTTTTAAATAAACCTCCATCTTTGCATAATCTAAAGATATACCTTTGGATTCCAGTTTTGACAATAAATGATTATTCTCCATAATATCTTTGAGTCGGTATTTGTTAGTTGTTAATTTACCCTTAACCCAAACTTTTTCAGTATGGTTAGTTTCCCAATTAAATATATCATCACAACAAGAAGGATGAGTTAAAGATTTTCCTCCGGGTCGATTAGAGCAAAAAAAACCTTTTGAGCCTAATGCATTTTGGACATAGCTTAAATCGTCATAAGAAGAGTTAAACGGACGTCCTATATTCTTTATAGTTTCCCAGTTTACCATCTCTCCCTTACTGCTAAAAATATCAAATCCTCCAAAGCCGGGATGACCTTTAGAGCTAAAAAATAACTGTCTGGAATAAATATCATAAAATGGAGTGCATTCGTCCGCAACTGTATTAATATAAACTCCTGCATTGATAGGTTCTTGGTAGGTTTTCTTATTTGTATCATAAACAGAAAACCAAATGTCAGTCCCACCAAAACCACCAGATCTATCTGATATGAAATATAAGATTTCTAAATTTGGATTATAGCATGTTCCAATGGCAGGTTCTGAAGTAGAATAGTTATTATTGTTGATACCATTACCTAATTTAATAGGCTCAATCCATATATTATTTTTTTTTTCAGACATGTACAATTGAGTAACTATCTTCCCATTCCACTTACTTTGAGTTTTGGTAAAATAGTAACGTTTCTTGTCTTTAGAAAAGACACCTCCACCTAGGTCGCTCTGGTTATAAAAATTGAATGGTTTAGAAGCTGCTCCAGCATAATTCCATGAGTCATGTTTTAATATCGCTTTGTAATATCTTCTTAAAGGAATGCTATCTTCTTTAGTATAAAACATCTGTTCATTTAACCGGTTTGAACCGTAAACAAATGTACTATCATCAAGAATAATAGGGCAAAATTCAATATGAGCTCCATTGATTTTATCATCTAACCTTAAGAAAGGAGATGATGATATTATATCTTTCTGAGCTACATAGCATCCTTCGAGTTGATTTTCGATTAAGGTCTCATAGCGGATTAGTTTTTTTTTCTTTAGATCAATATTTTTTAAAATTGATATTGCTTCCTCGTAAGATTGCAATGACATTGAACATAGGGCTAAATGATATTGATTAAATACTTTATTTTTTTTATGATGGTTCACTAAATAGCTATAACTACTATGAGCTTTATGATAGTCTCGAGATAGATATTGAAGGTTGGCAATTTTTTGTTTATACTTATAATCGTGTTTTTTTTTATCTACTATATACTGATAGTATAATATAGCTGAATAATAATCATTATTAATTTCTGCATATTTAGCATAGCCTTTAGCTTGCCAAAGCTTTAGATTAGCTAATGTATTCTCTTGGGAACTCGCTTCTAAAGCAGAAAACGAAAATACTGTTATAAAGCAAATTAATATCTTATACATGGTAAACTAAGCTTTTTTAAAATAGCATAGGGACGATAGTAAATAAATGAAATTTCTAAGGCATTACTATAAAAGTTTTTGGTTTTTAAACCAGATATATCCAAATCAGTACTTATATAGGTTTTCCAATTATTCACTCCTAAGCCTAAAACAATTATTGCAGATTCAAAATGATTATTACCAGCTCTTAAATACCCTCCAATACTAATTTGGTTGAGCATAAGATTTGAAGCACTTTTATCCAGTATGCCAATTGATGAGCCCAACAAATACTCTAAAACTTTTTTGTTATGTCCTAATAGAAATAAAGGTTTAATAAATGTTTTGCTATTTAATTTATGTGAAAAAGAGCCGTGAAAATTTATGCCTATGCCAATTTTATTTTCTTCTAGAAAATAATCTTTTGGATTATTTAAATGATGGAAGGACATTCCGAATAAATATTCAATATTATCCTGAACAGACCACATAGAGGTGCCGATGTTAACATCTACATAATCCGAAGATTCTATATTGAAATTTTCGTTATTGGGTAGAGTAGTGTTAAAGTCACCTATATTTCTGTCATATTGCTCGGGAAAGGACATGTGTTGAAGAGAAGAGGTTCTGTTTACATATCCCAATTGAATACCTGAAGCTATATAGATTTTTTTAGACAACCTTACAATACCTGAACCCGAAATATAAAACTGTGTTGTAGGAATTCCATTACCTAATGATGAATCATGATTAAATAACAAACCAATACCCAATTTTCCGTATTCTGTACTCATGTTCTTATCAAAAGAAAAGCTAATCGTATTTAACGATTCTCCGTAAAAATAATTCTGCGATCTAAAATTTGAAATAATCCGCCAGTTGGCTTCTGTAACCCCGGTTAAAGATGGATTAAGGTTTAATGGAGAATTATTGAATTGGGAATAACCTTGCTTTTGGGCATTTGTTCTAATTGACCAAATAAAAAAAATACTTAGTATGAAAAGGTTTATTATTTTCATGTAATTTTTTGTATCTGTTAGAAAAATAGTAATTTAATACCAAATTACAAAATCAAACTTTGATTCCATATGTTTTTTTACGTTCATAAAATAATCTCTAATTACACAAAAGTCAACCCTTTTCTTTTGAAGTTAATGTTTACTATTGTATTTCTGTTATTAGGGTTGTCATCATTAAAAAGTCAATTGAATGTAGATTTTTCTGCTTCGGTTACTAAAGGGTGTCCTCCCTTTATAGTAGAGTTTGAGAACTTAACCCCAAAGGAACAAAGCGCCTCTTTTTTCTGGGATTTTGGAAATGGAAAAACTTCAGAAGTAGAAAATCCGGTAGTTATCTATGAGAAGCCGGGGAAGTATAGTGTGACCCTTACTATAACTTATGATTCAGAACTATTTAGTAAAAGTTACGAAGAATTAATAGAAGTATATGAAATTCCTGTTGTTAATTTCATTCCAAATATACCGCAAGCAGGATGCGCACCATATAATGTAAAATTTCAAGGTCAAATTGAAAGTGAAGAACATCAATATAATTACACTTGGGATTTTGGCGATGGTAATATCGCTGGTTTAAAAGACCCTATTCACACTTACTCATTTCCTGGAGAATATACAGTATCTCTAATTGTTCAGGATGAGAATGGTTGTTTAGGAAAAGTGACAAAGGAAAAACTGGTTAGAGCACAAAAACCAACGTCAGCCTTTAAAGTTAATAATACCACTTCGTGCGAAGGAGAATTAAATGCTGATTTCTCTAATTTGTCCTATGGATATGGTGCATTAACGTATAGTTGGTTTTTTGGAGATGGTAATTATTCCTATGAGAATAACCCTATGCATCATTATAATTCAGAGGGTACTTTTGATGTTGCATTAAAAGTAGAAGATGATTTAGGTTGTACCGATTCAATCCAACTTAATGATTTAATATATATAGAGAATACATTCGCAGATTTTAGCATCGTTTCTGATACAATTTGTCCTGAAGAAAACATTCAATTAACTAACTTATCTATTAATAACAGAACAAATTCATGGAGTTTTGGAGATAATACAAAATCAGAGTTAATAAACCCTAATCATACTTATAGTCAGTCAGGAGATTACTTTATAAAACTAAGTATTACAAATTATGAGTGTAAAGATTCTTTAATATTACCAATACATGTCGAAAATGTTTCTCCTGATTTTGAAACCACCATTAATTACGCATGCGAAGTTCCTGTAGAAATAACGTATTCTCCTAATCATACAAACTATGATTCATATAAATGGAAGTTTGGTAATGGAAATACTTCAGAAGAAATAAGTCCTGTAAATATTTTTGGGTCAACTCCTGTTTTGAGTTTATCTAAATTTGAGCAGTATTCTGATACTCTATTAGTTGTTAGCAATTATGGTTGCGTTGGTAGTAAAATAAAGAGTAACCATATAACTATTCAATTACCTTCGATAAACCTTACTCATCATTCTCCTATATCTGGATGCATCCCTTTAGAAGTATCGCTTCAGACAGAAACAGATTATAAGAACAATAAAGATTCAGTTATAAAGTATTCATGGTTTTTAAATGACGAATTTGTTGGATCTGGGCTTAATTATAAAGAAACTTTTACTAAGGCAGAAATAAATAAAATAAAGGTAATTGCTGAAACAAAACTCGGTTGTTTAACTGAAAAAGTAGAATCAATATCTGTTGGAGAAATACAAGAAGTAGATTTTACAGTAAAAGATAAAAATACATTTTGTGCCAATGAACTTGTCGAGTTTGAGATTATTTCAGAGACTCCGGATTTAATTACTTCTTCTGATTGGAAATTTGGGGATGGGAATGTTAGTGCATTTGGGCTTCCGGTACATCAATATACACAAACTGGATATATGGATGTAACCTTAAATGCTTTTCATAATGGATGCCCAAGTAAAGTTATTAAAAATGATTACGTATATATTAATGGACCTATTGTTACTTTTCAAAAAGTAGTTGATTGTAATCAACCTTATTTTGCAAATTTAATGTTAGACCTTAAGGATGTAGATTCCTATGCTTTAAATTGGGGAGATGGAACAAGTATAACTAATTCTGGAAACGAAATTTCTCATACATATGATGAGCAAGGTACATATAGAATTGTAATAGAAGCAAACAATAATAATGGTTGTTCATATACCTATGGAAGTAATATATATATTACTCAACCCAAGGCTGTTTATGATACTATAAAAGGTACTCCATGTGTAAATAATGAAATAATTTTTGACCCTCGTAAAAGTGAAAATGAATATTTTTTCGTTTACCAAAACAAAAAAAACAAGTACTTATGGGATTTTGGCGATAATAGCACATTAAAATTTACCGATGAAGAAACGTCTCATATATATGAACAACCCGGCATTTATTACCCAAAGCTAGTTATACATGATATAAATGATTGTCCAGACACAATTTCAAGTGAAATTGAGATCTTTCAACCGGACGTTAAATTTTCATCGAACTATCTTAATGGATGTATTCCTTTTTCTTTTGAGTTTACGGATTTATCTGCGTCCAAAAATGAAATAGAACATTGGAATTGGGATTTTGGAGATGGAAGTCAGTCTGTATTATCTAAACCTATACATGATTATAGTGATTTTGGAAATTTCAATGTAAGCCTAACAATTACTGACTCCAAAGGCTGTTCTGCAAAAAAAGTGAGTGCAAAAGAAATTCAGGTAATTAAGCCCGATGCAAGTTTTATGATTTCTGACAATAAAATATGTACAAATGATACAATTTTATTTTATGATACATCCAAGAGTACAATTAAAAGTTTTTTGTGGAATTTTGGAGATGGTAAAAATAGTACAATTCGAAATCCCTATCATTCATATAAAGAAGAAGGGGAATATACTGTATCTTTAAAGATCATAGATGAATACGGATGTACACTTACTAAAACGGTAGACAATTTGGTAAATGTACAAATCCCACCCAAAGCTTCTTTTAGTAGTCCAATTACTGAGTCTACATGTTATCCTTTTACTGTTCAGTTCAATAATGAATCGTTGTATAGGCATGACGGTGGGTATCAACATTGGTTTTTTGGTGATAATTTAAACGTTTCAAATTTAAATAACCCTCAGCATATATACACAAAACCTGGTACTTATGATGTGTCTTTGGTTGCTTATTCTTCTAATGGATGTCCTGATACATCGAAGGTATCTGATTTTATAGAGATTAATGGTCCATATGCAGAAATTAATTTAGTTGATACAGCATGCTTTATGGAAGAATTGTCTTATGAGCTAAAAAATACCTTAAATATTTCAGATATCACCTGGGACTTTGGTGATGGAATTATTTCAAATGAATCATCGACAACTCACGCATATAGTTTATTAGGCACTTTTTATCCATTAATAATTTTAAAAGATAGTATCAATTCAAGTTGCAATAAAATATTCAAAGATTCGGTGTTTATTATAAAAACAATTTCTGATTTTTCTGTTCAGGATGAATTATATTCAGGTTGTGTACCTTTCGAAATTCAGACAATTAATAAATCTAAGAATGCCAGTGAATATACATGGGAAATTAATAATATACCTGAGGAAAATATATCAGAACCGTATTTGCGGCTAGAATCATCTGGAGAACAAAGTGTTAAGTTAATTGCTCAAAATAAATTTAACTGTTTAGATAGTATTGTAAAGAAAGTAACTGTTTACCCTTTACCTGATGTTAACATAAAAAAAGATACACTTATTTGTGAAGGAGATGAAGCATTATTATGGGCGGAAGGTGGAATATCTTACAATTGGAATAATATCAGTACTTTAGATTATTATGATATAGATTCTCCAATCGCAAAACCAATGGAAACCACAATATATCATGTTGTTGTTGGTGATAAAAATAATTGTTTTAAGGCAGATTCTGTTGAAATTAAGGTACAACATCCTCCTGTTGTGCATTTAAAGGATACAACAATTATTATTGGAGAACAAATAGATTTGAATATTTATGACGAAAGTATTGGAAGTTATTTTTGGAAAAGCAATAGCGGTATAACATGCCAAAATTGTCCTGATCCTACAATACAACCTTTATATTCTACAAATTATATAGTAGAAGTGACAGATACAAGTAACTGTTTTAGTAGGGAATATTCATCCCATATTACTGTTGAAGAAAAATACTCAATTAATCTTCCTGAAGCTTTTACCCCTAATAATGATAACCTTAATGATGAAATATACGTTAAAGGATGGGGTCTAAAAGAGCTAGTATATTATAGAATATTTAATAAATCAGGCATCTGTATTTTTGAAACGAATGATATTCATAGAGGATGGGATGGTACATATAAGGGAGTTCCTCAAAATGCTGATGTTTATAACTATGTAACAGAGGTAATAACATATTCAAATAAACGCCTTACAAAGAAGGGTAGTATTTTACTAATTAGGTAAAGAAATATGAATAAGGATAGGATATTAGTGGTTGATGATAATCCAAAGAACATTCAATTATTGGGTAGCATATTGAGCGAGACCTATGAGATAGAAATTGCTCTAAGTGGCAGAGAAGCCATAGAATGGGTAAATCAGGAGCATTTTGAATTAATATTACTTGACATTATGATGCCTGAAATAAATGGATTTGAAGTGTGTAAGGAAATAAGGAAAATTAAAAAATTTGATAATGTCCCAATAATCTTTTTAACTGCAAAAACAGATCACGATAGTATTGTTATGGGGTTTGAAACTGGAGGACAAGATTACATTACCAAGCCATTTAATATTACAGAATTGCTAGTAAGAGTTAAGACCCATCTTGAACTTCACAAAACAAAATCTGCACTGATATCATCAAATAATCAACTAGAAACTAAAGTAAAATTAAGAACCGAGGAGCTTCAGAATAAAAACTCTCAGCTTGAATATTTACAGAATTTCAATAATAAGTTTATTTGTTATTTGGGTAATGAACTAAAGACACCTATAACAAGAATAAATACAACGGTTACAAATATTAAACATTCAGCTGAGTCATCTAAACTGCTAAGTTTAACTAATCAATTAGAGGATTCGATTAAAAATTTAGATCTGATTTCAAAAATTGCAACTCAAATTATGCAAATTGGGAACAGTGAAACTATTAACATTAAACCTACGCTTTTAAATCAGACTATTGAAAGTGTTTTATTGGATACTAATAGTATATGGAAGGATAATCAGGTGGAGTTAAGTAATACAATATCTCTCACAACCAAAATTAATTTGGATAAAGATTATATTAGAAATTCAATTATAGGGATTCTAAATACCATCTATGATAGTAATTCGAAAATTAAAAATATAGACTTTTCTTCGCAAGAGAATGAAAAATATACTAAATTAAATATTTCGTGTTATCCGTGTAGTATTAATACAGCCAATTTAAATACTATACCCAATAGTGCTACACTATTTTATAATTATGCAGAATTAATAATGAAATTACATAATGGTATATTCTGTATAAAGAAAGAAGTTGAAGAGACTACCATTTTTGAATGGAGCTTTTTAAGATAAAATTTAATTAAGATAACTTAAAAAAACATGATATGAATAAAGTTGCTTTTTATATTATTATATGTCTTATTGGCTATATAAGCTATAGCTGCAATAGTTGCTCCAATAAAAAAAATACTAATCAGTTATTAGACTTTGATTCTATTCAAGTAATCGACTCTATAGAGGCTATATTTTACGCTTTACCGTCACCTGAAGAAATTATAACCTATATAAATGATCATAAAGTAAGTTTTAAACAACCTCTTTTGCATAACTATAATTTATCAAAACATTATCAAACGAAGACAAAAAAAACAATTGTTTGCGGTGTTTACTTTTCCGATTTAGCATATATAAGTGCCTTCAAGAAGTCTGATCTATCTGGAGACTATATTAGCACTATAGACTATCTTTTGAATGATTTAGAAATACATCCTGACTTTACTATTAATCAGCAACGAAGGTTGATTAATGCTAGTGTAAACGCAGATTCTCTTTATCAAATTTCAAGAGAATTATACGATACTGTAATTAATTACTTACAAGAATATGACGAAGGAAAAACTTTATCATTACTTTCCGTAGGTGCAATCACGGAGTGTTTATATGTTACGACACATTTACACAATAATTTTGAAGAACAAAAAGGTGCCATAAATAGGATCGCCGAACAAAAGCTATTGTTTGATGATATTATTAAGATGATTATGGTATACAAAGATGATGAGGATGTGAAACCGTTAATGAATGATTTATATACTATCAAGCGTTCATTCGATAACCTAGACTATAAGACTTTTATTAAAAATATTAATAAGAATAAAGATGGTAGCCTTCATATAGAGAGTAAATCTGTATTTGATCTACAGGAAGAAAATTATTTTATTTTTTCTGATAATATTAGAGACTTTCGAAATGTTATTATTAGAACATCTACTAATTAAGACCAAATTTATGAAAAAAAAGATGTATTTGATTACATTAATCACTTTTCTATTTGTTCAATTGGCAACTAAAGGAAATGATTGTAATAATGTATATAAGAAATGTAAATCTCCGGAAAAAGATTTTACTCTAAGTTCTTCTTCTCGTTCTGTAAAAATTAGAAAGGGGAAAAAATCTAGAATTGTATTAAATGTCTATGGTGGAAGAACTTATTATTTCTCTCTTTACTCAAAAACTAAAGCTGGAGCATTACAATTTAAAGTTATAGACCCAGAAAGTAACTCTATTATTTATGATAATTCTGTAGAGGCTCTTACCGATAATAAAACAATAACAGTTGATCATACTCATAAGCTTTATATTGACTTATTTGCTCCTAATTGGAAAAGCCAAAATAGTTATGAATGTGCCGGTTTTAAGGTAGCTTACCTCAAAAAATAGGTATTGATGGATCAGTTAGATTTTGAAATATTTAATTCTTCTGACCTTGGTTTTATTGCTTTTGATCTAAACGGTATTATACATGCTGTTAATAATCAAGTCTGTTTGTATACAGATCTGAGCAAAAGAGACCTAGTTGGGAAAAAAATAAAAGAAAAAATCAATTTCTACGACACTTATTCTGGTGAAAGCATTGACATTTTGGATTGGATTAAAACAAAACCAACAATTGATCAAGGATCAGTTACAACTCTATTGCTTATTTCTGAAAAAGGAGTGGAATACAAAGTTTCATTGAGTATAAATAGAACAAATGATGCTCGAAGTAATTTTGAAGGATATCTGCTTTGCATTGAAAATAGAACGCAACATTATTCTGTTTATTCAGAATCTGAAGATAAAGATCAGATAATTTCAATGGCTACACAGAATGGTAAAATTGCGATTTGGAAATATGATTTAGGCAATCAGCAATTTAAATTAGACCCTTATATAAATGTCTTGCTCGGCGATAATACCTTAAATAACAATGATTTAAATTTCTCTTGGTTGCTAAAGTTTGTAATAGACGAGGATAAGGAAATAGTTGAGAGTGATTTCTTTGACTTTATTTATGGTAATAAATCCAGTTACTACACCAGCTTTAGAATAAAAGATGCTTTAGGTGAAGAAAAATGGTTACTAAGTACCGGTACGTTCTCAGATTGGAATCTAGATGGAGAGCCGGTAAGCATTGTAGGATATTTTCAGAATATTACAGAGCTAAAACAAAAAGAAATAGGTTTACAAAAACAACGTTCGTTGTTAAAGTCAGCAATTGAATCTACTCAAGCTGGTATAATTGCTTTTGATGATAAATCTAAAGTAACTCTTTATAATGATAAACTTAATGAAATATGGAAGATTCCAACCATAAAAAAGATTAGAAAGAGAAATGATTTAGATTCTTATATTGAAGATCTTGTTTTAAAAGGAACTAATTTTCGAAAATTATTTAGCCATAACAATATTTCAAATGTTGAAAGTTTTAAAATTGAATTAGAATTAAAAGATGGACGATTTTTGGAATGTTTCTCTGGACCTCAAAGATTAGACAATAAGACGATTGGACGTATCTGGAGTTTTACGGACATAACGGATCGTAAAATGAGTGAATTAGAAATACGAATGGCTAAAGAAAGTGCAGAATCAGCTAATAAGACTAAAAGTGCATTTTTGGCGAATATCAGTCATGAAATAAGAACTCCACTGAATGCAATAATCGGCTTCTCTGAAATACTTTCTAAAAGAATTGAAAATGCCAGGTTAATTGAATATGTCCAATCCATATCAAAGAGTGGGCATACGCTACTATCACTTATTAATGAAATACTTGATTTATCAAAGATTGAGGCTGATAAATTAGAATTAAAACAAAACGAGGTTAATTTAGCGGCATTAATGAGAGAAATATATGAGCTTTTCCAAATGCAAGCGAAAGATAAAGGGCTTCATTTGGAGTTAAACCATGAAGGACTTATACCAAATGCCTTGTTGCTTGACGAAGTGAGAATTAAACAAATATTAATAAATTTAGTCGGAAATGCTATTAAGTTTACTGATACTGGTTATGTTAATATAAAATACAAAGTAAATTCTAATAATAGTGTAAATAGTAATCTTGAGATTGATATAATAGACTCTGGAATCGGTATTGAAAATAGTCAAATAGAATCTATTTTTGAAGACTTTAGACAAAGAGATGAACAAGATAATAGAAAATACGAGGGAACGGGTTTAGGACTTGCTATTTGTAATAGACTTGTAAAGCTTATGAATGGGAAAATTACAGTTAGCAGTAAGGTTAGGCAAGGTAGTACATTTTCTGTATTTATACCTCAAGTTAAAACTATAAATAATGATATTTCATTACCCAAAGAAATTTTACTTGACCCCAGAGATATTAAATTTGAAGCAACTAAGATTCTAGTTATAGATGATAGGAAGATTGACAGAGAAATTATAAAAGAGCTATTACTTTCATACAGTATAGATGTAATTGAAGCAGAAAATGGTAAAGAAGGTGTAATGGTTGCAGAATTAAATAATCCTAAACTAATAATTCTAGACCTTAAGATGCCTGACTTTGATGGTTTTGAAACCGTTAAATTAATAAAGGAAAAACCTAATTTAAAAGAAACACCCATAATAGCTACGACAGCATCCTCGGATTTAGATCAATTAGTTAGTAATGCGAAGCACTTTGATTATTTATTAAGAAAACCTGTACAATTAAACGAATTAATTACAATAATTTCATGGTTTTTAGAGTATAAAAAAAAGAAGAGAAATAAAAAACAATCATTAAGTAATATTTTTGTTGGGTTTGAAGGGGATTTAACTGGACTAAAAAACGAAATTAGAACCAATGTAAATCCACTATTAGATGTTGTAAATCATAGGCTTGCTTCTAGACAAATAAAGGAGTTGATTTTAGAATCAAAAAAAATATCCGATAAATATAGGATTCCTTTACTTTTGCATTATGCTACGTTTATAGAAGCAGACTTAAACACATTTAACGTAATGAAACTAAAATCAAAAATCAGAAAAATAACTGAATTATATCTGCATTTAATGAATAAGTAATTGCTTTTTTCTGTTTACAATAGAATGTTTTTTTTGAGTGAATAATCACTGTCTATCTTAAGAAAAGGTTATACTATCATAGAATAAGTCTATATTTTAGAATGTTGTTGGTTAGATAATCAAGATTATAAGTAGAACTAAAATGTAACATACAACGTTATACTTTGTATTTAAAGCCAAAGTTTACTAATAAACCTTATTTTTTCTAAATCATTTTCTTTATTATGAAAAAGGAGGCCTTGAAAATCACTCTTATATTTGCTGTTATTGGTACACTATGGATACTCTTTTCTGACAAAGTGGCTTTAATCTACTTTAATAATATAGAAGACTATGAACGTATCCAAACATATAAAGGTTGGTTTTTCATAATTGCATGTTCTATTGTTATTTATATAATAACATCTAAACATATATCAAAAATCCAACGTCAAAATAAAGAAATATCTAATAGTATGAACTTGTATAAGTTTACTATGGATAAAATGATAGAAGGTATTCAAATAATAGATTTTGAATGGAAATATATATATGTAAATGATACGGCAGCTCTTCATGGTAGAAAAAGTAAATTCCAACTACTTAACAAATCTGTCTTTGAAGTATACCCAAACTTTAAAGCAACAAATATTTACAGTATTCTTGATTTGTGTATGAAAGAACGTCGGTCTCATTTATTGGAGAATGAATTTGAGTATGAAGATGGTTCTTCATCCTGGTTTACCTTAAGTGTCCAACCAATTAAAAGTGGAATACTTGTTTTATCGCATGATATAACTAAAAGAAAAAAGTACGAAAACGATTTGAAAAGAGAGGCGGATCAATTGCTTCAGGCTCAACGAATAGCTAAGCTTGGCAGTTTTAGCTGGGATATAAACAGTGGTAAAATAATTTGGTCTGATGCTCTTTACGAATTAGTAGGATTTACCCAAAGTGATTTAGTAAATTTTGATACAATTAATCAACATATACATCATCCGGATGACAGAACTATTATTAATAATTGGCTTAATGAATCTATTAAAAATAAAAGCTCAAGTTTGACTAGCTTGGAATATAGAATTATTAACAAAAACAAACAAGTATTGCATGTTCGGACTCAAGGTTATATTTGTTATAAATCAGGTTTTCCAGTTGTGCATGCAACAGTACAGGATATTACTAAAGAAAGGATTGCCAAACTTGCTTTAAAAAAAAGTGAGATAATGTATAGGTCATTATTTGAGAATTCAAATGATGGTATATTTATTTTTTATAATAACAGATTTGAATTAGTAAATCCAAAACTTGAGCAAATATTCGGTTATAGTAAGGAAGAAATTAGTGTCCCTGAGTTTGATTATTTAAAACTTATATCTCCTTTAAGTAAAGAATTTATTCAGAATAAAATTGTTCGTCAAGGAAAATTAAGGGAAACAGCAAATAATATTAGGTATAGCTTCAAAGGAGTAACAAGATCCGGACGTGAAATTGATTTGGAGGCTTCTGTTAATTATTTCAAATATAAAGATGGAATTGCAAGCCAAGCAATATTGCGTGATGTAACAGTGCGTAATAAACATGAGGAAATCATCAAAGAAAGTAGAAGGAGGCTTGAAACCCTAATGAATAATCTACCAGGGATCGCCTATAGTTGTTTAAATAAAGCAGATTGGCCAATGCTTTTTGTTAGTAAAGGGTGTAAGGCTTTAACAGGTTATAGAAGTAAAGAATTAACAAAAAATGACACATTTTCATATGGAGAGATAATACACTCTGATGATAAAAAGAATGTCTTGAAGAAGGTTAGAGAGGCCTCGGTCTCAAATCAACCGTTTATTCTAGAATATCGGATAATTACAAAGAAGGGGAAAACTAAATGGGTTTGGGAACAAGGTCGAATAATTGGACAAAATGAAAATGGGGATGAAATAATTGAAGGATTTATTACAGATATAACTAAAAGAAAGAATGCAGAAAAAGACTTAGTAGAACATAAAAATCATTTAGAGGAGACCGTAAGTGAGAGAACTAAACAATTAGAAGAGGCAAATAAAGCTAAAAGTACCTTCTTAGCAAATATGAGTCACGAAATTAGAACTCCTTTAAATTCTATATTAGGTTATGCTGAGTTATTAGAAAATATAATTGATATTAATCCTCAAAAAGAATATTTAAAATTAATTATATCCAGTGGTAAAGGTTTACTGAATCTAATTAATGACATTCTTGATCTTTCAAAGATTGAAGCTGGTAAAATGGATTTAAAGTTAAGGCCGATAAATACCCAATTGTTCTTCGAAGAGTTTGAAGATATTTTTGCCTTAAAATTAAATCAAAAAGGACTACAGTTTGATCTAAACATAGCACCAGATGTTCCATTTGAAATTATAATTGATAGTTCAAAACTACGTCAAATAATATTTAACCTTATAGGAAATGCTATAAAATTTACCGATGAAGGTAATATTGCAATGCGTATACAATCATTAAATAGAAATGATGATTTACGATGTTTTGATTTGAAAATTAAAATTGTTGATACCGGATCAGGGATTTCACCAAATATTCAATCTAAAATATTTAGCCCTTTTGTGCAGGATGAAACAGAAAAAAAACAAATGGGTACAGGTTTAGGTTTAACTATAACAAATAGGATAATTCAATTAATGAAAGGACGAATAACCCTAAATTCAGAGTTAAATAAAGGTAGTTCTTTTTCTTTTATTATACCAAATATTAGCTATTCTTCAACAATTAATGAAAAAAGAAAAGAAAAATCTTTTGATCCTTCAACCATAATCTTTAATAAAGCAAGAATATTAATTGTTGATGATATAAAGCTAAATAGAAAATTTATAAAGGATGTGTTGCTAAATTCAGCTATTTCCTTTTTAGAAGCAGAGAATGGTAAAGAAGCTATTTCTATTTTGAAAAAATCAATTCCAGATGTTATAATTACCGACATAAAAATGCCAATTATGGATGGTTATCAATTTCTTGAAAAAATAAGGGCCGACCATATTCTAAAATCAATTCCTGTTATTGCATATACCGCTTTTGCCATGAAGGATCAACAATCGAATATAAAAAAAAGGGATTTTCAAGATATACTAGTTAAACCAATGCAAATCCAATCGTTATATAATATATTGATGAAATATATTAACTATAGCATAGTGAAAGATAATATAACAAATGAAAAATTTGTTCAAAACTCTATTAAAATAAGTAATGAAAATCTTCATGGTTTAATTATGAAACTTGAAGAAATGAAAAATATTAGTTGGCAATTCTTTAAAACTGTAAAACCTAGACATAAGGTTATTTCTTTTGCTATCGAATTAATCCAATTGGGAGAGGAATATAATTCGCACTTAATATTAAACTATGGTCAGGATTTACTTACAGCAGTAAATAAGTTTAATATTGAAAAAATGATTGATTTAATAAATAAATACCCAACTATAGTTCATCGTGTAAAGATACATAAGGAGTAAATAAGCAGAATTGATTCTTTATGGATTGGTTGGTTTATTGTATTATAGTTCCATAAAACAAATGGAGAGTATATTATCTAATTGTGAGAATAAAATTAGTTTAAAAACAATTGAATGATTTAGTTTGTTGCCATCTATTGTTCTTTATTTACTTCATACTATCTATCTAAAGTGTTTCAATAAACAATTTACTATGTTAGAACTCGTTGTGTGAATTAAATTATAGCATAAAAAAAGTGCATGATTTTGGATTTTAGTATTTTAAGGTTGCGAAACAAAAAAATAAAATCCTCACATGCACGATATAAAGACGAATTTCGATAAAATTTTGGAAGTATTAAAATCTGTATTACAAGATCAGATTGATTTAAACGGTAATTTTCACAAGGTGGGAGCAAAACCTAAATTTTCAGATATTGAATTAATTAGCTTTAATCTGACTATTGAATATTTATCCATTGATAATGAAAGTTTACTTTTCAAAAAGCTTAGAAGTCAATACAAAGAACAGTTTCCTAATATGATTGACCGGACACAATATAACAGAAGAAAGAAAAGTTTATTTGTTTATATCGAATGGGTTCGGAATCAACTAAGCACCGCTTTCTCAAATCATGAAGATGTGTTCGTTATTGATTCAATGCCTTTAGAGATATGCAGAAACGCTAGAGTTTCGAGGTTAAAGATTTGTAAAGAAAAATTTGAGACTGCTCCTGAAAAAGGTTTCTGTGCTTCTCAAAACCAATACTATTTTGGATATAAGCTTCATGGAGTATGTACTTTTGACGGTGTTTTTACATCTGTTGATCTGACAAAAGCCAATGTTCATGATATTCACTATTTGCAAGATATTAAAGTTCAGCTATCTGATTGTACACTACTGGGTGACAAAGGCTATTTGTCAGCAGAACAACAATTGGACTTGTTTACTTCTGCAGGAATAAAACTTGAAACACCAATGAGATTAAATCAACAAGGCTATAAGAAACAACACTATATTTTTAGAAAATCTCGCAAAAGAATAGAAACTCTTTATAGTCAACTATGCGATCAGTTCTTGATCAGGAGAAACTATGCAAAAACATTTATTGGTTTCAAAACCGACACTAAGCTAGAAAGTGTGTAAGTTTAAAATATCAGGGTTCAGTATATTTACTGGATCCTATTTTCAAATATAGCCAAAAACTGATTGTGGATAATACCCCAATTTCGGATTGGCATCGACCACTTTTTAGTTGCTTCTCTCACCGCCAGAAAAACAGACTTCATTACAGCTTCATCTGTAGGAAATGAGAGCTTGTTTTTGGTGTATTTCCTAATTTTCCCATTTAAATTTTCAATTAAATTGGTTGTGTATATGATTTTTCTAATCTCAATTGGGAAGTCAAAAAACACAGTTAATTCGTCCCAGTTATTGCGCCAGCTTTTGATGGCATAAGAATATTTGCTTTCCCATTTTTGAGCAAAATCCTCAAGCGCTGCTTCAGCTGCTTGTTTAGTAGGAGCTTCATAAATCGATTTCATATCACGAGTAAACTCCTTTTTATCTTTCCATACTACATATTTACAAGCATTTCGTATTTGGTGAACAACACATATCTGTGTGCTTGATTCAGGGAATACATTCTTTATCGTATCGGTAAAGCCATTCAAATTATCAGTTGCGGTAATCAATATATCATTGACTCCACGTGCTTTTATATCGGTTAATACGCTCATCCAAAAGGCTGATGATTCGTTCTTTCCCAGCCATAAGCCAAGAACTTCTTTCTTGCCGTCAACTTTCAGACCAACCGCAATATAAATGGTCTTATTGATGACTTTTGAGTTGTCTCTAACTTTAAAAACAATACCGTCCATCCATACAATCAGATACACAGGCTCAAGAGGTCTATTTTGCCATGCAATAATGTCTTCGGTGACTTTAGATGTGATCCTGGAGATAGTTGACGGTGAGATATCAAAATCATACACTTCACTAATCTGTTGTTCAATGTCACTATTGGACATGCCTTTAGCATAAAGAGATATGATTACATTTTCTATTCCGTCAATAATGTTCTTGCGTTTAGGAACGATCATTGGGTTATAAGTACCTTGACGATCGCGAGGAACCTTGATCTGTGACTCTCCATACATCGTTCTGATCTTCTTCGAAGTATGACCATTTCTTGCATTTTCAGAGTCTGAGGTAGCATGTTTTTCGTAGCCGACATGAGCATCTAATTCGCCTTCAAAAATCTGCTCAACGCCGCGTTTTTGAAGTTGGTGAAGAAAATCATTGAGTTCTTCTCCATTCTTAAATTGCTTAAGAAAGTCGCTGTTTAATAGATCTTCTTTTTTCATAAGTATACTATCTGTTTAAAAATAAATAAAATAACTCAAGATTGTATCCTGATATTTTAAACAAATAGTATATCGTCCGCTGTCGCGGGGACTCCTCAAAATCAATTACTAAATAGTGAAAACTATTCAGTAATTAATTTTCGAGGTATAATTTTACTATTTACACACTTTATGTGATAGTACTTCAAAACCAGAATAATTTCAAAGATCACTTCTTTGACTATTATACAATATATAAATAGGTTCATATACAATAGACCTATTAATTTTATTAAGCATGCAATATAATTCACACAACAGGTAAGTACTAATCTAAATTTAGGAATTCTAGTAATCTGGCTTTATCAATCTTTATCTCTTTATCATTAACTCCCCGAATTGAGTACCACTCAGGATTCTTAAATTCATTATCTGAATTAAATTTTACCAAGGCAACATTAATTACATCTTTAGTGAAATAGGAAACCTCTATCCAAATAATATCATTAACGCACATTGTGTTTTTATGAAAAAACTTGCCAAATATATTTTGCGTTAGTTCCTCTATGACATGCTGAGTAGGGGTATTGTAATTTGGATGATTGGAAATAAATACCAACGGAATATCAGTTTCTTCAGAGATAATAGTAACAGGAAAATATGCAGGTTCATTACCTTTTATAGAATATTCAAAGTAATCAATATTGTTAATATTAACTTTAGTCTTAGCGTCACATACCGAAATATGAGTGTTGAAATAATCTACTAGGATTAGTTTTATGGATGATAATACATTTTGATAGATTTCTAAATTATTACCCTTTTCAACTATAGATCTATATTTAATGAAATCTAGAGGTTTAATATTCTTATATGAGCTCTTATATTTCTCTTTAAAGAAAAGCTCAAATGGAATTTGGTAAAAAGAACATAAACTAATTAATTCTTTATGATTAATCTTTTTGTTAGCCACTTTCTCTTCAAGCTCCGAATTCGTAATGCTTAAAAAATTACATATATCTTCAATAGAGATATTATTTTTTGTAAACACTTCAATTAGGTAAACCAGCTGATTTGATTCAATAAGGTCATAACTACTCGCTGTAGGAAAATTATTGTTACTGATATAGTCTTCTGCGTTTATCTTTAGTTGATTGCAGATGTTTAAAAAGGTGATCAGTTTAATACTTTCAATATTATTAAGCAATTTTTGAATGCCTGGTCTCGTCATTCCTACAATAGATGCCAGTTCGTTTAAAGAAATATTTTGATCCTTTATTTTTTTACGGACTATTTCGGAAAAAGCAATTAGTTCCAAATCAAGAAATTTAAATTAATTCAAAGATATATTTGTTATGTATTTGTAAAATGAAAATATGCAACAAAAGTTAATAAATAAACTATAGTTTCATGTATGTGCATTAAACTATTCAAATATAATTAATATTCATATGCAAAAGGAAAGGTTAGAGATTGTAAATATCTCTCGGTATCAACTAGAAAGTATAATGTTAGATATTTTACGGAAGTACGATCGTATAAAAACAGCGGAATTCAGACCTGAAGACACGCTTTTAAACAAAAAGAATGCATGTAAAAAGCTTAATGTTTCCTATAACACTCTAATGTCTTTAATTGAAAAAGGTGCCATCAAAACTACATTTGATGGGAAACGGATACCCTTATCCTCAATAGAAGAATATAAATCAATGGGTAAGTGATATGCTTAATGATTTAGAATTAATTATTGTCAATAGTAGTTCTCCTAATAATTATAGTAACCATTACAATTTTAATACTATAAAAGAAAATAATCCATCCTCAATAAATCAAAGGATTTATGGCTATGAAAGATTACCGTCTAAATCAGAAGAGATATTTATAGTTATTAATCAAAACCGAGTGGAGCTACTTGCTTCTATGGGATATAATGCAGTTTGCTTTAATCATAAGCTATCAAGTGTATCTCCTGAACAGGTTAGTAGATTAAAGGTAAGGTGTTCAAATTTATTATTGACTTATGAAAAGGGAGACTTTGAACCTTTAGAAATTGAATTATTTCTAGGCAAGTATTCGTTTATTAAAGAACTCATTGTTGTAGACGAAGTTAACGAAAGTATAATTGATGAATTTGATAGTTTTGAGAAATACTCCCATACCCATTTTGAAAACCTGATAGACAAAGCGGTAACTCAAAATAAAATATCTATTAAGATAGATAATATAGTTGTAAAGAAGGGTAAAGATAGTACTGTAAATTATACCAATTTATTTAATTCATTGTATAAAGCTGGTATTTACAAGTATAAAATTGATGGACAAGAAAGGTTCATTAGAATCATAAATGGAACTATATTACAAGAGTTAGAAGCTTTCCAAATTAAAGACATAGTCATAAATGAAATAAAGAGGCAAGGACAAACCTACGATTTAGAAAAACTATATCAAGGATCAAATTATTACTTCAGTCCATCAAACCTTTCTAACTTACAGTTGAAGCGAAATTTACCTGAATATAAAGGAGAATATGGAGTGGAGTATTTCTTCTTCAAAGGGAAGATTTGGAAAATTGAAAAGGATAGTATTTCAGAATTAAAATATAATGAGTTTAAATCATATTTGTGGGATACAAATATGTTAGATTGGTATCCTGTTTTAGAAGATGATTATTTTAATATTTCAAAAGGAATCTCTAATAGATTATGTTTTATTCACAAAGAAGGTTATTGTGATTTTTTGGACTTTGTTTTTGCTACATCGAATATTCATTGGAGGCAACCCAGAGAGAGTTTGACCGAAGAGCAGAAAAGTGAAATAAATCACCATGTTATAAACAAAGTTACTGTAATTGGGTATTTGCTCTACACTTTTCGGGAATATAGTTGTAGTAAAGGTGTTATTGCTACAGATTATATAGAAAGAGGTGCTAAAGAAGAATTAGGAGGGACAGGGAAATCTTTATTAGGCAATGCTTTGATGGAATTGTTACCAACGTATTACAGAGGTGCCAGGCAGAAGGACTTTTTTAAAGATAAGCATGTATTAGGAGGAATCGATAATACAACAAAACTGGTATTTTTTGATGATGCATCAAACAGGTTTGATTATGATAAACTTTTTACTTGGATTACTGGAAAAATAGATGTGAATAAAAAGTTCCATGATATTGATGTATTTGATAAGGAGCGAACCGTTAAATTTTTTATCACTACTAATTATGCGATGCTAGACCCTTCCTGGTCAAAGGATAGAAGATATATTTATATGTGTTTTTCTGATTATTATGGACCACATAGAACGCCTATTGATGATTTCAATCAAGAATTATTATCTAGTAACTGGAGTTGGGAGCAATGGAATAGATTTTACAATTTTATGGCTCAATGTGTAAAAGCTTATCTCAAATATGGGGTAATTGAGCCTCCTACGGAGAATATTATAAAGAACCAACTGCGAGCTTCCATTAACGAATCATTCCTAGATTGGGCCGAGGATACTTACTGCGATTTTTTGAATAAAGAGATTGATAAAAAAATACTATTCGAACAATTTAAGGCATCATTGTCAGAGATTGAAGCAAGAAAGGTTTCTTCAACATCATTTAAAAAGAATATGAAAAGTTTCTGCAGGTTAAAGGGTTTTGAATTTAATCCAAGCAAGGAAGGTAAAGACATCAAACGTAACAGTATTGAATATTTTGAAATCTTCTCTATAGATAGTACTTAATGGCAAGCGGGAACAGAACATATTCTGTTTTATTAATTTTTGAAAGGCTAAAGAGTTGATTATCAGTAGTGATTTTAAATAATATATATTAGTGTGTTTTAATAATATATTAAAATGGTATTAACTTTCAGATATATAGGTGATTAATTAATGTTTAAATGTATTTTATGACAAATTCTATTACAACAACTAATATTGGAACAAAGGAGCGAGCATCGTTAAAACAACTAGCTTCTCATCATGGTTTAAAGCAGGTTGAGTTTATTAATTCAGCCGTAGATTACTTTAAGAAAACAGGAATCAATCCGGCTCAGGATATTTTTAGTCCTCGTGAAGAACTTACCAAACTAACTAAGCGAGTTGACCAGGTAATTGGCTTTATTAAAAAAAATGAGCAGGACCATATACATCCGTTACTTGATGAGTTAATCATTATATCAAAAAAACTAGATGGTCAAGTGTCAAATCAGGTGTCTGTAAAAGACCTTGACCTAATTATAGATTATTTAAATAAAATTTTCGGTTTTATTCAAAAAACGACAAGGGCATGGTTGGATTTTAATGAGAAGCAAAAAGAGGCAAATATAGAACTGGCTAACATGATGAATAAGTTAGGTAAAGAACATTCCCTGATGAGAGAAATGATTGCACATTTATATCGATCATTGGATAATAAGTCTGCAGTTTCATCTGGATTTAAAAAAGAAGATATCCAAAAGTTTAATGAAATAGTAAAACAGGAAAATGCCTTACGTTAAGTTTGATTCGGTCTCATCTAAAAATGCAGGTTCTGTAAAAGGATTTCTGGAGTATATGAGCAAGGAAGACCAAAATAAAGGCATAGAAAAAGAGTTCTGGTTCAACGATATCCAGCAATTTATACCCGATTACAAAGTACAGAACTGTATTGATAATGACCAAAAATCGATTGCAAGAGCGGATTATCGCTATTATACTGGTTCCTTAAACTTCTCAGAAACAGAATTAAAGTTTTTAGGAAGTAATCATCATGATAAGGTTAAGGAGTTTACCAAACTTGTATTCCAAGCATATGCAGAAAATTTTAATAAAGGTTTAAACTCCTCAGACGTTCGATGGTTCGCAAAACTTGAATCAAACCGTTATTATAAGGGTACGGATGAAGAGGTAAAGAATGGACTGAAAAAGTCTGGAGATATTAAGCCAGGTATTAATACACACTTGCATTTTGTAGTTGGGAGGAAGTCATACACGGGCAAAAAAATATCACCGATTTCAAACCATATCCACACAAAAAAAGGTGCTGTATTAGGAGGTTTTTCACGGAGTAATTTTAAAGAGCAAGTTGAGCAGAGCTTCGATAATCTGTTTTCTTATAATCGTCCAATTGAAGAAAGCTTCCAATATTTAAACAGCTTGTCAAAAACAGAATTACGCTCAGCAAGAAATCATGCAATAAGTAAAGTTAGCGAAAAAAGTCAATCGGTTTTACGGTTTGATTTGCTATCCGATCCAGAAAAGCATAAAAAATTGGAAGTGTTGATTAACTATTTACAATATGACGGATCACAAACCAAAAGATTAATACTTGATTCTGGGGAAATACTAAAAACAGCCAAGGAGAATAATTACAATGGGAACATATATAAAAGTCTTTTAAACCTGAATTATAAACTGAAAGATGGTATGGTTCCTCCTAAAAAGAATATGACCTCATTTATATTAAATTATGCCAAGTTTGTTAATTCTCCTTATAAAGAATTGCCTAAAGATTTAAGAGAAGACCGATTGTATAGATTTTCCTTATTGGTGAATAGTAGATTGCCTAAAGACAACAAATTAGATGTAACTGGCATAATGAAATACGCACAATCCAATGATTATCACGAAAGCACTTATTATGGCTTAAAATCTTTAAATAAGCATATTGCTAGTGGTGAAGATCTTAGAGGTGACAATACGCTTTATGTGTTGAGTTATGGCCGTAAATTAGAAGTAAATAATAAATCGATGGAAGTTGAAAATCAAAATAACTCTAATTTAAATCATATATCGGAGGTATTTACTAATGTATCAACCATCGATCTTGGAAATTTAAATGTTGCTAACCAAGGGACTCCATACGAGGAAGAAAATAAAAAACGGAATAAGAATAAAAAAAATAGGGGGCCAAAAAACAAAATCTAAAATGGGAAAAACAATTACTATAATAAATCAAAAAGGTGGAGTGGGTAAAACAACAACAACTGTTTCTGTTGGTTCTGCTTTGGCTCGTAAAGGCTACGCAACCTTAATAATTGATTGCGATGGGCAATGTAATGCTGGTGCCAGTCTAGGTGTTCTTCAGGCAGAAGTAAACACTTATTCCGTTTTTAAAGGAGATTCCATAAAGATTATTCCTATTGAAGAGAACCTTTTTCTTCTACCATACTCAATCAATGTTAGTGCACTTGATTTGGAGATTAACGAACCAGGCAAAGAGCAAATATTGCGAGAAAAACTAGAACCAATTAAAGACCAATTTGATTATGTTTTATTGGATTCTAGCCCAAATTTAAACCTAGTTTCTGTCAATAATCTCGTTGCAAGCGATTATTTTATAGTGCCACTTTTGCCACATCATTTAAGCGTGCATGGGGTTAAGTCTTTGTTGGAAGTAACTGAGGTTGTGAAGCGTAGAATCAACTCAAAATTGGAATTGGGCGGTTTTGTTCTGAGTCAATTTAGTTCTCAGAAGATTTTGCACAAAGACATTGCTGAATCCATTAAAAGTCATTTTGGAGATAAATTATTTAAAACAACTATTCGACAAAATATTAGTCTGGCAGAAGCCACAAGTACGGGTAAGTCTATTTTCGAATATGCACCTAAAAGTAATGGGGCAGCGGATTATTGGGCGCTAACCGAAGAAATAATTCAAAAGCTTAAATAGTTATGGCAAAAAAGACATTTAAAACGGGTATTGATTCCTTAATCCAGAATACTACAAACAATATCCCATCAGAAGAAAAAGCTGAACTAGATAAAAGTAAACACCTTAAGGTAAAGGGAACCTACTATTTTGAATCTGAACTTTTGGAAGATGCCAAATCTGTAGCGTATCATAGTAGAATACCTATTGGAGATGTTTTAAACCAAGCTCTTAAAATGTACTTAAATAAATATATGGATTTGGAGAAAGCTCGGAAAATTTATAGCCAGAAAACGTAATGTTTTTCTCCCTTATGCCGTAACTACCATCACTAACATTAAATATGTGGTTACCATAATTACCAACCACACCATCCTTTATGGTATTACCATACCTTCTGTCATTACCATCATATATGGCAATTTGTAATATTATGTTTATCTTTAACTACATTTTTTTGAATGTAGGAAAGGAATAATCGAAGAAACTTATTCTAAATAAATGTTGTTGGTTTTAGATGATATGTAAATAAAACTAATGACCAATGACCAAAGACTAATGAACTATTAAGTTATATATGGCTAAAAAAGCAAACAGTAAAACCAAACAAAAATCCATGGAAGAATCTTTATGGGATTCAGCCAATAAACTAAGAGGAACGGTAGAGAGTAGTGAGTACAAACATGTAGTATTAGGATTAATCTTTTTGAAGTTTGTAAGCGATAAGTTTGAGGAAAGGAGGGAAGAGCTTGTTGAGGAAGGGAAGGAGAAATACACCGAAATGAAAGAGTTCTACAATATGAAGAACGTTTTCTTTTTGCCGGAAGAATCCCGATGGAAATATGTAATAGCGCATGCCAAACAAGACGATATAGCCCTAAAAATTGATACTGCACTTAACACCATTGAAAAGAATAACCCTTCATTAAAAGGTGCATTACCCGATAATTATTTTTCTCGATTAGGATTGGATGCTAGTAAGCTTTCTTCGTTACTGGATGCCATTAATAACATTAATACTATAGCCGATAAGGAAGAAGATGTAGTAGGGCGAGTTTATGAATACTTCCTGGGCAAGTTTGCAGCTGCCGAAGGTAAAGGAGGAGGAGAGTTCTATACGCCTAAATGTGTGGTAAAACTGTTGGCTGAAATGCTGGAACCATATAAAGGAAAAATATATGATCCTTGCTGTGGTTCGGGTGGTATGTTTGTGCAAAGTATTAAGTTTGTTGAAAGCCACCATGGTAATAAAAAGGATATTTCTATTTACGGACAGGAATATACGGCCACCACTTACAAACTGGCAAAGATGAACCTTGCCATTCGTGGTATTGCCGGTAATTTAGGTGATGTGCCTGCCGACACATTCTTTAAGGACCAGCACCAGGATTTAAAGGCCGATTATATTATGGCCAATCCTCCTTTTAACCAAAAGGAATGGCGCGGGGTAGACGAACTGACTGATGATAGCCGTTGGGATGGTTACGAAGTGCCACCAACAGGTAATGCCAATTATGCATGGATTATGCATATGGTTAGTAAACTTTCTGAAAACGGAACAGCTGGTTTTGTATTGGCTAACGGTTCTATGAGTTCTAATACAAGTGGAGAAGGAGCTATACGTAAAAAGATGATTGAAAATGATCTGGTTGATTGTATGATTGCACTACCCGGACAACTTTTTTATACCACTCAAATACCTGTTTGTTTATGGTTTTTAACCAAAAATAAAGCTGAAGATCAGGAACATGGCTACAGAAACCGTAAAGGTGAAACTCTTTTTATTGATGCCCGAACTATGGGATCTATGGTTGACCGAACACATAAAGAGTTAACCCAGGAAGATATTGCAGATATTACCAGAACTTACCATGCATGGAGAGGTGAAGAAAAAGATGGTGCCTATGAGGATAAAGCCGGATTTTGTAAATCTGCTAAACTTGAAGATATTAAAAAACATGATTTTGTTTTAACACCCGGTCGTTATGTTGGAGCTGCAGAAGCAGAAGATGATGGAATCCCTTTCGAAACCAGGATGACAGAACTAACCCAAACACTTTATACCCAGATGAAGCAAAGTGAAAAGTTGGATAAAGTAATTCGCAAAAATATGGAGGTTTTGGGGTATGGAGAGTGAGTGGAAGTATACAACCCTAGATGAGATTGCGGATATTATTATGGGACAGTCACCAAAAGGTGACACATGTAATTCCGATAATATTGGTACTCCACTATTGAATGGGCCAACAGAATTTGGAAGTAAATATCCAAAACCTACGCAATTTACAATTGATTCAAAACGATTGGCAAAAGAAGGAGATATACTTTTTTGTGTAAGAGGTTCAACTACGGGTAGAATGAATTGGGCAAATCAAACTTATGCAATAGGTCGAGGATTGGCTTCAATTCATCATAAAAAAGGGAAAGAGTATCAGGCATATTTAAAAGCTGTAGTTGACTATTATTTACCGAAATTATTAATTGTTGCTACAGGTTCAACATTTCCAAATGTAAGTAAAGATCAGCTTAATAAGCTAGAAATTAAGATTCCATCAATACAAGAACAAAAATCAATTGCTCACATACTTGGTTCTCTTGATGATAAAATAGAACTAAATCGCCAAATGAACCAAACTTTAGAGCAAATGGCACAAGCCCTGTTTAAAAGTTGGTTTGTTGATTTTGATCCAGTTATTGATAATGTACTTGCAGCAGGTAATCATATACCAGATGAGCTTAAAGAAAAAGCAGAAAGACGATTGGCATTAGGTGATAAAAGAAAACCTTTACCTGAAGATATTCAAAAATTATTTCCAAGTTCTTTTGTGTTTAATGAAGAGTTGGATAAGTGGATTCCAGAGGGGTGGCGAGTTGGGAAGATTAGTGATTTTACTTCTACAATACAATATGGTTATACTCAAAGTTCTTCAACAGAACAGGTTGGTCCTGCTTTTTTACGTATAACAGATATACAAGGTGGTATAGTTTCATGGGAAGATGTTCCATTTTGTGAAATCAATGAAAAAGATAAAAAGAAGTATTTGCTTGAGACTGGCGATATTGTTGTAGCCCGAACGGGAGCAAGTACAGGAGAAAATACGTATATTCATAGTCCTCCGAATGCAGTATTTGCATCTTATTTAGTGAGATTCAAATTCGAAGATATTTCTATCTCAAGAATTGTTGGTGTGTATTTAAGGACAAAACACTATAGGGATTTTATAAAAAATATTCTTGGAGGTTCTGCACAGCCAAATGCAAATGCACAACAATTGTCAAGTGCATTAATAATAATACCCAAAAACAATTTAGCTAGAAAGTTTTATGAATTGGTTAAAACCTATGACAATAAAAAAAGAAAGAACGAAGAATCAATTAATCATTTAACCAAGCTAAGAGATACGCTTTTACCAAAGTTGATTATTGGGGAGGTGAGAGTTTAAATATAAATCTATGAAAATTGACTGGGAAATAATAAAAGATAAGACTAAAGGGTTGATTAGTAATGAACTTACTAATGGTGAGCCATCTTATTCAAATATTGACGAAGGACTAGATCTTTTTTGGAAAACCGTTCTTTATAAATCTAATATTCAAAAGTTGGATGGTTTACCAAGAGTGTTAATACCATCACTGCAGGAGGCACTTATTTTAAAAAGTGGTGAAGTTGCACCTATATTGCAGATTGCAACTTCTCTAGAGCCTTATCTTAGAAAATTAATGGTTTTAGCCCGAAATATAAGTTTTGATGATATTAAATCGAAACCATTAGTTGCATTGATTAAAAGCCTTGAACTAAATACTGCATTAACAAATCAAACGAATGGAGGATACCCTCAGTTGGAAGAAGAAAACTTAAGTTCCTTTAAGGGTGAAAAAGAATACCTTGAATTTATTTGCCATGCACGTTTAATAAGGAATGAAGTTCATAATTCTCCCAATTGGAATGCATTAGATGCTATTACAAATCTTAAAAATGTATTGGTTGTTTTTATATATGCTACATTAAAATATTCTACAGCACTTAAAACACTTCCTCGAAGAGATATAATCTTTACAGAATCTGCAAAGAAAATTGATACAGAGGAGAATAAAATGTTGTTTGATTTTATAAGTTTTGGAAATACAACAACAGAAATTAAAACGCAAGTTATCAATGCATTTATACTTCATTATTTAATTAAGAACCAAAATGAAACTATAGATAATATTAAGGAAAGTACAAATCAGTATTTTGGGAAAAACCTAAATTCTAGGTTTTACGAAAGAATAATTAATATTTTAGTTCAGAAGAAGCAAATAGAGTACAGTGATGAACTAAATAAAAAATACAAGCTTACTGAGAACGAACTTAAAAGACTTGATAGAATAACCAAGAACTTTTCAGAAAATAAAGAATTATTTTTACTATACTTAGATGATATTATTGTTAAATATAAATTAGAAGATGCTTCAGAGGATATTCTGGAAAAATTAAAAGAATTCTATGAAGAAAATTATGATATTGATGTTAAAGAAGCTTGTGATAGAGGTATTGAAATAACCCAAAATCAGAACTCAATATATTGCGATTTTGTCAAGTATTTAAAAAATATTACAAACGATGAGAAAGAAGCGGAAGGACTATTTAAAGAGTTATTACTGTTATGTGATGATAGTGATTTTCTGTTAAGGTTAAGCGCAAGTAAAGTGTTTAGTAAAATTACTAACCCAGATCGTTTTCAAAATTATATTCGCTTACAAGAAAGAAATGTTTATATAGACACACAGTTAATATTACATGCGCTGTGCTTGAATTATACTAAAAACATTAAGTATGAAAATATTTACTATAGAATAACTGACGAGTTATTTGATTTTGCAAACCAAAACGAAAAAGTAAATATAAAAATATCTAGGCTGTATCTTTCTGAAGTAATTCACCAATTAAAGTTAGCATTATTACTAATTCCTTTTGAAGACATATATTCTAGTAAATTTTCAAATAATGTGTTCTTTTTATTTTATGAATATCTGAAAAGTAATGGACTTCTTGAGGAGCATCATAATACTTTTGCTAAGTTTTTGGATAATTGGTTGCTAGTATCTGAAGATGATGTTTATAATGATAACTTTGAACAGGTTGCAAAATCAAATCTACAAGACCTTCTTAAAGATGAACTAAATGTTGAAGTAGTATACTTAAAAAGGTATGAAAACAAAGAAGCTGCAATCTTTTCTTTAGAAAAAGTAATTAAAGATAACTTGTACACAATTAAGCCTCCTCAAGCTTTATCAAATGATGCTTTAATGGTATGTCATTTATCAGATTCAGATAGTCACGAAACAGAACCCTTCTTTTTAACTTGGGATAAAACATTTACTGAGTTCAGAAAAGAATACAAAAAACAGTTCAATAGATTATCCCCTATATCATGGCATTTATTTAACCCATCAAAGTTTTTAAATCACATGTCTTTAATTGACTTCAAAATTGATTCTAAAAAATTAACAAATGAATACCTCTCTATAATAGATAGTATTGGTATTCATGAGAAAACACAAACTATATACGATGGGATCAATAAGTTCCTTGACCTTAAGGATATTAATAAAGGTCAGAGAAGAAGGTACATTAAGATCGCAAGTGAGATATTCAACGATGAAGAATTTAGTTATAATGTTTCATTACCAGATGAAAATTTAAAACAAAATATCACAACTTCTTTTGCTGATATTATTGAACGAATTAACGCTCGCTATTACGGAGATGGATCAAGTATTAAAATTAATGAATATAGGAAGGCAATGCTCAATGAAGAATGTTTTGTGAAAATAACAAATGTGATTGCAGAGCAAATTAAACAGTCTATTAATGATGGAAATATAACAACTAAATATTTAGTGGAGATTGATAAATTAGTAGAAGAATATAAATGAGTTTATACTAATGTGCTGATGTGAAAAAAGTATAAAATATAAAAAGAATGAACAATAGGTACCAAGATCTAGCAGGAGATGATGTTAGGCCTTTTCTAAATGAAATAGCTGAACGTTTATGGTCTAAACCTTCACATGCTGCAATAATGGTGGGAGCTGGGTTCAGTAAAAACTCTAATCTCGCTTTTCCCGATTGGAATAAACTTGGGGATTTATTTTATGAAAAAATCCATGGGTGTCGAATCAATGGATCTGAAAATGTTAAATACCTTAATGTCCTTAAGCTTGCCAATGAAGTTGAAGCTGCTTTTGGAAGACCTGTTTTGAATAAACTATTAAAAGAGGCTATACCAGAAAATAGTAGTGCTCCATCTGAGTTACATAAAAAATTGTTATCACTTCCTTGGACGGATATTTTTACTACCAATTATGATACTCTTCTTGAGAAGGCGAGTAACTCAATTGTAGAAAGGAAATACGATATTGTACTTAATAAAGAAGATTTAGTTTATTCTGAACAGCCTAGGATTATTAAATTACATGGTAGTTTTCCTTCTGAATCTCCATTTATTATAACAGAAGAGGATTATCGAACTTATCCTTCTAAGTTTGCTCCTTTTGTAAATACAGTCCAGCAATCATTAATTGAAAATACGTTTTGTCTGGTTGGTTTTTCTGGAGATGATCCAAATTTTCTTCAATGGATAGGATGGATAAGGGATAATTTAGGGAAAGAAGGTTCGTCTAAAATTTATCTGGTAGGATTATTCAATATTACAGAAGCTCAGAAGTTTTTGTTAGAACAAAGAAATATTGTTTTAGTTGATTTGAGTTCCTGTAAAGGTGTTAAAGTAGGCGATCACTCAAGTGCTCTAAAGTTCTTTTTTAGTTATCTCGAAAGCTATAAAAATTTCAATTTTCAAACAGATTGGCCTAATGAGAGTTTCAAGAGACCTCCTTTTAATGAAAAAGAATTAGATAAAGCATTGAAAGATATAATAGTTGAATGGAGGAAAATTAGGTTAGAATATCCAGGATGGATTGTTGCACCAGATAGAGCTAGGTCTAAAGTATGGGCTTATACAGAAAACTGGTTAGGAATAAATACGCTAATGCAAAATGCAGATTTAACATTAAAAACAAATTATTTATACGAATTAAATTGGAGAATACAAATTGCATTATTTCCTATTCCAAATGATATTGCTCAAACTTATATAGAAACAATTACATTACTACGTGAAGATACTAAGAGAGAAAGTATTTTTATATGTTTGGAATTAGAATTAGCAATATTGAGGTGGTATAGAGAAGAAGGATTTTTTATAGAATGGGAAGAATTATATAGTAAAATTAAAAAAGAATATAAAGATCTACTAAGTTCTGAACAATGGAATTATTTAAGTTATGAATATGGTCTATTCTTAATGTTTAGGTTGGAATTCATTAAACTGTATAATTTTTTGACTAAATGGCACAGTGAAGATTCTCATCCTATATGGTCTTGCAGAAAAGCCAGCTTACTTTTAGAGATAAATAAAGTTGAAGAAGCAAATGTACTTATTAACAAATCATTATTTAAGGTTCGAGAAAAATTGAACTTGAGCCCTATAGAAGAGGATTATAATTTAGTGTCAACTGAAGCAATTATTATGATGCTGTCGCACTATATTATAGATTCAAAGAAGTTTTTTCCTCAAAAAAGCGAAACTGATTCTGAGGAAGAAACAGATAAAAGGGTTAGGGAATATAATGAAAGATGGAATGTACTAAAAGGTTATAGATGTGATCCTATTGGGGACAATAAACTATTTAGATCAAAACTAGAAAAAGAACCAGTTATAAGAACCAGAGTAAATCGAAATCCATTATTTGATGTTGGTAGTTATCAAATATCACATAGAAATGTGAGATGGGATACAGAAGCTGTTGATGCATATAAATTTTTAAGATATACTGAAGTTACTGGTTTTATTTTTAGAACTGAAAGAGTAGATTATTTCATAAAGCCAGCTGCAGGAGCTATAGATCGAATAGGTAATTATTCATCATATTGGGCACTTGTAACCTGCATTAGACTTAGGGATCGCCAATATGTTAATAATATATTTAATCGCAAGTCCTTGATAAGATATGAAGTTGCAGAAATAGATAATTTTATTACATTTTTATTAGGCACATTAAAGCAAAGTTTAACACTTATAGAAGAAAACAATAATATCTATGAACCTATAACAAAAACTTTACCTGAAATTTTATCCAGACTATGTTCAAGGTCATCTGAAAAAGTAAAAGAAGATCTTTTGTTCTTTGTTTTAGGACTATATTCATTCCCTTATAAAAAACATTTTAGTGGAATTAAAGTTTTGTTAAAACGTATATTTGCATGTTTATCGATAAAAGTATTAGCAAAGCATTTTAATAAAATTATTTCTGTTCCTTTTCCAGAAAACGTAGATGTAGAGAGTGAGTTTATTAATCCAGTCCAATTTGTTTCTTCTACAGAATTAAAAGGTTATAAGGAATCAATACAGATTGATAAAAATACCATACAAAATCTATTTAGCGTTGCATCATCCTTTGATAATAAAAGAAGAAAATGGGGGTGTGAAATATTAGCTAAGCTATATGATGTTCAGTTGTTAAGTACATCCCAAATAAACAGGTTTGGAAAAATATTATGGAAAAAAATAGAGTCTGATTTCCCTTCTGATACAGACTTTTACAAGTTCTCTTTTCTTTTTTTACCACATCCTAAAGATATACATGTAGACTATTTGTACAAAGAGTATTTGAAAAAACTGGAAATACCTGAAAAAATTAATGCGAATTCATATAGTTTTGGAACAGGGAATCATATTTTCTCTGAATTAAGAAATGGACACCGAATTAAATTGTGGCAGTTTGTTGAAGTTGAAAATATCTTTAATCGTTTAATAAAATGGTGGGATTTAGGTAAAAATCATTTAAATAAGTCTGTATTATTTGATGGAGATATTGTAGAAGAGATGAACAATTTAAAGAAAGTTTTAATTGAGTTTATTTTTCCATACTTTATTTCACAGAGTAATATTCCTAAGGACGTTTATGCGAATATTGAAAAAATTGTATCTGAATTTAATGAGTTTGGATTGTTTAATTTAGAATTGCGAATTTCAATTCTGTCTTTATCTGATATTGAAGAGTATAATCTGATTAATGAAATAAAAATTGCTTTAAGAAGTAATAACGAAAAAGGAGTACTTGATGCTTTATGGGCCACAAATCGTTTTTTGCAATTGTTTAAAGAAAAGAATTATGATAATTGTTTATTGCTATTAGATGAAATTGGTAAATATATTGAATGGAGAAAAAATGTAGAGTTAGATCAGGTGCTTAATTTAGCAAGATTGGCAATATTAGAAACTAATTTATTAATTGAATCAGGTTTTATAGGATCTTGTTTACTGGGGCTTGAATATCTAATAGAAGAATCTGAATTAAGGAGTGAAATTAATTCAGGTGAATTAGCAAAAAAATTAGAAGTAAGAGTAGCGTGTGTTAAGTTGGCAGCAGTATTGTCTGAGTTATTTAAAAGAAAAAAGAAGAAAATACCAGAAGTTCTTTCTTCATGGGAGAGTATAACAAAATTGGATACTGAATTTGCAGAAGTCAAAGTTGCTTGGCATTCTCAAGTTTCTACAACCTAACTTAAATTTAAGTCGATGAGCATCCTAATAAGCATAGAAGAATTACTTTCCGGTAAAAAGGTAGAGGGAAGCAGAATGGAGTTTAAAGAAGATTGGAATCCAACTACCATTATGCGGACAGTATGTGCTTTTGCTAATGATTTTGAGAACCAAGGAAGTGGATATATTATAGTTGGGGTAAAAGAAGAAAATGGCAAACCCATTCGTCCTGTTTTAGGCTTTAACCCGGATGCCTTGGAGAAGGTTGAAAAAGAAATGGTAGGTTATAGTAACCTGATACAACCGAGTTATATGCCACGGATGTCATTAGAGGAGATTGATGGTATGCATGTATTGGTAATTTGGGTACCGGCAGGCAGTAATCGTCCCTACAAAGTTCCTGATGATGTTAAGATAAAAAAGAATAAAACATATAACTATCGTATCAGGATGTATTCCAATACGGTTATTCCTAATGAAGAGCAAGAAGCTGAGTTAATTCAGCTTACCGCCAAGATTCCTTTTGATGATAGAGTTAACACGCATGCCAGTATCAACGATTTGAATTTTGGTTTGATGCGGGAGCACTTATATCAAACTAAAAGTAAATTGTACAGTGAAAGTGCTACAATGAAAGTGGAGGAGCTTGCCGAGGCCATGAATCTATGTCAGGGAGCTGAAGAACACCGTTTCCCTAAAAATGTAGGTTTGTTGATGTTCTCTGATAAACCAAAAAAGTTTTTTCCGGCAGTACAGATTGATGTGGTGGAATTTCCGGAAGGTGCCGGGGCTAAACAATTCGAAGAAAAAACCTTTGATGGTCCCATTCAAAAACAATTAACGGATGCTTTATCGTATTTAAAAGCCAATGTAATTAAAGGCAAGGTGATTAAATATGTCGATAGAGCCGAAGCAGACCGGATTCAAAACTTTCCTTATGATGCACTTGAAGAAGCTTTAGCCAATGCTGTTTATCACCGCAACTACGAACTTAGAGAGCCCATAGAAGTGAGAGTTTTGCCTACAGCTATTGAAATAATCAGTTACAATGGTGTAGATCCTTCTTTAAAGCAAACTGATTTTGAAAAAGGAATCATCAGAACCAGACGTTACCGTAATCGGAGGATTGGGGAGTTCTTAAAAGAATTAGAACTTACTGAGGGAAGAGGAACCGGTTTGCCAACTATTTATACTGCAATGGAAAACAATGGCTCTTCTAAACCTTTATTCGATACAGATGAACCTGAGAGAAGACATTTTGTATGTGAATTGCCTGTTCATCCTGAATTTATAGAAAAAAGTGACCAAGTGACTGACCAAGTGACTGACCAAGTCAAGGGAATTAAATTTGAACTGGATTCTAAAGCTTTATTAAAAGAACTTTCTGGAATTTCAGAAGAAGAGATTAGTTCTGAAAAAATAGTGAAATATAAAGCACAAGTTACAGAACTAAGCGATGAGCAAAAAAAGATTCTTTCATATTTAGCTCAACCGCAGAAGCGAAAAGATATATTAGAAGAGTGTTTAGGTTTAACAAACCATACTACAAACTATAAGAAACATATTGAACCCTTGTTAAGTAGAGGAATAATACAACAAACTATTCCTGATAAACCCAATAGTCAATATCAAAAATATTTTCGTACCAAAATAGGAAAGATTGTACTTTATATCTTAAATAATCCTGAGGAATAAAATACCTAAATTAAAATGAAATTCACCGAAGCCAAACTAGAACAAGCGTTTATAGACCTACTAAAACAAGAGGGATTTGATTATTTGTCAGGAAATAAGATAGAAAGAGCGGAAGAGGAGGTATTAATTAAAGATGATTTAAAAAGCTTTTTGCAAAAGCAATATAAAGCTGAAGGCATAACTGATTCTGAAATTGACAGTATTATCCGGAACCTTGAAAAATTACCAGCATCCGATTTATATGATAGCAATAAATCATTTATGAAATGGCTATCTGATGGTTTCGTGCTTAAACGTGAGGATCATTCACAAAAGGACTTATATATTCAATTATTGGACTTTAATGCATCATTGAATGAAGGAACTAAAACAGAATTAGTTTCCAATCATGTTGCTATAGCAGCTGATAATAAACTTGATTGTTATCAATCTAATAACCAGTTTAAGGTAGTTAACCAGGTTGAGATTCAAGGGTACGAAAAACGGATTCCGGATGCCATTTTATACATTAATGGAATACCGTTGGTAGTATTTGAGTTTAAAAGTGCTATCAGAGAAAATGCAACCATTCACGAAGCCTACGTTCAATTAACTACCCGTTATAAACGAGATATTCCGGCACTGTTTAAATACAATGCTTTTTGTGTAATTAGTGATGGAGTCAACAATAAGGCCGGTTCTTTTTTTGCGCCTTATGAGTTCTATTATTCGTGGAAATATGCTGGCAATAATGGTCGTACTGACATTGCTGGTGCATATGGTAATAATGGCAAAGCTGTCAATGATGGCATTAACAGCATGTATTCCATGGTTCAGGGAATGTTTAATAAATCAGACCTGTTGAATATAGTACGCAACTTTATTTATGTACCCGACACATCTAGAAAAGAGGAGAAAATAGTTTGCCGATATCCCCAATATTATGCGGCAACCAAGCTTTTCGAGAATATAAAAAAAGAGATTCGTCCCATAGGTTCAGGTAAAGGGGGAACCTATTTTGGTGCTACGGGTTGTGGGAAGAGTTTTACCATGCTTTTTCTTACCCGGCTTTTAATGAAAAGCAAGTTCTTTTCATCGCCAACCATCATTTTAATTACGGATCGAACAGATCTAGATGATCAGCTTTCGTCCCAGTTTACCAACGCCAAAGGTTATATTGGTGATGATACCGTGGTTAGCGTTGAAAGCAGAGCTGATTTACGGGCTAAAATACAAGGTAGAAACAGTGGTGGCGTATTTTTAACCACGATTCATAAGTTTACTGAAGATATTGAATTACTTACGGAGCGAAGTAATGTTATTTGTATTTCGGATGAAGCACACCGCAGTCAGACCAACTTGAACCAGAAAGTTAGAATTACCGAGAAAGGAGTTAAAAAGACTTATGGCTTTGCAAAATACTTGCATGATTCGTTACCTAATGCTACATATGTCGGTTTTACCGGAACTCCGTTAGATGCTACCCTGGATGTTTTTGGCGGTGTTGTGGATGCTTATACAATGACAGAATCAGTTCAGGACGAAATAACGGTACGATTGGTGTACGAAGGCAGAGCTGCAAATATTTTGTTGGATAACAGGAAACTTCAGGAGATTGAAGATTACTATGCCGAATGCGAAGCTTTAGGTGCCAATGAACATCAGATAGAAGAAAGTAAGAAGGCTACTTCAAACATGAATGCCATTATTGGTGACCCGGATAGGTTAAAAGCACTAGCTGAAGATTTCGTCAATCACTATGAAAAACGAATTGAAGAAGGAGCTACCGTTCAAGGTAAAGCAATGTTTGTCTGTAGCAGTCGAACTATTGCTTATGAGTTTTATAAATATGTAATTGATTTGCGACCTGAATGGAATGAAATAAAAACTCATGCAGAAGGAGAAGAACTTTCGGAAAAAGAACAAAAGGAAATTAAGCCGATAGAACGGGTTAAAATGATTATGACTAGAGGTAAAGACGACGAAAAAGAGCTTTACGATATGTTGGGTACTAAAGAGTATCGTAAAGAATTGGATCGCCAGTTTAAAAGTCCAAAATCAAACTTTAAGATAGCCATTGTGGTGGATATGTGGTTGACTGGTTTTGATGTTCCTTTCCTGGATACTATCTATATCGACAAACCCATACAGCGCCATAACTTGATTCAGACTATTTCCCGGGTCAACCGAAAATTTAAAGGCAAAGAAAAAGGCCTAGTAGTGGATTACATTGGTATAAAAAAACAAATGAATCTGGCTCTGGCGCACTATAACAAAAAAGACAGCGAAAACTTCGAAGATATTCAACAGTCTATTGTAGTTGTAAAAGACCACCTGGATTTGCTGGCAAAAATATTCCATAAGTTCGATACCTCAAATTATTTTGACGGATCGGCCATAGAGCAACTAAATACGCTAAATATGGCAGCTGAATACATTCAGATGACCCAAGAATTGGAGAAACGTTTTATGTATCTGGTAAAACGTTTAAAAGCAGCTTTTGATATTTGCTCGGGTAGTGAGTCGCTCACAGAAGAAGAGAAAGACTATTTCATTTTTATATCGCTGTTCGTTCCATTGTCTTTAAATTGACGAAAGGAGAAGCACCGGATATAGATAAGATGAACGCTAAAGTCCGGGATATGATTAAAGATGCCATTGAGAGTGATGGGGTAGAGGAGATATTTAAGTTAGGAGATGATAACAATTCCGAAGTAGATATTTTTAGTGATGATTACCTCGATAAATTAAATAAAATCAAACTTCCGAATACAAAAATTAAACTCCTTCAAAAGCTTCTGGATAAGGCTATTGAGGATTTCAAGAAGGTCAACAAAATAATGGGTGTGGACTTTTCAAAAAAGATGCAATCTATAGTAGAGCGCTACAATGAACGTAATGAAGCGGATGTTTTAAGAGGAGAAGTCCTGGAAGATTTTACAGATGAGATTATCGACCTGTATCATGCTCTCCGAAAAGAAAAGGAATCCTTTGGTGATATGGGTATTGACTTTGAAGAAAAAGCTTTTTATGACATACTTAAGGCGTTGGCAATAAAATATGATTTCTCGTACCCCGATGATAAACTTCTTCACTTGTCTAAAGAAGTCAAAACCGTTGTTGATGACAAGGCCAAATATACAGATTGGAGCAAACGAGATGACATCAAAGCCGAACTAAAAGTTGACCTTATCATCCTTCTGGCTGAAAATGACTATCCTCCTGTAGATCGGGATGAAGTTTATAAAGAGATATTTGAACAGGCAGAGAATTTTAAGAGAGGCAAAAATTAAATATTTTAATATGAAAGAAATACTAAATTATTACGCAAAATCACTTTCTAGGTTCTCTAAATCATTAAAAAAGAAAGGAATTCTTGTCGATCAACCATGGGCATTAATTGATGAAGATAATCAAATTCAAAAACTCATCTTTAAAAATGATAATAATTTAATTTTATCAAAGAATGGTAAAGTTGTTGAAGGAAAATGGGAATACTTTGCTCAATCAAAAGTAATGCTAATAGATAGGGGGACAGATAAATTATTACTTAAAGAGCAATATATTGACGATAATGTATTACTATTAAAAAAAGATGGTACGGATAGTGATTTTTTAGCTTTTGCAAATGAAAATTCTCTGCCTGATTATAATGTTCTTAAATATTTAAATGAAAAAAAACGTACTGAATTTAAAATAAATGAGAGGAAATTATTTAATGGTCAAATTCTTCAAATTTATGAAGGAGCACAGTATTATAATAAGAAACAATTTAGAGGTTTAAAAGCTGGTCTTATTAATGAGGAATTTAATTCAATTAAAGATAGTGATGGAACGTTTTTGAGTGAAAATAAAGAGGTCTCATATGTTATTAAAGATGGTGAGGTTAAAGATGTAATCTATAATTTAATTAAAGAAATTGCCAATGGAGGTTCTTTTGAAATAGAAAATGGAACAATCGCAACTATAGATAATCTTGGTAAAAGAGTATTCATAAATGGAACACCAATTTCAGACACAAAACTAATTGATCTAAATAATACTGTTTATACTATTAAGGATAGTGTAATTAAAGAAATTGTTTTTGTAAAAGAATATATCACAAATGATAAGAGAAAAATTATAATTGAGCAAAGAGATATTTACAAAATACGTAAAGGAGATTTTATAGTAGAATATAATAAACAATCACATATTCCTGACGGATCATATAAAATTAAAGGAAAGTTCAGAAAGATAAGAATTATTGATAATAAGATTGTTTAGAATGATCTCAGTTAGTCGATATCTAGGTGTATTCTTTGAGCATGAGATGTTATTTGAAAGATACATCTTTAAAATGGAAGTTTGTAAATAGTTGTATGTTAATGTTATAGGATTGAGTAGATTAATCTTTAATAATCAATTGTAGAAGTTGAATGAATATAGGCATACCTTTTGATTTGTACATTTTAAATGATGACAAAGCCTGGTTGTTGGGCTTTATATATGCAGATGCAACGATTAGTCGGGTTAACGGTCAGGATGTAATTCGGATTTTTAATATTGATCAAGGACTACTTGAGGAAATTAAATTTCACTTTGCAATTCCTTATAAAGTAGGTAAACAAGTTAATAAAACAACAACTGTGTATTTTTTAAGGTTTGCCAATCCTGTCTTCGTGGATAGTGTCGAGTCATATGGATTTCAAAAAGACAGAACAGATTTAACTATACCTAAAATGAGCGTTATTCATACCAGACGCTTTGTTCAAGGTTTTTTAAAAGGTAAAGCTAGTTATTTTCAAGAGAAAGATCATGGTACTTATGGTGTTAAAATAATCTATAGAAGTACTTCATTTATAAATGATATTGCTAAATATTTAGCTAGAGTTTGTAAAGTCAAAATTGCAAACCCTCATTGTAGGATAATAAAAAATAAAAGAAGCTGTGAAATTAAGTATGTTGGACAAGATTGTGATAAAGTTCGTAGTTTTATTGAGTCAGGATTATTCTAAAAATAATCCCATAAAACGCATAGAATCATAACCAAAATTAAAGATTTGAGCAAAAGATAAATATGAATTAATATATGGGAGTATCTGGAATTAGAAGTGTATTTGTCTCGAGTAAAATTCAACACTGGCATTACGAATTTGAATTTGATTCTTATCAAGACTACCTTAGTGTTACTAATAAACATATAGAAAAGAGAAAGGCAGAATTAAAGGATTATAATAATATTGAAGATGATGAAGTACAAAGAATGCTTTACGATCCTATAGAAATGCTTACAACGGATAAGATGATTCAAATTTACTATAGTTCTATGTTAATTTCTTTATATTCTTTTTGGGAGCAGTCGTTACAAGAATTATGTCTTGTGGCAGAACAAAAGTTCGATCTTAATTAGACGATATAAGTGGAAGAGGAATATTTCGCTCTAAGAAATATATTGAAAGGGTTGTGAAAATTGATTTAACTAAACTAAGTAATGAATGGAATGAAATAACGAAATTCAATCATCTAAGAAACCATCTAGTTCATACTTCAAATAAGTACCTTAATGATGATATTGGAAAAAGAAGACTAAATTCCATTAAGGAAATAAGAAAAGGACTTATAGTTGATTCTAATAAGATCTATTTTGAGAACGATGAATCTATTAAACACTTCATTAGGATTTGTAAAAAATTCATTCAAGAAATATACTTTATTAAGCAATAATATTACTTTAAACACGTAAGAAAACACAATCTCACTATAAAAAAAGCCACTATCAAACGTTCTGACAGTGGCTTTCAATCTTTAACCAAACCTAACCCTAAACTATGAGTTGATTCAAAGATAATGCTTATTTTTACAAGAGGAAAAAAATATGACATACCATAATGAATAAATACCATAAATACGATCAGGTCAACAGTTGAGTATTCATCAATACTTAACTAGAAATGAAATATTTTGCGGAGGATATTCCGTACGGATTGAAAGTAAAAACGAAAAAAGAATTACGTCTAAGAAAAGCATTTGGTTGTTATTATCAAGATCTAGTTGATATTCCGAAAAAGTTTAGCAACGTCAGAATTTCCAGAATTCAGAACTTTATTGAAATGGGTGGTTGTCCTTATTGTTTTCCACATGGAAGGGAGACTATTAATTCAACACTTGATAAAAGAAAAAATAGAAACTGGAAAAGATACCGAAAAACTAGATGGAAATGATTTACAAGGCATCAGTTATGGTGCCTTGTTTTATTTAATGCCTCTAAATTTTTCCATACCTGATCTTCAGCATAAAACTTCTCTTATCTAGATCTATCTATAATTTAGAGTTTTATCATCCACTGCATAATCTAAATAATAGAATAGTGTATATTCTACCAGAATTCCTTTGAATTCCCTTTTTACAAGATCTTGCAGTTCATTCGTTTAATAACCTTCATGCGTCCTAATTTTATTCATAAGTTCATTTGATCTTCAAAATAACTCTAATACCACCTAGCTTTTTTGTATTCCATGTTTACATCTTCAATTGATTGAGCTAATTTATTTGCTAAAGAAATCCTTGCTCTCAATCTATTCTTTTTATTTTCCAATCTGTTGTGAAGTGTCTTCATTCTACACAATTTGCATCCGCAATTTAATGAATGATTTTTGCTTAGATAGTTTGTTCCTCTGTATACCCAGCCAAAGGAATCCCATAATTTCTTTCTTTTTGCAGCGTAATGTCTGTCTTTATTTTTCAACATGTTTATCTATTTAATCTCTTTTCTATAAATGCCATAAGGAAAAATAAGAACTTTAGTTAAACAAAATATCTAAAATAGTTAATCATTTGCAATGATTTATTATTTTTGAAGCTGAAAATATAATAATTTGTTGCGTCACAGACGCTTCTCTACAGAAAATTTCGCCAAAATTTATTACGAGAGAGAAGCCTGGAAGTGAACGCACCTGATATGGGTGTGTTCCTTTCGCTTATTTGGTTCTCTCAGGTGTTTGGCGATACCTTCTGTAGCTAAATATAGCAAAGGTTCATGCCCACCTTCATTTTTAAGGGGTTCGTGAATCATGAAAGGACGAGCCAATGACCAAATTTCCAATTGTAGAACCGGTAGTAAATGATTATCTAAAAAGTCTTTCGAAAGAAGAAATTCAGGAGGTAATAAATCATTTTCATGGACGAGAAATAAAAATTACTCAGATTATTGAAAAATTTTGTCTTGAGAAGATTTCTGTCAATACATTTGTTAAAAAGCTTCCTCCTGTTCAGCACCATGACTTGATTTGTCCGGAATGTAAAGTTGTATCTTGGAAAAACCATTTAGCCAGAAATTCAAAATCAGTAGCTTTCTGCCCAATATGTGGAGAAGACCTTATTTGTGATTTTGATCCTGATGAACATCAAAGAAAAATGGAATTTCAGAAGGAAAGAGAAATCAGGCTTAAGAAAATGGATCCTGATTACTATGAACAGGAAATCTCAATTACAAAAGAGACGTTTGATTCTTTGAGTCTTTTTCAGAAGGTATTTCTCGGTAGTATTGTTCAAGCCATAGTAGAAGATGATTTGTCTACCATTAAAGGTAAACTCCTTAAGGAGTTTAAATTATTTCCTATTCCAGATGAATTGAATAAACAATTAATAGAACTTGGTATAACCGAAGGCGATGATTTCACTGAATACAAATATAATATAGATAAGGATGTTGCCAGGGAGCTTATAAATTGTAAAAACAAATTAGGAGCTACTTTAAAACAACAATTGGAACTGTGGTTAACGATTGCAAAAGCTGAATCTAAAGAATATTTAATTGGTGAGATGGAGTATAGTAATTTCAGGTATCATCATGATAATAAATTTGAGGAAGTATTTAGCATTTTATTCCAAAACCATTCAGTAGCGCAAACATTTCATCTCATCGATAAATCCGTTGCTGACGCTTGTAAACTCTTTGCTCAAAGAAGGAATCGCTATTTATCCGAGAATTCCATTATAGGTTTGTGTGCAAGAATGGCTGATTACTATCCAACTAGAGGATGGCCAATATTGAATTATGAAAGAAGAAGGTATCATCAATCATTAATGAGTCAATACTTTTTTAATAAACTTCTTAAAATAGGGAATAAAGGTTTTAATCATATTCCATCTTTAGAATTACTCATACATAATAATTTCAATAATTAAGAAAAATGACAAAACAAAAACTAACCATGGTGCTATTTAGCACTTTTATTATGTTACCAATTTTTATTAATGCACAAAAATTTAAAAAGATAAGTAAACCTTTTATTGCTTCAGATGGAAAGACTTACAATATAGGAGATACTATTTTAGTAACATCTCCAGCAGATTTTGGGAATATGTTCCGTTACTATTATTTTGATAAAAATTTTACTCCACAAAGAGCCTATTACAAGACCGAGCATATTAATAAAGGTCAAGAAATTGACAATCGTTTTAAAAGTTTTACAATCAAACAGTTCCGGATATATGAGGATGGAAGAACGGTTGTTGTAACGGATAAATTTTTTGGTTACAGCGTTGACTTAAATAAAGGATTGGAATTAGGTGAACTAGCCACTCCTGAGTTGATGGAGCTTTATAATAAGCCTGAAATTTTCAATAATGAAAAAGCTCTACTTGTGACATTAGATGACGATATCGATAATAACGATGTTAAAGAATACCTGTATCGTTTTGACCATGATGTATACAAGCAGAATTACCAAGATGAATTTTCATTTAATTCATTGCTGAGCAGTAAGAAAAAGGAACTAGTAGAGAAGGCTAAAGAATATGACTTGAATAAACCGTTCTTCGCATATACAAAGCAAGAGTTTGGTAGTTATAATTTTGAGACGAACTCATTTCCTATTTTATGGGACGGGAATTATACCAGGTTCATGGATGACTTTACGGAATCTGCAATTAAAAAATATATTAATAATGAAGGAATTGATTTTTCTGATATCAGGTTATACTTTGAAAATGCAGAAGAATTTTCAAGTTTCCCTTTGGTACCAGAAAGAGCAAAATTCTTAATAGATCATAGAAAACAACCTAGCGGTAAGGTTGATAGGTCATTATATGTTGGAATTCAATTTGTGGTAAAAGAAATTGCAGGTGCAGATTGGATTAAAAATCAAAACTTTACAGATGGTACCGAAAAAGTTTTGATTTGCGAAATAAAACGTGTCGATATGTTTGAAGACAAGGAGTTTTTATATAATTATTTATCAACTGTTAAGAAGTAATATTTGGGAGGGTATACTCTCCACTTTTTGTTTTTCGGGAGGCTATGGCCTCCCATTTTTAATTTATATACCTATGAGAAATACACAGTCAATTAAGAGATTTTGGAAAATGGAGATGGCATTGTAAAGTTTTCTGATGAAATTATTAAAGAATTTCATTTAAAGGTAGGTGACAAGATAGAACTGATTTCTTATAAAGATGGTATCATGCTTATACCTCTAAAGAATAAACCTAAACTTGAAGATTTACTTGATGGAATCAATGATAATAATTTGTACGATGAGATTAGTTTTGGAAAGCCAGAATGAGAGGAGGAATGGTTAAAAATATTTTACAAGCTAAACTTCTTCATATAAAGAGAAGTACTTGTAAATAATATGATGATTTTAATTTTGTGCTGGGTTAAGGTGTTTAATTATAGTCTAATAGGGAGTGGAAGTGCAAAAGTTCAAAAAAAACACTTAATTTAATACCTACCCTTTACCTTTATTAGAGGTTGGGTAGGTTGTCTAATTAAATTTCTAGAGTACTATCACATAAAGTGTGTAAATAGTAAAATTATACCTCGAAAATTAATTACTGAATAGTTTTCACTATTTAGTAATTGATTTTGAGGAGTCCCCGCGACAGCGGACGATATACTATTTGTTTAAAATATCAGGATACAATCTTGAGTTATTTTATTTATTTTTAAACAGATAGTATACTTATGAAAAAAGAAGATCTATTAAACAGCGACTTTCTTAAGCAATTTAAGAATGGAGAAGAACTCAATGATTTTCTTCACCAACTTCAAAAACGCGGCGTTGAGCAGATTCTTGAAGGCGAATTAGATGCTCATGTCGGCTACGAAAAACATGCTACCTCAGACTCTGAAAATGCAAGAAATGGTCATACTTCGAAGAAGATCAGAACGATGTATGGAGAGTCACAGATCAAGGTTCCTCGCGATCGTCAAGGTACTTATAACCCAATGATCGTTCCTAAACGCAAGAACATTATTGACGGAATAGAAAATGTAATCATATCTCTTTATGCTAAAGGCATGTCCAATAGTGACATTGAACAACAGATTAGTGAAGTGTATGATTTTGATATCTCACCGTCAACTATCTCCAGGATCACATCTAAAGTCACCGAAGACATTATTGCATGGCAAAATAGACCTCTTGAGCCTGTGTATCTGATTGTATGGATGGACGGTATTGTTTTTAAAGTTAGAGACAACTCAAAAGTCATCAATAAGACCATTTATATTGCGGTTGGTCTGAAAGTTGACGGCAAGAAAGAAGTTCTTGGCTTATGGCTGGGAAAGAACGAATCATCAGCCTTTTGGATGAGCGTATTAACCGATATAAAAGCACGTGGAGTCAATGATATATTGATTACCGCAACTGATAATTTGAATGGCTTTACCGATACGATAAAGAATGTATTCCCTGAATCAAGCACACAGATATGTGTTGTTCACCAAATACGAAATGCTTGTAAATATGTAGTATGGAAAGATAAAAAGGAGTTTACTCGTGATATGAAATCGATTTATGAAGCTCCTACTAAACAAGCAGCTGAAGCAGCGCTTGAGGATTTTGCTCAAAAATGGGAAAGCAAATATTCTTATGCCATCAAAAGCTGGCGCAATAACTGGGACGAATTAACTGTGTTTTTTGACTTCCCAATTGAGATTAGAAAAATCATATACACAACCAATTTAATTGAAAATTTAAATGGGAAAATTAGGAAATACACCAAAAACAAGCTCTCATTTCCTACAGATGAAGCTGTAATGAAGTCTGTTTTTCTGGCGGTGAGAGAAGCAACTAAAAAGTGGTCGATGCCAATCCGAAATTGGGGTATTATCCACAATCAGTTTTTGGCTATATTTGAAAATAGGATCCAGTAAATATACTGAACCCTGATATTTTAAACTTACACACTTTCTAGCTTAGTGTCATTTCTAGGTAGCTATTAAAATCTCTAACGCTGTTTATTAAGGAGTCTTTGTTTACTTTAGTATATATTTGAGTTGTTTGAATGTCTGTATGACCTAGGAGCTTACTTATGAATTTTATTGGCATACCACATACTAAAGCATATGTAGCAAATGTGTGTCTTGAAGTATGAAATGACATTGAGGTTGACTTTTTGATATTTGCTTTATCTAAAGCTTTTCTTAAATATATATTTGTTTTTTGACTTGAAATAACTCTGAATATATTATCAGTTTCTTTCATATTATTTCTTTCAGGTAAAAATTCTATGGCTTTTTTGTTTAACGGAATTGTAACTTCAATTTGAGTTTTATGAATTTTTATTTCAATAGTTTTCCAGTTTTCGATTTTCCCTGTTTGGTAATTAATCGTTTTATTATCTATTATATCTCTCCAGCACAGATCTTTTACATCCATAAATCTTAAACCAGTATAACAACAGAATAAATAGTAATTAAGGATGTTTTTTTGGCTATTGTTGATTGATTTTGAAGAATAGTATTCTTCCAATACTTTTAATTCCGGAGAAGTTAGATATTCTCGTTTACCAAGTTCTTTTTTAATTTTAACTTTAGAAAAAACATTGGACTGAATAAGCTCCTGCCTTATTCCATAGTTTATGACTGCTTTTATAAATCCTAATGACTTTGCAATAGTATTTATCTTATTGTCTAAGTTTTCAATCATGTAGTTTTTATATTCCTGAATGAAATCTAGGTTATTAACTTCGTTTATTGTGAGTCCTTTTATGTTTTGGAAATGATTCAGTTTTGTTAACTGACTCTGGTAGGTACGTCTTGATTCTCTAGATAGCTGCTTGTTGTGTCCTATGTATTTAGATGCTAGATTGTAGAAATTATCTTTTGAAGATTCACTATTAAATTGAGTTGTAAATTCAATAAATGTAGGTGGTTTATTAAATCGACTAAAGTTGTTAAGTATAGTTTTAGCTTTAGTTTCTTTATCACTTAATCTTATGTTGTAAATGTCAGAGTTCTTAACACTCTTATAAAGCCTTTTGTTTTTTTTATCCCATTCATCTTCTTTGCACCATACTTCAGTAGAAAAATACTTAGATTTTCTATTAATAGTTAACCTTAGGTAAATTGCATGAGTTTTGTCTTTTCTTGAATAGGATTTTCTAAAAACTAAATTGCTAGTTGCATTCATATTTCTCAGATTTTAATTTGTAAAACATTTGTAAAACAAATCTGGAAATAATCTTCAATTCAACCTTTCAAGAATGCAATTAGAATCTATCTAAATAGTTGATTTTGAAACATTTTGAAACTTTAGGTTTCAAAATGTTTCAATTTTCTGTGGAGCTGGAGGGTTTCGAACCCTCGTCCGGTCAAGGAAGCCATATGCTTTCTACATGCTTAGCTCTGACTTGTTTTTCGTGCAACAGCTGGATCAAAGCCACCGACTGTTACCTTATCTTCTTAAGTTTAAGCTTAACCACGAAGTAAGATTAAACCGATTCCCGATTTACTTGCATCTCCGGATCGAATAGCCTCAGGACTTAGCATTCGAGAGATGTCTTGTTCCAGCATCTTATGCCGGAATTAAGCTTCAATCTACTATGATTCGATTAAGCAGCAAGAGCGTAATTAGTTTCGCCAATTAAAAATAGTTGAAACCCAGGATTAAAGAGCCGGAATTTCTGTGCTCTGCATGCTTACATACCACTTTCACCTGCCGTCGAATCCAAGTCAGCCCCATGTGGTATAAGGATTGCAAAAGTATAAAAATATCCCAATGCGTAAAAATAAATTTAGCATCAACTCAATGTTAATATAACAAGGTGTATCTATACGTCAATAGTAAATATGTTATTCTTTTGTTAAAAAAGTAAGTGCTTCAGAAAAATATTGTACATTAAACTCAGAAAATCAATCTACATGGTACCATCTTTTACTATAGGTATACTTAAAGAAACACAGAGCGATCCAGATGCACGTGTGGCTATTACTCCAGATGATGCACAAAAACTACTAAGCATCAATAAATCATTAACTATCTTGGTTCAACCTTCAGAAGTAAGGTGTTTTAGTGAGGAAGAATACATAGATGCAGGATGTATTATAAGTGATGACTTATCGGATTGTGATTTATTGTTAGGAATTAAAGAAGTAGATAAAAACACCTTGATAAGGGGAAAAAAGTACATGTTTTTTTCGCATACAGCTAAAAAGCAAGTTCATAACCAGGCATTATTACAGGCTGTAATTGATAAAAATATAACACTTATCGATTATGAGTTTTTATATGGTGAGAAAAAGAGACGTATTGCAGCATTTGGTTATTTTGCAGGTTTAGCTGGTGCTTATAATACCATAAGAGCTTATGGTATTAAAAAAGAATTGTTTGATTTATTAACACTTAAACAAATTACAAATAAGGTTCAAATGTTTAAGGAGTTGAAAAAGGTAGTAGGTATGCACGAAAAAATTCTGATTACAGGAAGTGGTAGAGTTGCGAGTGGGGTAGAAGAGGTGTTGCAGGTATGCCAAATTTTTAAAGTTGATTCAGATGGTTTTTTTAATAAAACATTTCGTGATCCCGTTTATTTTGTCGCAGATCCAACACATTATGCCAAACACAAGCAAGGATTACCTTTTACATTTAAAGATTATAAAAAACAGCCGAAAGAGTTTAAAAGTAATTTTTTAAGATTTGCTGAAGTCGCAGATATATTTATAGCTGCCCATTATTGGGACTCAAAAGCACCTCGATTGTTTAATACAGATGATGTTAGATCTGATTTATTTAAAATAGATATTATTGGTGATATTACCTGTGATATAAATGGATCGGTTCCCACAACTATTAAGGATGTACCAATCGAAGAATCATACTACGATTTTAATAAAAGTACTCTTAAAGAAGAAAAGGCGTTTTCAGGTATAGATAATATTACTGTGATGGCAGTTAGTAAACTCCCCAGTGTTTTAGCCAAAGAAGCATCTGTCCATTTCTCGAACCAATTAGTAAATCATATATTAGAATACTTCTGGATGGGAGACTATAACAAAGTGTTAAAAAAAGCCACAATTGCCAAAAATGGTAAAATTAAAAGGCGCTATGCTCATCTCAGAACTTTTGTGCAGGAAAATCTATATAAATAATAATTTTTTCAAAACATAATAATTTTAATTTAGTAATTATCAGAATATCAGTAGGGTATCTGTTTGTTGCATTATGGACTAATTGACCATTAGGTTCAAAAGCCTTAAATATTCAGGTTTAGTTTAATTATCTAAAAGAATCAGATTTTATAAGAAATATTGTTTGTACGTTGCGGATTGTTCAAATTTTACCATTAAGAATTTATCTTATGATAATATTTGGATGTCAAACGTAAATAAAATCGATTCATTAAACAAGATGGTATAAAGCTTATCAGCATAGTATGTTTTTTGACCATGCATATTAAAATGGTAAGTAATATAGGATCTTCAAAAACTAAAATTAAACATGAAAAAGGTTATTTTTCTACTTTTTCTTGTCAGCACGATGCTTAATATTAAAGCAGAAGGTTATCAGGTGAATGTACAAGGACAAAAGAATACAGCCATGGGACATACCGGAACCGGTTTAATGCTAGGCTCTTCGGCAGTTCATTTTAACCCTGGAGCTTTGGGTTTTATGCAAAAAGATTATGATTTTTCTGTGGGAGGAACATTGGTGTTTGCTCAAGCTTCTTATTCTTCTTTAAACAGTACCTATCAAACAGAAACAGAAAATCCTACGGGTACACCATTTTATTTTTATGGTGCAAAAAAACTAAATGAAAAGCTTGTGCTTGCTTTGGGAGTAACCACACCTTATGGAAACTCATTGGCATGGGATGAGAATTGGACTGGCCGTTACTTAATCCAGGATATATCGCTAAAAGCCATTGTCACTCAGCCAACTTTATCCTATAAAATAAATGATAAGTTAGGATTTGGTTTGGGTGCTATGTTGGTATATGGTGCTGTAGAATTAAATAAAGCATTACCAGCATCTTCAGAAACAATTCAAGGCGCAGTGCAGATAAAAGGTTCTACTATAGCAGCCGGTTTTAATGCTGGTATATTCTATCAGTTTTCAGAAGATTTAAGTGTAGGTATTGATTATCGCTCAAAAGTGGCTATGAAAATGGAAGATGGAGATGCGAACTTCACGGTTCCTTCTGCATTATCAGCCTACTTTCCTGCCGAAAATAAATTTGATTCTGAATTACCTTTACCAGCAAACTTGACTTTCGGATTAGGGTATAAAGTGGGGGATAGACTGGCATTAGCTGCGGATTTACAATATGTATTCTGGTCGGCATACGATCAGTTAACTTTTGATTTTAAAATAAATACAGCACAATTGCAAGACTCTTACAACCCAAGAGAATACAAAAATACTATGATTTACCGCGTAGGTGCAGAATATAAAGTGTCAGATAAAATTGTTTTGCGAGGTGGTGTATATTATGATGAAACACCTATTCAGGATGATTTGTTAAATCCGGAAACACCAGGAATGAATAAACTTGGACTTTCTGTGGGAGGATCTTATTTGTTCTCAGAAAAGCTAAGTTTGGATGTATCATACCTTTATATACATGGATTCGAAAGAGAAGCAACTTATACACCTGCTAATTTTGCAGGTACTTATAATTCCAGAGCTATTATTCCAGGAATTGGCTTATCGTATTCATTTTAATTTATTTTAATCGAAGCTGAAACGAGCCATTAGAAAATCTTTCTAAAAAAAGAAGATATTCAATATTGGCGAGTTGTATGTGGCAATAAAAAGTAAAATTTAAACACATGAAAAAATTGCAATATATAATTATAGCATCCTTACTTTTATTTGTTTTTGGATGTGAAGTAAAATATGATGACTTTGAACCTGCAAGTGGTAATGCAGATTTATCTGTGTTTGTTGCTATCGGAGATTCTTATACAGCCGGCTATACGGATGGTGCATTGTTTAAAGAAGGTCAGGAAAATTCATATGCTAGTATCTTGGCTGATCAAATAAATAAGGTAGATACAATTGAATGGAAATTACCTTTAATTGAAGATAATAAGTCAATTGGGGTTCCTCCATATGGTAAATATGAGTTGGCCATTGTTAATGGAGCTTTAAGTCCTGTTCCTGTTGCAGGGGATACAGAACTGTTAACTGATCCTACAAATTGGGTTAATGGAAATGCACCTTATCATAATGTAGGAGTTCCTGCAGCAAAGGCTATTCATTTAGTAAGTTCACAATTCGGTGATTATACTTTAGGAGAAGGTAATTTTAATCCTTACTATTCTCGTTTTGCATCGGCACCAGGAACATCAACTGTAATTGGAGATGCACTTTTAAATCAACCTACTTTTTTTACCTACTGGGCCGGTATTTATGATGTATTGGATTATGCAATTAATGGAGGTATTGGCAATACTGATGGATTAAGTTCTGGTGATATTACTAATGTTACAGCCTTTACGCAGGCATTTAAAGGAGCTATGGCCTTAATTGTTGTGCAAGCTGATAAAGGCGCATTGGCAAATATACCGGATGTAACCGCATTTCCGTATTTCAATACAATAGCTTATAATAATTTAACTTTATCAGCGGATCAAGCTTCTACTTTAAACGCAGCTTATACAGCATATAATCAAGGAGCAACTGCATATGGTTTAGCTACTATCGAATTTAAAGAAGGTGCAAATGCCTTTGTGGTTGCTGATGAAAATCACCCTTTGGGAAGAAGACAGATGCAAGAGGGAGAGCTGGTTTTACTAAGTGCACAAACAGCTATACTTTCAGCATCTATGTATGGATCTGCCGAACCGTTAACAGATGTAATGTTTTTAACTGTAGCAGAAATACAATCAATTAAGGATGCAACTGCTCAGTTTAATGCAATTATTGAGGATGAAGCAGAAACTCGTAGTTTAGCATTAGTAGATGTTGAAGCATGGTATCAGAATTTATACAAAGGAATTGTGGTAGATGGTAATTCATATAGTTCTAGTTTTGTAACAGGCGGATTCTTTTCTTTGGACGGATTGCATCCAACACAAAGAGGTGCAGCTATGCTAGCCAATGCTTTTATTAAATCTATTAACAAGCAATATGGCGCAGCAATTCCTGAGGCGATGTCTAACGATTTTCCAACAGTTACTTATCCGTAATTATAAAGTAAGAAGTATATAAAAATCACATAATAAAGAAAAGCTGTTCAAATTTGAATAGCTTTTTTTGTACCTGATGTATTTCAAATTAAAAAATATCCTATTTTTGGAGCATACCACCCCATAGTTAAACAATCTAAACGATATCAAATGAAAATTGCTGTAATTGCCCATGATGGGAAAAAAGCGGAAATGGTTTCCTTTTTAAATAAGCACCTAAATGTTTTGGATTCTGCCAATATTAAGATAATTGCAACAGGTACTACCGGAAAACATGCTCAAAGTGCTGGATTAAGTGTAGAAAGAGTGCAATCTGGACCACTAGGAGGAGATGCGCAAATCGCATCGCAAATAGTAGATGGCATTGTAAAAGGTGTATTTTTCTTCAGAGATCCATTGGATAAACATCCACACGAGCCTGATATTAATATGCTAATGAGAATTTGCGATGTACATAATATTCCATTGGCAACAAATCCAGCAACAGCAGAATTGGTTCTTAAAGGATTGGTTGTAGAATAAAATTTTAGTGCCATTTGAAAAAAATGTAACTTCAGTTTAGAAAATTCGTTAGGGTCATAAACGTATAAAATAACAAAAAGTTATGAGATCAATCTTTACATTTTTATGGATCAGTTTAATAACTGTTTCTGGAATGGCGCAACAATCAAAAGATGCTGTAATAAAGGAGTTTGCAGCAGGAGTGGTGAGTTTTGAGGAAGGAGAATTAAATGAACATTCACCAATTGCCAGTTTTAACAAAGTGGCTTATAGTCAGGCAGAAAAGTCCATTGTTATTACAAAGGAAAATATGGCACAGTCTATTACAGAAGCTGCGGGGTATAAAACATGTATTATTACGGTGGGTACACATACCATAGCCAAAGTTACCAACTTCGGAAAAAGTGTAATGTCAGGTTCGTGGGGATGTAAAATGCCGTATGGACAAGGATATATTCAAAAAGGAACACTATCGTTTAAAGAGGACTTTTTGAATAATATTATTGGCATTCCTGATACACAAAGAAGAATGATGTATCTATTTAAGTAAGATTTTTTACACTTCAGATAAAGGCTATATGTATTTCATATGGCCTTTTTTACGTTTTATCCTATTTCGGTTTTAAAGATTTTAATATCCCATGTAGTATCCTTATTTTAGAGAAATATTTTTTTAGAAGTATTATAATCTAAACTGTATATAATTTGAAGCAGAGAATTTCAGGAATTCTCAATATTGGTTTCAATATAAAAACATAAGAAATGAAGAACTTTAATTTTCAGGCCGGGACTAAAATATTATTTGGTAAAAATAAAATTAACGAATTAGCGGATGAAATATTGGCATATGGAAGCCGGGTTTTAATTACTTACGGAAAAGGATCTGTCGTAAAAAACGGAGTCTTGGATAAAGTAAAAACCAAGCTTGAGGAAAAGGATATTTATATAACAGAACTAAATGGTATACAGCCTAATCCAAGGTTGTCAAGCGTAAAAGAAGGTATTGCAATCTGCAGAGATCAAAAAATTGATTTTATATTAGCTCTTGGAGGAGGAAGTATTATTGATGCAACTAAAGCTATTGCAGCCGGAGTTAAATACGAAGGTGATGTTTGGGATTTTTGCACCCGAAAAGCAAAATTAGAAAGTGCTTTACCAATAGGTGCTATATTAACCCTTGCAGCTACAGGATCAGAAATGAATGGAAATGCTGTAATTAGCAATGAGGAGACAAAACAGAAGTTGGCTATGGGAGGAGATATTTTACGACCTAAATTTTCTGTTCTTGATCCAACGCTTACGTTTACTGTTAATAAATTGCAAACAGCAGCAGGTACAGTAGATATTATGAGTCATATTTTTGAGCAATATTTTACACCAGATTTGGGTACTGAGATACAAGATAGTATTGCCGAAGCCATTTTAAAAACTTGTATAAAATATGGTCCAATTGCCATAAAAGAACCTGAAAATTATGAAGCAAGAGCTAACTTAATGTGGGCTTCAAGTTTGGCATTAAACGGACTTACTGCTACAGGTAAAATGATGGGAGATTGGGCTACTCATGGTATTGAGCATGAGTTAAGTGCTTATAACGATTTAACGCATGGAGTAGGTTTGGCTATTTTATTTCCCAATTGGATGAATTTTGTTTTAAACGAACGTAATGCTTTTAAATTTGCCCGACTTGGACGTAACGTGTTTGATGTTAAAATTGAAGATGATGTAGAAGCGGCTAAAGAAACAATAAAAGCCATCCGTAATTTCTTTAATAGTTTGGATATGCCGGCAACATTAAGTGAAGTGAATATCACTGATGAGCATTTTGAAGAAATGGGTAAAAAAGCCTGCTTGTTTGGGCCTATCGGATATTTTAGAAGATTAAATGATGCTGCCGTTACACAAATTCTTGAATTAAGTAAATAGTTTGTTGATTGATTAGAAGAGCTTTCTTCTGTCAGTCAATTATTTAAAATATGGTTTAAAAAATGCTCAAATCCATTTAAAACAATTTTGGGCATTTTTTTTGTTACAAAGGTAAATGTGTTTACCCTTATTAATTTGCTATGTTGAACCGTTTTATTGTTTTCATTATTGGTTTTGTATTGTTTTCGGCATGTACAACATATAAATCAATGAATATTGATGTACTGATTCCTGCCAAACATTCTATTCAACCAGAGATAAAGTCTGTTGTAATTGTAGATAATTCAGTTCCGTATCGAGGTAAAGATGTTCATAAAGTAAGAACACTCACCGAAAAGTTTTCTGTTGATTCCATTTGGTATGACGAATTTTCTAAAACAACCTTAAGTGTGCTAAATGAAGAATTAACTTATCGTCAGTTTTTTGATACTGTATACTGGCATCAGGAGCCTTTAAAAACAGAACGAAATATAAAGAACAGGGCTTTGAGTTGGCCTCAGGTGGATACCATATGCAAAAAATATAATGCAGATGCAGTTGTTTCCTTAGAACAATACGCTTATCATACCGATATTGATGTTTCACATTACGATATTGGATTACTTTATGGATATCTTAATGCTTCCAGTATTATTTTATGGCGAGTTTACGATAATTATAAAGAAGAGGTTGTTTTACAGGATGCACAGATTGATACTATTTCTTGGGATGCCATAGATGAATCGATTAGAGGAATTGGTCAGAAATTGCCCGGGATAAAGGAATCAATTAAAGATTTAAGTGCCTATATGGGTGCAGAAGCAACAAACCTGATGGCACCAAGATGGGAAACACAGAAAAGAGGTTTTTATACTTCAGGAAAATACCAGTTTACACAAGCAGGCGAATTTGTTAGGCAGGAGAAGTGGGGAGAGGCCATAAAAATGTGGAAATATATTTATGACAATTCTAAAAAAATGACAAAGGTAAGAGCTTGTTATAATTTGGCGTTGGCGGCAGAAATATATGGTGATTATAAGTCTTCTTTGTATTGGTTAGGTGAAGGAATTAAAGAATTTGAAGAAGTTAATGAAGACTGGTATGCTATGGATAAGGCTAGGTTGCTTAGTTATATGAAAATGATTGGGGAGCGTGTAAAGCAAATGAAAGCATTAAAAGAGCAAGTAGGCATAATTGAGTAATACAACTTTCTAATTCAAAAAGTGAGATGAGAAATTTTATATTACTGATTTTGATTGTCTTTTATTCAGGACTTAATAGTCAAACTAAGTTAAAAGACTCGGGAGCGTACTTTGCTTATGAATTTAGTCCAAACAAAATTGGAAATCAGGAACAATACAATAGTCAATTAAGGTTAACTCCGGCATCATTAACAAAAATAGTAACTACGGCGACAGCACTTCAGTTGTTAGGTCCAGATTTCACTTATAAAACCAACATTTCTTATAGTGGAACAATTCAGGACGGAGAACTTACAGGAAATTTAATAATTAATTCAGATGGAGATCCAACATTGGGATCTTCTTTTTTTTCTGATACCAAACCAGAACTATTATTAAATAAAATTGCAGAGGTCATTCAATCCAAAGGAATAAAGCGTATACAAGGAAAAATAATAATTAATGCCGATACCGTTTCTTATGCTGCACCTCGTTTATGGGAAGACATGGGAAATTATTATGGTGCTTCTCCACACGGTTTTAATTATATGGATAATACGATTAACGTTTACCTTAAGTCCGGACAGGCAGGTACTAAGTGTAAGGTGGCATCTACTTATCCTGAATTTGACCCTTTTCAGCTAGATTGCAGGGTGTTGGCAGCAAACCACAAAAAAGATAGTGCTTACGTATTTGGAGTTGGAAGTATGCAAGAATGGTGGATAGAAGGTTCTATTCCTGAAAATAGAAATACTTTTAAAATTAAAGCGGCAATGCCAAATCCTCAATTGGTGTTTGTGAACCACCTGACTAAGCAATTAAAAGAGCAGGGGATTGAAGTTCATAATCAGGATATTGAACGAGAATCAGAAATTCATCTTATCTATAATCATTACTCACCATCTTTAGCAGAAATCATAAAAGTTATTAATCATAAAAGCAATAACCTTTTTGCAGATCAACTTTGGCTTACCATGGCAATGACAATGAAAGGCAAGGCTGATTGGGATTTAGGGCGCTGTGTTTTTGAAGAGTATTGGAAAGATCGTATTGATTACCAATCTCATTTTAAATTGAAAGATGGTAGTGGTTTATCACCCAAAAACTTGATAAGTCCCAAGGGGATGGTTCAGCTTTTAAACTGGATGGAACAAAAAAGTCCGTACTTTCCCTTTTTTAAGAATTCGTTGGCCGAAGGTGGAAAAAGCGGAACCTTGCGAAGTGTTTTTAAGCATCCTCAATTGAAAGGCAAGATTTACGGAAAAAGTGGATCAATGGAAAGTGTTCTTGGTTATTGTGGTTATCTAACAACTTCAAATGGGAATTCTTATGCCTTCTGTATGATTGCTAATCATTACATAGTGAGTACAAAAATAGTGCGTGATGAAATGAATGATTTTATAACTAAATTTGTGCTTCAAAATTAGAGCAACCATATGCTAAAAGCACTTTTGATTTTATTTTATATTTTTTCTCCACTCGGGATTTTATATTTATGTTACCGGTATAAATTTTTTAACAAAATAGGTGCCATTTTATTGGCATATATAACAGGAATTCTTCTCTCTACATCTGGCTTATTGGCTAACAATAGCATCGAGGAAATTCAGGAAAAATTAATGTCGGTTTGTATTCCACTTGGTATACCATTGCTACTCTTTTCTTCAGACTTAAAAAAGACTCTTTTTCTAGCTAGAGGAGCTTTTATTTCGTTGCTTTCGGCTTTAATTGGAGTTATATCTGTTGTAATTATTGGCTATTTTATTTTTGAAGGTAGTGCACACTATCCTTTAAAAAAAGTAGCAGGTATGCTTGTGGGTGTGTATACCGGAGGTACGCCTAATATGGCTGCTTTAAAAATGATATTGGATGTAGATGAACTCACTTTTATAAAAGTGCATACCTACGACATGCTGTTATCAACAGTGTATTTGTTTTTTTTATTGTCGTTTGGTAAAAAGGTATTTGAATGGATTTTACCAAAGTTTAAGAGAAATAACAAGACTTCCCAACAAATAGAAGCTAATAATCAGGAGGAGTTATTTTGGGGATTGTTGAAGAAAAAAAATAGAACCCATTTGATTAAAGCATTAGGCTGGTCTATCCTTATAGTAGCGTTAGGAGCAGGAATTATGTTTCTGGTAGCTGAAAAATCGAAAATGGCTGTTTTTATATTATCCATAACTACATTTTCAATATTGGCTTCTTTTAATAATAAAATAAAAACCATACCCAAATCTTTTGATTTAGGAATGTATTTTATACTGATATTTAGTGTTGTTGTGGCATCAAAACTAAGTTTTCAGCAATTACTGAACGTGGATATCAGCTTGTTTTTATTTGTGACATTTGTACTGTTTTTATCATTATTTGTCCATACTTTATTTGCTCGTATTTTTAAAGTAGATGCCGATACTGTTATTATCACTTCAACTGCACTAATCTGCAGTCCTCCATTTGTTCCGGTTCTGGCCGGAACCTTAAATAACAAAGAAATGATCATCCCTGGAATTACTATAGGTGTAATAGGTTATGCTATTGGTAATTATTTAGGGTATATTCTTTTTCAGTTATTAGTTTCGCTATAAATATTTTAAATAATTGAGTTAATCTTTTTATTCATGCAATTAAAAATAACATTACTTCAGAATGATATAATTTGGGAAGATATTGATGCAAATTTGCACCGTTTATCAAACGTGGTTAACACCATCCCAGAAATTGGAGATTTATTGGTTTTACCAGAAATGTTTAGTTGTGGTTTTTCTATGAATACTGAAAAAATAGCAGAAACAATGGATGGTAGGGTAGTGCAATGGATGAAAATGGTAGCTAATGAAAGAAATTGTGTATTAACAGGTTCACATGCTATTGTAGAAGGTGGGAAATATTATAACCGGGCTTTATGGGTTTCTCCCAATGGAAAACTTGATTACTACGACAAAAGACATTTGTTTAGTCCCGGATTCGAATCAGAACATTTTAGTAGAGGAAAAAATCGTAAGGTTTTTGATTTAAAAGGAATTAAAGTGTTACCTCAGGTTTGTTATGATTTAAGATTTCCAGTTTGGAGTAGAAATAATAAAGATTATGATCTAGCAGTTTATATGGCTAACTGGCCTGCGGCAAGAATGAATGTTTGGGATATTTTATTAAAAGCCAGAGCCATTGAAAACCAGTGTTATGTTATTGGTGTTAATCGAGCAGGGGAAGGAGGAGGAATAAAATATTCTGGAGGTACATGTTGTATTAATTATAAGGGAGAGGAACTAGTAAACTTAAATTCAACAAAAGAAAACTATTCCACCATCATTTTGGATTTTAACAAGCAAAAGGAATTTGTAAATAAATTTCCAGTGCACTTAGATGCAGATAATTACACTATTGAAAATTAAATATATGAGTATATCGTGTGTATTTGTCTGATTTAAGTCAATACAAACAAAATAATCTATTTTTATTTTTGCAAAGCGCCATTTTATAATTATTTTTATTAGAAGTGGATTTACTGATATGAACTTTAACAAAGGTTGTTATGTTTTTCAGTTGACTTGAATCTTTAAAACATTGAAATTCCTAAACGATGAGAAAAAATACAAATTAGTTTTTAAGGGATATAAGTTAAGGTAAAAGGGAGTGAGTATGAAAAATTTTAAAGTTAAAGTGGATGACGTTCATGTGGAGTTTTTTAAGCAATTAATGGATAGGCTTAGTTTTGTTAATTACGAGGAGGTAGATGCTTTTCATGAACCAAGAATATACCCCGGCGCAGATTTTGAAATACGTTCAGGGCAGACAAGAAAACCACAAGAGGTATTAAAAAAATCTTCAAAATCTAATAAAGAATTAGATGCTAAGTCACATAGTGACACAATGGATGATATTAGAAGCGTGATTTCAAAAATTGATAAAATGAGAGGTCACTCGAAGTAATAAAATTCAAATTGCGTAAAAAAATAGATAGCCCCATTGGGGCTATTTTTGTTTTAAATAAATCAAGTCGGCACAGAATTTGTGATTTAAAGCTTAATAAATTAGTAGTAACCCGATGAAATCCTGCATCTAAAACCTTTTGAAATGAAACGAATTTTATCAATTGTCAGCATTGTTTCTATAAGTCTATTATTTGGCTTGTTTTCAACTAATCTATCAGCTACTAAAGTAGAGCAAGCATCACAAAAAATATATGATAAAGTAGATAAACTACCAGTTTTTAATAAGAAAAGAGGAAATATTCAGAAATATTTATCTACTCAAATTAAATATCCTGTTGATGCCCTGGCAACAGAAACAGAAGGAAAGGTTATTGTTTCTGTAATAATAAACGAGAAAGGGCAATTATCAGATGTAAAAGTAGAAAAAGGTTTGAGTGAAAGTTTGGACAAAGAAGCTTTAAGGGTTGTAAATACGATGCAGGATTGGAAAGCAGGTGAAGTAGATGGGAATAAGGTGAGTACCAAAATGAGTATCCCAGTCCAGTTTTATTTAAACGATGAAAATAAAAAGCTGGCTCAGCAGATTAAACCTTTTTATGCAAATGGAAAAACACCGCTTTTTGTATTGGATAATAAAAAAGTATTGGGGTTAAAAACAATTGAGTATTACAATGTAAAATCCATTCGGGTAATGAAAGGAAAAAAGGCTGTTGAACTATTTGGCGAAGATGCTAAAAATGGTGTTGTCATAGTGGAGTCAAAAAGAGGAACTCCCAGAACGTATCAAAGATATTAAGAGTAAAATAATACAGAATCACCAAAAGGGAATTTATACTTTATAAGTTCCCTTTTCTTATATCTTTGCATTTTTAAAAATTGAAGTTTTATGAGTGTAACTACAGTATTTAATCTTATTGTTTTTATAATATTATTTGAATTTGTTTGGGAACGTTTTCTATTATATCTCAATACAACTAAATGGAGTGAAGTGATTCCAGATGAATTAAAGGGTATTTACGATGCAGATAAGTATGCACGTCAACAGCAATATTCAAAAGTAAATTATCGATTTGGTTGGTTAACTTCTGCCTATAGTATTGTTTTGGTAATGGCTATGTTGCTCTTTAACGGATTTGCATGGCTCGATACTTGGGTGTTGTCAATAACCGATACTAACATTTGGCGAGCTATCTTATTTTTAGGAGCGTTAGGGTTGGGATCAACCGTTTTAAATATTCCGTTTTCTATTTATAGCACTTTCGTAATCGAAGAAAAGTTTGAATTCAATAAGACTACACCAAAAATATTTGTGCTGGATTTGCTTAAATCTTTACTATTGGGTGCAGTTTTAGGAGGAGGGTTATTGGCTTTGATTGTTTGGTTTTATGAATTGGCTGGAGCTAATTTTTGGTTATATGGCTGGGGATTGATGACTATTTTTATGTTGTTTATGACGATGTTTTATACTTCTGTATTATTACCACTATTTAACAAGCAAACTCCATTAGAAGAAGGAGAATTGAAAACAGCAATTGAAGATTTTTGTCAACGTGTGAACTTTAAGTTGGATAATGTGTACATAATGGACGGATCTAAAAGAAGTACAAAAGCCAATGCTTTTTTTAGTGGATTAGGAGCAAAAAAGAGAATTGTTTTATACGATACTTTGGTAAATGATTTAGAAGTAGATGAAATTGTGGGTGTTTTAGCGCATGAAATAGGTCATTACAAAAAGAAGCATACATTATGGGGAATGATTAGTGGAATTGCTCAAACAGGTATCATGTTGTACATTTTCTCATTGTTTGTTGACTCACCCCTCCTATCACAAGCTTTGGGTGTAAAAGAGCCATCATTTCACATTGGTATTATTGCATTTGGAATTCTGTATAGTCCTATATCGGGAATTTCGGGGTTATTTTCAACAATTCTATCTCGTAAAAATGAATACCAGGCAGATGCATTTGCAGCTAAATATCATAATGCTTCCTCTTTAATTAGCGCATTAAAAATAATTTCTACCAATGCATTAAGTAATTTGACTCCGCATCCGTGGTATGTGTTTTTTCATTATTCACATCCCGCTTTGTTGCAAAGAATTAAAGCCCTTAAAAATCTGAATAATTAAAATAAAGTAAACATGCATATTGAAATTGTTACGATTGGCGATGAGCTTTTGATAGGTCAGGTGGTGGATACAAATTCGGCTTGGATTGGAAAAAAACTAAATGAAGTTGGTTTAGAGGTTTCTCGAATAAATTCAATCAGGGATACAGAAGAGGAAATTCTGAATATTCTAAAAGAAAGTAGTTCCAGAGCGGATGTTGTACTAATGACTGGCGGATTAGGGCCTACTAAAGATGATATTACCAAAGTAACGCTCTGTAAATACTTTGGATCTGAATTAGTATTTAGCGATGAGGTTTCTGAAGATGTGCAAAAAATGGTAAAAAGATATGTTCGCTCTGATAATGAACTCAATCGTCAGCAAGCTTTGGTACCTTCTAATTGTGAAGTTATTCGTAATCCAGTAGGAACAGCTCCGGTTATGTGGTTTGATGAAGGAGGGACTATTTTTGTTTCGATGCCGGGAGTACCTTCAGAGATGAAACACGCTATGGAAACAGCAATTATTCCCAGGTTGCAAAAGCGTTTTAATACAGGAACTATAGTTCACAAAACAGTTGTTGTTCATAATATTCCTGAGGCTGTTTTGGCAGAAATGCTCGATGATTTTGAACAAGCTATGCCTGATTTTATCAAACTAGCTTATTTACCTTCACCAGGAAGAATTCGATTGCGTTTTACTGGAAGAGGAGAGAGTGAAGCCTTATTAAATTCTGCAATTGACGGTTTAATTTTAGAATTAGAAAAAATTGTAGGTGATTCTATTTTGGGGTATGATGATGTATTAACGGTTGAATTGGTTGCTGATTTATTCACAAAAAACAATCTCACTATAGGAAGTGCCGAAAGTTGCACAGGCGGAAATATCGCACATCAAATAACCTTGTTGCCAGGAAGTTCAGAATATTTTAAAGGTAGCGTTGTTGCCTATCATAATGAGGTTAAGAAAAGTGTGTTAGGTGTTTCTGAGGAGGATTTACAAGATCATGGTGCTGTAAGCCAGCAAGTGGTGGAACAAATGGCTAAAGGTGCAAGACTGGCTTTGGGAGTGGATTATGCCATAGCAACATCCGGTATTGCAGGTCCCGCTGGAGGAAGCGATGAAAAGCCTGTTGGTACAGTTTGGATTGCAGTTGCAGGACCTAATGGAATAACTAGTGAGGTGAAAAATTTTGGACATATCAGAGAGCGGAACATTGTAAGAAGCACAGAGATGGCTCTGGTTATGGCCTTGAAAATGGTAGAGTCAGATATTAAAAACGATAATATTTAATTAAATAGGAAAATATTTTCAAAATAAAAGAGCATAAAGGAAGGGTCTTATCCGATCTAAAAAACATTGATTTACTTTAAAAGTAAAATATTTTTCATTTTTATGAACCAATGTTTGTTATTTACAATAAAATTAACGTATTTTGCGCTCTGTTTGAAAAATGTATCCGAAAAAACGGTTGTAAAGATGTCAAGAGTTTGTCAGATAACAGGTAAAAGGTTCTTAACTGGGAACAATGTTTCTCACTCAAAAAGAAGAACCAAAAGAAGATTTGATGTAAATCTTTTTAAAAAGCGTTTCTTCCTAGTAGAAGAAAATAGATGGGTTGACCTAAGGGTTTCAGCTTCAGGCCTTAGAATGATTAATAAGGTAGGTTTATTAGCTGCTTTGAAATCCGCACAAGAAAAAGGTTATATAACTAAATTTTAAGGGGGATTAAGAAATGGCAAAAAAAGCAAAAGGAAATCGCGTTCAGGTGATCCTTGAATGTACAGAGCATAAGGAGAGTGGAATGGCTGGAACAAGCCGTTATATTACTGTGAAAAACAGAAAAAATACTCCTGATAGAATGGAATTGAAAAAGTATAACCCTATTTTAAAGCGTTATACAATTCATAGAGAAATTAAATAAATCTTTGAATCATGGCTAAGAAAGCGGTAGCAACACTACAAAAAGGAGGCGGTAAAGGTCACACAAAAGTGATTAAAATGGTAAAATCGCCAAAAACGGGTGCATACTCTTTTAAAGAAGAGATTGTAACCAACGAAGAAGTAAAAGATTATTTCAAGAAATAATTTTGCTTAAGCAAAATACTGTTATCAAAAAGCTTCCTTTTTACAAAAGGAAGCTTTTTTGTATGTATATGACTGTATTGTGGTATGCATATTTTTTTTATATTTAGCTTGTTTATTATTTCCGTGTTTCAAAGGGCTTTTATTTCAGTCTTTTGACCTAAGGGTATAGATTCTCTTATTTAACAAGATATGGGTTTATTTGGAAGTTTTACTAAGGAGAAAAAAGAAAAACTCGATAAAGGTTTAGCCAAAACCAAAGAGAGTGTTTTTAAAAAATTAACAAGGGCTGTTGCTGGACGTTCAAAGGTTGATGATGATGTTTTGGATGAACTGGAAGAGGTTTTGATTACATCAGATGTTGGGGTGGATACTACCCTTAAAATTATTGAGCGCATCGAAGAAAGAGTTAGCCGTGATAAGTTTTTAAGTACTTCCGAATTAAATACCATCTTAAAAGAAGAGATTGTAGGACTTTTATCTGAAAATAAGGTAGAAGGAGAAGTTGATTTTGAACTTCCTAAGAGTGATAATCCGTATGTAATTATGGTGGTTGGTGTGAATGGTGTTGGAAAAACAACAACCATTGGTAAACTGGCTCATAAGTTTAAAGCTGCTGGAAAATCTGTGGTTTTAGGTGCTGCAGATACATTTAGGGCAGCGGCTATTGATCAGTTGCAAGTTTGGGCTGACCGTGTAGATGTTCCTCTAGTACGTCAAAAAATGGGATCTGATCCGGCATCTGTTGCTTTTGATACTTTATCTTCAGCTAAGTCACAAGGTGCTGATGTGGTTATTATTGATACGGCAGGAAGACTTCATAATAAAGTAAACCTGATGAATGAGTTGACCAAGGTGAAGAAAGTAATGCAGAAAGTTGTTCCAGGAACGCCTAACGAAATTATTTTAGTTTTAGATGGTTCAACAGGTCAAAATGCATTTGAGCAAGCTAAAGAGTTTACTAAGGCTACTGAAGTAAATGCCTTGGTGATTACAAAGTTAGATGGAACTGCAAAAGGAGGAGTGGTGATAGGTGTATCAGATCAATTTCAGGTACCTGTAAAATATATTGGCGTTGGAGAAGGAATTGATGACTTACAAGTGTTTAATCGTAACGAATTTGTAGATTCTCTTTTTAATTAGATTTTTAAAGAAACAATATAACTGGCTGCCTGTTTTATAGGTGGCCTTTTTTTATGGGGCATTGGAAGATAGTAATTATAACTATTTCTGGTTTTATTCATAATTAGAAAAACTAAATCTCTCTGAAGAGTTTTTTTAGTTTATTAAAAGCATAGATTTATTATAGATGTTGGTATCTTGATTCTTGATACCTTTGTCTTTATACTTAAAGAAATATGAAGAAGATTGATGTTGTAACGTTGGGATGTTCTAAGAACTTAGTGGATTCAGAGTCTTTAATTAAGCAGTTTGAAGCCGGAGGATTTTCTGTTGCGCATGATGCGCTTAATCCGGAAGGTGAGATTGCCATTATTAATACATGTGGTTTTATTGGAGATGCAAAAGAAGAATCCATTGAAACCATTTTAAATTTTGCAGAAGCAAAGAAGCGAGGAGAAATTAAAAAGCTCTTCGTAATGGGATGTTTATCGGAAAGATACTCACAGCAACTTAAGGAAGAATTACCTGAAGTAGATGGTATTTATGGGAAATTCGACTGGAAGAAGATTGTTGCGGATCTTGGACAAACATATCGTGCTGATTTAATCAATGAAAGAAGTTTGACAACACCTGGACACTTTGCTTATTTTAAAATTTCAGAGGGCTGTAATCGTTCATGTTCATACTGTGCTATTCCTTTAATAACAGGTAAACATCAATCAAAACCAATAGAACAACTTATTGAGGAAGCGGAAAATTTAGCTTCTCAAGGTGTTAAAGAGTTGCAGGTTATTGCTCAGGATTTGTCTTTTTATGGTTTAGATATTTACAAGCAAATGCGTTTGGGTGAATTAACTCAAAAATTAGCTGATGTTAATGGAATTGAGTGGGTTCGTTTGCATTATGCTTATCCGGCTGGCTTTCCATACAATGTACTTAAAGTGATGAATGATCATCCTAATGTTTGTAATTATCTGGATATCGCTTTACAGCATATTAGTGATCCTATGCTTAAGGCAATGCGTCGTAATGTTTCTAAAGCAGAAACGTATAAATTAATTGAGCGCATGCGAAAAGATGTTCCTGGAATTCATTTAAGAACAACCATGATAACTGGTCATCCCGGAGAAACGGAGCAAGACTTTAAGGAAATGATGGAGTTTGTGAAAGAGATGAGGTTTGAGCGTTTGGGTGTATTTCCATATTCGCACGAAGAAGATACACATGCTTATCGTAACTATAAAGATGATGTTCCTCAGGAGGTAAAACAGGAGCGTGCAGATGCTATCATGGAAGTACAGGAACAGATCAGTTGGGAAATTAACCAGGAAAAGGTTGGTTCAGAGATGAAGGTGATCATCGATAGAAAAGAAGATGATTATTATGTGGGAAGAACAGAATTTGATTCTCCAGAAGTAGATCCAGAAGTTTTGATACCGGTAAATGGAAATGAAGTAAAAGTAGGTGAGTTCTGTAATGTAAAAATTACAGATGCGGAAGCCTACGATTTATTTGCAGAACCTATAAAGTAAGTATACCCTTATTGAAAGGGTAAGAAGTAATATTATAGAATGACTAAACAACGTTATTTTTTAGAACTCGCCTATAACGGAAAAAAATATCATGGCTGGCAAATACAACCCAATGCCATAAGTGTTCAGCAGGTGCTGAACGATTGTATTAGCAAAATATTACGAGAAGAAATTAATGTAGTGGGATGTGGACGTACAGATACTGGCGTCCATGCCTCTTACTTTGTCGCTCATTTCGATAGTGATCATATTTCGATAGATAGCAATCAGTTTTGTCATAAAATTAACCGCTTTCTTCCAAAGGATATAGCAATATACTCCTTATCTAAAGTCGATGGAGAAACCCATAGTCGTTTTAGTGCAGTTAGTCGTACTTACGAATATCACTTAGTAGATATAAAGAATCCTTTTTTACAAGAATTAGCATATCAGTCACATGTTTCATTGGATTTTGATTTAATGAATCAGGCTGCTTCAATATTGTTTGAATATATTGATTTTACGAGTTTTAGTAAACTGCATACAGATGTAAAAACCAATAATTGTAAGATTACCAAAGCTATTTGGGAAAGAGTAAATGATAGCAAATGGGTTTTTACAATTAGTGCCGATCGCTTTTTAAGAAATATGGTGAGAGCTATTGTTGGTACTTTATTGGAGGTGGGTAGAGGTAAGATGACCATGGATGAGTTCCGTCATATCATAGAAGCGAAGGATAGAGGATTGGCCGGTACGTCTGCACCTGCACATGCACTTTATCTTGTTGGAGTAGCGTATCCTGATATTTTATTTAAATCCGGAGTTGCATTATTTTAGTTTAACACCTTTTGAATTTCTTCCTGAACCTGAAGCCTGTCGTTGGTATTAAGTTTACGATAAATATTTTTAACATGGTATTTTATTGTATTTACAGATACATAGAGTGAATCTGCAATTTCAGCATTGGTTTTATTTTGCATTAGGGATTTTAGTACATCAACTTCTCTTTCTGTAAGACTATAAGTATGTTTTATTTTAAATAACTTATCCTGGTCACTTTCTAATATAGATCGATTCGTATGTATATCTTTTATTTTTATCTCCTTAATTTCATTCATATATTGCTTTATCGAGTCCGACATTTTCTTGTTCTCTTCATTTAGAACCTTCATTTTATATACAATTGCATAAGAAATAACAATCATATCAATAAAACTACCAATTTTTAATATCCAGGAACCTGACTGTAAAATATCATTTCCGAAAACAATTGGTACGGCATATAAAAGAACTAGAAAGAATAAAAAGGAATATGCAAATGCGAAAAATCTGGCATATAAATTATCTTTTAAACTAATAAAGCTTACAGTCAGGTAATAAAGAGCCAATACTATCATGGCCAATAATCCAAGGGCAAATAATAAAGCACTTTCTGCTATTATACATAGAATAAATATGACGCATGCAACAATTGTAATTGTACTTTCAATTATATTAGCATGTTTTACATACTTATTTGTATGCAAGTATTCCGATGCGAAATAACGCCCTCCAAAAATAGTAAGCACAATATAGCTCACTACATCTATATTGGAAAGCAACCAACCAGGAGGTAGAATAAACACCAATAGCCCATCCAAGCATAAGAAACCAAATGCCATGGATGCCAGGGTGATAGAATAAAATAAAAAAGCCTTGTCTTTAAAACTAAAAAAAAAGAAAAGGTTAACGAGCAATATAATAATTACTCCACCGTAATAAAAACTGAAGCCGGCTATAGCTTTTTGTTCGTTTAAAAAGTATTCTTGTGGGTTTTTAATAAAAAATAAAAAGCTGGTATTTCTGTGATAGTTAACTTGTAAATAAACTTGGTTTATTCCTGGCTTTAGGCAGATAGGAAAGGCAAGATTCCTGTTTTTTATAGGTTTATATTTTAGTTCAACCTTATTTCCTAATTCGTAAAGCTGATGCAGTGATGTGTTTTTAGGTACGTAAACATTGGCTATATTAATATAAGGTTCTCGTATCTCAAAAATCTTATTCTGTGATTCTTCACTTGAATTGTTGACCTCTATTTTTATCCAGTAAAATCCATTTTTGAAGCCATTGTTAAAAGGTAGCTTTATTATTGGTGTAAAGGTTGCATTCAAAACACTATCCTTATCAATAGAATTTTCCGAATCATGAATAAAAGCTAATTCACAATCAAATTCCTTACAAATTTTATCATAACAACAAGCAAACTCAGGAAACAGAAAAGCAAATGAAATAAGAATTATGTTGATTCTTAAATACTTCGTCATTATTGATTTATTATTTTTTAATGAACGAAAATTACTCTATTTGAATTGAAATGTCAATAATTCGGTTATGATTATAATTTATAAAACTACCCGAGTAGGTAAGACAATACTACCCGGGGTGGGTAGGACTTTCTTTTTGGTTCTGTCATACTTTTGTTTAAAAGCAAGATTTACCCAAATGTTTTTAAACAAATATAATTATGAAAGAACTTTACTTATTATTTAAACGCTTTTTATTGATATGGCTTTTATTCGCCATATTTGCAAATCAACATGTTAAATCTGAAGAATATTACAAGGTTCGTACATATTCAGAGACGCAATTGACTATTGAATGTAAAATAGAAAATCAAAGTTGGTTTTTTGGTTATTTTAATGATGTTTACACTTATTTTTACAGAAATGAAGATGAAAGTATTTTAAAACTCGGAAAACATACTTTATGGGGAACGCATGACAAAGTTAAAACATTTGCCGTTCCTTTAAAGCATGCAAGATCAGAATCTGAAATTCTTAAACTGAATGTAATGGTAGGGCTGAATGCGTACCCTCATTTTGTTTATTTTAATACACCTCCGTTAAATGATGTAATAAACTTAAATGCTTCTACCGATCGACTTGATGAAGTTAAACTAACATGGGAAAAAGGTTCCAGTTATTCGGATGCAGAAATTGAATATTATATTGAAGGAAGTAATGGAACTAATTACACCGTTCCTGGAAGTTTACGTCAGCATATAATACCTCTACCAGCTGATGACAGGGGCAAAACCATAAGCTTTTCTGTTACAACAAAATTAGTTAATGACCCACATTTTGGTGGTGCTAGAAGAAGTTCTGAAGGTGTAGTTGTTGAAGGTAATTCATTTGATTTTGATTTACAGGCAACAAACAATGGTAATGAAGTTGTGTTAACATGGGAACCATCAATTAACTACATGCCGAATGGTTACCATATTTTTAGAAATGGAGAAAGAATAAAGGAAGATTTTATAAAAGAGGATAGCAAGCATACCGATACTCCTCCTAAAGATGGTTATTACTATGTGTATACAATTCAAAGTAAAAGTGAAGACTATGCAACGTATTCTTCATCAGCCTACGGAAGAACAAAACCTAATGGATGGATTGCTGGAAAAGTAACTGCATCTGGAAATGAAGTATTTGTAGGGGGAGTAACTGTTAAGCTTGAAAGACTTAATAAAAAAGCATCTGACACACTACAATATCATTATAAGATCCCTTCTGTGTATTCCGGTATTACTTCTCAGAAAGATGGTAAATTTAAAATTAATAATGTATACTATGATCCTGATGATGGATCGGATTTTATTGCTACAGCATATTATGCAGATCATGGTTTTAAACCTGATACTATTCCTTTTGAACTAAACGTTAATCGAAGTTACAACGATGAGGTTAATTATACTGATACAACAGCATTAAGTATTTCGGGAATTATAGCGAATCGATTTGGTTGCCCTGTAGAAGGTGTTGCTGTTATGGTAGAAGGCGAAGGTATGCCTGATACAACCAAGGCAGACGGATCTTTCGGTTTAAATGTTTCCGAGCCGGGTACATATACTTTTACGGCAAATAAAAAAGGACATCTATTTAAGGAAGTTTATTCCGATATAGAGTTATTACGAGATACTTTTGGCATTAACTTTACTGATACAGCTACTACTGTTGTCAATGGGTACTTTTCTGCATCATGTCAAACGAGTATTGGAAATGCGGAAATTAGATTTTATAACGAAGAAGGATGTTATGATACCACTATAGTTGTTAATAACGGTTATTATGCTCTTGAATTACCAACTAATAGTTATCAGGTGGAAGTGCTTAGCTTCGATTCCATGAATGATGATAAAGACTTTGAAAGCGATGTGATGGAGTTTTTTCAAGAAACAAAAAGTTTACATCTGGATTCTTTGATATCGAATAGTGTAACAATAACAGTAAAAGATACGGTTAGTCTGAATTTTACATACCGACTTATGCCAACACTTAATTATTGCTTTGTAGACGAAGTCGGTTTATGCGACGATATTGTTATGGAGCAAGGAAGAACTTATAAAGTTACATATGATGTAGTGGAAGCTTTTATGGATAAAGTATGTAATGCTGATACAGGTTTTATTATTATAGAAGAAGAGTTGACTACCGATGGCATAATTACAGATACTATTTATTTTGGGGCAGTAAAAGATACTCTGGAATTTGAAATCGCTATACCTAATATTTATCCACCATATACTAATAAGTTTAGGATGAAAGCAGTTGTTGATGGACAAGAAACCGAGTGGAATGAAACTGAGATAATTATTGTAGGTCACAAACCTAACACTTCCACATTTACTACGGTTTCGCCTAATATACCATTCCTTATATTACATGATCCTCCAGGAGATGGCAGCTTCTGTACATTCGAAAATACAACTAGTTTTAAAGAAAGTATAAACCTCTTTAATAACAAGTCCACATTTGGAAGCCTCAACTTAGGCATTAAAATGGGAGTTGCAATGTTAAAAGGTCAGTTTGTATATTCAGAATCTAAGGCCACTACAAAAATAACAAATGAATCTACAGCAACTATTTCAGTAGGAGTTGATCAAACCATTGAAATTGAAACAACTTTTAGTAAAGGATATGCCACTTCAGATGATGAAGATGTTATTAATGGAGATGGTGATATTTATATTGGAGGTGCTATGAACCTAAGATATGCCATCACAAAAGTATTAGAATATGATACGGCAAATTGTAAAGTTAAGGAACCTTATAATTCTTTAGCTCTCGAGCCTAATGGTTTTGCGACTACATTTATGTATAGCGAGAGCCATATCAATGATTTTCTTATATCTAATTTGCAAACCTTAAGGGATGCAACTAATGATGCTGAAGAGAAGCTCCTTTTTGATAATGAAATAGATAATTGGAAGCAAATTATAAATATTAACCATCAAAACATTGAAAGTGCTATTCCAGTTTTAGACTTCCCCAATATATCTTTCAATGGTGGAGTTAGGCATTCTTCATCAGTTACTTTATCTGGGAGTAGTACAACAACAATATCGGGTTCTATTAAATTGGATAATGTAACAAAGTCTGAAACAACTATTGAAGAGTCAGGATCAGGTACCACACTTGACTTTAGTTTAGGTCTTTCTACTGAGGTTGGAGCGTCATCTTCTACTTCCATAGGAAATGAACGTACTACAGGGTTTGAACTTTATGATGATGATTTAGGAGATTTTCAGACGGTAAGTGTTTTTACTGATCCGTTATACCTTACGCCAGTGTTTAAAGTTGAGGCAGGAACTACAAGTTGCCCTTGGGAGAAAGGAACTCAACCACGTGAAGGTGTTATGCTACGAGCCGATAAATTAAGCCAGGTGGTAAGTATGGGCGAAGATCAAGCTATTTTTAAGTTACAACTCATCAATACAAGCGAAAGCGACGAAGATTTTACATATGATCTTGTTTTTAATCAAACAAGTAATTATGAGGGTGCAAGCATTTATATAGGCGGTTCTCCTGCTGTTGGCGGCGTACCTACTCCTTATGATATTCCAGCCGGAGAATCAGTGCAGGTAATAGTGGTTGTAGAAAAAGGACCAGAGTCAAATATCTACGACAACTTACGTTTTGTTTTACAATCACAGTGTGATGGTTCTATTAGTGATGAATTGATTTTGAGTGCAGAATTTGAGAGTGGATGTGGTGATATAGAGTTGAATTCTGACTTAATATTTCCTTTGGTGAATTCAAAATCATCAGATAAATTACAGCTTACTTTATCTAATTATTTCCTAGAGAATATAACTTCCGTTGATATTGAAAGAAGAAGTTTATCTACGGGTATTTGGGAAACAGCCAAAGTGATTGAATCTAACAATTTAGGATTAACAGAAACTGTATTTGATTTGTCATTTAATAATCTACAGGATGATACTTACTACATCCGTTCTATTGCAAATTGTAATAGCGGTGCGGTGGTATCCGATATTCTACAAGTACTTGTTGACCGGAGTGCACCAGCTATAACAATGGTTAATCCAGCAAATGGAGATTCTTTGCTAAGAGGAGGTACTATCTATGCCATATTTAACGAAGATATTCAGAATCCGGATGCCGAAAATATTCTTGTATTTAACCAAACCCAAGCAGTTAATATAGACTTTCAGTTTGGAATGATATATAAAAAGTTAATTATAGATCCAAATTATGAACAAATTAATGACGGAGATACCTTGGTGCTTAGTGTTTTGAATTTGAGTGATGCGTATGGAAATATTTACTCATCTCCATATAATTGGGAGTTTGTAGTTGCTAAAGTGAGCGATATTATAGAAAATGAAGATTCGGATATAGATATGGATGGAGTAAAAGACTCCTTGGATAACTGCTCTGTGCTTTATAATGCCAATCAGGATGATTTAGATGGAGATGGTATAGGAGATGTTTGCGATGATGATATAGATGGAGATGGAATCACCAACGATATAGATGTCTGCCCCTACTTCTTTAGTACCAATCAGGAAGATATGGATGGAGATGGTATTGGCGATTTGTGTGATGATGATATAGATGGCGATTTGATTGTTAATGAAGATGATTTGTGCCCAACAGCTAGGAATACAGATCAAGCAGATAGTGATTTAGATGGAATTGGGGATGTTTGCGATAACTGTCCATATAATGCAAATTCAGATCAAGCAGATTTTAATGGAAATGGGGTTGGAGATGTTTGTGAAACTACTTTTGTGAAAGAAAATAAAAGCAATCCTACCTTTAATGTTTATCCAAGTTTGTTTAAAAACTACCTAATTATACAGATAAATGATGAAGAAGTAAAAAGTCGCTTGATTGAAATTTACGATGTAACTGGTAAAAAGATATACGAAAACAGAATCTTAGTTTCAAGACAATTGCAAATTAATACAAGTGGTTTTAAATCAGGAATGTATATGGTTAAAATAGTGACAGAATGTAATTCATCAGTTAAAAAGGTAATAAAATTATAAATAGAGTTAATTAAATAATTAAACTTACAAAAAAGCCGATCTTAGTATTCTATGATCGGCTTTTGATTTATATATATTGAATACCCTAGAGGCCTATTCTCCGTAAATATCATGCAATATCAAGTCTAAATCATACCCTCTGATTCCTGTTTTTACAATTCGTTTTTCAGGATCAATTAATACAATATTTGGGATTGAATTAATTTGGTAACCAGAAGTTAGTTTACTGTCAAATTCAGCAAGAAACTGTGGCCATGGCATGTTTTCTTCTTTTAGTGCTTTTAACCATGTTTTTTCCATGTTTTTGACGTCATCGCATGAAACGCTAATAATATTTAATCCTTTATCTGCATATTTTTGATGTAACTGTTTTATGTGTGGAAGCAAATCGCGACAAGGTCCGCACCACGATGCCCAAAAATCAATTAAAGTATATTCACCGTCTTTTAGAATAGAAGATAATTTGACTGTGTCTTTCTTTGGCGTAATCATATCTCCATCCAAAAAAGGAGCTCCGGAAAAAAGTCTGGCACATTTTATTGCCATTGTTTTTAGTTGTTGAATTTGTTCAGGAGTAAATTGTTGACTATTATTTAATAAGGAAATCCATTCATCTGTTTTCTCAGAATTAGGAATAGCCATTGACTCAAAATACACAGCGGCTTTGGCAATGCTTTCATCAATTTGCTCTTCGTATTTTTTGTTCATAGCCATACTGGCGTACACAAGGTCATAGGCTAGTTGACTTGATGGATACTGTTTAATAAACTGCTCTTTAATCTGATCTCTTTTAGTTTGCAGAGCTGCCATTTTTTTCTGAATGGCAATTGCCTGTTGCAGTTGTTCTGCAGTTTTTTCAAAAGAAGCAATTGTATCATAAGCCAACGAGGCGCTTAAAGCAGCAGCTTGATTTACATAGGGTCTGGTTTGCTCAAGATATTTCTCATACAAATCGTTCGATGCAGAGCCAATCAGCTTGATACGATTACTTGTTGTATCTGTAAAATTATAATACGATTCGATAGAATTAAAATTACCTTCAATTTTTAAATCACCGTTTTCTACGTAGATTAATGAAGATTTTAGAATCTCGTATGGTGGATTCTCAGGAGTGGCAAGCATGCAACGAAACAGTTTTGGCCTATCTAATTTACCGCTGAATGTAAACTGTCCGTTTTTTATTTCAACAGTATCTCCTTTATAAATAATAGGGTCGAGCAATAGGGCTCTGCCATTTGGTGCCATGCCTTTTAATGAACCAATAATTTTATATTCGGTTTTTTTGCTGCAAGCACTTGTAAATAAAACAATTAAAATGAGTATGATAAATGATGATTTTTGCTTCATATTTGGTTTTATTATTTTTGTAGTAATATCATTATCGTTTAGGTTCATTATATATTTCTTCAAGGACTACATCCACATTTAAGCCCCTGATACCTGTTTGTATGATTTTTTTATCCGGGCTTATAATTATGATGTTAGGAATAGATGATACATTGTATAAACTGGTAAATTCCGATTTGCAGTTTGTTTGATATTGTGGCCAGGGCATATTTTCATCTTCGAGAGCTTGAAGCCATTGTTTTCTTTCTGATGTTTTATCATAATTATCTAAAGAAATACTTATTATTTGCAGACTTTTATTATTATATTCTTCATTAATTGTTTTTAAATGAGGAATATACCATCTACAGGGTAAGCACCATGATGCCCAGCAGTCTATTAAAGTGTAATTGTTTTTGCTTAATAAGTTTTCTAATGATACAGTTTCTCCATTTACATTTCGTAAGGGTGCATCTTTAAATGGAGTACCTGGCAAGGATTTACTTTTTTCTTTTAGTAAAGAATCTAAATGTTGTGTTTTTTCATCTGAAAAAGCCCTCTGTTGTTCCATTAGCCTAATCCACACGGCCATTGAAGTTGCGTTGTGGTTTTCTAATTCAGAGGGGTATACCATACTGTGAGCCTGGCTTTCATCAATAATGGCTGTCATTTTGCTTTTTTTGCTTAAAATTGCATATGCAAAATCATATGCCACTTGACTCATAGGATGTTTTACTATAAACTCATTTATTATACTGTCTCTTTGACTAAGTAAAGTGTTTAGATTTTTTTGTTTGTTAATTAGTTGTTGCTTATAGTCTGCCGTCATATTTTCTAAAGAAGTTGTATCAAGTAAAATTTCACTTCCTAATGCAGCTGCCTTTTGTATAATTGGACGAACACAACTCAAATAGTTTTCATATATATCGTTTGATTTTCCTCCATTAATGCTCATTCTGTTTCTTGAAAAGAAATTGCGGTTATCTAAATCGTATAAGGTTTGATAATTTCCGCTTATGGTAGTAAGTCCGTTTTCTATATAAAAAAGATCGGTTCTGGATTGAAACCAAAAAGAATCTTGTTTTGCAGATAAAGACAGTTGGTATAAAGTTGGCTCTTCTATTAACCCGGTGTATTCAAATTTACCATCGTTTACTTCTATGGTGTCTGCATTTCCTGAAATATAATTTTGCAAAATAGCTAATCCTTTGCCTGGCATTTGAGAAATATTCCCTTTTAAGGTAAACGAATTACTTTTTTTACAAGCAGAGAAAATAAGAAGAGTTGCTATTGCAAAGAATATAGTGTTTCTCATATAAGATTTTTATGTAACAGATTAAAAAAAACAAGGGATTTCATGTTTGAATCCCTTGTTGCAGCATATTTGCCGTAAAGAACGACCTGTAATAGGATTATTTATCGAGGATTAATAACCATAAATGTTTTTGAGTATGATATCCAGATCAAAACCTCTGACACCTGTTTTAATTATTTTTTTATCAGGCCCTATGATCAGTATGTTAGGAATAGCTTGAACTTTGTATGATTTCATAATATCACTTTCGAAATCGGTAAGAAATTGCGGCCATTCTAACTCTTCTTTTTCTACTGCATTTAGCCATTGCTTTTTCATCATTTGTCCATCCAGCGATAGACCAATGATTTGCAGGCCTTTGGGTTGATATTTTTCATATAGCTGTTTTAAATGCGGAAGAGCGGCTCTGCAAGGATGACACCAGGAAGCCCAGCAATCGATAACCGTATATTGATCTTTACCAAGTATTGAACCTAATTTAAGAGAATCTCCATTTTCATTGGTAATAATGCCATCCATAAAAGGCGCTCCGGGAGTCAATTTTTTGCAATTGTCAGCCAGAGTTTTTAGTGTGTCTATTCGATTGACTGAGAATTTACCTTGTTGCTTTAAGAGTTGAATCCAGCCATTGGTTTTTGCAGTGTCGGGTAGAGACATATATTCAGGATACTCTATACCGTGAGCACAACCTTCGTCGATCCAATCTTCGAAATGATGATCCATGGCCATGGAGGCAAAAACAAAATCGTAAGCCAATTGTGTATCTGCATATTTTTGAATATACACATCTCTTACAGAATCTCTTTTGTTTAAAAATTCTTGCATTTCAACCTGCATATCCAGTGCTTTCTGGTATTCTTTCTCCGACATTTTCTCAGCAGGTACTTCCGGAAACTCTAAACTTTTGCTCAATTCAGCGGCTCTATTTACAATTGATCTGGTTTCACTTAAATATTGATTATAAATTTTATTTAAATATCCTCCTTCAATCTTCATTCGCTGAAGAGAAGTATCTTTATTGCCAAAATAAAACATCATTTTGTCGTAAGAACCAGAACAAGTTATTTCCTCATTTTCTAAATATAAAAGGTCGCTCTTAAGTTGATATACAAGCGAATCATGAGGTCCGATAAAATAAATACGACATAGTTTTGGGTGGTTGAGGGATCCGCTAAACTCAAATTGACCGTCTATAAATACTGCAGTATCCTCTTTGTAAGTATCGTAGTCTTGCAAAATAGCAAACCCTTTACCTTTTATGCCGTCGAGCTTTCCTGTTATTTTGTACCCATTTTTTTGTTTACACGAAGTAAATAGTAGAATGCTTAAAACAAACAGCGTAGCTGATAATGTAATTCTCATTGGATTAAAATTTAATGTGTTGGCACAGAAAAGGCCTGGTTTTAGAAAAATGGTTATAGAAAATACCATTTAACTACCAGGCCTAAATTTAATATATAGTTATTTCGAATTGTTCTTTTAAAATGCTATTTAAAAGTTCCATTTTGGTGATGATTCTATCATAATTGCCATATGCATTTCTAAAATCTTCTTCAGATGTGCTTAACATATGATATAGAAAGTTGGAAAGGTCAAATTTTCTGGAAAATAAAGAAAATCCTCCCGGAATATCGATGAAACCATTGATTTGATCCGTTTCGGTATAGGTAGGGTAGGATAGCAACCAATTATCGTAAATATCTGAAGATACATCAAAGAATGGCTTTAGTTCTGTACTATAGTTGGTTGCCAGTTTATTTCCTAAAAATTCAGAGAGAACATTAATACCCAGCACTTCCTTCTCGTCATCGGTTTTTGCGTTAATATCGCCCACATTAATTACCGTGGTTTTAAGGCTTACCAGGTTACTCTCTTCGGTTTCAATAAAGCCACCAAAGTAATCATCTTCTAACGAAGTTAATTTTTTCACCAGTAATACCGAGTAAGGAGGGGGGACATTTCCTATTTTGTTAAGAATGTGGTTTTTTACAAAGTCAGAAGTACTCTCCATCTCTGTAATATCCGAATACTGATCAATTACATATTCTATTCCGGTGTAATCAACAATATAATTATATTGAATATCTACCAAGATAGTGTCGTCAGAAGAAACAAACAAGGTGTCAGAGAAAAGTAGCTTTACATTGGTGTTTTTGTAAAACTCACGTTTCAACTCCGAAATTTCGTCGGTTTGATCTGTTGAGGGCATAAAATAGTCTACCTCTGCATTTGAAGGGCTAAGCTTATCTTCTTTTTTACAAGCATAAAAAAGAATGAAATTTAAAACGATAAGAATGTTTATATATTTTTTCATAATTGATCCAAATTAATAGTTTTCACTTTCGTATGGCAGCCTGCTGTTACGGATATTGCCTTCTGAGTCGTTGTAATCATTTTCGTATTTTGGCAATGGCAGTGTCCAGGCAGGATCGTTAGGTTCCAACTTATAATAATCTACTCTTTTTAATTCATATTCCGCTACAACAGCTGCAGCAGAATATAAGGTTACTGTTTCCGGGAAGGCACTGTTTACCTGGTATCTTCTTAAATCGAACCATCTGTGTCCTTCCATACAGAGTTCTTTTCTACGCTCCTGTCTAATAAAATGAACTAAATCGGCACCTGTTAAAGTTGTACCTTGATATGCACTACTTTCAATTCTGTTTTTAAGCAAAGTGTTTATGGCGTTTTGTGCATTGGTATTGTCTCCGGAGCAGGCGTAGGCTTCGGCTAGATTCAACCAGGCTTCGGCAGTTCTTAAAGTAAAACAGTCCGATATTTCGTTGCCTTGCACAGTTGTTTCATTACTTTGCTTGTCGTAATAAACAATGCCCGGCGTATCGTCACTGGTATGAAAGAAATTACTTTTTCTTAAATCACTATCGTCAAAAACATTGTACAAATCAGAGGAAACAACAAACTGACCGGTTTCCAGATAAATTGATTCCCACACAGGTGAATAATACTCGTAAATGTTTTCGGCTACAATATTCCCACCCATAGTAAATATGATACTAGAGTTATCAATGTCAAACAAAGGAGAGGAGAATGAATTCAGATCCTCTATTTCCGGTGCTTCTTCCAATGCAGTTTTTGCCCAATAAGTAGCGTTGGTATAATCTTGCATATATAAATATACGCGACTAAAAAACAGGCAGGCTCCTGCGTAATTGATTCGGTATATTGATTTTTCTTCGTTGTTTTTTAAAGCATCAGTAGCTTGAGTAAGGTCTGAAATAATTTGTTGATATACTTCTTTCAGAGAAGCGCGTTCAAAAGAACCAATTTCTGCATACTCCGTAAGCTTAATGGGCACTCCAGCTTTTTTAGCAGCGTTATCCGGTTGATAAGCATCTCCGTAAAGGTTAACCAAAAGAAATAAGTATGCAGCTCTGTTAAACAGCGCTTCTCCTTTTATCCTTTGGGCTTGTCGAACTTCGTCATCGTCTTTGGGCGAAAATTCAGACAAACTTGAAAGTACTACATTGGCAGAGATAATACTTTTATAAATTTTGTTCCAGTCATTACTGTCATCATAAATCTCGCTTCCATTTATACCCAAAGCCACATCCTTTTGCCAGGTGTAATAGCCAAACAAAACTTCAGATGCAGAAGGCAGTTGATAGGGAATATTGTACGATGGATCGGTAAGTATTGCTATTTCATCACACATAAAGTGAAGGTATGGCATGTAAGTATCGGTAACATCGTTGATGCCAGGTGATGTTCCTGGAGAGAGGTATACATTACCCAATAATAGTTCGTCCAAGTCATCGTAGTCGTTAATGTAGGAAAGATCCTGAGAATTCTCCTTTAAAAAGTCGTTACATGATGAAAGGTAAATGCCCATCATCATTAAAATTATATATCGTATTGTTATTTTATTCATGATATCTCCTGTTTTATAAAGTAACATTTACACCTAAAGAAAAAGTAGGGCGCTGTGATAATTGAACCTGACTAAAGCCGTTTTGTGTTGGCGTTTGCCCTTTTAATTCTTTGGCCGAAATAGTGAACAGGTTGCTTCCAGAAAGTGTAAATTCTGCTCTGCTGATGTTTAATCGTTGCATTAGTTTATTTGGCAAACCATAACTAAGGCTTAGATAAGTACATTCAAGATAATCAGCACTAACTACCCTGTAGTCGGAGTAGTCGTATTGTTCCCAACTATTATTGGCAACAAGATGGTTTGAGTTAGTATATGATCCATAGAGCGACCAGTGCCAGTCATATGGGCTGCTGACAGTATAATTTAATACAGCAGGAATGTTAGTGTTAGCTTCGTCGCCAGGTTTTCTCCATCGGTTAATCAAATCCTTATTCATATTATACTGAGGGGAATAATCATTTCCATTAGGATAGAATTTTAAAAGACGAGTTTTAGCACCTAGATTGTAACTAAAGTTAGCGTTCATTCTCCACTTTTTGTATCTGAACGAAGTATTGAAACCTCCTGTGATATTTGGGTCTCTTCTTCCGGACTTCAATAATACTTTAGAATAGGTTTCGTATTTACTTAAGTTGGAAACAGAAGCTACATCGCCATCGTTAAATAAAGGGCCTCCATCCTCCGGATTTAAGCCGATAAAATCGTAGCTGTAAAAAGTACCTATAGATTCACCTTGCACAATGGCGATTCCGTTTAAATAGTCATTCAATTCGTAAGTATCGATACCTACATTGGATTTCATTGTATTTTTAATTTTAGTCAATGATCCTGACAACGTCCAGAAAATGTTTTTGGTGCGTACAGGAATTACAGTAAAATCAATAGTGTATCCTTTGTTTAGTATATCCCCACCATTCACCATGTAAGATGTTGCACCATTAATGCCGGATATGGGTCTCTCGATAAATGCATCCTTGGTTTCTTTGTTAAAATAGCTCAACTCTAACTGTAGCCTGCTGTGCCATAGAGCAGTATTCAAACTTACATTAAAAGAGTTGGTTTTTTCCCAATTCAGGTTCGGGTCGGGATAAGTATAAATAGAAGATGTGTACTCATTAAAATACGAATTATACGATCCTGACTGTATAATTGTATTGGGCGAAAGACTGCTCAACATATTTCCCTGAAAACCATATGAGGTCTTAAGTCGTAAATAGTCCAGCGTACTTTGGTTTCTGATAAGAGAAGCAAAGTTATACATAAACGAGGTTGACCAAATAGGTAATATTCGGTTGTTGCTTTGATCGCCAAATTTGTTTGAATTATCTAGTCGTGCGTTTGCATTTACAGTAAATACATCTTTATAGCTATACGAAGCAGATGCATACTCCGACAGCAGGTTGGTAAGGTTATCTGTTACGCTGGGTACGTTAGACGAAATCCAAGATGCGTATGTTGTATAAACAGATAAATCAATATCTGATACATAAGATTTTCCACGATCTTTCATATAACCTCGTGTTATAGCAGAAAAGCCATCATATTTCGAAGAATTCGCTTCCATACCAACAGATGCATTAATGTTATGCTGGCTCTCTGATCCAAAATACTTATTAAAATTGGCTTGTAAACGAGATGTATATGATTTATTACGCGTATAATCTTTACCCAGTTCTCCTCCGTATACCAGCTCTGCTGTTTCAGGATCGATGTCTTCGAGAGAGTCGCTGTTTCTTAGCAGCGCAGCATAGTAGGTGTTTTCACCCCACCAGCTTTCTATTTCAGTATTTGAAACACTCATTGAAACAATAGCCTGTAAATTTAGCCAGTCGTAAAGTTCAAGATCTAAATTCGCCCTAGAAGTAATCGATGAGTTATTTTGTGTTATACCACTGTTATCGAGTTCATTCATTATATTGTATTGATAACCATTGTATCCACCTGCACTGGTTGTTTGGGTATAATAATAATATTCCCCTGTTTCATCATATGCCGGAATTACTCTACTGGTGTTATATGCATAATCAGTAGGAGCCAAATTAGATTGATAATAATTATGAGTGCCAGTGTTAGCAAATATGTTTAAACCAACGGATAATTTCCGAAACTTATGTTTAAGGTCCAAAGAGGCGGTATATCGGTTTAAATTATCCGATTTGTTTACTCCTTGATTTTCGGTATAACCAACTGAGGCTCTGTAAATCGTGTTCTGATCGCCACCAGAAAAGCTAAGTGCATGGTTTTGCGACCAGGCATCGCGCATTAAAATGTCAAACCAATCGGTATTGTTTGTTTCTAATTTGCTTACTTCTTGTTCAAAAGTGGCATAGTCAATTTGACCAGTATATAGCTCATAGGCAATTTTTTCGTAACCATATAAACTATTGGAAGAAGTATACATATGGTTTTCTTCCATTAGTTCCCTTGAAAACTGCACCCTCTCTTTTGAATCCATTAAGTTAATTGATTTATCGGTGTATCGTGGGCGAAGTTTAATTGAAGTACTTCCTGTGTAATTCACCTCCAACTTTCCTGCTCGTCCTTTTTTAGTTGTAATTACAATTACACCATTAGCAGCTCTGGCTCCATACAATGCTGTTGCAGATGCATCTTTTAACACATCAATTCGTTCTATATCCTGAGGATTGATACCTGCAATTGCATTTCCAATTCTATTTACATAATCAGGATCGTTTAACTCAGCTGTAGAAATATTAACAGGATCAGAAAGCACAATCCCATTCACTACCCAAAGAGGCTCGCGGTTTCCAACTAAAGTAGATACGCCACGCACTCTGACTCTAGGTGTTACTCCTAATTCTCCGGAATTAATATTAACACTTAAACCCGGTACGTTTCCAGCAAGCATTTGATCTACGCTAATGGCTCCGGTTTGCATAATGTCCTCCATCTCAATGGATGTTACTGCACTAGTAAGATTCTTTTTGTCAATAACTTGATAACCAGTAATAATAACTTCTTCCGTTAAAAGAATATCTGGTTTCATTTGAATATGAAGATCCTGACCTTTCCAGTTTAAGTCTTGATCAGTCATTCCAATGAAGGAAATATGAAGATCAATATTCGACCCGTTAAAACCTCTATCTATGGAAAAACTACCATCAGAACCGGAAATAGTACCAGTTTTAGTATCAACTATCATAATGCTAGCTCCTGGCAAGGGTTCTCCCTGATCGTCAACAATTATACCCTTAATGGAGGAAGAAATGGGTTTTGGTTTTATGATCAGGGTATTTTCATCAATCTCGTATGTGAGATTTGAGCCTTTCAGACAATAATTTATAATCTGCGTAAGAGTTGCATCTTTAAATACATAACTCTTGCTGGGTATGTGCAGTATATCGTCATTACTATAAACAAAATCAATTTTAATCTTTTGATTTAATTCATTGAATAACTCAAGAGGTGTAAGGTTTTGAAAATCAATTGTTAATTTCTGTTTATCTTGAGAAAATGTATTTAAACTCAGGACACAGAAGAGCAGGAGCAATACTATTGCTCTTTTTTCGAGTACATGTTTAATCATATTAAAATGGTTTAGGAATTATTTAATAATACGCAATGAGGTTTTACTTTTTATGTATGTGCACTACATTATTTTTGTAACTGAACTTTACTTTATTAACTTTTTCAAGTATAGACAAAAACTCATTCAACTTTTTATGACGACTGACATTAAGAGTAAATTTTAGTTTTTCAAGTTTTTCGTTTTCAAACTGAATATCTACATTATACCTTCTGCCAACATCGTGCATTATATTTTCTAATGATTCATTGTTAAATATGATATTTCCTTTTTCGATAGCATCCATCGTAATTGCATTTAATCTTTGGGTTGCTATTTTTCCGGCCATAGGAATTTCTGTTCTCATATTGGGTTGCATCATTGTTTTGTTCTCTTTGTTGCTTACCTCAACTTTACCTTTAATTAGTGTAACAAACGCATTCTCTTTATCACCATAATCTTTAATGTTAAATATGGTACCCAGAACTCTTACGGTAGAAAGATGTGTTTTTACTGTAAAAGGAGAGTTTTCGTTATGACTGACCTCAAAATGTCCTTCTCCTTTTATATGTACCAAACGTTTGTCTTTTGAAAAATCTTCAGGAATAATGATAGAAGATTCCGAGAATAGATGAATTTTTGTTCCATCGCTTAATTTAACCGTAAACTCACTTCCCTTGGGTACACTTAGATTTACAAAAGTAGAATCAGGAACATTTAGGTATTCTGTTTTATTTAGATTCTCTTGTTTTCCATCTGTTTTAATTAGTGTAGCTTGAGGAATTCCTGCAACTATTGGCGGTATATCATTTTTAGTATATGATTGAATAAAAATAAATATACCTATAATTAAAGATGCTGCAATACTGGCAATCCACTGAATGGATTTGGATGTGTACCATGAGGTAGATTGCCTATCTATTTTTTGCATTAATTTATTTAGTGATTTATTACGCGCCTTAATATTGTCATCAAATAATGCTTTTTCGATAAATGAACTACTTGTAATTCTTTTTAATAAGCGTTTATTTCCTTCAGATTGAGCTTTCCAAATCTCAATTTCGGTCATTTCGCTTTCACAGAGTACTTGTTTTGTACTTAGCTTAACCAGTAATTCTTTTATTCTATTTGAAGTTAAATCGTTCATAAATTTGACACTTTATAATATATAACACGGAGAAATAGAAAAGGGGTAATAAAAAAACTATTTTTTTTATGGTAGGTGTGTTTTTTAATGGGGTATACTATAGAAAATATAGATTTTGTTATATTCTTGTTAAAAGAATAAATATAGCAAAGTCTAAAAGGTGCTTTAGATTCTCGCGTAAAAAATGATTGGAGTTATTAATGTGTTTCTTAACTGTATTGATAGATATATTTAACTCTTCAGCAATTTCTTTATGCTTTTTTCCATTGAGTTTTTCTAAGTAAACTCGTTTAGCAGATGGAGGTAACTGATTAAATGTTTGGTTAATAATAGAATAGATCTCAGACTCAATTATTTTTTCGCTAATATCTAATTCAATTCCTTCTATTTGTATTTGGTCAAATACTTTATTCTTGGTATTTGATTGACGAATATGGTTGAGTGCGGCATTACGTACGGATTGATATAAATATGCTTTGAGTTTATGTTTGTTTTCAAATGAAGGTTTTTTATGCCATATTTTTAACCATACATCCTGAATAATGTCTTCCGCTATATCTTCTGACTTCAATAGATTAAGGGCAAAATATTTTAATCCAGTATACATTTCCGCATACACATTCTGGTAATTTTTTCTTTTCCCTAAATCTAAATCCTTATTCATTCTGTAAATTCAATTAGTGTTTGTCTCAAAAAGGGGGATGGCAGTTGTGTTTTTACGCAAAAAAATGAAGCGTGGTTCTCTTTTGGGTAGCCTTATTACGTTAAAAAGTATGCAAATATTTGAAAAAAAAATTAATCTGCAACTTTATATGAAAGTAATAGTCTAAAAAAATCGAGAGTTCTAATAGACTATTGTAACTAATAGAATTGCTATTCCGGGATTAATTACTATAGTCATTATATGAATATTTATAAAGAAAAATGAAGTCTTAACAGAGTTAGAGGTGAAGTAGATTAAGCAAATTTAGGGTCAAATATTAGTAAAAATACCTTTTACCCAATTAACAATAGGGTCAGATAAATAAGTAATACCATAGGTCCAGATAACGATTCCGATTATAAGGAAAATGATGAACTTACGGGTGTTTTTTATGAGTAATATTCCGATCATTAATGTAATAAAAGAACCAAGTAGTCCTGTGGCAATTAAGCCTAATCCACTAACGCCATACTTTTCAAGCCAGTCAGAAAGTCTTTTTCTCTTTTTAGAGACACTTTTATTACCATACTTGTTTAATAACCATTGACGAAATCGGTCACCAGAGAAATAAATAACCAATGTTGAAGAAATGGCACCTAAGCAAGTTAAAGTAGCAGTATAAAAAGGAGTTAATCCCAACGCTATTCCAACAGGAATACCTTTCCATATTCCTGTTACTCCCGCGAGGAAAACAGCTAGGTACTTTCCTAATTCTTCTATCATATTATTATAATACAAAACCTCCATTTTTAAGAAAGGAGGCTTATCAATTTGATTAATTATTACTTATTCCAAATTTTCCATCCGGCTTCAGCCTGAAGGTGAAGCATATCTAGGCCATTTTTTATTGCTGCTCCTCGTTTTTGGCCTGCAGCCATAAAAGCGGTTACTTCAGGATTATATATTAAATCATAAAATAAATGCTTTTCACCGCAATACTCGTATGGAATGTCAGGTTTTGCAGATTGATCGCCATACATACCTAAAGGAGTTGTGTTTACAATAACCAGATTTTCTTTGATGATTTCTTCGTTTAAGGAATCGTAACTGATTTGTTGATCACTTTTGGGCGTTCTACTAACGAATTGGTAGCTTAATCCCAATTGTTTTAAAGCAAATCCAACGGCTTTAGCAGCACCTCCGGTTCCAAGAATTAAAGCCTTTGTGTGAAAATCTTTCAATAATGGTTTTATTGATTCGCTAAAACCAATAATATCCGAATTGAAGCCTTTTAATTTTGGCTTGTCTGGATTGCTCCAATCAAATTTTACAACATTTACAGCGCCAGCTTCCTCGGCTATAGGATCTAATTCATCCAAAAAAGGAATAATTTGTTCTTTATAAGGAATGGTTACATTAAGTCCTCCAATATATGGGTGTTGCTGAATTAATTCCGGTAATTCATTGATCGAAGCAATTGGAAAATTTAGATAACGAGCTTCAATAGATTCTTTCTCAAATTTTTCAGTAAAGTATTTCTGAGAAAAAGATTGCGATAGGGGATAGCCAATTAAACCAAAAGTTTTCATACGACAAGTTTTATTAAGATTCAGATTTTTTAGATCCCAATGTTTCGGTAATCCAAATAGCAGCTATTCCTAAAATAATAAAAAATAAGGCAACGAAAAACTCATTGTTTATTTCTGGCATGGACCAATTATAGCCTACTGTTTTAACTTTATCTCCAAAGGTTTCAGTAATGGTTTCTTTCCAAGGCCACAATATACCTAATGATCCGGTTATGAACCCGGTAAGCATGGCAATAGTTTGATTATGGTATTTTTTTAATAGCCAAGATAAAAAGTGAGAAAATCCAATGAGTCCAATTCCTGCTCCAGCAACAACGGGCAGTAATATTTTGATATTTAAATCACTTACGGCATTTATCATGACTAATTGATAGTTCCCCATTAAAATAAGAACAAATGATCCCGATAATCCCGGAATAATCATGCTACAAATCGCTACAATTCCACAGATAAAAAGATAAATCATTGAAGAATCTTCAGAAGCCGGAGTAAGTACACTAACGATTACGGCAATCGCACATCCTAGAATTAAGGTGATAATGCTACTAATATTCCATTTTTTAACCGTTTTACCTACAAAATAAATACTGGCCAAAACCAATCCAAAAAAGAAAGCCCATATGTAAATAGGGTATGCTTCGAATAAATATTTAAAAAGTTTAGCTAAAGATATGATTGCAATACCAACTCCAGTAAAAAGCGAAATAAGAAACCACAAGTCAATATGAGCGGCGAAGTCTTTGAGTTTGCCTTTTAATAGTAGTTGAACTGCTTTTAAATCGAATGATTTAATTGCGTTAATTAATCTTTCAAAAACACCTGTTATCAAGGCAATGGTGCCTCCTGATACACCAGGAACTACATTGGCAGCTCCCATGGCCATACCTTTCAGGGCATTTTGAATAAAAATTTTAAGGGTCATTTTTTGTTCCATGGTATTCTGATAATATGCATAAAAAAAGAGGTTCATTACTGGTAACGTACCTCTTTAATGATATAATAGTATTATTTGAATTAAGGTAAAAAGTTTAGAAGAGTGTCACCTCTTAAACCTAAACGTAACGTTTCTAATGGAATAACCTCTTCTGGTCCAATGTTTCCAAGATTTACATTAGCTCCAAAATGATTAATAAACCAAACTTGTTGTGATTTTTGAGGAGCTTCCCATAAAACATTCTGAGCATCAACTTTTTCTTTGATTTCTTCAATCAATTCGGTGTTGGCAGAACCATCAATATTATAAATACCAATATTACCACTTTCTCGCGCTTCTGCAATTACTTTCCACGAACCGGCTTGTAATTCTGTTTCCATCATGTAAACCCATTCTTTATTAGTAATTACTTTATCTCCCATTTTTGAACCTACTTCAGAAAGTACAGTAACCTGATCAGATAGTTTGCGAATATACTCTAGCTTTTCATCGTGAGGAATAGGAAAAGTGCCATCAGAAACCTCGGCATATTCCATTTTATATTTATCCAGATATCTGCGATAATCATCAAACATGCCTCGAGCTACAAAAGCTTCGAACAAAGTACCTCCAAAATAAGTCTTGCAGTTTGCTTCTTTGTAAACAGTAAGCTTTTCTTCCAGATTGTTGGTAATTACAGAGGTGCCAAAACCAAATTTTACCAAATCGGTAAACTTAGATGATGAAGAAACAAAGTTTTCACTTTCTTTTAAGCTAAGTCCCTTATCCATCATCATTGTTAAACCATATTCTCTGTTTTTTTCCGGACGTTCGGGAATATTAGGTAACTTGATATTCATTATCTTCAATTAAATTAAATGCAAAGTTTAAAATGCAGGCCAAAACTAGGATAAAATCTCGTATAAGCCAATATAAACTTAAATATTGACTGTAAATTAATAGGTAAGATTTAGTTTTTTGATTTAACGATGTGTATTAATGTACTCTGCAATTTCGGGCATGGTAACCAAAGCCGGGTATTCATTTAATACCATTTCTAAATCATCAGGTAAAATTTGTCGTGCAATTACCAAATGTCTTAAAGATTCAGCATAGTCATTACACTTATTATAAATAATTGCAGCTAAGTAATGTAGAGCACCGTTTTTGTGATCTTTACTTAATAAGCGCTGAAGAAATGGTATGGGATTAAAATTCTCTTCATGTTCTTCTAGAAACTGATACATTTCAATCCAACTTAAAGTATCCTCGTGCTGATTAATCAATGCTCTTTTTAAACAACGTTTGGCTTCCGGCGCTTTTTTCATCTTTTTATAGCTTTTCCCCAGAGAAAGCCAAAGGTCAGGTGATTCCGGATTCATTACGATAGCTTTATCAAAAGCATAAATGCTGGTTTCGTAATCCTGCGTTCGATAAGATGTTCTTCCCAAAGATTGAAGCGCTTCAAAATGATCAGGATCTAAATCTACAGCCATTTTGTAAAATTTAGTGGCCATATTATTATTTCCGAGGTTCTCCCAGCAATCACCCATGTAAAAATAAGTAATAGCCATTGGATAACTGTAAGATGTATATTCAGCGTAACATTTTATAGCTTCCGTAAATTCACCAATTTGAGCGAGACTATTTGCCTTATTATAGTATGCTTCAGATAAATTTGGAGCTATGGCAATAGTGATGTCATAAGCTTCAATAGCTTCTGCGTATTTTTCTTTCTTGTTATATAAAATTCCCAGGTTATACCATGAGTTTTCAAGATATGGATTTATATCTAATAACTTATTGTAAGCATCAATACCTTCATCAACTTCGTCCAATTTGTCGTAGGCATAAGCTAATTCAAAAAGAATATTCTCGTTTTCTGGGAACTTAGAATAGAAATTCTTGAGTAGATTTCTGGCTTCTTTGTAATAGAATTCCTGGTTAAGGTTAAAACCAATTTCGAATACATACTCTTCAATATCTTCCTGTCCAATAAGTTTAATTGCCATTTCAAAATTCTTAATAGCATTTTTCTTATTGTGCAATCTAGTATAAATAATTCCAAGGTTTAAAAATACCTCAGCATTATTAGTTTCTAGTTGTTTAAGATATTCTAATAATTTCAAGGCCTCGGAAATGGCACCCTGTTCAATCAGTAGCGTACTGTATTTAAGTTGTAATGAAGTAGCATCAGGATGTTGACTTAGTCCAAGCTTAATGGCAGATTCTGCCTTTTCCATCATGTTCTTTTCATTGTAGAAATCAAAAATGGACTCAATTTGGAAAACATCAAAATAGGACTTCTTATTATGGTTAATCAACTCCTCAAATTTTTCAACCGCTTCCCTTGTCCCATCGTAATTTGCTTGAGAGTATTCTTGCATATATTAACCTTATTTAATACGGGATCAAAAATACCATATTTTTAGTGAATGGCAATAATTTGAAACATGAAAAAGGGCATTGTTGAAAACTAATTGAACAATGCCCTTTAAAATTTTAACTATTTTAACAAAAAACACTTAGTGTGCGCTAGCACCCTCTGGTTGATGTTGTATTCTTAAAAGATCGTTTACTGTTTTAACCGGATTAAAAGTACTAATCGGAACTTCTACAAAAATGGTTGTCCAATCAGACATGGCACCATTCCAAAGTCCGGGTAATTCAAGGGCTTTGAGCTCTTTTCCATTAAGCGATTTGTGTGAAATAAATCCGGTCTGAGGATCAACATATTCTTGTAAATTAAATTTTTCTCCTTTGTAATTTTTAACTCCACAAACCAAATCTACAGGGTTAAAATGCGTACTTTTTTTAACAAGATTTACTTTTTCAGAATTGTTCATATCTATTTGCGAACTTTCCACAATTTGGAGAGAAGTTTCTCCGTGTAATCCAACACCCCAAAATGGTCCACCTCCGGGTTCTCCTTCATTTAATACCATTCCGCAAACGCGAATAGGACGATCCAGCTTAGATTGGATATACAGTCTTTTTTCAGCATCCGAATAATTTTCAATCGATTCGGGAAGTGAAATGAATAATTCAACCTGCATAAAGTCAAGAATCTCTTCTAATAAATCACTGTTGTCTTTGCTTTTATCAAGTTGTTCCAGATATTCAAATGTTTTTTGCTGATAAAAATAAAGGACACCCGCTAAGGCTTCTTTGTATTGAATTGTGTCTTTAATTAAATATTCAGGAACAACATTATCAATGTTTTTAATGAAAATGATATCAGCATCTAAATCGTTCAGGTTTTCAATTAAAGCACCATGGCCACCTGGTCTGAATAATAATTGACCATCATCTGTTCTAAAAGGTGTATTGTCAGGATTAACGGCAATTGTATCTGTGTGTGCTTTTTGTGTTGAATAGCTGATATTGTAACTTGCATCGAACTTTGCTTCGTAAAGTGGTAGACAATTTTTTACAATATTTTCAAATAAAGATTTATGATCTTCGGATACAGTAAAATGAATATTCACGTTGCCTTCGTTATCTTGTCCGTATGTGGCTCCTTCACATAAATGCTCCTCGATAGGGGTGGAACTATTGCTTCCGTCGAAATGAAACTTTAGTACGCCTTTGGGATAATTTCCATAATTTAATCCATCCTCCAGTAAAAGCTTTTTTATAATTAAAGCGGCATTATCCTGAACTGCTTTCTGATCATTAAAATCAATTCCACTAGCCTCAGAAAGATCTTTAGAAAAAGCAAAATGCTGAATGTGAGCTAAGAAATCCTGAATTGGACCTTCATTTTTTAATTCGGCCTGTTTAGCTTCATCTGCATTAATAAATGAAAACAAGTCCTTAAACATTCGGGTAGCAGCTCCCGAGGCAGGTACAAATTTGATGACTTCATATCCGTTATCAATTCCGGATCTGTATTGATCCATGAACATCAATTTTTGTTCTTCATCTAATGATAAAATGCCATCATTAATTGAAGCTGGTTTTTTAATATCCATATATGGAAAACCTAATCTAAATTCCTCAAGCTGTTTCTTAACTTTTTCTGTAGCAATTCCTTTACTTTTTAAAAGTGGTTGGTCGTTTTCTTTAATCATGTTTTTTTTGTTTTAGATGCTTAAATATAGCAAAGAAATTCACTATTTACTATGTGAATTTGGTGAATGTATGTAGTTTTTAGAGGTATTTTCAGGTTTAATATTTTTAATACTTTTGCGCACTGTACTAATAATCTTATTTATAGATGGAATATTTGTGGGGACACAGTCGAAGGTTTAATGATTATAGTTCTTATATAAAAAGAACATTTAGCGAGAGAGTTCAAAAAGTTTCTGTAGATGCAGGTTTTTCATGTCCAAACCGGGATGGAAATAAAGGAGTTGGAGGTTGTACTTTTTGTAATAATTCTACATTTAATCCATCTTATTGTGGAGAGGGAAATAGTATAACTGATCAAATAAATACGGGTATAAACTTCTTTTCGCCAAAGTATAAAACTCAGCAGTATTTGGCTTATTTTCAGGCTTACAGTAATACATATGATGATATCGATGTATTAAAAAACAGATATCAGGAGGCTTTGGATCATCCTCAGATTATTGGAATTGTTATAGGTACACGTCCTGATTGTATCAGTGATGAGTTGCTGATATATTTAGGTGATTTAAATAAAACACATCATATTACCATTGAGTATGGTATAGAGTCAACATTAGATTCTACCTTGGAAAAGATTAATCGTGGGCATGACTATGAGATAGGTGAACAAGCGATTATTAAAACAAAAGAATTTGGGTTAAATGTAGGAGCGCACTTAATTTTGGGACTGCCCGGTGAATCGCACGCAGATATTCTTAATCATGCAAAGCGTTTATCTCAATTGCCATTAGATTATTTAAAGTTACATCAGCTACAATTGGTTAGAGGTTCTGTGATGGGAGAGGAGTATCTGAAAAATCCTTCAAATATGAAATTATTTGAGGTGGATGAATATATTGATTTAGTGGTGGATTTTATAGAAGTATTGAATCCTGGAATTGTGATGGAACGTTTTATTAGTCAGTCTCCAAAAGATTTGTTGATTGCACCCAAGTGGGGATTAAAAAACTTTGAGTTTGTAGCTAAAGTTGAGAAAAGATTAAAAGAAAGAGATACGTGGCAGGGGCGGTTGTTTGGTCAATAGTCATTTGTCAATGATCAACAGTAAAACTAACTAATAACCAATGACAAGTGACCAATGACTATTTTCTATTTAAAAACTCTTTTAAGAATATCAGTAACCCTGGCTAAAGGATCTGTCCTGATTTTTCGCTCTTCTTCAGCCAATTTTAAAAATAAGCCATCCAAAGCTTTTTGTGTTAAATATTTTTCTAAATCAACATCTACAGTTTTTAAGTCTGCCATCTGTCCAACTATGGAGTTAGCGACTTTGTTATAATTTTTAGTTAAAGTATTCCATGATTCTCCGGCAGAATAACCGGCAACTATTTCTTGATCAATTGAAGATTTAATTTTGGGACTATAGAGATCAAATAAATTTTGATATGTCTTTGATTTGAAATACTCGGTAGCAGCATTGTTTTCTCCTTTTAAGATAGTCATGGCATCAGCAATAGTCATTTCTTTAATGGCATTAAAAAAGACAGGTCCTGCTTCTTTTGCGGCATTCTCTGCTGCTCTGTTAATACTCAAAATAACATCATCAACTAATTTTTGACCGCCAGGAATTTTGCCGGCGTTTTCTACTATAATGTTGGCTTCCGGTGGTAAAAGTATTTTTACCATTTCGTCTTTAAAGTAACCATCTGTAATCGCTAAATTACTGGCTGCGGAATCAGTACCTACTCTTAATGCTTCTTTTAGTCCTTTGGCAACTTCTGCCTCTGTTAAAGGAGCATCTAGTTCCATGTTGTTTACAACTTGTATTAATTCTGCACAACTACTAAAGAGGATGGCTATAAAAGGAATGATGATTATTTTTTTCATTTAGTTCGTTTTTTTCTATGGTTTGATTTTCCTTTATTTCTATTTGAATTATTGATGCTTTTCTTTTTCGAAAAGTACACTTCTTTTTTTTCTTTAGTAAATAGTTGATGAATTAATTCTTGTTGATTTGATTTAAGCAATAAACTCTCAATTTTCTTTTTGTAATCTGGTTTGTACCAGAATAGAAAGATACGTTGATTTTGTTTATCATCTTTAGATTTAGCTACATATGTTTTTTCTAATGTATATGGATGAACACCGGCATAAAAAATCACTGTAGCTACGGTCATTGGAGTTGGCGTAAAGTCCTGAACCTGTTCCAGTTTAAAATCAAGTTGTTTAGTTTCTACTGCCAGGTTAGCCATATCCTCAATTTGACTTCCTGGGTGACTCGAAATGAAATATGGAATAATTTGTTGATTTAAATTGGCCGCCTTGTTAATATCATCAAAATCTTTTTTGAATTGATAGAATAATTTGAAATCAGGCTTTCTCATCAATTTTAAAACATTCGCAGAGGTATGTTCCGGTGCCACTTTTAATCTTCCGGATACATGGTTCGTAATTAGCTCTTTTGTGTATTCCTTATGGCTTTCCTGCTCCTTGGTCGAGGCCATTTTGTTATACAGCATATCGTAACGAACCCCACTACCTACAAATGCTTTTTTAATATCATGCATTTTATTCACCTTTTTGTAAATTTCGGTCATAGGTGAATGGTCTGTATTTAAATTTGTACAAATGTTTGGGTGAATGCATGATGGTCGGGTGCATCGTTCACAGATTTTTAAATCTTTTCCTTTCATTTTGTACATATTAGCACTAGGGCCACCTAAATCAGAAATGTATCCTTTGAAATCAGGCATTTCAGTAATGGCTCGTACTTCTTTTAGTATCGATTTTTCGGAACGGGAAGCAATAAATTTACCCTGATGTGCTGAAATAGTACAAAAGCTACAGCCTCCAAAACAGCCTCTATGCATGTTTACTGAGAATTTGATCATTTCAAATGCAGGAATAGTTCCCTTTTTATTGTACTTGGGGTGAGGAAGTCTGGTGTATGGCAAATCAAATGAAGCATCCAGTTCTTTACTCGACATGGGAGGGTAAGGTGGATTGATAACGATACTTTCGTTACCTATTGGCTGAATTAAACGTGCAGCTTGCCATCTGTTCGATTCCTCTTCTACATGTCTGAAGTTTTTGGCATACTTAATTTTATCTTTTAAACATTCTTCGTGAGAATGCAATTCCAGATCATTCCAGTTTTTATTTTTTGGAGGATGGTTTTCTTTATGCAAGTATGCTGTTTGAGGAATAGTAGTAAGTGAATGGAAAGGCACTCCTTTTTGCAACAACCTCAAAATCTCTTTCAATGGTTTTTCGCCCATACCATATACCAGCAAATCTGCTTTTGTTGATTCAATTATGCCAGGCATGAGTTTATCTTGCCAGTAATCGTAGTGTGTTACTCTTCTTAATGAGGCTTCGATTCCTCCAATAACAACAGGAGTATCAGGATATAAACGCTTTAGTATTTGTGTGTAAATTTGCGTAGCGTAGTCAGGTCTGAAACCTGCTTTGCCTCCCGGAGTATATGCATCATCTGATCTAAGCCTTTTATTTGCGGTGTAATGATTAACCATAGAGTCCATACTACCCGATGTAACTCCGAAGAATAAACGGGGTGTTCCGAGTTTCTTAAAATCTCTTAAGTCATCTCTCCAGTTAGGCTGTGGAACAATGGCTACTTTTAATCCTTCAGCCTCAATTATTCTACCAACAACTGCAGCTCCAAATGATGGGTGGTCAATATATGCGTCTCCACTGAATAGGATTACATCCAATTCATCCCAACCTCTTTCTTTAACTTCCTTGGCCGTTGTAGGAAGCCAATCACTATATTTATATTGCACGCTCAATTTTTTCTTGCAAAGTTAATGAATATTCGATAATAAAAGAGTGATAGGTATGAAATAGCTTCTCTGTATTATTTATTGTTAATAAGTTTTGAAAAGATTAATATCTTAGGTTAAATCAAAAATGAAGTGAATACTAACTGTTGGTAAAGTGCAGTATGTGAATTTTCTACGTGATTTAAGATCTGGAAGAATATAGCAGTCGTTGCTATGCACTTGATTTTACTTTATATAAAAATCTGTTATTTTTGATCTTTCAACAATGCATATACTTGATATGAAAAAAATTTCGAAAGAAGTAAAAATCGGTTTCACAGTTGCAGTTGCTCTCTTTATTTTAGGTTGGGGTGTCAATTTCTTGAAAGGAAAAGACATTTTTGTTCCGGGATATAAGGTTTATGGTATATATACAAGAATTGATGGATTAACAGAGGCGAGTCCGATTTACTATAAAGGATATAAAGTTGGTTCAGTTCGAAAAATAGAATTGATGGATAAAGGAAGAGGTGATCTTCTGGTAACTATGTCAATAGATGTTGATATTGAGTTTCCGAAAAATTCCACAGCTCAAATTTATAGTTTGGATTTAATGGGTAGCAAAGGTATTCGATTCCTATATGGAGACAGTAACAGGATGTTAGAATCTGGTGATACTTTGAATACTTCTGTAACTGGAGATTTGGCTGATCAGGTTAGTCAAGAGGTTTTGCCGTTAAAAGATAAGGTTGAGAATTTAATAGTAAGATTAGATACGGTATTTACTAATCTGGATGTGATATTTGACGTTACCAATGAAAATGGTTTGGTAAATAATATGAATGCCATTTCTTATCACTTTAGGAATATCAGTAAATCGATTGATGAAAATATTAAAGAAGATGGAAATATAGGTAAAAGTATGGCCAATCTGGATTCTATCACTGAAGTTTTAAAATTAAATGGAGAAGTTCTGTCTGCTATGATGCAAAATCTAAAAAAGGTATCAAAGCAATTGGCAGATTCTCATTTAGATAGTTTGTCGTTAGAAATGAATCAAACATTTACATCCTTGAATGGTATTTTAAACTCGATAGATGAAGGTGATGGGACAATGGGTAAATTATTAGAAGATGAGGCGCTTTACAATAACTTAAACGATGTTTCTATAAGTTTAGATAGACTATTAAATGATGTGAGAGTACAGCCTAAACGTTATGTTAATTTTAGTGCCATAAGCTTTGGGGGTGGAAAATCAAAGGGGAAAGATGACAAAGTGTTAGTATATACGGTGTTATTAAAAAAGTCAAAAGAACCGCTGGATTTAAGGGGTAAATTAGTACTTGATAGTTGTGAAATCAAAGAAAGAAGGTATGGTAAATTCTATCAATATACTATAGGTGAGGATGATGTGTATGATCGTATTTTTGACTTAAAAGAACAAATTGTCAAGCTTTATCCTGATGCTGAGGTTATTAAATGTGTTGAAAGGTAATGTTGGTTTCTGGTCGGTTTTCTCTATTGAAAAAAGTGATTATAATATTAAATAAAACATTAGCTAAAAAAAATCAAAAAAATATCTGATTTTTTACAAAGGCTTTGTTTATAGGGTATAGCAGCTGTTAAATAAATGTAAAGATAGAGGCGTAGTATTCATTTAATCAGTTATTTAGCATGTGTTTTGTTTAAATATTTAAAAACTAGCTAAATAATTGAGGTTTGAAAATATCAAGAATTTTAACATTTTTTTTTCAAGATTTTTTTCACAAATTTTGTTTCCGAAATCACTTATTATATAACATAAAATAAAAAGAGGAAACAGAAAAAATGAAGCCCGGTTACGAAATTGTTTGGAATAATTGCTTAAATGTAATAAAGGATAATATTCCTCAAATAAGCTTTAAAACTTGGTTCGAACCTATTGTTCCTCTAAAGGTCGAAAATGATATTTTGACTATTCAAGTACCAAGTGCCTTTTTCTATGAGTACCTTGAAGAGCATTTTATCGATCTTTTGAGAAGTACAATAAGAAGAGAGTTGGGGCATTCTGCTAAATTAGAGTATAGTGTTGTGATGGATAATCCCCATCATAAAAATGAACAACCATTAACCCAACGTTTACCATCCAATAATAAAACTGATTTAAGGAATAGACCGGTATCGATGCATATGAATTCGGAAAAGCCGGTTGTGAAAAATCCATTTGTAATACCAGGAATAAAAAAGTTAAATGTTGATCCACAGTTAAATTCAGATTACTCATTTGATAATCATATTGAGGGTGAATGTAATCGATTAGCGCGTTCTGCAGGAATGGCTGTGGCTAAAAATCCGGGAAAGACTGCATTTAATCCTTTATTCTTATATGGTAATTCAGGATTAGGTAAGACACATCTTGCTCAGGCAATTGGGATTGATGTGAAAAAATATTTTCCTGAAAAAACAGTTTTATATGTAAACGCAAATAAGTTTCAAACTCAGTTTACAGAATCTGTAAGAAATAATACTCAGAACGACTTTTTAAATTTCTATCAAATGATAGATGTTTTAATTATTGATGACGTTCAGGAATTTGCAGGAAAGGAAAAAACACAAAATACATTTTTCCATATATTTAATCATCTTCACCAAATGGGTAAGCAGTTAATTTTAACTGCAGATAAAGCTCCTGTGGAAATGAAAGGGATGGAAGATCGTTTGTTGTCGAGATTTAAATGGGGCTTGTCTGCTGATTTACATTCTCCAGACTATGATACAAGAGTTTGTATATTAAAGCACAAGCTTTATAAAGATGGTATTACTTCTATTTCAGATGAAGTAATAGAATATATTGCCTCAAATATTACTCAAAATATAAGAGAATTAGAAGGAGCTTTGATTTCTTTGTTAGCGCAAGCTACACTAAATAAAAAAGAAATCACTCAGGAAGTAGCTATGTCTATTGTAGATAAGTTGGTGAAGAAAACACAGAAAGAGCTAAGTGTTGATTACATTCAGCAAATCGTGTGTGACTATTTTGGGTTGGCAGTAGATTCACTACAATCAAAAACCAGAAAAAGAGAAATCGTTCAGGCACGCCAGGTGGCCATGTATTTTTCAAAAAGTTTAACCAATTCTTCTTTATCAACTATTGGATCAAAAATCGGGAAAAAAGATCATGCAACTGTTTTGCATGCTTGTAAAACGGTTAATAATTTAATTGAAACCGATAAAGATTTCAAGAGCCAAATGCTTGAAATTGAGGCGCAGATTAAAATGTAGATTAGATATTAACTTATATATGAAAAGTTGTTGGAACAGTTGTTGCAACAACTTTTTTTGTTTGTATGGGTTCACCTTTGTTTTGAGTTACTCTTTTTATACTTTTGAACCCATTATTATTTAGAATAGTCAATTCAATGAATAGAAGCTCATTTATACTTATCATTTTTCTGGTTATTAATTTGTTTTGTGGTACTAATATTAAGTCTCAAACGAATGATGTAGTTGCAGATAAAGTTATTATCTCCGGAAAAACTTATTACCTACATGTAGTTCAAAAAGGAGAGGGTTTTTATGGTATTGCCAAAAAATATGGTGTATCGCAAAAAGAGATTCATGAAGCTAACCCGGATGCAATATTTGGTTTAAAACCTGGTGATGTATTGTATATTCCTGTAATTGAGGGACGAAATAGTAATGTGAGTGAAGTTGAGGCTTCTGGTGAGTTTATTTACCATACGATACAAAAAGGACAGACTTTGTTCTATTTGTCGCAAAAGTATAATATAACTGTTGAAGAGATTAAGAGAAATAATCCAGGTTCAGATAAAGAATTATTAATTGGAACCATTTTCAAAATTCCTGTATTAAAAGAAAGCGACAAGCAAGAAAATAACTTTGTGTATCATACAGTACAGGCTAAAGAAACGCTTTATGGAATTTCGAAGAGATATAATACTTCAGTAAAGTCCATAATAGAGAATAACCCGGCACTTAAAAATGGAATTTTACCTGTAGGTTCAAAATTAAGAATTGAAAAGAGTATTGAACCTGCAAAAATTGCAGTTAAAGATAAACAGGAACAAGCGATAGAAGATGAACAATACTTATATCACAGAATAATCTCAGGAGAAACGGTTTATTCTCTTTCTAAAAAATACGATTTACCTCAGGAGGAGTTAGAGCGCCATAATCCTGATTTAAACCCATCTGAATTACCATTAGGGTTTATGGTTCGAATTCCAAAGGATCAAATAAATAGTTCGAGCAAAAATAAAAAGGATAGCGAAAAAGCTGATTTTATTGTTCATGTTATGAAGAGGAAAGAAACAGTTTATTCCATAGCTAAAAAATATGGTGTAACTGTTCAGCAAATTCAGGATGCTAATCCAACTAAAATCTTATCGAATGTAAAAAAAGGTACTAAAATTAAAGTACCAACATTGGAATATTTAGCTCTGAAAAAAGACCAAGAACGCTTGAATGAATTAAATAAAATCGATAAAGATAAGAAACGATATTTTGATACCATTCAAGTGAATTGCGACGAGTATGACTATTATTTATATAATGATATGATTAAAGTGGCCGTTCTTTTACCCTTTGATGTAGAAGCTACCCGTAAGGTTAATATTATTAAGAAGATAGAGGGTGAAGAGGAAATAGAAGTAGATAGAGAAGGTCCTGTAGTTTCAAGTAGATCTAGGGTATTCGCAGAATTTTATGAAGGTGTTTTAATGGCTGTTGATTCACTTAAAAAGCAAGGTGCTAATATTACTTTGTTTACTTACGATACAGCTCCTGATACCAATAAAGTGATTCAAATTTTAAATCGTCCGGAGTTAAAAACCGTTGATTTCATTATTGGACCAGCGTATGGAAGTAATCTGAAATTGGTTTCTGATTTTTCAGTAAAGAATTCCATAAAGATGATTTACCCATTGTCTAGTGTAAATCCTGAATTAAATCATAATCCATATTCATTTCAGGTAAATCCACCTGACTCTATGTTGTTTCAGAATTATTCCGATTACATCGGAGGCTTACAAAATGAAAGAAACAGAGTGTTGGTTTTAAAATCTGCAGAACCATTACATCAAGAAGAGCAATTAGTGAATGAAATCAAGAATAAAATATTCTTAAAGAATTTATCTTTAGGTATTGTACCTGATTTTAAAGAGATTTCCTTTTCGGCAAAAGATGTTCAGGGAATAAAGGCTTTATTAAGCGAGGATAAGGAAAATATTGTTGTTATTCCTTCTCCGGAGGAAGCTGACGTTTCTAAAATTATTACCACATTACATGGTGTTGTAGAATCGAGTGATATCAAAATTAGATTAATTGGTTTCGGCAGTTGGTTAAGGTATCAGACTATCAATCCGGAAGCAATTCATGATTTAAATACACAAATATTGACCAGTTATGCGCTGGATCATTCAGATCCTTCTGTTAAGAATTTTGCTTATAAATACAGGCAATGGTTTAAGTGTGAGCCATATGCTGTTGGCCCTTATTTTATTCGTTCCAATAAAAATGCGAATTATTCTAGATATGGAATTTGGGGATTTGATGTGGCCTATTACTTTTTTAGGGCGTATATGAAGTATGGAAGTGATTTTGAGTACTGCATTGATCAATTCCAGGATCAGCAAGTTCAATTTAATTTCAATTTTAAGCGAAGTTCAAATTGGGGAGGGTTCTATAATCAAGGTCTGAATATTTTAGGTTTTACCCCTTCGTTGGATGTTTATCGAACTCCTTTAAATTAAGCATTTAATCTTTATTAAAATACATGATTTCTGTAAATCAATTATCGGTAGAGTTTGGCGGGTTTACTTTGTTTGATGATGTTTCCTTTTTAGTTAATCCTAAAGATAAAATTGGGTTGGCAGGAAAAAATGGAGCAGGAAAATCAACATTGTTAAAAATATTAGCAGGTTTACAAAGTCCTTCAAAGGGAGTAGTTACATGCCCCAAAGATGTAAAAATAGGTTATCTGCCTCAGCATATGAAGCATGATGATACAGGCACGGTATGGGATGAAGTTGAAAAAGCTTTTGGTGAATTAAAGTCGCTGGAACAGGAAATAGCATCTTTAAATAATCAGTTAGCAGAAAGAACAGATTATGAATCAGAATCCTATTTGGATATTATTCATAAATTAAGTGATAAAAGTGAACGACTTAATTTGCTTGGCGGGGCTAATTATGCTTCAAGTATTGAAATCACCCTGAAAGGACTTGGTTTTGAGCGAAGTGACTTTACGCGTTCAACTTCCGAATTTTCCGGAGGTTGGAGGATGCGTATTGAGCTGGCCAAGATTCTTTTGCAGCAACCGGATGTTTTTTTACTAGATGAGCCAACTAACCACCTTGATATTGAGTCAATTCAGTGGTTCGAAGATTTCTTGAAAAATTATAGTGGAGCTGTTGTTCTGGTTTCTCACGATAGGGCATTTTTGGATAATATTACCAAGCGTACCATAGAAATTCAGCTTGGTAAAATTTACGATTATAAAGCGTCGTATACAAAATACTTAGAGTTGAGGGAGGAGAGGAGAGAGCAACAAATGGCGGCTTACCGTAATCAACAAAAGTTAATTGAGGATACCGAAAAGTTTATAGAACGTTTCAGGTATCAAGCTACCAAAGCTGTTCAGGTTCAATCACGAATTAAACAATTAGAAAAGCTTGATCGTATTGAAGTTGATGAGTTTGATAACGCAGCACTTCGTATTAAGTTTCCTCCGGCTCCTCATTCAGGATCCATTACTTTAGAAGGAAAACATGTGTCCAAGAGTTATGGCCAGTTAAATGTATTGGATGAGGTGGAATTTACCATTGAAAGAGGTGATAAGGTAGCTTTTGTAGGAAGAAATGGTGAAGGAAAAACAACTATGGCTCGTATGATCATGAATGAAATTGATTTTACAGGGCATTTAAAATTGGGGCATCAGGTTAAAATTGGATATTTTGCTCAAAATCAAGCCGATCTTCTGGATGAAAGTTTAAGCGTGTTAGAAACCATTGATCATGTTGCGGTTGGTGATATTCGTTTAAAAATTCGGGATTTGTTAGGTGCTTTTATGTTTAGCGGGGAAAATGTAGAAAAGAAAGTGTCAGTACTTTCCGGAGGAGAGCGTACTCGATTGGCCATGGTAAAATTATTGTTAGAGCCAGTAAATTTGTTGATATTGGATGAGCCAACCAATCACCTGGATATTCGTTCAAAGGAGCTCTTGAAACAGGCCGTAAAAGATTTTGAAGGAACTGTTGTGGTTGTTTCTCACGACCGTGAGTTTTTAGATGGCTTGGTTGATAAAGTGTATGAGTTTCGCAACAAAAAAATGAAAGAGCATCTGGGCGGTGTTTATGAATTTTTAGAGCGAAAAAAACTTGATTCTTTAAAAGAAATGGAAGAAAAGCAGCCTAAGAAAAAGGCTGTTAAGGAAGAGGATGTTAGTAAAGCAAATGCTAAAGTATCTTTTGAAGAACGAAAAGAGATTAATAAAAGATATAAGAAGGCGCAGCAGCTTGTTGAGAAATGTGAAGAAAAAATAGCTGATTTAGAAGATGAAATTAGTCAACTCGATGACCAGATGCAAAAGGCTGAAAATGCAAGTGATCCGGATTTTGTAAAGAAGTATCAGGAAGTGAATTCCTTACTTGAAGAAACTATGCTGGAATGGGAAAAATTGCAAGAGGATTTGGAAAAAGCAGAATTCGAAAAAAGTAGTTTAGACGCATAGGATATATAACTCAAATAATTTTATACAGGTAATTATGGCAAATAAAAGTGATTTTCTTTTTGGTATTCGTTCGGTTATTGAAGCCATTAGGTCGGGAAAAGAAATAGAAAAGATATTGGTGAAAAAGGGCTTGCAGGGTGAGTTATATGATGAATTAGTTGATACCATGAAGGAATACGGTATTGCATGGCAAACTGTACCTGTTGAAAGAATAAACCGCGCAACCCGAAAGAACCATCAGGGAGTTATCGCATTTGTCTCAGCTATTACTTATCAGGATCTTGAAAATACTCTAATAGGATTATTCGAGGAAGGTAAAAATCCATTGGTTTTAGTGTTAGATGGTATAACAGATATTCGAAATATGGGAGCTATTGCACGTTCTGCAGAATGTGCAGGCGTTCATGCGATTGTTATTCCTGAAAAAGGAGGCGCTCCTATCAATGCAGATGCAGTTAAAACATCAGCAGGAGCCTTGCATAATATTCCTGTAGCCAGAGTTAAGAATCTATTTAAATCTGTTGAATATCTTCAGAATTCAGGTTTGCAGATTGTTGCTGCTACCGAAAAAGGAAGTAAAAACTATACGGAAGTTGATTATACAAAACCGACAGCTATTGTGATGGGAGCAGAGGATAAGGGGGTTTCATCGCAGCTTTTAAAATTATGTGATGAGAAGGCACAAATTCCTATCATGGGAACTATCGGATCCTTAAATGTATCGGTGGCGGCAGGTGTTTTGGTTTATGAAGTTGTTCGTCAGCGAAAATAAGTATAAAGCTGACATATAGTTCATTGGGAGTAATTTGGGAATTGTTCATATTCGAACATAAATTTGTTTTTAATAAAAATATTTTTAAATTCGAAAGGTTTTAATTTGGAAAAACCTGAGTTAAACAATTCCTAAATACATCATTTATGAACCATAAAGAAAGAGTGTTGAAAGCTCTGAATAAGGAAATTCCGGATAGAGTTCCGTTTTTTTATTGGGATGTTCCGGAATTTGGGGAGAAAATGATGTCCTATTATGGATTCAAAAACCGCGATCAATTGCTGGAACATCTGGATGTTGATTTTAGGTGGGTGGAACCAAAATATGTAGGACCTCAACTGGTGAAAGATGGAAATCAGAGTAAACAAGACATTTGGGGAGTAGGATACTCTCGAATTAAAACGGGTGAATTTGAATATTGGGAAGCAACAAAATTTCCTTTAGAAGGCATCACAGATGCTGCTGCACTCGAAGACTACCCTTGGCCAACCAACAACCTTTTCGACTTTGACTCACTAAACGACCAACTGGAGCGGTATAAAGACTACGCAATCATGACTGCTCCGGGCTATTCATCTCCTGGTTTATTTCGTATTATTCAACGCTTAGTAGGTAGAGAATCATTTATGGATGTTATGATGTCTCATCCAAAATTCTTTAAAGCACTTTGTAATAAAGTGGTGGAATTTTATTCTGGTTTTATTAATGAATTTTTTGAAGTAGGAGCAGGGCGTATCGATTTTGTTAGAGTAGCTGATGATTTTGGTTCTCAAAATGGTTTAACTATAGGTAACGACCATTGGGATAAATACATTAGACCTTCTATTGATGCTTTTACAGAAATTCCAAAAAAAATGGGTGCTCACTTTTATATGCATAGTTGTGGTGGAGTGAGAAAATTATTACCCAATTTTATTAGTGCGGGAGCCGAAGTGTTAGATCCAATACAAACCCGGGCGCTAGGTATGTCTCCGGATGGATTAAAAAAGGATTTTGGTAAGCTAATTACTTTTTGCGGTGCAATGGATGAAGAGCTATTACTTAGAAAAGGAACTCCTAAGCAAGTTAAAGATGGTGTAAATCAACTTCTTGATGTAATGGCTCCCGGAGGAAGGTTTATTCTAGGGCCAAGTCATAAGATTAAGGTAGAAACGCCAGTTGAAAATGTGATAGCTATGTATGAGGCAGCCAGAGAATGGAAACAAGTAGCAGTAACCAGTTAGAATATATTTACTTGAAGACCTTATTGATCAGATTAAAATAATAGATATAAAAAAAGATAGAAATCCTCATTCGATAAGAATGGGGATTTTTTGTTTTAAATATATATGTAAATATTAAACAAAATTACATAGTCTATGTTTCTATAAAAACAGTATTTATAAAATGGTTAATGTAAGTAATTTAGGTAATGTCTATGTATTAGAAACTTCTCAGGAGGTGAAAATAGGTTTGGATGAAGTCTGGCAATTCTTCTCAAAACCTGAAAATTTAGAGAAACTCACTCCAAAAGATATGAATTTTAAAATTACTTCAGGAGCAGATGAGGAAATGTATGCAGGACAAATTATTACTTATAGAATAAAACTTTTTAAATGGTTTGTAATGAATTGGGTTACCGAAATTACTCATGTGGAGAAGTTAAAAATGTTTGTGGATGAGCAAAGGTTTGGTCCATATAGTTTTTGGCATCATACGCATAGTTTTATAGAGCAAGAAAATAGCGTTTTAATGAAGGATAAAGTGGTATTTAAACTACCCATGGGATGCATAGGGAAATTCATTCATTTTTTGTTTATAAGAAAGAAATTGGAGAATATTTTTACCCATAGATACCATGTTGTTCAGAGGATATTTAGTTAGTCAACAAAAGAAAATTAAAATTCAGGGATTATGTCTCAAAAAAAGGTCGTTGTAATAGGTGCAGGTTTTTCTGGACTTTCAACTGCATGTTATTTGGTTCAGAAAGGCTATAAGGTAACCATTCTGGAAAAGAACAGCATGCCTGGAGGTAGAGCGCGTGTTATTAAGGAAGACGGATTTCAGTTCGATATGGGGCCTACCTGGTATTGGATGCCTGATGTATTTGAAAACTTTTTCAGGGATTTTAATTACCAAGTTGACGATTTTTATAAATTATCAAGGTTAGATCCTGGTTATAGAGTGTATTATGGTAAAGGTGATTTTATAGATATTGCAGCTGATCCTGAAGAAATTATTAAAACTTTTGAAAATGAAGAGCAGGGGAGCGGTGTTAAACTCAGGCGTTTTTTAAATCAAGCCAAGTTCAACTATCGAGTTGCAATGAATAAAATAGTTCATTTACCGGGGAAATCACCTTTTGAACTGATTTCATTTGCCACGATAATGAGGTTACCTCAATTTTTTAACTCTATCCAATCTAAAGTAAGATCGAAATTTAAAAATCCGAAACTGGCTCAAATTCTTGAGTTTCCTGTGCTTTTTTTGGGAGCAAAACCAAAAGATACTCCGGCATTTTATTGTTTTATGAATTATGCCGATATGGTTATGGGAACCTGGTACCCCGAGGGAGGGATGTTTGCGGTTGTTAAAGCGTTTGAAAAGTTGGCTGTTAGTTCCGGAGTAGAGATAAAGTACAATCAAGTTGTAAATGAAATTACTATAAATCAAAATAAAGTAACTGGAGTTCGATCTAATGATCAATTTGTTGAAGCAGATGCGGTTGTTTCTTCTGCAGATTATCAATTTACAGAATCTATATTACCATCTAATTGTAGAAATTATAGTGCTAAATATTGGAAAAGTAGGGTGTTTGCACCTTCTGCATTGTTGTTTTATGTAGGATTTAATAAGCGTATTAAAAATGTAGAACATCATACCTTATTTTTTGATACTTCATTTGATAGTCATGCAAAGGCGATTTATGACAATAAGCAATGGCCTGAAGATCCATTATTCTATGCTAGCTTTCCTAGTAAGTCTGATTCTAATGCTGCTCCGGAAGGCATGGAGAATGCAATTTTTTTAATTCCAATCGCCACAAATATCGAAGATACGAAAGAAATAAGAAATCGGTATTTTGATATTTTAATGGATAGATTAGAATCTGTAACTCAACAATCTGTCCGTAACAATGTTGTATATAAAAAATCCTATTGCGTAAATGATTTTGTAAACGACTATAACGCTTATGGAGGAAATGCTTACGGATTATCCAATATCTTAAAACAAACCGCATTTTTAAAACCTAAGCTGCAAAATAAAAAACTACCCAATATGTTTTACGCTGGTCAATTAACCGTTCCCGGGCCAGGTGTGCCTCCTACTATTATTTCAGGTAAGATAGTTGCAAATCTTGCCATTGATTATTTAGAATCTGTTGTGTAACTTTTAAACATGCATAAAATGAGTTTTACAAATGAAATAGCGGTCAAATCATCTGAAACAAAAATTGACTTTGATAGTAGAGAGAAGGTAAACACAAAGGAAATAGATAATTCTAAAGTTGGAGATGAATCATATAAGATATATAAAAGCTTAGGCTTTAAATGTAGCAAGTTAGTTACTAGTATGTATAGTACTTCATTTAGTATTGGTGTATGGTGTCTTCATAAATCAATTAGAGATGCAATCTATAGTATTTATGGCTTTGTACGTTTAGCAGATGAAATTGTGGATAGTTTCCATCGTTTTAATAAACCCAAGCTGTTGGATGATTTCGAAAGAGATTATTACGAGGCCATGTATGACGGTATTAGTTTGAACCCCATTTTAGATTCATTTCAGCATACGGTAAAAAAGTATAAAATTACTGATGATTTGGTTCAGGCTTTTATTAAAAGTATGCGAACCGATTTATACAAAAGTGATTATAGCAACAAAGAGTTTACGCAATATATTTATGGATCTGCAGATGTGGTAGGATTAATGTGCTTAAAAGTCTTTGTTAATGGCAATCAAAAAAAGTATGAATCATTAAAACCTTATGCCATGGCTTTAGGCTCAGCATTTCAAAAGGTTAATTTTTTAAGAGATATAAATGATGATGTAAATGGCTTGGAGCGAAGTTATTTTCCTCAGTTAAAAGAAGCAGACTTAAACGATGATAATAAATCACTTATTTTGGAAGATATCCATCAAGATTATAGAAAAGCATTAAAAGGAATTCGCAAATTGCCTTTGAGCGCTCGATTAGGAGTTTATATTGCTTATACCTATTACCTTTCCTTGACAAATAAAATAGCCAAAACAAGTGCGTCTGTTTTAATGAATAAAAGAGTTAGAATCTCAAATTTTGGTAAAATTGCTTTATTGGTGAAAGCATTCATCTTTTTTAAGTTAAAAATCTATTAAAACATAGTATTATGGTTTTTTGGATTCATTTATTAATAGTACTGGCGGTATTTATAATAATGGAAGGTGTAGCATGGTTAACTCATAAATATGTAATGCATGGTTTATTATGGAATCTTCATGAGGATCATCATACGCCAAAGCATTTAGGTAAAAAGTCATTTTTTGAAAAGAATGATTGGTTTTTTGTAATATTTGCTGTTCCCTCTATGTTTTTTTACATTTTAGGAAGCTTAAGTGCAAATATGCTTTGGTTTAGCATTGCCATTGGTATTACGCTTTACGGGCTTGCCTATTTTATTTTTCATGAGATAGTATTTCATCGAAGATTAAAATGGTTGAAAGGCTGGAAGCCTGTTTATGTTAGATCTATAATTTTGGCGCATTCGATGCATCACAGACATCATAGCCCAGAGGATGGAGAGTGTTTTGGTTTGTTGATTTTTCCCTATAAATATTATCTTATCGAAAGACAAAAGAAAAATAAGATGAAATGAGTTTGTATGGCTATATTCTTTTGTTTTCAGGATTAATTCCATTTTTGTATAGTTTCGAAAAGAAATTATCCTTTTATAAAAAGTGGCCAATCTTATTTTTATCTATTTTAATAGTATTGATTCCATATATTATTTGGGATATTTATTTTACACAGAATGGTTTTTGGGGGTTTAACGAAAAGTACATTGGAGATTTTAGCCTGTTTCATCTGCCAATTGAGGAAATCCTGTTTTTTGTAGTTATTCCATATGTATGTGTTTTTACCTTTTATGCTTTACGTTTTTACTTTCCTAAATTTCAGCTTCCATTAACCTTAGTTAGGATTTTATCATTTGGTGTTCTTGGTGTTATTCTATGGATACTTTTGGCATATTACAATCATATTTATACCAGAATCAATAGTTTCTTTTTGATAATTACATTAGGCCTTACAGTTTATAAGAAACCGCATATTTTGCAATACTATTATTGGGTATTTATGGTCATCTTAGTCCCTTTTTTTATTGTTAATGGATTATTAACAGGAATGATGATAACAGAAGAAGTTGTATGGTACAATGAAAAAGCTTTTTTAGGATTTCGTTGGGTAACTATTCCTTTGGAGGATGTCTTTTATGCTTTTTCTTTAATATTAGCTAATGTTTATTTAGTAGAATTCTTTGGAGAAACTTTTACAAACAAAAAAAGGAAAACCTAACAGGCTTTCCTTTTTGAGCGGTCTGGACGGGACTCGAACCCGCGACCTCCGGCGTGACAGGCCGGCATTCTAACCAGCTGAACTACCAGACCAAATAGTTCAATTTGTTTTTTAACAATGCGGTCTGGACGGGACTCGAACCCGCGACCTCCGGCGTGACAGGCCGGCATTCTAACCAGCTGAACTACCAGACCAGTTAAAAAACAAAATAACTTTTTCAATAATTTTTTGTCACTAAATAAGAAACATTATTCTTATTTGGCTTTCATTCTAGCGGTCTGGACGGGACTCGAACCCGCGACCTCCGGCGTGACAGGCCGGCATTCTAACCAGCTGAACTACCAGACCAACAAGTATTGTTTTTTCTGAAAGCGATGCAAAGATAGAGCTTCTTTTTCTATATGCAATAGTAGAGCAATCTTTTTATGCATTTTTTTTTCATGAAAATATAACCTAAACCTAATACAGGCTTGCCTTACAGAGGGTTAAGTGTTGTTTAAAATGGTGTTTTTTTTGAAAAAAAATGGCAATTAAGTTTAGTTCTTTCAATATACCTATAATTAGTAATTATGGGAGAGCAGTATATTTGATTTTCTACCTTAAAATACTTCAATGAAGAGCTTGTTTTATCATTAAAAATCGAAGTTTATAATATTCATTCTTTATTAAAATATGAATTAGCAAAAAATAGTTCAGGTATTAATCAATACATCTAGGAATTATTTAATGAATCTTTTGAACGATGTTTATTATTACATGTGTTTGTAATAAGAATTTTGCTGTTGAATAGCAATCTTAATAAAAAGAGGTTTTCAATAATGGTTATCTATTTTGCAATTTTATAAGCAAAAAAAAGCTGCCTCAGAATTGAGACAGCTTTATATATAAGGTAAAATAGATTACTATTTTTCCATGTACTCAGTGGTTTTCTTAAGAAGTTTTTCAACAGTGATAACTTCTAAGAAAGTAGTACCTCCACCAATACCAAAGCTACTACCAAGGTAAGCAACTTGATCTTGGTCGCTAAGGATTTCTTTTCTCTTAAGCTTGTTAAGCGTTTTAATTAAGATTTCCTCTTTACATCCACCTTGTTCCATTATTCTTGGAGAAACACCGTAAGAAAGGTTTAATTCTCTGGCAGTTCTTTTGTTATAACAAAGTGCGTATACAGGTGTAGTACCTCTAAAAGCAGCTAAGTAACGAGCTGTTCTACCAGTAAAACTATCAGTAATTACGGCCTTAATGTTAAGGTCGTCAGCAGCTTTTACAGCTGTATCAGCTAGGTAAGCAGTAGTGCTATTTGTTGGTTTAGATACTGGAATATCATTTCTGTTATCTTTAGCATCTTCTACCTCATGTGCAATTGAAGACATGGTTTGAACAGCTTCAACTCCGTAATCTCCGTAAGCAGTTTCACCACTAAGCATGATAGCATCAGTACGATAGTAAATTGCGTTAGCAACGTCAGTAACCTCAGCACGTGTTGGACGAGGGTTTTTAATCATAGTGTGAAGCATTTGTGTAGCTACAATAACAGGCTTCTTACCTTCAACACACTTTCTGATTAATTGACGCTGAATTCCAGGAATTTTCTCTTGTGCAATTTCAATACCCATGTCACCACGAGCAATCATAACACCATATACTGATTCAATAATTTCATCAATATTTTCAACTCCTTCTTGGTTCTCAATCTTAGCAATAATTTTAGCAGGACACTCTAAACGATCAAGTTCTGCTTGAACATCTGCAACATCTGCTGCATTTCTAACGAAAGAGTGAGCGATAAAATCTACTTCTTGATCAGCAGCATATCCAATAAAGCGGATATCTTTTTCAGTTAAAGAAGGTAAGTTAATACGAACACCAGGAACGTTTACACTTTTTTTACCGCCAATTTCACCGTCATTTTCTACTCTACATACAAGGTGATCATCTTTTTTCTCGATAACCTTTAATGCAGTTTCACCATCATCGATAAGAACGTCTCCGTTGATAGGCATGTCCTTAACAAAGTCAACGTAAGAAACGCAAACGCATTCTGCAGTAGATTTTGTTTCAGGCTCACCTTTCATCATGATAGTATCACCCTTCGCTACTAAGATTTTGTTACCATCTTCGGTTGGAGTTGTACGAATCTCAGGACCTTTAGTATCAACTAAAATAGCTACTTTTTCTGAAATTGAACGAACAGTTTCAACAACTTTACAAAGTCCTTCGTAGTCCATGTGAGCCGTGTTCAATCTAACAACGTTTACTCCCGATTTGATAAGTGCTTTTACGTAGTCATGATCACATTTCATGTCTGACACGGTAGCGACAATTTTTGTAAATTTTTTCATCAACTAATTATTTATTTCAATTTTCTTTCTGGGCAAAAATTACTTATTTCTATTTTTAAATGCTTCAATTGCTAAATTATAAGAATCCAAACCAAATCCAGCTATCGTTCCAATGCATACCGGAGATATATAAGAATGGTGTCTAAAAGATTCTCGTTTATATATATTAGAAATATGAACTTCAATAACAGGTGTTTCTATTCCTGAAATTGCATCCGCAAGTGCAACCGAGGTATGTGTATAGGCTCCAGCATTGAAAACAATACCATCAAAGCTAAAACCTACTTCATGAAGCTTGTCTACTAATATTCCTTCAGAGTTAGACTGAAAGTATAGTAAATCCATATCAGGATAATTATTTTTTAAACGTTCAAAATAATTTTCAAATGTCTCATTCCCATAAATACTTACCTCTCTTTTACCAAGTAAATTAAGGTTGGGACCATTTAAAATTAAAAGCTTCATTATAAAATGTAGTGTTTTGTATTATTAATAAATCGTGATTTCACTACTTAAACGGCACAAAGGTATTGAAAACTTATTTGATTTTAAAACAAAAAGTTTCATCTGGCTTCAATCAAAAGCCTTTATAACTTAAGATAGAATTGTTTTATATAACTAATAGTTTGTGAGAGAGTGTGTATTTGTCAGAATATCAGTAGTTAAGATCGGTGAATGTTTTTGTTGGAATCGTAAAATAGAGAATTAAAATTTACAATTTTTAACTTTTAAGCAGCTTTTGCTGATAAGTTTTTCATTTTTAATACTTCAAACTGATTAAATAATAGTTGGATAGACTTGTTTCTAATAATTAATAATAATTGAATAGGAAATAAACTATGATGTTTTATTGCAACATAAAACAATGAATGGTTGAGTTAGGCTTATACTTTTTAAGATACAAAATTCATTTCATGATAAAGTACAAATAAAAACTTTTTATTTGAAATAAAATTGTTAACTTGTTTATAGTGTAAAAAAAGATTTTGTAAGTATCACATTAATAGACTTATTGTGTTTATCTTATTCAATCTTTAAAGTATTAAGTTAATTTAAAAGTAATGATTAATAGTAAATACATATTTACATAAAAATACTAATATTTTACCTAGTTGTATACGTTAATATTTTTAAATTTACTTAATATTGTACTTATAATATTAATTTAAAATAGTTAGTATGATTTGGGAATCAGAAATTGAAGATTTTAAGGGGTATCTTAAAGTCGAAAAGGGCTTATCGGATAATTCTATCCATGCCTATGTAACTGACTTAACAAAGTTGGTGCAGTTTTTAAAAGATAAGGGGTATGATGTTGGACCGGAGACAGTAACATTATCTCACTTAAAAGAAATGATGGAATGGGTAACAGAAAGAGGCATAAGTCCAAGAACCCAAGCTAGAATTATTAGCGGAATTAAATCGTTTTATAAATTCCTTTTGATTGAAGAAAAGATAGATAGAGATCCAACAGCTTTACTTGAATCTCCAAAAATTGGCAGAAAGCTTCCGGAAATATTATCGGTTGAGGAAATTGATGCTATTATTAATGCAATTGATACTAAAAAGCCTGAAGGACAAAGAAATAAGGCTATTTTAGAAACCTTATATAGTTGTGGGTTACGTGTTTCTGAATTAATTGATCTAAAGATTTCAAACTTATTCTTTGAGTCTGGATTTATTAAAATTGAAGGAAAGGGAAATAAGGAAAGGTTAGTGCCTATTAGTACTAAAGCTATAAAAGAAATTAACTTATACCTTAGCGAATACAGAAGAAATTTAAAGATACATCCAGATAGTGAAGATATTTTATTCTTGAACAGAAGGGGTAAAAAGCTTTCTCGAGTAATGATCTTTACTATTATTAAGAATCTAGTAAGTATTCTAGGTCTGGAGAAAAATGTCAGTCCTCACACATTCCGTCATTCATTTGCTACGCATTTAATTGATGGAGGAGCTAACCTTAGAGCAGTTCAGGAAATGTTAGGGCACGAATCTATTATTACAACAGAGATTTATACGCATTTAGATAAGGAATATCTAAAAAATACAATGATCCAATTTCATCCAAGATCGTCATAGTAAATAAAAAATAATATAGAAGAAGAGGAGAAATTGCAACCACTCCTCTTTTTTTATGCTTTAAAAAATGTGAATATCACTTTGCCGTTAGCCCTGTTTTCAATAAAATTTGGATGGTCATTGAATTCAACTCTACCAGAATGTTCAAAAATTAAAATGCCTTCAGGTTTTAGTAATTCATTTTTTAAAATAAGATCCGGTATTGTTTCCGATTTTTCCAAATCGTAAGGAGGATCTGCAAAAATAAGATTAAATTTTTCTGATGTTTTTTCGATATATTTAAAAACATCACCCTTAATTACTTTTATCTGCTTGCCTAAATCCAGTTCTTCAATTGTTTTTTTGATAAACTTAAAATGGTTAAAGTTTAACTCAATACAAGTTATTTTCTGAACACCACGTGAAGCAAATTCATAACTAATGCTGCCGGTTCCTCCAAATAAATCTAAAACTTCTAACTCTGTATAATCAATGGTGTTGTTTAAAATATTAAACAAGTTTTCTTTAGCAAAGTCGGTGGTAGGTCTTGCTTTAAAATTTTTAGGAGGGGAGAATCGCCTTCCTTTTAAAGATCCGCTTATTATACGCATAAAGGAATATTAAATAGGTTTAAGTGATTTTGCAAACTAAGGTTTTTAAATGCGTGTGCAAATTTAAAGTGTTTGGTTTCGTTACTTATTTCAATTTGCTTAACGTATTTTTTTAATAGGAGATATAATTCATGGGTTTTATCTATTTTTCCTGAAAGAAAAATTTTAGTTGCTCTTGTATCCAACTTTAATTGATCAAAAACAAAAAGCACATAGTATAAAAACTCCTTATGGTCATTATAATGAAAAGAATTATGGAGTTGAAGGTTGTTCCCGGATGTTACAATTACATCAAAAAAAGAAGACTGAATATTAATATGCACATGGTTTTGCTGGGCATTAACAGATGTGCTTAATAATGCAGTTTCAATAAATGGAGTAACCTGGCAAAAATATTTGATGTTGTTATAATACTTGCTTAAAAGATCATGAATTTCATCCGGTATATCAAAAATACAAACAGAGTCAGCCATCTTTATTTTATTCGTTTGAGATAACGAATTGTTTTTTTCCTTTTGGCTAAAACAAAAAGTACTATAAGTATTTTCTTTGTCAGGTATGTAAAGAGCCTGAGGAATTAATGTGTACTTATTGGTTTGGTATAAAACAAATATTTTTTGGTATGGATAAACAAGTAAGTCATTTTGTGCTAACTCAAATTCTAAAACTTCCAATATATTCTCATTCAATAGAATCGGACGTTGTTTAAATAGAATATACTCATTACTTACAGGGTCAAGTACACAAAAAGAAAATCCATCCAGCTGCAGCTGGATGGATAAAAAATATGAAGTGGTAATATTTACATCGAAACTTGCGTCGATAACTGATTCTTTATTCATATGCGAAAAAAGATTATTCCCAGTTACCAGCGTTATTGTTCGTTTCAGTAAGAGACCCAACTTTTAATCCTGGATATCTTTCTAGTTTTAAAGTTTTATCACTTAAGTTATCAATCTCTTGTTGCTCAAGTCCATTTAGGTAAACATTATTGTGCACTTTAGCTTCAAAAACCTGAACGCTTACACCTGAACCAGTTACAACCACACCAGAACCCATTGCGAACTCTTCGTTTTCGGTAAATGGAACGTAACGTAATGAATCGATTGGATATTTCTTACCAAATAATGAATCCAGAACACTAACTAAAATAGTATCACGCTTAATTAAACCAACTTTTAATGCTTTTTCTTCAGTCCAACCTTCTTCAATTAAACTATCAGACAAGCTACCTTCTTTTCTTACTAACTTTAAAGAGTCATACTTTACAAAGTCAATTAATGTATCAAAGCTTCCGGTAAATCTATCATTTAAAGATTTAAAAGCAACTTGGGCAGTTCTGATATCTTTAAGGTTTTCAATTACTGCTTCACTACGTAACTTGTGCTGCTTATTAAATCGAATAGGTCTGTTAATACTATCGATACATAAATAGGCCAAGCCAATAATTAAGATAACAAGTACGATTTGAATTACTGTTTTCATTATTTTACGGATTTTTGTATTAGTTTGAATGCACAAATTTAAAAAAAAAATCAAATTTTGAATTTTCATTAGGGTATTTTATAAAAATAATGATCAATAAACATATAATAGATATTATAAGAAAGAGGTTTGAGCACGATCCTACACAATCTCAAGAGCTTGCTATTGAAAAATTTGCTGACTTTTTAACATCAGAAGACGAGAATCAAATATTTTTATTGAAAGGATATGCAGGTACTGGAAAAACTTCGTTAGTAGGTTCCATTATTGAAACACTTGATGAAATGAAGTTTCGGGTTGTATTGATGGCTCCTACTGGTAGAGCTGCTAAAGTATTTGCAAATTATTCAGGTAAACCTGCACATACCATCCACAAAGTTATCTACCGACAAAAATCGGCAAATGATGGCTTTGGAATTTTCAATCTGGGTAAAAACTTAAAACCAGATACCATTTATTTTGTAGATGAAGCATCCATGATCTCTGGGTTTTCTGGCGAATATTCTTCTTTTGGTACAGGAAATTTATTAGAAGATCTTTTGAATTTTGTATTCGATGGCAGAAATTGTAAGTTGGTTTTAATTGGAGATGCTGCTCAGTTACCGCCGGTAGGTAATTCAGAAAGTCCAGCTTTAGATGTAGATACATTGAATTATTATTCAGGTACAGTTACCGAATGTTTTCTGTCAGATATTGTTCGACAATCAGAAGATAGTGGAATATTATCCTGTTCTTCAGATTTAAGGTTTGATATTGAGTCGGATAATTTATTGGATACAATACCTTTATTGAATGTTGAAGGTTTTAAAGATGTAAAAAGGCTAACAGGAGAGGAACTGATAGAATCTATTTCGGAATCGTATGATACTGTGGGGTTAGAAGAAACATTAATTGTAAATCGTTCGAATAAAAGAACTAATTTATATAATAAAGGTATTCGAGGAAGTATACTTTACAGAGAAGAAGAAATTGGGGTAGGGGATATAATTTTAGTAGTAAAAAATAATTATCACTGGTTGAAGGATAATAAAGAAGTCGATTTTATTGCAAATGGCGATGTTGCCGAGATTGTTCGGATTAAGGGTTACGAGGAACTATATAATAAGCGCTTTGTCAATTGCACTATACGCTTATTGGATTACAAAGAACTAGAAGTAGATGTAAAACTGATGCTGGATATTCTATCGATGGAAACACCAGGTTTAATCCAAAAGGATCAAGAAGCATTCTTTTATGAGGTGATGGAAGATTATCAGGATTTATCCCCGAAAAGAAAACAGTATGAAGCAGTGAAAGAAAACCCTTATTATAATGCACTACAGGTTAAATTTGCTTACGCAATGACTTGTCATAAAGCTCAAGGGGGACAATGGAAAAATGTGTATGTTGATCCGGGATTTGTTCCGGAGGAAAATATTAACCGGGATTATTACAGATGGTTGTATACAGCCTTTACAAGGTGCACAGAGAGTTTGTTTTTGGTTAATTTTAAAGATGAGTATTTTGAATAAATAGTTAATCCTTACGAACAAATAATTACTGGAGATATGTTATATGTTTTGAAATATATTTCCAGTATAATTTTTAGCCAAAGAACTTCTTCCTTGATTTTACGAAGTAATCCTTTAAAATTAAACCCTGCTGCAGCCAGGTTTGCATTTATTGTGTTACCTGCATTGCCTTTTAAGTAGTTTTTAATCATACGACACCCATGTTTTGTATGTCCGATAATTGGTTCTACTGCAGCTCTTGATTTACATTTCTTTCGCATCGTGTTTTTGCTGTAAGGCTGCCTGGAGGATGGAGGCTTTGGAGTAACGATTATCGTGTCGTGTACTTTCTTCTTTCCTTTATAACCCCTGTCGACGATGGCATTTTTGAATTTTATCTTGCTAACCTTTTCAACATTTTCTAATGCGGGTTCTAAGGTTGATGTATCATTAGGGTTACCATTGAAATTTTTAATGCCTACTATAATATTTACTTTAGGCACAACAGCAAAAGACACTTTTGAACCAAATTCAAATTTCTTGTGAGCCTTTCCTTTTGCAATACAGGCTGTGTCTGGTTCGTGTAAGCTATAGATTTTATTGCTGTCGCTTTTCCTTTGCTCAACAACGCGTAAGCAATTCTTTAATGCCTGTTCATATCGGGCAAAAGTTTCCTGGTCAAGTTTGCGTTCTAGTTCACGAACTAATCTTCCGGCAATAGTTCTTAATTTACGTAATGCAGCTGCGGCCTCTTTCTTGCGCTTGGGGTGATGTGCAAAGCGTTGCTTTAACAAGAGTTTTTTCATGGTGCGTTGATAGGTTTGCCTTTGTTCAACGCCTTCTTGTTTAGCTATTTTATTACAGTGTTTAATCACTTTTATAAATAGCTTGCTGTCTGTGGGGTAGGTTATATTTTTCTCTTGAGCAGTGGTATCTATTAGTACATCATTGCTAGTTTTAATCTCATCTCTTCTGGTGTCGATGGAGATTTCAAGTATTTTTTCAGCGCCTTGTTCGCCAATACGATTTCTAAAATGAACCATATCTGAGGGATCACATGGAGGTGTCCACTGAAACTCGGCTTCTCCACAGAAGTATTGAAAATAGGGATTTTGAACCCATTGCTCCATAACTGTTTCATCGCCTAAATTATAAATCCTTTTTAATAACAATAACCCAACCATCGTACGAATGGGAGTACCTGGCTGGCCAGTGTGGGAATAAAGAGGACTAAAGCTATCCTCGAAATCCTGCCAATTGATACGACCTGATAATATCGCTAGTTCATGCTTAGGGTTAATGATATCCTTTAAAATGGGACGGAATAAACTTCTCTGATTCTGATTAGGTAATTTTCCTTTCATTATTTCTGCAAGGTTTTCCCCTAATTTACTATTATCCTTGCAATTAAGAATATACAAAAGCCATTAGTTATTCACATTTTTATGTTGATAACTAATGACTTATGGTGTTATTAAGGATGAACTAAATAGAAAAGGCTGCCTCATGCGAGACAGCCTTCTATGTAACTGTATTTCTATTTTGCAATTAGTTGATGTTAAGATCGGAAGCAATTTTATTAATTTTCTCATCCGCTTTAGCATCAGCAGCATAGTACTCATCTCTGCTTTTCATTTCACCTTTTACTTCAAAATAAAATTTGATTTTAGGCTCTGTACCAGATGGACGAACACTAACCTTTGATCCATCTTCTGTAAAGAACTGAAGTACATTGGATGTTGTAGGTAAGTCTATTTTGTCTTCCGTTCCTACAAGTTTATTGTAAGCTGTTAAAACTGCATAATCTTTTACAATTGAAACTTTAGAACCGGCCAATTCTGCAGGAGGATTTTCTCTCATATCCTTCATAATTTGCTGAATTTCATCAGCTCCGGATTTACCTTTACGAACGATGTAAATCATTTTTTCTTTAGAATAACCATACTCTAAATAAATGTTTTGTAGTAACTCGAATAAAGTAACTCCGTTGTCTTTAGCCCAGGCTGCAATTTCAGCAAACATAGCACATGAAGCAACTGCATCCTTATCTCTTACGTAATCACCCGGTAAGAATCCGTAGCTTTCTTCTCCACCACAAATGTATTTTTTCTTGCCTTCGTAGCTTTTGATTTTGTCTGCAATCCACTTAAATCCAGTATAAACATCAAAATACTCAATGTCGTTTTTAATGGCTATTTCTTTTAATAATTCACTGGTAACAATTGTTTTTACAATAAACTCTTTACCGGTAAGCAAATTATTTTCTTTCCAGCGTTTAACCATGTACCAGGTTAAAAGCAATGCAGTTTGATTACCATTTAAAAGAATAAATTCATTTTTATCGTTTTTGCAGGCAATTCCTAAACGATCTGCATCCGGATCAGAAGCCATAACAAGATCAGCATCTATTTCTTTAGCTTTATTTACGGCCATTTCCAATGCAGCAGGTTCTTCCGGGTTTGGAGATACAACAGTAGGGAAGTCTCCACTTACTACATCCTGTTCTGGTATGTTAATAATATTTGTAAAACCATAAGCTTTTAGAGCAGCAGGAATTAGTTTTACACCTGTTCCGTGAATAGGAGTGTAAATAATTTTTAAGTCTTTATTTCTTTCAATTGCTCCGGTGTCAAGAGAAACAGATTTAACTTCAGCTAAATACTTGTTATCCATTTCTTCACCTAAAACTTCAATTAAATCATTGTTGCCTTCGAATTTAATTTCATCAACTGATTTAATTTTTTGAACCTCGTCAATTACGTTAGTATCGTGAGGAGCAATCATCTGACCGCCATCATTCCAATAGGCTTTGTAACCGTTGTACTCTTTAGGGTTGTGCGACGCAGTAATGATTATACCACTTTGACATCCTAATTCACGTATTACAAATGAAACTTCAGGTGTTGGTCTTAAGTCTTCAAATAATAAAGCTTTAATGCCATTGGCTGACAAGATCTTTGCGGAAATTTCAGCAAATTCTCTACTGTTGTTACGGCAATCATGACCTATACAAACTTTGATTTCATCAAGATCATTAAACTGTTGGTTAAGGTAATTTGCTAAACCTTGAGTTGCAGCACCTACAGTATAAATATTCATTCTATTCGATCCTGGTCCCATAATACCTCTAAGACCTCCGGTTCCAAATTCAAGATCCTTGTAAAAAGAATCAATTAAATCTGTTTTGTCCTCTTGTTCAAGTAATGCTTTAACCTGTTTTTTGGTTTCTTCATCGTAATTACCTGTTAACCATAAATTGGCTTTTTCGGTAACCAAGTTTAATACTTCTTGATTTTCCATTGTATAGTTATTAGTTATTTTATGTTTTATTTTTCTGTGGCTAAAACCTTTAAACATCTTTCAAGGCTCGAACGCCAATGGGGAATATCTATTGCGTAGTTGTTCTTTATTTTGGTTTTATTTAAAACACTATAAAAAGGGCGAGGGGCAGCTGTTGGATAGTCCTTAGACTCAATAGGAGAAACCTGACAGTCAATACCCATCATTTGATGAATGTTGATGGTAAAATCGTACCAGCTACAAACTCCTTCGTTACTATAATGGTAGATACCAGCAACAAAATCTTTTTTCTTATTTTCAACTTTCTCAACGATTGTTAAAATGCAATCCGCTAAATCAACAGCATAAGTTGGAGTACCAACTTGATCAGCAACAACTTTCAGTTCACTACGCTCAGAACCTAATTTAATCATGGTTTTTACAAAGTTATTACCAAACTCAGAGTACAGCCATGATGTTCGAACTATCATAGATTGTGGCTGGTTCGCCATAAGCAATTTCTCACCCAGCAGCTTTGTTTGTCCATAATTAGATTCAGGAATAGCTACATCTGCTTCAGAGTATGGTCTAAAAGATTTTCCATCAAAAACGTAATCTGTAGAAACATGAATTACCTTGAAGTCATTTTTTGAACTTGCTATGGCAATGTTTTTTACGGCTTCAGCATTTAACCTTTTTGCTAATACTTGTTCGTGTTCTGCCTTATCTACAGCTGTATAGGCAGCACAATTAATTAGGTAATCTATTCCGGCTTCTTTTGTAAACTGATTTACTTGCTCAGTGTTACAAATATCTAATTCATTAATATCTGTAAAAATAAGCTCGAAGTTATATCTATGCGCAATGGATTTAAAACTTTGACCTAATTGTCCGTTTCCTCCAGTGATTAAAATCTTTGTCATGTTGATGATTAAAAATTATGTTTGAGTTTTTTAAATCAAGATGAAAGCTATTTTTTTTAGAGAATATTGCCTCTTGTGTAACTATCTTTCAGTCTATATTAAATTTAGGATATTAAATATAATTCCATGTACAGATTCTTTTTATTTAAGATCATCTCATTTATAAGTGAAAACTACTCCTTCACTTATAACATGAAAAACGTGAGTAAACCCTTTAGAATTCAGAAATGTATTGGTTTCTACAACTAATATATTTTTCATTTATGTTTTTGTTATTTCCATATTGGGTTTCTCTTAATTGTTAATCCTAGAGCTAATATATCGCAAAAATAGAATTATTTTACAATTTGCTTCAGGTAAGCACCGTATTGATTTTTCTCGAGCGGTTTAGCTAACTTTAATAATTGCTCTTTATCGATATATCCCATTTTGTAGGCAATTTCTTCAATACATGAAACCATAAGTCCTTGACGATGTTCGATAGTAGCAATAAAATTAGATGCTTCTAACATGCTATCATGCGTACCAGTATCAAGCCAGGCCATACCTCGTCCAAGAAGGCTAACTTTAAGCTGTTTTTCGTTTAAGTAAATTTTATTGAGATCTGTGATTTCAAGTTCTCCTCTTGGTGAAGGTTTTAAACTTTTTGCTTTTTCAACCACTGAGTTATTGTAAAAATAAAGACCAGTTACGGCATAATTTGATTTGGGTGATTGAGGTTTTTCTTCTAAACTGATAACGTTATTATCGTTATCAAATTCTGCAACGCCATATCGTTCAGGATCAGTTACGTAGTATCCGAAAACGGTTGCTCCTTCATTGGTTTGAACTGTACTCTTTAAAATCTTAGAAAAATCAAAACCAAAAAATATATTATCTCCTAAAATTAAACACACATTATCATCACCAATAAACTCTTCTCCAATGATAAAGGCTTGAGCTAATCCATCCGGACTAGGTTGTTCTGCATAAGAAATAGAAAGTCCTAATTGTTTACCATCACCAAACAAGTTTTTATATAAAGGCAAATCATGAGGAGTTGAAATGATTAAAATATCTCGAATGCCGGCAAGCATTAATACCGATAACGGATAATAAATCATCGGTTTATTATAAATAGGTATAATTTGTTTTGATATACTTTGCGTGATAGGGTATAATCTGGTTCCTGAACCGCCAGCTAAAATAATACCTTTATATTTTTTCATAGAGATGTTTATTGAAGTAATAATTAAAATCTAACTATTGTTTTTTAATAGATCATCAAAATAAGTAATGGTTCTTTTAAGTCCTTCTTCTAGTTGAACTTTAGGTTCCCAACTATTAAGTTCTTTTTTAGCTAAAGAAATATCTGGTCTTCTTTGTGTAGGATCATCAGATGGAAGAGGCATAAAAGTAAGCTTAGATTTTGAACCAGTAAGTGCTATTACTTTTTCAGCTAACTCAAGCATTGTAAATTCATTAGGATTTCCAATATTTACTGGACCTAAGAAGTCTTTTCTGGAGTTCATCATACGAATTGTTCCTTCGATTAAATCATCCACATATTGAAAACTACGCGTTTGTTTACCATCTCCAAAAATAGTGATGTCTTCTCCTTTTAAAGCTTGAACGATAAAGTTAGAAACTACCCGGCCATCATTAGGATTCATTCGTGGTCCATAAGTGTTAAAAATACGAATAACTTTAATGTCAACTTGGTTTTGCGTATGGTAATTAAAAAATAAGCTTTCGGCACATCTTTTCCCTTCATCGTAACAAGAGCGTATACCAATTGGGTTTACATTACCCCAATAATCTTCTTTTTGTGGATGAACTTCCGGATCACCATAAACCTCAGAAGTGGAGGCTTGTAATATTTTAGCATGAATTCTTTTAGCCAATCCTAACATATTAATCGCTCCCATTACCGAAGTCTTAATTGTTTTGATAGGATTAAACTGATAATGAACAGGAGATGCAGGGCAAGCCATGTTGTAAATTTCATCTACTTCGATAAAATATGGGTGTGTTACATCATGACGAATTAATTCGAAATATGGATTATCTAATAAATGAACAATGTTTTGTTTACTACCTGTAAAATAGTTGTCAAGGCAAATAACTTCATTTCCTTCGTTTAGGAGTCGTTCACATAGATGAGAACCAATAAAACCGGCACCACCTGTAACAAGAATTCTTTTCATTTATATTTGTTTAATATAATGTTGAAACACTTTATCTCTATTTTAAAATTAAAGGTTTCATCATTAAAATTTCAATTTTATTGATTAAAAAATAATATCAAAAAAAAGCCTGTTTGTAAGAAACAAACAGGCCAATATTATATTTTATACAAAATTATTTATTTGGCTCAAGTACATCTCTACCGATACTGTAGTATTTAAAACCATTTTCAGTAATTTCAGCAGGATCGTAAATGTTTCTACCGTCAAAAATAACTTTATTCTTTAATAATTTATCGATTACTTTAAAATTAGGCATTCTAAATTCAGGCCATTCAGTAATTACAATTAAAGCATCTGCATCTATTAAAACATCATAAGGGTCTTCTCCGTATTCAATTTTATCTCCAAGAATTCTTTGTGCTTCTTCAATAGCTACAGGATCATAACCTTTTACTTTTGCTCCAAGTTTTATAAGTTCTTCAACAATCACTAATGATGGAGCTTCACGCATATCGTCTGTTTTAGGTTTAAATGAAAGTCCCCAAAGAGCAAAAGTTAATTTGTCAAGATTACTTCCAAATTCCTCTTTTATTTTTCTTACAATAACATGCTTTTGATCATTATTAACATCTTCAACAGCTTGTAATAGTCTTAATTTATATCCGTTATCTTCTGCAGTTTTAATAATGGCTTTTACATCTTTAGGGAAACAAGAACCACCATAACCAGCTCCGGCATAAATAAATTGATTTCCAATTCGGGCATCAGATCCAATTCCTTTTCGAACAGAAGTAACATCAGCACCTACTATTTCACAAAGGTTAGCCATGTCGTTCATGAAACTAATTTTTGTAGCAAGCATAGAATTGGCTGCATATTTAGTCATTTCTGAAGATGGAATATCCATAAAGATAATTGGATGACCATTTAATAAGAATGGCTTATATAAACGACTCATTACTTTCTCAGCCTTTTCAGATTCTGTTCCAACAACAATACGATCTGGTTTTAAGAAATCCTGAATTGCGTTTCCTTCTTTTAAGAACTCAGGGTTTGAAGCTACATCAAAATCAATTTCAACTCCTCTTTTTTCTAACTCGTCAGTAATAGCAGCTTTAACCTTTTTTGCTGTTCCGATAGGCACTGTACTTTTAGTTACAACCACCAGGTAGTGATCCATATGCCTACCAATCTGACGAGCAACCTCAAGAACGTATTTTAAATCAGCGCTGCCATCTTCATCCGGAGGAGTACCAACAGCAATAAATACGGCGTCAGTTTGGTCTAACGATTCTTTCAAGCTAGTGGTAAAGGAAAGTCTTCCTTTTTCAATGTTATTATGAACCATTGTTTCTAAACCGGGCTCATAAATTGGGATGATACCATTTTTCAGATCTTCGATTTTTTTCTCGTCGATATCAACGCATGTTACATTAACACCAACATCTGCAAAACAAGTTCCGGAAACCAATCCAACATATCCGGTTCCAACAATAGAAATTTTCATTTGTTTTAAATTTTTATTTTTCAATAACGATGTATGGAACTTACCTTAATAGTCTATTAATATTGTGTTGTGTTCGCCACATAGTAACTGTATAGCTGGCCACATTTGATAAAGACTGAATCAAGGTTTGTTTCATTTTTGTTCGATTAAGTTCTGTTAAATTATTCAATACATTATAGCATTACTAAATGCTAGCAAAAATTAGCTTGTTTTTAGTAATCGGATTCAAATGTAAAGAAAATTAACAATTATAAAATAAAGGATGATTTATATTCTTTTAAGGGTTGTTTTTTTTTGATGAAAGTATTTTTTGTGAAATTAAATGCATAGTGATGTTTAAGTGTATCATTTATAATAAGGTTAAAGGTTTAGATTTAGCCCTTGAGGTTTGAAAAAACGATTTATGGTTTAGTTCAAAAAAAAATTACTCCAAGATTTACTGCTTAGATATAAATAATATTTTATAGGATGGTAATTTTTCATTATTTATTTGTAATTTTGCGCCAGTTTTTATAAAATATAATGTCTAACTACTAGTAATTAATTGATTTTTAGATGAGTGAAGTTAATGAGAATGCTAAAGAAGTGAATGAAACTCCTGAAGCAAAAAACGAGGTAGTAAATACTACCAGCACTACTTCAGATGCAAGCTTTGATTGGGATGAGTTTGAAAATGGTGAAGTATTTGGAAAAACTGGGTCAAAAGAAGATCTAGAGCAAATGTATGACAAAACTCTTTCTACTATTTCAGAGAAAGAAGTAATCGAGGGAGAAGTTATTGCATTAACAAAAAGAGAAGTTGTAATTAATATTGGTTTCAAATCTGATGGTATCATCTCAAGAAACGAATTCCGTTACAACCCAGAATTAGCAGTTGGTGATAAAGTAGAGGTATACGTAGAGAGCCAAGAGGACAAAAAAGGACAGTTAGTTCTTTCTCACAAAAAAGCTCGTGCTCTACGTTCATGGGATCGCGTAAATGCAGCTCTTGAAAATGACGAAATTATCAAAGGGTATATCAAGTGTCGTACTAAAGGTGGTATGATTGTAGATGTATTCGGAATTGAAGCTTTCCTTCCAGGTTCACAAATCGATGTGAAGCCTATCCGTGACTACGATATGTATGTAGGAAAAACTATGGAATTCAAAGTGGTTAAAATTAACCCAGAATTTAAAAACGTAGTTGTTTCTCACAAAGCACTTATCGAAGCTGAGCTTGAGCAACAGAAAAAAGATATTATTTCTAAGCTTGAAAAAGGACAAGTTCTTGAGGGAACTGTTAAAAATATTACTTCTTACGGTGTATTTATCGACCTTGGTGGAGTGGACGGACTTATCCACATCACAGACTTATCATGGGGTCGCGTAACTCACCCAGAAGAAATCGTTCAATTAGATCAAAAATTAAATGTTGTAATTCTTGATTTTGACGATGAAAAGAAACGTATTGCTTTAGGTTTAAAACAATTAACTTCTCACCCTTGGGATTCTTTAGATGCAGAGCTTAAAGTAGGTGATACTGTTAAAGGAAAAGTTGTTGTGATGGCTGACTACGGTGCATTTGTAGAGATAGCTCCAGGCGTAGAAGGTTTAATTCACGTTTCAGAAATGTCTTGGTCACAACACTTAAGAAGTGCTCAGGATTTCTTAAAAGTAGGAGACGATGTGGAAGCAACTATCCTTACTTTAGATCGCGAAGAGCGTAAGATGTCTCTTGGTATTAAGCAACTTAAGGCTGATCCATGGGAGAAAATCGAAGAAACTTATGCTGTTGGAACTAAGCACAAAGCAAAAGTTAGAAACTTCACTAATTTCGGTGTGTTTGTAGAGATTGAAGAAGGAATCGATGGATTAATCCACATTTCTGATCTTTCTTGGACTAAGAAAATTAAGCACCCTGCAGAATTTACTGCAATTGGAGAAGAAGTTGAAGTTGTTGTATTAGAAATCGACAAAGAAAACAGAAGATTAAGTCTTGGTCATAAGCAATTAGAAGAGAATCCATGGGATGTGTTCGAAACATTATTTACTGTTGATTCTATTCATGAAGGTACAATTGTTGAATTATTCGACAAAGGTGCTGTAATTGCATTACCATACGGTGTTGAAGGTTTTGCTACTCCTCGCCACTTAGTGAAAGAAGATGGTGCGCAAGCTAAAGTTGATGAAAAGTTAGAATTTAAAGTAATTGAATTCAATAAAGCTTCTAAGCGTATAATTCTTTCTCACTCAAGAGTTTTCGAAGATGTGAAAAAAGCAGCTGACGATACTCAAAAAGCTGAGCAAGCAAAAACCACTAAAAAAGGTGTGAAGAAGTTGAAAGATAACCTAGAAAAGACTACATTGGGTGATATTTCTAGTCTGCAGGCATTGAAAGATCAAATGGAGGCAGACGAGAACGAATAGTTTAATCCCATAATCGAATAGTATTTCAATAAATCTTTTAAGCCGATGGACTTTAAAATAGATAAATTAGATGATTTCACATTAATTCAGATGCAGAAAGAAAAGTTGGACACACATGTTGCTCCTTCTCTAAAATCTGAATTGGTATTATTATCAGGAAATGGAGAAAAAAATATTCTTCTTGACCTTAGTAAATCAAGTTATTGTGATTCATCTGGTTTGAGTGCTATTCTTGTAGCCAATAGGTTGTGTAAAAATGCTGACGGTGCATTTGTTTTATCAGGATTACAACCAGCTGTAGAAAGATTAATTTCTGTTTCGCAGTTAGATTCTGTTTTAACAATTGCAGACGATTTAGATCAAGGAATTGAATTAATGAGAAAGGCTATTGAATAAATGTCAAAAACATTTTCAGTTACTATCTTAGGAAGTAGTTCAGCATTACCAACTTCAAAAAGATATCCAACCGCTCAGGTGCTCAATGTATCTGAGCGGTTTTTTTTAATAGATTGTGGAGAAGGTACGCAGCGTCAGTTGCGAACACAAAAAGTAAAATTCACCAAAATAGATCACATCTTTATATCTCACCTGCATGGAGATCACTGTTTTGGATTGATAGGTTTGATTTCTACTTTAGGTTTATTAGGCCGGAATGCACCTCTCTATATACATGCTCAACCAGATTTAGAAACGATATTACAACCGCAATTGGATTATTTTTGTAAAGATTTACCATTTCAGGTTGTGTTTAAATCATTTAATCCAAAAGAATCAGAATTAATATACGAGGATAAGCAGGTTGAAGTAACAACTTTTCCGGTAGTACATCGTGTGCCTACTGTAGGTTTTGTTTTTAAGCAAAAAGAAGAAGAACGAAAAATTAGAAAGGAATTTATATTCTCTCATCAACCTTCTATTAAGCAAATGCTGGGCATTAAAAAAGGAGAGGACTTTATTGATGAAGATGGAAATGAGTTACCAAATAGTGATATAACTCTTGATCCACCTAAGGCTAAAGCTTATGCATTTTGCACTGATACAAGATATACAGAAAAAATACTTCCTTTTATCAATGGGGTAGATGCACTATATCATGAAGCAACTTTTACGAAAGATAAAGTAGATTTAGCAAAGAAGACATTTCATTCAACTGCAGAACAAGCCGCTACAATTGCAAAAAAAGCAGCAGTTAACAAACTACTCATTGGCCATTTTTCTTCAAGATATAATGACCTCAAAGAGCTTCTTGAAGAAGCAAAGACTGTTTTTCCGGAAACTTATTTAGCCATAGAAGGATATGTGTTTGATATTTAAACTATCCCATTAAAAAACTACCTACATGATAAATATATAAGGAAACAAACCATGCTGCCATCGTTGTGAATACTGCTGTTGAAATTGCTCGAAACCAACCAGCTTCTTTTTTTAATGCTGCTATTACTGCCACACAAGGAAAATATATCAAAATAAATATCATAAACGAAAAAACAATTAACGGAGAGAAGATTTTTTCTCCTGCTCGGGGACCATCTTTATAAGTCCTGTTTTTGATTTTTTCAATGAGTGAAACAGAGTTTTCATCCGCTTCTAAATCTGCATGGTATAAAACTCCCATAGAACTAACCACAATTTCCTTAGCTGCCATTCCTGTTATTATACTTACTCCCATTTTCCAATCAAAACCCAGAGGGTATAAAATCGGACTCATCCAATGACCTAATTGTCCGATATAAGATTTTTCTAAATGTTCTTCAGCCTTCGATAATTCAAGCTCAAGAATTAAATCAGCTTTAGTCTGTTCCGAAAGAGCGGTATTATTTTCAGCATTGGAAATTAAGGTGGTATAATCTTTTGAATAGTTAACATCCTGAGGGAAATAACCTAAAGCCCAAATAATAATGGAAGCATATAAAATGGTGGTTCCCATCTTTCTGAGGTATTGAGAAGCCTTTTGCCAGATATGAATTGCAGTATTCTTTAGGGTTGGAATTCGATAGGGAGGAAGCTCCATGATAAAAGGAACTCTATTTATGACTACTGTTGATTTATTAAAAAATATACCTACGCCTAATGCCATAAGAATCCCAATGGAATATACAGCAAGTAAAATAGAAGATTGATGTTGACTAAAAAAGGCACCTATAAAAAGAATGTAAACAGGTAATCGCGCACTGCACGACATAAATGGAATCATGAATAAGGTTTTTAAACGATCTCTTCTGTTCTCAATTGTTCTGGTAGACATCATTGCCGGTACATTGCATCCGAAACCCATTATTAAAGGTATAAATGCTTTGCCATGCAGACCAATTTTACTCATTAACCTGTCCATAATAAAAGCAGCGCGTGCCATATAACCAGTATCTTCCATAATGGAAAGACAACAAAACAAGATTAAAATATTAGGCAAGAATATAATGACACCTCCTATACCTCCAATGATTCCGTCTATTAATAAGTCTTTGAATGGGCCATCATTTAGTATTTGTTTTAACCCATCAGAAAGCGCGGAAATACCAGAATCAATCCAATCCATAGGGTATGCTCCAAGATTAAAAGTGGCTTCAAAACTGAGCCAGATAAATAAAATAAATATGGGTATACCCCAGATAGGATGTGTAAAAGCCCGATCCCAATTCCACTTTTTAGAGACAGGATGTATGTTTTTGTTGACACATTGTGAGATAGTATCTTGTATAAAAGCATATCTGCGTTGAATCATAAAAGTGTCCGGGTCATCTGGTAAGATATTTTCTAGTCTGCCTAGTTCTTGACTAAGAATGGAAGAAATTTCATGATGAGTTTTTTCTTTAATAAATTGCTTCAAGAGTTCTTCATCTCCTTCAAGAAACCGTACGGATAAAAAGCGGGAAGAATGATACTGTTTGAATTCTGGATTTTGATCAATGTTTTGAGAAATTGTTCCAATAGATTTTTCAATCTCATCGCCATAGTGCACACTTTTTAATTGGAGTTGGTTGCTTTTACCCTGATGTTGTTCAAGTACAGTTTTAAATAAATCCTCAATCCCTTTACCTTTATCAGCCATGGTTGGTATAACAGGTATTCCAAGTAAGGCAGATAGCTTTTTGCAATCTATCGTCCAGTTTTTAAGTTCCAGTTCATCATACATATTTAGCGCCAGCACTACTTTGTAGTTCATATCAGCTAACTGCATGGTAAGGTAAAGGTTACGCTCCAAGTTAGAAGCATCTGCTATGTTTATTATTACATCTGTATCTGATTGTAAAAGATGTTGGCGAACATATAGTTCTTCAGGAGAATATTCTGTAAGCGCATAAATTCCCGGTAAATCAGCAATATTAAAAACGAAGTCTTTATACTTATATTTTCCATTGCTAACATCTATCGTTACTCCTGCATAATTTCCTACTTTTTCTCTAGATCCGGAAGCATGATTAAATAATGTAGTTTTTCCTGTATTGGGATTTCCAATAAGCGCAACATTAATTTTTTTACTTGAAATATCAGATGCTTTTGTTCGGGAAGCATTTGTTATTGATGCTCCTGGATTTGTTTTAGGTAAAAGGTTGGCCACTTTATGCGATACAATTTTGATTTTAGCAGCATCTTCTTTGCGTAAAGAGATACGGTAACCTAAAATTTCATATTCCAAAGGATTTTGTAAAGGTGCTTTTTTTATCACCTTCACTTCTGTGCCATATATAAATCCCAATTCAGATATTCGTTTTTTAAAAAGTGGACTGCCTTCAATTTTGTATACAATTGCTTTTAATCCGGGTTTTAGGTCTGACAGTTTACCAGGTTTAAGTTTTTCCTTTTCTAAAACATCCATGCTCAAATCTTTTAAATTGTCCCCTAATTACTAAATCAGTGTTGAATGCTACAAAAGTATATGGAGAGGATCTCCGGAACAATCCCAATTAATTGGGGATTGAATTTGGAAGCATGTAAAGTGCAGAAATATAGTCTGATATATGAACTTGATCTTATTAATAAAGTAATAAATTGCTTAAAAATAGTGATGATATCATTATGCTGTAAAGTATAATAAATCAATGTTTTATTTCCCAAGTGTACGAAAAAGCCATACTTGTTCAAGTCATAGGTTGTAAAAGTTAGAATTACTTGTTTTATAGATTGAAAGGGCTTTAGATCATTAATTTTAGGGATTGTATCTGAGTAAGGGTATTTTTTTCTTTGTTGTAGATTAAAAAGAAGGGGTCTAATTAAAAAATAACAAAGGATGCAAAGGTTGTTGCTAAAGTGGCGGAGTTTAAAACTCGATTATAAGTTTTCATTGATTTTTGGTTCTATAACCTTGTTTTTATTTATTCTAATAGCTTATGTTTTTATAAAGTTTGGTGATTTTGAACAGCATGTAGGTCTTAATCAATATTTATATGGCCAGCAGGCAAAGCTTCAGCTTAGTAATTCCAAAGAAATGCAACAATGGTTATCTTATTTTGCTACACATGATCAATCTTATATAAATGATGAAGCAAATAGTGCCATTTATAAATGGGTACATAGCCAAGAGAATGAATACCTGAAGACTTTAATTCCTTCATTACCACCCATGCTTGAAAAGATAAAGATGGAACATCATTTTCTTCATTCCAGAAAGAATGCTTATAGCCAACTGGAGGAGGATAAAATAATTGATCGTAAAAAGCAATTGGAACAACAGTATAAAAGCTGGCAGAGTCTTCAGGATAATATTCAGATGGTGCAAAACTTACTAAAAGAAAGAGGAACTGTGATAGATCATCAGTTACAACTACGTAATAAGGAATTTAAATTTAATATTTTAATGGTGTGTGCTTTGGCCATTCTGTTCATACTTAGTATGTCCTTTGTTATTTCTAGAAGCGTATTATTACCCATTTTTAATAATATTGATTTTACCCATTCCTTATCTAAAGGTAATTTAGATATTCATATCCAAAGTAAGGAAAATAACGAAATGGGTATTCTAAGCCAATCACTTCAGGCAATGAAAGAGAAAATAAAGGGTATTGTGGTTTCAATTCGTTCAGGTAATGACAATATTCGAAAGACAGGTGAAGAATTAAATCAAATTTCGCAGCATATATCGTGTTCTATCCATGAGCAAGCTGCTAATATGCAGGAAATTTATTCAACCATGGAAGAAATAGGAAGGGCAATAAAAGACAATGCTGAAAATGCGATGACAACAGAACGCGAAAGTATACAAGTGAATGAAAGAATGCATCAGATAACGTTATTATCGAACAAAACATTTGAAGCCACCAAGCATATAATGGATAAGATTCAATTGGTTGCTTCTATGGCGCGCCAAACAAATATACTGGCATTAAATGCATCGGTTGAGGCTGCCAGGGCAGGAAGTCACGGCAAAGGATTTGCAGTTGTAGCTCAGGAAGTGAGAAAGCTAGCTGACCAAAGTAATGATGCGGCTCGTGAAATTTTGGACGCTGCAAGTACCAATTTTAAGCTATCTGAAAAAATGAGTAGTGAAATAAATATGACCATGCCGCATATTGAAGGAGCTACCAGACTTACCAAAGAAATTAGTATTAACTGTATGGAGCAAAGTGAGGGTGTTCTTAATGTGAATTCAGCTTTGAGATTATTAAATGATAGTATTCAGAACAATACGCATGTGTCGGAACAATTAAATAAGAGCTCACATATTTTGTCAGAACAGGCTGTGTCTTTAGGAAGCCAGATGATGTTTTTTAAAGGAGCTTAATCTAATTAAGTAGTTGGAATGTGAATATATTTACTTTCGATAAATGTTTTGTAAATTTTAAATCCGGCTTTTAAATAGGTATTGAGCGCATTGGGATGATCCAGGTCACAAGTATTCAATTGAATCCATCGAGGGTTGAAACTCCATGCTTTTTCTATGGTTCTGTTCAAAAAGTACTTTCCATATCCTTTTCCTGTATATGCAGGAGTCAAACCAAAATATAATATTTCAATAAAGTCTTTTTCCTGAACTAATTCACAATATCCTGCGAATTCAGCTTGAATAAAGAATTGGTATATATGAGTAGAATTGTCATTTATCTTTTTATATAATTCAGAATTATCCATAAGCAGTCGATCGAGCCAGTTTAAATGTTCTCCAACTTGTTTGTACATAGATATGTACTTTTTGTAACCAATAGGTTTGGGGAATTCAATAATAGAACAATCATTTTTAGTATCGGGAGATAAGGAAGGCTGTTTCTCCATTCTTAGAAAGGTAATTTTAGATTGTACCGTTTGGAAACCATTTTTGTTTTTCATTTTACAAAAATAAAAACCCCCACTGAATAAACAGCAGGGGAGAACAAAAAGGTGGATCATACGATCCTTGCTTAAAAATATTTAGTTGTAGTTAAAACTTCAATATTTAATATATCTGAGCATTATGCTAAAATCATTTTATCAATATCCTCTTTAACCGTTGAGATGCCACCAATATTAAAGGTTTCAATTAAAATTTTTGCCACATTTGGAGATAAGAAAGCAGGTAAAGTTGGTCCAAGGTTGATGTTTTTAACCCCTAGATGTAATAAGGCTAACAATACAATAACTGCTTTTTGCTCATACCAGGCAATATTGTAAACTATTGGTAAATCGTTGATATCTTCTAATTCAAATACCTCTTTTAGCTTTAGAGCCGTAACAGCTAATGAATATGAATCATTACACTGACCAGCATCTAATACTCTTGGAATTCCACCAATATCTCCTAATGGTAATTTATTATAACGATATTTAGCACAACCAGCTGTTAAAATCACGGTATCCTGAGGTAATTCAGTAGCAAATTCGCTATAGTAATCTCTGTCGTTCATTCTTCCATCGCAACCGGCCATTACTACAAATTTCTTAATATCTCCACCTTTTACAGCATCAACTACTTTATCAGCTAATTGCAACACCTGATTGTGAGCAAATCCACCAACAATTTCTCCTGTTTCAATTTCGGTTGGAGGCGCACATTTTTTAGCATGCTCAATAATTGCACTAAAATCTTTGGGCTCTCCATTCACTCTATCTGCAATATGCTTACATCCGTCAAAACCACTGGCTCCGGTTGTATAAATACGGTCGATATAACTTTCTTTAGGAGGAACAATACAGTTGGTTGTAAATAATACCGGACCGTTAAAGCTTTCAAATTCTTCTTTTTGTTTCCACCATGCATTACCATAGTTTCCTACAAAGTGCTCATACTTTTTAAAGGCAGGATAGTAGTTTGCCGGAAGCATTTCACTGTGCGTATACACATCAACTCCAGTTCCTTCAGTTTGCTTTAATAGCTCTTCCATATCCTTTAAATCGTGACCGGAAATAAGAATGGCAGGATTGTTTCGAACGCCTAATTGTACAGATGTAATTTCAGGATTACCGAAACTCTCAGTATTGGCTTTATCTAATAAGGCCATTACATCTACGCCATTCTTGCCACATTCTAAAACTAAACCAACCAATTCATCAGCTGTAAGTTTATCATTGGTTGTAGCAATTAATCCTTTCTGAATAAAGGCACAGATTTCGTCACTTTCATAACCTAAGTTTAATGCATGCTCAGCATAAGCAGCCATACCTTTAATTCCATAGGTTAAAAGTTCTTTTAATGAACGAATATCTTCATTTTCGATAGAAAGGATACCAATAGCTGGTGCTACTTTTAAGAAATCATCCTGAGAAGTTCCAGCGTAAGTCACACTCTTTTCTGCAGTTGGTACAGTAACTCCCTTGGCATCTAAAGCTGATTTTAATTCATCTCTTAATGCAATCACAGCTTTAATTTTATCAGAGATTTTAGTACCATCAAAATTGGCATTGGTAATCGTAATAAACAAAGCATCAATCATTAATTTGTATGCTTTATTATTTTCGATTCCGTTTTCAGCAGCAAGCGCATTTACATGAGCAAGCCCTTTGCTTACAAATAATAAGACATCCTGCAAGGCAGCAACCTCGTCGGTTTTTCCACATACACCTTTTATTGTACAGCCTGTTCCTTTAGCTGCTTCCTGACATTGATAACAAAACATACTCATGATAATACTGTTTAATTTTTGGATAATATTTTATTTAATAGATTGCTAGATTTTAGACAAAGGACATAAGACTGTATACTGATTACTTTCTACTGATATCTGTTAATTGCTAACTGATCACTGTTAACTGTATACTGCCAACTGCTTAAACCCATTCTTCAGAGAGCACTTCTCCTTCGACAGAAATAACGGCTCTTTTTAAAGGAATCTTTCTGCTAGCTAATTGTAAGGCTTGTTGCGCCAAGGCCATTAAACCTCCACAGCAAGGTACCTGCATAATAACAACTGTTAAGGAATTGATTCGCGATTCATCAATCAGGGTAATCAGCTTATTTAGGTAAGTATCCATGCCATCATCTAACTTAGGACAAGCAATACCTAATACTTTATTTTTTAAGAATTTTTGGTGGAAATTACCCATTGAAAAAGACACACAATCTGCCGCCAAAACCATATCAGCTTCTTTAAAAAAGCTGGCAGCTGGATTAATCAAATGCATTTGAACAGGCCATTGTCTTAATTCAGATTGCGCAGGAGCTGCATTGGCATCAGCCATTGAAAAGGCCGGACGATTAATCGTTTTACTTTGCGATCCAGGGCATCCTCCTCCATGGTGAGCATGTGGTTCAGCTGGTTTTTTATGCATGGCGTCAATTACATCTTCCAATTTAAAATCGTATTTGTCCTGATTGTTCTTTAAAAAGCCCATGGCTTCTTTTACAAACTCCATTTCGTTGTGGTCTTTCAGGTGTTGAAGATGAGCAATTACCGTATTGATTCCTTTTTCAACCATAATCTCCATCACCTTAGTTTCGTTGTATGGTTCGGCTTCTCTCTTTTCAATCTCCATCGCTCCCTGAGGACAATGTCCTAAACAGGCTCCTAAACCATCACACATTAAATCGCTGATAAGTCTGGCTTTGCCATCAATTATTTGTAAGGCTCCTTCATGACATGCCGGAATACACTGTCCGCATCCGTTGCATAAGTCTTCGTCGATTTTTATTACTTCTCTTTGCATTTCCTTTTTGTTTTTTGTTTTTCTTTAATGCAAAGATGTACCTAATTGTGCTCCTATACCTGTAACATATGTTACAATGCTCAAAAAAAAATGTATATTTCTTTGCGAAACGAATAATTAATCATAGAAAAATATATGCAGGATATAACTAAGGTGTTAACACAGTGTCCTTTATTTATAGGAGTAGATAGTCAGGTTATTGAAGAGACGCTTCAGAATATACATTATCAGGTTAAGAAATATACCAATGGTCAATTAGTAGTAAGTGGAGGAGAGCAGGTTGATCGTTTATATATTGTACTTGAAGGCAGAGTAAAAGGGGAGATGATGGATTTTTCCGGGAAAACCATAAAAATAGAAGATATCGATCCTCCTAGACCATTGGCTATTGCCTTTATGTTTGGGAAGAAGAATACTTTTCCGGTTAATATAATTGCAACCGAGGATTCATCGATGTTGGTGATACAAAAGCAATATGTATTAAAGATCTTTCAACAGAACGAACAGATATTATTGAATTTCTTAAATGCTATTTCTAACCGATCTCAATTTTTATCACTGAAAATCAGGTTTCTAACCTTTCAGACCATACGCGGTAAGATGGCCAACTATATTTTGCAATTGGCAAACGGAAAGCAAACAGAGGTTACCTTACCTATATCCCAAAACGAAATAGCGGAACTCTTTGGCGTTACTCGTCCTTCCGTTGGCAGAAGTATTAGAGAACTACATAATGATGGTGTAATTGAGGCCAAAGGGAAAAATATAAAAATACTAGATATGAAGGCTCTGAAAGAGAGTTTGCAGTAAGCTTAGTCCAAACTAAGTAATTTTATAGGCTTTTTTTTATAGCATGAAGCAACCCTTTTTGAATTGCTCAGTCTTATAATTGAACAATAAAAAAGGAGAAATGAAAATGAAACAATTGTTATTATTAATGTCCATGGTGTTAGGGTTGTTTGTTTATACATCATGCGAAGAGGATGATGACCATTATTCATTAGATAAGTTTTGGCTGAGTAGTGGTACCATTACAAAAACGACTGATTATTATTATGTAACTACAGATGGAGGAAGTGTATTGTGGCCTGCAGCATCGAGCGTAAATGAAAGCTACCTTGAAGATGGCATGCGTATATTGGTTAATTACACAATTTTAGATGATGGTGCAACAGATGATATTTACGATTATTACGTAAAAATTAATGATGTAGATGAAATTCTGACAAAGCCATATTTTGAGTTTACAGAAGAAACACCTGTTGATATAATTGATTCCATAGGAAATGATCCAATCAAAATTCTGGACACCTGGTTTACCGGAGACTATTTAAATGTTGAATTTAACTATGGAGGAGGTGTTGGATTACACTTTGTAAATCTGGTTTATGATGCCACCAATCCGGTTGTTGATGAAACTGGAGAAATTATTCTGGAATTAAAGCACAATGATAATGGTGATCCATATAGTTATGTGCAGTGGGGAGTGGCTTCGTTTGATATAAGCGGATTGCAACAGGAAGATGTTTCGGAATTAAAACTGTTGATTCGTAGCAATTATCCGGACGGCGAATATGATTACAATAAAGTGTTGATATATAATTACGAAGAGTTATCTCAGACTATGAGCGCTCAAAAAGTTTTTAATAATAAGGCAGTAGCACTAGATGTAGAATTGAATTAAAATAACATAAACAACAAAAAACTCCTGAAGTAACATAGCTTGCTTCAGGAGTTTTTAGTTTATTTTTTAGTAAAGAATTATTATTCCTCTATCACCATTTTTTGAGCCAAATCAATAGCCAATTGATCATCTTTAAGCATACTAACCAGTTGTAAAGCAAACTTCATGGCAGCACCAACCCCTTTGGCTGTAACAATATTATCAGCTACTTCTAAAGGAGAACCTGTTTGATTAGCTCCACTTAACTGATCCTCAAAACCTGGATAACAGGTGGCATTCTTTCCTTGTAATAATCCTTGACCACCCAAAACCAAAGGAGCAGCACAGATAGCTCCAATTAATTTTCCTTGTTTAGAAAAATCAACTAATAGTTTTTTAAGTGCTTCATGTTTATTTAAGTTTAATGTTCCCGGCATACCACCCGGAAGAACTAACAGTTCAGCATCATTAAAGTCACAATCTTTAAAAATTGCATCTGCAAGCATGGGAATTTGATGAGCACCGGTAACCGTTTTTTCATCAGAAATAGATACAGTAACTACTTCTATTTCCGCTCTTCTTATAACATCAATGGGAGTGATAGCCTCAATTTCTTCAAAACCATCTGCTAAAAATATATATACTTTCTTCATCTTTCGTTTTGTTTTCAATAACTACAATAAAAATCAAATGTAGTTAATGCGCTTCTTTTCATCAAAACAAAATAAGCTATCCCAAAGTTATTCACATATTAATTCGACTATTTTAATGTTAAATTTCACCAGTCTATTGCTAACACAAGCTGTGTGAAGTAGATTTTTATCTATATTTGCCACCTTATTAACGCATTACAAGGTATGTTTTTACAAGAGGGAGAGAAGACGGCTATTATCGAGTCGGGAAATAGTATTTCGTATAGTGAGCTAGGAAAGAAAATTCAGGTTTATTCTTCGCTGTTTGATTTAGATACGCAAAAAATAGCTATTTATTCAGAAAATCGTACCGGTTGGGTGTATAGTTTTTATGCCGGATGGAACAACGGAGCTACGGTGGTTCCGGTTGATTTTATGAGTACTCCGTCAGAAGTAGCCTACATTTTGAATGACTGTAAACCTGAGGTTATTTTTGTTTCCGAAGATAAACGAAACGACCTTAAGCAAGCGCTTGAAAACGTAGCTTATACGCCCAATGTAATTACAATTAATGCTTACGAAGAGGCAGATATTGAACACATCGACTCTTTTCCCGAGATAAATCCGAATACAGAAGATACGGCAGTTATTATATATACTTCCGGCACAACGGGAAATCCGAAAGGCGTAATGCTATCGTATACAAATATTATAGCCAATATTCATGCGGTTTCTATCGATGTAAAAATATTCCGAAGTGATGATCGTGTTTTAATGCTATTGCCTTTGCATCATATTTTTCCTTTACTGGGAACCATGGTCATGCCTTTGTTTAGTGGGGCTATGGTGGCCATGTCACCATCGATGGCTTCTGAGGATATTATTAAAACCCTGCAGGAACAAAAAGTAACCATGCTGATTGGTGTACCACGTTTGTTTTCTGCCATCCGTAAAGGGATAAAAGATAAAATAAACAAGAGCGGAGTTGCCAAAGGCCTATTTGCATTGGTAGAAAAAATGAATTCCAGGGCTTTTTCAAAGTTAGTTTTTGGAACGGTTCATAAAAAGTTTGGCGGACATATTCGATATATGGTTTCGGGAGGAGCAGCTTTAGATCAAGCGGTAGGTTCCGATTTTAAAACCCTGGGTTTTGAATTGTTGGAAGGTTATGGAATGACCGAAGCTGCACCTATGATTACCTTTGCCCGTCCGGGACAGGTTAAAGTGGGATCACCTGGATTTCCGGTTCCTAAATGTGAGGTGAAGATTAAAGATGGTGAAATAATTGCCCGTGGAAGTAATATTATGCAGGGCTATTATAATCGTCCGGAGGAAACAGCCGAAGTAATAAAGGATGGATGGTTGCATACCGGTGATTTAGGTCATTTTGATGAGGATGGTTATTTGATTATTACAGGCCGAAAAAAGGAGATATTAATTTTATCTAATGGTAAAAATGTAAATCCGGTTGAAATAGAGCAAAAGCTCGAAGGCTATGCTGCTTTTGTGAAGGAAGTGGGCGTATATCAATCCGGAGATCAGTTTAGAGCTATTGTAGTACCATCGGATGAGTTAGTAATGCAGCATGCTAATGATGCTGAGCTGCATCAGCAAATTAAATGGCAGGTGTTTGATATATACAACCAGAGTTGTACATCATATAAAAAAGTAACTGATTTTACCATTTTTAAAGATGAGTTACCTCGTACACGTTTAGGTAAAATCAGAAGATTTAAGCTTGCCGAATTAGAAAACAATGAGGCTATTGAAGAGGCAACGCCGGCTATTGAAATCGACAATAAAGTCTACCATATACTGGCTTCTTACCTGGAACAGGAAAAAGGAAAAAAGATTCAGCCGCACCATCATCTTGAAATGGATTTAGGAATGGATTCCCTAGATAAGGTGAGTTTACAGGTGTTTATTAAATCGAGTTTTGGTTTAGATATTGATCCGAGTGAATTGGTGCGTTTTAAAAGTGTATTGGCTTTGAGCGAATTTATTTTAGAGCACAAAAGCAAAATGGAGGTGGAAAAGATTGACTGGACACGAATTCTTCGTGAAAAGGTACATCTTTCTTTACCTAAAACCTGGTTTACCGGTCGTGCTTTGGTAAAGCTGTCCAAGCAGTTATTTAAAGTATATTTTGGCTTAAAAGGAAAGGGTTTAAAAAACATTCCGGATGGGCCATGTATTATTGCACCCAACCATCAGAGCTATTTTGATGGTTTGTTTGTAGCTTCTTTTTTAAAGAGCAAAACCATTAAAAATACCTATTTCTACGCTAAAGAAAAGCATATACGTAAAGCCTGGGTGAAATTTATCGCCAACCGAAACCATATTATTATTATGGATTTGAATAAGGATTTAAAAGAATCCATTCAGAAAATGGGAGAGGCGTTGAAAAAGAAAAAGAACCTGATTATTTTTCCGGAAGGTACACGAACCGCTACCGGTAACCTGGGCGATTTTAAAAAGACTTTTGCCATACTCAGTCGCGAATTAAATGTGCCTATTGTTCCGGTTTCTATAAAAGGAGCATACGATGCCTTGCCAAAAGGAAGTAAGTTTCCCAAGCCATTTAAAAAAGTAATGGTGGAGTTCCTGGAACCTGTTTTACCCGGATCGGATTCCTACGATAAAATTACCAAGGCCGTGCAAAGCAAAATTAAAAAGCAGCTGGCGCTTTAATAACAAATAAGAAAATCTATTTTTAAAATAGTTCTAATAGGCCTCAGCCAGTTAAACAGAAATATCTAAAACAGCTCTGTATTAGATTTTTTTATTCTGACACATTTTTGTTTCACTGTATGGCAGCGTGCAATGAGCTGCTGCAATTTGGCTCAGTCAATTGCAAGTCTACAATAAGCTGAAACAGTTTAGCTCAGTCAATTGCAAGTTTGCAATAAGCTGAAACAGTTTGGCTCAGTCAATTGCAAGTTTGCAATAAGCCGAAACAGTTTGGCTCAATCAATTGCAAGTTTACAATAAGCCGAAACAGTTTGGTTCAGTCAATTGTAAGTTTACAATAAACCGAAACAGAAATTCTCCATTAATTGACATCGCTATACTCCAACTTCCATTTTTTAGATAGGATTTTGTTAAGTGAATAATTATATTTGACTTTCTAATTTAACTAAAGATAAAATTATGAAGTTGTGCTTGTGGTTTAGATAGGGATCATAAATGCAATGTGTTTATCGGAAAGTTGGGCAACATTAAGAACGACAAAATAACATTATATGAAAAGTGAATTATTTACCTTGATAGCATCTGGGGCATCGGGATTAATTGGTTATGCGATAAGAGAATGGCAGAACCATTTAAAACCATTTATTTCAATAATTAGATTCGAGGGAGATAATTATATAACATCCTCTGAAGTTGAAATAAATAAGAATCTTGTAGACAAGACAAATGACTCATTTTTTATAGAACCTTTAGATTCCTTCACTCCGTTAGAGCGACTGCATGATTCAAAAGAACAATCATCGTATATTGAACATGTTGGACATTCTATTCTTGGGTATTGCCAAGAAATTGAGAAAGTAATTAGAGATAATGAGCCTGATTTAGAGTTAATAAAGTCATTGACAAGACTATTTGCAGTTGAAGGTTTTAATACTTATTTAGGGTCTTTAATTGTTATGGGCCGTATTGAAATTTTTAATAATAATACAGACGGAATTAATTTATTTGATCTAGTTGAGTCGCAAAAAGTGAATAATGGTTGTTTTGTTTTGTCCAGCCGAGGTTTTTATATCGCACTCGGACAGGATTTTAATGACGATACTTTAAATAAGAACATATTTGAGCCAATTTTAAATGCTTTAATTCAATTAAATAAAGACCAGATTAATACATTATCAAACCAAATTAAGATATGTATTGAACATGAAATAAAAATTGCTAAAGACATATTGCCTGAATTAAAAGAAATTTCAAATGAGCATTCTAATTGGGAGACGTATTTATATATCGCTAATTTAAAAAAGACACCACTTCTACTTAATAGCACAGCAAAGCTATATGTGAAAGATAAGACTGGAGCATCTTTTATCGAGGAATGTAGTTTATCTGTACAAAAAACTGATGAGGATGGAAATGAAAATATGTTCCATTTAGAATCTCCTTTGATAATACCTAGTGGAGATAATGTTTATGTAAGTTTCTTTACCAAAAAGACACAAAAAGAAATGGATAGAGGACGGGATTTTAGAAACACGTTTGCGCATGGAGAAGCTAAGGCATGGTTAGAATTAGATATGGTTGGAATTGGTCTTTTAAAAAGAAGAAAATTCGCTACCCCAAAAGTTATATTCAAGGAAATCAATGAATAACGTGGTCCAACCCGTTAGGTAGCATTGGGAAGGGAATTTTGGTTATCGACCACCGCCAAATCTTTGATTTAGTTTAATTAGGAAAAGATAAAAACAAATAAAAGATTTGGCTCGGTGGTGTTTTGATAGGTTATTCATTCAATCTCCATATGCTTCATCTAGCCAACCGTTAACGAACAATTGATTAGCATAATGGAAAAATGGATATGAATATAGGTGTGATAATTTTGATTGTATTTTTAACATGTTGGTTGGTAGTGACTGTTTATGAATTACGAAATATTCATAGCTTCAACTTGAAGTTCCTCGACATTGGAGTTACGATTTTACGAAAGGAAATTAACCCAAGATTCATAAATTGGAAAGGCTTTGATGGAATTTATGAAGAAAAAGAAGGAAAGTTTGTTTTCTTGCCTGACTTGAAAATTGGATATTTCGTGACAATATTTCGATTTTATAGGAGATATGGTTTGATAGGAGGAAGTTATAATATATTTCCGTTAACCATCTTTGGAAGTTTTGCGGAAATTGAAGGCAGACTTATAATAAAATACAAAGTATCATATAGACTGGCATTCTTAGTTGGTTTCATTTGCATTCTTTGGTTTTGCATTCCAATCCTGACAATGAATTTTTCGTCTATTATTGCTTCTATAATTGGAACTGCTTTGACTTGTTTAATAACCTATTTAGCATATGTTTTTAAGAAAATGAAAATGAAACTTCTAACAGACGAGTTAAAGAATTTATTGAATGTAAAAGAATAAAAGCCCCTAAGATGTGGTAATAAGGCATTGGAGGATTCGGGCCTGCTTCTGTTCGGTCAGTAAGATTGTCCCTCGTCAATCCGCCACGACTTCATAACACAGGGCGTTGGTCGCAAGCAAAGATATATAGTGCATATGGATACAGATGATTTATCAAGAGAATCCTACGAGGGGATTTTAATAGAAGCTGAAAAATTAACACATGATTTGACTTTACATTTCGGTGTGTTATCAACTGATTGTAAAAATGAGATAGAATACCTTGATAATGCAGAGAAACTTGCAGAAGAAATAATGCAAGCGGAAGATTGGGAGTTAGATGATTTATTCTGGGGAAACCCTCCAGACAAAGAAAAATTGGATTTCACTCTTCGAAGAATTATCGGTAATATTGAGAAAATTACGAAAATTCCGATTGAGAAGCGACATTATGAATAAACAAGAAATTAAGCAAAAAGAGGAGAAACTTCTTGAAATGACTGGGATATTCTGTGCCCAGAAACTAGATGATGATTATTTTCAGTTATGTGAAAAGTTAATTAAAAAACTTGGGAGAAAAAGAGACGTTCCTTTTCAGAGAGGTAAACTTGAAATTTGGGCAGCAGCAGTTGTTTATGCTATCGGTTCGATAAATTTTCTTTTTGATAAATCATTCGAGCCATATATGACAGCAGAACAGATTAGTGAATATTTTGGAACAAAGAATTCGACTGTTTCTAATAAAGCCAGACAGATTAAAGATATGTTTGATATGTGGCATTTCAGTCCAGAGTTTTCGACACAGAAAATGGCAGCAGATAATCCGGTTAATAATATGGTAATGGTTGACGGGTTTATTGTGCCTCTGGGTACTTTGCCATTAGATTTACAGGAGATGGTTAAGGAAGCAAGGTCTCGTGGAGAAGATATTGAATTTCAATCAGAACAGAGATAATACCAGCTGCCAATACTAAATATAAGCAATAGCGGTTTCTGTGGGTATTTTGGCAGTTGAGGTTTTAATCAGCCCCCGCCAAATCTGCCGATTTGACTACTTTGTAACTAGATACCAAACTGCTTTAAAGTACGCTACTTACTTATATTACTTAATGTTAGTACCAATTAAAATGAAACAGCTTCTTACTATATTAGGACTTTTTCTCACAACAGTTACACATTCTCAAATAGATAGATTTGATGGAGTTTATTCTGATGGTGAAAGCTATATCAAATTTTGGGATGATAGTCTTGAATTTAAACTATGTGAGGTTGGGTGTGATGGATGGTTCTGTAATCGTGGATTAGGCAACTATTATATTAATGATTCTATTATTTTTATTGAGACAATTTCTCCAAACAGATTTGGATTTTCAAGATACAGTCAAAAAGGTGATAAAATATTGGATGATATTATTACAATATTTTTTTATGATGATTTAGGTAGGTTACATGACAGTATAATCTTTGAAGTTTACGGACAAAAATGGTTTGAAAGTTATAGCGTATTTGATGGGAAAATAAATTTAGATTTGAGTCAAGTTGATAAACCGCGGGAGATAAAGATAAGGGGATGGCAGGACGGTCAATGCTGCTATTACGGTATCCCTATTAATAATATCTTGTCTGATACCATAGAGGTTTATTTACCAAAATACTCACATATTGAGAAACAAGAAGTGAAATTTGACTTTATTTTAACAAATGATTCTTTGAATGTGAGATGGTCAACATATGGATATAAACCACCACCATTTTCTTTAAGGTCAAAACTTAGATTTGGTTTATGGTGTTTTTCTCACTCTTGGCCATGGAATTATGGAAAATGTGAATTAAAAAGAGTAAATGTTCATTCGAATGATTATTTTAAACTGACAAAAAATTAACTGGTGTTAATAAGGCATTGGTGTGTTTGTACCGATTCGACAGGGACGAATCTCGTGCCTGGTTCTGTTCGGTCGGACAGATTGCCTCTCGTCAATCCGCCACGACTTCATAGTACTTCGGGTTCAAAGATCCTACTTGAATACAATAAAAAGATTAACCCTAAATTTTGATAAAACCATGATCCATTTAAAAAATTACATTCAATTTGCTGTAGTACTATTGTTAATAATTACAGCGAGCTGTCATACAAAACCACAAGTAGATTCCTTTTTCACGCAAAGTGAAATAGCTCACTTTAGAAATTATTCCAGGAATGACACAGTTTGTTTTTGTGATTCCATCGGAAATATAGAAAAAATGACAATTCAGACCATTATAGGAAGTTATAATCAAACCGGGGTGTTCATAAAGAATATGTATACCGATTTAAGGATTGTGATTGAAAATAATGGTACTGAGCAAGATTTATTTACAATTTCTAAAGATTCAAATACCGATAAGCCTAATATTATTATAAACTTCAAGGATTTTATTAATAAAACTGCTGAAGTAGATTTTGAAAAGCTTAATAAAGACACCATTTTACTAAATGGAAAAGAAATAACGAACTATTATAGAATTGAAAATGAATTAAAAGGGCATGCTGTAAAAACTATCATATGGACTGATTCAAAAGGCCTAACTGCATTTCAATTAGATGATCATTCCTGGATGACTCTTAAATAAAATCACAACAAATAGGTTGTAAACATCTTAAATGTTTGACTATTATGAAGCTCATATTTTTCCACTTCTTATTATCTATCCTAAGTTAACGGATAATAACAATTAAAATATAATCATGAATGATTTAGATTTGTTTTTGAAAGATCTCAGTGACGTTGAATTAGCAAAATTTATTGCCTATAGGCTGAATGACTTTTTAGGAACTTCAAAAGAAAAAATAATAGCAGAAGCCAAATTAAGAAATTTGAATCATGAAGACTTGAAGCGATTATTCAATGAATATATTCAGCCGCAAGAAAAAGCCAAAAATAAGTGCCTACAATGCGGTTCTACTAGGTTATTTGTTGAGACCGATTATGATATAAGACAAAGAAAATATTCAAGTTATGAAGTAGCTATTGAGTCAAATCGATGCAGAATATGCGGTTATAATCCAGAGAAGAATAGCAAGGGATTTTTGAATTGTATAAAGAGAAAGCTTGGTTTATTTCATAAGACTAGATTAAAAACACCAGAAATTGATGGTAACATGTTTACGTAAAAAGTAACAGCTAAACCTCGATTGTATAATCTCATTCCAGTAAAAAACAAAACTTTAGGATAAGTATAATCTTTCTATATCTGTAAACAATGGCTTTATGAATAACATTGATGTAATTAAAGTAAGTTTAAGAAACTTAAATGAAGAAGCTGAGAAGTATTTCAATAATTCGTTTGATATTCGAATTGTCAGGTCTTTCTTTGATATCGTAACGGGACTTGAGTATATAATTACTAAACATTTTGTTTGTACAGAAGTACTTGGGGATTTTAAAAAAGGACTTCCGAGGTATAAACATTTAGATTTTGGTTTAATAGAAAAAACATTTCTTGAAAAAATAAGTGAATATCCAATTGTAGGATTTAGAAGTGGCGTTTCATTTCAAGATTATAAAGGATATAATGAAGAAATGGGATTTGTATATAGAAGTAAGAAACGGGAGTATGTTAGGAATGAAATCACTAAGCAAATCATAGAAATTAACGCATTAGCAAAAGAAACTTTAAGAAAATTAATAACTTCTAATTTAAAAGCTTAACTATTAGACGTCGGTTATAGCAGCCTTCAGATATAGATGATTGTTATAGCTTCTTAATAAAAATATATGTTCTAATCCAACCAAAAAAAACACATGAAAAAGATTCAAAAATTATCAGCCAACAAACATTACAGTGCAGTTAACCTCGGTAATTTAAACGATGTAAAAGATTATTCACTCATTCATCCCAAAAGTAAAAAACAGGTAGATGGCAAAGTGTTTATTAAGGATGCTACTGATGCTACCGGAACTCAAATATCCTTTAATGTATTACCTCCACAAACGGACTTGCCCTATTTTCATATTCATTATAAAAACGAAGAAACCTATATTATTTTAAGTGGCACTGGTTTTTTTCAGGTAGATGATGATTGCTTTCCGATTGAAGAAGGAAGTGTGATTAGAGTAGCTCCGCAAGGAAAGCGAGGTTTGAGTAACTCATCGGATGGAATAATGAAATATATTGTGATACAATCTAAGGAACATTCTCTTGAAGAACATACAACAGATGATGGAGAGCGGATTCCTGTTGAACCATTGTTTGGCAAGTAACAGTTGATAGTAGGTCTTTACTTATCCAATATCAATGAGTTATTGTTTTTGTATCGAAATAAATAGAGTATTGAATCATACTTAAAATAGTATTATCATTGCGAACCCAATTTTATAAAAGAGCAATGGATTTAACCATCAAGCCAGACGATTATCAGTTTTTATTCGAGTTCTTTAATCAGCTTAGTCCTGTAAGCGAGGTATTGTTTGAAAAGATAAAGTCGTTTACCCAAAAAAAGGTTTTTAAAAAGGGAGATTCTATCTTAAAAGCCGGAGAAATAGAATGTGGTTCTAATTTGGTTTTAAAAGGAGTGGTGCATCAATTCGTGTTTGATGAGGATAGTATAATTACCAATAATATTACACCTGCCGGACTGCCGTTTAATAGTTTAAAAAGTTATATAGAAGGAAGTCCTTCCAGTGAGATTCATGAAGCCATAACAGATGTTGAACTACTGTATTTTGCAAAGGAAGATATTGAGCAATTGGCAAAGGCAGATCACGAATTTAGTTATTTGATGTACAAGATTCATGAAATGATATTGCTGGATCGTGAAAACAGGATGTACCTGCTTCAATACAGAAATCCTTCGAAAAGATACCGACTTTTTTACGAAACAATAGAGCGCTCTAACTGGATGCTGGAAGACACGCCGGATAAATATATTGCCAGTTATTTAAATATGACTCCACAGCAATTTAGTAAAGAGAAGCGATTGTTTCATTCTAAGCAAGTTTAATAAGTAAAGTCTATTGTAAATCATATCTTTTTAATAGTTGAATAATGCCTCAACTTATGCTGAGATAACTTTTTATTGATTTAGTTTCTGTTGTTTTGCCATAAAATCAAACATATAATTCATGGCAAAGTATTTTTTATTCTTAGCGTTAAACACTTTCATTCTGGTTCCCATCTTCGGGCAAACCAATATTAATTCCCGTAAAACAGAGGATTTGATTTTAATGCATAGGCATTCTGCGCAAGCTAGAGGATTAAATAGATATAGCGGGCAGCAATTGAAATCTGCAAATCAGGAAGTGGATAAACTGGACAGTATTGTTGCATTCAATTTTAATGAAGAAGAGCAGCAGTGGAATATACCATTCCGAAAAGAAAGTCATTACTACAATAAGGATTCCCAATTGAGTTTGTATTTATATTCAGGTTGGAACGATGAAAATCAAAACTGGGAAGGATTAATGAAAGAAGAGTATCAATACAATTCTCAGGGAAATCTAGAATGGTTAACGATATATACCAAGGGCGTTAATACAGATTGGGCTCCGATGTACAAGGACTTTTTTACTTATAATGAATTGAATCAGGAGGAAGAAATCACCAGTTATTATTGGTCATATGCTACCGAGAATGATTGGAAATTTTCGGAAAGAACAGCATTACAATATAATGCCAATGATCAATTAGAATATAAAACGGTGTATTGGAAATTACCTCAGGAAGGATGGATAAAACATGATCAGTCACAATATTTTTATGACAATGGCGCTGCAGATTCTATTGTTACATCAACATGGGATGAAATCAACGCCAATTGGATAGAAACAGAAAAACTAAGTTATGTATATCATCCTACGGAAGGATTTCTTGTGGCAGAGTATGCGTATGATAAAGATGAGGTGGATAATTCGTGGATAAAAAAAGAAGCTTTTGTTTATGTTCGGAATAAAGATAAGCAATTGGTAGAGCGAAATCAGGCAATATATGACGAGCAAGGAGATAAGCTTACGAAGCAGTACAAGCATACATACGTTCACGATTTTTCAGTAGAAATGAATACGCTTCTTTTGCCGGATTGGTATACTTTTTCCTATCCTAATTTTTTTCATCATCAGGTAGATACTAAATCAGAAGAGGTTTATGATTTTTCTGATTCAAGGTGGAGGCAGTACCGGGAATTAAAGTACTTCTATTCTCCCAAAGATGTAAGTACAAACTTAACACTGGAAGAAGAAGAAAACTTTATTAAGATTTACCCCAATCCAGCGAATGACTATGTAATTATAGATTGGAATAATGCAGCATACCATCAGGTTCAGTTGCAAATTTATGATTTGAGCGCTCATAAAGTGCTGGAGCAGCAATGTACAAGAAATAGCAAAGTTGAATTAGCAGGATTAAAGCCTGGAATTTATATCTATCAGCTTATTGGGGGAGCTACCACCGAAACCGGAAAAATTATAATAGAAAGATAGATTGGCCTTATAACATTACAAAGTAAGTACATAAAAAGTAATCCAACGGATATACGATTAAGGTGCTTACTTTGTAATCAAAGGTTTCGATTAATTTACTTCCTGAATAACCGCATCAAACGATTCATTTTGAGTAATGTTGGTAAGCTCTTTGCCTCCTAGCTCACTTAAACTTCCTTCAATCTCATCACCAATGTTCACTAAAGAACAACCAACTAACTCAAAAACGGATACAATAGTATCGGTTTGAACTTCATAAAAACCATCTAATCGGGTTTTTGTAACTACACCTTTCATAATGTATTAATTTAGTAAAATAAAAATGTTAGTACGATGATTCTAGGCTTAAAATCATCTCTTTTGCGGTGGTATATTGAAGTCTCAAAGATATGTAAAATAATAATTGAATATATCAGGATACAGTGATAATTATGTTGCGATATGTTTTTATAGCATAAATAGCAGATAGACTGTGTTCTAATATTTTTGAGCAAGTGTTTTTTTATAATTTATTACATTTAAGGTGAAATAAGCAAAGTAACCTTGAAACATTAAATTTTATGAAAAAAACAATCCTAATCCTAGCGGTAGCATTTTGTTACCAGATTCTTTCAATTGCACAATCAACCAACGAAGCTCCAAAAATTATAAAAACAGTTCCTGCCATGGGAGACTGTGATGTCGATCCTGAGCTGAAAGAGATTTTGGTTTATTTTGATCAGGATATGGGTGGAGGCATGTCAACGATCAATACATCAAACATGCCGAAAAGCAATGGAAGAGCACGTTGGGTGGATAATAGAACCTTCTCGATTCCAGTGCAGTTATATGCCAATAAGATGTATGCTATTGGATTTAACAATCAAAAATATACTGGATTTAGAAATACTTCCGGAATACCATTAAATCCTGACATGCTTTTTTTCAAAACTCAGTCGGTTAATTATGTACAATTAAATAAAAAGGCTTACCAAGAGTTGATCGATATTTTTCCTTGTAAATATTCCTATGCTACAAGAAATGGAATTGAGTGGGAATCTATCTTAAAAGAGAAAAAAGAGGAATTGATCAATGCAGAATCAAATGTTGATTTTACCATTCAATTGTTATCTATATTTAAGATGGCTGAAGATCCGCATTTATGGGTTGAGTTTGAAGGGAATCGTTATAATACGAACCCTTTAAAAATGGTTAGTGCCAACTGTAATAAAAAACTTATTTTCGGAATGCTCCAAAACAAAAAACTAAGTAAAGATTTTAAGGTGATTACAGGAACCATAGATAGTATGGCATACATTTATTTTCAAGATTGGAATACTCCCTTGGATCAAATTAAACTACAGGCTTGGGGTAATTCCAAAAATCCTCAAATTTCTTTAGATGAGGTTTTAAAGGAGCTCTTTTTATACCCAAATTTGATTATTGATGTAAGAGAAAATGGAGGCGGTAACGAAAGGAATGCCAAAGCGATTGCTTCGTGTCTGATAGAGAATGAAGTAGCTTTTGAAAAAGTAGTGGGGTATAATAGCGAAAGTGGAAAGTTTGACCAGGAACATATTAAAACCATAGAACCCAATAATGGCTCCTTACATTACAAAGGAAAAACGTATGTGCTGTCAGGTCCTTCCGGTATGAGTAGCAACGAAGCCTTTGTTTTAATGATGAAGGCTGCACCAAACATCGATGTAATAGGGATGAGTACTTACGGAAGTTCAGGTAATCCTCAACCATACACATTATCAAATGGCATTACGCTATATATTCCATCTTGGCAGGCGTATACTTTAGATGATGAGTTAATAGAAGGTAATGGGGTTAAACCAAATATCGAAATCATAACCAAACCCGAAGACTTTAAAGATAGAGATGTTCTAATAGAAAAGGTAAAAGAACTAGTAAGTAACTAGGTTTATTGAGTTTTATTTTAGGAGGTTAGAAAGATATCAAACAAAAAAGCCGCTATTGCTAGCGGCTTTTGTATTTATAATAGAAATAATGTTATTGAGCGATGTCAAGAACTTTTGTATCTGCAGCAACGGTGTCACCAACGTTTACAAATATTTCATTAACCGTACCGGCATAATCAGTAGTAATGCTATTTTCCATTTTCATGGCTTCAAGAATAATTACTACCTGACCTTTATCAACGCTATCTCCAGGTTGTACTTGAATATCAAGAATTTTACCAGGCATTGGTACAGTAACTGCTTTCGTGGGACCAGTAGCTTTAGGAGCAGCAGCACTTGCCTTTGGTGCTTCTGCAGCAGGAGCAGCAGCTTCATCTACTATGTCCATAAGAGCAGCATCTGCAGGAACAGTTTCTCCTTCTTCTACAAGTAAGTTGTTTACATATCCAGCATAAGGAGTAGTAATACTGTTTTCCATTTTCATGGCTTCTAATATAGCTACTTGCTGGTCTTTCTCAACTTTGTCGCCAGGTTGAACTAAGAATTGTAATACTTTACCAGGCATTGGTACAGTAATTTTCTTACCAGTCACTTGCTTAGCAGCCGCTTTAGGTTGTTCTTTAACTTCCGCTTTTTCTTCCTTAGGCGCATTGGCTTGTTGCGCTTCCCAGGCAGCTTTTTTAACACCAGTTAAATAACCTTTGGCTACCATTGGGAATAATTCCAATAGCAATACTTCTTCTTCGTTCTCTGCTAATTTAACACCACCAAAGTCCTCTAATACTGGATTTGGTTGCATCTTATATGTAGATGTATCGAATGGACGCTCATCTTTGTGTCCACAGATTTTCTCTCTAAACTCTGGTTTTACCGGAATTGGCGTATCTCCGTACTCACCTTTAACAAGACTGATAAACTGGTTAGATACGTTGGTATACATAGCGCTACCTTTCTTAATATCCATCGCACAGTTTACTGCTTGTGCACCTACGATTTGGCTGGTAGGAGTTACCAATGGAGGTAAACCTGCATCTAATCTTACCTGAGGAATCAGTTTCATTGCATCTTCCAGAATGTCTTCTGATTTAAGTGCTTTTAACTGAGCCACCATGTTGGTATACATACCTCCAGGGATTTGTGCATTTTTTACCAGTTCGTTTGGTTTAGGGAATCCGAAATATTTTTCAATAGCGTGACACGCACTAACTAATTCCGGCTCATTTCCTTTTTTAGCTGCAGCAATAGCTTTATCAAATAAAGCATCAATGTCAGCAGGAAGCGTATCTGTTAATGGATTGAATGGTTTTGGGAAATGTTTACCCGCATCCACATCTGCTAATTCCTGACGAATCTTATATAACTCCTCATTAATTTTGGCAACCGCTTCCATGTTTACATCCATCTCAATACCTAGTTTTTTAGTAAACAGGTAAATTAATTCGATGGCAGGAGCAGCTGGTCCACCAGCAAAGTTCCAAATGTTTGTGTCAACAACATCAACACCAGCAATTACAGCAGCTAAAATAGCAGCTAAACCATATCCAGGCGTACAGTGAGTATGGAAGTCAACAGGTACTTTAACATTTTTCTTAAACGAAGAAACCAATTTAGCCACACGCATAGGTGGAATTAGACCACTCATATCTTTAATGGTGATCATGTCTGCGCCTAACTTCTCTAATTCTTTCGCTTTGTTTACAAAATACTCATCAGTAAATACAGGCTTTGGAAGTGGTTTTCCTTTTAAAAGTGCTTTATAACGCGCAGCTCTTTTGTATTCCGGATCAATTGTATAACATACAGCACAATCAGCCATACCACCATGTTCTTTTACATACTTAATGGTTGACTTTACATTGTTAATGTCATTTAACGCATCAAAAATACGCATGATACCAAGACCAGAACTAATGGCATTTTTACAGAACCCATCAATAATTTCATTGGTATAAGGAGTATAACCAAAAAGGTTTCTTCCTCTGGATAGTGCGGTTAATTTACTAACATCACCAACAGCTTTTTTAATAGTCTGAAGGCGAGTCCATGGATTCTCGTTTAGGTAACGCATAACGGAATCAGGTACTGCACCACCCCATACTTCCATTGCGTAAAAGTTAGCGTCTTTGTAAAATGGTAAAACGCGATCAATTTGCTCCTGGCGCATTCTTGTTGCGAACAAAGATTGTTGCCCATCTCTAAGCGTTAGGTCTCGAATCAATAGTTTCTTTGACATGTTTTTGGTTTGCTACGGTTATTACTGAATTATCTGGCTACAAAAATATAAAATAGCACCATAAAAAAGCAATGAAATTACCATGTTTATAGGTATTATATAACATGAATTTTTTTTTAAAGAAATTTTTCTTTAATATTACAATCCCATTCTATTTATCAGTCCCAACAAGCCTTTTTTACTGACTTTTGTCTTGTTTTTGATTCAAAAAGGACTGTTTTTCCTCTTTATTTTTTCGCAGTAAATACTCTGAAATACTTGTTAACAAATTTTAACCAGAGGATTGCTTCTTTTCTTTACTTTTTAGGATAATTGAGATTGATGATATTGTATTAAGCCATACATTGGAGAGGCACTAATTTTACCTGTTTGCAATTCATATATATTCAATACTTCAGTGAGGATATTTTTAAAATGAAAGGCGATACTTCCTGTAAAATGGATTTTGTGTTGTTTGACATCTGTGTACTGCAATAAATTTCTTTCTACAAATGCTTCAAAACTGGAAGAAACTATCCTGTAAATAGGAGGGGAGCTTAGATGCTCTTTTATAAACGGAGTAAATTGAGCTAAAAATCTATTCGGAAAGTCTTGTTTATAAATATGGGTTAATATATCGGCCTGCGTGTAGTTGTATTCTGCAAAAAAGGCGTCTCTAATTTTTATGGGTAATTGATTTTTTAAAAGATCAGCCATAAACATTTTACCTAATACAGCTCCACTTCCTTCATCGCCAATAATATATCCTAAAGGAGATATGTTTTCAAGGATATTTTTGCCATCATACAGGCAGGAGTTGGAACCTGTTCCTAATATGCAGGCAATTCCTTGCTCTTGTCCGCACAAAGATCGCGCTGCTGCCAAGAGATCGCTGTTAATAGTAATTGAGGCATTAATACATAACTGTTGTAGTGCATCAGAAACGATTTTATTTTTATCATCACCAATGCAGCCTGCACCATAGAAATGAATTTCCTGTACAGCAGAGCAGTTTATATTGAAACTGTTTTGTAATTCCAGATAAATTTGTTCGCTGCTTTGGTAAAAAGGATTAATTCCTGCCGATGTAAACTGGCATTTTACTTTTTGGTTATCAATTAAAGCCCAATGTGTTTTGGTAGAACCACTATCTGCAATTAATATCATACAGTTTTGTTTTAACTCTACAATATTAATTAAAATGTATGAGGAAGCAGAATAAGCTAGTTTATTAGCTTGTGTAATTAATATATATGTGCCAACGTTATTTTATTGGTTTAATATAAATCGATCCACCACTTCAGCTACACCGTCCTCATTATTGGAAGCCACAATTACATCAGCCTTATCTCTTAGTTCTGGCGTTACATTGTCAACCCAAACGCCTAATCCGGCAAACTCAACCATGGTTAAATCGTTTCCTGCATTTCCTACTGCAATAATTTCTTCTTGTTGAATGCCTAACTTACTAGCCAAACGTTTAATACTTGCCGCTTTATCAATACCTTTAGGCATCACCTCTAAAAAGAAAGGTTTTGAAATAGCTACGCTAAGATTCTTTTTCTCTTCTTTTAGCTTGGGTTCAAAGTCTTTTAAACGAATAGGATCATCCAATAAAATACATTTAACAGCCGATTGATTCATTTCGGTTTTAAAGCAGTTTACCTTCTGTAGTGGTAATCCGGTTAATTTATGCTCCACATCGATGTACTCCGAATCTGTTTCGCTGATAATCTGGTTATCCTTATAAGATAAGATATGCAGATTGTTTTCAGTACTGAATTCGTGTAGTTCATGAATTTCGTTTGTACTTAATGTCTGCTCAAAAATAACCAGGTTGTTTTTTATATCTGTTATAATAGCACCGTTATAAGAAATGATGTACGAACCGAATCTTTGCAAATCAAGTTCTTCTGCATATTGCATCATGGCTTGTGTAGGTCGACCAGAAGCCAATACCACATAAACTCCTTTTTCCTGGGCTTCCATTAATTTCATTCTGTTTTTCTCAGAAATCTTATAATCGTCGGTCAGTAGTGTGTCATCTAAATCCAACACAAGCATTTTATACTTCATAACATATCATATTAAGAGCGGGCGAAAATATAAAAAAAGGAGGTGCAAATAAATGTGAGAAAGCTGATTTAAGTCTATTTAAGATTTTAGACTTCTTTCATTCTTACTATTAACTGTATTCCAAAGCCTATGATTTGCTAATGCTTTTATTTTGTATATTTTTGCATACTGGTAGGAACCAGTAGGTTTTATAGATTTATGGTAAAGAAAATCATTAAAATAACTTCGGAACATTCGCAGGCCAAATACCGTCAGATCATTCAATCGGTGATTAACTCCATAGCAGAAGGAGTTATCAAAAAGGGAGACAAAGTTCCATCGATTAACGAAATAGCCAATGAGTATAACTTATCACGTGATACCGTTATGCTTGCTTTTAATGAGTTAAAGGCCAGAGGTATTCTGGGGGCAGTTCCGGGAAAAGGTTATTTTGTTGAGAGTGATAATATTGGTATTAAAAACAAAGTACTATTGCTATTTGATGAATTAAATTCCTTTAAGGAAGAGCTGTATAATGCTTTTATCGAAAACCTGCCGGATGAAACACAAGTAGATTTGTACTTTCACCATTTTGATATCAATGTCTTTTCATCCTTAATTAGAGAACGAATAGGCAAGTATTCTGCGTATGTGATTATGCCCGCCAATTTAAAGGATATTCTCCCGATTATTCAGTTATTACCTGCAGATAAGGTATATATTTTAGATAGAAAGCTGGATGAATTAAAGGATTACCCTGTTATTTATCAGTCGTTTGATGAAGATTTATATAATGGACTAAGTGAAGGCTTAAGATTTATTGAAAAATACGAGAAAACGATTTTAGTTTACCCGGGAGGAAAGGAACCTAGAGGATTTTTAACAGGCTATGAGCGTTTTTGTAAGGATCATGTTATAAAACCAATTGTATATGATCAGATTAAGGATAAAGAGATTCATAAGGGAGAGGTTTTTATTTTACCAACAGACCGTATGTTGGTGAATCTGGTAAAAAGATGCTGGGAACAAGGGCTTAAAATAGGAAAAGATGTAGGTATTATCTCCATTAATGAGTCCGCATTAAAAGAAGTGGTGGCCAACGGTATTTCAACGATATCAACTGATTTTAAAATGATGGGAAAAACACTGGCCGATTTTGTAGAGAATAAAAGATCGGGCGAAGTAAAAAATATTTCCCGCTTTAAACAGCGACAATCATTGTAGCTGTTATCATTTGCAAAGTAGGAAGTTACCGTATTTATATTTCTATTTTCCATTAAGTATAAAAGATAGAAAGTTTGCTTTGTGGTAATAAAAAATATTGTAAATTTGCCTACCAGTACCTACTAGTTTGGGTGCGACTGAAGAATTTGATCATAACGTTAGTTTCATATAACACTAATTGCAACTAAAAAAGAATAAAATGGCGCAATTTAACATGGAGGATCATCCTCATAAAAGATTAAATGTACTTACCGGAGAATGGGTTTTGGTTTCTCCACACAGAGCAAAACGTCCATGGCAAGGACAAGTAGAAAAAGTGTCTGAGGAAAAAAGACCTGAATACGACCCTAAATGTTATTTGTGTCCGGGAAATGAACGTATTGGAGGGCATTTAAATCCTAAATATGATGAGCCATATGTGTTTGTAAATGATTTTTCTGCCTTATTAAGTGATACACCGGAAGGTGGCGTAGATGAAGGATTATTTCAGGCAAGAAGCGAAAGTGGAATCTGTAAAGTAATTTGTTTTTCTCCACGTCACGATTTAACAGTTCCTGAAATGGAAGTGTCGGAAATTAAGAAAGTAGTGGATCTATGGACTTCAGAATATAAGTCTATTGGCGAAAATGACTTTGTTAACTACGTACAAATATTTGAGAATAAAGGAAGTGTGATGGGATGTAGTAATCCGCATCCACACGGACAGATATGGTCGAACAGTACCATTCCAAATGAGCCGGCTAAAAAGCAGGTGAAGATGAAGGAGTACTACGAGAAGAACGGGAAGAGTTTACTTGGTGATTATATAGCTGCTGAGTTAGAGAAGAAAGAGCGTATTCTTTTCGAAAACGATCACTTTGTAGGTTTGGTGCCTTACTGGGCTGTGTGGCCATTTGAGGCAATGATTGTGAGTAAGCGTCATGTATCAAGCCTATTAGAATTAACAGAAGAGGAAAAAGAATCATTTGCAGCTGCTTACAAAGAGTTAACAGTGATGTATGATAACCTGTTTGAGGTTTCTTTCCCTTATTCGGCTGGTATACATCAGGCACCAACCGATGGAGAAGAGCATTCTGAGTGGCATTTGCATATGAGTTTTTATCCACCATTGTTGCGTTCGGCAACAGTGAAGAAGTTTATGGTAGGATATGAAATGTTGGGAACACCTCAGCGTGACATTACTGCCGAAACTAGTGCACAAAGGCTTCGTGACCTGCCTAAGGTTCATTATAAGCACAGGTAGTTTTTTGGTTTTAGAGTAAGAGAGGTTACTGTGGTAGGTAACCTCTTTTTTTTGCTTTAAACTCTTTTGTAATCTGATACGATTAGACCGTAAAAAGTCTGGCTTATGAAGATGTAATAATAAGTTGGATTGCTTGATTTACTTATAGCAGCTCACCTGAACGATGGCATAGCATCATTCTGGTTAAGCTTAATTTTATTATTCTTTATAACTTAAGCATGACTCTATTTTTAAATAATTTTGCTTTAATAAATATGCCAGGTACGATATCTGTTGTCACATCCGTAAAAAGAGTTAGCGCCCATTGTTCCATCATCATATAAATAAATATATTCGGGGTAAGAGTATCCACCACTCATTCCTCCCGATAAATGAATGCAGCCTACTTTATTCTTCGTGATGTAGAAGTCTCCACAATTTACGTAAGATGGACCAATGACCGATACAAATGAGTAACTCCCACTACCAGCCGAAGAGCCATCGTTATATTCTGCACTATAGTTTCCATCAGTTCCAAAAGTAATCTTTCTTGGATTTCCTTCTGGAGTACCATAAGAGCCTGGATCGCAACTAATTGTACTGCCGACAAACTGAGAATAAGCATCATTTGTAAGCGTAACATTAAGTTCAAATTCAACTGCTCTGTTATTTGTAGCATCAGTTATACGTACAATGTAATTGGGATCATGTATATCAGAAGCACTTGTAGGATATTCTCCGAAGTTTTTCTGAGACCAATCTAAACTATAAGGCTGTACCTTTACCATTTCTCCATCGAGCATTAAAGTTACCATTTGTGTAATATTATTTGGCAAAGTAATGGCATCCCCTCTGTTTAGTGTAATTAAGGGATTGATTTGTGTATAATCAGGATTATAATCACCAATAAGCAATTGATAATTATATTGTTCACTGGTTTCGATAGAGAAGGTTCTTGTATCAATTATATTTTCTGCATTATCTTTTAGAATTACCTCCAATTCAATGTGATCCTGATCGTCAGTTACAGTAAGGGTCGTACTTACTTCACCATTTTCATTGGAGACATCGTTTGTTGTGGATAAGTAGCCTTGTCCGGAATTAATTTTAAATTCAACAGTTGCGTCTTTAAGTTCTATATCAGAACTGTTGACTACTTTAAGCTTTAGTGTAGTGCTTTCGTTTTTTAAAACAGGACTATTCGTAACATCAACTGTTTCAAGGAATCCATTCTGATAAATACTTTGTTCAATATTTTCAGAACTTGTTTGATTGTAACCATCATTAAAAGTAAAGTTGAAGTTAACAAGATCATTTAGTAGGTTAGAAGAGAATTCCAGTAAAACTTTTCCATCTTCAAGAATCTGATAAGTTAAATCAGAATCCCCTTGAGTCATTTCCATACCAAAACCATCCAATGTTACCACACTTTTCATTTCATACTCATCAACCAACTCTGGAAGTGTTCCAAAATCGCTCTGAAAATAGTCTTTCCACACATCTTTAAGTTTTAAATAGGTTGAAATAAAAGAGGCATATATCGGGTTAGAAGAATCTTTATCTGACAGATTAAGTGTTCTGAATTGTGCTGATACTTCTATAAGCAAAGCATAGTTTTCTATGTCGAGAGATGAGGTATTAGAAGCCGCTTTTAAGGCTTTTAATTCACTGAGACCAATTTTTTCGGTAGTATAGTCCATTATGGTTTCATAAGCAAGAGCCATTCTGTCAATGGTTACTGCCTTAAGGCCTTTTAATAAAGCTGGAATTACAGTTTTTAATATATAATTATTTTTACCTGTAATAAATGCAATACCTACATCTATTCCAACAATGATACCTGTAGCAATGGTTGCTGCAGTTCCAGCCTCTGCCACTAAAATAGCAGTTGCTGCTACCTTAATAACTTGTATTAATACGCATTTTGCATCGCATTCAGCAGATATTAAACTACTTTTTAAGGATGCTGGCAGATTTGTAAGAGATTGGAGTTCTTGCAACTCTTTACCTTGTTGTTCCAGTTGGTTAATCAGCGTTTGGTTTACCAATACAAATTGAGCAGCAATACTTTTTTGTTCTTCGCTTAATAAATTAAAGTTATTTAAATTGGTTTGCATCTCATTAGTATAAGCACCATCTGAGATAGACTGTAAGTCAACAAAATCATTTACAATGGCATCGGGATCTGTAATTTCAATAGCTTTTGTAACTTCCAGTATAAGACTGTTTTTAATTCCTTCAATCTTAAGTAATTGATTTCCTTCTTCAGTTTCGGCTGGTACTATAAATATCAAAGATTCATCAGTAACCGAAACGGAAAGTGAGTTGTTTCCTAATTTACCGGAAAGAGTTTGATTGGCCTCTATTTCTCCATTATGATTTATTACCACAATTTCAAGTGGGGCGTAGCTGCTTTGATCAGTAGCTATGGTAAGTTCAGTTTCTATTTCCTTAGGTTTGTTTATATCTTCTTCACCTGAGCAATAGCTAAGGAATACAGTAAGTAGAAGAAAACCTATTAATCTGAGGTAATTGTAAATAGTCATGAATTTGAATATTTTATTTAATGAGTCTGAAAATAAGATAAAATACTCTTAATATCTCTAAAGATTGGTCAATATTCATTCTGACTTGATTAATGTTACCCTATTATCCGATCAATTTTTCCCTGTTTTTCATAATAATAACATTAAGAACAGCTAAAATAAATAATCAGATTGAGGAAGTATTTTTTAATAAAAGTGGATTATACTAGATACTTATAAAAGCATTAGAGAGACATCATTATATTGGTGTTGTCTTCCTGTTAAGGAATTGAATAGGATCAGGTAAGTTTATATATTAAAAAAGGTTGCCTCGTATGGACAACCTTTTCTGAAAGTATTATATATTTTTAAAACAGATTCTATCTAATAATTATTTTCTTAACGTATTCGCCTGAAGAAGTTATAATTTTTAAAAAGTAAAATCCTCCGTTTATATCTTGCACATCGATAACCGGTTTGTTTTTAAGTTCCTTTATCACTTGTCCGGTTTGCGAGATAAGTTGCATGCCAAGAATTTCTTTAGTGCAATCAATTCTAACCACATCATTAGCTGGATTTGGATAAACGACTATTTCATTATTCTCTTTTTCTGGTGATTTTAATGCAGTACTAATGAGTGGTGTGTATTGTTCCGAAATAAAGGAGCAAATATCATTATAAGCATATAGGGCATAGGTGTTATTGGTTTGAGGCATTTCAAAAATTGTTGATGTTTCGGTAGATAAATACTCAATGTTATTATCATTTGTGAATTTTACCCACATATAACTAAAATCACCACTATTATTTAAACTTAATGTATTCCCTTCCTGGCTAATATTTAAAACAAAGTCGCAATAACTTATACGAACCATTCCATCGGCTCCATTGGTGCTTACGTAACCGCTTCCATTTCCACCACTTCCTCCACCTCCGTAGTTTGAAGGTGCTATAGAAGGGTTAGAGTTAGCATACCCATGAAGGCAATTATAGTAACCAGCACCTTTACCACCGCTACCTCCTGGAAAACCACCGGATTCTCCCGCAGACCCACCTTCATGTGAACAACCGTCGGGATCATATGGATGCGTATCTCCGCCATTGTTACCATTTCCAAATCGCCCGGCTGCGCCACCGCCACCGCCGCCATAATATGTCCAGTAGCCTTTACCACCATCACCTCCGGCAAAGTTAGCAATATTACCATTGCTTCCGGTTCCTCCAACACCCACTAATCCATAACCATCATCATCCCTGCTATAGCTTGAGTTGGTTCCAGAGCTTGCAGATAACAAACCAAGCACTTGTGTAATCTCATTTTGACCTGCCTCAGCTACCTCAATAGATAGAGATTGATTTAATGTAAGTGTGTAAATACCTGAGGCATATCCACCACCGCCACCACCAGACAGTCCATTGGATCTTCCATTTCCTCCTCCACCAACAACTTCTATATAAGCATTGTTAGTTATGGTGTTAAGATGTTCGTAGTTGCCTGAAGTCTCGTAAACAGCTGCACCAATGGATTCTGAATTATTGGCTATATCCTCAAATGTATAAGTATAGAAAGCAGATGTGCGTGTAATACCATTGTGTGTTAACTCTACCGCATAGTTTCCTGGTTGCGTAACCATAAAACTTCGGTTAGTTTCTCCTGCTATAGGGTTATTGTCTTCATCAACCCATTGATAGCTTGATTCAGCATCATTGGCATGTAAAGTTAAACCGATAGGGGTAAGGCCATTGATTAACGAAGCTGTTGATATTCTTACATAACCGTTAGCTCCGGTGGTGCTTGCGTAACCGCTTCCATTTCCACCACTTCCACCACCACCATAATTAATAGGGTCAGTAGATGGATTAGAGTTAGCATACCCATGAAGGCAATTGTAATAACCGGCACCTTTACCGCCGTTTCCTCCAGGAAAACCTCCTGATTCTCCGGCAGCACCCCCTTCATGTGAGCAACCATCAGGATCGTAGGGGTGTGTATCTCCACCATTTTTACCATTTCCATCAGGTCCGGCAGCTCCGCCGCCGCCGCCACCATAATAGGTCCAATAGCCTTTGCCGCCATCACCACCAGTGTAGTTTGCAATATTACCATTACTTCCGGTTCCACCAGTTCCAACAATACCATAACCATCATCGTCTCTTGAATAACTGGCATTGGTTCCTGAGCTGGCTGAAATTAAGTCAGCAACACTTGTTATTTCGCTAGAACCTGCATTAGCCACTGTTACAGTAAGTGTTTGGCCAGGAATAACGGTATATTTTCCCAGTGCATAACCGCCACCTCCGCCACCTGATAAACCATTGGATCTGCCGTTCCCTCCGGCACCAACAACTTCAATCCAAATGCTTGTTATGCCATCAGGTACTGTATATTGTCCATCACTAAAAAAAGTAACTTCCTGGCTGAATATAAATTGACTAAGTAATAATAGTGTTATGAGTTGTGCGATTGTCTTCATTTTTAAAAGAGTTAGTTTTTAGTTATTGTTAGTTTAACGGCGGCAAAAATACATTTTACTATACCGAACGCAAAATTTAATTTTGTTAAAAAAAATCTGCAAAATCATAAAGTGTGTTCGCACAAAAGTAATTTTTTGGATAATTGTAGTGTGTTTATATTCAATTGAGAGCATTTAGTGTTAAACAAAAGCCGAAGTAGAAAGGAAATTCAACTCCGGCTTTTGTTTTTTTGTTTCAATAATTATGAACAACTATCATTTAACTCTTGACTTTTTTGCCCAGGCTTTCTAACAGCTGAGGAGAATCTTCGAATGCAATTTTGGCAATGGCAAAGAAGTCTCGCATCCATTTATCCAACTTTTTCATTGCTTGATCTTTCGATTTTGTGGCAGACTGTGATTTTCCTCTTAAATCTAAATAGACTTTGCGTAAGGTTTTTACCTCGGCATGTAATGCAGTTGCCGTACTAATATCATCCTGACTCACTTTAAAACCGAGTAATTGATTTTTAGCCGTCTCATTTGTATTCAGTTCGTTATAAAATAGCTCAATGGAGTTCATCAGGCTTAAATAGTCCTTAGGTATAGCATGAACTAAATCAAGTTTCATCATAAGTTCGTAGTCTTCTTTAAATATTACTTTGCTCTTCTTGCGATGGGCACGATATAAAGTTTTCAAATCGGTTAATTTTGCATCGAATTTTTTATGTGCAATCAATGTCTCCCTATTTTCTTTTTCATTATAGTGATAGGCATCAGAAGCACTCTGTACTATATTTTTACCTACGTCAATTTGTTCGCCACCTATACCAACTTCACTCATTAATGAAGCAATTTGTGTATTTGAAACTACATTTTCCAATGCAATTTGGCCTTGCTCTATAGTGGCCAGTTCGGTTCTTTGTTTTGTCATAATAAACGGTTTAAAAATTTGAATAAAACTTTGAATTATTCAATAAGTTAACCGGATATTATGCGTTTGTCAATAGCTGAAATTATAAAAATGAAGATATTATTGTATTTTGTTAATGAATTATATAAAAGTTCAGGAGTTGATTAATTTCAAATAATAAAGAAATCATATCCTTATTCAGTTGAAAATAAATAAAAGACTGAAATTTAGATGTATTTCAAAACTATAATAGATACTGATAGCGTTGCATCTTTATTTAAGGTAAAGGAAAATTAATGGCAATGATCTGGAGATAAGAGAAAATGACTTGATTATTTTGGATGATGACTTATTTATGCTGTTGTATGATTGAAAATACTTTTGTTTGACTTGAGTATTTTGAAAGATGACATTACGATAAAAACAAGTGACATGAATGTTTAGTACTATGTCTTCAGTATAAAACTCAAAGGCTAGCCTTAAATATCTATGATCTCTATATTTTATTTAAGATAGAAAGGAAAGAAGGGATTAGGTAAAGTGTATTTTCTTATTCTTTTAATTCCAAAAGCTCTATCATTTCCTTAAAAGTTGTAAAAACAGGCGCCTTTAAAATCAAGTTCTCTTTACTTACCGGATGTTTTATAGATAATTCTTTGGCATGAAGCATCATGGTTGTCATATTCCAGCGTTCCTTAAATAGTTTGTTTTGCTTATTGCAACCATGGGGCCTGTCGCCAACAATAGGATGGCGCAAATGATTTAAATGTTTGCGTATCTGATGCATTCTACCGGTTTTGGGGTAGGCTTCTATTAAGGAATAGCGTGAGGTTTCGAATTTACCAAAGGGAATATTCAATTCGGTTCGGGTAAGTGTTTTAAACCAAGTAATGGCTTCCTGCTTTTTACCACGATCATTAATCAAAGGATAATCCACTTCAATTTCGTCAGGGAAATAACCACGTACAATGGCCAGATATTTCTTTTGTGTTTCATCACTTTCAAGCATTTTTTGCGTTTCGTAGGCCATCTGGCTACTTAATGCAAATAATAATACACCGGATGTTTTTCGGTCTAAGCGATGTATAGGAAAAACCTTGTGCCCAATTTGATCGCGTAGTAATTGTAAGGCAAATTCTTCAGCATCGGCTGCAATAGGGCTACGATGCACTAATAAACCATGTGGTTTATTGATGGCAATAATGTATTCGTCACGGTAAATGATGTCCAGCATACTAATGGATGTAAATTGGCGTGCAAATTAGGAAAAAGTAAACTAGTTTACATGGTAACATACAGGTTTTAATTCTGATTTAAGATGCTATATTTTATAAATCATTTTCTTGTTTATAGCAGGCTTTGGCATAGAGGATGATTATTTACTTTGGGCGTAAATTTTCGTATTTTTCTGAATAGATTTCTTGTATGTAAAGGGATTGTTATATTTTCATCGCAAATTTTAAATATAAATCAACGTGAAACAAAAATTAAAAATGCTCACGCTTGTTGCTTTCATCTCGTTTTGTGCAACAGCAAAAATCTACAGTCAAGCTATTCAGATAGATGTAGATCATCCTACCACCAAAATTCAACCAACGATGTGGGGGATATTCTTTGAAGATATCAACTTTGCCGCGGATGGCGGATTATATGCCGAATTGGTAAAAAACAGATCGTTTGAATTTATAAAACCTACCATGGGGTGGGAAATCAAAGATTTTAGAAGAGAACCTAAGACATTTAATATTGTTAACAGGGGCGAAAAAAATCCACAAAATCCTCGATATGCCAGAGTGAATCTTAATAATAATACATTAAGTATGGTAAATGAAGGCTTTAGAGGAATGGGTGTTAAAGAAAGCAATACCTATCATTTTTCGGTATTGGCTGCTTTAGATAAAGATTCAAAAGCTACCTTATCTGTAACTTTATTGGATGAAAAGGGAGAAGCTATTGGTACCAGTTCTTTAGAAATTGAAGGTACTGATTGGAAAAAATATGAGACGAGTTTTACTTGTTCAAAAACAGAAGCTAAGGCAAAGCTTAAAGTGGAGATAGTAGGAGAGGGCTATGTGAATTTCGATATGGTTTCTTTGTTTCCGGCCGATACCTGGAAAAACAGAAAAGGTGGTTTAAGAGCTGACTTGGTTCAATTGTTGGCTGATATGAATCCTGGTTTTTTCAGATTCCCTGGAGGATGTATTGTCGAAGGAAGAGATTTAAGTAAGCGTTATCAATGGAAAAAGACGGTTGGTCCTGTTGAAGAGAGAACTGCAATCATTAATAGATGGAATACAGAGTTTGAACACCGTCCTGCTCCGGATTATTATCAATCCTTTGGTGTTGGTTTCTATGAGTATTTCTTATTGTCAGAAGATATGGGAGCGGAACCGCTACCTATTTTAAATTGCGGAATGGCTTGTCAGTTTAATACAGCCGAGGTGGTTCCCTTAGATGAATTAGAGCCATATGTACAAGATGCACTTGATTTAGTTGAGTTCGCCAATGGATCAACTGATACAAAATGGGGAAAATTAAGAGCTGATATGGGACATCCCGAGCCTTTTAATTTAAAATATCTGGGTGTGGGTAATGAGCAATGGGGACCTCAGTATTTTGAGCGATATGCCATTTTTGAAAAGGCCATTATGGAAAAGTATCCTGAAATAAATATTATTTCTACAACCGGTCCTTTCCCCGATGATAACTTGTTTCATTATGCCAAAGGAGAGCTTAAAAAATACAATGCGCCTATAGTAGATGAGCATTATTATCGCGATCCTAAATGGTTTTTTGATAATGCTACACGATATGATGAGTATAACAGAGAAACTTATAAAATATTTGCCGGAGAATATGCAGCGCAAAGCGTAGCTGTATGTAGTCCGGAGAATAATAACAACTGGCACTGTGCACTTTCTGAAGCAGCCTTTATGACTGGATTAGAACGCAATGCTGATGTAGTTTGGATGTGTTCTTATGCACCTTTGTTTGCGCACGTGGAGGGATGGCAATGGCGACCTGACTTAATTTGGTTCGACAACCTGAATGCTTTGGCTACACCGAACTATTATGTGCAAAAACTTTTTGGTGTGAATAGCGGAACCGACTTATTAAAAGTAGACCTAGATGGTAAAGCCTTAACTGGTCAAAATGGTATTTTTGCTTCATCTGTTTGGGATGCAGATACGAAAGAAGTAGTGATAAAGGTGGTTAATAATAACAAGGAAGCTAAAGCAACTACCTTTGCTTTAAACTCTTCTAAGAAATTTGCTTCAAAAGCTAAGTTAACTGTTATGAGTAGTGAAGATTTGGAAGTGATTAATACTTTGGAAAAACCTAATGAAATTGTTCCTAAGGATAAGGAAATAAAGATTTCAGGTGATTCCGTAAAGATTGATCTTGCACCTTATTCATTATCTGTTATTAGAGTAAAGCAAAAATAGGTTTATAGCATGCAAAAAAACAGGATGCTTGTTTTTTAAACAAATTCAGGTATGATTTGGGGATAAAGAAGTAGTTATCTTTCTAATAAAGAAAATTCTGCTTCTTTATCCTCATTTTTTTTATCATTAATCGAAATACCGATGTGATTGCTGGTTACTTTAGTTGTTTCAATATGTGTTAAATTTCTGATGTGATTAATCTTATCCGTAGTGTCAAATATTATTTTGTCATAAGTCTCAAAATCGATTGGAGTAAGCTCTTCACCAATTTCTGCCTTTACCTTAATGTATTGTAAACCATTAAACGCATTGTTTACAATGTCTTGTACTGTGGTCATGGTAGCCTGCATAGTTGCTACTTGTTCTTGCTGAATCTGCATTATTTTACTTCTGCTCTTCACGCATCTTATTCTATCAATTACTAAGCCAATAATCAGTATAACGATTGACATCATCAATTCATCAATCTCATACATTTCCATGCTTTGTAAAAAAGTAATACAATTTTCAGTTATATCTAAATTCCATATTAATGAAGAAGTAAAAATAATTATGGATATGAAGAAAGATATAATTGTATATTCAAATTTATGCAATCTCATTAGCGGATAAATACTCATTGTATATGCAGAATTACAGTTTAATAGATGGTAATATTCATCAACAAAGAATTAATGATATAATATTAATGTTTAATTGATGAATTTTTGGGTGTTTTACTAAATATTATTCTAAAGGTTTCGTAATTTAATATAAAAAATAAGTTTTGTAAACTTATTAATCTGCATAGAATGGATCGATCTTCTTATCAAGGTGCTTTCAATGAGGAGAATATTCACTATATAGAATACTCAAAATAAAATTGAGTCGTAAATTGTAATTATTTGTTGGTTTGTTGTACTTTTGCAGCTCAATTGATTAATACTTCAAAAAACAGGAAATTCATGGTCCTTTTCTTTAAAGGTAAATCTGATCAGATTTTAGCAGTAGGTTGCGAAAATGACTTCTCAACCGAAGATGTAAAAAAGCTGGAATGGCTTTTTAGTGGTGCCACCAAGACCGACGAGCAGGAGTTAGGTGGCTTTTTTGTTGGTCCTCGTAAAGAGATGATTACACCGTGGAGCACCAATGCCGTTGAAATAACCCAAAATATGGGTTTAACAGGCATTACTCGTATTGAGGAATTCTATGGTGTGGCTGATGAAAATGCTGAGTTTGACCCTATGTTACAGGTATTGTATAAAGGACTGGCTCAGGATATTTTTACCATTGATAAGGAGCCTGATCCAATAATTGAAATTGAAGATGTGGCGGCTTACAACAAAGCTGAAGGTTTGGCTTTAAGCGATGATGAGGTAGCTTATTTGGATGGGTTAGCTAAAAAACTGGGACGCAAATTAACCGATAGTGAAGTATTCGGGTTTTCGCAGGTCAACTCAGAGCACTGTCGTCATAAGATTTTCAACGGTACATTTATTATTGATGGAGAAGAAAAAGAAAGCTCTTTATTCAAATTAATTAAGCGTACTTCCGAAGAGAATCCAAATTTCCTTGTTTCTGCATATAAAGATAATGTGGCGTTTGTAGAAGGACCAAAGATGGTGCAGTTTGCGCCTGAGAGTCATGATAAGCCGGATTATTTTACGACTAAAGAAATTGATACGGTTCTTTCATTAAAGGCCGAAACACATAACTTCCCAACCACAGTTGAACCTTTTAACGGGGCAGCAACGGGATCAGGAGGTGAAATCAGAGACCGATTAGGTGGAGGTAAAGCTTCTTTACCATTAGCAGGTACTGCGGTTTACATGACTTCTTATTCCCGTTCAGAGGAAGGAAGAACCTGGGAACAAGCAACTCCTGCACGTCCTTGGTTATATCAAACACCAGAGCAAATCTTAATTAAAGCTTCGAACGGAGCCAGTGATTTTGGTAACAAGTTCGGGCAACCTATGATTTGTGGCTCGGTGCTTACTTTCGAGCATTTTGAGAATCAAAAGAAGTTTGCTTTTGATAAAGTAATTATGATGGCCGGAGGTATTGGTTTTGCTAAAAAATCAGATGCCATCAAGGATACACCTAAAAAAGGAGATAAAGTAGTTATTTTAGGTGGAGATAATTATCGCATTGGAATGGGTGGAGGAGCTGTTTCCTCTGTGGCTACGGGGGAATTTGATAATTCCATAGAATTAAATGCCGTTCAGCGTTCAAACCCAGAAATGCAAAAAAGAGCCATGAATGCTATCAGAGCCATGGCCGAAGGAGAAGATAACCCAATTGTGTTAATCCATGATCATGGTGCAGGTGGTCACTTAAACTGTTTATCGGAACTTGTTGAAGAAACAGGAGGTACCATTCATCTTGGTAAATTACCTGTGGGTGATCCAACCTTATCTGCTAAAGAAATTGCAGGTAATGAGTCTCAGGAAAGAATGGGACTGGTATTACACGAAAAAGATATTGAAAGACTTAAGAAAGTTGCAGATCGTGAGCGTTCGCCAATGTATGTAGTTGGAGAAACGACTGGCGATATGAGTTTTGTATTTAGAGATGATAAAGGAAATGCACCAATCAACTGGCAATTAGCTGATATGTTTGGTAATCCTCCTAAAACCATTATGCAAGACAAAACTGTTGAAGAGAAATTTGCAGCAGTAGAATATGATGCAGCTAAAATAGAAGCATACATTAAAGATGTATTACAGTTAGAGGCTGTTGCTTGTAAGGATTGGTTAACCAATAAAGTAGACCGATCGGTAACAGGTAAAGTTGCCAAGCAGCAGTGTGCTGGTGAGGTTCAGGTTCCATTGAACAATCTTGGAGCAACTGCATTGGATTATACCGGAACAAAAGGTTTAGCTACTTCTGTTGGTCATGCACCTGCTGTGGCTATGATTGATCCTGCTGCCGGTTCAAAGATTGCCATTGCTGAATCTTTAACCAACTTAGTTTGGGCACCAATGACACATGGCATTAAAGGTGTGTCTTTAAGTGCTAACTGGATGTGGCCTTGTAAAAACGAAGGTGAAGATGCACGTTTATATAAAGCGGTTGAGGCAGTAAGTGACTTCGCAACTGACCTGGGAATTAATATCCCAACAGGAAAGGATTCATTGTCAATGACGCAAAAGTACAAAGATGGTGATGTAGTATACTCTCCTGGTACTGTTATTATTTCTGCAGCTGCAGAGGTGAGTGATGTTAAGAAAATTGTAGAGCCTGTATTGGTAAAAGATATAGATACTTCAGTTATTTATATTGATTTATCATTCGATAGCCATAAACTAGGAGGTAGTTCATTTGCGCAGGTAGTGCATAAGTTAGGAGCTGAAGCACCAACTATTGCAGATACTGATTATTTTAAAAATGGTATCGAAACTATTCAAGAACTTATTAATAAAGATTTGATCCTTGCAGGACATGATATTTCTGCCGGAGGTATGCTTACTGCACTTCTAGAAATGTGTTTTGCCAATAATAGTTTTGGTATTAAAGCTGATCTTTCTGAGATTACAGAGGATGATTTAGTTAAGATTTTATTTGCTGAAAATCCAGGTGTTTTAGTTCAGGTAAAAGATGTTGCTCAGGTAAAAGCCTTATTGGAAGAAAAAGATTTAGGTTATCAGGTTATTGGTTCTCCGGTTGAGGAAAGATTTTTATCTGTTACCAAAGGAGGTCAAAACTTAAGTTTCGATATCAACGAAATGAGAGACATCTGGTATAAAACTTCTTATTTGTTAGATAGAAAACAAAGTACTGCAGAGCTGGCTAAAGAGCGTTTTGATAATTACAAAAAGCAGGCTTTAGAGTTTAACTTTGGAGTTGACTTTAAAGGTAAACTAGGAGATTACGGTTTAAGCTTATCTCGTCAGGAGAAATCAGGAGTTAAAGCGGCCATTATTCGCGAAAAAGGTGTGAATGGTGATAGAGAAATGGCTTACTCTATGTATTTAGCCGGTTTCGATGTGAAAGATGTTCACATGACTGACCTTATTACTGGTAGAGAAACTTTAGAAGATGTAAACCTGATTGTGTTTGTTGGAGGTTTCTCAAACTCCGATGTGTTGGGATCAGCAAAAGGATGGGCAGGAGCTTTCTTATATAATGAAAAAGCAAAAGCAGCCTTAGATGCTTTCTATCAGAGAAAAGATACCTTGAGTTTAGGAGTTTGTAACGGTTGTCAGTTGATGGTTGAATTAGGATTAGTTTATCCTGACCATGAAGAAAAGCCAACCATGTTGCATAATAATTCGCATAAGTTTGAATCAAACTTTGTGAATATGAGTATTCCTGAAAATAATTCTGTGATGTTGAATTCATTGGCAGGAAACAGATTAGGAGTTTGGATTGCACATGGTGAAGGTAAGTTTAATATGCCTTACGCTGAGGATCAATATAATATTGTAGGGAAATATTCATATGAGGCTTATCCTGCAAATCCTAATGGTAGTGACTTTAGTACTGCAGCCATCTGTTCAACAGATGGACGTCATTTAGCTATGATGCCTCACCTGGAAAGAGCTATTTTCCCTTGGCAGTGGGCACATTATCCTGAAAATAGAAAATCGGATGAAGTATCACCTTGGATAGAAGCATTTGTAAATGCTCGTAAATGGGTTGAGAGCAAAACAATTTAAGAATAGGAATATATAATGTATAAGAAAGCCAGGTAGATTAACCTGGCTTTTCTTTTTTATTTAATGCTGATATATTAACCTTGATATTCTGCACTACCAAATCCTAAAATTGGGTAAAAAATGACTCCAAGGAATAGTAGACCTAAAGTAAAACCAGTGCCTTTGCCAAAACTCGTTGATAATGCATGAAGAAGCATAATTGCGAAAATAAAATTAACGACTGGAACAAAGAGTAAAATAAATATCCACCATACCGGCTTCTTGGTTATTTCAAGAAGTACGATGGTGTTATAAACGGGAATAATTGCAGCCCATCCTGGCTTTCCTGCTTTTTCAAAGATTTTCCATAATGAGATGATCATTAAGATTGCGATTGCTAAAAAGAACAATAGACCTACGGTACCTATGGCGGCAAAAATACCAACCGACTCATTCATTTCCATAAATAATAAGATTAAATTAGTTTGTGTTATTTCCTACTCGTAAGGTTTTTCGGTTTCACCCCGTTTGTAATGGTTTCCGGACTCCATGAAATTTAACAACTAAATATAGTATTTAAAGTTAGCTTTCCAAAGCAAAAGTTTTTGTTGAATGATCTTATAAGGTATTTTTGTTTAGATGGTTATAAAAACAAAGCCGGATTTATTAGTCCGGCTTTTGTTGTATATAACCTTTAGTAAGTAACATGTGATCCAACATACTTTGCATCGCCAAAGGCCAGTATTGGATAAAATATAATGGGCAGAAATATTAATCCAATGGTAAAGCCAACTCCCTTGTCAAAACTTTTAGATAGCAGGTTAGTGGCCCAGATAGCAAATACAAAAGACAAAGGTGGAAATAGAACAAGGAATAACCACCACCATGGTTTTCCAATAATTTCGATATACACAATTACATTGTAAATTGGAATTAGAATGGCCCATCCGGGTTTATGGGCTTTTGTAAATATCTTCCAACCCACAATAATTGAAAACAACCAGATAATTAAGGTAAATATTCCTGCACCACCCATGGCAGCAAACATACCTGTAGATTCATTTAGTTCCATAACTTTTATATTTAAGTTAGTAAGTTTGTTTATCCGAATTCAAAGAAAGTCTAATATGTTTCTTAGAATCACCTATATAAAAGTTAGCAATTTTAATGGCTATAATCAAGTTTCAGTTTGTTGAAACAGAATAATGAATGCTATGGGTTGATGTTGCCTGAGTGAATATTTGTTTCTTTAACTACTATAAGACCTAAAATGCCATTTTTAATAACGAAGGTAACTTGGTTATGCTTCTTTATTTCTTCAGTATCAAAGAAGGTTCTCAAATAAACATATTTCTGATAGGCATTATCATTCAGGATAATGGTTGCATAAACACTTGAAGAGTATTGAAAATCATATTTGTACCAATACGTTTCTGAAATAGGATTAAAAGAAAAGATATAATTGATTAAGAACAAAAGGTTAAGTATTAATGGAGCAGCGACTATTTTATAGAGATATCTATAATATCTTCTTTTTATCCTTTTTGACGTATAGTAGGTTGTAATAAATCCAAGTAAGTAGAGCAGTGCAACATATCTGAATTGAATTAATGTATTTAGCGTAATCTGAAAAAATAGAAAAATATTAATGAAGTTAAAGATGACGATGTTAATGGCTTTAGACTGAATGGTTGATTCACTTTTTAGGTAAAGACTTTTAAGATTGATTTTCTTATAAATATTAATTAAAAAGCTGAGCCATAGCGGTGACGTAGGTAAAATTATAATAGCGCTAAATATTAATGACATGGGACCATGTTCTCTGTAGCTTAGAACAGGCAATCCAACAACCAACATTAAAACCAAAGCTGTTACCAATACATCAGCTAATACATTAATAGCTTCGGTGGTTTTATAGATATCTGATTTAATGTAAGCTTCGTACCTCATGCGGGCATACTCCCGTGCACGCGCTCTGGCTTTTTCTCTTTCTTTTTCTTGCCATTGTTGTTGATATGCAGCTTGTTTTTGTGCTTGTTGCTTTTGTCGGTTGATTCTGTTGGTGGAATGACCAGTAGTATTTAATAGGTATTCATAAGCTTCGTTGAGTAAAATAAATTGTTCGTGGGCGCTTTCTGATTTATTTCTATCAGGGTGAAGATATTTAGCTTTTGTTCTATATGCTTTTTTTATCTGATCTAAAGTCGCATTTTGAGTTACTCCTAGTATTTGGTAATAATTATTCATTTTTAGATCAGGGTTTTATATTATAGAAGTGCTCTAAAATAAGTAAAGTTTCTCTTTTAAGGTAAGATTGAACTTTTTATTTATCTTTGCGGATGAATTAAGACAGTTCGTTTACGCCATCCTGTCTATAAACAAAACCAGGGTAGAATTAAGATACTTTTCTTGAGTACATATTTCTGTACGTATAATTCTATCTATTGTTTTGGGATTCATTCTATAGCTAATAGCCTTTAGATGATTGTGGATGAGCTGTTTTAACGAAAAACTAATAGCTAATAAAAGTAATATGAACAAAGCAGTTGTATTATTATCCGGAGGTTTAGATTCTGCAGTGGCTTTATATTTAGCCAAGAGCAAAGGTTACGATGAAATTCATGCTATTTCATTTAATTATGGACAGCGTCATGAAACTGAATTAAACCATGCCAAAGCCATCGCGCAAAAAGCAGGTGTTAATGCTCATAAGATTGTAACATTAAACCTGGGCGATTTTGGAGGATCATCTTTAACGGATAAGAATATAGATGTGGAAGATGGTGATGTAAACAGAACAGATATCCCGGTAACTTATGTGCCGGCTCGTAATATGGTGTTTTTATCAGTTGCTGCATCTTATGCTGAAAGTATTGAGGCTCAAAATATATTTATTGGAGTTAGTCAGGTAGATTATTCAGGTTATGTTGACTGCCGTCAGGAATTTATTGATGCCATGGAAACTGCCATCAATAAAGGAACAGTAATGGGAGCTGAAAATAATAAACCGATAAAGATTCATGCCCCATTTGTAAATAAAACAAAGGCAGAAGAAATAACTCTGGGAATTGAATTAGGTGTTGATTTTAGCCTTACCTGGTCGTGCTATCGTGGAGGAGAAAAACCATGTGGTACTTGTGATAGTTGCTTGTTAAGAGCTAAGGCTTTTGAAGAGGCAGGATATAAAGATGCTGCACTTGATAAATAGTCATTAGATTATTAGTGCCTTCGGTAATAGATAAAATATTTTTGTCACGGTTAGATTTCAAATAGCCAAAGATGAATAGCTAAAAGCAAAAATGATGATTGTTGAGGAGAAAATAAAAGAGGAAAATAAAACGATAGATACAGCAAGTCAGGCAAAACTTGTGTTGGTTGGTGAGGGTGTTTTTCCGATTACAAAAGATGCAAAAGGTAATGATATTGAGGACGGTCCGCAAACCGGATTAGATATTGCCGGAACCATTCAGGGCGAAGGAAAGCTAGCAGGTACTCCATCATTATTTATTCGCTTAGCTAGTTGTAATTTGCGATGCATTTGGGAAATGGCTGATGGAAGTTATTGCAGATGCGATACAGCTTATGCATCTTTTCATCCGGATGATAAAAAATCCTGGGATGTTCGTGAAATAGTAGATACTGTAAAGCAAAATATTGGTGGTATGCAGCATGTGGTGATTACCGGTGGTGAGCCATTGTTGCAAAAGAAAGGTGTAGCAGCTTTATGTAAGCTTCTAAAAACAGAGTTAGGAGTTCATATTACCATGGAATCAAACGGTACCTTGTTTGATAAAGATGTGGCTAAATATATCGACCTGTTTAGTATTTCGCCAAAGCTTAAAAATTCTGTGCCTAATGCAGATAAATTAAGTTTTTATAAAGAAAAAGAGTCAGGAGCATCGAAATATCATGGTGAGATAAGAAAAAATATTGAAGCTTTGCAAAGCTATATCTATTATGCTAATAGTTGTGAAAAGGATTTACAACTAAAGTTTGTTGTAGGTAAAAATACAGACGCAGAAGAGATCAAAAAAGAATACCTGGATCAATTGCTTGCATTTAACAAAGAGGATATCATGCTAATGCCACTGGGAGCTAAGCACGAGCAGATTGAAAAATCGAATCCAATTGTATTACAGCTTTGTATTGCCAATGGCTGGAAATACTCTCCACGTATTCATATTGATATTTTTGGGTCAAAAATGGGCGTTTAATCAGTGAACATTGATCAGTAGACAATTAGCAGTGCACCGTTTTTAGTTCGAAACAACAAATTACAGATGTCCAATTCAATAGAAGGAAAAGTATTAGGTAAACAAATCAGTCACCCGAGGGAGTATGCTCCGGAAATCTTGGTGGCTGTTCCTCGTTATTTAAACCGTGAACAGTACTATATTAAGGAACAAAATTTACCTTTTGTGGGTTATGATGCCTGGCATGCTTATGAGTTAGGTTTTCTGACTCAAAAAGGGTTTCCTGTGAGTGGAATACTAAAAATTGTTTACCCTTGTGATAGTGCTAATTTAGTAGAGAGTAAATCCCTAAAGCTATATCTGAATTCTTTCAATATGGGCAGATATGGCGAAAATCGTAAACAGGGTATAGAGACGGTGCTGGAAACCATTAAAAACGATTTAACAACTCTGTTGGAGACTGAAATACAGTTGCAATTTCATTCAGCATACAATCAAGAATATGATTTTAATGATTATGCTTTATTGGAAGAACTACCAGAAGCTGATCAGATTGAATTTGATACTTTCAAAGAGCATAAAGATTTTATAGTAGGGCATGCATCAGAGGAGTTACATACTTATAAAGTAAGTACGAATTTGTTGCGTAGTAATTGTAAAATTACACATCAACCTGATTGGGGAAGCGCATTTATCTCCATTAAATCGAAAAACGAAATTGATTCATTATCGCTTTTGAAATATTTGGTTTCTATCAGAGATGAAAATCATTTTCATGAAGAGATTTGTGAAATGGTTTATAAACGATTATTGGATCGATTTGAACCCGAAGAATTAATGGTTGCGTGTTTATATACGCGTAGAGGAGGTATTGATATTTGTCCGGTTAGGGCGAACAAAAAAGAATTATTACCACCTAATATCATTCAGTCAAATGTATTAACTTCACCGGCATTTAGACAATAATTCAGCCTATAGCGACTGATCATTGCTGTATAATTATTGTTTATATCAGGATTTATCATAATTTTAAAAAGAAGCCATGAATATTGCTATTTTAGGAACCGGAGGAGTAGGTGGATATTTTGGAATTCGTCTGGCTCAAGCCGGCCATCAGGTAACTTTTCTTGCACGTGGAAAACACAAACAAGCGATAGAAGAAAAAGGATTGCAATTGATCAGTCCCAAAGGTGATTATACGGTAGAAAACACCATGGTGGTTGATTGTATATCTGATATTAAGGAACCTGAGCTTGTTTTAATAGGAGTAAAAGCCTGGCAGGTAAAAGATGTAGCTCAAGAATTAAAAGAAGTTATATCTGAAAAAACAATCGTTATTCCATTACAAAATGGCGTGATGGCTGCAAAAGAACTGTTGGAAGAGCTTCCTGGTATTAATGTAATGGGAGGTTTGTGCAATATCTTCAGTAAAATAAAGGAACCAGGTGTAATTGAGCATATGAGCTCCGAACCTTATTTGATTTTTGGGGAGATGGATAATACCATTTCTGAAAGAGCTAAGGAAGTGAATGAATTGTTGACTGCAGCAGGTATCAAAAACAAACTATCGAATTACATACAGGGAGATACCTGGAAAAAGTTTATGCTGATTTGTTTAGGTGGTTTAGGTGCACTTACCAGAGCTAATTATGGTGTTTTATGCGATATTCCGGAGCTGTTAAAAATGATGGAGCAAATGACGGATGAGATATATAATGTGGCTATAGCAGAAGGTGTTGAACTGAATGAGTCGGTGAAAGAAAAAACACTTAAAGCCACTTTGTCTTTTGCTCCAAGTGCCAATTCTTCAATGGCACGTGATATTTGGGCTGGTCGTCCTTCTGAATTAGATTATCAAAATGGGAGTGTAGTGAAGTTGGCTAAAAAGCATGGTGTTGAGGTTCCTGTGAATTATATGATTTACCATAGCCTGTTACCGCAGGAGAGGGAAGCCAGAAAACAATGACAATAGGAAATGATCAGAAAACAATTATCAGTAGGTAGTAAATAGCTTCAAATAAAGATTAAGTGATGATTTGTATCGGTATTGATGGTTGTAGAGGAGGTTGGCTATTTACACTGATAGATGCTAAACAAAAATTATCCCTTAGTTTGATCAAAAGACTGGATGATGCGCTTGATTTATTGAAGAAGGCACAGCGAGTTTATATTGACATGCCCATTGGCTTAGTGAAAGAAAAAGGGGAAATTCGCGATATTGATGTTCAGATCAGAAAAGAATTGGGACATCCTTTCAGTTCTTCAGTTTTTACAGTTCCATGCCAACAAGCTGTTTATGCAAGTGATTACTATCAAGCTAATCAGATTAATAAAGATGTTTTAGGCAAAGGAATTTCTATACAGGCCTGGAATATTTGTCCTAAAATCAAAGAATTGGATATCTTCCTTTGTCAAAACTCAGGTTTAAAATCGAAGTTTATAGAAACTCATCCCGAATTATGTTTTAAACATTTAAAGGGTAGTTCTCTTTCATACAAAAAGAAAACGAAGGAAGGAAAAGAAGAACGAATTAAGCTACTACAAACGCAGTTACCCGAAATTTCTTTATTATTCCAACAATTCAGAAAACAGTTCTTAAAAAAGGATGTTGCTGATGATGATATTCTGGATAGTTTGGTGCTGGGTATTAATGATTTTTAAGTTGAGGCAGATTGAAATTGAGGACATTCTACTTTTTCTAACAAATCAGTATCGTGAAAAAAGATCAGAGTTTTTTTGCAGTCATAGAATTAAAGCCTGTTTATGTAGGAATTCAAGATGGATGTAATGTACTCGTTCAATTAAAATATAAGTGTATATTTGGCCTTAATTGTCATATAAATCGAATATGCATATACTATTAAACAAATATTTAAAACCTTTTATGATGAAGAAAATTATTCTAGTTCTAGCCATTATTGGATTAGTAAGTACAGTAAAAGCACAAGATAAAATTGCTGTTGGTTTAAAAGCTGGTTTTAACAGTACAAAAATCAATTTATCTAGTATACCAACAGGTACTGAAATTAAAAATGAAGCCAAAGCTGGTTTTTTATTTGGTGCTTATGGTAAATTGAAATTGGTAGGTAATTTATCTTTTCAACCAGAAATTTATTATGCTAAAAAAAGTACTCAGTTTATTGAGGATGGATTTAAGTTTACTAATGATATAAAAACCTGGGATGTACCGTTGTTAGCAAATCTTAAGGTGTTAGATTTAAAAGTGGCTCACGTATACGGTTTAGCAGGACCAGTGATGTCATTTATTTCAAAAGATGATTTAAAAAACTTAGATAACGCAAACTGGACATTTCAAGCTGGTTTAGGAGCTCAGGTATGGAAAATATCAGCAGATGTTCGTTACGAATGGGGGATGAAAGATATTTCGAAAGTTGATATCGGTCAAAAGACTGATGTATTAACTTTTACAATTGGTTATAGATTATTCGGATTATAATAGCATAAATACAATATACTGCTAAGAGGCTAAAATTAATTTTTAGCCTCTTTTTTTGTTTTAAATCTTTTAAGTTTGGATGGTTGGGGTGTTGTAAATATATGTGTAAGGTACATTAAATTAGTCATTTGTGGTTTTGGCATGTGCTTTGCAAAGTCTTTAGTAACTGAATGCCGGTAAATTCAGGCACCAATTTTATTCATTCATTTAAAACTGGAAGCCATGAAAAAATTAGATTTAAAACAGTTCGTATTGCTATTCGTTTTTTCAACAGTAATAGCAGGATTTAGTGCTGAGGCACAGAAAAGAGAATCTAGAAGAAGTAGACAAGCATATAGTGAAAGTCATCATAAAAATAACCAAAGGAAAAATTATTCCAACGATTATAGAAAAGGATATCGTGATAGCGATTACAAAGCAAACGACAGGTATAGTAAAAATAGAGGTGACTATAAAAAACATGACTATGCTTATCATGAGCATTCAATGAAATATAATAAGGAGTATAAGAATAAGCACAATAATCAGCATGGTAATTATGCTTATAAAAATGACTTTTACTACAGGCATCCTAATTATGGGGTTGTATACAGAAAATTCCATAAAAAACCAGTAAGGTTTAGACATCATGATCGAAACTATTATTATTATGGAGGTCACTATTATTGTCACAAAAGAAGAGTGGGGTATGTAAGAGTTATATTACCTGAACATGTTGTATTTAACTATCTGCCCGAACATACTATTCGTTATACAAGACACGGTCATGTTTATTATGGAATTGAAGATTTAATATTCGAAAAGTGTCGAAATGGATTCCGAAGAGTACCTGATTGTAATTTCCATATTTCAGCACATTTTTAAAATAAATAATAGCGAGGTTTTACACTTCGCTTTTTTTATTTGTTTATTTCTTACAAATGTTAATCATTATGGTGTATTGTATGATTTTCCATGCTTAAAGACTTGCAGATTGGTTATATTGCGCGAAAATATAGATTGCTAAACACTCAAGTATTTATGAAGTTTAAGCATAATATTAAAATTTAAGGTATAACTCACATATATGGAATAATTATAGATTTTATGCATTCAGAAAAGAATTAATAGAATGATAAAATATATAAGATTTTATACTACAAACGAAATTTATTATAGCATGAAGAGTACTCTGTTTTTATTTTTTGTCTTACTCATCTTTTTTGAAGTGAACGCGCAGGAACGATCTGTAATTACTTTATCTGATAATTGGAAATTTATCAAAGGTGAAGTGAAAGATGCAGAAAAAAATGATTTTGATGATCGTAAATGGGAATCGGTTTCTGTGCCTCACGATTGGGCTATTTATGGTCCTTTTGACAAGGAAATAGATAAGCAAAATGTGAGAATTGTTCAAAATAATGAAAAGAAAGCCAAAGAAAAGTATGGTAGAACAGGTGCTTTACCACATATAGGGATAGGATGGTATAGAACCAGTTTTACTTTATCTCAACTTAAAGAAAGTAAAAAGGCATTACTGGTTTTTGATGGCGCAATGAGTAATGCACAGGTATTTGTAAATGGTCACAAAGTTGGAAGCAGACCTTATGGTTACAGCTATTTTTATTTCGATATTACTGAGTATGTAAATAAAGATTCGGAGAATGTACTAGCTGTTCGACTAGAAAACCCATCTCAGGCATCTCGGTGGTATCCAGGTGCAGGTTTGTATCGAAAAGTGCAAATACTAGTTAAAGATGAGGTATGTTTTAAACAATGGGGAACTTTTATTACAACTCCTTATGTTGACGAAGATATTGCTAAGGTTAACATTAGGTCTGAAGTACTTGGGAAAGGAGTGAAGATTGAGTGTGTAATTAAAGATGATCAGGGTAATGAAGTTGCTAAAAATACTAGTGAAAGTATATTTGGTAATGAGATAGAGCAAAACATTGCTGTAAATAAACCTCAGTTATGGAGTCCTGAAACACCGGTTTTATATACTGCAGAATTGAAATTATACCAGAATAATACATTAAAAGATGTTCAGCAGATACAATTTGGTATTCGAACTATTTCCTATACGGCTGAAAAAGGTTTTCAATTAAATGGTAAAACCACAAAGTTTAAAGGAGTTTGTTTACATCATGATTTAGGTCCATTGGGAGCCGCCTTAAATGAGGCAGCATTAAAACGACAGCTAAACATTTTGAAAGATATGGGTTGTAATGCTATCCGTTCTGCACATAATATGCCTTCGCATGAGCAATTGGCTTTATGTGACGAAATGGGATTCTTATTTTTAGCGGAGAGCTTTGATGAGTGGGCTAAACCTAAAGTTAAGAATGGCTATAATCGCTATTTTAATGAATGGGCAGAAAAGGATGTAGTAAATCTGGTACGAGCTACGCGTAATCATCCTTGTATTGTGATGTGGAGCTCAGGTAATGAAGTGCCTGATCAGCATGGCAGTATCGGTGTTAAACGTGCTAAGTGGCTTCAGGATATTTTTCACCGCGAAGATCCAACGCGCCCGGTAACAGTTGGAATGGATCAGGTAAAAGCAGTCATGCAGAGTGGATTTGGTGCTATCATGGATATTCCTGGTTTAAATTACAGAGTTCATTTATATGATGAGGCATATGAAAGATTTCCACAGGGATTTTTATTAGGGTCGGAAACTGCATCTACTGTAAGTTCCAGAGGTATTTATAAATTCCCTGTTGAAAAGGCGAAAAATAAAATGTATTCAGATGGACAATGTTCTTCTTATGATTTTGAATATTGTAGTTGGAGTAACTTACCTGATGATGATTTTGTTTTGCAAGATGATAAAGACTGGGTGATAGGAGAATTTGTTTGGACAGGTTTTGATTATTTAGGAGAACCAACACCTTACGATCATCAGTGGCCTTCTCGTAGTTCATATTTTGGAATTTGTGATCTGGCAGGTTTACCTAAAGATCGATATTATTTGTACCGTAGCAGATGGAATAAAGATGAGGAAACATTGCATATCTTACCTCATTGGAATTGGGAAGGCAGAGAAGGAGAAATAACACCTGTATTTGTTTATACAAGCTATAATAAGGCAGAATTGTTTGTAAATGGTAAGAGTCAGGGTTTTCAGGTAAAAAGTAATGAAAGTAAACAGCATCGTTATAGATTAATGTGGAACGACGTTAAGTATGAACCAGGAAGCATAAAAGTGGTAGCTTATGATGATGATGATAATCCTGTGGCAGAAAAAAAGATTGAAACAGCCGGAGAACCGCATCATTTAGAATTATCTGCAGACAGAAAAGTGATTAATGCAGATGGTAAGGATTTATGCTATGTTACAGTTTCTGTTGTAGATAAAGAAGGGCGTCTTTGTCCCAATGCAACAAATCAACTAAATTTTAAGGTTAACGGAAACGGGAAATATAGAGCAGCATGTAACGGTGATGCAACTTCGTTAGAGTTGTTCCATTTATCAACCATGAAAGCCTTTAGTGGAAAACTAGTGGTAATCATTCAGGCAGAAAAGGAGCCTGGTGAAATTATGTTAGCTGTTAGTTCAAAAGGTTTGAAGTCAGGAAAAATTCAGATTAAAACAAAGTAGATCATAATAAAGTCCAATAAAATTAAATTTTTTTATTGGACTTTAATGTCTTGAAAACCTTGTTTTTATTGGGTTTTAGAAGCGTGTAAAGTGAAAAAATAATAAGTTTTTATGTATTTGAGTTTGGAATCTTAAAATTAAATTCCCTATATTTGCACCGCATTTGAGAAAAACACTTACTCAAAAGCAATACAAAAATGGATCTGTAGCTTAATTGGATAGAGCACTTGGTTACGGCCCAAGAGGTTAGGGGTTCGAGTCCCTTCAGATTCACGGAAGCGCTTAAAACATATGTTTTAAGCGCTTTTTTTTTTGCTGTTTTTGTAATTCGAAACATGAAGAATGTTGAAACTAAACTGCTTAATTTTCGTATAAACATATAAATGATATCGCTATGGAGCAACGAGCTATCAATTCAGCCGGTTCCGGGATATAAATTCTCTCACAAGTATATAACTCAGAATCGGTTGTTTACTATAACTGTAGGTTAAAACTATTTAATAATGAGTTATGTTAATGCGAAAAACAGATCATGCAGATCTAGAACATAAAAAATCAATATTTTTTGAAATTGGTGTTATTGTCAGCTTGGGTTTGGTTTTGTTTTTAATGGAAGTAAACTTTAAATCCAGAACTGTAGGAGAGTTAGTAGTTGATGAAAATATACAAATAGAACAGGAAATAATTCCTATAACCCGCCAGCAACAGGATTTACCGCCACCTCCTCCTCCTGTTAAAATTCATGCATCTGATATCATTAATATTGTGGATGATGATGTAATACTTGATGAAGAATTAGAAATCTTAGATACAGAAACAGACGAAGATCAGGAAGTTGAAGTGATTGAAATGCCTGATATTATGCCTGAAGAAGAAGCTTCGGACGAACCAATATTTATAGTGGTTGAGGAAATGCCCATTTTTAGACCGGATATTTGTAAAACAGAAGAACAGGGTAGGTTAGAATTGTTAAGATATATATCAACGTCTATACGATACCCTATAGTTGCTGCAGAAAATGGTATAGAAGGTAAAGTATTTGTAGAATTTGTAGTATCACCACAAGGAAAGGTTACAAATACCAGAATTATAAGAGGTGTTCATCCGGCTCTTGATGAAGAAGCTATCCGCGTAGTAGATAATTTACCTGATTTCTCTCCCGGGCTTCAACGAGGTAAACCTGTTCGTGTTCAGTATTCAGTACCAATCAGGTTTGTTTTACAATAAAAATTAAAGAGGCTGTCTACAGTCTCTTTTTTTATAGGTGCTTTGTAATACATTATTTTGATTTAAATTTGCGCCATGCGTAAATGTTTTAGTTTTACAGTTGATGACAATGAAGATTTTAAGCAATGTATGGTTCATTACTGCCGTGAGATTGAATACGCTGTCCTGTATGATAGCAACAATTATTATGAGTTCACCAATTCTGAGGTAGATTATCATTCCTTTGATTTTATGGCTGGTTTAGGAAATATATCCAGCCCTGTTACTTCAATGGATGAGCTGGAAAGATTCGTTCTGGAGGAAAAGGATTGGTTATTGGGATATTTAGGATATGATTTAAAGAATGATCTGGAAAATTTGTATTCAATCAATTCAGATGGTTTGGGCTTTCCTAAATTGTTGTTTTTTCAACCTCAATTTGTCATAAAGTGTATTAATGAGAATTGGCATGTTCAATATCATTCAAAAGAATGTACAGAAAATGATATTATAGAATTAATTAATAAAATAAAAGCTGTTCGATATGTTTCTCATTCTACTTCAGGAATCAGTTTTGTAGAAAAAGTATCAAAAGATAAATATTGCCAAAGCATCAACGCTGTATTAGAACACATCCATAAAGGAGATATTTACGAATTGAATTACTGCATGGAGTTTTATGCAGAGCAAGTAGAATTAGATCCATACAATGCTTATTTATCATTAAATCAAATATCACCAACCCCCTTTTCCGCTTTTTGTAAAATGGGGAATCATTTTGTTTTATCGGCTTCTCCCGAAAGGTTTTTAAAAAAGGAGGGAACAAAGTTGATCAGTCAGCCCATTAAAGGCACGGCTAAAAGGGGAGTTGATGAAGCAGAAGATGTGGTATTAAAAAATCGTTTGCAATCAGATATTAAAGAGCAATCAGAAAATATCATGATTACGGACCTGGTTCGGAATGATTTATCAAAGGTTGCACGAAAAGGTTCTGTAAAAGTGGAAGAATTATGCGGTATATATCCATTTAAACAGGTTTTTCAGATGATATCGACCATTAGTGCTAATCTTGATGCAAATAGTACCTCTATGGATGCAATTAAAGCTTCTTTTCCTCCAGGTTCAATGACTGGAGCTCCTAAAATAAGAGCGATGAAACTGATCGAGAAATACGAAGAAACCAAAAGAGGAGTTTATTCGGGAGGTATTGGTTATTTTAGTCCTGATGGAGATTTTGATTTTAATGTTGTTATTCGCAGTTTGTTTTATAATGCACAGAATCGGTATTTATCATTTATGGTAGGAAGTGCGATAACGGAAAAAAGTATTCCTGAAAAAGAATATGAAGAATGCCTGTTAAAAGCAAAGGCTATTTTTCAACTATTTAATTCATCTAAATAATAACAATGATTCAGCAATTTACGCAATATTTACAAAGCGAATGTAAAATTGATTCAGAACAAAAGGTTTTGGTTGCACTTAGTGGAGGAGCAGATTCTGTTGTGTTATTGCATCTTTTTAAGGAATCAGGTATACAGGTGCAGGCTGCACATTGTAATTTTAATTTAAGGGCAGTGGAATCGGATGAAGATGAAGCTTTTGTTCAGGAACTTTGCGAGAAATGGGAGATTCCATTATTTGTAAAACATTTTGATACAGTTGGCTATTCTGAAGAAAAGGGAATAAGTATTGAAATGGCAGCCCGGGAATTAAGGTATAATTGGTTTAGAGAATTACTTGAGAAAGAAAGGCTCGATTATATTGCTACTGGTCATCATAAGGATGATAACATAGAAACCTTCTTTTTGAATCTAGCCAGAGGGACAGGTATTAAAGGATTAAGTGGAATTAAACCTGCTTATGGACAAGTGATACGACCTTTGCTTTGCTTTTCAAGAAAAGAAATTGAATCATATTGTCAGACCAATAACCTCGCATTTAGAATAGACTCTTCAAATCTCGAATCCATTTATTTACGCAATAAAGTTCGAAATCAAATCATTCCATTATTTCAAGAGTTAAATCCTTCTTTTAATGAAACGATGAAGCAGAATATGGATCATCTACAACAGGTGAATCAATTTTTTCAAGCATCAGTGGATAAAATCAGGAAAGAAATGGTGGTGGAGCAGGATGATCAACTATTGCTTTCTTTAAGGCATATAAATGAATTTCTGGATAAGGAATTAATATTGTTTGAATTACTTCAGCCATATGGTTTTAATGGTAGTGTGGTGAAAGAAATTATTAGAAATATAGAAGATGATGTTTCCGGAAAACAATATTATTCAAGCCAGTACAGACTAATTAAAGATCGTTTTAATTTGATTATTGTCCCTATTAAAAAAGAGGATGAGACTTTAACTTATTATATTGAAGCAGGACAAGCATTAATAGAGACGCCGATTAAAATAAAAATAGCTGAAAACATAGATGCTTCAGCTTATGTTATTGATAAAGATAGTTTAGCAGCACAATTTGATTATGATTTATTGAGTTTCCCTTTAACTTTAAGAAAATGGAATAATGGCGATATGTTTCGACCACTAGGAATGAATAACTTTAAAAAGTTGAGTGACTTTTTTATTGATTCCAAGTTTTCACTAAAAGATAAAGAAGACTGCTGGTTGTTATTGTCTGGCGATGATATAATTTGGGTTGTTGGTCATAGAACTGACGATCGTTATAAAATTACCAAGAAAACACAAAAGGTGTGTAAGTTAGTTTTGCAAAAGGACTAAAGCTCATCAACAATTCCACCTCCAACAACATAGTCTTCTTCATAAAAAACAATAGATTGACCAGGTGTAATGGCCCAAACCGGGGTGTCAAAATAGATATGTAAATCGTTGTTTTTAATGGTTATTTTTCCAGGAGTAGGTGGCACCGCATCTAATCCTCGAATTCTGATATCTACATATTTTTTCGTATTAAGGAATCGGTCATCATTAAAAAAGAATTCGTTTAAAACTAAATGATCTTGAAACAGGCTGTTTTTGGGTGCTGTAATTAAAACATTATTTGAAGCATCAATTTTAGCCACACATTCTCCTTGATTATTGTTTAATTGAAGACCTCTTTTTTGTCCAATAGTATAGTATGGAAATCCTTCGTGAGAACCAATATGTTCTCCTTTGTGATTAACTATTTTTCCATTTGACAATTTATTTCTTAAGTCCGGGATTTGCTCGTCTATAAAATCACGGTAATCAGTTCCTTGTAAGAAACAAACACCCATGCTTTCCTTTTTTTGAGAGCGAGAAACAAAGCCAAGTTCTTTAGCTTTTTCTTTTACTTGTGATTTAGTGAAATTTCCCAGCGGGAAAACACATCTTTTTAATGTTGCTTGGGGTAAGTTCCAAAGAAAATAAGATTGATCTTTAGTTGGGTCGATTCCTTTTTGAATGTAAAATACATCTTGGTCTTTGTGCAAGCGCACATAATGACCCGTTGCTATTTTATCGCATTGAAGTTTTTCTGCTTCTTCAACTAAAAGCTTCCATTTGATGGTTTCATTACATCGAATACATGGATTAGGAGTTCGTCCTAGTAGGTATTCATCTAAAAAGTAATCAATTACATTACTTTTAAAATCATTATAAACATCTATAACATGATGCTCAATTTGTAATTGGGAAGCTAGTTTTTTAGCATCATCAATAAATTTTGTAGAATCAGGAGAGGAGAGAGGTGAAACGGTATTAAAGGTAATTCCAACGACTTCATATCCTTCTTGCAATAAATACCAGGCGCACATTGAACTATCAACTCCGCCACTCATTCCCAATAAAACTCGCTCTCTTTTATTCATGCTGCAAATGTAATAAAAGAGTTAAAAGTATTGAAGATGAAATTTCTATACATAGAAAACCCTAATGAAATTGAGAACATGTGGTATTTTATTCAATAATTTAACCTTAAGAATTATTTCTAAATTCTAGAGCATTAAAAGCTTTGGAAATCTTCTAATATATTGAAAGTGTAAGATAATTCTCGTCATTTTTTATAGATAAACTTAATCTTAAGTGTATTATAAAATTTTAGTGACTTTAGTATTAAAACGCTATTTAAGTGCTGTGTTGTGATAGTTAGTAACATTATAAGGAATCAGAATTATACTACCTATTTCCTTGATTATCGATAATCAGTACTCTCAAATATTTTATCGGCAGAGCTGGCAATAAAACCATTAAAGAGTTCGCCGTCTTTAGACTTAAATCGTTCCGCAAATTCATAATAGCATGCAGGTATAGAATAAATGCCTTCAATAAATTGCATTTTCGTTTTATCAGCTAAAGTACTTGATTGTTTTAATAATTGTTTTTCACTGCCTTTAACTATTCCTCCTGCTTCATTTAATTCAATATCATTGTTTACAAGGAATGTGTTGAGTGCTTCTAATGTGTTAAATTTATTTAGGTGATTAACAGAAATGGTAAAATGGTTTGCTCTAAAACCAAATACATACATCCAGGCAGCATATTCTGATTCTTTTCTTAAAAAGTCGTAATTAATAAATGATGGCATTATCCAGGAGTTTTTAAAAAAAATCAGATCCTTAGCCATGGGTAAGTTTTCAAGAATATTTTTGTAATGAGAATTTACAATGTTTTGACTTGCCTTACTAAGTTCATTTACTTCTAGTTGACTAATGAAAATTTTAGGGGCAAGGGATAAATCTTTATGCTCGTAGTGTTTTGCTGTCAATTTTTTTTCCTTAAATCGATAATTTCCCTTTTCTTTGTACCCTCTTACTTCAAAAGCTTTGGCAAGCACATCGATATTTATTTTTGGTAGATTGTATGTTCTAAAAGCGATATGGTCGTTAATTATCTCTTCATTTTCATTTTTTAATAATGAATGTATTTTACCAACGGTAGGATTTAATGATGCATAATCGGTAAATAATCGGGAGAAAATAGCTTGCAGATCCATACTTAAATATCTTTTCTTTAAGTTACAATAAATAAGGGCTGATTTCAAGTAAAATTAGGCGCTTAATTGCAAGAATTGGAACAATATTCTATGAATAAAAATGAAAATTTGATTGAAATACCGGAATGACTATATAATTTTGTAATAATAACTTTATAATATAATACCTCAAATGGAATTCATTAACAAATTAAAAGAAAAGGCTAAAGAAAATATGAAGCGCATTGTGCTTCCTGAAAGTCTTGAGGAAAGAACACTTAAAGCTGCAGACACTATTATTAGCGAAGGTTTTGCAGAGGTGATATTAATTGGTAACCCAGATGCTATTGCTGAGGAGGCCAAGAAATTTAATCTTTCAAACATTGATAAGGCTACCATTGTAGATCCTGAAAATCATGATAAAAAAGAAGAGTACACCAATTTGTTAATGGAATTACGTAAAAAGAAGGGGCTTACTCGTGAACAGGCTGATCAATTAGTTTTAAATCCATTATACTTAGCTTCTTTAATGATAAAAAGTGGCGATGCTGATGGAGAAGTTGCTGGTGCAGAAAACTCAACAGGAGATGTATTGCGACCAGCATTTCAAATTGTAAAAACATTACCAGGAATTAGCGTTGTTTCGGGTGCTTTCATAATGATTTTACCAAATGATGAATTTGGTGAAAATGGTATGTTGGTTTTTGCAGATTGTGCAGTTCATCCAAACCCAACAGCTAGTGAGCTAGCTGAAATTGCTGTAGTTACAGGTAAAACAACCAAGTCTATCGCAGGGATTGATCCTAGAGTGGCCATGTTAAGCTTTTCTACAAAAGGAAGTGCGAAGCATGAAATGGTCGATAAAGTTGTTGAAGCAACTAAGTTGGCTAAAGAAATGGATCCAACTTTAAAAATTGATGGTGAATTACAAGCAGATGCTGCTATTGTTGAAGCTATTGGAGCCAAAAAAGCACCAGGTAGTGAAATAGCAGGTAAGGCAAATGTTTTGGTATTTCCAACTTTAGAAACTGGAAATATTGCTTATAAACTGGTGCAAAGAATGGCACATGCCGAAGCGATTGGTCCTGTTTTACAAGGAATGGCCGCACCTATCAATGATTTATCAAGAGGTTGTTCGGTAAGTGATATTGTTAATTTGGTAGCCATCACAGCTAACCAAGCTGCTGGAAATGTGTAATAAACACATGCTGAATAACCTGAATTTGTAAAAAATAAAATCAAAATAATGGCTGAAATTTTAGTAGAACCTATTGAAGGTTATGCACTAAGTAAAGACAAGAAAAAAGGAACAACACTTTTTTCAAAAGTTGGTGTAATTGGTTGTGGTAAAGAAGGACAAAGTATTGCCCGTATTGCTAGTTGGCATGGGATGGAGGTTGTTTTTCTTGAGCTTACCGAAAATAAAATAGAGTTAGCAATTTCTAATATTAGTAAGGAGTTGGATAACCGAATTGAGAACTGGGGTTTAACACCTAGTGAGAAAAAAGCAATCATGAGTCGGATTAAAGGGACCTTGGATTATAAAGACCTGGCTGATTGTGATTTTGTAATTGAAGCAATTCGTTCTGATTCTAATACAGGTTTTAGAAGTATTGATGAACGTAAAGAGGTATTTAGAAAGGTTGAAGAAATTGTTAGGGAAGACACCATTATTGCTACCAATTCAACTACAATTATTATTACGGAATTAGCTTCTGAAATGAAAAAACCAGAGAGGTGTATTAGCCTGCACTTTTTTGTAACATCACCAGAAGCTAAAATCATAGAAGTTGTAAAAGGATTATATACATCAGAAGAGGTTTATAATAAGGTATGTACCTTTGTGAAGTTAATAAACAGGGATGTAATTCCTGTTGAAGAATCTGCTGGTTTAGTAAGTGTACGTTTGTATGTGACTTTATTAAATGAAGCATGTCAGGTTTTAATGGAAGGTATTGCAACAATGAGCGATATTGATAAAACCATGAAAGTAGGATTAGGAATGCGTTTTGGTCCCTTTCAAACTGCAGACATTATTGGTTTAAGCAAGATATCTAAGTGGATGGATAATTTGTATGAAGAGTTTGGCAATTCTAAGTACAAGCCATCCCCGCTAATTAAAAGATTGGTTAGAGCTAAGCATTTAGGAAAACAATCAGGCGAGGGTTTCTATAAGTATGATGAAAATGGTGTAATTATTAAGTAAAGCACCGCAATAATTTAATTGTAAAAAGTTTAAATCAATAAAATGAAGATATTAGTATTGAATTGTGGAAGCTCTTCCATAAAATATCAATTGTTCAATATGGATGACGAAGGTCATTTGGTATTGGGCAAAGGAGCTGTTGAGAAAATAGGATTAAAAGGATCATTTTTAAAGCACGAAAAAGAAAGCGGCGAAAAAGTATTGCTGGAAGGTGAAATATTAGATCACCAAACCGGTATTGATTATATTTTAGGTGTTTTATCCAGTGAAAAGCATGGATGCATTAAAAATCTTGAAGAGATAGATGCTGTTGGACACCGTGTAGTACACGGAGGTGAAACATTTAACTCAAGTGTATTTATTACCAATGAAGTGGTGGATAAAATGAATGAGTGTATTGACTTGGCACCACTACATAATCCGCCAAACTTAAGTGGTATTTCTGCTATTGAAGCATTATTGCCAAGTGTACCTCAGGTAGGTGTTTTTGATACTGCTTTTCATCAAACAATGGAGAAGCATGCTTATATGTATGCTATTCCTTATTCTTTATATCAAAAGTACGGAATACGTAGATATGGTTTCCACGGGACAAGCCATAAATATGTGTCTGCAAGAGCTTGCGAAATTTTAGGTGATGATTATAAGAGTAAAAAAATTATTACTTGTCACTTAGGTAATGGAGCATCTATTGCTGCTATTAAAGATGGTGTTTCTGTAGATACATCTATGGGATTTACTCCGGTAGAAGGACTTATGATGGGAACCAGAGCTGGTGACCTTGATATCGGTGCTGCTACTTTTATCATGGATAAAGAAATGATCGGAACCAAGTCGGCAAGTAATTTATTCAATAAGCAAAGTGGTTTATTGGGAATAACAGGTGTTTCTTCTGATATGCGTGAAATTCGTGCTGCGGCAGCAGAAGGAGATAAAATGGCTATATTAGGATTAGAAATGTACTCATACCGTATTAAAAAATATATTGGATCGTATGCAGCGGCAATGGGCGGTGTTGATACAATTATATTCACAGGCGGTATTGGTGAATATGCAGTTTATGTGAGAGAAGCTATTTGTTCCGACCTTGAATTTATTGGTATTGAAATGGATAACGCCATTAATGAGAAAGTGCTAGGGGAAGAAGCTGTAGTTAGTACTGAAAATAGTAAAGTAAAAGTACTTGTAGTACCAACTGACGAAGAGCTGGTTATTGCTCAGGATACCAAACAAATTGTTGAAGAGTTGGCTAGTAGATAGTTAATATATCAAAAAAATACTTAAGGCGTATTTTCATGGATCAAAACATGATAAATACGCTTTTTTTTTGCTTATAAATATCATTTTTATAATAACTTACCCATGTTATTTTAGTGTCGCTGGCAGAATTCTATTTTATAAGTTATAAGTTTGTTTTGATTCAGGTAGGTAATTTGAATGAAAATAAACAACTTCTATAGTTACATGTTTGCCAGATATTGAAATAAGAACTGATATTGCAAAAACGAAAAGGTATTACATGTTTAAAAAATTATCAGATTTAGAAACGCTTATTACCAAAAGAAAAGTAGTAAAAAGTTTAGCATTGGCTGTTTCACAGGATGTATTTTCACTTAATGCAGTGCATGTTGCTTATCATAAGGGTATTATAAAACCTATTCTCATAGGAGATGAAAAATTTACCAAAGAAATCATTAAAGAAAACGGGTATGATTTTGAAGGAGCCACTTTTATAGATGAATCCGATCATGAAAAATGTGTTAAGATTGCTGTAAAGATGGTACATGATGGAGAGGCACAGGTTTTAATGAAAGGAAAAGTAGCTACTCCAATTCTATTAAAAGGAGTTTTAAATAAAGAGTGGGGTTTAAGAACCGGTGGTTTATTATCGCATTTTGCCTTATTCGAAGTTGATACTTATCATAAGCTAATTGCGATTACAGATGTTGCTATGAATATTGCTCCGAACTTAAAGGATAAAATTTCAATCGTCAATAATTCGGTAAGCTATTTAAATAAATTAGGAATTGCAAAGCCTAAAGTTGCTGTTTTAGGAGCTATTGAAATGGTTAATGAAAGTATGCAGGCCACACTTGATGCGGCACTTTTATCCAAGATGAATCAGCGAGATCAGATTAAAAATTGTATAATAGATGGCCCATTAGCATTTGATAACGCTGTAAGTTTTGAAAGTGCTAAGCATAAAAATATAAAAAGTGCAGTAGCAGGGGATACTGATTTATTATTGATGCCGGATATTGAAGTGGGTAATGTGTTGTATAAAACCTTGGTTTTCTTTGCGAAAGCAAAAGTAGCTTCCGTTATTCTTGGAGCAAAATCACCTATTGTATTAACTTCCAGAAGTGACTCGGAAGAATCAAAATATCATAGTATTTTATTGGCAGTGTTAGGGTAAATTTTTGAATAGCAATTAACTGTAATGTTTTAATTATAAAATCAATTGCTTAGCTTTAAGCTAGCTTATGACAAATTTAGATGTTAACCTTTGAAAACTAATTTATGGAAATCTTTAGAGTTTTAGTCATTAACCCGGGATCTACTTCAACCAAAATTGCGGTGTATGACAATGAAAAATCTATCTTTTTAAAAAACATTAAACATACGAATGAAGAATTAGCTCCTTTTAATACCATTTCTGACCAATATGAATTCCGGAAAGAAGTGATATTGAATGAATTAATAAGAGCAGATATAGATATTGAACGAATCAATGGCGTAGTAGGCAGGGGAGGTTTGGTTAAACCAATTCAGTCGGGTGTATATGAGGTAAATGAAGCCTTAAAACGAGATTTGAGAATTGGAGTCTTAGGTGAACATGCGAGTAATCTAGGTGGGCTAATTGCTGATGATATTGCACGTTCGTTGCCTGAGGCTAAAGCATATATTGCAGATCCAGTTGTTGTTGATGAACTGGATGATGTAGCCAGAATAACAGGTTGTCCTAGTATGCCAAGACAATCCATTTTTCATGCTTTAAACCAAAAAGCTGTAGGTAGATTGTTTGCACGTACCAGAGGTTTTGTTTACGAAGAGCTAAACCTAGTTGTGGCTCATATGGGAGGAGGTATTTCAATAGGAGCCCACCGAAAAGGTAAAGTAGTGGATGTAAATAATGCCATTGACGGTTACGGACCGTTTTCACCAGAAAGAGCGGGTACCTTGCCAACAGGAGCACTGATAAAAGCGTGTTTTAGCGGAAAGCATACATATGAGGAGATGAAAAAGATTGTGAATGGAAAAGGAGGATTGGTAGCTCATTTAGGAACGAATCAGGCATACGAAGTGGAGAAAAGGGTTCAGGCAGGCGATAAACATGCAGAACTTGTATTAAGTGCCATGTGCTATCAAATAGCCAAAGCTATTGGAGGGTGCGCAACGGTTTTAAAGGGAAAAGTAAATGGTATAATATTAACAGGAGGTATTGCCCACGATAAATTTGTTGTAGATTATATCAGAGAAAGGGTAGATTTTATTGCACCCGTTGCTGTATATCCTGGAGAAGATGAAATGACAGCCTTAATGCAGAATGGATTAATGGCACTTCGAAATCAGGTACAGTGTAAAGTTTACGAGTAAAGAAAGATTAGTATTTCATTATATTTTATATGAAGTTGTCAGTGTGCTACATTGGCAACTTTTTTTTATTATTGCAGTGTTTAGACAATTAATTAAGTAATGACAGAATTAATATCGATCCATAATCTGATAAATGCGAATAATGTGGCTTATTTATTAATAATAGGGGCTTCATTAGTCATTATTCTATCCTATTTATTTTCTGTTTTATCTCAAAAAACTGCAGTTCCAAGTGTAATCATGTTGATTTTACTGGGTTTTTTTTCAAAGGAACTTTTTAATATTGGAGTAGACGATATTGATTGGCTTTTTCCTCTGGAGATATTAGGAATTGTAGGTTTAATGTTAATTGTATTAGAAGGAGCTTTAGACTTAAAGCTTTCAAAGGAAAGGTGGCCAATGATATGGAAGTCTGGATTAATTGCCTTGGTTTCTTTGCTTGTTAATGTATATATATTCGCTTACGGACTGCAGTTAATTATAAATAATTTGGATTTCCTAACTGCGTTTATTTATGCAATTCCACTTTCTATCATTAGTAGTGCTATTGTTATTCCAAGTGTCAGTCAACTGGATGAAGAAAAGAAAGAGTTTTTAATTTATGAAAGCACCTTATCAGATATATTTGGATTAATTCTTTTCTATACAGTCATTAATAATGTAAATACGGGTGAAGTTGCAAAAATAGGATTTAGTGTCATTTCAAATATAGGAGGTACATTAATTTTATCAGTAATCATTTCTTATTTAATGATTATATTTTTTCAAAGAATTAATACGCAGGTTAAGCTATTTCTTTTTATCTCCGTTCTTTTATTGTTGTACGCAGTAGGTAAAGTCTTCCATTTATCATCTTTATTAATCATCCTGGTTTTTGGTTTAATATTAGAAAACAGACAAATCTTTTTTTCCGGTTTTATGAAGAAGTTCTTAATGGAAGAAAAGGTAAAACAAGTATTAACCGATTTTAAACTGTTAACAGCAGAAAGTGCTTTTGTTGTTCGAACTTTTTTCTTTTTTGTATTTGGCTTAAGTATCACGATAGCCGGAATATTTAAAACGAAAGTAGTTCTTGGAGCATTGGCGTTTTTGTTAATATTGTTTATAGTAAGATGGGCACTTTTTAAATTAATTGTCAAGAAGGATTTTATACCTCAGGTTTTTATCGCTCCTCGAGGATTGATATCAGTTTTGCTTTATTTTGCTATACCGGCTGATTTTTTAATCAACGATTTTGAAACAGGATTATTGTTGTTTATTATTTTAGGGACAGGTGTTGCAATGGCTTGGTCTTTGCTACATTATAAATTAGGCAAGGCAGGGAGATTAAGAAGAGTTGTAAAGGTTAAAACAATTATGGTTGGTTTTAAAAACCATTCTGAGATAAATAAGTAAACAGAACAATACTGTTAGTTCTGATAATGTAAATTTATGGATATAAAAAATATAAAGTTAAGTGTAATTGCCTTGTGTCTTCAGATTCTATTTTCATTTGTAGCCAATGCACAAATTAGTCAAGGAGGAAATCCTGGTTTGAGTTTTAAGGATATTAATATTAGTCAGACTAATTGTAAAACACATCACTTTACGCCTTCTGCTTCGCAGTTAAAAAGAATTAATTTACCATCAAAAGGACAGGCTTTTCAGTTTGCACATCAATTTACCGTAAATTATACACCTGATAATTCTGGGCAATGGACATTTTTAGAAGACGGAACCCGTGTTTGGCAACTGTTAATTACTTCACCGGAGGCTTATTCAATCAATTTAATTTTTGATAGATATGTTTTGCCCGAAGGAGCAAAGCTATTTATTTATAATATTGATAAGTCAGATGTAATTGGTGCGTTTACACATAAAAATAATAAGCCATCCGGTATTTTAGCAACGGTTCCGGTCGAAGGAGATTCCATCATAGTAGAATATCAGGAACCGAAAAATGCAGAATTTAAAGGGGAACTGATGGTAGGAGCTGTTAATCACGATTTTATAGGAATTCATAAGAAAAATTCCTTGAAAACGGGATATTTTGGAGATTCTGGAGCTTGCAATACTGATGTTTCCTGTTATGATGTCGATGATAGTTTAGGAATAAGAAGGTCTGTTGTTAAGTTAATTATCAATGGAAGTGAATTATGCACAGGTACTTTGATAAATAATCAATTGAATGATGGAACTCCATATATTGTAACTGCAGCCCATTGCTTAAGACAGGATAATACGGCTACAAAAGTGATTGCCTATTTTAACTATGAAGTTCCACATTGCATTGAAAGTATTGAGGGAAGTAAGGATTTTACCATTTCGGAAGGCGCTACGAAAGTTTTAGTGGATAGCCTGGATATTGCATTGTTTGAGTTATCTGATTTGCCTCCGGAGAATTACAAGCCATATTATGCAGGATGGAATAGGAATACGTCACTTTCTAAACCATTTAAGTCCATCCATCACCCTCAGGGAGATGTAAAAAAAATAGCAACATTCGAAGGCGATTTGCAGGAAGTATCATTTATAGAACCTGCTAATATGCCTTATGCTCAGGTAGAAAAATTTCATTGGAGAGTGAGCCGTTGGACAAGCGGAACTACAGAAGTAGGATCGTCAGGCTGTCCTTTGTTTGATGGACAGAATCTTTTCATAGGAACCTTATCTGGCGGCGCTGCTTATTGTGGAAACCCTGTGAATGATTATTTTGCTCAGTTTTGTGATGGGTGGGATCATAATTTAAATTGGAACTTAGAAGCCAGCGATCAGGAATATTTTGCCCCATGGTTAGATCCGGCAGGCACAGATGTTCAGTCTATTGATGGATATGATCCGTATGAAGAACAAGAAATAACAAGATTATCCAATATTGAGTCTAATGATACGCCGCTGAAAACCACAATTAGCGAAGGAGGGTATTTATCAGGACACAATGGAAACTTTAGTTTAGCTTATGCCGAAAAGTTTTCAGGCATTAAATCAGCCACCATTAATGGCGTTTATGTGATGCCTTCGCAATATGTATATAATTCAACTCAAACTATAAATATAGCAGTTTGGAATGGTTCAGATTACCCCGAAGATTTAATAGCCTTAAAAGAAGGGGTTAATATTTCAGGATTAAAATCCAATATGGAGCATTTTATTCCTTTAACAACTCCTGTAGCTGTAACAGGTAACTTTTTTATAGGTTTTGAGATTAACTACAATAGTGAACCTGTGGATTATATGGCTATGTATTATTCATCTGCTGAAAGTAAAGAGAACAACAATATGCTTGTGTATAATGAGTCGTCTGGATGGCATTATGCATCTGAACTTTATAATGATAATTTAAATTTTACACTTTGGGTTGATGCATTGGCCGAAAATGTTGTTTATGGAGATACTGTTATTGAAACATCCAAAGGTAAAGATGTGACTTTGTTTCCCAATCCTGTTGATGAAGCATATTTCTATATAAATAGCAATAACAACTTTTTAGCACGATATGAAATTCTTGATCTATACGGAAGAGTTATTGATAATGGTGGATTAAATAGTAATTCTTCACGAATTCCAATTTATGCTGGTGATTTGAATTCCGGTTTGTATGTCTTAAAACTTTACAGTGAGGATAAACAAATTGTAAAAAAGATATTGGTTAAATAAAGGCTATTTAATTATCTTTAATTCATCGAAACAAATATATGGAGGTGTATTCATTACTCCGTTTTCTGTATCAGATGAATGAAGAGAAAACTCTAGACGGGAAATTTTACCTAGTGATTCCAGGTTGACGGTTCCCCAGGTATCTAAAATATAATTATCTCTATTGTTACCAAAAGTATAATTAGCTAAATAAATATTGATTGTTCCAGTATTAGTGTTTTCTTTGGTAAAGCCACTTACTGATAAAATTAGCCAATCCATATTTAATCCGGTATCGCCTCCAAATTTAACAGAACCATTAGTGCCATTTTTAATTGAATTATATAGGTAATAACTGTTGCATAATTCTATACTTTCAAAAAGGTGATTTTCCTGATCTAAAGTTTGCACTGTAATTGGCGTTCCAACTTGATCGAACATCATTACTCCTAATACTGTAGATTCAAATTCACTAGGTTTAGTATAGGCACTATATTTTTCATCATCTTCTTCTGTTTGATTTCCAACTAAATTAGAATAGGTAAAACCTGTCCAGTTGGTTGAGAAATATGAATTGTTAGATTCAAATACAAGTTGTTCAGATATAAAAGACTCTTGGTTTTCAATATTTGTCCAAAAACTATCTTTATCAAAAACTATATCTTCAAAATCAGTTTTGTACATTGACTGCACTACAACTTCCATTTTATCACTACCTCTGTCGTTTGTGACTTCAAAAGTGAATACATATTTCTTTAACTCTTTAGGTATAAGGGTGTAGTTTTTATCTGTACTTACGATATTACCATCTAATATCCATTGATAGGAAGAGCTTTGGTCATAGGTTATTTTTGGAGATAAAACCAGTGTATCATTTACATTTAGTTCGTACCCATCATCCGGCATATTAATATATATTTCAGAAGCAGGAAGATCTTTCTCATATGTTTCACAAGAGTATAAACAAGAAACAATTGATACGGATACAATAAGTAATTGAAACAAAGACTTCATTGAGAAAATGATAATTTAATTGTTTTTAAAATAGTGATCGATAAAGCCGGGAACCTGTTCTGCACCAATTCTTTTGGCAATTATTTTTTTGTTTTCGTCCAGGATGTATATTACCGGAGTACTGTATATGTCATATAAGTTTCTGAAGTTGGTTTGGTTATAAGGGTCATATACATTTATCCATTCTTCTAATTGATGTTCAGTAATGAACTTTGCCCATTCTTCCTGTTCAAATTGTGTAAACACAGCAAATATTTTAACTCCTTTATCTTGATATTTATCCCAAACCAATTCTTTAATTTTAGGAATCTCCTTTTTACAATGCCCACAATCAGGTTCCCAAAAAACCAATAAAGTTAGTTTAGCATAGACTTCGCTTAATTTAAAAGATTGGTTATTATAGGAAACCATTTTTAAGTCAGGAGCTTGATTACCAATGATATTTGGTTTTATTTTAGTTATTCTTTCCTCTAGTTTGGTAATAAACTCTTCATCAACCCAATCGGCAATTCCGGATAAATAATATTTTTCACCAAGAGCCACCATGGCAGCATCCATACCCATATTTTTACTTTCGTTTGCAAGATTAAAAGTATATTGAATCAGGTATTTTTGCATTTCCTTATTATCTCCAGCCAAAGCAATTACTCTATTAGCTTCTTTGACAATACTATCTGGTATTTGAACTACTGTTTTTGTAAAAAAACTCTCCAATTTATTGGTAAAGAATGGTGTATGTAAAATACGTTCATCCGTCATATCGATATTATCAAAATAGTGGGCTTTGTAATACTGATATTTTTTTAGCTGAATAACAGAGTCTGGTTCATTTGTATCCTTAAAATCAGGAACCTTTATTTCTCTCATTGCATTAATAAAAGATGACAAAAATGTACCTTGATGTTCTTTTAATATTTTGTCCCAGTAGTTATTTACATTTACAGAAAGTTGAGAAAGCTCTTCTTTCCATATATCTACTGAATCAGGATATTGATTTTCTTTTATTTTGTTTTGGAATTCGTTTGCCTTTTTCTGTTGATTAAAAATAAACTTTTGGTAGTCATTAAACGCTTTTTCCTGTTTATTACCTTTAATGCTTAATGTTTGAACTGGATCATCTTTGCTGGCTGTAATTGAAAAATGTTGTTCATCATCAATAATAATATCAAAATACTTTTGATCAGGCATATAAATGATATAAACACCTCCCGGTAAAGCTTCATCACCCTGAAATGTTCCGGAACCATTATCATCAATATAAATAGTATCATTCACCAACATTTTCTTGTTAAAATAGTGTCCTAAAATTAAGGTTGTATCTTGCCAACCTTTAACAGTTACATCTATTTTATAAGCTTGAGAAAAGCTACTATTAATGTATAAAACACAAATAATTAGTAATAGAATATATTTTTTATTCATGGTATTTTGATAATTATTAGGTTGTTAAGGTGTTGTAATATCCAAGTTTATACAAATCATATACCAGCATGCTTGGGTTTAGAGTGCAAAGGTGTTTTTTCATGATTTTATTAAACATCTTATAGAAAATAGCATATACTTTATTTAATTTTAGAGTATTCAAAATCTGATAGTACTTTAAGATAGTAATTCGCTTGTACATCAAATCTCCTCTTTTGTATAAACTAGTAAGGTATTGTAAGGTTTCGAGTCTTTGTTCTGTTTTCTTAACAAAATCCAGGTTAGTTTCCAATCCAATGTGAACAACAGGGTTGTCAATATGAGTGATTGCAATTCCTTTTTTTTCAAGCTCTATGCCAAAAATAGTGTCTTCATGTCCAGAACGTTCAATTGTTTCATCAAAGGATACCTCAGAAAACATTTGTTTGGTTGTAAGAAAATTATTAGACATAAAACTTTTGTTCGGAATTTTTCTTCTGAATTCAGCACTAAAGTCCTCTTTTTTCTTACCAACTTTCCATCTTAAAGAATGATCAGGGGAAGGAAGATTAACAGGGTGAACTCTTCCTCCACAAACAATCTCTTTGTCAGAATTTATAAAGGGAATATACTTTTCAATATAATCCTGGGGAATATCTGAATCACTATCAATAAATAAGATATAATTATACTTGGATTGTTTTGCAAGTCTGTTTCGAATTCCAGCGCTTCCAAGATTAGTTGCTAATTCAATATAATTTACCTGATCTATATTGTTAATCTGACGATTTAATTTTTTAAATTCAATAGCAGAACCATCATCTAATATGAGGATTTCTGCTGTAATTTTTAAATTATTTATTTGAGTTACTAGTTTAGATACTAGTGTTGTTACATTATAGTTGTATAATGGAATACAAATAGAAAGCATACTTTTTTATAATTTACAACGCTTTTGTTTGTTCCCTTAACCAGTTTTTAAGCTCATCATCCAATAGTGGAGATAATTTATCATAAACTGTTTGGTGATAATGATTTAGCCATTCCAGTTCTTCGTGATTCAATAAGGAAACTTCAATTGATTTAAGGTCAATAGGGCAGAGGGTTAGTGTTTCAAACTTAAGAAAATCACCAAAGTCAGAATTTTTAGAAGAAACAGTTAAAATCAGGTTTTCGATACGAATTCCATATTCTCCGGCTCTATATAACCCCGGTTCGTTTGAAGTAACCATCCCTTCCATAAAAGCTATGCCATTGTCTTCCGGGCGAATACTTTGCGGTCCTTCATGAACATTTAAAAAGCAACCAACTCCGTGACCTGTTCCATGACCGTAATTTAATCCTTTTGACCATAGTGGTTTTCTGGCTAATATATCCAGGTGAACTCCTCTGGTTCCGACAGGAAAACATGTGGTAGATAAAGCAATGTTTCCTTTCAGTACCATAGTAAAGTCAATTTTTTGTTGCTCAGTAGGTTCTCCCAGGTGGATAGTTCTGGTAATATCTGTTGTACCTTCCAAATACTGGCCTCCAGAATCAACCAAATAAAAGTTGTCAGGTTTCAGTTTTATATCCGTTTCTTTAGATACTGAGTAGTGAACAATTGCTCCATGTTCAGCAAATCCTGATATGGTTGTAAATGAATCACCTTTGTAGTTTTCGTTTTCACTTCTAAACTTTTTTAATTGTTTTGAAGCTACTAACTCACTAACTTCTCCAGAAGGAACTTTTTTTTCGAGCCAATGAATAAATTTAACCATAGCCACTCCATCTTTAATCATGGCTTTTCTAAATCCATCTTGTTCTGTTTTGTTTTTAGTTCCTTTTAAATCCTTCACAATGCTTGCTAATTCTACTTTAACAACTTCTTTAGGAATTAAAGAGAAGATTTTAGCATTAGTTGTGGATGGATCAAAAATTAAACCTGATTCAACAGGCATTTCTTTTACCCATTTAAAAATATCGGTATATAAATGGATGGATATATCATCTTTTGAGAGCTCTTTACCAATTGAGGATGTGATTTTATGGGTATCAATAAATAAATAAACTGCATCAAGCGATATAATCATATAGGCGTGAAATACCGGATTGTAAGGCACATCGTTTCCTCTTAAATTTAAAGTCCAGGCAATTTCATCTAGAGATGTAACAATGTAATGCGATGCATCTTGCTGGCGCATTGCATTTCGGATTTGTTCAATTTTTTCAGTTCGGCTTAATCCTGCATATTGTGTTTCGTGGACGAAAATACTATTCTCCGGAATAGGAGGTCTTCCTTCCCATATATCGTCCAGTAAAGTCTGATTGGGATCAAGGGTGATACCATAATGTTTATATTTTTTAGAAAGTCTTCGGGCTTCGTTTATTGAAAAAACTTCGCCTTCAAAAGCCAGTTTACTACCAGGGTCTAATCTTTCTGCGATCCAATCAATATAATCTGGTGTTTCCGGTTCAGAAGATTTAAATAAATCTATTCCTGAACCTTCCAACTCTTGTTCTGCTTGTAAATAATATCTACTGTCTGTCCATAAGCCTGCTTCGTCAGCTAAAATAACAACAGTTCCTGCAGATCCGGTAAAACCTGATATAAACTCTCTTTTCTTCCAGTGTGCAGCGGTGTATTCACTCATGTGTGGATCACTACCAGGAATGATATACGCATCAACTCCTAAGGACAACATTTTAGTACGCAGCAAGAAAATAAGATCGGCAGTAGACATAATGCAATATTTTAAATTATTTAAAAATTATATTTTCATCACGGTTAAAGATAATAACTTTTGATTTTGTATCCGGGTTAAATCCAACATCTCCGGAAAAGGATTGGTTTAGATTTTCGGTGAATATCTCAAGGTTGTTTCCACTGTTGTGAATCAATTTTCCATTTATTACTTCTCCGTTTAAAATATATGAACAGGATGGATTGAGTTGAATTTGAGTTTTTGTTTGGTGATTACTTATTGTTAATTCGTTAAAATCAACTGATGAGTTTAAAATATCAACACTTCCTCCGGTACAATTTAATTTTGCCTTTTTTGTAAAGTTACCAATGGATAGAATGCTATTTTGGCTGTTTATTTCAACGCTGTCAATATTGGAAATGCTTATTAAATCAACTTCGGAATGCCCATTAAAAGATTCACATTGATTTATTTGTAACTGATTGTATGACGATTGAACTTGAATATGCTCTGCTTTTAAAATTTCAATAACAGAATTTTTTACCTGCAGGTGTGTGTTACCAACCTGATTTATTTTGCCGTTACATTGATTAAGAACAATATGATTTTCAATGGAATCATTAATCGGGTTTAGTCCTTTAAAAAAAATATCACAATGTGAAATATTAGCATATGTTCCACCTAAAACATTTCCAACATTAACTTTTCCATGTTCGTTTTCAATTCGTAACGCTAAAGAGTCAGGGTAGAAGATAGTGTATTTAATAGTATAAGGAATAGTACGATTAAAATCTTTAATATAGCTAGTTTTTACCTGTAAGGTATTTTCATAGCCAACAACATTAATTTTTACCTCTTCAAGCATTTCTTCTGACAGATTTGGTTTGTCTGAAAGAATCTCAATGTTAGTTTCTACGCTAATGGAATCTTTATCCCAATTTAGCAAATTGATTTCAGCATGTTTTGCCCTAATATCCAGTTTATTTATGTTGTTTAGTGCAAATGCCTCAAACGTGTACCTTTTAAATTTGGTAGAAATTACTGTTTGAGAATTTAAGGTTAAAGAATGAATAAAAAGTAATAATATTATAATCGTTTTATACATGCAATTTTATTTTGTACTTAGAAATGCAAATGTTCAATTAATTAATAGGACAAACATTCTTTATCTCTAAAGTTTAAATCGTGGCAAAAATAGAGAAATAATGATGCAAGCGAAAATTATTATTCAATATCATATTTTTGGTTTTAGGTGTTTTATTCCTCATTCTCATTTTCTATATCTTGCTCTTCATTATTATCTTCTTTAGTGTCAATTTCCTGACCGGCAGCTCCCTGACTTGATTTTATTGGTGCTAATCCGAATTTCTTTATAAAACGGTTTAAGCGACTTACTGGTGCCGGAATAAATGTAAATCCACCTTCTTTTGATTTTCTGGCATCGGCATCAAGAGTTTGTACAGTAGTATTAAAGTTCTCATTGGAAGAAAGAGTGTACATCATCTTAGATTTATAACCAAAATAGAACCAGTTATCTTTATCAAAACTCAAAAACATTTCAAGAGAATTACCACTTCGTTTTTTTATTATTTCAGCTTTAATATCGACTTTTCTATTGATAACAAAATCCTTAATAAAGGCTAAGTCAGCAGTTCCATCTGCTACATATTTATGATATTTTCCATCAAATTTAAAATCAACGTTTCCGAATAGGAACATTTTATTTATCAAAGGATTTAGTTCTTCAAATTGTTTAATGGCTTTCTTATCATTAGTTATCTTTTTTGCTTCCTTAATTCCAATCCATTCTGCCAGTCTTTTTTGAAAGCCTTCATCTGATTGTTTACTTTCAGCGGCAGAAGAGCTTGTTATGGAAGAAACCATTTGGTTTATAGCTATTTCGTTAAAAAAGAAGTCAATTCCTAACATGGTTGTTAGTGATATGTTTTCTTTCTGTGGGTTATCCACAATAGAACCAAATGATTGCAACTCAACTTGATCTAAGTCTACCCCCATATCCAGTTTTCCTTCAGCAATTAAGTTACATGTGGTGTTTGAATAACTAAATAATACACCAGTTGTGTCAGGATTTTCAATTTTAGGTAAATAAGCTATTTCAAATGCATTTTGTTTTTCATTAAAGTACAAATGATCACCTGCAGTAATTATTGGAATATCGCTGTAGTCTTTACGATAATTCAGGAATGTAGAATAAATATGAGACGAGTCTTTTGTAATATAAAAATCCCGGTATATTTTCTTACGTTCAAAATTAACAGGTTCTTCACCTATTGGAATGATAACTTTAGAAGGGTCAATAACAGCATTAAAATAGGTGTATGTTTGTGGTCCGTCGGCACATTCGTGCAACATTTGTACGCCACCATCAAAGTTTAAATGTTGGCGAGAGGATAGAAGCTGTGTTTTTCCTCTAAAGGTAAAGTGCTTATCAAACGTAAACAGATCTTCTTTTACAATTACACCTTCAGCTGTTGTTTTTAAATCGTCATTTAGTTTTATCTCATTAAACTGTAATGTGTATTTTTTGCCATCTCCATTCAAATAATCATACTCTCCATAGCCGGAATACTCGTTCTTTCCTTCAATTTTAAGATGGGAGTTATAAATGGTATGTGAAAAGCTGGAATCGTTGGCTAAAACAATTGAGGCACTGTCTAATGGAGCCATATCAGCATTTTCGCGAATAGTAACAAATCCATCATTAATTAAGATGTTCGCATCAGCAACCACAATGTTTTTTACTTCTTCTGCATAGATGACTTTGTTTTCTACATCATAACGGGCAAGTGGAACTCTAAACTCTAAAGAATCTTGCCTACGGTGTGTAGATACAAAGCGGTTTCCTTCAGAACCCCGGGCTCCCATAAAGATATTGTTCTTATCCATATCCCATGAAAATTCGCTGATATACGAAACGTATCGGTTATCGGAAAAGTTAACCTCACTACCGCCTACCTTAGACTGGAATTTTCCCTGGCGTTCATTAAAATCAATATTTGAAATAAGGTTTGTTGTATTAAACGAAACTCCTTCTTCCATTGATGCACTTACCAAATTAAAGTCAGAAGAATCAGCAATAAAAGAGTGCCCTCCAAAAGTCATTGCTGGTGAAACCAGATTGGCTTTGTCCATATAAAAAGTACCCTTACCGGTAGATCCATATTTAGAAACGGTTAGTTCGCCCTCTAACTGTGCTTCATTATTATACATGGTAAATGCCTCTTCCTGGCTTTTAGAGACAAGTTTATCTTTATATGGAAAATAATTAATGTAATTGTAATTGGCTTGAACATCTGGATATTCTGTACCTTCTTCTCTTTTTTCAACTGTAAAATGATAAGCTTGTCCTTTGGCTTCTTCAGGTAGGAATAATAGATTTTCCGATTCAGTTGTAGAAGTAAGATATTCCAATGTACCAGCACCTCTTAAACCTTGATTACTTAGATCAATATCGTTTGTAAATTGAGCTCGATGATCATAAACATCATATCCTTCAGGAGGTGTTTTTCTTTTAAAACCTAGCGAATAGTCTTTTCGAACTGTAATGTTTTCTTTAAAAGTAGGGAAGATATTGGAAACAAAAGTACCGGTAAAGTCAAAGTTTTTCGCAGATAGTTTACTAATGCTATCCATTGAAAAGGTATCTAACCTAAAGTAAAACTTTTCTCTATCATATCTACCTCCTTGTACTTCAGGTTTGTCGTAATAAACAAAGGATTCAGATGAACTATGTAAAATGGGGTATTCGCTGTAATAATTATTACCGGATTTATTGTCAGGCTTATCAATACTTAAAGAACCGGAAAGACTTTCAATCGCATTGTTTACGTAAGTAAGTTTAGGCTGACCAAAATAATCTAATTCTCCCGTTTGAACTTTCATTCGCACAGAATCAATATTTTTCATATCAATCAAAAACTTATCGTAATCAAACTTAAAACCATCTCCATAAAGGTTAAGCATTCCTGCGTTAATCGCACCATTAAAACTAAAATTACGATTTCGTTTCAGTAGTATTTTCTCGTTTTCAGGGAAGAAAACAACATTCTGATTATCAGAAATAGAAATAGATTGTACTCCATTAATATTTAAGTCGTAGTTTAATAAGTCTAGCGTTGCATTGGGAACGCTTCCCGGTGTATGAGAAACAAAGCGGATAACGTCATAGTCTTTTTTTCCTAACCTAAATTGCAGATAATCTTCCAGACGTTGTCTGATTTCAATTTGATCAGTATTTACGTTATAGCCAACAAAACCATAGAATGATAGTTGAATTATTTGCTGCCTGATTTGACTTTCCGGCATTCGCATCATCTCGGCATAATCCTTGGCAGTAAATGGTTTTCCTCTAAAATATTTAGAACAGTCTTTTAGTCCTTGTAAGGGATGGATTGCATCCATTCCTTGTAGTTGATTATAAAAATTCTCTCTGAAATAACTAAGGGATTCAAATTCACCATGGTTTTGTGCGGCACCGGAAACCATTTTTAAATCCATGGTTAAACTATTAATCTCCCATGTTAAGAGTTCTATATCCATACTAACATTGTGGAATGTATTAAAGTAGGGACTTAGAGCCAATCCTTCACCGTTTCTAATTAAGTGTATTTCATTTAAATCCACCATAAACTTGAACGTAAGTCCCGGATGATAGATGTAATTGCTATCCATCCTGAACTTAATTTCGGTATCTGTGCTTAGAATTTGATCCTTACGAAGGGCAAAATACAAGGATTTGGCTGTAAGAAATACGGTATCATTTCTGTAAATAGTAATGGTTGCTGGATTTTCATATGTTCCGGAACCTAGGAATTTTGCTCCGTTTTGTGAGAATCCTCCTTCGTAATTTATATCAGGGTGTATGTTATCTAACGTAAAACGTTGTTCTACTGATGTAAATTGAGGGTAGGTGGCACTGGAAGGAGTTTTAATATTCATCACCTTGTGCCTTAAAGTACCATTTAAGGGGTGATCAAAATAAATGGTGTTGTAAAATTCAACAGAATCCAGTTCGATAAAAGATTGCTTCAAAGGTAACTTATAATAGCCAAAGGTTGCATTTACCTGATCGGCACTAAATCCTGATCTTTCCCAGGTAATTCTACCTTTTTCTCCTTCCCAGATATTGGTGGTGTAATTGAACTTACCTTTGGTATCGAAAACCTTTATACTGTCATTTTTTGAAAAACAGGTTAAGGTAAGATTAGGGAAAGTTCCTATTAATTCTTTATCCTCATAACTAAGAGTCCAACGATTATTATCAGACTTCCACTGATTAGAAGGTGTGGAATAAATAACGTTTTCTGAAAGTAATTCGGAGGTGATTTCCAAAAACTGGTTAATTTTTCGTAGAGGGTATCTTCTTTTATCGATTTGATCCGTTATGGATTGAGTCCATGCTTGTAAACTGGTTGGGTCTAGGTCGGATTGAACGAATTCTCTAATAATAGTTAAGTAAGTTTCGTAATCCGGAATAGGACGAGCTTTTTTTAAAGCCAGGCCATTGCATTGTTTTATAATCAGTTTTTTACTTTCTTCAGTGGTTTCCGGGTTCATCCAAAAGGATTCCAGTTCTTCGATATATTCTTTTGCATATTTCTTGTCAGCTACAGATTTAAAGAGTTCTTCCATTTTAGGAATAAACTCTTCGTAGTTATCAGTAAATAAGGTGCTAGCGTTTTGAGAAAAGCAAAAAGTGCTGAAAAATGTGAATATTAGTAGTGTAGAAAATATCTTCATAAGCTATTCTTTATTCAGAAAGCATATACGCAACTGCTACCCAATTGTTATCTTCTTTAATACCTTTTTGTAACAAGTTATTAACAGAGCAAACTTCGTTGATGGCTTCAATATCGTGTTGGTAAAAACCACTTAAAAGTAATGTGCCTCCTTTTTTTAACACCTGGCAGTATTTGGATATATCTTCCAATAAAATATTACGGTTAATGTTAGCTAAGATAATATCAAATTGTGTATTGCCCAATAAAGATGCATCACCGCATTGTACTTCCATATCAGAAATATTGTTCATGGCAATATTTTCGTTGGCATTATTATAAGCCCACTCTTCAATATCAATTCCGAGTACTTTTTTAGCACCTCTTTGTGCAGCTAATATTCCTAAAATACCGGTTCCACATCCCATATCGAGTACATTTCTATCTTCGAAATTCATCTCCAGAATATGTTTCATCATTAAACCGGTAGTTTCATGATGTCCGGTTCCGAAAGCCATTTTAGGCTCAATCAATATTTGATATTCAGTTTTAGGAACATCAGTATGAAACGGACTTTTTACTACACATCTATCATCAATAATGATGGGATTAAAAAAGTGTTTTTCCCAGGTTTCGTTCCAGTTTTGTTCCGGCATTTCTTCTGATTCGTAGGTAATAGAGAATGCTTCATTTTGCATTATCATTAAGTCCTCTATATCATCTTTACTAAAAGAAGATGTAGGAATATATGCATTAATGCCTGTTTCTGAATCTTCAAAGCTGTCATAATCTAACTGTGCTAATTCAGCAGTCAATATTTCTCTGGCGATTTCGGTATTTGGTTCTATGGTGAATTTAACTTGTGTGTATTCCATTGTTGTAATTGTTATTTATCCGCGTTTAGCCCTAAAAGAAAGGCACTTTTAGTGCCTGCAAAAGTATTAAAAATTAGTATAGTTTCTGATAGTATTTAAAATATGTTCTTTCAAAAAGATTGGTTGCTGTAAGAGAGATTTTTACCTTAGGGTTTAAGTTGAATATTAAGTTCTTATATATTGTAAATGCAGAATAAAATACCTGTGTATGAAAAAGTATTCCCTTTTATTTTTATTTCTTTGGTGGATAGGAAGTGTGATGGCTCAAATAAATCCAGCTAATGACTGTAAGGATATATTTGAAGATGTACAGCAGCAACACATATTCAAAGACCAAAAAGCATTTGTAGATTGTATCCCCTTGCTTCCTATCGATTCCATTAATAAAAAATATCAGCAAGAGAAACAAAAAAGTTCGTTTGATCTAACAACTTTTGTTCGCACTCATTTTAAAACGGGTTTACATGATACCAGTTCAATTTTCCGACATATGGATATGTTGTGGGATAAGCTGACCAAACCTGCAGAAAAGCAAGATTCTTTATCGTCTTTAATCGCATTGCCGCACCCTTATGTCGTTCCAGGAGGAAGATTCCGGGAGATTTATTATTGGGATAGCTATTTTACAATGTTAGGATTGGAGGAAGCGAAACGTATTGATATTATTGAGTCAATGGTTAATAATTTTGCATTTCTGATTGATCAATATGGATTTATACCAAATGGGAATCGTACTTATTATTTAAGTAGATCTCAACCGCCTTTTTTTTCGTTGATGGTTGAGTTGCTTGCCAAATACAAGGGAGATTCAATTTATACAGACTATAAAAATGCTCTGGAAAAAGAATATGCATTTTGGATGACAGGTAGCCATAAGATCAACAACCAGAGGGAGGTATGTAGAAGAGTTGTTCGTTTAGATGAAAGTGTAATTTTAAATAGGTATTGGGATGAATTTGCAGAACCTCGGCCGGAATCATACATCCATGATTTGGAAACCTTTAGGCAAGCAAACTGCGATAGTACAATATTCCGAAATCTAAGAGCTGCTGCAGAATCGGGTTGGGATTTCAGCTCCAGATGGTTTAGGGATGAAGTTGAACTAAGTTCCATAAGAACGATAGAGCTAATACCTGTAGATTTAAATTGCTTGTTACACCATTTAGAAATAAGCATAATGAAAGCCTACAAATTAGGAGGCAATGATAAGGAAGCGGAGACATTCAAAAGAATTGCTACACATCGTAAAAACAACATCATTAAATATTGTTGGAATGATAGTGTTGGATATTTTTATGATTACAACTGGAAAGAAAAAAAGCAAAGTGCAAGAATGACTCTTGCCGGTGTATTTCCTTTGTTTTTTCAGTTGGCAGATGATCAAAAGGCTAGTCTTGTTAGAGAGAATATGAAGGACAGGTTTTTAAAAGATGGAGGCGTAGTTACTACTTTAAATGAAACGAATCAGCAATGGGATTATCCAAACGGATGGGCACCATTACAGTGGGTGTGCTATAAGTCATGCAAAAATTATAGCTATCATACGCTTGCTAAGAATATTGCCGTAAGGTGGACGGCATTAAATTTAAAAGTGTTTTTTGAAACAGGAAAAATGCTGGAAAAATATAATGTGGTAGATACCAACATAAAAGGTGGAGGAGGAGAGTATCCCCTGCAAGATGGTTTTGGATGGACTAATGGTGTTTTTCTGAAAATGTGGAATGAAGAACACTTGGTTAATACTGAAAAATAAGAAAATAAAAAAGCCATCCTGCAAATAGGATGGCTCTAAAAATATATTTTATTTCAGCTTAAAAAGCATCGATAATTCCAACGAAATCTGTAGCTTTTAAAGAAGCACCTCCAATTAATCCACCATCAACATCAGCGTTAGCGAATAATTCTTTAGCGTTTCCTGGCTTACAGCTTCCTCCGTAAAGGATAGAAATACCATCAGCTACATCAGCACCATATTTGTCAGCGATAACTGAACGAATATAAGCGTGAATTTCTTGAGCTTGCTCAGGAGTAGCTACTTTTCCAGTACCAATTGCCCATACAGGTTCGTAAGCAATTACAATTTTAGCGAAATCTTCAGCAGAAAGGTGGAATAAAGCCTCTTCGATTTGAGTTTTAACCACTTCGTTTTGCTTGTTAGCTTCTCTTTCTTCTAATACCTCACCAATACAGAAAATAGGAGTTAAACCGTTTGCTAAAGTTAAATCAGTTTTATCTTTAAGTGTAGCATTTGTTTCTCCGTAATACTCTCTTCTTTCAGAGTGACCAAGGATCACATAACCAGCACCAGTTGATTTTACCATAGAAGCAGAAATCTCACCAGTGTATGCACCAGATTCTTTGTCGGCACAGTTTTGTGCAGCAACACCAACTTTCTCAGCATCAACAGCTTTTACTACTTCAGTAATGTGTGTAGCAGGAACACCTACAACTACTTTACAATTTGGCGTTTTTGAAGCTAAAATGTTGTTTAACTCAGTTGCTAATTCTACCCCTTCTTGTAGGGTTTTGTTCATTTTCCAGTTTCCGGCAACAATGTTTTGTCTCATCGTAAAAATGTTTGTTATTGAATTATATTGATTTATTTCTTTTTAAAAGCAGGCTTAATATCAAAACGCTGACAAATATCAGCATAAAAATGATAATTCGGTTATGCTTTTCGTTAAATTCTTTTAAACTATAAGATATCGGGTTTGTAAATGCACTGGCTTCGGGTAAATCGTTGAAATGCCATTTGGCAATCACATTTCCTTTTTGCAACAAAACTAAACCCGGATTTGATCGTATAATGGTTTTAAGCATGGTTTCATCGGCACCTAAATAATTAAAACCCCCATCGCCATCAAATTCAAACTTGGTAATATCATCATCGGGAGAGGACGTTAAAAACCAGGTTTGCATACCTTTTTCGAATAAGGTGTTTTTAATATCGATGATTTTTTTCTCAATACCATCGGACCAGGTTCCTTTTGAAATTTGAGAGGAGATAACCAAAAGAACAGGCGTGTCGCTATTTAAAATATTAGCAGCCTGATCAACACCATCGGCATCAGTTAATACAAAATCGTGAATAGGAGGTTCGTAACCTTTATTAATCACTTTAGTTTCGTTGCTAATAAAAACCCAGGTGCTATCGTTATAAGGATAATCAGCAGCCGTAAAAACCTTTTGAACGCCATCTTTTTCCAATAAAAAAGTGGTTTCATATACCGCTTGTTCTGCATCTTCAGGAATACTCATACCTTCCGTTATGTTATTTCCGATTTTAAAAGGTCTGAAATCCAACAATGGTAAATGTTGATATGAGAATTGAGAAATACCTAAAATACCTCCTGTAAAAAAGATGGTAATCATCCATTTAAAAGCCCATTTAATATTATCTGTAAATGTTTTTCTGAAATAAAATAAATGAATAGCCGGAAGAGAAATAACCAGGTTTTTGAAAAACGTTTGCCAGTTGGTCAGTTTAAGGGCATCGCCAAAACAACCACAATCGGTTACCGGGTTGCTAATGGCAGCATATAAAGTAAGCGGGGTGAAGATAGCCATAAAAATGATAGCCATCCACGAAAAGGTTTTAAGCCTGATTCCTATTAACAAATGTAAACCCGTGATAAATTCCAGCGCTGCAACAATAAAAGCAGCTGGTAAAGCCAAAGATATAAGACCTTCCATATGAAAGGCACTTAAGTAATCGCTAAATTTAATGGCACTTCCCAGCGGGTCAACAGCTTTAACAAAGCCTGAAAAAATAAACGTTGTTCCTACAAGTATTCTGCTAATTAAATATAACAATCGGTTCATAGTGTTATTCTTTAGAGGTAATAGAATCGTCAGGAAAATCCAATTGAATCATTGCAAAAATGGCATAATTAATCATGTCCAGGTAATTGGCATCTATTCCTTCCGAAATGATGGTTTTGCCTTCGTTGTCTTCAATTTGCTTGGTGCGATGAAGTTTCATCAAGATCAAATCGGTAAAAGAACTGATACGCATGCTTCGCCAGGCTTCGTCGTAATCGTGGTTTTTATCCGACATCAGATTTTTTGCCTTATATATATTATCCAGGTAAAGTCTTAATGCTTCGTCGTGATCCATCTCAGGGCTATCTGAAGGACCCAATTCTAACTGGATAATAGCCATGGCAGCGTAATTAATAATACCGATAAACTCTGAACGTACACCTTCATCTACTTTAGAAACACCTTTGGTTTCGATGCTTCTGATGCGTTGTGCTTTAATAAATATTTGATCGGTCATAGAAGAGGGACGAAGAATACGCCAAGCGGTTCCGTAGTCTTTCATCTTTTTAGCAAAAATATCTTTGCAGACATTAATTACATGCTCAAACTGCTGATCTGTTTTTTGCGACATAATAGTTTTTGAAATTGAAGCGTAAAAGTAAAAAAATATGCTTAAACGACCATTAAAAAAATTTTAGCACAAGGTTCTGGTTATAAAAATACCCGGTTCTCATCTATCTAAAGCACTTCTGTAATTCATATTTTTGCTTCTAGAACCCATAAAAACGAGACTGCAACACGTACAAACGCCTCTTGAAATCACAAAAGTGACTCTTTGTCACATAAAAAGGGGTCTGCGAGTTACAAAAACTACTCTGGAACACATCTTAACGGGTCTGGAACACATAAAAGTGACTCTTTGTCAGGCAAAAATGCGTTTAGTTAAATAGACTTTGAGTATGTTCATGTAACTGAGCAAAACGCTATCTATTGAACAACCTGAGATTTAGCAAAAGTTACTGCTTCGCTAAAGCCTTCAAATATATTTTCTTTTTCAATTTTATTGATAATATCGTTGTTTTCAAAAGTCTTGTAAACATCAGCATTAACACCGGATAAAACAATTTGAACCCCTTTGCTTTTTAATGTATTGATGGAGCCCTTAAAATTATGGATAGCGGTTTGATCAACAAACGAAACATGGCGCATACGAATGATGATGATCTTGTGCTTTAAGCCAATACTTTCAATCACTCTTGCATAGGTTTTGGCAGTTCCAAAAAATAAGGGGCCGCTAATTTCATAAATGGTAATGTCGCCAGGGATATCCGAGTAATCTTCAATAATATCTGTATCAACGATGTTATTAATCTTCTTATCTGCGATATCGGACATGCGTTTCATAAATAAAAGTGCCGATAATACTACACCTACTTCAATGGCGATGGTTAAATCAACTAATACAGTTAATATAAATGTGGTTAATAGTATAATGATGTCGAAGTAACCTGCTTTAAAAATGGAAACAAAAGAACGCCATTCACTCATATTGTATGAAACCACTATTAATATACCAGCCAGGCACGACATTGGAATCATTTTAGCCCATTGTCCAAAAAACAGCATAATAATTAACAAGGTTATGGCATGCATTATTCCGGCAATGGGTGTTCTACCACCATTTTTAACATTGGTAGCCGTACGGGCAATTGCTCCGGTAGCAGGAATTCCGCCAAAAAATGGCGTTACAATATTGGCAACTCCCTGTGCAATCAGTTCTGTATTTGAACGATGTTTTCCGCCTATCATACCATCTGCTACCACGGCTGATAGCAATGATTCTATACCACCTAAAAGCGCAATGGTGATGGCCGGCGCAATATATCCTGGAATATCGGCTAATTGAAAACTAGGTGTTTCTATGCTTATTTGATTAGGAATATCGCCAAAGAACGATTCAATGGTAGTAACCGGAATATCGAATAGCTGCACAACTAATGTCATTAGTATAATGGCGATAAAAGAACCCGGTATTTTTGAAAATACCTTTTTGCTATAAACAGTCAGTAATATAGTGACAAGAGTAATGGTTACTGCATAAAAATTAATGCTATGCATATTGGTGAAAAAGGCTGCCCACTTATGCATAAATTCAGATGGAACGTGATCAATACTTAGTCCCAAGGCATCTTTAATTTGAGTTGAAAAGATAACCAGGGCAATACCACTGGTAAATCCAACAATTAATGGTTGGGGAATGTACTTAAGTAAACTGCCCAGCTTAAGGAAGCCAAATATAACGAGCATAATACCGGCTAATATGGTGGAAATTAATAGCCCATTAATACCGTATTGCTGAATAATTCCAAAAACAATTACAATAAAAGCTCCAGTTGGACCTCCAATCTGCACTCGGCTACCGCCTAAAAATGAAATGATAAATCCGGCCACAACCGCAGTAATAAGGCCTTTTTCAGGAGATACTCCCGATGCTACCGCAAAAGCAATGGCCAAAGGTAGTGCTACAATACCTACCACAACACCCGCCATTGCATCAGATGTAATCTGTTTTTTACTAATACCTGCTTTTACCAAAGTAAATAGCTTAGGACTAAATAAGCTGTTCATTTTCATGAATACTAAAAATTAAATTATCAGAACTCTTTGTTATATGCTACAACATAAAAGGGTACGAGGGTAAACGAGGTGTACGATAAAAGCTAAGGTTAGAAGTAAAACCTTATTTGCTACAGATGATTAAGCTCAATACCTTTTAAAATATAATCCAAATACCGGAATGGCTTTGTTGGATTTTACCAGAGACAATTCTGTTTTTTATGTTGCCATAAGAGAGAAATTTCTTTGAGCGTGCAAATGTAGTGTTTACTACATTAAAATAGTATGAGTTGGTGATAAATTTATTTTAATTCTTCATTGGCAGTGTATTTTATCTAGAATTCGACTGTAAATACAGGAAGAAGGAGTAGTTCTCAATATTCTGCTTTTCTACACCTTATAATATATATAGCCCGCTTTTCTTAACCTATATCAATACCATTTCTTAACATAGGTCAAGTGAGTGAGGCCTGTATGTACCTTACTTTTGTAATGTTCATTTTAATAAGGAATAAGATGAAACGACCGATTGAAAACTTCAATCAAAGGAATTATTGTAAGAGAGTTCCATCGAATACAATTGAAAAGTTAAAATTATAATGAGATGAATCGAAGATCATTTTTATATAAACTATCGGCAGCAGTGCCGGCAACAATGGTAGCTATGAAATTAAATGCATTACAACATATGACAAAGTCGCTGGAGAATTCTCCTAAAATGCCCGTATTATTTCTGGGTCATGGTAGTCCGATGAATGCCATTGATGAAAATGAATTTGTACAGGGATTTAGAAATATATCACATGAAATAATCAAGCCTCAGGCCATATTAGTGGTTTCAGCACATTGGGAAACATCAGGTTCCAGAGTAACTGCGATGGAGCAACCTGAGACCATTCATGACTTTGGCGGATTTCCAAGAGCTTTATACGAAGTTCAATATCCGGCTCCGGGTTCACCGGAATTAGCCAAAGAAGTCGTTCAAATGGCTCAGACAAGCGATGTGCATTTAGATGATAAATGGGGATTGGATCATGGGGCATGGTCGGTAATTAAACACATGTATCCCAAGGCAAATGTACCTGTGGTTCAATTAAGTCTGGATTATAATAAAAGTGCTCGCGAACATTATGAATTGGCTAAAGAGCTCGCCAAACTAAGGGAAAAAGGAGTACTAATTGTAGGTAGCGGCAATATTGTGCATAACCTGGGAATGGTTCATTGGGGAAAATTAAATGAAAACTATGGCTATGATTGGGCTAACGAAGCCAACCAAAAGGTAAAGGAATTCATACAAAACAGGCAGCATCAGGACTTAATCAACTACAATAAACTAGGAAAAGCTTTTGAGTTGTCCATTCCAACACCAGAACACTATTTGCCATTGTTATATGCTTTGGCTTTACAAGGAGATAAAGATGAAGTCAGCATTTTTAACGATGAACCTGTTGGTGGATCTTTATCAATGACATCAGTAAAAATTGGATAATTAATAATAACAATTTAAATATAGAAAACATGAAAATAGCTATTACAGGAGCAACCGGACGATTAGGGAATCTGGTTGTTGAACAACTAAAAGAAAAAGTAGCAGCAGAAAGCATTGTAGCATTAGTTCGTACACCAGAAAAAGCCGCAGCACTGGGCGTTGAAGCCAGAGCATTTGATTATGATGCACCGGAATCACTTGAGGAAAGCTTAAAAGGCATTGATCGTTTATTGTTGATTTCGGGAAATGAAATCGGTCAGAGAGCGCGCCAGCATAAAAATGTTATTGATGCAGCTAAAAAAGCAGGTGTACAATGGATTGTTTACACCAGTTTATTACATGCCGACACATCATCGCTTAATTTGGCTGGAGAGCATTTAGCTACAGAGCAAGCGCTAAAAGAATCAGGAATTGATTACACGATTTTGAGAAATGGATGGTATACCGAAAATTATACTGCTTCAATCGAGGGAGCATTAGGAGCAGGAGCTTTTGTTGGTAGTGCCGGTGATGGCAAAATTTCATCAGCAACCAGAGCTGATTATGCCGAAGCGGCAGCCGTTGTTCTTTCGGATGAAAGTCATAAAGGTAAGGTATATGAATTATCGGGAGACGAGGCTTATACTTTATCTGAGTTGGCAGCGGAAATAAGTAAGCAAAGCGAAAAGGAAATTCCTTATAACAATCTGCCAGAAGGAGAATATGCAGCAATTCTTAAAAGTATTGGTCTACCAGAAGGTTTTGCAGATGCTATTGCCAGTTGGGACATAGGAGCGTCAAAAGGTGATTTGTATGATGAAGAAAAGCAATTGTCAACTTTAATTAAAAGACCAACAACGTCATTAACAGAAGCAGTTAAAGCGGCATTGAAATAATTAATAGGTGATTTGGGAGTTATATCTGTTTGTGGGTAATGTTCGTTACCTGCAAGCAGATTTTTTTGTTTAACCCGCATTATGTATTAGAACTTCGTTATGAGCGTTAAAATTGCAAGAAAACAAGACTTTACTGAAACGAAGCATAGCACCGTTCTGTTGAGTTGAAGTAAAGTAATGAAGTGACTTGTTTTGAAGTAATTTTGATGCGTAATAGATTTCCTAATGCATAATGAGGGTTTATACCATAATTAACTTTCTATGTGTAAGCGCACAATATATCATACTACTTATGTCTGTTTAGCATACACTCTTTTCAAATTAACACTTTAACAACTACATATAAGTAATCATAATTTGGGATAAAATAAGACTATTTTATCTGTATAATCATTTATTTAAGAGTTGTTAGTCTTTTATATCCTAATGTCAATCCCCATAATTAGGTAATTCTGTTTAAATAGCTTCATAATTATTAGTGATTGCCCTATAAGTAAGCCTACTATAGTTTTGTAATTTATTCAGTGGTCTTTGTATTTAGTTTAAAAGCAAAAATAAGGCGCTGATATTATTTCAAATAGGAGAAGGGATAACAGATGACAATAAATTTTTTTTATAAAAGGATTAACTCTTATAAAGGGTACTCAATAAAGATACATTTATTGTTAGTTATAAATTTAATGGTTGCTAACCTGTGTTTCTCTCAGAAAATACAGGTAGGAAATAAAGTAAGTATTCATTCCAAGGTATTAAATGAGGAACGCGAAGTTTGGGTTCACCTACCTCAAAGCTACAATGATACTACAACTAAACCAGCCCATTATCCAGTAATGTATTTGCTTGATGGAGACTGGCAATTCTATTACCCAATCGCCGCCCAGGAAGCGCTTTCTGGTGGAATGTATAATTACATGCCTGAGATGATTGTTGTGGGGATTACCAATACCGACCGATCACGAGACTTAACACCCACCAATGGATTTATGATGCATACTGGTCAGAAAATTCACACCACCAGCGGTGGAGCAGATCAGTTTCTTCAGTTTATACATCAGGAGTTAAAACCATACATAAAGGATCAATATCGAACAAGCGGATATTGTATGTTGACAGGACATTCTTTTGGCGGACTTTGTACTTTATACGCCATGTTGTCTCAGCCTAAAATGTTTAATGCATATATCGTTATTGATCCGAGTATTTGGTGGGATAACAAGTATGTATATCAAATGGCAATAGATAATTGGGAGAATATGGACTTAAAAGGAACCACTTTATATATGGCCATGGCGAATATTGATCCTTTTGAAGAAGATAAGCTCGGTCACTCTACATGCATTCAAAATTTTTGCAATCAGTTTCTTACGAAACCCAATTCCAATGGATTGCGAAGTAAATGGGCGTTTTTTGAGAATGAAGATCATGGAACCATTTCCTTACCTGCCATTTATAGTGGATTAAAATATGTATTCGAGGGTTATTGTGTACCTGTTAAAAAAGTAGGCGATCACCCCGAAATAGTGCAACAACACTTTAAGCAAGTGTCAAATAGTATTGGCTTTGATATGTACCCACCGGAGATATGGCTTAATAAGGTGATCCGTTATTGCAAAAAAGTTAAAAAAGACGATGCAGTAAAGATTTTGGAATTATACAAAGCAACTCTTTACTAAAAACGTTAATGACAACCCTCATTATATAATTAAATGAGAAAGGGTGTACAAACAGTAAATTCAAAAAATATAATCATATGTGGTATAAAATACATTTATGGCTGGGCTTGATTTCAGCACCAATTGTATTGTTTGTGTGTATAACCGGATGCATCATTGTATTTGGAGATGAGATCATAGAGCTATCTGCCGGAAAGGCTCGCTATGTTTCGGAAATGAAGGACGAAAAAGTAGCTATTGAAGATATTGTTGAAAGCCTAAAAAAGCAGTTTCCTGAAAGAAGAAAACCTTTTTATGTGGTCACTTATAAAGATCCGCAAAGAAGTATTCGTTGCAATATGTTTGAACCGGGAAAAGGTTTAAGAATGGTTTATGTAGATCCATATACCGGAGCGGTATTAAAAGATGACACAACTATTAATTTCTTTTACATCACGGCGCATTTACACAATGAACTGATGCTGCATGAAACCGGTCAGTGGATAATTGATATTGCAGTGCTCATCTTTCTGGTTCTTATAATCACCGGTATGATTTTATGGTGGCCTAAATCATGGAGTAAAAAGCATGTAAATGGTGCATTTAAAATAAAGCTAAAAACTACATGGAATAGGATAAACCGGGACTTGCATATTGTGCTTGGCTTTTACGCTTCGTGTTTATTGCTTTTATTGTGCGTTACAGGACTCATGATTGCTTTTAAGCCTTTTGCTGCCATCACTCAAAAAAGTTTTGGTGGAGATCCAACTCAAGTCTGGGAAAAAGCATTACCTAAAAAAGATACCTTGGCAGTGACATCCTATCCTTTGAATAAGGCTATTCAAGCTACTTACGAGCGTTACCCTGATAAAGAAGAAGTGCAGGTTTATACTTTTTTACTCGAAAAACAGGGGTACTATCATATGATTGCTTCCGATAAAACCGGTTTAAAAAGCCGCTATGCACCTCAATACAGTATGTTCGACAGGTATAGTGGTGAGGTAATAGAAATTCCTGAGGAGGTAGTTAAAACAGAAAACATTGAGAATGTGTATTGGTCCTTGCATATGGGAACCTATTGGGGTATATGGGGGAAAATTATTGTATTTCTAGGTGGATTGGTCGGAAGTACTTTACCTGTAACCGGTTTTTATATGTGGTGGAGCAGAATTAGAAAAAGGAAAATATCATTACAAGTTTAGGTTATGGTTGTGAATGTGGATAGAGAAAGAGAGAACGTGATGAAATGTGATCAAAGCATACATGTATCAAAACTTAAACTGCTTTTAGTATTTGCTATACACGTACTGATAGGCAATACCCTGATTGGACAAAATATTTGGGTAGAAGGCAAAGTTGTAGATAAAGATGGAGAACCTATTGTAAATGCTATAGTGTATCAAAAGTATTCGAATAATGCTACCAATACAGATGTTGATGGAGTTTACCAATTAACCATACAGCCTGGCGAAAAAACAATTGTATATTCTATGGTTGGTTTTTTAAAAAAGGAAGTAGCTATTGATCCGGAAAATCCAATTTATAATATCCCCAATGTAATGCTGGAAGCAGATCCTGCTTTTGCCATGGACGATGTCATGATTGTTGGAAAATCTAAGATAACTGAGATTCAGGAGTCGGGGTTTAACGCTGTGGCTATTGATGCCAAACCATATCACAACGCAACCGTCGATATGACCCAGGTTTTAGACAATGTTCCCGGAGTAAAGATACAACAGGAAGGAGGTTTGGGCTCAAGTACTAATGTTACTATAAATGGCTTGAGTGGCCGTCATGTTCGTTTTTTTATTGACGGTATGCCTATGGATGCTATGAGTTCGGCTTTTCAGTTGAATAATCTTCCTGTAAATTTAGCTGAAAGGATTGAGGTTTATAAAGGAGTAGTGCCCGTTAGTTTTGGTTCAGATGCACTTGGAGGGGCAGTTAATATTGTTACTACAAAAACACCTGGTAGCTATCTAGATGTTTCTTATTCGTTTGGTTCGTTTAATACGCATAAAACTTTTGTTAATGCAGGCTTTACTTCTAAAAAAGGATTTACGCTGCAGTTAAGTGCTTATCAAAACTACTCAGATAATAGTTATTGGGTAGATGCTACAATCAAAGATTTTGAGACCAATCTACTATCTAAAGAACCTCAAAGAGTTCGCCGCTTTCATGATGTTTACCATAACGAAACTGCCATATTAAAATTAGGTTTTGTTAATAAATCCTTTGCCGATCAGCTATTATTTGGTTTTACCATAGGTCATGAGTATGATGAAATTCAACATCCGGCATACATGAATTTGGCCTTTGGCGAAAAGTATCATACTTCGGGAACCTTAATGCCTTCCTTCTTATATAAAAAGAATAACCTATTTGTTGAGGGATTAAATGTAAGCCTGACTGCCAATTTTAATCTGGGAGAAAGCCACAACTTTGATATATCAGATAAAGAATATAACTGGTTAGGAGACTGGCAGGTACCAGAAACACATTCTCCGGGAGAAATACAATATTCTAATTATGTGTACAAAAACAATAATGGAACTATTAACACCAATCTGCTTTACTCTATTCATAATAAGCATCAGCTTACCTTGAATAATGTAACAAATTTATTTTCCCGACAAGGTGATGAGCGGCTTTATATTGATGACTATATTAATGACAAACCAAGGGTAAATGATCGTAACATATTAGGCATTGGTATCAATAATAATTGGAACAAAGATTTTAAAACTTCAGTTTTTGCTAAGATGTATTCATATCATGCTTCGGCATATTTAGACTTAACAAATAATGGCAAAGATGATTTTAATACAGTTCATAGAAGAGATACCAAATATGGCTATGGGATTACAGCTACTTATTTTATTAATGATGGGTTGCAGTTAAAAGGTAATCACGAATTAACTTGTCGTTTGCCTGTAAGTGCAGAATTGTTTGGAGAGGTGTTTGGTTATTACATAGCCAATTATGACTTAAAACCTGAAACCAGTAATAATTATAATGTTGGTTTAAATTATAGTTATGAGCTTAAAGAATATCATGTTTTTAATATAGATGTTAATTACTTTTTAAGAAATACAACAGACTATATACGCAGGAATATTGATTATTCGCAAGGAGAAGAATCCTATGTAAATATAGATCAGGTTAGAACCATTGGCTTTGATGCACAAATAAGATACTCATATAAAAACCGGTTTAATTGTGGAGGTAATATTTCAGTACAGGAACCAAAAGACCTTGAAAAAGGAGTTTTACCAAATATTGCCAAATTGTTTGGAAACCTTGATGCTACTTACATTTTTAATAATATAGTTAATGCAAAAAACAAGCTGAGTTTATCCTACAATATGCAATTTGTAGATGAGTTCCTGTATGATTACAATGACTATAAAGCAAGAAACAGGGCTTCGGTTAAAGCTCAATCCAACCACAATTTAAGCGCTATTTATTCGTGGAAGGAAGGAAAATATAATATATCACTCGATTGTAAAAATGTATTTGACGCAAAGCTTTTTGATAACTACAGCTTGCAGAAACCCGGACGAAGTTTTAATGTCAAGCTTCGATATTACCTCAATAAAACCAGATAAATACATTGGCCTGCATTTCTAGAATAAAATTGTTAACAAATTAAAATCAATTATAATATGAAAACAATAAACTTATATTTTAACACGATGATTGCTTTAGCAATCCTTGTATTGGCATCTTGTTCCAAAGATGATGAAAACAATGGAGGGAAAGGTGATGGCATAACTAGTAAATATGTGGTAGCCGCATCATCAGAGGAAAACGATTACCTGGTTACAGGAAATGAATTGTTGAAAGATCAGGTGTATGATGCTACTTCAGTAGAAGCAGTTCAGTCGCCAGGAAGCAGAACCTGGACTTTTTACGGAGAAGATGTTGTTTATGGTTTTTTGTATAACCAAACAGATGCTGGAACTACTGCTTCATACATTCTACAAAATGATGGTACAATTGCTAAAAGAAACGAATTAGCTTTGGATGTATCTATACAAACTCGCGGAGTAGTAAATAATCAGTTAATTTTAGCTTATTCGGATAGATTAAGAGATCCTGAAGTTGATCAAAAAGCTTACTTCTATACAGTAAATCCTCAAACGGATGCATCGCAATTACATACTTTAGTGACTAATGATATTCTAGAAGATGGGGAAGTTGCTTACTTCACTGATATTGCAGAGTACGAAGGTTATATGATTGCAGGTGCACGTAGTATCAATTCAAGTAGTTTTTCATCGGAATATTATAACAACACCTATGTGGTTGTTATGAATGAAGATTTTACAGTTAATAGAGTGATTAAAGATAGCGGCAGAACCGGGTATGTAGCTGGTCAGAAATATTCTCAGGGTGAAACCGGACTGGAAGTAGTTGAAACCGGAGATTTATATGTGTTTTCTTCAGGACAAACTAATTACGGGGATGCAGAAACAACAACCATTCCTTCTGGAATTCTTAAGATAAACAAAGGAGAGTTCGCTTTTGATCAGGACTATTTCTTTGATGTGTCTGCTGCTTCAGGTGGTTTTAATTTATTTAGAACCTACTATATGGGAGGTACTACCTTTGTTTTAAAGATGTATCCGGGTAAAAATGCGAATGCTACATTTGGTGTTGATGCAGATCGATTTGCAGTGGTTGATGTAGCTGCAAAGTCATTTGATTGGGTTACTGGGTTTCCTACCGCATCTGGTATAGTTGATGATCCATTTTTAGTAGGTACGCCTTTTATAGATAGTAGAAACAATCAATTAGTGGTACCAGTAACAACTTCAGATGATGAACATTATTTGTTTGCTATCGATCCAGAAACAGCAGCAGCTAGCCAGTTGTCTGAAGTTATTGCTGAAAGTGTAAAAGCAGTAGGTATTTTATCATATTCAGAATAGTTTCCGCTTTATATATTAATTACAAAAGGAGAGATGCCCGGCACATATGTGTTGGGCATTTCTGGTTGATGGTGTTAAGATGCCTATTTTGACAAAATAAAATTTGAATAGATTTTTAGTTCGTGATGAGGAGGAGTATTGATAGGGATATTTTTTGTTTATATTCGTTTTTTGCAATCAAAAAAGACTAAACTTTATGATTAAGAGTGATAACCTGGAAATAGATGAGCACGGGATTTATATTTTGAGGAATAATATAAAAAAAGAACATATTGATTTCTATCAAATCCATAAAGTAGAAATAAAGAGAGAGTTCAGACTTCGATATTGGTATATTTCTTTATTATCAGGGGTGTTTGTTCTTATTGTTGCTGTCTATTGGCTATCAAACTTTATTTCTGATATTAGTTATAATGCAATACGCTTCTCTGGGGATATAAGAGCACCATGGTTATTGTTTATTTCATTATTAATTGTAGCTGCAATGGGTATTATGATTGTAAAGTCTTCAATAGAAAAAACAATGATTTTATATCTTTATTTAAATAAAAGATTTAAAAGAGTTTCTTTATTGTATCTGGAAAAGAAAGGGCTTGTTAATGAGTTAAAAATTTTTCTTAACAAGAGAATTAAAACAAGGGTAGACTCGATATAAGATCGAAATACTAGGTTTTAAACGATTATTCAAAAATGCTATTTTAGTCACATATATAATTACTTAGCGCCATGTGCCGTGTAAATGCCGTTTATATGTCATGGCGAAAATTGGTATAAAACTATTCTGTCAAATACTTTTGAAAACAAATAAATGCTATGAGTCAAAAAACAATTGGAACCCGAATTGCAGAATTAAGAAAAGAAAAAGGTTATACACAGAACGAAGTTGTAGAAATGTGCAATATTAATATCCGCACACTTCAAAGAATTGAATCTAACCAAGTGCAGCCCCGCATGTATACCGTTCGTAAACTTTTGGGTGCAATGGGATATGAAATGGATGATTTAAAAGAGGACACAAAGTCTGATAAACAAAAGCATTCTTTACATATGGCGACAATTGTTTTTGATAAAACAGCTAAAGTGTTAAATCAAAACAAAAGTATGATGAAGAAAACGGCATTAGTATTAACTGCGGTTGTAGCAGTAGTTTTTGTAACCAATGTAGCTACCACTTATAAGGTGGAGGATCAAAAAGCCAAACCCGAACAATCATTGTTATTCTGGAAGGATGCTAAACCAGAAAAAGAAAAGAAACTAATAAAAGGAGTATGGCAATTAGTACAGAGTAATGATTATAAGGTTGACAAATTCAATAAACGAATCATGACTTTTAAACCCAATGGTAAGTTTATTACCAAAAATGCCAATGGTACGCCTTTTAATTCAGGAAAATATTATTTTACCGATGACAATAAACTCATTACTATCCATTACAACGAAAAAAGTGAACTTCGTGAAACCTGTAATTATTATAATTTTTCTGTTAGTAAAGATAAACTTATCATCAAAGGCATTTATTTGCGCCCCTTAATGAATAATCATTACGAAACATTTCGTGTAGATGAAGTTTGGAAAAAGGTAGCTGAATAGAACCAACTTTTACCTGGAACAACTTTAATCTAATAAAAAAGATACCAGCGCTTGATTTGATACATTTGATATTTTCTCTATGAAACATCTCAAGCAAAACTAAAACCTGAACATTTATACCTTGAGGGCATTGCCCTCAAGGTTTTCTTTTTTAAAAATATACCGGTAAACAGGCATCTTTATAAAACGATACTTCCATATTTAAGGAAAAAGAGGCTTATGATGTAAAATGTCCATAGGTATTTTACAAAAGCTAAATCCTTTGAATAAAATACTTACTCTTATTACTAACTTAAAGGAAAGAGAAATACTATTCATTTTTATGTATTGATAAAATGAGTACTTTTACATTTAACAAAAAAGAGAAAATATAAAATTAAACTTCAAGCACAAACTAAATCTAACAAAATGGAGAATTGGGAAACCCTTATCACTTTTACACATCCTCACGAAGCATATCTGGTTAAGGGCTTATTGGAATCAGGAGGAATAGAAACTATTGTACGAGATGAGCTTACTGCACAAGTATATAGTTTGTACTCAAATGCCATTGGAGGCGTTAAACTTGATGTACAACAAAATGACTTCAATAATGCCAATGCTTTACTTATAGAAAAAGGTTATATTACTGTTACCAACGAAGATTATAAACAAGGTATAGAAACAGTTATACTAAACGAAACTACAGATACATCGCTTTGTCCGTTTTGTCAGTCAGATAATGTTTCACGAAAGAAAGAAGCAAGTATATTCGTAGTTGTGCTTTATTTTCTTTTAGGTGCCATTTTTCCCATATTCAAACGCCATTTTATTTGTTACGACTGTCATAAAGAGTGGAAGTATAGTAAGAAATGAATCTAATATCACTTTTTCGATAAGCTAATTTATATTATTGGTATTAGATAGGATATCCCCCTTAAATAATGTAGGTTGGGTGTTATTATTTCTGTTTTTTGTACATCAATGTCCTCTATATTTAAACTTGGAAAAATATTTTTGCATATTTGTCCTTCTCTCCTGTGTATTGCGATAAGATGAGAGAGATCCTGGGACAAATAAAAACAATCAAACGATGTATATATTTAACAGAGAAAACACACCTCGTAACAAACGAGAAAATATTGAATCATTTCTATATGTTTCAAAGTTAACAGCTGGTTCAGAACATTTAAGTATTACCGTAGTTGAGGTTCAACCTAAAGGCTATCAAAGCCTTCATGCATATGATGGAGAGCAAATGTACTATATCCTCGAAGGCACAGGAATAATGACAATTGAAGAGGAAGATCAGTCAGTAAAAAAAGGGGAGTGTATTTTTATTCCGGCTAATGCCAAACATGGTATTAAAAATTCAGGAACTAATTTACTGAAGTATTTAAGTGCTGCATCTCCTTCGTTTTCAACAGAAGAATGTAAAGCAAACTGGCCTTTGCCAGGATTGGAAACAGAAAAGTAATCGAATAATTAAATATTAGAAGCGATTAAAAAAGAAAAGCTGCCTTTAAACAAAAGACAGCTTTTTTATCGTTTAAATATCTCTATTAAAGGATACTTGCAATTTTATCACTTTTATAAGCTCCAGCTTCAAGTTTTTCTTTGATTTCAGCGAAAGCTTTAATTGTGTACTCTACATCTTCTAATGTATGTACTGCAGTTGGAATAATTCTTAACATTAACTGATCCTTAGGAATTACCGGATAAACTACGATAGAACAGAAAATATTATAGTTTTCGCGTAAATCCATAGTTAACTGAGTTGCCTCTGGTACCGATCCATTCAAGAATACAGGAGTTACAGGAGATTCCGTATTACCTAAATCAAAACCAGCATCTTTAAATCCTTTTTGTAAGGCATTTACTACTGTCCAAAGGTTTTCTTTTAATTCTGGTTGATTCTTTAATAATTCTAATCTTTTAAGAGCACCTATAACTATTGGCATAGGTAAAGATTTTGCAAAAATCTGAGAACGAAGATTGTATCGTAAGTAACTTACAACTTCTTCTTCCGCAGCAACAAAAGCACCAATAGCCGCCATTGATTTTGCAAAAGTATTGAAAAGAATATCTACTTTATCAGTTACGCCAAAATGTTCAGGAGTTCCAGCACCGGTTTTTCCCATTGTACCAAAACCATGTGCATCATCAACTAATAAGCGGAAACTAAATTTATCTTTTAATGCAGCAATTTTATCTATAGCACCAAGGTCACCAGCCATTCCAAACACACCCTCGGTAATCACTAAAATACCGCCTTCAGTGTCTTTTACTCTTTTGGTAGCGAACTCAAGCATCTTTTCACACTTCTCAATTTCGTTGTGTGGGAAAACGAAGCTTTTTCCACCTTTAGCTTTGTGTAAGAAGATACCATCCATAATACATGCGTGGCACTCAGAATCATAAACGATTACATCGTTTCTGGAAGCCAAAGTATCAATAATAGATACCATTCCCTGATATCCAAAATTTAAAAGGTATGAATCTTCTTTACCTACAAATTCAGCTAAAGCAGCTTCTAGTTCTTCATGCTTACTCGTTTGACCAGACATCATTCGAGCACCCATTGGATATCCTAAACCATATTCAGCAGTTGCATCAGCATCAGCTTTTCTTACTTCTGGATGATTTGCTAGTCCTAAATAATTATTTAAACTCCAGGTTAGTACTTCTTTACCTCTGAACTTCATCTTAGGACCAATTTCACCTTCAAGCTTAGGAAATGTAAAATAACCATGTGCAGCTTTTCCGTATTGACCAAGCGGTCCCATGTTCTTTATTTTATCAAAAATATCCACGTCGTATATCTTATTATAAATTAACGGCGCAAAGGTAATATTTTTTAATAATTCGCTAAGTTTTATATTATAAAAATCTAAAAACCATTATTTGTATAAAATTTATTTTTTGTATTAAGATGTTAGAGAACTTATAAATTAGGTAATTAGAATGCTTTTTTTAGAAGTGGTTTTAATTAGAGAATATATTTATAAAATAAAACGGAATCTTTGTTACTAAACTTAAAAGATTCCGTTTAAAAGTTTATCTTTGCACGTTGTAAAAATGAGTTTACCAGTATTTGGTATGTTCAGATAAACACAAATAGATGATATTGAGCAAATTAAAATTCAGAAGAAATCACACACTTCTCCGTAATGGATTAATAATTGTATTTGCAACATTGTTGTTTAGTTGTAGTCAGTATCAAAAAGTCTTAAAAAGTACTGATTACGAGTTGAAATATACTAAGGCAATGGAGTATTATGAAGACGAGGATTATATGCGGGCTGCAACTCTATTAAATGAATTGCAAGGTATATATCGTGGTACTGATAAAGCAGAAGTAATTCAATACACCTATGCAAGCTGTTTATATGGTTTGCATGATTATATTATGGCTGGTCATTATTATCGTCAATTTGTAAAAACATATCCATCTAGTGCATTGAACGAAGAATGTCAGTTTATGAGTGGGTACTGTTATTATATGCAATCTCCAAAACCAAGATTAGACCAGACGGATACCTATAATGCGATTAACGAATTTCAATTATTCGTAAATATTTACCCCAGCAGTGATCGTGTTAGTGAAGCTAATCGTTTGATGGATGAGTTGAGAGATAAATTAGTATATAAATCGTATTTAGGTGCTAAGTTATATTTTGATTTAGGTAATTATATGGGAAATAACTATTTGTCAGCAGTAATTGCAGCACAAAATAGTTTAAAAGAGTACCCGGATACAAAGTACAGAGAAGAATTATCGTTTTTGATTTTAGAAGCTAAATATATTCAGGCTGTAAATAGTGTAGTTGAGAAAAAGGAAGACAGAATGAGAGATGCCATAGATGAGTATTTTTCATTTATTAATGAGTTTCCTGAAAGTGAATACATGAAGAAGGCTGTAAAAATATTTGAGGATGCCTCTAAAGTAGTTAAGTTTGAAGAAGTAAATTAAGAAAATAGATTTAATAGCATATAACGTTATGGATTATAAAAAAACAAATGCTCCTAGCTCAACAATTACTTGGAATACAATGGAGCTTTCTAAGGATACCAATAATATCTACGAATCAGTAAATGTTATTGCCAAAAGAGCTAACCAAATTAGTGTGGAAATGAAAGAAGAGTTGAATAAAAAACTTCAGGAATTCGCTTCTTATACTGATAACTTAGAAGAAGTTTTTGAAAATCGTGAGCAGATTGAAATTTCTAGATATTACGAAAGATTACCTAAGCCTTCGGCTATTGCAACTCAGGAATTTGTTGAGAATAAGGTGTATCATCGTAATGCAGATAAGGAATAGTTAAAACTACTGGTTCATGGAACCGCATTATAGGAATTTGTGAAAAAGGTAAAGGAAGTGATTTGTATTTCTTTTATCTTTTTTCGTTTATAATAAGTTGTTTCAAGCGTTGATGTCATCATTCTTTAAAGAGTTTCCTGATTTATTTTCGGATTTTTTTTAATTTAATAATGATAATCAAATATCAATAAAACATACTTCTTAAGTGTAAAATACATTTCTTGATATGATTCTTAAGGACAAAAAAATAATACTAGGAATTACTGGAAGTATTGCTGCATATAAAGCAGCATACTTGTTACGTTTTCTTGTAAAAGAAGGAGCCGATGTTCAGGTAATAATGACTCCTGCAGCAAAAGAGTTTATAACGCCTGTTACCATGTCAGCATTGTCGGGAAAACCTGTTTTAGGTAGCTTTTTCGAAAATAAAGACGGAACCTGGCATAGTCATGTGGATTTAGGTATATGGGCCGATTTAATGCTGATTGCTCCTGCATCTGCTAATACTATGGGTAAGATGGCAACTGGTATTTGCGACAATTTGTTACTGACTACTTATTTATCGGCAAAATGTCCTGTTTTTATAGCTCCGGCTATGGATTTAGATATGTATCGTCATCCTGCTAATTTAAAAAATATTGAAACTCTTATTCAATATGGAGCGCATGTTATTGAACCAGGAGTAGGCGAGCTGGCAAGTGGTCTTCATGGAAAGGGTAGAATGGAAGAGCCTGAAAATATCGTAAAAAAAATAAAAGCTTTTTTTCAGGGGGAGATGGTGCAGGGCAAAGGAGAATTAACGGGAAGAAAGTTTTTAGTAAATGCTGGTCCCACTTACGAGAAAATTGATCCGGTTAGATTTATTGGTAATTTTTCTTCCGGAAAGATGGGTTATCATGTAGCAGAGGTATTGGCCGAGAAAGGAGCAGAGGTGACTTTAGTTTCCGGACCTGTAAATATAAAAACAGAGCACCCTAGGGTTCATGTGATTCCAGTTACGTCAGCACAAGAAATGAGCGATGCTTGTGTAAAATATTATCCGGATTGTGATGGAGCAGTGCTTTCAGCAGCTGTGGCGGATTATTCTCCAGAGATGGTAGCTGATCAAAAAATTAAGAGTACCAATGATGACTTAAATCTATCATTAAAGGCTACTCCGGATATTGCTCAGCAATTGGGTAATATTAAAAGAAAAGGGCAGTTGTTGGTTGGGTTTGCACTGGAAACTCAGAATGCAGTAGAAAATGCCATTAAAAAGCTCGAAAAGAAAAATATGGATTTTATCGTATTGAATTCTTTGGAGAATAAAGGTGCAGGATTTGGAGTGGATACGAATAAAATTACCATCATAGATAATGAAAATAATATGGAGGAATTTTCGTTAAAAAATAAACGGGATGTAGCCATTGATATTGTAAATAAGATTTTATCAATGTAATTATTTATTAAAACCAATATGCTGTGAAGTATTCTCTTTTATTTATTCTTTGGATTTTTTCATGCTCAATTCTAACCTATGGACAGGAGTTGCAGTGTTCTGTATCTGTAGTTTCGCCAAGTGTTCAGGGGACAAATAAACAAGTTTTTGAAACCATGCAAACTGCCATTCGAGAGTTTATGAATGGTCAAAAATGGACAGATAATGTTTTTAGTCCTGAAGAAAGAATTGAATGCAGTATCATGATCAATATAAAAGAGATTCAATCAGTTGATGAGTTTTCTGGTTCTATTCAAATTCAAGCTCGTCGTCCTGTTTATAATTCAGCTTACAGTTCTGTTATATTGAATTATCTCGATAATGATTTTTCATTTAAATATGTGGAGTTTGAGCCATTAATTTATAATACCTCTTCGTTTGAGTCTAATTTGGTGGGTGTTTTAGCCTATTATTCCTACGTTATTTTAGGATTTGACTATGATAGCTTCTCAAAAATGGGTGGTACTAAATATATGGAGAAAGCAGAACAAATAGTTAATCAGGCACAAAATTCATCGAGCAAAGGCTGGCGTTCTTTTGAAAGTACCAGAAATAGATATTGGTTGGTAGAAAATTATTTGAATGAACATCATCGTCCATTACGAGAATGTGTTTATGAGTATTATAGATTAGGTTTGGATCAGATGAGTGAAAAACCAGAGGCTGGTAGAAAAGAGGTTTTAAGCGCCTTGGAAAAACTTCAAAAGGTGCACAGAAGGAAGCCGGGTTCATTTGCCATGCAGGTGTTCTTTGATGCAAAATCAGATGAAATCATAAATATATTCTCAGAATCTTTTTCCATGGAAAAAAGCAGGGCAATTGAAGTTTTATCTGAGGTTGACCCTGCGAATGCTACAAAATATAAAAAATCGATATCCGAAAAATAGAATAATGTAAATCTATGCTTAAGTCATTATTTGTTTCAAATTACGCATTAATAGATCAGGTTGAAATTGATTTTGAAAGTGGTTTTTCTGTGATAACAGGTGAAACAGGAGCTGGTAAATCAATTATTTTAGGTGCTCTAGGTTTGGTTCTGGGCCAACGAAGTGATGTGTCCGTTTTAAAAGATAAGGATAAAAAAAGTGTGGTTGAAGCTGTATTCAACATTTCAGGGTATGGATTCGAAAATGAATTTAAGGAAGAGGATGTAGATTTTGAAGAGGAAACGACCATCAGAAGAGAGATTTTGAGTACCGGTAAGTCGAGAGCTTTTGTTAATGATACACCTGTAAATCTTAACTTTTTAAAGAGCCTTTCTTTAAGATTGATTGATGTGCATTCTCAGCATCAAAATTTATTGTTAGGAGATAATGCATTTCAGCTTAATGTGGTGGATGTTGTTTCTGATAATGCAAAGCTTAAATCGGCTTATGTTAAAGTTTATGATTCGTATAAAGCTTTAGTAAATAAAAAGAAAAGGCTTGAACAGGAAAATGAAAAGTTAAAACAGGAAGCTGATTTTGTTCAGTTTCAATATAATGAGTTGGCTCAACTTAGTTTAAAAGAAAACGAACAAGTTGAGTTGGAGTCTGAACAGCAGATGCTTTCGCATGCCGAAGAAATAAAGGGTAACCTATTTGCTTGCGTGGAATCATTGAATGGAGAGGAAGTTTCGGTTTTATCATCACTTAAAGAGGTAAATAAGTATCTTGAAAAAATTAAAGATTTCCTCCCGAATGGAGAAGAGTGGTGTAGCAGGGCAGATTCTGCTTATTTGGAATTGGAGGATCTGACAAAGGAGTTAAGCCTAAAAATGGATGGGATAGAGCATGATCCATCCAGATTAGAATTTGTGAATACACGTTTGGATGAGATTTACAAGTTGCAGCAAAAGCATAGGGTAGAGTCTGTGGAGGAATTAATTCAAATTAGGGATGATTTCAAATTACAATTAGATAAAGTATCTTCTTTTGATGAGGATTTAAAGGATTTAGAAAAAGAAATTAAAGTAGCTAAAAGTGAATTGCAAATTTCAGCCGATAAATTAAGTACTTCGCGTAAAAAGAAAATACCAGTTATAGAAAAACAATTGGTTGGGCAATTGAAAGAACTGGGTATGCCTAATGCTCAGTTGATAGTGCAATGCGATAAAAAAGAGGACTTTACAGAAAATGGTTTGGATGATATTAACTTTCTGTTCTCTGCCAATAAAAAAGGTGAACTTTCAGCTATTCCTAAAGTGGCTTCCGGAGGTGAAATGTCCAGGGTGATGCTGTGTATTAAAGCACTTCTTTCTGTTTCTAAAGGTCTGCCAACAATAATTTTTGATGAGATTGATACTGGTGTTTCTGGTGAAGTGGCTGATAAAATGGGTAGTATCATGCAGGAAATATCAGAAAATATTCAGGTTATCAGTATTACGCATTTACCTCAGATTGCAGTTAAAGGAAAGCATCATTACAAAGTTTACAAAACGGACAATGATGATGGAACGCAATCCAGCATTGACAAATTAAACTACGATTTAAGAATAACAGAGATAGCAAAAATGCTTAGTGGAAGTAACTTAACTGATGCAGCATTAACCAATGCTAAAGAACTTTTGGGTGAACCAATTGAGTAGTTATGTGTTTCATTTTCAGATTTGTAAGTGCCTAGATCAGGGTGGCTTCATTTATAATTGATAAATAATTAAACTTTAGAGTATCGACAAATAAGTTATTCGTATATATTTGTACGCTCAAAATTGAAGATTAAAATGGGATATAATTTATTAAAAGGAAAAAGAGGGATTATTTTCGGGGCATTAAATGATATGTCTATCGCTTGGAAAGTTGCAGAGTTAGCGCATGCAGAAGGAGCAACTTTTACATTGACAAATACTCCGGTTGCTTGTCGTATGGGAACTTTAACTGAGTTGTCAGAAAAATGTAATGCAGAAGTAATCCCTGCAGACGCAACAAGTGTTGAAGATTTAGAAAATGTTTTTGCTAAATCGATGGAAGTACTTGGTGGCAAAATCGATTTCGTTTTGCACTCAATTGGTATGTCACTAAACGTGCGTAAAAAAAGACCTTATCACGATTTAAATTATAACTATCTAAATAAAACTTTAGATATTTCTGCTATTTCATTTCATAAAATGTTGCAGGTAGGTTTTAAAATGGATGCCATTAGCGAATGGGGTTCTGTTTTAGGTCTTTCTTATGTTGCAGCTCAACGTTCATTCTATGGATATAACGATATGGCTGATGCAAAATCATTGTTAGAGTCAATTGCTCGTAGCTTTGGATATATCTACGGTCGTGAGAAAAAAGTTCGTGTAAATACTATTTCTCAATCGCCAACGGTAACAACTGCAGGTAGCGGAGTTAAAGGGTTTGACGGATTAATGGACTTCTCTGAAAGAATGTCTCCACTTGGAAATGCTACTGCGGAAGAGTGTGCAGGATACTGTGTGACGATGTTCTCAGATTTAACCAAGAAAGTTACTATGCAAAACCTTTTCCATGATGGAGGATTCTCTAATGTGGGTATGAGTTTAAGAGCCATGACTCAGTACAACAAAAGTTTTGATGTAGACGATATTAGCAAATTAGACTAATGAAATATAATAAGGCATCGAAAGATGCCTTTTGTTTTCCTACTAATTAGTAGGATTTTTTGTTTTTAGCCAAAAGCATATAAATTTTATAGTATCGCTAAAAACATTAACTTTGGCTGCGTTTTTATAACCTGCATGGTAAAACAACATTAAATAATTATGGATAAATACCAGATTAATCACCTTAGAGAACTAGAAGCTGAATCAATTTTTGTGATTCGTGAGGTGGCAGCTCAGTTCGAAAACCCGGTGATGCTTTTTTCCGGAGGGAAAGATTCAATTGTAATGTTTCACTTGGCTCGTAAGGCTTTTTACCCGGCAAAAGTACCTTTTGCATTGTTGCACATTGATACAGGACATAACTTTCAGGAGACATTAGATTACAGAGATAATTTAATGGAGAAAACTGGAACAAAGTGCATTGTGCGTTATGTTCAGGATTCAATTGATCAAGGAAAAGCTGTTGAAGAAAAAGGTGTAAATGCCTCTCGAAATAAACTACAAACTGTAACGCTATTAGATGCATTGGAAGAGTTAAAAACTGATGCAGCTATGGGTGGTGGTAGACGTGATGAAGAAAAAGCAAGAGCTAAAGAAAGATTCTTCTCACATAGAGATGAATTTGGTCAGTGGGATCCTAAAAATCAACGTCCGGAGCTTTGGAATATCTTTAATGGTCGCAAACATATGGGCGAACACTTTAGAGTTTTTCCAATCAGTAACTGGACCGAGATGGATGTATGGCAATACATCTATATGGAGCAAATAGAACTGCCAAGTCTGTATTTTACTCATAAACGTAAGGTATTTAATCGTGATGGAGTTTGGATGTTTAAAGCTCCATTTATGCAGTTAAAACCAGGAGAAGAATTGATAGAGAAAGATGTTAGATGTAGAACGATTGGAGATATAACCTGTACAGGATTAACATTGTCGAAGGCTAATGATCTGGAAGATATTATTCAGGAAGTAGCAGCTACCAGAACTACAGAGCGTGGAGGTAGAGCAGATGATAAACGTTCTGAATCAGCAATGGAAGATCGAAAAAAAGAAGGATACTTTTAATCAATATTACATAGCATCAAATTATTATGAGCGAAAAGAATTCAGGATATTTAGATATGGAGCTTTTACGTTTCACCACTGCTGGTAGTGTTGATGACGGAAAAAGTACTTTAATAGGAAGATTATTATACGATAGTAAAGCCATTTTCGAAGATCAAATGGAAGCTATCGAAAAAGCAAGTGAAAGAATAGGTAACGAGGAAGTAAACCTGGCTTTATTAACAGATGGTTTACGTGCAGAAAGAGAGCAAGGAATTACTATTGATGTAGCCTATCGTTACTTTGCAACGCCTAAGCGTAAATTTATTATTGCGGATACTCCGGGACATATTCAGTATACCAGAAACATGGTAACTGGTGCAAGTACAGCCAATGTAGCTATTATTTTGGTTGATGCACGTCATGGTGTATTGGAGCAAACAATGCGTCATTCCTATATAGCTTCTTTATTACAAATTCCACATGTTATCTTTTGTGTAAACAAAATGGACTTAGTGGATTATAGTGAAGAAACTTTTGAAAAAATTAAAAGTGATATTGATGGTTTTGCATCAAAATTAAGTGTTAAGGATGTTCGCTTTGTACCTATTAGTGCATTAAATGGAGATAATGTAGTTGATAGATCTGAAAAGATGGATTGGTATCAAGGACCAACATTATTGCATCTATTAGAGAATATTCACATTAGCAGCGATATCAACCATAGTGATTTTCGCTTCCCTGTACAATATGTTGTACGTCCTCAAACTGCAGAATTTCCTGATTACAGAGGATACGGAGGTAGAATTGCCAGTGGTGCAGTTAAGGTTGGAGATCCAATTACGGTATTACCATCAGGATTTACTTCAAAAGTAAAAACAATTGATTTCTTCAAAGATACATTGGAAGAAGCATTTGCTCCTCAGTCAGTGACTATTACTTTGGAAGATGAGATAGATATCAGTAGGGGAGATATGTTGGTTAAATCCGACGATCTTCCTAGTACTACACAAGATCTGGAACTAATGGTATGTTGGTTTAATGAGCGTAATTTAGTTCCTAGAGGTAAATATGTAATTCGTCATACATCGGCAGAAGCCAGATGTATGGTGACAGGAGTTCAGCATAAGATGAATATCAATACGCTTGAGCAGAATACCGAAGATTTAACTGTTGGGATGAATGATATTGCTAAAGTTTCACTTAGAGTAACAAAGCCTTTGCATATTGATTCATATTCAAATAATAGAATAACCGGTAGTGTTATTTTAGTAGACGAAGGAACGAATGAAACTGTTGCAGCAGGTATGATTATTTAAGCAAGATTACAGCATAAAATAAAAACACCCGATGTTCATTTGAGCATCGGGTGTTTTGTTTTTATAAAAAATATCTATTTAAAATTTAAAACCTAAGGTTAAAGCAAGGTAATGATTTTTTATATCTAAACTGGTTCTTGGAGGTGCTTGCAGGTTAACATCATGTATAGTATCCCAATCATAATTGTAATAATAATCTTTTGAAGATGATAGTTGGTAGGCTAAATCTATAAAATAACTACTGTTTCTATATCCAATACCTCCTGATAGATTGGTTATTTTTAAGTTTTCAGAATCATTCTCTAATGGTGAACCAATGATACCATAACCAGCGCGTATACTTAAATTCTGAGAAGCTCGAAATTCTCCTCCAATTCTAATGTTATTAACAGCAGTATATGTTTCAGAAATAATATCACTTTGGTTAGTAGCAAAAGTAATATCACCTAATGAATTGTTATTGCTTTTTATTTTAGCATTTGAGTAATCAATACGTTCATAATCAAAACTAATTAGACCTTTCTTTCCAAAAATGTAAGATAAACTACCTATCATTTTACTTGGAGTATTGATTTGGTAGTCGTATTGAGAATCGTACCTTTTTTCAGTAAACCGTGTTCCAATTTCAGGAATGTTATTAAAGAAATCCACAGTTAACTTAGCTCCATAATCTTCTTCTATTTTAATCCATGCAGGAGAATGGTAGGCAAGCCCGATTCTTAAATTTTGTATTGGTTTTACAATTGCACCTATTTTTAACGAAACTCCGGTTCCGCTCATGTTTAAATATTCATGTAAAGTGAAATTGTTAAATGTGATTGAGTTTTCAGGATTCTCGGCATTAAACTGTTCGTAATAATAGCTGTCGTGTTCGTAACTTAATGTATGTATATTAAAACTACCTCCCAGCATTAAAATATGACTGATGTTTATCCCCCCGGTAATGTTTATTTCACCTGAGTAACCTATTTTTTCTATTACACGTGTTTGATCAACTTTATCTCCTTCGTTTAAAAATGAAGAATAAGTTTGTACATTGTCATCATCTAAACCATCAAGATCAATTAAATATGTTCCAAAAGCTAAGCCTGTATTTGCATTATATGGATCCCAATAGTCTGGATAGCTATCTTCGTAGTAGTCAGGATTTAATCCATAAGCATTAATCCTAAATATATCTGTCATGGAATTTACTATTCCATTTCCGGAAGCTATTGATTTAAAATTAAAATTGTTGTTTTTATTATAACCGATTGCAAAGTGTGAACTTACGATACCTTCTTTAACTTCCCTCATGGGTTTATATGTTCCTACAAAACCAATTTGACTAAATCCTATTCGGGTTTGATTCTCATCCATGGATAAGCCATTAAAACTGCTTTCTGTACTATTTATATTTAAAGAAGGGGTAAACGTGAATTCAGATGAACGATATACTGCAATACCAGCAGGATTTATACCAATAGCAGTAAAGTCTCCTCCAAGTGAACCAAATGCTCCTCCCATTGAAATGGACCTTGCTGTACCGAGGAACTGTTGTTGAGAGAAGCGTATGGCGTCCTCATATGTTTGCGCTCCTATTGTATTATAACATAGGGTTAATATAATTCCAATCAATAATTTAGTGTACTTCATAATTATTGTGTTATATGCGTTTAGTATTTTAATATTCTTTCAAATTATTACCTGCCACTTCTGCTTGATCTACTGCTACTGCCAGATCTTGATCCAGAGCTTCCACTTGATGACCTTGAAGAACTTGAACTACTCCTTGAAGGAGAATAGGAAGAACTACTGCTGCTTCTAGATGGTGTATAAGACGAGCTTCGGCTACTGCTGCTCGATCTGGAAGGAGTGTACGAAGAAGATTTTGTACTTCTGGAGCTAGAACTTCCTCTGGTATAGGATGTAGATTTTTTACTTCCTGAACTATACGAAGAATTACTACTACTTCTTCTGGCAGATGAGCTATTGTTGTTGCTTGAGCTTCTGTTATAATTATAATTAGAAGAAGAACTACTGTTTCTTGTAGAAGTTCTGTTATAACTAGACCTTGTAGTTGTTCTGTATTGAGAACCACTTTTGTAGGTTGGAGTATATGAGCTACGTGCACTAGAACTTCTGCTTGATGTAGATGAAGTTGCACTTTTAGTACTTGGTGTATATGATTTTCTTGTAGACCTTTGGCTATATGTGTTTGACGTACTTGTCCTTTTAGTTGATGTTGCAGCCCGACTTCCTCTAACTGCGGCTGTTGCAGGAGTTGTAGTTCTACTGGATCTTTGAGAAATGGTTGCGTTTCCATTTGTACCACTTCTTGAACCTCTCATAGGAGTAGTTGCTCTAGGAGCTCGATTTCTATTTGAGTAGTATGAAGAGCCATAATGGTGTGGATTATACCCATATCCATAATTATAACCGTAGTTTCCGTAATATCCGTATCCCCAATAGTCATATGGATAACCGTATCCATAACAATAGTTAAAGCCATAACCATAATAAGGGTAGTACCAAGAATTATAAAAGTATGGAGATACTGGATCGTACCATAAACCATAGCGATTCCATCCATAATGTCTGCCAAAACTCCAGTCCCAATAATATCTGCTATGCCAATCAGGAACAACTATAGCGTAATCTCCATCGATATAAACATTGTAATCGAAACCGCTTCCAAAGATAACCTGATCGTACAACGGAGACCAATAAGGAATTCCAATAAAAGGACCACGGAAACGAGCTAATCGTTCCGCATAATTTTTATCCATTTCAGATCCATCGAATTCATCAACCCAATAACCTGTGCTTTCATCGTGGTATAATAGAGTATCTAAGTTTTCAATAGAGTCGTTTGCTAATAGAGATGCATATTCATTTTGAATAGTGCTAAAATCTCTTAGATTCTCTTGCGTGTTAGCTCTTTCTGACTTCTGGTATTCCCTTTGGAGTGCAGAATATTGTTTGTTATCCTCTTTTTTTAATTCTTTATCAGGCGTTGGCAATGCTGAATATTCTTCAGATATAACTTGAGGTTTATCAGAAGGGTCATAGTATAAATCATCAGCATAAATACCTGAGGTGCTTGAATATTGAGTAGCACATCCTGATAGAATAAGGACAGCAAATAGCGAAATGTAAATTATCTTTTTCATGGCACCAACTTTTAGATTTTAACCAAATTAACTAAAGGCCTGATTAAAATGCATAAATAATAATCATTTTCCAATTTTAGATAGCCTTTAATTCTAAAGTATTAATAACAATAAATGTACCATATATTGCTAGTTTTGTAATATTATCAAACATAAATAGCTTTTTTATTGAATTAATACCATTTATAGTGTATCTAGGTCATTTTGTAGCTCAATTAGAAACACAATTAATAAACTTATCTAACAATTATAAATGAAAATTTAAATACACTTGATAAGATATCTTATAAGAAAAATGGCCTTTAATAAAGTGCATTAAAACACTTTACCAAAGGCCATTAAATTAATTTCAGATAATGAACTCAAGAGTTCAATACGAATACAAATCTTCTATTCTACAATTACTTTTACCTGAACTTCTTTAAACTTTGGATCTAGTTCTTGTTCTCTTGTAATATTTAAAATAGGGGTACCATTATGAGAAAAATTAACGCTTTTAGCAAAAGCATGTCTGCCCGGATCATATAACCCACCATCAATGGTTTCTTTAGGATTACGAGCGTGATAAATGATCATTGGATTACCGTATTCATCAATGGTAAATGAATTATGGCCAGGACCATTTTGCTCCTTAGGTAAATCCTCAGTTGATAATAAAGGATATCTTGATTTTTTCCATGAATTTACATCCAATAAATCAGTACCTTCTTCTGCACTTAACATTCCTACACAATAAGTGTGATTCACGGCTGATGCAGAAAAAGCTAGAAATATTTTGCCATTATTTTTAATTACAGCTGGTCCTTCATTTACCCAAACATCTTCCCATTCCCAAGCGTATTCAGGTCTAGTAACAATAGTGAATTTACTGGTAGTTTTCCAAGGTTTGTTTGCATCAACCGAAGCAATAAGTATACTTGAATGACCTAAGGATTGAGCCCAGGCTACATAGTGTACTCCATTACTTTCAAAATGAGTCATATCCAACGAAAAGTTGGTAAATGAAATTTCATCACCGTTTGAAGCTTCCATTAAGTGACCTTCTTTTTCCCAACATTCAGGATTAAAAGGATCTTTCTCACCTTTATTACAGGCTATAATTCGCGGACGAATAGACCACGGTGATCTATTACTAACCGAAGTTGTGAAAAATACATACCAATTACCATTTATTTGGTGAATTTCCGGAGCCCAAATATATCGGAAAGATGAATCTGTATTGGCTTCATCCCAAATAGTTATTTCCTTAGCTGTTGCTAACCCTTCAATTGTTTTTGCTCTTCGCAAAATAACCCTGTCATATCCTTCCGGATCATTATGTCCAACCATTGGATACGAAGCGGTAAAATAATAATATCCATCATCTCCTTTAAAAATCCACGGATCAGCTCTTTGTGCAATTAAAGGAGAAGTATATTTTGGTTGCTGAACAGTTCCGTTAATAGAATATGTACCAGGCTTATTGATGTCAATATTACTTAGTTCGTCTTGGTTCCATTTTATAGCTAATTTCTTGCTGGAGCCATCACTGTATTTAGCAGTTATCGTTTCTGGTAAATTTACTGTTGTTCCTACTTTAACTTTTACGTCAGCTATTTTTTCAATTCCTGTATTATGAATTTTACCGTAAGCAAGCAAAATCTTCTCATATTCGTTTTTTGTTAAACCAATGCTGCTAAAATCTTTAGCTCCCGTAGGAATTCTTTCAACTTCGTTGCTTATAGAAAATGAAGCAATCTCGCTCGTTGTGTCAATTGTTTTTAAATTTGCAGTTAATGACTCAAAGTATTTTCCATTTTGGCCTTTCCACTGAATAGCATATGTCTTTTTAGCATTATCATATTTGCAAGTGAAAAATTCAACACCTTCCTGAGTATTCAATTTCAGATATCGCTCATTTGTGTATTCAACTAAATCTTTAGAATCATACACCATAAATCCATTGGTGTTGTTATCAGAAGCAATCAACCCAAAGCTACCATCAGGTTTTCTGAATATGGTTGGAAAACGCATCTTTTTTGATCCTACTAAAGGATAAATCAATGCTTTTTCGTTGTTTAAAGAGGTATACTCTTTTCCATCATGACTGTGCGCTGCAAAATAACTTCCGGCTCTTTGTTTATCATTATCCGATTGTCCACCCTTTAAAATATAACTAGCAATGAAACCATAATTTTCTTCCAACACAGTTACATTGAACTCTTTTGTTAAGCTTTTTCCCTTAGCAGAAATAGTAGCTGTTAATGTTACTTGCTGATTACCATTTCCTATTTCGGGGCGAAAAACCTGTCCATGATTATCTATAACTGCTTTATTATTGCTTTCCCAGCTTATTGAATAATTATCTCCAATTCTAGTTGGTAAAATAATATCATTTGTGGCAACGTCAATTGCAATATCAAGCTGCTTGGTATAATATGCCAGATTATTAGATAGCGTATTAGCAAGAATGGTTATGTCAAATGATTTTGTTACTTTTTCTCCAGCTAAAGCTAAAGTAGCTGTAAGTACGGCTTTCTGATCTTTCTTATTTTTTCGCTTAATAATACCTGAATTATTTAAGCAAGATGAATTAGATGATTCCCAGCTGATATTACTTCCGTTTTTACCAACTGATGGTAAAAAAATATCATTTATAACTTTTAATTCTCCTATGTTCAATAAAGCTTTATCTTTTTCTAAAACTTCCAGAGTGGCTTTGGAACCCAGAACGCTGTAATATTCATTTTTTACCTGATTGTCAGAAAGTACTGAATTATATATTCTAAGCCTTTTTACTCTTCCTTTGTAAAATGGATCATTATATGAAGAACGTCCAATATAGGCTACAATATCGTTTCCAAAATCTGCAATTCTACGACTAATAGCTACTTCGCCTATTTTAGCATCGTTATAATAAGAAATAATGGAAGAGGGAGTTAATATCGTAGTATATAAATTCCACTCTTTACTGCTTATAGGACCAGGAACTCCTTGTGCATTATTCGATGGAGAAAATCCGTATTCTGTATTCCATGGAGAACCATCAGAAACAGCATTTGTAATCACAGATTTTAATCTTCCACTTCCATTTGCGGGATTTAACAACCAGTAGCTTTGGGGTAAACTCTCCTTTGTTCCAATAAACATGGCTGCATAATTTCCTGATCCGGTTTCATTCTTTAACCAAACAGAAATACTCAAGGTATCATTTTTTTGAAAAACAGATGAAGGTATTTCAACATATGGAGCATTTGACTCAGTATTACCTCCAGACAAATAAAGTTCTCCATTTTCTATAGAAGCTCCTTCTCCTTTTATTGTTCCGGAAATACCATTCGGAGAAGAATCTAATATTTTTCCATCTTTTACTGAATTCTTAAAATCATAACTTAATATTAAATGTTTATCATTTTGTTGTTGGGCTATGCCCGATAAAATTGGTATAAACATGAATACATATACCAAGGGTAAAAACTTTAAATTCATATGTTTAAATTTATTTTGCCTCACTTACTATAAATATGATTTCATTTTGAACAAATCATATTTAGCAATGATAACATTTTTTTTGAATCCAAAACTGTATAATAATCTTCAAGTAAATATTTGTTAAATTAGTGATAGTTATTGTTGTAATTGTTAAAAAAAACATGCAAAAAATATTGAATTCTATATGTCATAAATTAGTTTGCTTTACAATATTTACAATGATTTTTTAAAAAAAATTAAAGAGGATTATTAGAAAATGACATGCTAATTAAATGGCTTCATAGGCTTAGTATAAAAATCTGTTTTGTACAACTTTTATAAACATATGTTCTAAGTATTTTAGTAATAAATGTAAACATGCATTTATAAGAATGATAATTGACGAATTTAGTAGTGATTATGCATAAAAAGTGCTTGTCAGTCATGTAAAGCATGACGTATATTTGTTACTAATGAAATTTATTTATTGTATTACTATGTAAATAAGAATTGATTAGGGGTAATCAACAACTTTAACTAGTAATTAATTAAATTTTTAAGTATGAATTTGAGAGTTTTAATCGTTGGTTTAAGTTTATTTACATCCATTGTAAATGCTCAAACTTTTATGTGGACGAGTAGTACAGAGGGGAACACATGGAAAAACACCTCTGTAAAACTGCAAAAAGAATCAAAAGTAAAAGCAAGTCTTGAAGTAAAAGGAAATGAAGAGATAGTAACATTTAAAGCGTGGGGAACCTGTTTTAATGAAAAAGGATGGGATGCGCTTAATATGCTTACTAGAAAAGAACAGGAATCAATTTTGGGTAATTTATTTTCACCTAAAGGAGATTTACGTTTGACAATGGGGCGTTTTTCTATGAATGCAAATGATTATGCCCGAGATTGGTATAGTTGTGATGAAGTTTCTGGAGATTTTAACTTGCATTATTTTAATATTGATAGAGATCGAACTTCAATCATTCCATTTATTAAAGCAGCTCAGGATTTTAATCCAGATTTAAAATTTTGGATTTCTCCATGGTCACCACCATCATGGATGAAGATTAACCATTATTACTCTGTAGTAAGTAATGAGTGGTTTAATGAAATGGATCCAAAATTAAATTACTTACTTCATGAGGACACCAAAGAAATTGATGAAAGTGTATTTCCAAAGCAAAGAGCTGTAAATGATTACTTAATTCAGGATCCTCGTTATTTGCAAACGTATGCTAATTATTTTAGCAAATTTGTTACAGCTTATAAAGAAGAAGGTATTCCTATTACTACAGTAATGTTTCAAAATGAGCCATGGAGTTACACTCCATATCCTGGATGTGCATGGACTCCTAAAGGAATGATTGATTTTAACGCAGATTATTTAGCTCCTACTTTAAAAAAGGATCATCCGGGTGTTGCCGTTTACTTTGGTAGTATTAATTCAAATCGTTACGATGATGTGGATGAAGTTTTATCTGACCCTCGTGCAGCAGAAACATTCCAAGGAGTTGGATTTCAGTGGGAAGGTGGACAAATTTTACCTAAGGTTCGCGAAAAGTATCCAAATTATAAGTATGTGCAAACAGAAAGTGAATGTGGATGGGGATCTTTTGACTGGGGTGCTGCGGAGCACACTTTTGGCTTAATAAACCATTATTTAGGAAATGGTTGTGAAGAATATACTTTCTGGAATGCTATTTTATATGATGATGGTGTTAGTGGATGGGGATGGAAGCAAAATGCACTTATCCGTGTAGATTCAAAAGAAAAAACCTTTACTTATACTCCGGAGTATTATGCTGTTAAGCACTATACACAGTTTGTTAAACCTGGAAGTAAAGTATTGGCTTTTCAAGGAAGAGAAGAAAGAGTTCCAATTTTGGTTGTGCTAAATCCTGAAGGCAAATATGTTGTTTTTGCAGGAAATTTTACGGATGAATCTAAAGATGTTTCTGTAAAAGTTGGAGGTAAGTATTTAAATGTAACGCTTGCGGCGCATTCTTTAAATACTTTAAAAATGAAATAGGTTATTTTTAACCTCATATATGAAAGGCAAGAAATTTTAATTTCTTGCCTTTTTTATTATTTATATTTTATTGCAAAACAAATAGATAGGTTTGTTGTTAGAAAAAATAAAAGCCTATGAAACGTCGCGACTTTATTAAAACAACAGCAGCTGCCATGGCAGGTTTATCTGTGGCTGGAATATCATCTTCATTTATTAAAAAAGGGATTCCATACCGAATTTTGGGAAAAACAGGATTGGAAGTGTCTTTAATTAGTGTGGGAGGACATCATATTGGCGACAGGTTTATAAGTGATGAAACATCTGTTGAGCTAATTAGAGAGGCGATTGATAATGGTGTTAATTTTTTAGATAATGCCTGGCATTATAATAAAGGTAGGAGCGAGGAGTTGATGGGAAAAGCTTTATTGGAAGGTTATCGGGAGAAAGCTATATTAATGACAAAGCATCATGGGCGTGATCCTAAAACCGCTCAAGAGCATTTAGAGACCAGTTTAAAGCGTTTGCAAACAGATTATCTGGATTTATGGCAGTTTCATGAAATAGAAAGTATGGAGGCTGTTGAGAAAATATACTCCAGTGGTGTTCTTGATTATGTTCAGAAGAAAAAGGATGAAGGTGTAATTCGTCATATTGGTTTTACCGGACATACGCGACCAAATATTCATAAGGCCATGCTGGAAAAAGGATTTGATTGGGAAACAGTTCAAATGCCTATCAATGTATTAGATCATCATTACTTAAGCTTTTCGCAGGAGATAATTCCTATGTTGGTTGAAAAAAATATAGGAATTATTGGAATGAAGTCTGTGGCTTCAGGAGCCATTGTAAATGAAGGGATTGCCACGATAGAAGAGTGTTTACGTTTTAGTATGACAGCACCTGTTTCAACTTTGGTTTCAGGAATGAATAATCTAAAACATCTTCGATATAACCTTGAGATAACTCGTAATTTTAAGCCGATGTCGCAATCAGAGATTACTGTTTTACTAGAAAAAACATACGATCATGCACAAGGAGGAAAGCATGAATGGTATAAGGATAAAGTGTAAACTGTATAATTAGATCCGGTGGTTAAACAGTATAACCACCGGAGTTTTATATTTTAATAATTCAGTTTAAAAATACCGATAATATTATCCATTGATTCATCAGAAAATTGATTTTCTGCAAATTGCCCAATAAAATAATCTTTGGCGGTTAATAACTTTGATGGCATTACTAGTTGTTTACCTTTTCTGTTTTCTTTTATCAAAGACTTATTTACTATTCCTTCGGGTGATATACTTACCATAAATAAGCCAGTTCTTAAAATGTTGTACATTGGAATAACTTTATGCCTTTTTTCAGAATTTACTTTTGTATTTTTAATATGGTCATTAAAAAATAACATAAGTTTATCATTTGCTGTTACAGAAACAAAGGATCCAAACAATTGATTTCTATTTAATGCCGAATGATATTTAGGAATAAATGTATAATGAAGAACATTGCAGTGATCATCTATTTTTAGAGCAATTATGGCATTGTAGTTTAATTGTTCGTAATTAACATGTATTCCATAGTTCTCTTCAACTACACGTGGATCTACATAATCAATAAACTCAAAAATAAGCCAGTTATTATTTTTCATTTCTGCAGTCTCAAGTAAACGGTAGTTCCTGGGTATACCTATATTTTTATTGACTTTTGTTTTGTTATTTACAAGCGCGATTAAATCATTTTGAAATGGTTGAAGTATTTTTGACTCTATGGTGAACTGATAAGGATTCACAATAATTTTAAATAACCCAATGGCATCTTCTCCTCCAAATTTACTTTTTATATTAGCATATGTACCCCAAAATTCAACTTTATCTAATAAAGTATTATATCTATATTGAAATGTTCCATACTCATAATCGCTTGGTAGAATATTTAATGATTGAAACGAGAATTTTGATTTATCACTAATGAAGAAAATTAACTTTCGTTCTTCAATTGTTGATGGACGCCAATGGGTATTTCTTTCTTCATATAATGGTAGGAAAACTTGGCCTTTATTAGAGATGGTAATTTTACCACATTTTGTCCACCTTGCCTCTAACTCAGAACTTAGTTTATAGTATGAAAGACTTTGCTGTTGGTTATTCAGTGTAACTACATCAGCATAATACCTTTTTTCTATTTTAGTTTCATTTTCATCTGATTTACTAATGATAAACTTATAAGGAGCTACGACAACCAATTGATTATGATCTTCAGATACAGAAACTGAAAATGGCATGTATTCTTTTTGCTCAGAAACATCAAATTTCGCTAATTGAGTTATTACACCTGTATTGTTTCCAATACTATCCAAAGGTTGTAACCCAATAATTATTTTTTGTTCTCTTTTAAAAAATGCAGAGACAATTAAATAATTGTTGTTATTGAGTTGTACCAAATCGATAGGAGTAAATTCTAGTTGATTATTAGATCCTTTTTTGGTAGTGAATGTTATGGAATTTGTTTTTTTCAGATTTTGTAGGTTATAAGTTTCAATGAAATAGACTCCTTTTTTTGCAGCTCTTAAAATCTGAAGAGTATTGTTTTTCAATTGAGCTGCTGATTTAATACTTCTAACATCCATAGCTTGTGTCTCGGAAAAAGAAATCTGAGTTTGCGCAAAAGAAGTGTAAACGATATGGATAAAAAAAAGTAGTGTAGATAATTTATTCATGTTGAGATAAAATAATTTGGTTTTAATTAATAGCTGATAAAAATAAGAATATAAGCTGAATTGTTATGTTTTATGAACAAAAAAAGGGTAGTCGATTCGACTACCCTTTTTAATATTTTATTATAATATCTATTCACCACTTTTACCGTAGTTAGGAAGAACCCTTGCACTAGGATCGTCCACATCACAGTTTTCCCACTCTTTATTTGGCATCCAGAAATCTTTAATGACACCATCTCTTCCAGGAAAGTGCTTTTCGAAAATATCACGATACATTAATGACTCTTTTGTAAATGGAGTATTTGTTGGATATTTATCTTTAGCAGCTGCTAAATCAGCATCAGAATACATTTCTTCTGCATAACCTTTAAGGTAATCTACAGAACTGTGACCAACTGCATCAGAGAAAGCCGCTTTATCACGATGTAGAATATTCTGAGGTAAATAATCACCTTCGAATGCTGCACGTAATAAATATTTACCTTCACCATAAGTATTCATTTTCTTTGCAGGATCAATACTCATGATATAATCAACAAAATCAAGATCACCAAATGGTACGCGAGCCTCAAGCCCACAAGATGAAATACATCTGTCAGCTCTTAGCACATCGTACATGTAGATTTCACGAATTCGCTTCTCAGCTTCCGCTTGGAAAGCTTCAGGGGTGGGAGCGAAGTCTGTATATTTATATCCCAGAATCTCGTCGGCAATTTCACCTGTCATTAATACTTTAACATCGGTGTTTTCACTAATGTATTTACATATTAGGTACATTCCCATTGAAGCTCGAATAGTAGTAATATCCCAAGTTTCAGTGTTATAAATTAAAGAACTTAATGTATCGAAAATATCCTGTTTAGTAAATAATACCTCAGTATGATCTGCTCCTAAATAGTCAGCTACAATTTTAGCATATTTCGTGTCAATCGGATCATCTTCAATACCAACAGCAAATGTTTTAATTGGCTTGTCCAGCATTTTAGCAGCAACAGCACAAACTAAACTAGAATCTAACCCTCCACTACAAAGGAATCCAACTGGTACATCAGCCTGAAGTCTTTTTTCAATACCGGCGGTAAGCTTTTCGTTTATATTTTTAAAGATTTCATCTAGATCGTGATCTACAAATTTTTCTACTTTAGAAATATCCTTGTAGCATACAAATTTATCTCCGTCGAAGTAATGTCCGGGAGGAAATGGTTTTACTTCCTTACATAGCTCATGTAATGTTTTCATTTCGCTGGCAAACATGATTTCGCCTTGATCTGAATAACCGTAGAATAATGGACGGATTCCGATAGGATCTCTAGCTCCATAATATTTTTTAGCTACTGAATCATAAATAACAAATACAAATTCAGCATCTAATGACTTAGCTGTTTCCTCAATTCCCTTGTCTAAAAATAAAGGAATAATTACCTCACAATCACTTGTAGATTTGAATTCATACTCGCTCTCGTATTGTTTACGTAACTGCTGAAAATTATAAACCTCACCATTACAAACTAAATTTATATGTTTATATACTAAAGGCTGATTACCATTGCTTGATACATCCATAATGCTTAGACGATGAAAACCCATCCATCCTTCACTTCCGAAATCTCTAACAAAAGAATTGTCAGGCCCTCTGTATTGAATCTTTTTAAACTCACTGGCAAACAAAAGTTTGTCCATCATGTCGTTCCCTGTATAAACTGCAAATCCACACATGTTTTTGTTGAATATTTATTTTTTGGTTATTATTTTGTTAATGCGAATGTAAAAGTAACTATTTAAATATTATTTCCAATATTGAATTACGAATTAATAGTAAAACAATCGTTTTAGTTTCTATTTGAAAGTTTTGTATAGAGGGGGGGTGTTGTTTTAAAAATGATAAATTAAAGATTTATAGGTGTGAATGTTAGGGGGTATATATTAAAAAAAAATAAAATTGTTTGAGTTAGTCTGGTAGAATTGGGTATTGATATAAATCATATATTTTTCGCGTTTAAATTTGGCTTATGATTCAATTATGAATTGAAAAACATATTAAAATAAGATTAAAGAATGATTTTTTATCCAAAAACAGAATAAACCCTTAATATTTTATATGCAATTCTATTTTCAATTGTAAATATAAAAGGATTTTTTAAAATAAAATTGATCCTGAATTATTGGATTTTATTGTTTTTTTTAGTTTTTTGCATCACAATTAAAACAATCACTTCTAAAAATTACGTGCCTATAGTAAACATTTACGCTTAATTAAAAAATATTTTAAGCATGAAGCAGATACTTTTAATGTCTGATGACGAGTTGGTGGAAAACTATATCGCAGGACAAGAAAGATGTTTACAGGTTTTAATTGACAGGCACAGGAATAAAATCTATTCTTATATTATAATGTTGGTGAAGCAACAAGAGCTTGCCGAAGATGTTTTTCAAGATGCATTTATAAAAGTAATTGACAACTTGAAGAAAGGTAAGTATGTCCCTAACGGAAGGTTTGCCTCTTGGGTAATGCGTATTGCTCATAACTTAATCATTGATTTCTATCGTAAACAAAAGAACTTAAAAACGGTCTCCAACGATGGTAATGACTATGATTTGTTGAACTCAACCAAATTTGCGGAAGATAATATTGAGGATAAAATGGTCTATTCTCAAATTATGAAGGAAGTGGTTGAGTTAATGAATTATTTGCCAGACAATCAGAAGGAGGTGGTGAAGTTAAGACATTTTATGGGGCTTAGCTTTAAAGATATAGCGGAAGAAACCGGAGTTAGTATTAATACAGCATTGGGAAGAATGCGATATGCGCTGATAAATATGCGGGCGATGGTTGAGGAAAAAAATATTTCATTAACAATTTAATTATTCAACAATATTTAAAATTTACCGGCGTTATTTAATTGTGTGTTAATTGTGATTTAAATAATGCCTATGGATAAAAGTTTTACTCAGAATTTAGCTAAACTGGAGGAATATAGTTTAGCCTTAATTGAATTTTTTGACAAATTACCGGATAGTTTTTTTGATGGTGAAATATTGGAACCATCCGATAGGGTAGTGAATAATATCTTACGATATTCAAAAAGTAAAAGCAATTCCTTAAATCAAAAGGAACGTCATTTTCGTTTTGCTATGAATTAATTGTAGAAGTTTTCTTCGTATGCGGTAAATTCCTGTTTTTTAAGAATTTTTCTTTTTATAAAAGCAGAAATAAAACCTGAGCCATATCCAAATATTTGCACCATGGCTGCTATGCTGGATACAATTCCTACGGTTATACTTCTTGTTTTAAGGCTTGCATCGAATAAAAATACGATTAATGGAAGCAGGCAAAGTAAAAGAAGAGTTGGAAAAAATATGCCTGTTAAAAAACAAAGAGAATATCCTAGAGTGAATATGGCCGGTATAGCATGTACCAATTTTAAGGAACCAGGATGTCTGTAATTAAGGTTTATCCTCGCAATTCCGCTGTTGTGTACTTGCTTAAAAAATGTTCTGAAATTATTTCGTCTTTTATGGTATACCCATGCTTCATCTATAAGTTTGGAAGTATAACCAGCTTCAATAATCCGCATGCTAAAATCTAAATCCTCACCAAATCGTAATTTAGCAAAACCTTTTAGTGCCTTATATACTTCATTTTTTATACCCATATTAAAGCTTCGTGGGTAGAATTTATCAAGCTTTTTCTTTCCTCCACGAATTCCCCCAGTTGTTAATGTGGAAGTCATGGAGTAATTTATCGCTTTCTGAATAATATTGAAAGAATCATGAGCTCTGTCTGGTCCTCCAAAACAGTCTTTATTGTTTAAACCCTTATCAACATGAATAAAATAATCAGGAGGAATAATGCAATCGGAATCGAAAAAAACAAAATAATCCCCTGTTGCTAATGATGCTCCATGATTTCTTGCAGGACCAGGGCCTGTATTACTCTGGTATTGATAAGTAAGTTGTAATTTGTTATTATATCTGTTGCATACTACTTCAGAGCTTGATTTGGATCCATCTTCGATTACAATTACTTCAAAATCTTGATAATTAACAGCGCTTAAACTATTTAATAATTCGTCAATTTCCTGAGGACGATTATAAACGGGTATGATTACAGAATATTTGGGCATCAATAGGATTTTGTATTTGAATGCACAAATGTAATTTAACGATAAGTAATCACAAAGAAACCAGAGAAAAACTCTGGTTTCTTTTGCTGTATGATAAATGATTTATAATTCCAGATTCGGATTAAAGGGATAAATCTGTAGTTAAAAACATCATGGGATCACCAATTATATCCTGAAAAATAGGTCGGTATCGTTGCGTGTCATAGTATTTGGCTACGTTTACCTTTTTAATGCTTTCTCCTTTGGCATCTTTTTGAACAGCTTCGATGGACACGTAATTAAATTTACCATCTTTTACACAAACCATATAGCCAGACATTTCTTTTTTTATTAAATCTAAAGCCATATTTCCATAAGTTGTAGGAATAATGGAATCTAATGCATCGGGTTGGCCGGATCTAACCAAATAGCCTAATTTCTGGTTGATAATATTAATAGTTTGACCATGGTTAAATTTGGCAGAATGTTTTTTTAATTCTTTACCAATTTGTTCGCCAATACCTCCTAGTTTTTTATGACCAAAAGCATCCGTTTCTGCATCTGAATAAACAATATCTTGTCCTTCATATGATGCGCCTTCTGAGACTAATACAACTGAGTAATTACTTGGATTGTGACGTCTGTCTTCCACTAATAACTCAGTTAAGCGTTCTGTATTGATTTGGTATTCGGGAATTACACATCTGTCTGCAGCTCCTCCAATGGTTGGTAAAAGTGCTGAAAAACCAGCATTACGGCCAAAAACTTCTAGTACAAGGAAGCGTTCATGCGATCCTGCACAGGTTCTTAAGGCATGCGTTAACTCTATGGTTCGTGTTATGCAAGTACTGAAACCAATGCAATACTCCGTTCCAGGAACATCGCCATCCATTGTTTTAGGAATACCGATCACTTTTATACCTTCTTTGTGAAGCCTTACCGCATAACTTAAGGTATCATCTCCTCCAATGGGAATTAAATAATCAATTCCTATATATTTTAAATTTGCAACAGCCTCGTCTGTTAAATCATTAAAATCATCGTTATATATTTCTTTTAAATGATCAGGGACGTCTTTTTTTGCCACTTTAGTGGCTTTGGTTCTACTAGAATGTAGAAAAGTACCACCCGTTCTACCTATTTTATTAACAGTGAGTTCACCTAACGGAATGCAGTATAATTGTTCTTCAAGAGGGAGAGAGCGGTTGATACTAATTACTCCCTTCCACCCATTTTTTATACCAATAACAGTATAACCTTCTCGAATTGCTCTAAGTGTAATTGCTCTAATAGCAGGATTAAGACCGGGTACATCACCACCTCCCGTAAGAATACCTATGGTTAGTCCGTTTTTTTTCATAATAAAAGGATTTAATTAGAAATAATGGGGATTGTAACTACTTGTTTCTTAAAGATATTAAAAAGTATAAATATTAAAAACGAAAAGTCAGGAGAAGTTATCAATCTAAAATTAATAACATAAAAAGAATGAGTTTAAAAAAGTGTTAAATCGTAAATAATAGGAGTAAATTATTTTTAATTTGAAAAAATATGAACAATTTTGCAGCTTATTTTTGAAAAAGGTATAAAATAAAGTCATCATGCCTTTATTAAAAGCTAGAAATTTTCTAAAAACTATATTATAATTTTGGATAAAATGATTAAAAGTCCACTTCAAATCGCAAGAGAGAGTTACTCTCCAAAGTTGCCATCGGCACTTAAAGGTTCTGTTAAAATTGTAGAGGGAAAAAACACTGAGTCAGTTGCAGATCAGGCTGACATTGAAAAGTTATTCCCAAATACTTATGGAATGCCTGTTTTAACATTTGAATCAGGAGAATCGTCAGCTACTGCAAAGCCAATTAGCGTTGGTTTAATTTTATCCGGAGGTCAGGCTCCAGGAGGTCACAATGTAATTTCAGGTATTTATGATGGTTTAAAAAAGCTAAATCCTGAAAACAAAGTTTATGGTTTCTTAGGTGGTCCTGGTGGATTGGTTGATAATCATTATAAAGAATTAACTGATGATATCATCGATCATTATAGAAATACTGGAGGTTTTGATATTATTGGTTCGGGTAGAACTAAATTGGAGGAAACTGCTCAGTTTGATAAAGGTTTAGAAAACTGTAAAGCATTAGGAATTGATGCATTAGTGATTATTGGAGGTGATGACTCTAATACAAACGCTTGTGTGTTAGCTGAGTATTATTTAGCTAAAGATGCTGGTGTTCAGGTGATTGGTTGTCCTAAAACTATTGATGGAGACCTTAAAAACGAAATGATTGAAACTTCATTTGGTTTTGATACTGCATGTAAAGTTTATAGTGAGCTAATTGGTAACATTCAGCGTGATGCTAACTCAGCTAAAAAATACTGGCACTTTATTAAGTTGATGGGACGTTCTGCTTCTCATATTGGATTAGAGTGTGCACTTCAAACTCAACCTAACGTTGCAATTATTTCAGAAGAAGTTGAAGAGAAAAATATGACCTTAGACGAGGTTGTATCATATATTGCAGATAAAGTTGCTGCACGTGCAGCTAACGGAGAGAACTTCGGTACTGTTCTTATTCCTGAAGGATTAATTGAGTTTATTCCTGCAATGAAAAAATTGATTGCTGAATTAAACGACCTATTGGCTCATAACGAAGCTGAGGTTAATGCAATCGAAACGAATAAAGAAAAGAGAGAATACTTAGGAGCTAAATTGTCTGCAGAAATGGCTGAGGTATTCAAAAGCTTACCGAATAGTATTGCGAATCAGTTAATGTTAGATCGTGATCCACACGGAAACGTTCAGGTTTCATTAATTGAAACTGAAAAATTATTAGCTGATATGGTGAAAGCTAAATTAAAGAAGATGAAAAAAGAAGGATCTTTCTCAGGAAAATTTGCTTCTCAAGTTCACTTCTTTGGTTATGAAGGACGTTGTGCTGCTCCTTCTAACTTTGATGCTGATTACTGTTATTCATTAGGATATACTGCTTCGGTTCTTATTGCAGAAGGAAAATCAGGATATATGTCATCTGTACGTAACTTAACTGCTCCTGCAGAAGAGTGGATTGCTGGTGGTGTACCTGTAACAATGATGATGAACATGGAGCGTCGTCATGGAGAAATGAAACCAGTAATTCAAAAAGCACTTGTTAAATTAGATGGTGCGCCATTTAAAGCATTTGTTGCACAAAGAGATGATTGGGGATTAAATACTAAATATGTATATCCTGGTCCAATTCAGTACTTTGGTCCAACTGAAGTATGTGATTTACCAACTAAAACATTGGTTGAAGAAAGCAAGTAATAATATATACTTTAATACAAAGCCCATGCTGTATAGCATGGGTTTTTTTATTGCATGTATTTTTAAATACAGATTCAAATCGCTTAATTTGTATGCTTATTAAAAGATTAAGCATTCAAGTATTCAAATAAACGAAATTCCGAAATGTCTAAAATAATTACATTATCTGAAGCTGCATCAATTGCCTTGCATGGAATGGTATTAATTGCAAAAACGGAACAGAAATTAAATGTAAATCAGATATCCGAAAAAATAGATAGCTCACGACATCATGTCGCAAAAGTTTTTCAGCGATTGGCAAAAGAAAACTTTGTGGCATCAAACAGGGGACCAAGCGGTGGTTTTATTATTAAAAAAGATCCTCAGGATATTACTTTGTTGGAGTTGTATGAAGTTATAGAAGGGCCTGTAGAAGTGCAAGGATGTCCAGGAAGTAAAGAGCGTTGTCCTTTTGACAAGTGTTTAATGGGTGATTTAGCTGCGGCCTTAGCATGTGAGTTTAAATCATTTTTAGGAAGACAAACATTGGCAGATTATATTTAATCAACCTGATTGATGAAATTAATGGTTGCACAACTCATTAATGCGGCTGTTTCTGTTCTTAATCTTTCTTTACCAAGACTAATCGCCTCATAATTATGTTGTGAGGCCAATTCAATTTCCAGAGTAGAAAAATCACCTTCGGGACCAATTAAAATGGTGACATCGCTATTGATATTGTATATATTCTTTAAAAGTTTTTTAGATCCTTCTGCACAATGGGCAATGTATGATGATTGATTATTTGATTTGTGCACTGAAATAAACTCTTTAAAATTTACAGCTTCATTCAATTTTGGAATGTATGATTTTAAAGATTGTTTTGATGCAGATACGATAACTTTTATTAAACGCTCAGGTTTAATAATTTTTCTTTCTGAGTGATCACAAATAATAGGTGTTATTTCTTCAATACCGATTTCAGTTGCTTTTTCCAGAAACCATTCAAATCGATCCATATTTTTAGTAGGTGCTACTGCCATATGGATTGAAAACTCTCTTTTGTTATAGGAGTTAGTTTCAAGAACCTCAAGTGCACATTTTTTAGAGTTGGCATCAATAATCTGACATTGAAATATTTTACCCTGTCCGTTCATAACAGTTACCTGATCTCCATTTTTGTGCCTCAAAACTTTTACACAATGTTTAGATTCATCAAAACCTAAATGGTAACCATTACTTTCAAAATCCGGCTCGTAAAATAATTGCATAACATTCTATTTTTTCTTTCGAACGCAAATATATAGATTTTATTAATTGCAGCTAGAACAGGAGTTGAGAGATGAAATATCAGTTAATAGATTTTTATTAGTTGGTAAATAAACAGTAAAAGTTGATCCTTTATTTACTTTAGATGAAACGACGATTTTTCCTCCCAAGAGTTCCACCAGGCTTTTAGTGATTGATAAGCCTAATCCTGTACCTGATAGTAATTTGCGAGAACTGTTTTCTGCTTGTCTAAACCGTTCAAAAATAATTTCCTGGTCTTTTTCAGATATACCTTCTCCTGTATCTTTTACTGTAAACTTTAAGTAAGTATTGTGATTGGCGTATTGTACAACAATTCCACCTTTTTGCGTAAACTTTACGGCATTGGAGATTAGATTGAGTAAGATTTGTTCAAGTCTAAAAGGATCACAGTAAAATAAAAAAGTTTCATTAACAGACTCTTTAATAAATTTTGCAGATATCGATTTATTCTTTGTTTTAATTAATACTCTAGTGGATGATTCTATATTGTTTAACAATTCATTCAAATTGAATTTTTCTTTTCGAATAGTTAATTGACCTGATTCAATTTTAGATATATCAACAATATCGTTTATAATATTTAAGAGGTTTTCGCCACTGTTCTTTATCTGCAACAAATATGACCCCATTTCTTTAGCACTTAACTCTTGACTCATTAAAATATCAGAGAATCCTAAAATGGCATTCATAGGTGTTCTGATTTCATGACTCATGTTAGCTAAGAATGAAGATTTTAAGCGATCACTTTCCTCTGCTTTATCTTTGGCTATTTTAAGCTGAGTTTCAAATTCTTTTTGAGCAGAGATATCCATTATTACACCCGTTATTCTTGATGGTTTACTGTCTATTCTTTCTGTAACCTTTCCGTGTAAAGCAACATGGCGCAAGGTTCCATCTTTCTGGAAAATGGGAGTTTCTATTTTAAAATAGGGGGTAATGCCTTTAGTGTGAATTAAGAAAGCCTCTTTGATCTGCAGTAGTTCTTCTTGAGGAAAATAACTTCTCCAATTGTAAACGCTAATGTCTAGCTCATGCTCATGTTTGTAACCAAAGAGATTTGCCAGGTTTTTATTATAAATTGTCTTTCTTTCGGGAAGTAGTATATCCCATAAACCTTCATTAGCACTATTGATAGCCAATTCCAGTCTTTTTTCGCTTTCAATTAACTTTAATTCTGTCTTTTTTCGTTTAATAATATTATTGATTAAGAACATAATGATACTCACTAAAACAATAAGTGTAGAAAGAAAAAAAATAAGTTCTTGTTTAAAGCGTATATAAAAAGGTGTTTCTTTATTTATAATAATCGCATTAGAGGGTATTTTACTCTCATCAAGTTGTAGATTTTGAATTAATTTAAAATCTACAGTAAGATCATAAGTAGAAGGAAGCAATTCACGTTGACTATTTTGTGGGTTGTTAATTTGATCGATGATAAGATTTGCTGCTTGATATCCTTGATCGTAAGGGCTTAGCAGGCTGCCGCCAACAATAAAGTCTCCGAGTAAGAAATTCCAAAAACTATAAATGGGAATATTAAGATTATGTGTTAACTCTTTACCTATGTCTATCATTTCCATAGGTATATTATTTTTATGAGAATAAAGACTTAGTAGTATAATTGCTTTGTTTTTAGGGTTTGTGTTTTCTAGTTTTGTTTTTAATGCGTCATAATCTGATCCATCATAAATTATATATGATGTAGGTTTGGATAGTTGTTTTATTTTATTTTGAAATTGATTAAGGAAAATATTTCCTGATAAAGTATTGTCTGATATTACAATAAAAGTATCGAGATCAGGTTGTAATTGTTGAGCTAGTTTTAAAGTGCCGAGAAAATCAATGGTTTCTTTTATTCCTGTAATTCTTTGGTGGTCGTATTCGTAAGTTTCAATATTGTTAACCCCACAGATACTAACGGGTATTTGGTTATTCCAAATATTATCTCCATTAACCAGGAAAAAATCAAATGCATAATTATCAGCACAAATAATACCATCAATTTGGGTGTCACCATATTTATATTTGTACAAAGTACTTAATTCATAAAAATAGTCCTTATGTTGAAAACGCTTGTAATCCATATATTCAACAAATACTCTGTATTCTTCTTTGGGAATAGCTGCTTCTAAGACTCCAGTTGTAATACCTTCTGTCCATTTAAATCCTGTGTGGTAGGAATTTAGTAGTAAAATATCCTTGGCAGGTAAAGAGATAGGTATTGTTAAAATAAAAAAGACAAGTACAGGTAATCTCATGGCTGAGTTTTTGGATTTGATTAAAGATAAAAAAAAAGATGTAAATACATAATACTCAAAAATGTAAAAATCTTTTTTAGGTATTTACTAAATTAGTGCGGGGTTTAAATTAGATTATCGTCTAATTCTTATGTAACGAAGTTTTTAAAGTGATAGAAACAGATATAGATATAATACAACAAATTATTAAGGGGGATATGCGTTCTTTTGAATCGTTAGTAAACGACTATAAAGATAAGGTTCTTCGTATCTGTTATTCATATACCAATGATTTAGAAGATGCAGAGGATATATCTCAAGAGGTATTTATTGAAGTGTATAAATCAATAAAAAAATTTAGAGGGCAATCGAGTATTGGAACCTGGATTTTTAAGATAGCTTCAAATAAATCATTGGATGCAATTCGTAAGAAGAAAAGAATAAAAAGGGGGGAAGGATTAAATACATACATTGAAGAAATAAAAAATGAACAATGGATGGAGCCTTCAACAGATGATCCAGCTAGCATTTTAATTAAAGAACAAAGAAAAGAATTATTATATGTCGGTTTATCGAGAATCCCGGAAAGGCAGAAAGAGGCATATGTTTTAACACAAATTGAAGGAATGAATCAACATATGGTGAGTGAGATTATGGGAGCCTCTGTTAAAAGCGTTGAATCATTGGTTTTAAGGGCTAAAAAGAAGTTGAAAAGTGTCTTAGAAAAACAAATTAAAGAATATTTATAATAAAGTGAGGGGTTTTCTTAAATCCATCGTCTAATTAGTAAAGAGCAGGAGTTATGAAGAAGTTGAATAAAAATATACATAAAGAACTGGATCAGATAATAAATCATTCCAGGTCAAATGAAGAAGTTAAAACAAGTGCTTTTTTTACAACCAGAGTAATGGGAAAAGTTGAACAGCTGGATGATAAGAAAGATATTCTCTGGGGATTTAATATTATTTTAAAACCTGTATTTGTCTTAATTATTATTGTGAATATTGCTAATTTTTACTTTTTCAATAATTCGGAAAATAAAACCACAGATTCGGATAGCTCTGAACAAGTGTTTCAGGATTATGTGGCTTGGAATAGTGATTTCATTTTATACGAAGAGAGTGAATCATCATTAACGCAAGAATAAAGTTTAATCATGAATAAAAAATATTACCATATAATTATTGCAGTTTTAGTGCTGTTAAATGTTCTTTCCTGGAGGATGTGGTGGGAAAAACCTTCACAGGATAATTATAAGAGAAATTCCCATTCGATTAGAAACAATGAAAATAAAAGGAAGGGAATGCAATTCTTTGTAGATAAATTAAATTTATCAGAAGAACAACAAGTTAAATTTGAAGAATTAAGAATTGAATATTTTTCAAGTGTAGATAGCTTAAAGCATAATATGGGACGTGTTAGAAGAGGATTAATTAATAATAGTAATAATTATAATAGTGAAGTATCCGATTCTCTTTTAAAAGAGATGGCCAAATTAAAATTACAGATAGAGGTATCTACAATGGAACATTTTGGCAAAATGAGAGAGGAATGTAAGCCTGAGCAGGTAGAGTTATTTGATTCATTAATAATTGGAATGATGGATAGAAATGGCAGATTTGGTAGAAGAGGGGGACATCGTAATACAATAAAACAGGAGTAATTAAATTATAACTAAATTTTTTAGCATACTGAATGTGAACCTTACGGTAGCTAAATTTCAATAAACCTTTTGTATTTAAATGATTTGATTTATGAATGTAAATTCATGAAAATGGAAAAGGTACATTCAATTAAAAATGTCTAATTTAAAAATTATAGTGATGAAAAAGAGAAGTAGAGTATTAAAAGCTGCAACTATAGTTGCTTTATTTGGAGTTTTGTTTGTAGGCAGTGCGTGGGGCTATGGTAATGGACAAATGCAAAGAGGCACAAATGGTGAATGCAGGATGGCAGGTGTAAATGGTATGGACTTAAGTGAAGAACAGCAGTCTGAAATAAAGGAGTTGAAAATTTCTTTTGTTAAGGAGTTAACACCTTTAAAGAATGAGTTAAAAATTAAAAAGGCTGAACTACAAGCAGCTTCGGTTGGAGATAATATTGATAAGAAAGCCTTTTATAAAATAATAGATGAAGTAAATAGTATTAAAACACAAATGGCTAAGAAACAATTCGATCATCAAATGCAGGTTCGTAATTTACTCAATGATGAACAAAAAGTGATGTTTGATGCTCGTGCTGGCAAGGGACATGGATACAATAAAGGTAAAATGAGACATGGAGCTAAAGGTCAACACAAAAATGGAATGCATAAAAGAGGGCAAGGCAAAGGGTATGGATGCAAACAAGGTGCACAAGCTATTCAAGTTCAGTAGATGATTATTATAAATATAATACATGTAGGGATCAGTATTAAATTATAACATTATAATCCCAAAGCGACTTCTGCTTTAGTATAAAAGCAGAAGTGGCTTTTTGTAATTTATATATATCATAATTTTATTGTTTTTGATATATTTGGTTCATTAGAATTTCTCACACTATTTAAAATATATACTTTGGAAATATCAATTCAAAACCTTAATAAGGTTTATGGACATAACTTTCAGGCATTAAAAGAGGTAAATCTTCAAATAGATTCTGGAATGTTTGGTTTGTTAGGTCCTAACGGAGCCGGAAAATCTACACTTATGAAAATATTGGTCACGTTACTTAAACCTACAAGTGGCGATATTTTGATAAATGGTAATGCCTTAAGTGAGAATAGAAAAGAAGTGAGAGCTATGATGGGTTACCTTCCTCAGGATTTTAGATTTTTTGCAAAGCTTAAAACCTACGAATTTTTAGACTATGCAGCATCACTAGCAGGTATAAGCAGCAGAAAAGAAAGAAAAAATGAGGTGGAACGTTTATTGGAAGAGGTTGGCTTGTTTGAAGTACGAAACCGTTTTGCCAATAAGCTTTCCGGAGGTATGAAAAGGCGTTTGGGGATTGCCCAGGCAATTGTAGGTGATCCTAAAATTGTGATTGTAGATGAGCCAACAACCGGCTTAGATCCTGAAGAAAGAATCCGTTTTAGAAATATACTGGCTGATCTAAGTCAAAAAGATGTCATCATAATATTATCCACTCACATCGTTGGCGATATTTCCAGTACTTGTCAGCAAATGGCATTGCTAAATAATGGTCAGATTGGATTTACAGGTAGTCCACATGAATTTATAGAATTATCCCGAGGAAAAGTATGGAGAACACATGTTGGATTTGATTTGATGGAAGAATTCAAACAAAAATATCCGGTGATAACAACAATACCAGATACTGATGGATACGAGGTGGAATTAATAGCCCCTTCTGCAAGCGATTTTCAGGGCGAAAATATTGATCCAAACCTGGAGCATGCCTATGTGTATTTCATGGAATATGAATCAGAAAAACTATTGACTCATGCATAATCCACTTTTAACTGTAGCCCGATTCGAGATAAAAACTTTATTACGTAGTTGGTTTTTTCGTATTTTCTCAGCCATAGTAGTCGCATTTGTACTGTTTTTTAATATTATGGCATCCACAGACATTGGACGAGCTGGTTGGCCTGACAGAATGTTGATTGGAGGTTTACCTTATATGAACCTGTGGGTTTTAAATATAGTGCAAGCTGTTATTGCCGTGTTTTTATCCGCTGACTTTTTAAGTAGAGATAAAAAACTGGATACAACTGAAGTGATATATGTGCGTAATATGTCAAACCTTCAATATGTATTTGGTAAAACACTAGGGATATTAACTGTTTTTAGTGGTTTAAATCTACTTGTATTATTGTTTACACTTATCATTAATTTTATAAGTCCGGATGCTGGTTTTAGTGCCATTACATATGTATTATACCTGCTGATTATATCATTTCCTACACTGTTATTCATATTAGGAATTTCGTTTTTTGTTATGTTATTGGTCAAAAACCAGGCAATTACATTTATCCTGGTTTTGGGCTTTATTGCAACATCAATATTCTATTTAAAAGGTAAACATTTTGGGATTTGGGACTTTATCACCTTTAATACGCCTTTAGCTTATTCCTCATACGTCAATTTTTCAGATCCTTTTCAGCTCCTTGCCATAAGAGGTGGTTATTTATTATTGGGACTGGGTTTAATATTTTTAACTGTTTATAAATTACCTAGGTTATCTCAAGGGAGCTTAAGTAAAAAAGTACTATTAGTTCCTGCTTTAGTGAGTATTTTGTTGGGCACAGGTATGATTGGGCTATATGTATTTCAAAAAGCAAACAATGAAAAGCAAATTCAAGACCTGGCAAAAATAGAGAAGGAATTACCTATTAGTGCAGGATATTCTATAAATCATTATGATATTCAAATAAAGCATTCAGGAAGTAATGTTGAGGGAGAAATGATATATAAAGTGCAATCGGATGAACAGAATCTCCCTTCTGAATTACGTTTTTTCTTTAATAGTGGTTTAAAAATCAAATCTATAAACATCAAAGATAAACCAGTTCAATTTCATCAAGAATTGAATATACTGTCATTGAAAGGTATTCCAGATAAGAGTACTTCTGTTGAAATTCATATTACTTTTAAAGGAAGACCTACTAATGATTTAGCTTATTTTGATTTAAAGCAAGAGGTGAGAGAAAGTGATCATCGATTAGATCCATTGTTAGCAGGAAAAAAAGTATGCTTTCTGACATCAAATTACCTTCTTTTTACCAAAGAGTGCTTATGGTATCCAATAGTGGCAGAAAGAAATGCTTTTAGAACGCAACGTTTTTTCACCTATTCACTCAAGATAAATTCAGAAAACGATTTAAATTATATTGCTCAGGGAAATAAGAAATTAAAGGATGGATGGACTATATTCGAAGGAGATGTGCCTTACGCAAAAATAAGTTTGGCAGGCGGAAAGTATCAAACAAAATCGATAATGGTGGATAGTGTTGAATACTGTATCAACGCAAAAGCCGATAATTATTTCTTCGCAAAATACTTTGAGAATATTAATGATACACTTCCTTTCTTAATCAGAACGCTAAAAGGTGATTTTGAACGTAAATTAGGAGTTAAGTATCCATACAAAAGGTTGCAGTTTGTAGAAGTACCCGTTCATTTTTATTCACATTATCGAAGTTGGTCTTTATGCAATGAAAATACACATCCGGAAATGATTTTTGTTCCTGAATTTGGGGCAGGTATTCGAAGCTTCAATTTGGCCAATAGAAACAGCAACCGGGGCGGTCCGGGTAGAGGTAGAGACAATGATTCAGAAGAGTTATTACCCAAAGAAAAGGAAAGTAATCTGTTTATGGATCTAGTGGGTAATGTTTTTGCACAACCGGAGCGTGGGCGTAGATTTTTTAGGGGTAATGATGATTTAGGACGTACCTTATCCAACTGGAGTGCTTATTCTGTATTTCCACTGTTTTATAATTATGCGTATGGATTGGAAGAAAAAGATTTACCATTTTTTAATATGTGTTTGGAATGGCATATGTTAAACCGAATTCAATCTACCAATTCGCGTTTTGGTCGTTTGTCATCAACCGATAAATCTATCTTATTTTTAAATAAAAATAGCGGAAGTATTAAGGAGTTAGCAGATCGGGATGATTTGGATGTGAGTATTGCTGATATTATCGTTACAACCGGTAGTAATATGTTTGCTACAGCACAATCTCGTATAGGAAGTGATAAGTTTGATTCTTACATTGACAGTTTATTAGCTGCAAATGTTTTATCAACCATAGAGGATAAGGAAATTATAAAGCTGATTGAAGGAAAGGAGAAGAGTGAATTGTCGTTAAATACAGATGCTGATTTAAAGCTGCCAGCATATACTTTTGGAGAATATAAAATTTATGAGTTTAAAGATGACAATAGAGAGCGCTATTATATCAGTATTGAAGTTGCGAATAATGGTGAAGCCGATGGTATCATTAAAGCCTCAGTAATGGGCGGAAGAGGTGGTCGTGGTGGTAGAGGAGGACGAGGACCTGGCGGAGGTCGTATGTCAACGGCTCATGAGGAAAACTATTTGATCAACCAAGGGGAGCAAGTTAAAATAGGAATTATAGTGGATGATGCACCTCGTATGCTTTCTGTTCATACTTATTTATCGAAAAATATTCCTTCAGACACTCGTTTTTCATTAGCTGATTTTACAAAAGCTCCAAAAGGTTTTAAAGCAGAAACGGGTATCATTTATTTAGATAAGGAAATTAAATTTAGTTTAGAGAATGAAGTAGTAGTAGATAATGAGGATGAAGGTTTCTCAGTAGTTAATACTTCAGGTAGAAAAACCCTGAAGGAAATGATTTCTATTAATCGGGATGAAGAAAGTGAAGATAGTGGATCAGAGTATAAAAGCCTACGATTCTTTAGACCCGATGCACGTTGGACACCCGTGTTAGATGCAATGGCCTTCGGAGATTATACCAAATCATTCATGTATAAAAAAAGTGGAGATGGAGCTGCCAAAGCAAGGTTTGCTGCACAATTGCAGGCTACGGGCAGGTATAATGTGTACGCCAGAATTCCATCCTCACGAATGGGTAATTTTAGAAACCAGGATCCGCAAGATGCGAGCTATACTTTTATGGTGCACCACGATGATGGAGATGATGAAGTTGTTGTGCCCATTGAATCAGAATCACCGGAATGGTTTTTATTAGGTGAGTTTTATTTCTCTGACGGAGAAGCTGTGGTAGAACTATCGGATAAGACGACTAAAAATGTGGTTATTGCTGATGCGGTTAAATGGGTTAAACTATAAGAATAATAATTGATTGAAATATAAATAAACATGAGATTTAGAAAAGTAAGCATATTCCTGATGCTAGGATTGCTGGCCTGTGGATTGCAAATACATGCGCAGCGCTTGTTATCATTGCAACAAGCATTAGAGCAGGCCATGAAAACCAGCCCAAGAATTCAATCTTCAAGACTCTCGTTAATACGAAGTGAACAAAACCTAAAAGCGCAGAGAGCGTCTTTAAAAAGTAATTTTAGTTTAGGTGTTACTCCATTGAGTTATTCCAAGGGAGATGAGTTTAACAATAGTAATTCAAAATGGTATTCTAGTGAAACCATTCAGAATCTGGCTAACTTTCAAATATCGCAGCCTATATTATTAACAGATGGAGTTATATCATTAAACAATACTTTTAATTATAGAGATTCTCATAGTGATGGTTGGGCATATGATTCCAATACAGGGGTATGGATTCCAACAAATACAAATTATAGCGGGTTTAATAATAACTTAAGTTTGAAGTTAGATCAACCTTTGTTTACTTATAATAAAACAAAGCAAGAGCTCAAGCAATTAGAATTAGACTATGAAAATACTTCATTAAGTTTTGCTTTGCAGGAATTGAGTGTGGAGAATAATGTAACGCAGTCTTTTTATAAAGTATATCAATCGCAAATGACCTTAAACACATCTCGTGAGGAGTATGAAAACAGGAAGCAGAGTTATGAAATTATTAAAAATAAGGTGGAAGCGGGATTAAGTGCCAAGGAAGAATTGTATCAGGCAGAATTGGATTTAATGACCAGTGAGTCATCCATGGAAGATGCAGAAGTGACCTTTGAAAATGATAAGGATAATTTTAAGCAGATGCTGGGAATTGATTTAGAAGAAGAAATCATGGTGTTGGCGGATGTTTCTATTTTACCGGTTGATGTGGATTTAAAAATGGCGATTGATCATGGTTTAGGAAATAGAATGGAAATAAGACAAAGACAAATTGCCATTGAAAATGGTCAGTTTGATTTAATTGCAACTAATGCTTTAAATGAATTTAAAGGAAATCTTAGTGTTGAAGTTGGGTTGATAGGACAAAATGAAGATGTGCAACAGGTATTTAATAAGGTGAATAATACACGAGATATTTCTCTAGGTTTAACCATTCCACTTTGGGATTGGGGTGAGAAAAAAGCCCGACTAAAAGCATCACAGGCCGCATTAGAAAGTAGTCAGAATGATTTGCGTGATGAAGAAATTGGAATTAAACTTACCATACGTCAGGTGTATAGAAGTTTGGAGAATAACCTTCGTCAGATTGAAATTGCGCGTAAAAACCTGGAAAATGCTGAACTTACTTATGAAATCAACCTCGAAAAATATAAGAATGGCGATTTAACCAGTATGGATTTAAATCTGGTTCAAAATCAGTTAACATCTAAAAAAAATCAATTAACCAATTCAATCATTAGCTATAAGCTGGAATTATTAAATATGAAGATTCAAAGTATGTACGACTTCGAAAATGATATTCCGGTAGCACCTAATTTTAATAAAAAATAATTCTGCATCATGATAAAACGATCTCTTACAATAGCATTTGTTGGTTTGGCACTTTGGAGTTGCAACGATCAACAAAATAACTTTACAGCAGATGTGGCTGTTCCGGTAACCATTCAGGAAGTTACAAAAGATAATATTCAAGAAATATTTACCGCAACAGGTACCATCATGTCCGAGTATGAAACCATCTTAAAAAATGAAGCCTCAGGTGAATATTATCTGCAAATTAATCCGCGTACGGGGAAAAAATTTAAAATGGGAGATAGAGTTCTGAAAGGTGAGGTAATTATAAAAACCGAGGATGTAGAATATGAGAATAATGTAAATATAGAAGGTGCCAAAATTGACTTAGATATTTCCAAGATGGAATATGAAAAGCAACAGGCGCTGTACGAAAAGGGAGGTGTTACTTTACGCGAAAAGGTAACTGGCGAAAAATCATGGGTAACAGCTCAAAAAACATATGAAAATGCGCTGATAAGTTTGGATAAAATGAAGATTAAAGCACCCTTTGATGGTGTGATAACCGATTTGCCTTATTTTTCTCAGGGTGTTAAAATTGAGCAGGGACAAGAGGTATTGCAACTTATGAGTTATAAAGAAATGGTAATGGACTTAATGCTGCCAGAAAGCCAGATTAGTCATATTTCATTAAATCAAATGGCATGGATAACCAATTATGCCTTACCAGAAGATACTTTAAAAGGTAGTTTAAAAGAGATGTCACCGGCCATTGATACAGAATCCAGAACATTTAAAGGAAGGCTTTATATTCAAAATCCGGAAAGTAAACTGCGTCCGGGAATGTTTGTAAAAGCAGATGTTGTGGTGGATAAAAAGGATAGTGTCATCGTTATTCCTAAAGATGCTATTTTATCTCGATCTGGTGGTAAAGTAGTTTTTGTAGCTCGAAACGAAACAGCCAGAGAAAGAAGGATAACAACAGGTATGGAGCAAAATGGAAAAGTAGAGGTGACAGAAGGATTAGGGTTAGAGGAGCGTTTGATTATTAAGGGATTTGAGACTTTAAAAGATCGTTCTAAAATTAAGGTGCTAAATAAATAAAGTTGTGGCCTGATCGATAATTTAAATCGGTCGAGTGTTAATGGTAAATTAAATTTGAATGAAAAAACTAGCACAGTTTTCCATAGACTATCCGGTAACGGTTGCCATGATTATTTTAGGCATTGTATTATTGGGTATTATCTCCTTTTCTCGTTTAGGTACCGATTTGTTTCCGGATTTAAATAATCCGAGAATAGTTGTAGAAATACAATCCGGTGAAAGACCTCCCGAAGAGATGGAGAAACAGTTTGTTGAGCAAATGGAAGGTACTATCATTCGCCAGTCGGGTGTTAGCAATGTGAGCTCAGTGAGTAAAGTAGGTTCTGCTCAAATAACGGTTGAATATAACTGGGATCAGGATATGGATGAAGCTTTTCTGGACTTACAAAAAGCGTTGACTGCTTATAGTCAGAATGAAGATGTGGAGGAGCTCAATATTTTCAGGAACGATCCTAATGCTTCAGCCATCATGCTAGCAGCTATTTCTAATCCTGCGATTACAGATATGCACGATTTGAGAAAAGTGGCTCAAAATTATATTCGCAATGAGTTGATCCGGGTGGATGGTATTGCGGATGTGCGATTGTCAGGAGATGAAAGCAAAGAAATTATAGTTGCGACGAATCCGTATTTATTGGAGTCGCATAACCTGAGTTCTTCTGATATTGTTAGTAAAATTCAGAATTACAATCAGAATGTGTCAGGAGGTTCCATTGAAGAATTAGGGCAACGATACATTATTAAAGGCGTTAGTATTTATCAATCGCCTGAAGATTTAGGCCATATCGTGGTCGGCAGAACCATTGAAACGGATGAAAGTGGAACAAGTAAAGAAGTACCATTATTGTTAAGTGATGTGGCTTCGGTTACCTTTAAAAATCAGGATCCACAAAATATTGTTAGGCTCAATGGCAAACGCTGCGTGGGTTTATCTATTTATAAGGAAACCAAATTTAATACGGTTTCTGCAATAGAAGCGTTAAATGTAGAATTCGAGAAAATTAAAAAAGCGCTTCCAGGATACGAAATTACCGTAATTAAAAACCAGGGGCAATTTATTGATGATGCTATTGGAGAGGTTGAGGATAGTGCCCTTATCGGTATTGTATTCGCTATTATTGTATTGTTTGTTTTCTTAAGAAGAATAGGAACAACGCTGGTGGTGAGTCTGGCTATTCCCATATCTATTATTGCTACGTTTAATCTCATGTACTTTAATGGCTTAACATTAAATATAATGACCTTAGGTGGTTTGGCCTTAGGGGCAGGAATGTTGGTGGATAATGCCATTATCGTGGTTGAAAATATTTTTAGTCTGCTCGAAAAAGGGAAATCATTAAAAGAAGCTGCTGTTGAAGGTACTGCCAAAGTGGGAGGCGCTTTGGTCGCGTCTACTTTAACTACTATTGTGGTGTTTTTGCCAATCGTATACTTACACGGTGCATCAGGTGAGTTGTTTAAGGATCAGGCCTGGACGGTGGCATTTTCCTTATTGTCATCTTTATTTGTGGCTATCTTAATCATTCCGGTTTTAAGTGTTTTACTGCTCGGAAAAAGACCGGATAAACTAAAAATTAAAGAGAAAAACTATCCTGGTTACAGTCGTCTTTTAGGTAATTTATTAGAAAAGCGTTATGCTGTTATCGTTGGTGCATTTGTATTAGTAGGACTTACTTATTTATCATTATCTTGGGTAGGAAGTGAGTTTATGCCTAAAGCTAAAACCAGAGAGTTTTCCATGGAAATAACCTTACCAGCCGGATCTGGTTTAGACCGAACTTCTTCTACGATACATGCGATGGAAGAAATAGTAATGGAAACGTTTAATGAAAACGTGGATTTTGTGTATACACATGCCGGACCTCAAACAGATTTAAGCGGATCTGAAGAAAGTGTATTCGAAGGAGAAAATACAGGTTTTATTAAGGTTGTCATAGCCGAGGATTCTCCTTATTCAAGCGATGATTTTATTCCTGTACTAAGTGATGTTTTTTCAGGTATTGAAGACATGGAGATAGAGTATTTGCAGGATGAAACAGCTCTCCAGGAAATTTTAGGAAATAACGAAGCGCCTTTTGTAATTGAAGTGGTTGGTGAAGATTTGGATGTGTTGGATCAATTAACAGATATGGTGTATGCTGAGTTGTCGAAAGAGACTGAATTATACAATCTAAAAAGTTCTTTTGCAGATGGGGTTCCGGAAGTCAATGTGGTAATAGATCGATACAGAGCCGGACTTTTTAATATAGGCGCCAGTACCATTATTTCGCAATTGAAGGAATTTTTAATGGGTAAGGATGCGGGAAGCATTGAAAGTGATGGTGAGTTAACAGATATTACACTAAAAATGCCAGATTATCAGTTAAAAGAATTAGATCAGTTTGTGATAGAAAATGGTGAGGAACAATACCGTCTGGGTGAATTAGCTCAAATTTCAGTAGGTACCTCGGCCAAGGAAGTGATCCGCAATAACCAAAATCGTATTGGTCGTATTTCGGCACATATGAAAGGAAATATGCCGGTAGATCAATTAGCATTGAAAATCGAAAACACCTTGAAGCAGATTGACTTTCCTGCCGGATATAAATATGAAGTCAAAGGAGACGAGATGATGCGTAAGGAATCGTTTGGAAGTCTTTCGTTTGCATTGCTTTTATCTATTATTTTGGTGTACATGGTTATGGCCTCGCAATTTGAATCTTTAATTCATCCATTTACTATTTTATTAACGATTCCGTTAGCAGGAGTAGGAGCAATAGCGGCTTTTCTAATTCTTGGCAAAGCCTTAAATATTATGGCATACATAGGATTGGTTATGCTGGCTGGTATTGCAGTAAACGATTCTATCATTTTAGTAGATGCCATCAATCAGTATAAAAAAGAAGGTATGTTTTTGAAGGAGGCTATTATAGCAGCAGCCAATAGTCGATTGCGCCCCATTTTTATGACCAGCTTAACTACTATTTTAGGTCTTCTACCAATGACTTTTGGTTTTGGTGAAAGTGCAGCTTTAAGATCCTCTATGGCCATTGCTGTAATAGGAGGATTAGTTACATCAACCTTATTAACACTGATAGTTATTCCGTGTGTATATTATGTGTTTGATGGTGTATTTAAGAAAAAGCAGGCAATTACCAACCAATAATATGGTTGTCCATTATCTTATTGAAAATGATTACTGTTAACTGAAAAAATGAAGTTTATTATACATAGAAAAGTACTGATAAGTATGTTGTTTGTGGCATTAAGCCTATTGGGTATAGTGTCTTACAACTATTTACCGGTAGAATTATATCCCAATACCGAGCTTCCAGTTTTGTTTGTGCAGATTGCAGGTCAAACAGAATCAGATCCTAAATATGTGGAGCAGGAAGCTGTTATTCCCATGGAAGGAGTGGTGGGAACTATTGAGGGTATTGAGAAGATAGAGTCGAGAGTAAATCCGGGAAGAGCTACCATAAGTATTTATTTAACCAAGGAGGTGGATTTTAAATATGCCTATTTAAAACTGGCTGAAAAGGTTGAAGCTTCGCAACATTTATTGCCGGATGACTATCAGGCAACGGTGATGAAGATTGATATGGATCAATTTACCAATCAGTTTATGTCTATTCAGGTTTTGGGCGAAGGAGATGTAGACAGAGTACGTGCCATTACTGATGAAAAAATTACGGATAAGATTGAAAGTATCGATGGTGTAGCCGGGGTCGAAGTATATGGAGGTAGGCAAAAAACAGTCGAAATAACGCTGAATGAAGACAAGCTGGAAGGTATGGGAATTACTACCTCAGAGGTGCGTCGGAAAATACAAAACAACGAGGGAAGCAAAACATTTGCCGGACGCGTTGAAGATCAGGGACAGTATCTGTTTGTAAATGTAGAAGGGGAATATAACAATATCGGAGATTTAGAAAATGTAGTGATTAAGGAAGAAGGGCCGGTTTTATTAAAGGATATTGCAGATATTGTTTTTGGAGTTAAAGAACAAACCAGCTATAGCCGTGTAAATGCCAAAGAGTCGGTGACCATTAACGTTTCCCGGGAATCTACGGTCAATCAAATTGAACTCTCAGGTAGAATAAAGGAAGAGGTTGAAAAGCTAAATAATGAACTGCAATCGAGTGGCGTTGAGATTACCATTACGTCTAACTCGGCAGAAACCATGGAAGAAAATATTTCATCCATTATTAATCTGGCCTTGATAGGAAGTATATTGGCTGTATTTATTCTTTGGATATTCCTGAAGAATATTCCGTTGGTGTCATTGGTCATGCTGTCAATTCCTATTTCAGTATTTTCAGCTTTTAACTTGTTTTACGCCTTTAATATATCCATCAATACTTTTACCCTTATCGGTATTGCTCTGGCGGTTGGAATGCTGATAGATAACAGTATTGTGGTGTTGGAGAATATTTACCGAGTAGCCTCTACCAATTCAGATCGGGATAAGGCAGTTATTATGGGAACACGAGAGGTATGGCGAGCTATTCTGGCGGCAACCTTAACTACCATAACGGTATTTCTACCATTTGCATTTTCATCGAATATGTTGTTTAAGCTGGTGGCTAAAAATATCAGTGTTTCCATAGTAGGAACCTTATTAATTTCATTGGCTGTTGCTTTATTGCTTATTCCAATGATGACACATAGTGTGTTGTGGTACGGAAAGTTAGATGTTCAAAAACGCTTACGCAGATTGCCACTTCATCACAGAATGGTGCAGTCTTATATGGTGTTATTAAAAAGTGCACTTCGGGTTCCTGCCCGAACTATCAATATTGCCGTATTGGTATTTTTTGCAAGTGTGGCCATTAGCCTACTGGTGAGTATTTCGGTAAGTCAGGAAGTGGAAACACCGGAGTTTGTTGTGGATATTGAACGACCATCCGGTTCTACTTTAGAAAGTACAGATATTATGGTTCGCGAATTAGAAAAACGAATAGGTGATATCACAGAAGGCGACCAGCTTATAAGTCAGGTATACGAAGAAAAAGCGAGTTTAACGCTCAAATTAAAAGAGGACTATAAAAAGGAATCAAAAAGAACTTTAGGTGAAATTAAAGCCGATGTTCAGGCGCGCTTATATGGTTTTGATGATTCTGAAATAAATCTGGAACAAGGCGGAACTACTTCAGGAGGAAACAGTGGTTTTGGTGATAACCCGGGTTTAATGTTGATGGGCATGTTTGGAATTGGTCAGCAACAGGAAAGTGTGGTGATAAAAGGAGAGGACTTTGATAAAATGCTGCTGTTGGCCGAAGATATCAAATACATATTAGAGGATAATATGGAGGATGAATTAAGGTCGGTAAGGGTAAGTGCAGGCTTTCCTCGTCCGGAAGTTCATTTGGAATTTGATCCCGGTCTGATGAGTTTATATCAGGTAACGCCACAGAATGTAATGGCAGAGTTGGCTACATTTCGTACACAGGTTTCGTCAGGTGGTACTTTGAAACTGGATAACCAGGAATATGATATTGTGATGAAGGCTGAAAATCCGAAACCTGAAGAAGAGATTCCTGCCAAAACATATGATGACCTCGAAAAACTTAATGTAGCTTCTACTAATGGTTCGTTGGTTGCATTGCGTAATTTTTCAGATATTATTTATTCCAGTGGCCGTGCCGAAATTTTACGGGTTAATCAGCAAAAGGAAATTACCATTCGTTATGGATTTAATGATGAAATCAATGATTCAAAATCATTGTTGGCACAAGCGCGAATGGATGTGGATAATCTGATTGAAGAAATAAACCTGCCTTCGGGTACGGCGGTGGAAGTATTGCACGAAGAGGATATGTTTAGCGAATTCTATTTTTTAATAGGTATGGCTTTCATATTAATCCTGATGATTCTGGCTTCGGTATTTGAATCGTTTGTTGCGCCATTTGTAATGTTGTTTTCTATTCCTCTGGCAGCTATTGGTTCACTTTTAGGTTTAATTTTCTCTGGTAATTCGCTTATTCAACTCAATACCTTAATTGGCTTTTTAATCCTTTTAGGTATCGTAGTCAACAATGGAATTATTTTAATTGATTATGCCAATATCTTGCGCAGACAAGGTATGAAACATTCCAGAGCACTGATACAGGCTGGAATTTCTCGTGTTCGTCCTATTTTAATTACGGCTTCTACAACCATTATTGCCATGTTACCTTTGGCCTTAGGTAAATCAGAATATGTGGGTAGTTTGGGTGCACCTTTTGCCATTACAGTAGTGGGTGGGCTATTGGTGAGTACCTTGTTAACCTTGGTATTTATCCCCACTTTTAGTTTTGGACTGGAAAATGCTTTAAAATGGATTAAATCCTTAAACTGGATTTTAAAAGCTAGTATTTATACAGCATGGGCAATAGGAACCTTGTGTGTTTACTATGTATTTGACCATAGTTTTATGTGGCAGTTACTGGAGTATTTTATTGTGATTGTAGGTGTGCCTGCCGTGGTATATTTTGTCAGAACCAGTTTACGTCAGGCGCAAACCAAATTAATTAAAGATGATGAGCCAATTACTATCAGACTTCAGAACGTAGTGAAAATATACGACCGTGACAGTCGCTTTTTAAGAGAGTGGAAAACGGCCATGCGATATGGTTTTGGTGAGCGAAAAAGCAAAGGAGTAAAGCATTATCAGGAAGGCTTGGTTTGGCAAATTCCAATGATGGGCTTTTTATTATGGATGACCTGGAGTTATCTGGAAAGCTCATTATGGAACTTTATATTTATGTTGAGCTCCTATTTTATCTTTCTTTCCTATTTATCTTATCTGAGTTCGTGGCCGGATAAAAAAGGAAGGAGCCAACGCTGGTTTGGAGACAAAAGCTGGCTGTTCAAAACCATTTTATTTGGCTATCCTTTAATCACCTTATTGGCCTATGCCTTCAAGTTCGAAGCAAAGGCTTCAGCTATAGTATGGGGCGTTTTATGGTACAGTTGTATTTATATTTATGTAACGGGTAAAAAGCTCTTGACTCAAAATATTAATGTAGAAAGGCTAAAAGGACGTTTTGCCGGAATGCGTCGTACCTGGTATATCATCGTTCGTTCTATTCCTGTTATTGGAAAACAAAAACAACCTTTTAAAGCGGTTAAAGGAGTTTCTTTAACTATGAAAAGCGGTATGATTGGCTTGCTTGGCCCCAATGGAGCAGGTAAAACCACTATTATGCGAATTATTTGTGGTATCCTGGATCAGAGCTATGGAAAAGTATTTGTAAATGGACTTGATTCGTTAAAATACAGAGAAGAATTACAGGGATTAATTGGTTATTTGCCACAGGAATTTGGTTCTTATGAAAACATGACATCCTATGAGTTTTTGGATTATATGGCCTTGTTAAAAGGTTTGCGTAATCGCGAAGAACGTCATGATCGGGTAGAATATGTATTAAAGGCGGTGCATATGTGGGAGCGGAAAGACAATGCTATTGGTTCTTTTTCAGGAGGAATGAAACAGCGTATTGGTATTGCTCAGATTATGCTGCATTTACCTCGTATTTTGGTGGTAGATGAGCCTACTGCAGGATTGGATCCACGAGAAAGAATTCGTTTTCGTAACCTGCTGGTTGAATTAAGCCGCGATAGAATTGTCATCTTCTCTACACATATTATTGAGGATATTTCCAGCTCATGTAACCAGGTGGCTGTTATGAAAAAAGGTTACCTGAAATATTGGGGTAAGCCGGCTGAATTATCTGCCATTACACAAGGTAAAGTATGGACGTTTGAAGTACCTGCTTCGGAATTTGAAAGCGTTAATAAACAATACCAGGTGGTGCATCATATCGGAAATGGAGCTAATATTAAAGTAAGAGTGTTGGCAAATGAAAAGCCGGTTGAAGAAGCGGAAGCAGTACATTCAAGTTTGGAAGATTCTTACTTGTGGTTATTGCGCTCGGATCATAACAATATAAATATTAAGGAAGATGTGGTGGTGATGTAAGGCATTTCTTTTTATTAAAGATATTTTCAAGATGATGATTTGTTGTCATTCTATAAAAATGAAAGATTAAAACTATATTGAGGATTTAATAATCATTACAAAACAATAGAACCCATACAATTATGCTAAAATATAATTTCGCACGCGTATTTAGAGCAAGAGGAATAGAGCGCCCTTTTTCGTTTCTAAAAAAAGCCGGTTTCTCTGATAATTTTTCCACGAAAATTAAAAAGAACCAGGTAAAACGCTTGGAGCTAAAAGAAGTGGAAAAGTTGTGTGTGCTACTTAAATGTACACCTAATGATGTATTGGAATGGGTTCCGGATACACATGCAGAGGTGGAGGAAACGCACCCTTTAAGCCATATGAAGAAACCTGAAAATGATGTGGATTTTGTAAAAACACTCAACGAAATTCCTTTGGGTAAACTCGAAGAGTTAGAACGTATTTTAAAAGAACATTTAGGTAAAAAGTAATATGAAGAATATTCTCCAGATCATTAAATACAATCTTAAAATTATATTTGGAAACCGCTTTATTTATTTCTTAGGGGCTTCTATTATTTTTTATTTGCTGATCACTTCTATTGCACTGTTTTCTGATGATTCGATTGGTGTAGATGATGTGTATTATCAACTTATTTTTCCGGGTATTTTATTAATGTTTTTTCCCACCAGTTTTGGAATCCAAAATGACGAAGACGCCCGAATTCTGGAAATTTTGTTTGGAATTCCTAATTATAGATACAAAGTATGGTTAGTGCGCTTATCTATTATTTTTTTAATGGTATTTGTTATTATTACCATTCTGGCTTTCCTGAATAATTTTGTATTAGTGGAATTACCGGTGTTTGAAATGGGAGTGCAATTAATTGTGGTTCTCGTTTTATTCGGAACACTTGGTTTTTTATTCAGTACTATGATCAAAAACGGAAGCGGAACAGCAGTTATTATGGTGGTAGTAGGGCTTGCTTTGTGGTTTTTGCATGGTTTTAACGGAGAGTCTAAATGGAATGTGTTCTTAAACCCTTTTGCAGCTCCCCGCAATATGAGTGAGTCATTGTACGAAGCCACTCTGTTTCAAAACCGATTAATCATTTTGACAGTTGCTGTAGCTGCTATTTTATGGGGCTTGTTTAATTTACAGCGAAGAGAGAAGTTTATTAAGTAGGAGAGGGTGATACAAGTATCAGTATACAAGTATCAGTAATCATATAAGAATTCACTGTTATTTATTGGAAATCATTTGTTCCGGTTTATCATTATAGAACTTGCTTTTGGAGCTTAAAACCACAGATTCCATATTAGATACAAGAATTCATTTGTTGTCAATATAGATACAAAAAACGGCCACCTGAAAAGGTAGCCGTTTTTGCTATATCTTATTAATTGTTGTATTAATTAGCAGCCATCTGAGCTAATTTGCTACTTACACTAATTTTCTTTCCTTGTGCCACATCCTGGTTTAACTGAAAAGTCAATTTACTATTTTGTACCTTAAAGTTAATCGCTGCAAATTCTGGCATAAAATGTTGTTCTTCTGTAATAGGTAGCACAGAAATATGTGATAATTCACCTAGTATTTTTTTGGCTTTACTTGATTTTCCTGTTGGAACGAACAGTACCTGACAATCTTTCACCTGATCCGAAGACTCAACTTCTATAACTTCAATTTTTGCATAGCCAACACTTCTTCCATTTACAGAAGCATTCAACTCTTTAAAAATTTCCTGATTTTTACCTAACACTCCAATTTTGAATGTTTTCATTGACTCCTGCTCCGGCCATTTAATGTAGCGCATAAAATTGGCTATAAATGAAGCTTCAACCTTTTGAATCTTAACCTGAGCACCTGCCACTCCAACCATTACGGTTAATACAATTAATACTAAAAATTTTTTCATCCTTCTACTAACAAACAATCTGATAATTAATTATTTTCCAATATCAAGTTCTTTAACGTGTTGCCAGTAGCTAAGTTTCTGATTTTATTTTTTTTAACCTTTTAAGGCATTAGTTTACTTTTATAGCTCATGAGGGCTTAATGTGCATTGAAATAGTGTGTTATGTGTTTTGTAAACAAATAATAGCTTAGTTTTTTATGAATAAAATCATATAAAAACTAAGCTATTATCTAGTTCTATACACTATTTTTTAACACTTTTTACGAAAATACAGGGCTTAATTACTCTGTATAAAAGACTTAATTAACCTGCCAACTTTAAAACTTTAATTACATCTTTAAATTCACTTAACAATACAGGCTTGTGCAAATAAGCTGTTGCTCCGTACAATAAACAAGACTCAATAGTGTTTTGATCTGCATCACCAGATACAACAACTACAGGTATACCCATCCATTCCTCTTCTAAATCTTTCAGAACTTCAAAGCCATCTTTTACAGGCATATGAAGGTCTAATAAAACTAAGTCCGGCCTTTCTTTAACTATTGTTTTCCACCCCTCTAGTCCATTGTCTGCCTCAAGAATATCCAGATTGTAGTTTTTCAACATTCCTTTCAACATTTTACGACTGTCAATCGCATCATCTACAATTAATACCTTTTTCATGGATATTTGTTTTAGGTTATAAACTCAAAAATAATAACGAATAAACCACCTTAAAAGATTTCAATTGTTGACAAATCAGTGTTTTAAGGTTGGAAAATGACATTATTAAGAGATAAACAGGTTCTTTGTACTTTAATTAAATAAATATAAGAATATATACATATGTTATAATTAAAAAATTGAATAAAAGGAAGATATCTTGATTCAATATTTTTCTCGCATAGCCAGTAAATCACAAGGAAAGCTCGAGGAGCGTTGAAATTTAATTGCTTTCTCAATGTACTTAGTGAAATCTTTAGTGTTCTTAGCATGAAACTCACTAAATGGGCATTATGTTTTTTTATAGGGAATGCATTGGAAAAGTTTCTTAATATAAGCGGTACCCTTCCTATACATTCAGTACAGGAACAAAATTAAGACCTGCTTCAACAAGAAAGAATGGGCGAGGAAATTTTACTGAAAACATTTCATTTCAATTGTATTACATTTGCATTGATAAAAGTGCATTTTATGAGAGAAGAAGAGGCTAATAAAAACAATCTTCATTTATGTGAAAAATGCCTGAATAAGAGTCTTGATATTCATAAAGGGTTAATTTGTAGATTACATAGTCAAAAGCCTAATTTTAAAGGTAGTTGTATAGAATTTGTTCAAAAGAATACCTCCCATAAGAAAGTTGCTTCAAGAATAAAGAGAGGTGAAAATGAAAGTCTTTATACTAGATTAGATAATCTTGAAAGTAGTAAAATAAAATATAAAATGGATTCTCAACCATCAGAGGAATTTTCAATGTGGGATGATATAAATCAAATATCTTATATTATTTTGATCATTTTGTTAGGCATAGTTGGAATACTATTTTTTTTCTGATCTACTCTCTAAATTTCATACAATTAGCCTGTCTAGGACTAATACCTTTTATTTGATTATTGCCATAAAGGATAAATCAACTTTTAAAGTTGATATTGATGGCGGTAAAAGCAATACCAAGCGTTTTTTATATTGGCACAATGTTGAAATGGGAAGAGAGCCTTTAAAAAGTTATATTTACACCTTAAAAACACATGTCAGATAACTACATTAGCGATCAGGAGTACAAAGATATTAGCATAGCATCACTTCCCAAAAGCACATATGAGGATTGTAAATTCAGAAATTGCCAGTTGGCAGAAGGAAACTTACCTGATTACACCTTTATTTCGTGCGAGTTTATGGGCTGCGATTTAAGTAATGTAAAACTTGGTAATACAGGTTTTCAGGATACCTTATTTAAAGATTGCAAAATGATTGGTTTGCAGTTTAACGATTGCAATAGCTTTTCTTTATCCTTTCAATTCATTGGCTGTGTGCTCGATTATGCCTCGTTTTATCAGTTGAAGCTTAAAAACACCCATTTTAAATCCTGCCGTATGACAGAGGTAGATTTTACCGAAACTGATCTGACTTCAAGTGTATTTGATGATAGCGACTTAAGTGGTGCCATCTTTTATTATACCCAATTAGGAAAAGCTGATTTTCGTACTGCCATCAACTATCAAATTGATCCGGAAAGCAATTCAATTGGTAAAGCGCGGTTTTCATCACAGGGATTGGCCGGTTTGTTAAGTAAATACCATATCATTATTGATTAAAGTAATATATTTGTGGCCGGTTTGATATTTACAAAAGCAACAAATTAGCATGAACAATAAAGCATTAGCTTATGGTCTGTGTATAGCCGCATTTATCGTATATATTATCGGGTTGTTTCCCGAAGTAGGTATAGATGCTGGCAAATATGCAGCTGTCAGTCGGATTATGTACGAAAGTGGCGACTGGTTGAATCCTCAAATTCATAATCATTTTTATCTGCAAAAGCCTCATTTACTGTTCTGGTTAAGCTCCATTTCGTTTCATATTTTTGGGGTTTCCTTGTTTGCTTTCAAGCTGCCTACTTTGCTGTTTTCATTGGCTAGTATGTTTGCTTTGTATAAAATGACAAGGTTATATTATAACAAGCAAACCGGTTTATTGGCTGCATTTATATATGCTACTTCCGAAATGATGTTTTTATATCACAACGATTTGCATACCGATGCTTTATTTACAGCCAACCTGGTGATCGGAGTTTCCTTTCTGGCACATTTTATCGAAAAGAAAAAAGCCCTGCATTTTATATTAGGTTTTGTGTTTGTTGGTCTTTCAATGATCACCAAAGGATTTATAGGCCTGGCGTTGGCAGGTGTAGCAATAGCGGGACAGGTTTTACTAAAGAAAAATTGGAAGATGGCTTTTAATCCGGTTTGGTTACTTGGATTACCTGTGTTAGCAATAGTTCTTTTTCCTACGCTCAAAAGTTATTACAATCATTTTGGATGGGAGGGACTAGAGTTTTATTTCTGGGGGAATAATGCCGGACGTTTAAGCGGAGCATATAATAAAGGCGGAAGTGTAGATGGTGATATGAGCTTTTATCTGCATACCATGATATATATCTATTTACCGTGGTCCTTAATGGCTTTTATAGCCTTCGGTCAGCATATTCGAAATATCATTGTAAATAAAGGAATAGCTCGCTTTAAAAGGCCTGAGTATTTGAGTTATTCTGTGATTCTGATTTATACTTTTGTGTTATCAGTGGCGCGACAAAAAGCACCTCATTATTTTTATCCGGTAACGCCATTTATTTCTATGGTTTTGGCCTATTTTATCTATCAGCAAGTGAATGATAAAGCCAACCTCAAAATTCAAAAGTGGTTATTAGGTGCTCGAAATGTGATGTTGGTAATTGTTTGGGCTGTGATTGCTTTAATTGTGACTTTTATATTTAGAACCAATAAAATATACATCTGGATTCCTGTTATTGCCGGATTAGTGATGACCATTTTATTTTTGCAACCTAAGAAAGAAATACTACACAAACTGATTGTGCCATTGGCGGTATCTTCCATCGTGATTAATTTTCTTTTAAATGCACATTTTATTCCTACTGCATTTCAATATCACGGAGGAGTGCAGGCCAGCAGAGCTTACACAGCTCAGGCAAAAGAAAATGAAGATTTATATACCTACAGATTTAAGCAATTTGAAACCTACTTTTATCCTTCAAAAATATCTCATTGGGTAGGAGGGAAAGATGATATCAATAAAATAGTGGATAATAATGATATTTGGGTAGTGACTACTGAAGATGGTTTAGAGGAAATTAAGGCTGCAGTACCACAGCGAATTATTTCGGAGCAGGTATTCTCGCATCGATTAATTTCCAGGTTTTCGGGAGAGTTTTTAAATCCTGCAACGCGTGCCAAAACCTTAGACAAAGTATATTTAGTTAAGATAAAATAGCAATACGATAATATTTTAAGTTATGAAGATATCCGTAGTTATTCCGGTATATAACGAACAAGATAATATAGCACCATTAGTTGACGAAGTTTATAAAGCCTTAAAACCATCCGGTTACGATTTTGAAACCATTTTAATTAATGATGGATCAAAAGACAATACGGTTGCTGAAATTAAAAAGCAGCAGGACAAAAATGTGGTTTTAATTGATTTGCGTAAAAATTACGGTCAGTGTCCGGCTTTAAAAGCAGGAATCGATTATGCCACAGGTGATGTCATTGCTACGTTGGATGGTGATTTGCAAAATGATCCGGCCGATTTAATTAAAATGATGGAGGTGATGCAGGAAACAGGTTGCGATGTGGTTACAGGAATCAGAGCACAGCGTAAAGACGATATGTTCCTCAGAAAGATTCCTTCGAAAATTGCTAATTCATTGGTTCGTAAGGTTTCAGATACGCCAATTATTGATAATGGATGTGCCATAAAAGTATTTAAAAGCGAGATTGCGAAAGATATCCCTTTGTATGGCGAAATGCACCGCTTTATTACTATTTTAGCTATCAACGAAGGAGCTAAAGTAGAACAGATACCAGTTAATCACAGAGCTCGTGTTAGTGGAGAATCTAAATATGGTTTGTCGCGAACTTTTAAAGTAATCAGTGATTTAATTTTAATGCGTTTTACCAATAACTATGCGCAAAAACCAATGCACTTTTTGGGTCCTATTGGAGCAGGAAGTTTTGCCCTTGGTGTACTATTAATGACTTACCTCTTGGTATTAAAAATAATGGGAGAGGATATTTGGGGACGTCCTTTAATATTTGCAGCACTCATCTTTTTAATTGGCGGTTTTCAATTAATCATGACTGGTATTACCTTGGATTTACTAATGCGTACCAACCACGAATCTCAACAAAAAGCCATTTATAAAGTCAGAAATAACGAAAAGATATAATTACTGATTATTTTGGAAATTGGAGAATTATGAGATAGAATAGAAGTGGTTCATTTAATGAACTGCTTTTTTATTTTAGTTTAAACCTTAATGCTTATAATGATCTATTGATTACCAAATTTAATTAAGTACTGAATTTATTTGATTAAGTACAAAATAACGTAGATAAATGAATATCTACATTTCTGGATGTATGTTTGATTAATACTATATTTGTTTCAAACATTTGCCCAATCTAGATGAAAGAACTATTAATTTTTGTTTCGGTAATGAGCTGTTTATTACCGATAGGATATTTTACTTTAAAGTGGTTTTTTAAAGGTTCAATAATTTTTTTACTTTCCTGGTTTAACCTTCTTATCATATATTTTTCTTCTATACTATATTTTTCTGTTGGTATATTGGGAATTATGCATTTATTCTGGGCAATTCCTGTGGCATCTATACTTACAGGAGTCTTGTTTTTTATCATTAAACGAAAAGTACAACAGCCTCTATTATTTGCCGTTGATCATTTGAATAATATAGCCGAAGGTGATTTAAACATAGCCAATGTAAAGGAAATGGAAAGTCAAAGTAATGAATTGGGTTTATTAAATGAGAATATTCAGAAATTGGTATTTGTATTAAAGCATTTGGTTAAAGAGGTAAACAAAAGTTCCAGAAAATTATCAAAGTCGAGCAAACAATTAGCTGAAAATACACGGAATATGGCTAAAGATTCAACTCAACATGCCAATTCCAGTGAACTTCTATCAGTGAATATGGAAGAAATAGCAAGTGCTGTAGCTACTAATGCCGATAATGCGAAAATGGGAAATGTTTTGGCTCAAAATAACAAGGATAGCTTATCGGAATTATTTGAGCTGTCATCGCATATTACCAAAGTAGTGGATGAAATTGCATCCAAATCAGAAGAGATTGATGGTATAGCTAAACACACCAATATACTGGCCTTAAATGCAGCGGTAGAAGCAGCTAAATCGGGTGAAGCAGGAAGAGGTTTTGCAGTAGTTGCCAGCGAAGTAAGAAGGTTGGCTGAATATACTACGAATACGGCGATGGACATAGGGAAATTAAGTAACGAAAGTAAAGAGTTGGTGGCTAAATCCTCCTATCTATTTGAAGAAATGTTACCTCAAATAGAAAAATCATCAGACATGGTGGCCGATATCACTTCTGCCAGTCATCACCAAAAAGAAAGTTTGAATAATGTTAATGATACCATTAAGGACTTAAACCAGGTAACTCAGCGCAATGTATTAACGGCCGAAGATATTGCTGTTACTTCGGAGCAGTTACAAATGCTTTCGGAGCGTTTAAAAGATTCACTTCAGTTCTTTAAAGTTTCTGATGATTCCATTAAGGAAAGAATGCAAAAGGCCAGGAAACTGAAAAAACCAGTAGAAATACAAACATCTGTAGAAGAAGAAAGAACGGAACTAGTAGATGCTTAATCCTTAGCTGAGTTGTTTTTAAACGCTTACTCTATAGTTTAAGAAAAGATTATATCTAAATGCTGATGTAACCTTTGTAGTAAATTAAAGTAAAAGCCTTCTGTAACTTAATTCCATTTAATTCACTAATCATGAAGCGTATATACTAAGTTTGTCCTGTCAGCTTTATTAAAATATAATTGAGTTGATTGTTCTTTCTTTTTTACAAGCTTATATGGCGCACATTAAAACTTAATCAGATGAAAAATTTACTAACCATTGTTCTTTTTGCATGTATCTGTGCATTAGTATCCGCTCAAGGTATTAAAGAAAAAAAAGTTGAATCTTCGTATTTGGTATATCCTCAAATTAAACTTGAAGGAATGGATATCAATAACATTAAGGTGGAGTTTGCTCACGGAAGCATCAAAATTACCGATGAAAAAACAACTTTAAAAGAAACCAATCTTTGTAAAGCCAAAGGTGCTTCTTTAAAAGATTCTAAAGTGCTGGAAAATTTTTACTACAAAATAAAGTATCATTCGCCACAGGGGATTATCCGAATTAAAGGAGATGATGGTGAAGTAAAATATGTCACGCAAACAACTGAAGCAGCGACTAGCTACGATTTATTCGGTAAAAATGAGTGTTACTTCATGGAAATGATTTTGGAGAGTGCCTATAAAAAACAAAAAGCATCCAATGATTCTATGTTAACTGCCAATGTTTACAAAGACTTATATGAAGATGCCCAAAAGTTTGCAAAACAGTCTCTTTCATTTTATTATCAACCAGAAAATATTGAAGTACATTATTTAAAAGATAGCAAGGAGTTCCAGTATCCGGAACTTACTAAAGCCGCAGACCTGGCTGTTGAAGGATATGCATTAATAAAGGACAACTACAACAATCAAAGTGGAATAAATAAGTTAAAAGAAGCAATTGCCATTTGGGAAAAAGAAGCTGCAACCATTAATGCAGATGATCGTAAAGCCAGAATTAATAAAAGATCCGGAGGTAGAATACTGAAGAATATAGCAATGGCTTATGCATATATTGGAGATTATAATGCCGCAATTGATCATATCGATAAAGCATTGGCACTATATCCAAGTACTTCCAATAATAGCACAGTAGAATGGGAAGGGTTAAAAGTTCGTTTTTATGATTTGCAAAAGAATGCAGAATTAAATAAAGGTTTAAAAGTATCTACAGCACAATCTGAAGTTAAAGTAATAAACCTGGGTATTGAGGGATATGCTGATTTAAAGGCTGACTTAGGAGAGCAAAATACAGACAATATGTTTACCCAAATAGAGGCAGCGAAAGAAAAATACAACGAAGATGTAGCTGCAGGGAAAGTCAATAAATACGAAGCTAACGTAATGCATAGTGCCACACAAGGTTATATGTTAACTTTGCCTTCAATGACTGGTAATTTAACCAGTTTAGCCGATATGCAGGCAGCTATGAAGAAACTGGAAGAATTTCCAATTGAGGTATGTGATTTGGTAAAACTAAACCAATTGACTTTAAAAAATAACAAGATTCAGACAATACCTGCAGATATAAAGAAATTAGTCAATCTTAAACGTTTGGATTTAAGTAAAAATCAAATAGAAGTATTGCCTGCTGAATTAGGTGAACTTAAAAGCTTAAAGAACTTAGTTTTAAAAGGAAACCCATTAAAGGCTGGAGAAGTAGATAAAATCCAAGAATTATTACCAGACTGTAAAATAAAGATGTAATTTAAAACACTTAAAATATTAAGCCCGGCCTATAGTCGGGCTTTTTTTATGCTTATTTATTTGTGATTTTAAATGATGAATTAAGCGCTTTAAGTTTAAAATTATAGGTTTCATCCGAATTAAAACTTATATTAATACAGTTGGTTATACTTTTGGGTAAACTACTAGTTTTATGGGTATCACACATTTAAAATCAAAAGAAATAAAGTGTACGATGGAAAGTACACCTTTTAAGCGCACTTTAAGTTTTAAAGGGTTATTTAAAGAGCTTAAAAGCATAAGTCAGGATGAATCACATATGATGCAAAATCCTGCTCAAAATATTCTTAAAGAGGTTGATGCAAAGCCTGAATTAAAGGTAGATCAACTAAGTTCGGAAATGTTGGATAAACATAAAGATTTCATTAATCTATTGATGTCCTTTATTTTAAACCCTGTACATAATGATATTGATATAGCAGGTGTTTATCCTCCTTTCGAAATGAATCCATTCTATACTACTCAAAACTATAAAGATCAATTTGATGGGGAGTATAAAAAAATGGAAATAGCTTCAGAGCCACATGAATCGAATAAGTTGATTATGATGGTATATCATGCCTATTTTTTAATCTTAGAGAAGGTTTATGATATAAAACTACCCATTGACTTATTATTTACCATAAAACTCACGGATACCCGAAATCATTCGATTAAGTATTTTACTAAAACATTTGATACCCGTTATCTAGAAGTAAAAACATCCGATAAGTTTAAAAAAATACCGAAGGAACAAATCTTTACTTTATTTGATAAGGAGAATGATTTGGATTACTGGAATGAGCTAATTCCTTTAAGTGAGTTTGAGTTTTCAGGATTTTTGGTGTTTCGCTTGCAAAATATCACCCGTGAATATATTATTTCAGAATTAAAATCGGACTTGTTAAATAGGGATACAATTATTACTCCTAAAGGGTATGAGCGTTTTCTGGAGAAAATAAGGGCTTTAATGGGAAATCCTCTGGTTAAAGCAGGAATCGTTTCAACTATCAATTCCTTTAAGGGGCTAACTAGTGAGTTTTTCTGGAACTGTATACTTCCATCTAACAGTATTAAGTCTGGAAATTTGAATGGAACCATATATGAGGATGCTTATAATACCCAACAAATTCAACTGATCAGGGATTTAAAAGATGAAAAACCTCATACCATCTATCAAGAATTTCTAAATCAGGGTATAAGTACCATTGCAGTAGTTCCTTTAGTTCTGGATGACAAAGTAGTTGGTTTGTTAGAATTTGGATGCACATTACCCGGCTCCTTAACGATGGTTCAAATAAAGGTTTTATTTGATTTATTTCCGGTGTTTGCTTTGGCTATTAAGGGTACGCAGGAAGAGTGGGATGATAAAATCAGAGCTATCATTCAGGAACAGTTTACCGCTATACATCCTTCTGTTGAATGGCGTTTTAGAGAAACTGCGATGCAAATTCTAAGACAAAATGCCAATAATGAGGCAAGAAGTATAGAACCTATCATTTTTAGTGATGTTATTCCGCTTTATGGTGCCTCAGATATTAAAGGATCTTCGGAAGAGAGAATTTTAGCCATTCAAATTGATTTGAAAAAACAATTGGAAATGGCCAGAGAAATTCTAATCCACGAAAGTACCATACGAGAAATACCATTACTAGATGATATCTGTTTTAAAATAAACGAGAATATTTCTATTGTGGAAGGAGATTTAAAGGCTGGAGATGAAGTTACGATTGTAGAGTTCTTAAAAAAACAGATAGATCCTGTATTATTGTTATTAAAAGATAGAGATCCGTCTATAGGTAAATTGGTTAGTGATTATTTTAATGCTTTGGATCCGGAATTGGGTATTTTGTATCAGCGACGAAAAGAATTTGAGGATAGTCTGGCTGCCATAAATGATATTATAAATCAAATAATAGAAACGGAGCAAATTAAAGCGCAGGAAGTATTCCCTCATTATTTTGAGAAATATAGAACTGATGGGGTAGAATATAATGCCTATATCGGACAATCTTTGGTTAAAAGCTTAAATTTTAACGAGGTTTATCTTAAAAACCTTAGACTTTGGCAACTTATAGTAAAAGTAAAAATAGCGCGAGAAATAAAAGCATTGCAAGCCAAACTAAAAGTAAAGTTAAGTATAACCCAACTTGTTTTGGTGCATTCTAATCCATTAAGTATAACTTTTAGGCAAGATGAGAAGAAATTTGATGTGGCTGGAGCCTATAATATTCGATACGAAATAACCAAAAAGCGAATTGATAAAGCATTGATTAAAGGAACTAAAGAACGCTTAAATCAGGTGGATAAAATCGCAATTATTTATTCTCATGCCGATGAAATTGCTGAATATAAAAACTACATTGACTTTATGAAATCAAAAGAATATATCGAAGATTCAATTGAAAAACTGGATTTGGAAGACCTCAGAGGGGCATCTGGATTAAAGGCTTTAAGGATTACAGTAAAATACGATGCTTAGAGGATAAATATATTATTTGTCATGCACAGCTGCTATGTTTTCTGAATTGATAAGAGTATATTTAAATAAAGCACAAATTTCCATCATTTATGAAATATATCGACAGAGATTTAAGTTGGTTATCTTTTAATGACCGAATTCTTCAGGAAGTTGCTGATCAGAATGTTCCTTTATTAGAAAAGATAAAATTTGTGGCCATTTACTCCTCTAATTTGGAAGAGTATTACAAAGTAAGAGTTGCCGGATTGCGTTTCGAACAGAAATACCGGGGAGATAAGAAAAATAAATTTGGATATCGTCCTTCATACATTTTACAGCATATTAATAATACAGTTAGCTCTCAACAGGCTTTATTAGGTAAGTTGTTTTATACACATATTCTTCCACAATTAGAAAAAGAAAACATCTTTTTTATTCATAAAGATCTTTCAGAAGAAGATAAGGCCTTGGCTAAGCAATATTATATCGATCATATTAAGGGTAATTTTAAGCTATGGGATATATCAAATGAGGAAAATATTCAACTTAAAAACCAATGGATTTATCTGTATTTTATTTCCGGAGAAAAGAAATACCTGTTGGAGTTGGATTATAACAAGTTTGGACGTTTCATTATCCTAAAGCAAAATAGCAAGGAAACCCGGATTATTCAGTTAGATGATATTTTTAGGTATAATATAGATCAGTTCTTAGAACCAGAAGCGCAGGTTTATGCCATTAAAATTTCAAGAGATGCAGAACTGTATATTGATGAAGAGCAGGATGATGATATTGTAAGAAGAATAAAAAAAAGCCTAAAGAAAAGAGAAACTGGTTTACCTTGTCGTTTATTATTTCATGAGGATATTCCGTTTAAATACATCAATTATATTAGAAAAAAGATAAATGAGGACATGATTGGCCTTTTACCAGGAGGGAAGTATCATAATTTCTTTGATTTCTTTAATTTTCCTGTATTTGATAATAAACCACATTTATATAATCAAAAAAAGGAATTAGTCCCTTGTTCTTCTTTACATTCAAATTCAGATTATTTTAAAGTGATTCACAGTAAGGATATTTTTTTTAGCTATCCGTACCAAAGCTTTGAACCTATATCCAGATTTATTGAATTAGCTGCAGAAGATGAGTTTGTAACTGAAATCAACATTACTATATATAGGATTAATACCAATTCCAGGATAGGGTATGCTCTTGAAAAAGCTGCTTTAAATGGTAAAAAGGTTTTTGTTTTGGCAGAAGTATTGGCCCGATTTGATGAAGAATCAAATATATATTGGGGTGAACGATTGGAAAAAGCAGGTGCTACAGTAAAGTATGGAATTAAAAACCTGAAAGTGCATGCTAAAGCATATACCATCGAACGAAAAGAAGGTGATAAGAAAGTATCATATGCTTATTTAGGTACAGGTAATTTAAATGAAAAAACAGCTAGTTTATACGCCGACCATGGGATCTTAACAAAAGATATACGTTACACCAATGATTTGTTGAATTTATTTCAATATCTAAAAAATGAGGGAGAAATGCCTTCTCCACAACAACTATTAATTGCACCATTTAACCTTCGGCACCAAATATATGAATTTATCGATCGGGAGATTGCCAATGTTAAGCAAGGAATAAAAGGAGAGATGTATATTAAACTCAATAGCCTTGAAGATCCTGATATGATTAAAAAAATTAGGGAAGCTGCCGATAATGGTGTTAAAATATTTATGGTAATCAGAGGCGTTTGTTGTTACTTGCCTTTAACTAGAAATCAAAAAAAGAACATAACCATTGTAAGCGTCGTGGATCAGTTTCTGGAACATACACGTATTTACCATTTCTTTAATGGAGGAAAACCATGTACTTATCTGGCGTCTGCCGATTGGATGACTAGAAATTTGTACAATAGGATAGAAGTTGCTTTTCCTGTTTTTGAGGATAAGTTACATTCTTTTTTGCTGGATGAAATGAAAGTCCAGCTGGAGGATGGTAAGAAAGGAAGAATTGTTGATAGTGAAGGATCAAATACCTATGTAAAAGGTAAAAATAATCAGCCTTCACAAATGATGATGTTTGACTTAGTTAAAAAATTAAATGACCATGAATAATCCACAAGAAATTGGAAATAAAGAAAATGTGGTTGAGGCTTGTTTAGAACTTGTAAAAGCAAAGTTTCAATCAGAAAATGCAGAATGCAAATTCTTTCATAATATAAATCACACACTTAATGTACTGGAGGCGGTTGGTTTAATTGCCCAAAATACTGATGAAATAAGCTCGCATCAAGAAGAACTATTAAAAATAGCAGCTATTTTTCATGATGTGATTGCCGAGTTAAAAGCTAACGATAATGAGACAAAATCAGCTAATTATGCCTGTGAGCAACTTCTTAAATTAAATGTTGCTAAAGAGGATGTTGAGATTGTGGAAAGGTTGATTAAAGCTACAAAATTAGACCATCAGCCAACAGATATAATGGAAGAAGCAATTAAGGATGCTGATATAGCACACACTGGTAGCAAAAGTTATTTCAAAGAACCATTTATTCACTTATTTAAAGAAATAAACTGTCGGGAGGAACTGAGCCCCAAGCAGTGGATTCAGGATTGTATTGATTTTTTCGAACAATTTCCTTTTTATACCAAATATGCACAAGAACAATTTGAACCGATTAAAGAACAAAATAAAGAAAAACTTCAAAAGCTAATCTCTATGGATATTAACACATCGGATGAATTGATGGAGAATGTAACCCCAAAGAAAAAAAAGAAGAAAAAGAAAGGTAAAGACACTCCGGAAAAAGGGATTGAAACTTTGTTTAGGGTGAATTTAAGAAATCATGTTAATTTAAGTAGGATAGCAGATGATAAGGCAAATACATTAATCAGTGTTAACGCCATTATTATTTCTATTGTATTGTCTACACTTTTTCCAAAACTGGATAATAATAAGTATTTAATGCTTCCAGCTTTATCTCTAATCACCTTTAGTATTATCACAATTATCATATCTATAATTTCGACTATTCCACGTACAACACATGGGGTAATGACTCGTGAAGACGTCTTGAAAAAGCAGGGCAATCTTACCTTTTTTGGCAACTTCTTTCGAATGAATATTAAAGATTTTGAATGGGGAGTTGAAGAATTAATGAAGGATAAAGATTATTTGTACAAAACGATGAGTAGGGATTTGTATTATCTGGGAGTCGTACTGAATAAAAAGTATACCTTTCTAAGAATTGGATATATCACTTTTGTAGGAGGGTTGGTGATATCTTGTATTGTTTTTGTATTAGGAATTATGTCTAACCACGCAGGCTAAAAGCAAGGCAGTTCGGATTAACCGAACTGCGCTCTATGATTATTTTACTACTAATGTAATGTCCAGAGTAAAATCATCATAAATTACCTTATCTCCAAGGTTACTAAAAAATGACTTAGAGCCATATCTGATATCATATTTAGCTCTGTTAATTGTTAATTGGGTAATAAAACTATCGCCTTTTTTAGTCACCTCAAACTCGATAGGTAAAGTAGTGCTTTTAATGGTCAAGTCAGCTTTTACCTTTGCCTTATTGTCTTTAAATGCTGTTGATTCTTTTATAACTAACTTCGAAGTTGGATAAGTTTCTGTTCCAAAAAAATCGTCTGATTTTAAGTGCCCTATTAATTTTCCTTTATATTCTTCATCTTCAATATCGTCATTGGTCATAGAATTCATGTCCATAACAAAAGATCCGGATGTAATTTTATTGTTTTCGATGCTTAAAGACCCAGATTTTAACTTGATATGTCCATCATGGGCACCACCAATTTTTTTTCCTTCCCATTTTACTGTAGATTTTTCAATATCAGCAGTGTAGCTTTGAGCCATTAAAACAGAACTTGTCAGTAAAAATGTAATCGCTAAAAATAATTTCAGTGTTTTCATAATTTTATCGTTTTAAAGTAATTGTTATTAAAATTGCATTGGTACTTCTATTATTAACAACCTTGCATTGTCAATAATATCTATCGTTATATTTTTTGTTTCTGAAATTCCAACGGCATCACGGTTGTTTAAAATTTGATCATTAATTTGAACTTGTCCTTCAATAACCATAATAAAAGCGCCGTTATCTTTGTCTTTCAAAGAATAATTAGTTTGCATACTTTTATTAAAATGCCCCAGATGTAACCAGGCATTTTGATAAATCCACAATTGGTTTCCTTCAGAATAGGGTCCAACTACTTGGAAAAAAGCGTTTTCTTTTTCAAACTCCTTTATGCTCATTTGATCATATCTGGGTTCAACATTCTTGCTATTCGTAAAAATCCAGATTTGAAATAGGTTTAAAAGTTGTTCTTTATCATGATTGAATTCACTATGAAAAACTCCTTTACCAGCACTCATTACCTGTACTTCTCCAGATTGAATGATGGAGGAATTGCCCAAACTATCTTTGTGTTCCAAAGAACCGGTAAGAGGAATGGTAATAATTTCCATGTTGTCATGAGGATGTTCAGGGAAGCCTGCTCCACCGGCAATGATATCATCATTCAATACACGCAGCGCACCAAAATGAATAAATTGAGGATTGTAATAATTTGCAAAACTAAAGCTGTGTTTTGCGTTTAACCACCCATGGTTTGCATGTCCTCTATCTTCTGATTTTATAGTTAATGTCTTCATATTCCTAAGCTTTGTACAAACATACGGCTACTTTAGACGAAGTACATTGCGAAAATCCGTTGAGGTATTGCAAAAATCGGACTTGAAGGTATTTTATTATCTAATCTTGCAATTGACGGCTCATAGTTTTAAAATTGCCAGGAGTAACTCCTGTATGTTTTTTAAAAAAATTACTAAAGTGTGCAGGTTCTTCAAATCCAAGTTTGTAGGCAAGTTCTTTATTATTGTCGTTACTAAATAAGAGTTCTCTTTTTGCTTCAATAATAATTTTTTCCTGGATAAATTCTTTTGCAGATTTATGCGTTTGCATTTTAACGTATTTGTTAAGGTAATTACTGCTTACTGCTAGCATTTCTGCATAATCCGCTACTTTATGATGAACAGCGTAGTGCTCGTCAATTAATTTTTTAAAGTTGGAAATTAAATGACTAACACTATTTGTGTTTTCGGGTAAATCATTGGTGTGAGATGTACAAACAGAGGTAGCCTGGATTAGAATCAGCTTTAAAACTGCACCTAAGGCTTCATATCTCAAAGGAGAGTTCAATTCCTGGTATTTTATTAGTTGAGTAACATGTTGTTTTATAGTCTCAAATTCTTCTTCTCTTAATAATAGAGGAGGAGAATCACCATAGGTATTAAATAAATACACCTGATTTATTAAGCTATGTGATATATGGTTTTTGACTAGAAAGTCTTCACTGAAATTAATAACCCATCCATTAGGACGAAGGGGATTAATAAACTGATGAACTTGACCTGGGTATACAAAATGCAAAGAGTGATTACGAATATCAAATTCCTTAAAATCGATAATATGGTTTCCTTGTCCTTCATCTACAATAATTAAGGTGTAATAATCGTGTCGGTGGGGAGCATCAGAAATCCCATTAAACTTATCGTAAATATACCCGATGTCTTTGATAATAAAGTCTGTATTTGCACCTTTGAGATTAGTGAGTTCGTATGTTTTTATTTCATTATGCATGTAACTATTCTTGAAATATATCTTGAGATTTTTATACAGATGAAAAGTTAACTGATTTTGTTTTTATTTACTAACAACTTGTTAATAAAATAGGTTTATTAATCGCTATGTAATAAGCAGTATTTTTTTATTTTTGTTTGTTAGCAATCCCCCAATTATATGCATCAGTTTGACGTAGTCATTGTATTTATTGTAATCGCTTTTATTCTTGTTTCTCTTTACAAAGAGTTATTAGGAGCGGCGTTCACTTTTTTTATCGCAGCTATGGTGCTGGGTTTTTTTGGTGTTTTAACACCAAAAGAAATTCTGGCCGGTTTTGCGAATGAGCAAATCGCAGTAATCTTAATGCTGCTTCTTTTAGGTGATGCAATACGTCAAATTTCAGTTATTGAAATCTTTTTTAGTCGTATTTTTCCCAGAACTAGTGGATATAGAGGCTTTCTCTCGAGAATAATGCTTTGGATTGGTGGTTTTTCAGCTTTTTTAAACAATACACCTCTTGTGGCAGTGATGATGCCTTATGTGCATAACTGGAGTAAGCGCAATGGTATTTCTCCTTCCAAACTTCTATTACCTTTATCATATGCCGCTATTTTAGGAGGATGTGTGACTCTAATCGGAACCTCAACAAATCTGATCGTTAACGGAATGGTGATAGAGCAGACTATTTTTCCAGAGATGGAAGAATTACATATGTTCGATTTTTTCTGGGTTGGATTTCCAATGTTAATTATAGGATTCTTATACTTATTCTTTTTTGGTTATAAGCTATTGCCAAATAGGAATACTATTGTAAAAGATATAACAGAAACTGAAAGAAAGTATCTGGTAGAAGCTGTGGTTAGAAGTAGCTCTAAATTAGTTGGGAAGACCATTGATGAATCTGGATTAGGTAATGAAAAGGGATTGTTTTTAGCAGAAGTTGTCAGAGGTAAATATACTTTCCAGGTTTTTGATAAAGAATTTGTCTTGGAAGCAGGAGATTTACTTCGTTTTGGTGGAGAATCAGAAGATATTGCCAATTTGTTATCGGATGGGAGTGGACTTACTTTACCAACGGTTGGAATGATGAGTAAGCTAAAAAGAGCCGACGTGGTAGAAATTGTAATTTCTCATAACTCTTCTTTAATTTCTAAAGAGGTAAGAGAAATCAACTTTAGGGGAAAATATGATTCTGTTTTATTGGCTATTCATCGAAACGGAGAACGTATTAAGGGTAAAATTGAGGAAGTAAAATTAAAAGCTGGTGACGTTATTTTATTATTAGCTGGTGATAATTTTATGTCTCGTTCTCAAGATGATATTGATTTTTATTTGATATCAAAAGTGAAAGAGGTAAGAAAACCAGAACGTTATAAAGTCTGGACTTTGTTCGGAGGTACTTTGTTAGCCATATTTTTGGCTGCTGTAAACCTGATTCCTCTTTTTATGGGCTTGTTAGTTGTCTTGGTTGTGATTAACATACTTAAGGTAGTCAGTGCTAAAGATTTACCTAAGAGTATCGATTATAATCTGGCTGTAATTATAGCACTCTCGTTAGCATTGGGAACTGCTATGATCAAAACCGGAGTAGCAGATATGATTGCGAACTTAATAATCAGTGTTTTATTTCCTTTGGGGAACCTGTTTATATTATGTGGAATATACGCTATTACAACAGTGCTAGCAGCTTATATTACCAATAAAGCAGCAGTTGCTATTGTATTTCCTATTTCGTTAACAGCGGCGCATACATTAGGGTTAAATCCATTACCTTTTGCTTTGGTTGTATCCTTCGCTGCTGCAGCTAACTTTTTAACTCCAATAGGTTATCAAACAAACTTAATGGTATATGGTCCTGGGGGATATACTTTTAAGGACTTTTTTAAGATAGGATGGCCGTTAACTATCATTTACATGATAGTAACGGTCCTAATTTTGAATTATATGTATTTGTAAGCCAAAGTGATTATTTGGCAGCAATAGTTTCAATTTCAACTTTTACACCTAATGGTAGTTCTTTAACAGCAAAGGCAGCTCTGGCTGGTGGGTTCTCATTGTAATATTTACCATAAATCTCATTCATTGCAGCAAAGTCACTCATATCTGATAGTAAACAAGTTGATTTTACCACATCTTTAAAAGAATAACCGGCTTCAGTTAAAATAGCTTCAATATTTTTCATTACTTGTTCAGTCTGCTCTTCAATTGTTGTTGCTTCAACTTTTCCGCTAGCCGGATTAAGTGGAACTTGTCCTGAAATGAAAAGCATTCCATTTACTTCAATAGCTTGGCTATAAGGACCAATTGCTGCAGGTGCATTTGATGTACTAATAATTTTTTTCATTTTTGTTATTTTTGTTTTGATTGGTATGAAAAACGCTCTATTCTCCTTTAAACAAAAAGGAGAAATAGATTACGTTTGTTTTGAATTAAATATTTTGAAGTTGAAACAACGATCAGGATGTAACGGTTTAATATGATGTTTATTTATTAATAAAAACCTGCATTATCTCGCGCACTACTTCTTTTATCGTATTTAAGATCTTGAAGAATAGAAGAGTTTACCCTGATTGAAAAATAGTATGACTTATATCTTCCTACTGGAACAAGATTAAAACTCATACCCCAACAGTGAAGATCTCTTGAGATTCTTAAATTGGTGTGAGAGAGTTGCTTGGTATCAAAATTATATCCTGAAGAAAAAGAAAATTTCCATTTAGGCGTTAAAGAAAAATCTCCATTTAAGTTGACATTTGACGTTACTTTCTTTTTGTATGCCATAGTTTGCTTATCAAAATCACTGTTAACTAATCTAAAACTATAGCTTAAAGAAAGATTCCAGGGAAACTCAAACTTAGTATAACCATCTTCATCAATCTTTGAATTAGCTTTATCTGTACCTCTTGTATTTGCAAACTCGTCTTCCATGCTATCCATTCTTTCTAACGGATTTGTATACTCATCTTCAGGTTGTCCCTCTTCTATATCTTCACCTTCTGTTTCTTCTCCTCTTCGTTTTTGAATCCATTTTTTAATTTTTTCTGAACCAATGGAAATACCAAAATTTAAATTGGCAGATTCCATTCTAGCCAACTTTCCTGTTTTTTTATAATGAGAAGTATTAATTCTGATAGGATTACCTGTTCTTGTGGTATCAATAGCATATGGATCAAAGGTGGCACCAAAACTAATGCTGGTTCCTAATATCTTAGTACGACCACTCATATTAATACGTGACCATTTTAATGAGTCGGCCATAAAATTATGAGAAGTTGAAAAATTTAGTCCTTCTATAATTTTTATCTTCTTAACTCCCGAAGTATCGCGGTCACTTTTAACCTTCATTTCAAGGGTGTTTCCAATAGATAAGCCTAAAGAACCAGACTTTCCTGAGCCCGGACTGCCATATAAAGCACCTTCGTATTTAGAGTATTCATATCTTATAATAGAGTCTTGGTTTGGATTGTAATATTCAAACCAGTCATAGTAGCCAAATTTCTCATCTGAAAAATCTGGTCTGTAGGAGAGACTGGCAGAAGGAGTCATTACGTGCCTTATTTTTTGCACTTTATCTCCGAACATCTTCCAGGGCGTGTATTCTGTGTAAAATTTAGTAGATGTACTTACCGAATAACTATAATCATATACTCGATTAAAACCGGATGTTGTATCTGCTGTAACTATCTTACCTTGATCTTCATCCCATTCTTTAGATATGGATTTAGTGTACCATCGCTCCGTATAGTTAAATGAAGGCGTTAAAGTAAAATACTTAAGCAGTTTCATATTCATCGAAACCGGAATGCTATGTTTCATACCGTTTTGCCATTCGCTAGGGAACTTTTTATTTCCAATTTCATATTCCTTGGCGCTGATAGAGTTTTTTGTATTTCCTGTATATGAAAAGCTGATTTTCTCATACCAGGATTCTTTACTTCCGATTTTGTTTTTTCTTTTAAAAGGAAAAACACGATTCATTGTCATTGTTAAATCCGGTAAAGTAAAACTAACTGTTGTATCTCTCGTGTTTTGCGACGCTAAAAGGTTGGCCGAAAAGTTAAACGGAGAATCAGGAAAACGTCTACTGTATGATACACTAGATCTTTTAGTATTTGTGGCCAATCTATTGGGATCAATCAAACTACCAACGTTATTTTGATCATATGAACTACTGGAATAATTTACACTCGCAGAAAAAGTTTGAAGAGGATTGGCTTTAGTATCTTGCCTATGTGACCATGTTAGCGAAAAATCTTTTGTCTTTCTGTAGTCCGGTAAATCACTTTCACTCGTTACATTTACAATATAGTTGACATTTAAATTTCCACTAAAACCATAACGTTTTTTATATTTCGAGGTTCCTCTTAATCCCCACGATTTATTGGCATATAAATCACCTGTAACAGCCAAATCAAAATAATCACTAGCTGCCCAATAATAACCTCCATCTCTTAAAAATATACCTCTATTTTGTTCTTCTCCGTATGATGGCATTATAATACCGGAACTGTAACTAGAAGTTGATGGAACAAATCCAAAAGGTATCCCAATTGGATAAATGGGAATATCTTCAATAACCAAATATGCCGGACCTGTAATAGTTTTTTTATTGGGAATAACCTTAGCCTTGGTCATATTAAGGTAAAAGTGAGGATGTTCATGGTTATCACATGTGCTATAATGACCATTTTTAATAGAAAAAGAATCGTCTGGAGCTTTTTTGGCAAGGCTACTTACAACATATCCTTCTCCCTGTTCAGTAACAACATGTTCAATTAAGGCTTTTTTACTTTTAAAGTTGTACTTAATGGTCTTCATTTCGTACGAACCTTTTCTGTCAGAAAAAACCGGAAGACCAGAAACAACACCCGTTGTATCTTCTACACCATATGCATAAGTCAAACTACTATCTAAATCCAATTCAATACAGGCTGCAGTTAAGGTAATATCTAAATATTTAACCTCAGCATCCCCGTATAAATAGACTTTATTGGAACCTCTCATCACAATAGAATCGGAAGCAGTATAAGTTACTTCAGCTTCAATTCCTAAACCGTCAGATTTTTTTTTAGGAGGTATGCCTAAGGTATCTGCTTGAGTGGTTACAGTATCTAAAGGAAAATTATAAAGTGTAGTATCCTCTAAATTATATAACCTTAAATATTTTTCCCAATTATTACCAAGTACAATATTACTTATACTTTGCAGTAATATATATATAAGAATTAAAGTACTTATGTGGGTGAACCTCCTTTTTATAAGGTGGTTATGTATGTATTGTTTATTGGAAATCAATGAACTCGTTATTAAATTTCAAATTGGCACAAAAATAAATAAAAAAAGATGACAGCATGGGTTTATGTCAATTAAAATAAGCATTGTCTTTTACGTCATTATTCACCACCTAATAGACAATTATTTACAGATGCGGATAAAACAAAAACAATACCATGTTTTTACTAATATCCGTAGGTATATAGATTTTATAAACGATTATATCGTATTATTTTTGAATTAAAACTATTTTTGTTGCTATCAATTTGTGAGGTACGATATTTGCCTTATTGAGAAAGTTAAAGTAAGGATTTATGAAGTTGATAAATATATTTGTTTCAATTTTAGTTTTTAGCTTAAGTGTTTTTTTGAGTACTCATCTGGATGCCCAATCAACAGGAAGATTAAAAAGAATAGTTATTGATGCAGGGCATGGAGGTAAAGATCCGGGTGCTCATGGAAAATATGCTAAGGAAAAAGATGTTGTTCTGGCTGTAGCATTAAAACTTGGAAATTACATCGAAAAGTATTTACCTGATGTTGAAGTGATTTACACCAGAAAAAGAGATGTTTTTGTTCCGTTAAATAAAAGAGCAGAAATTGCCAATAAATCAGATGCGAACTTATTTATATCTATTCATGCCAATTATATCTCTAATCCCAAAATAGTCGGAACAGAAACATTTGCTTTAGGTTTGCACAGAACTCAGGATAACTTAGAGGTTGCAAAAAAAGAGAATTCGGTTATTGTTTTAGAGGAAGATTATTCTACAACTTATGAAGATTTCGACCCCAATTTGGCTGAATCCTATATTATTTTCGAACTTTACCAGAATATCTATTTAGACCAAAGTCTAGATATGGCTAAAATGGTACAAGATCAGTTTGGCCAAAGAGTTGGACGAAGAAATAGAGGGGTAAAACAAGCTGGATTTTTGGTTTTGAGGGAGATTGCAATGCCAGGTGTTTTGGTAGAACTTGGTTTTTTAAGTAATTCCCATGAAGAAAAATATTTGACATCTAATGATGGGCAGGCCTTGTTAGCTTCCGGTATTTTTAGAGCTTTTAGAGATTATAAAACAAAGTTTGAATCTAAAAACAATATGGATCTTGTTCAGATCAATACTGAAAAGGAAAAACAGGAAGCTTCAGATGTAATTTATCGAATACAAATAGCTACCAGTAAAAAACAAATAAAACAAGGTTCATCTTTTTATAAAAAGTTTTCTGATGTGTTTGAGTATGAGGATGGGAAAGTATTTAAATATGCTGTAGGAAAATCAGAAAGCTTTGATGATATAAATAAACAAATAGAATCTGTACGTAAAAAAGTAAAAGACTGTTTTGTAATTGCTTTTAAAGATGGAAAGCGAATTTCAATAAAAGAAGCAAAAAAACTAACGGAAGAATAATTTCAGTGGTAAAAAACAACGACTTTTTAAAACAATTACCATGAATGAATTTATTCCAAATATCGATCAAGATTCCGGTATACCAAAGTTTTTGCAATTGGTTCAAGAATTTGAGGATGGTGTTAAAAGCGGATCTTTAAAAGTAGGTGATATGTTGCCTTCTGTGAATGAATTGTGTAAAAAATGCGATTTATCAAGGGATACAGTATTTAAAGCCTATACAGAACTAAAGAGCAGAAAATTAATTGAATCTGTACCTAATAAAGGGTATTATGTGGCAAGTAATACACAAAATGTTTTCTTATTTTTAGATACCTTCAAAGCCTATAAAGAGGTTTTATATGGCGCATTTAGAGAGGCATTGCCAAGCTCTTATAATGTAGATGTGCATTTTCATCACTACAATCCAGTATTATTTAATGATATAGTGGTAAATGCGATAGGAAAGTATAGTCATTATATTATTATGAACTTCGATCATAAGTTGGTTAAGGAATCAATTTCTAAGATTGATCCACAGAAACTGCTCTGTATCGACTGGAATGTGAATGTGCCTAAAAAAAGTTCTTTTATTGGACAGGATTTTGGACAGCCTGTCTATGATGCCTTGTTGGAAATTAAAGACAAACTAAATAAGTATAAACAAATTATATTTATATATCCTGAGTTTACAAATCACCCTACAGAAACAATTGATTCATTTGAACAGTTTTGTAAGGATTTAAATTTAAATTATGATATAATTTATAATTCTCAGAAGATAAATTTGAAAAAAGGAGAATTATATATTACCGTAAGTGATAGAATTTTGGCTCGGTTGCTGGATATGATTCATGAAAATGAGCTAAAGTTAGGTGAGGATATAGGGATAATATCCTATAATGAAACGCCAACTAAAAAATATATAAAAGATGGAATTACGGTTATTTCTACCGATTTTAATGAGATTGGAAGAAATATGGCTCAGTTTATAATCGAAAATACATACATTAAGAAGTTTGTTCCAACCAAACTTGTTTTACGAAAATCGATTTAATTTCATAATGAAATTATGTAGGTTTTTTTGTGGTCTTTTGTATATAAAGCAATTGTTATTAGTTGTTTATTGATTTGTTCTGGCAAAAAAATAGTGCAACATTACATATTAAAGGCTTTCAAACTCAGCAATAGTGCAGATATTCGTTGACTTTTGTTTTTTTAATTGATTAATTTACAAATTAAACAAAAGCGTATATTTTGAGTTAGTTATTATCAACTTTAAATATTTGACCGGAATATTCTATATGTTCCATTATCTTATTTTAATAGAAACCTTAATAAACTCATTCATGGAAGAAATTGTAAAATTGATTAGTGAATCCAAGCAATTTATTATTGCATATGGAGGTCAGTTGGTATTGGCAATCCTAACCTTAATTGTTGGTTTTTGGATTATTAGCCGAATTACCAAAGCATTAAAAACCGCTTTTTTGAAAAAAAGCGTTGATCCAACTTTACAACCGTTTTTAGTTGGTATATTGGGATATACACTAAAAATAATGCTGGTAATAAGTGTCATGACCATGGTTGGTATTCAAATGACATCATTTATTGCTGTTTTAGGTGCTGCAGGTTTGGCTGTAGGTATGGCATTATCAGGTACATTGCAGAATTTTGCAGGAGGTGTAATGTTACTGGTTTTAAAACCCTTTAAAAAAGGAGATTTCATTGAGGCACAAGGCTATAAAGGAACTGTTTACGAAATTCAGATATTTAGCACCGTATTAAAAACGCCGGATAATCGTGTAATTTATATTCCCAATGGTGGACTTTCTACATCAAGTTTAATTAATTATTCAAAAGAGGAAAATAGACGTGTAGATTTCTCCTTTGGGATTGGTTATGGCGATGATATTGATAAAGCAAAAAGTATAATTCTTCAGGTAATTGAAAGTAGCGGTAAAGCATTGCCGGAACCAGCTCCTTTTGTTGCAGTTGGAGAATTGGCAGATAGTTCTGTGAATATAACTACCCGGGTTTGGGCAAAAGCTTCTGATTATTGGGATCTTTTCTTCTATATGAACGAAACAGTTAAGAAAGAATTTGACAAACAAGGTGTATCGATACCTTTCCCACAAACAGATGTTCATTTGTATAAACAATAATTTATAATAAACACTTTACAATGAGAAAAATTGCACTTATAGTAGTATTATGCTTAAGCACTATTACCGTTTTTTCGCAAGAAAAAAATGATTCAATTAAAAACTGGAAAGCAGGAGGGAAAGCTTCCTTCAATTTTTCACAAGTATCTTTAACCAATTGGTCTGGTGGTGGAAATAATTCCATTGCAGGAACCTTTTTATTTAAAGGATTTGTTAATCATAAAAAAGAAAAATTAGCTTGGGATAATACACTTGATTTGGGTTATGGATTAACTAAACAGGGAGATTATGATTTAGCTAAGTCTGAAGACAGGATTCAACTAACAACAAAATTGGGCTATGAAGCTGGTAAGCACTGGTTTTATTCTGCTATGGTTGACTTAAAAACACAGTTTTCTATTGGTTATAAAGATCCGCTTGTACAAAGTGTGAAAATATCTGACTTTATGGCTCCTGGTTATTTACTTTATTCTTTGGGTATGGATTATAAGCCTTCTGATAATTTTTCACTTTACATTTCGCCGGTTACATCAAAAGTAACGATTGTAGCTAATGATTCATTGGCGAACGTAGGTGCATTTGGTGTTGAACCGGGTAAGAATATCAGACAAGAATATGGTGCTTCGGCAAAACTGCTTGCTAAAAAGAAAGATGTAGTTAAGAACGTAAATGTATATACCAGACTGGATTTGTTTTCAAGCTACACAAAAAATCCTCAAAATATTGATGTAGACTGGGAGTTTGGTTTTGAGATGAAAGTCAATGAGTATATCAATGCATTATTTACTATGAATATGTTATATGATGATGATATTGATTATGTGAATGATGAAGGTGTTGCTAATGGACCGAAAGTACAGGTTAAGCAATTGTTTGGAGCCGGACTAACTTATTCTTTTTAAAAAACAACAATATTTTCTTTAAAACCCGGTTATTTATTAATCGGGTTTTTTTATATTATAACAAAAGTAAATACGTAGATGTAAGTCTGCATAAAATTATAAGCGCAAACATGAAGTATATATGGCTGCTCATTATTGGGATGAGTGTGGGGACAAATTTGATTTGTGGTCAATCATTAAAAAGTGATTCTTCGGTTTATAAAATAAATAGGAAGTTGGAGATTCCATCAACCGTAGGATTGTTTGTTGGGAGTTATTTTGGTTTTGGACATTTAACAAGTAAAGACGGACTCAAAGAAGAAGAGGTATTAGCGTTAAATACGAAAAACATATGGGCTTTTGACAGAGTCGCAGCTGAACAAGATCCAATAGATCGACTTAAATTTCATGATATTTCAGATTGGGGACTAAATGTTACGTTGGGCCTTCCTGTTTTACTAGGTTTAGATAAGAAAATTAGGAAAGATTGGTTTGATTTAATGATTCTCTATTTTGAAACACATGGGATTAATAATATAGTATACGTAGGTAATGCTTCTGTATTTAATCGAGCCAGACCACTTGTTTATAACAACCAAATACCTTTGAGCGAAAGAACAGCGGGAGGTACCCAAAATTCTTTTTTTAGTGGGCATACTTCAACCACTGCAAGCGCATCATTCTTTATGGCCAAAGTTTATAGTGATTATCACCCTGAGTTAGGTGCTAAAAAATACTGGTTGTTTACAGCGGCTTTAATTCCTCCTTCTATCGTTGGATATTACAGAGTAAAAGCGATGAAACATTTTCCAACAGATGTAATTACAGGAACTGTTGTGGGGGCTGCTATGGGTATTTTAATTCCACATTTACATAAAACAAGAGATAGCAAAGCTAAATTACAGGTGCAACCATACACAGGTCATTATACTGGTTTCACATTGAAATATAGTTTCGATTAGTTTATAAAATAAAGAACATTAAAACTCCAACAAAGGCAACAAATGCTCCAACTATTTCTTTAGGTTTAATTTTTTCTTTAAAAAATAGGATAGATGGTATAATAATTAGAACAGGAACAATGGCCATTATAGTTGATGCAATTCCTGTTGTTGTATACTGAATAGCAAGTAATGACAATGAAACACCAAGAAATGGTCCGAATACAGAGCCTATGCTAATACCAACCAAAGCAGGTTTATTTAGAAAGGCATCATAAATTACTTTCCATTTATTTAAGAATGCAAATAATAAAAGAAAACCAATAATGCCGGCTATAATTCTAATTTGAGTAGATAAGAATGGATCATAATCTTTCATGCCCAATTTTGAGAAAACAAGTCCTAGTGCTTGTCCTATTGCACCTCCAAAAGCCAACAAAACCCCCTTTATAGGATACTTAATTTTTACTTTTCGTTGCTTGTTTTCTTTTGCTAAAATAACCATTGAGATTCCAAATATCGTGATGGTCATTCCAATGAGATTAAGAACAGTTACTTTCTCATCAAGTATCACCCAGCCAAAAAATGCAGCAATTGGTGGAGTTAAAGCCATAATTAGCATAGATACTCGAGCTCCAATAATTACAAAAGCTTTAAAAAGTAATAGATCTCCAATGACAAAACCAATTATGCCACTTATGGCTAACCATCCCCATGTTTCCAAAGTAGCATCAGAAGCTACAAAAAGACCTTTTCTTAAATAAGAAAAGATGCCTAATATGATAAATGCAAAAACTAAACGAATCAGATTTACAGCTAAAGAACCCACCTTTTTTCCAGCAGATTCAAATGCTATAGAAGTAACAGTCCAACAAACAGCAGTGGCTAAGGCCGCAAGTTCTCCTATCATATCAGCAATTAAAATGGATGTTTGGTCTTAAGCATTTTATTCTTTTTACGCTTAATAAAATAGGCAGGGAGATATGATAATAAAATACCAGCTCCTAAATTTATAGCGCTTAATTTAAGTGAACCCAAATTACGCATTGAAAACGAAAAAATAACGAATGCAATATTAATAGCTCCAATAATAAGAGATGTTTGAAAGTGCGTAAATCCAAGAGTAAGCATTCTATGATGAATATGGTTCTTATCTGCCGTAAAAGGAGAACGCCCTTTTGAAATTCTATAAATAAAAACTCTTAAAGTATCTATAATAGGAACAATTAAAATACCTAAAGCTACCCCAGGAGCAGAATTCATAGAAAATTTAAGATTACCTGATTTGTTAAACTCGGCAAATTTAATAGCTACAACAGCCAATAGAAATCCAAGAAGTAAAGAACCTGTATCTCCCATAAATATTTTCTGTTGCTTGGAAAAAACATTAAAATAGAAGAAAGCCAATAGGGCTCCAATTAAAGCAGCTGAAAATACAGGAATATGATAGTTACCATTAATGTAAAACCAAATGGAAAAAGAAGTAATGGCAACCATGCCTGTTATCGATGCAAGACCATCAATTCCATCAATAAGGTTAAATCCATTTAGAATAAATACGAACAGCAACAACGTTACAGTAACACTAGTTAGATAGTTTGGTTCCAGTCCAAAAAAACCATGAAAAGATGTAATTCTTAAATCTCCCCAACCAACTATGATAAATGCTGCCAATATTTGTCCAAACAGCTTAACCATCGGGGCGGTAATCATAATATTCTTTAATTCCAATAGAGAATATAATAAGTAGAGCAGGAATTAAAAAAGGTATCTGAGTAAAACTAAACCAATCAGAAAATAGGGCATATGTAAATAAAAAGCTAAGAAAGATAGCTAACCGTCTTTAATTCCAATAGAGAATATAATAAGTAGAGCAGGAATTAAAAAAGGTATCTGAGTAAAACTAAACCAATCAGAAAATAGGGCATATGTAAATAAAAAGCTAAGAAAGATAGCTAACCCTCCCAGTGTTGGTATTTTAGTTTTATGAACTGTTCTTTTATTAGGAACATCATAAAGGTTTTTAGATTCAGCCACTCTTAAAATGGTTGGAATAGAGAAAAATACCAATGAAAATGATAATACACCTGCAAATGGTATTAGGAGCTTAATTAAATAATCTTGCATAATTTAATTTAATGGAGCGTAAAAGTATAAAAAAATATCCAATGACATAGTGTTCCAGAAGGGGTTTTGTTTTAGAATCGAATGTTGAATTATTCGAAAATAAATAGATCTAAATTAGGTTGGCTGAATTAAATTATGCTTTTTTAATTTAAAGCTTTTTCAATCTCTAATCCGATCTCAATTATATTGAATGGCTTTTTAAAATAATTTAAAATAACACCTTTATCAATTGCGTGTTGAATTTCTTGCGTAATGTCATAACCGGACAGGATAAAATATTTTATATCAGGGTATTGTTCTTTTGCTTTGTAAATAAACTCTACGCCACTAATAAACGGCATTCGCATATCACTTACTACTACCTTTATATCTTTGTATTCGCCAAGGATTTCAAATGCTTGACCTCCTGTTTTTGCTGTAATGATATCGTATTGGGAGCCTAAGTTTATCTTAAAAATACTAAGGTTGATTTGCTCATCGTCTACGTATAATATTTTAGTTTTAGTAGCCATAATTCTCAGTTTGGTTGAATTAGTCTACTAAATTTAATAAATGTAGATGAAAAGGTAAATAGTATTGAATTAAATATTATACCGGAAGTGTAATTGTTGCAACTGTACCTTTATTAGGTTCTGATTCAAACTCGATTTTACCAAAGTGTTCTTGAATTATTTTATATGTTATAGATAAACCAAGTCCAGAACCCTTTCCTGGTTCTTTGGTTGTGAAAAAAGGATCCGTAATTTTGTTTAAATGGCCTTTTTCTATTCCTGATCCGGTATCTTCAATTCTAACAATCAGATTGTTTTCATTGCTTGTGGTTGTGATAGTTATTGCACCGGTGTTATCAATAGCCTGACAAGAGTTAGTAATTATATTAATAAATACCTGATGCATTTTACCAACATTACCTTTGATTTTACAACAAGAAGCACTGTAATTTTTAATTATTTCAATTCTATTTTTGGCTAAGTGTTTAATCATAAGTATACTATTGTCTAAAATAGCATGAATATCGCATTCTTCATCAAAAGTTTCTTTGGTTCTACTAAATTGGTTTAAGCCAGAAACAATATCTGCAGCTCTGTCAACTCCTGTTTTGATGCTATCTAGAAGTACTTCAACGTCTTCATTCTCAATGCCCAGTTCTTTAATGTATGATTCTAAGCCAGTATAGCCACCTAGAATATAGTTTAAGGGATTGTTTATTTCGTGTGCTACACCAGCGGTTAAAATACCTAATGAGGCCATTTTTTCTTGCTGAACAAGAGAAGACTGTGCTTCCTTTAATTTGTCGATAGTGTTTTGAAGTTGCTTTCTGTGTTTGTCAAGAACTTCATTCTTATTTAGGATTTCACTTTGTTTATTTTTTAATTCTACTTTTTGGTTTTCTAAAATATGAATGGCATCATGTAGTTCGCTTGTTCTTAACTTTACCAGTTTATTAAGTTTAATTTTTTGTTTGGTTAAATTCCTTGTGTATAATTTAATCACTAACCAAATTGTCCAAATTGAAAGTAACAAATAAATTAAATAAGCTAAACTAGTTTCATACCATCCTGGTTTTATAACAAAACGGAACTCTGCAACAGATCCAATTGTTCCATATGCATTCTGAGATCGGACTTTAAAAGTATATTTACCTTTGGGGATATTTATAAATGATGCAAAATTAACCTTTGACCATTGACTCCATTCTTCAGAAAGTTCTTCTATTTTGTATTGATAGCTAGTTTGTTCAGGTGCTTCCTGAAAACTAGAAATAAAATAGAATTTTAATGCATCATTAGTATGATCTAATTGAGGAATGAAATAATCAGGCTGTTTTAAACCAAATATTTCAGGAGAATCTTTGGGATAGTTTCCTTTAAAAATTACAGAATCATTAATAGTAACCACTTTCCTGATTAATGTATGATGGGGTCCGGCACTATTATTATTCTGATACAAATCGTAGATACTGAATGATTTTACTTTGCCTAACTTTAAATAGCGACCATCTTCAATAGAAATACAATTGGCTTCTTTTGTTAATCTCTGGTAGGGTTTATATATAAAACTGCTAGTTTCATTGTTGTTAGTTAATATTCCCGATACTTTGCCATAAATAAAATATTGATTTTTATTAAGAGGTAAAATATCCTTTACCGCAAGAGAATCTGATGTATAATATTTACCCCAGAAGTTGTCGTGTATAAATTCAATTTGTGAATTAGAAGTTAGATTTTTAGCATCATTTAATTTATAAATGCCTTTGTTTGTTAATACATTAATGTTACCATCAATTGATTTAACTTTACAATTATATATCTCTCTGGGTAAACCATTTTTTTCACCTAAATGAAAAATTTCATAATCATTTAGGTTTTGGTCATTAAAACGAATATAGTATACACCTTCGTTATAACTGGCTGCCCATAAATTACCTTGTTTATCAATTGCTAAAGATCTTATCTGACTAATATCCTTTTCAATTCTTATCTGATTTTTAATTTCAATTTTTTTACCAGAATTTATTTCAATTTCACCAATGTTGATTGCGTGATTTTCGCCCCAAAAAAAATAATTAGGGTAATGAAATTCATCATATAAGCCACAAAAAACCCGGTTAGTTCTTACAATTGTTTCTGCTTTTGTTTCGAAAATTTCCGAAATGCCATAGAAGTGACACGCTATTAAATGATCCTTAATTAGCAATAATTCATTGCAATCGACTAATCCATCGATGGATTTAATGTAGTGGTTATCTTGATATGTTTGTGGGATATAGCGATCGTAATAGTCCAAACCATAATTGGTTCCAATGTATTGTATATTGTTGTGTTTAAAGGTGCAAAAAATATCGTCGTTTATACCTTGCTGCGGAAGGTACTCTACAAAAGGATAATTGTATTCTATTTTAGAAAGGCCTTCTTTTGTTGTTATCCAGAGGTTTTTTTCTTTGTCTTCATATATAGTGTACACACAATCAGATATTAAACCTCTTTTTTTATTAATGATTTGAACAAGCCTACCTTTTTTATTTATAATGATAATACCTCCTCTAACAGTTGCAATAGCAATTAAATCATTACTAATGTTTATAGCATTAAAACCATGATTTGCTTCGAGATATTGGCTTACGAATTTTTCAACTTTAAAAGTACTTAGCTTTTGTAATAATGTATTGTATTCATAAAAATAATCCGGGGTATGATATATTAGAAGTTTATTGTTGTTTAAAGAGTTAATAAAGAAAAATGCTCTTTTTTTCTGATTGAATTTTTCACATCCTACGAGTGGTATAAGCTTGTTGTTATCTATATAACAAAGTCCTTTATTTATATCTTTAACGTAAACTTTATCATCTACTAAAAAAGCATATTTAGCTTGTAACGTTACTTTAATAACATCTATTTTTTGTGTGTCCCAAATTAGGATATGGTATTTGCCTACAAAATATATCTTATCATTTGCGGGAATAACCTTCCAAATACTTTGAAAACTTTTGGTACTATCTGGTATGTATTTTATTAATGACTTGTACTTCGTATTTCCAATAGAGTCAACCTCTAAATAACCTATTTCATTGTTGGCTCCAACGTAAATCTTGCCATCTTTATCGGTTGCCATAGACCGAACAACTGATTTGTTAGGAATACTAACTTTTCTCCAATTAAGACCATCAAATTCTAATATTCCAACCTGATCACCAAAATACATTATTCCTCTGGAATCTTGTATGGCACTCCAAACTTGATAAGTAGACTGATATTCTTCGGGTGGATAGTTATGTATGATTGGACAACCTGGGAATTGAGAACCTAATTGAGCAGATAAAGATAAGGATACAACAAAGCATGTAATAAAATGTATTGTAATTCCTTTTAAATAAAACTTCATCCTTCCCATGGTTAAAAGAGCTTTCAATATTAAGCTTTTTTATTTAAATATTCGAATAACATTAAGGTTATATATGCATATTATTAAATCTATTGCGCTATTACTTGTTCCAGTACCCAGTTTGTTCTTGCAGCACTTATTCCATCACTAACGCATGTTGTTTTATTTAAAATAGCTTCATTCACACTTTTTATAAGGTTATATTGAATATTTTCAGGGTTCAAATAAGGAAATTCCAAAGTTCCTTCTTTGGTAATTAATTTGATTGGCTCATGATTAAATCCACTAAATAGAATACTTCCATCGGTTCCTATAATTTCCATTGTATCTTCATCTGCTTTTTCATGAGTTACAAAGCTCCATAGTCCAGACCCAATTATCCCACTTTTAAACTTAAAATTAGCCGTAACTGTATCTTCCACGTTATACCAACTATTATTGTTAGAATAAAAACCTGTAGCTTTTTCTATCGGACCAAATATAAAATCCAGAAAATCGAACTGATGCGAAGCTAAATCATAAAAAATGCCACCTCCTGCCATTTGTTTATCAACTCTCCACGAACTGTTCATTTCTGCTTGGTTTGCAGGTCGTGTAAGTCTAATATTTACTGCCAGTACTTTTCCAATTATTTTATTATCTAATAATTCTTTAACCTTTAAATATCCAGGAAGAGTTCTTCTATAATAAGCAACAAATAAAGGAACTCCCAAATCCTGAGAAACCTTATTCATTTTTAAGCATTCTTCATAGGTAGTTGCCATAGGTTTTTCAACATACACCGGTTTTCCGGCTTTCATTGCTTCAATAGCATAAGTGGCATGTGACGAAGGAGGTGTTGCAATATAAATAGCATCTACCTGTTCAGAGTTAATTAATTCAGTTGCATTATCAAAATAATGAGGAACATTATGCCTTCGGGCATAGTCTTTCGCTTTATCATAATTCCTTCTGGTTACGGCACTTAGTTTAGAATGGCTTACTTTATTAAAGGCAGGTCCACTTTTTACTTCAGTAACATCACCACAGCCAATTATTCCCCACTTAATAATATTTGTCATTTTTAATGCTTTTATAATATATCTAAATGTTATATTTTTGATCGCAGTCGAAATCAAATATATTAAATTTTGGAGCAGAATTTTGATGGAAATAGAAATATAATTAGCGAAGATTGCTTTTATGATATTATAGGAGACGTTCATGGATATGCCGACGAGCTGGAAGAGTTGCTGTTGAAATTGGGATATACCAAAATGTACGGTATTTGGCGTCATGCACATCGAAAAGTTGTTTTTACAGGAGATTTCATAAACAGAGGGCCTAATTCCCGTAGAGTACTTGAAATAGTCAGAGGTATGGTAGGCTATGGTTTTGCTCATGCTGTTTTAGGTAATCATGAGTTAAATGCTGTTTATCATTTTACAAAGAATGGTCAAGGAAAGCCTATCAAGAAATTATCTGATTCATCGAAAAAATTAGTAGAGAAGGTAAAAAGAGAATTCGATGGAGACAATCAGAGCTTTAAAGGATATGTTAAATGGTTAAGAACGTTACCATTTCATCTGGATTTTGGTAAGTTTAGAGTGGTGCATGCTTATTGGAATGATGACTTTGCTGAGCTTATTGAAGGTTTTAGAGAAGGAGGTAAGTTAAAAAAAGCTACGCTAAGCTATATGGTTGACCCAAATCATCCACTAGGGGATGCTGTTATAAAAACTACAAAAGGAATTGAATTTAAATTGCCTGATGATTTGATTATTAAAGACTCTAACAATAATAGAAGAAGCAATTTTAGAATTAAATGGTGGGAAAATCCGGAACAAAAAACATTTTTCGAATTAAGTTACGGGAATAAGTTTCGATTGCCGGATTATACTATTCCGAAACAGTTATTGTTTCGATTTGAAGGATATAATGAATCAATGCCTCCTGTTTTTATAGGCCACTATTGTATGGACAAAGATAATATGGTTCCGCAAAAAAATATTTGTTGTGTTGATTCTTGTGCAGCGAGTGGAGGAGTACTGTCAGCCTATCGTTGGAATGGAGAACAAGAAATAGATATTGCCAACCTTGTTTTCGTGAATTCAAATAAGAGTTTCATTCAGCGACTTTTTTATCCAAATCAATCATCCTAACACATAAGCTGGAAAGTACATTTAGTAGCCCACTTAATTAATCTTGTTATATTTGTTTGGTCTATTTTTAATACAAAAACAGCACGTTTTTTGTGGAGAAATTTATACTTCAAGGGGATTAATTGTTTTAAAAGGGCTTGAATGCTTATTAAGTAGTAATAAATGAAGAAAAAGATCATATGTTTATATATCCTGATTTTATTTGGATGTATACCTGCCATAAAAGCTCAGATAAACACAGATATGGTTTTAAATATTGGTCGGAAGGCGTTAATGACTGAAGAATATGTGGTAGCCATATCATATTTTAATAAAATTATTCGCGTTAAGCCATATTTACCATGGCCATACTACTTTAGAGCACATGCTAAGTTTCAATTGGATGATTTAAAAGGCGCTGAGGAAGATATGAATAAGGCGATCGAGATTAATCCGTTTCATTATAATTTTTATTGGTTTAGAGGTGACGTTAGAAGAGAATATGGTAAACTAACCGAAGCCATTGAAGATTATAATAAAGGTCTGGAATTAATGCCGGAATCTTCGAGTTTATACTTTAATAGAGGTCTTGCTAATATGAGTCTTAAGAACTTTGAAAAAAGTGCAGAAGATTTTACAGCTGTTATTCAATTAGATGATTCTCAATATGGGGCATATATCAACCGGGGCCTGAGTAAAATTAACATGAACGACACGATTGGCGCTATTAAAGATATGGACGAAGCTATTCAGATCAATCCTTTGGTTTCGAACGTGTATCGGTTTAGTGCTTATTTATATTATGATTTAAATAAGTTTGATACGGCTTTGGTTCGGATAAATGAAGCCATTCGATTGGAACATGATGATGTGATGAATTATGGACTTCGATCTGCGATTCGATATCAATTGGATGACTTAAAAGGCACTATGGAGGATTATGAAAAAATTATAGAACTTCAGCCTAAAAATCCTATTACATATTATAACAGAGGTGTGTTGCGGGTTGAAATCGGTGATATCAATAATGCGATAGATGATTTTAGCCGTGTGTTGGCACTGAACCCTAATGATATGTTAAGTTTATTTAATAGATCGTTGTTGTATGTCGAAGTCGGTCAATATAGAGAAGCTCTTTCTGATTTAAATCTGATTATTGCTACTTATCCGGATTTTTCTCATGCTTATGTGGCAAGGGCACAAGCATATGCTGCTTTAGGTAGAAAAGAAGATGAAAGTAAGGATTATGCAATGGCCTATAAACTCGAACAGGATAAGAGAAAGAACTCGGAGAAAAAAGAGAATAGCTCATCTAAACCTAAAGAGACCAGAAAGCAATCGGATGATGATATCAATAATTATAATAAAATAGTGGTTTTGGATGATTTCGGAATTAATGAAACCGAAGTAGAGGATATTGATGATTTAAAAGGAAAGGTTCAGAATAGAAATATAATTATCGATTTAGAGTCGGTGTATGGATTGACTTATTTCTCTGTTGATTCAATGATTAACAGAACAAGATATTTTAAACGGGAAGTAACGCAGTTTAACCAACGTAAAACATTTGGAAGACCATTAGTAATCTCAAACAAAGAAGCGCAAATAGATGATGAAAAATCATTGGAGTATTTTAAAACCATCGAGGAATTAAATGAAAAGTTAGAGACTGATCCGACAAATCAGGAGCAGCGCTTTGTTAGAGCAATTTTATATGGTGTAGTTTTAAATTATACCAGTGCGATTGCTGATTATGATTACCTAATAAAGAATAATAGTAAGCTGGGCTTATTTCCATATTTAAACAGGGCTTATATACGTTATAAAATGGTGGAATTAATGCAGTCATTTAATAATGAAAGCTTAGATGTAAATATTTCATCGACCGGGTTCAATCAAAACACTACACAAAAAGAGAAAGATAATAGTGTGGTTCAGAAAATGCTGGATTATGAATTAATTGAGCGCGACTTGTTAAAGGTGTTGGAGTTTGATCCAAATTATGAATTTGCTTATTATAATCTGGCAATCATTCAATGTATCCGAAAAGATTATGAATTGGCAATTGAAAACTTTACTAAAGCCATTGAAATTAATCCGTTTTTTGCAGAGGCTTATTTTAACAGGGGTTTAACCAGATTGTATTTGAAAGAAGATGAAGCCGGAACGCTTGATTTAAGTAAGGCTGGAGAACTGGGATTGTATAAAGCATACAATATAATGAAGCGTTATGGCATACAAAAGGTAGAGCTGGAAGAAGAAAATAATGAGGTGGAGGAATAATGCAAAACTGGCTTGAAACGATAGATACAGATAACAATGAATTTCAGGATGCTTACAAACTGATTCAATATACCAACCGATCTGTTTTTTTAACAGGAAAAGCGGGTACGGGTAAAAGTACCTTTTTAAAGTACATATGTGCCAATACGCATAAAAAATATGTGGTTGTTGCACCTACCGGAATTGCAGCAATAAACGCAGGAGGGCAGACTTTACATTCGTTTTTTAAAATACCATTTCGTCCTATTTTGCCTGATGATCCGGATCTAAGTACAAAAGATGGTAGAATTTACGATTTCTTGAAGTACAGAAAGAATCATCAAAAATTAATTAAAGAACTGGAGCTGTTAATTATCGACGAGGTATCTATGCTGAGGGTAGATATTCTGGATTTTATTGACAGGGTACTACGCGTTTTTTCCGGAAATATGCAAGTGCCTTTTGGTGGTAAACAACTTTTAATGGTTGGAGATGTATTTCAGTTGGAACCTGTGGTAAAAAGAGAGGAGTGGGGCATTCTCCGAAGGTTTTATCATACGCCGTTTTTCTTCTCGGCAAGGGTATTTCGCAATTTGCCGATGGTGCAGATTGAACTGAAAAAAGTCTATCGTCAGAATAACCCGGAGTTTGTGAATCTATTGGATAGGGTTCGATTAAATGTGGTGAAGCAGGAGGATATAGGTAAAATTAACCAGCTTTTTAATCCTCAGTACAATGCACCGATTGATGAATTATTTATAACGTTGGCAACGCGTAGAGATACGGTTGATTATATCAATGATTCAAAATTAGCCCAACTCGATAATGAAGAAATTAGTTTTGAGGGAGTTATTTCTGGTGAATTTGCCGAATCAGCTTTACCTACACCCAGGCATTTGGTTTTAAAGGAAAATGCCCAGGTTATGTTTATAAAAAATGATTCTCCTGAACGCAGATGGTTTAACGGAAGCCTTGGTAGGATAGATGAAATTAATGAGGAAGGGATTTTTGTACGTCTTGAAAACGATGAAATACATTTAGTTGAAAAGGAAGTTTGGCGAAATGTGAGATATAAATATGATGAAAAGAATAATCGAATTATTGAAGAAGAGATCGGATCTTATCAGCAATATCCATTAAAGCTGGCCTGGGCTATAACCGTACATAAAAGTCAGGGTTTAACCTTTGATAAAGTCATGATTGATTTTTCGGGAGGAGCTTTTGCCGGAGGTCAGTTGTACGTGGCCTTAAGCCGTTGCAGATCCTTGGAAGGTATCATTATGAAATCACAGATTAGCCCAAGGGATGTCATTGTAAAAAAAGAGTGTGTTGATTTTTCACGCAAGTCAAATAATAAATTACAAATAAAGGAAAGTCTGGATTCTGCCGAAGCAGATGATAGCTATGTGAAAGCATTAAAAGCCTTTAAGAAGAACGATTTTGGCTTATGTATGGAAGAGTTGGGCAATGCCATTACAAAAAGAAATGACCTGACAAAGCCTGCTGTTTTACGATTTATTTCACGACAGTTGCAAGTGATCAATAAACTTCGAAAGAAAGTTCGTGAACTGGAGAAGAAGGAAAAAGACAGAATCAAGCGTTTAGAAGAATTTGCCAAAGAGTATTTTTTAATGGCCAATGAATGTTTGGTAAAAGCCGGAGATAAAAGTGCAGCCATTGCCAACCTGAATAAAGCTATTCTATTGAGTCCTGAATATTTTGATGCCTTATTTAAAAGAGCTGGCTTAAATGTGGAATTAGGCTATTATGACGAAGCTGAATGTGATTATTCAGCAGCCCGAAAGTTAAAGCCAAGAACGTTTAAAGTATACTATAACAGAGGCAGAACCCGAATATTGGCTAAAAACTATAATGGTGCTTATAATGACTTAAAAAAAGCGATTAATCTAAAGAATACACATGCCGATTCTTATTTTTATTTAGCAGAGGTTTGTGAACGATTAGGAGAGGATGATGAAGCAGAAAGATATCGTAATATTTCAGAAAATTTAGGCTATGAAGATGAGTGATCGTTATATTTATGACTATATCATACTAAATTTATATTTATAATTTTTACATATTTTCACATTTATTTACATTTATATTGTTTTAATATATATATTTGTACTGCTTGTTATTGGGAAAGGAATCAATTGTAAAATATAAACACATGGTTATGACTTACATTGCAATCGTAGTATTATTAACAGCTTATGTTCTTGTTAGAAGGGAAAGAATTAGACTATCTCATAAATTAAACCTTCTAAGTAAAAGCTAGTTTGCTCCTACAGCTATTTGTGTAAAATACTCCAAACAATATTATACAAATATGGTGATATACAGCAAACCTAACACTAACTATTGTTTTATTTATCTTTCATTTCGGTAATACACTTCTCTGCCAAAAGCTAATATTGTACAATCATTTCTGAAAAATTAAATGTATTCTGAAATAGAATATCTATTTTTATTTTTCATAACTAAAATCGTATTAAATGATTGGTAAGCCAGAAATAGACGTTCATGTTTGCTCCGGGAAAAAATTATCATTAGATCTGGAAGGAGAATATTTTATTGGAGATTCACAGCGAAAGCTATCAGGAAAATGGCAAGTATCTATCTTAGATAATAAAATACAGGTAGAAGATGATAAAGAGGTAATTCTTTCTTCTTCTGAAATTAAACTCATTCCAATAGGTATAGATTGTTGTGGTTTTACGATATATCCTTGTAATTCAAAAAAAACACAAGCACAAAGAAAGTATAGAGGAGCTGTTTTGCTAACATTTGTTGAAGGAACGGTTCAGGTTTGGAATGAAGTGGATATAGAGTGGTTTGTAACCAGTGTGTTATGTAATAAATATTCAGAGTTTGATTCTTTGGAGTTTTTGAAGTTACAGGCTTTAATAGCCCGAAGTAGTGCCTTTATTTTAAGTAAAGACAACGTATCGGCAGATAAACAAATAAATCATGAAAGTTTGTATAACCGATTTAGTTTGGCTCCGCATGAGTTAAAATCCTTATACTTAGGCGTACCCGAAAAATGTAACGAAGTAGCCCATAAAGCTGTAGCTGAAACAGAAGGCAATATTCTGGTTTTTGATGATCAGGTCTGTATTGTTCCTCAAACCATTTGTTGTGGAGGAATTACAGAGGGCGATATTGATATGAAGTTTTTAAACCGAGTTTGCGACTCCGATCATTTTACAAATATAGACTTAACACAAGCCGGTTACTTTGAACAATGGTATTACAGACCCATAGAATGCTATTGCGATAAGGATAAAAGTAAGTTGGGATCATGGTTTGATAATGAAATTAAGGGAATTAGCCATTTGTTTAGGTGGACAAAAACTTTAGCATCAGTTGAAATATCTTCTGTTTTGAGAAATAGTTTTGATATGAATATTGGTAGTGTAGAATCTATAGATATATTAGAAAGAGGCTCTTCTGGTGCTGTTTTAAAGATGCGCATAAAAGGAAATATAGAAAGTATTGAAATGACAGGAGCCGATAGTCAGGCATTTTGTGAAGAGCTGGGACTTCAAAGTAGTGCATTTCTTGTAGAACGTAAAACCTTAAATAAAAAGTTGTCCTTTGTTTTTAGTGGTGCCGGAACAGGATTAGGAAAAGGTATTTGTATAGCTGGTGCTCTGGAACTAGCACAAAACAAAAAAACTGCTGAGCAAATTCTGGCACATTACTTACCATTGGTTTTAGTAGAAAAGCAGTATTAGAAAAGTGTTATCTTATTTTCGCTTATAAGTATCGCAAACCCTTTAGTAAGCCTGATGGTTTTATTATTTTAGCGGCATTAAAGCATAATACAAGATGACAGCTTCAATTAAAGATATTTGTAAGGCAAAATTTCCGGTTTTATACGAAGATGCCTTGTTGGATGAAATTCAGGAATCAGGCAAGGTGATGAACTTTTCGGCCGGAGAAAATTTGATTGAGATTGGATCGTACATCAAGCAAATGCCATTGTTGGTTAAGGGAACACTAAAGATTTCGCGCGAAGATATGGATGGCAACGAATTGTTGCTGTATTACTTAAATAGCGGAGAAACTTGTGCTATGAGCCTAACTTGTTGCATGGGCGATGTAAAAAGCAATGTGAGAGCTACGGCCATTGAAGATGCTGAAATTATTATGCTTCCTACCCAAAAAATGAACGAATGGATGAATAAGTACGATTGCTGGAAGAATTTTATCTTTCGGGCTTATCAAATTCGTTTTGAAGAGATGTTGGGAACTATCGACAGCATCGCTTTTATGAAGATGGATGAACGACTGGAACGCTATCTGATGGAGCGTTCAAAAGAATTAAATCATAAAATATTAAATCTTACCCACCAGGAAATCGCCAGTGATTTGAATACTTCAAGAGAGGTGGTTTCCAGACTTCTAAAGCAACTGGAAAAGTTAGGGCGGATCAAACTTCATCGTTATAAAGTCGAAATAATTTCCCTTGTGTGACAAAAGTTACTGTACAGCTTTTTGATTGATTGTTTTTTTGTCAGCTCAAAACAGAAAACTACAAAACAAATGGATAAAGTTACAGTAATTGATGTTCGTACGCCGATGGAATTTGCCGGAGGCAGGGTAGAGGGATCAATCAATATTCCGGTTGATCAAATTGCACAAAGAATAGATGAGTTAAAAGCAATTGAAGGATCAATTGTTTTATGTTGCGCTTCAGGAATGCGTAGTTTCTCGGCATGGCAATATTTACAAGCTAATTGTTTAGCTAATGTAAGCGATGGTGGCCCTTGGTATGCTGTAGCTGATATGGTTGAGCAAAACTAATCGCTTATTCATTCTATTTTTCAGAAATCATTCAATTCATTTCAAATTATCAGCAGTGATGCTGGTTGATTCAAGTTTTTATTATGGGATTTTTAAGTCGTTTATTTGGAGGAGGAGCTAATCCTCTAGCTGAGATATTAGAACAAGGTGCAACTATTATTGATGTAAGAACCCCGGGTGAATTTGCCGGAGGTAGTGTTCCCGGATCTATTAATATTCCGGTAGATCAAGTGAAGCACAAACTAAGCAAAATTAAAAAGATGCGTACGCCATTGGTGCTGTGCTGTGCATCCGGAATGAGAAGTGCAGGAGCAGTAGCTTTCTTAAAAAGCAATCAAATTCAAGATGTACACAACGGAGGTCGCTGGTATAAGGTGGAGAGTTTATTGGAAAAAACGGTTAACAGTTAACAGGTTTTAGTGATCAGTTAACAGTTACCAGTAAACAATTAACAGTAATCAGTTTTTGGTATTTCTAACTAATAAAATAAACGAATAGCCAAAGGCTAATAGCTAAAGAACATGAGTAAAAAAATTATAGTGATTGGAGGACTTTCGGCTGGTCCTTCAGCTGCAGCTAAGGCGCGCAGACAAAATGAAGATGCAGAGATTATTCTTTTTGAAAAGACAAAAAACGTAAGTTATGCTACTTGTGGTATTCCTTATGCTTTATCAGGTGTGATTGATAATCGTGATAACCTTATGGTGGTTGAAGCCGATTTATTGCGTTACAGATTTAATATAGACGTACATCTTGAAGAAGAAGTGTTGGATATCGATCCGGAAAGCCATTTGCTTACTACCAACAAAGGAGAGTATACATACGACAAATTAATTTATACAGCCGGAGCGAGTACATTTATTCCGCCGGTTAAAAATATTGAGCAAGGTAAAAACTGGTCAGCATGTCGTACGTTAGAGGACTACGACTGTATTATGCATAAGGATGTCATGGAACAGGCCAAGCATATTACGGTGATGGGTGCTGGTTTAATTGGTGTTGAGGTTGCAGAAAATCTTCGTGAAGCAGGTAAAGAAGTAACGCTTGTTGAGGGAAGTGATGGTATATTGCCTATGTGGGAAGGAAAGTTCCGCCAATTTGCACAGTCAACTTTAGAAAGTCACGGTGTAAGGGTTATTACCAACACTTTTGTAAAAGAATTTGATGTGGAGGGTGGTCGAATTACAGGAGTGCAGGTAAGTGATACTGAAACCATAGCTACAGATTTTGTAATTATGAGTGTGGGTATAAAACCCAATACACAGTTGCTTACAGCCAAAGGTGCTGAGTTTATTGGTAATGGTGCAGTTAAAGTTAATGAGCGCATGGAAACCACTTTACCAGATATTTATGCTGCAGGTGATTGTGCTAGTATTAAAAATGTACAAACAGGAGAATATGATTATTTGCCATTGGGAACACACTCTAACAAAGGAGGTCGTACTGCAGGTGTAAACGCAGCTGGTGGTAGCGAAGAGTTTAAAGGAGGATATAAAACAGCCATCATTAAAGTATTTGAAAATACGCTGGGAAGAACCGGGATGGGGCCTGATTTTATGCGTAATAATAATATTGATTTTGCAGTAAACTTAATTGTAGCCGGATCAACACCTGGATATTATCCGGATCAAAAAGATATGATTGTAGAAACGTATTACGATCCGAAAGACGGTACTATTTTAGGTTGTGAGGCATTTGGCGAAAGAGGAGTGGATAAGCGTATTGATGTTATGAGTACAGCTATCTATGCCAAGTTGAAAATGAGTGATTTACCTAATTTAGATTTAGCTTATGCACCGCCATATTCACCTGCAAAAGATCCTGTAATTGTATCTGCTTATGTGACTTCAAATGTGTTGAATGGTAGATATGATGAAGTTGATGCTACTAAATTAAAGGAGTTGATTAATTGTACTCCGAATTGTGATTTTAACCTGATTGATGTGAGAACTGAGGGAGAAGTGAAAAAGACAGGAAAAATTGCACATGCCATTAATATTCCATTAGAAAAACTTAGATCACATTCATTGGAGGGACTTGATCCATCGAAACCTACATACGTGTATTGTGCAAAAGGTTTAAGGGGATATTTGGGATATTTGATTTTAGCTGATAAAGGGTTTACCAATTTAAAAAACCTTTCTGGAGGTTTTATGATTTGGAGCAAATTAAACTAAGTGGTATCCTTTTTTTCTTTCATATCATGGTAATGATAAAAAGAAAGTAGAGTTAGGATTTGAAATAGTATCTCAATTTTAGAATCACTGTTGTCCGGTAAATAACTTTCTATTCGGATATATACCTTTGTTAAAGTTCAACTCCACAGGAGTTGTAGGTAGGGCTTATATTTTAATTTCTATAATTATTCAACTTCTCTGAAGTTGATAACTATATCCCCGGCGGGGATAAATATTTATAGAATAGTTGATTCGTTATTATTTACAACTCCAGCGGAGTTGCATATTATTTTAATTGTGCTGATTAACCGGACAATAATGTTGCGGAATAAAGAAATTAACCTAATAGTTTTTGATAGTGTAGAGTGATATCGTAGGAGGTATCAAAAGCGCGTGGACAAAGGTCGACGCGCTTTTTATTTTTTCGCAATTAATGATTTATCATGACAAACATGTAGCTCTGGTTGCAGGGTAACATGATGGATACGAAATTCTTCATCTAACACTTTTCTTATTTTAGCAAGAAGCATATCTACTTCTGATATTTTTAAATCTTTGGAACAATCCAGATGTGCCTCAAAATGAACGTCATGGTCGTTAATTTGCCATACATGTACATGATGAATGTTTTCTACATCCTCAATACTGCACAAGCGTTGTTGTATTTCATCAATATCAATTTGAGGAGGTGTAAATTGCATCAATACCTTCAAGGAACCAATCACCAACTTCCAACTCGAAATAATCAGGTATATGGCAATTAATATAGATAATACGCTATCTACCCAGTTCCAACCCCAATAACTCATCACAAAACCACCGGCTAAAACAGCAATAGAAGAAAGCATATCCGAAAAAAGGTGTAGATAAGCAGCCTTCATATTCATGCTGTGTTTAGCATCTTTTTGAATAAGCAATACGCTTAAACCATTAGCAACAATACTCAATCCGGCCAGCCACATCACCAATACCCCTTTAACTTCAATATCAGATGCGTTAAATAATCGATCAATAGCTTCTATAATCAAGTAAATTGAAATACCTAACAAAGATGCAGCATTAATAAAAGCCGCAATAATTTCAGCTCGTTTATATCCAAAGGATTGTTTCTCTGTTGGTTTCTTTTTTGATAGACGATTAGCTACATAACTGATGATTAAAGCCATCACATCAGAGAGGTTGTGCAAGGCATCTGTCATTAATGATAAACTATGACTAAATATAGCACCAATTACCTGAGAGACTGTAATAACTACATTTAAAAAAATGGCAATAACCAGATTCTTTCCCTTTAATTCAGGATGATGATGACCGTGGTGATCGTGATGATCATGAGAATGATGATGGTGCCCCATATTGAAGTGATTTTTCTTTGATGTTAAATGTAAGCAATTAACAGTAACCAATTACCTACTTACTGTTAACTGATAGCTGTTCACTGTCCACTGTTTATTGTATATTTGCAGCTTAAAATTAAAGAGTAAACATGGATTTTAAGAAAATAGTTCAGGAACTAACCCAAAAATACAGTCAGGACACACTGGATATCAGAAGACATATTCATGCCAATCCGGAGTTGTCATTTGAAGAGTACAATACTTCTAAGTTCATATGTGATAAGTTAGAAGAGTTAGGTATACCTTACAAGTCCGGTTATGTAAAAACGGGTATTATAGGAACCATTAAGGGCAAAAATCCGGATAAAAAAGTCATAGCATTAAGGGCGGATATGGATGCACTACCTATTGAAGAAAATGAATCCAATCCATTTAAATCTTGCAATAAAGGAGTAATGCATGCTTGTGGTCATGATGCGCATTCTGCTTCACTATTGGGAACTGCTCGTATTTTAAATGAACTGAAAGATGAGTGGGAAGGAACCATTTTATTGATATTTCAACCGGGAGAAGAAAAATTTCCGGGGGGTGCTAAATTAATGATGGAAGAAGGAGCTTTGGATAATCCTAAACCGGAAATTATAATAGGTCAACATGTATTACCTGATATGGAAGCCGGTGATGTTGGTTTTAAAGAGGGTATGTATATGGCTTCCGGTGATGAAATTTACCTGACTATTAAAGGGAAAGGTGGTCACGCAGCAATGCCGCATACCTTGACCGATAATGTGCTGATTGCATCCAACATCATTGTTTCATTGCAACAAATTGTCAGCAGAATGGTACCGGCTAATATACCTACCGTATTATCATTTGGTAAAGTAATAGCCAATGGAGCTACTAATATTATTCCTGAAAAAGTAGAAATTGCTGGAACGCTAAGAACCATGAATGAAGAATGGCGAGCAAAGATTAAGGAACAGATTCGTAAAATCTCCACAGAAATGGCGGCCAGTATGGGAGCTACCTGTGAAGTAAAAATAAATGATGGATACCCTGTGGTAACTAATGCTGTTGAAGTAACAGAAAAAGCATACACCGCAGCACAACATTACCTTGGGATAGAGCATGTTCACAAAATGGATATACGCATGACGGCGGAAGATTTTGGATATTATACGCAGAAATATCCATGTACTTTTTATCGTTTCGGAGTGAAGCAAATGAACAATATTCCAACAGGAGGGTTGCATACACCCGGTTTTAATTTAAATGAATCATCTTTAGAGACTTCTGTAGGATTAATGGCATTTATTGCCTTGGATATTATGACTAATTAATCAAGGTGTTAAGGGACCGAAAGGCCTGTAAACAATAGGGATGTCACTATTTAAAAACATTTCAAATAAAGCTAAAAGCGTTATTATTGTTTTTATATAAAAAAAAAGAAAATACTTTTGTTAGTCTATAATACTAATAAAACATTACGAAAATGGCTTACGTTATTAACGAAGATTGTATTGCATGTGGAACATGCGTTGATGAATGTCCAGTTGATGCTATTTCAGAGGGCGATATCTATAAAATTGACGCAGAAGCATGTACTGATTGCGGAACTTGTGCAGATGTTTGTCCTACAGAGGCAATTCAACCTGCAGAATAATGATGCAATATCGAAAGATTTAAGAAACCTCGCTTTTTAGCGGGGTTTTTTTATGCGATAATTTGTTCTGGAGTTACAATGATATCCATAGCAATATCATGAACTTCGGATGGTATTTTATCTAATAATTGAAAAGAAAAACCAACGCCTGCTTTAAGACAGTGTTGTAGTTGAGGTAATAATTTATCGTAATAACCGCCACCTCTTCCTAAACGTTCCTTTTTATGACTGAAAGCAATTCCCGGAACAATTACTAAATCTATCTCTTTAAAACTATCAATTATAGTTCCGGTAGGCTCCCAAATACCAAACTTACCTTTCGCAAGCGAATTTACGCCTTCATATCTATGTACAGTTACTTTATCCCCGCAAACTTTAGGTAAATAAAAGTTTTTATTACTCTGCCAATTTGCAATAAAATGATGTGTAGGTAATTCATCGTCCAAAGACCAATATGCTAAAATACCTTTAGCCCCTTTAAAGGCTGAGGTTTGTTCAAGCTGAAGAAATACATGTGAAGCACTTACTTCTTTATCCGCAGAAGTAAGTTGTTTTTTTAATCGCTTTATTTCCTTACGAATGTGATTTTTTCGTTCTGCAATATTCATTATGGTCGGTAATTAGAAGCAGCCAATATCTTTCTTCCATCAGTTTCGTTCATTAGATCTTGCAAACTTACTTCTTCATTTTCTTTCATGTATGTCGAAACAATTTTGTATCCTATAAACTCTCCGGCTCTGGGAGCTGAGTTATTACCAAAGTTGGCTGAAAAAGGAGCATCGCCAGTATATTTCTGAATTAACATGCGATCTTCCTGAAAAAGGTGTTTCCATTCAACCAGAGAAGCCCACATTTCAGACTCATTTTTTTTACACCATTGCATTTGCTCTTTGGAGTAATCAAATAGTAGAGTATCTTTTAAATCTGGGAACATTCGTTTTACAAAATATTTGATTTTTCCTTTGTAAATCATGCTGTTAATCACATCTTCAGCTTTGGTTTGCGTAGGAAAATTAGTTAAGGCCATAGCTCTGAGTACATCCGGAGCCATTTTTTCTTTCACCATACCTTTGCGCAAATACTTCGGTATTCCTAACCATTCGTAAAATTCACAGTCTTCACCTAAATACTTTTCTACACTTAAACCTAACCAATGCTGATCAACAGCAATCGACTGGCTAAAACCAGAAATCATTAAATAAATTTCAGGTATGGATTTATTTGGGAAATAATATTTATAATGCTTTAAACCTTCAATTAATTCTTGTTTTAAAAAAATAAAATCAGGGTAAATTTCATCCGTCTTTTTTAAAATATCCTTATTGGCCTGATAGGTAAGAAAACTTGTAAGTTTAGGAACATACTCGCTATCATCACGTGCTCCAACTCTTATAATTCGCTGACAATAGGCTTCCATAAATTCAGGATACTTTTGATAAACAGGCAAAACTACGTCCTCAATATTTAATGTGTCAATGGCATGAAATTCTTTGAAAAAAGGAGTCAGATTTACATCAACATTAATGTGGCTAACATCCGGATACATACGTTTGTCCTTACAACCCGTAAAAAGAATAACACCAGAAATCAATAAATATAAAAAGAAACGAATATGTGAATTGTACATGGATTTGTGTTTAAATTTTAAGCGCATCAAACTTAATTAAAATGCAACAAAATACCTATGTTGACTGATTTCAAAGATGTATTGTTATTTTTGCGCTAAACTAAATTTGCATGTTGAAAAAAATAGATGGTTTTATAATTGCCTTATTAGGAATGATTGTGCTGGCCTGGTACGTTCCTGGTATTGGTGCCAAAGGAAGCCTGATTGAGCTGGAGGTACTCAGTTCAATTGGTGTATCATTGATCTTCTTTTTTTATGGACTTAAATTAAGTCCTAAGAACATGCAAAAAGGATTATCAAATGTGAAATTACATATCCTGGTACAGGTTACAACCTTTGTAGTTTTTCCCTTAATAGTATTGTTTTTTAAACCATTGGCAGAATTTAATAAAGAAACCAGTATGCTTTGGTTGGCCTTGTTTTTTATGGCAGCCTTACCTTCAACCGTATCGTCTTCAGTTGTAATGGTTTCAATTGCAAAAGGAAATATCCCTGGGGCCATATTTAATGCAGGTATATCAGGTTTAATGGGAATTATTATTACACCTTTATGGATGGGCTTGTTTATGCATACTGGAGATGCAGATTTTGATTTCGGTGCCAGTGTAATGAGTTTAGTTATAAAAATTTTGTTACCTGTACTTTTGGGGTTATCCTTAAACAAATACCTGGGTAATACAGCACGTAAGTATGGAAAGTATCTAACCTTATTCGATAAAACAGTTATTCTCAGTATTGTTTATAATAGTTTTAGCAAATCTTTCTCGGCCAATATATTTGAGCACATTAAACTTACTTATTTGCTAATTACGGCCTTATGTATCGTAATTGTTTTTGCATTGGTTTATGGTATCGTATTTGTTATTGCCATAAAACTGAAATTTTCAAAGGAAGATCAGATTACCGCATTGTTCTGTGGTTCAAAAAAATCTTTGGTACATGGGTCGGTAATGGCTAATGTACTTTTTAAAAACATGGCCTCACAAGGAATATTTATCATTCCGATAATGGTTTACCATTCATTGCAGCTTATAGTAATAAGTTTTATTGCGCAACGATTAGGTAAAATATTAGATGAGGCCTAAAAATAAGAAAAGTAATTTTTCGTTTTTTATTAAGTTTGCACGTTCTAACTAATTCATACAATCGAAACCATGAAGAAATTAAGCTTTCTAGTACTATTTGTTATAATAATATCATCTTCAATTTTAGCACAATCTGCCTCGGGAAGAGAATCGGATTATAGATTTGCTTTTGTATTAAACCCTCAGGTGAGCTGGTTAAAATCGGATCATAGTGGAGCTGATGGTAACGGTAATTTAATGGGCTATAACTTTGGTGTAGAAATGGATAAATTCTTTGCTAAAAACTATGCAATATCTACAGGACTAACTATAAATACTACCGGAGGTAAATTACGATATAATCAGGATACTAATATTAAAATAGGCAGTGAAGATGAAGTTCTTCAAGCTGGCGAAAGTTTAGAGTATCGTTTAAAATATATTGAAGTGCCACTAAGCTTGAAGTTACAAACTAATGATTTTCAGCGCACCAGCTATTATGGTGTTTTTGGTATGTCAAGTCAGTTTAATATTAAAACCAATGATGGTTCTGGAAAAAACATCAATGACGAAGTACGGTTTTTAAATCTGGGTTATCAGTTTGGTGGAGGATTGCAATATTCATTAGGAGGTGATGCCTATATGAAGTTTGGGATTGTATATAATCAGGGTATCACAGATATTACTAATAATAGTCAGATTGATGATACTACTATTTTAAATCGCCTGGTATTTAATTTTGGTATTATTTTTTAAAATATAATCCTTAGAAAGAGGGTTAATAGCTTAAAAATTGTATTTCAACTGTGATATTAAAGTGTCGCGTTGTAAATTTGCAAAATTGAATATAGAAATAATAGAAAGCACAATATGAAGATAGCACTTGCGCAATTGAATTACCACGTTGGAAACTTTGAGCGTAACACAGAAAAAATTATAGATGCCATAAATAAAGCACAGGATGACAATTGCGATTTAATTGTTTTTTCGGAACTGGCAGTTTGTGGATATCCTCCATTAGATTTATTGGAACGTGAAGAATTTGTGGAGCAGTGTATTCAACAAATTGATATAATTGCAGCTCAGTGTAAAAGCATTACAGCGGTAGTTGGTGGGCCAAGTATAAATCCAGAACCTAAAGGTAAAAAGCTGTTTAATTCGGCTTTTGTTTTAAATAATGGTCAGATAAAATCAGTGCACAATAAAACGTTGTTGCCCAACTATGATGTATTTGATGAGTATCGTTACTTCCAACCCAATAGTGAATTTCATTTAGTTGAAATATTGGATAAAAAAGTAGCTATCACTATTTGTGAGGATTTATGGGACGAGCAGCCAGTAGCTAATTCTTTTGCTAAAAGCAAGCTGTATACCAAGTCGCCAATGAAAGAGTTAAAGCAATTAAATCCGGATATGGTGGTGAATATTGCGGCTTCTCCATTTTCATATAATCAGGGACAAATTCGCCAGCAAATTATTACACAAAAAGCGGCTAAAAACGAAATACCATTTGTATATGTAAACCAAATTGGAGCTAATACAGAATTGGTTTTTGATGGAAGTTCTTTAGTTTCGAATAGCAGGGGAGATGTCGTATTGGAATTAAATTCCTTTTCGGAAGATTTAAAATATTGCTATTTAGAGGAAGTTGAAGATAATAAGGCCATAGAAACACAACCCCAAGACAGGTTGGCTTTAATTCATGATGCACTTGTGCTTGGTGTGAAAGATTATTTTAATAAAATGGGTTTCACCAAGGCAACGCTTGGTTTATCCGGAGGAATTGATTCTGCCGTTACGGTTGTAATTGCAGTACGTGCTTTGGGAGATGAGAATGTTAGAGTGCTGTTAATGCCTTCGAAATATTCTTCGGATCATTCTATTAAAGATGCTGAGGATCTAGCTAATAATCTGGGAATTCAACATGATGTTGTACCGATTAAAGATATTGTAAGCAGTTTTGATAGTACTTTATCTCCCTTATTTGAAGGATTAAATCCGGATGTTGCAGAAGAAAATATTCAAGCCAGAATTAGAGGTACTTTAATGATGGCCTTATCTAATAAATTCGGACATATTTTATTGAATACTTCCAATAAAAGTGAAGCAGCAGTAGGTTATGGAACGCTTTACGGAGATATGAATGGAGGTATGTCTGTTTTAGGCGACGTTTACAAAACAGATGTTTTTGCCTTGGCTAGATATATTAATCGTGATGAAGAAATCATTCCGGAAAATACTATTGTTAAACCACCATCAGCAGAATTAAGGCCAGATCAGAAAGACAGTGATTCCCTACCTGATTATGAAGTGTTGGATCAGGTTTTATTTAATTATATCGAGAAGAATGAATCACCACAAAAAATAATTGCCGAAGGATTTGATGAAGCAGTTGTAAAAAAGGCTGTTAGAATGGTTAATATTAATGAATACAAACGTTTTCAAACACCACCAATCATTCGAGTTTCTTCAAAAGCATTTGGACTAGGAAGACGTATTCCATTGGTTTCCCGATTTTAGGATTTAAGATAAAAAAGATTAAAAAGTCTGCAATACCTCTTTTTTTTTTGGAGTATGTAGGCTTTTTTCTATTTTTGCGCATCGTATGTTATAAAACATGTTTTCAAATTGTATTTTGAATATAAAGATGTACTGAATAGTATTTGTCAATGATGACAAGTTCTTTTACCTATTAATTAGTGGTGGAAAATGCCTAGAAGAGCTGATAAGATAGAAAGCCAGGAGCCAAGTATTAAAGATATTTCTCAGTTATATGATGTATTGACTGAAGAGGAAAAAGAAAAAGTACTGAAAAATCATAAAGCTATTCGATATAAAAAGAATGATGTGATTTATCAGGAAGGCGAGGTTCCGGATGGTTTGCTATGTCTGGGTTCTGGTAAGGTAAAGGTATACAAATTGGGCTTTGGAGGCAGAGATCAAATTGTAAGAATGGCTAATCCAACCAGTTTTATTGGTTATAGAGCTTTTTTTGCAGAAGGTCCTCATGTGGCTTCAGCCGTTGTAATTGAACCTTGCACTATCTTTTATATTCCCAAAAAAATAGTTTTTGAATTACTGGAGAGTAATCCCCGGTTTAGTTTGAATATTATCCGATCATTAGCTCAGGAGTTGGGTTTTTCTCGTTATAGAACAGTTACCTTAACTCAAAAGCATATTCGTGGTCGATTAGCAGAAAGCTTATTGGTCTTGAAAGAAATATACGGTTTTGAGGAAGATGGTTTGACCTTAAATGTTTACTTATCTCGTGAAGATCTGGCAAACTTTTCCAATATGACTACCTCTAATGCTATTCGTACCTTATCTACTTTTGTAAACGAAGGTGTTATCACTGTTGATGGTAGAATTATTAAAATTTTAGATACTGATCAGCTGGATAAGATTTCAAAGCTTGGATAATTCTAATAGAAATAACCCTTAATCTTCATTCTAATAAGGTCGTTAATTCCGATTAAGGCTCTAGTAAATTTAGAAAACTGACAACAATAGTCTAGATGAATAGTATAGAATCTTAGCAATAGGATTTTTATCTGTTTCTACACGTTGAATTTATTTTCAGCTCCTCTTTTTTTATAATCAAAAAAAATTGTAATTGTAAAAGCCTGAAGTATAGCGGTAAGCAAATTAATAGTGAAATTCAGGTTTTCAATGCCAATCCCTCTTACTATCTTTAGGGCTTTTATTTTTTTGAAGGCTTAAAATGGATTTACACGATTACATCGACCGGTATATACGTTATAAAACAACACCTGAAGTAGTTGAAAGGGGGACAGATTTATATAATCAGGGTTTAGTTTCTTTAAAATATGCCAATAAAGCTTCGGATACCTGGCATTTTAAGGTGCAGGGATCCCAAATGTATACGGTTGTTATTCGTGATTTAAACAAAGGAGAATTAAAAACTTCGTGTACCTGTCCATTTGAATGGGGATCTATTTGTAAGCATACAGTAGCTTCCTTGCAGTTTATAAAAGATGGAGGAGAGCATGTTCCTTTGAACAAAAAGAATGAAGAATCCACACATCGAACCTCTCTTAGAACTGCAGCGGGTTATTTAATCGAAAACTATCATTTTATATCCAAAGAAGATATTGAAGAACACACCTCTGTTAGTGTTATCAACGATATTTTGCATGGTTATAATAACATGCTTTTGCAAGATGTTAAGATTGGAGATAACGATATAACATTTGAATACACCACATATTACGAATCACAATGGGCAACTATTAGTTTTGAAGATGGGAAAGCCTATATACGCAGTAATAGCAAAAAGCCGATTCCTAAACTCAATAAAGTAGAGGCCTACACTTTACTTTTAATTGCAAAATCACCCAATCCGGATTTACTGGATATTTTATTTACATCAAAACTGGATGCCTATAAAAAATCAAAACTGGATGAGTTTGGTTTAACCGAAGAAGCTGATTTTAGCCAGTATTTCTCATATAATTTTCATCCGGAGCAAGGTTTTTTATTTCGATTTAGGCCCGATCAGGCCGGAATGTTGCCTGTGGATGTGAATATAAAAAGTGAGTTCAGAAACCTGATTGATGAGTTAAATAAAGATGATCTTCAGCTGGAGGCGGTTGCCAGAAAGGATGAAGAAAGAGCTTTAGGTTTTGTTCTTCAGTTTAACCAGGATGATTACAAAGATTATGATGGACATGCTGATTTTAGAGTAATCGCAGTAGTTGGAAAACCAAATAAGGATAAAAACCAGTTGGCCAGTCATATTGAACGTTTTGATGAAATTTATGATGCCGACCGTATAAAGGTTACTAAAAATGCCAGGGAAATTCTGGATGGAATAGAGCGTTTGGATACAGCTTCTACTGCTAAAAATAAGTTTGCTATTAAAAGGCAATTGGTGCATCATCTGGCAAAAGAAAAGATTGTGCATTACCGCACGATAAGTGAGTATAAAATTAAAAAAGCGGAGTTAAAAAATGTGCAAATGATGGGCCATCCGATTACAGGCTGGTATCAGGCATATGAAGATGAACAATTTGTAGGTTTAAAGCTAAAGCTTGAGATAGAAAAGGAAGAAGTAGATGCATCGGATATTGAATTATTCTATCGTCTAGCCCATGTGTATTTTTACAAAGGTAAGATGGGTATTCCGGTAAATTATAGTGTAGCCAGGCATGCACAACAATGGCGTAATGATTTAAAAATGGTTAAGTCATATAAACAGCTTTTCTTCAACGAAATTATTATGCCGCTCTCGCGGAATTTTAAAATTGATTTTCAAAATGCTGGTTTCGATATAGAATCCGTTGAGCTTGACTTTAGAAAAAAGCAGGTGTTCTTATCAGAATTACACGACTTTTTAATTATTACGCCGCAGGTTGAATACCACAATGGCGTTTCAGTTATGCTGAATCAGGCGGGTAGTGTTTTAGTGGATGAAGACGGTCATGTAACTGAATATAAACGGAATCAGGAACTGGAAGAAGATTTTGTCAGAAATATTGCAGAGTTACATCCTCATTTTGAAGATCAGGTAGAGGATAAACGTTTTTATCTACATTATGATGCTTTTACCGAAGATATGTGGTTTTACCGTTTCTTTGAACAAATGCAGCATATGGAAATAGAAGTATTTGGATTAAAGGAATTAAAGAATTTTAAATACTCACCTTTTGCAGGAAAAGTATCCACTGCAGTAACCAGTGGACAGGATTGGTTTGAGATGGAAATTAAAGTGGTTTTTGGCGACAAGCAAGTGGCGCTTAAAGACATTAAAAAAGCCGTTACTAATAAACAAAAATACATTCAGCTCGATGATGGTAGTGTTGGGTTGCTGCCTAATGAATGGATGCATAAGTTGGAGAAATTCTTCAGACATGGCGAAGTCCGGGAAGGAAAGCTGGCTGTTTCAAAAATGAAATTTGCCATTATTGATGAATTATTCGAGGACGTGAATAATCTGGAGATAATGGCAGAAGTGGCACGAAAAAGAGAACGCTTGGCCAGCTTCAAGGAAGTGGCTGATGTTAAGGTGCCACAGGAAATCAATGCTGATTTAAGAGAATACCAGAAAGAAGGTTTAAACTGGCTTAACTTCCTGGATGAAATGGGATGGGGAGGAATTTTAGCAGATGATATGGGACTTGGTAAAACGCTTCAGGTGCTTACCTTTTTGCAGCATATCGTTAAAAACAATACAACAGCCAATATTATTGTAGTACCCACTACCTTATTATTTAACTGGGAAAATGAAATTGCCAAGTTCTCTCCGGAATTAAAAGCCTATTATCATTATGGAATCAATAGAACTAAAGATGCATCAGTGTTTGATGACTATCATTTAGTTTTTACCACTTATGGCGTTTTATTGCGTGATATTGAGGTGTTGCGTGAATACCAATTCAACTATGCGGTGTTAGATGAATCGCAGGCTATTAAAAATCCTGCATCGCGCAGATTTAAAGCAGCAAGTTTATTAAAAGCTAATAATCGTATTGCCTTATCGGGTACACCTATCGAAAACAGTACTTTTGACTTGTATGCTCAAATGAGTTTTGTAAACAGAGGCTTCTTTAGTGGAGCAACTTCATTTAGAGCACAATTTTCCAATGCTATTGATAAGGAAGGTGACGATAATATTGCAGCTGAATTGCAGCGCTTAATCAACCCATTTATACTTCGACGAACAAAGGAAAAAGTAGCATCTGAGCTTCCTCCAAAAACTGAGGATGTGATTTATTGCGAAATGGAAAGTGAGCAAAGGCGAGTTTATGATGCTTACAGAAACGATTTTAGAAACCAGCTGTTAAAGCAGGTGGAAGAAAATGGCGTTGAAAAATCTAAATTGATGGTGTTGGAAGCGTTAACACGTATGCGCCAGATTTGTGATTCTCCGGCTTTATTAAATGATGACAGCATAGGAAGTACGGAATCTGTTAAGATTAAGGAAATCATTCAACACATTACGGATAAAACAGCGCACCATAAAATTCTGATCTTTTCTCAGTTCGTATCCATGCTTGGTTTAATTCGCAAGGAGTTGAATAAACGAAATATCGATTACGAATATCTGGATGGTCAAAGTACCACCGTTCAGCGTGAAAAATCGGTTAATAATTTTCAGGAGAATGAGGATTTACGAGTGTTCTTAATTAGTCTGAAAGCAGGAGGTACAGGGCTTAACTTAACGGCAGCCGATTATGTGTATATTGTTGATCCATGGTGGAATCCTGCTGTGGAAAATCAGGCTATCGACCGTTGTTACAGAATTGGTCAGGATAAAAAAGTTTTTGCCTATCGCATGATCTGTAAAAACACGGTGGAGGAAAAAATACTTCAACTACAAAATAAGAAAAAGAAAATTGCCGGTGATATTGTGCAAACTGATGAAAGTCTTATGAAAACACTTCAGGCTGACGATATCAGGGATTTATTCTCATAAAAGAGTAGAAACATGACAAATAATGATATAATACGACGAATCAGGTTTATTTTTGACTTTTCAGATTCGAAAATGATGGAGATGTTTGCGTCTGCTGGAGAAAAGGTAGCGCGCGAACAAATTTGTAATTGGTTAAAAAAAGAGGACGATGCTGATTTTACCAGCATTTACGATCAGCAATTGGCTACTTTTTTAAATGGCTTTATTAATGAAAAGCGAGGAAAACGTGAAGGCGAACAACCTAAGCCAGAAAAGAAATTAAATAATAATATCATCCTTCGAAAGCTAAAAATTGCACTAAATCTAAAAGATGAAGATATTATTTTAATTCTTGCTAAAAGCGATATTAGAGTGAGTAAGCACGAGATTAGTGCCCTTTTTAGAAAACCCGGACAAAATCAATATCGTCCGTGTAAGGATCAGTTTTTAAGAAACTTTCTGAATGGTTTGCAAGCGACCCATAAATCTTCATAATAAATGTAAAAAGAATTAAAGCGCTTATTGCAATTCAGAAGGTATTCGGTACATTATTTTGATGCCAATCATGCATTTTAATATTGCTATCGATTTTTACAGATCTTTGAAATTACCAATGAAAAGTTATAAGTTTATATATAAAACAAAATCTTTGATTCGGGTATCCAAAAGAAATGAATTTGTGTGATTTCTTGCATATTACCCTCCATCAATATAACCTCTAAAACATATAATCCATATGAAGAAATTTATTAAAATTGCGATAGGCGTAATCCTGTTTATTCTTCTGGTTCTTATCGTTACACCCATGTTTTTTAAAGGTAAAATAGAAAATATGGTAAAATCGGAAGTTAATAAGCAGGTAAATGCACAAGTTGATTGGGATCATTTCTCGTTATCCTTAATTAAGCATTTTCCAAATTTATCCGTAGGAATGTCTGGATTAAAAGTGGTGGGAATTAACCAGTTTGAAAAGGATACCTTGTTGTACCTTAAGGATTTTACGGTTTCTGCTGATTTACTTAGTGCTATAAAGGGAAATTTAAGTATTGAGAAAATTCTGATTGACGAACCAATGATTCATGCCATTGTACTGGCTGATTCAACCGCAAACTGGGATATTGCAATGGCCAGTGAAGAAGCTGAAGAAATAGAAGATACTACCAGTTCCGATTCTGAAGCTTTTACTATCGGTTTAAAAAGTTTTGAGATTAAAAATGCTGAGGTTTATTATGATGATGCCACCATGGATTTGGGAGCTGAAATCAAACAGTTTAATTTAAATATGTCGGGCGATTTATCTGCAGCTACCACCCAACTAAATATCGAAAGTTCTATTGAATCTGTGAATGTAAAAATGGAGGATACAGAATATCTTAAAAACGTAAAAGTAAGTTTGGTGGCAGGTATTTTAGCCGATATGACCAATATGGTATTTACATTTGAGGAAAATAACCTGGGTATTAATGATATGAATCTGGGCTTTGAAGGAAAAGTAGGTATGCTCGACGAAGGTTATGATTTGGATGTGAAGTTAGCAGCTAAAGAAACTACCTTTAAATCTTTATTGGCTTTGGTTCCGGAAGAGTATATGAGCGAAATGGAAGGTATGGAAGCGACAGGTAGTTTTATGCTGGAGGCAACGGCTAAAGGTGTTTACAAAGACGAGGAAAACCTGCCTGCTTTTGCAACCGTTTTAAAAGTTATGGACGGCCAGATTAAATATCCTGATTTACCTAAATCTATCAATGATATAAATATTGATGTATCTGTGAAAAATGCTGGAGGTTCACCGGATAACACGATTACCAATATTCAGAAATTTCATTTCGAATTGGGCGAAAACCCTTTTGATGCATCCTTATTAGTGGAAACACCGATAAGCAATGCGCAATTTAAAGGAGGTGTTGTGGGTATCATTAATTTATCCAATTTAAAAGATGCCATTCCTATGGACAGCATTGATTTAGGCGGGGTTATTGATGCCAACGTAACTATTGATGGTAATATGAAAATGATTGAAGCGGAGGATTATGAATCGGTACAGGTGAAAGGTGATATTAGGATGAATGATTTTACCTATGTAAGCACTGATTTACCAAAGGTGATTATTTCTGAAGCTCAAATGTCATTTACACCTATACAAATTACACTGGATAAATTTGAGAGCCAGGTGGGACGATCAGACTTTGATTTAAAAGGAAATATTAGCAATTATTTACCTTATGTTTTTAAAGAAGAAACCATAAAGGGTAAGTTACAGCATACATCAAAACTATTGAATGCAAATGAGTTTTTGGTGGATGAAGATGAAGAGAGTGCAGAAGAAGTGGAAGATACAACGGCATTGGAACTGTTTGAGGTACCTAAAAATATTGATTTCGTATTCACTTCTACATTCGGTAAAATCGTTTACGATAAACTAGAAATTAACAATACCAAAGGTAAAATTACAGTCCGCGATGGCAAAGTGGTGTTAAATGGTATTTCAATGAATTTGTTAGATGGACAAATGAGTATGGCCGGAGAGTACAATACACAAAATGTGAAAAAGCCTTTTGTTGATTTTATATTTGATGCCGGGAATATTGATATTACTAAAACAGCCTATTCGTTTAGCGTAATCGATTCTTTAATGCCATTGGCAAAAAGCTCCAAAGGAAAAATATCAGCCGATTTTAAATACAATAGTTTGCTTGGTCAGGATATGAGCCCTGTAATTGCATCTATTACAGGAGGAGGAAACCTGAAGTCAAAAGCCATTGAGGTTTCTAACTCTAAGGTGTTAAACAATATGGCCGATTTATTGAAGAAAGATAAATACCGCAAGCTGACTGCCGAAGATTTAGACATTAATTTTATCATGAAAGATGGAAAAATTATTGTTGAGCCTTTTACAGCTAAAGTATTCGGCAGTAAAATAACTGTGAGCGGAGAGCAAGGCTTTGATCAATCTTTAAATTATATTGTAAAAACACCTGTCTCGAGAAAGGATATTGCCGGAGCAATGAGTTTCTTAGGAGGAGCCATATCTCAATCAGGTGATGATGTAATGGTGGATGTGATCATTAAAGGAACAGCTAAAGATCCTAAGTTAAGTCTGGATTTAAGTGAGGCTCAAAAAGAGATTGGTAAGGAAGTTGAAAAAGAAGCCGAAAAGGTGGTGAAAGATATTTTAAAAGATGAAAAGACTAAAAAAGCAGTGGATGATCTTAAAAAGAAACTAGGTTTCTAAGATTCGTTTTAAAAGACTTAAAATAAAAAGCCAGCCTTGTATATAGAATTCATCATATACAAGGCTGGCTTTTTTATGCTTTTATTTTCCAATGATGCTGGAACTACCTTTCCAAAGTCATTGGAACTACCGTTCCAAGGTTGTTGGAATTACCGTTCCAAGGTCATTGGAACTATGCCATATCATTCTTTGAGTTCAAATGGGTTTTTACTTCTTCCCATATCACGTCCATTTCTTCCAGTGTCATATGCTTCAGGTCTTTTCCTTGCTTAATGGTTTTGTCTTCGAGATAATTAAAGCGCGCTATAAATTTTCTATTGGTGCGTTCGAGTGCGTTTTCCGGATTTACGCCGTAAAGTCTGGCTGTGTTGATAATGGAGAACAAAAGGTCGCCAAATTCTTCTTCCATCTTATCCTGATCACCTTTTTCTATTTCAGCTTTAACTTCTGCCAATTCTTCCTGTACCTTTTCCCAAACCTGCTCCCGGTTTTCCCAGTCGAAGCCAACACCACGGGCTTTTTCCTGAATTCGGTTTGCTTTCACCAAAGCCGGTAAAGAATCTGGTACACCTGATAACACCGATTTATTACCATCTTTTTCTTTTAGCTTTAAACGCTCCCAGTTTTCTTCTACTTCAGTCGCATCTTTTACTTCTGTATCGCTAAAAATATGCGGATGTCTGTAAATGAGTTTCTCGTTTAATGATTCAATCACATCCTGAATCGTGAACTGCTTATTTTCTTCTCCGATTTTGGCATAAAACACAATATGCAACAAAAGGTCACCCAACTCTTTTTTAATTAGCTTAGGATCATTTTGCATAATAGCATCAGCCAGTTCATAGGTTTCTTCTATAGTAAGCGTGCGCAGCGATTCGTTGGTTTGTTTTTTATCCCATGGACACTTTTCTCTAAGCTCATCCATGATGTGAAGTAATTCTTTAAAAACGTTTAGTTTTTCTTGCATATGTTGGTTGTTGAGGTTCAACTTAAGTTAGATTCAAAAGTAGCCATATCCTTTTATTTTTAATCAACTTATGATGAAAAACGCAATTTATAATCCAAAATGTTATTATTTTGCGATCCTTATTATTCCAGAACAAATTAAATGATAGAAAAACTCGTTTATCTCGAATCGGTTGATTTAATTGAATTTTTAGGCGTTAAAAATGTGAAGCTCGATTTAATTCGAAGCAAATTTCCAAAACTACGTATTATTGCCAGAGGCGATTGGTTAAAAGCCATGGGCGAGGAGGAGCAGGTTATTGCTTTTGAAGAAAAAATTCATTTGCTTTTGGATCATTATAATGAGTATAATGTACTTAGTGAGCATTCTATTTTAGAGATAATTGAAAGTGGTGCTGTTGGGGTTAAAAGGGAAGTGGATGATGTTATTTTATTTGGCGTAAACGGAAAACCCATTAAAGGCAGAACAGCCAATCAGCAACTATTTGTTAGAGAGTACGAAAATAACGATTTAATTATAGCGGTTGGTCCGGCTGGTTCTGGTAAAACCTATACAGCTATTGCTTTAGCAGTTAGAGCTTTAAAAAGGAGAGAGGTTCGTCGTATTATTTTAAGTCGCCCTGCTGTAGAAGCTGGTGAAAAGCTAGGCTTTTTGCCTGGTGATATGAAGGAGAAAATCGATCCGTATTTACAGCCCTTATATGATGCTTTGCAGGATATGATTCCTTCTGCAAAACTGAAAGATTACATGGAGAACGGAACCATTCAGATTGCACCATTAGCTTATATGAGAGGAAGAACGCTGAGCGAGGCTTTTGTTATTCTGGATGAAGCTCAAAATACAACCACTAATCAAATCAAGATGTTTCTTACACGTATGGGACAGGGAACAAAATATGTGGTTACCGGAGATGTAACGCAGATTGACCTTCCCCGAAAATCGATGTCAGGATTAGTACAGGCCATGCGCATTCTTAAAAAAGTAAAAGGAATAAAAGTGATACAATTTGATGTGAATGATATTGTCCGACATCCTTTGGTTCAACGAATTGTTGAAGCCTATGATAGAGCCAAACCAGAAGATATGGAAGAAAAGCCTGATAAATAACGCAAGCTAATCAAGCCTGCTCAGTCAATAAAATTCAGATGTTTTACACTCAAATAATACTTTAGAATGATTAGAAAGTTAGGAATGGCATTGATGCTTGTGTCATTATTGAATAGCTGTATTAAAGATCCCAAAGAGCCGGTGGATTATATGGTTAAAGATGAAGAAATTATTCAGGCTTATTTTGAAGCCAATAATATTACGGATACAATAGCAGACCCATCAGGTGTATATATTCAGCATATAACAGAAGGTACCGGAGCAACGCCTACATTGTCGGATAATATTTCAGTAAAATACGAGCTATATAATTTGCCAGAAGATGAACGAGTACCTCAAACCGAGGACCCAATTACCTTTAACTTATCCGGTTTAATATATGGTTGGCAAATAGGAATTCCATATATGAAAGAAGGAGGAGAGGCATATTTATATATCCCTCGTGCCTATGCTTATGGTGATGGAGTATTAAAGTTTAAAATAGAACTGATAGAGATTGTTGAGTAGGTATTATAAAAGAGTATACAGAAATAAAATATGGATAAAGATTATCTATTCATATATGGTACATTACTGTTAAAAGAGGAACTAAATATTTCCAAGTTTCTTTATGACAGTAGTGAATTCATCGGCAATGCATGTTTGCATGATAAATTATATGAGATTGATAATTATCCAGGCCTTATATTATCGGAGGATAAAAAAGATAAGGTATACGGAAAAGTATTTCGTTTAAAAAACTTTGATAAAACGATAGCGCTTCTGAATGAATATGAAGAGGTTGGACCTCAATTCGCATATCCAAACGAATATGTATTAAAGAAAGTGGAGGTATGTATGCAAGGAACAAAGTACTATTGCTGGGTATACATTTACAATCACCCTGTTCAGGAAGAAAAACGTATACTATCAGGAGATTACCTGATTTATAAAATAAAAAAAGAGTAGGTATAAAACCTACTCTTTTAAATTATCTCGAACTTCTTCTAAAAAGACTTTCATTTTGTCTGTATCCTTGGTTTCAATAATGGCTAATAGTTCTTTCAATTTTAGCCTTATTTTTTCTACTTGACCTCCTGTAAATGGATTGAATAAAATCTCGGATAACAAATAATCATCTTCACTTAACAAACCTTTTGCAATATCAAAATGCTTTTTAAAGGTGGTACCCGGTGCCTCCTGCTTTTTCATACAAGCTGCAAAAACCAGGGTAGAGGAGAATGGAATTGATAAAGAATAAGCGATGGTTTCATCATGCTGAATAAATGAATACTCATGAATATTCAACCCTAATGTGCTAAAAAAGTCCTTGAAAAATGCTTTACCTAGATGATCTCCTTGTGAAATAATGATGGCATGATGTTCCCTTAGTGATTTTAAATTTCCAAATGTTGGTCCAAACATGGGATGGGTAGATACATAACGCATTCCTGTTTCCTCATAATACTCCTGAAAACCAGTCTTCACTGAAGAAATATCTGAAATAATACAACTTTTAGGCAGATAAGGAATTACTTCCTTAAATGCAGCTATCGTATATTTTAAGGTAACGGCATTTATTAATAATTCCGGCTCAAAAGCTGTAATTTCTTCCAGTTTGGTTAAGCGTTGTGTATTAAAAATATACTTTAATTTTTCGAGGTTGGGATCGTATATAGCCACTTCATGATCCAGACATAAAGCATCTGTCAACCATGTTCCCATTTTTCCTGCTCCCAGGATACAGATTTTCATTTTGTACAGGTATTCAGTAAACAGTTATCAGTAAACAGTTACCCAATGATGAATAACTGCTTACTGTAGACTGAATTATTTGTTCATAATTCTATTTTGACGCGTAACTGACTCTTCGTGTATGCTTTCGAATATTTTCACAGTAAAATCATCCGATAAACCAAGTTTAGCACCACGTTCTTTACGATTATTCATGATTTCATCGTAACGTCTGGTCTGAAGAATTGTAATGTTGTTATCTTTTTTGAATTGACCAATAGCTTCTGAAATTTGCATTCTTTTTTCCAAAGTTTCTAGAATAAGCGTATCTAAACTGTCAATTTCTCCACGAAGCTCATCTAATGTAATTCTTGGTTTTTCTCCAATCATAGGCGCACGTAGAACTATTTTATCTGTAATTTTCTTTAACTCTTCAGGCGTTACCTGTTGTTTAGCATCACTCCATGCTTTTTCAGGACAACGGTGAGACTCAACCAATAAACCATCAAAATCAAGGTCCATGGCTTCCTGAGAAATTTCGTAAATTAATTCAGATTTACCACTGATGTGAGATGGGTCACAAATGATTGGTAAATTAGGAATACGTCTTTTTAATTCAATTGGAATTTGCCATTGAGGTTGGTTTCTGTATTTTGATTTATCATAGGTAGAAAAACCTCTGTGAATAGCAGCCAACTTTTTAATTCCCGCCTGATTAATTCTTTCCAAAGCACCAATCCAAAGCTCTAAATCGGGGTTAACAGGGTTTTTAACCAATACTGGTATATCAACACCTTTTAATGCATCAGCAATTTCCTGTACAGCAAAAGGGTTAGCTGTGGTACGAGCTCCTACCCACAGGATATCAATTCCATGCTTAATAGCTTCAAATACATGATGTGCATTAGCTACTTCTGTACCCACAAACATACCTAACTCTTCCTTTACTCTTTTAAGCCATGGTAAACCAACAGTACCCACACCTTCAAATGCACCCGGACGCGTTCTTGGTTTCCAGATACCCGCTCTAAAAATTTTATATCCAGCCTCAGAAAGCTGTTTAGCTGTATCCATTACCTGCTCTTCTGTTTCGGCACTACATGGGCCTGCAATCATCCAGGGGCGTTCTAGCTCTAATCCTGGTAAACTAATTTTTTCAAGATCTAATTTTACCATCTTATTATATTGTTACGCTGTTTGTATTCTATTTATTGATTCTTTTAAAACTTCTTTTGTTGAGCAAAGAGAAATTCGAATATATCTTTCTCCCTGACTTCCAAATATGCTTCCAGGTGTTATAAACACATGTGCATTGTTTAGGATGTCATCTGAAATTTGCTCTGCTGATTCTGCTGAATCAGGAATTTTAGCCCAGATAAACATACCTGACTGATTTTTGTCGTAGGTACATCCCAACATATCCATGATTTCCCAAACCAGTTCTCTACGCTCAAAATATTCTTTGTTTACTTCATCGTACCAGCTTTTATCCAAGCTTAATGCTTTGGTTGCGGCAAGCTGAAGTGATTTAAACATTCCACTATCCATGTTACTTTTTACCCTCAAAATATATTGAATTAATTGAGGATTTGTAGCTACCATTCCAATACGCCAACCAGCCATATTGTGAGATTTGCTTAAGGAGTTTAATTCAATACAAATATCCTTAGCTCCTTCAATTCTGAATATAGATAAAGGATTATCGTTTAAAATGAAACTGTATGGATTGTCGTTACAAATTAATATGTTATGCTTTTTACCAAAGGCAACCAATTTTTCAAAAATCTCTAAAGTGGCATTAGCTCCCGTTGGCATATTGGGATAATTCACCCACATTAATTTCACCTTAGATAAATCCATTTTCTCTAATTCCTCAAAGTCCGGCTGCCAGTTCAGGTCTTCTTTTAAATCGTAAGTTACCATTTCAGCTTCCACTAAATTAGATACAGAAGCGTATGTTGGATAACCCGGATTAGGTACCAAAACCTGATCTCCTTTGTTTAAAAAAGCCAGGGAAATATGCATAATACCCTCTTTAGAACCCATTAATGGTAATATTTCATTTTTAGGATCTAAGTCAACATTAAAATAAGTCTTGTACCAAGTGGCAAAAGCATTTCTTAGTTCTGGTAAACCAATATAACTTTGATAACCATGATTGCTTTTATCAGAAGAAGTGTTTTTCAACTCTTCCAAAACGTCAGGATGTGGAGGCCTGTCAGGATTTCCAATACCCAGGTTAATAACCTGAATTCCTTTTTGGCGCATTTCATCTATTTCACGTAATTTTTTAGAGAAATAGTATTCTTTTACCTCGCTAATGCGATTGGCTGGTTCAATTGACATATGTTAGAATGTTTTTTGTTCTGATAATGATCTGTTATCATTGCTTACCGTATCATAAGAGCGTTTTCCTACATGATATTCACCAATGATTTTCAGGTTTTTAGTTAAGGGTCTGATGGCATCTAATGATTGTAAATATCGGTTGTAATCTTCAAAAACCAAATCAACATAGAATAGGTATTCCCATTCGTGGCCAACAATTGGTAATGATTGTACTTTTGATAAATTGATATTGTAAAAAGCCAGAATAGATAATACTTTAGAAAGACTTCCTTCAGAGTGAGGTAGTGCAAAAACGACAGATGATTTATTCACCTTATTTTGCTCTAACAATTCTTCTACTTCTGTTTTGGCTTTATCTGAAATAATTAAGAAACGGGTAAAATTTCTTTTATTAGTTTCAATATCTCGGGCGATTATTTCTAAATCGTATTTTTCACCAGCTAACTCCGGAGCAATAGCAGCCATTTCTTTTAACTCATTATCCCGAATCCATTTCCCACTTAAAGCGGTGTCGTCGCGGGAAATCATTTTAATATGTGGATATTGCTTAAAGAACTCTTTACATTGAGCTAAAGCCATAGGGTGGGAGTGAACCTCCTTAATATCTTCTATTTTTTGTCCCGGTAAAGCCAGCAACTGATGTTTTATTCTTAGTTTGTACTCACCAATAATAACAAGACCAGAATCTTTAAGTAAAGTGTAATTTTGAAGAATACTTCCGACCAGCGTGTTTTCAATAGCGATAATACCGTAAACAGTTTTATCCTTTCTAAGCGTATCAAATAACTCTTCAAAAGAATCACACTCAATGGTATCTATATCATCTGTTTCGAAAAACGCTTTGGCTGCAATCTCATGGTTGGAACCACCGCCTCCTTGTATCGCTACTCTTTTTCTCTTTGTCATTATCTTATAAAATAAAAAAGTCCCACCTCATTGAGGTGGGACTTTAAATTTTTTCAAAAATTTATATACTACAAACCCACCTCTTTTTGATTACAGAATCCAAAAAAGTAAAAATAAAAGCTATAAAAAAATGCAAAATGGGTCATTTATCTCTTTTTTAACGATGGCAAATGTAACATAAATATTCTCTCAATAAAAATATTTATTCTAAAAAATAATCAAAAATTAAAGAATCACTTTTGTTTTAAAAGATTTAAGCCTGTTTTAACATTGATTTATTACCTATTGCTTGCGCAAATAATAAATTACTACTGAAATGAGTTTTGTCAGTTTAAATCTGATATACAAATCTGATTAACCTTCAATTTCACTTAATTCTAACCAACGTAATTCTTTTTCATCTAATAAATCAATAACCTCACTAATTCTTTTTGATTTATCCGTTAACGTATCTGCATCCAGTGTGCCAGAGTTTAAAGCTTCTTCAATGTCCGTTTTTTCCTGGTTTAGTTCTTCCATTTCTTGCTCTAGCTGCTCCATTTCACGCTTTTCCTTAAAAGAAAGTTTTCGAGGCTTATCTTTTACAGGAGCAGGTTTCGCCGGCTCTTTTTGTGCTCTTTCTTCTTTTTTCTGAACCTTTTCTTCTTCTAATTTATGATCGTGATAGATGCTGTAGTTACCTGGAAAATCTTTAATTAGACCTTGTCCTTCGAATACGAATAAATGATCAACTATCTTATCCATAAAATAACGGTCGTGAGAAACAATGATAACACAACCATTAAAGTTTTGAAGGTATTCTTCCAGTAGGTTTAAAGTGAAAATATCCAGGTCATTGGTCGGCTCATCCAGAATAAGAAAATTCGGATTTTTTATTAACACCGTCATCAGATAGAGTCTCTTTTTCTCTCCACCACTTAGTTTTTCTACCTGAACGTGATGCATCTCGTTAGTAAACAAAAAGTGACGCAGGAATTGAGCCGGACTCATTGAATTACCAGAACCTAAGGTAATATGCTCCGAAATATCAGAGATCACTTCAATTACTTTTTTGCCCGCATCTATCTGCATTCCAGATTGATGGTAATAACCAACTACAACGGTTTCTCCGGTTTCTATTAATCCAGCGTCAGGCTCTAAGGCACCTGTTATGGTATTTAAGAAAGTAGATTTTCCTGTACCGTTTTTACCGATAATACCCACCTTTTCTCCTTGAGCAAATTTGTAATTAAAATCATCCAGAATTTTTAAATCGCCAAAAGATTTATGGAGGTGGTGACATTCTATAATTTTTTTACCTAAGCGAGCGGCTTTAATATCCAGATTCATGGATTGCTCTGTGATGCCACTATGTGCTTTCTTTTTTAAATCGTGAAAAGCATCAATTCTGTACTTCGCTTTTGTAGCACGAGCTTGAGGCATTCTATTCATCCAATCCTGCTCTTTTTTAAGCAGATTTTTAGCTTTTTCAACTTGTGAATTATGTGTTTGAATTCGCTCTTCTCTTTTCTCCAGAAACAATTGATAGTTTCCTTTGTAATGATAGATTGTTTGATCAGCTAATTCAATGATTTCATTACAGACACGATCTAAAAAGTAGCGATCATGGGTCACCATCATGAGCGTGCATTTTGATCTCTCAAGGTATGATTCTAGCCATTCTATCATTTCCAGATCAAGATGGTTGGTAGGCTCATCTAAAATCAGAAATTGCGGTTCGTTAATAAGAATGTTGGCCAGTGCCACTCTTTTCTTCTGACCTCCTGATAATTGCTGAATGGGTTGATCGAAATTGGTTATTTTTAACTGCGAAAGGATTTGTTTAATTCTGGATTCAAAATCCCAGGCTCCTAACTTATCCAGCTCCTCAATAAGAGTTCCCAGTTCCTCATGGTTCTCATTGGCTAAAGCCTTCTCGTATGCTTTAATAGCAATGACCTGCGGATTATCTGAAGCAAATATTTCTTCAATAACGGTATTTTCTTCATTCAGCTCTGGCAATTGAGGCAGATAACCTACGGATATACCTTTGCGATATGTAACCTCTCCGTTATCAGCAGGTAATTTATGAGATAATATATTAAGCAATGTTGTTTTACCCGTTCCATTTCGAGCAATCAAACCTACTTTTTGACCTTCAGAAATACCAAAAGTAAGATCCTCGAATAAACGTACATCACCATAATGGTGCGTTAAATTTTCAACAGATAAATAATTCATATTAATCAGCTCTAGGCTAGTAGTTAGCCTTTTTTTTTAAATGATAGTTATTAAATACAGCCGCAAACAAAACCATCAGCTAAAGAATCAAGTGCTTCTTTTTCTTTCTCTTTTTCCTTATCTGATCCTTTGCAATTTTTACATACAGGAAGGTTAGTAATCTGATTTTTAAATTCAATATTTTCTAGCGTTACACCACAAACAAAACACTTTTTTGCAAAATCCTTTTCCATCACGACCTAGTCTTAATTTGCAGCAAAAGTAATTAATAGTTTTATATGATTCTGAATTGGGTTCAAAAAGGTTTTCTAATCGTAAATATTAAAATGTTTGGAGTTAGCTTTAATCTATATCAAAAAAAAGGTTCCTAAGCAATAAAAGCTAGGAACCTTCTATATTCTAATTTTTTAAACCAACTATTCTACAATTGTCATTTCATCGAGTAAATAACCAGCGCCAGCAAATTTGTCGATCAAAAACAATACATATCGCATATCTAAGGAAATATTACGACACTGTTCCGGATTAAACATCAAATCACTCATGACACCTTCCCAGGCACGGTCGAAATTAACCCCGATTAATTCTCCATTACCATTTACAACCGGACTTCCGGAATTTCCTCCTGTAGTGTGATTTGTAGCAATAAAACATACTGGAACAGAACCTTTGTATTCATATTTGCCAAAATCCTTTTGAGCATATAATTCCTTTAATCTCGCAGGAACTTTATAATCATATATATCAGGATTATCTTTTTCAATAATGCCATCTAGCGTAGTATAATGCTTAAAAATAGTGCCATCTTTAGGTTCATAACCTTTTACCTGACCATAAGAGACTCTTAAGGTAAAATTGGCATCCGGATATAAAATCTCATTTTCTCTAAAAGCTATTTGAGCTGTCATATACTTTCTGTTAAGCTCCTGTACATCGTTGTAAAATGCTCTGTAAGTAGCGTAAATTGTATTGGCATAAACATCGTAAAAACTTTCAAATGTGCGATAAGCAGGATCTTTTTCTAATTTTTTGATGTTCTTTGCACTAAAGTTTTCAATATAATCAAGTACATTTTCTTTATCAGTTACCAATGTCTTTGAAAACAAAGTTGCAGTGAATTTTTCTATGTCGTTTTTATAACGTTTCTCTATTTCTTGATATACAGATGGCCAAAACTTTTTAGGTAATTTTTGTTGATATGCTTTTAAAAGAGAAGTAGTTAGCTCCTTGTCAATAGGTGCATAATAATCCTTAAAAAAAGCATTCGTTTTCTTAACTAAATTAGCTTTAATGTTTTTGATTTTATCTAAGTCCAGAGAATCTGCCTCATAAGCTTCTTTTAGTTTTTTGAAATAGCCCACAAAACGAACTGTTTCCATTCCATTACGGTAAACCGTTTCAGAAAGGCAGTTGTAGGCCAATCTGTAGCTCGTGTAATCAGGATAAATATCTTCGTATTCGGCTAATAAATTAATGTATTCTCCATTGTTGTACTCTTTTGCCCAGCTTTGAAATTTAGCTTCAAAAGCTTCTTTTTTATTGATCGCATCAAGTTTATCCAATCCTTTAATCTCTCCAATCCAACGTTTCCATGAATTTGAAATTCGTGCTGCTTTTGAAGCATACTGAATTCTTACAGCAGGATCTTTCGCCTGGTATTTTTTAATGATATCAAGCTTCTGAGTTCGAATGTCAATTAATTCAGGATTGATTTTTTGCGTAATCATTTTTAAATGCGCAGATGGCACATACTGTTCTGTTGTTCCGGGATAACCAAATACCATGGTGAAATCACCTTCTTCAACTCCTTTAATAGAAATAGGGAAGTGTTTTAATGGCATGTAAGGAACGTTGTCCGCTGAATAATCTGCTGGTTTATTGTCTTTATCGGCATAAATTCTGAACAAAGAAAAATCTCCGGTGTGTCTGGGCCACATCCAGTTATCTGTATCGCCACCAAATTTTCCGATGGCAGATGGGGGAGCACCAACCAAACGAACATCGGTATAGACTTCGTTTACAAATAAAAAATACTGGTTGCCATGGAAAAAAGATTTAACCAAGGCTTTATAATGATTGTCTTTAGTTGCTTCTTCAATTATGTTCTTGATATTCTTTTTGATGATATCATCTTTATCGGCCATATTCATAGAGTCACTTACCCCTTCCATAACTTTGGCCGTAACATCTTCCATTCTTTTCATAAAAGTAACGGTAAGGTCAGGGTTGATTAATTCCTCGTCGCGGCTTTTGGCCCAAAAACCATCGGTCAGGTAATCGTGCTCAACACTACTGTGTTTTTGAATGGCATCAAAACCACAATGATGATTCGTTATTAATAATCCTTCATTAGAAATAAGTTCTCCTGTACAGCCTCCTCCAAAAATAACTACGGCATCCTTCATACAAGCCTGGTTTACGCTGTAAATGTCTTCCGCGGTTAATCGGAATCCCATTTCCTGCATTTCTTCTATATTGTATTTTTGCAGTAAAATAGGAATCCACATTCCTTCTTTTGCCAAGGCAGAAACCGTAAAAACGGCAAGTAAGACCATTGTGGTCAATATCTTCCTCATGTGTGTCATTCTTTTAGATATATGTTTTTGTTGCAATTAATAAACTAAGTTAAAAGGCTAATAGTCCAGTATATAATTTTTGAATAGGTAATCCAACTACATTAAAATAAGAACCTTCTATTTTTTCTATTCCGGTCATTCCAATCCATTCCTGAATTCCATAAGCACCGGCTTTATCAAAAGGTTTGTAGGTATCAATATAATATGTGATTTCTTCCTGAGTGAGTTCTTTAAAAAACACTTTTGTAGATACCGCAAAGGATCTCATTTTATGGGCTGAAAGAATAGTAACACCTGTAATAACCTCATGGGCATTACCCGAGAGTTTTTTCAACATCTTTATGGCATCGTCTCTGTTTTCGGGTTTACCCAAAACTTCGCTTTCGATACAAACAATTGTATCTGCAGTAATTATCAGTTTGTTCGTACCAGATATTTCCTGTTTATAAGGAGCGGCTTTTAATTCTGCAAGATAGATGGCAATATCATTGTTACTTAATCCTTCTGGATATACTTCTTCAACGCCATCTTTACTTCCTATTATAAAATGTATACCAATATCATTTAATAATTGTGCTCTTCTGGGGGATTTAGAGGCTAATACAATTTGGTAATCATTTAAATGTTGCTGAATCATGAATGTTTTATTTAAATAGGTATCCGGCTATGAATATATACAATACGTCTACCAGCATAATAATTTTATAAAAAGTACTTAATAAATGATAATCTCTTGGCGTATTAGCTCTATACAATTGAATCAGCGACAATGCAAAAGGAAGCGTTATTAGAACTAAGAAATACCATAAAGTTAAGATTGAATTATTTAAAATTTCAAAATAAAAATACAATCCCCATATGGAAATAACGGTAAATGAAGTCAGAATTAGAACCAATAGTTTAGAATAGTCGATTCCTATCTCGATAGGTAAGGTTTTACAGCCTTCTTTTTCATCGCCGTAAATATCTTCCATATCTTTTACTACTTCCCTGATTAAAGTAGTGATAAAAGAAAAGAAAGCAAATCCTAAAGTCCAGAACCACGCTGTTGAACAAGCTTCTGAATCTATAATCTGATTTCCATGTACCCGGGCCATCATGGCAAATTCTAAAGAAACCACCAGGATAGAAACCAGCGAAGTTAACCCGGCCACAACCATATTTCCAATAAAACCCTGCTTTTTAAAAGTGGTAGAGTAATACCAAAGAAAAACGGGAACAACCAGAAATAGTAATGCCCAGGATTCTTTACGAGAAATATAAGCCAAAAACAGACCAATAAATACACCAATAAAAGAGAGCAAAACATGAAAGAACATGGCTTCGCGTCTTTTCATGCCATTATCAATGACCATTTTTTCGGGACGATTTAAGCGATCGATTTTAATATCGAAATAATCATTGATAACATAACCCGAAGCTGCTAAACATACAGATGCTATAACCAATAAGGCAAAACGAAAATCAGATAAAACTGGTTCGTAGCCATAATGCGCTAAAATGGGAATGATTAAACCGTAACGAATTAAGCTTTGCAGCAAAGCAATAATCATCAGGTTAGGGAAGCGTACTAATCTAAATACTGCTATCATAATAATTAAATTACCAGGTATGATCTAATCCCCACTTACCATGCGCTCTGAGAACTTGCTCCACAACATCTCTGGCACATCCTTCTCCACCATTTTTGTGACTAATATATTTACATAAAGATTTAATTTCTTCCACTGCATCTGCAGGACAAACAGGAACACCAACAGCTTTCATTACCGGATAGTCAGGTAAGTCATCACCCATATACATTACTTCTTCCGGTTTTAAGCCTGTTTTTTGTAACCAATCTTCAAAATATGGCATTTTTTCGGAAGCACTCATATAAATATCTTCAATACCGAGCAATTCATATCGTTTTCTAACTGCTTCGGTATTTCCTCCGGTTATAATGGCGATAGGATAATTCAACTTGATGGCTAATTGCAAGGCGTAACCATCTTTAATATTTACTGTTCGCATAGGAATACCTTCTGCACTCATGGGAATAATTTGTGCCGAAAGAACCCCGTCAACATCAAAGGCAAATGCCTTTACCTTCATTAAATCTTCTTTAAAATTGCTCATAAACCTATTGTTTGCTGCGAATTTACAAAATACAATGATAATACTTTATCAAGGATTGATAAAGGCTATGGTTTTACTTTTGTTTTAATTAAATGATTACCCATATATGTTAACATAATTATTTACTTAAAACTTTGATTAGTATAGAATTTGTACGAAATTATTTAGTTTTCTACATGCCTGTTTTTATAGGCATCTTGTAAACAAATACAGCTTCATATTGTATTATTGTTAATTAGAGTATGCTTTGAATATTCAAATAAATGCCTAATTTTAGTTTAACTTAAATGGTTTATAACAAAGTATGTTCGTTTAAAGAACTTTTCTAATAAAACAGAAACCCTATGACAAACAAAAAAGATAAAATAGACCAATTATTGTCAGGGCTGAATATGCTGGTTAAAAAGCAAGAGGATATTTCCAGAGAGATTAATTTGCTTAGATCCGAGTTAAATCAGTTAAAAGCTGATGATTCAGAAGCCAGAAAGGAAAGTAGTACTAACATAAAAGTAAAAGAATCAGTTGCAGATCATATAGAACCGAAAGAACAGCCTAAGATTCTTCAGGAAATAATTCAACAGCGTAAACAATCTGAACTGGAACATAAAATTGAACAGATAAATGAAGTTCCTAAAGGAAAAACAGATCTGGAAAAATTTATTGGAGAAAACTTAATTAATAAAATAGGTATTGTTATTACCATTATTGGTATAGCCATTGGAGCTAAGTATTCCATCGAACACGAGCTGATAAGTCCTTTAATGCGTATTGTATTGAGCTATATTGCCGGGATAGCTTTATTAGGAATTGGTATCAGACTTAAATCTAAATACGAAAACTATAGTGCAGTATTGGTAAGTGGAGCCATGACTATTATGTATTTTATTACCTATGCAGCATATAGTTTCTATGCTTTATTTCCGCAGGTCATCTCCTTTATACTCATGGTTGTTTTTACGATTTTTACGGTACTGGCAGCACTACAATATAACCGTCAGGTTATTGCGCATATTGGTATGGTTGGTGCTTATGCTGTACCTTTTTTATTGAGTGATGATAGTGGGGAGGCCATTGTTTTAATGAGTTATATGCTGATTATTAATTCCGGTATTCTGTTTATTTCATTTAAAAAGTATTGGAAGCCTCTTTTTTATTCCTCATTTCTTTTTACATGGATTATTTATTTTACCTGGTATATTTTTGATTATGCAATAGATGAGCATTTTGTTGTAGGCACAAGCTTTTTAAGCTGTTTTTATATCATCTTTTATTTGACCTTTTTAGCGTATAAGTTTTTTCAAAATGAAAAGCTTCAAAAAAGTGATATTATTCTCTTGCTGGTCAATTCTTTTGTCTTTTATGGATTTGGTTATGATATTTTAAATGAGCAGGGAATTTACACCTCATATCTGGGCTTATTTACACTCGCTAATGCCGTTATTCACCTAATAGTAGGCTTATTAGTATATAAACAAAAGCTGGCAGATAAGAATATACTATACTTTATAATGGGTTTGGTAATTACTTTTGTTACGATTGCTATTCCTGTTCAGCTAAGTGGAAATTGGGTTACTTTATTATGGGTTTGCGAAGCTTTATTTATGTTTTGGATTGGCAGAACAAAAAAAGCTTTTGTGTATGAAAAACTATCTTATCCATTAATGCTCCTGGCTTTTGTAAGTATTATTCACGATTGGACTTCGCTTTATAATACTTATGAATTAGGTAATCCAGATACATGGATAACACCAGTTTTTAATATTGTTTTTTTAAGCTCGATTTTGTTTGTATTCGCTTTAGCAGCTATCAATTATATTCATAATAAGTATAATATAAACACAGATAAAAGTGCTGGAAATGTTCATTATAAATACATGACTTATCTTATACCTATTATCTTATTCGTATCTGTATATTTTACTTTTTATCTTGAAATATGGAATTATTGGCACCAGTTATATATCGCTTCAGAAAAGGGGATTTCTTCTCTGACCAATCAGTTTTCGGATACAATATGGAATACCGACTTAAATAGATTTAAAACTGTTTGGTTAATTAATTATTCGCTCTTATTTGTTTCGGCACTAACCTTATTTAATATTAAATGGATTAAAAATAGACAGTTTGCATTGGTAAATATGGCTATAATGTTAGTGGCTATTGCTTTATTTTTATTTGAATCACTCTACGAAATAAGCGAATTAAGAGTAAGTTATTTGCAGCAAAAACAGGCTTCCTATTATCATATTGGGACCATGAATATTTATATAAGGTATATTTCCTTTGTATTTATTGCAATTTCGGTTCTTACATCCTACTTTCATCAAAAGCAAGCTTTTTTCAAGCAGTCAATTAAAGTCTATTTTGATATGCTTCTGCATACTATTATTTTATGGATTGCAAGTAGCGAACTTCTTCACTGGATGGATGCGGCAGACGCTGCTCATTCATACAAACTTGGACTTAGTTTAACATGGGGAGTATATGCTTTAATCCTAATTATTTTAGGTATAGCCCAACAGAAAAAGCATCTGCGATTGGGAGCTATTTCTTTATTTGGAGTGACTTTAATTAAGTTATTCTTTTACGACCTAACTCATCTAAATACGATTTCAAAGGTGATTGTTTTTGTTTCTCTAGGTGTTTTGCTTCTAATTATCTCATTTTTATACAATAAATATAAGCATCTCATATCTAATTAAAAATAGAATTCGGTGCTCTGATAGGATAATAATATAAGGTTTTATAGATACATCTAGATTTATCTATAGATTAATTGAACCATTATAGATTTCATTCAATATATTTTGTATCTTTTTTTCAACATTCATTATTGTCATTAACAAATAGGTAGTTACACTGACTATTGTTATTTCCAGATTTTAATAAACAGCAATGCTTGAAAAAATAATAAGTTTTAGTATCAAAAATAAACTCATTATAATCCTGTTCACATTAACAGTTGTAGGATTTGGATTATATTCAATTTATAAAATTCCGGTTGGTACAGTTCCCGATATCACCAATAATCAAGTACAGGTTATCACGACCTCAGGTAATTTATCTACCCAGGAAATTGAGCAGTTTATTACGGCACCAGTTGAGATGGAAATGGCAAATTTGCCCGGTGTAATTGAAATACGTTCCATATCTAAATTTGGAATATCACTGGTTACTGTTGTTTTTGAGGAAAGTATGGGCACATATTTACCCAGACAACTCATTGCTGAAAAAATTAAAAGTGCATCAGAACTTATTCCCGAAAATTATGGTACTCCGGAAATGGGGCCTATTTCAACAGGTCTTGGAGAAATATATCAATACACATTGGATGTAAAACCCGGATACGAGGATCGTTATACTCCAATGGAATTGCGTACAATTCAAGACTGGATTGTAAAAAGAAGGTTATCGGGCATAAATGGCGTAGTAGAGGTGAATAGTTGGGGAGGATATTTAAAACAATATGAAATTGCGGTTAACCCGGTTTTATTAAGAAATGCAGGAGTTAACTTGATTGAGGTTTATAATGCATTAGAAAACAATAATAACATTAGCGGTGGTGCCTACATTGAAAAGAACAATCAAAGCTATTTTATAAGAGGTGATGGACAAATAAAGAGTATTGAGGAGATAGAAAATATTGTGGTAAAATCGTTTGATGGAGTTCCTGTTTTTGTAAAAGATATTGCTACTGTCGTATTTGGACATGCCAACCGTTTTGGAGCTATTACAGCAAACGGAAAGGGAGAAACGATTTTAGGACAGGTAATGATGCTTAAGAATGCGAATTCGAAAGAAGTCATAAAAGCTGTAAAGGAACGGGTAGAAGAATTGCATTCTAATTTACCGGAAGGTATGTATATCAATCCAGTATTAGAACGCGGGGCTTTAATCGCAAAAACTTCATTTACAGTGGTGGAGAACTTAGTGTTGGGTGCACTCATCGTATTTTTAACGGTATTGTTGCTTTTAGGAAATGTTAGGTCTGCGTTGGTTATTTCATCCATGATTCCATTGGCACTCTTTTTTACTATAACGATGATGTACATTTGGGGTATAGATGCTAATTTAATGAGTTTAGGAGCGCTCGATTTTGGTATCATAATCGATGGTGCTGTAATTATAGTTGAGTATATCGTATTGAAATTGAGTAATGCAAGTCTCAAGGCAGGAGAGGGAGCTGAAAGTAAAGGCAAACTCAATCTGGATGCCATTTCAACAGAAGGAGCCTCAAAAATGATGAAGTCTGCCATATTTGGTCAAGTCATAATTCTTATTGTATTTATACCAATTATGTCATTGCAAGGTGTAGAAGGAAAAATGTTTCACCCGATGGCATTGGCATTTTCTTTTGCCATAATAGGAGCCATGATCATGGGCTTAACCTGGCTTCCGGTTGCTTCTTCCTTATTTTTAAAGCCTTCATTAGAATCAAAAAAAAATATATCTACCTGGTTATTAGATAAAGTAACAAAAATGTATACGCCTGCTCTTCAATGGTCCTGCAAACACAAGCGTATCGTATTAGGAGCCGCTTTAATATCTTTAATAATCACCGGCCTTGTTTTTAGCCGGATTGGTGGTGAATTTGTACCAACTTTAGATGAAGGAGATTTTGTTATACAACCGGCTTTAAAAACAGGTACTTCACTGTCAGAAACGATTAAAATGACTACACAAATGGAAAATATCTTGTTGGATAAATTTTCTGATGAAGTAGAACAAATTGTTTGCAGAATTGGTGCAGCAGAGGTACCTACAGATCCTATGTCGATGGAAGAAATTGACATGATTATAAAATTAAGAGCTAAAAAAGAATGGAAAAAAGCAAGCACTAAGGAAGAACTGGCCAATGAGTTTAAATCAGCTTTAAGTATAATACCGGGAGTGGAATATGAATTCACACAACCTATTGAAATGCGTTTTAATGAACTGATAACTGGTGTTCGTTCGGATATTGCTATAAAGCTATATGGGGAAGACCTAAACTATATAAATGAAAAAGCTAACGAAATTAAAAATGTAATTGCTGATGTTCCGGGAGCTGGTGATGTGATTCTGGAGAAAACAACAGGCCTACCTCAAATAAAAGTATCCTATAACAGGCAAAAGCTTGCCATATATAATATGGATGTGGTTTCTCTTAACTCATACCTAGCTGCTGCGTTTGGAGGTAAAACTGCAGGTGTTGTTTTTGAAGGTGAAAAACGGTTTGATATGGTAGTTCGTTTGCAAAAGCAAAATCGAACGGATATTAATGATATAAAAATGCTAATGGTTTCAACGCCTACAGGAAATCAAGTGCCATTAGAAGAATTTGCCGATATTGAATATGCCGAAGGACCAGCAAAAATATCACGTGATGATACACATCGAAGAGTTGTTGTTAGTGTGAATGTGCGTAACCGCGATTTACAGTCAGTGGTAGATGATATCAAAATTAAAATTGAGCAAAATATAAAATTATTACCCGGAAATTATATCGAATATGGAGGGCAATTCGAGAATCTGCAAAATGCCACTAAACGATTATTGATTGCAGTTCCGGTGGCTTTATTGTTGATTTTTATCTTTCTGCATTTTGCTTTTCGATCTTTGAAAGATGCTATTATGATTTTTACTGCTATTCCCTTAGCAACTGTAGGAGGGGTGTTGCTTTTGTGGTTACGGGGTATGCCATTTAGTGTATCTGCAGGAGTGGGTTTTATTGCTTTGTTCGGAATCGCAGTATTAAATGGGATTGTGTTAATAGAGCATCTTAAGGACTTGCAAAAGGAGGGAATAACAGAAATGAGAAAACTAATTATAAAAGGTACTAAAGATCGTTTGCGTCCTGTTTTGTTAACCGCAGGTGCTGCTGCAATGGGGTTTTTACCTATGGCAATTTCTACAGGAGCAGGAGCTGAGGTTCAAAGACCTTTGGCAACTGTTGTTATCGGTGGTTTGGTTACCTCTACTATGCTTACCTTGATTGCTTTACCTTTATTATTTGAAATATTTTATAACGTCATAGGAATTAGATTCTTCCCATTACGATTTATCCGTTCAAAAACCTGTACATTTCTTATTCTACTTTTATTGATACCCGGAGTATCAATTTGTGCACAGAAAGAGGAATTAAGTAGAGAGCAACTTATCCAAATAGGACTGGAAAATAATAATTTAATAAAAGCCTATACTTTAAAAACAGAAGAAGCTAAAGCCATGTTAGGAACAGCTTTCTCTATACCCAAAACGAATGTAAGTTATGGAAGTGACCAAAACAACATTGCCGAAAATGGATATCCGCTTTATGTTTGGAGTATTGAACAAGAAATCGCTTTCCCATTACTATATTCTGCTAAAAAGAAAGTTAAAAACACAGAATTATCAATTGCCAAGGTTGAGTTGGAATTTCAGAAAAAACAACTCAGTAAAGACATCTCAATTGCTTATTTTGAATTTAAGAAGCTTCAAAAGAAAATCAATCTATACCAAAACCTTGATAGTATTTATGGTTCACTATTAATGCAAACTGATAAAAGGTTAGCCTTAAAAGATGTGCAAAAACTGGAGTACTTAAATATCAAATCTAAAAGAAATGAAATATCTATTCTATTAAAACAATTGAATAACGAAAAGGAGATTTCATATGATAAGCTCAAAGTACTGCTAAATATAACCAATAAATTTAGCGTAAGTCAAATATTTGAACCATTACCTTTTAGTGCAATAGTTCCTGATTCTATGGCAACAAATAACTACTTTAACCTACAGACAGAATATGCTAAGAATCAAATTAAAGTCGCCAAAAATAGTGTTATGCCAGATCTTACCTTAAATTATTTTGTGGGTTCTAATGTATATGATGATGCAAAAAATTATCATGGATTTGAAGTAGGTATTGCCCTTCCTGTTTTCTATGGTAGTCATAGGAATCAGGTAAAATCATCTAAAAAAGCTTTTGATGCACAGATGCATTTAGCTGAAAATCAAAAGGCCATAGTTCAACAACAACTTTTTACCTTAAATAAGTTTTTAAGTAATTATTATCAACTTATTCATCAATATAATGAATCGGAGCTTCCTTTGGCTCATGAGATAAAACGTTCTGCATTAGCATCGTATCAATTAAAGCAAATTGATTTTTTGAGCTTTGCCAATAGCATGAAATCAGCTATAGCCATTGAAACCGGTTATTATGATGTTGTTTTTAATTACAACAAAACTTATTTGGAGATCTTATATTTTACCTATTAGTATTATGAAGTGTAACTTGTTTATTTATACAGTTCTTTTCCTTGTTTTTGCAGCTTGTGAAAGTCATCCTTCTGAAGAAAAATCAGAAAATAGTACGTTTATCGAGATTACTATGGAACAATTTCAATCTCAAAACATGCAATGGGGCAAGTTGCAATCTATTTTAATGGAAAATAGTATTATCTGTACAGGAAAGTTAATTCCTAAAAAAAACGGTGTGGCAAAGATTGTGGCGCCTGTTGAAGGAATTATAAAAGTTATTCATGTTCAGAATGGGACGCAGGTTAAAAAAAACGATGTTATTGTCGAAATAGGAGGTCATTCTTTGATTGATCTCCAACATGAGTATGCTGCTTCTGCAGCTAAATTAAAACAGCTGAAATCTGAATATATCAGACTAAAAGCACTGTATAAGGAAAATATAAAGACGGAAAACGAATTTTTAATGGCTGAAAGTAATTATAAAGCAAATCAAGCTAATTATATGGCATTAAAAGCGAAGCTAAACAATATGGGTTTAAGTGTTGAAGATATTGAGAAGGGTAATTATGTTTCTACATATAAATTAAGAAGTCCTATTGATGGCCAAATTAATAATTTACGAGCTACACAAGGACAATATGTTTCATTTAGCAATGAAGTGGCAGAAGTGCAAAATCCAAATGAAATTCAATTGGAATTAAAGTTGTACGATAAGAATTTTTCTAACATAGCTATTGGACAGGAGGTTAAGTTTAAAACCAATGATAAAAATGAATCTTTCTCTATGGCAAGAATTACTCGTGTTGGAAAAACGATTGATCCACAATCAAATTCATTTACTTGTTATGGAGACATTAAAAATAAGAATGTGGAAAATATATTGGTCAATCAATGGGTAAATGCAGAAGTAATTACATCACAAGATTCAGTTTGGGGAGTAACTCAATCAGCAATAATTTCTAATGGCAATGATGATTATGTATTAGCAAAAAGCAAAGAGGAAAATAATGTAATTTTTCTGGAAAAGATAAAAGTTCAAATAGGAAAAACAGACGGAAGTTATGTAGAATTAATTAACCCTCCTAAAGAGAAAGACTATATCGTTAAAGGATTATACAATATTTCTATTGAATAAGTTTTCTAATAAACAATAATTTATATTGATCTATTCTGAGCTTGTATTAAAAACTTAATGCAGGCTTTTTTGTTGGTTCATGTAATTATATCTTTGTGCTTCTATAAATTTTAGATATGTCTGGTTTTGCTTCAAAATATATAAATATTAAAGGTGCACGTGTGCATAATTTAAAAGGTATCGATCTGGATTTACCTCGTAATAAATTTATTGTAATTACAGGTGTCAGTGGTTCCGGAAAATCTTCTTTGGCCTTTGATACTTTATATGCCGAGGGACAACGACGTTATGTCGAAAGTTTAAGCTCATATGCTCGTCAGTTTTTGGGGAGAATCGACAAACCGGAAGTGGATTTTATTAAAGGTATTCCACCGGCTATTGCCATCGAACAAAAAGTAAATACACGTAATCCAAGGTCAACAGTTGGAACTTCGACAGAGGTATATGATTATTTAAAATTACTTTTTGCAAGAATCGGAAAAACGATATCTCCAATATCAGGAAGTGAAGTGAAACGCCACTATGTTTCCGATGTGGTGAACCATATTCTGGAGCATGATGAAAAAACGCGCTTGCTAATACTTTCTGAAATCCATATTCCAGACGGAAGAAGCTGCGAAGAGCATTTAGATATCTTAAAGAAGCAGGGGTTCGTACGGATTGAAGTGGATGGTCAAATGTTCAAAATAGAACAAGTCCTTGAAGATTCTAAGTTGTTGAATTCCTGTAAGTCTATCAATTTAATAATAGACCGCGCTACTGCTGCTAAAGACGAAGATAATCAGTCTCGATTAGCAGATTCTATACAGACCGCATTTTTCGAGGGAAAAGGGGAGTGTATGGTTCGGATTATGGACAAAGATCAAGGGCAAATACATCATTTCTCTAATCGATTTGAGTTGGATGGAATTGAATTTGAAGAACCCAATGAGCATATGTTCACTTTCAATAATCCGGTTGGTGCATGTAAAAAATGTGAAGGTTTTGGAAGTGTAATTGGTATTGATGAAGACCTGGTGATTCCCAATAAATCTCTTTCTGTTTTTGAAGATGCAGTTGCATGTTGGAAAGGTGAAAAAATGGGAAAATATAAGAAAATGCTTATTTCTGCAGCACATCATTTTGACTTTCCGGTGCACAAACCATACTTTGAACTGAGCGATGCTGAAAGAAATCTATTGTGGAAAGGAAATCGATATTTTCATGGTATTGATACCTTTTTTAAGCATGTGGAAGAGCAGCAATATAAAATTCAGTTTAGGGTAATGTTGTCTCGTTACAGAGGAAAAACCAAGTGCCCTGAATGCAACGGAACTAGACTTAAAAAAGAAGCATCATACGTTAAGGTAGGAGAGAAATCTCTGTCAGAGTTGGTGTTAATGCCTATTTCTGAATTAGTACCTTTTTTTAAGGAGATTAAATTATCCGAACATGATATTGAGGTTTCAAAAAGAATATTAATTGAAATCAATACCAGACTTCGGTTTTTATTTGATGTAGGGTTAGGATATCTGACTTTAAATCGTTTATCATCAACCTTGTCAGGTGGAGAGAGTCAGCGAATTAACCTGGCAACTTCTCTCGGTAGTACTTTGGTTGGATCTATGTATATTTTGGATGAACCAAGTATTGGATTGCATTCGCGCGATACAATGTTGCTGATTAAAGTATTGCAGCAGCTACAAAAGATGGGTAATACGGTGATTGTAGTTGAACACGATGAAGATATTATGCGCGCTGCAGATGAAATTGTAGATATTGGTCCGGGAGCAGGAAGATTAGGTGGAGAAATTGTATTTAAAGGGAAATTGGATAAAAAAGCAAAAGCTAAAGATAGTTTGACCTACCAATATTTATTTGGTACTAAGCAAATAGAAATTCCTTCGTCTCGCAGAAGCTGGAATAACTACATTGAAATTAAAGGAGCTCGAGAAAATAATCTTAAAAACATTGATGTAAAAGTACCTTTGAATATTATGAATGTAATTACCGGCGTAAGTGGTTCCGGTAAATCTTCGTTCGTAAGAACCATTTTATATCCTGCCATCCAAAAAAGATTAGGCGGATATGCAGATAAAACAGGTGCTTTTGATCTAATGCAAGGACAGGTCGATTCTATTAAAGAAATAGAATTTGTAGATCAAAACCCTATTGGAAAATCTTCACGATCAAATCCGGCTACCTATTTAAAAGCTTATGATGAGATTCGTAAACTCATGGCAGATCAGCAGGCTGCCAAAATAAATGGCTATAAAGCCTCTCATTTTTCATTTAATATCGATGGAGGTCGTTGTGAAGAGTGTCAGGGAGAAGGTACTATAAAAGTGGAAATGCAGTTTATGGCGGATATTATACTGACCTGTGAAAGTTGTCATGGTAAGCGTTTTAAAAATGATATTCTCGATGTACGCTACCGTAACAAGAATATCCATGATATTTTGGAAATGACGATAGAACAAGCTATTGAGTTTTTTGAAGAGGGGAGTGGCAATACAGAAAAGCGCATCATCAATAAACTTAAACCTTTAGCTGATGTAGGGTTGGGATATGTTAAAATGGGGCAGTCATCTAGTACGCTTTCTGGTGGTGAAAGTCAGCGAGTTAAGTTGGCCTCTTTTTTAGCTAAGGAGAAAGCAGAAGCAACTCTTTTTATCTTCGATGAACCAACAACTGGTTTGCATTTTAACGACATTAAAAAACTCTTAAAAGCATTTGAAGCTTTAATTAGCAAAGGACATTCTTTGGTGATTATTGAGCACAATATGGAAGTAATTAAATCTGCAGACTGGATAATTGATTTAGGACCGGAAGGAGGAGAAGAAGGTGGTCATCTTGTTTTTGAAGGGACTCCGGAAGAATTAATTAAAGAAGAAAAATCATATACAGGTAAATATCTAAAACCTTATATTGAAGCTTAGGCTAAATAAAGCATTACACGTAAAGTAAATTCTAAATTTATCTAATTTGAAAGTTACATTTTTAGGAACCGGAACTTCGCAAGGCATTCCTGTTATTGGATGCCAGTGTAATGTATGTCAATCAGAAGATTCGCATGATAAAAGATTAAGATCTTCAGTTTTAATTGAGCTAGATAATTGGAGCATTGTCATTGATTCCGGACCTGATTTCAGGCAACAAATGCTTCGGGAAAAGGTGAATAAGCTAAATGGGATTCTCTTTACTCATGAGCATAAAGATCATATTGCCGGTTTAGATGACGTGAGAGCGTTTAACTACCTGCATAAAAAACCTGCCGAAGTATTTGCAGAAGAAAGAGTATTAAAAGCTATCAGACAGGAGTTTTTTTATGCCTTTGAAAAAGATCCTTATCCGGGAGTGCCCGTTATTTCCTTAAATGAAATTAATGAAAAACCATTCGCATTGGATGGTATTCAAATTATTCCTATTCGTGGGCTTCATTATAAACTTCCAGTTTTGGGATTTAGGATTGGTGACTTTACTTACCTGACTGATTTCAACTATATATCTGAAAGTGAATTGAAAAAGGTGATTGGAAGTAAGGTATTGGTGGTAAACGGACTTCGAAAAGAAGAACATATATCTCATTTTACTTTATCTCAGGCAATTGAATTGATACAAACAATAAAGCCCGAGAAAGGTTTTATTACACATATTTCTCATCAACTAGGTATGCACAGTTTTGAAAATCAGAAACTACCTAAGGGTATTCAATTAGCTTATGATGGCTTAAGAGTTAAGCTATAAAAGAAAATATATATCAGTGATTTTGTTTATTCAACGATTTTAGAAATAAGAATATAGAGGATCCTACAAGAGCAGTAAAAAGTAATCCTGTTATCTTTAACGAAAATGCCCGATTATGATGATCGGATAAATATCCTACTAATGGAGCTATTACTGCAAAAAAAGCTCTAATTATAAGGCTTCTGATTGATAGAACAGTAGCTCTAATATCTCCTGAAGTAATTCGATTGATATAATCTTTTAATACTGGCGTTGCAATTCCTCTGCTAAAATAGAATACTGCCAATACCACCAAAATCCAAGCAGATTCAATAAAGCCAGAAATAACGAAACTGCCTGTGATAATAATTGAGGTAAACCAAATAGTCATTTGGGGCTTTAAACGAGCTTCAATTTTATAGGCAAATAAGGTAGTTGTTCCAACTATTAAATTTAAGATGGTATGTGTTGTTCCAATCCAATATTCAGTAAACCCAATGGAGTGAAGGTATAACTGATAAATCCAGGCCATGGTTAAAGTAGCCGTTCCCAAAATGCTTGAGTACAGTAAATTATATCTTAACTGAGCATTTTTTACGGTTGCATACCATACTATATTTAAAATATCTTTTATTCCTGGTTTCTTTCTAAATCCACTTTGAATGGGTTCGATAAGCATGATAGAAGCAGGGATGGCTAAAAAAGCGATTCCTGTTTGAAAAATGAAAGGTAAACGAATATTTATGGCAGCTAAAGCACCTCCTGCTATACCAGCTAAAGCCTCTGAATAATTACCAACTGTAAAATTTCTACCTTCATATTTAATGTATTCATTTTCCCGATTGGTTGCTTTTAAAGAATCATACATAATGGCAGAATCAGCTCCCGATATAAAACTTTGTCCAAACCCTAGCGTGATTTCTGCAACTAAAAACCAATGATAACCAGAAGTGAGCGCATAAATAAGAAAACCTAAGGTACCTAAAATCGAACCGGCAATAAGTGTTTTGCGTCTTCCTATTACATCTGCCAAATACCCGGATGGTATTTCAAAAATAACAATGGCTATGGAATAAAAGGCTTTAAGCTGGAAAGATTCCTGCTCTGTAAAGCCCATATCTTTATAAAAAAGCATTAAAATAGGCATGGTTAGCATGAACCATTTTGCTATTTTAATAACATACAATTTGGCAATATTGCCCTCTACACCCGTTCTCACAAATCTTCAGAAAAAATAGATAGAATTAATAATGGCCTAATGTTTTAGCCATTTTATCAATGTGTTTGTTTTTATTAGGATCAATAACTTTTTTAGCCGATTTGGCAGAAAGCATTTCTTTACGTAATTCAATTAATTCTGTAGAAATTACTTCCAGTTTTTCTTTATTTGATACCAATTGTTGTTCAAACGAAGCACGCATTTGCTTTTGGGTTTCCGCTTCGTCACTTAAACTTTTATTTTGAAGTCTTAATTCATTCAGCTTTACTTTTTGCGCTCTTAGCTCACTTTCTAATTTGGCATATCTTTCATTAGCCAATTTTAAAGCATACTTAACGCTGGCAGTATCACGCTTAAGTTTAATATTAGCTGTTCTTAGTTCCTTTAAATCCTGGGTTGTACTTGCAGAGGTTTGCTTTTGCGTTTTATATAATTTTAGTGTTTCTGCAAGTTTATCCGATAAGTTATTGTTTTCATCTGTAAGTTGAGTCACTTTAATCAGTAAATCACTCATTTCATCAGACTTCACAGCATTACTCAAATGAAGTTCATTCTTCATTTTCTCAAACTCCGAGATATTGCTTTTAAGGTTTGATTCTAATTGATCATTAGTTTTTAACGCTTCTTTTAATTCTTGATTTAAAGCATCTTTCTCTAGTAAACAGGCTTCGTATTTCTTTTTAGACACAACGCAACTGCTTAATAAAATGGCTAACAATATAATTACAGATGAAGTTTTCATACGAGAAGTATTTATCTATATCAGCCATCAAAAGTAACAAAGTTTTTTTCAAATATTAATTTATAAGTGAACTTTCAATTATTACTCACATATTGGTGTTTGCATTTATTAATCTTACTTTTATGCTCAATAAATATAGATTTCATGATACGTATTAAACTTTTATTCATATTCTCTCTTTTTATTATCGGATTAACGATTCATGCTCAAAATATTACTATTTCCGGATCAGTAATTAATGCAGAAACAGGTGAAACAATTGAGTTTGCCAATCTTGGAGTAGAAAACACCTATTTAGGGACTGCTTCTGATATCAAGGGAGAATTCGAATTACGTATATCTGAATCATTAAAGGACAGGAAAATAACCATATCTGCAGTAGGATATAAACCTAAGGATTTTATCATTAGTGAACTTCTAGAGGTTGAAAACGGGATAGTACAGTTAATTCCAATGAAATATGGTCTGTCTGAAGTTAGCGTGGCTGCTGAATCAAAAATAGGATATGGGATTATACGTACTGCTAATCATTTAATTGAAGAAAATTACAGATCTAATCCATATACTTATAATTGTTATTTGCATAGCGAATTGCAAGATGGAAATCAAAAAACAAATAGCGAATGTACTTTTCTCCTTGCCGATAAAAAGGGTTATGGCGAAAGGTCTTTTACTGAGGCGTTTCAAAGCCGGAATTATAAAATAACTCAAAGTAACTCTGCCAATTCTTCAGGTTTAATTAAAGATGGGTTAACGCTTATTGATCAACTTCTACTCTTCGATATTGTACGAACTCCTGGAAATGTGCTGTCTGTAGAATCTATTAATGAATTCGATATTGATGTAGAAGGAGAAGAAATGTTATATAACGAATTGGTGTGGAAAATCAATTTTATTTGCCAAGAACCGAATATTCAAAATGGAGGAGATCCTGAATTAAAAAGCTATAAAGGAAGTGTTTGGATTTCGAAAAACACCCATGCTGTTATTAAGAGTGTAATTAAATGCGAAAGAAATGGTTTATTCAGGCATGGAAATAATTTTGCTAATCCAGCTCCATTTCAAGGGGTTCTCACTTATTCAATAGAAACATTTTATACCGTTAATAATAATAAATACTTATTGGATTATATTCAATATAAACAATCGTATAATAGTAAGCAATGGGATGTTTATCTTAAAGTAATGGATGTTTTAGATTTTGATGAGACAATATTAAACAGACAATACTTCAACAATGTAGCTGTAAATTATACTTTTTGGTCAAGCTTTAAAAGACCTCAGAAATAAGCACAATATTTTGTAAACTATTGCTGGATTATTTCATACATATTTGTTAAATTAAGAATGTAGGTTTTCGGTTTCATTCTTATAAAAACAAATTGGTTATGAAAGATAATATAGTAACATTAGCTACACTTACTTTTGAAAAAGCACAGTTAGTAAAATCTATACTAGAGGCTGAAGATGTAGAGTGCTTTTTGGAGAATATTAATCTGATTCAGGGTGCAATATCCACTGGCGTTAAAATAAATATTCAGGAAGTTGATTTTGAAAAAGCCATGGTTCTGTTTGATGCGATTAGAGAAAGTGATTTCGAAAAATCCCATCATTACGAAGAAACCGGGGAAGAGTTGAAAATTTTAGTTCCTATAGATTTTTCTGAATACTCTCAAAAGGCCATTGATGTTGCCTATGACTGGTTAGCAACGAGTAGAGGGGAGTTGGTGCTATTTCATGCCTATTATTCTCCAATTAATGCAGGATTACCTTTTAGTGATTCCTTTGTATATGATATTAATTCTGATGAAATCAGCTTTGAATTAAAGGAAGAAAGTGAAAATAAATTAGAAGATATAAAGCAAAAAATCACAAAGAAGATTGTATCAGAAAACAGGTCTAATATTAAAATTGTTACCGAAACCAGAAGAGGAATTGCCGAACATGAAATTATCTCATTTAGTAATCAATATAAACCATCGTTAATAGTAATGGGCACAAGAGGGGCAGACAAAAAAACGGTTGATTTAATAGGTAGTGTGACGGCAGAAATAATTGAGAACGCAAAAGTTCCGGTATTGGCTATTCCTGAGAATTTTAACTATACAAATATAGAAGAATTAAAAAAAATAGGCTTTTTATCTGTTTTTGGCGAGCCTGATTATCTTGCCTTAGAAAAACTTTCGTCTATGGTTAATACATTAGATGTAGATATTACTTGCGCCCATATTACAAATACAAAAGATAAAGAAACTGATGAAGTTAAAATGAAAGGGTTAGTCGATCATATAAATAAAAGCGATTTAAAAGATAAGGTTCAATGTAAATTGATTGAAAATGAAGATTTTTGGGTTGGTGTAGAAAGCTTTGTACAAATGGATCAAATCCAGTTGTTATCTTTTACCACTTTTAAGCGTAATTTAATATCAAGATTATTGAACCCATCTGTTGCAAAAAAAATGTTATTTCATTCTACAACACCTTTGTTGGTTTTTCATGCTTAAATAATTAATTTAGACCCAGGATTATAACTAATTACCTCCTCGGGGATGAAGATTTTATCGGTACTTATATTGTTATTTGCAGGATGTGCTGTGCTTACTGCTCAATATCCTGTTAGTGGTACTGTGTTTATTCGTGATGGGAAATCTTCTCAAATTAATTTGCTTGTCATTCATCAGGATAAAAAAATAAAAGTACCTGTTGATATAAATGGTGTTTTTAATACTATTCTGGATTGGAATGAAGAATATCAACTTTGCTTTTCCAAAAGGGGCTACATTAGTAAAAAGATAGATTTTAATACGCATATTCCAGAATCCTTTCCTAAAGATCATTTGTATCCTTACCAATTATTAGTAGAGCTTTTTCCACTTTTCCCAAATGCTGATACTGTTTTTTTTAGAAATCCAGTAGCAAAAATTCATTTTTCGAATCATGCTTATGACTTTGATTTTGATATGGATTATCAATTAGTTATAAAAAATAAAATAGATGCTTTAAAAAAGGATTATGCCCAATGGATAAAAGAAGGCTCAACCAAACCCAGACCACCCAAAGAAGTTGTCTCAAAAAAACAAAAGGCTGCTGCACTTGATTACCAAAAAGGTGTAGAAGTTGCAAAAAACACAAAAGAGGTTATTGCAAAAACAACCATGCCTAATCAGATAAATAAAATAGCTGTTAAAAAGGATCCTTTTGGATTGCCACCCATAGAGAAAACTTATCCGGAAGGTAAATCGATTGAGGTTTTTGAATTGAAAGGTAAAGTCATTACAAGGGTTGTAATGAAAAATGGAGGATATCAAAAAGTGTTTTACCGAGTAAAGCATGATTGGGGAGGTTTATATTTCTTTGTGCAGGAAGCTCCTACTTATTATAGAAGTATTTCTAAGTATAATTTTGATAAAGCAACTCAGATTCTGGAATATTCAAAAAACAAATAAGGTGAACGTTTGTTAAACCTTACAAAAGTCATGTTTTTTATTTTGAGGATTAAAATAATTACCTATTTTTGCATTGAATTTATAAGGAAAAACGCATTTAAACTTATGGTTTATAAATTATACCATACAATTACAACAACTACTACATCTACATTCACCCCTTTGGGGGTCTAGCTGTTTTTCATCCTTACATAAGGTGATTTAATAATTTTTTAAATGACCTTTTTTTAATCAATTTTCATTTTTATAAAACGAAAAATCTATTTGGTAATAACATGTAAACTTGTTATCCAAAAATATGATAAGAGATTGCAATAAAACTATATTTGCAATCAAATTAATAATCGGCAAAAGAAGCATTCATGAAAGTTTTAAAATTTGGAGGAACATCAGTAGGTTCTTCAGATAGTATATTAAAAGTTAAAAATATAGTTGAATCTCAAACCGAACAATCTGTAGTTGTGGTTTCTGCTGTTGGAGGTGTGACCGATTTACTAATTAAAGCTGCAGAATTAGCTGAGAATGGGAATCATGAGTGTTTTGATATCTACAGTGAAGTAAAAGAAAAGCATTATAAAATTATTAGTGAATTATTTCCTTTAGATATTGCTCAAACTATAAAGTTTAAAGTTGATCAACTTTTTGAAGAAGTAAGCACCATTGTAAAAGGTGTTTACATGTTAAAAGAGATGACTCATAAGAGTAAAGCCATTATTTCCAGTTTTGGTGAACGTATTTCATCATTTATCATTTCAGAACTTATTGATGATGCTCAATTGTTTGAGTCGCAAAATTATATTATTACTGAGCAAGTTTTTGGTAAAGATTCTGTTGATTTTGAGGAGACTGAAGCAAAGTTGAAAGATCAATTGTCCAATATTGGTAGAGTCTCAGTTTTTCCTGGATTTATTGCTTCAAACAAAAAAGGAGAAATTACTACTTTAGGCCGAGGAGGTTCAGATTATACAGCAGCTATTATTGCAGCCACTTTTGATGCTTCTGTATTAGAAATATGGACTGATGTAAATGGTTTTATGACCGCTGATCCAAGAATTATTAGTCGATCTTATTGTATCGACAGGTTAAGCTATTCTGAAGCAATGGAGCTTTCTCATTTTGGAGCAAAAGTTATTTTTCCACCAACAATTTTACCTGTTTATAAAAAGAATATTCCAATCTTAATTAAAAATACTTTTAATCCAGATGCTAAAGGGACCCTTATCGATAATCAAAAGGAACCTTTACAAGGAAAGAAAATAAAAGGTATTTCTTCAATTAAAGACGTGAGCCTTCTTACTGTTCAAGGGCTTGGTATGATTGGCGTAACTGGAATTGCTATGCGATTGTTTAAATCCATGGCAGAAGAAAACATAAATGTTGTTTTAATTTCTCAGGCATCTTCTGAAAACTCAATTAGTATAATAATAGATTCTTCTACAGCAGATAGAGCTGTAGAATTGGTGCAAGAGGAGTTTAAATTGGAAATAAAACTCAACCAAATAAATAATGTAACCTTAGAGCGTGATATGGCAGTGATTGCTATTGTTGGTGAAAATATGAAACACACCACAGGTATCTCGGGTAAGTTATTCAATAGCATGGGTAAGAATGGTATCAATATTTATGCTATAGCGCAGGGTGCTTCGGAGTTAAATATATCATTTGTTGTAAAAGAAAAAGACTTAAAGAAAGGTCTGAATACAGCTCATGAAGCATTCTTTTTATCTCCATATACTATCGTGAATCTGTTTTTAGTTGGTACAGGTACTGTTGGAAAGATGCTAATTGAAAAAATTAATGCTCAAACAGAAACCCTATTTAAAGATAATAAGCTAAAAATTAGAATAGCAGGTATTACCAATAGTCGTAAAATGCTTTTGAATCCGGAAGGTTTAGACGCCAAGTCTGTTTTAACTGATTTAGATGCAAATGGTGAGAAAGCCAACCTGGAAGTATATAAAGAAAGAATTTCTGATTATAATCTTTCCAATAGTGTATTGGTGGATTGTACAGCTAATGCTTCAATTGCAGCCATATATCAAGGAATACTAGAATCAAATATTTCTGTTGTTACGGCAAATAAGATTGCAAGTTCATCGGAATATGCCACCTATCAAAAGCTTAAATCTACCGCTTTGAATAAAGGAGTTAAGTTTCTTTTTGAAACTAATGTAGGTGCCGGTTTACCTATTATATCTCCACTAAACGATTTAGTAATGAGTGGAGATAAAATATTAAAACTGGAAGCTGTTTTATCCGGAACACTCAATTATATTGTAAATACCGTTAATGAGGATAAACCATTGTCAGAGGTAATACAAGAGGCAAAAGATAAAGGCTATAGTGAACCAGATCCTCGAATTGATTTAAGTGGTACAGATGTGGTTAGAAAAATTTTAATTTTGGCCAGAGAGTCAGGTTATGCATTAGAAGAAAGTGATATTGATGTTGTTCCATTTGTACCTCAAAAATATATGGATTGTGAATCTTTAGATCAGTTTATGACTGAAATTAAAGAGTATGATTCTGCTTTCGAAGAAATAAGAAATGAGCTTGAAAAGAAAGGGCAGAAGCTACGTTATGGAGCAAAGTTAGAAAATGGAAAAGCAGTTGTTGGTTTTATCGAAGTCGATCAATCTCATCCATTTTTTGATTTAGAAGGGAGTAACAATATTATTTTAATTAACTCGGAGCATTACAAAGAGCATCCTATGCAAATTAAAGGTTATGGTGCTGGAGCAGAAGTTACAGCTGCTGGCGTTTTTGCTGATATTATTAAAGTAGCAAACAAATAGTTTTATCTGGTTAAAAAAAAACAAATGAAATATTTAGTAATACTAGCAGATGGTGCATCAGATGAACCATTAAAAGAGTTAGGCGATAAAACCCCTCTAATGGCTGCCAAAACACCTCATATTGATAAGTTGTGTGCTGAGGGTGTGTCTGGTTTGTTAGATACCGTTCCTCCTACATTACATCCAGGTAGTGAAGTTGCTAATATGATGGTTATGGGATATGATGCAGAGAAATATTATAGAGGTAGAGGTGTTTTAGAAGCGGCATCAATGGGTGTAAAAACATCTTTAACAGATCTGGTTTTTAGATGTAATTTAATTTCATTGGATGGTGAAAAAATATTAAATCATTCAGCAGGTCATATTACTACAGAAGAAGCAAAAGAAATAATGTTGTTTCTTCAGAAAAAACTAGGTGGAGAAGATGCAAACTTTTATCCAGGTGTTAGTTATCGTCATTTAATGGTCTTAAATGGTGGAAGTGATAAAATCAATTGTGTACCACCTCATGATGTTCCGGGAACTCCTTTTAAGGAAGTATTACCATCTGTTAAAGAAAATGGGGCAGAAGATACAGTAAAACAGGTTACTGATTTAATGCTTAAATCTATAGATTTATTAAAAGATCACCCGGTTAATATAAAAAGGAGAGAGGCCGGAAAACCTACTGCTGACATGATTTGGCCATGGTCTGCAGGAAATACCCCAGATATGCCAACATTAAAAGAATTATATGGTTTAGAATCGGGAGTGGTGATTTCTGCAGTTGATTTAATTTATGGCTTAGGAGCATATGCAGGTTTAAAAGCTGTACATGTACCAGGTTCAACAGGCTTGTATGATACGAACTACGAAGGTAAAGCTGAAGCTGCAATTAACGCATTAAAGGAAAATCAATACGTATTTTTACATATTGAGGCGAGTGATGAAGCTGGTCATGAAGGTGATCACGAGTTAAAAACAAAAACCATAGAGTATTTGGATCAACGCGTGGTAAAGTTTGTTATTGAGGAAGTTGAGAAGATGGATGAACCTGTAACTATTGCTCTTTTACCAGATCATCCAACTCCATGTGCATTAAGAACACATACCCGTGATGCAGTTCCTTTTTTCATAAAAAAGCCAGGGCAAGAGCCTGATGCTGTAATGGAATATAATGAAGAAGCAGCAAAATCAGGTGGCTATGGAACATTATACGGTCCTGAGTTTATGCAATTATTACTTAAATAACGATTGGCATGCAATATTATAGTACAAATTCTCCTGAAAATAAAGTTAGTCTTAAAGAGGCTGTATTAAGAGGTTTAGCTGCAGATAAAGGCTTATTTATGCCTGAGTACATTCCTGAATTAGATAAATCTTTCTTTGAAAATATACAAGATAAGTCTCTCGCTGAAATAGGTTTTGAGACGCTTAAACCTTTTTTCTGTCCAGATATTCCGGAAGATAAATTTAAAGCAATTGTTGATGATGCTTTAAACTTTGAAATTCCTGCAGTTAAAGTAAAGGATGGTATTTATTCGTTAGAGCTGTTTCATGGACCAACTTTGGCTTTTAAAGATGTCGGGGCACGTTTTATGGCTCGTATTTTATCGCAGTTTGTCGCTGATCAGAAAGAAGAAATAAATATTCTGGTGGCTACATCTGGAGATACAGGAAGTGCAGTTGCTAATGGTTTCTATAAGGTACCTGGAATTAATGTTTTTGTTTTGTATCCTAAAGGTTTGGTTAGTGAAGTGCAGGAGAAGCAGTTTACGACTTTAGGCGAAAACATTACGGCAATTGAAGTCGATGGAACATTTGATGACTGTCAGCGAATGGTGAAAGAAGCTTTTATGGATAAGGAGTTAAACGAAAAATTAGTTTTGACTTCTGCCAATTCGATCAACCTTGCTCGTTTGTTACCGCAATCCGTTTATTATCATTATGGTTATGCTCAATTAAAAAAGCAAGGCAAAGAAGATGTGGTGATTTGTGTACCTAGTGGTAATTTTGGAAATATTACAGCTGGATTAGTTGCTCAATTAATGGGATTACCGGTAAAACGCTATATCGCAGCAACCAATATTAATGATATAGTTCCTCAATATTTAGAGACAGGAGAGTATAAGCCAGCGCCATCAAAGGCTACAGTGGCTAATGCAATGGATGTAGGGGATCCTAGTAATTTTGTGCGAATTATGGATTTATATAATTCGGAGCATGAAGTTGTTAAAGCTAAGGTAAATGGATTTTCGTATACTGATGAGCAGATTAAAACAGCAATTACAGAGGTAGATAAAAATCAAGGCTATGTTTTGGATCCGCATGGAGCAACTGGTTATATGGCTTTGGAATATGATTTGAAGGATAATGAAACTGGCTTATTTCTTGAGACAGCTCATCCTGCAAAATTCCCTGAAGTTGTAGAGCCACAAATTGGAAGAAAAGTAGATGTGCCTGAAAGATTACAGGCTTTTATGGCAGGTGAGCCTAAGAATATTAGTCTTGATGCGAATTTAGATGCGTTGAAAGTATTTTTATTAAAATAGGCACAGTTCTTGTTAATTTTTAAATGAAAAGCTTTATAATTGTTAAGATTTTTTCAAAAAAACCTTATTTTTACGGTTCTTAACAAGAAAATTATACAATAAACTAAATAAAGATTTAAAAATTATGAAGAACATTTTAACTGTAACTTTATTGTTATTCACAATTTTAGGTGGAGCGTTTGCGCAGGAAGAGAAGAGTGCAGCAGAATTAAAAAACGAAGGAAATGCTGCTTTAAAAGCTAAGGATTACAAAACAGCATTAGCTTCTTATGAAGCATCAATTAAGGCTTGGGATGAAGCTGAAGAAATGGATGCCGCAATGGTTTATAACACTGCAACATGTTCCAGAAAACTTAAAAATGATGACAAAGCATTAAAGTATTATGCGAAAGCAAAAGAATTAGGTTATAAAGAAGATGTTTCAACTTACTATATCGCAAAAGCTTATAAAAGCAAAGGAGATAAGGTTGAAATGGAGAAAACGTTATTAGCTGGTATCGAAGAATTTCCGAACAGTAAGTATGTGTCTTATATGAAAAAAGAGTTGGCTAAGCACTATGTAATTCAAGGAAATGAGTATTTTACAGCTGGAGCTAACATCTTAAATACAAGAACGCAAGACAATGCTGATCAGTGGGATGCTATTAAAGAAAAAGCTAAAGTAGAGTTAGATAAAGCATTGGAATTGGCTGATAAAGCCTTATCTTATAATGCTAATGATGCTACTGCAAAAACAATTAAAACTAAAATTCCAGAACTATTAAAATAGTTTAGTTTTAAAATACTACATATAAAAAGGGCTGAATCAATGATTCAGCCCTTTTTATATTTGATATCTAGTGCTTATTAGTTTTCACTAACGTCTTTATCACTAACTTTATCTTTGTTTTTTTCAATTGATGAAAATATTTTCTCTTCTTTTTCATCAAAATCTACTCTGATAATATCTCCTTCAGAAACAGATGCCTTAATAATAACTTCTGCCATTTCGTCTTCAAGATATTTTTGAATAGCTCTTTTTAATGGTCTTGCTCCAAAATTAGAATCGAAACCTTTAGACGCAATAAACTCTTTTGCTTTATCTGTTAATTCTAATTTGTAGCCCATTGATTCAACTCTAGAATATAAGCCTTGTAATTCAATATCAATAATCTTATGAATATCTTCTTTTTCCAAGGTGTTAAATACGATAACATCATCGATACGATTAATGAACTCTGGAGCAAAAGCTTTTTTAAGTGCCTTTTGAATTACATGACGAGCATGGTCTGAATCTGATTCTCTTCCACTAGTTTGGAAACCAACACCTCTACCAAAATCTTTTAACTCACGACTTCCAATGTTAGAAGTCATAATGATGATGGTATTTTTAAAGTCGACTCTTCTGCCAAGGCTATCTGTTAATCGACCTTCATCCAATACTTGTAATAAAAGATTGAATACGTCAGGATGTGCTTTTTCAATTTCATCCAATAGCACAACAGAATAAGGCCTGCGTCTAACTTTTTCTGTTAATTGACCACCTTCTTCATATCCGATATATCCCGGAGGTGCTCCAACTAATCTGGAAACAGAGAATTTTTCCATATACTCACTCATATCAATGCGAATAAGTGCATCTACAGAGTCAAATAAATATTTCGCTAATACCTTAGCTAAATGGGTCTTACCAACACCTGTAGGACCTAAAAATACAAATGAACCAATTGGTCTGTTTGGATCTTTTAATCCAGCTCTGTTTCGTTGAATAGCTTTTACAATTTTCTGAATGGCATCTTCCTGACCAATCACAGTGCCTTTCAGTTTATCACCCATTTCAAGTAAGCGATGACCTTCTGCCTGTGCTACACGTTGCACAGGAATACCTGTCATCATAGCCACAACCTCAGCCACTTTTTCAATATCTACAGTTTCTCTGTGTTGCTGTAATTCCTGTTCCCACTTATCTTTCGCATTGTTAAGATCTTCCAGAAATGTCTTTTCTTTATCTCTAAAACTTGCTGCTAATTCAAAATTCTGAGCTTTAACCGCTTTAATTTTATTTTCTTTAGTTTCTTCAATTTGCTCTTCCAGTTTCAAAATGGTTTCAGGAACAACAATATTTGAGATGTGAACACGAGAACCTGCTTCATCTAAAGCATCTATAGCTTTATCAGGAAGATGTCGATCTGTAATGTATCGTTCAGTCAACTTAACACAAGCTTCCACGGCATCAGGAGTAAAACTCACATTGTGATGATCTTCGTATTTCTCCTTAATGTTATTAAGAATTTCGACTGTTTCATCAATACTTGTTGGTTCTACCATTACTTTCTGAAACCTTCGTTCTAATGCTCCGTCTTTTTCAATGTGCTGGCGATACTCATCTAAGGTGGTTGCTCCAATACATTGAATTTCACCTCTGGCCAACGCAGGTTTAAGCATGTTAGCTGCATCTAAAGAACCTGTAGCTCCTCCTGCACCAACGATAGTGTGAATTTCATCAATAAACAATATGATGTTTGGATTTTTAGAAAGCTCATTTAAAATAGCTTTCATTCTTTCCTCAAACTGACCTCTGTATTTTGTTCCAGCCACAATAGATGCTAAATCTAAAGTCACTACACGTTTATCAAACAAAACACGAGAAACCTTTTTTTGATGAATTCTGATAGCTAAACCTTCTGCAATAGCAGATTTACCTACTCCTGGTTCTCCAATTAATATAGGGTTGTTCTTTTTGCGACGACTTAATATCTGAGCCAATCGTTCAATTTCTTGTTCGCGGCCTACAATTGGATCCAGCTTGCCTTCTTCGGCAGCCTGCGTCATATCAATTCCAAAATTATCTAATACAGGTGTATCAGAACCTTTTGAGCCACTAGTAGAGCGTGGAGAATCTGATCCGCCACCTCCGGAAGAAAAAGGACTATCTTGATCGTCATCCTCTGGTAAATCGGCTTTAGCCAAAGGTTCGTTATTTGTAATTAATCCTTTTACTTTCTCGTAATTAATTTTTTCTTCTGCCATAAGCTCAGGTATAAATCCTTGGTTGTCCTTTAATAATGCTAATAACAAATGTCCTGTGTTAATGCTCTCACTTTTTACAGAACGAGCTTCTAAATAAATAAGTCTTAAAATTCGCTCCGAAGACTTTAGAAGCGGAATATGATCTGTATGTTCAAGAACCACATTTGTTTTTAACTTAGATTCAATGCTGCTTTTCAGATTTTCTAAATCAACCTGAAGCTGTTCTAAGATTTCAATAGCCGTACCTTCACCTTCTCTTAATATTCCTAATAAAAGATGTTCCGGTGAAATGTATGGATTACCTAATCTTTCCGCTTCTTCTTTAGAAAAACCTATTACATCATTAATTCTTTGAGAAAAATTTAAATTCATGTGATACGTTTTTACAATTTCAATTAACAAACATCATACATTTAATAATTACTATGACATAATAAGCAGGATACAATCTATATTATGAAAATATGTCTGCTCTTTCATGTCATTAGGTAATATAATGCTAATTTAAAAGTACTATTATTTTTAAATTCTCCGCATTATAATTGATAAAAATAGCAATAAATATGGGGAATTCAGAATGTTTATCCATTGTTAATAAATTGTGCAGTTTTATGTTTTATTATTCACGCATAAATAACTAAATTAGGCCGACTAAAAAACAGGCTATAAAAGGCCTGTTTTCGTTTTGTAAATTCTAATTCATAATTTAATATTAAATGGCTGAAGGAGAGAAAATAATTAAAATTAATATTGAGGAAGAAATGAAATCGGCCTACATTGATTATTCAATGTCGGTTATTGTTTCAAGGGCACTGCCAGATGTAAGAGACGGTTTTAAACCTGTTCACAGACGTGTGCTTTTTGGAATGAGTGAATTAGGAATTACTTCCTCCAAGCCATATAAAAAATCGGCCAGGATTGTAGGAGAGGTGTTAGGTAAATATCACCCACATGGCGATTCTTCTGTATATTTTGCAATGGTACGTATGGCCCAGGATTGGTCATTAAGATACCCATTAATTGACGGACAGGGAAACTTTGGATCTGTTGATGGAGATAGCCCTGCCGCTATGCGTTATACCGAAGCAAGACTTAATAAAATTGCAGAAGAAACTTTAATTGATATTGATAAAAGAACAGTTGATTTTCAATTAAACTTTGATGACTCTATTCAGGAGCCAACCGTTTTACCAACCAGAATTCCAAACCTTTTAGTTAACGGAGCTTCTGGTATTGCTGTTGGGATGGCCACTAATATGCCACCACATAATTTAACTGAAATTATAAATGCAACAGTAGCTTACATCGAAAATAATGATATCGAAATTGATGGATTATTGGAGTATGTAAAAGCACCTGATTTCCCTACCGGAGGTATAATTTATGGTTACAAAGGAGTTAAAGAAGCTTTTGAAACAGGTAGAGGTAGAGTTGTAGTTAGAGCAAAAGCTGAAGTTGAGACTGATAATAACGGAAGAGATAAAATCATCATTACAGAAATTCCTTACCTTGTAAATAAGGCGGAATTAATTATGAAAATTGCTGATTTAGTTAATGATAAGAAAATTGAAGGAATTAGCAATGTAAATGATGAATCAGATAGACAAGGTATGCGTATCGTTGTCGATCTTAAAAAGGATGCTATTGCTAATGTTGTTTTAAATAATTTATATAAGCTTACCGCATTACAATCTTCTTTCAGTGTAAATAATATTGCATTAGTTAAAGGTCGTCCGCAATTACTTAACTTAAAAGGATTAATCAGCAACTTTGTTGATCACCGACATGATGTAGTAACTCGTCGTACCCAATACGAATTAGAGCAAGCTGAGAAAAGAGCTCATATTCTGGAAGGATTAATTATTGCTAGTGATAATATTGATGAAGTAATTAAAATTATTAGAGCAGCAGCTAGTCCCGATGAAGCTCGAGAGAATTTAATTGCCAGATTTGAATTATCCGATATTCAAGCGCGTGCTATTGTAGATATGCGTTTACGTCAGTTAACCGGACTAGAGCAAGATAAATTACGTGCTGAATATGATGAGTTGTTAAAAGAGATTGCAGATCTAAAAGATATTTTAGAGCACGAATTCAGAAGAATGGAAATCATTACTGAAGAGTTAGTTCAAATCCGTGATAAATATGGTGATGACAGAAAAACTGAAATAGTTTACTCTTCGGAGGAATTTAACCCAGAAGATTTTTATGCCGATGATGAAATGGTAATTACTATTTCACACATGGGTTATATCAAAAGAACTCCTTTAGCAGAATTTAGAACACAATCACGTGGAGGAGTAGGGTCTAAAGGAAGTACTACTAGAGACGAAGACTTTATTGAGCACCTGTATCCTGCAACTATGCATAATACTATGTTGTTCTTTACAACTAAGGGTCGTTGTTTCTGGTTAAAAGTATATGAAATTCCGGAAGGAGCTAAAAATACCAAGGGTAGAGCTATTCAAAATCTACTTAACATTGAGGCTGATGATAAAGTAAGGGCATTTATTAAGGTTAAAAAATTAAATGAACAGGATTATATCAATAGCCATTATATTATTATGGGTACCAAAAAAGGTATCATTAAAAAATCACTACTTGCAGATTATTCCCGTCCTCGTGTAAATGGAGTTAATGCTATTACAATTAAAGAAGATGATGAATTAATACAAGCACGTTTAACTCATGGTGAAGCTGAAATCTTAATGGCAACTAGATCAGGTAGAGCTATTCGATTCAATGAATCTAAAGTGAGATGCATTGGTCGTACTGGACTAGGAGTGAGGGGTATAACGCTTGATTCTAAAGATGACGAAGTGGTTGGCATGATATGTGTAAAAGATACAGAACAAGAAGATGTATTAGTTGTATCTGAAAAAGGATTTGGTAAAAGATCTAAAATAGAAGACTATCGTATTACCAATCGTGGTGGAAAGGGTGTAAAAACCATGAAAATTACAGATAAAACAGGAGCCCTAATTTCCATTAAAAACGTAACCGATGATAATGATTTAATGATTATCAATAAATCTGGTATTACAATTCGTTTAGCTTTATCTGAGTTAAGAACAACAGGTAGGGCTACACAAGGTGTTAAAGTAATTAACTTAAGAAATAATGATCAGATTGCCTCTGTTGCAAAAGTTTCTGCTTTTAAAGAAGAAGAAGAAACAGAAGAAGATGTAGAGGCAAAAACAGATGACATTACACCAGAATCAGGTTCTTCGGAAAACACAACTGATACTCAGGAATAAAAATCTAATTTTGAGGATTAAATCCACACAATAAAAACTAAATACAATGAAGAAGACAATTTTATTTCTAGTAGCCATTTTTGCAATGACACTTGCAATGGCTCAGAAAGGTAAAGTAACAACGGCACTTACTTTGTTTGATCAAGGTGATGTAGATAAAGCAAAAGAGGCTATTGATGCGGCTGTTGACAATGAAAAAAGTAACACTTGGCCTAAAACCTTTATCGTTGCTGCTAAGGTATATACTAAGTTAGCTGAAGAAGGTAAAGAAGAAAACGGAATTCTTAAAGCTTATGAGTACTATTTGAAAGCTGTTGAGCTTGACAAAAAAGGCAATGAAAAAGGAAAGCAAATAGGTAAGTATAAAAAAGAGATTGGTCAGGCCTTACTTTTATTTGGAAATCAGTTAACAAACGCCGGTGTAGAGGCTTTTAATAAAGAAGATTATGCTGGTGCAGTAAAAGCTTTTGATGGACTTTTATCTTTAAACGATAATGAATATCTAATTGAGGTGCAAGGTGAAAAAATTGATACTGCAATTATTTATAACACAGCGTTAGCTGCATATCAGGCAAAAAACTGGGAAGTTGCAGAGAAATACCTGGATAAATCAATCGAATATAAATATGGTGGAGCAGATGCTGTATTATTGAAACACCAGATGTATAGTGAATCAGGAGATTCAACTAACATGGGTTCAAACTTGATTAAAGGTTTTGAAACTTATCCTGATGATAGCAGAATTATTGGTATTTTAATCAATTATCATCTTGAAACTCAACAAAATGATATTGCTTTGGATTACTTAAATAAAGCGATTGAGAAAGACCAGAGTAATCCATCATTTTATTATGCAAGAGCTGCATTGTATGATAATAGTAAAAACTTCGATAAAGCAAAAGAGGATTATAATAAGTGTTTAGAGCTTGATCCTAAAAACTTTAATGCTTTGTACAACCTTGGAGTTATGTATTTTAACCAAGGTGTTGAAGAAATGAATGTAGCTAATGATGAAACAGATTTTAAAAAGTATGAAGCTAAAAAGGCAATAGCTGATAAAACATTTAAAAAGGCATTACCTTATTTTGAAAAAGCTTTAGAAGTTAACGCTAAAGAAGCTGCTGTTTTAGAAAGCTTAAAAACATTATATTATCGATTTGAAATGATGGATAAGTATAATGAAATGGATAAGATATTAAAGTCTTTATAAGAGGAGATTATAAATGTCCGGCTCGTTTGGGTCGGATATTTTTATATATATTTAAATAACATAATATAAACTATAGGACAGGAGTGGCAAATAAAAAATTCCTGATTTTTCTATTTACCAGGAATTGAGATATTCACTTTAAACTGAGGCTCATCTGGTTGATTTACCATCCAATTAGAAAATTCATCTAACCATTTCCAAAAAGCTAGTACAATATCCTCAGGTACATTCTCCAGTTTTGATAATACTTCTTTATAACATGTTAACCATACAATTCTGGTTTTAGGTGATATTTTGAATGGTAAATGTCTATTGGCCAACATTGGATTACCACGAGTCATTTTATAATATTCCGGACCACCCATTCTTTGAATAAAGAAATCTGCAGATCGTTTTTTTGCCCCATCTAACAAATCACCTTCTGGAGGAAAAATCTCTTTAATTTCGCTTTTTACAAGTAAATCATAGTGATTACTTACCATTTGTCTAATACCTTCTTCATTAAGGTATTCATAAATACGAATGTCAGGTTTAAAATTGGTTCGTCTTTCGCCAAAAGGTAATTCTGTAATGGTAAATTTATTTATATCAATCATGCTAATAATATCTCTATTAATGGCTATAATAGCCCTTTTATAAATAAGAATTTAACATTAATGAATGAAAATTGTTTAGAAAATAATTGAATTACGACGAGGTTTTTCTTTATTACGTAATTCAAATAAATTATAATCAGGCCAGCTTTCCACTTTAGCAATTGTTCTGTCCATCATATATTTGATATCATTAGCAAATTCAGGACCTTTCCAGGAATTTGTGTTGAATACAATGGCATAAGTTATTCCATCATTATATCTAACTACAAGAGCTGATGTTCCAGCCAAAGTACCTGTTCTGTACCAATAATTCTTTCTTACTCCACGCCAGCCAAGAGGACTTCCTCCAACTAACTCCATGGATATCATTTCATCAATACTGCTTTGAGATATGATATCTTCAGGATAATCAAAGCCATCAATTGCTACTACTAATCTTAAAAGATCTGTCGATGATGCAATCCAACCTCCTGCAGCCCCAAGTACCTTAATATCATTTCCACCATAACTTCTTGGAACTAATTCCTCTCCTCCTAAATGATCTTCAACCATATACGCATCATCAGGTTCATAATATTTTACTTCCTGATCAACTCTTTCCCAAGGGTAACTACCTCCAATTTGCATATCGAATATCTCTAATGGATATAGTACACTAGTTTTAATAAACAGCTCATAATCCATTCCTGATGCATTTTCTATTACTTTCTCAAGAATCGCATATCCTAAGTTACTATACGAAGACATAGTACCTGGAGGATAATGTAGTCTTTTTTGAAGCATAAACTGGATAATATCCTCTTTGGTGATTGGGTAACTCTTATTTAATTTTTTCGCAATTACATTAGGCATAAACATTGGATCTCCCCACCTGTTAGTCCAACCTGCAGAATGATTTAAAAGCTGACGAACTGTTATATTCTCAACTTTTTTATCTCTATAGTTTAGAAAAATAGAATCGTTTAAAACACCCTCTGTTCCAAAAACTTTGCTTTCTAATGAAAGTTGATTTGACTCAACCAGTTTCATTATACCAACAGATGTAATTAACTTTGATACACTGGCTATACGGAATAAATTATAAGGTTGAACCTGAATTGAATTTTCTTTGTCTGAAAAACCATAGCCTTTTGTAAACACGAGTTTCCCATCTTTAACAACTGAAACTGAAGCACCGGCAAGGCTATTTCTTTTTATAAAACGTTCGATATTATAATCTACAATTTCAAATCTTTTTTGATCTGAAAATGCATTAGATATTCTATGTGACGATACTGTTGGAGCCGGAGGAACAAAGTCTCCTCCAAAAGAATTTCCAAAATTAAAAAAGGCAATATTAGCAATCACTAGAGCAATTACTCCACTAAGAGCAATTCCTGATTTATATAAGAATGTCATTAACCGTACAATTTAATTCCCACAAAACTAACTAAAAGCATTAAAAACAACAAAACACAACCTTTAAAAGGTACAAATTGGCAGGTATTTTTTTGCTTGTATGTACGGTATTAAACTTAATTGGTTATGAGTTTAAGTGTTTTTTTCCATTTGATGTAACATCTAAATAGTAATAATATACTAATAGGAATAGTTGCATATGGAAATGATTGAGGAATAATTGACCATCCCATTATAAATACGACCAATAATAAAATGTTAATTCTCATCACATAGTTTCCAACTTTACTTTCCAATTTTGAAAATGCCAAATAAATAAATGTTGGAAACGACCATAAAATATTTAAGTTATTGGCTGTTACACTATGATCTGTAACTATCCATAAATAAGAGATCAATAATCCAATAATACCTACAGTCAAAAACAAGACCCCATCAAAACAACGCCAGAAAATACTTTTGTTTTTATCCAATAAACTTATTGTGATAATTACAAATACAATTAAGCTAAATAGAATTACTGGCTTGGTATACCATCTTGTTTTGATATCTTTTCTTCCTTCAAATTTTAGAAGAGGAATCTCTTCTTTTACAACATTTTTTGCTTCATTCTTATCTGTTTTAAATGAAGCATTGATTAAGGTATGCATTAAAAAAACCGGTAAAAAAGTGGATTGTTTAACGCTAGGTTCATTGTCTGCAGGCAAACCTAATATTATATTTAAACCTGTTTCAATCCAGGGCGAATTCTCTAAATAATAGTGCATACACTCCCTATATGATTGCCCATTGAAAATGGCAGAACTATCACTTAAGGTAATCTTTCCTTGAATGTTATCATTAACAATATCGAAAATACGTGTTGCACAATTATCAAAAAAAAAGTCGTATTTATAGTATCTGTTTTCAGGTTTATAATTTATAACTAAAGCATCAAAAATAGCTTGCGTATCATCTAAATTTAAATTCAAAACCTGCTCTGTTACATTTCTACTATCTCTGAAATATTCAGGTAAAAAATCTTTATAATCAGCTGCACTAAGCATATAATTTAATTTACCATTGGCAAACTTCAAATAAAAATTGGGCGTATTGAAATTAAATGTACCATAATTAAATACAACATCTAGTTTCGTTGCAGGATCGTTAACCCGAATTGCAGAGTGACCGAAAGCCGAATATAATTCTTCTCCTTGCGAACAAGTGAGTACTGATATTTTTGCATTTTCAGAAAGCTTTACAGGCTTTGCTTGTAGTATGGTTATGCTTAAAAAATATATTATTAGAATCAGTTGGATGTACTTCATGCTAGTTTCAATTTGCACCAAATATATACAAATTGAAATAAGCTAAACGAACAATATTGTTATTAAAAAGATTAAATATTCTTATTTTTCGAATTTTCAATAATATTGAATCACTAATCACTCTTCTAACTTTCGGAATACGTTTAATTTTGCTTTGCTTTTTTACAATTTTTGTAAAAATGGAATTCCCTTTGACTTTATTATTCTTAAAATTTGTTGATTTTGTAGGATTACGAATATCAATTGTTCTTTTTTTAGGAGGATATGTTTCCTCCGTCCAGTAGTAATCCGGATCGGCAAATAAAATCATAAACCAATCAACACAATAAGCTGACCACTTTACAAATGCTTTCTCAATACTTAATATTTGTTCATTCATAACTTAGATACTTTTAATTTCCATTATTTTAGATACAAAATTATAGTACCTTACCATCTGTATAAAAGAACTTTAAGCTATTTAATCTGTTTTTAAGCAAAATAAAAGTGCTTAATAGCACTATTTATAAAGCTTAATATATGCCTAATATTTCCTTAATTCATATATTTGTATATAAGTAATTATGCTTAAAAATTATACAACCATATTATCTGAAGAGCTGCTTTTTTCTCTCATTCAACATATTTCAGAGTTAGTTGTAGGAGTTGAAAAAATTGTTGGTATTTATGAACGTACCGACACGGGTGAATTATGTGGTGTTAGTTTAAAGTATATCAACCATAGATTACAAGAACATGATCTGGATTTATCTAATGTAGTTGATCAAGTAAACCAACTAAGGCAAGAATCAAAAAGTTATAAGTGGATTGAAACTAATCAAGTTCCATTTGAAACTTCCTTAACAAATAAACAACGTTCTCAATTAAATATATTTGATGAGTTTAAAAATCTAATATTATTAATTCCGTTGCCAGGTGATGATATCCGAAAAAATATTATACTCGTTTATTTTAAAGATGAGATAAATAACTTTGGAATACAACATCAAAAATCATCTCTGTCAACCGAGAATAAATCAATTATTGGTCACTTAATTTCTGCTTCAATAATTTCGTACTGCAAAATGTTTTGGACAGAAAACAAGAAGTTAATGCAGTTTAGAGATAAAACCAGAAAAATTTTAGAGCATAAACGATCTGATAATAAAGAAGGTAGAAAGATTCAGCAATATGAAGAAATGATTATTTCATATGCATATGAAGTTCTTGAAGATTATTGTCATCCTAATGAAGTTAATTATGTTTATTCGAATGATGCTCTGGATTTCATTAAATCATTTAACGGTAGTTTAAGTGAATTAAAAAAATCATTAATTGAAGCCATAGAATATGTTGATTTTATCGATACAAATGAAAACAAAACCATCTATCTAGAATATATCAATTCAGATACATATATAAACACCAATAATTCATCACAAAGTTTACATATGATACATAAACTTCCTATTAGGTTACAAAAGTTACATGATTTTTTAGATCGATTAGAGACAGCTGCTTTGAAAGTTGACCAATTGGGGCAAAATATAATAGGTAATAATATTGGCCAGGCAATGGATAAAAGTATTAGTGGAGCAGCGATATCGGAATACGTAGGTAAAAATAAATTAGCTATAAATAACCTGTTCGATCAATTTCCTAACCAATGGAATTTTATTAAAAATAACTTTAAAACAATTATTAATATTATTCCAAGTAAAAATAGAACTGCAGATTATTGGAATAAAGCAACTTAATAAAATAGCTATAAAAACACTGTTTTAATATTTGCAAGTTAATAATTGAAACGATATATTTGCACCCGCAAAAGCAAGGAGATTCAGTAGCTCAGCTGGTAGAGCACATCCCTTTTAAGGATGGGGTCCTGGGTTCGAACCCCAGCTGAATCACATAAAAAAGGAGAACTAAAATAGTTCTCCTTTTTTTATTGTATTTAATGGAATATAATTCAATCTTTTTTTAAACGATCATCCCACCTATAATTTCATTTATATCGGAGATTCGATTTTCAATCATATATTCTTCTATTCCTTTAAGTATTTTAATGGTAACCGTTGGATCAATAAAGTTCGCTGTTCCAACTTGAATAGCGGTAGCGCCAGCCAACATAAATTCAATGGCATCTATTGCATTCATAATTCCTCCCATACCAATAATCGGAACTTTAACGGCATTGTAAACTTGCCACACCATCCTTAAGGCAACAGGTTTAACACAAGGACCAGATAAACCTCCTGTAACAGTAGATAATACTGGCCGACGCGTTTTGGCATTTACAGCCATTCCTAATAAAGTATTAATAAGGGATAATGAATCAGCACCAACTCCTTCAACACCCTTTGCAATTTCGGTTACATCTGTAATATTTGGTGATAATTTCACCATAAGGTGTTTTTTGTAAACTTTACGCACTGCATCAGTAACCGCAACAGCAGATGGACAATGAACTCCAAATGACATTCCTCCTTCTTTAACATTAGGACAAGAAATATTCAGTTCAATTCCTGGAATATTATCTAATTCATTGATTTTTTCCGCCGTTTCAACGTAATCTTCTATAGTGGAACCTGATACATTAACAAAAATTCCTGTTTTATAATGTTTAATACGCGGATATATATCACTAATGAAATAGTCAACACCTTTGTTTTGAAGACCTACAGCGTTAAGCATTCCGGAGGCAGTCTCAGCCATACGTGGGTAAGGGTTTCCCTCCCTATGATGTAGCGTAGTTCCTTTAACTACAATACCTCCTAATTCATCAATATTAATAAAATCTTCGTATTCTTCTCCGAAACCAAATGTACCCGAAGCTGTCATTACCGGGTTCTTAAGCTTATATCCGTTAATATCTACTTCTAAATTTACCATTCTTTTAAGTCATTTATATCAAAAACAGGACCTTCTGTACATGTACACTTATTTCCTTGCTTAGTGTCTACAACACAACATAAACAAGCACCAAAACCACACGCCATCATATTTTCCAGAGAAACTTCACAAGTAACTCCTGCATTTTTAGCAGCTGAAGCAACTGCTCGCATCATTGGATCCGGACCACATGTATAAACGATATCCATTTCCGGTAACTTCTTATTTAATAAGTCATGATTGGTTACAAACCCTTTAGTACCAAAAGAACCATCTTCAGTTGTAATACCAACCTCTCCGATCTTTAAGTAAGCATCTTGTTCCATTAATATTTCACTATTTCTGGCTCCTAATAGGAAAAATGGTTCAACACCATTTTCTTTTAATTTCCGGCCTAATATTAATAAAGGAGCAACACCTACACCACCTCCAACTAACAAAGCTTTGCCTTTTGATGGAATTGTAAAGCTATTACCTAACGGATAAACCATATCTAATTTATCTCCAGGGTTAAGCTTTGCCATTAACCTGCTTCCTTCACCAACTTCTTGAATTAAAAGCAGTATTTCATTGGTTTCTACATTTACCTCATGAATTGAAATAGGACGTCTTAGGAAAGTATTAGGGCCATTTTCCACTTTAATCTCAACAAACTGTCCTGGTTCAATGGGTGGTAATTCTGAATCTGATGCAACATGTAAGATAACGTACTCAGAATTAATCCTACGGTTTTGTTTGACCGTAAACAATTCAACTCTTTTCTTCATATAATAAGAATGCGTCTTAAGTATTACTGAGGTTACATATGTAAACTCAATGTTTGCGGTACAAATATAGGTAAATTACAAGGAATCGCAATATCATCAATTTATGCTCAAAAGATATTACACGATTATAAAACTTAATAATTAATGAATCGAGAAATATAATTATCGAATACGGTTACCTTTTCAGCTTAAAATAGTCAATAAGATATCTTAGTTAGGTATGTATGCATCAAAAGTTCCGTCTTTATAAAAAACAACAATTTGTTTTACCTCTTTTTCCTTAGGTGTTTCAATTGTATTATCATCCTTAATCGAAACTTTTTCAGAAGGTTCTTCAAACGTTACTTTATTAGCAGGATTATTAATCTCTAAATCTCCATTTTTAGACTGTTTAATAGGTTCTTTGGGATTATCATTACCATGATCATTAAACAACATTTGATCTAAAGAAACAGCTTTATTTTTGTTGTTTTCATTTCTAAGCATATTTCCCTGGCCTAATATTAACCAATCCGGATTTATATGAGGGAATTTTATGAGTACTTTCTGGAGGAAATCCAGGCTAGGATTATTTCTACCGGATAATATGTGAGAAATACTGGATCTATTCACACCTATAACTTCAGCGAACTTAGAAGAAGCTATTCCTTCTGTGTTTAATAATATTTGTAAACGACTTTTCATATGTAGTTATACAATTGTATACAAGTAAAAGCAAAAACCATTTATTGAATAATGTTACAAATATAATCATTATACAATTCTAAACAAGAAATCCAGCTGTAGTTCAATATGGCGTAAAACAAATTTTTAAGTAATAACTGTATATAAGCAAAATCATACTCATATAGCCACATGCCTATATGAATAATAACTTAATATAATACACATAAATATATATTATACAATTATATATGAAACTTTAATATCCTAAATTAAGCAGCTTTTATTTCCTCGAACAAAAGGCTTGCTTAGGTTTAGCAAATCACATAAACACATGGTAACCTGTGCAATAAATAGAAATATCGACAATCTTAAATGGACACTTAAGTTAATTTGTATATTAAATTGATGTACAGGTATATAAACCTTATTTTTTCTTTTATAAAGAAGTGATTTAGGAGTAGTGCACTCGTTTTGCTTCCGTATATTAAAATAAAGATTAAGATAGATGTTGTAATATATTGTAATATAGATATGTAGTGAATATGAATAAAAGTGTTTATGATTGAATTTAGCTTAAAATGAACCTACCTAATTGGCATTGCAAGATGTTACAAAAATAACTTATCTCTCCCCTACTCTTTTCTTTATTAAGTGAAAAATTAGTTATCAGGAAGTAAATAGCTATCCATATGTAAACTAATTTAATTATAGCAAGTTTACATGTGAAACATCCTCAATTGCAATAGCTGTATACATATGTAATCTATATTAGATTAGCCATATATTTGAATGCTGAATAATATACTTTGGAAGTTTATAACTCAATTAGAAGATTATAAGAACCATATGCTTTACTTTTTTATTGAATTCTAGCCACAAAAAAAGGGTCTTACATTTTACTGTAAGACCCCTATAAATAGAATAATAGAATCTAATTATTTTAACTCACTCTTTAATTGATTAATCCAGTTTGTAATACGCTCATCAGATAGTGCAGCCTGATTTTCAATATCTAAAGCTAATCCAACAAATTGATCTCCTCTTTGCGCTCTAGATTCTTCAAATTCATATCCTTCTGTTGAGGTAAAACCTACAATTTTTGCACCCCTGGCTTCTAAGAAATCAGCCATAATACCCAAACCATCAACAAAGTTTTCCGGATATCCTTTTTGATCACCACCTCCAAATAAAGCAAACGACTTTCCTTTTAAAGAATCATCTTCAATAGCAGGTAAAAACTCATCCCAATAGTTAGGTAGCTCACCATCGAACCAGGTTGGAATAGCTAAAATGTAATTATCATAGCTTAAAAACTGTTCTTCTGTCGCTTCTTCTACATTAACCTCTTCGAGATTTTTTTCATCTAAAGCTTTTATAATTTTTTTTACTTGCTGTTTCGTTTTTATAGAGTTAAAACTATAAAATAGTCCAATCTTTTTCATATTAGTTAGTTTTTAGTAAGCCAATAATTCTTCTGCTGCATCCTTAATTTTCTGCGTATTTGGTAATACAGCAGCCTCTAATGTGCGGTTAAATCCAACAGGTGTAAATTCAGAACCGACTCTTTTAATTGGAGCATCCAGATATTCAAAACCTATTTCACTAATAATGGCAGATATTTCACCTCCAAAACCACTAAATACTTTATCCTCATGCACTATTAATACTCTGGAAGTCTTTTTAATTGACTCTAAAACAGATTCTTTGTCTAAAGGAATTAATGATCGTAAGTCAATAACCTCAATATCTCCTTTTCCCTCTTTATGCAATGCATCTGCTGCTTCCACACACATATGTGTTGTGTTGCCATATGTAACAATTGTTAAATCACTTCCTGATCTTCTTACACGAGCCTTTCCATATGGAACCTCAAATTCTTCTGGAATTGGTGTTGCAGCTTTGGGTGAATTATATAATGCCTTAGGCTCTAAAAACAATGTCATCCCTTCTGATCTCATTGCTGTTCTTAATAAACCTGCAGCATCATCAGCGTAAGAAGGATATACCACTCTTACACCAGGGAATGTAGTTAATGCACCTTCAATGTTTTGCGAATGATAAAGACCTCCTCCAATATAACCCCCTGAAGCTAATCGAACCGTAATATTAGGTGCATATTGCCCCTTAGTTCTCCAATATTCATGGGTAGTTTCTACGAATTGTTCCATAGCTGGCCAAAAGTAGTCTGCAAATTCGGCACCTTCAACCACAATACGTATATCTTTATTGAACCTAGCCATTCCATTTGCTGTACCCATAATAAAGTCTTCGGCAATTGGTGCATTGAAAACACGCTCTTTACCAAACTCTTGTTGCATACCTTTGGAAACATTAAAAATTCCACCCTTATCTTTATTGGCCATATCCTGACCCCAAATGTATGTATGTGGATTTCTTCTAAACTCTTCTTTTAAAGTTCCATTCAAAGCTTCTATTAATTTTTTACTCTCGCCTCCTTCATTATGTAAACCATCTTTGAACTTTTGAGGTTCATATGCCGGAGCGAAAACAAAATCATGAATACTTTCAGGAGAAGGATGTGGAGCAGCTAATCCTTTTTTATGAGCCGCCTTAACTTCCTTCTTAACTTTTTCATCAATCTCATTAATTTCTTCTTCAGTAGCTCTGTTATATCGAAGTAATAATCGCTTAAATTTTAAAATCGGATCGTAATCCTGAACATAATTCAATTCGGCTTTATCTCTATAAAGCTCATGCCTGTCAGAATTAGAATGAGAATGAATACGTACACAATTGGCATGTACTATAACAGGTTTCTGTTCTTCTTCTGCATGTCGAACTGCTTCTGCCATTGTATTCATCGAATCAAAAACATCTTTACCGTTACAGTAAAGGATTCTTAAATTCTTCATTCCTTCAAAGTTCTTAGCTACTTTTCTGTTAGCAGTCTGGTCTTTTTTAGGAACGGAAATACCGTATCCATTATCCTGGAAAACAAACACTACAGGTAATTGCTCATTGGATGCTCCGTTAATAGCCTCATAAACATAACCTTCAGAAACTGAAGATTCTCCCTGAGAACTAATAGCTACACCTTTTGCTTTATATGTTTTAATACCACGCGCAATACCTACAGCGTGCAATGTATGATTTCCTGTACAAGATGATACATTGTGGATATTCCATGCTGGTTTTGCAAAGTGGTTTGACATATGGCGACCACCTCCTGCAACATCTGCATCTTTCGATATACCATTATAAATGATTTCCTCTGCTGTTAATCCTGCAGACACACATGTTTGCAAGTCTCTGTAATAAGGAAATAAGTGATCCTTTGAACGATCAAAATTTTGTCCTATGGCCAATTGAATAGCATCATGTCCTGCTGCTGGTGCATGGTATGACCAACCTACTGCTTGTTTTAAGTAATTTGGTGCTCTATCATCTAAACTTCTACCTAATTTAAGTAGGTGGTACCATTTTAATAAAGTTTCCTTATCGGTTACTTTAATTTTATATATTTCTTTTACATCCGATTTCATATGCTAGTTTTTTTTAATTTTCAAACTAATTATATGAGGTACGCAACCCCATATAATTCAATTTATATAGTTTGAGAAATAAAAGGTTAAATTTCTCTGTTAATGTCAAAAGCCTCCAGATAATCTCCAATTTTACGTAAGAAATTACCCCCCAGCGCTCCATCAACAATTCTGTGGTCATATGAAAGAGATAAGAACATTTTATGTCGAATTCCAATAGTATCTCCTGTAGGAGTTTCAATTACTGCAGGTTTCTTTTCTATTGCACCAATGGCCAAGATAGCTACCTGTGGCTGATTAATGATTGGCGTACCAATAATATTTTTAAAAGAACCAAAGTTTGTAATTGTAAATGTGCCACCTTGAATATCATCAGGAGCTAATTTATTTTCGCGAGCCAAATTAGCAAGTCTATTTACATCAGAAGTTAAGCCTGCCAGATTTTTATAATCTGCTTGTTTAATTACCGGAACAATTAAATTTCCTGATGGTAAGGCAACTGCCATTCCAATATTAACATTCTTACGATAGATAATTTTGTCACCATCTACAGAAGCATTAATTCCAGGAAAATCTCTTAATGCTTTAGCTGTTGCTTCAAAGAATATTGGCGTAAACGTAATTTTCTCGCCATATTTTTGTTGGTATGCAGCCTTGTTTTTGTTACGCCACATCACAATATTGGTCATATCAACTTCGATAACAGCAGTTACGTGAGGTGAAACTTGTTTCGACATCACCATGTGATCTGCAATAATCTTCCTCATGCGATCCATCTCCACAATATCATCTTCTGCACTTACAGAAACAGGTGGACGTTGAACTTGAGGTGCTGGTGCCGCTGGTGTTTTAGCTGCAGGAGCAGAAACTGCCGAAGCTTCTTTTTTAGGTGCAGTACCTTTATTTTCAAGATAAGCTAAAATATCTGCTTTAGTCACCCTGTTGTTTTGTCCGGTTCCTTTAATAGAATCCAATTCTTCAATTGTAATTCCTTCTTCTTTGGCAATACTTTTTACCAAAGGCGAATAAAATTTATCGGACTGACTAAAATCATTAGCTCCAGATGTTGAAGTTTCTTCAATTGTAGACTCAACTGTTTTTTCTAATTCTTTTGCTTCCTTAGGTTCTTCAGAAGGTGTGTCAGAATCTTCTTCTCCTTCTAAAGTAATAATGGCTACTGGTTTCCCAACAGCTACCAAAGCATCAGTTTCAAAAAGAATTTCTTTAATGGTTCCGTCTACAGGTGATGGAATCTCAGAATCTACCTTATCAGTAGCGATTTCCAGAAGAACATCATCTTCTTCTACTTTATCACCTACTTTAACAAACCATTTTGTAATAGTTGCTTCTTCAACGCTTTCGCCCATCTTGGGCATAAGTATTTCAAATGTTGACATATTTGTTTATTTATATATATTCTAAATAAAAGCGGTCAAATATAGACTTTGTTTTAATTTGAACCAAATCTAAATAAGAAGACTGATTCACATATTAAAATAGAATAACCCCTTAATTCATACCATTAAAGTATCTCTTTGTGAAGGTTGTTCGATGTATAAACAAGTAATTAGTAAAATGGTTCTACAAATATGAATTGAGCTTGATAAAAAATTTCTTGGGCAAGAAAAGAGATGACTTTTCCTTCAATATTAACAATTGAATAAACGTTATCTAACAACTAAAAATAGCCTTACTTTAAGTATTGAAATATAGGATAAGAAATTTCTATAAGTACATTATAAATGTCTCTTCTAACAAGGCTAGAGTCTACTTAGAGTCCACTTCAATGGCATTAAAAATATAGCTTTTTAATAAGTCGACATCAATTTCATTAATATGGAAGTATGTTTTGGTATACACTTGTTTTCGATTACCTTTTTCGAGGAAATTTATCTCATCACTCAGCAAATAGCCATTACAAAAACCTATTGTAACACCCTCCTTTTTAACCTTACCCCATGGAACTGAAGATGGCCAAATATATAATATGCGCTTTTTTAAATAAAAGAATGGAACATTATAAGCAAGTTTCTCCGTGCAATTTGGCATACAACTATAAATAAGTTGACGAAGAAATTGCACAATGTCATATTCTCTTTTGGGCAAAAAACTCAAAAAATCCTCAATAGAATTAAAACTAATGGGTTGAAATGGATTAGACATGTAATTTAATATTGAATTATCTTCATTTCTGTTCTTCGGTTTTGAGCTCTTCCTGTTTCTGTTTGGTTATCTGCAACCGGATCTTTCATTCCTTTCCCGCTATATGAAATTCGTGTATTAGATATTCCCTTTTGTATTAAATATTCGAATACTTGCTGTGCTCGTTTTTTACTCAATTCCAAATTATAAGATTCAGTACCAACATTATCTGTATAGCCGATTATTTCAATTTTTGTAGAGGCATTATCGTTTAAAAAAGAAATAACTTTATATAATTCGATTTCAGATCTTGGCTTTAACTCGTATGAATCTGTTGCGTAAAAAATATTTTTCAGAATGATATGTTCACCTTCCCGAATTGGTTTTAAATAAATATCTAAAACCTGAGGATCGCGAATTGTACTGCTCGTATCCATCTCAAAATGATCGGAATAAAACAAGTATCCTTTTTTAGAAACATTGAGTGCATAAGAAGAAGAATAAGGAAGACAAACTAAGAATTCACCAGTAAAATCATTAGAAACGGCTTGAACAACTAATTCTCCATTTTCCAGATCATTCAATTCAAAAGTTGCTTTTAAACGTTCTCTGGTTCTGGCATCAAACACTCGACCTTTAACATACGAAACCGGAAGAGGTCTTAAATCCTGAGGCAAATCAAAACTATACAAATCTCTTCCTCCATAAGAATCTCCGTATCTTTCTGAAGAAAAAAAGGCTTTTTTACCGCTTGCTGTTACCACTAAACCCACTTCATCTCCTTCCGTATTGATGGGATACCCCAGGTTTTTAGGCTCCGATTCAAATTTACCATTGGTTATTTTTGACATAAATAAATCGGCTTTTCCCAGACCAGGCCAACCCTCGGAAGCAAAATATAATGTACTATTGTCTGGATGAATAAAAGCTGATACTTCATCCAATGGTGTATTTATTCTATCTCCCAGGTTTTCTGGCTTACTAAAATAAGGTGTTCCATCTGGTTTAATATCAATAATTGTCGCACGCCAAATATCATTCTTGCCTAAGCCTCCTACTCTATTACTTGTATAATACAAAGTTCGTCCATCGGAAGAAAAACAAGGTTGCGATTCCCAATATGGAGTGTTTACCGGTGCGCCAATATTTTTAGGTGAACTCCATCCCGATCGTGTTCTATAACTGAAATAAATATCACACGATCCTTTAGAATCTGATCGTCCGCAAGCGGTGAAAAACATCCAGTTTCCATCTGAAGAAAGCGTTTGCGCTCCTTCATTACTTAGAGTATTTAAAGGAGCTCTTAACTGCTCTCTTTTTTGCCATTCCCCGGATTCGTCTTTTATTGCTCTAAAAAAATCTTCATGATAATGATTTGCCAGTCGCATAGGATGACCACCGTTGTTTATCGCAGAATCTCTTGCTACCAACACTGTATATACCAAGGTTTGTTCGTCCGCAGTGATACTTGGCCAATATTCGTTATAAATACTATTTACATTAGGACCTAAATTTTCTGCTTTTATAGATTTAGGCGCTTTAAATGCACTTTTACTAAAACTAGCTTTTTCAATCCATTTTTGTACTTCATCTTTCTTTTTAGAATCAGATATTTTGGTTAAATACTTTTTAAACCAATGTATAGCTTCATCATATTCCTTAATATAAAAATGAGCTTCCCCCATACTTTTATATGTAAAGACAAAAAATGTACTATCTAATTCAATAACATTTCTTAAACTTTCAATTTGCTTGTGATAGTCTTTTTGTTCATAAAAAAGCTCAGACTTTAACAAGTAGGCTTCTATGAAATTAGGATCTTTCTTTATGGCTTGGTTTAATGGGTCTTTGGCATTTTCGAATTTACCTGATCGATATAGAGATAAAGCTTTATTGTAAAGTACCTCGGCTTTTTTTGATTGCGTACTCAGCTTTTGTGAAAAGATGTGTGTAGAAAATAAAAGGATAAATATTAAAGTTAAATATACAGCGACAGCTTTATTATTTCGTACCAATTGCATGTGTTCTAGTTTATCTAATAGCGATGAGCAAATATCATACTAATGTAATCATTACACTTATATTTTAAGTGGATAAAAATAAATTTCCTTTTTCGCTATTTTATTTGTTTGCCAATAAAATTAAGACCTTCAGCTCTCTTTTACTAAAAATATTCATTAACCAACCTGAAAAACACCAAATTAAAGTATTGACAATCACCTTAATGCTTCGTATTTTTATAAATGCTCGTTTGTTTTACACGCAAATCACAAGGAATTAATCTCATATTAATCATTAAAAATATTTATAGTTATGGAAGTTGGAAAAACCTTGCATCAGGAAGAGTTGGATCAGGCTAAAGAAGTATTAAATCAGTTATTAGAGGCGCAGGAAAAAGGTGATATCGAGCTATTTTCGATGTGCTTTCATCATACAGGAGACTTATTAAATGTAGGAACGGATATTGATGAATATTGGGCAGGTTGGAAACCTTTCTTCAGTTATATGAAGCAAATGGTCACACTCAGAAAGGGCTTAAAAATATCTTCAAAAAACACTAAGATAAATATTTCGGAGCACGGAGATGTGGCTTGGTACTCTCAGCTAATTGATACCTGCATTGAAACGAAAGGAAATCCATTTAGATTGGAAGGCTTCCGTCACACAGGAGTTATGGAAAAAATTGATGGTCATTGGAAAATAGTACAGTCTCATACTTCAGTTGCCATTGACGAAGAAGTAGAAGAATTTAAGCATGAACTTATACTTCAGGATCATAATTGATAATATTTAAATGCTTAATTTTAAAAATAGAACCTTAATTCAATAATAGAATATATTTGTTTTATTTGAGGTCGGATAATTCCGACCTTTTTTTATGCTTTAAAATGATTTCTATGGATAAAGACACAACTCAACTTACTAATCAAATTGAAAATTGTAACTCAAAAGTAGATGCTTTGATTTGTGCCGAGTACATCGTTAAGAACCCGGAACTTCTGGATTTTCTTTTTGAAATCATTAAAAAAGAGGAGCATAAAAAAAACTGGCGAGCTGCCTGGATTCTAGATCACGTTTACGCTTCAAAACCTCAGTTATTAAATGGATATGAAAACCGAATGATTCAACTTTTTATGCAAACTAAATCAAGTAGCATTCAACGAATTATTGGCAAACTACTTTCATTTAGTCACATAAAAGATAAGGCAGATGGAGATTTTTTGAATAAGTGTTTCGAATTATTAATTGCAGCGCAAACGCCAGTAGCTGTTAAGGTTCACGCAATGCAATTAATTTTTAATATTTCCGATAAATACCCGGAACTAAAACCAGAATTAAAAATAGTTATTGAAGAAAACATCCCTCATAACAGTGTTGGTTTTAAAAGCCGGGCAAATAAGATTTTAAAGAAATTATAAAGTTCAAATTCTATTACTTGAGCTTATTTTTAAACAGCTTTTTAAACTTATCTACTTTAGGTCCAACCACCATTCTACAATAAGGTTGATTCGGATTATTAAAAAAGTATTCCTGATGATATTCTTCGGCAACATAAAACACATCAAAAGGCGTTATTTCTGTTACTATCGGATCTTTATACAATTTCTCTTCTGTAATAAGTTTAATTTGTTCTTCGGCAATGGCTTTTTGCTTATCATTATGATAGTAAATAACCGATCGATATTGAGTACCAATGTCTGCTCCTTGTCTGTTTAATGTTGTTGGATCGTGAATTGACCAAAAAACACTTAACAATTCACTATAGGAAATAATTTCAGGATCAAATTCTATCTGACAAACTTCGGCGTGACCGGTATTACCTTCGCAAACCTGCTTGTAGCTTGGATTTTCTGTTTGTCCGCCAGAATAGCCCGACTCCACTTTTGTAACGCCTTTTAATTGTTCATATACCGCTTCCACACACCAAAAGCAACCAGCTCCAAGTGTTGCAATTTCTTTTTTTTGAGCTTCCATATTTGTTATTATTACTGTTGCTAAAACTAATAAAATGTACTTCATGGTCTGTTTTCTTAGAGGCGACCATTACTTTAATACAGGCTGCAATAGTACACCATGATTTTCTAAAAAGAAACAATATTTATCAGTTTCAGTTCAATAATAAGCATTTTATAAAACGTAATGTTTGGGTAAGATTCTTAATTTTGCTTGTTCAAAATTGAATGAATATGAATGCTTATCCCCCGTTAGCTGAACGACAACGCCCAACATCACTGGATCAATACATTGGCCAAAAACATTTGGTTGGAAAAGATGCGGTATTACGCAAAATGATTGATTCCAGTGTGATATCGTCTATTATTTTGTGGGGACCTCCGGGAGTAGGAAAAACTACCTTAGCTAAAATTATCTCGCAACAATTAAACAGACCTTTTTTCATCTTATCCGCCATTAATTCAGGGGTTAAAGATGTAAGAGAAGTCATTGAAAAAGCTAAAAAGAGCAAGTTTTTCAATAGTCCGAACCCGATTTTATTTATCGATGAGATTCATCGTTTTAGTAAGTCGCAGCAAGATTCTTTGCTGGGCGCTGTTGAACAGGGTGTGTTTACTTTAATTGGCGCTACCACCGAAAATCCTTCGTTTGAGGTGATTTCTCCTCTCCTTTCTCGCTGCCAGGTATATGTACTTAAATCACTTGAAGTAGAAGACTTAAGAGATTTGGTAGAAAAAGCATTGACGACGGATGATGTACTGAAAAGAAAAAAAGTAGAGATAAAAGAAGAAGAAGCTTTATTCAGATATTCAGGTGGAGATGCGCGCAAACTTTTAAATATCCTGGAATTGGTGATTAATGCCAATGATGGAGAAAAAATTGAAATCAATAATAAGAATGTAACCCAATGTTTGCAAGCCAATCCTGCAGCTTATGATAAAAATGGAGAAATGCATTATGACATTATCTCTGCTTTTATAAAATCGATCAGGGGTAGCGATCCGGATGCTGCTGTTTATTGGCTGGCGCGCATGGTTGAAGGCGGCGAAGATCCTAAATTTATTGCACGACGCCTTATTATTTCTGCCTCTGAAGATATAGGAATGGCAAATCCGAATGCTTTGCTGTTAGCTACCCAATGTTTTGAAGCCATTAAAATGGTTGGCTGGCCCGAGAGTAGAATAATTCTTTCTCAAACCACCATTTATCTGGCGACCAGCCCCAAAAGTAATTCGGCGTACCAGGCTATTGGTAAAGCACAATCTTTGGTTAAGCAAACAGGTAATCTTCCGGTGCCATTGCACTTGAGAAATGCACCCACCAAGTTGATGAAAGAACTGGGCTATGGTAAAGAATATAAATATTCGCATGATTATCCGGGAAATTTTGTAGCGCAGGATTTTATGCCGGATGAAGTCAAGAATAGTTCATTATATCAACCTCAAAATAATCCTCAGGAAGCCAAAATTCTGGAGAGATTAAAGTCCTGGTGGAAAGGGCGGTTTTAGTTTTGGTTTTAAAAAATTAAGAAGAGGATGTCCAAATACATAATTATTTCTCGCAGAGTACGCCAAGAGTAGAATCGCAAAGCACGCAAATTATAATATAATATTAATAGTTAGTCTGCGGGCTTAGCGATATCTTTAGCGGCCTTAGCGTGAAACTTACATCTCAGACAGCCTCTTCATCCCTCTTGTTAAGGTTATGGTTACTTTTTGGTGGTTTGTAATTGTTTAGCCATGGCTGCTCCTATTAAGCTCTCCAGTGGTGTCCCTGCTTTTGAATCTCCTCCTATGATCATCGTCTCCGGGAACTTAATTTTGGCCACTTCGGCTGCCACTCTCACATCACGATCCAACTCCATTTTTAATTTAACTTCAGGTGTAATACCTGCATTTACTTTTTTGGCAATCTCATAAGCCTCTGCATCGGCGGTAACCTTTACTTTTAATGCATTTAATTTTTCAGTTTCTAAGGCTATGGCGGCTAATTTTTTATTGGTTTCTTCCTGTTTCAACTTGGTTTCAATGGCAATCAATGCTTTTACCTGCTCTTTTTCCTGATTTACACGTTCTTCGGCTTTATCCCTCTCTCCTTGCGCCACAATACGTTGTTGCTCAGCTTTCGCTGTCTCAATTTTTTGTTGTTCCAACTGACGTTTGGCCGATTCATCACGCTGAGCTTCCAGGCGTTGTTTAAAGGTGGCTTCCAGGTCTATCTTATCAACAATTACTTGTGATACGATGATGTTGTTTTCTGACAATTCATGCGGAATTCGTTTTGGGATACCATGTTCCAATATCTTTTCTACACGATAACTGGTTTGTATCTCTTTAATTCCACGCTGCGTATTCACCATATCAATATCATTAAATATGGTATCCTTCACTTCTAGTTTATTCACTGCATATGTTCCTTCTTTCAATTGCTCCTCAAAGGTTTGACGGAAAGATTGTGCTTCCCCTGAAATATAATTTTGTGCTGCAAACATATATCCGGTATTGATGAGTTGTTCCCGAACGGTAGGAATTATGGTATTATTCACCAGGTTACTCATGGTTCGGTATTTAACCGCTAATTTTATAAAAGATGGATTATCCTCAGGCAACTGAAATCGAAGAGAAACATGACCGTTGGCTGTTACCTGGTCGATAAAACGAATAGGAACGGGATGCATAACACCTTCCAACTCGGATACATCGGCACGACTGCCCTGTCCCACCACTTTTACATCGATATACTTTTGCCACTTATCTATTTTAGCAAATCCACGCCACTTAATTCCCTGCTCCATTACAGCGCTCATTTTTCCGGTTGGCGAAACGAGTAGGTAGTTAAATCCCCTGTCGGCAAAGAAAAACAGGTGAGGAATCATGATAAATACAATACCTGCCACTACTAAAATACTTCCGTGGATTTTCTTTATTCCTCTCAGTACATCAGGAAACCTTTTTTCGGGTTTATCCATTTTAGAAAAAACATAGGCAGCAAGGCCTGCTAGCAATAATAGTATTCCAATAAATGTAGTCATAGCGTTTAATAGTTTACATGTTAGTATTAATAATTGTCTGAGTTGTATTGTCAGGTTTAAATAGTATTAAGCGAGTAAGCTGCTTTTTAATTTATGGAGGAATTAGTGAATACCAACTCCCGTTAAATTGTTTGGTCTGATTTTGTTCTTATCATTACATCAAAAATAAGCTACTGAATTGTAAATGAATGGCTAGCCAGACAACTAAATAAAAAGAACTTGCATTTAGCAAGCGAGTAAAAGGTTCTTTTTATTTGCATGAATATTTTAGTTGGCTAAATGGCCTTTCGAACTTTTTTGTTGAAACGGATGGTCGGCTAAGAATAGCTTCTAAATGATTTGACAAAGTTACTTGTCGACTAAAAAGCACAAAAAAATATTTTGATGGACAAATTAGCCTGCGACTCGGGTTCTAAAAATATTTTGAAGTAGTTATTGGCCTGCCAGAAACATCTTTAAAATAAAATGATGGGAATTTTAGTCCTTTATTCACTATTTGAAAATACTTTTAACCTTATCGTGGTTACACAGTTATATCTACTAATAATTCCGATTAAAAAAATAGGAACAATATGTTCGGTAATTTAATTTTTTGAGGTATATTAGAATAACATTAATCAAATCTTAAAATAAATGTCTACAGTAATCCACTACAGAAGCAACATCGAAGAAATTAATACGACTTCGTTATCTATTTTAAACTTAACCTCTTCTTACGATTTTTCAAGCGACAGTTACATTAGCAGCGTTATTCAGCAATTAGCTGATAATACAATGCGCATGACTGATGCATTAAAAGAAGAAATTATTAAAAGCACGCTAGCTCCTTTAGATGCTCAACGCGATAAAGCTGCTCGCGTTATATTTCTGGAAATAAAGGCAAAGCTTATTTGGCCTGAGGAAGAAATTGCACAAGCAGCCCAGGTGGTGATGGATGTTTTAGATAATTATGGTATGGAAGTGTTGAATTTGAGTTACAGTTCAGAGTCGGCCAATATACATGCTTTATTGCAGGACTTTAAAAAGCCCGATGTAGCCGCAGCAATTCAAATTTTACCCAATTTTGATACCCTCATTACACACCTCAAAGCTGATCAGGCGGCATTTGAAGAAGCATATCAACAATACATTTCAAAAAAAGCAGAACAAGAGAACCTATTACCTGCCGGAAAAGTTGGTGAGATTATTAAAAATCAGATCAACAAGGATTTAATTAGTTATTTAGATGTAATGCGTAAGGTAAGATCGGAGACTTTTGAAGAGTGTGCTCAAAAAATAGATATGATTATTAAAGAAAACAACAGCAAGGTAAAAGCGCGTTTAACCAAGCTGCGAGAAAAAGAATTATACGAATAGGTTTGGTTTGATCCATATGGTTTGGGAAGTAAGAAAACACCTGTTATATCGAGGATAGCAGGTGTTTTTGTTTTATATTAAGTCAATACTAAATCACATTATTTTAAAAGTTATTCTCAAGCTATTGTTTTATAATGGCCTCAGCTGGCAAACCAAAAAACAAGGTTAAATTGACGATTAAAAATCGTTTTTGTTTGAGTTAGGCGCAGCCTACGAGTTTAAACGATTTTCGACAATTAACCGTAGTTTTTTTGAGTGCGACAGGTGCAGCCTTGATTTTTTTTGCTTCCGTTTTTTGGATCAAGCCAAAAAATGAAGTCGGGTTTGGGCGAAGCGCCAATAAATAAAATTATTCAGAAATAAATTAGTTATGAGTAATTTAACGCTAATAACAAAAATCATTTTATTTCAACAATTCTACTGATTTACAGTTACTACAAATATGAGCAAGACAAAAAATAGAACACGCATATTTAATTTGCTATTAAACTGGACCGAAAAAGGAGGTAATGCACTTCCCCATCCGGCCACTTTATTTGCACTATTTGCACTGTCAGCATTGGTATTTTCTGCCATTGGAAGTGCTTTAGGCTGGGAAGTAATTCATCCGGGAACCAAAGAAATAGTAAAGCCCGTTAATCTGCTTTCGCACGATGGCATTCATCGTATTATTTTGGAGATGGTTGATAATTACACCGGTTTTGCTCCACTGGGTATTGTGCTGGTTGCCATGTTAGGAATAGGTATTGCAGAACAAAGCGGCTTAATTAGTGCTATTATTCGTTTGCTGGTATTAAATGCCAAAAAACGCTTACTTACCTTTATATTAGTTTTCACTGGCATTTTGTCAAATCTGGCTTCAGATGTGGGTTATGTTTTATTAATACCGCTGGCAGGTGTCATTTTTATGGCGGTTGGCAGACACCCCATTGCAGGAATGGCTGCTGCTTTTGCCGGTGTTTCCGGTGGTTTTAGTGCTAATTTATTTTTAGGAACAGTAGATCCATTGTTGGCCGGTTTGTCGCAGGAAGCCGCTCATATCCTTGATCCCAGTTACCAGGTGAATCCTACAGCCAATTATTATTTTATGGTGGCCTCCACCTTTGTTATTGCCATGGCCGGAACCTATATAACTGAAAAACTAGTAGAACCTCGTTTAGGAACTTACACTAAAAATGAGGACGATTTAAAAGAAAACTTCGATCATTTATCCTCTACCGAGAAAAAAGGTTTACTGTATGCTGCTTTGGTCTTTTTAGGCATTCTCATAATTACGCTCATTGGAATTATTCCTACTAATGGTTTTTTACGTGGAAGCGATGGAGGAATTTTAAGCTCGCCTTTAATTAAAGGTGTGGTAGCCATGCTTTTAATAACAGCAGGATTGATGGGATTAGCCTACGGTTGGAAAACAGGAACCTATAAAAACGATGCAGATGTGATGAACGGAATGGGAAAATCCATGAAAACATTGGCTTCTTACCTCGTTTTGGTATTTTTTGCAGCGCAGTTTGTGGCTTATTTTAAGTGGAGTAACCTGGGAATTATTCTGGCAGTGAACGGAGCCGGCTTATTAATGGCTTCTGATATTGGGTTGATTCCATTAATGATCTTATTTATTATTTTATCGGCAGCCATTAATATGTTGATGGGAAGTGCCTCTGCCAAATGGGCCATCCTGGCTCCTATTTTTATTCCGATGTTTATGATTATGGGATATTCGCCTGAATTATCGCAAGTGGTTTATCGTATTGGCGATAGTGTTACCAATGTGATCTCACCTATGATGAGTTTTTATGCTTTGATCATTGCTTTTGTTCAAAAATATGATTCAAAAGCAGGTATTGGAACCATTATAGCTACTATGCTTCCTTATACTATGGCCTTTTTATTTGTCTGGATAATATTATTGATTATATGGTTAAGCTTTGGTATTCCCTTAGGTCCTGGAGCACAAATCTTTTATCAACTACCAAGTTAAAACACATCATAACTTTACAGTTATGATGAAATTAAAGATGATTTTGAGTGAGATATTTAGCTTACTCGTATTAAAAAAGGCTAGTTATCATCACTATGCATTTTCATGATACTATTAGTCAACTCTTTATAAATTAAAGTTAAGTCCTTTTGACCATCTAATAACTTTAAATGCTTATTAATAACATTTTGATCTTTTCTTACTGCCGGACCTGTTTGTGCTTTAACAGGGCTTAACTCTTGAGTTTTCAATGCTGTTTCCATAATTAATGGTTTGATGACATCAAAACTTATTTCTCCATCATTAAGAATTTCATGAGCAATGGCGTACATATGATTCGAAAAATTACAGGCAAAAACCGCCGCCAGGTGAATCTTTTTACGCTGATCAGAATCACATTTCAGTACAGTATTGGATAGCTTTTTACCAAAAAATTCCAGTGCTTCCTGTGTTTCAGCCGTATTCGATTCAATTAAAATTGGAATATTAGAAAAATCCACTTCCCGCTCCTTGCTAAAAGTCTGAAAAGGATAATATATACCGTATTGATTGAACCTAATCAACATATCCATACTCATGCTACCAGCAGTATGCACCACAATACCTTTCACTTTCGGCATGCCTTCTATCACTTGCTTTAATACATCATCCTTAACCGCCACAATATATAAGTCAGCATCCAATTGAATTTGCGACAGATCATCCGTAAAATAGGCGTTTAACTGCTCAGCCAGAACTTCCGCATTTTCTTCTGTTTTGCTATAAACCTGCCTAATGTTAAAACCTTTTTTAGCTAAGCCCATTCCTAGCTGAGTAGCCAATTTCCCTGAACCAATTAAAACTATATTCCGAATCATATTACGTGTAGAATTCTGCAACAAACGGCATTGTTAAACAAATTGATATCTATTTTCAGTATTCGCACAGCAAATCAAAGCTTATCGAATCACCACAGCAGTTACAATCTGGTGTCCTACCTCTTCATTCAGCGCATGCATAATTTTATCTTTCAGCATTAAAAGTTCGTTTCGCATCACACTGGAGTTAATACTTAAATATAAAGTACCCTGATACATATAAATGGAAGTAGTAGCTCGCGCCACTGTTTTTCCAATTACCTTTTCCCACGATCGAACCACCCTGTTTTCAAGCATTTTATGATCCAGGTGCTGATTTTTAAGAATCTCGCCAATGATAGATTTAATATGTTGTGCGTCTTTTTTTTCCATGCAAATTATTCCTGTAGTCTTTTAAACTCCCCTGCTTCAACCATAAAAATAGTAGACTCTTTATCTACTCTATTTAAAACGGGTTCTATTCGGTTTAGTTGTGTGTCGGTTATAAAAATTTGGTTAAACATATCGCTCCCAACCAGTTCAATTAAACGATCCCCTCTTTGTGAATCTAACTTATCAAATATATCATCCAGTAACAATAATGGTTTGCTGTTTTTATGAGCCGCCAAAAACTTAAACTGTCCCAGCTTTAAGGCAATCAAAAAAGTTTTCTTTTGTCCCTGCGAACCCATTTTTTTGATCGGATAACCTCCTATTTTCAGCTCCACATCATCTTTATGGATTCCCTTGGTACTATAACCCAGAACAACATCTTTTTCCCGGGCTTCTTTTAATATAGTTTCAAAGTTTTCGTCTTTCAGATGAGATTTGTATTCCAGTTCTACTTCTTCTTTATTATTGGCAATGAAGTTGTACATCTCCATAAACACCGGTTTTAATTCCTGCAAGAAGCCAGCTCTCGCCTGAGCGATCTTTTTGCTTAATTCAATAATCTGGAAATCCCAAATGTCAAGCATATTGTGAGCCTCAGCATTTAGACCTTTTAAGCCTTTTAGATAAGCATTTCGTTGAGCAATCAGTTTGTTATAATTAATTAATTGCTCCAGGTAACTTTTATCATACTGCGAAATCACACTATCCACATATTTTCTACGCTGCTCACTTCCCTCTACAATTAGTCTTTCATCCTGCGGAGAAATCATTACAAGCGGCAATAAGCCAATATGGTTTGAGAGTTTATCGTATTCTTTCTTATTTCGTTTAAACTGTTTTTTTTGACCTTTCTTCAGTCCACAATACACCTGTTCTTCAATATCATTTAAATTATATTTTCCCTGAATCACAAAAAAATCCTGCTCATGCTTAATATTTTGACTATCGACAGGGTTAAAATAACTTTTACAAAACGATAAGTAATAAATGGCATCCAACAAATTAGTTTTACCGGCTCCATTAGACCCAATAAAACAGTTAATCCCCTTGTTTAATTCAAGTTGGGCTAACTCTATATTTTTAAAATTTACCAGATGAAGATCCTTTAAAAACATTCCTTAGTGGTTTTACAGGCACAAATGTAACTATTCCGCGAGAATTCGGACAAACTAATCTCACGCTTACATTTTAATTTTTAGCCATACGCAATGATTATATTTTGATTTAGGTATAACTTTTTCAAATAAATTCATAAAGAAATTAAAGTACATATTTTGAATTTTTGTTAAAACAATTACATTTGCGTAGCAATAAAAAAAAGAATTCATGTCAGATAAGAAAAAGGAATACGCTACGGAAACTAGCATGGAGAACGTGGAAAACGCGTTAAGTAAAACAGAGCAGTTCATAGAGGATAACCAAAAGATTTTAACAATTATAATGTTTGCTATTATAATTGTGATTGGAGGATATTGGGGTGCTAAAAAACTTTACTTTGCTCCTCAGGAATTAAAAGCGCAAGAAGTGATGTTTGGAGCTCAAAACTTTTTTGAGAAAGATAGTTTTCAACTTGCTTTAGACGGTCAGGATTTAAATCTTGGTTTCATAGATATTATTGATGATTACGGTTTTACTGCAGCCGGTAATTTATCTAAATATTATGCTGGTGTATGTTATTTGCAATTAGGTCAGTTCGACGAAGCTATTGAATATTTAGCAGGTTTTACTTGTGAAGATGAGCTATTAAATGCAAATGCTAAAGGTGCCTTAGGTGATGCATACATGGAAAAAGGAGATGTAGATGCAGCTATTAGCAGTTATAAAAGTGCTGCCGATGTAGATAATGATATCATTGCTGCTACATATTTATTTAAGCTTGGATTAGCCTTTGAAGGTCAAAAAGACTACGATAAAGCGATTGAAGCTTATCAACAATTAAAAGATGAGCACAAATCAGCAAACGAAGCGAGAACCATTGATAAGTATATTACAAGAGCTACTATTTTAGCTAGTAAATAATACTTTTTAAAAATATTTATAAAAGAGGTTGTCAGAATTGGCAACCTCTTTTATTTTTGTATCACAATTTATTATTATGGCAACAAGTTTAAAAAACCTGTCGGATTACGACAAAAGTAAAATGCCTTCAGCTGCAAACATGAAATTTGGTATTGTAGTGGCAGAATGGAACGAGGAGATTACTGAAGCGCTTTATGAAGGTGCATATAACACTTTAGTTGAAAATGGAGCTAATCCAGATAACATTATTAAAAAGTATGTTCCTGGTAGTTTTGAACTAACTAAAGGAGGTAAATATATGGCAGATTACACGGATGTTGATGCTGTTATTTGTCTGGGTTGTGTAATTCAAGGAGAAACACCTCACTTTGATTTTGTATGTGATGGAGTAACGCAAGGAATGACTCAATTAAATTTAACGTATAATGTGCCTTTTATTTTTGGTTTGCTTACCACACTTAACTTACAGCAAGCCAAGGACAGAGCAGGTGGAAAGCACGGAAATAAAGGGGGTGAAGCTGCAATTACTGCAATAAAAATGGTAAATATGGCTTGGAGTTTAAAAAAATAATTCTACATTTGCATCCGCATTTGGGGAGATACCAAAGTGGCCAACTGGGGCGGACTGTAACTCCGCTGACTTTCGTCTTCGTAGGTTCGAATCCTGCTCTCCCCACTTTGATTTGCCAATATAGCTCAGTTGGCTAGAGCAGCTGATTTGTAATCAGCAGGTCGTGGGTTCGAGTCCCTCTATTGGCTCCATAAAATAATAAATGCGGAAGTAGCTCAGCTGATAGAGCATTAGCCTTCCAAGCTAAGGGTCGCGGGTTTGAATCCCGTCTTCCGCTCTACGAAAGCCATCTGATTTTTATCAGTTGGCTTTTTTAATGTCAAAGCATCGATGCTCTCTCTACCGTTATAGTTATTGATAAACGAATGGATCCAAAAAAAATAATTTATTTGGTATCAAAACCAAATTATCAAAACCACGCAAAATTTGAAAAAGAAATTTTTAGCGATTACTTGAGAAGTATTGGAGAAAATAGAATCATCTAGTTTTGATGATATACTTAAATTTCAGATTTAATATCTGAATAAATCAAAATAATAGGGGCAATCTCAAATGAAATTGCCCCTATCCTATTATGTTATAAGTTTATAATACTTCTTCTACTGGCTTATAAGGTAAGTTAAATGCATCTGAAACGCCTTTATAAACCACATCTCCTCTAACGATATTTAAACCTAATTTTAAAGCAGAATTATCCTGACATGCTTTTTGCCATCCTTTATTAGCTAATTCCATAGCATAAGGGAATGTTGCATTAGTTAAAGCTAACGTTGATGTAAAAGGCACAGCGCCTGGCATATTAGCTACAGTATAGTGAATTACATCATCAATAATATAAGTAGGATCTTCGTGTGTAGTTGGTTTTGATGTTTCAAAACATCCACCTTGATCAATAGCCACATCAACTAATACCGTTCCTTGCTTCATTGTTGGTAACATATCACGAGTAATTAATTTAGGTGCTTTAGCTCCAGGAATTAATACAGCTCCAATTATTACATCAACATCAGTAACGGCCTCACGCATGCGCATTTCGTTGGGAACCATCGTTTTTACATTAGCTGGCATAATATCATCCAAATAACGCAAACGATCGATATTTAAATCCATGATGGTAACGTCTGCTCCCATTCCTGCGGCTATTTTGGCTGCTTGTGTTCCAACTACTCCACCACCAATAACCAGCACTTTAGCTGGAGGTACACCTGGTACACCTCCCATCAAAAGACCTCGTCCTCTGTAAGTTCTTTCTAGGTATTTCGCACCTTCTTGTGTTGCCATTCTTCCGGCTACTTCTGACATTGGAATTAATAGTGGTAGTTTTCTGTCTGGTGTTTCTACAGTTTCATAACTTAAACAAATTGCTTTTTGCTCAATCATAGCCTTGGTTAAAGGTTCGCATGAGGCAAAATGGAAATAAGTAAATAAAAGCTGATTCTCTTTAATTAGCTTATACTCCGGCTCAATTGGTTCTTTAACCTTAACAATCATTTCTGCGATTTCATAAACCTCCTCAATTGTTTTTAAAATCTTTGCTCCGGCTTTTTCATAATCTTCATCATAAAAATCTGTACCTAAGCCAGCTGATGATTGAACATATACAGTATGACCTGCTTTAACACACTCCATAACTCCGGAAGGAGTCATACCAACCCTATTTTCTGCGGGTTTAATCTCTTTAGGAACTCCAATAATCATGACTATTTATTTTTAATAATGTTATATTATTTTTATCAACTTTGTAAACTCAAAATAAAAAATAAGAATTCATAAAGTCCATGAATATTATCACGCAAAAAAGCTGCATAAAATCATACTTTAAATACTATGCTTTGTTGATTAACACTGTAGTATAGTACTTTTGTTTATAAGAATTCCTCATAAAAAATGTTAATGCATAATTTATATATTTTCAACCCAACCGGAGAAATGGCTATTGCGAATGGCATGGCGAGCTATATGCCACCGGCTCGTTTGCGTAAGTTTGAAGAAGACCTTTCGTTTTTGCCTTCTTTTTTTGCCTCCAAAGGTGATTTTATTTACACACCTGTTTCTCCAGATGATTCATTTATTAAAATATGGCAAGAGTTAGGAATTCCAACACTAAATTTTATTTCATCATTTAATAGTATTAAAGAGTTAAACCAAATAAAGCCCTGGAGCTGGAATCCTGCAATACACAATAAATTAAAAGATATAAAACAATTTTGTTCTTCTGAATTTAAAAAGTTACCAACCTTTCAATGGGAAGAAAATCGAAAAGACTTCTTTAGTAGAAACACCACCAACATTATTCAGCGTTTTATTCATGAAAACAACAACCAACACTCATATATAAATATTCCATTTCCAGCTATTAATATACATGCGATTTCTGATTTAGATGAATGGATGAGCAAACGAACTCCAATTATTTTAAAAATGCCATGGAGTTCATCAGGTAGAGGAATTCATGTAGCTGATTTTATAAATAAACCGCTTAATAAGGAATGGATAAATGGAGCTCTTAAGCAGCAAGGATATCTTACTGCCGAGCCTTTATTAAATAAGGTGTATGATTTTTCATTTCAACTGGAAATTAAAACTGAAGGAAGTGTTGAATTTAAAGGAATATCTCATTTTATAAATGATAATAAAGGACACTTTATTGGCGGGGATATTAACCAACCTATAAAAAGTACATTTGCTTATTTGTTTAGAGAAGAACAAATGAATGGTATAGTTAAAATTCTAATTGAAGCTATTCAATCTGTGCAGCCTCATTTGCATCACATAGGACCAATTGGTGTAGATGCAATCATTTATATGGCCAGCGACAAGCAATTAAAAATACATCCTTGTGTAGATATCAATTGGCGATATAATATGGGTAATGTGAATATTATCTTACCCAAATATTTACTTGATAGCTCCCGAGGTAAATGGTATGTTAAAAATTTCAAAGCTGGTCATTGGCAAGAATTTGTTAAGACTCAATCTCAAACCAATCCACTGTGTCTTAATAATCAAAAAATAGAGCGTGGTTTTATTCCTCTAACCCCACCTCACCAAAGTGCTTTATTTGGTGCATGGATGGAAATTAAGAACAACTAAACTCAATTATTTTTAATCGATAAATAACCATAAATTAACAAACGGCTAAAGAATAATGTCTAATGTTGTCTGATTCTTCCATTAGTGATTATGATAAAAAGAAAGCAGTTTGGTAAAGACTTCTTATGGGGAACAACAATTAGTGCGTTTCAAAACGAAGGATACTCTGATAAAGATGGAAAAGGGATTTCTATTTGGGATACATTTACCGCAAACGTAGATAACATCAAAAACAAGGATGAAATTGGTGATGCATGTAATTTTTACCAAAACTTTGAAAAAGACGTAGAATTAGCTGCAAGTCTTAATTTAAAAGTATTTAGATTTTCAATCTCTTGGACGCGTATATTGCCAGATGGTTTTGGCAAAATTAACCCGAAAGGTGTTAGTTTTTATCATAGAGTTATTGATTGTTGTATTAAAAATAATCTTGAGCCCTGGATTACTTTATATCATTGGGATTTACCTCAAAAACTTGAAGATTTAGGAGGTTGGACATCCAGGTTAATACTGGATTGGTTTAGTGGCTATGCAGACTTTTGTAGTAAAGAGTACGGCGAAAAAGTAAAAAATTGGATTGTTCTTAACGAACCCATGAGTTTTATAGGTTTAGGCTACTTTATGGGTTATCATGCTCCTGAAAAAACCGGACTGAACAATTTTTTAAAAGCAACACACCACGCTTGTTTGTGTAATGCTGAGGGAGGTCGAATTATTAGAAAGAATGTTCCAAATGCTAAGATTGGTACAGCTCTAAGTTGCTCTGTAATTAAGCCCAAAAACAAGTTTTTTTATAATCGTAGAGCTGCTAAACGTATGGAAACTATATTAAACAGATTGTTTGTAGAACCTGCGCTAGGTTTAGGTTACCCAACAGATGTTATGCCTGGTTTGAATATAATCAAACAACATTTTGAAGATGGAGATGAAGAAAAACTAAAATTTAATTTCGACTTTCATGGAATACAGTATTATTTCAGAGTAGTGACTAAGTTTAGCTTATTTCCACTCATTCTTTTTGCTACTGAAATTCCTCCATACCAAAGAACTCAAAATACCAATAGCATGGGACTCGAAGTATACCCTAAAGGCATGTATAAAATTTTAAAATTCTATCATCAATATAAAGGCATAAACGAAATTATTATTACCGAGAGTGGCGTTTGTTATCCCGATCATATCACCAATGGAGAAATCTATGATATAAAAAGAGTCAGATATCATCGCAAGGTTTTAAAACAGGTATTGAAAGCAATTAAAAGTGGTATTAATGTAAAAGGTTATTTTATCTGGACATTAATCGACAATTTTGAATGGAAAGAAGGGTTTGAACCTCGTTTCGGAATAGTATACAATGATTTTAAAACTCAAATTAGAAAAGTAAAGTACTCAGGAAAATGGTTTAAAAATTTTCTGGAGCAATAAAACAAGTAGCTCAATTTACCCAACATTTGGTATTTATAATAAAAGCCACCATTTTTGTTGCTGTTTTTAAATTAAAATAATGACCATTTCTATAATTACAGCCACTTATAATGCTGAAAAAACTTTAGAAACAGCAATTCAATCTGTTATAAACCAAACATATCCTCACATTGAATATATTATTATAGATGGTGGTTCTACCGACAATACACTTCAAATTATTGAAAAATACAAACCTTTTATAAGTCATTTAATTTCTGAAAAAGATAATGGTATATACGATGCCTTAAATAAAGGTATTGATTTAGCTAAAGGTGATATTGTTGGTGTGTTGCATGCTGATGATATCTTTTATGATGATTATAGCATTGAAACAATTGCCAAGGCTTTTCATAAAAATGATGTTGATGCTGTATATGGAGATTTGGAATATGTGCAATCTACTGATGTTTCAAAAATTGTTAGATATTGGCAGAGCAAACCATTTAAAAAGCATTTATTAAAATTTGGTTGGATGCCTCCTCACCCAACATTATATGTAAAAAACGAAGTTTTCAAAAAGATTGGAGCTTTTAACTTACAATATAAAATATCGGCAGACTACGATTTTATTTTAAGGCTATTCTCCAATACAAAATACAGTTTTGCATACTTACCCATTGTGATTACAAAAATGCGATTAGGTGGCGCAAGCAATAAAAGCATCAATAATATAATATTAAAATCAAAAGAAGATTTGAATGCCTTAAGATCTAATAAAGTAGGTGGAATGATAAGCCTGTTTTTCAAAAATATTTCTAAATTACCTCAATTCATAAAACGATAATGTGATCATGTTAAAGAAGCTTTCCCTTAGTTTTATTCTACTTTTATTCTCGTTAGTCTATCATTTATCTGCCCAAAAGGTTAGTTATTATCAAAATGATAAATTCAATCCTTATGAAAAGGAATTATATAAGCCAGGTAATAATTTTCATTCATCGGTAAAACCTTACGATTTATCCAAAATAGAAAAACAATATAACTTGGATTCTATTCTTTATGATGGTATTAAAAAGCCTGAAGGAGATGTGAATTTTTGGAAACGTATTTTTCACGACGATCTGTTAAAATGGGATAATGGTGAAGTTTGCATTAAAATAAATCCACTTTTTGATTTTGGAGTTGGACAAGAACTTGAAGAGAGTAAAAATACATGGAACAACTCCAGGGGCTTATTTATTGAAGGTACTTTTGGTAAACATTTTTATTTCTATACTGATTTTGTTGAAAATCAAACTGTATTCCCGAATTATCTGGAAGATTTTATTAACGCCAGAAAAGTTGTACCGGGTCAGGGAAAAAGTAAAACCTTTGGTAGTAATGCGCATGATTATGCACAATCTACTGGTTTTATTTCATTTAATCCTATAAAATGGTTTAATATCCAACTGGGTAATGGTAAAAACTTTATTGGAGATGGATATCGTTCATTGTTATTGTCAGACAATGCTTTTAGTTATCCATATTTAAAATTTTCTGCCGACTTTAATAAAGTTCATTACATGGTAATGTGGGCACAGCACCGTGATTTAAATATTGATCCTTTCCTAGAAGCAAATGATGAACGTTATCATGAAAAGTATTTAGCATCTCATTATTTAACCTTTAATATTGGTAATCGTTTATCAGTTGGGGCATTTGAAAGCGTAGTTTGGGCTGCTCAGGACACCATGGGACAACGGAATTTTGAACTGTCATATCTTAATCCTATTATCTTTTTCAGACCAGTGGAATATTCATTAGGTTCTCCGGATAACGTAACCATGGGGTTAAATTCAAAATATATTGTTGGTTACAATAGTGCTATCTACGGCCAGTTTGTTCTAGGAGAGTTTAAATTCGACGAAGTATTTTCTGGCGAAAAATGGTGGGCTAATAAACAAGGTTTTCAATTGGGATTTAAGAGTTTTAATTTTTTAGGCATTAAGAAATTAGACTTCCTAACAGAATATAACCAGGTAAGACCATTCAATTATTCACATAGTAATGCAATTTCTAATTATGGTCATTACAACCAGGAGTTGGCTCATCCATTAGGCGCTAATTTTAAAGAAGTTGTAAGCAAGATTAAATACCAGTACAAACGTTTTATTTTTAATGGAAAACTAGTTAGTGCTAAATATGGTCTGGATCCTTCAGAAGATGTGAGTTATGGTAAAGATATTTTTAAAAGCAATGATTTACGAACTGAAGAATATGGTCATTTCATAACGCAAGGAGTTAAAACTGAACTCCTTCATTTACAAGGAAGTGTTAGCTACCTAATCAACCCAAAAAATAATTTTAATATAGCTTTAGGTGGAAAAATCAGAAAAGAAAGCAATAGTTTAGGTTCTTTACAAACACAACATTTTTGGTTTGCTGTGAGAACATCCATCAAGAGTATATATACTGATTTTTAAGCATAAATATTCTTTAATGAAGGGGTGGTATAAATTCCGATCCTTCATTAATGACCTATTTATCAATACAATTAGAGCTTTGTTTATTCAGACATCTATTAGAAATAAATACGTAACCAACATTTCTTTACTTAAAAATATCTTTTCCTGTTTCCTTGCCTAATCAATTACAATTTCTACCTTTTTCCAGGTTATTTTACAATCTACACCTCCCATCTAGGACTCTAATCTTATTTTATAGAAGCATTATACTCATCGTACATTTAAACTGTTTCAGTCGAATATTTTGCTGTTTGATATAGTTCTACACGCTTTAAGGCACCGAATTACCTATTTTATGAATTTATAAAATCAAAAGTAATGAAGTTTAGGCAGATATACATTGGTATTACGAAAAGTAATATGAATGAAGGGGAGACAAGAGAAGACACTCACAAAACAAAAGATAATCGATCAAAACAAGAAGTTTTATTTACAATTCCACAAATTGAGTTTGATGAAATAAATGATCTTCTAAGCATAGAATGCGATATCGCCGAGGCTAATATATATGATATCGAAGCCACAATTAAGACCACAAAAAAGATTGACGGTCAACATCCGATTTATGCCATCACACTTGAAATACCAACATATAAAGTTTTACCAAGTGGTATGCAAGTATTAGTGAATATCTATTCAAATCAACAAAGCAGTAGGCTAAACTATATTTTCTAGTTTAGCCTAATCAGTTTTTAATATCAATTTAGACAAATTGCGGGCTTGCTGAACCCGATCTGCCATTCCAATTCCATCTCTAATATTACCAGCTATATATAATCCTGAAAATTCTTCTTCTATTTTATCAATTGAAGCTAGCCTTTCTTTGGAGGTAATATCATATTGCGGTATAGCCTTCTCGTATTTAAAAATGCGTATTAAATCCGGAGCTTCATCGGAATATAAAGTTTCTTTCACCTCTTTTAATACAATGTTCTTGATATCATCATCTGATTTATGTATCATTTCAGACTTTTTAGTTCCTCCTATAAAAACAGAAAGAACTGCTCCACCTTCAGGGCTTCTTCCTTTAAATAAAGCACTTGGGAATAAAATACCTAATATATCTCTATTCTCAACTGTAGGAACTAAACCTCCAAAAGCTTCCAGTTTTTTACCTTGCCATTTTTTATAGCCTAAAACTACTTGCACCACTTTAGCATACCTTAAGTTTAGAATAGGCAACAATAATTTTTCTGAGATAAAAGATAGTAAGTTTTTTAGCTCGTACCCACCAAAAGTTGTTACCACTTTTTCTGTAATCAATTCTTTCTGCTCACCATTCAGCTCATAATCGATAAGGTACTCATTTATTTCTGTTGGTTGAACCTTTATATTCTGACAATTACAAACTATTGAACTCTCTCCTATTTTTGATAGCAAAGCAGCTATTAAATTACTCAACCCACCTTCTGTTGAAAATACCTCTCTTGTTATACGCTTTTGTAATTCTGTTTTAGGCTCTTTTTTCTTTTTAATAGCTCCTTTAATAAAGCTGCCATAGTCTTGTTCTAAATTATATAATTTAGGCATAGCAAATCGAGTAATCAGCACCTCCGGATCACCTGCATATATACCTGATATAAAAGGATCCACAGCATAATCCAAATAACTATCTCCTAACCTCCTTTTTACCATATCAGCCAAAGATTCATCAGGATTAGTGCCTTTTTTACGCCAAGGTTCGCCTAATATTCTAAATTTATCTTTTAACGAAAACAATGGTGTGCAAATAGCCTTTATCAATCCATTGGGTAATGCCTGCCATTTTCCACTTTTTAAAATCCATCTTTCATTAGCCTTTTCAGTAGGTGTTTCGGGTTTACAAACATCATTCAGTTCATCAAATAAATCAACAATACCTTCTGTTGATAACACGCCTGTATTGGGTCCTTTTTCATACACAAATCCCTCTTCTGAAACACTTTGAATAACTCCACCAACTTTTTCATCCTTTTCTAACAGAATAACCTTTTTACCTGCTTTTTTGAGATAGTAAGCAAGTGTTAATCCAGTTAACCCCGCTCCAACAATAACTATATCTACTTTTTCCTTAGCCATCTTTACAGGGAGTTTGAATAACGTTTTTTACTTCCTGATAATGCAGGATCAAATGCAGCCACTATATTTCGAATAAACATAGTTCCTTCTTCGGTAATTTTACAATAATTATCATCAAATTCAATCAGACCATCATTTTTAAATTCCTCTAGTGCATTAGAATCATAATTGACAACTTGTTTAAGCTCAGTAATTGACAACTTCATACTTGTGGCAAGGGATTCCCAGTTTACGAACTTGTTACACATTAATTCATTGATGACAGTTCTAATCACTTTTTGATTTGGTGCTACCACCATTCCTTTTTCAACGGGTAATTTTCCATGTTCAACTGATTCAATATAACTTTTAAGGTCTTTTGTATTCTGTACATATCCTCCTGCCAGTTGGCTTATGGAAGAAACACCAAACGCATACACCTGTCCTGTTGTTCGTTTGGTACAATAGCCTTGAAAATTCCTATGCAACTGATGTTTTTCCAACGCCTGATACAATTCATCTTTTGGTAATGCATAATGATCCAAACCTATTGACACATAACCGGCCTTCCCCAACAAATCATTAGCTGCCATAAACATATCCAGTTTTTCATCAGCAGAAGGAAGTCCTTTTTCATCTAGTATTTTTTGATGCTCCTTAAACCAAGGCACATGTGCATAAGAGAAAGTTACCAATCGATCAGGTCTTATTTCAATGGCTTTTTTAATTGAATCACAGAAACTATTTACAGTTTGACCTGGAAGACCGTAAATGAAATCCAGGTTAACAGCAAAGCTTTTATCTTTTGCCTTAATATATTTTACCAAATCATTTACCGGTAATGCCGAGGGACGTCGATTCACATCACATAAAACTTCTTCGTCAAAATCCTGAATACCTATGCTAAAACGATTAAATCCAGCTTCAAACAATTCATCCAAATAAGTATAAGACAAATGTGCAGGATTACATTCGATGGCAATTTCGGGCTGATCAATCGTATCAAAATGTCCCAGCAGAATTTTATTTATTTCTTTTAAATAGCTTGCTTTAATCGCATTAGGCGTACCACCTCCATAATGAATCTGAGATATTTTTCGTTTCTTATCAATACGATTAATTACCAGTGCTATTTCCTTTTTGAGTGCTTCGATATAGTTTTTTACTTCATCGGCACGTTTCATTTTTATAGCATTACATCCGCAGTAATGACATATTTGTGCACAAAAAGGAATATGGATATAAAATGCAATATTTTGCGGATCTTCCTGATTAGATTGTTCTAGCAATTCTAAGAAAGAATCAGGCGAAAATTGATCTTCAAAGTGATTAGCTGGGGGGTAACTGGTATACCTGGGAACAGGTACATTATATTTCTCTAATAATTGTTTGCTAACTTTCATTGATTGCGGTTTTGTCCGATAAAATGATATCCATAATATCTCCTATGCAAGGAAAGGAAATACCATAGTGAATGTTCAATTATATTGAACTATTATTGAAAATCGGAATGCAAAATTAGCAATAATTTGAATGGCTTTAAAGAAGTATCTACTTTTTCAGTAAATCATCCAACATGGAGTCTACTGTTGGAAATTGAAAAGGAAAATCTAAATCCATTAATCTTTGAGGTCGAACCTTTTGACCTTTTAATAAAACATCGGCTCCTTCGCCAAAGATTAATTTCATGGCAATGCTGTTGGCTTTGAACAATACTGGTCGTTTCAATTTCTCACCTAGTTTTTTTGAGAAATATTTATTTGAAACCATATCTGGTGCAACCAGATTATACACTCCTTTGGAATCTGGATTTTTTAAAATATACCAAATAGCAGATAAAAAATCATTAATATGAATACATGGAAAAGCTTGCATCCCATCTCCTATCACTGCTCCCAAACCCATTTTAAAAGAAGGTAGCATTTTAGCAAAAGCACCTTCTTTAGCATCTAATACCACACCAATACGCATTACTGCCAGTTTGATATCTTCTGAAGCTAAAGGAGCAATGGCCCCTTCCCATTTCTTGCAAACTTCGGCTAAAAAATCATCAGCCAAACGATCTGAAAATTCATCATGTTCGTACACCTGATCATAAATACCTACAGCAGAGGAAGACAAAACAATGGATGGTTTTTGAGTAGTATGCTTAATCGCATCAACAAGCTTTTGGGTAGTTTTTACTCGCGAATCTAAAATTGTTTTTTTATAGCTCGACGACCAGCGTTTTAAAATAGGAGCCCCGGCTAAATTAACCAGCATTTCTGCTCCTTCAATTTTTTCTGCTATAAATTCCACTGATTTACTGAAATCCTGCCTCGAAAGGTTGATGACTTCAAAACCATTTGATATAAAAAATTCTGTAATTCTGGAACCTAAAAAACCGGTTCCCCCAGTTAAGCAGATCTTCATAGAGTAAAATACAAGCGTTTAATTATATAGACATGTAAAAATAATAATTTATATGACCTTTTTACAATTCTTGTATTGATATTTACTATATGTCTTTGTTTAAACCAGACCGTATGTGTAAGTCTCTTTGTGGGAAAGGGATTTCGATATTATTTTCCTTAAACTTATCGTTTATTGCAAACCTTAAATCGCTTCTTACTTTTTCTACTAAAAACGATTCATCTATCCAAAAATATAAACTAAAGTCCAGTGATGAATCTCCAAAATCTTTAAAAAACACAAAAGGTTCCGGATAACGATGTATTTTCTCATGCTCTAAAGCACAATCGATCAGAACCTTCTCAACTAACCTTACATCTGATCCATAGGCAACACCTACTTGTACATTAAACCTTGTTTTATGCTCATTATAGCTCCAGTTAATTACATTTTTACCTACAAAATTATTATTGGGTATAATGGTTACAATATTATCTCTGGTGAGCATTTTTGAGGTTCTTAAACCAATTTCCTGAACCCTACCAATAATACCATTCTCCAACTCAACGATATCATTGACTCGTAAAGTCCCTTCAAATAAGATTATTAAACCGGATACGAAATCATTAAATAAAGATTGAATACCAAATCCTAAACCTACAAATAGTGCAGCAGAACCTGCTAGTAACACAGTTACACTAATTCCTGTACTCCCAACAATAACCACAATTGTAATAACCCAGGCGAAATATTTTACTATCTGAAAAACAGTATGACCTTTACCTGTATCAATACCCGTTCTTTTAATTCTGCGATTATAAAAATGTTCTGATATCAGCATAACAGCATGAACTGTGTATGCCATAAATAAAGACTGCAATATAAGGCCTATGGTAATTTCAATCTTTTGTATTTTAAAAAGACCAATTGTAAAAAATGAGAAGGAATGATTCGTTAAACTAACAACACCTTTCATTAGTATTAAAAAAACGATAAAACTAAGCCATCTTCTTACTACTATCGTTACTTTTTTGGGTATCGCATGGTAATCTCTTGTACTACCAATTAGTCTATTCAAAAAACGATTAGAAAAAATAAGAATAGCAAACGTGGAAAATAAAAAGAAAAGCAAGAATCCATCAATTGGTACTTTATCTCCTATTTTAAATAGCTCTATGCCAAGTATTTCAATCAAATTAAAATTGAAGATTCGTAATATTAAGATTACTGAGCCCAAGCCAACTATAAAAAAAATAAGGTAAGAAAGAGAATGTACCAGTTGCTGCTTTATACCTGTATTATATTTTTTTCGCAAAATGTTATATCCTGCAATTACACCAAAATTAAAAAGGCCTATTAAAACTAAGTATAAAACAGATAATGTATCCATAAACTATTCCTTTTCTAATAATTTCTCTAATTCTTCCGGAGTTACACCATGATTGATTTCTCCAGCATGAAAATACGATATTTTCCCGGTTTCTTCTGAAACAACAATGGCAGAAGCATCTGTAGCTTCCGTTACCCCCAAGGCAGCCCTATGCCTTAAGCCTAATTTTTTTGGCAAATCAAAACTTTGCGAAACGGGTAATATACATCCGGCAGCCTTTATTTTGTTTTGAGCAACAATGACAGCTCCATCGTGCAAGGGACTATTTTTAAAGAAAATATTTTCTAATAAGCGACTTGAAATAACTGCATTTACCAACTCTCCTGTTTGTACATAGTCCAGCATTTCCGACTTTTTGGAGATAACGATAATTGCTCCGGTTTTTGTTTTTGATAAATTCTGGCAGGTTCTAACGATGGGTTTGATATATATTTTCATCACTCCTGTACTAGGTGTGGAAAATATTTTTTCAAATGTTAATTTATTAGCAATATTATACTTAGTCCCTAAAAGAAGAAAAAACCTTCTGATTTCCTGCTGAAATACTACAATAAGAGCTATTACACCAACATTGACAATATTATCAAGTATTGTAGCGGAAAGCTCCATATTTAATGACTTAATAAAAAGCCAAAATGCAATAAAAGCAAACAAGCCAAAAAAGATATTTTGAGCCACCGTTCCTCTCATTAATTTGTACAGTCTGTACATTAAATAAGCAACCAGTGCAATATCTATTAAATCAATAAATCGAATATCTAAAAATGTCATATACTTATTGATATAACTTGTTATACAATTGAACGCATTCTTTAGCTTCCTTTACATCATGTACCCTTAAAATATTAGCTCCATTCTGTAAAGCCACCATATTCAAAGCTGTTGTTCCATTTAGTGCTTCCTCAGGAGTTGATTCTAATAATTTATATATCATAGATTTTCTGGATACTCCAACTAAAACTGGTAATTCCAATACATTTAAATCCTGCATGCGATGTAACAATTGATAATTATGCTCGATGGTCTTTCCAAAACCAAAGCCAGGATCAATAATAACATCATGTACACCAAGCTGAGCCAGTTTTCGTTTCTTAGCTGCCAAATAATCTATCACTTCAAAAATAACATCTTTTTGATAGCTGGGATTGTTCTGCATATTTTGAGGTGTTCCCTTCATATGCATAATAATATAAGGAACTTTCAGATCGGCTATAGTCTCTAACATATCTGCATCCATATCTCCTGCCGAAATATCGTTTATGATATCAACGTCATATTCTTCAACAACAGCTTTTGCAACATTTGCCCTAAAAGTATCTACCGAAATAATAATATCAGGATTAGCTTTACGAACTATTTGCAATGCATCAAATAATCTGGATAGTTCCTCTTTTTCATTAATATCTTTTGCCCCTGGCCTTGATGAGTAAGCCCCTATATCAATGATATCTGCACCTTGTGCAATCATTGATTGCGTGTGTTTTAAAATCTTGTCTGTATCATTATACCGACCGCCATCAAAAAAAGAATCTGGTGTTATATTTAAAATACCCATCACCAAAGGCTTTGAAAGGTCCAATAATTTACCTCTACAATTAATAGTAATAGGTTTGGAATTATATGTCTCGCTTAAAATTGTTTGCATTTAATATGTGATATGATTTCTATGATACCCTATATATAGGAATATTTAACTGTAAAAGTAATTGAAAGTATGATATATTAAAACTATTAAAAAAGGGTTTAACTATTAAAATTCTATTTCTGGAAATCTATAAGTGCAGGAACATCCAATTCATTATTCTATTCTTAAATATTGAGACATATATCAAACTACCCCTCTTTCATGATTAAATGACAGCCCATTTTCCTATTATGACATAGTAATTATGCTAGTTTGTCAGGTGAAAACATTAAACAAATGTTAAATGTTTACTCAATCAACACCTATTTGTAATGCCCCTAAAAACCACATAACCAAGCGTTTTAGTCAACTTCTAAGCTAATTGTTATAAAATATACATATCTATGTATTTGCATATATGCATTTGTGGATTTATATTTGACCCATCAAAAGCATAATAAGTAAAAAATTAGAACCATGTATAAAATCAAATTATCAATCATTATTTTACTGATGAGTTTGGGGGTGCTCTTACCGACGAAGGCACAAACCAAAGATACATCAAATGTTTTTAGCTTAAGCCAGGTAATTGATCTGGCCAACAAAAACAACAACGAAATTTTAAAGAGCTTAGCGCAGGTTAAAGGGGCGAAATCAGAGCAACTTCAAGCTAGCGCTTCTTTTTTACCTAGTGTTGAACTTTCCAATACTTTGTATTCTACAAATGATCCCTTAAATGCATTCGGTTTCAAATTACAACAAGGAATTGTAACCCAAGCCGATTTTAATCCTGCATTATTAAATGATCCGGGAACAGTTGATCATTTTAACACCCAAATTAAAGTAGAACAACCTTTAATTAACGTGGATGCATGGATGGGTAAAAGTGCTGCTAACAAAAAAGTAAAAGCCATGGAGTTTAAAAGTGAATATACTGAATCTCATATTCACTTTATTATTAAACAAACCTACTATGCTTTACAATTAGCACAAAGTAAAAAAGATGTGATTGAAAAAGCATATGTAGCTACAGAGGCTTATTTAAAAATGGCCATTGATAACCAGGAACAAGGTTATTTAAAAGAAGCAGATGTTTTATCAGTAAAAGTACGTAAGCTTGAATTAGAAGCGCAATTAAAAGAAGCGGAGAATCAAGAAAGAAACATTAAAGAAAATCTGAATTTTTTAATGGGTCGTGAAATAGGACTTCCTTTAACTATTGCAGACAGTATTCACAAAGTTGATTATCTACCTAACAATAACCAATCTATTTCAGGCAGAGCCGATGTTTTGGCTATGAAATATGGTTTAGATGCCAGAAAACAAATGAAAAAAAGCAGTGCATTTAGTCTTGCTCCGCGAATCAATGCATTTGGAATGTACAATATGTACGATGATGATTTTGGCGGATTTGATGCAGATAGCTGGTTAGTAGGTATTAACCTACAGTGGAAACTATTTAACGGTGGTAAAAACTGGGGTAAATTGAATAAAGCAAAAGCGGATTACGTTCAGGCTGAGATTGAATACAACGATTACTTAGATAAAAATAATATGGAATTAAGACAAGCTGTTAGAAATATCGATATCAACAGTAGTCTGGTTAATTCCTATCAGACTGCATCAGAACAGTCGAAAGAAACTTTAAGAATTCGCACGAATCGTTACAAAGAAGGCTTAGAAAGAACTTCGGACCTGCTTGCGGCCGAAGCTAAGTCTGCAGAAAGCGAGTTAAAATACCTTCATGCTATATACAATTTCAATATAGCCGTTTTTAAATATCAGCTATTAACTTCAGAAGCTGCTCAATAATCAACTCAAGTAAATAATAAAAAATAAAATAACGATGAACCGTATAAAATTATTTATGCTGCTTATTGCAGCCGGATGGATGCTACAAAGTTGTGGTAGTCAAGAATCAACAAAGGAATCTAAAAAAGGAACTCCTGTTAATGCAAAAGAAGTTTCATTAGTTCAGGTTCCTAGAACTTACGAATACTCAGGAAATGTGGCCTCTGTCAAAAAATCATCTTTAAGTACCCGTTTAATGGGCCAAATTGATCAGGTATTGGTACACGAAGGTGATAAAGTGGAAAAAGGACAGTTATTACTTTCAATCAGAAGTAACGATATTCTTGCTAAGAAAAGTCAAGTTGAAGCAAATATTACAGAAGTAACAGCGGCTTATACCAATGCAGAGCGCGATTATAACAGAATTAGTCAATTATTCGAAGCAAAGAGTGCTACACAAAAAGAATTGGATGATATTACGGCACATTATACTATGATGAAAGCGAAGTTGGATGCAGTTATAAAAGCCAAAGCTGAAGTGGAAGAAATGATGACGTACGCCAACATATGCGCACCATATTCGGGTGTTATTACAGACAGAAGTGTGGATGCCGGTGATATGGCAAATCCAGGCATGCCTTTATTAGCCATTGAGGCGCCTGAATTATTTGAAGTCATCAGTCGTGTTCCTGAGTCAGAAATACATTTAGTTGAAAAGGGTGATACTGTAATGGTAGATATTAAAAACTGCAAGAGTGAGGTTAAGGGCGTTATTTCCAGAGTGAGTCCTTCTAGTCGTTTATCTGGTGCTCAATTCGAAACACGTGTTTTACTTCATCCAACACCAGAACAAAAAAGTAGGCTTAGAAGTGGCATGTTTGCACAAGTCAAGTTGCAAAAAGGCACTGAGAAAAAGATTCTTGTATCAGAAGATTTAATCATTACACGTGGACAGCTTACAGGTGTTTGGACAGTTGGAGAATCACAAGCTGCTCTTTTAAGATGGGTTAGATTAGGTAAGTCTTATGATGGTCAAACTGAAGTCCTGTCCGGATTATCAGCAGGTGACAAGCTTATTGTAAACAGCAATGAGCGATTGTATGACGGGATGCTTATTGAGTTATAAGCCAATTTAGCATTTAAAGTTTTAAACCTACAAAAGTTCGAATATGAAAACAGGATTCGCAGGGTCATTGGCCCGAATGTTTATAAAATCAAAACTTACACCACTTTTAATGGTGGCGTTTATGATCATAGGTATGTACAGTTCATACCTTACTCCTCGCGAGGAGGAACCACAAATTGATGTACCTATTGCCGATATATTTTTAGGCTACCCCGGAGCTAGTCCAAAGGAGGTAGAATCTAGAATCGTTAAACCTATAGAGAAAGTAATTTCTAATGTAAAAGGTGTTGAGTATGTATATTCTCAATCCCTACCAGAGCAAGCAATGCTAATTGTACAGTTTTATGTTGGCGAAGATATTGAACGAAGCCTGGTTAAACTGTATAACGAAATCATGAAGAATATGGATCAGATGCCGCAAGGTACTACCTTGCCTTTGGTAAAAACAAGATCTATTGATGATGTGCCGGTTATGGGTTTAACTTTATGGAGCGAAAATTACTCGGATTATCAACTTAAAAGAGTTGCTCAGGAGTTAAATTCTGAAATTGAGAAAATTACAGACATATCTGAAACCAGAATAATTGGTGGCAGAAACAGAGAGATTCAGGTAATTCTGGATCGTGATAAAATGACGGCATTTCATGTTGACCCATTAATGATTGCGCAACAACTACAAGCTTCCAATGCTAAATTTTCATCAGGTTCTTTTAATCAACAAAATGATGAATTCCTAGTATCAACTGGTGGTTTTCTACAAACAGCTGAAGAAGTAAGTAATTTAGTAATCGGAGTAAACCAGAATAGTCCGGTGTATTTACACCAGGTGGCGACCATTGAAGATGGTCCTTCTATACCAAGTTCATATGTGAGTTTCGGTTATGGAAATGCGAGTGAATTAAAAAATCAGAATCCAGGCGAATATGATGCCGTAACTATTTCTATCGCTAAAAGACGCGGAGCTGACGCTATGCGTTTGGCTGAACAGATTGAGCACAAAATTGAAATCTTACAAGGAGAGTTAATTCCTTCTGATATCAATGTTGAAGTTACCCGAAACTACGGAGAAACGGCTTCTGAAAAAGTTTCAGAACTGTTAATGCACTTATTAGGTGCCATTGTAGCAGTTACTATAGTGGTTATGCTGGCCATGGGTTGGCGCGGTGGATTGGTAGTATTTATTTCGGTACCGATCACCTTTGCTTTAACCATGTTTAGTTATTACTTTTTAGATTATACATTAAACCGTATTACGCTTTTTGCATTGGTATTTGTAACGGGTATTGTAGTAGATGATTCTATTATTATTGCAGAAAATATGCACCGTCACTTTAAAATGAGACAGTTACCATTCTTTCAGGCAGCACTTCGCTCCATTGATGAAGTTGGTAACCCAACTATTTTGGCAACATTTACGGTTATTGCAGCTGTTATTCCAATGGTATTTGTATCTGGAATGATGGGGCCATATATGAGTCCAATGCCAATTGGTGCTTCTATTGCCATGATATTCTCACTATTAGTAGCTTTAATGATAACCCCATGGTTGGCATATCGTTTACTTCGTCATGAGGAAAAGGATGATGAAAATAAAGATTACTCTTTAGAGAAAACGTTGATTTATAAAATCTACGACAAAACAATGCGTCCAATGATTGATAATAAAACCAAAAGATGGGCCTTTATTATTAGTGTAACCGTATTGTTGTTTGGATCTGCCAGTTTATTTTTATTAAAGGTGGTTACTGTAAAAATTCTGCCATTTGATAATAAAAACGAATTCCAGGTTGTTGTAGATATGCCGGAAGGTACCACCTTGGAGCAAACTGCAAACGTTACGAAAGAGTTAGCTGCATACCTTCGAAATCATGAATTAGTTACGAATTACCAAACATACGTTGGCGCTTCTGCACCGATTAACTTCAACGGTTTGGTTCGTCATTATGATTTACGAAGAGGTTCAAATGTAGCTGACATTCAGGTTAACCTTGTAAATAAAAAAGAGCGTGATTTACAAAGTCACGATATTGCTAAAGCTTTACGTCCACGCTTACAGGAAATTGGTAAGAAGTTCAATGCCAATGTAAAAGTAGTTGAAGTTCCTCCGGGCCCTCCTGTTATGTCAACAATGGTTGCTGAAATATACGGACCAAATTATGAAGCACAAAAAGACGTAGCGCTTCAGGTTAAAAAGTTATTTGCTGAAACCGAAAGTGTAGTGGATATCGATTGGATGATGGAAGATGACCAATTGGAGTATCAGTTTGACGTGGATAAAGAAAAAGCCATGTTATCCGGTATTTCTGCTCAGCAAATTGTGCATGCTATTAACATGAACCTTAGAGGTGCAACAGTTACTAATTTATATGCTGAAAACGATCATGATCAGGTGGGCATAACTTTAAGAATGGCTGAAGAGAACCGCACAGGTATTGATGATCTGAAAAAGATTAACCTAATGTCAGCCAATGGAAATATGGTAGCGGTTGGCGACTTGGTTAATATTCATCAGACAGTGAAGGAGAAAAGTATTTTCCGTAAGAATCAAAAACGCGTCGTTTATGTAACAGCCGATGTTGCGGGAACTTTAGAAAGCCCGGTTTATGCCATCCTGGATATATCTGATCGTATTGATGAACTAGAATTACCGAAGGGTTATGATATTACTGAATTCTATAATGGACAGCCATTTGCAGAAAACGAGTTTGGTTTAAAATGGGATGGTGAGTGGCAAATTACCTACGAAGTATTCCGCGACCTGGGAACTGCCTTTGCCGTAGTACTTATCATCATTTATATGCTAATTGTAGGATGGTTCCAAAACTTAAAAGTTCCATTTGTAATGATGATTGCTATTCCTTTATCATTAGTGGGTATTGTACTGGGACACTGGATGCTGAATGCTTTCTTTACAGCCACTTCAATGATTGGTATGATTGCGCTGGCGGGTATTATGGTCCGGAACTCCATACTGCTCATTGACTTTGTAAACATCCGACTCAAAGAAGGTGCCCCATTAAAGGAAGCGGTTATTGAAGCCGGAGCGGTACGTACAACACCTATCTTGTTAACAGCCGGTACTGTTGTGATTGGAGCTGTTGTAATCCTTTTCGATCCTATTTTCCAGGGATTAGCTATTTCATTAATGGGAGGAACCATTGCTTCAACCTTCTTAACACTGCTTATTGTGCCTCTAATTTATTATATGGTTGAAAGCAGAAATGAGGATGATAAAAAAGAAACTGAGCATAAAAACGAAGTTAAAGAAGCTTCACATAGTGATACGGTTTAATTGAGTTAGATGCATATCCTTTCTTAAAGTATAAATGCTTTGAGAAAGGATATCATTAAAAATACAGAACAAACAGAGTCGGTATTCAATTTACCTAAGTCTTATGATGAATACCTGCCTGCTTATACTTTAACAATGAAATTACTAGTAGCCATTACAGTTGCTGAATATCGCGAAAAGCTCGAGGAGTTTTTCAGCCAGCACCAGGTCAAATTTTTTAATGAATTTGATGTTACCGGTGTAAACAAGCCGGAAAGAGCGCCCCACAGAGTTGGTAATTGGTTTGGATCCAATGCCCTGACTACAGACAATATTGTATTTTTTACCATGATTGATGATGATCAGGCAGATAATTTATTAATCGACCTCAATCAATGTAAAAAGGATATGCCTAATTGTAATATTCAGGCTTATGTGCTTAATATTGAAAAAGGAATGTAATTAAAAATAAGATATCAGTATAAAGACATAGGAAGGTGTTAGTCATTAGACATTAGTCAATCGTCATTGGTAAAAACACAATCTGTTGTTTTGGCTAAATACTTTATACTTAAAAATAAAAAAATAAAAACCATGCAAGAAAGAATAGTAAGAGCCATTGCCGGCATTTTAGTATTAGCCAGTATTTCATTAGCCTTCTGGGTTAATATCAACTGGTTGTTTTTAACAGCTTTTGTAGGATTAAATTTATTGCAATCTTCATTCACCAAATGGTGTTTAATGAATGATATTCTTACTAAATTAGGAGTACCTAAGTAAATTGTAAAATATTATACTTATCCAATCAATCGTAGTCAAGCGGGTGTTATCTAATAAAGATAGCACCCGTTTACTGTTTATCTCCGGTAATTAGGCCAACCGAAAAATTACTTTTAACTGTATTTAAAGCCTTAATAGTATTTTTATTTCAATTCAAAAACACTATCTTTGCGGCCGATTGTTTACAATCTACATGTAATCTCTTATTGAACAGGTGGTTCACGTAATATTGCATGTATTTGTTAAATGCTAAGATTTTTTTAAAAATGGATTTAATTAAAGTTGCTGAAGAAGCATTTAAAACTGAGGCAAAAGAATTTCCTTCTTTTGGACCAGGTGACACCATCTCTATATCTTATAAGATTAAAGAGGGAAATAAGGAGCGTATCCAGATTTTTAGAGGTGTAGTTATTCAAATTAAAGGTGCGGGTGAAGCTAAAATGGTTACAGTAAGAAAAATGTCTGGTAACCAAGGTGTGGAAAGAATTTTTCCATTAAACTCACCTTTTATTGAAAAAATTGAACTTAACCGTGCTGGTAAAGTTCGTAGAAAGCGTATTTACTATCTACGCGGTCTTACTGGTAAAAAAGCCAGAATTAAAGAAAGAAGAATGTAAGAAACTCTTCATAAAAGAATCCCTGTTCAATATTGAATGGGGATTTTTTTTGCTTCAAGTTTTTACTATAAAAGCAATTCCCATTAAAAAAGCCCTATTCCTTTAGGAATAAGGCTCAATAATGCTTTTTACTGTTCTCTTGGTGGAGGATTTATTTCCTTAACTCTAATTGTAGGATCAATAATCACTATGATACCATTCTCAAGCATAAACTTAATATCATACTTGGTTACTCCATAGGCAGCTTGTGAAATAACGCCATAACAAAAAGTACCTTCCTGATTATATTGAATACCATCCTCAAATAATGATGCTTCGCCACAAGTTGAACTCACAATAATAATCTCTTCAATACTCTTAATTTTACTATTTTCATTCAAATGCCAACTAATGGTATCTCCAGTACTTAATTCACTTACAAAGTCTAATGCTCCAGACTTTAAACCACTATTATCACTTAAAAATAAGGTTTCGGCATCTTCTTCATAACGAAGCGTAATCTTGGTGGATTTTAAACTTTCTGCATCCTGATAATTGGGACTAAGCTGATCCGTGCTACTAGAACAAGAATTAACCAGTAACTATCCCAACACAAGGGGAATCATAATTTTTTTCATGAACAATGTGTTTTGTGTCTTTTTAGAATGGCCTAAATATAGTATTTATACGCATACTTCACATTCAATACATTATACTAAATACACAAAACAATGGATTATATCTAAATATTTAGAATAAAAAGGAATCTAATTAAGATGAACAATCGGATTTTCTTTTACGAAAGTAAAGGTAAACGATGTACCCTCTCCAACCTCTGAATCAACTTTCACCTCGGCTTTGCTATGCTTTACAAAATCCAAAACCAACTGCAATCCAAGTCCTACCCCTTTTTCATTCTGGGTTCCGTAGGTGCTGTTTATCTTATTAAAATCAAATAGATTTTCTTGTTGTTCTTCAGTCATTCCAACTCCTGAATCTGAAATCTTTAAGAAAGTTGTGCCATTATAATTTCCTGCTTCAATCCAAACTTTTCCACCCGACGGCGTAAATTTAAGTGCATTGTTAATTAAATTACGAATAGCCATTGCCATCACTACCCTATCTACGTATAAGGTAATATTTGCAGGAACATTCGCCAATACTTCTATCTCCTTCTTATGCGCCACATCCTTTAAATGCGATATCTCCATTAGCACAACATCCTTCACACTTACATTTGCAGGGACTAACTCTGCAGTACCCATCTGGCTCACCCCCCATTGCAACAGGTTATCCAATAAGTTTAACAAGTTAGCCGAGGAAGAACTTAAATCATCCGATAATTCATCCAACTTATCCGTTTCTTTGGACATAATACATAGTTCAATGATTTCTGCATAGCTATTAAATGTTGCCAGCGACCCTCTTAAATCATGAGATAAAACTGAGAAATACTTGTTTTTTGTAGCATTGGCGCGCACAAGTTCCTTTCGCTGTTCAACAAGCACTTTATTAATACGCCTTCTACTTCTACTATTATTTAGCATGATTACCACCAAAATAATAAAAAGACCAATCAATACTACAGCGGCAACAACAATCGTGAAATAATACTCTGTTTTCGCCTTTTGCTCATCTATTTCTTTCTGTTTCTGAGCAACTTCGTATTTTGTTCTAAGATTTGCAATTTTACGTATTGTTTCTTCATTATTGATACTATCTCTGTAAGCAACATATTGTTTATGGAAATCGTACGCTTTTTTATAATCTCCCAACTGATTATAAATATCCGACATTCGTAGGCTGGCATCCCTAATTTGTTCTTTCAAACCATATTCCTGCGCTAACAATAAACTTTCGATTGCAGTATCTAATGCCTTGTTATATTTCTTTTGCTTGAAATAAACTTCGGCTAAACCATCCATATATGATGAAATAGCATAATTGTCATTCAATGGTTCAAGTATGGAAATTGATTTATTAAGATAAGCCTGAGCACTATCTAAATTGTCTGTTTTTGAGAATCCTAAACCGATATTACCCAAACTATAAGCTACGCCTGAATCATCATTAAGCTGCGAATAGGCACTTCTGGAAATATTAAAATACTTTATAGCTTTTAGTGTATAACCACAAATACGATACAATTCTCCCAGATTTAAATTGGCAACAGCAAATCTGCTTTTATCATTTAAATTCTTAAAACCTTCTATTGCGGCTAAATAACACTCCTCTGATAAAAAATACTCACCATTTCTTTTATATATATTCCCAAGATTTGTCATCACCAAAGCGATACCAATCTGGTTATTTATCTGATCATATATTTCTTTACACTTCAATAAATCGACAATAGCTTTATCCAAATTACCAACAGCCATATATCCTCTCGATCGGGTTGATAAAGCTGCTGCAACCCAGGCGTTGTTTTTGTTTTTTAAAGCTAGATCATGTGCTTTGTTTGAATATTCAATTTTTAACTCAGGATTGTTCTCATAATAAGATAGATCTACGTATAGCGAGTGTAAAACCGTATCGTTTATCGATGCAGAAGTTGATAATACTTGTTTTAAACTATCCAATTTATTCTCTGCTTGAATATGAGTATTAAAAACGAATAGAAAAAATACAAGTAGAATAGTCCAATATTTATAGTAATTTTTCAAGGGGATAAGCTTTAAAATACAAAAGGGACTCAAACTGAGTCCCATTTTTCCTTACTTAGTTGGTGGTTTTACATCTTTGTCAGGCATAGCTCTAAATTTAAAGGTTAATAAAAATTATAATAAAATTTGGATTTACTAACATACATTCAATTAAAATTACCTTAATTGTAATTATTACTGGTTAAATATAGAAAAAATGATTGGTTAATTCCAAAATTCTGAGTAATTAAATTAAAGTTATTATAATTTAACATGACATACATTAATAACCCAAGTTTAATTGTCAATTCACTCAGTTATATATATTATTATAAATATTCACTATGATTTTAGTAATATCAGATTACATTTCTTAATATCCTTTATCAATATACATTTCATATTTCAGTGGATTTTGTTTCTTATAACTTTCGTGGAACTTTTTAAAGTTACTCTTTCGTGAAGATTTCAACGAACTGACAGAAACAGTGTTTCCGGTAATTTCACCTATCGCGATTGATGTTAAAACATCCTCCCTATCTCCTAACTCATAAGAATAGTCGTCTTCAACTTCTATATCAGGAATTAAACCAACTTCGTAATTTATCGAGTTATCTACATTTTCAGCTCTCATAATAATAGGTTGAATTGCCCAATTGTGGCTCCCTTCTTCATCCTTAATTGTAATTGAACCATAATATTTACCATGAGTTTGTTCACCTATTTGCACCACATCCATATATGGCGACAAACTATATATTACCATTTCACTTGCAGAAGCAGTTCCTTCTGTTGTTAACACATATACCCTACCTAAATTCAAATTAGCAGGTATCGTATCAAATGAAGTTTCGAATATTTCATCATAATTTGTAGGATTTTCTGAAATAATATAATCTTCTAAAATATCATTGTAGGCTGTACGTAAAAATAATTTTCCCTGACATGTTCCTGGACAAATTAAACTTGCAAGTAGCCTAGCTGTAGAAACAGCACCTCCCGGATTGTAGCGCAAATCTAAAATTAAATCAGAAATACCTTCTGCCTTAAAATTCGAAAATACATCAGTCAGTTGATCATCGTACTCATTAATAAAACCAGTATAAGCCAGATAACCTATTTTCATTCCTCCTTCTTCAAAAATTTTATCTTCAAGAATAGGGTTAACCTGTATAACCTCAGCATACACATTCACAGATGGAGACAAATCAACAAGTTCATCAACACTATTAAAAACACCTAATCCAATATTCAACTCATCTGCATAAAACAAATCTGTGTAGTTGTCCGTTGTTATATTTACTCCATTTATTTTAATTAACATGTCACCGCGTTTTAGCCCTGCTTTATCAGCGGGACCACCAGGTTCTACATATTCAATAAATCCAATAACCTGATTGCTATTTCCATATCTATATAATTTTAATGAATACCCCATCTCCTTTCTCACTCCGGCAAAATAATTTTCTAATTCATCAGCATCATCGGTAATAAAAGACCATCTGTCAACTGGCTGATACAATAAACTTTTAAAATAATCTTTTGTGTTTTTTTGTTTATATGGATCTAGATTTGGCAACTCTGAATTCCATAAATAATAAGTATTCATATTCTGAGCTACAAATAAATTAATTTCAATAACATTAGGTCCATCGTCTTTATTGCACGCTGAGAGTATAAAAACAAAACTAAGTAGGTAAAAAAGCTTTTTGATTCTGATCATTTTGAGTTTTTTAATGGATAAGGATTAGCAATTATTTTTCATAAACAAACATAATAAATAATTTTAGCTTTTGAATAACTCAAGTATGTATTCAAATATTGAGAACAATCGATAATGTAACAACTATATAAAATAACAAAGGCCACCTAAAAAAGGCAGCCTTAAAATATTTTGGATAAAAACTAATCTACTTAAAATGATATAAGAAAATAATTTCTCCCTCAAAGGCGGGTTTTCTATTCCCTTCAATTTCTAATACTACACCAATTGATGCTTTTGTAACTCCCCTCAAGTTCTTTACATCATTCACCTTAGCTACCAATCGCACTTGAGAATCTACCAATACCGGCTGATTAAACTTAAGACTTTCAATACCATAATTCACCTGCAGCTTAATATTTTGAACATCTACTGTTTGCTCCCATAAATAAGCTAGTAAAGACACGGTTAAATATCCATGTGCAATTGTATTTCCAAAAGGAGATTCCTTTTTAGCTCTTTCCGGATCTGTATGAATCCACTGGTGATCTAACGTAGCATCCGCAAACTGATTAATTTGCTCTTGTGTAATTGTATGGTATTCCGATTTTCCTAACTCCTGACCTTTTAAAGCTTCTAACTCATCGAAACTCTTAATCACTAATTTAGACATATATAATATGATTTGTGTTTTAAAAAAATGAAGCACAAATATAAGCTTTTTAGCTTAACCAACTAATCAAATTTTATATGAGAAGGATTAATCCAAAGTCAGATCTGTCCTAAATAAAGCCAATTAGGCTCCAGTTTTCTGGAGCGATTATTTTTGTGGTGTCTAATCATAAAAATACTAATTGGCTATGAAAACAAAATTAACCTTGTTTGCGCAAATCATTCAAACTTTATGCAGAAATTCTTTTAATACTCTAACCGAAAAACATCAAACAGACAAACATAGTAAGGGTATTGATAGTTGGACTCATCTGATAACCATGCTTTTTTGTCAATTTTCGAAGTTAAACTCATTACGTGATGTTACTAATGGTTTAAAATCGGCTTCGGGTAACCTAAACCATCTTGGCTTAAAAGTATCTCCATCAAAATCTTCATTGTCTTATCAAAACCAGAATCGAGAATGGCAGTTGTTTCAGGATTATTACTTCAAACTATTACATAAATTAACTGCCATTGCCCAATTTAGACAAACCCGTTTTCGTATAAAGTCAAAAATTCTGCTATTAGATTCCACCACCATATCCCTGTGTCTAAATTTGTTTGATTGGGCTAAATACAGAAAGAAGAAAGGTGCTATAAAGCTCCATACCTTGCTGGATTTTGATGGTTGTCTACCTGTGTACATGAATCTTTCCGATGGCAAACTTAACGACGCCAAGGCAGCTAAAGAAATAGTTCTTCCAGCTGACAGTGTTGTAGTAGCTGATAGAGCTTATGTTGATTTTGAAAACCTATACAGATGGCATAAAAGCAACAGTTATTTCGTTGTTCGCTTGAAGAAAGCAGTCAAATTTATTCGCCTTGAAGAACGAGAACTTCCGGAGAATAGGCATCAACATGTACTTGTTGACGAATACATTGAGCTGGAGGATACGAAAACCTTTGGTAAATATCCTAAGAAACTGCGACGTGTTGTTGTATGGGATGAAATTAACCAACAAACAATAGAACTAATCACCAATCAATTTACCTGGACAGCAAACACCATATCCGATCTGTACAAAGCTAGATGGGAGATTGAACAATTTTTTAAAGACATTAAACAATTGCTGAAAATCAAATCTTTTCTAGGCACTTCACCTAATGCTGTGTTAATACAGATTTGGACAGCAATGATTACCATATTGATAATAAAGTATCTCAAAGCTTCTGCAAAACATGGCTGGTGCATGTCTAATCTGGTTGCCTTTTTAAGATTAAACCTTTTGGTAAAATTCGATTTGAAACGTTTACTGGATAATCCCTTTGAACAGAGTACTAATCCAATCCCAATTCACCACCATATACAAGGTAAATTATTCGATTGGGGGGATTGATTTTGAAAAAACTAAAAAAAACTGTCCCAAAACCAGATTTTATCAGTTCGAAAATCTAAATTTAAAATTGTTTAGGACAGCTCTGATCCAAAGTAAAACGAACAAATATCTCATACTCCAATACAATCTTTTCAAAATCTATAGTTGGCAGATCCATTTTTGCCAAAGATGTACTGGCTTCAAATGCTACATTATTTACCTTGGTTCTGTATGGCAAATAGTTGCGCTCTTGAATATAAATAGCCTTGCCTATATTTTGGTCAATCGCCTTCGCTAAATTGGAAGCTTTTTTTTGTGCAGCCTGTATCGACTTAACTTTAACCTCTTCCTTATATGCTTCTATTTGGGAGTGATCAGTCTTTACCACTTCCATATTTGAAATGCCAAGATCTTCCATAGCCATAAAAACTTCTGCTACTTTAACACCTGAATTTACTTTAAGCATATAGCTTTTAGTATTGTGAATATCCTTTTTCTTATACCAATAATCTTTAAAACGACTTGAGTAATCTGAGATTGTTAAATCATTTGCAACATCAATACCAATATCAACCAAAGTCTTTATCATTTTCTTTTCTAAAGACTCAACAGCTTGTTTGCCTTTGCTATCATCCTCTTTAAGTTCTATAGAAATGAAAATTTCGTCAGGAACAATTTCCATTTTAGCTTTGCCTGTTACTTCAATATAGGGTTGATCAATAAAGTTTTTAGCCGTTTGCGCTTCAATAAGCAATACCATTTGTACTAATAGTAATAATGCGAATAGTTTTTTCATCTTAAAAGTCTTTTTATAAGTTAAAACGAATTCTGGTTTGCAAATTCTATTCCCAAAACAGAATACCTGTTTATTTTTACAATCTCTATATTGATGATGCACAAAAATGCATATTCCATAAAACCAATTGAAGAAATATAATTGCAAAAAAAAAGCACCTGCAATTAAATTACAGATGCTTTCTGATTTAAGTTCAGAGAGAATTAAATTCTTAGTTATTTCCTAAATATTCTGAGATTCCTTCTTGAGATGCAACCAAACCTTTATCGCCTGCATGCCAGTCAGCTGGACAAACCTCTCCGTTTTCTTCAAAGAATTGTAATGCATCGATCATTCTTAAAGTTTCCTCTACGCTACGTCCTAGTGGCATATCATTTACAACCTGATGACGTACAACTCCTTCTTTATCAATTAAGAATAAACCACGATAAGCCATTGGAGTCCCTTCGAATACTAATTGTCCATCTTCGTTGTAATCGTACTCACCTGCTAAAACATCGTAGTTTTCTGAGATAGTCATTGAATTATCTGCTACTAAAGGAAACTTAACGCCTTTAATACCACCTTCTTTTTTCTCAGTTTGTAACCACTTCCAGTGAGAGAATGCTGAATCTACGGATACACCTATAACTTCTACATTTCTTTTCTCAAATTCCGCAATCTTATCCTGAAAAGCAATAATTTCTGTTGGACATACAAATGTGAAATCAGCTGGATAAAAGAATAGTACTACATTCTTCTTTCCTACAAACTGATCAAGAGAGTAATTCTCTACTATTTCACCGCCATTAATAACTGCTTCTGCTTTAAATGCTGGTGCTTTTTTTCCGACTAATACTGCCATAATGTTTTAAGTTAAAAATTTGTTTATAATGTATGTTAAACGATTAGTTTCAAAAGCTCAAACAAAAGGTACTTAATAATGTTCGAAAAAAACAGTAAAAAATTACCTATTTATTCTTAAAACACTTTTTAAATAATGATAAACAATGGTTTAAATACATTTAAAAAACTATTTAGCAGATAGCTCCACTATTTTTAAAATTACATCTACAGCTTTTTCCATACTTTGAAGTGGAACAAACTCAAAACGACCATGGAAATTATGTCCTCCGGCAAAAATATTAGGTGTAGGAAGTCCCATAAAAGAAAGTCTTGAACCATCTGTTCCTCCGCGAATTGGTTTTATTAGTGGTGTAACATCAACCTGTTTCATGGCTTCTTCTGCCTGATCTACAATATACTTTACAGGTTCAACCTTTTCTCGCATATTGTAGTATTGATCTTTAATCTCAATTTCGACTGTTCCATTTCCGTATTCTGCATTTAGTTTATTAACCAAATGTTGCATTTCCTTTTTTCTGTCTTCAAATCGTTCTCGCTTAAAATCCCTAATAATATAGGTAAGCTCTGATTTCTCTACTTCACCAGAAAAAGACATTAAATGATAAAAACCTTCATATCCTGAAGTGTGCTCCGGTGTTTCTACTCTTGGCAGCATAGAAATGATTTGATTAGCCATACGAATTGAATTACGCATTTTATTTTTGGCATATCCCGGATGTACATTTCTTCCGTATACAGTTATTTTAGCTATAGCTGCATTAAAATTTTCATATTCTAACTCTCCTATTTCTCCACCATCCATTGTGTAAGCATATGCTGCCCCAAATTTGTCAACATCAAAATGATCTGCACCGGCTCCTATTTCTTCATCTGGCGTAAAACCAATTCTCACTTTTCCATGCTTAATTTCCGGATGATTGATTAAATATTCTGCTGCTGTAACAATTTCTGCAACACCAGCTTTATCATCCGCCCCCAATAAAGTAGTTCCATCTGTAGTAATTAAAGTTTGACCTTTGTAGTTCTTTAATTCAGGAAAATCAGATGTAGTCATAAGGATATTTTCTTCTTTATTTAGCAAAACATCCATTCCATCATAGTTTTCAATAATTTGAGGATTCACGTGTTTTCCTGTAAAGTCAGGACTTGTATCCACATGTGCAATAAAACCAAGAACAGGAACATCTTTATCAATATTTGAAGGAATTGTAGCCATCACATAGCCATTATCATCCAACTCAACCTCTTCGAGTTCAATCTCCTTTAGTTCTTCTACTAACTGTTGTGAGAATTTCATCTGTCCCGGAGTAGAAGGCGTTAAGCCAGTATCAGTATCTGACTGTGTATCTATTTTAACGTATTTTAGAAAACGATCTAATAATGTTGTCATATTAAAATTTTGTATGAAATATGTTAAAAATATAAGTTAATTCTACAAAAAACAAAGATGGAAACTCAATATTTGAAGCCTTCTGATAATTATCATCTAAATGCATAAAAATCATGAATAGAATAAAATTAATTACTAAAGGACTCATAGAGCCATTTTTTTAATAATTAGAAAGCACATTAACTACTTATACTTTTTTAAATATTTTATAGTAATAGATGCAACCTTTATTAAAATTAGCTGTCCATTCTATAAAATTGGCAATTCACCCTAAATAATTAGCCATTCATACTTTTTAAGTTAAAGGCCTTTTATTTATTTAATATTTTTGTGATTCAATATTACACCCTTTTATGAACGAACAGCTTTTGTTGAATAAATTATCAGAGAATGATGAAAATGCTTTTAAGGAAGTGTTTTTATTATATTACCAGCAATTAGTTGTTTTTGCTAATAAAATGGTTTTTGATTTAGATCAATCACGTGATATTGTGCAGGATGTATTAGTAAGTTTTTACGAAAAAAAAAGTTTTAAAGACATCCATACTTCTTTAAAAGCTCATTTATACCAATCTGTTAAAAATCGCTGTTTAAACTATATTAAAAGAGAGCAATTGATCAGAAATCATCATGCTAATATTTTTAATATTGAAAAAGATTCTCAGCAACAGTTTGATGATTTAGTTGAACAGACAGAATTGGAGCAAAGAATTTATTCAATTATCAATTCCTTACCTAAACAATGTCAAAAGATATTTGAAATGAGCCGGTTTGATGGAAAGTCGAATGCTGATATTGCTGAAGAATTATCTATTTCAAAAAGAACAGTAGAAACTCAAATTAGTAATGCATTAAAAAAAATCAGGGCTAAATTAGCTAATTACCTCACTGTATGCTCACTAATACTGGCTCTGTTTTCATTTCTATTTTAAACTAATTCTAAACTATCATTTTTGTAAATTTATATACGTGTGAAATACCTACAGTTTGTCATACTTAAACAAAATTAAACCTCAAAAACTTAAACATGGAATTTATATTACAACTTTTTGCAGAAATCATGGAGCAATCAAGAACAGAAAACGAGATAAGTAATCTTGAAAAAGAAGAAATTCTGCAAACAAACGAAGAAATAGTCGAAGAAAATTTTTTTAGTGTAATGCAATTTCATTAGTTAAGTTTTATGTGTTGATTGAAAATTAAAGCTGAATAAGACAATAGTGGGTGATCATTTAGAACATATTGAACGATTAATTATTAACTATTTAAATAATAGTATTAATAAGCAGGAGCAACAAGAATTAAATACCTGGAAGTCTTTAAGTGAAGAAAATCAGGAGATTTTTAATTCATATGTTGATTCCTGGAATATAAGTTCCAAGTGTGAGATATTTAATCAAATTAATCTCGACAAAGACTGGGATATCATTTGTAAGAAAAGATCAAAGCAGATAACTCAAGTTTCCGGCAAAAAATACTCCTTAATAATAAGAAGAATTGCAGCTGTACTTATACCTGCATTATTAATTGTAAGTGCTAGCTACGTGTATTGGAATGTTCCTGGATTTGGTCGTTTAACTGCTTACCAAACGAGCTCAGAAATAATGGAAGTTTCTTTACCTGATGGCTCTATTGTATCCTTGAATAAGAATAGTAAAATTGTTTTTTCCAATAACATTGATAAGTCTGCTATTCGTACAGTGAGTTTGGAGGGAGAAGCATTATTTAATGTTAATCATAACCGAACAGAGTTTAATGTGAACGTTTCTGACGTAAACATTAAAGTTATGGGAACTGAATTTAATGTTAATGCAAAACAGCCTGAAATAATGGTTTCTGTATTAGAAGGGAAAGTACAAGTTTCTACACCATTAGAGCATGTTGTTCTTACAAAAGGAGAACGGGCATTGGTAAATAAATCAATGCTTAAGGAAGAATTTGGGATGACGGATAATGATGTTTACTGGAATTCGAAAAAGCTTAGATTTAAGCAGGCCGATTTAAAAGAAATCTGTAACACGCTCAAAAAGGTATTTCCTGAAATTAAATCAATAAAATTCAGCAGTAAAGATTTTAACATTAAGGTTACTACAACATTCAACAATCAATCGTTAGAGGAAATAATAGAAGAGCTTAAATTACATTTTGACAAAAAAATTAATTTTAAAGACGGTACTTTGATTGTCTCTGATTAAAAATACATACTTTTATCGGAATTTTAGCTTTCTTCTAATCGAACATGCTCAAAATCCGGTTAATCAAAAAAATTATATTTTTTACCAGTATATGCTTTATTGTAAATAATGCAATGGGGCAAAGTATACTTGAAAAATATATATCCATTCCTCAAAATACCGGATCTACTGAAGAGCTATTACTTGCCATTGAAGAAGAAACTCAAATTACATTTAGTTATAGTAATAAAGTTTGTTTGGAAGATTCCATTGTATTATCAACTAATCGTAATTCAATAGAAGGGTTTATAAATGAAATTTTTAAGAATTGTCCGGTTGAGATAAATCCACGAAAAAATAAAATTATAATTACGCCAGCTCCCACTCAAGCTGAGGAAAAATTTGTAATTAAAGGTTTTATAAACAACATTAAAAATGGAGAAGTACTTATAGGAGCTTCTATTTATGACTCTCATTTATGGCAAGGAACTTCTTCTAATAATTTTGGCTTTTACAGTTTAACCTTACCCAAAGGTGAAATCATACTCAATTGCTCCTTTATTGGTTTTAGCACTCAACAGCATCGTTTTACCTTAACAAAAGATACAACACTAAATTTCAATTTAATATTCAACAATAAAATTAAGGAAATCCCTGTGGTAAGTTATCTTGGGAAAGATGGAATTAACACAAGCAGAACAAGTACAGTAAATGTTCCGGTAGAACAACTTCAAAAATTTCCTTCTTTTTTAGGAGAAGTAGATGTGATTAAAACATTGCAACTTCTTCCCGGCATCAATAGTGGTAGTGAGGGAGCCAGTGGATTATTTGTTCGCGGAGGGAGTGTGGATCAGAATCTGTATTTATTGGATGACGTACCTGTTTATAATATTTCTCATTTATTTGGCTTCTTCTCTGTTTTTAATGCTGATGCAATTAATAATATATCGGTAACAAAAGGAGGATTTCCTGCCAGATATGGAGGTAGACTTTCTTCTGTTATAGATATTAGGATGAAAGATGGTAATACTGAAAAGATAAAAGGCAAAGTTAGTTTAGGAATGATGTCATCTAAATTAGCTCTTGATGGTCCTCTTTATAAAGATAAAACAACTTTCAACTTGTCTTTTCGAAGATCTTACTTCGATTTATTCGCATTACCATTGCAAGCCGGTAGAAGCAGTAAAACAGCTTTTTATTTTTATGATTCCAATTTAAAAGTTAGCCATAAGTTTTCGGATAGAAGTAGGCTTTATTTGAGTTTATATGGTGGTCGAGATAAATACTATACCCGTTTTAACTTTAATAAAGTACGAAATCCGGATCAACCAGAAGATCAAAATGATATGATTAACATTAACGATCAAAGCTACTCCGGTTGGGGAAATGTGGTTGGTTCATTACGTTTAAACACAATTTATAGTGATAAATTATTTTCAAACATTTCTTTAGCTTACAGCAACTACACCTATTTTGTTGGTTACGAAGAACACAATACTTCAAATAATGATTGGAATTATTTTGAGCAAAAGTATTACAGCGGAATTTCTGATATCATGCTCAAATTAAACTATGATTTCTTTTCAAACCCTAAACATTATATTCGATTTGGAGGTAAATATACGCATCATATTTTTAATCCTGGCATTGATTTTTTAAGAAGAACACGAAACAATGAAACTGTATTAGATTCTACAATAGGCGGAAAAAATATTTTAGGTGATGAGTTATTCTTTTATATTGAAGATGATATGAAATTGTCTTCCAAAATAAAAGCGAACATAGGTGTTCACTCATCATTTTATTTTACCGGAAATACCACTTATTACTCTATTCAACCTCGTTTTTCACTTAATTACTTATTCAGACCTAGATTTGCTTTGAAAATATCTTATGCCAGAATGACGCAATATATGCATTTACTTGGTTCGTCAACCGTTACGCTACCTACTGATTTGTGGATTCCGGTTACAGATAACATAAAGCCCCAATTTGCAGATCAGATTTCATTAGGAATTAAATGGCAATGGACCGAAGGATTTACATTGTCACTGGAAGGTTACTATAAAAAGTATAAACAACTTTTATCATCTTACAATAATTCGGTTTATATCGGAATTAACAATGTAAATCAAACTGTTTTCTCCTATGGAAAAGGCTATTCGAAAGGATTGGAATTCTTAATTCATAAAAAAGCTGGAGATTTAACAGGTTGGTTGGGTTATACTTTGTCTAAATCGGAACAACGTTTTAGCGACATTAATAATGGGGATTATTTTCCTATGACCAACGATAGAAGACATAGTGTTGGATTATTCACAAACTATAAATTTAATTCCAAGGTTGATATAGCATTGACCTGGTCTTTGGGTAGTGGAAATTACATTACACTTCCTACAGAAAAATTCTACGTTCCTCAACTTCCCACAGAGGGAAATTCTGAATCAAACTCCTACAGTGAACTTTATGGGAAGGTAAACGGTTTTAAAATGCCAATTTCTCACAGGTTGGATGTTGGGATTAACTTTAATAAGGAAATAAAATATGGTCAACGAACATGGAGTTTTGGACTTTTTAACGCCTATGGTAGTCAAAACGCATTTTCTGTGTATTTTGATACAGACATTAATAGCAATGGAGAGGAAATACGTCAATTAAAACAATTAAGCATTTTTCCTATTCCTATTCCCTATATTCGTTACACGTTAAAGTTTTAAATTTGATATGAGAAAAATAACAGCTCATATAATTTGTATTTTAATAATTTGCATAGTTTTTATTTTCACACAGTCTTGCGAAAAAAGTATAAACTATCAAATTTCTAAAACTACGTCCACAACTGTTTTATACGCTTTTCCAATGCCGGATAGTTTAATTCTTGTGCACAGTAGTTATTCTGAAAACATTATATCAACAAGCAATTATAAAAACTTGCAAGATGCTACAATTACTGCCAAAATTAACAACAAAGTAGTTCATGAATCAAGTTACCAGAATTTGAATGAATGGCATAATACAAATGCCATTGCTCAAGTCAATGATAGTATTTTTATTATGATTGAAAAATTAGATGGAATTACAACTTACGGAGCAACTTCTATTCCTGAAGCAACAAAAATTATTAATTTAGATACACTTTCTATTAAGAGATCGAATAATCAAGGTAATGATGAAACTTTATTGAAAATCAATTTGCAAATTAATGATGTTGAATTAGAATCCAATTATTATCAAATAAAAATTGAGTCTATAAAAGATAGCCTTTTGTTTGATAACAGTTTAGAAACAATCTATAGCACAGTCGATTTTTCTAAAGATGATAAAGTCTTTAGTATTAGAAATGATGAATCTTTTTTATTTCCAGATACAGATTTTCAGGGTATATTTAGTGATTATATTTTTAATGGAAATAGTTATGTTGTAGAACTATCAATTCCTGAGAATTATTTAAACAATAACAATATTCTTCAAAACAAATTAGTAATTTATTTGTATTCATTAACCGAAGAATATTACAATTTTTTTCGAACATCAATTATTGAAGAAACATATAGGGATTTTCCTATTCAGGAGCCGTATAATATTTATAGTAATGTAAATAACGGCGTTGGTGTTGTTGCTGGTTTATCTTTTGATACAGATACAATCACACTTAAAGAATGAAGCATTAAATATATGTAGATTTGTCAGTTTAATACTGTCAGTTTTTCTTTAGCTTGCATGCTTTTAATAAATGGGCTAAATTTTGATTAGAAAATAAATACGATTGAATAATATAAAAGAACACTATAATTATGGCATTATTTGAAAAAATGGGGAATTTAGATTCTTCCAATTCCACTTCCGGAGATTCAAACGAAATTGAAAAAGTAAAAGTTTTAATCATAGGTTCTGGTCCTGCCGGATATACTGCTGCAATTTATGCTTCCAGAGCAAACTTAAAACCAGTTATGTACGAAGGAATGCAACCGGGCGGACAATTAACCACAACAACTGAAGTAGAAAACTTCCCCGGATATGCAGATGGAACGACAGGTCCTGCTATGATGGAAGATTTAAAAAAGCAAGCAGTTCGTTTTGGTGCTGATGTTCGTTTTGGATATGCAACAGCGGCTGATTTATCGCAACGCCCATTTAAAGTTACAGTAGACGGAAATAAAACAATTGAAGCTGAAACTGTAATTATTGCAACGGGTGCAACTGCTAAATATTTAGGTCTAGAAGATGAGCAAAAATATGCTGGTTCCGGTGTTTCTGCCTGTGCCACTTGCGATGGATTCTTCTATCGTGAAAAAGTAGTTGGCGTTGTTGGTGGTGGTGACACAGCTTGCGAAGAAGCTATTTACTTAGCTGGACTAGCTAAGAAAGTATACCTGATTGTACGAAGAGATGTTTTAAGAGCTTCAAAAGTTATGCAAGACAGAGTATTTGCGACAGAAAACATCGAAGTACTTTGGAAACATCAAACTAAAGGATTAATCGGCGATGGCGTTGTAGAAGGTGCAATATTAGTTAAAAACCAAGGTGAGGAAAATGAAGAAGAAGTAAAAGTGGCTATGGATGGTTTCTTTTTAGCCATTGGGCACACCCCGAATTCAGATATCTTTAAAGATTATTTGGATACTGATGAAGTTGGATACATTCAGACTAAAGGAAATACTTCAAAAACAAATGTAGAAGGTGTATTTGCTTGTGGTGATGTGATGGATAATCAATACCGTCAGGCGGTAACTGCTGCTGGTTCAGGTTGTAAAGCAGCTATTGATGCTGAAAGATTTTTAAGCGAAAATTAGTATTAAAAATATACTTACTAAATGAGCCTGTAGTCACTTACTGCAGGCTTTTTTTGTCTTTTAAAATAATTGCTATTCATAAACTGTCTTTAATCTATAATTAATAAGAAATGCTTTAATACATTTTCTTAATAACCACACCATTGGAATTGCTGTAATCAACCAAACTAACACTCCATATAAATTCCATACTCCAAGATTTTGCAATGCGCTCCAAAAACCATTCTTAAATACAGACAGAATAAATCCATTTGAAAATTCGATTTGATCGGTACAAAACATAGATACGCCTAGTCTCATAAAAGGAACAAATAATAATATTTGAAGTGGATAAACCGCATTAGACACCAATTGCAATAATACTTGATTCAACTTTAGCCGCCATGCAAAGAACATAGAGAGATAAATGTTTAAGCCAAAGAAAAATGGAACAATTCCAAGCACCAATCCAAGTGCAATGGCATATGCCTGCTTTTCAGGTGATAAATCAGCTTTTAATAAAGAAACAAATTTTTCCTTCCATTTAATTAGTATTTGCTTAAGCATAGAATAGATTTAGATATTCGATAATAATAAAAGTAAACGAATCTTCTAATCTTGCTTTTACAATAACTTTAATCAATTGTTAATAAATAAATGCTAAAAATGTAACAAATACCTAATTTAAAGTAATACTTACGTGAGTGTCTTTTATTTTAAAATTCTATCAATCTCTTACTTAATACTAATCAATTATGAAACTGACTTTCGAAAGTGTAGAGCAAGCTTATACTGATAAAAAATATTTGTTTAATAAGGATTATTCCTATCAGATTAATATATTTGGCATTCGATCGAAAAACACTAGTGAGATAGAATTTAGTGATATTTTAGGTTTAGCTTATTTTGATTCTTTTACCAATCCTGTGATACTAAGTTTTCCAGCTACAACAAACCCTGCTTTATACTGGATAAATCACAGAAACATGAGTAGAAATGGTGCTGCAATTTTGGTTCCCGGACAATATGAAAACTGCTGGATGATAGGAAAGCATAATAATATATATGAAGAGTTAGTTCAAAAAGGAACACATAACTTTAAAGTTTGGCGAAATTTTGATACTAAGGATCAATTGGATAAGAAAAAAATATATAATGATGTAACAGTTTTAAATGTTAATACCAATAGTATTATCCGCGATATTGATAAACAAGGACAATACAATGCTGGTTGTCAGATCATACAACATGATCTTGACTTCCAGATTTTTCTGTCTATCCTTAAAAAATCGGCGAGCCTTTATGGATCTGTTTTTTCCTATACTTTATTCGAAGAAAAAGACTTTAAACCATTAATATTTAATGAAATAAACAATCAAAATAATGTTGAATAACCCTGCTTTAAATGTGGCATTAGGTCTGGTTTTTATTTATGCCATCTACAGTTTAATCACCACCACTTTAACCGAATTAATCAGCTCATGGATAAATCTCAGAGGAAAAGTATTAAGAGCTGCGATTCAAAGAATGCTTGATGATGACGATGCGAATGACTCAGAACTCAGTAAAATATTTTTGAACAGGCCTGAGTATAAATATTTAGGTAAAAAGAGTTTGTTTTCGAAAAAATCAAGACTTCCCTCCTATTTAAAACCTAAAACTTTTGCTAGAACCTTATTTCAAACTCTGAATCAAGTTTATGACGCAAATGATGAATTGGAGAACATTAAATCAAAACTCAACAAAGAAAACGAAACTCAAAAATTTTTAATTAACCTGATTAATGAATCAAACAACCAAATTCATCGTTTTAATCGAGCTTCTGAGGAATGGTATAATGATATGATGGATCGGGTTTCTGGTTGGTATAAAAAGAAAATTCATGTGATTACATTTTTGTGTGGATTATTAATCTCATTAGTTTTAAACATTAACACCATAGATATTGCTCAAAAGCTAGGTACGAACACAGAAGTCCAATTAGCTATGATTGAATCTGCTACATTATATTTACAAAACAATCAAACTCAAGATAAAAATGAAGTAGAAGTTGATCAAATAGAACAGTTAAATGTAGAGTTGAACCAATTAATGACTCAAGCACAAAAAAATCAGTCTATTTTGCAAGGTGAATATCCATGGCAAATATCCGGAGCTAAGTGTTCTGATTATATAATGTATATGATTGGATGTTTATTAACTTCTATTGCCCTTTCTCTTGGTTCTCCATTTTGGTTTGATTTACTTAACAAACTTGTCAAGATGCGAAGCGCAGGTGTTCAGGAAAAGTCAACTAAATAGTTAATCCTTACGAACAAATAATTACTGGAGATATGTTATATGTTTTGAAATATATTTCCAGTATAATTTTTAGCCAAAGAACTTCTTCCTTGATTTTACGAAGTAATCCTTTAAAATTAAACCCTGCTGCAGCCAGGTTTGCATTTATTGTGTTACCTGCATTGCCTTTTAAGTAGTTTTTAATCATACGACACCCATGTTTTGTATGTCCGATAATTGGTTCTACTGCAGCTCTTGATTTACATTTCTTTCGCATCGTGTTTTTGCTGTAAGGCTGCCTGGAGGATGGAGGCTTTGGAGTAACGATTATCGTGTCGTGTACTTTCTTCTTTCCTTTATAACCCCTGTCGACGATGGCATTTTTGAATTTTATCTTGCTAACCTTTTCAACATTTTCTAATGCGGGTTCTAAGGTTGATGTATCATTAGGGTTACCATTGAAATTTTTAATGCCTACTATAATATTTACTTTAGGCACAACAGCAAAAGACACTTTTGAACCAAATTCAAATTTCTTGTGAGCCTTTCCTTTTGCAATACAGGCTGTGTCTGGTTCGTGTAAGCTATAGATTTTATTGCTGTCGCTTTTCCTTTGCTCAACAACGCGTAAGCAATTCTTTAATGCCTGTTCATATCGGGCAAAAGTTTCCTGGTCAAGTTTGCGTTCTAGTTCACGAACTAATCTTCCGGCAATAGTTCTTAATTTACGTAATGCAGCTGCGGCCTCTTTCTTGCGCTTGGGGTGATGTGCAAAGCGTTGCTTTAACAAGAGTTTTTTCATGGTGCGTTGATAGGTTTGCCTTTGTTCAACGCCTTCTTGTTTAGCTATTTTATTACAGTGTTTAATCACTTTTATAAATAGCTTGCTGTCTGTGGGGTAGGTTATATTTTTCTCTTGAGCAGTGGTATCTATTAGTACATCATTGCTAGTTTTAATCTCATCTCTTCTGGTGTCGATGGAGATTTCAAGTATTTTTTCAGCGCCTTGTTCGCCAATACGATTTCTAAAATGAACCATATCTGAGGGATCACATGGAGGTGTCCACTGAAACTCGGCTTCTCCACAGAAGTATTGAAAATAGGGATTTTGAACCCATTGCTCCATAACTGTTTCATCGCCTAAATTATAAATCCTTTTTAATAACAATAACCCAACCATCGTACGAATGGGAGTACCTGGCTGGCCAGTGTGGGAATAAAGAGGACTAAAGCTATCCTCGAAATCCTGCCAATTGATACGACCTGATAATATCGCTAGTTCATGCTTAGGGTTAATGATATCCTTTAAAATGGGACGGAATAAACTTCTCTGATTCTGATTAGGTAATTTTCCTTTCATTATTTCTGCAAGGTTTTCCCCTAATTTACTATTATCCTTGCAATTAAGAATATACAAAAGCCATTAGTTATTCACATTTTTATGTTGATAACTAATGACTTATGGTGTTATTAAGGATGAACTAAATAAGAATAAAACTTAAAACATATAGTTAATTTAAAAGCAATTCAACTTTCTTAGATTGAGGTGTTTTTGTTTTATAAAGGGGAATTGTAAAGCTAAATTGCGATCCATAACCTGGTTTACTAATAACAAATAATTCGCCTCCATTACGTGAAATAAACTCTTTACTTAATGCCAACCCTATCCCACTGCCTGTTTCCTGATCTGTAGTTGGGATATATGTTGTTCCTTTTGAATTGATAATTCCTTCAATTGTTTTTCTCTCCATACCCATACCATTGTCCTTAATCCTTACCTCCAAGAAAGTATCTTTCTCTAAACATGCTATTTTAATATAGCCCTTTGTAGGCGTAAACTTAATGGCATTTGAAAGAATATTACGGATAATTGTCTGCGCCATTACCCTATCCGCATATACCATAAAATCAGTTTTAAATTGGTATTGAATTGAGATATTTTTAAACGCTGCAAAATGGCTAACCAGTTTTATATTGTCCTGAATAAGCTGATTAATATTTAGTGGTTCCGGATTAAACTTAATATTGCCCAATTGCGACTTCGACCAGTGTAAAAGGTTATCCATCAGGTGGAAAGTATTATTAGCAGATTCATTCAACGAATTTAAAGATTTTGATATCATCTCTTTATCCAAAGAATCTAATCTGTCAGATAGCATTTGAATTAAGTTTCTAAACCAATACAAAGGATTTCTTAGCTCATGAGAAATAATGCTAAATAACTTTACCTGCTGATCTTTTGAACGTTTTAATTTGGCATTAAGCCTTTCCAACTCAATATTTTGAATTGTAATATTATCGTTTAGCTGTGTAAGTTTAATGTTGGCTTTTTTCTTTTGCAAAAACATACCATACACAATAAAAACCAATGTAATAAGTAAACAAAAAAGCACAATAGCAAAAATGATATACTGGTTTTTTCGTTTAATCATTAATTCTTTAATCTGGTTCTCTTTTTTGAGTACTTCATTTTCACGATTTTGTAATGACAGTTTATATTCGGTTTGCAATTCTGCAATTTTTCGATTCGATTCCAGATTAATCATTTCCTTATACAAAACTGTATAGTTTTGGTAAAACGTTAATGCCTCCTGGAAATTTCCCATGTTTTGATGTATTTCTGAGAACATCAAATTAAAATCGGCAATACTCGCATTTACTTCTTCTTTAATCGCAATATTTAAACCTTTTTGTGCAAAAGTAAGCGCTTGCTTAAAGTATCCTGAAGTTTTATACACCTCTGCCAAGGATAATAAAGCTTTCATTTCGCCAATGGTATATCCAATTCTATGAGAAAGTTCTAATGAATGCTCATACTTGTTTATGGCATCTTTTGATTTATTTTGCAGATGAAAAATAACACCCTGATTTTGAATGTTTTTTATTTGTCCCTTGGTATACCCTATTTCATCGCAAATTTCATTTGACTTTTCAAAACATAACAGAGCACTATCCAAATCATTTATATCCAGTAAAACCTCGCCCAAATTTTTTAAGGATTTAGCCACGCCCTCTTTGTAATTCATTTCACGACGTGCTTTTAAGGCTTGTTTATGAAAATGAATTGCTTTTTTATAATCTTTAAATTCCTGATAAATATTGCCCAGATGATTAAACGTAGTAGCCAACTCTATTTTGTTGCTTTTACCACTAATTAAATTTTCAGAAATCAGAAAATGTTCCAAGGATTTAGGGTAATCACCAATTGTTTTAAAATGCTTACCTATTTTATTGTGTAACGCGACTATTCCAATGGTATCACTTATTTCTTCAGCCAATTTTAGCCCTTGATTATAGCATTGTAATGATTCGCTAAAATTACCTTTAGAGTGATAATACTTCCCCATATAATTCAAGGCTTTAACCTTAAGGATCTCATAATTATATTGTATAGCTAATTGATAAGCTTCTTTAAAGAGTGCTAACGCTTCATTAAAATTAGCCCAGTTATAATAAATCTCTCCAATATTTAAAATAGCTTCTATTAAACCGTATTTATGATTCTGATCAGTATAGATTCCCCGCGCTTTTTCATAATATATAAGTGCCAGATTTGTATTTCCTTGCAGAGCAGTTTGCGTTCCTGAAAGCAGCATAATCTCTGCATATATTGTATCTCTTTTGCTACCAGAATAACAACTATATGCTTTTTGCAGATAGTAAGATGAGCTATCTGAATGTTGAAACTGAAATTTTCTTATTTGGGATAAGTTAAATCTTTGTTCTATCCCTGTATCATCCGCATTTACATACATGCAAAAACAACATATCAGGATAGTTAAAACAAATGTTTTTGAAAATAACTCTTTACGCATTAACTATTGAATAACATTATGAGATAAAGCATATTTAGTAAGCTCTACATTATTGGTAAGATTCAACTTTTTAAGAATATTATTACGGTGATTGCTTAATGTATTCTTACTTATCATTAAACTTTCGGATATTTCATCTTTTGATTTTCCAGAAGCCAATAAATGCATTACCTGATACTCCCTATCAGTTAAATTTTCCAAATCAACTTGCTGGTTATCTCCTAAAATAAACTGATTTGCAAAAAAGTATTCCTGAACCTTGGTTAAATACTTTTTACCTTGCGATGCATTAGTTACCGCTTTTATCAATTCTTCGGGATCTTCTTCTTTATTAATATAAGCCATTGCTCCTGCCTTTAGCATACGGGCAGCTAATTGCTCATCAGTATTCATTGTAAATACAACAACCGGAATATTTTTATGCTCTTTAATAGCTGATACCAGCTGAATGGAATTGATACCCGGCATATTCACATCAACGATGGCCACATCATAATGATTTTCATTAATCATTGATAATAGTTCATTTCCATTATCCGTTTCGCCTTCTATATGTATATCAGATCCAATTTGAAAAATCAATTGTAAACCGGTTCTTACTACCGCATGGTCATCAGCTATTATTACAGATATCATTTTTGTGTATAAATGTGAAGAATAAAACAAAAATACCTTCCTTAAGTCAATACACTTTTTCCTGGGTGTTAATATATCATTAATAATAACCGCCTTGTTTAATTAATCTTTATCAATCTCTGCTTTGCATGCCTGTCCAAATGACAGTCAAACACTCCTATCTCGATTAATATCAACACTTAAGACGAACGCTGAAGTTTGACATAGTAAAAAGTACTATGCCCGACTGTGTATTCGCACTATTGCCGGAGAAAGCTATCACAACTAACATTGCAAAGAATTTTAGGACGATTTAAACATCAAAACATAAACTACAAATTGGAAATTCAAGAAATGAAAAAACAACTGCTTTTTATCGCATTCCTGGTATTAGGAATTTGTGCTGTAAATGCTCAAAATGGAAATATTAGAGGTAGAGTTGTAGATAGTAACAACTTATCCTTACCTGGAGCAAGTATTTATACTGATGATTTTGAAATAGGTACTTTTACGGATGTAAACGGAAACTATGTCATTACCGACGTGGAAGCTGGTACTTATCAACTAAAAGTTTCTTATATTGGTTTTGAACCTTCAGAATTAGAAGTTACAGTTAAACCTGGAAAAACAACCGTTTTGGATTTTAAAATGGACCCAGGTGTGGGTATTCAGGAGGTTACTGTTTCTGCCGGATTACAAGGTCAATCAAAAGCTCTAAACCAACAGAAAACCAGCGCTAACATTACCAATGTAATTGCATCGGATCAAATGGGAAAATTCCCTGATGCAAATATTGGAGATGCCTTAAAGCGTATTCCTGGTATCAATGTGCAATACGACCAAGGTGAAGCTCGTTTTGGTAACATTCGTGGTACTGCTCCACAATATAATTCAGTAACTATCAATGGTGAGCGTATTCCTTCTGCTGAAGCTGAAGTACGTGAGATTCAGTTAGACCTTGTTCCTTCTGAAATGATTCAGATGGTGGAAGTAAATAAAGCCATTACACCAGATATGGATGCAGATGCCATTGGTGGATCAATTAACCTTGTCACTATTGCAGAACCTTATAAAAGACGTTTTACAGGATCTTTTGGTTCTGGATATAATTATTTAGCAGGAGAGCCTACTTTTGTGGGTAACCTTATCTACGGAGATCGCTTATTGAATGAAAAATTAGGTATGATTTTAAGTGCTTCTTTCCATAATAATAAATTAGGTTCAGATAACGTGGAAGCTGAATGGGATGGCGACGAAGATGATTACTATTTAAAAGAAGTTCAAGTGCGTCAATACTACTTACAACGTATTCGCCAGAGTTATTCAGCCTCTTTCGATTTTAAACTAAACGAAAACCACACTTTATTTTTAAAGGGTATTTATAACCGTCGTAAAGACTGGGAAAACAGATACAGAAATGTTTTTAAACCAGTAGATGAACCAACAGGGAACTATTATCCTGCAGAAGTATATGATGGTCCCGGAGATGATGAAATTGAAGGTACTGATGATGATGAATATGAGGAAACTGAAGTTGCCAGAGAAACTAAATCCGGTGCGAATGATAAGAATGCTCGTTTAGAGGATCAACAAATGATGCAGTTTGCTTTAAGTGGTGAGCATTTATTTGGAATAGTAAAAACGGATTGGGGTGTTTCTTATTCTAAAGCATCAGAAGACAGACCACAAGAAAGATATCTTGAAATGACCATTGAAGGTGAAGACATTTTGTATGATGCATCAAATTCAAGAAAACCTTTTATGACTTTAGATCCTTCTGTTCAGGATTTAAATGGAGATTGGGAAGTAAACGAACTGACAGAAGAAAACCAATATACAGAAGATATCGATGTAGTTGCTCGCTTAAACTTTGAGCTTCCTTTAGCTAAAGGTCCATTTAAAAACTCATTAAAGTTTGGAGGTAAATACAAGTCGAAAGAAAAAAGTAGAGATAACGACTTTTACGAGTATTCACCAATTAATGAAGATGCATTCCTTGCAAACGCATTGAATAGTAAAAAAGACTGGTCAAAGGATGATTTTATGCCAGGTGATAAATATGATGTAGGTTCATTTGTTTCTAAAGAATTTGTTGGTGAATTAAATTTGCAAGATGCATCACAGTTCGAAAAAGAAATTGATTGGTCGGAACTTGCAGGAAACTACAATGCAAAAGAAAAAGTATCTGCCGGATATATCATGTTAAATCAACAATTAGGTGAAAAGTTATCTGCTATTGTTGGTGCCAGAATCGAACACACTAAAACTGAAGGTGAAGGTTTTATTTATGATGATGAAGTAGATGATGACACTGATCCTCGTGTTGCAACAGGTGTATTGGAAAATGATTATACTAATATTCTTCCAAATATCCATTTACGTTATAATTTGGATAAAAACACTATTTTAAGAACAGCATTTACATCTACTATTGCACGTCCAGGATATTTTGATTTAATCCCTTATGTTCAAATTGAAGATAATGAAGAGATTTCTTTAGGTAATCCAGGTCTGGAACCAACTACATCTAATAACATCGATATTATGATGGAGCATTATTTTAAGTCTATCGGTATTGTATCGGGAGGTTTCTTTTATAAGGATATTAAAGATTTTATTGTTGATGAGCGTAAGTCTGATGTTGATATGAATGGTGATGCCAACGGAACAGGAACTATTTACGAAAAGTATAAAAGACCTATCAACGGTGGAGATGCTAAGCTTTGGGGTCTTGAATTTGCCGCTCAGCGCCAGCTTGATTTCTTACCTGGATTCTTAAGCGGATTTGGTGTATATGCTAACTATACCTATACACATTCTAAAATCGAGAACTTTAATATTGAAGATCGAGAAAACGAAGATTTAGTAATGCCGGGATCTCCTGAGCATACATTAAACGCATCTTTATCATACGAATTAAAGAAGTTTTCAGGAAGATTATCTTACAATTATGCCAGTGATTTTATTGATGAAGTTGGAGATAGTAAATTTAATGACATCTACTACGATGCTGTTACGTACATTGACTTAAATCTTACTTATAACCTAAATAAAAACTACTTATTTTATGCTGATTTCAACAATTTATTAAATCAGCCATTAAGATATTTCCAGGGAAAGAGCAACAGAACTTACCAAATGGAATACTACGGTATGACATTTAAAGCCGGAGTAAAAGTTAACTTTTAAATATAAGTTTGTTGGGTGAGATTATTCTCATCCAACAAACTTTATACACGCAGAAATTATTATTTTACATTTCAATGGATTCAGGAAATACAGTCTGATATCTTTTGAAAAACATAAACCGCATGAAGATACTTTCAACATTCACATTATTATTGCTTTTAGGTGTTATTTCATCATGTAATCAAACAAGCAAAAAGCAATCAGCAAACACAGAGGAAAGCACTATTGATGCTACACTAGCAGAGCGAAATAAAGAAGCCAGAGAAGATTCCATTAAAATGGCAGAAGCTTTAAGCTTGAAATCTAAATTTGTAAATATTACTGAGGCTGATTACGAAACTGTTCCGGTTGTTTCGGAGCATAGAGAGGATGCGGCTGATGATCCTGCTATTTGGGTAAACAAAAGCAATCCTGCTCAAAGTTTAATTATTGGAACCAATAAAAAAGCGGGTTTACATGTATATACATTGCAAGGCGAAGAATTGCAGTTTATTAAAATAGGTAAGATTAACAATGCCGATGTGAGTTACAATTTTAAATGGAAAGGACAACAAACGGATATCGTTGCCGGAAGTAACCGCACCCATAATGGTGTTGATGTATTGGCTATTGACAAATCCAACTTTAGATTAGTGGAAAAACCAATTTGTACTATCCCATCTTCGGTTGATGATGTATACGGACTTTGTATGTACCACGATACGCAAGAAAATAAGCATTATGTGTATGTAAATGGTAAAAACGGTGTAATTGAGCAATGGTATTTAAACAATAGTAACGATTCTGTTTACGCAGAACTAGCTCGTACATTAAAAGTAAACAGTCAGCCGGAAGGAATGGTGGTTGATCCGCTTACCAATATACTTTACGTAGGTGTTGAAGAAGAAGCTATCTTTAAATTTGATGCCCATGCAAATGGCGATACAACTTCTGTAGCAATTGCTTCTTCGCGCATGCAAAACAATAAGGATATCAACTACGATATCGAAGGTTTAGCTATTTATCGTATATCAGAAGATGAAGGATATTTAATTGCTTCCAGTCAGGGTAGTTTCTCGTATGCTGTTTTCGATTTAAGCGAGCAAAACAATTATATTACCAGTTTTGTGGTAAATGACAAAACCTATGATGGCATTGAAGAAACTGATGGTTTGGATGTGAGTCCTATCCCAATGGGAGATGCTTTTCCTAAAGGTATATTTGTGGCACAGGATGGTTTTAACATGGACGGAGAAACCAGCGTAAATCAGAATTTTAAAATTGTTTCTTTCGAAAAGATTCTTCCATTCCTAAAGAAATAAAGAAATACAAACAACATAGTTTAAAGATGCATCGTAAGATGCATCTTTTTTGTTTTATATATTTTCAAGCTTTTCCTAAATGATAAAACTTAAAAAAAGTTGTGCGACAATTTTTATAACTTGTTCCTAAAGCAAGTAAAATGAGAATATTTATTGGTATTAAGATTCATAACAACTTTCAGTTTGCTTCTATTAAAAAAGCACTCCCCTATGATGGAATAAAGTGGGTAAAGGAAGATAATCTGCATTTAACCTTGCTTTTTATTGGGCAGGCAAGCGATAAACAGGTTTTACAAATTCATGAAACCTTAAAGCGGGTTGTTCCGAATTTCTCAGGATTAGATATCGGTATTCATTCTCTCGGACAATTTCATAAAAGAAAGAAAGGCGGGATTTTGTGGTTAGGTATTCAAAAAAAACCTTCATTAAAGCAATTACAAAAGCATATTCAGGAAGAAATAATAGCTATTCTACCAGAACTATCAATTCAGCATAGTGAATATACACCACACATTACTCTTGCCCGTTTTAAAACGAATAGCTCAAATATAAAATCTATAGAAAACTACAAAATTGATAATATTCCATTACAACATATCCCTGAAGTCATTCTCTACAAAAGCAGATCAACTCCCAATGGCGTTCAATATGTTGCATTGGAAAAGTATGATTTGAAAAATAAATCATAGTTATTGAAAATTTATATGAATAGGTAAATAGACTTTTGATCTAACAGGATTTCCATATTTATAGGCCGGTTTCCAGCGAGGCATATTTTTAATTAGCTCTATAGCTTTTTGATCAAAAGAAGTACTAATACCTCTAACAACATTTGGATTAGTAACATTACCTAGAGAATCGATTTCCATGTCAATAAGAATTTTAGTTGATATGGTATTAATATCGGAAGAATCAACCTGTAAGTTTGAAACGAAGTAACTTAAAGCTGCAGCATAACCTCCTTCGAAACGACACTAAGCTAGAAAGTGTGTAAGTTTAAAATATCAGGGTTCAGTATATTTACTGGATCCTATTTTCAAATATAGCCAAAAACTGATTGTGGATAATACCCCAATTTCGGATTGGCATCGACCACTTTTTAGTTGCTTCTCTCACCGCCAGAAAAACAGACTTCATTACAGCTTCATCTGTAGGAAATGAGAGCTTGTTTTTGGTGTATTTCCTAATTTTCCCATTTAAATTTTCAATTAAATTGGTTGTGTATATGATTTTTCTAATCTCAATTGGGAAGTCAAAAAACACAGTTAATTCGTCCCAGTTATTGCGCCAGCTTTTGATGGCATAAGAATATTTGCTTTCCCATTTTTGAGCAAAATCCTCAAGCGCTGCTTCAGCTGCTTGTTTAGTAGGAGCTTCATAAATCGATTTCATATCACGAGTAAACTCCTTTTTATCTTTCCATACTACATATTTACAAGCATTTCGTATTTGGTGAACAACACATATCTGTGTGCTTGATTCAGGGAATACATTCTTTATCGTATCGGTAAAGCCATTCAAATTATCAGTTGCGGTAATCAATATATCATTGACTCCACGTGCTTTTATATCGGTTAATACGCTCATCCAAAAGGCTGATGATTCGTTCTTTCCCAGCCATAAGCCAAGAACTTCTTTCTTGCCGTCAACTTTCAGACCAACCGCAATATAAATGGTCTTATTGATGACTTTTGAGTTGTCTCTAACTTTAAAAACAATACCGTCCATCCATACAATCAGATACACAGGCTCAAGAGGTCTATTTTGCCATGCAATAATGTCTTCGGTGACTTTAGATGTGATCCTGGAGATAGTTGACGGTGAGATATCAAAATCATACACTTCACTAATCTGTTGTTCAATGTCACTATTGGACATGCCTTTAGCATAAAGAGATATGATTACATTTTCTATTCCGTCAATAATGTTCTTGCGTTTAGGAACGATCATTGGGTTATAAGTACCTTGACGATCGCGAGGAACCTTGATCTGTGACTCTCCATACATCGTTCTGATCTTCTTCGAAGTATGACCATTTCTTGCATTTTCAGAGTCTGAGGTAGCATGTTTTTCGTAGCCGACATGAGCATCTAATTCGCCTTCAAGAATCTGCTCAACGCCGCGTTTTTGAAGTTGGTGAAGAAAATCATTGAGTTCTTCTCCATTCTTAAATTGCTTAAGAAAGTCGCTGTTTAATAGATCTTCTTTTTTCATAAGTATACTATCTGTTTAAAAATAAATAAAATAACTCAAGATTGTATCCTGATATTTTAAACAAATAGTATATCGTCCGCTGTCGCGGGGACTCCTCAAAATCAATTACTAAATAGTGAAAACTATTCAGTAATTAATTTTCGAGGTATAATTTTACTATTTACACACTTTATGTGATAGTACTTTCGAAACTGGCATAAGACATCCAATTTTCTGTGTTCTCCAAACTATCTGCAATTTCAGCAGCTTTATCCATAAAAGACTCTCCAAATTGATATTCCAGTAACATCATCATTTCTTCATCATAACAATTATAGTACGCTAATGAATCTGTAAAGTACCATTTTATATTATAATATTTATTCAATGTATATATTAATGAATTGTCATTGGGAACTAGCTCTACCGAATGAAATGCATATTTTTCATCATAAAAATCCTTTTGAGCCAAAGCTTTTGCCAACTCGCAATCGGATATATTATCGATAGTTATTTTTTTAGCTATACCTTCTTCAATAATACATTTTAATGATTGACTATAAATATCCTCTTTCGCATTTACAAGGTTACTAATTATTAAATCACCAAATTGAGCATTTATTTCGCCATTATACCAATTGGCAAACACTCTCCCATTTCTTAATTGATTTGAGTTAAAAAGTTCATCAAGATTAAATTTATAGGTTCCTTCTGTATTTGATAATTCTCCTAAAAACAAACTATCATTTTCTAAATGCCAGGTTGCCATGTAGCCTCTCCAACAAGAACTACTATAGGTAAACTCATCATGATTGAATATCTTTTTATATAAAGTTAAATCTTTTTGAATGTATGCTTCAAATGGGAATTGATAAATATAAACTGTATCTGATTTATAAATTAAAATATCAGGTATTTGCATTGTTGCATTAGTATCTAATGTAGACAACAACATAAAAACTATACAGATAAAATTCTTAAGCATTTTTTCTCGATTTGTACAAATGATTTAATTGATAAATTCTATGAAGCTCACTATGTCTGATTATAATTGATTTTTTAACAACAATTATAACGAATTTACCTGTAATAAATATCAAAACTAAAAAGCAGAAAAGATGTTAGGAATGTCCTTTAATCTTTTCTGCCTATCCTTATTCAGAAACTATTTAACTAATTTTCTTGTTTGATATTAAGTAAAAGAAATAACAGCTCCGGAAGCACTGTTTTTTACCAATTGTTCAACTTCATCAATGGTAATCATATTTGCATCTCCCGAAATAGTATGTTTTAAGCTGGATGCAGCTACTGCAAAGTTTAGTATTTGTCCGGGTTGGTTAGGTCTTTCGAGTAATCCATAAATCAAGGCTCCGGTAAATGCATCTCCTCCTCCAACTCTATCTACAATATGAGTTATATCAAAATATTTGGATTCTATTAGTTTAGCTCCATCAAACATAAGGGCGTGTAAACTATTATTAGATGCATTAACACTTCCTCTTCTTGTGGCTATTATTTTTTTAACCTTGGGATAGCGATTCATAATCATGGGACAAACATGCATAAACGATTCTTTACTGAACTTCCCTTTAAATTTATCTTCTACCTCTATATCCATAGCAAATTCTGCATCGTACTCGTTTCCTAATATCACATCGCACATCTCTAATAAAGGAGGCATTATTTCGTTTGATGTTTTACCATAGTTCCATAAGTTGCTACGTAAGTTGATATCACATGAAATGGTCATCCCTTTTTGATATGCTGCCAGCACACCTTCGTATAGCACATCTGCCGCACTTTGAGAAATGGCTGCACTTAAACCTGACCAATGAAACCAATTTCCGCCTTCGAATGCCTTATCCCAATTAATCATTCCAGGTTTTAAAGTGGCAAAAGCAGAATCATCACGATCATAAATAACTTTTGATCCTCTGTTTACTGCTCCTAACTCTAAAAAGTAAAGCCCTAACCTTTTTCCTCCCAATAATATATGCTCTGTTCCTACTCCAAACTTTTTAAGCGAACGAATACAAGCCTGCCCTATTTCGTTATCAGGAATTCTGGTAACATAGTTGGTTTGCACGCCAAAATTAGATAGAGAAATGGCCACATTAGCCTCTCCTCCTCCGTAATGAGCATCAAATTTATCTGCTTGAGCAAATCGTTTATGTTCCTCTGCAGAAAGCCTCAGTAATATTTCTCCAAATGTGACAACTTTATACATACAATTATGATTTAGGTAAGAATTAGGATTAGAATGGAAAGATTCAAAAAACTGAATTCAGATAGAGTCTTCAATTTGCTTATAGAATGACAGGTCTGCTCAACGAACAAACCTGCCACTCAACTTTTAACTATAATCAAACATGTTACCTGCATTGGTAATAATTAGCAAAAGTCCGACTCCTGCACACCGCTTTTATTTAGTGATAACCAAAACAGTTATCGAACCTGAGCTAATTACTTATAACACTATCTTTTAATAAACTTATAGCTTGCTGCGCCTTCTTCTGAATTAATAGTGATTAAATACAAACCGGTTTGTAAGGCTGAAACATCGAGTTGGCTTACTTGTGTGCCGATCATTAACTCTGTATTTAATTCAGTTATGATTTGTCCGGTAATTGAAATAACCTGGATAGATGCCATCACATTACGATCAACATTCGTTTGCATTTGCAAAACAGACCTAACCGGATTATTCAATAACTTTAAGTTATAAAAGTCCTGATTCTGATTAATAGAAAATAAACCTGAGACATTATAATCTGTTTCGAAAGCACCTAAATCCGGCGCATCATCATTAAATGCGTATCCTAAATCGATACCTGCATCAATTAAATTACTTCCATCTACCAGTTTAAATAGATCTAAATCGGGCAAACTGCCATCGGCTTGTCTTGGTCCGGAAACACCGGTTGTATCCAGGCTAATAAAATCAGAAGTACCAACAGAAAATCCTGAATTCCAGGTGTTATATTCCTGCGTCACAAAACTTCCCAAACTAATTTTTCCGTCAATGGCAATGCAGTTTTTAACTTCAGCAGTGTTACCTGCATTTAAAGCTCTTGGAATAGAAAAGTTATTGCCCTTGTTTCTATACCCGGTACAATTGTAGAACTTCATATTTCCGGTATTATTATTCTGGTCGAAGCCTTTGGATTTATTATCAAAAGCCACACTGTTTATGACAGTAAAATCATGATCCATATCCTTATTATCACTTCCACCCACTTTAAAACCATTACCGTTGGCACTGGCTCCGGCATCTGATCCATCTAAAAAGTATCCATTCATCCAGGTCCAGCAGTTTTCAATAATAGTACTTGGCTGAACATCTTCTTTCATATATCCATCCCAACCATCATCAACATTTAACCAGGCACGACAGCCATAAAAGTAATTATTGTCTCCAACATCAATTTTACAGGCAAAACCATCAGCATCTGCATAATCGGTTGGATCTGCATTTCCATAACTATCACAGTTGATTATTCTATTATTAGAAGCACCATTTCCCAATTGCAATCCGGTATCGCGGTTTGCAAAAAATACACAGTTCTCAATAGTATTGTAATTTCCAGAAATATGCATTCCATTATCTCCCGCTTCGCGAACCATTAGGCCTTTAATTTCCCAATAATCTCCACTTAAACTAAAGCCGCGATTACTGCTACTAAAAACCATAGAAGAAAAATCAATTACTACTTTTTCTTCCTGATAAGCTTGCATTTTGATTGGACTATCTACTGTACCATTCCGACTTAAACTTATTTTTGCTGAATAAGCATATGAGCCTTCACGGATGTATATAATATCTCCGGCATTTGCCATAGAAATGGCTTTAGTTACTGTTGCATAAGGAGTATTCAATGAAGTTCCTGTATTACTATCACTCCCATTAGTAGCTACATAATAATTGGTAGCCATAACTTGCATTGCCATTAAAAACAGAACACAAATTGAAAAAAATAATTTCCCTTGCATCATTAAAAAATTAAGTAAATAATATTGCAGGAGGCTCTAACACCTCCTGCTTACAAACGCTTGATATTATTATAAAGTTACCACTTTTACAGAGGTAGAACCAACCTGATTAGTCACGTTTATAATCCAACATCCTGCTGGCATTGTAAATTGAGTTTCTGCCCTTACTTCAGTTGTTTTTACCAACTTACCCTGTAAATTAAAAACCCTGATAACAGAATCTGTTTCGATTCCTTTTACGAATATTTCATTTTGATATGACTTAACAACAATACCAGAACTTGCTTCTTTTTCAACCACATCAGTACTTGGATCTGCAGCAATTAGAGCTGGATACGGATCCCATCCGTCACCATTATCTGTAAAGTTTAATGTAGTAATTGCAGTACCATCTGATAATTCTGCCACAGATAATACAGTTGCCCATGAAGCTCTGGAAGCTGAGTTATCAACTCCGGCCTCCTCAATTGTACCATACTCATACATATATGGTGACTCACCAGAAAGTGTACTTAACCAACCAAGAGGTTGAATTAATGACTCCCCATCATGCCCTGATGCATTTGTAGTTTCAATTGTCGTATTATAAAATACAGCCTCAGATGTAGCAGGTGCCCAAGGACGACCTAAGTAACCAGGTTTAGAACGTTGGGTATTATCCATATCAAGTAAAGGCTCTGCCGAAGTTATCGTACATTCATAGAATAGATAACCTCTGCCAGACGTATGTTTTGCTGCGGTGATAAATGAAACATCGTTTCCATCAGCATCATCACTATTGATTAAAGCAAGATCTGATTTATAAAAAATAGCTGTCATTGCTCCGAAAATATAATCGGTACCTCCCATCATTACACCTTTATAAACAGCTACACGCGAACCTGCATCTCCATAAAAAGAATCCTGATGACCTACAACACGACAATTATTTAAAATCGTCTTATCACCTCCTGCAAAAGCTATTGCTGCAGCTCTTTCAATTAATTCTTTATCCTGAACAGCTGTACTACCGACACTGGTTGGACGTAAACCTTTTGATGCTCCCGGAATTTCAACTAATATATCTTCAGACTCTTTTTGTGATATGTATTGGTTAAAAGAGTTTTCGAAAATGATATTTTCTGCTACAAAATTATCCGCATAAATCACTACTGTCGCATTCCAGTATGATCCATCAGTTTTTCCTCCAGCATTGGTATAGGATTCATATTCGTTTTCTTTATTCACACGCAAAACATCAGCATTCCATTTGGTATCGTTATCCATACTATAATATGAATACCCATGTCCATAATATGAAGTGATACGAACAGCATTGGCATCAATATCAACACCTTTATTTGCCAAAGCAATAGAAGGAGTCGATGAAGCATTAGTAAATGTTACATTATCCTGCTCTATAACTAACATCTCTTCGTAGTTACCCGGATCAATTTCAACAGTAACAACCTGGTCGCTTGTGCGAGTCATTTTTGAAATAGCATCCAAAGCCTCATTGATAGTTTGATAATCTTTATCTGCACCCACCGTAATTACTGGAGAATAGGCAACGGCCTCTACAACTTTTATAGACAATAAATAAGTAGTTCCTCCGGTAGTTAGTGTAACTGTTCCGTCAACTGTTCCTTCGTACACATACTCTGAAATGACACGCACATCTGTTTTTCCAGAAGTATTTGTAACGATTTCTCCACCTTCAATTGAATAATTAGATGCATAATAATCAGTAATAATAACTTTATCTCCTACTTTGACAGGAATAGCAATAGTTGCTCCTGTTCCCAGGTTTAAATCCCCATTTGATCCACGAACATTAGCCGAACCTGTAAATATCAGTCCTTTATATGCTGTAACCGAACTAATATTTTCATCATTAAAAACCCACTCCGTTACTTCTTCAAATAACATTTCTTTTGATTCTGCACCTTCTGCCACAACAAGATTTGAATTTGGAGCCAGTTGAATAGCATAGGCATGAAGACCTGAAGCAGTAACTTTATAAGTACCGTCTCTTAAGAAAATATCATCAGCAGCGCCATATGTATATTCATATCCTTCTTCATTTAGATTAGTAAAAGTCCACGAGGTAGCAGCCAACTGCTCTGTAGTTAATGCAGCACTTGTACTTCTGTTTAAAGTTGTAAGGGTAATTTGATATGTAGACTTAGCTGTAAATGCCATATCATATTCAGTTACATCAGTGGAAATATTCACTGCTGAAGTGTTAAGGCTATAATCGTTCACTCCTTCTGCAGTAAGCGTATAATCAACATCCGGCTCTAATTGAACTGAGAAATCACCTGATTCATTATCTAAAACAATTTCTGGTATATATGCCACTGATGGATCATCTGGAGTAATTGACAAAACAAGGTTCGCTAAATCTGATCCTAACCCTGATACAGTACCTGATAAACTACTAAAAGTAATCTGTATAACAGTTATATCGAAAGTTGCTGCGGCAGTCACTTCAACACTGTTATCACTTGTAATAATATATCCGTTAGCATCGCTCAATGAAACATCATAAGTATGTCCGGCCGGCAGATCGATTGAGTAAGACTGTGATGACACAACCGTACTAAATTCTTTACCTGTAACATTATTGGTGAAAATAATACCATATCCTTCTGGAATCAATGTAGCAGCTGTTTCGTCCATTGATCCAGTAATGGTAACAAATTCTGCATTTTTTCTAGAAATACGGAATACACTTAGTTTATCGACCGCATCAAAGATTCTATATTTTCCTGCTTCCTTTGCAATAAAATTAACTTCTGTAGCAGTTCCTTGTGCCACTTCCTGAAATTCATTCTGAATAGAAGGATCATCTTCATATACAAAAGTCATATTACCAGGAGCATTATTACCCATGCCAACTACAGATACTTCATCTTCCTCCTCTAGCTCAATGGTAAAATAACGTAGTGTTGCCAAACCATCAGTTACAGTAACTGTTCCGTTAGCATAAACATAACCGGTATAAATACCGTTTGATTTAGCATCATAACGTGTTACTGATGTATTGGTTGTTCTTAAACGGTCAGATGTTGGCTTACCGGTCCAACTTAAAACATCCACAGTAAAATCAGGAAGGTTATTACCTGTAGATCCTTCAACAATAGTTCCGTCGTACCAAGCATTCATGGTTGCCACATCTAACATTTGAATAATACTAACATCAGAACTAAAATCTTCTGCACCAAAATCCCAAACCTGCGTTTTCCCTTCCAGGCTTGGCAGACTCTCAATATTTTCAATTGTAATTGCATGTAAATAAACAGTTCCCGGAGCATTTACTGTAAAAGTAATAACCTGGCTTGTTCCCTCATATGCATAAACGACTTCCTCTTCATCTATTCCTGTTGTTCTGCTCTCTGCCCTAAGTGTACCCAGATCATTAGCCGATGCATCAGAAATTGAAAATTCAGCCGTTGTTCCTTCAGTATATTGACACAATGCAAAAGTGATATTTGCATTATCCGTAACAGTCATGCTTATCGTGTTTCCTGTGGTTAAAGTAGCACCATGTCCTCCATTCTGCCCCATTATTGAGCCAGTTCCCTGATCGAAAGTTAGTGCATTAGCATCATCAACTACTATCGTTGCTTCGGTATTCCCAGAAAGAATAATATTATTCTCCAAATTATACACTGTAGTACCGATAACCTGCGCCTGCAAGGACATAATAGTGAATAGTAAGCACAAGAGTGGTAAAAGTTTTCTTTTCATAAAATAGATTTTAAAATTAGTACTATGTAGATTAATATTTATCCTAAATGATAGGGCATAGCTATCGCTTTACAGGTAGTATTCCCGTTCACGATAGGTTCCTCTTATTTAATTTATAATTGCCTTGTTAAGGCGCTACGATTCGTTTAATAGTTGTTGCTTTTACATTTTTAATATTCCCGCTAAGCACCTTAAAATCTTGAAGTAATTCATCTGGTGTCAGTTTTTCTTCCCCTTTAAATTCTAATCGTTTTCTTCCTACTCCATTAAAGTAGGTGAATATTTTTCCCGATTGTGATTGTACCTTTAATTCACCTTCTGGCATAACGATTTCATCGAACCATAAATAAAGAGAATCATCTTTAAATTCCTTCTTTACAATTTTAAGCTGTGATGAGTCAACCGGATTCCATTTATAGTCGAATGTCCATTCCGGCGTGATTTCATTTGGTTGGACTCCACAGTTTTCTGTGGATATATTATTGTTAAACCAGGTGTAGTTACCTGTTTTGCGATTGCAATTAAAAAAGTAATAGCGATCTCCATGGAGATAAGGGCGGTTTTTATGCGGTTTATCCGGATATACCACATGCTCTATGGCTTTGTTTCTCATATTTTCCGGAAAAGTACAATCTAAGAAGTAAAACTGTGCATCGTAATGATGGCGTGCCAGGTTAAAGCTATCTACCCCTGTAAACTGACAGTTTTGAAGTATAAATTTTTGATCTTTATTATTTGGAGCTGCATGCCATACTGCAGCTGTTTTCTTTAACTCATGAAACTGAGAATTTGAGATATAACACCAACCACGAGGGCAGACAAAATCAACAGCACCTTCAAAATAACAGTTGTCATGATAATACATACCTTCCTTATAGTTCCAAAGAGAAACTGTATCTCCTCCATTACTGGTTACATTACAATTTGTAATGATCGTTCTGGTGCCAGTTCCATAAATGGTAAAGGCATGAGGGCCAATTTCTGGTTGTGTATTTTTAATGGTCAGATTATCTAAAATAATATCATCTGCATGAATATTAATTACTGCCGGACCAATATGATCCTTATCCTTTTGCCAGTCTTCTCTTAGTTGATTATAATGAATGATAGTACCTTCACGACTTTCACCTCTTATGGTTAAATAATCCTGTTCAATTCTAATCTTCTCGATATATACACCATCTTTTACAAGAATTACTATTCTTTGATAATTATAATATGGAAGATTTTGAATTGCCTCTGTTAAAGAGGAATAATCTCCTGAACCATCAGCCGCTACAATTATATCCGCATTTTGGGATGCATGAATTGAAATAGTAATTGCTAAAAACAGTAAAAGCGTATATATTATTCTCATTTGCTTATTATTCTGTTGTGACGTATTCTATCTATTTTGAATGTTTATCAAACATTTCATTTAAAAAATCAAGTACTGCTACCTTTGCTTCATCAAACCAGGGATAAAACAACCAAAATGGATGTGGTGTATTATCAATAGTATGAACTTTATAAGTAGTTTTATTTGAATCTAATACCTGTAAAAAAGTCTCTCTTCCAGCATGAAACCGCTCTAGAGAACTATTTAAAAATAAGGTTGGCGGTGTATTTTCATCAACATGTGATATAGGAGAAGCCTCCTGCCAAAGTTCTGGATTTTGTTTATACGTAGCTCCCAAAAACATGGCTCCGGCAGAGGGCTTCTCCGGATTTAAATCTTTTCCACTTTCGGCGGGGTCGGTAAAATCTACAACTCCATCGATATTTATTAATAAATGAACCTCTGAACTTACATCTGAAAATGTAGTATTAGAATCTTCAAACTTTCTAACTCCATTTGTTGTAGCTACAAAACTCGCTAAAGTTGCACCGGAAGAACAACCTAAAATGGCTACTTTTGAAGTATCTACTCCAAACAGTTCAGCATTATGCTTTACATATTTAACCGCTTCTTTTAAATCATAAATAGCAGCTGGATACTGCGCTTCCATACTCAATCTATGTTCTACTGTTGCCGCTACATAATTATTTTTAGCCAAATACTGAGCTAATGGCACTAAATGCGATTTATTACCGGAACGCCATCCTCCTCCATGCACTAACAAAACAGTACCTTTTATCTTTCTTTTATTCACTGGTATAAAGAGATCCATATGTAAGCTTCTGGAATCTCTTACTTTATAAACCTGCTCCTGCAAAGCAACAATATCTGAATACTGAAAAGGTTTTACCGGTAATGCATGGTCAAACTTCTTCTTTACTTTTATCCAGGCAGAATGAACAGTAAAAGATGTGTCTTTTGGAAAATCTATCTGTCCCCAACAAGCTGTGGAGAACAGATAGAAACAAAAACAACTAATCAATGTAATCTTACTCCTCATTCGTCCCAATTAATTTCTTATTTAATACTTTCAGCATTAGTTATCGAAATTGGATTTTCTAATTGATCCAATTTTAAGTTGAGGTAATTCACAAATTCCTCCTTAGTTTTTATACCCTCTTTTTCCAACTCCCATGCCGCTAAAAAGTAATAATCCACTTTTGATGACATCTCCTCAAAGACAACTACATGGCTATTTTTATCTTCGGTTAATCTAGGTTTCTGATCTAAACGATATAACACGGCTAAACCTAAATTGTCTTTATTTAAACTTTGCTCTCCCCAGGTCGCCAAACATGCATACTCACCGGAAGTACCTGTTAATTCTATTTTTTCAGTATTCGGTTCTTTTCTAATCCCAGTACAAATATTATTCACAGGCTTATCAAAGCTTAATTGTTCATGCGTTAATCTACTTTCTGCATCAATGGTTTTTAGGGATACTACACTCGTTTTCATTGAATCCAATTGCCAGCCATTGTACCAAATTTTAACCTGAGATCGAATGGTACCGCTTGCGAATATTTTGCAGCTCACACTATCGGTCTTTTCAACACGAATAGCTTTTTCTCCATTCCACCAAGCTGTTGATCCTATTCCTAATGAACTTCCAACTTTTAGAACATCCATTCCCCAATCCTGCAAGTGATGATAGCTTTCGTAGCCATCCATACCTACTTGCTCCAAAACTGGTTCTTCTACTCTTTTTCCAAACACATCAATAGCATTTCTCCAGTCCAGATATAAGCGATACCCTACTTTATTCGATTCCCATCCAGGACCTTCATACTTAATAAAATAAGCATGATCCATAAAACCATCAGGCACTCTTAAAGAATCAAATTTTGAAAAGTTACCTCCTCCAACATATCGTCCTTCCTTAAATTTACCTGTTGTTTTATGCCATAATTCAGCTTGTGTTTTAGCCTCAAAAGTTGGCATATCTTGTTCCGATTTAGGATAGCCTAAAAACAAAGATGTACTAGTTTTAGGATTGATATTTACATTAGCACACAGCACATCTGTTATACCATCTCCATCCGTATCACTCCATTGGCTAGCTACCGGAACGTCGTCCTGATAGACAATCACATCATCATTTACCAATAACCTACTTAGTTGATCTTTATTAATTTCAACCAAGCCTGTAAATTTATGCTCTGAATTATTGGTGAGCGTTAATTGCTCTACAACTTTGCCAGATTGATTACATGCATTTACAACATACAGTGCTAAGATTAGTGCACCTACTTTTTTTAATCCTTTAATCATGATTTAATTAGTTAGCAATTTATACCTAAACCAGTCCATATCCATCCAACCGGAATCATTATTCTTGTTTGTTTTTTGTGCAAAAAAGCCCAGTTTAGCACCAATCCATCTACCCGGCACTGCTTGAAATGTTTTTCCCAATGGGGTAAATTCATTTCCATCGTACGAATAGAAAAACTGGCAAACTGCCCCTTTTTCCACTTTAACCTTCAAAAATAATTCGTCGCTTTCCAGCATACATGGTTCTCCGTATACTTCCATGGATTTATGTCTTGCATCCATACAAGTAAATTGCCTAATTATGTTTTTATTTTCTGACCTTTTTATTTCTATTCCACTGTAATCCACACCCATTACAAAAAAACCACACCTTTCTCCATCATTTAATAATTGTACAGACAATTTTGTGGTAGCTTCAAATGTGAGAGCAGGTATTTTTTGCATAAACAGAGAAGGAACATTCCAAAGATTATGGTAGTCATCGGGATAAAACTGACAGTACATTCTGAATACTCCGTTACCGGGAAAGCTTTTTCCCCAGTCCAAACCTTTATTGGCATGCCATTGCCAAAGTAATGATGGAATATCGTTAAATTCATCATTCATTGAGGCAGGCTGAATATTATTTTGAACTGTAATATTGGGCTTTTTATAATTCCATACCGGCTCTCCACTTTCTTTTCCTTTTTGACCCATTTGAGGCCAATTACTTTCCCAACTCATAGGTTGCAGGTGTACTACTCTTCCATAAGCTTCCTGATCCTGAAAATGAATAAACCAATCTTCTCCACTTTTTAACCTTACCCAGGCTCCCTGATGTGGTCCGTTAATATCTGTACTACCTTGATGCAGTACTTTTTTTCTTTCATATGGACCATATATATTCTTTGATCTTAACACAATTTGCCATCCGGGAGTAACTCCTCCTGCCGGTGCAAAAATGTAGTAATAACCATCCTTCTTATACATTTTTGGTCCTTCAACGGTTAAGTCTTCTGCGTGACCATCATACACTAAAACACCATCATCCAATAAGGCAGTTCCATCTTTTTTCATTCTGCTTATTGCTAAAACAGATTTAAAGCCTGCTCTAGATCCTGCATAAGCATGAACCAGATAGGCATTTCCATCTTCATCCCAAAATGGACATGGATCGATCCAACCTTTGGCTTTTTGAACTAATAACGGTTCTGACCATGGTCCTTCCGGATTTTTTGCCTTAAGCATAAAAATTCCAAAATCAGGATCGCCGTAATAGATATAAAACTCCCCTTTATGATAACGAATGGCTGGTGCCCAAATACCATTCCCATGCTGAACCATATTATAATGATCAAAAGGTGCTACCTCAAGTGAAGCATAAGTAATTAACTGCCAATTAACTAAATCTTTCGAATGTAAAATGGGTAAACCGGGAGCGCACCCAAAGCTGGAAGCAGTCATGTAAAAATCTTCACCTACTCTGATTGCATCAGGATCTGAATAATCGGCCTGAATTATAGGATTTGTATATGTACCATCACCATTGTCCGGCGATTTTAATGTAACGGTAACTCCATTGTAAGTCTTTTCTTTAACTTGTTGCGTGCTGCATGAGTTAAAGACTATTAAAGCAATCAATAAAAGTATGTGTAGACTTTTTATCATTTTACATCTTTTTGAAGTTCTAAGCCTAGCTCAATCAATTCTTGAACAGCTAAGTGTGCTATTTCTTTTGCTCCCTTTTTGTTTAAATGTGTATTATCATCCACTCCGCTTGGATAGTTTTCCCAAACACCGGAATCAGCAATCAAAAAGAGTGACTTTGATTCTTCTTCACCTAAGTTCTTCAGCAGTTCTTCAGAGCGTTTATGTAAGTCAATGAAAGGAACTTTTTTTTCTTTAGCTGCCAATTTCACTTTCGCTGGATATTTTCCATGCGTATCATAAAACTTCCCTTCCTCATTAAATCTTCTTCTGACAATTGGCGTGAATAAAACGGGGTTTCCATTTTTACTCTTCACATCATCTACAAACTGACATAATCTCTCATAATACTCTTCCGGACTTGAATGACGTGCTGAATCTCTTTTTTGATCATTATGTCCAAACTCAATAAAAACATAGTCTCCTGGCTGAAGAGCATTCATAATAGAATCCCATCTACCTTCTGAAACAAAAGAAAGTGAACTTCTTCCGTTTTTAGCATGATTAGATACCGTTACATTATCATTAAAAAAGCTTTGCAATTCCATTCCCCAACCTGTCTCCGGACTTTTCTCCGGCTTTTTATTGGCCATTGTTGAATCTCCAGCTAAGTAAATGGTATAGTCAGGACGCTGACATGCAACAAAAACGATCGTCAATAATATAAGGTACTTTAATTTATTCATGTTTATTTCTTTATAAAAGACTATTCAGGTAAACTTCCAGGTTTGTATAATTTGCATCTAAAGTATAATCATCATGATCAAATGCATCATTTGGGCTTAAACCATTTTCAAGTTCCCAGTTATCATCCATTCCATCATAGTCATAATCAGTAATAAAATTGGATGATTCCAATTGCGGTAATCCGCCAACATCTTCCTGAGAATCGATAATACCTGTATTGGCACCATATACACCACCATAAGTAGCACTTCCTGATTCCACCTCATTAATTATTCTATTATCTATATCATCACGTTTTTTACTTGCACCTACGTTTGATAGTACATTACTATATGCTTGTTCTGCTGTTTCTGTATTAATCGTTCCAAATTCCAATGGAGAAATAAGTTTTGTTGCTGTGTTAGATGCTCCCTGAACACCTCCACTCCAATTATCTTCTGTAATTGAAGGATATCCTTCTACATAATTACCATCTATATACCACTCACTATCATAACTTGATATTTCAACTATTCTATTCTTTTTTGATGAAGATGTGGCAGGTCCGGATTTAAAATAATTATTCACCATATTTTGCTTACCCATTTCTCCTCCATAAATACTATTACTACCCCAATTGTATATAACATTGTTACGAAAATCAACTACTTCCAGGTCTCTGGTGTCTTCATGAAATCGAGCTCCACAGAAGCGAGGATTTCTACTGGTATGATGCGCTATTAAATTATGATGGAAGCTTGCATTCATTCCTCCCCAAATCCCACCATAACCATGAAGTCCTTTAGGGTGTGTGGATGAGTAGAAACTTTCAGAAACCATACAATATTGCATTGTAAAAGATGTGTTATCATAAAAACTTGCCACTTCATCATTTCCCCAACTAAAAGAACAATGATCAATAATAATATTAGAGCAATTTCTTCCCCATGCAGCATCATACTCTCCACTACCTTTTGCAGCTCTAAAACGCATATAACGTATAATTACATTATCCACACCATCTACAAGTTGCATATAGTCACTTGTTACACAAATTCCATCTCCGGGGGCAGAATGTCCTGCAATTGTTAGATCTCCATAAGAGACCTTCAAAGGAGTAGACAATTCAATATTTCCTGATACTTTAAATATAATAGTCCGGGCTCCTTGTTGACCAATAGCCCATCTCAATGAACCCGGATCATTATTATCCTCTAAATTATCTACTATTAAAACTTTACCTCCTCTTCCTCCTGTTGTGTATCGCCCAAATCCTTCTGCTCCGGGAAATGCATCTTTATCGCTTATATCCTGAGGTTCAATTGCAGCAATATATTCAGTATTAATGTTTATTGTTTTAGTTGACAGATTATCATAAATGTCAGTTACTTCAATTCGTAAACCTGTTACCTGACTCGAATAATCAATTTCTAGTTCGAAGGAATATTCTAATACCTCTTCCAAATCAAAATCTGTTACAATCAGAACTTCCCCTGTTTTTTTCTCTAAAAAAGCAGAATAACTTTTAAGTGGATTTTCACCTAAAATAATACCAGATATATTTGGTCTATATCCTGATAAATCAACTTTTAAAGGTTCAACATTATTAAATGTTATTGTTGATGTTTCTGGTAGTTCAAGTACTTTGTTTTTTTCCTCCTTGCCACAAGATATTATTGAAAGCAATAATAGAATTGGTAGGAATATCCTAATATTCTTCATAAAAATTATACTAAAAGATAATATTGGATATGGTATTGCTACCATATCCAATATTTTACTTATTTAATTACAAATTATCTCCATCGAGGATCACCTACTTCTAATTCTTCACTACTAAAACTAAAGTCTCCTGTATCAGGGTTAGACCACAAATCAGTTGAAGCAATTTCAAGTGGAATACACATATCTACAATAGAGTAACCCGAATTTACAAAATCAGAAGTTGCATATGTATTTGATATAGAAACCTCAATGCCATCAGCAGCTCTAATACCACTAATTGAAGGCTCATCTCCATATGAAGTATTTCCAAAAATACAGTTATTAACTGTAACACCTTCTGAAATTACAGCATTTCGGATATCCATAATATATCTACCTGAACTAAATGGTACTTTATTAAATGTACAGTTATCAAGGATTATACTTTCACAAGCTGTTGCATCATCGTAACGAATAAAGTGACATTTTAAACTATCAATAGTTGAATTTGATATCTTAACACGTGTAACATTTGTATTAGACTCTGTTCCACATAAAACACCATAACTTCCACTACTATTTCCCAGGTTATGAATAATACAGTCATCTATTACATAGTCTCCAATTGTTTGATCTGCACCACCACGTAAACGCATAATCTGACGACCCATATCATACAATTTACATCCTAAGAATTTAACTGATCCAATATTACAAGCTTCACCTTCCATATCGAACACTCCACGAATTTGTCCTTGATCTGCAGAATAATTTACAAAACCACTCATATACAAGTTCTCAAATATCAAAGAGTCTGATGGCGTTAAACTAGATCCTATATAGAACATTCTATCACCGTCTGTTGCGTATAAAACAGGTAAATCTCCATCAAGTCCTTTAATTTTTAAACTTTTATCGATTGTATAATCGCCAATAAAACCATATGTAGCACCAGCTTGTAACATGATTACATCTCCGGCCGAAGCTGCTGTAATAGCAGCTATAATATCTGCACCAGCATCCAGAAGTACATCTCCTTCCATTACATAACTTTGGAACCCTCTAATTTTATCATTATTCATAAGGTTAACCGTATACACATCATTAGGTAAATCAGTAAATTGTTTTACCCCAGCTGCCATTTCATCAGCAGAAACAACAAAAGATTCTGTGCCTGATTCTGTGATAAAGTCAATGTTGGTTACAGCTTTACCAGGAAGCCAGTTTACTGTAATTTCGCCTAAACCTGTCATAACAATGTCATAATTATTAAATAAGTTTTCAGGCAATGATTTAAACACTAATGTAGCCCATTTTGAATCTTCAGATTCACTACTTATACCTTTAACTCTCACTGAATATCCGGTATCTCCTGCAGGTAAATCGTATACATATGGTATATCATCAGGATCAACAGTTGCGGTATGGATAATACTATTAAACTCTAAGCTATCATCACTTAATTCCAATACATAAGAGTCAATCCCCTTATTGTACCCCCAACTAAGGCTAACAGTAGTTTGATTACTAATTTTTGCCTCAAGTTCAAGAGGTGTAAAAACTCTATCGAATTCAAGTTCTTCTACTACGGGACTTATATCGTCATCACAAGCTGTAAATGCTACAGACAAAAGAAGTCCTGCTATAATTCCTATATATTTATATATTCTAGTCATTTGATTATTTTTTAAGTTTCATTTATACCTTTTTATTCAACAAGATCGTTATTTAACATCCCGTTGCTGGCATCAATAAATACCTGCCAAATTGGCCAGAACTGATTCTCATCCGGATTATTTGTATAGATAGAATTAACCTTTTCGTCATCAATTTTAGTTGGGCTAATCCAAGTCTCCTGAAATTCGTAATCCGCAGATTTATCATCCATTTCACCTCTTTCTAATCCATAGATATCTAAAGTTTCTCCATCTTCTAAGTAATCATAGTAAATCGTAGAAGGAACATCTGCATAATCACCAGTTAATTCACGTAATTCAACCAACTTAGCTTTTGTTTTGTCCATTTTTGCTTTTAATAAATTCCATCTAATTAAAGCTTGCTTTCTTTCCATTTCTCCACAAAACTCTAATCCATGTTCTTTTACAATCGCATTGAACATATCTTCTTTAGTTGTTAAAGCATCAACATAATCATCTACTTTTGATGACCAATCTGATTGAGGAAAAGCTCTTTGACGAATTTGCTTCAAATAAGGAGCCGCTGCAGTTGCACCATTTAATTCATTTTCTATTTCAGCAGCCATTAACAAAATTTCAGCATAACGCATATAAATTTTATTAACTCCATCATCGTTTGTAGAAGTTACATACCTTGTCATCCACTCATATCGCCATTTTCCAAAATACCAAGTATCAACACCATCCAATTCTTGAATAGCAGGATTTGATTTACTCCATAGATAAGGAACACAAGTCACATCTCTTCTGGTATCCTTTGCATCGTAATCGTAATATACATTTGGCAGAGGACCAAATGTTCCTCCTCTGGGTTGACCTGTATATTGATCAGCCATTTGGTGTCTTATCGCATATGTAAACAAATGACGTCCACGTCCTTCTGCATAAGGCACTTCCCATAAGGATTCTCCTCCTGCCGTAATTACTTCTTCACAATTCTTTCTCCATATAGTTTCAAAACTACTTTCAAGAGAAGCTGTTTGACTTTCTATTACATCTTTACACTCCTGTAAAGCTATTGGATATAAGACACTAACAGCTAATTCAGGGTCAGTACTTCTTCTAACACCATCACCTCTTTGCGCATATCCTGAAGCAATAAGACATAGTCGAGCTCTTAAACCTTTTACAAATGCTTTATTGAACATTTCAGTTGTTGTTGTTGCATCTGTTTCATTAGGCCATGCAACGAGCGTTGCAGCTTCTTCCAAATCAGCAATTAATTTTTTGTAAATCGCATCTCTGTTGGTCTTTGGCAAATAAATAGTTTCAGATGTTATTGGTTCAAATCTATAAACTATATCACCATGAGCCTTCAACAAGTCAGCATAATAAATAGTTCTTAAAGTAATAGCATCTCCTAATAGTTGACCCATTTCGGTACCCGGTTGTGGATTACCGTGTGCTCTTAAACCTCTAATACATACATTTGCTCTCTCAATTCCAGTATATAACATCGCCCAATAAACATTGGTTCTATTCATATCTGTATTTGTTGGAGAATTAATGTATCTGGACAAATCAGCACGCGCATTCGAACTAGTTGAATTAATCCATTCAATATCAGTATTTCCACCATAATGGGTTAAAAACCTACCTCTATAAGAGTTTGTTTGTCCCATTACTTCTTTAATTCCATCAATAGCTCCCTTGGCTAATTCATATTTCGAGAATATTACCGACTCATCCATGGTCGATTGCGTTGGAGCATCAAGATATTCTTCGCACGATGTTAGCATCACCGCGAAAAATAATATTAGTATATATGTTATTCTTTTCATAATTATCTAATGCTACAATTAAAAGTTAAGATTTAAACCAAAAATAAACTGTCTGCTTTTTGGATATGGAGAGTAATCAACACCTGGAGTAAGAGGCGACTTTCTACGTGTTGAAACCTCAGGGTCGAAACCACTATAATTTGTTAAAACAAACACGTTATTGCAGGTTGCATAAAACCTAAGATTATTAATACGTACTTTTTCGGTTAACGTTTTTGGAATAGTATACCCAAGAGTTAAAGTATTTAATCTTAAAAACGATCCGTCTTCAATAGCCCAATCACTTAGTACATAACGCTGCATATAAGGTGACCACATGGTGGTGTTCGCATTCATTGCTTCAAGTTGAGCTGCATCGTTAACTAACTGTCCGTCTGCATCTATATTGCTCCATCTTTTTCCAGATTCCATAATATCAATCATATTTCGATATGGATATCTACTAGTAGAAGTATACTCAATTTTATTTGCATTATATACTTCATTACCATAACTGTAACTAAACACAGCAGAAAGGTCAAATCCATAAAATCTAGCTGCAATGTTAAAACCACCTGTAGCTGTAGGGTTTACATCTCCAATTACTTTTACATCATCTGCATCAACATCAAAATCTCCATCTGTATCTTTAAGTTTCATAGAACCTGGTCTGATATCACCAATAATTCCAGAATTATCAGCAACTCCTTCTTTTAAAATCCAGGTTTCAGTTGCTTCATCATATCTATCAAAGTCAGAAACTTCATATCTTCCATCAGATAGATAACCTCTAATTTGTCCAACCGGATTACCGACAGAAATCCAATAGTCATCACCAATTTCAGTAGAAGCCCATCCTGAAGCCTCACCAAAATCTTCCATAATTCCTAATGAGTTAACTTTATTTCTATTTAAGGCAACGTTAAAGCCAACAGTTAATCCAAATTTTTCCTTATCAATAGCAACCCAATTGATAGATGCTTCGAAACCTTGATTTTCTGTTTCACCCATATTTCTATACTGATAATCATAACCAGTACCAGGTGTTGGAAACTTTATTAAAAGATCTGTTGTAGTATTATAATAATACTCCAAAGAACCATTTAGCTTACTATTAAAGAAACCATAATCTAAACCAACGTTTCGGGTAACAGTTGTTTCCCATACCAGATCAGAATTAGCCATTTCATCTGCAACAGCCCAATAAGAACTAGCATTATTAATATAAGTTGTAGACCCTGTTTCGAAAGATTGTAATAATTGTCCGGAAGGAATATTATTATTACCTGCAGTACCATAACTTAATCTAAGTTTTAAATTACTTAATGTACCACTTACACCACTCATAAACCCTTCTTCTGAAATTCTCCAAGCAACAGCTGCCGATGGGAAATACCCCCAACGATTACCTTCTGCAAATTTACTCGATCCATCAGCTCTGAATGTTGCTGAAAATAGATACTTCCCTCTAAAATCATAATTTGTACGTCCGAAGAAAGATAATAGTTTGTCGTCTGCATTTATCTTATTATCGATACTTAAAGGTGTACCTTGTGTTGTTAATCTAAATACATCTCCAGAAGTAAAGAATGAGGGATAACCTTGAACTATATCAGTAAGCTCACTAGATTCGCGAATAATTGTTTCCTGACCAACTAATAATTTTAAATTATGATTTTCGTTATTAATTACATTTTTGAAATCATAATTTAAAGAGTTTGTATTTCTTAATGTCTCTCTTTTTCTGGTTAACATTTGAGCTGCTGGTAATCCCTGATAATCAGCTTCAACATTATTTTTAACGTAATAAGTACTTGGTCCGTAGTAACGATCTCTTTGATAAGTATATGTTTGTAATCCAACTTCTGATTTAAAAGTTAAACCATCTATAATTTCCCAAGAAAAGCTACCGCCTAAATTTAAGGTAGTTCTTCTTTGCTGTTGATCATTATCTGCAACAGCTGTTAGCGGATTAATCATATAACTTGAAACCTCTTCATCTGCATAGTCTTCTAGACCATTCATAGGAATAGGTGAATATATCATAGCATGTTTTACTCGAGAATCAGTTGGAGTAGCTGTTGTCTGCTCTATTGCTCCACCTCCATTTATTTCAGTATCTGAGTATCTTACCGAATATGATAGTTTAATTTTATCATTTGGTTTGTGATCTAATTTTAATGCAAGGTTATTACGTTCAAAGTCTGACCCTAACATAATCTCCCTGTTATTGATTCCTGCATAACTAAAATTATAAGCAAATTTCTCTGATCCTCCTCTAATACTTAAATCATGATTAAATGTTTTTCCTGTACGACCATATACTTGTTCCATCCAATCATTGCCTTTTTGGCCTTTATATTGATCAATATCCTGATAGTAACCAAAATACTTCTCATAAGAATCAAGATCATCTATTCCATTTCTTAGCACTGCATATTCATATTGCCAATTTACAAAATCCTCTACGCTAAGAACATCTAACTTTTTCGCAATTGTTTTGATACCTGTATAAGCATTATAGCTAACTGAAACCTTACCTTCCTTACCACTTTTAGTTGTAATAATTACAACACCATTAGCACCGCGAGCTCCATAAATAGCAGTAGAAGAAGCATCCTTTAATACATCAATAGATTGAATTTCTGATGCTGGTATATCAGAAATAGAGGCAACAGGAAAACCATCAACTATATACATTGGTGAGTTGTCCTGGGTAATGGAACCTCCCCCACGAATACGAATATTCACATCAGCATCTGGGGAACCTTCCGTAGTTACAATCTGAACCCCTGCCATCTGACCTGCCATAGCCTGAGCTGCAGAAGTTACAGGAATAGCTTCCAGTGCATCTCCTTTAACAGAAGCTACAGAACCAGTAATGTCTCTTTTTTTAACAGTTCCATAACCAACAGCTACCACTTCATCTAATTGAGTATGGGAATCTACCAATACTACATTAATTGTTGATTTTCCGGCAACAGCAATTTCTTGAGTTTCCATACCAATAAATGATACAACAATAACCGCTGTATTTAAGTCGTCAATATTTAAGGTGTACTCCCCGTTAATATCGGTAATTGTACCTACATCGGTTGTACCTTTTAACATGATTGTAACACCTGGTAATGGATCATTGGTTTTATCCGTTACCTTTCCTTTAAGCACTTGCGCAAAGCCACTCATACTGCACAGTAACAGCATAAGAAAACTTAGCATGACCAATTTGCTACTTTTTAAATGATTTTTTTTCATATTACTAATTTTAAAGTAAAGCATTTAAGTAGATCTCAATATTTGTATAGTTTTTATCCAGTTTATAAGTTGATGCATCTGCTTTATTCTGGGGGTCGAGACCTTGTTTAACCTCCCATTCGTCAGGCATTCCATCTTTATCGGAGTCTAATGGTGCATTTACAGGTAGTATCTCTTCCCATGCTCCTACTTCATTTTGAGAATTAATAATACCATTTAAAGCTCCATGAGCTGTTCCTGTTTTTACTTCATTTATGATTCTTTTATCGATTTTATCTCTGTTTATACTTGCTCCAGCTTGATCTAATACATTATTGTATGCTTCTAATGCAGACTCTATTTTATATTTTGATACAATAGGCAATTTCTTTTTAAAGTATTTACTAACGGTATCTTTCTCACACTGAACACCCAGCCAATTATCATTAGTAATTTCTTCATTGCCATCTAGTACATTATTATCAAATTGAAACCATGCATAAGGATCGTATGGTTGTAGTAAGCGCACTTTGGCTGATTTTTTTGTTGCTGGCCCGGGTTTAAAATAGTTGCCAGAAATAATATACCTCCCCTGTTCCCCTGCATACATACACTTATAGCCCCAATTGTAAATAACGTTATTCAGTATCTCAACATGTTCTGTTTCTGGTGTTGTTATATATCTTGCCCCTTGCAAACGAGGATTTCTACTGGTATGATGAGCCAGCAAATTATGATGAAAAGTAGCTTTCATCCCGCCCCAAATTCCTCCATAACCATGTGCTCCTTTTGAATGTACACTTTGGCTAAGGCTTTCACTGATAATGCACCATTGCAAGGTCATATTTTCATTATCGTACAAAGAACAAACTTCATCTGTGGCCCAGCTTACACTGCAATGATCCACGATAATATTTTTATGCTTTTTACCGGTAAGTGCATCTAATTCTTCTTTGGCTATGTCGCCAGGACGTACTCTCAGGTATCGAACAATTACATTATTGGCATTAATTCTAAGCCCATACCCTCTTAAACAAATACCAAATCCAGGAGAAGTCTGCCCAGCAATGGTTATATCATCATTATTAATAACTAATTCTGATTTTAAATCGATGTATCCATTCACTGCAAAGACAATGGTTCTGGGTCCTTTCTTCCTAATACCTTTTCTTAAGCTACCTTCACCTTCATCATTTAAATTTGTTACCGTATAAACAATACCTCCTCTTCCTCCTGTTGTATACTTTCCTGCCCCCTCTGCTCCAGGAAATGCAGGAACACCTTTATTCTTGCCACAACCAAATGAAAAACTTGATACGACAAAAACTAGTATTATGCTTAAAATTACCTTCATATGAAATTTAATTATCGATCTAACTCTATAGCTGCCAGAATAAATGGCGCCACTCCTTTGGTGTCGTTAACTACCTTCTTTTCTGTAATATAATATTCAAATGAACCATCGCGGTATGGATTGCCTCCCAAGCCACATCCTCCACATATATCTATCATTTCGATATGTCCATCTGGTTTTTCTATAATTAAATTGTTGATTATCCCGTCAAATGTGTCATTAGCCAATTGTTTATACTTTGAATCTAAATATCCTTTATTAGCACCTTTGGCAAAAACATAGGTAAACATTGATGAGCCTGAACCTTCAAGGTAATTTCCTTCCCTTTCACCCTGATCCAAAACCTGATACCATAAATTGGTCTTTGGATCTTTTACTTTTAATAAAGCTTCGCAACATTCATTCAGAATTTCTATTAAACGAGCTCTGTCTTTATGATTTTCAGGTAAATAATCTAATACATCAACAATAGCCATAACATACCAGCCCATGGCTCTGCTCCAAAAATGAGGTGATAATCCGGTTTCAGGATCACTCCACTTTTGTTCTTTACTTTCGTCCCAGGCATGGTATAGAAGACCTGATTCAGCATCCTTGGTTTTGGAATATATTAATGTAATTTGTTGAGTAACTACATCAAACCATTCTGGTTGATTAAATTCTTTGGCAAACTGAGCCAAAAATGGTGAAGCCATATAAATACCATCAAGCCACATTTGGTAGGGATATCTTTTTTTATGCCAATAACCACCTGTTTCAGTCTTTGGATGCTCTTCCATTTGCTGAACTAACTGGTCGATTACCTTTTTATATTTTTCCTTGCTTGTACGCTTATATAGCGTAATTACATTTTTGCCCGGATTAACTCGGTCAATATTATAATCCGAAAGCTTGTATTTATATATCGAACCGTCTTCTCTTACAAAAAAATCGATATAATCCGACATATACTTAGAATACTTAGGATCAATATTTCCTAATCGGTCAATAGCCTGGCCTAAAAAAGCATAATCATATTCCCATTTAACTTTATTAGGGTTTAAATAATAAACCAGACTATCGTATTGATGCATTACTGCATCTGCCATTTTAACCGACCACTTAGTTTCAGGAACAGTATTCTCTTCGATCTTTTTGTTACCGGAAAACTGGCATCCAAAAATTAGCAATAACGGAATTATATATAGTAGTTTTTTCATAAGAACTATCCAATTATTTTTTACCAATTACATTTCCTTTTAAATAGGCTCCTGAAAGTTTTTTTGGAGCTAATTTTTCAACTCCAGGCAAAATATTATTGATCAAATAAAGTTCGCTAGTATTCTCCACCGTTAGATAGTTCTTTATAGGGCTTACCTGAAAGCAATCACTAATTAAAATATCAGAAACTGATTTTAAGGCAATGGCTTCAACTCCTTCTGGAATCTTTGAAATACTTAAGTTTTTAATTTGAATATTACTTGCATTGGAGAACTCAACCGGAATTCCTTTTTTCACTTCTATTCGGATGTTATTCAAATCAATATTTGAAGCATAATCTCCTAATATTCCTGTTTCTGCATTGGCTACAATACCATTTAATGAGATATTCTGCACGTCACGCTCTTTTAATCCCAAAAATGCAATGGCCTGTTTGGCTTTATTAATTCGAATATTTGAGATCGATACATTTTTAATGGTTGGTGTTCTTTCTGAAACAGGCTCCTCTGGTGTTTCATGATAACGCATATTCATCATGATACCTTGTTTTACAATATCATACATTACGATATTTGAAACACATACATCCTCAATAACACCACCTCTACCACGCATTGTTTTCATTCTAATTCCTCTGTCGGTACCCATAAAGACGCAGTTTGAAATAGTTACTCTTCGTACACTTCCCGACATTTCACTTCCTATAACTACACCTCCATGACCGTTAAGCATAGTACAGTTGGTTATTGTTATATTCTCGGTTGGTGAATCAGCTTCACGACCATCTTCATCTCTTCCGGATTTAATTACAATGCAATCATCTCCAACAGTAATATGACTATTACAAATTCTTACATTTTTACAAGATGAAGGATCAATACCATCTGTATTTGGAGAGTCTCCAGGATTTATAATGGTAATTCCATCAATGGTAATATTCTCAGAGAAGGCAGGCATAATAGTCCAAAAAGGAGGGTTCTGAAATGTAACACCTTCTATACGTACATTATTACATTCATATGGCATAAATAACGGTGGTCGCAAGAAATTACCAATCTTTTGTAAGTATTCGTTCTTCTCAATCAGTTCTTTATTATTCTTATAAAATAATTGCTCCCATTTTGAATTCGTAGACTCTTCTCCTCTCTTTAAAGGCCACCAGAAGTCCCACCATTTTTTTCCGTTTCCATCAATTAAGCCTCTGCCTTTTATTGTAATATTAGATGCATTATGTGCGTAAATATTCGATTTAAAGGTTTTAACTCTTATTCCTTCCCATCTTGAATCAATCATTGGAAGGTAATCGTCAAAATTGTCGGTAAATTTTAAAACTGCACCAGCCTCCAGATTAAGTGTAATATTACTTTTCATTTCTATAGGCCCACTTAAAAAAGTACCTGTAGGAAAATAAACTTCTCCTCCACCTATACCACTCAATGAGTCAATGGCATTTTTAATAATATCAGTACAAACTATTTTACCTGTATTATCAGCACCAGCATCTTTAATATTAATTTGCGTTGCATGTAAATATGTACTAAAAGACAGAGCCAACAATAAGGATAGCACCCAGTACTTCTTAAATTGACCATTGCTATTAAAATTGGCATATGAACAATTGTTTTTATTTACTTTCTTCATATTGTTTATATTTTTCCAGTTCTCGAAATCAGCTTAGATAATGAATGATTCTAAACGAATGTTAACAATTGTAAAATTACAAGGCTATTAAATTCTCAAAGGGTACATTTTGTCTATTTATGGTGGATAAATTGTCACGAATACAGGGTGTTATTTATTCATCACATTATTTATCAATACATTACAAAATACCTTAAAATTCCTGTTTTGTACAATTTTCAAGTTAAATTGGATTAATATTTTCTATATTTGCTTAAGATACTATTAGTAATACCGCGTGAGAAAGCAATTAATTTTAACATTTATACTTATTTTTTCCTCCATATTATCTGGTCAGGATATTTATCGATTTGAACATTTTGATTCACAGGATGGCTTATCACAGAATACGGTATCTAGTATTTTATGTGATAAAAATGGTTTTTTGTGGATTGGCACCATGAATGGTTTAAACCGTTATGATGGTTATAATTTTAAAGTATATAAAGGTCAAACACAAAACCAGAATTTTTTCACTAATAACCGGGTTATTGATTTATGGCAAGATAGCCTGGGTTTTATTTGGTTAGAGACTTACGACCACTATTTTCATTATTTTAATGCTAAACGAGAGGCATTTAGAAGTATACCGGATTACAATGATCCACAATTTGCTAAAATTAAGCAGTCATCCTGTTTTCTTCAATATTCCAATAATGAAATTTGGATTGGAACAGAAGGTCGCGGAACATATTTCTTAAAATATCAGAGAGAAATTGATTCTTACGTTAGTACTCAAATAAGTGACAAAGGAAGATATAATATAACAAATAATAATGTACGTTTTATTATTGCAGACGAAGATTCTTCGGTTTGGGTAGGCACACAAAAAGGTATTAACCTGCTTAAAAGAAAAACTTTCAATAGTAATAGTTTTGAATTTCAACACCTGTTTATTAACTATTCATTTACTTCTGCAATTGAAACTCAGAATGAAATTTGGTTTTCTACAAAAAAAAGTGGCATCATCATTTTTGACAAGAAAACAGCATCATATCATTTTCTGAATTCTGGAAATACCCCTCAGATTACAAACAATGAAATTTTAAAACTATATAAATCAAAACAGGGACATGTTTTTATTGCTTTAAAAAATGAAGGTGTTTTATTGTTTGATTCTGACACTAAGCAATGGTCAAAGTTATCTATTAAAGGTAATAATGTAGATCATATTTATTTTGACTTGTTTAATAATGCATGGATTACTACCGAAGTATATGGAGTTAACAAAATTAACCTCACTACATTAACTTCTGAGTCATTCCAACTAACAGAACAGAAGCAAAAGGCAATAACAGATCAGGAAAGACATGTATTTTATGAAGATAGAGACTCCAACCTTTGGATAGGTTTGCATGGAGGAGCTCTTGCTTTTTATAACCGAAAGCAAAATATTTTTAATAAATACATTAACAACCCCAGTAAAAATTATTCTATTTCTTCAAATATTGTACACTGTATAAAAGAAGACAATACTGGTTTAATGTGGTTGGGAACCGGACAGTATAAAGGTGGTTTAGAAAAAGTGATTAAACGAAACGAAGCCTTTCAACATTTATTACCTAAGCAAAATCTGGATCAAATTACAGATAACCTGGTAAGAGCCTTGGTTGAAGATCCCAATAAATGTATTTGGGTTGGAACCAAAAGTGGCGAATTGTATATTTATAATAAAGATTTAAAACCAATCGGGCATTTTGGAGGAAATAAGTTCTTATACAAGGATTTATTTAGCACAAATGTATATAGCCTGTTTATTGACCACAATAAACATATTTGGATTGGTACAAAAGGCGAAGGTCTTTTTATTAGTAAGGAACCAATTCCTGATAAAACAGAACATTACAAGCAAATTCAGTTTTATCATTATCGTTATAATTCCAACGACAGCGCTTCGTTAGCCAGTAACAATGTATATAGCATTGAGCAAGATCAGCAGAATAATATTTGGATTGGAACTTATGGCAATGGTGTATGTAAAACAAGCACCAATTATGAGTCTCTTAGCTTTCATAGATATAACTCCAATAATAGTCAGTTATCTAACGATCTTGTCAGAAAAGTAAAAGTAGACTCTGATTCAAATCTTTGGGTGGGTACTTCTTTTGGTTTAAATATTTTATATTCAGATAGTATCAAACAAAACAACATTCAGTTTAAATCTTTTTTTAAAGATATAAATAATCCAGATTTGATTAATTACAACGATGTTGTTGAGATTTATGAAGATTCAAAACGTCAAATTTGGTTTGGAACTTTTGGAGGTGGCGTAAATTTAACAAAACTACCCATTAGTCAAGATGTCCAATTTGAGACTTTAACAAGTAATGATGGTTTATCAAATGATGTGGTTTTTGGAATTGTAGAAGACAAAAACAACAGGCTTTGGTTAAGCACAGAATATGGACTAAACCGCTACGATCAAAACACAAATAGCTTCGAAATTTTTAATGAATCAAATGGATTATCCTTCAATAATTTTTCAGAAAACACCTGTTATAGATTAAATGACGGAAGGCTTTTATTTGGAGGATCAAATGGTGTAGAAATTATCTCCCCTGAGTTAATAAGAATATCATCTGTTGCAAACAAAACACAACTAACCAATTTTCAGTTATTTAATAAAGATGTGGTTGTTGGAGAAAAAAAATCACCACTTACTCAAAGTATCTCTTTTACTGAAAAAGTAACTTTAACACATTTGCAATCCAGTTTCAGTATTGAATACTCCTCTTTAGATTTTCTTGATCCAGGTAAAATACAATATGCTTTTATTCTGGATGGATTTGAATCCGAATGGAACTACGTAGGTAATCAAACAAAGGCTACTTATACCAACTTACCTAATGGTGTTTATACATTTAGAGTTAAAAACACAAACCGTGCAGGGCATTGGAATAATGAATATCGCGAATTGACTATTGAAATACTTCCTCCTTGGTGGAAAACAACACTTGCCTATTTGGCATATGCTGTCTTTTTATTCGGTATATTTTTTACTGTACGATTTATCATTAGTCAGATTCATAAATACCGAAATGATCTTCTTTTAGAGAAAAAAATTAATGAACTAAAACTTCGTTTTTTCACTAATATATCTCATGAAATAAGAACACCGTTGACCCTTATTCTTGGTCCTTTAGAAGACATACTTAATGAAAACTCCATATCTGAAGACATAAAGAAACAATTAATCTTAATGCGCAAAAACACCAAACGAATGTTGCAGTTGATTAATCAACTTTTGGATTTCAGGCGAATACAAAATAATAAGATGAGCCTTAAAATCCAGTCTATAGATCTCAATGAATTCACTCAAAACATATTCAATAGTTTTATCCCCTTAGCAAAGCACAACGGAATTACCTTTAAGTTTATTCCTTTTGAAAGTAAAGTAAGTATTTGGGCAGATATTATAAAGCTGGATTCAATAATATACAATTTAATTTCGAATGCTTTAAAATATACACCTAAAGGAAAAAATGTAACCGTTTCTGTACATATTGATCCTTTAGGAAAATATGCCAAGGTTAATGTAAAAGATGAAGGCCCTGGAATTCCCAACGAAAATATTTCAGATATTTTTACCCGCTACGTTATATTAAATAACCAAAACAATATGAGTAGTGGAATAGGTTTGTCACTGGCTTTTGAATTAGCAAAAATGCATGCAGGCAATATTGATTTAAAATCAGAAGTTGGTAAAGGAAGCTCATTCTGCTTCTCTATTCCGTTAGACAGGGAAAAAATATTAAAGCAAAATGCTAATACTACAATTGAAGAACAAACAGAAGATTTTATTCAACACCATGAAGAATTTGGTGTATTAATAGATAAGTTAAAGATACCTGAAAACATAGAAAATGCCCCGGCTATTTTATTGGTTGAAGACAATCCTCAAATATCCAATTATATAAAAGATAAGTTAAGTAGTTACTTTAAATGTTATACTGCTGAAAATGGCTTAGAAGGATTAAAAAAAGCAGAAATGCATAATCCAGACATCATTGTAACAGATATAATGATGCCACAAATGGACGGTATTGAAATGACTAAAAAATTAAAAGATAATTTTAGCACGTGTCATATCCCTGTCATTATGATGACTGCCAAATCTGATATACAAGATCAGATTTCCGGTTACGAAACAGGTGCCGAGGCCTATATAACAAAGCCATTAAATTCTAATTATCTGATTGCTGTAATTAATAGCCTGATAAAACAGCGAAAATTAGTTATTGCCAAATATCGCGACAATAAAACGATAGATCCTAAAACACTTAAAGTGAATACCAAGGATGAAGAGTTTATGGATGAGTTACTGAATTATGTACAAACCAATTACGCACAGGACTTAAGTATTGAAACTGTCGCAGAACATTGCTGTGTAAGTCGAACTGTTCTGTATAACAAAATTAAAGGCCTAACCGGATTAAGTCCACTTGAGTTTATTCGCCAGATAAAACTTAAAATAGCCCTGGAACTATTACAAAAAGGCTATTCTGTTTCAGATGCAGCTTTTAAAATTGGCTACTCTGATGTAAAATATTTTTCAAAACAATTTAAAATGATGTTTGGCTACCCTCCTAGTCAGGTAAAAAAAGACCTTCAAAGTAACGCTCGCTAAAATACATTCATAAAAATTTACCAGGAATAATTTCTTTTATTGATTGAAAAAATTAAATAATTTGTGGTTTGTGTGTGCGCACACACTAAAATTTGTATATTTGCATTACTCCTACATTTTAAAATAGTGTAACTAAATATTTAAACAATGAAATTACTGAATGAGGGAACACACCCAAGACAAAAAGATTACCAATACAAAATACTACAATTTGGTGAAGGGAATTTTTTAAGAGCGTTTGTTGATTGGATGATTTACAAATCCAACAAGCAATTAGATACGAATAATGGTGTTGTGGTGGTTCAACCTTTAGACAAAGGTATGATCGACCTTCTTAAAAAACAAGATAATCTTTACCATGTATTATTACAAGGAATTAAGGATGGACAACCTATCCAGGAAACAGAATTAGTTGATTGTATTCTTGATGCCGTTAACCCTTACAGTGATTACGAAAAATATAAAGAATATTTTCTATCACCTGATTTGGAATTAATTGTTTCCAATACAACTGAAGCAGGTATTAGCAGAGTTGATCACGAAGATATTCATGCTTTACCTCCAAAATCATTCCCGGGTAAAATTTGTCAATTATTATATCAGCGTTATAAACATTTTGAAGGTGCTGCTGATAAAGGTTTAACTTTCTTTTGTTGTGAGTTGATTGACAAAAATGCTACAGTTTTAAAAGAAATTGTACTTGAGTTAGCAGAAGCTAATAAGCTGGAGCAAGCTTTTATCGATTGGTTAAATAACAGTTGTACTTTCTGTAGCACTTTGGTTGACCGTATTGTTCCAGGATTCCCTAAAGACAATATTAAAGAAATTCAGCAAGATTTAGGTTTCGAAGATAATTTAGTTGTTGCCGGAGAATATTTCCACCTATGGGCTATTGAGGCTCCACAACATATCAGAGAAAAATATCCTTTTGATAAAGCAGGATTAAATGTGGTTTGGTTAGAAGATATGACCAAGTTCCGTGATAAAAAAGTAAGAATCTTAAATGGTTCTCACACAGCTTTAGTTCCGGTTGGTTTATTAAGCGGTTATCAAACAGTAAAAGAGGCCTTTGACGATAAGGATATTTCGAACTTTATCAATGGAATGGTTGAGAATGAAGTCATTCCTAATATTGAAGGTGATAAAGAAGCTTTAAAGAAATTTGCAGACGAAATATTAGAAAGATTCTTTAACCCATATATCCGTCACTTCCTAAAAGATATCTCCTTAAACTCTTTATCTAAATGGATGACGCGTGATTATCCTTCATTATTAGATTGTTATAATAAGGATGGAAAGGTTCCTGCAAAATTATCACTTTCATTAGCAGCCTTATTAATTCTTTATAAAGGAGAATATAATGGTATTGAATTTACTATTAATGATACAGCTGAGCATGTTGAATTTATCCAAAGTTCATGGAAAAACATGGAATCATATACCTCTTTAACTGCCTCTATTCTATCCAACGCTAGCATTTGGAACACTGACCTTACCTCTATTGAAGGATTAGCCCATGCTGTTTCCGGATACATTGAGGAAATTATGACAAGCGGAATTAAATCTGCTATTCAAAAAACGATTTAAGTTAAGATCATGAAGTATTTACATATTCAACCTGGCGATAATGTTGTAGTTGCGCTTGAACCTGTGAGCAAAGGCACAAGCTTCGAAGTAGATGGTAAAAGCATTACCGTATTGTCAGATATACCACAGGCGCATAAGATTGCCATTGCTCCTATTAAAGAAGGTGAGCAAATTTTAAAATATGGCAGTTCTATTGGGGTAGCAAAAGAAGATGTATCTGTGGGCATGCATGTACATGTTCATAATACAAAAACTGGGTTAGGCGATATTCTTGAATATTGCTATGAACCGGTAGATTGTGATGTTGAAGTTAAGGTAGAAGAGAAATTCTTCCATGGCTACGAACGTGCCAATGGCGAAGTAGGTATCCGAAATGAGCTATGGATAATACCTACTGTAGGTTGTGTAAACGGCGTTTCAGAAACGATCGCTAAAAAGTTCACCGAGAAATGTATGAAATCGGGAATCTTTTTCGATGAATTAGAGAATTTTGATGGAATTTACACCTTCCCTCATAATTATGGTTGTTCGCAAATGGGCGATGACCATATTAATACCAGAGAAACGCTTCGAAATATTGTACAACATCCTAATGCTGGTGCAGTATTAGTTATTGGTCTTGGATGCGAAAATAACCAGGTTAGTGCATTTAAAGAAGCTTTGGGAGAATATGATGCTTCTAGAATTAAATTCATCACAACTCAGGAACTCAAAGATGAAATTTCTACAGGATTAGAGATTGTTTCGGATCTTTTTGAAGTAATGAAAGAAGACCGTAGAACAAAACTTCCTCTTTCTAAACTTAAGTTAGGTTTGGAATGTGGTGGTTCTGATGGTTTTAGTGGAATTACTGCCAATCCTATGCTGGGAAGAGTTTCTGATTATGTAATTCATTATGGTGGAACATCTGTTTTAACGGAAGTGCCGGAAATGTTTGGAGCTGAAACCATTCTTATGAACCGTTGTGAGAATAAGGAAGTGTTCCAAAAAACCGTAGATATGATTAATGACTTTAAGAACTATTATAAACGTCATAATCAGGTTATTTACGAAAATCCATCTCCAGGTAATAAAAACGGTGGTATTACCACTCTTGAAGATAAATCTTTGGGTTGCACCATGAAAGCCGGAAACAGTAAGGTTATGGATGTTCTTAAGCACACTGAGCGTTTAAAAACTCCTGGCTTAAACTTAATCAGTGCTCCGGGTAACGATTTGGTTGCCACTACTACGCTTGGAATGTGTGGGTGCCAAATGGTGTTATTTACAACCGGTCGAGGAACGCCGTTTGGCGGATTTATTCCGACTGTAAAAATTGCTACCAACTCACAATTGGCTGAACACAAAAGTAACTGGATTGATTTTAATGCAGGAAGACTGGTTGAAGGTATGAGCATGGACGATTTAAGCTCTGAGTTCATTGATTATATTCTGGAAGTGGCCAGTGGGAAACAAACCAAGAACGAGATCAATGGCTACCGTGAAATCGCTATTTTCAAATCGGGAGTAACACTTTAATTTTAATACAATTATCAAAAATATAGTAAAATGAAACCATTCATTAACGACGATTTTTTATTACAAACTGAAACGGCAAAAAAGTTATATCACGAATATGCCAAAGATCTTCCTATTATAGATTATCATTGTCATATTCCACCGGAACAAATTGCAGATGATATCAATTTTAAAAACCTTACTGCCATTTGGTTGTATGGCGATCATTATAAGTGGCGTGCCATGCGTACTAACGGAATTCCTGAAAATGAAATTACAGGTGACGTAAGCGATTGGGATAAGTTTTATAATTATGCAAAAACAGTTCCTTATACATTAAGAAATCCACTTTATCACTGGACACACCTTGAGCTTAATAAACCATTTGGTATTAAAACTATCCTGAATCAGGATACGGCTAAAGAAATTTGGGATGAGTGTAACACAAAGCTTCAAACACCTGAATTTTCTTGTAAGGGATTAATTAAGCAGGCAAATGTTGAAGTTATTTGTACTACAGACGATCCTGCTGATAGCTTGGAGCATCATCAAAAGATTAAAGATTCCGGTTTTGAAACAAAGGTGTATCCGACCTGGAGAGCTGACAAAGCCATGGCCATCGATAATTTGGATGATTTCTGCAATTATATGGCTGCTTTAGGTAAATCAGCTGATGTGGAGATTAAAACTTATGCTGACCTATTAAATGCACTTCAAATTCGTCAGGATTTCTTTGCATCAATGGGCTGTAAATTATCTGACCACGGTTTAGATCGTTTCTTCTGCGAAGAATTTACAACTGAAGAAATTGAAGCTATTTTCGCTAAAGCCATCAAAAAAGAAGCTTTAACAGAAGGAGAAATCTTAAAATTTAAATCAGCTGTATTATATCAATTAGCTGTAATGGATCACAATAAAGGATGGACTCAGCAATTCCACATTGGTGCTATCCGTAATAACAACACCTTTATGTATAACAAATTAGGTGCTGACACAGGTTTTGATTCCATTGGTGATGACTTAGTAGCCAAAGATTTATCTAAATTCTTAAATCGCTTGGCAACTGAAGAGAAACTAACAAAAACCATTCTTTATAACTTAAATCCTGCCCATAACGAAGTTTATGCTACCATGTTAGGAAATTTCCAGGATGGAACTGTTGCCGGTAAAATCCAGTGGGGATCAGGATGGTGGTTCCTTGACCAAAAAGATGGTATGGAAAAACAAATGAATGCGCTTTCTAACCTTGGTTTATTAAGTCGTTTTGTTGGTATGCTTACTGATTCAAGAAGTTTCTTAAGCTATAGCCGTCACGAGTATTTCCGTCGCATACTTTGTAACCTTTTAGGTAACGATGTTGAGAATGGATTAATTCCGAATGATATGGAGTTATTAAAAGAATACGTAGAAGGTATTTGCTACTACAACGCTAAAAATTACTTCAACTTCGATTAAAACGTAATGGTTTTATGTAGAATTGAGTTTTCTTTGCAAGCTGAATTATAAAATCACATAATTACGGAACGTCAGTTGAAAAACTGACGTTCTTTTAATTATAGAGTATATCATCTACAGGCATGAAAATACGAATTGTTGATATCGCTAAAAAAGCAGGCGTTTCCGTGGGTACAGTGGATAGAATTATTCACCAGCGAGGACGGGTTTCTCAGGATGCGAATGAAAAAGTTCAGAAAGCCATCAAAGAATTAGGTTACGAACCTGATATAATGGCTCGAAATCTGGCTTTAAAAAAGGAGATTCGTATTGTTTGTTTGCTACCTAGTCCTAATGATATTATTTATTGGGAAAGACCTAATTCTGGTATCGATAAAGCCATAGCTGAACTTGCTTCTTTTAAAGTGACTGTAGAAAAAATATTTTTCTCGCCAAGAATAGAAGATTTTCAGCAAGCCTGTGATAAAGTACTTCAGTTACAACCTGACGGCGTGATTTATGTACCCATGTTTATGAAAGAGTCGGCTGTTTTTGCCAGACAATTAGATGAAAAGGAAATTGTTAGCATTCAAATCAATATTCATCAGCCCGAAATTCATCCTTTATCGTTTATTGGTCAGGATCCAATCGCTGCAGGAAAAGTTTCTGCCAGTTTATGCCAATTGGCTCTTAAGGCAAATGAAAGTATTTTAATAGCCTATATTTCAAAAGAAAAGCAAGAATATTCCCATCATCAGGATAGAATTGATGGCTTTACGCAATTTTTTAATCAGCAAAAAGCGGGTAGCCCTGAAATACATCACTTACATATTAAAATTAGTGATGATGAAGCAGATTATGAGAAAATACTATTGCAACATTTTAAAGAGCAATCTAATACGAGAATTATTTATGTTCCCAATTCAAGAGCCTATAAAATTGCGTCGATCTTAAAGAAAAGAGAAATTTCGGATAAAATGGTCGTTGGTTTTGATACGCTCAATGAAAATGTAGCTTATTTAAAAGAAGGATATATCGATATTTTAATTGGGCAACAATCCAAATATCAAGGTTATAATGCAGTTATATTTTTATTCAATACCTTATTCCGAAAAGAAACCATTAAGCCAATTCATTACCTGCCCATTGATATTTTAAACGCACAAAATATAGATTTTTATGAAGGGATTCTGGAATAAAATTCCTTCCTCCCTTCAATCCCAAATCAAAATCTATTTATTCTACTAACCAAACAGCTACATCAGCAGGTTTTAAAACCTGATCTCCAATAAGGAAATCTCCATCATAACTTAATAAATAATCCTCTGAAGAATAATTAAGCGCTACCATAAAACCATCCCTAAACTGAACAAAAACTCCTTCCGGGTAATCTTCTACAGTTACATTGTTTTGCTTATATACCTGTTGCATCACCGCCTTTTCCAACTGACCGTCTTTTGAATCTACACCGATGTACCAAACCAATCCTTTTCCAATTTGATGTTTAGTAATACAAGCAGTTCCTTTATAAAACTGATCATCATAACTACCCAAAGTCTCAGTATCTTTTTCCGGAGATATCAAATCACCCCAGGTACTCCAGGGATATAATGTTTTTCCAAAAGATACATACCCTTCTTTTCCAGCAGGTAACATATCAAAGGCTGTTATTTTCCCTCCTATGATCTCATTTATGGCACCCGAAAGGTTACTTTCCCATAAATGTGCATTTTTATCTTTGGCACCTGTTCGGGTCGTTAAAATTAAATTACCTCCCTCATTTACATATGCTTTCATTTTTTTAATCAGAGCTTCATCAACCATTTCATATGCCGGAACAACAATGAAATTAAGATCTTTAAAATCATCCTTTTCAGAGATAAAAGAAACCGGTGCTCCAAAACTGTGAAGTATACCTTGATATCGTTGCATATGCCCCCAGGTATTCCATTGATATGTCTGTTTTTGTCGCTCCAGATTCCATAAATTATCATATGACCATAAAATGGCTGTTTTTCGTTTCTTAATTTCCTCCGGTACTTTAAGAGAAGAATTATCAATTTTTCTAAGAGAATTAATTTCTTTAATTACCTGTGTATATTCTTTTCCTCCCTGACTTAGTGATACGCCATCAGTTGTGGTAATTCCATGATGATATTGCTCCGCTCCATATAAAATTTGGCGATAACGATATGTACATGCAAAAGAGGAACCTCCGGCAAAACAATGCCACAACCACATTCTAACAGTTCCTGGTAAGAGCAAAGAGTTGTGATTAGCCCAATTAACCTGACCGGGCTGCAATTCCATTACACCTGTTATTCCATTAAGGGATTTGTAATAATCATTGGCATACATTAAAACAGAATAATCCCCCATTCTAAAGCCTAATTCACCCAGATTTGCACTTCCATAATTCGGATACGCTGTAAAAGAAGGAAAATCCATTTTTGCACTCCTTCCCGGATCTGCCTGACTTCCTTTGGCAACATAATTTGTAGTAATGAACTGTTCTTTTCGAATGTATTGTTTAAGAATATCTGCCTGAAAATCTAAAAACTCAGCTTGAGTATCCGCTGTATATCTTTTAAAATCGAGCAAGGCAATCGGGTTAGCGCCCCACCATCCTACATTGCTGGCATTGTGAATTTTAATCTCATCAAAGCTTTTATATAGTTGACTCCAAAAGGCTGTTCCCCATGCTTTATTAAGTGTTTCAATATCCTTATACTTACTTTTAAGCCATTGAACAAATGCTTTTTGCGAAGATGGACTGTAATCTTCCTTAGCCTCAGGTTCATTATCTAACTGCCACCCTATTATAGTTTTATTTTGTCCATAATGTTTAGCTAGCGCTTCTACTATACTTTGGGTATATTGTTTAACGATAGTATTTGATAATGACATATTTGCTCTTGTTCCGTGTTCTTTACGATTATACTGCCCATCCTGTACGTATATTTCAGGATATTTAATCCCTAACCAAACAGGAGGACAAGGTGTTGGAGTTCCTAGAATAACCTTTAAGTGATATTTATCCGCTAAGTCAATAACCCTGTCCAGCCATGAGAAATTATATTCACCTTCTGTTGGTTCTATTTGAGCCCAGGCAAACTCTGCCATATGAATAAATTCAAATCCATGATCAGCAATGTTTTTAATATCACGCTCCCATTGCTCTGAAGACCAATGCTCCGGGTAATAATATACACCAACACTCATTAAATCTTTCTTCTCAAAAAAGTTCTGTGCATGAACATAGTTGATGGCAACTAAAATGCACAACACCATCCAAATCTTCTTCATTCTGTATGTTATTTTAATTCTATCGATTTTATTAACCTTATATCTTTCGATGAGCTACATATTAAAAAATTCACCTTGCCGTTCTCCAGAACCATTTTATTAGTAACAGTATCCCAATATTTTAATTCTTCCTTTGCTACTGTTAATTGAATTTTTCTCTTCTCTCCTTTTTTAATAAAAACCCTATCAAAACCTTTTAATGTTTTTAATGGCCTGACAACTTTTGAATCCGGAAACGAAATATAAAGCTGAACCACTTCTTCACCATCTGTTTCTCCTATATTTTTAACATCGAAGCTAAGCGTAAATTCATTTTCAGCAGGACTTATTTCAAGATTAGAATATGCAAATTCTGTATAACTTAATCCATAACCAAAAGAATAAAGCACTGAGTTCTCGGTGTACATATAAGTCCTATTATTCCAAATATTATAATCTAACAATGGAGGTAACAATTCTTCCGATATTGGCCATGTTTGCGTTAGGCGACCGGCAGGATTATAATCTCCGGATATCACATCAGCTAAAGCATGACCCATTTCCTGGCTATTATGCGTTAGAAACAAAATTGCAGGCAGGTTATGCTGTGACCAATTGATAGCATACGGAAAACTACTAACCAAGACTAACGCAGTATTTTGATTTACTTCAAAAATTTGTTTAATCCATTCTTCATCTTCTAAATTGATACTTTTCCTGTCAACCGATTCTTTTCCATAACTATCTCTGGTGACTTCTGCCCAGCCTGCATTACCAGTTGGATGATTACCGGCAAAAGCGAGCACCATATCCGCCTCTTTGGCTGACTTTAAAGCTTCAACTAGTAAAGAATCCGGCACATATGTGATTTCAATTTGCTTACCTAAACGTTTTTTTATCCCCTCCAAAGGCGTTACTACATAAGGAGCAGAACCTGAATACCAATCTAACAAAACCTGATCGGCCAACTGACCTACAATGGTTATTTTTTTGACTTTCTTAGAATTTACAGGAAAAGTCTTCTTCTCATTTTTAAGTAATACAATTGACTTTTGTGTAGCCACTCGCACAGCCTGCTGATGTTCCTTTTTTAACCAAGGCTCTTCCTCATTTAAGACACCAATAGTACTATATGGATTACTGGTTTGATCCTTATCTAAAAGTCCAAGCTTCAGCATTACCCTGAATGCTCCTCTCAAAACCTGATCTATATCCGATTCATTAATATAGCCAAACTCAATGGCTTCCATAATGGCTTCTTTATATCTATCCAGAAATTGATTAATACCACTTTTTACGGCCATAGCAGCCCCCATGGCCAAACTGTTATAATACTTATGGTCGGATATCAATAATTTTAATGCGCCACCATCGGTACAAATAATCCCATTTTGGTTCCATTCTTTAACTGTTATTTCTTTTAAAACAGGACTCACCATCATTGGGATTTCATTCACTTTATTATAGGCTGCCATATAGGCTTTGGAGCCTCCTTTTTCAACTCCCATTTGAAAAGGATAAGCATAATACTCTCGCAACTGCCTTTCGTTAAAATTAGATGAAGACCAGGTTCGTGAATCCTCATTGCTATTGGCTAAAAAGTGTTTCATTAACGATGCTGCCTGCCAGTATTTATCATTTGGTCCCTGTAGTCCTTTAATAAAAGCTACACTCAAACTACCCGTTAAAAAAGGATCTTCACTATAACACTCTTCTGTTCTTCCCCATCTGGGATCTCTTCCTAAATCTGCATTTGGTGCTCTAACTACTAATCCTCCCCTTTTATATTTTGGTGATTGTGCCATGTATCTTACCTCATACCCCTCAATTTCACCCATTTGGTACAACATGTTTTTATCCCAGGTATGACCCATTCCATAGGCCTGAGGGAAAGTGGTTGTAGGAACTGGATTTTTACCACCCCAATTGCCTGGTGTTCCCATTGCTAAACCGTGTAATCCTTCTACATGCCCTGTTCCATAAACGCCTAATCGTTCTACAGTAGGATTAGTACCCAGACAATTTACTTTTTCCTCTAATGTCATTAATGACAATAAATTATCTATACGATCATCATCGGATAAATTCGTATTTTGAAAAGGATAAGATTGTGCCTTAAGCTGAACAGATATTATCATAAAGCTTGACAAAATGATAGCTTTAATCACCTTTGTTATTTTAAGAACTAACTGCATATTCATCTTTTTTCAATAGATAAAAGCCTTGAATCAAGTAGTATAAATCCCCTAAAGGGGAATCTTAAGTACATCAACCCAAGACTCTCCCCTTTACGGGAACCCGTGCTTCTTTTATCGAATTTATCTCGTAATTATATCATAATTTACTCCTTCTTTTGCTCCCTCTTTTAGTAACCACCTACCATCGCTATTTTCAAGTTTTAAATTGATTAGATTATCTGTTCCAGGGAAATACAGATCTCCATGTGCCACTTTTGACTCGGTATTAAAAACCTTTAATTCAATCTTAGACCAATCCATGTTTTTTGTGCTTTGAGCCAATTGAATATGAGGAATGACAGAACCTGAGCGAACTAACATTACGACTGGTATATCACCTGCTGTAATATGATGCCAGCCTCCTTCATAAGCCTTACCTGTTTGATAATCTATCCATTGGCCTGTGGGCAAATAAACATCACGACTTGTTTCTTCTTCAAATAATGGAGCTACATAGATATCTTCTCCAAATAAATAAGCATCATCCACTTTCCAAGCACCAGGATCATTTGGAAACTCAACAAACAGCGCACGTAACATTGGCAAACCTGTCTGTGTACATTTCTTAGCCTGAGCATAGATATATGGCATTAACTGATAACGAAGATTCGCTGCTTCTCTGAAATCATTTAAGAATTGTTCACTATAGTCCCATGGTTCTGTTGGAGGAGCACCGTGACTTCGGGTATGTGAAGTAAGCATTCCAAACGGTGTCCATCTTCGATATATTTCTTCGGGAGTTTGCAATACAAAACCACCTATATCATGACTCCAGAATGAGAAACCACTAAGTCCAATAGATAAACCACCTCTAAGAGTAGCTTCCATAGCTGTATTTGTATTTGCAGGATCACCTCCCCAATGAACAGGATATCGTTGGCTTCCAGCCCAGGTACTACGAGCCCACATAATCTGCTCACCTTTTACTTTTTGAGTTATTTCTGCTACAGCTTTATTATATCGTAGTGGATATAAATTATGCTCATAAAAGCCTGTTTTTCCAGATGAATAAATACCATTATAAGGTGCAGCTTCGCCAAAATCTACTTTAATGGCTCCTACTCCTAATTCCAATAATCCGGCAATTTTATGCTGATACCATTCGACTGCTTTTGGATTAGAAAAATCAAGAACAGCATCTTCGTATGGTAAATTCCCTTTAGGATTTTTAACGTACAATTCTTCGTCTATGATCTCCTTAAATAATGTGTTTTTAGGAACAAAATATGGCAATTGCCACAAACAAGTCTCAAAACCTTGTTTTTTAAGGTCTTTGATCATTTTACCTGCGTCTTCAAATCTGGATTCTGAAAATTGATAATCACAACGCCAATCTGTTTCAAACCAACCAGTATCGAAATGAATGACATCACAAGGAACTTTATTATCTCGCAGTTTTTTAGCTACATTTCGGCCATCTTCTTCACTAAAATAAGTGATTCTGCTCATCCAAAAACCAAAGGACCAAAGAGGAGGCATTTGAGCTTTACCGGTAATGTTGGTGTATTCATTCAATATATCTTTTGGATCACCTATAAATACAAATAAATCCAACGATTCGTCTCCAACCATAATAGAATTTACACCATTGAAATACTTACCAAAATCGCAGGTAATAGGTGATGAAGTATGCATAAACATACCATACCCTTTGCTACTCATAAAAAATGGTATCGGTTTGTACATGGTTTCGTTTTGCGTTCCATTACCATCATCAGTACATAAAACCACTTTCTGCCCACGCTTATTTAACTGGGTATATGATTCTCCACAACCAAAAATCATTTCATGTGGTGATAATGTAAATGCAGCATTAAAACTCCTTGAATAATCCGAAGCCCTTCTTACATATGAAAAAGGCATAATAGGCGTATACGTTGTTTCGGCATTATCCATATGATGGTTCGTGGAAGTCAATAATTTTCCATGGGCATCATAAAAAGCAATTTTCCATGGGTATTCGCTAATAATTACCTTAGCTGAAGGACTCGTATACATATGCTGGCCTTTTTCTTTTTTATATGACCACATTTTCCCCTTTGAAACAGCACCATTTACCAGCATCAGGGAGTTTTCTTCTTTATTGATTTCCAATCCACTTGTAAACTTAATTCTCACTGCTTTATCAGAAATAAATTCAAGCTGAAACGATTGATTTGGAGAGGCTTCGTACTCTCCTGTTGGGAATTCATTTTCTTCTACAGGTCTTAAAACCCCAAGCATATTATTAAATGCATACCTGGTTTTATATTCATACCTGTTGTATTGAATTGTACCTCTGGCTTTTTTAGAATTAAAAGCGGCTAAACTATCGGCGAAGTAATAGGTGTTTTTAAAATTGTAGAAATCGGGACTAATATCAATAGGTTCGTTTACTAATTGATGATTTTGTATTTGAGCCTTTATTATAAATGCGTGGGTCAAAAACAATATCAAAGTAAGTTTGAATGGTAATTTTGAAAAATACATATAATCAGATTTAGATTTATGTTTTCAAAAGTACTTGCAGAACCTCAAGTTATCGTGATATAATGATAATGATAGATGACAATTTGTAAACTGAGGGAATAGTAATCTAATTTAATTGAGTGAGTTCTAAATTGAAGTTAAAGAGGAAACTAATTGTTTTAAAATTTGTTTGTGTAAAATAAACAAATACCTCCAGTGCTTAAAATTAGGCTCAAATGATAAGTTGAAGACTGCCTATACACTGGAGGTTATTATTTTATAAAGTAGCACTCTAAATCTTTGAGGCTTACAAGTTCTCAATGGTTTTAAATGAGTAATCGTACTCAAAGCTCATTGGTACAATTTTGTTGTACTCCTCAATAGTTGCATCATTTAAACAAGCCTCAATGATCTTACGTCCTGTTTCCATTAACCCTGGTTGTAAGTATTGCTTAAGCTCTTTCTTGAAGAATTCAGTTAATTCAACAGCACCTGCATCGTAACCTTCAACCCCAACTTCTGGTTGCTTGTAAACTTTTAATAATTGCTTAGGAATTTTAGCTCCTTCAATTGTTAAGTAGTTTAACTCATATCCTAATAGAGGACAACGAGAGTCTTGATATTGATCTTCACGTAATTTAGCAGCACCACGACGTGTCATGTACTCACGCATTAGTAGCTGAGGTTTGAAACCTACCTTCCAAGAACCAATGTTTTGGTTAGGAACTAATGTAAATGTAGTACGAGGAGTGTCGATAATTTGCTTTAATAACATGTTAGCGTGATCCACTTTTTTACCGGTAGCAAATGGCCAGTATGAACCAACACCTTCACTTTGCATAGAACCATCACTTACAATACTTGGGTTTTTGTGTCCGCGAGGAGCAACTAAACGCCATAACCAGGCTAATGCCGGAGGTAAAATGTGGAACATACCTGCAATACCGTACGAAGGCTCACCCTTAGTACACTGAGGTGCACGTAAACCAAATGAACGAACATCAACAGCAACCGGACGGTCAATTACATTAGGCATAATTTTACGAGGGATTACCACACGTGGGTTTGGACACTTTTTACCTGGCTCATCTTCGATGTGATCCCAGATAAGTGCTGTAGAATCAGGATTAGTGTCGATGTTTAAGAATAATAATGGCTCCTTTGGAGAAATACAAGTTTTCTCTAATGTTGGATCATCACCATATTCGTTAACAGAATCAACACGTACGAACCAAGAGTTCTCAGCATCAACAATACGTAATTTACCATCTTTTTCTTGAACAGAAGGGTGGCAGAATGCCATATCATCAGCAACAGGACGGAATGCACAAGATTTTGGAATCTCGATGTGTTTAGTTTCACCTGTTACAGAGTTTTGACCTAATAATACTGCACCTTCCGGCTCTCGTAAAATATGCTGGTGTAACTCTGACTTACCACCACCGGAAGCACCTTCGTGCATGAAAGTAGTAATGTTATCGTATGGAGAAATAGCCTCAACTGCAGAACAGTGTGCTGTTACCCATCCTTCTTTTTCACCTTGAGTTAATAATACTCCGTAAACACCTTTTTTAGCTGATGGTCCCGGATATAAGTTGTATGAATATAATTCATGAACTTCGTCAGTACGGTTGTGTGCTACAACTTGCTTTCCTTCGAAGTGAGTGTGACGGAAAACAGGAGCTACGAAAATAGAAGATTTAATTTCCATTCCTTCTTCAAGATCCTCAAGAGACTTCATTTCTTGAAGCATGGCTAATCCTAATGCGAAGAAACCTGCGTTAGCCGGAGCAATAGCAATACCTAGAGATCCAATTCCTGCACGACCAGCAAAATAAAAGAATACTGCTAAGTCTTGAGCTTTCATCCACTCAAAAGTTTCGTCTTGTAGCTTAGAGAATTTGTAACCAAACTTATCTTCAAAACGAGTCTTGTCCGTTGGCTTGTCATCAGCAATAACCATTGTTCCAGGGTCTCTACGACGCATGTAAGCCTCTGTGTAGTTAGCTGAAATACCATTTTTTACTCGATGAACAACAGCCTCAGTGCACTCACCTTTTCCCGGTACATCGTATTTAACTTCGAATTCTAAATTTTCCTTACCATTTGTTGCTGCATCAGCAAGTTCCTCTGTACTATTAAAAAAAGAAACACTTTTAGCTTCTTTGATTAACGTAGAAACGTTTTCGGGTAAAGAAATTCCCTTACCATTTAATACTTCAATAAAATCTTTCATGCGTATTTCTTTTTAAGTCGCATGGAACGAGCAAATACTAGTGTTATAAAAAATGCTCGTTACATATGTTTATTTTTCAATCAATTTAAATGTAGTCCTTTACTAGAAATATTGTTTGCTTAAAACTATACCTAAGCATATCCTCTTTATCATTTTATTATTTCAATTTTTTGTAGATATCAATTAAGATTATAACTCAACTATACATTCTATTAAATTGTATATGATATATCTGATAACGTTATATTTTAAAATATGGCACAAATATATCAATCTACATTAAATATATGAAGTAATAATTTAATTAAATTAAGTTAATATTTATTTATAAAGCCACACTTAATACAACACTATGAATTAAATTATCCAACTGAAGGAGTTGAAACTAACAAAACAACTGATTCTTTTTCTCTTAAATTACTAATCAAATGTCGAGTATTGGAGTTTAGGTAAAAACTATCTTTTTCATTCAAAGTGTAGGTATTTTCCTCTAATCTAATTACAACTTGACCTTCTAATACAAACAAGAAAGTTTGACCGGGATGCATTTGAACTACCCCATCAGAGCTTGATCCAGCCTTAAATTTAAGCATTAAAGTATCCATGTGTTTATTAGGGCCATGATTGGACAAAAGGTAGGACGAACAACCTAATCTATTTTCTTCTACAATAGCAATATCATCAAAGCGTACTAAAGGATTTTTAGAGAGAACTTCATTCTCCCCAATTAATTCACCCACAGTTGTATGTAAATGATTTGCAATTAGTTTTAAGTTTGTTATTGAAGGGAGTGCTTTTGCTTTTTCTATTTGAGATAATGCACTGGAGCTAATTCCTACCTTCTTGGCTAACTCATTCAGTTGAAGATGTAACTCTTCTCTTTTTCTTTTTATTCTTACTCCTAAGCGCTTCATATAATATGAACAGATTATTGGAATACAAAGATATAAACTACACTGGTTAAATGCATTTAATCCAAATAAAATAAACACTATTTTATATTTGTAGCTTATTATTAACATATTAAAAACAAAACATGATATACCTCACATTTTAAGCATTAAGAAAATTTCCTAACCATTATCTTTTAAAATATTACAATATAAAAAAAGAAATAATCAATGTAATTAAAAACTAGACAGATTCAGTAATTATATTAAAGTTTTTATGCCTATATAAAGTTTATAATTATATTTTGGTATATTATTTAGGTAATACAGGATTTTGGCAATCATTCTTTATATTTAGGGATTATTTAAACCTTATACACATAGATTAAGTAGCATTGTATTGTGGTTTTTAGAGATAGATAACAGATTTATATCAGTATGGAATCGAATTCTGAGCAGAAAAAAGTAAACGAATTAGAATTAGAAATAAAACAGCTTCGTAGCCTGTTACAGAATGGAGAAGATCTAATGGATTATTCTTTACTTCTTCAGGAAATTGTAAATAAAAGCCCATACCCAATGTGGATTGCTAACAAAAATGGTATCATGCAAAAGGCTAATAAAGCATTACTGGATACCTTGGGTTTGGATGAAGAAGATCTTATCAATAAGTATAGTGTTTTAGAAGATAAAAATCTTGAAACGACACAATACAATCAGGTTCAGGATGTTTTTACCAAAAAAAAGACGGCTACCCTAATCATGTCATGGGATGGAAAAAACTCCAGAATTGCTGAAATCAGAAATGCTAATAAAGTATGGATTGAAGCCAGTATTTTCCCGATAGTAGATAAAAATAATCAACTCACTAATGTTATTTGTCAATGGTTTAATATTACCCGACAAAAGGAGGCTGAACTGGAATTATCTAAGCAAAATCAAAAACTGGAAAGTATCGTTCGTGCGAGAACCAAAGAGTTAGAGGAGAAAAACAGGAAATTAGAAATTGCATCGCAGAATTTGGCAGAGATTCAATCTAAAATGATGGAATCTGATAAAATGGCATCATTATGATTTTTAACCGCAAGCGTTGTTCATGATTTAAACAACCCACTAAATTATATTTATTCCGGTTATCAGCAGCTTGTTGAAATATTAGAAGAAAATGGTTCCATTAGCCTAGAAGAAGCGGAAACATGGCTAACAGGTATTGAAAAAGGAATAAATAATAGCATTAATTTTATTAAAAGTCTGAATCAATATAGCAGAAGCAATATAGAGCACAACGAAATGATAGATATTCATATGGTATTAGACAATTGCCTGTTAATACTCCATAATAAAATAAAATATGAAATTGATATCATAAAGAATTACTGTTGTAATGACATGACAACTAAAGGAAATTCAGGACAAATGCATCAGCTTTTTTTGAATATTCTTACAAATGCCATACATGCCATTAAATCGAAAGGAAAAATTGAGATCAGGACTCGAATTATAGAAGATAAAATACTTGTAAAGATAACAGACAACGGATCTGGTATTAAGGCAGATCTTCTAAAAAAAGTTTTAGATCCATTTTTTACAACAAAACCTCCCGGCGAAGGAACAGGTTTAGGCTTATCCATATCTCAGAAAATTATTTCGGAACATCAAGGTTCTTTAAATATTGAATCTGAACCAGGTCAGGGAACTACAGTTATCATTAACCTTCCTCTAAGAAAATGATCTGATTATTTTTCTCAAGCAGCATAAAAAAGCCCGCAATAATTGCAGGCTAATATGGATAAATTATAGCAAAAAAACTATAAATTGTCTACCGCTGTTTTATGAGTACGCGGTTTTCTAACATGATGAACTTCCTCATGCTTTGCTTTTCTTTCTGCGCGCTTTTCTCTTAAACTTTTAGCCGGATCTTTCTTCTTTTTCCCATCAAGTAACTTTCTTTCGTGTGACATAGCTATATCTTTTATAATCCTCATTAATAAAATTACTGAAGATGAGCTCTTTTGTCAAGTTGAAATACAAAAACAAGAAGAAATATAGCTATCAATAAGAGCCTGCTAAGAACTGGATTTTAAAAGTAAATAATATTAACTTTCTTGATATAATAGTAAATGAGACAGATATGGACTATTGGTCATACTCGATACATAAATTAAAACGGTTTGTATTACTGGTTGGAGACGTATCCTATTTTACCGGACGATTTTTTAAAGAAGTCACTAGTCGTCCTATTGAATTTCATGAGTTCCTGAAACAGTGTTACATGGTTGGTTATAAATCATTACCACTGGTGGCTACAACCAGTTTAATTATGGGTATGGTACTTACATTACAAACCAGACCAACGCTGGTTGAATTTGGTGCAGTTTCTTTAATGCCGAGTATGGTCGGCATCTCCATTGTAAGAGAAATTGGCCCAGTAATAACTGCTTTAATTTGCGCAGGAAAAGTTGGTTCTGGTATTGGAGCAGAATTAGGTTCAATGCGAGTTACAGAACAGATTGATGCCATGGAAGTTTCCGGAACTAATCCATTTAAATACTTAGTTGTCACAAGAATTTTGGCCACCACCATTACGCTTCCTGTTTTGGTTATTTTAGGTGATACCGTTGGTTTGCTAGGATCGTATATGGTTGAAAATATTAAAGGAGCAGTATCTTTTACCCTGTTCTTTAACCTGGTTTTTGATTATTTAGGTTATGGGGATTTAATTCCGTCTATCATCAAATCATTCTTTTTTGGCTTTGCCATTGGCTTAATTGGATGCTATAAAGGATATCATGCTGACCGAGGAACTGCAGGTGTGGGTTTAGCAGCTAATTCAGCTGTGGTAATCACTTCCATGTTACTCTTTTTTATCGATTTTTTGGCTGTTTTAGTGGCTGATATTTTTTACGAATTGTAAATTACAAAAACGGAATATGTCATTGGATAACATACATATCAAAAATGGTCAACGAAAGATTATTGAAGTCAATCAGTTGTTTAAAGAACTTGCCGGAAAACAGGTTCTTAAAGGATTTGATGTAGATTTATATGATGGTGAATGTTTAGTTGTGATTGGAAAATCAGGAGCTGGAAAAACAGTTATGATTCGTTGCATGGTAGGATTAATGACCGGAGAAAAAGGAAAAATCAGCATTTTTGACAAGAATATTCCTAATCTGGATCAGAAAGAACTGGATGAATTACGCCTGCATATTGGTTTTTTATTTCAGGGAAGTGCTTTATACGATTCTATGTCGGTTAGAGAAAATCTTGAATTTCCTTTAAGAAGACATCGGAAAAAATTCTCTAGTAAAGAGGCCATTGAAAAATTAATCCGCGAAGTATTGGCAAGTGTGGGATTGGAACATGCCATTGACCTGATGCCTTCTGAATTATCAGGAGGAATGAAGCGCAGAATTGCATTGGCCAGAACACTGATTTTAAGACCAGAGATTATTTTTTACGACGAGCCAACTACCGGATTAGATCCGATAACTGCAAAAGAAATTATTAAACTGATTAAGGACATTCAGGAGAAATATAAAACTTCATCATTAATTATAACACACGACTTAAATATAGCCAAACTCATATCCGACAGGGTGGTCATTTTAGTGGAAGGAAAAAATTATGCTGAAGGAACTTATAAAGAATTAGCTTCATCAGATGATCCGGTTATCAAAGCGTTTTTTTAACTTTATTATAAGAGGAGAAAACCATGCAAAAAACTACAATTCAAAAAATAAAGCTTGGCATTATGGTACTTACAGGGGTAATTCTATTCACTGTTGGTGTTTATTTAATCGGTGCTAAACAAAGTGTTTTTACTAAAAGCTTTGAAATTAGCTCTGTTTTTAAAAATGTAAAAGGGCTTCGCTTAGGAAATAATGTAAGGTATTTAGGTATTAATGCAGGAAATGTACAATCTATAGACATCATCAATGATACAGCCATCAAGGTAACTTTAAAGATGGATTTAAGTACCAAGGCTTTTATTAAAAAGAATGCGATGGCCAAAATAAGTTCCGATGGATTAGTAGGTGATATGGTCGTAAATATTGAACCTGGCGATGGATTTAGTGAAACCATAGAAAACAACGATGTGATAAAAGCTTTTGATCCTATAGCAACCGACGAAATGTTAAGTACCTTAAGTGAAACCAATGAAAATGCCGCTTTGTTAACTGCCGGAATTCTGGAAATTACAAAATCTATTAACCAAGGAAAAGGAACATTAGGTATGTTGGTAAATGATCAGGCTGTAGCCAAAGATATTAGGCAAATTATATCCAATATTAAGGAAACCAGTCATAGATCTACAAGGTTACTGAAAAACCTGGAGGAAGTATCTAATTTGATTCATAACGAAAGCAATTTGGTGGGAATAATGCTACATGATACAGCCTCTGCAAACAAAGTTAAAACCCTAATCGATGATTTATATGCTTCAGGAATAGAAATTAATACAATGTCGGAAAATTTAAATGTTCTGATCCAAGAGCTTGCTAAAGGAGAGAATAGCATCGTTAACACCTTGGCTAATGATTCTGTACTAAATAATGATCTTAAAGAAACCTTACATCATATTAATTCCGGAAGTCAGAAATTTGATGAGAATATGGAAGCATTAAAACACCACCCTTTGCTTAAAGGTTATTTTAAAAAGAAAGAAAAAAGAGAGGAGTGAATTCTATAATATTAGCTCATCACTAAGCAAAAAAATAGCGTTAGTATTCACCAACGCTATTATTATATGTTTTACACAAAATTAGTAAGTCTTACAAAATAAGCTATTTATTATTCAGCTTAAGCCCTTTTCATTACGTGCTCAATCTCTCTGATTTGAGCAGTTAGCATTTTTCTACGATCCAGTTTTTTACATTCCTGAATATAAATCTTAGCTAATTTTTTATTGCGTCGGTTTAAAGCAATACCTGCTAAATTTAGCTTGGCTACAGCCTGATCAGTTTCTAGACGTAAACCATTTTTTAAAGAACTTTTTAATAATTTATCTCCTTTTGAAATTTCATGTTTCTGCATAGCCACTAGACCGGATAAAAAGTAATAATATCCTTCCTGACTCTTCACTAATCTTTCCGGACTTTTTACCGTACCTAAAACTTTATCGGCCATTTCAAATTTACTCTTTCGAATAAGTAATAAAGCCATTAAATTCCGCTCATTTTTAAAATAAAACAACACAAATAACCCGGACAACAACACAGCGAATACTCCATATGTGATTTCGCCTTGAATAAAAAGAAAAACAGAACCTGCAAGTATTAAACCTGCTACAATTAATTTTATAAACCTCATTACCATTTTATAATCTTCATTTTTTTATTTCGACGGGTAATAATAGTTTTTTTTATTAAAAAGCAATAATTTATTTATTAAAAATTATACACCTATTGGTCCAATCACCTGAGCTCCAAAGCTATGTTATAGGTATTACTTTTTGACTAGTTCTAAAGCTATTTTGTGTTCCTTCTTAGAATATCCAAAATTCATTATATAACTCTTATGAGCCTAATTACACATACGCTTTAAGGACTTGTAATTCCCTTATATTAATTGACATAAACTGGCTTCCGTCGTAACTTTGCTTAGTATGTAAAGTTTTAATTTTGGGAATGAATAATTGGAGGAATTATGATGAAAAGGGAAGAAATAATCCGGTTTGCCAATGACAACCCCATTTGTTATATGGCAACAGTAGAAAATGAAAAGCCTCATGTAAGAATTATGAAGCTTTGGTTTGCAGATCGTTCTGGTTTTTATTTTGAAACATTATCTCCTAAAAGGTTAAGTATGCAAATTCATGTCAATCCTCAGGTTGAAATATGCTTTTACAACAACCCTGTAGATCTTACCCAAGGACGAGAAATGCGCATTGCTGGTGAAATTGAATTTGTTAAGGATGCCAATATCCTTCAAAAAGCAAAAAGAGAACGTCGCTTCTTAGAAGATTTAGGTGGACAAACTGTTGAACCTTATATTGAAGTTTTTAAACTAGCTCATGGAGAAGCCAATTTCTGGAATTTAAAAACCGATATTCTTAAAGAAAGCTTAGAAAACCATATGGCATTCTAACAATCATTTTTAATGAGATAAATTAAAGGGCTATAATTCAAAATATGGCCTTTTATTTTAGTAAACCACACAATAATTATAACAACTCCTCAATTTCATACTCCTTTTGCTGAAAAGTAAAGCTATCTCCCTTTGATTTGCCTTTTAACGGTGAAGCCAGAGAAATCGTGTAAAATGGGACATCCTCAACAAAAATATTTCCGGTAGCTATGGCCACAAAATAATTGCCTTGATTGGTGCTCACAACTGATCCAAACCCAATTTCTGTAGCTTGATTTTGTGGATTAATCTGGGATAATTGGTTTAAGAGTTTTTTGATATTATTGATTTGAGTTTCGTTTTTGGCTATTTCAATATCCATCATCGCCCTGCCTGTTTCATACTTATCCCCGGCACTGCTCTTGGTATCGTTATCGCGCGACTCTTTTGCCGCAATTATCGACTGTTGAAGCTCTTCAATTTTATTTAAAAGAGTCTGTTGAATTGCTTCAAGCAATTGTTGTTTTATATTTATCGGGTGACGCATGAATTATTTGCTTTTATTTCACAAAAATAACTATCTAAATTAGATGTTCTTCAGAACTTAATAAAATATATTTAATATAGTTTTACAAAGATGTGATAATACGAGATTATAATTCATTTTTCTTTCTAATCATAAATCAATATAACTTCAGTATTTATATCAATACAAAAAAAAGAGACGTATACCTTTATAATTCTGTTAAAAATTTAAACTACTGATTCATATTTTTTCTTCTAGGACTAAAGGATTTGTGGCTTATTTTTTGTTATTTTGCGCTCTCTTTTTACGAATAATACAAGTCGTTCATTACTCTTATAAACAGTGATGTTTATTATTAAATGAATGATGAATAGGTGAGATAATAATAGATTCTAATAATATGGCTAAAGGATTAACAAAAAGAAGTGTTGATTATTCACAATGGTATAATGAGTTGGTTATGAAAGCCGACCTTGCTGAAAATTCAGCAGTAAGAGGTTGTATGGTTATTAAACCCTACGGTTATGCCATTTGGGAAAAAATGCAACAGGAATTAGATAGAATGTTCAAAGAAACGGGACATGAAAATGCATATTTTCCTTTATTTATTCCAAAATCCTTTTTTAGTAAAGAAGCAGATCACGTTGAAGGTTTTGCTAAAGAATGTGCCGTTGTTACACATTATAGATTAATGAACGATCCTGATGGGAACGGTGTTGTTGTTGATCCTGCGGCTAAATTGGAAGAAGAATTAATTGTTCGTCCAACGTCAGAAACTATTATTTGGAATACCTACAAAAATTGGATTCAATCATACAGGGATTTACCAATTAAGTGTAACCAGTGGGCAAATGTTGTGCGTTGGGAAATGAGAACTCGCTTATTTTTGCGAACTGCTGAATTTCTTTGGCAAGAAGGTCATACCGCTCATGCAACAAAGCAAGAAGCAATTGAAGAAACTGAGACAATGATTCAGGTTTATGCTGATTTTGCAGAAAAGTTTATGGGCGTTCCGGTTGTACAAGGATTTAAAACAGCGAACGAACGTTTTGCTGGTGCCTTGGAAACATATACAATAGAAGCTTTAATGCAAGATGGAAAAGCTCTTCAGTCTGGAACATCTCACTTCTTAGGGCAAAATTTTGCAAAAGCATTTGATGTTAAATTTGCCAGCAAAGAAGGAAGTGAAGATTATGTTTGGGCTACTTCATGGGGTGTTTCTACACGATTAATGGGAGCTTTAATTATGGCTCATTCAGATGATCATGGTTTAGTTTTACCTCCAAAGTTGGCTCCTATTCAAGTAGCAATTGTACCTATCTATAAAAGTCAGGAAGATTTAGATAAAATATCTGCTGTTGTAAATGATGTGGTTTCAAAACTTAGACAACGAGGAATATCTGTAAAATTTGACGATAGCGATAACCGTAAACCAGGTTGGAAATTTGCACAATATGAGTTAAAAGGTGTACCTGTTCGTTTAGCTGTTGGTCCTCGTGATATTGAGAACAATACGGTAGAAGTTGCCCGTAGAGATACCTTAAGTAAAGAAGTAGTTTCCATCGATGGCATAGATGCTTATGTAGCTGACTTGTTGGATAAAATTCAAGAAAACATTTTTCAAAAAGCCTTAGATTTTAGATCTGAGTATACTACAGAAGTAGAAACATATGATGAGTTTAAAAAAGTGCTTAAAGAAAAAGGAGGCTTTATTATGGCTCATTGGAATGGCTCTTCGGAAGTTGAACAAAAAATAAAAGACGAAACAAAGGCTACAATTCGCTGTATTCCTTTAGATGGAGATAAAACACCAGGTAAATGTATGGTAACAGGTGAACCATCAGCTCAAAAGGTATTATTTGCTAAAGCCTATTAATAAATATGCGGTAAAATGAATATCTAATGAGTCTATCAAAACAGTAGGTTTTTTATATATTTGCTACCGCAAAATTCGGGATGTGGCGCAGCTCGGTTAGCGCACTGGTCTGGGGGACCAGGGGTCGCAGGTTCAAATCCTGTCATCCCGACATATATGGATTAATTTAATATTAAAACCCTGTAAATTCTAGGATTTACAGGGTTTCTTGTTTTTTATCAAACCAGTTTAAACCAATATAATTCATATATCTGGTGAACTATTCGGGAGCAAAATTAATTTGTATATTTACTCACCAGGAATCATATACATTATTGATTGACATGCTTTTAATCGTACTACACTGGAATTGAGATATAAATCAAGATTCACTGGTTATTTTGTATTGGCATTATATAAATGGATCTTTACATTCAAAATATTACTTTATGTTTTCAAGTTATCAACTTAATAAATTCATTAGCCTATTGTTGATACTTATCAATAACAAAAACAGTCAATCCTTATGAATCGACTGTTATACTTTGTAGGAAAACTATATTACCTTGGAGAGAAATATAATACCCTAAATATAAACTACATATAATAATTGAACATCATACATCTTTTGAAATATCATCAACTATAGAAAAAGTTTCCACCAAACGACATAAATGCTTTAATAGCTTTACCCTATAATAATTTTAAAATGTAGTTGGTAGATAATAATTTAATTAATTATTAGAATTAACCGCTTTTTTAATATATGTTAGGAAAACTCTACCAGAATAAATTAACTCCCTTTATTTTTTATGGTTGAGATTATTTACAATTAGTTTTTAATAAACAATTCCTTTATGGATGGCATTTTAGTACCATATACTTTAAGAATGTATGTCCCCTTACTTAACCCAGAAACATCAATATTATTGTCTCCGTTTTTTAAATGCTCTGAAAACAGAATTCTTCCATTCATATCAATAATTGAAAAATGAGAATATCCTTCAGACAGTAATTTATAAGTTAGATTATTAATTGCTGGATTAGGGAAAACATTGAGTTTATGATCTGATGCTGCATTATTTTTATCTGAGTTAAATCCTGTTGTTACACCATTATTGCCAATAATCTGAATATTATCAATGGCACTACCATCAACGGGCGACATATATATATCCATTGAAACGGATGAATGTATCATTTCATTTGGAAGTGTTATTTCAATTGCCGTCCAATTGTTAAAGGTTGAAAAAGTTTCTATGGAATATGTCTGGGATGTTGTCCTGTTGTTAAAGGTAACTTCCAGTGCCGGAGTAGCTCCACCTCCAAATATTGCAGTCTGAAAATAATTGCATTTAAATGTGATGTAATTAAAAGCGCCAGAAAAATCTAAAGAACCTGTTGTTAAAAACATATTCTCACTAGCCCCACCGCAATCCACCAACGGATTCTGACCTAAAAAATAGGTAGAATTCTGTTCGCCTCTAAAATCAGCAGTAATACCGTAAAGGTCTGAATTAAAATCATCAGCAACACCTCTTGCTGCTTCCGTGCAAGTTGAACTACCATTGGGGAGACTTCCGGTATTGATATTAACGATGCTTGTAACCGTAGAGGATTCAAAATCTTCTGCAAATAAAATAGTTTGTGCATTTAATGCAGTAAAACAGAACATTGAAATGAATATTAAGACTAATACTATATATATTGTAATTAATTTTGATTTCATAAGTAAGTATTTAATGTTATATCTAATATTTAAAAAAATAGTATAGAGCTACCCTTCGAAGTTACTTAGAAGGGCAACTCTTCAAAAAGCATAATATTATTAATCTTTAATTAACAGCGTCTTTAAAGATGGAAGTCCGGAACCATTTATTTTTAGGATATAAGTCCCTTTATTTAAATCCGAAATATCAATTTGTACTTTTCGCTGATCTAATGATTCAGTAAACAGAGTTCTTCCAATCATATCAATAAATGCAATGCTTGAGTAATCATCCAAAGGCAGTTCAATATTTATAAAATCATTTGCCGGATTAGGATAAATATGGATTATATCACTGCCAATTATGTCTAAATCAGTAGTAAAATCAATTGTCAGATTCAGGGTAACGATGCTATCACACCCTTCATCATTTGTAAAGTAGCCTATATATTGACCCGATGTATATAGTATTTCTCCATTGAAATCAATATCACCGACAACAGTTGTATCTAAAACAACTTCATCTCCGGTAAAAGTAAAATTAAGTGCCAAGGTTCTGTTGCAACCATCCAATGTGGTGATATCATGATAGTACACCCCTGTTTCAGCCAATGTTTGTCCGTAAAAATCGTCCATGGTACAAGAAGTAGCATAAAGTTGTGCATCTCCCGGACTACATGTAATATTTCTGTAAACACGGGCTGCACTGGTATACGCATTAATTGTGCCTGAAAGAACCAGATCCTTGTCATAGTCGCCATCTACATCCATAGCATGGAGTGACCCATCATATACAGCTTGCAACAGATTTCCGCTTGATAGCGTAAAATTTCCATTTCCATCGTTGATATAAAGACATGTGCGCGCGCTGTTATCAAATATATCCCACTGACCAGAGACAATAATATCTTTATCTCCATCTAAATCAATATCATCAAACTGAGCTTTCGAATTCGACACATTGTCCAACTCCTGTTGCAGACTAAAATGACCGCTGCCATCATTTACATAGATATACTGAACCCCTGTTCCAGCCAAATAAATATCATTAAATTGGTCACCATTGACATCCACAATTTGGGCATCGCTGGCTGTTACCAAAACATTTGAATTATCCAGGGTAAATGTACCATCACCGTTTGAGAGATATAAATCCGTATTGTTATAATCCCAGGCATCCAGACCTACTAACAAAATATCATCAAACGAATCGCTGTTTAAATCGCCAATGCTAATAGTAGCACTTTTCAATCCTTCAATTCCTGACTCGATAGTTGAAAAATTCCCTGCTCCGTCGTTGAGATACAAAAATGCTTGTGGAATTTCAAGCGAATCACGGCCTATGGTAAGCAAATCTAGATAATCATCACTATTGGCATGAAGGAAAGCAACAGCTCCATCAGCTACATCATTTAATGCAACACTGCTTTCAGTGAATACGCCTCCTGTATTGGTATACAATTTAGTAATTACCGAATCGGATTTATTCATTCCCATAATGACCAGATCATTCATAAAATTGCCATCTACATCGGCTAAAGCAATGCTTGAGTATTTTAAACTATCGATGCTGTGGGTAGGAACCATATCAAAAACTCCGGTACCATCGTTGGTATACAATTCTGTGATTGGGCCAAGTATTTTATTATTACCTGTCACAATCATATCAGGATCATCATCCCCGTCAATATCCTCAAATTTAGTATCCCCCAGGTCAATGTTTGAAGATACATTGAAAACCAATTCATCTAAACCACCGGATTGGTCATTTACCAACCCGCCAAAGCTCCATTGTCCGATTTTATCCGCTCCATTAAAGAAGATGTCTGTATAACCATCATCATTTAAATCACCTGTACTAATAGCATAGCCCCCATTTTTACTATAGTTATAGATTTCAAATGTATCAATGGATGAAAAACTGCCTGAACCATCGTTCCAGTATATCATCAATTTATCATTTGCCGTTCCACCCGGTGAATCTAAAACTAACTCGGCCGCATTATCTTTATTCAGGTCAATAAACTTAAACTGGCTTAGAACAGTTCTGTTGTTATCAAAATTAAAACTATAGGTATAAGTTCCTGATCCATCGTTCATATACATATTAATTTTGCTTGACGAAGCTGAGATAACAGCATCAGGTACTCCATCGTTATTGGCATCGGCAAATTGAGCACGAGTTCCCTCTGTAGCTACAAAAGTTGCTCCGGTATTACTAAAATTTATGCTATCAAAGCGGTATAGTAAGTATTTATAACCACTCACATAATCTGCGATTAAGATATCTCTTTTGCCTCCATCGTAAGGTTCAGATATAGCCATATCCCATGAAAACAAAAAGGAAGTAATCAATGATTCGGTAAAATTACCGGAGCCATCATTCGTATATAAGTAAATTCCGCTTCTGCTGTAATCTCCCAATAAAATATCCTGAGTATTGTTTCCTGTAAAGTCGGCCATACCAATACATCCGTAATAAGAAGAAGGTAATGAAATAGCATCCTGTAGCACGTAACCCTGATCTGCATCCCAAAAGTAAACCATTGTTCCCAAATCAGAAGCTCCGGATTTGTAACGCTCTCCACTTATAATCAAATCGTCGATATTATCGCCATTCAAATCACCATGAAGAACCGTTGGACGAGGATAGCTTTTATTTAAAGTAATATGGTAATCCTCCCAGGTAAAAATACCATTACCCTGGTTTATATATCCCATTACATGACTGGTACTGTTATTTATTTTTCCAACGCATAAATAATCGTTATCTCCGTCACCATCTATATCAAACACCTGGCTTCCTCCTGTAGTTACCGGAAAGAAATCACAACCCAGTTGAGGAGTAGTATCGGGTTGAATTAACTCATAACCAATAAAATTGTAATCGTCAGGAGCAACGTAATCGTTGATCGTTAAGTTAAGCGTTACCAAACTGTCGCAACCGGTACTACTTACAAACGTTGTCTGATATGTACCTGACTCACTCAATAAATCGCCATTAAAATTATAATATCCATCAGTTGTTAAATTAACAGTTTCATCGTGACCGCCACCAACTGTTAAGGCAAGGTTTATGGTACGGGTTTCGCCTTCTTCGGTGGCAATGGTTTTGCTATAATTGCCTGATGTATACAGGAATTCATCAATAAAATAGTAGCTATCACAAACCACAACCGTTTTGTTGATGGTATTATGGGTAGATGTGTTTTTATATATCCGGGATACATATGAAATATTTGGCTCTATACCCGATATTAATAAGTCCATATCATAATCATCATCTAAATCGGCAAAAGAAATTGAAGCATCCTGTACGCCTTTCAGGTCAACGTTAAGTAAAGAAAAAGTTCCGTTACCATTATTCAGATAAATTTTAGTAACAGGCATTCCATCGTCAGTTTGAGGATTACCACATGAAATAAAATCGATATCTCCATCCATATCAATATCATTAGTAGTTACTGTAGCATCCCATAGGCCTTCAAGTGTTTGATGCAATGTAAAAGAATTACCGGTTCCGCTGTTTAAATATACTTGCTGATATCCATTACCTGCTATTATAATGTCTCCTTGATGATCATTATTCAGGTCGGCAATTTTAACATCACCATTTAAAATACCATTAAGACTTTCTGAGACCTTTAAAAAGAAGCCATGACCATTATTAAGGTAAACAGTTGTTAACGTATCTCCTGAGTTATGAATACCACTTAGCACTATATCCATATCTCCATCATTATCCAAATCTCCGGCACTGGCGCATGAATAGTCAAATCCAACTAGTCCTGTATTACTAAATTCCTGATACGTACCATCACCAAAATTTCTATATAGCGTTGTTATACCATCACCGGTAAAGAGAACGTCCTCTGCATATCCCTCATCGGCATTAAAAAATAAAATTTTGCCATTGGTTGTATTACCAAAAGGATAGCCTGTTGATTGCGTAAAAACGGCATTCCCATCGTTTAAGTAAACTTTGTTTCCCACCAAAATATCAATAAACCCATCGCGATTAATATCCTTAATAGCAGAAGGATCTGTACTATTGAGCATAAGGGATCCGAAATTGCTCAAGTTTCCTGATCCGTCATTCAAATAAACATCCGCCTCTGTATTGGAGTCGTGTGCTGTTCCAAAAACCAATACATCATTTTTATTGTCGGAATTTAAATCGGCCACATGCAGACTTCCATTTCCAACTTCTTTAATAACATTGTTTGTAAGAGCTGTAAAGGTACCGTCGCCATCATTTACAAAAAATTGCGTCAAATCAGCATCTACATTCATTATACCTCGCTCTATAAATTCGGGATAACCATCTCCGTTTATATCTCCGCAATCTAATTGTTCAACATTATCGTTGTTGGCAAAAGTTTCGCTTAAAGTAAAGTTTCCGGTTCCATCGCATAAGTATACTTGTGAACCATTTTTACCTGTAGAATAAATGATATCGGAGTTACCATCCTTGTTTAAATCTTTAACAGCAACCTTATAACTGATGTTACCATTCCCTAATTGATAAAGGTTAGAGGTTGACAATGCTGAATAGGTGGTTGTAGAAGTATTTTCATACAAAAACAAGCCCCTGTTAAAGGTTTCAAAAATGATATCCTCGTTACCATCGCCTGTTATGTCGCCAAAATAAATTTTATCCAGCTTAGTAGGTGTTTCGCTGAAATAAGCATCAGAAATCAGTGAATAACTTCCGACTCCATCATACTGATAAAGTCTTTTATCTCCAAGACCATCAGTAAAGCCACTTCCAATAATTACCAAATTTCTTTTTTTACCGTCAAAAGGCTCAGATATTCCAATTTGCGTATCTCCATCTGCTTCTAACGAAATTGGCCCCTCCGTAAAATTTCCATTACCATCATTAATTTGAATGGTCACTTTATATTGCGGACTGGTGTAGGCTATTCTGGAACATAAAAAGACATCTAAATCTCCATCCGAATCAATATCCACAGCAAATAATGTACATTGTTCTCCACCATGAAAACGGGTTGTTGTTTCAATATAATTACCTGTTCCATCACCTAAATATAGTTTGGTACTATCATTACCTATTTCATTTCTACTTATCAGATCCTGAACATCATCGCCATTAAAATCGCCAAAAACATAAGCCTGATAAATGAAATTACCTCCCATGTAGTCACTGAATTTGGCTGCACCATAATTACTGTAATCTCCGGATCCCTTATTTTCATATATAAAGTAGCTGCTACTTGATGATCCTCGGTATAAAATATCTAAATCCTCATCCCCGTCAAAATCAACCAATCCTTGATACATGGGTCCATAATTAATATAGGGAAAGTCTGCATTTAATGATGCAGAACTAGTTGGTTTGATTATTTCAAAACTGGGAGTTTGTGCTTTCAGTTGCATTCCTAATGCAAGCAATAATACAACAGCCCAAAGTAAAACTGAATTTTTCACCTTAAACCGGTTCTTTTGTGTGTAATACTTCTCCATATTTTTCTTTTTTGTGTGTTTAAGTTTTTGTTTCAAAGGAATCAGACAGTTTTTTAAGCAGGTTAATTCCTGTTTGAAATAGGCTGTCAGATTGCTCTTTACATATACATTTTCGTTCATTAGTTTGCATATAAATTCCTTTCAGCGAATTTTACCCAACCCTGTTTTTAAAAAAAGTTTATTTTTTTGTGGAGTATTGATGGAAATGAAGCGGAGGTATGGAAATCAACTCCATTTCTTTAGGAATTACTTTTAACCAATATTACTACCTAGTAATCAGATGCCCAGATGATTAATTCGCATAAGAAAATGAGATTTAGGACTAACAGAATTAAGCGCCAACGGTGTTTAATTATATTGTTTTAATCTGATTATTATGTCTAGTGGGTATCTATGATAATACAATTCAAGGGTTGAAATTTGTTGTTTAATAGGCTCAAAGCCTATAATATCGCAGCAAGGGGTAACGCCCCTTGTAATTTGATCATAATACACATCAGGCTGTAAGTCTGAAGCACATCATAAATTTATCAGAATTACAGCCTTTCGATTTATTAGATCCTACCCTTTACCTAAACATGAGTTTAATCTGAAGGTTTGGTGCAAAACCAATTCCATAGCGATAGATTTCAAAAGGGTGTAAAATATCACTGAAGTTATTAACGATGTTCTCTTTATCGTAGACATTAAGTATAGACAATCCAATAATACCGGAAACTCGTTTTTGTTTCATCAATATTTTAGAGGTGATGGAAAGATCTAATTGATGCTGTGCCGGATATCTATCTTTATAAGGAATTAAATTACTTATATCTGTTTGTTGTGGTACATGATATTTAAATGGAAGAACCGGTAAGCCACTACTTATATTCCAGTTAACTGAAAATGTCCATCTTTTAACAGGATAAATAGCTGTAAAATTTAACAAATGTGTACGATCATAAAACACCTTAGTAGTAGTGTCTTTGTCTAATTTTGTACTACTCAAGGTATAACTTAGCCATAAATCAGCTTGTCCCCATTTTCTTTTCAATAAAACATCCACACCCATAGTCTGGATATTTTTTAAGCTAAAACCAAAATCCGTACCTTTCACCAAAATATCGCTTGAGGGGGGAGGTCCTCCTCCCGGTGTTGGCGTATTATCTTTGGGGAAATCTGGAGATGAAAGAGGGTCAGGGACACCATTTATATTGTTGTGATAAGCTTCAATATCTATTAACCATTTACCCTTTCTATATATCCCACCCATCATAAATTGATTGCTTCGCATAACCTCCTCCGGCTTATTTACCATGATCCAGTTCTGGCGGAAGGGATTTCCTCCAAAATTATCTTTAAAATAATGCCTCAAATATTGGTGTATCTGACTAAATGACGATTTAAAAATGAGGTTATTTGACGCTATATAGTTTAAATTAATGAGTTTGTCGAAAGTAAAACTGTTGGTGTTGCTAAAATAACTAGCTCTGATACCGGCTGTTGTTCTTAATTTGTGCCAGGCTATATTCTTATATTTTAAAAATCCAGATTGAATACTACCTGCAAAACTGGTATCGTTAACCATAACTATCGGATCTTCTGTAAAATTATCAATGGCATGATGTTTATATTCATATCCTACCTTAATATTGTTATTGTCGTTAATATAATAATTCAGATGCGTATATAATTTTAAGTCTTTTATCGTATTCCCAAGGTTTTTATACCTTAACTGATCCTGTGCTATCTCATCTTCATAATTGCTATTGGTATGCTCAGAAGCGGTCACACTGAATTTGGTATTCACCCGATTGGACCACTTACTCTGCCATAAAAAAGTGGCGCCATAATTATCCATACCTGTGTTAACAATCTTTCGGGTAGAAGATATTTGTTGCGTTGCATCAAAATTAAACTCGTTTTTAATGTAAATAGCACTTAGCGTAATGTCATTTTTGTCGTTAGGTTTAAATACTATTTTGGAGTTGATATCATAAAAACGCTGATCTAAACTTATTGTATTCTCGGGTTTGTCCATAATAACCTCAGAAATGAAGGTCCCTTGATTCTGCAAATCCGATATTTCTTTAAACTTTAAGTCATTTTGCAAAAAATTATTGCTAGACCTTAAAGAAAGTTGAACACCCAATTTATTTTTAATAACAGGAGTTGAAAAATCAAATCCACTATAAACAAAATTCGAAAACACATCTGCTTTTAAGCTTTCCAATAAATCATTTCGGGTGTGGATATCGATCATAGCCCCAACTTTGCCTCCATTTTCAATGGTCACATTATTCCTGTTTATATCTACATGATTGATTATTCCAGGATTAAAAGGAGATAAAGAACCGTTTAAATGACCGGAATGGTAAATAGGGATATCATCAATTTGTACCAGGTTAAAGTCAAAAGGATTTCCTCGTACAAAGATAGTTCCTGCAAGTCCAGAAGGCGAACTGATTCCCGGTAAAGCTTTAACCGCCTGGTACAAGTCACCATCAGTTTCTCCGGCAATGGAGGATAATGATTCCAGTTTAACTCTGATGGTTTGCTCACTGGCCATTAAATCAATACCCTTGGTCATATACTCAGGTAAAACAACAACCTCGTTGATATTGTGGATTTTATTTTCAAGTGCAATGTCATTTTTTCCGTTAAAAACACTGCTTGCATTAAGTGATAGACTTTTATAAAATGTCGAATTTATTGTTAAGGAATCCGATGGTAGTATGCCTTCTACAATAATATCATCACCATTGGCAAAATACAATTTTTTTTCTTTTTCATCAACCGATAAATAAGCAACAGAAATCAAATCTTTCGACCTTGCATCTCGTAGCCTTAACTTAATAGAAGATTCAACCGGGAGAATAGCATAAAAGTTATCACCTACCTTTTTTAGTTTTAGTGGCAGTTTATCAGAGAGATCGATCAATACCTGTTCTAAATTTTCATCTTGTTTCTCAGTAATGATTTCAATGTCTTTCCACATCGATACACTGTATGAGAATTTTATATCATACTTCTGTTCAATCAAATGAAGATAATCTATTAAAGGTATTGTATTACCCCTTTCGATAGGTGTACTAGAGAAAGCTTGTATTGGGAATAAAACGAAAAGTAAAAGAACTATTATGAATGAATGTTGTAAAAAACGATGCATGAAAAATATATCTGACCAAATTGTATATTAAGTAAGAGAATGCGAAAATATCTATTATTTGTTTCTTCTTATTAAAAAAGTAAAAATATTTCATATTGACAGGGTGGGTAAAACTATTCTAAAGGAATATATATAATATGGAACGAGTCATTAGCATAGCTTTCTCACATAGGGAAAAGTTCAACTTTGGCGAATCCATGTGGCAAAAAAATCAAAATTCAAACACATGAATTAATAGTGTTATTGCATGAGTAATTACCTTTTTTCTGATTCTAAATTCGTTCTTGTTTAGCAAAAATATTGGGCTATTTTTGCTTTGAATTAGAAATAAGTTATGAATAAAGACTCAAATACAACCACTCCCAATGGGGTTTGTAACAGAAACGTTTTTAAATCAATTTATGTGGCAAATCTGGAACAGCTAAGGAATTACCTGTATTATAAATGTGGAGATTTAGATGAGGCTGAAGATATTGCACAGATGGCATTTATGACTTTATGGGAAAAATGTAAGGTAGTGATTTTTGAAAAAGCAAAAAGTTTTGTGTTTACAGTAGCCAATAATCTATTTCTAAAGAAGCTGAGATCAGATGGTGTAGCACTAAAATTTATAAAGGAAGCAAATACGAATATCAACAATGATAATCCTGAAGACATTTTAATTTCTGATGAATTGATGAACAAAATTGAGACCGTGATATCTGAGTTACCTGAAAAACAACGCGAAGTTTTTTCTTTTGAATAGAATTGATAAAGTAACCTATAAGGATATAGCTTTCATGCTGGATATTAGCGAAACCTCTGTAGAAAAAAGAATGAACAGAGCCTTACTAACTCTTAAAGCAAGAATTGAAGAGTTTAAACAATATAACATATAGTTAAGCTAAGAAGATAACTTAAACTTAAATGCGCCTTGCACCCCTAAATTGAGTTTAAAAAATATAAAATGGAAGATCTAAATAAAAACAACATACTAGCCAAATGGGCAGCAAATAAACTGACTAAGGAAGAAAAGGAATCATTAGAGAAAAACACTAATCTAAATGATTTAAATACTGTTTTAAAGAATATTGATCATTGGACACTACCAAAAATAAATGCTTCAGAAAAATTTAATGATTTCGATCTTGCACAAAAAAAAGTAAACACAAGAAAAACAATTCAACTTAAAACTGTGTTTTCAATAGCTGCAAGTATCATTCTGTTGATAGGCATATATCTCGTTTATCAGGAATATAATTCAAATGTGAAATTAATAACTCATATTGGCGAAAGTATTAAACATACCCTACCCTGCAACAGTACATTTACACTTGATGCTAAATCATCTGCAAAATACGATAAACAAGATTGGGAAAAAGAAAGGATCATTTTATTGGAGGGACAAGCGTTTTTTGACATTAAAAAAGGTGCTCCATTTATTGTAAAAACTCAACAAGGAGACGTTAAAGTGTTAGGTACAAAATTTAATGTTGCAGTAGATAATAATAAATTAAAGGTATGTTGTTATAGAGGAAAGGTTAAAGTTGAATCAGATAAAGTTTCTAAAATTCTTCAACCGCAACAAGGAGTAATAATAGAAAAGGATTCAGCTATAGATATTATCATAAACGAAGAACTTCCTGATTGGATAAAAGGATACACCATTTACTCTAATTCAAGATTAGAAGATGTCATCAACGATTTACACAAATATTACCAGGTAGATATTGACTTACCTGACCAATACAAAAAACTTGAATATTCAGGATCAATTATGCATAATGACCTAGAAGTGTCACTCGAACTTATATTTTCTCCAATGGGAATTTCTTATTCATTGTTAAATGACTATAAAGTGATAATAAAGTAAACCAGATTTATTAAGAACAAAGTATGAGCGCTATAATTCATTAACTTATTATCTATTTCATTAAAATATGTATATCAGAACTAGAAATAGGTTTTGACTGTTTTAAGGCGTTGTAGTTGATCTTTAAATTATGAGTATTAAAACACGGGCATTATCCCAAGGATGTACAACGCATTACCGGTAGAAGTGAAAAACGAGCCAGCGATTAATTAGAAAAATCAAGAGTGAGCTAGGAAAGAAACAACATCAATTTATTACATCCAATGAATTTGCTGAATATACAGGAATATCTTTAGAAGTGATTTCTCAATATCTGGATGATTAACATTTTTACTTGCAAAGCTCTCCTTATAACTACAGTTTATCCCCATATATTTTAGCCTATTTTGACATACTAAATGAATGGTTTTTCGTATTTTTGTATTTGTCAAAGAATTATAAATCAAACCAATAGATATCAATTAAATGGTGAACTATTAGGGAGTATTAATATTGGTTTTAAAAAACTGATTATCTAGTATTTACAACATATTAGATTAATCCTGTCATCCCTACATATATGGATTATTAAAATATCAAAACCCTGTAAATTCTAGGATTTACAGGGTTTCTTGTTTTTTATCAAACCAGTTTAAACCAATATAATTCATATATTAGGTGTAAATTAAGTGTAACTAATATTTTTCTAGATTTAGTTACATTTTATTCGAACAACAGCTAACCTGAGTAGTATGCTCAAGGTGATTACTTTTTTCATGTGTCATGACATATATTTACAACTACTGGCACTTCCTATAACACTATATCCTTCTTATTATAAAGCACATTACTATTCCTAAATGTTAAATTCCTAAACTAGTAGGGACTGGTAGGTATCTTTTTACATTTTTTTTCTTATCATTGCAAATAAGTAAACAAAAGTTAATTAATAGTGACTTTATACTTATTGCTTTAGTGATCAATAAATAAACAATTACATATTAAATTTTAATAAAAATTATGGCACAAATAAGTTCATTAATTGAAAAAATAAACGGAGGTGATAACCCATTTTTTAACGAGTTATACGGAACAGATTCAGCTGTATTAAAAGAGCAAGCTGATCGTTACGTAAAATACATCAATGAATTTAAAAGCATATATGGACAGGATGACGTTACATTATTGAGTTCTCCTGGTCGTACAGAAGTTGGAGGTAACCATACAGATCACCAATTAGGTCGTGTATTAGCCGGTGCCGTTAATTTAGATAATATTGCAGTTGCTGCTCCTAATGGAACTAACACTGTTAAAATTACATCTGTAGGTTTCGATCCTTTTGAAGTGGACTTATCAGATCTTTCAATTACTGAATATAAAGTAACTCCAGGAAACCTCGTAAAAGCGATTGCAGCTGGAATTAAAGATTTAGGATTAGAAATTGGTGGTTTCGATGCAGTGATTCACGGTTGTGTACCAGAAGGTTCAGGTCTTAGCTCTTCTGCTTCTTTCGAAGTTTTGATTGGTGCTATTTTCAGTAACTTGTTTAACGATGGAAAACTTGATCCTGTAGATAATGCTAAAATCGGACAAAAAGCAGAACACGCATGTAAGAAATTCTGTGGTTTAATGGATCAAACAGCTTGTGCTGTGGGTGGATTTATTACTATTGACTTCGAAGATCCAGCAAACCCAATTGTTAAAGCTTTAGACTTTGACTTTGCAAAAACAGGTTATTCATTAGTAATTACAAATACAGGTGGTAGCCACGGCGGTCTTGATGAAGAGTATAATGCTTTACCTGGTGAGATGAAATCTGTTGCAAAAGAATTAGGTCAGGAAGTTTTACGTCCACTTTCTATGGAAGATGTAGTAAAAGGTATTCCATCTGTAAGAGAAAAAGTTGGTGACCGTGCTTTATTGCGTTCAATTCACTTCCAGGCTGATAATGCTCGTGTTGTTGAACAAGTTTCTGCATTAGAAGGCAACAAATTTGATAAATTCTTAGAACTTGTTATTGAGTCTGGTTTTAGCTCATATATGTACAACCAGAACATTTTTGTTGGTGGAGAAACTAAACACCAAAATGTAGCACTTGGTTTAGCATTAAGTGACCTTGTTCTTAAAGGAAAAGGTGCATGGCGTGTACACGGAGGTGGATTTGCCGGAACTATTCAGGCTTTTGTTCCTAATGATTTATTAGATACTTACATCTCAACGTTAGAATCTGTGTTTGGAGAAGGTAATTGTCACAAATTATTTATTAGAGCTAAAGGTTCTGTAAAAGTAGATTTATAATATTTCAAATATATGGTTGGGTATAGATTTGTTTTATACCCAACTTCATATTTTGTAACACAGGAATACATTCTTTGCTTTCTCACACAATCGTCTTTTTAGTCAAGAAGACAAAAGTCAAAAAAAGTAGCTTAAAATAATATAGTAACACCTACCTTTGAGGTCGTGTTAAATAAATAAAACTAGATATGACAAAAGCTTCAGATGTTTTTACTTTAAAAAACAATAATAATGTTGAGGTTACCTTTATTGGAAGAGGTGGACAAATTACAGGAATTAAAGTACCTGATGCAAAAGGTGAAATTGCCGATGTAGTAATTGGTTACGATACAGTTGATGCCACTTTAGCCGGAGATGGATACCTTGGCGCTCTATGCGGGCGTTTTGCAAATCGTATTGTAAAGGGAGAATTTGAGCTGGAAGGATCTAAATATCAATTAGAAATTAATAATGAGCCAAACCACTTACACGGTGGATTTGACGGTTTTAACAATAGAGTATGGGATGTAGAACCATATGCTGATGCAAAATACACCCAAGCCTATAAACTATCTTTAGTAAGTGCAGATGGTGATCAAGGATATCCTGGAGAACTAACAGTGAGCGTGATTTATGGCCTAACTGAAGATAACGAATTTGTTATCGACTATACTGCAGAAACAAATAAAACAACGATTATTAATTTAACCAGCCATGCATATTTCAATCTAAAAGGAGCAGGAACCGGAAGCATTGAAAATCATACTTTGGAATTAAATGCTGATAAATACACGCCAATTTCAGGAGAAATAGGTACTGTAACCGGAGAAATTGCAGAAGTGAAAGGTACTGCAATGGATTTTATCGATCCAAAGAAAATTGGAGAAGCATGTAGTAGTGATGATGCTCAAGTGAAATTAGTAGATGGAATCGATCATAACTTTGTGATTAACAGTTACGATGGCTCATTGAAATTAGCAGCTAGATTATCAGATCCTGATAGTGGACGTGAAATGGAGGTTTATACTGACCAACCAGGTGTTCAAATTTATACAGGAAGTCACTTTGACAGTTCTGAAACTGGTAAATTAGGAGCTCCAATCGTAAAGTGGGCAGGAGTTGCTTTAGAAACTCAAATATTCCCGGATTCACCAAATAAGGAAAACTTTCCTAATGCGGTATTAAAACCTGGAGAAACCTACAAGCACACTTGTGTATATAAGTTCGGATACTAAAATTTTATTTTTATAATTAAAAAGCCATTCTGTATTTCAGAGTGGCTTTTTTGTTTATTCAGGTTTTAAATAAACAAGCCATTGCCATTTTTTAAGAATTTTTGACTTTTTTTGTCTATACAGTTTTCTTTTGATTAGCTGTATTTTATTAAAAACTACTTTAAAACTAAAAAATGAATTCTTCAAAAACTAAGAACTATGCTTTACCAATAGTAATGATGATATTACTATTTGGTATGATCTCTTTTGTAACCAATCTGGCCGCCCCAATGGGTGTAGTTGTTAAGTCTCAATTTGAGGCTTCTAACTTTTTAGGTATGTTAGGAAATTTTGCCAATTTTCTTGCCTATCTTTTTATGGGTATACCTGCGGGTAAGCTACTGGAAAAAATAGGATATAAAAAAACTGCACTAATTGGAATTGCTGTAGGATTTGCTGGTGTTGGGGTACAGTATTTCTCCGGAATTGCTGAAAGCTTTTCTGTTTATCTTTTAGGAGCATTTATAGCCGGATTTTCAATGTGTATATTAAATGTAGTGGTTAATCCAATGCTAAATACACTAGGAGGAGCTGGAAAAAAAGGAAATCAATTAATTCAAGTTGGAGCTACTTTTAATTCCTTAATGGGAACTATTGTTCCCTTATTAGTTGGTATGTTAGTTGGTATTGTCTCTAAAGATACAGCCATAAAAGATGTTAATCCTGTTCTTTTTATTGCATTGGGCATATTTGCTTTAGTAGGAATCGTACTTTATTTTGTCAACATACCAGAACCTCATTTAAATCAGGGAGAGAATAATATTAATAACTCAAATTATAGCGCATGGTCATTCCGTCATTTTATTTTGGGTGCAATAGGAATTGGTGTTTATGTTGGTGTTGAAGTTGGTGTTCCGGGAACTATGTTTTTCTTTTTATCTGATGCTAAAGCCGGAGCTTTAGATGCTGCAACCGCAGGAACGGTTACTGCAACATACTGGATTTTAATGCTTGTTGGTCGATTTACCGGAGCTTCTATTGGAGGAAAAGTATCTAGCAAAACGATGCTTATTGTGGCCTCCGGAATAGGCATGATATTAGTATTTATGGCTATAGTATCGCCAGTTACCACAACAGTTTCTATACCTGTATTTCAAAGTACCGCCAGTGGACTTTCTTTTGGTTTGGCTAATGTTCCAATTAGTGCTATGTACCTTGTATTAATAGGCCTTTGCACCTCGGTTATGTGGGGTGGCATATTTAATTTAGCTGTCAAGGTCTTGGTAAATTTACAGCTTCTGCTTCCGGAATATTTATGACGATGGTAGTTGGAGGTGGAATCTTACCTTTAATTCAAAACGGAATAGCCGACAAATTAGGTTACATGGTTTCATACTGGGTTCCTTTTATTGGCTTAGCTTACCTTCTTTATTATTCTTTAATTGGAAGTAAAAATGTAAATACAGATATTCCTGTAGATTAAATATGTTGGATATATAAAATCAGGAGGTTAGTTGATCTGACCTCCTTTTTTTTTCCTCTCTCCTATCTCGCTCTTTCATATTATCTTTCTGTTAAATCAGTGCATGGTCAATATTTTGAAGTTATAATTACTACTTTTGCGAAGTCTATTTCAATCAATATTTTGTTAAGTTGCATTAGGCCATGTCAATTTTGGCTCAGGAATGACAAAACAAGTATGATTGAAAATAAAGACTAGTACAACATAAAAATTTAAAATTAGGCTGATTACAATGGCTCCTTTTAGGCTTTTGTATGAATGCAAAGTATATTAACATGAAGAAGAAAGAAGTAATTATAAATGGTGCTATTGAGTTATTTGTAGCCAAGGGATTTTCTGCATCTACCAACGAACTAATAAGTAGAATAGGAATTGCAAAAGGCACACTTTATCATCACTTTAAAAGTAAAGATCAACTTATTGTTGAAATATATAAAACCTTAATGTTTGAAATAGAATCCGAATGTGTTTCGGAAATGTCTGAAGAAGAAGATCCACTGGCATACACCAAAGATGTATTTGGAAAAATAGTTCGCTGGTTTATAAAAAATCCCAATAAATTCCAATATATCAACAGTTTTGAAGCTAGTCCTTACATAAAAATACACGCACTTTCTGTTCGTGAAACCCTGAGCGGACCGCAAAAGAACATTATGCAAAAAGTAAACATGGGTGTTATGAAAAACTACAATACAGAGCTGATAACCTTCTTTGATTTTGCATTTACCAGATCTACGGCAAATTACTTTTTAACCCAAACAAACCCTATTTCTTCATTCAAAAAAGAGTTTGACGAAGCTTTTGACCTATATTGGAGCGGCGCTTCCAGATAATTTTTATATTTTTTTTCAACAACACCCCTATTTTTACCAACACCCTAAACTATTTACTCTCTTCCCTGTTTCTTTTCTATAATCTATAGATGTAAGTAACTGTAGATGTATCATATATATATATAATACGCATCGATTATTTTAAAATTAAAACAATTAATGTGTTCATCTAACATTACATTAACACATATTTAATAATTATTAAACCGACTTGTCGGTCGGTTATCTTCATATTTGCAGCAAAATATTTATACATTTGTTACAAAAATATTACAACCTAAATTCAATAATTTAAACATGAAACATTTATTCACGAAGCTTTATGTGGTTGGTTTATTACTAACCCTTCCTTTGGCGGCTTTTGCCCAAGGTAAAGTATCCGGAAAATTGGTTGATTCGAGCTCCAAGGAACCATTAATTGGAGCAGCAATCTACCTGGAATCGGACAAAGGTGTTGGAACCGTTACTTCCCTCGACGGTACTTTTGAACTAAACCTGGAAAGTGGAAAGCAAAACCTAGTATTTACTTACCTAGGTTATGTAGAGCAAACCCAAACTGTAGATGTTAGTGGAGATTTAGATCTTGGAACTATTAAGATGAAATCTTCAACTGTAGGTTTAACTGAAGTATCTATTGTTGCTTCATTTGCTACAGACAGAAAAACACCAGTAGCTATTTCTAATATTCCGGCGGCTGTTATTTCCGAAAAACTTGGAAACCAGGAATTCCCCGAAATTTTAAAGTCTACTCCTTCTGTTTATGCCACCAAACAAGGTGGTGGTTTCGGTGATTCCCGTATCTCTATTCGTGGATTTAATACAAGTAATATTGGTGTTTTGATTAATGGCGTTCCTGTAAATGATATGGAAAACGGGAGAGTTTACTTTTCAAACTGGGCTGGATTAAGTGATGTAACTTCTGTTATGCAGGTTCAACGTGGTCTGGGTGCATCTAAACTAGCTATTTCTTCTGTAGGTGGTACAATTAATATTTTAACTAAAAGTGCTGATGCAGAACAAGGTGGTTCTTTTTATGCCGGAACTGGTAATGATGGTTATAAAAAATTAAGCTTTAATGTTTCTACTGGTTTAATGGAAAATGGTTGGGCTTTAACTTTATTAGGAGGAACAGTAAAAGGTGATGGTTATGTTGATGGAACAGATTTTCAAGGATATAACTATTTCTTTAATGTAACTAAGGTTATTAATGATAACCACCGTTTATCTTTACAAGGATTTGGAGCACCTCAATGGCACAACCAACGAGGCAGCCAAATGACGATAGCTCAATTTGAAAACAAAGACGAAAACTTATTCTTTAGCAATAGCCGTAAGCAAAAGTTTAATTCCGATTACGGAATCCGCGATGGTAAAAACTACGGAGGTAGTTATGCCTATAATTTCTATCATAAACCACAATTTTCTTTAAACCATTTTTGGGACATTAATGATTATACCAGTTTAAGCACCTCTGTTTATGCTTCATTAGCCAGCGGTGGTGGACGTCGTTTGCGCGGAGATAAAGCTTCGGAGGTTACTTACAGTTACTCAACAGCTGAATTCCCTGCTACAGCTGATCAATGGAGAACTGGTAGCGGATTAATAGATTGGGATAAAATCATTGCTCACAATCAGCAAACAGAAGGTGCTGCAGACTTCTTAATTACCAATTCAATGAATGAACACCAGTGGTTTGGTATGTTATCTACCTTTAATACCATGGTTAATAATATAAATATCACAGCCGGTCTAGATTCTCGATATTATTTAGGATCTCATTATGAAAAAATTGATGACTTATTAGGTGGTCAGTTTTTCATAGATGATTCAAATATCAACAGGGATGTACATACTCCTCTAAGAGAAGGTGATAAATATAGTTATCACAATGATATGCAAGTGGTTCGAAATGGCGTATTCTTGCAAGCTGAAGGTGAATGGAATAATGTAACTGCATTTATTTCGGGTACATCTTCCTATCAAAATGTACGTCGTATTGATTTCTTTCAATATAAAAAGGGTAATGAAAAATCAGATTGGGCAAATTTCCTTGACTGGAGTGTAAAAGGTGGAGCTAATTATAACTTTAGCGCAAATCATAATGCATTTATTAACGCAGGTTATTTTATTCGATCTCCTTTTGTGAAATTTGTTTTTGATGGATATACCAATGACATTATAGACGATGCTCAATATGAAAAAGTATTAACATTTGAAGCCGGTTACGGGTACAGATCTAAAACTACCAATATCAAATTAGGTTACTATAGAACTGAATGGAGAGATCAAGGATTATCTACTACAATTGGTGATGCTGTTTATAGTTTACTTGGATTAAACTCCTTACACCAAGGAATTGAATTAGAAGCTAAATACCGCCCTACTCGTAACCTAACCATTAAAGCCATGGCATCTGTAGGTCTTTGGAAATATACAGACGATGTACGTTTTCAACAATTTGATGACCAGGGAAACTTCTTAGGCGAGTTTAATGCATACCTAAAAGATGTAAGCGTAGGTAATTCAGCACAAACAACAGCTGCTTTAAGTGTAAATTACAAATTCTTGAAAGATTGGAATATTGCTATTGATGGTAACTACTTCGGTAGAAACTTTGCTGATTTCGATCCTTCTGAGCGTACCGGGTCTAAATCTGCAGGCATTGATTCCTGGCAAATGCCCGATGCCTATTTATTTGACATGAACGCAGGTTATAATTTTAAAGTTGCAGGTCTAAAAACTCGCATTTCCGGTAAAATATCAAATTTATTTGATACAGTATATATTACAGATGCAACCGATGGAAGTGCTCATGATTGGAAAACATCTCCTGTTTACTATGGCTTAGGACGTACTTACTCTGTAGGTTTAAAAGTTAACTTTTAATAATAATGTTAGGTAATAAAATAAATTGTAGACCAATGAAAATTAATAATATATTATTAGTTGCAGCTTCTTTATTCTTGACCATAGCCTGTGAACCTATGGAGGATATTAATAAAGAACTGGATGATACACATCGAGGCCCCTTAAGTCAAGATCTCACATACGAACTTACAAGTTCCGATTATAAGTCTATTAGTGAATCTGCATTACAAGATGCTAGATCAGCAATAGAATACAATATAGCATCTTCTATTTTAGAAGGAGATACAGCATTAACTGCGGATTTACCAACAGCATATATACCTGAAATACTTGCTAGTATGGAAGATATGTATGGCTTTGCTCCCGGGTCTATTAACTCGGTAACATTTAAGTACAGAGACACTGTTGATAAAGCCATTAATGATTCGACTATTAGTTTTTACAAATACTCTTTGTATTCATGGATGTTATTACCGGATCCTGGATATGAATATGACTTTGAGGATGGAACAGCCTATGAAGATATTGATATGAACGGCTGGACACAATATAATCTAGGAACTTCTGCTGATATGAACTATACATATCGATCATACAGTGGAAATACTTATGCATACGTTACAGCATACAATGGAGATAATGATGGTGGTTATGATATTTGGTTGGTTTCTCCAGAATTAGATTTAGATAATGTATTTGTGACACCTAACTTAAAATTCGAAAATGCCATTGCATATCCAAACGGTGCCACATTTAAAGTTTTTGTTATGGATAATGCTGATCCGTCTTTGGCTACGCTTAAAGATGAATTAACCGAAGCCGAAATTGCGACATCAGAAGAAAATAACTATGATTTTATTTCATCTGGTGAAATTGATTTATCTGCTTATTCTGGTACCGTTTATATTGGATTTGAATATATCGCAGAAACAGGACAAACAACAAGCTTCTGTATTGATAACTTTTTGTTTGACTATTTAGAACTTAACTAATAATGAAGCAGTTTAATTATATTAAAATATTACAGGTTGTTGCTCTTATCTTTATAACAACATTTATTGCTTGTGATAAAGATGATGCGACTACCGGTGGATTACCTCCGGATTATGTAGATCCAAATGCAATTACAGATGAGGATCCAGATGTTGAAAAGATTACTTATAACTATATTACACCTCAGGTTGATGCAGATGGAAGAATATTAGTTCTAGGCACCCCTCCTATGTATACAGATACAGCCGAACACCATGTTTTATCTGTAGCATATGATATCAGTGCCGGAGAACTCTTGAATATCAGTTCTTATTATGCATCTGCTAAAGGGAAAAAAGGTACAGCACTAAAAGCTGCTATAGCAAATATTCTTGCCTATGGTTTTGTAGGTAAAACATACGGAGAAGCCAGATATATTTTGGAAGAAGCTGATAAAAATCCTATTGCAAACAGCGTTTGGTGTTTTTATGAGGAAAATACTGGTAATGCAGAATGGGATAGTGGATCTACCTGGAACAGAGAACACGTTTGGGCTCGCTCTCGCGGTGTGGAAGGAGAAACTGATAATAGCGAAATTTCAATGACTTCAGATATTCACAACCTAAAAGCTGAAGTCCCTAGCATTAATACTAAAAAACTCAATTACAACTTTGCTTATATTCCTAATGATAGCGCTTCATGGGGTTTACATAGTACTGCTTGTTATGCTCCTAAAGTATCTGCACGAGGCGATGCTGCGCGAATCATGTTTTATATGGCAGTGATGTATGGAGAAAGCGTTGGGATTGAAATCAGCAACGAAATGACAAGCAGAAATAGTTCCTCGCAAGGTAAGTTAGATGACTTATTGATGTGGCACAAAGAAGATCCTGTTGATCCTTTTGAGGTTCGACGTAATAACGTGATTTATCAATATCAAAAAAACAGAAATCCATTCATTGACCATCCTGAATTAGTAGACTACATCTTTGGAGACAAACAAGATGAAGCATGGAATGGAGGAATGGTTTATAATCCTTAAAAAATTTAATAATATAATATCATGAAGACATTATTAAAATATTTATCATTTGTACTTCTTGTTGTTTCGTGCTTTTCATGTGTTGATGAATTGGATGATGTTATTTACAAAGGGAATGTACAGTTTAGTTTAACAACAACGGCAGATCTTACGGCAGAAGCCGATGATTATACAGTTAAAGCAAAGTTATATAGAGAATATACAGGACAATCAACCATTCTTGAATTAGATGTTGACAGCATTTATGAGGATGGAACTATTGTTACAGAAGCATACGAAATTGAATATGGCAACTGGGAATTACAATTTGTAAATTTATTAAACGATGATATCTGCGAATTTTGTGGCATCGATATAGATGATGCCAGAGCTCCACAAGTAGACGAAACTTCGTTTTTACCTATCGCTCAAAATGTGTTAGAAAATGATACCACTGTTTACACTTTACAATTAGTAGAATTTGATGATACCGAACCTGTTGTAGAAGAAGAACCTCCTTTAACCATTGCTGAATTTTTAGCATTAACAGACGGACAGATAGCAACAATACAAGGTTCTGTAACTGATGTTTACACAAATGCATCAGGAAAAGTTTCTTATTTAATGCTTCAGGATAGCGATGGTGATGAAATTAAAGTTTATGGTGTTTACAATATTTCTGATGTTGTTTACGAAATAGGAGATGTTTTAACCGTAACTGGTGAAAGAACCGGCACAAATGGAGAAGATGGATTAGCATTAAGTGATAGTACAGAACACTCCATTATTGCTTTGGCTAAAGCCAATTCAATTGCTGCATTCCTAGCTCTAGCTGACGGAGTAGATGGTACCATTGAAGCAGAAGTTATTGAAGTTTCTGTAAACCCAGACTACGGCACAGTTACCTATTTAGTGGTTAGAGATAGTTCCGGAGATGAATTAATGACTTATGGGGTTTGGAGAATCAGTGATGAAATATACACTGTTGGACAAACACTACGGATTACAGGAGAAAGAGATAATTACGCTGGTGAAGATCAAATGAGCTTTAGCTCCGGAGGTAACCATTCTATTGAAATTCTAAGTAATGGTGGAAACATCCCCTATATTTCAATAGCAGAGTTTTTAGCATTGTCTGATGGAACTATAGGAACCATAAAAGGTGAAGTAACTGAAGTTTCTGTGAACGAAAGCTATGGAACAGTTACTTACTTCATGTTAAAAGATAGTAATGGTGACGAATTGAAAGTGTATGGCGTTTGGAAAGTTTCTACTGAGATTTATACAGTTGGCCAAACATTATACGTAACTGGAGAAAGAGATAACTACAATGGCGAAGATGAAGTAAGCTTATTTGCAGATAGCGGACATGCAATTATCGTTGCTGGAGCTGATGAAGGTAGTGCAAACTTAATAACTGACTTTTTAGCATTGGAAGATGGAGTTATTGGAACCATTGAAGGTGAAGTAACCGAGGTTTCTGTAAATGAAAGCTATGGAACTGTAACTTACTTCATGTTAAAAGATAGTAACGGAGATCAATTAAAAGTATATGGTGTCTGGAAAATATCCACAACTATCTATACCGTTGGACAAAAGCTTCGTGTCACAGGAGAAAGAGACAATTATAGTGGAGAAGACCAGTTAGGACTTAGTTCTAATAGTGGACATTCTATCGACGTAATTTAATTTAGATAAGGTACTTTTAGAGGATCTTATTTATTAAAATAAAAAAGCTAAACTTCACAATCTGAAGTTTAGCTTTTTTGTTTTATAATGTTGAAGTAACTAATTAATTGTAGGTTCCATGCGTACATTTATAATGTGCACATATTTGTCACTTTGTTGAAGATTTGCCCAGGCTATTCTTAGTAGATAATAAATGTTATCCTGCTCCAGAAAATGAATAATACGATTATCTACTGAAAATAGGTTTTTAGAACTTTTTCTGCTATCAAAAACGGTTTTATTGCTTAATTTATTTTTAATCGTATAATACGTACCTTCAGCATAATCAGCAATCGATAATTCAAAAGGGCCAATAAAAGATCCTTTTTGTTTCCAGTTGTTTTCTGGTTTTTCCCATTTAACGTAAGCATAGTTTTCTGTAGAAGTAATTTCTCCTTTAGCTGTTTTAAACGCATTAAACAATCCCATCTGTTTTAAATCCTCCCCTTTCACAGCACACAGACTCATATCTTCCGTATTCTTAATACATAAGCCATCTTCACTTATACTGGTAACCAAATCTTTAAATGCGATATAAGATTCTTTTCCTAAAGTCTTAACAATCGCGGTATCCTTGGTTTCTATAGTAATTTTAGGATTTACTTTAACGCCTTTCTCATTTAATGCTACCCAGTTTTTAATCCCCCAATCAACAGTTGGAACTCCTTTTGACCCTGCATTTATAAACTCCTGATTAAACAAAATAATAATAACACCTACCACCTCAAGAATCAATGCAGTAAATATCTTTTTCTTATACCACTCCGAAACTTTTATCCAATCAGGAATACTGGCAATTCCAATAGCTGCAGTCGCAAAAAATATCAGTAGAAATCCGTATTTTAAAATCTCTAAAAACATGATGTGTAATATTTATGTGCTTAATAAATCAATAAAAAACCACCTATAGAAATTGCGGTTTTTTATAAGAATGGTAAATATAGTTTTATATACTCAATAAAACTTACCATAATTTAATTATTCTGCACAAATATTACACGAACAAATTGTAATTGGCATGTTAAAGGAAAAAACCTGAGTTATTTATATGTAGAAGTTAACGGTTCACTAAAACATTGGGAATCGAAGGCTGGTTTTTAACAGAAATAAGCGTAACCCTAATATTAACTTACACTCTAGTCTACCCTAATTAAAACCTATTTAAGTCTTTCCTTTAAAACCAACCTTCTTAAGCACATTAACAAAACTATATCCTCAACTTCTACACAATAAATAAACTCAGGTTAAATTGTTTTGATACCAATCCGTTAAATCGTATCAAAACAAAATCGAGAAAAATTGCACCTAAAGGTGCGTACAAACTATACTAATAACTAAATACAACACTTCCGTTTTTTACATCATACATAGCTCCAACAATTTTAATATCACCACTTACCAGCATCTCTCTCAGCACTTCACTATTCTTGATAATATTGTCTATTGTAAGCTCTACATTTTTTTCTGCTACCTGATTAACAAATAAGGAATTTGCAGAACTGCAATCTTGATGTCCTTTAAGTTTAACCTGTTCAATCGCTGGCTTAATTTTACCCAAAAGACTTGTTAGGTTACCCAATTGAGCATCGTCACAAGCTCCTTTTACAGCACCACAAGAAGTATGTCCGAGTACAACAATAAGCTTTGCACCTGCAATTTTACAGGCAAATTCTAAACTTCCTAATACATCTTCATTTACAATATTTCCAGCCACACGAGCATTAAAAATATCACCAACGCCCTGATCAAAAACAACTTCCGTCGGAATCCTGGAATCAATACAGCTTACCACAGCTGCAAATGGAAATTGACCATCAGAAGTTTCACTCACTTGTTTTAATAAATCCCTGTTTAGTAATTTATTTTCCACAAAACGTTCGTTACCTTCTTTTAGCATTTGAATCGCCACTTCCGGCACTATTTGAGCCTGAGTAGTGGCTGTTTGCGTGATTGTATTATCCATATTTGAAAATTTAATTAGTTACTTAAACTCAATACCGACTCAACCACTCTTCTTTGATTCGGTACTCCTTTTCTTTTTCTTTTGATTATCTCAAGTTCAACACCATTGTATTCGGCATTAGCTTCGTATTCTCTGATTATTTCAATTACATCCTGATCGATGTTGATAGATTTAGAGGCATCAATAATCACTTTTGACCCAGCTGGAATCTGGCTTAAAGTATTCATGATGCTAGCCTTATTTATAAAGGTCACATCTTCTGCCAGTTCCATTCTGAATACTCCATCTTTTAAGTGTTCTTCGTCTTCAAAAATGAATGGCTTTTTAAAGTTGTTATAAAGAATGTACATGGTAGCTACAACCAAACCAGCTATAATTCCAGTTAGTAGATCGGTAAATACTATGATTAATACAGTAACCACAAATGGTAAAAAATGAGAGATACCAAGCTTATACATTTGCTTAAACACTTGTGGTTTAGCTAACTTATACCCTACAATAAATAATATTGCAGCCAAACTTGATAGAGGTATTAGATTTAAAATATTCGGAATAATTAAAGCAGAAATCAACATAATAACCCCATGGATTATTGTAGACATTTTTGTTCTACCTCCTGACTGAATATTCGTTGAGCTACGAACAATTACCTGTGTAATCGGCAAACCACCAATCAATCCTGACAGAATATTACCTATTCCCTGCGCTTTTAGTTCGCGGTTAACAGGAGTAATTCTTTTGTGTGGATCAAGCTTATCTGTAGCCTCTAAACTTAATAGCGTTTCTAAACTTGCAACAATGGCAATAGTTGCTCCGGTTATCCATACTGCAGGGTTTGAAAACTGAGAGAAATCAGGGAAGGTAAATTGCCCTACAAAACCAGAAAGACTTTCTGCAACAGGAATAGCAACTACCTGATCGGCTTTTAATGCAAAACCTTCCATCCCTTTAAAAACAAGATTTAGCACAATTCCAAGGGCAACAACTACTAAAGGTCCTTGAACCAGATTGAAAAGCTTAATCTTTTTCATAAATGGTCGTTCCCAAAGAATTAAAATAAACATAGAAACGGCCGCTATTATTACCGCACCCGGACTAAGTGCTTCGAGCATATAATATAGTTCTGAAAGTGTATTATGCCCATCTGGTTGTGCAAAAGACATACTCCCTTCAAAATCTTTATCATATCCTAGAGCATGGGGTATTTGTTTAAGGATAATAATAACACCAATCCCGGAAAGCATACCTTTAATTACTGAAGAAGGAAAATAATACCCAATAATACCCGCTTTAGCAAAACCTAATATTATTTGTATGATTCCACTAATGACAACTGTAAGTAAAAAGGCTTCAAACGAACCCAGTTCTGTAATAGCACTTAATACAATTACTGCTAATCCTGCGGCAGGTCCACTTACTCCCAGCTGCGATCCACTAAACGCACCAACTACAATTCCTCCGATTATACCGGCTATAACACCTGAAAACAGTGGAGCTCCGGAAGCTAAAGCTATCCCTAAACACAGGGGAACCGCTACTAAAAAAACGATTAGCGAAGCCGGAATATCATACTTCAAATTACCTAACAAACTTGTTTTAGAACTTTCTTTCATTGACAATTATGTTTTATTTATTGACTATAAAATACCTATACTATTTGAACAAATATTATTACTTTCTCTTATGATAGTATTACTATCTTTTTAGACTCGATTATTCTAACGAAGAATATTTACTTTTGTTTTACTGAAAATGGTTATTTTTGAAAAAAATTTCTAAAAAGATGTCAATAGGAATTCAAATAAACTTAAACTCAAGACTTTACCTTAGAGACCCTCAAAAAACAAATCTTGGTCAAAAAATTATTAAAAACAGTATTTTGCTCATTGATGAACTAGGGTTCGAAGCATTTACTTTTAAAAAACTGGCTAAAGTCATTCAATCTACAGAAGCATCTGTTTATAGATATTTCGAGAACAAGCACTTACTACTTATTTATTTAGTTTCGTGGTACTGGGAGTGGCTAAGTTATCTGATTGATATAAATACTAAGAACATTGAATCAGCAGAAAAGAAACTGGATGTAATAATAGAAATGCTTATTGAGGCATATGCTGAAAATCCGGATATAGATTACGTTAACGAAAGCATACTACAACGACTGGTAATAACAGAAGGAACTAAGGCATATCATACCAAAGAAGTTGACAAGGATAATAAAGATGGACTTTTTAGTAATTTCAAAGCACTATCCGAAAGAATTTCAAAGGTAATTGAAGAAGTAAATCCTGATTTTCCATATCCGCATGCGCTGGCAAGTAATTTAATTGATATGGCAAATAATCACAGTTACTATGCGATGCATCTTCCTCGCTTAACTGATATTACAGTTACAAATGAAAACTATGACCAAGTAAAAGAAATGCTTAGCCATTTTGTGGCCAAACTGCTAAAGTAAGCTGTAGTAAAACATTGTCACTAACATACATGTTTAACTATTAGCCTGAGTTCGACATAAAATTTCCGACTCAGGTTATTAGCTATACTTAGATTTGATGAAGAAAAAATACATTAAGCCCAGAATTGATTTAATTGAACTTGATAGTTTAATTTCATTAGTTATGATGACAGAGTCTTTAGGCTTAGGTAATGGTCATGGACAAGGTGGCGGATGGGGTCCTGGAGGTAAACCCAAAGAAACAAATACATTTCAGGAAAAAACATTTAGTGATAATCCTTTTTATAAATGAATGGGTACAAACAAAGAATAATACCCACAACCTGGTTTTATATAAATAATACCTACAAAAACAACAAAGCCCCCGTCCGTTGACGAGGGCCTTGGTACACAAAAACTAACTTAACCTAAATTAAAATTTTATATTTATCCCGCCTAAATATACTCCTCCTGTTTTATCAGAAAAGATAAACTCCCGGGAACTATTGGCTGTCAGATTTCTTGCATTTACATACACATCCATCCATTTATTTACATTGTAATTAACCTTTAAATTGCACTGTAACTTCGGATCAATTTCCAGCCATTTAAACTCTCTGCCTACAGAATAAAAAGTCTTTTGCTTACTATATCCATAAAAGGATGCATTAAAATTCCATTTTTTAGTTGGATTATAATTAATACTTGCTCCTCCATAAAACTTAGGCGTATAATCATGATCTATTGAAATATATGCAGATGCTTCCATCATATCCGATTCCAGTGTTTCTCCGGTTAAACCTTCGTAAAAACTAGCTTCGCTCACTTCATAATCTTCTAAAGTAGTATGTTGATATGTAGCAAAAAGTGAAGTATTTAACTTGTCATTAAAAATGTATTTTACATTAGCACTTACTCCAAACTGTCTGGCTTTTAAATCCAGGTTTTCAATGGTTTCATACATTACAATTTGCTCCTGACTGACCACTTCAGTTCCTTCTGACAACTCTCCTTCTGGTTCAGTTCCTTCTGCTCCTGCAGGTTCTCCCCCAACCATCATGCTCTGCTGATTTCTAACCAACTGGGAATAATTTTCATAGTCATTCATAAATGCAGATACATCAATCTGTAATTTATTGGCCACTTTTTGTCTTATTCCTACTTCATACATTCGCATTTCAAGAAGATCTAAATCTGTATTTCCCACTTTATAAAGCACTGAAGAAGCTGAATTTTCATCCATTGCCGGCATCTCAACCATTTTATTCATATAGGTATTTAATACAAACGGACTTGAATTAGCCTTTGAAACAGCCAAACGTAACAAGGTATTATCACCAGCCTTATATGAAGTGGCAAACTGATATGCATTATAAGATCTTTCCGGTTTATAGAAATAACCCTGCATCCAGGCCCCTACAATTCGTAATTTATCAAATGCCGTATAATCCAAACGTAAGCTTCCCTGTACAGTTCCCAGCTCGGCATCTCCATTTAAAAGACCACTATTCTTCTCTGTATTAATATAATCCTCGTCGGAATAATAAGCATAGTTTGCATCTACTCCCGGACGGATTGTTAAGTTCTTATATTGAAAAGTATAGCCAAACTTGGCATTGATCTCATTGTAATCATATTCATATCCGGCTAAACCTTTTACGGCATTTAAATGACCAAAAACCGCAGAAACATGACCATCGAATTGACCATAGTTAATATTTAAACTGTTACTAAATGATGACGACTCCCTTGTGGACAAGATAGAACCAATATCCATGTAAGCCGTTTGTACGGATGACTTTTGATACGACCCCATATAGTCCAAGGTCAGCTTATCTGTTGGTGTGTAAACCAAACTCAAATTTAAGGCACCATTTTGTTTCGCTTTTAAATAATCAGAAGAGAACGAAGAAGCATTAAATGTAGTATCCATCTGGTAGTTGATAGCCCCAACTTCATCTCCTCCAACATATGAATCAGTAAAAGGAATATAATACTCCTCCTGAAAACGATCTCCATACTCATAATTACCAGAAATATTTAAAGCTAATTTATCATTGGCAGTCGAATACGAACCGTATAAGATTTGCGAATTATTAGTGCCGGCCTGCAAATCGAAACGTACACCTGCATTTTCTTTGCTGACTTGTTTTGTGATTAAATGAATTACTCCTGTAACTGCATTGGGTCCATACAAAGCTGAAACAGGACCATATACGATCTCAATTTTCTCCAGATCATTGATGCTAACCGGTAACGTTTCCCAAAAAGTAGCACCTAAAAAGTTATTATATACCGGACGATCATCAATCATCACCAAGGTTGATGAATTTACAGAGTTGGAAATATCGGAACCCGGTGCTATAAAATCATTTCCTCTTAGGTGAACATCATAATTACCGTTTGTTTTCTCGCGTACAATTACGCCTGGTGCAAGTTTTAATGCTTCTGGAATACTTCTGGCTCCGGATCGTTCAATTTCGGTAGATGTAATTACCGTTGTGGATAAAGGTGCATCAAATACATCTTCTTCCATTTTTGAAGCTGTAGACTGCGATGGATTGAGTAACAGCTTATACAATTCATCTATGGATGACAATTTAAATTTTTTAACCAGTAGTATTAAATCCTCAAACGAAAATTGTAATAAATCTTCCTGAGTATACCCTTTCATTTGCTCCAGGGTAAGTTCTTCGATGTTAATCTTTTTAGATTCTTCCTGTGCAAAAATGACACAGTTAATGGTTAAAAATGTAAATACTAAAACAGCTCTTATATTGATATACTTCATCATAATCTTAAACTTTTAATAAAAATCCCCAATAATTCTTCTCCTAATTTCTGATTAAGCCTAAGTTTAAAAGTGAGTTGGCAACATTAAGCTTGTGCGAGGCTATGGTTTTAGGATAAATCTCAAATTCAATTCCTTTTGAACTCTCCAAAAAGTTTATCCCTACTCCTTTTATTCCTGGTTTCTCTCCTATTAACAGAATGGGTTTTGATTGAATTTTGGCGCGTATCTCCTCTATCTTAGACGAGGATTTTTTTCCCAGAAATAAGGCATGTAGCGTATGATTGTGTGCATCATCCGCATCTAAAGACACCACCCTAATGGTACGCCCTCCTAATTTTTGCTTTTGAGATAAAGACTCCAGCTCATGCTGAATCTCCTTGCAATCGACCACTCCAATTACAAAATCACTGGAATGATCAGGCCATTCAATACGCTTAACAATGTTGTAAATAAATAAGGCTTGAAACTTATAATTTTGGGCAGGTAGTTGTTTTTGAATGAGCACTATGGCCATCAAAATCAATGCAGTTTTTTTTATCATACAGTTTCTCTAATTAGTTAGTTACCAAAATTGACTTCTAGAAATCGTCAATTCAAAAGTCATTATTTGATCACAACTCAGAAACTATAATCTACCAACCCGACATTTTTATCGGTTTATGATTTATTTTTTGTGGTTTAGTTAGCTTTCTATTCCATATACAAATTAGCAACAGCTTTATTTATTTACCAACCCATACAATAAATAACTCTTAAACAAACACTTACAGCCACACCTCCTTTTGCGCTACATAAATTTAATATGGTCATTTGGGGCACTAATAATACCGCTGATACCTGAAATGACATTGCTGACTCATTTGAAGACTTCAACTATGATATTTTTAGAATTCATAGATAAAATCCACAAATTCATCGGAATTTATAGGTATAACTCTTTGATATTTTTTTGATTTTAAGTTCACTTTTGCTTTAAATGTTTTATTTAATCTCTAAAAAGAGCTCTGCAAACACTCATTTTTTCGTAACTTATTGTAAATCTTAAATCTATTGCAATATGAAAACAATAAACACTTCAAGCTTAAATGATAACACACCTTTTGAATGGAGATCATTTACAAAAACACTTTCGCTTATGATGGTAATACTGGGAGCAATTATGTTTGCAGCATTAACACAGAGCTGTACAGATAATGATGACGATGACGATGAAGCTAAACTCCATGAGGAAAGAATGGAAATAGGGCGTGCTTTACTCGAAGTACAAGCTACTAATATATCGGAAGTACTACCTTACTATACTGAGGATATAGAGTATCATGACCCTATCGTTGATATCTTAGGAATAGAAGATATGACGGCATTTCTAAATCAACTTATCGTTGGAGCCTCTCCTAACCTCATAACAATTGTTGAAGATGAAACCCTTACCGAAGATACTTATTCAGCTACTTGGGAGATGTCTGGAGACTTTCTCGAAGTTCCATATCAGGCCAAGGGCATCTCTATCTTTAAATTCATGCCTGACTCTAAGAAAGTATACTATCAGCGCGACTACTATTCTGAGGGTGATATTATGGCTACGATTCCGGGCTTGGATGAAGCCATAGAAGGATTTAGAACATACTACAAATGTGCTGTTGATCCAAGCTATGAGTGTCCTTTGGCTCCCACAGCTGAATACATCGAAAACATTCCTGCTGGCTTAAAAGACCAGATTATAAGCGATCAGCTAGAAGTGGGACGTCAGCTAGTAGAAATTAATGCCAACAACTGGACGAATGTACTAACTTATCTTGCTAATGATTATGAGTATCACGACCCTATTGTAGATATTATTGGACCTACAACAATGGGTGAATTTTTAGGAAGACTATTTGCTGGTTCTTCAAACTTGTACACCGTTATTGAAGACGAAACTTTGTCAGATGATATTTATATGGCTACGTGGACTATGGCAGGAGAATTTAATGGCGCTGCTTTTAGCGCTCCGGGAATGTCTATTGTAAAATTTGTGGAAGGAACAACACAATCCTATTATTCTCGGGACTATTATACCGAAGGTGATGTTATGCTAGGTGTTCAGGGACTTGCAGAAGCTGTAATAGGATTTCGTACTTACTATCGTAGTGCTGTAGATCCGAGCTACATTAATCCTGAATAGAACAATACAACAACTTATTATATATAAACGTGCAATTTAAGACTGGGATCGTAAATTATTCCAGGCTTTTTAAAAGTAATTACATAAAAGGTACCACGAGTACTAAGTATTCAAACACCTCTTTACTTTTTGTTAAAGCCAGATTTCTAAGAACTACATAGTATCAATTAATCAAACTAAATCACAATATCTTTAACTTCCTTTTCTCAAAATCTTTGCAATTCGATTATTTATAATTTCTGACAAATTCCAATTGTACAGTTTAGAATCAGTTGTACTATAATACGCAACAATAACAGCATCAATATCTTTATGGTATTCTGCAAAACTTTGGTATCCAGGAACCCAACCTGCGTGTTCATACTCATAAATAGAAGTATATATTTCTTGTTCTCCGGGTTCAAACAATGTACCATCATTCAGTGCTCTTAGGAATATTCCTACGTCTTCTGCTGTGGCTAACATACCATGTTCATCCAGCTTTAAATCATGCGGATGCCCTACATGGTAACCACTCATCACATCCTCAATATTCACTTCATTTAGGGAACTGTAGGTATGCTTAAGATTTAGTGGTATTAGAATTTTTTCCTGTATGAATTGAAAGTTTCCATAGCCTAGTACATCATCCATTATCTTATTGATTAAAAGATAATTCGTATTACAATACTCATAGGCTTCACCCGGCTTAAAGTTAGCTGGCTTATCAAGAATTAATGCAAGACTTTCTTCATATGTCTTTGTTGGAGTGGCCCAAAAATTCGGAGCATCCGTAAAATTAGGAATACCACTTTTATGCTGAATCATCAATCTCAAAGAGATTTTATCTGAATTTTCGATTCTTCCCACAAGTTCAGGTAAATAATCAGCGATGGTTTTATCTAGAGACAGCCGCCCTTCACTTACTAATTTGGTTACAGCCACAGCATCGTATAGCTTACTTATGCTGGCAATTTTGAATAATGCGTGTGGATTGGCAGGTATTTTGGATTCTCGATTGTGCCAGCCAGCAGCATAATACTGAGGTTGCTTATCTGCTTGTTGAGTATAAACAATTATTCCATCAAATCCGTGATCGATAGCTTCATTTGCTTGTTCCTGAATCGTATCAGGAAGCGGAAGCAGCCATGCTTTTACCAGTAGCCAGGGCACAAAGTATAAAGAAACTATAGTTCCTAAAAACAATGCAATTCTAATAATCTGTATTCTTCGATTCTTTTTCATATTACATTAATACAGTTTTTGAACATAGATAACGCTTAAGCATATGAAAGGGTTTAATTCTCGTTTAAAGTGCATTATCAAACCCAATAAAAGAATACATTAAACCTCAATGACTAGAAGCCTCCATTTTTCTTGTTACAACTGTTTTTTTATATGAAAGTATTTTAGTTAAAAACTTCAATAGAGAAATATTCATTCTTGGCTGAATTATATAAAAATCAAAACAACTAGAAGTTTAACACGTGAGTACTATAATTCAAGTGCCGAATGCAGCTTAAACAAATGATTTATTTTTAGATAAAGAAACTAAAAGCGATATGAGGTTGTGGTGGATTGACGAGTGTTAATCTGTCTGACCGAGCAGAAGCAAACTCGAGATTCGTCCCCGTCGAATCGGCACAAACTTGCCAATGCCTTATTACCGCATGTTAGCAAACGTTATATTAATTTATTCTTAGTAATTTCATTAGTTATTGTCTGTATCAACAGTTATGTCTTTAAAAAAATAATCCCATTTAACTTTCTTAGTAGTAGCATTACATATTACATAGCAACTATAAGGTTTAGATTTATATTTAAATTCAATTTTATACACTTTATCTCCGATTTCAATTTGGTCATTGAAATTAAGCTGAGTTAGTATTCTTTGATTTAGTAAATCTTCAAGTAAATAAGACCTCTTTTCTAAAACAGTTAAATCTTCAAATTTCTTTTCCTGATTAAGATAGATATCCATATAGTTTTTTGAAATTGAATCAGGTAATGCAACCATACGCTTGCTGCTTGAATAACTTTCACCTTTTTTATATTGATTACCTTGCATATCGGTTTCATATTCTGAGACGGATTCATTAATTTCTGAGTAATAATATTTAAGATCTAGTGAATCTAAATTCATGAAATGCGTTAGTATATCTATTCCTTTTGACTTAAATTCTGCTGAAAATATTTCCGTTAATGTTGAAGAAAATCCACCTTGTTCAAAAAATTCTTTATAAGTAAAATGAGGTTCAATATAAATGTGACGATAATGAGCTCCCCAACTATTACTTCCTCCTTTAACCAATTGTGTTTTACTAAGAGTCTCAATACTAGAAAAATAGTTTCTATAAAAATTGAAAACAATTGAATCTGAAATACTTTCAATGAATGAAAAATTTTCTAACACATAATCACTTGCATTTGTTATATTTTTTGGAGTCCAATTTTTAAATAGGTTTTTAAAGTTAGATTCATATTCTATAATTGAATCTCCCAATTCATATATTGGTACTGTTTTTTGACCAAAACAAAACAATACTTGAGATAGAAATAAACATGTTATAATAATAGTTTTAGTCATTTTCATTGTTAGGTTCTTCTAATGTTTGCCAACGGTTACTGGATGAAGCGTGCGGATATTTAATGAATCAAACCTTCCAAACTACTCCAGAGCCAAAGCTTTTATTTGTTTTTATCTTTTCATTATTAAAGCCAAATCAAAGATTTGGCGGTGTTCAAACACCTTATGCAACAACCAAAATATCACTAAATCCGCATGCTTTATTCCAGATTGTTAGGTGTAGTTATTTCTACTTCTAAAACCTTTTAAAGGTCTAATTATTCAATATTTGGTCTAGTTTTAATCCTATTTTACATAAATCTAGTGATTCCTTCATCGAAAGTGATTTTGGAAAACGAAACAAACATTGGTCCTTGTATAACTCTATGCTAAAATTATTAATTTCTTCAAGGCATTTTACAAACTCATAACTAATCCAGCTTTTTAATATTGTCTCATTATTCGATATTACATAATATCTCCTGCTAAATTTTTTGTACTCATTAAAATCTATTTCAACAGGGTTAAATATTTCATTTATTTTATCTTTAAATGTTTCAGGTCTAATGAGTGTATGTCCAAAGTCTTTGTTGAGCTTAAGAAAACCCACAAAATAATTATTTGATTCTTCAGCCATATGACCTCCTGTGGCACTATTTACAACTTCAAATGTGTTTGAATAAGATATCAAACAAAGCTTAAACTGCGATATAGAATCAAAAACTTTCCAGCAATTTTTAAATTGATAATCTCTTTTATTATTTATTAATTCAAAGTTCTTTAATGACACTTTCCCTGATTTGGCAATCAGATGTGCCTTCTTGATAGCGTTTAAGATTCTTTGAGTTGTACTTGAGTTATCATACATATTTACCAATAACTATCTCTTTTTATTACTAATTACACCTAACAAAACGATAAACACAATTGCATATATCGTTCTTATATATTATGTAATCACCTCACGAATATACATAATAATATCATATGGCATAATATCGTAGATAATGGCTAAAGTATATGTTTGAAAAGATATGTGAGAATAAAGGTTTTTACCTAAACCAAGAGTACAAGGATTTGAAGAAAGGCTATGCTAAGCTTCCAGAATAAAATCTTACTGTTTATTTATAGTTTTAAAATTAGAAATATAATTTACGATATTTTTTGATGACATCTTACATTAACATTTTCCTAATCCTTATTACATACAGCCTTAAGTTTATAAAAACATAACAAAACTCCCGATATTACTTGGTATTTCAATAGTCTCCTCGCCATTGCCTTTGGTTAAAAAGACATATTCATTTGGATATCAAATCAAGTCCTATTCTTTAGTTTGCTCCATTTGTACTTTGGAACCGGCGGTACCCAATTTCTCAAGCATTTCCAGAAATTTCGTTTTACCAATCTTCCCAACAGCGTAATCAAGCACTATTCCCTGGGGATCGGTAAAAATGGTTATGGGTGTACCTCCTATATTGTAGTGCTTTACGAGTTCTTCTGCATCCGGGTCATCCACATTAATCATAACTGGTATAACTTGGGAATTAATGGCCTTCATGACTTCCTTATCCGCAAAAACTTCACGCTTCATAATCCGACATGGTACGCACCAATCGCCAGTGAAAAACAGGAGCATATTTTTGCCGGAATCGTTGGAAAGTTTTCGAGCCGAAACCATATTATCAGCCCAAACCACCTCATTGGAAGGCACATAAAATGAATGCCATGCATAAGCAAGCGAAACCACCAGGAAAGTGAGCCAGAACCACCGCCAAAACGGATGAGACTTCTTTTCTACATTTTTGGGAGAGTTGTTTGATGGCTTATCTGTTATTTTCATAGAGCATATTAGTTTTAAGTTATTTTTGGATTTGTTTGAGTAACGGATGGAAGTATAACACGATTGTGTTTGGTGAGTTCATTAGTATCCACGGATAAAAAAACTCGCGCGAAAGCCAAATGTTCAAAATCCACTGAAATTCAACTGTCTTCTGAATGCATTTTAGCAGCTACATTATTAGTAAATCACTGGAAATTTAGTCTAGCCACTCAAAAGAAGTAATTGTTACACCTCTAAAGCAATCATCCATACATCCATCTGGCACAAATCCGCATAATGTCATCAAACCATCTAACTCAGCCTCAAAATACAATGTATTTTTCTCCTTATCTACTGATAAATATTCACCTGCACATGAATTATAGAGATCATCAATTGTTAATGGAGTTGCCCCTTTTTCATGACTACCCAAATCTGCCTCTGATTCAGTATATGTGTCAATTATTTCCCGTTGCCCATTTGTCTCATTTATTTTAAACTCTTGGTAAACTCTCGAAGTAACTATGCCTTCTTCAATCTTTAATTCTGTATTACTACCAAACCCTGTCCATGAAAAGAAAGTTGTTTGGTATATATATGAGTTACCATTTATGTTTTTGAGCTCAGTCCATTGAGTTAAACTCTCAATATAGGTCAAACCACTTTCACCTTTTAAGGTTGTTAAAACTAATAACCTGAGTTCGACATAAAATTTCGGATTCAGAACGCTAATAAAAAGTAAGGTTCAACGGAAAATTAAGAAAGAATAGCGGGCTATTTTGAGTAATTTTTAGGAAGAAGATTGCTTTTTATTTGCGTAATACTAAATGCTTTGCATAAAAACTCGATCTACTGCGTTAAATTTTTCGAGCTAGCTCGCTAGCCCTACAAAATTCGCCTTGTATATCAGCCTTTTATGTCAATCTGAATTCTGAAATTTTAATCGAACTCAGGTTAATCATTTATCATCATTACCTTTTTTACATGACATCAAAAACACTACAAGAATAATGAGTAAAAGTCTCTTTGTTTTCATATCCTTTTTTTATTGTTACGCGACTTGACTATTGATGTAATTTATGGTATTTGGTTGCGTTGCTTGCTGGTAACATTTGGCTTAAGACCAGTGATAGATTTTAGGCAAATTTTGAGCCCGACAGAAATCTACACGACTAAAACCAGTCGAATCGCTTATGCTTTATGAACCATTGTTAGCTACTGCAATTTTTATTTTAATAATTTCATTATCCCTTTCTAAAAGAATTTTCCAATATTCGGGGTATTGCTTTTTGATTTTGTCTATATAGTCAAGAATATCTTGTTTACTTTCCAACCTACTTGCACATATAATACCCATTACTAAAAGTCCTCTTTTCTTCCCATGAAACCTCCAAGCATCAACAGAATCTAATTCATTTAAATTTACCTTAGTTGTATCATTTAATATTTTTAGGTTCTTTTTAATTAATTCTGAGCATTCTAAAAAATGGTCTTCATTAAACAGTTTTTGGGTCTTATAATAGTCATATTCATTATTATCAATTTGTTGCTCAATATCGCTCATGCTTTCGACAGGAAAAACAAGTCTAAACCCACAGTTTGCTAAATACGAAAAAGACATCCTAACTGTCTTAACGGTGTCTAAACTATCACTTAATATATAAATAGGTTTTAATTCATGATTAATTACTTTATAAGAGATACTAAAGGAGCGGAATACTTTTCTGTAATGCGTATTTGCATCAATAGAATAAACTTTCGGGTCAGGTACTCCATATTTCATTTGATTTTCACCTAAAGCGTAGCCTAATTTAAATTTAATTGTTTCTTGCGTTAAGTTATCAACACGAATATCATATCTTGCTGGACACCCATACAAAATAAAAATTGCAAACAATATAATAATAAACCTATGATTCATATGTATTTGGCGTAAAGGTTGCAGCTAACAAAACGATAAACACAATTGCATATATCGCTTTTAGATATAGCCTCAAATATAAATTTTATTTACTCAAGACTTATTTACTTTAGGTAAAATAATTTTCACTGATGTTCCCTGCCCTTCTTCCGATTCAAACAAGAGTTTTCCCTTGTGTTCCTTAATTATATTATAGGTAATTGACAAGCCTAAACCAGTGCCTTTCCCGGGATCTTTTGTCGTAAAGAATGGATCGGTAATCTTTTGGATATTCTCTTGGGGTATACCTATACCAGAGTCGGTAAGTGTGATGAATACCTCTGATTCTTTATCTTCTGTTTTTACTGTAATGGTTCCTTCTGATTCAATTGCCTGAACAGCATTACCTAATAGATTTAAAAATACTTGATGCAAATTCCCCACATTTCCTTTTATCACAATATCAGAAGTACTAAAATCCCTTTCAATGGTAACAACATGCTTAATTTGATTATGTAACATGGCTAGTGAATGCTCAATTATCTCATGTATATTACATTCTTCGTCATAAGAATCACTTTTTCGGCTAAATTGATTTAAGCCCTTTACAATAGCGGATGAACGGTCAATACCAACCTTCATAGCTTCAATTAATTTACCTACTTGCTTCTGATTTTCTGAAAATGTATTGGCTTTAAAATGACGAAGTAAACCAACGTAAGCTCCCATTATATAATTCAATGGGTTATTCATTTCATGGGCAACACCCGCGGTTAATATACCTATAGAGGCCATTTTTTCGGCTTGCAATAATTGGGCTTGCGTTTCTTTAAGATGCTTGATGGTTAAATGCAACTTATTGTTTTTTTCAAGTATCGTTTCATTTTTGCCGTTTAACTCTTTATTGGCATTCTTCAACTCTTTATTTAGAATATTAAGCTCTGCAGTGCGCATGTTTACCTGTTCCTCTAATTCTTCACGATGCTTTTTGAGCTCCTTTCTCGATTTTTCGTTAACCGTTAGTAAAGAATTAAATGCATCGTATAGCATCCCTATTTCGTCATGAGTTGACTTTTGAATCCGTTGCGAATAACTCTCTTTTCCGGAGATCTCATGCATAAACTCCGATAAGTAAACAATAGGTTTTGAAAGTCGCCTCCCAATTAATATACTAATACCTACGATTACAATTGCCACTGCAAGAAAAATAAGGATTAAAAGAAAGATAGTTTTTCGTAGCGCCTTTTTGCTTTCATCTGCTTTTTTTTGCAGCATGGCTTCAATGTCATCAAAATAATTACCGGTACCTATAACCCAGTCAAAAGGTTCATAATATACGCTATACCCTCTTTTATGAAGTGGTTTATCAGTATTTGGTCGTGGCCACCAATAGTCCGAATATCCGCCACCAGACAATGCTTTACCTATAATATCATGCAAAAGCTTATTGCCCTTTACATCAACCATATCCCAACGCATTGTTCCTTCTGTTTTTGATCCCCTTATAAAAACATTTTGTCCATTGGAACGGTCTGCCCAAAAATATCCGTTATCACTATATTTAGCTTCCCGCATTACTTTTGCCACAAGTGTTTTTATGGAATCCTCCGGCAATCCCAATTCTGTGCCAACTTTATGCATCTGCTCAACAACCGAATTCACAATCTCAACCTGTTCCTTGCTTTTTACATCGGTAGCCTGATAGAGCAATTGCCTCAATTGCTCTATTTCTCTTTCATAATCACTTTTGTATACATAAATAAAAACACCTGAAATGATGATACCTAAAAACAAGGCTGCTCCAATCGCTAAAAGAACTATTTTGTCTGTTATATTAAACCGCATGTATTCTATTTTTTCAAAAGCTTAAATAAAATTAAGTATTTGAAATGGTTTCCTCCTATTTTATGGTATGAATATGTGGTTTATTTTGTCGATTACTGTCAGCCTTGCGGTAATTACAATTTTATAGCAATATCAACCACCTCCCCGCTCATTCTTCGCGGTACTCCTCCTTAAAAATGAGGAGAGTGTTTGGTTTAGTTCCCATCCTGAATTTTAAGCAGGACAATTGCTGTATAAGTTTCAATGTCTCTTTTAATTTCACTTTATGAATGGTTGTAACGAAAATACTCCGATTAAGAAAGAAAGCCAAATATGAAGTGTATTATCTGTTTTTACTGAACCATTCAACGTAAGCAATCACTGCTTTTTCGAGGAATTCCTTTGTACGTTCCTCTTTTAGCTTTCCGGTTTCATCAAATGCTTTAGCAATATGTGCAAGATATACTTCAGGTTGCTGCATTACCGGAACATTTAAAACCACTAAGCTTTGTCTTAAATGATGATTGGCTCCGAAAGCTGCCAGGTTACCAGGTGAATTGCTGATAATTGCTGCCGGTTTGCCATTCCATACACTTTTACCAAAGGGTCTTGAGCCAACGTCAATGGCATTTTTTAATACACCGGGAACCGAACGGTTATATTCTGGTGTGATAAAAATGACTCCTTCCACATTTTTAATGGCTTCTCTGAAAACAGTATATGACTCTGGAGCACAATTTTCATCATCAAAATCCTGATTATATACTGGCAGGTCGTCCAATGATATTAATTCGAATTCATATCCTTCGGGTGCCATTTTTATGACCTCACCGGCTATCTTTTTTGAGAAGGATGCCTTTCTTAAGGATCCGACTATTATTCCAATTTTTGTATTCATAACATTTTAATTTTATTGTAAGTATTTTTAATGAAAACTCTCAACAACAAGTTTATCATCGGATATTCCTGAATTGAATAATTTTTCAGAGATACCTTTTACAAAATTTTCAGATCCACTTATAAAATATTTGGTTCCTACCGGTTGGTCAATAACTTCCGACCACAGCGGATCAAGTCCCTCACGGTTAGTGCGCATTTGTTTATTGTCGTATTGCGATATCTCGGTATCGTATAAAAACGGACCACGTGCAACATGCACCAATGTCCAGTTTAAAGCTACTTGTTTATGCTTCAACTGCCGGATGATGGATCGCACAGGCGTTATACCAATGCCTCCGGCGATAAACACTATCGTTTCGTTTTGCTGCATTAAAGCCTGAAATTGTCCCACAACCTTAAAAGCCTTTACTCGCTCACCCGGTTTTAGTTGACTCACCTTTTGTTTATAAGCCGTACCCGACGAGGTATCCATTGTAAATTCAAGAAATTCATCGGAAGGGGCAGACGCGAACGACATATGCCTTACCAGTGATTTATCGCGGTTTGGTAGCGGAAAACCCAGATGTACCCATTGCCCGGCTTTGAATTCCAATGGCTCATCAGCTTTAAACCTGAAAGTATAAACTGAGTCAAACTCCTGCTTCTTTTCAATAAACTCTAAATCGTATATTTTAATTGGATTCATATGTCAGGCTTGATGGTGGTGATGGTGTGCATGTTTGTGCTTACGGTGATGACCGCAAGAGTGATCTCCGTGATGAGCATGATGCTTTTTCTTCAATTTATCATCTTTCCTGTGATGACAAGGAACCGATTCATGTCCGTACTTTGCCTCATGATGATGGTTATGTTTGCCATGATGTGCGTGATGGTGTTTTTTATGTTTGAGCTTGCCATGTTTCTCATGCTTTGAACCTTTGCTTTTTAATCGCACACTTTGTGTTTGTTCGTCCATTAACTTTTCAATTAACGGATCGTTCTCAAAAGCACTTAGTGTTTCAACAGTAATGCTTTTGCTTTCTGCATCAATATGTGTAATAATAAAGTGGCTTTTGAATTTAGCACCTTCCCGATGGGCATGTTTGTGCTCTTTGTTCGCATTTTCAGGACGAATCCTTACCTTTACGCCAACTTTTAATGATTCAAATTCCGAAATATCTGCACCCTTCAATACCAGCTGCAAGTAGCGTGGTGTTACCAATTCTTTTTGAGTGATTTTATAAGTACCTCGTACTTTTTTCAATCTGTCTTTTAAATTTGTTTTCATGTGTTATTATTTTATTTTCATTTGTAATATTTAACTGATACAAAGTTTTATAATTTCAGACTTAACTATCTGTAATTATTAACTGACTTTCGGTATATTCAAACAAATCGATGCATGAAGATTGAAAAACTAGCAAGTTCGCTTTTAATTGAGAAACAAATAAAACCTTCCGGAGAATCCCCGTTGATAAAGCCCGACTTTCATCAGTTTATTTTTATCCTTTCGGGACAAGGGACTTATACAACCCAAAACAATAGAACTACTTTTTGCTCAGGCGATATTTTTCTTATTCGAAAAGATGAAGAACACAGTTTTAGTTTTGACAAAGAAAGCATTGTTTACACTATCAAATTTCAGGAAAGTACAAGGCGAAAACTTAAAGAGGCGAGTACGAGTCTAAAAGGACTTTCTGTTCCGCCACAAAAAGCAAAATCGCCGATAAACTTAAAAGCAAGTATTTCTTCAGTGGATCTGGAGTCTGTTCAGTTGTTATTCGATTTTATTGTTCACCTCTCTAAAGAACAATCAATAAATGAGCAGCTTATCTACCTGCAGATGATTAGTCTTGTAAGTATTATGGAGCGTAACTTAAGCTATGTACCTGCAATGAAGCAGCGTATGTTAAAGAAAGACGATATAAAATCAATTCTAAAGCATATTCAAAAAAACCTGAAAGATCCGGCTAAGCTAAGCTTAAAAAATATTGCTGCAGAGTTTAATATGAGTGTAACCAAGCTTAGTTCACTCTTTAAAAAGGAAACAGGCTTAACCGTAAAAAACTTTGTTGATTCAAGTCGCATGACAGTGATAGAAGGTCAGGTGAAAAACAGCGATGCTTCATTTTCGGAAATTGCTTTTGAATATGGCTTTTCCGATGAAAGTCATCTGAATAAAACGTTTAAAAAGCATTTTGGAAAATCCCCTTCAGATTGGCGAAGGGGAAAGTAACCAAAAATTGTTTTTAATAGGTATTCCTATATTTTATAAAAGGTTAAAAAACAGAATTATCTTCAAATAAGCTTAGAAATACAATCTGTATATCAGTCAAATATATTCACTTTGCTGCCGGGCTCGATATTTAATTTTATTTGAAAATTACTTTTTTGACTCAAGCTGGCGGGCTTTTACTTTCTTCTAACAGCCAATCGCGTATTAATAGTGTGTCTGCTTATTAAAACTTAATCTTACCTTTTAAAAAATTAGAATTACTTGCTCCCTGAATGTAATGTTCTTTATCAATCCCCCATAAACCCAGGTCTTCGGCTTTATCTTTTTTACGCAAATACCTTCTCGATTCTTTTACCAGTTGCTTTGTTTCTTCTTCATTCAAGCTACAGTCCGGAGCCTTTTGATTAGATATTGAATTTGTTAACAATAATGACCTTCGATCCAGGGAATCTGACACTTCCAGACTAGAATAATAATGTATCAATTTTTCGATATTTTGCTTGTAATCATGTAGCAAGGTTGAATCAATAGCTAAGTCATAACTACCCTTATATTTTTCAATGATACTCACCTTAAAAGCCGAATCCTGATAAAAAATAACGCCTTCAATAAAACAAGTATCTTTTATTTCGGGGAAGAGATAAAAAGCCACTTTTTCGCTTTTACTAATTGTATCTCCAACTACGGGATGGAGTTGAACTATTTCCTGTGAGCTTACGCCATTACTTACAAGCAGTAGTGAGGTAAATAAAAATAATTTAAAACTTAAATGCTCTCTTACTGATAAACTTAGTCTGATAATATTTTTCCAACATCCATTGAAAAAGCTTATTTCTTTTCTTATTCTTTTAATTGTCATCTTATTTGAGGATTAGAAAGGTTTGTGTATTAAATATAATTGTTAAAATCTTTATTTTGCTCATCGTATATGGTTTGTAGTGGGTAACTATAGAAAATACGTTCCTATCTGCCGTTGCCAACTTTACAAAGTTAGCCATTCCGTTGCCTGATATATTACAACCTGTTGTGGCGTTGTACTTTATATTCTTAGCATTTATTTGTAAAATTTTCTAAATTATTTTCCCCTTCATCAATGAATATCATCCCATTCATAAATCGTATTTGTGCTCATATTCATAAAGTACATAAATTGATAAAAGTTATATTTTTCATTATCCAAACCCTTTGAAACACTTCCTAAACCAGCAAAATAAAACTCATTGTCATCGTCTTCTATTTGCATCAATAGGTTTTCAATCTGTTGATAGTCTCCAAAATCTAAAGTCTGCCGAACAACTGATATAATTTCTTCTTTATCATCGAGGCTATCCAATGGTGTCCAGTATACAATAGTTTTTTCAACTGTTCTGTTTATATTCTTTCTATAATCTTTGGGATAACCTTTTAAGTCCTTTATTTCAATCGGTGTTTTTACTTTTAGAATTCTTCCATAACAAAGCGCTGTACTAATTTTTTTTTCAGTCCTGATTTTATAATTACTTGGCAATAAGTGAGAGGTTTTATTGCAAGATCGAGCAAGAATTATAAGTCCAAATAGACAGCAAATTATTCCTATATATCGTTTTCTGAACTTCATATTAATTGTAACATTCAATTTTTGCAGTATCGTTTTTGCATGCGCCACAACAAAACGATAAACACAATTGTGTATAACGTCATATATAAATAATAATCATCGCTAATATACATATTAATATGATAGCTACTAATTTCTCCGTGTCTTAGTGCCTTTGTGGTAAAACAAAGATTAACCACTAGCTATCTATAAAACAAAGTCCAATATATTAGATGCAATACCAACCACCTTCCCCGATCATTTTTCGCGGTACTTCTCCTTAAATATAAGCGGGGTGGTCTATTGGTGTAATGATCTTGCCTTATACCTGCTGACCAATCACACACTCAAATTAAATTATTTATTATAAAAACGCGGCCTCTGTGCCCCTGCGTTAAAGCAAAACATTACAAAATCCTTCCCTAATATCTTGATATTTTAAAATTCACCTCTTGCGTTATAAACAAAATTATATTAAATTCATCATACTTTAACTGAGATAACCCTCCGGCTGGTCATATAGCCGGATAAAATAAACAAACGCTATGGAGAGCAAGGAGGGGTCTCAAATTTTTAACTAAATACTTTAAGTTATGCCGTTAAGATACGGATTGATCCCAAATCATTTAACCGATGACCCAAACGACTACATGGGTGTAGTAACAGAAAATGAGACCATCACAACAGAACAAATTGTGGAACAAATGATTGGTAAAGGTTCTACTGTTACCAAAGCCGAAGCCCTTTCGGTAATTGAAGAGTTTAATTATGCCATTGCCGATGCAATCTCAAGTGGCAATAATGTTAATACCGAACTCTTTAAAATTTACCCTAGTGTAAGTGGTGTTTTCCAGGACGAAAGCGACAGCTTTGATAAAAGCCGACATGCTATTCGTTTAAACCTGAATGCCGGTAGCAGACTTTCCGAAGCTATCGACAACATTGACTTGCGTAAAGTGGAAATCACCAGCCCGCAACCTGTACTGCAAAAGTTTACCGATTTAAAAACCAATGTGGTAAACGAGAGCTTTACTCCCGGCCAAATTGCCTCTATTAAGGGAAGCCTGTTGAAGTTTAACGAAGATGACAACACCCAGGGCATCTTTTTTATTGCGCAGGACGGCACTGAAACCCGGGTTGCACAAGTGGTAAAAAACAAACCTTCGGAATTACTGTTTTTTGCCCCTGAAGGATTAAGTGGCACCTATTCTGTGGAGCTTAGGATGGTTCCAAACAAGAACAGATCTATTAAAACAGGACGTTTGTTTACTGATTTAACAGCCACAACCTAAGCGAAAATTACTTAAATGAGCCGATGTAATCATCGGCTTTTTTTATGTTTTTACCATACCTGATTGCTGGAGATTACTATCCCTTATTATTAGGGGTTACTATCCCCGATTGTTAGGGGTTACTATCCCCGATCGTTAAGGGTTACTACCCCCGTTTATTAGGGATGATTATCCCAAGACGTTTGGATAATAAATTACATAGCTATAAGCCCTATTCTCTGCGCGCTACGCTCTCCACCCCAAGCACTCCTATTCTTTAAATAGTCTTGAAAACCCTGTATATGGGTTTAACTCTAGTAAATCAAAAGCAATCAGTTTCTTTTGTACCAATGGTAATGCTTGCAATAACTGCTCAGCTTCTTTCTTGTTTTCACATTCCAGTATCAGAACCGCATTTTTATCCTCTGTAAAATAAATCTCACGCAATACATTGGCTAACATTAACTCATAAACCGATTTTGCCTCTGCAAGCAAAGTATCGCTTTCGTTACTCCAGTCTGCTGCTGGTAGTTCTTTTTCAATGGCCAGGATTTTCATTGTATTATGCTTTTTGTTATAGTGGTTGTACATAAATACCAATGACTATCACCTTCTTACATATACATCTCCCATTGCGCAATCATTGCATTATTATCCATTATAGGGGCAGGCTATTATTATGGGAAAAGTAAAATTAAATCTATGATTATAATTGTAATCGAAACAAGTCCTATTAAAGTGAATAACTCTGCAAAGAATAATGATATACCCTTTTCAACATTATATTCAATATCTAATTCAGGATATTCTTCTCCATCATATTTAGACCATAAATAAAAATATCTTGGATTATTCAAAAAGCTATCTCTTTCTTCCTTACTGTCTTTATAATATTTTATAATAAACTGATTAAACTTCAATAATTCACTTCTTCTCCAGTCTTTTCTTCTATAATATCCAATTACACTTGAAATCATTGCAATAATAAAAAGAACCTCAACAAGTCCAAGCCCTATAATCATAAGAACATATGCTACTTTCCTTACTTGAGAAGGAATAAAAGAATAATTATTAGTTTCTACTTTTTCGTTCCCATTCTCATAAAAATATTTTATATCACCATTTACAATTGGTCTATTTTCAGAAGCAATAAATATATTATCCTTAACATTAACAGTATCTTTTACTTGAAAATAAATAAACATCTTTAACTTTTCTCCCGGCCTCCATTGTTCAAAGTTTAGACATAAACTCTTTCCTCCATCAGTTATTTTTGTATTGTTTGGAAAATCTTCTGAAATAGTTTTTTTATCAATCATTATAACGCCTTCAGACATATTAAATTCTAATGAGTCGACTATAATATTTCGTAATTTGTCAGATATTACAAATGTTTCTTCTGACTTATTTTCAAACTCAATTACAGCTTTCCATAGATTTGCAATTGTATCTCCTTTATAAAAATATTTTGCTTTTAAATCTGGATCATTTAATTGATAATCTGTTAAATTTTCAATAAGAGATGTGGTTGCTGACAATTCTAGAGTGTTAGATTTTGGTATAAAAATTATTATCAGAGCAATTATAGAAGCCAATGAACCAAATACTCCGAAAGTTGAAATAAAGTTTTTAATTTTTTGATGTGTCATTATTGTTTTACTAAATTACTAATTGTCGTATTTTAATTATTCCCAATGTTTATTTATATATTTGATTGGCTATTCTATATCCAGCATATTTGTCCTAAAAGGTAAAGATAAATTCAGGAGGTAAACTAACCTAAAAAACGCCTTGTTACCATAAAGAAACACAAGCTTATATTTGCTTATTCATTCCATTTTCTTAGTTCTTCTAGGTTAGTTATTAATACACAATCACTTCTTTTAGATCTAAAATCTAAGATTTGATCATTACTAATATTTTCACATTCTACAGCGCTAACAATTGTCAAATTTGATATGCCCATAAGAGGAGAAAGATTATTTACTTTAGTTCGATTAAAAAATATTCTCTCTAAATTATCCATATCCTTTAAAGGATTTAAACTTGATATTTCTGTGTTACACATATCAATGACCTTCAGTTTTTTATTCTTCTTAATAGGTTCTAAATCTTTAACTTTAGTTCCAGTAAAGCATAAATCTGTTAAGTCTTCTAAATTACTCAGAGGAGACAATGATTCTATTAAAGTATCTGTAATATCTATCTTACGCAGCGAATAGGTCTCTTTCAATGGACTTAAGCTTTTTATTGACGATCTAAATAAGTCAACAGTCTGAAGTTTTTTCAATCGATTTAATGGTTTAATATCTTGAATTAAATTTTCATGCTGGTATTTTCCAAAGAAGGTCATTTTTACAATTCTTTCAAGCATATTTGCATTAACCTTTTCGATTTCATGTTTATTTAAATTGAAAACGGTAGACTCTTCATATCCAAAATCTGCTACTTCTAATTTTAATATTTTTTTCCAATCTAAACTCAGCTCTTTCCACCAATTGTATAATGAATTAATTTCTTCAACATGAATAATCTCTTCGACTCTTTTTATAGCATCTTTTAGTTCTAGTCTGAAAAACTCTTTTCTATTGTTTATCCTAAATTCATTTAGTTTTCTATGAATTATAGTTTCCATTAAATCACAATCTTCAACTAGAAAATCCGCACAAATCTCAAATTTAATAGGAATACCTGTAGAACGTGATAATTCATTAGCCCTCTCCTCAGATGTCCTTTTAGTTTTTCCAATCTTTACAATTCCTTTCATCACTGGATTAACTAATATATATATAAAACCTTTACTCATTGTACAACATTTAATTATCTATAATCTTGATGAGATATCAAGTTCGAATTATATGTAAATATGCTATGATTTTCTTATACAGTGCAGAATAGAACGAAAAACATCATTGCTTCAATCATCCTATCTAACCCACTCTCAAAAATAGAAATTATATTTATTACAGCCATATTTATGTAAATAAGAGTATATAAATATGCTAAATAAGATAACTATTAACTAGTGATTAAGCATAAAAAAAGCCTTTCTGAAATCAATCAGAAAGGCTTCTATATAGAAATAAAAAATGTTCTTAGTAAATCTCTTTTTTAGATGCTTTTAGTGTGTTTAACAATAAAGAGGCAATGGTCATAGGTCCTACGCCACCCGGAACCGGTGTAATCCAGCTACATTTAGGGGCTACTTCATCATAGGCTACATCCCCTTTTAGTTTCCAGCCCGATTTTGTTTTATCGCTTTTTACACGGGTAGTACCCACATCAATTACTACGGCACCTTCTTTTACCATTTCGGCTTTTACAAACTCCGGAGAACCAATAGCTGCTATAATAATATCGGCCTGCAGGCAAATCTCTTTCAGGTTTTTGGTTCTGCTGTGGCAAACCGTAACGGTAGCGTCGCCCGGATATCCTTTTTGAGATAAAAGAATACTCATAGGTCTACCTACAATATTACTACGTCCTATCACTACCACATGCTTACCCGAGGTTTCAATTTTGTAACGCTCAATTAACTCCATAATACCTTGCGGTGTAGCCGAGATAAATGCAGGAGAACCAATACTCATTCTACCTACATTTTCAGGATGAAAACCATCCACATCCTTACGGTAATCCACTGCATCCGTAACTTTTTCTTCGGAAATATGCTTTGGTAATGGTAACTGCACAATAAACCCGTCGATATCCGCATCCTTATTTAGCTCATCTACCTTAGACAGTAGTTCTTCTTCGGTTACGTCATCCTCAAAACGGATTAACGATGACTTAAAGCCAACATACTCACAAGCCTTGATTTTAGCAGCCACATAGGTTTCACTTCCCCCATCGTGTCCCACTAAAATAGCTGCCAGGTGAGGAATTTTACCCCCATTTTCTTTCAGCTTAACTACCTCTGCGGCAATCTCATCTTTAACTGATTGCGATGTTGCTTTTCCGTCTATTATTTGCATCTTCAAAATATTTGAGTTAATTGGTTTAATAAGTCATTGGTCAATTGTAATTACTTCACAAAAACACCCAATGACAAATCATCTATTGACTAATGACTACCTCTGATAACTGATTACTGCCAACTGAATACTGCTAACTGAACATTGTTAACTGATCACTGCTAACTGTTATCGTTTTCCAAATGGCATGTTCTGCATCATGCGTCCCATGTTTTTACCGCCACCTTTAGTCATCATACGCATTACTTTACGCGTATCTTCAAACTGCTTTATTAATCGGTTTACTTCCTGGATATTACTTCCGCTACCGGCAGCAATACGCTTACGACGGCTACCATTTAATATATTTGGATTTTCGCGTTCATCCGGCGTCATAGAATAAATAATGGCTTCAATACCTTTAAAGGCATCATCGTCAAAATCAATATTCTTTAGTGCTTTACCCATTCCCGGAATCATACCCGCCAAATCCTTCAGGTTACCCATCTTTTTAATTTGTTGGATCTGACTTAAGAAGTCGTTAAAGCTAAACTGGTTTTTGGCGATTTTCTTCTGTAGTTTACGGGCTTCATCGGCATCGAACTGCTCTTGGGCACGTTCAACAAGCGAAACGATATCACCCATACCCAAAATACGGTCGGCCATACGATTAGGGTGGAAAACATCCAATGCTTCCATTTTCTCACCCATACCCACAAACTTAATCGGTTTGTTAACTACACTACGAATAGAAAGCGCAGCACCACCTCGGGTATCACCATCTAACTTGGTAAGAATAACCCCGTCGAAGTTTAATCGATCGTTAAACTCTTTGGCTGTATTCACGGCATCCTGACCAGTCATGGAATCCACCACAAACAAAATCTCATCAGGAGAAATGGCTTTTTTAATGGCAGAAATCTCATCCATCATCTGCTCATCAATCGCCAAACGACCGGCGGTATCCACAATAACTAAATCATGACCATTAGCCTTGGCATGCTTGATACCATCTTTAGCTAATTTAACCGGATCGTTGTTTCCTTCTTCGGTATATACCGGAACACCAATTTGCTCCCCTAATACCTGAAGCTGGTTAATCGCAGCAGGACGATAAACGTCACCCGCCACCAATAAAGGTTTTTTACCTCTTTTATTTTTAAGTAAGTTGGCTAATTTACCAGTATGGGTTGTTTTACCAGAACCTTGTAAACCTGCCATTAATATAACTGCAGGGCTACCTGTAATATTAATATCAACCGATTCGCCACCCATTAATTGTGCTAATTCATCGTGCACAATTTTTACCATCATCTGACCCGGCTGAACCGCTGATAATACATTAGCACCTAATGCTTTTTCCTTAACAGTTTCGGTAAATGTTTTAGCAGTTTTATAGTTAACATCAGCATTCAAGAGCGCTCTACGAACTTCCTTTAAAGTTTCGGCCACATTAATCTCGGTGATTTTCCCTTGCCCTTTTAACAGTTTAAAGGAACGCTCCAGTTTTTCTGATAAATTCTCGAACATTTTTTCTATTTTTTAATTTCTAGCGTGCAAAAATATAAAATATTTATGAACTAAAGTGGCTATCATTCAATAGATCGTTAGAATTAGGATAAAAGAAGGGGTATTGTGATTATTGTCCGGTTAATCGGAACAATTAAATCATATGAAACTCAGCACTGCAAACGCTTAAAAAAATATTATTCCCAACACGTTAGCTGAGGTCGGCGGCTCAACTTGGGAGATAAAATGTGCAAATGTATTTGCCCTGTGCAACTCCGCTGGAGTTGTTAAATAATAAATAATCTACAATTCTATAAATATTTATCCCAGCTGGGTATATGCCAACAACTTCGGAGAAGTTGAATATTTATAGAAAGAATAAAATAAACCTTAATTCCTATCGCTAATAAAAAGTTCTTTGTAGTATTCCAGTGTGCTGGAAATATATTCTTTTTTAGTTTCTGCGGAAGAAGTAATAATCTCAGGATAGAAAAAGTGATGCATCACTTCTATATCACAAAAGCCAAAAATCTCATGTCCCTGAGATAAAGTAAAAGTGGCCAACAGTTCACCTTCTTCGTAATCAGCAATAGAATTACCCATTGAAGTATGTAATACTACTCCCCTTCCTGTTAACAAGCCTTCTACGCCATCTTCTCCTGCCTTGTAGGCAAATCCGTAAGAAAATACACGATCGATATAACCCTTTAATATAGCCGGGAAAGAAGCCCACCATAAAGGATACACCAACGAAATTACATCTGCTTTTTCAACCAGTTCCTGCTCCTTCAGCACATCTTCTGCAACCTTCCCTTTCTTTAAATTGATTAACTCCTCCTGCGATAGCACAGGATCAAAATTCATAGCATATAAATCTCTTACGATAACCTCATTTAAAGATCCTGAATATTCTTTTAAACGTTGAACTAATTGATTTGAGAAACTATCCTCCGAAGGATGAGCATATATAATTAAATGTACCATCTATATTGAAATTTAAACTCTGTAAACGCAAGAATTCAGAATATGTTCTAATTACTTTAATGTTTATTTAAACAATCACAAAAAAAGTAAATATTTCGAGTCATTTTACCAGAAGTGCACTATTTTTACCCTCTTGTTGATGTATAAACACGAAAAACACAGCACTTGTTTAATGGAGAAATTTATTGTTGTATTAACTGAGAGCCGAAACATAGGAATGCTTGCTGTACCTTATATTGCTGAGGACAATGAGGATTCCCCATCCTTACATTTAATAGAAAAAATAAACACCGACAACCCGGCTTCGCATCAGTATACTTTTAATACCAACGAGCTTGAAGTAATTGAACTATTAAAAAAATTAAGCGATAAGTATTTATTTAAGCTATTCTCAAAAGATAAAACCATAAAGCTCTTCTATGATAATCTGGATAAAAAGAAGTTCGAAGAGCATATCCGGCCTCACATTGAAAAGTACATGTTTACTTGTTTTGAAAAGTTAGCGTGTTTTCCGGATATCCCGGTTTATTTTAAAGATGCCAAATACAGCAATATTTATAAAACAGATTTTATTTCGGTTTACCCGGATATTGTCAATCCCGTTTTTCATTTTGATTTATCAGAAGAAGGGATTGAGTATTCGTTAAAACTGAAATTGAAAGATAAGCACCTGAGTGTAACACATAAAAAGCCATTAATTATATCACACTCTCCGTGCACCCTGCTTATTCGCGATAAATTATACAGAATTGCAAATACGGATAGTAAAAAGTTCCTGCCTTTTTTTGATAAGCAGAGTATTAAGATTCAGTCGAGAAGTGTTCCTACTTATATGGACACTTTTGTATTAAACGCCATTAAAGAAAATCTTGTAGAAGCCAATGGTTTTACGATAAGAGAAAACCAGACAGAGGCATCAGCTATTCTTTCGCTGGAGCAGGACATTAGCCAAAATCCGGTATTGGTGCTTAAATTTAAATATGCGCAAAAAAAATATTTAGCCCATAGCCAGTCCAACACCGTTGTGCAACTGCGAAAAAACAATAATCACTACGAGTTTACCAAATACGAAAGAGATATTAACTGGGAGAATCAAATGTCGTCCTTATTGGTAGCTCAGGGACTTGAATTAAAAGGTGGTGCTAATTATCAGCCCAAAAAATCGGACAACGAAGAAATAAGCATAGACGAGGTAATACAATGGTTAAACCTGAATCAGCAAAAACTGATTGACCATGGTTTTTCAATTGTTCAGGATATCTTGGAAAGCAATTACTATGTTGGTGCTTTTGATTGCTCTTTCAATACCAATAAAGGCGAAGACTGGTTTGATCTTCAAATGCGCGTAACTGTAGGTGAGTTTGAGATTCCTTTTATCAAATTACGAAAATTCATCATTGCCGGTAAAAACGAATATACCCTGCCTGATGGACAAATATTTATTATTCCGCAGGAATGGTTTACCAAGTATGCCGACATTTTAACCTATGCCGAAGAAAGCAAGGGAAAAGTATGTTTAAGTAAAATGTATTACAGCTTACTGGAAGCTCCGGGTGAACAAAAGCATAAAACTTTTACTACCGACAAAATCACCAATAGTAAAACGCCATCAGGCTTAAAAGCAAGCCTTCGACCCTATCAGCTACAAGGCTTTAACTGGATGCATTATCTGCACGATAACGGTTTTGGTGGTATTTTAGCTGATGATATGGGTCTGGGTAAGACACTGCAAACTATTACGCTTTTATCTAAGGTGTATGAAAATTCAGGTTTACAAAGCGCTGATCAAGATAAAGAAGAAGTTCCCAATCAGATGAGTTTATTTGAGCCATCAACCATCGAAGGGTTTAACAATAGTGGGATACCAACCTCTATCATAGCCATGCCAACATCACTCATCCACAACTGGTTGAATGAGTTTAAAAAGTTTGCTCCCGATTTAAAGATTTACATTTACACCGGAACCAAACGTTTAAAATCAAAGGAAATTGGCAAAATCATCCGACATTATCATGTGGTATTAACTTCGTATGGTGTTATTCGAAATGATATTGATTATCTGAGACACTACAAATTCCATTATTTTATTTTGGATGAAAGCCAATATGTAAAAAACCCGGGATCGAAAATATATGATGCCATTATGCAAATTGAGTGTCATAAAAAGATGGCTTTAACCGGAACGCCTATTGAAAATTCCTTAACGGATTTGTGGGCTCAAATGAACTTTGTAAACAAAGGATTGCTGGGCAACCTGACTTCTTTTAAAAGAAAGTTTGTGGTTCCCATCTCTAAAAAAAACAGCGAAGAACAGGAAGCCAAACTACAGCAACTCATTGAACCATTTGTCTTACGACGAACAAAAGAGAAAGTAGCCAAAGAACTGCCTCCGGTAACCGAGCAGGTCATGTATTGCGACATGACCCTGGAGCAAAAGAAGGTCTACGATGCTGAAAAATCAGGAATCAGAAATGAACTCCTGAAGACATTTGAAAAAAGCGGTCCCGATAAGTCGACCTTTTTAGCCCTTCAGGGATTAACCCGTTTAAGACAGCTGGCCAATCATCCAAAATTAATCAACCCTGATTTCGAAGGAGAATCAGGTAAGTTTAATTTAATAGTAGATAACCTACAGAGCATTATTAACGAGAAACATAAAGTGCTTATATTTTCTTCGTTTGTAAAGGATTTAGAGTTAATTGAAGAAGTATTAAACAAACGAAAAATAACCTACAGTAAACTGACAGGAAGTACCACCGACCGTAAAGCTGTGGTAGATGACTTTGAAAAGAATGAGAATTGTAAAGTGTTCTTAATCTCATTAAAAGCCGGTGGTGTGGGTTTAAACTTAACCAGTGCCGATTATGTGTTTCTGCTTAATCCCTGGTGGAATCCGGCAGCAGAAGCACAAGCTATTAACAGAGCACACAGAATTGGTCAAACAAAAAATGTGTTTGTGTATCGCTTTATCTCAACAGATACTATTGAAGAAAAGATTATGAAGCTGCAGGATCACAAAGCAAAACTGGCTGATACCTTTATAAATTCCAATAACCCATTTAAAAACATGTCGGAAACTGAAATAAAAGAATTATTTTCATAATTCCATTTTTAGGCTGGCATAGCTTTTGTCAATTAATTAAAACAATAGAAAATAAACACAATCATATGAAGAAGTTAATATGGATTGCGATAATCATGCTTACTGTTATGCATACATCGCAAGCGCAGGAAGTAAAATCACAAACACGAAACATCGGTACTTTTAATGAGATTTATGCAGGAAAAGGTATAAATGTTACTTTAATTGAAGGGGATAAAGAAAAGATTGAAGTGAATATTGAAAACGGCGAAGTATCAGATGTCATTACTAAATTAGCCGGGCGAAAATTAAGTATTAAGCTTAAAACTAAAATTTATAAGAATGTTGGCGTACAGGTTTTTGTTACCTATAAGTCTTTAAAAGCCATTAGCACAGGAACCGGTGCATTTATAGATGCCAAAGATATTATACGGGCACAAAACCTGGATTTAAAAGCTGGAACCGGATCTACTATTATTCTTGAAATTGATACCAAAGCGGTTAAATCGTCGTTAACATCTTCAAAAATTGAGTTAGTAGGAAAAACTGAATTCCAGGATATTTCTGTAAATGCAGGAGGTCGTTATATTGCCAACGAACTTAAAAGTACAGAAACATTCGTAAAAACATCTACAGGTGGTTCTGCCTGGGTAAACGTAAGTGAAAAACTAGAAGCCTCAACTTCAACCGGAGGAAAGGTAATTTATCAGGGTTCACCTAATAAGTTAATTACTAAAGGGAACGTTAGTCAGGAATAAACAAAGCCCCAGATAATGATAGTATTATCTGGGGCTCATTTTTAAAACTCTATTCCTATAAAATTACGCAATAACCTTTCTTTTAATATACGATTCATAATCTTTAACAATAGGTTCATATCCTAGATGAAATAACTCACTTGAAATTACAAAATCTGCAGTAGATCGATTGGTAGCTGTAACAATATTATATAATGCCACAATTCGTAATAAAGCTTTAACATCTACATCATGAGGTTGTGGCTGCATTGGATCCCAAAAGAATATTAAAATATCTATTTTTTTCTCAGCTATTAAAGCTCCCAATTGCTGATCGCCTCCAAGTGGTCCCGATTTTAAAAGCTTTACCGTAGGCGGAACCGTTTGATTTTCTTCACATTTTTTATTGAGCACTTCACTTATAAGCGAACCGGTTGTACCTGTGCAAACTAGGTTGTGCATAGCTAGTTCTTTCCAGTTGTATTTAGCCCAGTCTACTAAATCTACCTTCCTGTTATCATGTGCTACAAGAGCTATTGATTTTTTCTTCATACGCTTTTAATTCTAGTTTTATTCCCAATTAGTATTTAAACAAAATGTAAGTTGATGAACAAAACTAGAATTTATAAAGACTTAACTAGTATCGTTTTATGTTTTTTAACAACATAAGCGATCTTTTATTCTTTTTTTAATTAAAATATGTTGATAAGCTTTAACTAATCTTTTATATCAACGGTTTCTATCTCTTTTCTATATAAGTACTTGAAGTCACTTTCATCGGAATTTCTAACCCTTGTGGTAATTGTTGATTTCCATTCATTACCATTGTTCCTTCTAATTTTTGCTCCTGTTTTCCGCGAATAAACCAACCATCATTAGGATTCAATACATAATCAGCGTTTTGATTTCCCTTTAAGTTAAAGGTAACCTTCATTCCATTTATCACAGCCTCCTGTCCTGAGGAAGAAATACCCCCTATACCTTTCAATGTCCATTTATCATTCGAAACGCCAGCCAGAGTCCAATTATTAAACAAATCAGCTTTTAACGTGGAAGTAAGTGCAGTTTCTGTTTTCCAACTCTCTCCTATTTTTTTACTTTCTTCTGGATAAATAGACAATATCATGGCCATATTTCCGCTTAGTGCTTCTTCGCCAAAGTGTCCGGCTAAAGTGGTTTTTAAACGGTTTGCAGCAGAGCCCTGAATATTTCCTACTGAATTAACCGCACTATCTATAATTTGATTCATTCCTTCTATTCGAATAACTTCGCCCTGAGGTGAGATAACCATTTTAAACTCTTCACCAACAATCTTACTATATATCATAGCCATTTTATCTTCAGGATTTAATGGTTTCGAGGAATCGTAAAACATATTAAACATCAAACTTTCAACATTAATAAGCATACTCTCAAAAGAAGCTTTTAACACAATATTATTCCCTTCATTACCTACAGGTGTAAAACGCGTAATACCTTTAAAATCGTTCTTCATTTCCTGCTCTAAAAACCCTAAGGTTTGTGTAATATTTAGTTTTGTTTCCTGATAAAATCGATAATCAACTCCTTTTTTAAGCTTGTATTTTAATGAATGACTTTGTGCATTAACTCCTACAAACACAATCATTATTGCTATAATGACTAATCCAATTTTCTTCTTCATATTATCTTACTTAATCAACTAGTTTTATGTCTTCCAAAAACAACAAAGGCTAAAAGTACATCATAATTAACTTTTAGCAATTTTGAAAAGAGAAATATTCATTGTTTCTAATTATTACTAATTAATTCTAGAATCATGCCAAGTTTTAATCACTTCATTTTATACTTTTGCAGCTTAAATAATTGCTAATGTAAAAGCATGGTGTTCCCAGTTCTTATAAATCATTTTAATTGACTAAAAAAGGATGAACTATTATTGGTATCACTATGCAACAAATGAAAAATAAATTCACATGAAAGGTAGTTTATATTTAATCCCTAATACTTTAGGAGACTCTTCTATTTCCAGTGTAATCCCAAACGATGTATGTCTGTTAATTAAACAAATCAAACACTTTATTGTAGAGGATATCAGGACCACACGTCGTTTCCTAAAAAAGGTTGATAAGGCTATTAATATTGATGAGCTTACCTTTTATGAACTCAACAAACACACCACGCATCAGCAAAAAAGTAACTATTTAAATGCCGCAAAAAAGGGTGCCAATATTGGTGTAGTTTCTGAGGCCGGTTGTCCGGGAATTGCCGATCCGGGAGCAGATATAGTGGCAGCAGCACATCAACATGGCATCAAAGTTATTCCCTTGGTCGGTCCGTCCTCTATCCTACTATCATTGATTGCCTCTGGTATGAATGGACAAAGTTTTGCCTTTCATGGATATATTCCTATTAAATCTGGTGACAGAGTTAAATATATCAAACACCTCGAAGGCCTATCAATTAGAGAAAAACAAACGCAAATTTTCATCGAGGCACCATACCGAAATAATCATCTGCTAAAAGATATTTTGAGCACATGCAGCGCAAAAACAAAAGTTTGTGTAGCCTGCGATATTACTTTGGAATCAGAGTTTATTGAAACAAAAACGGTATCGCAATGGAAAGGCAAACTACCTGAATTACATAAGCGCCCAACCATTTTTTTAATTCAAGGATAATTCAAATTTAATGTAGTATAAAATCTGTTTTTTAGTTAACTTATATATCCCTTTTAATCTTAAGTTATATAACGCATTTGAAAAAATATGAGTTGTCAACATTATATAATTCAATGTTGTTTAACTAATGGCCAATATCTAAGATGCTATTGTAAAAACTAAAAATATGAAAAAGTACTACATTATTTTATCTGTATTATTCTCCATTTTATGGTTTGGATGTGAGAAAGATGAAGAAAAGCAAAATGGAAATAATCATGAAAATATAACCCTACTTAAGGTAGAAGAACGCTTATCTTACCCAAGCTCTCTGGTTGAAACAATTTTGGCAGCAGCAGAAAACTCGCTTGGAGAAGGCATTCAACTTACAGGACGTAATCCTGATCCGGTAAAAGTATATTACGTAGAATATGAATCTACTTATATTAATAATGAAAAAATTACACTATCCGGATTGGTTTGTGCACCCGTAAATGCAGATAAAAAATGTACGCTTCTAAGTTTTCAAAACGGAACAATGTCACTTCATTCTAGTGCGCCATCAAATCAACTTACCCATCCAGAGTTTAGTATTTTGCATGCACTGGCAGGTTTAGGCTATGTAGTTGTAATAGCTGATTATCCAGGTTTTGGTAGTTCCGAAAATATTCAACATCCTTATTACCATAAAGCTCTTTTTCAGCAATGTATTCGCGATTTAGTTATTGCAGCTCAGGACATGGCTCTATCTGAAAAATACAATTTCACCATCAACAACAAATTATATCTTACTGGTTATTCTCTAGGAGGTTGGGCTACCTTGGTTGCTCACAACAGTATTGAAAACAACCCAATAGAAGGCATTGAGTTACTTGGTTCAGCTTGTGGTGCAGGCGCCTATGATTTAATTGCCATGAGAGAACATTTGGTTCAGCAAACACATTATACCCAACCATTTTATGTCCCGAATTTATTAATGGGCTTTAAATCGGTTAATGATATTAGCTATGATTTGTCTGTTTATATAAATGAACCCTATGCATCACAAATACCAAATTTAATAGATGGAGAACATTCATCAGAAGAGGTTAACAGTGCATTAACTCATGATATGACCGCTTTATTTACAGATGGATTTTTAAATAACTTCTACTCTGAAACTGAACATGAATGGATTGAATTAAGAAACGTTCTTACGAACAACAGTCAATATGCATGGACCAATTTAAAACCCATAACTTTATATCATGGAAACAACGACAATCATGTTCCGTATTTCTTATCTGAAGACCTATTAAACGAGTTCAGATCTATTGGAGTAGAAGAAGATATGGTTAAATTGATCACTTTAACAGATGAAGATCATATTTCGGGATTGCTACCCATGTATAAACTATTTATTAACGAAATACTTCAAAATTAAATCATTACAAACAAAGGAGAACATTAATGCCGGAAATTAAAATACTATCCCAAAATGCAATCGGAAATTTATTTGATGAAAAAGGTGTTGAACACACCCCTCCTTCGAATTGGAAATTCTTAAAGGCCGGAGATGCCGGTATTACCAGGAAAGTAACTTCAAACAAAGAATACTGGAAAGTTGTATTTAAAAAAGGGCGCAGAACCATGTCCAAAGGAATATGGGCACCGGAATGGATCATTGATAAGGCCAAACAGGAGGTTAATGCACAAAGAAATACTGAAGCGTATCAAAAAAGAAAATTATATGATGCTGATCGAAGAGAAAAGCAACAACAATTGTACGAAAAGGAGTTTTGTAATGAAGTGGTCCAATTCCTAAATTTTCATCCGCAATACCAGGAAATGGCAAAAGCCATGGCTATTCTTGTCACTAAACACGCAATTCCTGTGGGTAATGGCACAGTAGCCAGAACCAAACAAATACCAGTTAATGAACGTGCAGCAAAAGCCGTAATTGCCTGGATGAGACATAAAACTACGGCCTATGATCAACTTCAGATTCCTCTAATAAAAGGAAAGCGAAGGGAGGTAAGAAAAGAACTCGCTCAAAAATCAGTTGAAATATTAAACAATTATCGCAAAGGACATTCATTGAAATCTGATTGTCCTTTAAAAAACGCCATTTCAAAGTCCATAAAAAACTGGAAATAAGCAGCTGTTAAATAAAAAAAAACAGTTTTTTTCATAGCATTCATTGACAAAGTATCTGTCAATTAGTATCTTAAATGTATAATTCGTTGAAATAGTTCAATCTTTCAACCACAACATTCAACAATAATACTGTTGAATATTTAAAACGAACCCATTATTAACGAAACATATAAGCTATGAAAACCTCAACAACTGCGAAAAAATCGGTGACTCAGCGAAAAAATTTATCCAACTCCCTAAAACTCAAAACCAACTTCACATTAATCGTTGTTCTTCTTTTAATTTTTACAAGTTTAACCATCATTGTCTACAACAGCATCCATTCACAAATAGAAAAAGACACTGAAAACAATATGGTTAGTCATTTAGATGATATGCATACCATCTTATCAGATCATGTGCGATTAAAACAATCTTCTGTAAACATTGCCCTTAAATTAGCTCATAATATTTTCGAGGACTTCGGAGATATTAAAGTAAATAAGCAAATGATTGAAGTGAGCGGGATAAACCAGGTAACAAAAGAACAGAAAAATTACCTTATACCTGAATGGAAGATTAATAATGTTCCGATGTATAAAAGTACACACATTGTTGATTTCATAAAATCTCAATCGGTTGAAACAGCTACTATCTTTCAAAAAATAGAAGATGGTTATTTACGTATTTCTACTAACGTTTTAAAACTAGATAGCACGAGAGCTGTTGGCACTTTTATTCCAAACTCTTCTGAAGTTATACAAACCGTTGAACAAGGTAAAACATTTTACGGTAGAGCCTTTGTTGTGAATGACTGGTACTTAACAGCCTATGAACCCATCATCATTGGTGGAGTAACTCAGGGTATTTTATATGTAGGTGTAAAAGAAAGAGAATACGCATTTTTAAAAAGAATATTTGAAGAAAAAAGATATTACGAAAACGGGTATCCATTTTTAGTAGATTCAAAAGGTAACCTTATTATACATCCTACTAAAGAAGGAGAAAATTATGTTAATGCCTCTTTTTTTAAGCAACTTATTAATAGTAAAGATGGTGATTATAAAAGTGAATATACCTGGCCAGAAGGAAAAGGGGGTAAAGAAAAAGTTCAATTTTTCAAATACTTTGAACCTTACCAAGCTTATATTTCTACCTCCATTTATAAAGATGATATGTATGCCGACCTTAATAGACTATTGGCTTTAACCACCATACTTTTATTAATAAGCGGTGTACTTATTTATTTTGTGCTTAGTCGCTTCTTAAATCCTATTATCCAGCAAATGGTTGTAATGGCACACAATGCAGAAGAAGTGGCCTCTGGTAATCTAACCTTAAGTATTCATTCATCCAGAAAAGATGAATTAGGTATGCTGGCCAATGCTATTAACAGAATGATTACCAAACTAAAAGAAGTTGTAAGCGAAATTGTTGCAGGTGCAGAACAACTAAATGCCTCCGGAATACAGTTTGATAGTACTTCTCAGGATATCTCACAAGGAGCTTCAGAGCAAGCCTCATCCATTGAAGAGGTTTCATCCACCATGGAAGAAATTTCGGCTAATATAGAGCAAAACAGTGCTAATGCCACTGAAACAGAGAAGATTTCAAAACAAGTAACGAAGGAAATTCAAAAAGTCAATAAAAAAGCTAAGAAGGCTCAGGAATTCAACGAATTAATTGCCGAGAAAATTGTAGCTATTAATGACATTGCATTTCAAACGAATATTCTTTCATTAAATGCAGCAATAGAAGCGTCAAAAGCCGGAGAACAAGGTCGCGGCTTTAACGTAGTGGCTGCTGAAGTAAGAAAACTAGCAGAGAATAGTAAAAACATGGCTATTGAAATAGTTAAGTTGGTGAACGACAGTGTTGAAATGACGCAAAGCGCCAGTCACAGTCTGGAGGAATTAGTACCTACAATCCAACAAACAAGTAAATTGGTTCAGAATATTACTACTGCAGGTCTCGAACTTGAAACGGGAGTAAATCAGGTAAGCACAGCATTACAGCAAATAAATGCATCAACAGTTCAAAATGCAGCAGGTAGTGAAGAGTTAGCTTCTGGAGCAAAGGAATTATCCAGTCAATCAACGCACCTAATGAAATTGATTTCCTATTTTAAAACAGGTGATTCATATGTTACAGTTCAAAAAGAAGTTAGTGCAAGCGATATTTTACAAAGCGAAGAACCAGTTGATTTAATTGTTGATGAAAAACCGGAAATAATTAAGGATATGGATCCGCAATTTGAAAAGGAACTTGATTCTGAGAATTACGAAAAATTTTAACTTATTAAAACTTAACAAAAAGATCTTCATGTGAAGATCTTTTTGTCATAAGTTTTTTATCGCATCATAAAAGACAACGATAACCTAAGCCTTATACTTCTATATATCTGATCTTTACAACCTCCAATATACTCAACTCAATATTTTCAAGTGTAACTTTAGATTATTTCAACATTTTGTTTTTCGATTTTTTCAATCAAATATTCTAGTCTTTTAACCATTTAATAAAAAACCTATATCCTATTTTTTCGCTCCTTCATCACATCATGCAACTCCACTTTTCATAAATAAAGAAGTATTTGAGATACCTGATTTATTTTTGTAAATGCAAAAACAAAGAGAGGAGCACACGATGAAAGAACGAACGAATTGCACAAACCCTAAAGGTAAAAACAAATGGAGCTCATCCATTAAATTCAAAACAAACCTGATATTAATATCAGTTCTTGCCGTTTCATTTTCTATCATGACATTTACTGTCTATAAATCTATCCATAATCGGATAACTGAGGACATTAATGAAAATATGATTAGCCATTTGTCCGATTTAAAAACGATTTTAGATAATCATGTAAAATCAAGACAAAAAATGGTTAACATGGCTATAACTATTGCAAATAATGCATTAAGTAAACATGGCGAAATTATCGAAACAAACTCAAATATTGAAGTTGTTGGAATAAACCAAAAATCAAAAACTAAATCTGTTTATAACATTCCCCAATGGGAAATCGAAGGCACTTCATTATACCAGAATACAACAATTGTTGATGAGATTAAGAGTTTATCTGTGGAATCCGCAACTATTTTTCAGAAGGTTGAAGATGGATATCTAAGGATTTCTACTAATGTAAAAAAGGCAGATGGTAAAAGGGCAACCAATACATATATTCCAAATTCATCAGAAGTAATTAAAACAATAGAAAAAGGTAATACCTATTTTGGAAGAGCTTTTGTTGTTGATTCCTGGTATTTAACTGCCTATAAACCTCTATATATAAATAATGAAATAAAAGGGATACTTTATGTAGGTGTAAAAGAGATAGATTACGCTGAAATAAAACAGGTATTTGCCAGTAAAAAGTACTTTAAAAATGGTTATCCTTTTTTAATTGATAAAAATGGGAATTTCATTATTCATCCATCTAAAGAAGGAGAAAACTTTGCTCAAGCGCACTTCTTTAAACAACTTATTAATAGTAAGGAAGGTGATTATAAAAATTCGTATCTATGGCCGGAAACAGGTGACAGTAAAGAGAAAATTCAATTCTTTACTTATTTCTCGCCATACGAAGCCTATATTTCTACATCAATTTATAAAGAAGATGCCTTTGGTGGTCTTCGTAAATTAATCAATATTGTATTGGGAATTATCCTTGTAAGCGCTTTTCTTATATATCTTATCCTGAATGGTTATTTAAGTCCAATCATTAATCAATTGAAAAAGTTAGCCAATGCAACCAACATTATATCCTCAGGTGATTTAACCATTGAAGTTACATCAAACAGAAAAGATGAATTAGGCCAACTTTCTGATGGTTTAAGAAGTATGACTCATAAACTCAAAGAAATAATTGAGCAAATAACGATGAGTTCTCATCAAATCAATACTTCTGGCGTTGAACTAGATAGTACTTCACAGAACTTATCTCTATCAGCATCAGAACAAGCCTCTTCTATTGAGGAAGTATCTTCGGTTATTGAAGAAATTTCTACCGGAATTACAAATAACTCAGAAAATGCTATAGCAACAAATAAAATAAGCAATCAGGTTGCTTCTGAAATAAAAGATGTGAATCAAAAAGCTCAACTTGCTGTTGATTTAAACAACGAAATCGCTGAAAAAATAAAAATAATTGATAGCATCGCTGCGCAAACCAACATTTTATCATTAAATGCTGCAATAGAAGCATCAAAAGCAGGTATGCATGGACGAGGATTTAATGTAGTTGCAGAGGAAGTGAGAAAATTAGCTGAAATCAGCAAAAGTAGTGCTCAGGAAATTATTCAGCTTGTTACGAAAAGTGTTGCCATGACAACTGCAGCTAAGGATAGTCTGCAAGAATTAATTCCATCTGTATTAAAGTCAAGTCAATTAGTTAAGGAAATTACTTCTGCAGGAAAAGAACTTGAATCTGGGATCAATGAAATAAATCATTCAATTCAGGTAATTAATAATACAACTGCTGAAAATGCAGCAGGTAGCGAAGAACTTGCGGCAAGTGCAAAAGAACTATCTAATCAATCAAAAGGTTTACTTAAATTGGTTTCGTATTTTAAAATAAACAAAAGCACAACATCACGCAAGGAAGTATCTACCAGTGATATTTTAAAATCAAAAGAACCTACAAATCTTTACATTGAAGAAAAAATAGATATGAATGTAAAATCAGAATTGATTAAGGAAATCGAAAGATTATAACTTAATAACCTGAGTTCGATTCTTAACTATTTTACAATCAATGAAATAAGGATACAATAATCTTTGAAATAATTGCAAATAAAAATGGATTTTACTAATTTAAAAGTCTGACAAACAAATAATTAGAAGTAAAATCCATGTATTTAAGTAAAGATAAAATTACGGAAATTTTCGTTTTAGTTGATGAATTTTGCATTGAATTTGAAAAAACAGTTACTAGGCATAGCTTGGGGAATAAACCCAAGAAAAAGCCTAGAATGAGCCATAGCGAAGTGATTACCATAATGATTTTGTTTCATTTTGGAGCGTTTAAAAATTTAAAACATTTCTATTTGTTCTATGTAAAAGAACATTTACGGCAAGATTTTCCTAGAACCGTTTCTTACAATCGGTTTGTTGAAATACTCCAACAAACAGCCTTACCCATGACCTTGTTTCTAAAAACATGTTGCCTGGGTGAATGCACTGGAATTTCTTATGTGGACTCAACTCCTATCCGAGTTTGCAAAAACAAACGCATACCAAGACACAAGGTTTTTGAAGGCTTGGCACAAAGAGGAAAATCAACAATGGGCTACTTCTTTGGTTTTAAATTGCACTTTATCATAAATGATAAGGGAGAGATCCTAAATTTTGTAATTACTCCCGGAAATACAGACGACAGAGAGCCCCTGAAAAATCAAAAGTTTGTTGAAAAAATAAAAGGTAAACTATATGCCGATAAGGGGTATGTATCTAAAAAACTCACTGAAGTACTATTTATTGACGGACTCCACCTAATAACTTACATTAGAAATAATATGCGTAATGTAATAATGGAAATGAAAGACAAGCTCTTGTTAAGAAAAAGGTCTGTGATAGAAACTATAAACGATGAACTTAAAAACATATGTTCTATTGAACATTCCAGACACAGGTCTTTTGAAAACTTTATTACTAATATGATTTCTGGTTTAATTGCTTATTCTTTTTTCCCAAAGAAACCTGCTATCAAATATGATGTAATAAAAACTGATCAATTAGCTCTTTTTTAAAATCGAACTCAGGTTAATAGATTAAAATAACAATAAAGGCTGCTCATAAATCCAATGAGCAGCCTTTTCTTTATGTCGTAAATATCATGTTCTTAGAATTTCATGGTCACACCTAGTTTAGTACTATAATTGGTTCCTCCCCCAAATTCCAGATTAATCCCCCATTTATTATCCCAGAAATAACGTCCTCCAATTTGCAATCCTAATTCCAAATCATCTCCATTACCAAATACAAACCCCGCATTTGCTCCTGCATAAACGTCCCAGTCACTTGTAATTTCAAGCAAACGGTTAAAGTGATAATCACCTCTAAAACCTAATGCTAAAACCGCATCATCATCAAATACGATCATAGCTTGAGGACCAATAGTCACTTCATCATGAACCGCAAAATCAACTCCACCATAAACTGGTACACCATGACTATTAAAACCTAATCCCATGTTTAATTGCTTCTCACCTTTAGATAATGGAGCTCTAAAACTCTGTGCATTAATAACTCCTGTTACTAAAACTAAAATTACTACAATACTTTTCTTTAGCATAATGATAACTTTATTGTTGTTTTTATTGTGTTAATTGATCGATTTACTTTAGCTAATTCCATATAGTTAATCCACCTTTTTGTTGCGTTAGTCTTCATTAATTCAACCCTGACAAAAGTATAACAAAAAATTAATTACAAAACAGAGATTTCTGTGGAATACAGTATTCAATTTTCTTATTTTTGAATGCTTTCATCCTTGAATACATTGTACTATGCTTAAAACAAACTATTTCTCAGTAATTATTACTCTATTATTTTTATTAATAAACGCAACAACTATTGCCCAAACAAAAAAAGAAGTTCAGTTTTCTCTGGATACCTTATTAAAATCTAAACAAAAACTTCAGGAAGATTTCAATGACGTTCGATTAGCATGGACAAAACAAAATGCTTTTTTCGAACATGTGAAAGCTAATTTATTTGACCCCAGTGATATAAATACGCCTATTGAGGAAGCAATTATTGAATTTGATAAAATTAATAATGCGCTGGATGTAAAAATTGAAGAAATTACAGATGATAACAAGTTATTGACAGATTCTTTAAACTATTATAAAAATCAGTACCAACAATCGATTCTTCAGTCTAAAATTTATAAAAACATTTTAAATTCTGCTTTGAGTAAAGCATCATTTCCTCAAGCAGAATCCGGATTAAAAGGCAACTGGGATTTATTCCTGAATCCGGTTCAGATTAATGGTGATCCATTCAATTCAGGACTAATTAGTTTTAATCCTTTTTCTGGCAACGATAGCATTATTGGTAGCAGCCTTTCTAAAATAGAATTTGGAGAAGATGAGATTGCCTCATTATATTTTAAAAATGGTGAAGAACAGAAAAGTTTTTACTCGGTAAATAACTTTAGTCTGGATAAACCATATTCTATTGTTTTCACCAAAAGTGATGAATTCAAGCTTACGCTTCATGTCACTCCACTTCCTTCTGGTTTAATGGTATCATACGAAAATGCGAATAAAACAGATAAAGTAATTTATTTCTATGGCCTGATGAAAAAATAACTCATTCCTTGAGTTTGTATGACTCAGTTACGTTTATCAGCCTATTTTGATTATTTTTGCGAAAAACAGATTTATGGCAACGCAAGATTATTCAAAGCTATTACAAAAATTAGAAGCAAATAAAAAATGGCCTTTGCTTTACATGTTTAAGTTTATTACCCCAAACGAAGAAGGAAAAGTGAAACAGGTGGTGCAATTACTTCCCAAGAATAGTGACATATCATATAAACATACCAAAAACTTAAAATTCGTATCTATAACATGTAAAGCAAAAATGCATTCAGCACAAAGCATTGTTGATATTACAAGTGAAGTTCAAAAAATAGATGGAATCATAGCCTTGTAAATTCACAATTTGACATTTTTTCACAAATATTAATTTCAATTTATAAGCACAAACCACTTTCGCAACAAAAAATCATTATCTTTACATTGAATTTGATTTCAATTAGAAACTAAAACATTTGATTATGGCAGGTAGTTTGAAACATTGGCAAGACGAAGAAAAAGATTGGAAATTTTATTTTGATGAAGGCAAGTCGTATTTAAACACTTGCAATAAATTGATAAAAAAAAGAGGTCCTTTCGATAATGAATTTGTTTATAATCTTTCTGTTCTTGCCGGAGAACGTTTAGCGCTAGGCATGATGCTGAGCCATGATTATATACCTGCATCCACTTCACTTTCAGGAATGTTACAGGAAGGTAAAGAGTTTTATAAATTAAGCGATGATGTATTAAAAGGAGCTCGTTTTTTAAATAAGTTTCAAACTTTTTGCTCTCTTGAAGTTATCCCATTTACTCCACCAAATGATGAAGAATTAGAACAAATAGTGAGCTATATTAATATAGTTGATGATTTCTGTTCTAATAATTTATGCAAAGAGGTATTAGCCTAAATTAGAATTTATACTTTTGCATTTATTTTTGTAAAAGTATGGATTTACTTGGCTTTGCTGACTATGCAGGAACATGTGCCTTTGCTATTAGCGGCACTCTTTCTGCAACAGATAAAAAACTGGACTTATTTGGAGCGAGCTTTATTGGTTTTGTAACTGCAGTTGGCGGTGGCACCATTAGAGATTTACTGCTAGGAAATACACCTGTTACATGGATATTAGGAATAGATTATTTTGCCTTAATTTCTATTTCTATTGTCTTTACATTTATATTCTTTAAGTATATCATACGCTTAAAGCATACTCTGTTTTTATTTGATACAATTGGGATTGGCGTATTCACAATTATTGGAGTTGAAAAAGCTTTACTATTTGACATTACTCCTCCAATAGCATTAATCATGGGACTTTCTTCTGCAGTAATAGGTGGAGTGATCAGAGATACCTTATGTAACGATGTACCTTTAATTTTTCACAAAGAAATATACGCTACAGCCTGTATTCTTGGAGGAAGTGTTTACTTGATTTTACATCATTTTTCAGTAGACATTCATTTTTCACAGATTATTACAATACTTTCTATTATAACCGTCAGACTTTTAGCTATTAAATTCAACCTCAGTCTTCCTAAGATTACAAATGCCCAAAAATAAGGGCTGCTCTTTTGAACAGCCCATCATCTTAGTTTTTAAATATTAAACCATGATCACCAACGTCAATGGTAATCCGTTTTTCCTTTTCAATATCATCTGCTAAAATTCGTTTTGAAAGTTCATTTAGCACCTCTCGTTGTAATAAGCGTTTAATTGGCCTGGCGCCAAACAAAGGATCAAAGCCTGCATTGGCAATATGCTCAATTGCCTTATTGGTCATTTCTAAATTTACTTGCTTCGCTTCCAATACCTTTTGAATATGAGCAAACTGCAAACGTACAATTTCTTGAATTTCCTTTTTATTTAATGGCGTAAACATGATGATATCATCAATACGGTTCAAAAATTCAGGGCGTATTGTTTTTCTTAATAATTCAAACACTTCCTTTTTAGTCTTCTCTGCAAGCTCCGATTCATTGTCTTCTGTTACTCCCTCAAAATTAGACTGTATCAATTGACTACCAGCATTAGACGTCATGATAATAATGGTATTTTTAAAATCTACCAAACGCCCTTTATTGTCTGTCAATCGTCCATCATCAAGTACTTGCAATAATACATTAAACACATCAGGATGAGCTTTCTCAATTTCATCCAACAATACTACTGAATAAGGTTTCCTACGAACCGCTTCAGTTAGCTGACCTCCTTCATCATATCCCACGTATCCAGGAGGGGCTCCAATCAATCGTGAAACAGAATGTCTTTCCTGAAATTCCGACATATCAATCCGGGTCATTTTGCTTTCATCATCAAATAAAAATGACGCCAAAGCTTTAGCTAATTCTGTTTTTCCAACCCCCGACATTCCTAAGAATATAAATGATCCAACCGGGCGCTTGTCATCCTGCAATCCAGCCCTGCTCCTTCTTATGGCATCGGAAACCGCTTCAATTGCTTCCTCCTGACCTACTACTCTTTTATGTAATTCTGTTTCTAAGGACAATAACTTTTCCTTTTCACTCTTAAGCATTTTTGTAATAGGAATACCTGTCCACCGACTAACCACACCGGCAACATCTTCGGCGTCCACCTCTTCTTTTATCATGGCATGTTCAGCCTGTTTATCTTTCAACTGGATTTTTAATATTTCTATCTGTTCTTCAGCTGCTTTAATCTTGCCATATCGTAATTCTGCAACCTGTTCAAACAAACCTTCTCTTTCTGCTTTTTCTGCTTCAAATTTATAATGCTCAATATCTGACTTATGCTTTTGTATATGATCAACAATATTCTTTTCTTCCTGCCACTTGGCTCGTAAACTATTGCGTACATCATTTAACTCAGCTATCTCCTGTTTAAGTTGACTTAATTTTTGACTATCCCCCTCTCTCTTAATAGCTTCTCGTTCAATTTCCAACTGCTTTGTTTTACGATCCAATTCATCTACTTCTTCCGGAACCGAATTCATCTCTAAACGCAATTTAGAAGCGGCTTCATCAATCAAATCAATAGCTTTATCCGGCAAAAAGCGATCAGATATATATTTATTAGAAAGCATAACTGCCGATATAATCGCATCATCCATTATGCGAACTTTATGATGATTCTCATATCGCTCTTTAAGTCCTCTAAGTATGGAAATGGCACTATTTACATCGGGTTCATCCACCATTACCTGCTGAAAACGACGTTCTAATGCTTTGTCTTTTTCAAAATATTTTTGATACTCATTTAAGGTAGTTGCACCAACTGCTCTTAATTCCCCTCTGGCTAAAGCTGGTTTTAGAATATTAGCCGCATCCATGGCTCCCTCTCCTTTTCCTGCTCCAACAAGAGTATGAATCTCATCTATAAACAAAACAATTTCTCCATCACTCGAAACCACTTCCTTTACCACAGCCTTTAATCTTTCCTCAAACTCACCTTTATATTTTGCTCCGGCAACAAGTGCGCCCATATCTAAGGAATAAATCTGTTTAGACTGCAAGTTCTCCGGAACATCACCATTTACAATACGCATAGCAATTCCCTCTCCGATAGCTGTTTTACCTACCCCTGGTTCACCAATTAATATTGGATTATTTTTAGTTCTTCTCGATAAAATTTGTAAAACTCTTCTTATTTCTTCATCCCTGCCGATTACTGGATCTAACTTTCCGGAACGAGCACTTTCATTCAGATTAATTGCATATCGATTTAAAGCATTATAGGAATCCTCGGCAGATTGGGAGTTTACTTTTGCTCCTTTTCGTAAATCCTGGATAGCCTGAAGCAACCCTTTTTCTGTTACACCTGCATCCTTTAATAAGGATGAAACTTCACTTTTAACTTTTAATACAGCAAGCAAAATATGCTCAATACTTACGTATTCATCCTGAAATTCTTTTAGATAATCTTTTGCCTTTAATAGAACTTCATTACTTGTTCTGGACAAATAAGGTTGCCCACCACTAACTTTAGGATAACTATCTATAATAGCTAGTAATGGTTGATGTACATTGCTTACCCCTAATTTATTTAGTAAATGAGCACTTACATTGTCATCAACTTCAAAAATCCCCTGCAAAATATGCGCAGGCTCGATTGCCTGATGATTTTTGGAGGAAGCAATTTCAACTGCCTTTTGAATTGCCTCCTGCGATTTTATGGTATATTCATTTAGGTTCATGATAAATGCTATTATTGTTTACAAAGCGTATGCTTCAAATCATTTGCCATGTTCCAAACAAAGTCAATTTGACATTAAAACCGACTTTTTTATGTCACAATTGCAGTGTTTGAGGTTCTATATTCTTTATAAAACTATTTCATATTCTAATTCAATTACTATATTTGTTTAAATAATATCTGTTTATTTAAGATAATTATATTAATACATACACCTAATACTACAGAGATCAACTCTATAATAATCTTTTAACAAATTCATCCATGAAAAATTTATTGTTAAGTATATTTTTTGCTCTGTTATTGGTTACTTGCGTTGCAAAATCAAAAAAGAAAACCGATGAAGTTTGTTGCAATTCAAAAGACACAATTGAAGATCAAACATTAACTAAAAGTTGCTGCTCGAAAGAATCCAATTTAGATACTTTATCCATCACTGTTGACAAACTGTTATCACATCCAAATCAATTCTTAAACAAGAATATAAAGCTAAATGGATTAGTTGTACACACCTGCAAGAAAAGTGGTAAAAAAATGTATTTAAAAGGATCTGTTGATACTATTTATATTAAGGTTGAGGCGGGAGAAAATATCAATAAATTTGATTCATCCTTAGAAGGGAAACATTTAATTGCTCAAGGTATTCTGAATACACTTGATCGTGATATCAAACACCATAATGAGCAACAATATTGTTCGAGTGAGGAAAAAGGAAATAATCTGGTATTAATCTGTAATTCTTTTCAGCTAGTTCAGAAATAGAAACACACCAGAATGATGTAATCTAACTTATATCATAACAAAATATCAGCACCACCCCATCCAAACTTCTTTTTATATTAAGAACAAATACTTGACTAAGCTATTAGATATTGAAGAAAAATAATAAACACCAAAAACAATTCACTATACGTAATATACTGTTTACATGCGTGATATATATTCTTTCAATATGTTTTACACCCACTTCTACCGTAGGTCAGAATAAAAGTCCCAAAGATTCAACCAAAACGAATTCAATACCTAAATATCTAAAAGACAGAGCTGAAACAAATTATTTATATAAGAAATTATATGAATGGCTGGTTATATCCAATGATTCTAACCTAAAAAAGAATGTATATTTAAGTAATTGGCTAGAGCAAAACAAAAAGTATGACCATAAGATAATTCGTTCCATAAAAATTAAACAGATTTCTCCTTTTTCCAAAATGATCATCGATACAATAGGTATATCGATGTCACCCTTGGAAAAATCAATTTCCAAAATTAGATTCGAAACTAGAAAAAGCGTCATACTTAATCATTTAACCTTCAAAAAAGGGGAATTCTCAAATGCAGATAAACTTAAAGATAGTGAACGCCTTTTGCGTTCGCAGGATTATATTACAGATGCATTAATTTTTATACAACCTGCTGTTTATGATAGTTCGATGGTAGATGTAATTGTTTTTGTACAGGACAATTATCCATATGGTGCAACGCTTTCGGTAAACAATAATATAACAGCTGGCATATATAGCAAAAATGTTTTAGGCTATGGGATACAACTTGAACATATGCTGTATAGAAGTAGTAATACTAAATATGGATTAAGTGAAAAGTTGATTTGGAATAACATATATGGAACATACATTACATTAAGTGCTAATTACAGCAATATGTATAATCAACACTATTATAAAATAGGTACTCAAAAAAGGTTCTATACCAGAGAAGTTAAACATGCAGGAGGATTTAACCTTACTCAAAACTACCACATTCCTAATTATGGCAACGATAGCATTAATTTAATTGAACGAAATTTTGATTATACTTTTCAGGATTATTGGTTAGGAAAATCATATTTGATTAGAACAGATAACTTTTTCGATCATTCTAACATTACTTTGTATGGCCAGATTATACTATCTGAATATTACAATTTGCCAGATGACTTATTGCAAAAACCTTATTACCTTCCTAATATTTATACATTTGGTTCTATTTCTTTTAGTAAAAGAGATTATTATAAAAACAAGCTCATATATAATTTCGGTAGAACAGAGGATGTTCCCTATGGATTTTTAGCTTCTTTGACTTATGGCTTTAATCATAATCAATGGGTCAACCGAAATTACCTGGGAGCTCATTTTTCGTATGGTAAGGCCATTATACCAAATAAAGGTTATTTTTATTGGAGTAGTGATTTTCAATCCTTTTTAAATAAAACCAGCGCAGAAGACACGCGTATTAAATTACAGGTAAAATACATATCTTCTTTAATGAATGTTGGAATCCATCGTTGGAGATCTTTCTTATCAGGACAATATCTAAGTGGATTTAATAATACCAATCCACAATATATTTACTTAAACGAAGCCAATAACGGAATAAGTGCCCTTAGAAGTAAAGCCTTACGAGGCACAAAAAAAATGGTATTAAGTGCAGAAAGCATCTTCTTTTCAAGTAAGGAAATATTAGGTTTTAGTATGGCCTTTTATTCTTTTTATGATATGGGTTGGATTTCCGGAAACACCAAACTATTCAAAACAAAGACCTATAGTTCACTTGGGGCTGGAATTCGACTTAGAAACAACCACCTTGTTTTTAACACAATACAAATCCAACTTGCCTATTTTCCTAATATTCCTCCTGGAGGAACGGAATATGACTTCAGGTTAACCAGTGAGCAAGTGGATCGTTTTAATTTGTTCATGCCTCGAAAACCTTACACAGATATTTATCAATAAAAAAGGGCTACCATTTCAGTAACCCTAATAATGTTATATCTATTTCCTAATTACAAAAAGTCATTGAAATAATTAGTCACTTTTTGCATTAAATGTACCCTATCCTCTCCAAGCACGTTGTGCTTATGTCGAGGGTAAACAAAGTAATCCACTTGTTTATCTGTTTTAATACACTGCTCAATAAAGTATAAGCTATGTTGCCATACCACAGTTGGATCAATTGCTCCATGAATAACCAACAAACGCCCTTCCAATTCCTTCGTTCTTAAATTTAGATTTGATTGCTTATAACCTTCTTCATTTTCCTCCGGCATATCCATGTATCTTTCTCCATACATTATTTCATAATATTTCCAGTCAGTAACCGGACCTCCAGAAACACCTACTTTAAAAATATCTGGATATTTTTCCATTAAATTTATCGTCATAAAACCACCAAAACTCCAACCATGTACACCTATTCTATCCACATCAACATATGGGAATTGCTTTAAATACTTCACACCTTCCATTTGATCTTCACATTCCTTCTCTCCTAGCTGACGATGAATCACTTTTTCAAAATCACATCCTCTATCAGGCGTTCCTCTATTATCTAATGTAAAAGCAATATAGCCCTGTTGAGCCATATACAATTGCCAAAGCCTTGCTGAACCCAACCAACTATTTTTCACTAATTGAGCATGTGGTCCACCGTAAACATATACTACTACCGGATATTTTTTACTTTTATCAAAGTTTGGAGGTAAAATCATCCTTGTATATAAATCAGTAACTCCATCTGCTGATTTAATAGTATCCATTACAATCTTACCAATATTATACTGCTCAAAAGGATTTTTAGCATTAAGTAAATTATTTGCTTTTTTCTTTTTAGTATCAACTACTTGAATCACTCTGGGTGTATTTACATTAGAGTACATATCAATAATTTTACTACCATCATGACTTAGAACTGAATGATGCACTCCTTGCACTTGTGTAATCCTTGTAATTTTCCCACTACTTAAGGCTACTTTAAAAATATGCCTGTTTAAAACGCCCTGATCTTTTGTAGATTCAAAAAACAAGTATTTTGCAGAACTGTCAAAGCCTAACACATCAGTTACTACCCAATTACCCTTTGTTAGTTGTTTTACAAAACCCCTACTAATATCATATATATACAAATGATTAAAACCATCTCTTTCACTCTGCCAGATAAAACGATTGCTTTCAGGAATAAATAACGCAGGACTTTCTGGTTCTACCCACTGATCGCTTTTTTCCTCAAATAATGATTCAAGCATTTTTCCTGTTTGAGCATCATATTTATTCAGCACCATATGATTTTGTCCGCGGTTTAGCTCAGCTACTAATACCTGGTTACCCGTATTATCCCACGTAACATTAGTAAGGTATTTCTCCTTTGGTTCTCCAGTATTTAAATAAACTTTATCATTACTTTTAAAATTATACACACCAATGATTACATGGTGACTTTTCATACCAGCCATAGGGTACTTAATATTTTCAAGAGATGCCACTCTTTCATTAATATTAACCATTGGGTAGTCGGTCACCATACTCTCATCTTTCCTATAGAAAGCCAGAGATTCTCCATTAGGTGACCAAAAAATACCATTATGAATACCGAACTCATTTCTATGCACAGAGGTTCCTATTTTTACATTTTCATTTCCCTCTTCAATCAAAATTGATTCATTATTTTCATCAGCAACAAAAAGAGAATCATGATATACATAAGCCAAAGCATTAGCTTTTAAATTATAATGTTTTTCTAATGATCCTTTAGGATACGAAATAGCAGTTTCCACCTTCCTGGCATCAATATTCAATACAATAATTGCATTTCCATTATCAAACCATATCTTCTCATAATCCACCCATTTTACACCCCATAATGACTTAAGCGGATTTAGTTCATTTGCCTTTAACACATCATTTACTTCATTTAAACTTAAAACATGGGTGAAAGTGTTATTTGCCTGAACTTGTAAAATACTATCAGGTTTAATCCAAACTACGTTATCTGAATTCCCTCTAAAATTGTACTTTTTATATTCCGGTATAAATTGGCGATAGTTTTTTCCTCCTGATATTACATCTTCCAAGCTTAGCTTTTTTGTTTGTTGAGCCCAAAAAACAATACTAAAACTCAATAATATTAGAATGGCATTTATTTTTTTCATAATATATATTTTTATTCATCATTATCAATCCGTTCGAAATATGAACTATTTTTTAGAAAAAAAACCTAACATTTACACATGATGCCTCTATTTTTTGGTGTTTTTTTAAGAAAAATACCTATTTTAGACAGCGATTAAAAACATCACACAAATTATATAATATATTTAAGTATAGTGACGTTTTAATTTTGAATCACAAACTGTATATTTACGCATATTTAAATAAACAACACACATTGTTTTAAAATAATAATTACTCATGAAAAAAGGACTTATACTAACCTCATTAGTTATTTTGTTATTTAGCCTTTTTGCACCGTCTAACATTTCTTCTCAAGAAGACAAAGTTGGAAATTGTGGTGATATAATTAAAGCTCCTTTCATTTCTAATGGACAGCCATTAAGAGCATTCTTAACGGGTGATGAAGTGGCCGAATTTCGTACTACATTTTTAAATGGCAGTTTATACAGATTAGCTGCATGCTCAGGTAAAAATCAACCCATTATTTTTTCTGTTTATGATACAAATAGAAACTTGCTTTTTACAAATGATGAGTACAACAAAGCCAACGTTTGGGATTTCAAAATTGCAGGTTCTGTTGAATGTATTATAGAAGCCAAACTTGATACAAAACAAGCTACATCAGGAATGGCGCTTATGTATATTGGTTTTAAAAACCTGGAAGAAGATAATTAATGTTTTAACCCAATACAGGTTATTTTTTCATTTAATTTAAATCTAATGTATGAGTGAAGGTATATTAAAAGCTTTAATACAACTATTTGCTTTAATAGCCTTTCCTCATAAGGATAATGAATCACGTAGAAAGATTGTAAAAAACTTTCTTGACCAACAGCTAAACAGTCAGGTTGTTGATGAATACCTTAACCTATACGAATCCTACTATCAAGAGCATGTAGCCAAACTGGCTAAACTTCAAAAGAGTGATATATCCCGCTCAACACTTACCTCAAACTCAGTAAAGGCACTCCGAATTTCAAATGCTATTAATAAAGAATTAACGCATTATCAAAAGCTAATTGTAATAATTCAGCTTATTGAGTTCCTTAAATCTGGTGTTGAAATTAGTCACTTCGAAAAGGATTTTGTAAGTACCATTGCCGAAACATTTCATATTGAAAACGATGAGTACAGGCTAATGGAAGACTTTGTTATTCATGACCAATTCCCGGTTAAAGACAACAATGACATTCTATTAGTTAATAATAAAACACAAAATCAATTAATTGAAACCCGACATCTTTATTGGGAACATATTCAGGATGACCTTCAAATTTTAAGAATTAAATCGGGTAGTTTATATCTTCTTAAAATTAAAAACAACATTGAAATTAGCATGAATGGGCAGTTGTTAAGCCCGGAGCGAATTCATGTTTTAACACCAGGTTGTTCTATTCGTAATAAAAGAATTAAACCAATATATTATAGTGATATTGTTGGTAAGTATACAAGTGACAACATTTCTTCACCTATTACATTTCAAGCCCAAAAAGTATCATACAAGTTTAAAAACAAAAAAATAGGGGTTCAACCTTTAAGTTTTGTTAGTGAATCGGGTAGAATGGTTGGTATTATGGGAGCCAGCGGTGCAGGAAAAAGTACACTAACTAATATTCTGAGTGGAATATATAAACCCTATAAAGGTCAAGTCCTGATAAATGGAATCGATATTCATAAGAACCCTGATAAAACAGATGGGCTCATTGGATATGTATCACAAGATGACCTTCTGATGGAAAATTTAACTGTTTTCCAAAACTTATATTACAATGCTAAATTGTGTTTTGGAGATCAGGATGACTTAAGTATAAGGAAAAGAGTACTGGAATTACTATCTTCTCTTGGACTAAGTGAGACCAAAGATATGAAAGTGGGTTCTCCATTAAATAAGAAAATAAGTGGAGGACAAAGAAAACGTTTAAACATTGCTCTGGAATTAATCAGAGAACCTTCTGTTTTATTTTTAGACGAACCAACTTCAGGCTTATCTTCCAAAGATTCTGCTAACATTTTAGATTTGCTTAAAGAACTAGCTCAAAAGGGTAAGTTAGTATTTGTTGTAATTCATCAACCTTCCAGCGATATTTTTAAAATGTTTAACCAACTATTGGTTCTGGATGATGGTGGTTATTTAATCTACGACGGAGATCCTGTTGAAAGTATCAATTATTTTAAATCAAGTGTACAGCACGCTAATCGACAAGAAAGTGAGTGTAGTACCTGCGGTAATGTGAACCCTGAACAGGTTCTTAATATAATAACTGCGGAAGTAATTGATGAATACGGTACTTTCACCCGAAATAGAAAAATTGAACCTAAAGATTGGTATAAAAGATTTAAAAAAGAGAATAAAGGTGAGAAAGAGAATTCTACAGCTCAAGAAAAACCTTTACCAATTATAAACTTTAAAGTACCTAATCGATTTAAACAATTTCTGGTATTTCTACAAAGAGATGTTATTTCAAAACTAACAAATCGACAATATTTACTTATAAATCTTCTAGAAACACCTATTCTGGCCTTACTCCTTTCGTCCATTATAAAATACTATAATGTAGATGCTGTAAATAACGAAGGTTATATTTTTCAGAATAACCCTAATGTGGTTGTATATATAATCATGTCTGTAATTATTGCACTATTTGTTGGACTAACTGTTAGTGCCGAGGAAATTATTAGTGACAGAAAAATATTAAAAAGGGAAGAATTCTTAAACTTAAGCCGATTTAGTTATTTGATTTCAAAGGTATTTATATTACTTATATTATCTGCAATTCAAACACTTTTACTGGTTGTTATTGGTAATTCTATTATCGAAATAAAAGACATGTTTTTTGAATACTGGCTTGTCTTATTCAGCGTTTCTGTTTTTGCAAATTTATTAGGATTAAATATTTCAGATAGTTTAAAACATGCAGTCAATATATATATATTGATCCCATTTCTATTGATACCGCAAATCATCCTGTCAGGTGTGTTTATCAGTTACGATCATTTAAATCCAAAGTATTCGAAGCCAGATACAATCCCTTGGTATGGCGAAATAATTACTGCCCGATGGGCTTTTGAAGCCTTAACTGTACATCAGTTTAAAAACAATGCTTTCGAAAGTCAGTTTTACCTTTATGATAAAATAAAAAGCGAAGCACATTATAAAAAAGAATATTGGATTCCTGCCCTTGAATCTAAATCAGACTATTGTTTAAAGCAACTACAAAACAACAATCTAAGCGATAAATATAAAGATGCACTGCTACTGATAAAAAAGGAGATTGCAGAAGAAAACTTAAACGGCCTTATTAAAGATCAAAATTTGTTTGATCTAGAAAAAATAAGTCCTGAATTCTTTAATGAAGAAGTATATAATACCCTAAAAGAATATTTAAAAACCAAGAAAAAGTCCTACCGTAAACTGTTTAATAAAACAGACAACAGATTAGATCAGAAGAAGAAAGAACTTACAAATAACGAGGAAGACAGAGCTAGTTTTATCCAACTAAAAAAAGATCATTACAACCTGGAGTTGGAAAGGTTTGTAAAAAATTCTAATAATATATTTTCAAATAAAATAATTGAGTACAAAGGAAAACTAGTTCAAAAAAACGATCCCATTTTTAGAGATCCGGAAAGTAAAGTAATAAAAGCGCACTTTTTAAGTCCTTACAAAAGAATTAACAACACCTATATTGATACCATTTGGGCAAATACAATCATCATTTGGTTATTCAATATTTTGTTATTTCTTACCTTACAACTTGGTCTTCTTAAAAGATTCTTTTTTAATATAGGCGAATTATATATTCGTATAATTAAAAAAGAGCAATAAGGTAATTCTTATCGCTCTTTTTTAGTTTTATTAATTTAAGTCTCTCTTTTTATTCCTCCATTTCAATCATCTTAAACGGAATATTAATGATTGACTGATAATCCTCTCCTGCTTCAAACATATCTTCATCATCCTCCTCGTAATACCAGTTTACTTCAACCTTCTTGCCCTTCTTAAACATCACTTCCAGTTTTTTGAAAATATCCAGAATGCATTTTGAAGAACTTGTATTAAAATATTCTAATTGAACATTAACTGCTGTTTCGGAAGATGTTGCCCCTCCGTATTCTTCCAACCAATCAATCAAAGGCTTATAAAATTCTATTGAATTTTCTGGAATCGATCTTCCTTTAATTTCAATAATTCCTTTTTCTCCGTCAAATCTAACATATGGGGTTTTAGGTGTCCCTTCTCTAACAATTGTTTCCATATTGGTTATTATATGGTTTAACTAATATAAACGTCTAATGAAAAAAATATATGATGGTCATTATACTTATAAAAGTAATACTCCAACTTATTTCCTGTTTTTCTAACTATATCAAGCATTCCTAATCCACCGCCTCCTTTATCCGAAAACTCACCATTACTCATAATATCTAAATACAACATCCGTATTTCCTTATCGGTTAATGAGTTTACCTGATCAATACGATCTTTGATAACACTAATTTTATTTTTATCCACAAAGTTTCCGGTTGATATTCTATAAAATGAATCATCTTTACTTAAAATAATAACACCGAAATTTTCTTGCTGACCAAGATCCAGATCAACAGGTGGCTTATCTACATGGTGATAGAGGTTTTGCAAACATTCTACGAATACATTATATACTTTCTTTCGAATCTTATTCTTTTCATTTTTCAAATTAAGACTCTTTTCAATAGTATCTAATGCCTCCGTTATAAGGTCAGGAGTAATACTGCCGTTGAAGTTAAGAATAACTTCCCCTTCCAACTTTTCGTTATACCACTCCTTAATGTTAAATGCCATCGTATTATTTATAATGCTCAACACAAATATATAAATTTTGACTATTCCTCAAACGCATTCATTAGGCTAATTTCAGAATATTCAAAAATATTTACACTTTGATATATTTTTTGGTTTAAAATTATCAGTAATAGAAATTATATACCACTTCCTTCTGAAAATAATACATCTCTAGGTTTAAACTGTACAATTTTTGATCCAGGAGGTGTGCTGTTGGTTACCCAAACGTTACCCCCGATTATAGAGCCTTTTCCAATTGTAATTCGACCCAGAATAGTAGCTTGAGAATAAATAACAACATCATCTTCAACAATTGGGTGACGAGGAATTCCTTTGATAGGATTCCCATTTTCATCCAGCGGAAAGCTTTTGGCTCCCAAAGTAACTCCTTGAAATAGTTTTACATTTTTACCAATAATTGATGTAGCTCCAATAACAACTCCTGTTCCATGATCAATAGTAAAATATTCGCCTATCTGAGCTTTAGGGTGAATGTCAATTCCTGTTTCTGAATGAGCCATCTCTGATATCATTCTTGGAATCATTGGAACACCTAATTTACCCATAGCATGAGCTATTCTATAATTAGAAATTGCCCTGATTGCCGGATAACAGAAAATAACTTCACCCTTACTTTTAGCTGCCGGGTCTCCTAAATATGCAGCCTCTACATCTGTAGATAAAATCCGGCGCAATTCGGGTAACTGAGCTATAAATTTTTGGGTAACATCAAAAGCATTTTCCTTATGTTTGCGAAGCGTTTCCGGATCACTATCATCACACTGAAAGCATAAACCTGCCAAGATTTGCTTATTCAACATATCAAATAGTCGCTCAGTATTTACACCTATATAATAATGAATGCTTTCCGGTCTAACCGGAGAATCTCCAAAGTATCCCGGAAATAAAATTTCGCGCGTTAAGTTGACAATATCTGCCAGCTTTTTACCTGATGGCATTGGGTGGTCAAATACATGTCTGTGACATACAGCTTTGTATGAAGACTCGTTTGATAAGTTACTTATAGTTTCCTGTAGTATAGCAGGATATTTAAAAACAGTCATATAGTAAAATCTTTGAGTTTTAAATTAATAGCTTTTATTGCATTTTCAAAACGATCATTCCCTTCTCCGGTAATAACTGAATATGAAAACCCATAGTTTTTAAGCTCTTTTTCGTATTTATTGAATAACTCACCCCTAATATCTTTGTTTTCTCTTACGCTATCCTCCTCCCAACTCAAATCATCTTTACACAATAAATAATGATCTACTGGTCTTTTTTCTAATTCACTTTCGAACCAATCCGGTAAACGATGATACTTGTGAAGAAACCAGACCTTAGTAATTATCAAATATGTATCAAAAAAACAAAATCCCGGTTGCTTATGCAAGCAATCGTACTCCCTAATTTGCTCCCTGGCTATCTTTTCTACATCACTAAAATCATAAGAATGATTTAATGTCTCAATGTAATTACGGGCATATTCAGGCACAAATACACCATTATAATACCGAGCTAATTGCTTTGCAAGTGTTGACTTACCAACTGACTCCGGACCTGTAAGTACTATTTTCATTTTACAGTATTTAAAACTGTTTTTTGAAACTTATAATCTTTAAGCCAAGATAAATAACCCCAAACTGCTATCACACTGTATATAAAAAACAATAAAGCCGTTATATGTAATCCTTTATAAATATACATTCCCATAGCTACAAGATCAATAACAATCCAAACCAACCATTGCTCCATCATTTTTTTTGCCAACATCCAGGTCGCAACAAAACTTGCAGCTGTTGTAAAAGCATCCCAATAAGGCATATCCGAAGAAGCTAAATTTAATATTGGAGGAATTTTAATCAGTAAAAATGCAAGTATCACATATAAAACAATAAACGATGCACTTAAATTGATAAGTAAAGCTTTATTTACTACCCGAATTTTGGTTTTCTCTTTTGATTCTTCTACTTGCTTATGTCGCCACATTATCCAGCCAGCAATACTTACGACTAAGTAATATACCTGCAATACCATATCTGCATATAATTGAACATCAAAAAAAACAACCATGTAAAACACAGACGATAAAATCCCCATTGGCCATAGCCATATTTTCTGATTTACTGAAAAATACAAATAAATAAGGGCTGAGACGAACCCAACCCATTCTGTCCATGATAATATAAATTCAGTCATTATTTTAAATAGTTAGCATATGCTTTCTCTGAGGACAAAAGATCAATGGCTTTGTTATACACTTCAGTTGTTGGATTAATCATCTGAAAATACTCACTTGAAGTCCATAAATTTCGTGCAATCAATGCTTTTACCTGTGATTTAATCAAATCACTTGATAACTTTTTAAACTCCTTTACATCAGACTTAATTCCCGCCTTCTCTCCTTCTTTGATCAATTTATCTATAAACTCATCTTTAAGAATGAATTTTTTACTGAATTGTTCGATACTGCTATATTCTTTTTGTAGAAATTCTCTATTCTTGTCCACATAGTTTAATACCGAACTATTTAGTATTCCATATGCAATTAAATCTCTATAATAATCAGAATATCCAGTAGTATCAGCAGGAACAAACATATCTGGCATTATACCTCCTCCACCATAAACGGTTCTTCCTATATTTTTAGTCAGAAATTTTTCCTTGGTATTTAAATGAATACTATCCTTATTCATAATTTCACCATGTTCATATCTGTTATAGACCTCTTTATGATATTCTTCGATACCATTTTCATAAGGTTTTTGAATACATCTTCCTGAAGGAGTATAATATTTGGCCACCGTTAACCTGATCATCGATCCATCCTGTAAATTTAATGGTCGCTGTACTAAACCCTTACCGAAACTTCTTCTACCCAGAACAACTCCTCTGTCCCAATCTTGTATTGCCCCTGAAACAATTTCACTTGCAGAAGCAGATCCTTCATTAATCAATACGACAACCTTGCCATCTTCAAATAATCCATTACTCGAAGATTTATATTCCTGGCGAGGATTGGTTAATCCCTCTGTATAAACAAGTAGCTTTTTTTCAGGTATAAATTCACCCGCAATATCAATTGCTGCTTTTAGATATCCTCCTGGATTTCCTCTTAAATCAAGAACTAAACTGCGCATACCTTCCGATTTCAGTTTCTTCAGCGCATCCTCAACCTCGCGGTGTGTAGTGGCAGAAAACTGATTGATTTTGATATAACCAATTTCCGGAGTTGCCATATAAGTTGCTTCAACGCTATAGATTGGAATTTTATCACGTGTAACGGTAAATGAAATTAGATCCTTAACATTTCTACGAAGAATTTGTAATTCTACTTTAGTTCCCTTTTTCCCCTTTAGTTTCGAAAATACATCGGTATTCTTTAAACCAATACCGGCTACTTTTTCTCCATCAATTACCAAGATTCTATCTCCTGCCTGAATTCCCACTTTTTCCGAAGGACCTCCAGAAATTGGAGAAACCACCATTAAGGTATCTTTAAATATATTAAACTGAATCCCAATTCCTTCAAAGCTTCCATCTAAAGGTTCATTTAATTTAGCTACCTCTTCTTTGCTAATATATTGAGAGTGTGGATCCAGCTCACTCAACATACCTACAATAGCATCCTCAACTAATTTATTTTCGTTGATAGAGTCTACATAAAATGCTGAAATTAGCTTATATGCATACTGAAGCTTATGCAAATCAGGACTAAAATTCTGACCAATAAGTTTCGGTGCGATATTGATGTTTAATAATATCAGGGCTATAATTACAATTTTCTTCTTCATCATATTCAGTCTATAATAATTTGATTATTGAGTTTGGTTATATTCTGCTAACAAATAAATTATTGATCAACTATTTTTATTCAATAATTCAAGTTACAAAGTTCTTAATTCAACTCTTTAATAAAAAGTAAATTCAAAGATAGAAACTAAAGACAGACAGCTTACTTTTTTAACGAAAAAAGACCGGATTTGTTCCGGCCTTTTTAATATCTTATTCCCACTCAATAGTTGCAGGTGGCTTAGAGCTTATATCATAAACCACTCTATTTACACCTTTAACTTTATTGATAATATCGTTAGAAATTTTTGCAAGGAATTCATACGGTAAATGTACCCAATCGGCAGTCATTCCATCGGTAGATGACACCGCTCTTAGTGCTACAACACGCTCATAAGTACGCTCATCTCCCATTACGCCAACTGATTGAACCGGAAGTAGAATAGCTCCAGCCTGCCATACATCATCATATAATTCATGATCCTTAAGCCCTTGAATAAAGATATGATCCACTTCCTGTAAGATATCCACTTTTTCTTGTGTAATATCTCCGAGAATTCGAATAGCTAAACCTGGTCCCGGGAAAGGGTGACGACCCAATAAAGCAGGAGAAATTCCCATTGCTTTACCAACTCTTCTTACTTCATCCTTGAATAATAAATTTAATGGTTCAACTACCTTTAAATTCATTTTTTCAGGAAGTCCGCCTACATTATGGTGCGACTTAATGGTTGCTGATGGTCCATTTACAGAAACAGACTCAATTACATCTGGATAAATTGTTCCCTGTGCTAACCATTTAACGTCTTGTATTTTATGTGCTTCTTTATCAAATATCTCAATAAACACACGACCTATGATCTTTCTTTTTGTTTCAGGATCAGATACACCTGCCAACTCATCTAAAAATTCTTTGCGCGCATCAACACCAATTACGTTTAATCCCATATGCTGATATGAGTCCAACACATTTTGGTATTCGTTTTTACGTAATAAACCATTGTCTACGAAAATACATGTCAGATTTTTACCAATGGCTTTATTTAAAAGCACACCTGCTACTGTAGAATCAACACCACCAGAAAGACCTAAAACAACTTTATCATTTCCTAATTTTTGCTTTAATGATTCAACTGTTGAATCCACAAATGAATCCGGCGTCCAATTTTGAGAACATCCACAGATTGAAACAACAAAGTTATATAGAATCGTTTTTCCATCTGTAGAGTGATAAACCTCAGGATGGAATTGTAATCCCCATGTAGATTCTCCTTTTACCTCGTATGCAGCTACTTTAACATCTCCTGTACTGGCAATAATAGAATAATTATCCGGTAAGTTTACGATGGTATCTCCATGTGACATCCAAACTTGAGACTGTTCAGGAACACCAGTCATTAAATCATTGTTACGATCGATAAAACCTAAATTAGCACGACCATATTCTCTGGTGTTAGATGGTTTTACCTCACCACCAAAATATTGCGACAGAAACTGAGCTCCATAACAAACACCTAACAAAGGAAACTTACCTTTAATATTTGTTAAGTCAGGAACTGGTGCCTTTTCGTCTCTCACACTAAAAGGGCTACCTGATAAAATAACACCTTTCACACCTTCATCAAACTCAGGTACTGAGTGATACGGATGAATTTCACAATAAACATTTAACTCTCTCACCCTTCTGGCGATCAGCTGGGTATATTGAGACCCAAAATCAAGAATAATTATCTTTTCTTGCATTAAACAGAGGCTTAATGGATTCTACATCAAAAATTTTGCGCAAATATAGTTATTAAAATCCACAAAACTTAAGGAAAGAAGAACTACACTGATTATTTAAGAAGTATTAACCGAAAATAGAAGTGAAAAATAAAGCTATATTTTCTTTAATATTAATACAGCAAGCATTGCCCAACCGATGATAAGCAAAAGACCTCCAAGAGGTGTAACCGGACCTAACCATTTTAAAGAAACATCCCACAATCTTGATAAACTCAAAAAATATATACTAAAAGAGAACAATAGAGTTCCAACAATTAGTGACCATGCCATTAGATTTTCCAATTGAGAATTGAAACTCAACCAAATTCCCAAAATTAGTAATAATAAAGCATGATATATTTGGTATTTAACTCCTGTATTAAAGCTTTCTATGGCTTCAGGTAAGAGTTTTTTCTTTAGCAAATGAGCTCCAAAGGCTCCAAAAACAACTGACAATCCTCCTAGAACAGCACCGCTTAGCAAAACAATTTTTTTCATATAATAATGGTTTGCAGAAACAGGGAGTATCTTCTTATCTAAGCTTTATGAATCTTGTGTAGTTGTTTTATACTTTTCAATCAGTTTTTCAGCTTTTTCAAAGTCTTCTTCATCTACAAACAAATCTGCATTTCCTGGCAAACCGGAACCAAAACCTGCCTGAGCAGCCTCTTCAAATTCATTCTTAACAAAACTCTCAATCCCTGCCTCTTTAAGTAAATCTTTATACAATGCTATATCAACAATGTGAGCATAAATAAGTTTTTTCATGGGTGAAATATTTAAATTCTTAGTTAAAATAAAACAATTAAACCAGACTAGCAAAAAGCAATATCCACTCTTCATTTTTTATAAAAGCTTATTAGTTTTGCAGACAGAAATTGTATAAAATAATGAACGATTATAGCATTAATCAATGTTTTACTTCCTTTGAAAAGGATATCAGTCATATTGAATTACCCCAGAAATTTACGTATCCATTTTATTACGAACCGCACCCCTTGTGTGTTTTAGCAAGTGAACAATTACAAAACCATTTATTAACACAAAAAACATGGCATCATGATTTTGGAATAGATCATCACGTACAGGGAAGTAATATTGGTAAAATGTTTGGTGTATTAATCGTTCAAAAAACAAACGGTGAAATTGGTTTTCTGTCCGCCTTTAGTGGTAAAATTGGTGAAACAAATCACCTTCCTGGATTTGTTCCTCCTATTTATGATTTATTAAACAAAGATGGTTTCTTTAAAAAAGAAGAAAACAACATTAGTGAGATCAACCATAAAATAAAAGAACTGGAGAATGCGCCAGACTTCATTAGTTGCCAGCAAAACTTAATTCAACAAAAGCAGCTTTCTGAAAAAGAATTAAGTGAGTATCGACAATTTATGAAGAGTAGAAAAAATGAGCGAAAAGTTAAACGCAATAATGCTGAAGGTACTCTGTCTAATAGTGATTTTTTAGAACTCGTTGAATCTCTAAAACAAGAAAGCTTAAAACATCAATACGATTTCAAGCAATTGAAGAAAAAATGGGAAGGCCATCTTTTTATCCTAGAAAAAGAACTTGAGAATTTTCATCAAAAAATCAACTGTCTTAAAGAAGAAAGAAAAAGGAGATCAGCAGCATTGCAACAAAAATTGTTTGATCAATATCAATTCCTTAATGTAAATGGTGAATCATTAGGTGTTGATAAAGTTTTTGCCCAAACGGCACAAAAAGTTCCTCCAGCTGGAGCCGGAGATTGTGCTGCACCCAAATTATTACAATTTGCCTTTCAGCATCAATTAAAACCCATTGCTATGGCTGAATTTTGGTGGGGACAATCGCCTTCTTCTGAAATTCGTAAGCATAAATATTTTTACCCTTCGTGCCGAGGAAAATGTGAACCCATTTTAGGTCATATGCTAAAAGGAATTCCTTTAGATGACAATCCTATTAAAACACCGTTTATCCATAATGAAGAGCTTAAGATAATCTATGAGGATGATGTGATTGTTGTTGTAGATAAGCCTGCTGAATTTCTTTCAGTACCAGGGAAAGAATGTGAAGATTCTGTTTTATTAAGAATACAACAAATGTATCCGGAAGCAACGGGTCCGCTTTTAGTACATCGTCTGGATATGTCAACTTCAGGGTTAATTTTAGTAGCAAAAAATAAAGATGTACATAAAGAACTGCAGAAGCAATTTTTAGAAAGAACTGTTCAAAAACGATATGTAGCCTTACTTAATGGAAATATCTATTCTGACGAAGGTTTTATTGAATTGCCACTTCGGGTGGATTTAGATGACAGACCTCGTCAATTAGTTTGTTATGAGCATGGAAAACATGCTAAAACAAAATACAAAGTAATAGAACGAAAAAACGAAACTACCAAGGTATACTTTTTTCCTATTACCGGCAGAACTCATCAATTAAGGGTTCATGCAGCCCATCCTCAAGGTTTAAATGCTCCAATTGTTGGTGATGATTTATACGGTCAGAAATCTACTAGACTGCATCTCCATGCGGAATATTTAGAATTTACACATCCTGTAACAGGAAAAAGGCTTAAAGTGAAAAGTAAAGCTCCTTTTTAGTTATACTCCTTTATGGGTTGAATTAAAGCCTCTTTTGTCACTTCCATTAATTTGCGCGTTTCACCTTTGTACATTTTCGTATCTATACATGAATTAATCGTCAAACTAACTTTTCCTGGACGTACATTAAAAGTGCCTCCACCATAAATTTTATGCGTATCTTTTATAGTTACAGGCAAAATCGGCAAATCTAAATCTTCCGCAATTTTAAAGGCACCACTTTTAAACCTCTTCACGGTATTACTTCCACTTCTTGTTCCTTCCGGAAAGATGACTACAGATGTTCCATTCACTAACTTTCCTTTGGCTTCCTTAATACTCTCTAAAGCAGCCTTAGGAGAAGATCTGTCAATAAATATATGTCCAACTTTTGCACTCGCCGGACCTATTCCAAATGCATGACGTAACTCTTTTTTCATCACCCATCTAAAATCGATACCTAAAAAACCATATAATGCAAAAATATCGTAAGCACTCTGATGATTAGCAACAATGACATAGGACTGTCCCTTTTTTACATTTTCTCTCCCATATACTTTTACTCGCATTGGTGTAAACCAAGCCACTGTTTTAGCCCACATTACACCACTCATACTTCCTGCCCTGGGTGAAATAAGCATTGCAAGCAAAGCTGCACCAATTGAAAAAACAATACTAGCAATTGCAAATACAGGAACAAAAATGATCCATTTATAAATTTGATACAGAAAGTTACCTATTACTCTCATTTTGCTATTCGTTAAAATATAATATTAATGATTCCCCTCTAATGCATTTAAAATGTGCATTGCCTCTTCTCTCGATTCTCCACAAAAATCTTTCTCTGCCTTAAATCCTCCGCATACTTCTGGCCTTTCCTTTTTACCAAATAATTCACATTTATAATCTTCCGTTAAATGTGCGCACGGCACGCCTGCCGGCTTTCCATTTGGCATTTTAGGCATTGATGAGGAAATTGATGGTGCAATGCAACACGCTGCACATCCTACTCTACATTCCATTTTTATTGGCAAAAATATGTAAAACTTTGACTTATTTAAAAACACTTAAGCATACTTTTGCCTTTTATTACGAAACATATATATTTTATGCACTTTGATTCAAAACTTATAAAAGGTAAACTTATTAAACGTTATAAAAGATTTTTAACTGATGTAGAAATAGAAGATGGCAGCGTTGTAATAGCACATTGTACCAATTCAGGCAGTATGAAAACCTGCATAGAAGAAGGTGCTCCTGTATACCTTTCTCCGGCACAAGATCCCAAAAGAAAAACAAAATTCACCTGGGAAATGATTTATATAAATCATCATTGGATTGGCATTAACACCAGCATCCCTAACGTATTGGTTTATGAAGCCATCTTAAACAAAGAAATTCCAGGTCTAGATCAATATGCTCGTGTTAAACGAGAAGTAAAATTCGAAGATAGTCGTTTTGATGTGTACGCCGAAAATGATAATGAGCAGTGTTTTATTGAAGTAAAAAATGTAACTATGAAAGAAGGTAAAAAAGCTGTATTTCCTGATGCAGTTACTACCAGAGGCCAGAAACATTTAAAAACACTTATTGAAGTTAAGAAACAAGGCTTAAGAGCTGTGATGTTTTATGTTATTCAACGTCAGGATGTAGAATGTTTTGCACCAGCAAATAACATTGATCCCAATTATGCTAAATATTTAAAAGAAGCACATCAAGCCGAAGTTGAAATTTTCCCATATATTGCTGATGTTTCTCCTGAAGGAATACAGTTATTAAAAGCCATACCATTCAATTTGGATTAGCAATAATTCTGCTTAAATAATCACATTCTGATTCTATAGGCTACCAATGAGATATTGTATAATTTTGTTTTTTTCTTATTTTTGTAGCTTTCTGAACAAAGCCCTACACTATACTGTTAACGTCAAATTAGAAATCTTTTACAGTCCAAAACTTTTAAACTCCTATTTCTGAGCATATTGATTAAAGATAAAATGTGGGTATGAGAAAGATTTTTGTTTTGTTTTGGACAGTTTTAACTGCAATTTCCGTTCAAGGACAATCATGGGATATTATTACACTTGATGATAGTGGTAGAAAATTAAGAGCAATGTGTTCTTTTTCTGAAGATGAAGCATTTGTTTGTGGATATGATTCTATCTTTTTCAAAACGCTAGACGGAGGTCTTAGTTGGGAACATCAATCTTTAAAAGAATTTTATCCGGAAGGTGACCATGGTATAAATCTGTACGACGCAAGTTCTATTGGAAATACAGCTTTAATTGCGATTGGAAAAGAAGGCGATAACTCAGGTTTTTTATTAAAAACGGATGACAAAGGTGATAGCTGGAATTACATTTTACCATCGGCCTTTGATAATGGCTTCGATGACCCTTCGAAAAACCCAATGTTTGAAGGAAGTTTAAAACACCATTTTTATTGTGTAGAACTGATTAATGAAAATACAGCATTTTCTTTAATGCAATGGTATGTCGGTTCTGACAGATATAATGGAATTTTTAAAACTTCTGATGGAGGAACAAACTGGTATTATTGTAACACTCCTACCATAGAAGGCAACTCAGATGGTGATATTGTTTTTGTTGGTAATACCGGTTATTTTGCAGGAGGAGCAAAAAGTTACATTTTTAAAACAACCGATGGAGGTGACACATGGCAGGATTATACCGATGATGAAAAGTATGCTTACATATGGAGCATTAAACTTTTAGGTGAACACGAAGTATTCATCTTAGGGCAGGATAACCTATTCTACTCTAACACCTCTGATTTATCTAACCAAACTATATTACCTCTAAATGAAAGTTTTAGTACAGATATATATGCAAATAGCAGTGATGCTTTTATAACTTTCAAAAAGCATGACAATATATATCTTACAAAGGATCAAGGTAGTAGTTGGGATATGATTGGTGATGGTTCAACCACATATATCAGAAAATGCGATATGATTTATAACAATAAGTTATATGGACTAAGCGACAGCAAACTATATACTATTGATAGTTCTATTTTTAATACAACCGATTTATATACACTTCAACAGGAAACATTCAAGGTATTTATAGAAGATGCTAATTTGCTTATAAAAACCGATGATCCTAAAAGCTCAATGTCATTATATTATATAAGCGGACAACTAGTTACCAAAAAACAATTCTCAGGTCAGGTTATGATTCCAACCAGTAATTTAACTCCTGGAATTTACATTGTTGAGTGTAACAAACAGTACCAAAAAATATACATTAAATAAATAGTCGGATTATCAAAAACTTAAATTTTATAGTCCTACCCTGCATTATCTTAAGATAATTATCACAATATTTGTATATCTATAAGTGGTAATATTTAATCTTAATGCGCTACAAACAAATTATTCGAAGTATAATATTGCTTGTACTTTTATCTGGCTGTTTTTATGCAAATGCACAAAATCTAGAATTATCGGGAAAAGTATTAGATGACAAATCAGATAATCCAATAAATGGTGCTTCAATACAATTAATTGAAAATGAAAGATGGACCATTACGGACAAAGAAGGGTACTTTAGTCTAAATTCAATTTCTGCCGGGCAATATACCTTGGTTGTACAATGTCTTGGTTACATTACTCAAACAAAAGATATATTACTTCAAGAAAATACTAACATAGAAATTAAACTATCTGCCAACTCATACAAGATTGAAGAAATTACAGTTTTAGAAACCAAGAGCAAATCACTTTCAACAACGATTCATATTGGTAATAACTCAATTGAACATACTCAAGCCAGTTCATTAAACGACTTATTGCAACTTTTACCTGGATCTAATGTGCTTAACCCAGATTTTTCTGAACCCAAAATTGTCTCGATAAGAGAAATAGGAACAGATGACAACACTGCATCAGGAACATCTATTATAATAGATAATATTGAATTGAGTAATGATGCTAATTTCCAAACCTTAAATACTAACCAATTAAGCACTTTCAATTACTCAGGTTTAGAGGATAGAACTTCAATTGATTACCAATCAACCATTGGAAATGGAATTGATTTAAGGCATATTTCTACAGAAAGAATTGAATATTTAGATGTTATTTCCGGAATTCCTTCAGTTAAATATGGCAATCTAACATCCGGTGCTTTAGTTATAAAAACAAAAGCAGGCTATACGCCTTGGGAATCAAAAATAAAAACTGATCCAAGCCTAAAACTAGCCTCCATAAATAAAGGTTTTAATACATCGAATGGTGGATCTTACAACTTCGGGGTAGATTATTTAAATTATTATAAAGATTTGAGAACAAAACTTCAGAATTATAAACGTATAACTGCGAACGTTTCTTATTCGAATGTTATATTCAAGAACTCACCTTTATCCTACAATATTAAACTAAAAGGATTTCACACATTAGTTAATAAAAAGCAAGACGAAGAAATATTATTAGAAAATGAAAAATATGAATCTACATATAAAGGATTTCAATATAGCCTATACGGTATCTGGCAAATAAACTCCAGATTATTTACAAACATACAATACACTTTATCTGGAGAGATTTCAGATCAAAAAGATTATCAGAAATCATACAGAAATGCTCAAGTAGACAAAATATCGACCTCCATGTTGGAAGGTGAGAGTGAAGGAATTTACTTGCCATCAAATAGCCTGACCAGCCACACCTTACATGGTAAACCTATATCTTTTTTCACTCAAGTTTATGCTGGTAAGACTCAGAAATTAACTGATAATTTCAAACTAAAATATACGGTTGGATTAGAATACAGAAAAAAACACAACAAAGGAAATGGTAGTCAATATGATATAAGTAATCCTCCATACGTCACTAATAACAATCTGGCATTGCGTCCCAGATCATTTAAAGACAAAAAAGCTATACAATCCTACACTTTATTTGCAGAAGAAAACTTAATTATTCCTATTCGCGATAAAAACCTGGAGATTCAGGCAGGAGTCAGATTCAATAACTTTCAGCCTCAATCTTTGAGTAAAAGTGATTTGGGATGGTATACGGAACCTCGTTTTAACATCAAATATGAAATAATAAATAACGATAAAAAATCAATCTCTAATCTGACACTTAGAGGAGGATACGGACTACTATTTAAATCTCCATCTTTAGTTTATTTATATCCAGATAAAGCCTATTTTGATTTAGTAAGTTTAGATTATTATACAGATAATGAAGATACACAACTAGCCTATTTTACCACGTATATTGTTAACTCCCAAAATAAAAAAATAAAACCATCACAAAGTAAAAAATATGAGATAGGTATTGATGTCAATATTGGTAAAATTAGTGCATACCTAACCGCTTTTAAGGAAGAATACACTAATGGATTTGGATTAACAAATGAGTTTTTATTTCTGGATTATAATAAATATGATGCCAGCCTGGTTCCTGAAAACACAAAACCAATTATTGAAAATTTACCTGTTAGCTTATCCAACTACACTGTTTCATATAAAAAACCGGTTAACAACAAGGCAAGCTCTAAAACCGGTATTGAATACACCATTAACCTCCCTAAATTTAACGCCTTATACACAAAACTATCGATTAATGGAGCTTGGCTAAAAACAAAGCGAATAATAAATACTGTACCATACGCAGATTTACCGAATGATTATTTTGGTGATCATGATGAATATATAGGTATTTACCCATCAGGAAAAAGTAAAACCAGCGAGAGATTAAATACAAACTTTAGATTTGTAACTCACTCCACAAAATTAAAACTTATTTTAACTACAAATATTAACCTAATTTGGTTCGAAAGCTTTAAAAATGAATTCTATCAAGCTTATCCTGATTACCTTCTTAATAAGGATAATGAAGTAATCGTTTTTTCAGAAGAAATGATAAACAGTCCTGAATTCAGGGAATTTTACAAACAGAACACACCATCATTTTATAGGAAAACTAAATTACCAATTCTTCCATTATGTAATTTTAAATTATCCAAAGAATTAGGTAATAGAGCTAAACTAAGTTTTTATGCTAATAACTTTATTAACCACCGACCTGTTTATCAAAATCAAGATACTGGATATTTTATTAGAAGAAATCCTGCCTTATATTTTGGTGCTGAGTTTAAAGTAAACCTATAATTAGTAACGATGAAAAACTTCTTTAATATAACAACCCGTTTATTTCTTATTCCTCTTCTATTCTTTACGGCCTGTAAAATGGATCCTGATATCAATCATTATAAATTAGAAGTACAATTAACCTCCTCTGAAGAACTCGTAGAAATTGATATGGAAGGTGCCCAAGTTACCCTTAAAAACGTTAATAAAAACTATAGTTACACAGCTTCTGTAAATAAAAATGGAACAGCTGTATTTGAACCAATTGAATCCGGTTTGTATACATTAAGTTCTTCATTTACACAAACATTTAACAATGAAGAAATAAGCTTAAATGCATATGCTAGTATTATCATCTCTGAAAACACGAATAAAGAACTATTGCTGGTAGATGGTAAAATTGGTGATTTTGTAATTAAGGAATTTTATTACAGTGGTTGCCTCACAACTGCAGGGAATCCATACTATTCCGATCAGTTTGTTGAAATATATAACAACACTGCTGAAATATTATATGCTGATGGAATATCCATTGTAGAACATCAATCTTATGGTAATGAAGAAAGCTACTGGAATTACTTAGCAAAGGATTCAATTGTCGTTAAAATGATTTGGACTATTCCCGGAGATGGAGAAAGCTACCCTGTTTTACCAGGAGAGAGTATTGTTTTAGCAAGAGATGGACTAAATCACCAAAGTGATCCTAATGGGAACTCAAATAGTCCGGTTGATCTTGCTAATGCCGAATTTGAATTTTGGAGCAATAAAACAGCTACTGGAGATATTGATTTTGCTGCTACTAATATGATAGAAAATTTATGGGTTTTTAAAGGAACTGATATCTCCTTCTTCACAAGAGGAGGTAGTGCCATTGCACTTATTCGATTACCACAACCTATTGACGAATATATAAATAACAACCTCATCACTGAAGGAACCGCTACATCAACATCAAAATATTATTGTAAGATTAATAACAATCTGGTTATTGATGCTGTAGAAACAATGCGTATAAACTTTATCAATAAACGTTTTGACAATAGTCTGGATGCCGGCTATACTATGATTGAAGCTGGTTCTAAATCAGGCTTAGGCGTCAGGCGAAAAGTATTAGCAATCGAAAACGGAAGAGTTATTTATCAGGATACCAATAACTCAAGTAATGATTTTGAACACGATGTAATTCCAACACCTAAGGTTTATGGCTTATAATAAAAACATAGTTCACATTTGCCTTCTATTTGCTTTTATCACCATTCAAGCACAGGACAAAATCGACCAGGATCAACTGTATCGAAAACTTTGGTTAATGGAGAATAATGTATTAGTTACAAAAAATCCGGCTTCGGTAATAGGTACTCTAAATAATAATATGGGGTATTTTGAACTTGGGTATATTGATAAAAGTGGAGATTACAAAAAGACATTGTCTCCTGAACAGGTAGAAGCCTACTCTGCAGAAACCGAACAATATCATTTACTGGGAAAGTCTATTCTTAAAGGAAAATTTAAGTATCAAAACAGCAAAGAATATTCAAACTTTAGAAACACCACAACACCTTATCTATATTCTCCTTATTTATTTATAGATACAATAGGTAATGATAAAATAAAAACCGAGAGTTATTTTTTAGAAGGCCTTTGGTCCTATCAATTATCCAGTAAAGTAAAGTTGGGCTCTACAATTAACTATACTGCCGGAATTTCATCTCAAGATAATGATCCAAGAACCAGCAACAACGTAAATTCTATCCGAATCAGAAGCGGTATTCATTACAAAACCAACAAACCCATTCTTGGCATTCAATTAGGATACCATTTTTGTAATGAAGAAATTGAAACAAAGACTTTTAAAGAAAATAGCGAACATACCTTGTATTCTTTAACCGGATTAGGAAGCTACTCAAACCATACAGCAAGCTCATTTGCAAGATTATATAAGAACAATATTTTTAATTCTTCGATAGAACTTGTTTGGCCTAAAAATGTATTTATGCTTTCTTACAACTATTCTAAATTGAATATTGATGATGGTAGAAGAAGTACCGATGCAACATGGGCAACTATTAAAAATGTAGCCCTTAAAAGAACTTCTGAGGTAATTCTTTTCAATCAGATTAATAAAAGTAAGGATAACAATCTGCAACATTACAACCTAGAGTTTAGCCTTCTGAAAAGTGTTGGTTTAGAATATATTCAAAACCTTGAAAAGAAAGAAGACTGGCTGTTTTACAACTGGGTAAATTATGCTGAAGAAGACAAATATGAGAATCAACTCATAAAAGCTTCTTTTGAATATATGAATGCTAAAAAAGGAGATAATTACCTTTCGCGATGGCTTAAGTTAAAAATTGAATATTCCAGCCAAAATGAGAACTATTTTTTCCCTGATTCTAAAATATCATTCGAAAATTTATTCACTTCATTTGATTTAGCTAAAACAGTTGAATATAAAAAGCAAAGGCTTTCTTTGGAAATTGGTTCATATTATAACAAAAACTTATCTAACAGTATTCATCTGTCTAATGAAAACCTTATTTCGGATAAGGTTATTATACCAGATTTCATTTACCAAACCTCAGACTTCATTGGTCTGAAAGGTAATCTTTATGGATTATTTCATCTTTCTAAGCTTAACTACCCTATTTATGTAAACTATTCTTTCAGTTGGGGTCGATGTATTTCTAATAGTTCTTTTAATAAAAGTAGTAGAAGCAATCATTCTGTTAGTATTGGAATCGTAATATAAGTTTAACTACGAAATTGGTATAGCTGCAACTTAGGTTAACCATAGATATAAAAAAAGCTTTCGAACTGATAAAACAATCGAAAGCTTAATGCAGTATACGTTATTTTTATACCAACTAGTCAGTTAATTTTAGTCATTTTATGAAAGTGCTTTTTTCATGGTAACACCCAAATCTGCAGGCGACTCCACTACATGAATTCCACATTCTTTCATCACTTTCATTTTAGCAGCTGCAGTATCCTCTGCTCCACCAATTATAGCCCCGGCATGCCCCATTCTTCTACCCTTTGGCGCTGTTTGTCCAGCAATGAAACCTACAACCGGCTTAGTTCCATTCTCCTTCACCCATTTAGCAGCTTCTGTTTCCATACTACCACCAATCTCACCAATCATAATAATCCCTTCTGTTTCCGGATCATTCATCAATAATTCAACGGCTTCTTTGGTTGTGGTTCCTATGATCGGATCTCCTCCAATTCCAATACAGGTACTTTGTCCTAATCCTTCTTTGGTCAGCTGATCTACTGCTTCATAAGTTAAAGTACCAGAGCGGGAAACAACACCTATTGACCCTTTAGAGTGAATAAATCCTGGCATAATTCCAACTTTTGCCAATCCAGGAGAAATAACACCAGGACAATTAGGACCTACCAAACGTGTGGATTTATCCTTTAAATAATCTTTGGCTTTCACCATATCTGCAGTTGGAATTCCCTCGGTAATCGTAATGGCCACTTTGATGCCTGCATCGGCTGCTTCCATGATGGCATCAGCAGCAAAGGCTGGCGGTACAAAAATAACCGACACATCCGCACCGGTTTCTTCAACAGCTTCTTTTACGGTGTTAAAAATAGGCAGGTCTAAATGCATGGTTCCTCCTTTACCCGGAGTTACACCACCAACTACCTGGGTTCCGTATTCTATCATTTGCGAGGCATGAAAGGTACCTTCGCTGCCTGTAAATCCCTGGACTATTACTTTTGATTGATCTGTGACTAATACACTCATATGCGATGAAGTTTAAATCTTAAAAATTGTAAACAAAGTATAAATATTTTATAAAGGATACAACAACACATATCAAGTTTTGTTTGACTATCCTTAATTCTAAAGTTTTGGGAAAAATTATCTAATTCAAGAACGGTATAGAAACGGACAAATTGAATTGAAAAAAATAATTCCTAATCCTACATTTATAATGGGGATTAAATTGAGAATGTCAAGTTATAAACAGCTTATTTTTCATATTTCATCATTTATAACATTTCGATAACATTGCATTAATATAAAGCGTTTAGGATTGATATAGTTTTGCTTCCGAGGGACAAAGAAATCATCAAGTCAACACACAATTATTTATTAGACTTACTATAAATTCTTAAACGGAATTATTATGCGTTGGAAAGATTTACGAATTGCAGCAAAGTTAAACCTGACATTTGCTTTATTCACTGGCATTTTTATTGTATTCGGTAGTATTGCCATTGTTAAGTTGAACCAGATTAGCAGTTATGCTTCTACTATCTCAGACAACCACATTCCTATTGTAAAAAAAATTGCTGAACTTGAACGTAACTGGCAGCAATCCATATTTTATTTAAGAAGTTATGGTTATAGTCAGAATGATCAGTTTCTTTTTGATGGATTAACCCACCTACAGTTTACTAAAGACAATCTGGAAGAAATAAAAACAGATTTAAATGACGATGCTTCTTTAAATTCACAGTTGTATATATTAAGTGAGGAACTTAACTCTTTTACAGAGAAAGTTAAAAACGCCCAAAAATCAACACGAGCACAAAAGGCTTCTATGCTAAGAGTAGATTCTGCATACCAGCAACTCCAGTCATTTGTAAAAAATATTGATACTAAATCGTGTGCTGTGATTCGGCATGAAGCGCAAAATATTAACCAACTCCTGCATAATCTTTCCGGTAATAAAGCTGTTGCTATTTCCCAACTTCAAAATAGTGCAAAAAAAATATCAGAACAAGCTATTCAGAGTTCAGAACTTAAAATGCTTTCTCAAAATTATGTGATCAGAGTTAGCACAGTAATAGAACATTTAAATAATATTCAAAACCTCGTTAACGACCAAATGGATAACGGAATATTGCTCATTCAGTTATTGTCGCAAGTTGTTTTTCAAAAAACAGAGATCGCAGTTAATAACAATATTCTGATTGCCAATAATTCTATTTATTTATTAATTGGTGGTGTTGTCGTATTACTTATCATCTGCATTATTAGTTCAAGGTATTTAACCAACTCTTTTACGCATTCAATTTATAAGTTAGTTGCCTTTGCAGATCAACAAGCTAAAGGAGAACTTAATAATGACTTTGATCTAAATCAAAAAGATGAAATTGGTAAACTTGCTAATAGTATTCGCGCCAGTAACCAGAAAATTAAACAAATGGTGATTGGTGTTACAAATACCGCTAAACACATTATTGATATGAGTTCCCGCTTTCATGATAAAGCCAACAACTTAAATCATCATGCAACATCACAGGCAAGTTCTTCTGAGGAATTATCTGCAGCCATGGAAGAGATGTCATCATTAATTACACAAAATGCAGATGATTCTATCAACATCATTCAAAACAACGAAACTTCATCAAAGGACCTGGCAAAAGAAATAGAGCATACCCAACATGCCATGCATGTAATGGATGATCTAATCGGGAAATCTGAAATCATAAAAGAAATAGCCAAGCAAACGAACATTCTGGCTTTAAATGCGAGTATTGAAGCAGCTAAAGCAGGAGTTAATGGTAGAGGATTCGGTGTAGTTGCTAAAGGGATTCGTGAATTGGCCGAAAATGCAACAGAAGTTTCTTTAAGTATGAATAAAACTTCAAACCAAGTAAAAGAATACTCTACACTGGCTGGTAAAAGTTTAAATCGATTTAAAGAAGAGAATGTCAAAACAACCGTTCATTTACAAAAACTGTCGGAGTCGGCTGTTGAACAACAAAGCGAAGCTCAGCAGATAACCAATGCGGTAAGCGAATTTAATACACATACCCAACAAATAGCTATGATGTCGGAAGATATAAACAGCGAATCGGATGTATTGCGAAAAGCTTCCGTAGAAATGAAAGAGCTACTTTCCTTTTTTGCTGTTGATGAAAAAGAGATAGAAAAATCAGATAATAAAAAGAAGACAAAGAAAATCAAAGCAAAAAAAAAGCAGAAAAATTTCGCAGAAATCAATCAGGTTTTAAGCAAGTTAAATATTCCAGGCGTAACGCTATCTAAACTCGAAGAGGCGCCTTCTAAAAAACAAGAAGAAGAGCGAGAAGAAAAAATAACCTCCTAATTAATTCATTCTATTAATTGTTTCCAAAATAAGCAGAAGACAAAGGTTTTCTGCTTTTTTTATAGACATGCTTTCCGTATTTTTGCGACAAAATTTATAAGGAATGATCAATTTAAAAGATACTATTGTCGCCGTTTCTACTGCACAAGGAGCTGGAGCTATTGCTGTAATTCGTTTAACAGGCCCTGAGAGCATTGCAATTTGTGATAAAGTATTTAAGTCGATTAAAAAAGGGAAAAAACTAGTCGATCAGGCTGCGAATTCAGTTCATTTTGGTTCTTTATTGGATGGCGAAAAAGAATTAGACGAAGTATTGGTTAGTTTATTCAAAGCTCCTAATTCCTTTACCGGCGAAAATACCGTTGAAGTATCTTGCCATGGAGCTCCATATATTCAGCAAAAAGTACTGGAGTTATTTATTAAAAACGGAGCCAAATTAGCTGCTCCGGGAGAATTTACACAGCGTGCTTTTTTAAATGGCAAAATGGATCTTTCGCAAGCTGAAGCGGTGGCCGATTTAATTGCCTCTAGAAGTGAAGCTGCCCGAAGAGTTGCCCTACAACAAATGAAAGGTGGTTTTTCAAAAGAATTAATTCATCTGCGTGAACGCTTACTCAATTTCATCTCATTAATTGAGCTAGAACTGGATTTCAGTGAAGAAGATGTTGAATTTGCCGATCGCAAGCAATTGGTCGATTTAGTAAACGAAATTGAAAGATTATTGGCTAAACTTATTAATTCGTTCTCTCTTGGTAACGCTATTAAAAATGGGATTCCGGTTGCCATTGTTGGTCATACCAATGCAGGTAAATCCACTTTGCTAAACACCATATTACAGGAAGATCGCGCAATTGTTTCAGATATACATGGAACGACACGCGATGTAATTGAAGACACCATTAATATTGAAGGGATCACCTTCCGTTTTATTGATACAGCCGGTATTCGAAAAACCACAGATACTATTGAGACGATTGGTATCGACCGTACATTCAGTAAAATTGAATCGGCCTCTATTGTCATTCTGATGCTTGACATCAATGATCCTAATGAGAAAATTCATGAGGCCATTACCGATGTCAAGGAGAAAATGAATGATGAACAACAATTAATCGTTGCCATCAATAAAGTTGATTTACTAAATGAAGACGAAATCAAACAACGCTTTGACCAAAATAACTTTCAGGAATTATCCGGTTCCGATGCCATTGTTCTTTTGTCTGCCAAACAACAAACGGGTATTGAAGACCTACATAAAGAACTGATTAAAACCATCAATCTAAAAGCAGTAGATAACGACGAAGTCATTGTAACAAATGCCCGTCACTACGAGGCCTTACAACGCTCTCACGAATCAATTATAAGAGTCATTGATGGATTAAACGCAGGTATCTCCGGAGACTTCTTAGCCCAGGACATCAGAGAAGTACTGCACTTCCTTGGAGAGATAACAGGGCAAATCAACACCGACGAAGTACTAGGCAACATCTTTAAAAACTTTTGTATCGGGAAGTAATAACCTTTCCTTTACTACTATTTTATCTTCTTATTCAGTACATTACAAAGTTTTGTTTTCTTTTTTCTGTTGTTATTTTCCTTTATTTTAGCTATATTTGTTACTATAATGTTACTGCAACAACAAAATTTGTTGCACGCAACAAAAATCCAATTCAAGTGGAGAAATGATGTTACATACAGATACATCACGATACACGAGGATACATTGAGATATTTAAAGGTACAAATTCGATGAGCAGCAAAATAGAGATTACAAAGGTATGCCAACACTGCGGTAATGAGTTTATCGCTAAGACCACTGTAACCAAATTTTGTAGCCATACTTGTGCTAATAGGAATTACAAGCAGCGGAAGAAAGCCGAAAAGTTGAATCAGGTTAAAACACCAACCGAACAAAGAACCGACTACAATTTTACCCAACTCAACGAAAAGGAATTTTTAAGCATTGCAGATACGTGTCAACTTTTGGGTGCCAGCCGCATGACTATTTACCGCCAAATTAAAAACGGCAACATTAAAGCCGTAAAATTGGGTAGGCGTACCATTATTAAGAAATCCGAAATTGAAAAACTGTTTGCATCATGAAGGTAACTTTGCGAAAAAGAAATCAAGGAGGTAAAACCAGTCTTTACCTCGATTATTACAATGCAGGTAAAAGAAAAACCGAAACGCTTAAACTTTACCTGGAGCCGAAACCAAAAACTAAGTTAGAGCGGGAGCAAAACAAAAAGACAATGGAGCTTGCTGAAAACATACGTGCCCAACGTCAATTGGAATTACAAAACGGTGAATATGGTTTTCGTGATGCTGAAAAGCAAAAAGGAAGTATTCTCGTTTATATGCGCTTGCTTACCCAAAAACGTAAAGACAGTACAGGAAATTGGGGCAATTGGGACAGCATGGTTAAACATCTGGAAGCATTTACTACAAAAGATGTTGCTTTCTCAAAATTAGACCGCAAATATGTCCAGGACTTCAAAGAGTATTTGGATAAGAAAGCCCGAACCAAAAGCAATACAGGTTTATCGCAAAACTCAAAGTATTCCTATTTCAATAAATTCAAAGCAGGATTAAAACAAGCCGTAAAAGATGGTATCATTCCACACAACCCATCGGAAAGCGTTGAAGGATTCAAACAAGGAGAACCAGAGAGGGAATTTCTAACATTAGAAGAATTAAAGGCAGCAGCCAAAGCAGAATGCGATATTGAACAGTTAAAGACAGCATTTCTATTCTCATGCCTTACAGGTTTAAGATGGTCAGATATTAATAAACTGGTTTGGTCAGAAGTACAACACTCAAACGAAATGGGTTATTATATCCGATTCAGACAAAAGAAAACCAAAGGAGTAGAAACCCAGCCTATTTCAGACCAGGCATTTGAATTATTGGGAGAAAGACAAGAAGCCGAAGAACGAGTTTTTAAAGGCTTAAAATATTCAGCATGGCATAACATGAAATTGCAACAATGGATGATGAGAGCAGGTATTTCAAAAACCATCACGTTCCATTGTGCGCGACATACCTATGCTACCCTACAATTAACAATGGGAACCGACATTTACACCGTTTCGAAATTGCTTGGACACCGAGAATTGAAAACAACTCAGATTTACGCCAAAGTAATTGACGAGAAGAAAAAAGAAGCCGCAAACCGAATCAAATTCTAACCCCATGAACAACTACTTTTCAATTGCCAATAATATATTGACCGGGAGCTTACGCCCCTGGTCAACAGAAAATCAAGATGAAGAAAAATTTCGCCATTTATTAAATCATAAACTCAGACAGAATAAAGACAATCCTACCGAGTTTTGTCGTTCAGCGATAAACGCATTCACTTCTTTGAACTTTGCAACAGAAAATGAAAACCTGGAAGAGTTAAAAGAACTGGCAACAGTTAATATCTCTGAATCGCTTCAAATTGAAATTCCGAAGTTTTATAACAAGCAAACTGAGTTTTACTTATATCTAATTAAAAACAGCTTTCAATGTCTCCTTGCTGGAATCATTGAAGCAGTTGGTAATTCAGATGAAATTGATGCAACCTATAAGCTGTATCAAATCATGGGTAAGCTTGAATCCTTGGTCGGTATCATAAACAATGAGCAGCATACCAAGAAAGCAACAAAATTGGTACTTGACACCCTAAGCCTGAATATTTTTGCAGTACACTCTTTGCTTGTAAATAAGTTCTCTTCACATATTGATTTTGAAGTACTCAGCGAAAATGAAATAATGTACCAACTTTGCCCGGAACTGGAAGCTGAAAAGGACGATAAATCAAAACTGGCATACTACCTTAATCTATTCATTAGCCAACAAGAAAAGGTTTCAGAAGCTGAAACAATAGAAGAAAAGTCATCACCAGAACCGGAGCGAATTTCTTTTGAATCATTTAGGTATAAGGATTACGACACTAAATTCGACAACCTTACTAATCTTTGTGACTCCCTGAAGAAAAACAATTTCGTTGCTGACGACACAGATTCCCGAGTATTTAAAAAAGTATTCTCAGGAAAAGCCATTACCAAACCAGTGGTTTGGACTGGCAACCCTTCCGAATTTGCTTACCTCATTAAGTTGATGTATCCTAAATATCTCAAAAACTTGAAACAACGCAACTGGGAGGTTGCTTGCAAATGTTTTGTTCAGGCTGGCGGTACACCTTTCGAGCGGTCGAAACTTCGCACTTTAAAGAAACCTCAACGTTCATACAAACAACTTGAATTAGCCGTGGATAACCTCAAATAATCCACTCCACACTATAAGCCTTACTTCTTTTTTTAACTTTTAATAGCTGTTGTTTTCTCAAACAATGGCTTTTGCTGTATGTGGTGGCATCACTCTACACTCTACACTTCACACTACACCCTGCAAATCACAGAAATACAGCGCAATAACCGCTATATCTTTGAATCGAATTTATTTAATAATTGCTCTGCGCAGGGCTCATTTTCAAACATTTAAAAAGAAGAAAAATGAGTACAGAGTATATCATACAGAAACTGGATAGCATAGAAAAAATGCTAACCGAACAGAATTTGCTTCAAAAAGAAGTACTGACATTTAATGAAGCATCCATCTATTTAGAGGTTTCGCATTCGCACCTCTATAAAATGACCAGTACCGGAGTAGTGCCATGCTACAAGCCCAACGGTAAGAAGATTTACTTCAATCGCAAGGAGTTGGACGAATGGTTATTGTCGAACAAGCAAAGCTCACAGGAGGTAATTGAACAGCAAGCTGCCAATTACCTCATCAAAAAAGGGAGGGTTGAGCTATGATGGAGGTTATGCAAATGCTACTGGAATTATCCTCAGCAATAAAGGAAATAAAAGCGCAATTGCTGGTAATGAAGCAAACCAGAACCGAAGCGTTTAAACAATCGTGGATTGACGGTCAGGATGTAATGCTTGCGCTCAAAGTAAGCAAACGAACATTGCAAACCATGCGGGATACGGGGATTCTCCCCTATTCCCGAATCAATGGCAAATTCTATTATAAAGTTGAAGACCTCGAAAAACTCCTGGAGAGCAACTATTCCCGAACCTTAAAAAGTGGCAGTCATGATTAAGGAGAAGGAAATATTAGATAAAACGCATTACGGGCTAGGTATCTACTCGCACATTCTGCGCGAGTATTACCCTAATGAGACTGTAGTTAGGTTATCAGGCAAAGAATGCGACCCTGCAAAGAATCCTTTTAATGAGAATAAGCTTACGCTTAAACTCATTAATGTGGATTGGGTGTTTATGTACAGCGATTTAGAGCAAGACGAATTTAAAGGAAATCCCTTTGAATTTGCGGCATTGCACTACAAGCTGTCTGGTGATAAATTACTGGAAAAGCTTAACGAAGAACTACATCTTCGCATAGGTGAAAAACACCATTTTTACAGCAACCGTACTTTGCCAGAATCAGCACCAAAAGAGGAACGTAAACCTTCGGTTCACATTCCTAAATTCAGTTATTTCAAAGCTCCTGTAAGCAATATCCACCCTAAGAAAACCCTAAGTTTAGTCGAGGTGTACGAGTTGATTAAATCAACTCCTAACACCTCCATTACAGAACAACTAAGGGCTATTCAGGTAAAAGATGAAGCACGAAAATTCAAAGCTTCAAAGTTTGACTATGCAACCTTTTCAGGAATTTTTGAAAAGCGAAACGACAAAGCACTTATAGGTCATTCTGGATTGCTTACTATTGATTTTGACCACATAGATAATCTTCAGCAATTGAAAAATCAATTACTGAACGATGCATATTTTGAAACGGAATTGCTCTTTGTGTCACCATCGGGCGATGGCTTAAAATGGATTATTCCAATTGACATTACCGAATCAACACACCAAAACTTTTTTAATGCCATAGCCAACTACATTAAAGAAGTGTACCAACTGGAAGTTGATAAATCGGGCAAAGATGTTTCACGCGCGTGTTTTTTACCCTTCGACCCGGAGGTTTTCATTAATCCGAAATATTTACAGCAATGAATCAAAAAAAGAAATTCGATATAGATTTCTGGCTCAATAAAGACCAGGAAGCAAAAGAACCAACAAAATCACCTCAACCACTAAGAGTTCAAAATATTCAGGATAATGATATTGAGGTAATAGTAAAACGACTTGAAGAAGCTCATACCGATATTACCGCCAATTATTCCGATTGGCGGGATATAGGTTTTGCCTTTGCCGATGAATTTGGCGAATCAGGCAGAGAATATTTTCACAGGGTAAGCCAATATTACCCTGATTATTCCCATTCAGCTTGTGATAAGCAATACAACAATTGCCTAAAAGCAAGAGGTCATGGTGTTACCATTAAAACTTTCTTCCACCTTGCACAGCAAGCCGGAATAAGTTTGGTAACAACTCCATCTAAACAAAACAGTTCGGCATCTAAAGAGTCTGTGAGCACTTCAAAGCTTATTTCAGAAGATGCAACAGTGGATGAGGTAATTTTCAATACACCACAAATCCCATCTGATGTTTATAACCAACTGCCAGAAATTCTGAGAGAAAGTACGGAAATGTTCAGCGAGGGTATTGAAAAAGATGTTTTCCTGATTGGCGCTATTTCAGTAATCAGTGGTTGTCTACCCAATGTAGAAGGTATTTATTTTGATGAGCCACATTCCGCACACCTATATTCCTTTATTACCGCCCCTGCTGGGTCTGGTAAAGGAAAACTAAAGTGGGCAAAATACTTTGGTTTGAAAATCCATAAATCTATGGTTGAGCAGTCAATCAGGGCAAAAGAAGAATACGAACATGAGTTGGAAAACTATAACAACCTGAATAAAAATCAACGCCAAGGTGTTGAGCGACCAAGGGAGCCAAAACGAAAAATGTTTTACATTCCTGCCAATAGCAGTTCATCCGCATTTATCCAGGCATTGTCTGATAATGATTTTAAAGGAATCATTTTTGAAACAGAAGCCGACACTTTAGCCGGAACATTAAAACAGGATTGGGGAAACTTTAGCGATGTGCTTCGCAAAGCATTCCACCACGAAAGTACAAATATGTTCAGGCGCAAAGACAACGAACATATTGAAGTTGAAGACCCTCATCTCGCTATCGCTCTTTCGGGTACTCCCAAACAGGTTCATAATATGATGCCAGATGTGGAAAACGGCTTATTCAGCCGCTTTCTGTATTATGCTTTCGAGGATTACAGCGACTTTAAAAATCCTTTTGTTTCCCATCAAAAAGTAAATTATACCGATTTCTTTGAAACCAAAGGAGAACAAATTTACGAGTTGTATCAAATCCTGTGCAGCCAACCAACACCCATACAGTTCAGCTTTACAGCCGAACAAGGTGAAGTATTTACAAAGCAGTTTAATACACTTTACAAACGCAATAGAATGTTATTGGGGAACGATTTTAATGCCAACAGCCGCCGTTTAGGGCTGGTTACTTTTCGTATTGCTATGGTGCTTCGCACCCTGCGCATACTCGAATATGGCGACTATTCCAATCCGCTTATTTGTACCGAAACCGATTTTCAAACAGCTATTCAAATTGCTTTTACACTGGAAAAACATGCTATCGCAGTTTTCCAGAATTTACCCAACAACGATTTGAAGGGTGTAAAGCTTAAATTCTACAATGCATTACCTGAGAATTTTAATCGACAAGGATATTTAGCTGTTGCCAAAGAATTAGGCATAAAAGACAAAACAGCAGAAAAGTACATTGGTCAGTTTAAAGAAAACGGCTTACTCGACCATGAACACAACAAATACTCGAAACCAACAAATGGGAAATAGGAAACAGAGGATTTATAGGAAATATCTATTAGCTCATCCCTTTTATTTCCTACGTTTCCTACACTTCCCCATTACTATGTTGAAAATTAGTTAATTCTTTTTTGCTCTTATTTGCTTATTCTTTTTTAAATTAGCCATAATTTGACAAGTCGTAAACTCATTAGCATGTTTTTAGGAAAACGAATTAAAGAACTCAGAGAAGAAAAAGGATTAGTTCAACGTCAATTAGCTGCGGAACTGGAAGTGGATACTCCCATGTACAGCAAAATTGAAAGAGGTGAACGAAAGGCGAAGCGGGAACACGTTCTAAAGCTTGCTAAATTATTGCAGACTGATGAAGAAGAGTTGTTAACCCTATGGTTAGCTAGTCAGGTTTACGAAGTAGTTAAAGATGAAAACAATGCCGTTGATGCATTGCAGTATGTAATTGATTTGAAGAAATAGTTTATGCCAACGCTTAATTGGATAGGAAAAGACAAAGTTGTAAATCATCATATGGATGTTCCCTACAGAATCCTTGAACACCAATACGGGTTCGATAATGGGGAACAATCAGCCATTGAAACCAACTCTGGAAATAAAATAATACATGGCGATAATCTTGAAGCCCTAAAAGCTTTGTTGCCAGATTATGAAGGAAAAGTAAACTGTATTTATATTGACCCTCCATATAACACAGGTGAAGAAAAGTGGATTTACAATGATAATGTAAATGACCCCAAAATAAAAAAATGGCTTGGGGAGATTGTCGGGAAAGAGGCAGAAGATTTAAGTCGTCATGACAAGTGGTTATGTATGATTTATCCTCGCTTAAAATTATTGAGTAAACTTTTACACCCAGAAGGCAGCATATGGATTTCTATTGATGATAACGAGCAACAAAACTTAAAACTCTTATGTGATGAGATTTTTGGTGCAAGAAATTTTATTGCTTCCAATGTTTGGCAGAAAAGGTATTCAAGGGAAAATAGAGAAGCAATTGGGGACGTTCACGAATACATTTATGTATATTCTAAGAACCCTAAGTATTTCAAGGAAAATAGAAATTTAATTCCTGGTAATGAAAAACAATTAAAAGTATATCGCAATCCAAATAATGACCCTAAAGGTAGGTGGCGACCAATTCCAATGACTGCACAAGCTGGGCACGCAACAGCGGAACAATTTTATCCTATTACAACACCTGCAGGAACGGTTCATCATCCACCAGAAGGAAGGTGCTGGGGTATTGCTGAAAAAACTTATAAAGATTTATTGGCTGAGGGTAGAATTTACTTTGGATTAGATAATGCTTCACAACCCAACATAATAAGATATTTAAGCGAAGTTGAAGGTTTTGTGCCTTGGACGTGGTGGAATCATGAAGAGGTAGGTCATACTGATGAAGCAAAAAAAGAGATATATAATATCCTTACAAAATCTGTCGATTTTGATACGCCAAAACCTTTAAGGTTAATTGAAAGAATACTAAGAATTGCAACCAAGCCCAATGATATTATTCTTGATTCATTTGCTGGTACAGGAACAACAGGTCATGCTGTTCTTAATTTAAATGATGAAGATGGTGGAAATAGGAAGTTTATTTTAGTTGAAATGGAAGATTATGCAGAAGAAATTACTGCAACAAGAATAAAAAAAGCTATTAATGGGTATAAATATGCTGGAAGTAAAAAGGATGTACTTTACTCCAAAAAATTAAATCTCAACTCAATCAAAAGCGGCAATAAAATTAATGATACTATTCAAGCTTTAAAATTGGAGTTAGCTGATAAGTACGATAAATTCACAGTTAAGATTGAGGAAGGAGAAATCAACCTATATGGTGAAATTAAAAAAGAAGTTGTAGTAAAAGAAACAGGAGGTAATTTTGATTTCTATGAATTAGGCAAGCCTTTATTCCTTGAAAACGAAATGCTGAACGAAGAAGTCAGTTTGGATAAAATCCGAGAGTACGTTTGGTTTTCAGAAACCCGCTTACCTTACAAAGAAGTAAATCAGGAAGAAGAACACCTTCTGGGAACTGCCAATTCATCGGCTTATTATTTCTATTATTATAAAGACGAGCTTACAACTTTGGACGATAGTTTTTTAAGGTCGATTAAAACCAAAGCCGAGCAATACATAATTTACGCAGATAATTGCGTATTAGACAATGCGTTGATGCAAAAATATCATATAATATTTAAGAAAATCCCAAGAGATATAACACGATTTTAAGCATGGAATTAAAACCATATCAACAACAAGTAATCAACGACCTGGATAAGTTTCTCGAATATCTAAACGAGTTTCAGGATTCCGCTAAAGCTTATAATCAGTTTTGGGAGGATAAGGTTGGAAAGTATCAGCTTCAATTGGACGGTTCTGCTAAAGGAATGCGCCCATATAAAGATAATATACCGGGGGCTACCCATGTTGCCATTAAAGTACCAACTGCAGGCGGCAAAACCTTTATTGCCTGCAATGCCCTCAATTCGATATTCAAAGCTTATGACGCTTCAAAACCAAAAGCTGTAGTTTGGTTAGTGCCCTGGTCTAATTTATTGCAACAAGCTGTTGGGCAGCTATCAGACACTACCCATCCTTATCGTGAAAAACTAAACGCCCTGTTTGGCAACCGGGTTGAGGTATTTGAAAAACAGCAATTGTTGCAAGGAGCAGGATTTAATCCTACATCGGTAAAAGAGCAACTTAATATTTTTGTTTTTAGTTTTAGCAGTATCCGTATAAACAAGCTGAAGAAAGACGACCGTAAAGTATATGAGCAAAACGGAGCTTTAGAGCCTTTCCGTGATTTTGTTGACCCTGATATTGTTCTGGACGAAACGGACGAAACAGCTTTAATAAATGTAATACGTTCACTTAATCCTGTTGTGGTTGTCGACGAAAGCCACAATGCAGAAAGCGACCTGAGTGTGGAAATGCTAAACAACCTGAATCCCTCGTTTGTGTTGGATTTAACAGCTACACCAAAAGAGAATAGCAACATTGTAAGCTTTGTAAACGCCATGGCTTTGAAAAAAGAACACATGGTTAAGCTTCCGGTAATTGTTTACAACCACCACAAAAAGGAAGAGGTTATTACAAGTGCCTTACATCTTCAACGTCAGTTGGCATTACAAGCCATTGCAGAAGAAAAGATAACGGGGAAATACATTCGTCCTATTATTCTTTTTCAGGCGCAATCGAATATCAAAGGCAAAGACAATACAACCTACGTTCATATTAAAGAGCAGCTTATTAAGCTAAAAATTCCCGAAGAGCAAATAAAAATCAAGGTTAGTGGCTTGGATGAATTAAAAGGTATTGACCTGGGCGCAAAAGATTGTCCTGTAAAATACATTATTACTGTAAATGCGTTAAAAGAAGGTTGGGACTGCCCTAATGCTTATATATTGGCTTCGCTTGCCGATAAATCTTCTGCAGTTGATGTTGAACAGATTTTGGGCAGGGTACTGCGTCAACCACATGTAACCAAACATCAAAGCCAGTTATTGAACCTGTCTTATGTACTTTCTGCAAGCTCAAAATTTCAGGCAACCTTAGATAATATTGTAAAAGCTCTACAAGACTCTGGTTTTAGTAAAGATGATTACTATTCAGAGGAAGCACCGGAAGAAAAACTAAGCGATGATGAGGTGTTACAAAAAGAGCTGTTTGGAGGTGATGAAGAACCGGAAGACAAGGAAGAAAAAGCAGAAGGTGATATTAATATAACAGAAGTTGATTTTAACCCTGAAGAAGAGCTTACACCTGAAAAGCTTGGAGAAACAACCGACATTGTAAAAGAGATAACTGAGAAGGGCGAAGAGGAAGGAAAATCATTTGAGAAAAAAGCAGAAGAATATACCGAAGATAACGACGAATATTTATTGCGAGAAATGGGCAAACAACCTAAAAAATACAAAATCGAAGAACCTTTCATCGATGTAGTTAGCGATATTGAAATCCCACAGTTTTACCGTAAAGTTCCCAAAGACGAATTGCATGATACGATTCTTTTTGAGGAATTAACACAGGAAGAACAGTTGCTAAACCGCAACAGTCTTTTAAACGGATTTAAACTGGCATCAAAAAGCACGGAAATTAATTTCGATGAAACTTCTACGGAAGTATATCAGGTAGATTACAACGAGACCAAGCACACAGCAACCATGAAAAAGGTTTCAACACGTGCCAAAGCTATTCTGGTTGACAACATCCTCGCAAAACCAAAGGATAAGCAAATTAAAGACGTTACACAGCTTATTGTCCGCAAACTTGGTGATATGACACCAATTTCTCATGAGGATATTACAAAGTATGTTACTCGTGTATTCGAAGATTTAAGTAACGACCAGGTACGGGATATTATTAACAACGAATTTATTTATATTTCAAAAATCAAGGCTAAAGTCAAAGAGCTTGAATCGGAATATGCCAAAGAGCAATTCCAAAAGCTATTGGACACCAATAATATTCTTGTAAAACCAAGCTTCAAATTCCAACAAGAATTAACGCACGTAAGCCCAAGTTCGCCAATTGAAAAATCATTATACGAACTGGAAGCTTCAATGAATAAGTTTGAACAAGAAGTTATAATGAACTTAGCATCATTGGACAATGTACTATTCTGGCACCGCAACCTTGAAAAAGGTAAAGGTTTTGCTCTAAATGGTTTTGACAGCAACCATTATCCCGACTTTATTATTTACACCAGAAACAAAAACCTGATTCTGATAGAAACAAAAGGCGACCACTTGGATAATGATGACAGTAAAGCCAAAAACATATTAGGTAAAAAGTGGGCAGAAAAAGCTGGAGATAGTTTTAAATACTTTATGGTATTCCAGACAAAGGAAGTACCAAATACATATACAGCACAATCGATAACTGATATTGTAAAAATGTTATAAGAAAAACCGAATATGACTCCAGACGGTAACATAGAAGTGATGGTGGCATCAACAGTTTATGGTTTCGAAGACCAGCTCTCAACCATTTGTGCCACACTTTCAACTTTAGATTATGCAGTAATAAATTCACATATTGGTACTGTTCGGGTTAATCCCGACAAGTCAAACCTTGATAATTGCCTGGATGCTGTTAGGCAATGTGATGCCTTTGTTGGTATCATTCGCCCTTATTACGGTACGGGCAATATCGAAGAACGAAACATTACTTTCGAAGAAATGAAGCTGGCAATTGAATTAAATAAGCCATACTGGTTTCTCGTACACCGCGATGTAGTTTTTACACGTCAGTTGAAAAGACATCTGTATTATCTTGATGAGAATAGGGAAAAACAATTCGATGTAAAAATTAAAAAGAGCGTAATTTTTGATGAGCGTACACTTGATATTTATAGTCACGTTTTGGATGAAGGAAACCCAATTGCAACACGTACCGGAAATTGGGCGCAAGAGTTTTTTAGGTTAGATGAAGCGCTGGACTATGTTACTGCGCAATTTGAGGACAGAGAATTTGTTGAGAACATCATTAGAAACAGGAGGTAATTATGGATAATTCAATCATCATAGAAAATCTCCTTGCTGGCAAAAAAGACAAAAGCCTTCGTCTTTTTGAAAGCCTGGATATTGATAAACTTGGGCAAACGCTTTGTGCATACCTGAACGGAACAGGTGGTGATATTATTCTCGGTATGAGTAGTAATAAAACACCAGTTGGTATTCAAAAAAACTGGAAAGCCAAAGTAACAAACGACGTAATAAATAGACTTGTGCCATCAGCACCGGCTACAATTAATGCTATATCTTATAAAAATGAAGATGTTCTTTTAATCAGTGTATGGTCCGGCGCAAATAAACCTTATAATTTCCTTGGTAAGATTTATATACAAAGTGGTGGTGAAATTAAAACAGCTTCACCTAGTGCTTTAAAGTCATTGAGCAGTAATCGTAAGAAATCAGAATTTCACTGGGAAAGACAGGTTGCTCTGGGGGCTGATATTGAAGAGCTAGACCAACAGGAAATAAAAAGAACTATTAAGGAATACATTAAACGTAATCCGGGAACAAATAAACTTGAGGTTGAGGACTTTTTACTTAAAACGGGTTTATTACAAGGAGGTAGTTTAACTAATGCTGCAATTATTCTTTTTGCTGAGAATCCGTTTAAATATCTACCTCAATGTAAAATCAGAACTACGGTATATGATTCATCTAAAGCTGGTAAGGTAATTTTATTTGATAGAATTTATAATCGTAGCTTATTTGAGAATATTCAATCGATTTGGGATTTCTACGAAACCCATTTAAAAAGAGGTGAGAAAATTTCAGGATTACTTCGAACAAAAGAAGCTCTGCCACTAGAAGCCCTGCGAGAAGGTTTACTAAATGCTGTTATCCACAGGGATTATTCGAAAGTTTCCAGTACGCTCAACATAGAGGTTTATCCTGATAAATTAGTTATCTCAAATACGGGGAAACTGCCGGAACCAATGTCGGTTAGAGACCTAAAAAAAGACCATGATTCAATTCTTCGTAATCCTGACATTGCATATATATGTCATGTTAGAGGATTAATTGAAATGCTTGGAACTGGTACTTTACGTATGATTGCTAATTGTGAAGATAATGGTTATCCTGAACCCAAATGGAAAACTAAAGGTGACAAACTTGAACTTACTCTAGAAGGTATTAGTCATCGTATTAAAAATGATGGTCTAAATGATGGTCTAAATGATGGTGTAAATATTATTATTAATGATGGTGTAAGTGATGGTGTAATTAATGGTGTAAGTGATGGTGTTAAAAATGAAATAACAGCTATTGTAAAACTTTTAGCTGAAGATGAAGGAATTAATACTGATAATATAGTAGAGAGATTAGCATCTAAATCAAAACCTACAATTGAGCGATACCTTAAAATAGCAAGGCAATTAAACATGGTTGTTTTTAAGGGTTCATCAAAAGCAGGTGGTTATTTCTTAACTGAGAAAATTAAGAAATTCAATAAATAAACAATGAAAGGATACAATACAAATTTAGCCTCAGAATATTATGTACTAGCCACCTTATACAGGCTAGGCTTTGATGCTTATATTACTTTGGGCAATAAAAAAGGTATTGATATTATCCTCAATTTGAATGATGAAAAACAAATTACCATCGATGTTAAGGGCTTACGCGGAACAACATTATTCCCTCTTGACAATGTGGATGATAGTTTAAATAAGCCTAATCATTTTGTTGTATTGCTTTCGTTCCTGAATAAAATGAATGACCCAATGCAAGTGCCTGAGATTTACGTATTGCCACATAACAGCATAAAAGATTTCATGTATCGCAATCCGAAGGGAAACAGAAAAGGAATCAACCTTTCAACATTAAGAAAGGAAGCAAAAGAATTTGAAAACAACTGGAATATACTGAAGTAATATGAGTCAACTAACCAACAAAATAGAAGCACACGACCGATGTATTGAAGATGTACTTGATAATCAGAAATACACCGTTGACTATTTTCAGAGAGAATATAAATGGGCTGAGAAACATATAGAACAGCTTGTTTTTGATTTAACTGCTGCTTTCTTCAATCAGTACAAACCGGAACATCAAAGAGAAGCGGTTGAGGATTACAATGCTTATTACTTGGGACCCTTTGTTGTAAGTGAGAAAAATGGAAAGCGAAGTATTATTGATGGACAACAGCGCTTAACATCTTTAACGCTCTTATTGATTTATCTTAATAACTTACAAAAGGAATTAGGCATTTCTGAAACCATTGAAACTTTTATTTTTTCGGAGAAATACGGTAAGAAATCCTTTAATATTCAAGTTGATGAGCGTACAGAATGCTTAGAGCAATTATTTAATAATGGAGAATACAATATTGCAGAGGATGACGATGAATCAACAATAAATATGGCTCAGCGTTACGAGGATATTGGCAAGGCTTTCCCTGACGAGCTTAAAAATGGTTCGTTCCCATTCTTCCTCGATTGGTTAAAGTATCGTGTAATATTGGTTGAGATTATTGCTTATTCCGATGAAAACGCTTACACCATTTTTGAAACAATGAATGACCGTGGGTTAAACCTAACCCCTACAGAAATGTTGAAAGGCTTTATACTATCGAAATTCGAAGACCGAAAAAAGAGGCAAAAAGCTAATGAATACTGGCAAAAGGCAATTCAAAAGTTAAACCAATTCGATAAAAACGAAGACCAAAGATTTATTCAATCGTGGCTTCGCTCGCAATATGCTGATACCATTCGACCAGGTAAAGCTGGTTCGAAAAATGAAGATTTTGAAAAAATTGGTACACGATTTCATAGTTGGGTTCGTGACAATTTAACTAAAGTTGGCATTATTGAGGGAACATCTTCTGAGTTTGAAAGCTTGTTAAATACGCACTTCAAATTCTTTTACAATGCCTATACAAAGATTATTAAAGCCGAAAAAGTACTAACACCGGAATTAGAACATGTATTTTATATCAGGAGATGGGGAATAGCTTCATCCTTAGGTTATCCCCTATTATTAGCCCCACTATGTACCGATGATTCACGGGAAACGGTTTCAAAAAAAATCAATTTAGTAGGTTCATACATCGAGGCTTTTGTAGTTAGAAGGTCGGTGAATTTTAGAAAATTTGCTTCAAGTTCAATTCGATATACCATGTATTCTCTTGTTAAAGAAATACGCAATAAATCATTAGATGAACTGCAAGATATTCTTCAAGCCAAATTAGATGAAATGCCTGAAAGAATTGAGGGCTTAACAAACTTCAGACTACATGGGCAAAATAAATTCTTTGTAAAATTCTTACTTTCTCGAATATCTGGGTACATCGAGGCTCAAACCGGATTAAATTCCAGTTTCGAGAAATTCTTTCATAATCCCGGAGGTAAACCATTTGAGGTTGAACATATTTGGGCTGATAAATTCGATGAACACAAAGATGAGTTTGAGCAAGAGCATGAATTTAATACATACCGTAATCGATTAGGTGGTTTAGTGTTATTGCCAAGAGGTACTAATCAATCCTACGGAGCGAAGCCGTACTCGGATAAGATTGAACACTATTTAAAGGAAAATCTATTAGTTCAGTCTTTATGTGATATGTCATATAAGAACAATCCAAACTTTTTAAACATGAAAAATAATCTGGGCTTGCCGTTTAAAGCTCACCCTAAATTTAATAAACTAGATATTGACGAAAGGCAGAGCCTTTACTTAGAAATCTCAAAACAAATTTGGAAGCTCAATTATTAATGAAGAAGATAAAAACCATTGAAATAAGCGTAATGAATAAATACAGATAATTTTTCAGCCTATGACCGATTCAAAACATATCATTAATATTCTCACTTTCTCGCATCCCGAGAAAGAAAAGACCTTTGGCTTTAAGCTAAAGAAAGAAGACGGTCATAGCCCATTGCGTAAAGGAGAGTTCCCAAAAGTGCTTTGGAAAAAACATGCCAAGGCATTAAGCAATACACAGCGTTTATATTGCGATTTCGCAACAACTGAAAGATGTAAATACGTTGCTAAAGTTGATTTAACCCAAAGCATCTATTTTGCAAAACATTATTATCATTTCCGCATAGCTGAATATTTTAAACAGGTGGCTCATGTGGTACACCCTAATTTTGTTAATGCTGCAACCATTTGGTTCGAAGCTCCGGGAGCTTCTACCAATGAATACACATTGCATTACAAATTCACCTTGTCGGTACGTTTAGCTATAATGACGGATAAACCGGAACTAATTGTTACTTTTGATGGTACGTCAAAAGTGTTAAAAAAGAACGTTTTGCAACTAGTTTCCAAAGACATATCAACCGACAATTTAAACTGGCTGGTGCGCAATGGTGAATTAATCAATTACGATGATTTTACCGATGAAGACCACAACTATTTGGATGAGTTTTATCCGGTGCTTAATCCCGATTTAGCAGATGCGCTAAAATATGCACCCGAACCACCCAAAAAGAACGACGATAAATACGCCAACTATTTTGCAAACATAAACGGATTACTTACTAAATACCTCAATACCGATGAGTTTAAAGAAGTAATCCCCCACTCTGGCGAGTGGCACGAACTGGAATCGGTTTCGTTAACCTCAGAAGGAACAAGCTTGTTAAAATTTGGTCGTGGAACACACACCGACCCTTACGAGGGATTAAAGCAACATAAACCGTGTACTCCAGCTCCAAGAGGACATTATAAGTTCTTTTTTATCTGCCATGAATCTGATAAGCCTACGGCTAACCGCTTTCATGAGTTTTCAAAACGACAACGAGGTTTTATCAATTTTGCGGAGTTCTTATCATTGCCATTAACTTACGATGAGAATTTACACATCACATTTACCAATATTGAGAACCCGTTACCGGAGATAAAAGAAAAACTATCCAACACCAGTTTAATTCCGAATACGAACTATTTAGCTGTGTACATAAGCCCATACAGCAAGTTTGAGGCAGACCCGGTAAAACGAAATTTCTATTACAGGATTAAACAACTTTTGTTACAATATAAAATCAGTTCCCAGGTAGTTTACAACCAGAATATCAATGCTGACAACTTTAAATGGAGTGTTTCCAATATTGCTGTCGCAATACTGGCAAAACTGGGTGGTATTCCTTGGCGTTTAGACCGTGAAATAAACAACGAACTGATTGTTGGCATTGGCGCATTTAAAACAAGAAAATACAACACCCGTTACATTGGCAGCACTTTCTGTTTTGCCAATGACGGACACTTTAAAGGCTTTAATGTGCTACCGGCAGATAATCATAAACTGTTGGCAGGTGCTATCCGTGAAGCGGTAGAAAAGTACAAAGAGCAGCATGAAAATACCGAAAGACTTGTTATCCACTTTTACAAGCGGATGAGTAACCGGGAAATGGCACCCATTATTCGTCAATTAAAGTCTATCGATAAAGACATTCCGATTGTAATTGTAACGGTAAATAAAACAGAATCGAGTGACCTGGTATTGTTTGATAAGGATTACGACCATAAAATGCCATACAGCGGAACATACATTCCAATTGGCTACGATGATTACATCCTATGTAACAATACTCGCTACATGCCAACATTGAATGGCGAACACACGGAAGACGAACGAGAAGAAGAATTAAAGCAATTAAAGAAACAACTAAAGTCGTTTCCGTTGCCTGTTAAGTTGCACTTACAGTCAACCGATGAGAGCATCATTAAAGACGAAGAAGAAGTAAAGAAATTAATCGACCAGGTATATCAATTCAGCCGTATGTACTGGAAATCCGTTTCACAACAGAACCTTCCGGTTACAACCAAATACCCCGAAATGGTGGCAGAAATTTACCCCCACTTCGAGGGCGGCAAATTGTATGACTTTGGTAAAAAGAATTTGTGGTTTTTGTAATGACTATGAAAAAGTTAAATAATAATATAAAAGGTTGGTACTTTTCTGATGAAGAAATTGATTTAGCTATTTCTCAGAAACTATTAATAAACCCATCAATTGATTTAACGAATGCATGTAATCTTAATTGTACTTATTGTTATATTGAAGATGATAATGTGTGTTCAAAGAAAAAAAGACCCAATGAGCTATTACTAGAAGAAAGGATAAAATTAATTGATGACTTAGTTCAAGCAGGAGCTAAAACAATTAACATTGTTGGAGCAGGAGAACCATCTTTAGATTTTCATTTTGAAGAAATACTTAAATACATATCAAACAAGAATTTGGATATTGTATTATTTACGAATGGGATAGAAATCGTTAGGAGTCATAGTCTTCTCGACTTTTTATGGGACAATAACGTAAGTGTTGTGCTGAAATTTAATTCTTTATCAGAAACCATACAAGATACAATTGTTGGTAAAAAAGGGTATACAAATGTTAGAGATAATGCACTAGAACTTCTAATAAAAAAAGGATTTAATAGTTGTTTTCCAACTAGACTTGGCTTAGATATTATTGCGTTTACTGGCATATTAGATGAATTAGCACAAATTCACTTAAAATGCAGAGAATTAAATATATTCCCAATAATGTCAAACTTCATTCCAGCAGGTAGAACAAAAAATGGCGAAGTTAACAGTTCGGTTCTAACCAAAAATGATTCGACAGACATAGATACTTTTAAGTTGCTTCAACCATTGTCAAGTTCTCAAAAAGCAGTTTTAATGAGGGAAATTCTAAAAATTGATTCTTCATTTGATATTACTCAATATAGCAGATGTGCTTATTATGGAGGAGCAAAATGCACACAAATTCTAGGTTTATATATAGATATTACAGGCAATATTTACCCTTGTGTCGCAAAGAAAATGGTGAAAAATAAAGTATTGCAAAATGGCTTACTAGGTAACTTTAGAAATGGTGATTTGCCATCCAAGATATGGAATTCTCATAGTTATTTAGAGTCCATTAGAAATCAATACACTGGTGAATGTTTGTACAAAATATTATAGCGGATTATGGAAGAATCAACTGAAAACACTTTTAAATTGATAGATATGTTTGGAAACTATACTTTTTGGATTACCGCATTATTGCTTGGAGCATTTTCGTTTTTAGTTTTTAATAAAAATATTAGAGAAAACATCTTAAAGTCTCCGGTCTTTATTTACAGTATTATTTTCACCTTAATAACATCAGTAATCTTAACTCTTAACAGTAAAAGTGTTTTAATTCCACTTTCAGAAAACGAGCCCTTCTATTTGGGTCTATTTCTAACAGCCTTAGCAGTTCTTTTTGAATTGTTTTATAAGTACAATATTAAAAAAGATGAAATAACCTCCTTAAAATCGGAATTAACGGAGGCTAAATTGAAACACTCCCTATTGGAATCGATAGAGTCCACAGAAAAACCAATACATCTTCAAAAGTACTCAGGAAAAAAAACAATCAACTCACTTTTATGGGTGAAAAACAATTTGAAAGGTTTAACGGGTAATGGTTTTAAAGGAACAGTAAATGATAAGATTGAGATACTTGAAGAAGTGTTAAGATATGAAGCATATAATCAAGAAGGGAAAATTAAAAAGTTTTATGCGACAACTTTAAATAAACCATCACAAATGTGGGATAGTTTTGAAAAACTATGGAAGCTTCAAACTGATACCATGGATGAGATTCAAGATAAAAACCTAAAAGTGCGTGTTGTTGTAATATCTCCAAAAGAATTAAATGACGAGATTCAAGAACACAGTAAATCGTTAAAGGAGTTCATAAAATGGCATGATGTTAATGGTTTTACTCTAAAGTTTATTCTTGAAACAAGTAATGAGTTTAAAAAGGAAATCAAAGAATTTCTAAATAGAGATACCGACGAATATATGAACGATTTTGCCATCATCAATGACAGCATAGTTTATGGTGAAGAAATTGAAACGGGTCTTATAAAACTAATACAAAAGAATACTCATGAAGGTGAAGATGATGATAATACAATCAAGGATTACGATTATTTTTACCAACACCTCTTGGAAAAACGTTTTACAAGGTTACGCTGGCATGAAAGGTCTCCAGTTCAGATATTAGCAGAATGTGAAAGAATTCTAGATAAACAAAACTACAGCGTCAAATCTTTGCTAAAACATTACAATAATTTAATTACCGATGAGAATCAATTCAAAGCAAAAGTAGGTAATTCACTTTGGCAAAATCTGAATGCATCAACAGATATAATTGGTGACGATTATTTAATTTATCTGTCTAATCTATTAACTGAAACAGTAGGTCAGGGTGATGAATTGTTAGCTCTTGACTTAACTCCTTCTAAAAGAAGGTTTTTAGACTGGATACATGTTGATAATTATAGGGAGTGGATGGATACAACAATAAGTCTTGCAAATAAGGGTTGTAATTGTTCGCGTATCTTTATTGTTAACGAAGTCGCAGTTGACAAAACTTCAATTGATATTGTCATAAATAAAATTTTAATTCCTCAATTGGAGGCAAACATAACTTTGTACTTGGTATCAGAGTATGAGTTGTTTATGAAAGACCTTCCATACTTTGATGTATTGCTTGTTAAAGGTAAAATATGCCACAGTTTAAATATCGGTCAAACCTTTGTTAATGATTCAGATAAGGATAAAAAAGGTGACACTGATGTCAGCATAAAAGCAAACCTAGAACATGAAAACTGTTTTTGTAGATATGAGCTTGCCTATAATAATATAATAAACAGCAATTTGGAATCAATTGTTAAATTGGATAATTCTTTGGTAGCCAAGCCTGAAGATTTAAAAAATATTGTTCATGATTTTTTCGAAAACAAAATATACATAAATGAAAAATTGAAAAACTAATAAAATATGAAAGTAAAAGGAATAATATTCAAATCAATTATTTTATCATTTGTCATCCTCTTAGGATGTGGTAGGTCAAATAAGAATAACTCAACGATTAACCATATAGTTATTCTTCAGAATAAGCCTCAGGAATGGGCTGATGCGTTAAAACTTGGTTTTAGCGATGGTTTGATGGAAGCTGGTTACGTCGAAGGTACAGATTATATTTTGATGAATCGCTCTGCTACAGGAGACCCATTGGCTCTTAGTTCTATTGCCAAAAGAATTGCAAACGATTCTAGAGTTAGTTTAATATATACTTTAGGAACGCAAGCCTCTCAAGAAATGTTTACTGCATCAAAAACTAAAAACATTCTTTTTGGCGCAGTAACTGACCCTGTTAGCGCTGGTTTCTTTAAAGATAATCTAGATTCACCTTTAGGTAACATTTCTGGGACACAAGACCTGTGGCCCTACCCTGCTCAGTTTGATTTAATTGAAAGTTTAATTCCAAATATTAAAAAGATTGGTACTCTGTATAGTTCAAGTGAAGTTAATTCGCAAGTTTCGATAGGGCATATAAAGTCTGAATGTTCAAAAAGAAATATTAAACTTATAGAACGTTCAGTTACATCAGAACAAGAACTAAGCCTTGCTCTTTCAGCAATAATAAATAGTGAAATCGACTTATTCTATATTCCTGCAGATAATGTAACCCAAGCCTCTTCTAATTTTATCATTGCACAATGTAACCGAAAAAACATCCCCGTTTTTACCGGTATTTCTGGTATTGTTGAACAAGGAGCCATTGGAACTGTAGGTACTAATTATTACGAGTTAGGCAAAGTAAACGCAAAACAGGCGGCTTCTGTTATTTTCAACAATAAAAAAGCATCTGATATTGATGTAGCGATTGCAGATGTTGGGGATATTTATATTAATGAAAAAGCTTGTCTCAATCTTAATATTGCAATTCCTGATTCCATAAAATCAAAAGCTTTCAAAATTTACAAATAATGATAGACCTGGAGAAATTATTAATCGTAATACAAATAGCAGCTGTCGTTGGTCTTTTATATAGTTTCTTTACGGTTGCCCTCATGCTAAGTTTTAGGGTATTGAATTACCCTGATTTGACAATAGAAGGTTCTCTTGTATTAGGAGGAGCTTTAACTTATAAATTTCTTTCATATGGTATAAATCCGTTTTATGCAATATTTATAAGTGGATTAATTGGCTCTTTAGCAGGGTTTTTCACGGGTTTTTTACATGTAAAATTAAAGGTTAATAAGCTTCTCTCGGGAATTATTTCAGCTGCAATGCTATATTCTATTAGTATTAGATTAATGAGTGAAAAGTCAAATGTTAAACTATCAGAATTTGAAACGATATTTAAACTATTAAATCCAAACGGTTCTATAAATGTTGAAATATTAATTCTTTCATTCTTTGCGTTGCTGTTATTAATCATTTTACATTTCGTCTTTAAATCTAAACCAGGTTATTATATTAGAGTTGTAGGTGACAACCCAAAATTTTTAAGCTCACTCTCAAAAAACCCAAAGGTTTATATTGTTTTAGGCTTAATGCTTTCAAATTTTATTATTGCTGTTGGTGGTTCAATTTTGGCTCAATACAAGGACTCTGTTGATATTAATTATAGTTTTGGTATTTTGGTTAGTAGCCTTGCTGCAATATTAATTGGAGATGTGTTTTTCCTTTCCAAATCCGTACAAGCTAATGTTATTAGTAATATTCTAGGAACAATCTGTTATAGTTTGATTATTGGTATTATTATGGAAAGCTGGTCAGATGATGTAAAAAGCTTTTTGATTGCCAGTGATGTAAAATTCTTTACTGGTCTATTATTAATTTTACCTATTCTGATACTTAAATTTCGAAGAAACCATAATCACTATAAATTTTTTAAATCTGATTGGTAAAAAATGTTGAAAATTAGAAATATATCAAAATCATTTTCATTAAGGGGACAGGTTAAAATAGATGTTCTTTCCGGTCTTGATTTAGAGATAGAAAAAGGAAAGTCATTAGTGCTTTTTGGTAGTAACGGCAGTGGTAAGTCAACTTTGTTAAATATCATTAGAGGTGATATATTTGCCGATACTGGTGACATATTCCTTTTTGACTCAAATATTACTAAATATTCCGACTTTAAACGTAGCAGTATAATATACGATATAAAGCAAAAGAGCGGGGAGAACTTATGTGAATCTCTCACATTACTTGAGACTTATTTATTGTCTATACAAACAAATAGTTCGGTTATTATTAAGGAGAAAAAGAAACATAAAAAAGAACTTGAACAAATTCTATCTTCCTACAATTTAGGTTTGGAAAAACTAATTAACAATCAAATAAAGTCATTATCTGGTGGTGAATATCAAATATTTAACATGCTCTTATTACAGAAGAAAATTGAAAACCGTAATAAACCATGTTTAGTTCTTCTAGACGAACATCTTGCCCATCTAGACCCTATTTCGGCATCAAAGGTATTTAGTATTACAGAAGAAATATGTTCAAAAGACGATGTCACCTCAATCATTGTTTCTCATAATATTAATAAAAGTGTAAAATTAGCTGACGATGTAGGTATTTTACAGAATGGAAAAATTAAGAAACTTGATATTGATGCAAGTATTGAGAAAAAGATTTCTGATGAATTAAAAAATGGATTTTAACCCCACCGCACTAATCCTACACAGGAAATATGGTGTTCGTCCTCCTCCTTCGGCAAGGTCAGTGCCAGCCCGTTCAGCACTTTTTTTATTCACTTCAATTTTTAATGGTATAAAAAAGAGCTAAACGCCCTACGGGTTCGCTATCGCTCAGGCTGTCACAGCTCTTGCAGCTCAGTTGTTGTCCTCACGGCAGCCTACTCTGTGCTGTAAGCCACTTCACTACATTACACCTGCACTATACTCAGAGCTTCGTACCTCAACTACTTCGCTCCGTTACGGTTTCATTCCGTTCAGTCGCTCACAGCCCATCGGCTGCCAGTGTTTGGCTCGCCTGCGGGTCGCTGCGGGCTTCGGCTGAATTGTTTTATTTGCCTCCGCTCCGCTCTGGCTATTAAAGCGGTAGCCTTGTGTAGTTCAGTTCCACAAAGTTTTTGAATTGTTTATTTTTTAATGGTAAAACCTTTGTTCCACTTCCTACATATGCTGCAAAGGGTTATCGTATCCTCAATCCATCTTTTTGCACCACCCTTGCTCCACTCGCAGGCGGCTCGCGATGCTTGGTCCGTGTCCGCAACCCATTCCGCTATCGCTCCATTCATTGCAGCCACCGCCCAGCCGTCTGGCTCAAGGCTGTTTTTTCCTGTATAGTATTTTTTCCAACCCACAGTCCGACCGATGTTGACGCAATTAGAAAAATTAAAAGATTCCTTCCCACAGTCCACATGCTTGCAGCACATTCATTCCACTCATTTAATCATTCCTCGTACCTCGTCATTCCTGCATTCACTTCATTCATAAGCTTCAGCACCCCACGCAAAAGTGGCTCATTCACTCATTCCGTTCCGGTTATCACCGGTACTGCATTCCTTCAATCCCCACATTTGCTTTCCCGTCGCACACCTAAATTGCCGACCTGACGAAAAAGCAAGTTTCTTATATAACCCACCGCATTAATTGTACGCTTATGCAAAGCTAAGCCACGGGTCTGAAATCATCCAAAAGACTACGGCATAAAGCCACTTCGCTTTTTATTCCGTTTCCTTTTGTCTGTTTCATCCCCTACTCTTTTTGGATGCCTAAGCGTTCAATTAAGCCTCCCTATGTACAGATGCTAACCTCCGACTGATTGACATTGCAAAATGATGCAAGACGATGTATAGAAACCCATAAAATACCGATAGCCTGATTATTGCAATATATTGAAGCAAAGACAAGGTTCTGGACGTGTCAACTCCGTACCAAGTCCGAGTTAAAAGCATATTGTTTCATTAAATACTTAGTAAAATGGGTAAAATAAATCAAGGTATCTTAGGAGGTTTCAGCGGTAAGGTTGGAAACGTTATCGGGGGAAACTGGAAAGGGATTGATTACATGAGGGTAAAACCTGCAAATGTGGCTAATCCCCAAACTGAAGGTCAAGTAGACCAGCGAACTAAATTCTCTACTGTATTGCAATTCTTGCAACCATTGAAAGACTTTGTAAAAGTCGGTTACAAGAACTACGCAATTAAAATGACTCAGTTTAACAGTGCGATGTCTTACATCCTGAAAAACGCTGTTACTGGTTCTTATCCGAATTTCACAATTGATTATGCAACTGCATTAATCAGCCGTGGTTCTTTGGCAGGAGTTTTAAATGGTACTGCCGCTTCATCCGCTGCAGGTTCAGTTGAATTTACCTGGGGAGATAATACTTCCGAGAGTAATGCAAGCGCAACCGATAAAGCGATGATTTTAGCTTACAACAGTACAAAAGGTGAAGCCATCTTTGTAACTGATGGAGCAGCACGAAACGCAGGTTCTCAAAGCTTAACCGTTCCTGATGATTTTTCAGGAGATTCAGTTGAATGTTTTATCGCTTTCTTAAGCGAAGATGGTATTTCTGTTGCTAACAGTAAGTATGTTGGCTCGGTTACTGTAGCGTAAACAGAATTATTTCGGATTTCTTTTAAAACCGCTTCATTTGAGGCGGTTTTTTGATGCCTTTTTTTCAAATGAACACTTCTTCCAAAAACAATTATTATTGGCTCAGAAGCCAAATTTAGTATATTTACCAACGGGAGAAATTACGGGCGAGATGTTGACTTTTCACTTTCTATCCTATATTTTCCTATAGCTTAAAAATTCCTGTTGCTAATTTGTTGCTACAATAGGTTAAACTACTGATATACAAATACTGAAAAGATATTGTATTGGCAAATAGCCGTAAGACCACAGCAGGGTTATGGATTTACATGATGCTTAGTTTGTAAAAATGCATCTTTATATTAATTCTGTATAATATGCTTTATTTCAAGGAATATTTTAAAATAATACATTATGCATTTCGAGCTAAATATTCACTAACAGAATCTTCAATATCCAATTTTATTAATTCCCAATATTTTCCTCTTAAACAAATTGGATCTAAGTCTGTATCTGCTGATCTAAAATCTGTTAGTTTATGAATAATTTCTTCCCTGGTGTGACTATAAGGATATCTTTTTTCATAAAAACTCAACATTTGCCCCCAAGAAAAAGATTCCATTAACTCATGTATATCCCAAAAGTCCTTTTTTCTGCCATTATTACCAATTACTTCTAGTTTCATAGCAACAATCTCCTTCAATTGTGATATTCTAATGCCATTAAAATTCACCATTGCATATTGAAACGGATCAGTATAAAACAAATCAACCTTTATGGTTTCTTCTTTATTATGGCCAATAAGATATGATTTCCCCATGCTATCATTACCTCCAAAGCAATAATCCACATAATTAAAGTGTGCCTCAAATAAATTGTCAATCTCATTAAAATCAATTGATTTATACTCCGCATCTGTAAATAAATCAATGTCTACAGAAATTCTATGTCCAAGAAGCAAACTTAAAGATGTTCCTCCTACAAGCCTAAAAGGTTCAAGCTCTTTAAACTGCATTAATTTAGTAAGCGTATCCCAAAGTAAATCAGAAACTGTTTCTTTATAGATTTTCATATTTAATGCATATATTTTTCAACATTCTTATTAAAGGAATTTAAATAACTGTCTCCAATATTACATATCTCTTCATTCACCTTTTCAAATCCGTAAAAATCTATAATCTCACATATTTCTGATTCATTACCTCTTTCAAATACTCTTTTTACAATTGCCCTTTGATTCTTTATCCAATCTATTTTACTAAAATCTGTATCCCAAAATAAAGCTCTTCTTATATTTTTTAGATTAGGAATTAATTTATTACTCTCCTCTTCGTGTACCCTCCTAACATCATGACTTGCTTGCAGAAGCATAAAGTAATCTTCATCTACTCCTAATTTATTCCCTAGTTTTATCGATAATTTAGGATTTATACTTCTTTTTTCCTTTAATATTGCACTAATTGTCTGAGCATGTTCATCTACCATAGAGGCTAATTCCTTATTTTTCCAACCTCTTTTTTTAATTTCTCGACTTAAGATTGCTCCAGGATGAATACCTTTTATTTTATTTATATCTGGTAACATATTGATTGTTTTTACTATTCAAAATTACAAAATCCCACAATTATAAACAATTCTGTTTACTTTTACCTTGTTAACAAACTTTAGTATTATAAATTTCTTTACCGAATCGTCTTTATTTTACTAAAAAAAAACTAGTTGATCGAAATCGAATAAAATAATCTCTATCTGCTACTTCCTAATAATCCACGAGCAAATCCATAACATTCAATACCTAAAAAGAAATCGTAAAAAAAAAGGGAAGCATTTTTCAACACTTCCCTAACATAGCATATTATTATACCCTATTCTTTAACTTACTATTTTACGGTTATACCTACTTTTTCTATCACCTGACGTTCACTTCCTTCAAAGAATAAGTCCAGGCATTCTCTTAAGTCAATACAATAACTTTTTAACTCGTTAAAGGAAGCTTCTTTGTTTTTTGTGGCTATTTGCGATTCTCCGTTCTCTTTTACGGCAGTTAAACGCAATTCATCCAAAGCATCCAAATCGGTTTTCAACGATTCTATCTCCGCGGAAGTAATGCCAACTAAAGTAAGTTTGGTCAATACCTCTTCGTGCGACATAATAGCATTTGCCATTAAACGAATCATATCTCCCCACTCAGCGTAATTGGTTGGCACAGCCTTATTAAACTGTAATAGCTCTTCCTGCTGAAGGTTATTTTTATAGAAATACCTTAAGGTTTTTCTAATTTTAATTAACAAGTTATGTATGCGGTCTTTTTCGTCATTAAAAGCCCGGGTAGCAGCTCTGCTCTCCCCTACTTCTATTACCTGGGTTTGAAATGCATTACGGGCAGCTGTATACAATTCAACTCCCTGTGCCAGTTTTTCTTCAGGATAAATAGGTGCAATGCGTTCTTTTATTTCGCTGCTGCCCATTACTCCCTGAACCAGAATACGATTCCGCTCCAGTTCTTTTTCTAATGAATCACTCATATTAAATAAAGTTTTTGGATCTGATTATATAGTTGTGTCAATCAGATTAAATGAATAATGAAGAATAAAGGATATAAATGATTTGCTATTAAATGCGGTAAGAATTCACGTAAGGATCGTCTTTTAAAGGTCATGTTTGAAGGTTTTAAATTGTTTTGTCTGGTTTTATTGATGTATAGGATTTTGTTTTGGTATTTTTAAAATAAGAAATTATGATAAAACAAACAAATCATACTTACCAAAAATCCAATTAAACATAACACATTTTTCCTGACAAAGAGTCACTTTTATGTGTTCCAGACCCATTAAGATGTGTTCCAGAGTCGTTTTTGTGACTTGCCGACCCCTTTTTATCTGTCAAAGAGTCACTTTTGTGATTTCCAGAGGCCTTAGTGAGCGTTGCAGAGTCGGTTTTATGGCTTGCAGAGGGCTTAGTGTCTGTTGTAGAGTTGATTTTACTTGCGCTTTTTTGCTACAGCTTTTCACGCCACATTACAGTTTTATATAATGTTGAATTATAAAGACCTTCCGCAATAATTTGAAACTATTTGATAAAACAAACTGAAATTTATAAACAAGCTATACTTATTCATCAACACCACCGTATTCAGTCGAAGCAAAATACTTATCTTAGTTGCCCTTAAATTTTACTACATAAAATGACTCAAGAACAAATAAAACAGCTGGAAAAAGAGTTGTGGGATGCTGCGGATGAATTGCGTGGAAACTCTAAGCTAACAGCTGCCGAATATAAAGACCCTATCCTTGGTTTGGTATTATTGCGTTTTGCGCAAAACCGCTACGAGGATGCTAAAATTAAAATAGAAAAGGAACTACCTATCAATCCGCGAACCCAACAAAAAAGGGAGGCTACTAAAGATGATTTTGCGGCTGCCGGAGCTATTCTTTTACCCGAAAAAGCTAAATATGAATATCTGGCTTCTTTGCCTGAAGATGCCGATATGGCCGAAGCTATTAACAATGCCATGAAGTTAATTGAAGAGGAATATCCTGATTTGGCAGGTATCCTTCCGAAAAACTATCAGGAGTTTGGCGACAAGCTGTTGCGCGACCTCATTAGGGTATTTAATAAAGATGCGGTAAAAAAAGCCAAGGGCGATGTATTTGGTCGTATTTACGAGTTCTTCTTAATGAAATTCTCCATGCAGGGAGCTGGTGCGCAGGAAGGTGGAGAATTCTTTACCCCTCCTTCGTTGGTTAACCTGATTGTAAATTTTATACAGCCCAACCATGGTATTGTGCACGATCCGGCTTGTGGCTCGGGGGGTATGTTTGTGCAAACGGCGCATTTTGTGCAAGACCACGAGCATAAAGTGGTAAACGAAGCCATAAAAGTATATGGTACCGAGTTAAAAAGTAACAATACACGACTGGCTAAAATGAACCTGGCCATACATGGCATTGAGGGCAAAATCATCGAAAGCAATAGTTTTTATACCAATCCGCACGACCTAACCGGAAAGTGCGACTTTGTTATGGCCAATCCTCCTTTTAACGTAGATAAGGTGGATGCCAAAAACAAATTTTTAGCAGAAGATGCACGTTTATCCTTTGGTGCTCCGCTTACAGGTAAAGGAACTATTGGCAACGGTAACTACCTGTGGATACAATATTTTCATGCCTATTTAAATGAGCAGGGACGCGCCGGTTTTGTTATGGCTTCTTCGGCTACCGATGCCGGAAATGCAGAAAAAATCATACGCCAAAAGCTAATAGAAACCGGTGATGTGGAATGTATTGTTTCTGTGGCCAACAACTTTTTTTATACCCGCTCCCTACCCTGCCATCTTTGGTTTTTTAATAAGGGTAAAAAGAAAGAAAACAAGGATAAGATTTTAATGATTGATGCCCGTAATACCTACCGTAAGGTAAGCACCACCATTAACGATTTTAGCGATGAACAGCTGGAAGGTTTAACTGCTATCATGTCTATATTTCGTGGCGCCAAACCTGAAGTTAGCGCAGATAACGTATGGTTTAATGAACACTTCCCCGATGGTAAATACCAGGATATTGAAGGCCTTTGTAAAATTGTTGATCTGGAAGAAGTAAAAGAACAGGATTACAGCTTGACTCCAGGGCGATATGTAGGCGTATCCATAGATATAGATATGGATTTTGACTACAAAGGACGTATGGAGGAAATTCATAATGAATTAGCACAGTTAAATCAAGAAGCGAATGCATTGATGGAGAAAATTCAGGGGGTGAGATTATGAGAGAAGAATGGAAAGAGGTTGCGCTTCAAGATTTATGCATAAAGATTCAAAGTGGAGGAACTCCCTCAACTAAAAGGCAGGATTATTATAACGGTAACATACCATGGATAAAAACAAAGGAAGTAAATTTTGAAAAGATCTATAATTCTGAAAATAAAATTACAGAACTTGGACTTAAAAACTCTTCTGCAAAACTTATTCCCGAACGGTCAATCTTAATTGCAATGTATGGAAATGGGGATACTGCAGGCAGATGCGCAATGAATATGATTCCATTAGCAACAAACCAGGCTTGTACAAATTTTACATTTAATGAATCCCTTGCTTGCCCTGAATACATGTTCTATAAAATTGCAAGTCATTATAATGATTTTGTACATTTAAAATCTGGCGGTGCACAAAACAATCTTAATGGTAAAATTCTCAAAGAATTTAAAGTTAAACTTCCTCCTCTCCCTATCCAACGTCGCATAGCCTCCATCCTATCAGCTTACGACGATTTAATTGAAAACAACCTAAAGCGTATTAAACTACTGGAAGAAAAAGCGCAATTAACCTATGAAGAGTGGTTTGTGCGTTTGCATTTTCCCGGACATGAAAAGGTGAAAATTGATAAAGAGAGTGGATTGCCTGAGGGGTGGCTTTACAAAAAACTCAGCTCTATTGCTAAAATCAATGCCAAAAGCATAAAAAAAGATTTTGACGGAAACATTGATTATATCGATATAGCTAGCGTTTCACCTGGAAAAATTGAATCTACAACCAAATATAATATAAAGGAAGCTCCTGGCAGAGCTAAAAGAATAGTAACACATGGTGACATTATCTGGTCATGTGTTCGACCTAATAGAAAATCTCATTCGATTATATGGAATCCTTCAGAAAATTTGATTGCATCAACAGGTTTTTGTGTCATTACACCTAAATTATTACCTACTTCCTTCTTATTACAATATGTAACAACTAATGATTTCGTAGGTTACCTTAATAACAGGGCTGGAGGTGCAGCTTATCCAGCTGTGAAAGCTATTGATTTTAAAGATGCAGACATATTGATGCCAAATGAAGAGTTAGTTAACAAGTATGATTTAATATTTAAAAACTCTTTAGAAATATCATGGAATCTTCAAAAGCAAAACCAACACCTTAAAGAGGCCCGAGATATACTCTTACCTCGTTTAATGACAGGAATGATAGATGTGGATAAATTAAAATTAGAAAGTGTAGAAGACTATTTGATGGTTGCGGAAGATAAAGAGAAGTATGGAAAATCGTCTTAAACTCAGATTTTTAGGATTAACAGATGGGCTATGATTTTTTATTGGCTTGATGCAGAATTATATGATTGTTTATAATAATAGTGGTGAACATACAAGCTCTCATAATAAGTAATCAAGGTAATCCCAGAATCAAAAAAATCAGAGGTGCAGACGGAATTGAAGAAGATTATTTAATGGTGGCGGAGGATAGAGAGAAATATGGAAAATCGTCTTAAGCTCAGATTTTTAGGATTAATTGATAGGCTATGATGAATGATATTATGTAATTATTTATCAAAGTTATTGTAACAAAAACACACTTATTATGTATAACTGAAACTTATATAATCTAATTCATCTTTCAATCCGATAATTGTATTGCTTCACCAAATAAGCAATCAAGGTAATCCCAACGTCAGTACCGCAGATTAAAAGGATTTAAGGATAGTCTTTGATTTTTTATTTGCATGATGCATAATTTTATAACGGTTTGCAACAGTAATACCAATAATAGAGGTTGCTTTTATAAGCAATCAAGTCAATGCCAGAAACAAATAAAATTAGTGGTGCGGACAGATGATTAAACAAAACACTAAACTATGAATAAAACTGAATACAAGTATTCGGACATTACCAAGGATGTCATTGGTAGTGCCATGAATGTTCATTCTGCATTAGGTAATGGTTTTCAGGAAGTCATATACCAACGAGCCATGGTTATTGAAATGGGTGATAAAGGCTTATCGTTTAGCAGAGAGCATGAAATGCCTGTATATTACAAGCATCAACAAATAGGAACACGAAGAGTTGATTTTTTGGTGGAAGAAGTAGTTTCTGTAGAATTAAAAGCAGTAAGTACTTTAGAAGATGTTCACCTTGCCCAAGCCATTAACTATCTGGAGGCATATGACCTGGAAGTAGGCCTACTAATAAACTTTGGTGCAAAAAGTTTGCAGTACAAAAGGATCGTCAATCGCAAATTCAAGCAAAAAGCGCAAGGTAATCCCAACGTCAGTACCGCAGATTAAAAGGATTTAAGGATAGTCTTTGATTTTTTATTTGCATGATGCCTAATTTTATAACGGATTGCAACCGTTATACCAATAATCGAAGTTCATTTTATAAGAAATCATGGCAACCCTAAAATCAAATAAATCAGTTGTGCAGACGGAATTGAAGAAGATAATTTAATGGTAGCGGAGAATAAAGAGAAGTATGGAAAGTAGATAACTATAAACTAACCCGATGGATAAACAACTAGAATTTATTACTAAAGAACTGATAGAACAAGCTGCCACTAAAATTGATGTAAACAATATTCCCAAAAAACATGAGGGTAAATCCTATGCAGTAAATATTAATGGAGAACTCTACCCTTTTAAGCTACTAATAATGGAAGCTGCAAAGATTGAAGGATTTGAACTTGAATCAGCAAACTTTGGAAGTAATGAAGCAAACAGAAAGGGATTTGAGGAGATTACAGGATTTAAATGTGTAAAAAAAGAAAACATGGAATACTTTAAACTAGATCAAATCCCAGATTTTAAAACTGAAATTGGTAAAACCTATATTAAGAATAGCAATAGCTCAAATTTCTATTACGATACCCGTAATAAATTACAATATTTAGGAAAACAATTAGCCAAAAAAATCAATATAAAGGTACACAACAACTACACAGATCGTCCTAATAGATTAGCAGGACAAGGTAAAGCTCCCGTCTTAACAAGTTATATTCTCGCTGGTTTTATTCCAACAACCTTTCCTGCCTCTAAAGATATCTTTGTCAAATTAAGTTTCTTCAATTTTGAAAGTATTGTTCAATTTGGAATTGATGTAGATATAAATTTCTACAATGAAAAGAATCCATATTTACAACATAGAGATAAGATTCAAAAAGACACAATTTGGAGTATAAGTGTAGATGATTCATTCCCTGCCAACTGGGACGAACTACTAAATCTAATAACACCCAAATTTAAAGAAAGAGTTAACTATTTAATTGATTTTTTAAATAATGATTCATTAAATGTAGTTGAAGAACCTAAGGAACCATACTTAGATAGAACAAAGACTGCATTTCCACTCAACCAAATCCTTTACGGCCCACCGGGAACAGGAAAAACATATAACTCAATCAAAGAAGCCGTACGGATTGCAAATCCTGAATTTGATATTCATCAAGATTGGAATACTCTAAAAACAGAATATGATCGCTTAGTTGATGCCAAGCAAATTATATTTACAACCTTTCATCAAAGTATGAATTATGAGGATTTTGTGGAAGGTATTAAACCACAAGAACCCAAAGAAGAAGGGCAAAATATTACTTATAAAGTTGAAGATGGTGTTTTTAAACTAATATGCAAAAGAGCCAATCCAGTTCATGGTAATTTTGAAGAAGTAATAGAAGCTTTTAAGAAAGACATCTCTGAAGTTGATGGAAAAGAACCTATAACTATAAAAGGAAAGGGAACAACATTCGACGTAAAATATACAGGTACATTAGTTTTTTATGTACAACCTCATGCCAGCGCTAAAGAAAAGCCTTGGTATCCCGTTAACATTGCCAATATAGAAAAAGCATTTACCACCGATAACTACGATGGTGTTTACAATCAAACCTATGTAAGGGAAATTATAAACTATTTAACATACAATAAAAAATTAAGAAAAGGTGATAAGAAAGAAAAATCCAAAAACAATTACGTTCTAATCATTGATGAAATCAATCGAGGTAACGTTTCTTCCATTTTTGGTGAGTTAATCACCTTGATTGAAGAGAATAAAAGAATAGGAAACAAAGAAGCAATTACCGTTACGCTCCCCTACTCTAAAAAGGAATTTGGCGTTCCTAAAAACTTGCACATCATTGGTACTATGAATACCGCCGACCGTAGTGTAGAGGCCTTGGATACTGCTTTGAGGCGTAGATTTACTTTTACCAAAATGCCACCTGAACCAGACCTTATTGAATCAGTTGGCAATAAAATTAGCTCAGTAGATATTGATGGAGAAAATTTTAGTCTCGTGAATATTCTTAATACCATCAACAAACGTATTGAAATATTATTGGACAGGGATCACCTTATTGGTCATAGCTTTTTTATTAAGGTAAAAAATGAAGCAGGGTTACGAACAGCTATTGGCAAAGAAATTATGCCTTTAATGCAGGAATACTTTTATGGCGATTATGGTAAAATATCTCTTGTGTTAGGTGAAGGATTCTGCAAGGGAGAATCTATCAACGAAAAGAATATAATTTTCGCCAAAGCCAAAGACTATGATGCGGATGGTTTTCTGGAAAAAATCATTTATAAATTAAATGATCCAGCTGCAAAAACTCTTGGGAATGACCATTATCAAATGGATTCCAAAATATTTAAAAATGCGCTTTTATTACTATTAAACCAAGAAATAGATAGAGGTGAACAAGAAGGATAAAAATAGCTTCAGTGTTTTTGAGCATCAAACCTTAAAAGTAGGTCATGTTTATGATGATGTTCTTTTTAAAGAAGAACACCGCAACGCAATGGAGCTTTTTTATGGGAAAGGTCTACCCTATTATAACCTGATACATAAAGGAGTTCAGTTTAACGAACATGTTGGAGTATTGCAATTGGGCAAATTGGTTATTGAAGTATTACCTAAGGCTGATAGATACGGTAAAAAATCAGAGTGGAGAGATATATTGGTAAGTATGCTAAAGACAGTTGGGGCATTCGATACCAAAGCCCCTACTCAATCGCAATTAAAACTAAAGTCGAACTTTATACTGGATTTATACTTTGAGCTTTACCTTAAAAAGCTTGAATATTTATTGCACAAAGGTCTGATTAAAAAGTACCGTAAAACAGAAGGTAACAGCAGTGCATTAAAAGGGGCATTGGCTTTTGGTAAGCATATTCAAAACAATATTGTACATCAAGAGCGCTTTTACATCAAACACACTATCTACGATCAACAACATCAATTGCATTTAATACTCTATAAGGCGCTATTGTTATTAAAACGTATCAACAACAATGTTCATTTAAACAGTCGCATTGGGGCCTTATTGCTAAACTTTCCGGAAATGCCGGATATTAAAGTGACCGATGCCACTTTTGAGCGATTACCTCTAAACCGTAAAAGTCAGGATTACAAAAACGCACTTGAAATAGCAAGGCTTTTACTGCTCAACTACCACCCTGATGTAAGCAAAGGGCAAAATGATGTACTGGCCTTAATGTTTGATATGAATATGCTTTGGGAGAAGTTTATTTATGTATGCCTTAGAAAAAATGCATACAAAGGATACTCCGTAAAGGCACAATCCTCTAAGTATTTTTGGCAACCGGAAAAAGGTTATCGTTCCAGCATTAAACCGGATATCGTTATTACTTGCAACAATACCAATTTTATACTGGATACCAAATGGAAAAACATATCAGGTAAAAATCCTTCTCCTGACGACTTACGACAGCTTTATGTGTACCATTCGTATTACGATGCACAAAAGGTTGCATTGGTTTATCCCGGTAAAGAAGGTATTAATAAAGGCAGGTACTATGAAACTATGGGTTCACTAATATCTGAAAAAGAGTGCAGTGTTATTACAATTGAAACCAACAAACAGATAAAGGACTGGCAGGAAGTTATATTTAACAAATTAATAGTAAATTGGCTCGGCCTGAATAAACATACATTAACCAATAACTAAATGAGCTACGAATATTCTGAAGACGGATTAATAGAACAAGCCACACAAGATGTACTGGAAGAATTAGGTTGGACAGTTGTTACGGCCTGGCAAAATGAGACTTTTGGCGAAGATGGATTGTTGGGGCGTGATAATAAATCTGAAGTTATATTAAACCGTTATTTACACGAAGCTCTTGAAAAGCTCAACCCTGAGTTACCTGCTACAGCTTACCAGCAAGCCATGGAGTTGGTTTCGCAAAAAGTAGCTGATAAAACACTGGGAAACATCAATAAAGAAAAATACGACTTACTTAAAAATGGTGTTCCGGTCAGTTATACCAACGAAAAGGGCGAACTACAGAAAAAGAAACTGAAGGTATTTAATTTCAATGATTATACAGATAACGACTTTTTAGCTGTCCGCCAGTTAGAAGTCGTTGGAGAATTATACAATCGCCGCCCCGATGTAGTTGGTTTTGTAAACGGTATTCCTCTGGTGTTTTTTGAATTAAAAGCTCACCACACCGATTTACGCAATGCTTATACGGATAATCTGAAGGATTATAAAGATACCATACCACATATATTACACACCAATGCCTTTATCATCTTAAGCAACGGAACCGATGCCAAAGTTGGAACAGTTACGAGTCCGTATAAATTCTTTTTAGAATGGAAAAGAATTGAAGAAGATGAAGAAGGCATTGTAAGTCTGGATACCATGCTCAGGGGAACCTGTGCACCGCAACGATTATTGGATATATTCGAGAACTTTTTATTGTTTGATGATTCGAGTGGTGATGTGGTTAAACTGATGGCCAAAAACCACCAATACATTGGGGTTAACAAAGTACTGGAAAACATTAAAAATATAGAAGATTTAAAAGGTAAGCTGGGTGTATTCTGGCATACACAAGGTAGTGGTAAGTCATACTCCATGGTATTTTTATGCGAAAAGATACATCGAAAGCTGGGCGGTTCATACACCTTTTTAATAGCCGTTGATCGCAGTGAACTGGAAAACCAAATATACGATACCCTCTCAGGAGTGGGTGTTGTCAGTAACAAAAACATTATAGCCGGAAAAAAGAAAGGCTGTACTGGTCGGGAACATTTAAGACAGCTTTTGGCAGAAAACCATCGCTATATATTTACGCTTATCCATAAGTTTTCCATTAATCCCGAAGTAGAATCGGAATACCCATTAATTACTGATCGCAAAAATATTATTGTTATCTCTGACGAAGCACACCGAACACAAGGCGGAACCTACGCTAGAAATATGCGTTTCCATGGATTACCTAATGCTTCTTATCTTGGCTTTACAGGAACACCAATTATAAAAGACGAAGAAGAACTAACCCGAAATATTTTTGGTGAGTATGTTTCTGTATATGATTTTAAAAGAGCTATTGAAGATGAAGCCACACTCCCACTCCGCTATTTAAACAAGGGCGAAAAGCTGGATATCGATAATCCTGAATTGGACGATCGTATGGCCGAAGTATTGGAGAACGAAAACCTTGATGAAGACCAAAAGAAAAAGCTGGCTTACTTATTTCAGAAAAACTACCCCATATTAACGGCAGAACCACGATTAGATGCCATTGCTAAAGATTTAGTTTGGCACTTTAACGAGCGTGGTTATCAAGGAAAAGCCATGTTTGTTGCCCTGGATAAACCAACTGCGGTTCGCATGCACCAACTGGTGATGAAATACTGGCCTTTGTACCTGGATGAATTGAAGGGTAAAATAGACAAAGCAGACGACCAGATGCAGGCGCAGGAATTGCAACGCAAATACAAAAATGTGACTGAAACAGAAGTCTGCGTTATTGTAAGCAACGAGCAAAACGAGGTAGATAAGTTCCGTAAAATGGGACTGGATATAGAAACACACCGTAAAAAAATGGTGGAGCGCAATTTGGAAAAGGAATTTAAAAACGCAGATAATCCATTCCGTTTAGCCATTGTTTGTGCCATGTGGATTACCGGATTTGATGCTCAATGTGTTTCAACAGTGTACCTGGACAAACCCATTAAAGGTCATACTTTGATGCAAACCATCGCCCGTGCTAATCGTGTTTATGATGATGAAAAGGAAAATGGATTAATTGTAGATTACGGAAATGTATACAAGCAATTAGAACAAGCCTATTCTATATACGGTGAAGGTTCTAAAGGCAAGGGAAGTAAAAAGGGAAGCGGTAAACCGGTAGAACAACTGGCAGAATTGGCCAAAGAACTAAAGTCGGCTATTCATGAAGTGGTAGATTATTTAAAATCACTCAATTTTAACTTATCCGACCTAATGAATGCCAAACCCATGCAAAAAATTGGCAAACTAAAAGATGCTGCCGATTGCATTTGTCTGAATGAAACTACCCGTACCACGTTTGAAATAATGGCTCGTAATGTATTCCGCAAATATAAAGCATTATACCCCGAAGATGAGATAAAACCATTTATTAAGAAGTACAATGCTATTGATGCTATCTATGGCCTGTTAAACCAAAATACCAAAACAGCGGATGTAACCGAGATTATGATGGAACTTCAATCCATTGTAAGCGATAGTGTAAAGCTAAAAGATGATGTGGTATTAAATCCCGATTTAGCAGAAGATAGAAAAGATGTGTATATCGATTTAAGTCATTTCGATTTTGAAAAACTAAGGGCTGCCTTTGCTAAAATAAAACGAAAAAACACCCTGGTATATGATATGCAGCAAGCCATCGAGCAAAAGCTGGAACAGATGCTTAAGGAGAATCCTCTTAGACTACAATTCTACGATCGCTACAAAAAAATCATTGACGAATATAATAAAGGCAAAAACTTTGAAGACACCTACAAAGCCTTCAACGATCTAAACGACTTTATTCAAGATCTTTCCTTCGAAGAACAACGTGCTATCCGTGAAAAGTTGGATAACCAGGAAGCATTGGCCATCTTCGACCTACTAATTGAAGGAAAATCTCTCTCAGATAAAGACATTAAGGAAGTCAAAAAGGTCGCCAAGCAAACACTGGATGAACTAAAAACCGAAAAACTTAAGATTGATCGCTGGCGTGAAAGTCGCCAAATCACCGCCCAAATAAAAGGCATGATTTATAACCGCCTTCTATGGCTCCCACAAGAAAGCTACACTGATGAAGAAGTTAGTCAGAAGACGGTTAGTGTATATCAGCATATCTATAGTAATTATAGTGGCAGTGGTGTGAGTGTTTATGCATGATGGTTGAAAAAAATTGCGGTATTCTTATTCTACAAGTATCTCTGTTTTGACAAACAAACTATAACTTAATACTTAATCTAGATAATCTTCCACCAACGCACATATAACATTGATTTAAAGAGAAACAATTAAGCAAAATAAATACATATTTATTCTATCTAATAATCAATATTTTAAATATATTTTATAACATACCTTTTTACAATCACTTATAGCTACAGGTTGACAAACTTTTGATAATAAATTAAATTACATTCATATAATATTTTAAGTGTGATATTGCAGAAACGTGATAGTACAACTTATTAATTATTATAAGTTAACTTTAGTTTTAATACCTAACTATATATGCTATGATTTTAAAAAATTTTCTCTCATTCATTTTATTATTTTCAACACCTCTACTCTCTTTTTCTCAAGAATTATTGATTGTACAAGGAGATACAGTTCCTAAAAAAGAAAAAGGTATCTGGGCTTTTAAATCTGGTGATAAAAGTATTGAACAATGGCATACTCGCAGAAACACCTCTATTAAAGATTTAACATTCAGAAAAGTAGACCTACTATTGCACACTAGCTGTGATGCTATTTCTCAAACCTACTTATGCATTAGTAATGTAAAGAGTGTTCAATTAAATAGTCTATTGCAAATTACCTCGATAATTCAACCATCAAATAAAGATATAAACGAAGAAATAAAAAAGGAGTGCGAGAGTATAAGTAAAGCAGATACTAATGTTACTCTCATTATCAATTTAAAATATTTACTAACTCAATCATTTAATCTAATTGATGAGAATTTAAAGGATGATAACGTTCATCCTAAGGCCATGAGCTTTAAAAATGACATAAATGATAGATTGTGTGCTTTTATTTATGCTTCGGATGGAATTGTAATCGAAAGTGAATTTTTAAACCCTAAAAGATTTAGGCTTATTATAGATAAAACACCTCTGAAAGACCCTACAGAGGATAAAAACTTTAACTACATAGAACCTAGGCAATATATGACTATCTACGAAAAGAAGAGTTATAATTCTAGTCCAGAATTAATATGGAACTTAATTGATGATGCTATAGCTACTGAGGATCATAATTATAAAACTTTATTTATACCAAATCAAAAACAATCTGTTATTGGAGAAAACTCTTTATTAGAAATTCATTTCGACCAAAAAGCACTTGCAGAAAATACTGGATTTAGAGGAAACATAAGTTTAAAAGCTAAATCTGGGGAAAAAAATATTGAAGTAAGTCCTTATTTTGTAACAGGGGAGAAGCAAAAAGCATTTGGTGTTAATTCGAAGCCTATAAAAGAGATTGCCGATAATTATCTAAGACTAATGATTGAAGCAAGCAAAGTTTCAAATTTGTATGAATTTGCGATTGTTCCCAATCTTACTTTGATTGAACAAAAGAAACCCAAACCCAATGAAATTAATTTAGAAGAAAAAATTAAGGATGAGTTAAATTTTAAACTTAAAGAAGCCATAAATAACCTTCAATTCCTTTTTAATATTGAAACCGCTAGTCTTACTAAAGATAGCACACAAAACTATGAAGATAAACCTATTGACCTTTACTTTTTTTCTAGAAGCTTTCAAAATAACTTAGACTTTATCTTAGAGTACATTAGTAATAGCGAACTATATTATGCAAATAAACATATGTTTAAAATTACTTATAAGGAGTTAAAGAATCAAATTGAAAGTCTCGATATAAAAAACTTACGATCCAATTCTATTGAAAATTACAAAACATCAATTAATCGGTTCAATAATACAAAACATGAGTCAACTTTAAGTTACACCCCTAAAGATATAAAGCAGAATTATTTAGTGTTTTTAAAATCACTGGATCGTTTTGTAAGATATATGGAATATTTTAATGACACTGGGGAAACTACAAAAGAGGCATTCTTCAGCATAGCAAATATGACAAGAATTGACTTCAATACAATAAGAACAAAAGTCAATGAGAAAATAAACTTTATTAATACAAACTATGACGACTGGATAAAAATTCAAAAATCAATATATAATATTAAAGATGGTATTGATGAATTTGAGAAAGTAAGAACATACTTACATTCTCTATTCATGTACATCGTAGAATTAAATAATCAAAGCCCTCAATTCTCAGGTTTATTAAAAGAACATGGATATAATACCGAGTTTCTAAAAAAACAAAAATATGAGACCCTTTATTATTTAGAAAATTTTAAAAAATATGATCTTGATTTTTTTACCAGACTTAATGAAGAATCAAGTCATTCCTTACAAAAAAATAATATTTCTCAATCATCTCAAGATAAAAAAATAGACACAGAAACACTTAAAAACTTAGTCACTAAAAGAATATGGAAATACCTTGATCATCCAGAGCTTTCACTTCTCTTTGATTCGCAAAGTTATATGGACATTAGAAAACAAATAGCAACTTGGGCAGGTGAAGAAATATTTAACCAACTGGTATATGCAACTATTGATTTAAAAAAGCAAAAGATTAAAGATGGTGATGAAATTGAAGTTAGCCTAGTTTGGTATAATATTTTTAATTCCAATTCTAGTGAAGATCCATCAGATGGAGTTGAACTAGCTACAGCCAAGTTTATAGTTAAAAAAGTTGGGTGGCATATGGATCCTGTGGAAAGTTTTTTACTTATAAACCGTTTAAAAACGGAACAATTGGATATAAACTACCCTTTATCTCCTTCTAACTACAAACCTACCGCTGGAGCATCTTTACTTTGGACATACCATAATGATTATAGAAGCAATGGATTTCCGAAGGGTACGGCAAAATGGCTAGAGCCATCCTTGGGCTTAAACGTTTCATTTCCTGACTTTAACAGCAAAAAAGATTTTGAGATTGGTGTAGGCCCCATAGTAGGTCTTTTTAACAATCAAATATTTTTTACTGGTGGGTATAATTTAAGTGTAGAAGGTCTTAGTCCATGGTACATAGGCATGGGATTTAGTTTTTCAAAAGCATACGAAACTATTAAAACTAAAGCTAAAGAAAATGAAAAGAAATAAAATAGCATTGTTAGTATTCATCTTTGTCATAGGCTGTACCAAGTTTGATCATAATATTACAAAACCATTATCCATTTCAGCATCAACAGACACTTTAATTGCCAATAATTTAGATATAGCAAAGTTGGACTTTACATTCATTGACCAACAACGAAATAAAAATCAATCTGTTTTTTTATCGACATCCATAGGTAAAATATATGATTCGCCAGTTATAGATATAGGCACTGAAGGTGCAGACTCCTTAACATTAACTCCAAATCAGAAAAAGTTTTCAATATATCTTAAATCAGGTAAATCGTTCCAAGGAAATGGAACCTTAATTACCGCAATTGTTAATGGTTATCTAGTTTCAACCGATAGTATAACATTTATACCTTCCTGTCCTAATGAACTTATTGCAACCATTAATAAAGATTCACTTGCAATAAACAGTAATCAAGATGTTATTGAGGGCGAAATTGTAGCTTACTGCAATTCAGGATCTGTTTCAGATGATATAAGAATTAACTATTTATTATCTGACTCTTCTGTGATTGATATTAACCCAAAAATTCTTAAAACATCTAACGAAACAATAGAATTTACATTAATACCTAAAAAAATGGGTACTACACAAATTGAATTCTATACAGACATAACTGGTTGTGATAGTATTATTTCCAATAAAATAAGTATTAAGGTGTACTAATTTAAATACCATACAATGTTTGAAAAATTAAAAAACTGGATTCCTTCAATTGGGCTATTAGGCCTTATTGTTACCATTATTACATTGGTAATTGAAACCAGACACAATAACGAAATTCTTATGCAGAACAACTTGCTTGTTGAAAAGGAATTGCAGAATGAGCTATTTAAAAGTGCTTTGGAATTGGAAAGTAGAATTGAGCAAAAACGATTTATTGAATTCCTTTTCAACAATGGACTTATTGACTCTACAAAATATGCATTGGAAAAATTGACCAAAGAGTTATCTAATATTCAAGGATATGTTGCTGGTTATACTGATAGCGCTCCAATCAATAGCATAAATGGAGCATTATTTCAATTCTATGATAAAAACAAAGTTGTACCAAAAGATCTTAAACTATTAGCACTTGAAATGAATGTTTCTAAAGCTTTAAATCATTTTAAAGGGAATTGTTACTATAGAAGATTTAGTAACGACTATTTTATTATCGTTTACCCAGGTTCTGATGGATATATCCATACTAAGGACGACTATATTTACCATTTTGAAGATGGTCAAGTCGTATTAAAAGGCAATTAACCATATTTTTTTCATATCATAAAATCAAAATTACATGTCTGCAACAGAAAAATCATTTACAATGTTGGATGGTGTACCCGTTCATTATGATAGACGATCGGTCTCAGATTATGGCACCAAGGGTGTGGCTGCTAACTGGCATTGCACGAATACATTTTATAAAAAACTTATTTATAAATTGGTACTATCTTTTATAATCTTAAATAGTATAGTCTGCATATTTTTTCCTTCTAACAAACTACCTTTTTTAAAATAACAACTCTCAATACAAATTGATTTACTAAATTTACTTTTTCCGTCAATTCTTGCACTACCTGTAGAATACTCTGCTGCAGCTTTTTTTCTAAGTTTTCCAAATACGTTCGATAAATCCCGGTTCCAGCATTAAAAAGAGCAGTACTAATCCCTGCTAAGATTGTGGAAGAACCAATTATCTCTGGTTGAGATGAATCCTGAATTATCATTTTACATGTTGTTTCCTTTACCTTCCCAATTTTGTCAGGATTCGAAAGGCTATAGATTTTTCGTTGAGATAACTTCCTAATGATACTGATAGCACTAGTGTGATTAATAATAAACATTTCATAATTATAACTATTTTAATATGTCATTAATGGATAATATTTCTTTAGGCTCTTCAATTGATTCAATACTAGTGAGTGAATAAAGGTCAGCAATTTCAAAACTAGATTTTTCAGCTATGGATGACGCAGATACTTTAAAAAGTTTAAACTCATCAAAATCTAACCTTTCTAAATCGGTAATTAAATCTGATTGGGTTAAAATAAAGCAATGGTGTTCTAATTGTTGTGTATCTTCATTTACATAACAGATCACTTTCCAATATTCTTTTGGAATTTTCACTCCTCTATATATTGGATCATTCTCATTAAATAAAGGTCCAGCCATAACCGATACTTTAAGATCTTTTATTTTCGCTTGATCAAAAACGGCATTCTCTAACCTACCCCATATTCCATACATTTTAGACCGATTAAAACGTATATGCTGTGGAGCAATATTTGTATAATAAAAAGAATCATAATTCGCTTTTTTTGCCTCCTCTAGTGATCCCCAGCATAATTCAGCTCTTCGTGCCAAATGGCCTCTATCTATATCATTGTGTTCATATAGTTCGTTTCCTATTTGAACACCTTTAGGTAAGTTTGGATCTTTTTTAAAACTTACACTATTTACCTTTTTTATATTACTCCCGTCAATATTCCAGGCAACCCATGCTGCTAGCTTCCTATCTTTATGTAATACCAAAGAAAAATGTGTATAATCAAATACATTTTCGTTTTTATGCTTAACTAAATCATTAAAAACAGAATCATTAATTGGGTATGGAGACCTTAATGGAATTGATAAGAAATTGCTATCATAGCCCTTTCTAATTGCCTGAATTATATTAGTAGACTTTGGAGGTTTTGTAGAAATATTTAATTTTTCAAAAACAGAAGTTGCGTAACAAGCTAAAGCATGTTCAGGTGCGTTACCTACCTCCCCAGCAAAATGAAGCCCCATCATAGTATTAGTTAGTTTGTTATTCTCAACTAATATAACAGCTGATCCAGAATCTCCTCCCATGCTAATCTCTCCATCATGAGGTAAATTTTCAGGATCTGGTGTATACTCAAAACAACCTACATTAACATCTCCAATTGCCCCATAGTCAATTCTTGTTGTAACATTAATTCTAGTAACAATTCCGTAGGTAACAGATGTTGTTCTTCCTGACTTGATTACTCTATCTCCAAGTTTTGGATCATCAATATTTTCTAACCTAATATCAATACCTATTATTTTGTCACCAACTTTTCGATTGTCAATTTTTGCTATCGCACAATCTCCTGCTGCTCCTATGTGACTATTTACTAAGTAACCCGCATTATTGTATTCAACTCTAGCATCATCATAAACACCAGGTTGTACAATTCTATCCCCAATATTTCCATTATTCCCGTGTAGTACATGCCAATTAGATAAAACATACTTATCACCCGTATTCTTATCAAATACTATACAACCCGCAGTACCTGCTGATATTGTAGGATGACCTATACTACAGCCTGGCAATATTGGATTTAAAAATTTCTTGCGAGAGCTTTTGTTCTTTTCGACAGTGGATGCTAAACTTAAATCAAAATTTCTTTCGAGAATATCTGATGGTATTTCAACACCATCGATTACAAAAGACTGAGGAATCTGAGTTTCATTTATTGATTCAAGACTCTCTATCGCAACCTTTTTATTAACTGTAAACTGAATTGATAATTCATCCGTTCGTTTTCCGTTAACAATTTTGTAACCTAGTCCAACAGAATTAACATTTGACTGCCTTAAATAATGCGCAGCATTTTTTCTTATAAAACTTTTAAGTTTTTCTTGGTTAATTTTAGGCTTCATAATTTAATATGTTTTAAATAAATATTTTACCTAGCATATTAAAACTAAAATATACCAATGTCAATAAAGCTGGCGTGACAAAAGCGTGACATCGTATTTTGGGACGAATTTTATGTCTTAACAGGAGTATGAAAAGTCTGCTTAACTTATTCGGTTAAACAATAACTACCTTTGAAGTAATGCAAAAAATCCCTTTTAAAGATGACCTGACATTTGATCCCGTTACTTATTATGAGAATGTAATAGGGGTTACCATTAACGCTGGTCTGTTACCTCGGATCATTAAGCTCTTTATTAACAACGAAAATAAACCCTACGTTATTACAAAACCTCTGCACTGGTCACAAAGAATTCTGGAAGAAAAAGAAAATGGTGTAATCATATCCATTAAAGTAGTTCCTAATTTTGAATTGGAACGATTAATATTAGGTTTTGGCCCATCTATGGAAGTAATCTCGCCACTGTCGTTAAGAAAAAAGATCAGCAAATTGGTTAACCATCGTGCATTGCTGTATAAATAGGAGAACTAGGATATTGTTTATTTAAATAATCTTAGAAAACCTTTTCTCCAACAATTCTGTATAACTCTTCTGCATATCCTCAGAAAGAAATGAATCTTTTATCCAGTTAACAGCGATTGTTTTATTCTTAATAAAACGCTTATATACTCCAGCAACTTGCTTATTATTTAAACCCATTTTTTCACCGAAAGTATCAAATGAAGCTTTTGATAACTTTTTCTTTTTGCCTCCTAAAGTCAATGCTAATTCTTCATCATCTTCTGGTAATACAATAGATACATTTAATAAATCATATGCTGGAGCTAATGTCCATTTACCATTGGATAATAACATTGAAAAATTTTTAAGGTGCATGTCATTGTTCCCAGTAAGGTAACTAAATAGTGTTAGTTCAAACAAATACAACTTATCCAATAAAGGATTCGCAGAGTACTCTCCAAGTGCTTTTCCAATTTTTTCCATTGAACCTTTATATTTATCAAAGGCTTCGGTAATTTGAAACATATCCAACATATGTAGCTTATCATTGCTTGCTGTACGATCAATTCGTTTGGTAATGTAACACAGTTCTCCTGATTGAAGTCTAATCAAACTTGACGGTACTACGTTTATACTAAAGGCTTCAGCAATACGCATTGTCAAATGTTCGTTGGCTGGCATTTCCGGATAATCCTCTGATGCAGGTTTAAAGATATAATTACCTCCCAAAGCACCAATAACTGTCAATCGTGTATCAACATTGTTTTTTGCGTCTTCAATTAACCCCATTGAAAGTTTTGGCTGAACACCAGGAACCGCAACGCTACGCTCAACAACATTTTTAGCTAATTCCGACATATTATCCAATGTGTATGGCAGAACCGGAGCTATATCTTTCCCAAAGAAACTCTTACTGCACGATTCATGAAAGTCCATATCACTTTTCACTTCCTTATAACAATACAAACATCTTTTATGCATCTTCTTCAACTATTTGTTCAATGCTTACTGCTCCAATACAGTTCTTACAACAAGCCAATAAAAGTCCCATTCTATCATTTTTATTAATCTTCCAACTTTTTGAGGCTATTTCCAAAAGCCAACCTTCAGGAATTAGTCCTTCAAAAAAAGGAAAAAGTCTGTTTGATTCATATTCCTTGTCTCTAACAGGCATTGTAAAAGTTAAAAATTGATCTGAATAATTAGTTATATATTCTTTATCGTACACAAATAGGTAATCTCCATCATTGGTTTCAGTAAGAACCCCTGCAAGTTTTTCATTGTATAATACTTTAGCTTTTCTCATACATCATTTGTTTTATCAAATTCTTTGGAATTAACTGGAGCAAGTTCATGTCCAAACATAGCTAATACCTGATTAACCTTATCTAGATTTAAATTACTTTTGCCCTGTTCTATTTTTCTGATTACCGTTAAAGCCACCCCTGCCCTATCTGCGAACTCTTCCTGGGTCAAATTAACCTCTTTTCTTCTTTGCTTTACAAATTCTGCTAGCTTTTTCATTATATGTATTTAAATATAATAATTCAAATATAGAAATAAATATATGCTTTTACATATAACATAAAGAATTATAAACATATTATATGCATATACATATAAACATCTCAAACTATACCATATTCTTCTACATTTGAATTTATTAATTAATCACTCCAACTTTCTACACCTGGAATATTTAACAACAATACCTTCCCTTACTCCACTTTAAACCTGTTATAGGTTTCAAACTTCCATATTTCTACGATCTTATTTAACGGTAGTTCATAGGGTTTATAATTTCGATTGGTAGATACCAATTGCAAACTACGTTTTTCTTCAATCTGTTTGTATACCAATTTAAAAACGATCCCCTCATCTAAAGTAACAATAATGCAAGGTATTCCATTTTTGATCGTCGTCCAGTCCTGAATATAGGAACAAGTTACCCATGATCCTTCAGGAACGGGAAGCATAGAATCGCCCTGGATTTGAAAAGTACGGTAAGTCTTATCTTTAGGTAAAAAAGGCAATGAGAATTTATCCAGTGATCCAATAAAATCCAAATCGCCATAGCTATTGGTATAGCCTGCCTGTGCTTTTACCGGAACCATTTCTATGTTTTCCTGTCCTTCTTTATCTACCGAAATAGTTAATAATCGCAACTTTTTACCCGTTAAATCAATATCAAAACCATCTTCTATCTGCGAAAGTTGAAACTCTGACAACACCTGCAAATCGTATCGAACCAAAGCATCTATCGATATATTAAAAAACTCAGCAAAACGAATCAGCACTTTAAAAGGTGGTTGTATATTTTTTTCGTACCCGGCTAGTGTAGTACGGGTAAGTTCGAGTTGTGCCGCTAAATCTGCCTGCGACAATCTTCGTCGTTTGCGTAAAAATTTAATATTCTCAGGAAAATGCATTTTAAATACTTTACTAAGGTAAAACTCTAAATCATTAAGACTAAACAGAATGCCTTTAGGTAAGAAAAATATCACCTAAAATCACTCTCTTCTTCATCCCAAATGTAATAAATTTTGACTATATTATAGTCACACAATTGACGATATATTCGACATTAATGAATAAAACTATTTTACATTTGGATTTAGACACCTTCTTTGTGTCTTGTGAGAGGTTGTTGGACAGTAAATTAAACAACAGGCCGGTGCTGATTGGCGGAACAACAGACAGAGGCGTGGTAGCTGCCTGTAGTTACGAAGCGCGTACTTATGGTATCCATTCGGCCATGCCCATGAAGATGGCCAAAATGCTTTGTCCCGATGCTGTTGTTATTAGAGGCAGTAGTGGCGTTTACACCGAGTTCTCCGATATGGTCACCCACATTATTAAGGAACGCTCTCCTTTATTCGAAAAAGCTTCTATTGATGAATTTTACGTAGATATTACCGGAATGGATCGCTTTGTTCAGGCCAGTTACCAATGGGCCAAAGAACTCAGAGAAGAAATTATACATCAAACCCGCTTGCCTATTTCCTTTGGACTCTCGACCAGTAAAACAGTTTCAAAAGTAGGAACCGGAGAAGCCAAACCTAATAACCATATTCAAATTCTTACTGGCAACGAAATGTCTTTTTTGGCACCGCTTTCTATCAAAAAAATTCCGATGGTGGGCGAAAAAACCTACCAAAAGCTTCGTAGCCTGGGAATAGAAAAAGTAAAGACCGTTCAGGAAATGCCCATAGAACTCATGGAACGTGTATTAGGAAAAAATGGCACTATCATCTGGAAAAAAGCGCATGGCATAGACAATACGCCTGTGATTGCCTGGCATGAGCGAAAATCGATTTCTACCGAACGAACATTTGAAAAGGATACGACCGATGTAATTAGATTACGCAGCATATTAATTGCTATGGCCGAAAACTTAGCATATCAGTTGCGCAACGGAAACAAGTTAACGGCTTGCATTACACTTAAAATAAGATATTCCGATTTTCAGACCTACACCAAACAAAAGCGTATTCCATACACATCGCTCGATCATACTATTATTAATACTGTATTGGATTTGTTCGATAAAATGTACAACCGAAGAGTACTAATTCGCTTAATAGGTGTTCGACTGAGCAACTTAGTTTCGGGAAGCTACCAAATAAGGTTATTCGAGGATTCTGAAAAAATTATCAAACTGTACCAGGCAATGGATAAAGTACGAAATAAATATGGTAAGAACTCGCTGGTACGTGCGGTTGGCATGGAGGTAAAAGGTATTGGCGGCACAAACCCTTTTAACGGACAAAAACCAATATTGCCGGTTCTTAGTCATCGGTAGGTTAGAGAATTGGTTGATTGGTTAAATAGTCAATAGTTAAGGGGTTGGATGGTGATAAGGTTAAGGGGTGAATGGTATTCTTACTCTCTTATATAACACGCCAATAACTAAGTGCTATTTGAACGATTTTTATGGTTATTAATATTTAGCTGACAAACAAATAATGCTTTTAAACTGTCATTCATATTATAGTTTTAAATACGGAACACTTTCGGTAGAAGATGTTTTAAAAGTCGCATCAGAGGGTGGACATACCGTTATAGCTCTGACTGATATTAATAACACTGCTGTCAGTCTCGAATTTGTACGACTAACACAGGCTCCCGAATGCCATATAAAACCAATTGTTGGAGCCGATATACGCAACGGAGTTCAGCAACAGTTTGTAGCTCTTGCCCAAAACCTTGATGGATTTAAGGAAATCAATGAATTTCTAAATCCTCATCTACACCACAATACTAAATTTCCGTCCAAAGCACCTGACTTTGAAAATGTTTTTGTGATTTATCCTTTTCAGGCAGAACTACGGAATTTAGAAGATAATGAGTTTATAGGTATTCGTCCGCAAGATTTAAGAACGCTGCCTTTTAATCCCTGGAAGCAACATTTGGATAAACTGGTCATACTACAAACAGCTACTTTTCGTCATAAGCGCGATTACAATATCCATCGTTTGTTACGCGCTATCGATAAAAACACGCTACTGAGCAAACTCGATACAAAAGAGCAAGCCAGCTTCGAGGACCAATATATAACACATGCCGAGCTGCTTTCTATCTACGAAAACTATCCCGAGATTATTAAAAATACGCAAGATTTACTGGATTCGTGTAAAATAGAATTTGAGTTCAACAGCAATAAAAACAAACAGATATTTACCCGTTCTAAGGAAGAAGATTTCAAGCTTCTAAAAGCCGAAGCATACAAGGGTTTAAAATATCGGTATAATAAAGTGACCGATGAAATTATAGCCCGCTTAAACAAAGAATTGTCCGTGATACGAGAGCTTAACTTTTGTGCTTACTTTCTTATCAATTTTGATTTAATTCAGTATGCACTCAGAAAGGGTTATTATCATGTAGGCCGGGGAAGTGGCGCCAACAGTCTGGTAGCTTACCTTTTGCGCATTACCAATGTAGATCCGGTAGAGCTGGATTTATATTTTGAGCGTTTTATCAATCCATACCGAACCTCTCCTCCCGACTTTGATATTGATTTTTCGTGGACCGACCGCGAAGATGTAACCCGCTACCTGTTCGACAAGTACGGATGGGAGCACACTGTCCTACTCGGAACCTTTATCACTTTTAACCACAAGTCAGCCTTCAGAGAGATAGGCAAAGTGTTTGGTTTACCCGAAGAGGAAATTGCCCGCTTACAGAAAAACCCTAATCCCGATCAAGCAGATGAATACGGCAAATGGGTTATTCAATACAGCCAGTATATTATTAATTTTCCCAGTCACACCAGTATTCATGCCAGTGGTATTCTTATTTCCGAAGAACCTATTAGTCATTATTCTGCCACCGAGCTATTGCCTAAAGGCTTCCCTTCCACCCAGTTTGATATGTACATTGCGGAAGATTTAGGCTTACACAAGTTCGATATCCTGAGTCAAAGAGGATTAGGCAAAATAAAAGATACGCTAAGCATCATTAAAGAGAACCATGGAATTGGTATAGATATTAATAATACCCGGCTTTTTATGGAAGATCCCAAGGTGAAGAAGATGCTTAAAAAAGGAGAAGCCATTGGTTGTTTTTATATAGAATCGCCTGCCATGCGTATGTTGCTTACCAAGCTTAAAGCCGAGGATTATAAACGCCTGGTGGCTGCCAGTTCCATTATTCGCCCCGGTGTAGCCCAAAGTGGTATGATGCGCGAATATATTATTCGTTTTCAAAACGAAGAAAAGCGTGCCGAAGCACAAAAAGCCTTGCCGGCCTTGTACGAAATATTAGAAGAAACCTATGGGGTCATGGTGTATCAGGAAGATGTGATTAAAGTGGCACACTACTTTGCCGGTTTAAAACTGGACGAAGCCGATGTGCTTCGCCGGGGCATGTCGTGGAAATTTAAACAACGAAACGAGTTTTGGAAAGTTCGCAATAAGTTTTTTTCTAACTGTAAAGAAAAAGGCTACGCCGAGAATGTGATTCAGGATATTTGGCGACAAATAGAAAGTTTTGCCAACTACGCCTTTGCCAAAGGTCACTCAGCCAGCTATGCCGTAGAAAGCTTTCAGGCGCTTTATCTTAAAGCCTACTACCCGCTGGAATATATGGTGGCCACTCTAAATAATGGCGGAGGGTTTTATGCCCCTCAGCTTTATTTGCACGAAGCTGTAATGAACGGAGCTAAAATAGAGGTTCCTTGTGTTAACCGCTGTTTTTGGGAAAATACAATTCAAGGCAATACCATATTTCTGGGTTTTTATCTTTTGCGAAATCTTGAAAAAGAAGTCGTTCGTTCTTTTTTAAATGAAAGAGGACTGAATGGCCATTTTCTTCATCTTCGTGACTTTGTAAAACGGGTTCCTATCAGCCTGGAACAACTTTGTATTCTTATTCGCATAGGCGCATTTCGCTTTACAGGAATAGGCAAAAAAGAACTGCTTTGGGATGCGCACTTTCTACTTGGCCACAATAAAAAAACAAAAACCGAAAGAACCTTATTTCAGGCAGAAGTAAAAGAGTTTCAGCTTCCGGCTCTTTGGCGTCATCGCTTAGAAGATGCTTTTGACGAAATAGAGCTATTGGGCTTATCCACCCGATCGCCTTTTGAGTTAATCAGAGACGAGCTTCCCTCCTCTTTAAAAGCTTGCCACCTGCCTACGTTAATTGGCAAACTAATTCGGATTGTAGGTTATTTAATTCACCGAAAACCAACGCGCACTTCCAATGGAAAAACCATGTTTTTTGGAACCTGGATAGATACAGACGGCCATTGGCTCGACACTGTTCACTTTCCGCCCACTGCTCAAATATATCCCTTCCGGGGACCAGGCTGTTATACAATTGAAGGAACCGTTGTGGAAGAATACGGATTTTTAAGCATTGAAGTAAGTAAGATGGAACGGCTACACAATTTTAGTCTGGAAACTGTTTAAATCTTAATTTAATAAACAGCAGCCAGCGCATATACCAGGGCAGCCTGCCAGTTAATGGCAATTTCGTTGTGGCTATAACTTTCTTCTTTATCTACCCAATCTGTTGCCGTATGTCCACCTCCAACAATATATCCCGGCCAGGGATTCAGAATATTATCTGCAGCGCATCTCCTGGCATGTGGTTTCATAGGTGGATGTATTCCTATGCCGGTAACATAGGAACGTCCGTAATAATTTCGCCCAAAAATATGAGCCACAATGCTATTGATACTATTTAAATACTTTTGATCAGGCTGAAGCTTATAAGCAATCTGTAAATTAATAGTGTGTCGGGTAACCGTGCCGTTACATCCCCAATAATACTTATCAAAGGAACGTCCATATACATCTGTTTCTGTATTCTCTACTATTTGATCCGCCACTTTAAGAATACATGCTTTGGCCTTTTTATAGATTTCTGAATTTTGAGAGTGATACTGGTGAAGCACATATTCAAAAACAGCTAAACTACTTACATTACCCCAATCCCAATTAATTTCAACTATTTTATCATGCTTTGAAAGTTGCATCTCAAAGCTTTTTAAGTAGGCGTCTTCTTCTGTAGCTAACCACATTTCAATGTCAGCCCACAAACGATCGTCATCATCTTTTGTTTGATAGCCTCCTGTTGAAAATTCTCCTTGCACAAATTTAACTTGCTTTGGATGGTTCTGCAGACATTGATAACTGAGCTTAGCAGCTTTTAAACATTTATCAGCATACGCTATATCATAGGGTTTAAAATATCGATAAGCCATAGCCATCATAGCCACAAAATCTGCCGTAGCTGCTGTACTCCATTCTGAGAAATACCTTTTCTCCTGATCGTCTTCTGGCATTATAAAACCAGAGAAATTCTTGCGGGTTAGCTTATGCGATACTTTGCCTGAACCATCCGGATATTGCATTTTTAGTAGAAAATCTATCTCATATTTGAGTTCTTTCAGAAAATCAGGATAGCTTTTATTGCTATCTTCTTCAGGTAAATCCAGATCAATCGTTTCGAGCTTATCCTTAAAATGATCCCATGCCATGAATAAAGATCCCACAGATACACCTGCATTCACTGTGTACTTTCCGTAATCGCCTGCATCGTGCCAACCTCCTGTTCCATCAACTTGTTCTTGCTTTTTGGTATAGTGTAAATATCCATCTTTCAGATGACAAGCTTTATGACTAAATGTTTCGCCATTATGCACTCCTTTGACCTCTGTTCCGCAACGCCACAAATAAAAGGCACGCATAGCTGTATAAAATCCGGGTTGATAAACCTGATTGTGAATTTGAAAAGCAGATGATTGCAAATCCCCAACTTTTATATAATATTCTCCTGCTTGCTTAAATGCAGAAAAATCAATTATCCTGACTTTTTCATCGACATCTTTTTGATATCGATCGTTACTTGCTTTGCCTTTAAATACAGTTGTATTGGAGGATACATCAACAATAGCAAATTGATTTTCTTCGCTATTACAAAGCGTAGCCTTCTTCGGGTCATTGCATCTATATCCTAAGCTGTTTATTTTTATTTGCCCATTCATTCCTGAATAGAACATTAGACAAAACAAAATCTGAAAAACTACATTTCTCATAAGCTTATTTTTAAAACATAATTAAATAGATGATCATCCTTAAACAATCTGGCTTTTATCAAGCTCCTCTCTTCGTCTTCTTCGTGGCACTCCTCGTAATTTTTAGTAGAAAGCACATACCATCTATTTCAATGGTACGCGCTTTCCTTCCAATCAAATAAATATGAAACTAGAATTTATTTGTTAGGTGTTAATCTCAACATTACAATATCATGAGCAGGAATAGTGGCTTTTACATTTTCCTTTGTTGTTCCTGCATTTTTCTTTTTAAATAAATCCCTCACTTTATATTCATAGTCCTTTACTTTCAGTCTTCTGTTCGAAATATTATCATCAATAGGGTGTTGATTCCAATCAAAATCCAGTTCAGCTTCCTTGTTACTCATATTAACAAAAGCTACAGCCCATTCTTCATTGGCCAGTGGTTTTACCCAAACATGTATATCTCCTTCGTTAATATGCCTGTAGCCCTGAACTCCTAACTTATCCTGGTTAACAGCAATCACTTCTTTATTGGTAAGAATTTCAAGGGTTTCTTTTGTGGCTGTTCTTAAATCATTTCCCATAATTAAAGGAGATGCCAACATCACCCACATGGCAAAATGGACACGATCTTCGGCAACAGTCATTCCGTTACCAACTTCCATCATATCAAAATCGTTCCAATGACCGGGTCCCGCATATTTTCGAATATCCTTACGCATATTAATAATTGGCCAAACACCCCACGAAGACCAGTCGCCATGAGAAGCTTCACAATCCCAGCAATTAATAATATCTCCGGTAACACGCCACATGTGCCCCATTTCTTCGCCCCATTTCCACGGATCATTATCACCCCATTCGCAGATACTAAAAACGATTGGTCGACCCGTTGCATATAAAGCATCACGCATTGTTTGATAAGCACCTTTTGCATTTAAATTTTCTGTATTACACCAATCATATTTCAAAAAATCAACGCCCCATTCTGCATACAATTTGGCATCCTGAAATTCAAAACCACGACTACCTGGGTAGCCCGCACAAGTTTTATTTCCAGCACAATTATAGATTCCAAACTTCAATCCGCGTGAGTGTACATAATCTACCACCGCTTTTATTCCGTTAGGGAATTTTTTAGGATCAGGTACAAGGTTATTATTTTCGTCTCTTTCTTTCGCCATCCACCCATCATCTAACACAATGTATTCATAACCGGCTTCCTTCAATTCCATATCTACAAAAGCATCGGCTATATCTTTAACCAATTGCTCATTAATATCTGTTGCAAAGGTATTCCAGCTATTCCAACCCAATGGAGGTGTCAATGCTAGTGTTTTATCCTTTTGAGCAAAAGCTGATATACTCAAAAATATGATAGTAAGTAATATTGTCCCTTTTTTCATAAGTCTGAATTATTTTTAATTGTCACATGAAACTCGCCGAATTAGTCTTTCTCGTGTGAGACATTTCTCTCATGACTCGTTTCATTTTTTTTAGTTTAGTTTTATTTTATGACTCTCCTGTTAATACCGTTCGCAAACATTTTACTTGCATTTATGCGATTGAGGATTGTTTTCATATCCTAATATAGAAAGCATTTGAAGACCATATCTTTTCCCCAATTCCCGATATCCTTCGGCATCAAAATGTGCATTATCCTGCCCTGTGCATCCTTCTGAAGAAATTACATAAGAATTGGATATATGTGCCGGCAAATTATTTATGATGGGATTCATACTACTACAGCAATTATCTTCACCCTGAAATACCTCTCCGGCCAATAGCGGTGTTTCTTCTGCATTAAGCGATAAGTCAGCCAACATATCTTCATAAATCTTTTTAACGTAAGCAGGCCATTGGTCATCGCCTGTATTGGTTTCTCCCTGATGCAATAAAATTCCTTTGATTACGCCATCTTGTTGAGCCTGTTTTGCCAAATCGATTAGGTATTGATATGGATTTCCATCGTAATCCTGAATTTTATTGGTAAACCAGCTATCCGTGTAGGTACTTGTATAATCCTGATAGATATCTTTATCGAATAGTCGAATATCGCATCCTCCGATGGCCACATTAATCACCCCAACTTTAATATTCTCCGGCAAGTTTTCAATCATCGTTCTCCCAAAATAATCGGCAGGAGATAAACCGGACCCGCACTGACATAAAGGCGGTACAGCCACACGCCAATTTCCTTTTGTTCCAAGCCCTGAGCAATCCAATGCCTGCATTACCTGAAAGCGCTCCGGCACTGTTTTATTCTGAGCCAGAATCTCTCCTTGCCCTTCCATGTTAGATTGACCAAAGCACAGATAAATATAGAAATCCGGATCTTTGATATGTTCTTTTTCGGTTGTAAACATCAAATCAATTTCTTCTTTTAATTCTATTCCAAATGTATTGATTACAGCTCCTTTAGGAATGATTACCTGATATTGCGTATTGGGCTCTAAGTCCATGTCAAATTTCAGCTTGGTAAAATCAGCTTCTACATTAGCCAATTCTCCATTAACCTTAATGTTATGAGTTGAAGCCAGCGTTATAACTTCATCAAAAGTTATCTCTAAGCTTGAACTGAGTTCTACATCAGTAGCATTGTTCTCTGGAATACTTGACTTATAAGCAGGTGCAGACCGTTCAACACTCTCGGCTTTTGCGCATGAGTTGCAGTAAACAAGCTGCACTACCAGTATCCATCCCCAATATTTTAGTTTCATAATGTCTATTTTTAACATTGAACTTTTAATTCATTTCTGATTTTATTCGCTTGATAATTTCCATTAGAGCTCTGGAATTATGATATGGACATTTCCAAAAACCGGCTTTTTCCGGCACTTTATCAACAAGTCCTTCTCTGTCAACTTTCCAAAACCACTCTCCATTGGCTTTATCTATCAATTTAGAACTAATAAACTCCCATACTTTTTCCACCAAATCCACATAGTATTCATCTTTGGAATTTTGATAAGCGTCCATTAATCCAACCATACTCTCAGCTTGCGGCCACCAATGTTTATCTGTATCCAGATGTGATTCTTCTTTTTCATAGAATAAACCGCCATCTTCATCCATTCCATCCAAAATGGTTGCATTCACCATTTTTAAGGCCAAGGGTTTCATTTCTGAAAGAAGGATTTGATCATCGATGATATGTGCCGCTTCTGTTAATAACCAGGCTCCTTCGATATCATGCCCATAAGAAACAATGTTCGATTGAACTGTCCAGTCTTTATCAAAAAATAAGTGAAAGTGATAATTCTTCTGATCAATGATTTTATCTCTAAATAGTATAATTAATTCATGAATGCGAGCCTTTAAACTGGCATCGTTCCATGCTGTATAAAGATTTGAATACGGCTCTATAATGTGCAAATGCGTATTCATCGACTTGGGTTCATTGGCATCTTTTTCGCTTAAGCGCATATCTTCCAACTCATTCCAATCTTCTCCTAATGCCTCAATGTATCCACCAAACTCAGCATCTTTAAACTTTGTTTCCAATATTTCATATAACTTTTGTGCATACTGTAAACTATCTTCCTTTTTACTTGCTTTATAAAATTCCGAAAACCCGTATATTCCAAACCCTTGCGCGTAAGCCTGTTTGCGAGTGTTTAATACATTACCCTTATAATCCAATGACCAATACAAACCTCCGTTTTCCTTATCCCAGAATTTAGAAACTATGTAATCATAAGCTCTGGTTGCAAGATTTAAATACTCCTCTTTCTTATAAAAATTATAGGCTGCAGAAAATGTCCATAAAATTCGTGCATTTAATACTGCTCCTTTTTCTGCCTGTTCGTTTACCTTTCCATCATAATCTATCTCACCTATAAATCCACCATTTAAATCATCAATGACATTTGAAGACCAAAACTGAAGAATCTCTTTCAGTTCTGCATCCAACTCATTCATAAAGGCAGTATAGTCTTTTTGTAATTTCATTTTAAACTCTCCGTTAATTTTCCTCATCAAAATCCAGCGATTGCATCTACGCTATCAACATAAATACAAAAACAGTTCTCCATGCTATGAGAAATAAATCTCCTGTGTTATTTTAAATCCGGCATTTCATCTCTTGTAATCACATAATCCTGACTCACGGCATCTGTCCACCATGATGCATTGGCATGCTCATGGTTGGTTTCTGAAAAGTCAGCTTCATTTACATTGTTGGTTCTTTCGTAGTCGTACCAAGGCATAAAGTAGGACCATTTAGCATCGGCTGTCCATTGATCGGAAAAATTAGCAACTGATCCCATTTCACTTAAAGTGACCATTTTATTGGGATATAATTCCTGTATACTTTTAAACTGGGCACTAATATCATCGGCATCAGTATTTGTATAAATATCTCTTCCTATGATATCAACATATTCATCGCCTGGATAAAAATCATGATCCTTAGTCTGAGTTGTCCATACCCATATCAGGTTATTCAAACCCTCTGCTTCAAAGTAATCGTACATCATTCGCCATAAAGCTTTATAAGTATCAGCACCTCCTGCACCCCACCAAAACCAAGCAGTACCGCCGTTATATTCATAAATATTACCAGCTGCTTCATGTAATGGTCGCCAAATAACCGGAATATTTTTTGCTTGAAGCAATTTTAAGTATGATGCTATTTTATCTAAATCGGCCGTAGCCACCTCATTTTCCCATGTACCTTCAATAAGAACATTGGCAGCTTTAAAAGTTGTTTCTGAAGGTTTGTAAGTATAATCATCTGTAGAATAGCTTGAAGCCTGAAATTTAGGAACTATCCAGTGCCACCCTGCACTAACTATTCCATTATTGCTCCACCAGTTTTCTATAAAATTAAAAGAAGAATAATCAATCCAGTTTGCCGGAGAAAACGGTAAATGAATATAATCAACCGTTGCTATTGCCGGATATTTACCTGTATGCTGATATACCCATTCTGCCTCATTTACATTCCATGATACATTCGATTGAACTGCAGAAATAGCTTTTGTACCATAATTATCTTTTAAGAAACCATAAAGATTAATGGCCTGTTGAGATGAATTAGATACGGAAAGATTTTCGTCAATGTGAACAATAATTTCTTCTTCTGTTGTAAATGTTAATTGAATTTGATCCTCCAAAGAAACACCGAAAGTATTGATAACAGCACCTTTGGGGATAATTATTTCATATGTAGTTCCATAAGAAAGGTCCAGGTCAATCGTTAATTTTGTCAATAAAATACTTGCTTCAGCGGCATCTCCATTAACAGTTATACCGTGATTAGCAGCTAAATTTACAACCTCATCAAAAGTAATTTCTATTGCTGAACTTAAACTTACATCAGTAGCTAAATCACCAGGAATACTACTTTTAAACACAGGTGCTGGTTTAGGCTTTTCGTCACCTCCATTACCACATGAAAATAATATTAAAACAAAACCTATTATACCTACCCACAATCTCATCATGAAACCTCTTTTAATAAATATTTTGTGAATCTTCTTAAAATGTTTAAACATAAGGGGGAGGATTTTCCTCCCCCTATGTTGGTTAATTTATAGCATACTTACATTACTTAATAGCTACTTTAGTCAATGTTAGATTTGCTCCTGTAATCACAAGGCCTCCATTGGCAACCAGGTCATCAATATCCGCTTGTGTCAGCGTGTAGGTTCCTTCAGTATCCGATGGGCCAAAATCAATTTGCCCAGAACCTTCTGTTGGTAGATTTCCCCAACCATTACCATGGCGAAGCGATAAACATCCCCAATCATTACCTGCATTCATAGTGAAAGTAAAGTAGAGTGTCTGACCAGCTTTTGCTGTAGACCAATCATATCCACCCCAAGCCAAATCCTGATTTCCGTTCCAACTTCCGATATCGAAAGTAGATTCCCAGATGGCTGTTGGCGGAGAGAAGTCTTTCACCCAAGATATAGATGAAATAATCATACCATCACCCATTAAAATAATTGAATAACCCCAATCGCTATATGGGAACAATGAAACAGGTAGGTCGATGTAATCTGAAGACGCTAAGATGGCTTTACTTTCTTCTGATGTACCATCATATACTTCACCCCAGTGACCATCAAATGCCTTCATTTCCGGAGCGTCATGAGTCCTGGTGTATCTGATACGTACATAAGAATCAGCAGGAGCACCAGAAAAGTCAATATTCAACTCATAATTTTTACTCCAATTGGCCAATTCAGCCGGTGTATTATATAACACTGTTTCAACCAAACCTGATGCTTCAACTTTGATTGTATAATCAACATTTGTTGTTCCAGTAACCAAGGTTAATTTATTATCGCCTACATCAGTTCCTACTGCTGCATACAGTACTGTTCCTACCAATAAATACGGTGTATTTACATCATTAAGAAGAACATTAGTTAGGTTTTCACCATTGACAACTGAGCATTCCAATAATTCACCAACAGTTGTTGATTCTGAAGCAAATTCAGAAACTGCGCAGAATGTAAAAGAATTTATAGTGATGCTTCCTGCATCAACAGTTTCGCCATTATCCATTACTAATGTTACGTCGCCAGTTTCTGCTTCCAGAGGAACTACAACTTTAAAACCATCACCTGTAACAGTGGCTTCTGCTTCAATATCGCCAAACATAACTGTCGTAACCCTACTGCCTAAAGTAGATACGATACTCAGCTCATCCAAAGGTGTTGCATCTGACGGCATTGTTGCAACAGGTTTAGTAGTTACGAAACCATCAACCTTAATTGCTGTACCATTGGCTGTAGTCAATGTAATTGCTCCGCTCTGAGCAGCTTCGGTTACTTCTACATTTAGTTTTCCATCAGCAAGCGTTACCGGTAAGGCCTCTCCTCCTGTGAATGTTGTTGTAGTCACCAGATCCAGATTACTTCCTGCTATAACAACCGTCTCACCAACTTCATATGAGTCCTTTAGCTCGTCAATAGCGGCCGTAGGTTCAATAAGTGTGATATCGCCAACTGCGATCTCAACTCCAGAAGGTAACATGGACGTTACAGCTCCGCTTAGTGTATTGGCTGGCACTGTCATTACAATGGTAGTTTCACTTTGACTAACAAATTCATTAACCTCAATATCTCCACCTAAAGTAAAACCAGTTACCAAGTCCAGATTTGTTCCAGTAATAGTTAGATCCGTTCCTGGTTTAACCGGATTTGGCGCAACCTCGCTGATAACCGGGATAACAATACTCAGTTCAGTTTCTGCATAAATAATTATAGGATCTTCTGCTCCATTAGAAACCGCCATTTTCCCTGTTTGAGCTTCCGCTGGTACTACAAGTGTAACTTGCTTTCTTGATTTTGTAATAAAATTGGTACTGTCCACCACTACACGATCAGTGAAAATAACCTCTCCTACTAAATTCAAATAGTCACCATCGATGGTTATAACCTGTCCTGGCTTAATCGTAGCCGGAGAGAATGTTTCAATGGAAATAGGTTCGCTGAAGCCAATCTCGGTTTTGGTTGTAACGGTTTCATCCGAAGCTACTAGTTGTAAATAACCTTCAACGGCATCTTGAGGAACCAATAGTTTAATACTTTTTGTAGTATGCTCTGTAAATTCCGCTTTAGGAATTTCTATACCATCCGGAATAATGATGCTATTTACCTCGTTAAGGTTTTCACCGATAAAGCGCAATTCTCCACCTCGTGCAATTGGCATGGGTCCATAGCTTAACAAGTGGACACCTGTGATTTTCACATCATCATCTTTATCACAGGAGGTTAAAAACAGGCTAACCCCCGTTATTGCCATTATTACAGCAATAGATAGTGATTTTATATATTTTTTATAGTTGGTTTGCATAGCAAATCTTTTTAAATAATTAATTACATCGGTACAATTCGGATGTTATCAATACACATATGAATATGACAATCTTCACCTTCTACTCCACCTTGCCATACAAAGAAAGTTAAGCCCTTCAGCATATCATTAGTTACTGTGGTTCCTGCATCTGATCCATCATGTAAGAAATGAAATGTTGATAGAGGTATACTTACCGTAATCCATCCCTCGGTTTGATAGGTTCCTTCATTTACCCATGGCATCCATAGACCTCTTGGAGTAACTCCATCTGCTATATAGGCATTTGTATTGCTAACTGAATAAGGCGTAAAAATCATTTGTAATGCACTTGCTTTCCATTCATCCACCACATAGCACTCAAATTTTAATGTAGCAGCACTAAGATCTCCTTCATAATAAGGTTCGTCAGCGCGCCCATTTGAAGCGTTCCAAAGGTTAAAACTATGAGCATCTTCATTCCAGGTAGCTCCAATACCACCTGCCATATCACCTTCAAACCGTACATAATTACCACTGATACCTTCCGGGTTAGAATTAGCAATAACTCCAGAACGCCATCCTCCTGATGCATCTAAGTTATCCCAGTCAAGTATATAGTTTCTGTCATCTCTAAAATAGAATGATGAGCGTGAAGAACCATAAATACTTTTTACTGTAACCTGCCCTACTCCGGCACCTTCAGGTACTTTGACCACTATTTCTTCAAAATCCTCACTCACACTAACAACTTCTCCCTCTAGTTCTCCAGGAAAGAAAACTTGTAATGGCACATTAGGGTCGTTAATAAAGTAATTTCCATAAATTGTTGCTTCATCTCCATCTGGCACAAATTCACAAAGCATAGATTTAGGTGCAGGAGCTGGAACAACTACATTAAAATCGTAAGCTACAGTATCTTTACCAGCCACCATATAAATCTTATCAGATACAACTCCCGGGATTTCATTAGGTATGGTAACAAATAAGGCATTAGAGGTTATAAAACTTGTATTTAAATAAGCCTCTTTATCATTAAACCACATTTCCTTTATACTTGTAAGGTTATCACCAATCAAAACAATTGTTTGATTCAATGAAGCACTCACTATAAGTGAATCTGATTTTTCTGGATCTGACATTCTTATGTAATCAACAGTGGGAGAACCACTAGTTATTTCATATTCATCTGGATATTCTTCACATGATTGAAACATTATTCCAATAGCCAAAACTGCCATAAAAAACAGTGCTCCGAATATGTGCTTTATATTATTTCTTTCCATTTGTATTTATTTTATTTCTAATGTTCAACAAAACTTCTGAACACCTTTGAAGAAATTAATAACCGATTGAACTAAAATCAAAATCTACGGGGTCATCCATTAGTCCCGGATTTAAAGACAAATCAACTTCAGGGAATGGGATAGTAAAATCTTCATCTGTAATTCCTGTTGGATTAAGACTGTTAATTTCAAGGTTAGATGCATCATCATATGTATACAGATCATCCAAGCCCGACCAATATCCTCTTTCCTGTTGAGCAATTTTAGTTATTGCCTCTGCAGGTTTATAATAATGTAATCGTACCATATCATACCATCTATCACCTTCTAAAGCCAATTCTAACCTACGTTCCTTATCAATCATATCAAATGTTAGATTTTCAGTAATTGGTGTATGATATGTTCCCAAAGCACGTGCATTTACAGCATTATAAGCATTTAATGCAGATGCGTCACTTGTTTGGGCATCATTTCCTAAAACAGCTTCTGCATATATCAAATAAACATCTGCCAAACGCAAAATATGTGTACTAAGTGGTGTACTCATTCTATCTAAAGCATCATAACCTTGTGCCTCTGCATCGGCCAAGCGACCAACGATATGTTTAGCGCAATTTGATCCTGTTCCACTGGCAAATACTAAAGAACCACCATATTGACCGTCTGTGGCATTATCCCAGTTATAGTCAAAACCTCCATACTCAACCCAAAAATAATCATAGTGATCACCTACCATCATTATTGTAGCTTTACGACGAGTGTCACGATTGTTTCTGGTTAAACTTCCTGCACTCTCATCAAAAGCAGATTGTAAATCTATGGTAGGATATACCCAGTTACCCCATGATTGAACAGCATCTGAAAAATTAGTCATAGACAAATCTGATTGTAATGAGTTCTGACTAGTCCATTGTGAACCAACTGTCCAATGCCAAGCAATTAAACTCTCATCTGAGAAATTATTTTTTAACTGAAAAATATCTTCATAATTAGGCATTAGCTCTCGTCCACTTTCTTCAATGACTAACTTTGCATAATAAGCTGCATTTGAAAGGTCTTCTTCATTACGTGTTCCGTTCATACCATAACCTGATTTAGTAAGGTATACTTTTGACAGCAATCCATATGCACTATACTTATCAATTCTTCCTGTTAGATTTTTTTCAGGTAATAGTTCTACTGCATTTTTAAGAGTTAGAATAATATACTCATATACATCTTCAACTTTATTTCGCTTCAACATTGTCGATGTATTCTTCGCTATTATTTCAGCATTATCATGAATAATAGGAACCGCTCCAAAACAACGTACCAAATAAAAATATGCCATTGATTTCCAAACCATTGCCTCTCCTTTTACTGTATTCTTTACTACTTGAGAAACACCAGGTGCAGATTTCATATCTACATTTTCAATAACTCCATTACAGTATGCATTTACTGACCATAATGAAGCGGATGCATTTGCAATATCTGCATCAGAATTACTTAATGTGAAGTTTGTATATCCATCTCCACTGTCGAAAATGATATTACCGGCCATCACATCTCCAATTTTCATAAAACCACGCTGAAAATCGTACCATGGAGAGTTATAAATAGAGTTAACAGCTTGATAAACCTGCTCGTCATTTTGATAAAAAGTATCAATCGTATAAGAATCTTCAGCCGGCTTATCTAAAAAATCATCACATGAAACCGTTAATCCAATGCTTATAAAAGCTATTATAAATTTTATGATATTATATTTTTTCATTGTAATTACTTTTTAGAATGAAACATTTAAACCGAAAGTAAATACTTGAGGTGAAGGATATCTACCATTATCCAATCCAAAAACATTAGCACTTTGTGTACTGGCTCCTACTTCAGGGTCAAAACCTGAATAATCTGTAAATGTTACCAGATTTTCAATACTCGCATATACTCTGGCATTACTTAAACGAACTTTTTCAATGATAGATTTAGGAAAAGTATATCCAAACGTAATATTCTTAATTCTTATAAAAGAACCATCTTCGATATACCTATCGGAAATACGATCATTATCATTAGGATCTTGTCCTGTTGCCCTTGGCACATTAGTACCTGGATTCATCAAACGTACATTTGTAATATCATTTAAGCTTGTACCTTCAATGCTTGGATCAATTAACTCTAACCTTGCTCTGTTATTAACGACTCCCAACTGATTGGTAAATTCACTCTTCATATTTGATAAGCTTATAGCCGTATAATTCATTACATCGTTACCATATGAACCATTGATAAACACAGACAGATCGAAGTTTCTATACGAGAAGGTATTGTTCAAACCGAATGTAAAATCCGGCATTGGAGATCCAATTGTTGTTCGATCATAGGAATTTATCACTCCATCAGGCTTTCCATCCGGTCCACTAATATCCTTAAATTTTAAATCACCTATGTAAGTTGTACTATTAATATCAAATGATTCTCCATCGCTGGGATAAGCATTTTGAACAGGACTATTCTGCAAGTCCTCCAGACTTTGATATACACCGTCAGTAACATATCCATAGAAATTAAATAAAGGATCGCCAACTTCTGTTAAAGACACAACATCACTCCACTGCCCATATCCTTCTAGGTGAGCAGAAGGTGTTCCATCAAGTGCCACCAACTTATTCCTGTTAAATGATATTTGAAAATCTGTATCCCATGTAAACGCCTTTTTGAAGTTATGCGTGGTCAAAGATATTTCTAGACCTTTATTATTGATTTCTCCAAAATTACCCCAAGGAGCTGCTAATGCACTTGACGCATTCCCTCTAGTTCCCATGTATGAAGGAAGTTGCATATCCATTAACATATCATTGGATGTTTTATCATACACTTCTACAACCAAATCTGCTACACCTAATATTGATAAGTCTAACCCAATATTAAATTGTTCTTGCTTCTCCCATTTGATATATGGGTTTGAAATATTGGTCTGGCGATAACCCGCTCCTAAACCAGTTTCCATTTTTGAGATACTGGAGCCCCATAAATAACCATCAATATCCTGGTTACCAACCTGTCCCCATCCGAAACGCAATTTAGCATTACTTAAAACAGGTTCGGCCCATTTCATAAATGATTCGTTACTTAATCTCCAGGATAATGCAAAGGAATTAAAACCTGCCCATCTGTTCTCTGGTCCAAAATTTGATGAACCATCACGACGATATGTATAAGTAAACATATATCTACTATCGTAATTGTAGGTAAATCGACCAAAATATGATGCGTTAGACATACTTCCAAAACCATAATTAATCTGTGGAGTTCCATCCCCTAATGCAGGGTTTTGAATATCGTTACTTGGTAAGTTAGTATTGTAAACACTTTGGTATTCCCAAGACGACTCGAACATGTCTTGACCAACCATAGCTGTTCCATTATGCTTTCCTATAGTTTTTGAATAGGTTAAATAATTCTTAACCTGCCAGAAAGTATTTTTATTGTTCTGTGCTCGCATCGAATTAATATCCCTACTCCAATTTCCATATGTAACTTTTGGTCTGAACACTTCAGCTTTAGAATAATCAAGATTTAAAGTTCCTTCCGTATGAAACTTTAGTCCTTCAAGAATATCAACGTCAAAGAATACTGTACTACCAAAAGAATTTTTATTTAGTAAATTATCATCATCTAAAGCTAATCCCAATGCATTAGGGTTTGAAGGTTGTCTGTCTCTAAATACGGTTGCATAATTACCATCCATATCATAAATTGGCATATCAGGAGTAGTTTGAAGAGCTACACGAATAATTCCTGATTCAGAATCAGCCAAACCTAATTGTTCATCAGTTTGAGAATATCTTATATTTACTCCCATTTTTAACCAACTCTTTAATTCTGCATCCAGGTTGGTTCTAAAAGATAAACGCTCAAACTCAGTTCCTATAATTGTTCCTTCCTGATTCATATATCCACCCGACACGTAATATTTTAACTTATCACCACCTCCACTTGCACTTACCTGGTGCTGCTGAACTGCTGCTAATTGAAAAATAGCATCCTGCCAATTCGTTCCTTTTCCTAATAAAGAAGGGTCCTGAAACTCTGGGCGTGGATCATTTGAATTTAAATCAGAGGCTACTTCGTTGCTGTATTCTGCAAATTCTCTAAGGTTTAAAATATCAATCCTGGTATCCTGATGTTGAACACCATATGAACCATTATAAGTAAATTTCGCATCTCCTTTTTTACCTCTTTTGGTTGTTATCATGATAACACCATTTGCTCCCATTGAACCATAAATAGCTGTTGCTGATGCATCTTTTAGTATTTCCATAGACACAATATCATTGGGGTTTATAGTTGACAAAGGAGAAACGCCTGTTGTTGGCGAATTACCCAAAGCGTCTCCCAATCCAAGATCATGACCACTTGAAGTATTCTCCGTCATTGGTACACCATCAATGACATATAAAGGTTCTGCACCTGCATTAATCGTACTTTGACCACGCACCCGAATACTTACTGCCCCACCCGGCTGTCCTGTAGTAGAAACGGCTGTAACACCAGCCGCCCTACCTTTTAAGGCCTGGTCGATGTTAGCAACACCTGCAGCTTTCAGCTTATCTGCTGACAAAGAAACTGAAGCTCCCGACAAATCACTTTTTTTCATTGTACCATAACCTACTACAACAACCTCATCAAGCCCTTCTGATTCGGTTTTCATTTTTACATTAACGGTAGTGAGATTACTTACATCTAACTTTTGTTGTTCAAATCCAACAAAAGAAAACACTAAAATAACTTTACCTTCCGGTACTTGCAGACTAAAATTACCATCCACATCTGAGATGGTTCCTTGCGTTGTACCTTCAATCAGGATTGACACGCCCGGTAGTGGGTCATTCATGTCATCCTTAACTGTACCGGTAATTGTTTTGTTTTGGCCATAAAGGGTATGAAACGACAAAAACATAACAATCAAACCGAGTAATCGCAGATTCTTATTCATATAAATTTGATTTAGATAATTGGTTTTAATCAACTTATTGTAGTTGATACACTAACTATTTTTAACAAAATTGTACATTATTTCATGTTTGTTCAAGTATTATTTTGTCATTTTTTAATACTATTTTATAATATCATATAAAAGATAGTGTATTTCACACACAAATCACATAATTATTTAGAAAGTAAATGACGATATTTTATTCCATAATCACCTATTATTGTGTCTAATACACTAAGGCCAATTATTTTTTCAGAATTTGGAAGTAAGTCAAAGTAATTTTCATCTAATGATAAAATTCCATCATCGCTATATATATACAAGCCAGGAACGAGAACATTCGATTTAACTTTAATTAATTTTTTTCCAGCAGATTCAATTCTTTCAATATTAATTTCCGGTTTAATTAATTTTAGATTTTTAGGTTTATCAAAATAATGAATCTTACTACTCAAAACTTTATTATTATCACGCAGCGTTAAAAGCATAAAGCAAGACTGAGTATCTAAGGTTTGTTTATTGAAAATGAAATCCTCTATTCTTGTTCTCGTATTTGCTTTAATTTTTGCAGATCTTGTTTCAGAAAACAGTCTGTTCCCTTTAAAGTCCATAACCTCAATCTCTAAATCAGTTTTAATGTCTTTCAATTTGTCTGAAACAATAAATATCTGAACATGATCTCTGCTATTCACAGTACTAATTAAAACCGGCTCGTATGCTTTTTTTACAGCATAATGCACCGCTTTCCAATTATGGTTATAATCTGTACTACTCCAACTAGCCACCGGCCAACAATCATTAATTTGCCAATATAAAGATCCCATACAATATGGCATGGCTCTGCGATGTGCTTCGATCGCCATTCTAATTCCATGCGCCTGCAATACCTGACTCATATATAAGAATTGCTCGAAGTCTTCTGGCACATGATAATACCAGCTTAAGTATTCTTTAATGCGAAGATTTCCAATTCCACTTCGTTGATGAGCAGCCATTACATCAGATTCAATATTAAAATCTTCTTCTTTGGCGTAAGTTTTTACGGTGGTTAATTCCGGAAAGGATTGAAATCCATACTCGCTCATAAAGCGTGATTTATACTTATCAAAGTCTTCGAAAGCATGAAGGCCATGCCAAACACCCCAATAATGCATATCTCCTGAAGTAGTTTCATAGCTGGCGTGCTGATCTGGTTCATAACCGGCTTGAGGCGAAGAAGGCCAATAATCTACGCCAACTATTTTTTCATCAAGAACATCAGGAAGTATTTTATGGAAGACATTTAAATAGGCCTCTTGAATAGAATCCTGCTGATCTTTGGTATACCAATCTTTCCATCCCCAACCGCCTTTACTGTAGTAATGCCAGGCTGTATTCATTTCATTATTACCGCACCACAATGCAATTGAAGGATGATTTCTTAATCTTATCACATTATCAATGGCCTCAGCTCTAACGTTATCTAGAAACTCTTTATCCCCAGGATACATGGAGCAGGCAAACATAAAATCCTGCCAAACCATAATTCCATTTTCATCGCACAACTCATAAAAATAATCATCCTCATAAACACCGCCTCCCCATACACGCAACATATTCATATTCGCATTTACAGCATCTGCAATCACTTTTTGATAATCTTTCTTTGTTACGCTAGGCAAAAAACTATCGTTAGGAATATAATTGGCTCCTTTTGCAAATACTCTTACTCCATTCAATTCAAACGCAAAACCCTCTCCTTCGCTATCTTTTTCCCTTATTAGTTTTATGGATCTTAATCCAGTTTTTACTTTCTCTGAACAGATGATTTTATCATTGATTTTTAGCTGAGCTTCAAACTCATACATATGTGGATCGCCTAATCCATTACTCCACCATAATTTTGGTTGAAGAATATCAAAGTTTAAATTAAGCTGGTTCCTTCCCTTTATCAGTTTAAGTTCTTTTTTCGAAGCAATATTATCATCCGTCAGGTTTACTAATAGTACCGTTACCTCCAGCTCATTTTCAGAATTCACCATTAGCTCGGCAGTTAAATTTGCTTGTTCCTTATCTACAAACTCTTGCTTAATGTAAATGGATTCAATATCGGCATCATCCCAGCCTCTTATTTGAACCGGGCGCCAAATACCTGAGGTTACAAAGCGTGGTCCCCAATCCCATCCATAATGATAACCTGCCTTTCGTGTAAATACTGATACTTTTTTATCTCCTAAACCTCCATTTTCCGATTGATCATTTACTGCTGGATAAGCAAATGGTGAAGCATCATATAACTCAACACCCTTTTTAATTGGAGAATGAAAATATACTTTAAGCTTATTTCCTTCATTTTTTAACCAAGGCTTTATATCTACATTCCATTCCCGGTGCATATTATTTGCCTTAAGAATAAGGGTATCATTCAAAAACACGTCAGCATAGGTATCTAAACCGTAAAAGTGTAAATCAATGCGATCTTTATTTAACAAATCAGCCTCTACATCAAACATTGTTTGGTAAATCCAATCTTCTTTATCAATCCATTGCAAATCCTTTTCATTAGTTCTGTAAAAAGGATCTTCAATTTGTTTATTTGCTAATAAGTCAGTATGAATCGTTCCAGGTACAGATGCCTTACCTTTATAATCACCATCAACCTGTTCGTAGGCCCAAGCGGAATTCAGATTGACAACCAACTTATTTTTCATCACATCTGGTTTTGTACAAGAATTTAATACTGCTAACGCAGCTACCATTATTATTAGTCCTAACTTTTCCATATATGATATTTTAAGATTCTACAATTTCACTCAACCTTTGCTTTTCCAGATCATCTGTAATTGTTTTCATTTTGGTATCGTTTAGTTGATAAAAGAACATGACTAAACCAGAAATGAAAGCCGCTAAACCGGGAACAAAACTCATCATGTATTTTATTCCCATGATGGTTTCGGGAGATTGATCTACATTTGCTTTAAATCCGTAATAAGACAGTAACATCAGCATAATGTAACCACCAAACGTCCAACCTAATTTTTGAGACATACTTGAAGCGGAAAAAACCAAACCGGTTGCTCTTCTTCCGGTTTTCCATTGCGAATAATCGGCTGCATCAGCATACATCGACCATAAAAGAGGGAAAACAATTCCGGCACAAAAACTAATCATGGCCTGCAGCGCATATACCTGCCAAACCTGGTTTTTATCTATAAAATAAAAGACACCACTTAGTAAAGCAGCTCCAAACATGGCATATATAAAAGTTTTTCGTTTTCCTAAACGAGAAGACACCGGTTTAGCCATCATTACACCAATCATATTTGTGGCTTGGCCCAAGAACAAATACAGCGTGCTGAAAGTAAAGGTCGCTGCCGAAAAAGTCACCGCAGCATCATCAATAATATAGTACTTGAAGTAATAAAGGGCTACACCGTCGCGAATTGAATTAAATATAAGTGTTGCCAAACCGGCTCCAAGCAAGATAAACCATGGTATGTTATTTCCCAGATTTTTAACATCCTGCCATAAATTATTTTTTTGATTTTTAGGTGGCTGAATTCTTTCTTTGGTCCACAAAAACGTTAGAACAAAGAAAACAACTGCCAAAGATCCAATCACCATCATCGTAAACTGGTATGACCTTTCCTGGCTAAAGGAAATCTTAAACCAATCGACCAATGGCTGATAAATAGCCACTACAAGTAAACTTCCTGCAAATGCGAATATCATTCTATAAGATGCAAATGAAGTTCTGTCGTTGGGATTGGATGACATTACACCCAACAAACTGGCATAAGGTACATTGATTGCCGTATACACCATCATCATTAAAGTGTAAGTTATATATGCATAAACTATACGACTGCTTACATTCCAGTTTGGCGTGGTAAATAATAAAACTCCAATTAAAGCAAAAGGAACAGCTACCCATAAAAGATAGGGTCTGAATTTTCCCCAACGGGTATGTGTACGGTCACCAATAATTCCCATAATAGGATCATTGGCCGTATCCCAAATTCGGGTTAGCAAAAACATCGTTCCGGCTGCAGCAGCAGAAATTTCAAAAACATCGGTATAGAAAATAGCCAGGTAAATGGAAAAAATTTTCCAATACATTGAAGATGCAGCATCCCCAAAGCCATAGCCTATTTTCTCCTTCAAAGAGACTTTATTTGACATAGATTCAGATCTAATAATTAAAAGCTTCTGTCGTTACAGAAGTATGATGTAGATTTTTTTATTTTAAGTAAACTATTAATCCCTTAACAGATTCATATAATTCTGATTTTTATCTATTAGATTATTAATTGTTTGAACACTTAAGTGAGAATGCAATTGATCTTCCGGTGTATTGATACAATAATCCAATAATTGTTCAATGGAGGTAATTGCCACATGCATTCGGGTATCTGAAGAGGCATAATAAATATGTACCTTACCATCGTCATCTGCAATCCATCCATTTGAAAACGTAACATTTGATACATCTCCAACTCGCTCGTCCTTTAATGGGCCAATAAAGTGTCCATTGGGTTTATGTGTTACCAACCAGGGTTTTTCAAGGTCAGTCATGAATACATACAAAGTATAACGTAAACCGGCAGCAGTATTTCTGACACCATGTGCCAACTGAAGCCATCCCTTTTCGGTTTTAATGGGCGCCGGGCCTAATCCATTTTTGACTTCATATATGGTATGATAGGTTTTAGCGTCAACGATAACTTCCTCTTTCACTTCCGGTTTTGTTATACTTTCTGATAATCCAAACCCAATACCACCACCTTTTCCGGTATCAATAAAACTATCCTGTGGCCTGGTATAAAACGCATATTTTCCTTCAACTAAATGAGGAAACAAGACGACATTACGTTGCTGACCGGTTGTTGAAATCAGATCCGGTAAACGCTCCCACGATTTTAAATCTTTAGTTCGTGCAATTCCAGCTGCAGCAACCGCACTACTGGTATCACCATCCGGAGCATTGGGATCTTTCCGTTCTGTGCAAAAAACACCATAAATCCACCCATCGTCATGTTGTGTTAATCGCATATCATATACATTGGTATCCGGATTTTCTGTTTGCGGAAGTGTAATTGGTTTATCCCAAAAACGAAATCCATCCACTCCATTATCACTCTCTGCAATAGCAAAAAAAGATTTTCTATCGTTTCCCTCTACACGTACAGCTAATAAATATTTACCATTAAATTTGATGGCTCCCGCATTAAATGTTGCATTAAATCCTATGCGCTCCATTAAAAATGGATTTGTTGTTTTATTTAAATCAAATCGCCAATGCAAAGGCACATGATCGCGAGTTAAAATTGGAAATTTATATCTAGAAAATATTCCGTTTTCACTAAATAACTCTTCATTCTTTCGATGAATAATTTCGTCATGCTTCTGCTTTATCAATTGAAGTCTCGATTCAAACAAGTTATCGTTCATGGTAAATCATTATTTTATAATCAATTCTTTTATAGAATGTATGAATGATTGATGAAGGTAAAAACAAGTACTTATTGTACTTAGTACACAAATGTATTTATCGCTACATATTTACACAAGTATTAATCTATCACACAATTGTACTATTCTATCATTCGATAATTGAAATATAGAAGTGTATTATGATATTTTACTTACACAACTTATTTAGCCTTACAAATACATTTCATTAAATATCAATATAATACACAATCTACCCCAATCAACTAATATACATTTTGATACTTAATTATTAACAAATAAACATGTACTATTTAAGCACTATTCTTAAATTTGAAAGAAAACTACAACACTAATGGCAAGCCAAATTCACAGAGAAATAACCCCTTTAAAAGAAAACGATTGCTTTTTGGTTTTTGACCGGGAAAGAACGGCTTTTACATATCCTATTCATTTTCATCCTGAATTTGAAATTAACTTTATTCAAAACGCAAAAGGAGGAAAACGCATTATTGGAGATCATATTGGAATTATTGACGACAGAGAACTTGTTATGGTAGGTTCCAATGTATACCATGGCTGGGAGAACCATCAAAATAACAGCGATGATTTATTACATGAAATAACTATTCAATTCCCGCAGGAACTATTTAGTAATAATGCACTTGACAGAAACCTTCTTCAGCCCATTAAAGAGCTTCTTCATAATGCACAAAGGGGAATTTTATTTTCGCAGGAAACAATACAAAAAGTAGAGCCTCGATTACAAGCCTTAAGTTTAAAACATGGATTCGACAGCTTTTTAGAGTTTCAATCGCTTTTGTACGATTTGGCCATTTCTCGAGATCAGCAACTATTAACAAACATGTCGTTTCTACGGAAAAATGATTTTCATAATAGCGAACGTATTGAAACTATATACACCTATATTAAAGATAATTACAATAAAAAAATTAAGCTTGAAGATGCTGCCCAAAAAGCTAATATGACAGTTATCTCTTTTAGCAGACTAATTAAACTTCGCACAGGAAAATCCTTTGTTGATTTTGTAAATGAAATTAGATTGGGTTATGCCACCCGCATGCTAATTGAAACCAACAAAAGCATTGGCGAAGTTTGCTTCGAATGTGGTTTTAATAATATCTCTAATTTTAATCGCATATTTAAAAAACGACAAGGTTGTACACCTTCTGAATTCAGGGTAAATTTTTCGGGAACTAAAAGTGTTTTTTAATCTACGCTTACATCTGCCCAAGTACCTCAGTACACACTTATTCTTAGAATATTAGAAAGACTACCTCTTTATTTTAAATGGAATTAATTTGCTATTTCGAATTCTTTTAACGTATTTTGTACGTTATATTATTATTAGATGGAACAATCCAATTTATATTTATCTGTTGACTGTGTAATTTTAGGTTTCGAAGATGCCCAATTAAAAGCACTCTTGATTAAACGAGATAAAGAACCTGAAAAAGATAAATGGTCACTTCCCGGAGCCTATGTTCACACCGATGAAAACATAGATAATGCTGCTAAAAGAATTCTGAATGAACTAACAGGTATTCACGATGTATTCTTATCTCAAATTGGTGTTTTTGGAGAGGTGAACAGATATCCTGAAAAACGTGTTGTTTCCATTTTATATTGTGCTTTGATTAGTCCGGAATTATTTGAATTAATGGCCGGATCGCACGCCAAAGAAGTGGCATGGAAAAACCTTTCTGAAATTAATGTATTGCCCTTTGATCATAATAAAATGTTGAATACATCCATGCAATGGCTAAAAAACGAAATTTGGCGAAAACCGATTTTACAAAATTTATTACCGGAGAAATTTCCTCTAAATCAAATGCAAGAATTGTATCAATCTTTATTGCAAACTACGATCGATAATAGAAACTTTAGGAAGAAAGTCATTTCGCAGGAATTAGTAGAAAGACTAAATGAGAAAACCAAAGGAGGTCAGCAACGACCTGCCTATTTATATAAACTCAAATCGCCCAATTAAAAAAATTTGACCAATATCATTAACGTACATATAACGCAAAATAAAAAACATGTTTGACTTATCAGGAAAAGTAGCCGTTGTTACAGGCGGAGGCGGTGTTTTAGGTGGAAGCATTGCCAATAGTTTAATTGAAGCTGGTGTTAAAGTAGCCGTACTTGACATTCGCGAAGAAAACGTAAATAACAGAGTTGAAGAACTAAAAGCTAAAGGCGGAGATGCCATTGGATATGTTTCGAGTGTTCTGGATATGGACGAACTGAAAAAAACAAGACAGGAACTTATTGATCAATGGGGCAAAGTTGATATCTTGATAAATGCAGCAGGCGGAAATTTACCTGGAGCTACACTTACTGAAGAACAAACTGTTTTCGATATGAAAATTGACGATTTTCAGAAAGTAACTGATCTTAATTTAAACGGAACCGTTTATCCTTGTCTTGTATTTGGAGAAGCGATGGCAGAGCAAGGCGAAGGAAGTATCATCACGATTTCATCGATGGCTACCTACTCAGCTATAACTAGGGTTTTAGGTTATTCCGTAGCAAAAACGGGTATTAATATTTTTACTCAATGGATGGCGATGGAAATGGCCACTAAATTCAACGAAAAAATCAGAGTAAATGCCATTGCACCAGGATTCTTCATTGGTGATCAAAATCGAAAAGTATTAATTAATCCAGACGGTAGTTACACAGAAAGAAGTAAAAAAGTGTTGGCCAGAACACCTATGAATCGCTTTGGTGATATTAAAGAATTAAATGGAGCAGTTCAATTCCTTTGCTCTGAGGCTGCCTCATTTATTACAGGTGTAATATTACCTGTAGATGGAGGCTTTAGTTCTTATAGCGGCGTTTAGTCAAATCTTAAGATTAAAAATCCACATCATTAATTATATAAAACAAATTATGGCTTTAGAAAAAACCTGGCGTTGGTTTGGAGAAAAGGATAACATTACGCTCGATATGTTAGCACAAATGGGCGTAGAAGGTGTAATTACAGCGCTTCATCATATTCCCAACGGGGAAGTGTGGCCGATTGACGAAATCTTAAAGGTAAAAAACGCCATTGAATCCCATGGCATGCGATGGAGTGTTGTGGAAAGTTTACCTGTGAGTGAAGGCATTAAAATCTGTTCGGAAGACAGGCCTCGTTTGATTGAAAATTATCAGCAATCTGTGAAGAACTTGGGCGCATGTGGTATCGATACAATCTGCTATAATTTTATGCCTGTGTTGGATTGGGCCAGAACTGATTTGCACTATAAATTACAAAATGGTGGCGAATCTATGTATTTTGATTTCCCCACTTTTGTTGCTTTTGACGCCTATATTTTAAAGCGTCCCAATGCCGAAAAAGATTACCCTACGGATATTGTAGAAAAGGCAAAAGAAGTTTTTGCAAAGATGACTGAAGAAGAAGCCGAAAAGCTGGCTTACAATATTATTGTAGTCACACAGGGTTTTATTGATGGTGTTGTGGACGGAAGTGTTCCGGATCCTAAAGCCTTATTTCTGGAATTTATTGAAAGATATAAGAATTACGATAAAAGCAAGATGCGTGAGAATCTGAAGAGGTTTCTGGATGATATAATTCCTATTGCGGAAGGAGCTGGTGTAAAATTAGCGATTCATCCGGATGATCCTCCTTTTCCTGTGCTTGGTTTACCTCGCATTATTGGTCAGATGGATGATTATGAATGGTTATTTAAAGCCAATTCTTCTCCTAACAATGGAATTACTTTTTGTGCCGGATCCTTATCTGCCCGAAAAGAAAATAATTTGTTAGAAATCATAAATAAATGTGCCGATAAGATTCACTTTGTGCATTTAAGAAATACCCATCTTTTACCGGATGGTAGCTTTTATGAATCCGGTCATCTATCAGGTAGTCAGAAGATGGTAAACCTGATGACAGCCTTATTAAAAGAACAAAAAAGGCGTATTCAATCCGGCAGAAAAGATACACAAATGCCTGTTCGCCCAGATCATGGTATCAAAATGCTTGGAGACTACGATCATGCCTATAATCCCGGATATCCACTAATCGGCAGACTAAAAGGACTGGCCGAACTAGATGGTTTAATGAATGGTATTGAGGCATTTATTTAAACCCGCAACAATAAAAAAGCAGCAACTATGATTACACAGTTGCTGCCTTTCACTTTGAGAATTTTAAACTTGGAACTTATTTTACTCTAATCTGTATTTCTTTTGTTTTCAGACCATCAGATGTTGCCTTTAGCACTATTTCACCAGACTCTCCTGTAGTTTGTACGATGACTTGAGCCAAACCATTAAACAATTTTCGTTTGCTATTTTGCGCCTTGCTTATAATCTGAATCACACCCGGTTTTTTATTAGGATTATCCCATTGATGCTTTGGCTTAAAAGGAACAGACAATACAACTATTTTATTTAAGCCTGGCTTTAAAAACTCCTTTTTGAGATTAAAAGCCACATCTTTTACATTAGAATCAAAGCTTTCATTCAATTGTATTCCATTTAAGAAAACTAATTGATGCTCTCCTAAATGATTATAATACCAGGTAAACAATTGCTCTGCGTTTGAAATACTATTTAAACTAAAAGAGGTAGTCAATACCTTTATCGAATCGTTAGATAATTCATCTAAAATACTCCTATCAATTTCATTTAGATAAGATTGTATATCTTCATCTGAGAAATCACCTATTTCCACTTCATCCAAAACAATCTGCTCATATTCATCTACAAATACTTCTTTTTCCAATGAAGTTGGATCGCCATTTCCCACTCCTATAATTTTTCCAGGCCCTTTAATTTCGAATTCGATTAATTGATTTGCCGTTGGAACATGATTTCCTTTTTTATCCAGCACTTCAACCGTTAACATAGCCACATCCTTTATTTTTGAATTCAGGCTAATTTTATTGCTTGAAATTTGAATCTGACTGGCTTTTTGTGCTGTTTTTCTTTCGGATTGAAGGATGAGTTTACCTTTATTATAACCGTTCGCTTTTAATGTTCCTTTAACATATGGTACTTGCCAGGTAAGATGACCATTTTTCATCATCTTTTTCCTTCCTAAGGCTTTTCCATTTAAAGATAATTCCACCTCTTCACAATTGCTATATACCCAAACATCTATGGTATCTCCCTCTTTTCCTTGCCAATCCCAATGTGGTAAAATATGCAAAACAGGATCATTCTGCCACCATGATTTGAGATAGAAAACATTATCCTTTGGAAATCCACATAAATCCATCATACCAAAATAAGAAGTAACCGATGGCCAGTTATACGGTGTTGGTTCTCCCCTATAATCAAAACCGGTCCATATAAACATTCCTGACAAATAATCCCTTTCGGCATAATGCTTCCAGCCTTCTTGTATAGTATACCAGCCTTCTCTTGGTTTTAAATCATAAGCAGGCTTATAATGCCTCGCGTCATCTTCAAAATAAATACCTCGTGTAGCAAAAGTCGATCCCTCTTCGGTTCCAATGCTTGGTTGATTCGGAAATTTTATGTGGTGTTCATCAGTATCTCCATGTATTAAATAATTAAAGCCCATAATTTCAACCGAATGCGAAGAACCATATCCCCATCCTCCACTAATGGCCACATTTACAGGTCGGGTTGAATCTATAGTTTTAGCAAAATTCTGCATAGTTTGTGTCATTCGAATACCAATTATACTACCTTCAATATCCCACTCTTCATTTCCAATTGACCAAACAATAACTGATGGATGATTACGATCCCTTTTTATCAACCTTTCCAACTCATGTAATGCCTTTTCTGTTGTCCCCATTAATCTATTCTCATTAATAACCAGAATTCCCATTTCATCGCATAATGATAGCAATTCAGGAGTTGGAGGATTATGAGAACTTCGTATGGCATTACTTCCAAAGTTTTTAAGCTGCTGCAGGCGCCAACGAATCAGCTCATCAGGCATAGCACATCCTACACCTGCATGATCCTGATGATTATTTGTTCCTTTTAATTTTACATGCTTTCCATTTAAAAAGAATCCTTTATTTGCATCAAAACGAATGCTTCGAATACCAAATTTGGTTGCATATGAGTCTAACACTTCATCATTAACAACAACCTCGGTTATCATGGTATGTTGATAAGGATCCTCCAAAGACCACAAGTGCGGATCTTTTAGTTTTAATATTTGTTCATATAAACCTTTTTCTAAAGGATCTAATTCCATTAACTCACCAGAACATTCTGCTACAACTTTACTATCTGCATTTAATATCTGTTGCCTTAAATAATACTGAGAGTTTGCATTTCCTCTGTTTTCTATTTCTGTTGCAATTTTTACAATAGCCTCTCCTTCTTTAATTTCTGTAGAAATGAAAGTACCATTTTTAGGTACATGCAACGCCGGCGTTTTCCTCAACCACACATGACGATAAATACCTGCTCCTTCATAATACCATCCTTCTTCCATCGATACATCAGTGCGCACAGCGACCACATTTTCACTATCATAATTTAAAATGTCGGTGATATTGTAGCTAAAACTCTGATATCCGCTTGGTTCATTTCCTAAATAATGACCGTTAACCCAAACCTTTGAATCTCTGGAAACACCATCAAAGTCAAGAAATATCTGCTTTCCTAAATCACCTTTCTCTATTCTAAATGATTTACGATACCAACCAACTGAAACATCAGGAAATCCGGGTCCTACTGCTTTATAACCATGACTATGACTTCCCTTGGCATCAAATGGCATTTCAACAGCCCAATCATGCGGTAAATTCAACTTTCTCCACGCCCTATGATCGAAACCTATTGCAGCTGCGCCATCTGCACCATATCTGGCTTTAGCCAAATAAGTAAAATAACTGGTTCCGGTATAAAAATCTTTGGTTTTATCAAACGGATGCCCAAAAGTAAAATACCAGTTATCATCAAAGTTTATCTTTTCTCTAAGTGTTGGTTTTTGGGCAAAACTCTGAAATAAAAAGGCACTTAATATTACAGCGATTACATACTTCATCATTACAAAGAATTTTTAAAATCACGCCACTCCAATGTTGTAAAACTGGATGCCGGTAAATTATTTTTATTAAACAAAGTGGATGAAGCTGTATTATTCCAGCCATAACGAATATATACCGGCTTTTTAACTTTAGTTGAAGATAAAATGATTTGCTGATTCTTCATGCTGGCTTTAGCCTTGTACCATTTTTGATCCTCCCCAGCTATTTCGAACATACCTATTTCTTTCTCATTACAATGCAAACCTTCCGCAAAATCAAAAGACACAATCACTTTATTTTTATCAATTACATGATCTTTATATAATGGTCCTGACACGCCATACTCCTGTAAACCATAAGTGTGATTTAGTGCATGATGAGCAAATCGTTTTCCTGCTTCAATTTTCTTACGAGGATGAATATCGATAGTATCGCCAATATCACTTAAAATAACCATAGCTGAATTAGGAATTGTTTTTAAAGCTCTGCGTTGTGCATCACGCACCTTCACACCCGAATCGTCTTGATAGTACATAAAAGGAGCAATTTGTGCATAAATAAAAGAGAAATCAATGTTAAAACCTTCTCTCCAATTTTCCACTAGAGTTTCGAGCATAAGCGTATAGGCAAAGGCATTATCTACATTTGCTTCACCCTGATACCATAGGGCACCTTTAATGTTAAACGGCATAATAGGAGCCAGCATGGCATTGTAAACATAACCAGGTTTGTTGGGAGCCCAAGGAAAAAATGGCACCCGATTGGCAGCATCATATAATTTAGTATCCGAAAGAATAACACTCTCCGGAATCCAGGTTTCAATAGGTGTTCCTCCCCAGTTTGAACTTATCAACCCTATCGGAATATCTAATTTACTATTGATTTCTTCACCAAAAAAATAACCAATCGCACTAAAGCTCCGCATGGTTTCGGGCGTACATTTCACCCATTTTCCATCAACATCTATGCATTTATATGGTGATGTTTTCCAGGTAACATGAAATAAACGAATATCTTCATGATTCGCCTTCTTTGCGGCTTCATCTCCATTGATGATACCATGATTAACCGACCATTCCATATTCGACTGACCAGAGCACAACCAAACATCTCCCATCAAAATATCCTGAATGGTCACTTTATTATATCCCTGAATGGTAATCTCATAAGGTCCTCCGGCTACAGGTGTGTTTAATTTCACCTCCCAGTTTCCATTATTACTCACTACTGTTTTTAAGGTATCTGAACTCCATGAACTTTTTACGGCAATATTTTCGAGCGGTTTTCCCCAGCCCCATAACTTTAGCTCAGCATTTTGCTGCATTACCATATGATCTCCAAAAATAGCAGGTAATGATACGTTAGCATTGGCTATACTTGCACAAAAAGCCAATACAATAATGATGTAATATTTCTTAAGCATAGATTATAAATTTTATATAGCGAAAATATGGACTTCTTCATAAACCAAGAGTCCTCATTTGTTTCAGGTAGATGATCAAATGTTAATCAACCAGAAAATAGTGGTATGAATATTAATAACAAACGCTAATTTCTAATTTTAAAGCTCATATTTTTTCATATAAGCAGTTGGTAGCATACCATATTCTTCCTTAAAGTATTTACTAAAATAACGAGGACTATTAAAGCCAACTTCATAAGCAACTTCTGAAACATTCATTTGACTTTTCTCCAGTAATTGTGCACCCCTTTTCAACCGGATGATTCGTATAAATTCAATTGGTGTTTTACCTGTAATGGCCAGTAGTTTCTTATACAGATATACACGGCTCATCCCCAAACTCTTACTTAAATCTTCAACTGTAAAACCTGATTCTGCTATGTTCTTTTCTACAGTGGCAACTGCTTTTTTAATCAATTTTTCATCCATTGAAGTGATTTGAACTTCGCTTGGATTAATCTCCACCGTTTTTTGAAATTGTTGTTGAAATTTAGATCTCTTCTCTAATAACTTATCTACTCGCAACAATAACAAATCCATATTAAAAGGCTTGGTAATATAATCATCAGCTCCAATTTCCAACCCTTTAATTTTATCCTCATCTGCTGTACGAGCCGTAAGTAATATTATCGGAATATGCGAGGTTCGAATATCCTTACGCAACATCTCACACAACTCCAATCCATCTACTTCGGGCATCATTACATCACTAATTATTAAATCCGGATGAATCTGATGAACTTTATCATATGCAACTTTCCCATCCGGAGCCTCATGAATAGTAAATTTATCAGAAAGGGCATCTTGCATAAATGATCTAAAATCCACATTATCTTCAACCAATAAAATAACCGGTTTTTTATCTGTTGAAGCAACCTCGACTATAGCTTCATTATTATTCTCATTAACGGATAACTGTATGTCTTCAGTTCCAAGTTCTTCTTCAACCTCGATTGGAAGATTAACGATAAATTTGGAACCTTTTCCGAAAGTACTTTCAACGTTTAGTGTACCATTATGTAGTTGAACCATTTCACGAGCCAGGTTTAATCCAATGCCACTACCCGACAACCCCATCTTTTTATTGTTTTCGGATTGATAAAAACGAACAAATATTTTATCCAAATCTTCATCCTTGATGCCAATACCTGTATCTTCTACAGTTATCTCCACATACTTCGACTCTTCATCAATATTAAGCATAATGATTACATGACCTTTTTCGGGTGTAAACTTTAATGCATTCGACAACAAGTTCATAATTACCTTCTGTAACTTCTCTTTATCAAAGTGAAAAAGAAAACGATCCTTCTGGTGAATAAAAGAGTATTGAATATTCTTCTTTTTAAAGGCATCACTAAAGTTTTCTATCACCTCATTTAAAAAAGCTACAATATTGCCATGCGACGGATTATAGCGTAAACCATGTAACTCCAGTTTTCTAAAATCTAACAGCTGATTTACCAGTTCAAGTAATTGCTTGGCATTTTTATCAATGGTTTCCAATAGCTTTTTATCGGAAGTCGATTTTACTTGTTTGAGCAGTTTATCTAATGGTGTTAGAATTAAAGTTAATGGTGTTCTAAACTCATGACTCACATTTGTTAGAAACCTTAATTTCATTTCATCCATTTCATGGTTTCTTCGGGTTTGAATTTGCTCTTGTTCCATGGCAAACTTCAAACGCTCTTTTCGCAACATTGTATATCTCAAATAGATAACCAATAGTAAAATAATAAAACCATAAATAAAGTAAGCTAGCTTAGTTGCATAAAAGGGTGGTAAAACTTTCAGGTGAAGTTCTGCAAATTCTTCATTCCATAATCCATCATTATTGGCTGCCTTAACCTGAAAATAATAATCTCCAGCATTTAGATTTGTATAAGTTACACTATTTCGGTTATCCTCTAGTGTAATCCAATCATCATTAAATCCTTTTAAACGATACTGGTATTTAATTTTACTCGGAATAAAAAAATCTAAAGCTGTAAATCCAATTGTAAACACGTTCATGCTGTGCTTTAGCTCTACATCACGAGTGGAATCAATCGATTTTTTTAGCAATTCAAAACTACCTATTTCATCATCCGGTAATATGGTTTGGTTGTACACCTGTAAATCGGTAAACACAACCTGAGGTAAGACTTTGTTATATTTTACATCTTTGACTTCGAATAGGTTAAACCCATTTGGTCCTCCAAATATCAATTCATTTTTTGAAGTTTTTATACTGGCATTAGTATTAAACTCCTTCCCCTGAAGTCCATCTTCTTCTGTGTAATCAAACACCTTAAATTGGTAATTATCATCAGGAATTGACTTACTAACAACCAATTGACTAAGTCCCGTTGATTTACTGACCCAAATAGATTGAAACTCGTCTTCTTCAATTCGATTAATAACATCTTCCGCTAAACCATCTTCTGCTCTAAAGTACTTAATGAACTCGGAATTCAGATCCAACACTATCAATCCTTCGCGTGTAGCTACCCACAATAAACCTCTTGAATCTTCAAAAACCGCATTCACTGTTTTTTCACTAATTGGATAGGGTTCCTTTTTATTTATGGTAGGATGATACTTATATCGTTTTTCTTTTACATTGTAAAAAACGACGCCGGTAGCTGTTGCGATAAACATATTACCATCAGAAAGTCGATATATCTGATTTACAAATTGTGTCGGTAAATTAATATTACCTGCATTAGGAAGTTTTTTAAATGAATCGGTATTCGAATCATAGATAACAATTCCTCCTCCAAGCGTACCTATCCACAGATTATTATGATCATCTTCTGTAATAGACCAGATATTATTATTAGGTATACAATTCGGTTTTCCCCCTTCTTTAAATCTTTTAAATCTTTTACCATCAAAGCGATTCAGGCCTCCTGTAAATGTTCCAATCCAAAGAATATCTTTACTATCTACATACAAACTTACAACAACATTGTTACTTATAGAGTTTGAATTATTTGGAATATATTTATACGTTGTATATTTATTTTGTTTACGATCAAAATATATTAAACCGCCTCCATTGGTTCCAATCCATAAATTACCCTTTTTATCTTCTGCAAAACAATTCACATCGCTATACGGAATACTATTAGGATCAGATAATAAATGCCTGAAATGAGGAAATTTATGTATACTCTCGTGATAATAGCTAACGCCATTTTTAAATGTTCCAACCCAAATGATGTTTTTATCATCAATGTAAAGCTCAGTTATAGAATTTTGCGCAATACTCTTATCATTATCGGGCTGATGGTAAATTGTTTGTACTTCGTTGGAGAATTTATTAATAATATCCACACCACCATGGTCGGTTCCTATCCAAATATTAGACTTATCATCCTGAATAACCTGATTAATAATTTTGCTCGATAAACGTATTTTTCCTTCATCATCGCTATATTTTTCCCACTTTTTTAATCTATTCTTATAATGATACAGTCCCTGATTATTTCCAAAAAACCACATATCTTTTTCTGCATCCACAAATAACTGCGTATTTAAACTGTCATTACCCATCTTATTTGACAAATAATTATCCTCAAAAACGAGTTGATAATTTTTATCATCAAAACACTGAATTAATCCATTACTGAATAGATAATAGTAATTACCCTGAGAATGAAAAAAGCTGACTACTGAATGATCTTTAGTAACATTTCCTTTGATAGCCAGATTATAATCTTTGGTATCCTGATTTTTCTTTTTAAAGAAGTTTTGATCTGACTCCTTGAGCCACAAATTTTTATAGGAATCGAAATATACCTGCTGAATATTTATACTTTGTCCCTTAATTCCCAGATAACTGGTAATATCTTTATCAAACCTCTCTTTATTTACATCATAAACAATGTAGCTGGAACGAGTTTCTATCCACAAATTATGTTTTGCATCTTCCTGAATAGATACAATATAATTATCAATAATAGATTTAGGATCAGAAGAATTGTGTTTATAGTTTACGTAAGATTCTCCATCGAAACGGCTTAATCCGGCGGTTGTACCAATCCATACAAAACCTCTGGAATCTTTATAAATACAGGTTATTTGATTATTGACCAATCCTTTAGCACTATTTACCTGCAAGAAAAAATACTGTTTTTCTATTGCAGACAGGCTTGACAAAAACCACAAAAAAATCAATAAAGCAATAATCCTGTACATATCTTTCTTTCTATAATAAATAAGGGATGGTGTAACCATCCCCCTAAACTACTATTTTATATTAATTTTTTCTGTTTGAATAATCTGATTGGAAGCATTACCCACATAAATCATATAACTACCCGGTTCTAAATCCCATTTAGAATCCGTTTCATTATAATAAGCCAATTTTGAAACAGGAATACTAATTAAAGCCTCCTTAGATTCTCCTGCCTTCAAATACACTTTTTGAAAACCTTTAAGCTCTTTAAGTGCTCTTTTTACTTTCGATTTTGGCATACCCACATATACCTGAAGCACCTCTGCTCCATCTAAATTACCAGTATTGTTCACTGTACATTTTACTTTTATAACATCATCTGCGGTATAGCTCTTTTTATCTACTGAAATATTATTAAAAGAAAAAGAAGTGTACGACAAACCATATCCAAAGGCAAATAAAGGATCTATTTTTTTAGTATCGTGCCATCTATACCCAACTAAAATATCCTCTTTATAATATTGATCAATACTATCGCCTGGATAAGATAATTCTCCAAAATGATGTGCTGCATTATCTTTTAGCTTAACGGGATAAGAGTACGGTAATTTTCCGGATGGATTAATGTCTCCCGAAAGTATATCTGCTAAGGCATTACCTGCTTCGCTACCATTATACCATGATTGAACCAGACCTTTAACTTTGCCAAGCCAAGGCATTTCAACCGCATTTCCACTGACTAAAATAACTCCCACATTTGCATTTGCTTCGATCAATTTTGATAGCAAGGCATTTTGGTTAAAAGGCAACTCAAAATGTTTTCTATCACCTCCTTCACAATCCTGATAATGATTCTTATTTAATCCACCTACAAACAGTACCAAATCAGCTTGAGCTGCTAAGTTTACTGCTTCTTTAAACAAAGAATCAGCATCTAATTTTGATGGAATTTCTTTTCCATAGGCAGAAGGACCAGATGCATAACCTAAAGAGTGTACTATTTTAGCATTTGAAAAACGTTTTTTAATTCCTTCGAGCGGAGATATTTCATATTTTGCTTTTAACTCTGAAGATCCTCCTCCTACAGTCATGGAGCGTACGGCGTTTTCGCCAATTACTGCAATCGTTAAATTCTCTTCGGTATTTATGGGAAAGAAATTATTTTCATTCTTTAATAAAACAATTCCATCAGCTGCAATTTTTCTGGCAACATCGGTATGCTCCTGATTATTCATTCTTCCAAAAGGTTTATCAGAATTCATATTAGTTCGGAACATTAAACGCAGAATTCGACGTACTTTATCATCAACAACAGCTTCTTCCAACTCACTTTCCTTGAGCATTTTAAAAAATGGATTTGCCAAAAAATAATCATCGTAAGCAAATTTTTGAGAGGCAGTTAAACCGTTCGTCCAGGTACCCATTTCAATATCCAAACCATTTAAAGCTGCTTCTTTAGTATCATGAGTTCCACCCCAATCGGTAATTACCACTCCATCAAATTCCCAATCCTGCTTAAGTATTTTATTTAAAAGAATATCATTATGACAACAGTGCTGTCCTCTGAATTGGTTGTAAGCTCCCATTATAGACCAAACGCCAGCTTCTTTTACCGAAGCTTTAAATGCAGGTAAATAGATTTCATATAAAGCTCTGTCGCTGACGTTAACATTGATATGCCCTCTCCATTCTTCCTGATTATTCAAGGCATAATGCTTAACACACGCTGCTACTCCATTTTGCTGCACGCCTTTAATGTAAGGCACCACCATTACTGAAGCTAAAAATGGATCTTCGCCCATATATTCAAAGTTTCTTCCGTTTAATGGTGTGCGATAAATGTTCACTCCGGGACCTAATAAAACGTCCTTTTTTCGGTAACGCGCTTCCTCTCCTATGGCAACGCCATATTCGTAGGATAATTCAGGATTAAACGTAGCTGCCAAACACGTCAATGCAGGAAATGCTGTTATAGAATCGTTAGTCCAGTTGGCATAACCCCAATCGTCCCAATTTATTTCACCTCGTACTCCGTGTGGTCCATCAGACATCCATAGTTCGGGTATTCCAAGTCTAGGAACACCAGGCGAGCTAAATTTAGATTGCGCATGGCACATGGCCACTTTTTCCTCCAAACTTAATTGTGAGATAATTTCATCAATCTTTTTTTCTATATTTTCATCTTTCTGGGCATGCACACTTGTCATCATTATCACCGATATTATCCAATATATCCAAATTCGTTTCATCGTTATATTCTTCTTTTATTTTATGCCAATTAACTTAAATCTATCCTTTACAACCTTAATTTAAATTTACCTTCACCTCTTTTTCTGCATTTAAATATAGTGTTAAAAGTGTATTTTTCACCTGATACTTACAACCTTGTACCTGAACATCATTTAAAGAAAAACCTTCACCAAGATCAATCATTACTTTTTGCTTTTCTTTAGATACCAGAGATAGTTCCACCTTTTTATTATCCCATTTTACAGAGTTGAATTTAATATTTCCTCTGGCTAACACTCCTTTTATTTCTCCCTTTCTCCAGTCATCCGGAATCGCAGGAAACAAGGTAATATACCCCGGTTGACTATTCATAATCATTCGCGTCATTAAGGAAGGAATTCCTCCACTAATATCCATATTAAATAAATTACCGGGATTATGTGTTGTGGCCATTCCATTCGTCCAATAAAAACGCGACAGGTATTCCAGAATTTCAGCAGCTGTTTCTTTATCCTTCATATTAACTGCAGCAAAACCCAGATGACACATCCCAAAGGCCATTTCTCCACCCATCTGTTGTTTCCTGATTTTCATTCGCTCTGCAATGGTCTTTTTAACAGCCTTTTTTAAGTTTTCTGACTGCATGATTTCCTGATCCGGAATTTCATATAAACCATATAAATGAGAAGCATGCCTGTGTGCCTGATTATCGGTTAATCCATCCCACATCCATTCTTTTAATACGCCATCATCGCTAATTTGATAGGCTGGTAAATAAGATAAAAATGTTTCCTTCTTGGCAATTTCTTTTTTACTTATTCCCAATACTTTTGCTGCGTTAATCCAGTTTTTTGTCAATTCTTTTATAATGGCAAAATCCATGGTTGCATTAACACAATTTTGCCAACGATGCTCTAAAGGATTGTTTTCCGGTGAATAAGAGGGAACTGAAATGTACTTGCCATCCTCACCCATAGTTAAAAAATCTTCCCAGAACATAAGCGCCTCATTCATAAAAGGGAAGGCATGTTCTTTTAAAAACTGAACATCATGCGTATATAAATAGTAATCATAAAAATACGAAGCTGCCCATCCTGCTCCACCGTTCCAATATTCCATACACCAGGTTTCATCATAATGATTATTTAAACCATGAGAACTGGTATGCGATGGCACATGAATACCTCGAACGCCATAAAACTGTTTGGCGTTGGTTTTATAATCTTCCAAATTCTTTTCGTGATGATTAAAATAGCCCATCATCAGTTCAGGCATATTTCCATTTAAAAGATTGGAAATAGCTACCTGAACATTTCCATCATGTGTAAAATCAGAACACCATGCCGGAGTCCAGGTTCCACTCCAGATACCTTGTAAATTGGGAGGATTTGTTCCTGCCGAACAAAGAATATGATAGCGAGCAGCCTCAAACTGTCGTTGCAATAAACCGGGAGATGAAGCTTCACGAACTCTTGAAACCAGGGTTTCCGAATCCATTTCATCTTCTTCCTGAGTCGTTGCTAGTTTTAAGGAAACACGATTATACATCTCGCCATGCGACTGAATTTGATTATCTAATAAAACTGCATAATCTGTATTTACACTTTGTAAATGATCTCTTTCTTTCTTAATCATTAAGCTATTATCACCTTTGAACGGATTAATTTTAGCCAATACCAATACTTCGTTCGCACCATTGACTGTAAAATGATCACCTTTTGCTATCACTTTACCTCCCTTGGTTACTACTTTTAATAGTCCATCATATCCATCCGGAGAATGTGAGTGTGGTTTGCCGTATTCCACATGATAATGAAGCATCCCTTGATCCACTTTTGTTTCGGAAACTTTGATCAGTTCATTTATCATGGCACTTTGCTCCCAGCTATGTGGATGTTTTCTTAAGAAGATATCTGTTGTGATTGGTGCTGTTCCGGTTATTTGCACGACAATAACACTATCTGCACGAGAAACAAAGGTTTTTCTGCTAAAAGAACCTCTTTGGTCTGTCCAGTTAACCACAGCCTCAGCTGTTTCATAATTAACAGTTCTATTATATGCTGACACATTTGAGGCTTGCATATTAAAGCAAATATCAGCAGCCGGTACAAATGGGTCAGTCCATTTTTTAGCACCATATCCTGCTTCTTTCCATAGTTTAACACCTAATTCTGCCACCTCCTGAAATTCACCTTTCATGGATAACTCTTTTATCTTAGGCTGATAAGAAGACATATCCGGTGGAATAACCGGAGCTTCATTAGGTAGAAACAAAAGAGCATGCGTTAGAATAATCGTTTCTTCAAAAGGCTGTCCAATAACCATGGCTCCCATTGTTCCATTACCCGACAGTATGGCTTCTTCCCAATTAGTTGCCGGAAGCCAGCTAACAAAACCTTTTTCGGGTTTTATTAGTTCTTGCGCTGACAATTGTAACACGCATAACACATGCAAGAATATTAGACTAAAAAAGCCTTTTATGCTTTTTATATGAAAACCAGTTTTTAGCATGTTATTTCAATTAAGTAAATGTTTTATTTTTTAAAAATCCCGACAAACATACGTCTGTCGGGATTATCACCAACTTTCCGTATTCTAAACACTACGGCAATTTAACCTGAACTTCTTTGCCTGAATAGCTTACCTTTTGACCTTTTAACTTATCAAATTCAAGGCTCGCTTTATTTTGATTTGAAATAAATACAACTTCAAAGCTTCGTTCTGTTTGCATTCCTGCAAACTCTCCTTTCCTATCTCCGATGGTCAGTATACCATCATCTTCGGACCACTTTAAAGTGATTGTACTAAAACTTCCTTTTTCATAATTATAATTTAATCCTTCATCTTCATAAAGTTTAAATTCTCCATTATCCCCTGTGTAGACCAAGAGTTTTAAAGGCGCATCCAATTTTTGATCCGTATATTCTATTTCTGGTCCAACAGGTAAAACAGAACCTGCTTTTACAAACAATGGTAATTGTTCATAAGGCGCAGCAACGTTAATGGTTTGTCCACCTTCAAATAATTCGCCATTGTAGGCATTATACCATTTACTGTTTGCAGGTAAATATACTTCTCGCTCACGAGCTCCATATTCGTATACCGGACAAACCATTAATGATGGTCCGAACATATACTGATCATCAACATCATGCACATTTTTGTCCGAAGTAAAATCCATGACTAGAGCACGCATAATTGTATAATCATCAAAATAAACCTGTCCTGCTAATGCATAAATATATGGCATTAAACGGTAGCGCAGTTTGTTGTAATAAACAATGCTTTGATAAGCTTTATGGGATTCCGGCGCAATGTTAAAGACTTCGCGATAAGGAAACTGACCGTGAGAGCGATACAAAGGAACAAAGGTTCCAAATTGATACCAACGGGTATTTAACTCACGCCATTCTGCTAAATCTGCGCTTCCTTCTTTGGCATTTTCATATCGTTTCTCCACACAGAACCCGCCAATATCCATAGTCCAATAAGGAATTCCTGACATAGCAAAATTCATACCTGCCGTTATTTGCGCTTTCATATCTTCCCAACGTGTTCCAATATCACCACTCCATGTTGCGGTTCCATATCTTTGTAAACCGGCAAATCCTGATCGAGTTAATAAAAACACTCTTTTATCCGGATCTACACTTCGCTGACCATTATATATGGCATCGGCATTCATTAATGCATAGGTATTAAAATACTCCGTTGAAGAACCGATTGCTGTTGGACCGCATAATTTTTTACGATATTCCATGCTGGCATTAGATAAAATATCCGGCTCTGAAGCGTCCATCCACCAGGCATCCATTCCTAAATCGTAAATATTTTCTTTCATTTGTTTCCAGAATAAATCTCTGGCACCCTGACTGTAAGGATCATAAAATGACCCGATATAACCTTGTGCAATCCAATCGCGAACACTGTCTTTTACAGCCTGCTGGTAGATATATCCTTTTTCATTTAGCTCCTTATAATTATCTGTATTGATATAAAATTTTGGCCATACAGAAATCATACAACGTGCATTCATATTATGAATATCATCCAGCATTTTCTTTGGATTAGGGAATCTTTTGGCCTCAAACTTATGGCTACCCCACTGATCCTCTTCCCAATACGACCAATCCTGCACAATATTATCAATTGGAATATGACGTTTACGGAACTCTGCTAATGTGCTTACAATTTCTTCCTGCGTTTTATAACGCTCTCTACTTTGCCAAAAACCATATGCCCATCTAGGTAAAATAGTCGCTTTTCCAGTTAATTGACGATAACCACTAATCACCTCATCTATATTATCTCCATGGATAAAATAATAATCCATCTCCTGTCCCATTTCTGAAGATAAAGCCAGTTTCCCTTGCTCTTCTTCGGCTCTTGGACTTAGAGCTTTTAAGCTGATATATGAAACTCCACCGTCCGGTTTCCAATCCAACTTAATTGGAACACGTTTTCCTTTCTCCAATTTTACAGTAAACTTATAGGTATTCGGATTCCAGGCTGTTCGCCAACGTTCTTTAACGACCTCTTTACCATCAATTTCAACTTTGGTATATCCGGCATAGTATAATTTGAAATGATATTCTCCGGTTTCGGGAGCTTCTATTTCTCCTTCCCAAATAATATCTGAATTATTAAATGGGAATCCATCCGGAAACTTTTTTACTGCTTCTAAATGCTCATAATCAATCTCTGCCTCTTCTTTTTGAACGAAAATACTTCCGTCCGCCGTTATATATTTTGCACTTAATCCTCCCTTTACACCATCTTTATTGTAAAGTGTAAACTGAGACATCTGACCATACTCATTTGGATTTCCAAAACGGGTTAACGAATAATTGTCCCATAAAACTCCATAGTTTTTACTGGAAACCACAAAAGGCACTGAAACCTTGGTATTATACTGGTATAATATTTCGTTTTTTCCTTTATAGTTCCATTCATCACTCTGGTGTTGACCTAAGCCATAGAAAGCTTCATCCTTTGGAGAATTAAAAACTTGTTGAAATGAATATCCCTCGTATTCATCAACCGTTATAGGTTTAAATGTTTTTGATATAGAATTGTCTTCCTGTAGAATCGTATTTCCTTGCAGATCTGTAAAACTTACATGCCCGGTCGATAAATCAATATTTGCTTTTACTTTAGCAGTAGTTAATTCTACATGTCCTTCTTTTTCTGCAACAGTAAAATCTACTTTTGTATTTACCTGAGGTACAATAATTAGGCTTTCACGCTTGATTAAGTCAGATTTTGGAGTCGTTACCACACGAAGTATTTCATCCGAAACAACCTGAACTTTTACTTTTTGTGCATCATTTGAATGGGCGCTTTGTAAATTCACAATTACACCATCATCCGCAATTTCGTATGATTTATTCTGACACCCGATAAAAATAAAACTGCTAATGAGTGTTATAAAAACCTGATAAACTAATTTATTCGTTATACCCTTCATATCTATATTACTTTATTTACATTTTTTACTGCGCACCATCCATTATTGCCTGAATAGCATCAGAATGCACCTGAGCACCAGTAGCGCGATTAAACAATCCAAACCCTTCATTTCCTGTGTGTCCATTATCCCATATAAATGGAATCATTCCATTATCAATAGCAGCTTTAGTTACTGTTTTTAAAAAGTAGTTTCTGGAAGCCACATGATTTTGATAAGCATCTCCTGATAATTCTGATCTTAGAATAGCTCCGTATTCTCCAAGAATTACAGGTATATCATTATCTACATATTTTTCTTTTACCAAAGCAAATTGCTCGTTTAAGTGATCCTCTTGTCCCCATTCAGACACATCTGTATATCCACTTCCCCATTGTGATTTAAAATCATTTGAAGTATCTCCTGTAAAATCCCAGGGATCATAATAATGTACCTCGGCCATTAGGCGATTCTCTACCTGATCAACAGGCATGGTGTGATATTGATACCCGTAAGTGATATTTGTATTATATGTTTGTACAATTAAGTTTCTATAAGCATTTTTACCTCCGGTGGCACGCACGGCATCTACAAAAGTCTGGTTGAAAGACTCCTGAACCGTAATATTTTCTGTTGTTGGAGGACTATAATTTTCGCGTACTTCATTGGTTCCTGCAAACAGTAAATGTTCATCATAATCTCTAAAGAACTTAGCGATTTGAACCCAAAGTGCATATTGTTTTTTGTTAACATCGTCCTGGAATGCATATAAGGGATGCTCTTCTAACCATCCTCCATCCCAATGTATATTGATAATAGCAAACATATTATTATTGTAACAATAGTCTACTACTTCTTTTACCCTATTTAACCAGCTTTCACTAATTTCGAATGTTTCATCGTTAACAATATAACTGTTCCAGGCACAAGGAATTCTAACGGCATTAAAACCCGCATTTTTGATTCCATTTATTAAATTTTGAGTTGTTTTAGGATTCCCCCAATCTGTTTCTCCTGTAGGTACCTCAAGTGAGTTACCTAGATTCCATCCTACAATTATTTCGGATGCTAATGACATCGCATTTTTCTCAACGCCAGATTGATCCGGTGTGATGCTCACATCAATGCCCTCTTGAGTTATTGTAGCTATTTCTTTTTTCCCGTTTAAAACAAACTCAATATTTCCTTCTCTTTTTAAGTATGAATCGTTTGTTTCTGCAATAAAAACCAGGCTTGTATCTATAACTGATTTAAGATTTTTTTGTGAAAGCCAATCTGATAAAATATTTATGGTAAAGTCTCCTGATGTTTTTAAGCTGATATTAATATCGCCTCCTTCTGAAGAAATAGAATAGTTAGATACTTCGAGATTTAATAATGAGTTAGCTTGCTGATTGACATTTACTTGTTCGATCAGATCACCTGCCTCAACAGTAATTATTGCGGAACGAGCTTCTGTTGTTGTATTTTCGTTTATGTTGATTGTTAAATTATATCCACCCTTATTTCCACTCGATGGATTTATGGAACACCATGTTTCAGAACAGGAAACAACCCAATCTTTATTTGTTTTAATAAAAACACTTTTAGTTTCTCCTACGCCTAATACTTCAATTTCCTCTGTTGATATAAACAAACTGCCATCTGCTTCTTTGGCATTTTCTGAGCAACCATTGGTTGATAAAATTAGAACTATGAATAAAACTATATGGAGATATATCCTCATCCTATTGATAATTTAATTGCTTAATTACCGGGGAAAACAAATATTAGATTTGTCTTCCCCGGAATTCATTTTAAATACTATTTATTAATAACCAGGGTTTTGGTCAGCCTGCGAAATACCATCATTTCTTAGAATTTCTTCATAAGGAATAGGATATAGGAACTTATCTTCATCAACTTCAAAAGTTCTATAAGTACGCCAGTCTTGATAAGCACCTTCATCGCCTGGTGCTGTACCAACATTAGCAGGATATTCTTTATTCAAGAATTCTGTTAACATACCTGTACGTTTCATATCATAAAACAAGTTATACTCTGCATTATTCTCATGACGACGTTCCCAGTTACAAGCAAAAACACCTGCAGTTACCGAAGAATATCCTTTAGTACTATACAAGTCAGTATAATAAGTTTGTGCAGCAGGAACTACAACATAATCAGTATTCATAGGAATAGGATAAGTTGCATCTGTAGTTGCCAGGTTATTATCTACTTCTAAATTACCCCAGGCTCTATTACGAACTTCATCCAAAGCAGACCATCCTGCAGCCACGTCAGTATTAGTAACAAAACAACATTCGGCATAGTCTATTAAGATATTTGAATATCTCACATAACGCTCAGTGAATGGAGCATTAATTGTTGTCCAATAATCATTAGTCGTTCTCCAATATTTTAAGCTGGAAATATTAGGCATATATTCTCCACCAATTTTAACATCCGGAGCCCATTGTGTACCTAAAACCTGTCCTGTCCAAGGATTCGTTTCACCTACAGAAACCATGGAAGCTTGTCTTCTTTTATCTCCTGCTTCAAATGAATTATAACATTCCCAGGAAATAAATAAAGATCCCCAACCTCCAAATTCCATTGAAGCAGTCATATAACAAGCAAACATATAGTTATCCTCAGTTGGATCCCATCCATTAATACCGGAACGGTTATTACCATTGTCAGTATAAAGAACCACACACCAAATATCTTCTTTTGTCCATGCTTTATCTGTATCAAACAATTGACTGTAACATGGTTCTAATTCATACACATCACTATCTATAATTTGTTTGTACAAAGTTTTTGCTTGTGCATAATTATTTAAAAACATTTGAGCTTTAGCTTCATATGCCAAACAGAAACCTTTGGTAATGCGCCCATATTCATCTTTACGAGGCGTCCAATCAAGTGTTTTTGACGCAAACTGTAAATCCTCTAAAATAAATGCCCACGAAGCATCTTCACTTTCCGGACGTGGTTTAGACGGTGCATTAGCATATGTTTCACCAGTCTCTAACATAGGAACGCGACCAAAATTAACAACAAGGCTATAGTAGTTCCATGCTCTGATAGCTCTGGCTTCGGCTTCCATTTGTAACTTTAAATCATCTCCATTATCAATACCGGAAACATCAAAACTTTTTAAACCATCTAAAAATTGATTACAACGTGCGATAGCTCTATAATGACCTTGCCAAACAGAAAGGAATTCACCATTTGTTGCTGTCCAGTCCTCTGTATTAAAAGCTTTATCCCATCCTGAAGCTTGTGTATCTAAAGTCGGGTGATTAGCTAACATAAATTGAGGCTTAAAACCCCATAATGAAGCATCATCAGCATCTACATTTTTTTTAGTTGGATAAAAAGTATCATACAAACCTATTAATCCAGCTTCTGCATTGTCCTCTGATTCAAACATAAAATCAGATGACAAGTAAGTATATTTTTCTACCTCCAGGAAATCTTCATTTTTACATGAAAAACATCCTAAAGCTAAGGCCAGTATGCTGGCCGCTAACATGAATTTATATATTGTTCTCATTGTATTTTCAGTTTATGATATGCCATTAAAATTGTAGTTGTAAACCAGCTGAAAATGTTCTTGGGAATGGATAACGACCTCTATCAAAACCAGTTTCCATTACTCCTACATTACCCACCTCTGGATCTCCATATTCATATTTTGTTACTGTAAATAAGTTCTCGGCAGAAATATAAATACGAGCACGTTCCAGTTTAATTTTTTGAATTAAATTCTTAGGTAGTGTATATCCGAATTGAATATTAGCACATCGTAAGAAATCTCCATCTTTAACCCAAGCACTGGAAGCCTGACGGTTTTTATTTGGATCTAAAACTGTAAGTCTGGCATATTCACCATTTGTATTTGATTCTGACCAGGCATTATTTAAGTAATCTGTTAATGTATTCTGAATACCTCCTCCAGTTTTATATAATTGACTTAGCTTCATAGCTGAATAGGAATTAATTTCCATTCCTGCAACACCATATAAGTATACCATAGCATCAAAGTTCTTATAGCTGGCATTCACTGTAATTCCATAATTTAATGCAGGAAATCCATCTCCTAATATTTTTTGATCATCACCATTGATATAACCATTTCCATCTACATCCTTGTACTTATAATCTCCAGGTTGAGGTGCTCCTCCAAAGTTCTGATACTCTGAAACAGATCCACCAGACTGTTGTGCAGCTGCAGCATTAGCGGCATCAATTTCTGACTGACTCTGCCATATTCCATCTACAACATAACCATAATACGAGCCTACTGCATAACCTTCAATCGCAGCTTGATGAGAATCCCAATCATCACCTGCATCGGTATTCGCATCGTCATTAACATCTGAATTACCAAGAATTGGATTACTAATAGATATAATTTCGTTTTTAATAGTTGAACCAGTTGCAGTCACCCCAATATTCCAATCACCAAAACTTTTATTATAAGCTACACTGAACTCTATGCCTTTATTTCTGATATGCCCATCATTAGTATAAACAGAGGTATGACCTGTAGAAGATCGCATTGTTTTAAAAAGTAACAGATCTTTAGTATCTCTGATAAAATAGTCTAATGTGATATTAAGGTTATTATTAATTCCAAGATCAAGTCCAATATTCTTTTGTTCATTTGATTCCCACTTTAAGTTTGTATCAAACTCTTTTAACTGAACAATACCTGAATAAGACGTATTATCAGTTGTTACATTTGTTCCATTTAGGGATCCCATATAGTACCCAATTCTATATGAAGATAGTTGCTCTACTGCATCCGCAGTTCCTCTTCCTGAATTTCCGGTTACACCCCAACCTAATCTAAGTTTTAAGTTACTGATAAAACCAAGGTTTTGTATAAAATCTTCTTCAGACAACCTCCATGCTAAAGCTGCTGATGGAAATGTACCCCAACGATTACCTTCTCCAAAATTATTTGAACCATCTTTACGAACAGTACCTGTAAATATGTAACGATCGTTAAATGAATAAGAAACTCTTGAGAAATAAGAAATAAACTTATCTGTTAGATTATAACCACCTTCTCCTACACGACTGGTTTGATCGCTTGTCAAATCAAGGCTACGGTAGTCATCTGATACAAAATTAGTGGCACTAGCAGACACCCAATGTCCCCAGTAATCATTTACAGAGTGACCTGCCATTAAGGTAAGGTTGTGCATTTCCTTTTGTAAGTTATAAGTAAAATAGCTTTCAATTCCTAAACTATTATTCTGACTCTGGCTTAACCAAAAGCTATTTACACCACTTGCAGTGATGGATCTATTATTAGCCACACTATAACCACTACCATCATAAGCAGAATATTTATAGGACAAAACTGTTTTAAATGATAATCCCTTTAAAAGCTTTATATCCATATAAGCGGTACTTAACAAAGTATTATTATAGGCAGGTGTATTATCTGCTTCTTTAGCTACAGCATATGGATTATCCTGACCTTTGGCAATATCACCTTCTCCTGTTATTTGTTTAAAAGTATAATAATCACCACTTGCTGTTTTTTCATCATAATCATGACTAATAAAATTACCGTCATCGTCTACGTAATCCATAGTAGGTGTAAGGATAGCATAATCTCTTAAGTTACCGTCTCCAACTTTTTCTGAATGCTCAAAAGAAACGCTACCGCCAATCTCAATAAAGTCTTTTACTTTTTGCATTACATTGGCACGCGCAGTTAATCTTTTGTAATTTGATTGTATTACAATTCCATCATTATCTAAATATCCTAAAGAAAAGTTTGACTGAGATTTATCTGTTCCTCCAGAGGCTGAAATAGTATAATTTTTTTGAACAGCCTGATGTGTCATAGCATCTTGCCAGTCAATATTATTTAATTGACCATTATACTCAGGACCGAATGCTAAATTAGAAATACTAGCGCCATCATTTGCTCTACCGTCTCTAACTGACTTTGCAAACATATCTGCATCCGCTACATCTAGTTTTCCTGTTAAGTTTTGCACACCAAAATTAGCTGTTGCATTAATTTTTGTTTGCCCCTTAGCTCCTTTTTTAGTAGTGATTAAAATTACACCATTTGCACCCCTTGCTCCATAAATAGCTGTCGCAGAAGCATCTTTTAATACCTCAATATTTTCTACATCAGATGGATTAATAAAATTGGCACTCGAACCTACCTGTACTCCATCCACTACATATAAAGGATCTGCAGAGTTATTAATGGTACCTACACCACGAATACGAATGGTTGTTTTTCCTTCTGGATCACCTGATTGTTTACTAACCATAACTCCCGCTGCAGCACCTTGTAGACCTTGCGCCAGGTTAAGCGGGTTCTTTTTCATCATTTCCTCTGTATCTACTGATACAACAGAACCTGATATATCACTCTTTTTCATAGAACCATAACCCACAACAACAACCTCATCCAAATCGGACATTTCTTCTTGTAGAATTATCGATAGTTCTTTTTGATCTGTAATAGTTAGTTCTTGCGGTGTAAAACCAATAAAAGAAACTACTAAAACATCATTTTCCTTTACTGTTAATACGAACTTCCCATCAATATCAGTAATAGTACCGGTAGTAGTTCCTTTAATAGTAATATTTACACCAGGCATAGGCTGGCCATCGCCTGCCGCAGTTACTTTACCTGTAAGAGAATGTGTTGCTTGTGAAAAAGCTACATTTGCTGATAACAGCATTAAAATCATTCCGAAGTATAGTCGAAGCAAACTTTGCTTTTTCCAATTCGGAAATCTGTTTTTTGATTTGATCATCTTCATAGATATTTGATTTAAATAAAACGCTAATTACATTTTGCACAAATGTATTTTCCATGCATTACATAACTCTAAATAATTGTTAATGATACAGGTTGTAATGTTAACAGAGGTGTTGCAAATGATTTTGTATAGTGGTGCTTTTGTTAATATCATCACACACCAACATCTCATATAGCGCTCATTTACTGATTTTTACAAAAACTCATTCTCATTGTTAATTTTTTTAACAATTACAAATGTTAAGCTCTTAGTTTTGGACAATATTCTAGTGCAGAATTAATATGTTTTATGGTATTAAGAAGTATGTTTTATAAAGGAACAGTTTAAGCATATATACTGCACTGTAATATTCTTAGTACATCAATGGTTATTATCTTTTATTCAAAACAAATAATTTGTATAAATTCAGGCACTTTTTAATTATGTAAGAAAGTCTATCCTCATGAAAAGATTTGCCCTATACATTTTATTATTGTGTATTCCTTGTGTTGCTTTTGCGCAATTCAGTGGTAAATTAAGGTTTAATCATTATACCACGGAGGATGGACTGTCTCAGAATACTATTTTAGCCATCGCGCAAGACAAATATGGTTATATGTGGTTTGGAACCTGGGAAGGCATCAGTCGATTTGATGGCTATTCCTTTCATCACTTCAGAGCCAACCAGGATGATTCAACTTCCTTAAGCAACAATCGCATCAATGCTATCATTTGCGACTCTGTGGGAAATATTTGGGTGGCGACAGGAGACCAATACTACTTTAATCTATATAATTATGAAACAGGAAATTTTAAACGAATAAAAACTACAGATGCTCCTCAGTCTGTTTCATATTCGCTAAACCATTATGCAGAAGCTCGAAATAAAGCTTATAATAAGAATTATAGATGGCAGGCATACAACAACGGATTGGTTGAGACCAACAAGCGTACTAACAACCGCTATATTTACAAATATCTAGGAAATCAAATTCCTTTTGGATTATCTGATAATAATATTAATGTCGTTTATCTTGATAAAGACCAGAATTTATGGGTTGGTACGCAGAATGGAGGTATAAATGTAGCGAGTTTAAAAAGTAAACCTTTTAACTATTGGCCCATCGTCAATAAGGACTTGAACAATCTGGCCATCCGAGCTATTTGTCAAGATAAAGAAGGTCACATATGGATAGGAACCGAATCGGATGGTATAATAATAATGAACAGGGATAGAAATCCTGAAAATTATACAATTATAGATGCAACGTTGTTAATTAATCCGGAAATACGTTCCATTTATATTGATCACCAAGATTTTGTTTGGATAGGTACCAAAGGTGGACTGGATCGATATAATCCTAAAACAAAAGAATTCAGACATTACTATGCCGGACAAGAAGGTAGTATCAATCATCATTGGGTTTTTAGTATAATCGAAGATCATCAGAATACTTTATGGGTAAGTACATTTGGAGGCATATCTAAATACAATCGCAAAACAAACCAATTTGCTAGTTTCGATGGAGACAGCTTGCTTCCCTGTAATAAAACACGCATACTTATGGAAGATACTAACCATAATTTATGGGTGGGAACCGAAGGATATGGTTTGGTAAAACTTTCTCGTCAAGACTGTTTAGGTATGGATGAATTCGTAAGCTCCAGTCATTATAAATACAAATTCGGAAATACAAATTCGCTTATAAATGATTATATATTGGCTCTGGCCGAAGACAAAAATGGAAATATTTGGATTGGCAATAATAGTGGACTTTGTAGATTAAATCCCCAAACAGAGGAATTCAAAAGATTTTCTGTAGCCAACGGCTTTCCTGATGATTTAATTATGGGAATTCTTGCGAACGAAACAGATCAAATTTGGGTAAGTCATAAAAAAGGAATTACGTGTATAAATATTAATTCGAATACATATAAAACCTACAATCAATATGATGGATTATTAGGTAAGGAATTCAAAAATACCTATTACCAAAATAAGTTAAGCGGTGAAATGTTTTGGGGAAGTATTGATGGGTTTAGCTCTTTCTATCCTCAACAGATTAAAGTCGACAGCTTAATTTCATCACCTGTGCTTACGCGATTAAAAATAATGAACGAAGAGGTTCATCCCGGGCAAGAATTAAACAAACATATCATCCTTTCTAAATCAATACATCACACAAAAGAACTAAGCTTACGATGGAACGAAGCCAATTTCAGCATTCAATTTTCTGCTTTAAATTTTAAAAATCCCAAAGGCTGTTTATATAGATATAAACTGGAAAATATGGATCAGCAATGGATTTATACGGATGCCTTGAATCGCGAAGCCAATTATACATATATTCCTCATGGTCATTATGAATTTAAAGTCTATGCTGCCAACAGCGATGGTATTTGGTCTAAAACTCCGGCTAGTATAAATATTGAAATACTTCCACCCTGGTGGCTTTCGTGGTGGGCAAAACTTTCTTATTTATTTATTACCGCTCTAATTCTTTGGTTCATTTATAAGTTTGTTAAAACACGAATACATTATCAAAACAAACTCCTGAAAGAGCAATTAAAAAATGAGAAAAATGAAGAACTCATAAATATGAAAATGAAGTTCTTTACTGAAATATCTCACGAATTCAGAACACCCTTGACATTAATTATTGATCCATTAAAACAATTGATATCCGGTAAAAACGATACAAACCGAATTCAATATTTATATCAAATAATGGATAAAAATGCAAATCATTTATTGGAGCTCATCAACCAATTATTGGATTTTAGAAAACTACAAGGAAAAACCCTTCCTTTAAAAAGGATTAATACAGATTTAGTTGCTTTTATTGAAAAAGAAGCATCTATTTTTGAGTTTAAAGCAAAAGAAAAGCAGATTCAATTTCTGATTCATGCAGAAGAAGACCAGATTAATGTCTCCTTTGATCCGGATCGAATGAAAATAATACTCAACAACCTTTTGGGAAATGCCTTTAAATTCACCTCTCTATATGGACAGATAAGTATTCATCTAAGTCTCTCAAAAACTATAGCCAATACCTTAAAAATTGAAGTTAAGGACAATGGAAAGGGCATTCCGGAAGAGCATTTACCACATATTTTCGATCCCTTTTATCAGGTAAATGACAATGAAGCTTCATCTTGTGGTTCTGGAATTGGAATGGCACTTACCAAAGAACTAGTGCAGCTGCATGGCGGAACCATTGAGGTAAATAGCACGGTTGGACAAGGCACTTGTTTTACCATTTATTTACCTCTTTCAAAAAAAGCGATTGAAACCGTAACTCCTGCTAATACAGTATTAAACACAACAGCATCTGAGCATATTAATGTTTCCAATGAAACTGAACTAAACTTAAAAGAAGAGCTTCCTTTAATTTTAGTGGTTGATGACAATGAAGATATTCGGGAATACATCCGTTTTAATTTACAAAATCAGTATCGTGTTATCACAGCAAGTGATGGTAATAAAGGGTTTAATAAAGCCGTGGAGCATATTCCTGATTTAGTTATTAGTGATATTATGATGCCGGGAATTGATGGTTACGAATTATGTAAACGCCTAAAAAAGGATGAATTTACGAGTCATATTCCAGTCATTTTACTTACTGCAAAACAAGCTGAAGATTCTCAGCTTAAAGGATATCAAACCGGAGTAGACGATTACATTACAAAACCCTTTAACAAGGAAATGCTGGAAACCAGAATTCTAAATCTGCTTATTCAAAGGCAAAAGCTAAGAGAACTATTCTCAAAATCCGATACCTTGAATAAAGAAAATGTAGAAGTAAATGTTACAGATGAGATTTATTTTTCAAAAGCTAAATCTATTATAGAGGAACATATGGCTGACCCTTCTTTTAATACCGATATATTAGCTGAAAAACTAAAAATGAGCCGATCTCAATTGTACCGAAAAATGAAGGCAATTACCAACAGAACGGCTAGCGAAATAATAAAAAACGAACGTATGAATAAAGCCCGGATATTATTATTGAAGGGCGAACTTACTATATCGGAGATTGGCTATCAGGTGGGCTACCCTACTGCAACTAATTTCTCCAGAACCTTTAGCAGCCATTTTGGTTTAAGTCCGTCAAAATATCTGCAAAAGCACCAGAAATAAACCGCAAGAACTCAAAGTGAATCAAATTGATTCATCTTGAAACAGATTGATACGTTTAAACAACTGCATATCAGTATTTTTGCTGTCACCAATTATTAATGTGTTGCAATATATAATTGCATGCTATTTAAAAATACAGTAACAATATGTTTAAACGAATCATCTTTATTAGCTTATTAAACATCTTCTGTTTATTAAGTTTCGGGTCTAAGTCAGAAAACACAAATCGAATCAAATACAACTTTAATTCCGATTGGAAATTAAAAATCGGAGAAGTAAAAAACGGTCAATTACCTGAGTTAAACGACAAAGACTGGACTGAAATAACCTTACCAAGAGCTTTTAATGAAGATGAAGCATTCGATCATCATATTGAAGATTTAACGGACACCATAGTTTGGTATCGAAAACATTTTAAACTCCCTAAATCCGACCTCAATAAAAAGGTTTTTATTGAATTTGAAGGCGTTCGAATGGCTGCCGAAGTTTACATAAATGGCAAGAAAATTGGCATTCACGAAAATGGTGCTATGGCATTTGGATTTGATATCACAAAACACATCAACTATAGTAAAGATAACGTTATTGCAGTTCGAGTAGATAACGACTGGCGTTACCATGAAAAGTCAAGTGGAAGTACTTTTCAATGGAATAACAAAAACTTTAATGCCAACTACGGGGGTATTCCCAAGAATGTATTTTTACATGTCACAGGACAAATTTACCAGACCCTACCTCTGTATTCCAACCTAAAAACCACAGGTACTTACATTTATGCAAGTGATTTTAACATCAAGAATAAAAGCGCCATTATACATGCAGAATCTGAAGTAAAAAATGAAACAACTTCAGACCAAAACATTCAATATCAAATTATCATTAAAGATATTAACGGAAAACAAGTTGCGAGTTTTAAAGGAGAAAAAATCCTTCTTGCTTCCGGAGAAACACAAATAATCGCAGCCTCTTCTGAAGTGAACAACCTTCATTTTTGGAGTTGGGGATATGGATACTTATACAACATTTATACACAACTCATTATTGATAATAAAGTTACAGATATTGTTCACACCCAAACCGGTTTTCGAAAAACAGAATTCAAGAATGGTATGATTTATTTGAATGATCGGGTTATCCAGATGAAAGGCTATGCACAGCGTACCAGTAACGAATGGCCGGGAGTGGGTATGTCAGTAGCTCCATGGGTAAGTGATTACAGCAATGGATTAATGGTAGAAAGTAATGCTAATATGGTACGTTGGATGCATATTTCTGCCTGGAAACAAGACGTAGAATCCTGCGATCGTATGGGAATAATGCAAATGTTTCCTGCCGGAGATGCCGAAAAAGATGTAAGTGGAAGACGATGGGAACAACGTACAGAGCTGATGCGCGATGCCATCATTTATAACCGAAATAATCCCAGCGTTTTACTTTGGGAAAGTGGTAATGAATCTATTTCTGAAGAACACATGGCAGAAATGAAAGCCATTAAAGATAAATACGACCCATACGGAGGAAGAGCCATTGGTTCGCGTGAAATGTTGGACAGTAAAATTGCCGAATATGGCGGTGAAATGCTATACATCAATCACAGTGCCGGTAAACCTATGATTGCCACTGAATACTGTCGTGATGAAGGCTTGAGAAAGTATTGGGATGATTTTACACCTCCTTACCATAAAAATGGAGATGGACCTCTTTATCGAAATAAAGATGCGAGTGCCTACAACCGTAATATGGATTCGTTTGCTATAGAGGACATTATTCGTTGGAACGATTATTACGAATGTCGACCTGGAACAGGAACCCGAGTAAGTAGTGGTGGTTTAAACATAGTATTCTCAGATACAAACACCCATTGTCGTGGAGAAGAAAACTACAGACGAAGTGGTGAAACAGATCCTATGCGTATTCCCAAAGATGCCTTTTTTGCTCATCAGGTAATGTGGAATGGTTGGGTGGACATAGAGGAATATAGCACATATATCATTGGCCATTGGAACTATAAAAATGGAACAGTAAAAGATGTTAACGTTGTTTCTCCTTCTGATAAAGTAGAATTGTTCTTAAACGGAAAATCATTAGGAATAGGTGAAAAGCAATATAATTTCCTACACACTTTCAAGAATATAAAATTCGAAGAAGGTGAGCTAAAAGCAGTAAGTCTGACTAAATCAAACGAAAAAAATAGTGAAGACGTAAAAATTACTGTAGGAGAGCCGGCTGCTGTAAGATTAAAAATGCTAGACAGGCCAACACCGGTAAAAGCAGATGGTGCAGACATGGTTATTGTAGAAGTGGAAATTGTTGATGATGCAGGAAACCGCTGCCCAAATGTACATCCGTTGGTAAACTTTTCAATAGATGGTCCGGCTGACTGGCGAGGAGGAATTGGTCAAGGAGAAAACAATTATGTTCTAAGTAAGACTTTACCTGCTGAATGTGGTGTAAACAGAGCAATTATTCGTTCAACAACTAAGGCTGGGAAGATCAATATCACCGCATCATCCGAAGGTTTAGAATCGGCTCACTTATCATTCAAAACCATTCCATATAAAACTAAAAATGGTCTAAGTACTACCTTACCTTCTGAGGGACTTCCTTCTAATTTAAGTCGAGGAGAAACACCAACAGGACCTTCTTTCAAAGTAAGTAGAAAAGCCATTGAAATCATCGAAACAAAAGCCGGTTCTAATCAAGAATCAGCCTCATATAGTTATGATGACAATGAACTTTCTGAATGGAAAAATGACGGTAAAATATCTACCGGATGGATAAGCTATACTTTCGCAAATAAAACTACTGTATCCGAGATCTGTTTAAAGCTTTCCGGATGGAGAAGATACTCCTACCCTATTGAGGTTTTAGTTGATGACCAATTAGTATGGAAAGGAGACACCGAAAAAAGCCTGGGTTATATTACTTTATCATTCCCTCCTGCTGAAGGAAAAAACCTATCGATAAGATTAACAGGTGCTGGGAAAGAAAAAGATGCCTTCCAGAATATGATCGAGTTAAACGGAACCAAAGAACTTGATGGATATAAAGATCCCAAAGACTCTAATATGAAAGGCTTACTTCGCATTGTTGAAGTTGAAATATATCAATAACCTATGAGTGATTGATGCAAGCTGATCAGGAGAGTTAAATAAGCTTGCTTCCATTTCGGATAATTACAAAATGTAAACACATGAAAAAAAGTCTACAATTAATTTTATTGTTCATTATTTTGGTCTCCCCTTTATGGAGCCAAAGAAATATGGAACAACTGAGACGTGGCGTTGTAGCCATAAAAACTACATCAAACTCAGCTTTCATAAGCTGGCGTTTATTAGGTACTGAACCCAGAGATATTGGTTTTAACATTTATCGTTTGGAAGAAGGTGGCATTGATGTAAAACTTAATTCTTCTGTCCTTCTTCAAGGAACCAACTATACTGATGCAACAGCCGATTTCACTAAAAACAATACCTACTATGTAAAACCTGTAATTAATGATATTGAACAGGAAGCCAGTGAGGGCTATACGCTTTTAGCTACCCAAGCAGTTGAACCCTGTTTGGTTGTTCCTTTAAAAACAGGCGATTACATTCACTTTGTATGGGTTGGCGATTTAAATGCCGATGGTGAATATGATTATATCATCGATCGACTTGGTGAAGGCTGTAAAGTGGAAGCTTATTTAAATGATGGTACCTATTTGTGGACTATTGACATGGGGCCAAACAGTTTAAATATGGATAATATTTCTCCCGGATCATCAACCATCGATGTGGGTAACTGGGATGGCTTAACCGTTTATGATATGGATAACGATGGTAAAGCCGAAATATTACTTAGAACAGCCAACGGAGTTGTTTTTGGTGATTCTCAAACACTAAGCCATGGTAACAACAATACGCAATTTGTTTCTGTTGTTGATGGCTTTACGGGTGCTGAAATCACCAGAACTCAAATACCAAATAACTATATTTCGGTAGGACCGATGGCTTGTAGTATGGGAATAGGATATTTAAATGGAATTACTCCCAGCTTATTAACATTCCATAAAAATCGTAATTCTGATGGTTCTTTTAATCGATTAATGTGTGCCTGGGATTTTAATGGTTCTACATTACAATTAAAATGGAACACCAATATGCCATTCGGAAATAGTTATGGTACAGGTAGCGATGGTCACCAAATGCGAATCGTGGATGTTGATGGTGATGGTAAAGATGATGTAGCACATGTTGGATTTGTTTTAAATGGTGAAGATGGTTCCTTAAAGTACAATATGGGAGATCAAGGCATTGAACATGGTGACCGATGGTTTGTAGCTAAACTAGATCCATACAGACCCGGATTGCAAGGGTATGGAATTCAACAGTACAATTCTATTTTAGATTATTACTACGATGCTGCTGACGGTTCTCTAATCTGGAAACATGTTACCAGCGATGGTAGCGTTGGTGATGTTGGACGTGGTGTTGCTGCCGATATCGATGCGAATCATATTGGATATGAAGTATGGCATTTTGGCGGAGTGTATAATGCTCGTGAAAACAAAAATATATCTTCAAGTTACCCATACCCAAACCTTCGTATTTGGTGGGATGGTGATTTATTAAGTGAAAACCTGAATGATGGAAAACTGGATAAGCATAATGTAGGCAGACTTTTAACAGCCTGGCAGTATCATGGAGCTTCTGGAAGTGCAAGAGCAGTGCCTAAATTTTATGGTGATATTTTTGGAGATTGGAGAGAAGAAATTATTTACACCAATAGCACTAATTCTGAGTTAGTCATATTTACAACTCCCACTCCAAGTGAACACAGACTTTATACTTTACCTCATAATCCAGCCTACAGAAATAGCATGACCATCAAAGGTTATATGCAATCTCATATGGTTGATTATTATCTAGGTGCAGGAATGACAACACCTCCTACCCCACCAATCCAAACTGCAAAGTGTATATGGAAAGGAGATATGGCCAATAATACCTGGGATAGTTCTACTTCAAACTGGAATATTAATGGCACTGATGGCACCTACACTCAAGGTGATGATGTTTTGTTTGATATTTCCGGACAGGCTGATTCAATAAAAATAGATGAAGATATAACGCCATTATCTATTAAAATGATATCTCCTTTGGATTATGTATTCAGCGGAAATGGAGAAATAAATGGTTCTACGGGACTACTAAAGGCTGGAAATGGAAGTCTCTCTTCAAACTGTGCTCTTCTGTACACGGGTGAAACCATTATCGAAGAAGGTTCTCTTTTTGTAAATGATACCATCCACAATAGTAATATTAGCATGTTTTTAGGAACAAAACTTGGCGGAAGTGGAGTTATCAAATCACAAGTATCCATTAATGATCATGCGTATTTAGCGCCGGGAGAAAAAGAGAATACAGGAACATTAACCTTTACATCCGATTTTTCAATTCCTAATTATACTACACTTGAAATTGATATCACAGATGATGCTACAGGTGAAATTAGGCCTTCTGATAAGATTATAGTTGAAGGAAACCTTACGCTAGGAAGCAATCTAACTATCAATATTAACCATTTTAATAACGAGATTAATCCCGGATCATATCCGATTCTTACTTATACAGGCACATTAAATGGTAGCATTAGTAACATTGAAATAAATAATCTTTTAGGTTTCAAATATTCATTGATAAATATCGAATCAACTTTAACATTAGTTATAGAAGGTGCGCGTGATCCTGAAACTATTGTTTGGAATGGAACATCTAACAACTGGGATTTACAAACTACTTTATCCTGGAATTTAAATAATGAAGAAGTACATTTTGTTGCCAATGATTCTGTTATTTTTAATGATGAAGGTGCCGATAAAAATATGGTTTATGTAAATGATAATTTACCGGTTGGAGATATTACCTTCAACAATTCAAATGTTGATTATACAATTTCCGGAACGGGGAATATAAGTGGCGATGCATCATTAATAAAAAATGGAACTGGTATGGCTTCGGTATATACAAGTAATAGTTATACCGGAAAAACTATTATCAACGGAGGTACCTTAAAAGTTAATTCTATTGCAGAGGCCGGGGAAAACAGTTCTATCGGTGCAAATCCTTCTACAGAAGCCAGTGAACTTGTTTTAAATGATGCCACATTAATGTATAATTCTTCAAAATTATCATTAACTAACAAAGGTTTAACCTTAGGTAAGAGTAAAGATACGATTAGTGTTTCAATACCTAATTCTACACTTATTGTTCAAGGAAAAATTACCGGAACCGGAGATCTTGTTAAAACAGGTTATGGGACGTTAACCTTACAAAAAAGCATTAATAATTATAGTGGAAATACAACCATCAGTAATGGAACTATTCTCTTGGGTGATGAAACTGCTAATGCCGGAGGATTAAGTAGTGGATCAATTACCTTTGAAAGAGGAACTTTAACGATGGCACATGGAGGTTATACGGAGTTTAACCAAAATATGATTGTAGATGGCACAGGAACTCTAAATACCGATGATAGATGTAATTATCGTGGTCGATTAACAGGATCGGGTACTTTTAATGTAAACTTGACTGGAACGATTGATCGTACAATTTTCTTTGGTGATTGGTCTGATTTTAATGGAACTATTAATGTGTCCGGTGTATCTGGTGCTAATTTCCGAATTGCAAACTCTTATGGGTATGAAAATGCAACCTTTGATCTGGGAGATAACATCAATATGTACCATGGAGGTACAGGAACCAGTTCTGGAGATAACACTGCGACTACCGTAAAAATTGGTGCCTTATCCGGAAATGCTTCTTCTTCTATATTTGGAGAAAAATGGGTGATTGGTGCTAATAATGAAGATTCTTTCTTTGAGGGTCTTATTTCTGGTTACTCCATAAGTAAAGTGGGAACCGGAACTTTAGTACTTAATAATGCCAATACCTATTCAGGGGGAACTACCATATCTAATGGTGCCATTATGGTTTTAAATACAACTGGTAGTGCAACCGGCAGAGGCCCTGTAAACATTCAGGATGCAGGTACTTTATCTGGAACTGGTATTGTATCAGGAGCAACCTTTGTAAAAGCTGGTGGACAAATTGCTCCCGGATATAGAGCCTATGGTACTTTAAGCTTTAACTCTAATGTTTCCTTTGCGGAGAATTCAATAATGGCAGTTGATTTAAATAAAACCAACCAGACATATGATCAGATTACGGTTGGAGGTACACTTATTTATGGCGGCACACTAAAAATAAATATAATAGATCCTGAAGCGCTGGAAAGCGGTGATGCATTCACCTTATTTGATGCCAACTATTATAGTGGTTCTTTTTCTGAAATTATTCCATTAATACCTGCAGAAGGTTTAGAATGGGATTTGACAGAACTCACCACCAACGGAACGATAAAAGTAGCTCAGGCAACTGGCATTGCCAATCATCCCAATTTTAAAACCCTGGATATTTATCCTAATCCTTCAAATGGATATGTTTATTTTAATTTACCCCAAGAATTAGGGAAAGCTCAATTAGAAGTATTAGATGCCAAAGGAAACCTTATCTTAAAATCGGAACACGAAGAAGTTTCACACATAGAATTAAACCTCTCGGGAAACCCCGTTGGTATTTATTTTATCAAATTAGTATTTGATTCAGATATATGGGTGGGTAAAATAGTTTTAAAACAATAATTAATTAAATATTTTTGCAGGTAAAGGAGTGTTAAAGCTCCTTTACCTGTTTTTTTATGCATAAATATTTAACGCTAATTAATAACCAATTTTAATAATATGATTGATTCAATAAAACAAGCCAAAAGAAATCTACTTCTTGTTTTTTCCCTTGCGGGAAGTTTAATTATGACTGCCAACAACCCATTAACAAAAAACACTTCTTCTAAAGAAGAAACAGACACATGTACTTCAAAAATCATTTACAAATGGGAAGCTAATGGGAATCCGGTAGTAACACACAAATATACTTGCGATCCGGCAGCTCTGGTTTACAACGATACTCTTTTCATTTTTACTGGAGAAGATGCTGCTGGTGGGCAAAAAAGATATAACATCAACAAATGGTGTTGTTTTGCAACAACCGATATGAAAAACTTTTGGGAATATAAAACACCATTAAGAGCAACAGATTTTGCCTGGGGTGAATCCAACGCAGCCTGGGCCAGCCAGGTAATTGAGCGAAATGGCAAGTTCTATTGGTATAACAGTTCGCAAAGAACCGGAATTGGCGTTGCTGTTGCTGATCGTCCGGAAGGACCTTACAAAGATGCATTAGGACATGCCTTGTTAACTAACGAAGATAGTAAAGGTAAAAAACACAGTTGGCGAACTATTGACCCTACCGTGTTTATTGATGATGATAATCAGGCTTGGCTTTTTTGGGGTAACGGAGCTTGCTGGGCTGTTAAGCTAAATGAGGACATGATTTCTTATGACAAAGACTTTGGTGTAAAAACGATTGAAATTGCCGGAGAAATGGACTTTCCTTTTACAGAAGCACCTTGGCTACACAAAGTAGATGATAGGTATTTTCTTTCGTTTGCCATTGGATTTCCGGAACGTATTGCCTATGCCGTTAGCGACAAAGTAGATGGTCCTTATATTTACAAAGGTATTATCAACGAAATTGCCGGAAATAGTAACACCAATCATCAATCCATTATAGAATACAAAGGCAAATGGTACTTTATTTATCACAACGGAGGAATTCAAACCGATGGCGGAAGCTTTAGCCGTAGTATGTGTATTGATAAAATCGAATTTGACAGAAAAGGATTTTACATACCTGTAGATATGACCACCAAAGGTGTTGAGAAGATTAAATAACAGATTTTGTAGTTAATTTGTGAAATTCATAATCTCATCTAACTACAAAAACAAAAGTATTACTTAAACTCTAAGTCCATTCATCAGCTGGTGAATGGACTTTTTAGTTTATGATAAAAATGAATTTTAGAAAAAACGTTCATGTAACGAACCTTTTATCTTATACCCCACTTTTTGTTTGATTCTTTTCCCAAAACCAATTCCAGCACTCCTCCGTCCTTAAAATCATCATGATTGAAATAACATTTATTCCATTCCTTACCATTTAGTTTGGCCGTTTGGATATAGCAATTTTGGGATGTGTTGTTTTGCGTAGTGATAATGAATTTTTCTCCGGAGTAATAGTTCTGATTTAATTTTATCACTATTTGATCAAAAATGGGTGAAGATATTTCATATGCTGAATTCACTGAAGCTCCTCCATCCATTTGAAAAAGTCCCATAGACATTAATACACCTAAAGCTCCAATTTGTCCCTGGTCTTCATCTCCATTATATCCGCCATAAGGTGTTATATCCCCAAATGCAGTCTCTTTTACTTCTCTCAACCACTTTTGAGCAAGCCATGGACTACCACTAAAATTAAAAAGATGAGCCATTTGTAAAGATGGTTGATTCTCATAATCCACCCAGCTTTTAGCATGCTCACCATGAGGGGCAATAAAACGGTTCGCTTTGGCTTTTTCAAAGGAAGAAGATAAGAATTCGGTATACTTTTCCTTTCCTCCAAACAAATGGATTAAGCCATTCATATCGTGAGGTACATAATTCGTATAGATGGCTGAATTACTCTCGCAAAAACCAACAGTATTAAATTCATTGGCAACAGGCGTAAAATCCTTAATCCAATACCCATTCATATCTCGCGGATGCATCATTTGAGTTTGTGGATTCCATAAATGCTGATAGTTTTTTGCTCGCTCTGAAAAATAACTATAATCCTCTTTCTTTCCCATTTCTTTGGCTATTTGTGCTAAACACCAGTCCTGATAAGCATATTCCAGCGTCATGGAAGCTCCATCCTTATGATAGCCATTTCCCTCCAATCCTTCGGGTACATAAGCTCTTTCCACATAATATTCCATCCCACCTCCTTTCGGATCTTCATCATGCTCGTAGCCGGCCCGATCGCGAATACCTCCAGGTAATGCATTTTTTCTCAATCCTTCATATGCCAAATCGAAATCATAATTTCTAATACCTTTGTTGTAAGCACAAGCAAAGAAAGACGCTGCCGGATCACCAATCATCACATAGGTATAATTTCCTCCGGAAGGACCACGTGGAATTAATCCTCCATTTTTGTACATATCAACCATTGTATGACAAAATCCATCCATAATTTCGGGATATACCATCGACCATAAAACATTTATATTCCAATGACTTCCCCATAAAGCATCAAAATTATAATGTGGAAATACAGGCTTGCCTTCTTTGTTTAATTCGGTTTGCCTTATTACCGGATTCTCACCTGTCATATCACAATATTGACCGTTTACATCACTTACGATCTTTCTACCAAGCAAGGAATGCCATAAATCAGTATAAAATTTCACCTTTTGATTATGTGTTCCACCCGATACCTGAATACGCGAAAGCATTTGATTCCATTCTTTTTTAGATTCTACTACGGTTTTATCAAAATCCCAGTCCGGCAACTCCTTTTGCATATTAGTACGGGCATTTTCAATACTCGTATATGAAATGGCAACTTTCATACAAACCGGTTCTGATCCGGTTTTAAACTGCATGTAGGCTCCATTGTTTTTTCCATGGAATTCATTGGCTAGAGGTAGCATCTGTTTATCTTCCCAAGCTCTGAAATTTGTCATATCTTGATTTACTCTCGCTACAAAATACACATAGCTTGGCTTTGGTCTGCGTATGGTGCTTCCAATTAATGAAAAGCCTTCTATTTCATAATCGTTTACTTTTTTGATGTACGAAGAATCCACCTCTCCATGAGCCAAAAATGCTCCTGTATGAAAATTAATATAAGCACTATCGGTTTTTGGAAAAGTATAGCGATGAAAACCTACTCTTGTTGTGGAAGTCAACTCTGCTTTTATATTATAATCATCTAATATTAATTTATGATAGCCGGGTTCTACCACTTCTGTTTCATGCGTGAAGGATGATTTGCTTATTTCCATTCCCAAATGGCTTTTATTTTCGCCAGTAGTGGGCATTACCGGAACACCAGCCATTTGCCAGGCATGAATATGGCTAAAACACCTGACTGATAAGCTATCATACAAATAACCACTGTTCCAACTTCCTTTTACCCAAGTATCCGGACTTAAGCTTACCATACCAAAGGGGCGACTGGCTGATGCAAAATAAAACCAGCGGCTTTTATGCGAATCAATCAGTGGATCAACATAATCAACCGGCTCTTTTTTTACTGTATTGCATGCACTAAGAAGAATATAGGAGAGTAATAAGATTAGAAAGCGCTTTTTTATCATGGTTGAAAGTGTTTTATGCTTAAGTGCATAAAATTAGATAAAAGCAGTAAGGCCAACAAATAAGAACTCAGAGTTACGGAAAATCACTGGCTTAAACCTTTTTTATAAGTAACAATATTACAGTGATACATAAAACTATTATTTAATAACAATTAACTTTGATTTCCAAACCCTAATAATTCACGGACTTTTTGGGCATTTTCCTTCGAAGTTAAATGTTCGAGTAAATGCAATGCCACATCCACCGCAGTAAAAGGATTCCAGGATGTAATTACATTGTTATCCATTACAATAGGCTGGTGAATTACCTCAACGCCAAATTCTTCTAATGTTTTTCTACGAATAGCGTTATTGTAGGTGGTACCTTTTTTTCCTTTTAAAATTCCACTTTTCCCAACAGGCAGTGCTCCAACACAAATGGAAGCAATAATCTTTTCTTGCTCGTGAAATTCCTTTATCAATTCTGTAAAACGCTCATCGTACGCATCCTTATAAAAACCATATACTTCAAATCCACCGGGAATAGCCAAAGCATCAAATCCCTTTACTTCAATTTCATCAATCACATAATCAACAATAAATCGCTGATTAAAAGAACTCTTAATTTCTTTTCTTAATCCACAAGTAAATAATTGTGTTGTGCCATCGCCTTCCTCCAAATTCCAACCTATTACATCAATAAATACACTTGCTTCAAAAGTTTCAAAACCTTCGGCTAATAATAGTAGTACTTTCTTCATGTTTTTAATAACTAATCAATTTTAAACTACAAAAAATAATCATCTTCAATGATGGCGTATATGTACCCGTCATTCCATTTTCCATTCATCGGAACGATTTTTCTTCTTAGGCCTTCTTGTTGTAATCCTGCTTTTTCTAATACTCTAATCGAACCATAATTATCGGTATTTGTATTGGCTTCTATCCTATGCAGCTTTAAATCTTCGAAACCAAGTTTGATTATACACCTGGTTACCTCTGTTGCATAGCCATTATTCCAAAATGCAGGTAATAATTTATAAAACACTTCACCCATTTTAAACTGATTCATGGAAAGTGAAATTCCTGCCAGTCCAATTGGCTCATTTGTTTCGCTTAGCGCTAATTTAAATGTGTAGTTTTGTCTGGGCTGATTCGATTGTGCTTGAATATATGGAATAAGTGCCCGCTTTGTTTCTTCTATATTAGCAGGAATATCCTGCATACTAAAAGCGGCTACTTCTGGTTGAGAATTGAGCTTGTGTATAAAATCAACATCGTCTTCTGTTATAGATGTTAATTGTAATCTATGTGTTTTAATTTTCATTTCTAATTAGTTAATCCTTACGAACAAATAATTACTGGAGATATGTTATATGTTTTGAAATATATTTCCAGTATAATTTTTAGCCAAAGAACTTCTTCCTTGATTTTACGAAGTAATCCTTTAAAATTAAACCCTGCTGCAGCCAGGTTTGCATTTATTGTGTTACCTGCATTGCCTTTTAAGTAGTTTTTAATCATACGACACCCATGTTTTGTATGTCCGATAATTGGTTCTACTGCAGCTCTTGATTTACATTTCTTTCGCATCGTGTTTTTGCTGTAAGGCTGCCTGGAGGATGGAGGCTTTGGAGTAACGATTATCGTGTCGTGTACTTTCTTCTTTCCTTTATAACCCCTGTCGACGATGGCATTTTTGAATTTTATCTTGCTAACCTTTTCAACATTTTCTAATGCGGGTTCTAAGGTTGATGTATCATTAGGGTTACCATTGAAATTTTTAATGCCTACTATAATATTTACTTTAGGCACAACAGCAAAAGACACTTTTGAACCAAATTCAAATTTCTTGTGAGCCTTTCCTTTTGCAATACAGGCTGTGTCTGGTTCGTGTAAGCTATAGATTTTATTGCTGTCGCTTTTCCTTTGCTCAACAACGCGTAAGCAATTCTTTAATGCCTGTTCATATCGGGCAAAAGTTTCCTGGTCAAGTTTGCGTTCTAGTTCACGAACTAATCTTCCGGCAATAGTTCTTAATTTACGTAATGCAGCTGCGGCCTCTTTCTTGCGCTTGGGGTGATGTGCAAAGCGTTGCTTTAACAAGAGTTTTTTCATGGTGCGTTGATAGGTTTGCCTTTGTTCAACGCCTTCTTGTTTAGCTATTTTATTACAGTGTTTAATCACTTTTATAAATAGCTTGCTGTCTGTGGGGTAGGTTATATTTTTCTCTTGAGCAGTGGTATCTATTAGTACATCATTGCTAGTTTTAATCTCATCTCTTCTGGTGTCGATGGAGATTTCAAGTATTTTTTCAGCGCCTTGTTCGCCAATACGATTTCTAAAATGAACCATATCTGAGGGATCACATGGAGGTGTCCACTGAAACTCGGCTTCTCCACAGAAGTATTGAAAATAGGGATTTTGAACCCATTGCTCCATAACTGTTTCATCGCCTAAATTATAAATCCTTTTTAATAACAATAACCCAACCATCGTACGAATGGGAGTACCTGGCTGGCCAGTGTGGGAATAAAGAGGACTAAAGCTATCCTCGAAATCCTGCCAATTGATACGACCTGATAATATCGCTAGTTCATGCTTAGGGTTAATGATATCCTTTAAAATGGGACGGAATAAACTTCTCTGATTCTGATTAGGTAATTTTCCTTTCATTATTTCTGCAAGGTTTTCCCCTAATTTACTATTATCCTTGCAATTAAGAATATACAAAAGCCATTAGTTATTCACATTTTTATGTTGATAACTAATGACTTATGGTGTTATTAAGGATGAACTAAATAAGAATAAAACTAATAAGTCAATTATTATCTGGATTACTTTAGTGTTTTTTTCTTTATTCTATCGACTTTACCACTAACTCTTTAGCCTTTTCACTCTCGGGGTATATTTTTATATAATATTCAGAAAACAATCTGGCCTTTTCATCTTGATTTCTTCTTCTAATGGCTCCTAATATCATCTGTAGCAGTTTTTCGGTAGGCTTTATCTCAACCCCAATATGATCTGAAATTACTTTATAGTGATTAATCATCAGACTTAGCGCTTCCTTTGGTGTTATATTCCCATCCAACACTTGTGGCCAGGTTCTATTTAGATAATAATCATATATAAATTTTAAACCATGATACATTCCTATTTGAGTAATACTTGAATGCGTTTCTTCAGAAAAAAACTCCCACTTAAAACACTCTTCATCAGAATCTTTTGCAGACATCAGCTCTGAAAAATTCATTATTTTGCGCATGTGGTTCGAAGTGGTTGTTGTATCTGCTTTAATGGATTCCAAATCCTGAACCATCCCGGTTGGCATGGTTTGCGCCATGGCTACAAACATCTTTTTTCCGGATAAGCTAAAACTATCCATTTTAGTGTTCATACGACTATACCATTTATTATCCTCAATTCCTAAACTTGGATCAACTGCCACATAGGCATTAAATAAGTCCGGCTGGTTTAATGCAGTATGTATTACTCTTAATCCTCCTAGTGAATGTCCAATAAATACACGATACGGCATAGTAGGGTAATTTTTATCAATAAAAGGAATTAATTCTTGTTCTAAATAATTACTAAATTTGTCATCATCGGTACTCGGAACTAATTCATTGTATCTATTCTTAGTTTCTACCCCTACTACAATCATTTCCGGCGTTACTTCGCAACCCTCATCATATGAAAATCGATGAATCATACCTGCCAGTGAATAAATATGGTTAGCTCCATCTAAAACAAATACCACTGGATATTTCTCTTGCTTACCTTTTTCAATATCGCTTGGGACACTTATCCGAAGAATTCTTGTTTCATTATACACTTTGGAAACAATGGTATCAAATCTGCCAATTGTAATTGAATTTTGGGCTGAAAGTTTACTCAAAGTGATTAACATTATTAAAGTTGCATAAATAGCTGCTTTATAAATACTCATTTTTTAAATTATTTATTTGATTTAAGATTGATGTGTTTAACTATTATAATTACTTAACTGCTATCGTAAGTACCCTATGCCTTTCTTTTAATTGTAAATATAAAACGATGTGCTGTTTCAAATCATCCAGCTTTAATTTTAATACATTAATATCATGTTCACCTTTTATGTAAGAAAACAGGCTTCCTCCAGTTGCCCCGGTATCATATATAACCATTTTTGTTAATACAAAGCCCCTTTCCGCAAGTACCATGCACTTTGCCTTGAGCAACATATTTGTTACGACAAAGTAACTCTCCTTCCTTTGAATACATGCTGCAGAAAGCCTGACAATCCGACCAATTTTGACAACCACTGATTAAAATATAATCATCTTTATAAATAACCTAGCCATTTACATTATCACCTTTTACTCTTTCAAATGTTTTTTGCCCAATAATACCTCCTGCAGAATTTATTTTCAGCACCCATATATCTATTTCCTTCCTTTTTTTCCATAATAACCCGTTAAACATATATTTTGGTGACAATTAAATTGAGCTTGATTGAATTTACCATCATACTCTGCCCACAATTGACTAGCCCTCTACAACTTTACCTCATCATTATTTTTACATATTAATCCATCACTTCCTCCCAATTACTTATCACCAATATGCCCAGATTTGGCTCCAAAAACATGCACATTCAGTAACGAATCCGATAATACATTATTTGATTCTTCTTCTTGTTCTATTCCAAATTGTTTTTCTGAAACAAAACTAATTTGTCCATAGGTATTAAATGCCAATCCAGCTAAAACAAACAGTTGTAATAAATAGTTTTCGCTAAGTTTAGATGTTGATTTATTTTGTTAACAAATTAACCAATTAATTATAACATATTACATTACAACTGTAATTTTTTGAATAGCCTATTTCTGAGACCTTAATTCTTTATCTTTTTTAGATTTAAAATAATAATACCCAAGCGGGATATTATAAATGAAAACAAGCCAAACAGTGGTCCTAACAAGGCCATTTTTAAACCATCGGATAACATACTGGGTACAATATCGCCGGCTGCAGAAATGATATCAAAGGCTCCAATTAGACCTATTGTTCTTCCTAAATATCCCCAGGCTAAAGTAAACCATGCTATAGAAGAAATTAAGGAAATGAGGTTTTGATTATCTTCTTGCTTTTTGTATGCTTTTACACAAAGTACGATATTCACAATCAACAATACAATAATGGGTATTGTAATCAGTAACCCACCATCTTTAAAAAACATAAAAATATTCATGACTTTAAATTTTAATGAAATTAATAATGATCATAAATATATTAGTATAACTCATTGATTATTTTTATTTGCGATAAACTGCACGCTTCATTAGTTATTTGACATACTTAATACCTGAATGCTGCAAATGGAAACTATTCTTCCGAAAACGGGGTTTAAATGGTTATTGGTCGACATTTTTTTGTTTAAGCTCTATTTTGATTTAGTTTTGTTTAATGATGAAGCTAAAAATATCAAATACGAAAACCATATTGCTCCATGTAATTTTTTGGATTGCTGTTTGGTTCTTTTATTTGTATTTTTTTAGCTATAACTCCAACGATTACAATTATATATTCTGGTTTGCTGGGGCACTAATGCCTACAACCATTATTGTAACCTATACAATGGTTTACGTCATTATCCCCAGATATTTATTAACCAAAAAGTATTATCAGTTTGCCTTATATTTCTTTTATACAACGGTTTTTTCCGCTAACGCTATTGTTATTACCATTTATGCTTGCTTAATTTTTATTTTAAAATTTAATATTAGCAGCATACCTCCTATGAGTAAAAATTTTGCATTTGTTTTTATTCTTATGTACCTGGTTATTGGTATTGTGAGCCTTATTTACATTTTAAATAATAGTTTTAAAACCATTTCTAAGAATAAAGAGCTTCAAAATAAGATATTAGAGGCGCAACTTCAGCTAAAAGATCAGGAATTACATTATCTTAAAAAGCAAATACACCCTCATTTTTTGTTTAATACTTTAAATACGATTTATGGATTGGCTTTAAAACAATCTCAATATACACCTGACGTTATTTTAAAGCTTTCCAACCTTTTGGATTACATCCTTTATCAGGTAGATAAACCCGAAGTAAGCCTAAAAGAGGAGGTATTACATATTAAAGAATATATCGATCTTGAAAAAATACGTTTTCAGGATACTTTACGTGTTACATTCAACACAACTGAGATTCCTGACAATTTGATCATTGCTCCAATGCTTCTGATTCCTTTTATTGAAAATGCATTTAAGCATGGTGCTATTCATGATGGCTTTTTATTTATTGAAATCAGTATATCCTTGTCGGGAAATCAGCTTCATTATAGGGTGAACAATTCTTTCCGTGAAGATGATAATCAATCAAATCCTGGAATTGGTCTTGAAAACATTCGTAAAAGGCTCGATTTAAATTATGCGGGTAAATACCAATTGAAAACCCATCAGAATGATTCCTTTTTCTTTTCGGAATTAATCATAAATGACTTAAACCTACATCAAAATGACTAATCCCATTCGATGCATAATTGTTGATGACGAGCTAATGGCTCGTGAAATTTTGGAAAACCACCTTTCCAGAATTGAAGCTGTGGATATTGTAGCCAGTTGTAAGAACTCCATGGAGGCTTTTACTGCTATTAATACTAAATCGGTTGATTTGGTTTTTCTTGACATTAATATGCCTGAAATTAGCGGCTTATCATTTGCCCAATCAATAAATAGTCAAATTAAAATCATATTCACAACAGCTTACAGGGAATATGCAGTTGACGGTTTTGATTTACAAGCAGTAGATTATTTATTAAAACCCATTTCCTTCGAACGTCTGTTGCAAGCTATACAAAAATACCGCAATGAAAACGTAAATGTATTGTCTCCTATTCCTATAGAAATTATTCAGGAGCAACATGATTATTTCTTTGTGCGTACTGAACGCAAAATGGCTAAAATTAACTTTAGTGATATCTTATATATTGAAAGTCTTAGCGATTATATAAAGATCCACCTCTCTGAAAAGTCAATTGTTACCAGGGAAACTATTACGCATGTTGAAGCCCAGTTACCCCAGCATAATTTTATCCGAACGCATCGCTCATTTATTGTCTCCAAGCAAAAGATCGAATCCTACACCAACGAATTTGTTGAAATTGGTAGCAAACAGATTCCAATTAGCAGAAGTTATAAAAACAAAGTTTTAAGTCGTTTAATAAATTAAAGCATAACAAGTTCCTAATAAGGTTATATTGACATCAAAATACTCCTACGCCTCCTGCTCCGATTATTCCTATTTTCTTTTTCTCTGGTTTAGTTAACTATTCAATCGATTTTATTTTTAATAGCTATACATTTTATCAAAAATAGCTAATACCTACATAGCGATTAATTTAAATTGGCACTTCGCCCAAACCCAACTCACTTTTCTTTCCTTTATGAAAGAAAACGAGCAAAGATAATCAAGGCTGCTTTCGTAAATAAATCAGGGTTAATCGATCATCGAGTTGTTCGGTATTAAATGGCTCATAACCTAGCTTTTTGTATAGATTTAAATTCTTATCACTCCTGTGTCCGGTAAATAATTCAAATACGGAACATTGATTGAATTGCATTTCAATAGCTTCCATTAATCTTTTTCCGAGTCCTTGGTTTTGAAAGGTAGGTTTTACAATGAGTTTACCTATCCTCAGATCTGTCCTAAATAAAGCCAATTAGGCTCCAGTTTTCTGGAGCGATTATTTTTGTGGTGTCTAATCATAAAAATACTAATTGGCTATGAAAACAAAATTAACCTTGTTTGCGCAAATCATTCAAACTTTATGCAGAAATTCTTTTAATACTCTAACCGAAAAACATCAAACAGACAAACATAGTAAGGGTATTGATAGTTGGACTCATCTGATAACCATGCTTTTTTGTCAATTTTCGAAGTTAAACTCATTACGTGATGTTACTAATGGTTTAAAATCGGCTTCGGGTAACCTAAACCATCTTGGCTTAAAAGTATCTCCATCAAAATCTTCATTGTCTTATCAAAACCAGAATCGAGAATGGCAGTTGTTTCAGGATTATTACTTCAAACTATTACATAAATTAACTGCCATTGCCCAATTTAGACAAACCCGTTTTCGTATAAAGTCAAAAATTCTGCTATTAGATTCCACCACCATATCCCTGTGTCTAAATTTGTTTGATTGGGCTAAATACAGAAAGAAGAAAGGTGCTATAAAGCTCCATACCTTGCTGGATTTTGATGGTTGTCTACCTGTGTACATGAATCTTTCCGATGGCAAACTTAACGACGCCAAGGCAGCTAAAGAAATAGTTCTTCCAGCTGACAGTGTTGTAGTAGCTGATAGAGCTTATGTTGATTTTGAAAACCTATACAGATGGCATAAAAGCAACAGTTATTTCGTTGTTCGCTTGAAGAAAGCAGTCAAATTTATTCGCCTTGAAGAACGAGAACTTCCGGAGAATAGGCATCAACATGTACTTGTTGACGAATACATTGAGCTGGAGGATACGAAAACCTTTGGTAAATATCCTAAGAAACTGCGACGTGTTGTTGTATGGGATGAAATTAACCAACAAACAATAGAACTAATCACCAATCAATTTACCTGGACAGCAAACACCATATCCGATCTGTACAAAGCTAGATGGGAGATTGAACAATTTTTTAAAGACATTAAACAATTGCTGAAAATCAAATCTTTTCTAGGCACTTCACCTAATGCTGTGTTAATACAGATTTGGACAGCAATGATTACCATATTGATAATAAAGTATCTCAAAGCTTCTGCAAAACATGGCTGGTGCATGTCTAATCTGGTTGCCTTTTTAAGATTAAACCTTTTGGTAAAATTCGATTTGAAACGTTTACTGGATAATCCCTTTGAACAGAGTACTAATCCAATCCCAATTCACCACCATATACAAGGTAAATTATTCGATTGGGGGGATTGATTTTGAAAAAACTAAAAAAAACTGTCCCAAAACCAGATTTTATCAGTTCGAAAATCTAAATTTAAAATTGTTTAGGACAGCTCTGACCTATCCTACAAATATTTTTATCAGCTTTGGCACGAACCGAACCAATTATTTGCTCATTATGCACCGCTTTGATCACTATTCCTTCGTTCCATTCCTGAATTAAAGCATCCAGATTCTGAAGCAAAGGTGGTATGGTGTAATTATTGTATATATCCGCTTCCTGTATGTAGGCTTCATACTGTAATTTTAATATTTCTGATAAATCAGAAAGATCTGCATTACCTATTTCTGTAGGCATTTTAATAATCCTTATATTTTAAATCAAGTTTACTGAGTATTCAATTTTAATTAGCTCTTTACGCAATTAATTAATACAAAAGGAACGGTCAAATTCATTATTCCATCAATATCTGATTGCTTGTTTAATTCGGATTCTATATGCTGAAAAACAATCTGTTGCTTTTCTTCAGGAACAATATTCTTCCAGGAATCCATAAAGGCCAATCGAATAAAATAATGATTAAGCATACTTGTTCCATCCACAAATGTATATTCAAATTGATGATGCTTTACTTCTTTCACTTCAAATCCATACAGCTCTATTTTTTCCAGATATTCATCTACCGGTTTTCTTTTTTTGTAAATATGATCACTCAAATTATTTAAACAATCTTCAAGTTTTAATTCCTTTAATACGCTTTCCATTACCGTATAAAACTCCATCATCGTATTATTCAGGTTCATGGTTTGAATAAACTGCCCCTCTTTTTTTATTATTCTGGAACACTCAAATAAGGCTTTATCCAGATCTGATACGTTATTTAAACCATTATTACTTACAATCAAATCTATAGAAGCGTCTTGCAATGGAATATTCTCTGCTTCGCCGCAAATAATTTCGATATTATCAATATTATAGAAATCAATCTTCTTCTAGGCTCTATCTATAGCTCCATCCCAGGGATCAATACCAAACACCTTTGAATCTTTACCTAAACGCATGGCAATTACGGTTAAAGGAAAGCCTGCCCCAAAACCAATATCCAATACCTGAATACCTTTTTTATATTTTATACCATCCAGTAACTGCAATCCAAAAGGTGCAGCCCAAAGTGGCAGCTCATCAAATACTTCTATCAGTTTTTCTGAATTATAATTCCAGTTTGTTTTTAAATATGATGTCATGTTAGGTTCTTTGTTTGATGCAGTCGACTGTTTTTGCTTTAAAACTATATCTTATACAATTATAAATAATTAGAAATTAACTCATTTCTAATATTCCAAAATCCTTAAATATCCACAGTACGAACTCTCCATTTAATACTTTTAATATTGACTCTTTTATATAAGCCATCTGTACAAGATCTGGGAAAAGCCACTTTCTTAAATCGAATAAGATCATGAATTCGCCATCCATAATGTATAATTGTCATTACCTTATTGAAAGTTGTTTTAATACCAATTTCTCTTAGTGTTGATGGTGTATAAATAGTTTCACTATAATGACTGCTAATTGGAGAAAAATAAAACTTTCTACCATCTATTGCCGCTAATCGTGCAACCACATATTGCTTTTTTTGTGATTTATCAGCATATGGTCTGCATTTAATTAATACACGATCATCAATGTTAATAATATATTTTTTAGAGGGGTTTTTTCTCATATACACCTCAAGCGCTTTGTCTTGAGAGAAAACCATTGGTGTATTTAAAAACAGTATTAAAATAAATATATATCTAATTCCAATTTTCATTAACTATTTCCTATTTAAAAAATGGCTGGTTTTTATATTCTTACTCACCATTTTTCCAGTTCTAAAACTAATTTACGCTCTGGGTTTTTATCTTTCCATTTGCATTTACAGTTGTTGTCACATTTTTATAAACAATACATATACATGGTGATCCGTCGGAATCAGAAATGGTGGTTACTTTAATATCTTCATCTAAATCTGAACAGCTTCCATCCGTCTTTAAAAGCGGTAGTTCCTTCTTTTTAAATACCATAACCCTATGACTACCATTGGTATTCATTATGGTATAGATATTCTTATTTTTAGTAATAGTAGAATGTGTTCCTTCCGGATTAACCAACAACGCCGTAGCTCCATTATCAATTAGAGTAGAGTGCTTTCCTTTAGAGTTTACAATGATCTTTGCACTACCATTATCAATTAATATCGATTTAGAATCATCGGAATTAATTAATACGGATGCCTTCATTTTTTTTAATTTATCAAGCTGTTCTTCCTGAGTTAATGTTTCTGAGGTTTGCGCTATGGTAATCCCATTCCACATAAAGGCAATGACTATAATTGTAAGTAGTTTTTTCATGATTTATGCTTAAAATATTGCTTATAAATTGAAAGTATAATTTTAACCTCACAATAATGTTTTAGAAAAAAGTGCTGATGAATAATCCAATAACATACTATTATTTAGTTTTTAAGATAATCTATAATTTAATGGTCTACAGGTAGAACTTCCTTATTAATTTTTAATAAATGTGCATATATAATTTCCCCTAGCTCCGACTTTTCTATATCTAAATCACTTATTTCAATTTCTTCAGTTTGCTTTTCAAGTTGTAGAACCAAATAAGTTCCATCATATTCGTTATCATTATTATATTTTATTTCAAAATAAGCATAAACAATCTCAAACCAGCCAATAAACGAAGATTCCTTATAAATCAGTCCATATGAATTTAAAACAAGCCATATTTTTGTTTCAAAATATTTATTAAAAAAAATATATATACCAATTATGAAAAGAATTCCTACAATAATATAAACTGAATTATTCTGAATGTTTTGATATTGCTTAAACATCATTAGCAGAAAGAATATTGCTAAAACTCCATAAATTAAATATGGACTTTTTTTACTTTGTGAATTCTTTAATTCAATTATTCTGTTAAGATCAAAAACTCCCCTTAGTAAGTTGTATCGAATTCTTAATTTATCAGTTACCAAAAAACTATAATCATTAGCACTATTACTAAATATCCTTGTATAAATCTTTTCTTTTGCTTTTTGATTATTTACTATTTTTTCAATTGTCTTTCTTTTGATGTAAGCCCTTTCATTTTTATCAAGTAAAAAATCTTCACAAACCTTTTCGAATGACGCCTTTTCGTTAGTTATATTGCATATCACTCCAATTTGAGTATTAAACTTTCGATTTTTACATACTTTACAGAAAGAAACTCTGTATTTGTTAAGATATTTTAGCTCCAAACCTAACTTTTTTAATAATAATCAATTTCCTTATTCCGGCTTTGTCCAGAATAGATCGGGATTATTCGTTTTGTAATACTCAAAGCGCACTCCGGTATCTTTATTACTTACTTGTTTATGCTGCGGCGCTTGTACCAGTCCATCCAAAGGTAATAGCTCAACATAACTTGCTATTTTACCATCTTTCCAGGTTTCTGTATCATATTTACTGGCTATTGGCGTTTCGAGTCGATATAAATTCTTAGCCATATAGTATTTCAAGTAATAGTCCTTTGATTGTAGATTTGTTCTGTTCCAATTGGCATCCGCATTTAATACTAAAGGCAAGTCTTTTATCAGTCTTTCTCTAACTTCCTTAATGCCCAATAAATTACCTTCTCCATCCATAACATATGCATCGAAAGTTGGATCAACCCAAATCCATTTTTTTAGCTCAGTGCTGTATACCATATTAATAACATGGCAATCATTAAAATTGGTTTCCTTAGGCATGCACGTTATGTACCGTGATTTAATCCCCATTGCCAAATAGCATTCGTTTAATATAGTAGCCATCATTCTACAATTCACGCCTCTACCCTCGGCCTTGCATATTTTTATTAATTCAACGGCATTTTTTATTTCAGGATTATAACTATTGCCATCGTGCCTAACAATATCGTGTACCCAGTGTAATAGATTAAATATTTGCGATAATTCGTTGCCATCACCAGCTATTGAATCTAATTTCAAGTCCATTCGGGTTTGTACCAACTTTGGATCATCCATAGACTGATACGTGAAGAGTGGGACGCTACGATTATCTGCGGGATTATACGCTGCACCTTGTTTTAAGACATCCAGTTTTGATAACTGCCAGGCAATTTGAGTTCGGGCCGTATCTTTTCCGTTTAATAGTATAATAAAATCATATTTCTGATGGGGGTCTACATTAAAACTAATGGAATCCACATCGGTATAAAAAGTAACGTTTTTTGCCGATGTTTTATAAATATCGGGATTAGCCTCAGGTAGAATACGCCAGACATTCTTTCTAAGATGATTATCTTCTTTAATGTCAACACGAGTAGAAGTAGCTTTAATAATTTTTGGCTCTTTTTGAGCAAACATCATTTGCACTGCCAATAACAGCATTAATAGGGTTAAAAGATTTGATTTCATTTTTTATGATTTAATAGATTTTAGCATTTATACCTTTAATCTATACCTCATCATCTCTTTCATCTTGGTATAATTAGAGTAAAAATAAGCATTAAATCCATATATAAAAAGTTAGTTGCAAATTCAGATAAAGAAGCATATAAAAAAAAAATCCCTCATAACGACTATTGCATTTTGAGGGATCTTTTTTGTATTTTATAAATAAATGCAGATTAAATATATTATGATTCCACTACCTCAAGTACTTTTTTATCTTTCTCCTGCTTCATTATTTTCATAATAGACTGAAATACATCCAGATCAACCGTATATGGAAGCAATTTTTCGATAAATATTTTAGTATTCTCACTCTGTATAGATTTAGGACACTCCATTTTTGCATATGCAAGTACTTTCATAAATATCATAGCAATTGTTCTAACACTATTTTCATTTATCATACTATTCAAGCCATATGAATCAGTATTATTATCATAGTGTACCATTTGATACACACCTAAAAATACTCTAAGCTCCTGCTCTACAAGACTACCTTTTATCCTTTCAAATATTACTGAACTATGTTGACTTAAGGCTTTATATATTCCTTCAATTCTTTTCTCTTCATTAATTAAATTGAAAAGGATTTTGAAGACTTCGAAAAGAAATAATGGATTATTTGTTTTCACATATAAATCCTCAAATATTCTTGATGCTCTATAGTAGTTAGATGAATTCAACATATCATTAGCCAACTCAATCTTTGTATCGTCCTTCAGTGCATCATAAATCATTAAATTATGAATAATTTCTTTATCGTAAATCAGATAGTTATTTATTACAATAATATCCACGGGTATATCTTCATAAATGGCAAATATATCGAGCGGATTCTCTAATATTGGTAAACCTTTATAATTTAAGGATGTATTTAACAGCATATATACATCACTCATCTTACCAAAGGCAGTAATAATATCTTTTAATACACCATTATAGTCCTTATTTACTGTTTGAATCCGTGAACTTTCATCAATATTCTTAATAGCTGAAATAAATGAATACTCCTCTCTAAGCTGAACAACTTTAGACATATAAGGACTATCTGCATTTTCAGCTTCGAAATAAACATTTTTATAATCCTCTAAAAGTACAGGTGCCAAAGGACGAAACCACTCCCGCTTTTTGATATATAAATTTAAATAATCCTTGGTTTCCTTTTTAATGGGGCTTGCTAAAATACTCCTATGTCCTAAAGCGCGAGGACCAAACTCCGAACCTCCTTCAATTAATGCCACTATAAACTCCTCTTTCAGATATTCGGCAACCGTTTGTGCCAGTTCTTCATTCTTTAACTCTACCACTGTTAAAGAGTCTCTATCAAAACCATGCATTTCAGCAGCTTCGAGTATTTCTTCTTTATTTATTTGATATGGTTTACCTAAGAATGGAGTCAGGTTCTTAAATTGTATTTTACTTTCCTTTATGCCAGCTATATTATTATTCTGTTCTGCATAACCATAAAAGCATGCACCCAATGCATTTCCATTATCTGCAGGTGCAAATGGTATAAAGAAGTTTTTGTTGATATATTTTTTATACAGCTTGCCATTAGCTAAGCAATTTAACGCTACTCCACCAGCAATACACACATTATTACAATTTACCAACCCATCAGCCTTTTCAACAAAGAACTCCATTGCTCTCTCTAGTTCTTTCTGGGCAAAATAAGCGTAATTCTGTGCAATCTCTTTTGTATAATCTGAATAGGTTTTGTTTGGCATTATAAGTTGTTGTCCAGGCACTAAACTCAAATTACTTAAATTCTCCGGATATAATATTTCCTCTACAATATTGTGCTTTATTCCGAAATCATACAGGTCTTTTATTTTTATATTTAACTCACCATCCTTAACTTTTGTTATTGTATCACTATACACATCCTTACCATAACTAGCGAGCCCCATTAGTTTCCCAGCCTCATCAAAACCAATTTTAAAATAGTTATAAGGTGCATCGTAAGAAAGCTTTGTATTAAAATCAAGCAACTTACAAAAGAATTGATAAAGAGCACCAATTCCCATTTCTCCGGGTAATTTTTCGCGCTTATATATCTCTTTTATTTCATTGTTTTTTGCATAAAAAATAGTTTCATAAACTCCTTTATCATCTTTCTTCGTCAAATCTTTACCAGAGAAGGAGTCAACTACCACAATGATACTTTCGGTAAATTTTGATTGATAATAAGCATTATAAGCATGCATCAGATGATGAGAAGATGGAGTCAGGTATTTTATTTTGGATTTATCTTTAACCGGGATTACACTTTTCAGGTATTCAAGCGTACTTAATGTAGCATTATGAATTACCATGTCGCAATCATTAATAATTATCTCGTCCACATCATCTATGCCGATACCCGCACAATCTAATACATAATTGATAGACAAGAATGGCAAATATTTGATTAAACTTCGGCTACCTACTGTGGATATTTTTATTAATGCAGAATGTTTATCCAGATTCAGTCGTTCCTCTTCGATTGCTGCTATTAGTTTATCGTCTTTTAATAAACAAACGCTCGGATCGTGACTTGAATTAATCCCTAAAATGTATCCCATAGTATTTTTTATTAAACATTTAGTATTATAGTTTTTAGTATTGTTGATTTATTTAAGCAATTCTTATAAACAATAATCTTATTTTTAATGATCCGATATAAATTTCAGCCAAATAAGCCATCATTCGTCTTTTGAAAATTTACGACCTATGCATTTCTTAGAAAAAGCAACAAGACCACCTCCTAATCCCCTAAATACTTCACACATACTCTACACACGCTACATTAACCAAGCTCTCCATGGTTATCTTTTCTCATGATATTAAGACAATTAATATATACTAAGCCTTTAATTAACATCTATTCACATTAATCATAAATATATTACTTCAGAAATATATTAATAATATATCAAATGTCAATTATGATATAAACATTTTAATTAATTCCGATTTAGTTGAACAAAAAATAAGCAACGAACCGTCACATTACTTCCATCCTGCCACCCTTCAATTCTTTCTTTCCTAACAGGTACTCTTTTATCAAAGAATTAAACTATTTAAAATCTATATTTTATGAAATTACAATGACAACATCTTCTTTAAGCCAAATATTTAAATTTACTATCTGCGAAATAGGAATAAAAAATCCCCCAAAATGCCTATTGCATTTTGAGGGATGAATTGTTTAACTGAATTATTGTAATTGACTATTAGTCCATGCTTATTTGTCATTGACAATTAATAGCTCTTATACCTTGCAATCAATTAAAATACTAATACTTAAAATATTACTTTATAAATTAGCTTTTACATCAAAATTTAAAATAAATACGGTTAATCATATTAGGCGTTTCGCTGAATCCTTTAAAGCGGTGTAATTGCGATTGTGGTCCAAAGTTTTCTGCTGGTTGAAATTTCGTTCCTACGGCCGGAATTGCATCCATAAATGAAATATTCCCCTTTGGATATGGAGGACATGTAAAATTTCGTTTTGGATCGTACTGACGTTGCATTGTTGGCGTAAACAAATGCAGGAATATATCTTCCGATGCTGTATAAACTTCAAATGGTGTTGGGCATTTTAACTTCATTCCATAGAATAACGAATAGTAACCTTTAAATTCCGGATAATCCCAAACCTCTCCTGTAATACCATCATTGTATTCTTTTTCCCATATATTTAAAGTAGTTCCTTTTAAACGATTATTATAAACCCTGTAAGATCCATTGGCTAATAATTGCGCTCCTTCAATGTCTTTTTCCGGAAAATTAAAAGTAATACCACTCATCGCTATTTTATCCCAAGGCCTGTAATCGTAATCCAATTGTAATACGCCATTTTTTTGCATCGTCCAGCTAAAGCGATAAGCATCCCAACCGTTTGGATAGCTATATACGGCATCAATACTGTAGACATCTTTACTGCTGCGAAGTGATACCTTTTTACATTTTAAATCTTGACCGGTAATAAATACAGGTCCGTTGGTTAAAGGAATAATCCCGTTTTTACTTTCAACCTCCACTAGCATACCTGTTGCTTTACTTATTTTTACACTAACTTCTCCAGCCGATAATATATATAATGAATCCGTCTCGCTTTTCTTTATTTTTGCTACCTCATCTGTTTCTATATCCAAAACTCGAGCTGCAAAAAAAGCAGGAGAATTTAATTCGTAACTCCAGGTATATATTTCATTATTTTTATCATCTTTTGCAGTCAAATACAGCACATCATAGGACTTCCAATCTTTCGGCAATTCAATTTCCAGTTCTCCTTTAGTCCAAGGAGCAATATCTGGAGTTTTTACGCTTCCTTTTGCTTCTTTAAAGGTTCCATTCAATCCATCAAAACGCTTTAGTGTAAATGAAAAACTACATTGATTGATATTGTTAAAATCATAACGATTTTCAATGTTTAATTTTCCATCCCATTGTGGCGTAATGTATTTCTTTGGGATATAAATGGGCGACCATATTTCTTTTATGGTATAAAAACTAGCTTCTTTTTCTCTGTAAGGACCTAAGATACCATCAGCACCTGAAGCTTTATCGGTATCCAAAACACCATCTTTATCGGTACGCACTACGCCTTCATCTGAGAAATCCCATAAAAATAAACCGGCAGAAAGTGGATTCGATATCATCAGATTCCAATAATCATCCAAGCCGGCTCCGTGTCCTCCATCATATAATCCGTGCAAACTTTCTGTAGGCATAAAAATATCACGCCCATTAAACATGTTTTTAATACCGGAATTGTAAGAAATATAATGCACTGTATTAATTCCTTCATGTAATCCGAAAGGATGAATTACAGGTCTTTTCTGAATATCCAGCTCTTTAAATAATGGATCAAAATCCCGATTAAAACCTCCTTCGTTTCCGTTTGCCCAGAAAATAATAGAAGGATGATTGATGTCTCTTTTCACCATTTCATTTACCAGAATGCTTCCAACGTTGGTGTCATACCAAGGCTTTTGCCAGGCACAAAGCTCGTCGATCACATATAAACCTAAAGAATCACAAATTTCAAGAAAATGTTTATCCGGCGGATAATGCGACATACGAACTGCATTCATATTCATCTCCTTAATTAACTCAGCATCCATCAAACTCTGCTCCTTACTCACCGTTCTGCCTGTACTTGGCCAAAAGCAATGGCGGTTAACTCCTTTAAATCGGATTTTCTTACCGTTTACATAAACACCATCTCTTTGTCGCACTTCAACAGTACGAAATCCAAAGCGCTCAGTAATGGTATGTAACACTTTTCCCTTTTGACTTACAGTAATTAGTGCATCATATAAATATGGCGTTTCTGAAGTCCAGGGTTTAATATCAGAAAAAGAAGATGAAGCTTTTAGTTTACTGTTCTCTTCTTTCGTAATTGAATCAAACTCACCTACTTTTTTTCCAGAACCCACTTCAATTATTTCGACATTTACTTTTGCCTTTGCAATAGCTTTATCTAATTGAAGCTCCAGATCGATTTCTCCATCATGTCGGGCATTTATTCCGGTATATTCCACAAAAGTTTTCGGAACAGCCTCCAAATAAACCGGGCGATAGATTCCTCCAAACACCCAATAATCGGCATCCCGTTCTGCCCTGTTAATACTTTCGTTAGAAGACATTTTACTTACTTCAACTTCCAGTAAATTATCTTCACCCACCTTTATAAGTTCTGTAATTTCTCTTTTAAATCGATAAAAGGATCCTTGATGGATATCTCCTGCCTGTTTTCCATTCACTTCCACTTTTGTATCTGTCATGGAACCTTCAAAAACTATAAAAACACGCTTCTCTTTCCAGGATTCAGGCAATGAAAAGGTAGTTTTATATAAGCCTTTCTCCGAAGCCTTATTTTTTTCATACCCATAATTGTACGTTCCAAAACCTTCTGTTTCCCAGCAGGAAGGAACACGAATCTTTGTCCATTCTCCACTGTTTCTACCGGCCGTACAAAAGAAATCCCAGGTAATACCTTCTTCTATACTATTCCCGGACAGCATTTGCTTTTCTGTTTGCTGTGCTTGCATTAAACCGGTTACAACACAAAACAGAAGTAAAAAATTGTACTTGATCACTTTCATTAGTTTATTATTTGATATTTCTCATTAACCATTATTCATCGTCCATGAATTTACAATAAGTTTAAAAGAATTTTAAAATTAATACCTCAATTTGTATTCAGGAAAAAGGCAACTCTTAGTCATAAAAAGCTGCCTCATTCAATAGCTTTTTGTTGTTAAGAACCTTACCAAATACCTGACACTTTTCTATGTTGGTTCAAAAAGCTACTCCTTTATTACTTTTACAACCTTAAATCCATTTTTATTTTCAATTCTTAAGAAATAAACCCCATTTCTTAAAAATGATATATCTATACTTTTGCTATTTGCATAAACTCCATTTAATATTTTTTTACCTGCCATATCATAAAGAGAATATTCCAAAGCAGAAAGCGTCTCTGTTTCAATGGTTATTTGATCACTGGCTGGATTTGGATAAACATAAACCCCTTTCAAACTTCTGTTTTTTTCGATGCTGGTAACAACAGATGTTTGTAAATTAAAATGATCAAAACTAAACCAGGTATCCGCATTTCCTTCCGTGACAACATCAAATCCTATGAGAAGTTTTTTACCTTCTTCCGATTTTGGTATTATTGTGTTAAACTCAAAGTATCCCCAACCATTCTCGTCAGTAGAAGCGGCATTAAATTCTTGTGTTAAGGTTTCCAATATAGTATATGTAGCAGGATCGTCTCCTTCATAAACTGCGAATTTGGCCACAACACTTACGCCACTTTGTCCCTTAGGCCAACTTTCCCATGCGTAATAAGATAAACTTAGATCTCGCCTATCATTTTCAATTAATCCGGCAAGAGCCCAGATTGAACCTCCATCATTGTTAAAAGAGTAAGCCGTATATGTACCATCATAGGCAGGTTTAGCTGTATTTTGTCTGCCGCAATCTGTTGCATTCGCATCTGCCCACCAGCCCGGTACGCTACCATTAAAAATAGAAGCCCCTCCTTCTCCATCAGCACGAAACTTAATATCGTCTGTAGGTGATTCGAAACTACCATTCTGGATGCCCATTTCTGCAGGTATCAAGCTTTCTAATTGAGTTAGATGAACCAGATTTATTTTTGCATTGGATGCACCTGATGCAGGAGCTACAGTTAAGCGACCATCAATCACTGTTACCGTATCAGTAGCTACTTTCATGCTTGTTGCTGTATTAAAACCTTCCAGCACCAATTGTCCCTCTACTAGAATTTTGTGGTAACTATCGGTATAATCAGGATCCCCACACCCTATACTCACTTGATAAACACCGTTTTCAACTGCCATCTCCCATGAATAACTGGTTCCATTCTTCTCTATATGATTTAATGTATTGAATACCAAGTCAAGTGTAGAAGTTCTTTCACGGGTATTACCTGTGTTATCTGTATTCCAACCATAAGAATAACCATTACCTTTTTCTCCAAAAACTGATCCATCATCACCGATATATCCCTCAGGAGTTGCGCTGCTACTCGTTTGAAAATTTATTTGAATATCTCCGGCTATCAAAGTATCATTGGGTGATTTCTCATAATTCCAAATACAATTATCGAGATAGGTATTATTATCTGAATAACCTTTTACCTGAATTGTATTTTCACCTTCTGCAAGTGCAACATCCTCCCATTTAAAAATATGATTCGTACTTTTCAATATTTCAAATGATTCATCATTAACCATTAACTCTACAGAATCACAGTTGGAATATACCTTAACATAGGAATTACCATTGCTACGTTCCGTAAATCGACGACTTGTTATATATACAAAAGGATCTTCTTTCCAATGGGCTTTATAATAGTAAAATGCGTCTTTTTTCACCTTTCTGTCACGAGTAACAATACCTTTATCATTAATTCCCAGCGCATCACCTTCCGCTCTGTAATCCGAGGCAAAATCGAATGCTGTCCAGATAGCTGTTGACCATATAAAAGGCCTCTCCAACATGGCCAGATAATAAGCTTCATGATAATCTGCCTGATACTCCTCCGGATGAAAAGGTCCTCCCGGATTAGGACGAATTGAAAAGTCCTGATGATGATGGATACTTGCACCTGCGCCGTATTCACTCATTCCTATTTTTGTATCAGGGTGACCATTACGTAACCAGTCTGCCCAAGAAGCGTAATCTTCAAAGGATCCATCGTACCATCCCATATATTTATTCCAACCGCATACATCTAACAACCAATGCGTATCTGCTTCATCATTCTGGGCAGCTCCCGTGGTTAAACGAGTCGAATCTAGTTCGTGCGACAAATCATTTAATGCACTAATAAGCGGTGTTGTTACCGGTCCTTCATGAAAGTTAACTTCATTGAACATTCCCCAAAAGAATACAGATGGATGATTGTAATTTTGTTTGATTAATTCTTTTAACTGGGATTTAGCATTGTCTGCAAATGCTGTACTTGAACTAATCTTATTAACTAAAGGAACTTCTGTACTTAATACAACTCCAACACTATCACAATAATCGTATGTATATTCTGCATGTTGATAATGCACTAGTCTAATGTAAGTACTCCCCAATTCATCTGTAAGAATATCTAAATCTTCTTTTCTTTGTTCGTTACTTATAGAACGTCCGATATCAGGTCTATCTTCATGATGACATACTCCATGAAGGCTATATGAATCGCCATTTAAATAGAAGCCCGTATCATCGTTTACAGAAAAAGTACGGAAACCCAAAGGTTCTTGTAACTGATCCACAATAGCACCATCCACCTCTATTGAAACGTCAACTTTATATAAATAAGGATTTATTGTTCCATTCCATAAAACTGGATTGGCTACTTCTGTATCTAAAGAAGCAGTAACGATCTCATTTGAGTTTACAGAAACAGTCGAAGCTACACTAGCCTGAATAGTTCCTTCTTTATCTTTTATAGTAGTAACTACATTGATACTTTGAGTTTCCGCAGAATGGTTTCCTACTAAAACCTGAATATTTACATCGCCTTTGTTTTCGGTGATATTGTGTGGTGTAATATAAATTCCGGGAGAAGCAAAGTCAAGTGGAGAGATAAATACCGGCTCTGTAACAATTATTTCAACACTGCGGCTTATTCCTCCGAAGAATGAAAAATCTCCAGACAAAGGAGCTGCATCGATAGAGGCTGAATTGTCCACTTTTACTGCCAATATATTTTCAGCACCATAAGTCAGATATTCAGTAATATCAAAAATAAAAGCAGCATATCCTCCTACATGATTCCCTACAGCTTGTCCATTTACATATAGATCTGTTTTCATATTAGCCGCCCCGAAACGGATAAACACTTTTTTTCCTTGCCAAGCCGATTCTGCTAATATAGATTTGCGATACCAATTTGAACCCCGGTAAAGGTTATTGCCTCCATCTTGTCCATCATAACCATTCCATGTATGAGGTAAATTAATGGATTCCCAGGCAGAATCATCAAAACTGGATTGAATAACCTGAGACTCCAAAGCATTTCCAAATTTCCATGATGAATCAATATTTATTACACTTCGTTGTCCAATCAACAAATTAACATTGAAGCCAAACAACAACAAAACAAGAAATTTCAATAAGGTACTTTTCATAGATAATTGTAATATTATTTTCATACTAGATAGTTTAACTTTGTAAAGTTATTTAAGCATGATTATCTACTAAGACTCTATTTATTCTAATAAGAACTCTATTTATCCGACCACCCTATATCCCTATATCACAATTCCTTACGACATTCAAACTATAACATCTACTAAAAAACAACTATTAAGCGAGTTGAAACCCAAAGAAATTCCCTCTTCTTTATTTTAATTCGATACTCAAAACAATTAGGTTTTAGGAAGTATACTGAAAAGGTGATTCTCCATCTTTTCCTTCCATGTGCAATTACTTTTTTATCTTTACAAAATAACGAGACTATCACTCGTTGAATCAAGAATAAATCAACAAAAAGAGTTATTATCTGCTATAAAATGCCAATCATTAGAAAACTGATAATTTTATTACTTAGTATCTTTTTCTTAAACGGATATTCACAACAAATACCAATTGATAAAATAAGTCTTGAGGAAGGACTATCTGATGGTTATATCCTTTGCATGACACAGGATGAAGAAGGCTATATGTGGTTTGGCACAGAATGGGGACTAAATAAATATGATGGAAATACCATTACATCTTATAAAGTAGGTTCGCCTGAAAACAACTCTATTAGCCATAATGGCATTAATAAGTTATTGGTTGATACGGCACAAAATCTGATCTGGATTGGAACCAAAGGCGCAGGTTTAAATACCTACAACTATAAGACTCAAAAATTCTTTCATTTTCCGCTTCACACTAATGATCCAAATGCAACCAGAGCTAATGGTATAACAGATATTTGCTACGATATCAATGGTGATTTATGGTTATCGACTTATAGAGCTGGTTTACGAAAGCTTGACAGAAAAACTCACACCATCAGAAATATAGAATTAAAGAATCCTGCACTTCCTGATGTTTACCGAATTTGGTGTATTGAGGATGATCTGAAAGGGAACTTATATGTTGGACATTGGCAAAGTGGTTTGTCCATCTACTCCATAAAAGATAAAACCACCAAAAACTTTCAGCACATTCCAGGTGATCCGGAAAGTTTACCAGGCAATATCGTAGATGATATCTGCTTCGACACAAGGGGTAATATATGGATAGGAACTTATGGTGGATTAGCCATTTATCATCCTAAGACTGAAAAATTCACCATTTTCAAATATGATGAAAACAATCCCACTGGCTTGTCCAACGATGATATCCGATCGGTTACTCAAATCAATAATGAGATATGGATTGGCACCTGGAAAGGCGGTGTCAATATTCTGGATTTAGAAACTGAAGACTTGGCGATCCCGGAGAAAGTGAAATTCAGACATATTCCATCCAATGAGTTACCAACCGGACTTTCATCACCTGCAATAGAAAGCATATTCAGTGATTCATTTGGAAACGTATGGATGGGTTCTTATGGCGAGGGACTCAATATAATAAGCCACGTGACTTCTTATTTTAAATCACTTTCATACTCTAAATTAAAAGGAGATGTTCACGGTTTGAGTGATAAGGCAGTTAACTGCATGACTTTTGATAAAAACGGATTATTATATGTAGGTCTCAACAATGGCTATATTGACATGTACAAACAGAATTTCAAAAATAAACCTTTTTATAAAGTCAATACCATATTCCCAAACAATAACATACTTTCGATACTTTCCGACAGCAGAGGGAATGTATGGTTTGGAAGAGATGTTGACGGTTTGATGGTTTACAACACTAAAACTAAGAAACTCTCCAAACCAGATTTTATAACTAGAAATCATTGCTCCGGTTATATTGCCTGCATGTATGAAGATACACAACAAAACTTATGGTTTGGCACTAATTGTGGCATTGTCAAATATAATCCATTCACACATGAAGTTCATGAAATAGCTGGAAATGAGATTGGCTTACGTGACAACTTTGTACGTCAAATCATGGGCGACGAAAACGGCAACTTATGGATTGGTAGTAAAATCAACGGAGTCTCTGTTATCAGTCCTGATTTTGAAGTAATAAAACACTTTTCTGTAGATGATGCCCTGGGAGCTCAGAATATCAATCACATTTATCGTGATTCGCAAGATAAAATGTGGGTGGCCACTAAAAAGGGAGTTACCTGCTTTCCTGCAATTATAGAAAATGATTACCAATCCTTTTTAATCAATATCAGCAATGGCTTAAAGGACAATTTTGTACGTTCTGTAATAGAAGGAAAACCTGGAGAGATTTGGATGACCACCAATGCAGGAATCACCAAATACTCCGAATACGATAAAAAGTTTGAGCACTTTGACAATGCGGATGGCATTCCCTGGGGAACCTTTAATAGTTGTGCAGCTACAAAAGCTCCTGACAATATAATACTTTTGGGTTCACAAAATGGAATATGTTACTTTAATCCCAAATCTGATTTTATAAAACAGGAAGTACCAGAAACAGTTATTACTAACTTTGAAGTTTTCGACTCTAAAGCCAATTCAACCTTAAAAACCAATACATTTCCGGTTGATAAAGATATTGAGCTGAAATATTCTCAAAACACTCTGTCTGTTGAGTTTAATGTAATGGATTATGCATTAAACAATCTCGCAGAATACTCCTATAAACTTAATGGAATAAACGACAATACATGGCACACAATAAATGCCGACAACAGGGTTACATTTCGAAATTTACGGCCGGGCGAATACTCCTTTTCCGTTAAATCTAGAATTCATAACCAAGAGTGGTCTCAATACACCACCTCAATTAATTTCAGAATAAAACCACCTTATTGGTTATCGTGGTGGGCTTACACCATCTATGTCTTGCTAATTGGTTCTATCGTTTTTGCCATAACATTCTTCTACAGACGAAAAATGGTTTTGGAAAACCAACTCTATCTGGAAAAAGAAAACCATAAACGAGAACAGGCATTAAATAAGGAAAGACAACAGTTTTTCACCAATATTACTCATGAACTAAAAACACCTCTAACACTGATTTTAAGTCCAATTGAGGATTTGTTAAAATCGGAAACCAGAAATAAGAAACTGAGTCTGATACACAAAAGTGCTGTTCGCCTAAATGAACTTATCAACCAGTTAATGGAATTCCGAAAAAGTGAAACTCAAAACAAACAACTGTCTGTTCGAGAGGAAAACGTTGCTTCAATTCTTCAGGAAATTGTTTTGAAATTCAAAGAGCTGAATACGAATGAAAAATTATCGATTGAATACTGCAGTGAAACGTCAGCCTCACTCCTTTTGGACCGGGAAGTGTTTACCATTATAATGGATAACCTCATATCCAATGCTATTAAAAACACATCGCAAGGTAAAATAACAGTTGTAGTAAATGAGATAAACGAGAATGATTCAGCAATACTTGAAATAGAAGTCTCAGACACTGGAATTGGCATTCCTGAAGATGCTTTAAATAAAATATTTGACAGATACTACCAGGTCAAAAGAGAACAACAAATATCGGGTACAGGAATAGGATTAGCTCTTGTTAAAAATCTTGCACAGCTCCATAAGGCAACCATTAACGTTAAAAGTCAATTAAAAAAAGGCACATCTTTTTTTGTACGATTTAATATTGGTGAAACCTATCCTGATGCCATTCATCCTGAAACTACTCAACAAGTTATTTTGAAGGATAGAAAAAGTGCTCAACAACTTTTGGTTATTGAAGACAATGATGATATCTGTAACTATATCAATGAAATATTTTCTGACTCTTTTGACGTTCTTTCTGCAAAAGAAGGTCAGGAAGGTCTGCAAATGGCAAAAGACAACATGCCCCATATCATCATTAGCGATATTATGATGCCCATTATGGATGGCATTGAATTGTGTAAACAACTAAAAGAAGATATCAACACCTGTCATATTCCGGTTATTTTACTCACAGCTAAGGATACAGAGCAGGATAAAACAGAAGGCTATTCAATTGGAGCTGACTCCTACTTAACCAAACCTTTCAGTGCAGATCTTTTAAAAACAAGAGTAGAGAACCTGCTACAAGGAAGAGAAAAAATAGCCAACTACTTTACCTCAACCGGTTTCAAAAAAGAGGTGATAAGCAACTCTTCATCAAAACTAGACCAAACGTTTATTAAGAAAACGGTTGCTGTGATTGAAGAGAATATGGACATGGAACAGATGAGTGTCTCCTTTCTGGCAGATAAAACAGGCATGAGTTATTCATCTTTTTCAAAGAAAATTAAAGCCGTTACCAACCTTACTGTAACAGAATTTATAAAGGACATAAAGATGCAACATGCCGAACAGCTTCTTCTCTCTAATCAATATTCAGTATCTGAAATAGCGTCCAAAGTTGGCTATAGCAGCATGGCTTATTTCAGAAAAGCTTTTAAAGAGAAATACGGAACTACTCCAACGCAGTATGTTCAAAAATTAGGGAAATCATAAATATTTAATTAAGTCTCATATTATTTTTCCATATTCTCTTTATTTCTTAATCATATAATCCTTTTTTAGCATTTTCCTTTTCATTAGGATCACGTTCAAATAAGTTTCTTAAGGATTTAAATGTGACATCCGATTGCGGAGAAAATGCATCTGAATTCATATAATTTAGAATACTATTTAATAAAGCCTTAGCTGTAACACGGTTTTCCAAGTTGCTGTGAATATCAATACTACTGAAAACAAGCTTTCCTTGTCCAACTTTAATCTCAAACAAATTTGACAGGTCACGATTTTTAAAGAAATTATCAACAACTGTAACTACTGGATCAACATCAATATCTTCCACTTCTAATGATTTTGATTTTTTGCATAAATCCCACCATTGCCAATTTGTATAATACTCTGTTGGAAATTCATCAAATAGTGGATGTTGATTCTTAATAAGAAGACCCATACTTCCCGGTTGGTTTGGAAAATGTACAGGACTCCAGAATACAGGAACAAAATTTCCTTCTATACCATTAATCGCATTTAAATCTGGCGTAAAAAGTACCTTTTTACCTTCTCTCAGCGCTTTTTCTGCCTCATTCCAAACTTTAGTAACTACTACTTCCTTTTTATTTATTTTCTGCTCCTCCGGATACACCCATATTGACCATGTATTGTTGTAATTAGTACCTACCAAGCTTAAGGAGATATCGAGCCTTTCAGGTTTATGAATGCGACTTAAATTAAAAGTAAATTCCCCTATATCAGCATAAGTGCCTTGTTTAATAGCTTCAGGTTTAAATTGTCCTGATGAAATATTGACTCCTTTATTTAAAATACGCCATTCGAAAACAGGTTGTTCAATAGATTTCCAGTAGTTAGCCACTTCGGCTTTCGCCTTAAAAACTTCATTATTAGAATAAGCTGCTTTTTCAAACTTAATTAATGGCACTAAATCATTACAAAAAGTTTTAAATTCATCTCCACTCACAATACCTTTAGAGTCCCAGAATGCATCTAGCATTCCAACTAGAGCAGTACCCTGCCCGGGAAAATCATGCAAATCAAGCAATTGAAAACCACTTATTCCCGGCGTTTTTAATGCTCGCTCAATTTCCTCCTTATATAGAATTTTTGCTAATTGACCTGAAGCCTTTAAATAATCATCAGCTTTATTTAATCTGCCTTTCTTTTTAAGATCTGTTTTAATAGCCTCAAAATTCAATGGTGCTAATACGCCTGTATATTTTTCAATTTCATTTAAATTAGGGTATACAGAGTATTGACCTATTTCATGTGTGATTAAAGGGATATCCAGAAATTCTATACTTGATTTGTAATCCTTGTCAAAACTAGGCGAATAATTATCAAAAACCCCTTGCCCTCTTACCCATCCATCTTTAGTCCATTGGGTAATCCAATATTCATCTACTACATTTGGCTCTGAAGAATATGGTTTTTGAAAAGTAAAAGCAGTAGTAGTATATAAATGACGAGAATCATTTAACTGTAATGTTTTAACAAATGACGTTAACTTGTCATAATCACCTTCCAGCTCATTTCCCATTGCCATCATGCAAAAAGAAGGGTGATTCCCGTAATTGCTAATCATGCGCAATCCTTCGCTTTCCATCCATTTCACCATTTCTTCATCCTGCCCATATTTAAGTGACCAGTTAGGCATTTCAACCTGAAGATAGAAACCTAAACTATCTGCCACTTCAAAAGCATCTTCTGTTGGACACCATGAATGAAAACGAATATGATTTAATCCATAGGCCTTTGCTGATTGAAACACCTTTAACCAACCTGCTTTATTCATTGGAGGATGTCCTGTTAGTGGAAAAATACAACACTCCAGAGTTCCTCTTAAGAATAATCTTTTGCCATTTAATAGCATATTATTCTCAACCGACTCTATTTTACGCATACCGAAGTCTGTTTGTGCTAATGTTTCTCCGGTGGCATTTTTTATGAATACCGTGTAAAGAGTAGGATTATGCTCGTCCCACAGAGCAAACTCACCTTTAAGTTGCAAATTAATTTCCTTAATCTCTTTTTGTTTTTCGGAAACTATTTCGTTGCCTAACATGTCTTTTACTATAACTGCGACTTCACTGTCTCCTGCTGCTTGGGCTTTAGCTTTTATTTTAATAGTGGAATTTTCAATATCCGGATAAACCTGCAAATCAGTAATATAAAAAGAAGGTAGTGCTTTAAGTTTAAAATTTCCTAAAATGCCATTCCATTTAACTTGTGTAGTTTCCGTATAAGAATGAACTAATGATCTTTCTCTACTATTATCAAACAAGTCAAATTGTTGTCGGTTATCAATACATATAGTTATCAGGTGCTTTCCTGATGTTAGTTTTCCCAATGAGATATAATGTGCTCCAACCAAACTATTATCTGTCCCCTTGTAAATACCATCAATCCATACTTCAGATTTCCATATTACTCGCTCCATCTCCAGAACGAGTTCTCTATTTACCATATTTCTTGGTATCGATATTTCTTTTTGATACCAGGCTGCTCCAATATATGAATACTTTCTGGATAGCTGATAAAGTGTTTCTTTATCAAGGTTTGGATTAATCATAACTTTCTCTCCAATACCAGCCTCATCTAAGGTTGTAGGCAGATTTATTGGGAGAGCATCTGATTGTAATTCTTCATACCACTTATCTTCCTTTCCTTTATTCTCATAATCCAAACTAACAACCCAATCACCCTTCAATGACAATTCATTATTTGGTTCTGTTTTTTTACAACTGGAAAATAATTGGATAATAAAAATAAATATTATCCCGTAGTTAAACCTTAAAACCCTCAAATTCATTACTTATATATCTAGTGTAAATCTATCAATCAAAGCTATTTTTTTCATGTTTAACAGTTTTTTTTTAAGCTTGATCTATTACAAACATCCTAATTTCAATTGAGATTCAAAATGGAGGAAATTTTGTTTTTATGGACTATCTTATTATTTATGGTATTTTTCTTTTAGCCAATCCTGACTATAATAAATACGTAAATGATTAAGTTTGCAATTATTTTGATTGCGATATATTGGTTTAAAACACTTTAGCGAAACCCCTGTAAATCTAACAATTCACAAGGATTATATTTTATAAATTAAAGATAGCCGAGAAATGGTTGGACTATCAAGGATATAAAAGTGCAACGATTATATATTATCTTTAAAATTACTGTACAACCTTATAATCCTCTTCAGTTACTGCACCTAACCACTCAACTGGGCCATTTGATAATTGTGTACTAATTCCTATATGAACAAACTCCGAATGAGGCTCAGCACCATGCCAATGCACAATATCCTTTTTTATTTCTACTACATCTCCCACTTTAAGGTGTTGAACTGCTTTTCCTTTTTCCTGATAACATCCTTCTCCTGATGTGCAATACAAAATCTGGCCACCCGGATGAGAATGCCAATCGGTCCTACTCCCTGGAGCAAAAATTACATTATAACTCATCGCATCAAAGTTTTCTGCATCAACAGTAAGCATCTGAACCCATGTGTCTCCAGTAAAATGATTCGGTGCTTTTTGTCCCTTTGGAAATATTTTAGTTGTTTGTGTAGTTTCACTTTGTTTGCAATTGCATGACATTATTATGAGTGCCATGCAAGCTATAATTATCATCTTCTTCATACTACGATTCTTTTTTTACGTTTTTGTTATTGATAGCTCCGAAGCTCAAAACATATTATCAAAAGAAATACGCCTTACCTCTTATGGCAAGACGTATTTTTACCATAATGATGTGTTTCTTATTTCAAGTTTTCTTTAAAGAAAGTCTCTAATTTATCAAATGGGATAATATCTGTTTTATCATATAAATCAGTATGAACTGCTCCGGGAATAATCATTAATTCTTTAGGCTCATTGGCCGCTTTGTAGGCATCTTCGCTAAAATAACGAGAGTGTGCTTTTTCTCCAGCTATAATTAAAATAGGACGAGGTGAAATTTCGCTGATGTAAGTCATTAATGGCATATTCATAAATGATAATGCATTAGTAGCTGTCCATGCGCCATTTGAATTAATAGAACGTGGATGGAAACCTCTTTCTGTTTTGTAATAATTCACGTAACCTTGTACAAACTCAGGCTCATTGCCTGTTAACTGATCAGCCTCAGGAAGCCCTTGCGTACCATATGCAGGTTTTCCAGCCTCAGCATCTTTCCAACGTTGTTGTCCTAATTGCTCTAACATTCCTGAACGTTGCTCTGCTGTCATACTATCGAAATATCCCATTGAAGTAACGCGAGACATATCGTACATACTAGCTACAGCAATGGCTTTAACACGCTTATCGGCAGCTGTAGCATTTAATCCCATACCACCAAAACCACAAATGCCCATGATACCCACTTTTTCTCTGTCAACAAAAGGTTGAATTCCAAGAAAATCAATAGCTGCACTAAAATCTTCTGAATTAATATCCGGTGAAGCTACATTGCGAGGTTCGCCTCCACTTTCTCCGGTAAAAGAAGGATCAAAAGCTACCACTGCAAAACCTCTTTGAGCTAATTCGTTAGCATATAAACCTGAAGATTGTTCTTTTACAGCTCCATAAGGGCCACTTACAGCAATGGCTGCTAATTTTTCTTCGCCTCGGTTTTTAGGTAGATATAGATCTCCTGTTAATGTAATTCCGTAACGATTGGAGAATGTTACTTTTTCTCTTGTTACATTATCATTTAATTCAAACGTGTAATGTTCCTTCTGTTCTGTATTTTTCATTTGTTCCGAACTTTTATCGTTGTTTGTGCTGGTACAAGATTGTGTTATCAGCATGAATAACACTACCAGCCCCATCCCTATAGTTTTTAATTTTCTCATCTGTTCTATTTTTTAAAGTTGATTATACTCTTCATCCGTAACGGGATCTAACCATTCAACACCTGCACCTTCTGCTGGAATAGATAAAGCAATGTGAGCAAACCAACTATCTTTAGTTGCACCATGCCAATGATTTACTCCGGCAGGAATATTTACCACATCTCCAACTTTTAATTTTTGTGCTGGTTGCCCTTCTGCCTGATACCATCCTTCACCAGCAGTACAGTATAATATTTGACCTCCTTTATGGTGAATATGCCAGTTGTTGCGGCATCCAGGTTCAAAAGTCACATTAAAGGATTGGGCACCTTCGAGCGACAGCACTGATATATAACTTTGCCCTACAAAATATTGAGCATAAGCCTCGTTTTTTTCTCCTAAAGAAAAAGGTTGTTTGAAATCACTCATTGTATTTGTATTTAATTGTTCTCATTTTCTACAATACAAATATCTGGATTAACAATAAGGTATAACTACCTTTATTACGGATAGAGTTACCCGTATTACCGAATATGAAAATTTAGATTTAAGCACCTTAAATATGGACACATACAAATCCCACACTTAGTAAATTGGCATAAAAAAAGGAGCCCAATAATTTGGCTCCTGATTTATCAAACATTCTTTCTAAAAACAATACGTTGCAACAGCTATAATTTAAATATATGTAGATACTTTTTACCCCAAATTCGTTCTACTATTATATGAGCATGATTTCTATAATATTCAGCTTTATCTTTTACATCAATAGCTTCATAACATTCAATTAGCCCCAAAAGAATTGGAATATTGTAAGGGTGCTGTTTTAACGCCATAGAATATTTTTCTATAGCTCCGTTATAGTCTTCTTTTTCAATAAGTTTTTTTGCCGAATTAACAATTGCCTCTAATGATTTTAAACTACTTTCAAAATAGTCATCTGTAATGTCTTTTGTTTTTGTGGTAACAAAATTACATTGAATCTCCCTGGTAACTTTGGCTGCGGTTGAACCCATTAACAACCTACTCAATCCTTTTTTCCCTGTTGTACCTATCAGCAACAAATCCACTTCATTTTCCTTACTATACTTCAATATTTCTACATGTACTTCCCCTTCAAGAGAAACTGCATTATAGGAAATATCTGATAAATCAAAGTTGCTAAGAAATTCTTTGAATTCAGCTTCCTGATTTAACATTAGCGTTTGGTTTTCATCTACACTATCTCCTTCATACCACATCGAGGAATAGTAAATAGGTTTATAGACATTTAGAATTGTCAAGGTTGCTTTGTAACTACGAGTTAAAGTGATCGCATTCTCAAGCGCCCTTTTTGATGCATCAGAAAAGTCAACCGGGCACAATATCTTTTCTATTTTACCAACAGGTTGTGGCCTGACCACCCAAACTGGAATTTCATTTTTTCGAATTAGTTTATCTACTGTAGTACCTGGGCCATATGAATCATTTTCTGTTTTAGATGATTTGCCAGCTATAATTACATTATAATCTTTGGCTGCTGCTTCATCAATAATTTTCTCGAAAGGTGCCCCATGGGCAATGATCGACTCTTTTAGTTTAATTCCCTTCGAGGTAATTTGCGAAGCCATTTTATCTAATTTGGTTTGCACCGATTCTTCAATAAAATGATCCAGTTTATCAGATAAATGCTCTTCGGCAATGACATGCATTAATGTAATCTCTGAATTAAATTTTTCAGCTAATTTAATTGAGTTTTCAATTATATAGTCTGATGACTCACTAAAATCAACCGTTACAAGTATATTCTGAAGATATTTCATGGTCTTTTTATTTAATTAGTAATTCAACTGATTCAAACCTGCGTGTGTACTTAATTTACTATTTTTTTTTGGTACTATTTACATCCCTATATGATTTTGCTATTGAATGAGCTGACAATGGAGAAGTTATATAGATAAAAACAATGATAAGAAATGACTTTATACCAATCTCCCAACTCTGAAAATAAATAATGACTCCCATGATAAGTAAAAGAATTCCCAACGAAGTTGCTTTTGAAATGGCATGAAGCCTGCTGTAAAGATCCTTAAACCTTATTAAACCAATTGCTGCAATTAAAAATAATAATGCACCTAAAACTATAAATGTGGAAATAATAAGATTAATCATATTTGAGAATATTTCAGTTTTAAATAAGTAGAAATAGCTACTGTGCTAATAAATGAAACTAGTGATAAAACAATTACAATATCGATATACAAACCTTTTTTAATGACAATGCTATATAATAGTATAAACCCCATTGTTATGGATGCCAATAGATCCATTGCAGTAATTCTATCGTGCATATCTGGACCTTTTATAAGCCGGTATAATGCCAGTATGATGGCCAATAACATAAAAGCAAAACCCATTACTATAGCTATATTTAAAACACTTTCTTCCATCATTACTCTATGTGGTTAAACGTATTATTTTTGACTGAATTTTTTCAATATCTTCTATAACATTACCATTCTTGTCATTATACAAGCTGTGCACCAAAATTTTCTTTTTGTCCTCACTAAGCTCAATACTTAAAGTACCTGGTGTCATAGTAATTAGGTTCGTTAGTAAAAGCAATCCAAAATCCGTTTTTATCTTAATTGGAATCCAGATAAGCTCTGGTGTAGATAGTGCTTTGGGTGTTAAAATATCATAGGCTATATATACGTTTGCCTGTACTACCTTGATGAGGTAGTAAATGAGAAACAAAGCAGCCTGATATGTTTTATCAATTATCTTCATTTTTCTTCATTTAGCACTGCATTAATATAAACATCCGGATCGAGCAATTGGTTGGCTGCTATCAAAGTTAATTCTATAAAATGGGCAGCTAACAAACCCAGGGCTATAGTGCAAAATCCCAAAATAACAGATGGGAGCACATCGCTTAAACCAAGTGAAATACCTTTGGGCAAACAAGTGTTTTCGGGTTGCTGTTTTAAAAAGGCTTCATTCCAAATTTTAATCATCGAATAAAGGGTTAAAAGGCTGGTCAGAATAGCTACTGCTGTAATTAAATAGTAATGATCGTCAATACCCGCCTTAACTAGAGCCAACTTTGCAAAAAAACCGGACAAAAGAGGAATGCCAGCCAAAGCAAAAGCCGGAATAATAAAAAGAATGGCGAGGAAAGGATGTTCTTTAAACAAGCCTCCTATTACTTTTAAATCAAATGTTCCCTTTAGTTTATGAATAACACCCACTATTAAAAAGGTATTGGTTTTAGCCAACATATTATGAATAGTAAAATAGATGGCTCCTGCAATAGCCAATGGGGTATAAATACCCAGACCCATAATCATATAACCAATTTGACTAATAATATGGTATGATAAAATGCGCCTGCTATCATACTGTATTGATGCCGCCATGCCACCAATTACCATTGTTAGCCCGGCAGATATTAATAGTAAATTGTGCCATAAACTGGCGCTCTCTGGAACAAACAGGGTGGTAAACCGAATAAAGCCATAGACTCCTACTTTAGTTAACAGCCCTGCAAATAAAGAAGTCACTGTAATATTTGCGGTATGGTAAGAAGCAGGCAACCAAAAGAAAAGTGGAAAAATAGCTGATTTTATACCTAAGGAAATAAAAAACAACATACCGGATGTATTCATTAATATTCCCTCCTGGCTGTTACTTATAACCTTTGCCAGATGAGCCATATTTAAGGTTCCCGTTTTGCCGTATAATAACCCCAAACCCGCTAAAAATAAAAGTGACGAAATAAGGTTTAATGACATATATTTAATTCCACCCTCAAGCTGTTTTTTTGAAGTTCCCATTGTTATAAGCACAAAGGAAGAAAGCAGCATCACTTCGAGCCATACGTAAAAATTAAAAGCATCACCGGTAATAAAAATTCCATTAACACCTAATACGAGAGCAAAAAAGAAAAGAAAGAATTTAGAGAATTTATCATTATTACCTACAAAACGATAAGCATAAATGGAAATAGCTAAAACAATTAAGTTGGAGACCAGCAACATAAGACTGCTTAAATAATCAATTACCAGAGAGATACCATAAGGCGCCTCCCATCCTCCTACCTGCAATACCAGCACGTTATATTTCCTTACCTGAATAAAAAGAAAAACCGAAACAGCCAGTAACAGGGCACTACCAAAAATACCTATCCATCTGGCAATGGAGGCTGCCCTCACAAAAATTAAAATAATGATGAAGGCAAAAGGCAATAATATAGGAAGAGCTATTTCATTCATATTTAATCATCTGTGCTTTTTAATTCATCCATATCATCAATAGCTGTTGCTGTAAAAAACTTATATTTTAATGCGAGGGTAAATATGACCACCCCCAAACCAATAACAATAGCTGTTAATACCAGTGCCTGAGGCAAAGGATCGGCTATTTGTTGCGTATTTTTCTCAACTTCTTTTAATATGGGCGGTTGGCCTGCCACTATACCTGCCGATAGAAATACAAGCATATTGGTAGCATTACCTAAAAATATAATACCAATGATAAAACGCAGAATGTTGCGCCTTAATATTAAATATACTCCTCCGGCATACAGTAAACCAATTAATGCTGATAATAGTACTTCCATTACTCTTCGTTTATTGATAATGTGAATAAAAACATGAGCGTAATGCCAATGACCGTAAAAAACACACCTATATCAAAAAGGAGTGGTGTTCCCAGTTTAATAATGCCAAGTACCGGCATGTCAAATACCAGCCAGTTTCCTTTCATCAGGGGAGCTCCCATAAAAACACTTGGTAATAAACTTGAAAGGGCACAAATTAACCCTATCCCAATAAAGTATGTTGGCTTAACTTTTATTCTTCGTCTAATTGTTTTGTTGGTATAGGCAATGCTGCTGTATACGGTAGCAAGCGAAGCAATAAGTCCACCAATAAAGCCCCCTCCTGGATGATTGTGCCCTTGCCAAAGGGCGATAATCGCAAATATCAAGAAAATAGGTCTTAAATATTTTGTAGCTATTTGTAATATAATTGAGTTCATTTTTTAGTTTTTTTTACGTACAACATTGAATAAACCCCTAAAGCTGCTATGGCAAGAACGGTTATTTCGCCCAGTGTATCTAAAGCCCTAAAATCAACTAAAATGACATTGACAACATTCTTACCGTAAGCTTTTAAAGCACTATTGTCTATAAAATATTCCGAAATGGATGGGTTAAGGTTTACATCGATGGCATTCAACGCCAAAAAGGACATAACCACACCGAATGTTATGGCAATGATGGCATCCCTAATTTTAGTTGATGGTTTAGAGAATCTTTTAAATTTAGGTAATTTACCCAGCACCACTACAAACATTACTACCATTAAGGTTTCAATAATTATTTGAGTAATGGCCAGATCAATAGCACTGTAGTATATATAAATTAATGATATACCATACCCTATTACTGCCATCGTGGCTATAGTAAATAGCCTATTCATTGATACAATGCTCAAAATTGTTGAAACGCCTATAATTAATACCAATCCGAAAATATAAAACGGTTGAATCGACAATGGCAAATCAACTTCCCATCCATTTATAAGATACAGTTGAAATGATACTAATAAGGTGGTAATTAAAATAATTGTAATAATATAATACCTGTTATAACCATGTTGGATAAACTTAATGTTCCCTCTGGAAAAGGAGATGAAGTTTTCCACAGCATTAAAAAATACATTGGAAAGATATATGGAAAACAGATGACTGTTTATGCTTTGCCAAACTGTTATAACCCTTTTGTTTTTATAAGTAATTATAAAAAGCAGTATACCCATTAAAATAGTCAGTACACTTAATAATAACACCTGATTAAAGCCATGCCATAATTTTAGTTTTACCGGAAAATCATCCTCAAGAACAGTGCGCATTGCCGGTTCTATTATCCGGCTTAGTAAATCAGGAAATAAACCGAAAATTAAGCTTAGCAAAGCCAAAACTCCCGGACTGAATAACAGGATTCCATAATTGCTTTTAGGACTTGAAAGGTTGATTTTTGACTTACCCAGAAAGACTTTAAAGAGCAGTAAAAAAGAGATCGCAATCATAAAAATATTGGTAGTTACCCCTAGCACAAGCAAAATGGATGACATCCATGTTGATTCAAATTTAGCTTCGTATATAAGCTCTTTCCCAATAAAACCAAGCAACGGAGGCATGCCAGCCATAGAGAAAAGCGCAATAGCAGCGATTACAAAACCAATTGGCGTTGCTTTTATTAATCCTCCGGAGCCTTCAATTGTTTTTGTATTGGTTTGTTTGATAATATACCCAGCAAGCATAAAAAGTGCAGCCTTATAAAAGGCATGAACAAACAAGAAAACAAAAGCTGCTTTTACGGCCAATTGTGTATTTATACCTAACAATAAAGTAAGAATTCCAAGAGCACTAACGGTGGTATATGCTAAAATAAGCTTAATATTAACCTGGGTAATGGCCAAATAAGCCCCAATAAGCATGGTGACTCCTCCTGCCATGGAAACAAAACTTGACCATTCCGCCGTATAGCCTAAAATAGGGTATAAACGTGCCAACAAAAAAACACCCGCCTTTACCATTGTTGCTGAATGAAGGTATGAGCTCACCGGAGTTGGTGCTTGCATGGCTCCTAACAGCCAAAAGTGAAAGGGGAATTGGGCAGATTTGGAGAATATGCCTATTAAAATTAAAACTAAAGCCGGCAGATACCTGCTATCACTTTTAATAACTTCAGATTGATTTAACCAAACACTTAAGGAATAACTATCAACGATACTACCAATAAGTATTATTCCTGCCAGCAAACTTAAACCTCCCAACCCAGTAACAAATAATGATTGAAATGCAGCTTTTCTGGCATTAGGTTTTTCATTAAAAAAGCTGATTAAGAGAAATGATAAAACACTAGTTAGCTCCCAAAATACAAAGAGTTGAACAAAGTTAGAGGATAACACCAGCCCTATCATGGCCCCACTAAAAAGAGAAAGGTAAAAATAAAACCTCCTGGTACCGGAGTAACTTTTCATATAGTTTTGGGCATATATAAAAACCAGAAAGCCAATAAAAGTAATCAACAAGCTAAAAACGAAACTCAATCCATCTAACGTAAACTCAAAATTCAAGCCCAGCTCAGGTATCCATTCCGCAAATAATGAAACGCTTTGTTGTGCCTGTAATGTTGGCATTTGCATGTAGAAGTATACAAACATCCCCAACTGAAAAAAAGCAACCAATACTGCACTATATTTCGATTGCTTCTTTGGAATGATGAGCAATGCAAATGTGATGAGCAAGTATAAAATGAGTATTGTGTGCATATTTAAGGATTAAAGACATTTTATTAACAGCCAGATGTTTAATAATGTTGAAACCGTTTTACTGATTCCTTTCATATTGTCTTTCCTGTCTGTAGGCTTTAAGAAGTTACATAAAAACTTCTATTCCACATAATTTTATGCATTCAACACGCATCCTAATATGTAATATTAGAACAAAAGGTATTAAACCTGCAATATGCATTAGAAAATCTATTACGCATCAAAATTACTTCAAAACAAGTCACTTCGTTACTTTACAGAACGGTGCTATGCTTCGTTTCAATAAAGCCTTGTTTTATTGAAACTTTAACGCTCACAACGAAGTTCTAATACATAATGCGGGTTAAAAATAAACAACGCACTAATTAAATTAATTATCAAGAAGAACCAATTCTATATTAGAAACAAAAGATCATTAACACTTACTAAAATACGTGCGAGATTTCGCTATCAAATGAATCTAAATAGATAAACACATTGTATAGGAATTAAAAGATAATATATTGACTATACTTAATAACCTGAGTTCGATTCTTAACTATTTTACAATCAATGAAATAAGGATACAATAATCTTTGAAATAATTGCAAATAAAAATGGATTTTACTAATTTAAAAGTCTGACAAACAAATAATTAGAAGTAAAATCCATGTATTTAAGTAAAGATAAAATTACGGAAATTTTCGTTTTAGTTGATGAATTTTGCATTGAATTTGAAAAAACAGTTACTAGGCATAGCTTGGGGAATAAACCCAAGAAAAAGCCTAGAATGAGCCATAGCGAAGTGATTACCATAATGATTTTGTTTCATTTTGGAGCGTTTAAAAATTTAAAACATTTCTATTTGTTCTATGTAAAAGAACATTTACGGCAAGATTTTCCTAGAACCGTTTCTTACAATCGGTTTGTTGAAATACTCCAACAAACAGCCTTACCCATGACCTTGTTTCTAAAAACATGTTGCCTGGGTGAATGCACTGGAATTTCTTATGTGGACTCAACTCCTATCCGAGTTTGCAAAAACAAACGCATACCAAGACACAAGGTTTTTGAAGGCTTGGCACAAAGAGGAAAATCAACAATGGGCTACTTCTTTGGTTTTAAATTGCACTTTATCATAAATGATAAGGGAGAGATCCTAAATTTTGTAATTACTCCCGGAAATACAGACGACAGAGAGCCCCTGAAAAATCAAAAGTTTGTTGAAAAAATAAAAGGTAAACTATATGCCGATAAGGGGTATGTATCTAAAAAACTCACTGAAGTACTATTTATTGACGGACTCCACCTAATAACTTACATTAGAAATAATATGCGTAATGTAATAATGGAAATGAAAGACAAGCTCTTGTTAAGAAAAAGGTCTGTGATAGAAACTATAAACGATGAACTTAAAAACATATGTTCTATTGAACATTCCAGACACAGGTCTTTTGAAAACTTTATTACTAATATGATTTCTGGTTTAATTGCTTATTCTTTTTTCCCAAAGAAACCTGCTATCAAATATGATGTAATAAAAACTGATCAATTAGCTCTTTTTTAAAATCGAACTCAGGTTAATAATTCCCTTCAATAAGTTTAAATCTTTATTGAAGGGAATTATTTTTTGGAATTTTTTATCACTAAGGAGCTGTAAACCCCGAAAGGACGGAAGTCTTTATGAAAGATTCATACTCCCTTTGATAAGATTATATAACAACTTGAAAGATCAAACCGCCATGCTGAAAGAATACGCCACTAAATTGAAAGGTTAAGATAAAAACAGAAATATGGTCTTGCCGGATTGAAAGAACTGATTACCGATATGAAAGAATGATTAAATACTCTTACAAGCTATGTGTAAGTACAACAGCGACTTTTTCCTAATCGAGAACCACGATTAACCTATATTTTTTTTATCTCCCTAGCAGGAACTCCTCCTACCACCGTATTTGCCGGAACATCTTTATTAACCACAGCCCCGGCAGCCACAATGGCATTTTCACCTACCGTTACTCCGGGTAATATGGTTACTCCGGCTCCTAGCCAGGCATTTTTTTTAATAACAACAGGTTTCACCTCTAAGGCCTTTCGTTTTTCAGGTTCAACAGGATGACCTTCTGTAATAAGATTCGACTTTGGCCCAATAAGTACGTCATCTTCAATAATAATATTACCTAAGGCCAACATACTGCAGGCATGATTGATATATACATTTTTGCCTACGCTTACAAATTCCGCATGGTTAATCATTACAGGAATTTGAATATAGCTGCTTTCATCAAGAGCTGTGCCTGTTAATTCACCCCAAAGCCTGCGTAATTGTACAGGCTCTGAAGTGACATTATATTTTATGAGTAATTCTGTTGTGCGAATCCCGGATTTGTGTATTAGTGCATAATCCGGGTCATTAAAAGGGACTACTTCTCCAGACTGCATTCGTTCAAATATATCTTTACTCATAACTCGATTGTTGTTTATTACTTTGCATTTTCAAACACGGTGGTTAGCATTTCTTTTGAATAAAGCTCTTGCGCGCCCATCATAGAAGCAATAGCAAATAGTTTTTTAACCAACATAGGCACATCTTCTTCCGGAATATTACCTTCTTTTAATGTAACCGGTGCACCAATTTTTGAGTACCAGTTTTTTAACGCTTCAATACCGGCATCGCCACTATCGGCATTGAACATGACTTTTGCAAAACGCTCAAAACGCTCTGGCAACAAGTTCTTTTGCCATTTCATCCAGGCAGGCACAACGATAGATAAACCTGCTCCGTGTGCAATTTTGTATTCTGCCGATAGAGTATGTTCGATAATATGCGTATCGAAACGGTTATTCTCAATTCCACAAAATGTAGTAAAATTTAATGCTTGTGTAGCTGCCCAGGCAAATTCTCCTCGAGCATCGTAATTATCTTCGTCTTCCAATAGAATTTCGGTAGTACGAATTACTGTTTTAAGTATGTTTTCAACATATCCGGCCATGTATTCGGGCAAATAGGTTGCCGTAAGGTACATATCTAAGCTATGTGCAAAAATATCGGCCGCCGAATAAGCTAAATATTCTTTGGTAACAGTTGCTTGCAATTCAGGATTGATGACCGATAAAGTTGGGAAAGTAGCTATTCCGGCTAAATTTAATTTGGCTTTATCGTCTTCTTTGGTTACTACTGCATAGTTATTCATTTCGCTACCCGAAGCAGCCAAAGTCATGATTGAAAATATTTTCAAAGCTTGATTTGGAACGGCTTTAAAAGTAAAGAAGTCCCAAACATCACCCTCGTAAACAGCTCCGGCTGCAATAGCTTTTGAAGAATCTAATACTGAAGCACCACCAACTCCTAATACAGCATCCACGTTTTCTTTTTTGGCTAAATCAACACCCTCGTAAACCTTACCTAACTCTGGGTTACTCACCACACCACCTAACTCAACGCAGCTAATTCCTTTTTCATCTAAAGACTTAACCACTGTATTGAACAAACCACTTTTCTTAATTCGATCCGATCCATAAACGATCAATACTTTTTTCAGCCCATACTCTGCAATGTACTGTCCTATATTTTCTTCTTTTCCTTTACCGAATTCGATTCGGGTTGGGTTATAAAAACTAAAATCCTTCATTTTATTATTCTTTTTGTGTTTACTACTTCAACCGTACAAATTTAGATAGCTAATTAACAATAAGTTTACCTTAATTACTGTATTACTTACCTGTATAACTGATCTTCATTTTAGTTACCTTTTCAACTTCTATAAGATTAATTGAGCAACTACTCTTAATCTTCAGCTAACTCTAAAGTTATTGTAACACTACCGTCGCCTAAAATCTCCTTTAATTCTGTTCCGGTGATGTTATTAATTTTACCAAGCCGGGTAAAACTCCAACTGTTAGGTGCATAATAGATGACTATAGCATTGCCTTGATATAAAATTACATCTCCAGCTTCTGCGTTGATTTGTTCATCATTTCGAGGAAGTGTAAGTCCAAGGTTTCCTACTTTTTCCATATTACCATAGTCTTGCATATTGATGGTAATTGACCCTTTAGTAAGTTCCGCTTTTAATGCTTCAGCAGAAGAGTTATCTGCAAATGTGACTTTAAGTGTCTTACTTCCTATTTTAATATTCATTTTATTGATATTTGTTTTATTACTGTTACTTTCTGAATCCTCTTCACTTTCATCATTGACAGATATTTTATTTTCAGGTGTGTTAAAGTTGTTTGCTTTACTTGGTGCACCTTCCTCACCAGAACAGGCCAATATGGAGACAAAAATTAGGGTACTAAAAAAAAGAAATACTGCTCGTTTCATATTCATATTATCCATTAATATTGATCGCATTATTGCTCGTTTAATCCTTTCCAAACTTTCTCTCGTTTTCTTAAACTGTGCCTTCAGTAATCCTAATATTTTCTGTTTCGAGCATTTTTTTTGCTAAATCTTCCGATGTCATATTTAGCACTGAGCAGTCAATCCACATTAAATAGGTAGCCTCAAGAGGTAAAACAGTAAACTGTGGCAATTCTTCTGCGAAAAATGCTTTCACTAATTTGTAATTCTCCCATAAATAATCATTCAGGCTATCTAACCATTTCTCTGCTTTGGGATGAAAATATGTAGCTGCTATTCTTTACAAATAGGCACCTTTCTCCACCATATTCTTTATTTTCTATTAATTGCATGTTTTCCCTTTCATTTTAACTCATTTATTAATAACAAAGATGAAGGATACTATGCGAATTAAATGACCAGAATTACGGTAGAAGTTACCCATATTACGGAAGGTGATTTATGAACTAATTATAAGTGGTTTATTGCTGTAGAGCGACCTCTATTTACCCTAATTACAGAAATGCATACCTAAATTACTGAATGTGTTTAATTAAAGTAACAACCTAGTGATTTGTTCCTTAAATTTGTGTTATTAAAGAATTAAACACCTTATGAGCGAGATAATTAAAGTAGACAGTGTAACGGAATACAATAATATGGTTGGACAAGAAACGCTCCATCCATTAATTAGTGTTATTGATTTTTCTAAAATTGAGCCTTTTGAGTTTAAAAAAACGCAGATCAACGTATATGCCATTTTTTTAAAAGATATAAAATGCGGTAATATTACATACGGCATTAATAATTACGATTACGAAGAAGGTACACTCATTTTTATATCTCCGGGTCAGGTTTATGGTATAGATAGCCAGGGAGAAAAGCGTCAGGCTGCAGGTACCGCTTTAGTTTTTCATCCCGATTTGATTCATGGTACCTCCTTAGGTAAACACATTGATAATTATACTTTCTTCTCATACGAGGTTAATGAAGCCTTGCATTTATCAGCCCGTGAAAGGAGTGTGATAAACGAGTGTTTTAATAATATCCGTTATGAATTAGAACATGCTATTGATACCCATAGCAAAACATTAATTGTCTCTTATATTGAGTTATTCTTAAATTATTCAAAGAGGTATTATGAACGACAATTTGTTACACGTAGCCATGTAAATAAAGATGTTTTAGGTCGCTTTGAGAAAATTTTGAAAGAGTATTTTGCATCAGAGCAGCCTCTACTTTCAGGTTTACCATCAGTGAAATATTGTGCTGACAAACTTTTCATTTCAGCGAATTATCTAGGCGATTTATTAAAAAAAGAAACCGGTAAATCAGCACAGGAACATATTCAGTTAAAGATGATTGATATTGCGAAAGAGAAGATATTCGACTCTGAGAAATCTATAAGTGAGATAGCTTACGAATTGGGTTTTAAGCATCCCCAACACTTTACGCGAATGTTTAAAAAGAGTGTAGGTATGTCGCCCAGTGAGTACAGAAATATGAACTAACAACAAAGCCCTCGGTGTATTGAGGGCTTTTGTTGTTATCTAAACCCGAAGGTTTGGGATTTTATTTTACTAATAATCCTGCATTCAAAATAGTATCTGAATACTTTACAACGAATCGCTAACATCTGTTCTAAATGGAAAAGCTGGTAAACCAACACCATTAATAAGATTTCCAATCACAGCATCTTTAAAGGCATATCGGGCAATGGTAGGTTTATGAACATTTGTATTATAAAGTATAATAGTTTCTCCATCGATTACTGCTTCTGCAGGATATAACTTAGAATCTTTGTCAGCAATTTCAAATCCGGTTAATTTGATTCCGTCTGAAGCTTTTAATCCCTTTGCATGATCAAACCATATCCGCAATGAATCTCCTTCAATCGTCATTTGCCGAAAAGCAGGACCCGAAGCTTCAATATCTTCACCATACACAAGTTTTCTGGCTGCAAGCTCCAAACGTTTTCCTACGGCCTGTTTGTTTTTAAAGTGAGCATCTATAGAATCACCTACATCATACGTAGCCACCATAGCTGTATTCTTTAGTTTGAGTGCTTCCGACTGCGACTCTCTTAAAACTGGCCAATATGGATGTTTCCATAGCGTAGATAATTGCGCATAAATAAATGGAAAATCTCCTTGATTCCATTGTTCCCTCCATGCTTCAATCATACCAGGAAACAAATAACGATAGATATATGCCTCTTTTTCGTAGGCATTATTTTCTCCCTGATACCAAATAACACCTTTGATTGTATAATAACTAATTGGAGCAACTACCCCGTTGAATATAGACGAAGGTTCATTTTTATTTTTTCGCTTTGGTTCTCTTGGCTTTTTGGGCACTTCCTTATCTGCTGCCTCTGCCTCTTTTTTCTTTTCTTCCCATTTCTTTAACTTCTCCTCATAAGATTTATAAATCTCAGGAAAATCTCGTTGGTATTCATCCCAACTTGTTTGCCAATAGCTTATTCTTGGATCAATGTCATAGGATTCTGCAGGCGTCCATGCTTCGCAGCGAGTTGCACCCCATGAAGCATCAATTAACCCAACAGGTTGTTTTATTTGTTGATGAATCCCTCTTGCGAAAAAATAGCCTGATCCGGTCATCTCACCAACTGTTTCTGGTGAGCATACAACCCACTTCCCTTCAATATCTTCCTGAGGAGTATCCTTAAAACTTCTTTTAGCATCAAAAAAACGAATTTCAGGATAATTCGCACTGGCTATTTCTTCTTCTGAATTATTTGATTTTTTGACTGACCACTCCATATTTGATTGACCGGAAGCAAACCATACTTCTCCTATTAAAATGTTTTTAATCTCTATAGTATTTGTTCCGGATATATTCATTGTAACTGGCTTTTTAGCTTTCAAAGGGTATAGCCAAATTTGCCACTTACCGTCTTCATCAGCCTCTGTTATATGGCTTTGATTTAAAATTTTAATGGTTACTTTTTCACCGGCATCAGCATTACCCCAAATATGAACCGGCTTCTCCTGCTGAAGTACCATATTGTCCGAAAGTAATGATGGTAGAGATATCTTAGCTTCAACTTGTATAACTGAGAACTGAAATATTAAATAGATGATTAAAATTCGAGCGTAATTAACTAATGGAATTGTTCTGCTACAATTTCTTAAATTCATAATCAATAATGTTTGTTGGTATTCATCAAATTAGAATTCTTTACAAATAGGCCTATAATACAAAAGGTAGGCATAAAACCTACCTTTTGTTGTGTAAAAATAGCTATTATAGTAGAAAACAAAAAACCATAGGAGCTTCATTCTTATTTAATAATCCATTTTTTGAAAATACAGTTGTATCATATAGCCATTATGCATTTTTCTTATTTTTTCTCTGCATCATCTAATACCCAGTTATTCCCATAAATCCAGCTATTGCACCACTAATCGCGATTCCTAAAACTATTACAAACCCACCTTTATTAACCAATGCTATCTTATCAAAGATCATTAATATACCTAAAGAAAATATATTTGATTCTACCAAATCAATTATGAATTAGACTTTAAGCCCACTCCATACTTAACTTATATGTTTATAAATAGTGTGGTCTGTCACCAATAAATATTGAAAATGAATTAAAGAAATGAAAACTCCCAACCGAATAACCGATTAGTAGTAATAGCTTTTTAGCACTTTGTTAATGTTGATATTTTACTGCGAGCTTTTGAATAAGCGCATATATCATCGAAAAAACTGCCAGACTAATTCCTAAAATTATAAAGCTTGTATTCATACCTACAGCATCTTGTATAGGCTGTATAAAGATTGGTGATAAAAACATTCCTAAGAATGTAGCAGTAGTAATTCCTCCTACATATTTTCCACGGAATTGAACTGGCACAATATTAATAACCCAAAGATTGGCATTGGGCATCATTAACCCTACCCCTAATCCACAAAACATAACCCCAACTATAACTTGCCAGTAAGCACAGCTAAAGCCAATTATAGTAAATCCTATGGCCATCGGAATAAATCCAAGGCTGAATACACTAATGTAATTGAATTTACTTTTCACCTTTTTATAGGAAAACGAACCTACAGCCTGTGCTAGTGTTAGGCTTCCCAGAGCTAAACCAATCAAATTACCTGTCATTCCATCAATTCTTTGTAAGAAATAAGGTAGTTGAACCGGAATAACATAAAAACCTACAGTAACAATAAAAGCACTGACAATAGCCAACCAAACAGCTTTAGGAACAGTTTGAGAACCGGTATCTAATGTGGCAATTTTCTCTTTATCAACATTAGGCTCATATAAAGCTATTGGAACCAATATTAAAACAACTATGGAAAAACCGTATACAAGAAAGGTTAACCTCCAATCTATATCGGTTAATACACCTGCAATAGTGATAAATACCAATCCGCCAAGAGCAATAAAAGCACCTTGTAAACCCATAAAGTGTTCGCGCTTAGCCCCCGAAAAGTAATCGCCAATTAAAGTAGTTGCAACAGTCATAATACCTGCTACTCCTATCCCAAAAACAACACGCCCAATCAATATTAAATACAGGCTATCCAACCAATAACCAGATGTACCGGTTATTAAGTAAATGATTAGCGAAGCGATTAATACCTTAATCCGGCCAGATTTATCCATTAACCTTCCTGCCAATGGTGCTGCTACAGCGATTATAAGTGCAGGCAATGTCATCATCAGTTTTGTTAAAATTTCGGCATTATCAATATCGCTGAATGCATTACTGATTTGAGGCAATGCAGGAGCTATTATTGCATTGGCCAGTATTGTTAAAGCACTTGCCAATAAAAGTGTTAGCTCAAGTAGTTTTGTTCCTTTAGCCTGTTTTTTCATCCTAAATGATTTATTTTTTCGTCCTCGAATTATTTTAAAATCAATTCCTGCTAACCAAAGAACAATTCTTAAAGCAGAGTACTTATAAAAATCCCCCATTGCTGATCTTCTATTTTCATCGGTCCAAAACCATACCAGTCATAGTTTAAACCTAAACCAAAAGAAAATGCTTTATAACTTACTCCTGCACGAGTATACATATGACTTCTGTCGTGCTCTCCTATTACAGTGTTTTGACTGTACATACCTTGAACTCTAGTATACAGAGACCAATCTCCTTGAATAGCTGGACGATATTCAGCCATGGCTATCGTTTCAAAGTTTTTGGTTTCGGTTAAATGAAAACCTGATGTTACCATTCCCATGAACGTTCTGCTGTGATATGCATATTGTCCACCTGCATATGGTCTGAATCCCCAATGTGAATTTATAAGTGCACCAGAAAGAACACTTACATTTTTACATAAACTATATTTAAGCATAGCCAGATTGACAGACTCTCTTAAGTAAACATCATTATCATAGTTTGCTTTTATATACGATAAAGCAAAATATCCTAACTTATTACTTCCTGCAAAATTCTTATCAATGACTAATTGAGAAGTCCAGCTTTCGCTTCCAAAAAATACCTCTAATGGTATTGGAGCTGATTTAGGAGCATGTGATTCCTGAGCTTGAGCGCTAACCTTGTTTGCACTGAACGTAGTTGCGATAAGGAGCAACATTCCTAATAATATCTTTTTCATATTTGTTTCTTTATAAATGATATAGTTATGATGAATTTTGATTTTAAATGGGCATATCTCGCCCAGGACACTTGTAAATTCGAAATCCACTAAACGTAGTCCGAACTAAGCGACAGAGAAGAGAACCTGTTTTATTTACAGGTTCTTATGTAGAAAAAAGTGTAATTTATCTGATGATTAGAAAGTCAAGGCTACTTTTGCAGCTTTATCCTTAGTTCCTTTAAGTAGCGCATCAGTATCTTCAGTTATAATATCCAATCGATCTGTAGCGATAGTAGTATAATCGCTAATGCCCATAAAGCCCAAAATATTACGAAGGTATTTATCTGCCATTTCCAGCGACTCCATTGGCTCAGCTGAGTAATCTCCACCTCTGGTAATAATATTAACTGCTTTTTTGTTTTTTAATAAACCTACAGGTCCGTGTTCTGTATAGGCAAATGTAATACCGCTAATAGCCACATAATCAATATAAGCCTTTAAAATAGCAGGAAGTCCCAGATTCCATATGGGTTCTGCAATTACATATTTATCTGCTTCTGCAAATTGGTAGGCAAATTTTAAAACAGGATGTTCTTTATCCTCTTTCATTACAGCCTCTCTCATTTCGTTCATTTTACCTTTAGGTAAGAAGCCTAAACCGGCATCATACAAATCCAACTCTATAATTTCATCCTCTGGATTTTGTTTTTTGTAGCTATCTATAAAATTATCCGAAATTTGAAATGTTCTTGATTCTCCTTCTGATTTTGCATTCGCTTTAATGTACAATACTTTGCTCATCCTAAATCTTTTTAAGTGTATTACTAATCTTTTGCTTGCACAATCCTAAAGCTTACTCATACCATTCTGTAATATAGTTGTAAGAATCCCGTATTAGTTAACAAATTGCCAACTCAAGAACGAACTTTAACAATAAAAGCGCTTTTATATTAATTGGTTCTTTAAACGGAATGATTGTAATGCAAAACTATGCTCACACAAGAACAATTCCTTTTACATTTGTTAAAAAATCATTTTTTGGATCTGATACGACTTAAAGAAACCTGAGAAATTCCTAAATATCCGGCAGTATCACCAAGGCTTATTCGTTGTTGTAGATGACCATATTCCCTTAAAAATTTAGCATAGCGTTCCGTTGCGTCAAGGTATAACAAACCTTTTAAATTTGATATGGCAGTATAGGCTACAATAGAAACAAACTTACGTGCAAAAGTCTCAAAGGAATGATGTTTGGCACACAGACGTTCAAAATCTTCATATTTTAAATAGAGGATGGTTGTATCTTCCAATGCTAAAGTTGAATAATCTGCAGGTAATTTATTAAAAAAACTATCTGTTGCTATAAACAACTGATTTTCTTCAAAAAAACGAAATACAAACTGACTTCCCTTGTAATAATAAAAATGTTTAGTGAGTCCTTTCAGAATAAAAAAGAGATTTCGACATACCTTTCCTTCCTCGTGAATGAGATCACCTTTTTTATATTCTTTAGTATGAACACATGCTAAAAGTTCTCCCTTTGCCTCAATAGATAATTCAGATAATCCATCAACATGCTGGACAAAATTATTCAACTCTTTATTCATTTCGCTAAAATAAAAATTTTGTAATAATGCACACCTTAATTAAGCTCGAGAGTATATTATCAAATAAAAGCAAGTTATAATTTCGATATAAATAAATCAGCATTAAAAGATTGCCCTGTCATTTAGTATTGGAGAGAGGATTATTTATGACGGACAGTGACAGCTCCTTTAATCTCTCTTTTTCGGCAGAGAAAAGTAAAATTGCGAACCATTACCTACTTCACTGTTTACCCATATCTTACCGGAATGCTTTTCAACAAATTCCTTACAAAGAACCAAGCCTAAACCTGTTCCTTCTTCATTATCCGTTCCTTTGGAAGAAACTTTTTCTTTAAATAGAAACAATCGATTAATGACTGCTGCACTCATTCCTTTTCCAGAATCTGCTACACATATAACGATTTCACTTGCTTTCTCTTTTACGGAAACTGTTATTTTACCCTCTTTATAGGTAAATTTTAAAGCATTTGTTAAGAGATTTCTAAATATAGTATTAAGCATAGACTGATCTGCGAAAACCATCACATCTGATGGAAGATTCACCTCTAAGTCTACATTCTTTTGAGCGGCAGCTGGCTTTAAAAGTTCCAGGTTAGCATTAACAACAGAAAGTAATTCAATATTTTCCGGCGCAAATTCCATATGTCCCGATTCATTCCGGGTCCATTCCAATAAATTGGTTAATAAACCCATTGCATTTTCAGATGCCTGTAAAACGTAATTGGCATACTTTTCCACATTTTTGTCGTTCGTTTCTTTTGCCTTTGTCAACAGCAATTCACTAAAACCAACTATCGTTGAAAATGGATTTTTTAAATCATGGGCAATAATTGAAAAGAATTTATCCTTCATTTGATTTAACTCCTGCAATCGAGCCTCGCTATCCCGCAACTTATTTGCTGCTTCTCTTATTGCAGTTATATCCTGATTAATCCCATAAAGTTTAACTGTTTTTCCGTCACAATCTTTCAAAATGCCAAATCGCACAGCAATATAGCCTGTCTCTCCATTGGCATAAAGCATTCGGTGTTCTATATGACAAGTATAATTTGGATCTTGCGCGTGAAATGCAGTATTCGCCTCTTGAAAAACAAGATATCTATCTTCCGGATGCACAAACCTGTTGGCATACTCTTGTGGGGACATGGTATTTGTTCCAACCTCTTCGGTACTGGTTTTAAATATAGAATAAAATGTATCGTTGAAATGGAATAAGTTTTCTTCCAGATTAAGTTCCCAGGAACCTAAACGAGCAATTTTTAATGCTAAATTCAACTTAATTTGATTATCTCGCACCTTCTGTTCTGCATTTTTCTGGTCCGTTATATCTCTGGCTATTCCAATCATAGCAGATACTTTTCCATCATTAATTACAGTCGAAGTATTACTCACGTGCCATCTCCAGCTACCATTTTTTAACTTCACTCTATATTCAACACCTGTATACTTTTTGTTATTTTGGTAACTATCCGCTACAATCTTCTTTAAGCGATCAATATCATCGGGATGAACCAATGTTTCGAACGAAGCACCTAGTACCTCATTTACTTTATACCCTAATACAGCTTGCCAGTTTGGAGATACATAGGTAAAAACACCTTCTTTAGATAAAGTATATACAAGGTCATTCGCATACTCAACTATTGACCTAAATCTCTCTTCGCTGTTTTTAAGTTCCTCTTCTGTTCTTCTTTTCTCTTCATTATCAATAAAAGTGACAACGGTTTTTTTGTTAGAATCTATGAGAGATACAGAAAAAAGTGCAGAACGTATTTGATTTTGCTTTGTAATATATTTCGATTCATATTTATTGGGAATATTGGGATCCCCTTGAATTCTCCTTCTATTGAATGTTCTTACCCGTTCCAATTCTTCAACCGGTAATTTATCGAACCAACTTGTCCCCAAAAGCTCTTCTTGAGTATAACCGGTAACTTCACACATCGCCTCATTCACCAACATAATATTTGCATTTTCATCAAGCAGTACTATGGCTACAGCGCTGTTTTCAATTATTTCACGATAAAGGTTTTGCTCCCCTGGCATACATTAATTTATTAACTGGCATTCTCTTTTCTCGAACAGTACTAAATGTACAAAATTATTAAGACTATTTTATCTTAATTGAAAATGTTTCACCAAAGACTTACTTTTCTTTTTATAAAAAGATCTCTATCTACCTGAACAACATCAACATTCCTTATATTATATCCGATATTTTTCAGAATCCAGTCCTAATCTTTCAAACTCTAACATCTTTCAAAGGTTAATTTGAATAGCTCACAGAAGAATAGTTCCGGTTGATCCCTTAAAAAAGAAAACCTATTTTTAACCATACTATTTTTGGCATTTATGAGAAGAAAATTACCAATTCGAAAATTAGTAAAGTTAAACCTTTGGTTGTCCATCAATACTGTATTGTTCTTTTTTGTATTGGGATTACTTAATATGGGCTTTGAAAATATCGACAAAGCATTAACTAACTTACTATTTGGATTTTATAACTTTATATGTATTTCTTTTGGGAACCTGGGCTTGTTCATCATCTTTAACAGGATGCAGAATAAAACACAATCTTTTCTAAGGATCAGATTTTTAACACTAAGCTTTAGCTTATCTGAATTAACCATTTTTTCTACCCCTTTAATTTATATGGCTTTATATCAAGATGTAGAAAAGATGAGTTTGCTGACAGGTTTATTACTTAGTGTTATGGGAATTATGATGAACCTATTTGTTTTAATGTTACAACATTACGTAATCATTCAGGATGAAAAATTTCATACCGAAATGGAAGTTTCAAAACTAAAAGCAGTCAATTTTGAAACCGCCAATCAGTTATTAAAACAACAAATTCAACCCCATTTTTTATTTAATGCTTTAAATATTTTAAAATCGCTTTATAAAACAAATGTCAACGAAGGAGAAAAATACCTCATGCACTTGTCTAATTTTTTACGGGCATCTTTATCCAATAATAATATTAAAGTCATTAAAGTAAGTGAAGAAATTAAACTGTGCGAGAACTATATTGATATGCAAAAGATTCGATTTGGTGATGCCTTACAATTTTCTATTCAACTTTCTGAAGAAACTTTAAGTAGAAAATACATACCATCATTTTCAATACAACCGTTAATTGAAAATGCTATCAAACACAATGAATTAACCGACGAACAACCTTTAATTATAACGATTGAACAAATTGATGATTGGATTAAAGTCTCCAATACTTTACGTTTAAAAAGCAGATCTCCGGAATCTACTGGCGTTGGCTTAAGTAATCTATCTGAACGATATCAACTTCTTTCCGGCGATGAGTTAAAAATTGAAGAAGATGAACAAACCTTTTCTATTTCCATTAAACTATTGAATCATAAAATAATAGATACAACAAATAACTAGTATGAATATTGCCATTATTGAAGATGAGAAGATAACAGCGGCTGATTTGGCGCAAACCATACAATCGGTAGCTCCGGACAGTAATATCATAGCCATATTAAGCTCGGTTAAAGCTGCCGTAAATTATTTTGAAAATGAAACCATGCCTGATCTTATTTTTAGTGATATTCAATTAGGAGATGGATTGAGTTTCGATATATTTAAACAGGTAAGCATTAATGTACCGGTTATATTTTGTACTGCTTTTGATGAATATGCTCTCGAAGCTTTTAAAACCAATAGTATCGATTATATCCTTAAACCTTTCAGCTCAGATGAAGTATCGGAAGCTATTGAAAAATACAAGGACTTAAAGAAAGTGTTTTCTAAGGGTGAGCAAAATTATGATGATATTATCAATGCTTTACTTCATAAAAAGGAAAGCACTAATACCAGTTCTCTTTTAGTTCATTATAAAGATAAAATACTTCCTATTAAACTAGACAATGTTGCTTTGTTCTATATTGATGCTGAAATTGTTTCGCTTATTACGTTGGATGGACATAAGTATAACCTAAGCAAGACTCTTGATGAATTAAGTAAGATAGCAGGAGATAACTTTTATCGGGTAAACCGACAATGTATTTTAAATAGAAAAGCCGTTGTGGATATATCTCATTATTTTTCAGGAAAGTTATCGATTAATATATCTGTTCCTTATCACGAAAAAATATTAGTAAGCAAGGCTAAGAGAACCCAATTTCTTAACTGGATGGAACAGTAAACCTGACTTCTCTTTTTCAATCATTATTCAATAAAAAAAGTAATTACTACGTAATATGAGTTCATACAAGCTTATAACGATATTCATTTGTCTTGTTTTTAATAGCATAATAATCTCTGGACAGACAAATGAAAAAAATTCATATAGCCGTCTGGTTAAATTTCCTGTGTTTAATATGAATTACAGAACATACTCAAACGCTAAAGTCGATGTAAAAAATATGAATCCTCATTACAAAGTGGATGAATATAATACCGCATTTCAACTCGCTGTACCTTTAAAGAAAAAGAAAACCTATTTGTACAATAGTATAGCCTATTCTTACAGTAAATATTCTTCGGATATAAACTACTTATCCAATGATTCACACAAATTTTACACTGTAAACTTTAATATTGGTTTAATAAAAGTTCTCCCTAAAAACTGGCTTCTTTCCACCAATTTTATTCCAAAAATTTCCTCCGACTTTAAAGAGAAATTACATTCCGATGACTTTACGTATAACGTATCTATGCTAGCTCAAAAAAGGACGAATGAGAAAGTAGAATATGGTTTTGGTATAAGCTATAGTTCATATGTTTCTATCACTGAAGGTCCATTTATTAGCCCTTTGTTTCAACTCACCTACAAGAGTAACAAGCATATTCTACAAATGATATTACCATCCCACATTAACTATTCTTATGATCTAAACACCAAAACAACAGTTGGTATGAACATAGCTGTAAGTGGGAATATAAGTAATACTTTGATGCGATCTAATTATTCACCTCAATTAGAAATGAATCGTATTTCTGAGGCAGGAGTTTCTATAGGTCCGGAATTTCAAAAGAAAATATGGGGTGATTTTTATTTTAACGCCAATGCTGGTATTACCGTTGGAAACCGTCTGCTATTTCAGGACAATCAGTTAAAAACGGAAGTAGATGTAAATGTTCACCAACGCTTTTACCTGGGCTTAGGTATTGTTTTGTTGAAGTAAATACGATTATCAATTGCCGATTTCGTTCACCTTTCATATTCAATGCTTCCCCTCCTATTTTGACTGCCTGACTTAACTTTTATAAATAATACGCTCCACTTCTTTCATTTTTGTATTCGATAATAAATAATCAAATTCAAAAACAGGAAGACACAATGGAGAAATTAAGTAAAGATTATTCTTCCAACATTAAATTTAACAGGAATAACACTGGCACAGCTTTTAAACTAATTAAGCATGCCATTTTATTTTTCCTGTTTTTATTTTTTATGGGAGCCTCCTCAAATGCTCAACAGAGTTTACAAGATCTCATTAATTATGCACTGGAGCACAGTCATGATATTAAGAAAGCAGCATTACAGCAAGATGAAGCACATTACAAATACCGAGAAACATTAGGTCAGGCATTACCGCAAATAGAAGGTTCCGGTAGTTATACAAAAATGGGACTGGGCGATCTTTCGGAATTGGCTGGTATTGCAGCAATGCTTCCTGAAGACCAGGCTCCGGCAGTAGAACAGATGTTAGGTGGACTTGATAACTTGTACTCTACATCATTAGGCGTACAAATTACCCAGGTAATTTATAGTCGAGCGTTATGGGTTGGTTTGGATTTGACTAAAAAAACAAAACAATTATACGACATCTTAAAACAACAAAGCGACGAAGAATTAATTTCGGAAGTAGCTTCAAATTATTTTCAGGCAGGTTCTTTAATGATGCAATTTGAAACATTAAAAAAATCAAAAGAGAATCTTGAAAACCTATTTAGAGTTGTTGAACTTTCTTATCAAAATGATATGGTAACCGAAACTGAAATGAACCGGGTAAAAGTTTCCATGATCAATTTAGAGAGCAGTCTAAAAACGGTTGAAAACGCCATTGGCATTCAAAAGAATTACTTGAGAGCACTGGCTGGTATGGAAGCTGATGCTGCTATTACTATCGATACAGCATCTATTGTTAATGCATTTAAACTACGCAAAGAAACTGGTTTTGATTTAGGGAATGTATCGGCATACAAAGCCTTAATGATGCAAGATGAACTATATGCCGGTCAGGTAAAATCTGCCCAAGCTGAATACTTTCCAACATTGGCTGCTTTTGCTCAACTTGACTACTCCTCATATGGAACAGAAGCAAGTCCTGATAATTTTAGAAATATGAATACCATTGGATTGAATTTATCTATTCCAATTTTTACTTCCGGAAGCAATTATGCAAAAGTCAAGCAAAAGAAATTACAACGTGCCCAATTGCAAGAAGATATCGAAAAGAATAAGCAACTATTGAGTATTGAATATTCAAGCGCTGTTTCTGATTATCAAACAGCAGCATCTCTTCTTCTTGTGCAAAAAGACAACCGAGACTTAGCACAGAAAGTGTATAATCAAACATTAATGCAATATGAAGAAGGAATGGCTTCTTTAGCTGACTTGCTAAACGTAAATAATGATTTTCTGCAAGCTGATAATAGCTACAATCAACAACTGCTAAAATGCAAAACTGCTGAGGTACGCATGCTGAAAGCATCAGGAAATATTAAAAGTTTAACAGAATAAATAAGGGTAAAAGAAAAATATAAGATCATGAAAAAAACAATGATAAGAATAATAATTGCTGTGATTGCGGTGGTGCTTGTGGGATTAATGGTAATGCAATTACGCAAAAACAAATCTGAAGTAGAATACAACGTAGCCTTTGCGCAACAAACTGTTCAAAAAATACCTGTAACGGTAGAAAAAGCCAGCAGAGGTATATTGGATGAAAACCTGAAAGTAACCGGTGTTTTAGAAGCTGCTCAATCGGTTATGGTAATGTCTGAAACACAAGGTAAAATAATAAGTATTTATAAAGAAAAAGGAGATAAAGTCCGTAAAGGTGATGTGATTGTAAAAGTGGATGATGAAGTTATTGCCGCTAATGTACTAACTGCTGAAGCCAACTACGAACAATATCAAAAAGATGTAGAACGTTTAAAGCGTTTATCGAAAGAAAATGCGGTTACAAAACGCGATTTAGAACAAACTCAAATTGGTTTAAAGAAAGCAAAAGCTGATTTAATCAATGCACAAAAAGCACTTAGCAACACTGCTATTAAAGCTCCTATTTCAGGGTATATCAATAACGATTTTCTTTCAGTTGGACAGTTGTTAGGTGGAGGTGGTCAGGTTTGTGAAATTGTAGACAACAGCTCATTAATTGTTAATGTAAGCGTAAGCGAAAAGCAAGCTTATAAAGTATTTAAAGGTAAAGAAGTTAACGTTTATATTTCTGTATTCCCTGATAAAGTATTCACCGGTATTGTAAGTGCTGTTGCTGAGAAAGCAGGTGACGGTTTTAAATTTAATGTAGAAGTTGAATTAGAAAATAACATGAAACCTTCATTAAAATCCGGATTATATGCAGAAGTTGAAATTCCGGTTACCAATGAGGAGAACATCTTAATCAGTAAATCTGCCATTATCGGAAGCATGGAGAAACCTGAGATTTTCGTTGTCGAAAACAACAAGGCTATTAAGCGAGAACTTATCGTTGGTCAGGGAGACAACAATAAAATTGAAGTCCTTAGAGGTCTTTCCGGTAAGGAGCAAATCATTGTGAGTGGTCAGTTAAATTTAACTGAAGGTGACGAAGTGACTGTTGTGAACTAATTTGTCAAGGAGGTTTAATATGAAGATTTCAGATATATCAGTAAAACGGACCACTATTCCCGTAGTGTTGTTTACCATTCTTGCCTTGGCAGGTATTTTTAGCTATTCTTTACTGAATAAAGAGCTAACACCCAACATGGAAGTACCGGTAAACGTAGTTTCAACCATTTATCCGGGAGCGGCTCCTTCGGAAGTGGAAAGCTCAGTAACCAAGAAAATTGAAGAAGCAGTTTCTGCTTTAGAAGGTATCGATAAAGTTACTTCTCAATCATTTGAAAGTGTTTCTATTGTAACCATTGAGTATAACGATGGTATTGATCCCGATCTTTCGTTACAGGAATGCGAACGAAAAGTAAATGCTATTCTTCAGGATTTACCTGAACAATGTGAGGATCCTCAATACATGAAGTTTGATGTTAACAGCTTCCCAATTATGAATATTGCTGCTAATGCCGATATTCCTGATAAGAAGTTTTATGACCTTGTTGATAAGGAAATAAAAACAAAGCTGGGGCAAGTAAAAGGTGTGGCTAAAGTTGAACTAATTGGAGGTAGCCAGCGTCAGATTGAAATTAAGATTGATGCACAGAAGCTAGAGCAAAATAACATTTCGTTGATGCAAGTACAACAAATGATTAGTTCTTCGAACATCGATTTTCCTACTGGAAGTGTTAAAAGTGACAATGCCAAACATATTGTTCGTTTATCAGGTAAATTTCAAAACCTGGATGAAATACGTGATTTAATCATCGGAGCATCAAGATCTGGAAACATTGTTCACTTAAGCGATGTAGCTTCTGTTGTAGACGGTACAAAAAAGGCCTCAATGATGGCTCGTATGAATGGAATGCCTACTATTGGTATTAATATTCAAAAGCAAAAAGAGGGAAATGCGGTTGATATCAGTAAAGATGTTCAAACAATTTTAGCTGAGTTTGAAAAAGATTATGAAGCTCAAAATCTTAAATTCACAATCGCTACAGATACATCTGTATTTACAGATGAGGCTATCGATAGCGTAATGATGGACTTAATATTTGCTATTATCCTGGTTTCGGTAACTATGCTATTATTCTTGCATACCTTCCGTAACCTGATTTTTATTTTAATATCCATACCGACTTCTGTTGTTTCAACATTTTTGTTTTTCTACTTATTTGGTTTTTCATTAAACCTGTTAACCTTATTGGCTCTTTCAATTGTAATTGGTTCAATTGTAGATGATGCCATTGTGGTATTAGAGAATATCTACCGCCACCTGGAAATGGGAAAGTCAAGAATCAAAGCTTCACTTGATGCAACCAAAGAAATTGGTTTAACCGTAATCTCAATTACACTTGTGTTGATTGCTGTTTTTTTACCGGTAGGTTTAACTGATGATATGACAGGGCAGCTGCTTCGTTCTTTCTCATTAACCATTGTAGTATCTATCCTCATCAGTTTGCTCGTATCATTTACTTTAGTTCCACTCTTAACATCCCGATTCGGAAAACTAAAAGTTTGGAACAAAAAGAGCAAGTTCGATCAATTCCTTCAAGGTTTTGAACGTATTATTACAGCCACAGAAAAAGGCCTAATGTCTATCCTGGATATTGTTTTAAAATATAGAAAAACGAGTATTGCTATTTGTGCGGTTATGTTATTTGGTTCCTTTTACCTGATAGGTGGCGGGTTTATTCAGACTGAGTTTATGGATGCAGGTGACCGTGGTGAATTTGTAATGGTAATGGAATTGGAAAAATCAAGTACACTTGAAAAAACCAATGCCATGTGTTCAAAGGTTGAAGCTGAGATGAGAAAGCATCCGGAAGTAAAAAACATCTACACCAAAGTAGGTTCCAGAGGAAACGGCCTTTCTACAGTTGAAACACCTTATGCAGCTGAGTTTATTGTAAAACTTGTTGATAAGAAAGATCGTGCCATGAACACAAATCTGTTTTCAATTCAGATGAGAAACTCATTAGGAGCCATGTTTGCAGGTCCGTCATTTAGTATTTCTCAAATCAGTATGTTAGGAACTACCAGTACTCCTCTAGAAATATATGTTAGAAGTATAGATCTTGAACAAGCAGAGGATTATAGTGAAACTATTACTGATATTTTAAGAAATATGGGTGGTACCGGAGATATTGAATCTTCTGTAGAAGGTGGAAATAAAGAATATGTAGTAAACTTCAACCGTGAAAAGTTAGCTAAAATGGGCTTAACTATTGGAGAAATAGGTGCTCAAATGTATTTGGCTTACGAAGGTAATCGCGATTACAAATACAAAGATGGAAATAACGAATACGATATTTATATATCACTGGATGAATTCGACAAAGAAAACAAGGAAGATATTGAGAACATCTCATTTATGAATCGTGCAGGACAATTGGTAAGGTTATCTCAGGTTGCGGATATTGTGGAGCAGGAAAGTCCATCAGGATTAATGCGTTTTAATAAGATTCCTGCCGTAAAAATTACAGGAAATGTTATTGGTAAAACAGTTGGTACAGTTGGTGCAGAATTAAAGGAAAAACTTGAGCAGGCCAATAAACCATCCGGAGTTGATGTTATTTATGCAGGAGAAATGGAACGTGCTTCGGAATCAGGTACCAGCTTATTAATTGCTCTTTTAGCCTCTATCATCTTTATGTACCTTATTATGGTTGGGTTATACGACAGTTATGTGTATCCATTGGTGGTAATGTTATCCTTGCCATTGAGTTTAATAGGTGCATTTTTAGCTTTAGCTCTGGCCGGAAAAAGTTTAAGTATGTTCTCCATTATGGGTATCATTATGCTTATGGGGCTTGTTGCCAAAAATGCTATTCTGGTAGTAGATTTTGCCAACGAATTACAAAGCGAAGGTAAAAAGGCGTTTGATGCGATTAAAGAAGCGACTGCTGTACGTTATCGTCCTATTTTGATGACTAACCTATCACTAATTGTAGGCTTACTACCATTAGCTTTAGCTTCAGGAGCTGGTGCTGAGTGGAAAACTGGTTTAGGTTGGGTTCTAATTGGAGGATTAACAGGATCGATGTTTCTATCTTTCCTTGTAGTGCCGCTTTTATATCTGATTTTCGATCGTTTTGCTATTAAAAACAAGACTCCGGAAACGATAAAGGAACTCCATGTTGAAAAATATGAAAACACGTTAAATTAAGATACACAATTATCTTTGATTGTTTGCGCTGCACACCTGTGGTTAAAAAGTTAACCCGGGTGTGCTTTTTTATTTACTTTTGTCTGGTTTTAAATTTTAAACTTTCATAAAATGACATGCTATTGCAACTCTGGTAAAACATACAGCGACTGTTGTGAACCTCTGTTAGAGGGAAAACGAAATGCTGCAACAGCAGAAGAGTTAATGAGATCTCGTTACTGCGCTTTTGTTACTGCAAATATCAATTACTTATTAAACACCCACCATAAAGAAACGCGCCCTACCAAAGAACGAAAGAGTATTTTAAAATGGGCAAAATCGGTTAAATGGTTAAGACTGGAAGTAATATCAACTAAAAAAGGAGCAAGTCTGGATGTAGAAGGCTATGTTGAGTTTAAAGCATTTTATGAAGATGGAGGAAAAATGGAGTGTATACATGAGAATTCCCATTTTGTAAAAGAAAATGGTATTTGGTTTTACAAAACAGGAACGCATCAATAGTTACAGTCTATAAGAACTATTCTTTTACAGAATTCACCATGTCTTTCACCTTTTTATTTTTGTCTAATGAAGTAAATGTACTGTTATTAGAAACAAACTCAGGAACTAAATCTTTCATTCGGTTTACTAATAGCCAATCGTCTTCCAATCCTAAAACACTTAATAAATCAACCACCATCCTATTAATATCATGATAGTCGTATATTCTGACCTGACCTATCATAATAGATTCATGATGTGTTGGTTTATTGTTTTCTTTGGTTGCCAATAGCTCTTCATATAATTTTTCTCCGGGTCTTAACCCTGTATAAATTACATCAATATCAATTCCTAGTTTTAATCCTGCCAATTGAATCATTTCTTTAGCCAAATCATCAATTTTAACCGGTTCTCCCATATCAAATACAAATATTTCACCTCCATTACCCATGAAACCGGCTTCTAAAACCAACTGGCTTGCTTCTGGTATCGTCATAAAAAAGCGGGTTATTTCAGGGTGCGTTACCGTAACCGGTCCTCCTTGTGCTATTTGCTTTTTAAATAAAGGAACCACAGAACCATTCGAGCCCAATACATTTCCAAATCGTGTAGTAATAAAGGATGTTGGCATTCCTACTCTGTATGCTAATGACTGAATATAAATTTCGCAAATTCTTTTTGATGCTCCCATAACATTTGTTGGATTAACCGCCTTATCGGTAGACACCATCACAAATTTTTCAACATTAAATTCAACAGCCAGATCGGCAATTAATTTTGTACCTCCAATATTCACACGAATGGCTTCATATGGATTGGCTTCCATCAATGGCACATGCTTATACGCTGCAGCATTGTATATTATATTAGGTCTATATTCCTCAAACACCTGTCGCATTCGGTAACTATTGGTAAAATCGGCTAACACCAATTCAAAAGGAACATCATAATAACTCAACACCAATTCTTGCTGTAAATCGTATAAAGCAGATTCTGCAATGTCGAGTAAAACGATTTTCTTAATAGGAAAACGTAACAGTTGCCTAACAATTTCGGAACCAATAGATCCGGCTGCTCCAGAAACTAACACTGTTTTATTTTCCAGACCCATTGAAATTCGTCGAAGATCAAGCTGAATTTCTTTGCGTCCTAAGATATCTTCAATTCGAATATCTCTAATTTGTTTTCTGTTTGAAATACCATTTACCCAATTACCCACCGTTGGCATAACCTTAAGAGTCCAGCCCATTTCCACGCATTCTTTGGCAATCTCTTTTTTACGTCCTACCGAAATATTATCAATGGCCAGAATAATAACCTTAATCTCGCTTTTTAACTTGTTGTATTTGGCCGTTTCCCAACTTATCACAGGCATCGAATGTAATTTCACATTCCATTTAATGGGATTATCATCAATAAAACCCACTACCTGAAAATCATTATCCTTATCACTACGAATTGCTTCCAGGGCAATTTGCCCCATATTACCTGCTCCATAAATTAAAGTATTTATGATAGCATGACGTTTGGTGAGATAATAGTATGTTTCTTTTACAACAAAACGAAAAGCAAAACTAATCATTGCTGTTAACAGAAAATGAAAAAACAAAACCAACCTTGGTATTTTCCACCAGCTAACTTCATAAGCGCTAAACACTAATTCTGCAAACAGCGCTAGTACAAATGCTTTGAAACAGGCTATAATTAATACTTTTAATTCGAAATAATTACTATGTCGAACAACGCCTTTGTAGGTTCCGGTTACCAGATATGTAAATAAATATATGGCTAAAATTGAACCTCCTGAGGCCACCATATCCCAGACATATAAGGACGATAATTGAAAACTTAACCGGAGCAGGAATGCTATAAAAAAAGCATTTGCCACTATTAACATATCAATGGCTAAAACCCACCAGGGAGAAATTACCTTACTATTCATTAACTTAAGTAAAAACTTCTTCATAATAACTCTCTTAACGTAGTACAATTGTTCGTCGACTTTATACCTAAAACAGTTATAAGCTCAACATCCCTCCTATACACAAACTGTAACTCTTATACATAGCGAATATTTCTAGTCCGTATGACTATGAAATTATTTGAGAGCACATCCTTAACTAAAATCAATTTTATTAAGGAATTTGATAATTTAAAAGGAAAAACAACACCATTGACTTTTCACTTCCAAACCTTATGGCTACCATACACTTCCTGCTATTAATTATTCGAAATAAGGTCCTAAATCAGGGAAGTTCCCTTCATAAGGTAAACCAACATCAATACCAGCTTCTTTCAGATCACTCCCATCCACAATTTTTAAGAAATGAAGCTTAGGTAATTTACCATCATTTCGTCTTTTTCCTGAAACACCGCTCGAATCAAGACTCATGAAATCTGCATCTTCAACAACTACCCCAGTTGAAGAATTCCAGCTATTATGATCATTGTTTTCTGGCACATAATACGCTGGCCATTTATTTTTAAAACTTATGTTATTTCTTACAATCATTACATTTTCATATTGGCCAATATCAAACCCAATGTTATCATTAGCGTAAGCAATGTTATTGTAGAATTCCATCCTTACATTTCCATTGTTCTGATTAAATCCTATAAATCGATTATAAAATGCCATGCAGTTGCTTAAAATTCGTTGCGAATAAGCCGATGGAACCTCATTGGTTTCACCTAGTTTAAAACCGCCTCCATCACCATCTCCCCTTCCGTTATTAAATGCCCAACAATTTTCAAAAACGACCACGCCTTCATTTTGCCAGCAATCATATCCATCATCCGAATTATACCACGACCTGCACTCTGTATAGTAAGTATATGAGTCTTTGGAAGCATAAGTAAAGACAAATCCATCTGCATGTCCTCCTGAATAACCTTCTGTTAGTGCATCAAAATTATCATATGAATCACATTGAATAAGAGAAATAGAATCAAGCTTATATCCAAAAAATCCAGGCCCTTCATTTTTATACGAAGTACAACGCTCAACAATGTACTTGCCTCCTTTTTCAAAGCCAAAACCACGAACCTCTGCATTCACAGAACCTTGGTTAACTCCGGTAATGGCCAAGCCTTTTAAATGAAATTGAGTACAGTTGGTTAGTAAAATCCCATACTTTTCTGTGGAATTCTTAATCCGTGAGCAGTTTAAAACGGGTGTTTCCCCGGGATAATTAAAAATACAAATCGGCTCTTGTTTTGTTCCTCTCTTATTCGAAATAAAAACACCATACTCATCTTCATTATCGGCATAATAAACCCCTCCTCTAATGTAAACTGTATCTCCTGCTTCAGCTGATAAAAATGCTTTTTCCCAGGTGGACCAAGGTGCATTATAACTTCCTGAGCTATTATCATCTCCATCTTTTGCCACATAGAAAGCAGTTTTAGACCATTTTATATCCGTTTTGGGATGTGATTTTTTACATCCGAATAAAAATGCTAATCCTACAAGATTCAGAAATATGAATCCTTTTAAATAAGAATTATGAATAGTCGCTTTCCCCATTAATAGACATCTATAACCGTAAAGTTTTCATCAAAATTAAAAGTATGGGTTCCCTTTAACTTTGAATTCCAGTTGGCTTCAAATTTTGTGACAGGGATTTCCTTAAAGGATAATTCGTCCAGTTCAACAATCTGATTAATATTTATCGCTTTGCCGTACCGCTCTGAGCAATCCTGCGATGGTCTGTAAATATTATCGCCATCTTTAAATATCTTTCCGGCTGAACGTGCATTTCTTATATCGCTAACTATTGGATTTTGAATATGAGGAATCCACTGTTTGGAAAACAACTGATCAGAGTAAAATAAGAATAACTCCAGGTGCTCCGAATTGCCCGACGACTCATTAATTGCGGTAAACATCCACCACTTATTCCGGTAATAATACAAGGTTGTATCTTTGGCATTTACCTCATCCATTAATGTCATTACAAATGTCCATTTTTCCGGAAACTTTACACATTTATATAATTCAATAGTTTTATTTTGAGAAGTTTCAGGTAACATATAGTATTCGTTTTGATACTCAAAAACAAATGGATACGACATATGATAGGGCTGCTCTAAAATTCGTTCAGACTTTAATAGCGATCCTGATTTATCAAGTTCTAACAAGCTGATATAACCTTTATTTGTTTTAAAAGGTAACTCTTCGATAAACACATAGTTTTTATTCTTCTTACTTAATACAAACGGATCTGCCCAAAATTTACCAATAGGAGGAAGTAAATATTTATAGCCATTAATAGCTTTGGGAAATGGTGTTGATTTTAATTTAAACATTAAATACCATTTAGTTTTGGACTGAGTGGTAATTTTATGTTGCGTGTACCTGCTAAGTATTTTAAAAAAATTAATAAATATTGTCCAATTCCCCGGCCATAATCCACTTATACATTCATGAACTGCTCTTTCATTATATTTTAATGTAAATGATTCTATATAATGATCTCCATATAAATAAATACCCTTAAGTAATCTGTAAATACTAACAGCTCCCAATGCCAACACCGGATTATATGTTAAAAATACAGAATGAAAATTTGTGGCCAACCAACTACTATATATAACCGACGTGGTTTCATAAATTCCATTGATACACTTTACAGAGGCCTTTACCACCGGTTCTTTTTGAACCACTTTTCTATATAAATTTGAGTTTGTTCGAATAGGATTCTGATACTCTACACAGTAATTCCACACACCATGTTTGGCTATATATAAATGCGAACCTTCAAATAAATACGAACTCAAATTAAGGATAACATCTAATCTGTAGGCCTGTATAACCATACTGATTTCCTTAATATCTTCCTCAAAAGAAATATTCACCACATCTTTAATTTCATCTGAAATATCTTTTTTTTTGGTGTACGCTGTAAAATTCCAAAAGAGCATATGCTCCATTGCTTCATATATTCGATACAAAAAAGGCTTTTTAATCCGGTTACTCCTTTTCCTCTGGCAAAAAACCAACAGTTTTATTTCAAGGTGATGATCATTATTGATTCTTTTCAATAGTTCATCTACCCATAATGGAGCAATCAATCCATCCAATACTATTCCTATTTTTACAGTCTCTTTTCCCATTCTGTAAAATCAATTATTGGCACCAACAATTACTCGAAGAATCTCCTTCTTTTAACATACAGCATAACGCAAATTATGAGAGTATTTTCTTAATAGTATGGCAGATGTAAAGCACATCAGCATCTTTTAAATCAGGAAAAATAGGCAAGGACACCGTTCCTTTCCATATCCGTTCTGCATTCGGAAAATCAGCTTCTTTTAGTTTATAAGCTTCTTTATAATAGCTCATCCGGTGTAAGGGCTTGTAATGCACCGAAGTCCCAATTCCCTTTTCCGACATTAAATCGATAAAATCATCACGTTTAACGCGAGCATCGGGTTTTATCTTAATTGGAAATAAATGCCAGGCATGATCTTCTATTTTGGAAGAAGTTTGAGGTAAATCTATACTACTAACATCACTTAATTCCTGATAATATAACATGGCACAACGTTGTCGTTGTTTTCTGAAATATTCTGCTTTTTCTAGTTGCGCTAAACCAATAGCTGCATTTATATCAGGCATATTGTATTTATATCCGGGTGCAACCACATCATATTCCCATTTACATTTTTTAGAAGAGAACCTGTTCCAAACATCTTTATTGATCCCATGCAATCGCATCACTTTAGCTCTATGATATATCACTTCATCATTGGTTACCATCATTCCCCCCTCGCCTGTTGTTATGGTTTTATTAGCATAAAAACTAAAGCAAGTAACGTCTCCTAAAGATCCTATACAAGCATCATTAAAACGGGTTGGAAAAGCATGAGCTGCATCTTCAATGATTCTAATTTCATTTTGTTTGCATATGTCCATAATTCCGTTTCCTTCTGGGGATTGCATAAAACAAGACTGCCCTCCAAAATGAACCAATATGACAGCTTTTATATTCTTATGTTTTGAAATTGCTTTCTTTAAAATATCCGGAGAAATCAAATAAGTGTCGTATTCCACATCACAAAAAATAGGATTGGCTCCTAAGTACCTCAAAATTTCGGCGGAAGCAGTAAATGTCATGGTTGGAACCAACACTTTATCATTTTGACCAATACCAATTGCCTCTGCGGCTAAATGTAATGCTGAAGTACATGAATTTACCGCACAGGCATATTTTGCGCCAACGTATTCAGCAAATAATTCTTCAAACTTTAGCGCTTTGCTCGATGTTGTAAGCCAACCACTATCCAACACTTCTTGTATATATTTATTTTCATTTCCCGCAATGGGTACTTTTGAGAATGGAATATTCACAGTCGTATTTTATTTGAATAAACAGTAATAAATAGTTTTAAAAATGAGTTTCACATCCCCCTTCAAGGTCCGATTGTCAACGTATTTTTCGTAATAATTTAGCTTTTGAGGAAGTACATCTTCTAAATAAGTCTTTTCAGGATGATTTGATTGCCGTAAAAGATTCTCCTCATCTCGGAATTCAAGAGAGGCATTATCGGTAATCCCAGGAACAACAGACAGAACCTTATCCCACCGCTCAGTATAAATGTTAACCCACTTTTCCACTTCCGGTCTTGGACCAACAAAAGACATTTCGCCTTTCAATACATTAAAAAGTTGAGGTAATTCATCCAGCTTAGTTTTTCGTAATATATTTCCAATTGATGTTACTCTACTTGAATTACCTGCATCAAACTCACCCATTCGAGCTGTTTGCTTGACTGTCATTGTCCTAAACTTAATTAGATAAAATGGCTTCCTGTTTTTGCCAATTCTTCTTTGAATAAAAAACACCGGCCATCCGGAAAAAATCAATATCAAACAGGCTATGAATAAACCGATTGGCATTAATAAAACAATACCCAACAAAGAAACTACAATATCAAAAAGACGTTTAAGCATCCAGGTTTTAACAGAAGTATTTACATCTACTTTTTGGCAATTCCATACCATTTATTACTTAACCTGGTATTTCCCATTATTAATTTCAAAACTCGCCATGAAGTATTTTTTATTCGGTAATCTGCAGGTATTTCCTGATAGCACCCATTCTTATGCTCCTCTATAACCAGTTTTATAGAATTCAGAATAATATCCGGTTCAAAACCAGTTAGAATGATAGTACCTGCATCCTGAGCTTCCGGACGTTCCATAGACTGACGTATAGAAATGGCAGGGAACGATAAAATGGCCGATTCTTCACTAATGGTGCCACTATCAGAAATGGTACAAACAGCATTCTTCTGCAAATGCACATAATCACTAAAACCAAAAGGTTTTAAAAAACGAATATGATTACGGTCAGAACTTTGATTTACATTCTCCAATCTTTTTCTGGTTCTTGGATGCGTAGATACAATAATCGGAAACTGATAATCGGAATAAATGGTATTTAAAACCTGGATTATTTTTTCCAGATTTTGAGGATTATCAACATTCTCTTCGCGATGCACACTAACAACAAAATATTGTTTTTTCTGAATATCCAGTTCTTGTAAAATATTAGATTCCTCTATTTTAGATTGATAAGCACTTAAAATCTCATTCATGGGCGAACCTGTAAGATATATCCTACGATGCGGAAGTCCTTCACTTATCAGATGTCGTCTGGCATGCTCAGTATATACCAAATTAAAATCAGCCAGATGATCAATTACTTTTCGGTTTATTTCTTCCGGAACGTTAAAATCAAAACTCCTGTTACCAGCTTCCATATGAAAAATAGGAATATGCAAACGTTTGGCTACGTAAGCCGACAAACACGAATTTGTATCGCCCAGCACAAGAACTGCATCTGGTTTAACCTCAAGCATAACTTGTTCTGATTTTTTAATTAAATCACCAATTGTCGCCCCTAATGAACTTACATCCACTTTTAAAAAATAATCCGGTTTCCTTAGTTCCAAATCTTTAAAAAAAACTTCGCTTAACTCATAATCGTAATTCTGACCTGTATGTACCAATATATGATCCAAATGCTTATCTAATAAAGTAATTACCCGTGACAAACGAATAATTTCGGGTCGTGTACCAACAATGGTCATTATTTTTAATGCGGGCATATTTGATGTTTTTAAAATGAATATTGGCTTATAGATTTTTTCTATTCTGTATATTACTCCAAACCTATCAATACAAACTTATACATGGGAGGCATCGACCTCTTTTCTGGTATTGACTTCTTCAAAATAGGTATCCGGATCTTCAGGATTAAAAAATTCATTTATCCAAAAAACGGTGTACAACTCTTCGTTTCCAATATTGGTAATATTGTGGGTATACCAAACCGGAATATCTATAAATGAAGGCTTATCTCCATCTAAAACAAACTCAATAACTTCAGAAGTACCTATTCTCCGTAAGCAAACCAAGGCCTTGCCTTTTATAACAGCAAAACGTTCTAGTTTGCGAGTGTGATAGTGGTTTCCTCTGGTAATTTCTGGCTTTGTCGTTGAAAAAGAAACCTGACCTCCGCGTAGCGTTTTTATAATTTCAACAAAACTGCCCCTGTCATCCTCATGCTTATCGTATTCGAATGGATAAAAAGATTGCAGGTCATTATAACAAATGAAGGTATTAAAAAGGTTGTATTCAAAGTTATCATCAACCTGAGGAATAATACCTTCCTGAATATACTGCTCAGCATAATTCTGCAGTAACTGATAAATTTCTGATACTTTTCTGCTGGTCGTATGAGGTACTTTCATATAATTAGCAACCATTTCATTCTGGATCACTTTCCAAATAAAATCAACCAATTCCTGAATGTAGATCAGATTAAGCTTTGCATCAGTATCTATAACAGCTTGCTCTCCATGTGTTATTTGATGGCAAAATGTAGCCACTACTGAATTATAATATGGATTTCCAAAAGGACCGTATACATTTGGAATGAGCATACCTGTAAACAAAGCTTCATTTTTTAAAGCCCAATTTGCAAACCTTGTTCTACCCTCTTTTTTTGATTGTCCAAAAATGTTATTTCTTTCTTCCTGAATAGAAGATGAAAATAAAACATGTGGCTTAGAATCCGTATCTTCCATAGCCGCAATTAATTGATCTACAAGTTGAATATTGGTATTGTAAATAGTTTGAGGATCATTATGTCGATTTAATGCTGCCAAATGAATAATAACATCGCATTGACTAACAAATTCACATAATAAATGATAGTCTTCAAAAAAGTCATCTCTAAAAGCAACACGCTCTACTTCATCTGTTTTTGTTCCTAAGAAATTATAGATATGTGTACCTATAAAGCCGGCTTGCCCCGTAATTCCAATCCTTATCTTTCTATCAGTATCCATATGCCTGTTCTACTTTTTCAATGTTCAAATCTTTTTTAATAAAGCGCAGTTGCATCAATAAAGCTTTGGTTTCTTCCACATTAAGTTGTTGCGTATTAAAGGAGTTATACTCATCAACAATAGAAACTTTAGATTGTCCTTCGGTAAAATATTTGTTATAATTCAAGTTCCTGGCATCTGCTGTAATCCTGAAATAATCACCCTCATCTGTTGCTCTTACCATCTCTTCTCGATTGATTAAAGTTTCATGTAATTTTTCACCATGACGAGTTCCAATTACTTTAATAGGTACATGGGCATCATATAGCTCTTTAACTGCCTGAGCTAAAATTCCAATTGTTGTTGAAGGTGATTTCTGAACGAAAATATCCCCGTTTTTACCATTGGTAAATGCAAATAGTACCAGTTCAACTGCATTTTCAAGCGACATCATAAAGCGGGTCATATTCGGATCTGTTACTGTTAACGGCATATTGTTTTTTATCTGACTTACAAACAACGGTATAACCGATCCTCTGGAAGCCATCACATTACCATAGCGCGTACCACAAAAAACTACTCCTGAACCATTTAAAGATCTGGAATTAGCGATCATCACTTTTTCACTCAATGCTTTGGACATTCCCATGGCATTCACCGGATAAACTGCTTTATCAGTACTTAACACCACCACTCTGGAAACTTTGTTTTGTAAGGCAGATTCCAACACATTTTCGCAACCTAATACATTAGTTCGTACAGCTTCTGTTGGAAAAAATTCACACGATGGAACTTGTTTTAGTGCGGCCGCATGAAACACATAATCCACACCTTGCATAGCATGGTCAATACTCTGACGGCTTCGGACGTCACCTATAAAGTATTTAATTTTAGCATTTTGATAAAACTGGCGCATGTCATCCTGCTTTTTCTCATCTCTGCTAAATATCCTGATTTGCCCAATATCGGTATTTAGAAAACGCCTCAACACAGCATTTCCGAAAGAACCAGAACCTCCCGTAATTAATAATGTTTTATTTGAAAATGAATTCATATTAAAAAGGATTTAGGAATTAAACAACAACAATACATTAACATTCAGCGCAGTATCAAAGAAATATTCAAAGTGACTATTTGAAGAAGAATTTTAGTCTTCTAAACAAATTATACATCTTATTACTCTGATACATTAATTCGTCTCCTAATTCTATATTTAAAAGTGAATAGTGTTTTTGATGATTACTTAAATTTGATTCTTTGTATATCTATTTATTGATGATAATTAGCTCTTCAATTTTCTGACACAAAACGGTTAATTTCATCCTCAGATATTAAATATAAATCACTGCTTTCTAAGCCTTTCTGATTTATAAAATTTACAGCAAGATGATGACCTCCCTGATTTCGCTGGAGTCGGGATTTGGCAAAACTAAACTTAAAATTAGGCCGTTTATTTTTCCATTTTCCGCACTCAACTTCCGTTACACTATCTTTATCTGATATCATATACAATCGGGTTTTATCATCTTTCTCATTGGGGAAATTTTCTCTGTCTGTACTCATGATAAGATTTCCATTTTTCAGTTTTGTTCCAAAGAAGATAGCACCTGTAATAGCGTAAATTTTATCAAGTTCATGGCTTTGTTTATCCCAGCGATAAATACCAGATACATTTTCATCTCCGGTATCTGTCCCCCAATAAACGGCCTCTTTTTTAAAAACCAACTGACAGGTTCGCCACTGTTGACTTCCACTTCCAATAGGCTCAATGGATTTAAAACCATCCTCCGAAAAGGCGATCATACACTCCTTATCCTCATCTCCAGTACAAACCCATAATTTGTTGGTAAACGGATCTCTTTGTATGGCATGTATATGTCTAATTTCACCTTTGGGAAAAGTATAGGCTATATTCCAGTTTCGACCATAATCTAAACTTTGGTAGATATGAACTGAGGCTCGTTCTTGATTTCTAAAATATTCACCTATATAAACACAACCATTACCAAGGTTTAAAATACCGGTACTCATTATTCCACGTCCAATACCAATTCCGAAATATGGTAATTTGAGAGATCTGATAAAGCCGTTTTTATGGCTATTCTGAAAATAAAGAAATCCTGCCGAAAAAGCAGTCATTTTTCCATTATTGCCTACCGTTAATTCCATACACTCTGGCTTATTAAGCCATTTACGAAACAATGAAAAGTTACCAAACCAAAATAAAGAAAGACCTATTTTTAAACGAGCAATTTTAAAAAATGATTTGGTTCCTTTGCGGAGTTTATATACAACCAAACCTCTACTAGCAAACAAATTACCTTCATTATCATACTCATGAACTATTAAATTCTTAGCTTTTTGAGACGCAAAACCAAACACGTTCCTTTCAGACATTTTCACTTCTCTGGGACCATAATAATCTTTGATAAAGTAGAGCAAAATACATATAAAAATCACACTTATACTTGCAACGACCATGAGCCAGTGTTATGCATTAACCTCAATTCTATCAAGACATTAAAGTTTAATTAATTTGATAACTTAATTAGCCACTCTTCTCGCCAATAATGAAAACAAGCTCTATCACATCCTCCCTGAAAAAAACCAGTACAATGTACACCATCTAAAAAGTAACTGGGGCTCCTTAACTTTCTCAGTTCTCCATTGGATTCAAGCTTTATTTTTTCGGCTTTCTTAAATATTTTAAACTGCTTTCCACAAAACGCTTCCATTTCGGGCATAAAATACAAACCTTTGAATTTACCTTTCTCATCAAGAGTTGCCGTAATTTCTTTTAAGGAGCGCACCTGTACCTTATCTCCAACCATAAGATTTAGAGGTTCAACAGCTGTAGAATCAGCAACCGCTGTATCTTCCATCATTGCATTTGCGCTAGTTCTTTTCATTAACTTGTACTTCATTCTTGATTTCAGTGTAAATAGTTTATTGAAAAATATTCTAACCATTCTCACCAAAGTCGGCCGCATTTCGCTAGCTATTGTAACCGGAGTTTCCTCGAAATTACAAGTGTTATCCATCGAATTATTCATAAACTAATTTTTAAGGTTATACAATTTCAATTCTATTTCTTCAAACTATATCTTATTTTGGTTGCCATTCAAATGGGCCTAAATCAGGTGCTTTCCCGATGTAATTGTTTCCTATATCTACACCAGCGTTAATCAGGTCGCTTTTTTCTGCTAATCTTAAAAACTTAATATCCGGAAGATCCCCATTTTTTTGTCGTTTTCCGGATACTCCTGCTGTATCAACAGAAATAAAATCATTATCACTAACGGACTTATGTATTTTATAATTCCAGCTATTATTTGTATTTGCTGCATTGACTGAGAAATAATCTTTACCACCATTACGGTAGCTAATATTATTCTTATAAACAGAATTCGTATTAAACTGGCCTGTGCTAAAACCTGATTCTTTGTTTTTAAAGGCTATGTTATTATAGAATATCATTTTTACGAAAGCATCATTCTGATTAAATCCAATAAAACGATTATAGAACGCCATGCAATTTGTGAGAATCCTTTGAGGAATTTTCGAAGGTGATAAAGTTGTTTTTCCGAGTTTGAATCCTCCTCCATCGCCTTGACCTCTTCCGTTATCAAACGCCCAGCATTTTTCAAAAATTACTGTTCCTTCGTTTTTCCAGCAATCAAATCCATCATCTGAATTATACCATGCCCGGCATCCAAAAAAACTGGTGTAAGAATTTTTTGATGTAAAACAGAAAACAAAACCATCGGCTTGTCCACCCTTATATCCTTTTGTTGATACATCGAAATTATTATAGGAATCACAATTAATGAGCGCTACAGTATCTGTTGCATATCCCTGAAAACCGGCCCCTTCATTATTATATGCATTACAATTTTCAACTTTGTATACACCTCCATGTTCAAATAAATAGGCACATGCTCCGGTATTATATGTATGCTGACTAACTCCAGTGACCGATAATCCTTTTAGGTATATATATGAACAACGATTTAAATAAATACCGATATTGTCATCGCTACTCTTTTTTATGGTAGAACAATCTAAAATGGGATGTTCCAAAGGGTAATTAAAAATATGAATTGGTTTTAATTTAGTTCCTTTTCTATTCGATAAAATCACTCCATAAGGATCCAGTAAATTAGCATAATATGTACCTCCTCTAATATAAATAGTATCACCAGCACCCGCCATATTAAATCCTTTTTGCCATGTAGCCCATGGCTTTTCGAAAGTTCCCGGATTATTATCATTTCCATTGCTTGCTACATAAAAAGTATTCCTATTAGAATTAAACTCCTGAGATGAAGATTGTGCTGTAGCATTATCTATCCATAACAACACCAGGTAAATTATTAAAACGTATGACTTAAATACAACAAACATCAATCTTATTAAAAGGGAATATCAAACCAATCTTTAAAATTATATACTGTTTAAGAAATTTATTGTTTTACACTTTTGCTTCAGAAATTACTGTAGCCAGCTTATGCAAATTGCTTTTTCTTGAAAATTTTTCAAAAGCATAATCAAAACCATTAACACCAAATTGTTTTAGATAATCTTTGGGCGTAGCATAAACATAGCGAAGCAATTTCTCTAATTTTTTAGGATCCTCAGGAGAAACTGTCCAGCCACATTTGGCATTATGAATTGCACTTGCAATAGCACTGTTTTCTTCCACTGATGCGATTATTGGTTTTTTAGAAAACATATAAGCAGGTAGTTTAGATGGCATGGCAAAAAGCGCAGTGTTCTTTCTCAACCCTAAAATTAAGACATCTGCCTGATTTTGAATTTCAGGAACTTTATTTAAAGGAGCATCCCAGAATTCAACTTTGAATTCTCTGTTTCCATTGACTAATGATTTTAAATATTCCTTCTCGGAACCACTTCCTGCAATTATTAAGCGGGCATGATGCAATTTACTGATTTTATAAGCCAGAATTATAATTTCTAAAGCTGCCGATTTACTCAAGCAACCCAGAAACATAAAAGTAAAAGGCCTATTCTCTAAATCTTCTTCATTTTTGTTTTGCCTTTCATTATACTGCAAAAAGATGTCATCGTTTTGCCAATTATGTATTACCTCAACATTTTTATTTTCTAATCTTCTTGTTTTAACCAACATCTCCTTCATATTCGAAGAGATAGTAATGACCTTAGATGAGTTTTGAAGAATAAATTTGTCGATAGGTAAAAGCAATGTAAAAACGGTTCTTTTAAACAATGGTAATTTGTTAACCAATGATTCCGGGTAAATATCCATTACATGAGTAATGGCTGGTATTTTATATTCCTTAGCTACCTTAACAATTTGATATTGTGCAAACAGTGGCCACGCCAACACATAAATTGTTTTAATCTCTTTATGATGTTTTCTAACGAATTCGGCAGCATGCTTTCCAAAACTAATACTCTCTCGCATCCTTCCTACAAAAGAAGACTTTGGACAAGTATATGATTTTAATATATGGTGACTTATCTTGTTTTTATGATGACCATTATTTTTAAATCGAAAACCCAGAGGTCTCGTTGGCTCAGGCGTTATGACCTGCACTTTATTCTTTTCGGATAATGACATAGCCAGGTCGTAACATAGTGTTGCCGCAGTAACTGGTTCGGGTGGAAAATGAGATGACACTAACAAAATCATAATACACTTACTTTAAATTATTCAATACATTTCATCCTGGTATATCACCTTTGCTACATGTTCTGGCTCCTGTTTATGTTCTTTTATCATCTGAGTCAAAATTCGATGTCCCTGGTATAAATCCACTACTTTTCTTAGCATAGTATTTTTAAAGCTTCTTTTTCCAAGTATCGAAATGTAAAATGTAACAATTGACTTAATTAGTATGAGTAATATGGGATTTAGAATATACACTCTTGTAATTGGAACTCTATCGAAACGCATATATCGCTTAAATTTATTTAAGGTTGGCATGGGCGTAAATGATTCTATACCATCTGAAATACTTACACGATTGTGTTTTTTAAGTAATTCGTTTACTACAACATACATTAATCCACTCATTGGATAATAGGTTGCATAATCACGGTTTATATGCTGCAGATGAAAAGATTGCTTTCCTTCTACTTCATAGGCAATGGCATAGGCAATCAATTTTTCCTGAAAATAAGCTCCAATAATAATGGTATCCTTTTGTTCATAAAAAAGTGTAATATACTTTTCCCACAACTTCGGTTCTGATAAAAATTTATCTTTTCTCTTCTGTATTTTAAGTGTTTGTATGTTGATCAATAGTCCATCTGTAATCAGGTCTTTTAGTGGAGGTCTTTTAAATTCGCAACTTTTTAAGCTTTTACGAACGGTTGTTCTGGTTCGCTTCCTAAAGCTTTCCACTTCATATTCATTGGTATTTAAAATATACTCATATGTATTTTTTCGTTGAAAATCTGTTTTGATGACCGTAATCAGATATTTCCATTTTAAAGAATTAACAATTTTCTTGTTGATATGAGATATACTTAATTGTGGAAATGCATAATTAAGCAGCCCTCTATTCAAAAAATATTGTCCCTCCTTATTTTGTATTTGAAAACCTGTTTGTTGATGGATATTCACAAATTCCTGTAGATTCATCACGCTTTATTTAAAATTCCTATGTACACTCTACACATTATATTTTAAGATCTCGCTCCTTGTGTTTTGTTGAATTGAGCATGAACTAATTTAGTTTCGCCCATCGCATTCAATGCTTTTTTCCAAACACTTTTATATTGCTCATAAACATGGTCTATGGTATACTTTCTAAGTACTCGATCATTGGCTCTTTTTCCATATACTTCCCAGGCTTTATGCGTAAGTAGAAGGTTTTCTATTGCTTCTTTAAGTGGTGCAACCCTTTGGGGTTGAATACATATACCACAAGGTTCACTGGATTCTACATGAAGCATCTCAGGAATAGCACCAACATCCGTTGCAACGATAGCACAGCCTAAAGCCATCCCTTCTAAAATCACCATCGGAAAACCCTCTGTATAGCTTGGTAATAAAAGTATTGGAGCGCTTTTCATATAGTCAATCACTTTCTCAATCTTTATTTGTCCCATAAATTTCAGCCAACGGTTCCCCTCATCTCCACTAATATTTATCAATTCTCTTTTGACCGCTTCCTCATATGGACCAATTAGAATCAGCTCTTTAAGATTTGAAATATGTTTACAGGCTTTCACCAATTCAAAAACACCTTTGTTTTTTATAATATGGCCAACGTAAATTATCCTTCCCAACTGACGATTATTAATTTCTTTGCTGAGCTCTTTGGCTTGCAATTCTATATCATATGCCAAAGGATTCGGCACATAATCTACATTAGTTATTCCTGTATTTAAAAGTGTTTCATACGATTTATTGTCAATGACAATTGACATGGTGCTTTTTAAGATTACCTTTTTCAATAATTTCCATTCCCAGTTATCCTGATCTTTTAGTTGAGGAATTCTCCCAAAATGCCAGTGAAGTACGATGGGTATATCGTACTTAGCTGCTTTCTTAATCAAGAAGTAATCTTTAAACAACGACAATGAAGCACTAGTAGCAAGATGAATAACATCCGGTTTTTCATTTCGAATAATCTTGTCAATCTCAAAATATGTTTTTATTGCTCCCTGAATTCCCGTTGCCAATCTAATAATTCGAGAACTTGACGTAACGGGACGATACTTGTGTGATGTGTTATATAAAACCAGGCTTGTTCCATTACCACTTGTTTTTATATAATTCATCAGATTGTCGGTCACCGATTCAATTCCTCCAACTGGCGGAGGTGCAGGTGCAATTAAAAAAACCTTCATAAGATATTAACTATGTAGTAAATAGTATAAATTTCAATTCATTTGAGTTTTTGATTCTAAGGTGATAGGTCGCTTTTTACCACTAAAACTGCCTTGTAACACATATTGAATAAACATGGGAATTCCGGTTAACTCTGCTGCTAATTTTGTAATGGAGCTATGATCAGACACGCCTGTTACCTTCAAGTTATATGGATTGAATTTAGTTCTGTTATTCCATCCGGAATCTGTAGTTCTTGCAGCTTTCACACCTGATTCTTCTAATATCTGCATGCATTCCATGTCATAATCTCCATTCGGATAGGAAAATATTTTTACATCTAATCCCAGCATTTCATCCACTTGCAGCTTACATTTTTGTATCTCATTTACTTTCTTCTTTGAAGTGCATTGTGTTAATATCGGATGCGTACAGGTATGCAAGCCAAACTCAACATGCGCTTTCATCTCATCCAACTCTTCTTTATTTAAAGCCTGTCTTCCTCCTGTATATTCTTTTTGTAAATCATATTTGTATTTATCCCTTAACTCCTTTTCTTTTATATTATTCGGCAATTTCTTTAAACGTTCAATATCTGTCTGTGGGCAGGCAGTCCACCAAAAATGTCGGTCAGTATTGATTATATCTGCTGTTAAAAAAATAGTAGGCTTAATCTGAAATGCTTTTATAAGGGGCAATAATTCGTAATTTTCTTTCCAACCATCATCAATAGTAATAATTAAGGTATATTTAGGTAATTCCTTCGTCCTTCCTTTCTCCAAGGCATCAAGGTATGATGAAAACGAAATTAGATTATACCTTTTTGTAAGATATTCTAAATGCATTTTAAAATACTCTGGTTTTGGATTGTGATACATAATTATGGAAATACCATTTTTGGCAAATAAGATTCTTAACAAATAACTTAAGCCGCTATATCGAATCAAAAAGTGGATTAACTGATATAAAAAACGAAGCATTATTCTTCCTCAACTTTTTTTCCTTGCAACAGATTTAAATAACCTGAAACAATCTTTTCTGATTGAAAATTATCCAATGCAATCGCCCTGTTTTTTGAACCAATTGAAATCAAATCGTTATTATCTAATCCTAGTAAAAATACCAAGGCCTTTTTAATAGAGATCGGATCTTTTGGATCAAATAGCAATTGTTTTTTATGAGATAAAAATCCGGATATATCGGAAACGTTTGTACAAACCACAGGTTTTCCACAAGCCATGGCTTCACAAATAACATTAGGAAATCCTTCATAAAAACTGAATAAACCAACTGCATCGGATTGCTGAATAATATCCTGAATATCGTGCGTAGCTTTATGAAATTTCAAACTTCCATCTAAACCATGAGCTTTTAAATCCAATAAATCCTTTTGTAACGCGTCATTGGCATGAGGTTGTAAATCATATTCTCCGTACCAATCTATTTGTAGTTGTTGTACCTCTTCTTTTTTTAATAATAAAAGCGCTTTTATTAATCCTGAAAAATTCTTTTCATACTGAATTCGTGCTGCAACAACTAACTTAAGTTTTTTTTCGTGCCGAAACCTATAATTATCAGTTGGCTTAAAACGATCAAAATCAATCGTATTGTAAATAATTTTACATTTATTTTCCGATAACAAAGGATTCGCTGTTCTTACCAAACTCATATTTGTATTTGAATTAGCAACAACATAATTAGCCAAAAAATGAAACCACCTGTAAAACCTTAATTTGAGTGACTTTAAAATCATAGGATTGGCACTTCTTTCGCCTACCACCAAATGCCATTTTCGATATGGAAAACTCGCTATTTCACAAATAAAATTAGCTGCTTCTAAAAATGACAAAACAGAGTGATAGTTTCCTTTACGGATAAAATGCCTCATTTTAATAAGTCGTTTCAAATAATTAGGCTCCTTGATACAGCTTATGGTAATTCCCTTATTTTCTACACTTTCATTAAAAAAAGGAATATGATGATAGGTTAAAAAAGAAACCGAATGCCCCTTTTCTTTAAAAGAAATAGCTAACTCAACTAACTGTCGTTGAGCTCCACCAAAACACAAACTATCTATAACACACAAAATATTCATGAATAAAAAGATGTCTATGAAAGACTGTATACCAATTAGGATTACAAATTCTGAACAAAAACCAAAATCAGAGTATTTTAAACTGCTAAAACTTGCATTGTTTCACTCTCTTTCTTTTGTTGATGCTTTTCCTTTTTTTGATATTGAACCTCAAGGCTTGTGGTAATATATGCCAGAATCACCCATCCTAACTTTACCTCCAAAATATGACTGCCTAATAAAATGCCAAATACCGAAATTGAAAGCAACATTGGCAATAAAAGACCACTTTCTCTATACTTTAGATATCCCTGACGAAAAACCAAATACAAAAAAATGCCATAGACTATTAAACCAAAAAATCCAGTAAAACACACTATTTCCAGAACTACATTATGAGGACTCATATATCTTCCAAATGCATTCATACAGAAAGTCGTATAACCTGATTGTCCGACTCCAAATATTGGATGATCCAAAATGAGAGGAAAAATCTGCTCCCAAATAATATCTCTGTTAGATAGATTTCCTTCGTTTAAACTAGTTAAAAAACGTTCTCTTAACATCTCGTTTTCAAAAGCTAAACGAAACATAAAGATGAAAAAGACAATACCGAGTATGAAAACTAAACCTTTTACTAAAAATGTATTTGTTTTTAATAATACCAAAGCCGATATAAAGATTATTGCCAATGTGATGATTGATAATCGTGAGCCGGTTGCTATTAAAAGTCCGAACATTAACGGCGTTAAAGCAAGATAGAGAAAACGTGTTTTTTTTAATTGTAAACTATTTTGAAGAACTAGCATAGCCACAATGGTAATCCCAAAACACATCCTTTGTGCAATAATATTTTGGTTGTCGCCAAAAATTGAAACTCTTCCTTCATTTGTAATTTCAATTCCTACGCCATTGTAATATAACAGTGCAAGCGTAGCTGCTCCCAACGAAAAAGCCATCAATCCCCTTTCTAAAATCAAAGGTTCTTTTCGAACATGGTTGATGATAATCCAAAAAAGAATAATATTCTGCAAGATTGTAAAATCAATGATAGTATCATCTGTTGATTGAGCATGAATTGCATTAATCAAAAATAACAAGCTAAAAAAAGTTAGAATTACTTTTAGAACCGGTTTGTAATTCGATCCTGTTTTGTACTTAATGATGGCAGGAATTGAAACGGCAAAATATATAATTCCAGTTAGTTTTGATATGGAAAAAAAACCATCTGTATGTAAAGGATCCCAAACCTCAAAATTAAGAGAAAACAAAAATACATAAAGGCTATATCGCTGAAGCTTTTGAATCATTTCAGTGGATTATCTTTACTTGCAATAGAACTACTTTTACCTAATGTAGAATCGTTTTTTTGAGGCATTAAAACAACTGCTAATGATCGTTTTATTGATTCTAAAAATGAAAATCGTGCACAAAGTTTATTGATTAATTCATTTAAACTTACCCCGTCAAAAACAAACACTCCATAATGAATTTCCAATATTGATACAATTACTAAATAGATAAAACCAAAAATTGCGGCAAACACATCTCCATATACGAGATACTTTTCTAGCAACACAAATGGGGTAACAGAAATGAGAGAAATTAAAGCAATACGGAGAAACTTCCTCCATGGAAAATAGTTGAAAATATTGCTATTAACCAGCTTCATTTCAATATGTAATTGGATAGTTTTAGGAGTAATAATACTTACCATGGCACTGATTAATCCTCCCCAAATTCCATAAAACTTAATTAAAAAAAAGGTGAGTGGTAAAGTAAACAAGCTGCTAAAAAAATAAGCTTTTAAAGAGTAAATTGTTTTATCTGTCGCCCTTAAAATTAATCCTGCTCCCAGCATAAAAACTAAAAATATCAATATATAAACTCTAAATAGCGGAACAGCATCCAAATATTTATCTGTAAAAAATAAAGTAATAATTCTTTCTGCATAAAGAGAAACAATAATGATAGCCGGGATAGAAAATGAATACGTTTTTGTAACAAGCGATTTATATATTTCAGAGATTTGGTTGGGTTTGTTTTCGTGATGTTTAGCAGCCATCTTCATCAGATACACTTGAGACAATGAAGTGTACACTTGCTCAACTCCGGGTATACCGTAAAAAACAATTGCATAGGTGGCAAATGAGGCTGGATCGAGAAATGAAATACATATTATTTTATCGAATTGAAGGGCGAGCGTATTTAAAACCAATGCCATACCAAAAGGCCAGCTATACTTTAATTGCCGTTTAGCTAATTTAATATTTATAATACCCTTTAATTGTCGAAGATTTATGTTTTTCAAGGCATAAATCATCACAAAAATAAAACAGCTAAAAGCAGCGAAAATGATTCCAAACATGATAGAATTCAGGCTATGCCAAAGCACAGCAAAACCAATTACAAAACCAAGTCGCAGTAGTATAACGGCTGGTGGATATAAGACACTCGTTGTATTATCAGCTTTTGCCACATACAAAGGTTCAATAATAATCAAGGGTAATAAAAATAGTATACCCAAGCTAACATATGCGGTATAATTAGAAAGATCGCCTTTGCCTAAAAGGTATCTATTTAAAAAAGGAACATTGACAAAAACAATAGCAATGATGGTAAAAACGAATAAAAACAGGATCGTATGGAGTATTAAAGACTCTCTTTCTCTTTCGTTTGCTTTGGGATAAAAAAAGTACAGGTTAGACTGAATTCCTAAACTAAAAATAATGGTAAAGAAATTAATCAATACATAAAACTGAGAATACACCCCAAATTCAAACTTAGTTAAAAAACGAGTTAGAAATAAAGGCATGGCAAATGTTGCAGCTAATGCAATAAGCTTACCGGTCATGATAGCAGCAGTCTGCTTTGCTGTACCTGATTCTTTTTTCGAATTAGAAGTATTCATCAACCTTTAATTATTGAAAACCCGGGGAACTTTGTCGATATCTGTTTTTACAATTTTAGCAGGATTACCAGCTGCAATTGAATTGGAAGGTACATCTTTTGTAACCACAGCATTAGCTGCAATAATTGAATTATCCCCTATTTTAACTCCTTTACAAATCCTGGCAAAAGAACCAATCCATACATTCTGCCCTATTATAATTGGTGCGGAATCTGAGTGTCGCCATTTTCGATAATCAGATCCAGGAGGAGAGCTACTTTTTAATTTTCTGTCTGCAGGATGAACCGGATGGTTGTTATTATCTAAAATTACAACATAATCTGCTATAGAAGTATAATCACCAATGGTAATCTCATTCACAGCTCCTATCGTGCTATTTTCTCGTAAATACACAAAAGTTCCCAAGTGTATTTTACCATGATTCTCAGATACGAGCGTACCATAAACAATAGCATGATCTCCAATTGTAATATCATTTTTATTTGATTTGTCTGCTAATCGTACAAAAGTACTACGCGAAAATACCTGCCCGGATCCTTTCAAGGTAACGTTATTTGCAATAACCTTTGCTTTATATTTGTCTAAAAAAGAGAATACAAAATTTAATAAGCTTCTGAGCATATTCGGCTTTTTGAGAGATTTAAAATCGCGTTTTGCTTTTGTGTAAACCTAATTTATCAAAAGGGAAAAGCTTTTCACGGCTCCGCCCTCTCAGTCACACGGTTTATGACTGACTACATAAATATTGATTTCCAACGATAGGACATTTGTTAATTTGAGAGCCTCCCAAAGGTGGTGGAACAGTTGCTCTATAAATACTAGCAAAGCAGTTAATTTTTGTAATTAATTATTGAATGTTATGTAACCCTGTCTTGACTACTTTTTCATTTGATTTATTAACCACAACTGCTTTTCTGGTTTTACCATTTCCATTTTGCTTGTTATAGCCGTAGCCATACCCATACTGATTACTATAGTTGTTATTATCATTCATCACTACACCTACATTTTTAATGTTTTTTTGATGTATATCTTTCATAATTAAGTTGAGAACTCGCTTGTTAGAATAATTATATCTGGCTATAATTATTTTCACATCTGCATAGTCCATTAACAAATAAGCATCACTCACCTGAGCTAACGGCGAAGTATCCAGAATAATACAGTTATATTTATTTCTGAGTTGATCAATCAATTCTCCGGTATTGTTTTTAGACATTATTTGTGGTGGATCAGAAGAAAGTTCACCTGCCTGAATGTAGTCGAGGTTATCAAATGGAGAATGTTGAATGATATCCTTTATGGTTATTGATTCGTTATACCATGAAGAAATTCCTTTGGCATTTTCGTCTTCATCCTTAAAATAACTCGATTTCTTTCTTAAATCGAAGTTTACCAATAAAGTTTTGTAGCCTAATTGCGCATAACTATAAGCCAAATTTCTGGAGACAAATGACTTCCCTTCCTTCTCGATACAAGAACTAATTAATATTACTTTTGAGGTAAAGTTCACATACTGGTATTCTAAATTAGTCCTTAATGCCCTGAAAGATTCCAGAACTATATTGCCAGGCACCTCATACAGATTTAAGGCAACACTTTTTTTACAGTGTATTATTTTTCCAAACACAGGCACATTTACCATACTGGCCACATCATCCTGAACGCCAATTTTATTATTTAATTCATTTCTTATCATTAAATAAGCAATAGGTATTAAAACTCCCACCAAAATCGCAATCATATAATTAATTTGATTATTAGGTGTAACAGGACGGTGCCCGGCCATACGTGCAGGACTAATAATAATACTATTGGGAATATTCGAAGCTAAGGTAATTTTGGCTTCAGCTCTTTTCTCCAACAAATAATTATAAATGGCATCATTTAGCTTATATTTTCTCTCTAAACCACCAAGTTCAAGTTGTGTCTCCGGCATTCTGCTGATGGTGTATTTTAACCTTTGTATCCTCTTATTCATCTCATCTATGGATATATCCACAGTATTGGAAACAGCGGTAATATTATTGAGAATGGTTTGTTTAATATTCTCTATTTTAACAGTAAGTTTTTTTACCAAAGGATTGTATTCCTGATCATTACTTATCAGATTAGACCTATCCGTTTGAGATGTGATTAATTCTGACATTAGTGTATTAAGTAACTGATCCTGAATTCCCATGGATGCTGGCACAGTCATACTTGAATAATCATCATTATTATGAAGATATTCTGTGACATAATCGTAATAACGTTTTCGAGTCATTAGCTCTGCTAACTGATTTTGAAGATCTAAATACTGTGTCGAAATATTTTGTGTTTGCTGATTCACATTTAATAAATAATTCGATGAACGAAATCGTTGCAAACTTTCCTCTGTAAGACTTAAAGAATCAGAAATTTCATCAAGTTGTTTTTCTATATAATTGATAGTTACACGCGCTGTATGATTTTTTCTATCCAGATTTTGATTCGAATAAACCTGCATTATTTCGTTTAGCACGTCTTTCCCTTTTTTTACAGAATTGGATTTATAATTTATCTCTATAACAGTAGCGAGCTTATCAACTATCCTGAACTCTAAGTTCTTTCTTAACTCATTGGTTAAGGTTATATAGTCTTGTAATACAAATTCATATTCCTTCTTAAAATAATTAGCTTCAACATCCTCATTGAGCTGAATGATAAAACCAAGTTCCTGACATTCTATTAGTTTATCAAACATGCCATTTCGTTTAAAATGCCATTTGTTTTTATGAAACTCTTTTTCTCCGGTATTTAAGTTTGCAAATGCTACACTTTTCCCTTTTGCCTCAATTACATAATTGATTTTGTCCAGAATAACTAACTTAAAATGTATATTAACCGGCTGAATATGATTATCAATAAGCTGAACTTTAAATGGAGACTTTCCATAAATCTCATTTACCTGTAAACCATTTTTTTTGAAATAACTTACTGATAAATTTAAATTTTTAATGGTTTGACTGATAGTAGGTACAGATTTAAGCATCCACAATTCATTTTGCAAATTTTGATTGGTGGTAAAAAGATTACTCTGTAAATACTCATTTTTGCCGGCATCTACCCTTTTTGTATCCTCTGTTATTAAAATGGAAGACGTGATTTGATATTTAGGGATCATGAATTTACCAGCCACAAATGCAAGCACCAGAGCTATCCCTATTCCTATTGCAAACAGTTTGTAATTCCTTGTCAATAATTGAATTATAGACTCAAAATCACTCTCATCGGATTTGTTTGTTACCATGATTACAAACTTTAAAAATCACTATTTTACTACTGAATAAAGTAATATGGCTGCGGTTATGGCAGAAAGAAGGACATCATATGGAAATTCCTGTAGACCCCAGAATTTTTTCTTTAATGGTTTAACATATATGATATCGTTGGGACTTACATATAAATTTTCAGAAGACAACATTGCTCTATTGTTAAGATCAAGCACTATTTGCAAGTTTTTACCATTTTTATTTCTGAGAATAATAACTTCATTTCTATTTCCCCAATTTGTAATATCCCCGGCCAAACCTATAGCTTCATAAATGCTCACCTCATCTTTAAAATAATGATACATTCCAGGCCTGTTTACTTCTCCAAGCACAGTTACATATCGGTTTACAAGCTTTACTGAAACTGTTGGCTGACTTAAAATATTACTCACATTATTGGTAATAGCCTCTCGTACCTCTTCTAAAGTTTTGTCTTTAACTATTAGTTTACCTATTACAGGCAAGGTAATACAGCCATCCTTTTCAACGGTATAAGAAACCATAGACGCGCCGTAAGGCTGAATAACTCCTAAATTAACATATTGTTGATTTCCTAATGAAGAAAAAATACTCGCCGATGCTTCATCCAAACTACTTATTTGAATATATAATTCGTCCTTTTCCTTAATCTTATATTCTGCTGTAGATGACTGAAACTCCTTTGCTTGGGATAAATCTCCCTGTAAATAAGTTAAATTTTTATTCGTAAGACAAGATGAAAAAACTAAAATAAACAGGCTAGGAATTAGAATTGCTAGTTTAGCTTTAGATTTGCATTTATTGCAGTTTTGTAAAGATTCCATAAGGCTTATTTTTGCGTCTATATATAAATTACACCATAAAAAAGGCCTCACGTACTCAGTTTTGACAAAAGATGATATATTAACGACAAATATGAAAATAGCGTAGACAAAGACAATACACTAGTCTATATATCAGCTATTTACGCATTTTTGCATATTCATATTTTATATTCTCTTTTTACCTGGTTTTAAGTTAATTACAAATGGTTCAACCAATACCTAATAAACCATAGTATATCAGGAATTACATTTAATAACAAATCTTAAACATGCATTTAATATTCGTACTAATTAATAGACATTTATATATTCGCAAACAAAATAGAATTAAGCTAAACTAAAACACAAATAATGGATATTTCAGCACACGCATATGGATTAAAATCCAATATTAAATTAGAACTGTTGAGTGAAAATCATATAGGGATTGTAAAACTGATAAAAAGTAGAATTATAAGAAAAGATGCTCAGAAAATAATTGAAATAGCCCGTAAGATCCTGGATAAAAATGCAAAAGTTAGAATTAGCTTAATATGTAATCCCAACATTTGCTCAAAATCAATTCAATTATTAAACGAAAATGGAATTGAGGTAATTCAAAAAAATCCGGAAAATTAACCCGGACTTAATATTGAAATGTATAAAATAAATTACCTGACCTATGACTCAACAGCTGAAATTATTAATTGCTTAATAGTATCGTCATAATTAATTTTAAGTGCTTCTTCATGTGCTTTGTCCGACATTTTAAGCCAGGTGCTTAAAATAATCCGCTTTAGTTTATTTTCATCCTCTTTGTGTTTCGTAATAAAATCTAAAATATAATATTGAAGAAAAACCAAACATACCACATCCTCAAGGAGTTGACTATCTTTATTGGAATCCAAATCCTTTTTTTCGATCATATTTTTAACCGAATGAATGCTTTCTGCTGAATATCCGGATTCTAACAATAATGTCTCAGCCTTATTAGCCTGATAAGTATATAAATATGTTCGCCACTGATGATATCCCTTTCTATCCATTGGATATGAATTACGAGGAATTTCCCATCTATATAAATGCTGACACCAGGCAGCTAAATATACTTCTTCTATAGCTTTGGGGGCATAATCCTTTAACACTTCTATCATTCTTATAGCATACAAGTATTCTTTTGGATAAGTAACATCATTATCTGTTACTAACTCTAAATTCTCCTGATAAGCTTCTTTTATTAGTGAAACTGCTTTATTGTATTGATCTCCAAAATCCATATTTACTTTGTTTTTTTTTAATAACAGATATTCCTAAAACTATATAACTGAAACATAATATTATAATTTTAAGCGAATGGTTTATTTAAGCAATATTGGCATTAAACGCTATGAAAATAAATCTCATGTCTTTTGTCTATAGTTTAACTTTCTAGTAATAAAAACACCTGCAACAAAAGAAAGTTTTCTTTATAAATAAAAATCCTGCCAGTTTACACTGACAGGATCATTTTAGCGTATTGTTTTTACCATAAATAAACAATTAGATGAAAAGGACATATGAAAGTTTTTACATATAAACTACATTAAGAAAAATACTTCTCTAGTGCCCGATACCAAGTTAATATAAACGCTGATACACCTGCTGAAAACAAAACAACTATAAATCGCATTCCTTCTGTTTCATCAAAACCTAAGAAAGTTCCGAGTGCACCACCAATAACAGCACCTAAAACGCCCAAAAAGATGGTGATAATAATATGCTGCCGTATAATATATGGTTCAATTACAAGCGTTAAAATACTAACTATTAAGCCAATTACTATCCACAATAAAATTCCCATATCAACCTCCTTTCTTTTTTATATTAATAAGTGTTTCAATACTTAAATATATGTCAAACCTCCACTAAAGTCAATATTAATATGGGTATATTTCTTCTCTTTTAACTTTGAATATCACATTAAGTTTATATGTCAACTAAACTGAACAACAGAGATTTAATTAACTAAACAAGTTTTGATGAATGGCTCTGATTGCACCTTCACGATCACATTGTGCCACTACAAAATACGTAGCTACAATTGATGCTCCCGAAACAATCATTTGTACATTGATATTCTCTTTGGCCAATGCAGTGAACAATTTACCTGCAATTCCGGGAGAATCAAGTAAACCTTCTCCGACAGCAGCTATAGTCGAAATTTTTTCAATCGCTCTTATATCTGTTATTGCAGATAGTTCAAGCTGCTCAACCACTTCAAAAGCGCGTTTTAAATCTGCAGTTGATAATAATAGATTGATAACCACCTGAGAGGTAATTACAGATTTAATATTGATACCTGCTCTATCCAAAGCTACCGTTACGCTGGCCAACACGCCTTTTTTTAATCCAACACCTGCTCCTCTAAGTTTTAAAATACAGAAGTCATCATTGTAGGTTACACTCTTAATAATCTGCGATGTAATATCAGAATCTCCATTTACAACGGTTCCTGGCTCTATTTTACCATTAAAGGTATCTATATTACTTATTCGAATTGGGATACTCACTTCTCGCAGAGGTTCCACAGTTCTGGGGTGTAAGATACTAGCGCCAAAATAGGATAATTCGGCCGCCTCTGCATATGAAAGCTGACTAATCTTTTGAGGTGCATTCACCAATTTTGGATCAGCACTCATAAATCCATCCACGTCTTTCCATACATCCAATGAATCGGCTCCCAAACATCGAGCTATAGCAGCAGCTGAATAATCACTTCCTCCTCTTCCTAAAAGTGTAACTTTTCCTTCCTCTGAAATACCATAAAAACCAGGTACCACATAAATCTTATCCTCCTTTAATCGTTCCTTTACAAATCGAGCTGAGCTTTCATAATTAACAGTTGCATTTCCAAATTCTCCATCTGTAACTAAAGGCATTTGTTCAGGTAAAGCTTCCTCAACATTAATTCCCTGACTTTGCAAAATATGCGTTAGTACCAGGGAACTTAAACGCTCTCCAAAACTAAGTATAACATCTTCTACGAACTCAGGTACATCACCAATATAATGCACACCAGTAAGGTATCGGCTTAATTCCCTGATACGTACTTCAACCGCTTGCATTGTTTTTTCCTGCCAATCTTTATCTTCAAAATTTTCAAGAATGGCCTCCTTTTTTAATTCTCGCAGAAACTCTACCAGTTTTTCAATATGTGATTCGTCTTTTTTAACCTCTTCCAATGATCTTACCAGGTGATTTGTAATACCATAAAAGGCAGAAACAACAATAACCATAGGTTGATTATAAGCTTTAATAACCTTAACCAACTTAAGTATATCTTCTTTCTTTTTAAGATTAGAACCTCCGAATTTTGCAACTATTTTATTCATGTATATGTCTTGATTTTACGATTTCAGATAAAACTCCCATAAGTCTGTTAATACCCAACAAACATTCATATGGACGTTTCCTACTTTTTGTTTTATTTAAATTTGATTAGATAAGAGACGTGCTTTTAGCCTATTGAATACATAACTTACAAAATTATAATGACAATTCAATCGTCTCTTATACCTCTGTATTCAATAGCTTTAAATTGCTAGAAGCTTTGAAATTAAATAATAGCCCGGATGGGCATTCGAAAAAATGTAGTATAAATCATATCTGTTAGTTTATCATCTTCGTTAAACGAATCAGGTTTTGGCACCTGCCTTTTTAGTGGTTGCCAGAGGATCTGTGAGCCTGTCTCTCCCCTCTTCTTAATAAACCTTGTTTTTATTATCTAGCTCAAAAATATAGGATTCTCTTATTCATAATAAGGACATTTATCATATCCTGTCAAAACTCTGGATATAATTTACGAAATAGACATGTTTAAATTTGAAGTATGATTTTTTCCTTAATATTGTGTCAAAATTAATATTAGACAACTTCATGGAAATAGATTTATCGAACTTAAATAAACATTCAAGTAAAGAGGAAATAGTTGCAGAACTGGTAAAATTATTCAGTCCATACGCACAAGAACTTATCAACTCTGGAGCCGATTTTAGTTATATGAATATGTATGCGGACAACTTTAAAGATATATTACTGGCACAAACAAATATGGATGAATTTGAGATATTTACAATCTTAAATGAAGCATGTGATTTGAGTTGGCGCTCTATTCAGTAATCCCACTCATAAAATTATATACCACTCTCATTAGTGATGATGATGACCATGGTGATGGTGTCCGTGATCATGAGAGTGTTTTCCTGCCGGAATATCTAATAACGCCGAACCTGCATCCTTCAATAAACCAATTGACCATTTGATAATTACTAAGGAACTAATAACAGCCGCAATGGTATCTATAAATGGAATATCCCAAATCATAGCAGCCGTTAAACCTAATATAGCCGTTAAACTCGTCAATGCATCTGCAATAACATGAAGGTATGCTGCTCTGATATTATGATCGCTGTGTTCATGGTCGTGGTGCAATAAAAATGCACTAGCAATATTTACTACCATCCCAATAATAGCTACTAGAATAGCTTCCTTGTAAACAATATCTGTTGGATGAATAAAACGTTCGATAGCCTCAACCATAATTACAATAGCAAATAATAAAAGCATCAAACCACTACTATAACCAGATAAAGAAAGTATTTTATCGCTATTCCCTTTAAACTCTTCTTTTTTAGATAGTTTTCTCACAATAACATAAGCTAACCAACTTAAACCGATTGCCAAAACATGTGATCCCATGTGGATACCATCGGCCAATAATGCCATTGATTTTGTGGTTAATCCATATATTATTTCAACCACCATTGTTACGGCTGTTAACAAAACAACCCACAAAGTCCTTATTTCATGTTGATGCTTCTCCATAATCGCTTATTTGTAAGAAGTAACAAAAATAGAATCCTTAGGCGAAGATTAAAATACCAACATTTAGGGATTTGTTATTTAAAGTAGCTTCCTTTAATGATAATTAAAAGTAAGAAGCAAGATTTCCTGTTCTTGAATCTTGCTCCTTTATATTTTTTTATTCCGGTAAACCGTAATTATCTACAACAAAATCAATATCCTTATCTCCTCTACCACTCAAGTTTACAAGAATAGATTGCCTTGGGTTTTCTTTTGCCAGTTTTAATGCATAAGCAACTGCATGTGCACTTTCTAATGCCGGAATTATACCTTCCAAACGACTCAATTCATAAAAGGCATCTATACATTCCTGATCGTTTACTGAACCATACGTCACTCTTTTTAAGTCGTGTAACATAGAATGTTCCGGCCCCACACCCGGGTAATCCAAACCACTGGCAATGGAATAGACCGGTGCAGGCTCTCCTTTATCATCCTGTAAAGTATAACATTTAAAACCATGAATAATTCCTGGTGTTCCATGTGTAATCGTAGCAGCATGCTCTCCTGTTACATTGATATCGCGACCGGCAGGTTCAACACCATGTAATTTAATTTCTTCGTCTTCTAAAAATGCTGAAAAAATCCCCATGGCATTACTTCCTCCTCCAACGCAAGCAACCACATTATCTGGTTGTTCCCCTGTCATATCAAAGAACTGTTCTTTGGATTCTATTCCAACTACACGCTGAAAATCTCTCACTAACATTGGAAATGGATGCGGACCTACAACTGATCCAATGCAATAAATTGTATTAATCGGATCTTTTAAATAAGCCTCAAAGGCAGAATCAACCGCTTCTTTTAGCGTTTTAAGACCATGGGTAGCAGGAACAACCTCGGCTCCTAAAATTTTCATACGAACTACATTGGGATGCTCTTTTTTAATATCCACCTCGCCCATATGAATTTTACACTCCAGACCAAAATATGCAGCAGCTGTAGCTAATGCCACTCCATGCTGGCCGGCTCCGGTTTCTGCGATAAGTCTTTTCTTACCCAGATACTTGGCCAATAAAGCCTCGCCCATACAGTGATTTAATTTATGTGCTCCGGAATGATTCAGGTCTTCTCGTTTTAAATAAATTCGACCTCCATACTTTTCCGATAATCGATTGCAGTAATATACAGGAGTTGGTCTTCCCTGATAATGTTTACGAATGCTTCTTAACTCCGAAATGAACTCGTGCGACTTGCTAATTTGATAATACGCATCTGTAATTTTTTGCATTTCTGTTTCTAACACAGGAGGAATAAAGGCTCCTCCGTATTCTCCAAAATATCCCTTTTCATCAGGATATTGCTTAAAATAAGTTTTTGACATAGAATTTTTAATTTGATCTCTGTTTGAATACTTCAACTCCTAATTTATCTTGAAACATCTATTACACAAACACTAAAAAATGTTAGTCTCGAATATAAGAAAAAGAAAGATAGTTTAAGTGATTTCAGTGCTATTGATGGATAGATTCCAATTGAAATATCTAAACTTGATTTCGTCAAAATAGCTTTTCGAATAAACTCAATTCTTAAATAAAACACCTACTCAATTATAAATAATTAACAGAAGTAGATGCCAATATAAATTTATATCAGAGCAGTTATTAGGGATCTACTCTAAACTATAATCAATAGATGACTATTAGCAATAGTGTTTCATAACAAAATTAACTGCATTATCATACATGATCTTATCTAAAATCTCACCTATCGTTAATCCCATAGATAAATGATCGAACTGGGGCATCTGGGGCATATAATTGGCTAAAGCAGCTCTTAAATTCTTAAACTCATCTGCAACAATAAAAGAGTCAACAGGATTTATCATACCATCAAAATCACTTCCCAAAGCAATATGATTCCAAATTAGGCCTTTTTCGTCTTCAGGAATGTCTGAATTGCTAATTACAGCATTTGCCACGCCCATAATATTACGCGCAAACTGACGTGTCCAAAATTCAACTACATTCTCTCTGTTTCTGCGAATATCTCTTTTGGTAAAATCCTTGGATGTATCAATAACTTCCTCTCCAGACAAGATCCTTTGATCCAGATTTAACCCAATAATTCCACCTGATTGAAATATCAAACAAACTTCTTCATCAGAGAGGTTAATACTCCAAGGGTTAAAAATTTTTGAGTCTTCATACTTATCTTTATCTGTATCAGGATCATCAATAGAATCTAGTAGCGTTTTATGATTACCATAACCCATATGGCTGGCTATCACCGGAATTTTTTTATCAGAAGAGACTCCATCATTGTAATTTTTTATTTTATCATAGTACCAGATACGAGTACTCACACTCATATGCTTGGTATCTATTAAAATCCTTCGTCCATTTCCCTCAAACTCATTAATACCAAGCAGGCAATCCACTACTCTTTCTCCTCTTTCATTAATGGGCTCATTTAATCCTACTTCCTGCTCTAATAAAACAGAAGCAGCTCCATCCGGAATACTTCGAGCCTGACCGCAAATGCCGTTATAAAAATGGTGCGAAAGGGTAATATACAAAGGTGGATGATCCCAATTCTTAACCTTTAAAATATTATCTATGGTTTGTTCATGAATTACAGGATCGTGAATAATTTGTTTGGCATTCCCGGAAAACAAGGAGTGTGCCCCTTCAATAGCCGGTACAAAAACAACTGTATTTTCATCATCCTTGTATTCTACAATATCCTCAGCATTTTTAGCAACAATATATCTCCAGGGTGTTTTTTTAATGGAATGAAATTTCCCACTATCCTTAACTAAATAACCATACTCTTTATTTAGGTATTCGAAATAATTAAATTGTGGAGATTGTACTTTATTAATAAATGGTATAGGTAAATGACTAACAACTTGCTTAGCTATTATGTCCGAAACAAAGCCTGTTCCTAAAAATTCAGGGTTTAACCAGGGTTGCTCCAATGGATACAAAGCAGCAATAACTAATCTAACGTTACCTCTGCTAAGTGCTGGCATACTTGTTTGAAAATATTCTGGGAAAGTACTCTTCCTTTGACATTTTTTTGGTGGATTATCCCACCACAAATTGTTCTTTCTTCTCTTCCCTGCTTCGTGAAATGCAAAAGGATGCATAGTCGGGTGACAATGTATATCAGCAAATGGTTTCATAAAAAAAAATAGCTCCAGGTGTTTTTGTTTAGTCAAATATATAAAACATAAAATATTATACAAATAAGCTATTTATAATTTACATAAAAAAACCATCGTCCTATACAAGACGATGGTTTTAAATATTATGAACTCTTATTATTACTTACTTAAATAAGTTACCTCAAAATCATATACAATAGTTAAATAACTTGTTCCTGCAATTGTTGAAGGCAAAATAGCTCTTGACCTTCCTCCCTTACGCATTTGTCTTAATGAATAATCAATTCCCGTTGCTTGATTATCATCACCTGCCGTATAATAAACTGGATTAATCTCACCATAGTTAGAATCATATGCTACTAATTCTGGTACATTAGAAGTGTCATTACGATTAATATAATAGGATACAAACCTATAACCTACCTCTTTCCCTGCAATAACTTTATCACCTTCTCCTGTTTCTAACTCATAATAAATTAATCCGGTTTCAAGGGATTTATCTATCGTATCCACAGCCAATGAAGTCCAATAATCTTTATAATTTAAATTATCTGGGTTATCTTCAGATGGTATCATATCCAAAAACTCCTCTAATAGTTCTTGCTCCTGTGCTAATAACTGGCGTGAGGTTTGAATTTTTTCAGTTTTACAACTTACAGCCACTATTAAACTTATAAGGGCTATGGATTTAATTAATATTTTCGTCATTTCTTTCTAATTCTTCTCTTAATAATAATAAGGCACAAAGTAAATGTTTTATTATTTTCATTCAAACACACAAGTCATTTATTTGTCCTTTTTAAGACCTACAACTTCAACCTTGTACAATAATGTTGATCTTCCCGGAACTTTATTATCGTCACCTACCAAACCATGAGCCCTATGTGGCGGCATAATAAAAGTAGCTTTAGCACCTTCTTTTAAAAACAAAATACCTTCCTCCAAACCGGACTCTACTCCACCCTGGCCTACTTTAAATGATTTATATCCTAACGAATCAGACGAATAACAATACGTGCCATCTAATAAAGATACATGAAACGCTATTTTGACTACATCTCCTTTTTCAACTTGATCTCCGTCTCCGATTTGGTTGATCTGATACCACAAACCGGTTTCCGTTTCAATCATGTTCATCTCATTACGCTCCACATAATCTTTAATAACTAAAGCATCCTGTTCAACCATATATCGATTAACTGATATCAGTTCTTCTTTTGTTACTTTTCGCTTATCTGCTTTTTCGTTACTTTGTATTTTACACGATACGATAAATACAAACAATAACACTGCAAGACAGAGTGCTGTATTTTTATAATTCATTGTTTTTATACTTGTCATAAAATTTAGGGAATTCGCTTTCAAATTTATCTATAGTTTCCTGCAAATTAACAAAAGATTCTCCACCAGCAGCATTTCGATGTCCTCCTCCTGAAAAGTTTAATTCTGAAAATAGATTAACTGGAAAATCACCTCTCGATCTGAATGAACATTTAACTTTATCATCCTTTTCCATAAAAAAGGCTGAAATATTTATCCCCTCTATACTTAAAGGATAATTTACAAACCCCTCTGTATCTCCTGGTTGAAAATGATGCTCTTTTAACTCTTCTTTATCCAACCACATAAAGGCTGCTTCATATTCTGGTAATAAAAACATTTTTTTACCTAATACATGCCCTAACAACTTCATTCGGTGAAACGAATTACTATGAAATACCAATTGATGTATTCTATCTTTATCAATACTCTTCTCCAATAAGCCTGCAACCATACGGTATGTATCCGGATTTGATGAGTTATAGCTTAAGGAACCTGTATCAGTCATTATTCCTGTATAAAAGCATTCTGCTGCTTTTTCATCTACATGTGAGTTCCAGTTAAGGTGAAGTAAAACATTATAGGCTAATTCGCATGTTGATGAAGCTGCAGGCACAGATATCATTACATCTGCTATATCATCCGGAAATGGGTGATGGTCAATCATCACTTTTTCTGCTTTAGCTTCCAGTATCACACTTTCTAAATCACCAACACGCTTTAAACAATTAAAATCAACAAAAATAAGCAGACCTGCTTCTTTAATAGTAAACTTAGCTAATGATTCATCGATACTAAAATCTATTGTATCCTCAGCTCCAGACATCCAAGATAAAAATTTAGGAAATGCAGAAGGAGTTACTACTTTAACTATTTTGTTTAATTTCTTTAATACATGATATAATCCCAAAGAAGATCCCATCGCATCCCCATCAGGGTTAATGTGTGGTATAATAACCACTTTATCTGTTTGTTGTATTTTTTGTTTTAATATATCCGAAGTGTTTTTATCAATCATAATGCAATATTAAGATAGCAAAGATAAAGAATTAAAGAGAACCTAATTTTGACTTCAACGAAAATATTCCTAATATTAAAACTAGAGACTTTTCAAGCTCATTAAATAAGGATAACGAAACTACTCCTACCTTTTTAAACTAATTTATAAGACCTGATGTTTATTAAGGAAGAAAACTCATTTAAATCAGATAACTATGGCAGGAAACAAAACCTTAACTATTATTAAACCTTTTGCAGTAAGAGATGGAAAATTAGGTGCTATTTTGCATAAAATTGAAGAATCAGGATATCGCTTTGCAGCAATAAAAACGCTAAAACTAGATAAACACGAGGCTGAAGCTTTTTATGCAGAACACAAGGGTAAGCCTTTTTATAATGACCTAACCGACTTTATGTCGTCTGGCCCCATTACTGCAGCAATACTCGAAAAGGAAAATGCAGTAGACGATTTTCGCTCTTTAATTGGCGCAACCGACCCTAACGATGCCATGGATGGAACGATTAGAAAAATGTTTGCAACTGACAAAACCCACAATGCCATTCATGGTTCAGATAGTGACGAAAGTGCTGACAGAGAATGTGATTTTTTCTTTAGTAAAAGAGAACGTCTATAGTGGTTTCAACCAATAAACAAAACGGGTACTGAAACCCGTTTTGATCAATCTTTTAATTCTTTTTTGGCAGCGTTAAGCGCATTTACAATATCTTCTGATATCGCAAGTTTCCCATTTATCAAGGTCGTTGTGGTAATAACTCCTTTTAAACAAACTTTTTCATCGGACAACCTAAATATATCCTGATAAAATACATACTTGATTCCCTGATGCTCGCATCGAAGACGAACTACAAATTCATCTCCACTTTTAAGCGGCGTTTTATAAGCTAGATCAGCTCTGGCAACTACAGCCATTACTCCTTTATCAAATAATTCCTTAAAATTTAAACCTATTTCTTCAAGAAACTCATGACGGGTGTGTTCTAAATAATTTTGATAAACTGAATTATTTACGACTCCTTGCAAATCACATTCATAATCGCGCACCTTAAATTTTAATTCGTAATCATATTCTGCCATCATTTATCTCTTTATGTTTAAATCAATTCTATTTTTTCTTTTATCAGCTCAACAAATTCATCAATGTCCTTTTCCTGGGTATCAAATGAGGTCATCCATCTAACCTCGTTTCGCTCTTCATTCCAAACATAAAAGAAAAACTCCTTTTGTAAAGGTTCTATTATTGAGCGAGGAACGATTGCAAACACACCATTACTTTCCACCTTCTGGGTAATTTTCACCCCTGGTATTTCTTCTAGTTTATTTGCTAACAATTTGGCCATTTTATTGGCATGAATAGCATTTTCTCTCCATAAATTATTTTTTAATAACTCTTCAAATTGTGCTGCAATAAATCGCATTTTAGAATGCAACTGTGCACTTTGCTTTCTAATATATTTAACTCCTTTGGTTTCCTGATTAAAAAACAATACAGCCTCGCCAAACATCAATCCATTTTTAGTCCCTCCAAAACTTAAAACATCAACGCCAACATTAACGGTAATATCCTTCAATGAACATCCTAAAGCAGCTGCTGCATTTGCTATTCGCGCTCCATCCATATGGAGATACATATTATTCGCATGAGCAAAATCCGAGATGTCTTTGATTTCTTCTGTAGAATAAATCGTTCCTAATTCTGTTGCCTGTGTAATACTTATTAATATGGGTTGCGAGTGATGTTGAAATCCTATCCCATGCATATGCTGCTTAATATCATTAACAGTTAATTTTCCATCCTTCGTTTTTACGGATAGTATTTTACAACCAGCATGTTTTTCCGGTGCTCCGCATTCATCCACATTTATATGGGCTGTTTCTGGACAAATTACAGCATGATATGACCTTGCCAGCGCTTGTATAGCAATAACATTTGCTCCTGTTCCATTGTATGAAAAATATACATCAGTACCAGTCCCAAACTCTTCTTTAAAGAGCTGAATAGTTTTTTGCGTAATATCATCGTCTCCATAGCCTACTGCATGTCCCACATTTGCGCTTTCTAAAGCACGAAATATCTTAGGATGTACTCCCGAATTATTATCACTCGCAAAACCTCTTAATTTTGACATATTATATTTTTTGAGCTCCGAATTTGCAAAGAATAATTAAACAAAAAAAGCTGAATCAAAATGAAACAGCTTTAAATCCGAATTATATAAGTTTTTAATTTTTTCCTTCTATCCATTTAATTATTTCTTCGCTATCGGGACTTGTTTGGGGCGAAATTACCTTAACTAGTTTCCCGTTTTCATCAATTAAATACTTTTGAAAATTCCATTTTACAGAACTATCCTCAAAACCATTTTTCTCTTTCTGAGTTAACCATTGATAAACAGGAGTCTGATCTTCTCCTTTTACTGAAATCTTTGCCATCATAGGAAAAGTTACGCCATAATTTAATGTGCAAAATTCCAATATCTCAGCATTAGTCCCTGGTTCCTGCTTTAAGAAGTTATTCGCTGGAAATCCAATAATTATAAAATTGTCATTTCCATATTTCTTATAAACTTCCTCCAACTTTTCGTATTGTTTTGTTAATCCACATTTGGAAGCAGTATTGACAATCATTACTTTTTTTCCTTTTAACTTTTCAAAAGAAAAATCTTTTCCCTCAATTGTTTTTACTTTAAAATCATAAAAAGAAGATTGTGCATAAACAGACAATCCAGCAATACAAAAAAGGAAATAAAAGGTGATTCTTTTTATAGCAAGCATATTTTCATTTTTTTAAGATTAGTAGTTAATTAACATCTGCAAAAACATAAAGTTTAATTTTTTCCACGTTAATCTAATTTTAAGATCTCGTTCATCAGTTGCACTGAAGAACTCACAAAAGCGGGACATTTAGTTTCAAATATGCCACTTTCTGCTGCTTTTTGTTTTTCATTTGGATCTGAAATATCAATTCCAATTAATTCTTTACAAATGGTTGTTCCATGCTTTTCTTTAAAAACAGATAAAAACCTGTTAGCTTTTTCATAAAGCTCTTGCTTCTTTTCCGGTATATCCTGATTGTAGCCTTGCTGTATTCCAAGTGCCATAAGTGCACCCGTTACTGCACCACGAGTATTTCCCTGCTGAGCCATTCCTCCTCCAAATGGAGAAGCTATTAGCTGCAATGTAGATTCATCTATAAAATTTGGCGCTAGAGCTATTAAACTAGCCTGAGCACAATTACATCCATTGTGAAACTTTTCCAATGCAAACTCTTGATTATTCATATTTCAAAGCATTTAAATAAAAAAAGGAACCCTAATACAGGATTCCTTAAATATATTTAAAATCTAGGAATGTTCTACTCCATACATTCAGTAATACTTTCCGCTCTGGCTACAACTGCTTTATATTCCTCAGCAGTTAAATCATTAAAGAAGTAATTAACCGGGTCTACTTCCTTATTATTTAAATGAACCTCATAATGAAGATGTGGTCCTGCCGATAAACCTGTGTTACCAACCAGCCCTATTAATTCTCCTCGCTTAACCTTTGCTCCTCTTTTTGTCTTAAACTTACTCAAATGTGCATATAAACTCGTAATTCCATGCCCATGATCAATCTCAACAACTTGACCAAAGCTATCAGACCTACGAACACTTACCACCTGTCCATCAGCTGATGCAAATACTTCTGTACCTTTGGGTGCAATAAAATCTATACCTTCATGTTGTCTCCATCTTTTCAATATTGGATGAAATCTGCGTGGAGAAAAACCTGAACCTATTCTGGTTAAATCCCAATTAGCAATAGGAATAATGGCTGGTAAATGTTGTAAGCGATCTTGATTTGCAACTGTTTTTTTAAATAACTCCTTATAAGACCCCTGCTGCACATTCATTTTAGCAACCAAGGCATCAAGTTGTTTATATGAGTTTATGATATCTTCAGGTGTATGCATTTTTATAAGCTCACTATACTTATCGCTACCTCCGGTACCGGCTTGTCTTAATGATGGAGCCAAAGCCTCTTCTCCAAGCATAACTCTATATAGACTATCGTCTAACTCCACAAGTGATTGTAAAGTATTATTCGCATCTATAATTTTATTATTAAGGATTACATGATTTTTTTCCATCACCCTTAATTTTTCTGCTTGCATTTTCTCTCTGGGAGTAGCATATACATTACTAAATGCTATAAAAACATAAACTGCTGCACCTAATAATGCGCCAGTTCCGATATATGGCAATAATTTTTTGGCTCTGTCCTTAAATGAAACCTCAACTGGTATATAAGTTAACGATTCCGGATCAAAAATGTATTTATTGTTAGCCATGGTATATTTAATTATAATTCTAGTCCTATTTAAGTATTTTTCAACAGCATATTATTATAACTAAGAATCTTTCAATCTAACAAAATGAATTTCTTTTAAATAATAATTTACTGAATACCTTTGTATAAAGCTTAATTCTATTACGGCACATAACATAAATTGTTACAAGACAGTCCACAAAAACAACTTCACCAACTCATTATCAATACAATATCAACTATTACCAAACAGAATTAAATAAAAAAACATGTGATCTAGCAGAACTAATAATCACATTATTTTAATTGTTGACCACAAAAATAAAAGTATTTATCAATTATACTAACATACTGGAGAAATAAACTTGAGAGACAAACTTATCATATTTATTTTCCTAAAATAGGTAAAAGCAAAATAGAAATATTAACCATTTAAAGTCTTCTGCCAGAAATACATTGGTGGATCACAATCTACAAATCCACATTTTTTATATAGACGTTGTGCCTTTTCGTTATCGTTTCTTACTTCTAATGTTACTTTACAAAAACCATTTTGCTCACCATACATTGCAATAGCATCTAACATAGCTTTTCCCGCACCTATTTTTCTATGTAAAGGAGTAACAATAAAATCATGAATATTGATTAACGGTTTAGCTTTAAAGGTAGAAAATGCCCTAAAACAATTAGCTAATGACACATATTCTCCTTGATATTTGAGCAAAAAACCCAGATAATTATTCTGCTCTTTCAAACCTTTAATAATCTTTTCTCCTAAATTTATAGAAAGCGGAGCATTCATTCCCATATCATCCATCATGTAATCATTCATCAAAGACAATAATGCTTCTCTATGATTTTTAATACTTAAGTCTACTTGTTCAAATTGAAATTCTTCAGTTACCATTTTAAACCATCCTTGTTAAATTCAATATCTTGCCAAAGTCCGTTTTTATATTCCCTCATAGTCCTATACCCTGCTTCATATAGTTTTTCAGCTACATAACTATAACCGACTTCTAGTTTGTTAGCAAAGTGTGCATCACTATTTATAGTTACCGGGATACTTCTCTTAAACAATAAAGGGAACATCTCTACTCCAGGAAATAGCAGTCCATTTTTTTCGTATGATTTAGTATTAATTTCTACAATCACACCTTTATCCTTAATTAAATCCAATGTTTTCTCAACTTCTTCTATATACCATGCCTCATTCTCTTTAAACAAAGGTTTATCAACATTATGCATTTTAATTTTATCGAAATGTCCTATGATATCAATATCTTGTGTTGAAATCATCTCTCGGTTTAACTGATAAAAACGCTTCACTGCAGCGACAATATCTCCATTAAAAATTTCTTCCAGACCTCTCTTAAAATCCTGGACATTGCCATCAATATTCCAAGGTTCTCCGCCATTGAAATGATCTACAAAATGAATAGAACCAATTATATAATCCAGAGAAACCTTATTAATGAGTGGCGAATTTGTACCTGTAACATTTGGTATATAATCAATTTCTAATGAGGTAAGAACCTCAATCTTATTTGAATATTTATTCCTACAATTCTTTATGTCCTTTATATATTCCTCCAGACTTTCCGGCTTCATTGTCCAAAAACAATCAAAAGGGACAGGTGCATGTGACGATATTCCAATCACCGGCATATTATTAGAGATAGCTTGAAGTATATAATCTTCTATTTCCCCATTTCCATCACAATATTTACAATGTCCGTGATAGTTAGTCCAACTCATACAATCTTAAAATTTATAATTTGATTTAAAAATCAGTTAATTTTATTCAATTTCAAACTCAAACTCCAATTAATCTTAAAAATTTAATTTTAAAAACCTTTATCTCTACCTTTTTTGTAATTAATTAAAAAACTTAAAGTATTAGAAGGATAAATCACTTTACAATGCTTAAATTTGCGCTCGTTTTTACAAAATAGAAATATGGGCTTTATAGAAGAGATTCAGCGAAGAAGAACATTTGCCATTATTAGTCACCCTGATGCCGGTAAAACTACATTAACTGAAAAGTTATTACTTTTTGGAGGAGCTATTCATGTAGCAGGTGCTGTTAAATCCAATAAAATCAAAAAAACAGCTACTTCCGATTTCATGGAAATTGAGAAGCAAAGAGGTATTTCGGTAGCAACATCTGTAATGGGATTTGAATATAAAGACCATAAGATAAACATTTTGGATACTCCCGGTCACCAGGATTTTGCTGAAGACACTTTTAGAACATTAACTGCTGTTGATAGTGTAATTATTGTAGTTGATGCAGCAAAAGGGGTTGAGAATCAAACCAGAAAATTAATGGAGGTTTGTAGAATGCGCAATACGCCCGTAATGGTTTTTGTAAATAAAATGGATAGACCAAGTAAAGATCCATTTGACCTTCTTGATGAACTCGAAGAAGAACTCAAAATTAACGTAAGACCTTTAAGTTGGCCTATTGGAAATGGACCTTCTTTTCAAGGTGTTTACAACGTATTTGAGCAAAACCTCAATCTTTTTGAGGCCAGCAAACAAACAGTTCAGGAGAGTATTGCCTTTGACGATATAAGTAATCCCGAATTAGAAAATATTATTGGAGACCAACCTGCTGATGTACTTCGCGAAGAGCTTGAATTGGTTGAGGGTGTTTATCCTGAATTTGAAATTGAAGATTATTTAAAAGGAGAATTAGCTCCTGTATTTTTTGGTAGTGCTTTAAATAACTTTGGAGTTAATGAATTACTAAACTGCTTTATTCAAATCGCGCCTAACCCACAACCTTCAACTACTGTTGAGCGTGTTATAAAACCTGAAGAAAATAAATTTACAGGCTTCATTTTTAAGATTCATGCCAATATGGATCCTAATCACAGAAATCGTATTGCCTTTGTGAAGATATGCTCCGGTAAATTTGAAAGAAATAAGAATTACCATCATGTTCGCCAAGGTAAAAACTTAAAATTTTCGAGCCCTACAGCTTTTATGGCTGAAAAAAAGTCAATTATTGACGAAGCTTTCCCAGGAGATATTGTAGGTTTACCGGATTCTGGAAACTTTATTATTGGAGATACGCTTACCGAAGGAGAAAAAGTTAATTTTAAGGGATTACCGAGCTTTTCTCCTGAATTATTCCGATATATAGAAAATGCCGATCCAATGAAATCTAAACAGTTGGCAAAAGGTATTGATCAATTAATGGACGAAGGTGTTGCGCAACTTTTTACCAGTCAGTTTAATGGTAGAAAAATAATTGGAACTGTTGGTGCACTTCAGTTTGAAGTGATTGAACACCGTTTGCAACATGAGTACAATGCCAAGTGTAGATACGAACCCATAAGCCTATATAAAGCTTGCTGGATACGTTCTGAAAATGAAGCTCAGTTAGCCGATTTTAAAAAGCGCAAAAACCAGTATATGGCAAAAGATAAACAAGGAAGAGATGTATTTTTAGCTGATTCGTCATATATGCTGCAATTGGCACAGCAGAATTTCGAGGATATAGAATTTCACTTCACCAGTGAGTTTTAACTTTTTACCAGTATATTTTTTAAACATTCGATTAATAGTTTCAGGTAAACAAATTGTAAAATAATTGTATTATCACTAACTTTTTTTGAAATTTTAGGTAAAAGTAATTACCTGAATCTCAAAACACACACATATGGATAGTGATTTAAAACCTGGTTTACACCATTCCGAAAAATTTGTAATTACAGAATCTGATTTAGCATCTAAGCAGAAAACTGGGGATGTAGCATACGCTTCTACTCCCAGTTTAATAGTATATATGGAGAAGGTTGTTTGCGGAATGATACATTCTCACATCAATGACTCTTCTACATCTGTAAGTGCTGAAATCAATATAAAACATTTAATTCCAATACCTGAGGGCACTGAAATAACAAGTTCTGTACATTTAAAATTTGCAGAAAACAACAAGTTATTTTTTGATTTTGCTATTTTCAATAACAAGGAAGATATTATTGCAATTGGTGCACACGAAAGAATAATTGTTCCTAAAGACGTTTTTGAATAAGCTCTAAAAAGTGATAATCTTTATTTCAGAATTGTTTTTAATATACCGATTAAGTATAGCTCTGGCATCCTGATTATCATCAAATAACGTTATTTGCGCTAAAACATCCTCTAAACTGTTAAAACTATTCATTTTATCGACAAAACCATAGCCTTTATAAAGCCCTTCTTTAACAACAACCACAGCAGATTCATTCATATCCCTTCCTTTTTCTAACAGAACAAAATCCTCATACTTAAAAGCAAGACTTTCAATGAGCAACAGCGCTCTTTTATTATAATCTTCAGGTTTCTCTTCCTCAATACAAGCCCCATTACAATCTTTTATCTGATACTGAAAACAAGCATTCACAGAATTTGCTAAACCACATAGTTTCTGACACAAATTATACTCATCAACCTTTGCAAATAAGAAATCTTTCCCTTCCTTTTCCGAATCAAACGAGTTTAGAGGCGTTACACGTCCATCATTTCGAGATATATTAAACCGTATATAACCTTTTCTATCTTTAAAGGTGAACAATCCAAAATAGAATTTATTCTTTTTCTGTGCTTTATTATAAATGGGTTTATTATCTTTTATTTCCTGTGATTCTTTAAGCAAAGCTACTAACTCATTACCCGTTATTTCATAATCGACATCAGCAATGTCCCTCTTCATTTTTATGGCTTTACTGGTCTTAGAATTACCTAAATGAGTCAATACTCTTTTTCGAATATTATTGCTTTTACCAATATATATCAAATCACCTTTATCATTATAAAAATAATATACACCAACTTCATGAGGCAACTTATTTACCTTATCAATATTTAAGTTTCCATGAATTCCATCTGCAGAAAATAATTTGTTTCCATCTAATGGAAGAAGAATGCCACCACCTTTTCTTAATAAAACTTCGAACAAAGAAACAGTTGCCAAAGCATCACCTGCAGCTCTATGCCTGGCATCATTACTAATATTTAATATTTCGCATATATTACCTAAACTATATGATTTATATCCCGGCAATAACTTTCTGCTTAGCTTAACTGTACACAATGTTTCACGAGTGAAAGTATACCCTAAATTTTCAAATTCCGCCTTAATAAAACCATAATCAAAAGCTGCATTATGAGCAACAAATATATTACCCTCTGTAATCTCAACAATTTGTTTAGCTACCTCATAAAATTTAGGTGCGTCCTGAACCATTTCATTTGTAATACCTGTTAATTGTGAAATATACGGAGGTATAAATTGCTCAGGATTTATTAACGAAACAAACTCCTCTACTACATTTTTACCATCATGTAAATAAATAGCTACTTCAGTAATTTTACCATTATTTACACTCCCTCCTGTTGTTTCAATATCTATAATAGTATACATTCTTAATCCTAAATTTCTGATAATGTGCAAAAAACGAAAGTAGTAAATTCCTATAGAAATTGTAACCATTTTTTACCTTATTTTTTCGCACTTAAAACGCATGAAAACCCTTGTTATTTCTTGTATAGAAGAAATTTTTAATATACATTTGTTGTATAACAACGAACAAGAAAAACCGCATCAGTTTTATTTAGATTGTTAAACTCAACACTACAATAAAACCGAGTAAAGTTTATTTTTTCCAAAGGCGGGCCTCACCTTCGGGTTATCTTTAAGATACGGAGGATTACTGCGGATTAAGAACACTCAAATCCTGTATTCAGGAGTTTAAATAGTCCATGATTGATGCGGCCGTTATAAAAGAGCTACTTTTTAGTAGCTCTTTCTTTTTTACATATCCTTAAGCAGTACATTATAGTCTGATTCTAATCGCATTGATTTAAACCTGTCAAGCACATCTTTTACCCTGTATAAACTCTCTGTTTCTTCAAAGTGAAGGTCACCGCTTCCTGAGGTTTCAATCATTTCCAAAATAGTGGAAACTTTTAGTTTATTAATATCTATTGCCGGATTATAAGAAGCAGTATTACCAGATTCTGGGGAAACTTCTATAATAACATTTGACTTAATAAGATCAAATAATATCTCATTTATTAAACGAATAGGTATCTTTAACTCCATTGATAGTTCAAGTGCTGTTATTGGTTTATTTCCCTTTTCAAATCGCTTTATAATCTGATAACTCACCAATAAAGCTACAACTCTTTTGTATTCTGTACTTACATTTTTAGTGTCTGCCTCAAACTCAAAACTATTCACATTTTGAACGGCAAATGAAATTTCAGCTCCAAACATCACAATTAACCAGCTGGCCTGCATCCAAAATAAGAACAAAGGTAAAGCTGCAAAACTACCGTATAATGCACTCATTTTTGATACACCAACCATAAAGTTAATAAAGTAATATTGCAACAACTGAAATAGAATACCAGCCACAACACCTCCTACCATCGCCGATAAAAAACTAACTTTTGTATTGGGCATAATTAAAATAAGCATTGTAAAGACAAAGCAAATTAAAACATAAGGTAAAATAGAAGATATAATTTTACCAACAGAATTTAGTAGGTCATAATCACTAAATTTAGAAGAAACAAAAACGATCATACTACTACTCGAGACTAAGAATAAAAACGCAACAAGTACAATAGCAATATAATCAGTAAATTTACGAGCAAAATTTCTGGAACGCTTAACTTCCCAAATATCATTAAAACTTTGCTCTATATTGCCTAAAACATTCATTACAGACCAAAACAACAACACTAAACCAATTCCTACAATTAAGCCGCTTTTAGTGTTGCTCAAGTATTCCTCTGTTACTTTCAAAATGTACCTAAGAACCTCTTCCTGGCCGGCCATTCTAACAGTTAATTCTTTAATTAATGTGTCTTTAAAACCAAAACCCATGGCAATCCCATATAGCATTGCTACCATTGGCACAACCGACATTAAAGAATAAAAAGTAAGTGCTGAGGCTTTTTGTTGACACTTATCGTAGATAAAACCTTTAACAGCTAAATACAGAATACGTAATACATTAACAATAATTAAATGAGGGCGAGAAAGCTCAACTTTTTGTATTCTCCACATATCCTCAGTTAGATACTTTATTATTTTGCTTAAATATTCTTTCATAAACAATAGCTAATGATTTAATTGTTGAAGTTGGAAGATAAGCATTTTAAGCCTCTGTAGGAAGAAAAAAATAGCAAGTCGATAAGCCGGGTTCTGTCACTCATAAAAGAATGGTCTATCATTTGTCTACGATTGAAATTACTAACAACCTGAAGCAACCTACCCCTCACGACTGTAAAACATCAAAACGGGCCGCTCTGTATCTTCCGAAATCGTGATATATTTGGTCTTGCAATTCATGAGATGTACGGCTATCCATGTTACCATAGATACCGGTGAGCTCTTACCTCACCTTTTCACCCTTATCCAACAAAGTTAGACGGTTATTTTCTGTTACATTACTGTATCCTTTCAGATACCTTCCCGTTAGGAAGCATGATGCCCTGCATTGCCCGGACTTTCCTCCTCTATAAATAGCGGCGATAGACTGACTTGCTATGCCACAAAAGTATAAAAAAACGGCAAGATAAAAACCTTGCCGCTATTTAATATTATTCAATTTGATATGGTAAATAAGCATCCAGCTCAGTTACAAAAGCCTTAGGATATCCTTTGGACTTAATATCCGGTAATGAAGCCGTCGCCTCTTCATAACTATAATCTCCAATTGTATATCTATAAATTCTATCTTCCAGATAAAATTCCTTAATATTTTCAAGGCCTTTAAAGTGAGATAAATAAACAGGGAATCTAAAAGCACTTAACTGTATTGTATATCTTTTATTAGGATCAGTTTTAAACCCTGTTGGAACAGTACCTCCTAAATTGAATTTTGATGTATTTACTACAAATGATTGTACATATCCTAAATCTTTAAAGTATGATATTTGAGCTTTTGCTTCCTGATATGAAGAAAAACTTCCTGCACAATATCTCACATACCCATCAGAACAAGTAAATTCTCTGGCTTCTTCAATATTTGTAAAAAAACCTGGTTCACCTGCAGGGTACTTAAGAGCAATAATTTGCACAGCCCAATCATTACTTCCTGATACCTGAGTTACACTAACAATTTTCTTTGACGTTCTCAGTTCTCCAAGTTTATCTTTTTTACTTTGCGCATGAATACCTGAGAAAGTCAATAATATAATTGATATAATATAAAAAGTCTTCATTTGATTTCTTTTAAAAGGTTACTTCTTTACTTTCCAAACCACAACTTCAATACGTTTATTCTTTTGTTGTTCTTCTTCGCTGCAAAGTACGCCTCGTTTACATCTGTTTATTAAATATCTTTCACCGTATCCTCTTGGAATAGTAGCATCTCCATTTACACCTCTTTCCATTAGCATACCTTCCACTTTCTCACCCATACGTTGAGTTTTCATCAAGTTATCCAACTTACTTCCACGAGCATCGCTATGAGTGTTTAACTTCACAACTATTTGTGGATTGTTTTGAAGGTACGTGGCTAATCTGGCTAAAGTCTTTTTACTTTCTTCTAATAATTCATCTCCATCGTAATAAAGAACCATATCGCTAATATCATCTAAAACGGTATCATTAAATACAGGCGTCATAGATATACCTTTATCATTTAAATCACCAATTTCCATGATATTAACAATCATTCGTTTGGCATCAAATTCTCCATCTTTAGAGAAAACTAATTCAAACTCCTGACCTTCTTTTTTATATTCATCCGGAATTATAATATTAAAATTACCTTGCGCATCTGAAACCGCACTTGCAATTACTTCTCCTGTAACATCATCAATAATTTCAACTTTTACACCTCCTGCAGCTTCATTATTAAATGTAGATTTAATTTTAGATGAAAAAGCCATTGGGAAGGATGATAAATCAACTTCCGGTTGAGCAGGTTCTTCAGTTTCCTCAGGCAAAGCTGTTATATCAATAACATCTCCAACTTCTGGTTCCTCAACAACTTCTGGTTCTTTTGGTACTTCTTTCTCCAGGTACTCTACATAAAAAATATCATCCTTATCTCCATTTCCAGACCTGTTACTCGATAAGAATCCACGTTTAGGATTTTTTGGATTGATACTATAAGCAAAATCATCTTTTACAGAGTTAAATGGTTGCATCATATTTTGCGGATTCTTCCATTTACCATCTATATACTCCGCTTTAAACAAATCCAAGCCTCCAAATCCATAGTGACCATCCGAAGAAAAATATAATGTATTATCCTTACTTAAATAAGGAAACTCTTCATTACCGAATGTATTTATATCAGGTCCAATATTAACCACTTTACCATACATACCTCCTCTTAAACGTTCCACTCTATAGATATCTTTACCTCCATATCCACCTTTTTGGTTAGAAACAAAGTAAAGAAACTTATCATCTGGAGAGACTGCAGGTGTTACGCAATCATAATCGTCACTATTAAATGGTAATTCTTCTGATCTTCCCCAATCTTTACCATCATATGTAACCTTGTATATTTTAAGTCTACTATCACCTTTTACTCGAACACTTCTTGTATAATACATTGTATTATAATCCGAAGTAAAGGAAATCGCACCTATATGATAAGGGAATTGTAAATTTTCTGATAAAAGTCGTCTTTCATCACTTATTTCATCATTAATTAAATCTGAGTAATACAGATCTAAAAACGCCTTTCCTTGTTTATCTACTTTTTTGTTATCATCATCCTCAGATGTTGATGAATACACAACACCATCACGATAATAAATAATTCCAAATGATTGTCCTGAAGTATAAACGGTAGAAGGGTTTACACGAATATCAGGATTAAATTGTTGATTTTGTAGTGCCCATTTACAAGATTCAATAAGCTCATTCACTTTTGTTGGATGAGCACCAGCAGCCTTCGCTTTTTCATACCATTCTATGGCAAATTCATAACCCCCAATTATCTTATGCCAAGTCATTGCATAGGTTAATAAATCCTCTCCCGTTAACTCATCTTCTACTTCATTAAATGTGGTAAAAGCATTATCAATATCATTAAGCTGAAAATAACAATTAGCAATTCTTTTTTTAACTTGATTGTTAATTTTTTCTCCATCTTCTTTAGCCTTGTCATAGGAAAGTAGAGCCTGATAATACTCACCTTTCTTATACATACTATCCCCTTTTTTTATGTTTTTTCCTTGCGCATTTATAGATTGGAGCCCTATAAAACCAACAAGGATAAAAACTATGTACCGAGCAATATTCTTCATGATAAAAGATATTTTTTCTATGATAAAAGGTTTTAACCCAAAAGCTGCTTAAACTATTGTTTAGAACATTTAAGTTATGATTAAAATATGATTTTGTTTATTAAAAACTATCTATTCTTTCTAATTATTCATAATTATATACTAACTCAATTAAAAATAACGAATTGAACGCATTCCTGCCCGTCTATTGAAAGTAAAATCAAATTGTAAGCTAATTTCATGCGATCCAAATTTCGCATATTTATTTAGGCTACTTAAAGAATAATCAAAAGAATATCTAACTGTAAACTGTCTGTTTATAATATATTCAGTTAAAAAAACCATTTCTGACACTGAGCGATATGAAAGTCCCAACCATAAGGTTTCAGCTAATAAAACATTACCTGAAACATCAAACTGAAGTGGTGCACCATATACTTCCCTAAAAAGTAATGTTGGCTTAACTTTTACATCTCCCCAATCAAATACATATCCACCATATAAGTACATATGCATATTCTTAAAGTCTAATGTATTTTTAAATACTTCACCTGCTTCATCAAAGTTATTGCTGAACATTCTGGGTACTGAAAAACCGGCAAAATAATCTTCTCCATAGAAATAGGACCCAAAGCCAACATTAAAGCCTATTTTTGAAGATTTTCCTTGATATACAGGATCTCCATATTCTTCTGTAATGGCAAGTGTTCCATCATAAACATGCGAACTAACTCCCATTTGCAAACCAAAGGATACAAACTTTCTTCTATCAATAGCAACTTTATAGGATACTGATCCAAAAGCATCAAAATTATTTGAGAAGCCAACACGGTCATTGGTTATACTCAAACCAGCACCTAAATCAGTATCTTCAATAGGTCCATGTACATTTAAAGATTGGTTCATAGGAGCACCTTCAAAACCTACCCACTGGCTTCTGTGAATTAATAATCCACTAATAACATCTCTTGTACCATTGTAAGCAGGATTTAATAGTCCTTGATTAGCTATATAATGGTTATACTGAACCATATCCTGACCATCTACTGATAAAACGAACGATGTCAGCGCTACGATAACTATTATTCTTATATAATTTAATTTCTTCATGTCTTTTTTAAATTTTATAAGCTTATCTTCTTAGTTCTATATAACCGTTATATTCTTTCTCAATGATTTTATTTTCATACATATCATTATCCTCATTGTAAACCTTTTCGTTAGCTTGTACTTTGAAAATATAGAAATATGTACCGTTCGGAAGTTCACTTCCTATGGAAACCATATTTGAAGTTGAAGAGGTTCCATCCCACCATTCATTATCATCACCGTAAACATCACCTTTAGAGCGGTAAACAAGTGTTCCCCATCTATTAAATACTTCTAGTGAAGACTTTTCAGCGGTTACACCATTTTTATTAATACCTGTTATTTTAAAATAATCATTAATATCATCTCCATTTGGAGAGAAAGCATTAGGGATTAAGAAAGTTTTATTTTCATCCAAAGCTTTATTTCCAACATATATATATACAATTGCCTCGTCATATCTATCAGGATTGTCCCTATTAACTATACTGTATCTAAGTGAATCAAGACCATAGAATCCTGGAAGTTTTTCATAATTAAGCACACCTGTTATAGAATCAATTGCAACCACACCAATTGTAGTAACTAACTCTCCATCTTCATTTGCAATAAGTTGTCCTGAAGTATCAACAAATCCATCTACAACCTTAAACCTAATATTTCCTTCTTCCACAATTAATCCTAAATCATCTCTTACTCCTAACTCATCAACAGCTGAATTAAAGATATCATTCAGTCCTAATAATGCACCGCCAACCAATACATCCTTATTGATACTTACACTATCTGTTATAGCTTCTAATGGGAATTCATCAAGTTGTACAACTCCATCCATAATTGCGCTACAACCTTCAATATTTGTGGCAATAACTGTGTATTCTCCAGATTCACTTCTTGTGCCAAAATTAATTGAGTTAGAAGTTCCAATACTATCTACCATTGGAAGTATAAAAGCATTATCAAGCATTAAGCTATATGTAGTACCTAATACAGAATTAGCAAGCATAAGTTCTGTAACATCAACAATACCATTACAAGGAGCTGTAACACACTCAAAACCTTCAATGTAGAATTCTTGAATATCCGGATTTGGATTTATTGTTATATCAAACGAATCAACACTTAATGTTTCACATCCTGTATCGAAATTACGAGCTGATATATAATATCTTCCAGCCTGAATAGCATTTAAGAAATAAATATCAGAACCGTTTCCATCTATAAATCCATATGCATTATAGAATTCATCTCTTAAAATATAAGCAATACCATTTTCAGTAGCCTGAATTCCAACATTTACACCAGCTTCTGAATCACAATAAGCCGTATCAGATAAGATATATTGTGGAACTGCAGGAGCATCTCGATAATCTATTTTTACAAGTCCCATAGACTTATCACATGCACCTGTTACAGATAAAGCAAAAACTTCATAGAATACAGTTCCTGTTTCTAAACCACTTGTATTTAATTCCCAGCTTATACTTCCTCGATCTAAATTAGTAATTGTATCAAGAATAGCACCTTCATCATCATTTTCAATTCGATAAGCTCTTCCATCATCAAATCCGTCCAATGTTAATGTAACAAACTCAGAACTACAAGCATTGTATTTATCAACCTCAATATTCCAATCATTTGGTTCACTTTCATGAATAACCTCAATTACTTTACCTCCATTGGTAATACTTACACAAGCATCACCTCCTCTCGACTTCCATATTTCATATGTTCCTTCCGGGATAATATCAGGGAATGCTAATTCAACATCTGAACCAGTATCGTTAGTACCTACAACTTCACTTATAATATTTGAAGTACTAACTTCACGTACCTGATAAGTTACATCCAGTTCATTATTAGCCAAAATAAATTCAACACCTGCTATTATTCCACAATAAACAGTATCCGTAGAAGCTAATAAGAATTGATCTTCCGGTGTATCAACCTGAATAACTTCAACAACCCCTTCCATATTGGAAGTACAAAGTGTATTCTCATTAATAGCTACTGCCGTATATGAACCTGGCATAGTAAATTCTCCAAAACTTATTGAGTCATTGAAAGAACCTCCTAGTACATCTCCAACATGTGAACCATCTTCAAACTGCAGGGTATATCTAACATTTGCTTCCTGGCTTTCAAGTCCAATCTCTGCACCTTCAATGACATCACAGTAGAATCCTGAACCCGTCATTTTAAATGCAGTTGGCAAAGGATTTACAGTTAAAGTAGGTCTGTTTATCATTTCTGTTTGTGTTGCACACAAACCATTATCTGCCAGAACGTAATACTCACCTGGTTCGTTATAGACTCCAACAAACTGAATTGAACCTCCTCCTAATGGACCAGTAATTGACTCTTTAAATACGTCAGCAGTTTCAGTTGCTAATTGCGCTCTATATAAAGAATAAACTACTCCTTCTTCAGAATTGATCAACCCAAATCTACGACCTTGATCTCCATTACAGATATCTGCAATATCAGGAGTAACTTCAAACCTTAGTGCTGCTTCTGAAATATCGACATAAACATCATCAAAATTTGTAAGATCAACACCCGGATCATTAGACATATCTATTTCATTACAACTACCATTAGATGCTTTTACTGTATAATATGCATTCCTATCAGTAATTGGATCAAAAGCAATATCTGTCGGCACAACACCTGAATGAGATATATCTGATCCATCAACTAGTATATCTCCATTACCTGTTCTTTTATATAACTGATAAATAATATCAGGATCAGCTAATTGCACTGTAATTACAGCACCAACACTACAATCTATACCACCATCACTAACAATCGCTTTGACTTTTGGTAGATTCGTTTCACTAATTACTGCATCATCAACAAGGAAAGTTCTACATCCTGCTATATTTTCGGCTTCTAAAGTATATGTACCTCCCTGACTTACACTAAACGGAGGATCTAAAACTCCACCATCACCATCGATGAAGTTCCCTGTATTAAACCCATTTCTGTATAACCAGTATCTTACATTAGTTTCAGAACCATTTGTTGTAATAGTTGCTGCACCACCTGTACAAATATCTCCACTAGTAACAACTTCAAAATCATCGCGTAAAGCAGGACTTTCTGAAATGTTAACTACATTATTCATAATAGAAGTACATCCTGCTGTATTGGTAGCCTCTACTCTATATGTATCACTGTCGAAAGGACCTGTAAAAACAATATCAACATTAGCATCTTCAATAATACCTATTTGAGGAACACCAACTTGGATATCATTCTCATCATATAAAATATAGGTAACGCCTAATTGCTGGCCTTTAACATGAATTGCATCAACACCTGCATCTCCAGGGCAGTATTCCTCACTACTTAAACCATTTTGAGTTTCTAGATTAAATGACGTTGGTGATACAAATCCCTGAATAATAACATCATTATTCATTGGATATAAACAACCACCTGTATCTTCAGCAATAATAGAATATGTACCATCACCACTTGCTGGAGCGCCAAAATCCAGCACTTCATCATCAGCAGAGCTTGTTAACTCAATACCTGTTGAGGTACCTTTATAATATAAGGTATATTTAACACCTGCATCTGAATCTGTTAAAGTAATATTAGCAGGTGAATCACCTTGACAATAACTACCATTAACTGGTTCTACATCGTAAGTATTACCTGAACCCGCAGTAATAGTTAACTGTCCTTGCATATCCCTTTGACATCCACTCGAAATATTTTCAGCTCTAACTGTATATATTCCTGTAATATTGTAATCACCGAAGTTGACTTCTACACCATCATGCGTTCCATCTGTTGGGCCTCCTACAATATTTCCATCTCTATATAATGTATAAGCAATTCCTAACTCAGAATTTAAAAGTTTTACAGGAATTGCAACACATGTATTTTCAACACCATTAGGATCCAATGAATATATAGAAGGTAATGATTGAGCAGAAATATTAACCGGATTATTCATTACTACTGAACAACCATTAGCTGACGCCTCTACCCTATATGTTCCTTCATCAATATTTTCAAATAGAATTGGCAGCGTATCATCTGTACCTACAGTTGATTCATCTGATTCATCTATTAAAGTATAGGTAAAACCAACTTCAGGGTCGATAACATAAACACTAACACTAGATGATGAACCCTGACAGAATGTACCACTTGTACCAACATTTTTTGCTGTTGGCATAGGATTAACTGTCATTGCAATGTCATCGGACATATCAGTACAACCGTCAGCAGATTCCACCATTACAGAAACTCTGTCTCCATCCGAAAGACTTGAATTTACATAAGTAGAAACTGCAGCCATACTTCCTAATGGATTACCATTTAAATAGAATTGATAATTCGCACCGCCACTTGCTGTAAATGTAACCTCTGTTCCTTCGCAGATAATATCTCCTTCATCAGAAAGCAATTCTGCAGTAGGATTAGGATAAAATGCTATTGTAACTCGATTAGTCATTTCCGTTGGACATGAACCATCGAAAATATTTGTAGCAATTACATAGTACTCACCTAAATCTGTCTGATTTCCAAAGTTACGAACTGTTCCATCGCCATCGATAACACCTTTACTCGTTCCTGTATCGGCACCTGGATTATCAGCTAAGAATAATTCATACCTCACATCTGCGACTGTACTTTCACTCATTCCAATTACAGCACCAACAGCGCCTCCAGAACAAACACTTCCTCCACCATCAACTGTTAATTTTGTAATAGCTCCCGCTATATCAATTGGAATATTAATATCATAATCATTAGTACAGCCATTTAATTCTGCAACAACATTATAATTCGCTCCACTATCTGTAATTGGTGCAAACGAAATATTGTTTCCATCACCAATGATTTCAGCTCCAGATACTTCAGTATCTGGTGTACCTCTTTTAAACAAGTGATAAATAGCACCTACTTGTGAATTTTCAATTGTAATTACCACACCATCATCACAACCTGTTCCTCCGGAAATTAACCATGTTTTATCTTCAGGTAAAAGTTTTTCTAGTACATCAACCGTATTAAGCATTTCTCTGAAACAAGTTATGCCATTTTCTAGTCGACGTGCTTCAACTCTGTAAGTTCCTTCTATAATTATACCTGAAAATTCTAAGGCAGTTCCGGTTCCAGCAGTCCAGCTTCCATTTGCTATATCAGCAGTTCCATCATTAGCCACCCAACGATATTCTGCATCTGCCTCTGACCCATCAATAAAAATAGAAACAGAAGACCCTGTACAAAAATCATCAGACTTACTTACATTGAACCCATTCATTAATGGATTTTCTGTTACTGCAATAATATTATTCATTGTAGAAGTACAACCCACTCCTGGTCTACTTGCTACTACATAATAATTATCTTCTAATACAAACGGTCCTGTAAAATTTAATAACGCCGAACCATCATCAACTGTACCTGTAACAGTTTCAATATTAACAGGAGCTCCACCATTTTCTCTCCAAAGTGTATACTCAACTCCATTTTGTTGTCCTACTAACCAGATATTTACCCCTACTGGAGAGCCATCTGGATCTGGACAATAGAAACCATTATTGTCAGCTTGCAAACTAAATACAGTTGGATCGTTAAAGGCCGTAACCGCTACAGAACCATTCATAGGGAAACTACAACCACCAGGTGTCTCTACCTGAACAGTATACACACCATCTATAGTAACCTTATTATCAAAGGATAATACAGAACCATCTCCTGTTTTTCTTTGTTCTGGAGCTTCAGAGTTTCCGTTCAAAATTAACAGATACTCAACCGTAGCATCAGAACCTGTCATACCAATTGTTACTCCCGGGTCAGCATCGGATATACAATAATCTCCAGTTCCCGGAGTACTAGTTATATCATATGTAGTAACAACAACATCTGATTGAATTTCATAATCCTCATTCATCATTACATTACATAATGTAGTTGGATTCGTTGCTCTAATTGTATAAACACCGAACGCTGTCACGTTAGAATTCAATGTAAGAGCACCTCCTGTACTTACTACTGATGCTCCATACGGAGAACCATTTCTTAACAACTGATATTCAATACCAACTTCACTATCATCCAAACCAATTGGCCAACCTGCTCCACCATTACAACCTAGGTCTACGTCTGATGGAGTAATATTATATACCTGTGGTAAAGGATTTTCATTAATCGTAATATCAGCAGTTGACATTCTTATAGAACAAGCATTTACAGTAGATCCAAATGCAACAACATGATAAGTACCAGATGCAACATTAGTCCATTCAACAGTTGAGACTCCGTCTGCAACAACATCTGAACCTACAGGATTATCTCCTGCATCTTGTAATTGATACGTAACACCTGCTTCTGAATTTTGTAAATATATTCTTACACCAGTGGATGCCTCACAGTATTCTGTATTTTCAGCAACAACAGTTTGATCTTGCGGTAATTCATCTAAACTTACTTCAACCTCATCTGTATCCTGACAACCTTTACTATCAATAACAGTTAAGATATAAGTTCCTTCTTCATTTAAATCCGCTGTTCCTAAGTCAGGATCTTCAGTATCATTAGCCACGTAACCATTCGGCCCTGTCCAATTAAAAGTATAACCAGCTGTTCCTCCTGAAGCCGAACCATCCAACACTAAACCATCATCTTCACAAATAGACTGATTGCTACCAGCATCTGCAGTTGGTAAAGCATTTATAGAAATATTTATAGTTGACGACTGAGCCGAACACCCATTATCAGAAGCAATTACATATACACCTGTTATAGATGTATCGAATCCTGAACTAACCTCAAAGGTTTCACTTCCTAAAGTGTTTAGCTGTGTATTTGTAGTTCCATCAGTTGAATAATAAACATAATTAGCGTATCCTGAAGGAGCTGCAGTTAAAGTTACGGCCTCATTCTCACAGTATTCTTGTCCTCCTACCGGTTGCGATAAGTTTACATTAGGAATAGCAATGGCTGTCATATTAATAGCTGTTCTATCTATACAACCATTTACATTATCTGTAACTTCAACTTCCACTAACATGTTTGCATTAATAGTAATATCTCTGGTAGAAGTAGTACTCGCTACACCTTGAGAAGCACCATCAACAAAAAATTCATAATTATAATCTCCAGACCCATCTGTTCCACTGGCAGAAAATGTTACGGTCGTACCCGAACATACATTTGTTCCAGGAGGTGTTGGGTTAGTAATATTAAGAATTGCGTTTACTTGATTTACTGTTATATTACTAACTGTTGGAGTTAACGCAGAACATCCTGAAGCATTATCATAATTTACTGATACAGTTTGAGCACCAGCTGTATTCCAGGTTACAGTTATTTCGTTTGTACCTGTACCTCCAGTAATTGTACCTCCTGAAGAAACCGTCCATACATAATTACTCATACTACCCTCCGTAGTATAAGTGACTCCTGCATCGCCTTCACAAACACTTGCTGTACCAAGAATAGTTGGAACAGGCGCTGCATTTACAGTAATATTACTAGTAGTTGGACTTGTAGCCGTACAACCTGAAGTATTAACATAATTAACAGATACTGTTTGAGCTCCACTTCCATTCCAGGTAACTGTAATTTCATCAGTTCCTGCTCCCGCAGTTATTGTACCGCCTGCAGAAACAGACCATACATAATTATTCATTCCAGGATCAGTTGCATAATTAACACCTGCATCTCCCTCACAAACAATCAAGTTCCCACTGATAACAGGAACAGGTAAGGCATTTACACTTACTGGATAATTAGTAGTGGACGCTGCATTACAACCCAATGCATTATCATAATTAACAGATACTGTTTGTGCACCTGCAGTATTCCATGTTACAGTTATTTCATCCGTACCTGCTCCAGCAGTAATAGTACCGCCTGCAGAAACACTCCATACATAATTATTCATTCCTGTTTCTGTACTGTAAGTAACACCAGTAGTTCCTTCACAAACAGCATTTGTTCCAGAAACTGTTGGTACTGGTAAAGGATTAACAGTAACATTATATGAAGTTGGTGTTGCTGCAGGACAACCTAAAGCATTATCGTAATTTACAGTAACTGTCTGCACACCATCCGTATTCCAAGTTACTGTAATTTGATTAGTTCCTGCTCCTGCAGTGACAGTTCCCCCTATAACATTCCATACATAATTATTCATGCCCGCATCTGTAGTATACAATACACCTGCATCACCTACACATACATTATTACTACCTGCTAAACTTGGAGTTGGAGCAGCATTTACATTTACATTATAATTTGTAGGTGTAAGTGCATCACAACCTTGTGCATTATCATAATTTACCGATACAGATTGTGCCCCGGGAGTATTCCAGGTAACTGAAATTTGATTTGTACCTGTACCTGCATCAATCGTTCCTCCAGCAGAGATACTCCAGACATAGTTATTCATTCCAGGCTCTGTAGAATAAGTTACCCCTACTTCACCTTCACATACATCATTATCTCCTGACACCGTAACTACGGGTAAAGCATTTACTGTAACATTATAAGTAGTTGGTGTACTTGCCGGACAACCTGCTGCATTTTCATAATTAACTGATACAGTCTGCGAACCTGCAGTATTCCATGTAACCGTAATTTCTTCAGTTCCTGCTCCGCCTGTAATAGTACCGCCTGTTACAACCCATACATAATTACTCATACCTGGATCTGTGGTATAAGTAACTCCAGCATCACTTTCACAAACAATATTATCTCCACTTATAGCTGGAGACGGTAATTCATTTACAGTAACATTAAGAACAGTTGGTGTTACCGTACCACAATTACTCGTATTTTCATATTCAACAGTTATAGTTTGAGGACCGGTAGCATCCCAGTCAACTGTAATTTCATTCGTACCTGCTCCAGCAGTAATAGTTCCTCCTGCTGAAATCGTCCACACATAATTATTCATTCCTACCTCAGTAGAATAAGTAAGGCCAGCATCCCCAACACAAACACTGTTACTTCCAGCAATTGTTGGATTAGGTAAGTCATTAACCGTAACTGCATAAACAGTTGGATTTTCAGCTTCACAACCGTTGGTATGTGTATAATTAACCGAAACGGATTGCGCTCCGGAAGTATTCCAGGTAACCGTAATTTCATCTGTTCCTGCCCCTGCAGTAATTGTACCTCCAGCGGAAACAGACCAAGTATATCCTGACATACCTGATTCTGTAGAATAAGTCACACCAGCATCTCCAACACATACATCATTATCTCCTCCAACTGTAGGCGTTGGTCGGGTATTTACTGTTACCTCAGCAGAACCCGTCATCCAGGTAAAACATTTAGAACTTGCTTCGGTATTATTATCAAATCCTTTTACAGTATAAGTACCAGCTTCATTGACAAAAAAGTTTATTGCATTTCCATCTCCTAAGAAAGCACCATCTGTATTTATCAAAGTAACACCTCTATATAGGTTATAGTATGTTCCAGGATCCGTTGTCGGAAGCGAAATGGTTGTTATATCCCCATCACACACAACAGCCGTTTGTGTAAAGTCGTATGCACTAGGTGTTTTATTTACCACAGTTACATCTACATCATCCAAACTACCATCAGTACCTATCTGCTTATATGAAATCTTAACATTTACTCCATAATATGCACTCGGCACCACTGCCGGATTAAAAGATATTCCATTATTTGGTGAAGTTCCAATTGGTGTAACCCAATCATTATGCTCTTCATAGTTACCTGTTACAACAGCTCCTGTATAAACAGTCCACTCAATATCTGTTCTTGTTGGATCTAAATTAGCGGCATCAACATAAATTTCAACAGGCGCGTCTGTTGAACAGAAGCGATCTGGTAAATCAGTTAAAACATTATTGGCACCCTTCAAGCTTGATAGTCCATAATATTTGACTATTTCTGCACGACTAGCATCTGGCCCTGGTTTTTCGCCTGTTTGCGCAAAAACTCCTACCCCAACAGAAAACATTCCTATTGAAATAAGAGCAAGGATACTTATGAAACGGTTTAAGTTTTTCATCATAATTTTAATATATAATGACTCCTGGTTATATTGGCACTTTTATGTGCACTATAGATATAAAACAACAAAGCGCTGCCAAGGTCCCAATTTGACAACGTTACTTTTTTCGTATAAATCGAATACAAATATGTCATTTTATATCAATTTAATTTCACATATCTTCTCATTGTTTTTAATGAGAGCTAAAACTCAAAAACAACAGCACACAACTTAACTGTCATTTCCGATTGTCGTTCAAACATTTACAACCCACAATAGCAATCATAAATAATTACCCTTGCCGATTTAAACATTTTGTACGAACAATCCTTTCATTGGTTTCACCCTACCCCTATATCAACAGCACTTTTTTGTCAAACACAATATTTATCTACACAAACGCAAAAACCCTTTCATTAATGATCTTCGCTAACTATTTACATATTTTGTTATTTATCAGAATGACCTAACTCCGACCTTATGCTCCTATCGCTTTTTTAATCAATTTTCCTACCTGAGGATTTTCGTCCATAGCAATGCGAGCGACTTTAATATAGCTACTCACCCAATTCTGAATAACAATAACTTCTTTTTTAATCTTATGATTCAACATGCGAACCACACCGGTTATTTTCACACACTCCGACGAAAGCTTATTCAACTCATCCAATTTTAATTTCAACTCCTCAATCTCTTCCTTTCGAACTCCAAAAACTTTCAACGCATCTATATACTCTGCATTCTCAAGCATGTTATTTATAAATACAGACACCTGCGTATACCATTTTTCATAGGTACGAGCCCTTGACCCTGACAACACCAAAGCCTCATTAGCTTCAATATCATCAGCAAAAGCAATGCGTGCTAACTTTATAAACTTCATATATTTCTTATGAATCTGATCCTGTTTTCTCTTTTTGTCTGCAAACATCTTCTTCTTAAGAATACTTTTTGCACCAACCTCATTACTTAATCGCTCAAGGCCTTCCACCATTCGCTTGCCCTCGATTAATTTATCCCTATCATATCCATAAGAACCCACCACCTCTCTCACATCATCTATATCGATGCTCATAGAGGTAATATCTCTTAGCTTATATAAATATTCAAGTTTCGTATGTTTTGTATAATGCATATTAAAATCAAATTACCTTTACGGAATTATGCTAACATTTGAAATATATTTATTAAAACATAACAAATGAAATTTAAATATTTTTAATATCCAAATTTTACTAGTATTATTTTAAAATATACTTTTCTTATTTTCGATTGTAATATCATCTTTTAATTTAGAAAATGATTTATTTTTATGATATAGATACATTTTAAATTTAGAAACAATTAAATTAAAATCATTTAAGTATTATAGATTTTTAGCAATATTGAATTATAATATCGTAAGTTAATTCTCGATCTATGAAAAGTATTTTATTTATAATGACAGGTTAAATATTACTTAAGATTTTAAGAAATACAAAAGGAAAAACTTGAAACTCTAAAAACAAAGGCGTATGGATCAGAAAGCAAGGTATATGTTGGTTTTAAATACCCTTTTATGAGAAAAATAGAAATAGCACATAAGAATATAAATGTCAGCTTTTTGCACAGGTGCTTTTGTTTTTGTTATTAGTAGAAAGAAGGGATATTTAAAAAACGAAAGAACAATAACTAATACTTATATATGCTTGAAAAGCACGAGCAAAAAAAATCCCCCAATCGAATTAACGAAAGGGGGATTGTAGAATAAATTTATTGAGACTTTATGCTCGTATCTTTTATATAATAACCATTGTGGCTCCGTAACCGTATTCTTTAAAGGAGGCATCCTGCCAGGTGTGCCAGCTATATTTTCTTTTTAAAGCCTTTAGTATTTCCGACTTTAAAACACCATCTCCTTTACCATGAATAAAAACAATTTTACGATTGGTGTTTTCTTTATTTTCAGCCATTACCTTATGAAATTTCTCCATTTGATAATCCAGCATATCTTTATTCGACATACCTCTTGTATCATCAAGCAATTCATTAATATGTAAATCCACTTCCAATAACACTTTATTATCCTTTCTGGTTACTGGCGCTATTTTCTTCTTCTTATCCTTGTCGCGAACTACCTGCTTAATTTCTTTATCGGTTAATTGCTCTATTTTTTGTTCGAGCGTGCTTTTTACAATATAATACACAATGGCCTCCTCGTTAAAATATGCATTGGTATGGTAACTGGAATCTTTTAAAAGCTTACTTCCTGAAAATTTAATTTTAAAGTCGACCGGCTTTTGAGGGGTAAAATCTTTCTTCTTCCTAAATAAGAGCAATTGTATTTGATAGGTCACTCCATCGAGTAAATTAACCGGAACATTATCTAAATTCACCTTTGTATTGGGCTCTATTTGTCCGGAAAAAGCCAACTGACAACGCTCGTCCTGTTTAGTACTGATTGTATAAAAAGCGTAGAAGTTAGAATCATTAACCAGATAAATATTTACATTTCCCGACAAATCAGCATCGCGCACACAAGCAATAACAATGCGAGGTTCCCCTTCTTCATCACTCTCTTCTACATCCATTTCAGCAGACTCAAAACCAGGTTCATCAGGAGTCTTTTCAGCTACGTCGCCTGATTTTTTTTCAACAATCACTACTTCGGTGGCCATAACAGGCACCTCAAAACCATCTTCATCCAACACATAAATCACATTGTTTTTTTCGGTTCTACTTACGGTGCCTCCACCAACATCGTTTAAAAAACGAACTTTATCTCCAACTGAAATTTTCATTTGCTCAATATTTTGTCTTTTTAGCATCTACACTATTCCACGCTCAATTAACTCATATTTAGAGCACACATAGATTTAAGCTATACTAAAAGATTAATAACAGGTAGTATCCTTCAACAGAATTCTATAACTCTATTTATAGGAAGCGATGTCAAATATACATTTTTTAGAACATAAAAATAGCTGCACGCTACTATTTATAGCATATGCAGCTATTTACATACTTTACTTATTTCACTACTTTTCCGAGTGCTTCAAGTAGTTGCGGTTGATCTTCTAGTCCAATTTTAGCTACGGCATAAAACTCTTGCATCCACTCATCCAACTTTGCAAAAGCCATATCTTTTTTCATGGTAGCATCCTGACTTTCGCCTTTTTCTTTCAGGTATTCACCTCGATTAGTTTCTACTGTAGTTATCAAAACCTTTGCTTGTTGCACTTCAGCATCGGTAACTTTTAATTTACTCATTGCATTTAACAAAGGCACATCGGCAAACAAGGTGTTGTAAAACTTCTTAATGCTTTCCATTTTCTTAATATAAGATGAAGGATACGCTCCACTTACAGCTAAACGTTGCAGAATATCCGGACTTTTTCTGAAAACCACTTTGGCTTTTTTTCGATGAACTTTAAACAAATCCTCGAGTTCCTCAAAAGATTGACTGAAGTTTACATAGGCACTTACCGTTTCATCCTCCTCTTTATCGTTATTCTCGTACACCTCGCGAGTAAAGCTCCAAAGTTGCTTTCCTTCTCCGATGGTTTGACTATCATAACCTAATTCTGCTAATACATTAGCAATTACGTCCTGGCGCTCTGCATTTTCAAGACCAATACGATAAACCTCAAGGGTTTGGGCATCACTTAAATTGTAATTTTTCATGATTTGATTAATTTTTATGATTAAGAAAACGATTATTAAGTTAATGGAATTTGCGAATATATTCCGCATCTAAACCACATATTTTTAATGATATGTGATAATTCTTTATTAAAAGATGGTTACTTTTGGCGCCACAAATACACAAACGTGTAGATTCGCTAAGTAACAAGAAATGAATACGCCAGAGATTAAAATTAAGGATTACACCTACGAATTACCGGAAGACAGAATTGCTAAATACCCATTAACCAATCGTTCCGATTCAAAATTATTGGTTTATAATAATGGTATTACCGAAGATCAATTTCACAATATATCATCTTATTTACCTAAGAACAGTTTGTTGGTATTTAACAACACTAAAGTAATTCAGGCTCGTTTGCTGTTTCAAAAAGAAACCGGTGCCAAAATCGAAATCTTTTGCCTTGAACCCATTGAACCTGCCGATATAGCTGTTGCTTTTCAGGTAAAAAAGAAAACTACCTGGAAATGCATTGTTGGTAATTCGAAAAAATGGAAATCAGGAAGTTTATTTCAAGACCTTAACATCAACAATGAAATTGTAAAGGTTAGCGTAAGCCGAAAACAAACGCTAGAAGACGCACAGTATATCGACTTTGAATGGGACAACGATTCTGTTGCTTTTGGTGATATTTTGGATGCGATGGGAAATACACCTATCCCACCTTATTTAAATCGTCAGTCGGAAGAATTAGACACCACACGTTATCAAACAGTCTATTCTCAGCACAAAGGATCGGTGGCCGCTCCCACTGCCGGACTTCATTTTACGGATAATATTTTAAAAGGAATTCAGGAGAATAATATTGAGTTAGGCAAAGTTACCTTACATGTTGGCGCAGGCACATTTAAACCCGTAAAAACAGAAAGTATTGGTGATCATGAAATGCATATCGAGCATTTTTTTGTGGATTTAAATACTCTTGATTTGCTCTTAAAGCACGAAGGCAATATTACCAGTACCGGTACTACTACAGTTCGAACACTGGAAAGCCTTTACTGGCTAGGGGTAAAACTTTTAGAAGGAAGCGATGAGTTATTTATTAACCAATGGGATGCATATCAATTACCTCAACATTATACTTTTAAAGAAGCCTTTCTAAAACTAAAAGAATTTCTAAAATCTCAAGATAAAAATACCCTGGAGAGTTATACCGGAATATTAATTGCACCTGGTTATGAGTTTAAAGTAGTTAACCAATTAATTACGAACTTCCACCAACCCAATAGTACTTTATTATTATTGATATCTGCATTTACAGGTGGCGATAAATGGAAAGAGATTTACAATTATGCCTTGGCCAATGATTTTAGATTTTTAAGTTACGGAGACAGCTCATTGCTTTTTAGATCGAAATAATACCAAAGAAAAAGGGAGAAAGGAGAAAGAAAAATAGCCAAAAGCATAGAGCTAATGGCTATTCATATTCTTATATAATTTCTTGATGAATTATTCCGCTTTTGCTTTCTGAAGTTCTTCCTGCAAAATTTCCTCTAAATCATCATAACACGAACCACAAATTGTGGCTGCATTCGTTTCGTCCTGAATATCCTCTACTGTTTTCAGGTTTTTCTCATGAATCGCTTTCACTAAGTCTTGTTTTCTTAACATCATGTGTTTGCATACAAAATCCCGGTCTCCAAATTTGCTCATAATCACAATATTTTATCTGGTAATTAATAATTTTCCTATTTAAGTTTCGTTTAATTCCATTCTGGAATTTTAAAACATAACCATTAAACACTTCATTTGGTTCAATGCGTTAATACCTTCCGAATAAAAAGTTAAAGAAGAGTTAAAATATAGATTTTACAGTCGTTTGAGAATTATTATTAACATTTTTTAACAACCCCAAAACATAGCCGTCGTTTATAAAACCTATTTTTGGATTCGACTAAAAAAATTAAAATTCATTAACAATAATATTAAAATCATGGAGCAATCTGTTGATATACGCGAGTTAAACGAACGAATTAAAAATGAGAGTTCATTTGTGGATTTATTAACCATTGAAATGAACAAGGTAATTGTAGGTCAGAAGCACCTTGTTGAAGGTCTTTTAATTGGCTTATTGAGTGATGGACATATTCTTTTAGAGGGAGTTCCCGGACTGGCAAAAACATTAGCAATTAATACACTTGCTAACGTGGTAGATGCTAAATTTAGCCGTATTCAGTTTACGCCTGATTTATTACCTGCCGACCTTTTGGGTACCATGATTTACAGTCAAAAGAACGAGGAATTCATCATTAAAAAGGGTCCTATTTTTACCAACTTTGTATTGGCAGATGAGATTAACCGTGCCCCTGCAAAAGTTCAGAGTGCTTTATTAGAAGCCATGCAGGAGCGTCAGGTAACTATTGGAGAAACAACGCATAAATTAGAGGAACCATTTTTAGTAATGGCAACTCAAAACCCAATAGAGCAAGAAGGTACTTATCCTCTACCTGAAGCACAGGTTGACCGTTTTATGCTAAAGCTGGTTATTGATTATCCTAAAAAAGAAGAAGAGCAAATGATTATTCGTCATAACCTGGCGCAATCATTTCCTAAAGCATCTACCATCTTAAAACCGGATGATATTATCCGTGCTCGTAAAGTCGTGAAAGATGTGTACATGGATGAAAAAATTGAAAAATACATTGTTGACATTGTATTTGCTACCAGATACCCTGCACAATATAAGTTGGATAAATACGAAGAAATGATTTCTTACGGATGTTCTCCTCGTGCTTCTATCAGCTTATCAATGGCAGCCAAGGCATACGCCTTTATTAAACGAAGAGGATATGTAATTCCGGAAGATGTACGTGCTGTTTGTCACGATGTATTGCGCCACAGAATTGGTCTTTCGTACGAAGCTGATGCCAATAATATTACTTCAGTCGATGTTATTAACGACATTTTAAATACAGTTGAGGTACCATAGTCTGCGTTTAACGCAAGCAATTAAAGTATACATTTTATAAGTGCATTGATTTGCATGTCATAAAACAAAACACACTATGGAAACTACAGAGCTTTTAAAACGGGTTAGGCAGATTGAGATAAAATCAAGAGGGCTCTCGAACAACATATTTGCAGGTGAATACCATTCGGCCTTTAAAGGTCGAGGTATGACCTTTAGCGAAGTGCGTGAGTACCAATATGGAGATGATATCAGGAACATTGACTGGAATGTTACCGCACGTTTTAATCACCCTTATGTAAAGGTGTTTGAAGAGGAACGTGAGTTAACAGTGATGTTATTGATTGATGTTTCCGGTTCGCGTGAATTTGGTACATCCTTTAAATACAAGAAAAACGTAATCACTGAAATAGCTGCTGTATTGGCTTTTTCTGCCATTCAGAATAACGATAAGATTGGCGTTATCTTTTTTTCGGATAAGATTGAAAAGTTTATTTCTCCGCAAAAAGGAAGAAAGCATATTCTGCATATTATTCGCCAGTTGATTTCGTTTACGCCGGAAAACAGAACAACCAATATTGGCGAAGCTTTACGTTATCTGACCAATGCGATTAAAAAAAGATGTACAGCTTTCGTCATCTCCGACTTCATGGACGAAGAATTTGAAAACCCGTTGAAAATTGCCAATCAAAAGCACGATGTGGTTGCATTAAAGGTTTTCGATGAAAGAGAAACTGAAATGCCTTCTATTGGATTAGTCAAGATGAAAGATGCTGAAACAGGAAACTACTCCTGGATTGACACTTCAAATTCCAAAGTTCGTGATGCATTTAAAAAATATTGGTTGGATACAGATGAAAATACAAAAGCTGTTTTCAGAAAATGCGGAATTGATCATACCTCAATACGAACGGATGAAGATTACGTAAAATCGCTGATGTATTTATTTCAAAAACGAATGTAATGAGAGGATTAACATATTTACAACATACAAAAAAGTTCATTCTTAGCTTAGTGGTGTTGCTCTCACTGGGAAGCACAGGTTTATTTGCTCAGCAGGTAAATATATCGGCTACCATGGATTCTACCATGATTTTAATTGGCGGCCAGATTGATCTTAAACTTGAAGTCAGTCAGCCAGCAGGTTTGAATATTCAATTCCCGGAATTAACCGACACCATTACAAAAAACATTGAAATAGTTGAAAAGGGAGGAATTGACAGTGTTAAGTTGGAGAATGATCGCCTGGTATTAACGCAGCTTTTCAGAATTACTTCATTTGATAGTGGCTTACATTATATTCCACCAATTGAGTTTGAAGTTATTCAGGAAGATGTAAAAAACATTGCACAATCCAATGCTTTAAGCCTGATGGTAGTCAATCCGTTTAAGGAAGTTGATCCTGAAAAAGGATTAACAGATATCAAAGGAGTGCAAGATGCGCCGTTTAAATTGGCTGAAATTTTAGACTTTATTTATTTGTACGGCGGTATTGTTTTAGTTATTGGGTTATTGATTTGGTTATACCTTTATTATAGAAAGAACAAAACTGAAGGTGGTATTTCGTTTGTAAAAGCCAAGCCTAAAGAGCCGGCACATGTAATCGCCTTAAGAGAGCTTGATAAAATTAAAGCCGCTAAATTATGGGAACAAAATAAGGTAAAACTGTTTTACACTGAAGTATCCAATACCATCAGAACCTATATCGAAGAAAGATATGCCGTTCCCGCATTGGAGCAAACATCAGTTGAAATTCTGGACGCTTTGCAATCAAGTGAGGTTGATAAAAAATCAAAAGATCAATTAACTCAGGTACTTGAATTATCTGACCTGGTTAAGTTTGCCAAATTCGAACCTCTTCCCGATGAAAATGGCTTAACCTTAATGAATGCTTACTTCTTTGTGAATCAAACGAAAGTAGAAGAAATAAAAACGCTGGATGAAGTAAAAGAAGATATGCTTTCAGAAGATAAGTCTACGGAAGAAGTAAACAAGGATCAATAAACATTCAAAAACGATGATGAACAATATAACTTTCTTACATCCAAATTTATTTTATCTGCTGCTGCTGATTTTACCGGTAGCAGGCTGGTACATTTGGAAGCATAAAAGTGCCCAGGCATCTTTACAAATATCGTCTTTAAAAGGCTTTAAGGATGCACCTGTTTCATGGAAAGTGTACCTACGCCACATGCCTATTGTTTTAAGGTGTCTGGCCATAGCCATGCTTGTAGTAGTACTTGCTAGACCACAATCTACCAATAGCTCCAGAAACGTAATAACTGAAGGTATTGACATTGTGATGACTTTGGATATTTCTTCCAGTATGAATGCCCTGGATTTTAAACCGAACAGACTTGAGGCTGCAAAAGAGGTGGCCACCCAATTTATTTCGGCTCGAGAAAATGATAAAATTGGTTTGGTAATCTTTTCAGGCCAAAGCTTTACACAATGTCCTTTAACTACCGACGGAGCCACTCTTATAAACCTGTTAGCCGATATAAAAACAGGTATGATGGAAGAAGATGGTACTGCAATAGGTTTAGGATTAGCTACAGCCGTAAACCGTATTAAAGATAGTAAAGCCAAATCAAAAGTGATTATTCTTTTAACTGATGGTGTGAACAACCAAGGTGAAGTGGCTCCTTTAACAGCAGCAGAAATAGCGAAAACATTTGGCGTTCGCGTTTATACTATTGGTGTGGGAACAAAGGGTGTGGCTCAAATTCCAGTTCAAACGCCATATGGAACCCGTATGGTTGATCAGGAAGTTAAAATTGATGAAGAAATGATGAAGGAGATTTCCAGTATTACAGGAGGACAATATTTTAGAGCTACAGATAAGAATAGCTTAAAACGAGTTTACGAAGAAATTGATCAACTGGAAAAAACTAAAATAGAGGTTAAAGAATATACCAAAAGGTCAGATGAGTACTTGCTATGGGCTGTTTTAGCAGCGATATTTATGATTCTTGAAGTTTTTCTAAAGAGTACTGTTTTAAGAAATCTACCTTAAAAATTAGAAGACATGTTTAAATTCGAACATCCAGAATATTTATACTTTCTTATTATTATCCCGCTTTTTGCTTTTGTTAGCCTTATTATTAGCCGAAGAAAGAAAAAAGCCTTGGAAAGTTTCGGTAATCCAGATCTTCTGGAACCTTTAATGCCGGGAGCATCCTCTACCCGTCCTGTGGTAAAATTTTACATTATGCTACTGGCCTTAACTGCTATTATTTTTGCCATAGCAGGTCCTCAGTTTGGCACAAAACTTCAAACTGTTAAACGCAAAGGAATTGAAATAATAATAGCGCTTGATGTTTCCAATAGCATGAATGCTCAGGATATTAAACCAAGCCGATTAGACAGGGCAAAAAGAGCAATATATCAATTAGTAGATAAACTGCAGAATGATAAAGTTGGATTAACGGTATTTGCAGGTCAGGCCTATACACAATTGCCAATTACATCTGATTATCCATCGGCTAAAATGTTTATTAATACCATAAATACTAATATTATTAATACACAAGGTACAGCTATTGGTACAGCTATTAACCGATGTGTTAATTCTTTTAGTGCACAGGAAGATATTAATCGCGCCATTATTGTCATTACCGATGGTGAGAACCACGAAGATGATGCCATTGGTGCAGCAAAAGCAGCTGCTGAAAAAGGCATTAAAGTCTATACTGTTGGAATGGGTTTACCCAAAGGAGCCCCAATTCCAATACCCGGCAGTACCCAAAATAATTTTATGAAAGACCGCGAAGGCAATGTGGTTATTTCTAAACTTAACGAAGCCATGTTGGCAGAAATTGCAGCAGCTGGAGAAGGCGAATTTATTGCAGCCAATAACATCAGAAAAGGAATGAATGATTTGGTAGATCACCTTTCTCAACTGGAAAAAAGTGAAATGGATGCCAAAGTCTATACTGATTATGAAAATCAGTTTCAATACATTGCTTTAATAGCGCTGTTTTTACTTTTAGTAGACTTTGTTATTCTGGAAAGAAAAAATAAATACCTAAGTAAGATTAACTTATTTGAAGAGAAAAAGGAGGAAGAAAAATGAGAATACTAACATTAATTACATTGTGTTTTATCACTTTCTCTGCATGGTCTCAAAAAGAAAGAAAACACATTCGCGAAGGAAATTCACAGTTTAATGAAGGAAAGTTCATTGAATCAGAAATTGAATACAAAAAAGCCCTGGATAAATTAAAGGAAGGGCAAAGCTCTTTTCAAGCTGAATTTAATTTGGGAGATGCATACTTTAAACAAGAGAAATATGAAGATGCATTAAACCAATTTAAAAGCATTAATCAGGAATATCTGACGAAGGAGCAAAAGGCTATGATTATGCATAATTTGGGTAATACCTATATGACTAAACAAGAGCTTGACAAAGCTATTGCATCGTACAAAGAAGCGCTAAAAAACAATCCTGCCGATGATGCAACAAGGTATAACCTGATTGCTGCCATGAAAATGAAACAGCAACAGGAAGATCAGAAACAAGATCAAAACCAGGATCAGAATAAAGATCAGGACCAACAGGATAAAAACCAGGATCAAGATCAAAATAAAGACCAGAACCAGGATCAACAGAACCAACAAAATCAGGATTCTGATGGAGATGGTATTCCTGATGAGAAGGAAAAAGAAGATCAAAATGGTCAGCAGAACGAACAACAGGATACCGACAAGGATGGTACTCCGGATTATAAAGACCAGGATTCTGACAATGATGGTATTCCGGATAAAGAAGAGGCCGGTGAAAATCCTAAGGAACCTAAAGATTCTGATGGAGATGGTATTCCTGATTATCGCGATACTGATTCGAACAATGATGGAACACCAGATAGTCCGGAGCAACAACAGCAGCAAAATCAAATGTCAAAACAAGATGCTCAGCGTATTTTAAATGCACTTGATCAGGATGAGCAGGAGTTGCAGGAAAAAATGAAAAAAGCAAAAGGAACCCCTGCCAGAGTTGAGAAAAACTGGTAGTTCTATTTTTTATTGAAATAGAATAATGTTCTATTTTTGCGTTTAAGAATCAAAATTGAAAACAAAACAAAATGAGATATCTACTATTTGTTGCATTACTGTTTATAAGTTTCACTAAACTGAGTGCGCAAGATGTTCAGTTTACAGCTCAAGCCCGGCAAGCCGTTTTGCAAGGTGAAAAGTTTCAGCTCATTTATACCGTTAATCAAGAAGGAGAAGACTTCAGGTTACCGCCTATGAATGACTTTACGGTATTGATGGGACCGAGTGTGATGCAAAGTTCAAGCACACAAATTATTAATGGTAAAGTAAGCCGCACTAAAGAGTTTACCTATACTTATATTTTAAAAGGCGACAAACCAGGGAAGTATAAAATTAGTCCTGCTCAAATTACGGTTGACGGTAAAAAAATAAATAGTAATGCTGTTTCTATTGAGGTTGTAAAAAATCAAGGAGGAAGTACAAACCAGCAGTCTACGCAGCAAAACAACACTGTAGGTTTTTCTGATGATGATTTATTTATTAGGGTTTTCAATAATAAAAAAAGCATTTACCAGGGAGAACCACTTGTGCTTACTACTAAAATTTATACGCGTGTTGATTTAGATAATCTATCTGATATTAAACACCCTGATTTTAGAAATTTTATCGTTCAGGATTTAGCAAATGGTAGCAATATCTCATGGACTTATGAATTCATAAATAACAAACGCTATCAAGTTGGCACTTTGGAGCAAAAAGTATTATACGCTCAAAAAATAGGCACACAAACCATCGAAGCTACTGAAATTGAATTTCTGGTTAAGCAACGTATTAGAAGAAGGTCTCAAAGTATCTTCGATGATTTTTTTGACAACAACTATCGCGTCGTTAAAAAAAGAGTTAAATCTAAGCCAATTAAAATAAATGTGAAGCCTTACCCTACTACTCCACCAGCTTCTTTCTCCGGAGGTGTTGGTCAATTAAACATGAAAGTTGATGTATCAGAAACGAAGGTTAAAGTCAATGATGGTGTTACCATTAAGGTAGTTATTTCGGGTACAGGTAACCATAAATTAATTTCTGCACCGGAATTTAATTTCCCAACTGACTTTGATATATTTGATCCTACGCCGAAAAATAATTTTGAAACGACAGCAGCTGGAATGAGAGGCTCAAAGACCTTGGAATATTTAGTAATACCAAGGTATGCCGGAAATTTCACCATCGATCCGCTAACTTTTACCTACTTTGATTATAAAGAAGGTTCTTTTAAAACAATCACTTCGCAACCAATTACAATTGAAGTAGAAAAGTCTGATAAAACAGATGAGTATACCGGAGGAACTTATAGTCCTGCCAGTGTAAATCGTGAGGATGTAAAGTTCGTAGGAAAAGACATTCGATTTATTAAAACAGGTAAAACCAATTTCAAACCAGTAGGAACATTCTTCTTTGGTTCTGTCATGTTTTATCTTGGATATATCTTGCCTTTATTATTGTTAGGCATCGCATTTATCCTATATAAGAAGCGTATTCATGAAAATGCAAATATTCATTTGGTAAAGAATAAGAAAGCAAATAAAATGGCTCAAAAACGCCTTAAAAAATCAGCTTCATTCTTAAAATCAAATGATCATGAAGCGTTTTACGAAGAGGTATTAAAAGCACTTTACACCTACATCAGCGACAAGTTATATTTACCTGTAAGCGAACTGAATAAAGATAAAGTATCTTCTTTGATGGATGAAAAAGGAGCAAGTGCTGAAGATAAAAATGAACTGCTTGCCATTCTTGACACTTGTGAGTTTGCCAGATTTTCACCTAACTCAGGTGCTACCGAAGAAATGGATAAACTATACAAAAGAGCTATCAATAACATCAGTAAATTAGATAGTCAAATTAAAAAATAGATGATGATGAAAAAGCTTATTTATATATGTATTTTCTCCATGATTTCATGGCTACAGCTAAGTGCCGATGATAATCGCTATGAAAATGCAAATTCATTATATCAGGACGGAAATTTTACAGAAGCAGTAAATGCCTATAAAGATATTTTAAATACCGGTGTTGAAAGTGCTGGACTGTATTATAATTTAGGAAATGCCTATTATAAATCGGGCAAACTACCTGAAGCAATACTTTATTACGAAAGAGCATTATTACTTGCTCCTCAGGATAAAGATATACAGTATAATCTGGAGATGGCAAATACGCAAATAACAGATAAACTGGAAAGCGTTGACACTTTTTTCCTGGCCAGCTGGGTTAAAAGTTTTAAAAACACGACGCATTCCGATTCCTGGGCAATCATATCAATTATCACCTTTGCTTTAGCCGTTTTGTGTTTTGGAATATTCTATTTCTCAGGAAGAAAAATACTTAAGCAAGTTAACTTTGCTTTTGCCATTCTATTTATACTAATAGCCATATTTGCTTTTAATTTTTCTGCTTCACAAAAAGACAAACTAAGCAATCGCTCTACAGCAATTATTTTTAGTCCTTCAATTAGTATTAAAAGCTCACCTTCCGAAAGTGGAACGGATTTATTCATCTTACACGAAGGAACCAAAGTAAATATCGTAGAACAAGTTGGAGAATGGAGTCGAATTTCCATTAGCGATGGTAATGACGGCTGGGTAAAAACCAGTGTTTATGAAGTTATTTAGCTTAGCAAGCATATAAAATAAAAAATCCCGAATCAGATTACTGATTCGGGATTTTTTATATGAAGTAAATCATCTTACAACATTGATTCATCTTTACAAATTTCAAAAACTTTATCTAGTTTCATCAAAGATAACAAGCTCATTACATCCTTTTGAATAGAACACAATACAAAAGAGTTATTACTTTGTCGTGCAGTTTTTAAAGCAGATATCAATACGCCGATACCAGTACTATCTATAAATTGAATATTCGATAAATCCAGAACAACTTTTTCGTTACCTCCGGAAACAATTTCTGTTAACTGACTTTTAACTTCATCGGCAACAGCTGCAGTAAGCCTGTCCGAATCTTTGATACCGGCAACTACAATTCCATTATTTAATTTAGTCTCAACCATAAGAATATGTAAGGTTTAATAGGTACTTATCACATTATTTAATTCATCCACAGCTTCAGCACAAACTGAGGTGAACTTTTGTATTAACTCGTCAACTTTCTCTTTACTTGAATTGTCATTTACCCATTTTACTCTTTGTTCAGGATAACTTTCCAGATTTCTTTCAAGAGTCGAAATTTCTTCTTTCTGAGCTTCGGTTATACTTTCTTTTTCTTTTAACTCAATAAAGCGCAATTGCTTTGCAACTAATTCAAGGTTCTTAAGATCAACATTACCCAATTCTTCCATGCCCATTGACATTACCGAAGATTTAGCTTTATGCGCAATGGCTGCAATTTTTAACCAATCCTTTTCATTTTTACTTTCTTCAAAACCTTCTGTAAATTCAGGCATTTGATCAAGAAAAATTTCAACCAGCTCTTTAATGATATCTTTATCACCTTCTGCTATCCCCTCTAAATAGGATAAATCAATATATTTATATTCCTGGGTCATAACGGTCAGGTATTTAAATTAATAATATTCGATACAAAACTAATTTTTTTTATCAAACTAAAAGTATTCAGCATTTTTTTTTAATGATTTTATATAAATAAGAATACAGCTATGAATAATAATCACTAAATATACTAATCTTTACAAGAGAATTAAAGAAATTCACTTTCCAATTTTCATCTATTTGATAGTAATTGATAAAATAGAATAATTGTCATATTTGACTAAGCGGAAATTAAATACATTTGTTATGATATCGTAAGCACATATAAGATTGCGTTTTTTTTATAAACCATTAATTCATATAAACAATGAAAGTAACAGCTTTCCACCCTATACATCAAAAGCTCAATGCTAAACTAGTTCCTTTTGCCGGATTTGAAATGCCAATTGAATATTCCGGAATTACCAACGAACATATGCAAGTTAGAAATAGTGTGGGTGTTTTTGATGTTTCACATATGGGAGAGTTTTGGGTAAAGGGTGAAAAAGCACTTGATTTTATTCAAAATATAACATCCAACGATGCCGCAAAACTTAAAATTGGAGACGCTCAATATTCTTGTTTTCCAAATGGTAATGGTGGTATTGTAGATGATTTGCTTGTATATAAATACGATGATGAAAAATATATGTTAGTTGTGAATGCTTCCAATATAGATAAAGATTGGGATTGGTGCGTTAAGAACAATACCATGCAGGCAGAGTTAGAAAATGCTTCGGATCAGATTTCTCAGTTAGCGATTCAAGGTCCGGACACTATTAAAACACTTCAGAAACTAACAGATATCAACCTGGATGAAATTCCATATTACTCATTTACCACAGGTTCTATTGCCGGAGTGCAGGAAGTAATCATTTCAAATACAGGCTATACAGGTGCCGGTGGATTTGAATTATATATGTATAATAAAGATGCTGAGACTATTTGGGATGCCATTTTTAAAGCTGGTGAAGAGTTTGGAATACTACCGATTGGTTTAGGAGCTCGTGATACTTTAAGACTCGAAAAAGGATATTGTCTTTATGGTAACGATATTGATGATAGCACATCTCCTATAGAAGCTGGTTTAGGTTGGATCACTAAATTTACTGATAGCAAAAACTTTATTGATAAAGATTTTCTTCAATCTCAGAAAACAAATGGCGTATCTAAAAAACTAAAAGGATTTAAAATGATCGACAGAGGCATTCCTCGTAAGGATTATGAAATTGTTGATTCTGAAGATCAAATTATAGGTAGAGTTACCTCAGGTACACAATCTCCAATTCTTAAACAAGGTATCGGATTAGGTTATATTGATTCTGAAAATGCTAAACTGGGGAATACCATATATATAAAAGTTAGAAACAGAAAACTAAAAGCGGAAGTTGTAAAAATTCCATTTGTATAGATTTCATATTAAAAGTAGGTTTACCAAAACCTACTTTTTTTATCTTAAAACCAACTCCAAATGATAAAAATCATTAAATAAAGAATTTTTTCTCGATTTAAACTTCTAAACCATAAGACCCAAACAAAACTACACACACCACTATATTCCAACACATTACACACACCCTCACTTTTTAGCAAGGCTTCACTTTTTAACCAAAAGCTAATTTTACTTACAATTTATAAGCATGTTTCTATAAATTTTGTGGATTTAAATCTCATATTTTTCTAATTTTGCGCAAGTCTTCGAAAAGGATTATTTAGCGCATTAAATTAGATTTTAATCTGACACCAAACAGATTAAGATTATGATCTTAAATAGTAGTATTTAAAGATAATAAATCAGTCCAGTACAATAAATTTGTAAATGGCTTAAGCACATAATTAACTATTTAAACGCATGAAACGAGCACTACAATAAGTCTTAAATTTTGAGATTTACATTGCGAGTTCCATATGGTAATTAAAAGAAAATTTAGACACATGAAAAAGCACAATTTTTACGCCGGTCCTTCTATTTTACCGGAATTTACCATTAAAAACACAGCTGAAGCTGTTTTAAATTTTGCAGGAACAGGTTTATCTGTTATGGAAGTATCGCACCGATCTAAAGAGGTTGTTGCTGTAATGGATCAGGCTGTTGCGCTAGTTAAAGAATTATTGGACATCCCTGCAGGTTACGAAGTTGTTTTTGTTGGTGGCGGTGCAAGTACTCAATTTTGCATGGTTCCATTTAACTTATTAAACAAAAAAGCAGGGTATTTAAACACTGGATCCTGGGCAGGTAAGGCACAAAAAGAAGCTAAATTATTTGGTGAAGTTGTTGAAGTTGCTTCTTCTAAAGACGCTAACTATAATTATATACCAAAAGGTTTTGATGTTCCTTCTGATCTAGATTATTTACACATCACTACAAACAACACTATTTTTGGTACTGAAATTAAAACTGATCTTGATTTAGGCGTTCGTTTAGTAGCTGATATGTCTTCAGATATTTTCTCAAGACCAATTGATGTTTCTAAATACGATGTTATCTACGGTGGTGCACAAAAGAACCTGGCTCCTTCCGGAATTACATTTGCTATTGTTAAAGAAGATGCTTTAGGAAAAGTAGATCGCGAAATACCAACGATGTTAGATTATCGTACACATATTGGTAAAGAATCGATGTTCAACACTCCTCCTGTGTTGCCTCTATACTCTGCTTTACAAACATTAATCTGGTTAAAGGATAATGGTGGTATCGCAGCTATGCAAAAGAAAAACATCGAAAAAGCACAATTACTTTACGATGAAATCGATAGCAACAAATTCTTTAAGGCTACAGTTGCTAATGAAGAGGACAGATCTTTAATGAATATTTGTTTTGTGATGAATGATGAGTACGCAGAACTAGAAAAAGATTTCCTTGAATTAGCTACATCTAAAGGATGTGTTGGAATTAAAGGACACCGTTCTGTAGGTGGATTTAGAGCTTCTACATACAATGCTTTACCAAAAGAAAGTGTTGAAGTATTAGTAGCTGCTATGAAAGAATTTGCTTCTAAAAAATAATAAAACACCGAAAATAGAATTCCGAAATCTATTTTTTAGGTTTCGGATTTCGCTTTTTTACAAACTGATTAAACACAAAATCTATATATTATGACAAAAGTACTTGTTGCCACAGAAAAGCCTTTTGCTAAAGCTGCAGTTGATCAAATTGAAGCTATTGTAAAGGAAGCCGGCTTCGATTTTGCGTTACTTGAAAAATACGCAGACAAAAGCGAATTATTAGAAGCTGTTAAAGATGCAGCAGCCCTTATTGTTCGTTCTGATAAAGTTACTTCTGAAGTAGTTGAAGCTGCTAAAGAATTAAAAATTGTAGTTAGAGCAGGTGCTGGTTATGATAACCTTGACCTGGATGCTTGTACAGCTAAGGATGTTGTTGCGATGAACACTCCAGGACAGAATTCAAACGCTGTTGCAGAATTAGCATTTGGAATGATGATTTCAATGGCTCGTAACGCATATAACGGAACTGCAGGAACTGAACTTCGCGGTAAAAAAATCGGTATTCACGCATATGGTAACGTAGGTATGTATGTTGCTAAAATTGCACAAGGAATGGGTATGGAAGTGTTAGCCTTTGATCCATTTGTTAGCGCAGATAAAATGAAAGCTGATGGAGTTACTCCTGTTGACTCTGTTGAAGAACTTTATAGTACCTGTCAGTATATCTCTTTACACATTCCTGCAAACGATAAAACTAAAGAATCAATTAATTTTGATTTATTATCGAAAATGCCACAAAACGGTGTACTTGTAAACACTGCTCGTAAAGAAGTTATTCATGAAGCAGACATGATTAAGTTAATGAATGAAAGAGCAGACTTTGCTTATATTTCTGATATTGCACCAGATAACAAAGATGAGTTTGCAGCTTTTGAAGGAAGATATTTCTTTACACCTAAAAAGATGGGTGCTCAAACTGCAGAAGCTAACGTTAATGCAGGTGTCGCAGCAGCTAACCAAATTGTTGATTACATTAAAAACGGAAACACTACTTTTAAAGTAAATAAGTAGTCCCGTTACAATTACAATATAAAGGCATCCTTTGCGGGATGCCTTTTTTTTATGTCAAAAATCATATACCCAATTTTCTTACTCTTGACTTTTATCAGATCCCAATAAAAAAAATACTCGCTATATTGTATACACATTTTAACATTTAAAATAATCCAATATGGCTATAGTAAAACCCTTCAAAGGGCTCCGTCCTCCTAAAGAAATTGTTCAGGATTTAGCATGCTTGCCTTATGATGTAATGAATAGAAACGAAGCTTTTGAAATGGCACAAGAAAAGCCTCATTCTCTATTACATATAACACGAAGCGAAATTGATTGCTCTAGTGATACAGATATTCACTCTCAGGAGGTATATGATAAATCAATTCAAAATTTTAAACACTTTCAGGAAACCGGATGGCTTAATCAAGATGAGGAACCATATTACTATATATATGCCCAAACAATGAATGGACGCACGCAATATGGAATTGTAGGAGCCGCATCTGTTGATGATTATTTAAATGGCGTTATTAAGAAGCATGAACTAACCAGAAAAGAAAAAGAGGAAGACAGAATGGTTCACGTACGCATCAACAACGCTAATATCGAACCCGTATTTTTCTCCTACCCCGATGTTCCTGAAATTAATAATATTATAGATAATATCGTAAGACATCAGGCTCCTGAATATGATTTTGTAGCAGAAGATGGTTTTGGCCACCATTTTTGGGTTATTAAAGATCAGGCAACCAATCAGCAAATAGAAGAATTATTTCAGACGAAGGTTCCAGCTACCTATGTTGCCGACGGACATCATAGAACTGCTGCAGCTGCATTAGTTGGGAAAGAAAAACGTGAGGCAAACAGCAACCATAATGGAGACGAAGAATACAACTTTTTTTTAGCAGTACATTTTCCAGCATCTCAATTAAAAATAATTGACTACAATAGAGTTGTTAAAGATTTAAATCGCTTAAGTGAATCAGAATTTATAGATAAGATTAAAGAAAATTTTGATGTCAGTGAACCTCAAAAAAAGGAAATTAAACCGTCAAGTCTTCATGAGTTTTCGATGTATATTAATGGCAATTGGTATAAACTAAATGCTAAAGAAGGAACTTATAATGATGATGACCCTATTGGTGTTTTAGATGTCACAATTTTATCCAAATATATTTTAGATGAAATATTAGATATTAAAGATTTAAGAACCGATAAAAGGATTGACTTTATTGGAGGTATTAGAGGTTTAAGAGAACTATCCAAAAGAGTTAATAATGGCGAAATGAAAGTTGCTTTTGCTATGTATCCTGTTTCTATGCAACAATTAATTGACATTGCTGATAGTGGTAATATTATGCCTCCTAAAACTACCTGGTTCGAACCTAAACTAAGGTCTGGTTTGGTTATTCATAAATTAGATTAAGATATTTAAGATTGATTAAGAAAGGGAGATAGATTCAAATGGATTATCTCCTTTTTTATTGAAAACCTTTATCAAATCTGCAATAATTGGTACTTTTGAAACTTAAATGATTTAAAGAATTTTTCATGTCTGTTTCAGAAAATCTAAAAAAAATAAAGCAAACCTTACCCAATCACGTTACCCTTGTCGCAGTATCCAAAACAAAACCCAACAGCGATATAATTGAGGCCTACAATGCAGGACAAAGAATTTTTGGTGAAAACAAAGTTCAGGATTTAACTCAGAAATACGAGGATCTTTCCAAAGATATTCAATGGCATTTTATCGGTCATCTTCAAACAAATAAGGTAAAATACATTGCTCCTTTTGTTAGTCTGATCCACGGTGTAGATTCTATTAAGTTATTACGAACTATCAATAAAGAAGGCAAAAAAAACGATCGTAAGATCAATTGTCTATTACAATTTCATATAGCCGAAGAAAGTACCAAGTTTGGTTTTACCTTAGAAGAATTTATACAGGAAATTACAAATGCACCTCTCGATGAATTTACAAATATCGAAATTTGTGGCGTGATGGGGATGGCAACTTACACAGACGACCAAAATCAAATTGCAAAAGAGTTTAAAACACTTAAGTCAATATTTAAAGAATTAAAGTCTGGTGTTTTTGCTAATAGCTCAAACTTTAAAGAAATATCAATGGGTATGTCCGGAGATTACCCTTTGGCGATTGAACAAGGAAGCACAATGGTACGAGTGGGAAGTTCCATTTTTGGAGCCCGTAATTATCACTAAACCTTATAAAACATATTTTTTAGAATAATAATGTCTAAAAAAAATTATATTTGTTCGCAATAAATAATCAAGAAGTCTATGGCAAATTTAAACACTACCTATCTGGGATTAAACCTAAAAAACCCAATAATTGTAAGTAGTTCAGGACTAACAAATAGCATTAGCAAGATTAAAAAATTAGTAGATGCAGGTGCTGGAGCTGTGGTATTAAAATCACTATTTGAGGAACAAATAAACCACGAAATTAACAAGCAAATTCAAACTGGCGAAGGATATGATTATCCTGAAGCAATGGACTATATTTCAGGATACACAAAAGACAATTCTGTTGGCGAATATTTAAAGCTTATTTCGGATGCCAAAGAGCAATTTGACATTCCTGTTATTGCAAGCATAAATTGTTTTTCATCGAACGAATGGATTAGTTTCGCAAAACAAATTGAAGAAGCCGGAGCCGATGCAATAGAATTAAATGTTCATGTAGTAAATACAGATAAAAATGTTGAAGCTTCTGTAATTGAAGGTTTGTATTATTCAATTGCAGAAAATATAAACAATGCTATTGAAATTCCATTTTCAATAAAATTAGGCGATAATTTTGCCAATATTGTTGGTGTTGTTAATAAACTATATGCCTATGGAGCTAAAGGAGTAGTTTTATTCAACCGCTTTTATGAACCAGACATCGATATTAACCATTTAAGTTTGACTTCTGCTTCTGTATTTAGTTCACCAGCCGACATTAGAAAGTCTTTACGTTGGGTTGCTATCATATCTGATAAAGTAGATCAAATAAACATTTCTGCCTCAACCGGTAATCATGATGGAGAAGCAGTTATCAAACAATTATTAGCTGGTGCAAATACAGTTCAAATTTGCTCAACAGTTTACCAAAACGGTCCTAAGGTTATTTCGGATATGCTTAATGAACTCTCGTTTTGGATGGAAGAAAAGAAATTTGATTCCATAAATTCCTTTAGAGGTTTAATGAGTTATAGAAAAATTAAAGATCCAGCTATATACGAGAGAGCTCAGTTTATGAAGTATTTCTCCAATATGGAATAAATAAAAAACCAAAAAGCTTTTGAATTCACACATTCAAAAGCTTTTTTTTATCAATTCATCAACAAAACCAGACAAAAGATATTACATTTGAATTTTATTTAATATTTTTATGTAATCAAAATCTATCTTGCATTGTTATGTTATATATACAGTTCAATAACGATAGATAAAACAATTTTAAATCCTAGCAATTTCAGTCTGATCTTTAATATATTAAGATTAAATTCAGATTATAAAATTTAACAAAATGAGAAGAGTTTTTCATCTGCTTACCAATTTGACTTTGATTTTCGTCATTGCTCTTAACTTTCTTACATCCTGTCAATCAAGTGATAAAAAACAAAATAAAAGTGAACAAGATCAGTTAGTAGAATCTGCTCAGGAAGTAGATGAAAAAATGATGGAAGATTTTAATAAGTCAAAGCTTATCTTTTATTCATTACCATCACCACTTGAAACAGCTATGCTTATCAAAAGATCAGGTGCTCGTTTTGATAATGAAATATTAAATCCAACATCTAACGTAAGCAATTACAACACAAACTTAAAAATGGCTCTTAATCTTGGTGTTTATAGTGCAGATTTAAGCTATACCAGTTTATTCGATCAAACGCAAAGTACAATTCAATACATGGGTTGTGCTAAAAAAATGGCTGAAGGTTTAAGTATTCTTGATGCTATTGACGAAGACACAATGAAGAAGCTTGAGGATAATATGAACAACCGTGATGCGGTATTAGAAATTATCTCAGAAACGTTCATGTCTTCTAATTCTTATTTAAAAGAAAACGACAGACAAGCTATTTCTGTAATGGTTCTTGTTGGAGGTTGGGTTGAAGGTCTTTATTTAGCTTCAGCTTTAACTAATGGTTCAATGGAGAATAATAAAAGATTACTTGACAGAATTATATATCAGAAGTTGTCCTTAATTACAGTAATGAACTTATTGGAATCATATCAGGACAACGAGGATATTCAGTATTTATATGGTAGAATGAATGAGCTTAAAGCTATTTTCGAACAGGTTAAGATTGTCAACACATCTAAAGTTCAATCAGAAACTGATGCTGAAAATAAAATAACTACCATTAAAGCTGATTCTGAAACACATATTTCCAAAGAAGTATTCGAAGCTTTAATTAATAAAGTAGCAGAAATACGAAACGAATTTATCTCATAAACAAACAGCTTATTTATTACAATGCATAAATTAAAAATTGGCTTATTCACAAGTTGTCTGTTTATCATTCTAAATCTATTACCTGGTAATGTTCAAGGACAATGTTCCAGCTTTGCAAAGAATATTTGCAAGCCTAAACTGGAAAATTTTGTTCATGATGGAAATTACAACGCTACTATTTTAGGTGCTGGAGAAACTGCAGAATTATACAAAACTTTTTTTGCAGGCCAAACATATAGAATTGTTGTTGGAAAAATTAATGATCTACCCAGTATTCATTTCAGGCTGGTTGATGAAAGTAACCAAATTCTATTCGATAATAAAGACCATAATTTTACCGATGTTTGGGACTTTAGTGTTGAAACAACTCAAATGCTTGTTATTAAATTAAAAGTACTGGATAATTATAATAGTGACGAAGAAAACGTTACAAAAGGCTGTGTTGCTGTTTTATTTGGTATTGAAAAAGATAAAAAGAAGAAATAATACATTAGACAATTATATTTAAAGCTGCTATTTACTAGCGGCTTTTTTTGTGTCATTTTGCTTCTAATACCCAGATAAAGAAACAACACATCTCCAAACAAATTAAGCTTTAAACCCGCAATATGCATTAGGAAATCTATTACGCGTCAAAATTACTTCAAACAAGTCTCTTCATTACTTTACTTCAACTCATCAGAACCATACTATGCCTCATTTCAAAAAAGTCTTGTTTTATTGCAATTTTAACGCTCACAATGAAGTTCTAATACATATATCCGGGTTAAAATACAACCTTTTACAGCTCCAATAATAGTACTTGACTTAAGTATATAATAGAACTAACATCTGAAAAAGAACATAAAAAAACCGACTCCTAATTAAAGAAGTCGGTTATATATTAAATGAAGATGAATTTATTCAGATACGAATTTATACATTTCAGAACTAGCTAGTAAGAAAGCTCCTACTCCAAAATTTGAGGTTGAATTTTCATCCACTTGCTGTCCAGGAATAGCTCTCTCCCCTATTGGTTGAACATAGCCAATTCTTCCGTCTTCCTGCAAAGCTACAGTAGTCAAATAAGTCCACGACTTCTCAATTACAGGTTGATATTCTTCTTTTGAAAGAACACCATTATTTATTCCCCATAAATATCCAAAAGTAAAAAATGCAGTACCACTTGTTTCTGGTCCCGGAGCATGTTCTGGATCAATTATACTTCTTGTCCAATAACCTTCTGCCTGTTGCATACCTTTTAATGAAACTGCCATTTTTTTGTAAATCTCAACAAACTCTGCTTTATGCTCATAATCTTTTGGCATATCCTGTATGATTTTTGCTAAACCTGCAAAAACCCAACCATCACCTCTGGCCCAGAAATCCTTCTTCCCATTAGCTGATTTATGCTTTGGATAAACATACTTCGCATCTCTGAAAAACAATCCAGTTTCCTCATCATACATGATGCTTTGTGCATATTTAAAATACTCATAAAGTTTTTCAAGATATAAGTCATTACCGGTAACATGATACAGTTTAGTCATAACAGGCATTACCATATATAATCCATCAGCCCACCACCAATAATCATTTTTATCTGTGCTCATTTCATATTCCATCACCTCAATAGCGCGTGCTATCATCGATGAATCTTTATCCTCTGACATATTAAACAAATCGATATATGTCTGAAAGCAAATTTGCCAATCTCCGAATAGAACATACTCAGGAGATTCTCCATATGAATATTTCCATTCTGCTTTATTATCAGAAGTCGCCCCTTTCCATTGATTCTTTTCGGCCCAATTCACCGAGTAATCTTTGTATTCTTCCTTACCGGTAATTTGATATGCCGCTATATTTCCAGTATGGTAAGCTGCATTATCCCAAAATGATCTGCCAGGATCTGCATGATTCCCCTGCCAATGATCATTTACCTTAATCATGATTTCCTTTACTTCTTGTTTAGTAGGTAAATTATTTACCTCCTCCTGCGTACAACAACTAGAAACACCTAATATAATAAGCGCCCCTAGTAAAAAATGTAATCTAAGATTTTTCATTATTAACTTCAATTCGATTTTTATTTGCTGAAGTATTTACCACTACACATCAATGTATAATGGTAAATACTTTTATTTTTTACTTATTACTTATAATGGGTAAAATAAAGTAAGAATACTGGTATTTCTTATCCAATAGACGATACTGTTTATGAGGTAAAGCTCCCCAGCTATTATCACCTCCTACACCCCTTTGTGCCAGGTCTATTGACAAATATACCTTATCGCTAAACTTAACATCTGTAGTATGTTTTTGATTTTTACTCATTCCCGGATCTATATCCTCAGTGCTAAATGGAAGTGCACTAACACTTAATGGCTGCTCTCCAATAATTTTAATTCCAGTAAAATCATTGTCTACCAACTTCACCCATCTTACATCCGTTTTATTTCCATTTTCCTGAGGTCGAATGTATGCAAAATACTGTTCTTCTACATCTGAAGAATAATGACCAATAAATGAAGAAGTATTTCTATCTGAATAGTTTTCCCAAGGACCACGACCAAAATAACTAAAATTTTGAACTGCTTTTGGCAACGCCATTACCATTCCAAATCGAGGTAATTCAGGGGCTTTTTCATCCAAAGCTTCATAGTTAACATCCACTTTAATTTTTGCTCCACTGGAAATAGTGTATGTAAGATCATAATTAGCATTTACACCTTCTAAACTAAGAGTAGCTTTTACTATATATGCTCCATCTCCCTTAGTCATACTAATATCTTTTAATTTAGCATTCTTACCTGCATTTTTCAAAGCTTTTGAATTCTCTTGCATTCTATTACCAAAATCATTATCAGTAGTAGCTCTCCAGAAATTTGGTTTTAATGATTCTGATATCAATTCCTTGCCCGCAATCTTATAACTTGAAATATAACCTGTAGACTTACTTATTTCTACTACAGTTTTGTTACTTATAAAAATAAAGGCCTCATCACTTTCATCTGAACTAACTTTCTGATTACAATCCTTAATCAAAGGCTTATATTCATCCGTTGAAAGTTTAAACTGCTCTCTGGCAACTTCGTGACCAACCGGAACATATGGAGCATCTTTACCTGCATAAGCAAATACATTTAAGAAATACTCAACACCTTCTTTTGTTTCCAACTCCGGTAAATCCAACGTTATAATTTCTGAGCTTAACGGAGCTGTTTCTGCAGTAAATGATCCTGTTTTGATCACACAAGCATTTTTTTGAAGCTCCCACTTAAAATCATATCCGGATAAGCATTTAAACGAGAACTCATTTGTAATTTTAATCTTAGCTGACTTTAAATCTTCTGCCGAGAATAAAATATCCTGATATACTTTTTTAACTTCCATTAAACCTGGATGGGGAGTTCTATCCGGATTTACCACTCCATTCAAACAGAAGTTTTCATCATGGGTAAATTTTTCACCACCTAAATCACCACCGTAGGCCCAAAATTCTTCACCATCTTTATTTTTTGCTACCAATCCCTGGTCAACCCAATCCCAGATAAAACCACCTTGCATATGCGGTTTAGATCGAATTAAATCCCAGTATTCTTTGAAATTACCATTACTATTTCCCATCGCATGTGAGTACTCGCACATAATGAAAGGACGACCTGGATTCTCTTTATTGGCATACTCATGCATACTTCCCATTCCTGGATACATTGGACAAACAATATCGGTATTAGCCTCCTGACCTGCTTGCTCGAATTGAACCGGACGCGTATTATCTCTTTCTTTCATCCATTTAAATGCATCAAAGAAAACCTGACCGTTTCCACACTCATTACCCATACTCCAAATAATTACAGATGGGTGGTTTTTATCACGCTCTACCAACCTGTGAATTCTATCCATATGCGCGGCATGCCATTCGGTCATATAAGCAGGATGAACCTTTTTATCGAACCATGACTGATAAGTGGCACCCATTCCATGCGTTTCAATATTACATTCATCAACCAGGTATAATCCATATTCATCACATAACTCGATCCACTTTGTACTATGAGGATAGTGACTCATTCGAACCGCATTAACGTTATGTTGCTTCATCACTTCAATATCTTTTCTCATGGTAGCCTCGTCAACGTGATGACCCATAGTTTGATGATGCTCATGTAAATTCACACCTTTAACAGTTACAACCTTACCATTTACCAATAGCTGACTGTTTTTAATTTCAACAGTACGGAAACCAACATTGGTAGAAGTAGCTTCTATCACTTTGCCTTTGCGATCTTTTAATTCAACCACCAACTTATAAAGGTTTGGAATTTCTGCACTCCATTGTTTAGGTGCTTCCACCTCTTTTTCAAAAACAAGTTGAGAAGTACTGTTCCCTTTTGCTACTATTGATTTTTGCGCAGTTAAAACTTCATTTTTTGCTGCATCATAAAGGGTAACTTTAACATTTGAAGTCACCGATTTCTTTTCAAGGTTTTTAACATCAACTGTTAAATTAAAAAGCCCATCCTTATATTCTGTATCTAAACCTGCCTTCACAAATAAATCCTGAATACGCAATTGGTCTGTTGTATACAAACAAACATCTCTATCAAAACCTGATAAACGCCAGAAATCCTGATCTTCAATATAAGAACCATCCGACCATCTGTATACCTCGATAGCTAACATATTCTCACCTGTTTTTAAGTAAGGTGTAATATTGAACTCAGCAGGACTTTTAGTAACCTGACTATATCCTACTTTTTCTCCATTTACCCAAATATACATCGCCGAAGTTCCTGCTTCAAAATGCAAAAACACTTCTCTTCCTTTCCAACTTGCAGGCAATTCAAATGTTCTTCGGTATGAACCCACAGGATTGTGGCTATGATTAATAAATGGAGGGTTCTTCTCGTATGGGTATTTAATGTTTGTATAAATAGGTGTTCCAAATCCTTGCAACTCCCAATTACCAGGCACTTTTATTTCTTCCCATGCAGAAACATCAAAATCTGTTTTATAAAAATCAACAGGACGATCAGCAGGTTTATATACCCAATTAAATTTCCATATACCATTTAACGATTTATAGTATGTAGATAATTTCGTTTTTCCGATCAATGCTTCCTTACTATTTGAATAAGGAAAAGCAGTAGCTCTAGGTGCTTCTTTATTGACCCCAAACACCTCAGGATTTTCCCAATCATTAACCTGACTATTGATTGTATTTAACGAAAAAACAACCAGAATAACCAGAAAAAATAATTTCTTCATTTTACGATTTTTTTGTTCATTTATAAGTTTAACCGAATGACTTTGCGTTCATTTCTCAACCACACATTTCGGTAATTTCACCAAATGCTAAATTATATTAAAACCCTTATCTGATATACCAAGAATTCATCATTTTATATCATTTTTTCAGTCACATAAACGGATCTTTCATCCTTTTTGAATGAATAATTTATATACAAGTTTTATAAAAAATCACACATGTATTTTTTTTACATATCTAATTATGAATAGATTACATTATAAATTAATCTCATTTAGTTCACAAAAATTTAGCTTACAACTGTACACTTTTATATCATTAACGGATAAAATTCCATTACCTAAGATTAAATTTTGCAGTTTACAATCCGTTAGCTCAACTACCTGATCCACACCCCCATTTATAAGACTTATTAGTTTATCTTTAGAGTAAATGATAGTAATATTTAAATTAGTATATCTTTGAGCTGCATACCAAAGACCATTAGTCGATCTTGGTTTACTTTTCCATGTATCAGAATTTGCAAGTATGTTTTCACTAACAAACTTTTCATCTTCAATTGTAAAAAACGTTACTTTTAGATTTTCCATTAATAACGCCCTTATTTAAACCCGCATTTATAAGATATTTTCAAAAATACCTTATAAATGCGTGTTTAAAGTGTATATATTCATTGAAAAATTATCAATATTAAATGATAAAATATAAAACGCCCTCTACTTACCATACTTGATAAACAGAGGGCGATCCAATATTTTCTATTCTGACAAAATCCTTAAGGAATCAAAAATTATTGTAGTTGGATTAATACAACAGATTTAGATGGTAGGTCTAAACTTAATTTACCTCCTTTTGGTTTCTTTACAGAAAACTCTTTTAAAGCTACTTTAGGTTCTTTACCAAAATCATTAAAGTCATCCATTTTGTCTGCTGTAATAATCTTAGCACTAATCTTACCATATTTTTTATCACCTACATTTATTTCAATATTCTCTGACGCTTCTGGTTTTAGATTACAAAGCGTAATAGAAACAACGTCATCTTTAACCGAAGCAGAAGCACTTACTGCAGGTAGCTTCTCTCCTTCTAATTCATAGTCTGTACTATTTAATTCTATTGGAATTAAGGTAGCATCCTGGTGAACTTTATACATATTGAAAACATGATAAGTTGGCGTTAAAATCATGTCCTCGCCTTGTGTTAAGATAACTGCTTGTAATACATTAACAACTTGTGCCAAATTCGCCATTTTAACCGTGTGTGCATAGTTATTAAAAAGGTTAAGGTTGATTCCTGCCACAAGTGCATCCCTTAAGGTATTTTGCTGGTATAAGAATCCAGGGTTTGTTCCTTCCATTACATCGTACCATGTACCCCATTCGTCAACAATTAAACCCACCTTTCCTTGTGGATCGTACTTGCGCATAATAGCGGTATGTTTTTCAATCAATTCCTGCATACGCAAGGTCTTTTTGAAAACCGTAAACCACTCTTTTTCTGTAAACTCAGTTGCAGAACCTTTTTTAGACCAATTGTAAGGTAAAGTATAATGGTGTAATGACAAGCCCTGCACCAAATGCAATTTACTCTTCACCTTTTTCATTACCTGCTCTGTCCAATTGTAATCACCAGAACTTGCACCACAAGCAATTTTATAATCTGCACCTCTGGAGTAAGATGCATATCGACGATATAAGTCACCATAATATTCAGGAGTTAAATCTCCACCACAGCCCCAGCTTTCGTTACCAATTCCCCAGAACTTAACATCCCAAGGATCTTCACGACCATTTTCTTTTCTTAAATCAGTCATCGGGCTAATGTTAGAACTGGTAATATACTCCACCCATTCTGCAGCTTCCTGAACAGTTCCAGAACCTACATTTAAACTCACATAAGCCTGTGTTCCTAATAATTCACAAAGATCAAGAAACTCGTGCGTACCAAAGCTATTGTCTTCTGTAACACCTCCCCAAAAAACATTTACAATGGAAGGTCTGTCTTCTTTGGGACCAATACCATCCTTCCAGTGGTACGTATCAGCAAAACAACCTCCCGGCCATCTTAATACCGGAATCTCCATTTCTTTTAAAGCATCCACCACATCTTTACGATAACCGTTTATGTTTGGAATGTTTGAAGTATCTCCTACATAAATTCCATCATAAATACATCGGCCTAAATGTTCGGCAAAATGCCCGTAAATCTCTTTGTTGATTTTAACTTTACTACTATCCAGTTGTAGATTTAAAGTACTCTTTTCCTGCGCTTGCAATGCACCAAAAAACAATACAAAAGCTAATAAAAAGGTATTTTTCATTTTTAATAAATTAGTTAATTATTTTTTATTTGAAATGTGTAATCTGATTAATGAAAATGAATAAGATGGCAACTTATACTTTGTTTCCGAATTTACAATAATTTTAGATGACTCAGGTTTTGCATCTCTTGAAGTTGGTTCTCCTTTTAATACGGTTAACTCAGCTTCCTGACCATCAGAAATAATAGATGATAAATCTAATGTAGCATCTACATTGACCGGCAACATATTTACCAGCTTAATGATGTAGTCATTGCTTTCGGTATCTCTTACTACAGAATAAGCCACACGTTCAACCGCTTCATGATCTGAAGATGACAATCGTAAATTAGAGGCGATATATTGATCTCCGGAATTATTTCCATACATTTTTTGCACATAGTAATCTACCGTAGGCTTCACTTCAGTATTATTGAAATAAATCAAATCCGGATTCCATTGCGTATGGCCTTCTTTAGCCAACAGTGGAGCAAATGAGGTCATTTCAACCACATCTCCATTTCGCTCAATAGCCGTTAAATATAACGCTTCAGACAAAGCTGTTTCAATATTCATATGGCGATTGGGCAAATGAGCTGCATACTCTCCCAAATATACTTTTGATTTAGATCGATCATATTTGTCGTAGTAATCCTGATTATTGATAAACCAACCCGGAGGTTGATAATAATGCTCATCCACCATTGGCACCTGTAACTTAGTCGCCAATTTCCAACCTTCAACATAATCCGTTCCTCTATAAAACGGACCAACTGTACCAATCACTTCTATTTCAGGATACTTTTCCTTAACTGCGTTATACAACAGAGTAAAACGCTCCTCAAAAATATCTGTAATTAAATCCTCATTACCAATACCGATGTATTTTAAATTAAATGGTTTTGGATGACCAGCCTGAGCTCTTAGTTTTCCCCATTGGGTATTTTTGTCTCCATTGGCCCATTCAATTAAGTCCAACACATCATGCACATAATCATGCATATCGCACATTGGAATTCCTCCTTGCTGACCATGTCCTCCTATAGAAGAATTCTGACATGGAACTCCTGCAGCAACAACAGGTATTGGTTCTGCATTTATATCTTCACAAAACTGAAAATATTCATAATAACCTAATCCTACTGACTGATGATAATTCCAAATATTACGTTGCGGCTTTCGCGATTCTAATGAACCAATTGTGTGCTTCCAATGGTAAATATTATCAATACCATTTCCATGCGCCACACATCCTCCCGGAAAACGAACAAATTTTGGATCCAAATCTGCAATTACCTGAGCCAGATCCGCTCTTAAACCATTCTTTCTTCCTTTAAAAGTAGTTTGAGGAAAAAGTGAAACCATATCAAAAGCAAACTTACCTTCTGATAAAGGTTGAATTTTAAGAAATGCTATATCCTCCGTTTTTATGGCCTCTAAAACTGCCGAATACTTTTTCCAGTCGTTACTTATTTTTTTAATTGTTACGGCATCTATTTCATTTCCATCCTGATCAACCAAACTAACCACAAAACCAGCCGTTAAATCCATTCCTTTTGCAAATACACTGAAATCATATTTTTCTCCAGCTTTTACCGGTATCCCATCAAAGCCCTCATTTAAAAGTGAAGCTCCTTTTTTTGCTACTTCCAGTACCGCAAAATGCTTGTTATTTTCATGAATAGGAGATTCTGTTTCTATGGTAAAATTACCGTCTCCTTTTAAAGACCACGATTTTTTATGATCCCAGGATTTATCTCTACCTTGTTTATCGTTCAAATCATATTCGAAACCTCTGTTCTGAACTAATTCGGCATAAAGACCACCATCTGCAGCGTAATTGATATCTTCGAAAAAGATCCCGACTAATTTATCACTTATCTTTTTTGATTTTTCGGGATATAAAACAAAATCTGCTTTCAAATCCTTTAATCCTGCAAAACGAATAGGATCATCTTTAATTTGTTCAGCTCTTTCCTGATTATGGAATTTCATCCACTCCTGGTGTTTGATTAATTTATCAACATCTTCCCAAGCCATTTTATGGTAAGTACCAATTTGTTTTTCTCCATCAACTAATACTTCTTTACGGATATGAAGACGATCACTTTCCTCAGTACTTTGAGTTGGCGTGTACTCTTTAAAATTAACAGTTGTAGTTTTAAAAAAACCTTTATCCTTGCTATACCAAGTAATTAAATAGTGCTTTTGAGATTCAACATAACTTATTTCTAAATCCTGAACATTGCCATCTTCCATTACTGTTGGGTATGATTGACTTCTCCAGGTATATAGGTCTTTGGAATCAGCATGTGCAAACTGACCTATTTCATTATTTAAGGTCCAGATACAATGATATAATCCTTGCAGATCTTGAAACAAAAAAGGAGCATACATTTTCTTTTGTGAACCCCAGGCACCAAAGTCTGAAAATAAAAATTGAAATTCCGGTCCTATTGAATGCCAATTTTCTTTATCCACACTCCATGCATAATGCAGACAATTATGATGATTATTTTTAGATGTGGCATACGAAAACACATATGCTGAATCAGGTTCATTTGCCTTAATTATTGATCCCCATGGGAACAGGCAAATTAACAACAAGAATAATACTTGTTTTTTCATAAGTAGATTTTTTATATAGTTTTATTATTTAGCGTAACAAATACATTAATAAACGAAAACCCTAAAATAGTACAAATGACTATTAAATAAAAAACGCCTAAAATGATTTCCTCAGAAAAACATCCCAGACGCTTTAAAGCATTTATTATATACCTAATTAAAAAGCGATTTCCATATTGCTTCCGTCTTTTAAGCTAAACTGTACTTTTTCAGATTTAGCACTCACTGAAATATCTTTAATCGGCATTAATGATGTCTCATCCCACTTTTCTCCGGATTTCTTCCAAAGCATTAAAGTAGCATAGATATTGTTCTGCCCTTTTGCTTTATATTCTCCCAATACATTAATAACCGCACTGTTTTTACTTTCGGGATGTAAACCTTCTGAAGTTAAAACAACCGTCTCATTCCACCCCATCACTGGCACCATAGCTAACTGATACTTTCCATTGTCAATAATGGTAGCTTTATAACCATCAATTTCAATGCTATCCATTTTTATTTTCTGATCCAATTCTGGTAGAGCATAATGTCCTAGCCTCATTGCCACATCTTCTGAGCTAACATTCTTGTCAATTCGCAAAATACCATTTGCCAAAGGAATATCAACCAGATTCATTTTAATGTTTTCATTGGTTTCTAAAACCGCATCGCGATAGTAAGCACCATTTTCGTACTTTTTAAAAGTATATAATCTGAAAACCTCCCATTGCCCCTTGGCGTTTTTCATTCCATAGTTCATGGCTATTTCTCCATTAGCTCCATCGGCTTGCCATGGGAAAGCACTGCTATATGCTAAACGATTGTAGTTTTCGGTTGAACGGAATTTTTGCCAATCATTCTTTACCTTTTCATGACACCATGCACGGATTTCTGAAGCTCCAATTTCCGGATAATTTGTAATCATCACCTTGGATCCATCAGATATTGAATTCACAACCTTATCATTTGAATATTCTTCCCATCTACCATCATTCTCTTTGGCTGTCCAGAATGGATCATCTTCAGGCAATAACAAACCTAAAAATGCCTTACCCATCCAATACACACTTCCCCGACAGCTATAAATTTGCACAGCAGGTTCAAAAGCGCCATAGAAACCTAATGTAGGAACGCTGTCTTTTAAGAACTCAGGATGTTGTAAAAATTGCAATAAGGTTTTAGATGAAATTTTACGTAACCAACCCAGGTTTACATTTTCTCCGCCATATTTGCCCATAAATGGGAATGGTGAAACTGAGGCAAAACGATAGGAAATACTTCTGCCATACATCGTCATGTTGCCTTCTTTATCAAACAGGTTTGGATAATGATAATTGAGATCTTTAAAGTTTTCGATTAGCTGCTTAGCTAATTCCGGGTAATATTTATTTCCGAATACCTCAGCCCAAACTACACCATAAAGTTGGAACGCCCACATACTATAATAATCATAAGCCGGACTATCATTGTACCAACCTTCGCCTCTGTATTGCTCTATGGACTTTTGCAAATACTCCTGTAGTAGTTTTTCGTTTACATCGTAACCCTGATCTTTAAAAAAGCTTAATACAAAAATATTAAAGAAGCGCCAGTTAGAAGGCACTGTTGGCCCGTCACCATAACTCAACATACTGGCGGCTAAAGCATCCTTTTCGTCCTGCTTTAAAGGCTCCCAGATTACTTCCGGAACTACGAATAATGAAATGGCTAAGGCGCCGTATTCTACTAAATTTTGACTTGGCCCACCATTTTTAGCACGATGAACAATATAGGATGGACTATCCGGATTTACCAATTGTAGAATTTGGTGACGATAATACTCGCCTACGTTAATACCATTTAATTCCAGATTCGGTTTCTCCTTTAGCAATGGAGCTGCTACAAATAATGTTCGGCACAAGCCTTCCAATTTTTCGGTAGGTACACGACGCTCATCGTGTGGGTAAGTTTTCCCGGGTTGCTTTGGAAATTTCATCGGGTCATCCAAGTTATGGATATAGCTAAAAGCACCACTTAATAAGTATTCAGCTGCCTGAACCCAGTGGTCTCGTGTCATTCCGGTTGAAGGACTTAATTCATAATCCGGATTATACACTTTAAAAGTTCCTTCTTGTTTTGGGGTTTTAGACGTACAACAAGATTGAATTCCCATTGCCAGAACGGCAACCCAAATAATAAGTTTCTTCATATTTGATGTTTTGTAGATTTCTTTAATTACTAAATATTATCTGCTACAGATGTTATATCTGTACTCACAAATGTATTTTATTAGTTTGTGCTTAGTTGGTATAAAATTTAAAAGTTATTGTAATTAATCATCGAATTCTAACAATAACACTCTAAATTTTAGAGAACGTTGTATTACTTCTACTCATATATCAACTTTAACGCTTTTATTTTGTCGAAAATATATTCATGTTTAAAAACAGACATAATAGCACCTTTATCTAACTTTACTCCTGATGTATCTTTTTCCACAACCATACTTTCGAAATCACCTAACCAATAATTATTTTGAAAAGTTGTATTCCTATCCTCTCCTAACTCAATTAGTCCAGAAACACCATCTTCAGCTATCCAAATATTACTATCAAAAATAGTTTTATCCGGCCATTTGTTTCCCCAGTCACCCATTTTAATAAAGCGATAATCTTCGAATTCTGCTTCCTTAGGTACTTGAATAATTAGGTTATTTTTGAATGTTGTCTTTTCAACCGGTCCGGTAATATGAATAACCGGATTAAACCACCCGGCTTGTTTCGTGGGGTATTTTCTAATACCATCATTTACACTGATATTAAACTGCACCAATGTATTGGTAGTTCCTTTATTCCAATTTTTACCTAATGAATATCCATCATTACAAACCAAAATAAAACCACCTGCATTATCGTGACTATAATTATACTGAATAATGGTATTATTGCAATTGTAATCTGAATCAAACCCCTGTCCATCCCACTTGGCATTGTGATCGCTCACTTCATTATATTGAATTAGTGTATTATCGCAACTCCAAGGCCATATACCTGCAGCAGCTTCATCTGGTGATAAAACATCCGGACAGTTTCTCATCACGTTATATTGTATGATAGCTCCATCGCAACCAATTGGCACAATACCATCTCCTGGTACACCCTCTATTAAGTTATGCTCAATTATTACCTTTAAACTTGGATACCAATTATCTCTGCCTGCATATCCTGCCGAATAAATCCCATTTCTTCCGCAGTTAGATATTTTACAATGACTAATGTGTAAACCATTGAACCTGGATTTAACCTCTCCTCCTTTATTTTCCCAAAATATACCACCTCCGGCTCCATCTGCTTTAACCAAACTCCCATTTACATCGCGAACAGTTAGTCTTTGAATTTTAATATCCTTACTTTCTCCATAATTATCTAATAAAACATACACACCAAACCGATAAGCTTCTCTTGAAATACCAGTGTTAGTAATTTCTAAATCGGATATCGTACAATAACTACTATTCTTAAGCAACAAACCATACTTTTCTTTTCCTCCTCCATTAATAATCGGTTTGGGTTGGTTTTCACTTCCATATGTTCCTACATAAATGGTGTTTTCTTTTTCACCTTCCAATTGTAGACTTAATGGATTATTAAAAAAAGATCCTCTTTTGAAAAGGATAGAATCTCCGGGGAAAAATTGATTCTTATTAAAATTTTTATAACTTTTCCAGGCACTATCTGTAGTTAAACCTTTATTGGAATCGTTTCCGTCCTTTGCATCAATAAAGTAAGTATTGGATTTGCCTGCTATTTGAATAAAAAGCAATATCGATATAATAGTGTATTTCATATTATTTGTGATTTAACCCGTAATATGCATTAAAAAGTCTATTACATATTGAAACTGCTTCAAAACAAGTCATTTCGTTAACTTCCTTCAACTCACCATAGCGGTGCTATGCCTCGTTTCAGTAAGCTCTTGTTTTATTGCATTTTCAATACTCATTAAGAATCTTTAATACATAATCCGGGTTTAATGTTTTCTGAAAATAAAAAAGCAACCTTACATCAGTAAACTGATACAAGGTTGCTTTTGCCCTATATATAAAAAACTCCGTTTTAGTTTAATGATGCTATTCCTTCTAAAGTTGGCACCACCGGAATGATATAACCATCTTCATCAAATTGCATTTTATCAATACAAACTTCCCGATGATATCCGGCAGCTCTTCCCATTTCAATACCTTTTGGTAAAGTAAAGCGATGGTAAACAATATACCAATCATCTTTACCTGGTATTTGAATTGTTGTATTATGACCTGTCCCAAAAATTCCTAATTCAGGTTTCTTCTCGATGACAATATTATTTTCTGGAATAGTCAATTTACCCAATGGCGAATTCGCGATGGCATATCTAACTCTGTAATTTGGGCTACGTGTATCATCCTCTGACCATAAAAAGTAATATTTCCCTTTTCTATAGAAAACATGTGTTCCTTCGCGATATGTTTTATCGGGGTTCATTAATTTAAAAGTACTCTCTTTCAATGAAACCATATCTGCATTAAGTTCTGCAGCAGCCATAAATCCATTGCCCCAATATAAATAACACTTGCCTGACTTTGGATCTTTAAAAACGTCAGGGTCTATCACCTGCCCACGATTTATCCCTTTAGGGCGTTTATCAATTAAAGCCTTACCGCTATCTACAAATGGGCCTTCCGGATTATCTGCAACAGCAACCCCAATTTTTTGTGCGGCAGTGAAATAATAGAAGTACTTATACGCTTCGTTAACTTTTTGCTCAATAATACATGGCGCCCAGGCATTTCTGTCAGCCCATGAAACATCCTTTTTCAAATCTAATATTATTCCTTCTTCATTCCAGTCAACCAGATTAGTAGAAGAAAAAGTTTTAAAGTAATATCCTCCCCAGTTATCAAAACCATCAGAAGTTGGATACATATAATACTTTCCTGTTTTCTCAGCATAAATAAGATCCGGATCAGCGTAATAACCTTCTATAACCGGATTATTGTTTTCAACTGCCGACACTTCAAAATTCTGTGTTCCTTTGCCTTCTATGGTAATTTCATATGTAAGAGGTCCTTTACTAAAATCTTGTGCACCAAGTGGGCTGACTGCAAAACCGGTATGTGCCACAAACATTGGGTCAAATGAAGATAAGTCAGTTCCTCTTTTTACTGGAAGTTGAATCTTTTTATTCTCTCCATCGATAATTACATTATTCAATTTAAGTTGATTAGAAGTAGCTTCAATCATAAGATCTTCAAAACTCCCCCACTTTTCAATCAATCGTTTCATTTCGGTTTCGGTGATAGGCAATACTGAACCATGACGCGGGTGAAAATTCATAGATATTTCATCATCAATTACTTCAAAATTCATTAAATCTTTACTTTTTGTAAATTGATAATGCCCTCTCATATACACATCATACATTAAAATCCACTCATCACTATTATTCAGTTTAAAAACTCCTGAACCTTCAACGTTATGTACTTCCTTATCTACTCTATCCGGACTTAATTGTTTATACCCTTCATTTATTTTGTCTGAAACTGCTAATTTAATTCCTGGCTTTCCATCTTCAGATTTAAAAAACATATAATACTGATTGTCTTTCTCTATAATATCAGCATCTATACAAGCATTATTCGTAGGACTAAAAAATAACTGCTTTGGCGCAGACTCAAACCCGGTAAAATCCTCATTGGCATAGGCATAATATATAATATCCGGATCACCATTTGTCCGCATTGAAAAATACACCATGTACTTGTCTGTTGCTTTATCATAAATAGTTTGTGGCGCCCATACGCGGTTTACCTGACCAAACTCTTTAGGAAATTCTTTGGGCATATTAACCACCGAAGATTCCCAATTTACAAGATCATCTGATTTCATTAAAACCATTGCCTGATTTTGCCATCCCATTTTCGGAACATACAAATCAGTAACAACCATATAAAATGATTTACCATCAGAACTTCTTAAAATATGAGGATCTCTTACCCCACCAGAAGTACTGATATCTTCAGACTTAATTATGGGTTTATTATTATTTAGTGCTTTATAATTAAAACCATCATTACTTACTGCATAGTGAATTTGTTCCTGACCTGGTCCGTTACCCGTAAAATATGCAAATACATAACCTGTATATTCTTCCTTTTTTGAACATCTTACACTTATACCAACAATTACTATTAACAATGTGATTTTAATGATTCCCTTGTAGACTTTTCCCAATAATATCATTCTATTTAAAATATTTGATAAGTATTTAAAAATTAACCCTTTTATATGAACTCCTATATAGTGCAAGAGCATTTTAATTATAAGTATAAAATTACCTTAGTCAGGCTTTTTCGAATGTCAGAAATATGACAAAGACTATAAATAATTCAATGTCTCTTTCAATCAAAAAAGTTGCATTTAAAATAAAAACGCATCAAACAAAATGCCTACATCACTCTACAATTGCAAATTATATAACCAAGATCACTCCAATACCCAAAGTTTAATAATCATCTTGATTTATTAGGTATCTAACCCTTTTTGAAAAAATCGATATTCAAATACGTACAAGTAATTTTAAATTTTTTAACATATTCTGCATTTCTCAAGTTCTACATTTACATTTAAGATTTAAGTACATACTTAAAACTATTCTTTACACTATTTATTTATTAATTAAATTGGCTTAAAAATGAAGAACAGAAGTTTACATTTTAATCTTTTTTTAATGATGTTCCTTTTTATAGGAACAATCAGTTCAATTGCGCAGACAGTTGATACAACAAACGTTTTTGACCCTGCCATAACGACTAGGCAATTGGTATATGCAGAAGTTACCTATCATAAACTCGACGAAAATGATATGAATGGGGCTTTTGTTTTGTCTCCCGTCGAAATTGCTGCTTTTGGAGACTATTCTGCAGCTGTTGCTTTTTATAATAACGGAGTAGAGGCCAGAAACCAAAATATAGGTGGCTTTTCCAAAGATAATGATATAGTACCTGTAGATGGACAAATTATGAAACTTTGGTTTGGGCTTGATATGGAAACGAAAACCTTCAAAGCCTGGGCACAGACAGGAGATATGGAAGTTCCTCTACCTGTTAACAACGAATATCTTCCATTTAGGAATGTTAACGTAGATACTGATGGAATTAACAGATGGTCTACCTTTCATTATGCAAATGAAGACTCTCTTTCTGTCCAAAAAGTTGAACTCCAAACTAGTTCTGATGCAACACTTTATAGTATTACTTCAGATATTGGTGAACTTTCTCCTACTTTTTCTCCTACCACTTTAGAATATGAATTAATTGTACCTTTTGGAACTACTGAAGTTAACTTAAATTCTATTGCAACAAGTGCGGGGTCGACAATTGAATTATTTGATGATTTAGGAAATGATTTACCTTCAAATGGTGTAATTCCTTTTTCTGGAGATGGTGTTTTAGTGGATATGTATGTAACCGCTTGGGATGGTACTGTTGTCAATTATGTTATTGACATATTCGTTGACGAAGGAACCTCGGATGCTACTTTATCAGGAATTGATTTATCTGTTTCAGCAGTAGATCCTGCATTTGATGGTGAAATAACATCTTACACAGCTATTATTCCTGCAGGAACAACAAGTGTTGATATTACAGGTATACCAAACTTCCCAGAGGCTACTGTTATTGGCGGAGGAACAATAAGCATTTCTGAAGGAACAGGAAGTGCTACTTTAAATGTAAGCTCTCAAGATGGAGAGTCGAGTATGTCTTATACCGTAAATTTTATAGAAGCAGATGGATCCAACTATGCACTTAGTCTTCCTGGTGAAGATGGTGAGTTAAGTAATGTAGATATTTCAGGTATAAATATTACCTCACTGCCTTTTACCATTGAAATGTGGATCAAACCTGAAGGATCTCAAACAGCTAACGCCGGACTATTCTTCAATCGTCCTGGAAACATTGGCTTACAGTATTGTTCTGGATGGCAAGGTAGCAACCTTTTAAGATTTATGACTACTGAAGGAGAAGGTGATACTTATGGTAGTCCTGCTCTAACTAGTTCTGTTACTCAGGATCAATGGCATCACGTAGCAGTTGTAATGACAGAGCAAACCAGAACAATTTACTTAGATGGTGTGGCAAGTACTGAAGAAGCTACATTTTCAACAATTGACTTTGCTTCAGGCACAACCTATATTGGTTATGATTCTAATGCCTCAGCTAAAGCTTTTAAAGGTTTAATTGACGAAATTAGAGTATGGTCAGATTCTATTTCTCCGGATGATCTTAACGCTAACAAATTAGAAATACTAAATGGTGATGAGGCCAATTTAGTAGCTTATTATAATTTTGACCTTAATAGCGAAAATGTTACTCCCGACTTAGCTTCTGACTTCCATGGAAAACTAACTGGCGGAACATATACCTCTTCTTTCTCAAGAAACAATTTTGAATTATCTAGTCTAACAGTAAGTGAGGGTACATTATATCCTGAATATTCACCAGGCGTATATGAATATGTTGTTGTATTGCCTAAAGAGACAGCCTCATTTAACATCGCTGCCACTCCTGTAGCTGACTATATTAACATAAGTGGTGATGGCACTATTAGTACAACTGATGGATTTGGATCTTTTACAATAACAGCAACCACTGCTGATGAAACAGAATCAAAAGAATTTGTTATTCACTACACAGTAGAAACTGATCTTGAATTGGCTCACTCTTATACATTTGCTGATGGAACTGCTAAAGATGTAGTTGGTAATGCTCATGGAACAGTAATTGGAGGTTCTATTACCGAAGGAATATATACGGCTGATGAACAGGGAGAATATATCGAATTTGATGCTGCTGCAATTGGAATTAATCAATATGCTTCTGCAACCATTGAGTTGTATGTAAATGATGAAATAAACACCCAAAATTTACATGGTGATGGTTCGATTAACACCAATACAATGATATCCTATCTTGGTGGTGCAGAAGGTTCTTATGGTGTAAACTATTTATTTACTTCATTAAATTGTAAAACATCCATTTCAACTAATAATATATCTTCTCCATGGAGTTCTGAAAATGCAGTTTCTACCGATGGTATTAACTTATCTGACGATACGCAAAAGCATCATATTGTAACAACAATAAATTCAGATTCTATTTGTCTTTATGTGGATGGGTTTATTGTAGGCGTTACCCAATTAGCCGCTGATAATAAATTAGCTTATTTATCGAATGATTATGCTTATTTAATGAAGTCAGGTTATGCTAATGACTCTACTTTCTTAGGAACTGTTTTAGAATATAATATTTATAAGGGGCAGATGGATGAGCAAACCATTGCTATTAGAGCTTATGATTATCCTGTAGATACGGAATCTACTGATGCTACATTAAGTGATCTGACATTAGATGACTTAACCATTGATGGATTTAATCCGGGTATATTAGAATATAATATTGAAGTAGAAAGTTTACCTACTACAGTAACGCCAACACCTAAAGTAGAAGGAGCTACTGCTGTTATTTCTACAGAAGCCACTACAATACCTGGAACTACAACTATTCTTGTAACAGCTGTTGATGGTAATACAAACACTTATACAATCAACTATGATGTTGTAACAGCCGTAAATGAAGTAAAAGACTTAGGTATTAAGGTTTATCCAACAGTATCTAATGGTTCATTTACCGTTACTTCAGAAGGAGCTTCTACTGTTGTAACTATATATAGTTTAACAGGTAAACTAATTGAGCAGTTGAAAACAAACTCAGCAGTTGAAAACTTTAATGTAGATCACAAAGGAATGTACATTGTAAAAGTTAACTCTGATGGAGTTACTAAACTATTTAAGGTAATTAAAAAATAAGCATTAGATTTAAGCTTAATAATGAAGGCTGTCCAAATTTGGACAGCCTTTTCTTTTTAATTCGTTTAATGGCCTAAAAAACAATCAAATAGAACTTGTTTTATATACTTTTTTTTGCATACTAGCCATATCTAACTCAAGGAAAATACCTTTATTTGCTATAAACCTGAATTCGATTAAAACTTTAGAATCTAAACTGTCTAACTCCATTTATAAAAACGGTTTAGCTTAGAAGCTCATTTTAATGAAAAATAAATAGTAATATCCTCCTTTATACTAATACATAAGATACTTACCCAAAGGCTGTATATTGATGCTTATTTAAGAGGTTTGGTTTTACTTGAAAACTAATTAGAATAAACTTAAATCATCTTAGTTTAATTCTCTTACTAACTGCATTAACATTTTATAGCAACTGTCTAATTTTTCTGTTGATGATAAAATCCGAATAAACAATTACTTATTATTAAACACGCATTATGTATTTGAACTTCGTTACGAGGGTAAAAATCGCAATAAAACAAGGCATTGCTGAAACGAGGGATAGCATCATTCTGATAAGTTGAAATAAAGCAAAGAAGTGGCTTGTTTTGAAATTTTAATGCATAATAGATTATCTAAAGAATATTCCTGGCAACCCATAACAAAAAAAGGCTTTCCTGAAGTAGGAAAGCCTTTTTAACAATAGTGTTTATTTAACTAATACAACAAAGTTCTATTTTGATGATAAATACCAATTACTTTCCACCATTAGTTTAGCACGTATTTCATCACTATTTTCATATTTAGCAGAAACTTTATCTGCTAAATAAGAGTTATTTCCCCTACGCTTACTAATTCTCATTAAATCCTGAAAACGATTTCCTTCAAATGCCTTCTCTAATGCATATTCTTGAATAATCATATCCTCGACAGCCTTAATTGAATCCTCTAATGTAGCATCTTCATTTAAACCTCTAATAACATAATTATCGTGTAAATGAGATTTTCCAGATCCTCGTGAATGAATACCGAAAAAACCATCATCAGTATCTCCATCTGCATCATACGTCATTGAATACTTCTCATCTGTAAAATCAGTATAAGAATAGAAAACGCTATCAACACCCTTCTCATATGAACTATATTTTTCCCATGTAGGTATAATATCATGATTGGAAATAGATGCTTTATTTAAACCATACTTTAATACTGCAAATGCCATATTAGGTTTCTCCAATCTATTAATCGCTTCCGCAAATTTTAAATAAATATCCACATCTCTTCCTAAAGATACTCCTTTTACACTCTCTCCCATATTAAGGTAATAGAACTTATATATTATACCATTCTTTACATTTGATACATCTATATCATCATCAACCATAAAACCCAAAGACTCATCAATATAAGATCTTGTACCTCTTAAATCACCTTCTTCAATTAAGGTATTGCTATGAAAATATTCTTCGCTATCCCAATTATTTATCGATATATCAGAGGGTTGAACCTCTGGATAATAAACCATTAGACTATCCAACGTATTATCTCCTCCGTTTTCATTGGGTGATGCCACAAAAGTAAGCTGCGCTCCAGAGTTAAGCCAAAACTGACCTGTCCAATTACTATATGTCCAATCTTCTACAAAAACACCATCCTCTACTTCATGTTCTATAAAATAATGATGTTGTTCTTCGTCATTAGAAAATTCCTTATCTATTAATTCATAGAATATTTGAGCCGCACTTTCATAATTATTTTGCCACAAATATAAATCACCAAGTAAATACTTGATATTAAAACACATTTTCTCGGAATCGATAGAACCAAAAGATATACCCCCTAATGGTAAAGCTACATTTTGTATAGGCAATAAATCATTAATAAGAATTTGAGACAATCCATCCATATTATACTTAACAACATCTTTACCTGCATCCGCAACATCTAAAATAGGCTGTGTATAATAACTTACTTCACCATAATTTAATGCCAATTGCATGTAGCACCAGGCTCTAATAGCTTTAGCCTGAGCAAACTCACGCATCATTACTTTACTAAAATTATCAACCAGTGATGTATCCATGGTATTTATTAAATAGTTACAACTATTAATCACCGAATAATAATCTGAAGCCTTATTATATATATTCTCTTTAGAAATATTAAAATTATATATTTCCTGAATATCCTTGCCGGCATAAGGTGTAATATCCATTAAATCTCCTCTTAATTCCCCTAAAAGAACATATCGGTCAGCTAATTCCTGAAGCTGAGTATAAATTCCAACCATTGAATAAATAGAATCATTCAATGAATTTAATTGATTGTACTCTGGTAGTACTATCTGATCAGAGTCTGCTTCTAACAGGTCATTACAGCTAACTGTAACCATTCCTAAAAAGAACAACCCTAACATTAATTTAAATATATTATTCATCTGTTTATTTTTTTTCGTTTTTGATACAGATGGAACATCTAAATTGAATTTAGATGTTTCATAACTTTCATATTTACGTTTAATTTAACTGTTCTTACAGATTTAGTTTTAGACCTACAAAATAACTTTTACTTGAAGGGAGCAAACCTCTATCAATTCCTTGAAATAAAACATGATTACCGCCGGTTACTTCTGGATCTACGCCTAAATATTTAGTTAAGGTCCATAAATTATTAGCAGATGCCCATACTGTTAATCCTTTTATAGCTCCACTTCCTGCAATATCAAAATCATAACTTAATTTAACTTGCTTTAGTTTTAGGTATGATCCATCTTCAATCCATCTATCAGAAAAACGACCATTACCCATTGGATCACCATAAGCAACTCGAGGTTGACTTGTATTTTGTCCTTCATAATACCATCTGCTTAATAAAGCAGTTGATTGGTTATAAAAATTACTACCTCCCTCTAGTTCTGCTCTTAAGTAATTATAGATATCATTACCATATGAGAAAGTGAAAAAGGCATCTAACTTTAAGTTCTTATAACTGAAGTTACTACTAAAGGAACCATAGAAATCAGGATTTGGATCTCCAATTATTTGTCTATCATTCTTATCTAAAACACCATTCTTTTCAACTTCTTCGAAGCGAACATCGCCTGCAGAGAAATAACTTTCTTCTCCAAAGTCATCAACTATCATCATGTTTGCCTCTGTAGCCTCTCCAATAGTATTATAAATACCATCAGTTTTATAACCATAAAATACACCGGCAGCTTCTCCTTCTCTTGACAAAATTTCGCCTCCATAAGCTTCCGTTGTAAATTCACCTGACGGTAACTTTTCGATTTGATTTTGATAATGACCAATACTAGCTCCCAACTCCCATGTAAAATCTTTTAAATTCAAAGTTTTAATGGTAGTTCTTACCTCTATACCCTTATTTGATAACTCACCTTCATTTTCCCAGTAATAACCACTTCCAATAAATTCTGGTAATTCTTTATAAATTAAAAGGTCTGTTGTGTAACTAGTGTATGCATCGACACCTAATGCAACTCTATCATTAAACATATTAAGATCGATTCCTACATTATATTTTGTAGTTGTTTCCCACTGTAATTCACTGTTCCCAATATTTGTTAAAACTAAACCATTTGCCCTGTCAATAAACGGTACAGAAGTGAAATAAGCAGTCATTGCATAAGGTTCTATGCCATCATTACCTGTAATACTTACTCCTCCTCTTAGCTTAAGTCTATCCACAAAATTTACATGAGCCATAAATTGTTCAGACGAAAGTAACCAAGCTCCTTGTATTGCAGGGAAAACGCCCCAACTTCTATCAAATACTTGAAAACCATTTTTTGTTTCAAGGCCAAATAAAGATGAGCCATCTACTGATACACTAGCATTAACAAAAAATCGATTATCAAAGCTATAAGCTATATTTCCATAGGTATCTAATGATTTTACCTTTTCATTTCTACCATTATTAACTTTATAACTCCAATCATTACTTAAATTAGCATAAACTCCTGTGTTATGTCCCTCACCATAATCATATTCAAAATGATTTAAATTATATCTCCAACCTAATAGTCCATTAATATTATGTTTTTCATTAAGTGTTTTATGATAATTCAATTTAATATCACTAAATAAACCAATATTTCGTATCACTTTACTTTTAAACACATTTTCAGAAAAACCTTGGCCAATTAAATAAACATTTTTAACTCCAACAGGTGGGGTATAAAATGATTCTCTTTCTCTCCATAAACTATAGTTAAATTGCGTATTTAAATCTAAACTTTTAGATAACTTAAATTTTGGAGAAAACGCCACGTTAAATCTTGAATGTTTATTGGTATTATAAACTTCTTCGATTATAGCAGAAGGATTTCCAACATTAAAAACATCACTATCATCATAAACGTCGTTTTTAATACCTAACCTGGAAAATTCATTCGGAGATAAAAATGGAGACTTAATCATTCCTAAATAGGTTACAGATGAATAGTCATTAACTCCATCATCTAAAACACTTCTATCTAAATTAGTAAAAGAAATATCCATTCCCATTTTAACAATATCACTAAAATTTACGTCTGTATTAAAGCGAACTGTTAATCGTTCCAAATCAGTAGATTTTATAACTCCATTTACTCCTGTATAACCAAGAGATAATCCATAAATTGCTCTATCATCACCACCATTAACACCTACATTGTAATTCTGATAAACTCCATAATTATATATTTCATCCTTCCAATCAGTATTATTATGATATTTATTATAAACATTAGAGCTGGCATCTTCATTTAAAAAGTCAAGTTCATTTAACTTTTCACCAAAAATATCCTCAATATCCTCATTAGACATTGTTCCTAAAACATCAGTTAAATACATTTTAAAGTTATCAGCACCCATTGTCGGCAATACATCCGGCTTGTCAATAACACCTCCACTAGCATTTACTTCAATCTTGGTAACTAAACCTTCACCCCTTTTGGTTGAAATTAAAATCACACCATTACTTCCCTGACTACCGTAAATTGAGGTTCCATCTTTTATAATTGAAACTGATTTAATATCGTCGATATTAATATCGGCCAAACTATTGGTATAAACTCCGTTATGAATAGAAGTAACATCATTCATATTTCTCCAAATAATACCATCTACAACTAACAAAGGTTGTGCATTTGCATTAATTGAATTATAACCTCTGATAAACATACTCGAAGCACTACTTAGCTCACCTGACAAAGATGTTGTACGTATATCTCCACCTAAATAATTAGATAACAACCCGTTTACCGAAATAAATGGTTCATTTTTAATTTCAGTTATATCCGAAACAGAATTAACTGTTTGAGATGTAGATTGTGTACCTGTTATATTGGAGACAGACGTATATCCTTTCTTAAATGTCTCAGGATAAAGATCTATTACTAAAGAATCCCTACCTCTCACAGCTACTTCTCTTCTATTATAATCAAATGCTGTTATTATCAGCACTTCTGTAGGTTTTCCTATTTTAATACTAAATGCTCCATCGGTATTCGTTGTTGCAGAAGCATCGAAATTTAAAGCTTTAATCTGAGCTGCTACAATTGGTAACTTTGTATTGGCATCACGAACAACTCCAGTTACATATTTTAACGTATCAGCAGCTTTCAAATCGGATTTTTGTAATACTCCTGATGAAAATACGATCAGAAGCAATAAAAATTTAATACCAATTCTTACTTTATGGTGTTGTAGAGTAACCATTTTTTTTATTGATATATTACGATTAATAATCATTTTAACTTCTATTTTACTATTCAAGAACTGGTTCCAAAATTACACAGTCTATTAACATATTAGGAGTAAATTCATCATCTTCAACCAACACCTTACTTATAACTTCCAAATTCACAATCGGATTTTCTCTTTCTCCTACTAAAAGATCGGCATATTCAAAATCCATCGTAGTAACAAGCATTTTAGTAGTATCACCAATATTTGTGATATTATCAGTTGGCGTAATAGTCGTCCTACGCGTTCTTCCTGTAGCAGTTCGTATATACGTTAACTTAAAACTTACCTCACTGGACTTTCTATTGTTTTCATTCACAATATCGTTAGGTACAAAAACACAATACACATTGTATTTTGTGGAATACACATTCGGTATTTGAAAAGATACACTAGAAGGTGATAAAGCGTTTGTACTAGTTGAGCCTACATACAAATAACTTTTTTTGGAAATTGGCAACTCTGATCCTAGGATATTTCTAGTTGCTATAACATTATTACTATTATCTCTTCCATCACTTATTTCAGCTTCAACGCGTATTTCTTTTAAAAACGAAGTCGTATCAGGAATTCTTAGTTCATTTGTGATATAGGCAGTTCCATTACTTAAAGGAATTCTATTCAAACCCTCAGTCAAATAACCTGGTTCGTAAATAACAGTATAATCTTCAGTGGTAGTACTAGTTGTAGTAATTACAGAATCTAAGCTTGCGAAATCTACATCCTTACCTCTTACAGCCATGTTTTTAATTAATACAAATTGAGTTAACTCATGCTGCAAACTATCTCCATCTATACCATCAAGTGTAGGCAAATTAAAGTAATTATAAATTCTATCATATCCCTCAATCCATCCATCATTATCAAGAAGTATCGCTGTATAACTGCTATCTTCAATATTAAATGCACCAACCTCTTCTAAAATCTCATTATATGGTATATATTTCGCTAAATAGATTGGTTCATCTTGCTCATCGTAGCCAATTAATTCACTATTCTCATAATCAAAAATTAAACTATCTCTACTATATATGTATTTCTTTAATGAATCCAAACCTTCCGCTTTACCTATATACTCATAAATATTATCAAGATATTCCACTTTTTCATTAATTACATGCACTAAACCATTTCTCTTAGAAATATTAGATTCTAATAATGATGAATTTCCGAATAGAATTCCTTCGTCACTATTGCTAAAATCAACATATTTACCACTTAGCATATATATAGGCTTTACATCGGTAATTGAAGTTGACGTTTTACTTTTAGCAATATGAGTTTCTACTAAATGCACTGAATCTTGATAAGTATTAAAAATTTCATTCATCAATGCATCATTATTAGGTGCCCAAACTGTATAACTCTGTGGTACACTCAAAAGACTATCATATCCTGTTTCTTCTAATAATTTAGCAAACTCAGTTAAATCTTCTCTACTATTAATATAGTCAATAATATTCTCACTTTCAGTTTCTCCTGAATCGTAATGTTCATCCCAGGTATCATTACAACCACTCATACTTAAAGTAATCAATATTGACAACAGATACCATTTATTTAATAAATATTTTCGTTTCATATGAATAATAACATTAATTTGATTATTTTACTCGATACCCTCTAATTCAAGCGCTTCAACAGGTACAAACTCTAAATAATCGAACATAAATTCTCCCCATTCTGTAGCACGTACACCTAATACATGAGTTGAACTCTCTGTAAAATCATAAATACCTAATATTTTTCTCAAATTCAATCCATTCGTACCATTTCGACCTGTAGTATTTGGTGCACCATATCCCCATCCTGCATCTACTAACATTTTATAGGAATCTCCACCTTTCATATAACCTCTATTGCGCATAGCCTTATCATTAGCCAAGTCTTCTTCATCATCATTAGGAGTTCCCGGATCAACCCATCCAATATCAGTAGAAACACCTGCTAGTGAAAGATTTAAAGGAATCCCTGCAGGTTGATTATCCCAATACAATTGTGCTTTACCACGCCTCCCTGTTACATGATAACCAAACCTAACCTCATATGTACCGGCTGGAATAACTGGTGTTGTAATTTCAAAGTCATAAACTCCTTGAAGCCATATTTCATCTCCCTGAAAATTCATAAAACGGTCATCTGGCGATAAATAATATAACTGAGTTGTTTCTGTTGTATTAATTCTGTCTACATAACCTTGCGGGAAAGCATAGTTAAAATGAATATCTTCTATTGAAGAGCTACTTCTAATATTATTATTAGCTAATTCAGGAAAAAAACTAGACGAATCTAACCTTAACCTCTTAGTTAACAATTCACTAACGAAATCGCTAGAATATGCTAAAATACCATCAATTTCATGATAAACACCATTAATAGCATCATTATCGTAATTTCCCGTTAAACGAACAGCATCTCCAGTGCTTTCAACCATATTAAATACATTATATTCACCCGAACTTCTGATTGTTCGAACTTCCATCATGTTATTCTTATACATGGTTTCGATATATTCATACATTTCATATTTCTGCACAGAATGAGACGTACCTTCTTTAAAACCTGTATTGTCATATTTTTCGATAAAATACTTGGATGGAATCTTTTTATTGACTAAATGGTAAGCGATAAATCTATTTAAACTATTATCCGAATTTTTATAATCGTCAGGATTATTCGAACCATATAGTTCATTGGCTTTAGCTTCCAATTGTTCAATTGTAGTAATACTATAGCGCGACTTAAATGTTTCGTCACTTTCCATTAGAACGGTATAACCATACTTTCTTTCTAAAGGAACGATACGCTGTTCCCAATTTGCTGCATATCCATTATTGTCTCCTATATGTTTCTCAACTAGTACAGGATCAGCCACATACGACTCATCTTTTACTAATTTTAGCTTTTCATCTAGTCCCGTTAAAAGTAAAGCCTCATAAAACAAAGAAAACTTTTCGTCTGCAGCAATAGCTTCCATTATGGTATTTTCGGTAGGTGCCAACACTTCAGTAATTTTATGTACTACCCCATTATGAACTTCTATATCACCTTCTGTAATAATCCCACTTGAATTAACAATATATCTTAGTCCAGTTTCAGTACTTTCATAATCCATTCTTACAAAACGCCCACTCATTGTAATATCTGGCAAAAATCCTTCAGAAAAATCTTCAGCCAAATATTCATGTCCTTTTATAATATGGTCATATACAATCTTTTTTAAGGTATCACTTGGAAATTCCCCTAAAGACTCTCTTCCCTTAGATTGATAAAATCTTATCATCGCCTCATTATCAGGTATAAATACAGTATATACCCCATAACCCTTTAATAAACCCATTACATTTGTTGTGTCCAACAACCTTATAAGTTCAGAGTAGTTTTCAGGATCACTTTCTATATAGGATCCAACTGTATCTCCCGTAAAAGTATAAAAGTTACCACCCACATCATCACTGTCACATGCATATAGCAATCCACCAATAACAATCATAAATAACAGATTTGTTAAATATGAATTTGCTCCTAATTTCTTATTTTTCATTTTAAAATTCTTCATAATTAACTTCATTTTATCTTGTTATTGTTCCGTCATCTTCAACTTCATAAAATGGATTTTGCACTAATTTATCATTACGATCAATTTCTGCCTGATTAATTGGTAAATACAATGCATTCATTACACTTAGTTTTGAAGTATTGATTGAAGAACTGGTGAATTTTTGACTTACATACTGCAATAAAGACAAAGGATTTCCATCCCTTCTTGCCAGCCTCATCAAATCATACCATCTTTTACCTTCAAACATTAACTCTCTATGTCTTTCTCTTAAAAGAAGCTTTTGCATTTCTGATTCAGTACTATAGTTAGCAATATCTAATTTTTCAGAATCAGATAGATCAGGATTGGCTCTTAAAAATGTTATATTTATTAATTCTAAAGCTTCTTCTAACTTACCTCCCATTTGAATCAGTGCCTCAGCTTTCATCAAAATAATATCAGGCAACCTATAAAATATCCAATTAGAACTATTTATTCCTCTGGAACCATACATATACCCCCCTGAAACTGTAGGCATAGCAAAACCAGTGTATTTATTAATTTCATAATAATCTATACCTGGTATGATAAAATGATCTTTTCTAATATCTTCCTCACCTTCCGTACCCGCATCTGTTACATATTCAAAAGGACTACCAGAACCTAATACCATTCGTAATGGAAATGCCCATAGAGGTTCTAGATTTCCTCCGCCTCCGTAATAAGCTCCAACTTTTTCATTAACTAAACTAGATCCATCAAATTGTAATTCAAAAATACTTTCTGTAGAATTTCCACTAAAAAATACGGAATAGCTTAGTTCTTCTGCTTCTACTAGTTCAAGATCTTCATCCTCCATAATTTGATCACAATAAAAAATACAGTTACTATAATCTTCTTGCCAAAGATAAATATCAGCTAACAACGCTCTTATCATATTTTTAGTAACTCTACCTTTATTATATTCGTTATTATCTTCCCCAAAATTGCTATTGGCATATTTTAGTGCATTAATTAAATCTTTAACCAGTTCTCCTAAAATATATTCTTCAGTAGATTTTTCATATCTATATTCCTGATTATCGTCAATACTAGCCGAGGTTATATATGGTACGTCTTTAAAAGTACGAACCAAATAAAAGTAGGCCAACGCTCTTATTGCATACACTTCTGCTTCCAGACTATGAAGATCAACATCTGAAAAATTTTCATCAAGATCTACTACAGTAGGTGCATATTTTAAGAAAGTATTACAAGTGTTAATAGTATAGTATAATGAGCCCCAATTTGTATAAGGATTTGTAGGAATAATATCAAATTCTAATATTCTTTCCATATTATCATCCATATCACCAACTCCTCTGACTATATTATCAGAACGCATCTCACTCCAAACAATTATCTCTTCCATACTACCTGCAGAGGCTAAAGCAGTATAACATGCAGCTAATACCTCTTTAACTTCTGTTTCGTTAGTCCAAAAATCCTCCAGTACAGTTTCACTGTCTGGTCGAATATCCAACCAATCGTTACAACCGGTATTTAATATCAACAAAACAGCAGTTATTGATATTATGATTATCTTTTTCATATTTTTTTTTTTTCTATTACTGTAGAAAACATTAATGAATTAAATTAAGTATCCCTAATTCATACAATGCTTCATAAAACAATATTTAAACATTATTAAAATGTTACTGATAACCCTAGCATAACATCTTTAGAACGTGGTGTTTTAGAATTATCTTCACTTAACCCAAAACCTCCATAACCGATCTCTGGATCAACTCCTGAATACTTAGTCCATACAAATAGATTGTTAAATGTTAAATTAAGCGTTAACCTTTCCAATCCAACATTTTTAAGTTTTTCCTTTGGAAAAGAGTATCCTAATACTAAATACTTAAAACGTAAAAACGACCCATCCTCTACAAAACGATCACTTCCTAAGAAATTATAACCATAATTACGTAGTGCTCTTGGAATTTCTGTAACATCTCCATCTTTACGCCAGCGGTAGTTTACTGCTACCGATTGATTATCGAGACCATGCATATTTTCTGCATTAATTTTAGCTCTATTGATAATTTTATTACCATACCTAAAATTAAACATAGCTCTCATATTCAGACCTTTATACCTAATAGAGGTACCAAACCCTCCATTAACTTTTGGGTTACAATTTCCCAGATATACAATATCCAATTCGTCTATTGTACCATCATTGTTAATATCTTCGTAAATAGCATCTCCACCTCTAAATCTATAAGCATTATCCTGACCATATGCAAAATACATTGGCAACGGCTTACCTTGTTCATCTACAATAACGGCATCATTAGCATCTCTGGCTACTGGAGCACTTTCATGAACTCCGGGCACATATTCATCATACTGATATACGCCTTTAAACTTAAATCCATATATCGATCCATATGAATTACCTTCTTGTAACCTTGTTAAATAACTACCATTATCATAATTAAAATCAGTATTTAATGTCTCCAGAATATCATCATCCAGTTCTATTAATGTATTTACATTGTTAGATAGATTAAAATCAAAATCAATAGTTAAATCATTTGCTTTAATCAGGTTACTAGTATAAAAATTAAGCTCCCATCCCTCATTATCCATTACACCAATATTTCGCCAGGGCACAGATCCAAAACCTGATGATTCTGGTAATGCACTATCTTTAAAAAGTAGATCTTCTGTATGCTTTTTATAATAATTAAAATCAAGCTTTATACGTTCATCCATAAACCCAATATCTAAACCTAGGTTTAACGATGATGTAGTTTCCCATTTTAAATCAGATAACTGTAAATTCTTTGCTTTAGTAGCATTTAAGTCAATATACCTTCCTGCAGATTCATATCTACTAAAATGTAAATACTCTTCTGTTGGTTGATTTCCACTAATACCATAACTCGGTCTAAAAGCAAACATACTAAGAACAGGCTTTAATCCTGCCATCCAAGGTTCATCAGAAATAATCCATTTCCCAGATACTCCAGGAAAGGTTCCATACTTTCTATCATTACCAAATTTAGTACTACCATCACGCCTTACTGTTAAACCAAATATATATTTGGATCTGTATACATAATGACTTCTAAAAGTGGTTGCATTAGATCTGTACGATCCTCTACTTGACCAAATATTATTTAGATAACCTAAAGCAGCAGCATCTAACAATTCACCTGATGGCAGGTTTGCGGCAATTGCTCCCTGGTTAGAGTTATTACCAGTTCTTACATAAAAAGCACCATATAATAATAAACTATGGTCAGGATTATTCAATTTTGCCTGCCAGGTAACTTCATTATTCATCATTACAGTCATACCTTCTGAGTCAGATGATTCAGCAATGTCGATACCTTCATTGTCCCAACTCACATTGGATGCTTCTTTTGGTAAATATTTTGATACTTTATTATTATCAATATCAAATGAAACCCTTAAATTATACCTTAACATTTGTACCTCTGGGTTTAGGATATCATATTGTAAAGTGAAATTTGGTAAAATTCTATAGTTCTTAATATTATTATTTGCCAAGTTACCTACAGCTACAGGATTTAATAAATTCTTTTGCGCATCATCTAGTGCAACTTCCGTTGGAATATTAAAGTAAGTACCTGTATTGTTACCATTTAAATCTTGCTCATAAACACTCACATTGGGCATTTTTGCATATGCAATAGCTAATAAATCTTGATAATTTCGATCATTATCAGTATAAGTAAAAGCAAAGTCAGATATAAACTTTATTCTATTTGAAACTCTATATTCTAAAAATGCTCTTGTCGAAAACCTATTTAACTCTTGACCAATCACAGTACCCTTATGATTTAAATAACCACCTGAAATTCTGTAGCGAGCTCTTTCACCTCCACCAGAAAAAGCTATGTAATGATCTTGCTTTAACCCTGTTTGACTAACTTCATCAACCCAATCTGTATTATTATTAAACTCTTGAAAATACTCATACCCTTGAATGTAACTTAATGCCGCAACATTGGCCGCATTTTCATCCTGCTGTGGATTAAAATACGCTTGCTTCATCATCATAGTATAATCATCTCCATTCAGCATATTCAATCCCTGTGGCAATTTTGTTCTTGTAGCCCTATATGAATACTGTACTCTAGTTGGTCCTCTAACCCCCTTTTTTGTTTTAATAACTAATACACCATTAGCTCCTTTCGATCCCCAAATTGCAGTTGAAGCTGCATCTTTCAATACTGTAATCTCCTCGATATCGTCAGGGTTAATACTTAACATATCTGCAAATTGCTCCTGATTAGAGTTTGCAAAGTCAAAGCCTTCATCAATTTCAGTTTCATAAGGTACCCCGTTTACCACAATAAGCGGCTCCGTATTAGCATTAATCGAAGTAGTTCCTCTAATTCTCATACTAGAACCAGCACCCGGATCTCCAGAATTAGCAACAATATCTAAACCGGCAATACGGCCTTGCAAAGCATCATCAACAGAAGTTACCTGAACTCCTTCCATTTCTTTTAGGCTAAATGTTTGAGTTGCTGTAGAAATCTCTCGTTCAGGAATACTGAAAGTTCCATCATCGTGTTTTTTTTCTGCTGTAACTTGAACAGCATCAATCATTTTAAGCTCTTCCTGCAACACTACATTAAATTCCCTTTTATCTCCAATATTTAAAGTAGTAGATTTAAAACCAATAAAGGAAATCACTAACTTATTGTTTGTACTTTTTACTTTTAGTACAAATTGTCCGTTAAAGTCTGTTATAGTTGCCCCTAATACTCTCTCTTGAGCATCTAGCTCAACTACTGTAGCTCCTACAAGGGATTCATTATCAGAACTGCTTATAACGGTTCCTTGTAATATAACATTATCCGTATCTTGTCCAAATAAATTAATTAAGGACAGACAAAATATAATAGTAATTACTATTTTATTTAATTTCATTTTCATATTCCTATTTATTCAAATTTCAGGACGTTATCTATTTGATGTATTACAACATTTGCGGATGTAATTATACGTGAACCATTAAAAGTACTCGATCCAATTTCTTCAAACAGAGCAGGATCATTGTTAAACACATAATCTCTTACCAAAATATTGGAGAGACCATCCTCATTTATTACTCTTACAGTATCACCTGTTTCTGTTATTAGATATATACTCTCACCTTCAGTGTTTACTTCTATTTTATAAAATTTATTTTTAATTGTACCATGATAAGGATTACCTCCAACTTGATTAATAGTTGCAGTTTGATATTTTTCTCCAGTATATGTTTTGGATCCTTGCCCTACAAATACAGAATTATCCTGAAAGTGATACCTTAAAAATCTACCTAGTTCATCTATATACTCCAACCTAAGCTTTAAATCTAATGTTGCATTAATTTCTTCCCAGGAGTGAATAACTCCTTCATCAATAGCTTTTAAAATTGAATCATTATTAGGAACATATACAGTATAGTTATAGTTCTGAAGAAAATCTACATTAAAATTAATACCATATTTATTTACTCTTTGATCCAAATCTCCTGTGGCAAATATTCTTGAATCAAAATCAGGACCAAACCCAGCACATAAATTAAAGAACTCACTAAATTCTGATGTTTCACTTAATACATCATAAACAGATTTTAGTGGTGTTTGAATTGGTTTATTAATAAAATAGGTTTTACCATTATCCTGCTCAATAACTTCGGTGATATTTGCTACAGTACCTGCCTCAATATCACCTCCGCCACGAACAGTCATACCTGCAGATTCATCTCCTTCAACAATTATAGTATTCCCTCCTTTACTCTTATAATATTTAATACCAGATTCAATCTCACCAATTAAAATATGCGCATCCAACAAATCTTTTAATCTGTTTCGAATCAGACCTTGGTTTGTTATTTCCCCTAATTCGCTACCAATTGTTCCATCGTTATAACTATATATAGTAGCATGAACTTCATCTACTTCTGCATCATAAGAATACTTTAGTGCAGCTTTTACATCTGTACCATATGCTACAGGGTCAATATAACCTTCAAAAAACTCATCTGTTGGTACAAAAACACTGTATTTACTGTCTAAAGCATTAAGGTATAATCTAAATTCGTTATTTTCTATAGCCCAATCCATTATTCTAGTTTGTTCTCCAAAAAGAATCGGTCCGTATACAGATTTATAATCTACTGGTGGATAAACATTGTTTGTAACATACACAACCCCATTTACACCAATATATGTGTCAACTATATCTGAAATATTAATATCAATTTTATAGTTTTCACTATCTCTTAACTTTATAAAAGTACTAGGTAGCGCATTAATAAATGTTTCTCTCATATGCCTTCCAACAAATTTATATATCAATCTGTCTGGCATTTCGCTCCATGTACCATATCTTTCTACGATCCTCTGTCCACTACCTGTGTTATCTAAAAAATTTTGCATAGCTTCATTGGTAGGAACAAACATAGATGCCATTTCTTCTTGTAAAGCAAAAATTTCACCATTTCCACCTACACGTCTATAGCTATTCCAACCTGGGCTATAAGGCAGTAATTTATCATATAATATCTCATCTTCATCAGAAGGAAGATCTCCCTCATATGGATAATAAGATCTTCCTCCACCATTACTTTCTGTGAAGTAATCTTTCTCATAAATAACTCCAGTAAACGATGGATCAAAATTTGTTCTATACCGTTCAGTTAATACTTCATTTGGATACGGCGCAGTATAACGCTCCATTAAATTTGCAAATGTACTCACGCTTGGTTCATGTCTTACAAACTCCGACATATTAGTTGGCGGGATCAAGACATCCTCAAGTACATGTATATATCCATTTTTACAAGTAATATCCTTCTCTATTACCTTTTTATTTAGTACATGAATATCGTCATCTTCTCTTGATACACCTGTAATTATTTCAAAATCCTCATTTGTAAAATTTAAATTAGTTAGGGTTTTTGGATGAAAATATACTAAAGGCCAACTCGAAGCATCTTTGACCATATAAATACCTTCTTCCCTAAATTCATCCCATAATTCACCTTCTGGTAATTGATCTCCTTTTTCAAAAGTTACACTATCTAAAACATCCACACTAGTACTTCTTCTGAGAGCAGTACCATAAACTAAAGTTCCGTCATAGTGGTTAGCTAAATTTTGCATAATATATGCATTATCTAGCATACAATATTTAAGCATTAGCCTCTTCTGATTTAGAGAAAGTTTTTCATATGAATCAACTCCCCAGTCATTGTTTTGAAAAAAGCGTTCAAAAGCTTCATCTTTACTAACAAAAAGAGTTTTACTACCAGTCTTTGATAAAACCGGAGTTTCTCCAACATCCTCAATTAATTTTACAAAATACTTGTAATTACCATCTTCTACTAAATAATCGTAGATACTAGCACCGAGCCAATCTGGCTCTTGATCATCATAAAAATAATCATCTTTACAAGAAGTTATTAATAAGCAACTCAATATGAAACTCACAAAGAGTATTTTATTAACCTTTCTTAATTTTACTTTATCCTTTAGTCTTAGCATTGTAATAAAAAATTACTTTTCGATATAGTTTATTAACATTTATTTATTTACAAATCCAAACGAATATATACTTAATTTTAACATGAGTATCCTCATTTTAACAATGTGCTCAAAAATAACTATCAACTGTTAATAGGTGTTTCAATTATTCGATATTTATTAACCCATAATTGATTAATCATAACTAATCAATTGAGCTCACCTTTATTACACACATTGATTACCTGACACATACACCACTCAACAGCATTAATTTATCGTCTTATCAATATTAAACTCTATAAAATTTTCAAACAGATACTTTGCTCAAATTCGAATCATCTTTGTAATTTTTGACGATTTTGTTATTATTCACAAAGCATCTCATACATTGAAAATCACTATATATTATACAAATATTAACACATCCACTTACAACTAACTCTTTAATATATGTTAAAATAATACTAAATATATAAATTCTAAAAGTCTATCCTTTTCATTAATCATTTTGATCACGACGAAGCGCAACATGATTACACCTCAGACGAAACACTCTATATACAAGAGAGTTTACATTCCTTTCGAATCGCTTTAAACTATTCTAAATTTTCAACATTACTACAAATCTATTAATAATGTGAATTCATGAACATCAAGCTTAACACTTCGTACATCAATGACCTTAACACTTCATATAAATAATTACAAATTCGTTACATGACGAATTTACATACTTCTAACAAAATCACAATAAAGCTATAATTAAAATAACTTACTTCAGCTTAAGTATTTTTTAATCAACAATAGTCTGAGTTCTATTAACATCGAACCCAGACTAATAAAATTACACTTTGATTTCAATTGCATACATAGAAATACATCTACGTTACATTAAAAATACAGTGTACGCCTATTTTTTAATAAATTTCTTAACTGCATCATCAACCTTGATTACATATATTCCTGTAGGAATTACCCTTACATCTAATGTATTTGAAACTTCTTGTTCCAATACTTTAGTTCCTGTTAAATCATAAATACTTACTAGAGTAACTTTGTCAAATCCAAAGTTCAGCACATCTTCAGTTGGATTAGGCCAGAAATCGAAATTTGATGCTTCTGGATTCTTAATTGCTGTAGGTTGATCTGTTGCAGTATCAATTATCATCCACGCTAATTCATCCTCTCCCACAGCAGATAGTGAACCAGACATTTCTCGCTGTTTCAATATTTTTATTGAATTATCATCAACTACATAATACCTTACTGTACTTGCAAAATCATTTACTACAGTCTGTAAACCACCAAAAAAGGCAGGCTCCGAATAAGTTTCATCATATTCTACCAACATTGGTGTTGAAGTAAGTCCACTACCTTCTTCTGTTTTTCCTACAGTAACTCTTTTACCTTCGATCACCCCCTGGCCTGTCTCGATAGCAAAATAATTCACTTTTTCACCTATCATACTGGCAGTAATATCCTCTTCACTTCTTATACTTACTTCAAACCCTGTAGTACTTACATTTCTAATGGCTACATTTGTTGGGTATGAATTACTATTACTTGCCTGGGTACAGAATACAACCGGGACTTCTTCAAAAGCCTCTTCAAAAGTTACAGTAACCCAATCACGAGCAATTGAAGAAACCTGTGCTGAGATTCCTTTTAATCCTCCAAAATTATATACTCCTGCTGGTAACGCCATCACTGATAAATCATCAGTTGAATTAAATGTCGGATTACTAATATAATCCCAAGGATCAAGAATAAATTTAAAACTAGTAGTAGAAACGGTATTAGCTCTTTTAGTAATGGCAACTACATTATTAAATGTTGGCAATCCTATATATGCCAAAGGAGCTGAGTCATATTTTTTGGAAAATAAACAAGTAGCCCATTCAGGACTTTTTACCTGTAATTTGGCAACCTGAAAATCATCTCCTCCTGATTGAAAATAAGTAACTTCATCTGATTTTAAAAATGACCCATCGCTTGTTTCGATACTAAACCTATATGTAACTGCACCATTTATGTTAGCATCTAAAGGATCAAGATAAACACTATTACTAACATCAGCACTCTCATAAATAATCTCATACGCCCCATCATTTATTTTCTTCTCAATCCTGTGACTTTTACTTAACTCTCCATTACTATCAGTTAATGCTAACCTAATAGATTTTGAAGCTGTTAAATAACGATACGCTAAAGATGGTGCGGAATAATTCCAATGAGGAATAACTTCTTTATGACTTTTATAAGCCAATTGAGATTTGTTTTCTTTAAAATATGAACCAAATGGAGTATACACAACGTCAAGAGTATCCACCCATACCCCAAGCTGATTCTTTCCAGATCCATTTTTATGGAGTATTTCTGCAGTATCTAACCATGTATAAGCGCTTGGATTTACTTCAGAATTATGAAGAATTGCAGAGTCAATTAATGCGAGACATTCACGTCTAGGTTCCACCCATTCATATAAAAAATAACGCTCTACAAAACTTGCCGTATCAAGAACATTCAAAATACCTTTCATATCATTCAGTTGCTTATACACATTACCATCTGTCAAATCCCAGTATTCATTTGGCCACCATTCAGTAGTCCAATTCGCTCCATTATTCCACTCTGTAATCCAAATAGGACGACCTGTTCTTTCATGAATATATTTTAACTCATCATACCACTGCTGAGCTGATTTTGCCCAATAACAATGAATTGCTATATAATCTAACCTATAATTCAATTCATCACACTTATCAACAAAATTAAATAAAGACCAACCATTCCAAGGATCAGAAGTCGCAGGAGCACCTAACCTTAAGCCAGACTGCATAAACTGAGGCCACATTGCTAAAGCATCGTCAAATGGTATATTTGACTGATCTGGTCTATCTGGCTCATTAAAACCTAATAGATGAGATATATCTTGCTTATTGTTTATCTCACTCCATCCTGGCCAACCTGCATTTTGCCTGATAGCTGCATATTCATAATCGTCAGAGGTACTACCTCCAATATTCCAATCATAATAAGTAGTACAATTAAATAAGTTAGGATCCCAACCAGCATGTCCTTTTTTAGTAACCCATTGATGTTTAAATACTCTAATAAACGACACTGATCCATAAAGTTTATCTGGAGCAACACTAAATTCTATATCACTTTCATCGGCAATAAAAACACGACTATAACCTGATCCATCTGAATTATTGGCAAAAGTAGCCATATAACCTCTTTTAAGTTTAAAAGATTTAATCGCATTATCTTTAGTTCCTAAACTTGTATAAAAGGTATGTAAACCATATTGTGCCGATTCTCCACCAAAAGCCTCCTCGGTATAAACTGTTAATGGTTTAAAGCTTGGAGAGTGTGGCATTAGAACTGTACCATGTGCATAAATAGCCACTCTACCATTCGCACCTTTAACGAACGCTTCACCATTTACTAACACATCATCAAGGTAATTAGCAACGACTTCTGAAGGTTTAATATTATCGAAAAACAACCATGCATCTTCGTGATTTAATGAAACCGTACTATTTGTTAATGGATTAGATTCTGCTGTAATATGCAATTCATAGGCTCCATTTAACTCTCTGGTTTCATCCGTTAGACTTGTTACAAACTCCTGCTCTGCTCCTACCACAAAAGAAGGAAACGCCAACATCACAATAAATAAAGACATCACCATTTTAAATGTCTTTACTTTAAAATCAAACTTGCGTAAAAACTTATTCATCATTAGATTTTTTAAACAATTAATACTCCCCTGTAATTAATGTCATAAAAATAGTTAAATGTACATTGATATTTTTTAACAAATCATACATATTCTATCACAAATCCTACAATCCAAACACGCTCATGCACTCCATAAAAAGCATACAAGCGCCTCACATCAGCCAGCTTTTATTCAACAAATCAAGAATAAACATTATTTAAACACTCATTACAAAATTTCACCTATTTACTTAAAAGCATAAAAAAGAGGTTATTATACACTAAAACAACCTCTTTTTTTTACTAGTCTTTTACTTAAATAGGCTATAGATATTGGGCCGCTTTATCCTTATCACCTAAACGCGTATAAATATTTGCAATAACTGGCTTCAGATTATCCTTTGGTTTTAATTCATATGCCTTTAAAATATATTTCAATGCCTCTGAATAAACCGCTTTACTACTTTCCAAGGATTTCCTATAGTTATCGTAGTCTAATCTTGACGGCGATTTTAACGCCTCATACTTTTTCTTTTTAGCATTATATGTAGCACTGGCAGTTTTATACAAAATCATTCCTAAACCAAGATTTGAGTTTAAATGATCTGGATCTAACTCTAATACTTTTTTAAACTCAACTTGCGCTTCTTTAATTTTTTTAAGCTTTTGATATGCCACTGCCTTATAATAAAAGCCTGTATAATCTCCAGCATTCAATTCTGTTAGACGTGTACTTGTTTTTAACAAACTATCATATTTTTTAGTTTTTAGATAGTGTGATGCCAACCTTTGCTGCACTTCAGGTTCAAACTCCGGGAACGCAGCCAATTTCTCAAGTAACGCAAATTCATATCCCTCATTATCATTCACACTACTTGTTAAATTAATCATCATGTCATAAATATCCAGTCTCGGAACCTTATATAACAAAGCATTTCTATAGAATGATATAGCTTCTGCAGATTTTCCTAACTCCTGACTGGCAATTCCTGCATAACTATATGCCATCGAAAGATTTAAAGAATCTGTACCCTCTGCTTCAATTAAACTTTTACTTTCAGTCAAGGCTCCTTCAAAATTCTTGTCCATAATTAACCGTTTAACCTTCGTTAATTCCGGTCCTAAATCCTGAGCAAAACTCACCATTACAAATCCGCTCAATAATAAAAATGTGAAAAACAATCTTTTCATTTTACTCTTATTTTATTTATAAAATTATATTTCTTTTTAAACGAAAGCCCTAAATTATAACTTCTAAATCTTAGAACTCTCAAAATATTCGCTATTCCAAAATCTCTTTAAATAATTAACACTAATTGTCGATTTATTAACAAACGCAATGTACTTAGCAAATACTAATTATACATTGATAAAGTACCTTAAAACATAAAAAATCGTGCAAAACTAAAGCAAACAAATTGAATCACTCCTATTTCAAACAACAATTTTAATACCTCAACTTATTTCTCGTATTATCAAGTTCAATCGAAAAGTTAATACAAATTCTTTAAATATTGACCTAATCAAGCTCTTACATATTTTAAATTTGTTTGATTAAAAAACAGATTGGCTAAAGAACTAAATTTTACAACATGATCAAAAAAACATTCATAGGTATCTGGATATTCTTTTTAGGAATAACATTACCTACTTTATTAAATTCTCAGAACTATGCTATTAGTCTTCCCGGAGGATCGGATGGAAGTGTTAGCAATATTTCTTTACCTGCCCTAAACTTATCTGAACTACCTATAACCATTGAGGCATGGTACAAACCAACTGCTTATAACGCATATGGAGCTGTCCTGTATTATCGAGGGACAACGAATGGAGGAATTCAGTATGACAAATGGACCAACGACAAAACTTTAAGAGGAATAAATCCGGATGCAAGTCAAATCGTTGCCAGCAATGAACCTACGTTAAACGAATGGAACCATATTGCATATGTAGTTACTTCAACCTCGATGACACTATATATTAATGGTGTTGCAACTACATCAAACATAAGTAGCTCCCCTTTTACGTTTGATGACGGTGTATACATTGGATGGGACGCCGCTGTTGCAAACCGAACTATCTCTGGTTTATTTGATGAAATAAGAATTTGGAATACCGCACGTACTGCTGAAGAAATAAATGATTACAAATACCAGACATTAAATGGAGATGAAAGCGGATTAGTTGGCTATTGGAATTTCGATGATCAGGCAGAATACGCAACTGATTTAACAGCTAATGCATATCATGGAACTATTAATGGCGGAACTTATGTTACTTCATTTGATATTTCTGATGATGATGCTGATGGCGTTCCATATATCATTGATAATTGTCCTACCATGGCCAATCCAGATCAAGCAGATATTGATAACGATGGTATTGGCGATATATGTGATGACTTTGTAATTGAAAATGATAACTATGCCATATCCTTCCCTGGATCCGATGGAAACAACAGTAACATAGATATTTCTGGTTTGGATTTAACTACTTTACCTTTTACCATCGAAATGTGGATAAAACCTGAAGGAACTCAAACCTGGAATTCTGGTTTATTTTATAACGGCACTACAAATACAGGATTAGAATATGCTTCAAGCTGGTATTCCGGTGGTGCAAACTACATTCGTTTTATGGCCAGTGGTGGCGACCAGTATGCAGTACCTACAACCGTTGGAGTGGTTACTCCTGGGGAATGGAATCATCTCGCTGTAGTAATGACAAGTACTTCCCGCACCGTTTATTTAAATGGAAATCCATTATCAGAAACCGAAACATTTAATGCCATTAATTGGGCTTCTGGTTCTCTTTATTTAGGATGGGATAGTCAGGGTAGCGATCGTGCATTTAAAGGACTAATGGATGAAGTTAGAATTTGGAATGCAGTACGCACTGAAGAAGAAATTATATCTAATATGTATGTTGAAGCAAGTGGAACAGAAGAAAACCTGCTGGCATACTACAATTTTAATGACCAGTCTGCCACAGCAACAGACTTGGCTAACGGATTTAATGGCACTATCACTGGAGGTACATATGTTACTTCATATTCATTAAACGACACAGATGAAGACGGTATTATCGACATGATTGATAATTGTATAGAAAGCTACAATCCAGATCAGGATGATGCAGACTTTGACGGAATTGGTGATACATGTGATGATGAAATAGAAGGAGAAGGCATTTTTGATATTGTAACAGGTGATGGGTTTGTATCTGAGAGTGGAACTAACTTTGTTTCATTCCAACAAAATGCTATAACCACCTACAATGGATATCAATATATTACCTTCTGGAATAGGGCAAAAAAAGTATGTTTATCTCGTAAAAAACTGCCTGATGGCAAATGGGAAACAATTGCGTTGGAAGGTTATACATCACCTTATGATTTAAGTGATAATCACTACAACATTTCTTTTGGAATTTGTAAATCAAATGGTACCATTCATATTGCTTTCGATCATCATAATGATCCTTTCCATTATCGATATTCTACAGTAGATTTGACTAATGATCCTGATAATGCGAATTGGTCTTCAGCGTCTTTTTCAGACACTCAAGATTATTTAGTTTCAGGTCAGGCTATGACAGAAACTAATTTTGCAGGAGCAGTTACTTATCCGCGTTTTATCACCAAACCAAACGGCGATATGTTATCCGAGTGCAGAACAGGCTGGAGTGGTGATGGGAACTCACACTTATGGGAGTATATCGGATCTACCGGCACATGGACTTATATTGGTGAATATTTACATGGAAGAGCAGACGGTATGCCAACCGGATATGTAGACAATTGCGGATACATTAATGGACTACATTATACACCTGGAGGAACCAGACTTCACGTTTCATTGGTTTGGAGGGATTCTCCGGATGCCAATACTAATCATGATATTTGTTATGCCTACAGTGATGATGACGGTAGAACGTGGTATAACACAGCTGGCACATTAATTGGAACTACCGGAAGTAGCGATGTTAGCCAACTTCTTAATCTATATTCTGAAGGCTTTCAAATTCTAAGTGTTGCTCAAAACAGAGGATTGATCAATCAGGAAGGACAAACAGTTGATAGTAACGGTAAAATCCATATTTTACAATCATATTTAAAAGATGGCGTTACCCAAAGTGATTGGTACAACAGAAGAGTAAACGCTTATATGAGACATATTTATCAGGATGATAATGGTGTATGGCAAAATGATATTATAGCCGAATCCAGGATTGACCGTGGAGATATTGCCATTGATGCTGCCGATAACCTATATGTTCTTGGTCCAGACTATAGAGTGTATACTGCTAAAGCTGATGAAGATTGGGCAACATGGTATGAATTTGACTTATCTCAAGATGGTAAAGCTGTTGCGGAAGGTATATTTGACAAGGAAATACTACTTGAAGAAAATATACTTTCTTTTGCTTTAGCTCATAGCGATCTAAGCGGAAAAATAATTGTTCCTCATTACACTTTAAATAATGGCATACCTAATGCAATTAATGAAAACAATGAACAGCTAGAACAAACTATTTCCTGTTTTCCAAATCCTTTTAAGTCTACATTTCAAATTAATTATTCTGGTAATATTGATTACCAAATAATAAACCTAGAAGGAAAAGTAATAGAATATGGAACGGTAAATCAGAATAAAATGCTGGGTTCTCATCTTGAGAAAGGTATATATATATTGCAGATTATTAGCGACTCTCAAACATACACAAGTAAGATCGTTAAAAAGTAAAAAAACAATATAGAACATCCATAAATTTACATTCTTACATAGCTCTATAAGTTAAAAATACTTATAGAGCTATTGTAATTACAAAAAGTTAGTAATTTTCACTTTGTTTTTTGTTTTTTACCTTTAAACACTCAATTTTTACGAACCAAAACCTAAAGGAATTATTAGCATTAAGAAAATAAGCACAGCCTAATATGTATCGTTTCATTCTTCTTGTATTTGTATTTTTTATTTCAATTCAATTTAAAGCTCAACGCAATCTTGACTTTGAGCAATTATCAATGAATGATGGCTTTACCTCTAACCGAGCAAACGCGATTATTCAAGACCAAAAAGGTTATATCTGGATAGGAACATGGAATGGGCTTAATAGATATGATGGATATGAATGTAAAAAGTATATTCCTAACTTTAAAGATTCCTCTACTATAACCAACCGTGAAGTTGTTGCCTTATATGAAGATAGCAAGGAGAACATTTGGATTGGTACCACTTCGGGATTAAATTGTTTGAATCCGAAAACGGGTAAAATGACTTCTTTCAGCTTTCAGTTTCGAATTATTGCATTAAACGAAGACAGTAACGGATATATCTGGGTTGGAACTACTGACGGAGGTTTGTACATATTAAATCCTGCAACTAAAAAAATTGATCACTTTTTTGGCAATGAAACTATAAGTGATATTTGCGAAGACAATAATAAAAACGTTTGGTTGGCCTCCTATAGCGGGCTTATCAAATTTGATTACTCATCTAACCAATATAAAAGATTTTGGTCGAACTCAAATGACCCCAATTCATCAATCCCTCACAATACAGTTACCCAGATAAAAAAAGCAAAAGATGGCTCTTTATGGTTATCTAGCTGGGGTGGAGGCTTAAGTAAGTTCAATTATAACGAAGAACTAAACAAGTTAAACATTAAACACTATAACAACGAATCACTACCCTCAAATGCAATTGTTAAACTATATATTGATTCTAATTCAAACATATGGTGTGGAACCTGGGATGCTGGAATTTGTTTATTGAGTTCTGAGGAACAAAGCAAACTTCCCTCGAAAGCAAAATACGAAAGCTTTCAGCATGATTCTAACAAACCCAAAAGCATTTCTGGAAATAATATATCTGCCTTATTTATAGACAAATCAGGAATATTGTGGGTTGGAACAGAGTACATTAATTATACTTCCATTGTAAACACTGGCGTAAATACAGTATTAACGGATACAAAAACAAATGGATCGTATAATTACAGGCCGGTTAGGTCAGTAGCTCAGCTTGACAATAATTTATTAGTTGGTACTACTCACGAATTAAAAATTTATCAAAAATCTGAAGATCATTTCAACTTAGTAAAAAATATTAATCCTATATCCTACGTTCATCAGAACCTAAGCTATCAATCGAGCTCAATTCTATCTATGGCCAAAAATAATGATGGTTTATGGATTGCTACAGATGATGCTGGTTTGATATTGTACCCCGATAACAATCTTATAAACCAAAACAATCCAAAGTATATTTATTTTAATACCAATACAACACCTCGAATTCCCGGCAATAAAGTCACTTCTCTTGTTGTATCTAAAAACACCTCAAACACCATTTGGTTAGGGACTTTACAAAATGGGGTAGCGAGTTTACATTATAAAGACAAACAAGCTTCTACTAAAATTATCACTCGTGGTGAAACAAACAGAGACTTAAGTGATAATAATATTAGAGCTTTACTTGAAGATAAAGATGGATTGGTATGGATTGGAACGCAAAATGGGTTAAACTGCTACAATCCTAAAACTCAAAACATACAAAAGTTTTTTCACTCGTTTACAGATACCCTTAGTATTAATGATAATGTAATCAACTGTATTTTTGAAGATTCCAGTGGAAACCTTTGGGTTGGATCTAACTCTGGTTTAAACAAAAAAATTGAAATACAATTGCCAAATGGAGAGCGCCAAATTAGGTTTAAAAATTATTCCTCATTAAAAAGAGTTGGCAATAATGTGATAACAAATATACTCGAAGATAACTTTGGTTTATTATGGATTAAACCTTACAGAGGACTTGTGAAATTTAATCCACAAAGTGAACGAGTGATAAAAGACTATTTAACTAAGGAATACCTTAAGCTAGCAATAGAAAGGAACTGTGCCGTTTCTATGAAAGATGGCACGCTAGTATTAGGTGGCAATAAAGGATTCATATATTTTCATCCGGACAGTGTATTTAAACAATCCTCACCTCCATCACCATGTATTACTGACTTTATGATTTTTAATAATAGTATACATGAGTTGGAAAGTGGAATTCCTAAAGACAGCACCTACCGAACCATGCCGTACAAAGATGAAATACACTTATCCTTTAATGATAAAGTATTAACAATCATGTTTTCAGCGATGGATTATAAAGATCCTGATAAAAACAGATATGCATACTTTTTAGATGGATATGATAAAATGTGGAATGAGGTTGGATCGAGAAATACTGCTACCTATACTAATATTCCTCCGGGCAATTATACTTTTCATGTAAAAGCAGCTAATAGTGATGGTGTATGGAGTCATCAATCCACTTCAGTAAAGATAATTATCGCGTCTCCATGGTGGAAAACTATATGGGCGTATATTGCATATGCCTTCATCATCGTTTCTATTATGTATTTCTTTAAAAGATATTCTATTATTGGTATTAAAGAAAAAGGCCAAATAATGCTGGAATCTCTAAAAGTTGAAAAAGAGCATAAACTAAACGAGCTTAAAACTTTGTTTTTTACAGATATCACACATGAATTCAGAACACCTCTTACGCTAATACAAGGGCCAGCGGAAGACCTGTTAAGTCAAAAGGAAGTTTCTCCTCATATTACGAAACAAGCAGAGTTAATCCTAAAAAACACCACTAAACTATTAAGGCTGGTAAACCAATTAATGGACTTTAGAAAAATTGACAAAGGTAAAATGGAAATCTTTCTGCAACATTGTAATGTCACGGCTATTCTTAACGATTTATATGAATCATACATTAAGATGGCACATTCACGTTCCATTGCCTTTAAAGTCAAACTAAGTCAGCCTGCAATAGATATCTACGCAGATTCAGAAAAGATTGAGAAGATTTTATTTAACCTGGTATCTAATGCATTTAAATATACTGATGATGGTGGTACCGTAAGTGTTCAGGCAGCATTAGAATATACAGAAAAGTATGGTGAGGCATTGGTAATTGAGGTTGAAGACGATGGAATAGGTATTGCTGAGCAACATCACGAAAAGGTTTTTGAACGTTTTTATCAAACGCATCAAAAGTCGACGCACAGCACCGGAGGTATTGGTTTGTATCTATCTAAAACCTTTGTAGAACAGCATGGAGGTATAATTGAGTTACAAAGTGAGCTAGGAAAAGGAACAATTTTTAAAGTTGTAATACCAGCCAATATTAACCAATTAAATGCTCTTAATGTAGATGAGAAGAAAAAAGAAGATAGTAAAGATGACGAAAATCTAACGGATATAGAACTATCTGAAAAAACGAAAAAAGGTATTGCCGGAGAATACGATCCAGACGAAAAGTTTAAAGTTTTAGTTGTGGAAGATGATTCTGATTTGAATGATTTTATCGTTACCGGATTATCGGCTGAATACAACACTTTAGGTGTATTTAATGGAAAAGAAGGATTTGAACAGGCAAAATCTTTTAACCCGGATATCATTATTACAGATGTAATGATGCCTGAATTAAATGGATTCGATTTGGTTAAACTATTACGTGAAGATCTTAGTACTTCACATATTCCGGTTATATTCTTAACTGCAAAAACGCTGGCCGAATACGAAATTAAAGGACTGGAACTTGGGGCTGTAGATTATATTTTTAAACCGTTCCATCTCAAAGCACTTAAACTTAGAATCTTCAATGTATTAAGCAGTAGAAAAGACATCCAGCATAAGCTTAAAAAGGAGATATTATTAGAGCCTGAAAAAATTGAATTATCATCATTAGACGAAAAAGTTTTAAAGGATGCAGTCGACGCAGTAAATAAACATATTGATGATCCTACTTTTGATGTTGAAAAATTTAGTGAAGTAATTGGATTAAGCGCGAATCAGGCATACCGAAAAATTAAAGCACTAACCGGTCAAACCGTAAAAGAGTTTATTCGAAATCAGCGCTTAAAAACAGCCGCATCTCTGTTAGTGCAAAATAAGCGCTCAATTTCTGAAGTAATTTATATGGTTGGTTTTTCAAGCCCGTCTTATTTTTCTAGGTGTTTTAAGGACTTTTATAACTGTACACCAAAAGAATACATTGCCAAACACAACAAAAATTGATGTTGATCCAATTGAAATAAAACAACAAAAACTATTAAATATTTGATTATTCAATTTTGTTATAGTTATACAATCTATTTCTTACACTTTAAGCAGCTTCTTATCAATACTTTTAATTCAAAATTAAAAATATTGATACCATATGAATCTGCTTAAAAGTGTTTTACTATTCTCCATTTGTATTTCTTTCTTTTCATGCAATGGAAATTCCAATCAAAAAAAAGTTACTGAATCTAATTATAGTAGTTTTCAACCCGGAGAAATTTGGTTGGATAATGATAGTGTTCATATTAATGCTCACGGTGGAGGAATTCTTTTTCACGAAGGAACCTATTATTGGTTTGGAGAACATAAAACTTCCGGAAGAGGTGGAAATACTTCTTTAATTGGAATTCGATGCTATTCATCTACCGATTTATATAACTGGAAAAATGAAGGCATTGCATTAAGTTCAGTGGAAGATCCTGATTCTGAAATTACCAAAGGATGCGTTATGGAGCGTCCTAAAGTTATTTACAATGAAAAAACAAAACAGTTTGTTATGTGGTTTCACCTCGAGCTCAAAGGACAAGGCTATAGTGCTGCCAAAACAGCTGTGGCTACCAGTGAAAAAGTAACCGGTCCTTATACCTTTAAACAATCATTTCGCGTAAATGCCGGCACCTGGCCATTAGATTATCCGGAAGAATACAAAACAGGCATAAAATCATGGAATAAAGACTGGTGGACCACAGAATGGTTTAATGAAGTTGAAAAAGGACTTTTTGTAAGGCATGATTTTGAAAAAGGCCAAATGTCTCGCGACATGACCTTATTCGTTGATGATGATGGAAAAGCTTACCACGTGCATTCTGCTGAAGAAAATTTGACCATTCACATATCTGAATTAAACGAAGACTATACCGGTTTTACAGACAAATGGATTCGTCTTTTCCCGGGAGGTCATAATGAAGCTCCTGCCCTTTTTAAGTACAATGATAAATACTACATGATTACATCAGGATGTACTGGTTGGGATCCTAATGCTGCACGCTTATCTGTAGCTCCAAATATTTGGGGCCCATGGGAAATGCTTGAAAATCCTTGCAAGGGAAAAGATGCTGAGTTAACATTTCATTCGCAAAGTACTTATGTTTTGCCTGTTGATGGTAAAGAAAACGCCTTTATCTATATGGGCGACCGCTGGACTCCACGCAATCCAATTGATGGTCGTTACATTTGGTTACCAATTACTTTCGAAAATAATACTCCTACCATTAAATGGTATGATGAATGGGACTTATCATTCTTCGCCAAATAATTCTAAAAAAATCTATTATCGAAAACCCTTTTTTGGTTTATGAAAAATATTATTCTACTAATAATCTTAATGATTATCCCACTATTTATTAGTGCCCAAACGCTTCCTTCAAAAGAAGTAATTTATAATACCATCAAAACCGTTAACGATCATTGGCAAATATCCAACCCTAATCATGGAAGGGCATTTTGGGATAATGCGGCTTATCATACCGGAAATATGGCTGCTTATGATTTAACAGGCATTAGTCGTTATAAACAATATTCTACAGTTTGGTCTGTTCAAAATGAATGGATGGGTGCCAAGTCAGATAATCCTGAAAACTGGAGATATTCCTATGGAGAATCGGACAATTACGTACTATTTGGCGACTGGCAAATCTGCTTTCAGACTTATATTGATTTATACAATTTAAGTGATCCCAAAGATGAAACGATGGTTGCCAGAGCCATTGAGGTAATGGAGTATCAAACCAGTACTTCAAATATTGATTATTGGTGGTGGGCTGATGGATTGTATATGGTGATGCCAGTTATGACCAAATTATATCATGCTACAGGAGAAGAAATTTATCTTGAAAAGTTATACGAGTACTTTAAATATGCACAAAGTATTATGTATGATGACGAAACTGGTTTGTTTTACAGGGATGCCAACTACGTATATCCGGCACATACGACCAACAGCGGTTTAAAAGATTTTTGGGCCAGAGGGGATGGTTGGGTATTTGCCGGTTTAGCAAAAATAATTGAGGATATGCCTGCAGAATACTCCCACAAAGAGGAGTTTGAAAGTATCTTTATGAAGATGGCTGAAAGTTTATCTGCAGCTCAACAAGAAGAAGGATACTGGACTAGAAGCATATTAGATCCGGCTTATGCCCCTGGACCGGAGACTAGTGGAACAGCTTTCTTTACCTTTGGTTTTGCATGGGGAATTAATGCTGGTTTATTAAGCTCTGAAACTTATCTCTCAACGGTTGAAAAAGGATGGGATTATTTACAGAATACAGCTTTACAGGAAGATGGTAGCGTTGGATATGTTCAACCCATTGGTGCCAGCGCCAGTCCAGAAACCTATGTAGGAGCTAATTCTACAGCTAACTTTGGAGTAGGTGCGTATTTATTGGCCGGATGCGAAGTTATAGAATTAGCAGAAGGAACACTTCCCTCGAAAATTACCATTCATATGGATTCTGTGAAGGTGCTAAACGATTCCCAAATTCAGGTTTTCTTTAATCAGAACCTGAACGAAACAACAGCTACGGAAATTTCTAATTACAGCATTGAAGGTGCAACTATCAGTCAGGTTCAGCTTTCTTCCGATCAAAAAAGTACTGTACTCACCATTTCAAATATGGACTATGGTAAGCACTTATTATACATACAAAACATTCAAAACACGCAGGGGGATGCAGTTGAAAGTAATGAATGGATTAGTTTCCAGTATTACAAAAACTATATCGTTTCTGCGAGTAGTTACGAAAGTGGCTCAACCAATTACCCTGAAAATACCATTGATAACGACTTAAACACACGATGGTCAGCAGAAGGTGTTGGAGAATGGATTCTTTTTGATTTACAGGAATCCTTACTTATTCAATCTTTAGATCTTGCATTTTTTAAAGGAAATCAACGTATTACCTTTTTCGAGATTGAAACGTCTACAGATGGAATTAACTACACTTCGGTATATGATGGTTTTTCAAGTGGAACTACGCTGGAATTAGAAAATTTTGATTTTGATGATCAGGAAGCCAGATATATTAGAATCACAGGCAAAGGAAATTCTTCCAACCAATGGAATAGCTTCACTGAAATTGATATTCAATCAAGCCCGATTACAACAAATCTTTCAGATACGGATCCAGATCAGTTTAAATTATTCCCTAACCCGGCTTCTGATTGGGTTGAAATTAATTCAAATACAAAAGTATCAGCTATTCGTATTTTTGATTCTGTAGGTAAATTGAAGTTTAACAAGAACAATATCGACTTAAACCATATTGATATTAGTAATCTTGCAAATGGCTACTACTTCGTGCAAATAGAAACAAATAATGGTATAATATCTGAGAAATTATTTATTGAAAGAGAATAGATAAATTCTAAATCTAAAGAAGTGCCTCCATTCTTTGGATACTATCAGAACAACCGTTGATCCGTTTTATATAGAGACTTCAATACAAATGTTCATTGGATAATAATTCATATTCAATGAACCATTGAACGATCTGAAACAGTCTAGCTCAGTCTATTGCAAATTTGCAATTGGCTGCTGCAATTTGGTTCGGGCAATTGCAACTCTACAATAAGCTGAAACAATTTGGCTCATGTAATTGGAGCTTTGCGATAAGCCGAAACAGTTCGGTTCAGGTAATTGCAACTTTACAATTAGCCGAAACATTTTGGTTCGATCAATTGCAAGTCTGCAATAAGCTGAGCGGGATTGCAGCAAATGTTTTTAATACGATAATCCTCTGACTTATTTCACTTCAATTTTCTTCTTATTTAACCCAACTCTGAAATATGCATAGGTTCCAATTACCACAAAACAGACTAAAGGAATAAAATAAGAGATTTCAACACCTGTTATGTCAATCATTGCACCTTGTAGTGGGGTAATGATAGCTCCTCCTAAAATAGCCATGATTAAGCCGGAAGAACCTACTTTAGTTTCCTCATCATTTAATCCATCACTACCCATTCCAAAAATAGTTGGAAACATTAACGACATAAATATTGAAATTCCAATTAAAGAATAAACTCCTAAAGCTCCACCCACAAATATGACATTCATTGATAAAATCACAGCACTTACTGATGCAATCATCAATAAGGTGGAATCCTTCACTTTTTTCATTAATACTGTAAAAATCCATCGTGATACGCCAAATAAAACCAATGCTACAGTATGATATTGCAATGCAACATCAGGTGTTACATTAAGTTGCTCCGGAATATAAAAATTAGTGTAGGTCCACACAGCAATTTGAGCCCCAACATAAAAAAACTGCGCTACCACAGCAAAAACATAATTCTTGTTTTTAAAGAGTTGTGAAAAGGTTTTTGACAATCGTAAATTCTGTTGCTTATCTGATGCCAACGGCATTTTTGTTACTGCTATTAAAATCCAAACGATAATTAAAATTCCGGCAACGGACAAATAGGGAAAAATTACAATATTAAGTGTTTCATTAATTTGTCCGGCTGCAATTGTTATATGTCCTTCGCTATCCAGAGGCATTTTGGCCATAATTAGAATCTGACATAAAAAGATACCAACAACAGAACCAATTGGATTAAAGGATTGAGCAAAATTTAAACGACGAGTTGCCGTTTCCGGAGCACCTAATGTTAAAATATAAGGATTGGCATTCGTTTCTAAAATCCCCAGACCACAAGCTAATACATAGTAGGAAATACAAAAAAATAAAAACTCCTGGATTAACATAGAGGGATACAATAAAAAACACCCTAATGCATAAATCCCCAAGCCAACCAAAACTCCTGTTTTATATGAATATTTGCGAGATATTGCTGCACCGGGAATAGCCATACTAAAATACCCAAAGTAAAAGGCAAACTGTATAAGCGAAGCCTGAAAGGTAGATAAGCTACCAAAAACCGCTTTAAAAACTCTTACCAAGGGATCCGTTAGGTTGTTGGCTAAGCCCCACCACATGAAACAACTCGATAATAATAAAAAGGCTAGTATATATTTTTTATCTAATAATTTAGCATTGGGATTTTCCATAGATCTCTCGGCAAACAAGTTTTATAAATACGCTTATATTCTCAATGTTATAATACTATTCTTAATCAGTTTTCTTACACTTAAATTATTTTGCTCAACACAATGGGGTTACTCCTTTTTTAAGTATAATATTTCCATATTTAGCCGTTTCTCCAGTCATAACTACAGCAAATGCAGAACGGGCTCTCTCGTAGAATTCAAATCGGTCGATTCTCTCTATCGGAGCTAGCTCTGGATTGGTAATATGAATAGATTTCAAATATCTTTCTTCAACACGAAAATCCAACTGATCCCCATCAACTGCCGCCATCATGATCAATGGAGCAGGTACATATGCATCTAATTCAAATAAAGGCAAAATGGCTTCTAACAAACTTGATATTTGCAAACCATCTGCTCTAATTACATTTTTATTATAAGTCTCTCCCGGAAAATGAGCATCGGCTAAAACAAGTTCATCACCATGTCCCATTCTATAAAGAGCAGAAAGTAATTCGGGGCTAATCAGAGAAGATATTCCTTTTAACATACTGATATGATTATTTATTTTTACAACTAAGATAATTTTGATACAGCTGATTATATACCTCACTATTTGCAGATGGCAATATAGTTTTAGTGCGATAATCTATATTTTTTCGGGCCTCTTTAAGCGTTTTATATAATCCTGCACCTTTAAAAACAAAAAGCGATGCACCTAGTACCGTAGTTTCTTTTTGCTCAATAGTTTGAAGAGGAAGCTTACATATATCCGCCCTCAATTGATTCCACAATCTGTTTTTTGAGCCACCTCCAACACATATAATGCTTGTTGCCTTAAAATTGCCGGATTTCTCCAATGCCTCCAGTCCTTCTTTTAAACGATAGGCCAAACTCTCTAAAAATGCACGATACATTTGTCCTCGTGTTGTATTTAGCGTTATACCACTTATGGCACCTCTCTCTTTGGAACTGCCATCTGCATAAAAAGATGGATTGACAATGAGTCCTTGAGATCCCGGCGGTATTAACTCTGCATCCTGAATCATAGTTTCATAAAGTTGATCACCACTTAATTGGGCATAAAAATGGTTTGAGAACCATTCCAATACACCTGAGCCCAACCAATTCTGGCCAATATTAAAAACGCCCGATAATGCATCCGCTTCGGTCGTTAAATTATTCTCTAATTCAATGGAAGATGATTTAAAACTCTTACTCCGGACCATTAAAATCTCCCACGTACCTGAACTTAGTACAGGTTGATTCAAGTCTGCACCGGAGCCATAAATAGCGAATTGCGTATCATGCCCTGCCAAAAACACAGGTGTATTTGCAGGAATACCATTACTTTCTTCAGCCATTTTTGTAACAGCACCTGCTTTATCTCCCGGTTCTCCAATTGATCCGAATAGGTTCTTCTCAATGCCAATACTATTTAAAATGACATCTGATAAACATCTGTTTTTTAAATCGGCTATCATTGCCGTTCCCAGCATAGTGGCGTCGTTAATAAATTCTCCAGTCAGTTTTTGAATAAAAAGAGAGCTAATAAAAAGAAATCGGTATGATTGATCGAATAACTCAGGCTTATTTTCCTTAAACCAGATGAGCTTATTTATTGTATTAAAGGCGTATGGATAAACACCGCTTATTTTATACAACAATGGTAGTGGTATATATTTATCCAGATTAGCCATTACTGCTTCTGTGCGATCACATTGCCAGGAAATAACCGGATAAAGCATGTTTCCTTTGTGATCCACCAAAGTGCCATCAACACCAAATGTAGTAACTGTTACGCCAGCTATTCTAGAACTATCTATTTGAGAAATCACCATTACTGATGCCTGACATAATTTATCCCACAACTGATCAACATCCCAGATTCTTCCATTTGGATAAAATGGATCCTCTTTCGTTTCATTCGATAACGCATGCGAAGCTATTATTTTACCAACTGTATCAATGGCGACAACCCTTAGGTTAGTTGCTCCACAGTCAAATACAATTGCTACATCTTTATTTATCATACCTTATTTCCTTGACTTTAACTGATAGAATTACAGTTTACAAAGCCTTTTCTAAACGATCATTTTTAATACTTATCTCATTACTTCTTATTTAAACCCATATAATGGCCCATAATTATTGCAGGCTCTGTAATCTGAACCTTCTATATCTTCTCCAAAAGAAGACCATGCACTTGGCCTAAAAACTTTTTCAGCATCTACATTGTGCATATTCACAGGTATTCTTAACATGGATGCCAGTGTAATTAAATCTGCTCCAATGTGTCCATAACTGATAGCTCCATGATTGGCTCCCCAGCTAGCCATTACCGAGTAGACATCTTTAAAAGCACCATTTCCAGTTACTCGAGGTACAAACCAGGTAGTAGGCCAAGTAGGATTCGTTCTTTCATCCAGTATCTTATGTATTTCATCCGGCAATTCAACAGTCCAGCCCTCGGCAATTTGTAAGACAGGCCCTAAACCTTTAACAAGATTCAAACGACACATGGTAACCGGCATTTCACCAGCTGTTTTAAATAAAGACGAGAATCCACCTCCTCTAAAATAACCTCTGTCAGCCTGAGGCCAAACAGTATTATCCAGACAGCTTTGCGCTTCTGCTTTAGTAATTTCCCAATAAGGTTTCATGGCAGGATTTCCGTCTGAATTTCGTTGCTGAGCTGTTGCATCCAGCGTTGTAGATCCTGAATTTATTAAATGAATAACACCTCCTTCTGCTTTTCCTCCGAGTGCTTTTCCTGTAACTCTTTCTACTGCATCCGGGCTCCAATAAGTTCGTACATCGGAGAATATTTGAGATGTATTGCTTAATAAATGACCAAAGAGCATAGATACACCATTCAAACAATCATTCTCGGTAGCTACAACAAATGCCTCACGTATACCATTCCAGTCAAAAGAAGAATTTAGAATCGCTTCGGTAAAATCTGCATTTGGCTTATAATCCGTCCACTGGCGTTGTCCCTGAAAACCTGCAAGTATGGCATTTCTTCCCAAACCTTCTTCTCTGTACCCTTTTTCGACTATCTGAGGATTACCAATCATCATATCCCTGAAAATTAAAGTCATCTTCACAACCGTTTCCCATTCCTTCTCTTTACGGGAAGCATCGACCTGTTTTTCCGGATCATTCCTATCCTCCCCTTCTTTACAATTGGCTTTTGTCCATGCTAATGCTTTTTTATATTCCACCTCATCATAAATACCCTCATCCATTCTTCGAAGAAACTCCACAGAGTCAACAAATTCAGCCCGTATTCCCAGATAATCCTGTAAAAAGTCAGCATTAACCATAGAACCTGCAATACCCATTGAACTATATCCTACCGATAAATATGATTTCCCTTTCATTTGTGCAACCGCCAGAGCTGCTTTTACAAATTGTAATATTTTCTCCTGTACATCCCTTGGTATTGAAGTATCTCCAGCATCCTGTACATCTCTACCATAAATACCAAAAGCAGGCAGTCCCTTTTGTGTATATCCGGCTAAAGCAGCTGCTAAATAAACAGCACCAGGTCGTTCAGTACCGTTAAAACCCCAAATTGCCTTTGGCATAAGAGGATCAGTATCCATCACCTCTGTTCCGTAGCACCAACAAGGCGTAACAGTTAATGAAACTTCTACTCCTTCCTTTTTAAATTTATTGGCGCACAAAGCAGCTTCTGCTACACCGCCAATACAAGTATCTGCAATTACACATTCCACTTTTTCACCACTCGCAAACCGAATATTGCTCTCAATAAAGTCAGCCGCCGATTTAGCCAATTCCATTACCTGTTGCTCAAGTGATTCTCTTACCCCTTTTTCGCGACCGTCAATAACGGGTCTTATTCCTACTTTGGGTAAATCACCAATTAACCTGTTAGCCATTGTATATAATTTAAATCTTCATTTTTAACATATGAAAACAAATTTATACACTGGAAAACACTTTAAAAATGTCTGGTATTATTATTTTTGTATCTGTTTGAAACATTAATCTATGCAAAAACCTATTAATCAAACACCCCAGGGAGATCCATCGGAAATACATCAATCATTTCCTTCTTATGATTTACAATTACACTGCTGTAGATACTGGTGGCTTAAAAATTGGGAATTCAGAGAACTATCATTTCCTTTCTGGCGCATCTATCACAATAGTTATCAAGGAGGAACTATAATATACGAAGGTAAAGAGTACCCTCTATCTCCGGATAAAATAATAGTCATTACACCCAATACTTCTTATTCTACCCGCCTATATAATCATCAAATTCCTCGTAAAGGATTTGCTTTATTAGGAGACAGAACCAATGCTGGATTACCATCTGACCCTAATTATATTTTGCACTTATTTATCCATTTCAATCTTGGCATACCCTATGACCATATTAAACCGGGACTTTATGTTTTTGACATAAATACATACATAAAAGAAAAACTGGATATCATTAAAAAGCATTTGAATTACGAACATGCTTCCTTTAATTTCCATAGCACCATTGCCATCCATAGTTTAATTATTCATTTATTAAGCTTGCTTCCGGAGAATAATTGGCAATACATTACAGATGACCATCGTTTTTTGCACTTATTATCTTATATCGAATCCAATATTAATAACGATCTATCCAATCCTATTCTCGCCAAGGAAATTCAAATGAGCACTAATGCATTTACACGCTTATTTGCTGAATTGATGGGGAGCTCGCCTCAGAAGTATGTTAAACAAAAAAGAGTTGATAAAGCCTGTGTATTATTACATCATACGAACCGTTCCATTGAAGAAATTGCCGGTATTTGTGGTTTTGCAGATCGTTATCATTTTTCCAGAATATTTAAGCAAATCACACATATTTCTCCGGCAGTATACCGAAAAAACTTCTCCATTAATTAAGTACCGGCATAAAACATATCAATGGAAACAACTCATAGACTAACCATTTAACACCCCTTAATACCTTCATCGTTTTTATTTAATTATTTCTTAACACATATTTAGACGTAATATTGCGTCACTTAAAAATATTTGACGTATTTTTACGTCAAAATAAATATAATGGGACTTTCTAAAGAAGATTTATTTAACGAGCAGCTAATTGAAAATGCGAAGATGTTTAAAGCATTATCGCATCCGGCACGTTTGCAGATATTGCAATTTCTGGCTCAATCTAAGTCCTGCATAACGGGAGATATTTCGGATGAATTACCCCTAAGTCGTACCACGGTCAACCAACATATTAAAGAGTTAAAAGAAGCCGAACTAATTAAAGGAACAATAGATGGTGTTAAGACAAAATATTGCTTAAACACCTGTAAAATTGATAAGTTAACTGAAACACTCAGTCTTTTTATTGAAGATTTAAATATTAATAATTATAAATGCGAATAGAAATGAAGGTTTTAATTTTATGTACAGGAAATAGCTGCAGAAGTCAAATGGCACATGGTTTTTTACAATCATTTGATTCAAACATTACCGTTTGTTCTGCAGGAACAGAAGCTTCAGGTAAGCTAAATGCAAATGCTGTTAAAGCAATGGCTGAAATTGGAATTGACATCAGTGGCCACACTTCTGACTCAGTACAAAAATACTTAAATGAGGAATGGGATTATGTAGTAACCGTTTGTGGAGGCGCTAATGAATCGTGTCCTGCATTTACCGGAAAAGTAAAAAATCGCTTACACATTGGGTTTGATGATCCATCTCACGCAACTGGAACCGAAGAATTTATCTGGAGTGAATTTTTACGTGTAAGAGATCAAATCAAGGATGGTTTCTATAAATTATATCAGGAAGATATTAAGCCTCAATTATAAGCCATGACAAGTACTAAAAAACAAATAGGCTTTTTTGAAAAGTACCTGACTCTTTGGGTAGCACTATGCATTGCCGTTGGAATTGGCATTGGTCATTTTGCAGGAGACAACATTCAGCTGTTAAGCAATATGGAAATTTACAAGGTAAATATTCCTGTAGCTATCCTGATTTGGCTCATGATTTACCCTATGATGTTGCAAGTTGATTTTTCCAGTATTAAAAATGTGAGTAAACGTCCCAAAGGTATTGTTTTAACACTAATCATTAACTGGTTAATTAAACCTTTTACTATGGCATTTTTTGCCTGGTTATTCTTTTCAAAGCTGTATGCGGCCTATATTTCACCTGATCAGGCAGGAGAATATATTGCCGGAGCCATTCTTTTGGGAGCAGCACCATGTACAGCAATGGTCTTTGTATGGAGTTATTTAACAGATGGTGATCCAAACTATACCTTAGTGCAGGTATCCGTTAACGATTTGATTATATTGGTGGCCTTTATTCCAATTGTTGGTTTATTACTGGGCATCACCAATATTACTATTCCTTACGATACCCTGGTAGCCAGTATCATTGTTTTTGTAGTGATTCCGCTTTTAGCAGGATATATAACGCATAAAATACTCATAAAACAAAAAGGAGAACAATGGTTTAAATCGAAGTTTTTACCAAAGTTTAAACCAGTCTCAATTATTGCCTTGTTACTGACTTTAGTATTACTATTTGCTTTTCAGGGTAATATTATTGTAGAGAATCCTTTTGTGATATTATTGGTGGCCATACCGCTGGTTATTCAAACCTATTTTATCTTTTTTATAGCCTGGTTTAGTGGAAGAAAACTAAAGCTTCCGCATGCGATTTGTTCCCCTTCTGCTATGATTGGTGCCAGTAACTTTTTTGAATTAGCGGTTGCAGTAGCTATTGCATTATTTGGTTTGCAATCGCCTGCTGCTCTGGTTACAGTTGTTGGTGTATTGGTTGAAGTTCCGGTTATGTTATCGCTGGTAAAGTTGGCTAATAAGTGGAAGTACTAGGTTTTTATTAGATCCTTAGACTATAGACAAAAGACATGAGACTTGTTTAAAGGGCGCACAATATTTCTAAATATTTTGGCAAACCTTCCTTTTACATCTCTTTGTTAATTTATTGTAGATTTTAAATGAATTAATGAAAACTCTAATACGATTTTAAAAATAGTACTGCTATAAGAATAGCTTAAAACAAATAAGGGTGCAATTGTGAATTGCACCCTTATTTTTATTTTCTGGTTTCATTATTCTACAGCCTAATAAGGCTACAGTTTAATAACTTCAAATCTTACTTTTTCAAGAGTTTATAACTTACTTCTTTATTGCCAGTTTTTAATATTCCAATGTAAATCCCTTTAGATAAGCCATCAGTATTCAGCTGATTTTGTCCTTGGGTACAGTTAATTGATTCAAGCAATACTCCGCTTTGTGAATACAGACTAAAGGTACAATCACCTGCTATAAGCTCTTTAACATCCACATATACGAATTCTCCCATTGGATTAGGATAAACATTAGCTTCAATACTAATCGTTTCACCATCGATGCTGGTAGTTATATCAACAGCTTGTATTCCTTCGGCTGTTGGTGTTGTTTGCTTAATAGTTCCATCTTCATTAAACTCCAGTTTATCAATACATACTTCTCGATGATAGCCCGGGCCATCATTTATATAGGCTGCATTAATTCTATGATACACAATATACCATTCATCTTTTCCTGGAATTTGCAACACAGAATTGTGCCCTGTCCCGTATATTTCATTGGCTGCATCCTGAATAATTACAATCGGACTAGCCGCAACCGTAATGGCTCCAAGAGGTGAATCGGAAGTACCATATGCCACATGATAATTGGCAGCGCCTGTATCATCAACAGACCACATAAAGTAATACAATCCGTCTCTGTAAAACACAAAAGCACCTTCGCGATAAGCATAAGTAGATAAACTACCTCCTGATGGGGTCATTAAAACCATCGTTTCTTCTTTGATAGAAACCATATCATCGTTTAACTCAGCTCCTGCCATGTAGGCATTCCCCCAGTAGATATAGCTTTTACCTGAAACAGGATCTGTAAATACACAAGGATCTATTTGCTGCCCTCCAGCTCCTGATGGCGCACTCGTAATCATCGGTTCTGAGGCTGCCACAAATGGCCCGGTTGGATCATCAGCTACTGCTACTCCAATTTGTTTTCCGGTTCCATTTATTGTATTTCCACTGAAATAATAGAAATACTTGTACTCTCCATCTATCATTTTTTCAACAATAGTAGGCGCCCATGCATTCCCATCGGCCCAAGCCACATCACCTTCCTGCATATTTAAAATAACACCCTCATCCGTCCAATCAACAAGATCATCCGAAGAAAATACTTTAAAATAATAACCTCCCCATGAGTCAAATCCATCAGAGGTTGGATAGATGTAGAACTTATTGGTTTTGTGCGAATACAATACCTGAGGATCTGCATAAAACCCATCCAAAACCGGATTTCCCTCAACTCTTGCTGTTACAGTATAGTTTACACTTAAATCACCAATACTTAAAGTATAAATCATCGAACCTAAAGAAAAATCCTGAGCTCCAGCCGGACTCACCTGTACACCTGGTAGCGAAATAATTTGTGGATCAAATGCCTCTATATCTGTACCTGGCACAACTGGTATATGCACTGTCATATTGCTATCGTCTATAACAACATTATTGGATTTTGCTTCCGGGGCATCCACACTTTGAAAATACAAATTGTTAACTGTCCCCCACTTAGCTGCAATACGCTCTGCTTCCTCATCGGTAATAGGAATAACAGTACCATGACGAGGATGAAAATCCATTGAGCTATTAATAACAGAGAAATTAGATAAATCGGTGCTTTCTGTTAATTGATATTTACCTGATGCATATAAATCATACATTAAGATATAGGTATTGGAATTAATCAACCTGAATACACACGATCCTTCTACTGCTTCGGTCGTTTGCTGCAAATACTTATCTTCTTCAACAGTATACGGTCCGTTAACCTTATCAGCTACAGCTCTTTTTATACCATTTCCACTACCCTCTGTTTTAAAAAACATATGATATTGACCATCCTTATAAATAATATCACCATCAATACAAGAGGTTGGATAATCGAACAATACCTCAGGATCAGACACAAAATCAGTAAAATCATCATTGGTGTAAGCATAATAAATGATGTCTTTTACATCTCCTTCTTTCATCGACCAATACACCATATACTTTTGCTCTATCGGATCGTAAATCGTTTGTGGTGCCCATGCCCTGTTAATAGCAGCAAACGCAGGAAAACGCGTTTGAACATCGATAGCTGTATGTGTCCAGTTAACCAAATCGTTTGACTTTAGTAAAACCATACCGTGATTACTGCTCCATCCTAGCGCAGATTTCATATCCGTAACCGCCATATAAAATGATTCACCATCAACACCTCTTAAAATATGTGGATCGCGAACTCCTCCAAAATAACTGATGGTGTCGGATGCAATAATTGGATTATTATCATTGATGGTTTTAAAGTTCATGCCATCATTACTTATCGCATAACGAATGGCTTCCTCATCCCCTGTATTTCCTGTAAAGTAGGCAAACAGATAAGAAGTGTAACCTTCATCTTCTGCTATACATACTTCAAAAGTCCGTGTTTCTGTTATGCTACCTTTTGATATGCTGGCTGTTAGATTTACGGTTACATTACCACTTCCTGTTTCAGGTAAAGTGATAAGCGCTCCGGTAGATGATAAATATTGAGGCTGATCCGAGACCCATGTTATTGTTGATCCCTCCTGCCCTTCTGTTGGTAAATAAATGTCCTGATAACGACAGTATCCATTATCTATAGCAAGTGCATTGGCATCAGCTGTTACCGATTCCTCATCCGTTATAGACGGCACAACAGTAATCTCAAAATCTTTTGTTTCCTCATATCCATCCTTGCTTAAGGTGGCTGTTAAGGTAACGACTTCTTCTGTCTGACCATATGCAGGTCGGGTAACTTCTCCTTCATTCGAAATAAAATCCGGTTTATCCGACGACCAGGAAACAGAAACATCATTACCTACACTTGTTGGTAAGCTAATATCATTTGTAACCGGACTTTCTAATACCAATTCATCTTTTGCATCGATCACTTCCTGACGAGAAAGTGCCAAATTCATATCAGAAATAGTACTTGCTAAAGTGCTTACTTCACTTGCATCTAAAGCTCTGTTGTAGATTCGAAAATCATTTAACAAAGTATTCTGTAAATAAGCATCACCGCTAAACTGAGGTCTTCCCAGCCAGTTATACGCAGTAGCCTCACCAATATCCTGAGGAGAATAGGCGGCCGTACCTGTTGACAAAACAGCTCCATTTAAGTACAAGGTTCCGGTTGTTCCAGTCTGTGTATATACCACATTTAGCCACTCTCCCTTGGACGCAGCATAACCGGCTTCAACGGCGACATCTTCACTTCCCCATCCGCCTGTTGATTGTGCATACCGTTGCCTGTTTACACGATAGGCAATGTACTTTCCTGATGTTTGGGTACATGCTGCACTTGTAGAAAATGCCCACACAAAATTACCATTCCCTGTAATACTTGCAGCTTCATCTATATATATATTTATGGCTACTGTAAAGTCAGTTAATGTACTCATTAAACTTCCTGTTGAAGCCCCCATATCAATATAGCCATTCTCTCCACCCAGATCTGCAACCGGATAGGTATCCAAATAAGAAAGCGTTGCTCCATTTAAAAGTGTTCCGTTATTTCCGTTACCAGAAAGGTCGTCAACCACACCTTCTGTTGACGAAGTAAAGTTGTAATGCAGAATTAGAGTTTCGTCGGCTTTTACCGACCTGTACCCTAGCAATAATATTAGTAATAAAACTAATGATACTGTTTTTGTTCGATTCATTTTATGTAAATTTTTCCTATGATTTTGCGTTAACAATTTTCACAATCTAATACGATTTAACACTAGAAAGGGTTGGCATTAGTCATGCTTACTTAGCCTCTATAACGACGAAAGTATAAACAGCTATCATGCATAAGCTCCCAAAAGTACGGTAATGTTATAACTCTCTATGTAATAAATTCCTGCATATTCTATAAGAAATTCACTACTGCATTACTGACGATTCTGTGTGCTTTGTGCATAACAAAGCCATTAGACTCTGATTAAAAAACGGTTATACAACATGCCACAAATCCTTCGTTCAACATTTATAATATAAACTATAATGAGTACCCTTTACTTTCCTAATAACCTCAACTTCGTATATATACTTTAAAGATATTTCATGCAATAGTTATAATTAATCAGGAATTCTATGTGCAAATTTGTTTCACGGTCATGGTTTGACAATGTAAATAAGAAAAATAGATTATATTGCAGCGATAATTTAACTCAATCAAAAACATTATTAAAATGAATAAATCAGAATTAGTTAGTGCAATAGCAGAACAAAGTGGATTAACAAAAGCCGATTCAGAAAAAGCATTAAATGCAACTACAGAAGCCATTAAAAAAGCCTTAGCTGAAGGTGAAAACATTCAATTAATTGGATTTGGTACTTTTTCAATTAGTGAGCGCTCTGCTCGTACTGGTAGAAACCCTCAAACAGGAAAAGAAATTCAGATTGCTGCAAAAAAAGTAGCTAAGTTTAAACCTGGTAAAGCATTAGATGAAACTATTAACTAGGCGTAAAACTCAAATAAGGTTTTAAGACTTATAACTCCTTGTATAGAATAATTATACAAGGAGTTATTATTTTATAAGATCTGACATATTTCCTACTATACTAAACTCGTAATTTCATACGAATAGTAAAACATTCTACCTTCTCTATATTACCATAATATGTCCTACATCTGATTTTAATTGCCTTATTTATTGTAATTAATATGACAAGTTCTATAGTAGATACTTCGCAATAAATTCAAAGGTTATTCTATACTGTTTATTATCTTTGTGCATTAGATTAGAACATCTATGCTAAAATGAAGGCTCTTTACGTTAAATGGATTTTTATTGCAGGAGTAATTTTCTTCTCCCCTATAAAAGCACAAAATATTACAACCAGGATAATTCCATCCTTGGATAAATTACCGGTTAATGCCATTCACCGAATCTTTCAGGATAGTGATGGATATATGTGGTATGGAACTTTCAATGGCTTATGTAGATACGATGGATACAATATAAAAACATTTAGATCCGATTTATTCCATCCGAATTTATTAAATGATAATTATATCACTTATATAAATGAAGATCATCAAAAAAAAATCTGGTTTGGAACATTCAAGGGGTTATATACGCTGGATAAAAATAACTTTGAGATAGTGCAGGTAGATTTAGGACCCAATTCTGATAAATGGGTCTTCTCTATTAATATAACTTCAGACGGAAATATTTGGGTAAGTGTGCCTGGTACTTTATATCGACTAAATTCCAATGGATCCATACTTCATGCATATGATTTAAACACAAACGGCAAACTAAGGAATGTATATTTTGTATATGAAGATAAAGCCGGTGAATTATTAATATCTGCAACCGGAGATGGAATGTATCGGTTAAATAAAAGCACTGATGAATTTGAGCCTTATTTTCACCACATAAAGTATCCAGATATTGAACGTATCATCTGGGATGAAAAACACCAATGCTATTGGCTTGGCACATGGGGAAATGGTATTATTCGCTTTGATCCCAACAATAAGAATCAGCCATACACTCCTCAACCTTTACCGGTAGATATATTAGGAAATCCTACAGGGAACCTATTCCATATGGTACAAGATGATAAACTAAACTATCTTTGGGTAACCACTCAAAAAAACCTTTTTGCTTTTCGTATTAATCCAAATCGAAATCTTGAACAAGTTGATACATCTCCCTTTCTTAACCCCAATAATAAAATACTCTATGAAATTATAAAAGATAAGGAAGGTAAATTATGGGTGTCAGCTTTTAATACAAAAAGCTTTATCATAGATATCCGAGAGCATATCGTAAAGGAATATTCACTTCCGGCATTGTGCAATCAAATTCATGCGAATCCTTCTATCACCTCACTATGCTTTGATAAAAAGGGTATGTTATGGTTTTCGCAGGAACGTTATGGGCTTTGCACCTATAATTTAAAAACAGATCAGATTAAACATTACGCTGATTGTAAAGAAACACTTCATATTCCTTTTTGGGATGTATTGGCTTTAAATCAGTCTCAAACGAATAATCATGTTTGGGCAATTGCTATGAATGAAACCATTTACTGCTTGTTTCATGATAATATGGAGATGAAAATCGATACAAAGATCAATCTTCAAGATATTACAGAAAATCCGGGAACACCTTCCGCTCTTTTTGAGGACTCCCATCATAATCTCTGGATAGGTACCTCAACCAGGCTTTTTAAATATCATATTCCATCAAAGAAGCTGGATGTTGTTTCAGGAGAGATTGGCCATATTGCCGATATTACGCAAACAAAAGAAGGAACCATATGGGCTGCTGTCAAAAATGAAGGATTATGTCAGGTAAATGCAGAGTTCCAAACCAGGATTTTTCCTATGCATAAAGATTTTGTTTGTATTGATACCACCAGTGATGGTAAACTCTGGATTGGTACAGCTAAAGGTGAAGTGCTGTTATTTGATTCCGTGAATGAACATTTGGAGGACTATAGTATCGCCTGCGGAATGAAGGGGGATATAATTAACAACATACTTGTTGACGAGTACAATCACCTTTGGATAATAACCAATCAGACCATTAAGGAATACAACCCGAATAATGCAGCCTATCGGGTATTCACCACGCGTAATCCTGATTTTTTATTGGATCGCCTGTTACCTAATGCTATATACTACAATAATAAAGAGGAAGCCTATTTTGGTGGCATATCTGGGATGATTTCTATTTCACCTTCTCAACAACTGGAAGGAATTCCGGAACAGGTAAAAACACATATTACGGATATTACAATTGCGGACAATAGTATTTGGAATGATACCATTAAAAGAGATTTAAGGAATAATACACTCGTTATTGCTCCGCAAGACCAAAATATTGAAATTGCATTTTCATCATTAGATTTTCATCATTTGGATCAGGTTCGATATGCCTATCGCATGATAGGTGTTGATAATGAATGGGTATATCTTAATGAAGGAAAAAATACCGCTTTTTACAACAAGCTTCAAAAAGGGAAATATTCATTTCAGGTTAAGGCCACAGATAAGCATGGTTTGTGGAGCAATAAAATTACTGAAATAACTATTATTCGACTACCGTATTGGTATGAATCATGGTGGGCATATCTGATATATATTGTATTTGTTGCCGGTTTATTAGGATATTATATATATATAAATCGTAAACGAATAGAGTTGCTTAGCAGACAAAAATGGGCTGATAGTGCCGAAATGGTGAAAATGCATCAATATCTGGAAAATTCACAGGATCATTCTTCTTCTGACTCTGACTATAAGGAATTTGATCAAATGTTGCTTGACAAGGCCTCCAAAGTTTTAATAGAAAATTTGAGTGATTCAAAATTTAATATAGAGTCACTGGCAAGTGCTATGAACATGTCTCGTTCTACTTTGTCGAGAAAAATTAAATTGATTACTGGAAAAACAGCTTTTGATTTTATCAAACAAATCAAAATGCATGAAGCTTGCCGATTATTGGAAAACAAAACAGCCACAATTAATGATGTAATGATTACTGTTGGTTATAATGATTATAAAAGTTTCACAAATTCGTTCAAGAGTATTTATGGAATTTCACCAGGTGAATATCAGAAAAAAACAAAGTCCTAATTCTTAAGATCTAAGTCATTTCTTTCATTCTTCGTCTAATTGACTTTGGTTTTTCAAGGCAAATCATTGGGTTTTTTAGTCAATTCTGCATTAGTTAATATACCCCATATTGTTGATTTGTAAACCAAACCAGTTCTAATTTCTAATTCTTTAATTTGCTTCTATTGAAATAAAGAACAAGTGTTTCTATTGCGTTCTCACAATCTGTTTTAGATGAAACATTAACATTCAGCTTTACTAATAGAAGAATAATTAAGAATTTATGAAAAGTATTTATTTACAAAAGTTGTTCGAAGCGCATCGCTTCTTGAAAGGAAAAAAACATTTGTATTTGTGTATTATAGCTCTAATTATAGGGCTGACATCTTGTTTCAACAACAAGAGTAACGACAATAATGTCATTAAACTCGTTGAAAAACCAGTGAAAATTTCTTCAATTAAAAACATCACTGGTTTTTTTGGACACAGAATGGCAGTGAACCGGGATAATTACCTGAAGAATTTCCCTATTGATAAGTATGTTGATTTTATTGTAAAAAGAGAACATACAGATTGGGTTTGGACCCAGGCAGAACAGCATGGCAAATGGGTCGAATCAGCTTATTTATCAGCCATTCAAAGTGGGGATAAGGAATTACTTGCAAAAGCTCAGGGTATTTTAGATCGTATTATCAACTCACAGGAAGAAAGTGGATATGTAGGAGCTACTGCCAAATCATTTCGTTCACCTGAAAGACCAATCAGAGGAATGGATCCTTACGAGTTGTATTTTGTTTTTCATGCTTTTATCACCGTTTACGAAGAAACAGGAAACGAAAAAGCATTAGTAGCGGTTGAAAAACTAGCTGATTATTTCCTGAATCACTTTGGCCCTGAAAAATTAGGATTCTGGCCATCCGATTTAAGATCACCTGAAAACAAGCATAAAAAATTGCAAGGCACATCGCAATTTGCAGGTCATAGTGTGCACTATTCCTGGGAAGGAACCTTACTGGCTGATCCCGTGTCTCGCTTGTATGAATTAACCGGAAAGAAAAAATACCTGGATTGGTCTAAATGGGTCGTTAGTAATATTGATAAATGGAGTGGATGGGATTCTTTTTCAAGATTGGATTCTGTTGCGGACGGAAATCTTGGTGTAGGCGAACTACAACCATATGTTCACTCGCATACTTTTCACATGAATTTCATGGGCTTCTTAAGACTCTATCGCATTACTGGAGATACTACCTTATTACACAAAGTTAAAGGTGCATGGGATGATATCAGAGAAAGACAGATGTACATCACCGGTGGTGTAAGTGTGGCGGAACATTATGAGCTAGGGTATGTAAAACCACTATCCGGTAATATTGTGGAAACTTGTGCCACTATGTCATGGATGCAATTGACTCAGATGTTACTGGAATTGACCGGAGATGTAAAATACGCTAATGCCATAGAGCGATTGATGATCAATCATGTATTTGCAGCTCAGGATGTGGACGAAGGTTTATGCAGGTATCATACAGCCCCCAATGGTGCTAAACCAGGTGGTTTTTTCCATGGCCCTGATTGTTGCACTGCAAGTGGGCATCGTGTTATTTCGCTTATACCATCATTTGCCTATGCAAAAAATGAAGATAATTTCTATATAAATCAGTTTCTGGCTTCCGAGTATCAAGATGAGACACTTAGTTTTTCTATTAACACCACATATCCGGAATCAGAAAACATTGAGTTAGTCATAAACTCAGATAAACCAGTTGAAAGAAATCTGTTTATCAGAATACCTTCCTGGTGTAAAAATCCGGAAGCTAAGGTAAATGGAGAAAATATTACGGATGTTCAATCCGGATCTTACCTGAAAATATCAAATAACTGGAAAAAAGGTGATCGTATTGAGTTGAAGTTTCCTATGGAAGAGAAATGGATAAAACGAGAAAACCATAGTGAATATAGCATTTACTATTTACCTGGAGGTGAACATATGTATAAAGAAACGCCAACTGATAAAGTGCCATATGCTTTTGTTCGCGGTCCAATTGTATATGCTATAGATATGGTGTGGAATCCACAGATGAAGGAGGATAATGTTAATATGGAAAATGATATCAGAATTGACACCTCTGTGATTCCTACTTTAGTAAATAAACCAGATGCCGATATGCTGGGGCCTGTTTACGAAACGAAGGCATATTACAAAGGAAATGAGGTAAACGTTACACTCACTCCTTTTTCCAATATTGGTCAGTGGTATCGTAAAGATGCTCCAAAACCTGAAAAGCATGCTCAGGCATTCACATATGGAATTTGGTTGTATCATAATTAAATCTCTTTGATTTAGAGAATACTTTTAAAACAGATCATTTTATTAAAGAATATCCCATAAAATCAAAGAATCATGAAAAAAAATACAATTTATTTATTTCGTTACCTAATATTGTTTTTTCTTACTGGACAATTTATTAATGCACAATCATTAGTCAATATTGCTCCCAATGCCACTTCTGTGACGGCATCCTACACCGCCGACTGGAATAATCTTTATGCCATTAATAATCAGACCACAGGTTATGGACTCGCTGGAGGGGGGACACCTGTTTTAGGTAATGCAGAAACCTGGGCTTCATGGAGCGCTAATCGACCAGAATCCCAGTCTCTAAGCTATGAGTGGGCAAATCTCATGGATATAAGTAAAATAAGTATCTATTTCTGGTGCGATAATGCCAGTACAAATACAGGAGATGGCGTTGCCCTTCCTTCCAGTTGGAAAATACAATATTGGGATAGCTCATTATCAGACTGGTTGGATGTATCTCTTATAGAAGGTCAATCCTATACGCTTAACATTGATGCTCCCAATACAGTTGAGTTTACCAATGTGAATACTACTAAATTACAAGTGGTTTTGAATGCCTCTACGAACGGAACAAGTTATGCCGCTGTTGGTGTCACCGAATGGGAAACTTATTCAGCTGTTGTTGGGCCTATTATTTCTACTAATACTCAGCAAATTATTTTATCTGATATACATAAAAGTATTGCAAGTATTAACGTTAAAGGATTAAACCTATCTGAAGACATTTCTATTACGATAGGAAATGAATTAAGCGGAATTGAGTTATCATCAACAATCATTGCACAAAGTGATGCCGAATCTGCAGAGGGAGTAGATGTTACCGTTGAACTAACTGACATACCAGCAACCACAGCAACAGGCAGCCTTAATTTCACTTGTGGATCTGTAACTCACTCCATAGATATTGCCATATCAGGCGATGCTCAATGTTTAACTGAAGCAGAAAGTAATTTGGTACCTGACCCTGGTTTTCTTTCTTTAAATGGACTGGGCATCTGGGGGACTGCTCCTCAAGTAACTTCCTTATTAGATGGTGCTGATGTAAAATGTGGTGCTACCTGTCTGCTATTTACAGAAACACAAACAGGTATTGAAGTTAACAATAGGTATTTTGCTAAAGGAGATCACAAAATAAGTGCCTGGGTAAAAACCAATGGAACTTTTGAAACCGGAATTTATGCAGCAGGTGCAAATTTAAGTAGTACTGATGTATCTATGATGGCTGAATTGCAAGGTGGAGATGCGATTAATTTTTTAATTCCAAATACACAAGGAGTTTGGGAATATGTTGAATTTAATTTTACAGTCGACAATGCTTCAAACGGTACCTGTTGGTTTAATAACGATAGAAATAAAACAGCTACGGAAGTATACCTGGATAATTGGCAGGTTTTTGATGTTGCCATGCAAACACCTGTAGCTTTTGGAGATAGTGATTACCCTATTCAACCAATAACCTTTAATAAGGTAAAACTGTCTGATCAGTTTTGGGCACCTCGTATTCAACAAAATCAGGATGTAACCATACCTATTGCACTGGATCAATGTTACAGTACAGGTCGTGTAGATAATTTCAAGAAAGCAGCTGGCTTAACAGATGGTTATTTTAATACCGTGAATCCTTTTGATGATACAGATATCTACAAAATTTTGGAAGGAATGTCCTATTCTGTTCAAATGTTCCCTAACGAACAATTAGAAGCAGAAATGGATATTTTAATCGATTACATTGCCCTTGCTCAGGAAGAAGATGGGTACATATTTACAGCACGCACTGCAGGACAACCGGGTAATCTCCATCCCTGGCTTAGTATCAATCGCTGGGAAAAAACACCGGACTTAAGTCATGAATTATACAACTGCGGGCATTTATACGAAGCTGCTGTTGCCCATTACCAGGCTACTGGGAAAACCAGTCTTTTGGATATCGCTATAAAAAGTGCAGACTTATTAGTGGATGTATACTTAAAAGGAGGACTTATTTACGAGCCAGGCCACCAAATTGTTGAAATGGGATTGGTAAAAATGGGTAGGGTTACCGGCAATCAGGATTACTTAAAATTAGCCAAATATTTCCTTGATTTAAGAGGTAATAATGGGGTTATGCGCAACGAATACAGCCAATCACACAAACCAGTAGTACATCAGGATGAAGCTGTTGGCCATGCTGTCCGTGCAGTATATATGTATTCAGGTATGGCAGATGTAGCTGCATTAACAGGAAACGATGCTTATATGCACGCCATAGATACTATTTGGCATAATGTGGTGAATAAAAAGTATTATATCAATGGAGGTATTGGAGCCAGACATGCAGGAGAAGCATTTGGAGTAAACTACGAATTACCCAATCATACTGCTTATTGTGAAACATGTGCCGCTATTGGCAATGTATATTGGAATCATCGCATGTTTCTTCAAAATGGTGATGCCAAGTATTACGATATTATTGAGCGTACACTTTACAATGGTGTGATATCAGGAATAAGTCTTTCCGGTGATCATTTCTTTTACCCTAACCCATTGGCATCTGACGGAAAATATCTTTTTAATCACGGATCAAACACTCGTCAGGAATGGTTTGGAACAGCTTGTTGTCCCAGCAACTTATGCCGATTTATCCCTTCAATGCCCGGTTATATTTATGCTCAGAAAAATGATAGCATTTACATAAATCTTTTTGTTGAAGGTGAAACAAAACTTGGTTTAGGAACAGACTCTGTTCAGATATCTCAGCTTACAAATTATCCATGGGAAGGCGATGTAGAAATAAGTATTGACCCTGATGCATCTAAAAACTTTAATGTTTTGATCCGTATTCCTGGTTGGGCTAAAGGTCAACCGGTTCCGGGAGATCTATACGCTTATTTGGAAACTATATTTGCAGATCTAACTGTTAAACTAAACGGAGAGGTAATTTCCAATTACGAAACGGACAAAGGGTACATCATTTTATCCAGAGATTGGAATCCCGGAGATGTTATAAGCCTTAACCTGCCTATGGATGTTCACAGAACCGTTTCCAACAGTCAGCTTACAGAAAACAATGGAAAAGTAGCATTGGAGCGCGGACCAATTTTATACTGTATGGAGTGGCCAGATAACTTTTCTGTATTTAGTTCTGTTATTGAAGACGCAGCCACTATCACCACTACTGAAGAGCCTAATTTGCTTAACGGTGTTTTAAGTCTGAATATTGATGGTAAAGTAGCGCGGGAAACATCCACGAGTGAGGTAATTTTAAATGATATATCGCTTAAAGCAATTCCTTATTATTCCTGGGACAACCGGGGTATTGGTGAAATGTCTGTTTGGATACCTCGAACCAAAGATTATACGATTCCATTACCTGCAGCCATAGAAGCAAATGATACCATTACCTATGATCTTACTCTGCAACCATTTATTGGAGAAGCTAATACGGTTTACCCATATACAATTGTTCAGGCTGATAAGGCTCGTATCGCAACATTCTTTGGCATCAGCGAAGCAGAACTCACTTCTCTTTTTGATTCATCAATAGAATATGCAGCTATCAACAGCAATGGAATCGCTAACGCCAATTCTACGGCTGGTCATCCGGGACATTGGTTTGATGATAATGGTAATGTTACAACCTGGAGCAATAATTCTTACATTTTTTCGGAATTAAAACTAAATAATTTTGAATTTTTTGTTGGTCAATATCCTAATTTTTGCATTGATGGTGAAACCTATAAGGTAATGCAAGCATTAACATACTCCCCTGCCGAAGGTGAGAAAAAACGTGTTGTATTTGTTTTTAATATATCTGTTTCGTCTGAGGTAACCAGTACTTTTGAAGCCCGTAATTCATTCATAAATACGTATACGAATAATAATCGTTTATACATTAAACATTTACCTCAAAATTCAACGATATGTATTTATGATATGAATGGTAGGTTGATTTTACATAAAGAACATCAACAAGATAATTTCGAAGTAGAACTAAATCCGGGAATTAAAATCCTTAAAATTAATAATGAAGAAATACATAAAGTAATTATAGGATATTGATTTTGTATAAGATACCTCATGTCTTTATCATGGCATGAGGTATAGACAATTAGGGGTTTACTAAAAAAAGAAGGCCATTTTATAACCATTAAGACATTTAAGGAAGAACCAAAACATTTAGCTATCTTTTAAGAATGTAGTTATTGCATACCATAGTTAAATGATAAAAAAGAATCAATTGAAATTTAACAAGTAACATTAATTATTATGAACAAAATTCTTATTGCACTTGCATTGTTTACTATTATACCATTGCATGCGCAGCAAAAAAAAGATTCAGGGTATCCAATTACTCCTGTACCATTTACTTCAGTGAAAATAACCGATAACTTTTGGGGACAACGATTAAAAGCAAGTCGCGAAAAGACAATTCCTTTAGCCTTTAGTAAATGTGAAGAGACTGGACGTTATGAGAACTTTGTTAAAGCAGCTAATCCTAGTACAGATTATAAGGTTGGTGGTTTATCCTTTGATGATACAGATGTTTACAAAACCATTGAAGGAGCCAGCTATTCAATGCAAACTTATCCTGATAAAAAACTGGATAAGTACATCGATAGTGTACTAACCATCGTTGCTGCCGCACAGGAAGCGGACGGTTACTTGTACACTTCCCGCACTATGAATCCGGAACATCCTCACGAATGGGCTGGCTCAAAAAGATGGGAAAAGGTGGAAGACTTAAGTCATGAATTTTATAATCTGGGTCATATGCTGGAAGGAGCCATTGCGCACTACCAGGCAACAGGCAAAAGAAATTTCCTGGATATTGCCATCAAATATGCGGATTGTGTTGATCGCGAAATCGGTGATGCAGCGGGTAAACAAATTAAAGTACCGGGACACCAGATTGCAGAAATGGCATTGGCTAAACTATACGTTTTAACAGGAGAACAAAAGTATCTTGATCTGGCTAAGTTCTTTTTAGATAAACGCGGCTATACATCTCGCAAAGATGAATACAGTCAGGCACACAAGCCTGTTGTGGAGCAGGACGAGGCTGTAGGTCATGCTGTGCGTGCTGTATATATGTATTCTGGTATGGCTGATGTAGCAGCACTTACCGGTGATTCAGCCTACATTAAGGCTATTGATAAAATATGGGAAAATGTAGTTTCTAAGAAACTATATATTACCGGAGGTATTGGTGCCAGACATCATGGTGAAGCTTTTGGCCATAATTATGAATTACCAAACCTGACAGCATACAATGAAACTTGTGCCGCCATTGGTAATGTGTATTGGAATCATCGTATGTTTTTACTTCATGGTAATGCCAAGTATTATGATATCGTGGAGCGCACTTTATACAATGGTTTAATTTCGGGTGTTGCATTAGATGGAGGAACATTCTTCTATCCAAATCCATTAGAGTCAGATGGAGAATACAAATTTAATCATGGATCGTGTGAGCGTCAGCCTTGGTTTGGATGTGCTTGTTGTCCTTCCAACTTAAGTCGATTTATACCGTCATTACCCGGTTATGTTTATGCTGTAAAAGACAATAATGTTTTCGTAAACTTGTTTATGGGAAATACTTCAGAAGTGGATGTTGAAGGTAAAAAAGTTTCGATAAAACAAACAACTGGATACCCTTGGAATGGAGACGTACAAATAGAAGTGAATCCCAAGGGGAAAAAGAATATGGCCTTAAAAATCAGAATACCTGGATGGGCACAAAATAGTGTACTTCCTAGCGATCTGTACTCATTTGATGACAATAATACAGGTGGTTATAAGGTAACATTAAATGGAAAATCAATTGAAGGCAACCTGGAGAAAGGTTATTTTGTTATCAATCGTACCTGGAAAAAAGGTGACAAAGTAGTAATCAACTTTGATATGGAACCTCGTCTTATCAAAGCAAATGAGGCTGTAGAAGCTGATCATGGCAGAGTTTCTTTTGAAAGAGGACCTATCGTATATTGCGCTGAATGGCCGGATAATAATTTTGAGATTTCAAGTGTGCTAATTCCTTCAACCCCAAAAGTAGAAGTTGTCGAAAATCCTGAGTTATTAAATGGTATTGTACAGTTAAAAACAGATGCACAAGCACTTAATATTAATGAGCAGGGATTTTTAGAAACAAAGAAAGTATCACTTACTTTGATTCCTTATTACTCATGGTTACACCGAGGTAGTGGAGATATGTCTGTTTGGCTTCCGCAAAATGTGAGTGCAGTAAAACTGAAATAACATATCGTTGCTTATAAAAGCAAGTAAATTATTGTTCGTAAAGGCTTAACCATATATGCAGAAAATATTTGGTTAGGCCTTTTTTATGTCATAATGATTATTTTGGCAGTGTAGAATTTTGAAATAAAAAAAGTTCATGAAATTTTAAACTTCATGAACTTTAATTAAACTAATATAAACCATTTATTGGGTATGTTTACTCCACTGGCCTCCCCGAAGCAATGCTTTTACTTCTTTCTATTGATTGTAATGCAAGGTAATTATCCCCAAACTTCTTCATATTTTCCATTTCATCATCAAATTGGTTGTAGTGCATTTCTTCATCTTCAACCAATGCTTCAAAAAGTTTTTTCGATACCGAATCAGCATTTGCAGAACATTCATTCGCCCATAAATTATAATCTCTGGCACTGGATTCTTCCATGGCTGTAGCCATTTCAAGCATCTCCTTTACATCATCCACCTTCTTAACTTTCTCTGATGCTTCCATTTCAACTTCGCCTTTTAAGAATAAGATACGTTCAGCTAACTGCTCAATATGCATCATTTCTTTAATAGCGGTCATTTTAAATAAACCGGCTAATAAATCATAACCCTGGTCATCGCAATGAAAATGGAAATACATATACTGATGAACAGCATAAAGCTCATCTGCAATAGCTTTGTTTAATAATTCTATACTTTTTTCTTTCATTTATTTATTGTTTTTTTATTTCAAATCAAATCTGTCAAGGTTCATTACCTTATTCCAGGCAGCAACAAAATCCTTCACAAACTTTTCTTTAGCATCGGAACTTGCATATACTTCTGCTAAAGCTCTTAATTCTGAGTTAGAACCAAAAACTAAGTCTGCAACAGTTGCTGTCCATTTTACATCACCAGTTTTGCGATCACGACCTTCGTAACATCCCTTGTTATCTTTACTAGGCATCCATGCTGTAGCCATGTCAAGTAAATTCACAAAGAAATCATTTGTTAATACCTCTGGTTGATTAGTAAATACGCCATGTTTTGAACCATCAAAGTTGGTGTTTAAAACTCTCATCCCACCAATAAGCACTGTCAATTCAGGAGAGGTTAATGTAAGCAGTTGGGCTTTATCAATTAACAATTCTGTTGCAGGGATCTTATATTTATTGTTCTGATAGTTTCTAAATCCATCAGCCAAAGGTTCTAATACAGCAAATGATTCCACATCTGTTTGTTCCTGAGTTGCATCCATACGTCCAGGAGTGAACGGTACAGAAATATCAATTCCTGCATTTTTAGCTGCTTTTTCAACCCCAGCACATCCGGCAAGTACAATCAAATCAGCCATTGACACCTTTTTGCCCGATTCGTTAAATGCTTTCTGAACTTTTTCAAGTGCTGTTAACACTTTACTTAATTGTTTAGGATTGTTTACTTCCCAGTCTTTTTGCGGAGCAAGTCGTATTCTCGAGCCATTAGCACCACCACGCATATCAGAACCTCTGAAAGTAGAAGCAGACGCCCACGCTGTTGATACCAATTCTGAAATGCTTAGATCTGTTGTCAATACTTTTTCTTTAAGAGAAATAATATCCTTATCGTTAATCAATTCATGGTCAACCGCAGGAATAGGGTCTTGCCAAATCAATTCTTCAGCAGGCACTTCTGGCCCTAAATATCGTGCACGTGGCCCCATATCACGATGCGTTAGTTTGAACCATGCACGAGCAAAGGCATCGGCAAACTCAAGCGGATGCTCATAAAAACGTCTTGAAATTTTTTCATAGGCAGGGTCGAAACGCAATGATAAGTCTGTCGTCAACATTGTTGGACGATGCTTTTTCTTTGGGTCTTGCGCATATGGCATTTGTCCTTCAGTATCTTTAGCAACCCATTGGTGAGCACCTGCGGGACTCTTAGTCAGTTCCCATTCGAATTCAAACAGGTTTTTAAAGAAATAATAACTCCATTGGATTGGGGTTTGCGTCCATGTCACTTCAAGTCCGCTGGTGATGGTATCGTCACCTTTTCCAGTACCAAAGGAGTTTTTCCAACCAAGACCTTGCTCTTCAATCGGTGCAGCTTCCGGTTCTGGCCCTACATTAGCTGCATCTCCAGCACCATGACATTTACCAAAGGTATGTCCCCCGGCAATAAGGGCAACGGTTTCTTCATCGTTCATCGCCATACGGGCAAAACTTGCACGAATATCTTTAGCTGCAGCTAAAGGATCTGGATTTCCACCTGGTCCCTCAGGATTTACATAAATTAATCCCATTTGCACAGCTGCAAGCGGACTATCCATATCACTTTCAGGAAGGTTACGCTGGTCATCGTCTAACCAGGTGGTTTCATTACCCCAATACACATCTTCTTCCGGTTCCCAAACATCGGCACGTCCACCTGCAAAACCAAAGGTTTTAAAGCCCATTGATTCCAATGCAACGTTGCCAGTCAATATCATCAAATCAGCCCACGAAATTTTCTTACCATATTTTTGTTTAATCGGCCATAGTAATCTGCGTGCTTTATCTAAACTCACATTATCAGGCCAACTGTTTAAAGGTGCAAAACGTTGTTGTCCAGTTCCTCCACCTCCACGGCCATCACCTGTACGGTAAGTTCCGGCACTATGCCATGCCATACGTATAAACAAAGGACCATAATGACCAAAATCAGCAGGCCACCAATCTTGTGAATCTGTCATTAATGCATGAAGATCTTGTTTAAGTTGCTTATAGTCGAGTGTTTTAAATTCTTTCGCATAATCAAACTCGCTATCCATCGGATTTGATAGTGAAGAGTTTTGGCGAAGAATATTTAACTTCAATTGATTTGGCCACCAGTCGCGGTTTCTTGTACCACCACCGCCTGATTTACTTGTTGCTCCTGTTACCGGGCACTTACTACTATTTTCTGAATGTTCTTGCATAGTTAATTATATTTTAGATTTTTGTTTTACAGTCGGTACAATGAATGTCATTACAATTGCCCCTATAATTCCAAAGGCAATAACAAGCAGTTTAATAGGGATAGCTTTGATAAAAAAAATGCAGGAAAATGTTATCATGACTGACATTAAACTAATTGCTAATATTTTTTGCCTTATCAACATTCCTTTGTTGTTGTGATACTGTACAATATATGAACCTATCAACTTATTAGAAATTACTTTAGAGTATAATCTGTTTGAACTTTTTAAATATAAAACAGATGTAAGTAACAGAAAAGGTGTTGTAGGTAATCCTGGCACAACAATTCCAACTATCCCAAGAGTAAGTGAAATAGTGCCAAGTATAATGAATAGTGCTTTTAATACCTGCATTTGCTGACTTATTTTCCTTGTCTTAACTAAATTTTATTTTAAACATTTAAAGTGTGAACCTTGTACGTGATGCAGGAAACAAATCTATTTCATTTATTTTTACACATCACGTCGTTTATCCCATTAAGTAGGTCGTTCATAGAATAGTGTTATTTCATCTGATGATATGGCTTAATTATTGAAAAGTATGGTGCAACTTAATTACTACAAGTTATTTAAAATTTCTTTTACATAAAAAAGAAAATCCTGATGCAATATATTGCCTCCTTATGCGAATGGATATCCTTAAAATGATAATATGATACTTAACAATGGGTATTAACCTGAGTTCGACATAAAATTTCGAATTCAGTTTATTACAAAAGTTTGTTTGAAGATTGTATTTTTGAACCTTAAAATAAATGGAAGTTAAACCCACAATATGCATTACAAAATCTATTGCACATTAAAATTACTTCAAAACAAGTCACTTTGTTACTTCACTTCAACTCATCATAACGGTGCTATGCTTCGTTTCAGTAAAGTCTTGTTTTATTGCAATTTTAACGCTCACATCGAAGTTCTAATGAATAATCCGGTTTAAAAAGCAATTTAATGAACAGTAAGCATCCATATAGAAAATGAGCAGTTTAAAAAAGACTATCAACCTGAATAGCGATAATTTAAGGGAATACTGTTTATTTTCCTTGGTAGCCATTTTGCTTTTCCTGGTAAAGATGTACGATAGGTTTACCGGAGCCTTTCAATGGTACGAATCCATTTTTATACTTAATGGTGTTTGGGCAGCATTATTAATTAATTACTGGTTTATTCCCTTATACTTTTACAAAAAAAGAATCAAACAGTTTATATTATTTTCATTTGCTGTTATTGCAATATCTTTTTTAATAGATGAGTTCTTATTTGAAAAAATTTTTCATCCACACACAAAAGGTCTTGAGTTTAATTTGATTTCGATTTTTGATACGATTACCAATATATCAATATTTGTGGGGTATAAATTGGCATGGGATGCCTTTACAAAGCATAAAAAAATATTGACTTTAAAAGCATTGCTTACCGAAAGTCAGTTAGAACAACTGAAAACTCAGATTAATCCGCATTTTCTTTTTAATAATCTAAACAATCTTTATTCTTATTCATTGGATGATCCCCATAGGACGCCTGAAATTATTTTAAAATTATCTTCGGTATTACGATATATGCTATATGAATGTAATGAGAACAAGGTACCGTTAGCAGGTGAAATAGAATCGCTGAAAAACTATATCGACCTTTGCAATATTCAACTTGAAGAACGGGGAGTAATTACCTTCGATTATAATAATTTTGATAGCGAGACGATGGTTTTACCGCTAGTATTTCTTGTGTATGTTGAAAATGCATTTAAACATGCATCATCGAGCCTGGCAAAGAACATTCAAATATCCGTTTGTATAGGTTTAGAGGGTGATTTCATAACCTTTAGTTGTAAAAACAATTTTCTTAATAAAAACAATAAGCAACAATTAGGAGGTGGTATTGGATTAAAAAATGTGGAAGAAAGGTTAAAAGTTGCTTATGGAAATAAATATCAACTACACATCGATAAGGAAGAAGATATCTTTATTGTTTCATTAAAGTTACCCCAATGATTAATTGCATTATTGTAGAGGATCAGGTACGAGCACAAAGAGTGCTAGAGAAATATATTGCAGAAACAGAATTATTAATACCCGTAGGCACTTTCTTTTCTGCACCAGATGCGTTGAATTTTATAAACAAAAATAAAGTTGACCTAATCTTTTTAGATATACATTTACCCGGAGCGTCTGGAATAGATTTAATTAATTCGCTCGATAACAATAAACCTTTTATAGTTGCAACAACTGCATATCCCAACTATGCTATTCTGGGGTATGAACTAAATATAACAGACTATCTACTTAAGCCATTCTCTATTGAACGCTTCCGGAAAGCTGTAGATAAGGTAGTTGATTTGTATAAATTAAAAAACACCCGTAATCACACGAAGGTTGACTCTTTAGAAAAAATATTGGTAAAAGATGGTCATGAAAAGATTTTACTAAACTTGAATGATATACTATTTATAAAATCAGAAGGTGATTATACAATGGTTTATTGCAAATGTAAACGTTATCTATTAAGCTACACCTTGAAGTTTTGGAATGAGAATTTACCTAATGAGCTCTTTATACAAGTGCATCGCTCATATATAGTCAATAAAAAATATGTCGAAAAGATAAACGCATCCATGTTGTTTATTGAAGATACTGAAATACCTATTGGCAGGATTTATAAGAAACAAATCAAAAACATAATATAGCCTAACTACCTTTTTTCATTCGCAAAAAAGAAAGAAGGGTGTTTCATGGAAGACACTAAGCTAGAAAGTGTGTAAGTTTAAAATATCAGGGTTCAGTATATTTACTGGATCCTATTTTCAAATATAGCCAAAAACTGATTGTGGATAATACCCCAATTTCGGATTGGCATCGACCACTTTTTAGTTGCTTCTCTCACCGCCAGAAAAACAGACTTCATTACAGCTTCATCTGTAGGAAATGAGAGCTTGTTTTTGGTGTATTTCCTAATTTTCCCATTTAAATTTTCAATTAAATTGGTTGTGTATATGATTTTTCTAATCTCAATTGGGAAGTCAAAAAACACAGTTAATTCGTCCCAGTTATTGCGCCAGCTTTTGATGGCATAAGAATATTTGCTTTCCCATTTTTGAGCAAAATCCTCAAGCGCTGCTTCAGCTGCTTGTTTAGTAGGAGCTTCATAAATCGATTTCATATCACGAGTAAACTCCTTTTTATCTTTCCATACTACATATTTACAAGCATTTCGTATTTGGTGAACAACACATATCTGTGTGCTTGATTCAGGGAATACATTCTTTATCGTATCGGTAAAGCCATTCAAATTATCAGTTGCGGTAATCAATATATCATTGACTCCACGTGCTTTTATATCGGTTAATACGCTCATCCAAAAGGCTGATGATTCGTTCTTTCCCAGCCATAAGCCAAGAACTTCTTTCTTGCCGTCAACTTTCAGACCAACCGCAATATAAATGGTCTTATTGATGACTTTTGAGTTGTCTCTAACTTTAAAAACAATACCGTCCATCCATACAATCAGATACACAGGCTCAAGAGGTCTATTTTGCCATGCAATAATGTCTTCGGTGACTTTAGATGTGATCCTGGAGATAGTTGACGGTGAGATATCAAAATCATACACTTCACTAATCTGTTGTTCAATGTCACTATTGGACATGCCTTTAGCATAAAGAGATATGATTACATTTTCTATTCCGTCAATAATGTTCTTGCGTTTAGGAACGATCATTGGGTTATAAGTACCTTGACGATCGCGAGGAACCTTGATCTGTGACTCTCCATACATCGTTCTGATCTTCTTCGAAGTATGACCATTTCTTGCATTTTCAGAGTCTGAGGTAGCATGTTTTTCGTAGCCGACATGAGCATCTAATTCGCCTTCAAGAATCTGCTCAACGCCGCGTTTTTGAAGTTGGTGAAGAAAATCATTGAGTTCTTCTCCATTCTTAAATTGCTTAAGAAAGTCGCTGTTTAATAGATCTTCTTTTTTCATAAGTATACTATCTGTTTAAAAATAAATAAAATAACTCAAGATTGTATCCTGATATTTTAAACAAATAGTATATCGTCCGCTGTCGCGGGGACTCCTCAAAATCAATTACTAAATAGTGAAAACTATTCAGTAATTAATTTTCGAGGTATAATTTTACTATTTACACACTTTATGTGATAGTACTTCATGGAAATTCAAATCGCATTAGGCAGACAGGTCATTTATTTAAACCTTTTGATTAGGTATTGAAAAACCAAAACAAGATCCAATGCCCATCTCGCTCTCAACCCATATTTTACCTCCAATTGAAGCTATTAAGTCTTTGCATATGGAAAGACCTAGACCTGTTCCAGTCTCCCGATTTGTACCCACTTTTTTTATTGTTTTTTCAAAATTAAACAAACTATCTCTAGTTGAGCTATCCATTCCAATACCATTGTCTTCAACGCATATAATTATATCGTCTTGAACTTTACTTGATGTTAGTGTAACGGTTCCTCCATTTTCAGAAAATTTAATGGCGTTGCAAATAAGATTTCGAAGTAAGGTGTTTAATATGTTTCTATTGGTTTTTATTATGTCACACTCTAGTTTTGTAAGCACTTTAATATCCTTATAAAGTAGATTTTCCTTGAAAATATTTTTTATTTCTTCAATGGATTTCATTAGAGAACATTTTTCGATAGGTATATGACTATTTCCTAGTTGAAGTATTACCCAATTTAAAATATTGTCCAGAAGGTTATAGCTACTTTTATTACTATCAGAGAAAACTCTAATATATCTCATCAAATCTTCTTTAGAGTAACTTTCAGAGTCTTTTGTTATTATTTCTAATAGATGCATTTGAGCCCCCATTGGAGCTTTTAAATCGTGAGATAATATTGATAAGAATCTATTCTTGATTTCATTTACCCTTTGCAATTCTTCGTTGTGCTTTTGTATTGATTCTCTTTGTTTTTTTAATTCTGTAACATCTGAGATTAATGCCAGAACATGAGTTTTACCTTGTAATGATTTTATAATTGAGGTTGATATAGAAATTGTTTTAGATTCGTTATTCTTTGTTGTTATATCCCATTCTTCATTTACAATATCCTCCCCCTCACGCATCGAGGTCATTCGTTGAATGGCTTTTTCTCTTATTGCCAGATCCTTATAAAGAGATTGATACCACCCCATCTCATTAATCTCATTTAACGTATAACCTGTGATTTTTTCAATTTGCTTGTTCCATACGGTAAATTCTACGTATGGAAACTCATCAATATTGTGGCATACGCATAAGCCTTCTGCAGCATTTTTAATTAGCATTTCTCTGAAAGAAAAAACCTCTTTTAATTCCCTCTCCCTCAATACCCTATTTGTAATATTTTCAATAGTGGCAATCATTCCTTCAAAATCATTATTAGTATCAAACTTTGGCGCAGCATTTATAGAAAGATAAATCATAGATCCATCTGGCCACTTAATCGCATGCTCTACACCATAAACAGGTTTACCTTCTTTCTGTACTCGTATAAATGGCAATTTCTCTTGAGGGAAATCATTTCCTTCAAAATCGGTAATTTCCCAATCAGGATGATTGTAAGTTAATTTTGTGATGCTCTCTTTTTTCAAACCAAGAGTCTTCTCCGCTCTGGAATTTGCAAATTCAATTTGACCTTGTTTATCCACAACAAGAATACCTACAGGGCTGGTATCTGTCATCTTTTGATTATATTCCAAAGCTTCTTTTAAATTCTCCTCTGTTTGTTTAAGTTCTGTAACATCTGTTGCTACCCCAACAATACCCACCACTTTCCCTCCTGATTTAAGAGGTGTATAAGAAGTATCAAAATATATGTCCCCAACTTGATTTACCATTCGTACTTCATTACCTTCAAAAACAAATTTAATACTAGCGATGATTTCAGGATTGTCTTTATATAACTCTAAAGCTGACATTCCAACTACCTGACCTGGTTGTAATCCAAGTTTTTTAAGTCCTTTACCATCCGACATCGTAAATACAGCATCACTATCGAGTGCAAAAAGGATTACGGAAGCTTCTGAGATAACAGTACTTAAAAGGTGTTGTTTACTTTCGAGTTCCAATGTTCTATTAGCAACATTCTCCTCTAGTTTTCCCTGATAATCCAGCAATTCAATTTCAGTCTTTTTTTGCTTAGTAATATCAGTTATTGCGCCTAACATTTTTATTGTCTCACCAGCATTATTCTTCTCTATCTTTCCCTTGGCTATTACATATTTTATTGAACCATTGGGTAGTACTATTCGGTATTCAAAAGGATTACAAATACCTTTTTCAATCCATTGTTGCGTATTTATATTGTGTTTCTCTTTATCATCAGGATGAATACGATTAAGGATACTTTCATAGTTAATTTTTGATCCAATTTCATAATCAAACAACCTATATGTTTCATCTGACCATATTACATTATCATTTTCAACATCATATTCCCAAAACCCAACATTGGCAAGTTTAGCCATTTCCGAGAGTTTAACAGCCATTGAGTTAACTTCTTTTTCAGATTGAAACTGACTTCGTTTAACATTAATATCTTTAAGTCTTTCAATTTCTTTTTCAAGCATTTGAATCCTATATATATAACTCTTTTCAATGTCTGATTGCATAAGCTAGTCCTCCCAAATCATATACATGTAAAAAGTTACAAAAAAGTGAATTAAGTAAGAAACTTAAATCTATATATCTACTTTATAACATGTGTATTCTATAAAAAAATGCAATTTACTAATAACATGTTTGAAAAATTATGAAGCAACAAAAAAGACTCATTGATTTTTTAAGAAGACTTAAGAAATTTTATTTGAAAAAATATTCTGTGCCAAAGAGTAGATACTTTGATATTCATCATATATAGAAACTCCCGGCTGAAAATATTAACCGGGAGTTTTTAATCTGGTAATTGGATAACTCCTATTACAGGTCTGTTAAGGCCTAATTCATAACTACAAATTTACTTTAACATTTTCTTAACGGAGTTTAACCAGTCTTTAACCAAATTGATTTATCTCTGATTTTAAATTTGCTCTTACTAAAAACATCTTAATAACATTCATGTTTTTAAGACCAGTATATGTTTTGTTGAACCTTTATTAAAGTATCGTTCTATGTTAGATTTATGTAAAACTGTATTAGAAGGAGTTCATGAAGACAAAAACCTCTTTAGAAAAGAATTGATTAAATCAATGTCGTGGTTAAATGCTGAAGACCAATTAAAATTTCAAGCTTGGGTACGAAAAACTTTTGGGCATAGACATGCCGATGTGATTGAAGAAATACTCAATACCAAGTACCTTTTTGCGTCGTAAAATCTCTTATTTAGTATGTATCGGTTAAACCGGTACATACGCCTTTATATATGTGTATGCTTAATTCTAAGCGTAACGGTATTCTTATATCTAATTATTAATAAAAAACAGTATTAAGGAGGAACTTCTATGCAACGTTTTAAAATTTACTGGACACTATTTATGGTATCCTTTTTATTAATTAATATGCAACAAAACTTATTGGCTACTGAGGGTAAGGCCGAAATCTATACACCATATACTATGGTATCTGTATCGCCCGGTAGCACAGTAAATTATACTTTAGACATCATTAATAAGAAAGATCAAACGATAAACCAAAATATCAGTATCAACAACATTCCCCGCTCCTGGAATTATACCCTTACAGCAAGTGGTATGGCTATTAACAAAGTGGCTGTTTTAGCTAATAAAAAAGAAACCTTAAAATTAAAAATAGACGTTCCATATAAGGTAAAAAAGGGATATTATACTTTTAATGCAAAACTGGGCGATATAGCGTCTTTACCTTTAACCATTCATATTACTTCTGGCGGATCTAATGAAACAGAACTTTCATGCGAGCAAAAAAATATGGAAGGTACTTCAAAATCAAACTTTTCTTTCAACGCAGTACTGAAGAACAAAACCGCCAACAAACAACAATATGCCCTAATGGCATCAGCTCCCAAAGGTTGGAGCGTTGCTATTAAGCCTAACCACAAACAGGCTACCTCCACTGAAGTTGAGGCCAATGGCACAAGAAGTATTAATTACACTATAAAACCACCCTCTACGGTAAACGCAGGAACTTACTTAATACCTGTTAAAGCTGTATCCGGATCCACCTCTGCAGAAATGGAATTAGAGGTGGTGATTACCGGGACATATGAATTGTCTTTTTCAACACCAACAGGACTATTAAGTGCTAAAATAACAGCCGGGGAGGACAAAAAACTAGCGTTAATAGTTAAAAATACAGGCTCTACTAAACTTGAAAATATTGAACTATCCGCCTCAAAGCCCAAAAACTGGGATATTTCATTCGATACAAATAAAATTGAAAATCTGGAACCCGGAAAAACAACTACGATTTATGCAAACATTAAGGCTGATAAAAGAGCCATTCCCGGTGACTATGTAACCAAGATTACAGCAAAAACGACTGAAGCTACACAAAGTCTATCTTTTAGAATTATGGTAAAAACACCCATGCTAATGGGCTGGTTAGGGATCTTAATCATATTGATCACCATAGCTGGTATCGTATTCTTAATTAAGAAATTTGGAAGGAGGTAAACATGGATAATCCGGTTATTCAACTCAATGGGATTTCTAAACAATACGGTGATTTTACTGCAGTCAACAACCTGAACTTATCCATTCACAAAGGTGAGATATTTGGCTTGTTAGGTCCCAACGGAGCAGGAAAATCAACGACGATACTAATGTTAATGGGACTCACAGACCCCAGTACAGGAAGTGTGCACGTATGTGGAATCAATTCTACTTCGAAACCTATTGAAGTGAAAAAGCAAGTTGGGTATTTACCCGAAGATGTTGGATTTTATGATGACCACACTGGTTTAGAAAACCTGATATACACAGCCAGACTGAATGGTTTTGATTATACAACTGCTAAAGAAAAAGCCTGTGAGCTATTAGAACGAGTTGGACTGAAAAATGATATAAATAAAAAAACAGGTAAGTATTCCAAAGGAATGCGTCAACGCTTAGGTTTGGCCGATGTGCTGATTAAAAATCCGGAAGTCATCATATTAGATGAGCCAACTACAGGTATTGATCCACAAGGCGTGATGGAATTGCTCGGATTAATAAAAAAACTAAGTGTGGAGCAAAACATCACTGTATTATTTTCATCTCATAACCTGCACCAGGTTCAAGAGGTTTGCGATCGTGTAGGAATATTTGTTAGTGGAAAGTTACTGGCTGAAGGTAAAATCAAAGAGTTATCTAAAAAACTCTTTACTCATGGTTTGTATTTAATTGAACTGGGAATAGATTATAGCAAAAATTCCGGAATAAATTCTGACGAACTCAAAAACCTTTTAAATGCAATTGATGGTATTCAGAAAGTATCCGAAAACAATGGTCACTTTCAAATTGAATGCGCTTCAGATATTTCATCTATCATAGCTAAAAAGGTAATTGAAGCCAACTGCAATCTTAATTTTCTGAATAAAAAAGAATATGGCCTGGATGCTATATATAACCGATACTTTGAAGGAGGATTAAACAATGATTAGTATAAGCACAAAGCAAACAAATCCATTTGGCGTTATGGTAAGTAAAGAAATTTCTGATACCGTTAAAAGTTGGAAATTCATCATTATGGTAGCATTGGTGTTGCTAACATGTATGGGCTCACTTTATGCTGCCCTTAGCGATTTTTCTTCTGTTATAAAAGGAGCAAATGCCGATGATGAATTCTTCTTCCTGAAGTTGTATACCCATTCCAATGGAACTTTGCCATCTTTTCTGGTATTCATTAGTTTCTTAGGACCTTTACTGGGTATAAGTATGGGCTTTGACAGTATAAATACGGAACATACCAAAGGGACTTTAAGCAGACTATTGGCACAACCTATTTATAGAGATTATATACTTAATGCCAAGTTTACAGCAGCCTTAACCATTCTCAGCTACCTATTCATTGGGCTTAGTTTACTGGTACTTGGATTTGGTCTTGCTTCTATTGGAATTCCTCCTACAGCTGATGAATTATCGAGAATCATCATATTCTCCATTGTAAATATTATATACGTTGGTTTCTGGCTTAATTTATCTATACTCTTCTCAGTAAAATTTCGTCAGGCAGCAACATCTGCACTGGCTGGAATTTCAGTATGGCTTTTCTTTACTATTTTCTATAGTATGATTGTAAACCTTATTGCAAAAGGTCTGGCACCGGTAAGGTTTATCAGCGAGAACCAGATGGTCAATTTTCAACGTTTTGTTCAAAACTTAATGCGCTTTAATCCTGGACAATTATTCAATGATGTTACAAATACCATACTACGACCTTCAATCCGCAGCCTGGGTCCCTTAACTACAGAACAAACTATCGGGACTATTCCTAGTCCATTACCGCTTAGCCAGAGTCTAATGCTAGTTTGGCCACAGGTTGTTGCACTCATTGGAGGAACATTATTATTCTTTGCCATCGCATATACCCTATTTATGCGAAGAGAAATACGTTCTAGATAACTATGAATTAAGCAATAAACAGAGCACAAATTAAATCATTTCAATTTATAATAAATCATTCTAAACAATGGACATCCATGTAAAGAACATTACCAAAACGTACGGTACACAAAAAGCCTTAGATGATTTATCGTTTAAGGTTAAAACCGGAGAAATACTGGGATTTCTGGGACCCAATGGTGCAGGTAAAACCACCACAATGAAGGCCATTACCTGCTACATTACTCCTAATGGCGGAGACATCACATTAGGTGGAAAATCGGTACATGATTCACCCGATGAGGTGAAAAAGAATATCGGTTATCTACCGGAGAATAACCCTTTGTATCTTGATATGACCATTATTGATTACCTCAATTTTATTGGAGAGTTGCAAGGGGTTAGCAAAAGCAATATTAAATCGCAGGTGGAAAAAATGATTCAGATCTGCGGTTTAGACCTTGAGAAACACAAAAAAGTTGGAGAACTGTCGAAAGGATACAAGCAGCGGGTTGGTCTGGCACAAGCGCTAATACACGACCCTGAAGTTTTAATTCTTGATGAACCAACTACAGGTTTAGATCCCAACCAGATTATAGAAATCAGAAAGCTTATAAAGGAAATCGGGCGTGAAAAAACGGTTATTCTGAGCTCTCATATTCTGGCCGAGGTGGAAGCTACTTGCGATAGGGTTTTAATCATTAACAAAGGAAGAATTGTGGCTGATGGAAGCCCGGAATCATTGCGAAAAGAAGCCCAAGGAACTGAAATACTAAAGGTGGGACTTAGTGTAGCTGACCGAAACGAAGCACACAAAGCCTTAAGTGATATTGAGGAAGTAGCTACTGTTTCGTTTACAGATGCTAACGCATGCATTTTTGAGGTAGAGAGTTATGTAGGAAAATCATCTATCAAAAGCATCTTTAACATGTGCGTAAGTAAAGGTTGGTTTATAACTCAGTTAACTCCTGTTGAAAAGAACCTGGAAGATGTGTTTAGAGAATTAACACAAGCGAGCTAGTAAGATTAAAAGTAAATAACGATTTGGTATTCATTCACCTGTTTATGAATCTAGAAATTCTTCATGTATATGGATACAATAAATCTTGACACTAATATATTATGAAACAAATATGGATAATCACAAAAAAGGAATTAAAAGGATACTTTGATTCTTTGATGGCCTACATACTAATCGTTGTTTTTTTAGGCTTAAGCGGTTTTTTCACCTGGCTTTATGGAAACAACGATGTATTTTACATTAATAGAGCAACCATGCAACCATTTTTTGGCATAGCTTACTGGACGCTCTTTATATTTATTCCGGCATTAACGATGAAACAAATTGCCGAAGAATTTAAAACAGGAACCATTGAGTTGCTGTTGACTAAACCAGTTTCGGATTGGCAGGTAGTAAGCGGTAAGTTTTTGGCTACCTTTATGCTTATCGCAATCTCATTAGCCTTGACACTTCCTTATTACATTTCAATTGCTAATATAGGGCCAATAGACCATGGCTCTGTTGTAACGGGGTACTTAGGCTTACTTTTAATGAGTGCTGCATATATTAGCCTGGGGATTTTTGCCAGTAGTATTACATCTAACCAGATAGTGGCTTTCTTATTGGCATTAATCATTGGCATCTTCTTTCAAATTTTATTTGGCATTATCTCAGGAGCATTCCCCGGAATGATAGGAGATGCCTTATCCTACCTGGATATGCAATTCCATTACAGAAGCATTACTAGAGGAGTAATTGACAGTAAAAACATCATCTATTTTGCTACAATCATTGTAGGAGGTTTAATGGCCTCTGAACTGTCACTTGTTAAACGTAACATCAACTAATTAAAAAAATCATGAACGATAAGCTACGATTTAAATATTATATCGCATTGGCTTTGGGCGTATTGGTCTTAATTAACGTTTTGGCGAATCGTTTTTTTGTTCGCCTTGACTTTACTGAAGACCAGCGATATACATTAAGTGAAACTACTAAAGATATCTTGAAAGATATTACAGAACCTATTACTGTAACCGCCTATTTTTCTGAAGGTTTGCAACCTCAGTTTGATCAGTTGCGAAAAGACTTTAAGGACTTATTGGCAGAATATGCATCACGCAGTAATCATCAATTGGTATTTGAATTTATAAACCCAAATGAAGATGCGCAGGAAGAACAAAAAGCAGTTCAGGCGGGTATTCAAACAGTAATGATTGAAGCAAGGGAAAAAGATCAGGCTACCACAAAAAAGGCATATATGGGTGCCATAGTCCAAATTGGCGAAAGCTCAGAAACGATACCATTTATTCAACCCGGAGCACAAATGGAATATGCGCTAACAACTGCTATTAAAAAAATGACGGTTCCGGATAAGGATGCCATTGGTTTTATTGTTGGACATGGAGAACCGGCGATAAATGAGCAAATACAAGTAATACAGGGATTAGAAGTTTTGTATGTACCTGAAGAAGTAACCTTATCCGATAGCGTTAATTTGACCAAATATAAAACCTTGGCCTGGATTAATCCGCAGGATTCTATTCCTGCAGCACATTTTACATATGTGGAAAATTTTCTAAAACAAGGAGGAAATCTACTTGTATCATTCAACAAGGTGGATGCTCAATTGAATCAGGGAATGGGTTTTGCCAAATATACTGGTATGGGGGACTGGTTAAAAAAGCAAGGGCTTACTGTCAATGAAGACTTTATTGTAGATGCCAATTGTGGTTCAGTCAATGTACAGCAGCGTCAGGGAATTTTTACAGTAAATCGCCCCATTAACTTTCCTTATCTGCCTATCTTATCGAATTTTGCCGACCATCCAATTACACAAGGTTTAGGAACAATGATTATGCAGTTTGGAAGCTCCTTAAGCTTTAACGGTGATTCCTTAAGCACATTTACTCCATTAGTCTTTACTTCAGATAAATCAGGAAAACAAGCAGCTCCGGTATATTTTAATATCGAAAAACAGTGGCAGGAAGGTGATTTCACCGCATCAAAACTTCCTGTAGCAGGACTTTTAGAAAAAAACAATTATAAAATAGTTGTCATTACAGATGGAGATTTAGCCATTAATGGTACTGGTCAGGAAGTTCGTCAGGTTCAACCAGACAATGCAAATTTTATAGTTAATGCCATTGATTTTATGAGTGATGATACCGGATTGATTCAATTAAGAAGTAAGCAAGTGAAGATGCGTCCTTTAGATCAATTGGAAGATGGAGATAAAAACATATTGAAGATTCTAAACTTCACTTTGCCTATCCTTATTATTATTGGTATAGGAATTTATCGTTATCAAAGAAGAAAGTTTACCCGCTTAAAAATTAAAGGAGAAAGCTATGTTTAGAAAATTAAATATTAAAACGCTGAGCTGGGTATTTACAGGCCTGCTCATACTAGCTGTTGCCATTAAAGTATTAGATAAACAAAGAGGTGTTAATACACTTAAATCTGAACTTTTTAAAATAGATGAAAACACTATTACCTCAGTAATTGTACAGCCCAAAATGCTTAATGGTAAAAGTATTGAACTTAAAAAGGAAAATAATGATTGGAAAGTAATCTCTGAAGGGAAATCATATAATGGTGATGCCACAACGATTGAACGCTTGGTAGAACAGTTAAATGGATTAAAACCGATTAGGTTAGCATCTCAAAGCAAAGATAGTTGGGATAAATTTGAGTTAACGGACTCTCTGGCTACAAAAGTGCAATTTATGGGAGCTGAAGGAGAATTATCCAGCATTTATATAGGTAAGTTTTCATATTCGCAACCCAAAACAAATCCAATGATGCAACAAAATCCATATATGCGTCCTCAGGGTACAATGACATCCTATGTCCGATATAACGACGAAAAAGAAGTTTATGCTGTAGAAGGTTTTCTGGGTAGTTCGGCGAACAGAAACGCTGATGCGTTTAGGAATAAAACCATATTAAAAACCAACAAAACCGATATCAACAAAATTGAGTTTAGTTATCCTTCCGATAGTTCGTTTACCATCGTTAAAAACGAAAGCGCATGGATGAGTAATGGCATTCTGCTCGACTCCACTTCCGTAGCCAATTATTTATCTGGAATCACTTCTTTAAAAGGAAGAGGCTTTACCGATAATAATAAAACAGCAACGCACACAGCTAAAATTTCTATAAGCAACGGAGACATTGTTGAAGTGAGTGCAGCTATTGAAAATGGCCAAGCCACTATAACGACTTCTCAAAACAAAGGAACTGTTTTTAAAGAAGGTTTAAGTTCAAATTTCAATAAACTATTCATATCTAAAAAAGAGCTATCGAAGTAATTTAAAATAAACTCCCGGCTGAATAATATCAACCGGGAGTTTTTAATCTGGTAATTGGATAACTTCTTTTTACAGACTTCTAAAGAATCGTAATTAGAAGTCTCAATTTTATTCTGAATTCATTTATTTTAAATCAAAACGATCAAGGTTCATAACTTTATCCCAAGCTGCAACAAAGTCGTTTACAAACTTTTCTTTGGCGTCATCTGAAGCGTAAACCTCGCATAATGCTCTTAGTTCTGAATTAGAACCAAAAACCAGGTCAGCTCTGGTTCCTGTCCACTTTACTATACCCGATGTCCTGTCCAATCCATTAAATTGTTCTTCGTCCTCAGAAGTAGCTTCCCATTTTGTACTCATATCAAGTAGATTTACAAAGAAGTCATTGCTTAGTGTACCAGGTTTATCAGTAAATACTCCATGTTTTACGCCTTTGTAATTGGCATCTAATACACGCAAACCTCCTACCAAAACAGTCATTTCAGGAGCTGTTAGATTCAGTAACTGAGCTTTATCCACCAACAGATTTTCGGTAGACATTTTGTATTTCGTTTTCATGTAATTGCGAAATCCATCAGCCTTAGGTTCCAAGGTCGCCATAGCTTCCACATCTGTTTGCTCTTGAGTAGCATCCATACGACCGGGAGTAAAAGGAACTTTTACCTGATAACCCGCATCTTTTGCCGCTTTTTCAATGGCAGCGCAACCACCCAAAACAATCAGGTCGGCCATCGATACTTTTTTACTTCCAGATTTGGCATTAAAGTCACTCTGAATCTTATCCAATGTAGTTAGTACTTTTTTTAATTGCTCAGGATTATTGGCCTCCCAGCTCCTTTGAGGTTCTAAACGAATACGAGCGCCATTAGCTCCTCCTTTTCTATCCGAACCACGGAAAGTACTGGCCGATGCCCATGCCGTAGATACAAGTTCACTCACACTAAGTCCGGAGTTCATAATGCTTGATTTAAGCTTTGAAATATCAGTTGCATTTACTACCGGGTGATCCAGTTTAGGAATAGGATCTTGCCATATAAACACTTCTTCCGGAATTTCAGGACCCAGGTATAAAGTGCGTGGTCCCATATCGCGATGGGTTAGTTTAAACCAGGCTTTGGCAAATGCCTTATCAAACTCATCGGGATTCTCATAATAGTACTTTGAAATCTTTCCATAAACAGAATCAAAACGAAGAGATAAATCAGTTGTAAGCATGGTTGGTTTATGTCTTTTATCTTTATCAAAGGCATCTGGAATAACCTCTGCAGATTCTTTTGCAACCCATTGGTGTGCTCCTGCCGGACTTTTAGTTAATTCCCACTCATTTTCAAAAAGCAGTTGAAAAAATTGGTGATTCCATTGGGTTGGCGTAATTGTCCAGGTAACTTCAAGTCCTGATGAAATCGCATCAGCACCTTTTCCACTACCATGGGAACTTCTCCATCCAATCCCTTGCTGTGCCATTGGGGCTCCTTCCGGATCTGCTTCAACTTTTGAAGGATCACCTGCACCATGGCATTTACCTAAAGTATGACCACCTGCAATCAGCGCAACCGTTTCTTCATCATTCATTCCCATTCGAGCAAAGGTTTCACGAATATCGATAGCTGCCAGAACAGGATCAGGGTTACCATTTGGCCCTTCAGGATTTACATAAATAAGTCCCATCTGAACCGCAGCTAAAGGGTCTTCCAATTCCCGGTCTCCGGTATATCGCTTATCTTCAAGCCATTTTCCTTCTGAACCCCAGTAAACCTCCATTGCCGGTTCCCATACATCAGCACGTCCTCCTGCAAAACCAATTGTTTTAAAACCCATTGATTCCAAGGCCACATTACCGGTGAGTATCATTAAATCAGACCATGAAATTTTCTTACCATATTTCTTTTTAATCGGCCATAAAAGTCTTCTTGCCTTATCCAGATTTACATTATCCGGCCAGCTATTAAGAGGTGCAAAACGCTGCTGCCCCTGGTTTGCTCCTCCTCTCCCATCACCTACACGATAAGTACCGGCACTATGCCAGGCCATCCTTATAAATAAAGGACCGTAATTGCCAAAGTCAGCTGGCCACCAATCCTGTGATTGGGTCATCACTTCTGCTATATCCTTTTTTAAAGCATCATAATCCAAACTATTAAAGGCTTCTTCATAATTAAAATCTTCTCCCATTGGATCAGAAAGAGAGGAATGTTGTCGAAGAATACTAAGGTCGACCTGATTAGGCCACCAATCTTTATTATCCATTGATTGTTTTACCCCACTATGGAAAGGGCATTGACCATTTGACTCTTCATGAACCTTTTCTTTAATTTTTCCACAGCTCGAAAAAGCTACGATGAGTCCAAGTGCATAGATGAAATTTTTCATGTTTATTAAGTTTTACTGATTAGGAAATATGATTTAAGATACACCAAATATTTCATATAAAAAATTTCAAATCACTACAAGAACCCTATAATACAACTCCTTACAAACTTCAAAAATCAATACTAATAATTAATAAACGCTATGTGCCGACAATTCTAAACATAGATTTTTTTACAAAATCAACCTAAGTAATCCCCAATAATCTAATAATACGAGTAAAACTGTTGTCGCAGAAATAACGGATAAAGTATGCCATTTTCTAAATGATGATAAATTATTTCTCACAAGTATTATAGAAAACAGGATAGTTAATACTACAGTGAATATTAAACTAATTATTGGCATTAGAATTTTACTCTTAGTCACTATATCTGTTATGAAAAAAGTAGTATTACTGCCAAACCAGTTAGTTTGACAGCTTTTATTATTGTAGATGGTTTTTTCATTATTATTGGTTATTTAGTTTTGACTCAGCTTGATCAAGTGATAGATTTCTAAATCTTGCAAAAACTTTTGCTGTTAATTTTTTACTTTTTCAAAATATAAGTTTCGAACACGACCATTAGATACTTTACAACCTGATATGATATTATTTTCATCCCTGATAAACTCAATATGCCCGAAAAACCAAGCTTCACCTCCAAACTCATCCTTCTTTACCTGAATTAAATTGAAATCACTTAATCTGCTGTGGTTTGCAACAAGGTTGCCATTCTCAACAATAAAGTTGTATGTTGTAGATAATTCTGCGCTAAAAAACTCTCCTGAATAGTCAGAAAGATCCAAAGAAGATTTGTCAAATGCAGCAACTCGTGGAGCCTCCATTATTTGACCTCCTTGGTGAAGCTTGAGTAACTTAACGCTTTCGCCTTTATTTGGTACAAACTCAATAGTGGCACCAACTTGTTCAGCACTAAATTGAGTATTTGACTCTGTTTTTAAAGGAATCATAGGCTGGCCTGTAGCCTGAGCCTGCAACATATCATTCTCCTCAGTAATTGTTATGATAAAACCGGGTTTTAATTCATAATCACCTACATAGTTTGCAAGTACATTTTTATCGAATACAATAGCCTCTGATGTGCTCTCTTCTTTAATTTCTTTGCGATTGACTTCTTCTTTAATTTTTTCTTTCAGATAAATATCTACCACTTTATGAGCCAATTCATTTGGATTGAATTCTGCAGTATTGCTAAATACAGCTACCGCAAAATTTTCATCAGGAAAACGAGTTAAATAGGAACGATATCCTGCGTCTGCTCCTCCATGTTGTATTTCTTTCGATCCTTTATAATCACCAACAAATTGCCCAAGAGCTCCTCCAAAAGTTTTTCCATTGTTCAATACTGCAAGGGTATTCATTTTATTAATAATAGTTGAATCTCCCACTTTAATATCTGCAAAATTCATTGTCCATAGGCTCATATCCTCAACAGTGGTAAATAGACTTGTTGCTCCCACATTAGCATAGTTCAAGACACTTTTTTTATATCCATCAGAAACAGGTTTATATGAGTAGGCCCTCTTCTTTACTATTTTCTCATGATCATCATAAAATAGCGTGTTTTTCATTTTTAGAGGTTCAAAAATATTCGTTTGGGTAAATTCTGCGAATGACATACCAGAAACTCTGGAAACCACTTCAGCTAAAAGTGTAAACCCGGTGTTACAATATGCAAATTCATCACCTGGATTAAAATTTAGTTCCTTTTGCTTACTCACAAGTTTTAAGATATGCTCTTTTGTAATGACATCATCCAATCTCCAGCCAGCCATGGCCAATAAATTCCACTGATCTCTTAATCCACTGGTGTGAGAAGCTAAATGCCTTAATGTGATTGTTTTTCCAAAGTCAGGTACTTCTGGGATATACTTTCTAACATCATCATCTAAACTTAATTTACCTTGTTTTTCTAATAAAAGAATCGAGAAAACAGTAAACTGTTTTGATACTGAAGCAATATGAAATATTGAATTAGGCGTTATAGGTATATCGTATTCTAAATTGGCTATCCCATAGCCTTTTTTATAAACAATTGTCCCATCTTTAACAATTGCAACAGCAGCTCCTGGAGTATTATCCGTATCCCATTTTGCAAAAAGTTCGTCAACTTGTTTTTGTTTGTCTGTTTGAGATTGAATGGTACATGTTAGGATGAAAAGTACAAGAAATAGTGATAGTTTAATTAGTGTGTGATTCATAAGTAGTCGTTTTTATCTAAATTATGCTTGATTACATTGTTTCATAAACAATTCAATGGATTTTTAGGTAATTTACGTAATTATGAGATTATACTTCACAGACAAGTAAGTTTTGTGTGAAATAAGTTTGAATAAAAGAAGCCTTCTGATCCGTTTACCTTCTCCGGCAGTATATTAAAACCACAAACTACCTGAATTCATATGCTTTACAAAGCACAACCAAGACTTTTTGATTTATTTATATTATGGAAAATGAGAAAAGGTTCTATGGAAAAGGACTTTGTTCAGTCAGCAAATGCCTCTACTGAGTTGCAATTTTTGTTTGTGATGGATATTTTTTCAGATTTCGGAGTACAAACCAGGTAATAGCTGATAGAATAAGAAATGTGATACCAAAAAGAGGGGCAATAAAAGTTACTTTTAAACCTCCAGCCAACATTCCCGGCTTAATATTGGCAGCGTCCATACATTGAACTGCATCAAAGGCAGCAATTAGGCCCATCATTTGCCCGGTTATCCCAAATAAAAATGATAGACTGCCAAAAAACAAAATACTGTTATTGGTTCTTTTAAGTTTTTGAGGATTTTTGTTACCAAGGTATAAAATGATAAAACGAATTGCCTGTACAATTGCAAGAATCCACATGGAGTACACAAGAGACATAAAAAAAGCTCCACCTTCAAAAAATAGTCTAATTATCATGACTTTAAGTATTAAAAATTAATAATGGAACAATAGTAAAGATTCATGATAACCTTTAAAAAATTATTATGGAAACAGCATAAATGGCATCCTTAACAACAAATTTAAAACAATAAATAGCATTATTGTTATTCAGGGTGTGTTTTGTGCTGTTGACATAAAATAAGAGTATCTATTCATACAGAAGCTATTTTCGTTATATATTTGTTAGCTATGACCATTAACAAAAACATTAAATCCGTTTTAAATGCCTTTCCTTATAGGGAAATTATTTATTGGATCATAGCCTCTTTATTTATGTTTTTTGTTTTTAGTAACAGGCAATATGATATTCAAATACGTACTAATGTATCCATTTTGCTATTACTGATTAGTTTTGCAAGTGCCAGAATTATCAATAAAGTCTTAATACCAAAGTTCTTATTTAAAGGTAAAAGAGGCTTGTTTATATATTCTATAGTTTTCTTAATTATTATATCGTCATGGCTTATTAGCATAGCACTCTTTTTAATCACTTTTTATAGTAACATTGCTTTCGAAAATACCATTTTGCCTTCCAGAGAAGATGTTATCATTCTACTAACAGGTACCTATATAATTGCAGTACTGTCTTCTGTTTTTTATTTTACAAAAGAATCTTATCAGTCAAAAGAAGAAAAATTAATTATTGAGAAGGAAAAGAATCAGCTGGAATTAAAATTTAAAGAAGTACAGCTGCAGTTGCTTAAAGAGCAAATTCACCCGCATTTTATCTTTAACATGATGAATAATCTTTATGCACTGGTAAATGAAAACACTGCTCTTTCCAGGGAAGTTATCGTGCGTTTGTCAGACTTGCTGGAATATATGCTTTACGAGTGCAATACAGAGAAGGTAGCATTAAGCAAAGAAATCAAATTCATTAATAATTATATTGAACTTGAAAAAATAAGGCACGATGATAGTTTTAATGTTAAAACGGATTTTCCCAAGGATGTATCCGGGATAAAAATAGCCCCTTTAATTCTTTTCCCTTTTGTTGAAAATGCTTTTAAGCACGGACTAAAACAAACCAACAACGATTTTATTACCATGCAACTTAGCATTACATCGCTTAAAATAGTATTCAATGTAAAGAACTACAAACACGATGTTACAGTTGCTGACGAAAAAACTAAAAAGAGTAAAGGTTTAGGTCTTAAAAATGTGCGAGAAAGACTTGAGCTATTGTATCAGAACAGATATGATTTACAAATATCAACAGACAACAATATCTTTGACGTTAACCTAATAATTATACGCTAATGCCCTGTAAAACAAAATATACTTGCCTGATTATTGATGATGAACCTCTGGCTATTAAAGTCATTCAGGAACATCTTGAAAATTTCAGTGATCAGATTGAATGTATTGGGACCTTCACAAAGCCTATTGAGGCAATGCCACTTCTAAATAAAGGAGGTATTGATCTATTATTTTTGGATATTAATATGCCATCCATTTCCGGAATTGAATTTTTAAAGGCTATACCTCATCACCCTTATGTTATTTTTACAACTGCTTACAGAGAATATGCTGTTGATGCGTTTGACCTCAATGCACTTGATTACCTTGTTAAACCAATTTCAACCGGAAGATTTTTAAAGGCTATCAACAAATTCCTTTCATTGAAACAAACTAATCGTACTAAGCCAAAAGAAATCATTCATATTAAGGCAGATAAAAAGCATTATAATATCCCCACGGAAACTATACTTTATATTGAAGGTGTGGATAACTACATCAAAATTAAAACCACAACAAACAGCTTGATCTGCTACGATTCACTATCTGGTATGGAGAAGGAATTATCATCAGAGATATTTTTACGCATCCATCGCTCTTTCATTATTAATATCAATCAAATAGACCACTACACATCATCATACATTAAAATAGATGACCGACAATTTACTATTGGAAGAAATTATAAAGAACGAGTATTAAACCACCTTGAAATACAATAAACTCTATTCGGAATAATTTGATAACCCGAAAAGAATAAAAGTAGTAAATGAAGATTGCTGACAAATACAAGAATCAATACAGACTTATGTCCATTTAGTGGCTTTTCTCATCTAAGTTGTAAAATTAAGTTTCGATATTTATATCTGGGTGTTATTAAAATAATTACCTACAATCAAGTAGGTTATCAGTAAATAGCCAATAGATACAAAATAAAACTCCCGACTGAATATAATCAACCGGGAGTTATATCGTGCCCAAGGCGGGACTTGAACCCGCACGTCCGTAGGACACACGGCCCTCAACCGTGCCTGTCTACCAATTTCAGCACTTGGGCTTAAACAAAAAAAGAGCGATTTACCATCACTCTTTTATTATAAAAAGATGAGCGAAAAACGGGACTCGAACCCGCGACCCCGACCTTGGCAAGGTCGTGCTCTACCAACTGAGCTATTTTCGCAAATGCGTGTGCAAAAATATAAAATTTTCTTATTTCTCTACCTTTCTACTAAAAAAAAACAAGCCTAATTATTGTCCCGATTAATAAGACCTCATATAAGTCACAGTAGATAAGTTAAAAGTCTTAAATAAAAACCCAATCAAATTAATTTGTCTTTTTTACGTTATTAACTAATTGCAAATTAATTTTATTAATTTGCTTGCTCTTTAATAATTCGTGAACTAAATAATTAAAAGTACAATTTCAATAACTATTTGCTGTGTTTTGCGTAAACACACGAGAATTTTAAAATAAATCTGAAATCAACATGGCTAATATATTCAGCTCCTTATTTGGAAGTAAGTTTCCAAGCACTGAAAAGTATGAAAATGAAAACAAGCACTTACGTGAGGATCTTGAAAAATATCATCAATTAGAAAATGCAGACCGCGTTAAACGCTACTTCGAATTAGATACCTTAGTTCATTCTGGTGACTTTGAAAAACAAGTAATCAAACTTAAAAAAGAACGTTTTAAGGATACTGAGGCTTTTCAGAAATACAAAAAGTATAAAGCTTATAAAAGGTCATCCAATGTTAAGCGTTATAACAAATTAGTTAAGAAGGGTAAAACAGAGGAAGCTGAAGAGCTGGGTAACAGTAATGAAATACAGAATTTTTTAAACCTACAAGCCTTTGTTGAGTCTGCAGAATTTGCCAGTATTAAAAAGGAGATGAACGACAAAAATCGTTTCAAAAAATCCAAAGAATTTCAATTACAGGAAGAGTTCAAAGCTTTATGCAAGAGTGAAGATATCATATGGTTTTTAAAAGCTAAAAAAGATAATCCGTTTAAAGATATTGATAAATGGAACCTAACTTTCGAAGACGACTTTAACGGTACACAACTTGACGAATCGAAATGGATTACCGGATATTACTGGGGTAAAGCCTTAATGAATGATACTTACGTTCAGGCTAACGAACATCAATTCTTTAAAAAAGAAAATATTGAATTAAGAGAAAGTTGTGCCAAAATCATTTCAAAGAATGAAAAATGCACAGGTAAAAAATGGGATCCTCAGTTAGGTTTTGTCCCAACTGAATTTGATTTTACTTCAGGTTTAATTAGCACAGGACAAAGCTTTAGACAGCAATATGGTAAGTTTGAAGCTAAAATTAAGTATAGTCACGCTGCTCCGGCAGCACATGCGTTCTGGTTATTATCGGAACAGTTAACTCCCCAAGTAAATATTTTAAAAACACCTACTACTGGTAAAAATAAAATAGAACTTGGAAATTTCTGGACAAAGGATGGTCAGTTAAAACAAAAAACAACAAACTATAAACTTCCAACTTCCAGTGATGACTTCTTGATTTATACGCTAGAATGGGCTAAGGATAAAATGGAATGGAAAATTAATGGAGTAACAATTCATACAGAGACTGAAAATATTCCACAAACACCAATGTATATCTCACTAAGTACACATTTTACTGATTCACCAAATAGTAACAAATTACCGATTTCTATAGATATAGATTGGGTAAGATGTTATCAAATAAACTAATTGGAAAAATCATAAAAAAATCCTAATTGCATTGTTTAGTACTATCACATAAAGTGTGTAAATAGTAAAATTATACCTCGAAAATTAATTACTGAATAGTTTTCACTATTTAGTAATTGATTTTGAGGAGTCCCCGCGACAGCGGACGATATACTATTTGTTTAAAATATCAGGATACAATCTTGAGTTATTTTATTTATTTTTAAACAGATAGTATACTTATGAAAAAAGAAGATCTATTAAACAGCGACTTTCTTAAGCAATTTAAGAATGGAGAAGAACTCAATGATTTTCTTCACCAACTTCAAAAACGCGGCGTTGAGCAGATTCTTGAAGGCGAATTAGATGCTCATGTCGGCTACGAAAAACATGCTACCTCAGACTCTGAAAATGCAAGAAATGGTCATACTTCGAAGAAGATCAGAACGATGTATGGAGAGTCACAGATCAAGGTTCCTCGCGATCGTCAAGGTACTTATAACCCAATGATCGTTCCTAAACGCAAGAACATTATTGACGGAATAGAAAATGTAATCATATCTCTTTATGCTAAAGGCATGTCCAATAGTGACATTGAACAACAGATTAGTGAAGTGTATGATTTTGATATCTCACCGTCAACTATCTCCAGGATCACATCTAAAGTCACCGAAGACATTATTGCATGGCAAAATAGACCTCTTGAGCCTGTGTATCTGATTGTATGGATGGACGGTATTGTTTTTAAAGTTAGAGACAACTCAAAAGTCATCAATAAGACCATTTATATTGCGGTTGGTCTGAAAGTTGACGGCAAGAAAGAAGTTCTTGGCTTATGGCTGGGAAAGAACGAATCATCAGCCTTTTGGATGAGCGTATTAACCGATATAAAAGCACGTGGAGTCAATGATATATTGATTACCGCAACTGATAATTTGAATGGCTTTACCGATACGATAAAGAATGTATTCCCTGAATCAAGCACACAGATATGTGTTGTTCACCAAATACGAAATGCTTGTAAATATGTAGTATGGAAAGATAAAAAGGAGTTTACTCGTGATATGAAATCGATTTATGAAGCTCCTACTAAACAAGCAGCTGAAGCAGCGCTTGAGGATTTTGCTCAAAAATGGGAAAGCAAATATTCTTATGCCATCAAAAGCTGGCGCAATAACTGGGACGAATTAACTGTGTTTTTTGACTTCCCAATTGAGATTAGAAAAATCATATACACAACCAATTTAATTGAAAATTTAAATGGGAAAATTAGGAAATACACCAAAAACAAGCTCTCATTTCCTACAGATGAAGCTGTAATGAAGTCTGTTTTTCTGGCGGTGAGAGAAGCAACTAAAAAGTGGTCGATGCCAATCCGAAATTGGGGTATTATCCACAATCAGTTTTTGGCTATATTTGAAAATAGGATCCAGTAAATATACTGAACCCTGATATTTTAAACTTACACACTTTCTAGCTTAGTGTCCATTGTTTATTCTAACAAGGTAATTAGGATTTTTTATATCCACACTTCTCTTCCTACATGACAGAATCAATTCTGGAAACACTGTAGATTCCTTTTACATTCTTTATCTTTTTTATAAGTAGATCCAACATATTGGTATCATTTACAAAAACAGTTACACTACCTTCAAAGCTTCCTTCATTCGAATCAATGGATATAGATCTCATCTTCATCTTTAAATCCTTTGTTATAACCTGACTAATATTACTAACAATACCAATATCATCAGTACCGGTAACTTTAAGGGTAGCCTGAAAATTAGCTCCTGAACCAGATGTCCACATGGCATTAACAATTCTATAGCCAAATTTCGATCTCATTTCCGGTGCATTCGGACAGCTATTCCTGTGTATTTTAATTCCTCCTGTAGAAGCTACAAAACCAAATATTTCATCACCAAAAATAGGATTACAACATTTTGCCAGAGAATAATCTACATTCTTCAGGTTCTTATCTATCATTAGCACATCGTCAGAAGCAGTTAACTCCTGATCAACGTTAGCTACAAAATTAGTCGCACTTTTATGATGCGCTATTTCTTCCTGTTTTTCTTTATCAACCTCTTTTTTATCCTGTGCTTGTATAAAATCCTTAACGGCTGAAACCTCCAAAGTACCAATAGCTATCTCTCGAAAGAACTCATTAATACTCTTGGATTTAAAATGTTTAACCAACTGGTGTACCAGCTGATCTGTTAATTCAATTTTCCAGTTTTTTAATCGTCGAACTAATGTTTCCCTTCCAACTTCCGATTCCTTAAACTGAATATCTTTTAAAGCTTGTTTAACCTTTGATTTGGCACGCGAAGTAGCGACCACATTTAACCATTCAGCTCTTGGCTCCTGCGTTTTTGAAGTAATAACCTCAATATGATCACCATTTTTGAGCACCTGTTTAATAGATGCATGCTTTCCATTTATTTTGGCTCCAATACACTGCTTCCCTACGCCCGAGTGTATATCAAAAGCAAAATCCAGAACAGTTGCACCTTTGGGTAAACGTCTTAAATCACCTTTAGGCGTAAAAACAAAAACCTCTTCATCGTAAAGATTCAGTTTAAAATCATCGATAAAATCAATGGCATTTCTTTCAGGATTTTCAAGTACTTCCCTAATATTAGATAACCACTGATCCATTCCTTTCTCTCCTGATCCTCCCTTATACTTCCAGTGAGCTGCCAAACCTTTCTCTGCCACCTCATTCATACGATGTGTACGAATTTGTACTTCCACCCATTTCTTTTCTGGTCCCAATACGGTCGTATGCAGAGATTCATATCCATTCGATTTGGGAATCGATAGCCAATCTCTTAATCGCGAAGGATTAGGCTGGTACTTATCCGTTACAATTGAATAAACTTTCCAGCAATCAGCTTTTTCATTATTCAATTCACTATCCAAAATAACACGAATGGCAAACAAGTCATACACTTTTTCGAAAGGTGTATTTTGCTTTTTCATTTTATTATGAATAGAATGAATGGTCTTTGTTCTTCCTTTTATATCGAACTTCAGTCCTGCTGCATTAAGTTCATCCTTTAATGGGTCTATAAAATCCTTGATGTATTTGTCGCGTGCTCGTTTTGTTTCATTTAATTTTTTAGCAATGAAATTATACATCTCTCTGTTTGTATATTTCATCACTCCATCTTCCATTTCACTTTTTATGGAATACAATCCTAAACGATGCGCCATTGGAGCATACAAATACCCCACCTCTGAAGCAATACTTTGCTGTCTTTCCTTATCATATAAATGAAGACTACGCATTGTTTGAAGACGATCTGCCAAAATGATTAAAATCACTCTAACATCCTGCGCCAACGTTAGTAAAAGCTTCCTAAAGTTCTCCGATTCTATAGAAGTATCCTTTGCATAGAGCTCCTTAACTTTTAAAAGGCCACCAACAATTTCCTCTACATTTTTTCCAAAAACTTCAGCAGTTTCATGTTTTTCAACGTCATCATGCTGAACAACATCATATAATAATGCACAAATTATTGAGGTACGCCCTAATCCTATTTCAGAAGCAACAATATTCGCGACTTCTAATGAATGTATGGCAGATAATTTACCAGATGGTCTACGGAACTCTTTTTTTCGTTCCAAAGCCATTTCAATAGCTTTTCGTACTTCCGTAATATCCTCTGAACTAAGTATGTTTTTACTGGCTTTAAGCAGACTTCTATAATTTCTTCTAATCTCCAGTCTTTCTGCAGGATCTATATTAACCTGGTTCTCCATAAATATCCCTTTTTTTCCTATACAAAAGAAAGCAGTCCTTTTTTATAAGTTAGCCCAAATTTAATGCTCCTGCTCCTTTATTCAAAACTATCTGTCAAAAGCTTTCTTTCTTTGGTTGACATTTATATCTGATTTTGCTAAATTGAAAAGACAATTATATTTATAAACTGTTTAAAAATTAGGAGTTATGAAAAATAGTGGTTTATTCTTAGGAGGTATGTTTGCCGGGGCTTTGATGGGTGCTGCAACTGCTTTACTTTTTGCTCCACAAAATGGAACAGAAACACGCAAGCAACTTAGAGAAAAGCTTCATGAGCTTGAAAAAGAAATGAATGTTACTAAAGAGAAAATTAAAGTAAAAGGTGGTGAATTAAAAGATGAATTAAAAGCTAAAATTCACGACATTGAAGGTAAAATTGAAAGTTTGCTTGCTGAGTATAAAAAAACGTTGGAACCAACAAACAGCGCAAACTAACTGAAACAAGTAGCTCTTTTATCTATTAAATAAAAGATGACATAAGTTTTTTAAACATTTTTTTGTTGCCCGTAACAAATTTCTTAAATTATATGAAAGTTGATACGGGTATTTTTTTATCGTTTTATTTATGAGTAAAAGACATAGTATATCAGATGAGATTAATGAAGTTTCTAAGGAAGTTGAATCTTATATTCAAAACCGAATAGATTTAACCAAGTTACAAATTGCAGAAGACTTAAGTCGTTTTGTTTCTGCTGTTGCCATACGATTGGTTCTTTATTATATCGCATTTTTTGTTTTATTGTTTATATCAACAGCTGCTGCATATGCAATAGGTTCTTATCTTGAAAGCACTGTACTTGGTTTTATCATTATTGCGGGTTTTTACTTTATTATAGGTCTTGTTTTTTATTTACTCAAAGGAGTTCTCGTGCGAACTCCAATTATCAAATCATTTGTTCACATGTTTTTTCCTAGCTATAATAATTATGACAAAAAGTAGATACGCACATATTAAACGCTTTTCTGATTTTAAACAAGAAAAAGTCAGATTATATTATGAAATTAAGTTAACTGAAAACAAACTCAAGCTGAAGCAACTTGAATTTAAAGAAGCCCTGAATCCAATTCGCTTTATTAGCTCTATACTTCAGGAAATATGGAGACCTTTACTTGAATATTTTAAGTCATTTTTGGTTGGACACTTTAGAAAAAAGACTGCATCAAATGAGCAGAATGTAGAAAATAAAAAATCCTCTGATTCATAAGACTCAGAGGATTATATTTTTTGTAGAATTTGATACTTGTTTATTTAACGTACAAACTGCATATCTCTGGCCTTCACACCCAGTTCTATTCCTGAGTATTCACTTGTATAGCCATAAATATTAAAAATATACAATGTACTATTACTACCTTCAGCTCCATCTTGAATACAATACAATTCACCGGTATATTTATTTACCTTGATGGCATCATAATTAATATTTTTATACTGATCATCACTTATAAACCTTTCTTCAGGTAGTTTATTAGCGCTTATATCCATTTCAAATACGCCATTATAGACAAAGTAAACATGAAGGCCGTTATAAGAACGAGCCAACTTATATTTACCTGTTCCAACGAAAGACTCCTCAAATGGAAATACTTGCACATCATGAGATCCATAAGCTATTTTAGCGATACCTGAATAATTACCATTAACACCAGTACACAAAACCCAGATATTCTGATAGGCATCAATTATCATCTCTTCAGGAGTTTTTAACTTCTCAATGTTACCTTCAACAATTTGCTCTAATGCAATTGTATCTATTACTTCTTTAGTTGTAACGTCAATAACCATAACTGAAGAATCTGTGTAATTCTCTGAACCAGTATTCATCACAAAAGCTTTTTTTCCTCTGCTATAGGCGATGCGTGTTGGATTTTTACCAACAGGTAAAGTTGTTTGATTTTCTAGGTTATCGCCTTCCAATATAACAACTGATCCAGATTCAGATTCATTATTGCTTTGTTGTATGGCATAAACAAAAGCGTCTGAAACAGTTTGGATTTCAACTAAATTATTAAAACCATCAATCGTATTTTCTAAAGTAAAAGTTTCTGCATTTATCTGTTGAATCGATTGCGATCCATTAACCTCATTAAGCACATAAAATTTACTACCTATAAAAGACATATCTATAAGCTCTCCCTCTAATTCCGATCCATTAACCACCTTAAACAAATCTGCGGTAAGCTCATAACTATTACTTTCGTCAATAAAACTAATGGAACCTTCATTTTTAATAAAAGCGCCCTGATAAGTACTTTCTGCAATAATTGCTGGGTATTCCTTATCACAGGAAACCAAACTTAATATTACAGTAATCATAATTGAGATGTGTGATATCTTTTTCATTTAATTACTCTATTTCTATAATTTTACCTGCAAATATAAGATTTCGATTATAAAAAAGTGATTTAATAATATTTATAATACAATTATTGATTAGGTAAAATAAAAAAGAGGCACTCAGGCCTCTTTAAACAATTAAATAATTACAATTAGTATTTTACTTGACACTAAACATCATTGACGGAGCAATTCCTGCTCCTAATTCTTTAACAAAAGTACCATCTTCTTGATAAACCAAAACTTTACCAGCCTGACTAGAGCTTGGTGATACAAAACAATATACATTACCCGTAATAGAATTTACAGACACTCCATTTAATCCAGCAACATCTTCTACAAAATTATTTGTTTCAAAAGTTTTCGTTGCTACATCAAATACTGCTACTGCTCCTGTTAAGTTCCAGTTGGCATCATACGCTGATGTTACTAAATAAAGTTTAGAGAAATCATTATTAGGCTCTAATATATTAACATAAGATGAAGTTATTCCGCTCTTTTGATAAGTAGTTAGTTCGTCTGTAATAGTATTAATATATCCCAATCCATCTTGAGTTGACGGATCGCTATATGTACTTACAAAAGTTACGTATAGGTTCTCATTAGCATCTTTTAAGAAATAAGAAGAAACAGCAGGAGCATCAATGTAAGAGATAATTTCACTAGATAAATCAATTACAGCAATCTTATTGTCATAATTAAGTGCAGCATATAATTTACCATTTGCAACAGCTAAACCTTCAGGTCCTCCAGGAAGAGCAATCTTACTAACAACTTCGTCTGTATTTAAATCAATTTTAGCAATATAAGAAAGAGATTCATCAGACCATATATTTCCACCCCAGCAAGACACATATAAATAATCACCATCCCCAACACAATATCGAGGTTTAATAATTCCATCCGTAATTCCATTCTTAGTTTGCTTAAAACTTGTTTCATCAACATAATAAACTTGATCTACATTATTACCCATGAAGAAAACTTTACCATTATAGTTATAAGCGTACTGAGCATTTGAAATCATGTTCGTAGCATTGATAGTTGTATAGTATCCATTCGTAATTTCATCTGTAATTTTATCATATAATGAAATAGTTGTTTTTTCTCCTGAATAACCACCATAGTTTACTAGGTAAGCAAACTCACTTACTATAATCTCTTTTTCAACAGAATCTTTTACTCCTTCTGATTCGACGACTAATTTTACGGTGTATTTGTCACCTTCAGTATAAGCATAATCTGGATTTTCATCTGTTGATGTATTACCATCACCGAAACTCCATAAGTGAGAAGTTGAGTTCAGAGAGTAGTTGGTAAATGAGATTGTTTCATTGATAGAAACAGCATTAGAAGAAACCTCGAATTGAGCTTTCACCTCTGGTTGTTTCTCTTCTTCATCTTCACATGCTGTGAAAACTAAAACTAAAGCCATAGAGGCCATTAGTAACTTATAAAAGTAATTTTTCATTTTAAATGTATTATTTATTGAATTTATTTAAAATTGTATGTAACACTAAATCTCCAATTAATTCCAGGCATAGGATATCCCATAGTGGATTGATAATCTTTATTAAAAATATTATTTAGGGATGCTATAAATCGAAATGAGTTTCCTGACTTTAAATTATGTCTATATTTCATATATGAATTAAACAATACCAAGTTTGGTAGTTTTTTAACTTTATCAAGAACATCTTCCTCTAAATAATAAAGTTCATGCGTATAATTGACATCTAGTCCAATATCAACTTTTTTATAACATCCATTAAAAAACAACACACCTCGATGCAGTGGAACATATTCCAATTGCCTTTTTTTATCGACTTCTCCATCTAAGACTTCATTATTTTCCTCTTTTCTTACTGCAGGATTATATGTATAATTTATCCCTGATTTAATCACATATTCTCCTAATCTCTTCTCCCAATCCGTTTGTAATTCAAGACCTTTACTTTCTACTTTCAATACATTCTGAGCTTTCGAAACACCATTACCAGATACCCATAACAACCAATTTTCTACTGTTAATAAAAAAGCATTAACTTGAAAAGTTCCCTTAAAACTATCGCCATAATAACTAAACTTACTTCCTAATTCATAGTTAGTACCTCTTTCTGGCTTTAAATCTGGATTTCCCCCTGGTATCCAATAACGATCATTAAATGTTGGGATTCTGTAACTTTTAGAAACATTCCCAGTTACTTTAATACCGACAAATTGACTTGAAAATAAACTATAAGAGAATCCTATTGAAGGTGTTATCGGTGCTTCAAAGTCTGTTACATATGCTTGACGCATATTAATAGTTACCAATAATTTTTTTAATAAATAATGATAATAAGACAAATAGTTATCCACCCAGTCTTCTCTTAAAAGCTCACTATTGTATGCATGCACATCTGGGAAAATAGATTTATATTTAATTCCTATTTTACATCCATTTAAAGAAGAAAATTTATAATTACCTTCTATAGTTCCAATAATTCTTTGGGTAGAAATTTCTTGGGCAGTATGGTCAAAAATAGAATTATCATATACATATCCTCCGCCCAACGTATATTTAAACCTTTTCTTATTGTTATTATATTCTACCCAAACTCTTACATGTTTATCTTCAAGTGTTTCAATAAACTTAGGTTGAAAAGCATTAGTTTGAGCATTATGTTGAACTTGATGCCAATCTTGTTCTAACCAAATTTTCAGTTTAAACATTTCATTGCTACTAAACTTACGATTAATCTCCTGAATTAAACCTTTATTTTCAATAGCTGCATTATGCTGTCTATCCTCGCCAAATATTCTTGATTCCTTTTCAAAATCAGGCGTATTATTAAAAAATGGAAAATCATTTTTCTTGACATATAAATAAGCTCTGGTAACACCTTCCCACTTACCATCTCCATAAAATAACTTAGTACCATATAACTGTTCTCCAAAAGAACCATGAGCAACTCTTGCCTCACCTTCTATCCCTTTTTTCCATCTATTATCTAACCCTAAAAAAATTGCTCCGCCAATACTACCAGAACCATTTTCAACAGAGGAACTTCCATATTGCATTTTAATCTTATCAAATAAATACATGGGAACATTACTAACATTAGAGTGTCCTAAGGTTAATGAGTTAATATTAATTCCTCCAAAATTAATGCTTGTGTGATCCGGCGAGGTTCCTCTCATTCGTATGGTTCCTAAAGATCCAGCCATACTTTTTACATATATTGGCGTATACCTAAGCAGTACCTGTTCTAAGTTTCCATCCTGCATTGTTTCTAGTTGTTCGGAACTAATGGTTTCAACCTTAGAGCCAGTCTGATAACGGTTTATACTTTTCCCATTTACGACTACTTCTTCAATATCTACTGTATCTTTTCTCATATCCTGAGCTGAAACAGAGATATAGGAAACAAACCACAAAAATCCCACTAAACACAACACTACCTTATTCATTTCTGCACCAATTCGTTATAAAAAGTATTGCTCTATGAAAACGGATGATAAAACAAAGGGAATACCTAAGCCATGTATTTATTCCGAATACCATGAACAATGAATAATAAACTGGCAGGTCTTCTGACTTATTTCGACTTCCTATCGCCTTCCCGTATATACAGTGGCTTGTTTGATAAAAAGCATACTATCCAATTTTATTGGATCGAAACATACAGCAGCGGAAACTGTTGCCGACTCTCACGGCATTCCCTCTTAAGATAATTAACTCTGAATAAAGCTAATTATACCAATTCGGCCACAAAAGTATAAATTAAAATCAAGTAAAAAAATCTTTAGTTTTCTATTCGTAAAATACAAAATTGTATTTTTACGCATTGACATTTGAAACCACCAAATAATGCATAAGGATATAAAACAGAAAATAGACTCTCTGAGAGAAGAATTAAATCTGCACAACCATAATTATTACGTTTTAAATCAACCCACAGTTTCTGATTTTGATTACGATCAGAAAATGCATGAACTTCTTCAATTAGAAAAAGACAATCCAGCGTTTTCTGATCCTAATAGTCCCAGCCAACGTGTAGGTAGCGATTTATCCAATGATTTCACACAAGTCACGCATCGATATCCTATGCTTTCATTAGGTAATACCTACAGCGAAGATGATATCAAAGATTTTCACCAACGCATTGTAAAAGCCATTGGAGATGAAATACAATATGTTTGCGAATTAAAATATGATGGAACTTCTATTAGTCTAACCTACGAAAACGGCATACTTGTGCGTGCTGTTACTCGCGGTGATGGAGAAAAAGGTGATGATGTAACCGCAAATGTAAAAACAATTAAAAGTATTCCTCTTCAAATTTCGGGTGATTATCCCGATTCTTTCGAGGTGCGGGGAGAAATTTTTATACCTAATGCTGAGTTTCAAAAGATAAATGAATTAAGAGAAGAAGAAGGTGAAGCTCCTTTTGCCAATGCTCGTAATGCTGCTGCTGGATCTTTAAAAATGAAAAAGAGTACTGATGTGGCCAAGCGAGGTTTAGATTGCTTTTTATATTATATGCTTGGTGAAAATTTACCTTCTGATATTCACTCAAAAAATCTGGAGAAAGCCAGAAGCTGGGGATTTAAAATTCCAACACACTATAAAATTTGCAATTCGCTGGAAAAAATAATTGACTACATCAATTATTGGGATACCCAAAGACATCAACTTCCTTTTGAGATTGATGGTATTGTTATCAAAGTAAATGATATTAATATTCAAAACGAACTTGGTTTTACGGCCAAATCTCCAAGGTGGGCCATATCCTATAAATTTCAGGCAGAGGAAGCTTGTACTGAACTCCTTTCAATTGACTATCAAGTAGGGCGATCTGGCAAAATTACGCCGGTAGCGAATCTTGAACCTGTTCAATTAGCTGGCACCACAGTAAAAAGAGCTTCTCTTCATAACGCAGATATTATCAACCAACTTGATCTCCATGAAAATGATTTGGTTTACGTTGAAAAAGGAGGCGAAATTATACCTAAAATTACGCGTGTTAATACAGAAGCACGAAAAGAAAATGCAGCAAAGGTTGAATTTATAACCCATTGTCCGGAGTGTAATACACCTTTAATCAGACCCGAAGGTGAGGCTGCCCACTTTTGTCCCAATGATAAAATTTGTCCGCCTCAACGCAAAGGAAAAGTAGAACACTTTGTAAGCCGTAAAGCACTAAATATTGATTCTTTTGGGGAACAAGTGGTTGACTTACTTTTTGAAAAAGAACTTATTGCTGATGTAAGCGATATTTATCATCTGAATTATGATATGCTAATTGGTCTTACACGGGTTGATACACTAAATAACAATAAAAGAATATTTAGTTTTCAGGATAAATCAACACAAAACTTGCTAAAAGGCATTGAACAATCTAAACAGATACCTTTTCCCAATGTTTTATTTGGTTTAGGGATTAAACACGTAGGGGCAACGGTAGCAAAAACACTTTGCCAACATTTTAACACCATAGATGAATTAGCAGCTGCACCAGAAGAAGAATTGGTTTCTATTAGTGATATAGGCCCTAAAGTAGCACATAGTGTTGTAACTTATTTTAATGATGAAGATAACTTAAAAATGATATCGCGCTTAAAGGACTCAGGATTGCAATTATCGCAAGAAGCAATTGAGAACAAGAGTGACAAATTTGAAGGTTTATCTTTCGTTGTGAGTGGAACTTTTGCCCAGTTTTCCAGAGATCAACTTAAAAGTATTATTGAAGAAAACGGTGGTAAAAACCTTAGTGGAGTTTCCGCAAAAACATCGTATCTTGTGGCTGGTGACAAAACCGGGCCTGCTAAATTAGCTAAAGCAGAAAAGCTTAATGTTAAAATAATTAGCGAAACTGAATTTATTGACCTACTAGAAAATTAATTCTGTGAACTACTTTAAAAAACTTAGAATATTGATTGGTGCATTTTTACTTAGAAGAAAATTGAAAAATATTAAACGAACACCAATTATATGTAACGTAGATAATGCAAAAAGTATTGGTATTGTTTTCAATTCCAGCAAAAAGGAAGATATGGCCTCTATTAAAAAGTTGGAGACTATGTTTAAACAAAAAAACATTCCTTTTGAAGTATTGGGTTATATTCCATCGAAGCATAAACCTGATGAATTAATTGGAGATAGCCATCATCACTATATTTGTTTAAACGATTTCAATTGGCTTTTTCAACCTAAAAGCGAACTTATTCATCAATTTATACAAAAGGATTTTGACATTCTTATCGATCTTTATCAGGAAGATGAATTTCCGATTGAATATATTTTAAAAATATCACAAGCCCGTTTTAAAGTTGGCTGTGCTCATGTAAATAACGAATTGCATGATTTAATGATTGACGTTGAAAAGAAAAAAGATGATGCTACTTATTTGAGTGAGCAGATTTTACACTATTTAAGCATGCTGAACAATTAACTGGCACGAAAATTGAAATTTCATACGAGCTTAAAAATAGAATATTAAACATCGAAATATAGCTTATCAATAAAATTGATACAAAACCAGTAAAACCTAAAAACACAAGCACATGAAAACAAAATTATTAAGTTCATTTCTACTATTAGCCATCTTTTTTGCAGCCTGTTCTAGTCATAAAGTTGAGAGAGTATCACCAGATGAAGCCATCGACTTAAGCGGCAGATGGAATGATACTGATTCTAAAATGGTTGCCGATGCTATGGTTGACCAAATTCTTTCCGGAGCCTGGATTGACAATTACCAGAAAGATAATGACGGCAAAAAACCTGTCGTGGTAGTGGGTTTAATTTATAACAAATCTCATGAGCACATTAACTCTGGAACTTTTGTTAAAGATGTTGAGCGTGCTTTTATTAATAGTGGTCGTGTTCGATTAGTTCAGGCCGGAGATAAACGCGAAGAATTAAGAACAGAAAGAGCTGCTCAGCAAGAATTCGCTTCAATGGAAACTGCTAAACAATGGGGTAAAGAATTAGGTGCTGATTTTATGCTGAACGGCGATATTAATTCTATTGTAGACACCTATAAAAAAGAGCGTGTTAACTTTTACAAAACCAATTTAGAATTATCCAATCTGGAAACCAACGAAATTGTTTGGATTGGTGATAAAGAGATTAAAAAATATATAAACAAATAAAATCTGGCATATCCGAAGCTAATATTCACTTCGGATATGTATTTTCTTCCTAATAAAATAGCACTGTTTATCACATTCCTTTCACACCTCAGATCTTTACCTATGCCAATTAAAAAAACAAAATATTACATTTTAATTGTCGTTTCTCTTATATCACTTAGCTTTTGGGGGTGTGCAACTTACTACCAAAAAAACTACCAGCTACAATCGTACATTACAGGTGGAAATTACGCGGCTGCGGATAAACTTTTAAACAAAGACAAGAAAGGTGAAACAGGTATTAACCGTGTTTTACACTATATGAACAAAGGGCTTGTTAACTTTATGCTGGGTAACTACCAAACCAGTAATGAATATTTAAACAAAGCCGATTTATACAACGAAGATTATTCAAAATCATTAGGGACTGAAGCACTTTCATTGATCTCTAATCCAATGGTAAAACCATACAAACCTGAAGATTTTGAAGCTGTAATGGTTCATTATTATAAATCATTAAATTATCTGATGCTTCAAAATTATGAAGAAGCCTTGGTAGAATGTCGTCGTGTAAATATTCTGTTACAGCAACTAAACGACAAGTATCGCAAGCATAAAAACAAGTATAGTAATGATGCATTTGCCCACAATTTAATGGGAATGATTTATGATGCTTCCGGTGATATGAACAATGCGTTTATTGCCTATAGAAATGCATACAATGGCTACGAAGAAGAGTATAAAGATCTCTTTGGATTTGACGCTCCGGAACAGCTTAAAAAAGATCTTTTACGCGCTTCTTATAAAATGGGATTTATGGAAGAATATAATAAGTACAAGGATCTTTTTAATTTATCATATACTCCAGTAGAGGAAGAGGGTGGCTCATTGGTATTTCTTTGGATGAATGGTTTTGGACCGGTTAAAGCAGAGTGGAGCATTAACCTTACTAACTCTGGTTATAACGACGGCTGGATTACTTTTGCTAATGAAGATTTAGGTTTCGATTTTCCGGTTTATATTGGCAGTCGTAAAAAAAGTGAGCAAAATGCATTTAAGAACTTATCATTTCTAAGAATTGCCTTCCCAAAATATGTTGAAAGAAAACCCGTTTATACATATGCTAATATAACTTTTAATCAACAGGAATATCCCCTTGAACTTGCTCAAAACGTTAATGCTATTGCTTTTCAATCGTTAAAAGATAGAATGGCTCGGGAACTTGCAAATGGTATTGCACGTCTGGCTACAAAAAAAGCACTTGAGAGTCTTGCTAATCGCGAAAATGAAAACTTAGGCACATTACTAAGCATTGTTAATGCCATCACTGAAAAAGCAGATACCAGAAACTGGCAATCCTTACCATATGCCATTCACTACACGCGCATTTCATTACCTGCAGGAAAGCAATCTGTTAGCTTAAACCTTAATGGAGAATCAGAATCTTCTGAAAAATTTGAATTTGATATTGAGAAAGATAAAACCCTTTTTCATTGCTACCACCAACTGGCGTCTTCTACGGCCTATTAAGAGTTATTAGAGGAAGGATTACGTTTATTTATCGAAATTTACACGAAGAAATATCAATATTTTTGGATTTAGACCTTCTAATATTGTATTTTGGTACACTGAAGTTTTAAATAAATAAACTATTTAGTTAATATCAATATTCCAGGTGAATTTAGCGGATCATAATTACAATCAGTATCTAAAAAAGTGGAAAAGTCAATTCAGTCTTTTTGCTGAACTCATGAATTGTAGTATGGTTTTGATCAGCAAGATAAAAGCAGATGCGTTAACTACGCTTGCTTATAGTTCTCCTGAAGAAAACGCTATATTTTACAACCAAAGTCCAGAAAACAGCTTAACACAATCAGTGTTAGATGGTCAGAAAGAATTATTAGTTTCTAACTTACAGGAGAATGATACTTATTCTAATTCTGTAGAGAAAAAGGCTGGCCTAAAATGTTTTTATGCACTTTCAATTCAAAACAATAAGGGTAACACACTAGGTGCACTCTGCATGTACTCTAAAAACATTAGTTTTTATACTAACGAGCGTATTGCACAACTCACCCAGATTAAACTTCAGTTGGAGGCCGATATACAAGTTGCAATTCATGATGACATTACCGAACCTGCCATTTTTGATGATGTATTCAACAAAGAAGATAAGATAAAGCACTTCCTTAAGTTTTCGCCAATTGGAGTCTTCTTCTATGATACCAATCTGGTTATTACGGATTTGAATCATAAGTTTGCTGAAATATTAAAGTCTGAGCGAGAAGTGTTACTGGGCTTAAATATGAATTTAATTCACGACAAGCGTGTATTACCTACTTTACAAAGTGCTATTTTAGGAGTGGAAGATGAATATGAAGGTGAATACATCACATCTACCAGCGGTACAAGTATTGACGTATTAATGAAAACAGCTCCTATACTAGACAGTGACAAAAAAGTAAGCGGTGGTATAGGAATTATTCAGGATATTTCTATCCGAACTCATATTGAAAAAGCACTCAAAACCAGCGAAAATCAATATCGTGAGCTGGTTGAAAAAATCAATGATGTAATATTTTCTATTGATACAACTGGCGTTTGCACCTATGTTAGTCCAGTTATTCAGTTACTCATTGGTCATTCACCTCAGGAAATCATTGGTTATCATTTTATAAACTTTATACATGACAACCACAAAATTACTTTTCATGATGCTTTAAATAAAGTATCACAAGGTTCTACGGTAGTTTCTGAAATTAAAATTAAAGATAACACCGGAGGATATCGCTGGATTAGAAGTTCTATGCGTCCGGTATACAACGAAGATGGTTTATACGCAGGAGCGCATGGTATTGCTCAGGATATTGAGGAAACAAGACTTGCTGAAATATCTTTACGTGAAAGTGAAGCTCAGTTTAAACTGGTAGCCACTCACCTATCAGACATTATTTATGAGTGGAATCCTAATACAGATGAATTAATTTGGTATGGTAACCCCAATATTATTTCAACCAAGCTAAACCATATTTCAACTTTCACAGAGTTAAACGAGATTATCTACAAAGATGATCAGGAACAAATCAAGGAACTTTGGAATAAGGCATATAGCGACCAGGAAGCCTGGAAATCTGAATTTCGTATACTTAATCCTCCACAAAAAAGTAAATACGTTTCCGGTAGTGGAATCTTGATATTTAAGGACAATAAGCCTCATAAAGGATTTGGAACCTTAACGGATATCTCAAATGAAAAGAAATTACTGGAAAACTTAAGATTATCTAACCTTAAGTTGGAAGAAACCATTACAAAAACAAACGGATTACTATCTGCAATACCAGATATGATGCTGGTTTTTGATAAAAATGGGTTCATAACCGATTTTCATACAAATGATGAACAAACCTTGTTTAAAAGCTCCATTAACTTTTTAAATAAAAACATATTAGATGTATTACCCAAAGAAATAGCTGAGCTAACCCTGGAAAAAATATCAGGTGTATTACATTCTAAACAGATTGAAACCTACAAATACAAATTAAGAATTAATGGACATAAGGATACATTTGAAACACGAATGGTATACTTAAATGAGCTTCATACATTGGCTATTGTTCGGAATATAACACAAGAAGAAAAAGCTAAACTGGATTTAATAAAAGCTAAAGAAAAGGCAGAAGAAAGTGACAGACTAAAATCATCTTTTTTGGCAAATATGTCTCATGAAATCAGAACTCCAATGAATGGTATCATTGGTTTTTCTGAGTTACTTTCCAATAAAACACTAAATCCAACCGAAAGAGAATATTATACTTCGGTTATTGTTAAAAGTGGGCATCAGCTCCTGGAAATAATAAACGATGTATTGGAGATTTCTAAAATTGAAACAGGTCAGTTGGAAGTAAACCAATCGGCAGTAAAACTTTATCAACTATTAGAGTCATTAGTCGATTTCTTTAAACCCAAAGCCATAGAAAAATTTGTAGAACTGAATATCTGTGTTCCTGATGAATTAAAGAATACGGTGCTGCTCACTGATGAAGGAAAGCTGAAGCAAATTCTCAATAATTTAATTAGCAACTCCGTTAAGTTTACATCGAATGGAAATATCAATATAGGGTTTTCTGTTGTGAACGACAGTTATTTAGAGTTTTATGTAGAAGATAACGGTATTGGTATTGCCAAGGATGAGCAAAAAAACATATTTGAACGCTTTACACAAGCTAACCCCAAAATTACGCGTCAGCATGGAGGTACCGGTTTGGGTTTATCCATATCTCAAAGTCTGGTTGAAATGCTTGGGGGAAAAATATGGGTTGATTCTGAGTTAGATAAAGGAGCTAAGTTTTCTTTTTCTCTTCCTTATAAAAAGCCCTAACGTTACCTTGTAGTTATAAAGTTGCATTTCACCGAATCCACCTTTTCAAATCGATTTATCACTTTCTCCACTTCCGACTGTCTTAATGCAAACTCAATCACACAATTTAAATCAAACTGCTGATTGGTAATATTAATATTTTCTTCTTTTACAATCCGCATAACATCATTCATAGCCAAATAATCAAAAGCGATTTCATAAACATCATCCACTGTTTTTTCAATGATGGTCGCATTATTTAGGGCATCAATCGTGGCTTCTTTGTAGGCATGAATTAATCCTGGTACACCTAATTTAGTTCCTCCAAAATAACGAATCACCACTACCAGAATGTTAGTTAGTTCATTTGATTTTAATTGGCCATGAATGGGTTTTCCTGCCGTTCCAGAAGGTTCCCCATCATCATTTGCCCTATATCTTAAACCATCTGTACCTAATTGCCAAGCAAAACAATGGTGGCGGGCATCGTAATATTCCTCCCTTAATTGCTTAACTATATCCTTTATTTCTTCTTCTGAATATACCGGGTAGGCATATGAAATAAATTTACTTCCTTTTTCTTTGTAAATCCCTTCCGATGGTGCCTGTATGGTTTTATATAAATCAATATTTTCTGCCATTCGAATCTAAATACCCTTCTTTATTTTATAACCTCACAAACTTACAAAAAATACATCCCTATCAAAAAACATCAAAAGGCTATCCTTACCACAAGAATAGCCTTTTGTTTAAATTGTATATAAATTTTTATTCTACTTCATACTCTAAATTAAAATCCTGCTCCTGAGAATCTCCGCTATTAATCCTGAGTGTAAATTCTATTACATTATCTTCATCCATTTCAGACCACATTTGTAGCTGACTGATATTAAACGAATATAAACCTGCTACATATTCATCATCATCATTCTCTTCAGGATAATAATTTCGTAATTCAAGAATTACAGGTTCCCCTTCTTCCTGAATTGTTTCGTCATAACATAAAGAAAAAACATGATCTCCTTCCTCCTGCTCATAAACAAGTTCGAGGTTTAAATAATCACCACCAACCAAAGGATATGCACTTAATTGAACATAGCCGTTTCCAATCGTATCTCTGCTATTTTCATTTAATGCTACCAAGTCTCCTTCTTCTACATAGTATAATTGCTCAAGATTAACGAGGTAATCAAATATTCCTCCAGTATTTTCCTCCTCTATGGTAAAAGTTATTACTACTCTGTCATTTTCTTCAAACTGTAAATCCGAATCATCAAATTCATTCATCTTTAATACCAATCCTCCATCGGTTGTGGCGTAGTATACATCTCCAATTGTATACATATTACTCCAGGCCGAATAATATATTGGTTGCGGATCTTCGTCTTCCAAACAACTATACAGACCTGTTGAAACCAATACCATTAAAAAGATAAATCCTAATTTAAAATTTCTCATTGTATAAAATGTGTGTTTAATATTTTGTTACTTTATATTGTGATAGCAATTGCACCAAAAGGTTGCGTTAACTTTTCTATTATTTTAGTCTAAAATTACTAATTAATATGGCTTCTGAAAGCTCAAACAAATCATATTGTTGCCAAATAACAATTGGAGAGCAAGCTCAAAACATTGATTACAAAAACATAAAAGAAGTATATGAAGTAATTCGAGTAGAAAACAAAGTTCCGGTATTCCTTGATGATCATATGCACAGATTAAATAATAGTTTTAAGCGACTGAACATTTCTAATATTTTTTATCCGGAACAATTAACTAAAGCAATTCAACAGTTCATCATCAACGATCAGATTATAAATAATAATATTAGGGTTTCATGTTTACTAAGCCCAGATAACTCCTGCAATTATTATATATATCGGGTTAAATCATCATATCCCGCTTCGCTTATGTATAAAAATGGAGTAGATACGATTTTATTGCATGCCGAAAGAAAAAATCCTAACATTAAAATTGGCCATACACAGGTGAGAGAAACTGCCAACAAAGAAATATTAGAACGTCATGTATTTGAGAGCCTATTGGTTAATCACGATGAAGAAATAACTGAAGGTAGTCGTTCTAACGTTTTTTTTGTTCAAAATAATCAAATTATTACAGCTCCTGATAATTCGGTGCTTCAAGGAATAATCAGAAGTAAGGTGATTGAAATTTGCCAACAAAATAACTTGCCATTAATTTATAAATGTCTACCTATTGGTGAATTAAAAGATGTACAAGCAGCTTTTATTACAGGAACCTCATCGCGCGTTTTACCTTTAAGATCCATTGATAATTTGGCCTTAAGCACAGATCATCCCTATATAATTCAGTTAAAGGAATTACTTAAGCAGAAAGTACAGCACTATATCCAAAACGAAACCAACAAATTATCGAAATAAGCGCTCATCAAAATGGAAAGATTCTATTTGTTTGATCTTTACTTTTTTAAAATCAACATGAAGCGGATTAATAATGATATTATAATCACCATGAACTACTGCGGACGGTACTTTTAAATACAAGAATTTTCCTTCTTCTACGAACTCCTCTCCTATCTCCTGAGTAACTTTTGAATAAGGAAAATAATTCCAACCGCTTGGTAGTTTATTTGCTTCTATAGTTTTAAAAGGAACATCGTCAGGTATTTCTATTGTTATTAATTGATAATCCTTGGGTAGTATTCCCATAGGTGTATGTACAGCTATTTCTGAAGTACACAAGGCCCTGGAATCTGAAGTATACAAAACACGCGTGCCTTTATAATTCCAGCGGCCACCTGTTAATTCAGCACCAATACCTGATATATCACTGGCATACCTTTTTACAGCTAAACGATAAACCATCATGCTAAAATACCGTGCTCTATTTTTAGCAATTCGTCCTTAATCATATTAATACCAAAGGTATTATCCAATAAAGAAATGGGTTCAATACCTCCTAGAGATACACTACGGGTATTTAACCAACTTATAAACTTATCATTATCTCCAAATAGCTCAAGCCCTTTTTTAAACAATAACATCACCAACAGTAAGCGTTCGGTATGTATAGAATCAAACTTCTTTTTTTCACGTTTATAGCGCTGCATAGTTCGTTCTGATACATTTAATATTTTGGACCAGTCGTAACTACTCAACGGAACCTGTGTAGATAAACGATCAAATGTATCGTAGTCCACTCCTTCACGGGTAGTATGTATCAATTTAAATACATCTCTGTTGTCTAAAGACTTAAATGTTAAACGCTCTGCTCCCATACCATTATAATTTATTTCAAATTTACGACATTTTTTACATTAAACACGTCAATTGTCGGGTTTGTTTATACAAAAAAGCCGATGATGTATATCACCGGCTTTGATTATATAGATTATTCAGTATTAAGCTATGGCTGAAGCCAAAATATTATTGAAAATTTCACTTGGTCGCATCGCTTTTGAAGCTAATTCATCATTTGGCTGATAATAACCACCAATGTTTAATTCCGATCCCTGAGCATCAATTAAATCCTGTGTAATTTTCGCTTCGTTAGCTTCTAATTCTTTAGCTACATTAGCAAATACAGCCTTTAATTCGGCATCTTCTGATTGCTCGGCTAAAGCCTGTGCCCAATACATAGCCAAATAATAATGACTTGTACGGTTATCCGGCTCATTAACCTTACGAGATGGAGATTTATCATTTTTAAGGAATAAACCATTAGCCTGATCTAAAGCTTTTGCCAAAACTACTGCTTTTTGATTTCCTGTTTTATTTCCTAAATCCTCTAATGATACAGCTAGTGCTAAAAATTCTCCAAGAGAATCCCAACGTAAGTGACCTTCTCCTAAAAACTGTTGAACGTGCTTTGGAGCAGAACCTCCTGCACCTGTTTCATATAATCCACCTCCTGCTAACAACGGAACAATAGATAACATTTTTGCACTGGTTCCAAGCTCTAAAATTGGGAATAAATCAGTCAGGTAATCGCGCAATACATTTCCTGTTACCGAAATCGTATCCACGCCATCTTTCACTCGCTTTAAGGTATATTTAATGGCTTCAACCGGACTCATAATTTTCACTTCAAGTCCAGTTAAGTCATGCTCTTTTAAGTATGTATTTACTTTTGCTATGATATTTGCATCATGTGCTCTGTTTTCATCTAACCAGAAAATAGCTGGATTTCCGGTTGCTGTAGCTCTGTTAACTGCTAGTTTAACCCAATCTTTAATGGCTATATCCTTAGTTTGACACATACGCCAGATATCTCCTGCTTCAACAGCGTGTTCAAATGCAACTTCTCCGTCTTCGGTTGTTACTACAACTTTTCCATTCGCAGGAATTTCAAATGTTTTATCATGCGAACCGTACTCTTCTGCTTTTTTTGCCATTAAACCAACATTGGATACATTACCCATTGTGGTTACATCAAAAGCACCATTTGCCTTACAGAAAGTAAATACTTCCTGGTAAATTCCAGCGTAACAACGATCCGGAATCATGGCTTTTGTATCTTTTAGATTACCGTCTGGTCCCCACATCTGACCAGATGTACGAAGAGCAGCAGGCATTGATGCATCAATAATAATATCACTTGGAACATGTAGGTTGGTAATACCTTTATCGGAGTTTACCATAGCTAATTCCGGACGGCTTTTATATACCTCTTGAATAGCAGCTTCTACTTCGGCTTTTTTATCTGCAGGTAACTGCTCAATTTTAGCATACACATCGCCTAAACCATTGTTAGGATCAACACCTATTTCAGTAAACAGTTCTGCATATTTTTCAAATACATCTTTATAAAAAACGGTAACGGCATGACCAAACATTATTGGATCAGAAACTTTCATCATCGTAGCTTTTAAATGCAACGACAATAACACATCCTCATTTTTAGCTGCTTCAATTTCTTTTTCATAAAAAGCGCGTAAAGCTTTTTTACTCATTACAGATCCGTCAATTACTTCACCTTCCAACAAAGGTGTTGATTCTTTCAATACTACTTCCTCTCCGGAATCCTGTACTAAGGTAATTTTTACACTTCCTGCTTTTGAAGCCACATATGATTTTTCTGAAGAGTAAAAATCACCATCTGTCATATGTGCCACATGCGATTTAGAATCAGCAGTCCATGCTCCCATTGAGTGTGGGTTATCTTTGGCGTATTGCTTAACTGCAGCTGCAACACGTCTGTCGGAATTTCCTTCACGTAAAACCGGGTTTACCGCGCTACCCAATACTTTAGCATATCTGGCTTTAATTTCCTTTTCTTCTTCGGTTTTAGCTTCCATAGGAAAATCAGGCACATTATACCCGTGCTCTTTTAATTCCTTAATGGCAGCAACCAACTGAGGTATAGAAGCACTAATATTAGGTAGTTTAATGATATTAGCCTCAGGAGTTTTAGCTAATTCACCTAATTGCATCAAGGCATCGTCCTGCTTTTGTTCCTCTGTCAGGTTTTCAGGAAAATTAGCTATAATTCTTCCGGCAAGCGAAATATCCTTTAATTCAACCTGAACTCCCGCTGCATCGGTGAAGGTTTTGATAATAGGCAAAAACGAATAAGTAGCCAAAGCTGGCGCTTCGTCGGTTTTTGTGTAAATAATTTTTGATGTTTGTGTCATATCAAAAAACATTTTATGAGGAACTTCCTCCAATTATATTGGTTATTATATTGTTATCGATTATAGAACCATGCAAAAAACAATAAGCAAGCTACATAGTTCATCTTATTCTACATCTAAATCAAACTTTTTCGTTAATAGCAACAAGGCAGGATTTTTCTTCGCCATTAATTTGGCTTTATCCGCAGCCGTAAACGCTTTGGTATGCTTTTGCTCCCCTTGCATTAAAGATGTTTTCAACTCCAGTGAAGCATTTTTAAGTTCTACTTTTAGAAAAGTAAAAATAGTCGTCTTTTCTGCCTGTAATTCCTTTTCCTGGGTTACGTTTTTCAGTTCAACACTTAGAACATGACCATCCTGTAATTGAGGAATATGGTTATTCATGATGCTGGTTAAGCGAAGATTATTCGCTTCAACTTGTTTGGCATATTTTAACCAGGCTCTTTTCACAGACTCTTCTGAAACCGGAGTATTCCAACTTGGATCAATCTTTATTTCTTCTTTTTTCTCTTCTTTAGCCTGTTTTTGCTTTGTACTCCCTAAATCCTGACCTCCTTGCAATGCTGCCTTCAGAGAAATGGTTTTTAAAGGACTTTTTTGAACTCCACCTGATGTTGATTTCGTTTCTTTTGTAACGGATTTCACAGGTCGTTTATTCCCTGCTGGCGCTGCACCGGTTGAACTTACTTTTTGATCACTCCCCCCGGAACCGTTTTTCTGCCTCGCCTTTTTCGCTACTTTTTTCTTTGCTCTTCCAGTACTCTCGAAGCCTTTATCAAAGCAAACTCGACGTGTAATCTTTTATTTTTAGCGACTCTATACTGTAAATCGCAATCGTTGGTAATATTCAGGGCATCAATTAAAAAATCAACACTACTTTTTTGCGCTTGCTCGGCATACTTTTCTTTCACCTTTGCCCCAACATCCATTAACTGAATAGTGGCAGGATCTTTACACACCAGCAAATCTCTGAAATGTGAACTTAACCCTGAAATAAAGTGATGCGCATCAAACCCTCTTTTTAATATTTCATCAAAAATTAATAAAGTTTGCGTAGTATCTTCTGCCAGAAATGCATCAACTAATCTGAAATAGAAATCATAATCCAGTACATTCAGATTATCGATCACCTGCTGATAACTGATGTTTTTACCCGAAAAAGCAACAATCTGATCAAAGATTGATAATGCATCCCGCATAGCTCCATCTGCCTTTTGAGCAATTACGGTTAATCCTTCGTCCTCTGCTTCTATTCCCTCGCTTTGCGCTACATATTTTAAATGACCAACGGCATCTTCAATCGTTATCCTATTGAAATCATAAATCTGACAACGAGACAAAATAGTTGGTAAAATTTTGTGTTTTTCGGTGGTTGCCAATATAAAAATGGCATGCTTTGGTGGTTCTTCCAATGTTTTAAGGAAAGCATTAAACGCCGCCTGCGACAACATATGAACCTCATCGATGATATACACACTATAACTACCAATTTGAGGCGGAACCCGAACTTTATCAATCAGGCTTCTGATATCCTCCACCGAGTTATTGGATGCACCATCTAATTCGTGAATATTATAAGATCGATTTTCGTTGAACGAAGCGCATGATTCGCATTCGTTACAAGCTTCAAAATCGGCTGTTATATTAGAACAGTTTATGGTTTTAGCAAAAATACGAGCACAGGTCGTTTTACCAACTCCACGTGGTCCGCAAAACAAGTAAGCATGTGCTAACTGACTGCCCTTTATGGCATTTTTTAAAGTTGTGGTAATGTTCTGTTGTCCAACTACTGAAACAAATGTTGAAGGACGGTATTTACGGGCTGATACAATATAGTTCATGTATATTTTTTTTGCTATGCGCAAATATAAAATTTAAAAATGGGGGATGCAATCTGAATGAAAGGTAATAGGGTGCTATCCAAAAATTATTAAAAAGTTCCCATCTGTAAAATCAGAGGATTGAAGAAGTTTAGGAACAAACGCTTAACATAATAAAATTATATGAGAATAATCAAGACTTTTTAGATCAGAATCACTTGTATTTATTTGGGCTCCTTAAGTTTTGAATCGATCTGTACCAATTTTATGACGCCCTGCCAATTGATTTACCTTTCCTCCCAATATTTTCACAATCAAAATGGCATTTTCGCATCAAGCTGGGAAGTTTTTAGTTCACCCTCCATATTTATTTTCTATCCTCCGCTATGCTTTTCACCATCCTCCCCTAAAATCAAAACAAGCTGGGTCATTTTCATATCGTCCTCCCTAAAATATTAACGATCTACCTCATTTTTTCATCAATAAACCCTCAAAATTAAGCCTCCCTCCCATTCCTGTGGTTCATCCTCCCCGGAAGGGTGGATAAAATTTTATAGAGGACAAGCATAAAATCAGGGAGGGAAATAAAAAAGTCAGGAGGGCGACAGTAAAACTTTCCTGCGAAGAATTAAGCTTTATTAAATCTAAGATGATAGTTCTCGTCCCAATCAATAAATCCGGAAACATCGGTTTCTTCATCCGACAAACTAAAACCTTTTAATTTTCCGGTTTTACTTTTAAAGATAAGTGCCTCCATATTGGCTTTGCTCAATTTCTTTTTTAGGAATTCGAAAGGAATAATTACCCGACAGCCATTTTTAAAATTAGAACAACCCCAGGCCGATTTTCCTTCGAGTATATGACCGGTTTTGCATTTAGGACATAACAATTCTTTTGCGGCTTCTTCCTCCAAACGCAAGTTAAAATCATCATCAAAACTAAGCACCCCGGCTACCTTGTTTCCTTCTAATTCAAAACCTTTTATTTTAGGTGTTTTTCCTTTTAAAATTAAACCTTCCACTTGTTTATCAGTTAGGCTCTTTCCTAAAAACTTAAAGGGAATTAATGTTTTACAGCCCGAAGCATAAGCAGAACAACCCCAGGCACTTTTACCTTTTATCATGGTACCCTCAGCGCATCGAGGACACTTTAATTCTTTGGCACTTTTAGCTGTTGGCTTTGCTTTAGGTTTGGTTTTTACTTCCTTATCATCGTTTTCTTCAATAACAATTTTACCTTTGCTATAATCATTCTTTACCTGAAAAACCAAATCAGAAACCATTTGCTTCAACTCCCCCATAAAATCACCTGCCTGGTAATTCCCGGTTTCGATTTGTCGTAGCTTTTGTTCCCACAAGCCGGTAAGTTCAGCTGATTTTAGAAGATCATTAGAAATAAACTCCATCAGCTTTACGCCCATGGTTGTTGGCAACACATTTTTACGAACCTTATATATGTATTTACGCTTAAACAGGGTTTCGATGATATTGGCTCGTGTAGACGGACGACCGATGCCATTCTCTTTCATCAGCTCTCTTAACTCTTCGTCATCCACCTGCTTACCCGCTGTTTCCATGGCTCGAAGCAAAGTTGCCTCAGTATAATACTTTGGTGGCTGGGTTTCTTTCTCCTGAAAATCGGGTTCATGCGGACCACTTTCTCCTTTGGTAAATTCAGGTAAAATCTTATCCTCCGTATCCTTTTTCCCTGACATAGATTTATACACCACTCGCCAGTTTTCCTTCAAAACCTGCTTTCCGGATGTTTTAAAATTGACATCCTCTACTTTCCCTAAAATGGTAGTTGTAGAAATTTCACAATCGGGATAAAAGTTGGCTATAAATCTCCGGGTAACCGTATCGTAAATGATTTTTTCATCGCGAGATAAACTCTCCGGTGCCGTCATTCCTGTTGGAATAATGGCATGGTGATCCGTTACTTTTTTATCATCAAATACTTTTTTAGACTTACGTATTTTTGCTCCCAACAAAGGCTCAACCAATGCCTGATACTGTTTTAACCCTTTTAATATCCCGCTAATTTTCGGATAAATATCTTTACTTAAATATGTGGTATCTACACGTGGATAAGTAGTGAGTTTTTTCTCGTATAGTGATTGAATACCTTTTAAGGTTTCATCCGCCGACAAGGCAAACTTTTTATTACATTCTACCTGTAAAGAGGTTAAATCAAATAAACGAGGAGGCGCTTCTTTTCCTGGCTTTCGACTAAAATCGGTGACCTCAAAAGGTTTATCCTTAATTTTTTCCAATGCAGAACTCCCCTCCTCTTTGCTCGCATATTTTCCTTGTGTTGAATTGAATGTGACTCCTTTGTATAGCGTTTTAAGCTCCCAATAAGGTTGAGGAACAAAGTTTTCTATTTCGAGATATCGATTTACAATCAATGCAAGCGTTGGTGTTTGAACTCTACCAATGGATAAAACCGTTCCCGGTTGACTATACTTGATCGTGTATAAGCGTGTGGCATTTATCCCGAGTAACCAATCGCCAATTGCCCTGGAACTTCCTGCGGCATATAAAGCATTGAATTTATCGTTATCGTAAAGCTTTTCGAACCCTTCTCTGATAGCTTCTTCGGTAAGAGATGAAATCCACAAACGTTTTAAAGGAGCCTTGCAGCCTGCTTTTTGCAGTACCCAACGTTGAATCACCTCTCCCTCTTGTCCGGCATCACCGCAGTTTATTACTTCCGTGGCCGTCTTCATTAGGCTTTCGATAACCCGAAACTGCTTTTCTACACCTTTATTCTCAATGAGTTTAATTCCGAATTGCGAAGGTATGATAGGTAAAGTACCCAGATTCCATCTTTTCCATTCGGGAAGATAATCGTGCGGTTCTTTTAAGGTACATAAATGACCAAATGTCCAGGTAACCTGATAATTATTCCCTTCGTAATAACCATCTTTTTTGGTATTAGCACCAACAATTTTAGCTATTTCTCCTGCAACACTGGGTTTCTCGGCAATACAAACGCGCATTATAAACTCTTAAATTTTAATGGAAGCACGAATATAGTAAAAATGTTAATGATGTTTGAAGGTTGCAATTGTAGTAATAAAGAAATGCCTTTGGTGAGTATTTTGAAATCCCTCATTAATGTGCACACCATCAGTAATTAAAAAAAAGTACAACTAATTTCTACCATATTTAGTCATACTTTGATATTTGAATATTCAAACTTACTATTGACGATATATGATTAGGAATTAACCGCTGATCAAATTAACTATTGATAGCTTCGGCTATGATCTTATGCATTCTTTCTGTTTGAAAAGGCTTACTAAAATATTCAATAATTAAGCCCGTATTAAGGGCTTCCTGAATCTCATCAGTAATTTGAAAACCAGTTAAAATATAAAACTTTTTATCCGGGTATTTTTCTTTTGCTTTTTTGATAAATTCTATTCCATTCATCCCAGGCATTTTCATATCACTAATTATAATTCTTGTATCTGAATGTTCATCCAAGGCACCCAAACCTTCAAAGCCATCCAGAGCAGTTAATACATGATATTTTTCTTTAAAATTTACTTCGAATAACAATAGGTTTATTTCCTCATCATCCACATATAATATTTTGGGTTTGTCACTCATATTTAATCTCTTTTTAATGGCAATTGAATTATTGCTTTTGTTCCTTTTTTAATTTCAGATTCTATTGTAAAGATACCTTTATGCTCCTTAATGACGGAATATACTAAAGATAATCCTAATCCGGTACCTTCCCCTGGAGGTTTAGTGGTAAAAAATGGATCGGTAACCTTCGAAAGATTTTCTTTACTGATTCCACATCCGTTATCCTTAATTTCGATTTCGATGTATTTCAAGGAGCTTCGGGTGGTAATTATTATTTGTCCCTCCTTTTCTATCGACTGAATAGAATTCAATAAAATATTCGTAATTACATGGTACAATTTACTTACATTACCTTTTATTGTTTCTTCTTGTGAACCAAAATCTTTAATAACTTCTATTTTTTTTTAAACTGGCTGTATAAAACGGTTAGGCAATTTTCAATAATAGCGTGCACATCGCAGTCTTCATCATAATCACTATGATCGCTACTAAATTCGTTAAGCCCTTTTACAATCGATGAAATACGCTTAATGGCTGTTTCTGTACTCTTCAGTAATAAATTAGTCGTTTGTTCATCACGACTCCCATATTTTTTAAAATAGTTTGAGAAACCATAGCAAACTCCAGAAAGGTAATTTAATGGATTATTAATTTCGTGAGAAACACCTGCCGTCAATGTTCCTAAGGAAGCCATTTTTTCGGCCTGCATTAATTGTCCCTGAGTTTCTTTAAGATTCTTTAAGGCCAATTGAAGTTGGACATTTTGCTCTGCAACCATATTGTTTTTTAAAGCTAAATCTTCGCTTGTTGATTTCCATTCTTCTGTTGCAGCTTCTAAGTCCAGGGTTCTTTTACTTACCAAATGTTCAAGATGATTCCTGTGATTACTCAACTCCTTGTCTATTTTCTTTTTTTCTGTAACATCAATAAAAAAACCTTCCAGCAATTGTAATTCATTATTCTTATATATACCTGCCCCAAATTCTTCAATCCAAATCCAATTTCCTGATTTATGCTTTAATCGATACTCTATATGGAAAGATTCCTTTTTCTCTAATGCTAAATCTACTTTTGCAAATACATTTTCTTTATCCTCCGGGTGATACAAATCCACAAAACTTAATCTTTGGGTAAGAAATTCTTCCTTTGGATATCCCGTTAAATGCTCAACTTTATCGTTAAGATAAATCATAGAGTAAGTTTCATCATTATTACATAAATATATCGTACCGGGCACATTTTCTGCCAAGGTTCGAAATTGCTCTTCTGATTCTTCCTTTTTATGAAATGCCTGCATTAACTCAAGAAAAACATCTCCAAAAGCAAAAATAAAGATGATAATTAGGGAAAAAATGGCCACTAAGGTTGTAGCCCAGTGATGCACATTATGCGTAAGATCATTCAGATTGGTAATCGGCGAAAGATAATTAGTCACATATCCTACACCAACCAAAACAAATACTACGAATATAAATATGGTTGTATAAATGGCGTACTTCCGATTAATCAGAATTGACAGGATAGCAATGGAAATAATGATATAAAAATACCCGGCACTAAAAGCAAAATTATAAAGTGCTGAAATGGCAATTAATAGATAACCAGCAGTGAGTATGATAATTTTTGCCAGAAACTTTAGTCGCTTCCTAAAGAATGAGACAAAAAGTACTAGAACATAAAGTATAGAATAATAAATAAACATGGACTTCCAGCCAAACTCATATGAGCGCAGTCCCGCCATTAGATAAGCTGGAGTCAAAAAAATTGCAGTCAGGTAGGCTACCCTGTTTATAACAACTTCCCTTATTTTTGCGATTTCATTTTGCATCTACTTTAATCTGTTGTCATCAATTTAAGAAAAAACAACTTAAAAGTCTTTATTGTTTGTGTTAAGTATTGTAGATAAAACAATGTAGTTCTGCAAAGAACAAATCCCAGAAGAGAACACTACACCATATTCCCGGCCATACGTTCTCCTAATTTGGCTCCCGTTAAGGCTAAGAAAAATGCAATACCTCCGCCCACTAATACTTTTGTCAGGCTAAAATGAAGAAACGAAAAAGGTGTAAAAATAGTAAGCACCAACATAACCAATACTGACAAAAATGCACCAGCAGCCGGCTCATATATTCTTATACCAGGAGATATTAAACCAATAATAAATCCTCCTATAAAATAGGCTATTAAATTCAATAAGCCCTGCAGCATAAAACGCAGATGGATGGACATATATTTACCAACCACAAAACCACCAACTAATCCTCCTAATATAAGTTCGGTAACAATGAAAATTCCAAAACTAATCCACATCCATTGCTTTGAAAAAGCTTGTTTCATAACAATTAAATATACTATTGCTTAATTAACTTTTTAGTGACAACTCCTCCATTAAATTTAATATGAATCAAATAAGACCCTTTTTGCAGTCCTGACACATCAATCTCTTGTTCTCCATTGGTGTACTCTTTCCGCATTTTAATTTCTCCTATAGAACTAAATATACTAACAATCGCTTTGCTTGGTAAGTCAATATAGAATTGATCTAGAGAAGGATTTGGATATAAAACAATTTGTTCTTCAATTAAATCTGATATACTATTTAATGATATAGATTCTTTGATATGATTTGTTAATTGTAACGTTCCTGAATAAAGCAATTTATCATTAAAAGAGACCCAATAATTTATTGAATTCACAGGTAATACTTCTTCAAACTTTACTATTCCATCATTATCTGACAATTGAAAATCATAATTCTCTAATGTTACTTCTACCCCATATAATGGGTTTTTACCATCATTTATATAAAATTCTATATCATATGCACTTTGCAAAGCTACTTCCCTTATTATATTCTCCTCTCCAACAATTAAATAACCATTTCTTGTTTTATGTCCATTTGAGGTTATAGTGTATTTTAATTGTTGATTTCCATTTAATATCTCAAACTGAACAATTCCAGAAGCATTTGTCACCTTACTTTCAAGTCCTATTATTTCTACAGTAGCTCCTTCAACTGAATCATTACCATCTCCAACAACAAATGCAATATGTACCACAGGAGTAATATTAGCTGTATAGGACGCAGCTAAATCACTAACAACCTTACCTCCATCAATATGTTTACCATATACACTTTCTATCCAGTCGTAAAATATAAAGTTTGGAGTTTTTGGCGTTGGTAACTCAAAGCTTTTTAATTCATTAGCACTAAAAGCATATTTTCCGATTTTCTTAATATTCTTACAATTAAAAAAATCTATTTCGTTTAACTTGTTATTATAAAATGCATAATCATTAATATTATTCAATGAAGTACAAAATGTTAAATCTAAACTGGTTAATTTATTATCTGAAAATGCATATCTTCCAATTTCTTTAAGAGAAGTACATGCTCCAGTATTTACCCAATCAACTGAAGTATAATTAACATCCAAGTCACTACATTCACAGTTATTACAGAAGTTTAAGTTCAGACTACTCAAATTATTACTACTAAAAGCAGCTTCTCCAACCAATTCCAACCTTTCACATTCACTTAAATCTAAGCTATCCAGTATATTATTTCTAAAAGCACCCTCTTTAATTTTAAACAAATAACTTGCATTAGAAAGGTCAAGTTCTTTTATTTTATTATATGAAAATGCATAATCTCCTACCTCTTCCAACATAGGGCATGACGTAAGATCAATATAATTTAATTGATTGTGTGAAAATGCATTTTCACCAATCGTTATTAAACTTTTAGGTAAAACCACACTTCTAATACCCTTATGAGAAAACATAAAATTATACGTATCATATGAAGCATCATCAATACCAACTACATCCTGACCATCCAGTACATTTGGTATTACTATATCTTTTAATCCAAATTTATATGAGCATTCTTTAATAATTCCATCAGCAACCACAACATCCTCATCTTTTAATATATATGGAATAGGTATATAATAAAATGAATACATATTAGCAACCTCTCCTCCTCCATTAAATATCTCTCCATCAGTATCTTTCCATCCAAGATCATTATATTCTTCATTTATTGGTAATTTTAAAATACAATTGACACCTTCATTTTGGGAAAAAGCACTTTGTCCTAAATTTTGCAACGAGTTACAATCACTTAAATCTACCTTTTCCAAATAATTTCCTTTAAAAGCATAATCCCCTATGCGTTCTAACGATTGACAACTTATACTCAGAGATTTTATACTGTTATTTAGAAAGGCATTTTTTTCAATTATAGCCAAGGAAGAACAAGCGCTTAAATCCAAATTATTTATGTTATTACCATTAAATGCCCCTTCTCTAATATTCTCAAGTGAATTGAGTGTAGTTAAATCAACTTCTTCTATTTCATTAGCATTAAAGGCATTACTTCCTATTTCATACAACGATGGGCATTTTGAAAAATCTAGTGACTGTAATTTATTATTAAAAAAAGCATTGTCCCCTATATTAGTTAATCCCGAAGGCAAAACAATATTATGAATACCCTTTCCTGCAAAGACTCCATAATCTTCTTCAGAAGAACCTCTGATAGCAGTAACCACTTGCCCATCTAAAATATCCGGAATTATTATTTCTTTTCGCTCAAAATTATATAAACAAGATTCGATTATACCATTATCAACAAAAACATCTCTATCTGTTAAAGTATATGGAACTGGTAAATAGTAGTAAGCTTCTATATCACTAACTATATCTCCACCTGCATAAGCTTTATTGTTAGAATCTTTCCACCCCAACTCTCCATATCGTTTATTAACAGGTAATTTAAAGCCTATTTTCAATGAATTACTAAAAAAAGCGTTCTCTCTAATATTTTGAAGTGATTCACAATTTACAATATTGATAGAATCTATATTACAGTTATAAAATGCATATCTATCAATTTCAACTAAAGATGTACAAGAACTTAAATCCACCTCTTGTATTGACAAATCAGAAAATGCTCTACTTCCAATATATTCCAAAGAAACTAAATTATTAAAATCTACACTTATTGTAGCACAATTTTGAAAAGCACCATTCCCAATTGAATCCATAGATAAACAACTACTTAAATCCAATTCCGACAGTAAACAATCTGCAAAAGTATAATCTCCAATACGTTTTAATGCATCACAATTTTCTAAATTTAAAAAATTTAGATTCTTATTCTTGCGAAATGCATAATCTCCTAATGATTTTAAGAATTTACAATTTCCAAGATTAACACTCTTCAATTTACTATTATTTTCAAATGCAGAATTACCTATTGATTCAATATTAGCACATACTGATAAATCTAATCTTTCTATATAATTATTTTTAAATGCTCTATAGCCTATTTTTCTTAAAGTAGAAGGTAGCTCAACACTTTTAATCTTCTTATTTTCAAATAAACCAACTCCAGAGTTTTCTCCTCCTGAAATACCAATAACACTTTGCCCATCTAATATTTCGGGAATTATCAATTCATAAAATTCGTTCTCCGATTCCACAGAAACGATAACTCCATCAACAACCTCAACATCTTCATCCTTTAACTCATATGGTTTAGGTACATAATATAATTTAGTTAAATCAGTTACAATAGCCCCAGAATTATATATTATCCCATCAATATCTTTCCATCCCCAAACTCCATTAACTTCCCCATTAGGTAATGTCATACTTATGATAGATTCACCATAAAATGAATATGCTCCAATTGAAGTTAAATTAGTTAAGAGGCTTAAATCAATAGAATTTAGGTTATTCCCAAGAAATGATTTTATTCCGATAGTATTTAGGTTTTTGCATCCTTCAAAACTAATAGCTGAAATATTATTTTGCATAAATGCACCTATTCCAATTTCCCTTAAATTAATCAGGTTGGTTAAATCCACTTCTTTTAATGCATTTACATAAAAAGAATAATCCCCAATTACTTCAATACTTTCTGGAAAAATAACTCTAGATAAGTATTTATTACAAAACACTCCTTTTAAGTTAGATGATCCAGAAGCAATACCTATTATTTTTTGTCCATCAAGTTCATTTGGAATAATAATTTCAAACATTCCAGAAATAAAAGGATTATAAGTACAACTGATTATAAAGCCACCTTCTACAATAACATCATCGTCAGTAAGTGTATATTGTTCTGCTAACAGACTACTACATGTGATTAAAATAATTACTATTGAAGAGAGAATAATTTTCATAGTTATGGTCCTTTTATTTAATTAAGAGACAAATATAAAGCATTTCTATTTTAACTAATAATGATTATTCTTTTCATAATTCAAACTTCTTAACTAAAGTCAAGGAATTGTGCTAAAGCCTACCTTTAACTTTGTACCAGATAAAAACTTAAAAAATGAAATACAATGAAAGCAGTCGTTTGTACAAAGTATGGAGATCCGGAGGTATTAAAAATTCAAGAGATTAAAAAGCCAAGTCCTGAAGAGAACGAAATTCTCGTTAAAATAAAAGTATCCAGTATAACTACCGCAGAAAGTATGATGCGTCAGGGAACACCTAAATATGCCAGATTATTTTTGGGCTTAACTAAACCTAAGTCAGCAATTACAGGAACGGGTTACTCTGGAGTTGTTGAAGCGGTTGGCAGTAAGGTAAACAATTTTAAACCCGGCGATGAAGTTTTTGGAGAAACAGCACTAGGTTTTGGAACCAATGCAGATTATATATGCACGTCAGAGGATCATTTAATCTTACCAAAACCAGCTTCCCTAAGTTTTGAAAAAGCTGCTATTCTGTGCGATGGAGCACTAACTGCAGCTAACTTTTTATATAAACTGGCAGAAATTAAACCCGGCCAAAAAGTACTGATCAATGGAGCAGCAGGAAGCATTGGTAGTGCTGCTACTCAAATAGCTGCAAATCTTGGAGCCAAAGTCAGCGGCGTATGCAGCACAAAAAACATACAGTTTGTACAATCTTTAGGAGCACATCAGGTAATCGATTATTCTCAAGAAGATTTTACATCGCTTAAAAACCAATACGACGTAATATTTGATACGGTAGGGAAAAGTAACTACTGCGACTGCAGAAAGGCTTTAAAACCGGGTGGTTGTTATATTTCGCCTGTACTAAGCCTTTCTTTATTAATGCAGGTTATGTTTTCCGGAATATTTTTATCGAAAAAAGCTAAATTCTCAGCTACAGGACTTAAACCTGTAAAAGAATTAAAACCTATGTTAAAAGATTTACTGAATCTAACTGAAAGAAAATCACTTGATCCTGTTATTGATCAGTCATTTCCTTTTGCTCAAGTTGTTGATGCACATCGTTTGGTAGATACCGGACACAAAAGAGGAAATGTGGTGTTGGTACATTCTACAAACTAATTCACTACTTTTTTGCTAAATATTCTTTTTCGAATTCTACTCAATGACTCAGCAGTAATACCTAAAAAACTAGCTATTTGATGCAAGGGTACTCGATGGAAAAGCTCAGGCCTTTTTTCCATCAGTCTTAAATAGCGCTGTTCTGGTGAGGAAGTAATAAAGGCGGCGAATTCGTCCTGTGCCTCACCAGACAATCGTTCAACTTCTTTACGTATGATACCTTCCAGTTTAGGAATTCTTTTACACATTTCTTCTTCCAGACTTTGGGTACCAACCACCAGAACACAATCTTCGGTGCAAACCCAATAATGTTTGGAAGGCGTATTATTAGAAATAGAGGTGAAAGAATTGACTGCTTGTCCTTCGCTAAAAAAGTTGGTTGTTTTCTCCTCACCATCAACCATATAATATTCACGAACAATCCCTTTCAATACAGAATAACACTCTTTAGATATTTGCCCTTCCTTTAAAAGAATAGTTCCTTTCGAAAACTTCCGTACATCAGAATTATCCAATATCAATTGCCTATCTTCTTCCGTGAGTAAGGGAAAGCCCATTAATAATTTCCTTAATTCCTCTTTCATCTGTATAAATTTTATATTCTATAATCAAACGAATCTCGCCAAATTAATCATTCCTTAGCGTGTAAAATTTCTCTCATGGCTCGTTTCATCACATTATAATTTTAATGCTCATCACTAATATGAGTTTAACAGCATGGTGGTTAGAAATGTTCCATGACAAATTACGAATAAAAATATTGCCTCAAGCCTAACAAAACTCATAGCTGCTTGTTATGCAACAAACAAAGGGATTTTATAAATTGCATCAAATTTTAAAACATGAGCAAAGAACAAGTATTAGCACAGGAACTAATTGATTTTATATACGATAGCCCATCTCCATATCATGTAGTTGGAAATATAAAAGAGGAATTAAATAAAAAAGGTTTTCAAGAACTTTCATTAACTGAAACCTGGAAGCTGGAGAAAGGGAAAAAATATTTCACTACTAAAAATGATTCAGCCATATTTGCATTTACCATAGGTAAGAAAAACCTGGCCGAAACAGGTATTAAAATTATTAGTGCCCATAGCGATTCTCCGAGCTTTAAAATTAAGCCCAATCCTGAAATTCTCGTTGAAGACAAGCTTCTAAAACTAAACACGGAAGTATATGGAGGTCCTATTTTAATGTCGTGGTTAGACAGACCTTTATCGATGGCTGGAAGAGTTATCTTAAAAGGAGATCATCCTCTTCATCCTCAGTCTGCTTTTGTTAATTTTAAAAGGCCATTATTAACAATTCCCAACCTGGCTATTCACCTGAATCGCAAGGTTAACAACGGAATAGAATTAAATAAACAAGTGGATATGCTTCCTCTTATTTCGGTGGTTAATGATGATTTTGAGAAGGACAATTTCTTACTTAAACTCATTGCAGAAGAATTAAATATTCAAACAGATGACATTATTGATTTTGATTTAACACTTTATGAATATGAAAAAGGTTGTATTCTGGGATTGAATAATGAAATGATCAGCTCAGCAAAACTCGATGACTTAGCTATGGTTCATGGCGGATTAAAAGCTTTGCTTGATAGCAATAATGAAGACACCACGCAAATGCTTTGTATTTTTGACAATGAGGAAGTAGGAAGTGTTACAAAGCAAGGTGCGGGCTCTCCGGTATTTAGCAATATTTTAAAACGTATAAATACAGCCTTAGGTCAGAGTTCTGATGACTTTTATAAAACGCTATATCTGTCGTTTATGATCTCTGCTGATATGGCACATTCTATTCATCCGAATAATGTAGATAAACACGATCCTGTTTTACACCCTGTCCTTAATGACGGTCCCGTAATTAAGATCCACGCCAATCAGAAATATACAACCGATGGTAACTCAAGCGCGGTATTTGAAACTATATGTAAAGATGCAGGAGTTCCTTTTCAAAAGTTCGTAAACCGATCAGATACAGCCGGAGGATCCACTTTGGGGAATGTTTCCACCGGACAGGTTGACATCAGAACTATGGATATGGGAAATCCCATGCTGGCGATGCATTCTGTACGAGAGTTAGGAGGTGTGATGGATCACAGCTATGCAATTAAAGCTTTTACTCACTTTTATAACCTGAAATAAGACTCTATTAAGATTTTTATAACAGCAATAAATTAAACCGTTTTTAATTTCGATTAGAAACGGTATCTTTTTTTAAGCCCTCCCAATATTCAGGTAAGGATCGATAAATAGCAGATTGTATATTGGTACGCACATCTGTCTTTATCAATTGCTTATTATATTGATTAGGGTGAATACGATTAGACAGGAAAATATAAATTAAATCATATTTTGGATCTACCCAAACCAAAGTACCGGTAAAGCCTGAATGACCATAGGATAATGAAGAGGCCTCTTTACAGGAAGGTCCTGAAATTTCAGGATCAAGAACTGGTTTATCAAACCCTAGCCCTCTTCTGTTTCCTTCTTTCACTACAGAAGTAAAGGTTTCTATCGTTGTAGAATCAATAAATCTCTCGCATCCATATATACCTCTGTTCAAATACATTTGCAACATCTTGGCTAAGTCCTGTGCGTTGGCAAAAATACCGGCATGACCTCCCACACCACCTAACATTGCTGCGCCGGGATCGTGCACATATCCGTGAATCACCTTTCCTCTGAATGCTTTATCATTTTCGGTAGGAATAATTTCTCGCTTGTTAAAATCTTCGAGTGGTAAATACTGCATTCGTTCAGCTCCAATTGGCTTAAAGAAGGTTTCTTCCACATATTCATTTAATGGTTTTCGATACGTTTTTTCGATGATTTCCTTTAAATAGTAATAACCTAAATCACTGTATTTGTATTCCGGATCTAATTCGACTTTGGATGTGTCAATAATCATTTGCATGGAATCCAGGTACGCCTTATTCATATATAAATCATCACAAACTCTGACACTGAAATCATTACTTCTACTACGCCTAAAGATATCACTTCGATAGTGAGCCGTTTTATTCATATACAACCGTGTATCAAGTTTTATATTATAAATCGAAGAATACCGCCGATTATAAACCTCTCCCTTTAAGCGCTCTTTATCAATTGTCAAAGTATAAAACGGAATCCAGGATTCAAGTCCGGCTTGATGAATAAGCATATCCTTTAATAACAGGCTCTCCTTATTACTTCCTTCTAATCGTGGCAACAAATGAGATAAAGAATCATCTAATGTTAATTTTCCTTCATCGTACATCCTCATAACAGATGAGACAGAAGCTATAATCTTAGTTACCGAAGCAATGTCATAAAAATCCGTTTTTTTCACATGACGCTTTTTACTATAGGTATGATAACCAAATGCTTTATTATAGATAACATCTCCGTTTTTTGCAACTAAAATCTGACATCCGGGGGTTGCTCGCTCCCGAATGGCCTTATAGGCAATCTGGTCAATCAATGATAATGTATCTTCTATAGCTTCCATATAAGCAGGTGCATATCCCAAACGACATTTTTTCGTCTTCTCTCCTGTTCCAAATGAATAATGCCCGTTAATATTTTTAGCCAGCACACCTTCTGCTGCGATACCACCAAAAACCATTTGAGCCGCTACTTTCTGCGCCTCATTACTCGTATCAAAAGCCAATAGAATAGCTTTAAAAGGATTATTACTAGGCAGATTTACCAAACGATTTCCAGAACCAAAATGCACAAGAATAAGATCAGCTGAAATCGATATTTGATGCAAAAATGAATACATCGAAACATTCTTTTCCTCTTCATACCAATCGCCATTTACGCCGACAATTATGGTATTATATTCTAACATTTGCCTGTTTAATTTCAACACATCATCAGTTCCGGGAACGTCCTTTAGATAGAAATGATCAACTTGAGTATACTTAGATAAAGTATGCTGAAATTCAGACTCTCCATCAACACCGATATGAATTGATGCTATCTTTCGTTTATGAATTTGATTTAAGGGTATACCTTGTTTGTTTTGTAATAAAACAGTGCCCTTTCTGTACAATTCATTTATAACTATTTTTATCTCTTCTGCGATGGAATGATACGAATCATAGCTAGGATTATACGCTTTTAATTCCTGAATTAATAAACGTTTTTTACAACTCCTTTCGAGCAAATCAGATGGCAATACATCATTCTGAAAAAGCCTTGCTAAAGTTGAAAGATCCTCATTATAATTATCCGAATAAATTAAACCTCCCTGGTATAAAATCAGTTCCAACGAAGGGTTCTCATATTCCTGTAATACATTCTGCATGTCCTTCCATTCTGCACCTTTTATATTTCCCTCTTTAACTCTTAGATCTTGTTGTAGTTTGGTGTAAATATGTAAGGTATGCGAAGACATGATTCTCTTCGGCATTTTATACAAGAAAGATTCATAGACATATTCAATAGAATCTGCACTTAAATATGGAATCGCCAATTTACCAATAGGCTCCAGAAATATATCTACTCCATCATTACTACTATTCTGAAACATTAAAGCATAGGGTGATTGCATTGGAAAATAAACAGCATCTCCTTTTCTCTGACTAAGCAAACGCATAAACTTTTCCTGAAATGCTTGATTATTTCCAGACAAAAAAGCAGAGCGAACCATCACGTCAGATAGCATAGGTTTAGCTAATCCGTCCATCTCTAACAAATTCTCTAATTCAAACCAGTTAAATAATGTGTCTGCTTCTTTTTCTAGAGGAGATACTAAAACACACTTAATCTTCTCTTCGAGACTTAACGTTTGATATAAAGAATCAATATAATGAATACTAACCGGGAGCTTTGTATCACCTGCTAATGAGATCTTAACCATCAATAGCATTAACAACATTACTATATATTTTATCACTGTCTACTTCTTTTTTCCGTCAACAAAAATACCTTGTTTGATATGGTCTTTCAAAATTAGGGGTATTCATTTAATTATGCAGTACCTTTGCCCATGGAAATTAAGATTTTCGACTAAAAAAATTATTAAATCTAGTAATGACTTTTATAATTGTTTTATTTGGTAAATCCCACAACAAAGCTTATTTTAGCTTCCATTAATATAAACAATTGATAGCTGTCTGACGCATTATGAGTGAAAATATAAGCAGTTCTCTTAATCAAAATTGGGGCGATAAAGTAATTTTAGTTGTTGAAGATGTTGACACTAATAAAATTTTTTTTGATGCCGCGCTTAGAAAAACCAATGCAAAAATTCTTTGGGCAAAAGATGGCCAGGAAGCCATAGATATGTACAAAGAAAATGATATTGACTTGGTTTTAATGGATTTACAACTTCCTGTGATGGATGGTTACACTGCAACACGCGAAATCAAGAAGATTGACATTAAAGTACCTATTATTGCACAAACAGCGCACGTAATGTCTGGAGAAAGAGAAAAATGTTTGGAAGCCGGATGCGATGATTATCTGGCTAAGCCAATCCGATTACAGATTTTAATGGAAACTTTATCGAAATACTTAAATAAGTAATCCTTAAAAGAAACAATAAGAGAGCCTCAAATTTATTTGGGGCTTTTTTTGTCCCCTAAATATCCCGTTAATTCCAATAAAAAAGCCGTTCTGCAAAAGCAAAACGGCTTAGTTGTTTGTTTGAAAAATGTATCTTGATTTTTTAAAAAATCTAATTATTCAGCAACTACTTCAAAGTTAACTTCTACTTTAACTTCTCTGTGAAGTTTGATTGTTGCTACGTATTTACCAATTTCTTTCACTTGGTCTTCCTTAATAGAAATGTTTTTACGCTCTACAGCATAACCTTGCTTGTCTAAAGCCTCTGCAATTTGAATAGTGTTTACAGAACCAAAGATTTTTCCGGTTGTACTTGTTTTAGCACCAATAGTTAATGAAAGACCTTCCATTTTTTGAGCTACTTCAAGCGCATCATTCTTAATTTTCTCTTCTTTATGAGCTCTTTGACGCATATTCTCCTCATGCACTTTGATGGCTGAAGGAGTAGCTAAAACAGCAAGCCCTTGAGGGATAAGGTAATTTCTACCGTATCCAGCCTTAACCTTAACAATATCGTTTTTATGCCCAAGGTTGGCTATATCATCTCTTAATATTACTTCCATTTTATGTCCTCCTTTTTTATTTCATCAAATCAGTTACATAAGGCAACAATGCAAGGTGACGAGCCCTTTTAATAGCAGTTGCAACTTTTCTTTGATACTTTAATGATGTACCGGTTAAACGACGAGGAAGAATCTTTCCTTGTTCGTTAAGGAATTTTTTAAGAAACTCAGGATCTTTGTAATCTACATACTTGATCTTGTTTTTCTTAAAACGACAGTACTTTTTCTTTTTGATCTCAACCGATGGAGGAGTTAAATATCTGATTTCACTTTGATTTTGTGCCATGTCCTATTTCTCCTTTTTTTCTTTAATGGTTTTTCTTCTCTTCTCTCCGTAAGCAATAGCATGTTTATCCATTCTAAATGTTAAAAAGCGGATAATACGCTCATCACGACGAAAAGCAAGCTCTAACTTGGCAATCGCATCTGGCTGTACTTTGAACTCAAACAAGTTATAAAAACCTGTTGATTTCTTTTGAATTGGATACGCTAGTTTACGTAAACCCCAATTTTCTTCGTTTACCATTTCACCTCCGTTCTCTGTAATTACAGTACGGAATTTTTCAACCGCTTCCTTCATCTGAGCATCAGATAAAACGGGAGTCAAAATGAAAACGGCTTCATAATGATTCAACATAATTTTTCTAATTAAATTAACAAATTCGGGCGCAAAAGTAGTTATTTTATTGCAGTCTACAAATTTTACATCCTAAAATGTAGCCTTTTATCTCAATCTTACTTTTTACATCCTACTTTTAGGTCTTTATATAGTCATATAAAACAAAAACGACTCTGCTATTACAGAGTCGCATTTATATAAATATAATCTTACTTTTTCTATAAATATTGGTCTGGCTTATAATCAGAAAAATATCGCATAAACTGCACTCTTTCAAATCTCTCTGAATTTTCCTTAGGTTCGTGATGAACACTTCCTCTAAATTCATCAACAGATAAATACCCTCTTTTATCCATCCATTCTTCAATGCCCTTTAAAATATCCTCAACAGAATCAATACCGTCTACATACAACTTACTCACCACCTGCACAGTTGTTGCTCCTGCCATTAACATTTTAATCGCCGTTTCTGCATTATGAACGCCTGTACTTGCAGATAAATCGGTATCTACTTTTCCTGACATGATGGAAATCCATCGTAAGGTATTGTAATAATCCTGATCCGAAGAATAAGGATTTCCGGCCTTCACCTCATCTGTTATAATATCAAAATCGACATTATAAAAACGATTAAATAAAGTAATAGCATCTGCACCTTCATTATCCAGCTTTTTAATAACAGCCGCTAAATTAGATGAATACGGTGCCATTTTAACAGCTACCGGAATCTTAATATACTTTTTAACTTTCTCTAAAATAGATAAGTATAATTCTTCTTGCTCACCCGCTTTTTGTTCTACATTAAACGGTAGCTTAAACATATTTAGCTCCAGTGCATCTACCCCGGCTTTTTCTAATTGCTGCGCATACGCAATCCATTCTCCTGAAGTAGCACAATTTAAACTACCAATAATAGGAATATCCACCTCTTTTTTCGCTTCCTCAATAACCGAAGCCATTTTCTTTAAAACGCCATCCTTAATTTGATAATCGAAGTAATCCAGGAATTCAAGGTTATTTTCAAATGCGCCTAACTTATCTTTTAAGGTTTCTTCGTGCTCTTTTGCAATCTCTTCTTCAAAAACAGATTTTAAAATGACAGCAGCGACTCCTTTTTCTGCTAATTTTTTTATACCATCTACCGTAGATGTTAATCCACAACTACCTGCAATGATTGGATTCTTCAAACGAAGACCCATGTATTTCGTTTCTAATATCTTCATACTAATAGACAAAAATAAACGAATTATTTATTTTTTAAATATTCATCCATAGAATGTGCCGCTTTTCGCCCATCTCCCATGGCTAAAATAACGGTTGCACCTCCACGTACTATATCTCCACCTGCAAACATATCCGGAATGGAAGATTGCAAATGATCATTCACTTCAATGGTTCCCCACTTTGATGTTTCCAACTCAGGTAAAGAATCAGGAATAATAGGGTTTGGAGAAACTCCAACACTTACTACAACTGTTTCCACTTCAATCGTCTCCTCCGAACCTTCAATCGGAATCGGACGTCTTCTGCCGCTTGCGTCAGGTTCACCTAATTCCATTTTCTGAATCTTCACTTTATTAACTCTACCTTTTTCATCCGCAAAATATTCTATCGGATTAGATAAAGTCATAAACTCTACACCCTCTTCTTTAGCGTGCTCAATTTCCTCAACACGTGCGGGCATTTCTTCCATACTCCTACGATAAACAATCATAGCACGATCTGCGCCTAATCGTTTAGCTGTCCTCACGGAATCCATAGCTGTATTTCCGCCTCCAATCACCATCACTCTTTTACCACTCACTACAGGGGTATCAGTATCCTGCTCTGCTGCATGCATCAGGTTAATACGAGTCAAATATTCATTTGAACTTAAAATACCAATATAATTTTCTCCGGGTATTCCCATAAACCTTGGCAAGCCTGCTCCACTACCTGCAAAAAATGCCTGAAAACCTTCTTCTTTCAGATCTTCAATAGTGGCTGTTTTACCTACAATAAAGTTGGTTTCAAACTCAACTCCCATTTGGCGCAAGGCATCAATCTCCACATCTACTATATGATTAGGCAAACGAAATTCCGGAATACCATATTTTAAAACTCCTCCAATCTCATGTAGCGCCTCAAAAACAGTAACATCATATCCCAGTTTAGCCATTTCTCCGGCAAAGGTCAATCCTGCAGGACCAGAACCAATACATGCTACCTTGATACCGTTCTTTTCTTTTATTTCAGGAATTGAGACTTGCCCAGACTCTCTTTCAAAATCAGCAGCAAAACGTTCAAGGTAACCTATAGCTACAGGTTCTTTCTTTAATTTTTGCGTATAAAAGCAGTTCGCCTCACATTGTTTTTCCTGCGGACAAACTCTACCACAAACAGCAGGTAAGGCACTTGTTTTCTTTAGCACCTTAGCAGCTTCAAGCACTTCACCCTGCTCAATTCGTTTTATAAACTTTGGAATATTAATTTCGACCGGACAACCTGTAATACATGTAGGATTGGCGCAATCGATACAACGGCTGGCCTCTTTTTGAGCCTGCTCCATTGTTAATCCGGAATTAACTTCAACATAAGAATGAATGCGCTCCTGCGCATCTGCTTCATTCATTTTAACACGAACTTGTTCTGTACGCGCCTTATTCTTTATCTTTTGCCTAAGTTCTTCGCGCCATGATTGGCTGCGCTCCGCCTTCAAATAGCTATCTCTATCTTCGTTCATGGAGTATTATTTCGCTACAATATATATTAACAAGCTTATTCTTCACATTTGTTTTTGTGCTCTTTCAAATAGTTACTTTCAGCTTTCTTCTCAATGTCTTTGTAACCATTTAAACGTAGCAACATTTCGTCAAAATCCACTTCATGTGCATTAAACTCGGGACCATCTACGCAAACAAATTTTGTTTTACCTGCAACTGTAATCCTACATGCTCCGCACATTCCGGTACCATCAACCATAATGGTATTTAAACTTGCTAATGTTGGAATATTATATTTCTTGGTTGTTAAGGAAGCAAACTTCATCATCACTGCCGGACCGATAATCATAGCCTCGTCAATGTTTTCTTTGGCAATTGCAGCTTCCATTCCTTCTGTAATTAATCCTTTTTGACCATATGATCCATCATCTGTCATGATGATTAATTCATCAGAAAATTCTTTGATCTGATCTTCCAGTATGATTAAATCCTTAGTTCTGGCAGCAATTACTGTAATTACCCTATTACCAGCTTTTTTATAAGCTTCTACAATAGGCAATAAAGGCGCAACACCTACACCTCCACCACAAGCCAGGATTGTTCCTTTCTTTTCGATGTGGGTAGCCTGTCCTAATGGCCCTACTAAATCAGTAATACTGTCACCAACTTCAAGTGCTACTAACTTTCGTGAAGACACCCCTACTTTTTGAACAACCAAAGTTATCGTTCCTTTATTTCTATCCGCTCCTGCTATAGTTAAAGGAAATCGTTCACCATTTTCGCCAATTTTTACAATTACAAAATGACCTGCTCTTCTGGCTTTGGCTATTCTTGGTGCTTCAATTTCTATTCTCACCACGTTTTCCGAGAAAAACGTTTTATCTACAATTTTATACATTAAACTTTTCAGCTAAATATATTTGTGTTTACAATATCAATTCTCAACCTAAAATTCAAAAAGTGCGCAATTTAATGACTTATTTTGACATAAATTTTAAAATGCTGCACAAAAGTATGACAATTTTCATACGTTTGAAATTATATCTTAGACGTATTTGAAATATTACGCTATTCAATAATAAAATGATATTTTTGTGACAAAATAAGACAACATGGCAAAGAACCGGAAACAGCGAGATGGTATTGTTTATTCAACAAATAATGACTACGAATACAATTATAATGATGAGCCTGCAGAAGAAACACTTCCTCCACAGCAACAGAGTTTAAGAGTAATGCTTGACAAAAAGCAACGTAAAGGCAAAGCTGTTACCTTAATTACCGGTTTTATAGGCGAGGAAACGGATTTAAAAGACCTGGGAAAAGAATTGAAATCTAAATGTGGTGTTGGTGGTTCTGTTAAAAATGGAGAGATATTAATACAAGGTGATTTCCGTGATAAAATTTTAGACCTATTAATAAAAGCCGGTTACAAGGCTAAGAAATCTGGAGGATAATTACCGAGAAAGGACTCTTTCTCTTCGATTTCAACATAAACAATCCAGTAAAAAATGTGATTCCTAATTTTATATTATTCTATTTAGTATTAACCCGTAACTTGCAATCCGCAACAACCTGTCAATAGCTAACTGCCATTATTTATAACCTACACATATTTTCCGTACCAGGTATAACTTTTGTCCGGAACTGGAATCTAACGTGAACATGGCATCTTCATGGTTTCTTCGAGGTTTCTTCGAGGTTTGTTGGAGCTTAGTTTGATCGCGGTCAAAGATACCACGTTGTAAACATGCAGATAGCCTAAGTATCGCCTGAGTTTAGGGTTAATTTATCTGGTAGGAGGGGCGCACAAGAACCGGAGACTGTGGGGACAAAGGTTAAAGGTTAAAACATTCCTTTACCTTGTGAACTTAAATTGATAATATTACACTACCGAGTTATTAATTTAGGAATTTTTACATAAAACGTTGTTCCTTCGTTTTCTTTCGAGGTAAACCAAATTTTTCCCTTTAACAAACCTGTCAGACCCTTTGAAATAGACAAACCCAAACCTGCTCCATTACATTTGTTTGCTTTAATGGCAATATTATTTTCCGCCTGTTGAAAGCGATCAAAAATTACGGATTGCTGCTCTTTTGAAATACCACTACCAGTATCCTTCACATACAAAACAACATGATTTAAATGATCTTCAACACCTAAATTAATAGAACCCTGGTGAGTAAATTTAACTGCATTATATCCAATATTTACCATTATTTGAAACAATAAGTTCTCATCAGTTTTAATTACTAAATTATCATTATCAGAATACACTGCTTTCACCTTAACTGAAGGATTGTTTTGTAGAGTCTTTAATGTTTCAACCACATAATCCAAAAATCTATTGATATCACAATTGGAATAATACACTTTTGTACTACCTGAATTTATTTTTTCCATATTGATCACATTGTTAAGCAGGTTCATTAGTGTTCTAGAATTCTGATTAACAATTTGCAAGTAAGTATGACACTCATGTTTTTCTATTTGAGGATCAGATAATAATTCTGTAAAACCTATAATTGCATTCATAGGAGTACGTATCTCATGACTCATGTTTGCCAATACTTCTGCTTTTTGCTCTGCCGTTTCCATGGCATCATCTCTTTCTTTATAAAGGATTTTACGAGCATAGATTAATATTGGTATTTCCAAAGCAAACAAAAGCAATACAACTGACAAAGTATCTAATTGCCTTATCTTTACGTCTGTATATGCTACAATACTATTGTAATAAAAATACTCAGCAATGAAAAGAAACAGAACATTAACAATAGTAAGAATGAATACATAGATAAATTCCTTTCCTACTGATATAAAAACCTGTAAAGTAACAAAGGCTGCAATTAAAAAAAGACTTGGCCCGGAGCTGCCTTCAGTAAGAAACCATAGTGCGTTGATGGCCAAAAGAGCTCCAATTACAAATCCTATACGCAGATATTTTAAATCTTTTAAATAGTTTGCAACTAAATACACAATAACAAAAAAAGCAGTTACTATAATATCAAAGATAAAAATAGGGCCTTCTAAACCTATTAATCTATTAATTAAGCTTGAAATTTGTATTAAGAAAATAACGGCAAAAAATGTATAAATAAGAACCAGGTCATGTAACGATCGCTTATGCTTTCCAAATACAACTAATTTTTGTACGTAAAATTTAAAATCTTTATTCAGGTTATTATCTTCCGCAGCCATATTTATCTTTCCCTTCATTTTCAAGTAGTAATTGTAATTACGCAAAAAACATGATAATGTTCAGGTATTGTATTAATAAAAAAGGGTGATCGTTAAACCACCCTATAAAAAAAGCTCTAAAGCTGTTTGTTAGTTCTTTTTTACGTATTTCGTTAAAATTACGATTTGTTGTCCATTCACTTTGCCTTCAATATGCTCTGGATTATCGTGAACCAGACTGATGCCTCTTACAGCAGTTCCTCTTTTGGCAGTAAAACCACCACCTTTAACATTTAAATCTTTAATTAGCACCACAGTATCTCCAGCCTGAAGTACAGCTCCATTCGAATCTATGTGCACCACTTTATCTTCATCACTCTCTCCGTCTCCTGCTGCTTCGGCCCATTGCTGAGTTTCTTCTTCCAGATAAAGCATATCCAGTAAATCTTGTGGCCAACCTTCAGACTTAAGTCTGTTTAACATTCTCCAGGCCATTACCTGAACAGCTGGAACTGTACTCCACATACTATCATTTAAGCATCGCCAATGGTTTGGTTCTGCTTTATCCTGATCTTCTATTTGAACTTTACAAGTTGAACAAATATAAATACTAGCTTCTGCTCCTTCAACCGGTGAAGAAGGAACCTCATAAACCGCTAAATCCTGGTCAGATCCACATAGCTCGCAAACGGAACCACTTCTGGCAATTAAATCTTTTTCTATACTCATTATTTATTTGTCTTATAAACTATTCAAAAAACTCATTGAATATTTACTTTTTCTTCATTTTAGGAACTGTATTTCGCTTCTTCTTCTTTTCAACTGCATATCCGAATTTTCCCAACTTTTTACCTACCTCGTAATAGTTTCCATGTGAGTAACAAATTGGTTTAGCTTTAGACAAAGAAAAAGCACCGGTAGCGGAATCCATATATTTTTCATCAGCTTTCACATTTACAACCTCAGCCATAAACATATCATGAGTTCCCAATTCAATCACCTGCGTAACCTTACACTCTATATTTACCGGAGACTCGTCAATAATAGGCGCCTTAACTACAGATGCCTTACCCGGAGTAAGTTTCATTTCCTTAAACTTATCATATTGTCTGCCTGAGCGCACACCACACCAATCTGTAGCATAGGCTAAATCTTTTGTAGTAAGATTAATTACAAATTCTCCGGTTTCTTTTAAAATAGGATAAGAATGTCTTCCTTTTCGTACTGAGATATAACACATTGGTGGATCTGAACAAATTGTTCCTGTCCATGCAATGGTAATTATATTATAATTTTCGGGACAATCGCCTACCGTTACCATTACAGCAGGTAAAGGATAAACCATATTTCCCGGTTTCCAATCAATTTTCGACATAAACTACAAAATTTCAAGATGATCGTTGGTAGTTATCTTTTCGCAATAATGGCATTTTAATGCTATATCCTGTTTATCAACCAGATAAAATCTCGTTGTAATATTTTCGTTATTTGTAATACATTTTGGATTAAAACATTTAGCAATCCCAACTATTTCTTCCGGAATTGAAACCACTTTTTTTTCAACCACCTCGTAATCCTTAATTATATTTAGGCGAGCCTCCGGAGCAATTAAAGCAATACGGTTTAAGTCATTATTTTCAAAAAACTTGTCAGCAACTTTGATGATGGCCTTTTTGCCAAATCGATTACTACCTAAATTAGTTCCAAAAGTAATCAGGTTTTTGCAATGATCAAGTCCTAAAATACTAATAACCTTAAATAAATGATCCGCTGGTATATGATCAATCACTGTTCCTTCCTGAATAGCACTTACGCTTAACTCTTTCTTTTTACTCATTGTATTCTATTTTCCTAAACCAAACCTAAAATCATGGCCATAATAGCCATTCTTGCATAAACTCCATTTTCTGCCTGCTGAAAATAGTAGGCTTTCGGATTACTATCTACATCCGTATGTATTTCATTTACCCTTGGTAGAGGATGCAATATCCTAAGGTTATCCTTAGTATTTGCCAGCATACTATTTTTAAGGATATACACATTCTTCACCTTTTCATATTCAATCGGATCAACAAATCTTTCCCGCTGAACCCTTGTCATATATAAAATATCGGCTCTTGAAAGAATATCTGTAAACTCTGAATGCTCATAATACTTAATCCCTTTTGAATCCAGCCACAACTTGTATTCTTCTGGCATGCGAAGTTCTTCAGGTGAGATAAAATTAAATACAGGATTAAAATGTGACATCGCCTGTAATAAAGAGTGTACCGTTCGGCCATACTTTAAATCGCCTACCATAAAAATATTCAGGTTCTCCAGCGTTCCTTGTGTTTTTTGGATAGAATATAAATCCAGCAGTGTTTGGGTAGGATGCTGATTAGCACCATCACCTGCATTAACAATAGGTACACTCGATTGCTCTGATGCATAACGCGCACTCCCTTCCAAGGGATGTCTCATTACAATTAAATCGGCATAATTACTCACCATTGTAATGGTATCCTTCAAAGTTTCGCCTTTAGTGGTTGACGATGAGGATGCGTCAGTAAAACCAATAACTCTTCCACCCAATCGGTTAATAGCCGTTTCAAAACTCAATCTTGTCCGGGTAGACGGCTCAAAGAACAAACTTGCAATTACTTTATTTTTAAGTAACTCCTGATTTGGATTAGCCTCAAACTTAGCTGCTAATTCCACAATTTTTAAAATCTCTTCCTTTGTAAAGTCATTAATAGAGACCAAACTTCTATTCTTCATGCACTATTTTTTGAATTCAAAGCATAACGTAAGTTGTTTTTCACATTATACTTTGAAATATCTATAATTAAAAACTCAAACTCTTTTAGAGAAATAATAAATTCGTGTGTAAACTTTTGGGAGAGGTTCCCAATTGAAGAAAGACAAAAAAAAGACCGACAATATTTTGTCAGCCAGTCTACGTTCAATTTAAAAAATAAGAAAGAAAACATATCGTAATCACCATAATCTAAAGGTGATACAGCATTTGCTATAAAAGTATTAAATATGCCTGAATTTGTTTTCATTCCAGAGTTTAAAGATAATACAAATATTGCAACTACTCACCAACAAACAACATATAATTCTCAACAATATTCTTGTATATTTACCCAACACTTATCACGAATTATTTTGAAAAGATCATATCGACTTTCTTTGTTTTACATGCATGCTATAGTATTGATTTATGGCTTTACGGCCATATTAGGAAAACTAATAGAAATGCCCGCCATACCCATGGTTTGGTATCGCATGCTATTCGCCAGTTTAAGCTTATTAATTTTCCTAAAGCTAAAGAAAAAGAAAGTCATTCTTCCATGGAAAGAAAGTCTGCGGTATCTATCAATAGGTACTATTGTTGCTCTTCACTGGATCACATTCTTTCACGCCATAAAAATTTCCAACATCTCGATTACTTTGGGCATTACTGCATCCGGAGCCTTATTTGCTAGTTTATTAGAACCCGTAATCATTAAACGTAAAATAAACTGGATTGAAATCGTAATTGGTGTATTTATCGTACTAGGACTTTATATAATTTTCAATTATGAATTAAATTATTTGTTTGGAATTATAGTTGCCTTAATTGCTACAATTCTGGCTACATTATTTACTATCTTTAATAAAAAGTTCACCCACAAACACCCGCCGTCCATTATTACTTTATACGAAATGACAGGTGGATTTCTTGCTATCTCCGCTTATATACTTGTGAATCCGGACCATATTGCAGCTATTACAAATCCGTCTTTGAATGACATTTTTTACGTACTCATTTTAGGCACTATATGCACTGCCTTTGCCTTTATGGTCAGCGTTGATGTTATGAAAGAACTATCTGCCTTTACTGTTCTCTTAACCATAAACATGGAACCTATTTATGGTATCATATTAGCCTTTTACTTTTTTAAAGATTCAGAATTTATGTCGGGAGGTTTTTACCTGGGTACACTTATTATTCTGGCATCGGTGTTTATTTACCCTCTGGTACTGAAAAAAACGAAGGGTTAGGTTATTGATTTTTTTATGACTTATAGACCTGATTTCTGACTTTTAGAATCCGGTTTAATCCTTCCTCAATTATAGCTTTAGGAGAACCGATATTCATTCGTTGAAATCCGGCTCCCTCTTTACCAAAAGAAACACCATCATTCAATCCTACCTGACCAATTTCAATCATAGCTTTTTTAAGTTTTGAAGGAGAAAGGTTCCATTTCCTAAAATCAAACCAAAGCAAATAAGTAGCTTCAGGTTTTACAAAACCAACCTCTGGCATATTGGCTTTGATAAATTCATCAACCAATGCAACATTGCCTTCTAAATAAACTTTCAATTCATTGAGCCATTCTGCACCTTCATTATATGCAGCCTCAAGCGCAATACCTCCAAACAAATTGCCCATATGTAATTGCATCGCCCATAACCTTTTATGAAATCTATTCCTAAGTTTATCATTGGATATAATAGCATAAGCAGTAGATAAACCAGCAATATTAAATGTTTTGCTCGGTGCCATACAAGTAATAATTCTGTCCTCCACTTCAGGAAATAAATCAGCCATTACAAGATGCTTATTACCATACAAACAAAGATCACTATGAATTTCATCTGATACAATTAATACATCATGCTTCACACAAATCTCTGCAATTCGCCTTAATTCTTCTTTTTTCCAGGCTCTACCAACAGGATTATGAGGATTGGATAAAACGAATATTTTAGTATTTGGATCGCTCGCTTGCTCTTCTAATAAGTCTAAATCTATAGTATAATATCCATCCGTCTCAACTAAGGTATTTTTAACTAACTCTCTGCCATTTTCTGTTACAATAGAGTAAAACGGAGGATAAACCGGTGTTTGAATAATTACCTTATCACCAACATTACTAAACTCGTGAATAGCTACCATAATAGAAGGTAATACTCCGGGAGAAAACTCAATCCAGGATTCTTCAACATTCCAATTATGCTGAGAAGACAACCAATTGATAATTGCTCCGGTAAATTTCTTATCTCTTATTGTGTAGCCATATATTTCATGATTTGCTCTATTTTGTAATGCTGCAATTACCGCTGCTGGAGCCTTAAAATCCATATCTGCTACCCATAATGGTAAAACATCATTAGATCCAAAGTACAATTCCCTTAGATCTAATTTATATGCATCTGTATTCTCTCGATTTATGATCTCATCAAAATTATAACTCATATTTATTTTTTTTACAAAGGAAACATTAATGAATCAAAATAACATATGACAAAGGTCGTTTAATCCCATTTTATCTATAGGATAAAATAAAAAAGTCCGATGCATGCATCAGACTTTCTGGTATTTTCTTATTTCCTTAACGAGATTAATTTATAGTTACATCAATAGATTTTGATGATGAATTACCTGCCTTATCTTTACAAGTAATGGTTAATGTATAATTACCAGTCCATACTGATTCTGTAGGATCTTCAAAAATACTTTGATTAACTTCATCCGCTGTACCACTCAATTCCATTGTTACATCGGCTGGCTCCCAGGGCTTATCATAAATACCTGTTGCTGATTTTAAAGCAGCAGAGGTTCCGCTTTTACTGTTACTTAGTGAAAAAATAACCTCTTTAAGTTCAACATCATCTTTAAAAGTTCCTTCAAACATAAAGGAACCTCCTCCATTTATACCATAACTCTGACCTGAGGCTTTAGGAGTTGTAACCGTTATTTCAGGCTTAGTAGTATCCGTTGGTTCCGGATCCTTTTTTTTGTTGTCTCCGCCGCATGATGTCAATACATATACAGCGATAACAATCAATGAAATCATTTTTGGGAAATAGATTTTCATGTTATTATTATTTAAATTAAAAATTCAGAACAAATATAACATTATAATTATTTCCCCTTCCTGATTTATCCTTGTATATAATTCTCGAACACAGAGCGAATACCTTCTTTTAATTCAATGCTTGCCTTCCACCCTAAATCATTAAGTTTAGAAACATTTAATAATTTCTGGAATGTTCCATCTGGTTTAGTTGAATCCCACAATAACTCACCTTCAAAACCAACTACATCTTTTACAATGTATGCTAATTCTTTTATGGACTGATCTTCTCCTACTCCAATATTTATATGAGTATTCCTAATCTCATTGTCCTGAGGCTTTACATCTTCAAATTCTACTTCTTCCATCACATAGATGCACGCTTCAGCCATATCATCAGAATGCAAGAATTCCCTTCTTGGATTTCCAGTTCCCCATAGCTTAATAGCTGCTACATTATCTTTAAGAGCAATTCCATACTTTGATAATATAGCCAACTTTTCCTCTTTTGCACTCGAAGCACCCACACCTTCAACAGGTTTCTTTTCCAAATCCTTATCAATAGCACTCCAATTATCTTCCTGCAAACATTTTCCTAAATACATTTTACGAATTAATGCAGGAAGCACATGCGATTTTTCAAGATCGTAATTATCGTTAGGTCCATATAAATTAGTGGGCATTACAGAAATAAAATTGGTACCATACTGTAAATTATACGATTCACACATTTTGATTCCTGCAATTTTTGCAATTGCATATGGCTCATTTGTATATTCAAGAATATCTGTCAATAAATAGTCTTCCTGAATAGGTTGTGGACAAGCTTTAGGGTAAATACACGAACTTCCTAAAAACAAGAGCTTCTTCACACCTGTTTTATAGGCATGATGAATAATATTATTTTGAATCTGAATATTTTCGTAAATAAAATCAGCTCTGTAAGTATTATTAGCTACGATACCGCCTACCTTAGCGGCAGCAAGGAAAACATAATCAATGTTTTCTTCTTCAAAAAAAGAAGCAACTGCATTGGCATCTAACAAATCCAGCTCCTGTCTGGTTTTAACTACAATATTATTAAAACCTTTCGCAGTCAGTGAACGAACAATAGCCGAACCCACTAATCCGCGGTGTCCGGCTACAAATATCTTCCCATTCTTATCCATTACTCGAAGTAATTTAAAGTTTGATATCCTCCATCCTGAAGGTATTTATCTTTTTTCATGGCTTTAATATCACCATCCATCATATCTTCAACAAGACCTTTTAGGTCATATTCTGGTTCCCATGATAATTTTTCTTTTGCTTTAGTAGGATCTCCAATTAATAATTCTACCTCAGTTGGTCTAAAATATCTAGGATCAACTTCTACGACACAAGCTCCTGCTTCTAAATTGTATTCTGCATTACTACATGAAACAACATATCCTTTTTCATCTACACCTTCGCCTTTAAACTCAATCTCAACTCCGATATGGTTAAATGCCATACGTACAAAATCACGAACTTCTGTTGTAATTCCAGTAGCTACTACAAAATCTTCTGCTTTATCTTGCTGAAGCATCAAATACATAGCTTTTACATAATCCTTTGCATGTCCCCAATCTCTCTTTGCAGATAGATTTCCTAGGTAAAGCTTATCTTGTAAACCAAGTCCAATTCTGGCAACTGCTCTTGTAATCTTTCTGGTTACGAAAGTTTCCCCACGAATTGGAGATTCGTGGTTAAATAAAATACCATTACAGGCGTAAATATCATATGCTTCACGGTAGTTTACTGTAATCCAATAACCATAAAGTTTAGCAACCGCATAAGGTGAACGAGGATAAAATGGTGTTTCCTCACTTTGAGGAACCTGTTGAACCAATCCATATAATTCACTCGTTGAAGCCTGATAAAATTTCGTTTTTTTAGTTAAGCCCAATAAACGAATGGCTTCTAAAATTCTTAAAGTTCCAATACCGTCTGCATTAGCTGTATATTCAGGTGTATCAAAACTAACCGCAACATGAGACATGGCAGCCAGGTTGTATATCTCGTCTGGTTGAGTCTCCTGGATAATTCTGATTAAATTCGTAGAATCTGTTAAATCACCATAATGCAAGAAAAAGTTCTTGTTATCTACATGTGGATCCTGATACAAGTGATCGATTCTATCTGTATTAAACAAGGAAGATCTACGTTTGATTCCGTGAACTACATATCCTTTTTTAAGTAAAAACTCCGACAGATACGCTCCATCCTGTCCTGTAACTCCTGTAATTAAAGCAACTTTAGCCATATTATAAATTATTCTGGTGGTTTGTGTTTTTAATGATTATTTAAATTATTCCAATACCAATCGATCGCTTTTCTCAACCCTTCTTTGACACTAAATTCTGGATTGTAGCCTAATAAATTTTTAGCTTTATCGATGGATGCTAATGAATGCGGCACATCTCCTAACCTTTCCGGCCCATAATTAATATTCACATCTTTAATCGATCTATCATAAGGCGATAAAAACTCTTTAAGATAGTCTATTAATTCATTCAATGATGTTCTTTCTCCAAAGGCCACATTATAAACTGTATTTACAGCCTCTTTTGATTCAACAGTCGCAGCCAGTTGATTAGCTTGAACTACATTATCAATAAATGTAAAATCCCGCGAAAACGAACCATCTCCATTAATTGTTGGAGATTCTTTTTCAATTAAAGATTTTACAAACTTAGGTATAACTGCAGCATAAGCTCCATCTGGATCCTGACGCATTCCAAACACATTGAAATAACGTAATCCGATGATTTCTAAACTATACAATTTAGCAAAAACATCTGCATACAATTCATTTACATATTTAGTAACTGCATATGGAGATAACGGTTTGCCAATTACATCTTCAACCTTTGGTAACGATTCACTATCACCATATGTTGAAGAGCTGGCAGCATAAACAATCCTTTTTACATTGGCATCTCTGGCTGCAAGAATAACATTTACAAAACCAGAAATATTCACATCATTTGATGTTTTAGGATCGTTAATTGATCGAGGTACAGAGCCTAAAGCTGCCTGATGCAAAACAACATCACAGCCTTCAACTGCCTTGTCACAATCTTCTCGGTTTCGAATATCTCCTTCTATTAAAGTGAAAGATGAATTTGCTAAAAAAGGCTGTACATTCTCTCTTTTTCCTGTTGCGAAATTATCGAGACATACAACCTCATTATTTTGTGTAAGTAACCTCTCTACAAGATTAGAGCCGATAAAACCGGCTCCACCTGTAACTAATACTTTTTTATTTGTAAGAATTGGCTTCATGATTATAACTTAGGTATAAATCGAACCCCAAAATAAGAATCTTTTATTACCCCTTATAACATTTTATGACCAATGCACTATTATTTGGCATAATTAATCGCTCTTGTTTCACGAATCACTGTAATCTTAACCTGACCTGGATAAGTCATTTCTGTTTGAATTTTCTTAGCAATATCGTATGACAGTGTTTCAGCATCTTTATCGCTAACTTTTTCACTACCCACAATAACTCTTAATTCTCTACCTGCCTGAATAGCATATGTTTTAAGAACTCCCGGATGTGATAATGCCAGATTTTCTAGATCTTTCAAACGCTTAATGTAAGAATCTACCACTTCACGACGTGCTCCTGGGCGTGCTCCTGAAATAGCATCACAAACCTGAACAATTGGTGCAATCATCGTTGACATTTCAATTTCATCGTGGTGAGCCCCAATCGCATTACAAATATCTGGCTTTTCCTTGTACTTTTCTGCCAACTTCATACCTAAAATAGCATGTGGTAATTCTGGCTCCTCATCAGAAACCTTACCTATATCGTGCAATAGACCTGCTCTTTTAGCTTTTTTAGGATTCAACCCTAATTCACTTGCCATTACAGCACAAAGATTAGCTGTTTCTCTGGAGTGTTGTAATAAGTTCTGACCATATGAAGAACGATACTTCATTTTACCAACCAATTTAATTAATTCAGGATGTAATCCATGAATTCCTAAGTCGATAGTCGTTCTCTTACCTGTTTCAATAATTTCTTCTTCAACCTGCTTACGAACTTTATTCACAACCTCTTCAATTCTTGCAGGGTGAATACGACCATCCGTTACTAACTGATGTAATGCTAAACGAGCAATCTCTCTGCGCATTGGATCAAATGCACTCAATACGATTGCTTCCGGTGTATCATCAACAATAATTTCAACTCCTGTCGCAGCTTCTAAGGCTCTAATATTACGACCTTCTCGACCAATAATACGACCTTTAATTTCGTCAGAATCAATATGGAAAATTGTAACTGAATTTTCAATTGCATTTTCAGTTGCAACTCGCTGAATAGTTTGAAGCACTACTCTCTTAGCTTCTTTATTTGCATTAATTTTAGCCTCATCCATAATGTCATTTACATATGACATTGCTTCCGTTTTAGCTTCTGCTTTTAATGATTCTATTAATTGATTTTTGGCTTCATCTGCAGTTAATGCAGAAATCGCCTCTAATTGCTCTACTTGTTGTTTGTGTAATTTATCAAGGTCGGTCGATTTTTTCTCAACTATTTCAAGTTGTCCTTCTAAATTCTCACGAATTACATCCGTTTCTTTTCTTTTTCGAGTAAGCTCTTCTTGTTTTTGATTGAAAACCGATTCTCTTTGCTTAAGTTTATTCTCTGCAGTTAAAATCTTATTATTCTTTGTATTTATTTCTTTTTCGTGATCCGTTTTTAACTGTAAGAACTTTTCTTTGGCCTGTAAAATCTTGTCTTTTTTAATCACCTCAGCTTTACTTTCTGCTTCGCGCAGAATTTTATGACTTTGTGACTTCAATAACTTTCCATATACTATCCATGTGCCCAATATTCCAATCAACAGGGCAACTATTCCAATCGTTATGTCCATTTCCAACTATGTATTTAATAAAACAAAACCGCAATCATTACCAACAATAAAGGTACGAAATACCTAATTGTTATAACAATGCGGAAATTATTGATTATATATTGATATTTACTTATTCCTTTTCAAGAATATCCTCTAATTGCTGGTCTAAGTCCTTAGCCCATTCTACAATTGGAGAGGTGTCTCTTTTCTCCTCCAACTCAAGAAGTTTATTTACAAATTGTAAAGCAGCCATTCCTAAAAAATCCTGATGATCTTTATCCGAATAGTGTTGTTTATATTGTAATACTTTATCGTTGATCAATTTAGCTGCCTTTCGAATTCTTTCTTCTTCCTCCCTGTTTATCTTTAGCGGATAAAACCTATCCACTACCTTAACCCTTATCGAAAGTTTTTTATCCACCAGCTGCTAATTATTATCTATTTAAAAGAGCAATGCATTTATCAATTTCCCGCACAATCTGATTAATTCTAATTTTAGCGTAGTGAACGTCTCCACTGGTAGCTTCAATCGTTTTAGAAAATTTTAATGAATTGTATTTTTCTTTTAAATCAGCCATTTCCCGGACTGACTCTTCTAATTTTGTGGTGAGTTGCTCGTTTTGCGTTTGTAATTTTTCATTATCTGACTTAACGCTTCTATAACGCTCAACCAACCGCGATATTTTATATTGTAAATTGTGTACTATTTCAATATTTTCGTTCCCCATATTTACAAAAATGCCATACAAAGTTAATATTGCAATTAAAAAATAAAAATAAAGCCTGATTTTCTTTTTACCATCTCTTTAGGTAACGAAAAATACATTCTAAATATGAACGTTTTACGACATCTAAAAAAAGAACAAATATTACCTAAATGAGTTTTAAATGAGACAATATATTTTAATTTGCAACTTCAGATTAATTCAAAACATATAACAATGCTAAAGTTTATTTCAACATATATTCTCCTTATTACATCTTTATTTGTTAGCGCAACATGCTTTTCTCAAAAAGTTCCGGACGTTGATTTTTTGTTCCCTATGGACATTACCCCTTCTGTGAGTGGATCTTTTGCTGAGTTAAGATCAAACCACTTTCATTCCGGAATTGATTTATCGACCAATGGTAAACAAGGTATTCCTGTTAAAAGTATGGAAAAAGGTGAAATCTCCAGAATTAAAATTTCTCCTGTTGGATATGGAAACGCCATTTATATTAAACATCCCAATGGTTACACTTCTGTTTATGGTCATTTACGTAACTTTTCGCCTAAAATTGATTCAATCATTACACAAGAACAATATAAAATTAAATCATTTGCAATTGACTATTTCCCTCAACAAACCATAAATATAGAAAGAGGAGAAACTATTGGTTATTCCGGAAATTCGGGAAGTTCGGGTGGACCACATCTTCATTACGAAATTAGAGATACTTATACAGAAGAACCTATTAATCCATTCCTTTTTCAAAATATAATTAAAGATGATGTTCGTCCTAAAATACTTACTATTCGGATTTATCCATTGGATGAAAACAGCCTGATTAATGGTAAGAATACTCCTCTAAATTTTCCGGTAGTATTCTACGATGGAAGCTATCATTTAAAAAACAATCCTAAAATACATGCTTCCGGAAAGGTTGGAATAGCTGTGCAAATGCTGGATTACATGAGCGGTTCCTGGAAAAAATGCGGCGTATATAAATTAGGTATGAAAGTAGATAATCAGGATTATTTTAATTGGGAATTAAATCGTTTTTCTTTTGCTGAATCCAGATATATCAACAGTCATATAGACTACGCCTATAAAAAAACACATGGTATTCGTTTTGAGAAATGCTTTAAAGACCCGGGAAATCAACTTAGCATTTACCATCGTCTTCAAAACAATGGAATAATACTAATGGATTCTTTAAAAAACATTAGTATAAAAGCTTCTGACGCAGCCGGAAATGCTGCTATTTTAGATTTCAACTTATATAGAGGTGTTACATCTGCTGAATCCACTATTGATAATAGAAAGCTTTCGTATCAATACAAACATCATTTAATAAAAGATGGTGTTGAATGTACTATTCCTAAAGGTGCTTTATATAATGATGCTTTTATTGATATAACAAGAGATACAACTTCAAACGGGAATCCTCTTTTTAAAATAGGAGAAGAAACAACTCCATTGCACAAAGCTATTCAGATAAAGGTTAGTGTTCCTGAAAAACTGTTACCATTGCAGAACCAACTATGTTTTGCTAAAATAAATGGTAACAACAAGAGTGTATATGCAGGAGGTAATTTAAGCGGCAATACGCTAATATTAGGGACTAAAGAGTTTGGCGATTACTTTTTTGCGACCGATAGCATTCAACCATACATTAGAGCTTTGCAAAACATAAAAGGAAAGGTATTTACACCCTCTTCTAAACTTAGATTTAAAATCACCGATAACTTTTCGGGCATTAATACTTATAATGGGTATTTAAACGATCAATGGGTATTATTTGAATACGATAAAAAATCAGATTTACTGACTTGCCAGCTGCAAAAAGCTAAAGTGAAGAAAGGTGGTAATTACAAATTGAAACTCATAGTAACTGATAATTGCGGGAATACACAAATGCTAGAAAGCTCTTTTATGGTAAGATAACCTTCTACTTTTCTTTCACTGGGTGTGTAAAATAAAAGGTACTTCCTTGTCCTATTTTAGAATTAACAAATATATTTCCACCCAGCATTTCAACGTAGGCTTTACTAATGGCTAATCCTAAACCGGTTCCTCCCATTTTTCGGGAACCTTCTGTATCTGCCTGCCTAAACCTTTCAAAAATAACATCGTGCATTTCATTGGGTATACCTGTTCCTGTATCTTCCACGCACATTTTTAGATTTCCTGACTCGTAAGCAACATGAATATGAACACTTCCCTCCTCTGTAAATTTAATGGCATTACCAATTAGGTTTATAAACACCTGCTTTAATTTCACTTCATCAGTCCATAGTTCTTCAACGGGTAAATGCTCAGTTAAACCAATTTCGATCCCCTTTTCATTGGCTATATTTGAGAAAAGAGCAATAATTTCTCTAAAAAACAGGTGCATTTCAACCCAAGAGTAATTCAACTTTTCCTGTCCGGTAGCGATGGTGGATATATTAATAATATTATCAACGACTGCCAACAATTGTTTTGCACCTGAAAAAATAGTATCTGCAAAAGTTTGAATATCTCCTTCTTCCAATCCAGGTTGTTTAATCAACTCTGCAAAACCAAAAATACCGTTCATGGGAGTTCGTATTTCATGCGACATATTCTGAAGAAAGGCTGTCTTCAACTGATCACTTTCTTCTGCCTTATTTTTGGCGAGTAGTAAGTCATCATTAATTTCTGCAATCTCTTTATTTCTTTTTTCTAATTCTTCATTTTGAGCAATAATATGAGCATTTAACTCTTTTAAATTATTCTGAACCATCATATAGTCGGTAATATCTCGCAATACACTAATAACATACTCCTTACCTTCCAGAGAAACAACCGACAAATCTGCTTCTAAAAAATAATGCTTTTGCTTAATCTCAATTTCAAATAAACGCTTCGCACCTTCGTCCTGACTCTTATAATCAGATAAAAATCCCCATAATTCTTCTCCTAAAACATCCTTAGGTTTTAAATCAGAGTAGCGACTTTCTATAATATTAAAAAAAATACAAAAAGCCTGATTTACATACATAAAACCCTGATGTCCAATATCTACAATCGATATAAAATCGTTTGTTTTATCAAATACATGCTTAAATACAGACAGTTCCTTATTCCGCCTCTGAAGTTCGGGGTAATAACTCTTTCTAAAGGAGCTCTCTCCCAAGCCTATTAATCTATCTCTCGTATTATCTGTCATATTGTAATTTCAGTATCTAAAGGGCTTCCTTAAAAATGCTTACGATATCATCCACATTAACTTCTCGAGGATTCGTAATTACGCAAGGATCTTTTGATGCATTTAATGAAACCAATGGCAAATCAACTGTTTTCACACCCCGTTCTGATAAACTTGTGGTAATACCCATACTTTTTATAAAGGATCGAATGGCTTCAAGAAGAAGCTTTTTCTTTTCCTTCTGTACCAAACCTCTGGTATCTAAATCAAATACTTTTGCTATTTCATTAAAACGTTCTGGTTCTTTACTAAAATTAAAATCCATCACATGACTTAACAGCAAAGCATTACACTCTCCATGTGCCAAATCATAATACCCTCCCAAACTATGAGCCATGGCATGAACAGCTCCAAGACTGGCATTAGAAAAAGCTAATCCAGCTTCTAAGCTGGCAACCGTCATATTATATCGACTAGTGATATCCTCCGGATTTTTAATGGCCTTATGTAAATTCTCTTTTATTAATTTCATGGCATTTAATGCATGATTATCGGTAACTGGAGAATTTGCATTTGAAACAAAAGCTTCCACAGCATGTGTTAAAGCATCAATTCCTGTACAGGCTGTCAGATAGCTTCCCATACTTGATGAAGCTACCGGATCTATCAATGCTACATCTGGAACTAAAGCTTTACTCACAATAGCAATCTTAACCAGACGTTTCATATCCCGAATAATTGAAAATTGAGAAACATCAGCAGATGTTCCTGATGTGGTAGGAATACAAACAATGGGTGGACCGGGAATCTCTACCTTATCTATACCTTCAAACAATAAAATATCTTTATGACTTGAAGAAACAATTCCAATTCCTTTTGCACAATCCATAGGGCTACCTCCTCCTATGGCTAAAATACCTGTACAATGATTACTGCAATATATATCAGCGCCTTCCATCACCTCTCTTTCCAATGGGTTTGGACTAACTGACTTATACATTACAGACTCAATCCCTCTGGCATCTAATTCTTCTATAATATCATTAAACCATGTTTGCTCACTTACTGTATTATCTGATACAATTAATACTTTTTCTATCCCAAAATTATATAGATACTGACCTGCGAGAAGACGGACATCTTTTCCGAATAATATTTCTGGCGCCACATACTTACGAATCTCAAAATTACTCCTATTCATACCTCGTTCTTAATGATGAAAAAGAATTTTTACCATTTCAATGAACGTTCAATATACGGAAAAACCAACAGAGCGTAAAGACATGTGAACTTGAAAAAAACGTCACAAACGACTTGAAAATAACATACGGTTATATGATTTTGTAAATCAATATACAATACATGATGAATCTCCTATAGTCATTATCACAAAAAATATATTTTTGTTACAACACTATATATTCAATCAACTTAAATATGATTTTATGAACAAAACAAAGGCTTTACTATTATTAACAATGGGGCTAGGCCTGATATTTCCTCAATTAGGACAGGCCTGCACCAACTTTATTATTACAAAAAATGCATCCGTTGATAAGTCTGTTATGATTTCTTATGCGGCAGATTCTCATGACTTATATGGTGAATTATATTACTGGCCTGCACAAAAATGGCCTGAAGGTGCTATGCTGGATGTGTACGAATGGGACACAGGTAAATACCTTGGTAAAATTAAACAAGCCAAAGAAACATATAAGGTAATTGGTAATATTAATGAGTTTCAGGTTGCCATTGGTGAAACCACCTATGGCGGCAGAAAAGAATTGGTAGATACCACAGGTATTATTGATTATGGTAGTTTAATATACATTACACTTCAACGTGCTAAAAGTGCCAGAGAAGCCATTAAAATAATGACGGATTTAGTTGAAGAATATGGTTATTACAGTTCGGGCGAATCATTTTCTATTGCGGATAAAAATGAAGCCTGGATTATGGAAATGATAGGCAAAGGAGCTGGTAATAAAGGCGCCGTTTGGGTTGCTCGTAAAATTCCTGATGGAATGGTTTCCGGACATGCTAACCAGGCTCGTATTACAACTTTCCCGTTAAATGATCCGGAGAATTGTTTATATGCTGACGATGTAATTGATTTTGCCATCGAAAAAGGATATTACGAAGGCAAAAAGAAAAACTTTAGTTTTGCTGATGCCTATGCTCCTTTGGATTATGGCGCTTTGCGTTTTTGCGAAGCCCGTGTTTGGTCGGGATTTAGATTAATGAACCCCGAAATGGACAAATACGAAGGCTATGTAAAAGGAGAGTCTTCCGAAAGACTTCCGCTTTGGATTAAACCTTCGAAGCTAATTTCGTACCGCGATTTACAAAACATTATGCGCGACCATTTCGAAGGCACTTCAATGGATATGACACAGGATGCCGGTGCCGGATCATTTGGCCGTCCGTATCGTTTCAGACCATTAACATGGAAGGTAGACACTGTTGAATACTTTAACGAAAGAGCGATTGCCACGCAGCAAACCGGATTTTCATTCATTGCCCAATTGCGTAGCTTTTTAGATGATCCTATTGGTGGTGTTTTGTGGTTTGGCGTTGATGATGCTGCCAGCTCTGTATATGTTCCTATTTACTGTGGAATTGATGCTATTCCTCACGAATTTGCCGAAGGTAATGGTAGCTTACTGGAGTATTCTTCTACTTCTGCCTTCTGGATTTTTAATCGTGTATCCAATCAGGCTTATGGCAGATATAATATGATGATTCAGGATATTAAAAAAGTACAGCAAAAGCTTGAGGACAAATTTGAGGACTATGGCCCGGTGATTGATCAGGCAGCAAGCCATTTGTACAAATTAGATCCGGAAAAAGCCAAAGCATTTTTAACCGAGTATTCGTTAGAACAAAGTCGCATTACTTTTAATGCCTGGAAGAATTTAGATGAATTTCTGATGGTAAAATACCTGGATGGTAACCTTCACAAAGAAGAGAACGGTGTATTCCTTAAAAATGAACATGGAAATCCTCATCATGCTGAATTCCCTGGTTACAGTAAAGAATTTTATCAGAAAATTGCAGATGAGACCGGTGATAAATTAAAAATGAAAAAACTTCCCGGAGAGGAATCTACTCATTAAAAAATAGGAACAATTAATTATAACGGAGGAAGATGATTTTCATTTTCCTCTTTTTTTTGTTGCTACTATCCGATAAAATAAACACTTCATTTAAATCCAACTCATTTTAAATTTCAAATAATTTGCATAACGCTATGAGTCGCACAATATGGTCATAGTTATGCAAAACAGATGTTGTATTTTGCAGTGGAACCATTTTATTTTGAAATGCAGCCAAATCCTTGAGTCGGCTTTATTTAATTTACAAAATGCACACAATGCAAAGATTTGCGACGATTTTATTTTTGAAATGCTCTCAATTCAAGGAAAAGGCTCCATTTTTCTTCTGAAATGCGCTCAATGCAAGGATTTGTGTCTATTTCATTTTAAAATGACCACAATTACAAAACGATAAAACATTACATCATCTTGAAGAATATTTTATTATAATGTTTATTTTTGATGTAAAATCAATCCATTATACCCTATGAAAAAATTACCAATACTAACAGTCATAATCCTTTCCTTATTATATTCTTGCTATAACAATCCCAATATCAAATACAGTGCTGTGTTTGAAAAGACATTTTCATCAGAAGAAAAAGATGCGCTTTATGAACTCATCTATTTTGTAGACGACTATGTTTTGGATTATTCAAATGAAACAAATATTGAGAATGCCTACCATAGCTATTTTAATGACATCAATAAAATTGAGATACTTAAGCGAGAACCTCTTATTCCCGATACAATCAAATATAAGTTTCTCGGGCAGCCCAAACGAAATGTTTTAGAGATGATAATTCAAATAGATTCTGTTGCCCAGAGTATTCGATATAAAGATAGCCTTTATACCAATGTTGAAAATATCATTTCATTTAGCTTATACCCAAAAGGAAATTTTTATAATTACTTGTATAAAATTGGAAAAACAGATGAAAAATATGCCGATTTAGCCAATAAACTGAGCGCAATGGGTGGCATGCCACCTGGCCCTGCGATTTGGTTTCCTCAAAACCATCGTCAATTTAATTTTAATATAATGAAGGATCGATTATGGGCTGCTATTTTCATTATGAATATGCAAGAAAATTTAATTCATCAAATGGATAGAAAAATAAAAGCTCACTCCAATTAAGGAATGAGCTTTTAATCAATCGTATTTTTTTAGCCTTATGCTTTTTCTTTTATCTTGAGCTGATACGAACGGTATATAAAATACAATCCGGCCAATACAAAAGGAATACTTAACCATTGGCCCATATTTAAGGCCATACCTTCTTCAAACTCTTCCTGATTTTCTTTTACAAACTCTATAAAGAAACGAGCCAGGAATGTTCCCACTAAAAACACTCCAAAAATTAAACCCTGACGATCCTTTGCTTTAGTTTTCCAATACATATACATCAGCAATGCAAATAATGAAAGGTAAGATAAGGCCTCGTATATCTGCGTAGGATGTTTAGCAACCTCTTCTCCATTTCGGGCAAAAATAAATCCCCATGGCAAAGTTGTTTCTACTCCATAAATTTCAGAATTCATCAGGTTACCCATACGAATAAAGAAAGCAGCCAAAGCAGTTGGAATAACCAATCTGTCTAAAATCCAGATGGGTGATTTTTTGGATACCTTTTTAGAGTAAAATATAATGGCAATTACAATCCCTAAAGCACCACCATGACTGGCCAGTCCTCCATGCCACACCATTAATATTTCGCCCGGATTTTCAGCATAATAATCCCACCCGTAGAAAATCACATGTCCCAAACGAGCTCCTACAATGGTCGCTATAACCACATACATAAATAGTTTTTCGAGCCAGGGTAATGGAATCTTTTCTGCTTTAAACATTTTCTCCATCAGGTAATAACCCAACATAAAAGAAATGGCAAAAAATAATCCGTAATATCTAACAGAAAGAGAACCTAATCCAAATATTTCGGGATCCAATTTCCAGGTAATAAAATCTAGTACCATAATTTTTTGATTTTGAGTTCGTGGATAAACGTATGTGTTCGCCTATCCACGGCTCTATTTTAGCTATTACTAGAGCTAAATATTTTATTTTAAAGTTACTTGATTATTAATTATGCCGGCTGTCCTTTACCATGACATTGCTTGTACTTTTTCCCACTTCCACAAGGACATGGCTCGTTACGACCTACTTTTTTCTCCACTCTTACCGGTTCTGCTTTTGGCTTTTCTTTAGCTGGACTTTCACCACCCCCAAAACCATCACGACTTGCTTTCAGCTTACTTAAATCCTGACGCTTACGAACCTCTTCCTGCTTAATTTGCTCAGGATCCTGAACCGGAATAGTTGCTTTTACCAAAGTAGAAACCACATCGCGATTCGCTTTATCCAACATGCCTTTAAACAATTCAAACGACTCGAATTTATAGATCAATAGCGGATCTTTTTGCTCGTAAGTCGCATTCTGAACGGCAGTTCTTAAGTCATCCAATTCACGTAAGTGCTCTTTCCAGGCATTATCAATCGTCATTAAAATGATGGATTTTTCCAGTGACTTCACTAATTCAGCACCATTGGTTTCGTAGGCTTTTTTCAAATTAGTGGTAATCTGCATCATTCTTTGTCCATCAGTAAACGGAACTACAATATTTTTGTATTGCTCCGACCTGGTTTCATATACATCCTTTATTACAGGCATAGCTTGAGATGTAATAGTCTCTGCTTTTCTTTGATAAGCACTCCACACATCTTTGTATAGTTTATCAGCCATTTCTGCAGGATTTCCTTTTAAGAATTCCTGACTTGAAAATGGTGAAGAAACTGAGAATACACGGATTAGTTCCATCTCAAAACCTTCGAAATCGGCATTCTGATGATGCTCCGAAATCATACTCTCACAAGTATCGTAAATGGTATTGGATAAGTCAACCTGAATTCTCTCACCATATAAAGCATGGCGACGTTTGGTATAGATTACCTCACGCTGAGAGTTCATTACATCATCATACTCCAGTAATCGTTTCCTGATACCGAAGTTGTTTTCTTCCACTTTTTTCTGAGCACGCTCAATAGATTTGGTAATCATGGAATGTTGAATTACTTCACCATCCTCAACTCCTAATCTATCCATATATTTTACAATACGATCTGATCCAAACAGACGCATCAGGTTATCTTCCAACGAAACGAAGAATTGTGAACTACCCACATCTCCCTGACGACCGGCACGACCTCTTAACTGGCGATCGACACGACGAGACTCATGACGCTCGGTACCCACAATGGCCAAACCTCCGGCCTTCTTTACCTCATCTGATAATTTAATATCAGTACCACGACCTGCCATGTTGGTAGCAATAGTTACCACTCCTTTACCTCCGGCTTCCGCTACAATTTCAGCCTCGCGCTGGTGCATTTTCGCATTCAGTACGTTATGCTTAATTCCTCTGATCTTAAGCATACGACTTAAAAGTTCTGATATTTCTACCGAAGTGGTACCCAATAATACAGGACGGCCATCTTTAACCAATCCAACAACTTCTTCGATTACGGCATTATATTTTTCACGGTTTGTTTTATAAACCTTATCATCTCTATCATCACGAGCAATCGGTCTGTTGGTTGGAATAACCACTACATCCAACTCATAAATATCCCAGAACTCACCTGCTTCTGTCTGCGCTGTACCTGTCATACCCGAAAGTTTGTGGTACATTCTAAAGTAATTCTGCAATGTTACAGTAGCATAGGTTTGCGTAGCAGCCTCTACCTTAACACGTTCTTTGGCTTCGATAGCCTGATGTAAACCATCAGAATAACGACGGCCTTCCATGATACGTCCTGTTTGCTCATCTACAATTTTAACCTTGTTATCCATTACCACGTACTCTGTATCTTTTTCAAACAAAGTATAGGCTTTTAATAACTGGTTAATGGTATGAACCCTTTCAGATTTTACTCCATAACTCTGTAATAAGGCATCTTTCTTCTCTAGTTTATCCTGATCACTTAAAGTAGATTTCTCCAATTCAGCAATCTCAGAACCAATATCCGGCAGTACAAAGAATTGTGGATCATCTGTAGAACCGGTGATTAAATCAATCCCATTTTCGGTAAGCTCTATAGAGTTGTGTTTTTCATCAATTACAAAGAACAAAGGATCGGTTACTATATGCATATTTTTACTATTCTCCTGCATATAGTAATTTTCCGTTTTTAGCATGGAAGCTTTTACTCCTGGTTCACTTAAAAACTTAATCAATGGCTTGTTGCGAGGAAGACCTTTGAAGACTCTTAGCAATAATAGAGCGCCTTCTTCAGCCTCTTTTTTATCCTCAGACTTCATCTTCTTTTTGGCGTCCACTAAAATACCTGAAACCAGTTGGCGCTGCGCCTCAACTAATTTTTCCACCTTTGGTTTTAGCTCTTCAAAAAGCTGATCATCACCTTTAGGTACCGGTCCTGAAATAATTAAAGGCGTTCTCGCATCATCAATTAATACGGAGTCAACCTCATCGACAATGGCATAATTGTGCTTTCGTTGCACTAAATCTTCTGGAGAAATTGCCATGTTATCACGCAAGTAATCAAAACCAAACTCATTATTAGTACCAAATGTAATATCACAATTATAAGCTATTCTACGCTCATTTGAGTTAGGTCGATGCTTATCGATACAATCTACAGATAGTCCGTGAAATTGATATAATGGCCCCATCCATTCGGAGTCACGTTTTGCCAGGTAATCATTCACAGTTACCACATGAACACCACGACCTGTTAATGCATTTAAGAAAACAGGCAAAGTAGCCACTAAGGTTTTACCTTCACCCGTTGCCATCTCAGCTATTTTTCCCTGATGCAAGGCTACACCACCAAACAACTGCACATCGTAATGAATCATTTCCCAGGTAATGGTATTTCCACCCGCTTCCCAAGAGTTATACCAGATAGCCTTGTCGTTTTCAATTTCTACAAAATCATGTACTGCAGCTAAATCTCGGTCAAATTCCGAAGCACTTACTTCAACCGTTTTATTTTGCGTAAAACGTCTGGCTGTATCTTTAAGAATAGCAAAAGCTTCAGGCAGTACATCTGCTAAAACTTTCTCCAGCTTTTCATCAATACCTTTTTCTATTTTATCTACTTCAGCATAGATTTTTTCTCTTTCTGTAATCGCTACAGAAGCATCTTCTGTTTTATCTTTTAGCGCCGCTACTTTATCTAAATCCTCTTGAATAAAGGATCTGATTTTATCCTTTAAGGCCAGACTTTTTTCACGAAGCTGGTCGTTTGTTAACTTTTCAATCTCAGGGGATACTGATTTTACCAGATCTACAATAGGGTTTAGTTCCTTTAAATCACGATCATATTTACTACCAAAAAATTTGGTAACCAAATTATTAAATATTGCCATGCTTATATTAATGATATCAGAGTATATTTACCTCTGATCGGTTTTACAAAAAAATAAATAAGAATTAACTCTTTACTAAAGAGTTTTAAAAGCGAAGATTACACGAACAGCGGACCTGCTCTGCTTTGAATATGAATTCCCTCATAAAAGGAAACATAGCTTTGTTTAGCGTTTATAACTCCCTCTAAGGTGAGTGTGCATCTAAAACAAAACTGCCTGACCGATAGAATTACCGGTACATCATGATTAGAAAAATCTTTAAGTAGAGAATGGTTTCTTCCGGATTCTATTATTTTGTGAATACTGTTTTTAGAGCTCTTCGAAGGCTTGCTCTTTTTTACTTTTGTAATTGGAGCAGACTTTTCTGAAGAACTAATATCAAACTCAAAACCGTAAGTTCGTAAAGTTTCAGCATTTAATTCCAATGATCCCACCACGCACGACGACATAGTCACCAGCAGTGTAATCCCAAGAACTTTAAATTTTGCTAAATCTTTCTTCATTGAATTTTTTCTAACGCCCACAAATGTAATAAAAAAGACAAAAGATATACATCTTTCCAACAAGAGATCATATGACAATAAAAAAGAGACTCTAAAACAACGCTTTAAAGTCCCTCTTCATATTTTCTTTTTTATTTCTTCATGTACTTATAAGCTTCCGGCAAATAAGATTTAATGTCTGAAATACGCGTATCATCCGATGGGTGCGTACTCATAAACTCTGGTGGTTTTTGACCACCACTTTCCGACATTCTAGTCCAGAAATTAACTGCCGTTGCAGGATCATATCCTGCCATAGCCATAAAAATCAAACCCATTTTATCAGCTTCTGTTTCGTGCTTACGCGAAAAAGGTAACATCATACCATACTGAGCTCCCAAACCAAATGCACCCATGTAAATTTGCTGCGTTTGCTCTGGTTTCTCTTTTAGCGCCACTTGCAATCCCATGGCTACGGCTTGTACACCCATTTGCTGACTCATTCTTTCATTACCATGACGTGCTACTGCATGGGCAATTTCGTGTCCCATAACTACAGCCATTCCATTTTCATCCTGAGTATAAGGTAAAATACCGGTATAAAACACAACCTTTCCTCCTGGCATACACCAGGCATTGGGTGTTTCGTCATCTACCAGGTTAAATTCCCAGCTAAAATTATCTACGTGACTACTTAAACCATTATCGTTTAAATATTTTTCTACTGCAGCTGCTATTTTAGATCCCACCTTTTTTACCAAGGCACTCTGTTCCTGATTGGTTGACAGCTTGGCTTCTTTAAGAAAAGCACTGTAATTGGTCAAACCCATATCGGCCATTTGTGATTCCGGGAACAAATTTAACTGAGATCTTCCTGTAATAGGTACTTTAGAACATGCAATAGCCATTACAGCTATGATAATAACACTTGTTATTTGCTTCCAATACATTTTAATATTCATCCTTGAAGTTATTTTCAGATTAGATTATCAATTACAAAAATAGAAGAATTGTATGAATTTTATAAACCCAGATGCTTCATTATGGTTCAATGCCTGTATTTTTCCAATAGGCATTTTCATCATCATCTTCATCTTCCTCAACTTCATCCAACACTGACTTAGGTCGTTGAGGTCCTTCTTTGCGATAAACCCACGCCAGAAGTAAACCAGCCAATCCTCCCCAAAAATGTCCTTCCCACGAATATGGTAAATTTACTTTTAAGGGGAAAGCACCCCAAACCAAGCTTCCATAGAAGAAGATAACCAAAAATGAAATAGCTATTAATCGGATATGTCTTCTGATAATTCCACTTAAAGCCAGGAAACCTGCCAAACCATAAATAACTCCACTGGCACCAATATGCCAGGAATCGCGTGCAGCCAACCACACACCAACTCCGGCAAAAAGATAAATCAGAAAGAAAACTTTATAAGCAATCTTATTATAGAAATAAAATAATGTTAATGCCAGTACAAACATAGAAACCGAATTGGAATACAAATGATCCCAATCACCATGAATTAGAGGCGAACAAATAATGCCTATTAAGCCCTCTGATTTTAAAGGTCTGACACCAAAACTGGTAAAAGACCATCCTTCCAATGTTTCAACCAATTTGACAGTGAATATTATCAGAACAAAAAACGAAGGAAAAATAAGGCTATGAATAAAGCGCCTTTTTTCGATGGGAATATGTGAACCTAAACCTTTCAATCAATAAATGTGTTAATGCCTAATTCATCTTAAATAAACATAAATTTTTAATACATGACTGCCTATTCCTTGATTAATATTTAATTTTAAGTCCCATTTCAACAACATGCAACTATTACAATATTTAAATCATACTGAACGAAAAGCTTTTAAGCTTCATTTGTTCTACAGTTCTATCGACGGCATAGCAAGAGGTGCACTGATTTTGAATGAATTTATATTTATTAAATCACTCAAAGGTTCTAATGTACAACTAGCTTTTTTATTTCAATTCAGTATGGTTGTATTTTTATTTGCGATGCTGGCCAATGAAATTATGCGCCGTTATCCAAATAGAAAGAAACTATTAAGAACTGTTGGTATTGTCACTCGATTGCCTTTAGTTATATTTTCCATTTTCCCGGCAGTCAATCCTGAGTCAGGGTTATCTCCCGATTTTCACCTATTGTTTTTGGGTGTTTTCTTATTATTCTATACCTCACAAATAGCTGTTGTACCCTCCATCAATCTATATTTAAAAGGAAATTACAGGCACGAAAACTTTGGGAAACTTTTTGGTTATTCTACAACGGTAAACAAAGTTTTAATGATGACTTCCACTTTTATAGTTGGGCTTCTATTAGATTTTGATGCAAATTCTTATCGTATATTTTATCCTTTAGTGGGTATTCTTGGAGTGATTTCTATTTTTCAATTAACAAAAATTGATTTCAATCATCAGTTTACACCTCAGCAAACTCCTATTTATCAAGCTTTGGGAGATTCATTTAAGCGTATTTTTTATATCCTGAAAAATAATGTTCCTTTTCGTCACTTAGAACTGGGCTTTATACTTTATGGATTTGCCTGGATGAGCACACATGCAGTGATCACAATATTTTATAAAGAATCTTTAAACCTGAATTATTCTTCGGTATCATTTTATAACAATGCTTACAATCTGGTTGCCATTGCCGTGCTTCCTATTTTTGGTAAAATCATAGGAAGTAAAGATCCGAGACGTTTTGGCATAATAACCTTTTCTGCTTTAATGCTATTTATTGTTGCTACCGGCCTTACGGAATACTTTGATTCTTTCAACGAATTGTGGGGGTTAAAGCTTTACCACATGTTATTAATTGCTGTTGTTTTTAACGGTTTATTTATGGGAAGCATGCCTATTTTATGGGGAATTGGCAGCAGCTACTTTTGCAAACCGGATGAAGCTGCAGACTACCAGTCAGTGCACTTATTTTTAACCGGATTTAGAGCTCTTTTTGCTCCAATTATCGGAATCAAACTTTACGAATGGTTTGGTTTTAGTGTAACCTACGCAGTTGGAGTTGGTTTTCTGACAATAGCCATTTTATTAATGATATATTCTGAAAAAAAAATTCCTCAAAAGTAATAATAGTGTGAATAGAACTATCCCAACATCAACCCAATCAGAAATATAAAAATAACCACGACAAAGGTTGTTATTAATGAGTTATAGGCAAACTTAAGCCATTTAAACTGACGCAACAGCATGAAATTAATTAAATAGCTGGTTCTAACCTGGTTTCCTATTTGAAGATGTTGACTACGAACTACTTTATCCATGGCATCCTCATATTCTTCTAATGTTGGATTAGAGAAATGCATAAGCATGTTATCTTTTAAATCGGAATAATTGGGATTAATTTGTTGTTTTAACACATCTTTAACTCCGCTAGGCTTTGACGAAAGTAAGCTAGCAACCAAAGAAATACCTATGCCTATAATGGCAGTAATTTCTAAAATAGAACCTAATGGAACGTTCTGCTCTATATAATGGTGAAATACAATTAAACCTGAAATGAGTGTAATGTTTATTCTTACCAGAATCATTGACTTGCGATCAGACAAAGCCATGGAGCTAAACAAGCTTCTGAATTGATTTCGCTGAAAGTTTGTAAACGATTTCTTAGGTTCCTTTTTGGTATCAAATTTCTTCCGTTCTTTTGGGACAGAAATATCCAGTTTTTCTTCAACTAAAGTTCTTTCCAGTAAAATATCTTCCATGTTCTCATGTAATTAAAACAAAACTATAGCACAAAATAATATTTTTACATTTACATATACAACTATATATATGTTAATAATGTTTAATCATACCTAATCGTTTACTACCCTTGTAAAAGTTGTTAAAAAAAAGGAAACAATGTTGTTTTTCAAAAACTAAAAATGACCTTATAGCCTTATATATCTGAATCATACATATTAAATACACACTATAACTATTATCAAGTACTGTTTAGCATCTTAAAAAAAGATCTTATTTTGTAAGAAATACGAAGTTTATGCCAACAATACATCAAAATTTTAACTGGATCAATCAGTTTAAACGCGAATTCTGGAGAAATCCAAGTCGTCTTATTGCCAGTAAAGTTGTTATATCCATGCTTTTCGTGACACTCCCTTTTGTGATCATGCACGAATCAACTATTGCTTTTACTATCGCATTAGGTATTGTTGCTGCAGCGCTTGCCGAAACAGATGACCATCCGAAAGGCCGATTAAAGGCTTTAATTGCTACTATTCTAAGTTTTGCAATTACTACGATTTCTGCCACTTTACTTAAACCATATCCTATCATATTTGGTGCAGGATTTATTGCATCAACCATTGTATTTGTAATAATTGGAGGTATCAGTGAACGATATAGGGGTATATCTTACGGTGCAATCTTAATTGGTATATACGCCATGATTGCATATGATGATCACCACATATGGTATGCTCATCCGTTATACTTATGTTCCGGTTCTTTAATTTACGGTTTACTTTCTTTATTTCTTCTTTATCGAAAACCGTGGAGACTATTAGATGAACAGCTTGCTACAGGATTTATAGCATTAAGTGAATATTTAGAAGAAAAGGCCAAACACTTTCCTATTTCCGATCCTGGTGATACTAATAAAGAGGCCATTCTTAACATTCAGGTTGTTGGGGCGCTTGAACGCTGTAAAGAAGTTATTAATATTTATAGTGGAGAAGTTAAAGATGTTAAATCACTACTTCCGTATTTGCAAAGGTTTATGCTATTACAAAGCTTACACGAAAGAGCTTCCTCCAGTCATGAACCTTATCAGAAGCTGAGTAAAAAAATTGAGTATAAAGAATTATTTGAGGGTTTCTCTGAACTTTTGCATCAGTTATCGCATGCAACACGTCTGGTGGCAGAAAGTATGCTTACTAACGAAAAGTATGAACATCCTGTTTCTTTAGGATGGATTGTCAATGCACTTGAGTTTGAAATTGAGAAAATGCCTGTTCACGATAGTCAATTATTAGAATTGCTATTGCATAATTTGTCGAGATCTCATTACTCTTTGGCACATTTTAATTCCCCAGAACAAAGCACATCTATCCCCAAATTAGGTCAGGATACCAGATCTACCTGGCAAAAAATAAAGCATCAGCTTAATTTCTCTCATCCTCGTTTAAGATACGCTATTCGTCTTAGCTCCTGCTTTTTAATTGGGTATGCACTTGTTCAATATTTTCAAATTGAAAAAGGAGAATGGATCATGCTAACTTCCTTGTTTGTTAGTCAACCAACCTATAGCGAAACCAGAAGAAAGTTAATGCAAAGAATTCTCGGAACGTTAACAGGAGTTGCTACAGGTGTACTTTTATTACAATTATTACCGACTGTACCCGGACGATTAATCATTATTATAGCAAGCGCTTATTTTTTCTTTTACTGGCTCAGAAGAAAATATTCAACAGCAGCAATTTTTATTACAATCTTTGTTTTAGCAGGTAATGAACTAAGGATGCTCAATTCTGCGGATATATTATTACCTCGCATAGCCTATACCATTGCCGGAGCCATGCTTGCCTTTTTAGCTATCCGCTTTTTATGGCCTAACTGGCAATACAAAAGAATACCTCATTTATTAGCCGAAGCATTACACAACAATGCTTTCTATTTTGAGCAAATTATTCATGCAGAACATATTCACCAAACAGATGACTACACATACAGGCTGGCCAGACGTTTAGCTCATAAATCGGATAATGCATTAACGTTATCGTGGCAAACCATGCAGATTGAACCTTCTAAAATGAGAAACCTTATGCAACATGCATTTACTCTTACCTACTTAAACCACGCATTGCTTTCGCACCTTTCGGCTTTAGGTGCCTTGCAAGAAGACAAGAGCTTCTTTAAAAGCTCTTTGCATATTGATCAGGAAATAGAAAATGCTTTAAAAGAAACAGCTGCCCGTATCCATCATAAACAAACTTCGATGAATCGGACTTCCTTAAAGCCAATATTAATAGAGTTAAAAGATAAAATTAACGGCTTGGATGCCGGTAAAGAAAGACAACACCTTAGATTAATTTATAATATTGCAGCAGTAAGTAACAAACTATTGTTAGAGTCTGAAAAATTATACCAAAACAAGAGTTAGCATACTACAACTTCTGCTATAGGTAAAGTAACCTTAACCTGGGTTCCTTTACCCTGTTCAGAAATAATGATTAAATCTCCACCATGTTCATTTATTATATTTGAAGTAATAGACATGCCTAATCCTGTTCCTTCTCCTGGAATTTTAGTAGTAAAGAACGGCTCTGTAATTTTTGAAAGTGTCTGATTATCCATACCACATCCTGTATCTTTAATAAGCACTTCAATACTGTTATTTTCTACTTTGGATATCACCTCAATTTCACCCTCTTCTTTAATAGATTGAACTGCATTCATTAAAATATTTAAAAATACCTGATGCATTTGTCCCTCATTGCCTTTTAACTCAGCAGTACATTCGGCAAAAACTTTACGAACCTTAATTCTTCCTTTAAACTTATTTTTCAACATCACCAGGCAATGAGTAATCACTGTATGTAAGTCATACTTCTCATTTTTAGAATAACCCACCCTGCTAAAATGATTCAAACTCTCCACAATTGATGAAGAGCGTTTAACTCCCTCTTTAATGGCATACAGTAAATCCTTAATATCTTCTGGGTAAACTTTATAATTCTGTTTGAAAAAATCTTCCAATCCAACTAAACCTCCCTGAATAAAATTTAAGGGATTATTTAACTCATGAGCGACTCCGGTAGAAAGTAAACCTAATGATGCCAGCTTTTCACTTTTCACCATTCTTTCCTGGGCATTTTTTAATCGCTCATAAGCATTCACTAACTCTTTATTTTTGGAATTTAGATCTTTATTAATTTCACTAAGTTCCTGATTTGTTTTATTAAGCTCGTTAGTTCGTTCAGTAACCAAATCCTCCAACTTCTTTTTATAATATTGCAACTGGATATCAACCTTCTTCTTCTCGTCATTATCTCTTATAATTCCCAGCAATCTTTCTTTATTATTAATATTCGCTCTTCTAAGTGCTATTTCAACCCAAAATAAATTACCGCTTTTCTTCTGACACAACCATTCAAATACAACACGCCCTTCTTGTTTTACCTTATGAACAAAAATATCGAGTACATCATTTGAAAATTCAGATTCCGGAGCACTTAATGTTTTTAATGAAATATCACTAATCTCCTCTCTACTGTATCCAAACACCTGTAGCATTACATCATTTACATCTAATATACAAGCATCAGTATTCATCAGTAATATTGAGTTTACAGAGGAATTAAATATTTGCTTATAATTACGGCCGCTTTCTGCTAAAGCCTGGTTTTTCTTTCTTAAATCGCGAACTAATTGGGTAAAGACCTGGTAAAAGCTTCTGATTACTAAAACGAAAACAAATGCTACAATACCGATAATAAGAATCTGCATGATCCATGGATTGATACTGTTTTGGTATTCGTGTAAATCCAATAAGCCTACATAATCATTTTGAATTAGCCATACTCCTAATACCACAAATAGTATTGCTATACCAGCAAATAAATACAACGATCTTTGAACACTGAATCCTATATAAGCCAAAAAAGGAATAAAAATGAGTAACAATTTATTATCGGATAGTAGTCCCAATTTTAAAACATCAGGAACAACCAAAGCAACGATTCCAACAATAACAACAATAGCTTTATTTTGAATTGAAATAAAATGCCTTTTCACATAAACAATCGTAAAAAGAACAAGGACAATTAAGTCTGTCAGATAATTTAGGTAAAACCCAACTTTTCCAAAGTTAAACCAACTCAACACATAAGCTATTCCTCCTAGTAAAATACCTAATAGTAAAGTACGGTTGATAACTTTATTATTTAATTCTTTTATTTCTTTTACACCCCTGTCCATATTCCTGAGATAAGAATATTTTAACCTGAGTTAGACATACTTTTTGGGTTTCAGGCTATTGTTTACTGAAATTTAAATAACTGTTTTGTGTAAATCAACTTTTTAACTGAGTTTTTTTACTAAACCTATTGATAATTAAACAAAAACCTACAATTGATGAAGTAGTTGATTTAGTTTATTCATTTCAGCCTGGCGGTTTAACGAAAATGAATCAGATTTAAGTTCGACCAAATTTAAAATCTCCAAAGATTTGAAATAACATTGTTTAGAGCGCAATTCATCACCTGACTTTAGATGAATATCCCCACCCCTTGAAAGCAAAGTCGCAATCGTTTCCAAGCCTTCATAGCTTTCTCCATATTTTACTTCGAATATAGTGACCAGTTTATCCAAATCTATTTGTAGTAAAGTATCCTCGTCCATATCTAAAGCACGCAGAATACCTTCATTATATATCTTTTGGGCTTGTTCTATTTCGCCTTTTTTTAACAGGCCCAATAAAGCAGCTATCAATTTAACCATTTCATCTATCATCCTTAAAATATAATCTCGTCTTATCATTTATTACTTTTTCTTTTAATATTAAGATTAAAAGGCTTTATAAAAAATTATCTTAGCAAAAAGTTTGGTATAGATTTTTAATGTAAACGATAAAAAAATAACAAGATGATCATAGATAGCTTGGATAATGTTAAACATTACAGACATTTAAACGAAAGAATTAAAAAAGCTTTTGAATTTTTAGAAGAAATAGATTTTGAAGCAATTGAATCAGGAAAATATAATGTTGAAGGTGATGAAATATTTGCCATTGTAAGTGAATACAATACAAAAGAACACATTGATGCCAGACCTGAAGCGCATGAACGTTATTTAGATATTCAATATGTCGTAAAAGGAGAAGAATATATGGGCTATGCTCCTTTAGAAGATCAGGAAGTAAGCCAGGCGTACGATGCAGACAAAGACCTTGTTTTTTATCATGCAGAGGTAAGTCCGGTTAAAGTGAGCGAAGGTATGTTTGCTGTATTCTTTCCAACGGACATTCACGCTCCAGGCATGAAAATCAAAGAGTCAGCTCCTATTAAAAAAGTGGTAGTTAAAGTATTGGTGTAATTATAATAGATCGATAGATGTGAGACAAAAGACATGAGATTTAGTAGAGGCGCTTAAGACCAATATATTAATCTTATAGTCTATTCTTCATAAAGTAATGAACTTTAGAATTAGAATTACATAAAAAAACCCGGTTAATTCATTTAACCGGGCATATATATAATTTGGTTTTATACTAATTCTTAGGCCAGATAACTTCTTCGTTCTCGTCGTCCCAAATTGGGCCAAACTGAATTTCTGTTACAGTTCCGTTTTCGAGCCAGAAGTTAATGCTTGACTCATAAAATGAGATTACCTCATGATCAGGACTTTCTGGTGAGGAAACATCTTCTCTTTCATACTCACCTAAATCTAAATTAGAAACTCTTTCCAATAATTCTTCATCAGAATTTCCAATTAAAGCCAAACCTTCTAAAACGGCTTCTTCGGAGCTTATGGCTATAGAACCCAACCTCCAATCATCTACTTCATCAAATGAAACAGAAAGTTCTAATTCGTCATAATGATAAGCTTCTGTATTATCATCAGCTTCATCACTACTAGTATAAGCATCTACTTCATCAGGTTCGCCTAAAACTTTTTTAACTTCCTGACGGGTCATGCCAAAACGAATTTCGTCAAACCCTTTACCAATTAAAATGTCTTTCATGCGTTTTTAATTTTCATTTGCTGCATAGAACTCACCATTGAAATTACATCACGAATCATCGGATCAACTTTTATGGCTCATTTCATGTATTATTTTTAAATATGATAACAGTTTATGGACTTTGAACCAACTGATATTAAATGAATTTAGTAAAAAAATATCATTTTAATATTTTCTGCAAGATATATCAATATTTAAAGCATACAACAAGCCATGAAGAAATTTTATAAATATTTCACATAAAGTGTACTCACCTTTGTTCTATGTACTTTTTGTAGAAACTAAATTGTTGCTAAAGCACTTTTAAAAGCCTGAGCGCTAGAGATAAGTATAACTGATGATTGAATCTCCTGTTCTTGGTTTTTAACCTGAAGACCAGTTGCCATAAAAGGAGTTTCTGGAAATTCAGCCAAATATTGTTTCAATAAATTATTCACTTCCACTTTTGATGGAGGACTTACAAATGAAGTGAAAAATGCATCAACTTTTTGAACCTGAGCAATTACTTTTAAATCTTCAAATGGCACAGAAATTCCAAGATACACTACATTGTACCCTTCTTTACGAGCTATTAAACTATAAAACAACAAACCTATTTCATGCAATTCACCTTCCGGTAAAAAGAATACGATATGTTTATTATTCGTTTCGTTACCCATTTCATTATCGATGGCAACAATTATTTTCTGACGAATCAGATTACTGATAAAATGTTCTTGGGCAGGATTAATTGTGCCAGCCTGCCATAGCAAACCAATTCTATCTAAAAATGGGAACAGGATTTCTTCAACTGTATTTTCAAAACCTCTTTTGATAATTGAGGTCGTTAGCACATTATTAAATTTTGTTTCATTCAATTCGAGCATCGAAACAACCAGACTCTCTATTTGTACATTCGTATTGCCATGATCAAGACATAAATCAAGCACTCTTTCTTTTAATTGTTGATCACTTAAATCGGCAATTTTCGAAATTTTAAATCCATTTTGATTTAAAATAGAAATATTCAATATTCGTTTCAGGTCAGCATCAGAATATTTCCGAATATTTGTATCGCTTCGTTGTGGCTCTATTACCCCATATCTTCTTTCCCAGATACGAATGGTATGAGCTTTTATACCGGAAATCTTTTCTAAATCCTTTATCGAATAAACTGCCATATTGCGAATTAGTTATTGCCTGTTGGTTATTTTATTATGCTATAATAAGTTCTCTTTGTTAACGAGCGCACTCTGAATTTTGTTCATCAAATTTAGATTTTTATTTGGCAAAAACATACTTAAAGCAGGAAAGGCCAGCATTTAAAAACCAGCCTTTCTGTCAACAAACGAACTCAACTCCGGAATTATTTACCATCGCTATTCAAGTTCATAAGTTTCTCCCCTCCAAGCACCTTTATTAAATAAAGAAGTTTATTTTATTATGGAACAATTACCTTATCAATGGCATGAACAACTCCGTTTGTTCCCTGAACATCGGCAATTAGCACATTTATATTACTATCAATTACCACTCCTGAAGTGACATCCACATTTATCATTTTTTGCTCATTTAAGGTTTTTACATCACCGTTACTTAAATCTGCTGATCTTACATTTCCACTCACCACATGAGCCAGTAAAATTGGGGTTAATGTTTCTTTGGATAAATCGGAAATGCCACCTACTTCAAGCTCTGCAAACAAAGCTTCAAAAGCAGCATTATTAGGAGCAAATACGGTAAATGGACCAGCTCCTGATAAAGTTTCTACCAACTCAGCTTTTACTACAGCCTCCACCAAAATGGAAAAAGCACTATTGTTAATGGCAATATCAACCACATTATTTGGTACAATTACTTTATCAACAACATGAATAATTCCATTTGTAGCAACTACATCAGTTAAAACAACTTGAGCTGAATTATTTATCATTACGCTATTATCTTGTATTTGGATATTTATACTTAATGGATTATCCTGGCCAGTAGCAAGAGTACTTACATAACCTGATGTAACATCCTCTGCGGGAACAAAGGCATTTACTACATGATTCAATAAAATAGGTGTTAGATCATCTTTACTCAGATCGTCTAAACTAGCATTTAAATCCTCTAATAACATGGCAAATGCATCATTTATGGGAGCAAATACGGTAAAGTTATTCGCAACATCGTCAAGTGTTTCAGCTAACTCGGCTTTAACAACTGCAGCTGTAAGACTGGATAATGCAGGATTAGCTATAGCATGATCGGTAATAGAAGGAGGTAAGATTACTTTATCTATTATATGAATTATACCATTGTCAGCCATGACATCAGCTTGTGTAACCGATGCTGAACCATTAATTTTTAAGTTCTCTTTATCGAAATAAATTGAAAAGTAATAATCTCCTTTGGGGCTTATTGATGCATAATAACCTGTTGATAAAGCGGATGACTCATTAGAACCAGCTACAACATGATATAATAAAATCTCCGTTAAATCTTCTACAGGAATATCATCGAGAGAGCTCGCTCCTAAGTCATTTAACAATTCGGTAAAAGCATCATTTGTTGGAGCAAAAACTGTGTATTGTGAAGTACCATTAAGCGCACCTACTAAGTTTGCTTTCGTAAGCGCATCAACTAATATTGAAAACGAGGATTCAGCTACAGCAATATCTACAATAGTATTTGTTTCTTCTTCCATCATTTTATCATCATTATCTGATTCATCATCACAAGAAGTAAAACCAACTTGCAGGGCAAAAAGAATCAATAATAAACTATACCATTTTAATTTCAGAGTTTTCATAATTCAAGTTTTAATGTTGACGAAATAAGACAGGTTTAAAGAAATCGCGCGAAATTTTCTTCTTAACCTATTTTGTTTAATTATTTAATTCATTACTTAAACGTTTTGAATTAGATTTTTGTTCATTTATTTTATTTTTTTTCTTAAACATTATTTTTATTGGGGATTATTGAGACTCATAAATTCTACTTCGATTTTCCAATAAATACTTCTTCCTTGTTTCATAAATCTGGTTTACAATAGGGCATGTGATTTAAAAGTTTAACTTTGTGGCGTTAAAACAGCATAAGAAAATATGATAAAGTCAATGACAGGCTTTGGTAAAGCCACTTGCGAACTTCCAAATAAGAAAATAAGTATTGAAATTAAATCTTTAAACAGCAAGCAATTAGATGTTAACATGCGCTTACCTAACATCTATCGTGAAAAAGATTTAGTGCTTAGAAATGAGCTGGCTAATAAGCTGGGAAGAGGTAAGGTAGATGTTGGTTTTTATGTAGATTTTTTAGGTGCTGAAAAAAATGCTTCTATAAATGCACAAGTTTTAGAAACTTATTATGAACAAATTGTGCCTATATCAGATAAGCTAGGTTTAACTGAGAAAACGGATATTTTAAGAGCTATTATGCCTTTACCTGATACCGTTAAAATTGAACAAGCCGAATTAGATGAAGAAGAATGGAAAAGCATTTTTGAAACTTTCCAAAAATCATTAAGCTGTTTAAATGATTTCAGAGTTCAGGAAGGGAAAGTTTTAAAAGAAGATATTATTAAGAGGATTGAACATATCAGAAGTTTATCTGAACAAGTAGTGCCTTTTGAAAAAGAACGTATTGAAAAAGTAAGAAAGCGTATTCTGGATCAACTGCAGGAAGTAAAAGATAAAGTAAACATGGATCAAAACCGTTTTGAACAGGAAATGATCTTTTATCTTGAAAAGCTTGATATTACCGAAGAAAAAGTACGCCTTTCCAATCACTTAAATTACTTTATAGAGACAGTTGAAACAGAAGATATGGTGGGTAAAAAATTAGGTTTCATTACGCAGGAAATTGGTAGAGAAATAAACACAATGGGTTCAAAAGCCAACCATTCAGAAATTCAGAAGTTGGTGATTCAAATGAAAGATGAACTGGAAAAAATTAAAGAACAAAACCTGAATATTCTTTAGTTTTCACCTTACTGTAAATTCGTTTATTATTGCTTTATTATCATGTCGAAAACAGGTAAGCTTATTATATTTTCAGCTCCTTCAGGATCAGGAAAAACTACCATCGTAAAAGATTTACTAAACAAAGAATACCAAATGGAGTTCTCAATTTCTGCCACTACAAGGGCTCCAAGAGGAAAAGAAAAACATGGTGTTGATTACTATTTCTTAAGTCCTGATGAATTTCGTGAAAAAATAAAACAGGATGAATTGCTGGAATGGGAAGAAGTATACACAGATAAATATTACGGAACCCTAAAAAGTGAGGTGGAAAGAATTACATCAAAAGGAAATAACATTGTTTTTGATGTAGATGTGGTAGGCGGTTTAAACATCAAAAAAATGTATGGAGAACGTGCTGTTGCCATCTTTATACAAGCACCTTCTTTGGAAGAGTTAAAAAGTCGATTGACAGGCAGAGGAACCGATTCTCCGGAAGTGATTCAACAACGATTAGATAAAGCTGAAGAAGAATTAACCTATGCTAAAGACTTCGACCATATTGTCGTGAACAATGATTTAGACACTGCTATTGCTGACACTGAAAAAATTTTGCAGGAGTTTTTAAATGGATAATCCAATTGAAATAGGATTGTATTTTGGATCGTTTAATCCGGTTCACAAAGGGCACATTTCTCTTGCCGATTATATCACAAAGCATAGTTCTATTCAAGAAGTTTGGTTTATTGTAAGTCCTCAGAATCCATTTAAAATGGCTAGTGAATTGGCCGACTCTGAGCATCGATTGCAAATGCTACAACTTAGTATTTCTTCGTATAAAAATTTAAAAGTTTGTGATATTGAGTTGAACCTTCCTACTCCATCTTATACCTACAAAACTCTTCGCGAATTAAGAGCGAAATACCCAAATAATCATTTCTCGGTAATTATGGGAGCTGATAATTTACCCTTTTTACACCGATGGAAAAATGCAGATGAAATTTTAAATCAGCATTCTTTTATTATTTATCCCAGACCAGGATATACAATAGATTCAAAGTATATTAAAGAAAATATAGAAACCATTGATGCACCTATATTTGATTATGATTCTACCAGCATAAGGGAAAAAATAAAACTCGGTGAAAGCTTTGATGAGGTAATTCCACAAGGCGCGTACAATTATATCTGTGATCATAAGCTTTACCTATAAACCTGTCATCTTCAGGTTTTACAACTGAACTATTACCATATCTAATTGTCATAATTACTCATTATTAATTGAGTTATTGATATGGATTTACAAATTAAAAATCAATATTTCTTAGTCTGTGGTGTAAGCAGTGGTTTTGGAAAAGAAACCGCACAACATTTGATTAACGAAGGTGCTTATGTTATAGGTGTTGCTCGTGGGCAAAAAAAGCTGAATGAATTAAAAGAAACCTGGGGAACTTCATTTATCCCAATGCAAGGAGATATTACCGAAGAAGAGACAGTTAAAAGTGTTTGCCAAGCAGCTATCAAACACGATATATCCGGAGCATTTATAAATGCAGGAGGTCCACCTGCTATGCAATTTTTAGAAACAAGTATTCAAGATTGGGATAATGCATATCATTCCTTAGTGCGTTGGAAAGTACAATTAACAAAACAATTGGTTCCTTATTTTAAACAGAAGCAATACGGAAAAGTCGTTTACCTCGAAAGTGCATCGGTAAAACAACCCATTGCTAATTTAGTACTTAGTACTTCTTTACGTCTGTCTGTTGTTGGTATGATGAAAACCCTATCGCAAGAATTGGCAGGAAATGAGATCACTTTTAATATGATTGGACCCGGAATGCACGATACACCGGCAATTGATCGTTTAATTCAAAAATCGACAGAACAACAGGAAATTCCATTTGATGAAGCGAAAGCTCAATTTATTGATCAATTACCTTCAAAAAAAATGGGTTCACCTAGTCATCTTGGAAGTTTGGCTGCCTGGCTACTTTCTCCATTATCGAGTTTTGTGAATGGACAGATTTATGCCGTTGAAGGAGGTACAGTAAAAGGTACGCTATAATACTTTTGACTAGTCCTAAATAACCGTTACAGATTATTGGACTAATATAATAACATTCATGTTAGTCCCCAAGGGTATCCTTGGGGACTAATTTTTTTCGATATTTTTTGATTTTAATTTTTTGCTGCCTGTGCATCTGTTCAGGTGTTAGCATAGAGCATGAAAAATGAGGCCGATATCGATTATATGCTTCAATGCTTTCAGCGACAAGAGCCTTTAATACTGGTCTGTTTTGGGCATATTTTTCCAATTCAAACTCGCCTTTTATAATTCCATTAACTCTCTCTGCTATAGCATTAGCATATGGATCATACGACTCAGTCATGCTAACGATTAATTTATTCTTTTGTAGCACCTTTTGATATTCATCACTACAGTATTGAATACCTCTATCTGAGTGATGTATGAGCTCTTGTCCTTTATAAGCTCTCCTTTTTACAGCCATTTTGAGAGCTTTCAAAGCGCCTTCTGTTCCTAGATTGTCAGATAGATTATACCCTACAATCTTTTTTGAGTAAGCATCTGTTACCAATGATAAATAACTATGATTACCTCTACTGCCTATATACGTTATGTCAGAAACCCACGCTTGCTCTGGCCTGGAGACTTCAAAGGTTTCGATTAAGTTCTTATGTTTTTTGAACCGATGGTGTGAATTAGTCGTGGTTCGATAGCTCCTGCTAGGTTTGATATCTAAATGATTGGCTCTTAGAATAGCAAATAGCTTATCTCTACCAACATTTAAATCCCTTAAGGAGTCGTGTAAAATATGATATAGCTTACGCGTTCCTATTCTAGGCATTTGCATTCTGATGCCTTCTACCAAAGCAACAACTGATTCTGCACGCTCTTGTTTCTTTTTTTTAGATGACTTGCTACGATAATAAACCTGTCTGCTTACCCCGAGTAATCTACAGGTGGAAACTATTGTTTCTTCTTGATCTGCTCTGAATCGCTCGACTGCCCGGGTAAGGAGTTTTTTCGTATCGGAATATTAAACTCTTTTTCAGCCATATCAATCATCATATCAAAGAATATTGCTTTTTTATCTGAGCGTTCCACTTGATGCTCTAGGAAAGCTTTTTGCTTTTCCAATAATTTAACCTTTTGCTCCAGTTCTAATATCTTTTGGTCTTTTGATTTTGGCATATTCGATGGTGTTTGATTCTCCCAATCAAAGTTACCATATTTTCTAAGCCAATTTGTTACTGTACGGTCGCCTTGTATGCCATACTTCTTTTTTGCTCCAGAAACACTCGATTCGCCGTTTTCAACTTCTTCAACAACTTTTAATTTAAAAGCCATTGTATAATCTTTTTGAGTGCGCTTAACATACTTGTTTTTAGTGCCTTTATTCATAACTCTACTTTTTATGTAACGTTATTTCAGGACTAGACATTTATAAAATAAAAAAGACTGCCCTCAAAGCAGTCTTTTTTATTATTCTTTTATTTAAACTTCTCCGGATTGGCAGCAACATAGTACCTCGGATCATCTATATCTCTTAAAATTTTAGACTCTAAATTTGGATCTGCTTTTACTAATAACTTAATACAATCCTCGCTTAAATGCTTTAAAGTTACTTTTTTATCTTCCTTATCGTATTTATCAATTAAGCTTGTAATAGCTTCAACGCCTGAAACATCAGACACTCTTGACTCAAGAAAATCGATTTCAATATTTTCAGGATCTCCTTTGATATCAAACTTTTCATTGAACTCAGTAGTTGAACCAAAGAATAGTGGTCCCCAAATCTCGTAGATTGCTTTGTCCTCTTCTTTAATTCTTCTTTTTCGGGCACTAATACGTTTTGCACTTTGCCAGGAGAAAACCAAAGCAGAAATAATAACTCCAACGAATACTGCAATGGCTAAATCAAAAATAACGGTTACAGCAGAAACTACAACCAATACCACGGCATCTCCAATTGGAATTTTATTTAAAATACGTAAGCTCGACCATGCAAATGTTTCAATTACCATTACAAACATAACTCCAATCAATGCAGCAATAGGTACCTGCTCTATATATTTATCGGCAAAAAGTATAAATATTAATAAGGTTACTGCCATGGTAATTCCTGACAATTTACCTCTACCATTTGAGTTAATATTGATAACTGTTTGACCAATCATACCACAACCACCAGTTCCTCCAAATAAACCACTTAACATGTTTCCGGCACCCTGTGCGATACATTCCCGGTTTCCATTTCCTCTGGTTTCGGTTAATTCATCTACCAGGTTCATTGTCATTAAAGATTCAATTAAACCAACAGATGCAGCTAGGAATGCATAAGGAAGAATAAATTTTAAGGTATCTAAATTAAATGGCAAATTCGACCATAGCTCCTGATTTGGCGTTGGAAATTTTCCTTTTAAACCTTCGCCTCCTCCTTCTCTGATATATGATCCTACTGTAGCAACATCTATATCAGCGAAAATAACAACTAAGGTAGTAATTAAGATAGCCGTTAATGCAGCAGGAAGTTTTGTAGTAATTTTTGGTAATAGCAGTATTATGGCCATGGTAAAAAGAACTAAACCAATCATGGTAAATAATTCAGAACCATGCATCCATACATCTAAGTAACTTTTTAGTCCATCGGCAGAAACAACCAGCTGTTTGTGTGTAAACATTTTTATCTGAGCCCAGAAAATAACAATGGCTAAACCATTAACAAATCCAAGCATCACAGGATGAGGTATTAATCGAATAAATTTACCTAGTTTAAATACTCCGGCTAATATCTGAATAACACCCATTAAAATAACTGCTCCCAATAAATAAAAGTAGCCCATATTTTCTATAGGCACATCAAATGACATCCCTTTGGCATGTCCTTCTGCAATCAAGTGAACAAAAATAACAGCTACGGCTCCTGCGGCTCCGGAAATTAATCCTGGTCTTCCACCAAAGATAGCTGAGATTAATCCAATAATAAAAGCTCCTGATAAGGCAACTAAAGGATCTATTCTGGCCACAAAAGCAAATGCTACCACCTCAGGTATCATTGCCAATGAAACAGTCATCCCCGCCAACAAATCATTTTTAGCGCTAGCAGTCGTTTTCCTTATAATTTCAAACATATTTAGTACTATTAGTTACTTTTCGTAAAAAAACAACAAAAATAGACCTTGAAATCGTGCTGTGCAAACCTACATAGTAAAGGTATTATAATAATGTTGAAATAAAGACTCTATTAATTATATAACTCACTGGCTACATGAGCAGTAAATACAAATTGTTAAAAGGGGTTAAAATATGGACTTTTTAATAATCTAACTTTCGTAAGTAATTAAAAATCTATTGTTTTTGAAATCTACACAAACTAAAAATCATTTTTTTTACTACCTATTCCACAACCAGATAATCCGATCATAAGAAATGGCATAATGAATAAAAATGGTAATCATAAATACAAGACTCACATTCTTATAGCTTAGCATATATGCACACCATACTCCAAATCCTAAAATACTCAATTCAAGCAATAAACGAATAATTCCCTTTGTTATAACAGGAGCTGAACCAGAACGACTTGGATCATCAGGAACATTAAACACTCCCCAAATTACAGCCATAACTATAGGAACGACTATACTTAATATGTATTTGAAAATTATATGATCAGAGAGTTTCCATGCCCACATTCCGCTAAACACAAGCGCAAGAATTTCCAGCATAAATCTTACAATTAAATTAACAGGATGTAATGACATAGGCTTTATTTCAGATAACTCAGCAAGAAAGAAAAAGTTTAGAATTAGGTAAACACCTATCTTTTTATAAAAAAAAGAGATTGCCTACCTGACAATCTCTCAATCTATATTATAACAGGACTTATTAGAATTTTAGTATGCTACAGTACGACCTACATAAATGTTTCTGGCCTTCATTGTAGTGGTATAAGTAGGACCAGGCGAACCAGACGAACCTTCCATTTGCATATTAATGATTAACCACATAGGTTTACCTACGAAATTACCGGTATGCATACCTTTCCAAGATCCATCAATATAATAGTGTATACTAACATTAGTATCATCTGCTTTTGAAATCCAAACCCTGTATTCATGCCATGATCCAGGACTATAAACAGAAGTTTGAATTGTAGAAACATCGTTCCAAGCTCTAAATGTATTTTGCCAGTTTACACTATTTCCTTTAAACTCCATAATATCACTTTCTGGAGGCCATGTCCAGGCACCACTTAACCAAAATGCAGGCCAGGTTCCGGTTGCTGTTGGAACCTGAAATTCACCTTTTACCTCATAATTTGGATATTGATCATTTATTAAAACCTGATGCTTTGCATGGATAGCTCCAGAATGATAATTAATAGCTAAATATGGATCTGCAGAACTATTACCTTCATCCCAGGTAATTTTATTTGCTGTAATGGTTAAAACACCATTATTAGGATAAACATGATCAGGGTAGCCATACATCCTGGCTGAACCGTTATGATCTCGTCCCCATGGATAATAATAATTCCAGTAGGTTTCAAATGTTGCTTTGTCAGCAAATGTACTTGTTCCAATTACAGTTTCCCAGGTAGATTTTAGCTTGGCATCACCAGGTTGTTCTTTAGTAATAATTTCTTCTTGCTCACAACTTATAGCAAATAATGCTACACTCATGAACAAAATGTACGAGTTTTTTTTCATTTCAATAGTTTTAATTTAATTAATATATATCCTGTTTATAATATATTTCAAAATAATCCAGCATATTCATTGAATTAACCAACTATTTTCCAATCACAAAATCAACAATTACAATACATTATGACTTTACTATCTTAATCTAAACAGACTCAATCACTAATCATTGACTTAATAAAAGTATTTAATTAAAAAACTCATTACTATTAAACATTCTACGATTACTATAAAAAATTCTACTACTAAAACTCATAAGATCATGAGATAATTATTAAAAAATATAATAAAACACTTATTGGAATAGTATTAGAATTTAAATATCAAAGAATAAAATCTGTAGTTTCATCCATAAAAAAAGGCTGCCAAAACTGACAGCCTTTTATAATAGTTAAAGTATGAATTAATGCTTAACAAGCATCTTTTTGGTTATAGTTTCATTTTCATTTGTCAACTTAATCATATATAATCCTGATGCTAAATCAGCCACATTTAGAGTAAGGTTACTTCCGTACTCCATTGTTTCTGATAACATTAACTTACCATTCATATTATACACATTAACATATGAAACAGGACTATATTCTCCTGAATAGTTTAATACTACGTTATCTACAGCAGGCACCGGATATAATGAAAGATTTTTTCCGTCGTTATATTCAGACTTAAATAATCCATTAGTTAATGTTGAAGCCAATGTACTTACCTCTGAGGCAGATAAAGCATAGTTATATATTTTAAAATCATCTAACATTCCATTAAATAATGGATCCGAATATTGACTTCTTCCCAGATAATTTAATACAGGTTTAAAATCTAAAGGACTAATAGTAATTGCAGCTGATTCTTTAGCTAACACTCCATCTACATACATTTTAGCACCGGATGCATCAATAGTAACTGCTACATGTGTCCAAACCTGATTGCTTAATTTTGTCACATCTAAAATTTGTTCATCACCTCCATTTTTAATAGCAAAACGAAGCTTACCAGTATTCGTAGTTGGAGTTAAGAACATATATTCATCAGTTCCATTACCAAAGTCGAAGATACGCTGCCAAGCCTGTCCTCCATTCCAGTACACCCAAGTTGCAATCGTTATTTCTTGTTGATGTGCTACAGTTGCAGGTAACTGAACAAAATTCTCACTTCCATCAAACACTACTGCTTCATCATCTACTTTACCTGCTGCATATGAAAAACTTCCGTATGTTGCACCATTGTTTAAATTTTCTGAGCTATCGTAGGTATCACTTTCAAAATCGTAATGTGCCACTAAAGCATTTTCTCCTGTAGTTGTTGCCGATACCTCACTTGTATATTCTGAACGGTTTAATGAATAATCTACTGCTCTAACAACATAATAATAGGTTTTGCTTTCAGTAGCCGTATTATCAACATATGATACACCCTCTACATTACGTGCAATGGTGTTATACGGTCCTCCTTGAGTTTCTGAACGATAAATATGATATCCATTCACATCATCCTCCGGACTAGCTGTCCATGAAAGTTCTACAGACTCAGCTTTAGCAACAGCAGCTAAATCAGTTGGTACACTTGGTGCAACAAATTCCACTTCTGCATCAACGGGTAAGAAACGCCATTTCTGGTTATCTCCACCGTAAGTTTTGTTCTGTTGAATATTTGCGCCAGCAAAAGGAAGCGAATTATATACCTCCAATCCTAAAGAACTGTGTCGGCTTCTGATATAAAACCAACCATCACCAACATACTCCAAATACCATTGCTGATTTTCACCAAAGGCAGCACCATACATAGCAATATTTCCACCATTATCAAGCGACCAGTTTACTACATCCGGAGATTTCCCTCCATTTGCGTCCTTTATCTGAAAATAGCTAAAACCTCCACCAATTCGATTACTAACCGGAGTAACGTCCCATTGTTGGTAAGCAGCTCCAGAGTAGGTGTTTTGTGTAACATTTGCACCATCACTAGTTGAACCACTAGCTACCTCCATTACTTTACCACTGTTTTTATTAACAATTACATATCTACCATCAATAACAGGTTGAATATCATCTCCCCATGTGATATTAACCACAGTTTCGGCATTGGTTTGTCCATTTTGATAACTGCCAACTTCACCTCCTGGTAATTCAACTACATATTCTCTTTGAGGACCATGGCCATCATAATAAACATCTCTCTCTTTTGATAAAAAACGATAATCAGTAGTAACAGCCTGACGCTCTGAACTTCCAATAAAACCTTGGATTTTATCATCTGGTGTGCGATATACCGCTGCCGATGTCCAATAGTCTCTATGCTCCGCATAACCTAGGCGGGTACCTCCACTTGCTTTACAAAATTCACCACGCACATACTCAGCAGTTCCCCACCAAATACCAGTTTGCATTCCATACTCCACGCCTACCATGGCTTCCATGATATTATGCAGTTCATCTCCGGTTGCATGATCACCATTAGCTCTTACTGTTTCAAAAAAGCTAGCGTAATTATCAAAAATACCGGCAAGCTGATGCGTATTTCCTTCTGTTAATCCTGCAGGATCTAAATAATTATACCAATATGCAGCTTCATCACAATTTAAAGTATTACCTCCTGAGATTCTTATATTATCGAAATTCGGATTTTGCTTTAATACCTCCACTATGTCATAAAAATCATCAATAGTTCCCTGGCCTGTTGTAGAATAATCTGGCTCATTAAAAGGAGAAACTGTAATTACTGTGCGCCCAGCATCTACATGCATGGCTCTTGTAATATCAATTAATTCTGCCCAATTTGCGGCTTGATTGGCATTTGAAGGATCAAAATCAGCTCCAATTGAAGGGTGATCAGAATTTAGCACCACTTGCGTATGTTCATCTAACCACTCATTAATAATACTAATTCTTAAATTGGTATTGGTTAAGGCATCACCTGTTAATGCGCCATTCACAATTGGATTTGTTGGCATAAACGAAGATCTAACGACATCTACAATATCCGATCCCATAAAAGCAACTCCTCTACGAATATTCGCTTCGCTTAACCAAGCTAAATCCAATCCCCAAATAATAGGTAAAGATTCTCCTTCCTCTGTCACATCAAATCTTACTGTTCTATCGGCTATAGGTTGCGCAACTAAATTGTCACTTCCACTCGCAGATTGAGCAAAAAGCTTACTACTCCCTATTCCAAATAGCATCACCAGTATCAACAATACAATTTCTTTTTTCATACTCCGTTTAATTTTGTAAACCTAATCTTATGGTCCTACCTGTTTTAATATTTTATTTCGATTTTTAAATACTCTTTAACACTTCACATTACAAAACTAATACAATGACTACAAAACAATAGTCACATTTTAAGCAAATAGTATTAATTAAATATTCAACAAATAGATAGGATAGAGATATGAGTAACTAGATAGATATATTCAACTAAAAACGCTTAGTAAAACGATATCAATACGATAGTATATTCCAACCTAACGTTCTAAAAGTATAATTCAGACTTCAAAATTTCGAATTAAAGAAGAAAATTAATTTTTAAGGGTAACAAATTAGTCAACTAATTAAAACATTCATTTGGGGATAGATAATTGAGCATTTTCAAATAAATACAATACTCTCAATATTGATCTTTCAATAGTTCATTGAAGATTTTAATGCTTTATAACAATATTTCCAGGTAACAGAAGATAGAAAGTGAAATTCGAATCGACATACTTTTCACAAACTAGATAACATCGTTTGGCTAATTCCTGATAAAATAATTCCTCTTTGTGAATTGGAATTAAATCAGGAATGGCATTGGCCAGTTTTAATTTCTGAATTTCTTTTACAACTTTAAATGAATAACCGCAGTCTTGAGCTATTTGAGCTGCAAATTCAGCATTAAAAACTACTTTTTTGCTATGAGTATTAGAATTTCCCTCTGCAAGTTTTATTGCTTTTCCTAGCATTAAGCCTAAATGTATATGCGTTATTTTCTCTTGATTACATAATTCGAGTGTTTTACCTACCAAATTTCCGAAGTGAACAAAGGCTTGCGATGGCAAATCTGTAAACTTTGGTTTTAAAATGTTTTCGCTGCGTAAACCAGAACTCAAAACCACGGTATTACAGTTTAAAGCTTTTATTACCTTCAATTGCTTTTGAATTGAGGATATAAAAGCCTCGTTTGAATAAGGTTCCACCCGGCCTGTCGTACCAAGAATGGAAATCCCCCCTTCTATTCCTATCCTTGGATTAAAAGTTTTTAGTGCTAATTCCTCCCCCTTTGGAATAAATGGTGTTACCTCAATTCCTCCATGATAATCATATTCTTCGCTCAAAAACTCTAATGCCTTAATCACCATTTGACGCGGAACCGGATTTATAGCGGGTTCTCCTACGTTCACCGATAATCCATTTAAAGTTACTAAGCCCACACCTTTACCTCTTTTAAATTTAATTTCAGGTTCAGGAATCAATGCAATACGACACCCCACCTGTTCTCCATGTATAATATCCGGATCATCACCAGCATCTTTTACAACCAGGCAAAATGCATGAGAATTATCTTGCTTTTCTGGATAAGTCAGAAAGCGAGTAGTTGATCCATCTGGCAAAATAATAGATATGGATTGTGGCAACTCCTTTTCAAAAAGAGAGACAAACGCAGCTTTTGCTGCTGCAGTAACACAACTGCCTGTTGTAAAACCTTTTCTTAAGGTAATTCCTTCCGGTCGTAATTCCGTTTTTTTTAATTTGTAAATAATGGAATGTAATTCAATTACAGAATCAACTGTGTAATCATAGCCTTTTAAATCAGGTCTTTTTACTACCCACAATGGAATTTTCTTGGCATTGGCTACTTTTAATTTGTGGGCAAAAAAACCTGACTCTCCACTCTCTTTACTCAAAATCACTTGGGCTTTCGCTCTCTCAATTAATTCATGAAGATTACTTTCGTCATCATTAGGTTCCTCTTGAATGATATATTCTCTTTTCAAACCACTTTGTAAGGCAACGGATAACGATTGAGGAGTATTTAAAATTCGAAAATAACAAGCTTTAGTTTGCCATACATTAGCTAGTTTTTTAATCGTTTGTACACCCGTCAAGGCTAAAATACAATTGAATTTCGAAGCGCATAGAGCATGATTCATTGCCTCGAAAGAATCAAATAACCTCAGATAGTCATCCTCTTCCAAATGAGGAAAAACTCTTTCATATCGTACTGTACATATGTGTAATTGACGCGCGGCATCAATTATATTATGGTGTAATTCCTCTGCAAACGGATGAGCTGCATCAATAATTAGTTTTATATGATGTTTCCTGCTGAACGCTTGAATTACCGCACTATCCATAGCTCCAAAAACAGCTTGCCCTTCGCACTGAAAATGAACCTTATTTTTGGTTGAGTAGTAATAACCAATCTCTAATTGATCAAGCAGCCAGGCAGCTTTTTTTCCTTCTGTTGTTCCGCCAAACAATAATATATGAATATCTTTTTTTGAGTTTGCCTCCATAAATGAAACTGAATACCTTATTCTTTTACCTCTAATCCTTTCCTGAATGCGTGTGTAAATTGATGATGATACAATTTAGATTCACCACTTCGGTTTCCAATGGCCTTTCCAACCACAATCATAGTCGTCATGCTTAAATTATTTTCCTCAATTGTTTGAGCAAGTTGACTTAATGTCGTTTTCCATATTTTTTCATCCTTCCAGCTTAGTTTATAACATACTGCGACTGGTGTATCAGAAGGATAATGCACTAACAATTCATCCTGAACCTTATCAGCAATAGATGCACTCAGATAAATACACATGGTACTTTGCGATTGAGCTAATTTATGCAGCTGCTCCTTTTCTGGCATAGGAGTAAGCCCCTCTCCTCTCGTTAAAATAATACTCTGCACCTCTTCCGGAATTGTAAATTGCGATTGCAAAGCCGCTGCTGCAGCCTGAAAAGAGGAAATCCCAGGAGTAATATGATATTGCATATTTAATTCATCCATGCGAGCCATTTGTTCCTGAATAGCACCATAAATACAAGGATCCCCAGTGTGTAAACGTACTATAAACAAGCCTCTGTCATAAAAAGATTTCATGGTTTCAATTTGTGTTTCCAAATCCATTCCGGCAGAACTTTTTACCACACATCCTGATTTGGCATAATGTGTCAATTCTTTTGGAACCAAGCTTCCTGCATACAAAATTAAGTCTGCTGTTTGCAAAAACCTTTTTCCTCGCACTGAAACTAATTCAGGATCACCAGGCCCGGCTCCTACTATTTCCACCATTCCTTTACGCTCCATACTCTTTTCAATAGCAATCGCCATCGTAAAAAACTTATCTTCAACTTGTTCTTTCGTTTTTTCAAGGTAAAGCTCATTTTTTGACAGATGCATAGCAACAGCTTCCGCAACACCTTTTGATCCGGTTACACTTTCAACTTTATTGGAAGGATTTGGAATATCATATTGAGATAATATGCCGCCACCAAAGGTTTGCAGTGGTAAATTGATGACATCAGCAAATTGTATAAGTGCATGCTCATCTGATTTTATATCTACCGTACCGACATGTCTCAACGCCAAAACAGACAACTTATTATTATTTAGCAATCGGCTTACTTGAGTGGAAAACAATCTGGAATCAATCCCTTTCTGGCAACCTAAACCAAGACATAACATAGCCGGTCTGTAATACAATACAGGCTTTCTGAACTCGTGAATAAATGGTGAAACAGCAATGATAATATCAAATTTGCTTTCATCTATTTCTATAGTAGTATAGAATACTTTTACATGATCTGGTAAAGAAGTTTCCAAAAATAAAGCACCTTCATCTCTTGCTTCTAGTAATAGCGCAGTAGGACGACGATTAACAAAAGCCGCCGTAATCCCGGTTAGAGAATGATGGCATTCCATCTTCCAGTTAAAGCGATTAGCCAACGTATCCAAAGACCACAATTTATTACAATCACTTACGGTGGTAATTACCGGTTGAGCACCTATTTTATTAGACAAGTCAATTGTTAATTCGTTGGCTCCTCCAACATGTCCGGACAATACGGATTGAATAAACCTGGCTTTTGTATCCATATTTATAACAGCCGGATCGGTAAACTTATCTTTTAAATATGGGGCAATCGTTCGCACACAAATCCCCATTGCTCCGATAAACAAAAAAGCATTAGACTCTTTCCATAATTCTTCAAAGTTGTTTGGAGAGCGAAACAAAACACCTTCAATTCCCAAAGATAAAATTCGATTTCCCAACTTTTCTCCTTCATCGGAGTGCATAATAATATATAGTTTCTTTTGATTCATTTTTGTCGATTTGAGTTATAGTTCCTCTTGTTTTTGCGCCACTATAATTTGAATGGGATTATAGGCATCCACAGATACACTACATTCTGTTAGACATTTGAAATTTCGCAATTGAATCCATTCCTTAAAAGTCTGAGCACTATCTTTGCTAACAGAGTTAAAAGCAAGTATACCATTCTCATGTAAATAAGAGTTGACTTCGTCCAATATGGCATGCATTTTACCACCATACCCACCTAAAAAAACAGCATCCGGTTTAGGAAAATCTCTCTTCTCCAAAGTAGAAAAATCACCAATTTGAGGTTTTAATCCTGGTACTTTAAATTTTCGTTTATTTTCATTGATGATTTCCTCACACTCGGCTCTTATCTCAAAAGGAATCACCTCCAGATGTGGATAATTCAACTTTGCTTCAATAGATACACTTCCTGAACAAGCACCCACATCCCAAAATACATTTTTATTATGCAATTGCATGAATGATAAAGTGGCCATACGTACCGGCATTTTGGTAATCATATTAGGCCTTCCTTCCAATGTTTTAAATTCACCTTCTACAATTCCCTTTTGCGCAGGAGTACTTTCTACCTTTCTTAATAACATACAATTAGGCGCATTAAACTCTTGCCTGCAAACCTCCTCAACCGACATTGAAAAAATTTGCTCACTCGCCCCTCCCAGGCATTCTCCTACTTCTACTTTGTAATCATTCATTCCGGCATCCATCATGCGCTTAGCAATTGCCGATGGTGTTTTTTTACGATCGGTTAAAACAGCAATTTTGCTTTCTCTCTGAACTAAAGCTTTATCAAACTCCGCCCAGGGACGGCCAGTTAAAGTCACCATTTTATATTCTCCATAGTTTACGCCCAAACGATGACCTAATAACTGAATCGTATTAAACGAAGGCAGAACTTTTAACTGAGCATTTGGTATTTCTCTTCTCAAGGTATTGGCAATACCAAAAAATAAGGGATCACCAGATGCAAACACCACCCAATCTTGATCCTGCTCCTTAATCAATTGTATCATATGGTTTAAAGGTACAGTAATTTCTATCCAATGAGCATCCTCCGGTAAAAAGTCCTTTACCCATTGATAATGACGCTTTCCCCCTGAGAAAAAGCGACTGGATTGAATCAATGCTTTTATTTCTTCTGAAAAGACAGGCTGTTGATCTCCAATTCCGATTACCGTAATATTTTTTTCTTTGGTCATTGATTTCTTCATTCAAAGCTGTCTTTACAATCCTTTTCCCGGATGCATTTCTTTGGCCTCATCCCAGGATAAAATGGCATTAATAATCGTCGCTGCAATATTACTTCCTCCCTTACAACCACTTACGATAACATGAGGAATTTGAGCACAACCATATTGCAGTTGCCATTTAGATTCCTGCACGTTGACAAAACCAACCGGAGCTGCAATTACCCCAACTGGATTTGCTTTCTCCTTTCGAATATGTTTTACTAGTTCCATTAATGCTGTGGGAGCATTACCAAAAACAAACAATGCTTCCGGGTGCTCTTCTACTGCCAGCTGAATACCTGCTTGCGTGCGAGTAATTCCTTTTTCTTCTGCTCTAATTTTTGTTCGCTCATCGTTCAGATAACATTTAATCTTCAAACCCAAGCTTTCTGCAATGTTCTTTCGAATACCTTGCGTTACCATATTTACATCGGTAATAATTACAGGTGGATTTCCTGAATAAAATGCTTGATGCAAACGGCTAATGACATCTTGAGATAAAGCCAAAGTATCTGCCATGCCAAAGTCTGCCGTTGTATGAATCGCATGTAAAGCCACCCAAAGATGGTCGAGTGCGTAATTTTCTACATTCAACTGATCTAGGATTGACTGAAAACTTTTATTCATAATTTGGCGGCCAATCTGATCTTTATGCTGATTTTTGTTTTGATAGTAACCTCTTGGTGTTATCACTTTATTTTGAAAGCCAAAAGATTGAGAATTACCAATAATCACTACTGTAAACATATCCACCACATTTACATCAAAATCCCGTAAAGTGGTAATACTAATCGCTTCTTCCTCTCGTCCTACCTGACGAGCAATACCTACTGGTGTATCCGGAGAACGGTGCTCCAGGAAAATATGTCGAAGCCGTTCCAATTGCCAAAAACGCTCATTGCTTTTAGGATTATAAACAGCTGTTACAAAATCGGCTGAGGCTGCTGCCTGAATTCTTTTTTCAATGGTGTTCCAAGAGGTTAACAAGTCCGACAAAGAAATGGAACAGAAATCATGTGCCAGTGGAGCCCCTAACTTTGCCGCAGCCGCCATCATGGCGCTAATACCAGGAACAACTTCAATAGAGGTATCGGCTTTTTCTTCTACTTTCATTTCCCAAAGTAAAGATGCCATTCCATAAACGCCGGAATCGCCACTACTGATAACAGCCACCGTTTTTCCCTCTTTCGCCAAACGAAATGCCTCCTCAGCTCTATCTCGTTCTTTCTTCATTCCGGTATCATAAGTTTCTTTGTCGTTAATTAAATGCGCAATTAAACCCATGTAATATTTATAACCAATAATGATCTCTGATTCTTCGATGGCTTTTTGGGCTTGAGGAGTAATATAATCATCTCCTCCTGGACCTATCCCAATGCTATATATTTTGTTCATTCTATTTTAAATAGTTTTTATTCTACTCCAGGAAATATGATTAATGCGAAATATGGAATACTTCTATCTTTTAAATCTGCAACATCACTGGTTATAAACTCATCCACCGTTCCTGTCTTTTCTACATAAATAAATTCTCTTTCAACTGAACTCAAAAATTCAAACCAGCCATTGAGTACTTTCATTTTCATCACAACTAAAGCTTGTTTTTCATTTAAACGAGACTTTATATCCTCAAAAGTTTTAGGTAAAGCGAGAGTCGTAAAATGTCGATCTCCTTCTACAATGGGAAAACCACTTTGGGCTCCACCAGCTATAAATGCAGGTACTCCGGGAATAGCATTTACAGCGATTTCATCTTTTTTTGCTAATTTCATGATATAACCAAAAGTGCTGTAAAACCCTAAATCACCCTCGGTTACCATTACTACTTTTAATCCTTCCTGTGCATCACGCTTAAGTTTCTCATAAGCCTGCTGATAAAAAACAGCCCTGTTTTTTCCGGTCATCGGAAAATGCAAGGGCCTACAAGGCGCATTCAGTTGATAACTATCCAATATATTTTTGGAAAAACTTTGAATTCCGTTCTTATCAATTTTGCTGGCCGCATAGTATATAACATCGGCATTTTGCAATGCTTTTAATCCCTTTACGGTGATTAGCTCAGGATCTCCTGGTCCTAATGCTACGCCGGTAAAACCTATTTTAATTGCTACTTCTGACATTTCCATCCTATATCTTTTTTAAAAAGGACTCCATTTTTTCTGATTGCCCCAAATACAAATGCATATAAGAAGACCAAACTCCTTGTTTGCGAAATACCGGCATGTCAATTTCTCTTCCCCTGGCAGAAAAAGCCTTGCAAGAATCATCTGCTCCACTGGTTTCTACAAGTATTGAATAATGAAACTCATGACCAAAATAGCTTTCACCATTGACCTGTAATTTTCTGTAACCTAAGGTTAGCTTTGTATCTTTTGAGGATGTTTTATAATCAAATATTCCACACATTGAGAGCTCACTATCATCATCTGTAAACAGTGATTTTCCTAAATACATCATCCCTCCACATTCTGCGATTAAACGGCCTCCATTATCTGAAAATGTTTTAATGGCATTCATCATTTCTGTGTTTTGAGATAATTCTTTTGCATAAAGCTCAGGATATCCACCAGGCAACCATACTACATCTGCTTTAGGAAGTTCTGCATCCCGCAAAGGACTAAAAAACAAAACCTCACCTATTTCAGTCAGAGCCTCCAAGTTTGCCGGATACATAAAATTAAAAGCCTCATCATTTGCTACGGCAATGGTTTTAGTTTCACTTTTTCGAATTTGCACTTGAGGAGGAAACATTGAAATCTTTTTCGTGCAATTCTCCATTAAATAATCAATAGCCACATGTTTATTAAGTAATTCTGCAGCGAGCTTTACCGATTTATTCGAATCCTGATCTTGCGGCATATGCAAGCCTAAATGGCGCGACTCCAGAACTAAATCCTTATTTTTGGGCAGAAAGCCTAAAGACTCAATACCAACATCATCTGCTGCTTCTTTTAAAAATTTGTAATGCGATTCACCACTCACTTTATTAAAAATAACACCAGCCAACTTTAATCGGCTATCAAAATGCTTAAAACCATACAAAAGCGGCGCAATAGAATAAGCCACAGAAGAAGCATCTACCACTAACACAACAGGAATATCTAATAGTCTGGCTATTTCGGCAGAACTACCTTTATCTTTCACTGCTCCATCAAACAAGCCCATAACTCCTTCTACTATGGCAACATCGGATTTGCATGCATGCTTGTTAAAGATTTCCTGCATATGATCTTCATCCATCATCCAAGTATCCAAATTGTAGGATGGATTACCAGTAACTTGCTGATGATGCATCGGATCAATATAATCCGGTCCGCATTTAAAAGCCTGCACCTGCATTCCCCTTTTGCGTAAAGCTTCCATCAGGCCTAAACTGACGATGGTTTTGCCGCTATTACTTTTAGGAGCAGCGATTAAGAACGCAGTTTTATTTATATTTTCCATTGCTTCCGTTTTCAAAACTTTAGTTCAAATACCGTATTCCTGTATGTTGGAAAATGACTCATCCTGCTATGCTTAATTCTCAGAATATCTTTCCTATCAATTTCAGCCACACAATAATTAGATTCCCATCCATTACTTTGCGACACTATTTTTCCTCTTGGCGAAATGATCAAGGATGCACCTGCATAATTTTTACCACTAGGTGTTTTACCTGTTTGATTGCAAGCCATCACAAAACAGCAATTATCATAAGCTCTGGTTTTTAAAAGCATGGCAAAACGTTCTGTCTTTTCATTTGGAGTTTCACGTGGCGAAGCAAATGCATATGCTAATAATTCAGCACCCTGATCCTGATACATCAGACTTAATTCTGGATAATGACTTTCTAAACAAAGATGTAGGCCTAAATTAAAAGTATCTACCGCAGTTAGTTCGAGCTGATTTCCCGGGATATAATTCTTTAATTCATGTACCGACAAATGCGTTTTGTAATGCTCTCCAACTATTTCTCCTCCTAATAAAGTCAACTGAGCGATGGCCCATCCACCTTTTTGCGGCATCGGCAATCCAAGGGAAATATACATTTCTGAAAAATTTGCAGATAAGGATTTTACTGACTGAAGTGCATCTAAATGCAAACTTTCGTATGATTTTAAAAGATGCTGCGAATTTAAATATCCGGAGACTCCCAACTCGGGAAATAAAGCATAGCGCACCTGCTTTTTCCGTAATTGTATGAGTAAACCTTCCATTCTCTCTATATTTTGAGAAATTTGCAAAGGTTCTGACCAGCTATTTATGGCAGCTACTTTCATGATGTTTGTGAGGATAAAAGAATTTCGTCGACTAATATTTTATTCACATCTACCTTTTCAAGAATTACTTTTACCAGTTTCTCTACAGAATCAAAGTCACCCAGAACCTGTTCATTTTCCATTAACACATAAGGAGATGACATTTCATTTTTTATTTTGACCCAGATACCCAAAGGTTTCTGTTGCTGTTTTAATTGAATTCCCTTACGGGATAAAGCCCTTCTCAATAACACGTATTCAAAGCCATGTCCCTGTACAGGTAAAACACCTTTATGTTGATATTTCACTCTGAACATCCCAGTTTTATTATCAAACTCTACACCTCCCTTGCTAAACATATTCTGAAAAGCATTGGATAACAGCAAATCCTCGGGACTTCCACTACAAATAGCATCTTGTTGCAACAGCCATAATTTATCGGCCATTTGCAAAGCCAAATCTAAATCATGGGTCGACATTAAAATGGCCTTTTCTTTTTCTGAAGCCAATTGACGCAACAACTGCATTATTTCCACTCTCGCAGGCAAATCTAAAAATGCAGTAGGTTCATCCAGCAAAATAAAAGGTGTATTCTGAGCCAAAGCCTTTGCTATGGTAGCTTTTTGTCTTTCGCCATCACTTAGTGTGCTTAATAAGTCATGTTTTTTGTGAGCTATTCCGCACATTTCAATCGACTGATTTATAATTTGCTTATCCTTTACCGACAACTTTCCCATGAACCCGGTAAAAGGACTTCTTCCATATGCCACCAATTCATACACCGAAGCATTGGGAACATTTATTTTTTCGGTTAAAACAATGGCAATTTGTTGTGCCATTTGTTTCTCATTCAGATTTTTAATACCAGAACCATTTAGCATTAATTCTCCCTTAATGGGAGATAAAAAACCACTAATGGTTTTCATTAAAGTACTTTTACCTTTACCATTGGCTCCTAATAAACAAGTCATTTCCCCTTCTTTCAAACAGGCGTTCAGACTTTGTGCTACCACTTTAGCATTTGGTGATGCTTGATAGCCAATACTTAAATTCTTTATTTCTATAATTGATGCCATACTACTCCTCCCCGAATTGAGTTTTTCTTCGTTTCCAGATAACAGAAATAACTACAGGTGCACCAACAAATGCAGTAACCGAATTAATTGGCAAGGCACTATCAAAACCAGGAAGTCGTGCCATTAAACAGCAAAGTAGTGCCGTAGCCGAACCCAAAATCCCTGCATAAAAGATTAATGTGAAATGATTGGATGTTCGTGATATCATTTTAGCCATATGCGGGACCGCCATTCCAATAAATGCAATCGGTCCACAAAACGCCGTAACAATGGCTGTTAATATACCAGAAACTAGTATAATTAATATACGAGCACGTTTTATTTTTAAACCCAAATTGAAAGCATAGTTATCTCCCAGCGATAATAAGTTTAAAGGTTTAGATAAAAACAAACAGCCTATGGAAGGAATGATTGTCAGCCATAAGAATAGTTGAGCTCGCCCTAATGATAAACTTGAAAAACTTCCCAAACCCCAAATCACATAAGTATGCACATCCTCCTCCAAACTATAAAATTTCATAATCCCTAAAAGAGAATTACTCAAATAGCCAATCATAACACCTAATATCAATACCGCCAGATTGCTACCAAACTTTTTAGATAATATCAGGATGACTGCCAGAATACCCAACGAACCAGAAAAAGCGGCAACCAACAGTGAAATATCCCCCATCATACCCAACTGGCTAAATGAAAAACCTAAAAACTGTCCCGCTACCAGAATGACAAAACCAACTCCCAAACTTGCTCCTGATGAAATTCCCAAAACAGAAGGGCCTGCTAATGGATTTCTAAACAAGGTTTGCATCAATAAACCCGCAATTCCCAAAGCTATTCCCGCTCCTGAGGCAACCATGGCTTGAGGCAGACGTGAACGCATCATAATGTTAAACCACACTATATTTTCAACATCCTTACTGAATAAGATGGATACTACAGATTTAACCGGTATATGCACCGATCCAATCGCCAGGTTGAGCACAAAAAGTGCCAGTAACAGCAAAATTCCCAACAGAATTTTAGCATATCCAGAATGGAAGCCAATATGATATAGTATGGATTTATTCATTTATCTTTTTCCAATAAACAGGTTGATGATTAGGTAATAAATCGGGATGAAAATGATGTATATAATCGGCCAGTAAAACATCCGGTTTTACGCTAGATTCTTCCCGATAAGGTATTTCACGCACATTACATAAAAGAATATTTCCTGTTTTAAAAGCTTTAAAATCGGCATAGCGCTCATCCTCAGCTTTCAACGCTTCTTTATTGAATCCTATTGGTGAACTTGTTAACAAGCGCCAGTAATCGGCATTCCAGGCCTGATTATATAGGCTTTCATAATCCATTGGCTCTGCAGCGGTATTATTATCTTTTATTACATAATCGGCACCTGCATCTCTAAAATAATGCGCAAAAAAACTGTTTCCCCCAGCTACGTACCATGTTCCACCTTTCATTTTACCACTAAATACAGTAGGGCGTTTTTGAATGGAATCAGTGAGAGATTTTAAATGCTTGTAGTTGCTTTCTATCTGATTAAAAATACGATCTGCCTTTGGGCTGTCTCCGGTAAAAAGAGCCATCATCTTCATCCATTCGGCTCGGCCAAGTGGCGTATTCTCACCATAAGAAGCCATCGGAACCAAAGGTATTCCCAGGTTCTTTAGAGCATCATATCCTCCGGTTTTAAAAGGCGAAACAAAAATGACATCCGGGTTTAGGTTAATAATGGTTTCTATATTAAAACTTCCTTCCTTTCCTACTTTGGCAATTTTTTTTGCAGTTACCTTTTCCTTTATTTTTTTATTAAAAAGATGCTTACTACTGTTGATGCCTACTATATTTTCAAGAGCATTCAATTCTATTAAATAAGCCAACTGCGTTGAACTCAGGCACACTATTCTTTTACAAGGAACCTTAATTTCATTGTTTTTTAAGGTTGCTTGATAATTTTGAGGACGCAAAACAAATTCATCAACCACCTTACTATGAGTGTGTGTGTCATAAATACGCAATGTTTTAGAATGTTGAGTAGAATCAATACTAAAACCTTTTGCTGCATGCAGGTTGATGACGTTCGACTGATCAGATTGTGATTGATGACCAGAGTCATAATTACACGCTACCACAGTTAGCATCAAAGAGAAATATATCGTGATTTTTAAGCACTCTCCATTCATAAATTGGAATCATTGATAATTAAATGCACTGCACACCCTGCAAAAAAACAGTTATACAAAACAGGGTGCGACAGCGTATTCAATCGAGTTATACAGATATTAGCTATTTTCTATTTTGAAAAATTTATTTCTAGTCCTGCGAAAAAGGTTCGGCCTGGATTTATCGTTCCATAATGCGAACCATAAGGTGAATCATCCACCTCATCTAAAACATTATCAATTCCAGCTGTAAATCTGATTTTAAAGCTGTTAAATTCTGCAAAATCATGAACCGTTGATAATTTCCATAACTGGTAAGCCTTGGCATTAGGCTCTCCTTCAAAGTATCTTTCATCTTGTAAGCGTCCCAATACGTTTACGCGCAAAGAATATTCATTCCACTTATGTGCATATCCAGCCCTAACATTTAAATAATTTTGAGCCACATATTCCAATCGGTTATCTGATGTAAGATTTCGGGCATCTACATAACTATAGCCTCCACCAACAGTAAAGCCTTTCGGAAGCTTCACATCAAACATGATATCGGCTCCCAAAGTTTGTGCATCCTCAACATTATAATGCTGACGTCTACTAGTAATTCCGGCTTCTTCATCTCCCGGTAATAAATCAATGGTTTTGTAAACAATCAGTCCGTTTACATCATTATTATAAGCGCTGATGTTTCCTGAAAACCAATCGTTATTATAATCGACTCCTAAACTATAGTAATGGGACTTCTGCGGATCTAAATCGGTATTCCCCATGTAAACCGTTCCTCTTTTTTCGTATTGATAATACAACTCCTTTAAAGTCGGTGCTTTAAAACCATTGGAATAAGTTCCTCTTAAATTAAAACTATTGAGTTTATACAGCAATGAAAGTTTAGGTGTGACAATAGAACCAAAATTCTGATGTGAAACCACTCTAAATCCGGCAGTAGCCATTAAATGCGTAAACATTTTTATTTCGTCCTGCGCATAAAAAGAATGTGTAAATGCCTCTGCTTTTCCTCCTTCAACACGCGTTTCGGAACGATATATTTCGTTGATTAGCTCTTCTCCAACCGTTAGTGTATGATAGTCATTTAACTTAGTAATCCACTTTAAATCATAAGCCATCCGTTGCTGATCGTTATTTAAAGTAAAATCACCTTTTTCATACGATTTATACTCTTCGTTGTATTTGTAGTAATATTTATATCTATCCGAAGTAAATATAAAATCCACTTTCGATTTGTCTGAAACCAGGTATTGAGCCCCAAGGTGATAGCTCAGATCTTCGAAATAATAACCATATGATTTTGCCGGATTCTGAATATCATTGATATAATAAGATGCGCCTCCTGACAGGGTAAACTGATCGTTGATATAAAACGCCAAATCCTGACTGATATTTCGGTTATTGTAAGGATTTTGCGTCATATAATCCGTTTCAACCAAATCTTCACCATCCATCTCGTAAGGACTATTTTGCCAGCCATCGGTCTTTTTTAGAGAAAAACTGGTATGACTCTTTAGCTTGCGCGAATTAAAATCGATATTGGCCGTTTGCTGCAAGCCATTGAATTCGCTTAATAAAGTATTGTTTGTAAGCGAGAACTTTCGCTTTGATTTTTTAGTTATGATATTAATAACACCAGCAATGGCATCAGATCCATATAATAAAGACGAAGCACCTTTTACCACTTCGATGCGCTCCACATTATCAGGACTAATCCGGCCTAAATCGTTCAAGCCTCCCATATCGCCATACACGCGCTTTCCATCAATCAGTATCACAATGAAATCATTTCCTAATCCATTCAATTGAATGAAAGATCCCATGCTTCCCGGGCTAAAATCGAAGGATGGACTTACGGTTTGCATTAACGAAATAAAATCCGGAGCAGCTACATCCTCAATGGTCTTTTTAGAAATCAACTCCGTTGGAACAGGTGCTGTTTTTAAATGATGTGGCGTTCCTGAGCCTGTTACTACCACTTCGCCCAGGTTACCTTCGGCCTGATTCATGGTAATATCCAGCCCACTGATATCCTGATTCAATTCTATTGGCTGACGATATCTTTTATAACCGGAGTAAGAAACACAAAGTTGATAATCCTTGGGAATCACATTTTTTATTTTAAACTCTCCGACTTCATTAGTAGCTACACCAATAGAGGTTCCATTTAAATAAACATGTGCACCTATAAGCGCTTCTGCATTTTCATCGCTTATTTTTCCACTTATAGAATACTTATTTTGGGCATGAATACTGAATAAAGAAGATAATATAGTAATAGTTAAAAATATTGCTTTATACATTTTAGATAGTTTTTATTAAATCGTACTGAGTTTGATAAAGAAAACCCACCCTATGTAAGGGAGGATTTTCTTTCATTGAAATAATTGTCAGATTATGACGATTTGGGAATTTTTATGAATTACTTAATTCGAATCTTTTCCAGATGGTTTAACCAGATGTTAATGATATTTGGATAATCACCCATACCTTTTAAAATACTGTTAACATGGTAACCTTCAGCCTCCAATTTCTCTCGCCACGATGGATTCTCTGGAAACATCTCGTTACTCGTTCCATTTAAATCATTTAAAGCGTGATCGCCAACTACAGACATAAGAGGGGTGATGGTAATATTGGAAATTCCTTTATGATTTGTTTTTATTTTAGGAAGTATATCGTCGATTAAAGGAAATCCTTCAACTGTACCTACATAAAAATGAGCTGCTTTTTTTTGCATTTCCTTTTCCAGCAAGGCATATTTAATATTGCTTGCATGTTCTGAACCGTGTCCCATAAAAAGAACAGGTTCTCCTCTTTTCAGTTGACCTGAAAAAATACGGCATAACTCATCTGATATGCTTTTTAGATCCTCTTCATCATTCATTAAAGGTACTCCTAACGCACACTTAAGTTGAGGATTTTCAGCGCTTAATTTATTTATTGTTTGAGCAAGATCATCATACTCGCTACCAGGTATCATATGAAGTGACTGAACTGAAATATGACTAAAGCCATCTTGTATCATTTGCAACAGTGCTTCACGGGGTGAAAGCACATGTATAGATTGTCCTTTTAGAGAGCCATGACCTTTACCTTCTTTTAATTTCTTAATTACAAATGAAGAGGTGTAAGCCCAGCGAATTTCCTGATTAGGAAATCGATTTCTGGTAAGAGAATCAATAAACTGAAATGTTTGATGAGGTTTGGCATAAGATGAACCAAAAGTAACCAACAATATTCCGGATTTCTGAGTATTGCTTTCTTTGGAGCCATTAGTCTGACAAGAACTAAGCAAAACAAACAGCATTAACATTCCATATGCTGATGTGGCATTTAATCTATCAATTGTGCCATGCCTTACAACCTGTTTTAAAATTGATTTAAAATAACTCAACAAACCATGAAGGCTGCTATTCACCAAGGCAAAACAGTTTATTTTTAACTGACCATACCTACTATTTTTTCTACATACAGGAAAAAATAGTTGAGATGTACGCACACAAGAATGCATGTACACAAATACACTAAACCGTAACATTAAAAATCTATGTAAAATAAAACATCTACAGTATAATCTTCACCCGAAATTGATTACTGTATGAATTCTGTTTTGCAGGTCTTCTGGCTTACTCCTGTTTAGTTTACCTTCCCATTGAAACGTTTTCAACAGTGGTTTTGTGGTACTAAACATTATTGTGGAGCTTACAGCTGCGGGTACAGCCCCGGATTTACACCGGGTTCCCTCTCATGACAAGTAGGTATACTTGCCAATCACAAAACTGACGCAAATGTATATATATTTTTTAATATGCCTAAACAAAAATAAAAAAAGAGAAAAATATGGTGCGCTTCTTCAAGTTTTTTTCAAAGTTTTAAAACTTTGGAAAGGGCAGAGCAGATATCTGATTAATACGTTATTACCCAAGTCTAAATCAACACTTTTCTATCCCTAAGAATAGCATAGAATGCATCTTTATAACTATTAGATATGGGAATAAAAACCTCCCCGATACGAATCCTGTTCTTTTCGATATCGTTTATTTTTGAAATGGCAACAATATAAGAGTGATGAACACGCTGGAAATCGCTTGATGGCAGCACATTCAACAGTTTAGAAAAGGTTTGTAAGGTCATTATTTTTTTATGAGCAGTATGTATTTGTAAATAATCTTTCATTCCTTGTATATACAAAATGTCTTTCAACATAACCTTTTCAATTCTGTTCTCCGTTTTTACAAATATATAGTCCCCCGTTTTTTTATTCTCCAACGTGCACATTTGGTTGTACACTTTATCCACTGACCGTAAAAAGCGTGGAAAAGAAAATGGTTTTAAAAGATAATCGGCCACATCTAACTCATATCCTTTTAGAGCATATTCATCATAAGCAGAAGTTATAATAACCTTGGGTTTGTTTTCTATAGCCTCGAGAAACTGTATGCCCGACAGTTGCTTCATGCGGATATCCAGAAAGATTAGATCTACTTTATTATTTTTTAAATAACCAATGGCATCTATTGCATTATTAAATCCTTCTAGTAAATGCAGATATTCAACCTTCTCAATAAACTCTTTAATCTTTTTAAGGGCAAGAGGTTCGTCTTCTATGGCGATACAGTTAATTTTCATATAGTTTAAGTTTAAGGTCTACACTAAATAAAGCATTTCCGGTATTAATAGACAAAGTATAGTTGTTTTTATAAATGAGCGACAGGCGGTTCTTAACGGTTTCTAAACCTATACCATGACTTTGATCTTTGTGATTTTCTGATGAATCAAACTGATTAACGCACCTAAAATATAACATATCCTCTTCAATCCGAATGTCGATTTGAATACCATTTTCGATAGCCGAATCAACTGAATGTTTAAATGCATTCTCCACAAAAGGAATCAAAATCATAGGAGCAATCTTTTTCCCTTCTGGATTTCCGTTAACTGAGTAATTCAGAAAGTTTTTGTTTTTAAGCCGTATTTGTTCGAGTGCTAAATAGTTTTCCAGATGATCCAATTCTCCTTTCAACGCTACATAATCTGCTTTCGTATCTTTAAGCATATATCGCATCATATCAGAAAGCGTAATAATAGAGTTGGATGCTTTATCAGGACTATTGTGAACCAATGCTTCTATATTATGAAGCGTATTAAACAAGAAATGAGGATTAATTTGATTTTTTAATAAGGCTAGCTTACTATTGGTATTTTCATTCTCAAGAATTACTACATTATTTTTCTGTTGAAACCAGTCAATAAAATAGCGAAATAAGCATCCTATCGTTGTCCATAAAAATAAACTTGGTATGGGAATTAAAGCATAAACAAATATTTTACTTGATACAAAATAAAGCAATGCGTATACAGTGACTAAACTTAAAAGCAATATCACACCTACCCTTATTTTTCGATTAATTTTCATAACTCCAATGTAACCACCATAAAAAAACACAATAGGTAAATAGGCCACAAACAAATAAAATTTTGTATTTATATGTTCAAACAAGTCTAATTTAAATAAAACAGGGTTCGCAATTTTGGAAGCTGAAAGCGCAATCCAAAATAAAATGTGTAATGTAATAATAACTGACTTTTTCATTATTTATAATTTTAATATTTTATGGTTTCAAAAGTCAGTAAATACATAGCATTGTAAAAATTTATTATACCATTTATCGATAATAATCGACCCTTAATATTAATCGATCTATTCTTTAACAAAACCATTTTTCTTAGCAGGTTTTGCAGTCGAAAATAGTATTTTTTGAATAATACTAATCTATTTCCTGTGAAACTATGCTCTGATTAAACAAATACAATACTTTTCTCTGATTGAAAATTATCGATTCACAAAAGTTAAGAGAAAAAAACGGTGCGCTTCTTCAAGTTTTTCTTAAATTTTTAACCTTTGGAAAAGGTAAAAACGTCAAATGAAAGAGCAAACTACTTGTTACCGAAGCAAAAGCTCATGTTACCGCGACGAATTACATGTTACGGCAGCAAAACTGCTTGTAACGGTGGTAACAAGCAGTTTTGCTGCCGTAACAAGCTCTTTTCTTCTGGTAACATGAGCTTTCGTTTACGCAACATGCTGTTCCCCTCCGTAACATGCTGTTCTGCTTACGTTACTAGGTCTTTTGCTTTGGTAAGTAGCATTTTCGCCGTTACAGTTGACTCTTACGCCACGGTTAATAAGTATTTATTAACGGTTTCTTTGATTTTATAGGAAGATAATATCCCTACTCTTTAAAAAAGTACGAAATTTCTTTGGGCAGGATTTAAACAAAATAAAAGAGACTCACTATTAAGCCTACCATTACCACACTCACGCCCACATTTACCCATGCTGCTTTAATGATATCTTTTTCTGTGACTTCGCGGGGATTTTCACCTATGTAGGGTTTATCCATCAATTGACCATGGTAAACATTTGGGCCTCCAAAGCGACAATTTAGTATTCCGGCTAAAGCCGATTCAGGATAACCGGCATTGGGACTGGCATGTTGGTTTCCATATTTGAGGATATATTTTAATCCACGGAAATTAAAGGTCACCAGAACCATTAGTAAGGCAGTTAAGCGAGCCGGAATAAAATTAGCTACGTCATCTATTTTGGCTGCCAACATACCAAATTGCTTATAACGTTCACTTTTGTAGCCTATCATAGAATCCAGCGTATTAATCATTTTATAGGCAAACATAAGTGGGATTCCTCCAATGGCATAATAAAACAAGGGTGCAATAACACCATCGCTCAGGTTTTCGGAAAGCGTTTCCAAAACAGCCGTTCTTATCTGATGTGGATTTAATCGAGAGGTATCACGTCCTACAATATATTTTAATTGATTGCGCCCTGCTTCTACCCCTTCTTTTTCAAGTCGCCATAGAACTTTTAGACTTTCTTTAATCAGCATATGGTTGGCCAAACCGTAAAATACAAACACGGAACCAACTATAAGATTCAACCAAAAATTAAATTGAATCCCCCTGTTTATCAAATTAAAAACAACAAAAGCAAATACAATACACGCAATGGCAAACAAAGCTCCTTTCTGTTTTCTTTTTTGTCCCTGATTAAATCGATTTTCGCTCCAATAAATAAGGTTTCCAAAAACTTTAACCGGATGCGGCCAACTGTATGGGTCACCAATGAGAGCATCCAATAAAAAACCAATGACTAAAATATAGGTCGGAAGTAAATCAGTGTGCATGTTCTAAATAAGTTTGAATAGCATTGACGCATTGTTTATTATTCTCTTGTCCCTGAACCGCCATGCGAAAATGCCTTTCAGTCAGTCCTCTAAAATTGGAACAATCCCGGATCAAAAAACCGTGTTTTTCCAACAGGTATGACTTCAATTCAGCTGCCGTTCCTGATGTTAATTCCGATAAAAAATAATTGGTACAAGATGGAAAGACTTTGACATTTGTATTTTCCTTTAACAGATGCTGAAAAGATGAACATTCCTGATATATCTGATCTACATTTAATTTAAAATCATTAAAATGATCATAGATATACAAACCGGCTTCTATGGCCAATGTAGCAACACTCCATGGCATTCTTAGTGATCCGATTTTATGAATTAATGATTCATTTCCTATTAAATAACCCAAACGCAAACCTGGAATCGAACAAAGCTTAGTAACCGATTTTACTATAACTAAATTTTCATACTCCTTTAATAAACTAATCGCTGAATTAAACCCGGCACATAAGTCTCCATAAGCCTCGTCTATAACAAATAAAGCGTTAGTATTATTTTGCAGCAAAGTTTTTATAAATTCTAAGCTCTGTACTTTTCCGTCAGGATTATTAGGGTTGCCTAACCAAACTAAATCTGTTTTGAATTGACTATCCTCATGCAGTTGAGCATTACTTATAAATTGAATATCCAGATTGTACATTCTACAAGCATCTTCATATTCTGAAAATGCCGGTCCAATAACAGTTGCCGTTTTTTGTTTATATAAATGTGCCAATAGATAAAAAGCTTCGGTAGCGCCACTACTTATACAAACCCGATCACTCTTTAAACAATAGAAATCAGCTACTTTACGTTGTAAATTCGAAGCATCTACAGGTGGATAATTGCATATATTAGATAATTTTTGCTGCAGATGATGCAACAATCCTTTATTTACATTTTCGTACCAAATATTAGAGCTAAAATCAACTTTTACTTTATGCTTTAACAGCAAAGTATCGTTTCCGTGACCGTGCAACATAATTGCTTTTTATCAAAATAAAAGCGCAAAAATAACATTTACCCTAATGAAAAAGGCATTTAGTCCGAAATTCTATTGTTTTAACAAAAGAAGTGTAACTCTATTCAATCATTATTCTATATTTAAAATCCTAAATCATCACATCACATGAGGAGAAAAAAAATTTCGAACCTATTTGGGATTTTTCTGGATAAATGGATTGATCTTAAATTGGGAAAAATAAATTCAAAGGAAATATTTCAACAAATATTATTAATCTCACTTTTTTTAGCTCTTATTGCCACCATAAGTAATATTGCTATGCAGTTATCTCTGCCATTAATTATTACAACAAGTGCAATAGCAGTATTTTTTGCATGTCTGTATTATTTTTGCCGCTTTAAAAACTACTATTACCTCACTCTCAATAGTTTTATCACTTCTATTTTTATAATTCTAAACTTACTGTGGTTTTTTAATGCCGGAAGTTATGGTCCTACCTTGCTTATTGTGCAGGCATTTGTTCCTATGTTTTTGTTTTTTACCGAGGTTAAAAGGCGCTTACTCATTACCTTTCTTTTTTCACTGAATACATTGATCCTTTTTTTTATTGAATTTTTCCATCCAGATTGGATTATTGGATATAATGATAGCAGAGAACGCCTCATTGATATTTTTATCATTTCAACACTGTTTTTTGTTTTGGAAGTACCCTTGCTTTATTATGCACAAAAGCAGTTTATTGCAGAGAGTTTGAAAGCCATTAATTCGGAAAAAGTAAAATCGGCTTTTTTAGCCAATATGAGTCACGAAATCAGAACGCCCATGAATGCTATTTTAGGTTTTGCAGACTTACTTCGTGATAAAGATATATCTGAAGAAACCAAAGACAACTTTATTGATATTATTAAGGATAATGGGAATATATTATTGCAATTAATTACCAACGTGATGGATGCCTCTAAACTGGAGGCCGGTATGATTGAAACCAATTTTAAAACCGTAGCCATTGCTCCTTTATTTGAGCGAATTTACGCTAGTTTTCTAACTCAAATTCCTTCTCATAAAGATATCTTCTTCACTTATGATATCCCTTCTGAATTGAAGAATTTAAAGTTTTACACCGATGAATTACTGATTTATCAGGTTATATCAAACCTCTTAACCAACGCTATTAAATTTACCCAGAAAGGCTTTATTAATTTTGGGGTTGAAGCTCCGGAAAGTGAAAATCCAGAATGGATTAATATTTATGTTTCTGATAGCGGCCCGGGTATCTCTAAAGAAAGTCAGGCCGAAATTTTTAAAAGGTTTAACCAGGGAAACTTTGAATTGCGCAATAAAAAAGAAGGTGTCGGCTTAGGATTGGCTATCTGTACAGAGTTAACACGTTTGTTAAATGGCAAGATAGATTTAATTTCTGACGGAAAAAGTGGAAGTAAATTTTACATTAGATTAAAAGCCACTAAACCAGAATTTTCATTGATTTCATAAGGCTTCTGCATTGATGTAAATCATCATTAAAACAAAAAAATTACTGCTTACAAATAAACATTTCAATATACTTACTGTTTATCTCACAAATTAAACTAGAACAAAATGAATAAAACAGATTTAAAAGTAACATTTGCCGGAGGTCCGGTTACCATATTAGGAGACGTTGTAAAAGTTGGAGAAAAAGCTCCTGAATTTACAGCTTTAAATGCCAAGCTAGAACCTGTAAAATTATCAGATTATGCAGGTAAAGTAGTTATCATTGCCGTTTACCCATCTATTGATACAGGTGTATGTGCTGCACAAAACAGACGTTTTAATGAGGAAGCAAATATGCTGGGTGATGCTGTAGTATTATCTATTTCTTGTGATTTACCATTTGCACAATCTCGTTTTTGTGGAGCTGAAGGTTTAGATAACATCATTACCTTATCAGATCATAAAGATCTTGACTTTGGAGCTAAATATGGTTACGTAATTGAAGAATTAAGATTATTAACCCGTGGAACTGTAATTATCGATAAAGAAGGTGTAATTCAGTATGTAGAGCATGTTCCTGAAATTACAACAGAACCTGATTACGAAAAATCTTTAGAAGTAGCAAAGGGCTTGATTTAATTTCCACCCCTATTATTTATAATTTCACAAGAGCGCAAAACAAAAACTGTTTTGCGCTCTTGGTGTTTTTAATATCTTTTTTTTAAATATCTACACTTCTTCTTGTTGAACGTACTTATCTATTACGCAAGCAACCGAAGCATCCCCCGTAACATTCACCGTAGTCCGAACCATATCTAAAATTCGATCTACTGGCATGATAATCGCAATCCAGGCTGGATTTAATCCTACAGAACTTAACACAACCATCAACATAACCACACCTGCACTAGGAATAGCAGCCGAACCAATACTCGCTAAAGTAGCTGTGAGTACAACTGTGATCTGTTGTCCTAAACTCAAATCTATCATATGCATTTGTGCCAAAAACACTACGGCTACAGCCTGATACAAACTAGTACCATCCATATTAACTGTTGCGCCAATAGGTAAAACAAAACCAGCTGTTTTTTTATCTACCCCTAAGTTTTCCTCTACACATTCAAATGTTACCGGTAAAGTGGCTGCACTTGAACTGGTAGAAAATGCCAATGCCTGTGCCGGACTAATTCCCCTTAAGAATTCAAAGAATCTTCGTTTAGGAACCAGCATTTTTAAAACACCTGGATAAATAACAAAAGCCATTAGCACCAAACCAACAAGCACTGTTCCTGAGTACCAACCTAAACCTTTAAAAATTTCAATAATCTTAGCCGGATTATCTCCTGCAATATCATTAATCACACCAGCCATCAATGCAAAAACAAAAAATGGAGCGGCTTTCATGATAATATCTACCATTTTAATAAATACCTCGGAAGCACCATCAAAAAACTTAATGAGCGTTGCTGATTTTTCAGCTGGTATATAAAGCAATGCAATCCCAAAGAAGATAGCAAAAAATATAATTTGTAGCATGGATCCATTTCCCGCCAACGCATCAAAAATATTTACAGGAACTAAATCCACAACTGCCTGCAATGGACCTTGTTCTCCTTTCTTGGATTTATATTTTTCTGTTATATCATCTGTCTTTCCGAGTTCTTCCTGCTTCTTTTCAATCAAAGTTTTATACTGAGGGTCATCTAATAAATGAATATCATCTTTAATATCTATCCCTTCAGCTTTTGCCCAAAGCTCATAACTAATACGACTCTCAACACGAACTTCTTCGGATAAAGCTCTTCCCGGTCCCCATACATTTACCAAAACGAGCCCAAGCGAAACGGCAATAACGGTAGTTACCAAGTATAAACCTAAGGTGCGCGCGCCAAGTTTTCCAAGATCTTTTGGATTACCTAAACTTACAATTCCACTGATAATAGAAAATAGAATTAAAGGAATAGCAATTAGTTTAAGCAGGTTGATAAATATTTTACCCCAAGGGTCAATCCAATCGCGTGTAAAATCCTGCCAGCCTAACCAACCCGATAATAAAGCCCATGCTGCTCCTAATAGTATCCCAATAATTATTTTCGCATAAAGCGGAATATTTTTAAACATCCTTTATTGATTTTAATTTTTCAGCTTGTCTTAGAAAGAAAAGAGATAAAAGATCGCTCTTTTACCTCTTGTTAGATATTTTAAATGCTATCGATACATTTTATTCAGATAGATCATATCAACCATCACCATGGCAGCCATCGCTTCTACAATGGGTACAGCACGTGGCAGTACACAAGGATCATGGCGACCTTTCACCGTCGTTTGCACTTCCTCTCCTTGCTTATTCACGGTATTTTGCTCTTTTAAAATAGTAGCAATGGGTTTAAATGCCACATTCATATAAATATCCTCTCCATTGGTAATTCCGCCTTGAACACCTCCTGAGCGGTTGGTTTTAGTTCTAACTTTATCACCGTCCATATAAAACTCATCGTTATGTTCGGTTCCTTGCATTTCGCCAGCTTTAAAACCCATTCCGTACTCAAAACCTTTCACTGCATTTATGCTTAACATGGCTTTTCCCATTTCTGCATGAAATTTATCAAAAACAGGCTCTCCTAGTCCAACCGGTGAATTTTTAACCACACAAGTAATTACACCTCCTACTGAATCTTTATCCTTGCGCACAGTATCAATATATTCAATCATTTTTTCAGCCACTTCAGCATCCGGGCAACGAACGATATTTTCCTCCGCTTTGGATAAATCCATTTCTGTAAATGATTTTTCGAGTTTAATATGTCCAACCTGTGAAGTATAGGCATTAATCTCAACACCATATTGCTTTAAAATCAGTTTGGCAATAGCTCCGGCAACCACTCGTGCTATTGTTTCCCTTGCCGAAGAACGACCACCTCCTCTATAATCGCGAATACCATATTTTTGCTGGTAAGTATAATCTGCGTGTGAAGGACGATATACATCTTTTATATTACCATAATCTTTAGAGCGCTGATCAGCATTCCAAATTAAAAAACCAATGGGTGTTCCGGTTGCTTTTCCTTCCATTACTCCGGAAAGAATCTCAACTTTATCTTTTTCGTCACGTGGGGTGGTAATGGCACTTTGTCCCGGACGACGACGATTTAACTCTGCCTGAATGAACTCAAGGTCAATTTCCAACCCTGGCATTACACCTTCAATTACTCCTCCAACTGCCTTTCCATGCGACTCGCCGAAAGAAGTTAACTTATAAAAATTTCCAAATGAATTACCGGCCATTTAAATTCTTGTTAGACAAAGGATATAAAACAAAAGACAACGGAATACACTTATGATCAAAAGAGTACCTTTAGTCTTGTTGACTTATCCTTAATATATTAGTGATTCGAATTCGTTTTAATACAGGTATAAACCTGATTATTGTCACAAAAATAGAAAAGAAATTGAATTTACTCCTTTTAAATTCTTAAAACAGACAGGATTTACTTGATTAAAGTTCATCTATGTTTCAGATGAAAAAAGCCTGTCTTCATAGGAAAACAGGCTGTATATTTTTTAGCTCTATATAAGCAGATACTTTATAAACTATCTACTTAAAAAGCTTTAAACTTATTTAAGAACATCCGCAACCACCTGAACCTGATCCATCAGATCCACATGAACCGCTATCGCATCCTGATTGTGCTTCATCACCACAACCACAACCTGATCCGCAGCCTCCGCCACCAACAACAGCCATAATTTCTGATTCTGTAGCTTCACGCACTTCTTTCACAGCACCTGAGAAAAACAAATCATCACCAGCTAATGGGTGGTTAAAATCCATACGAACAGTTTCGTCAGTAACGTCTAAAACGATACCATTTAAACGGTTTCCCTGAGCATCTTGCATAGGAACCATATTTCCTACTTTAATAAGCTCCTCATCCATTTTACCGTCTACTTCGAAAATATTTCTTGGGATGCTAACTTTAGCTTCTTCATTAACTTGTCCATAAGCTTCGTCTGCGCTTAATTTAAAGCTAAAATCATCTCCTGATTTTAAACCTTCTAATTTATCTTCAAACATTTGAAGCATACGCCCTGTTCCAAAAATAAACTCCAGTGGCTTATCCTCAGTGGTTTCTTCAACAATCTCCCCTTCGAATCCTTGCAATCTTAATACGTAAGATACTGTTACGTACTTGTTTCTTGAAATTTCCATATGTTTTAGTTTTAAAATTTTCTATTTCAATAAATTATTATGCAAAGAAAGCGAGTTTTTTAAAAAATACAAAAGCAATCCTAAAAAACAGACTTTCGTGTCTTATATCTTTATCCTACCGATTTGATCAGATTATCAATGCGAATTTAAAAATCCATATTGTTTTGAATACGATAACATCTGTGTTGCATAATCGGTATTGTAATCCACAACTACATCTTTAACACTACCATTTTCCTCAACCAATTGATAATTTGGATTCAGGAAACCTGTGAATGGCGGTACTTGTAGCTTTTTAAAACGTTCCAATACCTCCTGATGTAATTGCTTGTCTATTTTAACACCATAAGTCTCCACAATGTTTTGCGCTGCTTTAAAATCACCCTCCGATTTGATGCGTTGAATTTCTCTTAACAACCCACCAAATAAGACTTTTAGCTGCTTGTGATCGTTGATTTTAAAAAAGGTTTTTTCATCTTTTTTAACTTTTTCAACAACCTTACCCTTACCTGCTTCATATACCCAGGATGCAATTAGCTGACGGTTTCGCATATGTGCCTGTTCAATATTATCACCCAATTTTATGCGTGTAATCTGGGTTAATAATCCATTACGAATATATCCGTTATAATGCGCTTTCGCAGCATCCAAACTTGGAAGTAAACCCAGTTCCAACATTTTTTCATCATACATAAAGTACAATCCGCATAAATCAGCTCTGGCTTCTTCTATGACCGAAGCATAATTTTTTAATTTATCCGATGTAACTCCAGGCAATAATTTTCCGGAACCATGTCCAATACACTCATGTAAATGCGTATGCAAATTATCAGAAACTGAACCATATTTCTTTTCTAAAGCCACTTCTTCACTAGTTAAAGTAAATTCTTCTGCAAAACCACTACTTAATGAAGCTTTATGATGTGCATTGGAAATATTCGTTAGTGTTACCGACTTTGAACCATGAGCTTCTCTTATCCATTCAGCATTGGGTAAGTTTATTCCCAGAGGACTGGCAGGGTAGCAATCGCCACCTAAAATAACTGCATTGATGGCTTTTAGAGAAACACCTTGAATCGTTTCTTTTTTGTGCTCCTGATCAGTTGGAGAATTGTGCTCAAACCAATCAGCATGTTCAGCTATAATTTTTGCCTTCTCCGTTTCTTCTTTATCCACCAGTTGAACAACACCTTCCCAAGTGGCTTTTAAATCCATCGGATCTCCATAAGTTTCTATAAAACCATTTATAAAATCTACGTCTACATTTAATTCATTTACCCACTTAATGCTCATCTGATCAAACAAATGCAGATCCCCTGTCTCGTAATACGAAACCAAAAGTTTTATGACCTCTCTCTGACCTTCTGTCTCTGCATATTTAAGCGCCTCGTTTAAGTGCTGATTAATTTCAGCTAATGCTTTTCCGTATTTTCCGGACACACAGTACACTTCTTCTGTAATCTCTCCGTCTTCTTTCCTTAACTTAGAGTTTAAACCAAAAGAAATTCTTTTATCTGAAGCTTTTTCTTTTTGGTCGGCATAAAAAGTCTCCACCTCTTTTTGTGTTATGCCCTCATAAAAATTATTAGCCGATTCTTTCACTACATCCACATCTGCACGAGAATCAACTTGTTTTGCCATAAATGTTTTATCAAAAATCAGTTTTTCAATTATTTCTAATTGTTCTTTTTCCAGATGCCAATTCGTTAGTTTTCCAATACCTGGCTTCAAATTATTAAGCCATTTTTTGAAAACTACCTCTGAAAAACCTGGCACAAATTTATCGTTACTATAATGATGATGTGGACCACTGGAAAACCAGTTTTTCTTTAAATAAATCTCTAATTGTCGCCAATCATCTGTGTCTTTTTCTTCTTCAAACTGATATATTGCTTCAAGGATATCCCGAAGCAATAAATTATATTTTCCGTGTTGATCCCATAAAATATCACTGCCAGCTAAAGTAGCCTGGTTCAAATGATACACAAATAACTTTTTCTCTAAACTAAGCGCTTCGAAACCGGGAACTTCGAAGCGTAATATTTTTATATCATCAAACTTTTCTGCAAATACTTCCATTCTTATTTTCTTCTATTAATTATTACCATTTACATGATGTACTTCCGGGTTTCTTAGGTCAATATCTCGTATCAACGTCCACTTTCCTTTTTCCAGAGAATAACCATCGTAAGTAAAATCTGGCCCATAAAAACGTCTGTTATCTTTAAACATTGGGTTTGTTGGCGCTAAATGATCGAGCACAATTCGCTTTTCCTCTGCATCATATTGTAACATCATGGTGGTAGCAGCATTATATTCAAAAACCAAACGTTTGTCTAAATTACGATCTGTTAAAAATACAGAATGCCCAAACCTAACCTGACCATTTCCAACTACAAGCATTGCCTCAACCACCTTCTTCTTTGTCATTTCACTGTTAGGTTTATAACCCACAAGAAGGTAATATGTTCCATATTTACTGTCTTTAATATCGGCTATTTGGTAATAAACGGCACCATACCATTTGCGAGGTGTAAGAGCAGATTTCTCTGGAGAACGAATCTTATGGCTGTAATCTTCTAACAATTGGACTTTTATCTCTTCTTTATTTTTGGTGATGACTGCCCCGTAAAATTTATTACGCGAATCTGGTAACAAAACATTCCAGGTACACAACTTCACATTTTCATCATCAGAAATAACTGTTGACATTCGTTTAATTCCAACAAAGCGATCGTTAAATAATTCTGCCTTATTCCAAAGCACTTCCATTTGCTTTAAAATAGAATCATTTAAAGCCTCCCGTTCTGTTGTAGTTTCTCGAATCAATAGTTCTTCGAAAAAACAAATGGAGGCAATATCCTTATATTCCTTATAAATTTTTAAATCTGATTTAAAAGAAAACGAAAGTGGATATAAGTCTACTTTAGACTCTGGAATTCGAGCCAGATGAAGTAATAACTCCCCATTTCCTTTTTTAGGGTTAAATTTTATCTGATCTTCAAACGAGTGATAAACTCTTTTGTGCGAGATGTCGCCATATAATACGAACCAATCTACCCTTAAGACCTTTCCCTGATGGAAAGTATTATAGTAATAAACCGTATACTTTGAATCGCTTGATTTTGTTGACTGTATGTAAGACTTTTCATTTACCCTAACCGAAGAACTGTTGGCAAGCAAAAAGTTTTTAAAGTCAGTTGCAAAATTTACCAATTGAAATCTTTTTTCATTCAAATCTTCAATGGCTGAAATAGATTTAGCTCTCTGATCATATATTTGAAAAGTATTTTGCGCATATAAAATAGTTACCTGACTGAACAAAACAAAAAGCAAAACCTTACGTATATACATTTTTAGATATTTTAATAACTTGCGTTGAATTTGTAAATGTCGAAAGTATGAAGATTTGGGAGAAAATAAAACAACAAAAACCAATCCGAATTATTCTTGGATTGGCAATTGGCGCCACATTAGGATATGCATATTACTATTTTATTGGTTGTAACAGCGGAACTTGTCCTATTACTTCCAATCCAGTAAATAGTGTTTTGTATGGTAGTTTTGCGGGTTTAGTATTGGCTTTTAAATAAAATCAGCCCGATATTAATTACAAACAGAAGTATTCCTCTCTTTACAATTAATATCGGGATTGCTATTTTCTATTCCCAATTTAAAATAACCTTACCACTGTTTCCTGTTTCCATAATATCAAAACCTTTTTGAAAATCATCAATATGATAACGGTGCGTAATCATTGGTGTTAAATCTATTCCAGAAAGCAACATTTGCTCCATATGATACCATGTTTCAAACATTTCTCTACCGTAAATTCCTTTTAGAGTTAGCCCCTTAAATATAACCTTGCTCCAATCTATTTGCGTAAAGGAAGATTGAATACCTAACAAAGAAATCTTCCCTGAATTATACATGGAATCAATCATGGCGTTAAATGCAGATGCATTCCCTGAACATTCAAGTCCAATATCAAACCCTTTCATATGCAATTCTTCAACTACATCTTTTAAATCTTCTTTCAAAGGATTTACAACACGAGTCGCTCCCATTTTTTTTGCCAACTCCGCTCTGTAAGCATTGGTTTCTGTAGCCACAACGTAGCGTGCTCCGGCAAATTTGGCAATGGCCACACACATACTGCCAATCAAGCCACTACCTGTAACCACCACATCTTCTCCGATAATAGGAAAACTCAAAGTCGTATGCGTTGCGTTTCCGAAGGGATCCATAATTGAGGCTATTTCATCAGAAATATCATTATGAACCTTCATCACATTGGTGGCCGGCACTTTTACATATTCGGCAAAAGCACCATCTATATTTACGCCAATACCAATTGTATTTTCACAAATATGCTGGCGCCCTCTTCGGCAATTTCTGCAGTGACCACATGCTATATGCCCTTCTCCTGTTACCCGATCTCCTTCTTTAAACTCAGTAACTTCATCTCCAACTTTAGCTACATATCCCACATACTCATGACCAATCGTCATGGGTGTTTTAATGGTATTCTGAGCCCACTCATCCCATAAATATATATGTAAGTCGGTGCCACAAATTGAAGATTTAACTACTTTAATTAATACATCGTTAACTCCAATTTTAGGTATATCAATTTCCTGAAGCCATATACCTTTTTCCGGTTTTAGTTTAACCAGCGCTTTCATTTTTTCCATACTTCAAGTTTTTTACCTCTAAAAAATAATGAAGTAAATGTCAGGAATAGAAAAAACAACTTCAATGACAAATCTCAACGTCTATTCTGTAAGATCTCTTAACCATTTATGGAATTCAACTTGCGAACGGAAACATTCTTTATTATCTGTGGTTCTAATTTGATTATCCAGGGCATTATTTAAAATGCGCGCTGAGCAATTGTCTTTCATTTGCATTTCCAATTGCATTTTTATTTCTCGTTGCAATCGCTTATCGTAAATTGGACAAGCCACTTCAATACGTCTATCCAGATTTCGAGTCATTAGGTCAGCCGATGAAATATACATTCTTTCATCACCATTATTACAAAAAACAAATATTCGGGAGTGTTCTAAATATCTATCGATAATACCAATAGATTCTATAGGCTCTACTTCAGGATCGAATTCCGTCATTAATGATATCATCCCCCTTACATTTAGTTTTACATCTACACCTGCTTTTTTTGCCTTATATAGCTTTTGTGTTAAATCATAATCAACCAGGTTGTTCAATTTTATATAAACGTACGCCTCTTTACCCTGACTGGCATTAATCATTTCCCTATCAATAAATGTCTCAAAAGCATTTCGCATGTAAAAAGGAGAAACCAGTAAGTGGTTAAAAAACGGAATATTATAATTTCGATTAAAGAAATCGAATATAGATGCCACTTCTGTTGCAATACCAATATGCTTGGTCATTAAAAGATGATCGGCAAAAATACCTGCAGAATCTTCATTAAAGTTTCCGGTTCCCAGACATACATAATTCACCAATCTCGATCGCTCTTTACGAACAACCTGACATAACTTTGCATGAACCTTTAATCCTGTTACTCCAAAAATAACGCGAACACCAGATTTCTTAAGTTCATTGGCCCATGAAATATTTGCTTTTTCATCGAAGCGCGCCTGAAGTTCCATTACCGCTGTTACTTTTTTCCCGTTACGCGCTGCATTGGTTAATGCTTTTACCACTGCAGAATCTTTTCCAACACGATAAATCGTAATCTTTATTTCTTTTACAAACGGATCAATAGATGCCTCCCTCAGGTAATCTATAAAATGATGAAAAGAATGATAGGGGTAATGCAATAAAACATCCTTTTTACTTATTAAGGTAAAAAATGAAGATTGCGGCTCAATATCTTTATGCTGAATAGGAGGCAACGAAGGGTAAGACATACCCTTTTGTCCAAACTTAGGAAAACCAATAAAATCTTTAAAATTATGATATCGCCCTCCTTTAATTACTGAATCATCTGTGGTATAATTTAATTTTTTCAGCAAGGTTCTTAATAAATCGTCAGGCATAAGTTTGTCATATACAAACCTAACTGGATGAGCTTCTTTTCTTTTTTCTAATCCTTTTGCAATTTTTTTAACGTAACTCTCTGAAAAGTCATCGTTAATGTCCATCTCTGCATCACGGGTAAGTTTGAATGTATAAGCGCTAATTTCATCGAACTTAAACATGTAAAACATATCCGATAGCTCATATCGGATCACATCATCCAGCAACATCACATATTTTTTTCCATCATTAGAAGGCAACAATACAAATCGATCCATCGATGAAGGAATTTCAACCAAAGCATAATTCACTTTATCTTGCACATTATCCCTTAAGTAAACAGCCAGATAAATACCATCATCTGCTAAATCAGGTAACGGACGCCTTCTGCTAATAATAATTGGCATAAGGTTACCCCTTACTTTTTTCTGGAAATAGCGTTTTACAAATTCGCCTTGTTCATCACTTAAATCATTTTCGTTAATTAAATAAATATCGTGCTTTTCTAGATCTTTAATTATCTGATCATAGGTTTGAGAAAACTTTTTCTGCTGCTTTATAACAATCTCATGAATTTCTTTTAAAATAGCCCCGGGAGAACCTCCCTCGAAAACAGTATTTTTATCTAACTGAACAATTCGCTTTAAAATAGCCACCCTAACACGAAAGAATTCATCCATATTGTTGGAGTAAATTCCTAAAAACTTAATACGCTCTATAAGTGGCACATTTTCTCTTGATGCTTCCTGTAAAACTCTTTCATTAAACGACAACCAACTAATTTCCTTACTTCTAAAGTTTTCCACACTCATATAATAACGTAATTAAGATTTCCTTACTTAATATAATAATGATTTAAAAAGAATCATTAAAAATATAAAATATCCGGAGAATATACTTTGATTAAGTATGTAAAAAAGATGAACAAATTATTAAACCAAGGGTTAATTACGCAGCAGGATGATTCGAAATACATTGCAAGTATTTCAGAACTCCATATTCAACCCAATCAAAAAATAAATAAGAAAATATATAATGAGTACAAGCAGACAGAGATTGAATTTACATGAGATTTTAGAGATCAGGCATTTAACAGAGGCGGCATTTGTAATTCGATTTGAAAAAAAAGATTTAGAATTTACAGCTGGTCAACATGTTTGTGTTGGACCTCCTAATGGTATTCACACTCGTGAATATTCTATATATAGTGCTGAGAACGATCCTTTTATTGAAATATTAGTAAAAGAGGTACAAAACGGGTTAATTACGCCCGTTCTGAAGAAATTAAAAGTTGGTGACTCCGTTGTGGTAGAAGAACCTGTTGGCTATTTTTCTTTAAATAAAAAAGAGAAATTAAATAAAAAGTACCTTTTTATAGCAACAGGAACGGGGATTTCTCCATTTCATTGTATGATTAAATCTTATCCTGAATTAGATTATAATTTAGTGCACGGAGTAAGAACTGCACAGGAAGGTTATGAAAGGAATGAATACCAGCAAGGCAAGTATACGCTTTGTTCTTCGAGGGACCAAAGTGGAGATTACACGGGAAGAATAACAAATTATTTGCAAGAATTAAAGATAGATAAAGATTCTGAAGTATATTTGTGCGGAAATTGTAACATGATACATGATGCTTATGATATACTTGAGAATAAAGGTATACCCAATGAGCAAATTCATGCAGAAGTTTACTTTTAGAAAGAAATTGAAATTATAAATGAAGTACTTTTTACTGACACTTGGTTGTCAAATGAACATGAGTGATTCGGAACGTGTTTCGTCGGTATTAGATGCGGCAGGTTGCGTAAAAGTTGAAACGGAGGAGGAAGCGAATTTTATTGGGATACTTGCATGCTCAGTTCGCCAAAAAGCCATTGATAAAGTCTACTCCAAAATATCAAAATGGAATAAATGGAAGGATAAAAAGAACCTGGTCACTTTTATTTCGGGTTGTATGCTTCCGGCAGATAAGGAACGTTTTCTTAAATTATTTGATATTGTTTTCACGATGCCGGAACTGCCTCAGCTCCCACAAATGCTGGGTGAATATGGTATTGCAAATCCTTTATCATTAATCGCAGAGCCACAATCTCCGGTTGATGAAATTAAATTATTCTGGAAAGTAAAGCCTAAATACGACAGTAGCTTTGAAGCTTTTGTTCCAATTCAGAATGGATGTAATAAGTTTTGTACCTACTGTGCTGTTCCATATACCAGAGGAAGAGAAATCTCCCGACCTTCGGAGGAAATTTTGCAGGAAGTAAAAGAGCTTGCCGAGAAAGGATATAAAACCATTACTTTGCTGGGCCAGAATGTAAATTCGTATGGTCTGGATAAAGATGGTAAGGAAATTTCATTCTCCGAACTGTTGGAAAAAGTGGGTCAGATTGGAGAAGAAATTGACAATGAATTTTGGGTTTACTTTACCTCTCCTCACCCTAGAGACATGACCACTGATATTTTCCATATCATTGCAAAGTATGACTGTTTAGGTAAGCAAATTCATTTTCCATTGCAAAGTGGTGATGAGAAAGTACTGATAAAAATGAACCGCAAACACTCTGTGGCCAAGTACAGGGAAAGTATGACAGCCTTAAGAGAGATTCTTCCACAAGCTACTGTATTTACAGATATTATTGTTGGTTTTACGGATGAAACGGATGAACAATTCGAAAACACTCGTAAAATTATGGAAGAATTCAAATATAATATGGCGTATATAGCGATGTATTCTCCACGTCCAGGTGCAGCTTCTTATCGTTGGGAAGACAATATTCCTTTGGAAGAAAAGAAAAGAAGGTATGCTGTTTTGAGTGAAGAATTAGCAAAACACACCTACGATTATAACAAATCGATGGTTGGAAAGACTGTTAAAGTACTAGTTCGTGAACACGACAGAAAACCAGGATACCTTTCGGGGCATACAGATGGTAAATTAGTTATACGTTTCGAATCCAACGACGAAAGTCTAATTGGTCAAATTATTGAATTAAAAGTGACTGCTGCTGCCAAATTCTCACTTGAAGGAGAAATGGTTAAAGTAATTGTTGCTTAATAATAGATCGTTAGACTATAGACATAAGATTTTAGAATTATTTACACGGCGTTCAACGGTTTGTTAAAGGTGAACTATAATACTTAACGAACTTATATTAAAATATAAAAAAGCTTGGTTTCACATTAGGAGACCAAGCTTTTTTCTTTTAATCCTGCAAAAAGTCGCATACCTTTCCAAACACTTCTTCAAACGCTTTATTCACCTCTTCCTTTTTATCTCTATGATTCGGGAAAGGCGTTTCGTGCGTATACGGGAAATCAAAATCCATTTCATCAACTTTAATATGAATATCGCGATAAGCTCCTTTTAAGGTGTTAACCATTTCAAAAACCGGAATTACAGCATCATTTTTTAAACCGATAGCATAAATCTGCTTTTCTCGCTTTTTAAGTAAAGATTCTCTATATTTTCTTAAACGTTTAAATTCTAACATGGAATGAAAAACCTTACCTTCAAGATGATCGCCATCCATAAAATGTTTTAAGTACTTATCCTTTTCCAGGAAAGCATCAAAATGCTCTGCCAGGTAGGAGTACAATGCAACATTGGCTTCGCTATCTAAAATAAATTTTGATACCGGCGATAATCGATTAAAAACAGGTCCACTGCAAAACAAACACAACTTACTCTTACTAAAATAATCCCTATGATTGGTTAACGTTAAAATTTCGCCTAAAAAGCCTCCTATAGAATAAGCAAAAATATCAATAGAAGCATTCGGATGAATCCATTCCACACCTCCATTTTTCATTTGCTTTACCCATTGAATAACATCATAATAAGTTTGTAAACCTGACCAAATAAAGCGTTGAGGCAAAGATTGCATCCGAACACTAATGGCTGCATTAGACAAGGTTGAATTAAGAACATTGGGAAATTGCCTTTTACGCAGGTTACTTAACTCAAACATTTTCCTTTTATCACTCCAGGCAGCTGGAGCTCTTTGCATATGAAAGGCCAAAGGAAAAAACACAACTCCACATTGCAATTTCTCAACCATTATGGCTCCCCATGACAAATACTTGTCCCAACTTTTTTCGTTGAAACCATGAAACAACAACACAACCTTATCTACTTTAGTGCATGTTTTGGGCATTAATAAGTAGTAATTAAATTGTGTATTATCCTCTACATCAACATCTTTAACATTTACTTCATGATGAACATCTTCCTCAATGTGATCGCCATTGTAAAGCCCTTCAAAATGCTCATCGTGAATATTACAACAACGTTTATTTTCTCCTGGCAATACAAAAGCCGAATTCGAAGAGAAAGGTAATTGGTAAATCTTAAAGCTATCTATTTCGCAATGGATATGTTTTTGAATAAAAGATTCCTTAAGGTTAACGCTCAAATCTGAAAATAGCATCGAATTTAAATTTTAAATACAACTTAGATTCTTTTTTGCTACTATTAATTTACCCTACAATTTTGCGTTTTTTTCTGTGCAGTAAAACAAATGTAAAAGTAATTCTTGACAATATTAAATATGCAAAGTTAAGAATGAGTAATTTTTTAGGTGAATCCAAAAAATCATTTCCTGCTGAATTCTTTCTCAGATTATTACCATGAATGCAATCTCATATTTAGAGTTAACATTTCAACCAATCAACCAAGGCTTTAGGTAATTTGACACCCCTAAAACAAACATTAATCCCCCTTAACTACGCCATCAATTCCATAGTTTTACAACTATTAATTAACCTTAAAAAAGATTTTTATGAAAAAGATTTTTACACTTTTATTTTGTTTAGGAACTATTATCGGTGTTCGTGCACAAGACTGGAATGTATCTGACATGACAGCCGGAACTTATACTGATGATAGTTATGTTGTAAACGGATTAACAATTTATGCGGATGATGATAAATCAATTGTGATTGATTCAAACGGTAAAGAATTAGATGGCGTAAGCTACACCCAACGTTTGAAATTTGGTGGTTCTGCCAGATGGACAGATGACAATACTCCTTCAGCACGTGTATTAGCATTTGACGTAAGTGGTAATGCTACAATTACTGTTATGGCTATGTCTTCAAGTTCAAGTGCATCGGACAGATATGTAGATGTGTATGCTGGTAATCATTTGGCTGAAAGTTTAGTATTTGGAGGTAATGTAGATTGCTGTAGTTTATTGAGCTTTTCTGGTGAATATGCCGGAGGAGTAGCCACTACTATCTATGTAGAATCAAGATCAAGTGGTATCAATTTGTATCGTGTTATAGCCGAAGAATCAGGTACAACTGATATTGATGATGTAGTAATTACAGGTACTATTGTTAAAACGGAGTATTATGGTATTAACGGTGTATTTGTAGCTGATGATGTTCAAAAACTATCAAACGGTATTTATATTAAAAAGGTAACTTACGATTCAGGACAGGTAGTTACAAGTAAAGTAAATATTATAATGTAATTAAGAACAATTCTTTTATTACTAATTTTCGATGTCGTTTATGAAAGATTCTCATAGAATCCAACGTAAACGACATTGTTATTTTTGATGGTAATGTTACTTGATTTCTTTGTATTCTACTTTGATATTATTGCTTGGATAAAAGAAAAGAAAAGAAAAGATATTATACACATCCCGAAGTATATGACTTAATAAACGGTTAAACAAACCTTTAATTCCAGTTTTTCTCATTGAAAAAACAACTGCCAATGTTGATAAAACCAGATATACAAACAATGGAATAATACACTTAAAAATCGCAGCAACAGCAATCATAGCTATTAACAATAGCCAGGTAGGATCACTGGATAGCATTCGTTTTAAAACATATTTATTGAAGATATGATCCCTGTAAAGCACTGATCTTGGATAAACAAACGATCCATCTAAAAACGAGCGCCACAATCGCTTTTCATTCTTATAATCTACTGTATGATGATTGGCCATCAACTCTTTTTTCCTCAACAAATAAATTCCTTTTCTGGCCAAACGAAAACCTAAATCTAAATCCTGCGCTTTTTTATATTTATTTTTCATGCCACCTACCGCTTCCCAATGCTTTCTTTTAATGGCAAACAGACCTCCGGTAGTATATTGCTTTGTATCCTTTTCTACATAAATTTTTCGGTAATAATCTTTGTTTAAAAAATTACCATCATAATCATAATAGTAATTCATAAAATTACCGGAAACAAAATCGTACTTTAATTTCTCATTTTCATCCAGAATGAGTTGTAAAAACTCCGGATTAATTTCCATATCTCCATCCAGAAAAATAAGATTTTCTCCCTGAGCTTCCTTCACTCCAATATTGCGCGCAATAGCTGCATTATAAGTTCCTGTAATTAAAAAAGCTTTCACTCCTTTAATCCCGGATGCCATCCTAGCGCTGTCGTCTGTAGATTGAGAATCTACATAAATTATCTCTGCATTTAGATTAGTCTCTTCAATTGCCTTAACAGTACTTTTTAAGCACAACTCCAAACGCCATCCTTCGTTTCGTCCTATTAAAATAAATGAAATCATAATTTTTCTAATAAGTTGCGTTTTTTATAAAAAGCGAAAATCAATCTAAACTGAAGTAATATAAATCCAAGTAAAAATACACTCTTAGGTGCATGAGTCTTATAATATCGAAACGACATTTTAAGACTTGTTTGTGAATAAGGATTAAAAAATGATTTTAGAAAAGTAAGCATGGATTGCTTAATAAAACTCTTCCCTCCTCCTGTTTCTTCGATAAAGGAATGCACAGGAATATCATAACTCATTAAACATGGATAACCCTTTTTTTGAATACGTAAAGATAAGTCATAATCTGAGGCATACTGCGGAAATCCTTCATCATAACCATTCACCTCATTAAAAACCGAAACCGGAATTAAGGTTCCTCTTCCATTGAGACATTTTGTTGGGTGAAGGCCAGTAGTTTCAGCCGTTAGTGGAGTAAAAGCCTTATGATACTTCACTTCTTTTGCTTTCCACCAACTAATATTTTTAAGTCCCGAAAAGAAAATATACTCTTTATCCTTTTTTACCAGGTTTATAGTTCCAATGATCGCCTTTGGATTTTTAGTATGTAATGCGACCAGTTTTTCAATTAAATCAACTTGAAATAAGGTATCATTATTTAAGGTAACTATCAGTTCTGCTCCACTTTTAATAGCTGCTTTACAACCTTCATTCATTGACTTTGTCCACCACCAATCTCCCGTTCCTTTAACTATTATAGTCTCCGGAAACTGTGCTTTTATATCATCCTGCGTTCCATCCTTTGAACCATCATCTACTATAACAACATGCAGGTTTTTATAAGTTTGCTCCTTTAATAATTTCAAGCACTGAAGTGTATATTCCTTCCTATTAAAAACTGCGATAACTACAAATACCTTCATAAATTAACTCCGATAAAAACTATTCTAATTTTGAATCCTCTGTTTTATTTGTTTTAAAATATAAAACAGGCATTAAGGTTAAAGTCATAAAAAACACTTTAACAAAATATATTTGCGAAAAACCGATAAGCCATATTGTAATTAAGGCAATCATAGCCATTCGCTTATCAACCTGATGAGATTCACACAATCTGTAAAAAGTGAGGTACATCAAATAGAAATATATAATAAATGCAATACCTCCATACATCACCAAATGATTTGTAACTCCATTATTCCTGTGGATAGCTCTGGCACTTTGTTCTCCTTTAAAACGAGTTCCCTCAGACCTTCCTAAACCCAAAAACGGATGGCGTAAAAAATCCTCAAAATCTATTTGAGCACTTTTAAAGCGAGTATTATAAGATTTGTCGGTATACTGCATTTTACTGATCACCTTTGCGCCTAAAAAATCGAAACTAAAAAACGCAACAATGGCACCGACAAGCAAAAGAGGAACCCATATAAATCTTTTGATAACATCACGCGTAATGGTCATATATCCTAATATAACAAAGGCCACTACCATGACGCCAGAGGTAGAAAATGTGGAGATTATTCCTGCTATCAGAATTTTATTTTTTCTATTATTTAGCCTCCCTGTCTGAATAATATTGAATAACAGAGCCACTATTAAAAAACCAGAAAAAGCTCCTGGCTCCCAAAAAGGCCCTGAATTTCTTTTTAGCCATAAAATCCCTTCACCTCTCGGATTTATCGTATATAAAATAACACTTGGCCAAACCCTGTAATTACTCTTTTTAATCAGCGGATTTTCAAGTAATGGCGCCAGGCTATTTTTAAGGAAATTTTCAAAGCCATTAGAATAAGAAGGAATATAAAAAATCAAACTACTAAAAACCGAAAACACTAAAATATCCACATAATAATTTACTGTCTTCTTACCAACTGCTTTAATGGTCAAATATCCAAAAATAAGGCGAATATGAAGCCCTACATAGGTTTGCAAGGGCAATTCATATAACTTTAGCATCTGTCCGAACTGAACAACAAGAGCTCCTAAAATATAATACACAAAAAAACGATCCAGTTTTCTTTGGCGATAATAAAAAACACCTGCCGGAAAGGCCAAAAACGCAATCATCATTGCAATTTGGGCTCTATAGAAAAATGGCACTCCTGAAAATGCGATAAGCAAATACACCAGGAGATAATCCGTTATTTTTGAAACGTTTAACATACTTCTTTAACTCCTGGCAATATTTTCGTATTCTTCTTTATACTGTAAGGCAACTTTTCTGATATCAAATTTATTCAATACTCGTTCCCTTGCTTTTGCCGATAAATCCTCATTCCTGCTTTCATCGCAACAATAAACCAGTCCATCCGCTAAATCTTTTGTATCTCTTAATTGAGCCAGATAACCATTTTGTTGATGAACAATCATATCTCCATTTCCTCCCACGTTAAAAGCGACAACCGGTGTTCCACAGGATAAGCTTTCTAAAATCATATTAGATAAGTTTTCCTGTAGCGAAGGAACAACAGCAACATCAGCTGCCGACATATAATCCACCATAAGTTGATCATCCTTAATCTCTCCAGGAAAATAAGCTTTTAATCCACTCACCTCTTTGGCTGAACTCTTTTCTCCAATAACAATAACTTCGTACTGATCATTTAATGAACTTAAAGCTTTACTGATATATTGATAGCCTTTTCTACTTTCAGATAAAGCATCAACAGCTGCAAACATAATCAGCTTTTTATCTTTGGGTAAACCTAGCTTTTCACGACTTTTAAACTTATCCTGAGGCGCAAAATTATCTACATTTAATCCATTCGGAAGATTTATCACTCGTTGATCACTTCCAATTAAACTGCATTGAGCACTTTCTTTCATCCAATTGCTTAAACCAACCAAAGTAAGTTTATCTACACTTTTCAGTACTTCTCTTTTAAAAGCCAAATGCCTAAAACTTAGACCAATTTCGCCATCCCGAACCAGAACCGGACAATTTCCGCATGCTCTTGTATATAAGCTACATTCTTCATCATAATGACAACCTCCCGTAAACCACCACATATCATGTAAAGAAATAACAACCGGAATATTTAGGTTTTTCAAATCCTTCAATTGCATAAATCCTCTATTGATCCAATGCAAATGAATGATATCCGGTTTTTCTTTTTTGATTAAACTTCGAACAGAATGTGCTGGTTTGCCTAACGAAAACATCTCTTTAGTACCTTTGGCTTTCAGCTTTATAATTACCTTTTCCAGATTCAAATAAACCTTTGTCAGTTTTTTATTCCACTTTCCAGCCTGAATGTCCACAACCGTATCATCATCTGTTCTTTTAGCTCCCACCCACATTTTACTATCCACGCCGGCTTCGAGCAAACCTTTATGCAAACGATAAGCTGCACGCCCTGCCCCCCAAAAGTCTTTTCCGCATAAATGAAGTACTTTCATCTGTTTAAATTTTGTTTTTTTATTAGCCAGATAGAACTCGCCATTTTAGTCATCCTAATGTGAAAAATAAAATTTCCTCATGGCTCGTTTTCTATAACTATGATTTAGCAGATATAAACGATATCAATTGTTCAACATTCGTATTCAAATCAAATTGTTTTTTAAAATAATCTGATCCGCAACTTATATATTCAGACACATCTATGCCTTCAATTATTTCTTTCAATTTCGCTCTTAACAGTTGTAATTCATCGCCAAAGCACAACCCTGCCTTTTTTTCTGTAAACACAGAATCAGGATCCACATCCAGACTTAATACCAAAGTTTGATAATACCACGATTGAATAAATGTATTTGGCATTCCTTCTTTGGAACTGGTATTTACATAAATCTTTGCTTTCGTAAACCAATCATTCGCCTCTGTATATGAAACTGATCCCAGCACTTCTAAATTATCAGGTAAGGATAAGTGTTTGATTTGATCGCAAGCTCCTCCCATCATCACAAATCGCCAGTTATACTCCTTTAAATCATCAGCTAGTTGCACAAATAGTTCAGGCCGTTTTACCGGACTATCATTTCCAACCCAGAGAATCACATTTTCTTTATCTTGCTTATTTTCATTTATTGCATCAAATGAATTGGGAATGATAATGCCGTCTATCCCAAAATTCTTTTTAAATTTTTGTTGCTGATATGAATTCTGAAATACCACCTTTTTTACACCCTTCTTAGCCCACTCAATCATTTTATCCAACAACAGAAAATCCGTTTTTCTGATTAGTTTTTTTAGCGTGCTGGAATAAGAAAAACTTTTTAGCATTGACTGATACTTCTTTTTATGAGCATCTGTATCTATAGCCAACGCATACACCATATTTCTGTTATTTTTTTTACTATACCAATAACATGATGCCGTCAATGCAAAATCAGTTCTTTGATAATATACATTTGAACTACTTTTATTTAAGGCTTTTAGAGCATCAAAAAATTCTAAAAATCTGAACCCACGCTTTTGATAATAGTGATAAGTTATATCTGGATTATAAAAATCTGACTTTTCGATTTCTTTTTCCTTTCCTTTACCTGCACACACTACTTCCACCTTCCAACCTCTTTCCAGAAAAGCCTTTGTTAGATAATGCACTTGAATTTCAGCACCGCCTGTACTAAACGTTACAAAATTAGGAATGACAAAACATATGCTCTTTTCAGGAATGATCATACAATAAACAATGGCTTATTTTGAATTATAGTTGGTATAATAGTCATATCGGTACCTACGACCTTCCATACGACTTCCGTTTAAAAGCAAACCAATATTCTGAAATCCTTTCTGCTTAATCTCTTTCAGTACAGAGTTTAAAATATGCTTTCCGGTATATTTTTCTCTTACCACAAACAAACTTACATCTGAATGCTTCATTAATAGATACCCATCACTTAAAACCCCAACCGGAGGTGTATCCACAACAATATAATCGTACTCTTTCTTTAAAAACAAAAATAATTCATCCGTCATTTTATTACCAATAAGCTCCAACGGATTTGGAGGAATTACTCCCGGTGAAATATAATCCAGATCTTTAGCTTGAGATGGTTTTATTATCTCTTTAATTGTTTTATCCTGCAGATAGTATGAACTTAATCCAACTTTTGCATTATGATCAAACTCGCTAAACTGACCTTTTTTACGTAAATCGAATCCTACAATAATCGTCTTTTTTCCTAAAGCGGCTAAAGATGCTGCCAGATTAAAAGCCACAAAGCTCTTTCCTTCACCTGCAATACAAGAAGATACCAACAGGGTTTTATGCTCTTCCTTTTTCATAAAAAAGAACAAGTTGGTTCTTATAGTTCTAAAAGTTTCTGCAATAACGGATTTAGGATCATCATGCACAATCAGCTTTTGTTTTTCGTTGGCATTTTTAATGATTGTGCCTAAAAACGGAATATCATTATAATTATCGGTTATCGCATCTTCATTTTTAATACGGTCATCAATAAAATCTTTAACGATAAGGATAAGCGTAGGTATCAATAAGGCCATAAAAATGGCAAACATGAAGTGAATTTTTGGATTTGGATAAACTTTTGCCAACACTCGTGCAGGCTCAACCACCTCATGCTCTGGCAAATTACCTGCCTTGGCAATTTGAGCCTCTGCTCTTTTTTGTAATAAAAAGGTGTAAATAGCATCATTTATTTGAAACTTTCGCTCAATACCCACCAATTGACGCTCCGTCTTCGGCAAACTTTCAATCTGCTTCTCCAGCTGTTTAATCTGATCGCCAAACTTATCCATCTCTCTTTTTAGAGATTCTTTTGAAAAACGGATGTTCTCAACAATACTATTTCTTAGATTCTCAATCTTAACTTCTAAATTTTTAAGATATGGACTCTTTTGTTGATTGCGATCAATTAAATCATCACGCTGATTGGAAAGAATTAACAGATCTCTGATAAATTCATTGAGTGTATTATTGGTTACACCCATCGAAGACGGCACAACAATTTCGCTATAATCATCTCCTTGCTGAAAATATTCATCCAAATACTTATAATAATTGTAAGCACGCTCTGTAGTACTTTTTTCAATTTCGAGCTGTTGTAAACGCTCCAACACCCTTGCGGCCTTCGTATTGATATCCATCACTTGATTAGAAGCCCTGAATGATTCTAATTTACTTTCCGCAAAGCTTAATGAATCTGAAATTTGCTCCAACTGATCGTTAATATAATCGATAGTATTTAAGGCTAGGTGATTCTTTCTTTCCAGATTTTTTTGAAGGTATATTTCTGTTAGAGTTCGAATAAAATCAACACCTTTTTGTCTTGATGAAATTCTTAAAGAAATAGCCACCACACTCACTTCTGGGTTGACAGGCTCCACTTCTAATAAGCTTTGATATCTTCTAACCAGGCTTTCCTTATCGAAAAACATAAATGAATATTCCTTACCTGCAATCTTGCTCAAATCAATATTTTCGTTTAAAAATATTCTAAACTTATAATCCTCACCTTCTATCACATTGGATTGAAAATACTCACCTTCTATATTAAGGGTATTTTCGGTAAATACTTTTTTCCCTTTACTGTAATTCACATAGGCGTATTCCTTTTTCTCCGCACTTAAAATAAATTTTCCATCCTCTTTAAAAACTATATGAAATGGTGTATTGATAATTTGATTGTGCAATGAATCAATCATTACTATAAATGGAGAATACTTATAAACCTCTTTATTGATAAGATTTGATTTCTCGTAATATTCAGTTTCCAGATTTAGTTTTTCGATGGTTTGACGAATTAATGGAGATGAATTTAATATCAACATCTCGTTTTGATAATCGTTTTTCTGATCGAAAAGACTAAAACTCTGAATAAAGTCCATGGCTTTCTGACCTTCCATGCCCATGTCTTCCTTAATATAAATACTGGAAGAAATAAGATATTTAGGCTGTACAATTTTTACAGACACAAAAGCAACTATTATGCAAACTGCAATTGAAATTGCATACCAAATCCAGTTTTTAAGTAACTGGGTCAATACTTTTTTCACGTCAATATACTTGTCTGACGATGATGTGTTATGTATACTCATTATTTAAGATAATTGGCAACTAAAACAAAAGTGGTAACAGAACTTAATACAATAGACCATGGGAATGCATTGAATCCCCAGTGACGTCTTTTGAGAGGCTCAACATACAAAACATCACCTGGTTGAATGTACATATTCTCACTAGCTAATAATTCGATATTGGTTAGATTTATTCTTTTATGAACGATTTTATTATCTATATCTCTAACCAAAACAACTTCTTTCCTATTTCCATATTCAGAAATATCTCCAGCCATTCCTAATGCCTGAAAGACGCTTAGATACTCAGAAGCATAAAAGTATCTTCCCGGACTGTTTACACTCCCTAATATTGTAATGCTTTTATTAACAAAAGTAATCTTTACAGAAGGTGTATTCAGATAAGAGTCTAATTCACTTCTAACTTTCTCTGCTGCAGCTTCTGTGGTTAAACCACTTATAATAGTTTTTCCAAGAATAGGTAATTTTATAGCTCCCTCTTGATCTACGGTATAAGAAACCATTGCCAGGTCAGCCTCCGAACGACCACCACCATATCGGTTCTGATCATTACTCATAAAATTAATATTACCATCATCGAAACTGGATACTTGAACATAAATTTGATCAAATACCTGAATTGTATTTTCTTTTTTGATATTATCAAACACTTTATCTCCCGCACTTGCAGCCTCGTTGCTTTGTAGGTAAACCGTATCTCTTTGCGGTACGCATGAAAATACCAGAACAGCTAGAAGTATTATAATGGAAATTCTCCTCATTATTTTTATTTTAAAATTTGACGCTCTAAATTATCTATTATAGATGAATTATTATCCTTTTTTTTATAAACCATGTTATTTTCATTATTAACGGTAATAACATTAAGCTTATAAAATAAAAAAGGGTATCGGTTAACTACCAATACCCTTTAAAATTGTATATTTTCTTATGCTCTTAAGCTGTCTTTATTCTGTAACCAACATCTACTTTTCCTTTCGATATTGAGGTTAGTCTTCCTTTAATAAAGCGTTTTTTAAGCGGAGATAAATGATCTACAAATAATTTACCTTCCACATGATCATACTCATGCTGAACAACTCTTGCAGCAAAGCCAGTTAACTCCTCCTCTATCACTTCAAAGTTTTCGTCTTCGTACTCAATCTTAATTTTGGTTGGTCTCTTCACTTCCTCACGAATGCCAGGTAAGCTTAAGCAACCTTCTGATTCCGTACATTCATCGTCAGAAAACTCAGTAATAATCGGGTTTATCAATACTCTTTTAAACCCTTCTAACTCTGGAAAATCTTCCGCCATTGGTGTTGCATCAATTACAATTAACCTTATGCTTTTTCCAATTTGTGGAGCCGCTAAACCAATTCCTTCTGTATGATACATGGTTTGCCACATATCATCAATTAGCTTTTTTAATTCAGTATAATCCTCATCTATTTCTTCTGCTTCTTTTCGAAGAACCGGATGCCCGTATACAACTACTGGTAATATCATCTTAAATTTCCTTTCTGTTCTAAATAGCTTTGCAGAATAATGGTAGCGCTTATTTTATCTACCATATTTTTATCCTGTCTGGCCTTCTTTTTTAATCCTCCATCAATCATAGCCTGAAATGCAATTTTTGATGTAAACCTTTCATCTACCCATTCAACAGGGATATGAGGAAATTTGTTCTTTAAACGATTAAAAAAAGGCTTAATATAGCGCATTGATTCAGAATCTTCTCCGGAAACTTGCTTTGGATAACCCAAGACAATTAGTTCAACATCTTCCTGTTTTAAATATTTTTCAATAAAATCAACCAGTGTATGTGAAGGAACGGTATCCAAACCATTGGCTATTATCTGCATTGGATCAGTAACAGCCAATCCTGACTTTTTTCTTCCGTAATCAATTGCTAATATTCTACCCACTATCAATTATTAAATTAAGTGGGCAAAAGTAGTTGTTTTTAGGGAAATTAAAAACTCACCCCGTAAGCTAGACTTCGTTTAATTTAATCCGGCAACCACTTCTTCAACAAGGTTAACTTCATATTTTAAATCATCCACTACTTTTTGATATTTTAAAGAAGCATCTTCGACTAATTCTTTACCATTATTTAGTTGCTCTGAAGAATTTTGTATGTGTTTAACTATTTGGGAAATTTCTCGTGAATATCTTTTGGTTTCGTCCGACATTTGCACTATTTCGTTAGATATCACTTTAAATCCGCTTCCTTTATCGCCAACATATTGCGCTTCAATAGAAGCATTTAATCCCATTATTTTAATCTTATCAGACATGTCATGAATAAAACGTACGATACGATCTGTTTCGTTGATTTTATGGTTAGATCGCCCAACCTCTTCCATTAAATCATTGGTAAAATTCATCAGGTTCGTTTGCTGTTTCGACAGGTCTGCAATTTTGCGAGTTAAGCGATCTACTCTTTCAATTAAAGCATCGCCGGCTTGTTTTCGCTTACTAATATCTGAATCGACTGCTACCAAATGAATGATTTCTCCCTCATCATTTAAAACAGGACTTAAAGAGGTGTGTGTCCAGATGCTTTTTCCTGAAGGTGTTTCATTAATGGCTTCGTAATAGGCAGGCTTTTTAGTCTCTAAACACTGCTCAATACACTGACGAACCATTGGATTAAAGCTGGTTTGTAAAATATTACCTCCTCGGATAGAAATAAACTGTTCGAAGGTATATTCATACATTCTGGTAAATCCATCATTTAACCATTGTATATTACCGGCTGGATCCATAATCATTATGGCATTATCTGTTTGCTTGGCCACAATAGATAAACGTTCCATTTCCTTTTGCTTGACTTCATCATCAGCTTCAACGTTTTTTTCTTTCTCAAAATGAGATACGCTGTCAACATTTTGCTCTAATTGGCTTTTTATTTTACGATTTTGCAACCAAAGTATGGCGCAAACAATAGCCATTCCGAGCATACAAGATACTACGAAAATTGTCATAGGTGGTATTTTTTAGGTAATCAGGCGGCAAAAATAACATTTTATGCATTAACCCCTATTTTTTCCAATGTATTTTATGACTTTTATCAATATTTTTTAGATACAACTCCTATCTATTACATACTAATTCGAAATTACGCAACTTGTTTTCTTATTACTATCAGGTTTATTTTATTCCTACTTACAAAACATTTATTATCCATTACTCCTTTTAATTAAAAACATCATCATAAAAGTTTAACTTTATATACTTAACATTTATAAAATGAATAATCATGGTTGTTAAAGATTATATAGTAATTGGAGGAGGAAGTGCTGGTTATGCATCTGTTTTAACTTTAAAAGAAGAAAACCCCAACGCAACTGTCTTGTGGATATCAAATGAAGATAGATTTCCCTATAAACGAACAAAAATAAATAAACATATAGCATCCGGATTCGCCAAAGAAGACTTTTCTATGGTGGATCACGATTGGTTAGTAAACAATCATGTTGATCTATTATATGACCAGGTCGAAAAAATTGATCCCAATAAGCATGAACTATCGTTTCTGCATCGAGGTCCGCTAAAGTATAACAAGTTAATTATTGCTACTGGTTCCCAACCTAATACTTTAAATATAGAAGGTTTACCCAAAGATTTAATTACAAATGTATACACTGCCCGTCATGTAGAAAACATCATTAGAAATGCACCACATGTAAAAAGCTACCTAATCATCGGAGCTGGTGTCGAGGGGGTTGAAACCGCTGATCAATTAGTGGAAATAGGTAAAAACGTAGTTTTAATAGATAGAAATCCGTTTGTTTTACAACGTTTTTTAACTCCAAAATTTTCTGAGTTATTACAAAAAACAATTCAAAACAATGGTGTTGAATTAATTCTTAACGTTTCAAATATTTCCTATCAGGAAACAGACGACGACAAAGTATTTATTGATATAGAAGGAAATAAAATGTTTTTTGACAAAGTTATTTCCACCATTGGCTACAAACCAAACATCACTTTAGCTCTTAATTCAAATATTAAATGCAACAGAGGCATATTAGTTAATGAGTTTTTAGAATCTTCGGTTGAAGATGTATATGCTGCAGGTGACGTAGCTGAACATCCCAATGGCACAACTACAGGCTTATGGCATGCTGCCGAACACCAGGGGAAAATTGCCGCTTTAAATGCTATTGGCAAAAAAACAAGACTAACCCTTCTTCCTTTTAGAATGAAAACAGAAGTATTTGGCGAGTATTATTTTTCAAAATTACCTGAAAAAGATGAGTATGAAATCTACTCAGAAACAAACAACAATATAGTTCGGGATATGTATTTCCATGACAACCAACTAGTTGGTTTACTCATGTGTAATGACGGAGAACGAGCCAAAATTTATCAAAAAGCACTGTTAGAGCAATGGGAATTGGCCAAAATCCACAAAGAACTTCCCATTTAAAATATTCATTTATTAAATCATGAAACATATCATCTTTTAAAGATTGTTAATCCAATACATTTGAGAATTCATATAAAAACCAGTTTAGCTAATTACTAGACTGGTTTAATATTTACAATTTTTTTCTCTAAAATTTTTCGTACCAGTGCAATTTTAGATTTTTCATTTTTTAATATTATGGAGACCAAAGCAATAAAAACAGGAGTTCATTCTGAAATAGGAGAAATAGAAGGTGTAATCATCCACACCCCGGGTAGCGAAGTAGAAAACATGACTCCCGGAAATGCAGAAAGAGCTTTGTATAGCGATATATTAAATTTATCTGTTGTAGAAAACGAATATAAACAACTTAAACTTCTTTTAGAAAAGATAACTAACACCTTTGAGGTGAAAGACTTACTGACCGAAACACTTCAGGATGACGTGGTAAAGGAGAACTTAGTTACAAAAATATGCAAAACCGAAAATGTAAAACACCTAAAAAACCATTTGCTTGACCTACCTCCAATAGAGCTTGCCAGGCAAATAATAGAAGGTGTACCCATGAACCAGAATACGCTAAGCGGTTTTTTATCTGATGAAAGAAATGCATTACGTCCGCTTCACAATTTCTTTTTTACACGAGATGCCTCTATGGCTGTTTATGACAATATACTTGTAGGTAAAATGGCCAATAATGTAAGAGAAAGAGAAGCTCTTGTTATGGAAACAATCTTTAATCACTCTTCCAAATTAATCAGTCAAACTATAAATCCGTCTAATAGTAAACACCATAAAGATGAAATTACTATAGAAGGAGGAGATGTTTTAATTGCCAGAGAAGACATTTTAGTTATTGGGACTGGCACCAGAACTTCATCGCAAGGTATCGATTACATCATTAAAAAAATAAAAAAGAACAAAGGCAAATTCAACATTGTTGTTCAGCAACTTCCGGCTAAACCAGAAAGTTTTATTCACCTGGATATGGTTTTCACCTTGTTGGATAAAGATTTATGTATGGTTTACGATCCCATCATAATGCAACCCAACAAGTACCAAACTATCTTAATTTCCATTGAGAATGGCAAAGTTAAAGACATCAAAAAACAGATTAATATTGTAGACTGTCTCAATAAACTAGGAATGCCATTAAAACCACTTTATTGTGGTGGGAGAAAAGACATCTGGATCCAAGAAAGAGAGCAATGGCACAGTGGTTCTAATTTCTTCGCTGTAGGACCAGGAAAAGTTATTGGTTATGCGAGAAATGTATACACAATGGAAGAGTTGAACAATAACGGTTTTGAAATTATACCGGCTTTGGATGTCATTGAGAACAAAGTTAACCTCAATGAGTACGAAAAATATGCAGTCACTATCAGCGGTGCTGAATTAGCTCGTGGAGGCGGTGGTGCAAGATGTATGACAATGCCTATAAAAAGAAAAAAAGTTGACTTTTAATAAATCAAAAGGAGATGCAGTACAAAACTCATCTCCTTCCTGATTTTTAGTTACGACACGATTCACTAACTGACATGGCAGATTTATAAGGAATGGTAAAATAAAAACAGGCTCCTTTCCCCTGTTCTGACTCCACCCAAATGGTTCCGCCCAAAAGCTTGGCAAATCCCATAGATATTGATAGCCCTAAACCATTTCCTCCTACCGAACGATGCAAAGATAAATCAGCCTGACGAAAGCGCTCAAAAATAATACCCTGCAATTGCGGTTCAATTCCAACACCACTATCTTTTACATAGAACTCAAGTACTTTCTCTTTACGAATGTATCCGTATTCAACATGCCCTTCTTTTGTAAATTTAAAGGCATTGGTAAGCAGGTTCGTAAAAATCTGAACGAATTTGGTTTTATCCGTGAACACTTCCGAACTTGTATCTGACAGCGTTTTATTCAGCTTCAATTTAATATTCCTTTTTTTGGCTTGCTCATTAAAAATAACGAATAAATCATCTAGCCGCCTATTGATGTTTACTCTGTCAACATATACTTTTTCCTGCTCCGTTTCTAATGCTGAAATAGTTAATACATCTGATACTATGGACAATAATTGATCACTGCTATTTTGAATAATATTAGCATATGCCTGGCTTTGATCTTTTTCAATATCCGGCAAATTCAACATACCGGCAAAACCACAAATGGCATTTAAAGGCGTTCTTATTTCATGCGACATATTTTGAAGAAAAGCGGTTTTCAAACGATCACTCTCTTCTGCCTGCTCCTTAGCCTTTTGTAATTGTTCGTTTACCTTTTTCAAACTCTTATAAGCAATTTCAGTTTCTTCATTCTTAACCAACAGATGTAGTTCAGCCTCTTTTGCTTTTTCAATTGCCAGGTTTAATTCCTCATTCTGAGATTTTAAACTTAACTCATTTGTCACCAATCTTCTTTGCATAATATGATTCCTACGCATTTCTTTTATAATGCGCTTATATCCTAATACACTGAATAAAATAGAGATTAAATAAATAGCAATATGAGCCCAAATTATCTTACGAGTTTGTGCATATGATACCTTGTAATATTTGTCCATAGGTACCGAAACACTAATTCCTCCTTTTATATCACCTATATTATATCCTTGATGACTATGGCATTTCATACATTTTTTATCTATCACCAGCGGACTCATAAAACGCATGAACTTATTACCATTTGCCTCCACTAATTCCGAAACCGATGAACTTCCTTTATGAAAATTATTGAGTGCTTCTGTTTCCCATTGATCTGGGTAATTATCTAAACGAATAGGTCGCAAGCTGTTAATATGCCCTTTTACTCCCACTAGCTCCTCTTCCATTTCGAATAACTGACGAATGATATAGGCAGGATTTATCAAGGTTAACTTTTTTCCGTTTGGGGTAGTAATATCACGATCTTCAATGAAGTCTAATAAAGGATTAGGTTTTGTTTTTTCACTTGTAGGCACATAAACTCCACCATGCATTGTAGCCCATTTTCTGAATAATAAGTCTTTGTGATAACTGGCTTCTCCTTCTATTTTAGCATAACTTATGGCGGATTTATATTCATTATTAATGTTCCACACCAAAGAAGTTACCATTATTAAGCTCAGTACAACAATAAGGAAGTAATAATAATACCTGATAAACTTTGCCTCTTTTTTCATAGCTGTGGTATTTGAGGTTTGACTGCTGGTGAAAATAAAATATCTGTCTTTCCAATCACCTATATTAAAGTTAACTAATCTAAAGGCATCAATCCACGAATCAACAATATTTATTTACAAACAGCATATTATCATTGACTAATGCATGCTTTCAATTTATAAGATAGGTTTATTCTTCCATTTAAGTATTTCATTTACTTCTATATGTTTGTAATTTAATTTTCAATTATTTTAATTCCTATTATTAACTACCATATAGGCTTATTCTTTGTAGAATGACCAAATATTTAGGCATAAAAAAAGGAGTAATCTCTTACTCCTGTCAAATTCGATTGTGCTTTATTTGTTTGTATAAAAAACGCCTAAAGTATCCACATTATTTCTTCTGAAATCTTCATCATGACAATATTTTAATTAATCGAGTAAACTCATTTTATTATAAATAGTAACTGGCGACATGTAAATCTCTGACTTAAAAGCTTTGTATTCTTCAGATGCATCTGAATCATATAATACATAAGCTGCCCATTGAAATAAGTGCTCTCCAAATCCAGCGGCAATGGTTAAGCTATCAGTGTAATACTCCACTTTCTTTTTACCATTTTTAGAAAGATATTGTAAACCGCGTTTAATTACACCTCCCACTTTTCGACTCTCGTAATCCCTAATATGCATTAGTTCGTGAGCAAATAATCCAATTCTGGCCTCCGATGGAACATCTGATAAAAGAACGCCATCAAAATTTGCATCCGAGTTAACGTGAATAATATACTGACGATTCTTCTTACCCAAAAACAAAGATCCAAATCCTGGACGTGCAGTCATTGTAGTTTTAAGCTTCTTTGTCTTAATTCTAATTTTACAACCATGTAAGTCGGCAAATTCCTGATAAGGAACTAAAAAACTATCAAGGTATAACTTCTTAAAAGCAGTATCTACTTTTAATGATCCTTTTTGCCAATATGATTTCTTTTTTGTTTGAGCGTTGCTTTCAACAGCAACGGTAGATAGAAAGAATAACCCAGTAAAAAATGTTGCAATTTCCTTCAGCTTCATAAATCGACCCTCCTTTTGCTAACATTTTATGGGTAAAAGCATCAAAAAGTTACATAAACATGAAGTATGAATAGATATTTAATATTTTTTAACTATTAAAGACCTATAAATCCGAATACTAAATAAACGACTAATACATTAATTCAAAAGCACTTCTATAAGCTTCTATTTGTCCTACATAATCTAAAAAACTATTATAGAAAGGATGCTGACCAATTGTGGCACTATCTCCAATGATTACTAACTTTTTCCTGGCTCTGGTAATAGCTACATTCATTCTGCGCACATCTGCTAAAAAGCCTATTTCTCCTTTTTCATTACTACGCACCAAACTTAAATATACCACATCTCGCTCCTGCCCTTGAAAGGAATCTATTGTATTCACTGACAAACGTAAATCTATTTCAAACTCACTTTCCATTTCTTTAAAATTATTTTGTAGCAAAGTAACCTGCGCCTTATATGGAGAAACAACTCCAACTGAAATTTCATCAGAACATCCGGAAGAAAACACAGTATTAAAATACTCCCTAAAATGTTTCATCAGTAAATCAGCTTCTTCAGGATTGTAAGAGCTTCTGGTTTCTTTATCTACTTGCTCAAAAAAACCACAACCGGCAGTATCAATAAATTCTACCGCCTTATCTCCATCAAAGATTGACCAATTCTCTACTTGAAAATTTGCATTAAGCTTATTTTCATAGAATAACTGACTAGAAAAACGCATAATATGCTGATGCATTCGATATTGCTCTTGTAACATTACATCTGCTTTATTTCTTTTAATGGCTTTTTCAAACAAGGTTTCATCCAAACCTGCTTTGGCTGCTTCAAACGATTTTATAGTTGGGGATAACTGACAGTGATCTCCTGCAAAAATAACCCGATTTGCCTTCGTGATAGGGATCCATGTGGCCGGTTCTAACCCTTGCGCTGCTTCATCAATAAAAACAGTTGAAAAACGCCTGTCTCTGATTTGATAATTAGAAGCTCCTACCATTGTAGATGCCACCACTTGAGCATTGGAAAGAATATCATTTATAATGTAATACTCTAAATGCTCGGCTTCCTTTCTAAGCTTTCCTGATTCCTGCAAAAGTAAGCGTCTTTGTTGTCGCTCCTCATGTCCAAAATTTCTCTTGTATTTCATCGCCGTCCGATAGTATTCTTCGGCCTGCTTTTTTACTGCTTTTAAGTCTTTATAATTAGTATGATGTGCTATCTGCGCATCCAATGTTAAGGATAAAATTTCGTCAGTCACTCGGGCCGGATGCCCAATTCGAACAACTTTTAGGCCTTCCACCGAAAGTTTTTCGCAAAGTAAATCTACTGCGGCATTACTGGGAGCACAAACTAAAACCTGATTTTCAAACTTTAAGGTCTGTCGTATAGCTTCAACCATCGTTGTGGTTTTTCCGGTTCCCGGAGGACCATGCACAATGGCTAGATCTTTGGCACTTAATACCTGATTCAAGGCCTGGTTTTGGACTGCATTTAATTGAGGTAATGTTATTTCACTCTTTTCGTCGAAAACAGGTTCTTCTGTTCCGAGCAAAATATCCCTCAGCTTTAATAATCTGTCATCCTGTGGATTTAACACAATATTCAGAGCTCGCTCCATTTCCAGATAAGCATTTTCATCGAACAAGAGTTGAACTCCAACCTTACCTTCGCGCAACCATTCCGGTTCATCATCTGAATTTATAGTGAGCATCATCTCCACTTCTCCGGCTCTGTTGACGACACCATTTACTGCATGATTTTGCTCATTGTTATTGCCCGCTGTAGAAAACAAGGACACCAATTTACCCGACTGAAAAAGATGAGATTCTTTTTGCTCTTTGGGGCGAGCTACTCTAACCAATAACCTTTCCCCTGCATCAAAATGCGTTCTCTCAATAGAAACAGGATACCAACATACTCCTTCTTTCCTTCGCTCAACAATAGAAGTATTACTCATTTTTCTTTTAAACTGAAGTAAATCTTCCTCTTTCTCCTGTAACAATAATTGATGAACCTTTTGAAGTTCCTTGATTATACTATGCATATTCGATCTTATCTAATCCAGATGCGAAAATACAATTTGAAAACAACTTCTTAGACAAATCAAAAATTTAAGTCCGGTTTAAATAATTATATTCGAACATTAAAATTTAAAATCTAACTAGAATGGTCATATACGGATGGCAATCTACGCATATTAAAACAATTCAATCAAACAATGTAACCTGTCCTTCATGTGGCGAAAAGGGTGGAATTATCAATAGTTTTTATGGCAAATACATTCATATTTTCTGGATTCCAACAATTTCTATTGGTCGTACCGGCGCATGTCAGTGCACTAAATGCAGCGATGTATTTAAACCGAAAAAAATGCCTGAAGAAATGAAGAGAGAATATTCCATTGCCAAAAGTGAAGCTAAAATACCCTTATGGCATTTCTCTGGTGCCGGAGTTATTCTTCTTTTAATTTTGTTTTTTAGTATCTCAAACAATGCAGAAGCTAAATACAATGCGGAATACATTGCAAATCCGTTGGCCGGTGATGTGTATGAATATGAAGATAGTCCTAACAACTTTTCAACTATTAAGGTAATTGAAGTGAGAGAAGACAGCCTTGTATTCGTTCATAGTAACTATGCATTTACTACAAAACGAGGAATAGAAACCATTGATGTTGATTCCTGTTATAGCGATACTTTATATATCATGTCTAAAAATGAATTGTCTGAAATGTATGATTCAGGGAGTATTTTCGATGTAAAAAGAAATTAAGCAAAATATTAAAGAAACATAAGGGTTGTTCTAAAGTATACATAAACTAAGGAACAATTCTTTTTTTTATATCATAATCGTTCAAAACACACAAGTACAATTAACTCTTGCATTTAACTTACCGGATAATTTTTTCTGTTTGATATTTAGCTGAAAAATCAAACATTTTTTGGCACAAGTGGTTACTTAGTTAGTCCATTTTATGCAAAAGAAAAATGACGGATCAAAGAAAACAAAGGATACATAAAGAAACATCAGACATACCTCAGAAAATAACTGAGTTTAAAGAAACATTACAAAAACTAAACAATGTAAACAGCAAGCAAAAAGAGCGACATAAAAAAAGAGCAAAGCTACTGGCTAAAGAGCGGATTGAGCTACTGGTAGATCCTCAAACCCCTTTTTTAGAATTATCTGCGCTTGCTGCCTTCGGACAATATAATGATGCATTTCCTTCTGCCGGAATCATCACTGGCATTGGAGTAATTCAAGGACGGGAATCGGTTATCATAGCCAATGATGCCACTACTAAAGGTGGAACTTACGTTAAGGAAACCATCAAAAAACATTTAAGAGCCCAGGAAATTGCAGAGCAAAATAATTTGGCCTGTGTTTATCTGGTTGATTCAGGAGGAATATTCTTACCTGAACAAGCCAATGTATTTCCTGATAAAGATGACTTTGGCCGGATTTTTTATAATCAGGCACGTATGTCGGCTAAAGGAATTCCCCAAGTCAGTATTGTAATGGGATCATGCACTGCTGGTGGCGCATACATTCCGGCTATGAGTGATGAAACCATCATTGTAAAAAATCAGGGAACCATCTTTTTAGGAGGGCCTCCTTTGGTAAAAGCAGCCACAGGAGAAGAAGTAACTGCCGAAGAGTTAGGAGGTGGAAAATTACACACTTCCGAATCAGGAGTGGCAGATCATCTAGCCGACGATGATCATCATGCCATAGAAATCTGCAGAAACATCTTTTCAACATTAAATCAACCCGAAAAAGAAGCTTTTATTCGTTCAGAACCCAAAGCTTGTCTTTTACCTGCTGAAGGTATCTATGACGAAATGCCATCCGGAGGATCTACTCCTAAAGATGTCAGAAAGCTAATTCAATATTTGAGTGATGAAAGTAAGTTTGATGAATTTAAAGCAGATTACGGCACTACTTTAGTCACCGGATTTGCGAATATTAATGGGTTTAAAGTCGGCATTTTGGCCAACAACGGCATCCTGTTTTCTGAATCAGCGCAAAAAGGAACGCACTTCATACAACTATGCAACAATCGTAAAATCCCTATGGTTTTTCTTCAAAACATTACTGGTTTTATGGTAGGAAAAGCATATGAAAAAGCAGGTATTGCCAAGGAAGGAGCCAAAATGGTTAATGCTTTGGCTAATTCTGAAGTTCCATTCTTTACCATTATGATTGGAGGAAGCTACGGTGCGGGAAATTATGCCATGGGAGGTCGTGCTTTTGGTCCACGGTTATTGTTCTCCTGGCCAAATTCAAGCATTTCGGTAATGGGCCCACAACAAGCTGCAGATGTATTGGCAACTGTAAAAAAGGATCAGGCTAAAGCCACTGGTGTAGAAATAGCAGAAGAGGAAATTGAAAGGTTGAAAGCTCAAACAAAAGCCGGTTTCGAAAAAGAGGCCTCTCCTTATTTTGCCACAAGTCGTTTATGGGACGATGGCATTATTGACCCGGCAGATACACGCACTATTTTAACTATTGGATTAACTATAGCTCAAAATAAACAAAACAAACCAGCCACATACGGCATATTTAGAATGTAAAGTAATATGGAAACCATCAATTTTTACATTAAAAATCAAATGGCTTTTTTAGGTTTAAACCGACCTGAAAAAAGAAATGCCTTAAACCGAAAAATGATTGAGGAAATCATTAAGACGCTCAATGTTGAAAAGTCGAATCGGTCATTCAGAGTCTTGATTATTTATGGCGAAGAAAACCAGTATTGCTCAGGTGCTGATTTAGAATGGATGCGACAAGGTGTTTATCAATCTAAAACAGAAAACATAAACGATGCTAAACTTTTCAATACACTATTTGAAACCATTTATAATTTCCCAACTCCTATTATTGTGGAAGTGGAAAAATCGGCATTCGGTGGTGCCGTTGGAATTTTAGCCAGTGCTGATATTGTAGTGTGTGAACCACAATCTACCTTTGGTTTCCCGGAGGTTACCCTGGGTATCATTCCTGCCACCATAGCGCCTTATATCATTAACAAAATGGGTAATAGCAATGCCCGAAAAAGATTATTGGTTCCAAAACCGTTTACCGCTCAGGAAGCCAAAGAAGAAGGTCTGGTGCATTACATTGCTGATAATAATCAAAGCTTAAGAGACAAAACGATTGAGGTTGCACAATCTTTTTTAAAGGGTGCTCCCGATGCATTGATCCAAACCAAAGCACTTATTAATCGACTTGAAGAAAATCTGGATGACGAAGCTAACCTGCTTTTTTGCGCCAGAATGATAGCCAGTGCAAGAACTTCTGCAGAAGGACAAGAGGGTGTTTCTGCCTTTTTTGAAAAAAGAAAACCATCGTGGAATAATGAAAAAAACATACCATCAATTCAATAGAATTCTGATTGCCAACAGAGGTGAGATTGCTGTTAGAATTATAAAAACAGCCAAAGAAATGGGCATTGAAACGGTGGCTTTATATACCGCCCCCGAAGCTGATGCTTTGCACCTTAATAATGCCGATCATAAAGCCTTACTAATCGGTGAATCTTTGGCTGACACTTATTTGAATGCACAACAAATTATTGATTTAGCCAAAAGATATAAGGCAGAAGCCATACATCCTGGCTATGGATTTTTATCGGAGAATGAAAATTTTGCACAACTATGTGCCGACAATAATATTGTTTTTATTGGCCCAAAAGCTGAACACATTAAGCTGATGGGTAATAAAAATCAGGCCAATAAAATTGCAGAAGAATGTAACATTCCGCTACTAAAAAAGATTAACGGAACGGTACAAAACATGCTTGACCAGGTATCAAGTCTGCAGTTTCCTGTTGTAATTAAAGCCGCTGCAGGTGGCGGTGGTAAGGGAATGAGAGTGGTACATTATATTGATGATTTACCTGGTGAAATAGAAAGAGCCAGTGCCGAAGCCGAAAGATATTTTGCAGATCCATACGTCTATGCAGAAGAATATATCGAGAATCCCAGACATATTGAAGTACAAATTTTAGCCGATCAATATGGAAATACAGTTCATTTATTTGAAAGAGATTGCTCTATCCAGCGCAGACATCAAAAAGTGATTGAAGAGGCTCCGGCAGCAATGCTTTCGGACGAAACCAGACAAAAACTTTTTACTGATGCACTAAAACTTTGTCAAAAAATTGGTTACTGTAATGCCGGAACATTAGAGTTTTTGGTAACCAAGGATCAGAAACATTATTTTTTAGAAATGAACACCCGCATTCAGGTGGAACATCCTGTAACGGAACAAATTACAGGTATTGATATTGTTCAAGAGCAAATTCTCATTGCATCCGGAATGGCTTTATCTTTTAAACAACAAGATATTAAAGCCTGCGGACATGCTATTGAGGCTAGAATCTATGCTGAAAATCCAGAAGATAATTTCGCACCTTCGTTTGGTAAAATAATAGGTACGCACATACCAAGTCATCCACATATTCGAATAGATGGTGGAGCGCAGGCTACAGAAAATCTGAATCCGAGTTTTGATCCTCTTTTAAAGAAAGTGATTTCTCTGGGAAAAAATCGCGAACAAGCCATTGAAAGGCTTCAGGCATTTTTGAAAAATTATGCCCTATTTGGAGTTCATTCTAATCGTGAATTTATCATACAGGCCTTAAACGACTGTGATTTTAAAAATGGTGATTATGCTACTTCGTTCTTTGCGCTAAAAAAAGAACAATTACTTTCTCCGCTCACGCAATCTAAAATGGCGCAGGAAGCTATTGCTGCTTCTTTTATCATTTTAAAGCACAAGAAAAAAGCAGTTCCTTCAAACAACTGGGAGAAATTAGGTTACTGGAGAAATAACCAGCAACATCAGATTTATCTTAAAGATGAATCTCTTCAAATTTTGGTAATAGAAAATAATGGTGAACACTTTATAATTCAGATTGATAAAAAAGAACCCATTGAAATTAGTGACATTCAGATTGAACAAAATGAGCTTTCATTTTTTATAAACGGGGTGCACTTTCTGGTAAACTATTTTATGGATGAGGATGGTAAATTCCATTTGCAATTTGAAGGTCGAAAGCAAATTATAACAGATATACCTCCTAAAACCAAACGTAAAAATGAAGAAGACGATCAGGAATCTATAAAAACGCTGAAGGCACCAATGCCGGGAAGAATTATAGACATTATGGTTACAGAAGGCGAAAAAATTCAGAAAGGAAAGCCAATTCTGATATTAGAAGCGATGAAGACAGAAAACAGTATTCAAGCCTGGAAAGACACCACAATTACCAATGTTTCTGTAAATGTAGGTGATCAGGTAAGTCTGGATCAGATTTTATTAGAAACAGAATAATAACCTGAGTTCGACATAAAATTTCGGATTCAGGTTAATACCCAACGATTTATAAATAGAAACATTAACAAGCTACAATTATACTTAATATGAACCCGTTCTATACAAACGAAAAAGAAGAATTTAGACAAAAAGTTAGGGCTTTCGCCGAAAAAGAAATTAAACCTGTTGCTCCTGAATTGGATGAGAATGAAACCTTTTCTGAAGATTTGACGAAGAAAATGGGTCAGCAAGGTCTATTTGGCATTGACATTCCTAAAGAATATGGAGGTCAGGGATTAGATACCCTTTCGTACATTATTGCTGTGGAAGAAATTGCGCGTGTGGACGGTTCGCAGGCTGCAACAATAGCAGCTCACAACTCCTTGGGCGCAGCACCTATTTATACATTTGGAACCGAGGAACAAAAAAAAGAGTTATTGCCAAACTTATTGAACGGAACCCACCTTTGGGCATTTGGTTTAACCGAAGTAAACGCAGGATCTGATGCCAGAGGAGTTGAAACGTTGGCAACACAAAATGAGAACGGCTGGGAACTAAACGGAACCAAAAGATATATTACCAACGGAAGTAACCCTATGATGCAAGGGATGACTGTTTTAGCTCAAACAGGAGAAAAAAATGGCAAACCCAGCTATTCAACTTTTATCTTAAAAAGAGATACTAAAGGATTCTCTACCAAACGTTCTTTAGGAAAAATGATGTGGCGAGCTTCCGATACTGCAGAAATTACCATAGATAAATGTCAGATAAAAGCTAGTGACTTATTGGGAGCTCAGGATAAAGGCTTATCTCAAATGCTAAAAACACTCGACAGTGGACGTTTATCAATTGCTGCCATGGGTCTAGGTTTAGCACAGGGAGCTTTTGAGTTAGCCTTACAATATGCCAAAGAACGCGAGCAGTTTGGTCAACCCATTGCCAACTTTCAAAACGTACAGTTTAAACTAGCTGACATGGATTTAAAAATTGAGTTGGCTCGAAATCTGCTTTATAAAGCTTGTTGGTTAAAGGATAACAAACAGCCATTTGGAAAAGAAGCTGCCATGGCAAAATTATATTGTAGCGAGGTGGCTAAAGAAGTATCTGACGAAGGTGTTCAAATATTTGCCGGAGCTGGTTTATTCAAAGGTCAGGACATAGAGCGCTTTTATCGCGATCATAGAATTTTAAGAATTGGAGAAGGAACAACCGAAATCCTTAAAATGGTTATTGCCAGACACTTGGATATATAATCTAAATACAATAAAACTATACACTTAGGAAAAATACTTAATCTTTAGATTTTGATCGTTTTTTCTAAGTGATACATTACTATGATGGATAGTCGATAAATCGTAAGTTTTATCGGTAATTATGACAATTATTTCAATAATCTTTCTTTTTTTTACGGTATGGAAGATAGAAAAAAAGAACACCTTCATTTAGCTTTTGAAGCCCACGTTAATCGAGATTTAGCCGACAAACGTTTTATGTACGAACCAATGTTGTCAGCTCATCCTGTTAATGATCTGGAACCTTTTTCCTTTCTAGGAAAGCAAATGAAGTTGCCTTTCTGGATTTCTTCCATGACCGGAGGTACGCAAAGAGCCGGAGCTATCAACACAAAACTTGCCAAAGCCACAGGCGAATTCGGTTTAGGAATGGGATTAGGTTCTTGCCGGGCTTTATTTGATTCAGATAATTACTGGCCTGATTTTAAAGTTCGCTCTTACATTGGAAATGAATATCCTTTTTATTCGAACCTTGGGATAGCACAATTAGAAAAGCTTCTTGAAAACAAAGAAACTTCAAAAATTGACTACTTAAACCAACAGCTAGAAACAGATGGAACCATCATTCATATCAATCCGCTTCAGGAAGCCTTTCAACCGGAAGGAGATATAATCAAACGTCCTCCTATCGAAAGCATCCAGGAATTACTGGAAAATATCGAATCACCTATTATCGTTAAAGAAGTTGGGCAAGGCATGGGCTACGAAAGTTTAAAAGCCTTACTTTCTTTAAAAATTGAAGCCATTGAATTTGGCGCTTTGGGAGGAACCAACTTTACCAAGTTGGAACAAATGAGAAGAGTAGATAACACATCTATTTTTGAAAGTTTTACACAAGTTGGACATACTGCCGAGGAAATGACGCATATGGTAAACCAAATTGTGGAAGAAGAAAAAACGCAATGCAAACAAGTAATTATTTCCGGTGGAATCAGATCTTTACTTGATGGTTATTATCTAACCAAAATCTGTAAGCTTCCTGCTGTCATTGGAATGGGTTCTGCTTTTTTACAATATGCTTTAAAGGATTATAGTGAGCTTAAAACTTTTATCGAAAATATGGCGCAATCCTGGAAACTTGCCGAAGCTTATTTAAAAATCAGAAAATAGACACCTTCTTGCAGAATTAAAACCGACTGATCATCTCATTAAAGAATTCTAACTTCATATTTTAACACCTAAATCGGAACCTCTACATAACATTTTTTCGTTCTGATTTAAACGTTTCTGAATTTTCGCTGTTTTACTTTTCCGATAAGTAAAAACAGTGTCATGAAGAAAGGTTTTTCTAAACTAAATACAACAGATAAAATTGCTGCTTTAACAGAGCAACATCAATTGAATTCAGATTTCAAGCAAACTTTGCAATCACATATCCATCCTGAATTTCAGGACTTATATAATCAGTTTTCAGAAAATACATTAAGTAATTTCTTTTTACCATATGGGGTGGCTCCGGGATTCCTGATCAACGATAAGGAATATTCAATTCCTATGGTTATTGAAGAAAGCTCGGTGGTGGCAGCCGCTTCTAAAGCTGCTAAATTCTGGGCACTTAATGGAGGATTTAAAACTCGAATCATTTCAACAAATAAAAGAGGACAACTCTTTTTTACAACAGAATGGACTTATACAGAGCTCACTGAGTTACTTCCGAAAATAAAAAAATTCCTACTAAAAGTAACCGAAGACATCACACAAAGCATGCGACAAAGAGGTGGCGGAATTATAGATTTTGAATTGCATCATGAAAGTGATGTGGATGCTGCTACTTATTGCCTCACTGTAAGTTTTGAAACAAGAGATTCCATGGGTGCTAACTTCATTAATTCCTGTCTGGAAAAAATGGGAGAAGCACTTAAGGCATTTTTAAAAAAACAAAACAGTGAGCTTGCCATTGAAATTAATATGGCTATTCTTTCCAATTACACGCCGGAATGCATTGTAGAATGTATGGTTTCCTGTCCTACACCTTCACTACAAGCTTATAGCGGAACATTTACTGCAGAGGATTTTGCATTGCGTTTTCAAAAGGCCGTACAATTAGCTACTCATAATGTAGGCAGAGCTGTTACCCATAACAAAGGAATTATGAACGGAATAGATGCGGTAGTTTTGGCGACTGGAAATGATTTTAGGGCTATTGAGGCGGGCGTTCATGCATTTGCTGCCAAAAATGGTCAATATAGTTCTCTAACTAAAATAGATATATCCGAAAACATTTTCACTTATACTTTAACCGTTCCTTTAGCCGTTGGTACAGTGGGTGGATTAACTTCGCTTCATCCTTTAGCAAAGCAATCGTTAGCTTTATTGGAATATCCCAATGCTCAGGAGTTAATGCAAATTATGGCTGCTGCAGGAATGGCGAATAATTTTTCTGCAATTGCAGCTTTGGTAACTTCGGGTATTCAAAAAGGGCACATGAAAATGCACTTATCGAATATTTTATCTACATTTAATGCTGTTGGGGACGAAAAAGAAGCTGCACTTAACTATTTTAAAAATAAAACAGTTAGTCATTCTGCGGTTAAGCAATTTCTCGAAGATTTAAGAAAAAATGCTTAATGTTTTCCCATCTGATTTAAACAAGTACACAGAGTATAGTAATATCAAACGTAAGTATGAGCAAGGAGGTAAATAAGGATCTGTTATTTTTTTCAAGAGCAAATGGGAAATTAATGCTTTCTGGTGAATATGTTGTTTTAAGAGGTGCCAAAGCCTTGGCCGTTCCTTTAAAACTTGGACAGACTTTTAGTGTTTATAACGGACAAAATGGAAATACTTTTTCGTGGGAAGCTTTGCTATCCGAAGGAATCTGGAATAAAGTTACCTTTAACGATAAATTAGCCATATCCGATGAGTCAAATACAGCTTTTAGTAAACAGCTTCAAAAAATACTTAGAAGTGCACTAAAGCTAAGCGAACTAAATATTTCAGACCTTGTCGGTAAAAAAGTTCAAACAAAACTCGAATTTGATCCACAATGGGGATTAGGAAGTAGCTCCACGTTGATTTATAACCTATCTCAATTTTTTAACATTAATCCATACGAGCTACTTCAGAACACCTTTAAAGGTTCTGGCTATGATATTGCCAATGCAGAACATAAAATGCCACTTTTTTTTCTTTTAGTAAATGGCAATCCACGTTCTGTCGAGATAAATTTTAACCCTTCATTTAAAGAGCATATTTATTTTATTTACACAGGTAAAAAACAAAGTTCAAAAGAATCCATTAAAGGTTTTCATCTTAAAAAAATAGATCCTGCCGATATTAATCAAATAAGTGCTATTTCTACACTTTTTGCTGTTTGCAACGACATCTCTGAATTTCAGGAGCTAATGGCTGATCACGAGGATATCATTGGAAAAATTATTGATAAAACTCCAATTCGGAAAGAACAATTTTATGACTTCGAAGGTTCCATTAAATCATTAGGTGCCTGGGGGGGCGATTTTATAATGGCTGTTAGCAAGCAGCCCATGGAGTATGTAAAGGGTTATTTTAACAAAAAAGGTTTAAATACAATATTTACATTTAATGAGTTAGTTAAAAACGACCCATGCTCCAATTGCTAAACCTAAATACCTGGGTAAAATAATTATCAATGATTTGTAATAAAACGACTTATCTTAAAAGTCAAGGAAAAGTAGAATTTCAAAGTCCATCAAATATAGCGATGGTAAAATACTGGGGTAAAAAGGAAATACAAATTCCTGAGAATCCTTCTATTAGTTTTTCATTAAAAAATGCGCTTACTCAAACTAGTATCGAATATCAATTTTGCGAAAACCAAAACGCATTTGATATTCAATTCTTATTTGAAGGAAAAGAAAATCCTTCATTTCTTAAAAAGCTGCATACCTTTTTCAATAGAATTTCAGAAACCTTACATTGGTTAATTCATTTCCAATTAAAAATTAACAGCGATAATACATTTCCTCATTCTTCCGGAATTGCCTCATCGGCAAGCAGCTATGCTTCCTTAGCTTTATGTCTGGCTCAAATTCATCATGAAGTTTCCGGAGAAATTTTATCTAATGAAAAAGTTTCTAATATAGCTCGCCTGGGTTCAGGAAGTGCTTGCAGATCAATTTTCGGAGGTTGGAATACATGGGGTAAATCAAATTTTCCAAATAGCGATGACCATTATGCCATATCATTAAACAACAATATTCATTCGGATTTTAGCAATATTCAGGATTCTATTTTAATTGTAAGTGCCGATAAAAAAGCCATCAGTAGTACTGTTGGGCACCAATTGATGGAGAGCCACCCATACAAAGAAGGAAGAATTATACAGGCAACAGACAATACCCATCGATTAATTGAAATACTCGAAAAAGGTAACTGGAATGATTTTATAAAAATTGTTGAATCTGAAGCCTTGAGTTTACACGGTTTAATGATGAGCTCCACTCCAGGTTATACTTTACTTTTACCGGAATCCCTAAGTATTGTTCAGCAAATCAGAGAATTTAGAGAACAAAATAACATTCCTGTGTGTTTTACCATCGATGCAGGACCAAATATTCATGTTTTGTATCCTGCTTCGAACAAAAAGGAAGTTCAGGAGTTTATTGATCGCAAGTTGAAAGCATACTGCTTCAACAACACCGTTATTCATGATGAAATTGGGCCCGGGCCTTGTGAAATACAATAAAGATGTCGATTAAAAAAAACAGTATATTTTATTCTAAAGTCCTTTTATTTGGAGAGTACTCCATCCTTTTCGATTCCAATGGTTTAACAATTCCATACGCACATTTTAACGGAACACTCAATTTTATTAATGCTAATGGATACACAGATTTAGACTATGCAAAAAACTCTAATCTACATTTGTTGAGCTATGCAAAGTTCCTTCAAAAAGAGACCACAAATATTATAGATACATCTAAACTAATAACAGATATAGAAAAAGGCTTGTATTTTGAATCCTCGATTCCTGAAGGATATGGATTAGGAAGTAGTGGTGCATTAGTAGCAGCCATATATAAAGCATATGGCATCAACAAAATAGAAGCACAGGCAGGTCTATCTGTAGAAAAAACGCAAGAACTAAAAGAAATCTTTTCAAAGTTAGAATCGTTTTTTCATGGCAAAAGCTCTGGTATTGACCCATTGATTTGCTACTTAAAACACCCTTTGTTCATAAAGGATCAGAAGAACATTTCTTCTATTGGTATTTCGCGTGATAATGTAAAATCAGACGATGCGGTTTTTATAGTAAACACCAAACAGGTTGGAAAAACAGCTCCTTTAGTGGATTTATTTATGAAAAAATGTTTAAATCCAACCTATGTGAACCGTATAAAAAAAGAACTCATTCCCACTACTAATAAATGTATACAATCATTACTTGCAGGTGATTTAAATAACTTTTATAAAAACCTAAAACAACTTTCGAAGTTTCAACTTCAGTATCTAAAAGAAATGATTCCGGATGAGTTTTTAAAATATTGGGAAGAGGGTATTTCTAAAAACGACTACCTGCTGAAGTTATGTGGTTCCGGAGGTGGTGGTTACCTGCTTGGTTTTACGCGCCAGTTTAGTAAAGTAAAAAAAGAACTGACCGAAAAAGGATTAGAGGTGATTCCTGTTTATCAAGAGTTTTAATTCTCAAATAGAACATATTCTGCATGGCTTATAACATACCAGCACATGGGATTTTAGTACAATTTTGTAGGTAATTGTACAAAAACTCATCATCTCCATATTTCTAAAGGTTAATTTTACTTTCCCTATTTCGCGATGTGCGATAATAATCAGCTTAAGGAAAGAATTAATGAAGAAATTATTTTGGATTGTACTCTCTATCTTTATATTTTCTGCTTGTGCAAAACAAGCGCAGATAAAAATTGATAGATATGCTTTAGTCAGTCGTAATAATCCCATCAACACAGAACTGGATTCTCTCAGCTCTCTTACAGTTGGCAATGGAGATTTTGCTTACACAGTGGATATAACAGGTCTGCAATCTTTCCCTGAAAAATATAGGAATGGTGTTCCTTTGGGTACACAATCTCAATGGGGATGGCACAGTTTTCCTAATCCAAACAATTATTCATTCAACGAAACATTAAAAGAATACAATTTTAGGGGAAAGAAGGAAGTTTACTCTGTTCAAACCAGAGAAAATGGCAGATCAAAAGATGCTGCCAACTGGTATCGAAACAATCCGCATCGTATGCACCTGGGTTATACAGGTATTGAATTAATGAACAAAAGCGGTAAAAAAGCAAGTCCAGAACAACTTACAGACATTCGTCAGGAGCTTCATCTATGGGAAGGAATCATTACGAGTCAATTTACTTTGGACAGTATTCCTGTGAATATAAAAACAGTTTGTCATCCTAAAAAAGATGAAATAACCGCCACCATCCAATCTGAGCTTATTTCTCAAAACAAACTAAACATCAACTTTAAATTCCCCTACCCTACAGGCTTGCATAGCGATGATGCTTCGGATTGGGACGCAGCTCAAAAGCATTCTTCTCACATCATAGAACAAGATGAAAAATCTTGCCTTATAAAAAGAGTTCTTGATGAAACAGCGTATTTCGTTCAGGTAAAATGGAAAGGGAAAGCTCAGGTAAAACAAATTGAACCTCATTATTTTATTCTTAAACCGGATACAACCCAATCGAACTTTTCGTTTTCGTTTTCTTATGCAGATCAGCTTCCTGCAGGAAATAATCCTATGGCTGATTCACCTTTTAATGAATCAACTGAATATTGGTCCTCTTTTTGGAAGAAAGGTGGTGCTATCGATTTTTCTCAATGTAAAGATCAAAGAGCTAAAGAATTAGAACGAAGAGTTATCTTATCTCAATATTTGATGGCTATACAATGTGCCGGTCAACTGCCTCCGCAAGAAACCGGATTAACATACAATAGCTGGTACGGTAAGTTTCATCTGGAAATGCATTGGTGGCATGCGGTTCATTTTGCATTGTGGAATCGCATTGATTTGTTAGAACGAAGCTTAAGTTGGTACAATAAAGCCTTCCCTATTGCTGAAGAAATTGCTCAACGACAAAATTTTGAAGGCGTGCGTTGGATGAAAATGACCGATCCTTCGGCAAAAGAAGCACCTTCATCCGTTGGTTCATTTTTAATATGGCAGCAACCACATATCATATATTTTGCAGAATTGGTTTATCGTGATCATCCTTCAAAGGAAGTGATCTGGAAATATGAAAAACTAGTGAATGCCACTGCTGAGTTTATGTCTTCTTTTGCTACTTATGATGCAGAACAAGATCGATATATTTTAAAAGGCCTGATTCCTGCACAGGAAACCTTACGAGCTTCTGAAACCATAAATCCTCCCTTTGAATTGGCCTACTGGTACTGGGGGCTTTCTACTGCACAAAAATGGAGAGAAAGAGCTGGTCTGCCACGTAACAAAGAATGGGATAAAATATTAGATAAACTATCTCCGCTAACTGCTAAAGATGGTTTGTATCTGGCAGCAGAGGATGCCGTTGATACCTACAAGGATATTCGTTTTACTTCGGATCATCCTGCAGTACTAGGAGCACTAGGAATTCTACCGGAATCACAATTGGTAAAACCAGCATTGATGAATAATACATTAGACTGGATTTGGGACAACTGGAATTGGAACAAAACCTGGGGTTGGGATTATCCAATGACAGCCATGTGCGCCGCACGTTTATATCAACCTCAAATGGCTGTGGATGCCTTATTGATGGATAAACGAACCAATACGTATTTACCTAATGGTCATAACTACCAGGATAAACGATTAAGAGTTTATTTGCCAGGAAACGGTGGTTTATTAACTGCTGTAGCAATGATGTGTGCCGGTTGGGATGGAAACACAAAGGAAACACCCGGTTTTCCACATGACGAAAATTGGAATGTAATATGGGAAGACCTTAATCCAATGCCATAGTTAGTTAAAATATAAAACAATGAAACATCTTATAATTTCAAGTTTAATACTGGTAATATTTTCATTTTCAGCTTTGGCTCAAAAAACGGCCATTCGCTTTGCTGATTCGGAAATAAAACGCTTTCCGCAAGCCTGGCAGCTTGATCATGGAAAGCGCCTTTATTTTGGATACTCACAAGGTTTAGGATGTTTGGCTATGCTTAAAGTCTGGAAAGAAACCGGAGATAAAAAGTATTTGAATTATGTCGTTAAATGGGCTGATTCTCTAATTAATGAAAAAGGAGAAATCCATCAATACAAAGTAGAAAAATATAATATTGATTACATCAATCCGGGAAAAGTGCTTTTTGATGTGTACAAAAAAACAGGCAATAAAAAGTACAAATTGGCTATGGATCGTCTGATTGATCAGCTAAAGCATCACCCTCAAACACAAGAAGGTGCTTTCTGGCACAAACTCCGCTATCAGCATCAGGTTTGGCTGGATGGCTTATATATGGGAGCTCCTTTTTACGCTCAATATGCCGTTACTTTTAACCACACTCAAATGCTAGAAGATGCTATTCTGCAGTTTATTATCTGCGCAAAGCATACCTATGATAATAAAACAGGATTATATTACCATGCCTGGGATGAAAGTAAAAACCAACGCTGGGCTAATAAAACCACAGGCCAGTCTCCAAACTTTTGGGGAAGAAGTATAGGATGGTGGTATATGGCACTGGTCGATGTGCTGGATTTTGTTCCTGAAAATCATCCCAAAAGAGAACAGCTCATTATTATAACACAAGGCTTGGCTAAATCTTTAAAAAACTATCAGGATACAAGTGGCTTATGGTATCAGGTAATTGATGAAGGGCAAAAAGAAGGCAACTATCTGGAAGCCTCTGCTTCTTCAATGTATATGTATGCGTATGCCAAAGCTGTCAATAAAGGATACATCAATGCTGATTATAAGAAAGTGGCTCTGGCTGCTTATGATGGAATAATGAATAACCTCATTAAAATCAATAAAGATGGCTCTTTAACTTTAACACAATGCTGCGCTGTTGCCGGCCTGGGAGGAAACCCATACCGCGATGGCAGTTTTGAATACTATGTGAATGAGAGAATACGAGAGAATGATAGCAAGGCAACCGGACCATTTATAATGGGCTGCCTGGAATTAAATAAATAATGAAATAAGAGGAGATTAAGTAAAGAAATGAAGCATTTATTTAAGTACGTAGGATTTATATTTTTAATCAGCTGCACAGTTACAAAACCAAAAGATAACGTAGAATACAAATATGCTTATTTGTACGAAGAACTTCCGTTTGAGATGCCTTATATCCACGCTCCGGTTTTTCCGGAAAACGAAGTAAATATTTTGGAATTTGGAGGAATTGGAGATGGTATTTATAAAAATACGAAGGCGTTTAAAAAAGCCATCAATGCACTTTCTGAAAAAGGAGGAGGTACATTAATTGTTCCGCAAGGCGTTTGGTTTACCGGACCAATTGAACTAAAAAGCAACATGAACTTGCATTTACAAAAAGGAGCCCTACTGAGTTTCAGTCGTAATTTTGATGATTACCCTTTGGTAACAACAGTTTTTGAGGGATTGGATACCCGAAGGTGCCAGTCTCCTATTTCCGGAAGAAACCTAAAGAACATTGCCATTACAGGACAAGGTTATATTGATGGTTCAGGTGATGCTTGGCGACCGGTTAAAAAACAAAAAGTGACTGAGAAACACTGGAAAAAAATAATTGCAAAAGGAGGTGCGTTCAAACGAGCTGATTATTGGTTTCCAACGGCAAAAGCTTTAAAGGGCGATGCCCTCAGCGAAATGAATGTTCCTCGTAAACTACAAACGGAAAAAGAGTGGTTAGCGATTAAGGATTTTCTGAGACCGGTGATGATAAGCCTAATCGAATGTGAAAATGTGCTCTTGCAAGATGCCTGTTTTTCAAACTCGCCCAGCTGGAATATTCATCCTTTAATGTGTAAAAATATCATCATAGATAATATAAAAGTACGCAATCCCTCCTATGCTCAAAATGGTGATGGTTTGGATTTGGAATCATGTGAAAATGCGATTGTAGTCAATAGTCAGTTTGATGTAGGTGACGATGGAATTTGCGTTAAATCGGGTAAGGACGAAGACGGCCGAAAAAGAGGTCGTCCAACCCAAAATGTCATTGTTGATAATTGCACTGTTTATCACGGACACGGTGGTTTTGTTGTGGGAAGTGAAATGTCTGGCGGAGTTAAAAATATTAAAGTGAGTCACTGCGGATTTTTAGGAACAGATGTAGGCTTACGTTTTAAGAGCCGCAGAGGTAGAGGAGGAACAGTTGAGAACATTTATGTTTCTCATATTACCATGCAGGATATTGTAACCGATGCCCTATCCTTTAATTTGTACTACGGAGGAAAATCTGCTTCTGAAGAAATGGAATCAGGAGAAAGAGGAAAAAAGGAGAAAGTGACTATTCCACCTGTTACAGAAGAAACACCATGTTTTAAAGAGCTCTATTTTAACCATATCACTTCGAGTAATTCGCATCGATCCATGTATTTTAATGGTTTACCTGAAATGAAAATTCAGGGTATTCATATTGAAAATACCGTTATGACATCGGATAAAGGAGCTGAGTTTTACTATGCAGAAAATATTAGCCTGAATAATGTCAGCTTAAGTCCAAAGCAAGGTACTGCCCTAACTTTTAAAAACATTACCGATGTTCATCTGTCACAGATTACTTATCCTGAAGAATTGGATAAAGTAATGAGTATAGAACGAGATGAATTACCTGAAATTAAAAACTACAACAACAGTTTCTCCGATGATAAAATTGAGTTTAAGAAATAAACCTTATAATCTATCTGTTATGAAAAATTCTTACGCCGTATTCTTTTTCCTGGCCCTATTCAATGTATGGAGTACAGGCATACAAAGTCAATCTCCGGTACCTGATTTACAAAACCACGAATGGGTAAAAGATGTAGGTGCCAAATCTAAACCTATTAGCAGAGGGGTTACTTATAATCCTAAAGATTTTGGAGCAGTTGGCGATGGTCTTACTTTGTGTACTCAGGCCATTCAAGCGGCTATCGATCAATGTGCCAAAGACGGTGGAGGAATGGTAGAGTTTACCACAGGTGTTTATCTTTCCGGTGCTGTTTTTTTAAAATCGAATGTGGCTTTACATATTCCGAAAGGCGTTGAAATATTAGGCAGCCAAAACATCGAAGATTACAAGGAGATTCCAACACGTGTAGCCGGATTGGAGATGACCTGGCCGGCGGGATTAATCAATGTAATCGATCAGGAAAATGTAGCTATAACCGGAGATGGTGTAATTAATGGTAAAGGAAAAGTATATTGGGATATGTATTACAAAATGCGTAAAGAATACGATCCTAAAGGTTTACGCTGGGTAGTAGACTATGATGCCAAACGCCCTAGAGGAATCATTGTAGCCAACTCCAAAAATGTTAGCCTGGAAGACTTTGTTTTGTATCAAGCAGGATTCTGGTCGGTACATATTCTTTACTCTGAATACATAACTGTTGATAATGTTACGATAAACAATAATATTGAAGGTGAAGGGCCAAGCACCGATGGTATTGATATTGATTCTTCTGAGAGAATTCTGGTTCAAAAATGTTATGTGAATTGTAATGACGATAATTTCTGCCTGAAAGCAGGAAGAGATGCCGATGGATTAAAAGTGAATCGTCCGTGCCAATATATTGTTATCAGAGATTGTATTGCCGGACATGGTGATGGATTGTTTACTTGCGGAAGCGAAACAAGCGGCGGTATTAAAAACATCCTGGTTTATAATATGAAAGGATTAGGAACCAAGTATGGATTACGTTTTAAAAGTACAGCAACACGCGGTGGAACTATAGAGAACATTTACATGAATAACATTGAGATGGATGGCGTTATGTTTCCTATTATTGTTAATTTAAATTGGCACCCGAAATACAGCACCTCCAAACTTCCCGAAGGATATGAATACGATAAACTTCCGGAACATTGGAAAAAGCTATTGGAAGAAGTTGACCCTAAAGATGGTCTTCCTAAATTCCAACAAATCTATTTTAAAGATATAGTAGCCAAAGATGCAGAAAGTTGTATCAAAGTAACAGGTATCAAACAAAGTACCATTGATAATTTTCATTTTAAGAATATTCGACTTTCGGGTAAAAAAGCAGGAAATATAAGTTATGGCAAGGACTGGACTTTCCTAAACTTTTCCATAGATGCTTCTGAAAACAATGAGCTCATCTTGGAGAAAAACAGTAAGGTACAACTGGAGAAATTAGCTAAAATAGTTTTTAAACTTTGGGCAAGTAACCAAGAGTTCCCCGGCAGAAAAGGAGCCTTTGGGGAGATGACCATGAGTTCCCTGCCTAAAAAAGAAGCTTTGGGCAAATGACCATGAGTTCCCTGCCAAAAAAGGAAGCTTTGGACAAGTGACCAATACTACAAACCATATATTATCAACAAAAAACGCCGCTTAATGCGGCGTTTTTTGTTTTATTTGAATTACATGCTACTTTTTCAAATTAGCAATACTTTCTTCTAAAGCTTTGATTTTAGCTTCTGCATCAGCTTGCTTTTGCTTTTCAATAGCCACCACTTTTTCAGGCGCACCATTTACAAAGCGTTCATTGCTTAGCTTTTTCATTACTGAATTTAAAAAGCCTTGCTGATATTTTAAGTCCTCTTCTAAACGAGCTATCTCTGCATCTACATCCAATAAGTCACCCATTGGAATAAAGAACTCATTAGCTTTTACCATAAACGACAAAGCACCATTTACTTTCTCAGTCACAAAATGAATACCCTCTGAATTTGCCAGCTTAACCAAAACAGCATCAAAAGTTTTATCATAGCTGCCTGTATTATCTAAAATACTTAAGTTGATCGCATCCTTATTTGGTATATTTTTTTGTTTACGAATGTTTCTAACACCAGCAACAGCTTCCTGTGTTAACTCAAAACTAGCCAATAATTTTTCATCTACTTCTGTAGCCACTGGCATATCTGAAACCATAATGCTCTCCCCTTCTTTTCTTTCATCTAAAAGTTGCCAAATTTCTTCCGATATAAAAGGCATAAATGGATGAAGCAGTCTTAAAATCTTATCAAAGTTTTCGATGGTTGCTTTGTAAGTCGCTCCATCAATAGGTTGCTGATAACCCGGCTTAACGATCTCTAAATACCAAGATGAAAAATCATCACGGAACAAAGTATAAACCGTCATCAAAGCATCCGAAATACGGAACTTGCTAAAGTGATCATCAACCAAATTAATTGTTTGATTTAGTTTTTGCTCAAACCACTCAATTCCTTTGGCTGCACTTTCTGGCTGAGCCAATGAATCATCAACTTGCCATCCTTTTACCAATCGGAATGCATTCCATATTTTGTTAGAGAAGTTACGTCCTTGCTCTGTTAAACTGTCATCGAACAATAAATCACCTCCGGCAGGAGAACAAAGCAACATCCCAACACGAACACCATCAGCACCATACTTGTCAATTAAATCCAATGGATCCGGAGAGTTACCCAACTGCTTACTCATTTTACGTCCTTGCTTATCGCGAACCATTCCAGTAAAGTAAACATTCTTAAATGGGAATGTTCCTTTAAACTCATAACCCGCCATAATCATACGTGCCACCCAGAAAAAGATAATATCGTGTCCGGTAACCAAATCACTGGTTGGGTAATAATAATCTATCTCGTTTTTATCAGGATTAAAACCATCAAACACAGAGATTGGCCATAACCATGATGATGCCCAGGTATCCAACACATCCTCATCCTGCTTTAAATCGGCCATCGTTAATGCTGAATTTCCGGTTTTCTCCTGTGCCTTTTTAACCGCTTCCTCATCTGATTTAGCTACCACAAAGTCACCGTTATCCATGTAATAAACCGGTATTCTGTGTCCCCAATATAACTGACGCGAAATACACCAATCCTTTACGTTCTCCATCCAGTGACGATAAACGTTTTTAAATTTTGGAGGATGAAACTGAACCTCATCAGTCATTACAGCATCAAGAGCCACTTTGGCCATATCGGTCATTTTTAAGAACCACTGTGTTGAAAGCTTAGGCTCAATCACTGCTCCGGTTCTTTCCGAACAACCCACCTTATTATCGTAATCTTCAACTTTTAATAAGTTACCTGCATTTTGTAACTCAGGAATAATTTCATCACGAACTACAAAACGATCTTTACCCACAAACATGCCTGCAGCCTCACTTAAAGTACCATTATCGTTTAAGATATCGATACTCTCTAAATTGTGACGCATTCCTATTTCGTAGTCATTTAAATCGTGAGCCGGTGTAATCTTTAAACATCCTGTTCCAAACTCCATATCCACATACTCGTCCTCAATAATTGGAATGGAACGGTTAATCAATGGTACCAACACACGTTTACCTTTCAGATGTGTAAAACGTTCATCATTTGGATTAATACAAACTGCGGTATCACCTAAAATAGTTTCCGGACGTGTAGTTGCAATGGTTACATGCCCATCCTCTCCTTCTATTTTATACAACAGATAATATAATTTTGAGTGTACTTCTTTATAAACAACCTCTTCATCCGACACGGCAGTTAATGCATCCGGATCCCAGTTTACCATACGAACACCTCGATAGATTAATCCTTTCTCATATAATTTTACGAAAGTATCTAGTACTGCATCACTACGTGTTTCATCCAGCGTAAAACATGTTCTGTCCCAATCGCAAGAAGCTCCTAACTTTTTTAATTGCTCCAGGATAATGCCACCATGTTTCTCTGTCCACTCCCAAGCATGGGATAAAAACTCATCGCGCGACAAGTCCGCTTTATCAACACCTTCTATCTTTAGTTTATTCACCACTTTAGCCTCGGTGGCGATTGAAGCATGGTCTGTTCCCGGAACCCAGCAAGCATTTTTACCTAACATGCGCGCACGACGTACCAAAATATCCTGAATCGTATTGTTAAGCATATGTCCCATGTGCAATACCCCGGTAACGTTTGGTGGCGGAATGACGACAGTATAAGGCTCTCTTTCATCCGGTTCTGAATGAAAATAGTTCTGCTCCATCCAATACTTATACCACTTGTCCTCCGTTTCGGCGGGATTGTACGTACTTGCTAATTCCATGTTTATCTTATTAGATTATTAGACAATAGACAAAAGATAAAAGACAACAACTTAAAACCGCTTGTCATCTTAAAATCAATTGACTAATCATCTGTATTTTCTTTGATTTTATTATTGAGCTGCAAAAATATAAATAAAAATAAAAAAGGAGAGACTACTTGTAAATAAAGGTGAGGAAAACATATACCCTAATAAAACAAATCATCATAATTTATTTGCTCACATTTTAATAACTAAGGTTTATTTTACAATAAATCCATCACTATATTTAATTTGTCTGCTTCAATATCAATTTAAAAATAATATTTACTATTGACATCACTATAAATAACCCTTATATTCATCACTGTCTTACACTACTACACAATAGTATCTCAAACAACAGTTTAATAAGTTGTTATCTCATTCAAATAAGTTTAAATAATGGTATTCAATATGATATACTATCATGTTTGCCATTTATGTAAATATCATATTATTATTTAATTAATCATTTTATTTATGTCAACACAACAAAAACAAAACCGTTACCCTAGAGGTATTATCCAAAAACTAAGACGAACGTTCTGGATTATAACCACCTTACTTTTATTAAGTGGTTGTGGTCTTATCTCCTCCGTTAAAGATATGACAGATAGCGCTACTCAATTACTGGATGACATCAGTGATATAACAAGATTACTAGATTCAAAAGTTGAAAATGGCGAAGTACAACAAGAAGTGGCCGATATCATTGATGGGCGATTAGAAACCCTTGCTGAAATTCTGGAGTCGAGTATTCAAAACAATGGTGGCTTTTTGTTTGATCAGGCAAACGGAACCATAGACAATGTTTTTATGAATGTTACTTTACTCCTCGATCAAATTAAAAAAGGTATTCTCGATGATTCTCTTCCAGCCTTAGTGTCACAGCTATCATCAGAATTACAGCAAAACATTAACCTCATTAGCTCCAACCTCGAAGACCTGGTTGTTCTTACTTTTGGAAATACCTTTGTATTACTGGATAAAGCTACCAACTCTCTAATTCTAATCATTTCTATGGTACTTTTAGGAATTGGGATTATTATTTTTGTTTTCATCCTGTTCAGAAAAAACAGAAAAATATCCGGAACTAAAATATTCGGCCTTGTATTTATGTGTCTGTTTGTTGCATTCTTTTTAGGAATAATAGTTTACACGCCTTTTAGAGGTTATATTATTGCAGGATTAGACTTTGGTGAAAAATATGAAGGAATAACTCTTGAGCCTAAAATAACAGGAGTATTCCCTGAAACATTTGTCATTGGAAAAAGCAAAAGGGTTTATCTTTATGGAAAGCACCTCAATTTGTTAGATACCTTTCAAATTAAGCTTAAGCAAGGTAATAGTGTTAAATTTACTTTCCCAGATAAAAATATTATTGTTAACTCTCAAAATAAAATTGTTTTAGGAAACTTTGAAAAGAATTTGAATTGGGTAGTACCTTCATTTACCAAATTTAAACAACAGGTTAGTAACATCTCAAGCATTGTAGGTTCTGCTAAATATATGAAATATGTGAATGGCGTTTCTGAAAATATATACCCTAACATAAAAGAAACAGTTAGTCTTCAACCTTTAGTTGGTCATGTATTGCCAATTTCGGAAAGTGCTACTATTAGTATGCCTATAAATACACCTGTAACAGATAAAAGTACTGAAGATTTAAGGGTAAAAAAACAAAAACTGATTCCTAAGAACTTTACTTTTGATAGTAAAATGCGCTTTGAAAAAGTTTCGGTTCGTAATAAAGATCTTGCTTCTCAAACTTTTGGAGTTAATCAAGGTATGTTAGTGGCTAACTCAATAAAAGATTTCTTCAAAAGAGCTTTTAACCTTCCGGAGGGAGACTTTGGAATTACCGTTATTAATCAGGGTAACGAAATTGAAAGTGCCCAACTATTTAGCGTAGTGAATCCCCCACCTCCAGCTCCCAAACCAGATATTTTTATTACTTCATTAAACTGGAGCAATGGCTTAATACCAGTTGCCAAACAGCAAACAAGTTTAGATGTAGGTATTGGTTTTAAACATCCTGAAGAAGTTAAAAATGAATTTAAAGTAAAGCTGACTTCAAGCCCTACAACACCACCTATTGAGGTAACTGTAAAAAATGGAGATATTGCATCTGCTTCGGGAAATAATAAGGCCATTGTTAAGACACGCAATTTTTCAATCAATAATGATGGGGTATTTACATTTAATGTACAGGCAGACAAACAGAACATTATTACCGAGTCGAATGAATCTAATAACCTTTATAACCGACAATTAAGAGTTAAAAGGTATGTTTATGATGTTAATGTTCAATATTTGTCTTTTCAATCTACTTCGAATAAAGACAGGTGGAGTGATGATGAATATCGGATTAAAATTAGAACCAGTGTAACCGCAAACCCGGTATGGTCTTATAATTATAGTAAAAATGGGGAACCCGGACATACTTATGGCATTAATCAATCACGTAAATTTACCAACCTAAGTCCTGGCCATGTGATAATTCTTTATACTTCGGGCTATGAAGCAGACGGTGGTTTAACCGGTGATGATGACTATATGGGTGAATTTCAAAAAACGGTGACCTTAAATTCAAAACCTACAGGCAATGAAGATTCAAAAGAATTCTCATTCTCGCTAAATGCTAAAGACTACAAAATTATAGGTAAGTATACTATCACAAGACGATCTGTATTTTAGACAAAAATTAAAGGGCTTTATTTTGAGGCCCTTTTTTTTGAGGTATTTATCTGTGCGAACTGCATTAAAAATCAGTAACTAGCTATATATATAAAACTTTAACTTTTTAATGCAAGTCAGTTTTTTTTATTTTTGTATTACACAAAAACACCACTGATGGGCACTTATATATTAAAAATAAACGAGCAGTCAAAAAAAGCAAAAGCTCTTCTTCAGTATATTAAAGAACTAGCAAGTAAAGAGGATGATATCCAATTAAGAGAGGCAGCTATAAGCCCTACCTACCACAAACCTAATAACGAAGAAACTCAACTCGTATTAGAAAGTAAAAAGAAATATCAGATTAAAAACCTTGATGATTTTTTTGATTCTATTTGAATGAGCTAAGTTCAATAATCTAGTGCGACATTTAAGCGTTCATTTAAAAAATATTCACTCTAGCACACCATCTTCCTCTTCAAACCTTTTTTTTGATATAAATAGTAGACCACTATACCCTTCTTTTCATTTTTAGATGAGTTCTGTTTTGCAAGCTTGGTGTTTTAATTATTTTTTGAGCTAATCTGGTAAGCTAAAAAGCACTTAAAAGTAGTTTGACGGTTATTTTAGTCAGCCAGTTGGATGATAAAAACAAAAAGAAGTGACTTATGGCATGTAAGTCACTTCTTTAAAAGTATTTTATGTAGAAAGTGGTTGGCTAATCATCAAAATTAAAGCTTAAGCGGAAGCCCCAGCGCTCAAATTCCATGTCCTCGAAGCCTGCGAATACGCCAATGTTTGCTAACAGCCATATTTTTGTGATTCCGTAACCTATCTCGTTATAATTTCTAAAATCGGGCGTAGTTAAATGACTTAAATACACATTTTCGTCCCAAAACTTATCTTGTAAAAAGGGTAAGTTTTTAATGATTAAGTAAGGCGTAGCATAATGCACATGGCCTTCTATATACCATTTGTTGGTGCTGTACTTATAATCCTGTAACAGATTAAAAGTGTTGGACCAATCCTTAAACGAAATAGGCACCTCAGTAGTATTAAAATGCATAAATTCTGAAAAATGTATGTTTTGAGCACCCATAAACTTACCTGCACGTAACTGGTAACTTAATCCGTACATGTAGTTCCACTCTAATTCTTGTTTAACACTAAACTCCAGTAAATTATATTTAGACGTAGACTCTAAAACATTGGCTAAGCCTTTTTTGTATCGCAAATTAAAAGTTGGGTAATCCGAGTACATATAATGCTTGTTATCTCCCCTTATTTGGTAAAAGTATTGAGGCGTATAGCTTAAATTCGCATCTATTACAAAGCTTTTTCTATCGTTAAAAATGGCCGGATCAGTATGGTTTTTCAATACATTATTTTGCCGGTATGCTTTGTTGTAATACCCAAAGGCCGCGTCAGTAGAGTTTTCGAGTCGTTCTGCTCGTTGAAATTGAACATCGTACTTAAAAAACAAACCGGTAGCTAAATCGGTACCTCCTCCTGCTTGCCAATAATGACTTTTGTAAAGCTTCATATAGTTATCTTTCAACAACAAAGTGGAAGCTGTATTTACAAAAGGTGCTATTCCGTTTACGCTGTTAAAATCGGTGGTCCATTGCCCGCCCCCGGCATAAAAGTAGGTGTGCGTAATATAGCTAGTGGTCACTTTCCCGGTTGTTTTCCACATAAAATCGTTACGACCAAAAGCATAGCGAAGCTCCGGGTAGAAATCCAAACGAGCATTCTCCAATAACTTCTTAATATTTGCTTTTTGATTAATATGAAAAGCATCCACGGTATTAAAACCCAGCGAATTTCCATTTAGAATACCAAAATACTTTATCCTGAAAGAGGAATCCTGAGAATAATATTTGTACCCACCCAGCACATTACCTATATGTTTTCCTACGCGTGATGACTTTTTATCGCTTTCGCTGTAATCAATTGAATCCTTAGTTAATCCGGCCATAGCCAGGGTTAAAGAATCCTTTATACCAAAGCTTTCAATTTCCTTTTTACTTAAAGGAATAGGTCGAAATTTATTCCAGTCGATTGTATCTCTCTGAACCGTATCTTTCACCACTTTGTACAAGCTATCCGGACTAGCCAACTGCAGACTTTTTTGCACCTGATCCATGCCTTGATTTTCTTTTTCCATCAAGCGAGTGAGCTTCATCATTTCGCGATTATTCAAATCTTCCTTAGCCAAAAGCTGCTGTATTTTCTTCTGATCTTTGGTCACAACCTCTGGTTGGGTTTCCCCTTCAAGCTCTTGTTTTGTTTCCTTATCGGCGTAAGCTTTAATTAAAGATGCCGGCACCGGAAGTTCCGTATCCAGCTCCACCACTTTATACTTTACCGATCCGCCGTAATTGGCAGTAGCTTTAAAACCCATCATCTTGGCATCTATCTCAAAGTTATGCGTAACTGGCAACCAGGCCTTACCTTTTACCGGCTCCTGTACCTGCTTAATTCTTACCTTTCCAAAAAACTGCTCATTAACCAAATCCACCGAATGTAGATTCCAGTAATTATCTACAATAAAAATATATCCGGTAAATAGTTTTTGATTTTTCTTTTTGGGATCAACCTTAATTTTATTCACATAAAATTCTCCCATCTGGAAAAACCCCTCGTATCTGAACCTATAAAATGAAAAGGCTTTGCGCGATAATGGAGAAATGGCCAACTCACTATCCGAATCGTAAAAACTATAGTTGATAAAACCCATCACCTCGTTTTCACTGTCGTTAGGGATAGTAGAACGTTTAGAAATTTGCTTATGCACATAGCGATTGGGCGCATTAAAAGTAATTTCGTTAATCGATTCGGTAACATAACTTTTTCCCTGCTCAATGCCTTCTTCTTTCAGCTGCTTTCGAAACAAACGAGGCACTTTATTCATATCAAAGCCCCCTTTTAAATACACATCAGCCTGATAATGCTTAATCTGACGTAAAAAATAAGGTGCCAGACTAATCGCTTTTCGCATGATACCATAGGCAGGATCTTCGTTTCCGGAATAAACCCTAACTTCTTTAATCTGGTAATCCTGTGGTCTCAACACTACATTTTTTAGCAGATCTTTACCATTCAAATCAATTTCCAACTCAACTTTGGCATATCCCAACGCCTGAAATGATATATGATGCATGCCCGGTGGTAACTCCAGGCTATATTCTCCTTCCAGATTAGTTGTTGTTCCGGTGGTTAACTCCTTCATGTAGATAGATGCAAAAGGAATTGATTCTCCATCAGCCGAACTTACCACTCCTGATAAAACCTGACTGTATCCACTTTGTGCAGAAAAGAATAAAACAATAAATAAAAAGAAGGTTCTTGCAATTACTTTTTTACTTAAGCTAACCTTACAAGTATTTCTTTGCAAACATTTATTAATAGACATTACTAATATTATTTAGTTCCAGGTTATACTTATAACAACACATATAAGTATATAATAGTTATAGATTCAATCATTTAAAATGAATAGTACGAATATAATTGAGTGTAATTAATCCCCCTTGCATCCTCGTTTCATTTAACACAATATTAAGGTAAGCATTTGAGAAATAAAAATATTACCAAAAAATCTGATAAATGACAGGTTTTAGGTATTTTTGCGAGCTATAAAAAATTATTAATCATATGCCATCTATTTCAAAGCGGGGTAATGATATGCCCCCATCACCTATTCGAAAACTAGTTCCACTTGCTGATGCTGCAAAAGCTAAGGGTACTACTGTGTATCATTTAAATATTGGACAACCTGATATACACACCCCACAAGAAGCGATTGATGCGGTACGTAATATCGATCGTAAGATACTGGAATATAGTCACTCGGCGGGATTACCTGAATTCAGGCAAAAGCTAACGCAATATTATAAACGATTTGATATTGCGGTAGACAAAGAAGAAATAATGGTAACAACCGGAGGTTCGGAAGCATTTATTTTTGCCTTCTTTTGCTGTTTTAATCCGGGTGACGAAATTATTATTCCAGAACCTTTTTATGCTAACTACAGCAGTTTTGGTTCTGCTACCGGAATTAACATCAAACCAATATCTTCAAGGTTTGAAGATGGATTTGGCTTGCCGCCGATGGAAGAGTTTGAGAAATTAATTACATCCAAAACAAAAGGTATTTTCATCTGTAATCCGAATAATCCAACCGGCTATTTGTATTCACAGGCTGAATTGGATCGATTAAGAGAAATCGTTTTACAAAACGACTTATTCTTACTTTCTGATGAAGTATATCGTGAATTCTGTTATGATGAATACAATCATATTTCGGCACTAAACCTGAAAGGATTAGAAGAAAATGTGGTTTTAATCGACTCGGTTAGTAAACGATACAGCGAGTGTGGTATTCGTATTGGAGCTTTAGTGAGCCGTAACAAACAAGTCATTGAATCGGCCATGAAGTTTGCCCAGGCACGATTAAGTCCACCACTTTTAGGACAGATTGCAGCTTGTGCATCGTTGGATGCAGCTCCTGAGTACACTGAAACGGTATATAAAGAATATCTGGAAAGAAGAAATGTACTGGTAGAAGGATTAAATAAGATTCCAGGAGTAAAATCTTTGGTTCCTAAAGGTGCCTTTTATACCATGGCTAAATTACCGGTTGAGGACTCCGATGACTTCTGCCAATGGATTTTAAGAGAATTTGAATACGAAGGACAAACGGTAATGATGGCACCGGGATCTGGCTTTTATTTTAGCCGCTATTTGGGTAAAGATGAAGTTCGTATCGCATACGTATTAAACTCCGATGACCTGAAAAAAGCTTTAGTTGTCATCGAAAAAGCCCTCGAAGTATATCCGGGAAGAAAGAAGTAATTCTCAAGTAGCAAATAAAATAATTTACAAAAACTGGCTCACGATTCTTAAATTCAATGAGTCAGTTTTTTTATGCCCATTCCTGTCGCTCTGCTATAGCGAGCACATATTTTATTCATGCCACTTAGAATAATAATATGATTATATTTACGGCAAACTAAAAAAGGGTACACCTGCTTTGAATTTAAATTTATACATAGCCAATAAAATACTTAAGGGAGAAATTACAGGCCAAAAACTATCCGGTCCTATTATTACTGTAGCAACCATTGGGATTGTATTGGGTATTTCGGTTATGATTCTGAGCATGGCTATCGGTACCGGATTTAAAAGAGAAATCAGGAATAAAATTATTGGTTTTGGTGCACATGTTCAGGTTATTAATTACGATTATAACTCCTCATACGAAACAAACCCCATAAAGCGAGACTCGATCTTTGTTGAACAAATTAAGAATCTGGAAGACGTCAAAATGGTTCAGGAATTTGCAACCAAACCGGGTCTTCTAAAAACCAGCGACCATATTCAGGGAGTTATTATTAAAGGAATTGGTAAAGATTTTAACTGGGATTATTTTTACAAGATCATTGTTGACGGTACTAAACCAGATGTAACGCAAAATAAAACCTCCAATGACATTATCATTTCCAGTTCATTATCAAAACTGCTAAAACTTAATATAGGAGACAAAGTACCTATGTACTTTTTCCAGGATCGTGTGAGGGCGCGCAACTTTAAAATATCAGCCATTTATGATTCTAACTTACCTGAATTTGATAAGCTCTTTATCTTCGGTGACATCAGGCATATTATAAAACTAAACAACTGGGAAGATGATCAAATTTCGGGCTACGAAATAACCCTGAACGATTTTGACGATACCCCGGAGTTGGCTAAACAAATTGATTTTATTGCCGCATCACGCATTTCACCAGATGGAGGTTTGTTACGAACCACAACCATCATTCAGCAACAACCTCAAATATTTGGCTGGCTTAATTTATTAGACACAAATGTGGCTATCATTCTGGTACTAATTGTTCTGGTTGCCGGCTTCAACATGATTTCCGGTTTGTTAATTATTATTCTGGAAAGAACAGCCATGATTGGCATATTAAAAGCACTCGGAAAACAAAATCACAACATTCGAAAGGTGTTTATTTATTTGGCCACTTTTATCATTACCAAAGGAGTTATTATCGGAAATATTATTGGTATCGCTTTATGTCTGATTCAATCACACTTTGGAATTATTCAGCTCGATCCTAAAGACTATTATTTAAACACTGTTCCTATTCATTTAAATTTCTTACATCTACTGTATTTAAATATCGGAACCATTTTCGCTTCTTATTTAATGATGATTGCACCATCGTATTTAGCTACCAAAATTACCCCAGTGGAAGCCATACGATTTGATTAAATAACATCATTTTCTTACAAGTTACTTATCTGTACTTCTACGAACACCATGTGAACGAATACGTACATTTCTGTATTTTCTGGATAACTACTTATTTTTAAAACAGAAAATAAAACTACACTAACATTATTCTACTAATCAACACTTTAAAAATTAATGTGAAATTTTTACGCGTCCTGAAAATTTTGTGGCACAATTTTTAATATACCATATATGTATTTATACAAAAGGTTTAAATTAAAGACAAGACAATGAGAAAAAATGCTGGAAACGTCCAGCATTTTTTTTGTTCTGATTTTCCCTTAGAATTTCAACTATCTTTCTTATAAAAGTCTTAACCCATCCTTAATATTCCTTTTTAATTTACTATCTTAATTGCACATTGTATTAACAACAGTATATGATCAATAATCTAATTATACAATTGCAAAAAAAACTAAGGGGTCAATTACCAGGCATTGATGCACATCAAATCATGTCGCCTAATAAACGCTTTACCGGTAAGTTATTTCCTGATAAGAATACGGCCAGAGAAAGTAGTGTCTTAGTATTATTGTATACTAAAAACAATCAATTGTATATTCCATTTATTGAACGTCCTCTTTATAATGGTGCGCACAGCGGTCAAATAAGTCTTCCTGGAGGCAAAGTAGAGCCACGCGACAAATCTATTTTAGAAACAGCCTTAAGAGAAACTTATGAAGAAATTGGAGTGAGCTCCGATCGTATGGAAATTCTTGGTCAGTTAACCACCACCTATATACCCAATAGCAACTTTAATGTAAATCCTTTTGTAGCTTACCTACCTTTCTGTCCTGATTTTTTTCCAGACAATTATGAGGTAGCCCAAATTATTGAAGCTCCTCTAAACCAATTGCTTTCTCCCAATAACGTTGATACTTTTATAAAAGAAATTAACGGACATACAATCAAGGCTCCTTATTTTAATATTCAAGGACACCAAATATGGGGAGCTACTGCCATGATTATTAGTGAACTTAAGGAAATTATTAATGAACTTAATATTATTCCATCAGATTCTTATAATGCTCATAACGATCAAGTATCTCTATAACGTATAAGTAAGGTTCCTCTCCTCTACAATACCCAAACTGAACCACCGGATCATTAAAGTAAACCGGTTTTGATTTATTTAAAAGATAGAAATCAACATTACCTTCCCAAATCTTCGGATTTTTACCATTCTTTTCAGCTAATCGCATAGCATCTAAAACATGCCCCAATCCAACATTATAAGAAGCTAAAATAAACTTCATTCTTTCTTCAGGATCATCAATTCGCAAGGCTAAACGCTTATCTAACCATTTAAGAAATTTAATACCTCCTCTGATGTTTTCTTCTGGAGAAGTAATATTATTTACACCAAACTTTTTAGCTGTCTCAGGCATTAACTGCATTAAGCCCTGCGCACCTGCCCAACTCTTAATCTCTGGTAAAAAACGAGATTCCTGATATATTAAAGCCGCAATTAAACGCCAGTCCCAATCAATGGTTTTACTCTCTCGTTTTATAATATCATCAAACTTAGAAAATAAACCACCTTTTAAAGAATTGAATCCGGCATCCACAATATGCGTAGATCTGCGGTTTAAAAAGTATTTATTATATATCACATGGTATTTGGTTGTTTTCTTAAATCTCACCAACCAATTATTTACGACATGCAATAAATCTGGAGAAGATTTACGTACTCCCCAGGCAATTTTTTGTGGAAAACTAATGGCTGTTTCAATATCAATATTCTCGTAGTAGTTTTTATTTACCCTGGCTAAATTTTCATCACAAATCGTATAAGAAATTTCACCTTCAGCCACCAAACCAATCAACTGTTCAGCTTCATAATCGGGTATCTCCACAATATTAATTTCATCACCAATCTCGTCTGACAAATGTCTTAGGCGAGTAACGTATGAAGATCCCTTCTGAACATAAATGGTTTTCCCTGCTAAATCTAATTGATTTCGGATAAGATCGTTAAAACGTGTTTTATTAGTGGAGTCTTCTTTAGCGTTACTTTGCTGCACTAATACCTGACGAGAGAATGTATGCGGTTCTGTAAACTGAATTTCTTCACTTCTTTTTCTGGTTACGGTTAGATTTTGAGCTATTAAATCAAATTTACCTAACTTAAGGTTTACAATGTTTTGCTCCACATCATTACTTACCTGTACCTCTAACTTAATACCTAAATTATTACAAAACTCTTCAAGTAACTCCAACTGGTATCCCATTGGGCGACCTTTATAAATAAAGTAATTTGTAGAATTATAATCTGTAACAACTTTAAGCTTTCCCCTCTGCTTAATATCATTCAGATCAAATGCAATTTCTGATTCTGCTGTTACTTCCTGCTTCTGTGGTTTATGGTTATTACACGCACCTAACAATAGCATCAACAACACACTGAACAATACAATAATTCTCATATACAACACCTTAGTAATTCCGGTTCAAATATATATCAAATATTGTGCTTGACAAAAATGATTTGATGAGTGAAAATATAATCTGATGAATTATTAATCATAGAAATTCCACGAAATACCCCAAATAAAACGTGTTGGGTTATGAGGATAACCTCTGGTTAGGAAATAATTATTATCCATAAAACTTTGATTAAAATGATCAAACTTCAGGAAAATACGTGCACGTTTTAATTGTAAATTCATAAAGGCATCCATAAAAGGATAGTTACCCACTTTTTGTATATCTTGAAGATAGAATTGTCCTGTAGCAGGCATATAAGCAGGCGTATAGTAGGCTGTGTGATACCTTACATCAAAACCTATCTGTACATTAAGCACTCTCTTCGCCAGGTAAAAATCAAAATAATTGGATGATTTTCCTGTAAAGTCAGGTAATGGAAATAATCTTTCATTAGAAGTATACTGGTAAGCCAACTGGTTATTACTATGTAATGGCCCGAACTTAAAATGTTTGAATAATGAAATCTGGAATGCATTAATTAGTTCAGAAGACTGATCTGGCTCCGCATCATAATTCCAATAGAGATAATCGGTAATGGATTGTGATTCAAAAGACAACTTTAAATCACGGGTTGGAATATTTAATCCAAATTCAATATCCACTGATTTTTGTTGTTTTAGCGACCTATCCCATTTAAAATGATTGGAATAATATCGTTCTTGAAATAATTCAGGAGATCTTAAGCTAATTTTTCCTTTACCATAAACTCCTGCAGTATCCTTTAACACTTTATATAAGGTATTCACATTACCTTCAACTTCTAAATCTCCTACTCTATACCCCTGAACAAACAATTTACCTCCTAGATTCCACCAGAAATTTTCACCTATATTCTTAAAAATCTGGCCTCCAATATGAGTAGTAACTAATGTTGTATCACCTCCCCTATAATAAGGTCTTTGCGTATCATCTGAATCATAAAATGTAGTAGGTTCTTCTTGATATTTATAGTGCTTAATATCATTAACCAGATAAGCTCTTAATCCAAACTTTAATAATGAATTGGCTTCTTCATTAAATTTAATTTGAAAGGTATTCTTGAAACTCGCATAACGCGATGTGTCAGCTGTTGCTACTGAATCAGCATATATATTTTCATATAAAGGCAATAGCTGTCCACCATCAGATGAGAAATAATCAGAAAGTCCACTGATTTTATAAGCTCTTTTATAGGTACTCAAATGAAATGTATGGTAAACCGTACTAACAGGCAATTCCAATTCCTCCAACTCCATAAAACCAAGGCTATCAACAGGACTCACTAAAGTATCTCTGCCATGCATATTAATTTTACCTATGCCTAAGGACTGATGTATAAAAAACTGGTAGTTTTCAACAAAATTAGTAGCATTAGCATATTTAACCCTTATATCTTCTGCCTTATCAAATTCGTATTTTTTAGGATCTGTGATATATTCAATACTATCGTTTTCGATACCTCCATTTTCTTTATGAGCGGCCTTATTATAAAGTACTGCACCATGCATACTATATTTATCACCTCTGTAACTCATAAAAAAATTGAAGTTCCTGTTATCCACCAACTGTGCCCGATACAATCCAATGGATGAAAGTAAATGGTAATTAAAACCAATATTTAGTTTTCGATTTACATTTTGTGTAAAAAACACCGAAATGTTCTCTTCCGATAATCTTTTCGGTTGAGAATAAATATAAGTCAGATTAGTATAGGGAACTTTACTGTCATAAAACTTAAGATCCTGTGGCTGGGTAAAATATTCGCGAAGATTATTTAAGAATATAAATTCATTAAAACCTCCTTTATCCGACATCAAATTAGACATATAAGCAGAACCAATATTACCCAGGTAAATATTGGAATAGCTTTTTTTAAAAATAGGATTGTAATTCTGAAAACCTGCTGTAATTGTATCAATAGGAATTGAATCAACCAAAGTAAAATCATCCAGCAAGCGCCATGAACCAAAGCGATCTTCAGGTTTTACGTATTCCTTTTTAACTTTTTCCTCTTTCTGTTGATCTCGATCCATGCCTCTTTGTGCCATAGAGACAAGGCTTATCATCAGAAAAAAAACTACATATGTCCATTTTTTACTCATCGTGCGGCAAAGATAGAAAAAATTGTTTCGGGCAAACATTTTGCTATTTTGAATTTTGAAGCATGGTTTTACAAACATCAGACCATTTTAAAATATTCCAGATATGGGACAAAACAAGTATTTTACTACTCTAATTTTAGAAAGCTATTCAAATTAATATACTTTTGTACCATCTAAATATCAAGACAAAAACACTTATTAATTTATTATTGAATTCACATTCTTTTAGTTACTGAATGAAATTTGATTAAAAAAATCGTCAATGAAAAAGTTATTATTTTTCTTCGTCTTTGCCATTACAACCCAACTATTAAGTGCCCAAAACCTTCAGGTACATTACGATTTTGGAAAAGATCGCCAAATGATTACCACCACTTTAGAAATGTTTAAACCTGACAAATGGGGTAGCACATTCTTTTTTGTAGATTTTGATTATCAATCTGACAAAAGAGGCGTTGAAAATGGCGTATCTCTGGCTTATTGGGAAATTGCCAGAAGTTTTAAATGGAAGGAAGATCAAAAATTTGAACCTCGTGTAGAGTTTAATAACGGAACTGTATTAGGCTATCCGATAAACGATGCCTGGTTGTTTGGTGCTCAATACACCTGGAACACAGCTGACTTTTCGAAAGTATTTACCTTGCAGGCTAATTACAAAACCATCCAGGATAAAGACAACGGGTTTCAGATTACTGGAGTTTGGAACTTGCATTTCTTCAATAAAAAACTTTCGCTAACCGGTTTTGCTGATTTCTGGAAAGAAGAAAATGTTTTCGGATTGGAAACAACCGACTTTGTATTTTTAACTGAACCACAAATATGGTATAATATTAACACCAATCTTTCTTTTGGTGGAGAAGTGGAGATAAGCAACAATTTTGGTGGCAACAAAGGTACCATGGTAAATCCTACCCTGGCTGCAAAATGGACCTTCTAAAAAACTAAGCATATGTTAGAGAAATTCTTCAATCTTAAAAAGAACAATACAAATATCCGAACTGAGATTATAGCTGGTATAACCACGTTTATGACCATGGCCTATATTTTGGCTGTAAACCCGGATATATTAGCAAAGGCAGGAATGGATCAAGGTGCTGTTTTTACAGCTACTGCGCTATCTGCGGCTATTGCGACTTTAGTCATGGCTATTGTAGCCAAATTACCTTTTGCACTGGCACCAGGAATGGGCTTAAATGCTTTTTTTGCCTTTAGTGTTTGTTTAGGCATGGGGCATTCGTGGCAGTTTGCATTAACGGCTGTTTTCCTGGAAGGAATCATTTTTATTTTACTGACTGCCTTTAATATTCGAGAGCTCATTATTAAGGCTATTCCAATTAACATTAAACACGCCATCTCCGTTGGAATCGGTTTGTTTATTGCTCTTATTGGTTTTAAAAATGCGGGAGTAGTTATAGGTAACGATGCTACCCTTGTTGGACTTGGTAAAGTAATAGATATACAAAACAATGCGGCTCCAATGGTGGCTTTAATTACCCTGTTAATAACAGGAGCATTATTAGCCCGCAAAGTAAAAGGCGCTTTATTAATTGGTATTTTTATAGGAACAGTATTAGGCATTCCCTTTGGATTAACTCATTTACCACAATCATTTGAATTTACTCCTCCTTCCTTATCTCCTATTTTTGCAAAATTTGAATGGAACCAGATATTTACCATAGATATGGCTCTGGTATTACTAACATTCTTGTTTGTAGATTTATTTGATACAGTAGGAACCTTAATTGGTGTATCTTCTAAGGCGAATATGTTGGATAAGGACGGTAAAATACCTCGTGTTAAACAAGCGCTTTTTGCCGACTCTATTGGAACAACTTTAGGTGCTTTATTAGGAACTTCTACGGTTACTACTTATGTGGAAAGTGCTGCCGGAGTTGGTGAAGGAGGAAGAACAGGTCTAACGGCTGCAACAACCGGTGTTTTGTTTTTGCTGGCCTTGTTTTTATCTCCCCTGTTTTTAATGATACCTTCAGCTGCAACCGCTCCTACGTTAATATTAGTGGGAGTAATGATGTTTACACCTATTTCTAAAATTGATTTATCTGATTTTACAGAGGCTATTCCGGCTTTTCTAACTATAGTAATGATGCCTTTCACTTTTTCAATTGCAGAAGGAATTGTATTTGGTATGTTGGCCTATGTAGCCTTAAAAATATTAACAGGAAAATTCAAGCAAATAAATATAGTGAGCTTACTACTGGCTGTATTATTTATTTTTAAATTCTTTATAGATTAAATTTATCATTCAAAACGCTTCCTAATTAAAGGGAGCGTTTTCTTTTTTATCTTACTTGTAAAGATGATATTAAAACTACTTAAGTTTGTTATTGTTGGCTTTTCCGGTTTAATTGTCGATTTTGCAGCTACCTTTCTTTTAAAAGAAAAACTAAAGGTAAATCGGTTTATAGCCAACTCCACCGGTTTTATATTGGCAGCAAGCTCCAATTATTTTTTAAACAGATGGTTTACCTTTCAAAGTAAAAATACCGATGTACTAACTGAATACAGCAGCTTTTTTATTATCTCGTTAATTGGATTAGCTATAAATAACCTGATTTTATCCTTACTAGAGAAAAAAATGAACTTTTATGTGGCCAAGTTCTTAGCCATACTTTTCACAACCGGCTGGAATTTCTTTGCCAATTATTTCATCACCTTCAACTAGTTAAGTTATCTTAACACAAGCCTCCGGCCGATTTCTTGGTTTATCTTAAATAATTACGTTGCTTTGTAGCTTCCATTTTTTTATTGAACAATTTATTCTACTACAGCTTTTGAAGTAGTACGTTTTATTTGATGCTCCTTTTTGAATGAAAGACCTTACAGTAGGAAATGAAGCTAAGCTAATTTTTAATTTTGCCGTACCCATGGTACTTGGTAATTTGTTTCAACAGCTTTATAGTGTTGTTGACAGAATTATCGTGGGTCGATTTATCGATGATTCGGCATTAGCTGCAGTGGGTGCTTCTTTCCCTATTTTTTATATGCTTATTTCATTTATGATTGGAATAGGAAGCGGTGCAACCATTGTTATTTCGCAATATTTTGGAGCCAAAGAAACCGAAAAGGTAAGAAGAACCATCACTACCATCTTTACCTTTATGTTTTTTGCCAGCCTGCTCATCATGTTTATAGGCATTTATTTTAGTCGCGAAATATTTGAATTACTTAACGTAGGTGAGGATGTATTACCCCAATCTGTTGAGTATTTTACCATTTACATGACGGGTATGATCGCCTTTTTTGGCTTTAACGGAACATCCTCAATTCTACGAGGTCTTGGCGATTCCAGAACTCCTCTGCGCTTTTTAATATTTGCTACCATATTAAATATTGTGCTGGATATTTTGTTTGTTGTGGTATTTGGATGGGGAATCAGGGCTGCGGCATTTGCAACAGTACTATCTCAATTTGTGGCATTCGGAAGAGCCATCTACTATTTAGAAAAGCAAAAACATATTATCTCCTTTAAACTAAAACATTGGGTTTTTGATTGGGAACTTTTTAAACAAAGCCTTAGAATTGGGTTACCAACAGGTTTTCAGCAAACCTTTGTAGCATTAGGCTTAATGGCATTGATTCGCATTGTAAATAACTTTGATTCTTCAGTACTGGCCGCCTATACAGCTGCCGGACAAATAGATTCGTTGGCTGCATTGCCTGCTCTCAACCTGGCATCTGCCCTTTCTGCTTTTGTTGGACAAAACCTGGGTGCCAATAAATTAGAAAGAATTAAAAAGGGTTTTAGAGCTACACTTTTAATGGCCTGGAGCATTAGTTTTATTGTCATGGTTTCTGCCTATTTATTTAGTCATGAATTAATGGGACTTTTCTCCGGAAGTGAAGATGTGATAGAGCATGGATCAAGCTACCTTGTTATTGTCAGCTCATTTTACCTTGTATTTTCAACCATGTTTATTATACATGGTGTATTAAGAGGTGCCGGCGCCACGCTCATTCCTATGTTTATTACGCTCATGTCTTTGTGGATTATCCGAATTCCTTTAGCTGTTCTTTTTTCTAAAATGATGGGAGTAGAAGGTATCTGGTGGGCAATTCCTGCCGGATGGACTGCAGGGATGGTCGGATCTCTTATTTATTACCTAAGTGGTAAATGGAAGGGAAAAGGAGTCATCAAAAAAGCATAATTATTTAAGTGACCTACAAAACCATTACTTCAACTTACAAAATGAAATTTTAACCTATAATGTCATTGTTTCTGCCTACAAAGGCAGATTCAGAAGTAAGATAAAAAGCAATAAATATTAAGGGTCGGTGTTTAAAATGCCGACTCTTTTTGTTTACATAACTTATATGACTGGTTTCCTCAAAGCCATAAACCTTAATTTTGCGCATTTTTGGGCATACGATTCCCATTTGGGGAGCCGGAAACATTTCAAACATATCTTAAAATAACATCAGGCAGCACAGGCAGCATTTTGTTTGGCGCGATGCATTCGCCTTCCTATTTCCAGAGCGTTGCCTGTGTGTATACCCATAAAGACCCATAGTATCTCGTTGTCCTTGGTTCGTGCTCCTACGCGATTTAAGAGATAATGTTGTTTGTCTTTTCCAAAGCTTCCTTCTAACCTTGTGGCCCGTTCTTTCTTGATCAATTTTGCGATTTGTTTACGTTCGGACTCGTATTTTCCAGGTCTTCCTTTTCTGGCAAAATCGGTTCTGATGTTGTTTTGCGTGGCGAAGCTCCTGTTTTTGTTGGTGGCATAAATGGCATCTGCACCGGCAAGCCTAGTCTTAGTTTTGGTGAGCAGCTGAGCATAGAACACGGTGGATTGGAAACGGGTGCCTTCGTTGAAAGCATTGAAATCAAGGTGTTCGATAAAGCTTATGCCGTTAATCTGAAGCTTATTGAGCTTGACTCCAAACTCAACTTTTTTGATTTCCTTTCCTCTGACAATGGGACGTATATAACTTTTCGAAAGGCTCACTATGCGGTCTTTTATTTTTTCGCCGGTATCGAAGTGGTACTGTTGCTGCAGGAACACTTTTCTCACTATTTGTTTCTTGTCCCAATATTTGCCGGGCATTTCTATCCTGTTTTGTTTTTCGATATCATCCAATTCATTAAGAATTTTGTGCAGCAGCTTGAGCAATCCTCGGGTTAATGCGTTCTTTTCTTTCGAGGGTTTTCTGCGTTTTCGGCTGTAGCTCCAGTACCGCTCTTTCCATTTGAGATACTTTGTTCTGGGTAGTTTTATGCCGCTATATTTGCATATCAATTTAAGCTGCCCGTATGCCCAATCTACCGATTCCCACAACAGTTTCTGGTTGGTGGGGAATCTAACCGAACTTTCGTAACAGGTGGCATCCGTCAATATCTGTTCGAGCTCCTCCATGTGAGGGAGCCAATGGGATGCAAGTACGCCCTGCGCATCCTTGATGTTCAGCTTTCCGGACAGCTCACAGCGTATCTGGCTCACAATTTTATAGTTACTGATGTGCTGCCCAAGCCCCAGTACTGTGCTACAGAAAAATTGGTAATGGATATTGGCGTTGAACTGTTCTATCAGTTTTTTGTCCGAACAGCCTGCGTAATGTTTTAGAACCATCAGTGCCAACTTACCTTGCGGAGAAAATATACAGTTTGGGCCTTTCTTGCTTTCATTCAGTTTAAAGGAGCGTATCAGCTCTTCCCACGGAATAGCTATAAAAATCTTGCCCAAATCGGTGTCGAGAAACTGGTCGTAGAGCAAGTTAAAATTATCTTCAATAGAAAACAGTGGCAAGGATGCCTGAAAATGTGGAATACTTTGTAACTTTATCACTATTAGAAAAATGAAAAACCCCGTTTTTGGGCAAAAGTGCCCAGTTTCGGGGTTTGTTGTTTCCTAAATATAGACACAATGTATTTTATATCAAAGCGATATGCTTCTTACGACTATGCCTACAAAATGAATATCTGAGCCTACAAAGTCATTCTTTTAAGTTACAAACTCATTCCTCAGTCTTACAAACTTGATAGTTTAAATTACGAAGTCATTCTTTGCTCTTACAAAACGAATAGTTCAGCTTACAAAGTCAATAATTGAAATTACAAAATGAATACTTAGGCCTACGAAATCACTTTTTTGTCCTACAAGCTCATTGTTTTATTCTACTAAATGAATGTTTTTGGAAAATTACTCTATACTTGTTTCAACAAGGCACAAAAAAAGGGTGAAGTTAAAAACTCCACCCTGATTATATCTTCGAAATACTATTCTTCTATTCTTTTTCTGTTTCCTCGTTTTCTTTGCTAACTTCATCAGCTTCGTCGAAAGTTAAAACCTCGCTCTTTAATAAAAGATTATACCATTGTAACACCTTTTTAATATCAGACACATATACTCTGTCTTTATCGTAATCAGGCAATACATCTGCAAAATAATCTTTTAATTCGTTAGCAGAAGATTTGTGACTGATGGCTTCTCCTCCATCTTCTTTGTCGAATATATTTTTGAAAACATCGGCTAATTTAACATCGCCATCCTCCGTAAAAATTGAGATATCTTCTAACGCACTGATTCTTGAAGTCGCATAAGCAGGCATTCTTTTACCATCAACCAATGATTCAACAATAATGCTGCTTTTTGCCTGCGAAATCATTTTAAAAAGTCCACTTTGACCTGATACAGCTAATATTCCTTTTAACATTTCACTCATACTATTCTTTTTTCCGTTATAACCCCTTAATCCTTTATTTAATGGAAATTTAAAATCCTGTGCAAAAATAGCAGAATAGTACTAACATCAAATAAAAAAGATGTACTAATTAAAGCCTCTTTCCTTTTTTAAAGTTTCGAAAGCCTCATTGACTTTTTGAAATTTTTCTTTAGCCGAAGTCTGAAACTCTTCTCCCAGGTGTGCAACCTTATCGGGATGAAACTTAACAGCCATTTTACGGTAGGCTTTTTTAATTTCTTCGACCGTAGCTGTTGGTTCAATTTCCAATATTTTATATGCCGAATCGGTATTTTTAACATACATATTTAATACCGAATCAAAGTCGGGTTGCATCACGCCAATACCATTAGCTATTTGCCTTAATATTCGTTGCTCACTTTCAGGGATATGACCATCGGCATTAGCCACACCAAAAAGCATGTGAATTAACTGAACTTTAGAATTATAATCCACATGCTGACTAATTTGATGACAAACCTGTTCCAAAGGAATTTCTTTGTTTAAAATATCCCTAAGCATTATGAGTGCTTTTGAGGCTTTGTTTTCGCCAAAAGCTCTTAACAGATAGGTTTTAACAAAGTCAAGCTCAGATTTCACTACTTTGCCATCGGCTTTCATTACGGCAGCAATAAGCACCAAAAGAGAAACCACAAAACCATCCCGAGGATCACCACCGGGTCTTTCTCCTTCGTTAAACTCAGAAGCTACACCTTCGGCAAATGAACCTGCAATAAATCCAAGTATAGCACCTACCGGACCAAGTATCCACCATCCTAAACCAGCTCCCAGCAATGACGAACCTGATATTTTAAATTTGCTCATATTTCTAATTCTTTTATTACTTAATCATTTTAGCGAGAGAAACTAACGATTGATGAAGTGCGACAACTTGTGGGATGACCAAATCTTCATCATTACAATGAATCAAGAAATCAGCCATTTTCTGCTTATCTTCTTCTTTCATTTGATTGTTTATTCTACTCTGCACCTCTTCTTTCGAAACGCCATCTCTCTTCATCACCCGCTTAATTCTTAATTCTTCAGGAGCAGCCACACAAATTACTTTATCCACTTGCTTATTTCCACCACTCTCGAATAAAATAGCCGCCTCTTTAATAATATATGGGCTATTCATATTTTTCTCTAACCATTGTTCAAAATCATTGGCTACTGCGGGATGAATAATATTGTTTAATTGGGCAAGTAATGGTTTATCCTTAAAAACCAGCGAAGCTACTTTTTTTCTATCCAAGCCATTCTCGGTATAAATATCATTGCCAAACAAAGCTTTTACTGAACTTATAATTTCAGTATGCGTGTTGGTTAATAATCTTGCTCTGTAATCCGCATTATAAACTGGAACACCTAGTAATTTGAATATTTCGGCTACCGTTGATTTACCAGTACCAATTCCTCCTGTCAGACCAACTTTTATCATTTATCACTTACTTTTTCAAACAAACATTCTACAAACAATGGCGAGTAGTTGACTGATTTAATGCCATTGGGAAAATCCAACAATTTTATTTTTAGACGATCTGGTAATCCTCCCTCATTATAAGTATTGTAGTCTACAATCGCAGAAAAGTCTTGCGCATTTATATTATTAAACTGACTCACCGCTACTGTAAACGAAACATTGACATTTCCAGGAAAGCTCCTTAAACGCAAAGAATCCGGAACATTTAATTGATCGATAGGAATAGATAAGTTTTTTTGCGTAAACGGTTCTACCGGAATATTAATCACTACACGACTTGGATTTATTTCAATGTCTTTAATGGATTTAAGACTTACATTTCTTTTTAAGGAATCGCTCAGCGGATCTTCGAACTTAAATAAGGTTTCGATATAGTCGATTGAATCAATAACTGAAGCAGGGCCTGCAACTTCAACACTATCCGGCTTTATCATCACCTGTCCCGACTGATAATATTGAGGTTGAAATTCCAAAGTTGAGTTAAACTTAACCGCTACTTTTTTCCTTTCCTTCTTTTCAAAATTAACAAACAAGGTATCCGGAAATATATCGATTAACTCAATTCCGTTTGATAATTTGTCGGAGAATGATTTTTTTAAATCATCAGTTAAAACATATGCGCCTGAGTTCTGTCCAAAATCCATTCTTCGGAAAGAAGACACGTTTAGTTCTTCGGGATTTAAAACTTTACCTAAATGATAAGGAAGCACACTGTATCCTGAAGATTTGATTTTTAACTGCACTTTAGTTTGGGGTTTTCCAAGAACAATAAAATCCTTTGGAAACTTAATGTAATCAACAGGGTATGTAATGGTTGTTGTATATTCTTTACGAAGCGCATTTAAGAACCACAAACCGGTAGCCAAAACAAAAAAAAGCAAAAACACCAATAAATCTCTGTTTTGCTTTATAGATAGTAATGCATCTTTTAGCTTATCTACAATTTCGTCTATGTTACTTTTTAACTGCTTCATATAAAATAAAAAGGCCAACAACTCACAAATTTAGTTATTGGCCTTATATAAAAAAATTTATTGTCTATCGTTTTGCCTGCGCATCCGACATATCCATAATAATGGCAGACTTATCAATTTTAATCACAACTCCTGAAGCTATTTCTACATTTGCATAACCTTCTTTAATTTCAGTTACTTTACCGTGAATACCACCTGTAGTTATAACTTTATCACCTTTCTTTAATGCTTCACGATATTTTTTTAACTCTTTCTGACGCTTCATTTGAGGACGAATCATGAAAAAGTAAAATACACCAATAATTAATGCAAAAAATATTAATTGTTGTGCTCCACCCATGCCTCCGGAAGCAGGAGTTCCTTCTAAGAAAATACTTTGTAAGTTCATTTTAATAAATTTATCTAATTAACAACATTGGCCGAAACTACCAACTCTTTTATTTTTTCTTCAACATTTGTATAAACCTGAATCACCTTGTACTGCTTACCATGAAATCCGCGTGTATCAAACTTCACTTCTATTTCCCCTTGTTTACCAGGGGCAACAGGTTCTTTGGTAAACTCAACAGCAGTACAGCCGCATCCTGGTTTCACTTCATTAATCACTAAAGGATAATTTCCTGTGTTTGTAAACACAAAATAGCAGCCCACAATCTCTCCTTGTTTTAAATCTCCAAAAGAATGAAACTCCTTATTAAAAGAAATTTTAGTGTTTTGTAAAATTTCAGCTTTTGTTTCTTTTTTAGCTCCATGTTTACACGCAACACTAAAAACAAGTAGTACTATAAGCAGGCTTTTATACATCATTACTTACCTTCAACTAAACCTCTTCCAATCTTTTTGATTGTTCCTTTTTCTGTTAGCTCAGCAATGGCTTTATCTAAAATCCCATTAATAAACACCCCACTTTTTTCGGTAGAATAATGTTTGGCGATTTCGATATACTCATTCATGGATACTTTAATTGGAATATTCTGAAATTCTATCAGCTCAGCCAATGCTATTTTCATTAAAACAATATCCATAAATGCTACACGATCCACATCCCAGTTTTTGGAATACTTTTCAATAAGCTCCATATAATCTTTATGGTTAACGGCAGCTTTGCGGAAAAGTCTTTTTACAAAATCGCGGTCTTCTTCGTCTTTAAACTCACCCATTAACTCAACAGGTTTGCCTTCTTCCATGCCTTTAACCGTTTTCACGATCATACTCAACACAAATTCCACCTCATCGTTCCAATAAATGCTTTGCTCCTCAAACGCAGGATAGATAGGCTCAAAATAAGCAATTACCTTTTCAAATAATTTTATAATGAACTTCTTGTCTAAATCAAAATTTGTAGTCTTATTCTCTAAGTAATCTTTGTATTGAGGAGAATCAAGGATAGCATTATATAAATTTTTAACAACCTCTTTATAATTTACCCAGTTGTTTCCATTTTTATCCATAAATGCAATTACATCCGGATTCTCAGCTAATTTTGATAAGATTTTATTGGTTACAAAACGGGTATTAGGGTTTCTCTCTTCGGTAGTTGCCATCTTTTTATTTTTAGCAAACTCAATTCTACCGATTGCATAGTCTCTTACTTCTAATACCAAGAGTATATATAAGTAATATAAATCGAGCGATTTAGATATACTATGAAACAACTCTTTCTCAGAATTTTGAATGGAGGTTTCGCTATTTTGATAGTGTGCATATAATACCTGCATCACTTTAACCCGAAGTAGTCGTCTGTTAAGCATTCTTCAAAGAACTTTTAATAAATATTTATGCCGCAAAAATATACCTTTTTTCATATCATACCACAAAAATCTAACTTTTAATCACAGAAAGTTTTTAGTGATTTTCTATATATTTTAATATGCTTATTTATAGATGTTTTATGCAATATTGGTTCAATATAACTCATATTGTTAAGGAATATCAAGGTCTAAAAAGTAATTTTCGCAAGAGAATACCTATTTACAGATACCAATTTATCGCTTTTTCTTATCAAAAACTTTATATTTATCACATTGTTTACTATAATTTATAAAGAATTTATAGAATAATTAAAAAATAATTCCCATTTTTGGATGGTAAACAAAAGTCAGCGTATTTTTATCAAACAACAAATTATTGACGATGGAAGGATATGAGAAAAAAGAAGGTTTTGAAAAGAATGATAATCGAGAAGAGATCTTTTCAAAAGCGGTAAGAGCAGGAAAAAGAACCTACTTTTTTGATGTAAAAGCTACTCGTAAAAACGATTATTATCTTACAATTACAGAAAGTAAGAAGAAGTTTGAACAAGACGGTAGATTTCATTTTGAAAAACACAAAGTATTTCTTTACAAAGAAGATTTTGAAAAATTCGCCGATGGCTTGCAGGAAGCGGTAGAGTTTATCAAGCAAAACCAACCTTACGAAAGCGAAGAGCCAATGCAAGAAATGGCCGAAGCTGTTTCTGCAAATGAATACACAAATGTAGAATTCGAAGATCTTGCAGAGTAAAGATAAATTAAGATATTAAAAGGCTACTATAAGTAGCCTTTTTCATTATCTATACTTTCCTATTTTATCATCAATGGTTACATCCACATTTTTTACGGATTGTATTTTGGTGTAACACATCAGCTTTTCTGTTCCTGAAAGATAACAGGCGTTTTGCACCTGCTTAACAATTTCCATGAGTTGATCGTATTTACCCTCCATGACTGTTTCAAATGGAGTAACTACATATTTAACCCCGGAATTCTCTATTATTTTGATGGCTTCATCAACCAAAGCATAACTGTCTTTATCTTTTGCTACCGGTAATACCTGTACAGCAATATTGACTGTATTGTTATTTAAAATATCTTCCATTATTCTATATCCTCTAATTTATCTTCATTATTTATGGAATCTTTGGAATCTATCATACCTTGAATTTCTTCAACATCCAGCTTCTTAACATTGGTTACAATAAAGGAATCACGAAGAAAATTACCCATCTCGTTGCATTCTTTAACAACAGGACTAAGCGTATTCTTAATATTCTCTTCAATGGGCAATAAAGCCGTAATCATTAAAAAGGAATCGGTGTTATCAATGTTTTCAATAAGACCATTCTTACTTTGGAAAACAAAATTCAACTCTTTCTCTACTAATTCCTTTTGCCATGATTCAAGCGTCATTTCTTCATTGGCGACTAAAACAATAAAATACCTCAGCTTATTACCTTGACCACCCAAACCTGTTGAAATAAAAATTGGCGCTTCGCCTAATAAAGATGTCTCTAAAACCATTTTAGATTCCTGAAAAGCCAACTTCGCCCATTGCTCTAATTCCTCATCTGCATTATCCTTGTAATTTTCAATAGCTCTATATGCCTCTGGATCTTCTATTTTTGCAAGCGATGATAACAATTCCTTTTTACGATCTAGACTAGACTCTTTATTAAAAAGTTCATCCTTTTCCTGAATTACAGCAGGTTTATCTATTGTTTTATATAATTTTTTCGATTGCTTAAAATATTCCAATTGTAAATCCACATCCACTTCTTCCTCCAGAACAGAAATATTAGCCTTTCCATTTTTAAGCAACTCCTGAATTTTATTATATACCTGATTAAATTCCAATTCTTCGTTCATAGTCCCTCCTTACATTAGCTCACAAATGTAATAAATGTTACGATTTTATGGATATGCCTATTATTTTAGAGTAAAAATCCCTACAAATAGGGATTGGTCATCATACCCAAAGAAATTATCTTTGTAAATAAGGGATATTGTACCCATTGGTACAATTATTTTTTTTAAGGGGTTTGAATGAATTTATCTGAACTAAATACTGGAGAAGAAGCAATAATAGTTAAGGTGAAAGGCCATGGAGCTTTTCGCAAACGTATTATTGAAATGGGTTTTGTTAAAGGGAAAAAAGTTAAAGTTGTAAAAAATGCACCTTTAAAGGACCCGATTGAATATGAAATAATGGATTATAAAGTATCCTTGAGAAGAAGCGAGGCTACTTTAGTTGAAATTGTTTCAAAACAAGAAGCCAAAGAAATTGCTTCAACCCCATTTGAGGGAACTATTACAGATGAAGTTTTCAGGGAAACTGCTTTAGAAAAAAGAAAAACCATAAATGTTGCCTTAGTTGGAAATCCGAACTGTGGTAAAACAACTTTATTCAATTATGTAAGCGGAGCCAAAGAGCATGTGGGTAATTACAGTGGGGTTACTATTGATTCGAAAGAAGGTGTTTTTCATCACAATGGCTATACCTTTAACATTGTTGATTTACCCGGGACTTATTCCTTATCCGCCTACTCACCAGAAGAACTATTTGTAAGAAAGCATATTATAGATGAAACGCCGGATATTGTTATCAATGTAATTGATTCATCAAACATTGAGCGAAACCTGTTTTTAACCACACAACTTATCGACATGGATGTAAAAGCTGTTGTGGCTTTAAACATGTACGATGAGCTTCAAAGAAGAGGTGATAGCTTTGATCATGAAGCCTTAGGCAAGATGCTCGGCATTAACTTTGTTCCTACCATTAGCTCAAAGCGACAAGGTATTGATGAATTATTCAACAAAGTTATTGATGTTTATGAAGATATTAATTTAAGCAAACGCAGGGTTTACATTCATTATGGTCAACCAATAGAAAAAGGTTTATGGCGATTACAGGATGAAATATTTCCGAAGTATGATTTACCTAAAAATGTATCTCCTCGTTACCTTGCTTTAAAGTTTTTAGAGCAGGATAAGGAGTTTTGTACTGACATCTTCAATAATCCAGAATATGATTCTTTACGAAAAGAAAATAAAGCGGTCATTAAAAAAATTGAAGCTGAATTAAACGATGATTGTGAAACTTTAATTACCGATGCTAAATATGGCTTTATTTCCGGTGCCTTAAAAGAAACTTATTCAGAGTCTCCCAGAGTTAAAGTCAGAAAATCGGAAATTGTAGATACATTTTTAACGCATAAATTATTTGGCTTTCCTATCTTTTTCTTCTTCATGTGGCTTATGTTTCAGAGTACATTTACTTTGGGAGAATACCCTATGGCCTTGATTGAAAAAGGAGTTGAATTTTTGATGACCTTTTTAGATGGCATCATGAATGAAGGGCCGTTTAAAGATTTATTGATCAATGGTATTATAAATGGAATGGGTGGCGTTTTGGTATTTCTGCCTAACATTTTAATCCTGTTCTTTTTTATCTCCTTTATGGAAGATACGGGATATATGGCACGGGCTGCCTTTATTATGGATAAACTTATGCATAAAATGGGCTTACATGGTAAATCCTTTATTCCGCTAATCATGGGATTTGGTTGTAATGTACCGGCTATTATGGCAACCAGAACCATCGAGGATAAAAACAACCGATTAATTACAATGCTGATTAATCCATTTATGTCCTGCAGTGCTCGTTTACCGGTGTATATACTATTTATTGGTGCTTTCTTTCCAGAGCATTCAGGAACGGTATTATTCAGTATTTATACTTTGGGAATTATATTGGCGATTGTTATTGCCAAAGTTTTCAGGAAGGTTTTATTTCGAGAGAAAGATGTTCCGTTTGTAATGGAGCTACCTCCATACCGTATGCCTACTCTTCGATCTACAATCAGACACATGTGGAATAAAGGGGCACAGTATCTGAAAAAAGTAGGTGGTATCATTATGATCGCATCCATCATCATATGGTTCCTTCAGAACTTTCCAAAAGACATTGAATATTCACAAGATTTTGATGCGAATATTGCCACATTGCAATCTCAACAGCTTGAAATCACCAATTCAAATGAACCGGATAGTATCAAAATCCGTTTAACTAGTGGCATCGAAAGTAAAATTCAGGATCTTGAAGTATCAAAGTTAAGTGAAGAACAAAAAGGTTCTTACATCGGCATGATTGGCCACTTTATTGAGCCGACTATCAGGCCACTTGGTTTTGACTGGAAAATGGGCGTTAGTATTTTAAGCGGAGTTGCTGCTAAAGAAGTAGTAGTTAGTACAATGGCTGTTATTTACCACTCAGAAAAAACAGATTTAGAAACAGATGAACCACTGAGTCTTGAAGACAATTTAAAACATGCCACAAATAGCAAAGGAGAACAATCTTTTACACCATTGGTAGCTATCAGCTTCTTGATTTTTGTATTGATTTATTTCCCTTGTATTGGTGTAATCGCTACTATAAGGCGTGAATCAGGTTCGTGGAAATGGGCCGTATTTACCATTTTTTATACTACCGGCTTGGCCTGGTTGTTATCTTTTATCATTTATCAAACCGGAAGTTTAATTTTTTAGCTTATGATACAGGAAATATTAATGTGGATTAGTGTGGTTAGTGCCTTTGGATATGCTGCATACTCTTTAGGCAAAACCATTTGGGAAAGTTATCAGGAATCTCAACCCGGTTGTTCTGGTTCTTGCGGAAGTTGTAGCGCAAAAAAAGATTTACTGAAACAATCTAAATTAAAGCATTTTAAACCGGTTAAAGTAGCCGTTCCAAAACGTTAACAGCGTATTAACACTGTATCTGGTAATTGTTTTGTTTATTTGCAATATGATAGTGAAAGAAATACATAAACGCATCATGACCTTGATTACTTTGGGCTTATTTTTATTAAGCACCAGTGGTTTGGTATTTTTCTATCATTATTGTATTCATGCCCACGAGTTAGTTTATTCTGTATTTATTGATTCTACAGAAGATATTTGTGAAGAGAATGCGATTATTAACCATGATCATTTCCATCACAATGACCAATGTTGTCATGCTGAAGAAACTAGTGATCATGATTGTTGCGATAATCACCATAGCTCTAACAAAATTGTAAAACTAACCAGTGCTTTTCAGTTTTCAGAGAGGCAACAAACACCCAAACCCATCCTGGTTTCTTTATTACAACAAGAAACTATTCTTCAATTAGATTATTTTCATGCCTTATTGCTTGAGAAAGATTTTTCCGGTGAAATACCGCCCGAGAAACCACTCATAAATACCAACGGAAGGCAAATCATCACTAAACATCATACGCTTAAAATTGCTTGTTAATATTTTGCTTTAACTCATATGTGCATTCGTGCGCAAATAAGTAAGGTTTAATACAAAATATTACAATATGAAATCAGCATGGCTGGAGCAAATCATAAGGCTACACAGTAGCATAATTGAAAATTGCTTTGCTTAGCTGAGTTTCTAAATTTTAAACAGATGAAACTACTTTTAATTATAGTTTTTTCGATGATTTTGAGCGTCTCTTCATTTGCTGGTGAGATCAAAGGAAAAGTCGTCGAAAAAAAAGATAACAAAACCGTTCCGCTTACAGGCGTGAATGTATATTGGGCAGGTACAACTATAGGTACCATTACCGATGAAAATGGAAAATTCATCATTGATCAATCGCAGCAAAATTTATTGGTATTTAGCTTTGTTGGCTATCAAAACGATACGATCTCTATTAACTCGAATTCTGAACTAACCGTTTTTTTAAAACCGGGTGCAGAGTTAGATGAAGTAGTGGTGGCAACTCGTGTAGCTTCCAGCAATTATTCAATGCTTGATCCGCTTTATGTTCAAAATGTAAGTGGTAAAGAATTAGCGCGTGCTGCTTGTTGTAACCTATCCGAAAGCTTCGAAACCAATGCCTCGGTGGATGTTTCCTATTCTGATGCTGTATCTGGAGTAAAGCAAATTCGCTTGCTAGGTTTATCGGGTAGGTACTCTCAAATTAATCTGGAAAATATTCCTATTCTAAGAGGTGCCGAAACCGCATTTGGATTGGATTATATTCCGGGTAGCTGGATGGAATCGGTTCAGGTAAGTAAGGGAACAGCAGCTGTAAAAAATGGCTACGAATCCATTACCGGGCAAATTAATGTGCAGTATAAACAACCTGATGGCGCTGAAAAACTACAGATTTATGCTTATGGAAATCAGGATGGGAAAGCAGAGAACAACATTAGTTATTCATTTAAAGTAAACGAAAAATTAAGCTCTTCTATCTTAACACATGTCAGTGGAAACTTTCGTGAATTAGATATGAATAACGACGGCTTTCTGGATAAGCCTACTTCAAACCTGGCGACTTTTATGAACCGCTGGACTTATAATTCGGAAAAATATGAATCTAAATTTGGCATCTCATACCTAAAAGAAAGTAGAAAAGGAGGACAAAAGAACTTTTCAAGTTACTCGTTCAGTGATGATGATCCTTATGGAATGGAAATAGATGTTGAAAAAGTAAGCCTGTTTGCAAAAAATGGCTTTTTCTTTAACAGACCAGGTACCAGTTTAGGAACAATCGTTTCTTATAATTATTTCAATCGCGAATCATTTTATGGTCATAATACATTTGATGTAGATCAGCAAAATGCATATGCCAACTTTATTTTCCAGTCGTACATTGGCAATACGCAGCATACCTACAATAGTGGATTGAGCATGGTGTATGATAAAAACAACGCGATTTTCAACGGAAGTACTGATTGGGTAGGATATGAAGAATTTACGCCGGGTGTGTTTGTTGAATACAATTATATTCCCGGAGATCATTTTACTTTATTAGGAGGATTGCGTTACGATCACAGCTCCATTCATGGTGGTTTTATCACCCCTCGCCTACATGCCAAGTATCACTTTTTAGATGCAGCAACCATTCGTATAAGTGCAGGTAAGGGTTATAGAACGCCTAATGCTATCAGTGAAAACACCAATCTTTTGGCGAGTTCAAAAAATTTGATCTTTGAAGAAAACGTTAAACAGGAAGAAGCCTGGAATTACGGAATTTCATTGGTGAACAAATTTAAAATATGGAACAGAGAATTAAATATGAATATTGAGTTCTTTAGAACTGATTTTAAGAATCGATTAATTACCGATTTATATCAGAATACGCGTGAGGTTCATTTTTACAATCTCGATGGAGAATCCTATTCAAATACATTTCAGTTTGAAGCCACTTACGAGCTATTTAATCGCTTTGACTTTACTGCAGCCTATCGTATTAATGATGTTCAGGCCACTTACAATAACGAGCTCAGAAAAACACCTTTTGTAAGCAAATACAAAGGGCTATTATCCGGTTCGTATCGAACTAATTTAGACAAATGGGTCTTTGATCTTACTGCTCAGTTCCATGGAGATATGGAGCTTCCTTCTACCGATGGGAATAGCGTTGGCAATACAAGGCCTCATACTTCAGAAAAATATGTGTATTTATTAGCTCAGGTAACCAAAAATTATCGCAAATGGAGCTTTTATACAGGTGCTGAAAACTTAGGAAACTTCACTCAAAAAAATGCCATAATTGATGCACAAAATCCTTTTGGAGATGAGTTTGATGCCAGCAGAGTTTGGGGTCCGCTTTATGGTAGAATGTTTTATGTAGGTATAAAATATACGCTGGACAAAGAGTAATCGAAATTATTAAAGTTTATAAAGTATAATCTAAAAATATATAGAAATGAAAAATTTAAAATTTATTATCGCAGCACTTTTTATGGCATTTACAATGACAACAACATTTGCCAAAGAAAAGCCAAAAGTAAAAGAAGTAACTTACTCATGTACTATCGATTGCCATAGTTGCAAAAACAAAATCATGAAGAACATTCCTTTTGAAAAAGGAGTGAAAAAAGTAGACGTGAATTTGGAAAAGAAATTAGTTACTGTTGCTTTTAGAGAAGACAAAAACACTTCTGAAAACCTTGAAAAAGCCATTGAAAAATTAGGCTATGAAGCAGAAGTTAAGTCAACAAAAACTGCTACCAATAAGGAATAATCATATTTTTTGGTTCTTAAAAAGGTGTTGCTCCTTCGGGAGTAGCACTTTTATTTATTGTAAAAGATAATTTTTCAGGAATATTTTCCATACATCGCCAGCAGGTAATTTTATATAATTACCTTGAGGTGAGATCAATATTTTAGTTGGATATCCTGATATTCCGAATAAATCGTTTGTCTGTTTGTCAATTTCACTTACAGGAAATGTATAATTGTTTTTAGACATAAAATCTGTCAGATTTCGAGATTTATATGAAAAGGTGTAGATTTTTAATTTGGAATCATTATTATTTTTGTTTTCTGAATAAAAAGATTGCAATTCCGGTAACTCTTCACAACAAGGACTACACCAAGTTCCCCATACATCGATATAAATCCATTTGTCAGAACTCTTCGATAAGTCAAGTTCTTCATTTTTGAATTTTAATATAACATTAGGAACATTCATCCCTTGGTTTTCAATAAATTCTTCCCAATAGGAATAAAATAAACCATCATGTTTAGTTTTCTCATAATATTTTCTGAGCGAACTAATATTGGTATCAGATGGATGAATTGATGTTATTTCGCATAGTAATTCTAAAGCTTCCTTTCTTCTATTTTTAGCAACAAGGTATTTATGATATTTGGTTTTGTATCCAATTTCATGAATATCTTTTGTCAATAACTTAGCATCATTAAAATAAGCCATCCTGTTTAATCTATCATTATAGTTTGGGCTATAATCTGAAGCTTTTTTTAAATATTCCTCTTTATCAATCACATTAGAATATAAATAATCATAACAATATGCCAGCATATATCTACACCTAGATAGTTTTTCAGCGTCTATGTTATCTGTTAATTGATTGCTCTTGTGTGTTAGATATTGTATGTTTCTGAATATTATTTCACTTCTATTATTATCAATTATATGAGCTTCATCTAATATTTTTAATATTAAAAGCGAATATCTTACTGATTTTGAATCATAATTCAAACAGTGTTTCTGAAAGTTATTTAATTCTTCCTGTATAGAAATTAATTCCTTTTTATTTTTAGTATTTAATGCTTTTGCCCATAAATAAATAGGTGTTATGATCTCATTTATTTCCATATGTCCCTTACTATACAATTGCTCAAGATATTTAAGTCTATGATGCTTTCTATCTTTTTCTAATTGTAATGCAAGATCATCGTGTATACGATACAAAAAAAACGAACGATTCTGTTGATATAATTTCAATGTTAATGTAATTGCCTTATCTGTTTTTCCATAAAACCATAACTCATTCAATGATGCTCTATGATCATTGTTTTTATCCTTTGATTGAGCAAAGCATATATTAATGATAAATAAATTGGTCAATAAGATTAAAAAGCAATTTTTCATGAATTCGTATTTTTTTAATTATAGTTAGCATATAGTAACACTAAGCCACATGTCTGATTTCCTGGAGGTACAGGTTCTAAATTATATATTGGTTTTAAAGAATCAATCTGAAGTGCTCTAATCTTTTCTTGCAACTTAATAAAGTTAAGCCAATCTATTTTAGCTTTAAATAATCCATCATTTTCAGTCCTAAGAAGTCTTGCATAACAAATACCATCCTTATTTATCTCAATATTTACTGAAGGAATTCGGCCATGACTTAATGATGAAGTAAAACAAACTTTCTCCAAGTTTACAGAGCTATCGTTAGATAGAATTCTATAAAACTTCCATGCTATTTGTCCATTGTCTTCTAAAATTAAATGCTCATTATTAACTTCATTGATTTTATAAGCTATTCTTGTAAGAGTTGGATTATGAAGATGGCTCTTTTTAAAACAAATTATTGAATCATTCTCAATTGAATATGGATAAAAATCAATATCATTAACGAAAGATGCTACACTATCTGTTATACAAAATGTCAGAAAAGTTGAATCTACTCCCCAATCACCAATAATTTTGGGATATGATTCTTTAGAACCTCTTTCACAAGAAAAAGCAATTCCAAGAAGAAATAATATTAGTATTAGGTTTTTCATGATACTTTCGTATAACGGTTTGAATAAGGAGCGATGGTTGATTTTGAAAAACAGAATCTCCGAAATTCCTCCAAGCCTAAGCTTTTAATTTGGTCATAAGTTTATTCTCTTCACTAACCGAAACAAAAGCTTCGACGAACTTAATATAAGAACTAAACTCCCAACACATACTGCTAGCCTATGCCCTTTATTTATTGTTAGCTGTTGTTTTTATTTTCTTTCTCAACTGCTAATTCTTCTTCAGTGGACAGAGATTGACCAATTTTAATGGTTTGTTCGTCATTGAATTTAATTGAGCTTTTAAAGAAATCATTCTGATTATTTTGTCCATAGCCATAAGCCCACATAAAAAGTTCAACACCAATTTTTGATGGTGTCATTAAAATTCCATTATTCTTTACCGCTGAAAATCTTTGCTTTAGATGGTCGATACTACCATATGAAAAATCACTTATTAAACTTTCTTTGTTTAGCCCCCAAATTGAATGAGACAACAAGGTGCCCAAATTTTGTATTTCTTCTTCTGTGAAGTCCATTGCATTGTAGTAGGTCTCATATGTCATAAACAATTGTAGTTTAGGCCAATTATTTCCATTGTCCATATTAATATCTTGTCCGTCAAAATGCTGTTTCAAAGAATGGTAGAATAGATAATGCGTTCGTAATTGATAGGTTGAAAGTCTAGATATTAAGTCTGTGTAGTAAGCTCCTCTGTCATCTCTTGAGACTCCAGTTCGAGATGAAGCTAAAACACCTCCAAAATATTCTACTTGCAGTTCTTCTTCACACCATGCTCCATCTTCTAGGATACTTTTTAGAATTTTAGGTGAGACATTACCGTCCTGCTCAAGTTTTTTACCAAGTTTTTTCTCAGCATTTTTGAAAATATTGGCCGTGTTTTTTATTTTTTTTCCGTCCATTCTTTTAGTTGTTCACCTATATATTCAGAGGTTGGACCTAATATTTTTTCAACGACTTTAGCGCTTCCAATTGCGCTTCCTAAAATTGTCAATCCTGTTCCTGGGTCGATCATCTTTTATAGTTTATTTTAAATAACAGCTAATAATTCGATAAATACATTGTGTATATCGTTCTTATATAAACTACAAACACAACTTCATAATTTTATCTTTAGTTAAATTATAGTTTCAAATATAATTATATGGTGATAAATAACCTATTTAAAAACTATACTGTTGAATGGTTTTAATAAATTGATAGTACTTTCATCTAGCTTTTAAGCTAAAAACAGCTCCATGGCGTAAAAACTATATTTTTTATAGGTATTCTTGTCACAAAAATTTAATTTCTCCGACATATAGATAAAAGCACCCATACATTGAAAGATTTCAACCACATATATCAGCAGTATTATCCAATGGCTTTTAGAGTTGCTAAAAGAACCATTGGCGATAGCGAAGTGGCTAAGGATCTGGTTCAGGAGGTTTTTATTTATTTGTTCGAAAAGATTCAGCAAAATAAAAAGGTTCATCATTTTTCGAGTTGGGTTTACCAGGCCACTTATCATAAATGCATTGATTATATAAGATCTCAAAGTAAATATGAAGACCTGGATAAAGCCCAACACCTAACAAACGAAGAATCTAAAGCAAACAGTACAGACACAAAAAAATGGATTGATTCAGCTTTAAATCAACTCAAACCCGAAGAACGCTTTTTAGTGATTTTATACAGTGAAGGTTTATCCTATAAAGAAATGTCAGAAATTACCGGCATAAAATTCACCTCTATCGGTAAAACTTTATCCCGTGTTTTAAAAAAATTGGAGAAAACATTAAAACCAAAGCATTATGAATTGTTTGGATGATTTAAGTATACAGCTATATATAGATGGAGAATTGGCTCAGGAGCAAGTTGATCATATAAATAAGCATCTGGAGCAATGTGCTGATTGCCAAACAAGGCTTGATCATCAAAAAAATCTGAAATCCATCATTACAAACAAAATTAGGCTAGCAGATCAGGAATCTAATATTGTACCTGAATTGCCATTTCCTAACCAGAAAACGCATCGACTCAAACCGCTAGTAAAATATATAGCTATTAGCGCTTCACTTGTGGCTTCTTGGTTACTATTTATGTGGTTTCCTTTATCTCAAAAAGAAAAAGGTATGAACGACATGCTGTATTATACCATGGAATTTGAAACGGATGCTAATCAGCCTATTTCAAACATGCCCATGGTGATGCACGAAATTAGTGCCGATGGAAATATTAATGAGTTTTACTTTGAATAATCAACGGCTTGTTTCTTAAAAAAGGCGCCTTAAGAACACAAGCAAAAATAATCATACCATGAAAACTAAAATATTACTTTTTACTATACTAATGGCCTTTACCTATTCCGTACAGGCGCAAAGTTTATTGGATCTATACAAATCGGGAAGTGTAAAGTTAATTCCTGACGAAGAATATGGCAATCAGAATAACTGGAACAAAGTATTTGAGACTTATCACGATACCCTGTATGGCAAACCCATGGGCGATCGAAAATCAATCAAGCTCATGCCCGATGGTTCTGTTGTGGTAAATCATGCCTATCATAACTTTTACAGTAAATTTTCGCCCAATGGCGATTTCGAAAAAGAGCTATATATTACTTCCTATTCGGGCAAAGTATTTAAAAAGACTCAGGCTATTGAAGGGGTTATTAATGGAAATACTTTTTTTACCGGAGCTGACAATATGGGTAATATGCTTTGTTTTGACTTTGATGGCAATTACAAGAAAACCCTGAAATTGGACTATATGCTAAGGGGTATTCTTCCTTTACCCAATGGCAAGATTGCGGTTGTTGGTTGGGTGATATGGAAAACTAAATTCCGTGATTTTGTTTCTGTTGTGGACTACGAAACCAATGAGGAGAAAGTAATCTGGGAACATTTTACAGAAAGAAACCCGGTAAACAAATCACCCAAAATGTTTAACTACAACTATTTTTTTAAAGAAAGAGGTGGTGTTTCTATGAACACGATGCCTTTTTCAAGTGCCTTATCGATGAAGGCCCGTCCGAATTTAGCTTTAATTAATAATCAACTGGCTCTTGTTAATCCAACGAATAGTGAAATACGATTCTATGATCTAAATGGGAATTACATTTCGAAATCAACGCTAAGCATGGAAGCTCATCAAATATCTGTTGAAGAACAAAAAGAGATTCAGCAAAAGGCCTTGGACGAGTACAGTAAAATGAACCCTAATCGCTTTGCTGACCTTAGCTATGTAGATGAAGCTGAAAGTCAAAAAGCACATCAATATTTTGTTGATGCGATAAAGAAAGATCTGGAAAATATTAAAGATCCTATTCAAAAACCGTTTTTCTCCACTTTATTACAGGATTCAGAAGGCAATCTTTTATTATTTGAATACCCTGAAGAAGAAGGCATGAATATGTTTAATGTATATGTATTTAAAAATGGCGGTGAGTTTATTTGCAAAAGTAGCTTTGTATGCGACGACTACGATTTAAGCATAAATCCTGCTAAAATGGTTTTTCATAATGGTTATATATACGGATTACAAAAGAAGAAAAACGTGGAAGAAATTCCTCTAAGGTTGGTTCGTTTTACTATTAGTGCTGGTAATTAATATTTATTTTATCGTTTTATAATGCTTGATTATACAGGAGAAGTTTATTTGATAACTCTCCTGTATTTTATAATCCATAATATTTTAGACGAATCTACAACCAATAATTAAAAATAAATCCTACGATAATAATACCCGTTGCCACGATACCAACAAAGGCAGCAATCAATTGCCACTTGAGAACTTTTTTAAGAATAATAATTTCTGGAAGCGATAAAGCAATTACCGACATCATAAATGCCAATGCGGTTCCTAAGGACACGCCTTTTTCGATCAATACACTAACAATCGGAATTACGCCGGCAGCGTTAGAATACATTGGAACACCAATCAATATAGCCAAAGGAACACCATACCAATTATCTTTACCTAAGAGATTACCCATAAAATCCTCGGGAACATAACCATGAGCGGCAGCACCAACAGCAATACCCAATATAATGAACAACCATATTTTACCCATCGTTTCCTGCACAATTCCAAAGGCAGATTTAATTCTATCATTGAAAGTAGGTTTCACTTCCTCCTCTTCCTCGCGGTTTGATTTCATTTGAAAAACCCATTCCTCCACGTATTTTTCCAACTTTAATTTACCAATCATCCATCCCGAAAAAATGGCAATTAACAAGCCTGTCCCCACGTAGATAAGCGCTGTTTTCCAACCGAATAAACCAACCAGTAAAACCAATGCCACCTCGTTAACCATTGGCGCAGCAATTAAAAACGAGAAAGTAACCCCAATAGGTATTCCGGCCTCTACAAAACCTAAAAACAAAGGTATAGCCGAGCAGGAACAAAACGGGGTGACTACGCCTAAAGATGCCGCCATAATATTACCCACAAACAAAGGTTTGCCTTCTAATGCTTTTCGTGTTTTCTCCGGAGAAAAGAAGCTTCGGATGATGCCAACTAAAAAGATAACAGCTACCAAAAGCAGCATCACTTTAGGCACTTCATAAATAAAAAAACGAATGGTTTCGGTTAGGTGAGTTCCGGCTTTTAAACCGAACACTGTTTCTGTCATAAAATCAGAAATTGCTGTCAGGTATATATAACCCAATAACCAAAGTGGTAACAAAATTAAAGGCCAAATCCAGGCTTGTTGCTTATATTTTAATGCTAACGCTTTCATCATATCTACACAATTAAAATTTTGAAGAATTCATTGTACTTACAAAAAGTACATGACACAATAATAGAAACCAACACCTATAAATAAAACAGCTATAATTCTACGAAACCAATATTCAAAATTTTTCAGTCGCTGATAAAAAGTACCAATAGAACTGAGACTAAAAGCAATGATCCAGGCAGCAATAATAACAGGTATACCTGTAGCCAGAGCAAAAACAGCAGGAAGGTATAAGCCACTTGCACTACTAATGGTAATAGGAATAAGCATCCCAAAAAACAAAACGCCGCTATAAGGACAAAATGCCAACGCAAATACAATTCCTATGAGCAATACATCTCCGATACTTCCTCCGGCCTTTTCTTCCATTTTTTTATTTAGTCCTGTAAAACCCGGTATTGGAATATGAATCAGATCCAGCATAAATAATCCAAGAACAATCAATGCCGGACCTAATATTTTTTCCCCCCATTCCTGAAAAAAGGATGATAACTGAACATGAGAAGCTCCCAAGTAAAACAACAATCCCAATAATACATAAGCAATTCCCCTACCGCCAGTATAAACCAGGCCATTGATAAATACTTTTCGTTTATTGGTTATATCTTTACCTATATAACCAATGGCGGTAATATTTGTAGCCATTGGGCAGGGACTAATAGCTGTCATTAATCCCAATACAAAAGCGGTAATAAAAGGCGCCTGGGTATTTTCGAGTATGTTGTTGAGAAATTCCATGGTACAAGTTTATTTCTTAATCAATTCCTCAACTGTTTCTACTATTTTTTGCTTTAGCTTTTCCGGATTGGAACGAGCATTTAAAAAAGCCACATTGGTTAAATCGATTAACTCCTCTCCTTTTTTAATCAATAGGGTTTGTCCACTGATTTTAAATTGTTCGATAAGAGGATGGTCTTTTTCTTCTTCTCTGTTTATAGAAGCAAAACCAACTACTTCGGGATACTTTTCAGTTAAGGTTTCCTGAGTTACTTTCTCTACTGCCTCACAGGTTGCACATCGTCTGGTTCCATGAAAGTAATAGGCCTGCACTTCCTTTTCTTGTACTTTGGCTAAAGTGCTTTCTGCTTTTTGTTCAGATGAACAGCAAACAGTCTCAGTGCAGCCATCACAACTTTCTGTTGCTGATTTTGCTTCTGCTGTTGATTTTTCCTTTGTTTGGTTGGCACAACTAAACAGGGTAATTCCTGCCAATAATGCTATACTTTGCAAACTTAATTTCATTAATTTTCTCATAATTATTATTGTTGAAGTAGTTTTTTAATTTCATCTAATTTTAACAACGAACCCTTATGAACCACTTTACCATCCACTACAAGTGCTGGTGTAGTCATTACGCCGAATTCCATAATTCTAAACATATCCTCTACTTTGGTTACTGTAGCATCTAATCCTAATTCAGCCACAGCTTCTTTTGTCAGGCTTTCTAATTTTTTACATTTAGCACATCCTGTGCCCAGTACTTTTATTTCCATATTATTTAGTTTTAAACTTTATATTGATTTATCAATAAACAAACTATTATTCTGTCTTCAAGCCAGACAGGCTTTTACTTTTCTTCTACAGCAAAGAAAAGTAAACAAAAGATGCCGCCGCTGCTGACAAAATAGCTAAAAATCAATTCTTTTCACTAAAATCAAAGAACTCGCTACTCTCAAACAGCTTTGATTATTACGCTTCATTCTTTGATTTTTCATACGCATTTTATCAGAGGCGGAGATGCAAAATCTCTCCTTAACCAATATTATTTACTCTTCAAAAATTAATAACTTCTATTCTTATTAAAAGCTTCATTATTCGTAATAATACGAACATCCTTTGTAAATTTTTTTTTAATCTTTAAATAATTCACCAAACAAGCTTTTAGCTTCTACCCAATTTTCTTTATTGATGCAATATTTTACTCTTGGAGTTTCTATTTCACCCTGTATCAACCCTGCTTCCTTTAACTCCTTTAAATGTTGCGACAATGTTGACTTGGCAATGGGAAGCTCCTCACTTAAATCCCCACTATAACAACAAGCTTGTTTCGATAACAACTCCAACACATAAACCCGAATGGGATGTCCAATAGCTTTTGCATACCGGGCTATTTTTTGTTGTCTTTCCGTTTCTTGAGCTAATTTCATGTTCGTTAATTTACGAACAAAGGTATGGATAGTTTTTAAAACTCCAATAGCCGATGTAAAAATTCTGGTTATCATTGGATTTAAGCTAAAACCAGAAGCGCAGTATGCGCCTTAAATAAATAAATTAATGAGATAAATAATTGATTTATAGAATTTAAAAAACGAACAAATAATAAATTCGCAAAAAATAAAGCCTGTTTATTCGTAATGAACAAACAGGCTTTACATCGGATAAGACGATTAAATCGCGCTTATATAATTGAAATTAGGATTTACTTTAATTCCACATTCAAGTACACAGAATGACGTCCGTAAGTATCATAGAATGGTTTAAAAACCACACCATCAATATTAAATATCAATTGCTTTGGATCACCTGTTATTGACTTACTTATATCTTTTGCATCCAATGAAACTTTTCTCCACTCAGTTAGTGACTCTTTTTCCTGTGCAGCCAGTATAACAGGGCCGTAAAATAAACTGGCAACGTTTTGCTGATCCATAACCGGTTCTAAGTAAAATTTAAAAGGCATACGTAATTCAATGGTATCTCCATCTTTCCATTTACGACTTAGCGTAAGGTAACTTCCTGGAGTAGCATTTACTTTTTCATCTTTACCATTGATTTTAACAAAAAATCCTTTTGTTGCCCAATGTGGTACACGAACTTTAACATCAAATTTACCAGCACCTTTAATCGTTAACTGCGTATGGTCTTCTTTCGGATAAGCAGTTGTTTGTGTTATGGTAACATTTTTATCTTTCCAGAATAAAGTAGAAGGTATAAAAAGGTTTACATACAATGCTTTATTATCTTCACTTTTAAAATATATAGAATTCTGAAGTTTTGTGCTGCTTTCAAGCGCCGTTCCATTACAACAAGTAAAACCAGTCATATGTCCGTTGGTAAAATGCTTTACCGATCCCATTCGTAATGGCACATGGTAAGTATTTGCCGGTGTATGCTCATCAACCGAAGCAAGAATATGATTATATAGACCACGCTCATAGTAATCCATTAACTCCGGACGCTGATCAAACATAAACAGGTTCTTGGTTAGTTTAAGCATATTATAAGTAGCACAGGTTTCATTCTGACCATCGGTATTAAAACCATGCTCATATAGCGTTTGTGGTTCTGGTATAAAACACTCTGAATTGTTAGGATTATGACGCGATCCGGCAACACCTCCTATGCTATACATGTAATCGTTTGTTGTTAAATCCCAGAAGTTATCCGCAATGTGATAATAATCGGGGTCATTTGAATCAAGATACATTTCTATCGCTCCAACAATCTGAGGGATATGCTGGTTGGCATGTAAACCTCGGAATGAATCTATATTCTTAGCTAATCCACCAGAATGCGCTGCATCTCCAAAAAATACACTAATGTTATCAAATAATTGAGCCGTTTCAAGATAATTTGGTTCCTTGGTTAGTCTGTATAACCTTGCCATTGCTTCGTTCATACCCCCAAACTCTCCGGCAATGTATGTATCCCACATCTTTATTAGTGTATCTGTTGGTACCTGGCTTAATCGGGCATATACCCAATCCCCCATACCTTTTACGATTTTTAAAGCCTTTTCATTTTTATTGATTTCATAGATATCCATCAACCCGGCCAAAATTTTATGCAAAGTATAGTATGGAGCCCAAATCTGATTATCACCAGTTCCATATCTTGCGCCATGTTCCAACATGATGAACTGATCCGGTGGATAAGCGCTAATATAGCCTTTACCCCAATTCCAGTAGTCGCTACGAATACCCTCTACAGATAAATCTGAATCATAGTCTGTTTTGCCAGGCCCGGGAGGTACAGCAGTTGGATCGGATATAAATTCTCCACCTGCTGTTTGTGGCTTTCCTGACAATTGTGACAATTCATACAAGGTATTCACCATGTATTCAATCTTTTCAGCAAAATCTGCCTGAAGCTCTTTATTATAGGCTGTACCGGCATATGCCTGAGCCAAAGCAGTAAGATAGTGCCCGGTGGCATGTCCGCGTAGTTTAGTCGTCTGACTATCCCACACCTTTAAAGCTACAGCACCTTGGGGTTGCTCCTTGCCATAAGCATTGCGAAACATGTATAGAAAATTGTCAGGATTTACTTTAGCCAGACCATTTATAAATTTATCACGATTCTCAATAAATTTGGTATTATAGCCGTTGATATCCTTATTTAAATAAACCTGATCAAGATCGAATCCTTCCAGCGTGCGATGAGGCGCTGCATGTCCTTTGCACTCTTTAACCGTAACGATGGCCTTAGGTTGTATATCTGTTCCTGAAACCTTTCCTGTAATTGTGTAAGTACCGGCTTTAATCACTGAACTGTTATCCTTAGGAGCCGGCCAAAGTACAATTACCTCAGGTCCTTCGATATTATCCTTGTAAATCCCTTTAACAGTGCGAGGTAATTTTGGAAGAATTCCCACTTCGGTTTCCACCTGAATGTCTGAAACACTACTTAAATAGGCATTGTATAATTGAGGTGTTGCTTTTGGGAATTCAGGAAGATCAGATGCAGACTTTGTTTCTGCGCTCTCTGCGCCAACATTTCTACGTCCGCGATTTTTATAAATAGTAGCAATCTGTTCTTTTGTCAATGGAATTCTATATATCCTGAAATCGAATAATTTGGCATTTAAACCTGTATCATCAGTTGTTAATGATTTACCAATGTATAATTGATTATTCTCTGAATTAACATCAAACAAATCTTTCAGCTCCACGTCAACATCAGTAATCTTATCTATAAAACTTCCATTGATATATATACCAAGTGTTTTTGAAGGAGCATTGAAAACAATGCTTATATGATTCCACTTATTTAACTCTAATGCAGGTGTTTTAACAACATACTTTTCTGAATTTTTCACCAGTTGAACTTGAGAGTCTGCTTGATTTTTAGTTCCTGCAGGTGCAAAAAAGAGATGATTCTCAGCGTTTCTTCCAAAATCGAAATACACCTGACCTTTATTGTCTGAGCGTAAATAAATCCATCCGGAAATACTGATAGATTCTTCTCCAGTCATTGTTTCTCCGGGAAGTGAAATATATGTATCCGTATTTCCATAAAAAGAAAGTGTCCTTCTAAATAAACTATCATCTGCAAAATTGTAATCCGGACCTATAAATTCGCCATGTAAATTATTACGGGATTTATCATTCGCATCTCGTGTAAATATATAACGGGTTTTTAGTGCTGTTTCCCCAATACCATCTACAATCTGATCACCTCCCTGCGCAAATACAGAAGTTGAACTTAGGAGACAAAAACTTATGATTGTTCCAACGAACAGCTTATATATTGTCATACTTTACTTTTTTAAAATAGATAATGTAATTAATTTGAATATTACTGTTAATAATTTTTCAGACTTCAAGGATACTAACCTTCTTGCAATAATTCATAAAAAAAATACCTGATTTTTTTCAATGAAAAGTTAATTAATTAATCTAATGCAGGTGGATTTTACTTTAATTCTCATGAGTTGACTCTTAAAAGCAAACCTGAATAACGATGATAAATAACCAAATTTTAGTAAAACTCATCTCTTATTTATGATAATTTTTTACTTTCGCAACTTGTTATAAATAAGCCTCACATTATTATTTATTATGATATTATCAAATCCTACTCCTAACCAGGGCGTATTACGCTTTGTATTTTCTCTATTAACGCTATTATCTGTATGCTATTGTTTTGAAACATCTGCACAAAAAGTCGAATTTCACGCTAATATTACAAAAGGCTGTAACTCTCTTGCCGTTCAGTTTACCGATGATTCAGAAGGTGCTACTTCCTGGGAATGGGATTTTGGAAATGGAAATCTGTCTACCTTACAACATCCCAAAGCCAATTATACTAGTCCGGGTACATACAACGTAAGACTAACTATTAATGGTTCAATTACAATAGAGAAAGAAGAATATATTAAAATTTTCAACAACCCTACTCCTGACTTTGTTTCCGATATAACCTCGGGATGTGTACCATTGGAAGTACAGTTTGAAGACAAAAGCAAACAAGCAGAAGGAGCTATAGAAAGCTGGGTATGGTTAATCAATGGTTCTTCCATATCTGAACAAAATCCTGATTACACCTTTAATGAACCTGGCAGCTACAAAATAACACTCATGGCCATTGATGAAAATGGTTGTTATGGAAACGCATCTAAATCTAAATATATAACGGTTAGTAAAGTCCCTGAGGTAAACTTTAGTGTTATTGGAGATACGCCTTGCGAGTTACCCTACCAACCAATTATCACCAATAACACCTCAATAGAAGGGGTTGATGATCCCTTTGTATATATTAATAATTGGGAATGGAAAATAAACGATGAATTAGTATCCAACCATGAGAAATTAGAATATAGTTTTGAAAACAACGGAAACTATACCATTTCACTTTCTGCCCAAATGGGAGAATGTACAGATTCATTGCCTATTGAAGACGCGGTTATACTTAATGTAGATACACTTGATTACAGTGTAAAAAAGGAAGGCCCAGGACTAAAAGACAGCGTTACTTTTAATATTAATAATCAGGATCTAAGCTATGTAGAGTGGGATTTAGGAAACGGTTTTAAAACAAACCAACGTCATTTTAAATATTGTTATGCAGATTCCGGTAAATATGAGGTTTCCATTACGGCTATATTGAGTAATGGATGCCATTTATACCGAACAACGAATATAGGAATACTTCCTTCTCCCATTGCCGATTTTAGCTACCAAAAACTAAACATTTGTCGTCCTCCATTTAAGGTTAAGTTTACCAATGCCTCTAAAATGACAGAAAATATTTTATGGGATTTTGGTGATGGCAATTCTTCCCGATCGGACACTTCTGTTGTGCACGCTTTTAATAGTACCGGGGAATATACCGTAAAATTGATTGCCTATGGCAAAGGTGAGCCGGATACACTTACTCAAACTATTAGTCTGGAACTACCTTCAGGTACACCTATACTGGCAAGTAAAGATAAAGGTTGTATTCCCTTAGATGTTTCATTCGAAGCATCAGAAACCTTAAACAATTTACATTGGGATTTTGGTGATGGCACAGAATCTGATCTTAAGACACCTCAACATACTTATACATCAGAAGGAGTATACGAAGTAACCCTTAATTATATTAATGAAGAAGATTGTCCGGTAAGCTCTACTGCTGAAATAATGGGTGGCAATAAACCTATTGTTGATTTTGAAATTACACAAACCGATAGTTGTAACCGTTCTCCAATAGAACTCATCAATAATTCAACCAACTATCAAACCGAACAATGGTATGTTGGCGACTGGAGTGAGCGGTTTGAATTAGATGAGCCTGGAAGTTATAATTTTCATTTTTACTCTGCAGGTAAAAAGCCGGTTGAGCTTATATTAGACAACTATGGTTGTACTGCCGCAGTTGTTAAAGAAGATGCTGTTTATATTCACCCTCCAGTGGCATATTTTTATATGTCGAATCCACTTTGTGAAGTCCCGGCCAATAGTACAATCCTTAACTACGCTGAAGGCTATGATGAGATTTCCTGGAACTTTGGAGATGGAACACAATCAAATACCACACCCGATTATCATACATTTGAATCCACCGGATTTTTTAATGTATATCAAACCATTAGTAATAAAACAACCGGTTGTAAAGATTATGATTCTCAATTTGTACATGCTTCAGTCACAGTACCAAATTTCGAGCTTGCATCTATGAGAGAAGGTTGTTTACCTTTTGAAGTTTCTTTTGTTGACAAATCCACATCAACAGGAACCATACATCAATATTTTTGGGATTTTGGTGATGGAGAAAAGGATACAACTTCAACAGCTTACGCTTCGCATATTTATACTACTCCCGGAGAATTTGATGTAACACTAGTGGTAGAAGAACTATACGGATGTAGAGAGGTGGTTACAAAAGAAAAAGCAGTAAAGGTTAACTATGCAAAAGCCCTAATAGGCTTCGAAAAAGATATCGTTTGTAAGAACGAAACCTTTGTGCTGAATGATATATCGCAATCCAATTCAAATATTATGAATAGCAACTGGCTGTTTAGTACAGGCCAGTCTTCCTCAAACAGCACTGTTGAAAATGCTTTTAACTTTCCGGGCGATCATACGGCTACCTTGTTTGTTACCGATGAAAATGGTTGTACCAGTTCCGACACGCTGAATATGACCGTTCCGGTGGCTGAACCATTTTTTATTATTGGAGAATATACTTGTACACAAAACGAATTACAAGTTGAAAATATTTCGCTGGGCGATGATTTAAGTTTTGAATGGGATTTTGGTGACGAAAATTCCTCAACAGAAGAAAATCCACTCCATATTTATAATGCCGATGGGGAATATGATGTAAGTTTAACAGTAACCAATGCAGCAGGTTGTTCAGAAACACTCACGCAAAGTGTAAAGGCAGTGACTCCGGTAGTTGATTTTGACGCTTACAAAACAGAATTGGGTTGTGCCCGAAATGCATTACCTGCAGTGTTTTATGATCATTCTTCGGATGATATTTACCAGTGGCATTGGGATTTTGGCGATGGAGAAGGTGCTATTTCTCAATATAAAGATCCACAATACCTGTACACATTACCTGGATATTATGATGTAAAACTGACCGTAACCAGCAAAGGTGGTTGTACCCGTGAATTAATCAAGGAAGATTTTATCCATCTAACAGGTCCGGTGGGGAGCATCACTACAGACATCAATGCCGGATGTATTCCTCTTGCTGTAAATTACTCTACCGATACGGATGTGAATAACCAAATTTCGTGGGATGTGGGTGATGGAACAAACCACTACGACGACCAGACTAGTTTTACACATACTTATAATGAATCACGAAGCTTTTTCCCTTCCATCATTCTAACAGATCAGGATGGTTGTAAAATGGAATATGATGGCGATCCGGTAATTGTAGACAGCTATCCTGAACTATCATTTACAGCGGATTATAGCGAGATTTGTGCAGGAACACCATTAAATATCGAAGGAAATATCAATCTGAATGCATCTCAGCTTTCGCAAATAAGCGAGATAATTTGGGATTTTGGCGATTCTCAATACAACAGTTACAACAGTTCTCCAACGCACACCTATTATACACCAGGAACTTACAACGTAGAGTTATATGTAAAAACATCTATTGGTTGTACTGCTTCACTTAAAGAAGAGAATTTTATTACAGTTTTCCCTTCTACCTTAACTGCATCCTATAGTACTTTAAAAGATAATGTTTGTTTAGGTGAAAGTATGTTGTTCACAAACGAAAGTATGTCGGATTACCCAATAGTATCCACTAAGTGGAATTTTGATGATGAGCAATACGGCTGGGGTTCTTCGGCAAATCACACCTATAGTGAAGGTGGATCGTATCTTGCAAAGGTAATTGTTTCTGATCAGCAAGGTTGTATTGACAGCACGGCCAAACAGATTCAAGTCAGTAATATTGATGCAGCCTTTGCTGTTGATCCTATTTCAGGATACGCTCCATTAAACGCAAACTTTACTGAAAAGGCTATTTCTGATGGAACAATAGTTTTCTGGAACTGGGATTTTGGAGACAATACCACTTCTGAAGAAAGAAATCCCTCTCATAATTATAAAGCAGATGATGGGCAAACTACATTTTATCCAAGTCTTACAGTAATTGATAACAATAATTGTTCTGCAACGGCAGTCGACACCGTTTCTGCAGTTAACTATGCCCCTATCGCATTAAATGACACTTTAAGTCTAAAAGAAGATAATATAGGCTACGGAAATCTTGCTACTAACGACAGTGAACCTGATGGACAGCAATTATCATACAGCCCTTTTACCAGCAACGGTCCAAGCCACGGAACCGTTTCTATTCAGGAAGATGGATCGTTCACCTATACGCCAGATCCCAATTTCTTTGGATCGGATGTCTTTGAGTACAATGTATGTGATGATGGTATTCCGCAAGCTTGTGCAAATGCTCAGGTTTATATTGAGATTCTTCCGGTTGATGATGTACCTCCGCTTGCTGTGGTAGACTATTTCTATGTAAACGAAAAAGAATCGCTTTCCGGAACAAGTATTTTATTAAACGATATAGACTGCGAAGGTCTGGGATTAAATCTGGAAGCGGATAGTCCAATTAGCTTTGCTCTGCACGGCGACTTTGTATTCAATACCGACGGCACATTTATGTATACGCCCGAAGAGACATTTATTGGCAAAGATTCCATCAGATATACCATTTACGATAATGGAAATCCATCTCAAAGAGATTCTGCATGGATTATTATTGATGTTTTACAGGTAGAAGAAGCACCTGTAGCTGTAGCAGACTTTTTTATGACCGACGAAGAAGTAACTGTTACACTTTCAAACCTTGCAGTGAACGATACTGATCCGGAAAACAATATCGACACGGCAACAATTATGATTTTGGAACCGATATCAAATGGAAGTGTTTCTATCATAAACAATGAATTTGTATTTACGCCTGCTAAGGATTTTTATGGTACAACTAAACTGGAATATAGTATTAGCGATATGTCCTTTTTAAGCGATACCGGGGAAATCATTATACAAGTTAACCCAATCAATGATGCGCCAATTGCTGTGGATGACTATGCAAATGGTTTTGAAGATGTACCATTGGAAATAGATATCCTTGGCAACGATATGGATGTAGATCATAACCTGAAGCCTTCAAGCTTTAAACTTTTAGGTGCTGAGGTATCGGATAATGTTTCCATGGATGAACTCAGCGGAATTCTCACCTATTATCCAAGCTTAAATTATATTGGTACGGATATATTAGATTATGAGATTTGCGATTCGATGAATGTTTGTGCACAAGCAAAAATTCAAATTCAGTTGGCACAATCATTTGACGATGCTCCTTATACCCTGGCTGATACGATTTGGGTCATCCAAAGCTTAAGTGATACGGTTAATGTGGCCTCCAATGATTTAGATCCTGAAAACGATCTGGATCCTTCAGCTGTTTTCATTGATACATATCCAGAATCTAACCCTGATATTTCTGTTTTAGAAGATGGAAGAGTCCTGGTTGACTATTTATCCAATCCTAACTTTTACGGTAAGGATTCATTACAATATCAGATCTGCGATTTGCGTAATAATTGTGCCTTAGGAAAGCTCTACATCTTTGTACAACCTTATAAAGATGCTTTGTTTATTCCGCAGGCTATTACACCAAATGGAGATGGCAAAAACGATTTGTTTGACATTAAAAACATTGGTCGTTTTCCGCAAAATCACCTATACGTTTATAATCGATGGGAACATGAGGTATACAACAAAAAAGGATACAATAATACCTGGGATGGTACTTCGGATGGTAAGCCTCTTCCGGATGGAACCTATTATTATTTGTTGTATCTGACAGAAGATGATGAACCTATCAAAGGATTTGTATACATATCACGATAAGTACAATCACAAAATCCGGTTTAACACAAAAACAATTCAACGATAACCTATAACTAATAAAGAATTAAGCATCATCAAGCTTTTGGTAAAGAGTACTGCAAAGCCATGAGATTAATAATAGAATAAATGAAGTACATAAGAATCATAATAGTATTGACCCTCTCGCTGCCATTATCCAACTTAATGGCTCAGCAGGAAAATCAATTCACACAGTATACTTTCAATCAGGCCATCATTAACCCGGCTTATATTGGTAGCAATAATTATATCAATCTTCAAATTTCAAGCAGAAACCAATGGCTTGGATTTCCGGGAGCACCCAAATCCAACGCACTCTCACTGGGTTATCCTCTTAAATATTTCAATTCTGCCATTGGTATTAGTGCATTACAGGACAATGTTGGCCCCTTACATAATACCCTGCTTACTTTTGTTTATTCTCATGCAATTAAAATAAACGATAAACTAAAATTATCAATGGGATTGAACGCAGGTACCAATCATTACGCTGCCAACCTGGAACAGCTTAACACCAACGACAATAGCGATGCAATACTAATGCAAGGTTCAGTTCAGCGAACTTCCTTTACTTTTGGTTCTGGTGTGTTTCTATATGCTCCCAATTGGTATGTTGGTTTGTCGATTCCTAAAATAGTTACCGGTAAATATTTCTTTGGTGATGATGGATACGACACCTATAATTTAACAGAGCGTAATCACATTTATCTTATTAGTGGATATGTGTTCGGTTTTAAGGATGGCAAAATAAAATTAAAACCTTCGGCTTGTGTTAAAAAGGTAGCGAATGTAAAACCTTCCATCGACTTGAGTTTAGCCACACAGTTATTTAACAAATTTGCTATTGGCGGAGGTGTACGAAATCCGGATAATTATTTCGCATTTACGCAGATTACAGTAGGTAAATATTTAAATATCGGGTATGCATACGATTTTTCTGGATCGAGAATGAGAAATTACACAAAGGGATCGCACGAAATTATTCTGGATGTAAGGCTAAATCGCGATGCCACAAAAGTTCACTCACCCAGATTCTTTTAGTGCACACTATAGCTGGTTCCGGAGTAATATGGCTCGTTTACAAACAACATAAATTAAAATGGTAATAATATCAGAAAATAGATTAAAGAGAATATGCAATATCTGAAGAAGAAATCAAATAGTGAAACACATTCTTATCTAATAATCTCTACTTCTGACACTAACATATAAACTATGCAAAAAGTAATTATCTGTTTTCTTTTAACTGTATTGATAAGTACAGTCGCAGGTGCCCAAAATATAAATAAGATATTAGGCGATAATTATTTCGATCATCTGGCCTATTCAAAAGCCATTAAACATTACGAAAAAGCTTTAAAAAAGGACAGTTCCAACCTGGATATACTGAGGCATTTAACGCAATCGTACAGATATAGTGGGAATTTTATTAAGGCCGAAGAATTATATAAGATACTGCTAGCACAACACGATACAGCTAGCATGACCGACTATACAAGTTTGCTGATCTATAACAACAAATACAATGAAGCAGATAGTTTGATAGCACGGTTCAATTTGTCGCTTTCTACTTATAACAGATCTCTGATAGATAGTTTGCTGAATAAAAAAGCGGAATACGATATTTCTTTAGCCGAGATTAACACTAAATACTCAGATTTTCGCCCTTGCTTTTATAAAAACAGACTCATATTTACATCGGCACGTGATACCAGTAAGAATGAGTATGAGTGGAATGGTCAACCATACTTAAGTTTATTCTATGCTTCTATGTGTGATAACGGTACACTTAAAAATGTAAAGCCATTTACCGAAATTGATACACGGTATCACATCAGTTCCTTTCAATATGTAAGAAATTACCGCTGTGCATATTTTACCATGAACAATACTTCTAATGCAAATATCTCTAATGATGGCAGCACCGAAATAAATCTTGGAATATACGTATCCCAACAAATAAAAGGGGAATGGCAGAAGCCCGAACCACTTGAAAATATCACCAGTAACGCTTATTCCTCTGCTCACCCATTCTTTTCTCAAACAGAAGACAGGTTGTATTTCTCATCTAATCGTCCCGGAGGGTTTGGAGGAAGCGATATTTATTATGTAGAGGTATATCCGGGTGGAACCACGGAGCCTGTAAATTGTGGAGAAGCAGTAAATACCCCAGGTGATGAGGAGTATCCCTTTGTATCTCAAGATGGTTATCTTTATTTCTCATCCAACGGACATCCGGGACTGGGAGGTCTGGATGTTTTTAAAGCGAAGATACATGAGGATGAATTTGCAGACATACAGAATGTAGGCGCTCCGATTAATAGTTGCAGAGATGATTTTTCACTTATTTTTAAAGAGGATCAATCAATAGGATATCTGGCTTCCAATCGTAGCGGAGGTGCAGGTGATGATGATATTTACCTGATTAAAAAAATACCCCTGGCTCCAAAAGAAAAAAAGGTAGTTGAAAACATTACGAATCAGACCAATACCAGTATCTCAGAAAAAACAGATTCTTTGCAATTGCCTGTAATTCCAGACAGTCAAACAGAGGCGCCTTTATTGGCATCCATTACGCAAACAGACATTGCAACTGCTGAAACGATAAGTTATGTTACGCCTGCCACGATTATTCAACCGGAAAAATCGTTAGCAGAAGAATTGCTGATCAATCAGGATTTAGACCTTGCTTCTGTATCAACCATACTGGAAGAGATTTATTCTAAAAGTGATCCTGCAGAAAGAAATCTTTTAAAAGATAAAGTCTTCAGATTGTATATAAATTTTGATTTCGACTCCTGGGAAATCGATGCAGAAGGTGAAAAAGAACTGGATAGGTTGGTTGAAATACTGATGAAATACAGAAGAATGAACATCGAACTTAGTTCACATACCGATTGTAGAGGTAAAAATTCCTACAATAGAGCCCTATCTCAGGCTCGTGCCGATGCAGCCTTAAAATACGTTCTGAAAAAAGGCGTCAGTATTCGTCGTATTGAAGCTGTTGGTTATGGTGAAGAAAAACTAGTTAATAAATGTTCCGATGGCGTTGATTGCCCCGAAGAAATGCACGAACAAAACCGAAGAGTAGAGGTTTTAATTAAATTCTATTAGATTGAATCTGTCAATAAAGAAATAGTAGTTTAAACAGAGAGTAGCAGATACGCTAAATTCTTAAGTGTATTATTTTGTGTACGACAAATAACTATGGAAAGCGATTTTACTTTGTATTCCTGTAAATTTTATCAATAGATTTTTAAGCCATCAAAAAAACATTTATTACATATGAAAGTTGTTGAAGAATTTTGTCCTTGCAACCAAAAGGATTGGAGAAAATGGCTTGAACTGAATCATAATACAAAAGAAGCAGTCTGGCTTCTTTTGTATAAGAAAAAATCACCTGATCATCATTTAAGTTGGAGCGAATCGGTTGATGAAGCATTATGTTTTGGATGGATTAACAGCATTAAAAAGACAATAAATGCTGAGAAATACAAACAATATTTCTGCCAGCGAAAAGCAAAAAGTAATTGGTCGAAAATTAATAAGGATAAAGTTAAAAACTTGACAGACCTGGGGCTGATCAAGAGGCCGGCTACAAAAGCATTGAAGTGGCAAAGAAAAATGGTTCCTGGACGATTTTAGATGAAGTTGAAGCACTTGTAATACCCAACGACCTAAATAATGAATTAGCAAATTACAAAGAAGCAAAGGATTACTTTGAAAATTTAAGCAAATCGGATAAAAAGATTTTATTACACTGGGTTGTTTCTGCCAAAAGAAAAGAAACCAGACAAAAGAGTGTGTTTGAAACTGCAGCAAATGCCGCTTGTAAATTAAAACCTAAACAATTTAGATAGCATACCTACTGCATATTATTAACTGAATACTATTATCTGACATTTGTTATCTACCAACAGATCATTTATTTTGTCAGGACTTCTGGTTTTTAATAGATTTACCTTTTTAATTAAACCTGATTTCATGCAGAAATACCATCTTCACAACCGACCAAATAGAGAAATATTAGATTCCGACACACTTGATTCTATTCTTTATAACGGAAAATTTGCCAGCATTGCTATGTGCAGAAATAATGAGCCCTACATTGTATCATTAAGCTATGGTTACGATAAAACCAAACATGCGTTATATTTTCATTGCGCTTCGGAAGGATTAAAACTGGATTTTTTAAGAGCTAACAACCATGTATGTGCAACTATTATCGAAGATGGTGGATATATTAAAGATGAATGTGGACATGCCTTTCGATCACTTGTATTTTGGGGTAATATGGATATCGTAAGCCAAATTGAAGAGCAAAGATATGGCATGCAAATTATATTGCAACATCTCGAAGAACAGCCTTCCATCATTAAGAAGAAACGATTGCAATCGGAAGAATTTTATTCTAAAATGACTATTTTAAGACTGGATATAAAAGAAATGCACGGTAAAGCCGGAAGATAAATTTTCACCCGCCAATTATTTATTTCTGATTATTCAATAGTCTACTCTACACTTCTCCATCTGCCATATCTATTCAAAAGTTGCTCGTGCAATTTAAATAACTCCTAATGGTCGTAAGTATTTTACTCCCACAAAAGACAGGTTATATATGCCGACATTCAAATATTTAAATAACATATGAATGATATCTAATCAATCAGACATATATCAAACCTAATATTCATTTTTATTAATTTTTGTTTTAATTTTATTTCATAATTAATAAAACAATGAAGAAAAAACTCCCTGTATTATGTCCCAGTTGCAATGCCGGACTAAAAGTTAACAGTCTGCATTGCGAAAGCTGTGAAACTACCATCACTGGTATGTTTGAGCTCCCTGTCCTATTACAATTAGACCCCAAAGAGCAGGAATTTATCCTGACTTTTGTAGTCAGCAGTGGTAGCCTGAAAGTAATGGCTGAAAAATTAAAGCTGAGCTACCCTACTGTTCGTAATATGCTCGATGATCTTATTTTAAAAATAGAAAACCTTAGAAAACATGCTTAAAAAATTAACCAATCCGTTTACCTACATCGCCGGAAGCAAAGCATTATTATATGGATTACTGGCAATTATAGCCTCATCCCTTATCGGCCATTTCAGCAACACGCACTTTACTGGAATTTTATCCATAAAAATGTGTCCAAGTCTGCCTCTAAGTTACTTTATGATGCAGGGTTTTATAAATTGGCTGATATTATCAGGATTGCTATATCTGGCAGCTATCCTTCTATCCAAATCATCAGTTCGAATTATCGACATATTTGGCACACTTGCACTATCCAGAGCTCCTTATGTACTTGCTGCATTAACAGGTTTCTCTAAATCGATGCAAAAGTTTGGGTTGTACCTTGTTTGGACATATTTAAAACAAGGCGAACCTGTTGAAATTACATCGCTTGAAAAAGGAATTGCTATTTTTTGGCTTGTTTTTAATTTGCTTATGACCATATGGTATGTTGCCCTGATGTTTAATGCCTATAAAGTATCAACCAACTTAAAAGATGCAAAGCTTATCCTTTCTTTTATTGTGGTTTTGATACTTACCATTATAATCACCAATTGGTTAACCTCTTTATACATCACTAAATTTTAAAGTCATGTTTAAAATACTAAGTTTATTATTCTGTTTAAACGCAGCAATTCTTCAGGCACAAAAAACAGACACTTTATTTATTGCTGTAAAGGATGTAAAACTACATACCGTAATTACTCAAGCAGAAAACACTCAACAGCAGCCGCCATTGGTAATATTTATTGGCGGTTCTGGCCCAACCGATTTAAACGGTAACCAACCCGTTATGCAAAACAACAGCCTTATGTACTTATCAGATGCGCTGGCAGCTAAAAACATTTCTACTCTTCGTTACGATAAGCGTGGTGTTGGTAAAAGCGTCTATGCGAACTTTAACGAACTTGATTTACGAATAGATACTTACGCCGATGATTTGTCGGAGATCGTTAAAGCTGCCCGTACAAAGGGATTTGCAAAGATTTTTTTGGCTGGTCATAGTGAAGGATCATTAATTGGCTTAATTGCGGCTCAACAAACCCCTGTTGATGGATTTATTTCGTTATGCGGAGCAGGAAATTCGGCCGATTCCCTGCTAAAGAAACAATTGCAACCTAAATTGCCTGTCACTATGTATCAGGAAACCACTTCCGTTCTTGACTCTTTAAAAGCAGGAAAAACAGTTCAAAACTATCCTCCTCAATTATTTTCACTATTCCGACCTTCGGTACAGCCTTATTTAATTTCGTGGTTCAAGTACGATCCTGCTAGTTTGATAAATAAGCTTACTTGTCCTGTGTTGGTAATTCAGGGAGATAAAGATTTACAAGTCGATTTGGAAGAAGCACATGCTTTATGTAAAAATCTTTCAAAAGAAACCTTGGTGATTATTCCGGGTATGAACCACATTTTAAAACATATTGAAGGGGGCATTCAGGATAACATGGCATCTTACGGTAATCCTTTATTGCCTATAAAAGAAGAATTAATTGAGCAAATGGTAGAATTTATAAAACAGTAAATATGAAGAAAACACAATTTGGATGGCCTTTTTTTGTGATCATACCTATGATAGATTTGCTAGTATTATTAGCAGAACAGAATCCTCTCATCTCTATCTTAGTGATTGGCATTTCATTTATCATTATGCTGCTAGCCTACAAAATGACGATTAAAGTTGACGATACAAGCATATCATTTAGTATGGGTATTGGTTTAATTTCAAAATCGTACAAACTCAAAAATATTACTTCATATAAAGCAATTACTTATACAGCATTAGGCTGGGGAATACGCTTTAAACCGGGTGCAACTTTGTATAACGTATCGGGCAACAAGGCCATTGAATTGAGTTTAAAAGGCAAAAAAAGAAGAATTTGGCTGGGAACTAATGCTTCTGAGGAATTAGTTGCTTTTTTACAATCTAAATTAAGCCATACCAGTTCTTAATTATTATTAAAAAAAAGCTGTCCCAAAAATATGGGACAGCTTGTAAGTCTATTTTATTTGAAAAAACTACCTGATCACAAAGATATCATGGTATATAGCATTTTCAGTAGTAATAGTGTACACATAAACTCCAGAGGCAAGTTCTGAAATATTAACGTTATTTACCCCAGCCTCCATACTTTGTTGAAGAACAACAGCTCCTTTCATATTAGTAACAACAAGGCTACTTGCAGATTTCAATTCAAAATTGATATAATCAACAGCAGGAACAGGATAAACTTTTACATTTTCACTTTCTTCTAATTCTCCTACAGTATTAGAAATATCTTTTCTAACTATTCTATCTTCGCCATCTTCAGGATATGCAACAGCTGTAATGGCTCCACTAACTCCATCTACAAGATAGTTGTAAAGTGCTTGCTGATAAGTTACTCCCAAAGTAGTAAATGACTTATCTGTACCAAAGTTAAACTGATCTCCTCCTCTGGCAGTAAAATCAGGTAAGGCAATATTAACGTTTGGAGCAGTACCGGAAACTACACCGTCAACTACAATTGGTGTTCCGTCAGCTAAGGTTGCTGTCCAGATTCTTTCTCCAGTATTACCATTAATAACGTTTCCGTCACCATCATACTCAATAGAAGTAGCTTCTGTATCCCAAACAATATCAATACCAGCAACTTGTAAGAAACGACCTGATCCGGAATTTAATCCACCTTCCATCGCAGAAACACTGTTCTCTAACACTTCTTTAAAATCAGCAGGCGTTACATTTTCAACAACAGCAACAAAGTTAGAGAATGGTAGAATTTCGAAAGTATTCAGCTCGCTGATAGGACCTGCTGGTATAACGGTATTGTTACGAATACCACCGCCACCTACAAGACCTATATCTGCAGCATCTACACCAAAATCAGTATGTAATTGGTTCGCTTGCCATAACATTGCATCTGCAACCAGGTTACCCAGGTTAGTTTCGATAGCACGAATGCTGGTACGTGTTCCATCTAATGCAACTTCACTGTTAGCCACCACATTGCTGGCCATTTCATCCAAAGCATCTTGAACAGGCTCTTCGGCATTTACTCTTAATGAAGCATTGAAACCATCATTTTCAGGTTTTACCACATATAAACCGCTTTCGTCGCTAATAGCAGTTACAACACCATTCTCATCAAAATCTAAATCCAACTTACCTACGTACTTGTACTCTCCCGGAGTGGTAACTACATATACATTGTTACCTTCGCTATCCTGAACGGTAATAGGATAAACATCGTAGAAATCTCCATCACCAGGGAATGTTTCTACGCCTTCTTCCCCTAATAATTCATCACCTCCACCGGCAATTACTACATCCACATTAGTTAAAGAAGCCACTAAAGCTTTTTCTTCTTCAATATCCTGTAAGTGACTTATTACAACAATCTTGTTAATACCCTCAGAAGTTAATGCATTAACAGATGCTTGAATAGCAGCAGCTACATCATCATTAATAATGGTATTACGTGGCGAAGAAATATAATCTAACGAAGGTGTTGTGGCACCTACAACTCCAACCTGAACGCCGCCTTTTTCTATGATGGTATAAGGAGCAATTCGACCTTCATCGGCCAACGCTTGTAAGTTAGCTTCGCTTGTAAAATCAAGGTTAGAGCTTAAGAATGGCGTTTCTTCGGAGAAATCGCTAATAAACTGAGCCAACACATCCGGTCCAAAATCAAAATCGTGATTTCCTAAACAAATAGCATCATATCCTATTTGCGACATTGCTAATGCATCGTAAATTCCTTCTTCGTTTTCTAACCCAACAGCAAACTGAGGTCCTGCAAGAAAGTTATCTCCTGAAGACAATGTCACTGACTCATTTTCTAATTCAGATCTTAAAGCATCCAGCTTTGCTTTAAATGCCGCGACAGTACCAAATAATCCTTCTGTTTCATCCTCTACTCCTAACAGTTTAGACTCTCCATCGTTATTATGAAAAATAGTTAAGTCCCAGGCTTTGTTATATTGCTCGTTGAAGTCGATGGTAGTATACCAGTCGTTAGCATCTAAATCAGTCCACATACTTTGCATTACAGCAGCTAACTGTATTGCTCCCAAATCACCTGATGCATACATTGCTTCAATCATATCCTGATCATCAGAAGGAATAAACTGCTCATCACCTCCATAATGGGCAAAATAGGCTCTGGTAAACGGCATCTTTAATGTTTCTGCTACTTCTTCAGATATATACAAAGGAGCACCCATCAACATATATTTTACTAAGTCAGGGAACCCGTTATTCAAATAAGTTAACGCATAGTCTTGGAAATCATCACTTACACCTTCAACTTCTTCTAATTTACCTCCGTTAATTTTTAATGAACCGTTATCGCAGATTTCAACCACTCTATATGGAGAAGGATAAGTAACTAACGAACCTGTTTGAACATCGGTAATTACATTTCCGTTTTTAGTCACTTTTTTAGTAATATCCTGTGCATGGCTATGACCTGTAAAAACAACTTTTAGTCCGGCATCAGCCAATTGCTCAGAAACATTTTCCCAATCTTCAACCATATAATCGGCAAAGAAATCACCATGGTAATTATAGTGCTCCAAGATACCGTGGTGCATAATGGCAATTACTTCTTTTCCGGCTGTTTCTGCATCCGCTAACACAGATTCAATCCATATTAAAGTAGCTGCTTTAATAGAACCAGCTGTTTCAGGATAATCATCTGCAATATTATTGTCGTAGTGACAAGCATCAATTGAAAGAATCCAGTAATCTGTAGTTCCGTCAAATTTCTCTACATATGAAAGAGAGTTGGCATCGCTTTCATCCGCATCGGCATATCCATAATTGGCATATAGCGTTGTAAATTCCGATGGTGAGGTATAAGCAACAGCTGAAGTGGTAGCTCCATCAAACTCAACTGCATGAGAGTTGTTAATATCATGATTACCCGGAGTTACAAAAACCTCGATACCATTGGCCTCTAATGTTGCAAACATAGCTGCTACTCCTTGATGACTTACATAAGCGCCATCTTTAGTTAAATCTCCAGGAACCAATACGTAATCAGGAGACTCAGCTAAAATCTTTGCGGTCATTTCATCTAAGATCTCATCGCTTTCTGCCAGCATCTTTCTGTCTTGAGCCAGGTAAGTTTGAAATGCTTCCCCATCATTTACCAATAAAGATGGAGCCATAAGGTGTAAATCGGCAATCACCATAAATTTAGCATTCTCTTCAACATCTAACTCTGAATAAACACCTACTGATCCTGAAACTTCGTAACCTGCAATAAAAAGAGGTTCGTTAGTTGGGCTATCCTCTGCTGAAATAAATGAAAATCCTTCAGGACTTGTATTTCCTTCTCCTGTAAAGTAATCGTGATCGTTTAAGTATTGAACAAACTCAACATCCATTGGATTGGTAACATCGTAAACAGCAATTGCATTTAACCTTTCAAGTCCGATAAAAGCTAAAGTTTTACCATCTACAACTCCTAAAGTTAAAGCCTCTGGCTCAATACCTTTATCATCACTTCTGCTTAATAAGTCTTCTTTTCCCTGAGGGCTGTTCATTATGGTTCTCGTCGTCAAATCTGAACCACTATCATACACCTGGTTTCCGAATTCATCATAAATAGAGAAAGAACGGGCACCCATTACAAAAAGATTATCCATTTCTCCGTCTCCATCTAAATCATCCCAGGTTGGACTTAATGTAGATTTTAAACGACCAATATTTTCATTTTCCTGTAATGTTTCTGCATCCGGAAAACGATCTGCATTTAAAGTAAGATCCTTAATACGAGCTTCATCTTCAAAGTCTCCGTACTCACGACCGTCACCTTCGTTAGCAATGACGATGTAATCCATACCATTGTAATTGTACGAAGCAATGGCATCAGGCATATATGTTCCCAATACTGGCTGATGAGAGAAAGTAATTTCATCTACTTTATCTGAAGGGGATATTTTGTTATCATCATTAAAAGAGATTAATCCTAAAACCGTATTATCTGTTTGACCCGCTCCAGCTAAACCAAAATCGTTATCATTTATTACAGCCAATTGTCCTGTTGGAAGTAAAGCTAAACCTTCTGCTTTATCACTAGGTAAATAACCGATAGAAGGTAAGTTTAAAACCTTTCTTTTATAAACAGGTTGAATTCCGGCAGCTACAATCTCGTCAGCCGTCATTAACTCTAAAGTGGTTCCTTCTGCTAAACGAGCTAAATCTCTAATGTCCTGAGTCGTATTAACCTCATCTAATAAGTTGGTTGCACCTAAAAGATCAATTTCATAAATATATTTTTTACTTCCCTGATCACCTAAACCTTTGGAGTCGCGTTCAATTACAACCAATTTACCATCACCTACATAACAAGCATCTCCAATTTTATCTACAGCACTTTCTGCTGTACCCATATTGGCGTTACGCTCTAGTAAATAAATATATTCGCTTACCGGAGTTCCGTCAGATGCACTGATTCCTAAAATTCTGATGACATCAGAAGACTTAGCAGCACTTGAAGGATTGTACATGGCAGACTGGATAAATCCATAAACAATACCATTTTCCTCATCGTAAGCAATACCTTCGAAACCTCTGTTTGCACGACGATTATTGTAATTAGCTGGTAACGTTTCTGCTCCGTAATGACCTTCTGTTTGTACTGTAGTTCCTAAAGAAGAAACCCCGTCTGGCACATAACGCTCTATTAAAGAACCGTTAGCAGCAAACTTATAAATAGATGGACGATTTTCATCACACATCCAAAAGTTACCATCTGCATCTCTGATTATACCTTCAAAATCTCCTCCATATGGATCGTAAGTTAATTCCTGGTAGTAAGTACCGTCTACTGTATAATCAGCACCTGTTTCAGAATCAAGGTAAGTTACAGGAACCTCATCCATTCCTTCCACATTTCCTTTTCCGGTAATTGGCGTAGAACCATCCTTCGCAAACATTAATACCTGATCATCAGGATCGAAAGAAATAACTCCGGTAGTATGATCTAAACAGAATTTAACCATACGTGCCTGATAGCTTGGTAACTTATAAGGACGAAGATTACCTGCGGCTCCTTCAACTCCTTTTACCGGACCATCATTTGGACCTCTGTCTGGTACTGCCCAAAATACAGATACCGTTTCGGTAGAATTATGTTGATCATAACATAAACCTGAGAAGCCTCCTAACATTACTGTTGGCGTTTCTGTTCCATAATTAGGAGTTCCAAGAGAAGGCCAGTTTGAAGCTTCATTTAAAACAAAAGTTTCCAGCTCTGGCTGACCTTTTGAAAAGTCTTTATGCCCTAAAGGTAAAATATCAGTAACCGTTGCGTTTGCTAAATATACTTTAGCTACAGCATTATTTTCCTGTAAAGTAACATAAGCAGTTGTATTATCTGCACTGATCGCTATATACTCAGGCTCTAAATCCTGTGCTACAGTTTGCCCTGCATTATCCTGAATTCTTACTCCAATTCCTCGCAAGTAAGCTTGCTTATCATTATAGAAAGTAAAATCTGCAGTACTTACTGTTGCTGTTTCTAAACCGGACGAGATATCAATAACTGTAACAGATCCTTCCGGGTCATTATCGTAGTCTTCATTCGGCTCACCTTCATTGGCAACCACAATGTAATTTCCATCCTTAGAAAAAGTAAGCATATCAGGCAATGCACCCGCTTCGTACTCTTTTAGAACTGAAGCATCGCTTGCATCTAAAACAACAACAGTACCATTATCCTGCTTAACTTCTGCTGTTATCGCTACAGCAACATAATCGCCATAGGCAGCAACTGAAGTAGCGCCACCGCCCATTTCACTATAATCAAAAAGATACTTTAATATTGGCTTAGAAGGATTAGAAAAATCATAAGCATCAACGGTACTATTGGGATCATTTAAAACCCAAAGTGTTTGTGTATTCTTATTGTAAGCAACAATTTCAGCGGCTGATTCTTCACCAACCTGTACATTCGTTATATTTTTAAATTTGGGAGTTTGTGCCTGAACGGAAACACAAACCGCAAAACCTAAAAGTAACGAAGCCATAAACTTCTTAACGTGTAAATTTCTAATTTTCATGTGTCTAATGTTAGTTTTAATGTAAACAGAAGCAGTCTTATCCTACCTATGTAACCAGGTGGTTTTATAGCTTGCTTCTACTTTAGAAGTATTGTTATTTATAGTGATGACAATAACCTTCTTTGATTTTACATTAAAATGTACCAGACACTAGCTTTTTGTTAATAAGGGAAAGCTGTATAAGAAAAGTAAATTTATTGTACTAGCTAAAAATAAGGGAGTTGATAAAAGTCAACTCCCTCTCTGTTATTTTATTATTTAATATTTTTAAAATATGTATTAACTGGTCTAATATTCCATTTAACTTAAAATATTAGTTCCTTTCCGGAATTCTTTTTAAGATTTCGAGCAAATGCAACCAAAACTTACTTACTGTACTTATTTGAATTCTTTCATCCGGTGAATGAGCTCTCCTAATGGTTGGTCCAAATGAAATCATATCTAAATCGGGGTATTTTTCCAGAAACAAGCCACATTCTAAACCAGCATGAATAGCTCTAACAATAGGTTCTTCTTCAAATAATTCTACGTAAGTTTCTCGTGTAATTTGCAAAATTTCAGAATCGGTATTGGGTTCCCATCCGGGATAACCCTCTCCGTGTTTTACTTCAGCACCGGCTAATTCAAAAACACTGCGAACCATTGCGGCTATGTTTTCTTTTGCAGATTCAATAGAACTACGCTGACTGGTCGTTACAATTAAATTACCATCTACCTCTTTGATAGCAGCCAGATTAGTAGAAGTTTCCACCAATCCCTCTATATTTTGACTCATGGTCATTACGCCATGTGGACAAGCATAAATAGCATTTAATAACGCATTCTGAAAATCTTTGGTATAAACCATTTCCGGAACATCACAAGATTCCAGATGCATTCTTAAACCTGGCTCTGTTACTTCTAATTCATTGCATATTTCGTCATAAAACACATTAAAATCTACCCTAACCGGTTCTTTCATCGTTTTTGGAACCAAGGCAATAGCCCTTGCTTCTCGAGCAATTGCATTTCTTAAATTACCTCCTGAAATAGCATGCAATCGCAAATCAAACTTTCGGGTAGCATGCCACAGAAATCGATTAATGATTTTATTCGCATTTCCCAATCCTTTATGAATATCATCTCCGGAATGTCCTCCTTTTAATCCTGAAATATTGATTTCAAAGGCAAAATATCCTTCAGGAGCGGCTTCTGTCTGAATTTCAAAAGTAGCTACCGTATCAATACCTCCTGCACAACCAATAAACAATTCTCCATCATCCTCCGAATCCAGATTTAATAGAATTTTACTTTCGAAAAATCCAGGTTTTAAATGATATGCGCCAGTCAAACCAGTTTCTTCATCCACTGTAAACAGGCATTCTATTTTACCATGCTTAATATCAGAACTCGCTAATAAAGCCATTTGCGCAGCCACTCCTATTCCATCATCTGCTCCCAGAGTTGTTCCTTTGGCTTTCACCCAATCTTCCTCCACAACTGGTACAATCGGATCTTTTTCGAAGTTATGCTTAACATGAGCATGTTTTTCGCATACCATATCTACATGAGACTGCAATAATACTGATTGCAAATTTTCACACCCGTAAGAAGCCTGCTTTACAATTAGCAAATTACCTATTTCGTCCTGATAATATTCTAAATCATGTTCCTGAGCAAAAGCTACAAGAAATTCCATTATTTTTTCTTCCTTCTTTGATGGACGCGGCACCTGGCATATCTGCTCAAAGTAATTCCATACCGTTGAAGGTTCTAGCTGTTTTAATAAAGTCATTGATTTATATTTTTTAAGCTTATCCTTTATACACCATAAATTTATGTGTATGGCAGCTAAAACTAGTTAAGCTTTCTTTTATTTTAAATGAAGATTATCATTTAAACAATTTCAGGAATTCCCGAATCTCTTCCTTCTTGTATTCATTCCCCTGATTTTCATAGGCGTAAGAAAGGTTAAACAACACCCTTTTAATAATATCCAGGTTTGAACACGGAGCAAAGTATGATTTTTGTTTTTCGAGCTTTTGTTGTTTTATAAAATACTCAATTTCTTTTCGTCCAAGTATAGCTCCTTTATTTACCGGATTAATGTAAAACATCACATTATCTTCACTATCATCGCTAATACGGATATTATCATCCATATAACACAAAATAAAGTTTTTAGGAAGATTTACACCATATATTGGTAACCCAAGTCGCTGTGCAATTACAGAATACAAAATGGATAAGGTAATAGGATTTCCTTTTTTAGAATCGATTACCTCGTTGATATAGGAATTTTGAGGAGCAAAAAAATTGGAACTATTTCGGATATATTTATGAATATCAAACATGATATGGTTGATAATTCTTACTTTTTCCAATGAGGTTAGGTGATCATTTAATTCAAGCCAAACATCCCTTCGTAATAGATTAACCTTCTCGTTTATTTCTTCATAATTTAAATCCGGGTATTGATATTTAGCCACTAAAAAAGCACCATAAAACAGTTCTTTTCCTCCTTCATTTATCCATTTAGCCATAGAACTTTTAACGTCTTTCACCTGAAGGGTATGAATTATATTTTCAACTCTTTTTTGAAAAACGTCATTACAGGAAATTTCCCAGGCTTTTTCTAATTCTCCTACTACTTCAATCTCTTCTTTAAGCAGTTCTTCCTCTACCGAATTGAAAACCGTTTCATTGGGATCATCCAATAAGGATATTAATGCGTGTACTTTTGTTTTATCCATGGCTCTGGTTTTTTATTCAACCATACTATCCAGCACCTTTTTAATTAACCCTTTTATCACAGGCTTATAATCTTTACTATATTCTCCAGCTTTTCTATTGGCAATAATGGCACATACAGTGGCGGCATTATGTCCTAATAATTTTGCTAAACCATAAATGGCCGAGCATTCCATTTCGTAATTTGTAATCCTGTGGTAACTATGCCTAAATTTACTGATTTTTTCATTAATATCCATATCCTGAATTCCCAGTCGAATTACCCTACCCTGTGGACCATAAAACCCCGGAGCAGAAATGGTAACGCCTTCTTCAAAACCATTTGCACTTAATTTACCAATTAAATCTAATGAAGCATCTACCACATAAGGAGAAGTTAATAGTGGATTCCAATTTAAAAATTGCTTTAAATGATGTTCAAATTCTAAATCAACCACGCGGTTTCTGTTATCGTAAAAATTAAGCAAACCATCAAATCCAATAGCTTTACGGCTTAAGAGACAACTATCAACAGCTAAATCTTCCTGTAGCGAACCGGATGTTCCGATACGAACCAGATTAAGGCTTATAAGGTCGGGCTTTACAGTACGTGTTTCAAAATCAATATTCACAAGCGCATCCAACTCATTCATTACAATATCAATGTTGTCAGTACCAATTCCCGTAGCAACCACTGAAAACCGATTACCCTTGTACTTCCCCGTTGCACTTACAAACTCACGATTACTTTTCTCCACTTCAATTTCATCAAAAAAAGAAGCAACTACTTTAACACGTCCGGGATCACCAACTAAAATGATATTCTCAGCAATTTCTCCCGGTTTTAAATGCAAATGAAAGATACTTCCATCGCTGTTAATAATTAACTCCGATTCTTCAATTCTTCTGCTCATAGTACTTTTCATATAGTTTATGCCTGACAAGGTAATTTATTTTTGTTAACCTCCCCCGTCAAAATCACATAAAATGTAAAACCATCATAAGAATAATATCTCTAAAATATTGACTTCATTAAAATTACGAATTAACTTCTTTTACTTAAACCCATTAATTTAAATATGATGAAAAATTTTAATCATTTTAAGAGCATAATGATACTTTTATTGTTTGCGTTAAGTATAAATACTTTTGCTCAGGATTATTGTATTAAACCAACCACCAAATCAAAAGAAGCCAAAGAAAACTACTACAAAGCAATGGATGCTCTTAGTTTTGCAGAATGGCAAAGTGCGATGGATTATGCAAATAAAGCTTTAGAGAAAGATCCAAATCTGTTTATGGCTTATTTTGTTTTAACCTTCAGCAACGAAAAGGATATAAGAGATAAGAACACTAAACTAATGGCTGAATACTCAGGAAAACTGAATAAGCAAGAGATGATAATGAAAGATATTGCTGCTAAACTTATGGAAAATCCTAAAGAAAGGCCGTTGGATCTTTTCAAAAAACTTGCTGATTCGAACCCTAAATTATTATTCAACAAAACCATGTTGGGTTATCAATTTAATTTTTCGGGCAAAAAAGAGGAAGCTATGAAAGTTTTTAATGAAATAACAACTTCAAACCCGGAATACGCACCTCCTTATAATATCATTGGCTATTTACATCTTGACAATAAGGATTTTGAAAAAGCAGAAAAGGTATTCGATAAATACATAGAACTTGCTCCAGAAAGAGCCAATCCCTACGATTCAAAAGGTGATTATTACATGGCCATAGGTAATTTTGAAAAAGCATTGGAACACTTTGAAAAAGCATTTGCCATGAATAGCACATTTGATTTTTCAGAAAAAAAAGCTGAACGTGCTAAATTTCAGATAAAATGCGAAAAGAAAAAGCCCGAAGTTGAAAAAGTTTGCTCCGAATTAGTAGACGCGTATAATAGTTCTGATTTAAAAAAATTTCATAGTTATTTTGCTAATGACGGAACTTTTAGAATTGTAATGAACGGAACTGACAATATCACTTTAAAAGAAATGGTAGATTATCAGTATAAACACTTTGACGAATTAAAATCGGTAACTGTAACTGTAAATAAACAGTTTATAAACATGATAAGTCCTAAGAGCGCTGTAGCTACTCAGGTATTTGATGTAGTCAGCGTTAAAAAAGATGATACAAAAAAGAATAGCAATGGATATTGGAGCATCTTCCTTGAATATCAGGATAAAAATGAAGCATGGAAAATTATCCAGGCAATTGAAACTGCAAATAACGAATAACAATATTCCCCGGTTTTTACCGGGGTTTTTATTTATTATTCTTGAAATCTAATTCATCAAAGATATCGCTTTTCAATATTCTTGCTATTTTTGGCAAAAATTTAAAGTATGATACAAAGAATTCAGACCGTTTATTTATTAATAGCATTGGCATTTGGGGTATCCATGTTTTTTGCACCTCAAATTACTTTTTTAGCAGATTTGGAATACATTTTATCATTTAAAGGTATTCATGCCAAAGAGGCTACAGAAACTACCAAAGAAATACCTACACTTGCATTAAGTATTTTATTGGCCTTAACGCCACTGGTAACTTTAGTAAGTATTTTATTGTTTAAAAAACGAATGATCCAAATCAGACTTTGCGCCGCTAACATTGGTTTGTTAATTGGAACCACTGCGCTTATTTATTATTTTGGAACAGTAGGTACAAAAGAATTAGCTGCAAGTAATATGGGTTACAACGTGACAACCATATTTCCTATTGCCGGAGCTATTCTACACTTTTTAGCCCTTAGAGCTATTGGTAAAGATGAAGCATTGGTAAGATCAATGGATAGAATCAGATAAATACATCAATTGAAAATATTTTAAAAAAGCATCATTGAAAATTCAATGGTGCTTTTTTTAGTCCCAAACAAAACGCCAGCAGCCATCTTCCTGTCGTTTCCAAACCGTATGAAATACGCCTGTTGAAGAATTGATTTCTCCATTCTCTTCTTCCACACTATAGGTATATTTTCCATAGGTATAGGCCAGATCTCCAGATGAAGATACATCAACAAAATCAGGCTCCCAGGTTAAGGAGACTTTATTTGCGTTATCTCTCTTACTTTTAAATAATTCTTTTATTTCCGTTTTACCTTTAATCAGCTTATTTTCTCTCAATAAAACGGCATCCTCAGCAGCATAGCTTAAAAATGCTTCCTCCACTCCTTTTTCTGCCACCAATGTCGCAAATTGCTTTTCTGTTTCTAGAATTTCATTCTTCCACTTTTTAATTTGCTCAAGTTCTTTGCTTTCTTTTGTCATATAGTCTCTTTTTCCTTTGTTTTCCAGATCACATGCCACAAACAAAGTCAATATTATTCCAATTATCACAAACAATACAAGCTTTTGCAGAGAAAGATTTTCTTTTCGCATAAATCATTTATTTATCTTGTGATACCTGTGCTCTTTTCACCAACTCAGTTATAGAAACATCATCAACCATTACATCCTTGATGACCGCTTCTCCATTTTTAATATAAACTAACACATATGCATTATGTTCTTTTTCTCTTTGTGCATTACGATATTCCTTTTCGGCTAAAGGTGCTTTGCTTTCTTCCATATAAAAACGATTAAATGGATAACGAATAACAAGTCGCTTATTAATTTTATCGAGGTAACTCACATTAGCTCGAACATAAGTCACTTGCCCTTCTGGCTTTAGTTTGCTCACACCTGCAATTTCGGCAAATCCATCTTTCCCTTCATCTAAAACAACGTAAACTTCTTCTCCCGGAAACCATTTATCTAAATCATACACTTCGAATGATTGATCTTTAAAATTTAAAGTCACGTATTTTCCTCTAAAAGGATCGTATGGATCAACAGGAGCTGTTCTGAATTTTACAATTTTTCCTGCCTCCATAATATCCTCTCTATCCCTGATCATTTGCCATGGTACAAACCATTGCGCCAGGGCAACTATAACAAATACGGCCAATAGTATGTACTTACGCTTCATTTCTCTTCTTTTTAATCATTTTATAGTTTGCCACAAAGAAACCAATGCCCACTCCTACAAATAAACTTCCTCGCAATACAAAACTCAGGTTTTCATCGAAAAACCGACACAATACCAAAGCCACCAGAATTAACAAACCATAGTTTAACCTTCCTAAACTATTTTTATTAGCACCGTCTTTTACCACCCACACACCTAATATAAAAAGACAAATATTGACCAGCAAAATGGCGAGTAAGCTTCCTAATCCAATTAAAAAGATGAATACAAATGCAATAAAAACCGTGGATATAGGATAAATCTCTTTCCAGTTTTTTCCTTTGTGCTGTCTGTAAAAAATAATGAAGGCAGCCAGTGTTAAAACAAACACAGAAATAAGTTCAGGAGATACTATTAATTCACTTGTAACAAATTCTCTTTTCTGTAATGCTTTCCACATCCAATCGAAACTAAGCATTAAAAGTAAAACTAAAGTGCCCATTTCACTCAAAAAACGATAGCCTCCTGTTTTGGATCGCTGCGATTTAAAAAATGCGGTATTTCCTATTCCATAAAACAAACCAAACAAACTAAAATAAGCTATATACATAATTGGAGAATTCTTATGTGCTAAAGTTCCTAAAGAAATAACCAGCGATAATGGAATGAGCCAATTATGGAAAATCATAAAATTACTGAATGGCTGATGCTTATATAACCTATAATACTCAGGTAATATGGCTAACAGCAATAACCAGTACCAATAATTATTCGGATTTCCTCTTGTAAAATATAAAGCTTCACAAACATAGGTTGTAATACCAATTATATAAAGCATTGAGGTCACGGATGTCTTTAACAAATACACCAGAGGTAACACCAGTAACATCCAGGATAACATAAAGGAACTCAAGTTCCCGGGAATATGATATATCTGACTAATAAGTGAAATGGTTGCGCCAACAGCAAAAAATAAGAACGCAGCACTAGCCTCTCGCCAGGCTACATTATCACGCTTCATTAACAACACATATCCGCAGGCTAGTTGTCCGATTAATGTAGGTAAGACAGCAAAAAATGTTTTTGTTGATCGAGGGAGTTCATCCCAATTATGCGCAATGATTAATATAAGCCCTAAACCAATTAATATGGCTCCAAGAATCCCGAACATAACATATAATCGTTGTGTTGAGGAAGTTCCTTTACCTTTATAATAATCTTCTATTTTATCAGCAATATCCTGACTAATGATATCTGCTTTTAAAAGTTCAGACAGATCTTTATGTATACTCATTTTGTCTGGTTTAAATCATCTATATATAAAGTTACAAAGGTTTTAACTTAATGTCTATGGATTGCTGTAATTCAATTAGGTACTATTCAACAAACTGAGGGGTTCTTGAAATCCTAATTAAAGCTGCAGTTTTCGAATGATGTGATTATTGAATTCAACGAAATACAATTGATTTTCTATTAAACAAAGCCCTCGAGGCATATTTAATAAACTATTTAAAGGCGAATCTTCTGTAAAACCTTCTTTTCCAGCTCCGGCCAGCGTAATAACAATACCATTTTCATCAATCTTTCGAACACAATTATTGTAAGTATCCGAAAAATACACTTCAAAATTCTCATCGACAAAAACCTCAGTAGGAACATTTAGCAATGATTCTCCGATCCTACCATCAACCAACCCTTTTTCTTTACCCACACCGGCAATGGTTGAAACATAGCCTTCAGGCGTAATTTTACGGATGCAATGATTATTGGCATCAGCAACATAAATATTATCATTTATATCGATGGATAGTCCGCACGGAGCATCAAAACGCGCTGTTGTATCCCAACCATCTTTCCAATCGTTAATAACCAACTCGCCCCTTTTTCCTCCTCCGGCAAAAGTGCTGGTTGTTCCATCCGGAGTAATTTTTCTGATACGATGATTCCAGCAATCAGCCACGAAGATATTTCCTTTTGAATCGACGCAAATACCCCTTGGCGAACTAAACAAAGCCTGATCATTTGGTCCATCACGATAACCTTCTTCTCCGGTACCGGCAATAGTTGTCACTTGACCATCCACTGTAATTTTACGAATATTTTGTCCCCCAAAACCGGCAACATACATAACTCCTTTTTTATCGATAAAAACACCTGATGGTTCATTGAAAGTAGCATTATTTAAACTTCCATCCTTATCCCCCGCAAGTCCGGAACCAGCATAAACAGTTACTTCTCCTTGAGCATTGACTTTTTTTATACCGTTATTACCTGCATCAGCAACAAAAAGATTTCCCATTTTATCAGCACACATTCCCAATGGCATGGCAAGTAAAGTACTATCTGCTTTTCCTACAATGACACTAAGTGCTTTTTCAGGTTTTGAACATGATGTAAATGAGATAACGAATACAAAGAATAAGTAGCCGAGAATTTTCATACAATGTTATTTTACAAATTAAAAAATGAAAATACGATTTAATATGGAATCAAAGCGATTCTATAGCTGTTGTCTATAATAGCTTCTTGTGTGTAAACTGCCATTTCTTTTTGACAACAGAAGACTTTTCATATTCACAAAAAAAAAGCGTAAAGCATTATTATAACACTTTACGCTTTCCCAGAAATATTTAATTGAATTATAAATCCAGTACCAGTTTTTCTAATTCGTCACCTCCGGAAAGCATCAATTCCGGATTTTCAAGCATCTTTTTTAGGGTTACTAAAAACCCTACTGAATCCTTTCCATCAATAATTCGGTGATCATACGAAAGTGCCGTGTACATGATAGGTCTGATTTCTACCTTTCCGTTCACAGCCATTGGACGCTCCACTATGTTGTGCATTCCCAATATTGCCGATTGTGGCGGATTAATTAAGGGAGTAGATAACATAGATCCAAATACGCCACCATTCGTTACCGTGAAAGTACCTCCTGTCATTTCATCCAGACTAATTTTACCTTTACGCGCTTTTTCTGCTAACTGCTTTAAACTACTCTCAATCTCTGCCAGACTCATCGATTCTGTGTTGCGAATAACAGGAACCATTAACCCTTTAGGCGTTTGAACTGCAACTGATACATCCACATAGTTTGGCGTTACAATTTCATCCCCGTCAATCATAGAATTAACCATTGGGTGCTTTTGCATTGCTAAAGCAGAGGCTTTGATAAAGAAAGACATAAAACCAAGCTTAACGCCATGCTTTTCTACAAACACACTTTGATACTTTTTGCGCATGCTCATAATCTGGCTCATATCAACCTCGTTAAAAGTAGTCAACATAGCCGTTTCCTGTTTTACGGCCACTAAACGTTGACTCAACTTTTTACGCAGAGAACTCATCTTTTGTCGGTCAAGCTCTCTTTCCTTTGGAGCAGAAGCCAATCCTTGCGGTACAGAAGCCGAGTCTGCTCCCCCACTTTCTTTAATAGCGTTGATTTCCTTTTTTGAAATACGATGAAGGCCATTTACCACATCTTCAACCGACCAGCCTTCTTCTTCCATCAGTTTTTGAGCAACTGGTGAAATTTTAACCTTAGCATATTCTTCTGAAGTAGGTTTTTTTTCAACCGGCTTCTCTGCTGCTTTAGGCTCTTCTTTTACTTCCTCCTTTTCTTTGGCTGGAGGTGCTGTTTCTTCACCTTGTGCAACAGAGGTATCAATTGTACACGCTATTTCACCAACCGCTACCGTTTGCCCTGCTTCAACCAATATTTTTATTTTACCTGCCTTATCCGCATTTAAGGTTAAAGTGGCTTTATCTGATTCTATTTCTGCTAATTCCTGATCCTGATGAACAACATCTCCATCGCTGACTAACCAACTGGCTATTTCAACTTCGGTAATAGATTCCCCTGGAGATGGTACTTTTACTTCTATAATCATTTCTTACATTTTAGTCGTTCGTATAATTCAATAGGTATAAAAATAGCTTATACCTGCTAAATTAAAAATCTGGATTTTTCTGCAAAATAAGCGTGCTGCTTCAGTATTTCTTTACGGTCTTTTCCTTCAACGCATTGTAGGCCGCAATATTTGTTTTGCAACTCACAATTACATTTTTTAAAGATCTTGTCTATAATTTCTTTCTGACCGACTACATGCAAACCGTTTAATCCGGTAGCCGGACTTCCACTAGCTAAACGTGCAACCGGAATCAGGCTAACACCTTTAAACATACCTCGGATATATTTCCAGGGTCCCATATTCTCGGGTTCTTCCTGAGCCCAAATATGTAGAATCGTGTTTTTATATTTACTTAAAACAGCCTGCAATTGATCTTTAGGAAATGGATGCATTTGTTCAATACGTACCAAGGCAATATCACGAGCATCCAACTCTTCTTTACGCGCTAGTAAATCATAATAAACCTTTCCGGAACAGAATACAACTCTTCTTACCTTATCCACATCTACATTTTCGTCATCAATTACCTCCTGGAATTTACCAGTAGCTAATTCATCCATTTTTGAAACACATTTAGGATGACGCAACAAACTTTTAGGTGTAAAGATAACCAAAGGCAGACGAATGTCGCGGTGAATCTGACGACGTAAAACATGGAAAATATTAGCAGGTGTGGTACAGTTTACCACCTGCATATTGTTGTTGGCAGCTAAAGACAAAAAGCGTTCGATCCTTGCACTGGAATGTTCCGGTCCCTGACCTTCGAAACCATGCGGAAGGTAAAGTACCAAACCATTCATCAATCCCCATTTTTCTTCTGCCGAACTTAAGTACTGATCTATAATTACCTGAGCTACATTGTAAAAATCACCAAACTGAGCTTCCCAAATGGTTAAACCCTGTGGTGTGGCCAATGCATAACCATAATCAAAACCCATTACCCCATACTCCGACAGATGGGAATTATACACATTAAAACGAGCCTGTTCTTTGGATAAATGTTTTAATGGGAAATACAGCTTCTCGGTATCTTCGATGGTTAAACCAGCGTGACGATGGGCAAAAGTTCCTCGTACAGCATCCTGTCCGCTCAAACGCACCTGATGGCCTTCTGTTACCAGCGTTGCATAAGCCAATTGCTCACCCATGGCCCAATCTAAACGATCTTCCTTAACCATTTTTTTTCTATCGTCCATAATCTTATGAACCTTTCTAAAAAATGGCAAACCATCCGGCAAGGCAGTCAATTTATCACTTAAGTCAAGTAATTTATTTTTATCAACTCCTGTTTCTACTGATTCTACAAAATCTTTAGGTTCAGAGTATCTGAATCCTTCCCACTCATCCTCTAAAAATCTTTGAATAACTACTTTATCAATTTTAGAAGAATCATCCAACTTTTTATCTAAATAGGTATTATAACCATTTTGTAAAGCGGTTAACTCTTCCTGTTTATATACTTTTTCTTCTAAAAGTCGTTGTCCATAAACATCCCTTGGGTTTGGATGTTTGGCGATCGCTTTATACAAGGTTGGTTGTGTAAAACGAGGTTCATCACCTTCGTTATGTCCATATTTGCGATACGACAACACATCTATAAATACATCGGCATTAAAGGTCTGCCTAAACTCCACCGCTAATTCCAATGCATACACAATGGCCTCAGCATCATCTCCATTCACGTGAAAAACCGGGCTTCGGGTGACTTTACCCACATCAGTACAATACGTACTGGAACGAGCATCCAGGTAGTTGGTGGTAAAACCAACTTGATTGTTAATCACAATATGAATGGTACCTCCAGTTTTATATCCTTTCAGCTGGCTCATTTGAATCACTTCGTAAACCACACCCTGACCGGCAATTGCCGCATCCCCATGAATTAAAACAGGAATAGCCTTGCTATAATCTTCGTGATACTTATTATTGATTTTCGATCGCGTAATTCCCTCAATAACCGGCCCAACTGCTTCCAGATGCGAAGGATTTGGAGCCAAATTTACTCTCACCTTGTTTCCATCTTCGGTTATGATGTCATTCTGATAACCCAGGTGATATTTTACATCTCCCAAAGAAATCCCTTCGGCATAATCATCGGCTACGAATTCCTTAAATATATTCTCATAAGGTTTTTTCAAGATATTGGCCAACACATTTAACCTTCCTCGGTGAGCCATCCCGATCATTACCTCTTTTACTCCCATAGCAGCACCTTTTCTGATCAAAGCATGCAAGCCTGGAATCATCACCTCACTACCTTCGAGAGAAAAGCGTTTTTGCCCCACAAATTTTTTATGAATAAAAGATTCAAATCCTGCAGCAACATTTAACTCATCGTATATAAGTTTTTTCTTTGCTTCCGAGAAATTAGGTGTATTCCTTACCGACTCCATCTTTCGCCTTAACCACTTTATTACCTCCGGATGGCGAATATATAAATATTCCACCGCAACCGACTCACAATAAGTTTGCTGCAAGTGATCAATAATATCTTTGAGCTTAGCTCTTCCCAAGCCCAACTTATGACCTGCTTCAAACTCCGATTCTAAATCGGCTTTCTCCAAACCAAAATTCTCAATATCTAAAGTAGGGAAGTACTGACGACGAGAACGAACCGGATTAGTTTTTGTAAATAAGTGTCCCCTTTGACGATAGCCCTGTATTAAATTAACCACATTGAATTCTTTACTTACCATACCTCCGGACGATGGGGCGTCATAATTTTTTCGGGCAAATTCAAATCCCTTAAAAAAATGTCTGAAGCTTTCATCAACAGACTCCGGATCTTCTAAATAGCTCTGGTATAGCTCTTCAATAGCTTCAATTTCGCTATTTCCAACAAATGAAAATTCTTCCATAGATTAGTTCCTTATCGATACTTTTTTTCTGTAGATTTTCTTTTTATAGTTGACATGCAAGATATGTATTAAAAAATATGAACTCTTTGATATGCATCATAAATTCTACAATTTATAATACTTTAATGCACAATTCGTATTTATTTTTATTTTTTTGCAGTCTCCTAAATATAACATTTACATGACCAACTTCTTAAAACATCTGGCCGAATATTATTTTAATAAATATCAAACCAATATATCTGACTTTTGTTTTGTTTTTCCGGGTAGAAGAGCAGGACTTTTTTTTCAGCAACACTTAAGTAAATTGTTAAAAAAGCCCTTATGGTCGCCTACAACCCTTACAATTAATGAGTTTATCCAGGAATTCTCGGTTCACCCAATTGCAGATAAAATCACCTTAGTTTTTGAGTTATACCAGGTTTACGAGGAGATTTACAAAACCGGAAATTCCTTTGATGAGTTTTTACCCTGGGGTGAAATCATACTGAACGACATTGATGACATAGATAAATACTATGCCAATCCTAAACAAGTTTTCTCGAACCTTTTATCGATTAAAGAAATTGAAGATGATTACAGCTTTTTAAATGAAGAGCAAATTGAAACCATACAAAGTTTCTGGCATTCCTTCAATCCCCATAAACTTTCAGAACATCAGGAAGAGTTCATTCGAATTTGGGAACGATTATATGAAGTTTACCAATTATTTAACCAGCGCTTGCAGGATAAAAACATGACCTACGAAGGAGCTGTTTATCGTTCTATTGCTGAAAAAATTCACACCAAGGAACCTCTCGACATTAAATATCCTAAAATCATTTTTGTAGGTTTTAATGCCTTAAATAAATGCGAAAAAGATCTTTTCCATCATTTAATGATTGGCAATAAAGCAGAGTTCATATGGGATTATACACCCTGGCTAATTCCGGAAGACCGTTTAAATAAAAATCCGTTTGAGCGGATAAAAGAAAACGAAGCGGTTCGTTTTATGCTCGATAATCTGGATCATTATCCATCGCCAAGAGATTGGCATTACCCAGCCAATGAAGAGTTACCTCATATTACGATTACTTCGGTGGCTTCGGATACAGCTCAAACGCAGGTCGTACATCAATACTTAAGCGATTTACCCAAAGAAAATACAAAACCAGGTCTTGATTCGGCTTTAAAAACGGCGGTGGTATTAACCGACGAAAACATGCTTTTGCCTGTATTGCACAGCATTCCGGAAGACTATGATAAGGTAAATATTACCATGGGTTACCCTATAAAAAATACGCCTGCCTATGGTTTATTGGAACTGATATTCGACTTACAGAAAAATGGTCGTCAGACCAAGGCCGGAAAAACATGGTATTACTTCAGAAATGTAATCCCCATTCTCACGCATCAGTATATCGAACCCTTAAATACCGAGCTTCACAAGGAACTGGCGCATAGCATTACCAAAGAAAACAAAACCTATATCGAAGGTCATGAATTACAAAAAAGCGAACTTTTAAGTGCCATCTTTAAAATAGTAGATAAGAGCGAAAACTTTTCAAAATACCTGATTCATCTGTTACAACAGGTTTATACAGGACTGCAGAACAGCGATAGCACACAAAGCATTGAAAAAGAATTTATTTACCAGCTACATCTTACCATAACCCAATTGGCCGGATTAATTTCCAAACTTAAAGTTGATATTACACCGGACACCTGGATGAAACTGTTTAAACGAGCCGTTGACCTCAAAAGCATTCCTTTTAGAGGTGAACCGCTTAAAGGACTTCAGGTGATGGGGATACTGGAAACCCGTGCGCTCGACTTTGAAAACCTGATTGTTTTAAATATGAATGAAGGCGTATTTCCTCAAACCGGGGCTACCAATTCCTTAATTCCATACAATCTGCGTAAAGCTTTTAACTTGCCAACGATTGAGCATCAGGATGCTATTTTTGCTTACTATTTTTATCGATTAATTCATCGTGCGAAAAACGTTCAATTGCTTTACAATTCATCGGCACAAGGGATGCAAACCGGCGAGATGAGCCGATTCCTTTTTCAGTTAAAATATGAGTATCCTAAAGACAAACTAAGCTTTTCAACGGCTGTTGAGAATATCAATATTGCTTCTCATCAAACTTTTTATGTGGATAAAAATGAGCAGGTCATGAAGGTGCTGAAACAATATCTTGAAGGAGGAAAGAAAAAGCTCTCGCCTAGCGCACTAAGTACCTATTTTGAATGCCCCATGCGCTTTTATTATAAATATGTACTCAAGGCCTACGAGCCGGAGGAAATAACCGAAGATATTGATCCGCGTATTTTTGGAACACTCTTTCACGAAACGGTTGAAACCATCTATCAACCATTTATCAATAAAGAAGTGTTACCCGAAGATATTGATCTGATTTTAAAAGATAAAAACAGAATTAGCAAAGCTTTGTATAGCAGTTTCAACACCTATTTTAATCATGAATTAACCGAAGATGATTTTAAGGATATTCAAGGAAAAAATGTATTGGTATTCGATATTATCCTGAAGTATGTTTACCAATTCTTAAAAGTAGAAAAACAACATGCACCTTTCTTTTTAACCGGGTTAGAAAAAGAAGTGGATGCTGTTTTACAGGTGGAAGATAAAAAAATTCACCTGGGTGGAACCATTGACCGTTTGGATGAAAAAGAAAGAGTGGTGAGGGTAATTGACTATAAAACAGGTGCAGGAGATGACTTCTTTTCTGATGTGGAAGAATTATTCAGCCAAAAGAAACACAAAAGCAAAAAAGCGATCTTTCAAACCTTGCTATACAGCTATATTTTAAAAAGTAAAGATTCAAACATTCCTGCATTTCATCCCGGTGTAGTATGGATTAAAAAAATATTTACCTCGCCCAACTACACGCTAAAAAAAGGGACTGCTACCAACAACGAAACGCTAACTCTGGAAATGGTTGAAGAGGAATATATGTCAGAACTTAAAAAGCACCTGGGCGATTTATTTAATCCCAACATTGCTTTTTCCCAAACTGAATATGCTGACAGTTGCGAATCATGCAGTTATAAAGGTGTTTGTGGGAAGTAAGCAAAAATATCCTACTCACTTAAATGATAAGGCTTATTTTATTATTTGTTGAATAAATGGTTTTAACCCGGCAAAAAAGAATTCCACGGCAATTACCGTCACTATGAGTCCCATCAATCTCATCATAACATTAATTCCTGTTTGACCTAAAAACTTAATAATCCTTGACGAACTGTACAAAATAAGGAAAGTCAAAATCATCACTAAGCCAACAGATAGTATTAAAGCTATTTTCTTTCCAAATGAAGTAGCATCTTCCATCATAATGATGGCATTGGTTAGTGCCCCTGGACCGCAAATCATAGGAATGGCTAATGGTGTTACAGAAATATCATTGACATAGGTCTTAATTTCCGTGTCTTTTATCTTTACTTTTCCCAACCTGGCCTGTAACATATCCATTCCCATTATAAAGAAAATAACGCCACCAACAACACGAAAACTATGCACCGAAATTCCAAAAAAATTAAATAATAATTGTCCCAGGAACGCAAATAGTATAATGGTAATTAACGAAACAATGGATGCTTTTTTTGCGGTCTTCGTTCTGTCTTGCTGATCCAAATCAGCAGTCATTGTCATAAATATGGGCATGGTTCCCAATGGATTGATCAATGTAAAAAACGACGTAAAAGACAGAAGTCCATATGTTAATATTTCATCCATATTTAGATTTTATTTACTTGATACGGCAAGATGCCGAGGTTTAATCAACATAGCGAGACGCTATGCCGAGCCTATGTTCTATCACTTATTTCCTTTTTTATTACCAAACAAAGGTTTCTCAAATTTTTCTGGAAATATAAGCTTGGCTAACATGAATAAAAAACCAAATCCAAAAAAAATGATTCCTCCCCATGCTTCTTCTTCTCCATTCATTTTTACAAACAATCCAATAACAGTAAATCCTAAACAACCCATCATCACAGAAAAGTCTTTACCTTTTCGCTTACCTTTTTTTTGGTCTTTATTTTCCTTTTTTCTAATTATGGTAGGAGATATAGTTTGAACAAGGACATAATCAGTCTCCTTAAAAAGCTTTAAATCGAAACTTATTTCAGAATATTCTATTTTTTTTGTTTTTCCACTAAAATTAAATACATAAGTTTCATTTTTATCTGTTACAAAATTCACATTGTCGTAGTCCCTATCATCCCTTGAAATATAAACCATTTTCCTGCTTCCTGCGCTTGGTTTATATTTTTCAGTCTTAAAATCTAAAGTAGTATAGCCCCTCAAAAATGGAGAAAACCTTCTAAATCCCTCTGGATATTTAATATAGTTTACTAAATAACAAAAGATTTCAAGATCCGGTTGATTAGTAAACCTTACGATAAAAGAATTAGAGGTTCCTTTGTTTTTATAGAATTGAATTCCTTCAACAAAGACATTGTCTGAATATTTATTAGTAAAATCTACAATAACTTTTAGTAGATCCTTTTCTATTACATTTTCTACTATTATAAAATTCTCGTCCATAAAAGCCTTTAGGTGTTTCTGTTAAAATCAACAACTCTCTTTTATTATGTAAGATGCAAACATACATATTAATTTAGGATCACAGTTATTTTAATATAATTTTGTAACAACAAGCAAAAGCACCATGCTTTAGGCACATTTGTCAAGAATAAAACTTACTGAATACATTAAATAGTCGATAGAGATGAATCCATATAAACTCGAACTCCTAAAAGAAATGTTTACCCGAAATACGGGAGAAGCTGTTGAAACTACCGATATTCTTCCACCGTCCGGTTCGTACCGTGAGTACGTTCGTTTTACGGCTAGTGATAAAAGTGCTTTGGGGGTTTACAATGCCGATAAAAAAGAAAACGATGCCTTTATTGGATTCTCCAATCATTTCCGATCGAAAGGATTAAAAGTACCGCAGATATTTGATAACGATGTTGAAAACGATATTTACCTGATTGAAGACTTGGGGAACACTACCCTGTTCGATTACCTGCAGGAAAACAGAAACCATGATGAGTTCTCCGAAAATCTGGTGAACATCTATAAAAAAACCATTGAAGAGTTGGTGCTGTTTCAACTCAATGGTTCAGATGGTTTAAACTTTGATTTATGTTATCCGCGCAAGGCTTTCGACCGACAATCGATGCAATGGGATTTGCATTATTTTAAATACTACTTTTTAAAGTTGGCCCAGGTTCCTTTTGATGAGCAGGCGCTTGAAGAAGACTTTAAAACCCTGATAGACTTTCTGCTCGAAGCCGAACACCATTACTTTTTATACCGCGATTTTCAGTCGCGCAATATAATGATTAAAAACGGCGAGCCTTGGTTTATCGATTATCAAGGTGGCAGAAAAGGAGCACTACAATACGATTTAGCTTCGCTCCTGTACGATGGTAAAGCTGATATTCCTGTTGAAATACGCGAGATGCTTTTTGAATACTACATCACTACCCTAAAAAAGTATAAGCAGGTGGATGAAGTTTCCTTTCAAAACCATTATACTGGCTATGTATATATTCGCATTATGCAGGCGATGGGAGCCTATGGTTTCAGAGGTTTTTACGAAAAGAAAGAGCACTTTTTAAAGAGTATTCCTTTTGCTTTAAAAAACATCAATTATCTATTGTCGAATCATCCGCTTCCTATTGAAATACCGGAATTGAACAAGGTTTTGGCAGCGCTTACTACCAACGAAAAACTCTTAAAAATAAATGCCCTTACGGTGACCATCAATAGTTTTTCGTACAAGCGAGGAATCCCTTACGATATGAGCGGAAATGGCGGTGGTTTTGTTTTCGATTGCCGTGCTATTCATAATCCGGGAAGATATCCGGAGTACAAAGAAGTAACCGGAAAAGATCAATCGGTTATTGATTTCTTCGCTAACGAACCCGAAATGGATGCCTTTTTAAGCGATGTATTTTCAATGGTATCTAAATCCGTAGAAAAATATATTTCGCGCAACTTTAAACATTTAATGGTCAATTTTGGTTGTACAGGTGGACAACATCGCTCGGTATACAGTGCAGAAAAATTAGCAGCATTTATTTCAGGTAAATACCCTGTAACTGTGAAGCTGCGCCATATCGAACAAGAAATAAAAAAAGGTTGAATGCGTCATGGGAAGCAAGAAATGCAAGAGTAAAAAGAAAGGTGATTTAGATCCTATTAAGGAAGAGAAGAAGTATACATGTAAGAAGTGTAATAAAACATCTAATAAGGAAGGTAAACTGTGTAAACCTTCCAAAAATAAATAACTCGAATCACTAGAACCAGAAAAACCCCGTTAGTTTATAGGCTAACGGGGTTCTTTTTGACACTAAGCTAGAAAGTGTGTAAGTTTAAAATATCAGGGTTCAGTATATTTACTGGATCCTATTTTCAAATATAGCCAAAAACTGATTGTGGATAATACCCCAATTTCGGATTGGCATCGACCACTTTTTAGTTGCTTCTCTCACCGCCAGAAAAACAGACTTCATTACAGCTTCATCTGTAGGAAATGAGAGCTTGTTTTTGGTGTATTTCCTAATTTTCCCATTTAAATTTTCAATTAAATTGGTTGTGTATATGATTTTTCTAATCTCAATTGGGAAGTCAAAAAACACAGTTAATTCGTCCCAGTTATTGCGCCAGCTTTTGATGGCATAAGAATATTTGCTTTCCCATTTTTGAGCAAAATCCTCAAGCGCTGCTTCAGCTGCTTGTTTAGTAGGAGCTTCATAAATCGATTTCATATCACGAGTAAACTCCTTTTTATCTTTCCATACTACATATTTACAAGCATTTCGTATTTGGTGAACAACACATATCTGTGTGCTTGATTCAGGGAATACATTCTTTATCGTATCGGTAAAGCCATTCAAATTATCAGTTGCGGTAATCAATATATCATTGACTCCACGTGCTTTTATATCGGTTAATACGCTCATCCAAAAGGCTGATGATTCGTTCTTTCCCAGCCATAAGCCAAGAACTTCTTTCTTGCCGTCAACTTTCAGACCAACCGCAATATAAATGGTCTTATTGATGACTTTTGAGTTGTCTCTAACTTTAAAAACAATACCGTCCATCCATACAATCAGATACACAGGCTCAAGAGGTCTATTTTGCCATGCAATAATGTCTTCGGTGACTTTAGATGTGATCCTGGAGATAGTTGACGGTGAGATATCAAAATCATACACTTCACTAATCTGTTGTTCAATGTCACTATTGGACATGCCTTTAGCATAAAGAGATATGATTACATTTTCTATTCCGTCAATAATGTTCTTGCGTTTAGGAACGATCATTGGGTTATAAGTACCTTGACGATCGCGAGGAACCTTGATCTGTGACTCTCCATACATCGTTCTGATCTTCTTCGAAGTATGACCATTTCTTGCATTTTCAGAGTCTGAGGTAGCATGTTTTTCGTAGCCGACATGAGCATCTAATTCGCCTTCAAGAATCTGCTCAACGCCGCGTTTTTGAAGTTGGTGAAGAAAATCATTGAGTTCTTCTCCATTCTTAAATTGCTTAAGAAAGTCGCTGTTTAATAGATCTTCTTTTTTCATAAGTATACTATCTGTTTAAAAATAAATAAAATAACTCAAGATTGTATCCTGATATTTTAAACAAATAGTATATCGTCCGCTGTCGCGGGGACTCCTCAAAATCAATTACTAAATAGTGAAAACTATTCAGTAATTAATTTTCGAGGTATAATTTTACTATTTACACACTTTATGTGATAGTACTTTCTTTTTTATAGTAATGCTTGTCTTATTATTTATTAATATATTCTGTTATTGCAATGAACCTATATTATTTTATATATAGCTTTTCTTATTATTTATTTACATTCTCTTTTCTATTATTTCTCCTTTCTGTTTTTTGATTGCACCTTACTTATTTTCTGTTGCATTTTGCTGTTTTATCTTATACTGTCATTAATTCATTATTAGATATTAATATTTTTAATACTGACTATTAATTAGTAATATATAAACGGTTATATAATATTTCAGAAGAGTTTTATATCTATTAATTAAATAATTATATTAATAGATATCTTCTTTATCTTGATCAAACATTTATAAATTTATTAAAAGAATCATATGAATTTAAATTATATCATTCTTGTATCAAAAAATGTAAGCTTGCATTCGGAAAACACACAACCTGGTATGAAGAAATATAGTCTCTGTTTATTTTATTAGGAGATTCATTAAAAAAACCCTTCCTGTCGATCATTATTACATGCTCATCTCTCCTTTTATGCTATCCTTTAAGCTTAAAAAGCTAATCATCAGGCTCAATTATTCGGCCTCCGTTACCAAACTTCATATGAAATAGCATAACATATGTAATTATTTCAATATTTACATGTTAATTATCGAAACAATCCGTTTAATTTTTAGTATAATTGCACCTTGTATTAGCAAAAAACGAAAAGATGAACGCTTTGATTTATGCAGCCGGTTTGGGTACCCGACTGGCACAAATCACTCAGAATAAACCAAAGGCTCTGGTCGAAGTAGCCGGAAAGCCAATGTTGCTGCATGCTATTGAAAAGCTAATTGAAGCAGGTGTTACTCGTATTGTGGTCAATATTCATCATTTTGCCGATCAAATCATCGACTACATTGCCCAACTCGATTTCCCTCAAGTAGAAATCCTTATTTCTGATGAAAGAAATGAACTCCTGGAAACAGGTGGTGGTTTATTAAAAGCTGCACCGATGTTTATCCCTGATAAACCTATCATACTTTATAACGCCGATGTTTTAACTGGTATTCGTCTTAAAGATATGGTGAGTTACCATCAGCAAAAAGGTGGTATAGCTACGCTTATGGTAAAGGACCGTCCTACTTCGCGTTACTTCTTATTTGATGAAAACATGCGTTTATCAGGCTGGGAAAACAGAGCTAAGGAACAGGAACGCATCACCAGGCAAGTTAATCCTTTAACATCCCTTGCTTTTTCGGGTATTCATATTATTGAACCTGAATTAGTGACTCTTCTAGGAGAAATTCGTAAATTTTCAATTACAAATGGCTACCTTGATATTTCCGACTCAAATGCAATCTATGGCTGGTCGAATTGGAAAGAGTACTGGTTTGATATAGGTACTCCGGAAAAATTAGCGATTGCAGAAAATCATCTTCAAAAAACAGACTATAAATAATTATAAAATGACAAAGACTGACAATCAGAAAGATTTAAGTTATTTTCAGCGCTTTTACAAAGGCGTTACCAGCGGCAGTTCGCTGTTAATGTTAGCTACTTTTGCAGCCGTTGTTTGGGCCAATTTAGATCACCACTCATTTGAACATGTGTGGCACGATAAATTGACAATTGATGTAAACGCTTTCCATTTAAAAATGAGCTGGCACCATTGGATCAACGATGGTTTAATGGCCATCTTCTTCTTTGTGGTAGGCCTCGAAATTAAAAGGGAATTTTTAGCCGGAGAGCTAAGTTCTTTTAAACAAGCTTCATTACCTATATTTGCAGCCATAGGAGGTATGGTGGTGCCTATTATTCTATTCTTTAGTTTTGGAATAAAAGGTGATGCAAACAGTGGTTGGGGTATTCCAATGGCTACTGACATTGCTTTTTCACTTGGTATTTTGAGCTTATTGGGTAAGAAAGTACCATTAAGTTTAAAAGTATTTTTAACTGCCTTGGCCATCGTCGATGACTTAGGTGCTGTTTTAGTTATCGCCATTTTTTATGGAGGTGAACTACAATGGACTTATTTAATTATTGCAGCCATTTTACTAGGGATATTAGCTATTGCGAACTTCCGTAACATTCAGGATTTACGCCTATACACATTCTTAGGTTTTATTATATGGTATTTATTCCTGGAGTCAGGAGTAGAAGGCCCTGGTTCTGGTTTACATGCCACCATTGCCGGTGTATTAATTGCCTTTACAATACCTGCCAGACCAAAGGTTCATGTCGATCGATTTCTTCCTCGTATCAGTGATGGATTAAAGCACTTTGGTAGCATCCAAAAAAACACACATGATATTGTATTAAGCGATGAACAACTTCATGCTGTTGATGAGATAGAATATGCTGTAAAAAAAGTACGTAGTCCTCTACAATATATAGAGCACCAGTTTCATGGTTTTATCAGTGTTTTTGTTCTACCTATCTTTGCGTTGGCTAATGCTGGTGTGGTATTAAGCGCAGGCCCAGAAGGAGGAGAGGTATTAGGAACGGTATCCTTTGCTATAGCTATTAGCCTTGTATTTGGTAAAGTGATTGGGATTACGTTTTTCTCATGGTTAGCGGTTCGTTTGGGTATATCTATCAAACCCAAAGGTTCATCATGGTTATCATTTGCCGGATTAGGCTTATTAGGAGGAATTGGATTTACCATGTCTATTTTTATTGCCAGTTTAGCTTATGCTAAAGCACCGGAAATACTAAACCAGGCTAAAATTGGAATTTTTATAGGTTCTATTGTTGCCGGTTTTGCCGGATTCTTCCTACTTAAATATTCATTAAAAAGAGATGAAGAGTTAATGCAAAGAGGCGAAAAAGTGAAATAGTAAAAATATGACAACACAAAAAAAGGTGCCTTAATAAAGCACCTTTTTTTGTTATTCCATTCTATCATTAGTTATACTCATGAACCTCCTTTTTTCCATCAAGGATTTCTTTTGCATACTCTAATATAGTTGTATCGTCAAGTTCTACAATTCCACCATCTGGTCCCGGTTCAATATGAAAACCAACACTTTTACCTCTAATGTAGTTTTTACCGCCAAAATAATTTCGAACTGTTTCTACATTAAGCTCAAGGTCTTCTGCGATAGTTCTCATGCTGCCGTCTGGCAAACTGTCTTTCAGCTTTCTTAGCTGATTGAATGTGATTGTAGTACTCATAAGCCACATATTTAAAATTTGAAGTGTTTTAAATATAGTTAAATAAATTTAAAATTTAAAATTCATTTAACCTTAAGATTATGATTTTCTAATAGTTATTTGACATGATTTTATCTATATACCCAATAAAAAAGACCTTGCTAACAATAACAAGGCCTTCATATTCATAAGTAAAAAACGATGTCTTAAGCAAGCGCTTTTCCTGCAAGTAATAATATTACTATCGTCAGGATTCCGGTAAATACAATTTGTAATACCTGTGCGCGATTAAACTGTTCTGCTATCCCTCTGCTTAAACCCTTTTTATTAAAATAGGTTAAACGAACAAATCTAGGTAAAACCAAAGCATATATTTTATAAACTATAAACGCTAATAAAGCACCTAAAATAAAACCTCCTAGCACATCCCCTGGATAATGAACACCCAAATAAACTCGTGAATATCCAACTGCGACTGACCAAAGGATGATAAATACAGAAAATGCTTTATTTCTAAAAAGCAATGAGGTAAAAACAGCCAGCCCCATTGTGTTTGCCGCATGCGACGATACAAAGCCAAATTTCCCTCCAGTATAATCTTTAACCGTTTTAATAAAATCCTTTAATTCCGGATCGTGAGTTGGCCGTAATCTTTCAAAACCATATTTAAAAACATCGGTAGATATTCTATCACATAAAACAACCAGAACAATCAAGGCCAGTATTGTGATCCAACTCTGTAATTTTTGCCCTCTTACAATTGTATAAATCATCATTAAATACAAAGGTATCCATATCTGAATACTTGAGGTTAACCATAAAACAACATCCCAAAATTCGTTGTGAAAGTAATTAAATAGAAGTAGTAGTTGACTGTCTAATTGTAAAAGTGACTCCATAAATATGTTTTGAAATATATTCCGTTTAAAAGTAAAAGTTTTTTAATACTTTAAAAAACTTACTGATTATTTAGCTGAATACTTTTATAGATTTGTAATAACTCTAATACCATACGCAAGAATGTCAAAAAAGATACTTTTTCTTATAAATCCTATATCGGGAATAGGAAAACAAAAAACAATTGAGCGTTATATCGAAAGCGAATTGGACTTAAAAAAGCTTGATATTAACATTCAATACACCGAATATAAAGGACATGCCAGAGAGTTAGCAGCAAAGGCTATAGGTGTGTATGATGCCGTGGTGGCAGTAGGCGGCGACGGTACTGTGAATGAAGTAGCTTCCAGATTAGTTGATACAGACACGGCTCTTGCTATTGTTCCTACCGGTTCAGGAAATGGATTAGCCAGATACCTGAATATCCCTATGCGTATCCATAAAGCTATTCAAAGTCTCAATTATTTTGTAGAGAAAAGAATTGATACAATGAAGGTCAACCAGTTTTGTTCGGTAAACGTGGCCGGCATTGGTTTCGATGCACATATCAGCCATAATTTTGAAGGTAAAAAACTGAGAGGTCCTTTGGGTTATTTACAATTAATTACTACTGAATTCGCCAACTATCAATCCGAAAACTATCAACTTACCATAGATAATAAAAGCTTTGACAGAAAAGCATTTTTAATCAGCTTTGCCAATTCATCTCAATATGGAAATAATATTCATATTGCGCCCAATGCTCAAATTGATGATGGTTGGATTGATGTAAGCATAATTCATGATTTTCCGAAAATTAATGCGCCAGCTATGGTTTTTAGCTTACTGGACAAATCCATTAATAAAAATGACAATGACGAGGTGGTAAGAGCCAAAGAAATACAGATAGAACACCCATCTGAATTAAAAGCCCATATTGATGGTGAGCCGGTATTTTTGGGAACGAAGGCTATTATTAAAATAAAACCTCTATCCTTAAAAGTAATCGTTCCTCCTAAGCATTTAATTGAGAATTCAATTTTAGATCCTATTAAAGAAATAATTCCAAATCTGGCGGAAAACCTTAATCTTGAAAATATCTGGAAACTTAAATTTGCTGAAAGCATAAGAATATAAGCTCTAGCACTGAATAAAATTCTTAAATAAAAAAGGTTGAAAGCTAAGAATTTTCATAATCCATATCGCTTTCAACCTTTGAAATATCATTTTAAAGAGAGCTTATTTTCTCTTCTTATTTTTTTGCTGTTGTTGCAATTGTTGTTGTTTAGCCATTTGCTCTATTCTCGCTTGAAAACCAGATTTTTTCTTCGGTTTCTTTTGATTCGCATTTAGCTTGGCTAAAATAGCTTTTTCATCAATAAAGAACTTTCTAATAGCTACAGTTTGAATAATAGTTATTAATGTTGAAATGAAATAATAATAACTCAAACCGGAAGCGTAATTATTAAAGAAAACCAAGAACATAACAGGCATCAAATACATCATTCCTTTCATACCAGGCATTTGATTGGTTGACTGTGTCATCTCCTGGTTCATTCTGGTATAAATCAAGTTAGTTGCACCCATTAATAAAGTAAATAAACTGATATGATTACCGTAGTATTTACTTAAGATAGGAATATTTGTTGTCCATGTTACAATGGCATCATAACTTGATAAGTCGGTTGCCCACAAAAAGCTTTCATGACGGAGCTCAATTGAAGCAGGAAAAAAGCGGAACATAGCAAACAGAATTGGCATCTGCAGTAGCATTGGTAAACACCCTCCTAAAGGACTCACTCCTGCTTTCTGATACAAGGCCATGGTGGCTTTTTGACGCTCCATTGCCTTTTCCTTAGGAATACGTTCGTTAATCTCTTCAATTTGAGGTTTCAGAACTTTCATTTTTGCCGTTGACAAATATGACTTGTAAGTTAGTGGGAACAATACTAATTTAATAATCAGCGTCAATAGTAAAATGATAATACCATAACTTGCAATTCCACCTTCTAACCAGTTAAAAATAGGAATAACAGCTATTTTATTAATCCATCCAAAAATTCCCCAACCTAATGGAATAATTTCCTTAAGATTAAGATCTTTAAACTTCTTTAAAATCTTATACTTGTTTGGACCAAAGTAAAACTGGAAAGATTTTACACTTTGCTTACCTCCATCATCTGGAATTACCAAAGATGCTGTATTCGTACTTAACAAAGGAGAATTATCTTCTGCTGGATATACATTAGCATCAACTTTACCTCCGGCGAATTTATCCTTTGCAATAAGTATAGATGAAAAGAATTGATCTTTATAAGCTAACCATTTAACAGGCGTTCTAAAATCCTCTGAACCTGATTTACCAGAAATATCATCTACTTCATCCTGGTCATACTTAAAGTAAACACCTGAATATTGGATCTCAAACTTACGTCCTTTTTCCTGAGCTACTACATCTAATTTCCAATCTAAATCAAAGCCGCCTCTGTTTGATTGGATGATGTCATTAATATTGTTTTGTACAATATTATAGTCTAAAGTATAAGCATTGGCTGGCAAGTAATAATCAAATGCCATGAATTGCTCATCTCCAAGTGCTATCTGAAATCTTAAGATAGAGTCATTACTAGCTGTTTCATCTACCTCGAAAAATAAATTATTGGTATTTAAAATACGGTTGTTATGAAAGAAATTAAAACCAAAAACATTCGTATCACCATCAAATAATACTAGAGGCTCCTCTTTATAATTGGTATAATTCTTTACTTCAACAGAGTAAACTTTAGCACCTTTACTTGCAAGCTTAACCTTGATTAAATCGTTTTCAAGGGTATAAAATTTATTTTCGCCTTCAACCGCACCAGCAAATAAACCATACTTATCTTCGTTTTGCTTTTGTATGATACTATCAGGTATACTTGCTTGTTTTTCTTCCTGTAAAGCTTTTGCTGCATCTCTGGCTGCTGCTTCCTGGGCTTGAGCCATTTCTACTTTAGCCAAGGAGTCCTGCATTCTTTTTTGTGCCTCTAATTCTTCGGCACTTGGTTTGGAAAACCATACAAACACCCCAATAATCAGGGCGATTAGGACCATACCAGTAACGGAATTTTTATCCATTTTAAAATATTGTTTCTATGTTTATGTTTGCTTAATTATTTATTGATAGCCGCCTTAATAAACGACATAAATATAGGATGCGGATTAAGAACGGTACTGCTATATTCAGGGTGGAACTGAACGCCAACAAACCATTTTAATGCAGGCACTTCAACAATTTCAGCCAAACCGGTATCCGGGTTACATCCGGAAGCAATCATGCCATTGTCCTCAAATTGTCCAATAAAATCATTATTGAATTCATAACGGTGACGGTGACGCTCGTGTGTTACCTTACTTCCGTAGGCTTCGTAAGCCTTACTACCTTCTTTTAACTTACATTCGTAAGCACCCAAACGCATAGTTCCTCCCATATCAGACACATTTTTCTGATCTTCCATCAAGTCAATAACCGGATATGGAGTTGAATGATCCATTTCTGCAGAATTGGCTTTTTCGAGATTAACAACATTACGCGCATACTCAATAACGGCACACTGCATTCCCAGACAAATACCTAAAAATACCATGTTATTTTCTCGGGCATATTTAACTGCAGCCAGCTTTCCATCAATTCCTCGATTACCAAAGCCTGGGGCTACCAAAACGGCATCCAAACCGGCTAATTGCTCAGCTGCATTCTCATCATTAATACCTTCTGAGTGAATTAATTTAACCTCTGCTTTTCTATCGTGATAAGTTGCCGCATGGATTAATGCTTCAATTATCGATTTATAAGCATCTGCTAATTCTACATATTTACCAACTAAACCAATTGTTACCTTATCTTCGGCACCTTTTAATTTAGTTAAAAAGTTTTTCCATTTCTTTAAATCAGGTTTTTTACTTACTGGCAAGTCTAATTTTTCAAGGCAGATCTCATCCAATCCTTCTTCCTGCATTTTAACAGGTACTTCGTATATCGTTGAAACATCGATAGACTGAATAACTGCTCTAGGATTAACATTACAGAAAAGAGCTACCTTTTTACGAATATCGGAACCCAAATCATGTTCGGTTCTTAAAACAAGTACATCTGGTTGAACTCCGGCCTCTAACAAGGCTTTAACTGAGTGTTGTGTAGGCTTGGTTTTTAATTCCCCTGAAGCATTTAAGAAAGGTACTAAGGTTAAGTGAATAACCATAGCTCTATTACCCAACTCCCATTTTAACTGACGAACTGACTCTATATATGGTAATGATTCAATATCTCCAACTGTACCTCCAATTTCAGTAATAACCACATCAAACTTGTGTTTTGAACCTAATAATTTGATGTTTCTTTTGATTTCGTCAGTAATATGCGGAATAATCTGAACGGTTTTCCCAAGGTAATCTCCTTTTCGCTCTTTATTAATAACATTCTGGTAAATTCTACCTGTAGTAACGTTATTGGCCTGAGATGTAGGAACATTTAAAAAACGTTCGTAGTGCCCTAAATCCAGGTCGGTTTCTGCTCCATCTTCGGTTACATAACATTCTCCATGCTCATATGGATTTAATGTACCCGGATCTACATTTAAATATGGATCCAGTTTTTGAATGGTAACTTTATACCCTCTTGATTGTAGAAGTTTAGCTAATGATGCAGAAATAATCCCTTTACCTAATGACGAGGCAACCCCTCCTGTTACAAAAATATATCTTGTATCCGGCACTTTTTCAACTATTTAAATTAAACCTAAAAATTTTCAGAAAAAACTAAGCTACAAAGGTATAAATTAATGGTTAATTTAAAAGGTACTAAGATTAAATCATGGTAAAATGATTTTAAGGAAACTAATATCAATTTTTATGCTTCTATATTTAGGTTTAACCAGTCAATACCCTTTTTTAACCAGGAAAGCGTTTCCTGCTCAGGACTTCCTTCTTCCACTCTAAAATCATATTCCCATTCCGCCATAGGCGGCATACTTACAAGAATTGATTCTGTGTTACCACTGGATTCCAGACCAAACTTAGTTCCCCTGTCGTAAACCAGATTAAACTCAACGTATCTTCCCCTTCGTATATATTGCCATTTTTGCTGTTGATCAGCATAGGAAGCATTTCGCTTTTTATCCATGATATCGCAATAGATTTGAGGATACGCTAAAGCCAAATCTTTGGTAAAGTTTAAGAATTGTTCAAAAGCTTCATCACCTTCAGGTTCTACTCTATCGAAGAAAATACCTCCAACTCCTCGTGTTTCCTGTCGATGCTTAATGTAAAAATAATCATCTGCCCAGGCTTTATAGTCTTTATAATAATTGGAATTATAACGATTACAAATATTATTTATCGTTTGATGAAACCACTGTGCTTCTTTTTTATCTAAATAATGTGGTGTTAAATCAATTCCGCCACCAAACCAATGAATACCATTATCCAGTTCGAAAAAACGAACATTCATATGAATAATGGGGATAAGTGGGTTATTGGGATGAATAATCGAAGAAATCCCTGTTGCAGAATAACGTTTACCTCTAACACCCAATAATTTTTCCATTTTAGGAGAAAACTCTCCTTCAACGTGAGAAAGATTTAAACCTGCTTTTTCAATCACATTTCCATCCTTCATCACGCAAGTTATTCCAGAACCAATATCTTTACTCCATGGCAATTGTTGAAAAACAGCTTTGCCATCACCTTCTTCTAACTGACGACACATTTTTTGCTGCAACTCTTTATAAATACCTGCAATTCGTTGAGTTCTTTCCATAACAAGAAAATTAGGGGTTATTTTGAATTTGTTTCTGCTACCGCATTCTTATCCTTCTTTCTAAAAAATCTTCCAAAGCTTTTCTTCTGAAAATTATAAAAGAATCTAAACTGTCCTAATGCTGAACCAAAGATCAATAATAAAATTTGATAGGCTGGCAATATCGTTATAACATACATAGGAATTTTTATCCACAATGATGTTTGAGAATCAATACCCAATAAATCAAAGACTACTTTTTTTACATAAACCGCTGCACTTCCTGTTATTGAAAACACAACCAGAATAATTATCACCTGAAAATTAGACAGTATTCCCCATCGTTTTTTTAGCTTACCAAACATTTCTCTCCTTCTATTCTTAATTTTCAATAAGGAACAACTATCTATTCCAATTTGTTTTCTTTATCCAGTCAGCTAAAAACTTTGCGTTTTCATACGGAATATCAGGTAGAAATCCATGTCCCAGATTAATTATCCAATTATGGTTTTTACTTCCAAAATCAATATATTTTTGCAATGATTGCTCAATTGTAGTTTGATCTGCATATAGCAAGCGAGGATCTATATTCCCTTGTAATCCAATCGCATTATCTACCATATTCCTTGCTACATCAATAGGCGTTTGCCAATCAATACTTAAGTAATCGCACATTTCCGGTGTTACCTGAGCGATTCCTGTTCCCAAATCTTTTGGGAAATAGATAAACGGAATACCTTCTTCCCTAACCGCTGCTGCAATCCTCTTCACTGATGGAAAAAAGAGCTCTTTATACAATTCAAAAGGAATTAAACCTGCATGTGTTTCAAACAACTGAAATACCTTGATACCATTTTTAATCTGACCTTTAGCGTATATAATAGAAAGCTCGGTAATAGCATCTACCAACTTTTTAATAATATCCTTATGCTGATAAATATATGTGGTAGCTATTGGAAATTCCTTACTACGCCCAATTCCTTGTAACATATAACACAACACTGTTAAAGGAGCTCCGCAAAAGCCAATTAAAGGAATATGATCCGGTTTTGTTTTAATTATTTGCTGAATAACCTGATAGATATACTCCAATTTTTCAGGATCAGGATGTAAAGCAGCCAAAGGATCTTTTCTTTCTGCTAAAGGAACGTCAAATTCGGGTCCTCTATCTGTAAACTCAAGCCCCATTCCCATGGCATAAGGAATGACTAAAATATCTGAAAATAATATAGCTGCATCTACTCCTAAATCGTCAATCGGCAATAATGTTACCTCAGCACCTAATTTAGGATCTTTCATCATATCCCAAAAAGAATACTTTTCTTTCAGTTTCATATATGATGGCAACACCCTACCTGCCTGACGCATAAACCAAAAAGGTGGTCGTTCCGTCTTCTCTCCTGCCAGTGTTTTTAATAATATTGAATTATCCATTCTTTTTTACAATAACTGTTTAAGTGCATCGTAACTACGATCAATTGTTTCCTGCAAATCTTCTGTTGTATGTGCTAATGAAACAAAACCTGCTTCAAATTGCGATGGTGCGGTATAAATTCCACTTTCTAATCCTAAGCTAAAATATTTGGCAAATAATTTCGTATCGCATTTCATCACATCACTAAAATTATTTATCTCTTTCTCTTTGGTAAAGAAAAGTGTAAACATAGAACCAACTCTATTAATCACTCCAGGAAAACCTAACTCTTCGATATTGTTCTGCAATCCATTCACCAAGAATTCTGATTTCTCTTCAAGTTCCTGATAAATACCTTCTGTTTCATTCAATACTCTTAAAGTGGCCAAACCTGCAGCCATTGCCATAGGGTTACCGGATAGAGTTCCGGCCTGATAAACAGAACCATTAGGAGCTAACATATCCATAATTTCTTTTTTCCCTCCGTAAGCTCCAACCGGAAGTCCTCCTCCGATAACTTTACCAAAAGTTGTTAAATCTGGAGTAATTCCGAGTATCTCCTGAGCTCCTCCTTTGGCTAAACGAAATCCGGTCATTACTTCATCAAAAATCAACAAAGTCCCATTCTCTGTACAGGCTTTTCTTACGCCTTTAATGAATTCATCGGTTGGCTTAACCACGCCCATATTTCCAGTTACAGGCTCCAGGATGACAGCTGCAATTTGATCTGGGTATTCTGTAAATAAACTTAAAACGGAGTCTAAATCATTGTAAACAGCCGTTAACGTATCGCTGGCTGTTCCTTTTGTAACTCCTGGAGAATTAGGTGTACCTATAGTGAGAGCACCAGAACCTGCTTTTATTAAAAAACTATCTCCATGACCATGATAACATCCTTCAAACTTAATTACTAAGTCTCTTTGGGTATAACCTCTGGCCAAACGCAATGCACTCATGGTAGCTTCGGTTCCTGAATTAACCATTCTTACACTTTCAGTTGACGGTACCATCTGACAGATTAGTTCTGCCATTTCAGTTTCCATCAAGGTAGGAGCTCCAAAGCTTGTTCCATCCATAGCCACTTTATTTAAGGCCTCCAAAACTCCATCATAGGCATGCCCTAGAATCATCGGTCCCCAACTGGCTACATAATCGATATAGGTATTATCATCAATATCGGTGATTTTTGATCCTTTTGCCTTTTTAATAAATAAAGGATTTCCTCCAACTGAGCTAAATGCACGAACAGGAGAATTCACTCCTCCAGGTATATGTTTTACAGCTTGTTTATAGGCTAATATACTTTTATCAATCTTCATTTTCAAAATAAATAGTTGGTTTATAATTTGGTTATAACATCCTGTGTGTGATAGGATATGATCAAATCTGTACCTGCCCTTTTCATCGAAGTAAGAATTTCTAATGTTATTCTTTCTTCATCAATCCATCCCTTTTCTGCTGCTGCTTTTACCATAGAAAACTCTCCGCTTACATTGTAAGCACAAACAGGCATATTAAATTCTGTCTTCACACGTTGAATTACATCCAAATAACTCAATGCAGGTTTTACCATAACAATATCAGCTCCTTCAAGAATATCCTGTTCTACCTCGCGTATGGCTTCATTGGAGTTTGCCGGATCCATTTGATATGTTGCTCTGTTACCAAATTGAGGAGCACTTTCTGCAGCATCTCTAAACGGACCGTAAAATGCAGACGCATATTTGGCTGAATAAGCCATGATAGGCATATTTTGAAACTTATTTTCGTCTAAAGCCTTACGAATATATCCTACACGACCATCCATCATATCGCTTGGAGCAATCATATCAACACCTGCCTGAGAAAGGGATACGGACTGCTTGGCTAATGTCACCAAGGTAGAATCATTATCCACATCTCCATCGATTATAGTCCCACAATGCCCATGAGTAGTATATTCACAATTACAAACATCTGCAATAACAAATAATTCTGGCACTTCTTTCTTGATAGCTCTTGTTGCCTGCTGTACAATTCCATTATCTTCACAAGCCACAAGGCCATGCTCATCTTTATGCTCTGGAATCCCAAATAACAACACAGATTGAACCCCCTCATTATATAAAGCCTTACATTTCTCGACCAATTTATCCACAGATAACTGATAGTTACCAGGCATTGAATTGATAGGATTTGCAATTCCTTTACCTGGACGCACAAATAAAGGCATAATTAAATCATTACGTGTAAGTTGTGTCTCCCGAATCATATTACGGGTTACTTCCGATTGTCGAAGTCTTCTTAATCTTGTAATTGGGAATGCCATAATGAATGTTGTTTATATTTTGTCAAATTATTTTCTAGTTTCTTTTTGATAGTAATCTAAAATCGCGTTTAATATACCCTTTGCACTAGGTTCTTGTGCTATTGCCAAGGGTTTCACCCCTCTTTTCTCAACTGATTTGGCAGTTGTATCTCCTATACAAACCACTTTTAAATTATCCGATTCAACAATAGAATACAAATTATTAAAAGCTGATGGACTTGCTAAAATAATCATATCGTATTCCTTGCTTTTAATTTTCCCTAATAATTCTTCATTATAATCATTTGGTCTTGAATTCTCATAAATATCAAGTCGCTTAATCACACCAACTTTTTGCACAGATTCAACCAAATGATTCGGTGATAATTGCCCTGTAGGCCATAATACGCTTACATTCTGATTTTTTATATAATTCAGAAATTTAGTAGAAAACTCTTCTCCTGTTTTTGCTTTAGCATCAAAATCTATAGTTAAACCAAAATCAGAAATAACCTCTGTCGTTTTATAACCAATGGAAGCGACCTTAATACCTCCCAAAACTTCTTTTGAAATACCAAGTTCCTTTAATTTAGCTATAAAAAATTCAAAAGCATGTACACTTGTAAATATCACATGCGAATAAGATGTTAGATTTTCGAATTCATTATTAAGAGTATCACTACAAACTGCTTTCAATTTGATCATAGGAAACTCAAGTAAACTTCCTTTATACAAGGATATCAGATTGGCTAACTCCTTTGCTCTACCAACAGGTCTGGTTGATATAAAGGTTTTTCCGGATAACAACGATGATATTTCCTGAACAGATTTATCAAGCATTATTTTCTTATTTCATTTAAAATAGTGTTTGCTCCTTGATCTATCAACTTTTCGGCTAGCTGCACTCCTATATTTTCAGCCTTATCTTGGTTTCCTTTCAGCGTTTCCTTTAGGTAGTTTTTACCATCCAAGGATGCAACAAAACCAGTCAATTTTAATTCTTCCCCAATCCACTCTGAATAAGCACCGACAGGAACCTGACAGCCACCTTCCAAAGTTTTCATAAATGAACGTTCAGCAATTGCCATATCCGCAGTTGGTTTATGATGAATCGCATTTAGAATACCTAATACTCTTTTATCTCCGGAACGAACCTCAACTGCAATCGCCCCCTGTGCAACAGCTGGAACAAACTGAGAAGGTTCTAAAATTTCAGTTATATAACTTTCTAAACCCAATCGTTTTAAACCTGCAGCTGCCATAATCATAGCATCACAGTATCCATCTTCCATTTTTTGAAGACGCGTATTTACATTTCCTCTTATATCTACAATGGTAAAATCAGGGTTAATTCTTTTTAAACCCGCAATCCTTCTTAAACTCGAGGTTGCTATTTTATGTTTCTCTGTTAAATCAGACAATTTCAAGCCATTCTTACTCACCAGGCAATCTCTGAAATCTGCTCTTTCAAGCACAGCTCCGACAGCAAATTCAGAAGGTAATGAAGTAGGCAGATCCTTAAGGCTATGCACAGCCATATCGATCTCGCCTTCCATAAGCGCAATCTCCAGCTCTTTTGTAAACAATCCTTTATCGCCTATTTTAGATAGTGCTACATCCAAAATTTTATCTCCTTTTGTTTTGATAATTTTAAGATCAACAGTCAAGTCATGATATACCTTTTCTAATTCTGCTTTTACTTTATTGGCCTGATATAAAGCCAACTGACTCCCTCTTGTTCCAATAATAATTTTGTCTTTATTCATAGGTATGATCTGCCTAATTATCAAATTTAAATAATTGATTTATGGCATCTAACGAAACCGTTGAACTGCCATTATCAGTTACTTCTTTTAAGTTTCGGATAAGATTTCTAATATACTTTTGAGTCAGAAGTCCTGTGTATTTTTCCAATTGAGCACAAGCATCCTCTCCTAAATCCTTACGGTACTCTGCCAACTCAGTTTTACTCAACTCTTCCATACTATTAGTAATTGTATTAATTACCGGACGTAAAGAACGTGAATTTAACCACGACAAAGAATCAGCTACTAAGTCCTGGATTATCTCAGATGCTCTTTCGATACTTTGCTCACGCATATCTTTATGCTCTTCTAATATTTTTTGAAAGTCATCAACACAATACACATCTGCATTTTCAATTTCCTGAATTTCAACGTCTATATTACGAGGCACAGAAAGATCAATATACACCTGTTGTTGTTGATCACGAAGTTCCATCGCCACTTCTACATCATTCTGATCGATTAAATATCTACCAGCATCAGTAGCTGTAACAACAATATCAAACTTATATAACTGCTCTTTATAGTTATTGAAAAGCACTGGAGTAACACCATTTTTTTCGGCAACATCCAAGGCTTTTTTATCCGTTCTGTTTGTTATATAAATATCAGAAACACCTCTCTTCTTTAACCCTCTGATTGTTAACTCTCCTGTTTCACCCGCTCCTACAATCAATATACTTTTATCAGAAAATTTAGAAAACAATCGACTACACATATCAATCGCTACATAACCTACCGAAGTAGCACCCTGCTGAATAGCAGTTTCTGTACGAACTCTTTTGCTACATTCAAATGATTTTTGAAATAAGCGCATTAAAACAGCATCAGTCAGGTTTGCTTCTGTGGCAAATAAGTATGCTTTTTTCATTTGGTTTACAATTTGGTTTTCACCAATCACCATTGAATCTATACCTGAAGTCACCTCAAATAAATGTCTTATAGCTTCACTTTGCATGTGATAATAAAAGTGATTACTATAATCTGTATCAAACCCTAAGAAATCATGTATTTTTTTTAAGATGTAATCCTTAATTACTACATCCGGATCTCCTTTTTTATCAAATGCAAAATATATTTCAGTTCTGTTGCAAGTAGCCAAAACTACTACTCCAGTAATATTTTGATTTAATAATAAAGTTTCGGAAAGTGGAATAATGTCCTCCTGCGTTATAGAAAACTTATCCCTGATGTTTAATGATGCAGTTTTGTGGTTTATTCCCAATACTCCTATCATCCAATCGTATTTTAAGATTATTATTGCTTAATTACTATTCACCAGACTAAGCAACAAAAGGAGGAGGTCGTGATGTTATTCTGAAGTATAATCTCTCTTTAAATTCGAATTTATTTCCAAAATTACGTTTAACATTAAGATTTAAAACTGGAATTTTATTTAAACGTGTATCCTTTTCGGTAATTGCTTTTGATACTGCAACATCCTCTCCATAGAAATAAGAGTTTTCTTTTACAGAATCCTTTTCATGAAAAACGTTATCCTTTACGTGAAGAACCTTACTTTCTTCTGTTGTAGATAATTCTTTACTACATTTCTGCATATAGGCACTAAAACCCAAAGCATAAATAGCCGCCAGAATTATATACGTTAAATATGAAGAAAAAAGACCTACAACAATCACTGGTTATCTTTAAAAATAAAACTTGTCAAAAGTAATAAATTACCACCAAATTAAACACTCATAATACATCTGAATAATATAAATTGTTCATTTGGGTTCAATAAAAAAGCGGATATTACAAACATCCGCTTTCCAATTTAATACTTTTTCTTTTAATCTATGTCATCTAGCATTTTAATTTTTTCCTGCAATAATTGAATGCTTTTCTTACCATTTTCAATCTTATGCTCAAAATCTCTAATCAAGGAATCTGAGCTTTTACTTTTAGCAAAGAAACCAATGTTATTTTCCCAAACTATAATATCGTTTTCAAGTTGCTTAAGCTTATTAAGCAATTTATGTCTTTCCTGAGAAACCATATCATCCTGGTGACCACTTTGCTTTATATTTTCCAGTCTATTTCTGAACTTTTGAACATTCTTATGATACTCATCCAAGTTTAAGCTATCAAAATGCTTATTAATCTCATTTCTAAACTCCTGATTAACTTTATCTTTATCTTTAAATGGCACATGTCCGATCTCATTAAATCTTTTTTGAAAACCTTGCAATGTTTTAAAAGTCTCTTCGTTATCTTCCTTATTAATAAACGATTTCACCTCTTCAATTAACTCCAGTTTCTTTTTTAAATTATCTTCTTGAGATTCATCAATATGACTAAAGAACTTAGCTTTATTCTCAAAAAATGCATCACATGCTGTTCGAAATCTATTCCAGATTGCATCAGATTGACGACGAGGAACCGGTCCTACTTTTTTCCACTCCTTCTGAATTCGAATATATTCATTAGTTGTTTCTTTCCAATCTGTGCTATCTTTCATTGACTCCGCTTTTTCACAAAGTTGAATCTTTAATTCAAGATGTTTCTGCTGTTCTCCTTTATAAGCTTTAAAAAAATCGCGTTTCTTTTCAAAGAAATTATCACAAGCTGTACGAAAACGCTCATAAATAGTATTATTATCTTTTTTGGGAGCAAAGCCAATCGTTTTCCATGTCTGCTGAAGTTCAATCAGTTTTTTACTTTTTGCCTCCCACTCCTTTGGATTCGATGGTTGATCCTCAATTATAGATTCAGCTTTCTCGCAAAGATCTGTTTTTAAACGAAGGTTCTCCTTTAACTGATCTTTAAGCCCTTCAAAATATTCCTGGTGCTTATGATTTATTTTAGTCGTGGCCGCTTTAAAACGCTCCCACAACTCATCTTTTTGTTCTTTCGGAACAGGTCCTATTTCGCGCCATCTCTCATGATACTTTTGCAAAGTTTTAAAGCTATTTACAACAGATGATTGCTCAATAAGCTCTTCTGCTTTTTCGCAAAGCTCAACCTTCTTTTCTAAGTTCTTTTTTAAATCAAGATCTCTTAACTCCTTATTAATCTTTACATAATTGTAAAAATTTTCGATATGCAAGTTGTAAGTATCCCAAATATCACGAACTCTGTTTTGAGGTATTGTTCCTATTTCATGAAAACGTTGCTGAAGAGCTCTGAATTCATTAAAAGTTTCATTTAACGATTCTTGCCTGTTAATCAGATTTTTAATCGCTTCAATAACCTCTAATTTAGCTTCTAGGTTATTCTCTTTTTCCTGTTCTATCTTATGATTAAAAGCTGCTTTTTTTAATCTAAAATCTTTAATCAACTCACTAACTTCAACTTCCAAATGATCCACCGGAGGTGCAAAATTCTCTTCTACTTCTCCAGATTCAAGAAAGCTCTTTTTCAGTTTGGCTACTTCTTCATTGTATAACTTATAAAACGCATTTTTAATATTCTCAACCTCATCTTTTATGATCGTAACATCAAACGTTTTATTAATATACCTTAATCGATCAACTAACTCTTCCCTATTTAATTTAGATAAATCTACATTATCCAAAACAGGTTTCTCCTCTTCCACGCTTGTATTTTCTACCTCAGCAACAGCAGCTTCCCCTTTCAACTCCTCATCGCTTTCGTTTACAGGTAAACTTTCCTGCTCATTTGTTTGCGACTTTTCTTCTTCTACAGCATCTGCCTCTTCTTTTAAAGAATTAGAGCTTTCCTTGGAACTCTCTTGAGTTTCTGAAACATTTTCATTAGCCTTATCCCCGGTAAGATTTGAATTATTTAAATCCATTTCTTCATTACCGGTGTTATTTAGATCTTTTGCTTCCATCAGCATTTAAGTTCGTGGTACATTAATTTCAGAGTTACCCCCAAAAAATATTGATTAATTATTGTACGAATATATCATATATACACAAATTGTCAAATTTTTTAAGGCATTTAATAGATTATAAAATACAGGATACTGGCCTTAAATAACAATTCTTTTAATTTTCTTTAATTAAGACTAGAAATTCGAAATCATTATATTTGCGTTCCAAAAATTCAGGTAAAATGCGAATCGATATACTTACATTATTTCCCGAAATGTTTCAAGGGCCATTTAGTGAATCTATTATTAAAAGAGCTCAGGAAAAAGGACTGGTTGAAATTCATACGCATAACATTAGAGATTACTCCAACAATAAACACAAAAAAGTGGATGATTACGCTTTTAGCGGAGGTGCTGGAATGGTGATGAGTATAGAACCCATCGCAACACTTATTGAAAAACTAAAACAAGAAAGAACTTATGACGAAATTATATACACTACACCTGACGGAGAAACATTAAACCAAAGAATATCTAACAAACTTTCTCTTTACAATAATATAATGATACTCTGTGGACACTACAAAGGTGTTGACCAAAGAGTAAGAGATCATTACATTACGATGGAATTATCTATTGGTGATTATGTATTAACAGGTGGTGAATTAGCCGCTGCTGTTATATCTGATTCGATCATCCGATTAATACCTGGCGTTATTTCAGATGAAACCTCTGCTCTAACCGATTCTTTTCAAGATAATTTACTTTCTCCTCCTGTATATACCAGACCGGCAGAGTATAACGGTTGGAAAGTCCCTGATATATTACTATCTGGAGACAGTAAAAAAATAGAGGCATGGAAAGAAGAACAGGCCTACAAAAGAACTAAAGAGAGAAGACCTGATTTATTAAAATAAAAAAACCGCAACTATAACGAGGCCACTGAAAAACTTCCTATTTGTCGGCAAGTTTAAAAAGAATAAGGATGTAATATTGGGCTAAATGCTCAACTGTTACATCCTTTGTTTTTTTAGTTGAAAATAGTTTGATGTGTCAAAATGGACGAAAAAAGCCACTGAAAGGCATACTTATGGTATTATTCAGATAATGTGTAGGTTACTAGATTAGTTTCAATATTCTTTTCAGATTTACAGCAAAGATTGTTAAAGCCGTTTGCATTTGCATATTGTCTAAACCATATGAAATGGCCCGATCGAAGCCATGAGTGTTTTTTAGTTCTCCATTTTTGGCTTCGATTTTATATCGATGCTTCGACTTATCCTTGAAGTAGTCTGAGTTTTGAAATTCAATTTGCTCCTTGTGTTCCTTGCAGTTTATCGAAACAGAATATGATTTGCTTTTAGCCCCTTCTTTATAACACCCTTGTTTTAACTTACACACCTTACATTTTTCAATGTCAAAATAATAGGTATGCACCTGGTTAGTACCAGTGTTTTTGGCTCCCTGTTTGGCTTTGCGCACTGCCATATGCCCTGCAGGACAAACAAACATTCCTGCATCTTTATTGAATTCAAATTTATCTTCTTCTTTTCTAAAGCCTTGTGTAATTGCTGGGTTTAGTTTTGATACAATATCTATATTGTTTTCATTTCCATAAATCAAATTGTCTTTGCCAGAATAAGCAGAATCACCAATGACAGTATCTACTTCCATTCCGTTTTGCATGCTTTGTTCAACGATTGCTTGTAATTGCGGGCCATCGCCTTTGCCGCCGGAAGTAACAACAGCAGCTGTTATTATTCTTTCCTCTGTCATGCCGATATGACTCTTGTAACCAAAAAATGATGAATCGGCAGATTTATGACCAATTCGAGCATCTTCATCTTTGGATAGGGTGTATTTGTCTTGGGTATCTTCTATGGTTTCTTGAAGTAGGTTTAGCTTCTCCTTTACCTTAGGATAGTTGGAGATTATTTCATTTTTAGCAATAAAATCAATGAGCTCTGAGCAGTAGCTTAACTCTTGCTCCAGGTTATCACCGATATGCTTTTGAGGTAATTGCTCTTTGATATCGTCATCGACACTGTAAGCCATCTTTCGAAGCAACTTGGCTCTTTCCTTTAATACTTCCAATGGCGACAAGGGGTTAGATCTACTCTTGGTATGGGTGGCATCAACGATGATAGACTTGGACTTGATAATTCCTTTGTCGATAGCAATGGCTACGGTCTTTCCTATTAACAAATTTAATAAGTCGGCATCTTTTAATCTTAACCGGCGAAATTTTGTCAGAGTACTTGCATTTATCACATCATCCTCCGGTGCCATTCCTAAAAAATATTTGAAAGACATATCGACACGCGAACGCTCTACCACATCTACGTCGGATACATTGTAGATAACTTTTAACAGAAGGTATTTAAATAACCTTATAGGGCTTTCGGCAGTGCGCCCATTGTCATGACAATATTTTGACGATAGCTCATCGTATATAAAGCTAAAATCAATTAACTCATGAATACGGCGAAGTATGTTGTCTTCTGGAATAATAAGCTCGTAGAGTTCCGAATAGGAACTAAAAACAAGTTTTTGTTGCTGTTCTAACATTGAATCATCCTCTTAAGTACTAATACAAAGAAAGCAGTAAAAAGAGAATTTAATCTTCTTTTTACTGCTTTTATTACTTAAGAGACTTTTCCAGTGGCCTCACTATAACGTTGCGGTTTGTAAATATCTTAGCTATAAAACTTTATTTTGTAATTAAGTTAATATCATTCATTAACTGATCCTTATACGATTTACCGATTGGTATAACTTTAGAGCCAGATTCCGTTTTAATAACTACTGAGTTATCCTCAATTACTTTAATTTTACTTAAATTCACGATAAAAGAGCGATGTACTCTTACAAACTTATCAGAAGGCATTTTATCAGAAATGGCTTTCATAGTAAAATGGATGGTATATTTATCCCTGAAAGTATTCACTACTACATAATTCTCTAAAGCTTCTATCCATAAAATATCTTCATATTTTACCCTAACTAAAGACGAGTTATTCTTGATAAAGATTTCGGTATTATTTTTCGTAATATCATCCTTCTTATTATCAAACTTCTCTTTTACTTTATTGATAGCTTTTAAGAATCTTGGGTAAGTAACAGGCTTTAACAAATAATCTGTTACATTATATTCATACGATTCCAAAGCATATTTTTCTTTAGAAGAATAAATAATCACCTGTGGCAAAACATTTAATGTTTTTAGCAAATCAATACCAGTCATTTCAGGCATTTCAATATCTAGAAACAATAAATCTATTTCCTCAGCACCTTTATTATTTAAATAGTTAATGCCATCAACCGCATTTTCATAGGTATCAATTAGGTTAAGTTCGTCTGTCTTTTCCACAAACTCTGCAATAATCTTTGTTGATAATTTATCGTCGTCAATAATTATACAATTCATAGAGCCCTTGTTTTTGTCAAAAATAGAAAATTTACTTTAAAGAAGAAGACCCAATTATAGCTTTTAGTTGAGTAAGTTACTAAAAAATGAAACTAATCACAATATTAAACGCGTTTATCACATGATTTGTTTCTTTCGTCACGAATTATTTTTTATTACAAAATTCCTTTTCAAGTAATGCAGAACTCTTTATGGATTGTCTTAACCAGTTTAATTTTATTTCCAGCATTTCATCCACACTAAGTTGCCACTCGATATCTTTTCGTCTAATTTCATGAGCCAGATGCTGCAATACAAGAGCGGCGGAAACAGAAATATTAAAACTTTCTGTAAAACCATACATTGGAATTCTTAAAAATTCATCTGCCTCTTCTTTCACTATATCAGAAATACCTGTTAATTCAGTTCCAAAAACAACAGCTGCCTTTCCTTTTGACACATCAAAATCATACAACTCAACATCATTCGTATGTGGTGTAGTAGCAACTATCCTATATCCCTGTTTCTTTAAATTTTGTAACGCCTGACGTGTATTATTTTCCTGATCGCTATATTTATTAATGGTTAACCATTTGGATGCACCTAAGGCAACATCTTTATTCACATTATAGGTATTACGATTTTCAATAATATGAACATCTTGAATACCAAAACAATCACACGAACGTAACACTGCACTTGCATTATGTGATTGATAAATATCCTCCAATACAACACTTATATACTGGGTTCTATCCTTCAGCACCTTATCAAACAGTGCATTTCGATTTTCAGTTGCATGGTTGGCCAACCATTGAATCAATTCCTCTTTTTTACTCATCTAAACAATCAAACATACAGACATAAAAAAAGAGAGCACTACGTACTCTCTTATATTTTTTCCTAAACAGAGAACTAGTTTACAGCATCACCTAATTCGCTACCAGCTTTAAATTTAACTACTTTTTTAGCAGCAATTTGAATTTCTTTACCTGTTTGAGGGTTTCTTCCTGTTCTTGCGCTTCTCTCAGAAACAGAGAAAGAACCGAATCCAATTAAAGAAATACGATCTCCCTTTTTAAGGGCATCGCTTGTAACATTAATAAATGAATCTAACGCTTTTTTTGCGTCTGCCTTTGTTAAACCAGAATCTCCGGCAATAGCATCAATTAATTGAGCTTTGTTCATAATAACTGTTAATTTTTTAGGGTTAACAACTAAGTTCACCAAAATTTGCCTTACAAATATAGATTATTCCTAGTATTAACCAAATCAAGAGCATAATTAATTGAGTTTTTTTTTAGCAACATTCTAGGTATATGATGGTTTTAACGAAAGAAAAGCAGTCCAATTACACTATACACCCCTCTAATACTGACACATACAACATACCTACTTCATTTTTTCCCAAAAAAGCCAACTTTATCATTTTTTTTCACAAAACCCAGCAATATAACATATTACACACTTTTATTATTTATGGATCTTTTTATCTGTTTTTATATGTTTGCAAAAAAAATAATATGGATCCAAATAAAGGAAAGAAACATTTAATCAATTTACTTAGTCCTGAGGCGCTAAAAGAAAAGCTAGACAATGAGAAATTCAAACGTATTACAGTTTCGTTTTATCGCTATGTCATTATTGATAATCCCATAGAATTTAGAGATCAACTTTTTAAAGAATGGTCTAATTTAAATTGCCTTGGAAGAATTTATGTAGCAAAAGAAGGTATAAATGCCCAGATGAACGTACCTGAGCACCATTGGGATAATTTCATAAAGCAAATTCAACTACATGAATATTTAAAAGATATTCCTTTAAAAATGGCAATCGAAAACGGAACATCTTTTCTTAAACTTCAAATTAAAATTAAAGATAAAATTGTAGCTGATGGCCTGAATGATAATACATATGATGTTACCAATGTAGGAAAACATTTAAACGCTGAAGAATGGAATAACGAAATTGACAATGGCGCCATTGTAGTTGATATGAGAAACGCCTACGAAAGCGAAATTGGTAGATTTAAAAATGCTATCCTACCTAAGTCGGATACTTTTGCCGATGAATTACCTGAAGTATTGGAAACGCTTAAAGGCAATGAGAACAGTAAGATTCTACTTTATTGTACTGGAGGTGTACGTTGCGAAAAAACCAGCGCATTTTTAAAACATCATGGATTTGAGGATGTAAATCAATTGCACGGAGGTATCATTGATTACAGAAGACAAATTAACGAAGGTAACCTGGATAATAAATTTGAAGGTAAAAACTTTGTCTTTGACAATCGTTTAGGGGAACGAATCAGTGATGATATAATAAGTAAATGTCATCAATGTAGTAAACCTTGTGATAATCATATTAATTGTGCTAATATCAGATGTAACTTATTATTTATACAGTGTTCTGATTGTGCCGAAAAATATGCCAATAGCTGTTCTGACAAATGCAAGGAGTATGTTTTGGCTTCATCTGATGTAAAAAAGCAACTTGACAAGATACATCAATATAAGCCTATTAAACGATATAATAAGAACAAGCAACTATGCTAGATTAATCGTTTTAAAATAAGCTTATTCGATTTTTATCAATCAAACCTAACTCTAGTTTCTTCCTACCTTTCTTAACACTAATCTTTAAAAGTATTTAAAACTTTATCCACAATGCAGTTTGTAATTGTATTATTTTTACCTCTGAATAATTCTATAAAGTATGAGGATATTACACACTGCAGACTGGCACTTAGGTAAAAAACTTGAAAACTTTTCCCGAATTGAGGAGCAAAAGCAGGTATTAAATGAAATTGTTCAAATTGCATTAGAGCAAAATGTTGATGTGATTTTAATAGCCGGTGACTTATTTGATACATTCAATCCTTCTTCTGAATCCATAGAATTATTTTACAAAACCTTAAAACAATTAACTCGTCAGGGAACATGTCCGGTTATTGCAATTTCCGGAAATCATGATTCTCCTGATCGAATAGAAATGCCTGATCCTCTTGCCAAAGAATGTGGAATTATTTTTCTTGGTTATCCTCATTCCTATCCTACATGTATTGAATTGGATAGTAACGTAAAAATTACAAATTCGGAAAAAGGTTTTATGGAATTGAAAGTTCCAAAGTACACATATCCTCTGCGGATATTAACAACTCCTTATGCGAATGAACATCGCCTAAAACAAGCTTTACAAGTTGAAAATAAAGAAAGTGACTTGCGAACCATCCTTCAATCTGAATGGTCCGATTTGGCAAAAAAACATTGCAATAAAGATGGTGTCAATATGCTTATGACTCATTTATTTGTAACAGATGGTACTGATGCACTACTACAAGAACCTGATGACGAAAAACCAATTTTATACGTAGGTGGTGCACAGGCTATCTACACCGAAAATTTTCCTGAGGAAATTCAATATGTAGCTTTGGGACATCTACATCGTTTTCAACAAATTAAATCAGAGCAACAGGCCATTTATTATTCAGGAAGTCCTTTGTCATATTCTTTTGCTGAAGCAAACCAGGATAAATATGTAATCGTTGCTGATATTGAACCCAACAAAAAAGCTATAATAACACCTATCAAACTTAAATCCGGAAAAAAATTAATTAAGCTAAAAGCAGAAGGAATTAAGGATGCTGTAACAAAACTAGAAAAGCATAAAGATGACCTGATCGAATTAACCATCATCAATGATGAATACCTGTCTGCTGCCGATAGAAAAATATTAAATCAAGCTCATTCACATATCATTACACTAATTCCTCAGATCAAAAATCAAAATAACTTAACTACTGAGAATCAGATTGATTTATCGAAAAGTTTTAAAGAATTGTTTTCGGAATACTTCACGCACAACAAAGGCGTAAAACCAAATGAGAGAATCCTTAATTTACTAGACGAAGCTCTTTCTGAAAAAGAATAATTATGATCCCTGTTAAACTTATAATTGAAGGACTTTATTCCTACCAAAATAGACAAGTTATTGATTTTACTAAATTGACCTCTGATCATATTTTTGGAATTTTCGGAAAAGTTGGAAGTGGTAAATCAACCGTTTTAGAAGCCATTACTTTTGCCTTGTTTGGAAAAACGGATAGATTACTTCTATCCGGAGATAATCGTAATTATAATATGATGAACCTTAAATCGAACCAACTTTTTATAGAGTTTGATTTTAAAGCAGGTGCAGAATCACAACTATACAGAATTCAGGTTTCTGCTAAAAGAAATAGCAAAAAATTTGAGGATGTAAAAAAAGCAGACAGGATTATATACAAAAGTATTGACAACGAATATACTCCTATTACAGAAAGTGAATTAGAGCAAACATTAGGTCTTAGTTACGATAATTTTAAACGAACCATTATTATTCCCCAAGGAAGATTTCAGGAGTTTTTGCAGCTAAAAGCAAGTGAACGAACTCAAATGATGAAGGAATTATTTGGACTGGAAAAATACGAGTTATTTCATCAGGTTAAATCACTTGAAGCTAAAAACAATGGAGAATTACAAAACCTTAAAGGTCGGTTAGAACAAATTGGAGAATTATCAAGCGAGAACGTTGAAATATTGTCGCAACAACAACTAAAAATCAAAGAAGAACTATTAGTAAAAACAAAAAATCAGCATGAGTTAGACTCATCATTAAAAACGCTGGAAAAGCAAAAAGAAAACAAACATAAACTAGAAATCAGTAAAACAAAAATTGAAAAATTAAAGTTTCAGGAGAAAGAAATACAATTATTAGAAGTAAACCTACAGCAGTTTGAATATTGCCTTATACATTTTAAAAACACGCTTGATTCAATTCAAACTCTCAAAAACAAATGTGAGGATCTGCAAATAAAACAAAGTAAAGACAAAGTTTCGTATCAGATTTTAACACAGGAATTAAGCGATTTACAATCTAAATTAAAAGAAATTGAAAGTGACTTTAAGAATTTAGATGCTTTAAAACTGGAACAGGAAAGCATTCTAAAAATAAGGGAAATATTTAAAATAGATACGACACTTTCCTCACAATCTGACAGATTAAAGAAAGGAGAAACGAGTACGAATGAGGTTATTTTGAATATCGAATTAGCAGAAAAAAAGATTGAATCAGACAAAACAGAACTTGCACGCCTTAAAGCTAATTGTCCTAATATTGAAGAATTAAGCAGTGCAAAAGAGTGGTTTTCTGAACAGAAAAATTTGAGTAAACAAATTTACGAAGTCGAAAACAATAAAAAACAACTTGAATCTCAAAAATCTGAGTATCTGACCAAGTTGCTATCACAAACAAAAGAATTAAGAGTTGATTCTGATGATGAATTATTTTCCAATAGAAAAAATAAGCTTCAAATTCTTATTGATGATTTAAATAGTGAAATTGAATCAAAGCTTAAGCTTAAAGAAAATTTACTTATCAAAAGTGGTCTAAATAATTACGCCCAAAATCTTGAAAATGGAAGCCCCTGCCCTCTTTGTGGCTCTTTAGACCATCCACATCCTTTAAATTCTGAAGATTTAAATGAATCAATTCAAATAACAGAAAAGGAAATTGATTCTTTAAATAAAAAGACGACCGAATACAAAGCTCTTTTAATGGAGATTGACAAAACCATTGAGATTTTAAAGCCTCTACAAACTCAAAAAAGCAAGAGCGAGGAGAAACTTAATGATCTTCGTTCAGCGATTGATCTTCATCAAAAGCATTTTAACAATAAATTCGCTTCAGAAGAAATAATAGCTGAGCAACTTAAGCAATACAAAATATCGCAAACTAAAATAACTGAATTAGAAAAGATACTCGAAGATCTGTCTAAAAAGCTAGATGTCTTAATTAAAAACAAAGAGAGATATACTTCAGAATTAAATAAAATTCAAAGAGACATCGATGTAAACACCAATTCTAAAAACCTTCTTTTAAAACAAATTCCTTACAAAACATTACAAAAATACAATCATATTCCCGAGCTAAAACTTGACTCAATATCTGAAGAGTTAAAACTTAAAATTACCAATATTGAAAAATCATTTCAAACCATTACCAACCAACTAGAAGAAAAACAAAAACTAGTAGCGGAACTAAGTGGTAAAATTAATGCTAACGCAACACATCTGGATCAAATTAACAAAGAACTCATTGCTTTAGAATCGAAACTTCAGACAGACATCGACAATTCTGATTTTGAAAATACAAAGACAATAAAAGGTATTCTTGAGTTAGAACTTGATATTAGTACTTCAAAAAATAGAATCAAACAATATTATAGTGAATTAGAAGTTCTCGAAAGTGAAATTAAAACATTGAATGAATTATTGTTAAAATCTCCTTATAATGAAGAGAAACATAAACTAATTCAAAATCAAAATGATGAATTAAAAGTACAAATAACTCATTTAAATAAGGAACTAGGAAGTATTGAAACATCGTTAAAAACATTAGAAGAGAAATTACAGCAAAAGCATACATTTGAAGAGGAGATAAAAAAACTTTCTTTACGAGCGGAGGATCTGGAAACTTTAAGAAAAATGTTCTTTAAAAGTGGGTTTGTTAATTATATCTCTACTGTTTACCTGCAAAATCTTTGTGTATCAGCGAATGAACGTTTTCATCAAATGACCAAACAAAGCCTTAGCCTTGAATTGAATAATGACAACAACTTTGAGGTCAGAGATTACCTGAATGAGGGTAAATTAAGAAGTATCAAAACCCTTTCTGGAGGTCAGACATTTCAGGCAGCATTATGCCTTGCTCTTGCCTTATCTGATCATATCCAAAGTTCGCATCAAACCAATCAGAACTTTTTCTTTTTAGATGAAGGATTCGGTTCTTTAGATAAAGAATCATTAGAAATTGTTTTCAATACCTTAAAAGGTCTTCGTAAAGAAAACCGAATTGTAGGTGTTATTTCACATGTGGAAGAAATGCAGCAAGAGATCACAACCTTTCTTGACATCAAAAAAAATGATGATAGTGGTTCTTACATTCAATTCAGTTGGAACAAGTGATTATTCATCCTCATAATATCCATGGCCGTATCCATAACCATAGCCATAACCGTAACCATAGCCGTAACCATAGCCATAATGAGATCCATAGCCTCCTTTTTTGGCATGGATATCATTTAACAATAATCCCACATGCTTATCCAAACCTTCTTCCTTTAAATTAGATATGGTATGTGCAAATACCTGTCGAATAGTATGATTGTGTCGAACCAGATATACAATAGTATCAGATTGCCGAGCTAATATGTAAGGATCTGCAACCACACCCATCGGAGGTGAATCCAACACAATCGTATCAAACCGTTTTCTCAGCTCTTCGAAAAATACATTTGTTTTATCTGAACTAATTAATTCTGATGGATTGGGAGGTATAGGACCTGAAGGAACAATAAACAGGTTGTCTAAACCACATGGGGATGGAATAATAACATCTTCTAGGCTTACTTTTCCTATTAAGTAGTTTGAAACTCCATCATAATCATTTAGGTTTAAAACCTTATTCAACCCAGGCTTTCTCATATCGAAACCAACAATCACCGTTTTTTTGCCAGCCATTGCAAAAACAGAAGCCAGATTAATTGAGCAAAATGTTTTTCCCTCACCAGGCATTGATGAAGTCACTGTTATGATAGGAGACTCCTTCTCTCCAACCATATAATCTAAACGAGTTCTTACTCTCCTAAACGTTTCAGTCACCACTGATTTTGGATGCTTAGCAACTACATTTACTGTATTTTTACTACTATGCACAATCTGTCCAACAACAGGTAAAGAGGTTAATTTTTCAACATCATCCACACTTGTAATTCTGTTATTCAACAACTGACGAATAACGATAAAAAACAAGGGTAATAATATCCCCAGCATGATGGATTTTTGATAATTACGTTTAATATTAGGAGAAACCATCCCTCCACTTCTTGCAGCCTCCAACACCTGATGATCTGGTGTATTAGATGCTTTCTGTATTTGAGCTTCTGATCTTTTTCTCAACAAAAAGGTGAACACTTCATTATTTAAATCAAATTTTCGTTCAATGCCTAGTAGTTTTCGTTCCGTCTCTGGTAAAGAATATAAATCATTTTCAAACTTCAATCTTTCTTCAAAGATTCTCTCTTGCTCCTGAGCTAGTGCTTCCTTTTGGTTTTCAATACTCTTTAACAAGGTATTTACCGCCAATTGTAACTCTTTATCTTTTTGGCCTGAATAAGGGTTTTTATTATCACCTATAGGAGCATCAATAGCTAAACGCTCTGTATTTAATTGAACAATATTTTGAATTTGCCCGGCTAATAATTGATTTTCTACAATATAAATGGCTGGCGCTATAATTTCATTATCAATAGTTTCATTACTAAAATAATTAGTCAAATAATCATAGTAATTATTCGTAATCTGAAATTGAGCTAACTTTTGTTCTGCACTTTGCAACTGTTTAAACAAATACTCAGCTTTTGATGAAATGCTTTGAATTCGATTTGCTGTTCTAAAATTACTGAGTTGCGCTCCTGTGTTGCTTAGAGAATCTTTTATATTTGACAATTGTGACTCAATGAAGTTTATTGTATTGGTGGCTATTTGGTTTTTCTTTTCAAGATTTGAAGCAATAAAAACCTTTGCCAGAGTATTTAAAAACTTTACATTCTTATTTCGATTTACACCGGTAACTGACATTCGAATAATGGATGATTCTCCAATTTTACCAGCTCTTAGAAACCTTAAAAACTGCCCTGTGACTTTATTAGGATGATTGAAAACAAAATAGTGTTGGCCATCAGCGCTCAAATTACAGCCATTACATATCACCCTGAACCGATACCATTGTGAACTAACCCATTCTCCAAAACGAAATGTCTGGCTAAAATTAGTAATTCCTGGTCCAGATCCTGAAGCTCCTGATTTATATTGGTAAGAGCTACCTCCTTCCGAATTAAAAGTAAGCTCAAAATGCTCTGAGTCGATTTGTTGTATGTAGAAATGCACATTAACCAACTGAGCATGCAAACTATCAAACTCAACTCTAAACGAGGTTGCAGGGTATATTTCTGTAGATTTTACATTTCCTTTTGCATAATAACTCACATCATAGTCCAACTGATCAACTGCTTTTCTAACCATATCCCATGAAGTAAGCAGAGCAAGTTGATTATCCATATTTCGCATACCAGGAGTAAGCCCAAATCCTTCCATCATATTGGATTGTGGCATATTATCCCCTCTCTCCTCCATCAATAATCTCATCGATGCACTGTAAACTGGAACAATCCATCTATGCATCATATATACAGAAGACAAGGCTATAGGTAAAGTAATAGCGAACAACCACCAGAATTTAAAAAGATCACGAATAATTTTTTTTATATCTAACGAAAAAAAAGAACCGCTATCTGGAATTCGCTTTGAAAGATTTTCTTGCATAGTTAAATTTAACTCCTATTTGGTTAAAGCATAAATTGATAATCCAAAAGCTAAAAAAGATGTAATTATACCGAGATTAAATGCTTCTCCAATGCCTAATTGTTTTGCACGCATAGGCCTTACATAAATTATATCATTTGGATAAATATAGTAATACTCAGAACCAATAATTCTATGATCTGTAATATCTACATGAAAAGTTTTTGTAGTACCATCTGGATAAGGCCTAATAATTTTTACATCTTTTTTCTTCCCATGCACTGTTATATCTCCAGAAACTCCCAAAGCTTCAAATATATTCAACTGATCTTTATCCATTCGCTGAACGCCAGGACTTCCTACTTCCCCTAGTATAATAAAAGATTTAGTTCCCAGTTTAACCATAACTTCAGCTTCCTTCACAAAAGGTTTTAAGTCTGCTTCAATCTTTTCTTTGGCCATTGGAAGATTACATCCTTTTAAATTAATTATTCCTGCATAGGGAAAATCAATATTCATGTCATCGTCAATCATGTACATAAACATCGTATTTTGCCCGGACGCATTCATGTTTCCTCCTCTTACCTGACCTGCATTAAAGAATTCTGACAAGTTCGGATCGAAAGTTGAAACTCTGATATACAGATAATCGTTAGGCTGAAGAAAATATTTATTAGTAATCTGCTCCACATCTTTAAACTCCATTTCTGCCTCTTTCTCCTGAAAATACAACAACTCTTTTTGTGGAATACATGATGATACAAGCACCAATAATATTAATGGTACTATTATATAGTTTTCTTTAATTCGTTTCATGAAACTTTTTATTATGGGCAATTTTCTGAATTAAGTCAAGCAAAAATAATCTTTTTGATGAGATTAAGCGTTATTTAATCTGATTTTAGCAAATCATAAACCCTGACGCAATCCTTATTTTATAACATGACTTTTTATACGATGATATTTGTCGAAAATAAATTGATTTGACAACAACATACTTAAAAACAAATTCATAGTAGTACCTGTAAAAATAGCCAGCATAATCATCACCTGATATTTAATAGCAACAGCTGGAGAACTTCCTCCTAATAATTGTCCAGTCATCATACCTGGTAAAGAGATTAAACCAATCACTGTCATGTTTGCAATCAGAGGATTAAGTCCTCTTTTCACTGCCTCATTAATAAAAGGACGAATTGCCAGTTTTGACTCTCCTGTATTGGTAAGAATAAAATAAAAGAACTCACTCTTTTCTTTTAAACTATTAAAATAAGTAGACAACCCAACTATATTATGATTTAATGAATTACCTAAAATCATACCTGTAATAGGCACAAAATAACGAGCATCAAAAAAGTAATCTGATTTAACAACTAATCCTAAGAAAAATGTATCAATTATTAATACCGATGTAAGTGCTGATAAAAACAAAGGTAAAGCGAAAAATTTCCAATTGAGCCCCACTCTTTTTATTGCAGTTCCAACTCCAACTATAATCATTACAAAAACCCATGCTGAGTTTATCCAAGCATTATTTAGTTCAAAAATCTTTTCCAGATATAAGGCAATTAAGCTTAACTGTAAAATCATTCTGACTAAAGCTACTAATACGCCTTTAACCAGCTTAATTTTAAAGTATAGCAGAAACGAAATGGGAATGATCATTATCAAAAAACCCAAAGCTAAATTCCAAATATTTATATCAATTATTTCTTTCATTTGAGTTCTATTATATGATCTGCACTTTGCATCCAGGAAGCATTATGTGAGGCAGAAACGATCGTTCTTCCCTCCTGCTTCTTTATCGTTTTTATCAGAAGTTGAATTGAATTATCATCCAAGGATGAAGTTGGCTCATCCAATAATAATATCGGAGTATCTATACATAAGCAGATACCAATAATAACACGTTGCTTTTGCCCTCCACTTATTTCCGAAAAATCCTTTTTTAAATAACTATCATTTAATCCTAATTGCAAGAAGTATTGTTGAATCTGCTTTTTGTTTTCTTCAAGACATAACAACTCTATTAGTTGATGACCATTTTTTACAGGTAGATTTACATTCTGCGGAATCCAGGTAATTTTACCTCGTATCGTCTTTATATTTTTTTCACTAACAGTCAAACCGTCTAATTTAACGGCTCCACTATCGGGCAAAACAAAACCCATCATCACTTTTAACAATGTACTTTTTCCTTTTCCTGATTCCCCGGTAATACAAATATTTTCTCCCTGCTTTATTTGCAAGTTAAAGTTTGAAAATATTTGCTCTTGTTGAAAAGATAGGGATACATCTGAAAATTGTATCATAGGCTAATTGTTTTCTTCAATTGATAGTGAAAGATACAAGTTAAAATGAAAAAATTAAGATAGACACCCCGTAATTAATAATGGCGTTCAATAATAAAACTGTTTTTATATAGGCTAATTATTTTTGAGAAGGGAACAACATCCATTTATCAGGATTATCTCCAGCCTCTTTCATTGCATCGTATGCCAACAAAAAAAATAAATCACTCATACGGTTTACATAATTTAAAATATATTCCAGTATGCCATCTGCCTTACTTAGACTAACCAATTTTCGTTCAGCTGTTCGTGCAGCAGTTCGAGCCAAATGACATAAAGCTGAAATTTGATTTCCTCCTGGAAGAATAAAAGCCAGCTTTTCTTCACTTAGCTTATCATTCAGTTCCACAACCCAATTTTCTAATTTCTGTAATCCTTCCGTTGGATGTTTCTTTTTATTTTCTTTAGGGCAATCTGATGGAGTTGCTATATGACTCATCATAGCCATAATATCTGTTTGAATTTGAATGAGTCCATCATGCCAATCATTGTCTTCTGCTAAGGAAACCCTGATCATTCCAATTCTGGAATTCAACTCATCCATTAAACCATTACATTCTACTCTAATGTGATCCTTATCCACCCTGCTTCCTCCAAATAAAGAGGTTTGTCCCTTGTCTCCCGTCTTTGTAGTAATACGCATATTTTTCTTTTGTAAATTCGATCTCAAATATATCAGAGTTTTTCAAAAGCTGTTTTTAAATGATCAATCCAAATTTGCGCATACGCCTCCATTTCTAATGTTCCTTTCAAAATAGGTTCGACTTCAAAACCTTCTTTTATTAGGATATTTTCCCAGCTTTCATCATGATCTCCACACATATCATTTTTTACATGATTACCTGCAACACTCATAAATGGCAATAGAAAAACTTTACGAATTGACTTTTCTTTTAGTTGATTAATAACCTCCTTTATGGTTGGAAATCCTTCAACTGTTCCCATATAAACCGGTAGTTTATAATGAGACAAATAATAGTTTAGACCAGGATAGTATACATTGTTAATATGAGGCGAACCATGCCCCATTAAAACGACAGCTTCATCCTGCTTACAAACAGGCACTGAGTTTGAAATAGCCTTTACAGCCTTTTCAATATCCTGATGATGATACAATAACGGTTTTCCAATTTCAATTTGCTCAATGCCTTTAGGTATACTTTCTAAAGCCTTTACTGTCTGTACAAGAAAGTCATATTCAACTCCTGGAATAGTATGCAATGATTGTACAGCCACATGAGTAAATCCATCTTCTGCCAGTCGTGTTAAAGCCATCAATGGAGAATCTATTTCGATACCTTCTTTTTTTAGCTTTTTACGAATAAAAGCAGAGGTAAAAGCCCAATGAATGGTGATACCAGGAAATTCTTCCATCACTTTTGATCCAAACGCTGTTAAGCTTTCACGAGCAGAACCAATGGAAGATCCAAATGCGACTAAAAGAATGGCTTTTTTCTTCGGTTTGTCTTTCATAAAGTTTTATTTCTTAGCAAACACAAAGAAACAGCTATTGTTTGAAGATTTTCAACTAAAAACAAAAAGCCCGTGCAAATTAAAACACAAGCTTAAGTTTTCTTTTTATCTCTTACAATTAATTTAAACCCTGACTATTCTTCCTGATCCATCAATATCAGAAGTAACAGATGGAGATCCTTTATATTTTACATCGCCGCTACCTTCTATCTTAACGTATAATGTTTCGGACGTATTAATATTTACATCTCCAGAACCATATATATAGACTGAAGTTTGGTCAGATTCCATATCATATCCTTTAAATGTACCTGAACCTTCAATTTTAATTGTTTGTTCAGTTGTAGTTCCTGATACTTGTATATTACCTGATCCTTCAATTTTAGATTCTATTTCATCGGCAGAGATATCATCCAATTTAATATTTCCACTTCCTTCAATTACAATTTTGGCCTTAGAAATATTATTTAACGATGCCGGAACTAAAATATTTCCACTCCCGTTAAGGATAAATACAATATTGTTAGAATTGGCGGAATAAACTCGAATATCTCCGGAACCTTCCAATATTACTCTGGAAATTTCAGGTAATGTGATTTTAATCTTTAACGAAAAGTTAGCATAGCTTCCTTTTGCCAATTTAGCTTTCCAATGACCATCTTCAACCCAGGTATTAAGTCGTTCTATAATATTTAAATTACCTATGGCTTCAACTTTTTGCTCCTCGCCATAATTGACCTCAATATCAAATGAGCCTTCCAGAGCAAAACTTTCAAATTCATCTAAATCTAATTCCTTGGTTACAATTGGCCCTTCGCCTTCAATTCGATCCAGGCAGGAAAATAATGGAATAGACATCACAAATGCTACAAATAGGTATATTATCTTTTTCATCTTCTTATCTTTTAATGTGTTATTAAATTGCGAGCTCAGTTCAAAGACAAAACAAAAATTAAAGAGTTGCATGCAGCTTCATTTATATCAAAAAAAAATCGAATAAGCTAGAACATAAGCTTATTCGATTTAAATTCTTTTTCAATAGATAGTTTCTATTCTATAATTCTGATGCCATCAGATTCTATATCAATAATCCTTTGTTTGTACAATGCACCAACTGCTTTTTTAAAATTCTTTTTACTTATACCTAATCTTTTAGAAATTTCATCTGCGGGACTTTTATCTGTAATATCCAGGTAACCGTTATATTTTTTCAATAAATCCAACAGATATTTTGAAATACCGTCTACTTTACCATAACCAGGCTTTTCAAGGATAAGATCGATTTTATCATCTTCTCTAACCTTTTTGATATAGGCTTTTACCTTTTGTCCTTTTTTTATCTTCCGAAAAACTTCGTTGGCATAAAGCATACCGGTATGCACATTATTCACAATGCATTTATAACCTAAATCCGAAACCTGATAGATTAAAACATCTACCTCCTGTCCTTCTTCATATTCCGGAGGTAGGTTATCCAGATATTTTTCTATTTTAGAAGTTGCTGCAATACGTTTACTTTCATCATCCAGATAAACATAAACTACATAACTTTTACCTTTTTCCATATTTACTTTTTGTTCCCTAAACGGAACCAGTAAATCTTTAGGCAAACCCCAATCCAGAAAAGCACCTACTTTACCAACTTCAATGGCTTCCAGAAAAGCAAATTCTCCAACAATAGCATCTGGCATTTCAGTTGTTGCAATCACCCTATCTTCAGAATCAAGATAAATAAACACCTCTAATTCATCATCTATGGTACAATTAACCGGAACATACCTACGAGGTAATAATATCTCACCTAACTCTTCGCCTCCATCCAAGTAAAGACCAAAGTCAAGATCCTTAACCACTTTTAAAACATTGTATTTGCCTATTTCTGCCATATATATCTATTTATGATGCAAAGATATGAAATTAGATCAGAGACAAAATTTCTATTTTCAAGCACTTAAATTTTAAATGTATCCTTGCTACAAATTTCTTGCTAATTACAACACATACATTTCATTCCACAACTTTCCAAACTCATCAGCAAATTGCTGTACGATGGAACCATTGGTGGTAACCAGAAGGTTCTCCTGATTATGCTTAGAAGCCGTATAAGTCCAATTAAAACTTCCGGTAAAAACAATACGATTATCTATAATCCCGAATTTATTATGCATATGATACTGAGAATGATCAATTTTAATATCAATTCCCAAACCTCGTAAATCCTGAATTTCAGAACCCCGGTCAAATATTTTTTGATCATCGGTAATGATTTCAACAGACAAACCTCGTCTATAACAATTTACGATTTCCTTTGCCAAACGATTATCGGTAATTGAAAAAACACACAAGCGAACACTCTCCTTGGCTTCCCTTAACAATTTAGTCAGTGTTTCCCCTATTTCAGTTCCAGGACTAAAATAAACTTTATGTAACCTGAAAGCATGTTTATCTACTTCATCAAAGCATCCCTTTTACCATTGGATAGAATTCTGACTTTGCTGAAAGCTTAAAGCCTCGTTCAATAATTTTTCGCGCAGATCTTTTCTTCCTCCATGATCTAAAGATGCTAGTTGTTGGATAACATCCTTATTGGTGATTTTTATAGCATCCTTATCAACAAAGGTTTTTAAGTGCCTGATGATTTTTTCCATAACTCAATAATACATTAATAATCAAAATAGAGCCATCTGTCATAAATGGAGCGAATATAACCAATACTTTATTTAAATTAAGCTTAAAGCAACACAACTATGTTACATTTCAATTATTACAAAAAAGCCAATTTTTTGGAAACAAAAATTTTGGGTGATATTGATATATCTGATATTGAGAAACATTATCGATATATTTCCAGTATTTGCAAAAAGCATAAAATATTGAGGGTATTGATAGATTGCAGAAAGTGCAGAATTAATGTACAACCAAACGATCTGGATCAGTTAAAACCTTTACTTTTAGATTTAACAAATAAGCTAGTATACCTTCGCGAAGCCATATTGGTAGATTTACCTCAATCGACTGTTATTGCAACTATTTTTGAAGATAAGTATGAAGGAATTCCTAACTATTCATTTAAAGTATTTAGCACTGAAGAGGCCGCCACTCTTTGGTTAAATGGTTCAAAAAACATTAATCTACTACGGAAAGGCAAATATAAGTGGGCTTAATATTTTTTTCTGCAATGAGTTTATCTGCCTGAAGCGGAATGGTGCTTCCTGACAATACCAAAGCCGTATCAATTCCAAAATTATTTCCTCCAATAATATCTGTATCCAAGGTATCACCTACCATCAGAATTTCTCGTTTAGAAACCTTATGTTTTTCATTTACTTTTTCGAATGCATATTGAAATACGCGTACATCCGGTTTTCCAAAACGGAAAAATTTGCGATTAGCAACAGCTTCAAACATATTTGCTACACTTCCAATTGCTACAGCCACTTCACCATCATTAACCGGATAAATTAAATCAGGATTAGCTACAACGACAGGCACATCTGTTCCTCTGATAACATTTAAGGTTTTATTTATTCCGGGATGAAACTCATATCCGCCATCATCAAATAATATAATTGCTTCCAGATTAGGATAATCTCTTTCCATCACATTTTCAATCCTTAACGGAACCAAATCGGCATTTTTAATAAAAAACTCTGAGGTTGTTCTTCCCAGGTAAGCCACAGATGCTCCCGGATGAATTGTTTTCTTTAGAAATTGCATACTCATCATGGCCGAAGAAACCATATTTTGAGCTTCAATAATTTCAACTCCGGCATCATGGTATGCTTTAGCTAGTAACTCTGGTGAACGAGAAGCATCATTAGTAATGATATAAAACTCGATTCCTTCTTCTTTTAAGAAGTCCAACATTTCCTTCACTCCTTCAATCATTCCATCGTGCTTTTTTAATACGCCATATGCATCAAAAAAAACAACTTTATATTGCTTAACTACTTCCTTAAACTTCTGAATCTCCATACCCCGGTTTTATTTCAAAACCGCAAAGATAGGCATAATGTTTAAACTGAAAACAAAGCGCTTTTAGAGCTAACAATTATTTAAAACATAAAATGATGAAACAATGTAAACCATAAACTAATATAATCATCTATTGCCTATCATCTAACAATCTAATTTCAGTCTCCTTTCCTAAAAACAAGCATATCCTTATCATTTTTCAAAATTAGCGCTAGATCTTCAAGTTGATAAGAAAGCGTTTTTCCTGAAATAGCTTTTGAAAAACGAGGTTCAATATCTGAATTCAAACAAGCCATTTTTGTGCTCATCAAATGATGAAAAGTAATTTCATTTCGTCCACAATAAACAGATGTTGAAAAATTATTACAGCCCAGAAAACCCATTACTTTATTATCGTTTAAATGAATTTCCATATAAGGTTGTTTTCTCAAATTAGCGGTATTAATTTCTTTTCCATTAATGCTTTCTAAAATCCAGATATCGTGCAAACGAATATCTCCATAAAACAAACCTTCTCCTTTAAAAACCTCTTCTTTGTTATTCTTGGTGTTTTTATAATTAACCTCAACAACAAAAGGCTTATTGTTTTCTATATTCGAGAAATAATCCTCATTTTTTTTAATGGTTATCGTTAATTCACCATCCATATTTTTCACTTGCTGAACAGCCTCTGAACGTTTTAAGCCTTCCCCAAACTTTAAAATATTCACATTAAAATTAATATTCTTATCCTCTGATTTTAAAGAAACTATTTTGTCATAATCAATCTCCAGTTCCCAATTAGGTTCGCTTCCCTTAGCACAAAAGTTCACTCCACGTACCTGCTTTTCAAAATACGGGATATTTTGCACATTTTCATTAACATTTTCTTTGTTCTCTGATGCAGTCTCTTTTGTAGAGGAACATGAAGTAAGCACCAATAGAACGCCCAATAACAATATAAATTTATTCATCTTCATACCGGAATTTATTAATCAATCAAACGACGAATTTACGCAAATATTCAAAATACAAAATACGAATGCATTTAAACATTCTTAACACTTAACAGCTACATATCACAAGGTCAACTCATTAATAATGGCTATTTTTGCGCTCATTTTTAGAGTAACCGAAATAAAAAAGGCTAAAATAAATGATTACAGTATCTAATTTAAGAATACAATTTGGGAAAAGAGTCCTGTTTCAAGATGTAAATTTAAAACTCACGCAAGGAAATTGCTATGGTATCATTGGAGCAAATGGTGCAGGTAAATCTACATTTTTAAGAATATTAAGTGGTGAGTTAGATTCAACAGGTGGAACAGTAAGCTACGGACCTGAAGAAAGACTATCTGTTCTTAAACAGGATCACCATGAATTTGATGAGTTAACTGTTTTAGATACTGTATTGATGGGGCATGCTCCGCTTTGGAATACAATGCAGGAAAAAAATGCTCTATATGCCAAAGAAGACTTCACTGAAGAAGACGGTATTAAAGCTTCGGAACTGGAGGAGAAATTTGCAGAAATGGATGGCTGGAACGCAGAAAGTGATGCAGCTAACCTATTGAGCGGACTAGGCATTAAGGAGGATATGCATTATATGCAGATGAGTACCTTAAGCGGAAAAGAAAAAGTAAAAATATTGCTTGCCCGTGCACTTTTTGGTAAACCTGAGAACTTATTACTGGATGAGCCTACTAACGACCTGGATTTAGATTCGGTAAGCTGGCTAGAGAACTATTTATCTAATTTTGAGAACACCGTATTGGTTGTATCTCACGACAGACACTTCCTGGATTCAATCTGTACACATACTGTTGATATTGATTTTGGTAAGATTAAATTATTCTCAGGTAACTATAGTTTCTGGTACGAATCAAGTCAGTTGGCTCTAAGACAACAACAACAGCAAAACAAAAAGGCTGAAGAGAAAAAGAAAGAATTACAGGAATTTATTTCCCGTTTTAGTGCAAACGTAGCCAAGAGTAAACAAACTACCAGCCGTAAAAAAATGTTGGAAAAACTGAATGTAGAAGAAATTCAGGCTTCAACACGTAAATACCCGGCTATTATATTTACGCCAGAAAGAGACCCTGGTAACACTATATTAGAAGTTCGTGACTTAAGTGCCTCTATCGAAGGACAAACCTTATTTAAGGATGTTTCTTTCAATGTTGAAAAAGGTGATAAAATTGTTTTCCTATCGAAAGATCCTCGTGCGATGACGGCATTTTTTGAAATTATAAACGAAAACATAAAACCTGACAGTGGTGAATTCAGATGGGGTCAAACAATTACTACAGCTTATCTACCAGTTGAAAACTCATCATTTTTCGATAATGATTTAAGCATTCAGGATTGGCTTGGTCAATTTTCTCATGATACTACCGAAATTTTTATTCGTGGGTATTTGGGTAAAATGTTATTCTCTGGTGAAGAGATTTTCAAAAAGAGTAAAGTTCTATCCGGAGGTGAGAAAATGCGTTGTATGATAGCTCGAATGATGCTTAAAAACGCCAACACTTTAATCCTGGATACTCCAACCAACCACCTTGACCTTGAAACCATTCAGGCATTTAACGAAAAGTTAGAGCAATTTAATGGTATTGTTCTTTTCTCTAGTCATGACCACGAGTTTATTCAGACTGTTAGTAACAGGGTGATTGAACTAACTCCAAATGGAATTATCGATAAACAAATTGAGTACGATGATTACATCAGTGATGACGACATAAAAGCCAGAAGATATGGCATGTATTCATAGTACATTGCAGCGCTAAACGTATATAAGGTAACTGTTATATAAAGGGGAAACCCACCAAATTTGCGAAACGCCGGTTAGATTATTCTATCCGGCTTTTTTATGTTTTGATTTTTAAAGCAGAGATCGTTTTAAGTTTAATAACTATAGATATATAGTAACATTCGCTAATTTACATTAAGCACCTTGCAAATAAATCTTATGCCTTTTGACTAAAATCTATTAATCTCTTATTAAAAGATCGAAAGCAAAAAACATATACATTCTTTATAAAATAGTTTTCTTTGAAAGAAATTAAACAATTAAAACTATGATCTCAAAAGATAAAATTGACAAAGCATATGAAGACCAGGCTAAATTGGTTTCTGAAATACTGAGTACAAAAACAATTGGTGGCTTTAAAGCTGCTGTTTCAGCAAAAGAAGCTCAAAAAAAATTAGGCTTGCCCACTTTAATTTCAGGTGTTCTCTTTTCAGAAGGAGAAATTAAAAACAATGCCACAATTGAATTAGCTTCATTTCACCAGGCAAAAATTGAAACTGAAATAGGCTTTATTTTAGACAAGGATATCACAGAACTGACCAACAGCGAATCTGTTAAGAATTTGGTAAGTGAAATATTGCCGGTATTCGAAATTCCAAACATAACTATTCCAGAAGTTGGCAGCTTACCTCCTACCGACGTTATTGCCAATAATGGTTTTAGCTCTCATTATGTGGTTGGAGAAAAAATAGCAAAGCATAGCATTAATCCGAATACCTGTACTGCCCAACTGTACCACAATGACAATCTGATAAACACCGGCAATGCTATAGAAGCTATGGGTAACCAGTGGGAAGCACTTTCTTCTGCAATTAACCTTTCTATTGAACATGGTTATCATCCGAAAAAAGGTCAGTTGATCATAACTGGAGCTTTAGGTAGTATTTTAAAATTACAAAAAGGAAATTACAGAGCCGATTATGGAGAGTTAGGAACGCTTAACGTTAATGTTATATAATGGCTATCTTAAAAATACTATACAATTAATTTAAGGCTGAACTTTCAATTCGTTCAGCCTTTTTTAGTTTTTCAAGATACGTACTGTAGTCTTTACATTCTTACTTGCCTGTTTCATACATAATCAATTGCTGTTACTTTATTAACATACTGAATATCAAATAAAATCAATTGTCTTATATCTTCAATAATAATTCACAGACAATACGATTTACACACAATTTCCTGCTTCTAAAAATTACATTACAACTCTGATTCTCTAATTTTACGTATTTGATATTTACGCATATCAGCTATAAAGATGTGTTTATCTTTATTTTCCATAAAGTCATCAAAGTTCGAAACTCACTTATTGATTCGCCTACCTAGTCTAATTATATTGCTAGTTCATTATTTAAAGCCTAATTACTATGAAATGGATATTAATAATTCTAGCCCTATTTACTACGAAATTATCCGCTCAGGATATAGAAATTAACTTTGCGTCCGAGGGGAATTTGTTTGATATTGATGAAGTGATTGTTACTAATCTTTCTACAGATCAGATGCTAACAATTGGAGGAAGCGAATCGTTAATACTCAGTCAAATTACAACTGATATTGATACAGATAAATCTTTCCCTAAAGCTACAATTGTACCTAACCCTTATTCTACCCAAACTAATCTGAATTATAGGTCAAGCCACCCAACAAAAGGTTTTGTTCAGATAGCAAATCTATCCGGAAAAATAATAGTATCGAAGAAGGTGTTTTTTGAAATTGGAATCAATCAATTTAAATTATCAATAGCTAAGCCTGGACTATATTTGGTTCATGTTATAACTCCCAAAGACAATTTTAGTTGTAAAATTATACAAGAGAAACCAAGCGTCAATAGCATTATAGAAACCACCATTTTAAAAGATGATCCTTATTTATTAAAATCTAAGTCAAATAATGTATTAACCTACTCTTCTGGTGATAGAATTTCCTATTTGTTAAAATCAGGTAATTTGAGCACTGTTGTTAATGAAATTCCTTCTGCAACTAAAACAATAACAACGAATTTTTTCGATTGTATTGATGGAGATAATAACCCTTACCCAATTGTTCAAATTGGTAATCAGTGGTGGATGGCTGAAAACCTGAATACCACAACTTATTCGAATGGAAACCCAATTCCTAATGTTACCTCAGAGCTTTCATGGAATAATTTGGAAAATAGTAACACATCAAAAGCATATTGCCATTTTAATAATAATAACGCATTGGAATATGGTGCTTTGTACACTTATGGAGCGACGGTGAATGGAGCAACCATAACAGAAGGTAATCAAGTTCAAGGAGTATGTCCGGATGGTTGGCATGTTCCTGACAATACAGAATGGACCGAACTTGTTGAATATTTGCAAAATACAGGAGGTTATGTTGGTAAAGCAATAGCTGCACACAAAGGTTGGGAAGAATATGTTGAAGAGGAACCTGTAGGTCCGAGTTTTTTTGCACAGAGCGAGGAATACGGAAGAGTTGGTAATAATCAAGAAGATAATAATAGATCTGGTTTTAATGCGATCCCCGCGGGCTATCGAATGAGTACAGGTGAATTTGAAGGAGAAGGAGGTGCTGCATGGTGGAGTTTAACTGAGTCTGATAGTGAGTATGCTTATAAATGGGGCTTATCCAATGAATCTTACAATCTTTGGGGTGAAGATACAGGTAAAGCTAGTGGGTACCAGGTTCGTTGTGTTAAAGACTAAAGGTTAATAAACCTATTTAAGGCTGAACGTTCAATTCGTTCAGCCTTTTATTTTCCAAAGGTTTTATTATCCAACTCTATCACCTCCAAATCCTTAATTTCACCTTTATCCAAAGAAAATCGAATAGCTGTTCTCACTGCATGAAAACCACTTCTCCCGGCCGCTCCAGGATTGATATGCAAACAGCCAATTTTATCGTCAAAGATCACTTTTAGAATATGCGAATGACCTGTGATAAATAATTTGGGTGGATTTTTATAAATTGATGATTTAACCTGTGGCGCATATTTTCCGGGATATCCTCCAATATGGGTCATCCAAACATCTACCCCATCACATGTAAATCTTAAATGTTCATCCAGCTCTGCTCTTATTCTTGCATCATCAATATTACCAAACACGGCACGAGTTGGATTCAACTCTCGCATCGCATCCAGCACCTTAACATCACCAATATCACCGGCATGCCAAATCTCATCACAGTTGGCAAATAGATCTGTAAAACGTGGGTCAAAGTATGAATGCGTATCTGATAAAAGTCCTATTCGAGTCATTATTCTGTTTTATTTTGCCTGAAAATAGCTATTTTAAGCATCTATTTATAATAATCAGAATAAAGACGAAAGTATAAAGACAAAAGACCCTTTTGTAAAGGGGTTAGAAAAGTTGTTTAACGAAGATACTTTATACTTTATACTTTATACTTTATACTTTATACTTTATACTTTATACTTTATACTTTATACTTTATACTAAAACCATGAAAAAACTAATACTAGTCCGTCACGCCAAAACAGAACAATTGTACGATTATAGCAAATCTGATTTTGAAAGGAAATTACTTCCCCGAGGACATAAAGATGCTGCATTAATAGCCAAAGAGTTGGACAAAAAAGGATACAGTCCTGATTTATTCATTACCAGCAGTGCCACCAGAGCCATGGAAACGGCAAGCATATTTGCAGATATTCTGGATTACGATCCTGATGATATTATCGAGGAACAGTTTATTTACGATGGATATACGGCCGCTCAAATGATTGATTATCTGGCTAAATTTGAAGATAAATATGATACCATCATCATTTTTGGACACAATCCGGATATTGCCAGCTTTACAGTTAATTTAATGAACGAAGATTTGTATCACTTTCCAACATCTTGCACAACGGTAGTGAGATTTAGTATTGATAACTGGAAAGACTTAGAAGTAAGAAGTGGTGAGCCTTCTCTTTATATTTATCCTAAAATGTTTAAGTAAAATATCTAATTTTTAAAGACCTAAACAAAATCTCCAATTTATTAACGGATCAACAAATAACTCCGGATCCTATTAATTCGTCATCTACATACCAGGCTGCAAACTGACCTGCTGCAATTCCCCTTTGTGGCTCATCAAAAACCACATACATACCTTCCTCTCGCCTATGAATTACTCCGGTTTGTAACGGTTGACGATAACGTATACGTATATTTAACCGACGGCTTTCTCCTACTTCCATTTCTAAATCAGGTCTTACCCAATGCAATTCATCAGCATTTACTTTCAGCACTTGTCTGTATAAACCAGGGTTTTCTTTTCCCATACCTACGTAAATCTGGTTATACTGAATGTTAGTACCAATGATAAACAATGGCTCTGGAAAACCGCCAATATTTAAACCTTTCCGCTGACCGATAGTATAGAAATGCGCACCTCCGTGTTCACCCACCTTTTTACCAAACTTAGGATGAAAAGGATAAGGTTGCGATAATTCTTCCAATACTTCATCACTGGGATTATCAAAAGCTTTAGACCAATCTCTTTGATATAGTTCACAGTCCCTATCTATTAAAAAGACTTTACCTTTTTTAGCTTCCAGTTTTTGTTGTAAAAACACCGGCAAATCAACTTTCCCAACAAAACAGATTCCCTGAGAATCCTTTTTGTGTGCCGTAACTAAATTAAGCTCATTGGCTATTCGTCTCACCTCCGGTTTTATAATATCTCCTACAGGAAATAATGCCTTAGAAAGCTGTTCCTGCGATAACTGGCATAAAAAATAACTTTGGTCTTTGTTATTATCGCTACCTGCCAGCAAACGATGATATTCTTTACCATCCTTTTCAATGGTATCTTTTCGACAATAATGACCTGTTGCTACAAAATCAGCCCCCAGTTCGAAAGCCTTTTTCATAAATACATCGAACTTAATTTCCCGGTTGCAAAGTACATCCGGGTTTGGTGTACGACCTTTTTCATACTCCCCAAACATATAATCCACTACTCTGGCTCGGTAATCTTTACTTAGATCCACAAAATGAAAAGGAATATCCAGCTTTTTAGCCACCGCCATCGCATCAAATCTATCCTCTAACCATGGACAATCCGACTCCAACACACCAGTAGTATCGTGCCAGTTTTTCATAAACAAACCGATAACTTCGTAGCCCTGCTCTTTTAAAACATAAGCAGCCACACTGGAATCAACACCACCCGATAACCCGATAACAACTTTTTTCTTTTGCATTTTGCTTCTTCAGAATAACAGAAAATTAAATTAGCGCACAAAGATACATTAATCTGTTGGCATAAAAAAAGGGAGCTCAAAAGGCTCCCTGTAAATATTTTAAACGATATGATTAAGCATTAATCATCATCGGCATTAGTAACATTAATTCATCTTCCGGTCCTTCGTTATCAACTGGTAGGAAAATACCTGCTCTTGCCGGATCAGCTAATTCCATCACTACATCTTCTGATGAGATGTTATCTAACAGTTCAGCTAAAAATGCCGATTTAAAACCAATCTCAATTGAGTCTCCATCATACTGGCAACTTAATTTTTCGTAAGCCGAAATAGAGAAATCTATATCCTGCGCAGATACCATCAATTCATCACCATCAATAGATAACTTTACTAAGTTACTGGCCTGGTTCGAGAAAAGAGAAACTCTACCTAAAGAGTTTACAACCTCCTGGCGATTGATAATGATTTTATTTGGATTATCCTGTGGGATAACAGCATTATAACTAGGGTAATTACCTTCTACCAAACGACAAACCAACTGGTGATTTTCCATTTGGAAGTAAGCATTTTTATCATCAAACTCTACAGATACATCTCCGTCCTCTTTTACTAATACATTCTTAAGGAAAGAAGCTGGTTTTTTAGGTAAGATAAATGAAGAGTTAAAATCGGTTGTAGCATCTGTTCTTTGGTAACGTACCAACTTATGAGAATCACTCGCTACAAAAGTTAGGTTTTCAGGAGACATCTCAATTAAAATACCGTTCATTACCGGACGAAGCTCATCGTCTGCAGTCGCAAATAAGGTTTTATTGATTCCTGATAATAACAATGAAGCAGGTAATTGTAAACGAGATGACTTATCAGCGTCAATTTGAGGAATCTCCGGAAATTCGTCACCATCCAATCCCATCACACTAAATTTACCTTTATCAGTAACGATATCCACTGCTTTTGTATCCAAAGCAATATCAAAAGTAATTGGTTGCTCAGGGAACTTCTTTAATGTTTCAAGTAAAATTTTTGCAGGTAAAGCAATTACTCCTTCACCATCTACATTGTCAAGTGCCATCGAGGTAACCATAGTGGATTCCAAATCGGAAGCGGTTATGGTTAATTTGCTTTCCTTCAACTCAAATAAAATATTCTCTAAAATTGGAATAGTACTTTTGTTACTAACAACCCGACTTACTGCCTGTAAGTGATATAGAAGCTCAGAACTTGAAACTACAAATTTCATATTAACTAATTTTATTTTAAGCATTCAAAGCCTTCATTTTAAACACTGACTTTGAACATTTTAAACACTTAATGTCTTTTGAATTTTAATATCGTAATGATAAACTAATTCTTTGATTTAACCAAAATTAACCCAAAGGAGTTATCAGCCTTTATGAACACTCACCAAATATATTAAAAATTGATTTTGAAATCAGGGGTTTTGCAAAAAAACTAACTGTCTGGATTACATAAAATTATTCTTTATAAAAGAAGTCGATTTTTTTGAAACAAGGACTCATTTTTACATAGGATATTTTACCCCAAGAATTGGCTTCCTTATGATGAACAATCAAATTATTGCGATCCACATTACCATCATTACTTACTAATTTATAAAATGTAGCACTTGTAATTTGATTACTATTTGTTTTCAAAACGATTTCACATTCCAACTCTCCAGCCACCGCTTTGTATTTGTCACCCTTAGATGCCAATTGAATATCACCAAACTCGTAGGTATAATACTTTATTTTATTCTTATCGGCCTTTTCAACATATCTTCCATTTGATAAAAGTACAAACTGCCCTAAATCATCCTTTTGTATTTCAAAACTATTGGTCGCATTTGACCATATCACCTCAATACTTTCCACATCCTCAGATTTAACATTAAAAATAGACTTACTAATCCATTGTGCTTTATCTGTAGATAGAAAAGCCTGAAGTTCATTAATCCCTGTAATTTGATTAAGCTGCCCTACATACTTATAGCCTGTTTTATATACGAAGTCTCCGTTTAAATCTAATGGCTTAGATATAAAATAAAGAGATTGATCACCTACCTTAACCTGTACCCCACTTTTAATGATTAATTGTTTTAAATCCTCGCCTTTAGTTCCTGTAATCGGATTTTTAACACTGACAGACTTTAGCAATTCGATCATCCCATTCACTTTAAGATCCGAAGCGTTTAGTTGCTGATTGAATACCCATTTATCATTCAATAATTCAAAATGGAGCGTGTCTTGTGGATCTGACAATTTGAATTCAACTATATCTTCAGAGTCAATCGCAACATCAAACTCATCATCCAACGTACTTTTTGATCGTGTTAGATAATAGATAAAACCAAGGATGATGAGTGCTACAAATACGATTAAATATTTTAATTTATCCATAAGTGAATTCATTCAATTTATTTGGCGATCAGCTAAAATAACTTTACCGGGTGTATCTATATTTTCTAAATACTACAACGCCAATCCCTAATAGTAATATCAATAATACAGGCACTACCATATTGATCATTTTCCAGAAAAAGGCATCGTTACTGACTTTGCTTTTATCCAATAAGCGAAGTGTGTAGCTTCTGGCACGTAAATTCATCCAACCACCGTCGTCACATAAATAGTTAACGGCATTTAAAATAAAATCCTTATTGCCATAATTAGCCTGGGTTAACTCGTCATACCCCAATGGCAGTATTTTTGGATTGGTTGATTTAAACCGCACTTTATTTTTAATAAGATCACCATCGGCCACAATTATCATCTTAGTGAACTCACTCTTATTTTTAATTGCCGCTGGCTTAGGCTGAATTTCATCCGGAACAAAACGATTTTCAAACACCGAATTAAAATAACCTTCCTCTATAATGGAAACAGGCAAAAAAGACTGCGTAAAGCTTCTTTGATCAGGTTTCTCATTTACAAAACCCAGGCTTACAAAAACAGGAACCTGTTCTGATTTAGAATAACGGGAAGTTCTTAATAACACCGTTCTCTCTACTTCAAGCTGACTGTTTACTGTATCAATGGAACTTACAAATTCTCCCTGCACCACATTCATATTTCTGGAAATTGCATGATCTGGCTGAGGAATAAGCAATGGGCTATACAACCAGGGAGCCGGAACAATGCGAGGTTGTCCTCCGGTTGACACCGTAATAGGTATCATAGAGGCCTGCATATCCTGAATCAACACCGGATTAATGCGAACACCATATTTAAATAACTGATCTTCTATATTTAAATCAGCCATCAAGCCAATGGTTTCGCGAGATTTTCGCAAACTATCCAATGTCACATTCACAGCATCCACTAACCACATTACACGACCACCCTTCATCATATACTGGTCAATCACAAATTTATCTTTCTCCGAAAATTTTTGTTGAGGCTTTGCTATGATGATCGCTTTATAAGGATCTAATATCGACGGATCTTGTCCTATTACGCCCCTGTCCACCTGGTAATATTGCGAAAGATGATCTGTAATATCAATTACATCCAACTCATCCAATTCTCCATGCCCTTCGATAAAAGCAATACGCGGCTTTTCTTCTGTTGTGATACGACGAATGGCATCGGTAAATTTAAATTCTAAACTCTCTATGGATTTATTTAAGTTTTCAGGTCCAGAGAACCCTTGAATATTTTCTAACAAACTAATGGGTAGTTGCATCCCATTATAATATAAAATCGCATATGGATACACATAGGATGTTGTATTCCTTCCATCCTCTGATTTTTCAAATACAGGTTGAGGACTCAAACCTAATTCCTTCAGTTCATTCTGAATTGTTTCTTTTTCCTTCTTTGTTCCGTCATTAGGATCAATATAACTGAATTCAATATTTCTTCCTCCATAAACTCGGAACTCACTCAACAACTCATAGCTTGACTTTGATAATTTAGAAAAGCCTACATTCAAATCTCCATCTAGATATACTTTTACAAAGACTGCCCCATCTAATGATGACAGTAATTCTTTGGTATTGTCCGATAGTGAATAACGTTTTTCACTGGTTAAATCCAAGCGAAAGAACCAGTTCACTGCAATCATATTGATAAGCACAACAGCCACTATTAAAATAAGCAGTTGCCAAATATTTTTAGATTTTATATTTCGAGACATTATATTTTGCTTTTATTCTAGTTGTTAGTAATCCTGGCTACTTTAACCTTGATCCTTTCCTCCTTTTTAACCCTTAACCTTTTTCTACTTTAACCTTACCTACCACTTCCTGCTACCTAAAACAGTTCGCGTAAAATAAACAAACAAGGTAATGACACTAAAAAAATAGAGTAAATCTCTGGAATCAATTACACCACGACTAATAGATTGATAATGCTCATCGATACCTAAATAAACAATGAAGTTTTGAGAACCTTTATCCGAAACTACTTGCGACAAAGCTTCAAATCCATAGTAAAAAACAAAACTTAAAACCACCGCAATGACAAAAGATACGATTTGATTATCCGTTAGGGATGAACAAAAAACGCCAATAGCCACATAGATTCCGGCTAAAAATAACAATCCGATAAAAGAACCCCAAGTACCTCCGTGATCAATATTCCCAATAGGATTACCCAACTGAATAACAGAATAATAATATATAAGGGTTGGTAATAAACTAATCAGCACCAAGGTAAATCCGGCTAAATATTTAGCCAGTACCACCTGCATTTCATTCAACGGACGCGTGTAAAGCAACTCTATAGTTCCTGTTCTTTTTTCGTCGGCAAATAAACGCATGGTTACGGCCGGAACTAAAAACAAATAGAGCCAGGGTGCCAGGTAAAACAAAGATTCCAGTGTAGAATATCCTCCAAACAGAATATTCATTTCTCCGGGTATCACCCATAAAAACAATCCCGTAAGTATTAAAAATACGCCCACTACCAAATAACCGGTCATGGAACTAAAAAATGAGGCAATCTCTTTTCGATATAAACTCCACATGAGTGATTAGTTTTTTAAAGCTTCTACCATTAATTTTGCTGCACGCGAGCTTGTTCCAGGCTCGCCCATGATTTTGTGCAACTCACTATAGTTGTTAAATATATTGATTCTGTAATCCTGATTTTGCAATAACTTTGTCAACTCTTTTTTCAGGCTATCAAAATTAAGGCTATCCTGCAACAGTTCCTTAACACCAGCCTTATTTAACACCAAATTAACCAATGAAACATGTTCCACCTTTAATATAAATGCCCGAATAAAACGATAAAATAATTTCCCGCCCCACATTTTATAACATACAATCTGCGGACAATCCAATAAGGCGGTTTCCAAAGTTGCCGTTCCGGAAGTAACCAAAGCCCCTTGTGCCTGCTGCACCAATTCATAAGTCTCGTCAAAAATGATTTTCACATCTTTCCCTTGTACAAAATCCTTATAATCCTCTTCTTTAAAAGAAGGCGCACCCGCAATAACAAACTGTACTTCCGGAAACTGATCTACCATATTTAACATTTCAGGAAGTACATAATGCAACTCCTGCTTTCTGGAACCCGCTAACAAAGCTACAATAGGTCTTTCATCCAGTTGCGTTCTGGTTTTAAAAGTCGTGACATCTTCGTTTTTATGCTCCCTGGCATCGATAGCATCCAGCACAGGATTACCTACATAATCAATCGGCACACCATGCTTCTTATAGAATTCTGTCTCGAAAGGCAAAATGGTGTACATTCGATCGACAAAGGCTTTAATCTTTTTAACACGCCCTGTATTCCAGGCCCAAATTTTAGGTGATATATAATAAAATACTTTAATCCCTTTGTTTTTGGCAAACTCTGCCATACGTAAATTAAATCCAGGATAATCTACTAATATCAAAACATCAGGCTGATAGGCTAACAAATCTGATTTACATAGCTTAAAGTTGGCCTTAATCTTACCCAAATTAGCCACAACCTCCTTAATGCCCATGTAGGCAGTCTCAGAATAATGCCTTACCATTTCGCCTCCAACTGCTTTCATTAAATCACCTCCCCAAAACCGAAACTCACATTGAGGATCTTCTTGTTTTAAAGATTTCATTAAGTTGGATGCATGCAAATCACCGGAAGGTTCGCCTGCTATAATGTAGTATTTCATTTTCTTACTTTATATAAATAGTGAGAGTGCCGTAATTATTTTTGAAGTTTATTTACCTTCTATTATTAATTACACCTGAACCTTCAATCATCGTTTTTGAATTTTGCAATGTTAATTTAATCATTAATGTAAACCCAGAAAACTCATCACTTGTTATCGTTACAATTCCACTATGTTTACTGAAATCTTTAATCTTAAATCCACTATCAGGAAAGTCCTGAGCATTTAAAATTGGATCATAACCAAGTCCCATTTCAGGATCTTCTTTCTCGGCCTTTTTCATTAACAGAACATATGATTTTTTAAAGCTTTTAGTTAACACTTTATTAGTATCTACCCAATGCTGATATTCAACATTTGATGGTAATGTATTACAAAAAGCGATATATGAATTAACAAATTCTAATGCAACTTTTTCATCATAAAATACTTTTGCCTCAATTTGTGCATCAGTACTTTTATTTTTTACACTTGTTTTGGTTGTACAAGCAACTAAAAGTATGACAAATAAAGCCAATCCTGTTTTAACAAAAGTCTTATAAGTATTCTTCATCGAATATTTTTTTACAAGGCAAAGCGCAATATAATAATAGCCACAGCATACAAAACGGTCGCTGTAACAATTCCTCTGGCAGCTAATAATCTTTCGAGTTTAATGGCAATCGTAAAGAATATCAGATTAGGAATAACACTTACACTTAAAAGCTTGGTAAAGCTATGTACTTTTATCAGTCCATCAATAAACTCCTGAATGCTTAAGGTATCACCAAATCTGAAGTAAAAAATAAGGTAGGAGGTAATCAGTGGTAGCACTATTCCTATTAATAAGCCAATATATAGTTTGTTGCATTTACAATTCATAAGTTCTTCCTTCCTTTATAAATTCAAAATCGGTAACATCAATAATACATGGCACAACCGTAGCATAATTATTATCTAAATAATATTCATCTGTATCTGTTGCTTCCGGTTCCAGATTCTCAAAATGACCGGTTAGCCAATAATATTTTCTACCTCTTGGATCCACTCTTTCTATAAATTCCTCCACCCATTTTCCTTTTCCCTGACGGCATAATTTAATACCATTCAGTTTTTTAGAATCGGGAATATTCACATTTAAAAATGTTTCGGGAGCTAAACCGTTTGCCATTACATCAGTCATAACCGCTTTAACCACGCGTTGACTTTCTCTAAAATCAGCATCTGCATCATAACTCATTAAAGAAAATCCAATGGATGGAATACCATTCATACACCCTTCTCGCGCGGCTCCTAATGTTCCGGAATAATGAACACTATTGGAGCTATTAGAACCATGATTAATACCGGATACAATAAAATCTGGATGCCTATCGAGAATAGTATGTAAAGAAAGTTTTACACAATCCACAGGTGTTCCATTTGTCTGGTAATACCGAACCCCATCTTTTTGAGGCAATTCTTTAATATACAACGGATCTTTTACGGTAATCGCATGCGACATGCCCGAAAAAGACGTATTGGCACTCACCACAACCAATTCACCTATATCTTTTAATGCATCAGCCAAACAATGGATTCCTTTAGCCTGAATACCATCATCATTAGTAATTAATATCAATGGTTTTTTGCTCACCATGTGTTGTTTTTAGATTGAAATTAGTTCTCAAATATACAATTCATCATGGGATTTTAAATAAAATTGCCGATACAAATAGCGCATCAAACTTTTTGCTTAATGTCTTTCCTTTCCTTCTCAAAAAAAGACCTGTGGTTTTGAGTAAAAAGACACGTCTTTTTTATAAAATCACGTGTGTTTTTTCTTCAAATGTAAGGTGTTGTTTTTTACACTCTCCTGTTTTCTTCACTAACACCTCCACTCAAGTCTCATATTCAATTCTTTTCTAAGCCTTTTCATCGATCTTTCCATCATCTCCATTCTATGTATAATAAAATTCAGGTGTATTTTGGTAACTTGAATTCAAAATAATTACTTTTGTTGCCTTAAATAAAATTACGGATAACTAACATCCGATTTTAGTGCATATTATTTAGCGTAAAATTATTGTACAATGCAGATTTCATACAACTGGTTAAAAAACTATTTAAATATAGATATTGAAACAGAAAAGATTTCAACTATCCTAACGGATATTGGTCTTGAAGTTGGAGGTATCGAAGAAGTGCAATCCATTAAAGGCGGATTAGAAGGATTGGTGATTGGAGAAGTACTTACCTGCGAAAAACACCCTAATGCAGATAAATTAAGCAAAACAACGGTTAATATTGGTGGCGAAGAACCTTTATCGATTGTTTGTGGTGCGCCTAATGTGGCAGCAGGACAAAAAGTAGTTGTAGCTACAGTTGGAACTGTTTTGTATAGCGGAGATGAGAGTTTTACCATAAAAAAGGGTAAAATTAGGGGCGAAGCTTCTTTGGGTATGATTTGCGCCGAAGATGAAATAGGTTTAGGAAGCAGTCATGATGGCATTATGGTATTACCAGAAGATGTGGCTGTTGGTACCTTAGCTAAAGATTATTTTAACGTTGAAACGGATGCGGTAATCGAAGTTGATTTAACACCTAATCGTGTAGATGGCGCTTCTCACTTTGGTGTAGCCCGCGATTTAGCGGCCTACCTAAAAGCCAATGGTGAAGAGGTAAATCTTGAGCTTCCTTCTGTTGATGATTTTAAAGTTGAGAATAACAATTATACAGTTGATGTTACGGTTGAAAATCAGGAAGCTTGTCCAAGATATGCCGGCGTCACTATTTCTGATGTAAAAGTACAGGATTCTCCTGAGTGGTTAAGAAATAAACTGACTTCAATAGGTTTAGCGCCTATCAATAATATTGTAGACGTTACAAATTTCGTATTACACGAACTAGGTCAACCTCTACATGCTTTTGATGGCGACGAAATTGCCGGAAACAAAGTCATCGTAAAAACTTTAGCTGATAAAACAAAGTTCACGACGCTTGATGAGCAAGAAAGAGAATTATCGGATAAAGATTTAATGATTTGTAACGAAAATGAAGGCATGTGTATTGCCGGCGTTTTTGGAGGTATTAAAAGTGGTGTTAAAGAATCAACTACTAAAGTATTTTTAGAGAGTGCTTACTTCAACCCGGTATATGTTCGAAAAACAGCAAAAAGACATACCTTAAGTACCGATGCTTCTTTCCGCTTTGAAAGAGGTATCGATCCAAACATTACGATATACGCTTTAAAAAGAGCAGCATTATTAATTAAAGAAGTAGCTGGAGGTACTATTTCTTCTGACATCACAGATATTTACCCGGAACCTGTTCAAAACTTTGAAGTGAAGGTTACCTGGAAAAACATCGACCGCTTAATTGGTAAAGCTTTAGGAAAGGATACAATTAAAAACATTGTTACTGCCCTTGAAATGGCTATTGTAAGCGAGGATGAAGAAGGTATGTTATTATCTGTTCCTCCTTACCGTGTAGATGTGCAACGTGAGGTGGATGTGATTGAGGATATCTTAAGAATATACGGATATAATAATATTGAAATTCCTGCCGCTGTAAACTCTACTTTAGTTTATTCAGATAAGCCGGATGATCACAAAGTAAAAAATATCATTGCCAACCAATTGGTTGCACAAGGCTTTAATGAAATGATGTGTAATTCATTAACAAAGCCTTCATTCTACGAAAAACTGGAAAAATATCCAGAGAAAAATGTAGTGGCTTTGTTTAACCCATTAAGTAATGACTTGGGTGGAATGCGCCAATCATTGGTTATGGGAGGACTGGAATCACTTGTTCATAATGTAAACCGCAGAAACAGCGATCTTAAATTATTCGAATTCGGAAATTGTTATTATCTGAATCCTGAAGGAGAAAAGGGATCGTTAAAGAAATACACAGAAGAACATCACCTGGGTATTTTCTTATCCGGTAAGATGATTAATGCCAACTGGAACGCTGAAGCCAGAGATGTTTCTTTTGCTGATTTAAGAGCGGTTGTAGAGCAAATTATTACCCGTATGAATCTTCCGGAAAGTATGCTTAGTGAGGAAACGACTGAGAACGATATTTTCATTGAAGGATTAACCCTTTCTACAAAAAATAAGATTCACCTAGTTGACTTCGGAATTGTGAAGCCTGAGTTAGCTAAAAACTTTGGTTTAAAAGAAGTCGTTTACTTTGCAGAGTTCAACTGGGATAACTTATTAAAAGTAGCCGGTAAGCAAAAACTGATTTACAAAGAGATATCTAAATTCCCTGAAGTAAGTCGTGACTTAGCTTTATTGGTTGATAAAAAAGTCACCTTTGGTCAGATTAAAGCAATTGCCAATAAAACAGAGAAAAAACTATTAAAGCGTATCTCTATATTTGATATCTACGAAGGTGAAAAGCTAGGTGCAGATAAAAAATCGTATGCCGTAAATTTCATTCTTCAGGATGAAAACAAAACCCTTACGGATAAGCAAATTGATAAAATCATGAATAGCATGATTAAGAATTTCGAAAGAGAGATCGAAGCACAATTAAGATAAAACTCGAATAATTAATTATAATAAAAGCCGTAAATCAACTGTATTTACGGCTTTTTTATATTTTTATGCTCACAACTACCCTCCTTCCTAAACTTTTATTCATGATTTCGAATTACAAAAATGGTCTTTAAAAAATTAAAAGCGCTCTTATTAATTGGGTGTTTATGCTTCATATCGTTGCATACTGTTGGACAAATTAACGAATCCTCGCGCTATACCTATCCTGAATTTAAAGCAGAAGATGCCAACAAACTGTTCTTTAGATTAGAAAGCAACAACTTTTTAAAGAACGATGAATACTTTGGCGAATTCTCTGAAGGATACACCCTTCCTGGTTATTCATTTGAACCATCATTCATGTACTATGCCGGATCAAACGTAAGGTTAAAAATTGGAGTACATGCCTTTAAATATGATGGTCTCCAAGAATTTTCGGAAGTGATACCAGTTGTTTCCATCCATACCCAATTAAGTAAGACATGGGATATGATTCTGGGAAATTTAAAAGGAAGTGTTCACCATCGTTTAATTGAACCTATTTTTAATTCTGAATGGCAATATTTCAGACCACAGGAAACGGGCGTGCAATTCATCCATCAAAGCCCCAAGCTATTTTTGGATACCTGGGTCGATTGGGAACAATTTATATTTCATGGAGATGATATTCCTGAAAAATTTACCGGAGGAATTAGTGCCGAGTATTTGTTTTCTGATTCAGAAAGTACATTAAAAATATCCCTTCCATTTCAATTTTTGGCCTCTCACCTGGGTGGTCAAATCAGCAATTATGATATAGAATCCTATTCCTTAGTCAATATGGTTACCGGGCTTAAATTTCAGAAGGAAATACAAGGCGCCTTTATCAACAAACTAAGCTTTACACCATATGTAGCTTTGTATAATGACTTAACCGATGCCAAAGGCTTACCATTTAAAATGGGATATGCTTTTTATCCTACCGCAGTTTTAGCCCACAAACATGGTGAAATTATGTTGGCTTACTGGAAATCGAGCGACTGGTATGCCCTAAAAGGCACAGCCTTGTTTCATTCTGTTTCTGATCATGAAGCAGGCATTTATGCCAAAGACAGGCAATTGCTAAACACCAAATTCACTTTCTCAAAACAACTGATGAAGAAAGTAACTTTTAACGCTCAATTCGAAACGTATTTCGATCCGGATGCTTCACAATTTGATTACGCCTATGGAATTAGTGTGGTTTTTACACCTAACTTTTTTATTACAAATCTGGATTTTGAGTAGACCGAATCAAAGTGCATAAAGTTAGTTTTGTATCTTTGAGCACTTCATTTTTAAGGAAACACATGTATACTGTACAATATTTAAAAGAATTCACCCGTCAGGTATTTTTAAAAATGGGTAGTTCTGAAGATGATGCTACGTTAGCTTCTGAAGTTTTAATTTCTGCCGACCTTCGTGGTGTTGATTCACACGGGGTGGCTCGCTTAGGTGGTTATGTTCGTTTATGGGAAAAAGGACGACTAAACGCAACGCCCAAAATTAAGGTGGTGCATGAAACGCCAAGTACAGCCGTAATTGATGGAGATTTAGGTGCTGGATTGATGGTAGCCCCCAAGGCCATGAAAATAGCCATGGAAAAAGCTAAAAATGTAGGTACCGGTTGGGTAGCTGTAAAAAACTCCAACCACTACGGTATTGCCGGATACCATTCTATGATGGCCTTAGAGGAAGATATGATTGGCTGGTCAATGACCAATGCCAGTCCGCTGGTTTCTCCTACATTTTCTAAAAGTAAGTTTTTAGGTACTAATCCTATTTCAGTAGCCATTCCTGCCGACAAACAACCTCCGGTAGTGATCGACATGGCCACTACACCGGTTGCCAATGGAAAACTGGAAGTTCTGCAACGCAAGGGAGAAGACATTCCTTTAGGTTGGGCACAAGATGAAAATGGTAATCCATCGACAGATGCAGCCATCTTAAAAAAAGGAGGTGCCATGCTTCCGCTTGGTAGTGATCGAGTACACGGAAGTCACAAAGGATACTGTTTAGGAGGATTAGTAGATATTCTATCGGCAGTGCTACCTGGAGCCAATTATGGTCCTTGGGTACCACCTTTTGTTTCTTATATACCTGTACCTGAGAACCCGGTTGGCGATGGCATTGGCCACTTTTTAGGAGCCATGCGCATTGATGCCTTCAGACCTGCTGATGAATTTAAAAAACACATGGATAACTGGATTACTACCTTTAGAAATGCTGTTCCTGCAGAAGGTTACGATCAGGTACTGGTTCCTGGCGATCCGGAAAGAGAAATTTCTGCTCAAAGAATGAAAGATGGAATTGATTTACTTCCTCCCGTTGTTGAGGATTTAAAGAAAGTAGGAGAATCCCTTGGTCTTACTTTTGCTGAATAAGAAATACAAAAATCATAAAACATAGAGGCTATTCAAAAATAAATTAAGTAGCCTTTTTTTTGCATTGAAATATAAACTGAAGACTGCATATTTAAACCGCATTATGTATTAGAACTTCGTTGTGATCGTTAAAATTGCAATAAAACAAGGCTTTACTGAAACGAAGCATAGCACCGTTCTGGTGAGTTGAAGTGAAGCAATGAAGTGACTTGTTTTGAAGTAATTTTGATGCGTAATAGATGTCCTATTTAACACAAAACACATTACGGCAAAACTACTTTTACAGCTTAACCACAACTCAAATTGATAACTCATTCCCTAGTTATCTATTCCTTAAGCCATACTGGAAGTATTCGATACAACGTAGGAAGTGATCCGGTATTCCTTCACTTTTCCTTCACTATTCCTTCACTGTTGCTTCACTGTTGCTTCACGTTTTAGTGAAAATATCGTGAAAGAAATATGTAACATATATATATGACAATTGTATAAATGCCGATTCAAATATAAATCAGTTTCAACTGAGGGAATAATCAAAATAATAATGCAGTAAACCTAAAACACGATAGAAAGAAATGAAAATACTTCTACTGAAAATAAAGTCTAAAAATAAAATGGATAAAAAAAGATAACCTTTCGGAAAGTATAGCGTATTAAATTGAAAAAGGCCTATTTGGGGAAATAAGCCTTTTCATTCTCAACTAACACAACACACAAAATTCATTTGTAAAACACACAACACAAACAAATGAATTGCTAATATTATTTTATAATCAAAATCAATACTGATAGCAATTTAATTATTTCTTAACAAAATTGCAAAACAATATAACGCTTTATTTTTTAATTTTCAAAAAAAATAGAAAATATGCGTTGCTTTTTCTTATTGATTCATAAATCCTTGCTTCTTTAATACTTCTAAAAGCACTTTACTAAAAGTAATATTATCTTGCTTCTTATATCTTACATCTGTAAAAACCTGGGCTAAACTTTCTTTATTGTTTTCTTTTACAAAACCTATATTCTCAGCTAAAGATTCCTTCTCTTTATAAAGCCCTTTTATATCATCTTCTGAGAAATCCTTATATTTTTCGTAATGAACCACTGCTTCCAGAGGTAATCTATCGGTTAAAGACGGTTTCTCATCAGGATAACCTATGGTTACAGTAGTTACCGGCACAACACCTTTCGGTAAATCTAAAATATCAATAATTTTATCTGCAGTATAAATGGTTGTTCCCAGGTAACAAATACCTAATCCTTTACTTTCTGCAGCCAGACAAACATTTTGAGCGGCCAATAAAGCATCAATTGCACCTGTTACAAAGGACAGAAAATTATCATATCCAGGTTCTGCATTACTAACTTCGCACCATTTATTAAATCGATTATAATCAGCACAAAAAGTTAGCACTACAGGCGCCTGCTTCACCATCGGTTGATTGAAATGGCATGGTGCCAATTTTTCTTTCATTTCGGCATCTTTACTCACCACAATACTATAAACCTGCATATTACCAGTTGTTGAAGCTCTGGTTCCTGCTGTTAATATATCCTCTAGAATATCCTGAGAAATATCTTTTTCTGAGTATTTTCGAATTGACTTATGATTTAATATTGTTTCCATAGTATTATTTTTTTCAGCTACAAATATACGAATCCACTTTATTCTATAACTGCAAGCACATATCTATAAAGGCAAAAAGGCCTTTCCTAATTGAAAGACCTTCTTGAATCATCACCAACAAAATATAATTTTTAAATCAGCTCTAAAGACTTTAATTCATCTAAAAGCTGTTTCTTATTATCCTCTTCCATAGTACATAATGGCTGTCTGAAGACTTCATTTACAAAACCCATTTCTGCTAAAGCTGTTTTTACCGGAATTGGATTAGACTCAATAAAACATAAGTCCATTATTTTTTGATACTTGTAAAATAATCTTCTACTTTCTGCTACATCACCTTTCATAGAAACCTCCATTAATCGATGAAAATCGGCAGGTACTAAATTAGCTATAACAGAAATACACCCATCAGCACCTAATAAGTTCGCAGCGCTAGATAAAAAGTCATCTCCACTATATACTAGAAAATCTTCCGGAGCATTGGCTATAATCTCAGTAAAATACGACATTACTCCTGCAGCTTCCTTCACGCCAACGATACTATCAAAATCTTTAGCTAACTGAACCACTGTTTCCGGTGTTAATCCGGCTCCGGTTCTTGAAGGTACATTATATAATATAATAGGAATATCAGTGGCTTCTGCTACTGATTTAAAATGCTCATAAATTCCTTTTTGTGTAGGCTTATTATAATAAGGTACAACAACCAGCGCAGCATCAGCACCTAATTCTTTGGCTTTATTTGTTTTGTCTATGGCTGTTTGTGTAGAGTTACTTCCACTACCTGCTATAACCGGAATTTTACCATTAATTCTCTTTACCGCTCTTTCAACCAGTGCCTCATCTTCTTCATCTGTCAATGTTGGCGTTTCTCCTGTAGTTCCACATACTACAATCCCGTCTGTTCCATTATTTAAATGAAAGTCGATTAGTTTATCAAATGCATCCCAATCAATTTCACCTGTTTCCGTAAAGGGCGTAATAATAGCAACAATAGAGCCTTTTAATGTAAATGCCATAACTTATTCTTAATATTCAATCTTTAACAATGTATTTCTTTTCCGGCTTAAAAGTATAAAAAAGAGATCATAACAAAATCTTCTTTATTCAAATAATCATAAACACATTTTCATTTTATCCATCGCAAATATAATTGGCGAATATTAAAGAGTAAAATTAAGTGATAAATAAAACCAATTTTCAACAAAATGTTATATTTTTAACATCTTGTATTATTTAAAACATAATTAGATGATAACAATACCTCAAGCTGTAGAAATTGTAATCAAGTCAAAACCTTTTATAGCTGAAGCACTTGCTGAAGGATTAATCAATATTTCTGCTTTATCACGCAAAATAAAACCTGAAGTTGACAAAATAATAACAAAAGATGCCAAACATGGTGCTATTGTGATGGCGCTTAATCGTCTTTCTCCTCAAATTGATATTTATTTAAACCGGGGAATAGATAAAATGATTAGCATGTTGGGCGATATTATTGTTCGCTCTGATTTAACTGATCATACTTTTAAAAACTCCAATACACTGGCTAAATGCCATAAAAACGTATTTGAGGCTATATCCCAACACACTGATATATTTTACACGCTGGTTAGAGGCGTACATGAATCTAACCTTGTGATAAGTAGCATGTATACTGAACTTGTTGAACAACATTTTAATAATGAAGAATTGTTGCAGAAAAAAGAAGATTTGTCTGCCATCACATTAAAACTGCACGAAAGCAACACGCAGGTTCCTGGGTTTTATTATTATATTTTAAAGTCAATTGCCTGGGAAGGTATTAATATAACAGAAGTAATTTCTACAACTAATGAGTTTACCGTACTGGTGCATGACGAAGATGTAGAAAGGGCTTTTTCTGAATTAAAAGGATTAAGAAAAAGGAGGTAAGCTTTAGATAAAAAGGGTCTAATATTTTGAGCGTTTAAAGATTAATCATATTTTTATCGCTGTGCTTCGAATTCTATTTAAAAAACGGGTTGGTCATTAATAATAAGATGTTAATCATAAAAAGAAGCAATTATGTAACCAAAATTAAGCTAGCCCGTTATTATAACAGTGAAAAGAAATTAAAGAAACTATCAATATTTATATCGTAATTTAAAAGTCATGAAGAAAGCTTTTTTTGTTGTAGCAGCCGTTGTATTATTTACTGCATTAGGATTAAGTTCTTGCAAAAGCACAGAAGATTGTCCTGCTTATAGCAAAGTAAATGTAGAAAAGAATTCAGAAAACGTATAAGCTATATAGAATTGTAGCCAAAAAAGGAGCAAAATATAATTTTGCTCCTTTTTTTGTGCCTAATTTTATGCTGTAGAGCATATTTTGGGGCCGTTTTACATTTTTTAATATTGATTTTAGAAAAAGCCTTCTAGTTTTTTTGACCAATTGTTATTGATTTTATACTTTTGTACCTCATTTTTAATGAAGTTGTAAATTTTATTTCTAAAAAACCTATAAAATGTCAAAAATCAAGATTGGTATTAACGGATTTGGCCGTATCGGTCGTTTCGTATTTCGTCAGGCTGTTGCCAAAGGAACTATTGAAGTTGTAGCTATCAACGACCTTATCGACGTTGACTACATGGCTTACATGTTAAAGTATGATTCTACTCACGGTATCTTTGATGGAACTGTTGAAGTTAAAGATGGTAAGCTTATTGTTAACGGTTCTGAGATCCGTGTTACAGCTGAAAGAAACCCTGCTGACATTAACTGGGGTGCTGTAAGTGCTGAGTACGTAGTTGAGTCTACTGGTTTATTCTTAACTAAAGAGTCTGCTCAAGGTCACATCGACGCTGGTGCTAAAAAAGTTGTAATGTCTGCTCCTTCTAAAGACGATACTCCAATGTTCGTTATGGGTGTAAACAACACTTCATACACTAACGACATGAACTTTGTTTCTAACGCTTCTTGTACTACTAACTGTCTTGCTCCTGTAGCTAAAGTATTAAATGACAAGTTTGGTATCGTTGAAGGTTTAATGACTACTGTTCACGCTACTACTGCAACTCAAAAAACTGTTGACGGTCCTTCTATGAAAGACTGGAGAGGTGGACGTGGAGCTGGTCAAAACATCATTCCTTCTTCTACTGGTGCTGCTAAAGCTGTAGGTAAAGTTATTCCTGAGTTAAATGGAAAATTAACTGGTATGGCTTTCCGTGTTCCAACTCCAGATGTATCTGTAGTTGACTTAACAGCTCGCTTAGACAAAGGTGCTACATATGATGAAATTTGTGCAGCTATGAAAGAAGCTTCTGAAGGTGAATTAGCTGGTGTTCTTGGTTATACTGAGGATATGGTTGTTTCTAACGACTTCATCGGTGATACTAGAACTTCTATCTTCGATGCTAAAGCTGGTATTTCTTTATCTGACAACTTCGTAAAAGTTGTTTCATGGTATGATAACGAAATGGGTTACTCTTCAAAAGTATGTGAATTAATCATGTACATGGATTCTGTAAAATAATTTCATTTTACCAGATATAATGAAGGCTCTCCAAATTGGAGAGCCTTTTTTTATGCTTTATATTTCGACAAAACCATGTCATCAACAATATGCTTTAATATTCACTTTCAAAATGTAGTCGGGCTTATTTCAGTTAACACCGACTAGCATTATTAATTTTACTAGTAACTATACTAATAATGAACACCCTTAATTTGAGGATTTTGAAATGATCCTTTTACTTCAAATACAATATTATCTTCTTCTCTTTGAATTTTAAAGCCAAAAGTTTTCGATAAATTACCTAGCGCTTCATCTAACTTAGGGTTTATATTACTAATGATTAATTGGAAAGCATTAATTTGAGAATTGTTAAAGTTAGATCTATCTAAATGCATATTGGCTGTTAAACCAGCTTTTAAGACCGGCAACAATAATTCTGTATTTTCAATAATTAAGCTCGACGAATCAATTTTTGAATGCAATGAAAAACCTTTAATGGACAAATCATCTGAATTTAATCCGAGCATAGCTAACTGTTGATTCATTGTAGCTTTCGTTGCTTCATCATAATCAAAGGTCAATTCCTTTAAATCTATATCCACATCAGCCTCATCAATTAATTCTAAAAACTCCCCATTTTCTTTTAAATTAAGTTTCCCTGAAAATGATGAATTAAAAGACTTCACCGAATACTTCCCTTTTTCATCTTCCCAAGTCAGGTTATCCGGCATAGACATCTCGTATTTTACTTTTGCATAAACCGGCTTCATACTTTCGCGTGTTTCTCCTGTAAAATCAATATCCGCATCACCTTTAACCAGCATTTCCTTTGACTTTACGATAAAATCCTCCAACAGCATTTTACCTTCTTTGGCTTTTACTTTTATCTCCAATCCGATTTTATCAATCTGCTTTGTTTCTGCTAAAGTCTTTAAAACCGAATCATCCGTAGCTTTACTTCCTAACCTGGTATTTCGAATTGTTAAATCAAAATCCTGATCTTCTTCCGGGAAATCGATCTGTAAGTTTTTTAAATCTTCTACCATTAAAGCACCATCGAAATCCATATCTAAATTATCAGATACAACTAGCGTATCTCCCTTCATGTTTGCAACAACAATATCATTCCCTTCAATACCCAATTTATTAATTTCATCTAAACTCTTTTCCTTTACAATTTTCATCGCATCGCTATGAGGAATAGAAATGGTAAGTTCATTACAGTAAAAAACAATTTCTTTATCAGGAACCTGATACTCAAACTGATTGATTTTAATTTTAGCCATTAGTGGATTAACAGTAACATGATCGTATTTTACATCTGCGTTAGGGAGATTATCTAAATAAGCTTCCACTTTTTTGGCCGACATTTTTCCATAAATCCAGTTTCCTGCAAAAAGAGAAATAATTAAAAGAAGTAATACAGGGATTAAAATTTTCGCTTTCATAGGTGTTATTTGTTTCTTTGTTATGATTAAACTAACTAATCCGTTTACACCCTTCTACAAAAGCATACATCATAGTTGTTTAATACAATTAGGTTTATTAGAATAATTTCTTTAAAAATAGAATTTATTCAAGCAAAAACAATATAACTTCTATTATTTAATACCAGATAACACCATCATAGCGCGACCTTTTATTTTTACGAGCTTCGGAGCAAGGTATGGCATGATGCTTCAGTAAATTACAAATTGAATATTTTAAAATAAGTTGATAGGCACTTCCGTATTCTATTTGTGCTTCTGTTAACCCAAGTTGATATTCAATACCAAAACTGATTCTTCGATAGTTTACACCTATCGTTGCAGCTAGCCCAATACTTTTTCCTACTTCATTATCCATTTCTCTTCGGTAAGAGATCAATCCCCAAAGCGCATATTCCGGTTTATATGTTGGGAAAATTCCTCTCATGGTAATATCCAATCGTTTCTCTAAAAAACTATTCCAACGATACATAAGTAAAGGTTCGAGAAAAACATCGCGACCTGTAACTTTATATAAACTAGTCAAAAATAAATGCACATCAGTAGGAAGTTCTGGCTCATCCTGGCCTAGATATAAAGGATTTGTTTGATTAAACAAATTGGTAGCTGATAGTCCTAGTTGATAATCATTGTATTTATATATAATACCAGCATTGGCATTATACCCTATTCCTTTAGTAATACCGCCATCAATTAAGGGATCAATAACAGCTCTTCGATTTGTAAAGTTGCGTTCATCAATAAAAGCCTCTTCCAAAGAAAATGCTAAACCAAATGATAAAAATGAAATATTCTTTTGGGTGTTTTTTAATTGAACTTTATAAGAAATGGATTGGTGTATTCCCAATGAGTTCATATTCCCATTTCTATCGTGATAGATATAAGAGCCAAAACCCATATTTTTAGATAATGGGCCTTGCGCATTTACAATTTGTGTAGTTGGTGACTCATCCATTCCAAGCCACTGATTTTGATAAAACACGCCTAAATCAAAGCAACTTTTATCGCTACCTGCATTAGCCGGATTCATCACAAACATATCATACATATACAAGTTGGTGATATAGTAGTTTTGAGATAATACTCCATTTGCAACAAGCATGTATAATAGATATATGAATAATAACTTTTTCATAAATTATTCTCTTTTCAGTGTAATATGACCTTTTAAAGTCTTTCCTGCAGGCAAGCCTTCGATAACATACCAATAATCGTCAGTCGGCATCGGTTTATTTAAGTAAGTTCCATCCCATCCTCGTTCTGATGCGTAAAATTTTGCCAATAATTTTCCATAGCGATCAAAGATTTTGATCACACTATCTGTAAATCGTTCAATCCCTTCCACCACCCAGGTATCATTTATACCATCATAATTGGGAGTGAAAAATTCAGGGATATCAATATCATAAACATTGCTTAAGGTAATGTTAGCAAATGCATTACATCCATTTTGATCTATTATTTCTATTTCGTGGTATCCATTTTTCAGATCCTTAAAAACGTTTGTATTTTGCGGCAATCCCTGATCTAATGCATAACGATAAGGTTCTGTTCCGCCTACTCCCCTTACTACAATTTGAGCATATAAAGAAGTATCCAGAACGGCTACAACAGGCATATCCCAGTGTGCAATTCTTGCAGTATCGCTAAATAAAAAACAGCCATCTGATACATTTATCCAATACATTCCTGGCTCGGATATTTCCTTGATTTGGTTCTGATCTCCATCATTCCACAAATATTCATCAAAACCGGCACCTGCATTGAGTATGGTTATTTGATGCTTACAAACAGATGTATCTGAACAAAGATCTATTTCAGGAGCCACCTTAAACTTTGTTGTTTGCGTATCAAAACCGGTACATCCATATTTATCAGTGACAAAAACCTGGTTTACCGTATCCAATAAACTGGCTATTATTGTTTCTGAAGAAGAACCATTATGCCATTGATAAGACGAATAATCCGAACCTGCATCCAATTGCCTTTCTTCCAAAGGACAAATAACCAAGTCTGGCCCTAAATCTACTTTAGGTAGAGATCGCCATATAACCGAAGCTTTTCCTTCAATTTCACAACCAAATTTGTCGGTTAATTTCAAGGTATAATTTCCATCCCAGACTGAAATACTGGAAGTTTTTTCTCCATTACTCCACAGATAATTATACTCCCCTGAAGGTGCACTAAGCATACCTTTTTGTCCGGCGCATACTGTATCATTCAGCAGATCCAGTTTCGGCAAAGGATAAATTTGTACTTCAGCCTGATCTGAATTATGACAACCATTTTCATCCCAAATATCTACTTTAAACGTTCCAGAATTGCTTACATTCAAACTGTAGGTATTCAATTCAGGAGAATCATTCCATCGATAAGTGTAATTTTCACCGTCGGCATTTAAGTAAAGGCTTGTTTGTCCACACGCGAAGGTATTTCCTTCAATATGAACCTGAGGTTCTTTGAGCATATTTACAATCAAAGTGTCCTGCGTTGTACATCCATAAATATCTTCTACTTTTATTATATATTCCCCTCCATCACTAATTTCCAAATCGGAATTGTTGGTTAATACTTGATCTGATGATAGTAATCTACTAAACCAAATCCATTGATTTGAACTATCCACAGGCGATTCAATATGCACACTGGTTCCTGGACAAATAGATATAGGGTCACCTAAGTCTAACTTAAGATCAGGATAATTTGTAACAAGCACTTCATCGCTTGCAGAACAGCCATTTTCATCAACAACTGTTACCCCATAAGTACCTGCTTGAAATACAGATAAGCCAGAACTTTGCCAATCGCGTAATCGAATCTGAGGATTATTACTCCAGAAATAGTAACTCAATACTGCGTTTTCCTCAGAAAAATATTTGTTTATAGAAATAACGCCATTCTCTTTTTTACACAGAGAAAAATCATCTGATAATCTTACTGATGGAGCCTGATGCTGCACTACCTCAATTTCTTTGGAATTAGAACATTTACCAGAAGTCACTTCCACTTTATAAAGACCGGGCGTATTGATTCCTCGTAAATCGGGTTGGTTATTTGCAGTTGAGATAGGTTGCTCATTATAGTACCAGGTATAAGAGTCATAACCCTCTGTCGCTGAAATAACAATATCTTCAGCCGGACACAAATGTTCTTCCATTTTTAGTTGAGGTGGATTTACCTGGTAAAATTTAACCAGGACTTCATCTTTAACAGCACAACCATTTACATCTAAAGCCTCTACTGTATAAAGTCCACTATTTGATTTTGAACCATTCAATATTTGAAAGGAACTACCTGGTTGATTCAGATACTGTACCTCATCTTTATGTTCTAACGGTTCAAAGTACCATTCGTGTGCTGAATACAAGGCATTAGCCTGTAGGTTTACATCAATACCAACACACTCATTTCTATCTGGACCTAAATCAATTTCCATGGGCTGTATGAATGTTGCCGAAGCTTCTGCACGACCAGCGCAACCATATTTATCTGTAACCTGAAGCCAATAATTGGTATCAGAATTTAAATATATCGCATCGCTATTTTCACCCGTACTCCATTGATATGTTTCAAAGCCTAATGGTGCTTTTATCTGAATAGTATCACCTTCACAGGCCTGCTTATTATCCAGACTCATTTGCGGTAATGCATGAACTGTAACCGAAAAATCCTTCGTTACAGCACAACCAGAAGCAGTCCATGCCATCACTTTATAATCACCTGATTTCTTTGGAATAATCCAATTTTGACTTTCTTTAATATTAAGAACTGTATCATTAAACATCCATTCATACCTTTCAAAAGAAGTCATATTTTCAATGTAAGAACCTTCGCATACAACCGTTTGTGACAATTCAATTTGTGGATTATTAAAAACGGTAATTCCGATGGTATCTTTTATAGCACAACCTTTATTGTCAAGCACTTCTACTTCCAACTGAATATATTCCTCATTCCCTGTATTTACAACTGTTGTGTAATCATTATCACCATTACTCCATGCGTAAGAAGCAAAACGGTCATCTATCGAAAATGTAAGCTCCTGATGCGGACATGCCTCTGATTCATTTACTACTAAATCAGGCACAAGACTTTTTAACACCTCAATAGTATCGTTGGCCATACATCCAAACTCATCAACGGCAGTAACACTATACTCACCAGCTTCTCCCACTTCTAATTTGGCAGTTTGCCAATCATTAATTCTTTCTTGCGTATTATCATTCCAATACAAATAATCCAATTGACTATTGTTGGAGTAAAAATTTTCTACCGTAACATCAACTTGACCTCCCGGACACAACCAAACTAAATCCGCCAGTGTAACAGTAGGTGAAACCTGCCTGACAACTTCAATATTATTGGTTTTAACACAAGCTCCTAATGATGCTTCAACTCGATACACTCCCTCCTTCGTAATACCTTCTAGTTGTGATACATCAAAAGTAGAATCAGTAACAGTGCCATCGATATACCACGTATAGGTATCATACCCTTCCGGGCCGGAAACGTTAAATGTATCACCCATACAGATGTATTCTGTCATTGTTGAAGTTTCCGGGCTAACTTCATAAAAGCTAACCAATACTTCATCCCGAACTAAACAACCATTCTCATCCTGCGCTTCCAGCGAATAAATACCACTATTGGCTATTAAACCATTCTCGATACGATATGACTGTGTTGCATTACTCAATAAGGTACTTTTTAGATCTGGACTTGCCTTAGGTAAAAAATACCACTGATAGGCTGTATGCTGTGAATTTGCTCTAATTTCAACCAGACTCCCCTCACATTCATCCCTATCAGGCCCCAATTCTAAAGGAACCGGACGAATAAAAGAAACCTGCATATCATTTGTACCGGAACAACCATTCTGATCTGTAACTGTAAGTTCATAATTCCCACTATTCAGAATTTGAATATCTTTTGAAGTTGATCCATTACTCCATTCATAAGTAATAAATCCATCAGGTCCGCTTGTCCATATGGTATCACCTTCACATGCTGATAGATCAGTTAAATTTACTTGTGGAATATCATGAATAAGCAAAGAGACAGAATCCAGACTTGAACACCCATTGGCATCTGTTACAACTACACTATAAGTTCCTGATGAATTCACTTTTATTTGAGCAGAATTCATTCCTGGTGTATGATTCCAGACTACATCAACATCATCCAGATCACTAACCACCTCCAGCAAAGTACTCCCACAAGCCTCATTTTCTCCTACAATCCTAACTGAAGGATTGGAATTGAAATGAACAAGTACCTGATCCGATGAAAGACAACCATGAGCATCTATAATTTCCAATTCATAAATTCCAGGCTGAAGGATTTCTATTGGATTGTTCTGAGTTACTATTTCTCGGTCGGTATCAGATAGCAAATACCAATTATAGCTGATGGCATCCAAAACTGGATTCTCAATTCTAACCTGCTCCCCTTCACAACGATTGATATCTGGCCCTAATTCAACTATTTCAGGCATATATTGTGAAACATACATGGTATCCATCGCTCTACATCCAAATTCATCTACAACAGTAACCTTATATATTCCTGACTGTGAAACTTCTAAGTAGGACGTTTGCCAATTACTGAAACGAACATCTTCTTTTTCATTCCAGAATAAATAATCTAGGTCTGCTCCACTTGAAGAATGATAACTATTTATACTAATTTCTTTGGTTTCATCTCCACACAAGCTTACATCAGCCTCCAATTGTACTTCCGGTATAGCATGGCTGATAACTACTATCTCAGTTGCCTGCATACAAACGCCCGAACTGGCCTCAACCCGATACACTCCGGCATTTTCAATATTTAATATCTGATTTCTATTTTCATATTCGCTTAAGAGTTCATCATCTTTATACCATACATAGTTCTCATATCCTGCAGAAACCTTTAAATCCACCGTTTGACCTTCACATAAATTTTGAGTCACAGATAAAGTCAATGAATCTGAAGGCATAATATTCAGGTTTACCTCATCGTGAACCATACAGCCATTTTTATCCATAGCTTCTAAACGATATAGTCCACTATGGTTTACTCCAGCTCTTTCTATCCGGTAATCCGAATCTTTATTCGGCATCTCCTGACTGGCAACATCTCCGTCTAATTTAAAAAACCAATTGTAATTTGAATACGCTGAATCTGCAGCAATATGTATCAAGACTCCTTCGCACTCCTCTCTATCAGGACCTAAATCCAATGCGAGAGGCTTATAAAAAGTAATTGAAGCACCATTGCGATAAACACAACCATTTTCATCCGTAACTTCCAGCCAGTAATTAGCGTCATCATTCAATTCTAGTTGAGGTAAAGAAGAACCGTCACTCCATAAATAAGTCTCAAAACTATTAGGCGCGTCAATCACAACGGTGTCTCCCTGGCAAGCAAATTGATTTTTAAACTCAAATTGAGGTAAGGGGTGGACAGATAAGTTTACAACACTAGATACAACACAACCATCATCCGTCCACCCACTAATAGAATACTCTCCTGATTCCTCAGGTTTAATCCAGCTTTGAGCAGCATTCTGATTTATTAATTCCCCTCCAAATCTCCATTCATACCGCTCAAAAACTGATTCGCACACAACTAAACCACCTTCACAAACCTCCGTTTTATTTATTTTAATTTCCGGCACTTCTGACACTGTAATCAGTACCGAATCGTTATTTGTACATCCATATTCATCCGCAACTTCAACACCCAACATAAATGAACCTGCATTCTGCGTATTAACTTGCGTTGAAGAACCTGATGCACCATTACTCCAGCTATAACTACTGTAATTATTACCTAGCTGATAACCCAGATTCTCACCTTGACAAATAGTGGTATCATTACCTAATTCAACTTCAGGCAACATAAAGTTGACATCAATGGTATCTGAAAAAATACAACCCTCATCATTTATTGCATCCACATAGTATTTACCGGATTCTGTTACAGCTAACTCAGGGCTCGTAGAAAGCACCTCTGATCCTGAAATATCTGAATACCATTTGTAATTACTAAATCCTCCTTTTGCTGTCAGGGGAATAACATTTCCTCTGCAGGCCTCTTGTTGGCCATCTACCCAAAACGAATTATAACTACTTAGATATCCGAAACTGCTACACCCGGATTCTTCATTCAGACCATTTTCGTCGAGCACACATAAATGAAAAACGCCGGAAGTGTTTTCTATAAAATAAGGTGTTCCCGTTGTTAGATCATTTAAATTGGCAGCACAACACACCCATGAATCCTGACCGGTTAATTGCCCCGGAACCGTTTGCCAACTGTTCATGTATTTTTTCAAACTCAACTCATACCCCTGACTATCTTTAAAAACAAAAGACTTAATATCCTTTCGTTTTACTACAATATTCACCCAAAAGTCTCTATCAAAGACCCTTGTAACAGAAACTCTGGAAGATCCATTACAATAATACCTGGGCAATATGGCAGAACCTAATTCGTTAGCGGCACTTTCTGAATTATTTACCAATCCTGTTAACTGATAAGCATAGACTCTTTTCGTGGCATAGATAAATGCGGCATGATCGGAAAAATCAAATTCAGCTGTTTCACCCTTCTGTAAAAGTTTTGCAGTTTTTGACGTATTATTCAGGAATACCATTGTATTGTCTTCAATAGCTAATACAAATACTTTCTGCACTGTATTGGTATTTTTAAAACTAGAAGGTGCCTTACTTGTATTAATAGCTACATATTCCTGACCAAGAGCATTTACCGGAATTAACTGGTCTCCTATCAGATCATTTGGATTACTTCCGGGATCTTCCATTACCGCATCATCCGAAATAGTCACCGCAATGCGTTTGTTTGCTCTAATTTCCGTTCCAGCCAAGGCTCCCTCTGCAGAAATATCGGCACATTCAATACAGTATGTTTGCCCTTTATTAAGCACTATGTCAAAAGGAATATTCGCCTGATGTCCGGTAATATCAACAGATGGTATTATTTCAATAGATGTTTGATCCTCTGTTGCAACAATATCAGCCTTTTCGCTTGCTGTACTTCTATTAGTTTGATAATTGCCATAAGCGATTTGAGAAGGAATAAAAAACCACTTTCCCAATGAATTATCCCCTTTCAGGATAAATTTTTCGGCATTGTCAGGATTGCTCACCTCATAATAAACAGAGACTTCAGCATCAGATACGATACATATTCCTTTATTATTGATGTTATTAGCAGGTGAATTTTCTACTGTAAATGGATCCAATTCTATTTTATACTGAGAATATGGATTCACCTTAAACTGACTTAATATCCGGTTATTTTCGGCAGGAATAAATATACTTACATTTGCTCCTGTTTCGTAAGTGGAAATTCTGAATATAGCAGGACCATCTCCATGGACATCACTCACATCAGGAGCTGCAAACCAGTATATTTTATCTGGCTGAGCCTGAACACCTATTGTAATGAGCAACAATAATACTATGCCACTATAATATAATAAAGCACGCATATTACCTTACATTAAGCTTTTTATCATCGAAGAACATCCTTGAAATATCAATTTGTTCTTTTTTTGATATCAACTTTTATCTTAGCTATTTCACAAGCTAATTGTAAAAGCAAGTCAGAAAACCTTTCATTCTTATAATGGATAAAGAACCAGGTTTGAGCGCAATCACTAAAGTTTACGCCCCCACTTACTGCAGGTTGCTCACTAATTGACAGAAAACAAGACAGTTTAAAATGATTCAATGACCATTTTGTAGGATTGCCCAATTCATATTATGCATTAATCAATTAAAAACGACCAATTAATCAATCGCACATAAAACCAAGCCATTTACATTAACATCACCATTCCTGATGTCAACAACTAACTTCTGTGTTTTAAATTATTTGTAGTGAATGAGAATCTCTGCTTAAGATGTTTTATCGTTTTTTTATTCAGTTTGGGCAGGATTAACAAACAATTTACTCCACCAACACCAGTTTCCTTTTTCATCTTTTCCGGTAAAGGTTAATAACACTCTTCGGGAGTTAGCTGGCATTTTCAAATTGACAAATAGGGAACCGTCTTCAAATCGACTGACTTTTGAATTTGGCTTGTTATGAAAGAAGCAATTTATGGACTTAAAAGATTGGATTGAATCAATAACAAACTTGTTTTTATATGAATCGCCTGGAGAAAGCACTTTCGGAAATGGAAGTTCATCTGCTATCGCCATGCTGGTCATATTTACTTTGGATTTAAACTGCTCCATCCCTACATAATTGCCAGCTATTGGAAATCGCGGAATAGCATATCTATTTGAATATGCGCTCCAAACGCCTGAATTTTGTGCAAAAGCTAAAAGATATCCTCTTCCCTTCAATTCCTCGGCCATCATTTCATCGAACTCTCCGTAAGGATAGGCATATACACGCGGAATATATCCTAAACTATCTTTAAACAACTTCTCTGAGATTTCTAGATCCTTAATAAACAAGCTTTTTCTTATTGAATCAGGCGTGCTTAAGAAATATGTATGTTTATGCGAATGCGAACCGATCTCAACTCCGGTATTAGACAATTCCTTAATTTGTTTCCAACTCAAATAATCGCCCCAACCCACACTTTCTGTGTTTACGAATAGAGTTGCTTTTGCTTTGTATTTCTTGAAAAGCGGCCATCCATTAGTATAAAAGCTTTTTAAACCATCATCTACAGTAATAAAAACCTTCTTTGCTGAATCTTTAGCCTGTGTTAATAACTCTGAAACCGTATAGCTTTTAAATCCTTTTTGTTCCAGATATTGCAATTGCTTTTCAATTTGTTCTAAAGGTGTATTGGTAGAAGGATAACGATTATCGCCAAAACGATGATATACCAGTCCTATCGCGTTAAAACTTTGGGGTAAATCTATATTTTCCGGAATACTTTTGGAGGTATTTTGAGATGTTCCATTGCATCCGATCAAAGCCAGAAACAATGCTAAAACATAACTATTGATCCAACATTTCTTTCCACACATCATCATCCATATTAAATGCCTGTAACTGATAAGTATCGTACAAATGCAAATCATTAAATTCAATCACATTGCGCAAAGAACGAACATACTCATATCGTTTTTCAGAGTAGTTACTTAAGTACCAAATTAAGCGATAAGGATTTTCTGAGTGCAAACGGGCTGCCCTAAATTGCTTATAAGCGCCTGCCTTACCTATGGTGACTAAATAATCATAAATCGATTCAAATAAAGAGTCATATTTTCTTAGGTAAATATCGGTACTTCCTCTACTCTGACTCGCTCTGATTCTTTTTTCATTTCTATTATATGACCAAATACCAAAAATATTGTTGGCTTCTCTGCAAAAACGAGAGGTTCCCCAACCACTTTCGATAGCAGCTTGCGCCAAAATAATAGAAACCGGATGAGGGTGCATTCGTTTCAACAATTCCTGAATATCTTCAGTTTTAAACTCCTTTTTTATGCTTTCGAGATATATAGAATCGCGTTCTGTTCCCACTCCTGCTTGCAGTGCAGCATCCAGCTCCAATACTTTCATTCTTTTCTGAAGCAATTTTTCGCGGGCTAGTAATATAGACGGCACCATCAGCTCAATAAATTTTTGCATTCTTTCTTTATAATGCATACCTCCTAAATCGGGTACTTGCTGATAAAGTATCGGACTTACCAAAGTATCTTCCAACGCTCTTATGGAATCTACATCATCGCTATGGCATAAATAGATCGACGAAAGCTGAGGCTTAGGCTCAGAAACACGCTGAAGAACATTAATTAAGACTCCTATTAGCACCACAATAAATAATGCCAGTGTTGTTCTTTGCGACCAGAATTCTTTAAAACTTTTAAGCGATGACGTTACCATACACTTTTTTAAATTTATGATTTACTTAAAGATAACAAACTATATGCATCATTCCATCTCTTATTCATAACGAAGAGATTCTATTGGGTCTAATTTTGAGGCTTTAATTGCCGGCATTAAACCTGAAAGCAATCCTACTACTAAACACAATATAATACTGATGGTTATCCAAATCCAGGGAACTACAAAGCCCGATTTTAATACGATGGATATGATATTTCCTACCATAATTCCCAATAATATACCACAAGCACCTCCCAATATCCCAATCATAACCGACTCCATTAAAAACTGATCTCTTATTGCTTTACTTGTGGCGCCAATGGCCTTTCTAATTCCAATTTCCCGGGTTCTTTCTGCTACAGCTACCAACATGATATTCATTAAACCTATAGCAGCTCCAAACAAGGTAATAAAACCAATTACATTAGCAATAATGGTTACATTAGATAAATTTTCGATAAGCATCCGGGATAGGTTATCACTTTTTACGATGTTAAAATTATTTTCATCCGTAATTTTTAAGCGACGCACCAGACGAAAGGTTCCTGTTGCTTCGCTAACTGCAGCATCTAAATGCGCAGGATTATTAGCCATTACCTCTATTTTATACGACATTTTTGGCCAACTGAATTTTTGACGCACATTACTAACCGGTACAATGATAATGTTGTCACTTTGTCCTCCAAACCCGGCTCCTTTTTTTTCTAGTACTCCAATAACCTTGTATTTAATTCCTCTCACACTCACCACCTCATCAATAGCTGAGGTTTTCTCCGGAAACAATTTATCATACAGATCAGCTCCCAATATGGCAACATACCGATTATCATTGATATCACTTTTAACCAAAGCCCTTCCCTCTCTGATAGTATGTCCTGAAGTAGTCATAAAGTTTTCATCCACACCAAATACTCCCACATTGGGGTTGGTTTTTCGCGATGCATATTTAACGGTGAAATTTCCATATACCTGATGATAAACTGTGACCACTGCAGGAAAATCATATCTTTCTTTAAACTCTATAGCCTCTTTATAGGATATAAAACCATAATCTTTTGTCTTATGGCGTTGCTTACCAATTCTTATGTCCTGCCCCCAATTTTCAATTAAAAAAGAATTGGCACCCATACCTGTAAAATTAGAGGAAATAGACGTTTCAATAGATTGGACTGCCGTGATAATACCAATTAAAGCCGTAATACCAATGGTAATAATAACAATGGTTAAAATGGTTCGTAACTTATTGGATTTAATGGCTCCGGCGGCTACTTTAATATTTTCGAAATAAAGTTTTGAGGCCATGGGTTTGCTTTATTTTAAAACGAATATATAGCTTTTTTAGAATATACGGCTATTTTATAGATTATTAGAAACGAGAGCTAAGAAATAGAAAACCTCTCTTTTTAAGTTTTAGATTCTACTAAACAGTTTAGTACAAAATGTTACTTTTGCCTCAGATTTAAAACTTTTAAGTGTAAAGCACCATTTGAATGTGCTGATTAAGAATGAAGAGATTTATTTTTTTTATCTGCACCCTAGTAACAATACAGGGACCTGTTTTTGCTAAAAAAAACAACGATGGCAATCAGCCTCATTCCTACTTAACGGCCAGAATACATCGTGGTTTTTCCATTCCTCATCATTCAAACATGGTGTATATTATTAACGATTATACCAGCGGATTGGAATTAACCTACGGGCGTTCCTTATTTGGGACTAGCAACTGGGAAAAGTTTTTCAATTATCCGGAAATAGGACTGGGCTTTTTTTATACTTCCTTAGGCAATAATCAAATATATGGCAAAGGCTTTTCAGTTTTTCCTTACGTAAATTATTACTGGTTACGAAGCCCACGTTTCTCTATTCAAAACAAAGTTTCTATGGGGCTTGGTTACGCCACCAAACCTTTCGATATTAATACCAATAGCTACAATACAATTTTTGGATCACATTTTAATGTGTATGTTGGTTTTGGATGTATGTTCGATTATCGCGTAAGTAAAGAAGTAAGTGTATCGCTGAGCGGAAACTTAAATCACCTTTCTAACGGAGCAGCAAAAAAGCCAAATCATGGCGTTAATGTATTATCAACCAGTTTAGGAGTAAAATATCATTTCAATAAGCAATTAACACCCCGTATTCAAAAGGTAAAAGCTCCCGCTTCAAATGCACGTGAAATAAATATAATAGGTAGCATTGGTCGAAGTCAGGGTACGATGGTGAACTCAGAAAAATATTGGAATGCCAGCGTTAGCTTAAACCATTTATGGTATTTATCCGAAAAAAGAGCCATCGGATTAGGACTTGATAATTTTTATTTTCCGGCGGCTTCCAACGTCTGGATCGCTTATAGTGACAAACAAGTGAATAAACACTATTCGGGACTGGACTATTGGGCTAGTGGGATTTTTGCTTCGTACAATGCTTTTTTAGGTAAAACCACTCTTTTTATGAATATTGGGTATTATATCAGAACCGGAGTTGAATCACCACAAAAGCTTTATCCGCGCATGGGAATCCGTTATAATTTAACCCCACGTTTAATAGCTAATTTTAGCGTAAAAGCCAGCTTTTTTAAATCCGAATTTCTGGAGTTTGGCCTGGGATATCGATGGAAATATAAAAAATAAAACATACAGTATGAAGGCCATATATATTCTCCTATTAATAATATCTCTTCCGGCATGTAGCTATATCCAACACCTAAAAGATGATGGCGAGATGCTGGAGAAAACCTATGAGGTAACTGAATTTACCCAAATCATAGCTGATAATTCTTTTGAATTTGTATTTGAAAATTCCAATTCTCAAACTATCAGCATTGAGGCTATGGAGTACATTCTGGAGGATGTTGAGCTAATACAGGAAGGTAATACACTCATTTTTTCTCATAAACACCCTGGTGTTCTGCAAAAGCAAAAAGTACCAACTGTGACGATTAATGTACCTTCCAATTTAAATATCACTTTAAACGCTCCTTGCGAATTAAAAACAAACGAGCTCATTAATCTCAATCGTTTATCAATAGTGAGTAATGGCTCAGGCTCCTTTTCGGGATGCGATTTACAACTACATGCACAAAGCATTAAGCTGACCTGCTATGCCATTGATAATATTGGGAACTTTTATTTAGCTGGCACTTGTCCTTCATTACAAATACATATTGAAGGCGGTGTTAATGTTTGGGCAGAATCGCTAGTTTCGGATCAGGTTAGTATCATACATAAATCAATCGGTTCTTGCCATGTTAATGTTAACGAGTCGCTTAACCTATCCATATTCTCATCTGGAAATACTTATTATTCAGGTAATCCGGAAAATATAAATGTGGAAAAAGGAGAAGATATTCATCTAAAAGCAAGCGGCGAAATATTCAGCTCCAACAATTAGATGCATGAGTAAATAACCATCAGTTCTCTGGCAATAAAGGAGGGCTTGGGTATATGACCATGATTTCCCTGACGAAAAAAGGATGCTTTGGGCAAATGACCAAGACTTCCCTGACAAAAAAGGAAGCTTTGGGCAAATGATTATTAGAAGTGATTCATTAGAATTTATCTTACTCATTAATTAACGACTACCTTATGGCTATGCTCGGATAATTGTTAACTGTTCATTGATATCTGCTATCTGATTCTTGTAAACATTCTATTTTGTTTGTTGTTAATGAGTATGAAATATAGACTTACTTATTTAACTATGATAAAAGGCAGTATTTATTTTTATTTTTTGCTAATTTTGCTCACCGCAAAAAAATTTAACGGCAAGATACTGACTTACCCTATATTCTAAAGCTTAAGCAAATCTTGTTCAACAAAGTAGAAACACTAAAACAATTGAATAATTATGGCGTTCGACATTGAAATGATTAAAAAAGTGTATGCCGAAATGGGAGCTAAAGTAGAAAAAGCTCGTACTATTTTGGACAAACCTTTAACGCTTACCGAAAAAATTCTTTATGCTCACCTTTCAGAAGATGCTACTGAAGCTTTTAAAAGAGGTGAATCTTACGTAAATTTTAATCCTGACCGTGTAGCCATGCAGGATGCAACTGCGCAAATGGCTCTATTACAATTTATGCAGGCAGGAAAAGATAAAGCGGCCGTACCTTCTACTGTACATGCCGATCACTTAATTCAGGCTAAAGTTGAAGCTGAGCAAGATTTAGAAACGGCTAAAGTAACTAATAAAGAGGTTTACGACTTTTTAAGTTCAGTTACCAATCGTTATGGTATTGGTTTCTGGAAACCGGGTGCAGGTATTATTCACCAGGTTGTTTTAGAAAACTATGCATTTCCAGGAGGTATGATGATTGGAACGGATTCTCATACAGTAAATGCAGGTGGTTTAGGTATGGTAGCCATTGGTGTTGGTGGTGCTGATGCAGTTGACGTAATGGCCGGAATGCCTTGGGAACTTAAATTTCCAAAACTAATTGGTGTTAAGTTAACCGGAAAATTAAGCGGCTGGACTGCTCCTAAAGATATTATCCTAAAAGTTGCCGGTATTCTTACTGTAAAAGGTGGAACCGGATGTATTGTAGAATACTTTGGCGAAGGTGCTGAATCTTTATCATGTACAGGAAAAGGAACCATTTGTAACATGGGTGCTGAAATTGGCGCAACTACTTCTACATTTGGCTATGACTTTTCAATGGAACGTTACTTAAGAGCTACCAATCGTCATGATGTGGCTGATGCTGCGAACGAGGTTAAAAGCTTATTAACTGCCGATACAGAAGTTTACGCTGAACCAGAAAAATATTTCGATCAAGTAATTGAAATTAATTTAGATGAGTTAGAACCTCACTTAAACGGTCCTTTTACGCCGGATAAAGCTACGCCTATCAGCAAAATGCGCGAAGAGGCTGAGAAAAACGGATGGCCAACAAAAGTTGAAGTAGGTTTAATTGGTTCTTGTACCAACTCATCTTACGAAGATATTTCTAAAGCAGCTTCTGTTGCTGAAGATGCGGTAAAAAAAGGATTAAAAGCAAAAGCTGAATTCTCTATTACTCCGGGTTCTGAGCAAGTTCGTTATACCATTGATCGTGATGGAATGGTTGATACATTCAAAAAGATTGACGGTGTAGTATTTGCCAATGCCTGTGGGCCGTGTATTGGTATGTGGGCACGTATGGGTGCAGAAAAGCAAGAGAAAAATACGATTGTACATTCATTCAACCGTAACTTTGCCAAACGTGCTGATGGAAATCCAAATACCTTTGCTTTTGTAGGTTCTCCTGAGCTGGTAACTGCTTTAGCTATTGCCGGAGATTTAGGATTTAATCCGTTAAAAGATAAGCTGGTTAATGCGAAAGGTGAAGAAGTAGCTTTAACTGCACCTACCGGAGATGAACTACCTCCAAAAGGTTTTGACGTTGAAGATCCGGGTTATCAAGCTCCTGCTGCAGATGGTTCTAGTGTTGAAGTAATTGTTTCTCCAGAGAGTGATCGTCTACAATTGCTTACTCCTTTTACGCCTTGGGACGGACAAAACATTAACGGTGCTAAACTATTAATTAAAGCCGAAGGAAAATGTACGACTGACCATATTTCAATGGCTGGACCATGGTTAAAATATCGTGGACACCTTGATAACATCTCTAACAACATGTTAATTGGTGCAGTAAACAAATTCAATGGTGAAACCAATAAAGTGAAGTCACAAATCACAGGCGAATATGGCGAAGTTCCTGCAACACAAAGAGCTTACAAAGAAGCAGGAATTCCAACTGTTGTTGTGGGTGATCACAATTATGGTGAAGGTTCTTCTCGTGAGCATGCTGCCATGGAGCCTCGTCACCTTGGTGTAAGAGCTGTATTGGTAAAAAGTTTTGCACGTATCCACGAAACCAATCTTAAAAAACAAGGTATGTTAGGTTTAACTTTTGCTAACGAAGCTGATTACGATAAAGTACAGGAAGATGATACTTTCAACTTTATTGATTTAAGTGATTTTGCTCCTGGAAAACCTTTAACTATTGAAATCGTTCACGCTGATGAAAGTAAAGAGCAAATTATAGCTAATCACACTTACAATGCACAGCAAATTGAATGGTTTAAAAACGGAAGTGCTTTGAATTTAATTAAGAAGCAAAACGCTTAAGAAAAATTTATTCTTAAATGATATATACGGATGTCTTTCTAAAATGAAAGGCATCCGTTTTTCTTTCTAATAAACCAGACGTTTGAACCATCCTCTTCTATACAATGTTATTCCCATATGGAAAACATGGCATCACAAATACAGGAACTAAATAACTGGTTTAATAAACACCCTAAAGTACTCATTGCACTTTCCGGAGGAGTCGATTCATGCCTGGTTGCCTATATGGCCAGACAGGCTTTAGAAAAAGAAAATGCAATTGCTGTTATCAGTAATTCAGCCAGCCTTAAAACCAAAGACTTAGTTGATGCACAATACTTTGCACAAAAGTATGATATACAGTTGATAGAAATTGATGCGCTTGAGATTGAAGATGAAAACTACAGAGCCAATCCGGTGAACCGCTGCTACTACTGCAAAACAAATCTTTATACTTCTATTCAGAAATTAGTTGACTCTGATTATCAGGACTACATCATTGTAAATGGTAATAATTATGATGATACTGGAGACTATCGCCCGGGAATGCAGGCTGCTGATGAGTTTAGGGTTCATAGTCCTCTATTAGAGTGCCAAATTAGCAAAGAAGCCATTCGGAATATCAGTAAATATTATCATCTGGAAGTTTGGGATAAACCGGCAAGTCCATGCTTAAGCAGTAGATTTCCTTACGGAGAAAGTATTTCCCGTGAAAAATTACTAATGGTAGAAAATGCTGAAAACCTTTTAAACAACAAAGGCTTTAAAGATGTAAGAGTAAGATATAAAGAAGGTAACGCCAGTATTGAAGTTCCTCATAATGAAATTTCTCAATTAAAAACTTTACTGACACCCGAGCTACAACAGCAATTCTCTTCCTATGGTTTTAAGGGTTTAGCAATAGACGAAGAAGGTTTTGTTTCCGGAAAATTAAACCGAGGAATTACTCCAAAGGATTAGATAAGTTCATTTACCACTTTTTACTATGGGCTTTATCAAAAAATCTACAAAGAAGGTAGGGAATACTTTAAATTTGCGTTATAATCTTTAAGTTAAATTCCACATGAGAAATTTATTACTCATTCTTTTGATATCCCTTAGTGGGATTCAAGTCTTTGCCCAAGGTGGCAGCAGTTGTGCTGAAGCTGTAGCTGCCAATGAAATATCAGTATCGACTAACACCAGTGATCATACGGGTGATATTGAACAATGGTTTACATATACTGCTACCATGAATGGAAAGATCACCATTTCTAACTGTGGAGCAACAACTGAAGACACAAATGTTCAGGTTTATACAGCTTGTGGAGTAAGTATTCCTTTAGTATCTAATGATAATTATTGTAATTCACAATCTCAAGTTGTTTTTCAATGTACAACAGGAAGTACTTATTACATTCGTTGGCGCATTAGTATTTCAAGTACAAATAAAGCCTACAACTGGACATTAACAGAAGAAGCTGCCGAGCAAGGTGACTTTTGTGATGATCCCAAATCAGCAATCATTGGTAGTAATTTGGCTGACCACAGTTCCGGTGCTGACCAATGGTATACCTACACGGCTGTCAATACTGGTAAATTAAAATTAACTACATGCGATCAAACCACTGAAGATACCTTTGTTGAAGTTTACAATTCATGTGATGGATACCCAATTAGCTATAACAATAATAGCTGTAATTATCAGTCATCATTAATTCTTGAAACTACAGCCGGAAATACCTATTTAATAAAATGGAAAAGCAATAATATCTCAGGTAGCTATAATTGGATTTTGACCGATGATTTAACGGAGCAAGGTGACTTTTGTGACGATCCGTTTATTGCAACAACAGGTACCAACCAATGCGACCACAGTACTGGTGTAAACCAATGGTTTGCTTATACAGCAAGCGTTACCGGAGAAATTATTGTTTCATCTTGTTCTCAAACCAGTGAAGATACTTATGTAGAAGTATACGAGGATTGCAGCACCTTATTGAGCGCAAACAATGATTATTGTTCTACGCAGTCTCAGCTTGCTTTCTCATGCACTCAGGGCGAAACATACTATGTTAAATGGAGCAACACCTATACATCCGGATCATACAACTGGACACTAACTGAAAACGAAGATACAGAAGGTTATTATTGTGAATCAGCCTATACTGCTATTGAAGGAACCAATAATTGTGATCACTCAACGGGATATGATCAATGGTTTGCATACACCCCGGAATCTAATGGAAGGGTAACTATTTCCAGCTGTGGTTTAACCACTGAAAACACCAGTCTCGAAATCTATAAAGGCTGCGACGAATCGGTTTATCTGCAAATTAATAATTCATGCAGTACCCAGGAATCCGCAACATTCCAGGTATATGCAAATGAAACCTATTATATAAGGTGGAAAAAAACATATACTTCAGGCACCTACAATTGGAGTCTAAGTCGTGAGGATTTAAATCCGGGCGAAGAGTGTAGCCAGGCATTAAGTTGTAATCTGGGAGATAATAGTACTACCCACACCAGCGACTATGATCAATGGTACGAATTTACTTCTTCTGAAGATGGAATTTTGGTAATTAAAAGCTGCGATTTAACTGAATTTGATACTAAGTTAGAAATTTACAACGACTGCAATACACTCATTGAATCTGCAGATGATGAGTGTGGCTTTCAGACTCAGTTGAGCTATGCCATTGCGGATGGAGAAACTATCTATATCAGATGGCTTGGAGAAAAAGCAGTGAATAAAACCTATAATTGGAATTTATCTTACGATTACTCCACGTCCTTATTATCAAATAACAATACTGCAATAAGTGTATACCCAAATCCCAATAAGGGTAATTTCAATATCGATCTATCTACTTTAAATGAAGATGCACTTACTTTGTTCCTTGTAGATATCAGTGGAAATACTATACATAAACAAAGTATACAAGGGAATAAAAATCAACTTATTTCAATTCCTTATATTTCTATAGGATTATATACGATCCTATTGAAAAATGAACATAATTATATTATCTTTAGAGATAAAGTAAACATCATTCGATAAGTTTTTGGAAAAACAGAAATGATGCGTCCCGTAATTGATATTTCAGTTACGGGACTTTTTACATGTCACTATTTATGATGATTTAAAAGATAATATCTCAATAATTGTTAATTGGTTCTTTATTTTCTTTTATTAATTCTACCTTTGTAACCGTAAAGGGAACAAATAAGCTTTAAAATTCACTGTTCAATCATTCGCATTGCTGCAATAAGCTCACCTGTTTGACCATAATTTATTAGATACCATATTTAATTCCCCATTACAAAATAGCTAGAAGAAAAAATATAAACATCCTATATCATAGGATGAAACAAAGGCATCGAATATCTGAGACAATTAATACTTGTCATTTGTTAGCCTGCAAATAATTAAACCTAATGGTTTGGTTTTTATAGTGTAGACACCATTTTTTCTTGTAGCCACTCATTACATTAGAAAAGTATTTATTAAAAGAATAATATGGGGAGATCTCAAGAGACATTTGGTAAGAAAAACAAAGAACAAAAAAGATTAAAAAAGCGTCAGGATAAAGCTAAACGCAAAGAAGAACGTAAAGCCAACTCAACAAGTGGTGAATTAGACAACATGATTGCTTATGTTGACGAGAATGGAGTAATTGTAGATACTCCACCAGATTTAACAAAGAAAAGCGAAGTTAAAGCTGAAAACATTAACGTATCCGTACCTAAGGATGACGGCATTGAAGATCCTATTCACACTGGTATAGTGGAGTTTTTTAACGAAGATAAAGGATACGGATTTATCAAAGATTTAGAAAGTAAAGAGAACTTTTTTGTACACATTAACGGTTTATTGGATAAAATAGATAAAGGCAATAAAGTTTCTTTCGAATTGGAACAAGGTGTTAGAGGGTTAATTGCCGTTCGAGTTAAGAAAGCATAATAAAAAGAGTAATAAAATAAATATAAAGGCCACTAGTTGAACTAGTGGCCTTTTTTGCATATAATTATTGTGATACTAAATCACATAGTATCCATCTCCATTTAAATACCGCGCCATTTCTTTGGCATAATAGGATATAATATAATTGGCTCCTGATCTTTTTATAGCCGTAAATGACTCTAACATTGAAGCCTTTAAGTCAACTATTCCTTGCTCTGCAGCATTAACCAACATAGCATATTCTCCAAATACCTGAAATGCACCAATCGGTGTTTTAGGATGTTTAATCTTAGCCCGAGATATAATATCGAGATAAGATTGTGCCGGCTGCACAAAAACCCAATCAGATCCTTCCTCTATATCTGTACTGATATGATCCAACCCCTGCTCCTTAGTTCGGTAATCAATCCAATAATTACGTCTGTCTCCAAATGAGATTGTATGACTGGTCTTATCTTTTAAAGTAGCATAAAACGAAGATGAATATTTGGCTGCAAATGAAGCTATCTGAACATTCTTAAAGCGCCTTGCATCCAAACGCTGACGAATCGACTGTACCTGACCATCCATTCTTGCCGAAGGCGCTACTATATCCGCTCCTGCTCTGGCATGACTTTCCGCAATTTTAGCCAGCACTTCTATAGATTTATCATTATCCACGGTTAAACCATTCAGCACTCCACAGTGCCCATGGTTTGTATAAGCGCAAGTACAAACATCTGTAATAACAGTAATTTCAGGGAATTGATTTTTTATCTTTTTTAAAGTCTGTTCAATCAGGTTATTGTGCTTAAAAGCACCTAAGCCATCCTTCGTTTTATCTTTATCATCTGCCTGTCCAAACAATATTATTTTATTGATACCTAAACTAATTGTTTCTTCTAAATCCTGTAACAGTAAATCTGATGAAAAACGATATACATCTTTTAAATTCGGAATGCTTTCCTTTCGGGAATCACCACTAACTACATAATAGGGATATATAAAATCACGAGAATGCACCGATACATCTGCATGATTATCTCTTATTTCCGGACTTAACCTGAATTGTCTGAATCTTTTAAACATAGCATTGTTTTTAAGGTGATAACTAAATTAGTCAAGCACCACAAATGAAGACTGATTTTGGAACATCAATCCTTTAGAGCTTAGTGGGAATTTTTTAAGCTAAATTACACAGCACTTAAAGTATCATTACTGAAATCATTAAGCACAGCCTTTAGTGTCTTTTCTGTCTGCGCTCCTCTGCATTTTACTTTTACATGTGAAGGAATCTCTTCGTAAACTTCAAAAAATGCTTTTACGGTCGCTGGTGATGAGAAAATAATTCCCTCGAAACGTGATAAATTCTGCTTTATTATCGCTTTATTCTTCACCACATTATAAACCCACAAAGAATCTACCTTGTTACCCAATTCTACAAGCCCACTCTGCAAATCTCCGGTCGATAAACTTGAACCAGGTACCAATATTTTTTCTCCTGACACTTTATTTTCCTGGTAGGCTTGCAACATGGCCGAAAGTGATTCTTTTTTACCAACAGGTTCTGTAACAATACCGTGTTGACGCAAAGCTTTTGAAGTAGTTTTCCCAATAGAATCGATGGTAATATTCCATAAACTTCGTGCATCTTTCCCTAATCTATATAAATGCTTAAAGAAGTGCTGTACTGCATAACGGTTTGTGAATACAATTCGATTATAATTGGATATATTATTTATAAATTGTTCAACTTGTACCGTATCTTCTATACTTTCAATAGAAATTAATGGCGTATGCACTAAATGAACTGTGGATTTCACCTCATCCAAAGAAGCTCCTGTATATAACCACTTAACATTTTTACCAACATATTCACCTGCTGTTTTACCTACAATAATGATAGATGGCGAGGGCAAACCTGAACCTTTATCTCTTAATTCCTCCAGGTTTCCACGATATATTTGTTGCTCCGGTGTAGATGCATTATGCACCACCCCAACCGGAGTCGCTTCCTCCCAGCCTTCATCAATAATTTTCTGAGCTAACTCTTGCTGATTAGATGCACCCATAAAGAAAACCAAAGTATCTGCTTGAGGTATTTTTATTTTATGCAAATCATGACCCGATAAAAATGCCACCGATGATGCTAATGACCTTTCTGTAAAAGGAATAACCGCTCCTGCAGCAGCTGCAAAGGCACTTGAAATACCAGGAATAATTTCCGATTTAATTAATCGGCTTTGTAAATAATGATATTCCTCGGCTCCTCTTCCAAAAATAAGTGGATCACCGCCTTTGATACGCACAACCCATTTACCTTTTAAAGCTTCCTGATACATTAATTCATTAATCTTCTCCTGATCGAATTTATGTCTTCCTTTACGCTTTCCTACATAGATTTTTTTAGCACAGAAACGTCTTAAAAACTCATCATTTACCAAATCATCATAAAAAATAACTTCTGCTTTATGCAAGTGAAACTCTGCTTTACGAGTAATTAAACGATGATCTCCAGGACCATAACCAGCTAATACCACATAACCCCACTTTTCGCGAACATCATTCTTGCCAAATGTAGTTTTTAATTCCGAACTTCCCTTTTTGCCTACTATAGCCCAATATGAATTCAATGGATGTTCTGAAACCTGATCGTCAGATACTTTTTCTTTGGCATATACTGCATATACTTCCAGCTCAGCATCCAAAGGATAGGGCAATTCATCTGCCGAGATAATATAAGCATCAATATCCTGAGATATAACTGCATCAACTAACTGATCACGAACTATCTCATTGTCTTCCAAGGCAATTTGCCTGCCCTTAGCTTGATTAAAAACTGTAAATTCAATGTTTAGATTATGCATCGACAACATATCTTCTAACCAGTTTTTAGTCACTAATCTTTCCTGATTATCATGTATACCTATGTTAATTCTTTCCATAATCTTCGACATTTAAAATTAAAGCTTAATCCTTGTAAATCTTACTGAATACATATCTAACAGCACAATCATCGATTCGTTTAAAAGCAAATCGTTAATTAAATATAATATTCAGGTTGCTTGGGCTTTTCCTTACCGTACTTAATTTTGTTCCAGGCTCTTTCGTGGAAATAATACAATATCATTTTTGTAAAAACCTCAACTCCACTGATGGAAGCTGCCAATCCTATTTTTCCAGTAATCAGATAGGATATCAAAAACGTGTCGAGCGTACCTGTCGCTCTCCATGAAATTGTTTTTAATAAGGTTCTATATCTTTTTTCTTGCATCCTTCAATTCTTTAAAGTTGATAACTAATCAAGCTGCTGAATCTCTCTTTGATGTTCGATAATGCCTACTCTGCCGACAAAATCACCAAATCGCTCTCCTTTTTCTCTTTCCTTAGCATATCGAGGTAAGAGCTCCTTTAACTCATCCAAAATTTCTTCTTCTGATAAGGTTTCTTTGTAAAGCGTATTTAAACGCTCTCCCGCAAAACCTGCTCCCAAATACATATTGTATTTCCCAAGAGAACGCCCCACAAAACCAATTTCACCCAAAAAAGGTCTACCACATCCATTGGGACAACCAGTCATTCGAATGAGAATATCATCATTGGTCAAGTCATTTTCGGCCAGAATTACCTCTATTTTATCCATTAGAGAAGGCAAATACCTTTCTGCCTCAGCAAATGCCATAGTACAAGTATTGAGCGCCACACATGCCAAGGCATGCTTTCGGGCTGCACTTAAATTCTTTTTAGGCCATATATTGTATTCTTTAAGAATCGTTTCAATTTCCTTTTTATCTTCATCCTTAATTCCCCCAATCACCAGACCTTGATTTCCTGTTAAACGAAAATCGGATTTCTTTAGATCAGCCACTTTACGAAGACCTGTTTTTAATTCATAACCAGGTACATCTTTTACTCTTCCATGTTCGATATAAAGACCTAATGACCACTTTCCGTTTTTGGCTTTTTTCCAACCAAAGACATCTCCATTACTTGTGAATTTATAAGTTTTTGCTTTTTCTAAAGAATAACCTAAACGTTTCTCAAGCAAACCTTTAAACTCAGCAGGACCTAAACGATCCACTGTATACTTTAATCTTGCTTTTCTACGATTTTCTCTATTTCCATAATCGCGTTGTAGCTTTACAATCTCTTCTACAACTTCAAGTGTTTTGTCGTAAGGTGCATACCCCACTACATCGCCTAATCTTGGATAAGTTCCGGGTTCAGTAAATGTCATACCCAATCCTCCACCAATCGCAATATTAAATCCTTCCAGTTTATCTCCTTTTCCAATCGCTATCAAACCTATATCATTTGAAAAAATATCCGTGTCATTATACGGAGGAATAGCGATGGCAATTTTAAATTTACGAGGTAAATATGTTTTACCGTAAATTGGCTCCTCATCCTGCTTTCCATCTACCAATAACTTTTGGTTTAACCAGATTTCGTGATATGCTGTGGTACGAGGCAACAGGTGATCACTAATATCCTTTGACATTTGATATGCCGCAGGTACAAGCGGTGACATTCCCTCGTTGGTTGTGCACATCACGTTTCGATTTACATCACCACAGGCGGCAATAGAATCAAGGAGTGCATCATTTATACCCTGCATGGTTTTTTTTAGATTGCGTTTTATTACTCCATGAAACTGAAATGCCTGTCGTGTGGTTAATTTTAATGTATTACTATGCTGTTTCGCAATTTCATCGAAAGCAATCCACTGATCAGCAGTAGCTACACCTCCCGGTATTCTCACCCTGATCATAAAACTGTATAAAGGTTCTAGCTTCTGACGCTTGCGTTCAATATCCAAATCTCTATCGGTTTGCTGATAACTTCCATGAAATTTAATTAACTGCGTATCATCTTCAGCTATGGAACCTGTAGCTAAGTCGTTAAGACTTTCCTCAAGCGTTCCTCTTAAGTAATTACTTCTAATTTTAATCCCTTCTACATCTGATGGATTCCAGGATGGAAATATTTCGTTATTGATAACTTCTGCCATTATATTATGCTTTTTATGTGGTAAAAACCAAATTGTGTTAGATTAAAGATGAGTTATAAGTTCTACTCCAAATACAAAATTGTACATCCACATAACATTATTATCTGTTCCTTTATTTAGTAAATCGCTATTGATGGATTAATAAACATCCTCCTGAAAACGTCCTGCCGATTTTAGGTTTTTAAAATATTCATTGGCCTGCTCTTCAGATAAATTGCCGTATTGTTTAATTATTTGTAGTAAAGTCTCTTTTACATCTTTAGCCATTCGTTTCATATCACCACACAAGTAAAAATGCGCCCCTTCATTTAACCAGTTATAAAGTTCCTCACCATTCTCCTGCATTCTATCCTGTACATAAACTTTTTCTTCCTGATCTCTGGAGAATGCAACATCCAGCTTATTAACCAATCCTTCTTTCCTATATTGTAATAATTCTGTTTGATATAAAAAGTCTGTTTCAAAATGCTGATCTCCAAAGAACAACCAGTTTCTACCTTCCGACTCTTTAGCTTCGCGCTCCTGTAAAAACGAGCGAAAAGGTGCAATTCCTGTTCCCGGTCCAACCATTACAATTGGTGCTTTTTCATCTTCAGGCAATTTAAAGCCAAGATTTGGCTTAACTCTAACTTTAACAGTCGATCCTTCCTGAATACTATCCGCCAAATAACCAGAGCACACACCATTATGATCACGATCGTTTAGATTATACCTCACTGCTCCAACCGTAATATGCACTTCATCCGGATTTAACTCATAACTGGATGAAATAGAATACAGCCTTGGTGGCAATTTTCTTAAAAGCTGAACTAATTCCTCTGCTTTAAGATCAATAGGAAAATCATTAATTAAATCAAGAATATCTCTTCCATATAAATATTCCTGAAGTCGTTCCTCATCGCCTATAATATCGTCCAATTCTTTAATATTAGCTCTTTCTGCATACTTTGTAATAACGGGTCTTGTAATTACTGTTAATTCAAAGCTTGAGGTTAAAGCCTCTTCGATAGAAATACTTTTTTCTCCCTGTAAGATTTCTTCTTTTCTATCTATATCTAAAACTGATAAAATTCCGTCGACCAATTCGTAATCATTAACAGCCACTACTTCCAATGCATCTCCTGCTTTATAAACCAGACCAGCATCCTCAATATCTAATTCGATATGATACGTTTCTTTGTCGGACCCTTTACCGTTTAGTAAAACTTTTTCAAGAACCTCCACCTCAACCCATTCGTTTAAGCCAAGCTTCTTTGTTGCAACATTTTCTTGCTCAGGCTTAACCTCAATACCAGATGCCTTTTGAAAGTTATCAACTATAGTTGGTAAAACATCTCCAATTTGATCAGTAAAATCAACGTCGAGCTCAACTAAATCATGAATTGACTGTGCTCCTAAAACCCCTATTTGCTGATAAATATCTTTCCCTGTTTGGCAAAACTTGGCATAACTACTATCCCCTAAGCCAATAACAGCATAATTTACATTCAACGATTTAGGTGCTTTTTTGCCGAATATATAATTATAAAAATCTTCAGCAGATGCAGGAGGTTCACCCTCTCCATGGGTGGAAACAATTACTAGTAGGTTTTGCTCCTCTTTTAATTTACGTACTTTATATTCCTGCAAACTAAGAGCTGTTGCTTTAATTCCTCTTTGTTGAGCAATTTCAAGTGTTTGCTCTGCTAAGATTTTTGAATTACCTGTATGAGTACCATATAAAATAGTTAGGTTTAATTCATTTTCAACGGCAGAATTTACACTTATTTGACCATTAACACCATTAACCAAATCACTTTCCAACAATCCACCTGACTGATTTAAACCTGCCAAATAACCAGACAACCAAAGCTTTTGCTCTGTAGATAAAGAAGCATATAGTTTTTGCGCTTGCTCAACTTGCTCTGTCGTAAATATATTTTTAATTCCCTGAATCATACTTTGTTAATTATTGGACAATACAATCCTATTATGACTTCCATATCTATAAAGTCAATCATCTTTCGGGTTTCTAACAAGATCCAAACCGACTTGGTTCAGATCTTGTTTTACACCCATATAAACCTTAAGTTAATATTGAAACTATTCAGCTTAGCTTTAGCTGATAAATTATTCGATGAAGTTCTTAAATTTCAAAGCTACTTAAATAGCGTTCGCCTGTATCAGGTAAAATAACCACAATACGTTTCCCTTCGAATTCAGGTCTTTTGGCTACTTCCAATGCTCCCCATAACGCAGCACCTGAAGAGTAACCACATAAAATACCTTCTTCGATAGCTGCTTTGTGACTTGTTTGAACGGCATCTTCATTTGAAACTTTTACCACATCATCAATTACGTCTGTATTTAAATTTGATGGAATGAATCCGGCTCCAATACCTTGAATTTTGTGAGGTCCAGGTTGACCACCTGATATAACAGGAGAATCAGCCGGTTCAATAGCAATTACTTTTAAATCCGGATTCTTTTCTTTTAATGCCTCTCCGACTCCTGTGATTGTTCCTCCGGTTCCAACACCAGCCACAAAAACATCAATCTTTCCCTCTGTATCTTTCCAAATTTCTTCAGCAGTTGTTACTTTATGAATAGCCGGGTTAGCCGGGTTATCAAATTGCTGTGGAATAAATGCATTTTCGTGTTCTTCCGCAATTTCCTGCGCTTTTGAAATTGCACCCTTCATACCTTGAGAGGCAGGAGTTAAAACCAACTCTGCACCGAATTTCTTCAACAACTTTCTACGTTCGATGCTCATACTCTCAGGCATAGTTAAGATTAATCGGTATCCTTTTACGGCGGCTACAAAAGCAAGCCCTACTCCTGTATTTCCACTTGTTGGTTCTACTATTACAGTATCTTTATCCAGTTTTCCACTTTTTTCAGCTGCTTCAATCATTGCATTAGCAATACGGTCTTTTACTGAACTAGCAGGGTTAAAAAATTCTAATTTGGCTACAACTTGTGCTCCTCCTTCATTTAATCTATTAATTTGTACCAAAGGGGTGTTACCAATTAATTCTGTTACATTTTGTGCAATTCCACTCATAATTATATGCTTTTATTTGTTTTCGTTTAACAATTGATTCTGATGCAAACATAGAAGAAGTATAATGATCTCACAATAGACAAAGCTGCATATAACATACTTTTTATATATGCTTTCTTATACTATTTTCAAATACAAAAATCACCATAACCTCTCATTTATTGACACTTAACACTATATTTTTAAATTATTATTCACCCCTTTTAATAGCCTATTCTTTTAGTAGGCTTTAACCGCACAAATACATACCTACTCAAATGCACTAACTTCTGCTAATTGTATTAAAATTTAGCGAATTATTTCATTAGTAGCCCTATAGCACAATATAAAAGAAACCATTTTTAACTTTTATTTTAATCCTCATCCTTATATTAAATCTATATTTGTGCAACATTTGCACAACAAGGTTCGTTATAGAACACATTTACAATTTCACTGGAGAGAGATTAATTAATATGGGAAGTTTTTTAAACTTATTTATTGTATTTATTGCAGCTATTATAGTTGGTAGCATTGTATTAAGAATTCTATTTAAAAAAAGCATTTTCTTAAGAATTGGTATCGTTTGGATAGCCAATGTTTTCTTTACGGTAGTGAATAGTAAAATTCATTACGCATACCCAGATCAATACCCATTTATTGCAGCTCTTATCTCAGGACTATCCGTTACGGCAATTTTACTCTTTTTAATATCAAGATGGGTTAGAAGACCTATGAAAGAGCTCATTTCTAAAACAGCTATTATTGCTTCTGGAGATTTCAGAGCTAATAACCAAAAGGAAAAATACAACTACAAGGGCGAACTAAAAGATTTAAGTCTTAGCATTACCAAACTAAACGAGATGTTTGGAGCGTCTCTAAAAACAATAAACACTACTGCTTCACAGGTAGATTCTATGGGACAGCAAACTAATAACATGTCTCAGAATCTATCCCATGGCAACAATGAACAAGCCAGTGCTATTGAAGAAATATCAGCTTCTATGGAGGAAATGAATGCTAACATAGACTCATCTTACAATAATTCTGAAAAAACAAAAAGCTATACTGAAAGTACCAACCAAAAACTTGAGGTTAGCAATCAAAGTGCACAGGAATTATTGCAGGCAATGAAAACAATTAACGAGAAAATTAAGGTCATTGATGAGATTGCCAGCCAAACCAATTTACTGGCACTGAACGCTTCAATTGAAGCTAAACAAGCAGGAGAGGCTGGTAAAGGTTTTAATGTTGTTGCTGGTGAGGTAAGAAAATTAGCAGAAGACAGTCAAAAAGCATCTAGCGAGATCAAGGAAATATTATCCAATGGGCAGGTTCTTTCCGAAAATGTAAGTAAAAATCTGGAAGAAACGATCCCAAGCATGAACGAAACCATGAATTTGATGGCTGAAATTAGTGTAGCCAGCAAAGAATTAAAAGCTGGTTCTGAACAAATTATTTCGGCTATTAATGACATTAACGGAATTACCCAATCAAATGCTAAATTGGCAGATGAAATGTCTGGAAATTCAGTTCAACTCTCAAAACAATCATCTAAGCTAATAGAAAACATACGAATATTTAAAGTTTAAACTGAATATTTAATATCTAACACATATTATATATAATACATTAAACTTTCATTCAAGTCTTTATATTGCTTTTGTATATCGGCCAGCGTTTTTTCTGCTAAAACTTCTCTGACACCAGCAATAGATTCATTCAATACCAAAGCCACAGCTTTTTGATTACTTGATATATCTCCTGAAATATCCAGCTCTCTTTTATAGGCATCCTCAAGACATTCAAAAACCATTAAAAGAGTTATTTCACTTGGTCTGAATCTCAAACGATAACCACCTCCAGCTCCTTTTTTCACATCTAAAAATCCGGCTTTTTTTAGAGCTACAGCAATAGCTTCCAAAAATTTCATAGGTATCTGGTGTCTTAACGAAATTTGATAAATTCCCATAAACCTCCCCTCACTTAATTCTGCAAGAGCGAGTAAAAACCTTAAACCATATTCTGTTTTCTTTGAAAATTTCATATTCTATTTGTTTATTCGTTGAAACACATTAAGCCTCTAAGGGATAAACTCCCGTTTAACGGTAATAGTTCAATGTATTCTTTGAAAAGAACGAAAATCAACACAATTATAACCTACCAACTCGATATGTATTAGCAGTAATTTTAATTAAAACGCCTCTCCTAGTGTAAAATAAAAAGCTGAGTTACCATAATTGGAAACTCCATAATCAAACCTTAAATTTAACCCATCGTTTTCCAAAACCTTAACTCTAAGTCCGGCTCCTAATAAGCCATGCACCTTCTTAAAAACATCATCATTCCATTGAGAGAATACATTTCCTACTCCAGAAAACAACTCTCCTCCTAACCGCCACCAAATATGGGAACGATAAGCCACTTGCATATAAATACTACTTTTATCCATATACTTATAAGGCTGAGAAACACCTCTAAACAAACGTTTACCTCCCAAAAAAGATAAGCGATAGAACGGAACATCACCCCATGTATGCTGCATTTTCAACTGTAAAGCAAGAATTCTTTTGGAATTTTGAAAACCACAAAACTTTCTAAAATCAAAACTCATTTTCCCGAACGAAAAGTCTCCCAAATCATTTAAATAGTGCAAATTTTGCACCTCAGCATAACTTCCCCCTCTTGGATAACTAACATTATCTCTGGAATCATATACAATTGAAGTCCCTAAGCCTCCAATATTTCCTTTCACCTTTTTAGGAGAAAATGCATCCAATAATGAACCTGACACTTGATCAACTTCATAATTGGCAAAATCATAACTTACTCCAACAAACCACTTAGTTCCTATATTTTTTAAGATCTGCCCGATAAACTCGAACTTACTGACTTCTATATCCGAATAGTTATTTTTATCTGTTAAATTACCTATCTGATAAAACTTATCAGGCATCCACTGATACAGCCACTTTCCTTTTATATTCCACTTATCCTTTATATATATGTTTGAACTTAAATCGAACTCATACATTCCGGTAGTTGAGAATAAAATAGATGGTGCAATACTCGAAGGACGTTTAAATTCACTATTTAGCGAGCTATTAGCTTTACTATAAATCTGCAATACAGGCATAACTCCATACTCCAGCTGCGTTCGTTCTTCATAGCCAACTAAAGGCATAATAAAAAGAGTACAATTCCCCTTTTCAAAAGTTAGTAAATCTACACCCCAATCCGCCAAACCAACCATTTTCTGCAGAACTCCGGGTACATTATCTGAATTGATTGAGTCATTCTGACCTTTTACAAACAACACATTAATGAAAAGAATACCTACTAAACAAAGTCTCGTAAAAAAACCTCGCGATTGTTTAAACATGATTTAAAGCCTGTTCAAAGTCAGCAATCAAATCTTCCACATCTTCAATTCCAACAGACAGTCTTAACATCGTATCGCGTATACCCATCCCTATTTTTTCCTCATCACTAAACTCTGAATAGATCGTTGACCATGGATGAATAATTAAGGATTTATTATCATTTAAATTTGTTGCTCTTCTTACAATTTGAAGCGCATCTAAAAACGAATAACATTGTTCGTGTGATTCCAGATCAATTGTCATGATAGCACCCGGTTTTCCCGAAAACTGTTGCTTAGACAATTCATAACTCGGTGAATCCTTTAATCCCGGATAATTAACACCTTTAATCTTTGTATTATTCTGAAAGAACTCTCCTAATTTTAAACAATTATCTACACAGCGATCCACTCTTAAGGCTAAAATATCTAAACCTAGATTTAAAAAATGTGCCGTATGTGCAGTCATACAACCTCCTAAATGGCGGAATATCTCTTTTCGGATTCTGGCCACAAAAGCATTTTTATTGAATTTCTCCTCCCAACTTTGTAAAGCCGGTAGTTTTTTCCAATCAAATGTACCATTATCAACAACAGCACCACCTACTGCTGCGGCACCACCGGAAATAAATTTAGTTGTAGACATCACCTCTATATCCACTCCAAATTTTGAAGAATCGAAAACATAAGGAGGCGTTACGGTTGTATCAGCTACTAAAACAATATCCTTTGAATGTGCAAAATCAGATAACTCCTTAATATCTAACACCTCTAATTGTGGATTTGTTATGGTCTCAAAAAACAACGCACGGGTATTTTTATCTACAGCTTCCTTTACAGCATTTAAATCTGACATATCCACGAACCTAACCTCGATACCCCATTGCTGAATTGTACTTTTAAGTAAGGCATAAGTATGACCAAACAAATGATTGGAAGAGACTATATTTCCACCTCTTTCTACAAGTGCCAAAAACGCATTTGAAATAGCAGCCATACCTGCTGACAATGCCACCACCGAATGCGCTCCGGTAATAGCCTTTAATTTATTTTCAAAATGTTCTACCGTTGGATTAGAAGTCCTACTATATGCATGGGCTATCTGTTTTCCTGTAAATGAATCTTCAATATCTTGTGCAGAATCAAATTCATATGCAACACCATCGTAAACAGGCATATGCAATGCATTATACGCATCACTTTTAGGGAAAGGGGTATGTATAGATGAAGTGGTAAATCCTTGTTTTTTTGCCATTTTATATATTTTGAGGTAAAAAAATAATAAAAAACTCAGTGATGCAAATAAAAACGCATTTGACTACCTCTTTCTTTTCACATCTGATGCTAAAATCAAATCACTTTTAGCATCACTATCTTTTCTTATATAATTTAAAACATCCGCAATTTCCTGATCGCTTAAATTTCTATAAGAAGCCATCATTCCTTTATATTTTATTCCTTCTACAATAATTTCTTCATTCATTCCATTTAAAACTACTTCAATTAAAAAATCTTTATCCCCTTTTACTTTTTCCGTATTTTTTAAAGGTGGATAAATCTTAGGAATTCCTTTTCTATTTGCCTGATGACAAACTTTACAATGTTTTGTATAAACCAGTTTACCCTCCTCATAACGATCTGGACGAACCGAAATAGAAGATTGAGGGGAAGCATATTTTGTTTCTTTCTCCTCATTATTTTTATTTTGAGCCTGTTGATTACAACCCCATAACAATACAGCTAAAACCGTACTTAATAATATATACTTCATAAATGATAATTAATTACAACACATCTAAATAACTACATAACCTTTTGCTTCAACTTACGTTATAGCACTGTTATCAATCCTGCTAAATCCAATAAAACTATAAACATTGGGCAAGCATTTTTGTTTGTCATGAAAATTAAACGGTGAATTACTATATTTGCCGTCCTTTTTAAAAACACAAAAGATGACCATAAAATTAAGAATCATTTCAGGAGAAGACGAGAATTTTTTAAGGGAGATTGAAATAAGCGGTGAAGCCACTTTTCTTGAGCTACATAACTTCATCCAGGAAACACTAAACTTTGATGAAGGACAGATGGCATCCTTTTTTATTACTGATGAAGAATGGCATAAAAATGAGGAAATTACCCTGATTGATATGGCCATGGATGAAAGCAGTAATTCATTTATCATGAGCGACACTTCTTTAAATCAATTTATAAAAGAAGAAAAGCAACGTTTTATCTATGTATTTGATTTTTTTAATGAAAGAAATCTGTTTATAGAGACTTTTGAGATTTCAAATTCACCTTGCCCTGAACCTCTTTGTACTAAATCTTTAGGAGAAGCACCTTCTCAATTAGATTTAAGTGAATTATTAGGGGAAGCTGAAGCTGATATGCCAGCAGACAAAAACATGGACTACCTGGAAGATGATCCGTACGATTTTTCAGATACCGATTTTGATAACGATCCCATGATATCATACACCGATGATTTAGAGGATTTATAAGAGATAAATTAAAATGTCTAAAACTCTTGTTGTTATAATTGGCCCTACCGGCATCGGCAAAACTTCAACCAGTATTAAGGTTGCTAATTATTTTGATACAGAAATTATATCTGCCGATTCCAGACAAATTTTTAAGGAATTAAAAATCGGTACTGCTACACCAAGCGAGGAAGAATTAAATGCTGCCAAACACCACAACATTGCATCACATTCTATACACGATTACTACAGCGCATGGGAATTTGAACAAGATGCACTCAAATTATGTTCGGAACTTTTTACCAACCATGATGTAGTGGTTTTAACTGGAGGTTCTATGATGTACATTGATGCCGTTTGTAAAGGTATCGATGAACTTCCAACTATCGATCAGGAATTAAGAGAAAACCTAAAGGAACAATACGACAGAGAAGGTATTGAAACTATACAAAGACAACTCAAACAACTTGACCCAGAGTTTTATGATCAGGTAGATCTTAAAAACCATAAAAGGGTAATTCATGCTGTTGAAATCTGCCTTATGACCGGTAAGGCTTATAGTTTATTAAGAACCAACACTGTTAAAAAGCGACCTTTCAACATCATAAAAATTGGCTTGGAATTGCCGCGAGAGGAAATTTACGAGAGAATTAATAAGCGTGTTGATATAATGCTTGAGCAAGGATTAATTGAAGAAGTCAAAGAGTTTTACCCAAACAAAAACCTCAATTCATTAAACACTGTTGGCTATAAGGAACTGTTTGCCGCATTTGATGGAGAATATGATTTAGATAGGGGCATAGAACTGGTTAAAAGAAATTCGCGCAGATATGCCAAGAAACAACTTACCTGGTTTAAACGAGACAAAGAAATTCAGTGGTTTTCGCCCTTTGATACGGATAAAATCATTAATTTTATAGAACTAAAAAAATAGAGCACCGGGCTTTTTTATTCTTAACTAATATTCACGGTTTACACTTTTGTCCGGTGCTTTTTTTGCTATTACCACTGTATTAAAGGTATCTTCGTTCCACTCCTCTTTTTTGAAAGAACCATAAAACTGCAGTTCTTCAAATCCTTCAGACATCATCGTATTTAAATCCTGTTTTTGTATAGAAATCAAAGGAACACTTTGCGTATATACCTTTTCTTCGTCCTTTACAGTTAAGGATGTAGAAAATTGAATTACATCATGTGGTTCATGGATATAATTTCGTTCAAAAATATAATGAGATGATTCTATTGTTGGCAATTGAACGATGTGTTTGGATTGAACCCTATCGTAATTAACGATTTGTATAAGAATATGCCCGCCAGGTTTAAGAAGTTTTTCTGCTTGTCGAAGAAAAGAAGATACCGAACCTAAGTCATCCAGATGCGCTAAGGTATTACCAATACAGCACACCAAATCAAAGGTAGATTCAGAATAATCCTTATCAATGGTTTCAAGATTTCCCTCACGAAACTTTACATTAATGGCTTGCGGACATTTTTCTTCGGCTTTTTGCAACATGTCTTTATCCAAATCAAAAGCCTCCACAAAAGCACTTCTTCGTCCGAGTTCTATAGCTAAATTACCCGTACCACACCCACAATCCAATATTCTTTTACCTGACAGATTACCTAATAGGTTTTCTATTAGATCTGCCTGTGTTTTATTCAGTGGAAAAATTTCATCGTAGGCTTTAACTATGGCACCGTAAAAGGACATCATATGCTAATTCAAGGTTTTTTCTATCTGATATTGATTTCTTTCGGGATTATTACGAGAAACAAGTTCTGCCAAAAAGCCAGCTAAAAATAGCTGTGTTCCTATAATCATACAAGTTAAGGCAATATAAAAGTATGGACTTGATGTAACCAAAGCCTCCTGAATATGGTTATAAACACAATACAGCTTGTGTATTCCCAAATATAGCGATGCAAAAAAACCAACCGTAAACATTAATGTACCCAAACTACCAAATAAGTGCATCGGTCGTTTTCCGAATTTTGAAATAAAGGTAACCGACAAAAGATCTAAAAATCCTTTAAGAAAACGCTCAATCCCAAATTTTGAAACGCCGTATTTTCTTTCATTATGGATAACAACTTTTTCACCGATCTTATCAAAACCATTTCTCTTAGCTAGTATTGGAATATAACGATGCATTTCACCATATACCTCAATACTTTTAATTACCTCTTTGCGGTATGCCTTTAAACCGCAGTTAAAATCGTGTAATTTAATACCAGATATCCAACGCGCAGTTTTATTAAACAACTTACTCGGAACGGTTTTCCCAAGCGGATCATGCCTTTTCTTTTTCCAGCCACTAACCAAGTCAAAACCTTCTTCCTTAATCAATCGATACAGCTCAGGTAACTCATCCGGATTATCCTGTAAATCGGCATCCATGGTTACTACAACTTCCCCTTGTGCAGCCTCAAAACCACTATACAAAGCAGCAGATTTTCCATAGTTACGTCTGAACTTCAGCCCTCTTACTTCATTAAATTCATTGGCCAATCCTTCCACCACTTGCCATGAAGTATCAGTACTTCCATCATCTACAAATATAACCTCGTATGAAAGACCAAGGGGAGTTAATACTCCCCTAATCCATTTATGTAATTCAATTAACGACTCTTCTTCGTTATATAATGGTATAACTACAGATAAATTCATTCTCAATTTTTGTTTCTAATTACTCAAAAGATATTTCCGGATCTTTTTTAAGAATAGCCGAGATAATTAGAGATAAAATCACCCCTCCAATTACTCCACTAATGATTCCAAGAATAGCTAATGCCAATGGGCTCATCATGGCACTCATAATCCCTTCTGCCTGCTCTAGTTGAGCTTCCGATAAACCTGCCTGCATTTGTTGCTCCTGAACAATAGCCAACAACTCCTGATGCTTTGCCGGATCAATAAATTCAAAAAACACATATGTAAATACACTTGAAATAACTGAGCCTACAAGAGAAATTAATGTACCCAAGCCAACGCCTTGTCCATATCCTAGGATTCCATTATTGACATTATTTTTATAATGCAATAATCCAAGTACAATAAATACAATAACAATCACATAGCCCAGGTAACCAAAGCCTTTATTACCCAATAAACCTCCATAATATGTAATTAACCCAAATACAATAGAAGCTAAACCTAAGTACAGGCCATAAGAATAAATGGTTGATGATTTTGATGCTGGTTGTTCCATAATAAAAAATTAAGAGTTAAGATTAGAATTCTGTCAAAGATAAAATTTAAAAATAGGGTACATAACTTTCCTTGAAAAAAAATAGTGTTTCAGCGTACGACAAACACCCATCGAAAAAACATGAAAAAATAATACAAAAACAACTTATTGATAACAAAGCGATTAAAAAATAAGGCAAAAAAAAAGTATATTTTTTTGTCATTTTTGCTTGGCGGGTATATGTTTTTTTCTACTTTTGCATCCGCTAAAGCACGGGTAAGTCCTGTACGACCAGCTCCTATTGAATTCCCCCAGGGCCTGACGGCAGCAAGGGTAGATGGTTGAGCGGTGCGATATAGGTAGCTTACCCACCCGCCAATATAGCTCAGTTGGCTAGAGCAGCTGATTTGTAATCAGCAGGTCGTGGGTTCGAGTCCCTCTATTGGCTCTTCGGTTTTCAAAAAGTTGAAAACATGTTAAACGTACTGAAAATATAATTTTGGGGAGATACCAAAGTGGCCAACTGGGGCGGACTGTAACTCCGCTGACTTTCGTCTTCGTAGGTTCGAATCCTGCTCTCCCCACTTTTATTTTTGCCAATGTAGCTCAGCTGGCTAGAGCAGCTGATTTGTAATCAGCAGGTCGTGGGTTCGAGTCCCTCCATTGGCTCCATTAATTATTATTTGCGGAAGTAGCTCAGCTGATAGAGCATTAGCCTTCCAAGCTAAGGGTCGCGGGTTTGAATCCCGTCTTCCGCTCTACAAAAGCCATCTGATTTTAATCGGGTGGTTTTTTTTTATTTTAGAGCATTGATGATTCTGTCCAAAAAATAAAACCATCAATCAAAGAACAAATTCAACCGTAAAACGAGAACCTTTGCCTACTTCCGACTCTAACTTAATTTCTCCTTTTAAGAGCTTCAGTAAATCAAAAGTAATCGGTAAGCCCATACCTACGCCATCGTACAATACTTTTTTACTTTGCTTATACTTATAAAACTTATTAAATACCTTTTTTTGATAATCCGTAGGTATCCCAACTCCAGTGTCCTCCACATAAAAGCCCCATGTATTTTGGTGGATATACGCACCTAATACCACAAATCCCTTTTCGGTATATTTAAAGGCATTATCGAGCAAGGCCTGCAATGCCTTAAACAATAAGGTGTAATCTATTTTTATGCATGTATCTTTTTCTATCTCCGGAAATTGAAAGTCCAAACGTACGCCATGCTTTCCTTTCGGATAAATATGCGCGACATCGTTTTTTATCTTCTTAAACAAATTAAAAATAGTTGTTTCTATAGGATAACAAGTAACCTGACCCTGTTCCAGTTTAGATAAGGTAATAATATCATCAATAAAATGGATTAACTTATCATTATTATCCTGAACCACCTTTAAGTAAGCCTTTTTCTCCTCCTCACTTAATTCGGATTCTACAAGTAATTCAGAATACCCGGCAATAGCATTCAGTGGTGTTCTGATTTCGTGACTAAGGTTATTTAAAAACGCCGTTTTTAGTTTATCCGATTCCTCTGCTCTATTACGTTCCCTAATCAGCTTCTTCTCCTGATCTTTTAACCGTCCCACCATACATTGCATTTCTGCCATAAACCTATTAAATCGATTGCCCAGCACTTTTATTTCATCATTGGATTTTACAGATGACCTGACCGTAAGAACTCCATCTGCAGCCTTATTAAACAAGGAAACCAAACTGTATATAGGCCGGGTTATTGATCTACTAAAAAGCGCTGCAACTATTACCGAAAACAAAATAACAGATATTGCTATAACAAGAATAGTGTGAATTAATCGATAAACGGGTGCATTAATTTCTTTTAAAGGAACAATAACAATCACACCCCAACCATTGGATAGTTTATCATATACTAAAACCTTCTCCTCGCCTTCAAGATTGTACTTTACGTATCCATCCTGCGAATCCTTCATCGATTTATCTATTAACGAATGTATCTCTTCAGGAATAACTTCAGCAGCATACTTTTGCGAAAAATCAGGGTGCAGAATAAATTTAAAATCCTTATTCACTAAACTAATATACCCCGTTTTGTTTATTTTTATATCACTCCACTCTTTTCGCTTCAAGGAAAAATCAAAATCAGATCCCAGGCAACCTATAAAAACAGAATCGATATAAATAGCCTTGGAATAAGAAATAAGTTCCATGTTCCAGTTAGCCCAATAATAAGGATCAGTCCATACCTCTCCATACTTAACAGCATCGGTCCACCAAGTCATACTAGGATCAGACAAATCTAAATCGTATATATTATATTCTTTTTCTCTTTGATAAACTCCATCTTTTTTAAAAAAGCTGACAATATGATTACCCGGTAGAAATTTTGGATCTATTGCCAACCACATACTAAGAGGTTTCGTAATTTTTCCTATTTGCAGAAAATTATTGGCCAAATCCTTCTTAAAAGCATCTATATTTTGAGCATTAAGACCCTCCTTTGGCCATATAGAATAAAGAGAAGATTCTGATGTTTGTGCTGTGTTTTTCACCTGATCTAAATCCCGCTGCAAACCTGCCACCAGATATTTGGCCTGATATTGCATTTTCGAAATCTCTTCCCTTTCCACCTCCACCTGAACACGCCACATAACAAGGTATGTAACAATACTCATGGCAATTACAACCAATAAAACAAACAAGCCTGTTAATTTGTAACGAATTTTAGCCATCAGATCTTTTTGCAGAGCAATCCTTCTTATTTTTTACAATATAATTACAAAAAAAAGAACAACACCTCTATTTTTGTTTAATTAACAAACCGAATAATTCTATAAAAAGACGCTCGTATTTATTTTTACAGCGCAATCGAATTTTATCCTCTTTACTTAATTCCATCTTTTTACGCACTAAATACTTTTTTCCTCTCCTGCTCTAATAAAGATGTATCCTAATTAACTTTTTGACTTCTACTATCTATATTTTTATATTTTACATATATCTATATTTTGAATACTTCTATCTTATTTTTAGTTTATCCTATCTATATATTCTTAATATATTACTATTCTTTTTTTCCACATATCTTATATTTATTTTTACTTTTCTATTATTAGTATTAGTCTTTCTTATTTTTATTTGTATCATTCATTTCTTTATTTAGATATTCATTTTCTATTATTTACATATTGTTATATTAATTATAAATTGCTGTTTATAAGTATTACATTAATAATTCAATTATAAAACATGCTAATTCAATATCAAATCAGAGTTTTAATTATATTTAAATGGATATTTTATAAATAATATATATAGGCGACTATTAAAATACACTAAGGATGATGCTTTTATAACTTATTTACCGTAGATTAAGAGTAATGACCTTGAAATCCATGCGAATAACTTATTTTCGCAGAAAACTCAGAATATGCTAATAAAGATTTACGAAGAAAATCCGAATCCTCGCGATATTCGCCAGGTTGTTGAGGAGCTTAGAAAAGGAGCTATTGTTATTTATCCTACCGATACGGTTTACGGAATTGGCTGCGATATTAATAATAGTAAAGCCGTAGAAGCTATTGCGCGAATTAAAAACATAAACTTAAAAAAGGATCATCTTTCGTTTATTTGTTACGATTTAAGCCAGATATCGGAGTATACCAAAGCCATCAACAACAGTATTTTTAAGGTGATGAAGAAAAATCTGCCTGGTCCTTTCACCTTTATTTTAAAAGCCAATTCAAACGTTCCGAAGCTATTTAAAAACAATAAAAAAACAGTTGGAATACGTGTTCCTGATAATAATATCATCAGAGAACTCATTAAGGAACTGGGACATCCTATTTTAAGCACCTCGGTAGTCGATGAAGATGAAATACTGGAGTACACCACAGATCCGGAATTGATTTACGAAAAGTACAATAAGCTTGTAGATATAGTTATTGATGGTGGTTATGGTGGCAATGTGGCCTCTACCGTTATTGACTGCACCAACGACAAACTGGAAATTATCAGGGAAGGAAAAGGCGAAATAGAATATTAGTCAATGGTTGATTGGTTTAATGGTTGATTGGTCAATAGTTAACGACTGATTTATTCTTAACTGTTTACTGACAACTGTTTACTGATAACTATTTACTGATTAATTCTTCCAGAAATAAGGTGAAAATAACAGTACTACCGTAAAGATTTCCAGACGACCCATTAGCATTAAAAAGCTTAAGAACCACTTTCCAAAATCGGGTATATGCGCAAAATTAACTGCCGGCCCCACCTCTCCTAAACCAGGACCAATATTCCCAATACAAGTAGCAACTGCTCCAATAGAAGTATCTAAATTATAACCCATAAACGACATTATAATCATACTAACCCCAACCACAAGCATATAAATAACAATAAATGCCAGCACATTGGTAATTACTGATGGTGATACGGCTTTAGAATTAAAACGTACAGGAATAACAGCGTTCGGGTGAATTAAACGCTTGAGTTCGAAATAGGCATTCTTTAGCAAGATAACAATACGCACTACTTTTATCCCACCACCAGTAGAACCCGCACTTCCTCCAATAAACATTAACATAAACATGATAATACTTAAGGTAGGAAACCAAACCAGGTAATCGGCCGTGGCATATCCGGTAGTGGTAATCAACGATACCACCTGAAACAAAGAATCTCTGAAAGCCTGTTCTACATCCGGCACATCCCCTTTTATATATAACATGATGGCCACAAAAACAGATACCACCATTACAAACCCAAAGTAATATTTAAACTCTTCGTCCTTTATTGCCCTTCTGAACTTACCATGCAATGCGGTATATGATAAGGTAAAATTAGCTCCGGCAATAAACATAAAAATAATAATCACATATTGTATATAGGCTGAATCCCAAAAGGCAACACTTGCTTGTTTAGTTGAGTAACCTCCTGTTGCCATCGTGGTAAACGAATGACAAATAGCATCAAAAAAGGTCATACCTCCTATCCAAAGTAATATGGTTTCCACAAGTGTATATAACACATAAATTACCCATAAACGTTTGGCTGTATCAGCAATACGAGGACTTAGTTTATCCGGCACAGGCCCGGGAACTTCTGCAATAAATAACTGCATACCGCCTACTCCCAGCAATGGTAAAATGGCTAAAGAAAGTACAATAATACCCATACCTCCAAGCCACTGAATGATACTTCGCCAAAACAAAATACCATGAGGTAAAGCCTCAATATCATCTAAAATAGAAGATCCTGTGGTAGTAAAACCAGACATGGTCTCAAAAAAGGCATCGGTAAAAGATGGTATAGCTCCACTTAAATAAAAGGGTAATAAACCAAAAAAAGAAAACACAATCCATACCATCGACACAATGATATATCCTTCACGTTTTCCAATATTTTTTTCTGCTTTATAATTAGATAGCCAAAGAACTGCCCCAATAACAATACATATTAAAGAAGACCATAGAAAATAAGGTAAATCATATTCACCATAAATAGCTGCCACTACTGACGATAACAACATAAATGCACCTTCAACTAACAAAAGAAGTCCCATTACCAGAAGGACAATTCTAAAATTCAGCATACTATCTTTTTTGTTTTTCTATGTGTATTCTAAGTCAACTTCTGACCTATTAAAGAAACATCTTTTCTATTTTTCTAATACCGGAAGGCATGGCAAAAACCACCACCTTATCGTTTGGAATAATCTGCGTATTTCCGGTTGCAACAATGGCACTACCATTTCTAATAATCCCACCCACATTTACATCCTTAGGAAGCTTAAGTTCGCTCAAGCGATCTTTGGTAATTTTTGAACCTGGACCTGCCACTAACTCTAATACTTCCGCTTCTGAGGCTGTTAAACATTTTACGTGAGAAACTCTTGCTTTTACAGTATATCTGTAAATATAACTTGCTGCAATCAGCTTTTTATTAATCAGTGTACCAATTCCTATATTTTCAGCCAGGTCAATATAATCCATATTTTCCACCTCAGCCACGGTCTTTTTAACACCCATCTTTTTAGCCAGCTGACAGGCTAATATATTTACTTCGGAGTTAGCCGTAACAGCTACAAAAGCATCCATCTTCTTAATACCTTCGTCTTTTAAAAGCTCCAGGTTACGACCATCCCCGTTTATTACGAGCGTATGTTCCAAAGTATCGGCCAGCTTCGTACTTCTCTCCCTGTTTATTTCAATAAGCTTAACATTATACTCCGACTCAAGGCGCTGCGCTACTTTTTTACCAATACGGCTACCTCCCAGAATCATCACATTTTTTACATCAAAATGCTCTTTTCCGGCATCCTCCATTACTTGCTGCGTACCTTCAGGAGTAGTAAGTATATAGGCTAAGTCGTTATGCTTAAAAGTTTCGTTTCCACGAGGAATAATGGTAACTCCATCTCTGTTAATGGCGACTGTATTATACAATTTATTAGAATGCATTGTACCCACCTCCGCAAGCGTTTTATTAACGATCGGTGCATTATCCCTAATCTTGATGGCGTACAAAATTAGCTTTCCCTCTGAAAAATCAATTTGCTGGCGAATACCGACTCTCTTTAAGGAAGCAATAATTTCCTTAGAAGCCAGTTGCTCAGGGTAAATTAACTCATCAATTCCTAGTTGTTTGAAGAATTCCTTATTCTCAGGCAATAAATATTCGTAATTATTAATTCGGGCGATGGTCACCTTGGCTCCTAATTTTTTAGCCAGGATTGCCGACATTAAACTAAGTTCTTCGTAAGGAGGAACTGCAATAAACAAATCACACGCTGACACATTAGCTCTTCGTAAATCATCTATGGAAGAAACCGATCCAACAATCGTCATTAAATCGTAATGCGAATCAATTTGCCTTAAACGCTCTTCGCTATCATCAATTAGAATAACATCATGATTTGCATGACACATCATTTTTGCCACATGAGTACCTACTTCTCCTGCACCTGCAATAATAATTCTCATCGCCTAATATTTATTTTAAATAGAACACGCTTATGCGTACTCGGAAAACCGGAGCAAATTTATAAGATAATCCCTAAAAATTATAAGGTATTTTTAATAATTTACACTAAGGTATTAAACCACGGTATACCAATAGCTTAACATTTCACGGCAAAAATAGTTTTTATATTTCGGAGGATGCATTACCTATTCTGTATTCTAAAACTTCTAATAATAGAACATTGAAATATCATTAAAGTCATAAAGTTTTATGAATTGAAAAGGCGCCTTGTAAGGCAACAAAACAAATAGATTGCTGATCTTTTTTAGCTCTCTTCTGCCAATAGAGTGAACGATTTCGGGAAAAGGAGGAATCAAAAACCAATTGAACTTTGAGCTTAGAATTAATTAAAGATTCAATATATTTTCGCGGCACTTTATTTGTTAAAACAGCTATATCAACCTCATTAAAAAAGTCTTCACTCTCAACTTTTCCATTTAAAATGAGCACCTTATAATCTCCTATTTTCAGTCCTATTATATGTTCTTCATCCATACTATGAGCAATAACCGAACCTGTTTCCTGTTGTAAAAAAAGTGGCTCAATGGCATAATCAAATGCTTTAGTTTCAATAGAATCATTAAACCAAAATATACTTCTCTCCTTTTGCACAAAACTTATTGTACTCGCATTTTTAATTTGATGAACCGTAAAAATAGTTTGATTATACTTTTTATAGGTCTCCAACGAAACAGCAATAATTGCCAAAGACATCAACGCAAGAAAGTTTAATAAATATTTACCTCTTTTACTGAGTTGCCAATACACGAACATGAACAAAGCCAGGTACAATATAAAAAGCTGGTAAAATTCCAGTTGTATGGCAGTAAATCTGGCCCATGGTAAATGACTAATCCAGGTAGTTACTTCATTAATGTAAAGTATGAGACTCGATAAAGATTCTGCTATTATATTGAAGATAAAAGGTATTTCCGGATTTAATATAATTACTAAAGCACCAAATAATACAAAGGGTAACACCGGTACAATTAGAATATTTGACAAAATAAACCAGGTTGGAAAGAATCGGAATAAATACAAGCCCAATGGTAAAGTGCCAATTTGAACTGAGAGTGAAACCGAAACCAAAGCCCAGATAAATTTACCCCAAGGAGAACTAAAGTAAAACCAACTATTTATTTGAGGATAAAAATATACGATGGAAGCCACCGCACTAAAACTTAACCAAAATCCGGCATTAAAAAACGAATAGGGATCAATGATTAATATTACAAACGCAGCAATAACAAGCGAATGATATATTTTGTACTGATGATTTATTACTCTGGAAATTAAAAATACCGTAAACATAATGGTGGCTCTAAAAACAGAAGGTGCCATCCCTGCTACAGCCGCATAAGTCCATAAAATAAGGATGATAGCTGAACATTTAAGCAAGCCTGATAAACCTCGTTTCATTTTACCAAACAAACTGCTTAGCAAGAGAAATATAATTCCGACATGCAATCCTGAAACCGAAAGAATATGGATAGCTCCGGCTCCTGAAAAGTTAGCTTTTGTTTGATAATCAAGTTTGCTTTTATCGCCAAGCAAAAGCGCTGTTACAATAGCATATTCCTCTTTGTTTAAAGGTAGTTTCTTTAATTTCAACTCAGACTGTTGTCGAAAAATATAAAAGGGCCTTATCCAGTTCCATTCTATTCCTTCCTTAATTAATTCCTGGTATTTAATAAAGAACTGCCCTTTAACATCCTGAAAATACATATAATCAGCATATTCAAATGCATAAGGGTTGCGAGTGTAATTAAACGGTTTTAAGCTGGATTTAAACCAAAGCGCATCTCCTGGCTTAAAACCTTGTTGTAAACTATCCTTTTGAATATAGGCCAGTGTCTTAAAAAATAGTGTTTGATCACCCGATTTCGTGTAAGATTCAAAAAGAAGGGTTTGTTTTTGATCTGTGTCTTTTACAACAGACTTAACAATGGATTTATATACTATTTCATCATTGTAAGCCTCTTCTGAAAAGTAATAATTAGGTTTATTTAAAAGACCCAGCATAAAGACTGCTGCAAAAACAAATACGCCTAACCACCAACGTTTTGAATAAGCGAGACCCTTTAAATAAAAAATTAAAACTAAGGATGCAATGACAATAAGAGATGTGATCCCATATCCCAATAAGTCGGGAGTAATAAATAAAGAAAAAACTCTTCCTAAAAGAAGTGGAATTAGTAATCGGAAGAACGGATAGGCACTATAGTTTAAGATTTTCATTAATACAGGTTTTGGTAAACACCATATCTATATTAACAAAAATCTTTGCTTAAGTCAATAGTAAACAGCTAGTCTTGTTCAAAAAATTCTTTAATCGCACCCAGGTAATATTCTGTCCATCCTTCGCAAATATCATCAAAGTCACTTTCCGGAATATTAGTATGCACCAACTCTACCTGGCAATTATTTTTATTTTCGAATATTTTAATGGTAACAATGGAAGCTTCGGCTTGCTCTCCAAAATACCATTGCTGAACTACTTTTTTATTTTCATCGAACTCCAGGTTTTTACCTACAATATCACCATCCCACAACGAAAACTCAGAGCCAGCTTCTGTACTCATTACAGCTTTATATCCCGACCACAGTTCTATAGTAAAAGGATTAGTTAAAGCAGCATAAATATCTTCAGCTTCTGCCTTGATTTTTATTCGGGTTTTAAAGTCTTTTAAGCTCATAATGATTCTATCTCAATTTGAATTTTGCACAAAGTTAATATTTCTATACACAGTTTAGCTTCTATATATTTAGGAAGCTTTAAATCATAAAATATCTGATAAAATTTTATTTTTGCCTAATGGAGATATTAGTAGTTTTTGATTTAGATTTCACCTTATGGGATGCCGGAGGTACCTGGTGCGACCACACTAACCCACCTTATAAAAGAGTTAACAATCATATTGAAGATGCTTACGGAGCTAAAATAACTTTATATCCTGATGTTAGGGACATTTTAAAAGAACTTCAGCAAAAAAATATACCTCTTGCTCTTGCATCACGTACCGGAGCTCCTGATTGGGCACAGGAATTATTAAACTTATTTGAGATAGATCATTTTTTTGATTTTAAAGAAATATATCCCAGCAGTAAAATCGCTCATTTTAATCAACTTAAGACATCCAGCAAAACCTCATTTAATCAAATGATTTTCTTTGATGATGAGATGCGAAATATTCAAGACGTGAGTTCTCTTGGGGTTCATGCTGTGTATGTAGAAAATGGGATTAACACACACATAGTTAGTAAAGCTATTGAACACATTACATCTTAGGAAGAATCTTTTTTAATCAACTGTGACACAAAAAGATCATTACAAGTAGAATAATTTACATTCTACATTAGACAATATATGTGTCTAATTTGGTAAAAGAAGTGGATTATATAATACATTCATTGCACCTAATTTCAAGTTCAAAGTTTTTTTACTTTTTTGCGGTGTTCTTTAAAATCATATAAATGAAAAACAACTACTTAAACCTTAAAAAATACGCTATAAAAGTTTTTAGCATATTTTCCTTTTTTATCGGTATATACCTCAATCCTGTAACAGCTCAAACCTGGCCTTCAGGAGTACATGATCCATCCAGCATTGTTAAATGTGGAGATCGTTATTGGGTATTCGGTACCGGTGATGGTATCTACTCCAAATTTTCTTATGATATGATTACATGGGAAGATGGACCAACGCCATTTACAAAAACAGTATTCCCGGAATGGATTAATAATTATGTTGGCGGTGAAACAAACACTAGCGGGGAATCCATTTTCCATGGTGCCTTTTGGGCTCCAGATATCATTTACATGAATGATCAATATTACCTGTATTATTCTTGTTCTGAGTGGGGAACAATGACTTCTACCATTGGATGTGTTACTAATAAAACGCTTAACCCTGAAGATCCAGATTACAATTGGGTTGATGTTGGATTTCTGGGCATTTGGTCATACCAACCAGGTTTAGCACTTAACGCAATCGATCCATCTCTATGTCGTGGTCACGATGGAAAAATTTGGATGGTTTACGGTTCTTTCAATGAGGTAGGAATGGTTGTAACCGAAATAGATTCCGTTTCAGGTAAACCAAAAACATATACAGGTAACTTACCCGGAACTACCGTCGCTAATTCATGGACAGGTCCCAATAGCACCAATTATGGCGAAGGTGAAGGCGCCTGTATGATCTATCGTGATGGGTACTATTATCTGTTTTATAATAAAGGAGGATGTTGTAACGGAATTGCCAGTACCTATTATGTGGTAATGGGGAGATCAGAAAGTCCAACAGGTCCATTTGTAGATAAATCAGGTAAAAATATGGTAGCCTATGGTACAAAAAGTGGCGGCTCCACCGTTTTTAAGCACAACGATTTAAGAGGAGAAGATGACAGATATTACGGCCCCGGACACATTGGTGTTTACCGAGAAAATGGTACTGACTATGTTTCCTTTCATTATTATGACCCAACAGGATATTATCCCAGCGAAGAGGCTAATAACAAAGGAGGTCCAACTCTGGGGCATGCAAAATTAAAATGGGACGATAACGGATGGCCTTCTATATCCATGGATTTTTTGGATGAAGGTATTTACACACTTAAAAATGCCAATAGTAACAAGATGCTTGATGTACAAGATCATATCATCGAAGATGGAGCATTATTGTATCAGTATTCTTCAAACAGTAATTACGATAGTCAAAAGTGGTTTTTTACACCACTTGGTACTGGAGAATATATTGTAAGAAGTTATGAAGATGACAGCCAGTTTATGGAAGCAACAGGAACTAATAATGCTGAATATTTACAGTTAACAAGTTCATACACCGGAGCTGTAAATCAAAAATTCAGAGTCACACAATCTCCTAATGGCAAAACTTTAGTTTACCCTTCTATTCAAAATAATTTATTAGAAATACCTTACGCATACACTTCTAATTATCAGGTAAAATTATGGTCAAATACGAATCATGATTGCCAGCGTTGGATTCCAACTCTTTTCGAAGAAACATTATCTACTTCTAATGAAGAAGCTTTGTTTACTTTTGAAGATACGGTATGTACTAAAATTTCAGTGGAAAGTAATGCTTTATGGGAAGTGAAGGTACAGGATGAATCCTGGCTAACAGTAGCCGTTGATGAAGGCAAGGGTAACCAAACCCTTACGATTAGTGCTGATGCCAATGATCTGACAGAAAACAGAACAAATAGAATTCGTATTTTAACCAATGGAGGTTTGTATAAATACATTCACATTACCCAATATAGTTCAACATACACAAGCATTAAAAATAAAGATGAACTATCTATTCTTATTTATCCTAATCCGACCAACTCAAAAGTTAATATAAAAGGCGATTGGATGAGTAGCTTTGAGATATTTAACAATGCTGGTATCAAAGTTGGAGAATCAGATAAATCAGGGAATGATATTAACATCGATTTATCTGACTTAGAAAGCGGAATGTACATTATTAAAGTATCCAACAATTCAGCCTCTAGTTTTCATAAGGTGATAAAAAAATAACACTATCAGTTATAAATCTTTTTTAACCTAAATAACAGTAAGGATAGGCATTTAACTTTTGTCTATCCTTTCTTTTTATATATACTATGCACGAGCTGTATCTTTTTAACTTCAACGTTTAACCCGGATTATGAAATTAAAGATTCGTAATGAGTATTGAAAATGCAATAAAACAAGAGATTACTGAAACGAAGCATAGCACCGCTATGGCGAGTTGAAGGAAGTTAATGAAATGACTTGTTTTGAAGCAGTTTCAATATGTAATAGACTTTTTAATGCATATTCCGGGCTTAAACACATTTCTGGCATTTAATCATAATAATTCTACGAAAACCCCACTCACCTAAAACACTAACAAACATGTACTAACAAGACTAAAAGCAAATTTCATATTCTGCAATTTCATAGTATAAATTCGTCAATTTCTTTATCATCCAATTATATCTATATTATTATAGTTATTTTTGAGAGTTATATATCTAAATTGTCTATGAAAATTAATAAGTATTTGTTTTTGCTTTTACTGATAAATATGGTAAATCCGTTTTCAGTTAAAGCATTCAACATTAAAAAGCTGGGACTGGAAAGTGGGTTATCAAACAACAATGTTATTAGTATCACTCAAGATAACGATGGCTTTATATGGATTGCAACTAAAGATGGTTTAAACAGGTTTGACAGTAACACATTTGAAGTATTTAAAAACTCTGAATCAGGGTCAAATTCGATATCGAGCAATGTTTTAAATTGTGTTTATGCCGATAAACACGATGATATTGTTTGGATTGCTACCGAAAAGAATGGAGTTGATGCCTACAACTACAAAACGAAAATATTTACACACTACGAGCACGATCATAATAACAGGAGCAGTCTAATTGCAAATGGTGTTACAGATATTAATTCTGATAGCTCCGGTAATTTATGGTTTGCCACTTACTTAAGCGGCATTGACTATTATGATAAAAAAACAGGGCAATTTACTCATTACAACCAATCGAATGTACAAGGATTAGGATCTGATTACAATTGGTGCATTTTACCAGATAACGATGGTAAATTATATGTTGGCCATGTAAATACAGGATTAAGTATAATTGATTTAGAAAGCAAAACAGCTATAAACCTTCACTGGGAACCAAACAATCCTAATTGCATTCCTAATAATACAGTAACCAGTTTATTTAAAGACTCAAAAGGGAACATTTGGGTAGGTTCAAGAGGAGGACTCTCCTTATTTAATCCAGAAACTAATTCATTTACAAACTTTAGTCACGAAGCACACAATCCAAACTCATTATCTAGTAACAATGTAGAAAGCATTATCGAAACACAGAAATCGGAGCTTTGGTTTGGAACAGAAGGTGGAGGTATAAATATCCTGAATCTGGATGATTTATCTTCAAATATTTCACAAGCAACAATAAAATTCAAACATTTATATGCCGGTGATTTACCTTCCAATATTTCATCCAGCTCTGTACAAACACTGCTACAGGATAATTTTGGAAACATCTGGTTGGGAGGTTATATCGGAGGTGTTAATTTTATATCTAACCAAGAATCTTTTTTTAATAAAATAGATTACCTCCCTCTTACTTCAAATAAAAATACACTTTTAGACAAGGTTGTACCTGATATTAGTTGTGACGATAATAACAATATTTGGGTGGCAAATAGTGCTGGAGGAATTTCTCAATATAACAAAGTAACCAAAATAAAAGATTACAATTTTATTTTAGGTGAAAGATATAATGCTACGGCGATTTTTTATACCGATAGAAATAATATATGGGTGGGCACACAGGATGGCAAAATCTTTCGCTTTAATCCCCTTACCGAAAAATTTACACGTCTTACTTTAATAGATGAAATTTTAGGGATTGCCATATATAAACTATTTAAGGATTCTAATAATCACCTTTGGGTTTGTACTGATGTTGGCTTGTTTGCTATTGACTTAAACACTATGAAATATGCACACTACAACACTACTAATTCAGCATTAACTGATGATAACATTAGGTGTATTACAGAAAGCAAGAATGGCCAACTTTGGGTAGGCAGTTTAGGAGGAGGTCTTTTTGTTTTCGATCGTAATTTTAACTTGCTGTATAATTACGGCAAATACTATGATCTTTACAGTGTTAATCAAATTTATGTAGATAAGCGAAATCGAATTTGGGTTGGTTCTCAAAATGATTTGTTTATGTTTCAAGGCAAGCAAGATTCCGTACTTAGAATTGGTAAAGATTACGGATTAGCTGAAAATACCATTTTAGCTATTACGGAAGGCCATAGTCCGAACGAAATATGGGTTAGTACCATTAACGGGATAAGCTTTATCAACCTGAACACTAAACACGTTAGCAACTACAGCATTTATGATAATATCTCAAAAGGACATTACATGAATGGTTCTGTTGTAAAAACAGATGATGGCACTATATATTTTGGGTCTCAGGATGGAATCACCTACTTCAATGAGCAACCTGCTCAAATAAGTCTTACAGTACCCAAGGTAACTATAACTCAGTTTTCAGTTTCAAATACAGAAAATGAAAATCTGAGTGAATTTGTACATATTCCTTTTGATGCCATTATGGATCTTAAGTATGTTAACAATTCATTTCAAATTAATTTTAATACTTTAAATTATGCACTGGCCGATAAGGTTGAATTTATGTTTCAAATGTCGGAGCTTGATCAAAACTGGTATTTCTTAGGAAAAGAAAAACAAGTCACCTTTAGGAACCTAAAACCCGACAATTATACTTTTAAATTAAAAGCACGTATCCACAATAAGGATTGGTCCAATGAAGTAACCTCTATGTACATCAATATCCTTCCTCCTATTTGGTTAAGATGGTGGGCTAAGGTTATTTATATCGTTCTTTTGTTTTGTATGGGCTATTACATACTCATCTTTTACAAGAAGAAATTACAAATTGAGAACCAGCTTATTTTTGAAAAGAAATCGCACCAGCAAGAGTTACAACTTAATGAAGATAAGATTAAGTTTTTCACCAATATTACCCATGAACTAAGATCCCCAATGACATTGATTCTTGGTCCTTTGGAAGACTTAATAATAGACAAAAGCCTATCTCCGGAACATGTAAAAAAAATAAACAACATACACCGTGTAGCCAACCGTTTACTCCAGTTAATAAACCAAATTCTGGAGTTTAGAAAGTCGGAAACACAGAGTAGGAAGCTGACAGTTTTAAAGGAGGATTTTGCGAAATTCTTTTACGAAACAGGAGTTAAATACAAAGAACTAAACAGCAATAAAAACATAGATTTTGAAGTTTCCATTCCCGAAAAAGAAGTGGAAATGTATTACGACCCTGAGGTTGTGAGTATTATTTTGGATAACCTTATTTCTAACGCCATTAAATATACACCAAAGGGAAAAATCAATCTTACCTTAAGTCAAACTAACGATCAGAACTTACCATATGCAGAAATAACAATTGAGGATACAGGTTTTGGAATTGCAAAAGAAGACCTGCCATATATTTTCGATCGTTACTTTCAAGCAAAAAACACATCTTATCAAGTATCCGGAACCGGTATTGGATTAGATTTGGTTAAAAAGATGATTGATTTACACGAAGCCGAAATAGAAGTAAGCAGCGAACTTGGTGAAGGAACTTGTTTTACTTTGAAGTTTTTAATCAACAACTCATATCCGGAAGCTAAACATTTTGAAATAGAAGATATACCAGAAGAAACAGCTGACGACGATAAAAACGTAATATTAATTGTTGAAGATAACGCTGATATTGCCGAATATATTGAAGAATGCCTTTCGGAAGATTACAACATCATACATGCAGAAAACGGTAAGGTAGGTTTTGAAAAATCCTGCGAAGCTGTTCCTGATATCATTGTTAGTGATGTAATGATGCCGGTAATGGATGGAATTGAAATGTGTAAAGAACTTAAAAAAGATGTTCGTACTTGTCACATTCCGGTTGTACTTTTAACGGCAAAAGATTCCTTAAAAGATAAAAGTGAGGGATACGAAGCTGGCGCAGATTCCTATCTTACAAAACCTTTTAGTGGCACTTTATTACGCAGCAGAATTAAGAATATTTTTGAAACCAGAAGGAAATTATCAGAAAATAATGTTTCTAAAATAAGTACAACAAAACAACCTGAATTACCTTCTGAATCAAAAGCCACCAACGAGCTAGATCAGGATTTCTTTGATAAACTTAATTCGGTTATCTATGAAAAGCTGGAAGATGAACAAATAAGTATTGCTGAAATCGCTTCATTGATGCACATGAGCCACTCCACACTATACAGAAAGGTAAAAGCACTCACTAACATTACTGTTAATGAATACATCAGGAAAATAAAAATGAATGAAGCAGTCAAACTCCTTGAAACCACTCAATTTAACATTAGCGAAATAATGTACAAAGTTGGTATTAATAGCAGTGGCTATTTCAGACAGTGTTTTAAAAAGGAATTTGGTATGAATCCGAGTGAATATTTACAGCAGGTAAAAAATAAAAGCTCAGAATAAGCTTCTTATTCATAAATAAACATTTAAAGACTGGCTATTTACGTCAGTCTTTTTTTTTCATTTGATATGCAAGCTATGGCCTTATAGTAAAATACCCATTCGATACTCTTTAAGATCAATAACCAAAACCTGAATTACAGTATTTATACCTATCAAACATCACTATATAAAAGACATGCGTCTTATTTAGTAAATAATATTCTAATAATAACAAAACATACTATCGCGTATGTAAAGTAATATAGAATGGGTTAATAAAAAAGGGGCCATATAGGCCCCTCAATTACTCATAAATAATATGTTACTTATTTTTTAATAACTTTAAATAGTTTAGTAACACCATCAGTATTTACCTTAACGATATACATTCCGGCTTGATCTAAGCTGAAAGTTTCAATTGATGAGTTAGTTTCAAATTGCTTAACCACTCTACCAGTAAGCGCATAAACAGTTACAACTGTTGATGCTCCCTCTGAAGCTACAGTAAAATCAGCATCAGTAACTGTTGGATAAACTTTTACTGCTAAGTCATTCACTTCACCTACAGCTGTTACAACATCATAGTTGATTGTATACGTATTTGTATTTCCATCAACTGCAGTAACAAGAATAGTAGTTTGACCTGGTATTGTTGTCGCAGTTGCAGTAGTTACTGCCGTAGCTCCTTCTGCCTTAGTAGTTGCAATTACTTCAGCTGGCAATTCATCTACTTCAACGTTATACTCTAATACAGCTCCATTAAATCCTTCGATAGTTACACCATCTAATGTTAAATTACTTAAAGTTGCATCGGCATCGCTTCCTTCGTAAGGCCATGCATTATTATGCGCTTTTACAGTTTCCAAATCCATAACACCGGTATAGATATTATACTCCAATACAGACCCTAACCAAGTATTATCCGAATTATAACCACTTTTTAATATGTAAGCTAATTCATTTGATAAAGTAGCAATACAATTATCTCCTGAAAAATATGCCGTATCCATTACAAAGCCATCCACATAAAATACTAAAGAATCATTAGTAATGGTAGTAACAAGGTGGTGATATCCGTTATCATCAGTCAAGTTGATACCCGCATCTACACCTTGCTCAAAATTCCATGCAGATCCCTCGCTTACAGATACAACAGAGTTACACTTCATTGAGGTCATGGTATAATCCTCTCCTTCTCCATATTCATTTGTTCTACCAAAGTAATAAACCATAGTATTTACACTCTCATTACTTGTAGCATCATCATCTGATATATACATTTCAAAAGTTACAGAAGGATATGTATTAATTGCTATTTGTTCAGCAGGCAATTCTATGTAATCACCAACCTCGGCACCAGTATAAATACCATCGGTAATTGAACCTCCCATTACAGTACCATCAGCACCTCCTTCAATATCTTTGGCAGTACCATCACTAAATGTATAGGAGTGCTTTAATGCAAGTTCAGTATCTTCCATATAGTGAATTGTTACTGTTGTTGAGTATTCAGGCTCTGGAGCAGTAACAGTTATTTCAAACGAGCCACTTCCGTTAGACACATCAATAGCACCATCTCCAGTAACTGTTGCAGCCTCGTCTGTTGCTGTAGCACCAATATTTAAAGTTGTAAGTCCTCCAACAGGCAATACCACATAGTAGTCCGTAACACCCTTAGCTACATCTGGAGAAATAGAAACACCTTCATTAACAACAATTGTATCTAATGACGTATCATATGGGTCAATTAAATCATAAAGATCTTTTAAATCCCATATATTACCTACGGTTTCCCAATCATAAGGCTTATCATTAAATACACCATTTCCTAATCCAAGTTCATGAGGAGCAACATATTTACCCTCATTACCTTCTCTTGCAACAGTAGCAATTCTAAAACTTCCTGTGTCATCAGCTTCTAATCTCCAAAGGAAGCTATCTGCTACTGCCGTTAACTCATCAACAAATACCATGTCCCAAACCGGATCAATAGTACTTGTTAAGTATCTATTATTTTGGTTTTTTAAATAATATGCACCTCCTATTTCACTAAATTCAAAAGTAAAGTATTGCGTAGGCATATTTAATTCAGGCTCCTGTAACTTTAAGTATCCATCCAATTCTCCTAAAACATAGCCTTGTAATTTATGCTGAATAAAGTATTCCTTACCTGCTTCAACATACGCTTCTCTAATATTAATAGTATAATCTTTCGTTGCAGATTTGTCTTCAGAAGTAACCGTTAATGTTGTTGATGCTATTCCATCTGCTAAGCTAACTAATCCTCCACCTGCAACAGTAGCTGCAGGCCAAATTGCTGTTCCATTTACTTCAACTGATTCAGTACCTACAGGAACAACTAATTCATATTCAGAAATAGTAACATCAATATCAGCTGTATAGTTACCAATAGAAGCTTCGAGAGAAGCTAACTCAACCGATTTCGCACCTTCACCATAACCTATATATACTTCATAAGTAATTTGTGTTTCACCATCTAAAGCAGTAATTACAATTTCTAAATCTGTACCTTCATCTTCCTCTGTCCATGTAATTGGATTTGCAATATCAATTTCTTCATTAGAGTTAATATCTCTAACTACAACAGACACAACTCTATCTGCAGATGTTTCATAATTAAGATTAAGGGAAGTTGTACCATAAGGTACAGTAATATCATATACCAGTTCGACTGGAGAAAATTCAGGACTTAACTCACCTATATCTGAACTTAAGGCACTTAGAGTAGCATCATCCGACAACCCTCCAAAGAAATCGCTAGCTCTTGCAGTTACTCCTGCTTGATCCATCGCTCCATCATAAATATTAAATTCATAAATAGATCCATTATAATTAGGGTCATCCCATCCATCAGGACCTTTAAAAAGGTTAGCTACATCAGTACCTAGCGTTGCAATTAAGTTAGCTCCTTCTACATCCGTTGCCATATTAGCAACCACTATACCATCTAAATAATACGTAGCCTGGTTAGCTGTTAAAACACCTACAATATGGTGATCTAATCCATCATCCAACTCATTACCCTCACTATACGACCAAACGCCAGCTGCCGGGTCATTACTTCCTGCTTGCCATTTTGATTCATTATTAGGTTCTCTGGTTGGTTGCATCCAGAAACAATTCTCACCTGCTGTTGTAGCTCCGAAATATGCTAACATAGTATAAAGGTCAACATTTTCTTCATTACCTGCTAAAATTTTCAATTCCATTGTTACAGCAGAATAGGTACTTAATGCTAATCCTGTTCCATCAAAAGTAATGTATCCATCAGTATTTGCTTCTGCTCCAGAAACAGTAGCCATACCATCAGCTATGGAAATCATACTTCCGTTAAGTGTTCCATTAACCGTTCCTTGTTGGTCATATACGGTTGTTTCATCATAGGTTCCTTCTTCAAAAGTATAAGAGTGCATAAGCGTTTGCCCCTTAGCATTTGAAAAACCTAAAATCCCCAATAAGAAAATACTTATCAGAGACTTAAAAAGTAAATTTCTAGTCTTCATATAATTTAAATGTTAATTAAAATTTGAAAACGTTAAAATACTTTCATAATAAACATAACAGCGGTCATATTCTCTTCATTAAACTTCGGATATTCGTCTTAAAAATTGGATCATTCTATTATAGTTTATATTTAATGCCATATTTCTACATTTATACCACCACTTTTTCTTCATATTATATCTTTTTTTCGTCACAAAACCGACAGACAAGACGCTATGAAGCTATGTATATGCTACATACAAGTTAAAGCAGATTTTCTTACACCATTTAACTCTACATTTTAATAATTAAAGAAATATTTACATTTTTTACATAAAAAAAGGGGCCTAATGGCCCCTTAATTTTTGAAACTTTATAAGAGTTATTTCTTGATTACTTTAAATAATTTAGTAACACCATCTGAATTAACTTTAACAATATACATTCCTTCCTGATCTACTTCAAATGTTTCTGTACTTGAGTTAGTCATAAACTGATCAATCACTCTTCCTGTTAAACTATAAACGGTTACTACAGTAGAAGCACCTTCTGATTCAACGGTAAATGAACCGTTAGAAACTGTTGGATAAACCTTAATACCTAAATCTTTAACTTCTCCAATTGCTGTAGCTACTTCGTAGTTAATAGTATAAGTATTTGTATTACCGCCAACAGCTGTTACAAGAATAGTTGTTTGACCAGGGATTGTGGTAGCTGTTGCTGTTATTTCTGCTGAAGCTCCTTCTGCTTTAGCTGTTGGAATAACTTCTATTGGTAGTGTTTCAACCTGAATTGTATAATCTAAAACAGCTCCATTAAATCCTTCTATAGTTACTCCATCTAATGTTAAATCACTTAAAGTAGCATCTGCATCACTACCTTCATATGGCCAATCTAAAGCTCCAAGAGCTATCTCCTGTGGACTCATAACACCACTATAAATATTATACTCTAATACGGATCCTAGCCATGTATTATCACCAGTATATCCACCTTTCATCAGGTAAGCTAATTCATTAGATAAATTGGCAATACAATTATTTCCAGAAAAATAAGCAGTATCCATAACGTAACCATCCACATAGAATACTAAGGAATCATTTGATATAGTAGTTACCAAGTGGTGAGGATTTCCATCATCATGTAAGTCAATACCAGTATTTACTCCTTGTTCGAACGACCATGGAGAACCGCCATCACTTACTGATAAAACAGAGCTACATTTCATTGAAGTATACATATAATCTTCACCGTAGTTACTATCGTTTGTTCTACCGAAATAACTAACCATTGTATTTGCATTGGCATTCGTTGTAGCTTCATCATCTGCCATATAAATTTCAATTGTTAACGAAGGATAAGTATTTATGGCGATCTGCTCAGCAGGTAATTCAATATAATCACCAACCTCAGCACCGGTATAAGTACCATCGGTAATTGAACCACCCATTACAGTTCCATCAGCACCACCAACAACATCTTTAGCCGTACCATCACTAAATGTATAAGAGTGCATTAAAGTAAGATTGGTATCCTCCATATAATGAATTGTATAATCCTGAGTACTATTATCATCAGCCGTTACTGTAATTACAATTTCACCAGAACCACCTGAAACATCAAAACTACCAGTACCACTTACTACCGAAGTTTCATCTTTGGCCTCTGCTGTAACATTCATTGTAGCTACACCCCCAACAGGTAATACCACATAATAATCAGTAACACCTCTTGCAACATCAGGACTAATAGAACCTACATCAACAGATAAACTTCCCAAATTACGATCAACCTGATCTACCAAATCACTCGGATTTTCAAAGCTCCAGAAAATTTTGCTATCAGTTATAGGTTTGTCAGAAAACAACCATGTTTCAAGGTCATTATTATTCGGAGCAATATATTTCTTCCAATCTTCAGTACTTAAAGTCCTTATATAAGTAACTATTCTACATCTTCCCGGCTCAAATTCATCTATCTCAAATCTAGCGCTATCCAGATCAACAGTAGGTAAAGCATCTTTCATTACCATATCCCAAACCGGGTCAAAAGTTGGTGTTAAATATTTACCATTACCATTTTGCAAGAAATATTGACCTTGAACTCCACTTTCAACTAATTTAAAAAACTGCGTTGGCTCCTTAGGAAGCGGCTCATGCAATTCGGTAACATTGTATGCTTCCTGACTTTCTGTTAATACATAACCTGAAGTTTCATGCAATACATAATACTCCTTACCTATTTCAACTTGAGACGAGAATATGAATAAATTATATACTTTGGTCGCAGAAGCATCTGCTGATTCCACAGAAATTTCAACGTTTGCAGTACCATCAGTCAACTCAATCGAACCTCCACCTGTTACGGTAGCTCCTTCAACTACAGGAACTCCTGTTATTTCAACAGATGTTGATCCAAATGGTAACCATATACTGTAATCTGTAACAAGTGGATCAAAGTCTCCTATTAGTTTACCTGTAGATAAATCAATACTGCTTAAATCTGCTACTTTTCCTTGATCATCATATATAATCTCAAGTCCATAAGTAACCTGTGTTGATTCATCACCAGAGGTAACAATTATTTCGATATATGCTCCTTCATCTATTGCATCCCACGTTACAACACCATCAGTTCCAATTTGAGTTCCTAATTCATCAAAAGCAACAACAGATGCAAACGGAGAGCTAGGAAACATATCTAACGTAACACTTGTTGTCCCATACGGAACAATTAGAACAGGTTCTAAATCCGTTGGGCTAAATTCCACTTCCAATTCTCCTAAACTTGCAGAAAGATCTGCTAAAGTTGCAACCGATAATTGATTAGTATATTCATTTGTATAATAATCTGCATATCTATCTGCAATTGTTGATGCATCCATTGCTCCTTCATAGATATTATGCTCGAAGATCATACCAAACCATTTAGGATCGTTAGGATAAACCGGACCTGCTATTAACGCAGTGTCGTTGCTCAAATCAGCTAATGCATTATCATTTGCATTAACAGTAGTACCAACCCATTCTCCATCAAAATACAAACTTATATCTGATGCAGTTACCACTGCTACCACATGATGAAGATCTGTATCCTGAACCATAACAGAATCAACAGTTGTTTCAGTATTATATGGATCTCCATAATTTGAAGTTTCCATAGCTAATCTGGCAATATTATCAGCCCTGGTCGGTTGGTAAATTAGGTAGTCAATCCCCATCCAATCAACATCAGGATTATATTTACCAAACGCCCATAACGATTTAAATCCTGTGGCCGCATCTGCTTGTGAAAAAACAGTTTCAATAGTTATACTTTCGTAGGCAGGAATATTGATATCCTTACCAGAAAGAGCAACTTCTCCTCCATTACAATATAAAACGCCATTTATAGCTGTTATATCTCCAATTTCAACACCATTTACACCAGAAACAGCATCCTCTACGTTACCATCAAAAGTATATGAATGTTTTAACGTAGTTTGAGCCATTGCTGTAGGTACTACAAGTGCCATAAATACAATAGCTGCTAAAAACTTAAAAAGTAAAGCTTTTCTTTTCATATTCAATTCAATTTAGTTTGAGTAATTATTTTAGTGAAAATTAACAATTATTATCATTTCAAAGTATCTCATTTTCGACATGGACTAATAATTTTTCGTCACATACATACACTATCTCTTCACCTAGCAAGCAAAACAACACAAATACCTTCTGTGCTTCTGCACGTTATACAACTAGAAAAAAATTAACATTTCCTAATAATTTCTACTGCTTTTATTGAAACCCCAATAAAAAACCACACTAAATTTAAATAAAATTGTACAATTTTACATTTTTTAATACATTTTTTTTCGCTGTTTTTATAACTAAATAAGCACGTATGCTGTTTCAAATAACATTTAATGTATTTACATTTCCCTTAACCAATTGAGGTTAGCACTATACTTTTGCCAATCTTAAACCTTTTTTAAATGAATTCAATTTCTCCTATATTTTAAGAATGGTAATTTCTAATATTAATAATCTTAAACAACCATTTAACATTCCGCTCAACTAAAATCACACACTTGCCACATATTTGGTGCACATATGAAATACATATATAAAAAAAGAGCAAGGATAAAATCCTTACTCTTAATATCTTAATTGTGCACTTAACCTCCTTTGAGATTAAGTGCACTTATTACATACAAATAAAACAAAACTTTACACTTTGAATACTTATTGGCTACTATATTCTAATAGTTTTTTGCACGTAATATCTTCAAACTAATACACGTAATTTATAACAGTAGTTATTTCTTCTTTTTGTGTTTCTTCTTTTTCTTAGAATTACATTTCTCCTTATTAATCATTACCGGATCAATACCTTTATGTGTCGGCAATGCCCTTTTTATTGTTCCATCCTCATTAAACAAAAGTTGGTCAATACAAACTTCACGGTGCGTTCCCGGATCATCCTTAATGTGTTTAGCATTGATACGGTGATACACAATATACCATTCATCTTTTCCTGGTATTTGTAAAATAGAATTATGCGCCGTTCCGTAAATTTTATTTTTAGCATCCTGTATAATCACAATAGGATCCTCTGCCACTTCAACAGGCCCTGTTGGAGACTTTGATGTACCATAAGCAACATGGTAATTCGGAGAACCGGTATCATCAACAGACCATAAGAAGTAATACAATCCTTTGCGATAAAAAACATATGGCGCTTCACGATACGCATAATCTTTTAATGATCCTCCACGAGGTGTTAAATCTTTAACTGTACTCTCCTTTATAGTGATCATATCTTCATTAAGCTCAGCCACTGCCATATAACCATTACCATAGTAAAAATAACTTTTACCTGATACCGGATCTGTAAACACATCTCCGTCGATTAACTGGCCACCAATACCTTTCGGTAATTTTGAAATCATCGGAACACCTGAATCATAAAAAGGCCCTGTTGGATCATTAGCTACTGCTACACCAATTTTCTTAATGCCAGCATTTCCACTAAAATAATAAAAGTACTTATAGCTGCCATCAGCCATTTTCTTTTCTTCAATACAAGGTGCCCATGCATTACCGCTTGCCCAAGATACCTGATCTGTACTTAAATCAAGAAATGTTCCTTCATTCACCCAATTCACTAAATCCGGTGAAGAAAATACATCGAAAGAATATCCTCCCCAGCCTGGATAACCATCCGAAGTAGGATAAATATAAAAGCGTCCTGTTTTTTCAGAATACAACACATCTGGATCTGCATGAAAACCAGGAAGAACAGGATTTGCTGCAATCGACACAGATACATTATAGCTTTCTGATTTTCCTCCATGTGAAACAGTATATTTTATACTACCAGAAGTAAAATCCTGCTCACCTTGAGGTTTAATTACTGACCCTGGAGTTCCATATAAACCTGGATTAAAATTACTTAAATCAGTTCCAAAAGCAACTTTTAAATTAATTTCCTTAGTTTCTTCATTTATTTCGAATCCGCTTTTATTCTTTAATTTATTGTTAGCTGCACCTAAAACAGACGTATTTGCTTTTGTATTTGGCCATTTTTTCAATAAACGCTCTAACTCTTCTTTATAAATAGGAATTGTTGTTCCATGACGAGCATGAATATCATAGCTATCTCTAACATGCTTAAACTTAGTCAAGTCATCAGAACTACAATATTGATAATGCCCGTTTGCATAACAGTCATACATTAATACCCATTTATCAGAATTGATTAATCGGAAAATTCCAGCGCCTTCTACCGCTTTATAGGTAGGTTGTACAGAAGATGATGCTCGACTCCATTGCGATCCTGGCTCTTCTCCTTCCGGTGCTAATAATGTTTTTGCAGTTACACGACTGATACCTCCTGCTGCTTCGTTTTTAAAGAACATGTAGTACAAACTATCCACCTCATTAAAAACAATATCACAATCAATGGTTGATGATTTTCTATCGTAAAATAATTTTGGCTCACCTTCCAAATCTGTAAAATCTTCGTTTGCATAGCAATAATAAATACGATCATACGGACAGTCTGCATCAAAAGTAGTTAGAGAAAAATAAACCATATACTTATCAGCATCAGCATCATATATTGTTTGAGGTGCCCAAACGCGTTTAACATTACCCCATGCTTCAGGCCACTTTTCAGGGAAATGTACGGTTGAGTGGGTCCAGTTAATTAAATCATTAGACTTTAATAGAACCATTCCACGATTACTACTCCATCCTTCAGCCGATTTCATATCAGTAACTACCATATAATAGCTCGTACCATCTGCTCCTCTTAAAATATGAGGATCACGAACACCTCCTTTTAATGAAATGGTATCTGAACTAATGATTCTGTTACCATCATTAATTGGCATGTAATTATAGCCATCATAGCTTAATGCTAATCTAATTTGTTCCCCATTGGTATCATTTCCTGTAAAGTAGCTAAACAAGTAAGCCTCATAACCTTCATCTTCTGCAATCCAAAGTTCAAAATCTTTAGATGACTTTTCTTCTCCCTTAACAGCATATGCTGTTAAAACAACTTTTTGTTTACCTTTTCCTTTTTCTGAAAGTTTTACAACTTGACCAAAATCATTTATAAACTCAGGATTCTTTGATTTCCATGAAATCCTAGATCCTTCTAATGTTTTATAAGGAAGTTGAACCGCACTTCGAACATTATGAATTGTTCCTTCAATCTGTAAGCTTTCTAAATCTTCTACTACAGCTTCTTTTGCCGAAACCTGTGGTATAACAGTTACCTCAATATCCTTTGAAGCACTTACGTTAGTATTTTTAAAAGTAGCTGTTAAAGAAACCTTTACCGGCTCTGACCCAACAGAAGGTCTTTTCACATATCCATTTTCATCAATCACTTTATTATTCGAACTCTTCCATGAAATAGAAACTCCTTCAGAATAGGCTTTTGGTAAGATAAGATTTGAACGAACTTCTTTAAGCCCTTCTAATTCAAATTCATTTAATGAATTAACTATCGCAATACTATCCAGTTTATGATTGATTGGCTTAAATACTTTAGCTAAAGAAGCCATATCCTCCGGAAGAAGAACTCCGCTATAAACAGTAAAATTATCAAAAGTAGCATCTGACAAATAACGGTCTCCATTATAACATGATTTACCCAGGAAATTAAATTTAGTAGCTCCTAAATCCTTTGGTTGTACTTTAACATCTCCCTGAGCCAATAATTTTCCATCTATATATATACTTCCTTTACCATTATCATGCGTATAAGTAAGATTAATCCATCTTCCTTTAGGAAAACTCTTACCTGTTGACAAAGAAGACTCTCCTGTCCAATGCATTTTTGAGATGGCATAACGCGAAGAACTTGCTGCAAAAAAAGTATTGCCATCGGCAGTTGATGCCATATCCGTTGAATTAGCAAATGTCCACACGAAACTTCCAGCACCTCCGATATCCGAAGAGTTTGGAATAAACATGTTTGTAGAGATACTAAATTCCTCTAGTTGAGCAACAACACTTCCAAATTCAGAAGACAAATCGAAGTAACCATCTTTTTTCCCTAGTTTCAAAACGGACATTCCATGACACTCATCAATAGAAGCCCCATTTTTCAATTCACCGGAGAATTGACCGGTTTTATCTTTAGTGGTATCAAAATCAAAATTGGCCAATACCTCTACATCTGATTTCAAATCCTGAGCATTTGCTCCATTAAAAAACAATACTCCTACTAGAGCAAGAAGCCAATAACTCCATGCTTTAGTCGGTTTATTTTTTCTTTTCATTTCCATTACTTTAATAATTATATAATAATTGAATTTACTAGCCCACATTTATTTAACAGCAGAAACTCGATACAATCCTGTTCCATGTGAAGGTAGAACCGGAGCAAAATCAGAATTAGAGTATTTCCCTAAATCTTCTTTTTTCCACAAGTCACGGATCATTACTTCGCCATCAAAACCAAGATCTTTTAGGTTCACAGGCGCTTTGATTGACGTATTTAAAACTGGATCTTCAGTGTACACTAAAAATTCCATTGTAACACCTTCGCGTGCATCTTTTACTTCATCATCGTAAGAACAAAATGCTTTAAAAGTGCTATAACCTTCAGGTAAATCGAACTCAATAATAGAGTTTGAATGTGTACCAATACCGTTTTTATATACTTTACCAGCTACAGTTAGCTTTTTACCTTCAATTGTTTTATTCTTTTGTACTTTACCCCAACCACAATCTGCTTTGGCCCAATCTAATTTTGTTAAGGATAAAGATTCTCCGTTTTCCTTATAAAGGGTTGGATTAATCCAATCAGCATGATCGAAGTTAAAGTTATCTCCTGCATCAGTAACCACCAAGTAAAGCTTCTTAGCACCCTTTATGTCTGCTTCAACTTTTTTACCTTTAGAAGACATCGTACGACTAATTCTACCTGTATTGGCAATGGCTTTATTTATATCAACTGCTCTTGGTGTTGGATCAGTTGTGGCAACCATAAATTCAACAGTAGTACCACCTTTAACATCCGTAGCCGCTTTATCTAATCCTGCAAAAGTTTTAAAACGAACGCTATTTTCAGGAATTTGATACATAATGATAGATTGCGAATGCGTTCCAATTCCATTAGTATATTCTGTACCTTTCACATTTAAGGTCTGACCAGAAACACTTTTATTTAAAGTTACCTGACCCCATCCGGCAGTTGCATATTCCCATTTAAGTTCAGTTAAATTAATCGTCTTTCCATTCGCCAATTCAACTTGAGGGTTAATCCAGTTTGCATGATCCCAGCTTATTCCATCACCTCCGTCATTTACAACAAGGTATAATTCAGTACTTCCTTTGGGTAATTCAATATCGATATGTTCTCCAAAACCATCCGTTAATTGAGAAACCGTTCCACTTCTGTACAATAAATCTTTTGTATTAATAAAACCATCACCACCATTATTAAAAAGAGCTAAAAACACATCTCCATTTTCAGGATCTTCTGCTGTCCAGGCTGTAATATCTTCCTTTGCATACCATTCTTTATTTTTTTCTGAGTATTTGTTTACATACAATACTTCATCATTAGTCAATAACGAATTGGTAAACTCATCATTATCCGGCATATTACCTCCAAACATTAATGGCGATTTAAACATCGACCATAAAGTCATTAAGGTGTATTGCTCATCTTTGGTAAAATTTGTATAACGGTTGGTAGCTCTTTCTCCACGGATAAATTTACCCATTGGTAACATATCTGCATCAGGCCATGCTCCCTTTGTAATATATGGAGCCCAATCTGCACACACACCAAAAGAATAGTTAAGCTGTGCCCAGTTATCCCAGAAATCATCTATCGTACGCCACATATTAGCATGAGCTGTTGCATGTTCATGCTGATCAAGAGGTGTAGCTCCAGGAGACATACTCAATACAATTGGTCGACCAATTTGATCGATGGCATTTCTAAGCATTTCAATTTCATCTGCATGATATGGGCGAGATAAATCATCTACTTTAATATAGTCTACTCCCCACGAAGCATATAAATCTAATATTGAATTATAATATTCCTGAGATCCAACTTTACCTTTAACTACAGTATAGTTATCCTGCAACCAGGTACACTCATATTCTGTTGAATAAATTTGATCTGCAGTTACCTCAGTTCCTAAAACAGGCATCTTATTAAAAACAGCTTCTTTCGGCACTCCTCTCATAATATGAATCCCAAATTTTAGCCCCAAATCATGCACATAATCAGCTAAAGGCTTAAATCCAGCACCATTCGCAGAAGAAGGAAATCTTTTAGGAGAAGGCATATATCTACCATATTCATCGATAATAAAGTCTGTTTTATCATAGGCATTGTAATGACCAGTTGTTTGATTATCGGCATACCAGCGAATATCCACGACAATATACTCCCATCCCGATTCTTTTAAATGCTCTGCCATATAATCGGCGTTAGCTTTTACTTCATCTTCTACAACTGATGGACCAAAACAATCCCAACTGTTCCATCCCATAGGAGGCGTTTCTGCCCATTGTTTAAAATCACTTTTCTTAGAGCTAGAACTACATGCTCCAAGCAAAGCTGCTAAAATTACCGCCAATACTAAATTCAGATTTCTCATTTCAATTTAAATTGTGAATTATTATTTACGTTTTATTTAATTTCTAAAGACTATTTAACAATTTCAAAAGTACAAAAGCACTTTTAAGATTTTCTACACAAAATCGTCAATCGCTATTATAAATTCTGCATTCGATGTATTCCTATTTAAAGTCCCATTTTCAATAACACAAGCAAATCTTGCATTATTAAAGACTTTTTCATTAGAAAACGAGTTGAGAAATTAATAAAAAAAGAGAGTTTAATCAACAATTAAAATTGCTTTAATAGAGAATTGACGAATAAGTCGTTGTTGACGAGAAAGAACATGTGTTAACATGAAGCACATGTATTATCATACAGACTCATGGCATGCAGAAACAGAATACACGAAAATAAGTATCAAATTGATAAACCTAATTCTTGTTGGAATACAACAATACCTTAGTCATAAAAAAACGAAACCGCTTCCTTTTTCAAGAAAGCGGTCTCACTCCGATATCAAATTGTCAATTGATTGGGTAATTGTTGGTGATGATAACGGATTATTATAATTGTCCCATCACAGGTGATCTATCAAGATGCTGTTTTGTTCTTGTATTTAATTTAACGAATACCTAGCTTCTTTTTAATATCCTTAGGTAAAGTGCTTTTATTAATCATGATATTCATGGTTTTAAGCAAAACAAAAGACTCTGACGCATAAAAATAACCATCATACTTATTATTAGTATCCCATGAATTCTTAACCTTATAATAGGTATTACCTTCCTGATCTTTAACCAAACCAGTAATATGCATACCGTGATCATCGGTAGATAAATAGTTATCGAATTGTTCTTGTCGTAATTCAGGAGTAATAACTTTTTCTCTTACCGGACCTTCAAAGCTATACATTCTTTTTTGGCGATCTTCTTTACTTAATGACTCCCACTTTTCTCTTTCTGAACCACTCATCTCTTCAATGTCAGTTTCAGGTACGATAGCAACTCCATTTCTAAATGAGAATCCCTTTTCACTCACATCTGAGGCCCAGCCAAAAGTATGCCCTTCTTTTAAAGAATTATGCATAATGCTCTTTAAGTCTTCCAAAGTTACATTATACACTTCACCCCAAACCCAGTTGTCTGGTACTTCAAAAATAAACTTAGAATAATATGGATGATGAGAAAATGAAGTAAGGATAATATAATCATCTGCAATTAACCCTGTAACCTCCGAAGCAAAAGTCTTAGGAGTATACTCTTTGCCTTCATAAGTAAATGTCTCAGGATACTCGCCAAGGTAAGCATCTAAAATTCCATTAAAACCTTGATGCCAAACCGGACTCAATTTTTTGTTTTTATTGCTTATTACGCCATCCACATACGATTTCAGCAAATGATCCATCTCTCCATGTACATGCTTTTCTTCACCATACTGAAGTCCGGCATAAGCTTCTTCCGGTACAATACCATAATTTCTAAGCGTATAAATAACATCTTCAAAAGATCCTCCCGGACCAAAATTTAATGAACCGTGCAATCGAACATATTTAGTTGCCTTATCTTCATAACAGTTACGAACAACAAACATCTCCGACAAGTCAAATGATCCTTTTCCTTTTTTAATAATTTCTGATTCCAAAAATGACAGACCCGAAAAACTCCAACAAGTTCCTGAACGATATTGATTTTTTACAGAAGTAGCTTCTAAATCATAGATTACCTCGAAATCATATCCTTTAACAGTATCATTTTCCTGTGCCTTTAGTGAAGAAAATAGAGTAATCATCACTGCTAAAGACATAAAGTACTTAAAATCCATAAGAAATATTTTTTACATGTATTAACAATAAACTTTCAACAAATTCAGTTTTACTTAAATTTAATAATTTGTGTAAGAATATTTTCATGATTTGACTTTGGTAAAAATTGCAAATTCTCCAGTATTTTGGTTCTATTTTACCTGTATAAAATTCTAAAAGCGCCTCAAAGAAAAAGAAAGTCAGTTTAAAAAATCATGACTTTTTACATGTTTTGTTGTAATATTTAACCCAAATTTAACTTAAAGCATTAATTATTCGTCAATCAAAACTAATAATTCAAACCTATTAATCTTACCATTAGATGTATATGGAAAGACTTTTGTAAAGACAATATCTTTGGGTTTTTCATACGGTTTTAAACCTGAAAATTCTTGTATTCGGCGTAGTAAAACTTCTTTTTCAAGCTCATTTTGTGTTAATACCAAAACCAGCTTTTGTCCCAACTTTTTATCAGGCACTGCACTAATATAAAAATCAAAAGGAATTAGCTTGGCTATTTCTTTCTCAATCTTTTCTGGTATTATTTTAATACCTCCTGAATTTATGATATTATCATACCTTCCTTGAAAAAAGAACTCCTGATTCTCCTTTAAATCAACAATATCATTAGTTACAATTTTAGTATCGCACACTTCCGGAGCTTCAATCACAAGGCAGTCTCTTTTATCTAAACTTAAACGAACACCTGGCATGGGTTTAAAAGCTGTTCTTTCCTCTAAAACAGATCGTATAGCGATATGCGAAACCGCTTCGGTCATTCCATAAGTTTCAAAGAATTTGCATTTTTCCTTTAACAGCTGCTGTCTTAACTCTTCAGAAACAGCCCCTCCTCCAACTATAACCGTTTTAATCTTATCCTTAAAATATCCTAATCCATTATATACTTGCATCGGAACCATCGCAGTAAAATCAACAGCCTGATCCAGCTCCTTAACCGGATTTCCTTCTGGTTTGCTCAATAATAAATTAAACCCTCCGGCTATAGCACGAACAATCATCATTTTACCAGCAATATATTGGGCTGACAAACAAAGCAAAGCATTTTTTGTATTGTCTAAACTGAAAAATAAATTTGTTTTAAGCGCAGAAGCCAACATATGCTGTTTTTTCAATTTTATTTTTTTAGGTGTTCCGGTTGACCCTGAAGTGTTGGCCTCAATTTCAGCATCAGGAGAAAGCCATTCCAAAATAAAGGCATATACATCCTTTTCCCATTGCTCTAACTCTGTTTCTTCTATTTGTTGCTTACAAAAAGCTAAAAGTTCATTTCCCTTTCGGTAAATACCATTAAAGGTAATACTTTGATATTCGTTTAAATTATATTGCCCCATACCCCGTGAATATCATAATGTAAATGTCCTTTTTCCACTACTAATGGAGAAGTAATATTATTAGAAAAAACCTGTCCTGTACCTAAACCTTGTGGCATAGGATTATTTAAAGTGGCCGTCCATTGGGCTATAGCGTTTAAACCAATATTTCCTTCCAATGCTGATGTTACCCACCAAGATATATTATTTTTTTCTGCTAATTCAATCCATTCTTCAGAAGCCTTAAAACCGCCCAATAAAGAAGGTTTTAGAATAATATACTGCGGTTGAATAGCCCTTAATAATTCTTGTTTCTGCGCATAAGTATTAATGCCAATCAATTCCTCATCCAGTGCAATTTTTAATGGTGACACTTGACACAGTTCTGCCATTTGCTCCCATTGCCCCTGTTTTATAGGTTGCTCTATGGAATGAATATCTAATTCACTAAGAATTCTGAGCTTCTCTAAAGCCTCATCTATATAAAAAGCACCATTAGCATCTACACGCAATTCAATTTGATCGGAAGCATATGTTTTTCGGATTTCTTTCAGCAGATTCACTTCCTTATCAAAATCCAACGCCCCTACTTTTATCTTAATACAATTAAAACCAGATTCCAGTTTTTGGTCGAGTTGCTCTTTCATATAAGTTATATCTCCCATCCAGATAAGACCATTGATGGCAATTGATTTTTCTCCTGTTGCAAACTGTGATGGAAAAATAATTCTTTTGCCTTTATTCTTTAGATCGAGTAAGGCCACTTCCAATGCAAAACGAATAGCAGGCCAATCATTAAGAGCATCATGAAAATTATCGATGTATCCATTAATATTATTACAAACTTCTTTCAATTTGTCTTCCATCTCTGGTTTATCATCAATGCTTAATTTGGGCAGAATAGAACATTCTCCAACCCCAATAACATTAGGTTTATCGGTATTCCAAAGTTTTATGTACCAACTATCTTTAGTATGTAATACTCCTCTTGATGTTCCACCCGGAGTATTAAATTTAAAAATGTGTTTTTGAAATGATGCTTTTAACATGATTATCCTTTAAAACAACAAACCAACTCCTGAAAGTAATACCAATATAAACGTTGCTATTGCCAATTTTTTAAGTTGAGGATCTAACAATACTGGCTGCGCGTTTTTTCGTACTACACTTATATTCTTAACTAAAAGGACAAAAGCAAGTACAAACATCCATTGTGCTGGTTCTTTAAATTGAAATATAGCGTAGGTTATCATGCACAACATAGCTCCCAGCAATAAGGTCGTATGGTAGTTTTTACCCCAACCACTACCCTTTTTAACAACTAAAGTGTACTTACCTGTTTTGGCATCATTTTCAACATCTCTTAAATTATTAAGATTTAGTACTCCGGAACTTAACAAACCAACAGCAGAAGCTGGCAGTAGTAGCCAAAAGTTAAAAGAACCGGTATGTAAAAAATAAGTTCCTAAAACACCCGTTAATCCAAAAAACAAAAAGACAAATAAATCTCCTAAGCCAATATAACCATAAGGTGTTTTACCAACTGTATATTTGATTGCTGCCGCAATAGCACCAATTCCTAATATCAATAATCCCCAGGCTTTAATGCTTAACACGGCAAAGTTTCCATATGATATCAGTACAATACCCGAAACAAATGACAATAAAGAAATTACGATAACGGTAATCTTCATTTCCTTTAATGATATTTTACCCGACGAAACCATTCTTTCCGGCCCTATTCTTTCTTCATTATCAGCTCCCGAAACTGCATCGCCATAATCATTTGCCACATTACTCAATATTTGCAATAATATGGTTGTAATAACAGCCCATATGCCTACATTCCAATTAAACTGATGATGATAAGCTGCAACAAAATTCCCCATTAATATGGAGGATAAGGCCAATGGCAAGGTTCGTAAACGAAAGGAAGTTATATATGCTTTTAGTTTTGACATAAATTTTAAAATGCGTTAACGGCCGATAAAGATAGAAAAGACTATAGAAAGAAAGCTATGTATTATATGAATAAAAAAAAGCTCGTACCATTTTATTGATAGACACTAAGCTAGAAAGTGTGTAAGTTTAAAATATCAGGGTTCAGTATATTTACTGGATCCTATTTTCAAATATAGCCAAAAACTGATTGTGGATAATACCCCAATTTCGGATTGGCATCGACCACTTTTTAGTTGCTTCTCTCACCGCCAGAAAAACAGACTTCATTACAGCTTCATCTGTAGGAAATGAGAGCTTGTTTTTGGTGTATTTCCTAATTTTCCCATTTAAATTTTCAATTAAATTGGTTGTGTATATGATTTTTCTAATCTCAATTGGGAAGTCAAAAAACACAGTTAATTCGTCCCAGTTATTGCGCCAGCTTTTGATGGCATAAGAATATTTGCTTTCCCATTTTTGAGCAAAATCCTCAAGCGCTGCTTCAGCTGCTTGTTTAGTAGGAGCTTCATAAATCGATTTCATATCACGAGTAAACTCCTTTTTATCTTTCCATACTACATATTTACAAGCATTTCGTATTTGGTGAACAACACATATCTGTGTGCTTGATTCAGGGAATACATTCTTTATCGTATCGGTAAAGCCATTCAAATTATCAGTTGCGGTAATCAATATATCATTGACTCCACGTGCTTTTATATCGGTTAATACGCTCATCCAAAAGGCTGATGATTCGTTCTTTCCCAGCCATAAGCCAAGAACTTCTTTCTTGCCGTCAACTTTCAGACCAACCGCAATATAAATGGTCTTATTGATGACTTTTGAGTTGTCTCTAACTTTAAAAACAATACCGTCCATCCATACAATCAGATACACAGGCTCAAGAGGTCTATTTTGCCATGCAATAATGTCTTCGGTGACTTTAGATGTGATCCTGGAGATAGTTGACGGTGAGATATCAAAATCATACACTTCACTAATCTGTTGTTCAATGTCACTATTGGACATGCCTTTAGCATAAAGAGATATGATTACATTTTCTATTCCGTCAATAATGTTCTTGCGTTTAGGAACGATCATTGGGTTATAAGTACCTTGACGATCGCGAGGAACCTTGATCTGTGACTCTCCATACATCGTTCTGATCTTCTTCGAAGTATGACCATTTCTTGCATTTTCAGAGTCTGAGGTAGCATGTTTTTCGTAGCCGACATGAGCATCTAATTCGCCTTCAAGAATCTGCTCAACGCCGCGTTTTTGAAGTTGGTGAAGAAAATCATTGAGTTCTTCTCCATTCTTAAATTGCTTAAGAAAGTCGCTGTTTAATAGATCTTCTTTTTTCATAAGTATACTATCTGTTTAAAAATAAATAAAATAACTCAAGATTGTATCCTGATATTTTAAACAAATAGTATATCGTCCGCTGTCGCGGGGACTCCTCAAAATCAATTACTAAATAGTGAAAACTATTCAGTAATTAATTTTCGAGGTATAATTTTACTATTTACACACTTTATGTGATAGTACTTATTGATACGAGCCACAACTGTAAACACTAATCTTACTAATTATAACGACTAAAACGATTCAAAGTCTTCATCGAAATCTTTATCAAATAATTTAATATCCACTTTCATCCCATCCTTCTTTTCAGGATCATGCACAGAATTCATATCGGTATATTTTACGGATTTCTTATCTGCAAGATCAATATCTCTATCTATATCTTTTTTCTCTTTAGTTTGTTGCACTACCTTTTTATCAGATGTCTCAATATTTAGATTAAAGTAATTCACCAGTTTCTCCAATTGCTCTGCTTGTGCAGATAATTGCTGAGCACTGGCAGCCAGCTCTTCACTCGATGAAGCATTTTGCTGTGTAAGGTTATTTAATTGTTGAACCACTTCATTTACCTGCTCTGCACCTTTTAACTGTTCAGTACTCGAAACAGATATCTCTCGGATCATCTCTGTTGTTTTTTCAATTTCAGGAGCCATATCTCCCACTTTTTCACCTGCAGATTTAACTACATCAAGGCTTTCCTCTGATAACTTTATAATTTCGTCTGCAGCATGTTTACTATGGTCTGCTAATTTCCTTACTTCTTGAGCAACCACAGCAAAGCCTTTTCCTTGCGTACCTGCCCGAGCTGCTTCCACAGCAGCATTTAAACTTAAAATATTGGTCTGCATAGCGATATCGTTAATCACCCCAATTTTCTGAGCAATACTATTTGTGGCTTCTACTGATAAGTTGGTTTTATCAAATACCTCCTGCATACCTTCATGGGCTGAATTTGAAATTTTCTCGGTATTACCCGCATTTTCAGTATTCATTTGAATATTGCTCACCATTTCCTCCATTGTTGATGAAACTTCCTCAACTGAGGCTGCTTGCTCATTAGCTCCTTTTGATATTTGCATGGAAGTAGAGCTCACCTGCTGACCCGCAGAAGCAATATTTGCAGTACTTCGAATGATTTCTGAAACGATATTTTTTAGCCTTACGACCATTGAGTTCATTGAGCTTACCATCTGACCTATTTCGTCCTTTTGATCAACATCTATTACTACTGATAAATCCCCAAGAGCAACCTTCTCCGCAAACTCAACACTCTTTCTTAGTGGTTTTGTTATTGACTTAGCTACATACCTATTCACTATTAGAAAAACTACAATTCCTATGACAAGGACTCCTAAAATAGAAAAGAACAACATACTAACAGCTTCTGAAAGTTCTTCTCTATAATATGAAATACCGATATAAGATTCTATAAAAGGAACATATTGAAAATACAAGATTTTATCTTCTCCTTCATAATTATATTCAAATGAACCTTTATCTGAATTTGAAGCCATTATCTTTTCATAAAACTCTTTTCCTTTAAAACTTATACCTTCCTGAGTGGGATGAATAATCATTTCTCCACTTTTAGATATTAAAAATGGATATCCGCTTTTTAAATACTTTTTACTAGCAAAAACCTGTTTTATAGCTTCTAAATTTTTTTCTTTAACTCCTACATATAAAATACCCCTAACAACACCTTCGTTAATTATAGGTTTATAAATAGTAACATACCAGTCATCAACCACAAATGCTCTTCCCTTATAGGCTTTTCCTTTTTCTATAGCTTTAATTACTGGAGAACTATTTGGTATAAAAGTATTTACTCCTCTTTCCCCCTCTTTGTTTTTCACGTTAGTAGAAATCCGCAGATAACCTTGAGGTATTTTCTGAAAAATAGTAGCTGTTCCATTTAAAATTCCCCCTAATTCATCAACAAAGTTATAGTTGTGATAAATTGGAGAGTCATCATAAATCATCTGCGAAATTACTATATCCTCCTGTTCTTTAGTTTCCTGATTAATAGCTGCAATTTCAATCTGATTATCTTTATTAAATACTAGTTCTTTACTGTAAAACATTTTTTCAGCCACCTTCATACCGGTATTAACTAAATCTTGTTTTCCACCGATTTCTCTTTCTATTAGCGATTTAAAATTCTCCGTTTCTCCATAGGAAACTGCTTCCATACTTCCTACAATTGTAGTGTATTGAAAATATAGAGCAACTATACCTATTAAACCAATAATAAAAACTACAATTGAACCTAACACAAAATTTAATCGCTTACCAATCCTAATATCACTCAGCGAGAGTTTCTTACCCATAAGTCACTTAATTTTTAAAAAAATATAAATATTTTATATAATAGAAGTACACTAAGTGTTACGTTTAGTTCGGAAAGAATGTTCTGTTTTATTGCATCTTTAATGAATAAAAACATTAACGTCTACCAGTCGAATATTTAAATGTGGATTATAATTGCCTTTTGCTGAAATACTATATCTGCTATATTAAAAGTATAAAGCCTTTAATTTTTTATTATGTTTGTTCCTTAACCTTAACAAAATGGAAAATGACAGACAACAATCAAATGTATAGTGAAACAATTGCGATATCAGAGAAATCTTTAACATACTTAAAAGGAACAAGCGGATGGGCAATGTTTTTGGCCATTATTGGATTTATTCTTTGCGCTTTAATGCTGATTGCCGGCTTTGCTATGGGTGCCGTAAGTAGTTCTTTAGGTGTTATTCCCGGACTACCTATATCTCCAGTCTGGTTTAGCCTAATATACTTAATATCGGCTATCTTGGGTTTTTTCCCGTCCTTTTTTCTACTGCGCTTCGCCAGTAAATCCCGAACAGCATCCCAAACATTAAAAAGTATTGATTTAGATATCTCTTTGCTGAATTTGCGAGCTCATTACCGTTGGATTGGAATCATCACTATTCTTTCTATTCTTTTTTATGTTGTACTTATTGTCACAATCGTACTAATGGGGCCTACAATAATGGGTAATTTACCACAGGCAAATGCGCCAATTATGTAATTTGCCAGAACAATAGACATAAAAAAACGCAAAGCTTTTAGGCTTTGCATTCTTATAAATATCTTCAAAAAAATAACCTCTACTGTACTAAGGAAACTTAGGGAACTTTTTAAAATCAGGATCTCTTTTCTCCAAAAATGCATTTTTTCCTTCCTGTGCTTCCTCCATCAAATAATACATTAAAGTCGCATCTCCTGCCATTTCCATCAAACCTCTTTGACCATCTAACTCTGCATTCAGACCTCTTTTAATCATTCTTAAGGCCAAAGGACTTCGTTTCATAATGGTTCTGCACCAATCAACAGTTGTATCCTCTAAGTCTTCCAAAGGAACTACTTTATTGACCATGCCCATTTTTTCAGCTTCTTCTGCTGTATATTGCTCACATAAGAACCAAATTTCTCTGGCTTTCTTTTGTCCAACGTGACGAGCCAAATAAGAAGATCCAAAACCGGCATCAAAACTACCTACCTTAGGACCTGTTTGTCCAAAGCGAGCATTTTCAGAAGCAATCGTTAAATCACATACTACATGTAATACATGACCTCCTCCAATGGCATATCCATTCACCATAGCAATAACAGGCTTAGGAATCGAACGTATTTTTTTATGTAAATCCAACACATTTAGCCTCGGCACACCGTGTTCATCAATATAGCCACCAACACCTTTTACTTTTTGATCACCACCCGAACAAAATGCCTTATCTCCGGTTCCGGTAAGCACAATTACATTTATATCACTGCGCTCTCGGCAGATTTCAAAAGCATCAAGCATTTCCATATTGGTCTCCGGACGAAAGGCATTATAAACCTCAGGTCGGTTAATGGTCACTTTTGCAATACCTTCAAAAAACTCAAATTTAATGTCGGTATATTCTTTTATGCTTTCCCAATTATATTTACTCATATTATCAGACTTTTAATCGTTTAGATAATCTTATAGTTATTATGAATCCGATTGCAGATTCTTAAAATAATTTCTTAATATTTTTCCATTACTCTCACCCGGAGTAAAAACCTCTAAAATAACAGCTTGTTCATTTTTTTCGATAAACTCTCCATAAACACTTTGCAAATCCTCCTCATCCTTACAAGATAAATACTTTAAACCGTAAGCTTTTGCAAGGTGCTCAGCAGAATATTGATGCTTTGCCTCAAAAAACTCCTCTAACTCGGGTGTTTCTGCCGGGCCCGGAATAAATCTGAATATTCCACCGCCGCCATTATTCATAACCACAATTTTAAAGTTTGGCTTGAGATATTTATTCCACAAACCATTAGAATCGTAAAAAAACGACAAATCTCCGGTAACTAAAACCGTTGATGATTCACAAGCTAAGGAAGCACCTACAGCCGTACTTATACTACCGTCAATACCACTAGTTCCGCGATTGGAATAAGTATTTACTTTAATATCATCCTGAAATAACTGAGCGTACCTAACCGGCGTACTATTGGCTAGCTGCAGTTGAATACCTGAAGGCAAGTGATTAAAGATATAGCTAAGTGCTTTTAGGTCGCTCCATTTCACATTTTCGGTGTAGCTCAGGTGCTTTTTTCGATTCAGTTCCTGGCGTTGGATCCACTTTTCCTGAAAACGACTTTTTATTGCAGAAACCTCTTCTGACATCTGCGTGAAAAAATCGAGCGGCTTCATCTTGACAGACAAACTTAAATGCTGAAAAGTATCAATGGTTTCCTGGTTAGGTGCAATATGCCAATGTGCTTTGGGCGGATTTTCGCGAAGAAACTTTTTAATTTGTTTACTTACAATTTGTCCTCCAAACGAGATTAACAACTTAGGTTTAAAAACAGCTGTTTCGTATTCATTAAAACTAAAAACCTGACGGTCGATACATTCTATAAATTGATCTCCTTTAAGGTTTGAATTGGTTTCTGTTAATAAAACCGTATTGGTATTTTCTACCAGCTTTTTTAATGTCTTGTTCAATTTATCATCAGGAGCAACCACACCTGCAATAATCATCACACCATCAGCCTTACTCCATTCTTCTGCCAATTCTTTTATTTGCTCAGGAGCTAATGTCTGTTCCGGAACTAATGTTTTAAACGCTGCCTTTTGCAAACTCATGGCCGATGTTCTGCCATACAAAGGCTCTCGCAAAGGAATATTAATATGTACTGGTCCGGCTACCGGATAATGGGTATGCTGAAAAGCCTCTGCAATTGATCTTTCGGCAAACCATTGATCGTCAGGATGATTTATTTTCACCGGTAAATCTACACCGTAGCGCAGAAAATTTGCAAAGATTCCACTCTGCTGAATGGTTTGACCATCAGCCTGACCTATCCATTCTTCCGGACGATCTGCTGTTAATACCACCAAAGGAACTTCCTGGTAATAAGCCTCGGCAACTGCAGGTGCATAATTTAATGCTGCCGTACCACTGGTGCAAAGTACCGCTACCGGACGCTTGAGTTGTTGTGCCAATCCCAAAGCAAAAAATCCTGCACTGCGCTCATCCACGATGGTATAGCATTTAATCTCCTCAACAGAATTAAAAGATAAGATTAAAGGTGCATTGCGCGATCCCGGCGAAATCACCACCTCCTGCAATCCTAACTTGATGCATTGTTGTACTAAAACTTGTACAATTGATTTATCTGATAATGTTTTACTCATTTACAATTTTATTAAGGTCATTGGTTTTTCCACTTACCTTTTGAATCACTGTTTGCATGGTTTCTGCCTTAAGCTCCGTTTCCTGCCATTCCTGTTCTGCGTTTGAGCCCAGCGTAATGCCTCCACCCAAATACAAATCTACACCATCATCTGTAAATTTCATGCTTCTGATATTCACAAATAAATCCATCTCCTCCTTATTTATCCTGCCTAAAAATCCGGCATAATAGGAGCGTGAATGTGATTCAACCTGATGAATAACTTCCATCGCTGCATCTTTAGGCAAGCCACAAACGGCCGGTGTTGGATGCAAAGCCGTAACAAATGCTCCTATTTGATCTTTCAAGTGTTGAACAGAAAATGTGTATGAAGTTCTCAAATGCGCCATCTTTCCTGCTTTGATGGTTTCGGGTCCTGTAATTTCGAGTTCCTGAACACCGTAAGATTTTAACACATGCGTAACAAAGTCGCTCACTATATTTTGCTCATCCACCTCTTTTTCACCCCAGGCAGAATTTTCATTGCCATTTCCTTTACGGGTTCCGGCTAAGGAAACCGTTTTTGCTATTCCGTCAGATGTTTTAAAAAACAATTCGGGACTTGCCCCAGTCCACAATCCGGTTTGAGGTGTAAAATACATAAAGGTATATGCGTTGGGATATGAAGTACACAAGGCCCGGTAAAAAGAGGCTGCCATATCCTTTGTAAATTCCTTTATTGATTTTATTCTGGATAAGATTGCTTTAGTAATTTTACCCTTTTTTATTTCTCGATGAAGTGCTTCAAACTGCTTTTGATACCCATCCCAGGTAGCATAAGTAGCTGCTTTAAAGCTTTGGGATATAGGTGGATTGATTTGCTTAATCTGATTGAACACCTCCTCTTCTGCAGTTTCTGTAATTACATAATCGCATTTAAACGAAATAACCGCCTCATCTTTTAAAGAAAAAGGAGCGATTACAAAACAATCCTCAGACTGCTTGAATAAGGATTCCAATTCAACCGACTTTACGTGTTCTGATACGATTAATACATTTTCCTGTAGATGCGGAAGCCTGTACACGGCAAAAGGAATGCCTTGCTGTATACAATATGTCAGTATTTCTGTTTGACTTATCTTACCCACTTTAATATCCCCGGTTTCTTAACTTTCTATTTCGTAATAAAGGGTATAATAATTCAATCCTTTTTGCTGATCATATCCCCTTTCTACATAGTCTCTGCGACCGTGAATATATACATGAAAGTTTTTATCCAGTTTAAGTATGGATTTAAATGTACTTTTTTGTCCTTTAACCGCACTTTTTGAAATATCAAATTCTTCTTTTAACGGTAAACTGGATTCCTGCTGAAAATTTTCTTTGTAGTCTTTAAAGGCCTCTATAATCTCTGGCTGACCAATTACTTCGTGCTCAAAATTAGCTTCATTAAAGCTATCCTTGTTATTAAAAAAGTCCATCGAGCGATTCAGCATATCAATCTGATCAGCTCGGGCTACTTCATTATCTTTATTGTATACATCATCCACAAAACCTTTACACATATCCATGTAATTGCGGGTAAAATAGTAATTATCCTCACGAGGTTGTAAACCTAAAAAGTCATCCACCCAAAAGCGCGCCTCGTTTCCTTTGTTGATATTATCAACAGAGCAAATCTTATATCCCTGATCCTGTTCTGTATTGAAAATAAGGCAACCTTTATCCAGCTTTTTAATATTAATACCTTCTTGCGTACCTAATTCAAAGTTTTGATCTTTCAGATATACCTTTAAAAAAGTTTCTTTATTCTCCGATTTAAAAATACCAATAGCATTTAACAATTCGCCATCAACCACCACGTTGCTAAACGAAGCCATATAAAACTCCCCTCCTCTTATTTTAGGATGATTGGAGTTCTCGTAAAGATATTCAGCCACCTTAATAGAAGCTTCGTAAAAATCACCACCCTCATCAAACAAACCCCTTGAAGTGGTATATATCGGATTCATTTCAAGATCCTCGGCATGAAAAAAATTGTAATAAGCATCCTCTTTAAATGGCTTAAAAAAATAGTTGAGCAATACATCGGTCACTATTTCCTCGTTTTGCAAATGCATCAAATCCTTTGAAAAACGCATGGGCTCAGCCTCTGCACGACATCCAACCTGGTGCACCACCATTTTATCGATGGAAGCTTGCGAAAAATCTATCATTACAATATGGTTTTATTTAAATCAGCCTACAAATATAATAATAACCTTAGTTCGTCATAAATATTTATTCTTAATCAGTAAGAGAAGTGTGCTTTTCTAAAGTTTAGAACTTTAAAATAGGTTCTAATCAATCTTCATCTCTATTTTTTACTCCTCAACACACTATGTACAAACTATAATCCCTTTAGTACCAACCTTAATTTGCTTTGAAGCAAACCCAATCTCCGTTGTTCAATTTTCAATCCTCTCCGAATGATTTTTAATGTTCATTGTTCGAAACTTAAAGGGCTCTGATTAAATTCTGAACCTTAATGTTTAAATCCGATACCTCTCTGAATAAAATTTGAACCTCTCTGAATGAATCTTGAACCTCCATGTTTAATCTTTGAACCTTAATGTTCTTTCCGCGAACCTCAATGTTTGAACAGTCAAGCTCATTGCATAAAACCCGAACCTTAATGTTTGATTCTTGTACCTTGTCGATCACCCTCTGTTCAAGACTTTTTAAATAACAACAATGCTCGCCGGATTTCTTTCTTTCAATTCTAAAGCCCTCACTTCCCTATCGAAAAACCCGAAATATTTAAACCCAGCAACAATTCATGTTTTATTTGATGATTCTGATGTATGAGCTCTGCCACACGATAACCGATAGTAACCGGGAACATAAACCTAAAAAGATGTGCTTCGCTTTTTAGCTCTATCCCTGTTGATATATAGTTTTGTGTATGATGATTGGACTGACCCGAAGTATATCTTATTTCTGATTGGGTTTGACTATAATCGAAAAACAGATTACAGTTAATTCGCTTTAGATATAACACACCCGGAATCGTTAAATCCGGGTTAGATAAGGGAAATATATAATCCCCTTTAAAACTGTACATCTTATCATTGGGTTGAGCAATATATCCCCGGGGCATGGTAAAATAATCGCCATAAGTATTAAAAACATACTGATTATTCGACACACTCTGATCGCCCATGGTTTTATATTGATAGGCATTATCCAAACGCAGGGCATCGTGCTTGCCAATTCCTGGCAGATACAAGCGGGTAAATAGGCCTGCAATTCCACCTCGGTTTATATTTCCCCATGGCGAATGCTGATAAACCAACTCCGCAACCTGCCCCCATCGGTAAGCTACATCTCGCGCTGCCTTATATTTTAATCGATGAAAATACAAGCTGTATTCCAGACTTTGATCGTTTAATCCCTCCACATTTAAATTGTATGAACTTACCGGTCTCAGGTAATTACCCACCATGGTATACTTTTCTCTGGATACGGCGTAATCAGGCTCTTTGATCAGATTATATTGTACAGATGGCTTTAGATAAACACTATGGTTAGTTCTTGAAAAATTTAATGGTAACGATATTCCGGTTTCCATTCTAAAGCGATTATTCTTCACGCCTGAGCTATAAAAAGTGTCCGTCGCATTGACATAAAATCCTTCTTTTATTTCCTGATAATCGCCCATATACATATTCATTGACAACACAGGATACCAGCCCTGATACTCAAAACCTACGTAATATTTTTCGTGCGTATATTGTGGATCGGCATTCCAGCCTACCGTGGTAATAGCCGTTCCCAATAGATTTTGCGATTGAACAGAAATTCCCTGTCTTACCTCTGTATCTTCTATATTGACAAATGCCGGCGCCCAACTATGTGGTTGAAAAAGATTCCATTTAGAGTATTTACTTACACTGTAATCCGCTTGATCATCTATCGAACTAAAATCAGGTTTTTCCTGTTCCTGCTCACTAATTGTTTTATACAGTTTAGGTGAATGATCTTTCACCACTGCAACCGGAATCCAGTTCTCCTCATGTATTTTGGTCTTTACCAACTGATATCCATCCGAAGTATAATGCGCATACACTAACTCATTCTCGCTTACTGTAGCTGATGTTGCTCCATATTTAGATTGCGTCAATTGAAATACCTCTCCATTGCGAATGATGTATATTTCTTCCTTGCCGCTATAAGTCCCTGTAAAATATAGGTCATCTTGATCTCCCCATCGTGCCAAAGAAATTTCTTTAAAAGAAGGTGCTAAAACTTCTTGCCATTGGCCCGTTTCTGTATTTAAAACCACAATCGATTTTCCTTTTTCAGACAAAGCTATGCAAACCAATTTATTGCCCTGTTTATTCCATGATGGGGTAAATAAATAGTTGTTGTCGCCATAAGAAAACTCATTGACCTTATCTCCACTATCCTTATCTATTAAAACTAAACTATAGCTATTATCCGAATCCACCTCCACGGCTGCTATTCGTTTTCCATCTGGATGTAAAGCAGGTGAAAACAATCGCGATTTATAGCTTATCTTGTTAAGCTTATGTGTATCTAAATCGTAGGTCTTAATTACAGAATACATTCTATTTTCCCACCTGGCATCCGGTTCCAACTGCGCCCAACATAAAACATGCCCCCAAAGCGAAAAAGGTTCCCGGTTTCGGTTACCCGGAGTTAAAATATTTTCATAATCTCCATTCGCATTTACTTTAACAAATCGTCTTACTTCACCTGGCCCTGATATCGAAGCTACCCAAAGATTCGTATCTAATTGCAGTGGATATTCAAAATTAACAAAACGACTATCCGTTGACGTAATGGGATGATAGGTACTTAAGTTTGTTTGATTATTCTGCTCGTCCCATTTTTGTTTTAAATCACCGAATACCTCTTTATAAAGAGATACCTTGTTAATGCCACTTACTTTCTTCTGACCTGAATTAAAAGGTGTAAACCCCTGACTGTTTCTTCCCGTATTGAACAAGGCACTTTCCCATATTTCCTTGCCGTATTTTGCCCTTGCTCCTGCAACCAACTGATACCCCATTTCATAATGATCCGGAACAAAGTCCTTATAGGAGCCAAACATGGCCTTTTCGTAAGAATACAACTTTTTATCCAACACTTGTGCCTTCATGGCCTGCTCAAAAGCCGGAGATCTTCCCCGCCCGCTTTGAGTTAATGCTGTTTCTGTAGCCACCGCATCACCTTCTAAAAACCACATGGGAACATACATACCCAATACAGCACCCACAGCCTGTTCACCAAAAATATAAGACATCATGTTGGTAAATCCGGTATTCAATTTATCAATTTGCACTACATGTCTGAATTCATGTATGCCCAATTGCTGCAACCAATCTTGAGCATACATATCCTGATGTGGTGTAGAATATAATTCAATGCGTTTGGGAGCCCAGGTAACAAAACCATTGGAATAAGCCGTTTCACTATGAATAAGAACACTAATTTTACGTGGTTTATGATTCAACGAGTTTCCTCCAGATTTGTATATTTCCTCCAGAACCTTAGCTATATATTGCCCTTTTTCACTAAAACGCTCAGGAAAAACAACCTTAAAATTCTCCGTTTCTATCTTGTACCATTGTATACTGGCCGGATCAGCACCTGAAGTATAATATTGTGCTCTTCCTGCATTCGACAAAAACACTAATAAAAGGATGGCGATATACTGAAGCAATTTATTCTTATCTGTATTCATTTATATTCCCCTTATGGAAGTAATAATTAACTTTTACTTTGTAAATAACGCAAAAATTCAATTGATATTCGGTTTTTAATGCATGAATCAGGAATCACTGAACAAGAAGTCTTGTATAACCCTTCCGAGTTATAAAACTTTCACAAAACATTGATGATTCTAAATAAATTCTTCATCTTTAGAATGTGTATTTACAGTGTTTATATCAAACAGCAGATACCATAACATTACTTGATTAGAATGGAAAAAATTATCATATACCAAGTCCTTACTCGTTTGTTTGGCAATCAGAATACAACCAATATCCCACACGGTACCATTGAAGAAAATGGCTGTGGAAAAATGGCAGACTTTACTCCCAAGGCGCTTGAAGAAATTAAGAATCTGGGTACAACTCACATTTGGTACACGGGTATTATTGAGCATGCTCTGGTAACAGATTACAGTGCCCACAACATTGCAAAAGACTTTCCGGAGGTAGTTAAAGGTAAGGCTGGTTCTCCTTATGCAATTAAAGATTATTACGACATTAATCCTGACTTGGCAGTAGATGTAAACCAACGTATGAATGAATTCGAAAATTTGGTTTCCAGAACTCACGAACAAGACCTTAAGGTAATCATCGATTTTGTCCCTAATCATCTAGCACGTAATTATGTTTCCGATAATAAACCGAATGGTATTGAAAATTTTGGAGTAAGCGATAACACTAACGTCAACTTTGAAGCTCAAAATAATTTCTATTACATTCCCGGTGAAGATTTTAACGGCCCGGTTACAGCGCAGGGTGCAGAACATTTAGTTGAGTCTCCAGCCAAAGTAACCGGTAACGACTGTCTCACATCAAAACCCGGCATTAACGATTGGTACGAAACTGTTAAATTAAACTACGGTGTTAATTTATTCGATCATAATAAAAAACATTTTGATCCCATCCCCAACACCTGGTTTAAAATGCTTGACATTCTTCTGTTCTGGTCATCGAAAAAGATTGATGGATTCAGGTGTGATATGGCTGAAATGGTGCCTGTTGAGTTCTGGCATTGGGTTATTCCTCAGGTAAAAGATAAATATCCGCACATTATATTTATTGCAGAAGTATATAATCCTGATCTATACCGTCAGTATATTACATTTGGTGGGTTCGACTTTTTATATGATAAAGTAGGAATGTATGACACCTTAAAACTTATTATTCAAGGTCACGAAAAACCTACAGCCATAACCAAGGCCTGGGATATTTTAAATGGTATCCATCAGCACATGTTATTCTTTTTAGAAAACCATGATGAACAACGTATAGCCTCACCTTTCTTTGCTGGCAATGCTCATTCTGCACTTCCTGCACTATTTGTTTCAGGAGCTATATACTCCAATCCATTGATGCTATATTTTGGACAGGAACTTGGAGAAGCCGGAATGGACAAAGAAGGGTTTAGCGGAGAAGATGGTCGAACTACCATTTTTGATTATTGGGGAATTGAAAGATATCAACAATGGGTTAACCAAGGTAACTTTGATGGTGGCCAATTAAATGATGAATGGACAGAACTAAGGAGTTGGCATCAGAATTTCCTTAACATTATTAAATCACACGAAGCTATAATAAAGGGTAAATTCTATGATCTAATGTGGTCAAACGAAGACAATAATGATTTTGATACGAATAAGATGTATACTTTTTTAAGATATACTGATGAAAAGATATTATTGTGCATCGTTAATTTTTCCGGAGAAAAAATCAGAGCTCGTGTAAAAATTCCAGCTCATGCATTTTTTACTATGGGTGTCGAAAGCAATAAGTATTTTAAAGGAGAAGATATTATTGGAGGAAAGAGCAAAGTGAGCTTTCCTCAGGAAGTAGCCATAACCAATGGAGTTGGTTTTAAAATACAGCCTTATTCCGGCAGGATGTACGAGTTAAAATAAGATATAAAATAACTCTTATTCAATTTATATGCATTTTAAATTGAATACAAATACAAGTTTACTCTTTCATATTCCTCTCAGATACACTATATTATATAAGTATTTGTTAACTTTTATCCGGAGGAATAGTTTATGTCAACAGTTGATTTATCATTAAACATCTCTTTAGATGATTCAGAGTTTATTCAGGTTGAAGATCATATTTATACAACCCACGAATCTTTAAACCGCGAAGAACCTACACTTCACTTTATTGGAACGAATTGTTTAAGTATCCTTAAGAAATTTGAAGGCCGATTAACCCGTAATATTATTGACGAATGGTTGCTACTTTCAAAAGCACTTGATCAAACTTGCAGTTTTAGCAACCGATGGAATGATGAAAAAATTATTGAGGAATTAATTCAGGGAGTTGAGCATCCTGTTTCCTGGTATGTTCATAATTGCTGCGTTGCTTAAGATTTCACTTACCCTTTTAACAAAGAATAATGCGCCAATTTAGTCCTGCTAAATTGGCGTTTCTTTTACATCGGCTCTGTACTAACCGAGCCTTTTGCCAAATGTAATACTGTAATTTCAGGGTGCATGCCTATTCGAGCTGGCATACCTAAAAAGCCTAAACCTCTATTTACATACATATATTGGCTTTTATGTTGATATAATCCATCCCACCTTTTGAACTTATATTTAGCCGGACTCCATCTGAATCCTTTCCAATCTATTCCAAACTGCATTCCATGCGTATGACCTGCTAGCATTAAATCGATGTTTGTTTTATCAATAACCTCTGCATCCCAATGATCCGGATCATGCGACATCAAAATTTTAAATGGATATGTTTCAGTTCCTTTTAGAGCTTTATTTAAATCACCATATCGAGGAAATGGATCATGCCCCCAGTTTTCCACACCAGTCAAGGCAATCTCTTCGCCATTTAAATTAACTGCAACTGATTTATCGCGCAATAGTGTAAATCCAAATCTTTTATGCGCATCCACAATTCCTTGAAAGTTCTTAGCTTTTTCTTCTGGTGAATTCCAATCCGTATAATCTCCATAATCATGATTACCCAAGATTGAAAACATACCATATTTGGCCTTTAATTTCGTAAATACCTTTTCCCAACCTAATGTTTCTTCATGAAAATTATTAACTAAGTCACCGGTAAAAAGAATTAAATCAGCCTGTTCTTCGTTAATAATATCTACGATTCCTTCCAGTTTATGATAATTACTGGCAAAAGAACCTAAATGAATATCAGAAATCTGCACTATTTTAAAACCATCAAAGGCAGAAGGCAGATTTGGGAAATTAAGTTTTTGATGACGCGTGAAAAATGCGAATCTCCCTCGGTGCATCCCAAACAGCAATGAAATAAATGGTGCAGTTGCAAATATGATTCCTACCTGACTTAAAAATTTACTTCTGGTAATTTTGGGGTATCGAATAGTAGTTTGCTCTTTTGAATACTTCTTATTTCGGGCTATTTCCAGAAATTTAGAAATGACGAAAAACAAGAAATAATAAAACAGAAAGAATACTTTTGGAATATAAATCAACCCAAAAGTAATATTGGCTGTCATAAACCAAAGATAAAAGCCCGGCACCGTTGCCGATCTAATATTAGTTGCAAAAAATAAATAAGTTAATATTTCTGTTATGGGAACAATTCCCAGAAGAATTATTGCCAACCATTTATACCATTTGCTATCAGATTCGCTTCTCTCCCTCTTCCAAATCCAAAAGCCTAATAAATCAATTACGATAATAAATAGTGCAATAAAAATAATACCCGATATTGTTATCTTCATCTCAAATAAATAAGTTACTCACTACGTCTCTAAAATATCCTGGTCTCCAATAATTAATGCAGTTTACGGCAGGTAGATGGAATGGTTAGTTAATAATCGTTAAATAATCTATTTTGCTTTGGCTGTACTTTTTTAATTCTAGCTTCCCGTTGACAAAAACAATCCATATGCTTTTGCACTATTTCTTTTAGTTCTGCATCGGACATCGATTTCCACTTTTCGAAACGTTCCCGTACATCTAATTTTTTAAATTCGCTTATGGCACATCCTTCGACCGAATCTTTCAAAGGACATTCAAAAAGCAATCCTGTATAATCCATCATATCTTAATCGTCCCCACTTCGACATTAATAAATAAGGTTGTATTGTAATAAGATTATATTCCCCTGAGAATTAATAACGTTTTATGCGTTAAGATTCCGCTACTAAAATATAATCTATTTCGAAAGAAAACAAATATCTACACACATTAAACGCTTCTGTAAGAGAAATATTGCCTAATAAAAAAACCCTGATAAATATAGATTCACCAGGGTTTTAAAATTAATCAGTTAAACTATAGCATAGACCTTATTCGCCTATTTTAATGGTCAATGGATTTTGTACTTGCTTAGCAAATAAAGTTAAGTACTTTTCCCATGCTTCTTTGCTTTCGAACTGCTTACTGCCACTCCATGCAAATCCACCATAATACTCCACTTTACCATCAATTACTTTAAGATGAACTAATAAGTGACTCTTATCCTTTTCTTCACTAATTACTTTGGAATAACCGGCAAAGTATTTTGGATCAACAACAATTGCATTTCCTAGTTCTTCTCCAAAATGTGGTGACCAGTATCCTGCCCAAACAGCAGTTGAATCTACTGAAACTTCCCCTTGCTTATCATGTAAAGTAATTCCGGTAGTCAAAGTATTAGTACCTTCAACTTCAATAACAAACTTGGTTAAATTGCTACCCAGATCAATAGATAATTGCTTTTTTTCCTGAATATTGGCATCACCAGCCTTATAAGGTGCATAATCTAAATTAAAAGTTGTATTGACAGGTCCATTATTAATTACTTCATAAGCAGTATAATTAACATGAGGATATAAATTTCCCTCATACATTACACCAGTACCTCCACAACCTAGACTTGGCCCAACATGATAGTTATCCAAACCTTCGCCTCGATCTTGATGGTAATAATTAGGATTATCTAAATAACCTTTGTACCACTTATTAATAACAGAATAGTCGACTTTCTTTAACCAGCAATCAACACCTCCGGATAAAGTTCCACCATTTACGCCCTCTTCAACCATTTTTTGAGCCTTCGGACCATAAACACGAAATCCAACTCTATCATTCTCCCAGGTAAAATCATCAGTACGCTCAGGTACAAAGCGTGCATAAGTTTTTACCTCGGTTGGTTCTATCGAAGATTCTCCTTGCTTTACAATAAAGGATTGTGCTTCTTTTGCTTTTAAGGATACCTGAAAAATCACCGCCTCATAAATACTATCACCATCTGTATCTAAAAGCTGACTTAATATTTCATCTCCCGATTCCTTCTCCAATACCACAAATGCATCTTTTGAAGCAAACTGTCCTAAATCAACTTTTACAGTTTCAATTCCTCTATCAAAATTGGTGGGATTTGAAACAGTTACATCAAACTGATTTTGCTGACAGGTACATGCTCCAAGCACAGTGGCTATAAGTGCAACCGGAAAAATTTTACGTATCAAACTTTTCATATTTTAAATTGTGGTTTGATTAAATTTCGTTTTCACCTTTTACGTAACCAAAGTTTGCTAAAATACCACCATCAACATAAAGGATGTGTCCGTTAACAAAATCAGCAGCTTTAGAGCTTAAGAATAAACAAGCATTACCTACATCTTCTGGCTCTCCCCAACGTCCTGCTGGTGTACGTGTCATTACCAAATCATTAAATGGGTGACCATTAACACGAATAGGAGCTGTTTGCGAAGTAGCGATATAACCAGGACCAATTCCATTCACCTGTAGGTTATATTTTGCCCATTCACAAGTCATGTTTTCTGTAAGCAATTTTAAACCACCTTTAGCTGCAGCATATGCTGAAACATTATGACGACCATAAACACTCATCATAGAACACATGTTGATGATTTTTCCCTGACGACGCTCAATCATTCCCGGAGCAATTCTTTTTGCTACAATAAGAGGAGCTACTAAGTCAACATCCAATACCATTTCAAAATCTTTGATTGGCATTTCCAGGATTGGAACACGCTTGATGATACCTGCATTATTAACCAAAATATCAATTGGCCCAACTTCTTTTTCAATAATGCTAACACCCTTATCCACATCCTCTTCACTCGTAACATTAAAGTTTACAGTAAATACATCAATACCGTCTTTGGCATATTCAGCTTTACACTCTTCTAACTTTTCATCATTTATATCGTTCACACATAACTTAGCTCCTGCTTTGGCTAACATTTTACCACAAGCCATACCAATACCGTGCGTACCCCCTGTAACTAATGCGATCTTACCGGAAAGATCAAATAATTCGTTAATCATATTTTTTAGTTTTAATGAATAGTATTTACTAATTCGTTTCTTGCGCAAACGATTGCGCATTGTTTAAAATTTTTTAGCCTATTTTTATTGACTACAGATCTGTATTCAAATAAAATGCAAGGAAACGCAACTAATTGCGTTTCCTCATCTTGTAAAATTATTTCAACTCATTTGGCTGACGAGTATCCATATCTGTATAATCCAGATTTTCACCTGCCATACCCCAAATAAAGATATAATTAGAAGTACCTGCTGCACTGTGAATACTCCATGATGGAGACAATACTGCTTCTTCGTTTTTCATCCAGATATGACGAGTTTCATCTGGCTCTCCCATAAAGTGACATACTGCCTGACTTTCCGGAACTTCGAAATAGAAATAAGCTTCCATTCTGCGTGCATGTGTATGCGCCGGCATAGTATTCCAAACACTACCTGGCTTTAGCTCAGTCATACCCATTTGTAACTGACAAGTTTCAATTACTTCTTTTACAATTAACTGGTTAATCTGACGCTCATTTGAAGTTTCTAAACTACCTAGCTGCAGAACGTTAGCATCTTTTAATGTAACGTGCTTTGAAGGAAGTTCTTTATGAGCTGGTGCTGAGTTAATATACAAATGAGCTGGTTTTGATGCATCAACTGATTCAAAAACAACATCTTTAACTCCTCTACCTAAATATAAAGCCTCTTTATATTGAAGTACATACTCAGTTCCGTCTGCTACTATTTTAGCATCTCCACCTACATTAATAATACCCATCTCACGACGTTGCAAGAAATACTCTGCTTTTAGCTCATCGTGTGGCTCTAATTTGATAGGTGTACTTGTTGGTACAATTCCTCCTACAATATATCTATCATAAAAAGAATAAACCATATTTACTTCTCCAGGAACCATTAAGTTCTCCACTAAAAATTCTTTACGAATACGTGATGTATCGTAACTTTTCATGTCTTCCGGATGTACGGCATACCTAATTTCAAAATTCATAGCTCTGTTGTTTTAAATATTAATATTCTAAAATTATTAATCGTTTTTCCAGGAGGAATCCCTCACAATTAACCTTGTAGGAATAACTTCCTCCTCTTCTGTATATTTTCCTTCCAGACTTTTAATCATGGCTGTTGCTGCCCTTGTTCCTATTTCAAAAGCATTTTGCTCAACTGTCGTTAATGTAGGATGAATTAATTCAGAAAATGGTTCATTAGCAAAACCGACAACACCAAATTCTTCCGGTACTTTTACATGTAACTCTTTTAATCCATCCAACACACCTAAAGCAGCATAATCACCTGCGCAAAAAACAGCATCTGGTCTTTCCTCTTTTTTAAGCGCTCTTAAAATCGTATGATAACCAGCTTCACGCGTAATCACATTTTTAAATATAATTTCCTGATCTAATTCAATTCCTTCCTCATCCAATGCCTTTAGATACCCCTGATACCTTTCGCGATATGCCTCCAATTCCGTAGCTCCGGCGAGATGTCCAATTTTTTTATAACCCGCTTTTATTAAATGTTTGGTAGCCAGATAAGCTCCATTAAAATTATCATTTAAAACACGAGAACACTGTATATTTGGATTTACACGATCAAACTGAACCAACGGAATACCTCTGCTCACCACTTTATTTAAATGATCATAATCATTAGTTTGCACAGACAAAGAAATTATAATCCCACCCACATGGTTGGCCATTAGCATATCAATCGCTTTTTGTTCTTTTAGATAACTCTCACCACTTTGTGCTATAACTAAGGTATAACCTGCCGGGTTTAGTATTTCCTCAACACCACTGATAACATTACTAAAAAAATGACGATTGATACGAGGAACTACCATACCAATAGTATCGCTTTTCCCCTTTCGTAACGAAGCAGCAATTACATTTTGCCGATATCCCATCTCTTTGGCTTTTTGCGCCACAAGCTCCCTGGTTTTTAGGCTAACCCTGGTATTTCCGGCCAATGCTCTCGAAACAGTTGAAGGAGTTACTCCTGTTTCCCGGGCAATATCGCTTATCGTTACTCTTTTCATTCAAAATTTAATTATCATCACAAAAATACAAACGTTTGCACAAAAAGCAATCAACACTCAAACATTTTTATAAAAATATTAGCAAAACAATCACTGCCACAACCTTAACACAGCATGCTCACAACCCACCCTATACCACCCCTAACAACTATATATCTGTACATTACAAAAAATAAACTTAACGCTATTCAAAAATTAAAATGTTAAAAAATTTGGAAGCTTAAAAAAATGATGTATTTTCGTGTTCGTTAACGGTTTGATATAATCTTTTATTTTATCTGAAGCCGAAAAACATTAACCACACGAAATTCATTGAGACTTAACCAATAAACGCTGAGTATAATATTGTAATTCGTAAACAATTTAATTTTTTAATGTATATATACCATGGCTAAAAAAGTAGTAACCTTTGGAGAAATCATGCTCCGTTTTGCAACACCTCAGTACCAACGCTTCTCGCAAGCATCAGAATATAAAGCTTCTTATGGTGGTGGTGAAGCGAACGTTGCTGTTTCATTGGCAAACTATGGAATTGACGTTTCTTTTGTAACTCGTTTACCTCAAAACGATATTGCAAAAGCTTGTGAAATGGAATTAAAAAAGTATTCCGTTAAAACTGATGACATTGTTTATGGAGGTGATCGTTTAGGTACTTACTATCTGGAAACAGGAGCTGTTGCCAGAGCAAGTAAAGTGGTTTATGATAGAGCTTATTCCGCTTTTTCTGAGATTAAACCCGGAATGGTAGATTGGGATGAGGTTTTAAAAGACGCTGATTTCTTTCACTGGACAGGAATTACACCTGCTGTTTCTCAAGGAGCTGCAGATGCATGTCTTGAAGCTATTAAAACAGCAAACAAATTAGGTGTTACTGTTTCTACAGATTTAAACTATCGTAAAAATCTTTGGAAATATGGAAAAACAGCCAATGAAGTAATGCCTGAATTAGTAGCAGGTTGCGACATTGTTTTGGGTAACGAAGAGGATGCTGCAATGGTTTTGGGTATTCATCCTGAAGGTGTGGATGTAACTGACGGACACGTAGAAGCTGAAGCTTACCTAAGTGTTTCGGAACAAATCATGGCTAAATTCCCAAGAGTTAAAAAAGTAATCACTACACTACGTGGTTCTATCAACGCTAACCACAATTCATGGTCGGGAGTTTTATACGATGGAAAAACATTATTCCAGGCACCTACTTTCCAAATTACACATATCGTAGACCGTGTAGGTGGTGGAGACTCTTTTATGGGTGGTTTAATTTATGGATTATTGACATACGAAGGAGACGACCAAAGTGCATTGAACTTTGCTACAGCAGCGTCATGCTTAAAGCATACTATCCATGGAGACTACAACCTTGTTACTGTTGAAGAGGTTGAGAAACTAATGGGTGGTGATTCATCTGGTCGTGTATCAAGATAGTAGAAACAATAGTTTCCGAAAAATAAGAGCATGCGATAAAAAAACGTGATTAATTTGTATATGAATATCGATTGCAGGTCGATTTAATATAGTTTTTGAAGAAAGTTTTAGAGATGGATTTTACTAGGTTAACGAACCAGTAAAATCCATATACACTTTGATCACCGTTTTTTATATAAAGCAGATACCAATCGTTATCAGGTTTATTTTAGAAGCAGCTTTTGAGTTTACAACTTTAAAGGATGATAGATTGTCAGAGTTTAAAAAGTCTTTCGGGCAAAAAAGATTTTCATCAACACCTCTGGGGGTAGAAAAAGCAATTCAAAGCAATCTATCATCTCTTTTTAACAAATAAAATAATGGCTAAATATTCAAGATTAGAAGTTTTTCAGGCAATGAAAGAGACTGGTGTAGTACCTGTTTTTTTTCATAAAGATATAGAGGTTTGTAAAGCCGTATTAAAATCATGTTACGATGGTGGAATACGTGTTTTTGAGTTTGTAAATCGTGGTGATTTTGCGCATGAAGTTTTTGGTGAGCTAAACAAGTACGCGATTGAAAACCTACCAGGTATGGTACTAGGTGCCGGTTCTATTGTTGAAGAAGGAACAACAGCACTTTATATCCAATTAGGTGCCAACTTTATTGTTTCTCCTTTATTGAATGAGAACATGGCAAAGGTTTGTAACCGTCGCAAAGTAATGTGGTCGCCAGGATGTGGAACCATTTCTGAAATTAACAAAGCACAAGAATTAGGTGCTGAAGTAGTGAAAGTATTTCCTGCTTCTGAAGTTGGTGGTCCTTCGTTTGTAAAAGCGGTAAAAGCACCAATGCCTTGGACCGACATTATGCCAACAGGAGGTGTGGATACATCTAAAGAAAACCTTGAAAAATGGTTTGAGGCAGGTGTTACTTGCGTTGGAATGGGTTCAAAACTATTCCCTAAAGATATAATGGCTAACAAAGATTGGGATGCACTTACTGAAGTGGTTAAAGAATTAATGGCCAATATCGAGGCAGTTAGAAAATAATTTTCAATGAAAATATATAAGTCAAAAGAGGTTATTCTCAACCTCTTTTGTACTTTATTCTTCTAATTTTCTTCAAATAAACACGCGTAATGGTTTCATTAAATTTAAAAGATAAAGTTGCTGTTATAACCGGAGGTGGTGGTGTATTATGTTCCACTATTGCCAAGGCTTTAGCATCTCAAGGTGTTAAAACAGCCATCCTCGATTTAAATTTGGAGGCTGCTCAAAAAGTAGCCAGAGATATTGGAGAACAATTTAATGTTCCTTCCATTGGAATTGAAACGAATGTGTTGGATAAATCCTCACTGCAGGATTCACTAAAAACCATACATGACAATCTAGGAACAGTCGACTATCTGATTAATGGAGCCGGAGGTAATGCAGCCTCTGCCACAACTAAAGCTGAGTTTCTGACGGAAGATCTGATGGATCATCTGGATGAAACTTTTTTTGGTTTACAGATGGAAGGTTTTGATAAGGTCTTTGCTTTAAACTTTCAGGGAACATTGCTTCCTTCAATGGTTTTTGCAAAGGATATGCTCTCTAAAAAAAAGGGAGCAATCATCAATGTATCATCTATGAATTCATATACGCCATTAACCAAAATACCGGCATATTCAGCAGCTAAAGCAGCCATTAATAATTTTACGCAATGGCTGGCTGTTCATTTTGCCAAAACAGGTATACGTGTTAATGCCATCGCTCCCGGATTTTTATTAACCAATCAAAACCGTTTTTTACTGGTTGATGAACAAACCGGGAAGGCCACTGCGAGAGGTGAAAAGATTATTAGAAATACACCAATGGAACGCTATGGAGAACCTGAAGAATTATCCGGAACCATTTTATACTTGCTATCCGATTGGTCGAATTTTGTAAGTGGAGTGGTTATACCTGTAGATGGCGGTTTTAGTGCCTACTCCGGAGTGTAAGGAAATTGAATTCATTGCTGATAGATAAACAACAAAATAATTGGCTTACAGCCTATAGCTAAGAGAAAAAGTATGATAGAACAAACTTGGCGCTGGTATGGTCCAGGAGATCGAATCACTTTAAACGATATCAAACAAACAGGTGCAACTGGTATTGTAACTGCTCTTCATCATATTCCTAACGGAGAAGTTTGGACAGTTGAAGAAATCATGGTTCGTAAAAACATGATTGAAGAAGCCGGATTAAGCTGGTCTGTTGTAGAAAGTGTTCCGGTTCATGAAGATATCAAGAAACAAAGTGGTGCGTGGAAAACATACATTTCAAATTACCAGGAATCTATTAAAAACCTGGGAAAATGTGGTATCCAAACAGTTTGTTATAATTTCATGCCTGTACTGGATTGGTCAAGAACGGAATTAAATCATGCTTTTACAGATGGTTCACTGGCATTGATCTATCAGCAAAAGGTATTCGCAGCATTCGACTTATTTATTTTAAAAAGAAAAGGTGCCGAAAACGATTACTCAGATAAAATAATAAAAGAAGCAACATCATACTTTGAAAGTTTAGATACTGTAGGTATTGAAAAATTAACGAATACAGTTATCAAAGGACTTCCTGGTGCCGAAGAAAGCTATACGCTTGAGCAGTTTCAGGCAGTATTGGATGGATATGCCGGCATTGATAATGCGACATTAAAAAAGCATTTGGAGGACTTTTTAAAGGCTATAGTACCTGTTGCAGAAGATTCTGGAGTAAGAATGGCAATTCACCCGGATGATCCACCATGGGGTTTGCTAGGCTTACCGCGTGTAGTCAGTACCATTGATGATGCTAAAAGTATAATCAAAACCGTTGATTCTGTGGCAAATGGAGTTACACTTTGTACTGGTTCGTGGGGTGCGGGTTATTTTAATGATTTATCTGTAATGGCCAAAGAGCTATCACACAGAATAAATTTTGCACATTTGCGTAATGTTAAAAGAGATACTGATTACAATTTTAATGAAGATTACCTTTTTGAAGGGGATGTAGATATTTACAGTGTATTGCGCACTATTATTGAAGAAGAGGAAAATCGCAAAAAAGAAGGTCGAGCCGATTTTAGTATTCCTGTTAGACCAGACCATGGAAACCAAATGCTTGGTGACATTGGACAGGATAACAATCCAGGATATTCTCTATACGGAAGAATGAAAGGCTTAGCCGAAATAAGAGGATTGGAATTAGGAATTAGAAGAAGTATTTTAGAAAAAATATAATTATTTATTATTTATAATCTATAAAAGAGAAATAATGTCTACTAGTAAAATTAAAGAAAACATGACGAAGTACAGATGGGCAATTTGTTCGTTATTGTTTTTCGCAACAACAATTAACTACATGGACCGTCAGGTTCTATCTTTAACGTGGAAGGACTTTATTGCGCCGGAATTCCACTGGACTGATTCCGATTATGGTAACATTACAGCACTATTCTCCATTTTTTATGCTGTGGGACTTCTTGTGGCTGGAAAATTCGTTGATTGGATGGACACTAAAAAAGGATTCCTTTGGGCTATTGGAGTATGGTCTGTAGGTGCTGTTCTTCACGCATTTTGTGGAATTGCAACATCTGGTATTGTAGCCGGAGAATGGTTCGTTGGTTTTGAAGGAGCTCTGCATGCCATTGAAAAAGTTGGTGATGTTGGCGCAATTGTAAGTGTCAGTGTAACTTTATTTGTTCTGGCACGATTTGTATTAGCCATTGGAGAAGCAGGTAACTTCCCTGCAGCAATCAAAACTACTGCAGAATACTTCCCTAAAAAGGACAGAGCTTATGCTACAAGTATTTTTAATGCCGGTGCTACTGTTGGTGCGTTAGGAGCTCCTCTTACTATTCCTGTAATTGCACACTATTATGGATGGGAAATGGCGTTTGTACTAATTGGTGCATTAGGTTTTATCTGGATGGGATTTTGGGTATTTATGTATAAAAAACCTCATGAACATCCAAAAGTAAATCAAGCTGAGTTAGACTACATTAACCAGGATGAGATTGCCGATAAAAAACTGGCAGAAGAAAATGGTGAAGCTGGAGAAGGTGATGTAAAAATTGGATTTTGGAAAAGTTTCTCATACAAGCAAACATGGGCTTTTATTGTTGGTAAGTTCATGACTGATGGTGTATGGTGGTTCTATTTATTCTGGACTCCTGCTTATATTAGTGATGTATATGGATTAAGTTCAGATAACACCATGTCACAAATTTTATTATTTGTTCTTTATGCTATCACGTTATTATCTATTATCGGAGGTTGGTTACCAACTTATTTCGTAGATAAAAAAGGAATGAATCCATATGCAGGTCGTATGAAATCGATGTTGATTTTTGCATTCTTCCCACTTTTAGCATTATTAGCTCAGCCATTAGGTGCTTATTCTTATTGGTTCCCAATTATCATTATAGGTATTGCCGGAGCTGCTCACCAAGCATGGTCTGCTAATATTTTCTCAACTATTGGAGATATGTTCCCTAAATCATCTATTGCTACAATTACAGGTATTGGTGGTATGGCAGGAGGTATTGGTTCTGCATTTATTAATAAAGGTTCTGGTCTTTTATTTGACTATGCAGATGCTACAGGTATGAAGCTATTTGGATTTGTTGGTAAGCCTTCAGGATATTTAATTATCTTCTCTATTTGTGCAGTTGCATATTTAGTTGGTTGGATTATTATGAAAACATTGGTTCCTCACTATAAACCAATCAAAGCTTAAAAAAATAATCATACTTTTGCAGGCCTGATTCACTTCTGGATCAGGCCTGCTATTTTAAAATCAAAAATCAAATTGGCACATGCCTGTAAAAAGGACTCGTATAAAAGACATTGCAGAAAAAGCTGGGGTATCTATAGGTACTGTAGACAGAGTGCTGCATAATCGAGGGGAGGTAAAAGCGGCTACCAAAGAAAAGGTGTTGGCAATTGCCGAAAAATTACATTATACCCCGAATGTGGCAGCGCAGGCTCTAAAATCTCCTACAACATACAAAATTGGAATTCTTATTCCTCTTGCCAAAAACGATAACCTGTTCTGGAGCAAACACCCATTAGGGATAGAGCATGGTACTGATGCTGTCTACCCATTCGTGGTTAAATCCAAGTTCTTTTATTTTGACATGCATAATGCGGCCGATTTTATGCAAAAAGCAGCTGCTCTTGTGGAATGGCAACCTGATGGAGTGATCATGGCGCCTATATTGAAAAATGAGTCGGTTGAACTGACCATTAAGCTGGATCAACTTCAGGTTCCTTATGTATTTATTGATACACATATTGAGAATACTAACTGCTTAACCTTTGTGGGTGAAGATGCTTATCAGGCGGGAAGAGTCGCAGCAAGTTTAATTGACAGCAGTGTTTCTACAGTTAAAGATGTGCTAATTGTAAACCTGGCTAAAAACCTGGAAAACACGCACCACCTTAATCTGCGTAATCAGGGATTCATGAGTTACTTTATGGATGTAGGCAGAAACTCCGGCTTAAAAATAAGTATTGAGATACCCGATGCCGATCCTGCTGTAGTAAAAGAAAAACTAGATCAGGTTTTCCAAAATAATCCAAGTATTGGAGGTGTAATGGTTTCCAGCTCTAAAACTTATATGATTGCTGATTATCTGCAGAAAAACAATAAGTCTAATTTATTTCTGGTTGGTTTTGAGGTTTTTGGTAAAAACACCCACTTTCTGCAGCAACGCGTTATCAACTTTTTGGTGAGTCAGCGTCCGGTGGAACAAGCTGAGAAAACTTTTAAACGCCTGTTCGACTATTTAGCGCACAATGCCATTCCTGAAAAAAAAGAGTATCAACCTATTGATATTATTAATGCTGAGAATATGGGGCTTTTATAGCTCCTAAAGCCAATCTCAATAAGTGAACAAACATTCGACCAATTCTTACACAATCCCTAAAAATGGATTAACACCTAACCTTTAGAATACATATAGCGTAGTGAACTCATTAATTAAGTAAACTATACTGTATGAATAAAACATTACTTTTAACCTGTTTTGCAGCACTATTGCTGTTATTGAGCCACACTAAACTTGATGCTCAATTTGCCAAAGACCTTCAAATCCTATCTTGGTCTGCCCCCAGAAGTAAAGGAGCCCTAACGGATAGCGAAATCGTTAAAATTGCTGTTAAAAATATAGGTGCCGAAGCCGTTTCTGGCTTTACCATTGGATTTTCTCAGGATGGCGGTGAAACTTTTAAGGAAGAAGTGGTATCTCAAACACTAAATGCTGGTAGTATAATGCTCTATACCTTTTCCGAAAACTTTGCGGTACTAGGAACCGATGGCGCAACATATTACATTACCGGCAGAATTACACTGGAAGGTGACGAAGACTTAAGTAATAATGAACACACCGAAGAGGTAATTAATTATTTAATTGGAGATGTAGAAGATGAACCTTTTGAAATTACTACGTTTCCATATGCTGCCAGTGGAGAATATGTAATGTATACCAATAACTATGGTCCGGGTTATAATATCTCCAATTATATGCAGGCCGAAGATATTGTGTTTGCCTTTACCACTACAGAAACACAAATGTATGTGGACGCTGCTGTAACGGCAGATTACGCCGGTTCTTTTGCACCAAGACCGGGAATTGCCCTAACGCGTGAAAAACCAAGTGCTTTTGACAAGACTGATCCGGATACAGAAGCTGGTGTTGGAACTGGAGACTGGGTGGCCAGTTTTGATAATGCCTATTGCTATTATGCACAAACCTACTATCTGGTTATTGATAAATGGACTGACTATTCATGTACTTATGATTTAGTCGTAAATCTCTATCGTCAGCATGACTTTAAGTATTTCAATTTTGAATCCTTGAGTGTTAATGGTGCCATAGATTACGAAAATCGTATGGTTACCTTAACCGTTCCTCAGGGTACAGATGTAACTTCATTAGTACCTACTTTTGAATTACCTGCTTATACTGAGGTCTTCATTGATGGAGCTGCACAAACAAGTGGTTCAAGTGTAGTAGATTTTACCAGCGATGTTACTTATACCATCAACCAAACGATTACACCTAATGCCACACAAACATGGACTGTAAGTGTTATTGAAGATCAAACAACAGATATTCAAACGAACAGTATTGATAAAATTACTGTTTCTCCGAATCCGGCGAACGATGTAATTACAGTTCTCTCTAATGATTTAAATGAGATCAATAAAGTATCAATATATAGTGCTTCGGGATCGTTAGTTTTATCGCAAGAAAACTTAAATACAGGACAAGCCATTGCCATTGACCAACTTGTTCCCGGTATTTATATTGTTCAGATTGAAGCAAACGGAAATCAGGTAACAACCCGTTTTATAAAGAAATAATTCAGACTATTGGTTTAACCAGTAAAACAAAAACCCAGTGCGTATTTTACACACTGGGTTTTTTATGGAAAAATTAATACAAATTCGAAGTTATAACTTAACCTCAAATTTTACCCTAACTCCAAAATCAGGGGCATTTTGAATGGAACCCGGCGTTAATCGCCATACGCCTTCTATTCTAAAAAATCGTAATACATTTTCAAGTCCTGCTCCTACCTCTACATATGGTCCGTTTGCGGCTTGCAGACCTATGGGTAAATCAATTCCTTTTAACTGATCCTTATCCAGGCTTCCTACCATTGTTTTGGCCGAAACTACCTCCCGCAAACCTAATCGTCTGAATAAAGGCATACGGTTAAAAAAGAATCCATTTAGGTGATACTCTATGAAACTATGCAGGTACTGATCATGAACAAATTCAAGATAATTAATCATGTTAAAATCATACATATAGTAACCGTATGTTTCGTTACCTCTGGGTATTTCGAGCATGGTATAAGGAACGGTTCCAAATATTTTACCTGCCTCTAAAGCATAGTTCAAATAGGTTTGTCCCATATAAACTTTATGCTTATAAGTAGCATGGATTTTACCATACCATTCTTCTTGCCCTGCAAATTCAACCTTCCCTGCATTTACCGATAAATGAATGATTGGATATTCACTTCCCATATACAATCTTCGGTAACCTTTATCGATATACTTCTCTTTCCAGGACATTCTTAAATTAAGGCCTAGTTCAAATCCGGATAAATCCTTTACTGCCTCACCCTGATACGTAAAGGGATAAAACTCCGGCGAAAACTGCTTTTGGTATTGTGCCATAAAAGTGGTAGAAACGCCTGTTCTCCATTCATGCTCATAAGATAATTGTACGTTTTGCTGACGATATAATTCATCAAACTCATCACGAGCAAATATGGTCGATATCAAATTGGTTTCCGATGGTGTCAGCATGTTTTCATACAGATAGAGAATTTTTCGGTTCTCCCCCATCCGGATATACTGATCATCGTATGAAACTCTTAATACTTTACGTTGTGCATCTGGCAATTTATATCCCACTCCTCCATGACCTGTCAGTAGTTTGTTTTTAGTGCCGTAACCTAATCCGCCATACAGCATCCAGTGTTCACTTACTTCGTCACTGGTTCTACCACCCAAAAATATACGAGTTCCTTCAATTTTATTGGATTCTACAAAATCGGTGTAAGGACCAATCTCAAACTTACCCAAATCAAAATACCCTGTCATCCCCATCTCCACTGCTTTATTTACCAGCTTAACATCCGGCACTTCGTTTAAGGCATCGATGGTATGGTATTTATCCAAATCATCCAAGGTTAAATCCGTATGTCTAACGGACTGCCAATAGGCAGAATCCCGCTGACCATAGCCTTTTGATTTTATCGATTCATAGTTTAAACTCTTTGCTGATAATTGGATATCCTCAGATGGATTCACTTTTACCTTACTAAAAGAGGAATATTCTCGAAAGGTTAATTCAAGCCGTTCCTTGGTTGTATCGCCACTCACCGGTAAATAATCGAATATCGCCTGCAAGGTATTCTCTTTATAAAAAGGAATCGAATCTTCAATAAGTTGATAACTGGCCTGAATCTGTAAATCTTTAATAAAATTCAGGTTATTCTTAGCAGAAACCTTGGCCTGTATTTCCTGAATGGCAAATCGTTGATTATCGATTACCATATAACCACGAAATACATTCTCACCCTTTCGTCGGGGATAAAAACTAATTTTATAATGTTTGGCCTCATCCACCATCACACTATCTTCGAGATAATAGCGATAGTAAAAACGACCATTATCTGCCAAGGGACTCACAAAATTCTGCTCATATAAATTCAGGTAATTATCATAGTAGTTCATGCTCACGTCTAACCCGCTGGTATAACCACTAATTTCCATATTATCCAACACACCAATTCCTGACGTTTTATCGGCTAAAATGGTTGATTTCTCCAACAATGGTTTACGTTGAAATTCATTATACACCACTTGCTCCGAAAAATAGACAGGAAGATAATAGGAGCTGTCTGCCGCCTGTTTGAATAAATGCTGATGATTGCGAAAAGTGCGGGAATTCATCAGGCTTTTTTCGGCATGATTTAAATTATAATCCCACTTGCTGTATTTTTCGTAGTTATAACGATTATATCGCTCCGGATTGTTGTTTTTCTTGTTACGGATAGCATTCTTCAGAATCCATCTAATCCAAATATCCGACGGCAAAACCTTTACCTCCTCTAACTCTGTCACCACCGGATTTAAACGAACAGTAACATCAGAAGCGGCTTTAACCAATAGTGTTTGTGATTCGAAACCTAAGGCCGAAACAGATATGGAATCCCCTGAAATATTCAAATCGAAAACACCCAGCGTATCGGTCATGGTACCCACAGAGGTGCCTTTTACGAATACACTGGCAAAAGCAATTACTTCTTTTGTTTGTGCATCCATTACCCTACCGGAAACCTTATGGTTTTGAGCTAATAGTCCGGTTAAGTGAATAAATAGAATTCCTATTATTAAAAGTCTTGTCATTCTTTGATATCGAAATAATATATGCAAAGACAATCTAAATGGTTAAAGGTTGTCTGATGCCTAGAAATCTCAGTAAAAATATTCCGTCCTCACACTTTTAAATATGCCTTAAAAGAGCGCGCGGCTCCCTTTAGAGAACAGAAAGGTGAACGTTGGCCAATACTAAAATTAAATGATGGGTTGAAGCATTAACCTTAGGGATTTCATCCCTAAAACCCTGACTTCCTTTCTTTTCTTGATGAAAGAAAGGAAGCAAAGAATTTAGCTACGCTGATTATTGCTGCGTTCGGCAAATCTAAAGCAAGCTTTATTTGCGCTCTCTTATCGCAATAATTCAAGACTACGCCTGCTTTACTATAAAAACTACGGTTCTTTTGTCTAAATAGCGAAAACTCGAACTCTCCTTCGTCAAGCTCTCAAACAATTCCCAATTTTACGACAAAACAATCTTGTTTTTATGCTCACCAGTCGAGGTCAGGGCGTAACGACCGAACTTCATTCATTACTCTATAGTAATACCATAATTTTAACTGCTATTTCTTTTTTGTCTGATGACGTTATTTTAAGTGTACAAAAGAACAATATTAAAGTCCTATTTAAAAATAATTATTGCTGAACAGGTAATATTAAAGGTTGAAATGACAGGGTAATTTTCATTAAATCATCCCGCCATAAGCTGCCGCAAGATTATATCGTGTGGTTTATACATTAAGATAGATTATCACTAAACTATAGCCTTATACTTTACTGGATGCAAGAAGGTAATTCAAGCACGCACTAACTTCAGGAAGTATGAGTGGAGAGCTGACTAAAACACATATGGTTTCCTTAAATTCACCGGATCGAATAACCGTGGTAAAACCTTCGCGCAGCTCTGCGATTAAGCTTCCCCAGTCAGTATTGCCTATATGCAGGCCTGCGATTAGACATTCCAAATTGGTATTGGCTATAAGTAGACCTACCGTTTAACATTACAAATCAGGAATGCTATTAACATGTCTGCCTTAAGGCATTATTTTTCAGGAATGGGAATATGCAAGCTTACTTAAAGGCAATACTGCGCAGGAATGCCTAACCGTAGGTCTGCATGAAGCCATTTCTCATCTGGGAAAGTTATAAGCACAGCTACCCAGACCCAATTCCTCAAAATAAAACCTAATGGTTTGGATGCTTTTAGGTATGTTTAAAAAAGAATGTGGGTTTGTAAGTATGAAACAGGCTAATATCGTTGGAGAATGGCAAGTATTTGAATGGTTATTTGGTTAATAAATGAGTTTCATACTATTTTTTTCAATTTAATATACCCTAGCCTCTCAATATCTTCCACACTTTTTGTCAGGTAAGTTTGACCATTGGTAATAACATATAAATCATCACAAATATCCAATACATGTGTATACATATGATCGGTAATAATGATGCCTTTATTTTCCTTTTCCCGAAGAATGAGGTTTTTAATAGAGCTTACATGGACAGGCATTACTTGTGAAAATGGCTCATCTAACATGCAAAATTTGGTTTGAGAAACCAATATTAGGTATATTTCAAAAATCCGCCGTTCTCCCCCCGATAAGTTACCCAGCTTTGATTTATATAACTTCTTAAATTCTGGGAAAACTGAGATTAAATCATCAAAATACAGATTGAAGTCACTTAAAACTCTTTTCACCGTTAATGATGTTGGGGCAAAATTAGATTGAGGCAGATATTTGATATCCTTAGGAGAACGATTGGTTCCATAAATAGGACTTCTATTTATTCGCATTGATTTATCGTTTGGAATTTGCTCTCCGAAAAGAATTTTCATCAGACACGATTTACCGGTACCATTCCTACCCAATAAACCAATGATATTTCCAGTTTTGCATTTTAAGTAAACATTATTCAATATACTACTTGATCCGAACTCTAGTCGAACACTATCAATTTCCAAGATATTTGTCATTGCACCCTTACTGTTAGTGAAACCAATAGGAGAAATAAAGTAAAATCAAATACCAAAGTAGAAATCCATAAGTGTTTCTTGGTTAACCCCAGGTTTTTATAATAATAGAATCCTTCCTTTTTATATTTCTGGATATAATAAAAAATTACCCCCAGCGTAATCACTTTAAACCAAAACAAAGCCTGTAAAATATAAATGGCCTTTGTTCCATATAAATTAACCAGGTATAAGCTCGCTAGTGTTATTAAAATACTCGCGGCTGCATAGGATTTATAAAATGTGAAGATTAATCGTATCGTTTTCCTCATATTGTAGTTTAGGATTATTTCCAATGCTTACTCATACTCTTCAAATTCCTTGAGTACTTGGGTTATATCAATGCCTAATGATTTATACTTTATATACCAATTACAATGCCAATTATGATAATACCTTAATAAAATAACTGAAAATTTAACCTGGATTATGTATTAGAACTTCGTTATGAGCATTAAAAAGGCAATAAAACAAGGCTTTACTGAAACGAGGCATAGCATCGTTCTGGTGAGTTGAAGTAAAGCAACGAAGTGACTTGTTTTGAAGCAATTATAATGCGTAATAGATTTTCTAATGCATATTACGGGTTTAAAAGATATATATTGTTAGTTGTTGATATACGAGAAAAACCTCTACAGGAAATTCGCTATAATCTCGATTATTTTTACAGCATCTAAGGCAAGTATTTTTTAATGTGAAAATCCGTTTCTGTCAATGGCAGCATTTCATTGTAATTATGATGCCAAGGCGTAAATCTCTTGATATAAAAAGCATCATCACTGCTCGGATTAAACGGCAGGTAATTTTTACCTTTTATTGCCGTTACTCCAGCCTTAAGCCCTATTTCTTTTAACTTTGGAAGATATGATATATTTATATTTCCATTGGGATAGGCTATGGTGGATGGAGCCTCAATTCCTGTTATTTCAACAAGTAATTTCTGATTAAGCTTAATATCTTCAATTATTTCATCAATACCATAATTGGGAAGTATTAAGTGGTTATGCGTGTGATTGCCTATATGCACAAGAGGATGAGCCGCAAAATCTTTTAACTCATCCGGAGTAAATGGTCTGTCTGTATTATCGATTGGATTAAATACATTTGCACCAAATTCATCCTTAAACATTTTTTCAATTTCATCAATTCGAAGTTTCTTTAAAGCAATCTTTTCACTTCTGATTTTTTCTATTGAAACACCTAATTTTTTTCGTTCGCGATAATACACATCCCACCAAAAGCATTTATTATTCATAATTGGTGCCGTGCTACAATAAAATGTTGCCGGAACATTATATTTTTCCATTATTTTAATGGCTAGTATATTATTAAAATAACCATCATCAAAAGTCAAAAAACAATACTTATCTTTTTCCAACATACCCTCAACTAACTCATCTTGTGTAATAAACTTATAATTTCGTTCTAGATAATACACAATAATCCTTTCAAAATCTTCTAATGTAATTGATTGCTGAGGATCAGCACTTGAGCGATTAACCTGATCTCTATCTTTATATAAAGTATGAAAAAGTATACTTACTAAACCATCTTTCGTTCCGGTAAAATATTTATGTAATAAGGCCAGATTATTATCAATTATTTTTACAATGCCCATAATTATAAATATGATGTATTTTTTTACATTAAAAGATGATTAAGCTAAGCTATGCCGCACTAAAAACTAATCCTTTAAATGAAGAAAAGCTTTTAGTTTTTTGAGTTTTCCTTTGAAAATACGATGATCCAGATTACCATTTAACTTATATAAGTTTTCAAAATCGGTGTCAGCCATAGTGGCAAATATTCTACCTTCTTTTAATTCCGGATATAAATCAGGTGCACTTGGCTTGGTCATCACAGCTCCGGTGCCTTCAAAATCAAAAAATCCATTTTTGTGGAAACCCGCTAATAAGTTCTTATCTGAACATGCCGTTATTATTCCATTGGCTCCGGTTTTATTTACAATTTTATTTATTGCTCGAAGTAATAAGCTTAGTGAAGCTTTATCCTCAACTTTTAGACGATAATCTACAAGAGCAATAAAATTCATGTTTTTCCATTTCATCTCCTTTAAAACAAAGTATAACGGAGACTCAGCAGAATTGTTAAAATAAAAATGGAAATAATCATATAAGCCAAAAAACCGCCAATTAAGAAAATCTTTATCCCGGCTAAATTCAAGGTAATCTTCATTCCAATAATTACAATTAATATCGGGAGCTGAAGTTTGTTTCTTAAAAGACATTTTATTTACTGATATCTCTTCTGGAAAACTTAAATCTTTGTTGCTTTTTATTTTAAAGAATACCTTAGCAAGTGTAAATACAGAACGTAGTTTTATTAATTTCTGAAAATCATATATATGATAACCTTTCCTTTTATATATCCTTAAACTGATTGGCGTTAAACCTATGACAAACATATTATCTATCGTGTCGCTTGTTTTAACAAGCTCTGCACCTACTCCCAGATTTCTAACTTCGGGCAAAGCAATAATATCCTGTCCCCAAAACCCATGATACTCACTTTTATTTGACCATAATTTTAATGGTAAGAATACTTCCTGACCAACAACTTCGTCATTCAAAACAGCCAGAAAAATATTAGGTTGATGATTAATTAATGGATGGTTAATAAACCTATGACTAAAGTACTTTTCATTTTGGTCTCGTTTATAAACCTTATTATTAAAAGCAATCATTCTATCATAATAATCAGGAGAATATTTTATGATATTAAATTTAGAAGTTCCCATAAGTTTATATTATTAATAAATAAAAACAGCATTAATAAATTAAATCATTCAATCCTGATTTTAATTTTTTGCGTTATTCACAAACTCTTTTTACATCAGGAAGATTAGTTTGAATAGCTCTATCTAATTTAGTAAATGTAAATAACTAACAATATATTCCTACAGTTTGCAATAACATAATATAAGCACAACTATAAGCATCACATACGCATACACCTGTTATACTGGCCATTAGTCAATTTTTAAGTACTACTTATTTTGACTAACGTTGCTATTTATTGACCAAAAAACAATAATAGGTTTATTTTAATGTTGCTTAATTTTCTATGGGATATGGTTTTAAATTCTTTAATAGTTGTTTCTCTAAAGCCTACATATATACACCTGTACCAAAACCGAATATAATATCTATTGACTTTGGTTTTTAGGCAGATTTATAGAGGAATGCAAGGTTGCAGGTAGTAGCTTCAAGCTACCAAACTAGTTATCTTGAGTTATAAATATTACTAATAAATTAATACGAAGCAGAAGCTTAATTTTTCTGTTGAATTACGATATATTCGATCGCTAGCATTGGGGACTTATTGAAAGAGCAAAACTTCCAAATTTAACCTGTCAGCCAATGCCTTTTATTTATTGTTGGTTGCCGTTTTTTCTAATTTCCTAATAATCCTATTCTTGTCTTTTCGTGAGAGCTTGAGTTTTGACCACGATAGGATTATTGCATCATATCCCCCAGAATTAAACTTTTCCTCTTCTGTCAATACAATTAATTGATTACTCACATTGGAATTTTTTCTAAAATATTCTTTACCCCACTTGTCAAAATATTCTCTTTTAGAGTGAAGCCCTTTCCCAAAGTTACCATATGCGAATCCAATTAGCTTTCCATTAAAATCAAATTCTGAACGTTTCCTTTGGTTTTCTAATTCTTGATTAAAATATTGAACTTCATATTGATTCAAACTTAACGAATTGTCAATCCCACAACTGTCTATTTTTATTTCCTGACCAAGACAAATTTGAGTTGCAAATAAAAATATTATTATTAATCTATTCATGATTCTAGTTTCTGTAAAATATTACTACAGACTAAATAAACATTTTTGCTTAAGCGCCTTTGCCTAAATGGCATCCAACAAAACGTATTAAGCCATTAACTATATCCTTCTTATTTATGATTTAATAAACGAATATAATCATTTGCATTAGGAACCAATGTTTTCATCCCCATTATGCTGTTCAACTCCTCCGGAGTTGTTTTATTCGCTTACTTATTACAAGCTATAGATATGCGACACCTCCAGTGTCAGGTTTTTATAATGTTAATCCTGATGCCGGAGGTATCGAATATTTATAAAAACATTAGAACATGTTATAATACGACTCCGGAGGAGTCGCATTGTAATTATATCTTACTGCTCATTATGAACCTTTACTTGTTTTAATTCATTATTTCCGCTGAAAACCGGAAAATACCCCAGCTACCGAACAATTTGTATCGTTTGGTTTAAAATATTAAATACCTTTGTATTAAATGAAGCTTTACTTTTTTTGCAGAATGCTATACAATCGCGCACTAGCTTAGGGTCTTTTCAGCCACACAAAGATATGATTGGGAATGCGAACTACCTAAGTCACATATACCTACCATTACATACAACAAGCTGTTAGTGATTTATTTTTATTTCATTTTCCTAGTTCTCTGCTTGTAAGGTTTATTTTAACAACTCACTTATTAAAACATCAATCCAATAGTCAGAGATACAATATCAACTTTTAAACTCCTTTCCCATTCTCTTGTATAGCCATCACTTAATCTTGATATTTCACCATCAGCATCATGTTTTCCTAATGCAAAATAGTTAATTGCAACTGATGTTTTTTCATTGAAGATTAATCCACAACCAACTTTATAACCAAAGTTCGATGCAAAATCAAATTTCGTTTTAAATCTTTCGTCTACAATATTCTTCATATTAAAACCATTGCCTTCAAAATAATATTCATCCCTACTTACCGTAGTTTTCATGTCTGTTATCTTTAAGAAATTATAAACAAGACCCGTTTCAACTTTTAGTGAAACTCTATTATTTATTTTTTTAAAAAAATATAAACCTGTTGATATAGGTATGTTTATATAATTATTTAAACTAACATCATAATCGTAAGATGAATAATATATTCTGGCATCCCAGATGTCTTCTTTAGATTTCTTTGCAAGTTCATTCCTTAATCCAGATTTGGTTCTGTTATATAGAAAATCTATACCAACAAATAAACCCAAATTATTTATTGGTAATGATTGGGTCAATTGTAATCCTATATTAAGTCCAACTGCTCCCCCGCCTGTATTTTCCTCGTTTATTTCTGATGATTCAAATTTAGATATAGGGATTGATGATCCAACATGAACCTTCATGCCTACTTGTGAAAAAACATCTGTCGAATAGACTGAAAAAACAATCAGAATTGTCAAGATAAAGTAACCTTTACTCATAATTTCAATTTGATTTTTATTGTTAAAGAAATCTGGCTATCATTATTTGGTTCGATTATTTTATGTGAAGGCTAACAGAACAATAAAGTTAATAGCAGTAACATTCTTATATATGCTTTTATTTATAACGCGAATATATAAATTTATCATAAAAATGAACATAACTTTATGATGACAACTCATATTCCCATCCCCATATGCTGTTCAACTCCTCCGGAGTTGTTTTATTCGCTTACTTATTACAAGCTATAGATATGCGACACCTCCAGTGTCAGTTTTTTTAATGTAAATCCTGATGCCGGAGGTATCGAATATTTATAAAAACACTAGAACATGTTATAATACGACTCCGGAGGAGTCGCATTGAATTTGTGCATAAACACAATTCTTGCTTTCATTATAAATCTCAATCAGATCTTTCTGTTGCAATTGAGCTATAGGTTCCAAATAATTAAATTCTCGAAATATAATTTTTAAGATGCCTATAATTGATTCTAATTCTGGAGACTGTTTATAGAAACTTAAAAATGTTTGTGGACAATGGTATTCATAACTTCTTTTATTCTCATCTGTAAGAAGTTCTATATGATAGGAGGTGCCATCAAATATACCCAAACTCACTTTATTTGCATTTTCTAAGCCATCCAGAACAGAATACCATGTAGGTAAAGTTAAAACACCTAATTGCTTAAGGGTATCAAATTTAGTATTCCATGAATCCGAAAGTTTTATTTTGGTATGTTCTGTTAGGTTCTTGTATTGCTTATCTTTTCTCCTATAAACTTTCGTTTTCTTATAAAAGAAGCTGTATTTATCTGCTTTCCAGATTGAATCTTTTGTATATTGAATCCTAAATAAAGTCTCACCTCTTGAATGCGACACAGAAATCCATACTCTTAATTCAAATAAATTGTCTGAATCAAATACAGGTATCTTGGTATCTTTTAAATAATAATATGGAGTATAATCCGGATCTGGTGTTATTTCGAATTGCCCTTGTAAAGTGTTAGCAAACACAAAACCCATAATTAGAATATTTATTAACTTCTTTTTCATACTAGAAATATATTATTAAAAACATACATTAAACATTTTCAAGCAAATTATCACCTTATTACTCATCATGAACCTTTACTTGCTTTAATTCATTATTTCCTCTAAAAACAGGAAAATACATATGCTCCATAAATGCCGGATTTAGGGTAACTTTTCCGGTATAGCGAGGGACTAATTCTATTTCTACGGTATAGTTTCCTGCTTTTAATTCTTCGTAATAAATAGATACTCGATCTTTATAATATTCCCTGTGCTGTCCATGCCACCAAGCCTGCGGTTTGTTATGGTAGGAACAAACGGAAGGTATAGGAACTTCCAGCATCAGGTAATCCGATTTCTTTTTAACCTGAATATCCACTACCAAACTCACTTTTTGTCCGGCTACCAAAGAATCCACCTTTTCGCCATTACGCTCAAAGGATGTGTGAATATTAAAATGTTCCTCTTTTCGTTGGGGGCTTTGGTTAAAATAACGACTATGCCATCCTGCAAATACGACCTGACGTCCTTTTTTAGTAATGGTAATTTCCTGTGCATTTTTAAAGCTGGTTTGATATGGGTAAGATTCTATTTCTTCTATTTTCCCATCAATATCCACCTTTACAAAACTACTGTCCTTATCCTGTTCTATGGATAGTAAATCATCCAACACTACATCAATAATAGAGGACGATTCGTAGGTATTCCGCCAGCCATTTTTCGTTCTTTTCTCGTAAAAATAGTTTCTGATTTTTGGCAACCAGTCGTTATGCTCACCTTCAGCTTTAAGTAGTTTATACATTAATATGGTTTCCCTGATATCGCCATAAAAAAGCGACCAGCATGGTTTACCCCAAAAGTAATTACCATATAAAGTTTCCTTTTTATGTTCTAACAATGATTCAATATCCACCGGGATATTCAATTCTTGTTTAAGTATGGCTAGGTTCATGGAATCAACTCTGCTAATAGCTGAATCATTATACTCCTTCACCATATGTTTCAGGTTAACCTGCGCCTTCATGGCATGCAATGATTTCATTATACGAAGCTGTATTGTGGGTGATAAGTCATAAAAATGATTGACCAACGCATATTTTACTCCTTTAGAATTATAATTTACAGGGTAGCCGGCAGCCTTTGCTCTTTCCAATGCTTCCAGCACCTGAGCAGTAATCCACCAGGTAGTTTGCATATTTTTCCACCATCCCCATAAACCATCTTCATTCTTCATCTTTTGTAAACGCTGAATCAGCTTGTTGATATCACCTTTGTATTTAAACTCTTTATTTAAATAATTACAGATTCTTTCTTCATTCAACAAGCTTAATAATTTAGAAGAGGCCTGCTCATTACACAAGTGCTTGTAATTACGCAAACGACGGGTTTCATCTAAAAGAATATTCAAAGGATCGGATTCCAGATACAACTCTCCTTCCCTGCCTTCTGCTGGCAATTGAATGTGAATAACAGTATCGCTGTTCATAGTAAAGAAATCGCCCAATGCATCGTCTACTCCTTTTGCAAAAACCGGAATTTGTCTTCTCTCTCCATCAAAATAGCCATTATTGCGCTCTAAAGTATAAGCCAATGTAACGGTATCTGTTGCAGGAACTTTAAAGGCCAGTGAATCCACTTTTAAGCGCCCCATTTTTCTATCTTCTTTGAATATGCTGGTTGAGTCCACCATAAAACAAGCAACCACATCAATAGAATCGCCCATGTAATTAACCATTTTACCAATAGCGTTAATGGAATCGCCTTCAATTAAAAAACGGGGAGCTAATAATTGTGCAGAAACCGGTTTAAAAGCTTTTACCTCGCTTTGTACTTGTCCGGTGCTTTTATTCTTTCCCCACGCCAACGCAAATGTTTTCCATGAAGTAATATCATCTGGAAAGGTGGTAATAAAAGAAGCTTTTCCTTTTTTATTCGTAACGAGATTTGGCTGCCAGTATGCCTCATCAGAGAAATTGCTTCGAATACTGTTTAGGCTATTGGCCTGCAAAGGAATTTCCTGATTATTATCTATACTTTTTAATCCGGGAATACCTTTACCACTTTTTGTGGTAATTAGCACAACGCCGTTGATAGCTCTTGATCCGTATATTGCTGTAGCAGCTTTATCATTGATGACTTCTATATCTGCAATCAATGTTTCATCAATATCCATAGCCGTGGCATCTACCGGAACTCCATCTATAATATATAAGGGTTGTCCTGATGAAGAAGATACGCCTCTAATCTTCATACTACTTCCCGGTGCACCGGATGATGATACTATATCTAGTCCTGCAATTCTTCCTTGTAAGGCATCTTCCACCGAAACAACATTAACTCCTTCAAAAGATTGCAAATCAAATGTCTGACAACTAACAGTAGAGGTTGCCACACTAAGTACTCCTTTATCTACTTTTCGATAGGCAGCTACCGATACTTCATCTAATGCCAATACATCTTCTTGTAACTCAGCATTAACCTCATTTGAATATCCCAAAGGCACTTCGTAAGGTTGAAAACCAATAAAATAAAACCCGATAGTCCAATCCCCGGCTGGTACTTCAAGAGTATAATTACCATCAAAATCTGAAATAGTCCCAATATCAGTTCCTTTTATCATCACAGAAACGCCTGGTAGAGACTCTCCAATATCATCAATAATATTTCCGCTAATAACTCTTGAATTTGAAAAGTCAAGCTGACTCCTTTGATAGGTGGCTCTTATTTCTCTCTCTGCTGTTCTCTTTTTTTCGTAAGCATTTCTATTGTACCCATCTTTTACCCATTTATATTTTAATATGGTTGAAATAGTACCGGACATATCATCACGCAGCAAAGAATCCGGCTCTATTATGGATATTCCTGTTACTGTATTGGCTTTGACCTGAATATTCTCCTCTTTAAAATAACTACCGTTATTCATCATAAAAAGCATACGATAAGTTCCCGGTTTTAAATCATACATTTTCCTGTCTGCCCCCCGGTAAATATTCATAAAACTGGGGTTGTCATCTTTAAAAAGTAAAATCTGAGAAAGAAAACTATCTGTGTTGTGGTTATCTTTTTCTTGATATTTGATACCAATTGTACCAGCTCCTTTTTCTGTTTTATTAGGGTTTCTATAGTTATATCGATTATTGGCTTTTGCACGATAGTTTTGCTTATCCAGATTTTCAAAGTCTTTATGTCGCCATATCTGGTCGGCAAAACATTTCTCTCCCCCAACATTATTAAAATACTTATATTTCTTACCCCAGAAATTATCCCACGATTTCATTTTTGTTCTTTGCCAGTCAATCCAATATTTATAAGAACCTTCAAATTCAAAATTTGCATTACACTCGCCTTTATTCACAAAATACACCGAACCATGTTTAAATGGCCCAACTACAATATTATCGTGACGACCACCGTAATTCCTAATTTGATTTTTAAGCAAATGTAATCTGCCTTTTTGTTCCAGATAAGTAATACCAGGCTGCCTACTCACATCAAAAATGGCAAAGTGATCTTTCAGTAATTTTCTTTCATAATCATTAAGTTTATTATTTCTTCTTATAGTTCGACAATTATTCGGATGCTTGGAAACTTCTAAGGAAATCAGATTCTTCACATTGTCATGGATATAAACAGAATCCAAAATAATTTCCATATCGCTGGTGCGGATATTTATCTTATGATAACCAGGAGTGAGTCCAAAACTAAAAGGATCGTTACAAGAAGTGAATGACGCATAAATCAATTCATAATCCAGAAAGATAAGATGTACTTTCTGTTGCTGTCCGTTTTTATATATAAAAGGTGCAAACTGGGTAATACTATCTTTGGCTGGAATCGTTTCGGTATGTATCCCTTCGTTAGGATAAATAAATTGGTAATAGCTAATACTATCCAGGTTCATACGTGGATTCCAAAGGTTAAAATTTAAATGTTGCTGACTTCTTGTACCAAACATTTTATCGCCCTGCATGCTGTAATTATTAAACATGGTGCGTGACTTATGACCTTTTCCAAAATAATCTAATTGAGGTGCTGAATACTGGAACTTTTTAGTTAATCCATAAACAGTTAAGTCCACATCTTTCACCGGACGGTTTTTAAAATCAGTCACCTCAACGGTAACCTCAGCAGTTTGTCCCGGAAAAATAACCTGCGGTTGATTCATTTTTACATGCAGTTGCTTTTTATATAAAGGAACAGATATGGATTTTTCGTGTGCTTTACCTCCCCATTTGTAGTTTAGCGAAATATAACAACCATCGGTATTATTCATTCTTAGGGTTGTATCAAGCCTTGACGTATAACCTTTAGCTATTTCCTTATCTTTCTTATACACAAAATAATTGAACTGAATACCACTTGGGTTCATGATTTGCAAGTCAACTTTTCGATTGGTTCGAAACGAGGATACCGATAAATCAGGCTTGTAATCAATCAGATTAAAAGTTCGATTAATAATGGCTGAACGAACTTCACAGGACGAAGCCTGGTAGTTAACCGGATAACTACAGGGAAGTTCAACTTGTTTTGACTCTAGTAGATTTTGGTTTTTATCATAAATCAACAAACTGGCTTTTAATGGCAAATCTTTTCCCAGGTTGGTAAATTTCAATTGCAAAGAATCATTACGTACATCTAATTCAATTTCTTCCTTTTGATGATAGTAATAGACCCACTCCGTTTTTTCAATCCGCTCATTATCCGAAGTTCTGAAAATAGCTTGCAAAGTATATAAAAAGTCCATTTGGGGCATCATAGAATCAGGAAGTAAAATAGAAGTTTCGCCAACCGGATCGAGTTTTTGTTTGATGGTAAAAATAGTATCACTCAAGAATTCCCTCGTTCCATAAACGGATGAAAAAGATTTATGGGAAAGTATATTAATCTCCACCCGACCATCCGGAACATTCAGTCCATTCATATCTTCGCCCTTGAGATGCACATAAAAAGGCTGTCCTCTCAATTGATTTTTAGCATCTGGTCGTATGGTATATTTAATACTGTTCAGCTCATAGTCCTCGTACTTAAATGCTTTTTGAATCACATCATCCCAACCATTTTGTTTTAGTAGTTTTATGGTATAGTATTTATCTAATTTCAATCCTAATGAGTCGTGCAATACAAATTCATAATCATAGGCTCCCTTTCGATTGGGTTGAATAGTATCCAAAGTGATTTTTTTGTTATAATCCAGATTTAATACTGCAATTAAGGGTTGTTTTCTTAGAGGCTTCCCATCTTTATTGCTTACAAATGCTTTAAAGCGGATAGTATCATTAGGTTTATATTTTGGTTTGCTATACACCAGATATCCTTTGTAATCCTTATACAATATGTCTTCTTCAAACTTGCGGACAATCCGGTTTATCCAGCCGTATGTTCCATATCGAAATATAGATAAGTACACATCCTTAAAAGGTGTATAAGCATAATAAAAACCACCATAAGGCCGCCTTTTATAAATGGATTTTACCAAATCGTAAGGCAATAGAGCCACTATTCGGACGGGGACATATACATATTTCACTGGCCCTTTAGATAGCACCTTTCTGAGTTTCACTCCTTTTTTTACCGTGTTCCCTAAAAAATAATAGGTGGTAAACCCATTATGATTTACTTCCAACCAACCTCGCTTGTTCGTCTTTTGTTTACAATAAGCTTCCTGGTCTGATTTGTAAGAAATTCGGGTACCATTGATGGCTACTTTGGCATCTTTAATTGGCATGCCTGTTGTATCGCTGATGGTTACCAACAAATCGGCATAATTGTTATGTACCATAACCTCCAATTCTGAATAAGAACGTAATTCAAACTGAAGCTCGTTTTGTTGCGCCCAAACCAACAAATAGTTGCCCTGAGGTAGTTTGGTATTAAAAACAGAATCATTAGGAACGGAATCTACCAAGTGATGAAAATAACTTTCATCCACCTTTTCTAATCCGTGTTTGTAGATAGAACGGGCTTCTTTGGGGTTTAAGCGATAAATATATTTGTAATAACTTGAAGTACGGGATTGTACCAAATCGCTTGCATTTAAACTTGAAAGACTATAAAAGAACAAGAGCAACAAAGCAGAAATTCTGTAGATCATAAAATTGATGTTTAGGTTAATTTACAGATAGGATGCATTGCTTTGTCTTATTCCATAAAAATAAATGCATTTTTTTTAATTTTTCTTTTCCAAAGAATGAATACTATAAGATTGAAATGACACCTGAAGTCATATCTGTCATAAATAAAAAAAAGAATTTGTTTCTATCGTAAGTATAGTATTGGCCTCAGCCAGTGAACCAAAAAACAAGGTTAGTTTGACGGTTAAAAATCGTTTTTGTCTGAACGCAGTGAGTTTAAACGATTTCATTCAAACATCCGTAGTTTTTTTTGAGAGAGCTGGGTGCAGCCTTGATCTTTTTTGCTTCCGTTATATTAGCATTGGGTTGTAAATGTCTAATTTATGGAAGTAACAAAGAGACTCCATATGCTGCGTAAACTTATTTTTTGCTTAAGATAAAATCTACAAAAAGGAATTAAGGACAGCATATCTATTGAGTTAAAGCCAGAGAGTATTTAGGGAAAAACCCATTATTACGGAAATAGCCACTCAATCTGGAGCCTCATAAATTATTAAACATGGTACTAATTTATGGAATTGATTTATCACAGAAAAAGTTTGATGTAAGTTTTAGAAAGGAAGGCAATATTCTTGATCATAAGATTATAAAGAATAATTTGAACGGAATTGTATCCTTTTTGGAAGGACTTCCCTGTGGAGCTCTTCTATGTGCAGAGTATACTGGTGTATATGGTGAGTTATTATTATTTCTCTGTAATTGCTTAAATGTACCAATAGCATTAGCAGGCGGATATGAAATCAGACATAGTCTGGGTTTACAAAAGGGAAAAACAGATAAGGTGGATGCATCTCGTATACGTGAATATGGAGAGCGTTTTGGTGATAAATTAACAAGTACAGTTTATCCCGTTGAAGAAATGAGGGAGTTAAAAGAATTATTTAGGTTAAGAGGTCAACTAGTAAAGGAGAGAAAGATGTTATTGACACATGAAAAAACAAAGCCATCCATGCCCTATAATTCGATTTTAGCTCATCAAATAGCAAATAATATGGTTGAAAATTTAAAGCAATCAATAGATGCTTTAGAGGAAGAGATTCAGCTTATAATTGATGGGAACATAGACTTGAGTACAAACTATCATTTGATAACAGGCATTATAGGTATTGGTCAAGTAACAGCTTGTGAGTTGATTGTTAAAACTGGGAACTTTAAAGAAATCAATACAGCAAGAAAAGCATCTTCCTATGCAGGGGTATGTCCATTTCCTAATGCTAGTGGTAAGATGGTAAAGAAATCACAAGTAAGCAATATGGCCGATAAGGAGCTTAAAACATTGCTTTATATGTGCGCTGTAGTTGCTAAGAGTAGAAACCCTGAATATCGTTTATATTACGAGCGAAAGAAGTTAGAAGGAAAACCATATTTTTTAATTATGAATAATATAGCAAACAAACTATTGAGAACAATTTATAGCATCATTAACTCAGGAATTACTTATCAATTAGGCCATGTAGCACATGACCCAAGACATAATGAGAATGTTGCATAAATATTTTTTTTTATCAGAGTATTCCTTTTTTGGATCAAGCTAAAAAAGGAAGTCGGGTCTGGGTGAAACGCCAGTTATAGGAATTATTTAGGACAGCTCTGACCTGAAGTATATTGTAACTTTTATATTTCATCTCCGTTATATCCCTTTACAATATTATTACTAAACAAACCTTCTATGAAACAACAAAACGACACCTTCAGAACATCTGAAAAAGCTGGTATACCTTCCTGGTTATTTATGCTTATGTCATTTATAATACCTATTTACGGATTTCTAACATACTTTGTCTTAAAAGATTCATACACTAGTAAGGCCAAGGTAGGTTTGTTTTTTGCCACTTTAGGAGCTGCTTTGTGGGTTATGTTGAAATTATTTGTCTGGACGAGATAAATCTTACGCAGACTCTATCCAAAATACAGAACAACAATATTTTTAAAACCTCTAATCTATTTATTATGAATAAAGCCAAACATTGCGAACTATGCGAAAATCAACAATATGATTTTACCGCAGGAACAAAATGTTCTTTAACTGATGCGAGGCCAAGTTTTAAAGACAAATGCGGTCAAATTACTTTCGATACTAAATATCAGAAGAAGATTAAAGAAAATAACATTGCCTATGAAAAGGTTCTAAAAAATAAACACAAAGCCTTGGGGCAGTTTATTGTTTATATGAGCATTACCATTGTATTATTTTCAGTGGCTTTTTATCTGGGATTTTTGGAATTATCAAATGGCATTATAGATAAAATACCTTTTGTAATTGCTGGTGTAGGTCTTGTTACGCTTCCCCGAGCCATAACTCCTCTGGTTTCGTTTAAACAGAACTTTAAAGTAGCTAAGAAAAACAAGATGGAAATGGATACCATCTTACAGCAATATAATGTTAGATACGAGATTGAAGTGCTTTTTAATACTGACAGACATGGATATACCGACATTTCCACCAACCTAAACTTTTTACGAAAACATTATAGATAAAATAAAAGTTGAAGCTTAGAATAGACAAAAAAAGGGAGCAAACAAATTTGCTCCCTTATATTTTGATCTAATACTTATTAAACTAAAACTGGTTCTTTTACAAATAACTTAGCCAGCACTTCTTCTACTTCTTGTAAAGAAGGATTGATATCAAAAACGTGATCAGGCTTTAAATATAGAATCTCTTTTTCACCTTTAAAGTGTTCTTCTCCACCTCCGGTAATATTCAGCATAATACAGTCATCTTTACTAACAATTCCTTGTTGAACTGCGTTTATTAATGTTGCTGTTGCAACCGCTGCAGCCGGATGAATATCATTTCCTTCCAATTCTAAAAACAAACGTCCTGCTTCTTTAGCTTCTTCATTGGTAGCTAAAAGCACATCTCCGCCAGCTTGTTTCATCGCATCAAACAAACCACCAGGGATTGAATATGGAGGTTTACGATTAGATAGCACTTTGGCATCTATTTCTTCCACTTGCTTTCGAGCTACATCATCATCTAGAGCTAGTAGATCTCTTGAATCTGCTTTCCATGCATCATGAATTGGCGTAAATGGTGTATTTTGCGAAACCATTAGTTTCATAAAGTTATCTCCAAAACGACCATCCTCAATCAAACGTAAGTTAGCTTCCCAAGCTGCAATGGCTCCTGTTCCACTTCCTACTGCTTGAAAGTAATAATCCGGAATCTGTCCAATTGTCGTAACTGCAGATAAAGTTGTCGTTCCCATTCCATCTCTTCGAGCCACATTTTTTGCTCCACCTTCAGCCAGGAATCCATCTAATTCACAGGCCAGGTTAGATAAATGAATCGCATCAAAATAATCTGATCCCGATTTGGTAACCACTAATTTTACATTGTCTTTAATCGGCTCATCAAACCATAAAGCACTAATATTATCCTCTGGCACACATAATAACAACGGAATATTATTATCGGAACACACCCTGGCAAAAGCACGAGCAGTGTTTCCGGCTGAAGCGACAACCAAAACTGTACCATCAGAAGTACTTAGTCTACCTCCTACTGCATAAGCTTCAGTCTCTTTAAAAGAACAAGTTCTGAAATTAGCACCTTTCTCAGGCCAATAACCACTAAAAGTGATGTGTAAATTTGAAAGTCCTAAATGCTTTGCCAAACCTTCACTTTTATAGGTAACCGGAGCAGAAGATCCTTCCATCATTTTGTGAACCGGTAGCCAATCGGCAAACCTGAATACACCAAATGAGGCATCTTTAACATCAATTTGTTTTTTATCGTATACTGCTCTGATTAACGAAGGTTCCTTGTCACAAGCATTATCAAGGGTCCAACCTTGTTCTTTCACACTCTTTCCTGTCCTTACTGACTCCAGTTGATATGGAGTGGGTTCTATTTTCTTCGCCATAAAGAATTGTTATTTGAGCAGCAAATGTAAAATTTTCCCTTTATTAATTGTATGAGTTTTATTAGAAATATGTAGATTATTATATAATTTATAATTGTTTTAAGATTTAAAAACATTTAATACAGACTACTTTGACTACATTCTTAATAAAGAGAATTTACTTAAAACGAAAAAAGCCGGAATAAATCCGGCCTAGTGCTATTCTCATTTAACTTTCCTAAACATGCTTGTAAGCTCCTAAATCATCTAAATTAAAACCATGAATAAATTCTGCTCTAGCATGATTTTCGGCCTTACCCATTTTAATATAAATCTCAGTCGATGCTTTAAACTTATCGTCTCTTTGGGTATCCAGTAATAACAAATACCCCATTACAATATGCCCGGCCATTTCTACTAGTCGGCGTGCATGAAAGTCAAGATATTCATTATCCTTCACATCTGTCACTGTTTTCACTGCATGCACATATTCTTCTGTCATACCAATTAAAGTACGTCTAAATCCATGCAATTCCGGACGTAACTCAATTGCTTCATATTCTCTGATACGATCAAGATAGCCTCCAGTTGTTACACCTCTTATGGCAGCAACTACTTGTAACTGAGTCGTTCCTTCATAAATTGAAGTAATACGAGCATCACGATAAATACGCTCAATCGGATAATCCTTCATAAATCCGGAACCTCCATGAATTTGCAATGAATCATAAGCCAACTGGTTACTATACTCACTACTCATTCCTTTTAAAAGAGGCGTAAAAAAATCTGCCATTTTCTGATAACGCTTCATTTCTTTACGTTCCTCTGGCTCCAGCTTTCTTTCTTCACTAATATGCATGTATGTTTTATAGATATCTACAAAACGAGCTGTTTCATAAAGCAAAGTTCTGGAAGCATCCAGTTTAGCTTTCATGGTAGAGAGCATCTCATAAACAGCCGGGAATTCAATAATGGATTTACCAAATTGTTTACGCTCCTTAGCATATTCTAATCCTTCGCGATACGCAGATTCCGAAACTCCGATAGACTGTGCTCCAATACCCAATCTGGCACCATTCATTAGCGCCATTACATATTTTATCAGTCCCATTTTACGAGACCCTACCAATTCTGCCGGTGCATTTTTAAATACTAGCTCACAAGTTGGTGAGCCTTTAATCCCCATCTTATTCTCAATACGACGAATGGTAACTGCTTTACTATTTCTATCGTAAATATACATGGATAAACCGCGACCATCCTGAGTACCTTCTTCTGAACGTGCCAGAACCAGAGAGATATGACCATCACCATTCGTAATGAAACGCTTTACTCCATTCAAATACCATTTACCGTCAGATTCGTTATATGATGCTTTCAGTTGAACAGCCTGCAAATCGGAACCTGCATCCGGCTCTGTCAAATCCATTGCTGCCGTTTCTCCATTGGAAATTCTGGGTAAGAATCTTGTTTTCTGATCCTCATCAGCAAATTCATTGATGGTTTCGGCACAGTCCTGCAAGCCCCAAATATTTACAAACCCTGCATCTGCACGCGAAACAATATCTGCAGCCATAATGTACGGTACAATCGGAAAGTTTAGTCCTTCATACTTACGTGGAAGTGTTATTCCCATCAAGCCAGCTTCAACTAAAGCATCCAGGTTTTCTTGTGTACCTTTGGCATAAATTACTTCGTTATTTACAATTTTAGGACCTTCCTGATCCACACTTTCAGCATTAGGAGCAACAATATCTCCACAAATCTCCCCTACAATTTCCAATACTTTATCATAGCTGTCCATGGCATCTTCAAAATCCATTGGAGCATAATCAAATTTGTCCTTATCGGCAAAATTACGCTCCTTTAATGCCACAATCTTTTCCATCAACGGATGTTCCAGGTGGAATTTCAAATCGGGGTTATCTATATAAAAATTAGCCATTATTATCTTTTTTAAATAATAGATTAATAAACTTCTGAAACCAGATCAAGTGGAATAAATCCAAACTTTTACAACCTGCTATCTTTAGTATTAAATCTATTTTGTGTTCTTTTTATAAAGTTTTATCAGTTTGGGTACGATGTCATTTACATCACCGTTAATTGCATAATCAGCAAACTTATTAATAGGAGCATTTGAATCGTTATTAATGGCAATCACCATCGACGACTCTTCCATACCTGCAGTATGCTGAATTTGACCGGAGATTCCACATGCTATGTATAATTTTGGACGTACCGTTACTCCCGTTTGTCCAATCTGACGTTCATGTTCTGCATAACCGGCATCCACAGCAGCACGAGAAGCACCTACTTCAGCACCCAATACTTCAGCCAACTGGTATAACTGATCAAAACCTTCTTTAGAACCCATTCCATAACCACCAGCTACGATAATGGAAGAATTTTTAATGTTTACTTTGGATTTTTCCATATGACGTTCAATCACTTTCACTACCAGATCCTCTGGCTTTAGGATTTTTTCAACGTCAATTGGCTTGACTTTACCTTTAAAACCCGCCTCATAAATGGCTTGTTTCATTACACCCTCTCTTACCGTTGCCATCTGAGGACGACAATCAGGGTTTATAATGGTAGCTACAATATTTCCACCAAAAGCAGGACGAATCTGGTACAATAAATTCTTATAATCTTTACCTGCCTTTTTATCCGAGTGATCTCCAATTTCGAGTGCAGTACAATCGGCAGTTAACCCACTTTGTAGAGCTGAGGAAACCCGCGGACCTAAATCCCGACCAAGTGTAGAAGCTCCCAGCAAACAAATCTCTGGTTTTTCCTGCTTAAATAATTCAACAATAATGGAAGTATATGGAAGTGTAGTATATACTTTTAATCTTTTATCATCTCCAATATGTAATGTATTAACACCATATGAAAATACCTGGTCTTCTATCCCTTTTAATTGATGCCCCAATGCAACCGCTTCGAGCTTGCATTTTAAATCATTAGCCAGCGACCGCCCCTTTGTAAGTAATTCCAAACTTACATCGGCCACTTTGCCTTCTTCTATTTCGAGAATTACAAAAACGTTATTCATTTTTTTCAGATTTGAATCCATAAAACATAATACGTTTTTCGATCTGTTTTATGAATAATTGATTTTACAAATACTTATTAACCAATAGTATGATTTTCTATCAGTTCAACGATAAGTTCTTCCAACTCTTCATCATTATTTGAAATACGTTTTGATTCCTTTGCCTGGAAAACCACGTTCTCAATTTTTTTAACTTTGGTTGGCGAACCTGAAAGACCAAGCCAATTTAAATCCGTTTCAATGTCGTTTACACTCCATTCTTCGATTTTTAAATAAGGCCTGTCATTTGTAAAATCTATATAATCTTCACTCTGATCCTGAGTTTCTGTAACAGTTTTAGCATGTTTGTACTTCATCACCCTTTTGGCATTTCTTGGGCGACAATTAGGTGCAGAAGCATTAACCGTAATCACGCACGGAAGTGGTGCTTCCACTGTTTCAACTCCTCTTTCTAATCTTCTTATTACAGATATTTTTCCTCCTTCTGCCGAATTTACATGTTCCGCATAGGTAATTTGAGGTAAATTCAATTTTTCAGCTACCTGAGGTCCAACCTGAGCCGTATCTCCATCAATAGCCTGACGACCTGCTACTATTATATCAAACTCTTTGTTTTTTTTAATCGCACAAGAAATGGCATACGAAGTAGCTAAAGTATCCGAACCGGCAAAAGCTCTGTCAGTAAGCAAGTAACCTTTATCGGCTCCCCGGTACAAACCTTCTCTAATTACATCGGCAGCACGGCCTGGCCCCATGGTTAAAATGGTAACCTCCGATCCTTTATAGCGGTCTTTTAACCGCAAAGCCTGCTCCAACGCATTTAAGTCTTCCGGATTGAAAATAGCCGGTAAAGCGGCACGGTTTACTGTTCCATCTGCCTTCATGGCATCCTTTCCCACATTACGTGTGTCAGGAACCTGTTTGGCAAGGACAATGATTTTTAATCCCATATTTAAACTGATTTTTAAGGGTGAGAAATTTTTCTTAGATGGCTAACAAATTTAAAAAAACAACTGAATTACGCAACATAATTTCGAAACAGCAAACAGCACATAACTACCTACTATATTGGCTGCTATTATAACATTAGTCTATCTTCCATCCCTTACCAATTCAGAATTATAGAAAACTTTATGTATGATATCGAACTTGTAATTTGATTCAAAACATTCTCATAACCAAGCTCTATTTAGAAACATTCTATTTACAGCATGCTCCTTTTAAACAATTGATTGTAATTAGTGGTTATTTATTAAGAGATTATTATCAACATTAAACACAGACATTATGAAATTATTAATGCTATGTTTATTTGTATTTACATTTAATGCAATGAATGCACAGACTGAAAAATACAATGAACTAACTCCTGAAGAAAAAAGAGTTATTTTAAATAAAGGTACAGAAAGACCATTTACCGGAGAATATACCGAGAATAAAGCAAAGGGCACTTATTTGTGTAAACAATGTAATGCTCCACTTTACCTGTCGAAAGATAAGTTTGAATCGCATTGTGGATGGCCAAGCTTTGACGATGAAATAAAAGGAGCTGTACTAAGAATACCGGATGCAGACGGTTTAAGAACTGAAATTATTTGTAACAATTGCAAAGGCCATTTAGGACATGTTTTTATTGGAGAGGGATTTACGCAAAAAAATGTACGTCATTGTGTTAATTCCATTTCATTAATTTTTGTTCCGGTAAACGACTCTACAAAAATCAAATAACCGGCTTAAAATCTATGATTCTAAAAATAATTTAGCTTCGTTTATTATCAACACAAAATTCCGATTATTTTTGCAGGATGGATAAATTGCATTCTATTTGCTATTTATTGCACGAATTCAAACACCTCAATAGTTCGAAATTGTTAACTACAATGAAGAAATCCTGTATGTTAAAAAAATATTGTATTTCAGCCTTAACAATAACGTTTATTTTTCTCTCTTTAAATTTGAATGCTCAGAATATAGATCGTCAATTTGACCTTTATTCCTTTGATCCTTCAAATGATATAGTGGAATTAAATGATAGTATTTTAAAAAGAACTGAGTATTGGACAAATCTTAAATTAGACCATAAATTTTTTGTTGTTGATTCGGCTTCTTTTAATCGAAACCAGGTTTTAACATTAAATGCCAATTACCACAAATACATGGAACATACGATGTCTTTAAAGTTTTATTCCTACAAAGACCTTCATGTTCGTTACAAACCAACTTTAGTAAAAAAACATCTACTTTATAGTTCCGACGGTTACTTGTATCGTATAAAATCAAAATCCGGGTATTCCAACAAAATAAGTTCTGCATATAACATCCGCAAAAAAAATGAGGAATTCTTCATTCGACGTCCTTATTTGGTAAAGCATGTTTGGAAAACAATTCCTGAACCACACCGACTGATTACAGATAGAAAGTATTTAACCAAACGTTCTGCTACGGAAGGTCTGGCTAGTTTACTCTCAGGTAAAATCGACTCACCCGAAAAGCTGGATAAGCGTATAAAAAAGAAAGGTCCCTGGACATATAGTGGTGTTGAAAATATTCAGTTATCTCAAACTTACCTTGAAAACTGGAGCAAAGGAGGTGAAAACTCAGTAACCTTGGGTAGTGACTTATTGTTGAAGGCAAACTATAAAAAGAACAAAACAGAGTGGGAAAACTTTGTACGACATAAAGTTGGGGTGGTAAGTACTGAAAGTTATGCAACACAAATTAATAACGATCAAATTTTAGCCAATAGTAAATATGGATTACGAGCTTCCAAAAAATGGTACTACAGTTTTGTATTTGATTTTAAATCCCAATTTTTTAATGGCTACAATAACAAAGAAAGGGAATCAATAATTTCAGGGTTTCTATCTCCTGCCTATTTCACTTTTGCGCTGGGTATGGACTTTAAGAAAAGCAAAGACTTTACTTTACTTCTTTCTCCTCTTACCTCAAAGATTACTTATGTGATGGATACCGCAAAAGTGGATCAAACCAGATACAAAGTGCCGGAAGAAAGAAAAGCAGCTTTTAACAACGGAGCATCATTAGTTAATAATATTAACTGGAAGATATCAACAGAGCTTAGTTTAAAATCGCAGCTTGATGCCTTCGTTGGTTACCTGAACAAAGATGCAATTACACAAATTGACTGGGAATTAATATTTGATATGCGTATTAACCGATTTCTCTCAACTCGTATCAATACTCAATTAAAATACTTTACCAACGAATCAGATAAAATTCAATTTAGAGAGTATTTTGCCATTAACTTTAATTATAAATTTTAATACCTAATGGCATTTCGGCACATTAATACTTTTTAACATTTTTTTAGTGTTAATTTTTTGTGAAGTTAAAATAGCAATGTATTTTTGTATTGAATCATTAAGATAACAACAGGATTTAAAATCCGAAAAGATATTTAAGAACTTAAATTTTCTCATAGTTTAGGGTTAGGTTTGGTTAAAGATTGAAAGCCGCTGTCGATTTAAATTGGCAGTGGCTTTCTAAATTTATAACATTTGTATTATCCGATTATTAAGCTTTAATTAAGCTAATATTTCGCAGAACTTTTTCATATTTATTCCTATGTCATTTATTTTTATATCGTACCTCCTTCTGCTTATTTATATTGTTGTTAAATCAGCAAAAAAATCAAAAAGCAATACTGATTTTGTAATAGGCGGCAATAAAATATCCGGATATTCTCTTGCTTTATCTGAAAGAGCTACAGGAGAATCAGCATGGTTGCTTTTAGGTCTAACAGGTCATGCCTATGCTGAAGGAATTGCCTCCATATGGGTTGCTTTGGGATGTGTTTCTGGTATTTTTTTCATTTGGGTATTTTTAGCTAAACCGCTACAACGTTTACAAGCAAAAACAGGTGCATTGACAGTACCATCACTTTTTATTAATAAATTTCCTCAACATACAAAATCCATTACACTTCTTACTTCAGCTGTCATCATCTTCTTTTTTATGCTTTATATAGCTTCCCAGTTTTCAGGAGCAGGTATTATTTTCAACAATACTTTTGGTATCGATCCTTTCTGGGGAATGGTAATTGGATCATTACTGGTAACTATTTACACTATGCTTGGAGGATTTATAACTGTAGTAGCTACAGATGCCTTTCAGGCTATATTAATGGCTATTACATGTTTGGTTTTACCCATAGTTGCCTATTTTATATCAAAAGCCAATGGAGTTGATCTGTCAGGATTAATGACGACTATTCCTGATTCATATCAATCAAACAATAGTGACAACTTATTTTCCGGGCTTCTAATAGTAAATGGATTTAGCTGGGCTTTGGGATACACAGGTCAACCTCAATTATTAACCCGAATGATGGCTTTGAGAAATGATAAAGAAACATATCAAGGAAGAATTGTAGCGATTATATGGACCGTATTGGCTTATGGAGGTGCATTTATGATTGGTCTACTGGGTTATAAAATGGTTCAAAACGGATTACTTGGTGATGCTGCTCAAACACTAGCTAATGATGCCGAAAAGATAATGCCCACAATGGTTGTGCTTCTTTTGCATCCTCTACTTGCCGGAGTATTATTATCCGGAGCTGTTAGTGCTATGATGTCGACTGCCTCATCACAATTAATGGTAGCTTCTACTGCAATTAGTGAAGATTTGATTGAAAGTCTGAAACATCTAAAATATAGTCAACAACGAAAATTATTCATTAATAAAGTGCTAATTATTTTAGTAGGTATTGTGGCATTTGGCCTGGCTATATCTATGAAAGAAACCGTATACGGTCTGGTCTCTTACGCCTGGTCGGGCATTGGCGCCTCCTTTGGCCCTGCTATTTTGTTATTATTATTCTGGAAAAGATTCTCCGTTGCCGGTTTATTCGGATCTTTTATAGGTGGATCCATCACAACTATTATTTGGAAAACCTGGCTGGTTGACTCTACCCATATTAGTGAAAGATTAATGAGTTACCTGATTGCATTTACTTTAGCTATTGGTCTATCTTTGCTATTCCCTAATAAAAAAGAAGCACTGCATTAATCTATGACATTTTATTATTTATAGGGATGGTAAAATAAAAAGTCGAACCTTTATTTACTTTAGACTCCAACCATATTTTTCCACCTAAAATTTCAACAAAAGCTTTGGCAATAGCCAATCCTAATCCTGATCCTTCATATACTTTTTCATCTTCAATATCCGCTTTTTCAAAACGGTTAAAGATGGCTTTCTTTCTATTATCCGGAATACCTATTCCTGTATCTTTTATAATAAATTGTAATTGACTCTCCTGTTCCTCAACTCCAATAGTCACTTCACCTTTATGTGTAAATTTTATGGCATTCTTTATCAGGTTAGATAATATAGAATTCAGTTTTGTTTTATCAGCAATTACCTTCTTTTGAAGTAAAGCTGCATCGCAATCCAACAATAGTTTTAATCCTTTTTCTTCCACCTTCATTTCAAAAAAGTCGATCATATCGTACAAAACAGATCCTAATTCAAATGATTCGAAATTTAAACTTACCTGCTTTGCCTCTATTACAGAAATATCTACAATATCATTTATGGTGTTCATTAGGCGTTCACCGCTTTTATTAATTACATGAATATACCTTTGTGTTTCAATAGGTGACAAATTGGGTTCTGATAATAAATTAGTAAATCCTAAAATACCATTCATCGGAGTTCTAATTTCATGGCTCATGTTTTGAAGAAAAGCTGTTTTTAAACGGTTACTTTCTTCAGCTTTTTCTTTAGCCGCTACCAACTCTTTAGTTCTTGTTTGAACTAATTCTTCTAAATGACTACGATGTCGCTCCAATTCTTCATTCTGATTTTGAATAATTTTAGTGCGTTCAAACACCTTTTCCTGTAGTCTCTTTCTATCCCTTTTTAGTTTATATATCCGGAATTTCACAACTCCATATACAATTCCAACAATAAATATAATTGTGATAATATAAAACCATGTTTTTTGCCAAAAGGGTATTGGAATGGTAATTTGCAACTTTGAATCCTGAGTACTCCAAACTCCACTACTATTAGCTACCTGTACTTTAAGAATATAGTCTCCGGGATCGAGGTTTGTATATTTCGCTGTTCTATCATTTACACCGGAAACCACCCATTCCTTATCAAACCCTTCCAACTTGTACTTGAATAAGTTTTTTAAGGGGTAGGTAAAACTTATTGCATTAAACTTAACGAGAAGTACTGACGCTTTTCTGGATAAAACAATACCACTTTCAAAACCTCCCGGTACATCTAACTAATTTCGTTTTTTATTGTCTACTTCTATGGATGAAAAGTATGATTTAAAATCACTGACCTGCTGAACTACCTGATTAGGATTGAAGTAACTAAAACCATTGGTGCCGCCAAAATAGAGCATCCCTCCCGACGTTTTATAAAACGATTGAAAAAAGAACTGATTCCCCTGTAAACCATCCTCCTGGCTAAAAGAAGTAATCTTTTCTGCTTCCTGCATAAAGCGATTCAAGCCATTATTTGTTGAAATCCAAATTTCTCCTTTTTTACCTTCCAATATGCCGTAAATAAAGTTATCCGATAGACCATTTTCCTTAGTATATTTTTTTATAAGCACACCTTCCTTATTAAAAATAAAGACGCCTTTATCAATGGTTCCTACCCAAAAATGATTATTTGTATCAATGTACATACAACTACTGTTCGTTAACGCTACAACCTGATCAAATGCTCCACTTGCCTCATTATATCTATAAACTCCTCTTAAATCCACGGCAAACATGGCGCTTTTATTATGCTCATAAAACAGAGGTGAATTAATATTATCTTTACTTTTAAAAAGGTGATAATTTTGGATTTTACCAGTTTGTTTATCCATCATACGAACAGAACCATCTATACTGCTAAACCAAAAGCGATCCTGTGCATCAATATACATTGACCATCCCCTTCTAGATGAAATTTTATTGATTTTTCTAATGACGGCATCATCATTAATAAACATTTGTTTTCGAGGATTGAATTTACACAAACCCTTTTCCCAGGTTAGTATCCAAATGATTCCATCTGCATCCTGTGCAATACTTCTAATCGTATTTGAAACCAGACCTTTATTTACTTCATCTGCCACATAGTTTTTAAAGTTGTCTTCTTTAGGATCAAATACACTGATTCCTCCTCCATCAGTTCCAACCCATATTCTACCTTTATTATCTTCGAAAAAACATCCGACATGATTATAAATTAATCCCTTCGATGAACTTAAATCTCTTCCCGAAACATTTCTTTGTTGTTTGGTTTGAAAGGTATACCTGGCCGGATTGTAAAACTCTACTCCTCCTCGAGATGATCCGAGCCATAAAATATCCTCGTCGTCTTTATGTAAACATAAAATCCCATCTGTAGAAAGGTTGTACTTGGAATCAGATTTTAATATATGTTCTATTTTACCGGTTTTTCGATCAAGTCTGTTTAATCCTCCCTGGTCAATTGCAATTAGTAAATAACGATCATCTTCTTCCAGAAGTCCCATTACTAAGTTTCCACTTAATCCGCTACCTGCTTTTTGTTCTGAATAATTGGTAAAACGTTTCTGACTAATATTAAAACTCCATAACCCTAGCCCTGATGCTCCTATCTAAATAGTATTATTTTTATCTAACAACAATCTTTTGTAAGTACCCAACTCTTCACTTTGACCTGGGTTGGAATAATACATAAGCTTCTTATCGCTATGTATATAACTATATATTCCATTTTCATATGTACATATCCATAACAGGTTATGATCACCCTCAACAATAGAAGTAACTTGCTGATTTCTTTCTTCACCTATAAAATTGATCTTAATAAAATCATTTAATTCGTCATCCCATAAAAACAAGCCTTTGTATGATCCAACCCATAATTGACCATTAGAATCCTCATAAGTACAGTACACTAAATCATTGCTAATTGAGGTACCATCATCTTTATTAAAATGATAAACCTCAAAGCTATCTGTGGCTACATCATATTTATTTAACCCATCTCTGGTTGAGATCCAAATATATCCCTTAGAATCCTGAAATATTTGTACAATTCGATTACTACTAATCGATCCTGAAATACTACTGTCGGGCTGATAGGGCTTTAATGAATAACCGTCGTATCTAAACAAGCCTACTCCATCGGTACCAATCCATAGAAACCCATTGTTATCCCGATGCAAAGCTCTAATCATAGGTAAGCCTTGTTCTGTTTTCAATTGGCTAAAATGCAAATCAGCACTTACATGAAGAGATTGCATGTAAATAATGACAAAAAAAATATACTTATATATCTTTTGAATACCCATTTAGATTACACTTGACTACCTTGTTATAAGGTTTTTATTTTATACTTATTAAGTTAGTATTATTAATATTTAATCCATATTCACTGAATTATTAACAATGCATAATTCAATATTCATCGCTTGTAATTACAACTCTACATTTAACAACGCCGAAATGAGTTCATCTTTAATCACAGGTTTCCCCACATATCCATCGAAACCGTATTGTAAAATTTCCTTTTTTTCGGCAGGTGTTGCGAAAGCAGTAACTGCAATAATTGGCACCTTTTTATTGAATTTTCTAATCTCCTTTAATGCATCTATTCCCGATTTTAAAGGCATTTTTATATCCATTAAAACCACAAATGGTTTTGACTTATCAATATGTTTTAGATAATTTACAACCTGAATTCCATCTTTAGCCCAATACTTTACCTTAAGATTAAACTTAAACAGTAAGTTTTTCAGGAATAGAAAATTAAACTCTTCATCTTCAGCTATCACCACATCAAAATCAAAGCTTGCTACAAGGTCTTCATTTGGTGTTGCTTCTGTTTGTACTTTATCCTTTATGATGAGATACTCAGGCAAACTGAAATAAAAGGTAGTACCCTTACCTACTTCAGACTCCAACCATATTTTACCTCCCATTATTTCAACTAGATGTTTAGAAATAGATAAACCAAGACCTGTACCTCTATATACTTCTTCTAAATTTTCCACCTTTTCAAAATGGTTAAAAATGGTTCTATGGTATTCCGGTGCTATACCAATCCCTGAATCTTTTACATAAAAAACTAAACTACGCTCTTCTTTATAGTACCCAAAAGAAATAGTACCTCGTGGCGTAAATTTTAAAGCATTATTAATTAAGTTGATTAACACCTGTCTAAAACGAACTACATCTGTATGTAAAACAAGATTTTCATCCTGATCATTAACCAACTTAATACGTTGATTTTCGTTTACCTTTAGTGTATAAAACTGATATAATTCATCGAGTACATTGTATAATGTAAAGTCCTCTTTAAAAACTTCCAACTGTCCTGAATCAATTTTTGAAATATCCAGAATATCATTAATCAATACCATTAAAGACTCCGAATTGTTATGAATAATATCAATATACCGTTTCTGAACATCCTTATCGTATTCTTCTTCCAATAATCCTGAGAAACCCAAGATGGCATTCATGGGTGTTCTGATTTCGTGACTCATATTGGCTAAAAATGCTGATTTTAAACGATCACTTTCTTCTGCCTTTTCTCGGGCTGCTTCTAATTCTTTGTTTCTTAAATCCAAAGAGCGTGTACGTAGTTTAATGACAAAAACAATAAGAGATATTAAACAAATAAGAGCTACTGAAAGAAACCATGGCGTTTGCCAAAAGGGAGCAGTAACATTTATACTTATTGTAGCTGGTTCATCGCTCCAGGTTCCATCGTTATTAGTTCCATAAACCACAAAACGATATTTTCCACCATCAAGATTTGTATAGGTTGCATAGCGCTGTTTGGCATCTGAATAATGCCAGTCGTCATCAAATCCTTTCAACATATATTTATAGCTGTTCTTTTCAGGATTGGCATAATGCAAGGATGCAAATTCAATGGTGAACATTTTATGTTTGTGCGATAAGGTTGCTGTTTTAGCGGTTGAAATAGATTTATTTAAAACCACTTTATTTAAATAACTTTTTCCAATTTCAACTGGTTGGTTAAATACACTAAGTTTAGTTAACCTGACAATAGGTTTAACCGGGTTGCTTTTTATTTTTGATGGATAAAAAGATACAAATCCATTTACCCCACCATAAAAAATTTCTTCAGACAAACTGGTGTTGGAGGAATTGCGGATAAACTGTTTTATTTGCAAACCATCATCACTTCTATAATCCACAAATTGATTTAAAAAAGGAGTATTAATTCCATTAACGAATTTGGTAATTCCATACGAAGTCGACATCCAGATATTGCCCTGTTTATCTCCTTCAATCGAAAATACAGAATTGGTTGGTAATCCATCCTGAACGGTATAGTTAATAATGGTATCATTCTTAAAATCAACATAAAACAAACCATTATTCCCTCCTAACCAAAGGTTGTTTCTGTAGTCTTCGTAAATCGACAAAAAATCTATATTACTTAAGTTAGGGTCAAATTTTTCAAAAACCTCCTTATTTTTATTCAACTTATATAAACCACCAACTGAGCTACCTAACCAGAGATTGTCAGCTGAATCAAAAAACAGTTTATTTAATCCAACAGGAAATTCGCCCGACGCATTGTTATCCGTACTGCTATAATGTCTTACTGCTCCTGTTTTTATATTCATTCTATCCACCCCATTTTCAGAACCTATCCATAAACTACTGTCTTTACCAAAAGTTAATGAGTATATTTTATTGCTGCTAATGGTGTTTTGATCTTGAGGATTATGCAAGTAGTTTTTAAATCTTTTATGTTTTACATCGTACCAAACCACACCTCCTTTGTAGGTGCCCATCCATAGATTTTTATTTGCGTCCTGAATAATGACTTTAATATTATTAGATAATAAACCGTTGTCCATTAAATTAATAAACTCATATTCTCCCTTTGCTTTAATATATCTGTTTATACCCTTTCGCTCTGTAGCAATCCATAAATTTTCCTCATCCTCACATATGGAATACACTACTCTGTCGTTTAAAAACTTTGGATTATCCCTTTTATACTCGTAAAATTTAAAGGCATTTTGATTCATATCACAATAGTTAACGCCGCCGGAATATGTTCCCAGCCACATCATCTGAGCATCATCAATACAGATATCATATATGGAATTACTATATAAAGCAGAGGTTACATTATTGCTATGGGCATACAGCTCAAAGCTGTCACTATCAAAATTCTTTTTGTATAGTCCCGATGACGTTCCAATCCAAAGGTTTCGATAATCATCTTCCTCAATATCTCTTACCCGGTTAAATATGAGTTCATCTGTTGCAATAAACCCTCTTTGAAAGGTTTTGTCGACCAGATTTAACTTATTTAAACCATCATCATTGGTGCCAATCCATATATGGCCTCCACTGTCTTTATAAATGGATTCAATCCAATCGCCACTAATAGTCGTAGAATCTTCGGGATCGTTTCTCAGGTTTATAGTGGTATGATTTAATACATTATATATGTACAAACCTTTGCTTTGGGAACCAACAAATAAAAGACTATCATCAATTAGCTCTACTTCTCTGATATGTAAATCAGTTGCCCAATCCAGGCGATCTTCCATACACTCGACATAAGTAGAATCTTTATGCTTATAAAATAAACCATTATGAGCACCAACCCATATTCCATTGTATTTATCTATGCAAACTGACCAGACTAGGCCGGGACGCTTATTACCTGGTTTGGCTTCCAGTAAAAAAAAGGCTTCTAAATTATGATCGTAAATATTAACGCCATCATCGGTTGCAATCAATAACTGATCTTTATTGTAGTTTAGTATTTTACGCACAGAATTGGCCGAAATAGATTTAGGGTCATCCGGATTGTTTTTATAATATTTAAAACGGTATCCATCATATCTGTTTAATCCATCATTGGTGCCAAACCACATAAAACCACTACTGTCCTTACAAATGGCATTGACTTTATAATTAGATAAACCATGATCCATGGTCAGGTATTTAAACTTATATTTTAATAAAGTTTCATTCCCAAAGGATGGAGTTATGAAAAAACACCCCAGAAGAAGTAGCAATGTAATCCGACTATACTTTGCGATTTGCATACAAACCAAAATTGAATCCCCAACCACTAATCTAAACAGACCATTTTCCCAAATCTACTATTCAGTCTAGTGTACACCGAAAGTTAAAAAACAACTCCCCAAATTTTAATTGTTTAGACAAGAGGACTAAACAATTAACAGCTATTAATTTTTGTAAGTAATTAGCTCAACAAAGCTTTAATAAAACTTTATGCGTATAATAAATTCCCTCCAAAGTAAAATATGATACAATAAGCATACTAAAGCTCAGGATCATTTAAGAAAACCAATACCTAAATTTAAAGAATTCTGTGTAAAGTCTCAATACTAATATCAAGCTAATATGCTATTCTATCAACTAAAGTAGACTGTGCATTAGCTCCTTAGTTTATTTTGGATAAGAATATGTTCGAAATTCAATTAAGAAGGACTTATCCTCGCAGACTCAATTCTTTTAATTTTTCAATATCGAGTATTTCAATATCCTTTGCATTCAGTTTAATTAAGCCATCTTGTTGCAGAGATTTAAGGAGTTTGACTACACTTTCGGTAGACACACCGGTAAAGTCGGCCAGATCCTTGCGACTTAGCAGTGTAAATATTTCCGGGTTACTTTCTTTAAACTGATTCAGATATAGTAAAGTATCGGCAATTCTACCATTCATCTGGCGATACATGACCTTTTTTAAGGTATCATACAAATTGATATTTTGCTCAGAATAACGGGTAATTAAACCTAAACCAAAGGGGCCGTTATTGCTGATAATCTCCAACAACGCTGATTTCTCCACCAAAAACACCTGACAATCGGTAATGGCAATAGAAGAGTAATTAAAGGTATTATTTTTAAATATGGATGATAAGCCAATAAACTCACCCGGTTGTATAATTCGCAGATTAAATGTTTTATTATTTACATCCTCAATATATTGAATAGCCAACCCTTTTATCATAAATAAAACGTAAGAAGCAAATGTTCCCTGCTTGGTTAGGTTATCCCCCTTACGATATAAAACCTGCGTTTTGCTCGATCGAACCAATTCTACTTCTTCTGGTTTTAATATGCTAAAACATGGTGCATTTAATTCACAAATAAACTCTTTATCCTGTTCCGTAAGGGTTCTCATATTACTTAATATTCGATGTTTTCAGGGTAAATATAGTTAATAACCTGGGTTCGATTAAAATTTCAGAATTCAGATTGACATAAAAAGCTGATATACAAGGCAAATTTTGTAGGGCTAGCGAGCTAGCTCGAAAAATTTAACGCTGTAGATCCGTTTTTTATGCAAAGCATTTTATATTACACTAATAAACAGCAATCTTCTTCCTGAAAATTATTCAAAATAGCCCGCTATTCTTTCTTAATTTCCAGTTGAACCTTACTATTTATTAGCGTTCTGAATCCGAAATTTTATGTCGAACTCAGGTTAATAACAATAAAAAAGTTGAGCAAGATCAATTCAGAACCGGATCTGTTTCAACTGCATTTTTTTTAGAATGAAAGTAGAGGCTACTATTTTTGACACCATAATAATTAGGAATCAAATGAGGATTCCGAATAAAATAGAAAATAATAAAAAATAAATATTCATATGGAAAAAATTATCATTATCGGAGGGGTTGCTGCAGGAGCAACAGCAGCAGCCAAAGCAAGAAGATTATCACCGGATGCAAAAATTACGATGCTTGAAGCAGGTCCGGATATTTCATTTGCCAACTGTGGATTACCTTATTATATAGCCGGCGATATTAAAAGTCGTTCGAAACTGATATTACAAAGCCCCGAAAGTTTTAACGAGCAATATGCTGTTGAAGTGCATATACATACCATTGTAACATCCATCGAAAGAGAAAATAAAGTGATTAAAGCGATTGATGGAAGAAGTGGTGAACACAAAGAATTTGAATACACCAAACTGATTTTAGCTCAGGGCGGACGTCCTATTGCACCTGATCTTCCGGGAGCCAATAACGACCATGTGTTTACACTTTGGACACTGGAGGATATGGATAAGATTACCTATCATCTGGAAGAACGCAATCCTAAAACAGCTGTTGTTGTAGGTGGTGGTTTTATTGGTTTGGAGATGGTAGAGGCTTTGGTAAAAAGAGGATTAAAAGTAAGTGTGGTTGAAAAAATGCCTCACGTTATGTCAATTATGGAAGCCGAAACAGCTGGTTTTATTGAGCGTGAGTTGCATTCATATGGTGTGGGTGTGCATACCAACTCCGGCGTTACAGAAATCCATCCTGATTCTGTTGTGCTGGACAATGGCAAAGAGCTGGAAGCAGATATGGTTTTATTATCCATTGGGGTTCGACCAACATTACAATTAGCGATTGATGCTGGTTTGGCAATTGGTGAAGCAGGTGGCTTACTGGTAAATGACAGACTAAAAACATCTGACGATAATATTTATGCGGCTGGTGACATGATTGAACTGGAGCATCGTGTGTTCAATAAAAAAGTTCGTATTCCTTTGGCAGGACCAGCAAACAGACAAGGACGTATTGCTGCTGAGAATGCTTTAGGCGGAGATCATGCTTACAAAGGTGCTATTGGCACTTCTGTGGTTCGTGTGTTTGAGGCTGTTGCCGGAACAACCGGATTATCGTTGAAACAAGCCAAAGCTGCCGGTATTGATGCAGATGCGGTTGTCGTTCATAAGGAACATCATACCTCATATTATCCGGGTGCAGAAACGGTTTCTGTATTGGTGGTATTTGATAAAAAAACAGGTATTATACTAGGAGGACAAACAGCTGGATATAAAGGTGCAGATAAACGATTGGATATTATTGCAACTGCTACGGCGGCTAAATTAACCGTAAGTGATTTAGCAGATATCGATTTTGCTTATTCACCACCAATTGGAACTGCCAATGATGCGATGAACATGGCTGCTTATACTGCTGAAAACAAAATGTCTGGTTTTAGTCCATCGGTTACTGTATCTGAATTAGATCAACTAATTGAAGGTAAGAGCCATTTATTTATTGACGTGCGTGATGTTTTTGCATTCCGTAAAAGTCATGTAGAAGGAGCCGTTAATATTCCTTTGGAACTATTGGCTGAGCATGTAAGTGAATTGCCTGCAGACCGATTAATTATTGTGTATGATGAAACCGGTAAAAAAGGTCACCAGGCATTAAGAACACTGGTTGGAGCAGGCTATCAAAAGGTGGTTAATATTTCAGGTGGTCACACTTCATTGCAAAGACAGGCTATTACCGTTGGTTTTAATCATTTGCAGATTGGTATTCTTCCTATTGAAGATAAACTAATTGAAGATCATGCAGAGGAAGAAAAGGCAGAAGCTGCACAGGAAGAAAAAGCAGACCAAAATGCCAGAGTGATTGTAGATGTTAGAACTCGTGAGGAGTTTATGGGTGGAGCATTCCCTGAAGCCGTAAATATTCCTTTGGATGATATTATGGCCAACAGAGCAGATTTAGGCGAGCCTAATAGAGAAATTATTGTTTACTGTGCTTCCGGTGCACGTTCGGCTTATGCCAAACAAATACTGGAAAGCCGTGGATTTTCAAACGTTAAAAACGGAGGAGGAATTGCAGCCATGATGTCGCGCAATTAATTCCTTTCCATATAATATTATTAGCCCGTTTTGATAATTCAGAACGGGCTTTTTTTGCTCTAGTAATAATAAATACAATATAGAAACTAGAGTTTGAAGTTAAATAATTCAGCTACCATATATTTATTATATATATTCGTTCGCATATATAAGAACGATAAACGCAATTACGATTATTGTTCTGTTGGCAACAATAAAAAAGAACACTGCAACAAACGAGAAACAATGAAAAGATTTTTAATACCAATAATCATTATTAGCTTTTATGCTTGTTCAAATCCTCAGAAAAAGGAAAACAAAGAACAGAGTATTCAAGAAGAGACTACAATTGACTCTTTGCCACATACCGAGACTATTGACAAAAATACTAATGAATTGAGTTTTAAAGAAGTTGTTGGACAAGCGGTATTGATTGGAGAAAAAATTGAACTACTTGATGAAAATTTAAAGACTTTTGAAGACATTTCGAATCTGACAGGAAAGATTGTTAATATCAAGGGTGTTTCTGACAGTTTATTCAATAATTCCGAAGACATTTGTAAATCTTTTTGGTATGTAAAGATTGAAACAGAAAATATTAAAGGGATTGTTAACGGCAGAAAAGTTTTTGAAATTCAAAATTCAAAACAAGACACAAGTTTTACAATTGACAATAATCATATTGAAATTCTTACAACGGACTTCTTAGGAATGGGAGTTGATTATGAAGGTGACCTTATGGGCTGTCCCGTTGACCAACCAATTCTGATTAAAGACACGAAAAACAATTATTTTGGACTTGTAGACCTGATTCAAAATGAATATTCAAAACAAGCGAGTTGGGATAATGAGTATCCATTTTTTGAAATCAGAAGTGATGATGGATGTTATGACAAGATTAAATCAATTATTGCGGACGGAAATGGAATAAGACTTAAAATACACAGAAGTTGGCAAGAAGGGGTGAATGATTTTGAAGTAAGATTAAACTTTGTGGGTAATAAGTATAAAGCCGAATATCTGAATTTAGGAGAGAGAAAATATGATTACTAAATTACTGTTGCCAACATGTGGTAATAAGGCATTGGCGGGTTCGTGCCGATTCGACGGGGTCGAATCTCGTGCTTGCTTCAGCTCGGTCAGACAGATTGACTCTCGTCAATCCGCCACGACCTCATACCACTGTACGTTGTAGCGCATAAAAGAAAACCGAAACACAAACAGACACTTAATAGAAATGATTAAAAAGAAACTTTCGATAATTGGATTAGCTATTATTTTTGGAGTATTTTGTCAATCTGGATACAGTCAAAGCTTGCAAGATGACCCTCAAGCAAAAATCTGTTTAAAATTCTCACAGGACTTAAACTCTGAGATAAAAATTTCAGAACTTGTGAAATACTTTGATGATAGCCAAAAGACTGACAGTCTAAAAATTAAACTTAGTGAGTGTAGGGAGGATATTAAAACACAAAGAGCAAAAGTTGAGTATTACATAACAAAGTTTGATAGACCTAATCTTGTTTTTTACAATGTCAACTTACATTACTCAAAGGAAAAATTGACTTTTGGTGATTTAAGAATTGTATTCAAAGACAATAAGGATTTATTAATTGATGACTGGATATATTTAAAGGAAACAAATATAACTGATGATGAAGTTGAGAGTGAATTACCGTCTATTCCTCTTCCTCCATTACCTGATTAGAATATTTGCTAATTGTGTTTACGAATTATGACAGAAATTAATAAAAACAAAAAGGCTGATAAAAACTTAATCAGATTTGCTGACACAGCGTCTTTTATTTTTGATGATTTCTTAAATTCTCGTGGATTTGAAAGTGAATTAAAGGAAATTGAGGATTTCTTCTGCACAATGATTTATAGAAAACAAGAGACTTATATAAAAATAAGTGCAAGTACTCATCCACGTGATTACCCAAATCATTACAATATCATTCTCGGAGAAGGAAGTTCAGATTGGCCCGATACGGATTGGAATACTGTTGCTCTCTGGTGGATTAAAAAAGAAATATCTCCTGACTTGAATGCAAAAGAATACTCTCTTACCGATTTTGAGAAAATTGATTATAGTTTAAAAAATGCTAAAAATGAACTTGAAAAATATGGCGACTCATTCCTAAATGGAGACCTGACAATATTTAGAAAAGTAAGACAACGCATTAATCAACAGCGAGAAGCATATATGATTCATCAAAAAGATAATACTGGTCGGTTTAAGACAATTATTGATAGCGTAAGTAAAAAACTTAAAAAAAAATTTAGCTGATTGATTAATAAAGCTTTGACATATAAAGAATGATCAAAATTGCGAGACAAACGATAGAAATTGATAGTTGTTTAACAGATTTTCTCCAAGAAAAAATGACAGACTGTACGTGCAGAACTAATTTGAATTCGCAACTTAATTTCAGACAAAGTTATACTGGCATCACAGACAAGACCTTTGTAGGTAATTGGACAAAAAATGGTTTTTGGATCTCTAAATTTAGAAAACAGCTTTTTCAGTTTAGACCAGATATAATTGCATCATTTAAAATTGTACCGAGAAATAATATAACGAAGATCAGAATTCGCTATTCAATTGGCTTCTCAAGCCTATTCTTTGCCGGAATGTGGATTTTATTAGCATCAACTATTTTTATTCCGTTTGGAACATTTGGATATATTATCGGACTATTTATTTTGACTGGACTATACTCTGCGCTATCGAAAGTTGAATTAGATCGAATAAGAGATACCATTAATGAGAAAATATTAACTGGATTTGAAATATTAAAATCATATTAAAAATGCCAGCCTACAACACTTGCTGCTAATAAACCCCACAATTTATACTTAATTAACGCTCTGCACATTGTACGCATCAATTCACTCATTTATTTTTGCACTTGAAATAATTGATGCTTAATAATGAAGAAGAGTTTAGTCCCTTTAGCTTTAGGAACCTTTGGTTTGGGTATTGCCGAATTTGTGATGATGAGTATTTTGCCATATGTGGCCAAAGATATGTCGGTAAGTATTCCTTCGGCAGGTCACCTGATTTCGGCTTATGCCATAGGTGTATGTGTTGGTGCTCCGGTAGTGTTACTTAGTGCCCGTAAATTCCCGCTAAAAAAAGTACTCTTCTTATTAATATTTTTGTATGCGGTGGGAAATACCATGGCCGGATTATCGCATAATTACTGGTTTATGATGGCTATGCGATTTATCTCCGGATTACCACATGGTGCCTTTTTTGGTGTAGGTTCTATTGCTGCCGAAAAACTCGCCGACGAAGGCAAAAGCTCCACCGCTATGGCTATTATGGTGTCGGGAATGACGATTGCCAATTTAATAGGCGTGCCTCTGGGTGCTTATATTTGTAATCATTTTTCGTGGCGATTGATATTTTACATTACCGGTGCCTGGGGAGCGTTTAACCTGTTTTTCTTATTAAAGTGGATGCCATCCTTAGCGCCTCTTCCCGATAGTGGATTAAAAGGCCAGTTTAAATTCCTGAAAAACCCTGAACCTTGGTTTATACTGTTGGCTACAGGATTAGGAAACTGTGGTATATTTTGTTTTTACTGCTATATAGCGCCACTCATGACGGATATGTCGGGTTTTAAAGCTTCTGACATGACATGGATTATGATGCTAAGTGGCATAAGTATGGTGCTGGGTAATGTTTTTGGAGGGAAACTATCCGATCGTTTTCGTAGTGCTTCTGTGGTGGCAACAGCCTATTCCATTGCAGCCGTAGCTATGGTGGTGATCTTTTTACTCCCCTTTGTATCCTACTTATCCATCTTTATGATGTGTATCTGTACCTGTTGTTTGTTTATGGTAGGTGCACCCAATCAGTTATTGGTTTTACAAAATTCCAGAGGTGGTGAAATGATGGGAGCCGCCATGATTCAAATCGCCTTTAATTTTGGAAATGCTTTAGGATCGTACAGCGGAGGCTTATCTATCGATTACAATATGGGTGTAAACTATGCTTCCATTATCGGCATGGGTTATTTAATCATAGCCGTTATGTTCGTCATCTTATTGGTCCGTCGTCAGAAACTACATGAAAAGTTAATGGTAAATCCCATCCTCAATAAATATTAAGGTTTGGACGCATAATGGCGACTTGTGAATTACAATATTCCAATTGCATAAAAAACGAAGATTTTAAGTATTTACAAAAACTGGATTGAATTTGTATATTTGAGAAAAACTATGACCATGTATTTAGACAAGTATATAGATGAGATTAATAAGCTGTGTCAAAAGCATAAAGTAAAAACCTTATATGCATTCGGTTCTGTTTTAACCGACAAATTTGGTCCTAATAGTGATATTGATTTAGTAATTGATATTAATTCAAATGATCCCATTGATTATGCGGAGAATTACTTTGATTTTAAATTCAAATTACAAGAATTAATAAATAAACCCATTGATTTACTTGAAGAAAAAGGAATAAAAAATGCGCATCTAAAAAGAAATATCGAAAGCTCAAAACTTATGATATATGAAGCCTGAAATATATACTTGGTTAGAAGACATTCTGCGTTCTATAGATGAGATTTATGACTTTCTGCCAGAGAAAAGAGACTTCTTAGAATTTCAAAGAGATTTAAAAACCCGAAAAGCCATTGAGCGGAATCTTGAAATTATAGGTGAGGCATTAAATAGAATTTTAAAATTAGAACCCGAATTTCCTATTACCGATTCTCGTAAAATTGTAGATACACGAAATAGAATTATTCATGGATATGATAGCGTTTCTGAAGATATTATTTGGATGATTGTAAATCGTTCGCTTCCTCAATTAAAATTGGAAGTTGATAAATTATTAAAATAATATTTCAAGACAAAATGTTAACTCCAAATTACATTCTGCAATATCTAACCTATAACAAATTTTAATTTACAGACCTCAAAATCCACAGCCTTTTAAAGTTTGTTATCCCAACAGAATACTCCAAAGCCCGAATCAAACAACAAACAAAGTTCCTTCACTAATCAGTGATAAAATCGCGATATCCCCATGTCGAACCTTGCGACATACTCATGCCAATATTTGTGACATACTCATATCAAAGACTTCGACATAGTAATGGAAACATTTGTAGAATACCAATAGAAACGACTGGTGGATAGTAATGGAAACGATCGGTGGATGGTAAGGGGAAATTCTTCCCTTAGTATATGGGACAATCTTCCTATAGTAAGGGGACGATTCTCCTATAGTAAATGGGAATAATCTCCCATAGTAATAGGACAAACTTCCTATAGTAAGCATAGAGTAAAGGTTTATAAACTAATTTAGATTCTCTCTAATTATTATCAAGAAAGAAATAAAACTTCATTACACGCATTGTTTCTAATATTACAATAATTATTTTAGGTGCATTATTCACAATAAAAACTAAATTATGAATTGGTATTTAACCGTTTTAAAAAAGTATGCTGTATTTAGTGGCCGAGCCAGAAGAAAAGAGTATTGGATGTTCTTTTTGTTTAATATAATTATTTCCATGATCCTTGGTTTTATATCAGGAGCCATGGCTGTGTCATCTTCATCTGCAGCACCCCAATTTTTATCTAACATCTATAGTTTAGCCGTTTTAATACCCTCATTAGCAGTTGGAGTAAGAAGAATGCACGATCAGGGGAAAAGTGGTTGGTATATTCTAATTCCGATTTATAATATAATATTATTCGCAACAGAAGGAGATGCAGGTGAAAACGAATATGGTCCGGATCCTAAAGGACAAAACACTTCTTCCAGTGAAACTTTAGACGGACATTTAGCTTAATAGCTACTGAAGAAAAATAACAATATAAGCTTCATTGTTTCCAATGAAGCTTTTTTATGCATATTATTTTAGATAAGCCCTCGAGATTTAAGTTCCAGGTATTTATTTATTGTATTTATCGAAAGCTCTTCCGGTTTAGTAAGTATATGCTGAATCCCATGCCTACGTAGTTCATTGCATATCAATTCTTTTTCATTCTTCATTTTTCGGGCAATAACCTTATTGTAAATATCGATATCATGTTCAACCATAGTGTCCTGTATAAAGTTGTCCAATTCAGTGTTTTCAAAAATAATAGGTACAAGCAAGTGGCTTCTGTTTATTTTTCTTAAGATATCCAGATTTCGTTCTAAGGACTCCATGGATTCAAAATTGGTAAAAAGAAAAATCAAGCTACGTCCCTGAATAAAATACCTTATGGCTGAATACAACAGTTCGTAATTTGGATCTAGTGAACTTTCTGTTTCGTTGTAAAGCGCATTTAAAATCTTCTGAATTTGGCTACCGCTTCTATTGGCCTTAATTATAGAACCCATCTTATTCGAAAAGCTCATTAGTCCTGCCTTATCCGATTTACCTAAAATAATATTTGAAAGCGTAAGCGTAGCATTTATCGAATAGTCCAACAAACTTAATTCGTTAAAAGGCATATTCATTAAACGGCTTTTATTAAGTATGCAGTATACTTGCTGTGATTTCTCATCGGTATAATGATTTACCATTAGCTCGTTACTTCTACTACTTGCCTTCCAGTTAATACTGCGAGGATCTTCACCAACTACATAGTTTTTAATATGGTCGAACTCATAACTATGTCCAATGCGTTGTATTTTCTTAAGCCCATCGTTTAGTTGCACCGAGGAATTGATGTGTAACTGAAACCGTTTCATTTGCATAAGAGATGGATAAACAGGAACACTTTGCTCAAGTTTAAATATCTCTCTTTTCTGTATTAATTTTAAGGGTGAATACACAAAAACATTAACATTATTAAATGTGTAGAGTCCCCTTGATTTAGGAATAAGTTTGTATTTAAACGTTTTGCTTTCGGATGATTTTAATTCTCCTTTAATGATAAAATTCCTGAGCTGAAACTGGTAAGGTACTTCATCAATAATCTCAATCGATAAACCAATATTATAGTTGTTCTTTACATAAATAAAAACTGTGTTATTGTCATCTAAAGAAAAAACTTTGCCAAAATTTCGTGTGCATTTCAACTTGCCTTTCTGCGAAAATAAAAGGTAGCTGTCCGCTAACGTTAATGCAATTAAAAATAACAGCAATATTTGGGTAATGGTAAATAGTTGCTTAAAGAAAAAACTGGAAGCAAACAATGCAATTACAATTGCTGAAAGAATAAAAAACCTTGGTGCAAAATAAAAATTCTTCATTATCTAGGAATCTCAATCTGATCCACAATTTCCGAAATCACGTCTTCAGGTTCTGAACCTTCCATTTCTCTTTCGGGCATAAGTATAATTCTATGATTTAAAACCGGATTTAGAACTTTTTTAATATCATCCGGAGTTACAAAATCTCTTCCGTTCAGTATAGCCAGTGCTTTAGCCGATTTTAATATGGCAAGCGATGCTCTTGGTGATGCCCCCAGATAAATATCACCATTGCTACGGGTTTGATGAATTATTTCAGAAATGTACTTCACCAAATCATCTCCAATATGTATACTTTCAATTAAACTCCAGCATTTATCCAAATCGGATTTTTCTAAAATGGTATTTACATCTGCTGCAATTTTATTAGAGAAATCATTTTTAAAGCGTAAAAGAATCTTCTCTTCATCTTCAAGGCTTGGATAATTCATTTTTACACGAAAAATAAAACGGTCAAGCTGAGCTTCTGGTAGTTTGTAAGTACCTTCTTGTTCAATTGGATTTTGAGTAGCCACAATAAAAAGCGGACTTTCAAAATCGTAAGTTTTACTATCAACGGTTACCTGCTTTTCTTCCATTACCTCAAAAAGAGCTGCTTGCGTTTTTGCAGGAGCACGGTTTATTTCATCAATTAAAATAACATTAGAGAAAATAGGTCCTTGCCTAAAAAAGAAATCCGATGCCTTGGCATTATAAATAGTGGTTCCAATAACATCCGAAGGCATTAAATCAGGTGTAAACTGTATTCGGTTATATTTTGTATTTAAGGTCTTAGCCAAAAGCTTCACCAATAATGTTTTTGCAATACCAGGAACACCTTCAAGCAACACATGCCCTCCAGATAATAGAGCGACTAACAATAATTTTATGGCTTCATCCTGTCCTACAATAACTTTTTTTAACTCTGCCTGAGCCTTATTAAATATGTCATTTACATATTCAAGATCCTTTTCATCTACATATTTATTAACCGAAAGGTCGTTGCTCTCAGTTTCCGGATTAATATTTATTTGTTCGTCCATATTTAATTGCAATTTTTATAAAAATAATCTACGATATAGTATAATTTGGATAATTGTTCTGAGGTTGCATCTTTATTAAACTTCACTTCAATTTCAAGTTTAAATAATTCCGAAAGTGTTTCTTTTTTAACTCCCGATATTTTTGAAAGACGAGGAATCAATTCATTTTTATTTTTGTCAATTTTGATATTGTACCTGCTTTTAATAAAACTATAAAGCTGACCAATCATTTCGTCCGCAATAATTCTGTGACTCTTCGTTTGAAAATATAAAGCCCCGATAGCCTTTGCATAATCCAGGGTATTATTTTTCTTAATTCTTACAAGCGGAATAATATTCTGCTTTCGTTTGGATTGTATAATTATAAAAAGAAAGACAAGTACCAATAGCATATACCAAGCCCAGCGTAGACTCTTATGTTTTAATATAAAACGCAAGGGGCTTTCTCTTAATTGTGGATTGGATGCCCTATGGTTATAGAAGTAACTATTGTTGTCCCATAGTATTTTTTCGCTATCCATATTTTTCCAAATACTTTGTAGGTAATTGAAAGTTTCTTTTTCGATCAAATGATAGTTGGAGAGTAAAATAGGAGTACTATGCAGATATAATGTGCCCTCACCTACTTTTAAGGATACAAAATTTGCTTTATCCTGATCAATAGTTGATAGTATTTCCGGAGAATAATCCTTAGTAACTGCAAAAAAATGTGAACTAAAATACGACCATGAATATTCCATTGTATCCTTAACATACTGATGATGGAAGGTAAATATACTATCAGCACCATAATTGACAGCTCTCAGTTTGGTTGCAATAGTATCTGATTTAAATGATTTAATAAAACTCCTATTTAAATTTTGTAACCTATTATAAGCCAATATTGAATCATTGTACGCAGGGTAGATTTCTGGTGAATTCACCGAATCGTTTAACCATGTCTCGATAAACGAATTAAAATTATAGGTAACCCCAATGAATGCTTTATTTCCTTTTTCGATATGCTGAATTAAACTATTCAGGTTTAACGAATCAATAAAATAAGAGGATCCAATAAAAACGTAATCCGAATTAGGATTCTCACCAAAATACTTCTCAAAGTCATTGGATGTAATTTCTATAAAATTCTCTTCAGGATAACTATTTTTTATAAGTTCAAACAAAATGCTGGTACCGTAAGGTTCCTCATTATTATAATTTAAATTTTCCGACCAAACATACTTAGGAGTATATAATCTCAATAAGAAATATCCTCCGGCAAGCAGTGCAACAATACTTAATATAATAATTACAGGTGTTGTATTTCTATCTTTCACTACTTAATAATTTTGGAATTTCTACAAATTTCAAAGCCAGTTGATCGTAGGTATCTCGCTTAATGGTATAATTCGCATACCATACCTTTTCAAATACTTTAATGAGATATTTAAAATCTGTATGAAAGCTATATTCTTTTACCTCCTGTAAATAATCCCAGTTGGTTTTTTCCTTTTTCCAGTTTATATAATCGTTTTCTTGTAAGGCTTTAATTAACATTAAAAACTGGATTCTAACGGCTAGTCGATAATTACCTGACCCCAACGCCTCCATTAAGTATTGTTCTAGATCACTTAGCTTAAATTGATCCGGATCATCAATTTCTTCAACCTTGGTACTATTTGATATTTTATGAGTGGTTTTAATTTTTAAAAGATGAATGGTTAAAACAACCAACAATGCAACTAATATGCATATAATTAAAACGATAACCACAGTTTTTATTGATCCTGCATTAAAGTTTTTAGCTACACGTTCTTCCTTTTGCGTCTCTTCTTCTCGATCAATCTCCTTATACGTTTCTGTATAATCCTTTTTGCCGACTGCTTTTTCCCATTCTAGATTGGATAGCTTATCATTGGCACTAAGATTCATCGAAAAAAATGCTAATAATATTAACATTAAAAATAATAAGTATTCTCTCATTCTCTGATTAATCCCCTTATTCGATTAGTTTTTCCAATTAATTTTATTCTGGACTGCAGTCCTGTTGCATGCGTGGTTTCATATAAACTGTAATATAATATCTGGTTTGCGATATAAAAGACAGCATATATGAATAATATCATAAAACTGAAATAGTAAGTATTTGCATAAGATATAACCTTCATTCCCTGATCCAATGTGCCATACAAATTCATTTGTATAAACTCATTATTTAAACCCGCTATAAGCTGTAAAAAGATAAAAAAGAACAATGTGCCCATGATAAAAAACCTAATCGACAATGAGACAAACTTTGAAAAACTATGTTGAAGATATACAGTGCTAAGTTTTACCGCTTGAAAAATACTAACCTTCTCCTTTGAATAAATATTAAAAATAACTGTAGAGTATATAGTCAGGCATATATAAATTAATATGGCTAATGCAGGATACGGTATAAGTAATGATGTATGAATTATTACTTGCAGGAGTAAGATTTGAAGAAATACAAAGAACCCTATTTGCCTATTTCCGAATTTAGTTTTATCTGTTACGTCAAGCCTCAACATCAATAAGTTTAAAACTGTTATCCCCAGTATCAATACCGATATTCCAGGAAAATGAACCGTAATTAATTCCACAGGATGGAAGAAGTAACTGTCTTCAGAAAAAATATAAATGTTTGTTGATGTCAATATCAACATGGTAATTGGTAATATTAAAGCGATAATCAACGACCATTTCATCAATTTCCCAAAATGGTTTTGTATCTGTGAAAATGTCATCATAAAAGCATCAGAAACACTCAATATTACATCAGCGTTTATTGAAGTATTGGCAAGAGGTTCAATATAATCTGCCTGTTTTTGAGGATTTACATTATATTTATTTCTATACCAAGGCAAAACTACAAAATATCCGATAATAATGATTAGAGACAGTAGTATTGTAAATAGCCTTAAAATATCTGGCGTTTGAGTAAAACGAGTATAAAAACCCTCTATAAACCCTGCAATTATAAGGATTGGAATAATGCCCAGTAATATCTTTAATCCATTTCTTGCTGATAAACGAAGTGCCTGAAATCGGGTGAAATTACCAGGAAAAATAAGTCCTTTCCCCAGCACTAATCCAGCTGCTCCAGCCATTATGATAGACGAAATTTCAAAAACGCCATGCTGCCATATGGTAAGAAACGATTCCTGAAACAAGCCTTGTTGAATAAAATAATACTGAAAGCAGCCAACCATTATTCCATTGTGAATCATAATTAAAATAGTACCAATAGACATAAAGATACCCATAACAAAAGTTCGCAGTGCTACTAGACAATTGTTTACTGTAATTCCAAAAAACATATTGAACGGAGCCATGCTTTTATAAACTGCCAAGGGATCGTTCTTTGCTATGTTTTCCTGCGTCATTGAAACATATTTTTCACCTAAAATTAATTGCGCAAACTCAGGATCGTATTTGCTTGATAATGCTCCAATAAGCATTGAAATCGCAAAAAGAATAAAGGAAATCATAATTTCCTTGCGAGCTGCATAAAAAGCCAGTGGAACCGAAAGTGTAAAAAATTCACGAAGACTCGAAAACCGAAACTGTTCCGATTTATTTACCCTGTTAAAAAGAATCTTAGCAAATGAATTTAAATATACTCTTACTGATCGGTTTTTATAATAAGTATTGGCATAAGATAAATCATCGGTTGTTTTTATAAAAAGTCGACTAAGTTGTCGGGGTGTGCTATTGTTTACAGAAATTAGTTTCTCATTCTCCTTCCAGCTGTTCAGGTTTTTATCTATAAATTTGGATTCTTTCATTTTTTATTAAAAGATTTTTCCCTAACCTACTTAAATTTTGGTTTTATTTGTTTTTTAATAATAATTAGTGTTTTGTATTACGATCTTATGAAATCAATAGATATTAATTCGTCGTTCAATGTAGTAATAAAATTTAATCTACCTACTGTTTTTGACCGTGGAGTAGCTTATTTTATTGATATGGCCATAGTCTGGGCTCTTATCGGATTGATAACTGCAGTGGCCCCGAATATTTTTTTTTATGTTGCAGTTCCTATATTTGGTTTTTATACACTGACTTGCGAAATAATTAACAATGGACAGTCTATTGGTAAAATGGCTATGAAATTACAGGTCGTTCGAATTGATGGTCAAAGAACAAGAACCAACGATTATTTTATGCGTTGGGTATTCCGATTGATTGATTTATATTTTTCGGCTTTTCTGCTGGCTATTCTTACAATTACAGCATCGCAAAAAGGGCAAAGACTTGGGGATATTCTTTCAGATACCACAGTTGTAAAAATTAAAGAATCATCCTTAACCGGATTAAAATCCCTTATAAAATTGAATAATCTTAAAGAAACAGATCCGACTTACCCTGAAGTAATAAAACTCTCGGAACAGGATATGATGGTTGTTAAAGAAACTATTGAGACCTATAAGAAATTTCCTAATGAGGGTCATAAAAAATCAATCGATTTGCTAGTACAACATTTAGAAGAATTGTTACAAATTAAATGTAAGACTGAGAAAATTGATTTCTTACAAATATTAATTAAAGAGTATGTAATTTTAACCAGATAGGGTGAAAAGTATCACGTATTAAATACACAAATGACAATACTTTAATTTTATCGAAAACTATAAAGAGGCTCCAACTTAATTCATTATTTATTGAAGTGTTATAAACAATCACAGATATACCTTCACTGTGGCAAATAATAAGTGTATTTCTGGATAAAAACTAGTTGTATGATACATTGGAATTATCTACTGTCTTTAGAACAGGATATAAAAAGACTCTCGAATTTTATAGAATTCTCAGAAGAAAACTATAAAGTTTACTCAATTGAATTATTAAAATTAAACTTGGCAATTGGCTCTGAAATTGATGTTGTTTTAAAACTTTTATGCAAGTCTTATTTTCCTGAAAGGAATTACGAATCAATAAAAGATTATAAGATTTTCATTAATAAATACCTAAGTGAAATAATTCCAGAAACTATTTGTATACCAAGATATGACATAGAATTATGTCCTTTACAAGAAATAGGTATTTTAATTGGAGACAAGTATGAAAGCCCTTTTTGGTGGAAGAACTATAATAGCATTAAACATCGCAGGGACTTAGAATACGGAAAAGCAAACTTGAAAAACCTTATTTATAGTTTTGGAGCATTAGCTATAATTAACTTATACCGAATTTTAAAAGTTAAAAACATTGAGAATAAACGTGAATTGTTTAGACATGTAGATAATTTAGCCTTTTATGAATTAGGTGAAAAATATAAAATTCAAGTATTAGGACTATGAAACTAACCTGTCTCAACAACCTTCTCGCTGGCACTCAACACTCTCACATTCTGCAAACTAAAAATATATCACTCTATATTAAAAAAACAACTAACCTATGGCATTTGAATTAAAAAACACAGTACCCTGGGGTAGAACGCTTGAGGAATACAAAAGCATGTTTAACCTGACAGATGCTGATTTAAATAAACAAATTGCGAGTTTTGGTGATGGCCCTGCCAGTTTTAATTACGAAATGACCATGCAGGGTAAATCAGTCACTTCTCTTGACCCAATATACCAATTCTCAAAAACGGCGTTAATCAATCGAATTGAAGAAACAAAGGATACAGTGATCCAAAAAATGAGAGAAAATCAAAATAATTTCATCTGGACTTCCATAAAAAATGTAGATGAGCTGGAAACTATCAGAATGAATGCCATGTCAAGTTTTATCGCCGACTTTGAGCAAGGAAAAATGGAAAAAAGATATATAGCCCATGAATTGCCTCAAAAAACAAGTTTTAAAGAACAAACTTTTGAGCTAGGCTTAAGCTCTCATTTTTTAATACTGTACTCAAAACTTGGACTTGATTTTCATATAAATTCAATTACAGAAATGCTGCGAATATGTAAAGAGGTCAGAATTTTTCCTTTGCTTAATTTAAATGCAGAAAAGTCTGAAGTGCTATATGACATTATAAATGTGTTTGAGAAGGATTTTAATGTAAGCATAGAGTCAGTTGACTATGAATTTCAAAAAGAGGGAAACAAAATGTTAAGGATTCAGCAAAAGTGATTCTTCCAGTATATAACTGCAACCTATTGTGCAATAACAAGAACAAATACAACAATAGAACACGTCCTCGCAAATTTTGGGATCGTCCTCGCTGGGCTGCAGCGGTTTTTTCTCAAGTGCTTTATCGTGAATGTAACACCTACTCCTCCACACTTTCTGTTTCTACAGCCTTACTTGTAGTCACCAAATAAACGCCGGCAAACACCAAAAGAATCGCCAGTGTTTTATACCATCCAAAATAATCGAGCTGTAACAGCACAGCGGCAATAGAGGCCACAATAGGCTGTACGTTATTATACATAGTAGCTACTGTAGGTCTTAGGTATTTTTGGGCTATCGGAATCATCATATATGATAAAAAAGTTGAACCTAAAACAATAAATGCCAGTTCACCTATCACCGAAGAGGGTAAAGTAGCGTATTCAATATTTGTAATTTGCGACCAGGTAAGTGGAATATAGATAAGCGAGCTAAATAGAAACATCCATTTCATATTGGTAATGGGCGAATACTTGCTGATTACTTTTTTAAAGAATACGAAATACACCGCATAGCTAAACTGCGCCATAAAACACAATAAAATTCCTTTTAAACCCAAATCGCCCGAGCCATTACCATTGGCACTGTTTAATATGATAATTAAAGCGCCGCATGCCCCTACAATAATCCCAGCCACCTTTTTCCAGGTAATGGGTTCTTTCAGATAAAAAGCCGCGATAATCATGGCAATTATAGGCAGAGTAGTGGTTACAATGGAAGCATTTATTGGTGATGTGTAGGAAACGCCCAACACAAATACGCCTTGATTAAGAATAATACCAAACAGCGCCGCAAATACCAGCTTGAGTAAGTCCTTTGGAGCTACCTTTTCGCGTGGTATAAAAAAAGATGCCATCCAAAATGCCAGGGCAGCACCGGCAACTCTAAAAGCAACAATATTCCATGCATTTATATTGCTTTCTAGCACTACCGTCTTCACAAAAGGAGCCATTAACCCCCATGATATATTGGCTACTATCATAGCCATATGCCCTTTCATTTTATCTATGCGCATTCTTTTTTTTGCAAATGTGTACAATCATTCTGAATGTATGATTGGATTTTATCATAAAAGATAGTTGCCGAATGTTAAATATAGTGAACCGAATTTTGTTGTTATAATTAAGTTCATTGTGTTACCCGCTCATGTTTCGTGGAACTCCATCTTGCCTTCCAGACATTTAGAAGGACAGCTAATTATAGCTATGACTAGTAACCTTTACCTGGAAATAAAAAACCCGTTCCAACAAGCAGAACGGGTTTTTCTTTGTTTATTTTATCTGAGTTTTAATTGTACTCTGCTAAAATATCTTTCACATCTTCAGGTGCTACTCTACCGTAAACCTTTTCACCTACTGTTACTACCGGAGCTAATCCACATGCTCCAACACAACGAAGGCTGCTTACTGAGAATTTACCATCAGGTGTTGTTTCTCCCACTTTTACATCTAACAGACGCTTAAATTCATCTAATACTTTCTCTGCACCACGAACATAACAAGCTGTTCCCATACAAACTGATACAGGATGCTCCCCTTTAGGAATCATGGTAAAGAAAGAATAGAAAGTAACTACACCATATACATGAGCAATATTCACATTTAATTGGTCGGCAACAATTTCCTGTACTTCAGCAGGCAAATACCCAAATATACCCTGGGCAGCGTGCAGTACATTAATTAATTCGCCTTTATCGTAATCGAACTTTTTGCAAACGTCCTTTAGTTCCTGAACTTTGCTTTCAGCTAATTTTAACTCTGCCATAACTCTTAGTCGTTATTGATTTCAATTTTCTTTTTCTTATCAAAATAGTGTGTATGCAACAACTTGTGAGACAACTCTCCACAAGGCTCACCCAAGAACTCTTCGTATAATTTTACAATAAATGGATTCTCGTGTGATTTACGGATTGTTTTACCTTCATCTTCACGGTAAATTGCAGCAGCTCTCTTTTTAAGGATGCTGGTATCTCCATGATGATAAGGCTGACCACCACCACCAATACATCCACCGGGACAAGCCATAATTTCTATAGCATGAAACTCTGATTTACCAGCTTGTACATCTTCTAATAGTTTACGAGCATTACCTAAACCATGAGCAATACCTATTTTAATTGGAAGTCCGTCGAAATCAACTGTAGCAGAACGAATACCTTCGAAACCACGTAAAGCTTCGAACTCCACTTTATCTAACTTTTTCTTGGTATGAACTTCGTAAGCTGTACGTGCAGCCGCTTCAATTACACCACCTGTGTTGGCAAAAATAACACCCGCACCTGTAGATTCTCCCATTGGATTATCAAAATCCTCATCAGTTAAATCTTCAAAGTTGATGTTAGCTCCCTTAATCATTTGCGCTAACTCACGAGTTGATAAAGAGAAATCAACATCAGGATTGCCATCAACAGCAAATTCAGGGCGCTGCGCTTCGTATTTTTTAGCTAGACAAGGCATGATAGAAACAACCACCATATCCTCGCGCTTAATTCCTAACTCTTCAGCCACGTATGTTTTAGCAATTGCACCAAACATCTGTTGAGGTGACTTAGCTGTAGAAGGCACATCTAACATATCTGGGAAATTACTTTCGAAGAAGTTAACCCATCCCGGACAACAAGAAGTAAGAATTGGAAGTTTAACATCTTTGTCGCCAGCCAAATGTTTTTGTAAACGGCCAAGCAACTCAGTTCCTTCTTCCATAATAGTAAGGTCGGCAGCAAAGTCAGTATCAAATACTTTATCGAAGCCTAATTTTCTTAAAGCAGAAGCCATTTTACCAGTTACCAAAGTACCAGGTTCCATACCAAACTCTTCTCCTAAAGCAGCACGAACAGCCGGAGCAGTTTGAACGACAACTGTTTTTGATGGATCTACTAAGGCAGAAAGTACCTTACGAGAATTATCTACTTCAGAAAGTGCTCCGGTAGGACAAACAGCCACACACTGACCACAATAAGTACAAGTAGATTTTTCTAAATCCATTTCGAAAGCCGGAGCTACTACTGACTCAAATCCTCTGTTAATAGCAGAAAGACATCCTACAGTCTGAATTTCGTTACAAGCCATTTCGCATCGACGACACATAATACACTTATCCATATCGCGGATAATAGATGGCGACTTATCTTCTTTGTAGTGTGATTGCTCACCTTCGAAAGGTATCTCACGAATTCCTAAATCCTGAGCCATAGTCTGAAGCTCACACTTACCATTCTTCACGCAAGTTAAACACTCTGCCGGGTGATCCGATAAGATTAACTCCATTACGGTACGACGAGCATTTACCACTCTTAAAGAATGTGTATTTACTTCCATTCCTTCTGTACACTCGGTTTTACAAGCAGGAGCTAAATTTCTTCTTCCTTCTACTTCCACCACACAAATACGACAACCTCCAGGGTTATTTTCGTAGTTCATATCGTGTAGTTTCATGTGGCACAAAGTAGGAACGTCCACACCTACAGATTTTGCCGCCTCTAACAAAGTAGTCCCTTTTTGAACGACTACAGGTTTGCTATCTATATTTAATTTTACAATATCCATTGTTCTGAACTTTTTTAATTACTGGATGCTGATCGCGTTAAACTTACATTTCTCCATACAAGCTCCACACTTAATACAAACTTTAGTATCAATAACGTGTGGTTGTTTTTTATCACCTGAAATTGCATCAACCGGACATACTCTTGAACACAAGGTACATCCAACACAAGCATCAGCACTAATTACATACTCCATTAAGTCTTTACACTGACCAGCCGGACATTTACCCTCTTTTACGTGAGAAACATACTCTTCCCAGAAGTTATCCATTGTAGATAATACCGGGTTTGGAGATGTTTGTCCTAAACCACAAAGTGAAGTATCTTTAATCACATTACCCAGATTACGCAGGATACCTAAATCCTCTTCTGTAGCATTTCCTTGGGTAATCTTATCCAGCATTTCGTATAAACGCTTGTTACCAATTCTACATGGTGCACATTTACCACAAGACTCTTCTACAGTAAAGTCAAGGTAGAATTTAGCCACAGACACCATACAGTCTTCTTCGTCCATTACAATCATACCACCTGATCCCATCATAGAACCACAAGCAAGTAAGTTGTCATAATCAATAGGAATATCAAGGTGTTTTTCAGTTAAACAACCTCCGGAAGGACCTCCTGTTTGAACAGCCTTAAATTTCTTACCATCTTTAATACCACCACCGATATCAAAAATTACTTCACGTAAAGTAATTCCCATTGGAACCTCGATTAAACCAACGTTGTTGATTTTTCCAGCCAAAGCAAATACTTTTGTTCCTTTACTTTTTTCTGTACCGATAGAAGCAAAATATTCTGCACCTTTATTAATGATAACAGGAATATTGGCGAAAGTCTCCACGTTATTCACGTTAGTTGGCTTTCCTTTATATCCGCTTACAGATGGGAATGGAGGCTTAACAGTAGGCTCTCCACGTAAACCTTCCATAGAGTGAATCAATGAAGTTTCCTCTCCACAAACAAAGGCTCCTGCACCGTAACGTAACTCAACATCAAAATCGAATCCTGTACCAAAGATATTTTTACCTAAAACACCTAAACTACGCGCTTGCTCAATGGCAATTTTTAAACGATCGATTGCCAGAGGATACTCAGCACGAATATAAATTAAACCGTGGCTTCCTCCGATGCAATATCCACAGATAGCCATAGCTTCTAATACAGAGTGTGGATCTCCCTCAAGGATAGAGCGGTCCATAAATGCACCCGGGTCACCCTCATCGGCATTACACACTACATATTTGGTATCATTTTCTACTTTATTGGTTATTTCCCATTTTAATCCAGTTGGGAAACCACCTCCCCCACGACCTCTAAGTCCGGAGTCTTTAACAATTTTAATAGCTTCTTCCGGAGTCATTTCAGACAACACTTTTCCTAGTGCAGCGTATCCGTCGCGAGCTACATACTCATCAATATTTTCAGGGTTGATGAAACCACAGTTACGTAAAGCAATACGAACCTGCTTTTTGTAGAATCCCATATCCTTAGAATCGGCAATTTGCTCTTTCTTATCAGGATCGGTATATAACAAACGTTCAACTTTACGTCCTTTTACGATATGCTCTGAGATAATTTCTCCGGCATCCTCAGGTGTAACCTGCACATAAAAGGTATTATCAGGAATCATTTTAACGATAGGACCTTTTTCGCAAAAACCGAAACATCCTGTACGTACTACCTGAATTTCACTTTCTAGACTGTTATCAGCAACAGCCTGCTTTAGATTTTCTACAATCTCTTCACCTTGTGAAGCACGACATCCCGTACCCCCACAAACCAAAATGTGATTATTATACTTGGCCATGACTCAAATTACTTTTCGTTATCTTCTTCGTTAGATGTTGTATAGCTGGCAGGGATGATACCATCCACTAATTCGCCGCCCATAATGTGCTTTTGAATGATTTCTTCTGCCTTTTTTGTGTCCACATGTCCATACACCACTGGCTCTGTTCCAGGAAGATGTACTTCAATAGTTGGTTCTGAGTGGCAGTATCCCATACAACCGGTTTGGGTTACAACCGCATCAATAGCACGCTTATCTAACTCTTCAATCAGATAATTCATGGTTTCTTTAGCTCCTGAAGCAATTCCACAAGTAGCCATTGAAACCTTAATTTGAACCATTTTCTCCGGATGATCACTTTTTTCGCGAAGGGTGATTTTGCCCTGAAGCTCATCCCTCATCTTCTTAAGATCATCTAAGGTTTTAACTTTTGCCATTTTGCTTTTATTATAGTTTGTAAATCGTTTCTTTTTTTGGCATTAAGTATCCAGATAAAATATCAAGACACTTAAAAACTTTTCTTTCTGATAAGAAATAATAGTCTCATCTATTATTCTATCTACTTCTGGCCTCTGCTAATTAATCACCAATTACTGTAAACTGATCATTGTTAACTGTTGCCTGTTTAAAGTTCCACTCCTATCTCTTCCAGATTTTCGCGGATCATTTCTTTCATAAATTTAATAACTCCCGGATTGGTAATATCCACTCCATCCAACACCTCTTTAATCTCGATGCTATTAAATATGAACTCTTCATTATCAATTTGGTGTTTATAAATAAAATCCACTTTAGGATTTCCTGACACCATTAAACTGACCGTCCCGGGTATATCTCCTAATGGTGGACGATCGATATTTGAACGCACAAATACAGCTTTTATCTCTGTTCCTTTCCCTGGCTCCGAAGTGATATATAAATCACCTCCTGATAATTGTGCATTCTGTTGTAACAAGGGAATACCTAATCCTACTTTTCGTGTTTTCCGCGATGTAAAAAAAGGATCCAATGCCTTATTTATTGTTTCATTATCCATGCCTTTTCCATTATCCTTTATCACTAAAGAAACCTCATCTTCCAGAGCATCTTCAATCAAGGTAACTTCCACAACTGAAGCCTCTGCTCTTACCGAGTTACCAATGATATCAAGTATATGCATGGATATATCACGCATGGTTAATCTTTATTTAAATAAATGTTTAACACTTTTCTTTCTGACTCATTTTTTAGAGCCATCTTTACTTCGTTAAATGTAGGTTCCATTAATTGCATCTCAGTATAAGTACCTCCAATTTGCGCTGGCATATGTGCATCTGAACTGGAAATTATACTGTACTTGTTTATCCATGGATGCTTTTCTGGTAATTGCTGCATATTTGCATTCTTACTCACTTCAATGGCCGAAACAGGCAGATCCTCTGCTAAAAAACCTAACTGACTGGTTACGCTAAACCTTGATCTGTCGACATGAGCCGGAATAAATAAACCCTCCAATGCTTGAACCTTCTCGGCCACTTCATCAATCGAAACATCCAACCCAACAATTAACAAACGCTCCTCCTCCCCTAATATTTGGTTGTTTTCATCTACCCAAACCTGATCTCCAAACAAATCCGGCTTATTTTTAACAACGGGTAAATGTTCATCCAAATACTGCTGGAACACATTCAACTTTTCAAAATTTTCAAAGAACACGAGGCAATGCACCTCTTCTTTTGTATTTATTTCGGAACCGCATAAAACGGTTATTCCTTCTTTTTTTCCTAATTGCCAGATCACTTCACATTGCTTAGTTGAGTTATGATCTGCAATTCCAATAATATCTAATTTCTTTTGCTTTGCATTTTCAATGATAATATCCGGACTCATATCCAACTCAGCGCAAGGTGAAAGCACTGAATGTATATGTAAATCGACCCGATATTTTTTCATTAGCTCATTTAAAATTTCAATCAATAATAGATTTCGCAAAACACCTTTTTACCAAACCTAATTGACCTAATTATTTAACAACGCAAACAACTTTCCTGATATCTCAAAAGCTTCTAATTCGGTACCCAGAATAGGAATTCCTTCCTCGTTACTTTGTACCAAAGCTGCTTCCTCAGGTTTATAACCTTTTACAAGAATTATAGCCGCAACATCTTTTAATGAAGCAATGGCCATAATATTTCTATGGGTTTGTAATGTGATCCATACCTGGTTTTCATCTACATTTCCCATAACATCACTCAATAAATCAGAAGTATAACCTCCTGTTATTTCATTATTGATTCCTTGTTCTCCACAAAAAACTTGTAAGTTGAGTTGCTCAACAATATCACATACCTTCATTTTTTGCTCCTTTTTTTCTACAATCCTTATCTAATCTGTCTTTACCCCAGGTTTTTTCTATAATTCTAATTGCATGCTCACTACTCAGTTTTTTGTTTTGTTCCATCATCCTTTGCATAAAAACGCAATTGGACAAATTGGCTTTTCGCTGTACAATATCTTCAGCTAGAGCCTGACAACTGGGCGACCCACATGCTCCGCAATCAATTCCCGGTAAATAGCACATTAAATTTCTGATGCGCTCCATCTTTTTTAAGGCTTCTTCAAAATCCTTATCTAAAGACATAGCCGGAAGTGTATCAATCTTTGAGGTAAACAGATCTTTATTTTGAATAATATCTTTATATTCTTTCCAATCGATATTTCCTGATTCGTTTTCCAGTTGCTTGGCTCTTTGTTTAATTCGATCCACGGTTAAAAAACGATTACCATGCAAAAGAACACCACCAGCACAACCCTGATCACAAGCTCTCAACTCCAAATAATCCACCTCAGGAATTTCATCGTTTTCGAGCCTTTCCAGAAACTCAATTACATTATGAATTTCATCCACAGCCAAACACCTTCCATTCATATTATCTGCTTCGCCTCGTGTTAAACTCCATTGAATGGATTTACTCGATAAGTGTGGCAATACAGGCAGTTCTCTTTCTTCTTTGTGGTTGCTTTTTATTTTTTTGTACAACTTATTGTACAAATACCGCATATTAATTACTCCATTAATGGAAGCATGGTATTTTTCAAAACCTTTAATTGCAGCAATTTTTGCAGCACATGGCGTTACATAAAAAATACCTATTTGATCCCCAGGTATGCCTTGTTTTATAAGCATACGGCGGTAAAAAGCGGCGGATGCATCTACCGGAGGATTTACAGATGCAATATTATCTACCAGAGAGGGAAATTTGACTTGTATTAGTCGAACTACAGATGGACAAAATGTGGAAATCAGAGGTTTTTCTTCATTATCCTTCATTTGATCTTCCATCAATTCATTAATTACATCCACCATAAATTCAGCTTGAAAAACATGGGTAAAACCCATTTCTTTCATTACGCTGAATATCTCTTCTTCTGTAATGGATGTTGGAAACTGACCAGTAAATACAGCCGGAACTAAAGCAACTCTGTATTCATAATCAAAAATATTTTCAAGGTCATCCTGCTCAATATAAATAGCATCAACCGGACAAACCTTTAAGCATTCTCCACAGTCAACACAACGTTTTGTTAAAATGAGTGCTTTTCCGTCGTTTATACGAATAGCCTCGGTTGGACAAACATTCATACAATGTGTACAACCGTAACAAATATCCTTGTCTACTTTTAAGGCATGATATATTTGTTGTTTACTCATTTAAGGATTACAAATACGTTTTCATTTTAACTTGCGTTCCCTTATCAACAATACTGGTTACATCCAGCTCGTCGACATTTTTTTTAATATTGGGCAAACCCATTCCTGCCCCAAAGCCCATCTCTCTAACTTTAGCCGATGCGGTCGAATAACCTTCCTGCATAGCTAAATCAATATCTTCAATTCCGGGACCATCATCATTTAAAACAATGTTGATATGCTCCGGTGTTATATTCACTTTTATGGTTCCACTGTATGCATGGGCTACGATATTTACTTCCGCCTCATACAATGCAACTACAATTCGTTTAACCACTTTAGGATTTACATTCAGCTGCTTCAGTGTTTTTTTAACTGCACTCGAAGCATTTCCTGCTTTTGTAAAATTCCCTCCTTCTACCTCGTAAATAAATTCCATAGTATTGATCTAATAAACTGGTGCTAATCCGGCTTCAAATAACTTCCCAACAGTATTAAACATTGAATACTTGCATTGTATCAAGATTAAATCCTGTTCTTTAGCTAAGGCCAACATTTCTGGTGATACTTGTTTGTTTCTCACAAAAAGAACGCAATGAATATCTGCCATTTCAACCGTTCTGATGGTTTGCATATTAGCCAAACCGGTTATTAAAAGCATTTTATCCGTATCTAATGTCAACACGTCGCTCATTAAATCGCTGGCAAAACCACTCTCTACTTCACTATTCTGATAGTGATCGCCACAAATAACCTGAGCATCCAGAATATCAACAATCTCTTTTATCTTCATTCAAACAGACTTATTTACACTAAATCAATCTTTTTCAACGCCTTATACCATTAACCTTTTATAAAACGAATCAATTAAAGAAATTTTTCTAGAATTACTTGCAAAATACGGTGTATCAAACGAAAAAAAAAAGCAGAAAATCAAACTTATCTCAATACATAATAAGTCTAAATAAAACCTGAAGCCCAATAACAGGGCATTCTTTAGCAAAAGGAATAAACAATGAATCAGGGACTAGCCGATAGTTACCTTGAAGAATTTATAATTAATTATTAGCAATTCAGAAGTTATTAGGCTATAAAAAAATACAAATGCGATATAACTCAGAATAATTAGCAAAGAAAATAAGTATGAAGATTATGAATTGCGACTAAATGTATTCGATAGAAACCTCTTTAAAGAATTTATCCTCTAATAGCGCTGCAATATGTTTAACCACTGTTCTCCTAATCTCTAATTCAACCGGTAAATTAGGATCTTGATGCGCTACATTTATACGCGTACCATTCACAATATGAATTTTGTCGCTTTCAATAAATAGCTTTACAATTTGATGAGCAGGACCCTTTCCCGGAATATCATCCTTCTTCTCATAATCCTCAAGTACCCTTACGACTTTGCCTAAGGTTAAAATACCCTCCGTTACCAGATCAATATTTTCCATTTGCGCTGCTGGCGGTAAATCCGGATCAGACATTTCGAGACTTGCAGAAAACTTTAAGCCTAATTCTCTTGCAATAATTTCTGCAGTCGTACCACCGCTTACTACTTTTTTACCTCCGAACTGCTGTACCTTCAAAGCAAAATCAACATCCTTTTTCTCATCAAACGGAGGTCCGGTTACAAATAATAATTTTCTGGGTTCGCGCAAGTAAATTGTTCCACAAGAAGTATCATCAAGGGGACTTCCACCATCATTCAGCGAGGCCATATTGACAATTTTTCGGGCTAGTTTAGCAGAACAAATAAATGGTGTATTCTTTATGCTTTTCACCACATAATTTTCCACTTCATCACGTCCCCAACCAAAAGGAAGTGTTTTTGAACCCATTCCTGACTGTACAATTCCATCGGACCAAAATAAAATACGATCCTCTTTTCTGGCTTTAAAATGGCACGTATATAGTTTTTTTCCTTTATTCCGGGCACTTTCTAGAGTAATCTCATTCCATCCCGGATCAAATGGCCGATGAGTTCTCATAATTAGGCTCCGAGGATTATCATACTCCACAATAGTGGTACTTCCTTCGTCATCAATATCTATAATAGTAAAGGTGGAATAACTTACCTTACGCACACTACATACCGGTAGCGTATTCATAATAATCTCTGCTGTTTTCTGAACCTCTTTATGCTCAATAGTAAAATTAACCGCCATTGAAGCAGTTAACGTTGCAAGCACATTAGCCTTGACTCCACTTCCCATTCCATCGGACAATACGATAATGGTACGGCCATCTTCCTTTATTCTACGTGAAATAAAAACATCGCCACAAATAAATTCACCATGGTGATTATTTTGCTTACAATCTATATCCAGAAAAAAATCAGGTTCTTTTACAATCATTACAAATACATAGTTTTACAATGGAATTAAACACCTCTTTCGTGACTTTCACCTACTTTTTGTGCTTCAATTATGGAGTTAAGCACTTTTTCTGTTTTTGATGCACTTTCTCCAAGCAAGAAAGCGATCTGCTGTACAGTCTGCAAGTTATCGCGAATTACAGATCGTGCCCTGTTAATAATTTCTTCTCTGCGAACCTCTGGCGCTGTTAAATCCCTAATTATCCCTCCTGCTATCTGATGCTTTTTGATGGTAAAAACTGAAACATTCAAGATATTTTCACCCACCGTAGTATCACGATTAACAATTTCCTGTCCTGTTTGTAAAACTGTACTAAACATCTTTCCAAAAGGCAATAAAGTATTTATATCTGCACCTTTTAATCCGGGAATTACTTCATTTAATTGCTGGGCATCTTCACCCATCATATTTACAAAACTCAGGTTGGCTTCTATTATATTCAGATTCGCATCTACCATGACAATACCTGCTCTTATCTTATTGAGCATGGCAGTAATTGTTTCGGCAGCCTGACGCGCAGCCACTTCTTCTTTTCGAGCTTTTTCTTCACTATCCTTAAGCGCTTCTTTGGTGTTTTTTAAATTCTCGTTTGCTGCATGAACCTTATTGATATACGTATGCAAAGTTTTTATGGAATAGGAATAACACATTTCAAAATTTGTTAATCCCTGACAATAAGCTACTGCAAATTCTTTACAGCTAGGATATCCACATGCTCCACAACCCAGCTGATCTTCTATCTTACTTTTACCCATATCGTGTAAAACACGATTAATTTCTTCTTCAGAAGGCTGAGGTAGCCTGCGATCAATTGCTTTAAAGGTTCGTGAAAGATCAAGGTCTTTAAACTCCTCCATATCTTTTTTCCATTGATCACAATCAATCTCTTTCAACCTTTTTTCTACAAACTGAATGATATCAGATTGTCTCATAAACTTTTTACCTCCGGGAGTCATTCCCGGCCCCATAGCACATCCCTCACAATAGTATAAATCTATATTCTGATTCAATGTACTATCCTCTGAAAATTCCTTTAAAGATTGCAAAAAGTTATTTCTTCCATCAACAGAAATGATACTACTATTTAGCAAATCATGTCGCATATCTACCGCTTGCCACAATCCATGATTAATTGGATACAAACCACCTTTGCGTCCTACCGGAGGATCAAAATCGCTAAACTCAACAGAAGACTCTTCGATTCTCGCTTCCGCAAACATAGATCTAAGCTCCAGGAATGTGATAACTGCATCAACCTTACCATCTGTTTTATGAAATGACCTGGCTCCATCCTTGGCCGATACACATGAAGTAATGTAAACTACCTTTACATCATCCCCATATTTTTTATGCATAACCTTGGCCATTGCAACAAATGGAGGAACAATGGGTGCCAGATTATCCACCAGGTTAGGCCTGTATTTTTCAACAAATGAACGAACAGAAGGACAGTGAGTAGTCAGGTAATATTTCCCCTGAAAATCTTCCAGGAGGTCTTTGTATTTGGTACTTACCAAATCAACACCAAAAGCTACTTCCCCAACTAAATCAAAACCCAACTCACGTATCATGGCCACAAACTTTCGATAGTCGGATATATCACTGAATTCACCAGAAATAGCCGGATCGCAAATAGCAGCAACTCTTTCGGTACCCTTTAGCAAGTCGTTTACCCTGTCCACTTCATTGCGAAAACTAATGGCATTTTGCGCACAAACCGTAACGCAATTTCCACAACCAATACATTTATCGGTAATGATATTGGCATAATTATCTGCAATTTTAATCGCCTTAGCCGGACAGGCTCTGATACAAGTAAAACTTAAATTACATTTATCCTTATCTACCTCAATTAACTGTGCCATAATATCATCTTATTATAGATTAAAGTACTCTCCTAAAATTCCATATACTTTATCAGGATCAACATTGCCATATAATTTTTCATCTATTTTTAAGACTGGTCCTTTCTCACAATTACCGGTACAAAGTTCCCCTCTGAAAAACACTTCTTCTTCGAGTTCATGTTCAGCAATAAATTTCTTTACAATCGATAAAATTTCCTTATTGCCTCTTGAAAAACAAGAGCTCCCTAAACAAATTGTAATAGAATGTTCGTTTTGCATGCTCTGAGTTTACCTTAACTTGTTTCTAATTAATTGGTGAAAGTAATGAATCTGATAGAATCTTCATAAAAGGTTTTTATAATTCCAACCATTAAACCCGGAATATGCATTAAAAAGTCTATTACATATAAAACTGCTTCAAAACAATTCATTTCATTAACTACCTTCAACTCACCATAGCGGTGCTATGCCTCGTTTCAGTAAGCTCTTGTTTTATTGCATTTTCAATACTCATAACGAATCTTTAATACATAATCCGGGTTAAACAGCAAAAACCCCGGAAATTGAACCGGGGTTGATGAATGTATGATTTAATACCTGTTTCTTTGGACATAGGAAGTATGCAATAATTCATGCGATTTATGACCTAATGGTTCTTTCAGAAATTCTTTATAGAGTTTAACCACTTCAGGATTTTCATGAGATTTACGTATAGGTTTACCCGCATCTTCTTTATAAATAGCCTGACTTCTTTTTTGCCTAATGGCAAGATTAGTCGGAATAGGCTGACCTCCTCCTCCCAAACATCCTCCCGGACAAGCCATTACCTCAATAAAATGGTAATTAGTTTCACCATTTATAACTTTATCCATTACTTTTTTAGCATTGGCCAAACCATGGGTTACACATGTTTTTAATTCTACTCCTTTTAAGAAGTCCCAATCTGGTAAAGGTTCTTCAATTTTTATACAAGCTTCTTTGACCTCTTCCATACCTCTTACCGGCGTAATATTTAAGCCATCAAAAGGAACTTCCTTACCTGTCACCAATTCATAGGCAGTTCGCAATGCAGCTTCCATTACTCCTCCGGATGCTCCAAAAATAACTGCTGCACCTGAAGAAACCCCCATGAAAGAATCATATTCTTCATTCTGAAGTGCTTCAAAATCAATACCTGCCTGCTCTATCATTTTAGCAAGCTCACGAGTAGTTAAAACCAAATCTACATCCTTATATCCACTTGCATGCATTTCAGGACGATTAGCCTCATATTTTTTAGCCGTACATGGCATTACAGAAACAACTACCATATTCTCTGGCTCAATATTCTTTTGTTGAGCGTAATAGGTTTTAGCCAGCGCACCAAACATTTGCTGCGGGGATTTAGCTGTTGAAACATTAGGAAGCATTTCTGGGTACATGTGCTCTATGTATTTAATCCAACCAGGAGAACATGAAGTTGTCATAGGTAAATTAACATTTGGATTTTTGTCAACCAAAGCACCTTTTAACCTTTGTAATAATTCATTGCCTTCTTCAATAATGGTTAAATCTGCCGTAAAATCAGTATCCAAAATAGAATCAAAACCTAAACGTCGAAGTGCTGCAACCATCTTACCGGTTACTATTTCTCCTGGAGGAATTCCCAATGCCTCACCTAAAGCAATTCTTACTGCAGGAGCAGTCTGTACTACCAAATGTTTTTGAGGATTATTGATAGCCGTCCAAACTTCATCAATATAGTTTCTTTCAATTAATGCTCCGGTTGGACAACGGTTTACACACTGACCACAATTGGTACAAACGACTTCGTACATTGGTTTTTCAAAAAAGGAAGAAACTTTCATATCGTGACCTTTATAGGCCACAGTTAGCGCACCAATATCCTGTAACTGATCACAAGTTCGTACGCATCGCTGGCAACGAATACACTTGGAATCATCTTTTATAATAGAAGGCGAAAAGTAATCTATTGAATATTCCTTTAATGGAACTAAATCGATAAAACTATCTTCACCTATCAAATACTCAGAGGATAAATGCTGAAGCTCACACCCTCCGTTTTTATAACACCTGGTACATTCTGCCCGATGCTCTGAAACTAATAGGTCAATAATATTTTTTCTTGCATTCCTAACTTTTAAGCTATTGGTAAGTATATCCATTCCTTCTGCTACAGGTGTAGCACATGATGGCAAAAGCCTATCTGCTCCAACCTGTTCAACCACGCATACCCTGCAATTACCGGCAACACATAAATCCTCATGATAACATAAAGTCGGGATTTTTATTTTTAGTTGTTTTGCAGCATCCAGCAAAGTAGTTCCTGGATCTACACTAACTTCTATATGATCGATTGTTAAATTAATTTTATTCATTTGTCCGGGTTTAAAGATTAGTAAATCATTTCTTCTCGAAAGTTTTCGACAATAGAAGAGAAAGAATTGGCAACGGATTGGCCTAAACCGCATTTAGCCGTTACTCTCATATTTTCTGCCAATTCCAATAAACGATTTAGGTATTCCGAAGATCGTTCTCCTTTTTTAACTGCCTCAATACCCAATAACAACTGCTGTGTGCCAACCCGGCATGGAGTACATTGGCCACAACTTTCTTCTACAAAAAAATCGAGGTAGTTATGAAGAACATTATACATACTTCTGGAAGAGTTAAATATCATCATAGATCCTCCGGTCGGTAATGAAACTCCAGTTAACTTCCCCTGATATCCAATCATGGTTTTCTCAAACTTTTTACGAGGTACACAAAAGCCTGAAGCTCCTCCAACCTGCACCGCTTTAGCATCTCCATCTCCAAAATCTTCCACAAACTTTTGAACAGACATTCCAAATTCAAGCTCATAAATTCCCGGATTTGGGGTATCTCCTGAAACTGAAAAGACTTTTGAACCTCTGGAATCCTGAACTCCTAAATCTTTGAATTTTTCTGATCCGTATTTAAAAATAGAATAAGTATGTGCTAAAGTTTCAACGTTATTAATAACTGTTGGCATCTTTCTATATCCGGAATTCGTCGGATACGGAGGCTTGTTTCTGGGTTCTCCCCTGTAACCTTCCATACTTTCAAATAAAGCAGTCTCCTCGCCGCATATATAGGCTCCACTTCCTAAAAAAATTTTAACTCTAAAATCAAAACCGAGTTTATTCAGTGTAATATGAAAATCATCAATGACTTCATTTAATTTTTCCTCTAGGAATTTATATTCACCTCTTAAATAAATAAAACCCTCATGTGCTCCAATAATTTTTGCACAAACAGCCATACCTGTTAATACCTTATAAGGCACTTGCGTTAAAATTTCACGATCCTTAAAAGTCCCTGGTTCTCCTTCATCGGCATTACAAATCACATATTTTAAATCTCCTTTAGCCTCCGAAGCCAATTTCCATTTTAGTCCTGTTGGATAACCAGCTCCTCCTCTACCTTTTAAACCCGAATTAATTAACTCATTAATTATATCCTGAGATGGCCTTGCTAAAGTCTGTTCCAATATTTGGTTGCAATCATTTTCATTCTTAAAAATGAGGTCTAAACGTTTTAAGTTTTTCTTAGCCATAACTTCTTAGTTTACAAGGTTAGTAGAACTTTCTAACAAATCGTTATGCTGTAACAATTCAATAATATCCCGCACTTTTTCAGGTGTAAGATCCGTATAGGGTTCATCATTAATCAAAATAGCAGGTCCTTTATGACATTGCCCAAGACAGTTTGTCTCCAGCAAACTAAATTTTCCATCATGTGAAGTTTCACCCAATTTGATCTTTAATAATTTTTCCAATTCCTGAATAATCAGATTCTTTCCATGCATCATACAAGTAATGGTTTTACACACCCTGATGACGTACTTGCCCATAGGTTTCGTATTTAGGAATGAATAAAATGAAGCGGTGCCAAATACACGGGCTGCTGAAATATCAAGTTCCCGAGCTACCTCAACCATTGCCTCTTCTGATAGGAATTTCTTCTTTTCTACTACACCTTGCAGAATTGGTAGTAGACTTTCATGTTGCCGTCCGTATTTGTCGGCAAGGCTTTTTACTAGATTAGTCATTTCGGTCATAAGCTGTTTTTTTAAGGGTAATGAAAAGTTTATTAGGGAAATTTTTCTTTAATAATTTAACTAAATCCACAAGCTTTAGATATGACTTTTATCATGTTTCATGCAGCCATTTTAAATTTACTTACTGATAATCAATATCAAAAGACATCTGTATCTCTAAATATTTAAAGGCCGTTTTACTTTGTAGCGTTTAAGCAAAAGCTTTATTTTTACCACAAATTATTAGCTCAGCATGATAAACAAACAGCTTCAAAGAAAAATAGCTGAAGGAGAACACCAACAACAGGACTTTAAATTTGCCATTAATGATTCGAAGAAGATTGCCCGATCGTTAGCCGCTTTTGCCAACACAGATGGAGGAAGCCTACTACTAGGAGTAAAAGATAATGGCAAAATTGCAGGTGTTTCTTCTGAGGAGGAGTTTTACATGATTGAAGCTGCAGCAAAATTACATTGCAAACCACCAGTTGATTTTGAGACTTATGAATGGAAATCGGAAGGTAAAACGGTATTAGAAATTAAAATTCCGAAAAGTACGGATAAACCACATAGAGCACCTAATAAAGAAGGCAAACCAATGGTTTATGTAAGAGTGGATGATCAGAATCTATTGGCTAATAAAGTGCTACTTGAATACTGGAAAGCACAAAAAAGAAACAGGAACTTTTTACTTACTTTTAATAAAGGCGAAAAATTCATATTAGATTATCTTTCTACACATGAGTCTATTACAATAAGCAAGTTTCAAAAACAAGCTCGTATTTCAAGATATAAAGCAGAGAGAATATTAGTAGCTTTACTTAGTATGAATATTATAGAAATAAAGATTACAGAAAAACAAATCTATTACACACTATCCGAAAATCCAGATATAGAGAATGAAGATTAATTTAAGGGGTAGAGTAAATATTTATTCCTTAAAAGTTTATACTCCAACAAATCATCTTCCCATAAAGCTTCTATTTCTTTTAACGAACTACCATCTTTAACTGCTTTCGTAATTCTTCTATCTCCAATTAAAAGGTTAAACCAATTTTCATTAAAAGAAAACCCTTCATTGTCTTTTAATATGTTATAGTATTGAAGAAAATATTTTAAAGTAAATCGATGAGTTAAACTTTCCTTTCTTAGATCTATTCCATAGCAAACTAATCCTTCTTGTTTAGGATGCTTCGACATTCCATTAATACTTTGTGGCTTAAATGTGAAACTTCCGAAAGTCGAATCTGGATAGCCTATTACCTGAAATGGGAAATAGGTTCCTCTTCCTATACTTATATTAGTTGCTTCAAAAAAACACAAGGAGGGATACAATCGAATAGAAACATCATTGGGTAGATTTGGAGATGGCTTAACTGGCAAAGAATAAGCTTGTGCATGATTCCAGTTTCTACATTTAATTACTTCTAACACACACTTTACACCTTCGCTAAGCCATCCTTCTTCATTAATCATGAATGCCAATTCTCCAATAGTTAATCCATGAACTACAGGTATAGGATGCATTCCAACAAATGACTGGTTTTCTTTTTTGAGAAGTGGTCCGGCACAATAATCTCCATTTGGATTAGGTCGATCAAGCACGATTAATTTAACATTATTTTCTGCACACGCTTCCATTACGTAATGCATAGTACTGATATAAGTATAAAATCTTACGCCTACATCTTGTATGTCAAAAATAACTATATCAATATCTTTTAAATTATGCGCTGTCGGCTTTTTATTTCTTCCATATAGAGAAATGATCGGCAAACCGGTTTTATCATCTACCTCATTGCTTACTTTTTCTCCTGCGTCATTTTTACCTCTAAAACCATGTTCGGGTGCAAAAATTGACGTAATTTCTACTCCTCTATTTAATAAGGTATCAACCAGATGAGTTGAATTAATCAATGATGTTAGATTAACTACTAAAGCAACCTTCTTATCTTTTAATAAAGGTAGGTATTCATCCATACATGCTGCTCCTACTTTTACATTTGCAGTACTCACATAAGGCAAACATGAACAAGTCAGAACAATCAATATTAAATAAACAAGGGTACGTAACTTCATGCTTTTAATTTTTCATATAAACACCAAAAACAAATAAGTTAAGTTTCTGGAAGCTGAATAACCAAACAAAATTGCGAACAATTAATAGAGTTTGGGATCGACAATTGTTGTCAATCCCTTGTATCTTTATGCCTGAGGGGTAGATCCTCCAAAATTCATTGGCATATTACCACCCTGATGTCCTTCATCAATATTTTTAATTGGACCATGCATAGCTTCGTATCTTTTTATATTATCCTGTAAAGCCATCATTAGTCTTTTGGCATGCTCAGGAGTAACAACAATTCTTGATTTAACCTGAGCTTTAGGCATACCTGGCATTACTCTTATAAAATCTAATACAAATTCAGAAGGAGAATGTGTTATTACCGCTAAATTCGCATATACACCTTGACCTACTTCTTCATTTAATTCTATATTCAACTGGTTTTTATTCTTTTTCTCTTCCATAGTTTTTATATAAAAATATTTAGACCACGATTTTAAATAAAAAAAGGGAAGTATAAAAATACTTCCCTTTTAAAATATATCTGAGTAGAATTACTCTTGCTCTTTTTCAACTGTCGTACCTTCAACCAATCTTTCGTACTCATCTTTTGATCCAACCACTAGGTTTTTAATAGATCTTTGACCTGTACCAGCAGGAATTAAGTGACCACAAATTACATTCTCTTTCAATCCTTCTAGGTTATCGATCTTACCTGAGATAGCTGCTTCGTTAAGTACTTTTGTCGTTTCCTGGAAGGAAGCTGCTGACATAAAGCTCTTAGTTTGAAGTGCTGCTCTAGTAATACCTTGAAGAATCTGACTAGAAGTAGCAGGAACAGCATCACGTGCTTCCACTAATTTTAAGTCTTTTCTCTTCAATTGAGAATTTTCATCTCTCAAACGACGAGCTGTAATTATCTGACCTGGTCTTAAGTTCTCTGAATCACCTGGTTCAACCACAACTTTTTTACTAAAGATGTGATCATTCTCATGCATAAACTCAAGCTTATCCACAAGCTGCTTTTCAAGGAACTTAGTATCACCTGGATCAACGATATCTACCTTACGCATCATCTGACGCACAATAATTTCAAAGTGTTTATCATTAATCTTCACACCCTGTAAACGGTAAACATCCTGTACCTCATTCACAATATACTCCTGAACCGCGGTTGGTCCCATAATGTGAAGTATATCAGAAGGAGTTGTAGCTCCATCAGATAATGGAATTCCTGCACGAACATAATCGTTCTCTTGTACCAAAATCTGCTTAGATAGAGGAACTAAGTATTTTTTAACCTGTCCGTTTTTAGATGTTACAATGATCTCACGATTACCACGCTTAATCTTACCAAAAGTAACCTCTCCATCAATCTCAGACACAACTGCCGGGTTAGATGGGTTACGAGCCTCAAATAGCTCAGTAACTCGAGGAAGACCCCCTGTGATATCACCTGCTTTACCAACTGCACGAGGAATTTTTGCAACAATCTCTCCAACTTTAACTTTATTACCTTCATCAACAGCAATATGTGCTCCTACAGGTAAGTTAAAGTTTTTAAGAACAGAACCATCATCACCAATTACTTTTAATGATGGGTTCTTAGTTTTATCTCTGGTTTCAATAATAACCTTTTCTTTAAAACCAGTTTGCTCATCGGACTCTTCTTTGAAAGTAATACCTTCAATCATGTTATCAAAGCTAACCGAACCGGCCATTTCTGAAACAATAACAGCATTATAAGGATCCCATTCACAAATTAAGTCACCAGCTTTAACTTCAGCACCATTTTTAACATATAGCTTAGAACCGTATCCAATTGGATGGTTAGCTACTGCAATACCAGTATTTTTATCAATGATACGTAGTTCAGCCAAACGTCCGATTACAATATCAATATCCTTATCAGTTTCATCTTTAGTTGGTACAGTACGTAGTTCTTCAATCTCAACAACTCCATCATACTTAGCTACAATGCTGTTTTCTGAAGAAATGTTACCTGCAGTACCCCCTACGTGGAACGTACGTAAAGTAAGCTGTGTTCCCGGTTCTCCAATTGACTGTGCTGCAATAACTCCAACCGCTTCACCATTCTGAACAAATCCTCCTGTTGCCAGGTTACGTCCGTAACATTTAGCACAAACTCCTTGTTTCGATTCACAAGTTAATACAGAACGTATTTCAACTCTTTCTAACGGAGAATCATTAAGGATTTTAGCTTTAGGCTCATCAATTTCCTCTCCTGATTTTACAATTAATTCACCAGTTGAAGGATGATAAACATCGTGTACAGAAACTCGACCTAAAACACGCTCATATAATGTAGCAACAACATCCTCATTATTTTTTACATCTGAAGCTTGAAGTCCTCTTAAAGTACCACAATCTTCTTCTGTAATAATAACATCCTGAGAAACATCAACCAAACGACGTGTTAAGTATCCTGCATCGGCTGTTTTAAGAGCCGTATCCGCAAGACCTTTACGAGCACCGTGAGTAGAAATAAAGTACTCAAGTACCGAAAGTCCCTCTTTAAAGTTAGAAAGAATCGGGTTTTCAATAATCTGACCACCAGTAGCTCCTGATTTTTGAGGCTTGGCCATCAGACCCCTCATACCAGATAACTGACGAATCTGCTCTTTAGAACCCCTCGCTCCTGAATCAAGCATCATATAAACTGAGTTGAAACCTTGCTGGTCTGAACTCAACTGATTCATTAAGGTGTTTGTTAATCTTGCATTAACATGTGTCCAGATGTCAATAATTTGGTTGTAACGCTCGTTGTTGGTAATGAATCCCATATTATAGTTATTCAATACTTCTTCAACTTCAGCATATCCCTCTTCAACCATCTTATTTTTAGACTCTGGGATAATTACATCACCAAGGTTAAACGACAGACCTCCTTCGAAAGCCATACGATAACCTAAGTTTTTAATATCATCAAGGAAAGCTGCTGTACGAGGTGTACCACATACTTTTTGAACTTTACCAATAATATCTCTTAATGCTTTCTTAGTAAGAACCTCATTGATGAAACCTACTTCTTTTGGCGCAAACTCGTTAAATAAGATACGACCAACTGTAGACTCAATAATTTGAAGCTCTATTTCTCCATCTTTATTAAGATCATAACCCTTAACTTTTACAATAGCATGAAGGTCTACTCTCTTCTCATTAAAAGCAATTTTAACCTCTTCAAGGCTATAAAAAGTTAATCCCTCACCTCTGGCTCCTTCTCTTGGTTTAGTCATATAATAAAGACCTAAAACCATATCCTGAGAAGGTACAGTAACCGGCGCTCCGTTTGCAGGGTTAAGGATATTTTGTGATCCTAACATTAACATTTGAGCTTCCAAAATAGCAGCATTACCTAGTGGTAAGTGAACAGCCATCTGGTCACCATCGAAATCCGCATTAAACGCAGAACATGCTAATGGGTGCAACTGAATAGCCTTTCCTTCAATTAATTTTGGTTGGAAAGCCTGAATACCTAAACGGTGAAGAGTCGGGGCACGGTTAAGTAACACCGGATGTCCTTTCAATACATTCTCAAGAATATCCCATACTACAGGATCTTTTCTATCAACGATTTTTTTCGCAGACTTAACCGTCTTAACAATACCTCTTTCAATCAGTTTTCTAATTACAAAAGGCTTATATAATTCTGCAGCCATTCCCTTAGGAATACCACATTCATGCATTTTTAACTCAGGTCCTACAACAATTACAGAACGTGCTGAATAATCAACCCTCTTACCTAATAAGTTCTGACGGAAACGACCTTGCTTACCTTTTAAACTATCACTAAGTGACTTTAATGGACGATTCGCATCTGTTTTAACCGCATTAGCTTTACGAGAGTTATCGAATAATGAATCTACAGACTCTTGAAGCATACGCTTTTCATTACGTAAGATTACTTCAGGAGCTTTAATTTCGATTAGTCTCTTAAGACGGTTATTTCTGATAATTACTCTTCGGTAAAGATCATTTAAATCAGATGTTGCAAAACGACCACCATCCAAAGGAACTAATGGACGTAATTCCGGCGGAATAACAGGAACCACTTTTACTACCATCCACTCAGGACGGTTTCTTCCTGCAGACTCACGGAATGACTCAACAACCTGTAAACGCTTTAAAGCTTCATTCTTACGTTGTTGTGAAGTTTCTGTATTTGCTTTATGTCTTAAGTCATATGATAAACCATCTAAATCTAATCTTCCTAAAATCATGTGCAATGCATCTGCACCCATTTTAGCAATAAACTTATTTGGATCATCGTCCTCTAAATATTGATTTTCTTTTGGAAGCGTATCTAAAATATCAAGATACTCCTCTTCTGTAAGGAAATCCATATACTGAATTCCATCTTCAGCCTTAATACCAGCCTGAATTACCACGTATCTTTCGTAGTAAATGATAGAATCTAATTTCTTTGTTGGTAAACCTAATAAATAACCAATTTTATTAGGTAAAGATTTAAAATACCAAATATGAGCAACTGGTACAACTAAAGAGATATGTCCCATTCTCTCACGTCTTACCTTTTTCTCTGTAACCTCTACACCGCATCGGTCACAAACAATTCCTCGGTATCTAATTCTTTTATACTTACCACAGTGACACTCATAATCCTTTACAGGGCCGAATATTCTTTCACAAAATAATCCGTCTCGTTCTGGTTTATAAGTTCTATAGTTGATGGTCTCCGGTTTTAAAACTTCACCACTTGATCTTTCTAAGATTTCTTCTGGAGAAGCTAATCCGATAGAGATTTTTGTAAAATTACTCTTTACTTTCTGATCTCTTCTGAATGCCATATGTCGACGTCTATTAAATTTTAAACAAATAAGGCAATCATTGAATAATGGCAAGCACTATTCAATGAAAGTAAGGCTTTAATCTAGATTTACACTTAAACCAAGACCTCTAAGCTCATGTAACAATACGTTAAGTGATTCCGGAATACCAGGTTGAGGAAGTGTGTCTCCTTTAACAATACATTCGTATGCTTTTGCTCTACCTAATACATCATCCGACTTAACGGTTAAGATTTCCTGAAGGATATTTGCAGCACCAAAAGCTTCCAGTGCCCAAACCTCCATCTCCCCAAAACGCTGACCACCAAACTGAGCTTTACCTCCAAGTGGCTGCTGCGTAATTAAAGAGTAAGGACCAATAGAACGAGCATGCATTTTATCCTCAACCATGTGACCTAGTTTCAGCATATAAATTACACCTACTGTCGCTGGCTGATGGAATCGTTCACCCGTACCACCATCATATAAATAACTCTTACCATAATTTGGAATACCAGCTTTAGAAGTATATTCTTCCATATCCTCGAACTTAGCTCCGTCGAAAATAGGAGTAGCAAACTTAACTCCAAGCTCTTTTCCAGCCCAACCAAGAACTGTTTCGTAAATCTGTCCAAGGTTCATCCTTGATGGTACACCTAGTGGATTCAATACGATATCTACAGGAGTTCCATCTTCAAGGAAAGGCATATCTTCAACACGTACAATTCTTGATACAATACCTTTATTACCATGTCGACCTGCCATTTTATCACCTACTGTAATCTTACGTTTCTTAGCGATATAAACTTTAGCTAACTGGATAATACCTGCAGGTAATTCATCTCCAATTGTTAAATTGTATTTCTGACGCTTTTCTTTCGCCTCAAATTCCTGGAATTTTAAAAGATAATTATGAACGACCTTTCTGATCATTTCGTTCTTATCTTTATCAGTAGTCCATTTATTTGGATCGATATTGTGATAATCGATATCGCTAAGAATCTTTTGAGTAAACTTCGTTCCTTTTGCAACGATATCTACACCAAAATAATCCTTAACTCCTTGTGAAGTCTTACCATTTACAAGAACAAATAACTTATCTACCAATCTGTTTCTTAAATCAGCAACAGAACGATCAAATTCCTCGTCGATTTTTGCTATAAGTGGCTTATCTGAAGATCTTGCTTTACGATCTTTAATGATTCTTGAGAATAACTTCTTATCAATTACAACTCCTTTTAGAGAAGGAGAAGCTTTTAATGAAGCATCTTTAACATCACCCGCTTTTTCACCAAAAATTGCACGAAGTAATTTTTCTTCTGGTGTTGGATCACTTTCTCCCTTAGGTGTAATTTTACCGATTAAAATATCACCTGGTTCAACATGAGCTCCAACACGAATTAATCCATTCTCATCAAGGTCTTTAGTTGCTTCCTCACTAACATTAGGAATATCTGAAGTTAATTCTTCCAAACCTCTTTTGGTATCCCTAACCTCTAGTGAATATTCATCAATATGAACAGAAGTAAATATATCTTCTCTTACAACCTTTTCTGAAATAACAATTGCATCCTCAAAGTTGTAACCTTTCCATGGCATAAATGCCACTTTCAAGTTTCTACCTAGTGCTAATTCACCTTTTTCAGTAGAATAACCTTGTGTTAAAATCTGGCCTGCAGTAACTCTTTCTCCAGTTACTACTAGAGGCTTAAGATCAATACAAGTATTTTGATTTGTCTTTTGATATTTAGATATACGATATCTTTTTGTTTCTGAATCGAAGCTAACAAACTTCTCATCTTCACTTAAATCATATCGAATAACAATTTCATCTGCATCACAGTACTCAATAACACCATCCTTTTCTGCAACGATATTCGTTCTTGAGTCACTAATTAACTTACCTTCTAAACCTGTACCAACAATCGGTGCATCAGGTCGTAACAATGGTACCGCCTGACGCATCATGTTAGATCCCATCAAAGCACGGTTGGCATCATCATGCTCAAGGAACGGAATTAAAGAAGCTGCTACCGATGCAATTTGATTTGGAGCCACATCCATTAAGTGCACTTCTTCAGGTCCAACTACAGGATAATCTGCCTCTAAACGAGATTTTACTCTTGAATTAACAAACTGACCCGATTCATTTAGTGGAGCATTCGCTTGTGCGATTGTTAAATCTTCTTCCTCTTCTGCACTTAAATAAGTTACTCCTTCTTCGCCTAAATCTACAACTCCTTCAGTAACTTTTCTATATGGCGTTTCAATAAATCCAAGGTCATTAATCTTAGCGAACACACATAATGAAGAAATCAAACCAATGTTTGGACCTTCGGGTGTTTCAATAGGACATAAACGCCCATAGTGCGTATAGTGAACATCTCGAACCTCGAAGCCGGCTCTTTCTCTAGAAAGACCACCAGGTCCAAGAGCTGACATTCTACGCTTATGGGTAATCTCAGCTAATGGATTGGTTTGATCCATAAACTGTGATAAAGCATTTGTTCCAAAGAAACTATTAATTACAGATGATAAAGTCTTACTGTTGATTAATTCAATCGGAGTAAAAACTTCATTATCTCTCACATTCATTCTTTCACGTATAGTTCTGGCCATACGTGCTAAACCAACACCAAATTGATTTCCTAATTGCTCACCTACAGTACGTACACGACGGTTACTTAAGTGGTCAATATCATCAACTTCGGTTTTGGAATTAATAAGTTCAATTAGATATTTAATGATTTGAATAATATCCGGCTTAGTTAATACCTTCGTATCCACATCGGTTTCTAAGCCTAACTTTTTATTCAAACGATAACGTCCAACTTCTCCTAAATCATAACGTTTGTCGGAGAAAAATAATTTATCAATTACATCACGTGCGGTTGCCTCATCTGGTGGCTCAGCATTACGTAACTGACGATAGATGTGTAATACAGCTTCTTTTTCAGAGTTACAAGGATCCTTTTGAAGTGTATTATATATAATGGCGAAATCTGAAAGATTCTGATTTTCTTTATGTAATAAAATAGTCTTAGCACCAGAGTCTACAATCTCTTCAATGTGCTCGTTTTCAATGATCGTTTCACGATCAATGATTACTTCATTACGTTCGATCGAAACAACCTCTCCTGTATCTTCATCTACAAAATCTTCGATCCATGTTTTAAGAACACGAGCGGCTAACTTACGACCAACTACTTTTTTAAGACCAGATTTAGAAACTTTAATCTCATCTGCAAGATTAAAAATTTCCAGAATTTCTTTGTCACTCTCATAACCGATTGCACGTAATAATGTAGTAACAGGTAATTTTTTCTTCCTATCAATGTAGGCATACATTACGCTGTTAATATCTGTAGCAAATTCTATCCAAGATCCCTTGAATGGGATAATACGTGCAGAATATAATTTGGTACCATTGGCATGTGTACTCTGTCCAAAGAATACACCTGGAGAACGGTGAAGCTGCGAAACGACAACCCTTTCTGCTCCATTAATGATAAAGCTACCTTTATCAGTCATATATGGTACAGTTCCAAGATATACATCTTGAACAACTGTGTCAAAATCTTCATGTTCCGGGTCGGTACAATATAACTTCAGTTTAGCCTTTAATGGTACACTAAAAGTAAGCCCGCGCTCGATACATTCCTGAATACTATATCGTGGTGGGTCAATACCGAAATCAAGAAACTCTAATACAAAGTTGTTTCTTGTGTCCGTGATTGGAAAGTTTTCCTCGAATACTTGAAATAAATTTTCTTCCCTTCTTTCTTCAACAGTAGATCCTTGTTGAAAAAATTCACGGAACGACTTTAATTGTACTTCTAAAAAATCTGGGTAATCCAGTTGGTTTTTAATAGAAGCAAAGCTAATCCTTTCGCTTGTGGTTTTTGGAGTCATCTATCAAGAAAATTAATTGAACTTATAACATAAACGCATAAAAAGGTCTAGGAACCTATCACTGATAAGTTCCTAAACCGGTTCCCTATATAAAGGTAGTAATAATTACTTAAGTTCAACTTCTGCTCCAGCCTCTGATAATTGAGTTTTAAGTGCTTCAGCTTCTTCTTTAGTTACTTTTTCTTTTAATGGTGCAGGAGCCTTGTCTACTAATTCTTTAGCTTCTTTAAGACCTACTCCAGTCATTTCTTTAACAAGCTTTACAACAGCAAGCTTAGAAGATCCTGCTGACTTAAGAATAACATCGAATTCAGTTTGCTCTTCTGCTGCACCAGCATCACCACCAGCTGCAGGACCAGCAACAGCAACAGCTGCAGCTGCAGGCTCAATACCATACTCTTCTTTAAGGATCTCTGCAAGTTCGTTAACGTCTTTTACTGTTAAGTTAACTAATTCCTCTGCAAGCTTCTTTAAATCTGCCATTTTTTTATTTATTAAAATATGTTTTTTACTTTTTTAATTTACTCTTTTTCTGCTAAGGTTTGTAATAAACCGTGTATTGTAGAACCACCTGACTGTAGCGCAGAAACCACATTCTTCGCAGGTGATTGTAATAATGCAATAATATCGCCGATAAGTTCTTCCTTAGATTTAATGTTGACAAGAGCTTCTAAATTCTCTTCTCCAACATAAATCGACTCTTCAACATAAGCACTTTTCAAAACTGGTTTTTTATTAGCCTTGCTAAATTCTTTAATTAATTTAGCAGGAATATTACCTGTATTTGAAAAGAAAATTGCAGAAGAACCTTTTAACGTATCATAAAGTTCAGCATACTCTCCTTCTGATTCTTCAAGAGCTTTAGCGAATAAGGTGTTTTTCACCATCATCATCTTTACCTCTTTACTGAAACAAAGTCTACGAAGAGCACTTGTCTTTCCTGCGTCCATATCACCAGCGTCAACCACATAAAAGTGGCTATACTCAGCGATTGTACTTGCAAGTTCTTTTACTAATAAGCTTTTATCTTCCTTTTTCATGATTCCTTTACGTTTTGTTTAATTACCAATTAAGCGTCAACTGATTTGGCATCAATTCTAATACCCGGACTCATTGTACTTGAAAGACAAATGCTTTTAACATATGTACCTTTTGCTGCAGATGGTTTAAGCTTATTAATTACATCAATAAACTCTTTTGCATTGTCAGCAATTTTATCAGCATCAAAGGAAATTTTACCTATAGAAGCGTGAATAATACCAAATTTATCCACTTTAAAGTCAATTTTACCTGCTTTTACTTCATTTACAGCTTTCCCGATTTCCATTGTAACTGTACCACTCTTAGGGTTTGGCATCAAACCTCTAGGACCTAAAACACGTCCTAATTGTCCAACTTTAGCCATAACACTAGGCATAGTAATAATTACATCGATATCAGTCCAGCCACCTTTGATTTTCTCTACGTATTCATCCAATCCAACATAATCAGCTCCTGCTGCCTTAGCTTCTTCTTCCTTATCAGGAGTACATAAAACTAACACACGAACTTCTTTACCTGTTCCATGAGGAAGAGTACAAATACCCCTCACCATTTGGTTTGCTTTTCTTGGATCAACACCTAACCGTACGTCAACGTCTACCGAAGCATCAAATTTTGTAGTGGTAACTTCTTTTACCAATTTGGCTGCTTCCTCAAGCGTATAAAGCTTTCCGGCTTCTATTTTTTCTAACGCTAACTTTTTATTTTTTGTTAGTTTTGTCATATTTCCAAAATGGTATTTAATTAATTATCACCAGGGAACTCACCGTCAACGGTGATACCCATACTTCTGGCAGTTCCGGCTACCATCTTCATACCAGAGCTTACTGTAAAACAATTCAAATCAGCCATTTTATCCTCAGCAATTGCTTTCACCTGATCCCATGTTACAGAACCAACCTTTTTACGGTTTGGCTCAGCAGAACCACTCTTTAACTTAGCCGCGTCCAATAACTGAACAGCTGCTGGTGGTGTTTTAATTACGAAATCAAATGATTTATCTGTATAAACAGATATCACAACAGGTAATACTTTACCTGCTTTTTCCTGAGTTCTGGCGTTGAATTGCTTACAAAACTCCATAATATTCACACCTTTAGCACCTAGTGCAGGTCCTACCGGTGGTGAAGGGTTTGCCGCTCCACCTTTTATCTGCAATTTGATAAAAGTTTCTACTTCTTTAGCCATGTAGCAATTCTTATTTAATTTATATATATAAGAAACGGTTCCAATTTATTTGTAGTAATAAAAGATAAAATCTTTTATGGAAGCTTAATACTTACAAACTCAAGGTAACCTATTGTTCTTTTTCTACTTGAAGAAAGCTTAATTCAAGAGGTGTTTTTCTTCCGAAAATCTTAACCATAACCTGAAGCTTTTTCTTCTCTTCATTTACATCCTCAATAATTCCATTAAAACCATTGAAAGGACCATCAATTACTTTAACTGTTTCACCAACAAAATAAGGTACATTAATCTCCTCATTTTCTGTATCTGATAGTTCATCTACCTTACCTAAAATTCTGTTTACCTCAGAAACTCTAAGTGGCACCGCACTATTATCACGATCACCTAAAAAACCAATAACATTAGGAATATTTTTTAGAATATGAGGTATTTCTCCAACAAGTGCAGCTTCTATCATAACATAACCTGGAAAATAATTACGTTCCTTACTAATTTTTTTTCCGTTACGTATTTGATAAACTTTTTCTTGTGGGATTAGAACCTGAGAAATAAAATCCTGTAAATTCAAACGTTCTATTTCGTTTTCAACGTACTCCTTTACCTTTTTTTCTTTTCCGCCAATGGCTCTAAGCACATACCATTTCTTCTCGTGGTTACTCATCTGCACAAATTCTTAGTAAAGTTGCTTATAAATTTTGTCTATTCCCCAGTCAAAAACATAATCCATCCCAAAAACAATAATTGCAATAATAGCAGTAGCTACCATTACTACCAAAGCACTATTTTGAAGTTCAGACCAAGTTGGCCATGACGTCTTATTTACTAATTCGTTTTGAACGTCTTTAAAGTAATTTACTATTTTGCTCACTGGTGTATCCTTTATGCATCTGTTATCTTTTTAAATATTCTAACAGAGCAGTTAGTTTCTGGTGTAAAACACCTTTTTATATTCACGACTTTGCCGGATAACAATCGTATTACAATTTTCTATCCGGCTTTTGGCACGGGATAAGAGACTCGAACTCCTGACACCTGGTTTTGGAGACCAGTGCTCTACCAACTGAGCTAATCCCGTATTTAAAAAAATGGAAGAAAAATTTCTTCCATTTTTAGCATATATTGATTACTCAATAATTTCAGTTACCTGACCTGCACCTACTGTTCTACCACCTTCACGGATAGCAAAACGAAGACCTTTATCGATAGCAACAGGGTAGATAAGCTCAACAGTAATAGTTACGTTATCACCAGGCATTACCATTTCTGTTCCTTCTGGTAAAGAAATCTCACCAGTTACATCAAGAGTACGTAGGTAAAATTGAGGACGATACTTGTTATGGAAAGGAGTGTGACGACCACCTTCTTCTTTCTTCAAGATATAAACCTCAGCTTTAAATTTAGTATGTGGAGTAATAAGTCCAGGAGCACCTAGAACCATACCTCTTTTAATTTCTTCTTTATCGATACCACGAAGTAATAAACCTACATTATCACCAGCTTGTCCTTCGTCAAGAATTTTACGGAACATCTCAACACCAGTACATACAGTCTTTTTACCTTCTGCACCTAAACCGATAATTTGCATTTCATCACCAGTGTGGATAATACCTGTTTCAATACGACCTGTAGCAACAGTACCACGACCTGTAATTGAGAATACATCCTCGATAGGCATCAAGAAAGGCTTTTCAACATCACGTGGAGGAATTGGAATCCAAGTATCAACTGCATCCATAAGCTCCATGATTTTATCAACCCACTGAGCATCTCCATTTAATCCACCTAAAGCAGATCCTTGGATTACAGGAGTATTATCACCATCAAACTCATAGAAATCTAGTAACTCACGGATTTCCATCTCAACAAGCTCTAAAAGCTCTTCATCATCAACCATATCAACTTTGTTCATGAAAACTACCAATTTTGGTACGTTTACCTGACGAGCTAATAGGATGTGCTCACGAGTCTGGGGCATAGGACCATCTGTAGCAGCAACTACAATGATAGCTCCATCCATCTGCGCAGCACCTGTTACCATGTTCTTCACGTAATCGGCGTGACCCGGACAGTCAACGTGTGCATAGTGACGATTTGCTGTTGCGTACTCTACGTGCGCACTATTGATTGTAATACCCCTTTCTTTTTCCTCAGGAGCATTATCAATTTGATCAAAATCTCTTGCTTCTGAAAAACCTTTTTCTGCCAATACTTTTGTGATTGCAGCTGTTAAGGTTGTTTTACCGTGGTCTACGTGACCAATTGTACCGATGTTCACGTGAGGCTTTGACCTGTCATAATGTTCTTTAGCCATAACTCGAATAATTAGACAATTAGATATTAACTTATATTTTTAAAATTCCGAACCAGAATAGAGCCAATGATGGGATTTGAACCCATGACCTCTTCCTTACCAAGGAAACGCTCTACCCCTGAGCTACATCGGCGATAAAAATGAGCGGAAGACGGGATTCAAACCCGCGACCCTTAGCTTGGAAGGCTAATGCTCTATCAGCTGAGCTACTTCCGCTTTTTTAACGCGCGGCTACAAAGGTAATGATTTATCAATCAAAAACTTCACAACCTCTAATGTTTTTTTCTGGTTCTTGTGGGGAGAGCAGGATTCGAACCTACGAAGACGAAAGTCAGCGGAGTTACAGTCCGCCCCAGTTGGCCACTTTGGTATCTCCCCCAATAACCTTTACTTTAAAAGGCTACTTTATTTCACTTAATAGGCTGATCACTTTTCAACAACCAGCCTACTATATAGCTTATTTTCTTACATTCTTAAAACGGTGTGCAAATGTATAATATATTTTTAAAAGCACACAAAAAATATAATCTTTTTTTGCCTTTACCCAAATAAATATTCACCACACCATTAATAATCACTGAATATCTGTCAGTTACACCTTTTAAATAAAAAGGCAAAACCTATAGATTATTTCACTTTCTCCTTTTTCTTAATAAGCTGTTTTCGCAGCGCCTCACAACACAAATCCACAGATTCCTCAAAAGTTTTGGTTTGTTTTTTTGCAAAAAGATCTGCTCCTGGAACTTTCAAGCTAATTTCCGCTACCTTATTCTCTGTACTTTCCGACTTGTCAAGTTTTAAAATAACCTCAGCATCAATGATACCTTCGAAAAATACATCCAATTTATTGACTTTTTGCTGAATAAAGCTTTGCAACCTATCAGCAGCATCAAATTTTACTGATTGAATTGTTACGTTCATATGAAATCCTCCATTAATTTAAGACCGCGGATGGGCCTGATTATATATATCGGTAATTTGTTCAAAACTATTATGCGTATACACCTCTGTGGCATTTAAATTAGAATGCCCTAACAACTCTTTTATGGCATTTAAATCAGCCCCTGCATTTAACAGAGAAGTTGCAAATGAGTGCCTCAAAACATGAGGACTCTTTTTATGCAGAGTTGTAACCAAATTTAAATATTTATTCACCACTCTGTATACAAGCTTGTGATAAATTTTTTCACCTTTTGCAGTTAAAAAAAAAGCATTGGCTTTATTAAGTCCAAAAGTCTCATTTCGCACTTCAATATACTTATGTACTCTTTCCAACAAACCCGAGTACATAGGTACAATCCTTTGCTTATTAAACTTACCTGTAACTTTAACCAATCCCTCCGAAAGACTAAAACTACTATCTTTTAGATCAACCAATTCTGACAACCTCATTCCAGAACCATAAAACAATTCCAGAATAAGATGATCTCTTACACCTTCATAACTATCTTCAAAAGGTATATCATCTAACAAATGATTCATCTCTGAATCACGAACAAATAGAGGTAATTTCTTAGGAATCTTTGGAGTGACTACTCCTTCTATAGGACTAACTTCAACAACCCCCTCTCTCATTAAAAACTTAAAAAAAGTTTTAAGGGACGTTATCTTCCTGCTTACACTTTTCGGAGCAAATCCTTCATTCACAAGACCCACTACCCAACTACGTACAAATTTGGTTTTTATACTACCAATATCTTGCACACCTTCATCCTTACAAAAGGATAAAAATTGTTCGAGATCGCAGCGGTAAGCCTTAATCGTATAAGTTGAGCTGCGCTTCTCGAACTCTAAATATTTTAAAAAAGATTGAATTGAAATCATCCACGAATCATCTTACTGTCTATACAAACGAATATAGTAAAATTCCAGTAAAATGAGACGAATAATTTAACTAATCCTCGTCTTGTTGCAACTTCTGTACGTAAATTGCTTTTTTAACTTCCTCTCTTCTCTTAACAGAAGGTTTTGTAAAAGCCTGACGAGAACGTAATTCACGCATAGCTCCTGTCTTTTCAAATTTTCTTTTAAACTTTTTTAAAGCTCTCTCAATGTTTTCACCTTCTTTAATAGGAATAACAATCATAATTTTCTCCTTAAATATTTAAAACTGCTATGAATTTAACAACTAACTCCCAAACAATCAAGCTATTCCAAAGGTAAAATTCACAATACCTCAATTATTTGCAGGTGCAAAGAAACGAAAGATAATTCATTGCCACAAATTATTCTTTTATTTTTTTCAATCTGTTTAATTTTAATAGATTGTAATGTTAATCTAATTCGGTAATGAAATATAATGCCTCAGTTTCTCCAAATCATGATTACTAATCGAAACCAACCTTTGCAAATCTCCTGTCGACACATGTAATTTCTTTCTGGCAAGATTAAATAACTCCTTAGCTTGGGTTCTATTTAGGTAAGGATGCTTTTCTAATTGCTTAACCGTGACTTTTTCGAGCTGCATCTTCCTAACAACACAACTATCAACAACCAACACCTCTTTGTTTTCCTCATACACTTCTTGAGAAACTCCATACACTTCCTTTATTTGTTCAATAGTATAAAATCCACCGAGCAGATTTCTGTATTTAACAATCCTTTTTGACAACACACTACCGATCCCAATCAGTTGTTTAAATTGAGTCGTGTCCGCACTATTAATCTCTATACTCTTTCTTGTATAACGATATGAAGATTGCTTTTTTACGCTATTCTCTTTCAACCAAAGAAACAACCTGTCATCAGACATTCTTCTTACTACACTACTTGTTAGTTTTTTATTTACGTAACGCGTAGCCAGCAATTCTGCTATTTTTTCCTTATATAAAGAAGATGAAATATAATCGAAATAAAACAAGGTATCTAAACGATTAAAATTTATCCACACTTCTTTAATTTTATCTTTGGATAAAGATTGACTTCGAACATCTTTAGGTGGCAGTTTGATATAATTGACATATTTAACAAAGAAAACTGAATCGATACCATATACTCGCAATAAATCATCTTTTGAATTAAACAGACCAATCTTATTCCTATACCCAATCAATGATTTTGCCTGATAGTTTGAAAACCCTAACAATTTTAACTCTTCAGCCGAAACTATATTGGGATTAAATACGAAAAATGAATCCTTAGATTGATCAGCATTTAAGCTTTTCAATTCCTCATTTAACTCTTGAACCCGAACTACAAACTCTTCATCTGAGAATGACAACTTTGAATTAACAGCCCAGAATGGCATTGAAAATCGTAACACAAGGAGTATCAGAATTAGTAATATTAACATCACTATTCCTCTTCTTTCGCTACGGGTGTAATAAAAAAAATCTTTCCACATAGTTTTAAGGTTAACCTAAATTTAAGTTAACCATAAAACTGCAAAAAACGCAAATTTATTTTTAGATATATTATTGGAACCAACTCAATATATAGTCATATATTTTCACCCCTTTTATAAACACCACAAAAATAGCAAATGGGGCTACTACTTTAACCAATATCATAAATACAGTTAAAAAGCTTTCTTTAATTCCCCCACCATGAGCTAACTCCTCTCTCACTTTTTTAGCTCCCAGCTTCCATCCTATAAATAATGCAATACACATTCCTCCAAGAGGTAACAATATATTAGAAGATATATGATCCAACAAATCAAAAACATTATAGCCTAAAAAGTCATATTCAGAATATATACCCAGAGACAATGAACATATAATACCTAACAATAGAATGACTACAGTTGCAAACACCGTAGCAATGTTTCTTTTTATTTTCAATTCTTCTGACAAATAAGCCACAACTACCTCTAATATTGAAATGGCAGAAGTTAAAGCTGCAATAGTTAACAACAAAAAGAACATTACAGAAAAGAAACTACCTCCTGGCATTAACTGAAACACCATTGGCAATGTCTTAAAAATTAATCCCGGACCAGCATCCGGAGGAATATTAAATGCAAATACAGCAGGAAAAATGGCCACTCCTGCCAACAAAGCAATCACCGTATCAGCTACTGTTACTTGTATAGCAGTTTTAATTAAATTATTTTCTTTATTAATGTAGCTCCCATATGTAATTAGAGTCCCCATTCCCAAACTCAATGAGAAAAATGCATGTCCTAATGCACTCAAAATGCCTTCAAATGTTAGCTTACTAAAATCTGGTTTAAATAAAAATGTTAACCCTTCTCCTGCACCATGAAGCGTAATTGCTCTAACACACAACACCAATATGATAACCAAAAGAAGTGGCATTAATATTTTTGAAAAACGCTCAATACCTTTTTGAACACCCGCTATAACAATAGCACCTGTTATTGCCATAAATAAAACCTGATAAAATAATGGTTTTATAGGTGATATTTTATACGATTCGAAAAATGCACCTATATTTTCCGGATTGGAATGAAAAACGTCAGAAAAAGAAAAGAAAATATAACGGATACTCCAACCAGCTACAACGCCATAAAATGATAGAATCAAAAACGCAGCTCCCACACCAAATATTCCAATTTGCTTCCAACCTGTGCTCGGGGTCAACTTAACAAATGCACCATACGCATTCTTGCGGGATTTTCGACCAATAATAAATTCTGACAACATTACAGGCAAGCCTATTAAAGCAATAAAACCTATATAAACAAATAAAAAAGCCGCTCCTCCATAAACTCCAGTTATATATGGAAATTTCCATATATTTCCCAGTCCAATTGCAGATCCAGCCGCTGCTGCGATTACACCAAACTTACTGCTAAAACTTCCTCTTTTCTGATTCATAGTCATGTTTTATTATGAACCGGCTAAAAAACAAAAAATCAAAGAAAAAAAAAAGCACTTAGTGTTTTAGAGCACACACTCTTAACAAAATTTCCTATTTTACACATCACTCCGTTCTAATAAAATACACCAATACTTTTTTTAAAATATTTATACAACTCACCCTTAAATCTAATGTCACGCCACAAAAGATCTGAATACTATAACCTTTATATTGACCTAGTTGAGTTTTTAGCTTCACTCAAACATTCCCTGCTTAGTTTTGAAAATTTCATTGCCTGAGTAAGTAATTATTAAGTTGACGCAATCTTAACAAGAATGACAAACTAGACTCCGTATGAAAATAAAAAAGCGCTCCACCAAGGTGAAACGCTTTTATTATTAGCTTCTTAAAACAAAACGGAGTTTCATATTATTTCACTCCAGCTCATCATGCAAAATTAACATTGGATGCTCTGGATGTAATACCATTTGTTTTGTAGTACTTGGATGAAAAATTCGATCAAAGAAACCAACATTATGTCGAACCAACGCAACCATTTCTGCATCATTCTCTTCCATAAACTTATTAATTCCTTTGCTAACATCATCTCCTTCGATAAAATTAAAACTCATATCAACATTTGGAAAGTGAGCTGTAATTTTATCTTCGGCATCCAAACGATTTACATATTCGTCATCTAGTACATTAACAAACATAAGAGCTGAGTGGAATTTTTCTGAAATTTCTTTTACTGGTTTAACTACTTCATCATTATCTACATCCTTTAAATCTGTTGCAAAAACAATTTTTTCGGGCTTTCTAAATTCAGCACTTTTGGGAACAACCAGAATGGGAGCTTGAATATTTTTAATTACTTCATAAGCATTCGAACCTAATAAAAAATTCTCTAATGCAGACTCACCCCTGCAACCCAATACTATTAAATCAGGATGATTATCCTTTATAAAATCATGTACAACATCAATAAGAGATCCGAAAGCGGAAAGTACCTCTATTACTGCTTCGGGAAAAATACGCTTAATCAAAGTTAGTTCTTGCTTTAAGCCTTTTTCACTTTCAAAAGCCATCTCCTCCTTAACCTGCATAACATATGGACTCCCACTAAACTCAAGATCATATGCATTCAATAAGCTGAAAGTAATATTTTCACCTTGAAACATTTTTAAGGCATAAAGAGCGGCATTTCGGGCAGTATTTGAAAAATCGGTAAGAACAAGGATATTTTTCATAGCCTGAAATTTATCATTATCACACAACTACACAAGCACAACCGGTTTTATAACCGTGGATAGAACATCTGTATTCGACAACATCGAAACAAACCAAAAGATATACTTTTATACGAAAATCACACGAACTAGTTACAGGTTTTTAATCTTTTCTACTTATTCTTCAAACTAAGTTTATGCCATCTCCAAACTGTGTGATATGGTATATTTGTAATCTGCGCAACTTGCGCAGGATCGTACTTTTCACATAATCTAAGTATATTATCCTTAATTTCCTTAGGATAACGTACACTTTTAGCCTTTTGCTTGCAATAACGTTTACGTATACGTGCAATACTCATTTCAGAAACATCATATTCTTTACATATGACTTTAGCAAGCTCCCCATTATCCAATCGCTCTGCTATTTTCAATGCTTCTTCATAAGATATTTTAGAATGCCCACGATATTCTTTTCCAAAAAGACGCTTTCTCTTTAACGCAGCAATATGCTTATCAGCCCACTCCAGATTATTTGCATTATTATCAGATGTATTACCGTTTAGATGCAATACCAATTTATACGAAACGGGTTTCGGATTTTTCACAAATGCCTCTGCCACTAGACGGTGCACATACAATTGTTTCCCTTCGATGGATACCTGATAATAACCATTTTTGTGGTTTTTAGCTTTTACTAGCGATTGATGAATCTCTTTTCCCTGATATCTTATTACATTCCCGGATTCACTAACTTCAATTGCTTCTTTTAAACCAACACAATTTACATTTCTAAATTCCTCAGCCATAACATTAAATGTACAAAAAACTTCTTAACATTAAAAAAGTTAAATAACGCCTGATGTACTACCCTTCTATTTTTTTCATGATAAAAACACCACAAACACCTTGAGTATCTTCACTAGACCCTACAATTTGTCCGTGCATATTAATAATTCCCTCCCTCACTTCCGGATAATAGGTTATTGGTTCTGACGATTCTAAAACTTCAAAACTCGTAGTATTAAATATGATCTGATTATTATCTATTTTTCCTTCTATCTCGCAGCAGATAGAAAATACATCCTCCCCCTCTATTGACTCAGCAAAAGTAAGCTTTCCTTTTATTTCATCATTCACATGAAATAATTCTGCAACACCTTCATCTTTCCCAAAAGAAAAATCCTCGCTAAACGACCACTTACCTGATAAATTCATTTCACTGGAATAATTAGGCTACAAATTAAACAATTAATTTGAATTCTTTAGCAAAGTTCTTATGCTTGATTTATATAGTAACGCAACAATAAAATTTAATTTTCTTTTGTGTTTAAAAAATATATTTCATTACTTTGTAATTCAAAGTACTTTTAATCCGTTATCATGAATAAAGAACAACAACTTGAAAATTTGTCAGAAATTAGGTCTTTAATGGAAAGATCTAGCAGATGCTTGTCATTAAGTGGCTTATCCGGCATATCTGCAGGATTTACTGCTATTATTAGTGGCTTATATACATGGTGGTATCTTGGAAACGGATCTTTTACTTCTCCTGTAGCTACAACGCATTACTTTTTAACTCTAAATATTTATTCTCAGAAATTTATTACTGTAGCTTTATTTGCGATAGCAACATTGGTAGTTTCAATAATTTTAGCTTTTATTTTTACGTACAAAAACAGCATTAGAAAAGGGTTAAAAATCTGGGATGCCTCAACGAAGTATTTTTTAATTAACCTTTTTATTCCATTGATAACAGGTGGTGTTTTTTGCCTAATCCTCACCTATCATGGAGAACTTTATCTATTAGCTTCTTCGACTTTAGTGTTCTATGGGCTTGCCCTATTAAATTCCAGTAGGTACACGCACAGAGAAATAAGATATTTAGGTGTTAGCGAAATTTTTTTAGGACTCATTAGCGCTCTGCTTATTGGTTATGGCATTATTTTTTGGCTCCTTGGTTTCGGGGTACTACATATTGCGTATGGCGCCGTCATGTATTATAAATACGAGAGAAGTTAGCATGGGAATTATCGATAACATAAGTAAGCTTTTTGAGAATCGATTAAGACTTGGCATCATGGCTATTCTCATGGTGAATGATCAAGTTGATTTCAACACGCTTAAAGATCACTTAAATGCTTCTGATGGCAATTTAGCCAGCCACCTAAAAGCGTTGGAAAAAAACGAATTAATTGAAGTCAACAAAAAATTTGTAGGCCGCAAACCGCAAACAAACTATAAAGCAACACAATTAGGTAGAATTTCATTTGAAAAGCACATAGATGGATTAAACAAACTTATTAATGGATTAAAAGAATAGCCTTCTGCTTGACGCCTAAAAAGGTCAAGAAAAACTCAATACTGCAAAAGCAGTATATTTTTTATGCTTACACTTTGTATTTCAAAGTACTTTTAATAATAAATATTTATAAATTATGAAAACTAAATTAAGCCCCATTCAGATTTTAGGCTTATGCCTAATGCCAGTTAGTATGATCATTTACCATTATGTACCAAACTCCAATGGTTCATTAGAAGGTGCAGCCCTTCTAAACTATCCAATAGCAATTATTTACATGCTTATATCACTGGCCGACCGGCCCAATAACAAAAGTTTATTCAAAGCTGGAATTCCCAAATTAAACTGGCACATATTTCTTTCGTTGATGATGATAAGTTGTTTCACCTTAAACAAAGACATACATGTATTTGCAAGCACTCCGCTTTGGTTACAAGCGATTTTACCTGTTAGTTTATCTACATTTATATTATTAAGCTATCCTACCCAACTACCTCTTTGGTTAAAAAAACTATCTTCATTTATACTTGGTATTGGCATACTCATTTTTTTATACTATACCATTGCTCTATTACCATACACACCTTTAGCATTTATTGGCCTGGTTTTACTTGGAATATCAATCCACCTTATTATCCCATTACTAATATTACTATCAAGCCTAATTACAGCTTTTAAAACTAAATTCATCAATGCTATTCCCGGTTTCACATTAGCAGGCTTCGCTTGCGGTGCAATTTTTCTGATCATTTACATTAGTTTATACGTTCATTACGATCATAAAATAAAAAGTACACAACAAGAGCTCGTTCTAAATGAAAATGATTCTTTACCGGAATGGGTCAGATACGCGCAAAACAGTAACTCTGCATTCTGGACAAAAAGAATTATAGGCAAAAACCTCATTTATGAAACTTACAACAATGATTGGTTCAGCCTGGATTTCAACAGAGGTTCCTTTTCTGAAATTCGCCAACATGACCCTTTGGTAGCAACAGCCTCATTATTTACAGATGAAATTTCCCTCAGTAATCAGGAGCAAGTTCAAATTTTATCAGCTTGCGCAGATACTCGTCATTATTCATATGAAAAACTTTGGTCCGGACGACATCTTAGTATTAACAAAGAAGTAACTGATGTCCGCATTTATCCGGAATTTCGCTTGGCATATTTTGAGAAAACCTTTTGGATAGAAAATTATAGCACCTCAAGATGGAGTCAGGAAGAAGCCTTATTTACATTTTATTTGCCAGAAGGTGCAGTTGCCTCTTCCCTATCTTTGTGGATTGACGGCAAAGAAGAAACCTCTAGACTAACAACACGCAAAAAAGCAGCCAAAGCATATAAAACCATTGTTGGACATGAACGTAGAGATCCGGTTGTTTTACACTGGCAGGAAGGCAATAGATTAACAGCTACCATATTCCCCTGCACACCTAAAGAAGCCAGAAGAGTAAAAATTGGCATTACTACACCTCTTCTTAAACAAGGAAACCAACTTTGTTTTACAAACATGAAGTACGATGGCCCCAAAAACATTAACGCCACAGAAACCATTCATGTTAAAATTATTGGAAATACAGACAGTTATAATCCTCCTTCTTTCTTTGAAGAAAAACTTCCTAAACAATTTATTTATGAAGGCCATCTCAAAGGCCATTGGCAATTCGAAGTAAAAACTAACACAATTTCTAACACGACTTTCTCTTTCAACCAAAAACATTACAGACTAAAACCTATTGAATCCACGAAGCTAGATACACCACAAGCTATTTACTTAGACATTAATCAGAGTTGGTCTAAAGATGAACTTATATCAATACTTTCCCATGCTGATCAGACACCCGTTTATATACACCTCAACGACTTTAAACAACTTGATTTAACCAACCTAGACACATTCTATGAATATCTATCAGACAAAACCTTTTCTCTATTCCCGATATTTGAACTCCCTAGTACAAATAACATTTTACTCATAACCAAAGGCAGCGACCAATCCCCAATCCCATCAGAACTTAAAAACAGTCCTTTTTACGACAATCTAATAAAAAAGATGAACGATAATACTCAATCTATACCTACTTTGGTTTTAGGAGAAAACAAGTCGCCTTATATCACAGCTCTGGAACAATTTAAACTATTAAACTGCAGAAATACAACCATCGCAAATTTAACACAACAGCCAATTGATGCATGGTTTCAGCAATATAAATCATCAGACAATAAGGTTAATATTCCTATGGCTGGAATAACAATTGAACAAGTTGAAACAAATGCTCCAAACAGCTCATTAAAAGCTCCAAGCCATTTATTAAGACTCTATAACTACCATAAAGTGATGCAATCTGCCGGTCACCTTTTCCTTAAAGATGAAGCAGACATTCCGGACTCCATATACAATTTATGCAACGAAGCTTATATAGTGACACCCATATCAAGCCTTATCGTATTAGAAACTCAAAAGGATTACGAAAGATTCGATATTAAGGAAAACAAAAACAGCCTTAAAAATGCAAATTTACAAGATTCCGGAGCAGTTCCTGAACCACATGAATGGGCATTAATAATAACACTTTCGTTAATCGTTTTCTATTTTTATATAAAATTTAGATAATAACAGATTGACCACTCTTAAGGATTATATAACCACAACATAGCCAGCTAAAAACTAAACTAACAGTAAAACCCGCAATATGCATTAGAAAATCTATTACGCATTAAAATTACTTCAAAACAAGCCACTTCGTTGCTTTATTTCAACTCAACAAAACGGTGCTATGCCTCGTTTCTGTAAAGCCTTGTTTTATTGCCATTTTAATGCTCACAACGAAGTTCTAAAGCATAATCCGGGTTAAACTAGCTGACTATGTTTTATCACTTTAATTTATCGACATGTTTTTTTCAAAATCCGATTGGAGAAGTATTAGACTTATTACTTTATCAATGAGTTCGATGTTTTATAGTCACAGGGAATTCATTATAAAGCCCGTAAACTTTTTTAAGGATATTAAAAAAGATCCTCAACATTTCATTTGCGAATATCATGGTTACATTATGGCGATTGTGATTACTTTATCTGCGCTATACAAATTTCAGGAATTTGGAGGATTAAAGTTCGAACAATACTTATTTTTCATCATTATCCCATTTACCTTAAAAAAAGGACGTAATGAGTTATACTTTAACGGGATAATCTCATTATCAATTATTCTATTAGTTGTATTTTACCTTACGCATACTTATAGTATTTTATACTTTTCCGTCTGTCTTGCCATTATGGCTTCCCTAGCTTTAACGCAATACAGAGCTGGTATTCTTACCATTTTATTAGCCATAATAACTACACCAGCTGTAAAGTTTCTGTTGAGTAGTTTTAGTTTTCCAATACGACTAAAATTAACAGAAGCAGCTGGATACTTGCTTTCTTTATTCATAAATGATCTTTCTATATCTGGTAATTGTATTTTAATTAACCAGCAAGAATTTACTGTTGCACATGAATGTTTGGGACTTAATATGATTTCTGTTTCTCTGGCATTTTGTATTTTTTGCCTTGGTTTTTGGTCTATCAAAACCAAAAAGAAACCCGGTTTGCATCATATTGCTTTTCTAGTAATAATAACTTCTACACTAATAATTATAGCGAATTTTATGCGCATTATTACTACAATAATATTACAATCACCACCTAAAACTATTGGTCATGAACTCATTGGAATCCTAACTTTATTAGCCTATTGCATTATTCCTGCATTCGCGATATCAAGGTTATTAAAAAAACACTTTTACACAGAAAAGAATAGATCTTTTAAGAAAAAACAACTGCACTATTTAAGCTTATTGATACCCCCTTTACTTGTATTAGGTAGTTATGGAATACACAATAATAGCATAAAGCCTCAATTCTCACCAATGAGCGTCAAACTCGAAGGATATCATAAAACAATTAGCAAAGACGGAGTAATCAAGTTGGAAAATCAAGAATCATTAATTTATGTAAAACCTCCAGCTTTTATACTTGGTTCCGACCATAATCCTTTTATTTGCTGGAAGGCTAGCGGATATGTAATTAAAAACGAAAAAGAAATTGTCATTAACAAACAGAAGGTATACTATTTTGAACTATATAAAGAAAACCAACCTCCACTATATTCCTGCTGGTATTATTCCAACGGTATGCAAAATACAAACAGCCAACTAAGCTGGCGTATTTCTACTTTAAAAGGAGACAAACCATACAGTGTGGTAAACATCACCAGTAACAACAAACATCAAACTCGTAAAATCACAAAAGAAATACTACAGACAAAAAATCTCATTCAAAACACAAAAAAATAACACCAAATATTTGGAGATAATCATTTTTTTTGTACATTTGTATTAACTCATAGTTTAGGGTTAGGTTTGGTTAAAGATTGAAAAGGCTCGCATAAACGTTATGCGAGTCTTTTTTTGTATATACCATTTAATAATACTGCATCTGCGTCCTCTTTCTTTTTACAAAATCAATCATTTTATTTAAAAAAAACACCCACTTAACGTTATATTAACATTAAGACAAAATAAATAGACACAAGATTGGCGAAAATTATTTATTCAAGAAATCCTTATAACACTGTATTTTAGAGCATTAACAACACACACTAACATCCTCTATATATTTAAGCATCGAAAAACCGCTCATTCACATTCTAAATCCAGAAACTTCACCCTCTGTATTAAAAAAGACTTACCAATTTACATAAATCATTATTTTTCACACCTTTAAGTAGATATAATAACTGTGAATAAATTCTCGACCACTTAACTTTTTTTTAACAGTAAAGTAACTCGTACTTAATAGCACATTGGTGACTATGAAATATGTTTGCATCGGGAAATAAGGAAAATTTATAACACATTAATAAATCTTTACCAATGCATTGTGGGAGGTGCATTGATAAATAAAACACAGGAATTAAAATGAGAAAAATTGTATTTTTAAGTGCGATATTAGGTTTGTTATGCACTTACGGAATTCAAGCACAATCAAATGCAGATGTAGCCGCAAAAGTTGGAAAAGGTATTCAGCTTAAGACTGAGGATGATTTATTTTATCTTAAACTTACCACAAGAATTCAAACAAGGTGGGAATTCCACAACACCTTAAACTCTAATTCTGACAATGACTTTGAGAACAAAGCTTTTGTAAAAAGAGCACGCTTAAAGTTCGACGGGTATTTCCTTAACGAAGATCTTGTTTATAAAATTGAATATGATTTAGCAGGTGGGTACGTAAGAGACGCATTAGTGAAGTACAAGATGAATAACCTACAGTTATGGTTTGGTCAAGGAAAACTTCCAAGTAACAGAGAGCGTTTGGTTTCATCAGCTAATTTACAAATGGCAGATCGTTCTGTTTTTAATGACTACTACACTCTTGACAGGGATGCCGGTCTGCAGCTTCACCACAAGTTTAAAATAGGAAAAGCAATCATACAAGACAGTTGGGCTATTACATCTGGTAATGGTATTAAAAATAATGATTTTGCACCAGGTGTTAGTTTAACCGGAAAATTAGAAGTTCTACCATTAGGTGCATTCAAATCAAAAGGACATTATAAATCTGCTGATTTAAGCCGTGAAGAAACTCCTAAAGTAGCTTTTGCTGTTTATGCTAACCACAACAAAGACGCCTATAAAGATCGCGGACAAATCGGAAGTGTAATCGGTGGAGAAGCTGATTTACTAAACGTAGGAGGTGATTTCTTACTAAAATACAAAGGATACTCTTTATTATTAGAAGGAGGTTCCAGATCTGTGACTGATGATAACGAATTTGTTTATGAGAATGGAAGTATTGTAGACGCTTATTATACTGGTTATGGTGCCAATGTTCAAACAGGTTATGTATTCAAGAACAACTGGGAATTATCCGGACGTTATTCTTTTACTAAACCTAACGAAACTGATTACCATCCTGAAATTACAGATTATACATTTGCAGTAAGTAAATATATAATTGGTAATAATTTTAAGATTCAAGGAGATGTTACTTTACGTGACAAACTAGGTAGTCAAGATCAAATCATTACCAGATTACAAATGGAATTCCAGTTTTAAACAAAATTTATCATTAAATAATTTCAAACCTCATTTAGTGGTTTGAAATTATTTTCGAAATGCATAGAAGCTTATACTGATGTAAAAAGTTATATTAGTGTTATTTTATCAATATATTTTTAGCATCAACGTTAGTGTTTTTAAAATGCTTATATAACACATATATTGTAGCTATATTTTGGTTTTTATTAGCAAAAAAGTAACATCATTGTAACGATTGCTTAACTAACGAGTAACGCTCTGTTAATATATTTGCAGCATTAAAATATTATTATCTATAATTTTAGCAACAGAGCAAAATCATTATACAAGAGCGTTTTAGCTATTTTAAATTGAGACTAAAATTCTAATTAAATTAATTTAAACAATACATTAAGATGAAAAAGTTATTGGTTGTTCTTATGTTAGCTGGCCTATTTATGGCATGTCAGAATGGTGGTGATAAAAGTAAATCATCAGACTCTCAAAAAGCTACAAGTATTGCCGCAGCTGGGGCTACATTCCCAATGCCTTATTACAACATGATTATTAAAAACTACATTAAAGAAACTGGTATCCTTGTAACTTACGGAGGAATTGGTTCTGGAGGTGGTATTAAAAGCCTTAAAGATAAAGTAATTGATTTTGGAGCTACTGATGCTTATTTATCTGACGAAAAAATGGCGGCTATGCCTTCTGAAATAGTTCATATACCAACTTGTTTAGGAGCTGTAGTAATTGCATATAACCTGGAAGGTGTTGAAGGTTTAAAGTTAACCAATGAGTTATTAGAGGGAATTTTTATGGGAGAAATTACCAAATGGAATGATCCTAAAATTAAAGCCAATAATGACGGTATCGCTTTACCTGATCAGGCTATTACTTTTGTTCACAGATCAGACGGTAGTGGTACTACTTATATTTTCAGCGACTTTTTAAGCAAAATAAGCAGCAAATGGGAGGAGAAAGTAGGACGTGGTAAATCACTTCAATGGCCTGTAGGAATTGGAGCTAAAGGAAATCCTGGTGTAGCAGGAACTATTAAATCAACACCTGGTTCTATTGGTTATATTGGAAGTGAGTATGCTTTTGCTCAAAAAATTCCAGTTGCTTTGTTACAAAACAAAAGTGGAAATTACATTGAGCCAAGCATTGAGTCTATTAGTGCAGCAGCACAAGGAGAACTTCCTGCTGATACAAGAGTAATGCTTACTGATTCAGACGATGCCAATGCCTATCCCATTAGTGGTTTTACCTGGTTAATTCTTTACAAAGATCAGGCTTACGAAGGAAGAAGCAAAGCTCAAGCTGAAGCTACTTTACAATTCCTTGACTGGGTAGTTAGCGAAAATGCACAAGCAAGTGCTTCTAAAGTTAACTATGCGCCACTTCCTGAAAAAGCGGTGAAGCAAGCTAAAGCTATTCTTAGATCAGTAACCTACAGTGGTGAAGCTTTATTAAAATAAGATTTTTAATAAAAAGTATAATAAAGATGAAAAGGTAAAAAGCAAATTCCTTTGGAATTTGTTTTTTACTTGTTAACAGACATTAAGGTTGAGTAGCCCAATAGCTAGTTATACCTTAATGCTTTTTTAGGTTTAAGGCTCAATTGTGAAGTATGAAAAGCGATAGTATAACAAAATATATTCTTTTTCTTTCATCATTTATTATCCTTTTGATTTCCGGCGGTATGGTATTCTCTCTTATTGGTGATGCTGTACCTGTATTTCAAAAATTTGGATGGGGTTTTATTACTTCTACAGAATGGAACCCAACTGAAGGCAGAGAAAGTTATGGCGCTTTGCCTTTTATAGCAGGTACCTTAAGTACCTCTATACTTGCCCTGTTAATTTGCTTACCCATGGCATTTGCTACCGCCTTGTTTATTGCCGAATATTTTAAGAAAACAACCGTATCCAGTATTATTGGTTCTATGGTAGATTTATTGGCTGGTGTTCCTTCCATTGTTTATGGATTATGGGGTTTTTACACACTCAGACCATTTATAGTTTCTTTAGGAATTGATCCACAAGGTTACGGTATTTTCACATCAGGATTAATACTGGCCATTATGATTATCCCTTATGCTACCTCTTTAAGTGCCGAGATTATTTCGATGGTACCTAATGAGTTAAAAGAGGCTGCTTATGCAATGGGTGCAACTCGAATGGAAGTAATTTTTAATGTTGTTTTACCCAATGCCCGTTCTGGAATAGTGGCTGCTTTTGTGTTAGCTTTTGGTAGAGCATTGGGCGAAACGATGGCAGTAACAATGCTTATTGGGAATGCTAACATTATACCTACCGGTTTATTTAGTACAGGAAATAGTATGGCCAGTGTAATTGCAAACCAATTTGGCGAAGCTGATGGATTAAAATTGAGTGCGTTAATTGCCATAGGTCTTTTACTATTTATTATTACAGGCATTGTAAACGCTATTGGAAAACTAATTATTAAGAGGTTATCTTAAACAGATTAAGGTAAAATGGGAAAAGAAATTCAGAGTGTTGATGTAAGGATTAAAAGCTCATATCGTATAGCCAAGGATAAGATGTTTTTATGGGGTGTAATTATTGTTTCTATAATTACTATTTCACCTATTATATTAATCATCGGAAAGCTTGTATTTAAAGGAATTAAGCAAATTAATTTTTCTTTCTTTACAGAAGTAACACCAAGTACATTCGAAGCAATGACTGCCATAAGTAATAATGAAATTATTCCCGGCGGAATTGTTAACGGTATTACCGGAACTTTATTTATTGTAGGTATGGCTGCGCTAATTGCAATACCTGTAGGGATATTAATTGGACTATTTTTATACGAAAATCAAAGTAGCAGATATGCCGGTCTGATCCGAAGTTTATCCGATATTCTACAAGGTGTACCCTCCATTGTTTTAGGTTTAATTGCCTATTTATGGATTGTTAAAGGTGTAACTCACGGTTATTCTGCTTTTGCAGGAAGTGTTGCCCTGGTTATTATGATGCTTCCTTTAATTATTCGTTCAACCGAAGAAACCATGAAAATGATTCCGGTATCTTTAAAAGAAGCCGGCTTAGCTTTAGGGACTCCATATTATAAAGTAATTCTTCGTGTTCTTATCCCTTCTGGTAAGAGTGGATTAATTACCGGTATATTACTTTCTATATCCAGAATATTGGGAGAAACAGCACCTTTAATGTTGACCACATTAGGAAATCCTATGATTAACTGGGCTCCTGACAAACCAACAAGTGCGGTTCCTTTGCTTATCTGGGATTTTTACAATGATCCGAATATGGTTGATTTAATCTGGAGTTCATCATTATTTTTAATGGGCTTTGTATTAACTCTAAATATCCTTTCAAAACGAATAGCAGCGAACAAATAAAATAAAATGAGAAGCTAAATATCATTCCAATTTTGAATTGAATAAAATCCATAAATGAGTTTTGTATATTTGGCTGCATTATGAATTACGTTAGACGCATAAAACTGAAAAAGAATTGCTAAACCAACTTTACATCTGCTTTTCCAAACGGTTTTATGGTTAATTTATTTAAAATGAACAATAATATAGACATCATAAAAGATCCGGTACTTTCTATTGAGAACCTATCTATAGCCTATAATAAATCAGATAAGTACGCTGTTAAAGACGTTAGTGTAACCATCAAGAAGAATGCAATTACCGCTATCATGGGACCGTCCGGTTGTGGTAAAAGTACCTTACTGAGAGCCATTAACCGAATGCATGAATTATATCCTGATATTAAAACTGAAGGGAATATTTTTCTGAATGGGGATAATATCATGGAAATGTCAACTATTGAGTTACGTCGTCATATTGGAATGGTTTTTCAAAGACCAAATCCATTTCCAACCATGAGTATTTACGACAATGTGATTGCCGGATATAAATTAAATGGTATACGTTTAAAGAAAGACGAAAGAGACGAGATTGTAGAAACTGCATTAAACGATGTGGCTTTATGGAGCGAGGTAAAAGATTCGCTGCATAAAAAAGGAACCTTTCTTTCAGGAGGTCAGCAACAACGTTTATGTATTGCCCGTTCTTTAGCATTTAAACCTCAGGTAATTTTATTAGATGAGCCTACTTCTGCTTTAGACCCAATCGCCACTTCAAAAGTTGAAGATTTGCTTGTGCAGCTAAAAGAAAATTATACCATCGTTTTAGTTACACACAATATGTCTCAAGCCGCAAGGATTTCTCAGAACTCCATGTTTATGTATCTGGGTGATTTAATTGAATATGGTGACACTTCGAAAATGTTTACCACACCAAGAGATAGAAAAACTGAAGAATACTTAACAGGTAAGTTTGGTTGATTTATTGGGGCAAAAACTATATATTATTTTTTAAAAACCTTTGAATATGTCACTAAAAGATATTGCACTACAAGATATTGACCAGGATTTTAAATCATATGCTGAACTAACAATCAAACAGTTAAACGAACTGGAAACCATTGTTCAGTGTGAGTCTCCATCTGATATTAAAGAATCTATTCAGAACATTGAGTCTGGTGAAGAAAAAATGGATCAGTTTGAAGCATTGATCAGTAAAAAAATCACCAGTACTATTGTTTTGCATCACCCGGTAGCTTCTGAATTAAGAAAACTGATGGCCTACTATCGTATTATCATTAATATGGAAAGGATTGGCGATTTAGTATACGATATTTCCGGATTTATTCAGGAAATTGAAGATTCTAAAATTTACGGTGATCTATCTGACTTTATCTTTAACATGGTTACATCCAGTAGCAACATGGTTGAAAAAGCTTTATTATCATTTATTAATGAAGACAGAGATTCTGCCATTTGGACTATTAAAAATGATGAAGCCATCGATAAGATGAATAAAAAGTTAATGAAAAAGGGTATTAAAAAAACCAAAGTGGGCGACGATGCAAGAGCTATGCTGTTGAATTTAATTAACTTTAAAAGCGTTATTTCTAAAATTGAGCGCATTGGAGATCATGCCAGCCACATTGCGGAGGCCTCTATATTTGCTCTAGAAGGAAAAGATATCAGACACAATGACATAAAGGAATTATCATAGTTCCTTTTGTCATATTATAACCATACCTAAGAACCTTAAACAGGTACACACATCTTAGATTTTTTTTAAATCAACCACATTAAAAAGCAAGATTATGTCATTTAGCATTAATTTTCAGAGGAAGCTGTTTATCTACTATTTTATAGTATTTTCTATTTTAATTGCTTCCTTTCTTGCCTTTCAATACTACCGGGAGAAACAATTCAGAATTGGTCAACTTGAGAATAATTTAAATACAATAACCGATATAACACAAGAATTTATTGTACAAAACGAAATTATCGAGAACCAACAATTTCATTTGATGGATTCTTTGATGCAGATTATTCCATCGAAAGATACTCGGATTACTGTTATTGATAAGGAAGGAATTGTATTGTACGATAGCTTTGTTGAGAATTATAAGGCCATGGAAAACCACCTTCAAAGGCCCGAAATTCAAAAAGCTAAATATGCTGATTCTCAATTTGGATCCAACATACGATTTTCCAATACTACTAAACAGGATTTTTACTATTCTGCTCATTATTACACCGAGTATTTTATTCGAACTGCTGTTGTTTATAATGTTGAGATTAAGAACTTCTTAAAAGTTGAAAGGTTATTTATCCTTTTCGTGGTATTTATTTTTATTGTATCCTGGATTATACTTTCCATCGTAACTAAAAAAATTAGTGAAAGTATTACCAAACTGAAAGATTTTGCCATTCACTTACGTCAAAATAAACCACATACAGAAACGGTTCACTTTCCAAGTAACGAACTCGGTGTAATCAGTCAGCAGATTATTACCATGTACAATAAACTGGCAGAAGCTAAAAATGCTTTGAGTCTGGAAAAAGAAAAACTGATTAAACATTTATTTGTACTCAACGAAGGTGTTGCTTTCTTTTCTCCTGATAAGCAATCGATATTAAGCAATAGTCATTTCGTACAGTATTTAAACCTTATATCAGAAAAATCTTCCATTCATCCGGAGCATTTGTTTAAAATTGATGATTTGAGTGGCTTACTGAAATTCATAAAAAAACATGTGGATGAAAGTAAAGAAGAGATTCACCCGAACAAGTTACCACAAATGGAAGATACCATCTCTAAAAACGGGTATTATTTTGATATAAAATGTATTGTATTCCAGGATAGAAGTTTTGAAGTATACATTAACGATATTACTAAACTGGAAAAAAGAAGGCTGTTGAAACAACAAATGACCGCTAATATTGCGCACGAGCTTAAAACACCTGTAACTTCGGTGTTGGGTTATTTAGATACCATCATGGGCGACAGCAGTATTGAAGAGGATAAAAAGAACTATTTTATTGAAAAAGCTTATCATCAAACAGAGCGATTAACGCGTTTAATTGATGACTTGAGTATCATGAATAAAATAGATGAAACAACCGATCCTTATAAGTTTACGCCTATTGCTATTAAGCCAATCATCGATGAAGTGCTTGACACTAATCAGGAAAAAATAAAATCACAAAATGCCAGTATTATTATCAAAGTAGATGATGATTTAAAGGTTAACGGAGATGAATCTTCGGTATCTTCTATATTCCAAAACTTAGTAGACAATGCGCTTAACTACGCAGGTAAAGACATTAAAATTACCATTGACATGTACCATCAGGATGAAGAATTTTACTATTTCTCTATTTCTGATAATGGAAAAGGTATTGCAGAAGAACACCTTTCGCGCATATTTGAGCGTTTTTATCGTGTGGATGCCGGACGTTCCAGAAACATGGGCGGAACCGGTTTAGGATTAGCTATTGTAAAACATGCGGTTACGGTACATAAAGGAAAAGTATCGGTAAAAAATGCCCCAGATGGCGGTGCAGAGTTTTACTTTAGTTTACCAAAGTATAGTTCGAAATAAGAAAACAACAACCAATAATTCGAAAGGCGAATAGGTTTCTCTAACAGAGCATAACTTATTCGCCTTTTATTATTCTACACAGCTGTCCAAAACATTTCATTTAACTGGCGTTTCACCCAGACCCGACTTCATTTAGTTCACAAGTATATATTTTATTGAGTTCATGATTTCCGCTTTGCTACAATTCTTGTCTTAATACAAGAAACGAATACTCTGATAAAATAAAATATTTATGCAACATACTCATTAAGCCTCGGATCATGTGTTACATGACCTAATTGATAAGTACTGCCTGAGTTAATGATGCTATAAATTGTTCTCAATAGTTTGTTTGCTATGTTATTCATAATTAAAAAATATGGTTTTCCTTCTAACTTCTTTCGCTCGTAATATAAACGATATTCAGGGTTTCTACTTTTAGCAACAACAGCACACATATAAAGCAAAGTTTTAAGCTCCTTATCGGCCATATTGCTTACTTGTGATTTCTTTACCATCTTACCACTAGCATTAGGAAATGGACATACCCCTGCATAGGAAGATGCTTTTCTAGCCGTATTAATTTCTTTAAAATTTCCAGTTTTGACAAGTAGCTCACAAGCTGTTACTTGACCAATACCAATAATTCCTGTTATCAAATGATAGTTCTTACTCAAATCTATGTTCCCATCAATTATAATCTGAATCTCTTCCTCTAAAGCATCTATTGATTGCTTTAAACTTTCAACCATATTATTTGCTATTTGATGAGCTAAAATCGAATTATAGGGCATGGATGGCTTTGTTTTTTCATGTGTCAATAACATCTTTCTCTCCTTTACTAGTTGACCTCTTAACCTAAATAATTCTTTTAACTCCCTCATTTCTTCAACGGGATAAACTGTACTTGTTAATTTATCACCAAAACGCTCTCCATATTCTCGTATACGAGATGCATCCACCTTATCTGTTTTTCCCTTTTGTAAACCCAGACTATGTCTGATTTCATATCCGCCTGCTAATGCTATTGGTACATTTAAGCAATTACAGAGAAATAATAATAACTCACCATATACACCAGTATACTCTGCACATAGAAGAGCTCCTTTAGGAAGTCCTTCCAAGAAGGATACAATTCCGTTCAAATTATTCTTTATAATTTTATGAACAAGAATATTACCTTCCTTTCTAAAACTTACATCAAACTTTTTCTGTGATAAATCAATTCCATAAATTAGTGCCATGTTTAATAATTTATGAGGCTCCAGATTGAGTGGCTATTTCCGTAATAATGGGTTCTTCCCTAAATACTCTCTGGCTTTAACTCAATAAATATGCTGTCCTTAATTCGTTTCGTAGATTTTATCTTAAGCAAAGAATAAGTTTACGCAGCATATGGAGTCTCTTTGTTACTTCCATAAATTAGACATTTACAACTTAATGCTAATATAACGGGAAGCAAAGAAAATCAAGGCTGCACCCACTTCTCTCAAAAAACTACGGTTAGTTGACTGAAATCGTTTAAACTCACTACGTTCAAACAAAAACGATTTTTAACCGTCAAACTATCCTTGTTTTTTGGTTCACTGGCTGAGGCCAATCTAGAACTTGCTAAAGAATGTAAGTCTTTTTTTATGGACAAATGTGATTTTTGAATAAGATTAACTTCAAAAACTAAATCCTCAACCTCAAAAACAACCTCTACATTCTTACTCTATTTTTTGTTTTTGACTGGCATTTACAAATAGTATATCTCCCATTGAGTCAAAGCCACTAAATATTTCATCGCCACTGTGTTTTACTTGTTCTTCTCTAAAACCTACAATGGTTAAACCAGCTTTTGAGGAATGATCACAAATGATATTTTTAATAGATTTATCTTCGCTCAAAGGGATGATTTCAATGTTGGAAAGGGTAATAGGTAGTCTTCCCGATTGCACTAATTCTCTTAATTGTCGGCGGGTTTGTTTTACCTCGTCAGCCTTACATACACTATATATTTTAACATGACCTTTTTTCCAGTCTGGATGCGATAGTATAATAAAACCCAACAAAATCATCAGGTTGGCATTTAAAATATCTATAGGACGAATCCAAATATGAATACCATTTTTAAAATGCGTTGCACAATTAGCATCTGAAAAAACACAAACATCATAATTCCCGGCTCTTATCAGGCTTATATTATCTAATATACCTTCTAAATGATCCGGATTGTCTCTTCTGTATTCAAACACAATCATATTATTTTCCATTCCACTGATACTCGGACTTTGAATAGCTTGTGCAATAGCCGTGGTGTAGGATGGCGAAATCATACAATCCACATAAAGACTACTTTCATTATCGTGATGGTCTTCAATCAATTCGTTAACGATTTGTTTGGCTTCTGTGTAAGTATGCCGGGAGTAATATCCTTTTAGGAAATGAAAATAGGTTCCAAAACCATGTTTAAAGGAAATCCATTTCATTAAATCGAATATTTTACTGTGTTTAAACGAATTGGCAGAAATACAAATGGCTGCAGGTCGCCAATCTTCTTCGGATTGCTGATAACTGTTCTTTTGCAGATACAACTGAATCTTTCGGCTTAACTGAAATAAAGCACCCAAAAATATTTTTTGCAAGCCACCTCTTTCTTTATGAACGTAGTTTAAATAAGTATACACTAAAACAATGACCAGGTAAGCTAGAAAGGTATAAGCCGCATCAATTTTAAACATGATCCAGATGGATAATATAAATCCCGCCAAGGAGATGATCCAATGTGATTTAAATTGAGGACGATAAGAGGGCGATGCACCAAAGTGATTTAAAAAAGAAATTAAACACAAAGATCCATAGGTAATCATAAAAAACATGGATATGATACTTGCTACAAAATTCACCTCACCCATTAATACAAATATCATTGCAATGGCTACCGTAATCAGGGTTGCATTAAACGGTTCATTATTTTCACCTACTCCTTTGCCCAGCCAACGGTTGATGTTATTACCCGGAAAACTTTTATCATTTGCTAAAGCCTGAATGGTTCGGGGAGCAACAAGTACAGAACCTATGGCAGATGAAATAGTAGAAGCTCCTAATCCCAACGGAACAACAATGCCTCCAAACATGGCAATATGAGCCATCGCCAATTGTGATGCGGATAAATCTTCCTGATTGACTGAGATAGAGAACTTGTACACAATAAAAATGTATATCACCATACCGATAATAGTTCCCCACATGGTTCCGCGTGGAATAGATTTTTTGGGATCTTTTAAATCGCCACTTAAACCTACGCCTGCTGTCATTCCCGTAAAGGCAGGGAAACAAATAGCAAACCACACAAAAAAGTTATCCTTATTTCTGAAAACAAAGTTAGAGGCATAATCGCCAGCTTCGTAAAACTCTGTTTTACCCAGAAAAAACATGACTAAGGAAAAAAACAAAATTACAACTACAATATACAGGGCTTTAACACCCATGCTGGAGCCTTTTTTAAGAATAATAAAGGCTAATAATAACATGGCCGGAACACTGATGGCTTGTCGGGGTAAAACAAAATCAAAACTATTATGTATCCAGTTAAACAATGGTTCAAAGGCTTCGGTAAAAGCAATTACATAAAAAGCAACACTAATGGCTTGGGATAAGTATAAAGCCATTCCTATGGTTGCGCCAATATTTAAACCAAAAGAGCGGGATATAATAAAATACTCCCCTCCTCCTTCTACTCTTGAATTGGTTGCAATTTCTGAAATAGCTAAGGCTGTTGGAATAGTAATTAAGTGTCCTAAAACTATGATACCTATAGCTCCCCAAAAGCCGAGTTCTCCTACTGCCATTCCAAAACGAAGAAACAATATAGCGCCCAATATGGTTGATATAGCTGTAAAAAATACAGGTGCTGTTCCAAATCCTGTTTTTGCTTTACTCATAAATGTTGTGTTTTTAAAAAGACTCTTATACTACAATGTAGGAAAAACTGATTAAAAATATTATCGTTTATTAGCTATTAGTTGTTGGTCTTTAGCTATTGCCTACTGTTTACTGATCATTGATAATTGTTCCCTGAAAACTAAATCCATTTTTTACGTTTAAAGTAAAACATCATGGCAAGAGTAACTACTAACATGACGCCCCACATACCGAAATATCCAAAACGCCATTTCAACTCGGGTATATAATCGAAGTTGGTTCCATAAATTCCGGCAATAAAGGTTAAAGGAATAAAAGCCACTGAAAAGATGGTTAGCACCTTCATTACATCATTTAGTTTGGAACTCACATTGGTATGATAAATATTCAACTGGTCACTTAACATTTCCTTGTAACTGTTTACTGAATCCAAAGCCTGATTAATATTGCTTTGCAATTCATTAAAAAAGATCAGATTATCATCATCAATAAATTCGGTATCTAATTTTACCAACGACAGTATTAACTCGCGACATGGATGCACTGCTTTACGTAAATACAAAAGCTCACTTTTGTAAGTATTTAATTGATGTAAGAGATTACGGTTGGTTGAGTTGATTAGCAGTTCGTCCATCATTTCCACCTTCTCTCCTATCTTACTAATAATGTAACTGTAATTATCTATAATAATATCTACCAAAGCGAATAGTAGATAATCACTGCCCAGGTTTCTTACTCTTCGCTTAGGATTTTGTAATCGATCCCGAACAGGGTTAAATACATCTCCTACCCTTTCCTGAAAAGAAAGCAACATACCTTCTTTGATAATAAATGCAATGTTTTCAGTTTGAACGGCATTTTTTTCTTCTTCATAAGTCAGCATTTTCAAACTAAGGTATAAACAATCCTCGTGCTCTACTATGCGAGGTCGGGCATGTGTATTGAGCACATCGGCTAAAACATGTTGACTAATATTAATTTGAGATGTTAAATCGTGCAATAAATCCACATCGTGTAAACCGTAAATATTTATCCAGTTAATACAATTCTTATTTATAGATGTAATTAGTTCGGATACTTCGGCGGGACGATAAACTTCTATTTGATCTTTATTGTATGAGATAAGATTTAAGAGGGTATTGTCTATCTTCTTTTCTCCTCTAAAATAAAGACTATCGGGCGACAAGCCTATATGCTCTTTTTTTGCTTTTAAAAATCTTGCCATATTATGTTCTTTTAATACTATGCTAAATGTAAATAATATTCCTGAAACTAAAGGAGGAATAAGAAAAAGGAGAAAAGCTTAAGAGTAATGAGATTCATGAAGTGGAATGTTTGATAATTCCATACAATTACCAATTACAGCATTTTGATAATTGATCTCTAAAAACTGTTGACTGTTTTTGTGTTTATGGTTATATTAGGATAAACGGGACGTTATTTTGATACCCCAGATAAAATAACAACTTAAAGTCCGAATCCAAGACAATTGCAATCGTAATTGCCTCCCTAAAAAAAAAGCCACTCATTAAAATGTGAGTTGCCGCCTTCACCTCACGATTTATAGACATGTACAAGTTTGTATACGCAATAAGTATGCATAATCCTGTTACGACTTTTGGTTATTAATTTTAAAAAGGTGTATTATGAAAACGCAACTCTTACTTCTTTGTTTTTTATGGATAAGTTCGCTTGTTCTATCACAAACCACAACAATCCCGGATGCCAATTTTGAAAACTATTTGGAAACGCACAACGCCAGTGGAGAATCGGTTAGCGTTGGCGATCCTACCAGCATGGGCGATGGCATTGCTGACAACAACTTGGTAACAACGGCCAACATAAGTGATGTAACAGTTTTAGGTGTGGCTTCTCAATCGATAAGCGATTTAACAGGGATTGAAGATTTTTCATCTTTAACTAATTTAGTATGCAATAATAACAGCCTTACTTCATTGGATTTATCTAGTAATACTAATCTTGCAAGTATTTTTTGTCATTATAATCAATTAACCAGTCTAACCTTACCCAGCTCCACAAATCTAACACGGATAGATTGTTATAACAATAACCTTAGTTCTCTAAATGTTTCTAACAATCCTATGCTTACGATTTTATGGTGTTATCGCAATAGTTTAACTTCATTAGATGCTTCGGTAAATACCCTGCTTACTAACTTTGATTGCAGTAATAATGACCTAACCTCAGTCATTGTTCCCAGTACTGCGACTTTAACACGATTCAGGTGTGATATCAATGAATTAAATTCCGTTGACATCAGCAACAATCCAAACCTTAGTGAGTTTCATTGTTCAACCAATCCAATAACTACCTTAGATGTTTCCAATAATGTATATCTAACCCGATTGTTTTGTAGCTCCACAAACATTACCAGCCTTAATGTAAGCAATCATTCTATCTTAGAAAGATTAGACTGTGCTTATAATGATTTACTCTCCAGCTTAACTTTACCAATCAGCAATATGCTTACCCGCTTATATATTCCAGGCAATGTATTGAGCAGTTTAGACATTACAGGCAATCCTTATCTGGAATTTTTAAATTGCGGAGAAAATAACCTTACATCTTTAAACCTGACTTACAATACTGCGCTAACTGAGTTATGGGCCTGGGGCAATCAGTTTACAGCATTGGATGTAAGCAATAATGCACAACTACAATCACTTGATTGTGGAATTAATAGTATCAGTTCGTTAGATGTAAGCATGTTACCTGCCTTATCGGAACTATATTGCAACCAAAATCAGCTGGTACATTTAAACCTGCAGAGTGGTTATAATAATATACTGGAATATCTTTGGGCACACGACAATCCTGATTTAAACTGCATTCAGGTTGATGCTGTTCCTGTTACCTATCCAAATTGGCAAAAAGATATTACTGCTACTTACGCCACAAGTTGTACTACAAATACAAATGATATTGAAAACACAAAAGAAGGTATCTATCCAAATCCTACCCATAATGTGTTGCATGTAAATGCGGACGGATATGGTACTTATCAGGTTTTATCTATAGATGGCAGCATTGTAGCAAGTGGTGTATTGAATGAAGGAACAAATGTTATTGATGTGGAAAGTTTATCTACTGGAGTTTATCTACTGGAAGTGAATACTGATCATTCTGAAAACGCTTATAAGTTTGTAAAGAAATGATAATTAAAAAATCTATTAGAATGTTTATTTGATGAGTTACAAACCTACTTTACTGTGCTTTAATAATGCAAAAAGGGAAGAATGACATCAAGTTTATCTTTGGCTTTAATTGAGCAAGCACTATAATTAATAAAACCAAGTGTTATTGTTATTATTGATTTTACTTGCTTTTCAGAGAACAAAAATCGATCTTATGCCTTTCTCCTTTTTGCTTAATTGAAGGAGTCATTTTTCTCATGAAATAACATATGACAAACAAAACAAAACTATTTCATTACATAACAACTAAAATTTGCATATTGGTTGTTAGCTTTATTATACAAGGAATTATTACCGGCTTACCTGCTCAACAAAATGAAGTAATAAATGAGGATACTACATCCATACAAACTGTTTCGAATACATTTGAATTACTGCGAAAAGCAGACTCTATTCGTTTAGCTGATTCTATTCAAAAAATCATCTTAACTAAACAGCTTGAAGAGTTAAAATCAAATGAATACAGCAAGCGAAGGCGTTTAGAAAAGGAAATGAAAAGGCTGACATTTAATGACTCTATCAAAAAAGTACGCCTTAAAAATGAAATAGATTCTTTAAAAAAAACCGCCCAGGGATTTCCGGTAGTGCCTTATAAAGATACTTTGTTTAGGGTATACACCGGAATAGGAATTATTACAGCGCAGGAACGAGCTCAGCTTATTGAAAAACGGTTAAAAACGGCATACAAACAATATATGTATGATCGGGATTCATTGGCTGTGGTAAATTATGGTCAATCGGTTGATATTGTTTGGGGAGAGAAGTCTCTTTTATCCATAAGCGAACCGGATGCCATTTGGTTTGAAAAACCAAAAATTGACATTGCTAATCGTTACCAGGCTGCGCTGTTAAAGGATATTGAAATTTATAAAGATGATAAAAACCTATTTTCTGTACTAAAAGAGGTGGGATTAGTATTGCTGGTGCTGGCACTTTTATTTGGAGCAATCAAATTGATTAACCAGCTATATAAAAAGAAGGTCATCAAAAAGATTATTTCCATGAAAGATAGTTGGTTTACCGGATTCAACATTCGTAATTATCAGCTACTTGATGCAGATTCGCAGGTAAAAACCGTTTTGTTTCTTTTTAATATTGTTCGCTATCTGTTTATTGCATTTTTACTGTACGTTACCATACCTATCATATTTAGCATTTTCCCTCCTACCAAAACCATTGCAGATAAGCTTTTTGGATATATATTATCTCCAGTAAAAACGATTCTTTACTCCATTTTAAGTTATATACCGAATTTAATCACCATTGCAGTTATTGCCATTGCATTCAGATACCTGATAAAAGGAGTTCGTTTTTTATCGCTGGAAGTAGAGCAGGAAAAACTAAAAATACCGGGATTTTATCCGGATTGGGCGAAACCCACTTTTAATATCATCCGCGTTTTACTAAATGCTTTTATGATAGTAATGATATTTCCACTTTTACCACGAAGTAATTCTGAAATATTTAAAGGGGTTAGTGTTTTCCTTGGAATTATGATTTCTATAGGTTCCTCCTCGGCAATTGGTAATCTAGTTTCCGGACTAGTGATTACTTACATGCGACCGTTTAAAATTGGAGACCGTATTAAAATTGGAGAAACCATTGGCGATGTAATTGAAAAGACACCATTTGTAACCAGAGTAAAAACACCTAAGAATGAGTTTATCACAATCCCAAACAGCAGCGTTCTAGCTTCCAGTGTAGTTAACTATAGTACTACCAGCAGCGAAGAAGGTATTATTTTGCATACCACTATTACTATTGGGTATGACGTTCCCTGGCGAAAAGTTCATGAATTATTAATTGGTGCGGCTATCAAAACCAATCATATTAAATCAGATCCTGCTCCTTTTGTATTGCAAACCAGTTTAGACGATTTTTATGTGTCTTACCAGTTAAATGCTTATTCCAGCAAACCAGATCGTCAGCCAAGAGTATATTCTGAGTTGCATCAGCACATTCAGGATTTATTCAATGAAGCCGGAGTTGAAATTATGTCGCCCCATTACAGAGGAAACCGAAATGGCGATGAGTCCACTATTCCAAGACAATATTGGGAACAAAAAAAAGGAAACAAGGAACAAGGAGAAGATGATAAAAACAGTTAGGAGAGAGAATAAAACATAGGTGATTTATCATCTGAATTAAAAAAAACAATCAATAAAACGATAGCTTTTTATACTTTTCTGAAGGATTATTAACAACCTTGAAGTATTTGAGATATCTACAAACTCCTTCAGTTCACACCAAAACACACTCTTTTTATTCATTTTTGACTGATTTATACAATTTAAGCTATAACAAGCACCCTTTCTCCCAAAAAAAACAGTGTCAAAAACCGCAACTAATGCTTCATTAACAAAACAAATATTGAACAATTTAAATGCATTACTCCATTACACCAATAAGTATCGAAAGCTAATATTTACAGCTCATACAATAATTTCATTCAAAATTAAAATGACCTATTTAAGCTCTTTAAAATAATTTCACCTATTTAAATCACACTTACACTTTCTACTATACTCGAATTTATTCTAACATTTTTCGAGTCTATTACCCGTCTTCAATCTCTTTTAATGTTTGTTTACACATCATTAATTTATTTAGCACATTATGAAAAAAATTACTTTTATTTTAACCTGTTTAATTTTTGTAGTCTGTTTCAATATAAAGGCACAAGATGTAACAGAAACCTATCTTACCAACCCTAGTTTTGAAACAGGAGATTTGACCGGGTGGACAGTAACAGGTGCCGATGGATATACTTGGTTCGGTGCAGCCTCTGATTGCGATGGAACTCAAGATGGAACATACAATTGTGGAGTTTGGAACAGAACAATTGGTGATGTCGAGTGGTCACAAACAATTACTGATTTACCCAACGGTTTTTATAAAGTAGGTTGTTTGATGTCGGTTACAGATGTGACTTCGTGGACTGATGGAGTAACCAAACGAATTTCTACACAGCGTTTATTCGCAAACAACAAAAGTTTACTATACGGTAAGGAATCCGACTATTCCGCAGCTAACCTGGCTATACTTGCGGCTACTGAGGAGTACTCGTTTGCTGGCATGGAAACTTCTCCAAGTGAAGCTGGTCCTTTTTTGCCTATTGCAACTATAATTGAAGTAACGGATGGAAACTTAGTAGTAGGACTCAGAACCAATGGAGATGTATCCGAATACGCTTTTGATTTCCAGGGACAAAATTCAGATAGAGGTTACTTTAAGTTTGATGCTTTAACATTGGCCAATGTTTCTGACTTAATAATTCAATCATTGAGCATTGGAGGTCAGAATATTGAGATAGACCCTACCAATGTATATCTGCACACAATGGATATTGCTATGGAAGAAACTGAGGCTCCTGAAATAATTGCTACTGTAGGAGAAGGTGTTGTGGTTGAAGTAATTCCTCCGGCATCGTTACCAGGAACAGCAGAGATTGTTTTAACAGCACCAGATGAAAGTAATTCATTATCCTATTTTGTAACATTTACTAAAAATTCCGATGCCACTTTAAAAAGCATTGCCTCAAATGCAGGAACTTTATCTCCTGAATTTGAAAGAACAAATACTGAATATGACTTATATGTTCCATATGGAATTACTTCTATTCAATTAACAGCAACACCAACAGTTGAAAATGCTAGTATTTTGGTTCTTGATGCCACTAGCGGTGCTGAATTAGATTTAAACAATCCAATAACCTGGGATGCTGAAGATGCTGGTATCGACTTATCAATTATTGTAACTTCAATGGATGAAAGCACTGAAATTACGTATGACTTATATGTATCATACGATTCTGAAGCTGCTACTGCCACAATTGAAGATATAACTTCTTCTGTTGGAAATTTAACTACTGAAGTAGATCCCGTTGTTACAGAATACGAACTAGTTGTACCTAAGGGGACAACCTCTGTTGATATTTCTGGAACTCCTGGTTGGGAGCTGGCTTCTGTAAGCGGAGGAGGAACCGTTACTCTAACTGATGGAACTGGTTCTACGACTTTAACTGTAACCTCTGAAGACAAAAGCGCAACAAAAGATTATACTATTACTATCCGCGAGTCTTATGTTGTTCTAAATCATGAATATTTTGTGCAGCATACAGAAGCTGAACTAGTATTGGGTGAATCTGAAAACGGATATCTGCAATTATTTGAGCCTGTATATAATGAACCTACACAATATTTGAAGTTTATAGAAAGTGGTATTGGTGGTAAATATTTTATTCAAAATCAAAATAACAGATACCTTTCAAATGTAATAGCACCGGTATATGATATGGTGTTTATTGATGAATTGAAAGAAGACTTAGATAGCTGCCGTTGGTCTTTGGAGCCACAGGAAGATGGTAGTTTCAGAATTATTACTGGAGCCAGAGAAAAAACTGCCAATTACTATGTAGGTCCAAACTGGGCTGGATTAGGAGGAGTATTTAATGACAAATGGCCTGATAATCCATTGATTTATTGGAACATTAAAGAACCTCTTGAGGTTGTAGATCCATACAATACATACCTAGATACACTTACGGTAGATCAAGGTGCTTCTATTTCTCCAGAGGTAGCTAAAGATGTTACTGATTATTATGTAGTGTTGCCTGTTGGAGGTCTTTCTACTCTTAATGTTGGCGCCTTGGCTATTGATGAAAATGCTGTTATTACAGGAGCCGGTGCTGTTGACGTTTCGGCTGGTAGTGGTTCGTTTGACATTACGGTTACCGCTCCAGATCCAACATACAGCAGAACAGTTACCATTCACTACATGACAGATACTGATTTAATATTAAAACACTCCTATACTTTTAGTGATGGAACAGCTAAAGATATAATTGGTGGAGCAGATGGAACTGTAATAGGAGGTTCTATAACAAATGGTAAATATACAGGTAGTGTAGTTGGTGATTATATTGAATTACCTGCTGAAGAAATTGCCATTAACACCTATCCATCATTAACCCTGGAAGTTTATGTAGAAGATGATAACTCTACAACGAATGCCAACGTCAACACTGCAGTTGTGTTTTTTGGTAGAACGAATGACGCAAATTATGCTGAAGATTATTATTATACATCAATGAAATGTTCTTCTGTTCTTTCTGTAAGTGATGGTGCTAACCCATGGGATTTTGAGCAAGGAGTAAATACTGGAATTGATTTACATGATGACAATAGAGCTCACCACTTAGTAACAACTATTTCTAATGACTCTTTAGTATTTTATGTGGATGGATATGTGATGGACACCACCTATTTCTCTGTAAATAACTGTATTGCTAACCTATCTAACGAATTCGCCTACATCTTAAAGAATGGATATATAGCTGATAATACATGGTTAGGTTCAGTACTTGAGTATAACATATACAGTGGAGTGATGGATGCTCAAACCATTGCTATCCGATCTTTAAATTCTCAAGTTGAAGATGATTCTAAAGATGCTACTCTTAGTGATTTAAAAATAGACGGGGTTACTATTGATGGATTTAATGGTGCTATTTTAGAGTATACTGTTAATGTAGAAACCTTACCAACAGAGGTACTTCCTATTGCAAAAGGTGAAGGTTCAACTGTAGAAATTACTTCAACTGCAACCACAATTCCTGGACAAACAACTATTCTTGTAACAGCAGCTGATGGTAATACCAATACTTATATCATCAACTACGATATTGCAGATGCAATTAACAAAATTAAAGATTTAGAAATTAAGGTATACCCAACGGTTTCTAATGGTTCATTTACAGTCACATCAGAAGGTACTTCTACTATAGTTACCGTATATGGCTTAACCGGAAGAATTATTGATCAGTTCAATACGAATTCTAGCGCTGAAACATTTAATATTGAGCAAAAAGGAATGTTTATCGTAAAAGTGAATTCTGAAGGACTTACTAAACTTTTCAAAGTGATTAAGAAATAACCTACAATTACATATTTAGTTTGAGTAAGAGGCTGCCTAGAAAGGTGGCCTCTTTTTTTTACTCATTTCTTAACTCTACTTTTCTATTAAATAAAATTATACCCCAACTTGACAAAATCAAGTACGTCCTTCAGAGATATCAATTATTCGACAACTTCTCGTCATCCCGCTAAATATCAGAATTAAACAATGCCTTATAGTTTGTATGTTTATTTTAACCATAACATAATTTCACAATAATGACGATTTTAAGATCCTAACCGACGATTTTAAAACCTTTATTTAACATTCATTTGGACATTTTTAATCTTTATTAACCTTTAAATATTCAATTATTATGAAGCTCTTTACTTTATTATTAATGTGCTTTATTCTTGTTGCCGGTTTTAATACACATGCACAAGATGTAACCGACACGTATTTAACAAACCCAAGTTTCGAAACTGGTGATCTTTCAGGCTGGACATTAACGGGTGCTGATGGTTATGGATGGAATACCACAGGTAATGATGGTGATGGATCTCAGGATGGAGCCTATAATGCAGGAGTTTGGAACAGGCCTATTGGAGATGTAGAATGGGCTCAAATAATAACAGATCTTCCCAACGGCTTCTATAAAGTTAGTTGCCTTATGAGTGTCACTGATGTCACTTCTTGGACCGATGGCGTTTCTAAAAGAATTACAACACAACGTTTATACGCTAATGATAAAAGTGTATTGTACGGATACGAATCTGATTATTCAGCTGAAAACCTTGCCATCTTATCAGGTTTGGAAGAATATTCCTTTTTTCATTTAGAAACAGCTTCAGCCGAAAATGGTCCATTTTATCCAATTTCAACGATTGTAGAGGTTACTGACGGAAATTTAGTGATCGGAGCAAGAACAAACGGAGATGCTTCGGCATACGCATTTGATTTTCAAGGAGAGAACACTGATAGAGGATTCTTTAAAATTGATGGATTCACATTAACGGATGTTTCAGATTTACTTATTGAATCTATAAGTATTGGAGGAGAAACCATTACAGACATAGACTTTACTGATGTTTTACTATTATCAATGGACTTACCTACTGAAACTACAGAAGTTCCAGAAATAATAGCCACTGTTGGAGAAGGTGTAACAGTAGACATTATTCCTGCACTTCCTGGTAAAACAGAAATTGTATTAACATCTGCTGATGGTAGTTATTCTACATCTTATTTTGTTGAATTCACTAAAGTATCTGATGCTACATTAAAAAACATTAGTGCAAATACCGGAGAACTTTCCCCAGAATTTAATAGAACAACTACAGAATATGACTATTATGTAGATTACGGTATAACTTCTATTAATTTAGACATTACACCAACTGTACCTGATGCCAGTGTCACTGTTTATGATTTAAATACTGGCGAAGCATTAAATATTGACCAAGCAATAACCTGGGTCGCAGAAGATCAAGGTATTGATTTGGAAATTGTGGTAACTTCTTTCGATGAAAGTACAGAAATCACCTATGTTGTATACGTAATGTACAACGATTTAGCTTCTACCGCCACTATAAGTAATATAGAATCTACAACTGGTAGTTTAACTGCCGAAGTAGATCCTGTTGTAACAGAATATGAATTAGTCGTACCTATTGGTACAGAATCTGTAGATATAACAGGAGTACCAACTGCAGAAACTGCTACTGTTGTTGGAGATGGAACAGTAACTCTAGCAGATGGAGTTGGATCAATAACAATAAGCATTACTTCACCCGATGAAACTAACTCTATTGATTACACTATAAATGTACGTGAAGCATATGTTTTAACTGATCAAGACTATTTTATTCAACATAAACTTCAAGGCTATGTTTTAGGGGAATTAGACGGATATCTTAAATTGCAAGAACCTGAATTAAATAAAGCAACACAATATTTCAGATTTGTTGATAGTGGTGTTGGTGGCGAATATTATTTACAAAACAAAAATGACAGGTATTTAACAAGTACTTTTGATCCCGTTTGGGATATGGTTTTTGCTGATGTATTATCAGCTGATTTAGATAGTTGTCGTTGGAGATTAGAACCTGAAGAAACTGGAGGTTATAGAATTGTTACTGTTGCTAGAGAAAATAATGACTATAGATATGTAGCTCCTCACACATTAGGATTAGGTAATGGAGTATTTAATGACAAACCATATAGTTGGGAAGATGTTGGTAATATATGGGAAATCAAAGATATATTTGATCTTGTAGATCCATACGATACATCTTTAGATACTATTACAGTTGATGCAGGTGTTTCTATTTCTCCTGATGTAGCCAAAGGTGTAACAGATTATTATGTAGTATTGCCTGTTGCAGGTTTATCAACCTTAAATATTGATGCAACAGCAGTAGATGAAACAGCGACTGTTACTGGCGATGGAGCTATTGATGTGTCTGGTGGAAATGGTTCGTTTGAGATTACTGTAACTGCAACAGATCCTGAATATTCAACTACAGTAACCATTCACTATATGGAAGATACTGAGCTAACATTAAAGCATTCGTATACATTTAGCGATGGTACAGCTAAAGATGTACAAGGTGGTGCAGATGGTACTGTAATAGGAGGTTCAATTACAGACGGTATTTATACCGGTGCTGAGGTTGGTGATTATATTGAATTACCTGCTGAGCAGATCGCCATAAATACTTATCCTTCGTTAACAATTGAAATTTATATGGCAGATGATGAAGCTACAACGAATGCCAATGCAAATACAATGGTTAGTTATTTCGGTAGAACAAACGATAGTAACTACGGTGAAGATTATATGTATACTTCAATGAAATGTAGCTCTGTTTTATCAGTAAGTGATGGCGGTTCTCCATGGTCGTTCGAACAAGGAGTAAATACTGGTATTGACTTACATGATGATGGAAATCCTCACCACTTGGTAACTACTATATCAAATGATTCCTTAGTATTCTATGTGGATGGTTACGTTATGGATACTGCTTATTTTTCTGGAAATAATTGTATTGCCAATTTATCTAATGAATTAGCTTACCTGATGAAAGGTGGATATACTGGTGATAATACATGGCTAGGATCCGTATTAGAGTATAATATTTATAGTGGTGTTATGAGTCCACAGGAGATAGCTCTTGGAGCTTTAGATTGGCCAAATGAAGGTAGTGATGCAGATGCTACTTTAAGTGATTTAACATTAGATGGAGTAACTATAGAAGGATTTAATGGAGCTGTTTTAGATTATACAATTCAGGTTGAAACACTACCAACAGAAGTTATTCCAACGACTAAAGCAGAAGGAGCTTCAGCTGAAATAACTGCTACAGCCACAACTATCCCAGGTCAAACAACTATTCTTGTAACAGCAGTAGGTGGTAATACTAACACTTATACTATTAACTACGAACTAGCTACGGCTATAGGTGAAGTTAAAGATTTAGGCATTAAAGTTTATCCAACTGTTTCTAATGGTTCATTTACCGTTGAATCAGAAGGTGCTTCTACTGTAGTAACCGTTTATAGTTTAACAGGAAGAGTGATTGATCAGTTTATGACTAACTCAAGTACTGAAACATTTGAATTAGATCAGGAAGGAATGTATATTATTAAGGTTAATTCTGATGGAATTACTAAACTTTTCAAGGTGATCAAGAAATAACACGTTTTTTAATTTAATTTTTAGGGGAGCCCAATGGCTCCCTTTTTTATTTAGTTATTTGAACCAAATTTTCATACCCGACTAAACCAAACTATACCTCACATTATTAACTTTATCCACGTTAAATGATAAAGCTTAAACTAATGGATAATACCATTGTTTAACACTTGTAAGATATAATTAATATGCAACACAAATAATATGGAAATCAAGGACATCCACTCAATTGACAATGTAGAACTTGTTTTTTTGACCATTGATGATTATGACGAAATTAAAAACGCCATGATTGAAGCCTATAAAAACATGCCTGAGGCTTATTGGAAAAAACATCATATTAAAACCTTAATTGATCGATTTCCCGAAGGACAAGTAGGCATTAAGGTAGATGATGAATTAGCCGGTTGCGCTTTATCCATAATTGTAGATTATTCAAAATTTGATAATAAACACACATATAACCAAATTACAGGAGGTTATACATTTAATACGCACACATCTAAAGGGGATACTCTATACGGTATAGATGTTTTTATCCGACCTAAATTCAGAGGTTTAAGGCTTGGAAGAAGATTATATGATTACCGCAAAGAATTGTGTGAGAAACTTAATTTAAAAGGCATTGTTTTTGGCGGAAGAATTCCAAGCTATCATCAGTATTCTTCTTCCATGACGCCCCGACAATATATAGATAAGGTGCGTAAAAAGGAGATTCATGACCCGGTACTCAACTTTCAAATGTCGAATGATTTTCACCCGGCTAAGGTATTACGTGGATATCTTGAAGGCGATAAAGAATCAAAGGAGTATGCCGTTTTACTGGAGTGGGACAATGTGTATTACGAAAAAGATTCTGATAGTGCGGCCATAAAAAAAACGGTGATTCGATTAGGATTGATCCAATGGCAAATGCGTTTGTACAAAGATTTAGATGAATTGATGCAGCAAGCCGAATACTTTATTGATGCTGTTTCGGGTTATAGAGCTGATTTTGCTTTATTCCCTGAATTTTTTAATGCTCCCTTAATGTCCGAATACAACCATCTTAAAGAGCCGGAAGCCATTCGAAAACTAGCTGAATATACTGCTGAAATAACCCAGCGATTTGCTGAATTAGCTATTTCATACAACATCAACATCATTACTGGAAGTATGCCGGAAGTAGTTAACAACAACCTGTATAACGCTGGCTATTTATGCCGAAGAGATGGAGGTATAGAGCGCTTTGAGAAAATTCACATCACTCCTGATGAAGCTAAAGTATGGGGATTACAAGGAGGCAATGCTATTCGGACCTATGATACAGATTGTGGTAGAATAGGCATTTTAATTTGTTACGATGTTGAGTTTCCTGAATTAAGCAGAATATTAGCAGAAGAAGGTATTGATATTCTTTTCGTTCCGTTTTTAACGGATACACAAAATGGTTATTCCAGAGTAAGAAATTGCGCACAGGCCAGAGCTATTGAAAATGAATGTTATGTAGCCATTGCCGGCAGTGTAGGCAATTTACCTAAAGTACACAATATGGATATCCAATATGCACAATCCATGGTTTTTACGCCCTGTGATTTTTCATTCCCTACTAATGGAATAAAAGCTGAGGCAACTCCAAATACTGAAATGATTTTGATTGCAGATGTCGATATTGATTTATTACGCGAATTAAATCAGTTTGGTAGTGTAAGGAACTTAAAAGATAGAAGAACAGATATTTACAATATCATTAAGAAATAAAGAAAATCCTAATCAATATTTTTCAAATTTAGGAAAATTAATTCTAAATCATTATTCGTTTAACTGCATAAAAAAAGGGATGTCTCCACTTAAGAAGACATCCCTTTTAAACTAAATATCAATAATTATTTAAAAACCTTCCTGCTTACATTAAAATCTTTTGAAGTCATTTTTACTATATAAATTCCCTTCGACAAATCAGAAACATTGATTTCTACATTATAGTTTCCAACTGAATAATCTGCCGTTTTTTGTAACAACATTTTACCTTGTATATCATACACCGCAATATCAACTTGAGTTGGTTGTAACAAATTAAATTCGGCCATTAAATGATCTTCTACAAGATAAATATCTTGCACCTCAATGGCATTTTCCTCACCAACACTAGTGGTACTTGAAATTTCGTACATTTCCCAGTTGTCAATATATCCTGTTCCATTACCAAAATAAACACCTTGACTACTTCCTAATGTTTCACCTGTTGTAAACGTAAAATCAATATCTTGCCATTCCTCTGTTTCATCAACTTCGTAATAAATGTCAGCTTCTGTCCCACTCCATCCATAAACACCAATACCCACTGGAGAAAAATCAGCAACTAAGCCACTATCATCAACCAACATGGCTTTGGCTATTTTAACTGAGTTTATTAAACCTTCTTCTTGTGCTGCCTGACCTCCTAATCCCGTAATTTCTTCTTTTTGATTAATACCATGAGGCCAGAAATGTTGGCTATCTCCATAAATAACAGAACTAGAAATTTCCTGACCTAAAGCATTCGCTGATGAACCGTCCCATGTACCATCCGTCATTAATGCCCACCATTCATTGGACGTTCCTGAACCGAAGTAATGATCCATCTCATGCATAGCTGTACCTACCCACATATAACGCTGATTAGATCCAAATCCAATACTTCCATAATAACTAGCCTGTGCTGTTGGAATACCTGAATTATAGTACACATAAATATTAGCACTAAACGGAGTGTACTTATTAAAATAATAACAAGCACTATCCATAGCTGTTTTTATGAGCTCATACTCTGTAGGATTAGCTACAGGATCAACAGCCAGGTTGTATGTTACATTACCTGGATTTTTCCTGTAAACTTTTGCCTTCACCTGGTAAGTTGTATTAGGTTTCATTACTCCTGTCAGGTTATTTCTAATAGAACCACCATTTGAAACTTTTGCACTATTTACACCACAATAGGAATAATCAGGATCGCTATTTAAGCTTTTACCTAAACCTACAAAACCACTTACACTACTTAGGTAAGGATCTACTATGAGGTTAGTTTTATCCATATACAATGGTGTAAAACACTCCTCATTTGAATAGGCCATTACGGTGATGTTACTTTCATACGTTCCACTTGTAAGCGTAATAAGTCCATCAATAACAGTAGAACCGTCATAAGTTACATTTACTGTTACTAAAGAAGCATCTGACTCAACTGTAGCAGGATCAATAGTAATACCCTCCGGTGAACTTATTGTAATAGCTTCAGAAAGTGCAACTCCTGAAACATTAAATGATGTAGTTGTACTATACTCATCTAAATATAATTCCGTCTCTGTTACTGAAATACCAGGAACGGCATATAGTTCCCAATTATCGATGTATGCAACGAGCCCTGAAGCTAATCCACAGTTATTAAAATATGCCGCACCGGATGATGGACTACTACCTGTAGTAAAGGTTGCATCAAATACCGCCCACTCACCTTTTGTATCTGGGACTGCGATATCATAATCTCCACTTCCTCCATTTATATTTGCATTTTGAACACCCATATTAAAACTTCCGTCCATTGTTTTAACCATGGCATGAAAACGATAAGTCGTATTTGGCAGCCAGGTAATCGCATCAGAAGCTATTGAACCTCCATCCGGATAACAAGACCCTGTACCAGTAATCTTAACACACTGACTTCCACAATAAACATCAGCTCCACTATACACACTCACATTACCCCAACTTCCATTAATCGAATTCATATATGGATTAAGAATTAAATTCTCTATTCCATCGTACAATGGCGTAAAACATTCACTATTAGGAGATGCTTTAACGGGCATTTCCAATATTACTGTACCACTTGTAAAAATAATAAGTCCGTCAACAATTGTTGATCCGTCATAACTCACACTCACCGTTTCGGCTGATGCATCAGAAGCTAAGGTCTCCGGAGAAACAGTAATCCCTTCAGGTGCTGAAATAGTTATTGCTTCACTTAAATTACTTGCACTTACTTCAACTGTAGATGCTGTGATAATTTCATCAAATGCTAAAGATATTTCCGAAGAACTTATAAAGGATGATTCTTCTGCCCCTTCCTCAAAGATAAATTGGACCTCATCAACACTTAATGCTTTGTTGTAAATACTGTATTTATGCACCTCTCCTTTCCATGTAGGATCAGAACTATATCCACTTTTACATAAAAAAGCATTGGCATCGCTAATAGCAGAAATTGAGTTTGAACTTAATGAAGTAATCGTTGCGGTATTAACACCATCAATGTAAATTTTAATTCCGGTAGATTGAATAACAGAAACCATATGATGAAGTTCTCCATCATCAATTGCTCCTGCAGAACTATTGATTCCTGCTTCCACAGTCCATGGTTCACTTGTATTTCCTGTAGAAACAGCCACTCTGCAATTACCACCGTTTGACGGAGAGCTAAAAAGGTAATTGGCTCCCAGAGAACCTCCAACATTGGCATCTCCAAAATAACTTAACATGGTATTTCCTCCGTTTGCTCCTGATGAAGAAGTAAACCATATTTCGGTTGTAATAGCATCATAGGTATTCAAAGCAATCGTTTCGCCAGGAAAAGATACATATCCTCCATCAGAAGTATTTAAAGCTCTATTTGTAAAAGACGCCGCACCGACTAATGTTCCATTGGCTGATCCGACTAAATCATTTGCATTAGCATTATCAAAAGTCCATTGGTGCATTAAATTATCTGTTCCCGGATCTGTTTGCGCCCATGCAGTGTAGGTATACAAACATAAAAACGCAATTAAAAAAGTAAATGTTTTTTTCATATTTTTCAATTTCAGAGACACAATAGGTCATTCAATATCATAAACGGAGAAATTCTGATTTCTGTTCGAATGAGTATCTCGCTGATTTTGTTAATTGATTAATTACTCCCCATTTTTATTTCTATAAACATCTCAAAAATAATTTAGATATATTGTTTTTACTGCATAGAAACTCGTCATTTAGTTGCACAAATCAAGTAAAGCTACAGATCCATACCTCTCAATTAAAACTAATGTGTACACATATGTGAGATATTAACATTATCAACCGTTAGTATAGTTATACAAAAACACCCCATTATTAAGGAGGCCACTGAAAAAGTCTCTTAAGTAATAAAAGCAGTAAAAAGAAGATTAAATTCTCTTTTTACTGCTTTCTTTGTATTAGTACTTAAGAGGATGATTCAATGTTAGAACAGCAACAAAAACTTGTTTTTAGTTCCTATTCGGAACTCTACGAGCTTATTATTCCTAAAGACAACATACTTCGCCGTATTCATGAGTTAATTGATTTTAGCTTTATATACGATGAGCTATCGTCAAAATATTGTCATGACAATGGGCGCACTGCCGAAAGCCCTATAAGGTTATTTAAATACCTTCTGTTAAAAGTTATCTACAATGTATCTGACGTAGATGTGGTAGAGCGTTCGCGTGTCGATATGTCTTTCAAATATTTTTTAGGAATGGCACCGGAGGATGATGTGATAAATGCAAGTACTCTGACAAAATTTCGCCGGTTAAGATTAAAAGATGCCGACTTATTAAATTTGTTAATAGGAAAAACCGTAGCCATTGCTATCGACAAAGGAATTATCAAGTCCAAGTCTATCATCGTTGATGCCACCCATACCAAGAGTAGATCTAACCCCTTGTCGCCATTGGAAGTATTAAAGGAAAGAGCCAAGTTGCTTCGAAAGATGGCTTACAGTGTCGATGACGATATCAAAGAGCAATTACCTCAAAAGCATATCGGTGATAACCTGGAGCAAGAGTTAAGCTACTGCTCAGAGCTAATTGATTTTATTGCTAAAAATGAAATAATCTCCAACTATCCTAAGGTAAAGGAGAAGCTAAACCTACTTCAAGAAACCATAGAAGATACCCAAGACAAATACACCCTATCCAAAGATGAAGATGCTCGAATTGGTCATAAATCTGCCGATTCATCATTTTTTGGTTACAAGAGTCATATCGGCATGACAGAGGAAAGAATAATAACAGCTGCTGTTGTTACTTCCGGCGACAAAGGCGATGGCCCGCAATTACAAGCAATCGTTGAACAAAGCATGCAAAACGGAATGAAAGTAGATACTGTCATTGGTGATTCTGCTTATTCTGGCAAAGACAATTTGATTTATGGAAATGAAAACAATATAGATATTGTATCAAAACTAAACCCAGCAATTACACAAGGCTTTAGAAAAGAAGAAGATAAATTTGAATTCAATAAAGATGCAGGAATGTTTGTTTGTCCTGCAGGGCATATGGCAGTGCGCAAAGCCAAACAGGGAGCCAAAAACACTGGTACTAACCAGGTGCATACCTATTATTTTGACATTGAAAAATGTAAGGTGTGTAAGTTAAAACAAGGGTGTTATAAAGAAGGGGCTAAAAGCAAATCATATTCTGTTTCGATAAACTGCAAGGAACACAAGGAGCAAATTGAATTTCAAAACTCAGACTACTTCAAGGATAAGTCGAAGCATCGATATAAAATCGAAGCCAAAAATGGAGAACTAAAAAACACTCATGGCTTCGATCGGGCCATTTCATATGGTTTAGACAATATGCAAATGCAAACGGCTTTAACAATCTTTGCTGTAAATCTGAAAAGAATATTGAAACTAATCTAGTAACCTGCACATTATCTGAATAATACGATAAGTATGCCTTTCAGTGGCTTTTTTCGTCCATTTTGACACATCAAACTATTTTCAACTAAAAAAACAAAGGATGTAACAGTTGAGCATTTAGCCCAATATTACATCCTTATTCTTTTTAAACTTGCCGACAAATAGGAAGTTTTTCAGTGGCCTCTTATTAAGCTGCCTTTCCACAACATTTTTTAAACTTCAATCCACTTCTACATGGGCAGGGGCTATTTCTTCCTGATTTTATTGCTCTCCCGGATAAATCTGTTTTTGATAAATCCTGTTTGAATATCTCTTCCAACATTTTATATAATTCAGGATGTTTTTGTTTTAACAACTTAGGTCGTTCAAAGAAGTACTCGCTGGCGACAGCAAAAAACTCTTGCTTATTTGTACCTCCATATGGGTTAATGTCGGATTGCTGATGGTATATTTCTTCAATTTTTGCATTAATTAACTCAAGCCATGGTAAAGCATATTGATTGTCCATTAGCAATGAAGGAACACCATCTGTTGCACCATCCAGCTTATCAATCAAATGCACAAACTCATGAATAGCTGTATTCTTTTTATCTGAACTATTAGAAAAACCATGGTGCAAAGCTTTTTTAGATAATATCATTTTACCTTCCATATAACCTGAACCCACCATGCCCATAATTCGTCTGTCTTCTCCGCTAGTTTCCAGCTTTTCATTAAACATATCGGGATAAAGTAAAACTTCATTTAGGTTTACATATCTCCAATCGCTAAATCTAAAAATAGGAATAATAGCGCTCGAAGCCACTAGTATTTTATCTTCGATGTCAACCTCAACTTCAACTCCTGTTATTTTACAATTCAATAAAAATTCATGAATCCGATACTCAAAAGCCTTCTTTTCTTCAGCATTTAACTGCTTGTAATAATTAACTTTTGTTGTTAAAATCAATCGCCAGTTAAATGGAAAGTCTCCATTAGGTAGAATCCATTTTGAATGTTTTTTCTTTCTTGAGAACCAAAGTAATCCCATAATAAAGACTACACCTATAATTAATAAATACATAGTTAATAAATGTCAGTTTTAAATTAAAATAAGGCATAAATATATGAAACGAGTATGATATAAAGTTTAGTTAAACACCCATAATGTTTAGAAATACATGATTGATAGTAAGTACACGTTTTCTTTTAAGGGTATTCCCCTATTTTTTTATGAAATCAAAAAATAATCAGAATTTTTAGTGCCATCTTTCAAATGAGCTTTGTATCTTAGAAAGGCCTTATAGTTTTCGTATGAGATTCTATGGTATTCTAATATTGTCTTTCTTTATATTTCCTTTTATTTATGCTGAGGAAATCACCTGGCTCTCGAATCTGGAAAAAATAAGTATTGCCAAAAAACTAAAATATTTAGAAGACAAAAAAGGTAATATTAATTACAAAGAAATCAGTTCACCTGAATTCCTTTCTCAATTTAAACAATCAGATAGTGATATTTTAAACTTTGGATTCACAAAATCTATTTATTGGCTAAACTTTACATTTGATAACCCAACTCAGGAAAAGCTAATATTAGAAATTGCGCATGCTTGTTTACCTATTTGCGAATTCTATTATAAAAATGACTCTGGGCGAGTAGTAAAACAAATTGCCGGCTACAACATTCCCGTTAAAGAAAGAGTAAAGGCTCACCACTTTCAGGCATTTAACCTACCTCCTGGTAAAAGAAACTATTACGTAAGGCTCCTATCCAATACTCACCCACTTCCCGTAGTAATTTACAAAGAATCAGCGTACGACATAAAAAACTACAAACAGCGGCTAACCTATGGTATTTACATGGGAATTATGCTATTTGTAATCATCACTAATCTATTCTTTTTCTTTTCATTAAAAAATCGCATTTACCTATTTTATGCCATCGTTGTTTTTATATACAGTTGCTATGCCTTAATTGTATTGGATGGTATTATCCTCTACCTCATCCCGAATATAGATTTGATGTTTTGGTATTTAACCGTACCCACTATTGGTGTTGCAGTTCAAACCATTTATTGTGTTTATTTTCTGGAAGTATACAAATACGTGCCTAATCATTATAAAGTTGTAAGGTATATAATTGTGTATTTCTTTATTTATATTTTTTTCCGATTCACTCTGCCACTGGAAGCTGCGTTGTCTATTAATACCATGCATGCTTTGTTATCCTTTTTTATCATGGGATACCTTGGATTTGTCACTGGTAAGAAAGGAAATAAAATGGGTTATTATTTTTCCAGTGCCTACATTATTTATTTTTTATTAGTTCTTACCGAAGCTATTTACATCCAAACAGGAAAGCCGGGTTACCTATTTGGAATGAGTCATGTGGCACTGGCCACAATGATTGAAGCACTCATCTTATTTTTCTTATTATCAAAAAGAACTGAATGGGAAAAAAGTAGAGAAGAAAAGGAAAAATTAGATGTACAGGTAAAATTAATGGATAGCCTGAAAGAAAATGAGAAAATCATTAAGCATCAGAATACCTTGCTTGAAGAGGAAGTGAATAAAAGAACAGAGAACTTAAATGAGCTCAACGAAGAACTTAAAGAGGCCATTGCCACGAAAGACAAATTCTTTTCTATCATTGCCCACGATTTAAAATCTCCATTTAATGCACTAATTGGATTGTCTGAAATTCTGATTAATGATTATGAAGAGCATAGCGAGAAAGATAAAATGAGATATATCCAAATGATTAAGCATGGATTAGTAAGCAGTCATGACTTACTCGAAAACCTACTCATATGGTCTAAATCTCAAGGGAATAAAATCAAATTCTCGCCAAGTACTTTTACCATTAATGAGGTAATAAAAGAGTCTTGTTTTATATTAGAAGAACTGTATACAAAGAAAGACATTGAAGTTCAAAAGGATCTTCAAAAAGAGATTTCGGTGTATGCCGATAAAAACATGCTACTTACTATTGTTCGCAACTTATTATCCAATGCCATTAAATTTACGCCGCAAAAAGGTCGTATTTACATCAATGCTGAAAACATTAATCATGCTGGAGGCATCAAAATTTCTGTATCCGACACGGGTGTGGGAATGAATGAAGAACAAATATCAAAATTATTCACTTTATCAACAAACGTTACAACAGTAGGAACCAATAGTGAAAAAGGTTCCGGTCTTGGTTTATTGATTTGTAAAGAATTTGTTGAAAAGCACAATGGTAATATTGGCGTGGAGAGTACTCCTGGAGAAGGATCAACATTCTATTTTACATTACCCAAATAAAAAAGAGGCTATTCCCAAGCGAACAACCTCTAAATATATTAATGATCTACAACTTATTTTTGATTTGTAAAAATAACAGCTCCATTAGGTTGAATGGTCAACTCCACTTTGCCATTACTATTTAACTTTACAGTCTGCAAATAAGAAGTCAAATCTTTTTTATCTGCGTATTTTTTCACTTGTTTACCCGCTAGCATAGGTAATGAAACATTCAATTTTATTGCTTCTTTTTGAGCATTAGCTCCAACAACAAACCAATCGGTTCTATGACGACGAGCCAAAACACAATATTTACCTGGGTATCCATCAATAAAAACTGTTTCATCCCAGGTTGTTGGCACCTTTTTCATAAAATCAATTTCAAATGCAGGCACATCGTGTAAATTATTAGGTGCAATGGCAAATACCTGAACCGGATTTTGAAATAACACAGCTGTAGCCAACTGGAACACATCACTTGTTCTGCGGTAATTGCCTCCATCATTTGTTCTGTTATGACGTTTATTAAGCAATACCGGACCAAATTCCATACAGCCAACAGCATTTCTGATAAATGGATGTAAACAAGCGTTATTAGCCTCCATATCATTTGCATGCTGTTGAAAAATTAAATTTTCGGAAGCTAACACAGCTTCGCTTCCCACATAGTTTGGATACATTCTCTCCCAACCTCGAGGCAAAGTACAACCATGAAAAATAATCATGAGTCCATATTCATTAGCTTCAGAAAGAATATCTTCATATAGTTGCATCGTTGTTTGTTTATCTCCTCCAAAGAAGTCAACTTTTAAACCTTTTACTCCCAAACTTTGCAGCCATTTCATTTCTTCTTTACGAGCAACAGAAGTATTCATTCTATGTCTTGGCCCCTGTGGTGCATCATTCCAGAAACCATTGGAATTATACCACATAAACACATCCACTCCTTTTGAATGCGCATATTTAATTAATTCCGGAACACGGTCGTAACCAATTTGCTTATCCCATAAACCATCGATCAATACATACTCATATCCTAAATCTGAGGCTAAATCAATATAAGCCATCTGATCTTTATAATTCAAACTGTTATCCTGCCACATGATCCAGCTCCAGGTAGATCGGCCAAACTTATAAGTCTGTGATGCTTCATAAAGCGGTGTAACTAAATCAAAAGGAACCGTTGTTTCTACAATAGGCTTTAAATTATCTGCAACTGTAATTGTTCTCCAAGGTGTAGATCCAGGAAGTGCAATACTAGGTTGAGCATCTCCAATACCTCTGTTTTCATCAGGATGTGGAAATGCAATACTATACAATCCATCCTTTGTTCCTTCGCTTAAACGCGAGCCACAATAAGCACTACTTACTCCTGTTTCTGAGACTAACACCCAACCATCATTTCCAATATGAAACAAGGATGGAAAAGTATATCCCAATCCATATTTTGAATGTTCTCCCAAAGCTTCATCCTGCACATATTCTTCCTCATAACTAGGTTTGGTGTGATGCCAACCAATACCCGGTGTAGCTTGAGGTGTTAAAAAGGTTGTAGTTTGCTTTGGAAAATTAAAACCCGTCAATTCCTTCTCTATGGTACAATTGGATGTATATTCATATTGAAAAAACAGGTATCTGATAGCAATATCGTTGTTACTAACTCTAACGACCAAATCTATTTTTTGATCCTTATCGTTTAAATAAGATACAACCAATTCATTAGCACGATAGTTAACATAGGATGTTTTGATACGATCCAATGTATACTGTTCGTTTATTTCATTTTCTGAGGTTCCAGCTTCTTTTAGATTCTGTGAAAAATCACCAACGCTGGTAACGACACCCAAAGGAGACTCTTCCAACATAATGGCTCCGTCATAATTAACGGAATAAGAAATTTTTCCTGCATCCAGATTTACAGATAATAAAAGTTTGTTATCCGGACTTGTTAGTATATGTTTTTGTGCAGAAAGAAAGACTGCGAACAAACATAAGATTTGTAATAAAAAGATTCTTTTCATAGTGTATTTATATTATTATATGAGATTTAAACACAAATAATTTAGAAACTGCAAATATATATGGTTCTATGAGAAGTTCTTTGATATTAATCATCAACTAATTTTAATAAAAAAAGCCGAAGGTGAATTCCTTCGGCTATATCGCATAAATATTATTGTTTTAGATTATGGCACTAATACCTTATGACTAACAGGTACATTGTTTACTAATACTTGTACTATTTTCACTCCTTTTGACAGGTCTGAAATGATAAAGTCAGGCTGATCAACCTTTTGATTAAACAACATCTGACCACTCACATCAAATACTTTAATTGTGCTGTTTTCAGGTAAGCCCTTAAGATATATAGAATGATCCTTTGAGTAAACATTCCAGGTATAATCTTCTTTAGCTGTTCTAACATCAGTTGTTAGAGGCTCTAACAGTCTCACATAAAACAATCCTCCCACCAGATTGCTAGTATTAATCGCTTCAAACTTAACTGTTATTGATGTTTTTCCATCAGTCATGGAAGTTGGAATAGGATATTCTACATTTACAAAATCATTCACATTCCATTTACCAACAATGTTTTCATTGGTAAGTAAAGCTCCATCTATATAGATGTTAAACGATCTGCTCCCTCCTTCATTACCCCAGTATCTCACCATCAACGATAAATCAGTTTTTCCTTCTGTTCCAAGAGTATAGCTAACAAAACCACCATTACTCGCATCTCTCCAAAACTCATTTTGCCAATTACCAGTATTTGAATTTAAGATCTCCATCTGATGATCAGCCTCTGGCTGTTGTTCTCCTGGCGCTACTTCATCTACTGTTCTTGCCTGAAGCTCAAGAGCTGCTTGCTCGACTGCTGCTAGACTATCTAAAACATCTTGATATTGATCCTGACTTAAAGCTAACCAATACATCATATAACGAGAATCATGTATATTATAAAAAGGTTCCAGAATTAAAGATTTATCTTCTTGATTCGGGAAGAGTTCTTCTGCGGTAAAATGTAAAGGGCTTCCTTCAACTGGTAATATTTTTGAAGTTAAATCAACTCTATCGCTTACAAAAATCGGCGCTTCATCTTGCGGTAATAAACTACCATTTGCAATATGTCCCCAACGGCTATCATCTGCAACTAACCCTGCTAAATCTTCGGTTCCTGTTTTAGCGCCTAACAAAACTGGCCCATGCATTATCGCAACATATGAAGAAACATTAGGAAGCTCCTCCAAGGTATTTTGCATAGGTAAAATAATATGCACAGAATCCTCATTACTCCAAGTTCTGTTAATGGATATATATGATTGTGGTGTAGAAACAATATCTACAGTATCTGTATTCACAACAACTTTTAGTGTTCCTTCAGCTACCCATTTAGGTGATCGTATCTTTAGATTTAAATCTGTAGGTACATCAGTTGAAAAGTATAATCTTGTTTTTTCCTCTTCTGGGAAAGATGTTTCCTGACGGACAGTAACTCCTTTTTCTTCCCAAGATAACTCTGATGCAACAAATAAGTTTACATACAACGAATCATTTACATGCGTATAAATCACTTCTCCATATTTTCCATGATTTTCCATTCCGGTACCTACACAACACCACATAGCTTGATTAGGAGAAGAATAAACACGATAATGCTGCGGACGGGCCGGAGTAAAATAGACGTAACCTCCATGCTCCGGATGTTGCGTAGATAAAATATGATTGTACATGGCTCTTTCATAGTAATCCATATATTTAGCTTCCGGCTTTACCCTAAAAAGGTTTTCAGTAAGCTTTAACATATTATTGGTATTACATGATTCCGGTCCTTCTATATCATTAATATAGTCTGTGCATGCAGAAGCTTGTGGAAAATATTCCTTTCTACTATTTCCACCCAAAGCCAATGTTCTCTCCTCCGTTACTGTCGTCCAGAAAAACTCACCGGCATTTACATAGTTCGTTTCTTCAGACAATTCTGCTATTCTTTGAAATCCAACAGCTTTAGGAACCTGCGTATTGGCATGCATATTATCTAAATTATCAACCTCGACGGCCATACTATTTAACAGGTCTTTATGAGAAAAACGTTTTGCAGCATCCAAATATTTAGTATTTCCAGTCATCTGATAAGCATCTGCCAGCACCTCATTCATACCTCCATGCTCTACATCCAGCATCGTTTCCATTTGAGTATCTGACAACGCAGAAGTGATATCAATTGCCCAATCACAGAAAGAAAGAAATACTGTTTTTGCTAACTCATTGTTTCCATACAACCAGGCATCTCTCAAACCTGCATAAGTTTTATGCACATTATACCACGGTACCCAAGCGGAATAGTAACTGGAAAAATTACCCCTTTTAAAGGTAGACCAAACCGAGCTACTACTTGGCACACCTCCAACGTATCCAACTCCCCACGATGAATTATTAATAGCATTTGCATCCTGACAAGCTTTGAGCTCTGTTACCATATAATCCATTAAATCTTTACATTCTGTATTTCCTGTGGCCGCATAATGAATTGCCATTGCAGATAAATAATGACCACCTATATGACCATCCAAATCAATCCAGTTTGAGTAACTGGTCGCTTTGGCTGCCAGCCCTGCTTCTTTAAGATAAGGTGCTAGCAAACGATCTACATCATAGTTCAATAAATGCTCGATATTTAAATCCATCGCATGTTTAAAAGAACCTTCTAAAAGCGTTATATCACTTAATGGAAATTCATTGGTATACAGCTTATCTTGTTGTCCTCCTTCAGCAGGAACTGCTACATTGTAATTAATTGTATAAGTTTGTTCTGTTTCTCCATCTAATGCCTGAATGGTTATCATAGAACTTCCAGAACCTGTTGATACATCAATTTCTTCTGCTCCCGTAATAGTTACTCCATCTACGGTTGGTGTGATAGCAGGTGTAACACTTGTTGTTCCTTGTGGCAATGTAGCAGTGTAAACATAAGTATCTGTATCAAAAGATGCATCGAGAAAACCAATACTTAATGTAATATTTTTGGCAGTAGCCACATCAGACACTTCAGTTAAAGTAAAGCCATCAAACTTAAAGAAACCTGCATCTCCACTTGTAGTGTGTGAAAAATCATAAGCTTCTGACGTTCCTTTTCCACTGACTTTTATACCAATCGTTAAAGTACCATCTGTTACTTGTTGAACTACAGAAAGACTATAAAACGGTCCGTTTTCAGCAGCTGATTCTCCATATCCGGCAAATGAATATTGTTCTGTTGCTCCTAAAATTGATAAATTCGCTTCGGAATAAGCAGCATTAGATTCTGCTCCATACAGTTTTGAAACTGTCGTTTCTCCAGAACTAGCAAATAATCTCTGATTAGTTAAACGATTCGTACTCACCGTCACTAATGCAGAAACCAGATAATTTCCTGAGGGTAAACCTGTAATCTCCTGCGAAAACTCAACATCTCCAATACTTGCGTTCCAAAGGCCATTAATATAGGATCCATCTTTGGTTGCATCTCCATCTGTATTTGGACCTAACCAAGCATAACCGTCTGCGCCAATCCATGTCCAACCATTTGTATTTCCTGTTTCAAAACTGGGATTGGTAATACTGGAGGTATAGTCTGTTTGTCCAATTAAAGCCCCACTGATACTTGTAAACAAAACAAGCATAATCCATAGATTTTTTTTCATGAATTCTTAATTTATAGATTGATTATATTATAATAAGCTGGTTTATTCTTTCATTTTTATACTACTTATAAGTTAAATTTTAAGGGTTCTTCTTACGTTTTATAATTTAATTAAATGGTAACCAAACTTTTAATTTTGAAGCACCTCTGTTATTCCATAAATAATATGGTATGGCTTCCAACACCTTTTCACTCTTTGCATTTTCCCCTATAATAGTAGTTGTTCCTCCAAATAGTTTTTGATTTTGTAATGTTTTTAGTTGTACTTCTTGATTTAAGGAAATATTATCTATCTCAGGATTATCTGCACCTTCTAAACAATATACAATAGGACCACGCTCCAAAGCTATTTTACCTCTATCTTCCTCTACTAAATTATTTGCTTTAACTTTTTTAATATCCATTGGTAAATACATGGTAATTTTATCTCCTTTTGACCACTCCCGATTAATAACAGCATACCCCTTATCTACCTGATATTTTACTCTCTCACCATTCACAAATAATGCTATTTCTTTTCGTGATGGATTTTCATAAGCGTACAAATCACCTGGAACAGGTCTATCGATTGCCCATCCTGGTATCCTAATGTAAAATGCCAATGGTGCTTTTTGTTCCGGATTTATCTTGATATCAACTCTTCCATCCCATGGATAAGCTGTTTCTTGCTTTATTTTAAAAATAGATGATTTAAACTCCTGTTCGAATTCACTTGAAACAAATAAATTAACAAAGAGCTTATCATCCTGATTTGCATAAATATAACCTGGAACAGAAGGAATAAAACGGCATAAGTTAGTTGGGCAACAAGAACAATCAAACCAAGGTTGACGTGTTAACGTTTCCATGCTATTAAACTTGTATTCCAAATCACACGACAAAGGGTTTGGATAAAAGAAGCTCTTACCATCAAGGCCAATACCCGAAAGTACATTATTATATAAACTTCGCTCTAAAACATCAATATATTTTGAATCTCCATAAAGCAAAAACATTCTGTAATTCCAGTATACATTTGCAATGGCTGCACAAGTTTCGTTGTAAGCAGTCAGGTTTGGCAATTCGTAATTATCACCAAAAGCCTCCCCATCATGTCGGGCTCCTAAACCTCCAGTTATATAGAACTTTTTATACACCATATTTTCCCATATGGCATTAATGGCTTTTTTGTATGCCTCATCATTATATAAAGCAGCAATATCTGTCATTCCTGCATACATATATGCAGCTCTAACTGCATGTCCAACTGCCTCATCCTGCTCCACAACAGGCTTGTGCGATTGTGTATAAGCTTCGTGCTGCACATTTGTGCTGTCCCCCCTGGCATCTAAAAAATGTTTGGCCAAATCTAAATACTCCTGCTTTTTAGTTATCAGGTAAAGCTTAACCAAACCAGTTTCTACAATTTGATGCCCGGGAAAATCTTTGTTGCTTCCTTTTCTAAAAACACTTACTAATAAATCTGCATTTTTAGTGGCAATATCTAAAAAGTTAGATTTACCTGTAGCTAAATAATGTGCAGCAGCCGCTTCGTACATATGACCGGCATTGTACAGTTCATGACTTCTGTTCAAGTTTTGCCATCTCCCCCCTGGAGGACACCAAAACGAAGGAGAATAAGTGGTATCTATAGTTTTATAGGTTGTTAAATAACCATCATCTTCCTGACCTATACTAATAATATCAATAATAGAATCCATATAAGCACCTATAGCCGGATCAGGATTGGTAGTTAATGAATAAGCAGCTCCTTCAATAACTTTATACACATCGGAATCATCAAACACCATTTTACCTTTTACCTTACCCTCCATCTTACCTCCGGCAATCAGGAAATTATCCATACGACCATTCTCTTCACATTTAGCAAAAGAAGATGGAATGGTTACTGTTTTATTGGTTTCTATACGTTCCGACCATAATTGATCCTGTATTTTTACTTTACTAAAAAGAACTCCTTTTATAGGATAATTGCCTGCAACTGTTGATTCTTTATCAGAGTTAACTTTTCTCTGACAACAGATTAATAAAACTACCATACCCAGCAATAGAGGTACAAATACTTTCCTTGAATACATATCTCTTTTATTATCTTTTAAAAATACTAGAATTGAAAATCTTATATATCATCATTTTGAGAAGATACTATAACAAATCCTACAAAATATATTGTATCTAAAACTGTCTTTTAGCATTCTAAATTTCTAGCTTAGTTCTATTTTATATTTACACGATTTATCTCCTCTTTTTACAGGTGAAATTACACTTGCCTTTACCTTGGTTTGGGTAACAAGAGAAAACATTTGTTCTGCAAAACCTTCTGAACAGTAACACATCATAGTAGCGTTAGAATCAGTCATTAGCGATATTATCGGACACACACATTTAGCCTTATTTTCATCAGCTATTAGTATTTTTTTATCAGGATTAAATACTACCTTCCAGCCCCATTCTTGCTCAAGAAATGCAATAAAACCAGATAAATTTCCCTTATATGGTTCCAAAACAGCATTCATATTTAAATTTTGATAATGTACAGCGGAAGTGTTTTTGATAATGATTCTAATCATTTCGTCTCCCAGATGATCATTTAGGCTCATCATCAACTCATTGATCCACTGATGTGTAAGCGATAGTAAATCATTTTGATGATTAGGATGATCAACAGACTGGGTATTGGGAGCTGAAAATAGAGATGTAAATCCACAAAAGCATGCTCCACTTATACAAGCTTTTTTTAGAAAGCTCTTTCTTGAAATATCCATAATCGTGTTATATTGTAATTAAAGAATATCAAGTAAATAAAAATGGAAGTCTGGTCTTACCAAACTTCCATCTCCATAAATTAAGTTTAGTTATATCCGGTGTTTTGTTGGATATTATTGTTCGTTTCAATTCTTCCTCTTGGAATAGGATATAAGGAACGATAGTCTCCATTTGGCGAATGTGCAAAGAAAGATTTGCTAGTGTAAATTCCAAAACGGATCATATCCTGACGACGACGACCTTCCTGGTTGAACTCCCACGCTAATTCATCAAGAAAACGACCATAAGTGATATCATCACCACCTTCATGCGTTTCGGCACTCTCTGTTCTTAGTCCATAATCGTATACACTACCTTCTAACAATTCAGCTCCTGTTACGGCTGCTTTTTCTGGTGCTGATTTAAAAGCACGCTCTCTTACTTGAGTAACTATAGTTGCTGCATCATCTTCACTTCCTGTTCTTAATAAACACTCTGCTTTCATCATTAAGATATCTGCATATCTAAAAAGAGGGAAATCGTTATTTAAAATATTAGAAGATCCCTTAGCAATCTCAAACTTCTCAAATCTGTAACCATGAATTTCTTCTGAATGAGAGATATCAGGCACTTCATTAATTAAGTTTAAAGGATCACCCACTAAATTACCCATTGTTACCAACAATTCCTCTCCTGATGAAGCATACTGCTGTCCCATCATAAAGTTAGTTGTTAATCTGCTATCATCAGGATCAAAAGTATCTATAAACTGAGGTATGGCACACATTCCGCCCCATGGAGTCATGGTTAAATCATATTTAGCCTGCATAGATGGTTGACAAGTCTGCATATGAATATCAAACTGATTCCAGCCTGTTGTATATTGATCATCAATAGCTAAACCAAAAATAATTTCAGCGGAGTTTTGATTCTCCGTGATAAAAACATTTTTCTGACTTCCTTCTAAGGCATAGCCTGCTCCGGAATTTATAACCGAATCACACTGATCAATACACTCACTCCACATTGCTGAACCTGCATAAACTTCTGCATTTAAATACATTTTTGCTAATAAAGTATGAGCAGCCCATTTATTAAACCTTCCATAAGTTGCAGTATTTCGATCACGACTTAAATATGGTAGACTCTCCTTTATTTCATTTACGATGAAATTAAAAACCTGAGCTCTTGTACTTTGTTCTGGAAGATATCCTTCTGGCACATCAAATTCAGTTTCAACTGGTACATTACCGTATAAATCACAAAGCACATAATAGTAACTGGCTCTTAAGGTTCTAAGCTCAGCTATTGTCGTGTTATAAACATCTTCATTTGCAATAGGCACAAAACCTGATTCTATTTGGTAAATTAAACGATTACAGGTCGAAATCCCGTAATAAGTTCTATCCCATGTTTGATAAACAACATCTTCATCAACGGTCCATGTATGTTCATGTATGCGGCGATAAATTCCTCCATCAACCCAACCATTGGGTCGCCCAGGAATTATAATTTGATCAGCTCCTACTTCATTAGCTCGCCAATATCCATTCCAAAATAACAATAACTCTCTCCATGATCCATATGCAGATCCAATTAAGGCCGGTACATCTTCTTCGGTAGGTTCAAATTGCTCTACCAATATTTCTGAATAACTAGTATCATACAAATCTGTACATCCTGAAAAAAGGATTGATACAGAAAGTAACAATATGCTTAATGCTTTTTTATATTTATTGAATTTCATATCAAGTACAAATTAGAGTTTAGAAACTTAAGTTAACACCAAAAGTAAACGTGCGGGTAGTAGGATACTTATCTCTACCATCATTACCAGGAGATAAACCGCCAGAATATACTTCTGGATCAATTCCTTTATAGTTTGTAAATACAAATGTGTTTAGCGTAGACACATAAACTCTTGCCTTGCTGATATATTTTAAATTACCTGTATCAAAATTATACCCTAAAGTAATGTTGTCTATTTTCCAATGATCACCATTTTCAATATAATATGAATTATACTCCAAATCCATATCTGTACTTAGCACAGCTTTACCGAACACTTTATCATATGCTGATTGAAGTCTGTTATATTGAACTGTTTTGGTATTTTCTAGATACATCCTTTCAAAATTCAATATCTGATAATCAAAGGCACCTCGCATGGTAATGGATAAATCCCAATTCTTATATCGTAAATTATTTTGCCATCCTGCATAAAAATTAGGAATACCATTTCCTAGTTCTTTCTTGTTTTCAAAAGAATGGTCAAAATCATCATAATTAACTGCATTTCCTTCAGCATCTTCATATATCCACTTTCCGTCATCATCTATATCAATCACTTTAAAACCATAGAAATTTCCTATTTCTCCACCAATATCTACTCTATGTGTAAATGTTTGAATAGGTTCACCTGTACCGCCTGTTGTGAAATAATCACTTGTTGTTTCATACAATTCATTTGAAAGACTAACTAATTTATTGCTATTAGTTGAAAAGGTAATATTTGTATTCCACTCAAAATCGGAATTTTTAACTGGCGTTCCTCCGATCATTATTTCTAGTCCTGTATTTTCCATTTTACCAGCATTCGCCCTGGTTGTATTAACCAAATTAGGAGGAGTAGGTACCGCATAATCATATAATAATCCATCAATGGTTCTTTTATAATTATCAATACTACCTGTTATTCTATTATTAAATAACCCAAAATCAATACCTATATTAGTTTCCTTTTTTTCTTCCCACCTTAAATATTCATTTGAGTTTCTACCAGGTGATAAAGTTTGAATCCATTCTCCATTATTATAGAATGGACTACCAAAAGCAAGCGTACCCACTCCTAAAAACAAGTCGCTTGGTTGCGTACCTGTAACACCGTATCCTAAACGAAACTTCAAATTATTAAGAACCGTAACTCCTTGCATAAAAGGCTCCTCTGTAATTCTCCAGCCAAGTGAAACAGAAGGAAAGGTACCCCAAGGCTCTTTAGTTCCATATAACTGAGAAGCTGCTTCGTGTCGAACACTAGCCATTAACAGGTATCGGTTTTTATAATTATAATTCATACGTCCAAGGAAACCAATCAGATTTGTTTTACTTTTTCCACTACCAATTCCCCAAACCGTACTACCATTTTTAATCCCCGTACCTATACCAATATTATTATATCCAAATAAATCAGTAGGAAAATCATTATTATGAATCCAAAAATCTCTACCAACAAAATCTTGGTAACTATAACCTCCTAAAAGAGTAAAATTATGTTCTCCAATATTTTTCTTGTACTCGGCAGTAATATCCATTAATTTTTCTACATTTTCATTTGCAGAATTTTCAGCATATCCATTTACCCCTGCTCTTACTGTTGAAATATGACCAGATGTTTCATAATACCCTATAGTTCTGTTCCATTTTGAGTAGGAAAAAATCGCCTTAATACTTAAGCCTGTAACTGGTTTTAAAGTAATATTACCAGTAAAACGAGTTAAATTGGTACTACTTTCTCCATTAGATTCTTTTATACGGGCTAATGGATTATCGTAGTTAAAAGCCCCTGGCTGTTCTACCCAAACTCCATCTTCATCTTTAATTGGAGAGGTTGGATTATAAATTAGAGCCTGACGATAGGTATATCCATTAAATCCGTTATACTTTTCAGTTTTTGTTAATAGACCCAGATTAAATGACAGCAATCCATCAAACATATTGTGATTTACATCTGCTCTGGCTGTCAATCTCTCTGAGTATGATTCTAAAAAGATACCGTCAATATCACGATAGTTAATCGTAGCTAAATAATTTGTTTGCTCATCTCCTCCTCTAAAAGTCAAATTATGAACATGGTTCACAGGAGTCTGAGTAATTTGATCTAACCAATCTGTACTTGCGCCCAGATCATCACTAGCTGCCCTTGTTCCGTCAGCTATCTGACTACGATAATCACTAGCAGTCAGCATATCTAACTTATTTGCTATTGTCTGTGTAGTAACGTACCCAGAGTACTCAACATGACTTTTGTATTCTCCACTGGCTCTTTTAGTGGTAATAATAATTACCCCATTTGTGCCTCGCGTTCCATATATAGCTGCAGCCGAACCATCTTTCAAAATATCAATAGACTCGATATCTTCAGGTGCCACAGTGCTCATATCACTTGGAATACCATCTACCAGAACCAAAGGATTTGTACTTGTACCAAATAATGTGGTATTACCACGTAAGGATATTGATGTACTTGCAGTTGGGTCACCACTTGTAGTATTTAATGTTAAACCTGCAACCTTCCCCTGAATTAACTGTCCGGCATCTTGTACACTACCTGCTGTAAATTCTTCTGCTTTTACTGTAGAAACAGAACTAGTAACATCTGCTGACTTAATGGTACCATAACCAATGGCAATTACTTCATCTAAACCAATAACATCTGATTGCATTGTTACGTTAATCACACCTTGATCAACCATCACCTCTTGTGACATCATTCCTATAAATGAAAAAACAAGCGTTGATCCTGTTGGTGCAGAAATCGAGTATTTACCATCAATATCTGTAATGGTACCATTTGTGGTTCCTTTAACTATTACAGAAACTCCTGGTATCGGCATTCCCGCTTCATCGCTAACTACCCCGGTTGTTTTTTGCTCTTGTTGCTGAAAAACTTCTTTTTCACCTACAACCAAGATTAATCGTTCATCGGTTATTTTGTAATCCAAATGCAGATCTGTTAACACAATATCAACAGCATCTCTTACTGTTTTGGTTCCAATCACCGTACTGATGCCCTGGTTAACATCCACTTCTGAATTACTCAGAAAAAACTTGTAGTCTGTTTTTTCTTCTACGAATTGAATAAAGTCGTTAAAATTACGACCGTTAAACTCCCTGTCAAAATTGATCGTTTGCGAAAGGGTATTCGCAGACAAAGGAAGTAATGCAATAAATAAAAAGAGCGTAGTAATTTTCATTTTTAAGCATAGATTTTTCCAAGTATTATCCCGTAAGGAATAATATTCTCCTTTAGATTTCATAGATTTGAACTGTTTTAGAAGTTAAGAATTAATACAATTTTTAATTTTCATTTTAATCGGAGGATGTTGCCGCATCTTCCGATTACTTTAAGTCCCATTCGAAGATCATTATCTTTTATAAAAGAGGCACTTGCCCCTTTTGAAATTTATTTTACCGATAAATTCAAATAAATGGATTTACCATCTTTTTTGGCTACAATGCCTTGTGTTTGATTAAGGATATATAATAATTCATCAATTGATTCGTATTGCAATACACCAGAAAACCTGATGGTATCCACTGAAGGATCTGATTCTATGTTTACATCATAAAATCTTTCGAAACGTCGTTTCAATGTTAAAATAGATTCATTTTTAAAGATGAGTTTTCCATCTTTCCAACCAATTATAAAATCTGAGTTTTTAATTTTTCGTTTATACCAGGTATTCTGCTTTTTATCCAGGGTAACCACCTCTCCTGCTTTCATTGCATACTGCTTATTTTGATGCATCACAAACACTTTGCCTTCCATTAAACTGGTTTCGGCAAAAGCATCATCGGCATAAGCCTTAACATTAAAACGGGTTCCTGTAGCAGTTACGACATAGTCATCTACAACTACATTAAATGGATGGTCTTTATCCGATTCAACCTGAAAATAGGCTTCTCCTTTTAGACAAACATCTCTGGTATCTTTATTAAACGAACTATTATAGGTGATACTACTGGCTGAATTTAACCAGACATGCGAACCATCAGGCAATATTACTTCGGCATTTTCACCAGATGCACAGGAAATAGTTACCGGATTACCCTGCGACTGTTTACTAAAACCTAACAGATAAGCTGCATATGCAGTACCCAATAGAATTAGAATAATAGCAGCAGCTCGATAAAAGATATTTTTTAAACCAAGTGTATTTGGACGGATGGCCTGTTGATTCATGATATTACTTCCCAGATTTAGATAAGCCTTACCTGTATCAAAAAGCTTTCTATCTCCGGATTCTCCTTGCCATATATGCTCTATGCTTTTTACATGAGCGTCTAAATGTTCCGATTTGTTACGAAGTTTCTCCAGCTTATTCTGATTTCCGGGGCTCATATCACCACTGAGGTAATCGAATATCACTTTATCTATTTTATCGGGTACTTTATCTTTCATTGCTCAAATTCAATCTTCTTTAATAACTAAGATGCAAGAATAAGATAATACCCTGTATGATTCTGTAACTATTTTTTACTTTTTTTCACATTTAAATATCAGACTCACCAAAATAACAGCCCTAACAACTCACAATGTGAACTTTACATACTTAATAGGATAACAATAATAAATGAAGGTAATACACTTTGAAGATCTTTTCTAAGCGAAGTTAAAGCTTTGCTCATGTGCATTTCAACTGTTTTAACAGATATATTTAATTCTTCTGCAATTTCCATATTCTTCTTTTGTTCAAACCGCTTTAGTCGAAATACTTTCTGTTGTTGTGTGGGTAATTTTTCAATAGCTGTTTCCAGTTGTTCTGCCAACTCTTCGAGTACCATATGATGAAATGCATCGCGCGTATCAGTATCCTCCTGGAAAGATTCTGACAACTCTTGAGCTCCTTCCAGCACCTGATTTGATTTACTTCGCAGATAATAAAAGGTATTATTGTAAACCGATTTATAGAGATAACTTTTAATGCTTTTAATATTCTCCAGCTTATCCCCACACTTCCACATTTGGTAAAACGTTTCCGAAACAATATCCTCAACCGTGCCGGTATCCTTTAAATATTTATAAGCATAAGCACATAAATCAGCATAGTAAGTCTCAAATAAATTTTCAAATGTTTGTATTAATGTAGATTTATCGGTCATATTTAACTTAGATGGTAAAGAAAATATATGACAAATATAAAATAATTTGGATTACATCCTTTTTTATAAAAAACTGCCAGATTTCAAAATATAAAAATGCAATCCCTTCCAGATGAAAATCTCATCTGAAAAGAATTACAAATAGAGTACTCAAACTACTTCTTATACACTTTTACACTTTCTAATTTTGTTTGATCAACGGTTAGTTCCAGAAGGTACATTCCTTTTGAAAGATCTTTAAGCGACATGGTTATTTCTTCGGAAGCATTAAATTCATCTTGTACAATTACATCACCTGACAAACTTACTACCTGGATCTTAACTTTTTGATAGCTTTTATCTAATTCAACATATATGACATCTTGCACCGGATTAGGATAAATTTTTACCTGCTTAGCTAAATGCTTATTAACAGCAGTGGCTTGAACCACACTTAATACACCATTTTGTCTGCTCCACTCCAAACCTTCACCCGGTATAGCCGGAATAATTTCTTCAAAATCACCAGCATGAGATGTTCCGCTAAACAAGGTAAATGAATCGCCAGCTTCTAAAACACCTGTAATATTTAAATTTAAGGTTCCGTTATAAGCTATTGCTCCTGATGATACAATTAAATCTGAACTTGATGCTGTAGCATCAATATCTATATTCACCTGACTTCCTGAATACATGGTCAATCGACCTATTTGAAAAGTGGAAATATCACTATCTCCCGGCTCTAGTGTAGCACCATCCTTAACCAACACCGCTCCATATAAACGACCTGTTCCTGCCAGAGTTCCTCCTTCTACAGTGGTTGTTGCCCCTGAAGTATTTGTTCCGTTTACAATTAATTTTCCATCTGTAACTTTAGTTGTTCCTGAATAAGTATTGTATCCGGTTAATTTCCAATAACCAATTCCCTCTTTTATAATCGATGTAGTACCATTATAGGAAGCAGAAGAACATTCATTATTAATAACACCATGGAAAACCTCATCGGTTCCTGCTCCACCCACAATCCAGGTCATAGTTGCCGAATTATTTTTCTTATCGGCCCCAGCTAATTTGGTTGTTGAGGCACCTGATAATCCTCCCAATCGCATGGTACTGGCATTTTTCCAACAAACTATCTTTGTCTTACCCAAAGCATATACACGTGCATTAGGAATTCCTCCTGTATTATTTAAGATAAGTTGGCTTCCATCGGTAGTTGTACCCAAACCTCTTGGGTAAAAAGTACCGCTAAACAAAGACCAATCTCCTTGTATATATTCCCTCACATAATAAATATCATAAATGAGTTCACCTTCACCTTTTACAGCTCCTTTTAAATAACAGGTTCTGTCCACCTGAAAAGAACTACGGGTTCCTGCCGACACTTCCATTTCAAAATTATAAGTTTCATAATTGGCCGACTCTCCACCTGATAATTTAAGGTGTCCTCCCTGTAAAACTATATTACCAGAAGTACCCATTCCTGCAGTATTAGTTAATGCAGTCATTCCGTTTATTTCCAAAGTACCATCTTGAACAACAGTTTCTCCAATATATGGATTAACATTGGTTAGTTTTAAAGCGCCTTCCCCAGATTTTATCAAACCACCTTGTCCACCAATACTTCCTGTCATAGTTACCGTGGCATAACCATCGTTCACTGCAAATTCGGTATTACCATCCATGGCCACATTTCTATCGGTAGAAACCGTAGAACCTGTATAGTTAATTTTTCCACCTAGCCATACCCAGTTAAAATCATAATTTTGAGAAGCCCCAATAGAACTAGCCTGACCTCCATTGGCTAAAGTACTGATCTCTAATTCTCCATTATGAATAACCGTTGCTCCGGTATATGTGTTTGACCCTAATAAAGTCAAAGTTCCATTCCCTGTTTTATTTACTGAGGTATTTCCTGTAATTGCACTACCATCAAGTGTATAATCATTTTCTGCATTTACTACGATAGCTTCTGGCTGTACCGCTTCAGCAATGGTAATGGATTGATTACTTTCCATTTCTGAAAACAACACTTTCTGATTATCCGAAAACATAGTTGAAACATCTGCAGCTAACCAGTTGGAAGTGGCTTTATCCCAGGTACTGTTGACCGTTGCATCCCATTTTACATCTTCTTCAAAAGTTTCTAAATCCAATACTTCCACCGGAACTGGTTTTGTTTTACAAGTTAATTGATTTGAATATGCTGATTCAATGCTTGAATTAAAGGCTTTTACTCTAAAAACACCCACTTCCTCCGGTTCCAAATTAGTTACGGTATAGCTGAACTCATTTACACCTGTAGTACCAATCTGTGTAAAAACACCATCTACTTCTCTTTCTATGATATACCCTTCTTCCTGTTCTGTATAGTCATACCAGGTTAAAGTAAGAGTAGTTTGTGATGATGCTTCTAATCTTAAATTTAATGGCTTACGTAAATAGGCTTGCGTGAAACTAACATCAATGCTATTGATATAATTTTCGATATTGGCATAACCATTTTCAGCTATTTCCATGGCATCTGAAGCCAATTCTGCATTTAAACCATTGGCACCTTCCCAGCTATCCGGAATACCATCATTATCTGAATCCGTTCTGGAATTACCTCCCCATAAATCCCAGGTTTCAGGAATACCAAAGGGTAATTCATCTTCAGATGTGATAATTTTCCCTTCAATACCTAATGATTTTACTTCATTTACCAGGTAATAATCAACGTAATCGCGACAAGGTAACGAGGCTCCAACATCCGGAAGCAAAGAACCATAAACCTCTACTGCTTCAATGGTTGGTAATACTGGATAATCATAACGCGTATCCTGAAAATCAGGCCCACCGGAATAATCGCTAAAAGGAACTTCTGCTCCATTCATAACGCCATCTTTACTACCATCATACCAGTTGTCATCGGCGTAAATATGATAATTAGCATTGGCTCCACTTAAAGGTACATCGCCATCATTTGGCCCTTTTATAAAATAATTACTGACACAATTGGCATAGGAGTGCCCTTCTGAACCACCTCCCATAATATATGCTGCACTGCGCCAGTTATACACCAAGTTATTTACAAACTGGTTAACTCCTTTTATCTTATTATTTCGGGTATCATTATCCACATACAAATTTCGATAAAGAGTAACTCCTCCATTGGTTTGAATAAGGCCGCCAGCTGAGTGACTCATTAATCCTTGCGCTACAATACAGTTCTGAATGGTAATATTCGTAGGCTCTGTTCCTTTTCCATCCCAGTTGATAGAGAATGTTTCATCGCGTCCCCAACTGACCGAACAATGGTCGAAAATCATATTGGCTCCATTGGCAATACCAACAGCATCCTTACCACTATCGCCATACTTCTCTCCCATTCGAAACTTCATATAGCGACAAATGGTATTGTTGGCTCCAGAAAAAGAAACACGGTTACCATACACGGTAATTCCCTCACCCGGTGCGGTTTGTCCGGCAATATATAAGTTTGAAGAGATTAAAAGCGTAGAATTAATTTTGATAACACCTCCCACATCAAATACAATAATGCGATTGCTTTGGCTTACCGCATCACGAAAAGAACCTGTTCCTGAATCATTTAAATTGGTAACATGGTAAACTGTGCCACTCCTACCTCCTGCGGCATATTTCCCAAATCCTTCTGCAGTAGGAAAGGCAAGTTGTTGTGCATTTAAAATCGATGCAAAGCAAAGCAATTGCACCAATACAATTAATGTAGATTTTTTCATATAGATTTTCTTCTTTCAATTGTTATATTGAACTAGCCTTTACTCCGAACATTTTCGTGGCTCATTTCTCCATAACAAACTAGATTTTCTGATTTAACTGCTTCGGAAGAAGCACAAGCTTGTTAAAGATGATAATTTAAATTCGCTGTGAATGGTACGAAATCGTTTTATTTAATACGCATGTACATTATTCCATTGAATACTACATTTTTCCATCTGGATAAGAGCTAATTCAAGATGTATTCAGCAGACCTCTGCCTGTTTGGATAGCTTAACTATTGATAATATATGTATATTCGCTTGAAGATTTAATTGATAGATAAAGAACGATAAATGCCATTGGGTTTATCGTGATGTTGTCGCGCAATTAAAATCAAACCTCTCTTTGTAGTTTATTGGCAATAATTAAGAAGTTGCATTCTAGAGGTTAAAAAATATAATCATTAAAGAAATGAAGAAAAAACATATACTTATTGTTCTCATCTGTTTTAACGCAGTTTGCTACTCTCAAGATAATGTTCCTTCAGAGTTTTCTGCAAAGATGGTAACACGAAAGGAATTTAAAAAGATTCAAAGAATATATGGGGAACTTTTGGACAATGTTGGTTTATATACAATCCTAGGAGATTTTAAACCTGCAAGTTATATGTTTTTAAATAGTTATACCAAATATGAGTCTATAACAAAACGTAACGACAAAAGAGTTACGAAAAAAACTAATGAACTCAGGAGTATATTGGAAAAAATGACCAATAAAGAATTGCACTTTACATTGTATAATCCACAACAAGCTTATACGGTTAAGGGAGAAGATACCACAAGATTTTGGAGAATACCACCCGTATTAGTCATGAATAAGAGTTTAGTTAGAAAGGTTATAAAAGAAGACAAGGACTTTTTTAATAGTATTAGTATTAGCGAAAATAGCAATATGGATTCTATTGCAAAAAATGTATTTATTGACCGAACATGTGACTATAAATTAAATGTAAGGGCACAAGGTTTGCTTTTTGGTTATCCAAAATATGCTATAGAGTTTTTTGTTAATACTGATTATCAAATAGGAGCTATAAAAGATAGAAAACCTGTTAAAATACCAGTCTATGATAAAAATTCATCTTTCATTTATGTAATTCCAATACAACAACAATTATCTAATGAGGATTCATTATTGATTAATAACGCTTCTAAGTTTTTGAAAAAGTACAAAGGTATTAGAAAGAAATATATTAATTTTTTCAAATATAAACCTTATAAGTTATATACAGAGTGGAGCAATTAATGTTAATTAAAAAATTACATATATAATACGAATGCAACAAACAATAGATTCTAAATAATTGAGAAACAATATTAAAAGCCCATAAGAATAGCTAATACGCAATATGCCTGCCGCAGGCTCAACAAAGGCACACTGTGCATAGCCTTTCCGCTGTGAAAAATTGTAAAGAAACTTCCTACATAAAAATAAACATGAGAAAATTTACATTATTCATTTTAGTAGCATCTTTTTTTGGGTGCAAACAACCTGAGAAAAATATCATCCAGTTTTCATCGCAATTGGATACTTTAATAATTAAAACAGTAAAACAAAAAGGAACTAGATCATTTACGTTAGGAGCTAGTTCTGCATCATTTAGAGATACAAATGAATGGAAAAATCTTAATTGGTTTGATGGCTATCCAGATTACAAAATAATTTATCCTGATAATATTGAAGATTTAAAACTGGGATTTCAATATATAATGTTTGATTCATTAAGATTTTTTGATAAAAAGACTAAGAAAACTTTATGGCAGAAAACTCCATCTCTTGCTGACCGACAAATTATAAAAATCACAGGCATTATGGATAATAAAGAAATTTTTATTGTTGACAGCAACCACAATAAAGATTTGAGAGATGATTCAATTAGAACATTTGGAGAATTTGATTGGACATATAACAACAACTTGATTTTATGTAATTATTCTATTGACTTGGGAACAAATGTATTTAAGGATTCTAGTTGGTTTCAGATAGGATTAAGTAATAATGAGTTATTAGAATCTACAGCACAACATTTATTTACAGATTTTTATATTGATAACACAAATTATCAAATAGGAGTGATTGATGTAAACTCTACTACCTTTGATTTTTATGAACCTGTTTTATATACTCTTATGGACAATGGAGTAAATAAAGACACAATTTTAATGCATGATATAGTAAATTACGGAGAGTATATAAAACTTGGAAAAAACTATTATAAATTTCATGATTTATATAACGGATGTGGAACAATTGTACTTACTAAGGAAAATCGGTTCGATACTATAATTGGCACTCAAATTGGGATGCTTGCTCCAAATTTTAAATGCACTACAATTCATAATGATACTATAAATAGTGATAATTTGGATTGGCATAAATCATTATTAATTGCAAATTTTTCAGGATGTACTGGTCGTTCATATGATAAGTTCAAGGAGCTAAATATCTTACTTGGTGATACAATAAATATTATCGGGCTTGAGTCAGGAATAAATATAGATATAGGTGGAATATTAATAGATGTTGAGATTGACTACAATAAAGAGATTTATAAAAAATATAGAGATGCTTATAGTAGTTATGATTGTTACCTAATTGATCCGAGTAAAAGGATAATTGACAAATTCGACATTTTTGATTGGGAAGTTTATTTAAGTGATTTTCTACCCAAAGAATAAGTTAAAAATGAAATTGTGAATAAACAACTTATAAAAACAATGTGCATAATACATAAGGGCTTCAGAAGTTTTCGAGCGGTATCACCTACATCAATTTTGGGTGGTAACTTGATAGGTTTGAAGCCCGCAATCCTTTACGATGCAATACACTCAACATTGGATGTAATTTATAAAAAGTGCATAGATTGAGATTACCTTAAAATTGCAATAAATACCAATAATTGGTATGTTTGACAAAAAGGGGGAATTATGAATAAAAATACATCAATAACATTAGGTAATCATTTTGACTCTTTTGTACAAAGTTGTATATCAAGTGGAAGGTATAAAAATATTAGCGAGGTAGTGCGAGCCGGACTACGTTTGCTTGAAGAAGAAGAGAATAAGTTAATTGCGTTGAGACAAGCTATCCAGGAAGGAATGGAAAGTGGGATTGCTTATGATTTTGACGCAAAAGCTCATTTAGAATCTTTAAAAGCAAAAAGAAAGAATAATGGCTAAATTTTATTTAACAAATAAAGCAGTTATTTGAACACCCTCTTTATCTCTCCTTATTAGGTATAAAATCATCACCATTAGGTGTTTTTCAGGGTGAAATAGGTATATTTTCACTGGTAAAAGGTTATTTGTTACTTATTTTAGGTATACACTCACCGTCTTTAGGTATTTCCTTACGGGTAAAAGGTCTTTTTCCTACATAAATAGGTGTTTTTCTTCTCCTATTAGGTCTATTTTTTCTTCATTTAGGTGTTTTTACCCAATAAACAGGTGTTTTTTTGATGCATTTAGCCTTTTTCCTAGAAATTTTAGGTGTTTCTTTGCTCCTTTTAGCTTTTTAATTCCCATTTTTAGGTATTTTGCTAGCAAGCGACAGGCCTTTTTTAAGGGTATTAAGGTGTTTTCTTTGTCCTATTAGGTATAAATTCACTGGATTTAGGTGTTTTTTTACATATCAATAGCTTTTTTGTTACTTGATTAAGGTATTTTTTCACCCATATTAGCTTTTTGATTTCCCTTAAAAGGTGTTTTTCTGTTAACTAAAAGGCCTTTAATTTGTGCAGACAGCCAATTTCCTTCACTCAATAGGGTTTGCTCCTCTGCACATACGTGTTTTTCCAATGGCTCAAGCTCCAATATTATATACCCTGGGAAATTGCTTTTAACTTTATTAAGCTATTTTATTGCTTTCACACACCCTTTAATTCCCTAAAGGGAGCAGCGCGAAAGGACTCCTTTAGGAGATTTAGAGGTGAGCGAGGGCAATTGTTTCTTAAAAGCGAACTCCCTGAGTACATACTATCTTCATTGCTCTAAGCCAATTGCTATTCTCTTTTATAATTTTGCACATTCTCCAATATTTCGTTCTGCATAGATACCGAATCACAAAGTACATTTTTAAGAAAAACATTTTTTACAGGAAGACTTTCCTGTGCAAATATTCTGGCAACAAACTTACCCTTATCCGCATGTATATTGCTTAGGTAAATATTTTCAATAGGCGTTAGTTTTCTTTCGATGGTTGGAACCAGGTTGCGCCACTGGTACAACACATCCGTTTCAATTCCAAATACGCCTTCTCTCATAGTATTCCCTTCAATATTTTGGATATGAATATTTTTAACATAGCCACCTCTGCGCTCGTTTGTTTTAATAAAAACCAAATGAAACATATTGGCTACATCAGCTACCATACAACTGTCTACAAATACGTTTTCGATTCCTCCGGAAAGTTCACTGCCAATAGCAACTAGCTGATGTCCGTTTTTTACAAAGCAATTACGCATCACTAAATTTTTGGTAGGCGTTGCTAGTCTCCAGGCATCCTGATTTCTTCCAGCTTTTATTGCAATAGCATCATCTCCCTGGTCGAAGAGACAATCTTCAATTAGTATATTTTGCGTCATTTCCGGATCTACCCCATCATTATTATGACCATGAGCATAAACATCCAATTTACGAATAACAACATTCTTGCATAAATAAGGGTGTATAGTCCAAAATGGACTATTACGAATAGACACTCCCTCTAATAATACATTTTCGCATCGATTAAACTGAATAAACTGTGGTCGCAGGTTAGCTGTATCATTTACCATCATTCTATCTTCAACCGGAGCATATTCAGATGCCTTCATATACAACCACTTTATACTATTCATATGCGCCCGTGGTCGCTTGTACCAATGCTTCCAAACATCCAACTTTGCCTTTAATTTTCCCTCTCCGGTAATGGCCACATTTTTACACTCATAAGCATATACCAAAGGCGAATAATTGTAACATTCCATGCCTTCCCAGGTAGTATGTACGGCCGGTAAATAATCTTCCGGCTTCTCGGAAAACAGCAACACAGCTCCCTTTTTTAAATGCAGATTTACATTACTTTTTAAGTGAATTGCTTTCGTCAGCCATTCTCCTTGCGGGATAATAACCGTACCACCTCCAGCACCATTTGCTGTAGCAATGGCCTCAGTTATGGCCGAACTTGTTTTTTCTTTATCACCTTCCTTTGCACCAAAATCAGTGATTAAATACTCTTTACTTTCCGAAAAGTCAGGAATAGTGATGTCTGGCATTTCAAAAGGAGCCTTAACCTGTACCGAGGTTAATTTTACAGATGGTGTCTTCGTACAAGAAACAACCATGATAAGCAGCAATAAAATGTAAACTAGATTTTTCATTTTCATATAGATAATTACAAAACTGTGATTACAAAAATGAAAACAATTTGAATGCTATACCATGGATTATTATGGAGAAACATGTATTATTCTACTTTTTAGAACCTGTAAAATCGTATGCAAAAAACAGTCTTAATTCTTATAATGTAGCAAACAAAAAAAGCAGCAAAACAAAGAATAACATCTGGTTTTACTGCTTAAATTAAATCAATATTGTTTTTCATAAACCTCTACTAAATACGAGGTTCATCCAAATAAACTACTTATAGTACATCAATACATTGAAGGTCTTCAAAAGCCACTTTTAGTCTAGCCACTAATGTTTCCTGACCTTTACGTAACCAAACACGTGGATCGTAGTACTTTTTATTTGGTTTATCATCGCCATCAGGGTTACCAATTTGTCCTTGTAAGTAAGGTCTGTTTTCTGCTTCAAACTTACGAACACCATCCCAGGTAGCCCATTGCGTATCGGTATCAATATTCATTTTAATCACACCGTAGCTAATTGCTTCGCGGATTTCTTCTAAAGTCGAACCAGATCCGCCGTGGAAAACAAAGTTCACAGGATTTTTACCTAAACCATGTTTCTCTTCAATATACTTTTGCGAGTTATCAAGGATTTTTGGAGTCAACACTACGTTTCCAGGCTTATAAACCCCATGTACATTACCAAATGAAGCAGCAATAGTAAAGTTTGGTCCAACAGAACTCAACACTTCGTATGCCTGATTCACTTCTTCTGGTTGTGTATATAATAATGCATTGTCCACATCTGAATTATCCACACCATCTTCTTCTCCTCCGGTAATTCCAAGCTCAATTTCGATAGTCATGCCAATTTTGTTCATTCTTTCGAAATACTTCTTACAAATTTCAAGGTTTTCTTCAAGTGGTTCTTCTGATAAATCCAACATGTGAGAGCTAAACAGAGGCTTACCTGTTTCTGCAAAATGCTTTTCACCAGCATCCAGCAATCCATCAATCCAAGGTAATAATTTTTTAGCAGCATGGTCGGTATGCAGAATAACAGGTACACCGTAAGCTTCAGCCAACATATGTACATGTTTTGCAGCTGAAACAGCACCTATAATTTGACCTTGTTGTCCTTCTAAACCAACACCTTTTCCGGCATAGAACGCAGCACCACCGTTTGATAACTGAATGATAACCGGAGAGTTTACCACTTTTGCAGCTTCTAATACTCCATTAATAGAGTCTGTACCAACAACATTTACTGCTGGCATTGCGAAACCATTGTCTTTTGCAACCTGGAATAATTTTGTTACATCATCACCAGTTACAACACCGGGTTTTACAACGTCTAATACTTTTCCCATAATTAAATAAGTAAAATGATAAATTATTATTAAACAAATATTGCTAAGTTATCAGCTAAGCAAATTTCCAATTTACATTAAATAAAGTCAACAGTAAAATATAGTAAATGTTTAGGATTTTGAGAAAAAAAAACGATTTTTTAAAATTAAACATTGTTAAAACATGACTTTAATCACAGTAAATTATTGGATAACACATTAGGAATATATACATTTGCGCCTTTAAAAATTAAAACTACCAAGGCAAACAATACCACTGCATTATCCCAGATATAATGCAAGGGACAAAACCCGAAATTAAGGACAAATTAATCAATAAACTAATAAACAAATGGCAGTTAATTACAAAGAATTAGGGCTTTCGAGCACTCCTGAATTGTTTAAAAAAGCTGTAGCTGGTGGTTACGCTATCCCAGCTTACAATTTCAACAACCTTGAGCAAATGCAAGCAATTATCCAGGCTTGTGTTGAAACAAAATCTCCAGTTATTCTTCAAGTATCTGCAGGAGCAAGAAAATATGCTAATGCAACTTTGTTAAGAAACATGGCGAAAGGTGCAGTAGAATATGCTAAAGAACTTGGTTATGAAATTCCAGTAGTTCTTCACCTTGACCACGGTGATACTTTCGAACTATGTAAAGATTGTATCGACAACGGTTTCTCTTCTGTAATGATCGATGGTTCTCACCACTCATACGAAGAAAACGTTGCTTTGACTTCAAAAGTAGTAGAATACGCTCACGCTCACGGCGTAGCTGTAGAAGGAGAGCTTGGTGTATTAGCTGGTGTTGAGGATGATGTAGTAGCTGAAGAGTCTACTTACACAAGACCAGAAGAGGTAGAAGATTTCGTAAAAAGAACAGGTGTTGATTCTTTAGCTATTTCTATCGGTACTTCTCACGGTGCTCACAAATTTACTCCAGACCAGTGTACTAAAAATGCTGATGGAATTTTAGTTCCACCACCATTGAAATTCGATATCTTAGAAGAAATTGAGAAAAGAATCCCTGGTTTCCCAATCGTTCTTCACGGATCTTCTTCTGTACCTCAAGATCACGTTGCTACAATTAACGAGTTTGGTGGAGAAATTAAAGCTGCTATTGGTATTCCAGAAGACGAGTTACGTAAAGCTGCTAAATCAGCTGTATGTAAAATTAACATCGATTCAGATGGTCGTTTAGCTATGACTGCTGCTGTAAGAAAAGTAATGGCTGAAAATCCAGGTGAATTCGATCCTAGAAAATATTTAGGTCCTGCTCGTGATATTTTGAAGGATCTTTACATGAAGAAAAACATCAACGTATTAGGTTCAGCTAACCAAGCTTAAGAATTTAAATACGCGAAATAATATAAAGGCTACCCGTTTTGGGTAGCCTTTTCTATTTTGTTAGATGTCTGAGTAGAGAACTATTGGAGTTAACCAGGATATAGTTATGGCAAACACATTCAGGATCTAGTGTTCCTACCTAATACTACTCCTATTCTATTTAGAAAGGATACCCAATAGCAAAATTAAATGCAGTATCACTCCAAGTAAAAGGTCTTGAACCAGGTATCCATCTTTTTCCGGTATCTTGAACCGGATCTCTTAATTTGAGCCCAGTATCAATCCTAAACATAAAGTATTTCAAATCAAACCTTAATCCCAATCCTGTTCCTACAGCAATTTTTTCTGTAAAATCCTTAAATGAAAACAATCCTCCCTCAGGACTAATATCCTTTCGGATCGTAAAAATATTACCTGCATCCAAAAATAATGCTCCCTCAAGCATCCAAAACAGCTTAAAACGATATTCGGCATTGGCTTCTAACTTAATATCACCGGTTTGATTGTAATAATCAGCTTCCGGGTCATTATAAGACCCCGGACCAAGTCCTCTTACAGGCCAGGCTCTGATACTATTGGCTCCTCCGGAGAAATATCGTTTCTCAAAAGGTAACACATCCAGGTTTCCGTAAGGATAACCAACACCCAGATACAGTCGATAAGCAAAACTGTTTATCTTATTTAAATAATGATGATACCTGATATCAATATCTCCCTGAACATATTGCGCATATCGAATTCCCAATACCTCATAATAACTATCTTCTTTTTTTTCTGCCGATGTTTGGGATAGCAGATTTAAAATATTACCCGCTTCTTCCACATTCATATGAATATACCAGAAGTTTTTTCGTCGATTAACTTCCTGCTCGTTATATACAATAGAATATGAAGTTCGGGTTACCAAGTGATCCTCGTATGAATAACGCAAGTAGGTGTCTTCTATTTGTCCCCAAAAATCACTATCTACTGTTGGTATTCCAACATAGTTAACGCCTAATGGAGTAAGCACATGAGAGAAATATTTTCCTGAGTTCCACAAATAACTCACCTCACTATTGGCTATTGTACGCGTATAATCAGGTCTGCGCTGAAAATTATACGCAACAGAAACTGATGTTTTGGGAACATATCGTTGCCTGAACTTTTCAATTTTAATTGGCATCCAGAATTTTGGAAAGGTAATACCGGTCTCTCCTCCTATTTCCAGTGTACTAAATTGCTCTTTTTGCCTGTTCATTTGATTCTGCATAGATACACCAAAACCAAATTTATATTCCTCTGCTCCTTTGAATAAGTTTTTATGCTGATACTCCAGATTTCCTCCGGCACCAAGGTTACCCGATGAGTTTAAACCTTCAATATCAATAGAATACGATTGATACTTTGAAGGAACTAACTGGATATAGCAATTGAGATATTTATATTTCGAATCCTCCTCCTCTAATTCTTCAAAGCGAATATTTACAAAACGATATAAACGCAATCCAGAAAGTAATGCCTGTGTTCGATCTATTTTATTTGCGCGATATAAATCTCCCGGTTTTATCAAGCTCGAACTCATTAAAACTTCTGGGTTTACTTCAACCTGGTCGATATATAGAAAAAAATTGTCATCAATTTCCAAGGTATCAAACTGTGCAAAATAGTTTTCTTTTTCGTTTAAAGCTCTATGGGTGTTAAAACCCATTCTGTAAAACACATCTTTAATTTTATAGACCGGATGTTGGAATACTGTATCCTTATCTCTGGCTATTTCTTTACGGGCATTTTTTATAATTACAGAATCAAGCACCTCGTATTGGCTACCAGTGGTATCTACCTTATAATAAATAAATTCTTTCGAAAATGCGTAATATCCATTATTGCGCAATAACTTGGTAATGCGCTCTCTTTCTTTGTCATGAACCGATACATCAAAAGCCTTTCCTTTTTTTAATAAGCTACGGCTTAAGTTCTCTTGAATTATTGAATCAACAACCGGATCTTCTGCTTTATAATAAACACCGCTTAACTTAAACTGCTCGCCAGGTTGTATTTTATACTTTAGCTTTGCTTTTTTCTTCTTAGTTTTTAACTGAACATCACTTTCAACCTGGGCATGAAAGTATCCTTTATTTTGCATGAATGTTTTAAGCTGCCCCTCAGTTTGCTCAGTTAAAAATTCATCGTAAACAACAGGTTCTTCGCCAATACGCTGCAGCCATTTATTAATGCCTTTAGTCGTATCATTACCTGCCAAATTATACAACCATAAATGAAATTTGAACAAGCCAATAATTTGAACATTGGCATTTTGCTTGATATATGGCTTAAACCTTTCTTTTGAAATATCCCTTGCCTTATTTTTAACCACAACTTTATTCAACAAATACTTATCCTCGGGAATATGTTTTGTGGAACTACATGCAGTAAGAAATGCAACACAGGCAATAACTAAATATTTAAAATACTTATTCAAATATATCGATTTCAAAGATTTATAAATTACAGTCTGAACTCTATTGTATCATTTCGTTGAACACAATCTTTGGTTCAAAAATACTAATGCAATGGATTAATTTTCCTTCCATTCTCTTAATCCAAATTAATATCTATCAAAATTTAGGCAAAAGTATTTAAATACATCGTAATAAAGTAAATTTGTGCCGAACTAAACGAAAAAAATGATTAGTCAGAACAAAATAAAGGTCATTAACTCTCTTGCGAAAAAGAAATTCAGAGAACAACACCAAATGTTTATTGCGGAAGGTGAAAAACTGACTTTAGATTTAATTGATTCTCAAATTAAAATTAAAGAAATATTCTTTAGCATAGATTGGGATCATTCGGATAGAATACCTCCTGAAGTCAAGGTAACTGAAACTACAGATCAATATTTAAAAAAGATTTCGCAATTAAAGACTGCTCCTAAAGTCATTGCGCTTTGTGAGATTCCTGATTATAATGAAAATGACTCGAAAATACTTAATTCGTTGGTTCTTGCTTTAGACGAAATTCAAGACCCTGGAAATTTAGGAACCATTATTCGTTTAGCCGACTGGTTTGGAATTAAAAATATTGTTTGCTCACATCATACCGTAGATGCCTATAATCCTAAAGTGGTACAGGCCACTATGGGAGCAATTGCAAGGGTGAAAATTCACTACAAAAATTTAGCTGAGTTTATTTCTCTATCTAAAGAGAAAAATATACCTGCTTACGGAACATTTTTGGATGGTGAAAATATTTACCAATCAGAAATTACTAACAAAGGAATAGTTGTAATGGGGAACGAAGGGAATGGCATTTCATCTGAAATAGAAAGGCTCATCGATCATAAGTTATTGATACCTTCATTCACGACGAATCCGGAAACATCTGAATCGTTAAACGTATCAACTGCCACAGCCATTACCTTGTCCGAATTTAAACGAAGATCTTTATAAGCATGAGAAAATTTAAGAGAAGACTATACTCCTCCTAAATTTCTGTCAAATATCGTTGAACTGCATCGGCACATTTTTCTCCATCAATAGCAGACGATGCAATTCCTCCTGCATAACCAGCTCCTTCACCGCATGGAAATAAGCCGTTAATCTGAGTATGCTGCAAAGTCATAGGATCTCTTGGAATTCTAACAGGTGATGAAGTTCTGGATTCTGTTCCCAGAATGATGGCCTCATCATCTATAAAACCTTTAGCCCATTTTCCGAACTGCTTAAATCCTCCTTGTAACCTTTTACCAATATGCTCGGGTAATACAAAATGCAAAGGTGAAGCTATTGTGCCAGGCACATAAGAAGTAGGTGGCAAATCAAACGAAAGTTTAGAATTAACAAAATCCGTCAACCGCTGTGCAGGAGCAATTAAGTTTTTACCTCCATTAATATAACACAAGCGCTCTACCTCTTTTTGAAATTCCAATCCAGCCAATACACCATGTTTTTTAAATTCATTAGGAATATCTTCAGGTCTTATTTCTACCACCATACCGGAATTTGCAAAAGGAGAATTTCGTTTTGATGGCGACATTCCATTTACTACCATTTCATTTTCTCCAGTCATGGCTGGCACAATAAAACCACCAGGACACATACAAAATGAATACACTCCCCGATCCTCAACCTGGCAAGAAAAACTATAAGAAGCAGCAGGTAAATACTTTCCTCTTCCTTCTGGTGAATGATATTGAATCTCATCTATTAATTCCTGCGGATGTTCAACCCGAACCCCCATGGCCCACGTTTTTGCTTCTAATAGCACGGCTCTGTTGGCAAGCATTTTATACACGTCTCGCGCCGAATGTCCGGTTGCTAAAATGACAGCTTCACCTTTTAAAACAGTACCATCTTTTAGTTCTACTCCCACAATTTTTGCATCCTCAATCACTACATCAGAAACTAAAGCATTAAACAATACTTCGCCACCTGATACCTTAATTGATTCTCTAATGTTTTTAATCACTTTGGGTAAGCAGTCCGTTCCAATATGCGGATGAGAGTCTATTAATATTTCTTCTTGCGCTCCATGAAAATGCAGCACATTCAATATCTTTTTAAAATCACCTCTTTTGGTACTTCTCGTATATAACTTTCCATCGGAAAAGGTTCCTGCTCCACCTTCACCAAAAGCATAATTTGATTCCGGATTAACCGGATTATTACGATTTAAAAGGGCAATATCTTTTTTTCGTTCGGATATATCCTTCCCTCTTTCTAACACAATAGGTTTAAAACCTAATTCTATCAACCTTAATGCAGCAAATAAACCACCGGGACCAGCTCCAACAACAATTACCTCTGGTTTTGAAGACACATCAGAATATTCAAAATGTTGAAACTCTTTTTCAGGTGCAGGAACGTTAGCATAAACCTCTAAATGAAGCTGCACCATTACTTGCTTTTGGCGTGCATCTATCGAACGCTTTCTTATTCTGATAGCCGTAATTTTATCAGGGCTTACCTTAATTTTCTTGGCTACAATCCCTTTGTAATATTTTTCGTCAGATGCTTCCTCTGGGGTTAATCTTAATGCTAAGTCTTTCTTCATTCTGCAAAATTGTTGCGCAAAGATAATGATTATATAATTTGTTGACTGCACTAACTATTCTCATTTAAACCGAATATAATTTCATCGGAAGTAAAATCGATTACTACTGGGAAAAATTTATCCCTCTTCAAATCTTTATCTATTCACAATTCTTTTCAATCCTCTAATTATTGATGTTTATCATCTTATAAGTCTTATATATAGTACTTCATCATCTTTTTTCGTATCTTATAAATCGATTGAGGAAAAGGAAAGACTGATGCAAAGTAAACAACTTTCATATGATAGTTTATTAAAAAGAATTTCAGAGCTTGAAAAGCAACTGGAAAAACAACCCAATGCTTCGTTTGATGTCGATAAAATTATTCAACAATCCGAAACAGCTTTATTTACCTGGCGAAGCAAGAGCAACGATTTTATAGCGAATACTTATTTCTTTCAACTTCTACATCTTACCCCAAAAAATCCTATCAGTTTTTCTGAATTCGAAAAAGTTATTCAGAGTAATCATATCGACTCCTTAAAAGATGCATTAAACAAGGCGATTTCTCAAGCTATTTTCAGTTTTCAATTTTGCCTAAACCATCAAATTTCTGAAAATCCATTATGGATAGAATTAAATGGAAAAGCAGCTCCTGAAGCCGATGGATCTTATACCATTTCCGGCTTAGCCAAAGACATTAGCGTGCAGAAAGAAAAAGAAGCTGTTTTAAATAAGTATACGAAAGCCTTTGAGCATACCATATCAGGCATTGCCATTGGAGCTCCGGACCAGAAGAACATTCTTAAAGTAAATACTACACTCGCAAAAATGCATGGCTATACAGCTGAAGAGTTAGAGGGAAAACCTATTTCCACATTATATCCGGATGAGTATAAAGATGATGTTAAAAAGAATATGAGTCTGGTTATAAAAAAAGGACATCACAATTGGAGTACCTTTCATTTAAAAAAAGATGGCACTCAATTTCCGGTTAAAATACATGCCCATAGCATAACCAACAATAAAGGAGAAACACTTTACAGAATTGTGAATGTAATTGATATTTCGGAACAAAAGAAAGCGGAAATAGAAAAAGAGCTAAGTGAAAATCATTATACCCATTTATTCCAAAATTTAAATTCGAATTTTGCCGTTCATAAGATAATTCTAGATGATAATAACAAGCCTGTTGACTATCTGTTTTTAGATGTAAATAAAGCATTTGAAGAGTCAACGGGATTAAAAGCCAATCAGATTATTGGAAAAACAGCATTAGAATTATTCCCAAATACAGAACAGTATTGGATTGATAAGTTTGGAGAGGTTGCCCTTACCGGAAAATCAGCTATTTACGAAAACTACAGCAAAGAGCTGAACAAATACTATGAACTCAAAATATATTCTCCTAAGAAAGGCCTGTTTGGAATGCTTGCCACCGATGTTACGGAACGTTCTCTATTTATTAATCAGTTAAAAGAAGCGAAACAGCATTTTGAATTGCTTTTTGAATTAAACCCGGATGTCGTTAATATTATTAGGATTGAAGATTTTAGCATTATTAATGTTAATAACGGATTTACTAAGCACCTTGGTTACAGCAAAGAGGAAGCTATTGGCAAATCAACTCTTGAGCTTAATCTTTGGTATGATTTAAATGAAAGAGCTAAAGTATTAGAACTCCTTGAACAAAAAGGTCAATGCACCAATTACGAAGCGAAATTTAGATGTAAAAACGGTCGTATAATTACAGGCATTGTTTCTGCTCTTATCGTTGACATTAATGGAGAAAACCATATTCTATCAGTATCGAAAGACATTACCAAACGGAAGGAAATAGAAATGGCTTTGAGCGAAAGTGAAAAAACACTAAAAAGGTCGCAGAAGATAGCCGGAATTGGAACTTATAAACTGGATTTTAAAACCGGTTTTTGGAATAGTTCTTCTATATTAAATGAAATCTTTGGTATTGATGAAAATTATAACAAAAACATTGAAGGTTGGCTAAATCTTATTCATCCTGACTTTAAAACCATAATGAAAAATTATCTGGAAGAAGAGGTTATTGGGAAGAATTCAAAGTTTAATAAAGAATATAAAATTATACGGCAAAACGATTATAGCGAAGCATGGGTTCATGGTAAAGGAGAGCTCACATTTGGTAAAAATGGGGAACTTTTGGAAATGACCGGCACCATACTTGACATTACCAATCGGAAGAAAAATGAGCTGATTATCAAAAAGCAAAATCGATCTTTACAAAAACTAATCAACTCTAAAGATGTATTGTTTTCTATTATTGCTCACGATTTAAGAAGTCCGGTTTCTACCTTGGTAAATACAAACCAACTAATTACATACGCACTGGAAGATTCTGATATAGAAGAAGCCTCCAAATGGAATACGATAAATACCAACCTTACTAAAAGAACTTTAAACTTACTTGATAACCTTTTGCAGTGGTTTAGAATACAGACTTCAGAATACGACGTAGAATTCAATCAAGAGAACCTAAAAAATATAATTGATGAAACAGTTGAGATTTTAGAAGACAGTGCCAAACAAAAAAGAATTACCATAAACAATCACCTTGACCATGATCACATTATATTCTTAAATAAAGAAATAACGCAAACTGTACTAAGAAACTTAATTAGTAATGCGATAAAGTTCACCAATAATAATGGTATGGTGAATATTCAAATTATTAATCATACTAATGAAACTGAAATTATAGTAGGCGATACTGGAGTTGGCATTCTTCCTGAAATTATACCATCCGTATTTTCTATAGAACAAAACAAATCAACCATGGGTACTTTAAATGAAAAAGGTACCGGATTAGGTCTTAGTATTTGCAAAGAATTAGTTGAGGCTCAAGGTGGTAATATATGGGTTGAAAGTAAAATTAATGTTGGATCGTACTTTCATTTTACAATTCCATTTATCTCAAAAAAATAAAAACTTATTCAAAGAAAAAAGACAGCACAAATATTCTTGACGTTAGTTTATCTATCGCTTGTGTATAAGGTAAGTCAGGTGCCTCTCCCGTTCCTGCATGATTCAAGATATCGCGCATTCCCAAAGAAATTTTTAACTCTGTTGACAAGCGGAAATAATTTAAATATGAATCAAACCCGGCACCAATCTCATAGTAAAAATCAAAGCCCTGAAGTAAAATTCCATTTTGTTTCTTTTTAGCTAAATCATAACGAGGATTTACACCTGCGATTAAATAGGGTTTGAAATTATGATTTCGATCGCCTCCATATTTAATCAATATAGGCATCTCCAAAAAAGTAGATTTTATTTGTAAAGGCTCATCCTCTTTCTCGCCCTCCAAGTCGATATATAACAAATCTCTCTGCCCAAAAGAAATACCGGGTAACACCCTAAGATTCCAGTTCTTTTTTAAACGCAAACTGGTTACAATTCCCAAATTTATTCCAGGTTGCAAGGAAGCTATTTCTGTATATCTTGGATTGTTACCATTTTCTACTGTCTCCGCACCAGAATGCTGAATATTAAAATTCATGGTATTTACACCTATCAGAAATCCAAAATGAATAGGCTTTTCATCAAAACCTTTTAAGTTGGGTACATTTTTGTTACCTCTTTGACCTGCAACAGCAAGCATACAAAATAACAAAGCAAGCGTAAAAATATTTTTCTTTAATCGTAACATTGTAGAATCTATTTCTCCTTAAATAACTGCTTTTTCCTTTGTTTATTGTGCTGTTTTTGTTGCGAAGTAAATAGTTGCAATACCAAAAGTTTGTTTCCACACACGCTCACTTTTAAAACCTGCCTGTTCTAATTCCTTTACAAAAGCCTGCCCCTCAGGGAATGCTGCCACAGATTTAGGCAGATAAGTATACGCATCTTTATCTTTTGATAATAAGCCACCCCACCATGGTAAAATTTTGTATGAGTAAACCTGATATATCTGCTTAAAAGGAAACTTTGATGGATTAGAAAATTCTAAAACAACAAACTTACCACCAATCCTTAATACGCGGTTAATCTCTTTTAAACCTTTCTGTAAGTTTTCAAAATTACGAACCCCAAATGCAACAGTAGCCGCATCAAATGAATTATCTTCAAAAGGTAAGTTTTCTGAATCGCCTTCAACTAATGAAATAATATTTTCCAGTTTCTTCCTGGCAATTTTTTCCTTTCCTACCTTTAACATCTCAGGAGATAAATCCAGCCCTACTACTTTTTGTGGAGATACCTTTAATGCTTCAATGGCAAGATCTCCTGTACCTGTAGCAATATCCAACACTTCTGGTTTATTCAAGCCCTTCAGCAATCTAATGGCTCTTCTTCTCCAAATTTTATCAATTCCCATCGACAAAAAATGATTGAGAAAATCGTATTTAGGAGCAATGTTATTAAACATGCTTCGAATTTGTGTTTTCTTACCTTCCTCCGAGGAATCATACGGCTTAACCGACATACTGGCCATTTTAATAAGTTCAAATACTATTTTAGAAATGATCGTCTCTTAAAATATAACAAAAGATGATCATTTTTAAAGACGGAGACAAAAATACAATAGATAATGAATAATTAGGTAAGAAGGTAGAAAAATGCTTTTCTGTTCGGTGAAATTATTCAGATCCTTTCCGATACTACAATTCATAAAAAAACGTAAAACAAACTGTCTTACGCTTTTTATCATATTCTGATTAATTTTTCAATTTCGATTCCAGCACTTCAAGCATTTTTTCAAATTCCTCATCGGAATAGCCTATAGAAGCATAAATCACTGTTCCTTTATCATCTATAATATAATTTCGGGGAATGGTGTTATCAGCAAACTTTCTGTAAATATCTCTATTTGGATCCGGATAAAAAGGTAGAATATATTTCCCTTTAGAGAAGGCATCCAGTTCGTCCTCGGAATGATTTCGACCAATAACAAACAATTCAAATTTGGGATGATCTTTATATTTATTCCACACTTTATTCTCTAAAATAGGCAACTCTTTCCGACACGGAGGACACCATGTTGCAAAAAAATTGAGTAGAACTATTTTTCCTTCTAATTGATCCTTATTTAACTCTATTGATTTTCCTTTGATTATAAAATCAGGAGCTTTATCTCCTACTTTTATTAACTCACTATTCTCTTGTGCATTAAGATTAATCCCAATAAAAAGTATTAATACGTAAAAAATTATTTTCATACTATTCTGTAATATTTCCTTCCATCCAGTTTTTCAACCTACTATTAAATTCTTTTTTATAATTTGCGACAAACCCATAAGATTCATCATCAATTCTAATTTCTCCTTTGGTTACATGACCTAAAGCCGAAAAAGTTGTTTCTGTTTCCAGCATAAAATCAACAAAGTCATCTTGTTTGGCAGAAGAAACCGAAACTACCACACGACTTTGAGATTCACCAAATAAAAAGGCATCCTTTCTTACTTCTGCATCTGTTGTTATATCAAAACCTAAGCCTAAAGGAATAGCTGATTCCAGCATATTAAAAAACAACCCTCCAGAAGAGACATCATGCACCGATCTAACCAAATCTTTACGGATTAGCTGCTTCACAACTTCCTGCACTTCTAATTCTTCCTCCATATTAAAATAGGGAGCCGCATGACTTTTTTGATGATGATAAAACTGAAGGTATTCCGATGCATTAATATCGTTGCGGGATACCCCAATTAAAAATATCATATCTCCTTTGGACTTGTAATTTAATACAGTATGATGATTAATTGATTCCACCACACCTACCATTCCTATAACAGGACATGGTGTAATTGGGGTTAATCGCCCCTCCACCGATCTTTGATTGTAAAAACTTACGTTTCCACTAATAACCGGCGTATCGAATTTAACACAAGCATCGGACAGACCTTCAACTGCCTGTGTAAACTGCCAAAACACTTCCGGATCATATGGATTTCCAAAATTTAAACAATCGGTAACCGCAACAGGAATTCCTCCTCCACAAATAATGTTTCGGGCGGCTTCTGCTACACAAATCTGAGTTCCTATATATGGATCTGCTTCAACATAGCTTGCATTTCCATCTACTGTTAAGGCAATTGTTTTTTTTGTATCAGGTATAACTACTAGCGACGCATCCGAAGGGTATTCGTAATCCGGTTCATCCGGATCATTGTTATTTGAGGAGCTAACCAGATAATCCTTTGAAACTAAATTCAAATTCATCATCAACTTTTTTATCACTTCAGGATAGTGATCCGGTTCCTGAATATCGTGTATATCTAAAGCCTTTATTTGATTTTCTTTTGGCTCCTGAACCTCTCTTTCATAAATTGGAGAATTCCCGCCTAACCCCACATATGAAACCGGTATTTCTGCCACAAGCTCTTTACCAGATTCACATATCAAAGTTTCACCTTCAATAACTTCCCCTATTTGAGCAAATGATAGTTGAATTGGTTGTAATAATTCCATCGTTTTTTTAAGATCTTCCGGATTTACACAAACTAAAATTCGCCCCCACGTTTCAGATAATAAAATATCGCGAGAATCCATTCCCTCTTCTCGTGTTGGCACTTTATCACAGTGTATGTTTATGCCAACACTTCCTCTGGCTGCCATTTCTGTTGCTGCGCCTACAATACCACCTGCTCCAATAGTCTGAATTCCAACAAGTATATTCTCTTTATTTAAAACCTTTACAGCATTCAACAGACTCTTCTCTACTGTAGAATCCATCATCTGTTCAAAACTAAATGTATCTGCTCCATTATCTGTAATGACATCGGCAGAAAATGCATCCTGATCTACTCCTTCTTTACCGGTTAAAGCTCCTAGTAATAAAATTACCTGTCCTTTTCTTTTAGCTACGCCTGAAATAAGCTCTTCTTTTTTAGCTATTCCAACAGACATATTATTTACAATAGGATTTGAATTAAACCCTGCATTAAAGTTTACTTCACCTCCAACAACAGGAACATTAATACTTTCCTCAAAATCATTAATTCCTTTTATCACTTCATTAAACAGCCACCGGGCTGTATCTCTGTCTCCCTCTCCAAACCGTAATGAATCTAAAAAAGCAACTGGCTTAGCTCCCATGGAAAACACATCCCGGTTAACCACCCTTAGTCCCGTAAGCGCTCCTAATCGAGGCTGAATTGAGCAAGGGTGATTATGTGATTCTATCTTAAAAACACAAACATATCCATCGCCAATATCTACTGCACCGGCAGATTCGTCTCCTGCCTTAACAATCACTTTGTCTCCAGACTTGGGTAATTTACCTAACCATTTCAACGAATTCTTATAAGATGCATGTTCCGTCCATAAACGAGAAAATATATCTAACTCCAAACTGTTAGGTTCTCTTTTTAAAATTTCAGAAATAAGTTGTAATTCTGATTGCGTTAGATTTAGGCTTTCAGTTTCTCGAATAGTAGATCCGTTCTTATCCATAGATTCCAGTTTTACTTTAATAAACTACCCTTGCATATTTAATTATAATACTAATCTTTGTCCTTATAATAAATATGTTGCTTAAACTATATACGTTTTCAATGTATAAAAAAAAAGCCTAAGAACAAAGGCAATAAAAACCAGATTATACGGAGAAAACATGAATAAATAAAATAATTAAAATGAAAAAAATAGCACTTATTACAGGAGCTACTTCTGGCATAGGAGAGGCCACTGCCCAATTACTCGCTAAAATAGGATTTCATCTTATTATAACTGGAAGAAGAAACGACAGATTGGAAAAATTAAAGTCAACATTAGAAAATGAACATTCTATTGATACCTTAATTCTCAATTTTGATATTAGAAATCAAAAAGAAACTTTATCTGCTTTAAATAGTATTCCGGAACAATGGAGAAATATTGATGTGTTAATTAATAATGCCGGCCTTGCATATGGAACTGAAACAGTTGATAGTGCCGATTGGGAAAAATGGCAGCAAATGATTGATACGAATGTGAGTGGTTTATTATTCCTTTCGAAAGAAGTTATAAAGTTGATGGTCGACAGAAAAAAAGGACATATTATTAATATATCATCTATTGCTGGTGTCAATGTATATGAGGGTGGCAGTGTTTATTGTGCTACCAAGCATGCTGTAAATGCCATTACTCAGGGTATGCGGATAGATTTACTTAAACATGGAATAAAAGTAACATCAATTTCTCCAGGAATGGTAGAAACAGAATTCTCTATTGTGAGGTTTAGTGGTGATAAAGAAAAAGCAGATAACGTATACAAAGGAGTTGTTCCTCTGTCAGCCAAAGATATTGCAGAAACAATTGAGTTTGTTATTTCACGTCCGGCTCATGTAAACATTAACGATATTCTAATAATGCCAACCCAACAGGCTAATGCATATTATACGCACAGACATTAAAAAGAAGGGTTGAAAACATCTAATAAATTTGTTTTCAACCCTTCTTTTTTATCCTTTAATAACTTTATGAACTTGTAATTTTTCCTGAAAGAATATTCCAAACAGCTAAAAAGAAAAACTTAACATCTGTCCAATAACGATGCTTTTTCTTAGCTTCTAAATAAATTCTTTCTGCTTCAATATTTCCATCTGAGTCGGGCATTAACAATGCAACATATGGTGGAATACATCCAGGTCTGTACTTAATTCTTTCTTTTTGGATATCCTTAGGTAACTCGTTAAAACGTGTTTTACTTAATGGTCTTACACCTACAATAGCCAAATCACCCTTTAAAACATTGATCAACTGAGGTAATTCATCCAGCCAGTACTTTCTAAATATTTTTCCCCAACCTGCAAGCCTGAAGTCATTTGCAGGTTTACCTACTTCGTTATAACCATTTAGTTTGATAACAAAACTTTGAAGATACTCGGAATATGGGTGCATTGTTCTTAGTTTATACACCTTAATTAGTTTTCCATTCTTCCCAACCCTTTTCATTGGAAAAAGTGGTCCGAAAGAAGGGGTTTTATTATCATCAGGTTGTGAAGTTTTCATAACCGTAAAGTACATCTTGCCTTCAATAAACTTGAATTCAATAATGTCAAATCCACAACTAACTAACCTACCTAATACCTCAGCCTTTGTTAACCATCTATATTTTCCTCTGGTTATACCAAAATATAGCTTTTGAAAATATTTGGTTTTTGGAAATACCCTGTGAAAAATAAAACAACAAAGCCAAAATAGAAGGTTAAAAACATTTTTACCATTCTTAAAAACCTGTTCCTTACGATAAGCGACTGTTTCCATACAACCAATAAACATACCGGCGTCAGGAAGGCTTTGATTTACTTTAATAAGAAACTGATTAATATATCTCGCATCATTAATTCTTCTTAGGTTGATAAAACTGGTAGTGTTTTTAAATGCTGCAGGATTTAAATCGCCCATCTGATTCGTATCCATCACACAAACACTTTGTCTTTCCGGAATTACATGCTGGGTTAGGTAATCATATACATCAATATTCAGATCTCTTAATAATTCTTCTTTCTGAGGAATATTAAAAGATTTATTATTGCGTGCAGGTCTCTCTATCAATGTTTCGGTTAATAAAGTTTCCTGGATATTAATTACTGTGCTTGTACCTATAGATTCCATACGCATAGTTTTTTATTATCCTATGATTCAAATTTACGTAGGGTAAGGGAAAGATGAAACAATATTTACACCAACACCATAAAAATAATGACAACCGTCACTAATATCAAGTAATAAAACGGATGTAGATGTCTTAATTTAAAAAAACAAGCAAAACAGTAATCCAAACGAATGATTTTCACATCATTCTAAAGTGTACCCTTCACTTTTTTTCCTGCTGCATTCACTTGCATTTTACTGGTAAATTCAATGAAATGTGGAATTTTATATGAGGCAAGTTTAGTGCTACAGAATTGCTTCACTTTATCTGAGTCTAGTTGGTCTACTGAATCATTCTTAACCAAAACTGCTTTTATAGCTTCTCCTAAAACCTCATCTTCAACAGGGGTAATTGTACAATCAACAACACCTGGTATAGAAACAATCACTTCTTCAATTTCTTTAGGACTTACTCGCTTACCTCCAACTTTTATAATTTCCTTTTTTCTGGCTGCATGATAAATAAAACCGTCCTCGTCAACTTTTGCCAAATCACCTGTGTATAACCACCCGTCTTTTATCGTTTCGTTTGTAGCCTGTTCATCTTTATAATAACCAAGCATCACATTATTACCTTTTGCTCTAATTTCTCCTACCTCTCCTGGTTCTACCTTTGTTCCATCATCTTTTACAACTTGCAATTCTACTCCCGGAATACCTTTACCTAGTGAGCCCAGTTTATCATTAAGTCTTTCCGAAGGTAAGTATGATAATCTTGCGGTTGCTTCTGTTTGGCCATACATTACAATAAATTCAGTAGAAGGAAAGGCTTCTTTAAATTCCTCGATGAAAACAGTATGTAGTTTACCCCCGGCCTGAGTTACATATCTCAAATGTGGTAAATCCATTGTTTTGAACGAATCGGACTTACGTAATAGTATTTGGAAATGACTTGGAACCCCTGCAAAACCAGTACACTTGTATTTTTTTAGATCATTGATTACAGATCCCAGGAATATGAAATTGTTATTTAAAACTATTTTTCCTTTTACTTTTAGATGTGTGTGTAATAAGGAAAGACCATAGCAATAAAAGAATGGTAAAACAACTTCCATTATGTCATCAGGAGTCAATTTTAAATACTCAATAATTGAAGATGTATTGGCAATTATATTTTTATGAGAAATCATTACCCCTTTTGGAACCGAGGTTGACCCTGATGTATATATAATTTCCGCAAGGGTATCCTCATCGAAATTGTCATCCTGAATATAATTTGCGATCTCATTCTCAGCAAGTATTTTTCTGAAATCTTCATCATTCCATACTTCCCCTAGGTCAACTTTTATTCTGTTTTGAAGAAGTTTTGGCATTAAAGTCAATACAACTTCTGCCTGATCTTTAATATATTGTAAAGATTCTCCTTCTGTTGCCGGATTTAAAGGAATGACTACATTTCCGGACTTCATGATGGCTAGATAACAGACAATAAAAAAATTATTATTGGGAGACATTAGTATTATTTTTTTACCGGTTCCCAACTTATTCTTTAAGACTGTCGATAAAACAGCAACTTGCTGTTTAAGATTTTTAAATGACAATTCTTCCTTTTGTCCTAAAACAAATAATTCATCATCATTAACATCTGAAGGTAAAAGGTAATCAATACAATTCATCATGCGCCGATTTAGAGGTTTGCTATTAAAAAAATAAAACACCCTAAAAAATGGGCGTTTTATTTTTTAGTATACTATTAGGTTATATTATGATACAGTCACCTTATCTTCAATATAATAATGATGAAGCGGTGGTGTTCTTAAATACTCTGTAGTTTTCTTTTTTCGTGCAAAGTTTTTGTAGATATTTTCCACTTGTTCAGTAGTCATTTCCATTACAGGAGCTACTTCTTCTGGTGTGTAATCATTTTCCCAGCCAAACCATAATAAGTCCATTTTTTCAAATGGCATTTGATAAAAGAATTCTTCCTGAGTTTGTTCTGCAGAATAAGTATCTGTAGTTGGTGTACGATCAATAATACCTTGTGGTACTCCTAGGTGTTTTGCAATTTGGTAAACCTGTGTTTTATACAAATTACCAATTGGCATTACATCAGCAGCTCCATCTCCATATTTCACAAAAAATCCTTGCTGAACTTCGTGTTTATTTGGAGTTCCAATTACAGCATAATTCAATGCTTCTGCATGAAAATATAACATATTCGCTCTACTCCGCTGCTTGAAATTTGACGCTGCAACAATTTGTAAATACTCTTTCATTGGTAGACGAGCCATTTTTTCAGAACCATCTTTAAATGTTACTGCTGCAAAGTGTACTGGTGGCATATTTTTATTGACAAACTCCTCTGGAATTACCACTTTCATTTTATCTACAGTAGGGTCAAATTCAGGGATAACGCTTTTTACCGCATCATCTCTTCTTTGGTAACATCCAAATCCTTCTAGTGCTCCGCTTATGTTTTCAACAATGCTTTTTACACCAAAAGTATCTGCTAATTCTCGAGCTAAATTTTCACTTTCCGGACTAGAATCTGTTTCAGGTAACATTATTCCTAAAAGTTTTTCAGGACCAAAAGCTTTAGCTGCAATAGCTAATGTTGCAGAAGAATCAATACCTCCGCTTATTCCAATTACACCTCCAAAGCGTCGGAATCTTTTATAAACATCTTCTTTTAACTGATTACAGATTCCATCGATTACTTCATCAATATTATCAAGATGAAGTATGTCCTTTGAAAAGGGTTTACGGTTTAAACTCATATGTCTACTTTTTTATAGTTTATTGTATATGACACTATAGTCGTATAAACTGAAATGCCGATTATTTATTAATATTTTCGCTGTAATAATTATTCATGACTACACCCTTTCGAATCTCATGATCCTTAAGAGGCACATATTTATCAACATATAAGTCATGTAATATCTGAGTTGATAGCATACCCATCAGAGCCATATTATCTACTTCATTACTACTAGGATTTTTCCTAAGTTTAGTCATCAACTTTTCAACTCCACCAGCATCAAAAATACCTGTATCTTTAACTTTAGCAGTTGACAACAGATTATCAACAAATCCACTTTTGTCATTTAATAATGCTTGTGCGATAGGTGCTCTATATGCTTGTTTTGGTCTTTTTAGGACAGATTGAGGAATGACATCCTTAACGACCTCTTTTAATAAATATTTCTCATTCAAACCTGATATTTTAAGATCATCAGGCAAGGTTGAACAAAACTCCATAATTCTATGATCAAGGAATGGATACCTTCCTTCTACCGAATTACCCATCGCTACTCTATCTCCCTGTGATGAAAGCAGATAACCCGACATAAATACATTTGACTCGATATATTGAGCTTTAGCTACAGGAGTATAATTTTTTACAGTATCACTAATCTTTGATTCATATTCTGCAACCCAATCTGTACCATTAATCTGGTTTTTATAATCCCCGGATAAAAAGTTTTTAATCCTGCTGGTATTATTCCACCTTAAAAGGTGTGAATATGCTGGAGATTCTGATTCAGAAAGTTTATAACCAAAAAATAATTTTAATGCACTTGTTCCGGCATCCTTAATTTGAGGTAAATAAGGATATAATTTCTTTAATAATAATGGTCTAATTTTAGAGTCTGGATATTTGGCCCAAAAATGACGTATTAAAGCCTCTTTAAAAATATTATATCCACCTAACATTTCATCGGCCCCTTCCCCTGTAATCACCACTTTTATATCATTATCTCTAACTAATTTAGATAGTTTATACATGGGAAAAGGTGCAGTACGCAAAACAGGAATCTCAGTATGCCAGATAACCTTTTCAAATAAATCTACGACATCTTCATTTTTAAATGAAACGGAATGATGTCTGGTATCAAAATGATCAGCGACTTCCTTTTGAAATATTGATTCATCAAAATCTTTTTCTTCAAAACCTATTGAAAATGTATTCAAAGCCTCTGGAAACATCTGTTTTATGAAGGCCGTTGTACTGGTAGAATCTATACCTCCGCTAAGGTAGGCTGCAACAGGCACATCTGCTCGCATCCTAAGCGATAAAGAATCTTTAAACAAGTCTTTAAACTGATCTACTGCATCAGTTAAACTGATATCCTGTTTTTTATCGAAAGTTAATCTCCAATAAGGTTGAATTTTTAAGCTGCCATTTTTTATAATAGCAAAGTGTCCAGGTGGAACTTCAAAAACATCTTTAAAAGCGGTTTTAGGTGTTTGTGTTGTCCAGAAAGTAAACACCTGACTTAATCCTTCAGCTGCAATTTCTCTTGAAACCCCAGGAAATTCAAAAATAGCTTTAATCTCAGAAGAAAAAACAAATGAACCATTGCTCTCTGTATAAAATAATGGACGAATACCCATTCTATCACGAGCTAAAAAAAGTTCATTCTCTTTCGTATCCCAAATACTAAAAGCAAACTGACCGTTTAGTTGACTTAAGCAATCCGGACCAAATTCCTGATACATATGTAATACAACTTCGGTATCACAATTAGTTCGGAATTGATGTCCTCTTTTCTCCAGTTCTACTTTTAATTCCGGATAATTAAATACTTCCCCATTATAAGCAATCCAATAACGACCATCTGGAGTTTGCATAGGTTGTTGTCCCGAAGCTAAATCCACAATACTTAACCTAACGTTACCAATACATGCTCCGTCCGAAATATAAATACCACATTCATCAGGCCCCCTATGTTGGATCCTGGTAAGCATAGCATTTAATGTTCGTTCTGAATCAGCTAATATTTTGGAAGAAACAAATCCTGCAATTCCACACATAGTACAAACAATTTAGTTATCAGATTAATTCGTATTTCTTTTATAAAATATAGATGCGCTTAGCTGTAAACAGTTAAACGCATCTCTTATTTTATTTACTTTAAGCAGCTGCTGCTTGTTTCTTAGCAACAAAAGCTGCTATACGTTCAACACTACCAAAATTTTCCTCCTGAAGCTCGCTGTCATCTGTCACTACATTATACTCACTTTCCAAAAAGTTGATTAAGCCTAAAAGACCCATCGAATCAAAAATGCCCTCATCAAAAATCAGGGTTTCATCTTGAATAGTTGAAGGCTCAACAAACGCAGTTTCTGCAATAAAATTTCTAATTTGATCTTTCATGTTTTATAAATTTGCTTTTCATGATTTAAAACTACTTTTAGTAAGTCTATTACAATTCTTATTTGCATAATACTCTTAAAAATAGTTCTTAAACACAATTAGGTTTATTGATTAAATTAATTTGAATGAAAGATATGTTTTTTAGTTGTTCCACTAATCAATAGTTTGCCGAACGGTTTGAATTTATAGATTAACGAACAAAATGAACGGTGGAGTATTATGTATAACCCTATGCTAAATAAAGACATATAAAATACTTAAATAGAATTTTAAAATTTATGTTACCATTATTCAATTAAACTTTTATTATTTTCTACCACATTATTTATTAATAAATTGAATAAAGCAACATTTCTTCAATTTGCTTTAAAACGACAAATGCAAGCATTTTATAAAAACATTCCTTAAATTGGGTAAATATCAAGTGAATTTTATTTTATTTCCAGACAATAATATAGTGAGCTCGCATAGACCGCCTGTTGACGAACGAATAATATTTAGTGACTAGCTGTCAATTTTTATTAATTAAAATCACAAATAGGAAACATTAATTGAAAATATACGTTCAAAACAGAGAACTAACACAACATTTAATACACACACGCTGACAGCCTTATTTTTTTAAGGTATTCCTAGAACAACAGCCAGGTAACATTAAACTAAAAATCTAAAAATTATTTAATTATGAAAAAGAAGGTTTTTTGGTTATTCTGTGGTTTATTGGTTTGTTCGTTTGGACATATTAAATCATCCAACAAATCAGTCAAGAATAATAACGATAAAGAAATAATTTCTTTATCAGGGGACAGTTATGAAAACACTAATCCTTCAAGTTTAAAAGCAGCACAAGCAAATGAAGATTCTGATATCCAGAGCACATTAATAGCCAGTGATGGTCGAAATGATGACATTCGACCAATGGCTGCCGGTGTTTACGATAAAGAAAGTAATAAAACCTATGCCGTCTACATGAATATGACAGGTGCAGGGGATGCTTATGTAATGACCTGTGACCATAACAACAACAACACCTGGGATAAAGGGTATACTGCTGGTGTAGGAACTCAAGATGACAAACATAATTATCCGCAAATTGTATTACCGGATGATGGCAGACCTGTTATCATATTTGGAGCTCATAATATCCCTTTAAAAATTGCAAAAATGGATATTGCGGGAGATCCGAGCTCATGGACAACCAGAACTTTAGCTAAGGCTGATGATGGATCTTACCCAATGCCCATAAAATCACGCAACGGTGATATTTATGTTTTTTACCGCGTAACCGTTTCAAATGTGGTTAGGCCAATGTATTATATTAAAAGTACTGACAATGGTGTAACTTGGAGTGACCCGATACTAGCAATAGAAAGAGTTGTTGATGTAGAAGGCTTTAGAGAAATATATGTGGGCATGATAACAGAAGAGCCATATAGATACGGTGTAAACCAACGATTTCATTTTGCCTGGACTCTTGCTGGAGCCAGTATACCTGCAGGAAATCACGATTGGGCACGAGAAGGTTTATATCATGCCTATTTTGAGCCAGCTACAGATACTTATTTTGCTGCTGATGGAACCTCACTTGGTTCTTCAATCGATGAAAATGACATGGATAAATATTGTGAAATTGTTGCACCTCAAAGAGACCCATTACGAGAAGGATATATGGGATATGATCCCAAACTTGCTGTTAGTGAGAATGGCGATATTTTAGTTTGGGAATTTCATGATGACGGTAGTTGGGAAGATGTAGTTCATTATTTTAATGGTTCATCCTGGCAAATTCAGGCAGGAAGTGGCTTATCCGTATACCCTAAAGGCATCGATTATTTTAACGGAAAGCATTATTTTATTGGTAATTCAAGAAATAATAATTTCCAGGGAACTTCTGATAACGGCCAAAACTTTAACACAGACTTTAGATATAATATGGTAGGTGCTCAATCAGGTGTTCCTACTATAACCATACCCATTCGGGAAGGACATCCTTCTGCCAGAATCTGGTCAAAAGAAACAACCGGAGAACCTACTAACGTTTGGATTGGTTCATTTACAGGTAGCGGAGTTGGAGTTCCGGCTTCTTTAAAAGCGGGTACTACAAAAGCAACCATAAACGAAGGTGAAATTACAACTATTAATGTATATGTTTGTGATAATGTAGGTGGAGGATATGGAAGAGTTACCGATGCAACCAATGCCGTTACATTGGAAGTTGTATCTGGAAATGCTCAAATAACATCAGGAAATACAACAGCAGCCCAAGGAGGAAAAGCTTCATTTTCAATTAAAGGAGGAAGTTCTAATACTGTTTTTAGAGCGACATCTTCAGGATTAGAGTCAACCTATATTAATATTTATAGCAACTCAAACTCCACTTCAAATCCTCAGCTGGAAATCCTGTCTTACTCAACAGCAATGGTGACAGATGTATTTAAAGCTGACTTTTTCTCTCCTTCAGCGACAAATATCTCTGTACAAATAGTAAATAGTGCAGATCAAGTAGTTGCTGAACAAACGGTTCTGGCTGCAGTAGGAAATGATAACAGCGTAAGTTTTGATGTCTCTACTCTTGCTGGAGGAGATTATACTTTACAATTATCTGACAACTCTTCTATAGTTAGCTGTGGATTTAGTAAGAAAGAATTATTCAAGGATATTGTTCTAAATAAATCATTCCCTAATCCAACTCCTGACTTATTTGCTATGGAAATTACCTGTTCCAAAAATATGCCTTTACCTATTGCTGTTTATGATGAATTTAATCAAATCGTAATGGAAGAGGAATACTTTGTTGTAAATGGTATTAATAAAGTCGTATTGGATTTATCGAACTTACCTTCAGGATTATACAAAGTAACTCTTAACTATGCAACTTCTAATGAAATTACTACTGAAGTAACTAAAATTGAATAATACACTTTAATCATAAAAAAAGCCTTAATTCTCAGAATTAAGGCTTTTTTTATGTGCTTATTGGTAATTATTTATTTACAATTAACTTATTTGAGTATACATTTGATCCATAAGTAACAACTGAGATAAACAATCCTGACTTATTAATTACGGAGTTCATATCAAATTTCATTTCTGAACTTAAATCAGATCCATTTACAATAGAGCTATATATCTCCCTTCCAGTTAAATCAATTATTGACAACTTTGCGTCACCAATTATTTCTGTCGGTGATGAAACTAATTTCAAACACAACTCACAAGAATTTTGGTTATAATAGGTAACAAATTCAGCTCCTTCCTTTACATCCATTAAGTTAGTAGTAAAATCCAAACTGTTAATCCATGTTTCGCACTGTGTTGTCCATTGTGCAAATTCAGTATCCGATTCTCTTATCTTACAAATTCCAATACCATGTCTACCATCTCCATACAAATGAATTTCCGAACTCACTCCTGCATCTATACATGCTTGATTATAACGCACACTATTTTCGCTATCTACTGAACCATCACTTTCTGCAGTCCCCATAAAAGCTGGCGGACAATTACTATCCACATGCATATAAGTTGAAAATTCATTAATTAATTCCGTTGTAACGCTACCTAACAAATTACTGCGCGCTCCATCATGTGTAATATCATCTTCCATACTAATTAAGGCATACATCATAACTACAAAATCAGGACGCGCACTTACATCGTCAATCTGATCAATACGTGAATAAACACTCTTATCATACATAGTAGCAAGAGATGAAGCTACATGTCCACCTGCAGAAAAACCCATAATCCCAATCTTATTAGATGCCAATCCCCATGTTGTAGCATTATATCTGATTGTTCTTACTGCTCTTTGTGCATCCTGTAAAGGAACATCTTGCTGGTTGTCATGACCATCCTCTGGCAATCTGTATTTTAAGACAAAGGCAGTAATTCCAATAGTATTTAGCCATTCTGCGACATCAGTCCCTTCTACATCATAAGAAAGATCTGAATAACCTCCTCCCGGACAAATGATTACTGAAATTCCGTTTGGTGTTTCAGGAAAAAACGGTACAATTTCGGTTTCTGTAACATTCGTAACTTTTCTGTCTAATGTACAGCTATAAGTAGGAGTTCTTGAGTTTAAACCCTCTGTTATACTTAGACTTTCTGAACCAGGACCTGGCCCTCCCCAAACTTTAATCGGATCTGTTGGCGTAGCCGCCCAAAGCCAATTATTCATTGCTAAAAATGCAATAACAATAGCTAATGTTTTAAGTTGTGTTTGTTGATTCTTCATATCACTTGTTAGTTTTGAGTTTTAATATTGATTTATATCTTAAGATGTATAGAGAACAGCGAATGTAAGTATATGTTTAGCTTTATAAAAAAATGACACTTAAGTTAAGGTTAAATATTGGATTATAACAATATTCTAAGACTAAAACAACTTAATTGCATTTACTTTTTTAATTACTTTTCTAATCATTTTAGTTGATTTATTAGATGTGCCCATTTTTTCTAATAATCCTAAATCATATGCCGTAAAGGGATGAAACTTAACAATAGAGAAAAAAGTCAGCGGAAAATAAACTAATGTACCTAATACGAGCACCCAAATATTTTGGACATAATATCCGAGCAAAAAGAAAGGCAGATTAATTCCTAAAAATATAAATAGGTAATTTTTATATTGCGAAAGCCTGTATTTTATAGTCACCTTTCGTTTTAGGAGAATTAGTATAAAAACATTCTTAGAAAAATCACCTGCCAAGGTTGCCAATGCTACCCCTACTATTCCATAATATTTCATTGCTAAAATACCGGCAGTTATACTAAAAACAACAATAATCTTACTAATTAACGCAATATCCATCCGCTCCTTTAACTGCATTACTAATGCAACCGGAAAAAAGAAGGCATAATATATATTTGATAATAAAACCAATACACAAACCAAATACGCACTAATATATTTAGGATCGAAAACAAACAGAATTAATGACTTACCAAAAACAATAAAATACAATACAGGTATGATATAGACAGGCATCATACATTTAATCATAAAATTATACACATTATGAAATTCATCCTCATCATAATCACTGGTAAATTTCTGAAAGAATAAAGGTCGAACAACAGTCATAAATTCTTTAAATGGCAACAGCTTAAAGATTAAATCGTAGACCTTTGTTGCAAATGCATACATTCCAACATTATGCAAATTCGACATGGATGAAATAATAAAGTAATCAGAAGTTTTTCCTACGACTCCTGCTCCAAGTTCGTTTAATGAAGAAAATAATCCATACTTAAATACCCTCTTTCTATCCACATGTTCTCCTGATACATTTTCAGTTTTTGCCTTTATGGAATGAATGAACTTATTTAGAATGACAACTCCCGGAACGATATACAAAAATGATGTAATAGCTTCAATAAGTAGAAGAATATTCACATTAAGTTGTCCTAAAAGTGCAATTAATAAAATGGAACGAACTAAGGAGCTAAACAACAAAAACATGGTTGTTTGCTTATGCAAAAGAGACGACGTCAAAATAGAAGTCATGGATTGCCTTAATACCATCAAAAGAATGTAGGCAAATAACGCATAGCGATAAGAATCAAAATCAGGTATATTCAAAAAACCGGATAGGTCATTACTAAATCCTAATATTAAAACTGTAATTATAGATATACTAACAATTATAAGTGATAACCCTATCAGTATTAACTTAGATAGTTTTTTACTTTCATTATTCGAAACTAACTCAGGTATATAGCGATTAAATACACTACTTATAGGAGAAAGCGAAAACACATTGTACAATACTATGAACTTAAGTAATAAATTATAAGTTCCATACATATCAATTTCCAGCTTCTTCAAAACCAGTATGGCAGTTATAAATGCCAGAACCTGAGTTCCTATTTTACCTATATAAATCCAGGCTGTATTTTTAGTAAGTGTACTAACTCGTGAGTCTTGTGCCATTGTATAATGTGAAAATTCTGACTAAAAGTAGAGTATATTCAAAGAATAACCAATATGTGGTATTCTATCATGTTACATACTACTCTATTTTTTTGACGGGTTGATCAATAATTCGGATCACCGTTAAAATACCTTTATCAAATTGAATAAATAACTCATCTAAACCTTTATAATTAATAGGATTAAAATAATTAGATTTAAAACATAAGACTTTTCATTATTGTTATCTTTTTATCAAAAGAATAGATCTAATAAAAAATAGTTTTATACGTTTAAGATTAAGCTATATTGCAATAATTGAATACTTAACTAAATTCAATAAAACATGAAGTCAACTACGCATTTATTTTTATTTCTCATTGTTATTTTTTTAACTTCTTGTAGTACTAATGATAGCAAAACTAACTCTATGAAGCCAGTAAAAGTAATTTTTCTCCACCACAGCACTGGGCAAAGAATTTGGCAAGGCGATATTTCTTCTCTAACTGCAAAATTTAAAAAGAAAGTGCTTAAAAAATCAGCCCTTGATATTTGGATGGATGACTATAATAAGTCTAACAGCACTAACTATCAGATAAAGGAACAAGCCTTTCCTAAACGAGAACCATATGGATGGAACAACTATCCTTATGACTATTACAACATATGGATTAAAAACGCAGGTGATAAACCTTTCATGGAAGAACCAACTTTAGAGATGCTCACTAAGGATTATAACGTAATTGTTTGGAAGCATTGCTACCCTGTGAGTGATATAAAAGAGGATATTGGAATTCCGGATATTGACTCTGAAGAGAAACGAATTGAAAATTACAAACTTCAGTACAATGCGCTAAAAGAAAAAATGCATCAATTTCCTGATACTAAATTTGTGGTATGGACAGGAGCCGCATTACTCCAAACCAGAACATCGGAAGACAATGCAAAAAGAGCTAAAGAGTTTTTTAACTGGGTAACCAGCGAATGGAATGAAGAAGGAGACAATATCTATATTTGGGATTTTAGAGAATTAGAAACCGAAGGTGATATTTATTTAAAGCCTGCTTATGCTTCCGGAGAAAAGGATAATCATCCTAATAATAACTTTTCAGGAAAGGTGCTACCTCTTTTCACTAATCGGTTAGTTGATATTATTGAAAACGACGGATCAAAAACCAACATTAAAGGAGAAAAATTATAGTCCAAGAATTTTATCGAACAACATAAAAGTCCTCTGTATTGGAGGACTTTTTTATTGCCTGTTATTTTAACCCGTAATATGCATTAAAAAGTCTATTACGCATTAGAATTGCTTCAAAACAAGTCACTTCGTTACTTTACTTCAATTCACCAGAACGATGCTATGCCTCGTTTCATTAAAGCCTTGTTTTATTGCTATTTTAATACTCATCACGAAGTTCTATCACACAATCCGGGTTTAACCTAATCGACCAGCTAGAATATATCTAACGATATTTTGTTTCTACATACTGCACATTTCCATATCTGCTCCATTTTCAAATCCTCATACACCCTTATGCATCCTATTTATATCGCCCTTCTAATCATCATCATTATTATCAATAAAATGCACACAACACCTGTATACTTAACACACGTGTTTCTGAAAGATTTATATATGATTTTTTACAATAATTATCGAGCTATAAAATACAAAAAGAGGTTGCTCATCACTGAACAACCTCTTGATATTTTAAAGCAATCGAGTTTAATTACTCAACATAGCACTTTTCTTTTACAGTTATTGAAGATGAGAATACTTCTACGATATATACGCCATTTTGCCCCATTGGCACTATAGTTTTAACATCTGTCAATTCTCCTGTTTTGATTACTCTACCAGCTAAGTCATAAATCTTATATAAACCACCTTCAACATCATTTACAACAATCTCAACTTGATTATTATAAGCTTTTATGCTTACCCCTTCTTCTAATTCATTAAGCTTAGTTGGGTTAGTGGCAATTGGCTTAATGTTTATCTCAAATCGTTCTGAGGATTCAACTGCTGCTGAATAAAACTCATAATAAGAACCGATTGTCATAGGCATGCTAGTCGTAGCTGAATTATCAATTAAAGTAACTTCAACATTTTCGTCAAATACACTTTCATCTAATCTAATTCTATAATTACCTTGTGCTTGCACTTTATAACCTAAACTTACATTAACCTCTTCGGTAAATTCAGGGAATGAACTAATGGTTAAATTATTATTATTCACCACAGAGAATAATTCAATTGCATCAACGTTAGATCCAAACCTTTTTTCAGAATCATAACTATCAATTCCACTTGTTGCACCTTGTACAAATGCAATAACTGTCTCATCAACATTGGTTCCATTTACTCCTGAAAGTTTTACATATGGGAATGCTGATGTAGCTGTTGCACTCTTCAAATTAGAACTCTGTGACAATATAGACTGAGGTTCAGTAGCTACAGAATTGAAATATGACTTGTCGTTATGAGCCAAACAAGAATTATCTAAAGTAATATCACCTTCTGCAATTGCTTTTACCCAAATAGATTGCATTGATGGAATTAAAGATGCATCTCCCGATAAATTAACACCCATTCCCAAGCTTCCGTTATATGTACCATACTGGTCTGTTGATAACCAAACCCAGAAATTATTTTCAATATCTTCCTTATTAACATCAGGAATAAGATCCCAATCAATCGCTGCTGTATATGAATTACCTAATAAGTTCCAACCTAAATTTTCAAGATTGTTCTCTATTGCTACACTCTCTTCTCCATTATTGGGCTCTCCTGTAAATGTAATAGTCCCATTACCTTGTAATATTAATCCTTCAAATGGATATAAAGAATCACCAAAATTTACATCATAATATGATCCATTTGCTTTCTGTACGCTTACAAATTCATCTATACTTCCTTCAATTGCGTATTCGCCAGTTTCCTTCACAGGACTTGCTAAATAATACCATTGATTACTTGAAGGAACTAATTGTTGAATTCTAACATTTTCTGAATTAACACTTAAAATACCATTATTAATTAATGAACCATTTCCATTTTCAGATGATTCAATTAATAAATCATTAACCAATGTTACTGTTACTCCTGTATTAATAGTTAACCCAGCCTCTGCTTCGATAATTATAAAATCTAGTTCAACATCACTATCTATTGTAGCAACTTCTGTTCCTTCTGGAATAATTGCTCCTAATCCTTCTTCAAATGCAGCAACCCAGTTAGCATCATCAGAGAAAGTTGATAGGTCACCTAAACCTGTCCATACATTAACCGGACCTGCCTGAAAACTTAACTCAGCTGCAGCAGATTGAATCTGTCCAATTGAATCAGCCACTTCACTAAATACTAAAGAGTAGTTAGCTGATGGAGTAAGTCTGCCTAGAGGTCGAACAGTTACAACTCTATATGAACTATCAATTGCAGCTTCAAAATCTACAGCTTCAGATGAATCTGAATTTGTAAAACTTATCAAACTTGCCAAGTCTGAGCTATATACCTTCCTTCCACTTGTCCAGATTGTCTCATCAAAAACAATAGTCAATGCAGCCGATATACTAAAATCAGTATCTCCATTCTGAGGATTGATAAATTGAGTAATAGGTGCTGACTCATCAGCTGTTACAAAAGTGGTTGTATCACTATAGGATGCACTTCCCTCCTCATCTAATACCGAAGCTATTGATAATTCATAAACTTGCTTATCACTTAATGCTACCGATGGAGTAACTGTAATTACATAATTAACTGCATCATAAGTAGCCGAGAATGCTAATTCTTCAACCGGAGGTTTAGGTGCGTCATAAGGAGAACTAACACCTGAGTTGATGGCTTTAAAACTCAACAAACTTTCTACAGTAAGATCACTTACTTCCTCTGTTGGGTTATCTATTAAATAAATAGCTTTATTAAACGCTATGCTTAAACTTTGCGAAGTAGATACATCTACACTTCCATCTTCAGGAGTAAAAGAAGCTACCGGAACAGATTCACTTAACGTTGGAGTTGTAAATGAAATTACTGTTGGTGAAACTGTTTCTATAAAGTTGCCACTTGAATCTGCTGCAACTACATATACATCATAATTAGTTTCGTATTCTAGTCCTTCCAAAACAATACCGGCAGCAACATTTGCATTTACTTCAATCGTATCTGAACTTATAGGACTAGCGCCATATGCGCTAACGCCTTCTACTACATTTGTTAAAGACGGTGTTGCAGTTATTGTATCAGTTAATAATACATAATAAACACTTCCTCCCTCGTTTAATCCAACATTTAACTGAGCTTCTCTTCCTAAAATATCTGAGATCGATGGATAAGACACCATATACGAAGGAGCTTCCGTATCAAATGTAGTGAATGATAAAGTAATTACATCTGTAGTTAATCCTCCATAGTTTTCTACTACTGCACTTACAAAATATTCTGTTTCAGAATCTAATGCTGAAACATTAATATTTTGAACAGTAATAACACCTTCTTCAATAGTGCTTGATACTGACCAGATTGCACTCTCATCTGATCCATTCATAACCTGAGCTGCAGTAAGCGACGCATCTGTAGTTAGAACAGCATAGTATAAACCTCGAATTGAATCTCCTGTAAATTCAGGTGATAAATTTAATTCAATATCTGATATTGTTTGATTGGCTAGGCTAGGATAGCCATCATTCCAAACCGGAGAAGTATATACTGTAGTAAATTCAAACTCTGTTGTCCCTGTTAATCCATCAAATGCAACACCGTCTAAATCTGCAATTGGTTCATTTACAAACTGCACATAATAAGTTGTTCCATAGTCAAGGGATAAGTTACTAATTCTTAAAGTATCTGATATGATAGATAAATCAGATGTTGTTGTTAATCCTGTTATATCGAACGAAGATACCACAGAATCATCTATCTTACTAGCAACAACAATCTGTGCTCCTGCATCCGTAAAGGCAATATCCGTATCAAAAACAATATCAATTATTGGATTAATCACAACAGATGTAGCAGAGTGAGCAGGTGATGTTTCATCTATTGAAGGAACAGGGCTTCCTGCATCTGCTGAAGCAAAAATATATGCCGAACCTTCATTTGTTTCTAAATCAACAGATAAATCTGTTTTGTCAGCATCCCATCTTGGTGCACCGGTTAATGCAAAGTCTCCGGAAATACTCACAAACCAACCATTCTGATCATTATAAGAAGCATCTTCAGCAATTAATTCACTAAACTGCGACCAAGTTCCTGTTGCAGCATCCCTTGTAAATATATATGCACTTCCGGTATCTCCATATCCTTTATCTGAATGCCAGGCTCCAACAATAGCTTGTCCGCCATCAATACCTACAGAAAATCCGAAATTATCTCCTGACTGTCCATTTGAAGCAGTAATTTTTTGCTCCCGCACATAAGCTCCAGCTTCGCTTCTATAAATATATGCTGATCCATTATCATCATCATCATTCATTGCTCCTACAATAGCATATCCTTCAGACAAGTCAACTGAATATCCAAAATTGTCACCATCTACAATGTCTGACGGAGTTAACTTTTGCGTTTGGCTCCAAGTACCTCCATCTTGCTGAAATATATAGGCAGCACCTTGATAACCGTCAGCGTTATTGTTTCTATCTTCGTAAGCACCAATTAAGGCTGTATTACCTAAAATACTCACACACCACCCAAATTTTTCTTCAGTTAAAGGTTCATCTGGATGAAGAATTACTTCATTTCCCCAACTTGTTCCATCAAACTCGTAAATATAAGCTGCTCCTGCATTTAAAACTTCAACACCGTCTACATCGTAGTCCGCACCATAACATCCTACAATCGCATAATTACCATCTATTCCAACGGTAACTCCATAGCGATCCATTCTTCGTCTGTCACTTGCTAGTAATTTTGCTTGCTGAGACCAGGTCCCATCTCCATTATTTACAAAAATATAAGCCGAACCATTATAACTATCAGGATCATCACTATATGTACAACCTACAATAGCATGTGTATCATTAATAAAAACAGAGCGACCGAAATGGTCTTTAGCATCAGGATCTTGAGATATTAGTTTAAACTGAAAATTCCAGACACCGTCTTCATAATGATAAACAAATGCAGCACCTCCTTCGGTAAGAGTTCCTTCGTGATTATCCAATAGCGCACTTACAATTGCATAATCACCATTAATACAAACACCTCTACCATATTCACTATTTGACATTATAGTTGAGGCTTCTATTCGCTGATATTGAGCAACAGGTTGTGCGAAAGCACTTGTTACGACCAACATCAAAAACAAAGTAAAGTATAAACTTCTCATCTATTTTAAAATTATTAGTTTGTTTGTTCAAAAAATCAATAACGAGTATAAAAGTATTGCATTTATATATGGCTATACTTGTTATTTATACTAATAGGATAATAATATTGATTAAACTCCAATTAATAGATGCGAGTATGCAAACCCCACTTTTTGTGTTCAGATTCTTTAAAACATAGTATTAACTAAACTTTTATAAGATTTTAAAGGGACTTTATTCAAAAAAAACGGCCACCATTTTAAATGGTAGCCGTTTTGCTTATAAGTATCGCTATATATCATTTATTCCTTTGTTACCATAATCGTAACAACTTCCTCATTCCCGGACAGCTCAACCGTATAAACTCCTGCTTGTAAAGACCTAAAGTCTATAACAATTTTATTTTGGCCATCAACTAAACTATAATTTTCCGTCATTTCGAGTTCTTTAAACTCATTATAAACAGAGGCAGAAATAACCATAGAACCAGAACTTGATAATTCAATAGCAAATAAATCTCTGGTTGGATTTGGGAAACTTTTTAATACCTCAAGTACTTTTGTAATTTTTTGCTTAAATACATCACTGGTAATAATAGTTGTTCCGTCATCTAATCTACAGGTATAGTCTCCCGGATCTAAAGATTGAATATCAAAATCTGCCATATTATCTTCTCCTTCAATTGCTGTAACTGTTTCTGAAAGCACAACATTATTATCTGCATTTAATAACTCAACTAATACAGAAGCACTTTCTGGAGAATAAAACTGAACTTTAAAGTAATCTATAACCGGATTTACAGATTGAGATACTATTCGTAACGGTTCTAATGCTTGCGCATCAATTTTTTCTACTGTTGCAGTTGAAGTTGTTTCTCCATCATTTAATGAAATCGTATAAGTTCCGGCAAGCTCTCCGGATAAATCAATTTCTACCTGATTCTGATCCCCTACAGATGCATCACTATTTAAGCTCATTACTTCTACATCCGAACTATTCAGGACACTTACTGTAATTGAAACTATAGCTGGCGAATAATAATTTACTGTTGCTACATCGGTTGTTGTTGAAGGATTTACACTTAAAATTTCAAGCAAGCCCGGAGCTATATAATCAAATGTTCTTGTAGCACTTGTTTCTGTATTTGATAGTTGCACTTCAAATACCCCATCTTCGCAAGTAGAACACTCTTCATTTATATTTACAGTAAAACCAGTTGTAACACTAGATAATGTAATTATTTCTTCTCCTTGTTCATTTAAAATAGTGGCATTCACCTCTGAACATATTCCCGTTGTACTAAAATTAACAGTCAACAACTCTGTTTCTGTACTGTAATCTGCTGTTGCAATAGTGATATTACATTCATCTGAAGGCTCCGGGTTAGAAAGGAGTCCATTACCAACATATACTTCAGTATAATCAGCATTTAAACCATTAGCATGTGCTCTAATAACAACTACTTCATCGGTATTTTCAGCGGTAAATTCAATTGACGCCAGACCATTGACAGCTACTGCAGATACCTGACTTAAAGTACCATTACCTTCAATTGTAAAACTAACCTCATTAGTTGCATCCATTATTCTGGCATTTAATGAGTCGGTAATAAATGCTTGAATAGTACATGTTCCTCCTAATGGAATACTTGGGTAGTTAGATTTTAAAATTATTTTTTCAGGTTGTTTACTTGAAGTACAACCAAAAACAGTTAAATAATTGGTAGAAGCATTAACATTCTGTTCCTTAGCCCAAACTCTGGCTGATGGGTGAGATGGCTTGCTAATAGGAATTGTCCTCGAACCTGTACCTGAATTTCTTTCAGGAGCGCTTGCTTGTGCAATACGCGACCAACTATCTCCCATATCAAAAGATTGCCATAGAGAGAATCGATCGCCATAAGCCAACATTCGTCCATCTTCCCATTGTAAAAAAGAAGGACTATCATCTATATCCAATTGGCTTCCTCCAGCATTCTCAACCCATTCAGATCCATTATAAACCCAAGTTTCATCAACTATAGGCTCACCTTTATCATTTATCCCTACAGTGTGCGTGTAGCCAATAGCTGTTTTAGATGATTCTGTTGGGTAAACCAGACAATCTTCTCCATCCATCTCCGGAGAGTCTAATACCTCACCTAGATTTTTTCCTGCTAAGGAATAAAAATTCCTATCACCAGGTTGCCATATCGCATGATACAAATTTTTATGATATTGGTTATGACCTTCCGGACCACCTGCTAAAATATATACAAAATGAAATCTTTCAGGAACACCTTCCCTTCTTGGTTCAACATTAATCTGCCCCACATAAGTCTCATTAATTAAATCTTCCCTTATTGGTGTAATAAGGAATTTAGCTGGTTCCCATGTTTCACCTGAGTTTTTAGAATAAGTGTAAGATGCATGGCGTATATAATCAACATCCGTTGACTGACGCCAGAACAAATATATAAACCCATCTCTTCCCAGTAAAACTTTCGGGTAAGCAGGCCTCATCTTTACAAAATCTTCAGATCCTTCTGCTGCCTCACGTGTTAAGTCTCGAACATTCCATGAAGAAATGTCATGAGGATTAGCCGATTTTGCATACCAAATATTGGTTGTATGTTTAGCAAAAAACACATGGATATAACCATCTGGTGTTTGAGCTAGTTGAGGATAGGCATACTTAGCAGATGTAGCTGTTGGACTATCTGCAATTTTTACAGGATCACTCCATGTATCATTATTGTTATGATCACATGATGCGGCATAAATATGAGAGTCTACTCCTAAAAACGCAATAAAGGTTTTATTAGCTAACAAATCATAACTACCTACAGACATCGGCCTCATTACAGAACCATTCAGGCCACTTGCAACTGTAACACCTTCCCATTCTTGGGATAAAAGGTTGGAGGTTGAACAAATAAAAAATACCAATAAGTATAGAATTGGTAGTTTAAACAACGTAAAAGAGTCCCCATTTCTTTTACGATTGGCAATAAATGTAACGTTTGTGTGCATTGATCTAATTTTTATGTGTTTGATTTTTTAACGTCAATAATTGATGAATGTTGCGAAAATCTATGTAAATATTTGATTTTCGAACATTAAGGACAACAATAAATATGCGCACAGCATTTTTAACTGCAATTGAAATAAACATTCAAGTACGTCAAATTATGGCAAAAATTCAATAGCCAAGACCAAAAACTTAGGTAGGAAGAAACCATCTCCAGCTCTTAGCTGCTTCATTTTTAGTTTTAAATATTTCGAACTGATTTATCAGATTCTCCAAAGCTTAAATGAATCTTTGTATTAAGCAATTCTCCTAAAGTAGTTTTATTGGATTTGACAACAATCGGTCTTGTTTTCTTATCGAATCGATAATTTAAGGATTGGAATGCTCTTTTTAGCTCTTCTTCTACCGTAAAAGTAGTAATAGCAGTTGCCTTTTCTTGAAATAAGAAGTTTTGTAAAGCTATTATAACATCTTTATAATACTTTACATCATCAGAGTGAAATGGTGGAATATGAACAATCTGTCCTCTTTTTTTTCCATTCTTCACCTCTTTTGTAAAGCAAACAATTGGCCCATAAACACGATTATTAATGTTCACTTTGAAAGTATGAATATTCATACCCGGGTTTTGAGACAACCAAGTAATATGATCCCAGGAGATCTCATTATATAATAAGTCTTCTAACTTAGTAAAGGTTTCGAAATCCTCTTTACTTACAGGTAGCAATTTAATATCTGACTTATTTGTTGACAGAAGAAAGTCCTTTAAGTCTTGGCAATAACGTAACAAATCTCTTACACCAATTTTCTTTAAAGTTTTAAGATAACCCAAAGGACGTAAAACTTTACGAGCACTCACCCCTTCTCCTATCTTTTTAAAATTCATCCCCTTAAAGATATTCTTCATATCCTCTGATCCATCCATTCCCATATAGAAATCTGCATCTTTAAGAACTCGCATTATCAATCTCATCCCAACCAATCCGCGACTACTCTTATCTACCTCCCATGACAATGGAATTAACCCTTTTATTCCTTTGCCATTTAGATAATAAGTTGATTTTACATAGCCTACAGCACCAATTATTTTTCCTTCCTCATCAACTGCAACAAAAGCACTTTTCCCATCTTCGGCAGGATGACCGTAAACCCAATTTAGAAGTTCTTTGCTTTTTCGCTTATTAAATAAATCAAATAAACCATCTATATCGTTGGGTTCTATTTTTCTAATTTCAAATGACATCTATTTATTTTTAGGGTGAATAATCCTTACCTTCTGTTAATACAAAAACACAATTATTTAAGATTTACAAAAGCTCTAATTCCTATGCTCCTTGGATCTTTCCTTTTGATAATTTAGAATCTTCAAAATGATCACAAAAATTACAGTTCCCATCATTACTACTCATGTCTGAATGAGTATCAGGTAAAATCCATTGGTAACAAGTTTGCATATGTATGTTTGTTTAAATTCAAAAAAAGAAAAATACTATGATTATTGAATCTATATGTTTACATTTTGACAAATGCATCTTTTTTAGAGATAAGAGAATACACAATGGAGTCAATTAAATGTATTCAGATGAAAAACAAATTATTACGTTTGTATATAATATCTATTGTAAATAGAAATTATAGTATGACATAGATAAAAACTAGGGGTATGTAAGAAATTAGACAAACAAAAAGCTCTATTCATCATTTTTTTAAATCCAATTGCAAAAAGATAATTATTTTTAAAACAAAAAAATATGAGCCAACACCAAGTTCGCAGTTTATTCTTTTTAGTAATAGCATCATTCTTATTAACTGGATGTTTTTCTCCTAAACGACTTCAGTATTTTACTGATTTCTCGAAAGACAAGAAAAACTTTAAGACATCAGAAATAAACACATTGTATATACAACCTAATTCACAATTGTATATCACAATTACATCATTTGATGAATACGACATGACTGTATTAAGAGGTACAGATAATGACATTCGAATTAATGGCCCTGAAACGCTCCAACTTGTAGGGTATACAGTTGATGATGCAGGCTATATTAATTATCCTTTGATCGGGAATGTATATGTTAAAGGCTTAACTCTTCAACAAGCCGGAGAACTTATTGAAGAGAACTTAAAAGGTTATCTTAACTCACCAAGCGTTTCTGTAAGGTTTATTAATAAAAGTATTACAGTACTTGGAGAAGTAAATAATCCAGGAAGAATATCGTATACCAAAGACCAGATTACAATTTTACAAGCTATTGGTATGGCTGGGGATTTAACAACTGCAGGAAATCGCCAAAAAGTACAGATTATAAGAGGTTACAATAATCAGGTAGTAAAAGAAACTGTGAATTTACAAAATGAATCACTACTTCTATCAGATTATTATTACCTTGAACCTGATGACATCATATATGTTCAACCTACTGGAGCAGCTCGATTTAGGTTAGCAACCGGAACGTATTCTTTAATTTTATCAACAATTACAACAGCGCTATTAATATTCGATTATGTCAACAGATAAATCGCTGAACAAGGCAAAAAATAAGTCTATTTGTTTTGTAATTCCCCATTGGGCTACCGGAAAAGGAACTGGTGGTGCAGAATTACAATGCTATTATTTGTCGGAAGAATTAATAGCTAAAGGTTGGAATGTGGAAGTTTTAATTAAAGACAAGGGAGAAAAAAATAAAGTTTTCAATAAAAACTTCTATAATCCTTCAGTAAAAGTACATCGCTATAAACGTACTTCATCCCAAATCTTGAATCTGTTATATATCTTCTTCAAACTAATTGGAACAAAATCTCATTACTATTACAACAGAACTGATGCACGCTTATTAAGGGGCACTTGTGGCTTATATTGTAAGCTATTTTCAAAAAAAATGATTTTTGCCGTTGCCAACAATTCTGATATTGAAAATAAAAGTTTATCCAGAAAATATAAGAACAAAAAGGTCAAATCCATAAAAAATTCATTAAAAAGATTAGACGCGATAGTGGCTGACAGGCTCATCAGACGCTATGTATTTGCTTCTGATTTCAATATTTCACAAACGAACTTTCAGCAAGAACAACTTAAAGAAAAACTGAAAATAAATTCAACAGTAATTCGTAACAGCTTTAAGAATCCAATTCAAGATAATGTAGAAAAAGAAAATATAATTCTATGGATTTCTAACATCCGCCCCCAAAAACAACCAGCATTGGTTGGAAAACTCATTGAAAAACTTGATTTAAAAGATTGGAAGGTAGTCATGATTGGTAATTACATAGGGTACGAAAATATTATCAATAGTATTAAACACCCGAACTTTAAAGCAGTGGGATCTTTACCTTTTCTTGAAGTTCTTTCATGGTTAAACAGGAGTAAAGTTTTACTTAACACAAGTTCTTCTGAAGGCTTTCCAAATTCCTTTATACATGCCTGGTTTTTAAATGTTACTGTAGTAAGTTTATCTTTTGACCCGGATATGTTAATTAAAAACAAGCAGATTGGACATTGCGCTTACGGCGATTTTAATAATTTTGTACAGCTGGTTCAAAATCAGATTAACGGTGAGGATAATTCTGAATATATTAATAATAATGCCCTAACCTTTGCCCACGAACAATTTGATCTTGATAAAAATGTAAATAAGTTTTTATCAGCCATTAATAATTAATAAAACTTGCACTTTCAAAGCAAAACAATATGAGTTCAACTACAGATAAAAACCTAATAAATACATCCATAGATATAGTTACTATTTTAAAAGAAGCTAAAAAAAGATGGTTTTTATATACCGTATTTTTTATTGGTTGTATTGGGATTGCCTATGTATACAATAAAACTGCTGTAAAAAAATATAAAATAGGTTCTACTATTTTAATGAATATCAGGGAAGAGAATAATGATAGTAGAGATTACCTAACAGCTAATGGACTTAGTTATTTCGGCCATGGTACAACTCTATCTAATGAACTGCAAGCCCTGGGATCAACTCCATTAATTCGTAAAGCATTACAAAATATGGACTGGAAAGTATCATATTATGAAAAGCAACTATTGGGATTTAAAAATATATATGGCTTTACCCCATTTAAAATTGTCATTAATGAAAAAAAAGATCAATTTATTGGCTCAAAAATAAAACTTAGATTTATTGATGCTAATACTTGTCATATCAATATTGAGGATACAGAACTTAAGACCTATAATTACAATACACTTAAGGAAACAGGAAAGGTTTCATCAATTGCTTTTGATAAGGTTGTACAAGTTGGTCAGATTATAGAAGAAAAGGACTATAGCTTTATTATTTTATTTGATGAAGATAAATTTGAAAGTGATTTTAAAGAAAAAGTGTATGCTTTTGAATTTAACAGCTTATCTACATTGTCAGCTGACATTAAATCAGAATTGATGATAACTCCCTTTGATACAGAATCTTCTGTTATCAACATTGAGCTCATCCATTCAAGTACTAAATTCGCCATGGATTTTATTCAAAATCTGACTAGTGAATACATGCATCTGAATCTGGAAAAGAAAAACCATGCCGCTCTTCAAACTATTAATTACATCGATAGACAAATTGGTAATATTAAAGACTCGTTGAACATTACAGAATCAAAACTTCAGAACTTTAGAGTTACCCACCAAATTGTAGATATTGAAACGAAAAGCAGAACTGCTCAGGATCAGATACAAGCATTATTAAACGAAAAAGCAACGCTGGAAGATCGTATTGAATATTACAATTATCTGGCAGATTATTTCACTGATGAGTCTGAGGAAACTACAGAATTTATTGCTCCATCTACAATGGGTATTGAAGATCCGTTATTAACCAGTTTAATACAAAGTTTATTGGAATGTAATTCAGAAAGAAATACTTTAAGAAGAAACAACCAACAACGAAGTCCTAGATATCAAACACTTACCATTAGAGCCGAAAGTATTCACAACAGTATTGATGAAAATATTAAAAATGTTAGGTCTTCTTCACAATTAACCCTAAATAGTTTAAATGAACGAATTGATAAGCTTAGAATTGAAATTCAAAAGCTACCAGGAACATCCCGAAGACTAAGTGGATTAGAAAGAAAATACAACGTAGATAATGAGATTTATACCTACTTATTACAGCGTAGAGCTGAATCAGAAATAGCTCGTGCTTCATCATTACCAGATAACGAAACCATTGAACCTGCAGCAATTTTAGGAGTAGCAGAACCTAACTCAAAATTTATTTATGTTGTTGCATTTTTGTTGGCACTAATCATACCTTCACTACCGGTTCTTGGCAATACGGTTTTAAACTCTAAAATCATTAATAAATCTGATTTAAAAAAGATTAAAAAAGTCTTTTTTGCAGGTGCTGTTTACCACAATTCAGAGAAAAATGAATCACAGGTATTTAAAAACCTACCCAACTCAGAAATTGCAGAATCATTTCGTTCAGTAAGAGCTAATTTAGATTTTCTAAATCCAGATAGTCACAGACAAATTTTCCTTGTCACATCATCCTTTACCGGCGAAGGAAAATCCTTTATCGCCACTAACCTGGCATACTCTATTGCAGCATCAAATAAGAAAGTAGCTTTAGTTGATTTTGATCTTCGACGCCCTACTATACATGAAAAAGTAAAACATAAAAGCCATGTTCCAGGTGTTTCTAACTTTTTAGCAGGACAAATTGAGTTCAAAGATTTAATTGTTAATTCCGGTTTTAATAAGTTGGATTATATTTTCAGTGGTGAATTACCTCCTAATCCGAACGAATTAGTCACATCCGAACGAACTACTAAATTTTATAATTATTTGAGGGATAATTATGACTACATTGTAATTGATACCCCTCCTGTAGGAATTGTAACTGACGCTAATTATTTGCTTAAACTATCTGACATTGCCGTTTTTGTTGTTAGACAAAACTTTACCAGCATTCAAGGTTTTGAACAAGCCATGAGCGATATTATTAAACTATTCCCTGGTAAAATAACAACTATACTGAATGACTATAAATATACCTGGGCTAATGCAGATTATCATGCAAATAACTCCTATAAAAACTACTATGCAGGACATCATAAACCAGAAAAAAAATTCTTATGGTTTAAGTCTTAACCTAAAGAAAGCCTGCTAATAAGTTTTCAATTATGTCTGAGCGTCTCTATAAGTTTTTTCAACATTCATTTTTCGACTATTTGCTGGTTTATATGCTTATAGCGACAAGTGGGATTATGTTCTTTTATAAGAACGATGAAAATGTTGTGCTCAGTTTTTTATTAGCAGCTTTTGTATTTTTTATGCGAAGGAAAAAACTCGATCCTGCTTTTTTTCTGGTTATTGGATTATTTGTAGCTGTAGAAGCTCTTCAAATGACCTATTTTAATAACATTAGTATTATATCAACTATAGGTTCAATTGCTAAGTTAGGGTTGGCCTACTTTGTTGTTCGGGTAGCAGATAAAAAATTCATCAACATCTATATTAAAATCCTGTATTATTCTGCTATTATAAGTTTATTCTTTTACTTTTTAACTTTTGACAGCGGAATTACCAATTTTATCATTAAAAATATTGCTGTTCATTTTAAACCTATTTTCTCTTTACCATCTAACCTTCGATATGCTTATTCTCCAAATTTAATTGTATACAACTATAATTACGAGCACGTAGCCTGGTTTAGAAACGTAGGCCCTTTCTGGGAATCCGGAGCCTTTGGTGTCTATTTGAACTTTGCCTTAATGTTTAATATTATTCAAAATAAAAACATTTTTAACAAGGTAAATTTAATTTTACTTATCACCATTGGAACTACTTTATCAACTGCGGCTTATCTGGCCTTATTCTTTTTTGTATTTGGATATTATATGCTTCGAAAAGATATCAAATACAAACTGGTTTATATTGTATTAGCAGGATCATTATCCTTATATGGCTTTTTTACCTTGTCTTTTATGCAGGATAAAATAGAACAAAGTATTGCTGATTCCGATGATAATACCAAAAATCGATTTGGTAGTGCGAAAGTTGATTTACAGGTTTTTTCAATGAGTCCTGTTTTTGGCTTAGGTAGAACCGAAAAAATAAAAGATCAGGTTAGCCGTAAATTAGGAGTGCTTTCACATCGTAACAATGGAATAACAGGGTTGTTATCTTCTTATGGAATCATTGTTTTTCTATTTTATTTTGTTTCCTATTATTTTTCATTCCTCAGGTATATAAAATATCATTATAAATTTTCTAACGCACAGCTGGTTGCCTTCCTGTTTTTATTTACAGTGTTTCTGATAGGCTTCTCTCAGCGTATCTTTTTATACCCGTTTTTTTACTCCCTAACATTTGCTTATCTAGTCAAATACGACAGAATTGAGATAGAAGAACCTGAAGAATAGAACTTAAATTGGCAAATCAGATTGTTTATCAAAGAATTCTGTATGTACGGCATTATTTAGATTAATTATACAATAATAATTGCAAATTTGTTACTCAACTGATTATTGGGGATTTTCCAAATGATCATCTCAGAATTAGACCTATTTTCCGATGAAAACAAAAGTACTTTGGTTCTCGAACCATGTTTTTTCATATGAGAGTTCTGAAAAAATAGAACTCAACCGAAACTCAGGCCGAGGCTGGGTATCTGCGCTTGAATATGCATTAAGACAATACGATGAATATGAATTAGCTATAGCATTTCCTGACAACTCCATCACCTCTATTCAAAAAGAAGAATATGACAACAGAGTTGTTTATAGAATTCCTTTTCCAGAAAGTAAAATCAAAAGATGGAAAAACCGTTTCTTAGGAAAGCTGGAAGGCGAAGATATTATTCAAAACCACATTAAAGTGGTAGAAGATTATCAACCCGATTTAATTCATATTTATGGTACCGAAAATAGTTTTGGGAAAATAATCAATAAGGTTGATGCTCCTATAATCATGGATTTGCAAGGAATACTTTCTTCTATCGTATTAAAATGGTATTCCAGTATTTCTAAGTTTGAATCGTTTATTTATTCCAGCTTATTCGCGATTATTAATATTAAAACACACTATCACGATTACAAAATAAAGGTAAAAAGAGGAGAACGCGAGAAAGATATATTAAGCAATGCTCAATATGTCACCGGCAGAACGCATTGGGATAAAAACATTTCAAAAGCCTTAGCTCCAAATGCTCACTATATGAGTTGCAGCAGGGTAATAAAAGATGATTATTGGAATACCGATTGGTCAATGCCCAATAATAATGAATTACATCTTCTTTCTATTATGAACGAAGATTTTTATAAAGGTTTGGACGTGGTTGTAAAAACATGCCAAATATTAGAAAAAAATAACATTCCATATAAGTGGAAAATTGTTGGTATTACCCCAAAGTCTGACTACGTAAAAATTGTATATCGCAAAATAGGTGTAAAACCGAATCAATTAAATATTGAATTCTGCGGAAAAAAGTCGAGTAAAGAAATTGCAAATCTTCTGACAGAAACCAATTTCTTTATACATCCTTCATATATCGAAAACTCACCGAATAGCGTTTGCGAAGCTATGGTTGCAGGAGCTCCGGTTATTGCAACTCAGGTTGGAGGCGTTGGCAGCTTTATTAAACATGACGTTAGTGGCTGGATGTTTCAGGAAGGGGATTACACCATGTTGGCAGGTTTACTTGGGTATCTGAATGTGCAAAAAGATCATGTATTAAAAGTCTGTTACGAAGGAAAAACCGTAGCCCGCAAAAGACATAATCTAGAGAAAATCTTAAATGATACCATATCCAACTATCAATACGTTTTACAAAAAGAAAGAAAAAACCAATAAGTATGCATTTAGTTATTGTACTTCCTACCTATAATAGAAGGGACTTACTAAAAAGTACCGTAAGCCAGCTTATTGAGCAAAGCCAGCTTTTAGTAGGTGTAAAAACAGATATTATTGTGGTGGTTGATGGCTCAACAGATGGTTCAACAGAAATGTTAAAGGAAACATTTCCGGAAGTTCATATTGTGTTGGGTAATGGTTCCTGGTTTTACACTAAAAGTATGAATGAAGGATTTAAATATGCTTCATCATTGAATCCTGATTATGTTCTCACTTTAAATGATGATATTATTTTAGGTGAAAACTATTTATCCGAGATGGTCGCATCTATCAACAAAGTGGATGAAGGGAGTATTATTGGATGCGTTGCTTTAACAGAGCAAACTCCTCATAAAGTATTATTCAGCGGAGTAAAAAAATATATTCGTTGGCGACAAAAGCATATTAAATACCATTCTAACTTTAAAGAGGTTGAAATGAATGAACTTAAGGGTATTTATCCTTCCGAAGTTCTGCCCGGAAGAGGAATGCTTATTCCCTTTAAAGTTCTGGAGGATCTCAACTATTTCGACGAGTATTTTATACAATATCACTCAGATACTGATTTTTGTTTAAGAGCTGGCAAAGCTGGCCATAAGGTATATATATCCTGGGATGCTAAACTTTTAAGTTATATTGAGGAAACCGCAGGTGCTACCTCATATATGAAAACTTCATGGTCTAAGTTTCTTAAAAGTTATTTCAATATCTACTCCAGAGTTTATATTCCACAAAAGTCAACCCTGTTTTGCCGACATGGGTCTGTTTTTTTATGGCCAATTACCATGACTATCTTTTTCATGGCAACATTCAAAGCATTCTTATTCAACAAAAAACTAGTCTGATTTATATCGTGAATTACAAATAAGTGCTGTTGATTTATTCAAAACAATAAAAAACCTGAAACATGAAGAATCTAATACTTTTTGATCAAGATACATTACATTACCGCCAGTCTATCTATAAACAGTTTAGAAAAGTATTTGCCGAACTAGGTTATAATCTCATTGTGGTTTATGATTTAAAAAACAATAAGATTGAAGAGGACACTGACTTTTTTATAGGTGAAAATTACTCTTATAAAAATTGCGTTGCGCAGTTAAAAAAATACAAACCAGAAATCATTATTCAGTTTATTTGGCTTAAATATAAGTTCCTGTTTCCATTCATGTTTTACTGTAAATTCAATGGTATCAAATCCATTTTATGGTCTCATGGTATCAATATGCAAAACAAACAACAGAAACTTAAAAATCAACTTTACTATTTGAGACAAAGACTTGCCAGTGCTCAAATTATTTATACACCAAATGAAGTTCAATATACAATTGAACCTCGTAAAAAAATGTTTATCGCGAATAATGCTTTACACTATGATGATTTTCCAAAAATAGAGAAAACAAAAGAAGAGCTTAAAAAAGAGATGGGTTTTGAAGGTAAAAAAGTCATTCTTTGTGTAGGTAGATTAAGCACTCATAATAGAAAAGTAGATTTATTATTTGATGGTTTCAAACTGATTAAGGATGAAAACGTCCATCTTGCGGTGGTGGGTACCGGAGTTACTGAAGAGCAGCAACAAAACCTAAATGATCATCCAAGATGTAAATTCTTTGGACCGGTATTCGACCCTATTGAGATAAATAAGATTTACAAAATGGCCGATTTATTTGTTATGCCAGGAGGTGTTGGTCTGGCAATCAATCATGCTTTTTACCACAGTCTACCTATTTTAATTGAAAACGTAAACCACTCTCCTGAAGCTTATTACTTAATTTCTGGAGAAAACGGATATATTTTTAATAAAGCAGACGCGCAAGACCTAGCAGACAAAGCCATGGATATTTTAGCCGACCCTGATAAATACAAAACCTTTAGTGAAAATGCTAAAAAAACAACAACAGAGGGAGAAGCCTCTTTTGAAAAAATGACTGCTGGATTTGTAAATGCCATTAAATATCTAAGTCAAAAAAACTAAAAACATATTAAGGCTTAATTAAAGGGATTTCCCTGAATGATTAGAGCTCAAATCTAAAAAAGAAATAAGTAAGCGCATGAAACGACCATCTAAACTTTAATTATTCAAAAAACGAATGGTTCTGTTTTTCTGGAGTTACATGCAGCAAATGAAAATATTAAACGCATGAAAGATTTTAGTGCTAAAGAATTAAAAGATTCTATTATAAAATTTTCGAATTGGCTTGACAACTATGGTGACTTGTCGTATGATTTAAACGACTTCAATAGTTCCAAAGCTGGTAATTTTGTTAGAAAAGTATACTATAAAAATAAATTAATAGGGGCTCCTCTTGCGCTTGCGGCTTTATTGCAAGACACTTTCCTTCCTTCTTTACGAAAGATATATGCAAAGCCTCATCGCGAAGCCATTGGAGATGCACAATATGCTTTGGGATACCTGAATCTATATAAAAAAACAAATGATTCAAAGTATTTAAAGCGAGCTGAAGAATTTCTACAAGTCTTAATAGAAACCGCAGTTCCAGGTTATTCGGGAATGTGCTGGGGTTACACCTATGGATGGCAAACTACAGACGGATACTGGCCTCCTAAAACCCCTGTATTAACGGTTACGCCATATTGTTTCTGGGCATTCAAAAAATATTATGAAATAACGAAAAAGCCGGAAACACTGGAAATTCTAAAATCAATTGCTGATTTTGCCAGTAAAGATTTAAAAAGGCTTGATCTCCCCAATGGTACACATTGTTACAGTTATAGTACCATCGACAACCGACTTGTGATTAACTCTAATGGTTACTTGGCTGCTTTATTACTTGATGCTTATAGTTTGATTAAAGATGAGTCCTATAAAGAGGTTGCGGACACCTGCATAGAGTTTATATTATCATACCAGGAAGAAGATGGTAAATGGTATTATGAACCTGTTGGAAACAGAGATCGATTTGTGGATAACTTTCATACATGCTTTGTCTTGAAGGCTTTATACAAATGTTACCAACATACTCAAAGACAAGATATTTTAACTGCAGTTGAAAAAGGTTATGATTATTATCGCAAGCATCTTATTGCTAAAGATAATACACCAATCCACTTTGCTATTCAAAAGCATAATAAACTCAGAAAGTATGAGATGTATGATTTTGCAGAGGGAATAAAAGTTGGAGTATTACTTAAAAATGAAATTGATGGCAGTTTTGACCTGGCTGAAAAGCTCGCTTCTTTTTTAATTAGAAAGCATCAATTAAAAGATGGCCATTTTGTAACCCGTGTAACCAACTTAAACACGCGTCATAAAATGCCATTCCATAGATGGCCTCAATCGCAAATCTTTAATGCTTTATGCGAGATGCTGTTAGCATATGAAGATTAATTAGATGTTTATTTAAGGTATTTTAGTTCAATGAAATTAGCGATAGTAACCAACAAACAACTTCATCATAAATACTTTGTTGCTGAATTATATAAAAGATTCAATGTTGAAGTAATCATACATCCTACTGGTAAATCAGAGGGGAAAATACAGACGCTAAAGAGCAAGCGTTTTTTTATGTATGGCTGGTTTTGGTTTTTTCTTAAAATGCTTAGCTTATTGTATAATAAGATTTCATCTCTTAGTATGCATAAGCAGCTAAATAAAAATGAAGGTAGATTTTTTAAGAAATATGAAGCTGAATACTTAAAGATACCAGGTGAAAAAATTCATGAACTAGAAACCGTTAATTCCACTGAAGCAATAGACATCATTAAAAACAACGACATTGATATCATTTGCTTTTTAGGTGGAGATATCGCTCGTAAAGATTTTATTAATGCAGCTAAAGTGTGCAGCTTAAATTATCATAGTGGAATTTCTCCATTTTACAACGGTAATAAAACTATATTTCATGCAGTTAAGGACTACCGGCCAAATTTTGCTGGCGGAACATTAATGTATATCACTGAACGTATTGATGGTGGTGGAATATTATCCCATTATTTGCCTGCAATTAACGAATCGGATAGTGCAGCTTCTATATTTATGAAAGGTATTCAGGGAGCAGTAGAATTATACACTCACTTTTTAGCAAATATTCAATCTCAAGCGCTTCCTTCCGGAGTCATTCAAAAAAGATCATTTAAATATGTTAGAAATATAGATTGGACCATTGTTGATGATATTAAACTTTCTGTATTTGAAAAAAGTAATCAAATAAGAATATATCAAAGAGATGAGCAAACAATTGCCTATTACGATTTGAAATCAGAAGACATTAATGAGGTATACAAAAGAGCCTTAAACGAAATTCTAAAAAAGAATAAATGAAGAAGATAATTAGTTTAATAGGTTTCTTGATATATCATACTAGCATTCTAAAACGTTTACTTCTGTTTTTAAGTGGTAATAGGTATCGCATATTATATTATCATATAGTTACTGATAATGTGCCGGACTATTATTTCAAAGACAAAGGAATTTCGGTTAAAGATTTTAAAAATCAGATCAGTTATTTTAAGCGTTTTTACAAGTTTATAAACATCGAAGAAGCCATTACCAAACATGAAAAAGGAGAATCATTAAAAGGTTATATGACCATTACAACAGATGATGGTTTTATAGAGAATTATACCATTATAGCTCCTTATTTAAAAGAGAATAATATTCCAGCCACATTCTATTTAATAGACAAATGTATTGACAACAAACATTTAATGTGGAGAAACAAGCTTATATATATACAAAATACCTTAGGCATCAAAGAGTCAGTTTCTTTAGCCTATGATTTTGCAGAACAAAACTCAATATCCCAGCCAAAGAAAAATGAAAATATCATGTCTTGGTCAAAAAGAGTGTTTTCTATGGATCAAAAAGAGATCTTAACCGATCGTTATTGGAACTATTGTAAAATGGAGCCAATTGAAAAACTTTTAGAGACTCAAAAACCATATATGAGTAGCATACAAATTAAAGAACTAATCAGCCAGGGGTTTGATTTAGGAGCACACAGTTTAACTCACCCATATTCTGAATTTCTTGGTTATGATGAACTTGAAAAAGAAATAAACGAATCCGTTGATCAAATAAAACAAAAATTTGGAGTAAAAGTAAGTACTTTTAGTTACCCTTTTGGATCCAGACCATCCAAAGATATGGAGCAAAGATATATCGACAATAACAAATCAAAAATTAAAGGTTTAGTAGGAATAAAAAGTAACTTAAAAACAAATAACCCTTTAAAGTGGGAAAGAGATTTACAGGAATTAGATAAGTACGAAGCTTCCTTTAGGTTTTTTGTTTTACCATTATTAAGAATGACTAAATAATTACTTAAACATCTCAATAAAAACACACAACACAAAATGAGAAAAACGAACTTTATTTTAAGCTTTATGTTTCCGTATTGCGAACATATCCGATTTAAAGAATTATTTAAATCCAATATTTACTATTGAAAACAATTTTATTACAATATTAACCTCAGTCTAATATTATAATTAGTTAAACCAAAAGATAAACTATAGTTAGAAATCCATTTACATTGAGTATTTAAATATTTTATTGCTAACTATAAGCAAAACAAACAAAGATGAAGATACTTATTGATATAAATCACCCGGCTCATATTCACTTATTCAAGAATTTTGCATGGAATATGGAGGATAAGGGACATGAAATATTCTTTACGACCAGAAAAAAAGAAGTAACTATTGAATTACTTGACTCTTACAAGTTTAAATATAAGTCTTTTGGAAATCATAGAAAAAGTCTTCTTGGCAAGCTTTTAGGATTTATCAAATTTGATTTTAAACTTTTACTAACATCATTAAAGTTTAAACCTGATTTATATCTAACCATGGGAGGAATGTATGCCGGTCAGGTATCATGGCTATTAAGAAAACCTCATATTGCCCTGGATGATACTGAACATGCCAAATTTCATCATATGTTTTACGTTCCCTTCACTGAAGTATGCTTAAATCCGGTATGCTTTCATAAGGATTTTGGCAGTAAAAAACAGATATTTTATAATGGGTATCACGAACTTGCTTATTTACACCCTAATAGATTTACACCAGAAATCTCAATTTTAGAAAAATTAGGAGTAAAAGAAGGTGACAAGTATGTATTCGTTCGTTTTGTATCCTGGGATGCTTCTCATGATATTGGACATGGAGGATTATCCCTTGAAGGTAAAATAAAACTAGTTAAAGACTTGTCTGCTTATGCAAAAGTGTTTATTTCATCGGAAGGTAAATTGCCAGAAGAACTTGAAGAGTATCGTCTAAAAACGGCTCCAGAACTTGTTCATCATGTGTTGCAATATGCAACCTTATTTATTGGAGAAGGATCAACAATGGCTTCTGAAGCTGCATGTTTGGGAACCCCTGGTATTTATATCAACAGTTTAGAAGTTGGATATTGTACTGAGCAGGAAGAATATAACCTTGTTTATAATTTTAGAACTGCAGAAGGAGCGACTGAAAAAGCATTAGAATTAATTAAGGACAATGAATTAGATAAAAAGTCTGCAATAGCCAAAAACAAAATGCTTTCTGAAAAAATTGATGTAACTGCCTTTTTAGAATGGTTTGTGGAGAATTATCCTAACAGTGTTAAGACCATGAAAGAAAACAAAGATTATGACAAAAATTTCATTTCTGTTGAAAATGAAAAATTAATCTCTATTACATAAAATAGGAATTCTAATATCTAATAAAAAAACAAAAGTAAATCTTAAAGATTTACTTTTGTTTTTAATTTTTCTACAACCTGTTTATTTGAATTTAAATTCAATTCAGAGACCTTGAGAACTGGGTTGGAGTTTTTATAAGAATCCTTTAAAAACTCTTGATATAAGAGGTCATATTTTTTACCTATATTCTTCCACAAATACTTTGTAACTAACTTCAGATATGCTTTATCTGTCTTTTCTATGAAAGGCTTTGGTTCATTAAGGAATGAACTGATTTTTTTAGCTAAATCATTGACATCACCTACGTTAAAAAACTCTACCTCATCATCACTAAACACTAGTTTATTCTGAATGATATCGCTACAAATTAATGGAGTTCTAACAGAAGCCGCTTCTAAAAGCATCATCGACATTGCCTCGTAATAGGATGGAAAAACAAAAAGTTTGGCTTTTTCAACGTATGCCAGTAGTTCTGATTTCTCAAATAACATCCCAACAAAATCAATATCCAAATGCTTTTTATACCCTAATAATTGTTCCTCATAATCTGCCAATTGGCAATAATCCCCGATAATTTTTACTTTACCTGTATAGTTGATCTGCTTTAAAGCCTCTAAAAAAATATGACATCCTTTATGAGGTATTATCCTTCCTGCGGCAAACATGATATAATCTTCCTCTAATTGGAGATTTGCAACTGGTTGACTTGGATCTATACCATTATTTATAGTCACATATTTATTCCTGTATTTAGGATGAGCGGTATCTTGTTCCGATTCAGTAACAAAAGTTACTTTATTGGCATATTTCATCATTAATTTCTCGGTATGCCTAAAAAATATTTTCATCACCTTACCCCACTTACTCATTTCGTAAGTTTTACCGTGATGAGTAGAAACTACTTTGTATTTTAACCTTAAAATTGGTACAATATACCCGGTATCTATTTGATTGGTATGAACCAAATCATAATTTTCAAATAAAACGGCATGAAAGGCTGCCATTAAATTATAGTAAAACACGTTTAACTTATGAGGCAATATTTTCTTGAATACAAACTGCCTTACATTTTCATAAGGATAGTGCTCACTACCATGCGAAGATGTTGCATAAATGGTAAATCTATATTTATCATTCAAAACTTTTACTAAATTCTCCCCAACAGAAGCAGTACCTCCCCGTGCAGGAATCCCCTTTAAACCAAAAATAGCAATATGTGGTACAGACTTTTTCATTCAATTTGTTTTACAAAGGCATTAAACATGCCAATGATAATATTAAGTATCCTATTACTTTAAACTCTTACGCAGTTATTCTTATAAAGTTAGATTGTTTTTATCAAATTTTCGAATAGTTAGTTTAATAATTACAGGATTGATGATTGACAATATTTTCGCTATTTTATCATTAGAGCCTAACACCTTCGACAATTGCTCCAATTCTTGCTTTTTGAATGGATGTAAATTAATGAGAAACAGCACATACAAAACGACAAATATTGCAGACCCTAATACCAGAACTAAAGGTGTATCAGACAAGTAGGACAAAGGGAAAAATATTCCAAGCAATATAAATAACAAAGCACCATAATTAATAAACAGTTTTCTAGAATATGTGATTTTAATATGTCGTTGCAGCATAAAAAACATAAATAAATTCTTAAGCAGCTCTCCTAACACAGTTGCAGCAGCTACTCCGACAATACCATATAGCTTCATAAAATAGATGCCGGCAAAAATACTGAATACAACAATAACTCTTGAATATAAATTGATTTCAACGCGTTCTTTTAGCTGAATAACCAAATTTAAGGGATAAAAGAATCCATTAATTATAATTCCAATTAACGAAACACAGGTAACCCAAAAAGCTGGTAGATATTTAGGATCGAAAACAATTGAAATTACACCTTTACCAAAAATAAGAAAGTAAGCCACCGGAAACATAAATAATGGAAGCAATACTTTTACTGCAAAAACATAAAACTCATTTATAGCTGCGTCATTATTTTCCTTCCCAAACTTATTGAAGAAAATAGGTTTTAAAACGGACTCAAATTCTCTGAATGGCAAAACCTTATAAAACATCTCAAAGATCTTTAATGCAAAACCATACAAACCAACAAAAAAAGGAGATGACATGGCTGCAATAATATAATGATCACTTGTTTTTCCTATAATTCCATAACCCAATTCTGAAAAGAATGACAATAAGTAAAAACGAACTACTCGCTTTTTAATATGAATATCACCTTGCTCCTCAGTGCTATCTTTTATTTGTTTTCTAACAATTTCTTTAATTAAACCAGGTAATATCCATATCACAAATATGATAGAAACCAGAGCCTCAATATAAAGTAAAAGTGCTACCGAAATCTTATTCAATAGAAGAATATAACTAGCTGCACGAACGATTACTACAACTACATTAGCACGTGCACTTAGTGGATGTTTTAAATAGGCAGCTATTATGTTTTCTGATAAGATTTTGAGTGCATAGCAAAAAACAAATATGATAAAAGGTTTAAAGCTTGCGGTAAAACTCTCAATATTAAAGAAACTTCCTAATTCTATTTGAAAATAAAATAACAAATATGAAAAGAGTAGAATTAAAATAGCTGATAGAAAAATTGAATATAAAATAAGTTTATTAATGACTTTCTGCTCGCCTTGCGCATGCAACTCCGGAACATATCTTAAGAGTACATTCTTTATTGGACTTGTTATAAAAAGTTGATATATAAAAAACAACCCAAATAAAAAGGTATAGGTTCCATAAGTATCAACGGGTAATTCTTTAATTACTAAAATAGTAGCAACCAAACTCAATATCTGAGTAATTAACTTACCTGCGTAAATCCAAAGTGTATTATTAATTAACTGCTTTTTATGATTTATACTTGTCATACTAGGCTCTTGTAAAAACAGATTTATTAAATAATTTGCGCCATAAATACTTTACATACTCTAATTTAATGACTTGCGCAGCACTCTGACCCGTACTCTCAATATCGATTCTTTGAATATGATTAGAAATCACATCGTCGCCAACTCCCTGCACTCCAAATGAGACCATACAATGTTCATTCATTTTTTGAAATAACCATTTACTTATATGATGATCTCTTTGGGGAAAGGCAAAAGCAGTATATTTAAGATTAAACTTATCCTTAACCCAATTGATACTGGTTATAGTCTGCTTTAATTGCTCCTCTTTTGTCAGCTCTTCAAATTTTGGATGATCCATACTGTGTCCACCAAAAATAAAGCCTTCATGAATCATTTGGTGAATCTCTTGTGTAGTTAAATAAATTTGATTCTTCGCCAAATACCCAGCTAAATCAATTTCGAATAAACTCACCAACTTATTTAAAATAGAAGTGTGGCAATAGGACAATCCTCTTACCGTAGAAGTGAAATCTAAAATTTTAATTCCAGCCTCACTAAAAACACGCTTCCAATCCAGTTCTTTATCTTTAATCTGATCTGTTGTGACTTGCTCTAATATCAGGTTTTTCTTACGCTGAAAATGTAAATCTTGATTATCAATAAAATCAGGGTTAATAAAAAACGCCGCACTGATTTGATGCTTTAAAAGAATCGGACGAAAAATATCGTACACCACTTTAAGTCCATCATCAAATGTTAAGAAAATACTGTTGGAAGGAAGTTTTTTTAGCCCATAAACGGCATTAAGTATATCCTCAAACTCAATAAAATTATAATGTGCTTTTAGGTATATAATATCCTTTTCAAATTCTGCAGGAGTACGATAACTGTTTTGATTAATTACCGGATCCGGATCTACTCCGTGAATACTATGATAGTTTACCACCAATAAATCCCTATTAACATATCGTTGAAGAAGATGAAAAGGAATTAAATTGGTTGAAAAATAGGCTATATGTTTAAAAAAATGCTTTAGCTTTTTGACCATCTAATTTGATGTTGAAAATTAACAGGTCAAAACTACTTATTAGTATATGAAATCAATAACGAATACATGTATATCGAAATAACAAAAGAAGATATACATCAAAAAAAATGAGGTGCCCGTTATAAACGAACACCCCACATTACCCAGACAAAATAAACAAACTAACCTATTAAACGTTTTGAGACTTCGTCCCAATTTATAACATTCCAAAATGCGCCTATGTAATCTGGTCGCAAATTTTGATATTTTAAGTAGTATGCATGTTCCCATACATCTAATCCTAGTATCGGTGTACCTTTCACTTCAGCAATATCCATTAATGGATTGTCCTGATTTGGTGTTGAACTAACAACAAGACTACCGTCGTTTTGTTTAACTAACCAAGCCCAACCAGAACCAAACCGAGTTGCTGCTGCTTTAGAAAATTGATCTTTAAACGCATCAAAAGAGCCAAAGCTTTTCTCAATTGCTTGTAGTAAATCTCCTGTAGGAAGTCCTCCTCCATTGGGTGACATTACTTTCCAAAATAAATCGTGGTTAAAAAAACCTCCACCATTATTTCTTACTGCGACAGAGTGACCTGAAATGCCAGCCAAAATATCTTCAATTGCCTTTCCATCTAAGTCAGTTCCCTGAATAGCTGCGTTTAAATTATTTGTGTAACCAGCGTGGTGTTTTGAATGGTGTATTTCCATCGTACGGGCATCAATATGCGGTTCTAAAGCGTCGTATGCGTATTCTAATTTTGGTAATTCAAATGCCATAATCTTAAAAATTCTAATTGGTTAAATGAATATGTTACAAATTTATTTCTTATTTAGATTAAATCAAAATTATATTAAAGATTTTTACATCCTTATTTCGTGATTTGATTACTTTATAAACATCACTCATTTCAAATTGTTTTAAAAAAAATGAAAATATTATCTTCGTCGCCTTAAAATAATCAGATACACTGTGCATAAAAACATTCTTAAATTATCGATTCCCAACATCTTAACAAACCTCACGGTTCCACTTTTAAGTATGATCGATTTACACCTGATGGGCTATTTAAATTCCGAACTTTTTATGGGAGCTGTAGCTTTAGGAGGTGTAATTTTCAATTTTGTGTATTGGGGTTTTGCTTTTTTAAGGATGAGTATTAGTGGAATAGCGGCACAATCTTACGGAGAGAAAAACAGCCATGAAATGGCCATGGTCTTATTTAGAGGATTATTTTTCGCCATAGCAGGAAGTATAATACTCCTAATTTTTCAAGTTGGATTGGAAAAAGTTAGTTTTTGGTTGCTGGATGGATCTCCCGAAGTCAAGGAATTGGCTCGCAGCTATTTTTATGTTCGTATATGGGCTGCTCCTGCGGCTATATCCTTAATGGTAATAAGCGGATGGTTTTTAGGTATGCAGAATTCATTCTATCCAATGCTAATTTCTGTTTTAATTAATATCGTCAATATTGCTGGTAGTTTTATATTGGTTCGACATTTTGGTCTGCAGGAAAAAGGAGTTGCGCTTGGATCGGTAATTGCTCAATATACAGGATTAATATTGGCTATCATCTTGTTTTTATATAAGTATAAAAATACGCTCTCTTATTTTAAGCTTAAAGCCATACTGGTAGCCGAACGTTTTAAAAGTTTTTTAAATGTTAGTGGCGACATATTTATAAGAACCTGGTGTGTGATTGCAGTATTTACGTTTTTCACTTCAAAATCTGCAGAATATGGAGATACAACTTTGGCAGCTAACAGTGCCCTCTTGCAGTTTTTATTTCTTTTCTCTTATTTTTTAGATGGATTTGCCTACGCTGCCGAAGCTATCATTGGAAAATATTTTGGTGCTAAAAAAAAGACTAAACTAATTGAAGCCTCAAAAAAACTATTTTACTGGGGCATTTTCTTTGGAGTATCATTTAGCCTGGTTTATGCAATTGCGGGTAAGCACCTCCTTCGATTTTTTACAAACAATAGCGCTGTTTTACAAGAAGCTTCTCAATATTTAATTTGGCAAGTTTTTATTCCCCTAGCCAGTTTTGCATCATTCATATGGGATGGGATATATATTGGGAGTACCGCATCAAAGGCTATGAGGAACACTATGCTTATAGCATCTATTGGTTTCTTCTTTATTCCGTTTTACAGCTTAAATTCAATAATTCAAGTTAATGCGCTTTGGTTAGGTATGATTTTATTTATGTTTTCAAGAGGAGCTCTACAAACAATTATTGCTAAATCTGCCGTATACTCAAAACTATAAAATATCATGATGTTAATTTTTTTGAAACTATTTTTACGCTATCTTGTAAAATCACTACCCAAATAATTTCCTTAACTATATAATACTTTAAATTATTTGCCAAATTGCATAGCCATTTAATATGGTATAGGACACTATATATTAATTATGAAAAATTTTTTTTTATCCATACTCTTAGCCTCGCTGGTCGTTTTGGGAGGTTGCAAATCTTCTCAAAAAACACAAAAAGAAGAATCTAAAACCTTAAGCCCACCTTTAAGAGATCAAATTAATCCCAATGAAGTATTGGTGAGTGGTGATATTATTAAAGAAAACGAAACATTCTTTTTTATAATTGATACTATATATACTAGAGGTAAGTCAACCCCGGTTGTTAGTAAAGGAGATAAAATTCCCATTCATGCTGAAAATGAAATTAAAAATATAAAAGGTAAGCTTGTTTATCAAAAAGCGAAAGATGACTTGCTTAACTGGAAATTTATTAAAGAATAAACGCTCAAAATTAAAACAGAAGAGCAACTTTGTGCGTTACAAAGACACAATAAAACATTGATTTAAAAAGATGAGTTCTAAAAATATTAAACGTATATCCGGAGCACTAATTGGAATTATTGTAGCATTAGTACTAGTATTTAATTTTGCTTCCTCCGATTATAATTTTCAAACACCACCTAAATTCAGATCTTCAAATTCACCTAAAGCATCGCCCAAAGGTATTAAGGACCGGCATGAATATTTCTTTAACATGTTACGCAATCCTGCCTTAAATAGAATACCTGGTGATGTCAGGCAAAAAGAAATCAATCTTTATAAATCCATTGCTGCAAAATCATTAAAAAGTGGTTCTGATGATTATACCTGGTTTGAGGCTGGACCGAATGATGTTGGTGGCAGAACCAGAGCTTTAGGAATAGATATACGTAACTCTGATATCGTTATTGCCGGAGGAGTTTCTGGTGGTATATGGAAATCTATTGACAAAGGAAATTCCTGGGAACTTAAAAATTCACCTGATGAAACATTTTCTGTTACTTCTTTATGTCAGGATCCCAGAGAAGGTCATCAGGATGTATGGTATTATACCAGTGGTGAATATTCCGGTAATTCAGCTGATGCCGAGGGTGCTTTTTATAGTGGATATGGTGTTTATAAATCTGACGATAATGGAGAGACGTGGAGCTTAATTTATGAGGGTACTGAAAACGATCCAATATATTGGGATGATTTTACTGATTTTATCTCAAAATGCAAGGTTAGCCCTTATGATGGCGATTTATATATGGCTGCCAATTCTTATGGAATTATGAAACTAAGTGAAGAAGAAGATGGGTCTTACACGCTTTTGGATGAAATAGGAGGATCAAACGACCATGTTTTTTGCGATTTAGATATTGATGCTTCAGGGAATATTCTGGTTGTTCTCTCTGAATATGGTTGGAATGAAACGACAAATAATTCGCCTGGTGTTTACTATAGAACCTATGATGAAATAAACTACTCACAAATTGATGCAACATCGTCAAGTTTCCCTTCTGTTCATGAAAGAAGTATTATTCGATTTGCACCATCTAACCCTAATTACGGTTATGTATTTACTAATATTGATGGTGAGAATGTAGCCTTTCATAAAATTGACATTTCTAACAATTTACTTATCGATCGTAGTGGTAATTTACCATCTTTTAATGATCAAACCGGAAAGTTAGGACTTCAAGCAAATTATAATATGACATTAGCAGTTAAACCTAACAATCCTGATTTTGTAATAATTGGTAATACCAGTTTGTTTAGATCAAGCGATGGATTTGCAACAAGTGTAGAAAAATTTTATAGCTGGATTGGAGGTTACTTAAATGATGATTCCAGTGACGATTTCACCAATCATCACCCGGATTGCCATATCAGTATTTTTGATCCAAATGATAACAATGCACTTTGGAGCGGACATGACGGTGGACTAAGCTATGTAAGTAATATTACACAAAACACTACCTCTGAAACATTAATGCCCTGGGTGGATAAAAACAACGGTTATAATGTAACACAATATTATGCTATTGCAGATATTAATTCAGCTAAGGATAGCCGATACCTTGGGGGAACACAGGACAATGGAACGCCTTTTTTTAAGTTTAGTACCACTACTACTTCTGCATCCAAAGACATAAGCAGTGGCGATGGAGGATATTGTTATTTAGGAAATAATTATGCCTACGTTTCTGCTCAAAACGGAATGATTTTTAGAGTCGGTTACAACACACAAGGAGAGCCATTAAGTCCATATTCAAATGGAGAAAGCCATGACTGGTCAATAATAACCCCATCAGAAGCTACCGGACAACTTTTTATTAATCCATTTGTGGTTGACCCAAATAATGAAAATGTAATGTATTATCCGGCTGGTGAAGATTTATGGATTAATAAAACGTTAGAAAGTATTGCTGATTTTCAGAATGAAACTATGGACGGATGGAGTGCTCCTACTGAGATGACTGTAAGCGGTTATACTATTTCAGCCCTTGCCATTTCAAAATCACCAGCTCATGTTTTATATTATGCTGCTTATAATGAATCAGGCAACCCTAAAGTATACAAACTAGAAAACAGTGCTTCCGAATCACCGGTTTTAACTGATATCTCAATTAGCGAAGCCAGTTCCGGATCATACCCTACAGCTATCACTATTAATCCTGCAAACGCAGAGGAAATTATGGTGATTTTTTCAAACTACAGCGTGCCTAGTATTTTTCATTCAACAGATGGAGGAGCAAGCTATACGCAAGTAGATGGCAATTTAAGTTACTCTCCAACTAATACAACTTATTCAGTGGGTGATGTATCTGTTCGTAGTGCTTCTATTTTAAATTGGGAAGAAACAAAAAGTTATTTTATCTCAACCAGTATTGGGGTTTACAAAACATCTGCATTAGATGGAGCTTCCACTCAGTGGAAAACTGTTGCTCCAACACAATTAGGCAACATTGTTTGCAACATGGTTAAAACATGTGATTTAGATGGAAAAGTAGCAATTGCAACACACGGAAGAGGAATTTTTGTTGGGCTTCCAACCAGCTCTACAAATATACCCGATAATAATGCTGTTTCTACTGATGAGTTGGTTGTTTATCCAAATCCTAATAATGGTATTTTCAGGTTAAAACAAGTTGATAGTCCTTCTCAAAATAGTAGAATAGAAATATACAATATGAAAGGTCAGGTTGTTTATGAAAGAAGCTTCAATTCTTCAGAAGAAATTTATGCTACAGAATATAATTTAACTCATCAACCCGCAGGTTCCTATATTGTAAAAATACATTTAGATGATCAAAGCTTCACATCAAAAGTAATTATTAAATAATAACATACTATATAAAGAACAAAGGCTAATGATATAAGAGTAATTCATTAGCCTTTTTTTTAATCAGGAAATAAAAAACGGGTAAGATATCCCCATCTTACCCGCTCATAAACATAACCAATATATTAACCTAACCTTTTACAAAAATTGATTTTATAATATGCTGAAGCATTTTAGGATTCTCCTTTAACCGTCTGGTTGAATAACCGAACCAGTCTTTTCCATATGGAACATAAATCCTCATTTTATGCCCATCATTAACAACACTTGTTCTTAACTCAGGGGTAACGCCATACAGCATCTGGAATTCATACATATCTGCAGGAACCTGATATTTCTCTATTAATTTATAAGCTCCCTCTATTAAAGCTTTATCATGTGTAGCAATACCAACATAGACACCATTATATAGTAACTTATCCAGTAAACTTAGATAATTATCATTGATAGACTGGTGATGTTTGTATGCAATTTCCTGAGGCTCATTATAAATCCCTTTACACAACCTAAAATTTAATGGCGTTTCTGGACTATGAGTTTTTAATAAGTTTGTGATATCATTTTCTGTTCTCTTTAAATAGGCTTGTATAACCAACCCTACACTATAAGGGAACTCATTTCTTAGTCTTTCATAAAGCTCGATTTCTAAATCCACACAGGGTGAATCCTCCATATCAATACGAATGAAATTATTGTTTTTTGCTGCAAATGAAACAATCTTTCTTATATTTTTATAACATACTTCTGTATCTATCAATAAACCAAAACTTGTAGGTTTTAGCGAATAATTTCCATCAACACCTTCTTTTTCAAAAGCTGCAATAATTTCAAGATATGCATCTGTATTAGCTTTTGCCTGATCTAAAGTTTCAATAAACTCCCCCAATAAATCTACTGTTACGCAAACATTCTTTTGATTTAGAGATTTTGATGCCTGAATAGCATCCAGTACGGTCTCCCCTGCAATATATTTACTGGAAAATTTCCATACTATCTTTTTAGGAAAATAGGGAATTATATCAGCAATTACCTTAGAAAACATATCTTATATTTTAATTTATAACAAAAGGCAAAAAACAATTTCACAACGATAAAACTTCATTCAATTATGAAGGAATTACGTTTACAAAATTCATTCTATATTGGTATATAAAAAATGACTATTCTCACTAAATGCCTATAAACAAAGGAACCCTGATATAAATCATAAAAAACAAATAGCCAACAATGGTGTCTGAATAATTTCTGTTTAATTGTCCTTCTAAGCTAGGATAGCTGACTGATTTATTGAGTTTATTATATATTTTGTTTATTTTAATATCTTTTTAGTCAAAAAAAATCAGTTTTTTATCAAAACTATTTCTAAAATCCTTCGTTTAATACCACACAACACAATTAAAATTACAACCGCAGTGATCATTCAACACAACTCTCGTCACTTGGTTTTATATATATTTCTATTTCTGTTTATCCCTAGAATGGATGGACAGGATTGTATCTATTTATCTAAAGCCAATGACATTATACCTCATGGAAAATGCGCCCCAGTTGATGTTGACTGGGAAGTAGTTTATAGAGGTGTAGACGATAAAGGAACAGCTAACATTCAGATTCAATATGACTGGGATGATGGAAATCCTGTTGAAGTAGTTAATGCTACCCTTACTGATGCTGGTCTTAAAGAATGGACTGCAAATCACAGTCATACATACCCCAACACCGGAGATCTTTGTAATTATCACCCCAGAGCCACATTAATAGTGAATGGTGTATTGTGCACCAGCTCTGTTCAGGAACAAATTGTTACTGTTTGGGATACTGATGACAAAAACGGCGGCGAATTAGTTATTGATCCTCAAGTATATCCAATATGTGTTGGCAACGATGCTCTTTTTCATTTTACAGATAACAGTCAATGGAACTGTACACCTCCAGATGAAAACGATGTTGTAAACAATGAAAACAGATGGATTCAATGGATTTACGGCACCGGCGCCAGTACAATTTTAGATGCTGAGGTAGACGGAATCGTAAGAGCCTATCCCTATGCTGGCAATATAAATTATATACCTGGGCCTATTGAAGGACCAATTGCCCCTTATAATACTTCGTTAGATATTTATATACCCGACCATCATCCGGTTGGTGCTTTTTTTGAAGTTACACTGCGAAACTGGAATGTATGTAATCCTTATGACGATCCTGATATTCCCGGTCCCCCTGCTGATCTAATAGATGGTGATTATCCGCCTGTAACAACAACTGCCATGGCGCTTATTGTAGGTTTACCTAATGCAACAATTCAACCGGTGGCAGCCGTTTGTGAATCTGCCGATCCTTTTATTCTTATTGCAGCTGATGGAGGTGGTCAATGGTCTGGCCCAGGAATCAGTAATTCCTGGAGTGCAACTTTTGATCCTAAGCTGGCCGGACCTGGTACGCATACCATCACCTACTCCATACTCGACAGCAACGGTTGCTCCGATGTAGGAACCGTATCTATTACAGTTTTAGAAGCCCCTAAGGCTAACATTCTGCAAGGAGAATTAACTAACCTTTGCCCCGGAATAACTTTAAATATAGATGGAAACCCAAGCTCAGGACTTCCTCCCTATTCGCACAGTTGGACCGGAGATACAACTCCATTAAACAATACCAGTATACAAGCACCTGATTTCAATACAACATCAGTAAATGTATATGAATTGATTTATCGTGTTGAAGACGATAACACTTGTTGGGACACAGATACGATTTTGGTTGATGTAGAAGAAGTAAGTATCTCATTCAACAACAGTAATATCGAAACATGTTTAGGCGCCAACATAGCTCTAAACCCTGCTCCAAGCGGAGGTTCCGAAGTCTTTGTTTATCATGAATGGTCTGGTGCAAATACTAATAAGCTTTCTGCTACTGATGAACAAGCACCAACTTTTAACGCAGACGAAGCAGGAACATTCACTTTTACTTACACAGTTAGGGATACATATGGCTGTGAGGATTCTGATATTATTAGCATAACTGTACACGAGCAACCTAATGCAAATCCAGGAACAGATATTAATACCTGTGGTTTACAAACCTCATTGAATGCAACAGCCAGTATTGGCACAGGCACCTGGAAAATACTAAACGGTCCGGGCAGTTTGGCTTTATCATCATTTACCCAACCAACTCCTAATGCAGTTTCGGATAGTTACGGTAGTTACAACCTTAGATGGATAGAAAACAATAACGGATGTTTAGATTCTGCGGATGTGAATGTTACCTTCATAGAAATTCCTGAACCAACTGTAATGAATGACAAAGACACCTGTGGTTTAACGATGGATCTTATTGCCAATGAGCACGTTGGTTCCGGAGGATGGACTATTGCGGAAGGTACTGGTAATGCCGTATTTACAGATAATTCATTACCATCGTCACAAGTTACGGTGGACACTCCGGGTCTTTATAAGTTTTCATGGGTAGAGGACAATGGGTTTGGATGTACCGGTAGCGATACCGTTACCATCAGGTTCTTTCAGATACCTGTTGCACAAATTACTCCGCCACCATCTGTTGGATGTACGCCTTTGGAAATTAGTTTTGAAAACATTTCCCAATATGCAGATTCTTACTTCTGGGATTTTGGCAATGGTAGTATTTCAAATCTGGAGAATCCATCCCAGATATATACGAACAAAACACCTAATACAGTTGATTATGACATTTCAATGATCGCCATCACGAATAATGGATGTAGTGATACCATAGAATATAGCATTAAGGTTGCTCCTACTCCTGTATCATACTTTGCCATTAATAATCAAATTGGTTGTAGTCCCTTACAAAGTTCATTTATCAATAAATCACAGGGAGCCAGTATATACGAATGGGATTTTGGCGATACGTCTGAAAAGGAAAGTACAGAAGACCCTATTCACACCTTTTTTAATAGTGAAAGCTTTACGCAATCATATGAAGTAAGCCTTGTAACTACGAACGATTATAGTTGTACAGACACATCCAAACAATTTATTACTGTTTATCCAAAACAAAACTTTGAATTAAAAGCATCACCCGATAGCGCCTGTTCGCCTCTAAAAACAGATCTAATCGCTGATCCTGGAGCATTTCAATATGAATGGGATTTTGGGGATGGCAACCTTGTTCCCGGATCTAATCTTCAACAAAAGGTATTTACTAATTCCGGAAACAATAAAGAGTATAAAAATATAACCGTTTACACAACCTCTTTTTATGGTTGTTTAGATACGGCAGAAGTAAGCATAACAATAGTCCCTTCTCCAACAGCATACTTTGAGCCTAATGATTTTAATATATGCTCACCAAAAGATGTATTATTTGAAAACAAATCAATCAATGCAAACTCTACATACTGGGATTTTGGTGATGGACAAAGTGATGTATCGTCAGGACTTGATCCTGTTAATCATACTTATTATAACAACGATTTTTCACCATTAAATTATAAAATCAAAACTATCGTTGAAAACACCTTTGGTTGTAAAGACTCTATTGAAGGATATACAACAGTAAACCCAACTGTTATAGCAGAAATAGGTAATGATACGACACAATGTGCTCCTTTTGAAGCGAGTTTCTTTAACAATTCCATTGGAGCCAACAGCTATGTTTGGGATTATGGAGACGGTAATACTTCTGCAGGATTACTAGGCAAAAACATCTTTACCAATGATACACAAAATGAAATTACATACAATGTATCTATGATTGCCCGTTCTCCATACGGTTGTGCCGACACAGCCTATGTGGAAGCAACCGCATTACCATCTCCAACTACCCATTTTGAACCTAATGATTTTACGGTATGTTCACCTAAAACTGTTCTATTTACCAACTATACCGACAACATAGTACAATCCACCTGGCATTTCGGAGATGGAGAAAGCAGTATAACTATTGGCAATGAGAACATTGAGCACACCTACAGAAACAATGAACTTACGCCTAAAGAATACACAATTAGGTTAATTACTGAAAATAATTTTGGTTGTAAAGATTCTATGGATGGATACACCAGTGTAAATCCAATTGTTGTAGCCAAAATAGAAGGAACAGCTCAGGGTTGCTCGCCTTTAGAGGTGAGTTTTGGAAACGAATCTTCCGGAGCAAATAGTTTTATCTGGAATTACGGCGATGGTAACAACTCATCTAAATATTTAGGATTAAATACATTTATTAATACCACTACAGAAGATAAAACATTTGAAATTCAAACGATTGCTTCTTCCTTATTTGGCTGTTCCGATACTGCATACTCTGAAGTTACCGTATACGCAACGCCGGAGGCTAATTTCAATATAACACCAGAAGTATTACAAATGCCTGAATCAACCATTAATATTGAAAATCTGACTCAAGGCGATAATTGGGAATACGAATGGAGTTTTGGTGATGGATCTTTATCATCAGAAAAAGATCCAATCACACACACCTATCCAGACTTTGGTCTATATGATATCTCGCTTCGAACCTATTCTGTTCACTGTGAAAACACACTTAGTAAGCAATTACAAATCATAGCGAGTATGCCTGTAGTAGAATACGGTCCATCCTCTTCCGGTTGTCCTGGAATAACTGTTGATTTTTACAGTACAACCCAAAATGCAGAAAGCTTCTTATGGGAATTTGGTGATGGCAATATATCTTCTGACCCTAACCCTTCTCACACTTATTATAGCGAAGGTGTCTTTACTGTTAAACTTACGGTTAATGGTCCCGGAGGTCAAACAATAAAAGACGATATACAGGTAGAAATATATCCGGAACCAACAGCATTGTTTGATGTACTACCGAATGTAGTCACGTTACCAGACAAAGTAACATTTGCCAACAAATCACTTGGTGCAGAAACATATAATTGGGATTTTGGCGATGGCAACAAGTCCATTGAAATAAATCCGGAACATGTTTATAGTGAGCCTGGAAATTACGATATTTCATTGGAAGCCATAAACGAATATGGTTGTAATGATATGTACTATCAAAACGGTGCCGTAACTGCAGAGGCTGGCGGAAAAATCACCTTCCCAAATGCTTTTACCCCTAATCCTTCCGGCCCAACCGATGGAGGAAGATATGATCGAACCGATAAGAATAACTACATATTCCACCCAGTTTTACCTGAAGGAATTGTTGAATACAAACTTCAGATATTCTCCAGATGGGGTCAACTACTATTCGAAAGCAACGAATTAAATATTGGTTGGGATGGATATTATAATGGAAAATTAAGTACACAAGGGGTATATATCTGGAAGGCAACTTGTAGATTTAGTAATGGAGATGTGAAAGTTTATACCGGTGACGTAACATTGTTAAGATAACATGATAAAATCAAACATTAAACATATCTGTTTATCGCTATTACTTATAGTAGCTTCCTTAACTTGTTATGGACAAGATCCGCATTTTTCCCAGTTTTATGCCAATCCATTATATATGAGTCCTTCATTAGCCGGATCAACTGATGGCGGACGTTTAATTGCAAATTACAGAAACCAATGGCCTGGAGTAAGCACAGCCTATGAAACTTATTCTGTTTCGTTTGACAACTTCTTTACCTCAATTAATAGCGGCCTCGGTTTTATTCTTTATCAGGATAATGCAGGAAGTGCAGGGTTAAAAACACAGCAGTTTGGCTTTCAATACAGCTATAATCTTGTGATAAACGATTATTGGCAGGTTATACCTGGTTTGCAGTTTACCTATGGTTATAAATCCATCGATTTTAATAAGATTAAATTTGGAGATGAGTTAGAAGGCCTTGGAGGTTCCGCTTCCTGGAACAGACTTAATAATGAAAAAGCAGATTACATTGATTTTGCAGCATCAGTGTTTTTATACAGTTCAAAATATTGGTTTGGTTTAACCATCGATCACCTGGCTCAACCTAATTATTCTTTTTTAAATGAAGAAATGAGAATGCCTCTTAAATCTGTTTTGTTTGGAGGTATGAATATCTGGTCAGAGAGAAGTCGTTTTAAAGGTTCATCCAGAGCTTTTTCACTTAGCTATAGATTTCAACAGCAGGCAAAAGATGTTCAAATGGATGTGGGTGTATATTGGCTTAATGATCCTATAGAAATAGGTGTTTGGTACAGAGGACTTCCTGTTTTGAAAGGCGAAAATTCTGCTGCCATTAATCAGGATGCCGTAGTTGCACTTCTTTCTTACAAATACGGACCATTTCGATTTGGCTATAGCTACGATGTCTCTATTTCTGGTTTGGGTTGGAATGCACAAGGAGCACATGAATTGTCGTTAATATTTGAATTTAACCAAAGAACTAATCTTAGATTAAACGGGAAACGTCCTGCTTTACCTTGTTCTGAAACAGCAAACCCACTATCCAGTACAAGTCGAAGAAAGTATAGTAGAAAGAAACATCACCGTATGTTTTAGAAAAAAAAGATGGGTATCAAAAAACATAATACCCATCCGTATTCAAACTAACAATATTTCTACAATTATGAAATTTCTACAATTCGTGCGGGTTTTGGTTTTACTTCTTCTCTTTTAGGAAGTACAACATGTAAAACCCCATTTTCGTATGCCGCTGTAATGGCTCCATCATTTACTTTTTGTTTTGGTACTACAAATGATCTTGTAAAGCCTGCATAATTAAATTCTCTTTTTACAAACTTACGAGTATCTTCTGTTTCTTGTTTTTTTGCACCGATTGTTAACTTACCGTTATTAAACTCAATATTAAAATCCTTTTTATCCAAACCGGGTGCTGCTAATTCTATTTGGTATTCATCATCATTTTCGACAATATTGATTGCCGGTAGAGTTTGATTACCACAATACAATCCATTTTGATTCATAAAGAAATCACCACCCATAAAATCGTTGATCATTGAATCTAAGCCTTTGTTTGTTCTTCTAATAAGTGTCATAATTAAATCTCCTATTTTTTAAATTTCTAGTACTTTATTTTTATTTCTGATCACTTCATTACAACCTCCATACCATTCTCATAATCAAGTCACAATGTCATTTTACCCAACATGCGAATGTCATTTTGACTGAAACAAATACTCGCAAGGTGCCATAATGTCATTATCTTTTAAAAATCAACATAATTTTAACTTAAGATAGAAATAACAGATGCGTAATGCGGAAGAAAAGGTAAAAATGGATATTTGCCGGAGTCAAAAGAGACTGAAAGGAAAAATTTTCCTCCCAACAATTCCTGTGTGTACCGGAGGTCGTGTTCAATTCTGAATATGACCTCCTTTTTTCTTATTTATATTTATTCCCAAACACCATTTATTGAGGTATTACATTTAGAACAGTGTCCATGGGACAAACCAACAAACTCAACATTATAACCTTGACGGCTTACTAACAATTGATCACAAGAAGGACAATAAGTTTGAGTTTTTTGAATTGAATTAACATTTCCCAGATATACATGCAACATCCCTGCATCTTTGGCCATATCATACGCCAAATTCATCGCATCTATAGAAGTAGCCTGCTTATCTGAAAGTTTGTAGGTTGGAAAGAAACGACTTAAATGCAAAGGTACATCTTGAAATCCCTCTCGTACCAAATATTTAAACAATGTACTTAACTGTGAAACACTATCATTGTACTCCGGAATAATTAAATGCGTTATTTCCAACCATACTTTAGATTTTCGCAATATCTCAAGCGTTTTTAGTACAGGCTTTAGATGAACTCCATTTAATTTCCAGTAAGTACTTTCATCCATGCTTTTTAAGTCGATATTAGCCGCATCTATAAAAGGTAACCATTTCCGCAATGGTTTAGGATGGATATATCCTGCCGAGACAATTATATTTTTTAAACCAGCTTTTTTTGCTTCAATGGCCGTATCCAAAGTATACTCATAATAAACAATCGGATCTGTATATGTATAGGCAATAGAACTACATCTATTCTCTATAGCCAAGCTCACAAGCGATTCCGGCGCTACATAAGCATAAGTACCTTGACGAAAGTCAGCCTGTGAGATTTGATAATTCTGACAATTTAAGCACCTTAAATTACACCCTGTTGTAGAAAGGGAAAAAGTCCTACTTCCCGGCAAAAAATGATTCAGAGGCTTTTTTTCAACCGGATCGACATGTGTTGCACATGGATAACCATAAACCAATGACACAAGTTGCTCGTTTATATTTTTACGGGTTCGACAAACACCTATTTCACCATTTTGAAGTACGCAATTATGCGGACACAAAGTACAATGAATTCCATCCTCTTTTTTATGCCACCAATCTGCAATTTTATAATCAAACGACTGCTTCTTGTTTGTTTGGAGCGTATTCATAATTCTCTGCTTTTCTATATCCTTCCACAATTACTTCTCCATTAGCATTGATCGTTACAATAGCGTAACTGCTATTTTCTTTACCAGTTCCCTCAACCATGGCTTTTAGAGTATAATATAAAACTCCATTAATAACCTGAGCTCCTCCTTTATGATCATGACCTTGAAAAACAGCCACAACCTTGTTTGATTCTTCAAGAACGCGCCTTACTTTCTTTGAGTTATTGATAAACAAGTCACCTTCTCCGTCCAACCTTTGATGAACAAAAACAATCACAGGGCTCGTGCTGTCTTTTAATACAACAGATAACCACTCCAGTTCTTGTTCAGGAATATTAGTATCTCTGTAGTCAAAATTATCATGATCATACTCCTTTCCGTCCGACTTAAAACAGGCATCCAGCACAACAAAACGAAATCCTTTCTTTTCGAAATAATAAAAAGATTTATCCTGATCTATCCCCGTATTTTCCACCTGATGTAAAAACTGGCTTTTCGAAAGCGAATCTACATCGTGGTTACCTAATACATGATACCTTGAACCTTTATACCTGGCAAATTCTGCCTCAACTTGCTTCAGGTATTCCAAAGTTTCGTGTTCAACAGGAGGGTCAGTTTGATCTTTAAAATCACCTGTTTCAATAGCGAAATCCACTTTTTTTTCATTAAACAAGTGAACTGCTTCTTTTAATTTTACGATATTCTCCTGATAATACCTTCCCCATTTTACCGGTGCTAAAGCGTAATGTATATCTGTTACCCATCCAAATTGTAATGAATTACCGGTAAAGGGCCAGCTTGGTGCAATTGATAGTCCGCCAATAAAAATGGCGCTGTTCTTAATAAAGCTTCTTCTATTCATATATGGCATTTATTAAAATCAATCTGAAAAAATAATGGCTTCAAAAACATAAATATCTGCATCTCGCCAACCATCCCATCCAATATGTGCCTTGTCTCTTGATAAATGACCAAGAAACTCTTCTAATGTCCATCCGGTTTTTAAAGCCACCTGAGGTAAAAATGTTCCTTTTCTGCCTTCCTTTGTAATATAAACTCCATGTTTCCCTAATTCAATATCTTCAATGTCATGTATTTTCCTCATTGGGGTTAACACTGATATCTCAATTTTTAAATCATCTAATTCCTCTAATTCAATCTCTGTAAATCTTGAATCTTCAAAAGCAGCACTTATTGCCAGTTCCTTAACCAATGAATCTAGTTTTAAATGCGAAGAAAATTGTCCAATACACCCCCTTAACTCCTTCCCTACATAAACTGAAACAAAGGCACTATCAGATTGATCAAACGCATAATCTCTATTTTTGCTTTTTCCTGAATAATCATTACCCAAATGACTATAAATAACTTTTCGGGCTGATTCTAATAAAACATTCTTCTCTTCCTCCGAAAGCAAGTTCTCCGCCCCCACATCTCTTTTAAGAACAATTGACTGATATCCTACGACCCTGTTTTTATCGTGAAAAGCCATCTCTCCAGAAGTCATGTATTTTACTTTTTGGAATACCATCTTATCATACCCCTGGCTTAAATACAAAAGAGTCAATACTGAGCTCCACCCGCATAATCCTGTATATAAATTAGGAATATGCTGCTTTCTGTTATATTCCAGCGCACTAATTAATTTACTTGCTTTATTGGAACAAATAGCATCTACAGTGTGTTCATCGATAAACCGAGCCATTTCATCAGTAGGGTAATGCGACAGATCTGTACTTATCACAAAAAGGTTATTATTATTAAAGTAAGGTTGCAAGGCAGACGCAATCCTTTCACACAAGTCATACTCCTTTACGCCTAATACAATTGGAACTATATTTTTAAGATGATGTAATCTATGCTGTAAAAATGGCAACTGAACTTCAATAGTATGTTCCTCAGCATGTGCATCTTCTTTATATGAAAAGTGATCATTTTGATTGATTAATGTATTGGCTATTTCCAGATTAACAGGCACTACTCCCAGGGGCGTTTTATAATGTCCTTTATTGTATACACTGGCTCCCTGAAACGCCACATGATGACTTGAACCAATAATGAACACATTATCGTAATTAGCCTCCGGCGATAGTAAAGCATAGGCACTTGCTGCAACCTCTCCGGAATATACATAACCGGCATGAGGAACGATTAATGCTGCTATGTTATCAATAATCTTCTTAGAATTGAAATGTTGAAATAATTCTTCCAACTGTTTTTTTAATGCTTTAGCATCGGCATTATAAAATGTACCCGCCACCACAGGTTCTCTCTCTACACTTAACATGACTATTCTATTTTTAAAATAAAGTTAAGGCGAAAAAAAAGTTAATGCCACTTATTTTTGACCAACTTATTCATAATAAACGACTTGTTATGAACCGAATTTCTATTTAAAGGAATTAACACAAAAAAAACTGATAATATATTTGGCATTTAAGAAAAAAGCTCTACTTTTGCATCCGCGTTAACGAAATAAGATAACGCAACAAGGAGATTCAGTAGCTCAGCTGGTAGAGCACATCCCTTTTAAGGATGGGGTCCTGGGTTCGAACCCCAGCTGAATCACCACTTAAATAAAGCTTGAAAAAAGTTTTATTTAATAAAAATAAACGGCAAAACCGTACGAAGGAGATTCAGTAGCTCAGCTGGTAGAGCACATCCCTTTTAAGGATGGGGTCCTGGGTTCGAACCCCAGCTGAATCACAGAAAAAAGAGACTTAATTTTAAGTCTCTTTTTTTGTTTCTAATAATTTTTTCGACAGCGGAATTAGATAAAAGAAAGGATGCAAAACTTCGAAATCAATATTAAACAATTAAGCATCACAGATCTTTTACAACATCATCATCCGGAAGAAATTTTAGGATATTGTAGTCGATGCGAAAACCATGGAAAGTTTTGGTCATGCCCTCCTCACCCTTTTGACACCTCCGAATACCTAAGTCTGTTTAAATACGCTACTATTATTGGCATAAAAATTCATCTTGAGCATTTAGATTCTTCTATTAGTTCAATCGAATACTACCATCAACAGAAGATTCAATTCAACAAACAACTTTTAAAGCTCGAAAGCAGCCTCTCAGACGCAAAGGCGCTTATAGCCGGTCATTGCTGGCATTGTGAAAAATGTACCCGAACATCAGACAAACCATGTAATTTTGACGAAATATGCAGGTATTCATTAGAGTCTCTTGGCATAAAGATTTCTGATATTATCAAAGTCGAATTTAAAGATGAACTGCTGTGGAAAAAGGGAGAAACACCTAACAGCCTTTATGCTGTTCTGGCTATTTTAAATCAATCTCAAATTGATCAAAACCTGATTAAAGATTACTTACAGAAAATTGACTAAGCAGTAACCCCTTTTCTTATTTTTAGATCATTATTTGTGCATATTTCTGAAACCTTGACTGATTTATTTATATAAATCGCTCAATTTCTAACACATTACCTTGAATAAACTCCATAATTTTATCTTGCTTAGGTTTTGACAATATAAAGTCAATCACATGATTAACATTTAACTTACAATCGGTAATATATAAATCTTAAAAAAATGATGTACAAACAATTCATCCTACTTTTAGTTTTATCTGTTGGGATTCAAATCGGTGCAAAAGCACAGGGGTTTGGCCAACAACAAATTATTAATAATGAGTGGGCATTCCATTTAGGTGATGTCAAATATGGAGGACGAGAATATATGGATTGCAGCAAATGGCAATCAGTTGATCTCCCCCACGACTGGAGTGTAAAACAACATGCAAGTCCTGAATTGGCCAGCTGTACCGGATACCTTCCGGGAGGAATCGCCTGGTATAGAAAAAACATCACTATTCCATCCGAAAATAAGGGTAAAAAAGTTTATATCTATTTCGAAGGGGTATACAACAATAGCGAGGTATTTATTAATGGCAAGTGGCTTGGAAAACGACCTAATGGTTATATTTCTTTTATGTATGACCTTACTGCCTTTATTAAATGGGGAGAGGATAATACTATAGCTGTTAGAGTTGATCATAGCGATGATGCTGATTCTCGTTGGTATACAGGTTCCGGAATTTACCGCGATGTTCATTTGATTTATGCTCATCCAGTCCATATCGATTTATGGGGCGTTAGTTATCAAGCTGAAGTAAACGATCAGGAAGCCCTATTAAAAGTCAGTACTTCCATTAACAATACTGCTGATGCCTCATCTGTAAAAATTATGCAAGAGCTAATTGATGCGGATGGAAATATAATTGCAAGCCATACTGAAAATGGAAACGTTGCTGCCCAAGCAAAAACAGAATTCAACCAATCTATTAAAGTTGCATCTCCTAAACTTTGGAGCGTTTCTTCTCCGAACTTATATACTTTAAAAACAACAGTGTATAATGGGGATCAATTAATTGATGAAAGCACAACCAAAGCCGGAATTCGTAAAATTGATTTCAATGCGAATACGGGTTTCTCTTTAAATGGAGAAAATATGAAACTTAAAGGTGTTTGTCTTCACCATGATGCTGGTGTGCTGGGTTCTGCTGTACCTAAGTCTGTATGGCGTACCCGACTTGAGCAATTAAAAAGTTTAGGTTGTAATGCTATTCGAACCAGCCACAATCCACAAGCTACTGACCTTTACGAATTATGCGACGAATTAGGGTTTTTAGTGATGGACGAAGCTTTTGATGAATGGGAATATCCTAAAAACAAATGGATTGAAGGATGGAACAAAGGAATTCCGGGACATCAGGGATCTTCTCAGTATTTTAGAGAATGGAGCGCAAGAGATTTGAAAGATCAGGTACTAAGAGACCGTAACCACCCTTCGATTATTATGTGGAGTATTGGTAACGAGGTGGATTATCCTAACGATCCTTATTCTCATCCTATTTTAAACGAAGAAGGAATTGGACAAAAACATGTGAGTGGGCACTTGCCTGACCACCCTCGTGCTGAACGTCTTGGTGAAATTGCCAAAGAGTTGGTTGCTGCCGTTAAAGAAGCAGACACTTCTCGCCCGGTTACCGCGGCGCTTGCCGGAGCCGTTATGTCGAACTATACCGACTATCCATTTGTGTTGGATGTGGTGGGATATAACTATACCGAATATAAGTATGATACAGACCACGAAAAGTACCCGGAAAGAATTTTATATGGTAGCGAAAACAGACATGACTTACCCGCCTGGAATGCTGTAAAAGACAAGGAATTTATTTTTGGTCAGTTTTTATGGACCGGATTTGATTACCTGGGAGAGTCAGGCGCCTGGCCTTCGCGTGGTTTTACTACCGGATTAATTGATTTGGCCGGAAACATAAAACCTCGTGGTTATTTCCGCAAATCGCTTTGGTATGACGAACCCATGGTTTATGTTGGTACATATATCAACCGTAGAAATCGCTTATCTACCCATGCTCCGCAAGTATGGAATTACGATAAAGATGCCAACGTTCGCATAGTTTGTTTTACCAATTGCGAAGAAGCAGAACTTCTTTTAAATGGCAAAAGAATTGGAAAACGCAAAGCCTACGATAAAGAAAACGGAATGATTTACTGGGATGTAAAATATGCTCCGGGCGAGTTAAAAGTTGTGGCATACAACAATAAGCAAGCTGTAGTAAGCGACCAGATTATTACCAATGGACATCCGGTGAAACTAACTACTGAAATTATAACACCGACTGATGATGAATTAATCAGACAGGTAATTGTAAGGATGCTGGATGAAAATGGCAATCAGGTTAAACTGGCCGATAATGAAATTATTTGTAGAGTGAACGACGGCCAGCTATTGGGAATGGAAAATTCCTCTAACGATGCTTCGCTGAACTATCAGGATAACAGACAAAGATGCATCAATGGTCAGCTGCTTATTTACCTTAAAAAGGATAGCCTTAAGAAACCAATGACACTTCGATTATATTCTCCTATGATGGAAAGTATTTCTGTGGATATTGAATAGATTTATTTCAAGCCTAATAACTAATGGTCGGAAGTAATTCCGGCCATTTTTGCTTGTATGTAAAATATAATACCAGAGCCTATACCCATTAATAATTAAAGGATGTTTAGAGGAAATCGAGCCTACTCTTGTATATGTTTGATCGAGATTTATCCAAATACTAACGCAGCAATGGCTAATACGCCTGCCAAAAAATTTGCTATTATATGTATAACAAAGGCAGGTAATATACTTTTACTTAAATAAACAGTAAGCGTAGTTGCCAAGCTTACCACAAATATCACTGGAAACAACCACAATTGATAGGTATGATATATTGCAAACAAAAATCCATTAATAACCCAACTCCATTTTCCTAAACTTTGCATTTTGGGTAATAACCACCCTCTGAAATAGATTTCTTCAGCAAGAATATTAAGCAATAAAGCTATTGACATTACCACTAATACTAAATAATTCCCTTTTAATGGATAATCAGGAGAAAGGATATCCATATCTGTATTCATCGGGTCTATTGATGGGTTTAGCCAAAAAGGCATATAATCCGGAATTGAAAGTCCAGGTATCTCTTTTATAAATTCTACAGCAGGAGAAATCAAAACTGAAAATACAATTCCAATGATCATAATCCCCAAGCATAATAACCACTGTTTTATTCCTATTTTCTTTATTAATAGTCTTTGCGCAACTAAAATACCAGCATTTTGCGCATCTTTCTTTATCAAGACAAATCCAATAACCGCAAAAAACAATAACATAATTGAAGCTATTATGCCCCACATTAATACTTTTGGATATCCTGATTCAACAAGCCTAGGCAGTATAAATCTGAATCCAAAAAATCCAAATCCACTTGGAAGGAAGAACGCCAATAATATTTGTATAAAACTTAATTGCTTTAGATTACTCCAGTCAAAATTTGAATTCATATATAATTGTTTTTATTCTTACGCGATTAGAAAAATCCTATGCGCATAACTTTTTTGAGTATGTTGGCACAATGTAGACAAAGTTTACACGAGATTCGACACATACCCGCCATGCCTACCAAATATTAACCACCGTTTATTATCCTGAAATTCAATATTGTATTCATAAAGAAATCATCTCCCTTAAATTCTGTTTCGATTAAATATTTTCTAATTTCTCTGTTATTTTTCGTAAGAAAAAGTTTCTTTATTGAATAATAATTAAATGGTTTCATCATTTGCTCAGAATTATGCACTTTTTCTTGTGCAATTATTTCCGCAATCTCATTTTCTGTTATATTAATATGATTTTCAATAATAACTGTATCATTTAATGTCATTTGACTAATATGAAGAGTATCAATAACAGGTTTAGATATTCTGGGTAATCCCATTTCTTGAGGATAGATGTATTTTTGAGTTAAATCCTGTTGATATTGTACAAACATCAAAATATGTAAATTCAAATAATTATCGACCTCATTGTATGTTGTTGGAATCTGAAAAGATTTATACCAAGTATAATTATTGTTTGAAAATTTAAAAGAATACTTTTTTATTTCTTCTTCTTTTTGCAAATAATATTTCGCGATTTTTTCAATTCTTTCTAAGTCTAAAACTTTAGATACTTTTAGGTCACTATCAACTTCATAAATAAAATTTACGTCATTAAAATATCTCTTATATAGGTTATTTAGAGTGTCAATTGAAGATAACTTGCATTTTAAATCAAAACCATATAATCTTATTCTATAGCCAGTTTTTTTTAATGGCAATATCTCAACTTTATAGTTGTAACAAATAGTTGTATCATACTTTTTCCTTTGTTCTAATTCTGATTCGAATTCTTTGGAAAGCATTAAAGAATCCCTTAATTGAATTCCTATCTCAAAACAATATTTCTTTAAAAATTCTATTTCAAAGGTATTCTTACCTTTTATTAATTCATCAATTTCCAGTTTCTTATTAACCTGACTATATATTGTAATTTGAAAAACGATTCCAATAAATATCAATATTCTACTTTTCATCTATTTTTAATTTATGCTACGAATTTCATTTAATGGTGGCTAACGGTAAAATCTCAAATTTATAATTTGCTATATTTCAATACAATATCAATTTTACCGTTCACTTCCGAAATCGATACACTTTTTCTGAATTAATTAACTTTCTATGAAATTAATTCAGTGAGTGTATAGGGTGAATGGTAGCTAAAGTTTGGAATAATACCAGTGGTTGATTTTTATACAGATTTCATGTGCACCAAATAAAGAAATCAAGCAATAATACACCCAACCAAAATTATACAAACCTACAATTGGTTTATGCTTTGTTACACATTTATTTTCTAATTTTCAAATACCTGCTACTCATCCATCCTACATATTTGGGAGAAAAGGCTGCTGGATCTTTAATATTTGAATATCTGTTTTCTTTATTATCCATAGCAACATACCACCATATTCTCCCAGTACTATCTAGTTTTTCCGCCATTGCACACCCGAAATCTCCAGTTGTATAAGTCATTAGTTGATTCCCCTGAGTATCATCTGGAAAATAAAGTGTCTCGTTATCCACTTCAGGTTTGATTCTAAGGTGATATTTAGAATTTACAACTTCAAATTTTATTTCTTTATCAAATAGTTTTTCTGGTTTTGGAGTTTCATTATGATAAGTAAAATAGTCTACAAGCCAATAGTCAATACTGTCTGAATATGAATTAAAATGATAGGTGTAGCAATTTTCCATAATTGCAGCACAACAACCTGGATCATGAATAACCAGTCGTTTTAATTCATTATTTTCTATCTCAATGTCAGTAATATGCATATATTGTATGAACTTCAAACTAAAATGTCCTTTTTCATTCAAGTAAACATTTATCATCATTGGTTCGCTGCCACTCCAACCATCATATATTAAATCGTAATCGCTGTCATTGTCTATGTCAATGAAATGAAAAAAATCAACAAAATTTTCTGGCCAATTTTCTGATTCGGAATAAAATGGAAAGTCACTTTTTACCTTATTCATCAGTTGATATTTTAATTTAACATCTATTTCCTCAAATCCTGATAGATTAACTCTAGTTTCTTGCCCCTGCAGGATCAAAGGAATTATAAAAAGAATTAGGATTATAATTTGTTTTATCATATTTTATAATTGTGTGTATACTCCCCCATAAACACAACATGTTTATCGAACATATCATATGTTTACTCTCAAAAGTAAAATTTAATTCCGGTATTCAATGCTATTTTAAAGAGCGCAATGCATTTTCAATTTCTTTCATTTCCTCTTTGGGGATATTTAAAGTTCTTATGGCTGCTTCTACAGTTGAAACTGTTACAATACGAAAAAAGGTGGTTTGTCTTAAGGTTTGGAGTAAAGTACTTAAAACGACCTGACTGGGTGAATCAGTAATAAAGACAACTGTTCTTTTACTTATAATTTCCTTAGTTTCCCAAATATCTTTAGTAAACTTAGAAATTGCATTCTTATCAATATTATGATTCACGTCCCTGATATCATAAATGGCAGAAAATTCAGGGTCATATGCTTCATCCGTTAAACTATTTTTGATACACTGAAAAATATCATCCATAGTTAGAATCCCTACAAAACGCCTAAGTATTAACTTTTTCTCCGGTAATATTTTATAAAAACAATTTCCCATTTTCTCTATGCAGATTCTCCTTTTCTTCTTTCCTAATCCTTAGCTTCAATATACGATAAAACAGAAAAAAAAATCGAATTTAATTTATTGAACACCATCCCAGATTGGAACTCCCAGGAATCGGCTAATTACATTGGCATCATCTCTAATTCCATCTAAATTTGAATGATCAGTAACATTTACCCTACGTTTATCTTTACATACAATATTCAACTCATAACTTTTATAAGTATGCTTATCACTATGTACCCGCTCTCTTAAAATCTGAAGTGCATGAATGGATGACAAGGCCACAAAATTCTTTTCTGTTTGCGGATTATATACTTGTCGCGGCCCTTTATTTCCAATCCAAAAATAACCTTCCGTTTTATAAAACCTTCTGATGGCTAACTGAGTACGTTGCATATACAAAGCCACTGCCGTAAATACCAGCCCAATAATTGGAATAATCACCATAGGCATTTCTGGTATACCATTGTTTTCATACACGAAAAACAAAAAGAAACTTAAAGTACCCACTCCAATGGCCAAAAATAGATTCACAAAAATCTTTAAACCCACGGTAGGAACCAACTCCAATTTATTGGTATCTATTTCCTTTATCTTATGTGTTCTAAAATTTGATCCTCCTTTTTTAAGTGGTTCCCAGGAAATTTTAAGTGCCAGTTCATCCTGGAATACCTCAGGTGGAACATCGTGAGTTCGGTGTGACTTTTCGTAGGCGTCTTTTGCTTTTTGAATGAGTTTGCTTAACATGGTCAGGGTTTTATTTAAAAATTATAAGGGTAAAATATATTAAAAAAAGAGTATCAGCTTATGCTGCATTTACAAGATACATAAGCTGATAGTTTATCGTGTACTATTAATGTGCTACCATTTTTCCTGGGCAATTAATGGCCAAATTTGTTGCTGATAAATACTTTTTACCTGTTCCATTTGCTCAGGTGAAATGGCTGGTAATTCAGAAGCCAGAACATTGGAGTTTACTTGCTCCGGACGAGAGGCTCCGGGAATTACACAACTTACCTCTGGAAACATCAATATCCATCTTAAAGCTATGGCTGCCAAATTACTATCTTCCGGAAATACTTTTTTAATGGCTTCTACTGCTTCCAGACCTTTTATATAATCCACTCCCGAAAAAGTTTCTCCTTTATCGAAAGCCTCTCCATTTCTATTAAACGTACGATGATCATCTTTTCCAAAATCCGTTGAAGCAGAAAACTTACCGGTTAAAAGTCCACTTGCCAATGGAACCCGGGCAATAATACCCACATTTTTCTTTGCGGCTTTTGCAAAAAATTCCTCAGAAGGACGTTGCCTCATCATATTAAAAATGATTTGCACCGAACACACATTATCATAATCCATTGCTTTAAGTGCCTCTTCTACTTTTTCTACACTTACTCCCAAATGCTGAATTTTACCTTCCTTTTTCAGATCTTCAAACAAGGCAAAAATTTCGGGGCGGTAAAAAGTTTCAGTTGGCGGACAATGCAATTGTATTAAATCCAAAGTCTCTAATTCCATGCGTTGCAAGCTATCCTCAACAAACTGACGCAAGGCTTTTGGCTGATATGAGGCATCAATATGCGGATTAAATTGACGCCCGCACTTAGTGGCTATATACAACCTTTCGCTGCGGGTGCGAACCAAACGACCTACCGCTTTTTCACTTTCTCCATCACTATATACATCGGCCGTATCAATAAAATTGACGCCACTATCTACTGCTTTATTTAAAATAGCATCAGCATTGCTATGGTTAAACTCACTTCCCCACTTACCTCCAACTTGCCATGTTCCTAATCCTATTTCTGATATTTCAAATCCTGTTTTTCCTAATGTTCTTTTATTCATTTTAATATTTTTGGTGTGCCAACTTACGCATATTTTTATTACAACTGTCTTATATACTAAATCCATTCAGCAGTAAAAGAAGCTGAAAAGTCAATGTAAGCAAGGTATATTCAATAGGTATGATTTACAATTGAATTTCATAGATATAGCAAACTCCCGTTAATGTGTCTTTAAAATACCTTGATCCTTGGTCAAAGTCACTTTTGTCACTAAATCGAATTGAATTTTCAGATGGATTAAACCAAATTGGCATATTACTAGGAGTTATCCAATCTCTTTTATCAACAGAAAGCTGATTTTGCTTTATAAATTCATTCCACCATTTATCACTCGGCTTTAACTTTAAATACATTATATATTCTTTAGTCAAGTGTGAAGATTGCCAATATTGTCCTTTTAATAATTCTAAATCTGTAGATGCGTTTGTTCCAGACCAATACTTAAACACTTCTGACGGAATAGTAGTATTTATCTCAGAACAACTACTCAAGCATAGAATAGTCAATAATGAAATTAGAATTCTCATTTTAAAGTTTTTCACTCTCATCTAGCACTATTAATAGAAAATCAACCAGAAGCTTTTTTATTGCTTTACATTAATGGAAACACATAAATAAAATATTTTTATTACAACTCTTTTACTCGAATCACTTTCACGCCATCTTCTTTAAAGGCTTCAACGATTTTCATTCTTTTTTCTTCGTTTTTAGATCCCAGAGCATCTTCAATCACAATGGGATTAAACTCCTCCTGCAACAATCCTTTTACCGTAGCTTTTACACATCCTTCGGCAAATAAGCCAACAACATACACATCGTTGATTTTATTGGCTTTTAAATCCATTAGTAAATCAACATTGCTTAAAGCATTTCCTTTCGATTTGGTATACACCTCGGGTGTAATTCGCTTAATGCGACTATCAATACCCACTCCTTCGGCTCCCTTTTTACATACATTTCCGGTAACCATATTTTTGATGGGACTTACCCACTCATTCACTACATAAAACACCGTACCTCCTTTGTTATGCATATGCTCAATGGCCTGATTAACATTAGCCAGAAACACATTCAGGTGGGTTGTATCAATATGTAGCTTGGATTCCGAATCCAGAAAATTTTGTTGTAAATCAATAACTAATAAAGCACTGTTATTTTTTTGTGCTTTTGCGATATTAATATTAGCCTGCAATACAAGCAGGATAAAAACGCACTTAACAATCTGACTCACTTTCATAATTAATTATTTAAAAAAAATATCGTTCGGATTCTGGTAATTCATTTACCCTTTTATCCTTTATAAAACAATCTTGAATATTTAAAAATAAACTTCTTAATTCTTTTGCATCCTTGCATGTCGATTCTGTATGCTCAACCCAGTTTATAGTATAATCTACTTCGTTTAATGTAAACTTAATGTAGTAAGAAAATGATGGGCTAATAGAAACAACAGATATAGGAGCATAATTTGATGGATATCTATGTATATCAATATTTTTCATTATCTGATATATACTTTTCTTATCTTTTTCTGATAAGTAATAGGTTATCGTTGTATCAACATCCCAATCAATGGTTTTTGTTAGCTTATCTTCGTAGGTATTCAGAATGAATGATTCATCTTCAATTTTAGCCACAAAATTAAAATCCTCAGGCATGCTACTTTCATATATACCTCTTCTATATTGACATCCCCAAAGCATCAACAAACCTATAGGAATTAATATAAATCGATTAAATCTATTCATTTCTTATAATTATTCTCCAATTCTGCGCTAACGATTCCATAACTTCCATTGCATATTGGAGGAAAATAATCTTGCTTAACTTTTTTAATTAGTTTACTTCCCAAAAACAATGTAATTCTATAAAATTGGCGCTTCGCCCAAACCCGACTTACTCTTCTTTCCTTGATGAAAGAAAGTAAGCAAAGAAAATCAAGGCTGCATTTAAAATATCTTTCTTATTTGCATAAAACTTAAGTGCGGCCGGGTGATTTTCGAACAAGTTCTCAACTTCCCGGTCTTACTAATGTCTTACACCAAAACAAAAGTTATTTTAAAATGAGGCCAACCTTATCATGACGTACAAAATCATATCAAATAGCAATTGTCTTTCTTAAATCTAAAAGATTAATGGTATCTATCTTAATTAATAATACCTAGCTAAAATAAACATATTTTTAAAGTCGTATTCTTGATTAAGTAAAAAAGGATGTCTTCTCATTAGAAAACATCCTTATTAGTCTGAAATATTTGATAAAATTTAGTTGCCGTAAACCTTAATATGACTCAGCAATTGAATATTATTTAAGTCGGTATAATCGTATTGAAAAAGGCCTTCTTCACTAATCATTAGCAATACATCGCCTAATGGAATTACATCAAAAGCATTGATATTTTCGTAGTGTGCCAGCATTTTATCGCTTATGGTTAATGGATCATCGACATTGTATATTTTTAAACCGTCAGCCCCATCACACACAAACAATACTTCATCATCTATACCTAAACCATAAGGATCGCTCATAGGGTAAGCTTTTACTAACTCGGGTGCTTCAATCACTGAAATATCAATCACCTCCAACTCACTATCTATGGCTCCGCATAAATTACCTCCACGCAAAGTAACATAGGCATAATTGCCTTCTACCACTACCGGATCGCAGGCTGTTGCATGTCGGAATTGAGAGATAAAATCAGGACTGGCAGGATTTTGCAAACTATAAATATACATGCCACTTTGTGCGCCAATAAAAAGCATATCGTTATATGGAAAAACCGTTTCTATTTGCCAGCTGATAGGAATTTGCTTGGTAAAAGTAGGATCGGATGCATTACTTACATCAAACAAATGCAAAGAAGCATTATCAATGGCATACAAAAAATCGTTGTACAAAGTAAAACGTGCCATAGAACCACCCGTTCCTGTTCCCGAACCACTTACCGAATTAGCGGCTACATCCATCATAAAAAATTCCTCTCGCCACATAGGCATGGTCGTATAATAACCTTGATATGCATCAACTTTTTCGGTAACAATTTTAGTGGTATATCCGGTAATTATTCCCTTTTCTGTATCAATATCATCTATAATCCCGGCACTCACTTCCGGAATAATATAAGGAAACGCATCTTCATCCCTATCTATCTCGGTAATATTATTCATATCGCTGATGTCAATAGTTAAAAGGTCGATATAACTATCTGCATACAATTTATCGCCCTTTATAGCCATATCTATATTTCCGGGAATATCAATAAAAGCCACAATCTGAGGATTAGTCGGATCGGCATTATTAATCACATGAATACCTTTTTGATATTCATTAACAAAAATAAAATCGTCTTTAAAATAGAACTTACCCGGATGATAAATATCCTCCGGTGGCATTACACAAAAAGCAGAACGTAATTCGGCGTACGACATATACTCCGGTGTATTTACCGTATAGCTATCTTCTATTTTATTAGTGCAGGAATAGTATGATAATCCTATTACTACAAGTATGAAATAATGAAGTTTTGATTTCATGTTTTTTAGTTTTTAATAGTTTGGAAATAAGCTTGACAAGCAATGAAATTAATTACACCCTAATGATGTAGGGATAAACATAAGGTTGCGTTAGTACAAATATTTATTTTTACGCAACTATTTAAATTATAGTCCATCAAACCATACATGAAATAGGAAAACCGCTTTTAAAGAAGCACAATCATTCAAACAAGAAAAACAATTCCATCTTATCTGAACAACTAAATGCTATGCAAAAACTACTTTTTTTACCTGTCCTTTTTATGACGCTATTATGTTATTCTCAGGAAAATAAATCCGAAGGAAGATCGAGCGGATATCAAAACTACACTTCCTATGCCAAACTGATTGGTTCCGGAGAAGATCACAATACCTTTATTGGTTCCATTCAAATGGAAAACAACTATCTTTTTCACCACAATTTTTCATTTGGATTAACAATGGGTATTGAATGGATGGATATTGATTTGGCTACGATCGGACCCAACATTAAAATAATTTTACCGGGTACCAAACAGCAATCATTCTATGCCGGTTTATCGCTGGGTAGAGTTATTCCGCTTGAAGATGCCAAAGAAGAGTGGCTGGAAGTAAAGAAAACCGAAGGTGATATGTTTTATAATGCCGAACTAGGTTATGTGTTACCTACCCGATCGGCCTTTACGTTATACATGGCTTTGGGTTATCGTTTTCAGGAATTTTCCTATACCATTGATAACTGGTGGTTGCAGGAAGTTGAACGAAGCATTAGCTATAATCGTTTTACTGTAAGAATTGGGGTGCGAATTTTTTAGCTATTTATACCATTCTGGTTAATTTGTTAAATTGATTGGTTGACTCTATTTCTTCCTTATCAGCTGTTTTAGCCCAGAAATCAATCCTACCAACAACATCATACAATTGCTTGCTTTAACTACTTGCCCAAACCAGAAAACAACTTATTAATTACCTTGAGCTGATAACTATCTATTGATGACTGCTTACTGCATACTATTAACTGAAAATCCAGGTAGCCTTATGCCACAGATGTTCAAAAGGTCCGTGCTTAAAATGCTTTGCCCACCAGGTACAGAAAACACCCAATAAAACAGCTAATCCCAAACCTATCAAAAAGCTATAGGTAGCCCCTGTATATTGATATAAACCTAATCCGAAACCATAGTATAAACTGGAACCTATTACCGATTGAATGATATAGTTTGACAAACTCATTTTACCAATAGGCGAAAATATATTGAGAATCCTTTTACCTATGTGAGTATAAAAACCCAAAACAAATAAAGAAACCAACACCAACATAAAGGCTATATTGGTATAGGATTTTTCCACGGTTAAAAATGTTCTTTTTAATGCTTCTGTTGATAAAAATGCGTCTACATTTTTTTGAATAATAAATAGCATAATAAAAGAAACAGATGCCAGGATCAGTGTCTTTATCCAAAACTTTTTGTTTTGACTATTCTCGGCAAAACGATTCTGTCGCCCTAATACCATTCCGGTTAAAAACAATGCCAGCATATGAAAAAATCTTCCATTTTCCCAACTCCATAAAACAACTGCTTTTTTACCATTGGTTACATTTCCGACAAATGTGCTCCATATTGAATCGTCTTTTACATAGTTATCCATCATCCCAAAGTAAGTCCACGATTTTGGATTGGCTAATTCCATTGTAGGATCAATGATGGCTTCATACAAATAGTATAGATTTAAGGGTTGCAAAAACAATAAAATGGCCACTGCCAAAACGACTTTATTATTTGCTCGGGCAAACGGAATCATTAATAGGCCAACAGCTGCATACAAAGTCAGAATATCGCCCTGATAAAACAAGGAATTTAGTATTCCAAATCCAAACAACAGCAATAAACGCCAGGCAAATCTTCCTCTAAAATCTTTTCCTTTTTTAGCCTGGTTGTTGGATTGAATAAAAAAGGTTAAACCAAACAGCAAGGCAAATATAGCATAGGACTTACCTCCAAATAAAAAAAACAAACTATCCCAAATACCCTTATCCAGACTGACCATCCAAGCGGGTAATCCTTGAGGTGAAAAATAAACATCAAAATGCTCAATATTGTGAAGTAACATGATAGAAACAATGGCAAAGCCTCTTAGAGCATCAATTACATGAAGGCGAATGGGTTGATTATTCATAATGGAGTTTGATAGTTTTCTTTTTATTTTAGACTTTTCTTTTACTTAAATCAATTCATTTTTTAATATGTCTTCAAGCCAGACAGGCTTTTACTTTTTCGCTTCAGCTCGAAAAAGTAAACAAAAAGAGCCGCCGCTGACATGAAAAAGCTAAAAATCAGTTTACTCCGCTAAAAGAAAAGAACTCACTACGTTCAAACAGCTTTTCTTTTTTACGCTACGTTCTCTAATTTTCTTAACGCTTTTACATGAAGGCGGATAAAACCCAATCATATATTTTTGGCAGAAAGACAATGCCACCTACAATTAAAGCAATAATGGCTGACCATAGTACTGCTCCGGCAGAAAGGTCTTTGGCTTTTTTTAGTAATTCATGTTTATCGGTACTGACAAAATCTGCCAGGTTTTCAATGGCTGAATTCATCATTTCCAACGAAATAACCATTGCGATAACAATTAGTATAGCTAGCCATTCTCCCGAGCTGATATCCAAACCCCATCCCAGCAAAATAGCCATAATAGCAGCCAATAGGTGAATACGTGCGTTGTGTTCTTCTTTAAAAACCAGCCATATGCCATGAAAGGCATACTTAAAACTTTGTATTCTTTTTCGTATGGAAAACTTATTGGGCATCTTTTTGAGCATTATAATTGACTACCAAATCAATGGTGTGCGCAATGAGTTCTTTACCTCCAATTTCGCCATGCCCGGGAATGACCCATTTGGCACTTGGAAAAACTTCCTGCAGCTTTACTAAAGTATCATCCCATTCATCCACCGTGGCATCACTTAAATTACCCATGCCTGTGGCTTTTATATTCTTAACCATACAACCTCCGAACAGAATCTGATCTTCCGGTAACCAAACGACAATGTTATCGAAGGAATGACCTCCTCCTAAGAATTGACAAACTACCTTTTTTCCATTAAAAGTATATTCTTTTTTACCCTTAAAAGATTCTTTAGGAACAATCATATCCTTTTGCTTACATGTTTTACATGTCAAACTGCCAGCTATTGTATATACTCCTTTTTCGTGCAAAAAGGCGATACCTCCCATACAGTCCGCATGAAAATGTCCGGCTATTTGCTGCGTAACTTTAATGCCCATTTTATTTTTCAGGTAATTGTATAAACGCTCTGTTTTTTCGTTAGTAAAGGGAGAATCTACCATTATAGCTTCTCCATTTTTCACTATAATCAATCCATTGGAAGGGAAACGATATCCCTTGGGACTTTTATGCCAGGAGATATGCACAAAAATCGAATCAACAATATGTTGAAGCTGCAGATCTTTATCTATAAAAATATGCTCTTTATCCTGAAGCGTTCGGTGAGTAAATAAATCAATCGCCTTTAAAAAACGTCTTGCTCCCTCTGGAGTTAAATCCCTTTCGAAACCATTTAATTGTGCATGATATTGATTTATCCAGTCAGTTAAATTCTTTAGTCTGCCGCCCCATTTTTCACCATCAAAGTGCGAATAAGATAGAACGGTAAGTGACTTTACTCGTTGATTTTCCATCTTTACTTCCACCAAAGTCTCCATAGGATCATCATGTAAAAATCCAACTCTGATATCCAATTTAGACACATCAACTATAATTTTTCCGTCTCCAATTTGAATATCCTTAACAGTGTATTGCGGTTTAAAGATAGAATCCCACTGAAAAACAGTATAAAACTCATCGGCAGAAGAGCATATTCGAAAATCACCTTCCTGCATCATAAAATCATCTGTGATTACCTTTCTAAGCACTGCGTAATCAGATTGATTAAAGGCATTAAAATAACGTTCTACAATAACTTTTGAGGAAGAATCCTGGGCTGTCATCGTTAATGGCAGCATACAAACGGCCATTATTAATTGTAGCATTTTTTTCATTTTTCTTGATTTTAGAGTTAAGGATGATTACACTTTTTTAAGCTTATACTTTTCTTTTAAGGCTAGTTTGGTTTCTTCATCCAGCGATTTGAGATAGCCTTTCCAGCCCGGACAAAAATTAATATGCCAGCGCCAGAATCTTCCAATCAATGATTTGGGTTTTGCATCGTACTTTGCCCGCATAGAACAAGTTTCACATCCATGTTCAGTCATTTCGTTTAGTTTAAGTATTTTGTCTTATACAAAGATGTAAAACTTATTGGATAGAATGCCTCCCATCTTCAAGAAACTTAATATGAGGAAGTTGTTTTGTTTTATTAAACAGTAGCCAGGCTTTTTGTAAATCTGTCCATAAATTCATTTTATCCTCATCAAAAAAGTATTTTTCCTTGATTTTTTTTAAGTTATTCTTACTTAAACGAGCTGGAAAAAACGTGACCGGAATATTTTGTTGACCATTATTCTTAGCCTCAATACAAAAGATGTATAGTTCTTTTATCTGATCATCGGTAATTGGAATACATCCTATCGTAACACAAGAACCATGAATACAAATATTACTTCCCAGCTGATTTTGAACACCTAACTTTTTGTCGGATGCATTAGGATAATTCACCCGCATAGAAAGGTAATAGCTACTAGCCGGGTTGAATGCATCAATATGGTAAAAACCTTCCGGAATCTGCAAATCACCTTGCCTTCGCTTAGGCCCCAATTTTCCACAGGTTCTGCAAATATCATATACCTTGAGTAACTTAAAAGTTTTATCATTTTTATTCTTTCCCCATAATTCCAACTCCTTTTCGTATTTGAAAACACGCAAGTATATATGAACCGAATCTTTATTAAGATGTGCTGTTTTTAATATTTCAGTTACACTTTTCTCTTTATCGGCATAGGCCTGACGAACACGAGGATATTGTTTTTGAGTGGTTTTAAATGAGGATTGTGTAAACGAACACAAAAGCAGAACTACAATTATAAATAGAATCTTGTTCATAGTGCAGATATTGAATAATTAACGCTGTTATATTCTAAAAAAGAGAATACTTTTTTAAAATATGCTTCTCCTCCCTTAATCCAGATACCATTATGTCCGGCTCCTTCTATTTTATAAAACTCCTTTAGCGAACTAGCCAGATTCTTAAAATTTTCTTCCCCATATTGAATTGAAATATGATGATCAGCATTACCATGCACCATTAAAACTGGCTGAGTAATATTTTTGACTGATTCGGAAGGAATAATCTTATCTGCAGAGAAATCACCTAAATACTCAGCCCACCGTATGGAGTAATCGTTTAACCAAGGAATATTTGTTCCTATGGTTCTTTCTGAGTAATCATGAACTATGGTTCTAAAATCGGAAAAAGTACTTTCAATAACTCCGTATTTAATTCTTTTATCCAGCGACATCGCCTGCAAAGAAATAGCTGCACCCAGGGAATGTCCCCAGATACCTATATTTTCATTTACTCCTTTACGCAATAAAGTATCTATCAATACCGAAACATCCTGTTTTTCATAGTATCCAAATGTGCAATATTCACCTTCGCTTTCTCCATGCGCCCTTAAATCGACTAATACTGCATTATATCCATTTTCAGCTAGCTTCTTACTTACTTCTAAATACCTTTCTTTACCCGATCGTATTCCATGCATAAGAATTATAGTTCCTTTTGCTTCAAGTGAATCTGTATTAACAAGAATGGCTTTTAATTTTAAACCATCATTAGAGGTATAGATAATATTTTTGGATTGTAGATTTTGTTGCTCAAACCATTGTTGACTTTGATATGGTTGGTAATAACTGTTTTCTTTATCGATTTTAATGATTAACCGAGCACCAAAATATCCAATAGAAATAAAAACCAATATTAAAATTGAAAATATAAAAGTAAGGATTCTCAGGCGTAGTTTCATTGCTCTTGAATTGTAAAATATCTTCATCATTAGTGGTTCAAAATATAAAACTTTTCGCAAAACATTGTCAACTCTAAGATATAATGAGCTCAAATTTGGATTTTGAAAAAATGTACCTGATCTATAAAAAAAGGAACACCCGTAGCAAGTGTTCCTTTTCTGCATAATACAACAATCAACTATAGTATTACCAATAAAACTTAAAATTACAGGTTAATAGTCAGCGTTTGAATGGCTTTTGCATTTATTGAAAAATCGATTGTTTGATCTTTTACAAATAGATTGACTTGCTGTGGTTCTTCTTCCATATTTAGTACTACCACCACAATTGAATTATCCGGATTTTGAGCTGCAGTGAGCAATAACTTAGTTTTACTGGTCTCAAAACCGATACGCTTTGCTCCCGGACGAATAAACTTACTAAAATGCGACAAGGCATAATATATTGGCGTGTAATACACTTCATTCGATTTTTCATCCACAATTACCGGTGCCAAACACCAATTTTTAAACCAGTTAGGACCACCTTGTTTATCCAACACCATATTCCAATCAATCCAACCATCTACGTGATTATTTAAACAACCAATAATATCTCTGGCGTAACGATATACGGGAACATACTTGGGATGTAAATATTTTTGATCCTCAGGAGCCCAGTCCCAACCCCAATCGGTAGCCTCCTTCGACCAATACCAGGCATCATCCTGCCAATGAGGAATTTCAGCATCTACACAAGCTTCCGATTGAATGATATGTTTATCCGGAGCAGCTTCATGTGTAAACTTTAAAGATTCTGCAAACACATCGTAAGTACTGGCGTACCAATGAATAGCCATTCCATCAAAATACTTTGAAGTAGTTTCGTCCTTGTACATTTTCTTTGCCCAATCAATCAACTCTTCTCCCCGATTCTGGTCATATCCTAAAATTTTAACCTGAGGAAAATCGGCTTCTAACTTTGGCCCCATAAAATGCTGCACAAAGTTGACCATTTCTTCGGGTGAAAAATGCATGCTTTCCCAATTGTAGTTATTACCTAAAGGCTCATTTTCTACGGTTACACCCCAAATATCAATCCCTTCGTTTTTATAAGCTTCTATATATTTTGAAAAGAATAAAGCCCACGTTTCATAATACTCAGGAAGCAAATGTCCTCCTCGCCAGTCTTTATTATCTTTCATCCAGGGAGGAGCAGTCCAGGGCGAAGCCAATATTTTAAACCCATCTGTTGAAATAGCCATGGCCTCCTTTATCATAGGAATAATATCATCTTTATCTTCCTGAATAGAAAAGTGATTTAATAAAGTATCTCCTTCAACTGGAGCATATGAATAGTTACCCAAAGAAAAATCACAGGAATTAATATGTGTTCTGGTCAAAGAATAAGCTGCACCCTCATTGCTAAAATAAGCATTCAGCACCTCTTGTCTTTTTTCCTTGCTCAATTGGTTTAACAAATAAGCGGAAGCTTCTGTAAAGGAGCCACCAAAACCAGTTATGGTTTGAAATTTTTGTTCGGGAAGAACTGTTACTGAAACCACCTCTTCTGCCTGCTGAAAATCACTTACCTTTTCCAGCTTATTTCCACCTGCTGATGTTTCGTAAATTTCCACCTGTAAACTGCTTTTATTACAGCTCCAAAGCGAAAATACGACACTCAGCATCAAATACCCTATTGCCTTCATGTGTTGTTATTTATGTATTAAAATTGCATTTACATTTGAGCAAAAGGCTGTTCATTAAATAACGAACAGCCTTAAAGTTGTTAAGTCCATCGAATAAGAAGGAAAACAATAAAGCCAGCAGCTATTGTTTGATAATCTTTTGGGTTTTAACAACTCCGCCCATTGTAATTTTGGCTACATATATGCCCTTAGCCAAACTACTTACATCCAACTTTGAAAATGCATTGGCAGGAAATTCTGCCATCACAATTTTCCCAGATAAATCAAACAATTCTATTTTATCGATTGTAGATGCTCCTTTTATTTCAAGAATGCTCATTACAGGATTTGGCGCAATGCTTAAAGCTTCACTATCCAACTCCGACACTGCAGTCGTCGTTCCTTTCCAGAAATATAAATTATCTAAATAAATCGTTCCATTTCCTACTGTTTTAAATTGGAAAGCTTTAGTTAAATCCGGAGTAGAATATTCTGTTAACGGAATATTTAAAGAAACCCATTGACCTGTTACAATCCCCTCATTTGCTGCAATATCATAAGCATTTTCCAAAGGACCTTCGCTAATTACGGCAAACTGTAATTCTGTTGCATCTCCGGTAAAGTAGTCTAAATGAACATACTCCATTCCTGATACATCCGTAGAAGTATACTCCATTCCCTGATAGTTTAAATCGGCATACTTAAGGGCATAATCAGACTCCAAATCCTCTTCTGTTACCACAGTCGTTTGCCCCCAATATGGATTTGAATTCAGCATTAAGTTATTAGAATAATTATCGCTATATACTGAAATCACATTTGCTTCATTTTGTGCTGGAGTTGGAGCGGCACTAGATGGTGTATCAATAATAAATTGTACTGTATAGGTTGCTGTGGTAGACAAATCAGAAGATGTTACTTCAATAGTCGTTGTGCCCGGAATAGTATTAGCTTCTGTAACTACAGCATTAGCGCTTTCATTTGAAGTGGAAACGGTAACTTCTGGAACTGTAGTTGTACCTTGAAGTAAGCCATAGCTATAGCTTGAAATTCCTGATGCAAAACCTTCCACAGAAACACCATCAATCATGATATCATCCAATGAAGCATCTTTTTCGGTAGCAATAGGAGCATACACTTCAAACTCATATAAACTATATCCCCATGGAGTTCCGCGTACAGTACCGTACATACGAATGTAACGACCTGTTCCACTTAAAGTAATATCATCAATTCCGCCGTCAGAATTTGTTTCAGTATAAATGTCTGTCCAGTCCGCATTGTTTTCGGAAACCTGAATTTTATATTCTTTTCCGTAAGCTCCTTCCCAGTCTAACACTACTCTGCCAATAGCTGTAGACTCTTCTAAATCAATGGTAATCCATTGAGGATCTTCAGAAGCAGATTCCCAACGGCTACGACCGTCCGGATCGCCATCGACAGCATTACTAGCTACCTGAATTTCGGTAGATGCAGTTGTTGTTTTTCCTATTGCCAGATTTTGTGCATAAATACTACTTACTGCCACCAATAAAGCAGCCATTAAAAAAGTAATTTTTTTCATTTTAATTTATTTTAAAGATTAACAATTAAGCCTTTAGTAAAATTTGAGCCAGTTTAATTTTAAAGCTCCGGTATCATTCGTGAGTCTGATAGTATGTCTTCCTCTTTCGAGCTTAAGAGGAAGCTTTGCTGTTCGCCACTTATCATTACTTCCGGTGGCATCAAGCGTGTAAGTTGTTTGCAACTTATTATCTATCGCTAGTTGCACAACCGACTCGTTTTCTGATGCAAACCTCAATTCCAGTGTATACTTTTTATTTTCATCTATTTGAAGTTGGTATTCCACCCATTGATCCTCGAAAAAATCATAAAGCTCAAGTGAGTTATCATTGGTATCATTGCATAGTCTCACTCGTGGACCATTTACCCATTTAGGTGTTCCGATACCTTCCGCAAAACTGATGGAACTATAATTCTCCGCTTCAATAGTCTGATGACTCCCATAAAAAGTTGTTGTATCCAAAGTAGACATCTGTGTAAACACCTCTCCTAAAGAGGTTAACTCAAAACAAGATGAGTTCTTCAACAGGAAATTATATGGAAAGTGATTCTCTTTTTTTCCACCACGAGGAATAAACCACGCATAGCGATAAATAAGCGGCTCGCATTCAAGATAATTAATAGCATCCGACATGAATTGTTCCTGCCCTTCCGGTGTATATGTTTTTTCATCTAAACCATCCCAGGCACAGAATTCGGTTAGCCATAACGGTTTATTATATTTTCTAAATCTCTCTACATACCATTTTAACGCAGCGGGATGTGCCATATAGCAATGAATTGAAATTCCGTCGACATCACTTAAGGGTACTAATTCAAAAAATTCATCCAGCCAAACCAAAGGATCGCCATATCCTTCCAAGGTTCCGAAGTTCATAGCCGGCGATATTAATTTTAATCCCAACTCTTTGGCTATTGATTTGATTTCTGGCCATTTTTGAGCCGATTGCTGCGGTGTCATATTTGCCTGGTCTTTTAAATTCGGTTCGTTAAAGGTCAATAAATACTTACATTCCGGATGGCGCTCTTTGTATTCTCTTAAAGCATTCTTATCAATACCATTCCAGGCCATTGGACAGAAATCCAGCTGCATTTCTTTCAATAGTTCATCATATTTGGCAGCCTGAGTTGGGCTCCAATTGTAATACCATGAAATAGCATTACCTAAAACACTTACATCCTCGGTAAATGAGAACCCGAAAGAAACGCCTCGTTTTAAGCTTTTTTGCTGATACACCTGTGTTTTTTCCGTGAATTCCTTTTCATTCCCACTGTCGTCGCAGGAATAAAAAAGGCAAGCAAAAGCCATAAACACCCAGATTATCTGTAAGTATTTCATGTGTATAAAAAAATTAGTATCAAGATTAAAGTATCCAGACAACAGACTGATTTAGAAGACTAATTCAAAATTCGTTAACCAATCAATTATTTCAATACTTATCATTTCATGTGTTCGAATAATGTTTTAATAGTATTTGAACCAGTTCATACTACAGGTTCCATCTATCAACTTAAATCGCAGGGTTTGCTGACCTTGTTTTAATGGCAATTTGATTGCTACCGTATTCCAAACAAAGTTTTGTCCTGTGCTCTCAAGAACAATAGTTTTCAAGAGCTCACCATCACTACTCACTTCTATTTCTGCATCAATAAAAGTTGCATAGCGCATTTCCAGCGTAAACTCTTTTTTTCTGTCAGGTTCTATCTGATATTCCACCCACTGACCAACAAACCAATTATATAATTCCAGACTTTCGTTAGGCGCATCAGTGGTTACCTTCGCTTTGGGTCCGTTTGTCCAGCCTGCCTGATTAGCACTTTCCGCTATACTTATCGAAGAGTAGTGTTCCGCTTCAATCTGCTGTTGTTCTACATAATATATGCTTTTATCCTGCGACGACATTTGGGTGTAGATCATTCCCAAATCACTTATTTCTACAGGGTATGCATTTTTTAGTAAAGACATATATGGAAAACTATCAGGTCCACCTCCAGTACGCGGAATAAACCAGGCATAACGTTCAACCAAAGAGCAGCTCTCTAAATAATTAATCACATCAGACATAAACTGTTTCTGGCTATCCTTAGTTATATTTCCCTCCCAGGCACAAAACTCAGTTAACCAAACCGGTTTATTGTATTTTTTGAATCTTTCGATATATGATTTAAGCGCGGTCGCACTTGGCATATAACAATGAACTGAGATTCCATCTATATCACTAATAGGAACCAGTTTAAAGAATTCATCCAGCCACACAATAGGATCTGAATAACCCTGTAGCGTGCCATAGTTCATGGCAGGCGAAATAATTTTTAAGCCTAATTCATCAGCAATACTTTTTAAAGCTGGCCATTTATCAGCTGCCTGCTGGGGCGTCATATTAGCCTGATCGGTTAAATTGGGTTCATTAAAAGCCAAAATATATTCACATTCCGGATGTCTGGTTACATATTCCCTGATAGAGCTTTCGTTAACACCATTCCAGGCCATGGGACAAAAATCAACTTGTTGCTCTGCTATAGCTTCATCAAATATGCTACTTTGCGTTAGCGACCAGTTATACGACCAGGATATACCCGGACCTAAAGTCGTAACATCCTCAACAAATTGATAACTAAATGAAACCCCTCTTTTTAAACTTTTAGACTGCTTAACCGGATTTTTAGGTACATATGGAACTTCCTCATCCTTTTGGCAAGAGGCAAATAAAACAAGAATAATTCCAATGAATACAGATAGTTTTTTCATGGTTCTTATTTTTGCTGATAAACTTTAACGTAGTCAATTTTATACAGAACAGGTTCGTCAAACATACTGTCATCCACTCCCTGAGAACCACCCCATGTGCCGCCAATTGCAAGGTTAAGAATAAAATAAAAACGATCGTTAAAAGGCCAATCGCCACTATTTTGTAATTGTAGGGTTTCTGCAAAAGTGGTTGTTTTAACTCCATCTACATAAATATGAATACGATCATATCCCATAAACTCGTTTTGTACCCACTCCATTGTTAATATGTGGAATTCATCAGCCACATTTGTATCCAACGTTTGCTCTGCATGTACATTTTTCCCATTCATACCATTTTTATTTTGGGTATGTAATGCACAATGAAATGTTTTAGGATCGTAGCCCACATGCTCCATGATGTCTATTTCTCCAGCCCTTGGCCATGAACCATATCCTAACATCCAAAATGCCGGCCATGTACCTCTGCCGCTGGGTACTTTTAAACGGGCCTCCATTTTTCCATAAGTAAAATCCTGCTTGTTTTTAGAAATAATCCGTCCCGAAGTATACTGCTTACCCAAGTATTCCTCTTTGCGAGCCTCCAGAACCAAAAAGCCATCTTCAACTCTGACATTTTCCGGACGATCTGTATAATATTGTAATTCCTGATTTCCTCCACCACTACCATTCACTTCGATAGTCCAGTTGTCTGCATTTAATGTAGTACCATCAAACTCATCTGACCATACTAACTCGTACTCAGGTATCGGAATATTTACCACACATTGTGCAGAATACTCTCCCATGGTAGCTGTTACTGTAGCACTACCTCCGGACAAAGCTGTTACGGTGCCCATAAATACCGTTACGACCGTTTCATCATCCGATGACCAAACAATAGCTTCGTTGATATTTGGAGCCTCCAACACAGTGATTGTTCCTTTTTCTCCAATGCTTAAATCCAATTCACTTTTATCAAGTATTAGTGCATATTCTTCACTTTCTTTATCTTTTGTGCATGAAATAAGCGCTACATGCATAAAAACCGCTAATACTATGAGGATATTTTTCATTTTGTTCTTTTTTACATTCTAAAAGCAAAGGTCACTTCACTTATTTTTGATGACTTGCATTTATAAATAGAGCAGATTCAGTTAACAAAGCATGATTGATGAAATGGAAGGCCCGAAAGCCTCCCAAAATCAACTGTTATATTAATTTGCTTTTTTGTAGAAGAAACATGCATCGTAATCCAATGTAGTTCCTGTAACTCCACTTGCTAAGAACGCCAATACATTCACATCATTAAATGGCTGATTGTAGAATACGCCTAATTCCCTGAATTTACTTGCCGGAATTTCAATTTCGTGCCATTCTCCATCACGAGCAAAATCAGCATAAGCTTCATAAATTACACCTCCATCTTCATAATCCACTGATCCAATACAAATTTTAGCTTCAGCAGTACCATCATGAAAAATAAATAAGTAAGAACTGCTAGCCTGTGTACTTTTCAATGCTATATGAAATACATAATTATCCGGATTTTCGTACATATCTGTCATATCAACCGGAGTACTTTCAGCTCCAACTGTATAACCAGCTCCAGACCAGCCTGCAGTGCCCACAATAAACGTTGGCCATCCTTCTGATTGTCCATAAAAATTTAAACCGGTAGGTGTTCCTCCTGTTAAAGTACCATCCCAGATATAAAGAAATTTATTGGTATCATCCGGACGTAAATCATTAATTACTTTATCCTGAATTGCATAATAAGATGTTTCATCAATTTGAATAATGGAATAGTTAGAACCTTTAAGAGATTCATGTAATTCACCAATTTTAGGCGTTACTTCTACCTCACAAGCTGCAGAGAAAGCACCGTATGAAGCAGCAATGGTAGCTTCACCTCTTTTTAAACCTGTAACTACGCCATTATTTACTGCTGCTACTGATGGGTCTGAAGAACTCCATTGTATATCTCCTTTTGCACCTTCAGGCTGTAAGGTGGCTTCTAATGCTATAGATGATTCAACTTCAACTGACGCTGTTTCCATATCAATTGTTATTCCCGTTGCTGTTACTTTTGGATCGTCCTTATCCTTATCTTCTCCACAACTTGTAACAGTAAAAGCCACTAGGCTTAAAATTGCAAATAATAAAACTTTTGTCTTCATAATTTAAATTTGAAATAATTAATAGTTGATTTTATTCCTCTAGTACATTGGATTTTGTTCCATTGGATTTAATTCAATTTCTTTACTTGGTATCGGAAAAAGCTCATGCTTTCCTTCGATAAATTCAGCCATATGGCTTTGCACTTCGACCGATTCTGTAGCCTTATAAGCATCCATTACTTCTTTAGCAACACCCCATCTGCACAGGTCGTACCAACGATGACCTTCCATAGCCAACTCCACTCTTCGTTCGTGACGAATAGCCTTTTCTAAGTCATCTTGTGTATCTGTATACCCATTGTAATTAGGGAACTCAGGAAGTATCGTTTGCCCATTTCTAGCTCTAAAGCGTACTTGCTCTAGGGCGTTTTTGGCAGCAGTTAGATCACCCTCTTTACAACATGCCTCTGCATACATTAATAGTACATCGGCATATCGAATATCAATTCTATTTAAAGGTCCACGAGACGGGTGAGAAAGTTCAATTGAATTGCCTTCCGTATCGTACATACCACTTTTGCGATTTAGATAGCGAGTACCCATATAAATTTCCTGTTCAGGGTTTTCAATCTGATCATCTGTAGGATTTAATATGGTTGCATCTCTACGCGGATCATTTGATTCGTACTCATTGTATAAATTGATAGTTGGCTTATTGAATCCCCAACCTCCTCCTAAAAGAGAAGAACGAGAGCGTGTTAAAATAATAGAGTAAGTACCACGGGTATATCCACTACCTCCTTCGCCATTTGAACCTCCGTAGTCACCCGTTGGGTCATCTGCATACTGAACTTCAAATACAGATTCCATACTATTTTCATTTTCTACATAAAAATTGTCGGCATAATTAGCTAAAAGCTCATATTCGTTAGATATGATGACAGAATCACCCCATTTTTTTGCATCACTATAATTATGCGTATACATATTCACTTTTAGCAACATAGCTTGTGCAGCTCCCTTAGTAGCCCGTCCTAACTCCTCCGGTGCATAAGCACTCCTTTTCCAAAGTAATTGGTTCGCGTCTTCCAGATCAGCAATAATGAAATTATAAACTACATCAGCTGATGCGCGAGGCTGTTGCCATTCATTTGATGACTCAATTACATAATCAACCAAAGGAACTCCTCCAAATACTCTCACCAAACGGAAATAGTACATGGCTCTTAAAAATTTAAGTTCTCCCAATAATCTTTGTTGAACCTCTGCTGTCATGGCTTCATTAGGTGTTAGTTCTGGCACTTCACGTATGCCCAGATTACATCGGCCAATACCCATATATTGAGTTCTGTAAAAGTCAAGCAAGTATCCATTATTGGCTATGGTTTTGAAGTTTTCCATATCGTATACATCGGGCATATCGCTGGTATTCTGTCCTCCTTTTAGCGCATCATCCGACATCACATCACCAATAAAGAAATCGCTGTAATAGGTATAGTTATATTCCCATGTAAGTGGAACGTATGCAGCATTCGTGGTGTAAATGCCGGTTTCACCTGATGTATAATAATCCTCCAACCCTGTAACTGCAGGAGATGGTTCTGTTAACCATGACTCGCAAGAAGAAACTAGTACTGCGACCATGGCTAAGAATACGAATTGTATTTTTGGATATTTCATTTTTTAAAATTTTAGTATCAAGATTCAAGTATCCAGACACAAGAGTGATTTATAATGTCATTTATGAATCTGTGCAGATTCTTTCAATCATCATCCCTTTGTGGTGTATTTAGTTAATTAGAAATCAAGGTTAAAACCCATTGTAAAAGTTCTGGCTTGAGGATAGTTCCCGTAATCTATACCGCTTCCGACTTCCGGATCATAACCGGAGTAATTTGTCCATGTAACCAGATTAGAAGCACTTAAATAGAATCGACATCTGCTAATACCTGCTCTTTGTGTAATTTTATTCGGAATAGTATATCCCAACTGCACGTTCTTTAATCGAAGGTATGACCCGCTTTCAACCAGACGATCAGAAGTTTCTCTGTTCATTGGGTTACCAGTTGGATTGGGAATAGTTCCATCAGGATTAATTAATTGTGTCCAGTCCACCCCGTACGATTCCAAACTAGCTTTCATCACGTCTGTATAATCGATCCAAACATTACGCATGGATGTACTCAAAGTAGCGTCATTCCCAGCTCCTTCTGTGCGATGACGAACGGCATTATAGATTTCATTTCCATATACTCCCTGGAAGAACATTTGTAAATCGAAACCTTTAAACTTAGCTTCCAGATTCATTCCATAGGTTAACCAGGGAAATGGGTTTCCAATATCAGTTTTATCGTAGTCATCAATTTTACCATCCGGTGTTCCGTCAGGACCGCTTGTATCTTTGTATTTAGCATCTCCGGCATGAACACCTATTTCACTAGCTGAATATGAGTATAAATGATCGATTGCCTCTTGGTCGGTTTTGTAAACTCCCTCGCACTGATATCCCCATAAGGTATATAAGGCCAATCCTTCATCACTTAAAGTTCTGTCTCCATACACCGGACTACCACCATTTAACGCAGTTAATTCGTTTTTAATGAAAGATGCATTTCCGTTTACGCTATAACTTACTTGCCCTATTTTTCCATTATGTCCCAGAGCTATTTCAATTCCCTGGTTTCTTACTGTTCCCACATTAGCTAAAGGATCGAATCGGTTTCCTACTTGAGCCGGAGCTTTCACTCCTAATAACATTTCTTTAGTATCCCTGATAAATCCATCAACGCTACCATTTATTAACCCAGCAAAACCAAAATCAATTCCAACACCAATCTGCTCTGTCGTTTCCCATTTTCCACCCTTGTTGGCATAAGTCAGAACTGTGGCACCATTGGCCAGGGTTTGAGTAAGTCCTAATGGATAACCTGTAAATACAGTGTTCGACTCAAACATGGTGGTGGCAAAACTGTTGGACGCAATCTTATCATTACCTATCTGGCCCCAGCCAAAACGCAGTTTCAAATAATCCAAAACAGCTGCACTTTCCATCCATCTTTCTTCACTAACTCTCCAGGCTAATGCCATCGAAGGAAAGTAACCCCAAACATTTTCAGGAAACTTATTTGATCCATCATCTCTAAAGTTAAATGTGAATAAGTAACGGTCGGCGTATGAATAATGCAATCTTCCTAAAAGAGAAAACATTCTTGTTCTTGCTACATTGTCATTAGCTTCTGTTTTATCTTCAGTAGTTTTAGAAAGATACCAATTGGTTTCGGTTGGATTTAAAATAGAAGCTCCTGCTCCTCCCATACCGTAGTTGTTGTATTCTTCTGTAGTTTGTCCGGCCATTAAGGATAAACTATGTCTGCCTTTATCAATAGAATAGTTGGCAATATTTTCCAAAATTAAAGTTCGGTAATGCTGCATATTACTCGACAAGAAATTCTTTGTTCTCTTATCGTAATCCGAATATTGGTAGGCATCACCAAATGAACGATCGCGGTTATTGGCTAAATCCATACTAATAGCAGAACGCCATTTGAAGTTTTTAAACGGTGTTAGTTCCACAAACATATCTCCAACCCAACGCTCTACAATATTTTCCGGGTGATTATGTTGTACCATAGAGAAAGGATTCACTACATTTTTAAAATTGGAAGCAGCTGCAATCTGCCCACTTAAATCTTTTCCTTCGTTATTTATAGAACCTTCCGGATAGTGTGTCGGATCCCAGGGTGCCATAGCAATCGCTGCTGATAAAACAGAGGCTCCCGGGCTTGAACTATTATGCATGGCATTACGCCCTGTAGAATTTACAAAAGAAAGGTTCTCTCCAATTTTTAACCAATCGTTTACTTGTAATGCAGTATTCACACGAAGTGTTAAACGCTCATAATCAGAACCTATAACTGTACCATCCTGATTAAAGTAACTGGCACTTAATACATAGCTATTATTTTTATCTCCTCCGCTAAACGATACATAGTAATCCTGAATAACGGCATTCTTTTTAAAAACTTCATCCTGCCAATCTGTTTCTACTGAAGCATAATCCATTCCATAAGGATTACCTGTTGACATTAGAAGAGGATAGTAAGGCGAAGCTCCAACATTGTCTTTCATCCAGGCATTAAATCCCTCTTGCTCATATTTAGCTATTGAAGATGCTTTAGGATTTAACTTTAACAAAGTTTCGGCAAACTCGTCTCTTTTCATCAGGTCAAGCTTTTTCCACCTGTTCTGCACACCCATATAAGAGTTTAGCGTTACTTTTGCTTTTCCTTTTTCACCCTTTTTAGTTTTAATCAGAATTACCCCATTGGCACCTCTTGATCCATAGATAGCTGTAGATGAGGCATCTTTTAATACTTCGGTAGACTCTATATCATTAGGACTTAGAAATGATATATCTTCTAAAATCATTCCATCTACCACATAAATAGGAGCACTGTTGTTTACCGTTCCAATACCCCTGATTCGTACTACTGCAGCCTCTCCCGGCTGACCGCTATTGGCATTTACGGTAACTCCGGCTACTTTACCCTGAAGAGCTTGATCTAAACCGGCAGCAGGTGTTTTTTGTAGATCATCTGCTTTCACAGAAGCAACAGCACCGGTTAAATCACTTTTTTTCATTGTTCCATAACCCACCGAAACAATTTCATCTAACACATAATTATCAGGTTCTAAAACAATATTCCATGTCTCATTAGGTACAGTAATCTGTTTTTCAACGTTTTTAAAGCCAATCATTGAAATAATGATTGTACTTTGTGGATCTACATTTAATGTAAAATTTCCATCAACATCAGTAATTGTTCCTACTGCAGTTCCTTTAACCACAACATTGACCCCCACAATTGGGTATCCATCTTCCTCTCCTCTTACATTTCCAGATAAAGGCCATTTATCCTGAGCTGATAAAATAGGGATGCTTAACGCAAATAATACTAATAAACTTAAAAGGTTTTTCATGTGTCTAGCTTTGTTTTTTAATTGCCACATGGAACTCACCACTTTTGCATTTCATTTCGAAAAAACAATATTGGTTCGTTTCACTAATTTCGATTCCAGATAACCAAATTATTCTCCTTACAAATGGAGCTAACTTTTCGTTAACACAAGATTATTCCAGAATTTACATAGCTCAAAAAAAACAGCCTCAACTTAAACTCAACAAGCCTATTTAAACACTCAACAATGCCTCAACAACAGAGCACTATCATCACCATATCAAACACTTATAAAATCAAAATAAATGTTAAAAATCACGAATAAACTGATTTAAATCGGAGCCTTGTTCCAGGTTTAATTTCTTTCGTAAACGGTATCGGTTTGTATCTAGGCTTCGGGGAGAAATATTCATGAGGTTTGATATTTCTTTGTTACCTAAATTTGCCCTGATAAATGATAAAATTCGAATATCATTGGAAGTAAGTGACGGATATTTTTCAGTTAAGCGGGCAATAAAGTCCTGATGAATTTCTGAGAAAAGTTTATGAAAAAGGAATTCCTTTTTTTCATTATTTACCTCATCGTTGATCATATTTGCCCAACGTTTTGCCTCAGCATTTCGCATTGCTTCTAAACCTAGCTTTAACTTATTTAAGAATTCATTTTTATGACTGATGATTTCAGTATACTGTAATAATTGCTCATTTTTTAGAGAAAGTGTTTTTTTTGCCTCGCTTTGTGCAAATACTTTCTCCTGCTTTTTCAGTTTAATCTTGTTAATATTAAGCATCACATAATACATCGTCAGCCAAATTAGAACGACAACTAAAAAAACAGGTATAATTACCCAATAGGTTTGATACCACCACTTATCAATACCTAAGTATAACGAGGTCTCTTTTAATTCACCCCCATTTATTTTAGCCTGAAGAAAAAAGTGATAATTACCTCCTTTTAATTGAGCATAAAAAGCTTCATCTATTGAGGAGCTCCATTCTGACCAATGATTATTATGAGGCAACAAACGATATCGGTATTCTACTACATCATGTTTTGATTTATGAATACTAAATCGAAACTTTAAATCTTTATTTCCTGCTTTATACTTTAGACCTTTAGCCGGAAAAGGGAAGTATTTTTTCTGGGTTTTATTATTTACCTCTGTTACGGAAGACACAACCGGAAGACTAAAGGTTTTAAAATCGGAATGGTAATCAATATCAAAAACCGTAACGCCTCTGTCGGTAGCTAATCGCAACTTATTCTCTTCAATATCTACATACTTACGATCATTATTTATAAGTTTACCTAATGATTTAAGTAAAGTATTGTAGGAATAAATATTCCCGTCCGGCAATAACACATCCAGTTTTACTTCCTCGTTCTGAATATACGCCATGGCATTACCATTTTTACTAAAATTCAGGGCTTCAATATTTTCAGCTGATACCTTGGCGAATAAGGGATTTTCGGAATTAAAAAATGCGCCATCTTTATACTGCAAAAGATGTTGACCATTGTTAAAATAAATACCTGTTTTAGTTGGAAATATCTTGGTTACACTATCTATTCTGCCAGATTTTACTTTGTAGTTTGAATCCAAAGTGAACTTTATAATATTCTGCCCATTCATTTCGCCCCAAATACATTTATTTAGCTTATCATACACTAAACTTGAATTCCCCCAAATATTCAGGTTACTTATATAATCATAACGACTGCCCACTTTTTTAACTAAAATAATTCCATGATATCCTGAAAAAAGGAAATAATCGGAGCCTTCAAAATGAGCAACATCGATAAAACCACTGTAGGGTGCAATGTTTTGTACAATTCCTCCCTTTAATAAAAACAAACCATTATTATGGCAAACATACAACTCATTATCAATCTCTTTTAGTTTCCATACCTGACCACTGGTATTTGGTACAGCTTGAAAACCTTCCTCCTTCTCTGACATGAATAATCCTTTATTGGTTGCCAAATAGGTTTTATCCTGAAAGTCTTTTATACTATAAGTTGCGCCTCCTTCAAAAATATTATTAATGGCACTCTGTAGTTCTATTTTCGCAATACCATAATCTAAACCAAGCCATATATTACCCAATTCATCACATTGCATAGAAAGCACTGTGTTATCAATTAATCCATCACCCGAATTTACGTGCCGAAGAACATTTCCTTCATCATCAATATGCAAAAATCCATTGGAGATCGACCCCAGGCAGTAGGAGTTATTATTGTAGGAAATACCTGTAAACAATGTTTTATTATCTAAGATTTTAGGTAATTTAACTTGTATTAGATCAGTTCCGTTATAAGTATACACATCACCATCAAACAAAACAAAAAACAAACTTTCATTATGGATAAAGCTGTTTCTCACTTCCCGATTTTCCAGTTGTTTAAACTGAGAAACCGTATTGACTTTTCCTTGAGATAAATATCCAATCTTTCCACTGGCCAATACCACCCAAATTTTATCTTCCCAATCTATTATGGAATAAATACGATCTTTTGTATCGATCGTATTTACTTTTTGGTTTGCTTTATCATAAATGAATAACTGAAAGGTAGATTGAAGAATAATTTGATTTTTATAACTTTCTATATTCCAAATTGGTTCTCCCTTTGTTTTCCCTACCTGATGATAAATAAACTCACCATCTTTCTTTGTAAAGAATCCATATTCACTACTTCCACACCAAATACTATCATTATCGGCAAGCACCGCTCTTACCAAACCTTTTTCTGACAAAGTAGCTAATCCCCATTCTCCGTATACATTGTATAACAATCCATCAGAGTTGCCAAAATACACTACCCCATGCTTGTCAATTTCAACATCCCAGTTTTGTCTGCCTGCATTATAAGCCTCTTTGTCGTAACAGATTACCTTTGGTAAATAATTGGACGCCCCTAACTTTAAGAATGAGAATAATAAAAATAGAAATAGATATCTGATCATTGAAATAACGTTAACTGAGTTTAATCCGCAATAAAATTATCATTTAATCTTAAAAAAATACAAAAGGAGCACCTATAGCTAGAGTGCTCCTTTTTTTGGTAGTAATATGGTTTTAGACTAACAATGATTATTTTAACTCAAAACTTCCGCTTATTCCGTTTTGAGAATTCGTTCCTATCATCACATCAAAAGAACCTGGCTCAACCATAAAGTGCCCTTGATTGTTATAAAAACCCAGTTCTTTTTCTGTTAATGTAAAAGTAACTGATTTAGACTCACCAGGTTTTAAACTATATTTTTCAAATCCTTTTAATTCCTTTACAGGACGCACAACTGAAGCATGTAAATCTCTAATGTACAACTGCGTAACCTCTTCCCCTTCAATTTTACCTGTATTGGTAACTTTTACACTTACTTTGATAGATGAAGCATTGGAATCATCAATGTGCAGATCTGAATATTCAAATGTGCTATAGCTTAAACCATATCCAAATGGAAATAAAGGATCGTTTGATTCATCGGTATAATGTGACCAAAAAACATTATTGGCAGAATTCACAGGACGGCCGGTATTAAAATGATTATAATAAATTGGACATTGACCTACGCTACGAGGAAAACTAATTGGTAACTTTCCGGATGGATTATAGGCTCCAAATAAAACATCTGCAATAGCGTTGCCCGATTGTGTTCCCAATTGCCATGCTTCTACGATAGAAGGAATATGTTCTGCTGCCCAGGTAATGGCTAATGGTCGACCATTCATTAACACCAAAACAATATTATTATTGACTTTATAAATTTCTTCCAGTAATTCTTGTTGTAAACCTGGTAAATCCAACTTAGTTCGGCTTCGTGATTCTCCTGTCTGAAAACCATGCTCTCCCAATACCATCACAACTACCTTTGATTTTTTTGCTAACCTGATAGCTTCCTTAAAATCACTTCTGTCATTTGTATTAAACTCCAGCTCCGTTACAAAGTTAGTTGGTGAGGTTACCAATTCAGTCCCTTTAGCGTATTTAAAATCACTGGTATACTTATTAATACCATCTAATACTGTTACTGCCGTATGATCATCAGAACCAATACGCCAACTTCCTAATGGACTGTTATCATCATTTGCTAAAGCACCGATAACTGCAATACCCTTTTGATCTTTAGAGAATGGCAATAAGTTCGTCTCGTTTTTTAATAAAACAATAGACTTTCGCGCCATATCCAAAGCTGCTTGGTAATGATCCTTGTGGTATAATAAATCCTTTTCTCTTTTCTCATCACAGTACTTATAAGGGTCATCAAAAAGTCCCAGTTCGTATTTTACTCTTAGTACTCTTCCTGCAGATTCATCAATAACAGATTCCTGTACCTTCCCTTCCTTTACTAGATCTGCCAGATACTTTATATAAGCATGCGATTCCATATCCATATCTGAACCTGCATTAGCAGCATGCATAGCCGCTTCTTTTAGATCTTTAGAATAACCATGTGTAACCATTTCAGCTCCACTGGCCCAGTCGGAAATAACAAAACCTTTAAAGCCCCATTCTCCCTTTAGAATATCTCTCTGTAAAAAGGCATTTCCCGTTGAAGGAACACCGTTAACAATATTAAAGGCATTCATTATGGTTTTAACATCACCTTCTTCCACTGCGGCTTTAAATGGTGGCAAAACGACATTATACAAAGTGGATGTTCCAAAATCAACGGTATTGTATTCCTTTCCAGCCTCAACAAAACCATAACCGGCAAAATGCTTGGCACAGGCAGCAATGGTATTATTGGCCGTTAAATCATCCCCCTGAAAACCTTTTACCCGTGCTACTCCTATTTTAGCTCCCAGGTATGGATCTTCTCCGGCACCTTCCATTACTCGCCCCCACCTTGCATCTCTGTAAATATCAACCATTGGAGCAAAAGTCCAGTTTATGCCCACTGCTGATGCTTCTATTGCAGCTATTCTTGCTGATGTTTTTATCGCATCCAAATCCCAGCTAGCGGCTTCTGCCAGAGGAATTGGAGCCAATGTTTTATGACCATGTATTACATCTAATCCGAAAATTAATGGAATACCTAAACGAGTTTCTTCTACGGCAATCTTCTGCAAGGCTCTAACTTGCTCAACACCACGAACATTTAAAAACGAACCTACCAAACCTTTTTTCAGATGTTCGTATTTTTCCTTGGCATTTCCATCTTTTGGTGCAGGTCCAGTAGCATCATAAAACCCATTATATTGCACCATTTGACCAACCTTTTCTTCAATGGTCATTTGCGATAAAAGATTTTCTACCTTTTTATCTATACCATCCCCTTCTTTTCCTGAATGACTTTGATGGCAAGCATTCATAAAAATGATGCTTAGTACAGCTAACAATGTCAGTTTTAGTTTTCTCATCTCGAAATATTAATTTAAGTCATGGAGCTAATAAAAGTAAGTGTGATACAATAACAAATTGCTCATTTTAAACATCCATGATTTTAATAATTGATTTTCATTTTCTTTGCTCAATATAGTGTTTTATGATTTTTTGAAATAATTTTTGACCTCATCAAAAACTCACATTTTCAACTTCTTTATAAGTGATCTTTTTAGGTATAATAGTTAGCTGATTACATTCCTTAATCAACTCTAACACTTGTTCATGAGAGATTTCTCCCTTGGTCATATATGGGAATTTTATAAGTGGATGCTCTAAAAAGAAACCTGGAATATTGGCCTCATCCAATGATTTTCCCTCAGGAACCCATGATGCAATCCATAGAGGTATATATTTTTTTACAATTTCCCGGGTTTGTTTATTTTCCCATAATTCTTTTACAAAAGTGTATTCATCAACCATCATGGGAACTTGTTGTGTTGAGTTTAAATGAATAGTGCTCGATTGACGTATGTCTCTGGACGAAGCTGCTGCAGAAACAATAAATTCACCACTCTCCGCAATCCACATTTCTCTTTTCCCATCGTAATATGAAAAATCACGACTATCCAAATAAAATGTTACTACTTTAGATTCTCCAGGAGCCAATTCTATCTTAGCAAATCTCTTTAATTCTTTTTCTGGACGTTGTAATGTACATTCGGTGTCTTTTACATATAATTGCACAACTTCTTTACCTTTCATCCCTCCTGTATTTTTTACGGTAACAGTAACTTCCAGTTTCTCTTTATCTGTTATCTCTTTTGATGATATTTTTAAGTCGCTATACTCAAACTGTGTGTATGATAATCCATAACCAAAGGGGAACAATGGTTCAATCTTCTTCTCATCATAATAACGATAACCAACGAAAATACGCTCTCCATACAACACATCTCCTTGTTCACCAGGAAAGTTAAAGTAAGCAGGCGTATCTTCCAATCTAACTGGAAAAGTTTCGGCTAATTTACCTGAAGGATTTACTTTGCCAAATAATACATCAGCCACTCCTCCTGCTCCGGCTTGTCCTCCTAACCAAGCTTCAACCACTGCTGAAACTTCTTCAACCCATGGCATAGCGACTGCGCTTCCATTGGTTAAAACAACCACTGTATTCTTTTGATTTTCGGCAACACGCTTAATCAAAGTATTATGTGCAGCTGGCATATGAATATGCTTACGGTCGATACCTTCTGATTCATATGACAAAGGTAATCCTGCAAAAATTAATGCGATATCGGCCTCTTTTGCAACAGCTATGGCTTCTTCAATCTTTGAAATATCCTCATCATCTTTTAAATCATATCCTTGTGCATATGTTATATCAACACCTTTGCCATACTCACTTTTAATAATGTCGTAAATATTGTCCAGTTGCGTTGGTTTTACCTCAGAACTTCCATTTCCCTGGTAACGCGGATTCTTTGCAAATTCTCCAATAAGGGCTATTTTTTTATACTTCTTTTTACTAAGCGGTAACGCTGCATCTTTATTCTTCAATAAAGTAACTGCTTCAGATGATACTTTTCGGGCAAAAACATGATGTTCCTCAATTTTTTGATCAGCATTTTCTTTCTCTAAAGATTTTGCTTTTAGTACAATGGTCAATATTTCTTTAACAGCTGCATCTAAGACTGATTCTTTCAGCAATCCTTTCTTAATTGCATCCACTAAAATACTGTCATTTACTTCACTTACGTGAGGCATTTCAATGTGCATCCCCGACCGCAAAGCTTCTACCCTGTCAACTACAGCAAACCAATCAGAAATTACAATACCTTCAAAACCCCAATCTTCCTTTAACGTTTTTGTTAACAAGTATGAACTTTGCGTTCCGTATTCTCCCTGAACCCTATTATAGCATGCCATAACTGTCCATGGTTGCGCCTTTTTTACTGCTATTTCAAATGGGGTCAGATAAATTTCATGCAATGTACGTGTATCAACATTTGAATTATTGAACATACGCATAGTTTCCACATTATTAGCAGTAAAATGCTTTAGTGAAGTACCCACGCCCTGACTTTGCACTCCATTGATATAGGCTGCTCCCAATTCACCTGACAAAACCGGATCTTCAGAGAAAAACTCAAAATTTCTTCCTCCCAAAACCGAACGTTTTATATTTACTCCAGGGCCCAGCAATACATTCACATCCAATGCCTGACACTCTTCTCCTAATGCTTGTCCTACCTTATAAATTAAATCCACATCCCAGGTGGCAGATAAAGCAGATGCAGTAGGAAAACAGGTGGCAGGTAACTGATCTCCATAACCTGCTTTATTCGTGGCAGGCGCTCTTCTTACTCCATGCGGACCATCTGACATCCAAATCCATGGAATATTCAAACGCTCAATTGGTTGAGAACTCCAATCGTCCCTCCCGGAACATAAAGAAACTTTCTCTTCCAAAGTAAGTTGAGAGATTAACTCATCTACTTTAGATTGTAAATCATTTTCCTGAGCTTTCATAAGCAGGCTGGATAAAAGAATTGCAGAAATCAGTAATATTTGTTTCATTTTAATGGAATTAAGTCAATTAATTAGGATGTAGTTTTTTTGATACTAAAATTTAGAAATGCACTTGGTTTAATTCTCGGTTCTTCTTGCTTCCAGATCCTTTTGCATTTCCAAACTGGTTTTATGATCGATACTATAAAAGAATAGCAAAATGGCACAGGACATATACAGTATTCCAGGAAATACAGATATCATCATTTTGATTCCGGTTATGGCTGATGCTGATTGTTCTACATTTGGCTCAAAATTATACAAGGCTAAAAGCCAACCAGCCAAAGCTCCGCCAATTCCCCACCCTGCCTTTTGCGCAAAAGTAGCGGCCGAAAAAACCAATCCGGTTGATCTTCTGCCTGTTTTCCATTCAGAATAATCTGCTGTATCTCCTAACATCGTCCATAGTAATGGAACTGCTGGTGCATAAGCCATTTTTGCCAGAATATTAAAAGTGTAAATCAATTTAATATCCTCAACACCTGGCAAGTAAAGCAGTATAAAAAAGAAGCCTGATAGTATAGAACTAACCAGAAATACATTTCTGTTTCCAAATTTCTTTGCCAGAGGTTTTGAGAATGGAATAGTAACAATTAACGCAATGGTTCCGATAACATTAAACAATTGTACATTTTCTTCTTTTCCTATATAATATTTAAAGTAGTAGGCTACAGCCAGATTTTGAATGGCAAACATGATAAAGGAAATAATGCCTACAAAAAATAAGATTACCCAAGGGCGATTTTTAAATAGATTTTTAATATCTGCCTTTAAATCTATTTTTTGTTCTTTGGGAGGTTGAACACGTTCTTTTGTTGATTTAAAAGTAATGAAGAATAATGCCAAACTAATGATAGCAAACAAAGTAAGTGTATATTGATATCCTTTGGCACTATCTCCATTCCCAAAATAATTAGCCAATGTTAATGCGGTTCCTGATACAATTAATTGCCCAACAAATGCAAAAACAAAACGATAGGAATTAAGCCCTGCTCGTTCTGTTGTATCTGCAGTCATTACGGCTCCTAAAGATGAATATGGTAGGTTAATAGCCGTAAAAACAGTCATTAATAATAAATAAGTTGCTCCTGCATAAATCACTTTTCCTGTTTCACCAAAATCAGGTGTTGTAAAAGTTAAAACAGCCAAAACACTATAAGGCAGCGCCATCCATAAGATATATGGTCTAAACTTTCCCCAGCGCGTGGAAGTTCGGTCTGCTATGATGCCCATTAATGGGTCGTTAGCCATATCCCAGAATCGGGCGATCAGCATAATTGTTCCGGCTGCAGCTGCTGAAATTCCGAAAGTATCGGTATAAAAAATAAGAATCCAGAAACCAACCATATCCCACACAAAGTGAGAAGCAGTATCCCCCAGGCTGTAACCTATTTTTTCTTTGATTGATAGTTTTGTAGCTATTTTTTTCATTGGGTAGTATTAACTGATTATTAAAATGCTTTAAGCCTACATTAGTGCAAGACCTTATTTCTTTTGATATATTCGTACATAATCAATCTCCATCGTCTGAGGAAAAGCAAGGGTATCTATGCCTTCCACTCTTCCCCATTCTCCGCCAACAGCCAGGTTTAAAATCAAATAATAAGGTTTGTTGTAAGGCCATTTATCATCACCTAAACCTTCATTCTCATAAGTGAAATAATGATTGTCATCCACATAGGCTTTTAAAACATCAGGTGACCATTCTAATATATAGGAGTGAAACTCCTGATCGATGCTTTCCACATTAACGGTAGCCGTTTGCTGTGTTCCTTTTTGCCATTGATAATCTTTAGAATGTGCCGATGCATGTACAACACCAAGGTCGTGCCCAACATGCTCCATGATATCTATTTCGCCGATATCAGGCCAGTTACCATCATTAAAAGACCACCCTCCCGGCATCATCCAAATAGCCGACCAGGTACCTCTTGCCTTTGGTAGCTTAGCTCTCACTTCCACCTTGCCATATTGCCAATCCGGCACTGACACCAAACGTGCAGAAGTAAATTGCTTATCTTCATAATCCTCCTGAAGAGCAGTAATTTTAAGAATACCATCCTGCACCCACGCATTCTCTTTTCGTGAATTTGTATAAAATTGAGATTCGTTATTGCCCCATCCATGCGGATTTCCTTCGGTATCGTATTGCCATTTGCTTGAATTCGGCAATCCTTCATATTCAAATTCATCTGACCAAACCAACTTGTACTCCTGAGATCCAGAACAAGCAGTTAACAATAAAATTCCAATAACCAACAATACTGTATCCTTTAATATTTTTGTGTAATTTCTCATATCCATTTTATTTTGTTACCTCATCCCCCTGATGATGTATTTCACCTCTTTGTGCAATAAGTTTTTTTCTGATTTCATTCGCTTTTTCCTCAGTAATATCATACTTCATTAAAGAAGCGATGGCTAATAAAGCTGTTACAATAGGAATAATAATATCAGCTAATCTAAGATTAGTAAGCGCCTCTATGGTCTGAACATCTTTACTTTCATCAAAACCAACATAATGAAGCACGATGCCACTTGTTAAAATCGCCAATGCATTTCCGAGTTTCACCATCCACCAATACACCGCTCCAAACATGGCTTCTCTTCGTTGCCCGCTTTTTAATTCATCCAAATCACACACATCCGCTGTCATAGACATCATCAACGTAAACAAACCACCAATCCCAAACGATAAGAAGGGTATTGGAATAAACATCATCCATGGATTTTCAGGATTAAACCCCCACCATTTTAAAGCATATCCAACAATTGAAAGAAGTGTAGCAATGATAAAAGCATTTTTCTTACCTAACTTTTCTGATATCCTGGTAACCACAGGAATTACTAAAAATGCTGTAGCCATCGCACTGATAGTCCCAAACCAAGCCGGCCAGTTACCTGCAGCACTTTTATCTCCATTAAATAAATAATATACAATGATGAAAAAGGCAAATTGTGCTATAGTCTGAAAACCATTGAATACAAAAAAAGTAGATCCACATAAACGCATAAATGGTTTATTTTGAATCGTTAGCTTTATTCCTTTGATGAATAATTTAAAATTACTCGCTAACTCTTTACGAGATAAGCTCTTCATTTCATCATTATCCGGAACGATTAACTCTTTATTAAAAAGAGCCGGTAATATTCCCAATACCATACATAATCCGCCAACCCAAACGGCCAAAATTCTGGCTCCTTGAGGAGCAGACTCAAATAAGGACTGATTATAAATGATAACCCAAAACCATGGGGCAATCATCCAGGCTATTTGTCCCATAAACTGAGATACAGCCATTAATCGGGTTCGTTCGTTATAATCCGGCGTCATCTCGTATCCCAACCCAATTAAAGGTGTAGCAAAAATAGTGTAGCCTATGTAAAAAAAGATGGATACAATTAAGAAATAAAAGAAATTAAACAGCTCAGAATTCTCTGGATTTAATTGCCACATAATCATAAACGAAACACCGGCAATTACGCTACCGAACAATATATAGGGTTTTCTTCTTCCCCATTTTGATTTCGTATTATCCGATATAAATCCCATAATCGGATCTGTTAAAGCATCAATTAATCTGGGTAGTGCACCTAAAATTCCGGCAAGAATTGGCGACATACCTAAAGACATTACTAAAACCACCATAAAAACGCCCAATGCAGCAGGGAAAAGTTGATTTGCCAGGTGTCCTGATCCAAATGCCATCTTTTGCTCTAACGGGACCTTATCTTGTATTGCTATTGAGCGACTCATATATTTTGTGTTTTATTCTTTCAAGCTTAAAAACCAATCCCCTCCACCATTGGGAGGTGGATTGATTTTATCATTACTAAAACTAAATTGACTTGACTATATCTAAATATTGTTCAGGATTATTCCCGAAATTTAGATTCTGATATTAGAAGTAATCATTACCTCTATTTTATTTACAGCACCTGTTCTATTGAATATTTCCTCACTTATATCTCTGTCAATGGAATTACCTTTCATTTCTATTTGTGAACCATCTTTGAAAGCAATCGCTATTTTATTTGCATCACCCAAAGTGTACACTATAGGCACTTTACAGAAAGTAAAAGCCATTTGTCCTTTATGTAAATTCAGTTGCTTTTTAACACCTTCTAAATCATAATATTCAAATGAATTCTCTTCTGATAAAATATCATTCGGATTTAGTAAGGAAGTATTAATGTGTATCTCACCATTTTTGACCTGAATACCCAATTCTGCCATGCGAGAAATAACATCTTCTTTAACCTGGCCTGTCATTCCGGGTTGTTTAACACCTGCTCCACCTGGCGTATGTGAATAAGCATCTGTTGGAAATGCGCCATACAATTCAGGAGATTTATAGATTCCTATTCCTGCTTTAATTTCATAATAGTGATCCTTAATTTTTCCTTGAATAGCATCAGAAGCACCCTCTTCAACGGCTCCAAAATAGCACTCCTGAGTGGCCAATAGCAGCTTTGAAACCATGTGCCAGTAAATACTACCCAGACCTTCATATCCATAAAAAGTACCAGAACGACCAGTAAACGACTGATGGTCAAACATCGCTTCGTATGCATCCAACACCATTTGCTTCTCAACCTCAACTAAATCACCATATTGATCTACATCTAATTTTTCAAGAGCTGATCTTAACACATCTGCATTTCTGAAAGATCCATTAAAGTGATAGTTTCCTGATTGATCTACTTGTAAAATGGATGCATCTCCATCTTCAATTAAACGAGTCAGTAATTTTGAGCTCGTTACATCTTTGCTTGGTATATTATTTTTATCCTCAAAACGAGCTAGTTGTCTATCCGGATAAAGTATATAGCTATACTGATCTTCACGGAACAAGGCACTGGCTTTTAAGGCATCCAAAACAGAAAGACTCTGTTCTGCATTTAAATAACCTGAACTTAACACGGCTACTTGTCCTTCCAACATTTCATACAAGTATCGAATTGAAACAGTATCCTTGCCAAATGATACAATATTGTATGCATGGTATAAGCCATCCTCACGTCTATTGGTAGTAATGGAGTGATCCATATAATCAAGCGCCACCTTTGCAAACTCAACCAGTTGACTAAGCTGAACTGTTACTTTATTACCTGAAAAACCATTTTTATAAATACTGGTTCTATATTTTTCTCCAGCTACTCCTAGTTCATCCGTAAATTTTCGCCTTTCTTCATCCGAGAATCCTGTATGAATCAAAGTATACTTCTTTTCAAATAATTGATGGATGGAGGTTAATAACTCAACAACTTCAACCGAAATACTAATTTCACCTTTAGAATATGCTGAAAATTGTTTCAACCAAAATTTAAGAAAACGACGAATGTAGTACAATGTCACCATGGAAACGCCATTTCCTACTAAAGCATTATTTGCATCGTTCCATTCCGGCCGTTGTGTGTTTAACCAAATTCCTGCTTCCGGAATAAAATTGCTTAGCTTTGATAATAGCGTTACCAAAATTTTTTCTGTCAGATTTACTCTGTATAAAGATCCATCCTGACCAAATAACATTCGGGCATCCGCACCCAAATCTTTAACCTTGGATTTAATTTGTGCATTTAATGCTGCATTAAATTCAATGGTATCCTGAGGATTAGAAACAATATCCTGGTATGACCTAATACGGTATGGAACATTTGCATAAACAAACATCTCTTTAGAAAGCAAAGAATCTAATTTGCCCGGATGATAAGCCTTTGAGAGTTCTAAAAACTTTTGTAGATAAATGATTTGATGATCGCCCCAATAACCAATATAAGCCCATGGATCATCAGGATCCGGACATTCCCAATCAATACCTTCGCGGGTAATACGATAAGGATTGTACCCATCTGCTGTAGATGCATTTACAAACTTACCTATCATACCTTCCACATACTCCGGGTACGAAAGCGCCAAAGCTTCCCAGTTTTGGAATATATCACGCCAGTTTCCCTGGTAGTTTAATTTTGGACTTCCATCTTCATTTTTAGTCTCAATGGCAAACTGATTCCATGGTCGGCTTGGGTCTCCATGTCTGCGACTAAAGGTCAAGGGTAAATATTCATTGGCAATTCTAAGTAAATCAATATTACCGTATTCTAAAGCCCACTTACATAATTCCGGATAAGAAATTTCTTTAGAAAGCTTTGCAATTTCTTCTTTTACATTTTCGTGTAATGCCTTATTGGTTTGTTTAACATACAAACTAAAATCGGCAGTTTCCAATCGGTAATTATTGTTGAAAATTCCTCCCCGCATTACATTAAACATCACATTGGAAAAATGGCGTGATGATGAAAGAACATCATTTCCTAACTGCATACCGTCAGCAGCAGAAACGATTTTAATCAGATTCTCCGTTCCGAGCTCAATATCTTCCTGTACAGAATCCTTCAATATATCTTTTATCAGTAAATTATTCAGATTAGCAACAGCAGTACTATCCTGATTAATTTCTGCTACAATCATCCATTCTTCAGAAGCAGAAGCATCCAGCATTAATTCTGCATTCAGAAAATAAGCACCGCGGGATGCTCTAATATCAACTTCTGTTTCTAAGTCAAGCCCCTTTTTAAAACTATCCAACTGCTTTTCGGATAATAAAGTCTTATGCCCTTCCAATCCATATGACCAAACGGTAGTAGTTTTAAGCGATTCGCTTGGCTCTGCTCTATCCACAGGAATTGAACTCAGCATAAATAAACCCAATCCTGTTTCTGCTATTAACTCATTTTTTTTGTAGGCATCCAGCAGATTGCTGTATGTATTTTGAAAATCATAATCAACTCCATAGGGAAGTAAGTTCTTGATGCCATCTATAAAAGAAACTTTAATAGGAATTCCTGACAAATTGCTCAATGTTGATTTTTTTACAAAGCCGAATTTTTCAGAATTATTCCATTCATATTTAAATGAAATACCTAGATCATGATTTATTTCCTCAAAAAGGATCTTATTGCCATAAATATTTTTGTACAGGTTTCGCTCTGTTTTATAAATATGATGTTCATCAAGGAAAGGTTCCCAAAGAAAAGTTTTGCCTTCTTTTTCTACCAATACTATTGTTTGGCTACCTGTTTTTCCTTTATAATCGTGAATTTTATCGTCGGTATAATATGGAAACAATGCATTATTTCTGTTTTTTCTACCTGCCGATAAAGAACCATTACTTGAGATAAACATCCAATGATCTGAGTCACTTACGATGCTCATAAAAAAGTCAGGCATTGTATCGTAATTATTGATTTTGTAGAACTTTTCATTATTAAATTCTACAAATTCTCCTTTTACCTCTTTCACTAAGTCATTCAGATTCGTATTTCCTAAATAAATACTTTTCTTCTCCATCCTATTTTTAATATTGGTTAATTACAAATCAATTATTTGGGATCTTCATAAATTGATTTACTTATATATTTTTTGGTTTAAATCTCTGAAAAACAAGATGTAGCATCCCCATTACAAAAGACGCATCTTTTGCATTTAGCTCTATTTCAGATACTAATCTTTATTTGCTCCTTTGATAAACCCTTACATAATCTACTTCTAACGTGGCGGGAAATAATTGATTGTCCACTCCATATCTACCTCCCCACATTCCGCCAACAGCCAAATTCAAAATCAAATGAAATGGCTGATCAAATGGCCATTCTTCAGATAAGTCCGACTCCTTTTTGAAAGTAAATACTTTCTGATCATCGGCATAAAAATCACATTTATCAGCACTCCATTCTAATGCGTAAGTGATAAATGTATTTATAGATTCGGGTAAATAAACCCCTTTGCTTTTTTGTGTTCCTTTTATATGATTATACGCCTCGGTATGAACTGTAAAGTAAACCGAGTCAGGCTCATATCCGACATGCTCCATCATATCGATCTCACCACTTCTGGGCCATCCTCCATAGGTTCTTTCAGTGGGTAACATCCATATGGCTGGCCAAATTCCTTTTCCTTCGCATAGTTTAGCATTTACCTCAACCCTGCCATAAAGCCAATCGCCTTTCGATTTTGTTGTTAATCTCGCCGATGTGTATGGTTGTGGAAATCCTTCCTCTTTTCGTGCGGTAATATGTAGCTTACCATTCGCTACCCAGGCATTTTCTTGTCTGCCAACTGTATAATATTGAAGCTCATCATTACCCCAACCGTAAGAATTTCCAATGGTATCATAATTCCATTTTGATTCGTCCGGAAGTCCTTCGTAATCAAACTCATCACTCCAAACTAATTCGTATTTATTTCTTTGACTGCATCCTATTATTAAAAAGAATGCTATACTTAATATGACAATATTCCTAACCATAATTTTTTCAGATTAGTTCTCATCTAAAGCATATACCCTAACATAATCCACCTCCATTGTTTGAGGAAAAATATTGTTATCAATACCTTGTGCACCTCCCCAGTTACCACCTACTGCTATATTCAAAATAAAAAACTGAGATTGATCAAAAGGCCAGTTATTGACTGTTTTTATTGCTGGTGAATACACATGTGTTATGTTTTCAGGGCTATCTGTATAAAATGTAATCGCATTTTCATCCCATATCATTCCATAAATATGAAACTCTTCTTCTGCGGTATTTAAAGTCTTTGAACTTCCTTCTCCATCTCCTGCATGACCTGCTGGAGTATGAACTGTCGCATGAATAGTGTTTGGCTCATAACCCACATATTCCATTATATCCAATTCGCCACATGCGGGCCAGCCAACCGAGTTAATGTTACTTCCTAACATCCAAATTGCCGGCCAAATCCCTGTTCCTGATGGTAATTTTGCTCTCACTTCCATTCTTCCATAAGTAAACTCCTGCTTACCTAATGTTACCATTCTTGTGGATGTATAAGAACCTGCTACTTGGTTGTTATTTACCTTTCTTGCAGTAATAATCAACTTTCCATCACTGATATGGGCATTATCTCCATTGGTATAATTTTGTAACTCATTATTACCCCAACCTCCGGCACCAGTCTCAAAAGTCCAGTTATTCATATTAATTGAAGATCCATCAAATTCATCTGACCACAATAAGGTTCCTGAAGCAAATTCAGGATCATCATTTTCAATGGAGAAGGTTTTAGAAACACTTTTCGTATCTGATTCCTTATTTAGATTCCCCCATAAGGTTAATGTTACAGTATATGTACCTTTATTAGGATAATGAATCGACCTGACAGAAGTTTTATCTGTCGACTTCCCCGACAACTCACCATTGCTATAATCCCATTCTACATATAAATAATCACCTGCAGAGGTATTTTTAAAATGAATAAGATTTGTATTTTCAGCATCCATCTCATAACTAAAACTTGCTACATAATCTGCCTTAGGGTCTTCACTATCAGAACATGCATTAAAAGAAACTGGTATTAAAATACCCAACAGAAATAAGCCAAAACCCGATTTCATAAAATCTAAACTTGAAATATAATTATAACCAATGTGTTAAATTATCCGGAGGCATAGAAACGCCTCCGGATTTAGGATAAACATTAATCTAACAACTTAAAATCATCTACATAAAAGATTCCATCGTTACAATGTCCTTCATTACCAATTTGAAGTACTATCTGATCAAAGTCTGTTCTATCTGAAACATCACTAAAATCAAACGTTAATTCCAACCATTGATCCATTTGATCTTCGGTAAGTGTAACACTTCGAACCTGTTGTGTTTGCCATGCATTTCCTCCTAAAGAACTATCCTGAAGTTTAATATCGATTTGAGGAAGCAGGTTATGTGTAGCAATCCAAGGTGTATTCGGATCACATTCTGTCACATAATCATTCCAGCTAGGAACAAAAACCTTTAGGGTAAATACATTACGCGTTGATAGGTCTAATAAATAATCCAACACAACACTTACATTATTCCATTCGCCTGTTCCTTTTCGGTAGATGGCCACATTATCTGAAGTATTGATAGGTACAGGAGCAAAGTTGTTTATGATTGCAAATGTATCGATAGTTGTAGTAACCCAGTTAACATTACCTTCTCCTTCGAAATCATCGAATAAATCTTTTTCTTTCAGCTGCTTTACAACAGGTTCCGGCTCCGGCGTTAATTTATCAACTGGTACCAGTTTGGTATACCAATAAAAATTAGCTTTTGAATCCCAGAATGCAATTTCTAATAAATCCTCGGTAACTGTAAGCAATTGATATTCTGATGTACCATCATAATATCCAATAAATCCATTTGACACATTCATCACATCTCCAGCTACAATACACTGTGCTGTACCGCCATCGTAAGGCATGATGAAATCCGCTCCATCAGATTCCTGATGTCCATCAGTACTTCCCAAATCTGAAGCCCATCCACTATTAGCATATACATCTCCATTTGTAATATGCTCAAATACTAATCCTGAAGTTGTAATTGAAAATTTAAATCGATCATCATACAAGCCTTTACCAACTCGGTCTCCGGCACCATCTGCATGCCATTCCAATGGATTCTCTAATGTAGGTCCTAAGCCAAATGCTGGTGCACCATAGCCATCTACTGCCCATGTCTTTTCATCGCCACCTGTTAATTCATCATACGGATAACCGGATAAAAACGCTGGATTGTCTTGTTCTATTACAATATCTTCTTCAACCGTAACTGTTCCTCCCTGCGAAAGTATAGTTACTTTAATGGTATAAGTACCTGCAAAAGTATATTGTGCAATTACCTTGTTACCATTTGTTTTAACTCCATTACCAAATTCCCAAACGGCAGTTGTATTTGGCGTATTATTAATTAATTCGTATTCATTTAATACACTGGTAGCCACATACTCCCAATCTACTTTATCTGCAGTAAGGTTAGCGGGCATATCATATTCTTCAGGAGAACATGCCTGGAAAGCCAGTGCTAGTGCGAAAAAATATATGATTTGTTTTATTTTCATGACTTTATAATTTTAAAGTGTCTAGTAACCTGTGTTTTGAAGTAACTTATACTCACCCTCTGTTCTATCAATTTCCGATTGAGGAATTGGTAAGTATTTCATGTAATCAGACCAGGTTCTTTCTGAAGAGAATTCTGGAATAGATTCATTTAATACGGATGTATCTCCCCATCGTACTAAATCCCAGAAACGCATACCTTCACCTACAAATTCTCTTCTTCGTTCTAACTTAATATTACTTGAATTAGCCTCTATTGATCCCAGGCCGGCACGTGATCTGATCATATCTAAACAGGCTTGAGCTGTTAAATCTGAAGATGGCGTTTGACCATGCATTACCATTAATTCTGCAGCGTTCAATAGTACTTCTGCATATCTGAATATTCTTAAATTATTTTCGAAGTTTAAGTCTTCTCCATATGGTGCGTCATTATATTCTTCACGGGCTGCATACTTACCTAAAAAGTAACCTGTGTTCTGAAAACGAGCTGTATAAGTTCCATCATCATAGTGGTTAATTGATGCTGCCATACGCGCATCCCCATTTTCGTATATATTAAGTAATTCTGGTCTCACGGGAGCAAACCCCCAACCACCTTTATAGAAGTCATTACCACTTAAGTTATCAACAGCATCTAAACCATTTGCAGAAATAAATGCAGGCAAATTAGTTCCATAACCAGTCCAGGGAGCATCCCAATCTTTTCCTTCCGGTAAGTGATTGGCTTCAAAGACAGAGCCTGTTCCAAACTCTCCTTCTCTATCCCAAATAGAGGCATAATCGGCCAATACATAAGCGCCACTTGTATATATTTCTTCCATGTCAGCCAATACCTCTGCATATTTACTTTCATCTTTTTGATACATTACAATGCGAGCTTTCAACATCATGGCTGCGGCTTTTGAAACACGACCATCGTTTGCCTTAGTTGTTCTCATTGGTAACTTATCATCTGAGATAGCAAAATCAATATCTTCAATTAATTCTGCATAGATTTGATCAGCCGTATATTGAGGTGCCATGTATGGAGCAGGAAGATCATCCTCGAAATATGGAATATTTCCCCAGAATTTCCACAACCAATGCACATAATACGCTCGTAAAAAACTAGCTTCTGCTTTATATTGATTTAGGCTTGCTTCATCAACTCCAACTGCATTATCACAAGCGGATAAAACAAAATTACAACGAGCTAATCCACTATAATAAATATTCCATAGTCCGGCAGGAGTTTCATTAGCATTACAATCAAATTGAGATAGTAAGTACAACACTCTCTGGTCTCCGGCATCTCCACCTCCTTTATAAATATCATCCGATCTTAAATCAGACATTAAAGGCACACTATTGTAATTATAATCTGCATAACTATCAAATAATAGTATTTTATAGGCAGAACCAAGATTGGCTAAAATGGCACCTTCGGTAGCAGCACCTCCAGCTTCCTGAGAAGCGGTTGGTTGAACCGTTAAGAATTCCTCATCACACGAACTAAACCCTAATAAAGCAATAAGGAATATGGGAATAATATATTTGTTCATAATATTGTTCTTTTAAAATTAGAAAGTAATATTTGCACCTACAGAAATAGTACGTGGTTGCGGATAAATTCCTTTATCAACACCTATTGTGGTATATTCTTCTGCAGCTAACTCTGGCTCAAAACCATCATATTTAGTGAAGGTTAATAAGTTTTCTGCCATCACGTAAACTCTACACTTTTTAATTAAGTCAGTTCGTAATACATTAGTTGGAATGGTGTATCCTAGTTGAATATTCTTAATTCTGGTAAATGAACCATCTTTAATGTAAAGTTCAGATGAGCGCCAGTTGGCATTGGCATTTTTACTGGTTACTCTTGGAATTTTATTTGAGGTTCCCGGTCCTGTCCAACGGTCAAGTATCCATGAAGGTTTATTCATAGTAGAAATATCACCTCGTTGAGATAAGTCAAATATATCGTTCCCAACGCTACCCTGTATGAACATACTAAAATCAAAATTCTTATAATCTGCAGCCAAAGTAATACCATAAGTCCAATCCGGCATTCCTTTACCAATCATGGTTCTGTCCGAATCGTCAATCTTATCATCTTCATTAAAATCCACAAACTTCACATCACCTGGTACAGCATTTTGATCATAAGCCGCATTATAAGCATCGGCTTCTGCCTGTGTTTGAAGAATTCCATCAATTTTAAAACCATAGAAATATGGAAAAACCTCTCCATTTTTACCTTTAACAAAACTTCCAACACCGGAAGCACCTGAATCCTCATAAATATTTTCACCGGACTCATTACCCATATTAATAAGCTTATTCTTTATGTAAGACGCCTGACCAGTAAGGCTATAATTAAAATCACCAAAATTGTCTTTATAGGTAACTTCAATTTCTACACCTTGATTTTCCATATCCCCAGCATTTGCAATTGGAGCACCTTTACCAACATGGGAAGGAATAGGCTGATCCATTAACATTCCTTTGGTATCCTTTTTAAAATAATCAGCTCCAATAGATAAAGCATGATTGAACAAACGTAAATCAAAACCTAAATCAATTTGTTCAGACTCTTCCCATTTTACATCTGGATTAGCAATTCTGGAAGGGTTACTACCATATTGCATTATAGATAAATCCCCTGATCCGAAGTAATAGTTTTGTCCTCCATCCATCAAACTTGTATAGGAGAAAGGTTCAATATTTTCATTCCCGTTTTTACCCCAACTGGCTCTTAATTTTAGATAACTAATCCAATTAGGAATGCTTTCCATAAACGATTCATTGGTTACATTCCAACCTACTGAGAAAGATGGAAAAGTTGCCCATTTATGTGATGGCCCAAAATTAGATGAACCATCTCGTCTGATGGTAGCTTGAAACATATATTTTTCAGCGTAGTTATAATCAACCCTACCAAAATATGAAGCTAAAGTTCTGGCTGTTAAATTATCTGTTCCACCTGAAACAATACCATCATCATCATCTGCTGTAGCATAATCAATTTGCGCTTTATTTGCTAACTCTTCCAACAAATCATAATCATCTCCTGATAAATGACGTGACGTATATTTCTTAGACGATTGACCTAATAGCACAGAAAAATTGTGTTTCCCTGCAATATCTTTCATATAATGCAAAGTGTTTTCAACCTGCCAGGTATAACCTCTATGCATATTCGACCAAACATGACTTCTTGTAATCTCTTTTCCCTGACTTGCTAAGAAATGTCTAAAATCATAACCACCTCCACCCCAGAAAGCAAGGTCTACCCCGTAACTACTTTTGAATTTTAAATCTTTCATTAGTTCCAGTTCACCCCAGAAAGTAGCTACAATCTTATCTGAATTATCCTGAGAACTGGTTGGCGCATTTAACATGGCAACTGGGTTTGCAATTTCCTGAAAACCAGCTGGAGGTAAGGAGAAAACTCGTCCTTCACTATCAGTAACAGCAGTTGGGTGGTCTTCCAAAACCTGATCAGGATCAGTAGCATAAACAGGAATGGTTGGATCAAAAGCAACAGCACTTCCTAAAACAGAGCCAAATTCTGAGTTGGTTTCAATTCCTGAATTTTTAATGCGTGTATAGCCTGAACTAACACCTACTTTTAAACCTTTAAATAATAACCTGTCTTCATTAAAAATATCGTAAGTATTGTTAATACGAACACTATAACGTTCATAATTAGAACGACCATAATCTCCACCTACAATACCTTCCTGGTTAAAATATCCAAAAGACAAAAAATATTTTGAAAACTCATTTCCTCCACTTAAGCTTAATTGGTGATTTTCAACCGGAGCATTATAATTAAATGTTTCATTCTGCCAGTCTGTTCCTTTTCCGGCATTGTTTATTTGCTCTTGCGTATAACGAGCTTCATTACCATCATTCAACTCCATTTCGTTCATGATAACCATGTACTGTTTCGCATTCAGCACATCCCTCTCTCTCCATGGATTTTGCCAACCATATGAAAAATCGTAACTAACAGTTGGCTTACCTTGTTTACCTGACTTGGTAGTGACCAGGATAACACCATTAGCAGCCCTTGCTCCATAAATAGCACCTGAAGCTGCATCTTTTAATACTTCAACTGATTCAATGTCTGAAGGATTCAGATAGTTGATTCCGCCGTCAACAGCCATCCCATCAACAATGTATAAGGGATCACTATTATTAACAGTTCCGATTCCTCGAATTCTCACTTTAGAATCAGAACCTGGCTGACCTGAACTTTGGGTAATCTGTACACCAGAAACGCGTCCCTTTAAAACATCTTCAATACGCGAAGGTGTTGATTTTTCAAGTTCCTCAGCATCAACACTACTAATAGCAGCTGTAACCACACTCTTCTTCTGCACACCGTATCCTACAACAACGACCTCATCTAAATCCGAAATCTGACTTTGCATGACTACGTCCATTGTTGACGATTCAATCACTTGTTCTTGTGTTTCCATTCCAATGAACGAAAAAACCAAGATTTCACCCTGTGAGGCTTTAATGGTAAATTGACCATCAATATTTGTAATAGTCCCTGTGGTAGATTCTTTGACTACTACACTTACTCCCGGAATGGGCAAACCATCTTCCGAAGAGCTTACTTTACCTGTTACTGTAATATCCTGAGCCCATATAAGCGAGGAGCACAATAACAGAATAATAGTTCCAAATAAATTCTTCATGTTTTTTTGATTTAGAATTAACTGTCAACAAAGAACTCTACAAAAGTTAACAAATTATAATTTTCTACATCATAAAAAACTCTAAAATCTACTCACCACACCTCATAAAAAACTCACTTAAAAAACCCCTATAGTCTATTTATCAAATATTTAAAAACTCACATACCCAACAAATAAGACTACTCTTCAAACTCATAATTCAACTAAGATACCCCTACATGTATTTAACATTCCTTAACTACAGTGAGAATGCTTGGAGTTAAATTTATTCAATTGTAAATTACCGTGAGAGTACTTAGGGAATAGATATATTACTAATACTATATACTGGAAATATAGCTAAGTAGATTTCCGCCGGAATGAATTCCCAACTTCTGTCTTAGTTTGTATCGATTATTTTCCACAGCGCGGGTGGTAATATTCATTAATGAGGCAATATCTTTAGATGACATCCCCATTTTAATATAGGCACATAATTTTTGCTCACGTAATGTTAATTCTGGGTGCTTCTCTTTTAAAGCATTAAAGAAAGTATCGTGAACCTGACCAAAGTGCATTTCAAACACTTCCCAATTATTATCATCAACAATATCTCTATCTATTTTTTTAATTAATGATTTTACTTTACGGTCAAGCTCCGTTTTGTCATCAACTTTCACAATTCGGACTAACTGCTTTTTAATATCTGATAATAAATCATTTTTCTGAATTAGATGTATGGTAGAATTAGCTAACTCTTTTTCTTTATAAACCATATCGCTGCGTAATTTGTCATTACGCATTTTAATCATCTCCTTTTCTGATTCCAAAGCTTCATTCTTAAGCTTTTCTTCCATTACTTTAAAAGCTTCCTCTTTCTTCAACACTTCCTTTTGTTTACTCAGTTCTAGCTTTCTATTAATAAAATATACCAGAAATAGCACAATTAGCACCAAGGTTAAAAGATATGTTACTCTTGCATAAATTGATCGATACCAGGGTGCCATAACCGTAAATCTAAAAGATACAGGTTCTGCCTCAATCCAATATTTATTTCTTGCTCTTACCTCAAAAACATAATCACCCTCTCTAAGATTAGACAAGGTTTGTTGTGCATTCTCGCTCCAATCTGTAAATAATTGCCCCTCTCCCATTAAACTGGTTAAGTACTCTACACCACCCTGATCCATAAATGAGGCAGAAAACTGAATATCAAATGTATTATCTTTAAATTTATATTTGGGAGTTATCTTTTGCGGCACCCCAAAATTTACAACATATGAAATACTATCATTTCTGGATTTAAATGAACGAATATGTACATCAAAAGGAATTTGATAGTTCTTTACATCCTTGGAATAATAATGAGCAAAACCATCTTCAATTCCAAAAATTACATTTTCATCATCTTTCGTATATACATACTCAAAGCCATTAACCAGTTTTCTTTCTAGTGGTAAAAAAGGGTAAGTAATCTTTTTGTAAGTTCCATCCTCAAGATATCGAAGAACCTGCACACCATTTCCATCAAATAACCATATATTCTTAAAAGGATCTTGCTTAATATAGTTAGGGTATAATCCCTTCTTAAAGAAAAAATCTAAATCGTGGTACACTTTAAAAACCGATGCCGTATCATCTGCGATCATATAAATCCCATCCTTACTACAAAACACACATTTATCATCGATCTTAGAAAGTACTAACCTGGATGTATTTCCTGGTAAGTCTTCATCATGAAACACATCTGTTTTGGTAACTGCCGTAAAAGAATTATTAAAATGCAATCGGAATAATCCTTGATAACCATGGGAAACCCACAAATTATTATTCTGATCCCATTCCATATATCGTGAAGATTCTTCAAAACCATCAACCTTATGTATAAATCGCCATCCTTGGTTCGTTTTCTTAAAAACACACAAACCTCTATAAGTTCCTGATATTAATAAGTCATCGCGACCTGGCACCTTTTTAAAGTTCCACACCCCATTTATATTTTCTGGTGTAATTTGTTTCAGCTTACCTTTAACAACCTCAAATGCGCCAAAGTTATGCCCACAGAGCAATGTTTCTCCAGCATCGTACAAAGACCAAATTTGGCCATCAGAACCTTCAATTCGTATAAAATCATCTCTTGTTTTAAGCGGATCATGAAACTTTTTTTCTGGAATTTTAAACAATGCCTGATTCGTTCCTAAGTAATAGTCGCTATTAAACGTTGTAACTGCATATCCTGTTCCTATATTGTAATATCCTTGTAAAAAGGTGATACTTTTATTTAATCCTATTCGGACAATTCCATTATCCAACCCACACCATACGTTCCCTTCTTTATCTGCTCCAACACTTAAAACAGTATTATTTACCAAGCCCTTATCTTTATCTATTTGCATAAACACATTGCCATCTTCACTAACAATAACTACACCTCCCTGTATAGTTCCAAAAACCATATATTCATTCAAATAGCTTATTCCACAAAATACATTCACTTTTTTCATTAACGAAGAAGCTGGTACATTCCAGGGAATAATTTCCTTCATATTCCACTTATACAATCCATTCTTAATTGTACCAATTATTATTTCGTTATTTGATGAGGAGACAATAGAAGCTATTTCTTTTTTGTTGAACAACTGGCCTCCTGCAATAGGATATACATCTTCTCCCCTTAACTCCATAAGTCCGCTTTGCTCATCTTGAACCAGCAGCAAGCCATTTACCACAAAAGAAGACATAAAGCTAGACGGAGCCTCGATAACCTTAATAAGTTTATCGTTTTTAAAAAGACAAATTCCTAACTGAGACCGAAAAACAACATAGCCATTCCAATTATATATATCCCAGTAATCACCAAAACTCTTGAGTTCAGGGCGAACTGCTAATGTGTTGTATTTTAAATGTTGTATCGAATCATATTCAAAATAGCCTAATTCATTATAGGTTCCCACGTAAATACGATCGTCAATACACTGCACTGATCTTACAATATGATTATTCACCTCTTCCAATAATCTCCATTGCTCACCATCATACTCCAAAACACCATCATTATTTGCAAAATACATAAAACCGTATTTGCTTTGCGATATTTCCCAGTTTTGAGTAGCTGCACCATATTGGCGCCTGTTAAAATATTCTAATTCGGGAATTCCTACTTTTTGAATTTGTCCGCTAGCAACGAATGAAATTGCCGTATATATCGTAATAAAAATTGTAGAGATTTTGACTTGCATTGTATAGATTTAAAAAAGCAAAATAATCAAATACTACAATTCTGCAAAAATGAGTCAATTGAAAACATAACAAATGCATTCCATTAAATCATCATTAAATATATATTCGCCATGTAATTTTTACGAATAATTTAGATTATCCTTAACTTTGTTTTTCCACTAGAAAATAAGTTGCATGAACATATCAGATATACAATCATATCAAGCCAAAATTGAAGCTGCTTTAAGCGAGAAAAGAGTAAAAGATGCATTGATCATCTTAGGAGATTTAACCAAATCATACCATGGAGGTAACCTGATTGATGAACATTACAATTTAGAGTTCACTTATAAAAGTATGCTAAAGTATACCGTTGAAGGAGTTAGCGATCCTGAACAACAAAAAGTATATAATAACATACTTGTATCCTGTTATCATTTATCTGATCAACTTTTTTCTGAAATACTGGAAAATAAATCCAGTGCTGCCTTTTATGAAACCCGAAGAACTTTAAAAACACAAAATATCAATCTCATAGATTCTTTAGAGCATTTCATGGCCGAAATGAAAAAGAATGAAATCGGAAAAGAAGCCGGAATCCAGATTACTTCGCAAAAAGAAATCATCGAAAATGTATTTAATTCACTTTGGGTATTAAAAAATTTTAATGAGAATGAAATTGAGCTGATTAAACAGTTACTTAACTCAAATAGTATTCACTATAGTTATCAAAGTATTTTTGTTTCAGCCATAACCATTGGGTGTTTAAAAGAATTTGATGTACAAAAGCTTTCCATTCTTTTTGATATTCTTGATCAAACAAACGATAAGGTTTTACAAAGAACTTTAACAGGCCTTCTTTTAATTTTATATAAATACGATAATAGAATTAAACTATATTCCGGATTACTTTCGAGACTTAGCTTATTGCAAGAAAACGAGAAGATAAAATCAAATCTATTAATCATTTGCATACAACTAATCAGAACTCGTGAAACCGAGAAGATTTCGCAAAAATTGATGGATGAAATTATTCCTGAAGTTGTTAAAATGCAACCAAACCTGCGAAACAAGCTTGATTTGGAAAACATGATTAGTGAAAAGTTTAATGAAGGTGAAAACCCTGAATGGGAAGACTTTTTTAAAGACTCACCAGAATTAATGAGCAAACTGGAAGAGCTTACAGAGTTGCAAATGGAAGGTTCCGATGTATTTTTAAATACATTTAAAATGCTTAAACATTTTCCGTTTTTTAATACCATGTACAATTGGTTATTGCCATTTTATCTGGAAAATGAGGAACTAAATGCAGAATTAAAAAACGAGGAGAATATCTTTTCATCTAAAAGTATTATCGAAAGTCTTGCTAATTCAGGTTTCCTATGTAATTCTGACAAATATTCTCTATTTCTCAGCATTCCACATATGCCTAAATTTCAAAAAGACATGATGGGAAATATGTTTCAACAGCAAATGGAACAAATGGACGAAATAGAAAAAGATGAAAGCTTAATAGACGGTAGTAAAAAGAACTCGATTATCTCTAATCGATACATTCAGGATTTATATCGTTTTTATAAACTACATCCACAGCACAGTCAATTTGAAGATGTTTTTTCCTGGAATATGGATTTTCATAATAAATGGTTCTTTACCCATTTTATTGCCGAAGAAGAAGAATTAAGACAAATAGCAGAGTTCTTCTTCAAAAAATCATACTTTAATGAGGCACGCGAAGCTTTTCTTGTGATGGCCAAAAAGGAATGTGATAATATCGAAATACTTCAAAAAGTTGGCTATTGCTATCAACAACAAAAACAACATAAAAAAGCTTTACAATATTACCTTAAAGCAGACATACTAAAGCCGGAACAAACCTGGACTACAAAAAAGATAGCTTTAATGTACAAGTATTTAAAGCAAGCCAATAAAGCCTTAGAATATTATCAACTAGCTGAACGATTAAAACCGGAAGACTTGCATACCCAAGCATCAATAGGTCATTGTCTGTTGGATTTAAAAGATTACAATGCTGCGTTAAAATATTACTTTAAAGTAGAATATCTGGATCAGTCCAACACTAAAGTTTGGAGACCCATAGCCTGGTGTTCATTAGTAACCGGCAAATTTGATCAGGCCGAAAAATATTATCAAAAATTATTAGTATCCTCTTCCGGAGCTCACGATTTAATTAATCTGGGACATGTATATTGGTGTAAAAACAACAGGAAAGAAGCGCTTAACTGTTATCAAAAAGCCATTTCTCAGTTAAATAATAACACCAACGAATTTTTTGAAACATTCAATGAGGACAAAAATGTTTTAATCAAAAATGGAGTTGAAGAACAAAACATACCCATTATGCTTGATCAATTACAATATTTATTAGAAGAATAAAAATGGCAAAAAAGAAGATAGACTCTGAATTATATAGTTACGGCATTTATTCCCAATGGGATAGATCTTCAAAAGCCTTACCTAAACTCCAGAAAATAACAACAGAAATACCTTTGGAACTTGATATAGAATTTGGTTATGTAGTAAAAATAAAAGGTGCTAAAGGAAAGCGTATTCAGTTTAGGATCGATCACCCACCGTTTCTTAATGAACATGGTCATCCAGCCCCACCATTTACTGGTGAATACTTTGTTAAATCAAATGATTATGAATTCTTTCTTGGAGATACAATTTGGGAACCCATTCACGATAAAAAAGGTGAATGGATTTTAACAACTTGGCTGGATGGAAAAATTCTTTTTAAAAAATCGCTATTCCTAAAGCAATTGTAGTTTTAGTTTAAAACTACTGTGATTAAAAAGAAAGTAAACCCTAATAAAGCTATTACCAAAAGTACTTCGATAACAAAGAACCAAAAAATCTTTCTCTTCAACCTAACGGTATTATCCTCCGTCTTCCTAAACATGTCCTTAATTTTAATCATAAAAAATCCGAAAATCTACTCTCAATAGTTACTGAAATAAATTGCATTAAATTTAAATTACAAATAAAAATGTGGCCTTTATTTCATCAACCTGAATTCATTAAAATAAAATTTGCCCTATACTAAATAATGAATTCGACATAAAACTATTAAAAAATAGCTCTCATGACAAGTTAAAAATACTTAATGAAACATTTGTGGTAGTATTTTGAACAATATGACACATTTTTACCTAAATTTAGAATGTAATGTACCGAATAATTAACATTTTGAGCTAGCTCTATTGTACACAAAAATGTCTCTGCGTACATGTGCTCCTGTAAAAATCATTTTTTTTTATAAACTTGCACCAAGTAAAGAGCAGATATGAGTAGATCGATAAAAAAACTATTTTTTTTTGTAATAATCTTATTCTTTCATCAATTAACCGATGCAAAGAAAGTTGTTTTTAACTACGCACCAAAAAACTGGTGGGTGGGAATGGAATATAATAACATTCTTGTAGTTGTTGAAGGTAGTAAAGTTTCTCAATCATTTATTAAGGTTGATTATCCCGGTGTTAAACTAAATAAGATTATAACTACACAAAGAAACAATATTGTATTTCTGGACATTACAATTTCAGAAAGTACTGCTCCGGGAAATATTCCAGTAAATATATACCAATCAGGCAAGTTACAAGAATCTATTTCAATTACGTTAAATGCCAAATCTTCAATAGGAAGCATTAAAAAACTAATACCTTCGGATTTGATTTATCAAATTGTTATTGATCGTTTTTCGGACGGTAGCGCCAAAAACAACAAACCTGACGGTTATTTTGAGATTCCTAATTCAAATAACATATCAGGAATTCATGGCGGAGATATTCAAGGCATAATAAATGAACTAAAATATATAATGTCGATAGGTGCAACAGCAATTGAACTTTCTCCTTTGTATCAATCTAACCAAATTTCCAATTCCTATTACCACGACGAAATAACCGATCATTATGCTATTGATACCCGATTAGGAACTTTTGGCAATATAGAAGAGCTAAACAAACAATGTCAACAAAATAATTTAAAAAGCATATTGTCTTTAGTTCTCCATCAAACAAGTATCAATCATAATTTATTCGGAAAGAAACTTTTTGATGACTGGACTTATGATTATCCATTAAAAGAAACAGTTGAAGCAAACAATATAAATCTGTGCGATCCTTATATGAACTATGATTTTATTAAAAGTTCATTTTACCATCACCACCCAAATAATATATTAATTAATCAAGAATCAGCTATAGCATCAAAATATTTAATTCAGAATTCAATATGGTGGATTAAGCAATGTAAACCTGATGCTATTAAAATTGAAAAAACTCAATTCAACAATCCCGGTTTTATTAGAAAGTTTGTAAGTATCATCAAAAAAGAATATCCGGAATTACCCATTATCTTGGATTTCGATACGAAATTCCCAGATCAATTAGCGTGCTTTTTAAAATCGTTGAACTTAGGTAAAATGGCATATAGTTATGAATATCCTAAAGCCTATACCGCTACAAATTCTTTTTCGCAATATATTGATGGACATACAGCTGCACAAAATCTCTATCAAAACCAAGGTTCCGATTTTAATTATCAAAGTACCAACAATCAAATCGTCTTCATTGATAACAATAGTCTTAGTAGAATTTTTGATGTAGCTGATAGAGACCCTTCAATCACAAAAATGTATTTGACATATTTAATGACAAGTCGTGGTATTCCTTCTATTCTATACGGAAGTGAATTCATGTTAGAAGGCTCTAATAGACGTGGAGTTGATTATGTGAGGACTGATTTTGCTTTAAATAAAGATAAGCTTAATGACCAACAAATTGATCTAAAAAACTATTTCACAAAACTTGCATTTTGGAGAAAAAGCTCAATTTCTATTATCAATGGAAACACAAATCACTTTCTCCCATACCTAGGATTATATGCTGTACACAAATACAATAGAACAGAGTCTGTTGTAGTTTTATTTAATAACAATAATAAATTACAGAAGGTAAATTTAAATGATTGCGGACTTTTAGCCGATAAATTTAACTTCGCTAAGGATCCAATAAGTGGTAAGATTTTTCGTGATCTAAAGAATATATTACTGGACCCTAAATCTTCCATAATATTAGAATTAGAAAAAAAATAAGATATGGCTTCAAAAAAAATTGCAGTAATACTGTCAGGATGTGGCGTTTATGATGGTTCTGAAATTCATGAATCAACCTTAACGCTTTTAGCTATTGATAAAAATGATGCTCAGTACCAATGTTTTGCTCCTAACATTAATCAACATCATGTTATCAACCATATAACTGGTGAAGAAATAACAGAATCAAGAAATGTACTTATAGAATCGGCACGAATCGCCAGAGGTAATATTAAACCACTTTCAGATTTAATTGCAGAAGAGTATGATGCACTTGTTATACCAGGAGGATTTGGTGCTGCAAAGAATCTATCCGATTATGCATTTAAAGGCGATCAATTACAATTAATCGAAGAATTGTCTCAAAAAATTGGTACGTTTCACAAGGCACAGAAACCAATTGTTGCTTTATGTATTGCTCCTGTTTTGATTGCTAAAACAATAAAGAATACAAACCTTACTATTGGAGCTGATCAAAACACAAGCAATGATATAATTTCCTTAGGAGCTCAACATTCATCAACAAGCCATGGAGAAATCATCATTGATAAAGAAAATAAAATAATTACTTCTCCATGCTATATGTTAGATGCAAGAATTAGTCAAATTGAGGAAGGAATAAATAATGCAATAGTGCAATTATTTAAAATGATATAATTAATGAATAATCCATAAGAGAATTACCATAAAAACTATAATAAACTGAAATGTTAAAATAATATTTGGCAGAGCCCAGTTTTGAATAATAGATTTTAGTTTTAAGTCTGTAAAATAACGTGTCATGATTTAAAAGTTATAATGGTTTAACTGCAAAGATTATAAAAACAATTCACCTAATAAACCTCAAAACCTAATGACTTAGTAAAACCCCATATTTTTTAAATGAGATGTAGTGTTTTACAAACGAAGTGATTTTTGTTTATGATTAACTAATTTATTTAATTAAATTCACACTGTTCAAATATTAACACCCGGAATAGAATATGCTTAAGGCGATAATAATTGATGACGAAGTGTCAGCTAGGCAGAGTATTGAGAAAATATTGGAAATGTACCTTCATGATGTTATTGAAATCAAAGCCTCATGTGACAATCTTTCGGATGGAGTTTCTTTAATTAAAAAGGTAAATCCAGACATTGTTTTTTTGGATATCTCCATGCCTCACCAATCAGGTCTTGAATTATTTGATTATTTTGATAGTATCAGTTTTGATGTCATTTTTATTACGGCTCACCAACATTTTGCCATCGATGCAGTTGGATTGGGAGCCTCTGGTTATTTATTAAAACCAATTAAACCTAAACAAATTGTAGATGCTGTTTTAAAAATAAACCTCAAGAAGAAACCTTCCGGAGATACCGTAAATGATAATGCGTACAACACATGTAAATTACTAGTAAACCACCAAAAAGGAGTTCACATTGTTTCTTATAACGAAATTAAAGCGATTATTGCCGACGGAAACTATTGTAAAATTTACAAAACAAGTGGTGAACCTCTATATGTATCTCGAACATTAGGAAGTATTGAAGAGAATTTACCTCCTAATCACTTTTTCAGAACACATCGCTCTAGCATCGTCAATCTGAACTATATTACAGAAATAAACAAAGAGAAAAACCAAATTTTATTGTCGGATATCGATATCCCTCTGGCCTCCGCCAATATGAAAAAACTTATTGAGGAGCTTTCTAAATTAGCAAACAATGCTATTTAAATATTACAGCAAACCGTTATCTATCTTTAAAATTATATGCTCAATCATGGCATCATCGCCATTTTGATCATATTCTGATTTTAGGTTTGATCCGAAAAGTCTGGCAACAGTCTGCCACATAAAAGCGGAAAAACCACCTTTTAGATCTTTTATTAACTCGTAGCTGGTATCTCCGGTTTCGCGATCTATTAACTTAATAAGCATCCTACCTTGAGAAAAAGTAAGTTTGCGCAATGGTTTCTCGAATTCTTCGAATAAATCTTTTTCTGCAGCCTTAACAAATTCTTTCTTTTTTCTTTCGCCTTTAATGGTATCCAAAGCAGCCTCTATTTCGGCCAATCTGCTTTTTGCCAAACGAGCGTAAGGTAATGTTTTCTTAATATTAATTACTAAACGACTATACCGCTTTCGTTGGCGTCTGCTTGTAAACCGCCAGGGTGGGACAACTTGAACTTCATCAATCGATATATGTGGTAAAGTATCATCTCCAATCAGCTTCTTTTCGAGGTATTTTATGGGTGTTTGAATACTGTCTCTCGACTGACCAGAAAGGGTAAACGAGAGCGTTACAAATAGTAATATTCCTATGTATTTATAAATATTCATTACCTAGTATTAACGCTCAACTAAGCTATTGAGTTGCATATACGAAGTTAAATATTTTGAATTATTATTATCGAACAAATGATCTAAGGTCAAAAAAAAACCGGCATAAACCGGCTTTTCAAATAATCATATGATTAGTATCTCTTAAACATTAAATCTAAAATGCATGATATCACCATCCTGAACCACATATTCTTTACCTTCAATGCTCATTTTACCAGCTTCTTTACAGGCTAATTCAGACTTATAGTTGACAAAATCTAGGTATTTAATAACCTCTGCACGAATAAAACCCTTTTCAAAATCAGTATGAATTACACCTGCTGCTTGTGGAGCAACAGCACCTTTGGGGTACGTCCAGGCTCTTACCTCTTTTACTCCTGCTGTGAAATAGGTTTCTAATTGAAGTAGTTTATATGCCGATCTAATTAATTTAGCAACACCTGATTCTTTTAAACCTAAGTCTTCTAAAAACATTTGACGCTCTTCAAAAGTTTCTAATTCTGCAATATCAGCTTCTGTCTGCGCTGCAATAATTAGCACCTCAGCATTTTCATCGGCCACAGCGGCTTTCACTGCTTCAACATGATTATTTCCATCAATTACAGATCCTTCATCAACATTACAAACATATAAAACCGGCTTATTGGTAAGCAACCATAAATCTTTGGTAGCTTTTTCCTGTGCCTCTGTTAATTCAACTGTTCTTGCCGATTTACCAGCTTCTAGCGCTTCTTTATATAAATATAAAGCCTCAACCATCTTTTTCAGTTCTTGATCTTTAGATGATTTTGCTGCTTTTTCTGATTTTTGTAATCGTGTTTCAACCGTCTCTAAATCTTTCATTTGAAGCTCCATATCAATAACTTCTTTATCTCTGACCGGATCTACAGATCCATCAACGTGCGTTACATTATCATTATCAAAACACCTTAGTACATGAATAATGGCATCTGTTTCGCGTATATTGGATAAGAACTTATTTCCTAAACCTTCACCCTTACTAGCTCCTTTTACTAAACCAGCAATATCTACAATTTCAACTGTAGTTGGTACAACTTTCTGAGGATTAACCAATTCCTCTAACTTAATCAATCGCTCATCCGGTACAGTAATAACGCCTACGTTAGGTTCTATTGTACAGAAAGGAAAGTTTGCCGACTGCGCTTTTGCATTCGATAAACAATTAAATAATGTTGATTTACCAACGTTAGGTAAACCTACTATTCCACATTGTAATGCCATTTTTTATTTATTTCAGTGTCACAGAATTGTCGAAAATTTGTGCAAAAGTACATTTTATTTTTGGGTTGATAAAAATTTAAATTCACATCGTTAAAAGCCTTCCTTATTATTTGAATATTTATACTTTGCTTATAATATTATGCAATCTGAAAATAAAAAAGATTGTAATCGAATTAAACCTTTTTAAAATTTATGCGTCAAAGACAACATTGATTAGATTTTAAGTGAATGACCAATCAGGAAGTTTCGGATATTAAAATTGTTGAGCTCTTTAAAACGAAAGGCAACGAACAAAAGGCCTTTAAGTTATTAATGAGTCGATATAAAGAGCGTTTATATTGGCACATTAGAAAAATAGTTTTAACACATGATGATGCTGATGATGCTCTGCAAAACTGTTTTATTAAGGTTTGGCAAAACCTTAATAGTTTTCAAGGAAACTCAGCATTGTATACCTGGTTATACCGTATAGCTACTAATGAGGCACTATCTTTATTAAAAAAGAAAAAAAGAGTAAATCAATATGCGATAGATGATGAGAACTCTTATGCGGCCGATACATTACAAAGTGATCCTTATTTTGATGGAAATGAGCTACAATTGAAACTACAGCAAGCTATAGCCACTTTGCCGGAAAAGCAAAGAGTTATCTTTAATTTAAAATATTTTGAGGAGATGAAATATCAGGAGATTGCAGAAATAACAGAAACTTCAGTTGGGTCATTAAAAGCATCATATCATCATGCAGCGAAAAAAATTGAAACATACTTGAAAAACAATTTAGAATAAATTATTTATTTCTATTTTAAACCATTTCGTATGAAAGTTATCAAATAAATAAGAGTGGTATTTATTGAATATTTCTTAGACAATCTGGTTTAATTTCTATTTTATTTGAACAATGAAAGAAGAATTTGACATATTAAACAAAATTAAAAAAGAGGGCAATAAAAGTGGATTTGATGTTCCAGAGGGATACTTTGATTCTTTGGAAGACAAAATAATGGAAAACATCATTGCCGAAGAACAACCGCTAAGAAAAAAAATAATAATGGTTGCCAAACCATGGTTATCTTTAGCAGCTATATTTATTTTGGCTGCCTTGGTTTATTATAATGTGCCCTATTTTATGAAGGATCAAACACAAACTGCACAAATTGTTACAGTTGATCAGGATATATCATTAGATTATTTAGCTTCAAATTTTGAAGAGTCTGACATTGTTGATTTTCTTTTGGAGGAAGATAATGCTCCTATTTTTGATGATTTTAATGAAAATAAAGAGCTATTAGAAGGTTTAAGTATTGAGGACGTTGAAGACCTTGTTATTTTTTAATGTTACTAAGATGGATAAAATAAGACTTACAGTAATATTGTTGATATGCACACTTTCGTTAAGTGCGCAGAATTTATCTAAACAGGAAAAATTAGAGCGAATTAAAGCTCAAAAAATAGCTTTTATTACTAATCGCTTGCAACTTACAACAAATGAGGCACAAAAATTTTGGCCAGTTTACAATGAATTTTTTGCCAAAAAAGAACAGCTAAATAAAGAAAAGAAACAAGTTAATCTGGATTTAAAAAACAATTGGAAAAACTATCCTGACAGTAAAAAAACGGAACTTATAGATCAATTGGTTTCCTTTAAATTAAAAGACGCTGAATTGCAAATGGAGTTTCACAACCAATTAAAAAAAATATTACCCATTGATAAAGTCATCCTTTTACATCAGGTCGAGAGTCAATTTAAAACTTACCTTTTAAAACAACTTAAAGGACAAGCAAATGGAGAAATTAATCCTTCGAGCAGAAATTTTAAAAGAAAATAAATAAAAAAGGCCCACTATAAAAGAAGGCCTTTGTTAATATCTTGTATTAATATTTTATTGAATTTCTTTAATCAACTCGTCAATGGTTAACAATTTTTGTTCACCATTTGCCATATTTTTTAGGGTAACTTTGCCTTGATTCATTTCATCTTCACCAGCCATAGCCACATAGGCAATTTCTTTTTTATTGGCATAGTTCATCTGCTTTTTCATTTTAGCAGCATCCGGATATAACTCAGCTTTTATACCAGCCTTTCTAATCGTTTGCAAAGCCTTCAATGAATATAAGGCCTCTTTTTCGCCAAAGTTGATAAAGAGTAATTCAGTTGATACGATAGATTCTTTAGGATATAAATCCAATTGATTCATCACATCGTAAATACGATCAGCTCCAAACGAAATTCCTACTCCCGAAACATCTTTTAGTCCAAATATACCGGTTAAATCGTCATATCTACCTCCTCCGGTAATACTTCCAATTTCTACATCCAAAGCCTTTACTTCAAAAATAGCACCTGTATAATAGTTTAATCCTCGAGCTAAAGTTAAATCCAACTCAACCTCAGTATTTATATCTAGCGTATTTAAATAATTCAAAACCGTTTGAATTTCCTCAACACCTTTTAATCCAGTCTCCGAAGTTGCCAGCACTTCTTTTAATGTTGCTATTTTTTCATCATTTGTTCCGGAAAGTTGAATAATAGGCTGCAATTTATCAACCGCTTCTTGTGGCAATCCTTTTTGCAGTAATTCTTCGTTTACTTTTTCTAAACCTATTTTATCCAGTTTATCAATTGCAACGGTTATATCTACAATTTTATCAGCTTCTCCAATTATTTCAGCAATTCCTGTTAAAATCTTGCGATTATTCATTTTAACAAGAACATTAATTTTTAGTGCTTTATAGACATCATCAACAATCTGAATCAATTCTACTTCATTCATTAATGAATCTGATCCAACAACATCTACATCACACTGATAAAACTCTCTGTATCTTCCTTTTTGAGGTCTATCTGCTCTCCAAACCGGTTGAATCTGATATCGCTTAAATGGGAATGAAATTTCATTCTGATGTTGTACTACAAATCTTGCAAAAGGTACGGTCAGGTCATATCTTAATCCTTTTTCTGAAATCACCCTTGCTTCTTTTATCTTCTTAATAGAACTGATATTGATAGACTTTAAAACATAACTTTTTAGCATATTAACAGTCAAATTATCAATATAAGTCGCAAAATCATCAACCTTCTTATATTTTAAATTAGAATTATAGAAGAAAAACTTTCCGAAAGCAATAAATATTGGATCGTTTTCATAATTCTTATTAAATTCGGTCTCTATATCTTTTACATCATAACCTTCCAGCCTATTGCGGATTTCCTTTATTTTAAAAATACAATTCTCAACAAGCTCTTTATCACAACTTAGCAACTTGTTTAATTGAGATCTATTCAACCCTCTTGATTTAGTCTCTATTTTATTTGTATAATCACCTGAATTCAATATTTTAAAAAGTAATTTATCTCCTTCTTCTCCATACTTACCCATCAAAGTAGATAGGTTTTCCATTGCTGGAGTTTCAATAGGCTGGTAACCATATTTTAAGAATACAGACTTAATCGTATCGAAAATAAAATTTCTTTTTGCCATCTCAACCGGTGAAAAATCTCTTGTTCCTGCCGGAATACTTGGTTTTTGAGCCATTCTTTCACTTTTTAATTTTATTGAGGCGCAAAGTTATTCAATTATTTCAAACTAGAAGAAAAACGACTTTGTTTATTCCGTTGAAAAACCGAGTTGATCTAACCAGCTTTGCACCAAAGTTTCTGTTCCAACAGCTCCTTCTTCCGGAGCCCAGGATGCAAAGTTCTTATCTTCTGATTGGAAATACGGACCATCCTTAATTTCATACACTACTGTTCCTTTTTCCAAACCGGTAGCCGTATGCCACTCACCAGGAGCAATCTCTACCCCATAAGTTCCATTTTCGTTATCTAAAACAACATGCTTAGTAATATTACCTTTCTCATTAAAAAAGATGACTAACAAGCGTCCCCTTAGAATAATAAAGACTTCTCTTTTATCAGGATTAACATGTGTATGTGGTCGCACATAAGTTTTGGGTTCAAAAGCATTCAGCATACGTTGAACAGGATCTTGATCTCCAAAATGAAAATTGAAATTTTTCCTTTTTCGGGAATTTTGCTGGGCTTCTGATGTTAACTGATCTAGTTGATCACGCTCTATAAATTTCATATTAGTTTTTTATTGATTAAAAATGGCTATTTATTCAGCCAAAACTGATTAAAACCTACATTTTCAGCTCATAAGAACTTAACAATAAAAGGACATTTCAACTCCACGTTAAAATATAGCTTCTCCTACAATTACAAATCGAAATAAAGACGAATTTCTAAAATAAATTAGAGATATTCCTGCCTCTCCAACTATACTTTTTACTCGACTTGGAATATTTATCCCCAAAAAAATGTAGCCGGCAATAAAATTCCAAGTATTCACCACTAAATAAAAACTGTTTTAACGTTTTTATGTAAAAATAGAAAAACGATTGTAACAATTGGATAAACATTTAAATGCTTATTCACTAGACGGGAAGAAATGAACACAGTTAAAATACTGCTAATAGGGAACGATACAATAAACTTACAGGTTGTAAGAAGAAGACTTTTGGAGTTTGATGAAGAGTGGTTGATTATTAATAAAACCTGTGAGGAGTCTTTTAGTGAGCTTAACAACACTAAATTTAGTGTAGTAATTATTGATTGTGAAAAAACAACCAGTGATATAATTACTAAAATAGTTGCTATTAAGGACACAAAGCAAAACTGGAACACCCCTGTTATCGTTTCTTTTCAGGAATCTTCCCCAGGTAAAATTAAATCAACTTTAGAAGCAGGAGCCTTAGATTTTATTCAAAAACCATATAAAAACATAGAATTATTTGCCCGAGTTAGAACAGCTTTAACTGTTTCTAGTACGATTGATAAATTAGATAAACAAACCAGAGTCATCAATGAGAATCAAAGTAAAATTCAGGATGTTTTATCTGGTTTAATACCCAAAGAAATAATTCATGAATTTACTGAATCCGGTGAATCAAAACCAAAAAAATACAGAGAGGCTTCTGTATTATTTGTTGACTTGGTAGATTTTACAAAAAAAACAACTAAGCTTTCACCTAAAATAATCATCGAAGAATTGTCTGAAATTTTTTCAGCTTTCGATAACATTACCCAAAAACACGACTGCACCAGGATTAAAACTATGGGCGATGGGTATTTAGCAGTTTCTGGAATACCTAGCCCTAATAAAGATCATGCTGCCAACATTATTAATGCAGCTAATGAAATGAGAGATTATTTAATTCAGCGCAACCGCATTAAACCAGTGCAATGGGAAGCTAAAATTGGCATTAATTCAGGTGAGGTAATCGGCAGTGTATTAGGTTCAAATAACTTTTTATTTGATGTTTTTGGAGATACGGTTAATGTAGCTTCTCGCATGGAGAAAAACTGTGAACCAAATCAAATAAACATCGCTCAAAACACCTATATGCTTACACGTCATAAATTCAGGTTTATCGAACGCTTACCTAACGACGTTAAAGGACTTGGTGTTAAAAGAATGTATTATCTAAAATCAAGTATTAGTCAAACCGGAATCGATTCAAATCTTAACAAACCAATCTCAAACAAATTGAAATTAGATTTTAAATCATGTATTAATACCTAATTTAAGAGAATGCCTATGGTGTCTCCTATGAAAATACTACTTGTTGATGATATGGATATCATCATGGATATCATTATTTCTCATTTAGAAATGATGGATGAGAATTTTTTGTATTTAAAAGCGCATAATGGTCGTGAAGCATGTAAAATGGCCAGACAATCTCAGCCTAACTTAATAATTATGGACTGGGAAATGCCACAAATGAATGGTATTGAAGCTCTAACTTTACTAAAAAAGAATCAAAAAACTAAAGATATCCCGGTGATTATATCATCTGGTTTTTCAGATTCTGTAAATGTTCAGAAAGCACTAGAAGCCGGAGCTATTGATTATATAAGAAAACCAATTGATTCTATTGAACTCGTTGCTCGTGTTCGTTCAGCATTAACCTTAACCAGTACTTTTGAAGCTCTAAAACAAAAACAAATCGAACTAGAGCAAGAACAACAAAAAGTAGAAAGAATTTTAAATGGCCTAATTCCTCCCAAAGTAGTTCAGGAGATCAAAGAAACAGGAACCTCAAAACCTAAACGATATAAAAATGCATCTGTAATGTTTACAGATTTGGTTGGCTTTACTAAAAAAACCACCACTATGTCTCCAAAGAGACTCATCAATGAATTAAACGATATTTTTTCTTCATTTGATAAGATTATTAAAAAATACAATTGCACTCGTATTAAAACCATTGGAGATGCCTACCTGGCTGTTTCCGGAGTACCTGAAGAAAATAAAAACCACGCTAAAAATTTAATTCAGGCTGCTATTGATTTTCGACAATTTATTTTTGAGCGCAACACGGTTAATCCAATCAAATGGGAAATAACTATAGGTATTAATAGTGGAGAGGTAATTGGTAGTTTAATTGGATTGGAAAACTACTTATTTGATATTTTTGGCGAAAATGTCAATACAGCTTCTCGCATACAAGCATATTGCTCACCCATGAAGATTGCGGTTAGTAGTGAAACCTACAATCTAACTCAACACGACTTTATTTATGAAAAACATGGTTCTGTAAACTTAAAAGGAATGAAAGAGATAGATATCTATCACATTATGGATGTATTTTCATCCGTCGAAATAAAAAACATCTATGAAAATTTTGAAGTCTATTAACTGAACAAAAGCTTTTATTCAATTATCTACCTACTCTAAAAGTGATATTAAAGATGAATTACAAATGGATGTAACATATATACTGGAGAGCAAAAAGAGGGTATCGCTTGATACCCTCTTTTTCATTTATTTCATTAGTTTTTTGTATTTAATTCTCTTAGGTGTTACATCACCCAAACGTCTTTTCTTATTTTCTTCATATTCGCTGAAAGAACCTTCAAAATAATACACTCCAGAGTCGCCTTCAAAAGCAAGAATATGAGTCGCAATTCGATCTAAGAACCATCTATCATGTGAGATAACAACAGCACAGCCTGCAAAATCATCCAAACCTTCCTCTAATGCCCTTAAGGTATTCACATCAATATCATTGGTTGGCTCATCAAGCAACAAAACATTGGCTTCTTCTTTTAGAGTTAAGGCAAGATGTAACCTATTACGTTCTCCACCTGATAAAACGCCACACTTCTTCTCTTGATCACCACCTGTAAAATTAAACCTGGATAAATACGCCCTTGAGTTAATCTCTCTACCGCCAACTTTAATTGTTTCCTGTTCATCCGCAATCACTTGATATATTGATTTTTCAGGATCAATGGCTTCATGGGTTTGATCTACATAAGCAGTTTTTACCGTTTCTCCTACCTCAAATGTTCCCTTATCTACTTTTTCCATTCCCATAATCATACGGAATAAAGTAGTTTTACCTGCACCATTAGGGCCAATTACACCAACAATACCATTCTTTGGCAACACAAACTCAAGGTTTTCAAATAAGAGTCTATCTTCAAAACCCTTAGCAACATCATGGGCTTCAATAACTTTTTCTCCAAGGCGTGGTCCATTAGGAATAAAAATTTCCAGCTTTTCTTCCTTCTGCTTTACATCTTCATCCATTAACTTATCGTAGGCAGAAAGTCTTGCTTTAGATTTTGCATGACGGGCTTTGGGTGCCATTCTAACCCACTCCAACTCACGTTCCAATGTTTTGCGTCTTTTAGATACCGTTTTTTCTTCCTGCTCCATTCTTTTGGTTTTCTGCTCTAGCCATGAAGAATAATTTCCTTTCCATGGAATACCTTCGCCTCTATCTAATTCCAAAATCCAACCTGCAACATTATCCAAAAAGTATCTATCATGAGTTATGGAGATAACCGTTCCTTTATATTGTTGCAAGTGCATTTCGAGCCATTGAACAGATTCAGCATCTAAATGGTTTGTTGGCTCATCCAACAGAAGTACATCCGGTTCTTTAAGCAACAATCGGCATAGAGCAACCCTTCTTCTTTCTCCTCCAGACAAAAACTTAACCTGTTTATCTTCCTCAGGACACCTTAAAGCATCCATAGCTCTGTCTAGTTTTGAATCAAGGTTCCAGGCATCATATTGATCGATTTTTTCTTGCAAACGTGCTTGTTCATCCATTAATGCCTGCATTTTATCGGGATCTTCCAACACTTCAGGATCTGCAAATTTTTCGTTTACCTTATTGTAATCATTAAGTACATCTACAACTTCCTGAACACCTTCCTGTACAACTTCCTTCACCGTTTTCTCCTCGTCCAATACAGGTTCCTGTTCCAAGTAACCTACAGAATAATCCTGGGATGAAACAACTTCTCCCTGGTAATCATTTTCTACTCCGGCAATAATTTTCATTAAAGTAGATTTACCGGAACCATTTAAACCTATAATCCCAATTTTAGCACCGTAAAAAAAGGATAAATAGATATTATTTAAGATCTTTTTTTGAGGAGGAACAACTTTGCTCACCCCTACCATTGAGAATATAATCTTTTTATCGTCAGACATTTGAATTAAATTAATTACGAATTTATTAGATCGGCAAATTTATTACAATAAATGGTCAAAAAAAACCCCGAAACACATTTGTCCGGGGTTCAATTTTAATGATACAATAAACATTTATTTTTTTGCCATGGCTTTAAAATCTTTCAATAATAAACCATCTCTTTTCTTTAGACTAATCATATGCCAATCAAAATAATAAAACTGGGAATCAGCAGCACCAATTAATATCTTATAACACCTAGCTTTGTAGCGTGTTCCTTCAGGACCTACTTTGTGTAAAAATACCACATCCGGATCCTTTGATTCAATAGCTTTTGTAATTTCATCCTGCGTTACAATTTCTACTGTATAAGGATAAACTGAATGGATTTTAGCAATGGTATTTGCATCAGGTGCAAGGTCTTCTTTTACCACATACAGCTTTTTATTGCTTAAAGTCTTTACGTTCTTATTATAATACGTAAACATATTAGCACCTATAATTTTAGGGTTTTTAATAACTAAATTTACATGATCCTGAATAAATCTGATAAATCCTTCCATCATATAGGCATAGCTATCATCTTCCACTCGCAAATAGGATAAAGGAATAGAACATAAATCAGGCATATCTGTAATAGAATAAACATCTTTCCCTAAAAGCAAGCTTACAAATTTGTATCTGGCTTTTGTTTTGTCTTTATCAAAAGTAACTGTCGAAGTTACGATAAAAGAATAAGACGGATCTCTCCTCTTTTCTTCAAACTCCACCTGTGAAATGACTTCATATTCTGTAACATTCCAAATTCTTGGCATTACCTTTTTTATCATGAAATTAAAATCCGACATTGGATTTTCATCCATCACAACAAAAGTTTTTGTTTTTAAAAAGTCATTGTAATCCTGCTCTGTTGGCACATGATGTTGAGCCATAGCAGTTACTGTAAATAGTAAAAATAAGTTGAGAATAATTGTTTTCATTGCAAAGTTATTTTTGTTTGTGTTAATCATTATATATTAATATTTTAAAACTAATCTATTACTTTTCAATCTGTAAACTTCTTTCTTTTCCTTATAAAAAATTGAATTAACTAGCTTAAAAAACCCTTTTAGACAATAAGATTTATTCAATAATAAAGATAACAAATTACGTACATTTTTTGATTGGAATTAAAATTAGCAGGCAAGAAATTTAGAATTCAAAACAGTCTGAAAACTTTCTAATTCACTTAAATTAATCGGTTTAAAGCTCAATAAAATTAGTAGATAAATCATTTTTATAATATCTTTAATAATTGTCTTTATAAATTCAATTAAATATCGCATATTCATGCCGTAATTTAAGCGTTGTACGGGCATTTTAGCGAATTGTTATAACCAATAATATTAAAAAAAATCTTCAGTATTTTTACCTCACTGAAGGTTATAGAAAATAATAGAACATGAAGTTGATAAACAAGTTTTTACTACTATTTGCTTTTGAACAAGACGAAAAATTGGAAGTGGAAACCAAAACCACACTTTTATTAACCAATGTTTTAAACTTCTTTCTTTTTGTCATTGTTTTTATAGAAGGAATTGTATCATTACTTGAAGAGAATTTATTTTTTGCAGGCCCTCTTTTGTTCTTTAGTGTGTTATTTGCCTTTAACTATTTATATATGGGCAAAAGACCCAATGCTAATTATTATAAAGAAATTTTGTTTGTCTTTATAATGATTACTTTTCTGTTTTTTATTGTTTTTGGAGGATCAACAGGCGTAAATATCATTTGGGTAGGGAGTTTACCTTTTATTTCCATTAACTTATTTGGAAGGCAAAGAGGTTCTATTTATTCATTATTTGTTTTTTTATTTATCATTCTGGACTTTGTTATTCTGTCCAAAATTATTCCTCAGGCACAGGTTTATTCTTTTAATATAGAAGTTCTTTTCTCGATTTACTTTTTATTTTCTTTCATCATAGCTTATACTTTAAAGTTTATGTTTGCAGAGGTGATGCTCACAAAAGAACGTGCTATGATTAATTCTCAAAACACAAAAACATCGCAGGAAGAACAAATCTCGAACCTGTCGAGACAAATAAGAACGCCACTCAGTAATATTACAGGAATACTAGACATTCTTGGCAAAACAAACCTAACTGATGATCAGCGAGATTACATCAATACCATTCATGCTTCTGCGAATAACATGGTGAATGTAGTTTCAAATATGGTTTCTGCACAAAAATCGGGTTTAAAGCCAATTACTGAAGAGCAGATTAGTTTTAATCTTTATTCCACTTTAAACAATACTATCAGGTTATTCTCTGAAAACAACAGCAAACAAAAGTTTAGTTTATCTTTTTCTGCTGATATTCCTTCAACAATGACTGGTAATGCTATTAAAACCAAACAGATATTTTTAAATATTCTGAATAGCATTGCAAAATATAATATTTCAGAGGTTACTAAAATCAACATCGAAGTTTCGAGAGGCAACAGTATGCCTGGAAATATCGAGTTAAATTTTAAATTAACCAGCTATAGTTCCATACCATTTCCTAAAGAATATAAGTCAGATGATTCTTTATACGAAACCGACATTATTAGATTAAATACATCTAAACATATTCAGTTTTTAGAGTTGGGCTTAACACAAAAATTAATTGAGCAAGATGGACACTCTTTAGCTATTCATCCAGGAACTGATGAAACGGTGTTTGAATTTGGTATTACTTTTAAAGAAAACAAACAAAGTATCTCTGTTCAAAACATTAAAGACAAGGTTGCTAGTAATGACTCATTCTTCAAACCTTCAGTTGACATTAAGGATGCTAACATCCTCTTGGTAGAAGATAACTTTAGTAATCAACAAATTATTATACTTTATATTAAAAATGAAGTTAAGAAAATTGAAGTTGCTTACAACGGAAAAGAGGCTTTAGACAAGTTTGGAAAAGCTAAGTATGACTTAATACTAATGGATGTACAAATGCCTATTATGGATGGTTTTAAAGCCACTCAAAAAATCAGAGAAATTGAGAAAAGCACCAATACTCATACTCCAATTATCGCTGTTACGGCAAATGCATTCCCTGAAGACAAAGAAAGATGTATGGCAAGCGGTATGGATGATTATATTAGTAAACCTTTTCAACCAGAAGATTTAATTAGTAAGATCAAACACCATCTTAGTTAAGATCTTTACTTTTTAAATAGTATCCTAATATTTTTAATATTATTGCGGTAACATGATGGCAGCTAAACCTTTTTTTCCATCGATTTTCACTTTAGCTTCCTTATCAAACCTAACATGTTTTATCCAATCATTTTCATATTGAGGAACAATTTCATTCAAAAAACCCTCATTATAATATCCATCTTCTGTTACTAAGTTAACTGTCAGATATCCCACTCTAAGTGAGGTCAGGTTTTGAAAAAAATGGGTTCCCTGACTTGGGTCCACGCAAAATCCATCCAAAGCCGTCTCCACAATTATACGAGCTCCTGATATCTGAGGCCACTTAACAGGAATACCTAAACGAGGATCTTGTGATCCCCATCGTCCAGGACCAATCAAAATGTAATTTCTACCTTCATCTAACAAATTTTTATTTAACTGTTCGATTCCGGCAACCATCTTTACCATATTTGATGGATGGAAATTAGCTGACTTTACAAATACCACATCACACAAATTATCAATAACACCATTTCCTAAGGCATTGCTTGAATAGATTAATTGTTCCTCTGGTTTTAGTTCATCAATTTTTTCATTAAAGGTTTCCTCTCCTTCAACTATAGGCCTGATTTGAAGAGGATAAAACACAGGCTTTCCGTCTTTATTTTGAAGATCAATCGCAAACTCTACTTCAACTGGTTGGTTCATTTCTCGCTGACCTATATCCATTACTTTTTTTACGACTTTTGCAAGTGGGAAAGCATCATTTTTTAAAATATTAGAAAAAGTAACCAATGAAATTCCCTTATGCATAATTCCATCCCTAATAATATTGTTTTGATAATCGAAAATAGAGCCAATCCATCTTAAACTGTTATCCGCCATAGCTTCTTTTATATCCAAATGCAATAAATTAACTGCGTCGTTAACTGATGGCACAAATGAATTGTTATCCATATCCAAAGCAAAAAACTTTTTTTGCGTATCCTTTATCGTAAACTCTGGAGTAGAAAGCTGCAAAGCTTTTTGCGGATATTCAGGAGAAAAGCGCAATGAAACACCACCTTCTACAATTTGCTTTCCTAAACCTAAAGCCACATTAACAATTCCATCTTGTGCTCTTTCTGGAGCAATAGGATAAAAATTTACTGATCGAGCCACCCCAGAAACTGTTGGATAAAACCTATTTTTGTGCAACTGCCCCACCACCTCTTGCAATACAATACCCATCCTTTCTTCATCAATAATATTTAAGGTGGCCTGCATATAAGATTTGCTCGATTTAAAATAAACAGAGGCATAAACACATTTTATGGCATCTGCAATTTGTTGCATTACCACTTCTGTTTCATCTGTATTAGATATCATATAAGTTGAGTACACCCCCGCAAATGGCTGATAGTGGCTATCTTCGAGCACGCTGGATGAACGCACAGCAATTGGGTTATCAATAACAGAAACAAATTGACGGAGATATAAATCGGACTTATGTGGTAATTCTGCCTGCACAAACTTTTCTAAAATTTCTTCATCTGACAAATCCGACAAGCCGACTTCGTAGAGATTATTTTGCTCCATAAATATCTCAAAAATGTCAGTTCCAATCACCACTGTACGAGGAATTGTAACTTTAACCTCTTCAAAATCCAACTCCTCTGAATTTTTATTTATAATCGTATTTAGAAAAGCTAAACCTCTTGCTTTACCTCCAATTGAGCCCTCTCCAATTCTGGCAAAGCGAACGAATTCATCATAAGTGTCCGGATAGAATGTTGCTATAACTCCTTTATTTTTAGATATCCGAAAGTTTACAATTGTGCTATGCAAAAATTGTTTTGACGCTTCTAAACTTCCAAAATCTTCTACTTTTAAGTTTTTAATTACCTCTGCGATTGGAAACAAAGCCCTGGCCTTAAGCCATTTTGAAATATGATCCCTTTGAAAATGGTATTGTAAGGATTCGTCCGGAAGGTTAAAAAGTTTTTCCTGTAGTTCTTTTAAATCTTTTACCCTACCAACCTCTTCTCCACTACCAGGATCAACAAAAACAAAGTCGCCAAAAGCCAGATTTACTTTAAGAAATTGTTTTAACTCCTGAAGCAATGTTTTGGAGTATTTATATAGAAACCCAACCTTGATTTGCTTGGCAATCTTCTCCATTTCAATATCAGAAGATTGCAATAAAAATGGCATGTAAGCGTCATCCTGCTTCACTTTTTCAGCCAATTCTATTCCTGCTTTAGCATATTTAATTCCATCTTTATTGAATGAAACATCAGAAATAACTCCTAAGGCGTTAGTCTTATACTTCTGATAAATTTGAATCGCTTCTTCATAGTTTCTGGCTAATAATATCTTTGGTCTTCCTCTTAATCGCATCATCTTTTGATGCTCATTAAGACCTTCTGACATAAACTTTTTGGACTGATTAAATACAATTCTATATATGGTTGGCAAGTAGCTCGAATAGTAGCGAATAGAATCTTCTACTAAAATAATACATTGAACCCCAACCGCTAAAATATCATGAGCAGCATTCATTTCATCCTCTATCAGCTTAATGATTGCCACTAAAATATCTGCATTTCCCAACCAACAAAAAATATGGTCAATGGCGGCCGTATCTTCTTTACTTAATTTCAAACTTACTTCACGAGAAAAGGGAGTCAATACAACAATAGGAATATTCGGATAATCTTTCTTTATATTTTTCGATAAACTAAAAGGATCCATTCCTCCAATACTAAGCATCGAAATAATCAAATCTACTTTAGTAGTCTTTAAAATATTCAGTGCATCTTTTGCCGTAGATACCTGAATAAAGTGAGGTGGATATCTAAGGTTCAATGATACATATTCATTAAAAATCTGCTCCTCAATACGTCCATCTTCCTCCAATAAGAATGCATCGTAGTTACTTGATATTAATAGAACCGTCTGAATTCGTTTTTGCATCAGCTTATTAAAAGCTGTTTGTGTAAAGATGCTTGAATATTCCATTTCATCCATATTATTCAACAAAGTTATGGAAATAATACGGCTAATACCTGTCATATCTTACTTAAACCCTGTGACAAATATCAGTTTATTAAATAGCTCAATTATTGGAGGTTTAATATAAAAATACCTAACTTTTATTCTATCCAATTCAAACATCTAAATCTCTGTATTATGAAAACTCAAGTACAAATGTATATAGAGAGTTTTATTGATAATCTTGTTATCAAGAACCCAGCTCAACCCGAATACCATCAAGCTGTTTACGAAGTTCTTCAATCTTTACAAAACTATCTGGAAGAGAATCCTCATTATATTCAAAGTGGTATTCTGGAACGTTTAGTCGAACCTGAGAGAATTATAATTTTTAGAGTTCCCTGGCTAAATGATATTGGCAAACTAGTTGTTAACAGAGGATTTAGAATCGAAATGAATAGTGCTTTAGGGCCCTATAAAGGAGGTTTGCGCTTTCACCCAACTGTTAACCTGGGGATATTAAAATTTTTAGCCTTTGAACAAGTCTTAAAAAACAGCCTTACAACTTTACCTATGGGTGGTGGCAAAGGAGGTTCTGATTTTGATCCTAAAGGAAAATCGGACAATGAAGTGATGCGATTTTGCCAAAGTTTTATGACTGAACTTTATAGACATATTGGTGCTAATACAGACATTCCTGCAGGAGATATCGGAGTTGGAGGTAGGGAAATAGGTTATTTATTTGGCCAATATAAAAGAATTAAAAATGAGTTTTCGGGTGTTTTAACAGGTAAAGGTATTAATTGGGGAGGCAGTTTAATCCGCCCCGAAGCAACCGGTTATGGTAATGTGTATTTTGCCCAGGAAATGCTGCAAACACGAAATGAAAGCTTTAAAAACAAAAAAGTATTAATTTCAGGTTCTGGTAATGTCGCACAGTTTTCAGCAGAAAAAGTAATCGAGTTAGACGGTAAAGTCCTATCCATGTCTGATAGCAGTGGCTATATTTTTGATCCAGATGGAATTTCAATTGAAAAATTGGAATATATCAAGGATCTAAAAAACAAACAACGAGGAAGAATTAAAGAATACGCTGAAAAATACAAGGTCAAATATGTAGAAAATGCACGTCCCTGGAATGAAGAAGCACACATAGCCTTACCGTGTGCCACCCAAAATGAAATTGAAAATGATGATGCTAAAGCACTGATTAAAAATGGGTGTATTTGCATTTCCGAAGGAGCCAATATGCCATGCACCCCAGACGCTATTAACCTAATTATTGAGAATAAAATTCTATATGGTCCAGGTAAAGCGGCCAATGCTGGAGGAGTAGCTGTGTCTGGATTTGAGATGAGTCAGGATGCAATGAGATTATCCTGGGATAGGAATGAAGTGGATCAGAGGCTCCAGTCTATTATGAAACAAATTCATTCAACATGTATGAAATATGGCAAAAAACGAGGTGGTTACATAAACTATATGGATGGAGCCAATATTGGAGGTTTTGTAAAAGTAGCAGATGCAATGCTGGATCAAGGTGCTGTATAGATGTCATATTCTCTATTTAAATTTTCACTATTTATACTATGAAGACAACTACAATACTATTCATGATTCTAATTCTAAATGCGTGTAACAGCGAACATATAAATGAAAAAAGTAATACATTAACTACTTTCTCTTTTAGTTTTGAAAGCCGAATCAATTCTAATAATTATGCCGTTTTCGATACCTTAACAGGTAATGTTAAACCATGGTGGGATCATACCTTCTCAAAAGATCCAAAGATTCTATATATTGATTCTCATCCCGGTGGTTCATTTATGGAAATTTTTGACGATAAAGGAAATGGTGTTCGCCATGCAGTTATAACAGCTTCAGAACGTGGTAAACTATTAAGAATGGAAGGTCCTTTAGGGTTAGCTGGCCATGCTATTCTTTTGGTTACCACAATTGAACTTAAGTCAATAGATAAAAATACAACTTTATTAACATTAAGCGTTCACGCTTCAGGTGAGATTAAGCCTGATTGGACTGCTGTTGTTGAAAAGGTTTGGAGACACTTTATAAATGAAAGATTAAAACCTTATATCGAAGGAACTTTAATTAAACAGAACAGTTAATTTGAATTTTTATCATATTTGCACCTTATTTAATTAAGTAGATTAAAATATGATACAGTTTAATATCTCACCTTTACCAAACGACCTAAACGATGAAATTAAGTACAAAATTGATCATAAGGCAAAACCACTTGGTTCATTAGGTCAACTTGAAAAAATTGCATATCAAATTTGCAGAATACAGCATACTACAATACCAAAATTAAACAAGCCCAATATTATGGTTGTTGGTTCTGATCATCACATTTGTGAAGAAGGAGTTAGTCCTTGCCCTCAGGAGATAACCTGGCAACAAATGATTAATTTTTCTAACGGTGGTGGTGGAATTGGATTATTTTCAAGCCATAGCAATATGAATCTAACTATTGTTGATGCGGGTGTTGATTACGATTTATCCGGAAATCCTAAAATTATTAATGCAAAAGTTAAGAATGGTTCTGGAAATTTTTTAACAGGCTCTGCCATGAGCAATGAAGAATGCCTAATGGCAATGAATAATGGTGCTAACATTGTTACAGGATTAAATGAAGAAGGTTGTAATGTTATAGGATTTGGAGAAATGGGAATTGGTAACACCTCTCCTGCTTCTATTCTTATGAGCCTATATTGTAATATCCCTCTAGAAAAATGTGTTGGCCCAGGAAGCGGATTAGATACTCAAGGTGTTAATCAAAAACTAATTACGCTGCAAAATTCAGTAAATAATCACCCTAATTTATCTGATCCATTTGAAATACTATCCCAATTTGGCGGTTTAGAAATTGCGACAATAGCGGGCGCTATGCTTAAAGCAGCAGAATTAAAAATGCTCATTCTTAATGACGGTTTTATAATTACATCCGCTTTATTGGCAGCACAGGCTATTAATCCATTAGTTCTGGAATATGTAATACACTCTCATCATTCAAAAGAAGGAGGACATGCCTTGATGATGGAATACTTAGATGCTGAACCTGTTTTAAATCTGGACTTAAGATTAGGTGAAGGAACAGGTGCCGCTTTGGCCTATCCAATAATTGAAGGAGCTGTGAAGATGATTAACAATATGACTTCCTTTGAAGAAGGTAAAATAACAGATACCACTAAAAAAGGGATCAGAATATTATAATTGATAACTTCTATGTAAAAAAAAAGGGAATCTTTCGATTCCCTTTTTTCTTTTAGTATATCAGGATATTACATCTCTGTTTTCTGACGCGCTGAATAGTTAATTTTAAGCGCTTGAGCTTTACGCAATGCCTGCTTTATTTCAGTAATAATTCCCATTGGACAATCATAGTCAGCTTTGATTGAAGTAGTCATCTTAGGACGATCTGCTTCTCTCATATCTTCACGCTCTTGAGCGATGTAACTTTGAATATCCGCAACAGTAGCAAACTGGTCATTTAACTGAACCCTAGGCTCAGATCCATATAAACCTTTATAAGGTCCCTTTGGTACACCCACATAAATGTAAGTTACCAAACTCTTTTTTTCCAGTTTTGCAAGTTCAGTTGCTTCAGGAGCTCTTACCTGTACTTTTAAATCAACCTCCTTCATGGTTGTTGACACCATAAAGAAGAATAAAAGCATAAACACGATATCAGGCAAAGATGCTGTATTGATAGCTTGACCACTATCACTTTTCTTTTTTCTAAACTTTGCCATAATTAATTACCAATGTTTTTAGGTTCTGCTTCAGAAATCTTTTGTGGATAAATCGTACGAACGGCTCTTTGCTGATCTTCATCAAGATCCTCATAGTCTTTACCCCATTTTTTCCTCGCTAAGTCATTTCTAACCTCAGTATAAGCTCTTTGTAGTTCATTTTGAACCATCAAATAAGCCTGATACGTTGTTCCATTATCATTTTGTAAAGAAATTACACCTTTTGTTACCTTAACAGCTCCGAAATAATCTACCTCTGCATCTTTAAACTCTGGTAAATCATCGGAATTATTTGGATTTAATATAAATTCTTTAGCAGCTTCCTTGAGTTCTTCTATCTCCATGGGCTTCTTTTCCACCAAAAGTTGGTTGTTGCTGTTCAAAAGAACCTCAAAAACATTTCTATCTTTAATTGGTGGTGGCTCAGGCTGATCCTCCTCTACAAGAGGTGGCAAAAGCCTAGCTAAACCTGAATCTGTACTCATGGTAGTAGTTACAAGGAAGAATATTAGCAAAAGGAATGCAATATCGGCCATAGAACCGGCATTCACTTCTTGCACGTCTCTTTTTCCCATAATTACCTCCTAATTATTTAAAAATTCTTGATAATTCCGAACCTAAAATAGCTACTACTACAATACCTAATAAAGCATAAGTTCCATAAAGGAAAGCTCCTGCCATTTTAAGCATCGCCGGAACATTGTCAGCTCCTTCATAACCTTCAAGATTCATTGGAGTACCATCAGCTAAGCTGTATGAAATTAATGCAATCACAACTAAAACGGCAATTGAGATTAAACTTCGAACAGCATTTTTTGGATTTAGTACTACATTAACTACTTCAAACAAAATGGTACAAATAGCTGTAGCAACAACTAATAATTTAGCCCAGTTTAAAAGTAAGTCAGTGTAAACTGGTGTTGAATACGCCTCTCCCGGAACTTCTCCTCCGGTAAAGTAAAGTATAGTAAACACAACAGTTACAGCTAACAATCCATATAGTACAAAACTTAATATTTTTGATAGCTTAGTCATTGTCTAATTATTTTTTCATGTTGTATTTTACTAAAATATCTAATAGAGAGATAGAAGCATCTTCCATTGTATTTACAATTCCATCGATTTTAGATACGATGTAGTTGTAAAATACCTGTAGAATAATTGCTACGATCAAACCAGATACTGTTGTAATAAGTGCCACTTTAATACCACCTGCTACAGCTGTTGCAGAGATATCACCCATAGCCTGGATCTTATCAAAAGCTTCAATCATACCGATTACTGTACCCATAAACCCAAGCATAGGAGCAAGAGCAATAAATAAAGAAATCCAAGTTAAACCTTTTTCTAAAAGACCCATTTGAACTGATCCGTAAGAAACAACTGATTTCTCTACTACCTCAATACCTTCGTCGATACGGTCTAAACCTTGATAGAAAATTGATGCAACTGGTCCGCGAGTATTACGACACACTTCTTTTGCAGCTTCAACACCACCTTCATTTAACGCATCTTCAATGTTTTGAAGTAATTTTTTAGTATTGGTAGATGCAAGATTCAAATAAATGATTCTTTCAATACATAAAGCCAATCCAAAAATTAATGCTAAAAGTACGAAGCTCATAAATGCAGCTCCACCTTCAATAAATTTAGCTTTGATTTGTTTGTGAATTCCCTTAGGAGCCTCCGCCTGTGTGTCTGCAGCAAAAGCATCATCTTCCATAGAATCTTCTTCCACTGCTTGATCTTCAGACTCAACTTGAGTAAGTGAATCCCCTTCTGCCTGAACCTCAGTCTCGTCCTGAGCGTACATAGTTGATGCTCCAAGAGTCATCATCGCGAAAACTGCAAAAAACGCAAATAGCTTTTTCATAGTCTGTAAAAAATTTTTGATTTGTATTAGTTTGTTAATACTATAGTTTATTTGCTAATAATTCCCTTTTTAAAGCAATAAACAAGTTAATAATTGAAATTCTTCGATTTTCAGGTGTGCAAAATACAAAAAAAACTGCAATTACAAACCTTATCAAATATAGATTTCCCCTTTTAGTGATTTATTTAAATTGATCTTAACCTCTTCCTGTGACTTTGTATTACCCAATAAATACATCAATTTGGTAACCGCAGCCTCGGTGGTAATGTCACCACCACTAAAAACCCCCATTTCCAGCAAATGAATACCGGTTTCATATCTACCCATGGCTACACTACCTGCTAAACACTGAGTTACATTTAAAATTATCAATCCCTTTTGTAATGCTTTTTCTATAATATTTAGAAAACGCTTGTCTGTTGGCGCATTCCCCGAACCATAGGTTTCTAAAACAAGTGCTTTTAATCCGGGTGTTTGTATTACTGTTTCTAAAAAGTTATATCCTATACCCGGAAATAGTTTCAGTAAGCCAACATTATGATCCATTTTCTTGGTTACCGAGAATTCTCCCTGGTTTTCATCTTTGTGAATGTAAGGATCATTAAATTTTATATGTATCCCAACTTCTGCTAAAGCAGGATAGTTATCTGACCTAAATGCTCTAAAATGAACCGCATTATATTTTGTTGTCCGATTACCCCGATATAATTTATCTTGAAAAAAGATACAAACTTCAGGTACCATTGCCTTTCCATCCTGATAACTAGACGCAATGTCCAAAGCAGTTATCAAATTTTCTTTTCCATCTGTACGAATCGTACTTAATGGCAATTGGCTTCCTGTTAAAACAACCGGTTTGCCCAGATTTTGAAACATAAAACTCAATGCACTTGCTGTATATGCCATTGTATCAGTTCCATGCAATATTACAAAACCATCATACAATGAATAATTCTCTTCAATAATCGTACCTATTTTGATCCAAATATCCGGGTTCATATCAGATGAATCCACAATTGGGTTAAATGAGGTACTATCTACATGAAAATCGAACCTTTTTATTTCAGGAACTTTCTCTACAATCAAAGAAAAATCAAACGGAACTAATGAATTAGTTTCCGGATCTTTGGCCATCCCAATCGTCCCACCTGTATATATTATGAGTATTTTTCTTTTCAATTCGCTTTCAAATTATTGAAGATTAAACATTGTTTTGGCAGTCTGAGCAGTAATCTTTTGTACTTCCGCAGGACTCATATCAAATATTTCAGCCAGTTTTTGAACTACATAACATATATAAGCTGGTTCATTTCGTTTTCCCCTATAAGGAGTAGGCGTTAAATAAGGGGCATCTGTCTCCACAACCAAGTTGCCAATACTTAAGTTTGACACCGTTTTATCCAATCCTGAGTTTTTAAAGGTTACTACTCCATTTATTCCAAGCTTAAACACTTCATAGTTCAAAATTTTTTCTGCTTGCTCCTTATTTCCGGTAAAACTATGAAATACTCCCGAAACACCTTTTAAATCCATATTATCAAGCACTTCAAATATTTCATTAAATGAATCTCTGGCATGAATGACCACCGGAAGATTATATTCCTTTGCCCAATTTAACTGAGTTGAAAATGCATCTATTTGTTCTTTTAGATAGGTTTTATCCCAATATAAATCAATACCTATTTCACCCACAGCACAAAACTTTCGCTTTGTGAACCAACTTTTCATTTCTTTTAACTGATCCTTATAGTTGCTATTTACTGAGGTTGGATGCAATCCCATCATTGATTTACATTTAGTCTGGTACTTTTCTTCAACCTGAATCATTGGACCAATAGAATCAACGTCAATATTTGGCATTAAAATATATTCCAATCCAATATGAAAAGCTCTTTGAATCATTTCGTCACGATCCTCATTAAACTCCTCAGAATAAATATGTGAATGTGTATCTATTATACTCATTTTTCAGAATGATAAAAATTTCTTCAAAGCTAGTAAAACCAATAATCTGTTTTAATGAATTAAGTAGATTTAACGTTTTGCAACTACCACTAAAAAAGAAACCTTGTGATCATTAAACATTGACCACAAGGTTTAAAAACTATTTCAATGTTTTTGATTAAACAACGCCTTGAGCAATCATGGCATCAGCAACTTTAACAAAGCCTCCAATATTTGCTCCTTTTATATAATTTATTTTACCATTGAGCTCAGTTCCATATTGAACACAAACCTTATGGATATTAATCATGATCTCATTTAAACGTTGATCAACTTCTTGTTCGCTCCAGTTAAAACGCATACTATTTTGACTCATCTCCAGACCAGAAACAGCAACACCTCCTGCATTAACAGCTTTACCGGGTGCAAATAGAATTTTCTCTGAAGCCAGGAATGCTGCATCAGCCGTACATCCCATATTAGATGCTTCTGCGATTAATTGGCATCCATTATCAATCAACTTTTGACAATCCTCTTCATTTAATTCATTCTGAATTGCACAAGGAATTGCAATATCAACCTTCTGCTCCCAAGGCTTTTTTCCTTCAAAAAACTCTACATTATATCTTTCTGCGTAAGGCTGAATAATATCCTGATTTGAAGCTCTTAACTCTAATAAATAATCAATCTTATCTCCTGAAATACCTTCCGGATCATAAATATAGCCGTCAGGACCTGATAGTGTGACCACTTTAGCTCCTAACTCCACTGCTTTTAGTGCAGCTCCCCAGGCAACATTACCAAAACCAGATAAAGCAATTGTTTTGCCTTCCAGATTAAGTCCTTTGGCAGCTAACATTTCTCTAACAAAATATATAGCTCCAAAACCAGTTGCCTCAGGACGAATTAAACTTCCTCCAAACTCCTGCCCCTTACCAGTTAAAACACCAGTAAATTCATTTCTAAGCTTTTTATATTGACCAAATAAGTACCCTATTTCACGTCCTCCTACTCCAATATCACCAGCTGGAACATCAGTATTTGGGCCAATATGACGATATAATTCACTCATAAAAGCCTGGCAGAAACGCATAATTTCATTATCTGACTTTCCTTTGGGGTTAAAATCAGAACCTCCTTTTCCGCCCCCCATTGGAAGACTTGTTAGACTATTTTTAAAGGTCTGCTCAAACCCTAAAAATTTTAAACCACTCAAGGTCACACTTGGGTGAAATCTCAATCCGCCTTTGTAAGGTCCAATTGCACTATTAAACTCAACTCTAAATCCTCTGTTTACCTGAACCTCTCCGCTATCATCAACCCATGGTACCCTAAACATGATAACCCTTTCCGGCTCGGTCATTCTTTCCAGAATCTTAGCTTTTTGATAATGTGGATTTTCAATATAGAAATCCCAAACGGTTTCTACAACTTCTTCAACTGCTTGTAAAAACTCATCCTCTCCCGGATTCTTCATCCTAACACCATCTAAAAACTCTTTAATTTTTACATCCATGGTTATACTTTTAAATGTGTTTGCTTTGATTCAAAATTAATTATTAAAGTATTGGTAAATCATGATATTTAACAAGGATTTGCTTTTTACAAAGAATAACTACTACACCTTAATAATGTGACAGTTGCAACAGATAAATACTATTCTTAATATCAATACATGATAACAGTCACATAATGCCTAAACATGATTTATTGATCATGTCTTATTTTCTTTGAGTTAATTAAAAAGCCTCTCGAAAGGAAATATACAGACCACTATTATCTTTAGCAAAGCCATAATCTAATCGTACACAAAGTCGTGGTTGAACCTCTATTCGAAAACCAAGGCCAACATTAGGCAATAGTTCTGCAATCGTTGAAAATTCAGAGGCCACTGTACCTCCGCCTGCCCAACATACGAAACCAAACGGACTTTCGTAATTACCTTTTTTATTCAATTTATTGCGCATAAACATATGACGATACTCCAATAAGCCAAACATTGCAAGTTTATCACGAAACCTGCCCCATTGATACCCTCGCAAATCATAAGGTGTTCCTAATTGAGGCAAATCGAACCAAGGTACATTGTTTTCTGCATACATAGCTTCTAATTGTAGAGCCAGTGTTTTTCTTTCCTTAATTTGAAAATATTTACGCGCATCAAAAGTATACTTGTTGTACTGATTATCTGAGGAATCGAACCAATCATTGTACTTGATAAATGAGAAACTTAATAAATACCCATTAAAAGGCATTTGTACATTATCTCTTTTGTCTAAATCAATTACTGCACCAAGTCCAATATTAGTACCTGCGGTTCCAAATTCTTTTACATAAACCTCTTCTTTCATAAAGTCATTAAGACTTTTTGCTCTCGTTGAATTTATATCATATGCTAAACCAATATATAAATCAGGGATCAGTTTTCTTGAAATTTTACCTTTAGCAGAAAACCATTCTCTATCATATGAAGTTGTTTCATCCGCTTTGGATACTCTATTTCCTGCATCTATACCTACACCCCAATAATTATATGGCATGTTTTTGTAATGAATTTTAGTAATAAACCTAAACCGTTCTCCACGTGTATAAATTATAGGAAAAGCCGACATATCAATTGATCCATTGGTGCTATAACCTATAGAGAAAGGAATACTAGAGCGTTCATTATCCGGGTTTAGTTTATCTGTATCAAAAGACATTAATGCTCCCAAAGTTACCATCAGCTTAAGTTCAGGAGTGTATACCGGAGCAGCAAAAGGAGAGAACATGAATTTTGATTTATCTTTAAATGCAACTTTTACAGAATCATTTTTTGAATTTGACTTCTTTTCTACCGCACTTAAAGGCATCAAACAAACTACCAACAACAATAGGAGCACCACCCCAATCTTACAAAAACAAGACATTTTAAATTATATTTGCCACTGATTCCAATTAATCATTGAACCAGTTTTCTTTCATTACCCAACAAACCTTTTTAACTCAAAACGGATCAAACCTGCATCTAAAAAAGGAAGACCTGCAATGTAAGAAAAATCCACATTGAAATAATGTAATTATTGACTTAAAGGTGCCAAAGGAATTTTCTTTACTACAACAGACGAATATGGAATAGAAAAATAAAACTCTGAACCTTCGCCCAATTTTGATCTTACCCACATTTTCCCATCCAGTAATTTAACAATTGATTTGGTAATATTTAATCCTACTCCTACTCCCGACTTAAATTCACTACCTGAGGCCAACTTGCCAAAAACCTCAAATATCTCTTTTTGCTGTTCTCGTGTTAATCCGATTCCGGTATCTTTTACAAAAAACACCAATTGCCCCGACTCATAATAACAACCTAACTTTATTCGCCCTTCATCGGTAAATTTTACGGCATTATCAATTAAGTTATTCAAAGCCAGTTTTATTTTGGCTTCATCAGAATTGATACGTTTTAATTTTTCGGGAAGACAATGACCTAACTTTAAACAAACCTCACTTTTAGTTTTATTCAAAAACTTAAAGTATAATTCCTGCATCATTTTATTTACATCGAATCCTTTTTTCTTAAGGCCCATTGCCCCTGTTTCAATTAAGGATAAGTCCATTATATTATCGACTACAGTTAATAATTCCTGAGCACTTTTATCAATAATTCGAACAAAGTTGATTTTTTCTTCCTGCGATAAATTATTGTATTGCAATAATTCAGAAAAACCTAAGATTCCATTCACGGGTGTTCTTAATTCGTGAGATATATTTCTTAGAAATGCAGATTTTAACCTGTCATTCTCAGAGGCTCTGGCCTCGGCTTTCCTCATCATTTTAAGATGATTTCGCAATAAAACATATAGCAAGAATGCAGTAGTTCCAACATAAAACCAACCTTTATAGGTTTGAAGTGTACTTAAGGTATTAATATCTGAAATAAGTGCTTTTAAAATTTGATCTGAAAACAAAATCCACAAAAAGCCTAAAATTAAATAGGCCAGCACTACTTTAAATTCAAACTTAACAATTCTCATAACAGTCTGGTTTTTAAATACGTTCTTTCAATTTAATGATTAAACAAATAAAAATCAACCACTTTTATACAGGAAGTTGTAATTGATAAATAAAAGACTGAAAGATACTTAGCTCTAATTATGGACATTCAATGATTAATTAGTTAAATTGTAATACAGTATATAACCAATACCACTTTACAATGATACATTCAATTGCTTCAACAAATGTTTCTTTTAATTTTTTAAAAGGATCTCCCGATTTTTTAAATATTATCCTAAACAATATTAATAGTTGTGTTTTACTACTCAACAACAAAATGGAGTTAATTGCATTTAATAATGCCATAAACACTCTTTTCCCAAGAACAATAAATTCTGATATTAAATATGTAAGATGTGGTGAGGCCATAGGTTGCGCTTACCAGGTAGAACAACAAAAGGATTGTGGAAAGACTACTAAATGCAGAGATTGCGAACTCAGAGTAAGTGCTTTATCATCCTACATGGATAATAAGGTTACACAATTTAGAACCATAGTTCGCCCATTTTATAACAATAAAAATGAAAAGATAAATAAGATGTTTCAATATTCCACCAGACTGTTTCCTTTTGAGCAAGAACGATACATTATCATGTTGGTTGAAAACCTACCTTATAACGAGCAATAATAATAGGTAAACTTAATTCTATTTTTAAATTAAATATTGTTGAACGACTATTTCCTCTCGCTCATCGATAAAAGTGGCATAGAAAATTAAAAAAGTAAATATTTGAATCATGAATATTTACTTAATTTATATGCTATGAAAACAACATTATTTTCAAAACAGGATAAGTTTAAATTCTCGCTAAGAAGCAAACTATTCGTAATCATTGCTTTTATCTCTCTTGCCTTATTAACTAAGTGCACCGTAATTTCATTCTATCCTTTGTATACTGATGACGAGTTAATACGCGACGACAGAATCATTGGCAAATGGATGTCGCGATTAGAGCGAGAAGAGGTTTCTAAGGACTCCATCGTTTGGGAAATATCTTTCCTTGAAACAAAACAAAGTGAAAATTCAAAAAATATTTTTAGATCTGGAACCCAAAACCAATTCACTCATAGCCTTAAACTATATCCATATAGTAATGCTAAAGACGCTATAATTTTCGACCTTCATATCGTGAAACTGGAAAACAAGTTATACTTTGATTTTTTATTAGAGGAGTACAATAATGACAATTTATTTACTGCCATGCATTTAATGCCCATTCATACCTTTGCCCGTATTGAAGTAGGTGAACAAATTACTGTAAAATGGTTTAATGGTGAAGTTCTAGAAGATTTACTTAAAAACAATAAAATAAGAATTAGACACGAAAGAAGAAAAGATGATGTATTCTTATTGACGGCCAAACCCAAAGAACTTCAAAAGTTTATTATTAAATACGAAGAACAAAACGAAGCTTTCTTGGATGATTTAAGTTTTATTTTAACTCCTCATTCATAAAATGTGCCAGAATACAATAAAAAACCCATTAAGCAGGGTGTTATTTCACACCCTGTTTTGGATAATTTCTGTTGTACTTAATGCTTTTGTTTTTAAGTACTCGTCTCAAATTAGCTCTCTTGATTTTTATTATGCTCTTTTATCTCACTTAAGCATTCTTTTGGGCACATACTTTAATTATGCTATTTTAATTCCGCTCTTTTTTAAAGAAAAAAGATATATTAAATACAGTATATCTGTGGTTTTTTTGAGTCTAACGTTGACTCTCTTCTACGGTTTCACCTTCAATACATTGTCCGATATTATTTTGCCAGATTTTTATTTTGTTTCTCAGTTTAATACTGCAGAAGCATTTATTTATGTATCTGTCTATTTATCATTCACTACCTTATTAACACTTTCTGAATCGTGGTTTGAGCTACAGGATAAAAACAAACAGTTACTATTAATTGAAAAAGAAAATATTGACAGTCAGCTTAAAGCATTAAAATCACAAATTAACCCACACTTTTTATTTAACAGTTTGAATTTGATTTATGCAGAAGCTTTAAAAAAAACAGAATTGGTTCCTGATTTTATTATCAGGCTATCTGAAAATTTACGTTATGTAATTTACAAATCCAATCACGACACCATTAAACTGAGTGAAGAAATTGACCTAATAGAGAATTATTTGACGCTACTTAAACAAAGGTCGGAGAGAAATAGTAAAATAAACTTTGAATATCAATTTGATGTAGATCACAACATAGCTCCCATGCTATTTTTACCTTTAATAGAAAATAGTTTTAAACATGGAATAAAAGGCAATACGAACAACACATTTTTGCAGATTAATTTAAAATCAAATATTAAAGAAACTCAATTTTATATTGCCAACAATCAAGTTTCCAATAACAAGAATCATCAAAAAGACTCAGGTGTTGGAATTGCCAACATCAAAAAAAGGTTACTACTTTTATACCCAAACCGACATAAAATAGAAATCAACGACCTTGAAGATACATTTGAAGTAAGCATAACCATTCAACATTAAAAAAATACGCTTTGATAAATTGCCTGATCATAGATGACGAACCCGCAGCAAGAGAAATTCTTGAAAACTATATTGAACATGTAGAACAACTTGTTTGTGTACAATCATGCATTAATGTTCCTGAAGCTGCCTCGGCTTTAAAAAACAATAAAATAGACCTTATTTTTCTGGACATAAACATGCCGGTTATCAATGGCTTAGAATTTTACAAATCGCTAATTAATCCACCGCTGGTAGTTTTTACTACAGCCTACCCTGAATATGCTATTGAAGGATTTGAAGTAAATGCCATCGATTATCTGTTAAAACCCATTGCTTTTGATCGTTTTACAAAAGCTGTAGATAAAGTGCTTAAAATACTTCCTTCTCATTTGAATTATATTATGCTCAAAGCCGATAAAAAGATTTATCGCATGCTAATTAAAGATATCATACGGCTTGAATCGATGGGGGATTATGTAAAAGTTTTTACAAATGATGACTCTATTCTTGTGCATGATACTCTTCAAAATTTGAATAATAAACTACCTGAACAAAGCTTTATTCAAACACACAGAAGTCATATAATAAATATGGATAAAATTGAGAGTACCGAAGGAAATATGATTCATTTAAATGGCTGTAACATACCTATTGGAAATACATTTAAAACTTGTGTATTTAACAAGGCATAGTCGTAAGAAGCATATCGCTTTGATATAAAATACATTGTGTCTATATTTAGGAAACAACAAACCCCGAAACTGGGCACTTTTGCCCAAAAACGGGGTTTTTCATTTTTCTAATAGTGATAAAGTTACAAAGTATTCCACATTTTCAGGCATCCTTGCCACTGTTTTCTATTGAAGATAATTTTAACTTGCTCTACGACCAGTTTCTCGACACCGATTTGGGCAAGATTTTTATAGCTATTCCGTGGGAAGAGCTGATACGCTCCTTTAAACTGAATGAAAGCAAGAAAGGCCCAAACTGTATATTTTCTCCGCAAGGTAAGTTGGCACTGATGGTTCTAAAACATTACGCAGGCTGTTCGGACAAAAAACTGATAGAACAGTTCAACGCCAATATCCATTACCAATTTTTCTGTAGCACAGTACTGGGGCTTGGGCAGCACATCAGTAACTATAAAATTGTGAGCCAGATACGCTGTGAGCTGTCCGGAAAGCTGAACATCAAGGATGCGCAGGGCGTACTTGCATCCCATTGGCTCCCTCACATGGAGGAGCTCGAACAGATATTGACGGATGCCACCTGTTACGAAAGTTCGGTTAGATTCCCCACCAACCAGAAACTGTTGTGGGAATCGGTAGATTGGGCATACGGGCAGCTTAAATTGATATGCAAATATAGCGGCATAAAACTACCCAGAACAAAGTATCTCAAATGGAAAGAGCGGTACTGGAGCTACAGCCGAAAACGCAGAAAACCCTCGAAAGAAAAGAACGCATTAACCCGAGGATTGCTCAAGCTGCTGCACAAAATTCTTAATGAATTGGATGATATCGAAAAACAAAACAGGATAGAAATGCCCGGCAAATATTGGGACAAGAAACAAATAGTGAGAAAAGTGTTCCTGCAGCAACAGTACCACTTCGATACCGGCGAAAAAATAAAAGACCGCATAGTGAGCCTTTCGAAAAGTTATATACGTCCCATTGTCAGAGGAAAGGAAATCAAAAAAGTTGAGTTTGGAGTCAAGCTCAATAAGCTTCAGATTAACGGCATAAGCTTTATCGAACACCTTGATTTCAATGCTTTCAACGAAGGCACCCGTTTCCAATCCACCGTGTTCTATGCTCAGCTGCTCACCAAAACTAAGACTAGGCTTGCCGGTGCAGATGCCATTTATGCCACCAACAAAAACAGGAGCTTCGCCACGCAAAACAACATCAGAACCGATTTTGCCAGAAAAGGAAGACCTGGAAAATACGAGTCCGAACGTAAACAAATCGCAAAATTGATCAAGAAAGAACGGGCCACAAGGTTAGAAGGAAGCTTTGGAAAAGACAAACAACATTATCTCTTAAATCGCGTAGGAGCACGAACCAAGGACAACGAGATACTATGGGTCTTTATGGGTATACACACAGGCAACGCTCTGGAAATAGGAAGGCGAATGCATCGCGCCAAACAAAATGCTGCCTGTGCTGCCTGATGTTATTTTAAGATATGTTTGAAATGTTTCCGGCTCCCCAAATGGGAATCGTATGCCCAAAAATGCGCAAAATTAAGGTTTATGGCTTTGAGGAAACCAGTCATATAAGTTATGTAAACAAAAAGAGTCGGCATTTTAAACACCGACCCTTAATATTTATTGCTTTTTATCTTACTTCTGAATCTGCCTAACAAATTAGGTCTTTAAAAATGTCTCATGGAGCGAATACCCTCTGGTTCTTTTTTCTTTTTACGGAAGGTTCTTTTCTTGTTTTTCCTAACAAATTTAAAATTCTCGTAATTGATGGATATTTCATGACTTGGTCTTCCAATTCCATTTTGACTACTTCCAATATCATAGGCATATCCAACGCCTATATTTTTATTTAACCATAAACTTGTCATTAAAACTAAAGACTCCTCCAACCTATAGGAAAAACCAACAGCAATACGCGTCTTATATTCAAAAACAGTACTAATATCCGTAAGTGTTTCCATATTGCTCACAGCCCTTAATAGCACAGAGGGTTTTATCGTAAGAACTTCTTCTATCTGAAAATCGTACCCTCCCATTAAATATACATGCCTCATAAGTGCAGGCATTGTTATTTCCTTTGATGATTGAGTATGCAAAATATGCGGAAAGGATAAGCCCACATAAAACTTAGGGCCATACAACCAACCTCCGAATCCAACATCCAAGGCTGTTTGATTCATATTATCTCCCTGAAACAACGGATCGGTTTCATTTACCACATTAATTTGATTCATTTTTAACATTTGGTGAACCACACCGCCACTCATACCCAAGGACAAATACGCTCTTTTATTTAGTTTAAGAAGATGTGCAAATACAAAATTAGCACTGCTATATTGTACAGGTCCCATTTGATAAACAAATGCATTACCACCCAAAGCATTTAAAGTTTTATTCACCGGAGCATGAATACTCAATTGGTATGCTTCCGGGCTACCTTCTATGCCAATCCATTGTTTTTTAGTATTTACACTCGCATAAATTGTATTTCGAACACCTGCAAATGCAGGATTAAAACTTAACTGGTTATTCATATATTGAGAAACAGATGGATCCCATTGACCTGTTGCTGTATAAACAGTGCTTCCAAAAATAAATAATATGAATATCCAGATCCGAATTCTCATTAATACACTTATTTATTGAGATAAATATATCCCGTATAAGTTTCTCTAAAATCAGGCACTTCAAATTGGTAATAATACGTTCCTACATCTAAAGTTTTTCCCTTATACATTCCGGCATTTCCAATTCCGTCCCAATTGTTTTTATAATTATCACTCTCAAAAACCAGCGCTCCCCAAGCTGTAAATATTTTAAGTTTTACTAAGGATACATTTTTAAACTGTGGCACAAAAAAAACATCATTAATACCATCTTGATTCGGAGAAAAACCATTGGGGATAAAAAGTTCAGTTTCTTCAGAATTTAATAATTCAATCTGCAACCAGGCTTCTGAACAATCATTTTCAGCATCACAAATTGTATAACCTATAGAGTCTCTACCATATTGGCCACGGTTAGGTGAATAAATAATGGCACTATCTCCCGACAAACTATACCTGCCTAATGCCGGACTCCAAATTACATCAAGACTCAAAGGGTAATTTAGAATTCCCGTATCATTTTGGGTAACATTAATGAATTTTTCGGGTGTCCAAAAAAGCGTTATACTATCATTTAATGCACCTGGCTTATAATCGAAATACACCACTTCAATGGCTACCTCAGCTATTCCGCAACTACCATCTTTATTACAGACTTCATATTTAAATACATCCTCACCCTCAAAATTCAATTCCGGCATATAAGTTATTGTATAATCATCATTAACAAATGTGCTTCCATGATTAGGAGCATCTACAATTTGCATAGATGAAATGCCTGAATTTAACCCGTAATCGTTATCGAGAACATTAAGAACCTCCGGTCTGTTTAGAAAAACCAATCCAAAGTCACTATTTGGAGTAACCTCATCACCAATAAAAACAGGAGCAGCAAAAGAGTTAAATGCGATAAAATATAATATTCCGAAAAGCAAAGTATGTATGATTCCTGCTTTGAAAAAACTCATTTTGGTTGAAGTGTATCTGTCGTTGTGTTGTAATATGCTTACAAATGTACAATTTTGATTTATTTGAGAAAGCTTTTTAGATTTTATTAGCCCATCTCTTTAAAAGAATACCGCTTGCAAACAAATAATCTATCTCCTTCTTCTTCCATTTTTTACTTGTCCTGCATAACCTTCGTACATCACATCCATAAACTTACATGGGATAGCTCCCTTTTTGCTGCTTCTGCATTGTATACGATAACCCAAAACCAGTTGAAAAGCATTGCCATAGAATGATTGTGTTCCGGAAAGTCCCTGATTATACTCAAGCCCCATTGATACAGGACCGTAGTTTATACCGGCTGTAGTTCCCAATGTTAAATCCCTTCCTAATTGCTGATCTGTTGATCTTCGGTAGGCAATTACACCCCAAAATGATATTTGATCATTAAAGGTTGGTATTTTAAGCTTCATATTGATATCAAAACGAGTATCTGCCAAATTGTTTCTACGATACATTATCTCCGGGAAAAGAAATATATCCCGACCTGGAAATTTTAATGAAGTACCCACATGCAAATGCATATCAACAGGTAAATTCGTTTCTTCCAATCCTTCATACAACGGATTATTTTGAGGCAAAATATTGGTAAAAGACATACCAACATGGTGATGGTTATAATTTAGCATCATTCCCACGTTAGCGTTTAGTCCCCATCCCATTTCTGTTCCTCCGGTTATAGCCGGATCATATGGATTAACGCCTCCAATAAATGCGCCTTGACTGATTTTGGCTTGCTCAGCATTTAGCGATAAACCAAATGCTAATTGGGATTGACTCTTTAATTTATCCATCAATTTTACTTCGTATGAAAAGGATTGCTGCAATCCCAACTGGTTGACATTACCGTTTCTATCATTATAAATAAACGACCCCATTCCCAATTTACTATTTAGGCCATGCTGAAAACTAAACACCTGGGTAGAAGGAGCATTATCCATTTCAACCCATTGTGATTGATAATAACCGTTAAAAACAGTGCACCTTTTATCTCCTCCGGCTGCAGCCGGATTCATTAAGAATAAATCGTAAACATATAAATTGGTAATATAATACCTTTGTGACTGAGCAAAAGATACAATAGCCAAAAATGCCAGTATAATTAATAGTCTCATTGCGTTGTTGTGTTGTTTTGGTTAGCGCTTCAGCGTAAAATGTCCCTTTAAGTACTTCTGTACAGGAAGTAATTCTATTACATACCAATAATCATTTACAGGCATTGGTTTATCTAAATACATACCATTCCATCCGGGAGATGTTGCAGGATAGATGGCGAGTAGTTTTCCATATCTATCATAAATCCTGATCTTAGATTCCGGCATTCTTTCAATACCTTCTATTTCCCAGGTGTCATTATACCCATCATTATTTGGGGTGAAAAATGCAGGCACATTTATATCCACTTCTGCAGATATACTTACCATTTCTGAAATAACACACTCATTATTATCTCTTACATAAACTGTATAAGAACCTGATTCCAGTTTATCAAAAACATTCTCGTCTTGCCAATAAAGGCTATCTAAACTATAATAATATGGTGCATTATTAGTTTCAACTCCAACCCTGATCTGGCTATAAATCATCGTATCCAAAGTTGTTATATTCGGCAGTGGATAAAAATCAAAAATTAAAGAGTCTCTTTTATAATAACAGGTATTTGTGCCATCTAAAGTAATCCCTACATCAACCGCAATGGTATCACTAGTGGAAAATGTATTAAACTCATTGGCCGTGCCATCATGCAACCATAAATACTCACCTGAATGCATGGATGCTTCCGGATCGATATCTATTAATGAAATTGTAGTATCCTGCTGGCACATGGCAAACTGATAGACCGAATCCTCATAAACCATATACTGAATCACCACCTGATCGAAAGATTTACAACCATTGGCATCACTTACAACCACATTATTTATTTTTCCGATATCGCCATTTATCTGATATGTATTGGCACTATTATGCCATAGATAAGCTGCAAACACATCTCCTTGCTCTGGATGAATTGGAAAGTCCGTTAAGGTTGGGCATAGGTATTGATCTTTTCCTAAAGATACTTTTGGCATTGGACTAGATGTTACTCTAGCACTGGCTTCAGCAACACAACCATTCACATTATCGGTTACTGTTATGGTATAATTACCTGGTCCCACTTCAATAACTTCCTCATCCTTGTTACAACTCCACCAAACAAAATAACTTCCGGAAGGACTCACAATTGTTGGCGTTAGAGTTGTTTGTTGTCCAAAGCAAATTGCAGGTGGATCTGTTAGTGTAATACCCGGATTGTCAATTGGCTGAATAATTACTGCATCCTGAGAAGAACATCCATTACTATCCCATACTTCAATACCATAAGTAACAGGTGAAGCCGAAGCTTGTACTGTAATAGCAGAAGTTGTTGCACCCGTGCTCCATTGATATGAAGTGTACCGCTCAGGAGAGAGAATAAAAAGACTATCGCCCACACATTTATTTTCATCCGGTCCCAATTCAATGGATGGTCCGGCAAGAATACTCACCTCAACAGAATCCTGACTTTGACAGAAGTTATTATCAGTTATAGTTAAAACATACACACCTGGTTCTGTTACATTCCAATTATTATTAACAGCAGGAAATGAAGATGGATCTCCTAATTTCTTCGTCCATTGAAAATCTAAAATATCTACACCAACCACTAAAGGACAAACTAAATCAACACCGACCGAATAACAGGCAGTGGTTTGAATTCCTGATAAATCAATTGTTGGTTTATTAAAATTTGTAACTGAAGCACTCGTTATACCAACACATCCTTTTGTATCTTCAACCTGAACATCAAAAACTCCTTCTTCGGAAACAGAAATTGCCGACGAAGTTTCCCATGTATTCCAGAAGTAAGATGGTGAATTTACAGCACTACCATTAGAATAATTGGCCGATATTACTTCAATTGTTACATTTTGTCCCTCGCACTTAGTAATAGCTGAATTATTTAAACTAAGCTGAGGCAATTCATTAACCGTAACTGTATAAGATTCATTGGCTATACATCCATTAGGTCCGATAACCGCAACATCGTAAACACCTGAGCTGGTCACATGTATCGTATCCGTTGTACCTCCTGTATTCCAACTGTAAGAGGAATATCCTACAGTTGCAGCTATAATGGTTTCATCACCCTGACAAATTTCATTATCACCTGAAATATTTACAAGCGGAGCGAGTTTGGTTTCGATAGTTAGCGTATCTGTGGCAATACATGCATCTGCGGTATAGTTTACACTTAATACATAATTTCCTTCTGTGGCAACACCAACCCAATCACTATTTGGAGCATTGGTTTCAGCGACAGAATTATCCGGATTTAACCTACTCCACTGATAACTCTGAAAATCAGCATATGCAGGTACAGCAGCAGGCACGCTTAAAGTGGTTGTTTCTCCACTACACAAAAATACATCTGGTAAATATGGAACTTCAAATTCATCATGAAAATTAACATTGACTATATCCGAAGCATAACATTCAAAAATATCACCATTGGTATCCTGATATCGGTTAGCCACCTGTACTTCGAAAGTACCGGATTCCTCAATGGTCATATTATTAATATCTACATTATTGATTAAATCATTACCCCAATAATAATTTACCTGATCTGCAGCATCAATATTTGAATTTGAATTAAGCGCAGTAATTACATCCTGCACTAATAATATTCCTGGGCAAGGCTCTATATTATCCTGTATGTCAAAAGTTGGGAATGGCATTTTTTCAATAGATATCGTATCTCTTAAAACACAACCATTATCATTTTCGCTTACCTCTAAAATCCAAACTTCCGGATTTACTCCAGCATCTGTTCCGGCCTGAATAGATGACGAGGTGGATACGATTGTACTTAAATCAGATTCTAATTTCCATTCATAGGAATCAAAACCAGTATTGGCATTTAATTCAATTACTTCTCCTTCACATACCGATCGATCACGACCCAAATTAATATTACCAACATCTATTAAGTATAAAGCAATAGTATCTTCTACCAAACAGCCATTTTCATTTGCTCTAACAATATAATCTCCCGCATCTGCAGCTCCTACACTACTCACGGTGTAATTATTTGTTGAATTGCCTAAATCAATTCGTGTAGTACCATTATCAAAAAACCATTCAATATTACTTAGGGTATTACTTACTGATAAAGTTTGATTAACGCCTGGACAAACAACCACATCCTCATCCATAAATATGGTTACCGGATTCCATTCGTAACTAATGGTATCTCCACCAACACAACCATTAGCATCAGTAACCACAACCGAAACTTCCTGAGGATGATCTGCCAGATAAGTCTGGTTTGCAGAGCCATCCTGCCATAAATACGAAACATATCCTGCTCCGGCATCAAATACCTCTGTTTCTCCTTGGCATTCAGCACCAGCTGCAATAGATAAGTTAATGTTCGGTCTTGGTTGAACATATACATCTACCGAATCTACACTAAAGCAACCACTTCCGTGTTGCGTTTTCACATAGTACGTTCCTTGAGTCGTAACATCAATTTTATTTCTTGTGGAAATAATGGTTGCAGCAGTATTCAATCCTGGATTTTCATTCAAATACCATTCAACATTATTGGAAGCATGATTCCCTATCGTTAATTGTACTTCTTCATTTTCACACAGGTATTTATCATTACCTAATGCAACCGCCTTTCCAAAATCGAGCGACAGATTAAATGTTTGAGACAATTCACATCCGCCCGAAGTTTGACCGCTCACTATATACTGACCTTCATGTATACTTTGTATTTTACTAAGGTTTAAAGTATTTGAAGTTTCAGACAAGGCACTTCCATTAAAAGTCCAATTGTATGGCCCCTGAATATTTAAGTCAGCTGTTAGTTGCTGATCGGAATAACCGCAAACATCCATTTCTACAACACGACCTTGTGTTGATTCCTGAAATTCTATGAATGCCCTATCCTTGCTTACACAGCCACTTACAGGATCTGTAACCTGCACATAAACACTGTCGGTTTGATTAAAACTTATTTCAGGTGCAGATGAAGTTAAATCAGTTTGAACAGTTCGCCACTGGTAATTGTATCCACTATTATTATTCGGCGAGGTATAAATGGCATCATGGCATAACAATTCATCATTTAAATTGACTGTTGGTAAAGGCTGAATTGTTATCTGAACACTATCCGTTGAGCTACAACCATCTTTAGTTGCTGTCAGATAATACCATCCCGAATTAAATACCTGAATAGATGCATCTGCTCCAATTACTGGTGAGAATAAGGATGCATAGCGCCATTCATAAGAATCTAAATTGGTTCTATTCTGAATAATATGCCCGTAACAAACACTATTATTTACGGTTACATCTAGATTTATATCAATAACCACCGGAGGCAATGCTGTAATTTCTATGGTATCTCTGCCAACACAACCTTCAGCATCTGTTATTTCGAGCCATACGGCAGTTGTGCCATCCGAAGTGGCTGTATATTCATATGTTTGCCCGCTGCTTCCATCATACCACTCATGCGTTCCGCTTATGATATTTGGAGTAACCAGATATGGTTCATTTTGACAAACCGTTGCATCACTACCTAAAGAAAATTCAGGCATATTAAACTCTACACGAACGCTATCAACCGACTCACACCCTTCGGTTGAATTTAAGATTCGAGTAGCCTCAACCCAATATAAACCAGATTCTCTTACATCTAAATAAGGATCAGTTGACAAAACAGTACTACCCGTTTGATCGCTAAACCAATTATAAGTGCCGAGATTATCACTGGCAGATAGCCTGATTTCATTACCATTACACTCTTGCGTTGGACCATCAATACGCAAACTATTAAAGGCTGAATAATAACCGAAACTGGCGCTGGTACTATTTTGATCGAATACACTCAGGTGAAATAAACCTTTGGAGTTTGTTAATACATAAGGGTCACCTGTATCCAGAGTATTCATATTTGAATTGGCAAAATACCAGGTTTCATCATCGTTTTCAACACCTGTTCCTGGTACACGATGCCAGGTTAAACCACTAAGGGTATTTACTGAAATACCGTTTTCATCAACCAATTCAAAAAAAGAGATGTTTTTATATTGCGTAAGAATCTGCACAAAAAACTGATCTGTTAATATCCTTGTAAAGGATACAGATGAAGAACCTGTACACTTTATAGGAGGTAAAATCGCACTTCCTAACTCATTACCTTTCGATGAGTCAAAAACTAATCCTGATAATTGATAGACATACACATTATTGTCTGATACAATATGCAACGCTCCTTCTTCCTCAATATCTAGTTCCCTCTGTTCTCCTCTTTGTAATTGAAAAGATCCGCTGGTGGTTTGATTTACATCTACGTTTACTGTGGTATTGTCTTCAACAGCCAGCACATAAACCTTATTAACCGGAGCAATTGACCTTCTTTTTTTAGGTTCCCCTGAAAACATGGCAATATATTCATTACCAATTACCGTAAGCGGGATAGTCTGATCTCCCACTAAATCTCTCTCCCAGTTTTGCTCAAAGATAGAATCATCAGAAATGGTAACCGCAATCGGTTTATTAGATTGAATATAAGTTCCAGCTAAATTATAATCAGCCTCGCGACTTGTTCCCTTAACACAATATGTTTGCCCGCGATTTAAGGTGATAGAGTAAGTTACATTAGCTTCATGTCCTTCTACATCCATAGTTGGTGTAATATCCACCACAGTTCCGTCCTGAGTTGCAACAATGTCTACTTGTTCGTACGGCGGTTCCCAGGTATAATCAATTTTATTGGCTTCAATACCGTAATTTATATATGTAGTTTGGCTTGAAATATAAAACGCATTACCTAAAGCATTGTCTCCCTTTAAAGTAAATTTATCGGGATTGTTTGGATGCGCTACTTCGTAGTATACAGTAATATCCTGATCGGAAGTAATTAATACACCTTTGTTATTGACTTGATCTGCAGGAAAGTTCTCTAATTGATTAACATCGGAACGTGAACTAAATTCTACTTTTTGTTGTTCGTTGGCAGCCAGATTTAATGTTCGGCTAAATCCCGGATTGGCTGGTTGAGATAAAGTAACAGTTGCTGCATTATCCAATGCTGTAATTCTAAACGCTACAGGAGCATCTCCGTGTCCCTCAATGACTGATGGTACTGCAAACCAAAATTCACGGCCTATTTGTCCATCTATATTACTACATACTAATATAGAAAATACTAATAGTATTGAAGTTAAAGTAGGTCTCATATTGTGTTGTGTGTGATATTATTTTGGTGATACGTTAACATAACTTTTTTGTTTCACCAAAATTTGAATATGTTGACAAAAAAGTCTACCACTCCCCATAAACTCCTACAAATTAAAGAGGTTTAATTACATTCATTTAATTTCATTAATTATATCGCACTGTATTTTAGTTATACAGTGCCTAATTGCCAGCAATTATGTTTACCCCTCATAACTTTCTTTTAAAAAATCACTTCATAGAAGCATGATTTGTTTATCTTTTAAATATGAGGTAAATTATTCCCCATATTTAAATCACCTACTTTAATAAACGAATATGAAACGAGTCGCTTGAATAATCCTAGCTTACAGGGAGAGTTTTCCTGACCAGTTTCACATAACCCACAAGAAAAACCATAACAAATGAAAACCACTTTAACCTTTTTAATTGCCATTTTATTAACAGCATGCAATACCCCACTTATAACAAAGAGTTCCTGGGATATGGTTGAAATTCCGGCACCCTCTTTACAAAATTCTATGCTTGAAAAAGATGCCAATACACAAACTATTGGGATTTATTTACCTCCTTCATACCTAAGTAAGCCCGAGAAAAAATTTCCTGTAGTTTACTTCCTGCAAGGTTATGGTCAGAGTGTTTCTATAGATGGTTATATCTCAGACATACTGAATGAAGGAATTAAAAAAGATCAGATTCCAGAAATGATTTATGTGGAGATAAGTGGAAAATACCTGTTTAATGGGAGCTTTTACCATAACTCGAAAGTAACAGGAAATTGGGAAGATTTTATTGTAAAAGATGTGATATCGTATCTTGATAATCATTACCGAACCATAGCTAAATCCGAATCCAGAGCCTTATGCGGGCATTCAATGGGCGGTTATGGTGCACTTGAAATAAGCATGAAACATCCTGAAATATATAAAGTTTGCTATAGTATGAGTCCGGGTTTATATAATGCTAAAGGATTATCCGAGAGTTTTATGTTTGCCAATGGAGGAACTATTCAATCTATTCTTAATATAATAGACACCTTAAGTGCGTATAACAAAGAGGAGGCGCATAAAAAATACATGGAGATGGTGGAAAACATAGAGGATTGGAAAACAGAAGCTACCCTGGCATACGGCATGAGCTTTGCTCCAAATACAGACAAAGCCCCTTACTTTAATTATCCTGTCAGCATTTCAGGAAAAGATACTTTGATCAACGATAACTTTTGGTTTCAATGGGAAAAAGGATTTGGAAATGTACGTGATGAATTAATTATGAATACAGAAAATCTAAGATCTTTAAAACAGCTGACCATCGATTGTGGTTACAACGATGAATTTAGGTGGATTACAAAAGGAACTCAATACTACACCCGCAAACTGGAAGAATTACGAATTCCTTTCCAAATAAAATGGCACAATGGCACGCATGGCAGTCTTTTTAATCAATCGATAGAAGAAGGGCTGTTTCCAACAGTAGCCAATGCGCTGGATTTTGAGTAAACTATTACTAACATGCTATATCCAGCAATTGGGATCTTTTAGATTGTAATTATTGGATATAGCATAGGATAATTTGGGTATTATTCTAATAACTAAACACCTCCGACCCTAAAAATAATCTCCTCGTTACTTTTATTCACTAATAAACTTCGGTAATCCATTTTTCATTACATATCCAGCTATTCCTACCCACAAAACAATGACTGAAACAAATAATAAAATCTTACTTCCAGGTAAATGAAGTCCTTTAAAAATTACACCTGTGTAAAAAAACGTATACCATAGTATTTTCATCCTTTCTACAAACAAGTGTTTCTTAAGAAATCTCAACCTGAATATTTGATCTATAAAAATTATAATTAAACCAAGCGAAATAAAACCATAAGCTACTATTTCAGTAAGATGTATTATTAGACTAATTATCCCAATAACAATAAACAAATCTCCTAGCCTAACCATTTTTCTTTTATGGTTTTCTTTAATTTTTGTTGTCATCAATAAAAATGCAACACCTAATAACTGCATTACAACATATAAACCATCTAATAATTTCTCAACCTGAATATTTCCGGGGTTAACTAGTTTAGAATAAACAGTTATTATTGCAAAAACAACAAGGATAATTATTGATAGATACCCTAATACTTTATTTAAACTCATACATATTGTTTTCTTGTTATTACAGATAAAAAAACAGATATCTTCGCACCTCCCACTAATACCAATAATTCTGCTTACTTATTTTATCCTTTAAGTGCTTTAGTCAGTGACAAAATATATTCAGCATTCGCAGATGTAAATTTCGTATTCAAGATATCCAGATCTTCTTGTTCAGCCAATCGCAACTTAAGCTTTCTGAAAATTCTATCTATTAATTCAATATCATCCAAATCATCTATCATATAAAGTTTGTGAATATCATCCAATGGATGGATTGCAAAATTATCATTCCCTAAAAAATTCTAATTTCATGATATACAACCTCAATATGCTCCCGCTCAAACCCTTTTTCAATTAAAAAATTAATGTATTGGTCTCTACTTAACTTTGGTCTATCTTCATTAACCTTCTGTAATGATTTTTTCCATCCTCTATTTTTATATACATATAATATATAGAGGATGAATAAAAATAAAACCAATACAATTAAGGAAGTTTTCATATATAAATGGACTAACCTTGATTTTTTACTTCAACTCCACTCCTACCGGACAGTGATCAGAGCCCATTACCTGGTTTAAAATAAAGGCATCTTTTAATGAAGGCAGAAAGCTTTCGCTAGCTAAAAAATAATCGATTCTCCAGCCTACATTCTTACCGCGTGCTCCCGCTCTGTAACTCCACCACGAGTAGGTGTCTGCTTGTTCTGGATAAAAATGCCTGAAGGTGTCTTTTAATCCGCCTTGCGTAAAACGATCCATCCCGTCGATTTCCTCCTGCATAAAACCGGCCGATTTATTATAGTTAGGCTTTGGTCGAGCCAAATCCATTTCTTTGTGCGCTACATTAAAATCGCCGCAAGCCAATACCGGCTTTTGTTCTTCCAGTTTTTTCATAAAATCGAAAAAAGCCTTATCCCACTCCTGACGGTAATCCAAACGCTTTAATTCGCTACCAGAATTAGGTACATACACATTTACCAGGAAAAACTTTTCGAACTCCAGCGTTAAAACACGCCCCTCGTTATCGTGCTCCTCCATACCTATTCCCTTTATCACATTAATAGGTTCCTCTTTAGAAATAGTTGCCGTTCCCGAATAGCCCTTTTTTTCGGCTGAATTTGAAAACACGTGATAACCATTAAGCTCAGCCAGCACTTCGGCTACTTGATTATCCTGCGCTTTGGTCTCCTGCAAACAAAATATATCGGCATTAATCGATTCAAAATCTTCGAAAAAATTCTTTTTGGCCACTGCTCTCAGGCCATTTACATTCCATGAGATAATCTTCATTTTACTATAATTTTGCGCCAATATAAGCAAAGTTTTTTGAAGGAATAAGAATGTATTTCTTAGTGTAGCAATCTATTGTTTTGAACTACCTGAGTAGATAAATTAGGATAGCCTTGTTTACTCCCTCTCCTTAATAATTCATATATCAGTTTTAAGTACTTAAGAATTTGCCCCAACGTATTAAATAAACAGTAGCCAAGCCAAATAAATAGAGTCCGCTTATTTCATATTCCGAACTTTACAATGCAGAAATGACTTGGCGGCACTTTATTTTAAAATGGGCTCTTTCTTTGTGCTTGGCTGCAAAAAGTTGGTAAAATGGCTTCAAGAAATGTTCTTGGCTCAATTTTGGAAATAAAATGAAGCCTTTCCCAAGGCAAGAGGCCATTTTGGCATTAAAACGTCGCCAAGAATTATTCTTGGATACATTTTATAAAAAAAATAACGCCAAGTACTGTTCTTGAGGTCATTTTATTTTGAAACGCTCCCAAGCCTAAAAAAAACAAACTATTTTCAGCACAATTTCTATCGTACAATTAGTCTGAGATAAAAATCCATATTCGAATTTCAAAACTTATATCGCCCTGTTTATGCAACATTCAAATTAACAAAATAACCCCCACTTATTAATGCCGATTAAAACAACACCAAACACATAACCTCCTTCGTGTTAAGGTATTTAAATATTTTTTTTACATTCATTTTGACAACTTAACATTATGCATTATATTCGATATTGTTAAACTTAATCTTAGATATAAAATGATTACAAAAATTTATTCAAAAAGCGCAATCAATGATGTGATATCCTGCTCCTCTACTATATTAGATGCACTTTCGATCAATGATTTTTCGAGCGACACTTACCTGACAGAGCTTACACAAAAAATTTCGCTTCAAGTTCAAAAAATGATTGAAGCAAGTAACGAAAGTACTGGCAATAGCACTCTAGCTATTTTGGATGAACGCAGAGATAATTCGCTAAAAGTAATGAGCTACGAAGTCAAATCGAAAACTCTTTGGCCCGATTCGGAAATAAAGGAAGCGGCAGAAAAGGTAATGGAAGTGTTTGACCATTATGGAGCTGATATCATCAGGTTGCCTTATAACCATCAAACTGCTCAGGCAAAAGCCTTGTTTGAGGATTTAAAGAAAACTGAAATAGCTGAAGCCATTAGCGTATTACCAGGTTTTAGTGCGCTTGTTTTGAGAGCCGAGGAAGATCAAAATCAGTTTGACCTGGGATATATGAAATATATACAAACCAAAGGGGAAAGTAAAAATGAGATTCCGGCATATAAGCTAGCACTTACTGTAAGAGGTTTAATTAATGATGAATTGATGGTTTACCTAACCAGTATGGCACGCATTAATCCGGGACTTTACGGTTCGTGTTATGAGGCTTTATGCACAGCAATAGGAGAAAACAACAGCAAAGTAAAAGCAAGAATTAATAAACTTAGGAATGATAAATTGTCAGCTATGACAAACAAGAATTAAATTGTTTTATGGTTGAATTTGTTTAGGTGGTAAAGCGTCTGGGATTTGGGAAACCAGGCGCTTTTTTTATGGCTTTTTATAATTATATCCTAGATATACCTGGCTTAGTAAGAAATTATATTTCTATCGTCTAAAATCTAACCATCTATTATCTAATTTATTGAAATATATAAAAACGGATGCTCTCTTCTTTAAGAGAACACCCGCTTCAAAACAAACTATAAAAAGAACTATTGATGTCTCCAGAAAGCTGGCGAAAACAATATTAAAACTGAGAATAACTCTAAACGCCCTAACAGCATCAGTACCGATAATATCCATTTACCGGCTGTAGGAACAGCAAAAAAGTTATTCATAGGACCTACTGATCCTAATCCCGGACCAATACCTCCCATTGAGGTAGCCACAGCACCTGAAGCAGATTCAATATTCATACCTACTGCAGTCAGGGCAAAAACACCTACGGCACAAATAATCATATACAAGACCAAAAATGCCAGTACTTTATATACAATCTCTGAGGACACAGACTTACGACCTATCTTAAGCGGCAAAATAGCCATGGGATGGGTCATCTTTTTAAACTCAATCCGAATATTTTTAAACAATATCATATGTCGGAATAATTTAATCCCTCCAGAGGTACTACCTACACAAGCTCCGCTAAACATGAGCATAAAAATGATAAAGGTAAGATAGGGATGCCAGAGCGTATAATCGGCCGTTACAAAACCGGTACTGGTAATAATACTCGAAACCTGGAATAAAGCATCTCTGAACGAACGCTCAATGGGCTCATTATCCATAAATATTAATGCCACAGTTATGGTAAGCGTTGCGATGGCAATAATGCTTAAAAACAATTTTAATTCAGGGTTCGAAATAAACTTTTTCCAATCGCCTTTTCCCAGAAAAAAGAACAAGGTAAAATTGGTTCCGGCCAATATCATAAACACAATAACTACGTATTGGGTATATGGCGAATATCCGGCAATACTATCATTTTTGGTAGAAAAACCACCCGACGCAATGGTTCCAAAACTATGACACAAGGCATCGAATAAAGGCATGCCGCCCAACATTAAAAATACGGTTTCTCCGGCTACCAGTAACACATAAATTCCCCAAAGACTTTTGGCTGTTTTGGTAACACGTGGATGCAATTTATCATTCACCACGCCCGACGCTTCTGCATTAAACAACTGCATACCTCCAAATCCGAAATATGGAAGAATGGCCACGGCCAGTACAATAATCCCCATACCTCCAATCAGGTGGGTAATACTACGCCAAAACAATATTCCATGGGGCAAAGCCTCAATGTCGTTAATAACAGAGGCTCCCGTGGTTGTAAAACCGGATATGGTTTCAAAAAAAGCATCGGTAAAATTACTGATGGTTCCGCTAAAAAGATAAGGCAAAGCACCAAATGCTGACATTACCACCCAAACCAGCGTAACCACTATAAAACTCTCACGCTTCAACTGCTCTTTATCTTCTTTTCGATTAAGCAACCAAATACCGCCTCCGGTTAAAAAAGTAATAGCAAATGATATCAAAAAAGCTTGTACATCATACTCCTGGTAAATGATCGCCACCCCTGCACACAACAACATAAACAGACTTTCAAAGACCAAAGCAAGTCCAAATGCACTAAAAATAAACTTCTTATCTAACATGACTATTTAATGAAATACAACTACAAAAACATGGTTTGCAAAAAGAAGGTTAGTGCACCTGCCAGATAACCTACCAAAGCAATCACACTTACTTTTCGTAAATACCACATAAAATCAATTTTTTCTAATCCCATGGCAGCTACTCCTGCAGCAGAACCTATAATTAAAATACTACCTCCTGTTCCGGAACAATAAGCCAGGAACGACCAAAAATTACCATCCTGAATAAAATTGGCCATATAACCTGCAGAACTGGCTCCTGCAATTTTATACATACCCATTGAAGCTGCCACCAAAGGCACATTATCAACAATGGAAGAGATAATTCCAATTAAAATGTTAATGGCATAAATATTCTTTACTCCATCATCCAGGTGTTGTGCCATTACATCCAGATGTCCGGCCGATTGCAAAGCAGATACAGCTGTAAGTATACCTAAGAAGAAAAGTATAGTAGCAAAATCGATGGTTTTTAAAACGGTGGTTACATTCAGCTTTCGCTGATCTGCCTCAGAGCGATTTTTTAAATAACGATCGGTCATTACCCAAAGTACTGACAGACCTAAAATCATCCCTAAGTAAGGAGGTAAATGGGTTATGGTTTTAAATACCGGAACTGAAATTAATGCCAGCGTTCCGGTTACCAACATAAACACCCGCTCCTTGTGGGTGGTAAATTCGCGCGTTTCATCTTCAGAAAGCTCTGGGCGTAATGTTTGTCCTTTAACTAAAAACGAAAACAAATAAGTAGCCACTAACACATTGGCCAAACTAGGTAAAATAATAGAAACAATTATATGCGAAGCTGTTACCTGACCACCAATCCAAAGCATAATAGTTGTTACATCTCCAATAGGAGACCAGGCGCCCCCGGCATTGGCCGAAACTACAACCATACTGGCAAAAATCCATCGGTTTTCTTTTTTGGTCAGCAACTTACGAAGTACGGTAATCAAGACAATTGTAGTGGTTAAATTATCCAGCACTGCCGACATAAAGAAGGTAAGTAAACTAATAATCCACAATAATTTTACCGCACTGGAACTGTTAATTTTACTGGTAATAATCCTGAATCCCTGATAACGGTCAACCAACTCAACAATAGCCATGGCTCCCATCAAGAAAAATAAAATAGAGGCTATCTCAGATAAGTGATGATAAAGTTCATGATGCGTAATAAAGTTTTTTACACTGGCCACATGTGTTGCAGCATGCTTAAACTCCTGCCAGGCCGAACTATAGCCTAAATCTAAAATATGATGACCGCCAATAGCGTATATAGCCCACATTAAAGAGCCAAGCAACAAAGCAATTGCTGCTTTATTAATTTGGTTGATATGTTCAAACACGATGAATCCGTATCCTAACACAAAAACCAATAACATTAAAAGAAACATTATAAATGGTTTACATAAATGAACCATCAGGAAAATTCCCTAATGGATTAAACTAGAATTGAAAAACTTAGGTTAGATTATGCAAACTCTAAAGGCGGTGATGTATCAGCTTCGAATAGAATAAACGTACTTGAAGTAATTTGAGCACTTCTGATAACAACTGATTGTAGTGGGTATAATGTCTTTTCCCCTAATACTGCATTTGATACTTGGATAAACCTCTTATCATCCTGATTATCGTCCTCGCCCCACTCCATCATCCAGGAGAATGCAATAGTCCCATCGTGATAAGAAGAAACTATATGTTTTTTCTCCCAATCACCATCTTCCTGCACTGTGGAAATATTTAAACCACAAGCGCTAAAGAGCGACAAAGCAATATATAACAGAAGTCCATTCATACTGAAAAGCGCACAAATGTAGTATTAATCAAGCTAAATAATGAAAAGTTAAACTTAAAAAAGATTAAAGAGTTCTGACCCAACAAAAATTACATAACTGGTTTTTACGATGCTTTTATCCTGCTACCGAAAGCATAGTGTTGGTCATCCCATTCTAAACAAAACCCCAAAACAGACTAGCTTTGGGGCTCAAAAAATATTGATTATAAATAACGACTTAAATAGGAATGGTATTATTTTATAGACTCAACACTAACCATCCAGTTAATTCCAAATTGATCTGTACACATTCCAAAATAAGAACCCCAAAATGTGTTATCCATTGGCATAGTTACCACTCCTCCTTGAGATAGTTTATTAAAAAAAACATCTGCTTTTTCTTTGGAATCTGTATTGATGGAGATAGAGAAATTATTTCCCGGCTTAATATGAGGAGCCCATTCTCCTCCGGCATCACTTCCCATTAAAACAGTTTCTTTGCTTATAGGTAGCGAAACATGCATGAGTTTATTACCCTCTTCTTCTGATAGATCCTGATAATTTTCATCTTCTTTAGGTATTTCATTAAAGCGGCTCAGATCTTTTAATTCTCCACCAAATACCTCTTTGTAAAAATTAAAAGCGTCTTCGCAATTCCCATTAAATGTGAGATAAATATTTACGATAGTCATAGTAAAGTAATTTAAAATTCAACTACCTCAAATTACGACTTTAAATCAAACCGCTCCCTCTTTTATTCGCTTTTAACTCCTTGTATATCTGTCGGACATTTGTTTGTCCACAACACCTTTCTGTTAATAACAAATCCTCGTTTTTTAGATATCCAGAATATGGTTACAACTATAGATGCAGCAATCGTTAGCAATCGAAATAAGTTGGCATAACCCGAGCCTGCGGCTCCTCCATCCACATTGTACATGAGCCACGAAAGATTCATTAAAATATGCATTAGGGTATTGATCCATGCATTAAAACGCCATTCTGCATAAAGCCATGCAAACCATACTGCACCTATTCCTGTCACCAGGAATGCCATGAAAGAACTCATTAAATCATTTCCCTGGTAAACATGTCCCAATCCAAAAAACAATGCCCCAATTAAAGAAGCCGGAATAAACCCCCATCCGGCATATCTAAACAATAAGCCAAACAAAAAACTACGAAAAATAAGCTCTTCAATAATTCCGGGTTGAATACTGCCATTTAAAATCTCGCTAAAACTCAGGCTTTCATTAAAAGCATAAATCACGCTCATTCCAACCGTCATGGGCAAGGTAAATAAAGCGGCCGCCCAAATTGCTTTCTTTTCCCAAATAATACCCAGCTCGCGACAGGCATCTTTCTTTAATAAAGCAAAAGCAACACCCAAAGGAATAATCAATTTAAGTATGATTAAACAAATGCTATGAAACAAGTAATGATCCGGAAGTAAAGCACTCCAATCTGGATAAATATATGTAAGTACAGAAAACAGCCGATTGGTAACGAAGAAGGAGATTAGAATAATCAAACTTCTTACTATTTTATTTTTAAGCATAGGCAAAGTTTTAACCGTTACTACAAATAAAAAAAACTGCCCGAAATAATTCGAACAGTTTCTGTTAAAGTTTGATAAAAGTTAAACTTGTTTATAAACTTGTTAATCGAATATGATCCAATAAAGCTTCATTAATCTGACCATCCATATTTGTATTCCAATCTTCCAGAACAATTCTGATTATGTTTTTGCCTTTATGCAATTTCACTTTTATGCTATTGGAATATCCCCAATCCGACCATTCATCTGTTCCTCTTTGCGGAAAAACTAAAACACCATTGTAATCATTATTCACATATAAGCTGCGTATACCACAGTTGTTATCTGTATTCCAAGGACCAGTTCCATTTGCATAGCGCAGGTCTAACAAATACTCACCATCTTTATGCACCCTCAAATCAAAGTTTAAACTGGTATTTTCGTACATACTGGTTTTAATAAATCCTTTCCCAGAAAAATTACTGTAAGGTAAATTTGATGCCTTATACTGTTCCTCAACCTGCCAAACCCATTGCTCCATTTTAATCTGAACAGGTTCGCTGCTGAATGATTCATCTCCGAATGAATTAACAGCCGTAACTGCATATTCGGTAAATTCATCTTTTTTAAGCTTTATCTCTGTAAAACTTCCTTCTTTCAATAATTTACCATTTTTATAAACCCTGTACTTTTCGGCACCTTGTATTGGTTTCCACTTCAAAAGTGCTCCCTCCATGTAAGCTTGCGGATTAGCTGTTGAAAAACGGTTCTCCATTAAGTTCTTACCATCTGAGTTAAACGAATTATTCGACATTTTTATTAAAACGTGATGATGTCCTTTTAAAGAAGATGGCACAAAAGCATCATCCTGCACAATATTATCCACAATAAATGCAGCTATTTCATTCCCAAACCCTTCCACTGTAATATCCAGGTCAGCATCCCTATATTTGAAATTATTTAAGGTTCTCATTCCTCCATACACTTCGGGAATAACTGGATTAAACCTAATACCATCCACCTGAAAATTCATTCCTATAAATACACGATGAACCATTGCCAGATTTCCGGCCATACTCCACAACATGCGATGCGAATTGATTTCCGTTCCCATATAATCACCATTTTGTGCTACAAAATTTTCGTAGTTGGTTAGGAATAATGCACCAGCTCTATAAATAGAAGCTAATCCATGCTTCAACACTTCTTCATTCCCGGCTTTGGCTGCTGCCAGATTCCAATAAGATTGTACAAAAGGCCAGATTCCATTATTATGATAGGGTGGAATTCCCGGAATTTGTGGAAAAATACAAGCTGTACCAAAGGGAGTTAAAGGCGATTTTGAAACAATGGATTTAGCTTGTGTTTTATCTGCTACATCAAATAATATAGACAAAGCTTCGCCCAAGGCCTCAAAACGAGGTGATTGTAATAAAGCTGAACGACCATATAAATATTGGGCATAATAGCCTTTGTCATCCATCCATAAAAACTGATTGATTCCCTTTTTAATGTTCTCTGCTCGTTCTTCATAAACCTGATAAGGTTTTCCTAATAACCTGGCCATTTCTATTAAAATTCGGTGTGCCTGATAATGTACCACATTGGTTCCCAAATTTTCTGACACATAAATATCCATGTTCGACATCCACTTTGGATAGGTCTGCTCTCGCCAATCAAGAAAAGATGATTCTCCTCGATTCATTCCGGTTTTCGGTGATAATAATGTCTTATAATCATCATCCAAGGTATTTTTAATAACCTGATAAGCCGTTTGCAACCATTCCTGATCGCCGGTTACTTTATATACCTCCCAAGCTCCCAAAGCCCAGGTTGTACGATCCGAGGAAACCGGCCAGGCGCCACCAGAACCTGTATCCTGAATAATGCGATTGCGATTCACTTTTTTCATCAGACTAATTTTAGCCACTTCCGGCTCATGGTAAGCAAAGGCCAACAAAATACTGTAGCTCACATCCCGAGTCCAAACACCGCCCCACTTGGCACCCGTTCGCAATGTACTATCCGGCTCAATATTCATCATCGCTTCTTCCAATGACATATTAAATAATGCATCAACAATCTTTTGATCGGATGAATACTGTGGCTTTGAGGATAAATCCAATGTCGGAGTCCATTCTTTTTCTTTAGCTAATGAAGGATCATAAGGGTTTAAGATTACTGTAAGTTCGAAAATACCATCTCCATCCTCATCCTTTAAAACAAGTCCCTTTTCTTCCAGATTCGAAAAATCCCAGGAAAGTGGTGCTGATCCACCTGCAATGCAAACACTCTTAAAATCATTTTTGGCAATTCGGGTTCCATCAAAAGCCTCGTAATAGCCTTGCTGTTCGAATTGCTCCAACACAGGTCGCATATCAAGCCTAAAGGTATATTTATAATTAGCCGGCAGTTTTGTTCCTGGATCGGTAAGAACTTCATCTGTAGTTTCTCCAAACTTAATAATTGGAGATTCATGTTCATCGTTGATGATGATTCGATGGTCTATACCAGAGGGCTTTTCATTATCCTTTTCGTTAATACTAAACTTAAAAATAAGCAGCCTTGAATAATTCTCATGAACCAGACTCTGATAGTTGGAAACGATTTTATAAGGTGACTGCACCACCGCTCTGTTGGTTCCCTGCACTACCCCATCCGCATAAACCGAAAAGGCTTCAGATTCATATAAAGGCGTATTATTTCGACAACTCATCAATGCCATCATAATCATTAAAAATAAAACAACTCTCTTCATGGGATAATATTGTATTTTTTGCAACAGTATGCAAACCATCTATTACGTTTAAATATTTGCACTTTTATTTATTGAATTTCATTTAGAACTAGCTCTCAGTCCTTAAGGCAGGGTGACTTCAAATTGGTCACTCTTATTCCAACCTGAATAAAAATGGCCATCTTCATCAATCAAACAAACCCTGTAATACCTTTGATTTGTATTCATACTCCCTTCAAACTGGCTACATTTTACCGCTAACTTGTTTTCAGACAATAGACTTGCTTCAAATTTAATCCGTTGAAATTCGCCTTGTTTATAAGCAAATCCATCACCTTGGTCATGATACAATTCTCCAATCGCTTTATTTTGCTTATCCAGACATACCATTAAGGTTAAAGAATCTGTTTTGTAGTCTTCTGTAGATTGAATGACTTTGCTAATTGGAATGATTGATCCTCCTTTTTGCTTCAAAGTAGGTTGATAGTCATCATCTTCAACGCCAGTTTCGAATAAATGAATATTACGCCAAATCCCTTGTGGTAAAGATGGACTTTCAGCCCACTGCGGTACAATTAACAAATTCTGCCCCCACAAAAATGCTTCTTCTTCTGACCTTAAAGATTGGTCGGCAGGATCTGCAAAAAATACAGGACGCATAACTGGCATACCTGTTTCTGATGCTTCATTAAACAAGGTGTACAAATATGGCATTAAAGCATATCGTCTTTCCAAAGCGGTTCTGGAAACATCCTCCACTTTCTGATTATATGCAAAAGGCTCCTGGTCCCGGCCGCTTAGCTCGGTATGGTTTCGGCAAAATGGATAAAACGCACCAATCGCCATCCAATGTGCTATCAACTCTTTGTCAGCATCACCTTTATAACCACCTATATCAGGCCCGCTAAATGGTTGTGCCGACAATCCTAAACTTAAAGACATAGGCGTTGCCATTTTCATATGTTCCCAGGAAGAAGCATTATCGCCGGTCCAGGTCGCTGCGTAACGCTGACCTCCCAGAAAATTAGAGCGTGACAATATAAATGGACGTTTTTGCGGCTTTACTTTAAGGATGCCTTCCCTGCTGGCTTTCACCATCAGCATACCGTAAACATTGTGATATCTTTTATGAATGCCCTGTGGCAATTCTCCTTCTCCTCCTCCTCTATGAATATTATCTTCGGGCATGGTTAAATCCGGAGTATTAAAAACTGCAGGCTCATTCATATCGTTCCAAACACCATCAATACCTGTAGCCATATAATCTTTATACAAACCACTCCACCAGGCACTTGTTTCCGGACGGGTGAAATCCGGAAAAACGCATGCTCCCGGCCAAACATCCCCGACAAAGTCTTCTCCGGTACTAGTCTTTACCCAATGATCTGCAGCTGTTCCTTGATCATATACAAAATAACCGGGATCTTTTTTTACTCCAGGATCTATCATCCATACTGCTTTAAAATCGATAGAATGCAGATAATCATTTAATTCTTTAGGCTGTGGAAAATTGATGGAATCGAATGTGAAAATTCTGAAGTCCTGCATGTAATGAATATCCATCCAGATGACATCGCATGGAATTTTTCTTTTCCTAAATTCGCTGGCAACCTCTTTCACTCTTGAATCCGGATAATATGAATAACGACACTGTTGGTAGCCTAATGCCCAAAGCGGAGGCATTTCTATTTTCCCTGTCAGTTCTCCTAATTTTTGAATTACCTTTTGTGGTGAATCTTCCTGAATTACAGCCACACGAAAAGCAGGGCCTTCTGAGATAAACCGAATACTATCTTTTAGCTCTATATGCTGTTTCCAGGTGTTATCTGCAATAATTCCAAAAGATGAACCGTCCGGATTAACCCCAAGCACAAAAGGGTGAGATTGATACAGGCGCTTCCCATCTGCTTTGGAGTAGGTATAGTTGTCGGTATTCCATAGCGTAATATCCTTTCCGTTTCGTAATAACTCCCCGGTTACTTCTCCCGTTCCATATAAAGAAACACCTTGATGAACAGGAAACGACACAATCGAAGTACTGTCTGTTTTTCTAAACACCGGAAGTAAATCCCATTGATTCGGCACTTCATTTTTTATTTGCGGTTCCTCTGTAAATATCAAAGAGGGTAATGTTTCTTCTGCAATAAAATTTGCCGGATAAAAGATAGCTGTGCTTTGATCAATTAACCCTTGCTTATTTTCTTCGCAAGAAGAAATCAATAAAATTAAAGTCAACAAAGAAAATTGCTTTAATAATATAATGGCTCGTTTCATATTCATCTGTTTTGTTTATTTTCCGTTTATGTATCTCGTTTATTCTTGATAGTATTTAAATTCAACTCAAAGTTTGAATTATTAAACGGCGACTCATAATTATATAAATGAATATAAATAAATTAAAACAAAAATACGAGCATTAATGCATCATATTCAACACTTTAAAAACACATGCCTTATTCGTTATTATTGAAAAAATATAGAGCAAATTATCAATTTATACATTGAGAATATTCCATTTTTACTTATAAATAAATGTTTCTTGCAACAAAAAAAATGGCCTTAAGTTTTGCGTTTTTCAAAACCTAAGACCATTATATTTTGGACTTTTTTTGGGATTATTTCACCTCTAACACATACACCATTTGAGGTTCTACTTCAGCCATTCCTTCTCCATCCACCTGAACCACTTTTTGTACAAACATTTGTAGTTTACTTTTTTCTTTCCAAAGCTCGGTGTCATATGAAGGTTCCCATGATCCAACTGAAAAATCAGTCAAATCCATTATTTTCATTTTTCCTTTCTGCAATGAGCTTACTTTAGCTAAAGACACTTTTTCTCCTCTTTCTTCATCTCTAAACATTAAATAATAAACAGGCTTCTTTTTCCCTCCAGCTACAATATGTGGTCTGGAAATAGGAATTTGCTTGGTTCCAACTCCGCTCAACGAAAATGGTGTTTTTCTAAAATCTAAACTATTCACTTCCCAATCTCCATGGTTTCTGTAAATAATATGATACTGTGGAATTTCACTTCCCTTTTCTTTCCAATAACTGGCTATTACCGGATTTCCTTGTTTATCTACCGTCATAGAAGTTTGGTTAATCAATTCACTTTTTTGCGGTATCTGACATGCAATTTCTGCCGATTGAGCTGTGATTGGTAAATCATATAATTCGCCATTTGATTTTTTCCAGGTAATTCCTCCATCGTCAGATTTAGCATAACACATATCGTGGTTTGAAGCTACATCAGGAGATTCCCTCCAAACCCACGAAACATGAATTACGCCATCACTTCCAATACAGGCCTGCCAGTATGCATTCCTTTTTCTTTCACCATCGATTAAACTACTGTGCAATTGTTTCCATTGCTTTGTTTTTACGTCATACTGATTGATAGCCAGATTTCCTTGTCCCGATTGTCCATCGCGATACATAAAAATTAAGTTACCATTGGGCATATTAAAAAACTGAGGATAAGTAACCTTTCCTTCATTTAAGCCAGTCATTTCCATCTTCGGTCCCAATTCCAATGAATAAGGCTTGATACTTTTAGCATATCTCAAAGGATGTCCGTGATGATCCCAGGAAACATGCAAATATCCATCTCCATCAATGGCTATACTAATTGAATTATGCGCATCATTCGTATTTCCTGCGTATTGAGTTTTTTGAGTTATAAACTGATCCTGCTTAATATGACGCTTACCTAGCACCATTTTTTTATCGGGTGCATAGTAGGCTATAAATTGTGTATCAGCTTTGGTTGTTATTGAATTTTTTCTAAACACCACGGCATTTACCGAATTATTTGACCATCCTTTATCTGCCGGGATTAATTTTTGAGCTTTAACCAGCGTTACTGAAAAAGTCAATGCACACGATAAGACGAAAGAAACTAATCTCATTATTATTATTTTTAGGTTTACTTGTTGACGACATTTTTTTGCAAGAATATGTAAAAAACGTTCCTACGTAAATTTCCACAATTCTTTGTGTTGTCGTTTTTTATTTGCCGCAAGATTGAAAAAAAACTACATACTCACTATAAAAAAGATGATCATTATTTGTAATTATTTAACCCGGAATATGCATTAAAAAGTCTATTACATATTGAAAATGCTTCAAAACAAGTCATTTCATTAACTTCCTTCAACTCACCATAGCGGTGCTATGCCTCGTTTCAGTAAGCTCTTATTTTATTGCATTTTCAATATTCATTAAGAATCTTTAATACATAATCCGGGTTTAACATTCTCACCCAACTCAAAAAAAAACGACTCTTCCGAAATATATTCAAAAGAGTCGCCTTAATAAACTAATCAATCTACTATTTAATCAACTGGGAATTGATTACAATTTTATCTAATAAGCTGCTTCGTAAATCTTAATCGTATCCTCTAAATTTACTTCGCGAGGATTACCGCCTGTACAAACGTCAGCTAAAGCATTTTTAGCCATTTCCTCAAAATCTTTAGGATCTACATTTAGCTCTTTCAAACCAGCAGGAATCCCTACATCTTTAGATAATTCTTTAATGGCATCAATGGCCGCTTTTTTCTTTTCTTCAAGCGACAAACCTGTAATATCTTTACCCAAAGCTTCAGCTACATTTCCTAGTTTTTCGCCACATACCTCAGCATTAAACTCCTCAACATAAGGCAATAAAATTGCATTACAAACACCGTGAGGCAAATCATACATACCGCCCAACTGGTGAGCCATCGAATGCACATAACCTAAACCACAATTTGAAAATGCCTGTCCGGCAATAAATTGTCCCCAGGCCATTTTTGATCTGGCTTCAATGTTTTGACCATCTTTAACAGCATCTCTTAAGCTGCCTCCAATTAACTCAATGGCTTTTAAAGCCAAAGTATCGGACCACTCAAAAGCACCAGCTGTAACATATGCCTCAACAGCGTGAGTTAATGCATCCACACCCGTTGCTGCAGTTAAAGCAGCCGGCTTATTAAGCATTAACATTGGGTCGTTTACTGCAATATCTACCAAACAGTTTTTATCTACCATTACCATTTTAACTTTACGCTTTTCATCCGTAATCACGTAGTTAACTGTTATCTCACTAGCGGTTCCTGCGGTTGTATTAATGGCAATAATTGGTAAAGATTTCTTTTTAGAAACATGAATTCCTTCATAATCCTCAATGGATCCTCCATTTGTTGCCAAAATACCAATTGCTTTACCACAATCCTGAGGAGAACCTCCGCCTAATGTTATAATGCAATCGCAGTTATTTTCTTTTTGTAATGCCAAACCTTCGTTTACATTATCTACATTCGGATTTTGCTTTACATTGCTATAGATTACATATTCTAATTCTGCTTTTTTCAGAATCTCTTCCACTTTAGCAGCAACACCAATCTCCACTAACACATTATCTGTTACAAACAATGCTTTTTTAAATCCTCTGGAAACCAACTCATCTTTTAATTCCTCTAAAGCATCTGGTCCGATTAAGCTCAATGGAGGTAAATAAATCCTTCTTGAAACGTTCATTTTATTCTGTTAGTTATGTTTATTTTGTTATTGAATTTTCCAAAGAAACCAGCTCTACTGCATTGGTATTAAAACCCTTTAATTGAGGAGCAATCACTAACGCAGCTCCCAAAGCACTTGCATTATCAATTTCAGAAGTAAACACTCTTTTTCCGCTAAAGAAATCGCTCAATAGCTCCACAAATATTGGATTGCGGGAAAAGCCTCCTGAAATGTAAATGGTTTTGGTTGTATCGTTTTTAGGAATAATCAGTTTAATAGAATTAATACACAACTTGGTTAATTCCATCACCATACGCGTGTATGCCTGATCGAAGCTTTCATATACCGATAAATCTATCTGTTCCAAACCTGCATCGAACATTTCTATTCCCTTTGGAAAGAAAGCCATCTCTTCTCCGTATTTTTGTAGAATTTCTTCTATTACATCTTTCTCAAATGGAATTCCTTTATAGTAATTGGCATCCATTTTAAAGTATTCATTAAGCTTAGCCACCAATACTTCATGAAAATGCCCCATAAATAAACGAGAAGACTTTACCTGTTTTTTCTCCGGTGTTAAAAAGCAAAGGCAATCGTTCTTCAACTGATCAGCAGTTAAAGGCTCATCGTTAAACGGATTCATGCTGATGCACCATGTACCAGTAGATACCAAAATAAATTCTTCTTTTGAATTCGCTAAATAAGGAACTAAAGAAGCTGAACTATCATGAATCCCAACTCCGGTTTGTATTTTCTTTCCGTTAATATCTGCAGGAAATACCACATCATTATTTAATGGTTCAGGAAGATTAACACCTTCTTCCTGTACCCATGGGTGATATTTCATATTATCAAAATCCCACATAAAAGTATGACAACCAATTGACGTTGGTTCTGAACACACTTTGCCTGTTAAAACGTAAGAAAGGTATTGTGGAAAGTGTAATGTTTGATCAACTTGTGCCCAAATTTCTGCTTTATTTTCCTTTAACCACAGCGTTTGAATACCTGAATTTAGTAACAATCCTAAAGCCGGGCTTGCCGTTCTCCGACAAAATTCATTAACGCCACCATGCTTATCAAATAACGCTTCCTGTATTTTTGGATCAACTTCCTTCAGATAATTATAAATTGGTGTAAGCAACTTTCCATTTTTATCTAAAAATGCCAATGAAGCACCATAGGTTGAAAAATTGATTCCTTGAATATCAAATTCCCCTTTAGCATCAATCGTTTTTAAGGCGTCTACCATCCAGTCCTGAATCAATTGAATATCATCACACTCAAAACCTTCCTCATCTACCGTAGTCGCAAATTTTTCCTCGAATTGATAAACTACTTTAAACTCCTGATTGAATAATAATATTTTTTTATTGGTCTTGCCAATGTCAAAAACCGCAATAACTTTATTTTCCATTTATTTTGGATGATTACTGGTTAAACAATTAGAGAGATAATGAACTTGTATTCAATTACCTCTCTACGAACTCTAAACTACCTTTTTGATAAAATTTCTTTTTCGTAAGCCTGAATATCTGCGATATAAGCTTCGCCTACAGGTACATTGTTTTGTAAACAGTAGTAATCCCAAACAGCACCAAATGGTTTGGTTTTTAACTCTTCCAACATGGCCAAACGCTCAAAGTTTTGTCCTGCTTCTTCCATTTCAACTAAGGTTGAAGTTGGTTCTAACAAGGCAATCATAAAGGCTTTTTGTGCTGCTCTTGTTCCTACCACATAAGCGCCAATTCGGTTGATAGAAGCATCAAAGAAATCCAATCCTACCTTTACTCTGCTTAAGTAATCGTTACGAACAATTTCTGATGCAATTAACTGTACATCTTCGTTTAATGTAACTACATGATCTGAATCCCAACGAATTGGACGTGTTACGTGTAACAATACATTATCGATATATTGTAAACAAGCCGAAATTTTATCGCCTACCTGCTCAGTTGGGTGGAAGTGACCATTATCCAAACAAATCATTTTATTACGACTGATGGCATATCCCAAGTAAAAATCGTGCGAACCCACAGTCATTGACTCTGCACCGATTCCGAATAATTTACTTTCTACGGCGTCCATCATATGCTCTTTAGGATAATCGGTTGCCATTCCTTCATCCAACGATTTTTTCAATAGTACGCGGTGACCGTTTCTGTCAATTGGTGTATCTTTTGATCCATCCGGAATCCAGGTATTGTGCACACAAGGTGTTCCTAACTGCTTTCCTATTTCAGCTGAAATTTCACGACAACGCTTCAGGTGCTCTACCCAAAACTGACGCGTTTCTTCATCTTTTGATGACAAAGTAAAACCTGAATCTGCCTTTGGATGTGAGAAGTTAGAGGCATTAAAATCCATGCCTAAATCATTTTTCTTACACCAGTCAATCCAGCTTTGAAAATGCTTCACTTCAATTTCATTTCTGTCGACTAACTCACCACCAAAATCGCCATAGATGGCATGCAAATTCAAACGTAAGTTTCCTGGTAATAATGACAATACTTTTTCAAGGTCGGCACGCATTTCGGCAATGGTTCCGGCTTTTCCCGGGTAATTTCCTGTAGTTTGAATTCCACCTCCAGAAAGTTCTGCATCCGGTGTTTCAAATCCACCTACATCATCCGTTTGCCAGCAGTGTAAGCTAATCACTACTTCTTCCATCTTTTTTAATACCGCTTCGGTATCTACGCCTAATGCTGCATATTGCTCTTTTGCCAGTTCGTAGGCTTTTGTTATCATTTCTTTACTTGCCATGATACTTTTTTTAAGGGTTTGAGGTATGCTTTACCTCAATATCAATTTGTATTTATTTTAATTTCTATTAATCTTTTACTTAAAGTTTACCACAAAAGTGGACAGGATGAGCACCAGAATTCCCAAAACCAGCACTCCCATTGTTTTGGCATTGACTCCTTTCCATTCGCCCAGGGCTATTCCCCAAATATTTCCGAATGAGATATTTAAGGCCATCAAAATACTCCAGGCAAAAGGTGCAATGCTGGCAGGCAGCTGGCTTTTTCCCATTCCATAAAAATGGAATTGAAGAAACCATAAGAACCCGGCCAAAAAAGTAAAAAACACATTATTGATAAATGTAGAAGCCGGAACCTTGGTGTAATCGGTATAGGTTTTATTTTTGATATTCAGATAAACACAATAAATCAGGTTGGTAACAAAACCTCCCGCAAGGATAAAAATTAAGGTTGGGTTACTTTGAAATAAAGGGTTAACACCATGCTTTAGCGCGACTTTATCAATTGGAATTCCGGCATTAAATCCATAGCTAAACGCAGCACTCATTAATCCAGCTAAAAAGGCAATGATCAATCCTTTTTTCAGGGCAAATTCCTTAATGGCTTCCCTGCGCTCTTCTTCGCTTAAACCTTTGGTTTTTAACGCTCCGGCATAACCAATTAAGGCAATTCCGGCAATACAAACGCATACACCCACAATCATAAGGATTCCCACAGTTGAGCTCAACAGGTTTTCACCTGCTACGATAGGTGGAATCAGGGTTCCAAAGGCAGCACAAAATCCCAGTGCAATACTTTGTCCCATGGCAATACCAAGGTAACGGATACTTAATCCGAAGGTGAGTCCGCCAATGCCCCAAAGTGTCCCAAAGAATACGGCCCACCATTTGGCTGCGGTTGGCGCTTCGGCCAATATGGTCATTAAGCTGCCATCGGGCACGGTAAAAAGGGCAAATAACCAGGGCGCCAGAATCCAGGCGGCTACACCTTGTACAATCCAGTACGATTCCCAGGCCCAATCTTTTACTTTTTTAAACGGCACATAAAAGCTCGCTGCGCCTAAACTTCCAATGGCAATTAATCCAATTGCTCCCATTGCATTCATAATGTGTAGTATTTTTTTCGGTTGATGATTAGATTTTAAAGCAGATTTACTTTATTTACACTGCAAAAATATAATGGGTTAGCGCCGTTATCAATGCACAAAATGGCATTTCGCTTGCACTTTATGGACCTAATATGAACGACTTTTTTAAATACAATACTGTTAGCGAAGAAGATAAAAACTGGGGACTGTTCCTGAATGTTGCCGAAAAACAAACAACTAAACGAAGGATATAAGCATCTTTTTCAAGCAGATAAAACAAACAAACTCCTCAAACTATAATTTGAGAATATTGAATTTAGAATTCTGATCTTAATTATTCAATTATACTCAGAACAAATGCAAGCACATTTTAACCCATTTATTTCCTTTTAAAAATTAGCATTAACAATACTAAAACAAAAAAACCGCTTCACGCATATAGCATGAAGCGGCCTGTCCACATAAAATAACACAGAAAATCAAAAATTAACTTAATGTGATAAACTAAGGTATGTAATACCTAATCCCTTAAAAAGCCAGAGACAAATACACTTAGGATATTCATCCCTGACTTTGAACAACTAAAAAATTATAATTTCTTTTTAATCCTGCTCATTCTGCCTGAAGTCAGGAAATCCTTCTTCTGTCCAATTAATTACACGAGCCCTTGTATCCCTGTTTGGATCTGACAAAGGACTACCCTTTAATTCTTTATAATCACGTGCATGATAAATCAATACATCTGTTTTTCCATCTTCTGCTACTGTAAACGAATTATGTCCTGGCCCATATCTCTTTAGAGCTTCGTTAGTGTAAAAAACTGGTTTATCTGATTTATTCCACGAATTAACATCTAATAAATCTGCATCCTCATCTGCCCAAAGAAGACCAACACAATAATTGTGATCTGTAGCACTGGCCGAATAGCTTACAAATATTTTTCCGTTTCTTTTGATTACAGCAGGGCCTTCATTTACCTTATATCCTGCTCTCTCCCAATCAAACTCCGGATGTGTAATCTCAATTTCCGGACCTTTTAACTTAATCGGACTTTCCATTTCAGAAAGCAATAATGAAGTATTTTCACCTTCCCTAACTCCCTGTGCCCATATCAGATACCTTCTTCCATTATGTTCAAATGTTGTGGCATCTAATGAAAAGGATTCCCTTTGTGTATATATACGTCCTTCTTCTTTCCATTCTCCTTGCGTAGGATCCTCAGATTCATTTGACAAAACATACATTCGAATGTTCCACACACGTTCTGCTTCTCCAGCCGCAAAATAGATATACCATTTTCCATCAATATGATGTAACTCGGGAGCCCATATATGATGACCCATTACACCTGTTTTATGTTTCTTCCAGATAACTTTAGCCTCAGCTTCTTTTAATCCGTTTATTGTATTTGATTTTCTAAGTTCTATTCTATCGTACTCCGGCGCAGTAGCAATAAAATAGTACATATTATCCTTGCCTTTTACCACCCAGGGATCAGCCCTTTGTGCTACTAAAGGATTATCATATTTAATTTTAGTTTGACATCCATTAAGTAACATTCCTGCCCATAAGCATACAATACAATTTACAACTAGAAATCGTTTCGCTAGATCTTTCATATGTTTATCATTTCATTTAATAAGTTTCCTTCATGCATAACTAATACAAAAGTTGATATTGAGATGTCAATTATTCATTCATTATTGTATTATTTTATGCAAAAAGCGATCTTTATTAGTCATCTCAAAATGATAATAATTCAACGCAATCAATTTGTACTTCTATCTTTGTATTTATTTTCTTGATTTAGGGACTTTTTTGCCCCAAATACCATTACCATTATTTAATATTCCTGTAAAAACTATCGTTTCTTTTTCATTTTCCCAATCCCAAGCTCTTAAAACTGCACACTCTGTAATTTCATTCTTGTTGTTTTTTAAATAGAGAAATCCTCCATTCGAATTATATGAAATGAATACAGTTTTGTCATCCTCTATAGCTCCATCTTTATTAAACTTAATCTTACGCGATAAGTTATAGGCCTCAGGTGTATACGACCATTCTTCTTGTGGAACCTGACCTTGTTTTAATTTCAATTGATCAGGTAAGTCTTTTATTTCTATGATTTCCCAATCTCCATCTAACTCTTTAGATTCTGCCAAACTTTGTTTAACAAACGGATTATATCTTTCGGGAGATAATACTGGCCAACCATTAGACAACCATCTAACTACCTTGACATGCAATCGAAACATTAAATTATCCGGAGCTAGCCTTCCCTGATGCATTAGAAAATAATTTCCATCGTCCTCGATTACCGCACAATGCGCATTCCCTGACCATCCCGGATGTCCTTTGAACATATAACTATGAGTAAGAATGGGATAGTTATTAGTAGTATCCTTTAAATCAGCTCCAAAACAATCCACAAATGGACCGTAAGGCGATTTTGATCGGCCAACTCTAATATTATAAAATGAAAAAAATGGATCATACGAAACAAAGAGGTAATACATACCCTGCTCTTTATTATAAATAATCTCAGGTGCTTCAATAACTCTATTTGCTTGATCTCCTCTACAAGCTACCATATGACCTTTATCTTCAGGATTAATCGTTAGACCTGTTTCTGTGTTTAATTCTACACAGTACAATCCTCCAAAAGAAGATCCATAGTACATCCAACTTCTTCCTGTTTTTGGATCATTTATAACAGAAGGGTCGATTGCATTCATTTCATCCTCGTATAATGTTTTAACCACAATTCCTTTATCAACCCATGGTCCTAATGGTGAATCAGAGGTAGCCAAGCCAATGCAGGAACCATTCTTGCCAAAATATGATAATGAATAATATAACCTGAATTCTTCACCTACTTGATGAACATAAGGAGCCCATATGCTCTCCGGAGACTTACCTTCATTAGCTTCTTTTACAAAATCAAACGCATCCTGTGGTATACTATCAAATGCCCATCCTTCGAATTTCCAATGTACCAGATCTTTTGAAGATCGTATTGGAATACAACCTATGTGAACAGTACTATCATCTTTAAAAATTATATTAGGTGGAATATAGTAGGCATCTGTTGAATATAAATAATAGGTATCTCCCACTTTTATACAGGAAGGATCATGTACATTGGCACTATGCCATTCTTGTCGGTTACTTATACTTGCGATATTTCTATAATCATCTTCATAGGGGTTTTTAGTACATTCTTTATTCCCTTGGTTTAGGCAGGAACTTAAGAAGAATACAATAGAAATGAAATAAAGGCTATATAATATGGAACGCATTTTTCCTACTTAAATTTAACAATCGCTTAAACAAAAGTAGCATGCAGTATAAATATTAAAGAGGACAATCGTTTTTATGAGGTGGATATAAAGTGAATAGCCTAAAACACAAGCTAAACCCCTTATACAACAAGCTATTTGCTTGAAAAACGAAACTTATATAAGCCAATATTATTGAACTAGCTTTACTATATTAACCATTGACATACTCACTTGGAGAACAATTATAAAACTTCTTGAATACCCTGCTAAAATATTTTGGATCATTAAATCCAACCATAATAGCTACCTCTCCAACCTGGTATTTTTTGCTCTTTAATAATGGGATGGATTTTTTTAATCTAAATACATTAATATATTCATTTGGAGAAACATTGGTTAAAGCTTTTAGCTTCTTATACAGTAGGCTTCGGCTAACGAACATTTTTGAAGAAAAGGTTTCGATGTCAAACGAAGCATCTACATAATGCTCAGAAACAACATCATTTACTTTTTGCATAAACTCATCATCTAAAGTACCACTTTGTAAATCCTGATCTTCGGCAGAATTTTGCAGGTAAAACTTCTTAAGTTTAAATCTATTATCTATTAGGCTCTTTATTTTTGCCTGTAACAAAGTAAAATTAAATGGTTTCACAATGTAGTCATCCGCACCAACACCTAAACCCTCTATTTGATTTTCATCCACCCCTTTGGCCGACAAAAGTATAACAGGTAAATGACTTGTATTTAAATTATTTTTCAACTGTTTACACAAGTCAAAACCATTAAGTCTGGGCATCATAACATCACTCACCACTAGCTCTACATCATTCTTAAGTGCCAGTTCATAGCCTTCTTGTCCATCTCTTGCAGTAATAACCCTATAGTATACCTTAAGCGATTCAGCTAAGAAATGCCTTAAATCATCATTATCCTCCACAACCATAATCTCTGGCTTACTTGCACCATCCTCAGGTATATTTTCTGATTCTGTAGTTTTTGAAGGTTGAACCAGGTTTACTTTTTCTTTCAATGATAAAGGTTCATTTATATCGTGATCCACAATTGTATAATCATCAAATGCATCCTTTTCTATTGGCAGTGTAACTATAAAAGTGGTTCCTGATTTATATTCACTTTCGGCAACTATGTGTCCATTCTGTTTTTCAACTAACTCTTTTACAAGAGACAAACCTATTCCTGTTCCAAATCCCAGCGTATTTTCCGCTCTATAAAAACGATCGAATATTTTATCAATCACATCCGGCTTAATTCCTTCCCCATCATCTTTTATCTTAATCTCAATACATTTTCCTTTGCTATCCTCTTCAATTAGATCTACATTCATCATTACATGACCTTCTGAAGAAGTATATTTAAAGGCATTTGACAATAAGTTAAATAGAATATTTTCTAATTTCGATTTATCGTACCACCCATCATAATCTCCTTTATTTACCTGTAAATCATAGCTAATATTCTTTTCTTGCGCCAGCTCATTAAAAGCTCCACCAATTTCAATTACCGCCTCATCTACAGCTCCCTCTCTTAAAAGTACATTCAATTTACCGGCTTCTAATTTTCTAAAGGTCAGGATTTGATTTGTTAGCATTAATAAACGTTCGGCATTGCGTTTTACCACTGAAATGGCATTACGTACTGAATCTGACAACTGAACTCCGGAGTCTGACAATATCCTTTCGACAGGAGATATAATTAAAGTTAATGGTGTACGAAACTCATGAGAAATATTTGTAAAAAACTGCATTCTCATTTGATGAATACTTTCTACTTTTTCATTCAAACTAATCAACTGGTCGCGTTGGGAAATAATTTCTTTGTTTTGATCTTCCAGCTGCTTTTTCTGAATCTCAATCTTATTTCTTCTCTTTTCTAACTGAGTATTACTTTCCATTAACCTGCTGGAACTTTCTTCTAACTGCTTATTCTTTTTTTGAATTTCAACAGTTCTTTCTTTGACAAGGAATTCCAAACGCTTTTTCTGCATCGAAATTCTAAAAGATCTATATTGAATATAAACAGATATCAATACAATAAGAAATACCACCAATACTATTTTAAACCACATACGCTGCCAAAGTGGGGGTATGATATCAACATATACCTGAGCCACATTTTCTTCCCATAGTCCCTCCAGATTCGTTGATTTAACCTGAAATAAATACAAGCCACCTGCAAGGTTTGTATAGGAAGCCATTCGTCGTTTTGAATCAACCTCTACCCAATCCTTATCAACACCCTCCATCTTATAAGCATATTTTATCTTACCTGAATGCAGATAATTCATAGCTGAAAATTCGATAGAGAAAACCTTATCTTTATATGACAAACGAATGGTATCATTAGCAAAAGCAGACTTTTTAAGAGGTATAACGCCATTGTATTTCTGACCAGGCACTACTTTTTGGTTATAAATATTTAATGATGTTATACTCGGTGAAGTCTTAAATGGATATTGCTGAATACTGTCAGGATGAAAGAAGTTAAGCCCTTTTAAACCACCAAAATATAAGTAACCTTCATCGTCTTTAAAAGCCGCAGACCAATAATACTGGTTGTTTCGTAATCCATCTTGTTTATAATAATTTACAAAATGCTTTTGCGCTTGCGAATATTTTGATAATCCGTTTTCGGTAGCAATCCATAAATTATCTTTATCATCACAAAGAATATTATAAACTACATTATTTGCCAGTCCATCTTTTTGAATTAAGGATTCAAACTGGTAGTTACCGCCTTCAATTTCAACACATTTTGCAACTCCTCCTCCATAAGTTCCCAACCATATATTACCTTTACTATCTGATGTTAAACAAGCGATATAATTATTAGGCAAACTGTAAGGCTCCTGCGTTTCTTTAAATAGCGTTTGTTCGTATTTTGAAATAATAGTTGGTTCCGTTAAGCTTACCAATCTACTATTAAATCTATATAATCCGGAAGTGGTTCCAACCCAATAAAATCCATGTTTATCTTCAATTAAACAACCAACTTCCCATGAAGATGCAAGACCATCGTTTGCTGGCAAAACCGAATAGAAATAATCTTGTTTTTCATTATATATACACAATCCTCCTTGTGTTCCTATAACTAAATGTCCTTTACTATTTTTATAAATACATGACACAAAACTACTTGGAAGTCCTTTGTCTATTTGATATGAGATGAAATTTTCTCCTTTACCTCTTACGAGCTTCTGCAAGCCCATACCCCATGTACCTACCCATAAATCCCCTTTACTATCTTCACAAACAGAAGTAATAAAATTACTTTCTATTGAAGAAGCGTTTCCTGTCTGTGATTGAAAATATCTGAAATGACCTTTTGATGTGTTAATCTTAGCCAAACCTTTTCCTGCAGTACCTATCCATAACGATTGACGGGTTTTATAAATTGAGTTGATTATATCTTCATTCAGTTCATCCAAACCATCTCCTAAATTATCTAATGATAAAAAGTTCTTTTGATGAATATTATAATGTGCCAATCCAACTTTTTCTGCACCTACCCAAACATTTCCCTGTTCATCGGCATATATTGAACTAACAAATTCTACCTGCGACTCTATTGTATTGTCTATAAGACTAACCCGTTCTATTTTCTGTTCATCAATATACAGTCGACAAATACCTCCCAATGTACCTATATGCAATTCATTAGCATTTACTTTTATAAGTGCTGTAACGTTGGGGTGGTTTAATGAATTAACATTGCTTACATCGGCATAAAAAGGTATAAAATTTAAACTTCCTTTATCAATCAGGTACAATCCGTTCTCAGTACCTAAATACAAATATCGTTCATCATCAAGAATACTTTGAATACTTGTATTACTGATTTCCGGTCTGTTATAATCCATACTCTCGAATGAAGAGGATGACTCATTAAAAATATACAGTCCTAATTCAGTCCCAAGACAAACTTTATTGCTTGTACTCTGATATATACAATTCGGATTAGGTAAGGTATCATTATTCCAATAATGCCCAACTTCTAACAGATTGTTTCCTTCCTCTTTTAACTGAAATATCCCATTGGTTTTAGTAACGATCCATATTGAATTACTTGTTTTTAAGGTTTCGATGACATCTAATTTCAGAATTCGCAAAATTTTATCATCTTCAATCACCTTGAATCGCCCAGTAAAAAGATCTAATACTTGCACTCCTTTTTGACTGGTAACCCATATTGAATGATCATTATCTGATTCGAGACTTAAAATTCTGTTATCCCACAATGCACTATCCCCTCCATCTGAATAATAGTATTCAAAGCTATAACCGTCATAACGACAAAGCCCATTATCCGTTCCAATCCACATAAAACCAAATTCGTCTTTTTCAATTGATTGAACCGTATTTTGAGGCAAACCATCGTCTATATTAATAAATTCTACACGTGGTTGATTTTTTGCACTTAGTGTAAAGCAACTCAGTATGATTCCTAAGAATCCGAAAGTCTTTTTAAGAAATAATGTCATAAATAACGATTATTCAGTCTGAAGTTATAAAAATATTACTTTTTATTTTAGGTTAGATAATTAAAGATACAACATTCAAAACCTAAGAAATCATAGCATTCTATAAAAAAGGCCGCAATAATGCGGCCTTCGATTTTTTGATATTATATTATGTAAGAATATAACTACCTCAGTATTTAATTAATAAACTACTTTAGTAATCTAACTCCGTATATTCCTCCTGCTACAGAACCATCTTCTGCAATAAATTTTAACTCAATCTTTTTGGTATTCAGTTTTTCTTTTATTTCATCCAATGGGTAATCAATTGTATAAAACTCTTCTTTGTGATCTGAAGTTAATAATACTTTTGCTAACAAATGACCATTCATTTCAATCCTAAACTTTCTGCCGGCATCTCCTTTGGTATATGTTATCCTTAATACATTAGCTTCTTTCTTCTTATCTGTTAACATGTAGCTAAACCACCCGGTTGCATCACGCCAAAAATGCTCTTTATACACACCTGAATTAGTTCTTTCTCCTTTAAAAAAGTGATCAGATTCCGGTTGTTGTTCCCCAGGAGCGACTTTATCAATCGTTCTCTTTTCTAAATTCAGAATAGCTTCTTCTTTTAACCTGATTTCTTCTCTTTTTGCTTCTAACTCACTTGCAGAATAAACTGGCCAGTAAACCATATATCGTGCTTCGTGGATTTCATAAAAAGGCTGTAATTTAAAAACTCGATCTCCATCAACCTTTATATTAAAATGCAATGGTTCTCCTTCTATTGGCTCAATCTGTGATGAAAAATCTTTTTCATCCGAAATTACACATGGCGCACTCTCTAAAGGTCGAAATTCTCCTTTGGCAACATGTCCCATTCTACTATCATCAGAAAAAAGACCATCTAATCCAAGAGTATCCGTAACAGCACCTAATACAATAGGACCATAAGCAACAGAAGCATAGTTAGATCCATCAGGTAAATATTCTATTGTAAAATCCATTGGCAATTCAATAGAAACCCTGTCTCCCTTGGCAAGGGACCCAATAGCTGCATAACCATTCTCCGCATTTACACTTACCTCCTTGTCGTTTATTTTAACTAGTGGCTTTTTACCTTTTAACCATGCTGGAATACGCACATTAAATTTGAAGTTTTGTTTTGCTTCTTGAATTTTAAAATCCACCTTATTACTGTATGGAAACTTGGTTTCCTGTGATAATACAATTCCTTTTTCTTCCCAATTTAAAGTTGACGGAATAAATAAGTTAGTATAAATATCATCACCTCTATGTCCATATATCAATTCAGCATATTTAGTATGATTTTCTAAACCAGAACCAACACAACACCAAAATGAAGTATGCACCTTAGAATACACTCTATAATGTTGAGGTCGCATTGGAGTAAAGTATACAAAGCCTCCTTTTTCAGGATGTTGAGAAGACAAAATATGATTATACATGGCTCTCTCATAATAATCCATATACTTTTGATCGCCTTCACTCAAAAACAACATTTTGCTCAATTTAAGCATGTTGTATGTATTACAAGTTTCAGGTCCTTGCTCCGACTCTACCATAGAAGTAAAATCATCCGGAGAATGAAAATGCTCCCTAACACTATTTCCTCCAATGGAAATAGTCATATCATTTACCACAACATCCCAAAAGTATTTTGAAGCACTATTCCAGGCTGTATCCATAGCTACATCTGCATATCGCTTATATCCAATAACCTTAGGTATTTGGGTATTAGCATGCATCCCGACTAGATTTATACTTTTATCAATTAAAGGATTTAAAACCGAGAAATCAGAAAAACGACGTGCAAATGTTAGGTATTTTTTATCTCCAGTTAATTCAGCTACATCAACAAAAACCTCATTCATACCTCCATGCTCGCTTATAAGCAATTTTTGTAATTGATCATCATTTAAGTTTTTAGTGATATCCAAAAACCAGTCTGACAATTTTGTTAACATCACTAAAGCATCCTGATTATGCGCATATGTGTAGGCATCTCTTAATCCAGCATATATTTTATGAATATTATATAATGGAACCCATTTTCTATTCAAAGAGAAGCTTCCTGCCTCTATTTTGCCTTCACTTATTTCTTTCCAAATCTGTTTTCCACCTGGAACTCCTGATAAATAACCACCTCCACTTGCATCCTGACACTTCTTTAATTCTTCGACATAAGAATTTACCTTATTTAAAAATACAGTATCTCCTGTAGATGCATACATCATAGATAAAGCAGATAAATAATGTCCCCCAATATGACCGTCTAAACCTGTATTTTCCCAATTGGTATAATTTAGTTTTTTAGGTTCTAAACCAGCCTCCTTAATGTAAGGAGCTAATAATCTATCTGCATCTAATTCCAACAAATACTGTTCATCAATTTTTTGAGCATTCAAAAAAGGAGAGTTGGTTAAACGAACTTCTTCTAAGGAAAAAGTTTTTAAAGGTTCTTGCTCGCTGCATGATGCTAATGTTATTATAGCAGCAATAAAGGTTAATAAGTGTTTCATCAATAAAGTTTTAGATTACATTTTTTAACAAAGGACAAAACTAGTTAAAAAATTACATATTGGATATCTATTATTCCCCATTCATCCTTATATGTTTAACAAACAAAGTTCTGCAAAATACGCCTAGCCCAAGAGTATTATTATTTATTAGAGGTGGACAAATGTTTACAACAAAACTCCACCATAAGTATTTAATCCCACCTTTTCTGTATTTCCTTGAAATATTCGAAAAACAAATACAAAACACCACCGTGGTATCCGTATTTATCCACTCTTAAAAAATATTAATGAACCTTAAATAGTTAGATCGAATTTAAATTTGCTTAACATTTCGAAACACTTTGAATCATTTCTTAAACAATTCATAGAGTAATAACATAAAGCGCATTAACAAAACTCATTAAATAAAAAATATGGATAAATGAAAACGAATAAAGCAAGCTAACAAAAACAATAAAGCTCACATAGATGATTTTTTAAGGTGAGTGGCAAAAAACAATTTTGAAAATGAGATTACAGAGAATTGAAACAGCATAATTAATTAAAGTATGACTATGAAAATGAAAATAACAAACAAACTGATGGCGGGCTTAATGTTCGCAGCAGTTTTGGCAGCATTTAGCCTAGTTGGGTGCGAAAAGCCGGATTTATATTCAATTGATTCGCCCGCTGATCTGCAATATAAGATAGACTCTATTGCAGCTGCTAAAGCAAGTATTGACACCGGTGACACAACGTACATCGAAATTACAACAGGAATAGTTGGTGCAGAAGATTATAGTTCAGGTTGGTGGACTGCTTTTTCTGATTACTTCACAATTCCTACTAATAAACTTTTACACCTTGAATTTATAAATCACAATGGAGGTAGTGCAAATAACTGGAACAACTGGACTCTTGCCATTACAAACGAAGTAGGTGATCGTGATGCTGATGGGCATTTGGAATACTTTGTTATTCGTTCAGATGCTTATGGCTGGGGAGACCAAATGAAAGATCAAGGTTCTGTTTTTGATTTGGCTTTAGTATCTAATAATTATCCTGACACAGATGGTGATGAAGATATATGGAACGACTTCCGTGCAACAATGGATGGCGCTCATGTTACATTAGAAATTGATCATTCAACTACTGGCAATGTATATCTTACAGCAACTGCTGTTGGAACAAATGGCACTGAGCTTGAAATGACATATAATCAACCTGTTTCTGCCATTGCAGATATAACTGCGTTCCTAATTGCCGATGCAAGTTATTTCGAAATTTTAAAAGCATACACAATACCTTCTAAGGTTACAGTTGTTGAAGACGTTGAGCCTGTATCAATTGAAATTACGGGGACTCCTGCTTTTGTTGAAATAGGAAACGAGGACTTCTGGGGTGATGGCGTAGCTACAGTTACATTTGCAGACGGCTCTTCGACAGTAGTGGATACTGCAGATGTTACATTCTCTGTTATTCCAGACATGACAACTGTAGGTTCTAAAACAGTAGGCGCAGCCTATAGCAAAACTAAACAAGGTGAATATACACAAGCTGTAACAACTACTTACTCTCTAGAAGTTACTAACTCAGTAACAAGCCTTGAAGTGACCACCATGCCAAGTGTAACTTCATACACTTTCCCTGGTCCGGCAGCTCCATTATTTGACGCTACTGATATGGTTGTAACAGCTACTTATTCTGATGGTTCAACAGGGGTAATTCCAAATGAGAATCTTCTATTTGAGATTACTGCAGCTGACGGTGCACAAGAAGCTGTTATTTCTTATGTTGGAGCAACTAGTACTGTAACAACAACTGTTGCCGTAACTAATGCAATGGGAGCAACTAACCAAGTAGGTGCTACTGATTTCTCGACTGGTTTCTGGGTTGAATTTTCTAATGAATATCCTGTTGCCACTTCAGCATCTAAGAAATTTACAATGAAATGTTACTCTTCTGGAGCTAATAACTGGAATGCTCCAGTAGTCATCCTGCGCAAAGCGGACAAAACAGAATTTGCCGTAGTTCGCATGGACAATTTTGGATGGGGTGATGGTTATGATGGGGATGGAACCTCAAATGACTGGAATTTTGATGTATTTGCAGAAAACATTAACGATTCCGACATCGAAATTACAATTACAAATATTGGTGATGGTACCGCTACAATACGTTATGATGTTACTTATGCAAATGGAGAAACTCATTTCCAACAGTATTCAAATTTAGCTGTAGATGCTGATGATTTAAATGCAGCAGTTACTGTTGATGGATGTTATGTAGATATAACATCAGTTGAATAAATATTAAAACAAAAAAACATTTAAATTATGAAATATATATATTTAATCCTGTTGGGACTATTGATGCTGACTCCAGCCACTTACGCTGAAGGTATCGGCAATGCCGACCTGGAGTCCCAAACTCAGGCAGGCGAAATAACAATAAAAGGTACAATAGTTGACGAAAGCGGGGAACCACTTATTGGTGCAACTGTGCAACAAAAAGGAACAACCAACGGTGTTATTACTGACATTGATGGTAACTTTACCTTAAACGTTCCTTCTGATGCGACTTTATTGGTTTCTTTTATAGGGTTCGAAACTATTGAAATTACTGTGGATGGAAAAACCCAACTTGGTAGTATCACATTAGTTTCTGACACTCAAGAAATCGACCAAGTGGTCGTAATTGGTTATGGTACTCAGAAAAAAGCAGACCTTACCGGATCTGTTGCCATTGTCGATGCTGAAGAAATGCAAAAAGTATCTAACTCAAACATTTCTACTATGCTTCAAGGTAGAGCATCCGGTGTTCAAATTACATCTGATGGTCAACCTGGTGCAGATCCTACGGTTCGTATCCGTGGTATTGGTTCGTTTGGTAATACCAACCCTCTTTATGTAATTGATGGTGTACCAATGGGAACAACCATACGCGACTTCTCTCCAAATGATATTGAATCAGTACAGGTGCTTAAGGATGCTTCTGCAGCCGCTATTTATGGTTCACGTGCAGCTAATGGTGTAATTATTATTACCACAAAACAAGGTAAAAAGAATTCACCAATGAAAATTGACTACAGAGGTTACTTTGGTGTAGATCAGGTTCAAAAAGGAATATATGATGTTATGGATGCTACACAATACAAAGACTACCTTACCATGGCATATGCTAACAGTGGTATTGATCTTCCTGGTGGATATAATCCTAACAACTTCAGCAATGAAGAAAGCTACAATGTTCTTTATAAAGAAGATGGAACACCTTGGGTTGATACCGATTGGTTTGATGAAGTGTTTAAAGTAGGCGTACGTCAGAACCACAACGTTAACCTTTCCGGAGGTGGTGAATTCAACACATACAATATTGGACTTGACTACTTTACGCAAGAAGGAACCATGGAAGGTGCAGGTCCTAACTTTGATCGTTTTACAGCTCGTATTAACAATACAATGGACGTGAAGTTCCTGAAAATCAAAACAAGTTTGGTTTATAGCCACAGCGATCAGGATAATATGGCACTTAGTAATGCCAATGAATACGTACAAGGTCTTTACGGAGGACAATATCCGGTAATGGCTTCTGCTTTACTATTACCTTCCACAATTAAGGCTTACGATGAGTCAACCTGGGTACTGGATGACAAGCTTTCTTCTGCAAAAAGCTGGAATTATGATGCTTTTGGATATGGAACATACTATGACGATGTTCATGGTGACTTACGTATGACAAATGTACTAATGACAAACAATTTATTGGAAAGAAATGTGAAAGTTGATCGTATTGTAGGTTCTGCTTCAACAAATTTTGATCTTTTAGATATGATTGGCAAAGAAAGCACTAATCATAAATTGTCTTACAACCTTAATTTGGCATATAGTAAAACTATTGTTAAAAACTTCACTTTCGTACCTGCCTTTATATCAAGTACTATAAACTATTTACCAAAGGAAAGCGAAGTTCTTACGCAAGAATATCGTTATACGAGCGATGCTCTTGTTGAAAACACAATAAACTACAGTGGTAAATTCGGACGCCATAATATTGATGCTGTTGTTGGTCAAACATACCAAAGCGTATATTACCATACACTTACAGGAACTGGTAACAACATGTCAGAACCATACTACTTGCAACTAAACAATGCAACTGATAATAATTCATTTAGCTATGAAGAAGATTGGATGATGGCATCTTATATCGGACGTTTAAACTACAATTTTGATGGTAAATATTTACTTTCTGTAACTGCCCGACGAGATGGTTCAAGCCGCCTATCAGAAGAGGATCGTTTTGAAATATTCCCTTCAGCTTCTGCCGGTTGGCGCATTGAACGTGAAAACTTCTTTCCTATCGACCCTTCAATAATCAACCTGTTAAAAGTTCGTGCAAGTTATGGTGAATTAGGTTCTATTGAAAACCTTGGTCCATATGATTATACCGATGTTATGTCGAGAGGCGATTACACCTATAGTTTTGGGAATAATAAAGTTACCGGATCTGCTATATCGAACTATGTAAATACAGCTATTAGATGGGAAAAGAAGAAAACACTTGATTTTGGTCTTGATTTAGCAATGTTCAATAATCAATTGGAATTTAATTTCGACTGGTATAAAGCAGAATCAGAAGATCTACTATATGATGTAAGGGTTCCTGCCACCGCAGGTGCTACTAATGAAACAGTAAAAATGAACGCATCAACCATGGTAAACACCGGTCTTGAATTTTTACTTACCTACCGTAATCGTAATCGTGCTTTGAAGTATGAAATATCGGCAAACGTGTCAACACTATCAAATGAGGTAACTAGCTTAGGTGTTGCCAATGAACCTCAAAACAATGGTCTTGCTCGCACTGAGGTCGGCCGTGAAGTAGGTTCTTTCTATGGATATGTATTGGCAGATGATGTTATCAATGACGATGGAACATATGCAATTAAAAATGGTATCGCTCAAAATCAAGCTGCTATAGATAATTATAAAAACGATGATGGCGCCTTTGTTTCACAACCTGGAGCCGAAGCTGGTGATCTATTGTATAAAGACCTTGATGGAAACGGAAAAATTACTGCTACAGACCGAAAAATTTTGGGTAGTGGTTTACCTGATGTAAATTTTGGATTAAATGCTCGTCTTGAATATAAAGGTTTCGACTTGACTGTTTCTACCTTTGGTGCAGCAGGATTTAAAGCGGTTGATTTTGTTGACATGGAGTTACGAAGCTCTTATACTGCAACTAATAAAGCTGTTAGCTTATTAAATGCATGGACTCCTACCAATACAAACACTGATATTCCACGCGTACAATACAAAGCTGATAATATGACCAATAATTATTTCAGCGACCGATACATTCAAAATGCATCATATTTAAAAATTGCAAATATTCAATTAGGATATAATTTTCCTGACAAATTGTTTAATGGTACTATTAGCGGTGTTCGTGTATACGCATCTGCTCAAAACCTGGCTACAATAACTAAGTATAAAGGTTATAATGTTGACTTTGCCGGAGGTACATTCACTCCTGGTTATAACTATGCTTCGTATCCTACACCAAGATCATTTATGTTTGGAGTAAACTTGTCATTTTAAATTATAATCTAAAAAACGAGAATTAATATGAAACGATTAAATATATTTCTAGTAATATTCGCGCTAATTGTAGGCTTAATAGCCTGTGATGACAAGCTCGATGTTTCCAATCCAAACAGTCAGACTACTTATGACTTTGGAGATAGTGAGTCAGAACTTAACGAGGCCATTATAGCCTGCTATAATCGTATACGTTTGGAAGGTACTTTCGCCCGTGTTGGTTATACTATTGATGCAGTGCGTGGAGACGAAGTTTGGAACTCTTCTCAACAATGGTATATTGATTGTGACAACCTAAATCACACTTCTACTTATTTTATGGCAGAATGGCCATGGCGTGATAATTATCATGTTGTGAACCGAACTAACTTTGTATTATCTAATGTGGATGCTGTTGATCTATCAGAAGATTCATACAATGAAATTAAAGGTCAAGCACTTTTTTTAAGATCTTTGGCATACTATAATTTAGCTACAATTTATCAAGATGTGCCTTTAGTTACTAGTTATAGTGATTACTCTGACATCAACACAATGTATGCAAGCACAAGTCCTCAAGATACTGTTTTAAATCAAGTTGAGACTGACTTAACTACAGCTATGAATATATTGCCATCTCGTGATAAGGGTGGAGAGTGGTCTGCAGGTCGTGCAACAAGTGGAGCTGCTGCCGGATATTTAGCTCGTACTTTGATGTTTCGTCAGAAGTATGATGAAGCTTATACTATTCTAAAAGAGATTATAGCTGGTAAGTACGGTAATTATGCGCTTATGGCTGACTTTGGAGATAACTTTAAAGAAGGTACAGAGAATAACATAGAGAGCCTTTTTGAAGTGCAATATATGGACTATGGTACAGGTGGTACTGATGAAGAGTGGACACCGGTAAACATTAGCTCGGAGGCTACTCAGGGTCATGCTGTAGAAGCGAATTATGCTCCTCAGGATTTAGGTAGTTGGGGTGATTGCGCTGCCTCTCCTTGGCTGTATAACCTGTATAAAAAAGAAAATTGTACAGACGGTACGCTTGACCCTCGTTTATACTGGACATTGGTTACCTACGAAGATGAATACAATAACTACACAGACGCACCAACTGCTGCTTATCCTGCCGGTGACCCACGAACCAACATCGCCTATAATAAAGAATTATATGCAGCAACAGGTGATAAAGAAAATGACTGGACTGTTAAGTTTCGTTCTAACACATCTCAAGGAGGTATAGCTATTGCCAAATGGACCTACGCCAGAACAGGAACTTCTGATGATGTTATTGTAGGATTAAGAGCTGGTATTAACCTACGCTTAATGCGATATAGCGATGTTCTTTTACGTGCAGCTGAATGTGAAAATGAAATCAATGGCCCAACACAAACAGCTATCGATTACATTAATCAGGTACGTAGACGTGTTGCTCTTCCTGATCTTCAGCTTGCTGATTTCCCAACAGCTGATGCACTTTTTGAACAAATAGCTAACGTTGAACGTCCTAAAGAATTTGGTTGTGAAAACGGACGTGGTACTGACTTAATTCGTTGGGGATTCTTCTACAATACAGAACGTTTACAACAGATTAAGGAACATGCTTATTATAAGTTAGCTCCAAAACAACTTTATACCTGGGAAGAAGATGGTGAGCAAAAACAAGAAGAACTTGTGATCATTAGTACAGAGGAGCTTACTTCTGCAACTGCTTCATCTTCATCATATGATAGCTATATTGTTGGGCATGAATATTTCCCTGTTTGGCAAACAAATCTGGATACAAATCCAAATCTTGATGGCAACTCTGCTAATAAAAATAAAGATAACAGTGATGCTTTCTTTGAAAAAGGATATACCGTTCGCCCTGTTTATAATTTAGACTAGACATAGTTTTACCTTTTAATATATTACTTCCTTATCGACTTTTAATTGTTGATAAGGAAGTTTTTTTTGCACCATATGCTAATGATAAAAACGGGAGTTAACCTACTTACTTTCTCTCTATAATTAAAAACTACTTTTAATAAGTCAACCAATAACTTAATAGACCAAACAACTATAAAACTGACAGATAACACCTATCACACAATTATCTTATCTATTTATCTACATGAAATAAGATATTGTCCACCTGCAAAATTTATGAATTAACTTATTTTGAAATTGATAATATATAGGAGTTTTATACAATGAAACAAACATGAAGATTTAATCTTTTAAATATTCGAATATTAAATTTTCCTGGGAGTTACATGCAAATAATTTAAACATAAGCGCATGAAGAATAGAATATTTTGGGTTCTGAGTTTGATGATTTTACTGACCTACGCTTGTAAAGACGATGAAGTAAAACCTAAGGAGGAAGAAGAAGATCCTAATACTGAAACAACTTTTACCATTCCAACTTATGATGATGACTATTCATCTATATCATCTTGGGCAAACCGTGGACAATGGAATTTAGCTAACGTTCATGATCCATCGGTAGCTTATTACAATGGCTATTACTACATGTACGGAACAGATGCTTCGTATGGAAATGAGCACGAAGGACACGGACATTTTCAAGGTAAGCGCTCCAAAGATTTAGTAAACTGGGAATGGGTTAGCGGTCCTTTTTACGAGGCACCTACCTGGGTTGCAGATTCACTGAATAGTATTCGCGGCAGAATGGGACTTGTTGCTATTGCTGAAGATGATATTTCATATGGTTATTGGGCTCCTGTAGTACGTAAAGTTAATGTTGGTGGTAAAGAAATTTTACGGATGTACTATAGCATCGTAATTGATAACTACATTAAAACAGGTAACCCTATTTCATCAAGCTTTGATGGTAGCTGGACTGAACGTGCCTTTATCGGGATGTGCGAATCCAGCGATCCTGCCAATGCTGTTTGGGAAGACAAGGGATATGTTACTTGCTCTTCATCAGATCGCGGACTGGACTATAGTCGCTCTAGTACAACAGACTGGAATGGATATTTCTACTATAATGCTATTGATCCTACGTATATAGTAACTCCTGAAGGAAATCATTACCTAATACATGGTTCATGGCATAGTGGCTTTGCCATTTTAGAGGTTAACGCAACAACTGGTAAACCAAAAAATACACTTGGAGAACCATATGCAAACAGTACTAGTGAACTAACCGCAAGATATGGAAAGAGAATAGGTACACGTGTTGGAAGTGGGTATTGGAGTCGTTGGCAAGGAAGTGAAGCTCCCGAAGTCATTTACAAAGATGGTTACTACTATTTATTTATGGCATACGATGGACTGGATATACCTTATAATACCCGTGTTGTAAGAAGTACAAACATTGAAGGTCCTTATTATGATATTAAAGGTCGTAACTTTACCAATGGAGAAGGAGATTGCTACCCAATTGTTACCCATCCATACAAATTTAACCTTAGTAATGGATGGGTTGGTATAGCACACTGCTGCATTTTCCAGGAGGAAGAGACTAACGATTGGTTCTATATGTCGCAAGGAAGATTACCGGAAGGGGTTAATGGCAACGCTTATTCCAATGCACTTATGATGGGACATGTTCGCCGTATTGTTTGGTGTCCGGCTTCAACAAGCGAACCTGATAATTTATGGCCAATTGCATTACCTCAAAGGTATGCTGCTGTGCCGGATTACGGAACAATAACCAAAGATTCTCTGGTTGGAACATGGGAACATATTAACCTCAAATATACTTACGCAGAACAAAACACAGCCTCGTCTCTAACTCTTAAAGCAGATGGCACGATGTCAGGAGCGCTAACGGGTAATTGGAGTTATGATGCTTCTAAAAAGCAACTTACTCTGGGTAATGTTATTGTTTGTGTTGAACGTGAAGTCGATTGGGAAGCTAACCCTCGCCACGTAACATTTGTTTACGCTGGAACGGAGAAGAACCTTAACGCAACCTACTGGGGTAAGATGTCGAAATAACAATTCATTTTGTTATGTATTAACAAGGCGTTTAAAATAAATATATACTTATTCTAAAAATGCATCAGATTTATTCTGGTGCATTTTTTATTTTATAGTGCAAACTGTTAGCTACACTTTAATCCTTAAGAATAATCTCCATTTTGTTCTCTTACTAAGATTCAGTAAGACTACTTAAACATTTTGAAAAACATAATTTACTTTTAACACAACCAATAGCTTTCTATTATTAAATGTCGAATTTTTGACATTATTATTCCATTGTTTTAGTGATTATTACAACTCTTAAATCTTAAAAAATATAATCATGAAGAAATGTAATTATGGCTATCCTTTCTTAATTATAGGAATAGTGCTCTTATTATCTGCTTGTAAAAAGCAAGAGATTGAACCACTTACAAGCGAAACTCAGTTAAAATCAACTTACACATTAAACAATTGGATGTCAATCATTGATGATAATACCCAATTATCTGAATTATCCATTCCAGGTTCTCATGATGCCGGAGCCATGTACGAATCTTGGCCAGGCACAGCAAAATGTCAGGATCTGACCATAGGGGAACAATTAAATATTGGAACTCGCTTTATTGATATTAGATGCCGCCATATCGATGATGCTTTTGCTATCCACCACGGTTCGGTTTACCAAAATCTCAATTTTGATGATGTGCTTGAATATTGCTGGGATTTTCTGGCATCAAACCCAAGTGAGACTATTATTATGAGCGTAAAAGAGGAATACGACGAGTCTAATATAACCCGTACATTTCAGGAAACTTTTGACACTTATGTAGCTAAAAATCCGGATGGATGGTATACTGGTGCATCTGCTCCTATCCTGGGAGATGCCAGAGGAAAAATAGTTTTATTCCGACGCTTTTCTTACTCTACCTCATACGGATTAGCCGCTACACCTGATTGGGCTGACAATTCCACCTTCTGGATTTACCATTATACAACCTTTAGAGTGCAAGATCAATATCAAGTAGACGACAACAATGATAAATGGAATGCCATCACTTCTATATTTGATGAAGCTACAAGTGGAAATTCAACAACCTTATTTGTTAATTTTACCAGTGGATATAAATCGGGATGGTTTGGAATACCAAGTATCACTAACGTATCCAATACCATTAACCCTCTATTGGTCGATTATTTTACTCAAAATACCAATGGAAGGTATGGTATTATCCCAATGGACTTTTCTAACGAAGAACGAAATACTTTAATTGTTGCAACTAATTTTTAAGAAGTACATTTATAGGTTAGCTTGGAAAAGCAACTCCGGGCTAACCTAAATTTTACTTAAAACGTTTATCTCCTTTTACAACTACTACCCTTTCCTTAAAAATAAACCCTTTATAAGTAGCTTCCAACTCTACTTCTATCGTCTGATCTTCTTCGAGTGCAGTTAAGCTAAGGCTTCTTTCGGCTTTAATTTCCTTTCCATCTACAAACCACTTATAGGTATCATAATCCAATCCGGCATCTAATGTATATTCCGATTGCCTTGTCCGAATTGTATCCCGCACTATTCTCTCCGCTCCTGCATAACGGGTATTCATATCATTGATATGCCCTTCCTCTGATCTACCGGATTTAGAATGTGCTCCTCTTTTTAAGCGGTAATGATTATTCCAGAATTTACCCAAATCAGATCCAAAATAATAACCTAACTGAGTTGGCTGGTTATAACCAATATTTTGGATAGCCACAGATAAACGATACATATGGTCGCTTAATAAGGAATGAAAACGATATGCTGTTTCAAAAGGTGTCAGGTATACCCTGATCTCTTTATTATCTTTTGTTCGAACCAGTACTTCCTCGCGCCAATCTCCTATTATATCTGCCTGCAAACAAGGGTTTCCTTTGGTCCAGTTGTTAGCTGCCAAATCATTTTCATCAGGTAAAGGCATTACATCTGTTCCGTTACCATTCCATTTACTAATTTTTACTCTCTGCCTGCGAAAAACACCTGAGCCATCCAATAGCTCCCTATTTAAATCACCATCCCACCAAAGTCCCATATTGATGGAAGGTGTTCTGCGGGTTATCATTTCTCCTTTTGCAGTATAAACGCCTCCTGAATGGGTAGTCCAGACTTCCAATCCTTTAAAACGAGGATCGATATCTGCAGCCATGGCTCTTCCCACATCTTCAATAGAAGGAATTCCCCATAACAGAGCACCGGTACAAGCATCTCTTAATTCTGAACCAGCCCTTGTGGGGACATGTTCGTGACAATCCCATACTTCCAATCCCGGCCTTTCAATATCAATATCTGTCAAATGCATGGCGTCACCATGACCCAGTTTGGTATTATATCCTCCAACACCATTATCTTCAATCATACAGGCACCAAAAGTAATTTCATCTTTTCCATCTCCATCCACATCACCAACAGCTAAACTGTGGTTTCCTTGTCCCCTGTAGCTATTATATTCACCATTATTATCTGAGGTACTGAATTTCCATCTTTTCGTTAACTGATTATCTCTGTAATCCCAAGCCTCAATAACTGTTTTGGCATAATAACCACGACTTATAATTATACTTGGTTTCTGTCCATCTAAAAAGGCAACACCACCTAAAAAGCGATCAACTCTGTTCCCTCGGTTATCTCCGTATTCAAAAGGCGTTCCCCGGGGAATAAAATCACTTCTGGCCAATTCTTTTCCGGTCATTCCTTCAATCACGGATAGAAATTCCGGTCCTTCCATTATTTTGCCATAGGTTGGTGAAGAAGGATTTCTGTCTACATAATCCAAAATTCCATCCTCATTCTCATCGCCAATAGTAGTGCCATCTCCAAACACCGTTCCTTCGGCGGTTTTTACAGCCAACTCTGCTTTTCCATCGCCATTAAAATCATAAACCAGCATTTGGGTATAATGTGCTCCCTGACGAATATTTACACCTAGATCTACTCTCCAAAGAAAAGTACCATCCAGTTTATAAACTTCAATTAAAGTACCACCGTTACATTCGCCTTTATGTGAATTATCCTTGCCACTATTCTCCCTTTTTAAGAAGATTTCCATTTCTCCATCTCCATCCACATCTCCAATGGAAGCATCATTCGGGCTATATCTCCATGAACTATCCCCAGGAAAAGGATTAATTGGAATAGTAATATAAGGCTTAGCTGCTTTTGCGGTCGTTAAGGTATAATTGGCTAATGTTACACCGGATTCACCATCCTTTAAAATATATTCGTTCGTCTTTTTTACATCAACCTTTTCATCCATCAAATAAGTAGATGATGTAATACCTATGCTATTCAACTTTACAGGCTTTTTATTTCCTTCTTTTCTGAAAAGATCAAAAGCTTTGTCAATTTTATCCTCCGGTAAATACCTCCAACTAACAGCTACCGTTCCTTCTCCCTGATGAATCGCAACTAAACCTCTATCCAGTTTTTCCTTTTGGATATTTTGGTCATAATCCGATCCCTTGCAATCACATTCTTTTAATTCCTGACCATTAGCACAAGAAGTCACCCAAAATGTAAATAAAGAGATACAATACAGTTTTGTTTTTATCGGAAGTAACATAAGCTATAGTTTTATGATCGTACCAGCTTCAAAGAATAATATTCCGCAAGCAGAAAAATTATTTTAATAAGGAGCGACAAAAGGATCTTTCACCAATTTTCCATCAACTCTAATATCTTTAAAATCGGCATTTTCTACATCAGTATAAATAAACAGAGGTCTTTTATCTTCTTTTTCAAAATAAAAACGAATATTATTGAAAAAGATGTCTTTGGCATGACGCACAAAAAAGCCGGAAGCCGGAATAGTTCCAAACATCCATGGTTCCGGGTAGGTCTTTTCATTTTCAGGAGGTACTATTTTACCATCCTCAGCAGTAAAACCACCTTTAAAATGAATATTAATATCTGAGAACGAAACTTCCTCGATGGAATGCCCGGGTACGCCACTTATGATATTAGAAAACTGAGAATCGGCATTAAATACATTTACATGACTAATTTGTATTCTTCTGAATTTACCAACCGGTGTTCCTTTAGGGCTTCGTTGGCGGGCTCCCAAACGTAAAAAGAATGGGGAATTCCCCACATTTCGCATGGTGATATTACTCACGACTACATCCTCGAGCCAACCTCCATCAACAGCTTCTAATGCCAATCCGCGACTACGCTCAAAAATACAATCTGTAATTAAAATATTTTTAAATCCACCACTCGATTCTGTTCCCAATTTTATTCTTCCTGTATTTGCTCCATGGTCAGGCGCAACAGATTCATAGGTCTCCCATTTTCCGCTCAACACCGTCCCGTTATCATATCCAGAAACCAGGCAACCACGAATGGTTACATTCTCAGTATCTTTAAAATAACCCAGACCATAACTCGATTTTAACACGATAGCATCATCCCAGGGGCAATTTACGGTACAATCGGTTATTCTAACATTTCTGCAGCAGTCAATATCGAAGCCATCTCTGTTGGTATCCACCTTTATATTCATCACATGTAAATTATCAACACCTGTAGCCAACAAAGCAAAGTGCCCGCAATTCAGCATCGAAACATCCTTTAGGGTAATATTTTGACTTTCTTTAATGGCAATCGCTTTGTTTCCCACTCCAGCCAAACGGCTTTCCTCTCTGGATAATCCATCCCCATCAATTAAGCCGGAACCACAAATGGTAATATCATGTTCTCCAATTGCCCATATCAAAGAGTTTTTCCAGTGACTATGCCCAAAATCCTGGTATGGATTATCCGGATTCGGTTCAGCTTGATCATACCCTTCTTTTTCTGTTGGGAAAGCTGCTTTAATCACAGCTCCCGATTCAATATGAAGTGTAATGTTACTTTTTAATCGAATAGAAAAACAAGCATAAGTTCCTGCAGGAATATAAATCGTTCCCCCTCCATTTACGGAGGCTTTTAATATAGCTTTATTGATAGCTGGAGAATCAATATGAACACCGTCGCCGATTGCTCCAAAATCTTTAATATTATAAATAGCTGCTTGTATAGTAGAAACAACAAATAAGGTGCAGATAAAAAATAGATATCGCATTTTAAGGTAATTTTTAATGTTTAATCCGGAGTAGACTTCATCCACTCAGTGTCCTTGTTAACCCTGTAAGATCCTTTTTCAAATAATTCAGGCAACATAAAATAGTTATAATCTGCATAAGGACTTAAGAAGTAAAAACAGAAATATAAGGGTGAATCATTTTGTAATGATACATTGGCAGCAACCACTTGTGCTGTTGTATTTTTGCCTGATTTTAAGAGTTGCGCAGGTGTTTCCTGTTGAAAAGCATCTGCCAGTCGCAACTTCGAACCAGCCGGTGTTTCTGCTTCTAAAATCTTTAATTTACGACTGGTACCATAGTATAAAGTAAAAGAATCTCCCTCTATACTGAACACATTTTGATAGCAATCGTCTGTTTTTATTTCCGGCTGCCAATTCACTGAAACCGATTTATTAGAGGCGCCTCCGTATGTCCAAATCAATTCCAAACCATCTGGTAAATCGGAACATTTTAATTGCATTACGCCTCCTTTACTATCTTTTAAAGGTCGGATGATATACTCAATTTTTCCTTTGGCAAGAATATCATCTTTTAATACAAATCGGGTTTCTGAATCTGAATTTTTCACCTTTATCTGGTCAAAATCAGAAAACCATTTGCTATTCTCGCCATGCATCACTCCTAAACGTAAAGTTCCGGCTAGTTCTGGCGTTAGCAAAGACCAGTCAGTACTCTGCCCAAGTACTGACTGTGACATCATCATTAAATATATAATTAACCCGGTATGTAATAAAAACTTATATTTCTTAATTTCCATCTGGCTTTTCTATTTCAACAAATGGCGTTGGATACCATTTAAAATCTTCAAATTTATCTGGTTGAGAAGGCACAAAATCCTTCACATCATCTCTTAAATATTTAACCAAAGGAAGGTTAATCTGTTTCATACCATAAACCACACACTGCACAATTTGTGATCCTCCAAAAGGATTAAAATGAGTATTATCTTTCAAAGCTTTCGGCTGGTTAGGAAAAGTATTTGCAGGATAATGTACAAATGCATGAACCGATTCTTCCACACCCATCGCTTCATATAAAGTTCTGGTATAACTGTGTAAATCGATCAAAGGCACATTTTCTTCTTTGGCTAGTTTTTTCATAGCGTCAGGATAATCACCATGGGTATCTACAATCTTACCTTCTTCATTAAAGCTACGACGTTGAGTAGGGGTTATAAAAACAGGATGAGCTCCTATGGCTCTTGCCTTTTCAATAAACTCCTTTAAACGATCTGTAAAATTCAGGTAAGCACCTCTGCCCTCTCCTTTTTCTTTTTGGTCGTTATGTCCAAATTCAGCAATGATATAATCTCCCGCTTTCGCTTGAGTCAATAGTTTTTCCAACCTACGTCGGGCAATAAAGCCTGTTGCTGTTTCTCCAGATTCCGCATAATTGGCCACACAAACCTTATCGTTGAAAAACTTCGGTAACATTTGTCCCCAACCAATCCAAGGCTCATAATCCTGATCCACCACTGTTGAATTGGCACATAAAAATACGGTAATCACATCCTGAACCGGTTCTATTTCGATGAATTCTACCTGAGGTGCATCTCCATTAAATTCAAAGGACAAATGACGATCCCAGTTAGGCTTATTTCGCTCTCTGCTTTTAATACGAACCACACGTCCTTCGCTAATAAGCGTATCTCTTTTATTGATGTTAAAATACACATCTTTAAACTCTCCTTTCTCAGTAGAAATACCATCAAAGAACATACGACGAGACTCTCCCCTTATAACGGTATGACCAGCTTCAGATTTTGATCCAACTTTTACATGCACCCTGTAATTTCCGTCTGGAACATTTTTAAACATGATGAAGCCATTCTCACCTTTCTCTAATGGCTTAACAATTTTGTATGGATTTTCTTTTTCAGCACAGGAGAATAATCCCAGTGTAAGCATTAACAGGAAAGTACCTGATATTACTTTTGCTAGATTTAACTTTTTATTTTGCACGGCTTATTTTTTTAAGGGTCTTTTATTTCAATTTATAAACTTCTACTCCTGCTAGCAGAAAACATCCAATACCATAATCTTCAAAGTCGGGCATACTATCATAAGTTACCGGCTGTCCATCTTTAGGCTCTTTACCTGTACCTTGCACATAACCCAAAAATCCATTCGGGTGAATAGCTTCTTCAATCATCGTATTCCATGCTTTAGTAATAATAGGCAGGTATTTTTCTTTAGATAAATAACCATTATTAATTCCCCAGGCCATTCCATAAACAAAAAGGGATGTTCCGGTTACTTCTTTTCCTCCGAAGTTCTTAGGATCATGCAAACTTACATTCCAATAACCATCTTTACGCTGGCATTTCACCAAAGCTTCGGTCATAGCTTTAAAGTCATTCATATAATCCTGAAAATGCTTCTCGTCTTTAGGAATTTCCTGCATTACTCTTACCAAGGCAGCATACACCCAACCATTTCCTCTTGACCAGTAACAATCTTCTCCATTTGGTTCTTTGTAAGGAGGTATAAAATCACCATCTCTCCACCACAAACCATCTTCGGCATTATATAGCCCTATGCCGGCCATTTCATTACGACAGTAGGCATACATATCCCACATCTTATCAAAATACTTTGAGTCATTTAGTGTAACACCTAATTTAGCAAAAACAGGCATTCCCATTTGAATGGCATCAATCCACCACCAATCATCATTTTGTGGCGTATTTACCAACATATCCAAATTGGCAATAGCTTTACGAATAGTCTTTGGTTCCTGGTTTAATCGATATAAATCAATATACGTTTGTCCTGCACAATAATCATCGGCATTACGAGTTGCAGGGCCGTTACGATAGCTCCATTTATGAAAATCCGCCCAATCGTAAGCATATCTATAAAACTCCTCTTCCGGTAAAATCGAATACAAGGCCATTAATCCTTCGTAATAAACACCACGTGTCCAAATATTACTTGGTCGCACTCTTCCTACATTCGAAGTAGCTGTATAATCGCTATACTTTTCCATAAAGTATTTATTTACCTTAAGTATAGCTTCCAGGGTTTCCTCCCTGTTTATTTGCTGTGGCTTTTTAGCGTATGCCACATTACTGTTTACAAAAAACAATAGTATCAATACAGATACATAAAACAATTTTCCTGAGATCTTCATTATATCAAGCATTAATTTTATACAATTTAACACCAACAAATATAAAACATAGGCGATCGGCTTAAAATGGATATTTATACACAAACCTCGATTTTTTATTCTACACAAAACAAATCCCCAATACGCATATAAAATTCATGTAAAAGATGGATTTTAAGACAGGAAAGAATTAATAAGATTTCGACTTTTCCTATCATATTTTGCCTTATAGCACACTAGACGAATTAGCACACGGATAAAAACACATGAAAGTGGTAAATACTCCATTTAATAAAATAGCATCATGCTTTATATTTGAATATTGTGTATTAAACGAATCCTGAATTGGATTTAAAACTTCAAACGCTTCGTTTATCACACTGCATCAATTGTTTTAAAATTTTATATCTCATTCAAGGTGAAAAAGAAACATACTTTATTCTCAATTCTTTTTGCAACGATTGTTCTTCTAAGTGCCTGCACTAGCAAAACAAAGAATGCTCAAGAAACTAAAAAACAACGACCTAACATCATATTTTTAATGGATGACCAGCATAGACACGATGCGCTAGGCGTGGTAAATCCATCCGTAAAAACACCTAATCTGGACAAATTGGCCAATGAAGGAATTCGCTATACACAAGCAGTTTGTCAGGCTCCTATGTGTGTTCCAAGTCGTAACTCGATGATGCTTGGACTTTACCCTAACCAGGTTGGCATTTTAAGGAACGGAAATGGACTTCCGGATTCATTATTGCCAGCTAAAACATTGGCTCAATTATTTTTAGAGGCCGGATACGAAACTGCCGGTTTTGGAAAAACACACTGGGGTAGCAGCAGACAACCCTTTTTGCCTTCTACCCGTGGTTTTGAAACCCGATTTATTGCAGAATGTCCGGAAGAAGGTGCTGTAATGATGATTGATGTTGATCCCGACAAAAAAGCTTTATATACCGAAGAAACAAAAGATTACGGAGGTGGAGAAGAAAAACCGAATGGTTACATTGGAAGAACAAGCGGAATCCCGGAAGACTGTCACCGAGACGGTTGGGTTACTGAAAAATGTCTGGATTATATTCAGAACAGAAACGATGAACGCCCCTTATTTTTATACCTGTCATTTTTAAAACCTCATGCAGCACACAATGTTCCTGAAGGATTTGAAGATGAATACGATCTTGAAAATACCAGCTACGCCCAGCAGCCAGACTGGGATAAAGACCAATCGCCTCATGCGCTTGGTATCAACAGAAGAGAATTGTATATCAACTTTTGGAAAGATGCTTCAGAAGAGCAATGGAAAGAAATGACCATGCGTTATTATGCCAATTGTACCTGGATAGATGACATGTTCGGCCGTGCACTTAAAGCATTAGAAGAAAAACAGTTGTTGGATAACGCCATCATCATTTATGTCTCAGATCATGGCGAAATGCTGGGAGAAAGATATTATCGCTTTAATAAATACTGCTTTTACGAATCCAGCGTTCGAGTTCCAATTATCATTGCTGGTTCTGCCCTGCCGGAAAAGCTAAGAGGTACTATTGACGAAAGAAATGCAGAATTAGTTGATGTATACCCTACCCTGCTGCAACTTGCCGGAATTGAGACTCCTAAAACCAGTGTTGGTTTAAATCTATTTGATAATCAACAACGACCCGGCACATTTTCGGCTTTACACGAAAACAAAAAGCAAGCCTCCTTTATGTGGCGAAATAAAGACCACAAGCTTATTCTTGTATTCAATCGAAAGAAAGATGCCAGCACTTATCATTTTGAAGACATTGCTAGTGGAGAATTTTACAATCTAAAAACCGATTCTTTAGAATGGAACAATCTTTATGAGGATCATAATTATAAAGAAACAATAAGCGAGATGTCAAATGCTTTATTAGCACATTTGAAAACTCAAACTACTCATAAACCTATTGATCAAGAGTAGACAGAATTACAAAGCAATCTACAAACCATTAACACCATATCAAAAGACAACTAATAAACTGGTAAGATGAATATTAGAGCAATCCAATGCATCAAGCATGGATAAAATGACATGAATGCGGAAGAATGTCTATTTATAGATTTTTTAACATTTATACTTTTGTGTTCATCATATTAGCATAATTCAGGAAAATAAAATTCAATGAAATTGTTTAGTACAAAAACATATTTAGTTTTTACATTTATCGCAGCTTCCTTCTTCCACACAGGAACAAGCGCAAACGCTAAAAAGAAATCAAAAAATAAAGAACAACAGGAAAATGTAGCACAAGCTCCTGCTCAAAATGATGCAAATACGCCGCTTCATCTGTTGAAACCTGAATATCCGATAGAGTATCAAGCTCCTAATTCAGAAAGCATCAAATCTCAAATGGATAAGGTTTATGATTATTTATCCGCTGTTACACCAACAGAAATCATTAACAAAAACACTAAAAGTAAAATTTCGTCCTATGATGACATAGACAGAAACGCTGTCATTGCACCGGGTGATTTCAGATTGACATCATATGAATGGGGTGTTACCTATGCAGCCATGCTAAAAATGGCTCAGGTTTCTGATGATTATAAGTATCTGGACTATGTAAGAGATAGATTCACTTTTTTAGCTGAAATAGCGCCACATTTTAAGCAGCAACTTGACGAAACTGGTGTTATTGACAAACAAATGACAAAAGTACTTCAGCCTAAAGCGCTGGATGATGCAGGGGCCATGTGTGCTGCCATGATTAAAACATACATGTTCGACAAAAAGAACCTGCCTGTCCGTCCTCTTATCGATCGATATGCCGATTACATCATGTATCATGAATACAGACTTGGCGACGGCATCTTTGGTAGAAACCGCCCTATTTATAAATCAGTTTGGTTAGATGACATGTTTATGGGTATTCCTGCGCTTCTGCAAATGGGAAAACTTACTCGTGATGAAAAATACACCAATGAAGCCATTAAACAAATCAAACTTTTTAAAGAAAAAATGTTTGTGGCAGAAAAAGGTTTATTCAGACATGGTTGGGCTGAAGGCTTAAAACCTCAACCATCTATTTTCTGGGCTAGAGCCAACGGTTGGGCACTTTTAACGCTTTGTGAAGCTTTAGATGTTCTTCCTTCAAAGCATCCCGATAGAGATGAAATATTAAAATTATACCAAGCTCATATTCAATCCTTAGTTGAATACCAATCAGGCACAGGATTATGGCATCAGTTAATCAATAAAAACGATAGTTACCTTGAAACTTCGGCTAGTGCAATTTACACATATGCCATTGCACACGGAATAAACAACGGGTGGTTAAATGCACGCGTTTATGGCCCTGTTGCAGTTCTGGGATGGAATTCAGTTAGTTCCAAGATAAACGAAAAAGGGCAAGTTGAAGGAACATGCGTGGGTACAGGTATGGCATTTGACCCTGCCTTTTATTATCATCGTCCGGTAAGTGCGATGGCCGCACATGGCTATGGCCCCATGTTATTAGCCGGAGCTGAAATGTTGGAATTAAGCAAACACTGGTTTCCTAAGATGAATGATAATGCCGTTCATTTTTATAGTCAGACTCAACCTTATTCTGAACCTATTTTTAGCGAAAGTGATCCAAGACATCCTCCGTTTTTAAAAGGTGGAAGCACCAGAAAAGGTGATAACCCTGTGGTATTTGTTATTGGAGATTCAACGGTTAAAAATGGTCGTGGAACAGGAACCAACGGACAATGGGGATGGGCAAGCTTCTTTGAGCAATATTTTGATACAACACAAATTTCTATTGAAAACCATGCACTGGGAGGTAGAAGCAGTCGTACTTTCCTTACCGAAGGATTATGGCAAAATGTATTGGAAGGCTTAAAAGAAGGTGATTATTTGTTTATACAGTTCGGACATAACGACGGTGGACCGTTTAACACAGGTAGAGCCAGAGCATCTATTAAAGGTGCTGGTGATGAATCTGAAACATATATTATGGAGGCTACTGGTGGACCTGAAACAGTTTATACTTTTGGTCACTATATCCGTCACTATATCAAACAAGCCAAAGCGCATGGTGTAAATGTGATTGCTTTATCCCATACGCCAAGAAACAATTGGGAAGATGACAAGATGCATCGCGTAACAGACTCTTATGCAAAGTGGACAAAGCAAGTAGCCGAAGAAGAAAACGTATGCTACATTGATTGCAACGACTTGTGTGCAACTGAATATGAAAAAATCGGAGAAGAAGCTACAAAGCCATATTTCATGGATAATGTACATACCTCATATATTGGTGCTATCCTTCATGGAAAAACAATTGCGAATGCTGTTTTTAAGCTGGAAAACTGTGATTTAAAGAAATTCATGAAGTCAGAAAAGGTGGCTAATCCTGTAAAAACAGCTCCATATCCACTTTACAGAGATCCTATTTACGATGGAGCAGCTGACCCTGTTGTTATCTGGAATAAAAAAGAAGGTAAATGGTTTATGTTTTATACCAACCGTAGAGCTAACCTTAAAAATGCTAAAGGTGTGGATTGGGTACATGGTACTCCTATCGGGATTGCAGAATCAACAGATGGCGGTTTAACCTGGACTTACAAAACGGATGCAAATATTAATTTCCAGGGTAAAGATGATATTACTTACTGGGCTCCTGATGTTATGGAACATGATGGAACTTACCATATGTACTTAACCATCGTACCCGGAACATTTTCGGATTGGGGACATCCAAGAGATATTGTACACTTTACCAGTGATAATTTGATTGACTGGAAGTTTGAATCAACTCTAAAACTGGCTTCTGATAAAGTAATTGATGCCGATGTGGTAATGGCTCCAAACGGAAGATGGAGAATGTATTACAATAATGAAAGGCGCAATAAATCTATTTACTATGCAGAAAGCGATGATCTTTATAATTGGGAAGATAAAGGTTTAGCAATGGGTGATAAGAGAGGCGAAGGCCCTGTGGTATTCTATTGGAAAGACCGCTATTTTATGATTGTAGATGCATGGCGAGGTTTAGCCGTGTTCGAATCGAAAAATATGGAAAACTGGCATATGCAACGCGATAATATTCTAAAAGCACCGGGCTTTGGTGTTGATGATAAAGTGAAAGGTGGTCATTGCGATGTGGTAGTAAATAATGATAAAGCCTATATTTTTTACTTCACCCATCCTGGACGTCAGAAAGGAGTAAAAGAGGATAACTACGAAACCAGAAGAACATCTATTTTGGTAAGTGAATTACAATATGAAAATGGTCAGATTGTTTGTAATCGTAACCTACCGGTACCAATCAACCTTATTCCGGAATCCAAATAATTAATACTGAAACGAAATAAACTAATTATATAAAAATGAAATTCAATTTTATCATACTTATAGCGCTATTAATTGGTTTTGTTGCTTGCGAAAACCAACCTCAACACATTAATATATTTATTGCAGGTGATTCTACTGCGCAAACTCAAAATCCTGAAAAAACAGTAATGAGAGGATGGGGACAGGTATTTCAAAGTTATTTTGATACAACAGTAACTGTTCAAAACAGAGCTATGGGAGGAAGAAGTACCAAAACATTTATTAGTGAAGAGCGCTGGCAAAAAATTCTGGATGATATCCAACCTAACGACTACGTTATTATTCAGTTTGGACATAATGATGCATCTACACGTCCTGAAAGACATGCATCTTACCCGGATTACAAGCAGAATTTAATTACAATGGTAAATCAAGCCAGAGAAAAACAAGCGAATCCAATTTTAGCTACTTCTATTGTCATGAGAACTTTTAAAGGACGTAGTCTGGTAGATGATCGTTTGTTAGGTTACCCGGCCATTACCCGTCAGGTGGCTGATTCTTTAAATGTACCTATGATTGATGCCTATGTTAAAACTCGCGATATGATTATTATGATGGGTGATTCAGCTTCAAAGTCGCTATACATGTGGGTTGAACCTGGTATTGATAAAAACAGACCAGACGGATCTCAAGATGATACACATTTACAGGAACCGGGCGCTCATGCCGTTGCTAAAATTATTGCTGAAGAAATTAAAAAACAAAACCTTAAAGATTTAGCTGATCATGTGCTTATCCCGTAAATATACATTCAGTGTTATTATTGTCCTGCTGGCTTTAGCTTTAGGCGCTTGTCAATCTCAAGTACAATGGCCTGAAGAATCGACAGAAACAAAACCTGGAACCCGTTGGTGGTGGATGGGAAGTGCCTTGGACGAAGCCAATATTACCTACAATATGGAATCCTATGCAGAAGCAGGTATTGGTTCATTGGAGATTACACCTATTTACGGTGTGCAAGGCAATGATAGCAACGAGGTAGATTTTTTGTCTCCTCGCTGGATGGAACTTTACAAACACACTTTAAAAGAAGGACAGCGTTTAGGTATAAATATTGACCTAAACACGGGTACTGGTTGGCCATTTGGAGGTCCCAATGTTGGTATTGAAGATGCTGCCTCATGCCTGTTTGTAAAAGAGTTTACTTTATTCGGTCAGGAAAAATTAAAAGAACCGGTTCTTCCGGATGATAAAAAGCAACAAAAAACGGCACATCTGGCCAAATTGATGGCCTATTCTAATAATGGTGAATGTATCGATTTAACAGATAAAGTAAAAGACCAGCTCTTAAACTGGACTGCACCTAATGGATCCTGGCGATTAATTGCTTTATTTGAAGGCAATACTTTTCAAAAAGTAAAACGTGCGGCTCCCGGTGGTAAAGGTTTTGTGATCAACCACTTTTCAAAAGAAAGCGTTGAAAAATACCTGAATAAGTTTACCAAAGCATTTAAAGAATCTGAAGCTCCCCTACCTCATAACTTTTTTAATGACAGTTATGAAGTTTACCGTGCAGACTGGACTCCTGGTCTTTTAGGTGCTTTTGAAAAGATACATGGCTATAAACTGGAAGAGTATTTACCTTACTTTTTAAGTGAAGAAAGAAACGATACGACAGCAAGAATTATTTCTGATTACAGAGAAACTTTATCTGGATTAATCTTAAATAATTTTACAAATCCATGGACAGAATGGGCGCACAGTCTGAATGCCAAAACCCGTAATCAGGCTCATGGTTCACCGGGTAATTTAATCGACATTTACGCGGCTGTGGATATTCCAGAATGCGAAGGATTTGGATTATCTGATTTTCATATCAAAGGTCTAAGACAAGATTCTATGACCCGACATAATGATTCTGACCTTTCGATGTTAAAATATGCCTCTTCGGCAGCACATATTGCGGGTAAAAAATATACCTCATCAGAAACATTCACCTGGCTAACGGAACATTTCAGAACCTCATTTTCGCAATGTAAACCCGATTTAGATTTGATGTTTGTATCTGGTGTGAATCATATGAATTTTCACGGAACAACCTACAGCCCTAAAGAAGCGGCCTGGCCGGGCTGGAAGTTTTATGCTTCTATAGACATGAGTCCAACCAATTCACTATGGAGTCATGCAAAGCCATTTTGCCAGTATATCTCCAGGGTACAGTCCTTTTTACAAATGGGACAACCGGATAACGACTTTTTGGTGTATCTACCTGTGTACGACATGTGGCACGATCAGGAAGGCAGACTCTTGATGTTCGATATTCATAAAATGAACGAAAGAGCTCCTGAATTTATAAAAGTCGTGCACCAGATTAGTGAACAAGGCTATGATATGGATTACATTTCTGATGAATTTGTAAGAAATACTCAGGTTAGCGGAGGTTCACTTCTTACATCAGGAGGGGCATCTTACAAAGCCATCATCGTACCTTCTGTTCATAAAATGCCGGTTGATGTATTGGATAAATTAATAAAACTGGCGCAACAAGGCGCTAAAGTGGTATTTTTAGATAACTACCCATCAGATGTTCCAGGATTTTCAACACTGTCAGAAAGAAGAAACCAATTTAATAAGTTAGTGAGCCAATTACCTCACAGTAACTTTAAAAGTAATAACGTTACCTCATTTGGAGAAGGTACGATCATTACCGGATCAATTCATACCAATGCGCTGGCTGAAACCGGAGTCATGGCAGAAGAATTAAAAACAAAGGCCCAATTACAGTTTATTCGTAGAAAAAATAACACGGGCTATCACTACTTTATTTCTGCTTTAAAAGGTGAGGATACAGATACATGGATCACACTTCCTGGCAAAGCACAATCTGTTGTGTTCTTCAATCCTTTAAATGGACACGCCGGAATGGCTGAAATCAAACAGAACGATCAGCAAACAAAGGTTCATATCCAGCTAAAATCCGGAGAATCCTTAGTTATGCAAACTTATACTAACAATAGTATAAAAACTGAAGCTTGGCCATATGTAAGTGAATCAGGCACTCCTTTTATCTTAAAAAATAATTGGAAAGTTTACTTTAAAGAAAGTACACCTGCTATTGTTGATACTTTTGACTTACCTCAATTGATTCCATGGACTGAACTGAATATTCCTGAAGCTAAGGAAAACAAAGGAGTTGCTGTTTATTCTACATCGTTTAGTGTAAATAAAGCTGAAGCAGAGGATTGGTTATTGGATTTAGGTGATGTAAGAGAAACAGCTAAAGTTAGTATCAACGGTGAGCATGTGCAAACACTTTGGTGTGTTCCGTATGAGATTTTTATTGGTGATTATTTAGAAAATGGCATCAACACTATTGAAGTTGAAGTTGCCGGCTTACCTGCTAACCATATTGCCAGTCTGGATAAAAAAGGGGTTCAGTGGCGTATTTTTAAAGAAATTAATTTTGTAGATATCAACTATAAAAGAACTGGTTATGCACATTGGGAAACCATGCCAGCCGGTTTAAACAGCCAGGTGAAGCTTGTACCTGTCAACTTTTAAAACAAAAAAATTAAAACATGAAGACATTAATAACGTTCCTGATAGTTTTTTCTTTTTGTCAGCTTTATGCACAGAAAGACGATGCTATTCCTCATTTTGTATGGATGGAAGAAGTGGGCGCTCACTCCTTTCCTCCTTCCGAAAAAATATTTAACGTTAAAGATTACGGTGCTGTCGGCGATGCTATTGCCATGAATACTGAAGCTATTCAAAAAGCCATTGATGCAGCCGAAAAAGCTGGTGGCGGTATCGTTACCTTTCAACCGGGAGTATATCTTACCGGCTCTTTATTTATTGGTGACAATGTAAATTTTAATATTCCGAAGGGCACCATGCTAATGGGAAGTCAAAACCTGGAAGATTACAAATATATTGATACAAGAGTTGCCGGTATTGAAATGAAATGGCCCGCAGCTTTGGTTAATATCATTGATAAAAAAAATGCTGCTATTACCGGAAGTGGTGTAATTCATGGAAAAGGAAAAGTATTTTGGGATAAATACTGGACCATGCGTAAAGAATATGAAGCGAAAAAATTACGCTGGATTGTTGACTATGATTGCGATAGACCTAGAGGAATACTCATTTCGAATTGCGAAAACGTAAGTGTTAATGATATCGTTTTATATCAACCTGGTTTTTGGAGCTTGCACATTCTGTATTCTCAATATGTAACGATTGATAATGTAATTATCAGTAATAATATTGAAGGTCATGGTCCTAGTACCGATGGTATTGATATCGATTCATCATCACATGTTTTAGTGGAGAACTGCAGTATTAACTGTAATGATGATAATTTTTGTCTGAAAGCCGGAAGAGACAGTGATGGCTTGCGTGTTAACCGCCCATGTGAATACATCATTCTGAGAAACTGTGTGGCAGGATTAGGTGCCGGTTTGGTTACCTGCGGAAGTGAAACTTCCGGGAGCATTCGTAACGTGGTTGCCTACAATCTTAAAGCCGAAGGAACCACTTATGGTTTAAGATTTAAAAGTACAACACAAAGAGGAGGAAGTATAGAAAACATCTATCTTTCCAATATCACAATGGAGGATGTAAAATATCCTTTAACCGTGGATTTAAACTGGAATCCGGCCTATAGCAATTCTCTTTTGCCGGAAGGTTATGATATGGAGACTCTACCCGAGCATTGGTTAAAAATGTTAGCACAGGTTGATCCTAAAGATGGAACGCCAAAGTTTAAAAATATTTATTTCAATAATGTGAAAGCTTCAAACGCTACTTCTTGTTTTAGAATTGGAGGTATTGAAGAAAGTACTTTAGATAATTTTGTTTTTAACGATGTTACTTTTGAAGGTAAAGACGCTGGTTTTATTAAATATGCTAAAAACTGGGAATTTAAAGATTTCTCTATTAAGGCTCCTAACCATCTGAAGCTTAAAAACAATAAAAAGGTAAAGTTGGATATTGAAGAAAAAGGCGATCTGATCATTACTAAGAATTAACAATATTTTATTACGTTTTAATCTAAGCTGGTGATACATTATGCATAAATCTGTTAGCTAAACGATTATTGATTCATGTATTTTTCAAATAAGCTATAAAACAAACACACCTATGAAGTTTAAAGTTATATTATCCCTGTTAGCCATATCATTAGGTCTACAGGCACAGCAAACGGAAACCCAATACTTGTCCGGAAAAGGATTAGGTAATACTGTAACCTGGGATTTTTATTGTTCCGGTGGGCAAAACAGTGGAAAGTGGAGTAAGATTGAAGTTCCTTCGCAATGGGAATTACAAGGATATGGAGAGTATACCTACGGAAGATGGTATAAAAAGAAAGGGGTTCAACCTTCGAAAGAAACAGGAACATACAAGTATACTTTTCAGGTTCCAAAAACATGGGATAACAAACAGGTAAGCATCATCTTTGAAGGTGCCATGACCGATACCGAAGTTTTTATCAATGATCAAAAAGCCGGCGATATGCATCAGGGTGGCTTCTATCGTTTTTCGTATGATATTACAGATAAGCTTAAAGTTGGTGAAGATAATCTGCTAAAAGTGATTGTTCATAAACATTCTGCCAATAACAGCATCAACAATGCTGAACGTAAAGCCGACTGGTGGACTTTCGGTGGAATCTATCGTCCGGTATTACTGGAAGCTAAACCGCTCACTGCTATTTCTCATGTGGCTGTAGATGCAAAAGCGGATGGTGTTTTAAATGCCGAAGTTCATTTATCTAAAACCGTGAAAAACGGAAAAATAATCGCTTCCATTACTCCGCTAACTGGAGAAGGTAAATTTGCAGAAAAAACAATTGAATTAAATTCAAAAGGATTAACTCAACATATTTCTACATCCTGGGATCAGGTTATTAACTGGAATCCAGAGAATCCACAGTTATATGTACTAAACTTAAAATTAAAAGATAAAAACAACACCGTTTTACATGAATGGTCTTCTCGAATTGGATTTAGAACGGTTGATTTTAGAGTAAAAGATGGTATCTATGTAAATGATACAAAAATTGTGATGAAAGGTATCAATCGTCACTCTTTTCACCCTGAAGGCGGTAGAACTACCAATAAAGAGATTTCTTTAAACGATGTGCTACTGTTAAAAGAAATGAATATCAACGCCGTTCGTTTTCACTATCCTCCGGATCAGCACTTTTTAGATATGTGTGATTCATTAGGATTATTTGTGGTGGATGAATTGGCCGGATGGCAAAACTGCTACGACTCTGAGGTAGGTCCAAAATTGCAAAAAGAAATGGTAATGCGCGATGTTAACCACCCAAGTATTGTGCTTTGGAGTAATGGTAACGAAGGTGGTTGGAATTACAATTTAGATGCACATTTTGCTGATTACGATCCTCAGAAGCGTCATGTGATTCACCCTTGGGCCGATTTTAATGATATAGATGCGCACCACTACCCTGCTTACTTAACAGGAGTAGCTCGTTTGCAGAATGGTTACAAAGTATTTATGCCTACTGAATTTATGCATGGTATGTACGACCAGGGACATGGAGCCGGACTGGAAGATTTCTGGTTAAACTGGACTTCTCACCCTCTGTTTGCAGGTGCTTTTATGTGGGCATTTAACGATTGTGCTGTAAAAAGAACAGACAAAGGTGGTATTCTTGATTCTGATGATTTTAGGGCTCCTGATGGAATTGTTGGTCCTTACCGCGAAAAAGAAGGAAGTGTATTTACCGTGCGTGAAGTATGGGCTCCTATCACATTTAAGCAATTGTATATTACGCCTTCCTTTAAAGGTAAATTTACAATCACCAACAGCTATTTATACACCAATCTGGATCAATGCCAAATGCATTACAAGGTGTATAAAATTAATTCTCCATTAAAAGGAGTTAGCAAAGAAGAAATTGCAAAAGGAACCATCACGCTTCCTTCTATTGAGCCTGGCGAAACAAGCAGTATTCAAATGGAATTACCAGAAAACTTCTTTGAAGGAACTGTATTGGAAATTGAGGCAATCGACCACCAAGGCAAACCAATGTGTAACTGGACATGGCCTATTCAATATGCCGGAGATTACTGGAATCTGCAAAAGAATACAGCTATAGCTAAAAACAAAGTAAACGCTACTGAAAAAGATTCTGTAATTACTTTATCGGCCAACGGGGTGAAAGTGATATTCAACAATAAAAATGGTCAGCTACTGAAAGTAGAAAATGCAAAAGGCGAAATTCCATTTAACAACGGACCTGTTGCCGAAGGTATGAAAATGAAGTATGACGGATATTACATCAAGAAGAGTAAAACATCAGCTCAATTTGTGGCCAAGTATTTAGGCGCTATTGATTCTATTGTTTGGACAACGGATGCGGAAGGTTTGGTACATATGGATGCTGTCATGTTAAACAGAGCCCGAGGAGGAAAAGGTTTTGATGATGCATTTACTGATGATCAGATTAACAACTTTGGTTTATCTTTTTCATTTCCTGAGAAAATGGTGACAGGTATGGAATGGTTTGGCCGTGGTCCTTATCGCGTATGGAAAAACAGAGTAAAAGGAACCAACTACAACCTATGGCAAAAGGATTATAACAATACCATTACCGGCGAAAGTGAATATGGCTTAACCTATCCTGAATTTAAAGGTTTCCATGCCAATTTATATTGGGCACAGGTTCAGTCTGATGAAGCTCCATTTACGGTATATTCAGCCAGCGATGGTGTGTTTTTAAGAATGTTAACTCCGGAAGAACCAAAAGGTCGTCAGAGAAGAACAATGCCTCGATTCCCTTCTGGAGACATTTCATTTTTATACGATATTCCGGCTATTCAATCATTTAAACCCATTGCTCACCAGGGGCCACATAGCCAACCAGGAGCAATTCGAATTAAGGTAGGTGATGAAGGAATCAAAATGAATTTAACATTTGATTTTCGTCAACAAAAGTAGGCAAAGGCTTTAATTTAAGACATCTGGCACACCTGCTATGACGAATCAAAGTATTAGGGATGCTTAATTTGTTGAAAGGAAATGCCAAAAAATTAATAATAATTGCATAATTTCGTCAACTTATTCTTATTCGTTTTATATTTCTTGCAACAGCAAAATACAAGACGAATAAGTTAAAAAACATATTAAATTTTCATAAAAACAGCGCATTTACACGATGTTGTTTTTATAGAATCATTTTAAAAATTATTAAATCGCATGAAAAATTTAACAGCTGTTTTCTTAGTACTATCCCTTGTAATGTCGAGTTGCCAGTTTTTTGGAGGTCAAACGGCAAAACAAAGTGCAGAAACTAAAAACCCGGATGGAACCATTATTAAAACAAAACACTTTAACAACGATCCAAGTGCTCCTCTTGAGTGGAAAGTTAGTGTAAAAGTAGATAAAGATGGAAAAACCATTCGTCATGGTAAAAGTATTCGTTACTCTAAAACGGGTAAGGTTTATGAAGAAATCAATTATGTAGATAACAAAAAAGAAGGTACTCGTTTAACTTATCACTCTAATGGTAAAATCTGGAAAGAGCAAAGCTATAAGAACGGTAAGTTAGATGGTGTTTGTAAAAGATACGACCGTAATGGCAAAATTACTGCTGAATACAATTACAAAGCCGGTTTAATTGGTGTAGGTTTAAAAGAATTTACCAACCTTGGTGTAGAAAGAGAACAACCTGTACTTAGAGTTGAAAAAGTAAATGAAATCAGAACTTACAACCGTTACAAATTAAAACTTTCTTTATCAGGCGAAAATGCTAAAAGATATAAGTCAGTTGAGTACTATATGGGAGACCTAATTGAAGGTAAGTATTTCCATAAAAACTTAAGAAACGCTAAGCCAGTTTCAAACACAAAAGGAGAAATTGTATTTGGTGTACCTAAAGGTGAAGTTTTAAACAAAACCATTAATGTAATTGCTGTAGGTAAAAATACAGATGGCATGACTTTAATTCTTCAAAAGAAAGTAAGCATTAGCGTTAGAGGTGTATAAGCTTCGTTTATTATAACGTAATAAAATATTTAAATCCTTCTCAACATCGTTTTCTTTATGATGTGAGAAGGATTTTTTTATGATACAATCCTCTCCTCCTCTTATAAATCTTACCTATCTTGCCCTCACAACTTATTTCTACACTCTCGAATTACCCATTTTTCCCCCAATAGTCATAATACGTCCTCATTCGTTTTTGTACCTTTAATGATATTTGTATTCCGATAAAAACGACTATCAATTAAAATCAGTGATAAACATGAACAGACACACAACTATTAGAAAAAAAAGCACGCAGTGGTTGTTGCTAATGCTTATGGGCGCTTTTATATGGGCTTGTAATCCGCCAAAACAAGAATCTACATCTGCATCATCCGACACCGTTAAAGAAGCTCGTGTTGGCAACCCGGTAATAACCGAAAAATACACGGCCGATCCGGCAGCTATGGTATATAACGACACCGTATATTTATATGCCGGACATGATGAGTGTCCTCACAACCACAATTTTTATGTGATGAATGAGTGGTTAATTTACACCTCAACCGATATGGTAAACTGGACAGAAAGAGCGGCTGTTCCTGTATCCATATTTGAGTGGGCACGTGGCGATGCCTGGGCTGCGCATGTAATGGAAAAGAATGGCAAGTTTTACTGGTTTGTTACCGTTACGCACGCTACTATTCCGGGAAAAGCGATTGGTGTAGCTGTGGCTGACCATCCTCTTGGTCCTTGGAAAGATGCTCTAGGAAAAGCACTTATTACAAATGATATGACCGCTGCTCCATTCCAGATTGATGCCGGTAACGGACAAAAAAGAGATATGGACTGGGATGATATTGACCCTGCACTATTTACCGATGACGATGGTCAGAGCTATGTATTTTGGGGTAACACCAATTGCTATTACGCCAAGTTAAAAGACAATATCATTGAGTTAGATGGCGACATCATTAAAATTGAAGGACTACCTAATTATACCGAGGCACCATGGGTACATAAAAAAGGCGACTGGTATTATTTAAGCTTTGCTTATCAATTCCCCGAAAAAACAGCTTATGCCATGAGTAAAAGTATCACTGGACCATGGGAATTTAAAGGTATTTTAAATGAATTGGCCGGAAACTGTAACACCAATCATCAGGCCGTTCTTGAATATAAAGGAAAAGACTATTACATCTACCATAATGGTGGCGTACCATTACACGGTATGAGTTTTAGAAGATCGGTTTGTATTGATTACTTACACTACAACCAGGATGGAACTTTAAAAAGAGTAGTAATGACTACAGAAGGCGTTGATCCGGTTTTTTAGAAAAATATTAAATAAAAGTTTGGTTAGCTTTTGAGGTCGGAAGAATTTCTTCCGGCCTTTTTTTGTTTTTAGCTATACCTCGTTTGTTACAGGTTTCTTATTTCAATACCTTATTGTATATCATAATATATTTCTATTTTTGGATATAAACATAAATATCTACAAATACTAGTATAGTTTCGATAAATACAATAGGTTTATCGGGATGTTAGTACCAACTATAAAAAACGTAAAACATGCATAGAGTCTTATTCCTTATTTTTTTCATGTCTGTAACATGCATTTATGGGCAAAAGGTTTCTCATGACTGGCATTATGAAAGAAACTCAATAAAGGTAATGAGACAACTTAATGAGGTTATATTAAGGGATAATCTTGGAGACACTTTAAAATGGACATATGAAATCACAAAAAATAGTATTCTACCTATAGATACCAAAGAAAAAGCAGTCTGGTACTACTACTATGTAATTAAGCAAGAAGCAAAGAAAACAAGACACACGGATACACCGCTAAGCGTAAATGGAGATTATATGACTTTAGAGCCAGAGTCTTTTTCATTTGAGGTTTCGGATTGGGGAAATAAAAAGAATTCATACTTTTTTGAAGGGCGGGTTTCAATGATAAACTATCAAAGGACTCCAATATTAAATATTCGAGTATATAGAAATGGAGAATATACAATGGAAAAAATAAAAACCAAACGGAAACTAAGAAGGGTAAAAAAGAATTGGGAAAATATCAAGAAAAAATAGAAATAGCAGGCACTAACAATGGCTAATAAAGCATAAGTGAGCCGACTCTTTTGGGTCGGTTCCTAGCTTCGGCGAGCAGTGCCAAATCTTTGATTTGGCTTATAATATGAATAAGATAAAAACAAATACAACGTTTTGGCTTTGTTATATTTGAAAGTGAGTAAGGTTAATAATCACTTACGCTTCATAGCCGGTACGTTGATGTGCATTAAATAAGATGAACGAGATAGGTACATATCAAAATAGGAAAGTATATTTCTCGAACTATAAAAGTCTGATAAGTGGAAATATGCCAAATGGAAATTGGATTTGTTTAGCAATATCTAATAAAGAGCCTAATAGAAACGATTTTGAAGCATTTACTCGAAAGTCAATTAATAATAATATACTGGAGTTTAAAGCTTGTGGAACCTGGGGAGAAAAGTTACATGATTGGTTTGACGAAATAGTTTCAATATTGGAGACTATGGAAAATCATCCTGAAATTGAAACTATAACGACCTGGCATAATAATGAATCGCTTGCTGATGTCTTCTGGCAATGCTTTTTTGCTACATGTATTCCTGAGCATGCGGACTATGACAACTTGAAAATTATTTGCACAGATTTAGATAATGTTAACCGAATTGACGTATTGAAGGAATATATCAGTCGATTTGAGCACGGTTGGTTACCAAAATCATGAAAAAACAAAGAGCCGATGACTAAACAATTAATTCTTACAATACTGATTTCAATGAGCATATTTAATCTTTTCGGACAAAACAGAAAGACCCATAATCAATTCAAATTTAAAGACGCAGAAAATAAAGCGGTTTTTACTTGTAACCATGTATTGGAGGGAAAACCAATATTATATGCAACCCATGACCACGACGGTGATTGGCAGTTTTTATGCGGACTTGATAACCATACAGAAGAAAATGCAAAGATTATTTCTTTGAAACAAGTTACTGAATTAGACAGTTCAGTAAATGATTTATATGAAATGCCTAAGGGTATTGGAGCAACAAGAGATTCTGATGGAGCAAAGTGGTCTCCATTTAAACTTGAATCGGAATAAATGGAGTAGAAACAAATTTTATAATACTTATCTTGATTCCTACCTTGAATTTGTAAAGCAAAATGAAGGGTTAAAATAAACTGCTGAGCTTTTTATCTTCAACAAATAAAACAGAATGCTGGAGCCTGCATAAATTTTCTCAGATAAAATTCTATCTGAACCTTATAAGAAAACGATTCAAGATAAATAACTGCGCAAGGAATGATATGCTTATCGTTAAAATAAAGAAACCGATTGTAAGCATTACACGCAAAAAAATGGATATGAATAGGCACACCCTTGATTATAGCACCCAAAGACACTGCTATTGAAATTAAACTGTTTATTTTTGTTGGGCTATAAAGCATAGGTTTTAGTGATTGTTTCGTTATTTATTATCAATATTAATTTATATGCGTAAAGAATTTAAAATTAATGATGAGCTTGTAAAAGCAGGTGAAAGTAAAGTTGTTAACTTTTCCTTACCAGCCCTTCACTCAGACTCAACTGTAACAATGCCTGTTCATGTTGTACATGGGAAAAAAGAAGGTCCTGTTATATTTATTAGTGCTGCTATTCACGGAGATGAAATTAATGGTGTGGAAATCATCAGGCGTCTTTTATCAATGGATGCCATAAAGCGTATTAAAGGAACATTGTTGGCTGTACCCGTTGTTAATATTTACGGTTTTAATTCTCATTCAAGATACTTACCTGACAGACGTGATTTAAATCGATCTTTTCCAGGAGTTGAGTCTGGTTCAATGGCCGGTAGGCTCGCTAATGTTTTTATGTCAGAAGTAGTTTCTCGCTCTGATATGGGGATTGATATACATACAGCTTCCATACACCGTGACAACCTACCTCAAATTCGTGCTGACCTAAATGTCGAGAAGCTAAATACGATGTCAAATATATTTGAATCTCCGGTTATTTTGCATTCCGCTCCTCCTGTAGGCTCTTTAAGGGCAGCTGCTAATCAGGCAAATGTTCCTGTAATGGTATATGAATCAGGAGAAGCGCTTAGGTTTGATGAATTATCAATCAGAGTTGGTGTAAGAGGAATTTTAAATGTCATGCATAAACTAGGGATGTTAACAAAGTCAATGCAAAGAAAACAAAAGTCATCTGTAATTTTACATTCCAGCACCTGGGTGAGAGCTTCTACTAGTGGCATATTACGAGCCGCTGTTTCTTTAGGAGATATGGTTAAAAAAGGTGATTTAATTGGTTACATTTCTAATCCTGCCAGTAAAAACGATACAATTGTTGAAGCCACATCTAGTGGTATTATTATTGGTAGAACGAACATTCCATTGATCTACGAAGGTGAGGCTTTATTTCATATAGGCAAATCCCACGAAACGAAACTATTAGAAGAACACATGGATGCATTAAATAATGACTCACTATTAAATCCTCCTGAATTAGTAGAAGAACCGATTATTGTATAATATTGAATTGATAATAAAAGAAACACTTAATTTACTATCCCTTTCGTTGATTCCTACCTTGAATTTGTAGCAAAATGAAGGATTAAAATAAACTTATGAGCATACTATTTTCAGCATATAAACAATATATTCGGTTTGTCTTACTCATGATGTTATTTGCATCAGGTCTATTTACTATTTTTAGTAGCATTAATCTGTTTGCCTACTCTAAAGTAAAAACAGGATTATTAGAATCTGCTGACTTCTCAAATAATGAGATCAAAATAAAGCTTATTGATGACGATAAGAGTTATCATGCTGCACCTAATAATTATTCGGTACTTGAGATATGTGATACTTCTCTATTTCGAAAAAACAGCAAAGCTGAAATTTCATTTATTAACCAATCGCTTATTCAAAATGTAGTTATTGATAATAAGTATGCCATTAAAAAAGGAGCCTTGTATAAAGATCATTTTTACACTATGATTGGAATACCAATTGTTTGGATTCTTGTGTTTATTCTTTATCGTCAGTTTATAAAGCATAATTAAAATAAATCACGAATTGTAACCAACACCATGATCGTATACCTACTTTTAGCCCTAATAATACTTGGACTTTATTTTGCCACAAAAGGTAGAATAGATAAAAAGAGAATGTTGAAGACAGCACAAATTTTCACTAATAAAAATCATTCTGAACCGGATATCAAAAAAATCAACAACCAATTCCTTGGCAAGAAAATTTATGTTTATCGTTACGATAAAAAAACAGATTGCTTTAAATCTTTACACCAAGTAAAAAAGGATATTAAGGCGCAAGATCTTGACTACAAAGAACAAATCCGATTTAAAAGTTTAATGAACATCCATTCCAATGAGTTTGAATATTTTAAACACAAGGATTCAAGACACCTACTCTACCCTATTGCTTCAGGTGCAAACAGAACTGACTTATTATTGATTGAAACCAGCTATGAATCCTTCAACGATTTATTCAATCGAAAACCAAGCCCTGTTTAAGGTTTGTGTTGTCGTACATTCACCTTCTCTAAACTGATATCCTCATGTTAAACAAAGTGACATGATCATGTTACAAAATGTGACATAGGCATATCAAAGCATTCGACATAGTAATGGAAACATTTGTTGAATGCCTATGGGACATTTTTCCCATAGTAAGGCGACAAACTTCCTATAGTGTATGGGACAAATCTCCCATAGTAAATAGGACGATTCTCCTATAGTAAGGGGACAAACTTCCCATAGTAAGAGCGATAAGTTTCCCGAGCGTTAATCTAATACTAGCAATGATGCATAGTACTTTATTACCCTTATTTATATAGATCCATCGTTGATCAGTAAATAATTTTATATTCTGAATTCACCTTTGTTTACGTGCAACTCCACAGGAGTTGTAGGGTATGGAGCTTATCTTTTAATCTCTATAGATATTCAACTTCTCTGAAGTTGATAAAATTATCCCCAGCGGGGATAAATATTTATAGAACTATTGGTTCGTTGTTATTTACAACTCCAGCGGAGTTGCATATTATTTTAATTGTGCTGATTAACCGGACAATAATGATATGGATCTTAAACGTAACCTTAAAAATCCACAAACTCGAATTTGATTGAGCAAGCTTATTTTCCTATTCTGCACAAAGAATAGGCGACTCTGCAATTCATTTTTTCTTTTGCCTTTTCGATGCACTTATTTTGATTTAATCCGGATTATGTATTAAAGATTCGTTATGAGTATTGAAAATGCAATAAAACAAGAGCTTACTGAAACGAGGCATAGCACCGCTATGGTGAGTTGAAGGAAGTTAATGAAATGACTTGTTTTGAAGCAGTTTCAATAGGTAATAGACTTTTTAATGCATATTCCGGGTTTAATAAATGTTGAACCAAAATAAAACAAAATGAAAACAAAAGCTTTAACAATTACCGTGTTCATGTCAATGCTGCTGATTTATGCCTGTTCGTTGTATTGTCAGAAAAATGCTCAAATTAAGAAGTACCTAGAAAGCCTTCCTAAAAATCTTAAGCTTGAAGAGAAAACGCCACAGAAATATCTTATGACGGCAGAATACTTCAATAAAGATATCTATGGTAACTTAGGCAGTAAAGTAAAAATTACCGGGGTATACACAAGAGGTTTAAAGGATGAGTCTGTTAGGTGGAACAATACCTATCTATCTAAAACCTATAACCAAGCTGAAGCATACGCGAGCAGCGTAAAACAAGATTATATGGAAGGGCTGACTTATAATCCGTCATCGAACATATTAGATGAGTCTTTTTTTAAAGTCTTCGGAAAAAGTGAGGACCATATTTTTGCACGTAATTTAATATGGGATATGACCGCCATAGAAAAATTTGCATGGGCTTACTTTGATTCTCTGCAATTAAACAAAACCTATGTAGTGCCCGAAATTCAAGGTGCATTTAATATGGCCGATGTGGGCACGTACAATCATGCGAAGGTAGGACTGAACTGGATTGGAATTTCGATGATGAATAATAAACTATGTGCCGTTATTGAATACCGGGCCTTAGATAATAAGCTGGAATTACACACCGAAAACATAAACTCAAAAGGCAGTGAACTGTATTGGGGTAAAACCTGGGTTGCGCTCGAAAATAAACAAATTGAATATGCCGAAATGTATAGCAACACTATTCAGGATATGGAAATTGAGAGTTTACCGAATAAGATAATGGCCTGCACTAAACGTGTGCTTAAGCTGGAAAGAATCAAATAGATTAGTAAGTTTGACGGTATAAAACTGGCATGACCGAAGCAAATGTTTAGGCCACACCGGAGCTTGATTGGATTTTGAACCGCTTATCAGCTTTTTGCTATTTTATAAATATAAAACAAACCATGATTATAATAACTCTTTAGAATGATTAACATGGCATGTTCCATCTGACCAATAAAAACCAGACAAATGAAAACAAGAGGAATAAAAGATTTATACTTACCCAAAGGAATTGCCAAGCATGTAAAGTTTATACTTTTTTGTGCTGCCTTTACGCCTATTTGGGGTTTAATAACAAGAGTCGAACTTGATAAGAACTACCTTCTCAGTACATTTATCGTCATGTGCATTGTTATTGAAATTGTGAATTTGATATCGCATAGGATCTTAAAAATAAAAATAGAATCTTTACCAAAACCAACAGGCTGGAAAGATATAATACGCATCTATCTTTTTCGTTTGGTTTTGTTTTATATCATCTGCATAACCGTAACCTCAATAATTGTCCTGTTGTATTTATATCTGTTCCATAAAGTGCAAGGGTTTGATATTCCTTCCGTGGAATGGTTTTTTAATATTTTTGTTAAGACAGCTAAAGTAACAGCCATAGGATTTTTATTTGCAACCCCAATATTCTTCTTTGTTCCGTGGCAACAATCGCTAAAAAGAGAGTTCGAGCTTAGGGAACAAAACCTGATCTTTCAAAACGAAACATTAAAAAACCAGGTAAATCCACATTTCTTATTCAATAGTTTAAATACCTTGACTTCTTTGATGAATAACGAGGTTGAAATAGCCAACCAGTTTGTTGGAAAACTATCACTTATTTACCGCTATATTCTTGATAATTCGGTTAAAACAAAGATTCCTTTGGAAGAGGAAATAAATTTTATCAAGGATTACTTTTATATGCATCAAATACGTAGCGAAGGAAAAATTAAACTCCATATTCATATCAAGGACGATGCATATAAATACGAAATATTACCGGTATCCTTACAGTTATTAGTTGAAAATGCCATTAAGCACAATATGGCAACCGCCGAAAAACCATTGGATATTAATATTTACCTGGAAGATGGGTATATTGTGGTTCATAACAATATACAGAAAATGGCCACTCAAATTGTTTCCACAAAAATAGGACTTAAAAACCTAAAGGAAAGAGTGCGATTGATTACGGGTAAAGAGATTGTTATTTCAGAAACAGAAGAAGAGTTTATCGTTAAAGTTCCCTTGACCACATGAATGTTTTAGTAGTAGAAAATGAAAATCCTGCAGTTGAAGGACTAATTAGTCAGTTAAAAAAGATTGATCCCGATATTGATATTATCGGGATTACCCAATCTGTCGAGTCAACCATAAACTGGTTTCAGAGTCATCCAAATCCCGATCTTATTTTTATGGATATTCAGCTCGATGACGGCCTTTGTTTTGAAATATTTGAAACAATGAAGATGGATACACCTGTTATTTTTACAACAGCCTACAACGAATATATGCTCTCTGCATTTAAGGTGAATAGTGTAGATTACTTATTAAAACCTATTGAAGAAAAAAGTCTGCGCCAGGCGATTGATAAATTTAAGTCTATTCATTACAATGCTTCCATAAATAATGAAGTAATAAAGCAATTGCTAAATGAACTAAACAAGGAATATAAAAACCGGTTTCTGATTAAGATAGGCGAAAATTACAAATCGATTCCCGATAAAGAAATTGCTTGTTTTTACATATTGGAACGAGCTACTTTCCTCAGAACAGTTTCTGATAAAGATTATGCCATTGACTATTCTCTGGATAGTTTGCAGGAAATCATTAACCCGGATAAATTTTTCAGAATCAATAGGAATAGCATTATCAATATTAATGAGATCAATGATATAATCAGTTATTCTTCGAGCAGATTAAAAATTAAACTCAACAGCAACAAACCCATACATGATTTAATTGTGAGTAAAGACAAAGTAAAAGAATTTAAAAAATGGATTGATAAGTAAGGACTCTGCTCCTAAAATTTAAATTCTGAACATTTTACCTCTCTCCCAATAATTATTATGTATATTCGTTTGCATATAAAAGAACGATATAAGCAATTGAGATTATCGTCTTTATTGCAAAAAAATAGAACACAATCCAGAATAGATAGTTATGAGAAAATTAATAGCTTTTTTTGTGATTCTTACCTCAATTAACATTACTGCTCAGGGGTTTGAAATTCCTCAGTCTTTTAGACATCTAAAACAAATTAAAATTGAAATGGAAATAGACATTTATGCGTTCGTTAGCAACGATTTTATTGAAAATTATAGTATAAGTGAAAAGTTCCAAGAAGAGAATCATATTGAAGAAATAATTGGTTTAGTAAAACCTAATCGAAATAGTAATGATTATTACTTGCTTAGCTTTACTTCTTTTCCTAGTTATGATCATGCTTTCAGTTTTTATAAAAAGGAAAATAACGAATATAATTATAGTTTCAGCATAGGAGGAAAACAAATATATCTCCCTGGTAATGGATTTGTTTACGTCTCAGGACACTCAAATAATATGTTCTCAGAGAAAAGAAAATATAAACTTGAAAACGATTCTCTGACAGAAATAAAGCAACCTTATTATTATGTTGGACTTAATACTAAAACGAGTGAGACTATTGCTATTTTCGAATCACAAAAGTTAGAACGAAAAGTTGCAACACTTCCCAAAAACTCTGAGATCGAAGTCGTACTTTGTGAATATATTTATGATAAAAAAAATGAGTTTATTCAAGACGAATACTATTTAATAAAGACTTCATTTGGCTTAATTGGTTGGTGGCGATTAGACCATTCTTATAAACAAACAATTAATGGACTATTTTATAATGGAGATTAAAAAAGCCAGTGTCTAACATTTGGTGCTAATAAGGCATGGGCGGTTTTGTGCCAATTCGACACGGTTAAATCTCGTACTTGCTTCTACACAGTAAAACAGATCGATTCGCTAATCCGCCACCAGCTCATACCGCCAACTTAATCCCCAAAACAATCTATTTAAACAAATTACTAATAGGACATTTGTTGTAGTAAAAGAAATAAGCTTTCCTGACTAGCCAAAGTATTCCAATCCCTTTTATTCTAAACATTTTACCTCTCTCTCCATAATTAATTATGTATATTTGATTGCATACGCAGTAATGATATGGACAATTATATTTATTATAGAGTCAACACCAACTAACGAAATATTAAACTAAAAGAAGAATAACATGGAACTTGACAATTCTCAATATCGACTAAGAAAAGCTATCGGAATTTTGGGTATTGCACTGCCAATACTCCTACTGCTCAACCACAATGATTTACTTTCTTCAATGAGTCACTATTAACCTGAGTTCGATTCTTAACTATTTTACAATCAATGAAATAAGGATACAATAATCTTTGAAATAATTGCAAATAAAAATGGATTTTACTAATTTAAAAGTCTGACAAACAAATAATTAGAAGTAAAATCCATGTATTTAAGTAAAGATAAAATTACGGAAATTTTCGTTTTAGTTGATGAATTTTGCATTGAATTTGAAAAAACAGTTACTAGGCATAGCTTGGGGAATAAACCCAAGAAAAAGCCTAGAATGAGCCATAGCGAAGTGATTACCATAATGATTTTGTTTCATTTTGGAGCGTTTAAAAATTTAAAACATTTCTATTTGTTCTATGTAAAAGAACATTTACGGCAAGATTTTCCTAGAACCGTTTCTTACAATCGGTTTGTTGAAATACTCCAACAAACAGCCTTACCCATGACCTTGTTTCTAAAAACATGTTGCCTGGGTGAATGCACTGGAATTTCTTATGTGGACTCAACTCCTATCCGAGTTTGCAAAAACAAACGCATACCAAGACACAAGGTTTTTGAAGGCTTGGCACAAAGAGGAAAATCAACAATGGGCTACTTCTTTGGTTTTAAATTGCACTTTATCATAAATGATAAGGGAGAGATCCTAAATTTTGTAATTACTCCCGGAAATACAGACGACAGAGAGCCCCTGAAAAATCAAAAGTTTGTTGAAAAAATAAAAGGTAAACTATATGCCGATAAGGGGTATGTATCTAAAAAACTCACTGAAGTACTATTTATTGACGGACTCCACCTAATAACTTACATTAGAAATAATATGCGTAATGTAATAATGGAAATGAAAGACAAGCTCTTGTTAAGAAAAAGGTCTGTGATAGAAACTATAAACGATGAACTTAAAAACATATGTTCTATTGAACATTCCAGACACAGGTCTTTTGAAAACTTTATTACTAATATGATTTCTGGTTTAATTGCTTATTCTTTTTTCCCAAAGAAACCTGCTATCAAATATGATGTAATAAAAACTGATCAATTAGCTCTTTTTTAAAATCGAACTCAGGTTATTACTACACTTCAGCAGGAGTGTTTTTTATTGGTATTTTGGTCGCCTTTGGATTGATTTTGTTTACCTATCAAGGTTACCCAAGGGCTGAAAAGGAAATATTGAGTGACGAAGCTATCACAACACTGGCTGCCATTTGTATTTTTATAACTGTACTTGTCCCTACGAGTTCAGAAGGAGCACTAGGACATATTTATTTTGAAGATAATTCCAATTATTTATTTGGCCATAATAGCAAAATAAAAGGATCCATACATTTAATAAGTGCCGGTTTATTTTTGGTATTATTAGGTTATATGTGTTATGAAAAATTCACTATGAGCGAAGATATATCTTCTGCCAGGAAATGGTTTTATAAGATTTGCGGCATTACGATTTGGAGCAGTATAGGTGCATTGATAATTATTTTTGCGATAGAAGCTCTATGTAATTTCGATTTTAATTGCTATTTCCCTGCCTACACCTTTTGGTTTGAAATGATTGCCGTATGGGCTTTTGGTATTGCATGGCTTGTTAAAGGTAAATTTGACAGAAGCATAAGCTCTATTTTGCAAAAAGATAAAACAAAATGAAGTTAAGTTAGTTAGAGAGAATAACATGTAAAAAAGCTTGATACAGACTTTACACATTCCGTTTAGTATAAAACAAAACGATTAAACAAATAAGCAAGTAAAATGAGAAATGTTTAACTACACCGATCTTCGATTCTCACGAGGAAGAAGTATTATATTTAGCGTTCCATCGAATTCATTTGAAAATTAAAACGATAATAAAATGAAAGCAGTAATTTGTCCACAATATGGCCCACCGGAAGTACTGGTAATTCAAGATATTCCAAAACCATCGCCTAAGAAAAATGAGGTATTAGTCAAGATAGTTGCTGCATCGCTAAACTCAGGAGACGCGAGAATAAGAGGTTTAAGAGTAGAAGGATTTATGAAATTCGTAATGCGTGTGATGTTAGGATTTAGTAAGCCTCGCAAACCGGTATTAGGAACAGGATTCTCAGGAATTGTAGAACAGGTAGGAGAAGCTGTAAGGCAGTTTAAAGTGGGCGATGAAGTGTATGGTACCACCGGATTAAAACAAGGATGCCATGCCGAATATATTTGCATTCCGGAAAATAAGGTGATTACACACAAGCCTAAGAACGCATCTTTTGAAGAAGCTATTGCCCTTCCCTTTGGTGGCCAGACGGCCATTTATTTTTTAAGAAAAGGTGGAATTACAGAATTAACAAATGCTCAAGTCCTTATTTATGGAGCTACCGGCTCCGTTGGAACAGCTGCCGTGCAAATTGCCAAACACTATGGAGCAACGGTTACTGCAGTTTGTAGCTCAAGAGGAAAAGAGCTTACTCAACATCTTGGTGCGGATCATATCATTCTATACGATCAGGAAGATTTTACAAAAGTTTCTGAACAATATGATATCGTTTTCGATGCCGTTGGAAAAACAAATAAAAAAGTGTGCAACCCACTTTTAAAACCCAATGGTAAGTTCTTTACGGTAGAAGGAACTGATATTTCGACTGAACGAAAAGAATACCTCGAATTCTTGCGCCAGCTATATGAAGATCAGAACTATCATGCTGTTATCGATAAAATATATCCATTGGAGCAAGCAGCAGAAGCTCATCGATATGTAGACTCCGGAAGTAAAAAAGGAAATGTAATCCTGAAAATAGCATCTTTATCCTAGAAAATTAATCTGATCGCACTAAGAAAAACATTCACTTGTAATCATATTATATCAATTACAAAAATCTATCTCAGACACCTTGCTCTAAGACCAAATCAATTTAACAAATTCAATTTTACAATTTCGTCACAATTAATTTGAGCTCCCTAATAATTATATATATTTGCCCACTATTATATTAACAATAGAATTTACCATTCCGATAGAAAGCATAAAGAAATTGCCCAACATGAGATACTTTTTTTTACTCCTTTTTTCAGTTACCCTATCTTGTTATTCTCAAAACAAACCAATTGAAATTGTATTACAAACTGATAGCATAATAAAGACAGAATGGATTCAACTGCGTTACTTCCCATTTCTTCAACGCCCATTTATTAGAATTGATAATCCCATGGGACAGAAAATTAAAATAAAAAACATTAAAAGCTATAAAGGCTACGATCAGCATAATAATTACAGACAACTTGATATTATAGACCTTCAGTCACAGAAGAAATACTCTTTTACAGAAAGGTGTTTTAGAGTTGAAACCTCAAACGAAATAAAAATATACCACAATCAGCATACTTTTGGTATTGGAGACAGGTATGGAAAAATCCAAAATACGAAGTATAGTATCAACAATAGCAGAGCTAAAAAATTAAATTTAAAAAATGTAAAAGCGGATATCATTGAAATTGATGGCACATACACTAAGCTTAAAAAAGTAAATCAATTAAAGGCTCTTCAATATATTTCTTTTGGTATAGGAGTCGCGCTCATTTCAGATGTATTATTAAATAATTGGAATCCTAATCATCAAAAATATACCAATCGGCGATCAACCATCAATTTAATTGCTAGTGGTGTATTTCTAACATTTCCATTTACGCTTGAAAAACCAAAACAACAGCAACTAATAAAAGCATTGAAAAACTAAGAATATGACTAGTAATAAGTATGTCTGAGTTTAAAAACAACATTTAAACATGAAATTAAAACTAATATTCTTTGGTCTTCTTGTAACTTCGCTTTCATACTCCCAAACGTTCTTTACAAATATAGATTATGAGTCAATCACCTCATTTCGGAGTTATAAACCTTCAATTGGAACTGTTGATTATGGATTTTCTGTATTAGTCAGTGAATACTTTGCCTTCAATAATCATGTTGCCGTTGGACTGGGTGTTGGATATTCTTCAGCACCCTATGAAAACACCGATAATTTAAATGCGCCATATTCTACCTATAAAACAACCATTGAACTTGAGACTATTAAATTGCCTGTAATTTTAAGGTATGAGACAAAGAATTACTGGATTGCAGAAGTATCTGGCGGAGTATTATTCGGATTAAATTCCAGAGTTAAGAATACCTTGAGCTTTTTAGATGGATCTATAGCCAATGAGATCAAAAGCGAATTAGAGAATGTGAATTTTGGATTCTCTGAATTTAATTTCGGTAAAGGATTCTCAATTGGAACTTGGTGGTTTAGTTTTAGACTATACTATCTAATGGCATTAAATAGTCATACATACCAAGATTTAAATTCTTCGGTTTATATTAATGATGATTACACTTTATGCCCACGTCAATCTGGATTTAAAATAGGAATAGAGCTTTAATAAATTCAACTTAAACACCTAAAAATGAGAATAGCCATTGCACAAATAGAAGCCATAAAAGGCAATATTGAGAAAAATATAGAGAATCACGCTAAATGGATTAAGCAAGCCATTCTGAACAAAGCAGATATGGTGGTTTTTCCTGAGTTATCTTTAACCGGTTACGAACCTGATTTAGCAGAAGATTTAGCCTCTAATCAGGATGATGACCGCTTAGATGAAATGCAACGATTAAGTGATGCTAACAAGATCTCAATTGGTGTTGGAATGCCAACCTCAAAGGATGGAAATGTATTTGTGAGTATGATTATTTTTCAAGCTCATCAGGAACGCATCACCTACTCAAAGCAATATTTATATCCACCCGAAAAATCCATTTTTACTGCGGGAAAACAATCTTTGCTGCTTCATATGGATACAGAAGTGATTTCCCCAGCTATATGTTACAAAGCTTCAACCGAAGCACATGTCGAATATGCGAGCCAGAACAATGCCACTATTTATATAGCCAGCGTACTCAGTTCGGTTAATGGGATTAAGGATGAACTTGAAAAACTGGCAGGCATTGCAAAGCATAAAAACATGGTGACATTTATGGCTAATTATGTTGGAAAATCTGGTGGCTATGAATGCGCAGGAAAATCATCTGTCTGGAATGAAAAAGGAGAACTATTGGGACAACTCGATGGTAAAAACGAGGGGATCATTATTTTTGACACACAAACTAAAGAAATATCATCGGTTTCAAATACGCTGTAATAATGGAGAACATCTGAAAAAAGATACTTCCCTTTTACGCAAAGGCAAAAGGGAAGATTAGTTTATTTCTTCATTTCATAATACGGTGCATAAGCTTTTGGCTGTATGGCAATCTGATCGATAACAATACCCGTTTGGTTGACAGCTAAAGTCAATACATGATTACCTGATTCTTTGATATCTACTTTGTATCGTATTTCTTTCGCATTTCTTAGAACATTCTCTTTCCATTCCCTGCTTCTACCTTTGGTGTTCAACTCAAAATCCTTAGCATTCTCTTTATCCACACTCACCTTTAATTGGTGGTCGTAGTTATTAGAATGCGTAGGCAAACAATGTATCACCACTTCATATTCACCAGCTTCCTCAATCTCAAAATTATAATTCACCGCCGGCATCTCTTCTTTGAAATAGCTTTGTTTAAATGGATATAAGGTAAGCGCAGCATCACTATATCCTAAACCTTCAACCGACTGCCACTTATATTCTCCTGCTCCATTTGCTTCAGCAAAATCATTTGCCTGAATAAAAATTGGATCTGGTAAATTTGTATCTACCTCCTCCTTTGTCGTTGTATTTTCCATTAAATGAAATTCCGGCATTTGATATACAGCCAGATTTCGAGGTTTGCAATCCATCATTCCTTCCCACTTTCCCTTACTTATTTTTTCATTGTACATGGCGGTAATAATCTGAATACCCTGGTGTGCTTCTTCCACATCCATAATGTATTCACTTTTATCTTCAGGATTGTCTGCTTCCAATGCTAACTGTGCATACAAAAACTTCGCATTCATCCAGGATGCACCTTTAACAGGGTATTCAACCAACTGAAAATAAGCATCCATTAAAGGCGACTTAATATCTTCTTTGAGTTCTTTTACCTTTATAACCAATTGATGATAGGCGTCTATTCTTCTTTGCAACTCATTATCATTGGCAAATTGATTAAACGCTGATTCTCTGGTTGGTGTAGAAGGTTCTGTTTGGCTCCATCCCATATACTCCGGTTTTCTGATAAATGCCAATCGATAATACTCATTCATAATATTTCCGATTACAGCACCTGCTTTAGCTCCAAATTCACGACTATAAAAAGCCTTTTGATGCGCTTTGATGGCATTGGCTTTTATCGAATGAATATCCCAGGCTAAATCCATAAAAAACTCCATATTATACTCCGCCGGTTTTATATCACCTACATTGGCAATCCAAATCTGATCGGCTCCATTTTCATAGGCTCTGGTCATCTCATACCAAATTAATCCGGGTTGGGTAGTACTCAACCATAAATAATCATGCGGACGTCCCCAATAACTTAAATGATAATAAACACCAGATCCTCCACTACGCTTTTGTTCTTCTTCATTACTCAACCTTCGAATGTATCCGTAATTATCATCACACCACATCAAACTCACATCTTCCGGAACCTGAAGTCCGGCGTTATATAAATCCAACACCTCTTTATAAGGAACCAAAACCTGTGGTATTTCTGATGCTTCCTTTTTAAAGGTAGAAGCCAGCATTTCTCTTTGATCCTGCATAATAGTATGCATAATATCTACCATCTCCTCTTTACTCGAAGCACCTTCCATCTTAGAATCATGCACTCCTCTCATACCAATGGTAAACAAACAATCATTGCCGGTTTCGCTTAACTCTGTAACACGTTCCTGCCAGTAATCTTTTACCTGATCACTATTGATAAAATAATTAAAAGCTCCCCTTTCCTTATGATTCCATTCCCTTACATTGTTACGCAACATTGGTTCGGCATGACTAGTACCTAAAACTATTTTGTATTTCTGAGCCATTTCTTTATTGCCCTCAATGGTAAAAAACGGCTGAGTACTTTTATGCATAGCCGGCCATATGGTATTGGCCTTTAAACGCAACATCAATTGAAATATCTTTTCATAAGTTTTTGGACCGATATCTCCTACTTGCGGCTCAAAGGTTTTTGCTGCCCATGGTTGTAATCCCCAATCTTCATCATTTAAAAAAATACCTCTGAATTTAACCGATGGCGATTCAACAATTCCTCCCTGCGGTAAATCCAGCACCAACTCCTTTTTAACTTGTGGATGCACATCTGCCCACCATTTCCAAGGCGATACCCCTAAACGCTCTGCTACATCGAAAATTCCATATACAGCTCCGCGAATATCACTTCCTGCAATAAGCAGTTTATCCGATACTTTTTGAACAGAGAAGCATTCCCATTTTCCTTCAATCTCCTTTAACTGAGATGAGAACTGCTGTTGTAGAAGAGCTGAATTAACTGTACCTATGTAGATACCAGCATTCTCTGCTGAATTAGAGGCATTTATCTCGACATGAACTTTTCTTCCGGTAAGTACTTCCAAATCGCTGGCAAAATCTTTCCCTGCCCATTTGATAAGTTCATCTTCATCCTGATGAATATAAATTTGAATGGGCGAGTTTTCTTCTTTTGAAAATGAGTATTGTTGACCTTCCTTATTTGTACACGAAGCAAAAACCAGGCATACAATAAGTAATAATAATTTTGTAGTAGACTTAATCATTGATATAACTATTGGTTAGCATATAAAGAAGAAACTATCTACTTCTTAAATTGAAAACAGATAGATTCTTGAGGATTTTTATATTATAATCATTCAAACGCTATTTAACCGGAACTACTTTGATTCTACTGAATTTGAGGTATCTACACCATATTTAGAAGGTGCACATCCAAACTGTGCCTTGAAACACTTACTAAAATAGAATGGATCTTCGATTCCTACTTTCCAGGATACCTCAGATACATTATACTTGTCTTCCAATAGTAATTCAGCAGCTCGCTTCATTCTCTTTATTTTAATCAGTTCATTTGGAGAATAGCCAGTTAAACCTTTTACTTTTTTATAAAAGATAGTTCTGGACAATTTTGCTTTCTGTGTAAACTGAGCCACCGTAAATTCCGGATCTGATAAGTTTTCATCCACAATGGTATTTATCAAATCATAGAATTGCTGATCTTTGTCTGCCTCACTCACAATGGCTTTCTTAACACTAATATCAATTGAAAAACGCTTTTTAAGCTTCTCTCTTTGCTCAATTAAAGCATAAGCTCTCGATAAAAGATATTTAAGACTGAAAGGCTTCATGATATACTCATCTGCGCCGCTTTCACTACCCTGTAATTTTATTGTTTCTGAAGATAAGGCGGTTAAAAGAATAACGGGTATATGACTGGTTTCAAAGTCTTCCTTCAACTTCTTCGTTAATTGTAAGCCATCCATTTCCGGCATCTTCACATCACAAATAATCAGGGTAGGATTTATAGAAATAGCTTTTTCTAATCCTTCTTTTCCATCGGCAGCCACTTCCACCTGGAAATGATGCTTTAACTCTTCACTTAAATATTGTCTGATATCATAATTATCATCAATGACCAGAACTTTATAATTGCTCGGATTGGCCGGACGTTTAACGGCATGATCTTCGTTGTAAGCTACCTCTTTATTATCACTTTCTTCGTTACTATCCAAAAAGTTAGCATCTCCATATATTTCAGGATCAACTGGTAGTTCGATAGTAAATATAGAACCACCTTCGGGATTGGAAGCATAAGAAACTTGTCCTTTATGCGCTTCTATAAACTCTTTTACTAACTCCAAACCTATTCCGGTTCCTTCCGCAGATGGATTCAATTTCATAAATCGACTAAAAAGGAGTTCCTGTTTATCTTTTGGTACACCAACACCTGTATCGGCCACTTGAATCACACACTTGTTATTTCCCTCATCTTTTGAAAGCCTAACAATAATTTTCCCATCTGCCGGCGTAAATTTAAATGCATTTGACAGCAGGTTAAACAGAATCTTCTCAACCTTATTACGATCAATATATACATCCCACTTTTCGTGAATACCATCAAATTGGTAATCAATATTCTTTTGAAAGGCAATCTCCTTAAAAGTATAGAAAGCATTTAGGGTAAAATCACTGATATCTGTTTTTTCAAGATTAAGCGTTAATACATTGTTTTGCAACTTCCTGAACTCCAACAACTGGTCAATTAACCTCGACATTTGTTGTGTATTCCTATTCAGTAGATTTACATTCTTGGAAACCTCATCCGGAAGATTCTCAATATCATTCATGCGCTCAATAGAACCTTTAATTAAGGTTAATGGTGTTCTGAACTCATGCGATATATTTGTAAAAAAGCGCAACTTATAGTCGGTCAATTGCTTTTCCATCTTAACGGCATTATTCAACCCATTCATTTTTATAAATATTCTGAATATGATATATGCAATAACCGACATAATTAGGATATAAGCAGCAATGGCGTATTTAGATTTCCAGAAAGGAGGTAAAATGGTGATTTTACATGTGGTTATTTCATTATTCCATTGCCCATCAGCATTAGCTCCTCTTACTTTAAATTCGTATTGACCTGGAACCATATTTTTATAGGTTGCCCAGTTGTTCTTACTTGGGGTACTCCAGTATTGATCGTAAGGTTCTAGATTATAGGAATACTTATTTGCAGAAGGATCTGTTAAATCAAGGCAGGCAAAGTTCAGTGTAAAGGTATTTTGATCATAAGGCAAGACCACTTCTTTAACTTTACCTATAGATGCAATTAATAACGAGTTTTTAGTGCCTGTTTCAAGGCGCTGGTCGAAAACCAACATATCTGTTAACTCCACTTTAGGCACTTCGGCATTAGCCACAAAACTGGACGGATTAAACACCAATAGTCCTTGCAGTGTACCCCAAAGCATTTCTCCATTATCTTTGAGTAAGCTGGCATTTTCATTATAATAGTTTCCATAGGAACTGTTAGAAAACAGATAGTTTACAAAGGTATTTCTTTCCTCATCAAAATGTGAAAGACCACTCTCTGAACTTACCCACAGTACACTATCCTTACTTTCCATGATGGCAGCAATAATATTAGAAGGTAAGCCGTCTTCTTTGGTATATTTTATAAATGCACCTTGCTTATCCTCACTGCTTTTATCAAACAAATTAATTCCTCCACCGGCAGTTCCTACCCACAATCGCTTTTTACTATCCTCATATAGTGCTTTTATATCGTTACTGTTAAGTCCGGCAGAATGACCAAGATTATATGAATATAAAGTATATGCAGATGAATTATTGACAAAATCATCTGGTTTAAAACAGATTAAACCATCATAGCTCCCTGCCCACATTAAGCCGTCACTATCCTGCAGCAGACATCGTATATAACTTATATTTCCCTGATCATCGAAAAAATGTTTAAAGTAAAATTGACCTTTACGCTCACTAATTAAATCCATTCCTCCTCCAAAGGAAGCTACCCACATGTGTCCTTCTTGATCCTGAATAATATCGAAAATAGAATTATTACATAAACTTTCCTCATCTTCAATTGCTTCTAGATGATGCAATTCTTCATAATTAGTCCGATCAAAAATGTAAATCCCATTTCCCTTCGTTCCTACCCAGACTCGACCTTTATCATCTTCCTCAATCGTATACGGATTAATTCCTTTTTTAATTCGTTGCTTAAGTTCCAATTGATTATTGTACAGATACAAACTACCATTTTTGGCTCCTACCCATATATTCTGATCGGAATCCTTATAAATTACTTTGATATTATTTCCTGTTCCTATGGATTGATTTTGCTCCGGTTTCAGGTATTCTACCTTATACTTTTTCTTGGTGACTTTTAATGCCCCGGCATATTCACATCCAATCCAGATATTGCCATAATTATCTTCGGTTAAGGAAAGTAAATAATCTGAAGCCGGACTATTCATCCCTTGCTTGTAAGTATAATTTACCAGCTCATCATTGGCTTTATCGTAATAATATAAACCGTTTCCATAAGTAGTAATCCAGTAAATACCTTTATCATCAATCAAAATATTATATCGGCCATCATCAATTACCTCTGCAATTTCAGGCGCTATGAGTTGCAGTTCCTTAGAATACCCTGTTTTTGCATCATAGTATATAACCCTTCCGGAATGGTCATAAATCCATAAATCATTATTTTCATCCAGAATAAACTGAGGCGGACTGTCGAAAGGTTCTGATGTTTTTAGCGCATTTGTCGTAAACTGGTTTGTTGTAAGATTTAATCGAAGTACATCATTCTCCCATGCCGAAACTAACAAACTATTATTATTGATTATCGAAAAATCGAAAAAGCGGTATTTATCAGGTGATCTCAAGGGACTAACAAAAGACTGTTTACTGATATCGTATCTGTATATTATATTTTTATTGGATAAAAAATATACCATCCCATCGTGTTCCAGTGCTTTTCTGAACGAACCATAGGATGCATCTTTATAAAACTGGGTAATATTTCCTGAGGCATCGCGCTTATTTAAACCTTTACTACATCCAATCCATTGAGTACCTTCCGAATCCTGAAAAACAAACCTAACTTCGGTATCGCTTAATACATTTTCCTCTTTCGAATTGGAAAAAACTATTTTGGGTAGCAGATTTTCGTCCTTTTCTATTTGCACACAACCTGCATTTCCCCATAACCAAATCTCTCCATTCTCTAATTCAAGGTAATTGGTATAAAAAAGAGAACGCTTTTTATCGTTATATTGAATTGGAATAAACTGTTCAAACTGCGGATTGTAACAACTAAAGGAGTTATCGTACATTCTTACCCAGATGTATCCGTCTTTATCTTCAAAAATATCTCTAATTCTCTGATCGCTTAAGTTTGTGCTGATACCCGGTTTAGGTTTATGATTTATAAATCGTGTTCCATCATATCTGACTAAACCGTCCAAGGTGCCAATCCACACATAACCTTTTTGATCAACCAAAATACTTCGTACGGTATTTTGAGCCAAGCCATCCTGTGTACTTATTTGAGTAAAAAGTAACTCTTCTTGTGCGTTAATACCTGTGATATAAAATGTAAAAACCAATACCAGATAGAAAACCTTCTTCATCATACTTTGTAAATAAAACTCCATTACCTTTTTCTAATCTACACCTAGAAAAACTTAAACTCTAAAATTATATAAAATCCACATATAGCCTTAAATTATGATCGCTTTTTACATGAGTTTGTATAATAATCCATCAATTTTATCCGTTAATCCTATTATCTTGCAACTATAAAAATAAAGTACACAAAAATGACTATTAAACGAATTAATCTAAAAACAATTTCAATTTTACTATTTGCGTTAATTTTTACTGCTTGCCAGGAAGAGAAAAAAGACGTTTATATGTTCTCCTATTTTGTGGGAGGCGGACAAGATGGACTGCACTTAACCTACAGTCTAGACGGCCATAAATGGGAAAAACTTAAAAATGGAGAATCATTTTTAAAACCCAATGTTGGAAAAGATAAACTAATGCGCGACCCAAGTATTGCACAAGGTAAAGATGGTACTTTTCATATGGTATGGACTACCGGTTGGTGGGATAAAGGTATTGGATATGCTTCATCTAAAGATTTAATAAACTGGTCAGAACAAAAAAACATTCCGGTAATGGAACACATGGACTCAACCCGAAACACCTGGGCTCCTGAAGTTTTTTATGATGATGCCAGTGATTTGTTTTATATTATCTGGGCTTCTACCGTTCCTGGTGAATTTCCTGAAATAGAAACTTCTCCAAATGAAAAAGGGCTAAACCATCGTCAGTATTATACCACAACCAAGGATTTTGAAAATTTTGCTCCAACAAAATTATTTTTCGAGCCTGGATTTAGCGTAATAGATGCAGCCATTATTAAAAGAGATTCTGATTATATGATGGTTGTAAAAAATGAAATGTCGGCTCCTGCAGAAAAGAATTTGAGAGTGACATTCACTAAAAACTTAGCAGAAGGTTTTCCAACTGAAGTTTCAGAAAGCATCTCTGGTGATGATTGGGCAGAGGGACCAACTCCATTGCAAGTTGGTGAGTACATTTACATTTACTTTGATAAATACCGTGATAAAAAATATGGCGCTATTCGCTCTAAGGACGGAAAAAACTGGGAAGATATTTCGGAACTAATCGGGTTACCAAGAGGTATTCGCCACGGAACAGCATTTAAAGTTTCAGAAGATGTACTAACTAATATTCAAAAACAGTTAGCTCAATAATAAAAGAAATTACCTACCTGAAAACAACAAAAGGGCCTTAGCTAATTTATAGTTAGTTAAGGCTCTTTTTCTTTCTGCAAAAATGCTTTTGAGCATTAACTATCGTATTCTTGCCCGCAACCAAAAAAGAGATACATATTACCAAAGAAAGAAGTAATTAATATCTAATGAATAATCCACTATCAGGAATCATTAAAGTCATAGAATACTCATAACGAATCTTTTCTACATAATACAGGTTTAATTTATACAATAGACATAAAACAACGTATTTATACACATACATTAAACTCTTTAAACATATGTGTAATTAATCCTATTTTTTAACTCATATATTGCCATTTCTTAATACATCCATCTAATTCATGATGTATTAACATTTTTGTATGAAGCAAGAGAAACATCAATTATAGAACTCAATATTAAAATGTTTAGCAAATGACAAAACACTTAACACTCCTTTTTATCACATTATTGCAAATACTTTTTATTGCTAATACCAATGCACAAAAAACCATCTATGTACCCAATGGCTGGGATCCCAGTAATTCGGCAAGTGAGTTTACTTATGAGCGAAGCCGAGAATCGGAAAATTGTATCGTTTTTTGGCAAGAAGGTTTTGGTTCAGATCCTGTTTCTGCACCTGACGCTAACCTCCGAGTAGATGTTGATTTACTATTAGAAAGAGCTGAAAAAACCTTTCTTAAAAATCGTGACGATTTAAAGTTTGTAAACCCGGGAAACTCATATACCGATGATTATAAATTAATCATTGCACTATATTACACTACAGAGTGGATGGCATACGGATCGGGATATGACAATATTATTGGTGGATTACAGGTAAATCCAGCTGCGGCAGGTCACGCTTCTACTATTTCTCACGAGTTAGGTCATTGTTTTCAATATCAGGTAGATTGCGACAAAGCATTAGATTCTAATATTACAGGAGGATTTAGATATGCAACAGGCCCTAATGGCAGTGTTTGGTGGGAGAATTGTGCCCAATGGCAAGCTTACGAAGTTTTTCCTGAACTAAAGTTTGAAGAAGGAAACTATCAGACATATCTTAACTTGTGCTACCACGATGTTCTTCACGAAGGAACAAGGTATCAACAATTTTTCTTTCAGGATTATATGGTTTTTAAACAAGATCTTGATATTATAGGTAGAATATGGAAATATAGTAATGCCTCTATTCAGGAAGATCCTTTAAGTGCCTATATACGATTAGCAGGTTTAAGTACCTCGGAATTCAATGATGAATATTACGATTATGCATCCAGAGCTGTAACCTGGGATATTCCTCAAATAAAGGAAATAGGAGAAAATTATATGGATCTTCGAGGAAGTAACACCATGGTTAAGTCTGGAGAGTATTGGGCTATAGATGCAGCTGAGTGTATTGAAAGTTATGGTTATAATGTGATAAGGTTAAATGTGACTGATGCAGGAACAGTAAATACTGTATATTTCCAGGGTTTAGCAGGAGTGACTGGTTATAGAGCTGTTAATGTATCTGATGCTGGATGGCGTTATGGGATTGTTGCCCTTTTAAAAGATGGTACACGAGTTTATAGCGATATGCATTCTCCAAAGTATGATGGAGGAAACCCAGAGGATATTTTAACTTTTACCACTCCGGAAAATTGCTCAAAAATGTGGTTGGTTGTTTCTGGTGCACCTCAAACTTTCAGAGCTCACCAATGGGACGAGGATGAAACCAATGATGAACAATGGCCATATCAGGTCAAATTTGACAATACCAACATATATGGTGAATTTGACTTTTCCGGATCTACACCTACTGATATAACAGTTACTTATGATGTAGAACAAACGCCAACTGATGACTATTTAGCTGTTTCTATACCGGTTGATTTATTGCCTATTTGCCAGGCATTTTGTTTGTCGCTTTCGGATTTTAAGGCTGCCTTTGGTTCTAACGTTGTATATTGTGCTGTAAACCCGGATGATACTTATAATTATAACTCTACAGCCATTGCTCCAGGACACTGGTTCAATAAAAATGGTGAGGTAACTAATTATGCAAACAATAGTTATGTGTATTCTGAATTAAAAACCGGCAATTACGTGTTCAACATTGGTCAATACCCTAATTTATGTCAGGTAGGAGACACTTATACTATTCGTCAGGCCTTTGTATTCACCCCGGAAGGAGGTGATCCTGTAACGGCAACTATTATTTTTAATTATTCAATTGTAAATGAAATTACTACGTCTGTTTCTGAAACTGAAATTCAAGGTAGTTATGTAACTATTGATGCATATCCAAACCCGGTTGAAACAAACCTGACGATAGCAGTGGATGGTTTTGATGGTGAAGTATCTGTTGCTATTTACAACATGGAAGGACGCATCGTTAAACAAGCTGTTGAATATGTGGGCATGAGCGGAAATATTGTAATTCGATCTGTGGGTTATAAAGGCCTTGGATTAGTAAAGGTAACTGCAGGTGAAGAGGTAAAAATGATAAAAATGATCTTTTAAGAGAAATCTATCATCTATCTAAGTATGAGTAAAAAGTGAACTAACTTTAAATATTAGTTCACTTTTTTTATGCCTGTTCATTGGAAATTCATTTCTTTACGAACCTACCATTTATAGAGATTTCCTACAGTTTACAACTGCTTAATATATATAGCTTTTCTAATTTGTGGCTGTACAATATTGATACATAATAATGAGCTATAACATGATAACAAACTAGATTACAAACCCTTAAAAAATGATTAACAAGCTATTATAAAGTGAGGTTAATAATGAACTAATAATTGCATATTGTATATCATTAACGAATGACTAATTTGTTACTGTTTGTTATTGGTAGTTTAGCTTGGTTCGTCTAAATACATCTTTAACTCATAGAATTATTGCTTAACCTCTCTATTTACTAATAAATGTTAATGGCGTTTTAGATTCTATTAACACCTATCAACCATAAACACTACGAAAACACAACTTTCTTAACTTCTGTTTTTCTGCTCTTTACAAACCACCACTTGAACATTGGAATTTATTATGCCGAAATTCCAACCCTTTTTGACTAATATATCCCGCTTCTATTTTTCTCATTTGTTAATATTTGCAAACGAAAAAACACGGGATAATATTCTTTCTTACCTCTTAAGAAAATTCAGTACAACCAGACTACCACCTTAAGCTCAAATTTTAATTAAAAAATTTAGTTTATGAAAAAAGAGTACTTTAAAAGGACAAATGCAATATCTGCATTTATTCTGTTCATTCTTGGGATGAATCTATTCCAAATGAAGGCACAAGACAGAACCCTGTATTTCGATGTAGATGCAGCTGGTGTATCTAAGCCTATTACATGGGGACTTGACCTGGCCTGGCTTAGCGAAGGAAACATCCGAAGAGGAATTACCTTTATGGGAGGAGCCAGTAATGTAGATGTCGTAAGATCCTCATTTATTCCAAGTGATCCTATCGTGAATGGTGCACTTACAGGTGATGCGTTAGTAAATACAAATCTCCGTCTGGATATCATTAATACATGGTTAAATTCAAACACTCAAATAGTTTTAAATTGCGACCATCCATCCGTTGATGCTTCTTTTTATGGAAATGCCTCTACCTGGACTGATTTACTTGACATCACAACTACGATGCACGAAAATACAGGACGTAGTGTGGTTACCGTATCCCCATTTAACGAACCAGACTACACTGTGGCACAAGGAACCGTATCCCACTTTTATAATATTTGTGCCGAAATGAGAAATCGTTCACGCTTTAATAATATTCGTATTAGCGGAGGAAATACGTTGAATTGTGATGTAGCGCTTGATTGGTATAATAACTTAGTCTATTATTTGGATGAAGGTAATACACATCAATTAGCAGGAAGCTTCGACAACTATGCCAACTTCTACCAAACAGTAAGAAACAACGGTGACCATGGTACTAACGACGAGCTTCATAATGTAATGGAGGCGATGGTAGGCGTTGAATATGGTATGCAAACAGGTATTTGGTGGGGAACCGCTGAATATGCTCGTGGCGAATTTTGTAAAGCCAGCGACGGGGTACGTTTGGCTTACGCAGAGCATCGTGATAACTGGACTGCAGCATCGGTTTATCGTGCACCAAGTGGAAAAGTACAAGCATTTGTTGGAGGCTCTGAAAGACAAGCTGCCACAACTTCTTATAAATTTGTATCTCAAAATAAAGCAGTATATTTTGATGGATATGGACCTTATTACGAGTACACTATGGAATATCCTGGAGGTGCAGTTGGTAGTTATCAAAATGGACAAACAAATGCGGAAAAGGTAATCAATATTACCTGGGGTGAAGATATTCAACCTGTTATCGATGGTACTTATACAATAGTTAGCCGCCATAGTGGTAAAGTATTGGACGTTGCCGATAACTCAACTGCCGACGGAGCCAATATTCAACAATGGACTTATTCCGGTGGAACAAACCAACAATGGGTGGTTTCGCCTGTTGATTCAAGAATAGGTGGCGATTTTAGCTACTTTTCTATCATTGGTGTGGGCAGCGGAAAATCGTTGGATTTAACCAACTGGTCGTTAGACAATGGTGCCAATATACAATTATATTCAGCTGGTACCGGAGCAACACAACAGTGGTACTTGGAATATGCCGAAGATGGTTGGTTTTATATCCGAAGCAGACAAAGTGGAAAGCCGCTGGATGTGTATAACTGGAGTACTGAAGACGGTGGAAATATTGCCCAATGGGATTATGCCGGCGGAGCTAATCAACAATGGCGTTTTATCCCGGTTGGTGCTCCTGTTGAATTTGATGCACCCGTAGCTCCTTCTAATCTTTCGGGTACTGGTAATGTTTCATATATCAATCTATCATGGACAGCCAGTTCTTCATCTGATGTTGCAGGATACACTATCTATCGTGCAGCTGCCGGAGAAGCTTACAATACCATTGCAAGAAATGTAAGCTCAACATCTTATAATGACTACGATGTACAATCAGGTACCCAGTATTATTACAAAGTTATTGCAGTTGATCAATCGCTGAATCGCTCCAGCGCATCCAACGAAATAGGAGGATTAGAAACCAGTACTTCCAGCGGAGGAAGTAGCATTGCAGATGGACATGTTTATTCTTTCATTTCAAAGCTCTCTAACAAAGCCATTGAAATATACAATGCGGGAACAGATAATGGATCTTTAATTACACAGTTTGATTACTACGGTACGAATCACCAAAAATGGATAGCTACCCAAAATTCAGATGGTACATATAGCTTTGCGTCTTCAAACTCAACGGGCAGATCGCTTGATGTACCTGCCTGCAACTTCACCAATGGTGTACAATTAAATATTTGGGACACCTATGGCAATGATTGTCAGAAATTCAATATGGAAGATATGGGTAATGGCTATTACAGAATTCATACTACAGATGACTCAAAATGTATCGACGTTTATGGCGCTTCTACAGATAATAGTGCAGCAATAGCTTTATGGGATTGTCACAGTGGTGATAACCAACAGTGGGCACTTATCGATCATGGTTTAAAAAGTGGAACAATATCGGATCCGATTTTGGAAGAGGATAACACTATAAGCATTGCTGCTTATCCAAACCCGGTTGAAACAGAATTGACTATTGCTATTGAAAATTTTGAAGGACAAGTGCTAGTGGAAATTTATAGCATGGACGGACGCCTTGAAAAACAAGTTATCGATAACATTAATATTTCTGGTAATCTTACAGTTCCTACCTGGGGTTATAAAGGTTTAGGCTTAGTTAAAGTAACAGCAGGCAACGAAGTGAAATTATTTAAATTAAACTTTTAAGATAAATTCATATTTCTCTAATCAATTAGTTAAGGCTACTTCTCGGAGTAGCCTTTTTTCATTTATCTATAAATTTTGAATTGAAATAAGAAAAGACTGTATTTTATCTATTAGCATACATTATTCCGTATATACCTAAAAACTTACAGAAGTGCCGAATTTATCATCTTTAAGTATCTACGACTTAGTTATCTTTACAATTGTATTAAATCTAAAAAACAACGAAAAAAGGTTAAAGATGAAACAAATTCACCTATTAAGCCTGCTAATGGCTTTCATTGCGATTTCTTGTACTTGTTCCAGTTCTTCAGAAATTAATCAGCGTAAACAGCTTTTTGATTTTGACTGGAAATTTAAACTGGGAGATCATCCTGAGGCATCTAAAATCGCATTTAATGATAAAGACTGGCGTAATCTTGATTTACCGCATGATTGGAGTATTGAGGGAGATTTAAATCCGGATAATCCAACAGGTAATGACGGAGGTTATTTTCCTGCAGGTTTGGGATGGTACCGAAAAACATTTAAAGCACCCAAAGATTGGGCAGATAAAAAAGTCGGTATTTATTTCGAAGGTGTATATATGAATGCCGAAGTATTTATCAATGGTGAATCATTAGGTATCAGACCATATGGTTATTCTTCATTTTTCTACGATTTAACGCCATATATTAAAACCGGACAAAACAATACCATTGCGGTTAAAGTAGATAATTCTCAACAGAAAAACTGTAGATGGTATAGTGGATCTGGAATTTACAGACATGTGTGGTTGAGCGTTAAAAATCCTGTTCATATAGAACAATGGGGTGTTCAAGTTACGACACCTGAGGTAAGTAAGGAAAAAGCGACTGTTGAAGTAAAAACCAACATTTCTAATAATACGGACAAAGAGCAGGAATTAACGATTCAGGCTCAGCTTAAAGGAAAAGGCAGCGATACTTTTAACAATGAGATCATCGTAAAATTAGCTCCTCAATCGAGTAATGTGTTTTCTCAGAAAATCACAGTAGAGAATCCTTCTTTGTGGTCTCCTGAAAATCCAAATTTATATTCTGCTGATATTCAAATCCTGAATCAGGGTGAAGTATTGGATCAAACAGAAAAGACATTTGGTATCAGATCAATTTCTTACAGTACAGATAAAGGTTTTCAGTTAAATGGAGAAACAGTATTAATAAACGGTGGTTGTGCTCACCATGATAACGGAAGTTTAGGAGCTGCAGCATACGACCGTGCTGAATATAAAAAGGTAGAATTATTAAAAGCAGCCGGATTTAACTCTGTCAGAACTTCACATAATCCACCTTCAGAAGCCTTTTTAGATGCTTGTGATGAAATTGGTATGTTAGTAATTGATGAATCATTTGACGGATGGAGAACGCAAAAAACACCTTTCGACTATGCCATGGTCTTTGATGAGTGGGCAGTTAAGGATGTGCAGGATATGGTGCTTAGAGATTTTAATCACCCATCTATCATTATGTGGAGTATTGGTAATGAAATCATCGAAAGAAAAGAACCGCAAGCTGTTAAAACAGCAAAATTATTAAGCGATGCTGTTAAAGAAATTGATACAACAAGAGCAGTAACTTCAGCCATGACAGCATGGGATCCTGAATGGGATATATTTGATCCATTAATGGCAGAACATGATGTTTGTGGTTATAACTACCAAATGCATCAATCAGAATCTGATCACGAACGCGTTCCTTCCAGAATCATTGTTCAAACTGAGTCATATCCAAGAGATGCTTTTTACAACTGGAATATGGTTCAAAGTCACAGCTATATTATTGGCGACTATGTATGGACTGCCTTGGATTATTTAGGCGAATCTGGTATTGGTCGTTATTACTATCCGGGAGAACCAGATGGAGAACACTGGACACGCAATTTTTACCCCTGGCATGGAGCTTATTGTGGTGATATTGATTTAATCGGTCAGAGAAAACCAATTTCGCATTATCGTGATATGCTGTACAATCCTTCTAAAAAATTATATATGGCAGTTAAAGAGCCAAATCCTGAAGGCGGTGTTATCAAAGAAACCATGTGGTCTGTTTGGCCAACCTGGGAAAGCTGGAACTGGCCGGGTTATGAAGGGAAAGATATTCAGGTGGAGATTTATAGCCGTTACGCCAGTGTAAAACTGTATTTAGATGATCAATTGATTGGCGAAAAAGCAACGACCATTAAAGAAGAGTTTAAAGCTGTTTTTGATGTGCCTTTTAAAGAAGGTACTTTAAAAGCGGTAGGTGTTGAAAACGGAGAAGATAAAGAAACATTCATCTTAAAATCGGCTGGCGAAACTGCTTTGATTAAGCTGGAAGCTGACCGCAGCACGATTAAAGCAGACGGACAGGATTTAGCCTATATTACCATCAAGCTTACCGATAAAGACGGTATTGTACAGCCTAATGCTGAAGACGAATTAATATTTGATGTAGAAGGAGAAGGTGTTATTGTGGCGGTAGATAATGCCAACTTAAAAGATACCAGTTCTTATGTTGCCAATACCAGAAAAGCCTGGAAAGGAAAAGCATTGGTTATCGTTAAAAGTACCAGAAAAGCGGGTGATTTTACTTTAAAAGTAAGCGCACCTCAGCTAAAAGAAACAGCAATCACTGTTAAAACAGAATAGTATATAGTACAACATTTGTCTTGTGGGAAGGGAAACAAAAAGAACCCGTTGGTTCTTAACTAAAGCCGGAATTACTTCCGGCTTTTTTTTGCTCTTAAACCCGGATTATGTATTAAAGATTCGTTATGAGTATTGATAATGCAATAAAACAAGAGCTTACTGAAACGAGGCATAGCACCGCTATGGTGAGTTGAAGGTAGTTAATGAAATGACTTGTTTTGAAGCAGTTTCAATATGTAATAGACTTTTTAATGCATATTCCGGGTTAAACTTAACATTTATGCAACAATGTTGCAGTTGATATGTTGTTGATTTTGAAAATAAGAATATATCATCATACTTTTATCGAATAAATACAAGATATGTCAGATAGAAACACAATGCCTGTTACCATTATTACAGGATTTTTAGGTGCGGGAAAAACAACATTGCTAAATCAATTACTTAAGAAATATGAGCACACAAAATTTCTGATTATTGAAAATGAAGCGGGAAATGTGAATATCGATAGTCAACTACTAAATGGTAATACGCAAAACAAGGTATTTGAATTAACGAATGGATGCATATGTTGCTCTTTAAGTACAGAGCTGGGAACATTGCTTAACAGCCTGATATTATCCCGGGTAAAATACGATTATGTTTTAATAGAAGCGACCGGGATGGCAGATCCGGGTCAAATCATTGAAATGTTCTCTGGTAAACGCGTGCAACGGTATTTTGAACTAGACAGTGTAGTTTGTATGATTGATGCTGAATCCGTTTTAAACCGGGTTGACAACTTTGATGAAGTTTCAAAGCAGATAGCACAATCTGACTATCTTATCATTAATAAAACAGATCTGATCAGTGCAGAAAAAATACCTGAGGTAGAACAAAAGCTTGCTTCCATCAATCCTTTTGCCCAAACCGAAAAAACCACCTTTGGAGAATTAAACGACAACAAAATTCTAAACAGTAAAATGTTTCATCCTCCTAAACTTGAAAAATCTATTATAGATTTTAGTCATTTAACCTTGCTTAAACCCCAAACCAATCATGCGCATCAAATTCAAACCATAGGCATTTCAATTACAGGTTGCTTTAACATGGAAAAAGTAGCTCAATGGTTTGAGAATTTCTTATCGCTCAATGCCGAAACAATTCTAAGAATCAAAGCCATTTTATGTATTACAGATATGAAACATAAAATGATTCTTCAATCTGTTGGAAAAAGCTATCATGTTACCCAGGGATCACTATGGAAACATGAAGAAGAAAAAGAAAGTCAGATCGTGTTTATTGGTACTGATTTAAACAAACAGCAAATTCAAAACGAATTGTCGGAATTGTAAGCCTGTTTTACATTGTAGGCTTCAAGTATTGATAAAAACCCAATATAGACATAATCACAATCCCTATTATTTGAAATATTTGATTAATTTTTCTTTTTCTATTTATTATAGTTTCTAGTCTTTTAATTTCATTGGTTATTTCTTCTCGTAAACTTTCGCCACTTCGTTTAGCAATTTTTTTATTCATATCTTCCCACATTTTTACAATTACATTAATATCAAGATTTCCCAATTCCTTCAATTCCTTTTCAGATAATCTTTTATTATAAAAAATAAATAGCGCATTTATATAAGCACCAACAATATCTTTTTTTATAACCTCATTGAGTCCTTTTATATAATTAATATTTTCAGGTGTCTTATGCTGATTATGTTCGAGGTTATGTCTAAGGCCTTGATTTGCATAGTACGAGTCATAATACGTTTTCATCATTAAATGTGCCTGAAGAACTTCACTTCTTGAACTTTTAAAATCCTCTTGTTTTTCTGATAATAAAGGTAGAATTATCGAAATATTCACAGACGAGAAAATATTTAAAACGACTCCTATCGAGAATATTATAATAAGAATGTTTTTCTTAGTACAATTCATTTGAAACAATCTAGATTAAATTTACACTAAAAACTGATAATCATTTATTTAAAATAAATATGAAATGTCGCAAACTCAAAAATAAATTACGAACCTAAACTTTGATATAACATAATACCTAAAGCTCTTTTATATTTATCGCATTAATTTTATATAAAACAAATGAGTATTAGAAGCATTATTAACCATTGTTTATGAATAATATTTAGCCTGTTTTGTATAAACATTGTTGCTCACAACACCTATATAGTCGTAAAATAAATAAAAATCAGAGAGCACAATTTTTAATAACCACCACTCTTCAATGACAGTTATGAAACTGATTTTTAATACTTAACAACTATTTCTCTATATGTAATATCTTGTATTTGATAAAGTAATAAATAACAACCATTATTAAAACTACTTAAATCAATACTGTTATGTTTACATATATCTTTCTTGAACAGCAAATTGCCATTTGATGAATATAAGCGAAGATTTGTTACGTTTTTACTTGTTTTAATATATACTAGAGACTTGGTTGGATTTGGGAAAACATGAGGCTTTGATAAATTTATTCCAGACAATGTATTTGTAGTAAGTTCCGTATTCTTAAAAAAATAAACTGCACCTGCATCAGTAAGTTCATCACTTTCAATTCCAGCACCTATGGCTCCAACAATTATTTTATTATTGTCCATCGCAACATAACAACCAAACTCATCTCTAATTGAACCATCACCTGGTAACAGAACTTCTGATTCTATCATATTCTCCCAGCCTGTTTGAGGCTTGTTATATACATATACAGAACCACTATATTCTCCATTTCTTCCATCCCAATGAGCTCCAACGATCGCAATATTATCATACAGTGCAACTGAGCCACCAAAAAATTGTTCAACTTCAATTGATGTTGATTCCGAAACATCCAAGATAGCAGTCTGAGTCATATTAGACCATCCAGCTTCAGGTTTTTCATATAAATAAGCAGAACCTATAATTTTACCGTATCGAGTCGCATATTCTGCTCCAACTAATATTGTATTATTGTATATACTAACAGAAGATCCTAATGATGAATTCTCATTTGCTTCATCTGTACATGTAAGTTTAGCAGTTTGAGTCATATCTTCCCAACCTGAAGTTGGTTTTTCAAATACATATGCAGAACCCGGGTATGAACCTGAATATGTATCTAGACTTGCTCCTGTAATGACAGTATTTCCTGAAATACAAACCTTTTCTCCAAATCTATCTTCAAACGTTGAATCAGTTGATGTTAACGTTGCCTTTTTTGTCCATGAGCCAGAGTTATTATCATAAATAAATACTTTTCCTAATACCAAATCATCGGTATATGCCCCAATAACTAAAGTTTGTTCTTCAATAGAGACTCCCGCACCAAAATAACTGCTTGAATTTTCAGGTGGTATTATTATCGACGATTCTGTCATGTCCTGCCATCCTGATTCTGGTTTATTAAATATTAAAACTTTACCTAATGCACCTACTACAATTGTACTTCCAAAAATATCCACTGAATATCCAATTCCATCACCTTCGACTGGGTTCTGAGCAGATAAAATTGCTATTGTCTCCAATGCACCAGCATTATCCTGCAATACATAAGCACATCCTTTTGCATTATCATGATATGGAGCACCAACTACAATTATACCATCTTCTATAGCTATTGAATTACCATACCAATCAGCATCATTAACCGGGCTTATTGATGGGAGTATCTTTTGAATCTCACTCCATTGAGCACTACTATGGTGTAGTATATTCAAAAGAATTAATAAAATAAATAATTTAATTTTCATTTTGTATTAGATTTTAGTGAATTTTGTGTACTCATATCGCTCTATTTTTGTGGATTGTTGACAACGTTTGCAAATATAAACCCTGGTGCATTTCAAAGCTGTATCCCATTTACCATTGAAAAAGATTGAAGTGGGCTACAATGGCCTAATTTACTAAAATCCTCACCATTTACTATATTGAGTTTTGCACAAGTTAACTTTGTTCACGTTCTCTTTTATGTACTTTTATACCAATCATTTTTAAGTCACCTGTCTTTTTTGAAATCTGATAAATAATCTGACTTGTTTCAATCAAGTTAGTAATTTCTTTATCAACTCGATATTTGTATTCAACGAAAACTAATCCATTTTCAATCTTGTTGATAAATGAGGAACATGGCGAATAATTGTCAAGTGAAAGAACTCCTTTTGAAATCCAAACACTGTCTTTCTCAATAATGTCAGGGAGTATCATGACTGCTCTCCAATTATGCAAATCTCTTTTCCCCAAAAAAATCATATCTCCATTAAAGGAACAACCAGTTTTTAAAATCAAAAAATCATTAAATTTTATCAATTGCTCATTTTTATTCCATGGTCTGCTTGAGAAATTTGTACTACCAATATCTATTGTATCTGCTTCATTTAAATATTTATATTCAATCGAATAATGTCCTGTATGAATATCAACATTAAACTCAACATCACAAATTAATTCTCCACCCAAATCTTGTGGGATACTCTCTCTGTAATATTTTGAATCGAATGCATTTCTTGTCAAGAAAATCAATCCGATTATCAATCCTGACACAATTATAATACTTATTAAACAACCTTTCTTCATTAAGCTCTATTGTTTTCTCAAATTGCGATAACGTTGGCGGTATGAAAAGTTGCCGATTGCGGGCGATTACCTATCAAGTTATACAAAAGTTGAAGCCGGCTATAACCCTTGAATAACCTACTGCCCCGGCAATTTTTTATACCGCGTGTTGTAGTGCGTATTTTTCAAATATTCAACAAGTTCTTCAATAGAATATGTTATTTTTTCTAGTGCACATTCAATCATTGGATTGTTACCATATGGTGTTAATCTTCTAGTATCAGTTTGTAATCCGATACACACTTTCTGTTTTGCAAAAGCATATCCTAATTCAAAAGCGACTCCTTCATCAATACTTCTTCCATCAAGAATAGCGACAATCATATCACATTTTATAATTGCTTCAGTATCTGAGTTGAATACTCTTTTGTAAGATTCAGTTATATCTGAGCCTGATTGAATATCCCTAGTTAAAATTCTTCCGTCTATTTGTGGTAAGTATATGTTAAAATATGGCTCTAGGGCATGCTTTACTTTTAAATTAAATTCCAATTCAGCTTTACTGAAAAGCGGAGATGCTATATAAATTAAATTCATAAACTCATTTTTATATAATCTTCTAAGATTTTATCAAAATCTATTTCAAGGTACTCTTTCGTTAAAATAATAGAAGCTATTTTCTTTGCTACTTCGTATTCAGTTAGTCCACTGGTTTCTACCACGTAAACTTTGTCTGCAGGAAATAAACTTATTAGAAAGTCTTGTTGTAACTGAATATATTCAATGGTAGCATTTTTATGCCTTGATATGACACGCCCTAGAAACTCCTTTTCATCTCCTTTGAGAACAATTACACACCCTTGAACAACACTAGGTTTATAAGCAGACGTTAATTCTTCAGCTCTTTGTTTAATATCGGCGAGCACCATATGCCCATTTTTATCTGTTTGAAATGCTAACGGATCAATAGGTGACCTATCTATTACAGAGATACAATTTTGCTCCTCTCCAACTTTAAAGTTTTTTCTTGAAAATTGCTCATCTATCCATTGATTAACAATATCTTTTTCATCTTCCGTTAAATCTTTTGCTGGTTTTTCCATAAGATCTGGTTTGGGATCCAACCACTCATCAAAAGTTTTAAAACTTCTTAAATTGTTTACTACAGTCGATTTCCCACTCCCAACTGAACCAGAAATATAATAATGATACGAAATAGGTAATCTTTCTCTTTTAGTAATATGTTTAAAATCATCGTCGCCTCGTTCATTAAGAAGTTTACCTAGGGAACTAATTTCCTCAGAAGTTAAAAATAAAGTTACTAGATTATAAACTTTCAAATTTGAATAAATAATTGCTTCTTTTTCCGAATCAGAAGGTGCATCAGTTTTAGAACGAATATGCTTAACGTAGAAATGATAATGTCCCGGATTTAACCGTGCATTTTGTCTTAAAATTTGTTTTAAAGTTGGGTCGTTTAAAGACATCCCCAAGATTAAGAGTGTATACCTTGAAACGTGATTTAGTAGACAAGAATAATGACCTGCCATATTATCTAAAGACTGATCAATGTAGGATTCTTCTCCAAAAACAAAATGTTCACTAAATCCTTCTATGAGATTTAAAGGGAGAAAACCATTAGGATGATAAATAATACCGGTTTGTCTGCGAAATTGAGTTGAAGGTTTCCATACTGTCTCAAAAGTTTTTTCTTTGGATTTTTTATTTTTTTCAAACAGTAAACGTTCAATAGTGTCATCGAAATTATAATTTATAGTCATTACAGAATCTTCAACAACATCAAGAAAGTCTAATAAATATGGATGTGATATTTTAGTAACATCCTTTTCAATATCTATATATAAGCAGTAATGAATGACTTTTAACCATGAAATATTAATCTTTCTTTCAACGAATGAATCAATTTCAATGTCAATTAAACTATTTGACTTAATCCAGTTTGCTCTATAGTGTGCGAACAAAAGCTGAGTTGTCGAAGTTAATGATTCTTCAGGTTTATATAAATGACTCGCATCTACTTTATCTGCAATACATTTTACTAAATCTGGCCACAAAGGATACCCTAAGTCTTTACTTATTCCCGCACCAAAGCATAATCCAAAATTTGATTTCGAAAGCTTGTATTTTAAATGAGTTATTTCTCTATGGTACTTTTTTATTAAATCAGATTGTATTTTATTCATGCTTACAAGTTTAATTTCTATGCGAATTAGGGTTTGATCTTGAATATGCACTACAACAGAATGATATACCCAATTGTGTTTATCGTTCTATTATATTCACTCTCAAAAAAGAAAGAATATATGTTAATCAAAGCAAATCAGCTGAACATAAACCTAAAAATATCATACAGCTTTCCTCATCGATTTCTAAGCCATTTATTTTACGCAAGCCTCTTCCCCTTATAAGAAGTGGTATCTAAAGCATATAATGAACTATAGCTTGCGCTTATAAGGTTTATGATTTTTAAGTATCTGATAATATTTGAATGCCACTTCTTTGCATCAGGGCACTGGCATTAAAATCATGGCAAATACGCTTATGCAACTTATAGCTAAAAACCATTGAATGATCTTTTATTTCACTATTGAAACTATAGTTGCTCACTAATTTTTTGTTTTCGCATAGCCTGGCCAGATCAATATCGTGCGTGGCAATTATACCGGAACTTTTAAGCTTACTTAGTTGGTTTATCAGCGAAAATCCACCTTTATGTCTGTCCTCGGAGTTTGTTCCTTTAAACATTTCATCCAACAGAAAAAACACGTTTTCACGGCTATTAATCAGCTTTAGCAGTTTTTCTATTCTATCTAATTCGGCATAAAAAGACGAAATGCCATTCTTCAGGTTATCCTGCGTTCGCATGCTGGTAAATAATTGTAGATTGGAGACTTGTCCGGATGAAGCACAGCAAGGTGCACCAGCCAAAGCCAACACCAGGTTTACACCAACGCTTCTTAAAAAAGTGCTCTTCCCTCCCATGTTCGAACCGGTTATCATCACTATATCGCCTTGCCCTTCTGAATCAAAATCATTACAAACTCGCTTGCCGGAGTGAATTAATGGATGCCCTAAAGTTTTAAAATGTACAAGATGCTTTTTGTCTGTCAGCTCCGCAAAAGTATAATCCGGGTTGGCGTATGCAAAACCTGCAAAGCTATTGATCACCTCAAACTCACCAACTACCTCAGACCAGGATGCCAAAAACGCTTTGTTTTTCGATTTCCATTTTTCTATGCCAATCACAAGATAAACATCAATCAAGAACAAACTATTTAAAAGGGGATATAAAAAATTTCCTCCTATGGGAATCTTTTTAATGGGTCGTTGCTGAGAAAAATCCAGTAACTGGCTCAGCTTTTTAATTTCCTTGTAGGCCGAATAATTACTTTTTGATAAAATGGATTTTAACTGAAGCAACCTTTCCGATGTATAGCTTTCTTGCTCTATATGATAAATTAAGGTTTCGTAGCCTCTGCAAGTATCCAAATTGGTTTGTGCGGTTTCAACAATGCTCTCTACAATCGGTTTAACCTTTCTTAAAATAAAGTAATTGACTATTAAGACGGTAGACAACAAAGCGATATGAATATAACGTTCAACAGGAACCAGCTCGATACCAAAAGCATATAAACCCAGCAAAATCATAATAGAAAAACAAATACCAGCTAGCGTAAATACAACACGGTTTTTAAACAATACGTTTGGAGAATTCACCCAATTCATCAGCTTTTTAAAATCGCTCTTTTTATTTTTAAAATGCATTCCCGAAGCCTGAAAATCCTGTCGCCATTCAATCTTCTCTGATAATTCTATAACGGCCTTTTGCCTCTCCTTAATTTCATCGTTTGAGGCTGGTTTTGATAGCCATTCGGCCAATAAATTTAAACCTGATTCTGTAGTGGTTCTGTTGAGCAATTGAAAGATGGAATGCTGTCCAAAAATATCGAGATCCGAGGTATAAGGATGATTGTGATCGATAAACTGTTCACCTGTATCCAAATCCTTTAAATCGCAGTTTGCTCTTAATATTTCCGTTTCATTTATTCTTTTTAAAAACAAAGTATGCTTTCGCTGATAAGCAATTTTATTAAATCGCTTAAACGCCAAAGTAAAAGCAATGGACGAAAGCAACAGAACCACAACAAAAGGAAAGAATAAGTGCTGACTAAACAAGCTGATTAAAATAATAGCTGAAATAATAAATATAAACAGCCTAAGCAAAGACATGCTGTTTTGTGCTTTTTTGAGACTTAAAGCTTTGGCATTATAGAATTGAATATTTTCAAGATAGATTTGAGTCATCGAATCATATTTAACAGAAGTAATTTAGTTCATTCTACCCTATTTCTCTGGTAAGGTAAAATAAAACTGCGAACCCTTATTTATTTCACTTTCCACCCAAATATCACCGTCATGCTTATCGATAAACTCTTTGCAAAGAATTAATCCAATGCCCGTGCCCCTTTCGTTATTGGTTCCTGCAGTTGAAAAACCGGAATCAATTTTAAATAATATTTCACATTCTTTAGCCGTCATGCCTTTTCCATTATCCTGCACACATAGCTGTATAGAAGCATTTACAGAGCTTTGTGAAACGGTAACTTCTCCATTCTCATAAGTAAATTTAATTGCATTAGAAATCAGGTTTCGCAGAACTGTTTTTATCATATTTCTATCAGCATAAGCTTCGCATGATGCAGACACATTATTTTTCAGTAAAATACCTTTATGTCCGGCATTTTTCTCCAACAACTCAAAATTTTCATTAACTAGATCGTGTATGTTTAGTTTTTCAGGATTAAAAGAAATAGAGTTGGTTTGCGATTGCGCCCAATCGAGCAAATTTTCCAGTAGCTTGAAACTTCTATCTGATGAATCTTTTAAGATGGATACATATTTCTTTATTTGCTCTTCCGAAAAGTTACTGTAATCCTCTTCCAGCAAGTGCGAAAACTGTACAATTTGTCCCATGGGATTTTTAAGATCGTGACCGATGATTCTAAAAAACTTATCTTTTGTAGCATTGAGTTCTTTCAGATCGAACAATGCCTTTTTTAGTTTTTCTCTGGCCTCTTTCTCCTCCGATATATCCTGTGACAACACAATAATGCCTTCGGAAAGATCCTTAGGATTAATAGCCTTTCCTATTATTCTGCACCAAAAAGGATTGCCATTCTTCTTCTTCAGAACATACTCACCGGAATAAGCACCTCCCGTTTCCAGAGCTGGATATAGTTTATTACCAAAATCCTCATAATCATCCATTGATGAATAAAGTATGGATGTTGACTTATTAATCAACTCAGCTTCTTTATAACCAAACATGTTAAAAAGATTTCCCTTGGCTGAAATAATTTTACGGTTTCTTATCAGGGATATGGCAAGAGGACTACTATCCAATATCATCCTGTGCTTTTGCAGCAATTCTTGTAAGCCCTTCGTGCGAGACTTTACCTGAATCTCAAGATTGCGCCTTAGTTGCTGAAGTTCTTTATCCTTTTGTTTCTTTTTCGTGATATCTTTTAAAATAGCTTGCACATAGCTTATTCCGCTCAAATCAATTTTATTGAGAGAAACTGAAACCGTAAACGTATGGCCTTCGCCATCAATATTTTCCCATTCAAAACGTTGAACCTTGTTGTGGAGTGTTTTATCGATTAACTCTTGCGCTCTTTCCCAGGAAAGGATTTTTCCTGCCTGATATTCAGGACTTAATTCTATCACGGTTTTTCTTAGCAAAGTCTCTTTCGGCATTTTAAAGTAGTCGCAGGCCGATTGATTACAATCAAAAATAGTCCCGTCCTTATGCAATAACAATATGGCATCAGAAGCCTCCTCAAATAGTTTTCTAAACTTTTCCTCCTTATCGGCCAGCTCAATATTCTTTTGTCTAATCTCCTTTACCGACTTTTGTAAGGCTTCAATCATTTCGCGCAAACGAATGACCATGATATTAAATGAAGTGGCCAAAATACCTACTTCATCTTTTTGAATGGCTTTTATATTTACATGAAGGTCGCCCGCTGCAATCTGTTTGGTATTATCAACCAGTTTAGATAAAGGCTTCGTTAGTTTTTTGGTCAGTACATTAATCAATGTCACCGCCAGTAGAATAAAGACAAGTCCAATAATAATCAGCATCCAGGTTTGTTGACGAGCTGCAGCATAAATATCATAACGGGGAACAGCAACATGAACTCGCCAAGGTGTTTCGGTTTCCGAAAAGAGAACGGGAATTTCTAATATTAAATAACGGTTCTGAATATGTATTTCCTCTTTTCCTTCTTTAATACTTTGGAGTTGATATTGTACGTTTTGCGAATATATATTACTAATATCCTTACCTATTAAAGATGAATCCGCAGAACTGGCCACTATAATTCCTCCATTTGACATGACTGCTACATTAGAATGACCGTTATTAACCTCTTTTGCTACATCTTTACAAAACTGCTGTATAAAATGTATATCGTAATCAATAGTGGTAACACCCAAAAACAAACTATCCTGTAGTATTGGCTCCGATAAGGTAACCATTAAAATATCCTTACCATTAATGGGATAAGAATAAGGCTCGGTGAGCAATGGTTTTTTAGATTGTTTAGGAATGAGGTAGTAGTCGCACATACCTTCTACATCGTAATCCATCAGAGGATCAATATTAATTTCACCCTCTAAATTATAATACAGGTATGGGATAAAAATATCCTTGTCCATTAAATGGCTATACGAGGTGTCATTTTCACAAAGCTTATTGGGTTCAAACATGGCGCACATCCCCACATAATCTTTGTTTTTCAGAAGCTTTGACTTAATTAATTCCAGCGCAGTCGACTTGTTTAACTTCCCGTTTCTATTGAGGGTTTTTAGTGTAATATTTTGTGATTCCAGTTTTGAAAATGAATTATCAATCTCAACTTTCAGTAATATAGCAAGACGTTTTGCTTTTTCATTGTATTCAATTTTTGCTGCTTTAATGGCCTTATTCCTGCCGGTAATTACAGAATAGGTAATTACTATCCCAAACACCAGGACTGCAGTAATACTTGTTGCAAATGACAACTTTGACCGTAACGTATTGAATACCATAAATTATTTATTCCTTTTCTACAATTTAAGGAATATTTTGCACAATAATATATGGAACCGGTCGAAGCCAGAAGTTTAAACGGGGATTATCGCTGATTATATAATATATTTTAGAAGAAGCACCTATTTTTCAAAATTGTTGTTTTGCTATCTTATTATATTCAAACTGATATCTGGATTATTGTCTTTCCATTTACCTGTTAATTCTTTAAAACGGGTATATTCTGTTTCATTATCAAAATACAACTCAAATTTATAGTTCTTGTTATGATGATTAAACCTTATAAAATTCCCTAAACCATTTACAAGCTGCTTTTCTTCCATATCTTGAGGACGCAGGTGGTTCATATGCTTATAAAAAACTTGTCCATCAAAGCCTCTCAGTTTTATTTGTAAATTATTCACCTGTGAAATTTTAAAGGATTCTTTTAGCCGATCATTTTCAACAGAAAGGAAATCTTCTTCAGCTTTTAGCTCGCCGCATTTTCTATGTCTTTTTAAAGATAATACAGGTACAAGGCGTAATGTGGCCAGGATCCCAATAATTACAAAGAATAGATTCCCATTTTCTCCTCCCGAATCGATGATTTTTTTAATGAGGAATCCAATCACGAGTATATATAATCCGTATATGTACAATTCGATATATGTTCTTTTCGAAAGTTCAATTTTTATCATGTTTAGGGTTTTTAAATGGTTAAGGTTTAATTATTTTTAGCCTACTGTTGTTCCTCCCATTGTTGTTGAATTTTATTCATTTTCAATAAAAATGGGATTAATAGAGCTAACTCCAACCTAAATGTTATATAAAATCCATCTTTAAGGAAGGGCAAAACCAGCATTGAAACTGTACAAAGTACAATGCCTATAATCGCATCAATTTTTCCAATTTTAATAGCAAAATCTTTCTCAAACCACAGAGCATAAGCAGTTATTCCTTTAAAAAGACCAACAAAGATAATAAGCAATCCATTAAAAGATATAGGATCAGTTGTTTCAAAATCGTAAAATGCTAAACTAGTTTGAATATTGGCAAAGCCCAGAAATAGACATACAAAAGCCATTACTCCAAACAACATAAAAAACCAACAGCCTATTTTTATCCACCAGGGAAGTAGCTGTCTTCTTCTGTTATTTTCCTTTACAACATCCTCCAATTTGATTTCGTCTAGAATAGTTTCTTCCATTTTAAATTTTTTGATTGGTTATATTTTATTTGACTATGAAAATCAGTTGTAGTTTTGAATTGACCATTACAAAATCACGTAAACCGACTAACAATAACTTGTAAAATGTATTCACTTGTTTTATATATTAATATACAAGCCTGCTAACATATTAGTGCTGAATCTGCTTTCCGGAACCAAAAAGATCTTCTCATTAGGACTAAAGTCCATTTCACAGCTAATTGACAAATAAACTAGTTTGTGCAGTTTTATATTTACACCACTCATCAATCCAACCGTTTGATGGAATGGTTGAAAAAAATTGAGTCCCACAGAAAACTTAGGTCGAATAATAGATTTTGGGTATATATACTCAAGCTGTAATGGTATCTTATAAATCGACTCTGAAGCCAGATCTGTTTTTGAATATAAAAGACCTGTTCTTAAATATAACTTTTCGCTTAAACCGGGTAACCATATGTTAGTGATAAGACCTCCATTAGAAAAGTATTTACTTTTTGTCTCCTTAAAATTGATAAGACCTCCAACAATCTCCGGATCAATTGACAATAACGGGCGCTCTTTTTCAAATATGATACATTTTTCTCCATCGCAAACTGCATTATGGTAGTCCTCGGCAAGTTGAATTAGGTTATGATTTTGCGGCGTTCTGATTCTTTTAATTCGTTTTTGCATATCAGGTGCATCCTGCATATAATATTTTAATACACCAAAATGCTTTGTTGATGAGTAAAAATACTGTTCATCATCTTTATATTTGATTCCTTCTTCATAAGGAATTTCAGTTAATGCTACCTTTTCCTTATCCAGATAATATTGCTCTCCATCTAAATCACGCAAATAGTAAATACTAATCTTTCCCTTTATCAAATATTCCAAAAACACCATATTTGAATCAACTTCTTTTGATACATAGTACTTACTATCAATAAAACGATAAGCCATAATATCATTAGGCGAATATTCTACAATTGTATTATCTGAGTTCTTGAACTTACAAACACTACTCATTAATATATCTCCTCGGTAATCTATTTCACCATATATTGTATCGCCTGCAATGCTTAAAATGTATCCTGGTCTAAAATCTGTCTGTGCTTTTAAAATACCTGTAAAGGCGATTAATCCAACAATAATAAGTCTAGTTAATTTCATGTTCTATTTTATACTATTTTTTTACTTGATGATTTTAGTTTTTAGGAAATGGTTTGATAAGAGCTTAGGTTTTGGGTTGTTTTCATCTAAAATATAATTGATCAACCCCATGTGAAACCTCCATTGTGTTCATGCCGTGATTGCTACTTTCCTTTATTTATTTTCTGTCTTTATCATTTCTTATAGAGATAAAATCAAAACCTAATTTGCTTTTATGCAAGCACAATTTAATGTGTTTCCCGATTGGTGTTTGATACCAATAACTCCTACTACATACTAGTCTAAATGATTGACCTTCTAAGTCAACAATTAATGAATTAACCTCAGCTTGTCTAAATTTGCTATCTTGGCGATACTTATTAATCACCTGATAATATTCATATTTATCAATTCCAGAAAGTTCTTCATTAATAAATGCAGATGACATTAATAGCAATCCTGCAAATCCAATTACAATACACATTGTGGGTACATGATAATCTTTTCTCATTCTATCATTAACTGCGATTATCGGCTTAAATTTTCTAGCAATCCAAATTCCTATGAGAACTCCAAGTCCACCGAAAATTATTCCAAATATGTATGGATGATAATAATTTTCAACCTTATCAACCCCTATAACACCAGTTATTAGCCCTATAAAAAGAGATAAAGTTACCAGTATTCGAATCCAAAGTGGTGGTTTTTGCTCTCTTCTTTTATTCATTTTTATAGTTTCATTTATAAAATCAGACTGTTCATTAGGTTACCCATAACGCACATTGCATGAGGTCGTGGCGGATTGACGAGAGGAAATCTGTCTGACCGAGCAGAAGCACGCACAAGATGCGACTGTATCGAATCATCACGAACCTGCCATGCCTTATTACCACGTGTTGGTTGCTGTATCTTCTTCAAATTCATAAAGGAAGTCAAGTTTAATTTTAACGGCATATTCTTTTCGAAATTCGTGAAATTTATTTTCATGAAAAGCATCATCTTTTTTCGCCTTTAATTTCGCATTTTCGTAATTAAGCCCAAAGAGCTCAATTGATTTCTGATCTCTTAGATTTTTAAACCTTTCTTCACAAAATCTATAAGCATTTAGTGTTTCAAAGAATTTACTATTTTCTTTTGGTTGTATGTAGATCAAGTTTTTTTCTTTAAACAAACTATCAATTACTTCAGCTAATCGATCATAGTTAAGTTTTTCATTTTTATAATTAATAACATTATTTCCAACAGATATCAAGTCGATATTCCAAGATTTTGATTTAGTAGTTTTTTTAAAGTGATTTTTCACTTCATCAGGATAAGGAAAACCAATTTCAGTATAAAGAGAGTCATTAGGTTTATTAGTTACTAAATATGCGTAAGGTCTTAATATATTTTCTTTGAATTTATATACAAATGAAGAAATATTCTTAGATATCTCAGTTGTATCAATTATTAATAGATAATGTAAATTTCTACAATTACTAGGTATTATTTTATAAGTAATTAAAGAATCGCAATTTTGATTAAAAATATCATTTACTTTTTCAATTCTATTCTTCTTTTCAATTATTGTCCCTTTGTAGTATATTTCGCCATTGCTAAAGTAGAATTCAACAAATTTCTTACTAACCTGAGTTCGATTCTTAACTATTTTACAATCAATGAAATAAGGATACAATAATCTTTGAAATAATTGCAAATAAAAATGGATTTTACTAATTTAAAAGTCTGACAAACAAATAATTAGAAGTAAAATCCATGTATTTAAGTAAAGATAAAATTACGGAAATTTTCGTTTTAGTTGATGAATTTTGCATTGAATTTGAAAAAACAGTTACTAGGCATAGCTTGGGGAATAAACCCAAGAAAAAGCCTAGAATGAGCCATAGCGAAGTGATTACCATAATGATTTTGTTTCATTTTGGAGCGTTTAAAAATTTAAAACATTTCTATTTGTTCTATGTAAAAGAACATTTACGGCAAGATTTTCCTAGAACCGTTTCTTACAATCGGTTTGTTGAAATACTCCAACAAACAGCCTTACCCATGACCTTGTTTCTAAAAACATGTTGCCTGGGTGAATGCACTGGAATTTCTTATGTGGACTCAACTCCTATCCGAGTTTGCAAAAACAAACGCATACCAAGACACAAGGTTTTTGAAGGCTTGGCACAAAGAGGAAAATCAACAATGGGCTACTTCTTTGGTTTTAAATTGCACTTTATCATAAATGATAAGGGAGAGATCCTAAATTTTGTAATTACTCCCGGAAATACAGACGACAGAGAGCCCCTGAAAAATCAAAAGTTTGTTGAAAAAATAAAAGGTAAACTATATGCCGATAAGGGGTATGTATCTAAAAAACTCACTGAAGTACTATTTATTGACGGACTCCACCTAATAACTTACATTAGAAATAATATGCGTAATGTAATAATGGAAATGAAAGACAAGCTCTTGTTAAGAAAAAGGTCTGTGATAGAAACTATAAACGATGAACTTAAAAACATATGTTCTATTGAACATTCCAGACACAGGTCTTTTGAAAACTTTATTACTAATATGATTTCTGGTTTAATTGCTTATTCTTTTTTCCCAAAGAAACCTGCTATCAAATATGATGTAATAAAAACTGATCAATTAGCTCTTTTTTAAAATCGAACTCAGGTTACTAATTTCATTTTGTTCACCAAAGCTAGAAACTCCTATTATTGTAATCAATAGAAGAAATAAAAATAATAATTTTCTCATAGTGTCTTTCATTGATATTACAACCAACAACACGATTAGCCTAATTGCGTTCATCGTTCTTTTTATGTTCACTTCCAAAAATAGAAATTATTCCGGTATTCAATCGTATTATAGAATTTTGCATTTGGTAATTAGATCTAGCATGATGCGTATGGTAATTTATTATTTTTCGAAGTTTCGAAAAACCTAAACAGCACTGCATCCTTCATATTGTTTGTTATAAGCTGTATTTATTCTATCTAAATTGTTTAGGTTTCATTTTAACACTTGCATTTTTAGCAATTTCTAAAATTCGTTTGTGTCTTGTTTCTTCTCTTTTCGCTGAAACAACCCAATACAATAAAATCTTTTTATCTGACTTACTCAGGCTATCAAAATATTCCGTTGAACTTTTATAATTTGCCAATTCTTCTTTTAAATCATCCGGTATTATAAGGTCTTCAACTTCATCCAGAATAGTCCAAGAGCCATTTTCTTTTGCAACTTCAATGCTTTTGTAGCCCGCCTCCTTCATAAGTCCTTGATCAATTAAGCTTTTCACTTTATTCTTATTTACCTTTGACCAATTACTATTGGGTTTTCGCTTACAGAAGTATTGTTTATACTTCTCTGTGTCTATGGCTTTTTTTGTGCTATCAATCCATCCAAAACATAATGCTTCATCAACAGACTCAGACCAGCTTAAGTTATGGTCAGGAGATTTCTTTTTATATAAGATTAACCAAACAGCGTCTGTCTTAGTGTGGTTTTGTTTGAGCCACTTTCTCCAATCATTTTTGTCAACAGGACAAAACTCATCTACATCTTTCAACTTCAATTTATATTTAATTGTGACTAAGATAGAATTTTACTTTTTGTATTATGCTATAATATTGCTCGTTAGATATAAATTCACTACTGTCTTTTGCAAAACAGGTTCAAATAAAACTCAACGTTAAATATTTTCATTAAGTATTACCTTACTTAAATTCAGTACTATCCGCACAATGTTTTTTACCGCATGTTGTAAACCGTAGTTATTCTTCTATCCTATTTTTCCAATAATTAATCCATCTTGATTTTTCATATTCCAAATCAATATTTGAAATTAGTTTCGGATAATACTCACTAAGTGTTTCTTTGCTTTTCTCATAGTCAGGTAGATTCTCTAATAAGTAAAACGATAAAATGTGCCCAAGTTTATATTCTTGTTCAATCATGGTATAAAGTTTCTCCTCGGAATATTCATAATATCTTGATGAAAGAATTTTATCTATAGTTCGTACAAATGATTCACAAAGTAATGTCGTATCACTATTATAACTTCCTTTTAATTTTTCTTGTGATAACTTAACTAAATCATGAATTTTTAAATTGATATTTGAATTATTCTTAACTATAGGATTAATAATTTTATGAAGTGATTCATGATAAAATGCACTTGGCCCAGGTTGACCATCTGATGGACCGCTAATAACCCAATAATCATTCCCATTTTCATTGCAGAATGCTGTAAAATATGACATTAGCGGAATATCTTGATAATAAAAATTACCTTTTGTACTATTGTAATAGTAGTTAGAATCTAGTTTGCAATAGTCTGTTATTTGTTTTAATGCTTGTTCTGCATAAGGTTTATATTGTAGATTAATTTCATAAAGTTCTCCTTCAAATTTATTCCAAAGTTCTTCAATATTCGCTTTGTCATAAAAATCAATTAGTATTGAGTCAAAACCCACAAACTTTTCAATATGTTCATTTTTACATGTATCACAGATTAATCCAAATTCTGGAGGAAACTTTGAGTTTAATGCATATACACCGTAACCATAAAAATTACCTCCTCCTAATTTCTTATAATAATCATTAATTTCCTTTTTATAATCATCTGTCAAAGTTGAATCGAGGTAATTTCTAACTTCAATTCTTATTGGATGCATAGAGTCATTCCAATCATGATTGTATCCTGCTGCATTCATGAACGCAAAACTTGTAAATAACCTAATATCAGGCTTAAAAATAAAAAATTCCTTATACGAATTTTCTTTGTTTACAGAACAAGAGATTACAAATAACGTAATTAATAAAATGCTAATTAGTTTTTTCATATGAAGGGTATTTTTTCTATGGTTTACAAACATCACGATAAACCCAATTGCGTTTATCGTTCTTTTATGTTCACTTCCAAAAATAGAAATTATTCCGGTATTCAATCGTATTTTGGAACTTAGTATTCGGTAGTTAGAAATCATTGGCCAGAAGAGGTTTTTTTCCTTCTTGTTTTACAAGTTATTCTTAAGAAAAATGCAGGGGTTCGTTACCCAAGGAGCTTGGGCTTATCTACCCAAGGTGCTTGGGCTTATCTACCCAAAGTGTTTGGGCTTATCTACCCAAGATGTTTGGGCTTACCTGCCCAAGGTGTTTGGGCTTACCTACCCAGGGTGTTTGGGTAGCTGCATAAGGTGGATTTTATATACAATCATTAACGATGCCCCAAAACAAAAAGGTCGGAAGATAAACTCCCGACCTTTAACATGCCATATACGGAATTATAATTACTTATTGTTTAATGTATCTATTCAATTACTGCTTTTTAGTACTTCACTATTTTCATAGTCCCAGAAGTATCTTCAGCAATCACTTTGATAAAATAGACACCTGTTCTTAATGCTGAAACATCAATGCTGTTTTTCTGCTGAACCATTGGGCCTTTATAAACCAGTTTTCCGTTGGCATCATGAATCTCAACCTGGAAGGCTGTATTGATATCCAAGGCATCAATATATAAGATGTCTTTAACCGGATTAGGATATATATTGACCGATCCCATTTTTTCGTTGTAAATGCCTGTTGGAGCATCCGAAACAGAAATAGTTCCATTGCTTAATAGTTCAGAAGTATCCCAATATAACCCGTCTCCCGGTGTAGCAGGACTAATGGCGTCAAAGCCTCCGGAAATATTCGCACAATTTATAATTTGGTACGACTGACCCAAAGCAAAACTTCCTGAAGTCGCTGTCATATATAAGGTACCAGCTAAATTCGTTGTTCCGCTCACACTTACCTTATCGCAAGTCTGACTGCTAGCATTCACTTTTACATAGTAACGTGCCCCCGTTAGCATATTTAAATTATTATTAATGGTTAAGGTACCAATGGTAGCAGATAAGCCCGGCATAACATAACCACGGTTGTTTACCGTTACTTCTCCGGCCACACTTCCTGTTCCGGCAAGAGAAGCATTACTGCTAATCGTAACTGCACCTGTACCGGTAGCACTTCCGCTTGTATTTGCTGCAATAATCGATCCCCGGCTAATAGTTGTTCCTCCACTATAGGTACTGGCGTTAGTCAATGTCCAACGTCCGGTTCCGGTTTTAATAATAGCTGCTTTAGCTCCTGAGTTTTTATACTGATCATCGCTTATTTTACCATTAAATTCAACCGATGTGCCTTTTCCTCCAACTTGCCAGGTAATGGTATTGGTTGCCTGACCTCCCGAACCTAATACTGAAGTTGCAGAACCGGTTAACTCACCAATTTCAATTACGGCATCAGAACTGTTTTTATACACTGCAAAAACATCATCACCTAAATAAACAGAGGCATTGGCATATCCGGCACTATTACCACAAATAAACCATCCGTCATTGCTTGTACTCACATTAATTTGTCCTGTAAATGCCGACCAGTCTCCATTTAAATGCGAACGTGTAAATGGGGTATTTAATTCCAGCGTTCCTCCTCCGGTTAATGTTCCGTAATGATCACAACGTCCATCTAAATTTAAAGTACCGGTAAAGCCGGAAGGAACTTCCATATTCCAGTAAATATCTGAATAAGTACCTGTATTGTTTAACATCTGTAAGGTGGCATCTTTAATAATTACCTTATTGGTTCCTAAACCGTAACCATTGGCATTTTCGGATGTTAAAGCAATCGTTCCGTCAGTAAGATTTACGGCTCCGGTTAAGCTATTTACAGCATCAAGATTTAAAGTACCAGTTCCTCTTTTGGTTAATACGCCGCTTCCTGTAATGTTTCCTTCCAATGCCAGACTTCCATCACCATCTACATAAAACTCACCACCACTTGTTCCCACATATACCTGACGATTGGTAGTACTGCTTGTTCCTGCATAGAAAATTCCACCGCCATTCAAGGTAATACTGGTGCTGTTGCTACTTCCTGCACCTAAACTACTTGCCTGACCTATGTTGTTTAATGTATTTACCTGCACCAAACCACCTTGTATATCCACATCTCCGGTAAATGTATTGGCATCGTTCATAATTAAATAACCATTTCCAGTTTTGGTTAATCCACCATCTCCACTAATAAATCCATCACCTGCGAATGTATAAGGGACGGTAATATCAACATTCATTGCTCCAATTGGCACTTCTTCTGAAACAATTACTTCCTGGTTACCATCATTGGTAAAATTCACCTCATCACCCACAACAAATACGTCATTTACGCTATTGTTTAACCAGTTGGTATTTTTCAATAAATTCCATTCATTAGTAGAGGTTCCCTCCCAAACTACAGAAGTTGCAGCTCTAGGAACTGTATTTACCAAAACAATAGATTGTCCCGATAATTCTAAAGAATATACAAACTCTTTAATTCCGGATACCTTTACATTCTCAAGTGAACCAGAGAATGTTCCTGTGTAATTAATCAGAGTATAAGTTCCATCACTTAATGTTCCGTTCTGTTTGCTCAAGGAGAAAGTGACTTCACCAGTCAGGTTTACATCTCCATTTACTGTGATGATATCGCTTTGGTTTGTGGTTCCTTCAGGATCATCAGACAAGTCCATTTCCAGGGTAGCCCCTTCTTCCATTACCAGCGCTCCATTTATGGTGGTTGTACCCACGCTACCTTCACCGCTTCCGGCTATCAGCGTACCGCCATTTAACACTTCCACTCCTGCAACAGCACCTTCTCCGGCAAATGCCCCCTTGGTTTTCACACTCACCTGGCTTCCGGATAAATCACCATTGGCAATCAACGTTCCATTAGTTATTATAGTGCTACCTGTATAATCATTATCTGTATCGATGAATAAACTTCCTTTGGCACTTTTCACCAAATCCATTGTTCCTGATAATTTTCCTGTTCCACTAAAAGTGTAATCAGAAGGACTCACCACAGAAACTTTTGAAGGGCTCACTGTTTCGTTAATGATTATATCCGAGCTGTTATCGCCAGACATAGAGAATAAAACATCATCCCCATCGGTAAATACAGTACTCGTATGATTGGTCAATTTCCAGTTTTCGGTACTATTTACATCCCACTGAAAGTTTGAAGAACCTACCCACTTTAATTTAGCCTGAACAATAGGAGCTAGTGCTGGTTCCGGCATACCTTCTCCTAAGAAATAACCCAAATGCGGCGGTTGGTTATAACCCACATTTTGCCAGGCGATTGCTAGGCGATACTGAGGATCGTGCATAAGTGTAATAAACTTATGCTCTGTAACATCAGTTGTAGTATATATTCTAAGCTTATCATTATCAGTGGTACGTAAAATAAGTTCTTCACGCCAGTCTCCTATAATATCTGCAGATAAATTAGGCGTTGCTTTTGTACTATTATTTGAAGAGCATCCATTTGCAGTAAGCAAAGTACCCACTTTATATTTTGAAATAGTAATGTTATCTAATAATTCTCTGGTTAAATCGCCATCCCAATAAATCAAAAAGTTTATCGCTGGTCTGCCTCCTGTTGCTATAATATCTCCTTTTACATCATAAACATTGTAAGAGGCTGTTGACCACATTTCATATCCATAATGATCAGGGTCAATATCACCGGCAAGTCCTCTTCCTACATCAGAATCATCTTTGTGCTGCCATAATATTTCCCCTGAATTGGCATCTCTATAACTAATACCATCAACCTTATTCTCGTGAGGTTCAAAAACCTCGAGCCCATCTCTGGTTGGATCCATATCACTAACGTGTAATGCATCACCATGACCGAATCCTGTAGTATGCAAACCTGTACCATCATCATCTATGACACATGCTCCCATAATAATTTCATCTTTGCCATCAGCATCTACATCTGCCACACTTAGTTGATGATTACCCTGACCGGAATAAGCACTATTTCCCGAATTAGTTGAATCAAATATCCATCTTTTGGTTAATGAAGTTCCATCCCAATCGTAGGCCGCTAAGGTCATCTTTGCATAAATACCTCGTGTCATTACCAAACTTGGATTTTCACCATCTAAATAAGCAATGCAGGCCATCAAACGGTCCACCCTGTTTCCATAACTGTCCCCCCAGTTACTAACCGAGCCCCTGGCTACTTCAAAATCTACAGTTGCCAGCTCGTTACCTGTTTCTCCATTGAACACCGTTAAATATTCAGGTCCGGACAAAACATAGCCCGCAGAATTTCTATAATCCGCTGTATGATCATCAGCAGCAGCCGGCCCTGTACTTAAGTAATTCCCTGAGTTATCTCTTGATCCAGGTGCTGTTTTACAAGCTACTTCAGCTTTTCCGTCTCCATCTAAATCATATACCATATATTGGGTATAGTGTGCCCCTGCACGAATATTAATTCCCAAATTAATTCTCCATAAGTGCGTTCCATCTAATTCATATCCATCTAAAATTACATTTCCGGTACATCCACAATGTGCATTATCATGTGAATTGCTCGGATCCCACTTGACCACGATTTCATATTCTCCATCTCCATCCAGATCTCCTATACTACAGTCATTGGGAGAGTATGAATATTGTTGACCATCCGGATAATTTTTTGTCCCTGTACCATCGGTGCAATTGAAAGGTATGGTAATACCATCAGCTGGCACCTGCAGGTTTACGTCTTTATAATTGGCTGACCATATATTTACCGATTCGGATCTTTCCTGTTCAACACCATCTACAACAGCAGCAACAGAATATAAAGCATCGGCTGATGAACTGTCCACATAATTTGTTGAACCTGTAATCGGGGTTTCATTTAATTTGGTATCATCCCGATAAACATAGAAAGCAACATCCTCTGACTCGGTTCCTAACCATCGCCAGCTAACAAATACTTCATTTGTACTAGTTCGTACAGCCACTACGCCACGATCAATAATTTCAATTTGTCGCTGAGCAAACAAACTAAAACTGAAAGCAAGCAGCAACAGTGTTAAACTTAACTTGATTTGATTTTTCATGTGTTTATTTTTTCTTTTAATTGTCACATGGAACTCACCGATTTATTTATTCTCGTTTGTGAGAACATTTTCTCATGGCTCGTTTCATTTGCTTAAATTAGTATCTAGTCAAAAGACTGATTTACCAAACTCATAGAAAGTCACGCATATCAGCCAGGGTATTTAATACTTCTTCGTGATCATTTTATGTATTCAAATTTGCTTATAGTCGTGTACTTTTTCCATTGTGATTTACGTTCAGATCCAACTTATCCTTTTTCACCTTCTCTTCTTCTCGGTTTTCTTCTTTAAATCATAAAGTCCCTTTTATGGATTCTGATTAATAAATCCATAAAAGGGCTACCTTAAAACTATATACAAAACACTTATTCTATCATTAACTTACTATGGTATTTAGAACCATTCACATCTACCACAATTAAATAAATACCTTTACTTAATTCGTTTAATTGTAATGGTGCATTTGCATTTAAATCTATTGTTTTACTATACACTATTCTACCTGTTAAATCCTGCACATTTACCAGCGCCTCTCCTGTTACATCCGGTATTTTTAACCAAACGGTTCCACTCGAAGGGTTTGGATGCACAACAAAAGATGTTCCTGTACTTTTATCAAAGATGGCAGTTGGTGTATCGCTTACTGAAATAACTCCATTTGAGTTAAGTTTTGATGTATCCCAATATAAACCATCTCCCGGAGTTGCAGGACTAATGGATGCAAACTCACCTGTTATCGTTGGAGCATCAATTATTTTATAAAACTGACCGTTAGCAAAGCTTCCGCTTGAAGCCACCATGTATAAAGTTCCGGATAAGCTAACAGATCCGGTAGCGATAATCTGATCGCAAACCTGAGTTGAAGCATCTGCTTTAATATAAACTCTACCTCCAGTATTAATGGTTACATCGTTATTGATAGTTAAAGTTCCTATGCTTGTGCTAAGTCCCGGCATTAAATAACCCCGACTATTAACGATAACCTCACCAGCTATAGAACCTGTACCTGCAAGAGAAGCATTGGTCATGATTTCCACACTTCCGGTTCCGGTTGCACTACCGCTGGTATTGGTAGCAATTATTGTCCCTCTTTCAATTGAAGTTCCTCCTGAATAGGTATTTGCATTTGTTAATGTCCATCTTCCACTTCCGGCTTTAATAATAGCTGCCTGAGAACCTGAATTTTTAAATTGTGTATCGGTTATTTTTCCATCATACTGAAAGGATGTTCCTTTTCCTCCTATTTCCCAGGTAATGGTATTTACCGCTTCTCCTCCTGATCCAAGAACCGCTAAAGATGAACCTGTTAATTCACCAATTTCAATGGTAACATCATTACTTGATCTGTATAGTGCAGTTACATCGTCTCCTAAATAGATACTTGCACCGCCATATCCACTTGTATTTCCAAGAATTAACCAACCATCATTAGCTGTTGTCGAGGCATTGATACTTCCTGTAAAAGCAGACCAGTCACCAAATAACTCTGAACGGATAAAGGGAATACTCAGATTTAAAGTACCTGCTCCGGTTAAGCTACCATACATAGCACAACGGCCATCCAGATTTAGCGTTGCATTACTTCCTGACGGTACTACTAAATCCCAGTTTACATCGCTATAAGAACCAGAATTATTATACATCTGAAGCGTTGTGTTTTTTATAGTTACAGATGAACCGACGCCGGAAATATTGGCAGCTTCCGTTCCTAAGGTTAACGTTCCGTCATTTACCTGAGTAGCAGCATGCGTTCCTGTACCTTTTAAAGTTAAGGCACCAACTCCATCTTTAATTAAATCTCCTGTTCCGGTAATATCTCCTTCAAAATCCATACTTACTCCGGAAGCTAAGTAAAAAGTTGCATTGGCATCACCTATGGTCATTGAACGGTTGGTTGAACTGCTTGTATTTGTAATACTCAGTACAGAACCATTAACTACAAAATTAGAAGCATCTGCAGATGCAGCTCCTAAAGGCCCGCTTAATCCCGCATTGGAGATATAAGCTACTTCTGTTAAACCACCATTTAAAGTAACTGGACCTGTAAAATCATTAATGGTATTGATAAACAGCTTACCCGTTCCATTTTTAGTTAATCCTCCAGTACCTGAAATACTTCCATCTCCATTAAATGTATAATCAACGCTACCATCAACAGTCATAGAACCAACAGGCACTACTTCTGTAATATCCACAGTTGTTTGCGCAGAACCATCTGCATTAAACAATACTTCATCATTTCCTAAAAACCAATCGGCAGTACCCTCATTATCCCAGTTTTCAGCTCCTGCAAAATCCCAGATGTTACTTACCGTACCTGTCCAGGTAATGGTTGTTGCAGCTCTCACCTCCAATACTTTTAGTGAAAGTTTTCCATCAGCCACCTGTAATTCACACGCCACATCATCTAATCCTTCCATTGAAATACTCTCAAGGTCTCCCGTAAAAGTTCCATCAAAAGTGATTAAATCATACACGCCGGGATTTAAACTACCCTCCATACGATTGAATATTAAGTTGGCTGACGCTTCAATATTCACATCCCCGGTAACCGCAATTAAATCATTACTCCCGGAAGAGTCAATAGTCAAATCGATATATGTTTTTGAACCCGTATTTAAAGTCAATCCATTCTGAATAACAGCACTTGCTGCCACACTTTCCTGATTACCCACATGAAATTTACCACGCGATTTAACCAATAAGCCGTTACCTATAGTTCCATTTAAATATAAATTACCAAACATGCACACTTCCATGGCACTTGCAGTTAAATCTCCATTTAGAAAAATAGAACCATAATATAGTTTAGTAATTCCACTATAATCGTTGTTATTGTTGATGGTTAAGGCTCCTGAACCGGCTTTTAACAATTCCATTGTTCCGGTTAATTTACCAGTACCTCCAATGCTATAATCGGTGTGAGTAGTGAAAGAAACACTCTTTGGACTTACATCGGCAACCAAAGAAACCTCGCTGCTATTGTCTCCTGTTAAATCAAATAGTACCTCTGCCTCATTGCTATAGGCTACTGAATTTCCACTATCATCAATCCAGGATTCAGCACCAGCTCCCCAATTAGGACCACTCACCCAGGCTATTTTATTATTGATAACAGGATATGGAACTGCATCTTCAGTTTCATTTCCTAAATAAATAGCTGTGTGAGGAGGTTGGTTATAGGAGTTATTTTGCCATGCAACCGCAATTCTGTATTGTGGTTCGTGCATTAAAGTTGGCATCCTAAATTCTGTTGGATCAATCGTAGTATAAATACGTAATGCAGTGTTATCGGTTGTTCTCACCATCATTTCCTCACGCCAGTCACCAAAAATATCTGCTTGCAAACAAGGCGTTCCTTTTGTCCAGTTATTGGTAGTACTTCCGTAAGCTGATAAAATAGAATAATTATCTTTTGCATTGGAATCGTATTTTGAAATTATTGGAGTTCCAATACCTGTTGTTGAACTAAAAGAATGATCCTGGAATTCGCGCATTTTATCACCATCCCAAAAAATCATAAAGTTCATAGGAACATTGTTGGCTCCTACATTTTCACCCTTTGTATTATACATAGGACATTCTGTGGCTCCCCATAATTCAAAACCTTCATTTTCGGTTGAAATATCGCCGGCGGCACATCGTCCACAATCTCTATTTGAACTATATCTGATTAAAAGTTCCCCTGTAGCTGCATCTCTGAATGTAGCCCCCCAAGTTGCACTTCCTTCTAAACATTGCCATATTTCCAATCCCGGTCTGTCCGGATCCATATCCGATACATGTAAAGCATCACCATGCCCGAATCCGGTTGAAAATAAACCTTCGCCTGTATTATCTACCACCATTGCACCATATACAATTTCATCACAACCGTCGTCATCTACATCAGCACAACTCAATTGATGATTACCCTGCCCATGATAAGCAGTGGCCACACCTCCAGGTGAGCTATCCCATGCCCAACGCTTGGCTAAATTGGTTCCATCCCAATCCCAGGCTTCTAATTTAATACGATGATAAATACCTCGTCCGTTTACAAAACTTGGGTGTTTACCATCCAAATAAGCTACTGTCCACATACATTTGGTAGCTCTGTGTCCTAACTGACTGTCAGACATTCCTGCCGATCCCCATTGTACTAACGGATCGCGCTCTATGTAATAATCCCAGGCTAACTCTTCTCCTGTTTCTCCATCAAAAACAGATATATAGTCTGGCCCTTCAATACGATAATAAGATGAATTAAAAGCAAATCCATAATCATCGATTCTGCCATCGCCATCGCGATCGCCAATATTATTTCCCACACCATCAATCATTCCATCCGAAGTACGCGTAATGATTTCAGCTTTTCCATCCTCATCAAAATCATACACTAAAAAGTTAACCTCTACTTTATTGTGCATATTAGGTCCCAGATTAATAGCCCACATAAATGTTCCATCTAACTCATAAGCCTCCAGATAATGATAATTGCTAGATCCTAAATCAGCTAATGCTAATCGTTTTACCACCACTTCATATTCTCCATCACCATCTAAATCTCCAACCGAAGCATCATTTAACTCATAAGTATCCCAAGTGCCATCAATAGCTCTTACAGGAATATCCATATATTGATTACTCCAGACAGGTACAGCTTCTGAATGTGCTTGTTCAACACCGTCAACAATAGCAGTAACAGTATAGGTAGCACTAGCTCCAGCTCCTTCGTCCACATAATTTGATGCACCGGTTACAGGTGTTGTAGTAAGCAACTCCCCATCTCGATACACATTATAACTTACATTTCGTAACTCTGTTGCAGGAATTCTCCATCCAATATAATTGTTTAGTCCATCCCTTACAGCTAAAACACCTCGGTTTAGCTCCTCCATTTTCCGTTGCCCCGAAACACTAAACGATATCAATAACATGATAACGACTGCGATAGAGCGGTTACTGCCAGTTAAATTCATTATGCTGTAATATTTTAAGGGAGTTAATGGTCTGTGTAGTAATTTCGCCCCCCAATTTTCAATGACTTAATTCTTTAAGCTCCTAATTACTCAAACTCTTTGTTAAGATGGCTCTGATTAAAGATAACCCTCCCCTGAATTGGGGAGGGTTAGTCAAATTCTATTTTTTTCTATTCGAAAAGCGAACTACTTATTTAATAACAATACGCTTAACGTTAGATTTTGTTTCTGAAGTTACTTTTACTAAGTATACACCTTTAGTTTCCAGGCTTAAAGCAACAACTCCACCGGCAACAACTTCTTTTGTTAACACTACATTACCTGTAACATCATAGATAGTAATTACCTGATCAAGTCCATCTTCTAAAGAAACAGTAAAGTTTCCATTTGATGGGTTTGGATAAATCTCTAATTGAGCTGTTTCTAATGAACCTACAGATGTTGTTCCAACATAAATGGCTACCTCATTACTGTATACAGTTACAGAAGCACCATCGTCATCAAGTACTGTTGCTTCATATACGATATAGTGATTTCCTTCGTAGATATCATATGGTATATAAGTAGCACCTGTTTCCTGTACCGGGAAGAACTCATTATAAGGTCCTCCTGGAGTAGTAGAATACTTCCACTGAACACCTGTAGCTCCTTCTGGTAAAGTATAACTTAATTCTGTTGCATCATCACCTAAAGAATCATCAGCAATAAACTGATCTGCAGCAGGACTTACTGTTATATCAACAATTTTTACAGGAATAGCATTAGTTGTAATATCTGTTCCATCTCCAATACAAACTACATAATAAGTACCTGCTTCAGCAAAAGCAACTTCTGCAGTAGCACCGGTAACAGGAGTAGCGAAGCTTTCGAATGGACCAGTTGCACTAGTTGACCATTTCCACTCAAATGAAGAATAAGCACCTGAGTTAATTAAAGATAGCGTAGTTGTAGACTGACCTTTACCAACAACTTGCGTCTTAGTTTGCTCAACACCAAATGCACTTAAGTCACGGATAGATACAGTTGTCATATCAGTATTTGGATCGTAAACCATGTAAGGAACTGTTCCTGTTGGAGTGATAAACTTAGGATTGAAAGTGTACTCACCAGTCTCCGCATCTAAAGTACCAGTAATCCAAGGAGCTAAAGTACCTCTGGCATCACCAGCAAAGGTATACTTAGAGTTTCCTTCCATACGGAATTCTGAGTAACCTGCATTTGCAGAAACACGACCAGGCCAATTCACAAAATGCATTACTGCATTATCTCTTAGTTGTAAGTTTGCTCCAGTTGCAGGGTTGTTGCTACCTCCAAGTAGTGTATTCGTTGCCATAATTGCCTTAGCATCACCCACTACTTCAAATAAGGTATTTAAATCATATAATCTGAAATAATAAGCATCTTTAATAAATACACCACTTTCAATTTTAAATGATCCAGGAGATGACATATGATCTTTTCTATACCATAGTGTATCTGTAGCAGACTCTCCAACATACTTAAATAATCCACCTGTACCAATAGTTAATCCAGCAATGGTATCCTTACCTCCACCAATAACTTCAGCAGTCATTCCATCAGGAATAGTAAGGCTGTTTTTATGAATATAGGCAGCCGGATCCCAGTTCATTATATTTCTTGCATTGGTTTCATCACCTACAACATCACCTTCAAAAGTAATATTTAAAGCAGCTGAATTCCATGTTGCAATATTGAATTGAACTTCCTTAGTTGTATTAACAACTCCATCAATAGTAGACTCACAAACTACAAAGTAAGTACCTGCCTCTGTGAAATTAGCAGAAAACTCAATACCCGAATTCACAGGATCAAATGACATATATGGTCCACCAGGAGTAGTTGAATACTTCCACTCTCTTGAACTAGCTTCTGTTTCTTCAATAACTTCAATCATCAAAGATGCCTGACCAATTCTTAAGTTTTGGGTTACATCATTACTTAATACCGCTTTATTAGAAGCTACAACACACTCAATACTATTTGAGTAATGAACTGCAGCATCTCCACCGATACCTTTAAGTGCTAAATAATAAGTACCTGCTTCTGCAAATAATGGAGTAATAGAAGCATTAGTTTCTGCAGGATCAAAACTCATATCAAAAGTTCCATCTACAGTTCCATATACCCATTCTATTCCACCTGTCATAGATGTAAATCCATCATTCTGAATGGCAGAAACTTCTGTTCCAGCTTCTCCGGCTAATAATAATTGTCTATCAGTTGGTTCTACAACAAAAGCACTTTTTAAACGAGTATTAATAACAGTATAAAGGTTTATTGGATCATATTTTACTACTAAATCACGATCTTCTGCAGTAGCAACACTACCAGCTTCTATTAAACCGTTAATCCAGTCTACAATATCACCATTTACTCTTAATTCTGCATCTTCATCAATATAAACGTGAACACGTCCTAAACCTGAAGGAATACGATCTAAGGCATTCATTGTAGCCAAAGTATGACCAATAATGTTTAAACGACCTCCTTTTGTACCATTTCTATCACCAAGTCCCACCCAGTGTCTGAAAGTAGCTGTATCACAATCTAATGTAACCACTAGAGAATCATTGTCACAATAGAAGTTTTTATTTCTGTTATAATGGAAATTACCACCAATAACATTAACTATACCTCTTACATAATCTCCAGCAGTTGTTTCATTACCATTGATTCTAAATGTAGCTCCTTCGGACATATTAATAGTTACTTCTCCTGTAGGAGTCCAGCTTGTAACTTCTCCAGTTTCCTCATCAGTTACAACAACTGATCCCTGGCTTACTGTACTAAAAATATTAACATCAATATCCTCGGTACCGGTAATCACACAAGCATTTGTATATGTACTAGAGTTACCGAAGAAAAGGTTATTTCCGGCCATAGTACCTTCCGGAGTCCAGTTAGCAGGCTCTGCTGCATCTGAACTAACTGAACCATTCCAGGTAAGATCTGATTGTGCAAACGTTGCCTGAGCCATCACAAACATGGCTGCTACCAGGCACAGCGTTTTCATTCTAAGATAAAGGTTTTTCATAACAATTGAATTTTAGTTTTAACACTATTTCTATATTTAGGAAAGCCGTTAAACAAACGGCTTATTTATCCTCTAAATCAAGTGGTAACCACCAGTTTTCTCTTTCAGAAAGCAGGGTTCTTACTTTTTCGGCAGTACCATTGTCACCTGCCTTTTCAAATTTTTCGGCTATTTTATCAGCCAAAATGGAGTTATCGCCACGACGTAAAGCCATACGCACCAAATCACCCCAACGATTTCCTTCGAAGGCTAACTCTAATGCATTTTCCTCGAGTATTTGATCTTCAATTACCAACAAAGAATCTGATCCTTCAGGAACAATAGTATTTTGAAGGCTTACACGGTTACGAACGCCCACATTTCTGTACCACAACCCACGGTGAACCGGAGGAACCTGTACATTATTGGTACTTCTTGCATCAAAATCATAAGGTGCAGGCAAATGTGTTTGTTCCCAATTAAAAGCTCCGGTAACCTCACTTTTATCCCCAGGATAAGCATAGTTAGGCTGAATACCGTTATTCATGATTGAATAAGCTACTTTGTGCTTTCCATCTCGGTTGGCAGCTTCACTATATCTCAAATGCAAAGAACCTGCTCTCCACATAAACCATTTACCTGACTTTTCATAAGGTTTGTTTTCATCGTAATCAGAAATATACTTGGTGATTACAGGATCATTTCCAATCATTTTGTACGAACCGGTATTTCCGTTGTAATCCTCAATATTACCTCTAAAGTCACCTTTAAAACCATTTCCTTGCGTTTGGCTATTCCATAAGTCCATTGCTTTCATCGATGGCTTTAACAAGTAATCTCCTTGTTCCAGTGAGAACATATCATAAAATGGAGATGGCTCATAAACACTATGGAAATACATTACCCATATCCATTCGTCGTAGTAATCTCCACTACCATAAGTGGAAAATAATGTAGCCCAGTTATTTACTGCACTTTCAATATCATTTTCGTAGTAACGTGTATATCGGCTATGGTAATGTGTAAAATTGAAGAAGTCGGTAGGAATCTTATAATTATCGTAATCACCTGTCGATCTTTCCATTAAATTTTTAAAATAAGTAGCCGCCTGCAGATAATTACCGTTCCAAAGGTTTAACTCTCCTAACAAATATTCTTTATCGATAAATGCAATAGTTTGAGAGAAACCATCCAGGCTCGTTGTCATATCTTCATCATTATAAGGATCTTTAAATGGCAAAGCCTCCATAAAGGTTAATAAGGTACTCACCATTTCCTCAACTCCAAGAACAGGAGCATCTGCCGTATTGATTACAGAAAGATCTTCAATCGTAACAATTGGTTCTGTTAAGTACGGTACACTTCCATAGTGAATGACTAGTTGCAAATACAAGTAACTGCGTAAGGCACCCATATCAGAGAATCTCTGAGCATATTCATCTTCAGTGATTTTTGATTCACTTAACATGATTTCCAGATTAGCCATGACATCATTACAGTTGTTAATTACTTTATAAATGGGTCTGGCATCTGCCCATGGATTACCTTCAACAACACTATGTGCACTAATCTCTTCCAGGTAGTGATCAGCATTATAGGTAATATCCATTAAATCAGCCCTTAATTCGTTTAGCACAACCAACTGCGGAGCTAAATCCTGAAATAAGGCGTATACACCTAAAACGGCATTATTGGCGTCATCAATACTTTGATAATGTTCCGATTCTTTAAGCACATCCACATTATCAACCTCTAAAATGTCGTTACAGGAAAACATAAAAAAGGTAATTCCTATAAGTACATATGCTATATAATTTCTTTTATTCATATCGTGAGATTTTCTTTTCGAATTATAGTTTCAGCTTAATACCGATTAATACTGATTTTACAGCAGGAGGTAAACCAACGTCAATTCCTCTGCTAAGCGCAGAATTACTAATACTAAAATCAGGATCCATACCTTTATAACCTGTTAATGTAAGTAGGTTATTTCCGGTTACAAATAACTCTGGTTTATCAAGGAATCCTGTACTAAGAGGAAGCTTATAACTCAATGTAATATTCGTTAATCTTAGATAAGATCCATCTTCAATCCATCGGTCAGAAAAGCGGTTGTTCATCATTGGATCACCATATACTGCTTTAGGAATATCGGTAACCTGACCTTCGTAACGCCATCTGTTTCTAACTATTTCTGTTTGATTATTGAAAGAATCCATTGATTCCATCTCATAACGTAATGCGTTGAATACATCATTACCTAAAGAAAAACCAAGATTGGCAATTAAAGTAAAGTCCTTGTAGTTTAAGCGGGTTTGAATACCTCCGGCCAAATCAGGAGTAGGGTCTCCAATAATTACACGGTCGTTTTCATCAATAATACTTGTATACTCTTCTCCTTCTACATTATCTGCATGATGATCAACAAAAATAACATCACCAGCACCAAATGCAACAATATCTGTATTTGGTAAATAGTTAGCTAAACCAGATGCCTGAGCTGCTTCTGTTGTAGCATATACTCCATTGGTTTCGTATCCATAAAATACGCCAACAGACTCGCCTACTTTTGTTAATACTGTTGCTCCGTATAATTCAGTTTCCAATTGGTCGCCATGAAGTTTAGTTACTTCTGTTTTATACTTACTTAGAGCTATTCCTAAATCCCACTTTACTGGTCCGTTTAGAATGCGAGCATTTACGCTTACATCAATACCTTGAGTTGTAAAGCTACCATTGTTAAAGCTGTAATTATCCTCGCCTGAGAAAACAGATGCAACTTTTTGCTCTATCATATCCGTTGTTTCATTTTGATAAACATCAGCAGAAACAGTTAATCGGCTATGCAAAAGTTCTAAATCAATACCGGCATTTATTTTTGTATTCTTTTCCCATTTAATCCAAGGATTATAAATATTTCCTCTGATTACACCTTGTTGACCTAAGTAATTTTTAGCGGTATAGTATTTATAGCGGTTATATAAACCAATATCATCATTACCGGTTAAACCATAACTGGCTCTGATTTTAAATAAATCGATAAATGAAACATCCGAAAGGAAAGGCTCTGAACTTAGCACCCAAGCTCCTGAAACGGATGGGAACAATCCAAATACATTATCACCTATTTTAATTCCATCTGCCTCTGAACCAAATTGAGTAGCTGCATCCAACGAAACACTTGCTGACAAATAGTATTTCTTTAAATAACCATAATTAACCGAAGCATATGATGTTAATGTATTCCAATCACTTAAAAAACCTCCTCCTTCACTAAACAATGGGTCACCCTGACCTACACTTGTAATCTGATCACTGGCTGTATTCGCACCTGTTCCCCAATCTTCTTCAACCTGATTCATACTATAACGAACACCTGCTATAGCATTAAAATCGTGAACACGGTTAAAAGTATTGGTGTAGTTTAATCTTAAATCATTATTAATATTGTACTGTTTTTGAGTTCTATAACCATTTTCGTTAAGTATCTCTCCTAAATCATTTATGGTAGGCTGAACACCTGCAGCAGGAACAAAAAACAATTCTCTTTCCTTGTTAAAGGCGATACCTACCAGGTTGCTGATGGTTAAATTTTCATTTACAATAGCATTGATATTGAAAGAACCGAAAACCCTGTAATTCTTAGCTACCTGATTCATTCCATTGGTATTGGTCATTAGAGTACCCGGGTTACTTACGCCGAATACATCATAGTCTTCATAAACCGGAGTAACGATACCTGTAGATGTGCGCACATAAGGATGTAAAAATGGTGCCTTAATTAAAGAAGTATAAAAAGGATTATCCTTACCTGTCATGGTTCTTCCCGACTTAAAGTTTTGTACACCTCTGGCAAAACTAATACTTGAGTTAACGTTAAATACTTTACTTATTTCGATATCCGAGTTAAATCGCATATTGAATCGCGAGTAATCCGTTTCTTTTACAGTTCCTTCATTTTTCAGGTAGTTTACCGATAATGAATACAAAGCCACATCATCACCACCGGTAATTCTCATACCTATTTTTCTGTTGTAGCTATTAGCGAACAACTCTTCCTGCCATTCTTTATTATTGTGATATCTGTAATAATCTTCGTAAGAAGTATTGTTAATCATGTATGGTAATCGCTCAATAGAGTCCTGGCTAATGCCTGTACTTACCAACATGTCATTCAGGTATAATCTGTAATCATCAGCTCCTAATACAGGTAAACTATTCGTTTTCATATTGATACCACCAGACATATTTAACTCTATTTTGTTAGACTGCTCTGTGGCTCTGCGCGTTCTGATATAAATAACACCGTTAGCTGCTTTGGCTCCATAAATAGAGGCCGCATCTTTTACAACCGTTACATTTTCAATATCTGAAACATCGATTGAAGAAAGCCCGTTATTACGGTGTCCCCAGATAGTTGACGTTCCATATTCCTGATCGTCATAGATCATTCCATCAACTACAATTAAAGGTCTGTTGTTTCCGTGTAAAGAAGAGAAACCCCTGATAAATAAATCTGAACCCTCTCCCGGCATTCCTGAACGATTTAGAACTTCGACACCAGCCAATTGATTTTTGAAAACGGATTCAGCAGAAACCAGCCCTTTTTCATTCGCATTTTCGAAACTATGCCCAAATGACATATTTTCAATAGCTTGTGTTGAATAAGCTAATTTTGGCTGCGTATAAAATAGATTGGCATGTTCCTGAAAAGTAGCATAACCAATAGGAGTTAAGTAAATGTCAACATGCGTACGTCCTGCCAAAACCACTTCTTTGGTTTGATAACCCATAAAAGCAACTTTCAGTACGTTGTAATATGACTTTACCTCAATTTCATAATTACCCTCCAAATCAGAGAATGTGGAAGCGATATCTGAATTATCTATTGCAACAAACTCAAGGGGCTTGTGCGTTTCTGCATCAAAAACAGTACCTGTAACCACCAAACTTGTTGAGTCGGCCTCCTGTGCAAATACACCGGCAGATACTATCATTACACAAACAAATAATAAGATCTGTTTTATATTCGTCATAATTCTCATTTTTCAATTATTCGAAATGTGGGACTAGTTTGATGTAATCAGCTACTACAGCAGCTCCACTATCCTCATTTTGTAACCATAAATAAATATCTCTCATAGAAGTAAACTTATAGAATCCCACTTCCACCTCCTGTGCCTCTTCATATGACAAGTCTGTAACTTCGATATAATCTGAAACACCAATCATAGGGTTAAAGTCATAGGTGAAATTATTCTCTGATATTAATGTTGTATATCCTAGCTTTTGCTTTAATATATAGTCATCTCCTTTAGAAACTCTGTATGAACCATTAAAGTCATTAACTGCTTTCCAGTAAAACTTATAGGTGGTAGAAGAAACTTCTCCGGCATGCATAATATAACCTGTTCCTACTGTGCTCGATGATGAATTATCCAATACGTAATCATAACCGCCAGAAGCAGCTTCTCTTACTCGCTTATAACCTGCAGGGCTACCGATAATATCATCTCCGGCAACGGTATAATTATCATAGAAACGTTCCAGGGTTTCAGCCTCAATAATAATTGGCTGTATTTTGTTGGCCAATGGCACTGCACAACTTGAAATATGATGAACCCACCCATTGCTACATTTTACAGAAGATGTAATTAAGCTTTTATTAATCGGCACCATCACTGAATCCACTGACAATAATTCAGCAGGAATTTCATCTGCACTATAGTCCTGAGTAAACACATAATCTTTTGTGATTTTGTATTCACACATTTCTTTGTTAATTAAAATAGCTTCATCTGTTGTAGCAGAAGTAACCTTATAGTATGGTGTATATGTTTCAAATTCTAATGAAAAAGCTTCATCATCTATAATTAAAACAGTATAGGTAGAATCTTCTACTCTTAAATCTGCTACATCATCTAAAAAGGAGTTTTTCCAAACCATTCCGGACTCTATATCATAAATAGGCAGACCGTCATCTGTGTAACCTGTAATTGTTGCTACTTCCTCGTCGAACACTTCACCGGATAATGAATTCAGGTAATCAATATGCTTGTTAGCTGTTTCATAAGATTCGATATAATCCCAGATATTATTTTTAGGTGTCAGTTGCTCCTGAATCAATTGCATAAAACCATTTTTTATGGCAATATCTTTACTCTCAACCGTAACCTCATCAATGCTGTTCTTATCTACCTTAAGCGCCTTTCCACTTAACATTTTAATTCTGGCTTCATCTTCTAAACCATAAAGTTGAATACCACCTTTATTGATATGGTTTGCTACAAATTGGTATAGCTCTGTTGCATCTTCCGGAAGAGCCGTTAAACTTGTATTTGATGGAACCCAAACAGTAAACATTTTAGCCTGTAATAAAGTATCGCTTAGACCTGTACTTTTTAAGGCCGCCAAAAAATTACTGTACTCAGGCAGTTTCTCCAATTCCTCTAAGAAAGTTGCTGATGCAGTAGAGTCGGATAATTCGGAATAATCATCCCAGGCATCTTTACAACCCTGCAAAAGCAATATTGAAAAAACAATAGTGAATTGAATTATATATTTTTTCATGCGTTTGAAATTTTCATTTGTTGCATGGAACTCCCAAATAAGCTGGAAACCCAACTTATCTGGTCGTTTCATTATATTGTTTTAATTGTCATTATTTACACCCTTATTCTTCCGGAATGACCATAGGAGGTAATCCTTCTTTTTCTATATCAGAATTGTCGTTGGTGCTTCTTCTAGGCCATAGCTGATCCATATCATCCGGTATAAACTGAATTTGATCAAGCCATAAAGTCTGACCCGCATAAGCACTAATTCCAACAAACTTAATTTTATGGGTTCCTGTGGTTTCCACCTCAATAGTTCCGGCAAGCTGACCAACCATTGTTTCAGCATCCTTTTTATTGATATAACGATATTCTAAAGAGTCAGCACTTGGTCGGAATGTAAACCATTTTAAACCTCGAAGTTCATTTTCTTCTTCACTTGACTCTCTGTTTAAAGTAATATTAGTATCAATAATCTGGTACATAACTTCATCGTTATAGTACACAAAGAAGATAGGATTACGTCTACCACTACTAGGGTATCTGTTACGACTACAGATCCAAACTTTGTATCTACCTTTAACTAAAATAGGTGTAGTAAATTCAACCCATGGTACCACTTCCGGACGTAAGTAAATATCCAGATAATCGTTCTTAACCGGTTGGGCACCGTTTAACTGTCCCACCTTATACCAAATCGTACTACCCTCAGGCCATGTAATGCCTTCTAATTGTCCTGCTTCCAGTTCAACTGACTGACTGCCATATACACCCGGCATTTTTTTGATTTCAAGCTGGTCAGAAACTTCCCAGTAAACAGGGAATGGCAAACGAACTTTAATATTAAAATCTTCTTCAACAATGTGGTAAACTCCATTATTAGTTGAATTATCAGAAGCTTCTCTGTCTATTTTAAAACCTTCTTCAACTTCTCCATTAAAAATATCTTCATTTACTTTTACATCACCATCAACAGTTCTAATGGTAATTACCTCTAAAGGTGCCATGGTAATGTGAGATTGTGAAGATTGTAAATCTGCTACGTATTTTAACTGATTATCTAAACAGTGATAAGAAACGTATAAATACAAACTATCTAAAGGATTGGTAGGATCACCTGTGTCACTGTATTTATCCTCTAACTCCTCGTAGTTATTGATTCCGGCTGCAGCATAAGCTGAATTCGGAATAACAAATGTTGTAAACCATCTTGGATCTTCATCGCCTTTTTCTACTCTCAAATTTAAAGTATCGGCCAATCCTGTCGCCTGCATAGCTTCGTAAAAAATACTGAAATCTGGATTCTCACTGATAATTTCAGTAGTTGTTCTCGTAACCGGATCCAATACACTTTTTACTGAATGAAGTAAACCATTAAGCAACCTTTTATCTTTTAATTCCATGGTTGCATATTTATTTACTTTATAAACAGCCTCTCCATCTTCAAAACCAACTCTTGTAGTCAGGTATTGACCATACATGGTAGCAGATTGTAATTTTCCATCAATAAATAATGGTGTTGCTACAGTATCCTGAACGGTGTGGTAACGAACTAGGTCAACCAGTTCTTCGGTAGTAAATTCATCTAATGATTTTCCCTTTTCTGTAAAGTAAGCTTCAAAAGCTTCATTGGTTGGAGCAAAAACAGTATAAGCTCCGTAAGCTTTCAAAAATGAAATAGTTCCACTCTTTTGTAAAACTTCATAAAAAGTAGAAAACTGATCTCCGTTCTCCTGTAGGTATTCTCCAATTAACATTTCGTAATTGGTTCGCTCTGTAAATTCTTCCTTTTTACATCCAAATAAAAATACAATACTAATAGTAGTTAAGCTAAACATGGCCAGCATGATTAACAATCTTACTTTATAGCTTTTAATTTTTGTGTTCACATTGTCCGGATAAGATGATTCTATTGGCATGTCATTTTTATTATATTTTTTAAACAACTCTTTCATTGGATTGCATTTTAATCGTTAGTTATTTATGCTCATACATCATACGAAATCCGCTAGTTATCATAAAACGGATTTTGTTCCAGCACCGGATAACCAGCATTAATTTCAACCTGTGGAATAGGGAAATAATGACTTAAAGTATCCTGATATTTACTTAGTATCGCCTCCACCTTGTTATATGGAGCACTAGACATAACCATTCCTTCAATTAAATCCATACGCTCATAGTTATTTCGCTTGGCATTTCTAAACACGTCCAACCATCTTCTACCTTCAAACATAAACTCACGTGCTCTTTCATTTACGATATAAGAGATTAATGATCGCGTAGTTAAGAACTCACCTGATCGTACATCCTGAGTATCATCAGAGGCATTTGCTCTGGCTCTAACCATGTTGATCAGTCTTAGAGATTCTTCTAAATCTCCTTCCTGAGCTCTAACAGCTAAAGCTTCTGCTTTAAGCAGCAATACATCTGCATATCGGTAAATAATAAAGTTGGAAGTTGCATTATCCTGTGATTTTGCTTCATCGCGGTTGTAACCGATATACTTCCAAAGATTGTAGTTTCTACTTGATCGGAAAGAACCTCTGTCTCCTCTGATATCGGCACTGTCTACCGGCAGATAAATATCTATAGGGAAGTATACCTCCATATTATCTGCATTAGCATAGTATCTTCTTGATAAATTGAATAAACCGTACAGCGGATTTAAGTTTTGCAGAGAAAACTGTAATTCGAAAATACCCTCAATACTGTTGGTTTCATGAAATAAGGTGTTTAACCATAAATCACCTCCTGGAACTAAACCATATTTTCCGGAGTTAATCACTTTGTTGGACGCCTCGATACTCTTATCATAGCTCTCCATCCACAAATACAAGTCTGCCTGAATAGTATTTACGGTATATCGGGTAATACGACCTTTATTACTTGCCACATCTTCGTATTCTTCAACCGCATACTTTTCTGCCTCGACTAAATCAGCTTCTATTTGCTTAAATATAGTTACCTGATCACTTTTGGCTACAGTAAGTTCCTGATCGTCACTCAATGTTGCGGAAGTTACCAATGGTACTTCTCCATAAAAACGAGTAAGGTAGAAATACAATAAAGCTCTAATTGTTAATGCTTCTGCACGATATTCATTTAAATCTTGCGTTGTAAATGAATTATCTTCGTCCAATACAGAAGGTGCCTTTTCTAAGAAGTTATTACAGTAGTTAATCGTTCTGTACAGTGCACTATACCTTAATATTCCAAGAGTTGGTAGAATATCTCCCTGATTGATATAGGTAAAGTCTGAAACATTATCCGATTTCACCATATCAGCTCTCACTTCTCCCCATTGGAAGAAAATGTAAGGGTGATCAGAAACCATAGAAGAATAGATTCCCATTGCAGCTGCATGAACTTCTTTTTTTGATTTCCAATATTCCTGAACAATAGTTGTATCCTGAGGTTCAACATACAACCAATCTTTACACGAAGGAAATAAGAGTACCGTCAGCATCAATGCTAAAACCCACTTTCCTATCTTATATTTTTTGTTTGTCCTATTTAATTGCATGGTTTTCTTTTTTAAAAAGTAACGCTAAGTGTACATGTAATATCCCTGGTTCGTGGAGTATTAGAATCATCATACCCTACAGTATAAATGGTACCATCATTGGATTTAATTCCAATCTCCGGATCCTGACCGCTATAATTTGTAAATGTGAACAGGTTATTTAATGTAGTAGAGATTCTGGCCTCTTTCATTCCTAACTTTTGTATCATCTTGCGAGGGAATCTATAAGACATTGTAATGTATTTTAATCTCATAAATGAACCATCTTCTACAAATCTGTCGGATCCTAACCAGTTGTAACCATAATTCAATAAAGCTCTTGGAATATCAGTTTGATCTCCCGCTTTTCTCCAGCGTCTTAAAACTGCTTTTGTTTGATTATCAAAAGAAGACATATTTTCACCATACATCTTGGTGCGGTTAATAATATCATTACCTACGCGGAAATAGAAGTAATAGTTAAAAGTGAAATTCTTATAGGTTATACGTTGTCCAAATCCACCAAAGAACTCAGGACTTGCATCCCCTAATAACACCACATCGGCTGCGTTGATGTTTCCATCGTGGTTAACATCTTCGTACATAGCGTCTCCCAACTCAAATTCATAATCACTAACACCTCCGTAATCATACATCATATAAATTGGGTTACCATTAGGATCGGTAATTTTATTGTTGTTTACGTCACGTGCTATCAACTGATCTTCTGTGGTATATACTCCTTTATATCTATAACCATAGAATGATCCGGCCGGGTTATCAATCTGGGCATACCTTTTGTAAACACCATTTCCTGGTGTTTCGGCAACCACAGTTGAAAAGTCATCAGCCAATTCTCTTAATATATTATAGTTACGAGCGATATTAAAATCGAATCTTACTTTCCAGTCTTTCGTTTTAACTGGCATGGTTTTAACTTGTAAGTCCCAACCGTAGTTGTCCATTGTACTTACGTTCATCGCAGGAATAGTACTATAACCTGAAGAAGATGGGATTCTTACATTATAGGCTAACATATCCTCTGTTCTGGTATTATAAAAATCCACATCAACGTTTATTCGACCAGCAAACATTTCCGTTGAAATACCAACGTTAGTTGATTTAATACCTTCCCATTTCAAGTTTTGTAACTGCATATTTCCAGGATATACTCCTGTTGTTCCTAAATAGGCAAAGTCGTAATTTTGATATTTACTAAAGAACAATGCATCTGATCGAGGAGGGTTACCGTTCTCTCCATAACTAAAACGGAAACGCATATCATCCAAAAATGTCCATCCATCTAAGAAAGGTTCTCCAGAAACACGCCACGCTGCAGAGACACTAGGGAAGTATCCCCATCTATATTTTTCATCAAATCGAGAGTTACCTTCCTTACGCACACCGGCTGATAAAATATATCTGTCCAAAAAGCTATAGTGGAACATAGCTAAAGCTCCTAAAGATCTTCTTAAACTAGAAGCTGAACTTGGTCCATAACCACTTACGTTTAATCTACCTGCACCCGATGCATCTGGTATAGAAGATGAAATACCGTTTGTATTATATAAATAAGATCCCTCTACAATATTTTCGTTGGTTTGCAGGTTTAAAGTAGCTGTTACCTTATGCAAATCATTGAATGTCTTTTGATACGATAACATATTGTTGGTGTAAATGTTAAACGCATCATCATCACGATCTACCATACGGTTAGCATATCTGCTTGTTGCCGTTACTCCGGTTGCCTCTATAGGAAGCATTTGTTTACGCTTACTGGAGTTTACATCTAATGATAAATCCAAGGTGTATTTTAATCCTTCAATAATTTGGTAGGATAGCGAAAACTTAGAAATAATCCTGTCGGTGATTGTTTTTTGCAAGCCCTCATTTGCCATAGCCACAGGATTGTACATATTTGGAAATGTTCCCTGCGCATTACTTTCTGGTGAGAAATAGTTACCTGTTAACTCTCCAAAGGCATTATACTCGTATATAGACATATTTGGCATCATGCGATACGCTGTACTACGAATGCTGGTCGTATTTCGAACAATTCCATTTTCTGTGTAGTTTCCTTCTGTACTACCGTGAGCGTATGCAAAGTCAGCTCTTAAGCGAAGTTTATCTGAAATAAAATAATCCAGGTTCAAACGAGTAGTTAAACGCTTCAAATCAGTCCCTAAAGTTACCCCTTCCTGATCCTGATAGTTGACAGAGAAACGATAGGTTGCTTTATCTCCACCACCATCAATGGCCACATCATGGTTATGGGTAAAACCATTTTTAGAAATGGCTCCCATCCAGTCTGTATTCTGACCGTAATTATAATAGTAATAAGGATCTGTAGGTGAGTATAAGAATTCTTTATAAGTGGTTGTATTAATCGGATAATTATACGTATTCATAAAAGATTCAAGCATCAATGTAGAATACTCTTCTCCATCTAAAGTAGGAAGTGCTTCCGGCTTTTCGGTAAATGTACCACGATAAGTATAACTAACTCTTGGTGCTCTACCTTTAACCCCACGCTTAGTAGAAATCATTAATACCCCATTGGCTGCTTTTGTTCCCCACATAGCTGTTGCAGCCGCATCTTTTAATACCGTAATCTCCTTAATATCATTAACCGAAATATTCAGCATTTGTGCATAACCTTCTTCGTTAGCTGTAGCAAAATCGAAATCAGCAGATACTGATGTTTCAAAAGGTACATTATCCACTACAATAAGTGGCGCACTGTTCGCTGAAAGCGTACTTACACCGCGAATACGTATAGACATTCCTGCACCCGGATCACCTGAGTTGGCAGCAATATCCACACCAGCTAAACGACCTTGCAAAGCTTCATCGATTGACGATGCCTGAACATCTTCAAATTCATCTGCCGAAATTTTACCTACGGCAATAGCTAAATCCCTATCGGCAATATTCATAAAACCGGTAGATGTTTTCTTTTCTGCAAGAACTTCTACGCCTTCAATAGTTACCACATCTTCCATCAGGGTAACTTCGTAAAAGCTTTTACCGGTAAGTGGTACCTCTTTATCTTTATAACCAATAAATGTAAATTTTAAGGCACTTACATTTGTTTTTAACTGTAATACAAATTCACCATTTAAGTTGGTAATGGTTCCTGAAATAATCCTGTTACTCTTATCTAAAGCTATAACATTTACCCCAGGCATTGTTTCCAGATTTAAATCGTCTACAACTTTTCCCGAAATGGTATGAGTCTCTTGAGCTCTTACCTGGTTAAAGCATGCCAACGAAAAAATAATCGTGAGTAATATTAATAGTCTGTTCATGAATACTAGTTTTGTGGATAGCGTAAAAAGTTATCTATTTGATGAATAATAGCTCTGTTAGCCAAAACGTTACTACGAGCCACTACTACATTAGCCGTATTAGCCTGAGAATCGGTAATTGACATGGTATTTCCATCACCTTCACTTGTAACGGTAACGTATGTTTCGCCATCTGCTGTTTGATACTGTGTAGATGCCACATTGCTGTAATACACACTAGGCGCTAGTATTAAGTTTTCTACAATATGGTATTTAATAAAGTTATACACCTGTAATTGCTCTTCCATTGTAAAATCGGCGATGGTAATTTCAGGCAAATACCCTTCTGCTATCGCTTGCTGCATAGCTGCATCGTTAGGAACCAGAATAGTATGGTTTTTCGAAATCTTTACATCTGTAATGGCTTTTGTAACCGTATTGTATAAATAGCCCTCCATTGAATCTCCCGTATTCGGGTTAGCACTTTGAGCTGATTTCTTCAAATAATCTACAAACAATCCAAAGTTGGCTACATTCTTTTCTAACTGAACTCCCACATTTTCTGTTGTAAACAGGATTGGTTCAGCAACTGTATAGGATTGACCATTGCTGGCAGTTTCTTCAATAGGACCAATATATTGTGGACCTGAGTAGGCACTTTCGTTACCCGATGAAGTAATAAAATAACGGCGTCTGTAATAAGAAATCTTTACATACTCACCATTTTCGAACATACCTGAACGATAAATACCCGGAACTTCAAAATCAACATCCTTATTTAAAAAGATATGTAAGTTCAATAGTCTTTCTAAAGCAACCAATGCGTTGGTTCCCATTGGGTTATTCTCTGTAATTGTCCATTCACTCAAACCGTAGTCATATTCAATCCCTGCATCTTTAAACTGATCGTTTGTCAACAGAATCATTTGAATATTAATATCCGGACTACTATTTTTTAATAAGGATTTAATAGTTGGGAATGTATTAATGGCATTAAGCATCACCGCATATTGAGGATCTAAAGCCACATCACCAAACACTGTATAATAAAGGTCAGAACCCTGAACTACGTTAGTTCCATAAAAGTTACCGTTACTACAAATACTTTTTTCAATGATATTATCTTCCGGATCAAAGCGAGCTACTTCGCCATGAATATTTCTGTACTTTGTAAACTGACTTGGCCACACTGTGTTTTTCCACAAATGCGCATTTATAAAGTCTGCAATCTGATCTGTGGTCATTTGCTCAATACCTTCGTAATTCTTTAAAAACTTATCTGCAAAAAAAATTTCAATAGCTGCATTGGTTGGTGCAAACATGGTAAAACCATCAATTTGATCATCATATCGTTCTCCACCACCAGTACCCTTTAAGTAGTTTTCGCAGTTTGGTGAGAAATATGCACTGCCATACCACTTAATAAAAATGTCTTCATAGGTTCCAGTAACCTGCTCATTACGTTGAAGAAAATAATCACTTGCTAGGCTATAAGTTCGGATATAAGTATTCAAAATATCTCTAAACATACTATACTCATCCTTGTCGGATAAGTATTCCTCAATATTAGGCAAAGGTTTAATTACTTTATCCACCACATGAATCACCCCATTTTCAGCATACAAATCCTTCTCTATAACCTGCGCATCTACCACATTAATATCACCAAGAGTAACTTCAGGGTAGAAATAATTATAGTCGTAGTCTGTTAATCCCAAACTCTCCATAAAATTAGTAGTAAAGTATGGGATGTCTTTAAAGTTATTATCTTCATAATTGATGGATGCACCCACATACTCCTTTGGACCTACTCCATTGGCATCAATTACTTTGATCGCTCCATATCCTTCGATTTCTTCATCGTATGTCCACTTATAATAAGCGGTTTTACGTTTAAAGGCAATATCTGGCGTTTCCACTTCATCCTCTACAGATTGATAATCATCTAATTCAGAAACTGAATAACGATTCTGAACCATGGAATATGCAACAATCTGCTTAGCCAATTCTTCAGGCATTTCATCTATAGATGCAATATTTTCACTTGTCAGAAAATTTGCAAAAGCTTCGTCAGTTGGAGCAAACACTGTATAGAATCCGGCTCCACTTAATACAGATGTATAACCTGCTTTATCAATACACTTTAAAAACGATGTGAAGTCACCCTTTTCTTTAAGCTGTTGATAAACGGGCATCTCCAACCATCCGGGTCGGTCGTAATAATCGTTCTTATCCTCACAGCCCAAAAGGGTAACTATAATAAGGAGAGAACTTAAATAAAACAATGTGCTTTTTTTCATATTTAGAATAATTTCTACTAAAAATTACTTTATCATAGTAAGCTGTATTTATCATCACCTATAAATTCTAGCTCAGAAAAAACTTCGATGAGCATAAATGTTAATGAGAGTTAACAACTTTGAATTATTCGTAAAAGTAAAACACAATTATCCACCCCATATGGAGAGGAATACAAAAGCATGTAATTTAGTACCCACCCCCAAACACCCCATTTTTAAAAGGGTTTGCAAGCATGCAGTCTTCTATTTTTTTTTTGTATTTTTTTTTCAAATGATAATAAAATGTATCAATCATTATTAGTTTTTAACACTTATAGATATCCATAAACAGACAATCCTCTATGCTTGTGAATCATTTTACAGGTGTTCGATAAGCACAAACATTATCTTGTATAGCTTGAAAATAATCCATTATTAAATAGATATATGAACCATGTCGAAGCACGGAGCTCTGATCTCCAAAGAAAAAGACCTATTGACAAAGCTCATATAGCAAATAAAAATTAATAAGAGAATGAAAAGATTAGCTTTTAAAATGTACTTAAATGAAGGTCAGAAAGAAATCTACAAAAAAAGACATAATGAAATATGGCCAGAATTAAAGAAATTATTAAAGGATGCTGGTGTTAGTGAATACTCCATTTTCCTGGATGAAGAAACAAACATTCTGTTTGCTTTTCAGAAAGTAAGTGGCGATGGAGGTTCTCAGGATTTAGGTCAGACTGAAATAGTGCAAAAATGGTGGAAATTTATGGCTGATGTAATGAAAACAAACCCAGATAACTCACCTGTTTCTATTGAGCTGGAAGAAGTATTTTATATGGAATAGTCCAAATAAAACAAATGAATTGATTAACGGGATTGAATTTCAATTCCGTTTTTTTTGCATAAAAAAAGCCGGCCTGTGCAAACACAGACCAGCTTTCTACTTTAAAACTAAAAAAATTATTTTAGAATCGACTTCACTTCGTTGTATACGTTTTCAGCAGTGAAACCGAATTTTTCATCTAATACTGTGTAAGGTGCAGAGTATCCGAAATGTTTTAAACCGGCTACTTTACCATCTGCTCCTACAAGACCTGCTAAAGTAACAGGAAGACCAGCAGTTAAACCGAACTTAGCCACACCTGCAGGTAAAACAGCTTGCTGATATGCAGCATCCTGCGATCTGAATAAACCTTCAGAAGGTGCAGATACGATTCTTACTTTTAATCCTTCAGCAATTAATTTTTCAGAACCTGCAACTAAAGTAGCTACTTCCGATCCACTTGCTAAAAGAATCACATCAGGAGTACCTTCGCAGTCTTGTACGATATATGCTCCTTTTTCTGCTTGTAAAGCTTCAGTATAACGATCACCAGAAGCAGCAGGTAATTTTTTAATATTCTGACGAGAGAAAATCATACCTGTAGGTGTTTCTGTATTCTCTAATGCCATTTTCCATGCTACAGTTGCTTCATCAGCATCAGCAGGACGTAAAACTAACATTGAGTTTTTACCTTTATGATTTTCTAACTGTTCCATTAATCTGATTTGAGCTTCTTGCTCAATTGGCTGGTGAGTAGGACCATCTTCTCCTACACGGAAAGCATCATGTGTCCAGATGTATTTAACAGGTAGCTCCATTAAAGCAGCTAAACGTACAGCTGGCTTCATGTAATCACTAAATACAAAGAAAGTACCACAAGCTGGGATAACACCCCCATGTAATGCCATACCGTTCATAATTACAGCCATTGTCAACTCACAAACTCCAGCCTGGAAGAAAGCTCCAGAGAAATCACCTTTTTTGAAGGCAGTTGTCTTCTTTAGGAAACCATCTGTCTTATCAGAGTTAGCTAAATCCGCAGAAGCCACAATCATGTTTTCTACTTTGTCAGCCAATACAGATAATACAGCAGCAGAAGCAGCACGAGTAGCTGAATCTTCTTTTTGTGCAATGGCAGCAAAGTCAATTTCAGGTAATTTACCTGAGAAGAATTGCTCTAATTTAGCACTTAACTCAGGGTTAGCAGCAGCCCACTCTTCTTGAGTTTTAGCTTGCTCTGCAGCCCATTTAGCTAATTCTTCTTTACGTTTTGCATATAATTCTTCAACCTCAGGGAAAATAACAAATGGATTTTCTCCATCACCACCAAGGTTAGCAATTGTTGAGTTAAAATCAGCTCCTGCAGCAGATAAAGGCTGACCGTGAGTAGAAGTTTTGCCTTCGTAGCTACCACCTTCTCCATCAACACTACCTTTACCCATTATCGTTTTACCAATAATGATAGTTGGCTTTTCTGTTTCTGCTTGCGCTTTTTTAATGGCAGCTCTGATATCGTCAGCGCAGTTACCATTAATACTAATTACGTTCCAACCCCATGCATCATATTTTTTAGCTACATCTTCGCAAGTAACTTCGCTTACAGTAGTAGATAACTGGATGTCGTTAGAATCGTAAAACATGATTAGGTTACTCAATCCTAAGAAACCAGCAATACGACCAGCACCCTGGCTAATTTCTTCCTGAACACCTCCATCAGAAATAAAAGCATATGTTTTGTGTGCAGTCCACTCACCAAAACGAGCCGCTAAGAAACGCTCAGTAATTGCCGCACCAACAGCCATTGCATGACCTTGTCCTAGTGGACCTGAAGTATTCTCAACACCTCTAAGTACATCTACCTCTGGGTGACCTGGAGTTACGCTATCCCACTGACGGAAATTAGCTAAATCTTCCATTGAATAAAATCCAGCCAATGACAATATACTGTAAAGCATTGGAGACATGTGACCCGGATCTAAAAAGAAACGATCGCGAAATGGGTTAGTCATGTTTTTTGGATCGTAGTTCAGGAATTCTGAATACAATACATTAACAAAATCCGCTCCACCCATAGCTCCACCTGGGTGACCTGACTTTGCTTTCTCTACCATTGCTGCAGATAAAATTCTAATGTTATTAGCAGCCTTGTCTGTTACACTAATTTGTGACATATCTATAATATTCTTCTGATTATTCTAATTTGAAATCTTACTTATCTAATTCAATCTTTTCAATACGCTTTTGGTGTCTTCCACCTTCAAATTCAGTAGACAAAAAGGTATCGATAATTTCTTTTGCCGTATCCTCTTCTATAAAACGAGCAGGTATTGTACAAATATTAGCATCGTTGTGTTGACGAGCTAATGCTGCGATTTCGGTTTGCCAGCAATATGCAGAACGAACCTGAGCATGTCTGTTTAAGGTAATGTTAATCCCATTTCCACTTCCACAAAAAGCCAAACCTACCTTTAATGTTCCGTTTTCAATATTGTTAGCCAGCTGATGTGCATAATCTGCATAATCGCAGCTTTCTGCAGAATCAGTACCAAAATCCTGAACTGTAATTCCTTTACTTTCAAGATATGCTTTGATTTTGATTTTTAAATCAAAACCTGCATGGTCAGATGCTAATCCTATAACCATTATCTAATGTTTTGAATGAAGCAGAAAGGCTTTCACCTTTCTGCTATCCTATCTTTATATTAAAGTTCTTTTTCAGTGAACTCACCTAACTTGATATACTTGTCGAATAGAGTTTTATATGCCTCTACGTTTTCAGGAATTGGATTGTATTCCTTTTCAAAACCTTGACCCATTGCTTTTTGAGCCTCAGCAATTGTTTTGTGTGCTCCTGAAGCAACAGCTGCAAACATAGCTGCACCTAAAGCCACACTTTGCTCAGAACGAGCTACTTTAATTGGCATTCCTAATACATCTGCTAAGGTTTGCATTACGAAATCCGATTTTTTAGCCACACCACCAATAGCAACTACCTGATCAACTTTTACACCATTATCAAGGAAACGCTGAACAATAGCTTTAGAACCATAAGCAGTAGCTTCAACTAATGCACGGAAAATACGAGGAGCCGAAGATCCTAAGTTTAATCCTGTAATGGTACCTTTTACGTTTTGTGTAGCATCAGGAGTACGACGACCGTTTAACCAGTCAGTAGCTAAAATAGTAGACTCCTCTAAAGGAATTTTAATAGCCTCTTCTGATAATGCTGGGATAATTTTATCTTCTATAGCTCTAGCTTGATCTTTATCATCAATAAATTGTAATGGCCAAGCTAATACATTTTTAAACCAAGCGTAAACATCACCAAAAGCAGACTGACCAGCTTCTAATCCAACCATTCCTGGAATTACAGAACCATCAACCTGACCACAGATACCTGGGATTAATTTATCACCTAATTGCTCTTCAGGAGAAACCATGATATCACAAGTTGAAGTACCCATGATACGAACAAAAGTATTGGCTTCAATTTCAGCACCTACAGCACCCATATGCGCATCAAATGCACTTACACCAATAACTACATCAGTTGATAAACCTAGTTTTTCAGCCCACTCAGGAGTCAAAGTTCCAAAAGCTTCATCACTTGTAAAAGTTTCTTCGAAAAGGTTTTCGCGCATTCCTTTTAATTCAGGACCAAGCTCTACTAAAAACTCTTCAGGAGGAAGACCATTCCAGTCTGTATGCCATAGAGCTTTGTGACCTGCTGCACAACGGCTTCTTTTTACTTCTTTAATACCTGTTTTACCAGTTAAAACAGCAGGCAACCAGTCACAATACTCAATCCAAGATGTTGCAGCAGCTTTAACTGCAGGATCGATACGTAAAGTTCTTAGTACTTTCGCCCATACCCATTCTGAAGAGTAGATTCCACCTTCATATTTAGTATAATCTACATCCCATTTGCGAGCTAATTCGTTAATTTCATCAGCCTCTTTTACTGCAGTATGGTCTTTCCATAAAATAAACATTGCATTCGGGTTTTCTTCAAACTCAGGCAACATTGCTAATGGAGTTCCATTTGCATCAGTTAATGCAGGTGTACTACCTGTAGTATCAAATGAAATACCCACTACATTTTCTGCTACAGCAGTATCACATTTAGCTAACGCTTCAGTAATAGTAGCTTCCATTACTTCTAAATAATCTTTTGGATGCTGACGGTATTGGTTTTGTGCAGGTACACAATATTTTCCATCCATCCAACGTGGATAATACTTTACTGATGAAGCCATTTCTTCACCTGTAACCACATCAACTATTAACGCTCTTGCTGAGTCAGAACCATAATCTAACCCGATTACATATTGTTTTTTCATTTTTATCTTTTTTTGTATTAGTCAATTAAAAATTAACCATTGCTTTAATTACATTGTTACTATATTCAGCTACACATTTAAATGCTTCGTCAGCTTCATTAACTGAATAATTGTGAGTTATCATTTGCTCAAAATATCCCGGATCTTCTGCAATCATCTGAATGGCCTCTGTAAAGCAATTATTCTGACGACGCACATTTTGAACACAAATTTCTTTTCTTCGCATCAGATCCATATTGTAGCTTAAAGATTGTGTTTCTGGTATTCCTACAAACACCAGCTTTCCACCTGGTTTTAAAATCCTTAATGCCTGATCTAATGCTTCTTGTTTTCCACAACATTCAAATACTATATCATAACCCACATCCACGAAATCCATGATCTGATCTTCTTCTGTGGGATGACAAGCCAGCTTCGCTCCTACCGCTTTAGCAAACTCAATTCTGTATCCGAGTAAATCCGTTACGGCTAGTTTTGTTTGTTTATTTTTTAAGCATGATGCTAAAACTGATAATCCAATTGGTCCACTACCTAAAATGGCAATATTGTTTTCCTGCTGAGACATTTCACTCAACTTAAACGCATATAATCCAATGGATAGAGGCTCTGCAAATGCTGCTAACTGAAAAGAAATATTTTCCGGAACTTTTTCACAACAATATGACGGTAAATTTATATACTCAACCATACATCCTTCAACTTGTCCCGGACAACCTAAAAAACGCTGGTTTAAACAAGTATGTTGACGACCTTTCCGGCATTCTGAACACTCTCCACAATACATGTTCGGTTCAATAGCCACACGGTCTCCTGATTTAAGTGTAGTCACCTGGGCACCTACTTCAACAATCTGACCGGCTCCCTCATGACCAACTCCCCAAGGAAAATCAACGATTTGTGAACCAATATTACCCTCTTTATAGTAATGAATATCCGATCCGCAAACCCCAACAGTTTTTACAGCAACTTTAACTTCATTTGCTTTTAAAGTCTGTTCAGAAGAAGCATTGACTACTTCAACCTGTTGTATACCTGTAATTTTTACCGTTTTCACTTAAAAGTAATATTAATGGAGCTGTAATACACTTAAAACAGCTCCATATAACAATTCATTTACTTTTGACCGTAATAAGCATTTGCTCCATGCTTACGGTTAAAATGCTTCTCAACTAGGTGTTGATTCATATCAGCTTTGGGGTTAACCTGCAAAGCAACATAATTCATTTTTGCTACCTGCTCAACCACAACACTGTTATGAACGGCATCATGTGCATCTTTACCCCAGGTAAAAGGAGCATGATTTTTTACAATAATACCAGGCACATGCATAGGATCTCTATCTGCAAATGCTTCAATGATAACTGTACCTGTTTCTTTTTCGTAGGCTGTCTCAATTTCTTCTTGAGTCATCGCACGAGAACAAGGTATATCACCATAGAAATAATCTGCATGTGTAGTACCCAAAATAGGAATATCAACTCCGGCCTGAGCCCATGCAGTTGCATAAGTTGAATGCGTATGAACAACGCCTCCTATTTCTTTAAATGCCTTATATAATTCAAGATGAGTAGGTGTATCAGAAGATGGCTTTAAGTTTCCATCAACTACATTTCCATCTAAATCCACCACTACCATATCAGAAGCTTTCATCACATCGTAAGCAACTCCACTTGGTTTAATCACCACTAAACCTGATTCTCTATCAATAGCACTCACATTACCCCAGGTAAAAATGACCAGGTTGTGTTTTACTAAATCCAGGTTAGCCTGAAAAACTTCTTCTTTTAATTGTTCTAACATCTTATCTTAATTTTTTTACCAGAAGTAAATATAAAAGGATACTGTTAATCCAAGAATGATTACTGAGTGTACCACATCCCAAACATTCCAGCTTTTTCTTGATTCAGCTAATTGTTCAGGTGTAGATGTTCCAAATACCAAACCTTTGATTTTTTCTTCTGAAGGAGCTTCTGTAAATAAACTTACTACCACAACTACGATAATACATATTAATAACATGTATCCACAGAAGAATAACCAGTTAGTATCAAAAAATACTGATTTAAATAAAGTGTCAGCTGCATTATCTACAGTGTTATAATACACTTTTGCACCTAAACGAGTAATACCAATGATAAAACCAGACATTAATCCCCAGTATCCACCTTTAGCCGAAGCTCTTTTCCAGGTTACCCCCATTAAGAACGCAGCCGCAATACCAGGAGCCAATACTGACTGTACATCTTGTAAATACTCGTACAATACATCTCCAATACTACGCATAATTGGAATCCATAGAATACCTAAGATTACAATAACTACAGTTGCCATCTGACCAATCTTCACCAACTGCTTCTCTGGAGTTTCCGGTTTGAATCGCTTATAGAAATCAATAGTAAATAACATGGCTGAAGAGTTAAATAATGATGCTAACGAACTCATCAAAGCTGCAAGTATACCACAAACTACAAGACCTTTTACACCAGCAGGTAATAACTGAGCCACCAATGATGGGAAAGCAGCATCTGCACTAGGTAAAACATATATTTCTCCATTTAGCATTACATCTCCCTTAGCACTCATTGCATAAGCAATCATACCTGGAATAAGGAATAAAAATACCGGTAATAATTTAAGGTAAGCACCAAAGATTGTACCTCTACGAGCGTGAGTTTCGTTCTTTCCAGAAAGTACCCTTTGTACAATAAACTGGTCAGTACACCAATACCAGAAACCAATAATAGCTGATCCTAATAAAGCTCCCAACCATGGGAAATCAGGGTCGTTATTGCTACGAATAAGGTTAATCATGGTATCACCATGCTCATTAACAGTAGTTGCTCCGGCAATTTCAAGAACTTGTTCCCAACCACCTACTGCTTTAAGACCTAATACTAAAATGATTAACGATCCTAATAAAAGAATTGGTGTTTGAAGTACTGAAGTATAAAGTACAGACTTCATACCTCCGAAGATAGTGTAAACAGCAGTTAACAATACAAGTCCAATGGCTGAAATCCAGAAGAAGTCAATTCCCCACATTTCTTCGATACCGAATACCTGTTGAAAAACAAGTCCACCAGCATAAACTGTTACCGCTACTTTTGTAAGTACATAACTAATTAAAGAAATCAGAGATAATACGGTTCTCGATTCCGGGTTAAATCTTTTTTCAAGGAACTCCGGCATAGTAAGTACCATACTTCTGGAATAAAACGGTACAAATACCCATCCCAGTATCAGTATCATCCATCCTTGAATTTCCCAGTGCGCCATAGCCATACCACTTGAGGCTCCGGCTCCTGCGAGTCCGATAAGGTGCTCTGATCCAATATTGGAAGCAAATATAGATGCTCCAATGGCAATCCAGGAAGCATCTCTACCTCCTAAAAAATAATCTGCAGAATCGTTATTCTTTTGGCTGATTACCCAAACGACAATACCTACCAAGAAAATAAAAAAGATTCCAATTACGATCCAATCGTACGTAGTCATAATATTTAAACTATTTGGTTAGCAAAATAGGCGTATAAATAATTATACGCCTTCTTTTTATTGTTTATTAAATTCCTTTCGCTAAATGATAATAAAGGTCATTCCACTGAAGCTCTTTCTTAAACTTAGGAATAGTAGTTTCATTATCGATTACTACCGCTTCAATACCTGCAATCTCAGCATAATCAAGTAAATCTTCAACAGTTAAGTCATATGAGAAACTTGTATGGTGAGTACCTCCAGCTAAAATCCATGCAGCTGCACCAATTTCAAAATTTGGTTGTGGAATCCAAAGTGCACTTGCAACTGGTAATTTAGGAAGCTCTTTTGATTCGATACAATCAACCGCATTGATGATCATACGGAAACGGCTACCCATATCTACGATAGTAGCAGCAACACCTGGTCCTGTTTTACTAGTAAATACTAAACGAGCAGGATCATTTTTACCACCAATTCCTAATGGGTGAACTTCTAATTTTGGTTTATGATCTGCAATTAAAGGACAAACCTCTAACATGTGCGCCTGAAGAATTGAACTATTTTCTCCGTCGAAGTTTAATGTGTAATCTTCAAGGAAAGAGCAACCGTTTGGTAAGCCTTGTCCCATGAACCACATTGAACGACATAAAGCAGCTGTTTTCCAGTCACCTTCAGCACCAAACCCATAACCATCAGCCATTAAACGCTGAGAAGCTAAACCAGGAAGCTGATCAACTCCTTCTAAATCATCAAAGTTTGTAGTAAATGCTTTAGCGCCTTTAGCTTCTAAATATCTACGTAAACCTATTTCAATACGTGCGGCATGAACTACCTGCTCACGATCTTTACCACCTTCTTTACAGTTATCTGCAAGATCATACTCTTCCTCGTAAATTTTAACCAATGCAGCAACATCTTCATCACTAACACCATCCTGAACCTTTACGAAATCAGCAATTGGGCTATAATCTACATGGTAACCAAAAACTCTTTCAGCATCTACTTTATCACCATCTGTTACAGCAACGTTGTTCATTTGATCACCAAAACGAACGATCAACATATCCTGTGAATCTGCCCATCCTGCTGCTACTCTTGACCATCTTGCAATTTGAGAAACAGTTTTAGGATCTTGCCAGTGACCAACGATCACTTTACGATTTAAACGCATACGTGCAGTGATGTGACCGAATTCTCTATCACCGTGAGCACTCTGGTTTAGGTTCATGAAATCCATGTCGATATCATCCCATGGAATTTCTTTATTGTATTGAGTATGTAAATGTAGTAATGGTTTATTCAACTCTTTCAATCCGTGAATCCACATTTTAGCTGGAGAAAATGTGTGCATCCAGGTAATTACACCAATACAATTTTCTGCACTATTCGCTTCTTTACAAATTTGGTGTATCTCAGCAGAACCTGTTCCTGTAGGCTTACAAACAATTTTTACCGGAATATCAGCAGATGCATCAAATGCTCCAGCAATTTCTTTTGAATGTTCAGCAACTTGCTCCAATGTTTTTGGACCATATAAATGTTGGCTTCCTGTTAAAAACCAAACCTCCATTTGATTCAATGTATTCATAATAACTGATTTTAAATAATACCTTAATTAAAAGAAATGTGTATTTTTATAACACACCCCCTTTTTCCAAACACTTTTAAATATTTAATTTCACTTTCCTCTACTTTTATAGTATTTTTTACTATTAAAAGATCAAAAAAAATGAAAATCTCACTAAATTTTCACAATTCTATCAAAAGACTTTTCTTTTGCTTCTTTTAGAAATTTATAATAATAAGCACCACGCCTGGACTCTGTTGTATTCTTTTCATCCAGTCGCTGAAGAACGTTTAAAGATAAAACTTTTTTCCTAAAATTACCGGTATCCAGTTCCTTTTGAAACATCGCTTCATATAACTTTCTTAATTGCAACAAGGTAAACTGATCAGGCAGTAACTCACTGCCAACCAATTCCATACCTGCTTTATTCTGCAACTTTTCCAAGGCTTTATTAATCATATCCTGATGGTCAAAAACCAATGCTGGCAGCGACTTTAAAGACCACCAATGCGCACCATTTTCTTTTACCTTATCAGAATTATGCTGATCTATCCTTATTAAAGCATAATATGCAATACTAATTACACGATCTTCGATATCCCTTCTGGGTTCTGAGAACACCTCTACCTGTTCCAGGAAAATATCCTCTAAACCGGTAATCTTCTTTAAGATACGTCTTGCCGAAGCATCAGACGATTCTTGTTCTCCAACAAATCCTCCCATCAGTGACCATTTCCCTTTAGCTGGTTCAAAACCGCGGTGATAAAGCAATACTTTTAAATCACCATCTTCATAACCAAAGATCACACAGTCAACAGCCACAAAATACCTGGAGTACTTGTTGTATTTATCTCCCATGATCATCATATCCGCAGCAAATATATTAATAGTAAATTATACTATTATAAAAATCACGAACTTTTTTTTTATTTTTTTTCACATTTTTTTTAGAACTAAACACTTCTAAATTGGTTTTACTTGATTGAATTTTTTATATCTAAAATGAAAAAAGGCGCCTGAAACAATAGTTTCAGGCGCCTTTTTTACTTAATTCCAATATTTCTATTTCATCATTATTAATAATGATTATAAATATCAAATGTTATAAATTGAAAAATAGTTTCAACACAATTTTACATTTACTAATGCTCCGATATGATAACTATCCTTTTCTAAAACTTTATCAAACTCAGCTTTTGCTTTTTTACTGTTCATTAATCCCAAATGACCTAAAGCCATCAGATAATGACAATGCTGTTCATGACGCTCTTGCAAATCTTCTTCAAAGATCAATAAGTCAGGTAATGATACTGCAAAGTAATCCATCTTAAATGGAACAAACAGTTGCTTTTCGCCATACTTCACCAACTTATTAAAACGACTACGAGCCTCATCTTCGCGACCTAGTTGAATTAGAGCCAAACCTTGGTAGAAAATTTTATCCGGTTGCTGATCGTTATAATACATAGCAGCTGTTGGCTCAGACAAACCAATTGCAGCCTGCTCCCATGCTTGCTTTGCTTTTTCAGTTTCTCCCATACCTTGGTAAGCACAACCCAACCAGTAATTGATATCATTTTCCTGCGCTCCAAACAATTTACCTTCACCTAAATTATGAGGATACTCAAAACAAGCCACCAAATGATCGACTGCCTCTTGATAGCTTTTAACAGCAATGGCTTTTTTAGCTAACTCAATATGACTATACAAATATTGTCCGGTTACTTTTCCTTCACCACCTTCCCAAGGGTGAAACTGACGCTTCATTATCAAATCAAGGGCTTTTGCCTCTTCACCTTTTAAATTATAAAGAGTTGCTCTTTCAAGATAAAGGTCATCTCTGAAATCCACTTCTTTAGGGTGTTTTTCTAATACAGCCAAACGCTCATCCACTGAAAGTCCTAGTTTCTTATACAACTGATCTAACTCCATCAAGACTCGGGAATCGGTGGTATCCAATTCAAAGGCTTTCTCCAAAGACTCTCTTGCTGCTTGAGAATCGTTTTGTTTATTGTAATAAGCTAATGCCAGATTACGATGAACAGTAGGATAAGTATCGTCCAAGGCTCTTGATTTTTCCCAACACTCTGTTGCTTCTTCGTATTGACGAGAACCATACCAGAAATTACCCATATAATGCCAAGCTTTTGAGTCATCAGGATTTACTTCTACAGCTTTTTGTAGTACCAATAACTCTTCCAGCTTATTTGGGAAACAATAATCAGGCGATAGCTGAGCAGCTTCAACAAATACCGCCTTTGAAGCAGAATCGTCTCCTGTTTGAGCTAAATAATAGCCTTTGAAATACATGGCCATTGGATACAATTCGGTCTTACCATCAGTATGCAGTGAGATAAAATCAATTGCCTCTTTGTAGAATCCGGCTTGAGCATAATCCAATGAGAACTCAATATAGTTGTGCACATAATCGCGCATTAACTCTTTCATGTGAGTCAAGACAGTTTCATCGCCTGTAATAATGTATTTTTCATACAAAGCACCAAAGTTGAAACGATCCATCTCCAACGACTCTTCAATCAGCTTAAGAGCAGCATTGTTTTGTCCGGCATCGCGCAATAACATTATTTTCAAATGACGCGCTTTCTGGTTCAACCAATTTCGCCATAAGGAACGATCAACCAACTCCAATGCTTTTTCTCTGTTACCAAGAATGGAGTCGATCTGAGCTGTCTGGAAGAATCCACTATCCTGCCAAGCTCCGTTCCATGTTGACTTAAAGAACGAACCATAAGCCTCTTCCAATTTACCTTGCATGCGCAAACAGAAACCTAAATTATACAAAGGTTCTCCATCGTATGGATTTGGGTTACGTTCAGTTAATGTCTCTATGGCAGTTCTGAAATAAGGTTCAGCCTTAGCAAACTGACCTTTTTTCATTAGCCACAATCCCATGGCATTGTTGTTACGAACATCACCTGGCTCACGCATAAGCGCTTCCAGGTAATAATCAGTCGGATTGTAAGTGGCATGACGATATTGCTCTAAATGCAATCCTCGCAAATATAATTGCTCTACTGAATGAATATCTGCCGGATCTTTAGCTGCTTTAGCAGGATCAGGAATTGGCTTCAACTCTTCAGGTTCTGTTTGCCAGTCAACCAATACTTTTCCTTCTTTGCTTACAATAGAAATATAGCAGTCTTCAAGATTAATCTCCTTATTAATAATCTCACTTAAACTCATTTCAGGAGAGAAATCAACAACTCTTTCAAAAATGGTGTTGCCTTCACTTTTAACAGTAACAGTTGCTCCCGGATACTCACCTGTTGTATAGGCTTTAAATCTGAAACCAGTTCCTTCTGTTTCAAGGTTGATCATAGCCTCTTTAGTCGCATTCTTTACCACACCTAAATCGCGATAAGGCATAAAATACTGCTTAAAACTCTTCTCTTCGTATGGCTGTAACCATGTAAAATCCGGTTGATTATCGGTATAAACACCACACATCAACTCAATATACGGTCCATCCTCATCCGTCAGGTTGCGATCCCATGCCTGTCCAAAATCTCCGTTACCCCAAGTCCACTGTTTTTTACCTGGTGATTGATGATGATCGGCCACGTGTAATAATCCTCCTTGCGAATCATTTTCAAAACCACCCACAAAATTATATTTGGATGTGATGGCCATATAACTGGTTGGCACAGGAATATTCTTATAACGCGAAATATCTACACCTGCAGAATAATCCACTTTATAATACTCGCCTGTTGCAATCGGGAAGCTGGATACATCACGCTTACCGTGATCAAATACTGCGTTTACATCCGGTGGAAATACAGATTGATAATCGTCATTCACTTTAACTGCAGGGTTAGCCCACCACAGGAACGTTTGCGGATGCGGTGTACGGTTATATAATTTAACCTTAATCTCCATGTATGCCTTGTCAGGATACAATGTAAAACCTGCCATACCTTTAGTACGGAACATACGCTCCAATTCGCTACACCAAACAGTAATACTACCGTCTTCATTCTCTTCAATCATCGAATCCACAGGATCATAGGTTGAAGGACGGTGGTGCTGAGGCCAATTAAACTCAATACCTCCTGAGATCCAAGGACCTGTCAATCCTACTAAAGCAGGTTTTATCACGTTGTTGTAATATACAAAATGACGTTGCTTCACTTTATCGTAAGCCATTTGCACACGACCTCCCAATTCCGGCAGAATCATAATCTTGATGTATTTATTTTCAAGATAGATGGCATTCCACTCTTTATCGTGTTTCTCGTCTTCGATTTTTTCAATCACAGGATGCGGATATACCACTCCACTACTTCCCTGGTAAACTCTTTTTTCAAGGAAAATAGGATTCTTCTCAGGCTTGCCGATTCCATAAGTAGGAATCACAACCTTCTCACGCCATGCTTTTACTTCCATAACGAATTATTATTTTTTTTGCTTTTTTTCAATAAACATCAACACATTTCGGCCTCCAATGTATTGTATAGCAGTACAGACCAGACAAATAAAAATTGTCCGATAATCACTTACAGGTTATTATTTTAGAGCATAATCCTTATAAATTTAAAGACCTGCTATTTTATCAAGAACTTATCTATGGTGTTGCATTTACATAAGAGTTCCACACTTCACGCTCTTTCTCCTCAAATAACTCATTAATCACCTTCTGATCAACTTCGGATTCCGGATTAAATTTATCTGAGTTCATATATTGCATGATACTCTTCTTTAACTGACGAGCCACCAGCCTGTTATCAAGACCTTTAGTCAAATCGATACTACAAACCATTAACTTTCCTTTTCCAACTCGAGCTTCAAAAAGCATTGCTAATCTGCGATTTAAAAACCAGGTATCAATTGGCTGAACAATAGGTCTAAACTTTGGATCAAAATTCTCAAGATTCATACTTTGCTGACGATTAGCAATCTCCCACCATTGCAGATCGCTATAATAATCTGTTGGAAAATCTTTAAATACAGGATGCTCATTCTGAATGTAAACACCTGTAGTATGTGGTGGTCGCATTCTAAACCAAGATGTATTCCAAAAAGCTGGTACCAGATATTGTACTACATCTTTACCATTTTCAACCTTGCCAGCTGCCAATAAAAGAACAGATTTGCCATCTGCTAAGGCTTTTTCAACTGATTTATCAATTTCATTTACAACAAGAACATCCCCAACCTTAAATTCATCATTATCGGATGGATACACCCAAATATTCCAACTATTCAGATACTCTCCAACATTTACTGAAAGAGTATATTTTCCTGCTTTCGATACAAAATCTAACGGTAAAGATATAACACCAACCTCATTATTATGCCCGATTGCAATTTTTTCAGGAGTAAACATTCCCTCGTTTGCCACTACCGAATCCCGGATCAATTTCCATGATACTGATTTTCCAATCATTTCCTCACCACTGAAATTGGCAATTTCAATATCTGCTTTTAATGTATCCTTCGATTCAAATGTGAACTTTGGCAAACGAACCAATGGCACAACTCTGTTGCAAAAAGCCTTAAACTCTTCGGCAGAAATATACCCTTTCTCATCCCAGAAAGCATCCAACACTCCAACCAAAGCAGTTCCTTGACCTGAGAAATCATTTAAACTCAACAATTGAAATCCTGTCAAATTTTCAGTTCTTAATGTAGCTTCTATCTCCTGCTTATAACATGAAGCCTGTAATTTCCCGGAAGCCATCAAAAACTTTTCGGACATATCGACCATACCATTGTCAGCCAAATTCTCCTGAAACAACTCAAAATTTTTAGCTTTTAATGATCCCGTATATTTGTCTATCTCTTTAAAATTAGGAAAAACACACCACTGCCCCATTTCGAAAGTTACATAAGGTTTATCCTGATTTTCTGTTTTATGGTTGTAATCAAACATGGATTCAGGCTGCTTGTCTTTCCATTCCAATCCACGAGGACGTGCACGACACAAATACTCACTATGAGGAATAATATGCCAGCTTCCGCCAGTAGAAGCACCAGTAAAAATACGCTGCGGATCATATGCCTTAAAATGATCGACCCAGTTATTCAGGTAATCCACATATTTTCCCGACGGCTCATTTCCATAGGCCATCATACAAAAGGAAGGATGATTTCCATATGTATCGATAATACGTTTAGTTTCCTCCATCAAATAAGCATCAATTGGCTTTCCATACCCAAGAGAGGCTGAGTACTTAGCCCAGCTTGGACCTTCCACCTGCAAATATATCCCTGCTTTATCGGCAGCAATAAAAGCAGCTTCCGGTGGACAATATGAGTGAAAACGAACATGATTCAAACCAAATGATTTACAAACATTGTAAATACGAGCCCACTCTTGCTCTGCTGTTGGAGGATACCCTGTTAAAGGAAATACACAACAATCCGTGGTTCCTCTTAAAAAGGTTTGCGTTCCATTTATTTCGAAATGCTTATCTACGATAGTAAACTCACGCATACCAAACACTTCTTTCTTAACATCGGCGAGTTTTTCCTGACTTTTAACTCCTACCGTTAACTCATAAAAATCAGGAGAAAACTCACTCCATGTTTTAAAATCATCGCCCATTGGTATAGAAAAAACCAGCGAATCACTTTCCTGTTCCCATACTTTAACGACACTTCCAATATCGTGATGATGATTATAACCTTTTATACTAAAATCCAGTTGCCCCTTTGATATAAGCGATGATAATTTAACCATTACCTCAATCGATTTATTCGCTAAATCAGGTGTAACTTTAATCTGTTTTATACTAAGCTTATTTTTGGTTTCCAGATATATTTCACCAACTACTCCATTCCAGTTTCCTTGTGTATGATCTGAAATACTGTGAGAATTAATTCCTGGATCAACATCACGGATGGCATTATCAATTTTAAGTGTCAGTTTATGTTTTCCGACAGTCGCCATTTCTCCAGGAATTACGAACTGATGTGGCACCGACAGACTGTTATCTGAACCAATTTTAATGGTATCAAACCAAATTGTAGTTTGCCAGTGAGGACGCTCCAGATTCAGAACTACATCTTTTCCAATCCATGCAGCTGGAATCTCAATTTCTTTTTGATACCAGGCCATCCCTACGTAATGCTTCACCGGAGTCAGCCAAAATGGGAATTTCATATCTCCTTCCTGTCGATACTTTGCTAATTCCGGATTAAAATACCAGGAACTATCATAAATACTTCCAGTCCATTCTGTATGCAAATCAGGCTCTTCTCCTATTTCGTAATCCCTCAATGCTCCCGGCAATTGAATTTGTTCTATAAATCCATCCTGGAACCACTTTTCCTTCTCTCCTAGCTCCAGACTATCCAAACGATAATACCAATTTCCTGATAAGTTAATTTCCTTAAGGTCCTTCTTGTTACAAGCAGCAAAAAGAAATGCAAAAATTGCTATGAATGCAATGTAAATTCTCATTTTAAACAATATCATCATCTATCTATTATAAAACTCTTCAATCTCTTCCAGTGATTTCCCTTTCGTTTCCGTTACTTTCTCATACACAAAAACAAATCCACCAATACAAATACCGGCATACAACATAAATGTACCTCCAGCCTCAAGAATTTTATTTAGTAATGGGAAAGAATAAGTCAGTGCAAAGCAAGCTATCCATAACACAGTAGTTGCCAAAGCCATAGCTGCGCCACGAATACTATTAGGAAAAATCTCAGACAATATCACCCAGGTAACTGGCGCTAAAGTCATGGCATAGGCTGCAATACCCATCACCACAAGAACCAACATAATCACACCTTGAATATTGAGCAAATAACAACTTCCTAATGCAATATAAATAATAGCCATAGCAGATGATCCAAACAACATTAATTTGCGTCGCCCAAGCTTATCAACTGTTTGCATAGCCAGGATTGTAAATACTAAATTCACTACGCCTGTAATAACAATATTAAAGAGCATATCTCCTACCGAGTAACCAGCTGCAGAAAATACTTCTTCGGCATAATTGAATACGACATTGATACCACACCATTGCTGAAAAGCTGCCAGTACCATTCCGATTACAATCACCTTCTTATGCTTTGGAGAAAAAAGCTCTTTCCAGTTTACTTTTTTCGATTCTTGTTTTATTGTTGAATGAATATTTTCCTCTTCTTTCTGCGCATATTCATCTCCACCAATTTTTGCTAAAATGGCTTTTGCTCCTTTTGCATCACCCGCTTTTACTAAATAGCGCGGACTTTCGGGAATAAAAAAGGCCAAAATAAAGAAGGCTGCCGCCGGTATCGTTTCGGCCCAAAACATAATTCGCCAACCAGTTTGACCATTCCATGAATTACGAATAACCATATCTGAGGCTCCTACCGGAATTTCCTCTGCAATCCATAAATTAACGATTTGTGCTGCCAGTATTCCTATAACAATAGTTAATTGATTGACAGCCACTAAGCGACCTCTTATTTCAGCAGGAGATATTTCGGCTATATACATTGGAGATAAAGCAGAAGCCAAGCCAATACCAAATCCTCCGATTAAACGATACATGATAAATGGTGTAAGATGATCTGCTGCTCCTGTTCCAATTGCAGACAAGGTAAAAAAGGCTGCTGCCAGAATTAAGGGCTTTTTTCGCCCGTATCTATCCGAAAGAAAACCTGAAACCAAGGCTCCTAGCAAACACCCTATTAAAGCACTGCTCATTACCCAACCTTGTAAACCCGGCGAGTTAGTTATTTCGAAAAATCGCTCGTAAAAAGGTTTCGCGCCTCCAATAACCACCCAATCGTAACCAAACAGTAATCCTCCCATGGCAGATACCATGGTGATGCCTAAAATAAATAATCGATTATAGTTCTTCTTCACAATAATAAATTTGATATAGCAAATGTAACAGAGCTACCTGTTTGAAACAATGATTTATTTTTCCATTGCATGGACTATCTTATCACAAATAAAAAACAACGAACACAACCACAACACAACAATATAAAGGTTTTATACTAATACAAACCTTTAAATCCTTTACAATTTACTTATATTTGCACAAATAATCATTTATGAAACGACAAGAAGGTTTTCCCGGACAAATCAGCTATATCATTCCGGAATCAATTCAGGAATTAGTTCATCATAATCCGATGATATCCGACTTGTACTTAACTGACATTGGCTACTACCCCAATGCACGCCACCATTTTAGAGAACGAACATCAGGCAGTTTACAAACCATACTAATTTACTGTACTGCCGGTAGAGGTAAAGTAAAAATTGGTAAAACAGAACATGAACTTCCGGCAGATTCTTTTATCATTATCCCCAAAGGTAAATCTCATGCATACTATTCAGATGCAGACACTCCCTGGTCGATATACTGGATTCATATCGAAGGAGAAAAAGCCTCCTTATATAATTCTTTAGCTGAAAAAAGTATTTCAATAGAACGAGGGAAAGATTCACGCATAAATTTCAGACTGGAGCTATTTGAAGAGATATTCAGAAACCTGGAAAGAGGATTTGGAACCGAAACCTTAGAATACATCAACCTTACCCTCAGATATCTTTTGGCCTCATTTACACATGTTGAACATTTCCGTTTGGTTAACACAGAAATAGAAAAAGATCCGGTTACACAAAGCATTAATTACATGTTGGAAAACCTAAACCAATCTATTCGGCTGGAAGAGCTGGCTAAAGTGGTAAAACTTTCGGTTTCACATTTCTCAAGACTGTTTGTTTCTAAGACAAAACAATCACCCATTGATTATTTCAACCAATTAAAAATGCAACGCGCCTGTCGTTTACTTGACATTAGCACTCTTTCTATTACTGAAGTTGCAGAAGAACTGGGCTATGAGGACTCATTCTACTTCTCCCGTATTTTTAAAAAAGTGATGGGAACTTCACCCAGCCAATTCAGAAAATCGATTTAATGAAGAAATATTAAACAGTCTCTATATAACTTGCTTCTCTGGGTAAACTAATTTTGAATTCCGTTCCTTCTCCTAAAACAGAGTTAACTTCAATTTTTCCCTTTAATTTTTCAACCAGGGTTTTAATAATGGATAGACCTAACCCATTTGAGCTTTCTCCATCGGTCGGGCGAGCTGAAAGTTTTTGAAAACGCTTAAACATATTCTTCTTATCCTCATCGCTAATACCTGGTCCTTCATCACGAACGCTAAAATTGATATGATTTTCAGACTCCTGAACACTCACATAAATATTGGCTTTCTTTTCTGAAAACTTAATGGCATTAGACAATAGGTTATTCATAATCCTTCTTAACAGAAAATGATCCGTTTTAAATGTACTATTCCCGAGTTGTATTTGCGTAATTAACTTTTGTTCTTTTCTCCTTAACTGCTGCTCTAATGTTTTTACCCAGTCTTCCAGAAACTCATTTACATCGAACTCAGACAGTACAACCTTCGATTTTCCAAACTCAAAAGAATGCACATCCAATAAATCATCAATAAAAAAGATGCCTTCTCTGGTCATTTTATCAATAACCGTTAGAAATTCATTTTGAGAAGTACTAAGGGAATTCTCTCGTCTCATTAACTCAACAAAACCAGATATCGTTGATAAAGGAGAACGCAGGTCGTGAGCAACTACATTTACCAATCCATCCTTTTCACGATTCAAATCTATTAGTTTATCATTTTGTGCTTTAATTTCCTGAATATACATAGATAGGTTCAGACAGGTACGTACCCTTGCCGACAACTCCTGTTTTTCTATAGGTTTGCGAATATAATCAGCAGCTCCGGCATTCAGCGCTTTATCCAGGTCATCAGAAGAAGAACGGCCTGTAGCCATAATAACCGGTATATGATTGGTTTGTGGGTTGCTTTTAATTTCCAGCAAGGCCTCGTAGCCATTCATAATCGGCATTTCCCAATCCATAATAATTAAATCAGGCATACGTTTTAAGGCTACCTCACAGGCCATTTGGCCATTTATTGCCTGTAAAAATTTATAGTTATTCTCCTTGGTCTTTAAGTACCCGGTTACCGAATCAATAATGTCAGGTTGGTCATCTACAATTAAAATGGTAGAGTATAAGTTTTGCGACATGTTCTATTGATTTACTATTTTCCTATAGGATTCTACATTACCACTATACAATATGCTCATTAAGCTTTCGTTCCATGTAATGATATTTTCATCATCGATTAATGCAATTTTATCGGCAATAGCAGAAACCTCACTAAAATCATACACTTCCCATTGTTTTAATTCCTCAAGGAAAGGTTTGAGTTTTTCTTTTTCAACACTGCTTAAGGTAGCAACTGTTTCTTCCTTAATACTAATTTTCTCAGTTACAGGTTGATTATCCGAATGTCCGTTTAGCAAAGGTAGTGTAAAAAAGAAATTAGACCCCATATTAAACTCAGATTCTACTCCTATTTTTCCATTGTGGGCTTCAACCGCCATTTTACAATACGCCAAACCTAATCCGGTGGAACGGACTGCACCTGACTCTCTGGCATTAATTTGCGTATACTTATCGAATACTGTATGTATCTTATCCTTTGGGATACCGATACCATCATCTTTAATAGAAATCAATACATGGGCACCTTCTCTTTCGGCATTGATTTCGATATTTCCATTATTATTAACGTACTTTACCGCATTGGATAAAATATTCACGATAACTCGTAAAATCAATCCATAATCAAATCTGGAATACAAATCCTCTTTTGCAGCAAATGAAACACTAATAGATTTTTGCTCAATCATAAAACTCATTTGCCCCATGGCTTCTTTAACTACTTTTTGAACAGTATGATTCCCTAAAGCTAATCCAACATTGACTGTTTCAAACTTTTGAACATCAAGAATATTCATTACCAGATTATGCATGTATTTACCTGCATTATGAATACTCTTTAAACGCCTTTTTGTCGGCATGTTTTCCGAGAATGAAATTACTGTATTCAACAAGTTTTTAAAATCATGCACAATCATAGCTGTCATCGATTCCTTGTAATCGTTTAATTCCATCAAGCGATTATTACTTGCAGATAGCTCTACATTTATCTGCTGCAATTGAGCTGTGCGCGATGCTACCTTTTGTTCCAGAACAGCTTTTTGACCTTCTATGATTCGCTCATTCTCCATGGTCTTTTCAATAACTTTTCGCTGAGCCTCAAACTTCTCGTTTTCTATCTCTTCCTTTTCCCACTCAAATCTTCTCGATAAAAGGAAAGAAAGTAAAAATGCTTCTATTAATGTGGCATATGCTACATAACTCAAGCCTCCTAAATATTTAGGACTACCTGTATTTATATACAAAGCCTGAAGCGCCACCATGGCAAAATAAATTAAATAGGTAAAGGCAAAGTAGTACCCCATTTTATTTCCTTTTTTACCTACTTTAATACCCACATACCCCATGGCAGAAAATGATAAAAGTGCATTTACTGTATTGATAGGTTGAACGATCTGAAAAGAAAAAAAGAATTTGACCATCATCCATACACCAAAATATATGGCAATTCCCAATACGATTTTATAGATTTTGGGGTGAAATCTTTTGGCTTCAAGAAAGACAAGACAATATATAGTTTGAACTGTTACGCCAATGGCCGGGATAGTGGTATATAAAAACTTAAGATTCACCTGAGGAATAAAATACACAACAAAGCCATCAATTACCAAGGCCGCATAACATATATATACTGTTACGATAAAGGCATAAAACAAGTATAACCCCTTTCTTAGAGAAATAAAAAGGAAAATATTATACAGTACCACAAAAAGCATTAAGCCAAGATAAATTCCATAGCCAATCTTTTGTTTGGTTGAATTAAATTCGAATGTACGTTCGTTATAAATAAAAAGAGGAACAGGCTCTGAGTTCGTATTCATTCTGAGGTAACATGTAATTTTACCTGAAGGCAAAGTAAAAACCTGATAGGAACTATTTATTTCCTTTTTGTCCATCCCAACTTCATATCCTCCTTTTAGATAGCGCACAATATCACCATTAAGCTGATAATATAAATCAGCGATAGGTATGCCTGCTTGTGCCAACTCTAACCAAACATTTTCTGAGGATTGATTATCTATGATAAATCGTAACCAAAAAAACGAATCGGTATAACCTAAACTTAAAATTGGATTATCCGAAGGTTTAAACTGATCTTGATATTCCAAAGAGGAAACCTGTGCATATGAAAGAGAACCTGTTGCATCCTCCAGTATTTCAATCTTATCTCCTATTGACATCTTATCAACATGATGATCCCATACAATTTCCTGCGCATTTAAAATTGCAGGAAACAGAATAAGAAGTAGCAACAAATTCTTCATGTGTTTCTAATTTGGTTTTTACCCTCTAATAAATATAGCATTAAATATCCAGCGGATTTTCCTTTAAAAATTTAGCAGGAATATTTAATAATGTAGCACATGCAATCCACCATAACCAGCAGTAAACCCCAAAAGGCAAATAACCAAAATAACCCAATACTGGCATTTCGAAAATATGTGCAGTATTTACGTATGGAAGACTATATTGCCAATAAGCCGGATCATTAGTAAACAAGGCTGTTTGACCATCATGTATAGCACTTAGATAATTCTGACCTTCAAGTGTAAAACCGGCTACAAAATAAGTTAATGCCGAAAGCAGAACCGGCCCCCAATTTCCTTTTGAAATCGGATCCAAAGGAGTCCATATTCCAATTTTATTTAAAATGATAGCTAATATTACCGGCGGTGAAACCCATAATACAAAAAACAACATATCAGGAAACAATCCTGCTGCCACCATCGAAGCCAATGACAAAACCAATAGGACATTCTTAATACTTGTACTTAAAGTGATTTTAATACCGTTTTTAAATCGATTGGCAAACTTTGGAAATGTTAAGAACAATAAATACCACTCAAAAGCCAATGGTAATAAACCAGACGAAATAACAAATGCGTATAATAAAAACTCTTCTCTGTCCAGGATATTTCCCCATGGATAATACCAGTTATCATCTACAAAGAAGTTCATAAATTCAAAAATCATCCAACCTGTCATAGAAGCCACTCCAATACCAATTAACTCCTGAGGTACAATGGCAACTAAAGATTTACCTCCTGTTCGTCGATAAACGATTCCATCTAACATTAAAACGGCGCCCCAAAACAAGGGTAGGTCACTCCAGTGAATAAACCATGCCGGTTGTTTTAAATGTGATGCTAAAAAGGTAAGCGATGTACCCCAACATAATAATCCAAACCAAAACCAATACGGTAGTTTGGCTTTTTTAATAATAGGTACTTCAGGAATGGTGACCTTTTTAAAACCAAACCATTTAGGAACAATATAGATAGCAACTATGCCAAGGCAAACCAAGGCAACAAAGCAAAATATATAAATATTAAAACCGGGTTTATTCATTGGTTTTAAAGGAGGATAAGCAAAAAAATCAGCAGGAAACTCCCCATTAAAGTAAAAATAACCTCCTAACCAAGGCAGAAACAACATGGCCGCCATCGACAGAAGCAAATAAATCATTTTACGTGTAACGCTCATTATTCAATTTTTTGTTACCAATTAGTTTTCAGGACTTCCTTGACACAACGATTCATTCCACTATCCTTAATTAACCAGTATATTCGTTTATAATTATTTCTTAATTCGACTTTACAGGAATGCTTTCCAATTCAGGAGCTGCTTCAATATTATTTACATAGTAGAAAATAATCAACAATAAATACTGTACGACTCCAAACAGTCCCATCATTGCATATGCAGGCCAATGATCGGCAATAGGCCATAAAGCTTTCCAAACTATTTTCAGAATTTGAACAGGCTCTAAAAATATCTCCCATGAATACAGGTAACCATTACCCAGCTTGATAGCAGAGATCAACTCTCTTCCCATATAAAAACCTAAGCAACTTAAAATTAAGGTCGAGTGCAACGCGATTTGAGCAAATCGATTACCATACCTTTGTTTAAACAACCGGAACATCATTTTTAAAGACAGGAAACCATAGAACACAGATAACATTGCCAATGAAAAAATAATAATGGTATCATACTTAATTAAATCCGGATTTAGTTTAGATGCAGGATCCTGACTATCGTGAATAAGGTCGCTAATCATATATGGGGCATTGGGGTAAAACAGCACCCACAAGATTGTTCCAATCCAAAAAACAAACGTATTTATTTTTGTATTGAACCGATAAAGTAAATAAGCAATAACAATTACAGGTAAAGATCCTATAAACAAGTTTGATCGAAGAAATGAATAGAAATCATTTCCTACTATAATATTGCGTGTAAACAACAACAATAAGTTTATAACAGTAATCAGTACTACAATACTTAAAAAACTATCCTTTTTACTCCATTTAAAATTTATCATTTTCTATATTTTATATTGGATTGTTGCAACATAATAACAAAGCATCCATTTAATGGTAATTTGTTATTGTTCACAATTATAGATAAGTATATTCAATTTAACAAATTACTTATTTAAATATTTTATTATATCTATACAACGAAATAAGACATAACGCTATCTGCACTAATGTTTAATTGTTTTGATTTCTATCGATAATAATCTTTAACAAAAGGATAAACTAACGGTATACACACATGTTCAATACAAGAAAAAAGACATCTTAAATACTAAACAAAAAATCCCTGCATTTACGTATGCAAGGATTCTTTAAATATTTTTCTTTTATTGAAATAGAATTAAACTACAAATCCAGTTTTAATTTCACACCAGCTTTAATCCAACGCCCGGGTTGATACAGCTGACCAATATCGGTGTATTTTTTATCGAATAAATTAGTCCCCTCAGCATAAATGGTATAAACTGGTTTATTCCAGCTAATTTTAAGATCAACTACCCAAAATGGGTCATATTCTTTTAATGTTGATTCTCCACTTACAATATCATATTCCTGATATTCTCCCATTCTATCCTGATATTGAGCAGTCCAGGAAGCACTCAAATCACCTAGCACTTTATGCTGCAAGGTTCCGGAAAATTTATCTTTTAAATAATCAAATACATATCTTGAGTTATAGCCTCTGCTTGCCGATTTATCCTGATCTAACCAGGCATAAGACAGATTCACAGATTGCAAAACATCTTGACCTTTTAGCAGACTTAATAGATTTAAGTTAATAATAGATTCGATACCATATGTATTAACATTATTAATATTAGAAGTCTTCCACTTATCAGTATCTGCTGCATCAACCGGTTTTCCCCAATCAATCATATTTTTACCTTCACGATAAAAACCCGATACTTGCATATTGATGCCTTTTAAACTACGATATTTAACACCTCCTTCTAAGGTCACCGCTTCTTCCGGTTTCAAATCCGGATTACCTTCAATCGTTCTGGAAGTATAAAACAAATCGGTAAAGGTAGGCATGCGCAATGATTCGTTTACACTGGCAAAAACCTTAAATTCATCGTTAATCCAATAACTCACATCAGCACCATAAAATAAATCAAATTTCCAACCTAAATCAGAGTTTAGGTTAGCCATGACACCTCCCGAAATTGAAAAACGATTAAAAACATAGCTATGCTCTGCAAAAAAGGAGGAATTGGTACGATTATATTTATACGCGAAAAATCCATCAGGCTCTCCCGGAGCAGAAATAATATCAATCTGATTTCCTAATACATTACTCCAGATGCTTTCGGAACGCAGATCTGCGCCAATGGATGTTTTACCTAATGGTGAACCAATCACTGCATTTATATTAGCTCCCAATACATCAGTTAAATGATAGTTATGATTTGTATACCACGCAGCCGCTCCCTTATTATCCCGGTATAATTCAAAACGATCGTGATGGCGACGCCAATAAACAGAACTCTTGATAGGATTTTTAGTTTTTGAGGCAAAACTCAGACTGGCAAATGTGGTTCTGGTTTGTTCATATTGATTTGGATATAGAGCGCTATAAAAAGAATTAGCTCCAAAGCCTTTTTCGGTATAGCCTAACTGTAATTCAATCTTTTCAGTTTCTCCGTCCAATTGCCCTTGATAGAACAAATTGTAAATTTCGAAATCAGTATTATCAATGTATCCGTCAGTGGCCGATTTATTCGCAGCAACAAAGCTCTTAAACTGTCCTTGCGCATATGTTCCGTTAACTCCCAAATTATATAAACCATGATCTCCAGCCATTACATTGGCTTTTACATTGGAAGAATCATCAGTTCCGGTAATAAAATTAATGGCTCCGCTAAAAGCACTTGAACCGTAAATTCTGGCTCCCGGACCTTCTAAAATTTCCACTCTTTCAATACTCTGAAAATCGACCGGGAGGTTTAAGTTATGATGACCCGTTTGTGGATCAGTGATATTTACGCCATTAAGCAGAATCATTACCTGATCGAAAGACCCTCCACGTACGCTTACATCAGCCTGAACTCCTAATGCACCTCTTTGACGCACATCAACGTTGGCCACATATTCCAACAACTGATCCACACTTTGAACAGGCAACAGTTCGATTTCTCTTTTAGTAATTACTTTTACCACTCTTCCTACTTCGGAATATTGAACCGGCGTTCTTCGGGCAGAAATTTCTATTTCCTCAAGGTTGATTTTTTTATTGACAGAAGCTGAATCGGTTTGAGCAAATGTTTGTGTAAAACCTAAAAAGCTTAAATAGATAACGGCCAACATACCTACTTTCACTTGTTTTTTTATGGTATTGAATGATGAATAACCTTTACCGGTCCATTTACAAAACATCATACTATTGTTTAAAACTTGAATTTTGCTAAATCTCATTGGTATAAATTTTAATTGTATTTGCCAGATCAAACAAGTCCGTCTTAATCATTGTTCTACAATATGATTCCATAAGACTTGTTTTCTAAACTTATTTTTATTGATTTTAAATAAGCCGCAAAACTAATAAAATTAGCATCATATACCGTGTTAATATAGTTTAATACTGTGTTTTAGATCGTTTACACAGCTTCAACTGCAACAACCTGAGCGAAAATGTAAATATCAAACGGTTATTTACCTGTTTCATAACCCAAATAAAAACCGGTATGAGGAGGTTGATTGTAAGCTACATTTTGCCAGGCTATACTTAACCTGTATTGTCTGTCATGCATCAAGGTAACAAACCTATAATCTGTTAAAATTGAAGATGTGTATATTCTCAATTCTTTATTGTCTTTAGATCTCCATATCACCTCTTCCCGCCAATCACCCAGTATATCTCCACTAAGACAAGGTGTTCCTTTTGAACCATTGTTTGATGAACATCCCCGAGCTGTTAATAAATTATTGCATGTTTCTGTTTTCCAACCCCACTTATCAATATGAATATCATCCAAAAGTTCTCGTAGTAAATCTCCATCCCACCATACCAGAAAATTCGTTGACGAGGGTGTACGTTTACAAATTGTCTTTCCATTAGCATCGCGCAATCCACCTGGACCTCCCCAGTTCTCAAAACCACGATATCTTGGGTCAATATCTGCAGAAACGCCTCTTCCAACATCTATTCCCGGAGCGATTCCAAAAATCACCTTACCCGTTTTTGCACTATACATGGCAACTCCGGGTGTTCCTAGCTTTATCGTTTTCCCTTCATTTTCATGTATACCATATATTTCCAATCCGGACTCATCTAAATTCATATCTGCCAAATGCAATGCATCCCCATGTCTTAATCCTGTAGAATACAAACCTTCTCCATTATCATCTACAGTCATTGCTCCAACACAAAATTCATCTTTACCATCCTCATCCATATCGGCCACGCAAATACTATGATTTCCTTGTCCTGAATAAGGGTTCTTAGCATCCTTTGAATCAAATACCCAGCGATTTGAGAGTTCTCCATTTCGAAAGTCCCACGCCACCACAACCGTGCGACCATACCAACCTCTCACAAAAACAGCACTTGGGTGAGCTCCATCCAAATAGGCAACTCCAGCAGTAAAGCGATCTGAACGACCTCCGGTATTATCATTACGTCCATTTCCTCCAATACCACCCCATCCATCCAAAGGATATCTGGAAGGAATATATTCTTTAGTAGACAATGCTTTTCCTGTTTCACCACTAAAAACAGTTAAATACTCAGAGCCCGTTAACACTTTACCATATGTCTTGGAATGAACGTTCAGGTCGCGCCAATCTTTCTCTCCATCACCAATTACTGTTCCCAGGCCATCTATAGTTCCATCTGCCGTTTTACATATTATTTCAGCCTTACCGTCGTCATCAAAATCATACACCAAAAACTGAGTATATGCCGCTCCTGCTCTTATATTCTTACCTAAATTGATTCTCCACATTAAGGTTCCGTCCATTTTGTAAGCATCCAATATCTGCAACCCGGTTAATCCCGGCTGAGGTGGGTTACGCGTTAAGGAAGGTTGCCATTTCAGCACTATTTCATATTTCCCGTCTCCATCCAAATCTCCTACACTGGCATCATTCGCTGAGTAAGTATAAACCTTGTCTTCTACCATAGCAGGTTCTGGTATTTGAAGGGGTATAGATAAATATGGTCTCACCTGATTTGCATTTAACTCAAAACTATTGCTTTTCGAGAAGGTCTTTTCTTCATTCGAATTACAAACGTAATAAGTGAGGTTTTCTGAAATATCATTTATAGAATCAACAAAGCAAGTAGAATTTACAATAGCTATAGAATTTATTTTTAATGGTGGTTCGTTCCCTATTTTCCGATACACCTCAAATGCAATATTTGAAGGGTCGCATTTTAATAAACGCCAACTAATAAATACGGAATGATTCTCGGTACGAATGGCAACAACACCACGATCCAGATGTTCCATTTCCTGCGCTTTTATTCCCAAAGCACAAAACAACAGGTATATAAAAAATGAAACTCTTTTTATTTTAACCATTTATTATCGAATTTACTCAATCTTAAAATTTCTGATCTTCATATGATTTTTCACGGTTCGTATTCCAAAATATCCCTTTTTAAAAGGAGCTTCATCCTTTAAAGAAAATATCAATTCATTGTTATAATAATATTGAACAAGGCCATCATTCATCACAATTTTAATATGACACCATTTGTTAGCCGTAATCAGATGATCTGAATCTGTGTATTCCTTGATAATTTCCGGCCTAACTCTATTATTAACAAAGCGATTATAATCGCCATCATATTTTCTAAAACGTGTTGTTGAGTTATTATTACCTCCCAAACCAACATAATACAGTTGCAAAGAATAGTATTTTCCAAACACTCCATTTCTCCATGACGACCTTTTAAAGAAATCATCAGGATTTTCCGGATCATTGGCCATCCAGAAACAGTTTAAATCTGATGCCCTGTCATATTTTCCACCGCCTTTGACAACCATAGCTTCATATTCAATAACAGTAAAATTTTCTAATGAATGTTTATACCATAAGGTTAAACCTTTGGGTGCTATAATTTCAAGTGTCTTACCTTGTGTTATTAATTGTGTAGAATCGCTATTGGTTTCGACAACCCAATCTGAAATACCTTTTTTAAAATTCGCCTTATACACTCTTTGCTGTGCATAGGTATTACACATAAAAGCCTTCGCGAAGAATAGCAATAAGACTAATTTTAATTGAACAGACAACTTCATATTAGAACTATAAATTTAGATTATCGCAAATATAAAGAGCTATTACATCCTACCCCTGTGAAATAGTACAAAAAGAATAGAATTAATACAGCCGAAACAGTTGAATACTTTTACTTTGATTTAGCTATATTTTCTATCTGCTCTCTATCAGGAATATTCTGAAATCTATCTAATATTTGTTGAGCGATGGATTTTGATTCTTCTGTTTTCTGATATTTCAAATAAATATTGAGTAATGCTATGTAATAATTAGCCTCATCAGGATTAAGTGCAATTACCTGTTTTAAATACTTTGCCGCATTCTTCCAATCCTCTTTAAAATCATACATCATGGCAATATTGTACTTGATTCTTGGGTTATCCGGAGATAATTCAGAAGCTCTTAACAGGTAAGTCATCGACTCGTCATATCGTTTACGTTCTGATAAAAACAAGGCATAAGAAAAAGTAGTATTACCATCTTCTGGCACATGTTGCAGGTAATCTTTAAATAAACGCTCGGTCTTATCAAATTCGCCTTTGCCATTATAGAATAAAGCCAGGTTAATTTTGATGGTATGCAGCTCCTTATCCTGCTTCAGAGCTTTCAAATAAAACTCCTCTGCCTTGTCAACCTGTTGGTTATTGTAATAATAATTAGCCAGGTTAAACTTACCGGTAGGAAAATCTGCACTATATTCCAATGCTTCCAGATTTTCCTTTTTGGCTTTTTCCAAGGCTTCCATGTATTTTGATGGAATCTGGTCTTTAGCAACAGTACTTAGTTTCGAAGCACATTCCACTCGAATAGCTTTACTCTGATCTGTGAGCATATTTAATACCTTGTTTAAACTTTGCTTATCATCCAGCACCAAACTCTGAACTGCATTATAACGAATATGTCCGTTGATATTTTGTGTTGCTTCTAAAAGTATAGACTTGGCTGAGGCTTGGTAATAAGTCCCTAACATCTGTATGGCAGTAGCTCGTATGATTTCCGGGTATACCTCATCTTTGTAGATGTGAACCAAACCTTCAAAACCTTGCTGACTTCCACTTTGTGCTTCTTTAAAAACCGTTCCATATTGCGAAGGACGACCTATGCCATACCATTTATTCACATAGTCAACAGCCCATTGGGTTGATTTATCTGCATGGCATTGATTACAGGCATTGGGTGTACCCAGCTGTTGCGTTAAATCAGGACGAGGGATTCTAAAACTATGATCGTTTCGGTAATCCACACCCATATAAAATTGAGCAGGCATATGGCAGTTGATACATCGGCTACCCTCTCCTACTTCAAAACGAACTCCATCATCAGCAATAACAGCCTTTCCTGCTTCTCCTACCGATTTATGAAAGTGATGATTATAGGTATCATAGTCGTCCGCCCTGTGACATTGGGTACACAAACGGTTATCCTCAAAATGCCTTTTTGTACTATGCACATTATGGCAGTCGTTGCATTGCACATCACGCATATACATTTTGCTTTGGGTAAAAGAGGCATAAACATAATCCTCATCCAGGATCTGTCCATCAATATACCAATCATCTTCGGTAGGTAGATTGGGGATGTTATGATTATAAATATCTGCACTATGCTTAAAATCAGATATAGAGCCTCGTCGGGCATGACAATGTACGCATAAATCTACATACTGCTTATTATCAATACCACTGGTTTTTACCACCAATCCAAAATTATTGTGATCTTCCCGGGCATACTCGGCTTTGGCTGCCCATTCCAGATGTTTTGAGGCAGGACCATGACAGGCCTCACAACTCACATCAATTTCGCTCCAGGTGGTTTTATAAGCATCATGCTCCACATCATAATTCTTCACCAGGTTAGTTGAATGGCAATCGGAACACATGCTGTTCCAATTTTGTGCCTGATTGGTCCAGTGCAACCAGTTATCATGCTCAATCATCTCATCCCTGTAAATTTCTGCGGCCATATGATACCAAACACTATCCTTTGAATCCCATGTAAGCGGAAGTGTTTGCAGTCGGCCTTTATCAAACTCTACCAGGTACTGCTGTAAAGGATAGAAGCCAAAGGTGTATTTAATTTCATATTCTTCCAACGCTCCCGATGGACCATCTGTTTCTACATAAAACTTATCGTCTCGTTTATAAAAACGATGTTTCATCCCATTGTATTCAATAGATTGATTATTAAAATTGCCCAGAACTGTTGAGTCATTGGCATAATCCATTGCCCGATCATGATGAGAACCTACCCAGTCATTGTATTCATTCAAATGACATTCAATACAGGATTCGCGCCCCACATAATGTGCTTCGGCGATGGCTTCATCCATGCTGTCCCCATAGGTACGCATCCATAAATACAGAGGTATACTAAAGATAGCCACAAGCATGGCCAGTAAACTAATACGTTCTATTTGCTGACGATTTTTCATGAGACGTAGCTTAGCTGGGATTTATCAAATGACTTTCTTTTTACAGGCTGATAGGTATCAATCCATATTTCTCCATTTCTGATTTCTATTGGAAAAGTATCCAATGGTCGCGTGGCGGGAGCCGATAACACTTCGCCATATTTATCGAACTGCGATCGATGGCAAGGACAGTGGAATCCTCCAGATCCAGCATCATTATTAACGATGCACCCCAGGTGCGTACATTTTACAGACATAGCCAGGAAACCTCCATCTTCAAATCTTCTTAAATAGAAATGTCCTGATGTAAACGGATAGGTCTTATTCATTTCAAAATCGCTTATCCTACCAGCCTTAAACCAATTACTTTTCTTTTCAGAATAATCCGCTTTATGAATACCCCCTTTAATCAGGAAAAAACCTTCAATGGAAGCCGCTGCTATCATCAATCTTTTTACAAATTTTCTTCTATCCATTTTCAACCCTTTCCATATCAGATGAGCAGTAGCATACCTTCTCCTCTTAATGACAATGCTATCAACATCATAGTCACATAAGATGTTATAAATATAGTGATGATGGACATCATAATTTCCTGGCTTTGCGCCTGATGCTTTTTCTTCCAATACCAAAGAAAAACAGAAACCGGGATTACATATAGCAAAACAGGTATGACTCCGGTGGCAAACCAACTCCCAAAATCAGACAACCATAATTCAAAATGTAAATAATGATCCAACACATATATCAAAACAAAGGTAAAAACAAGAGAAAACACTGCTGATCGGATGACCATTTTTTTGCCCAGTGATGAATTAAACCACACACCAACATGGATTTGCCTGTATTTAAAATAAGGCAGACAGATAAAAAAAGCTCCTGACAAAAGAGGAATCACAAAGGCACTAAACAAGGGATGTACATGCAAGAGCATTTCCTGTGCTCCAAGGAAATACCAGGGCGCTTTACTTGGATTGGGGCTTTGCATCGGATTAGCCTGATCCAAAAGCGGTGCATGGTAGAAAACAGAAAATGTAAATATTACGGCAATTACAATAGCAGAAACCATTATTTCCAGCCAAAGCAAGTTTGGAATAACATCTACTTTCTCTACTTCTTTTTTTTCTGGTAAGGCCACTCCCCCGGCTTTTCGCACCAACCAAAAGTGCATGCTCATTAAAAAGATAAAGATAAGCGGAAAGATACCGGTATGCAGGTTATAGAAATTCAGTAAGGTATTGGCATTGACACTATCTCCTCCCCTTATTGTACTGGCCAGACTATGACCAACAAGGGGTATATAATCTATTATTTGAGTTATCACCGTAACTGCCCAATACGACAGTTGATCCCAGGGTAGTAAGTACCCTGTAAAAGAAGAAGCAATCACCATAAAGAACATGATTAATCCGTAAATCCAGTTCTCTGCACGCTTTCCGTAAATCGATTGTGAATAATAGGCTCGTAGCAAGTGCAGAAAGCTAACTACTATCATCAGTTTGGCTGAGATATGATGAAGATTACGAATAAACTGACCAAAAACAGTGTTGCGTTGTAAATTCAGTATAGAATCGTAAGCATGCTCAACCATGGGTATATAAGAAAAACGAAGTATTAAACCGGTAACACACAACAGTATAAAAAGTAGTGCTGCTATACCACCCAAACCAAATGTACGATTGAATTTAATCGCCCTGCTGTCTATGCGAACAGGATGAAGATGCAATGCAAACTTTTCGATGGAAGATAACAGTTTCGTTTTCGCTTTATTCATTAGGAAGTGTATTTCAAATACCTCCACAAAGTAAATGAAAATGTATTATTATAAAAGGTTGTTTTAAAACACCCTCTTTTCTTTATCCTTTGCTCAAACTAACATCTTCAACATAATACTTTGCTACACCCTACGTTATAACATACGCTACTTCCCTAATTTTAGAATTCTAACTGCACCTTGAATCACCAATACAAAAACAACAGCCCCAATCACCAAATCGGGTTTACTGGAGTTTAACCAATTTACCAACAGAGCAGCCACAATAACACCCAAATTAATAATAACATCATTGGAGGTAAAAATCATACTGGCTTTCATATGGGCTTCTTCTTTGCTCTTTGACTTTTGCAATAAATACAAACAGATTCCATTGGCAATTAATGCCATAATTGAAATGAAAATCATGATAGAAAAGTCAGGCAACTTCTCATTTCCTAAAAATCTTCTTAACACTTCTGCAAATCCTATTAATGCAAGCAATATCTGGAAATAACCTGCCAGTTTGGCTATTCGCTTTTTCCGAATCAACGTTCCACCAACAGCAAAAAGACTTATTCCATAAACAAAGGAATCGGCTAACATATCTAAACTATCCGCTACCAACCCCATTGATTTTGAAAACAAACCACTTATCATTTCAATCAGGAAGAAAGCAAAGTTTATGGCTAAAACATTCCACAGCAGTTTACGTTGATTTGCATTTTCTTCGAATTCAACAACTTCAGAGAGCTCACCGGATAGCTTAACACCTCCTAAATTTAATTCGAGAATAGATTGTTCTATCCGATCTATCTGACCGTCATGAAAAACAGTCAACCTACGATTGGGTATATCAAAACTTAAATTAGCGATTGCATTAATCCCATCCAGTTTCATACGAATTAAGTTTTCCTCCGATGGACAATCCATTTTTGTTATTTCAAATACTGTTTTCTCCATAATTACCCTGTTGATTCAAGAGATACAATATGAGTCTTTGCATTATCAAAAACAAATTAAAAATAAGCTTTAGAGATAATTCACAAGTTTGCCGTATATTTGCAATTCATTGAAAAGTGCAGTAGTCAATCGATTTGACGATGCTATATATTTGGGAAGGAAAGAAACAATGACAGGGATATCAGCGGATAAATTTGAAAAAGAATTTCGTAGTTTAACATTAAATAAGGGAATTATCGTTTCCTTTTTTGTGTACCTGGCTTACCTGCTGTTTTATCTTTTTTATTCTTTCGAACAATTTCTACCTGTTAGCATCACTATTTTTGTATACCTCATTATTCATGGTGGCTTATATTTCCTTTTAAAAAGAGGTAAGTATATGCTGGTTCGTATGCTATTTATCACTTTAAGTGTTCTCTTTTTGATAAACCTCACCTTTTTCATAGTCGGCCCTAAGACTGGTGTGCACTATTTTCTTCTCATATTTTCGGTATTGGCATTATCCATGGCTAATCCAAAACGTTTGTGGTTCTCTGTGCTGTATTTTTCAGCCAGCCTTTTCTTTTTTGCCGGTGCTGAATTTGGTTTTATACCGGATATGTCTATTGTAGATTACCCTGCTAAATTAGCCTATATAATTAGAATAGAGTGCATCATCTTAAGTATTACTCTTGTTTACTACGTTTCTTATTTGTTTTATAAAATTAACCTTGAAAAGGAAAACCACATCTTAGAACAAAACCAGGAACTTATTAGGGTTAATGAACAACTTGAGCAATCTCAGGAAGAGGTGCAAAGGCAAAATGAGCAAGTGCTTCAATTAAATGAAGAATTATTAGCCAACATTGATATCATCTCAAAACAAAAAACAGAACTTGAAGCAGCCAATGCCACCAAGGAAAAGTTCTTCTCGATTATAGCTCACGATGTAAAAACACCTCTTTCTTCCATCATTGGTTTAACCGAAGTTTTGCAATTAAACGCTGAAGATTACCACATTGATGAGTTAATGAAGTATATGAATGCCATACATGAATCGGCCAATAGAATAGATGTATTATTTATGAATTTACTCAATTGGTCTAAAGCGCAAACAGGAAATATTGAACCTAATATCATTCATTTTAATCTAAATGAAATATTAGAATCAAACCAGAAGTTGTTTCAACAGAACCTGATTGACAAAGAAATCAAACTCGTAAATAACTGCTCTACAAATTTAATGGTAGACGCAGATAGAGACATGATTGATACGGTAATCCGAAACCTCATCAGTAATGCCATTAAGTTTACGCATTCGCAAGGCACAATCACCTTGTCCAACGAGATAAACGGTGGTAAACTAACCTTACATGTTTCTGATACTGGAATTGGGATGAATGAAGAAACTTTAAACAAGGCCTTCCAAAGGAACAAAAGTATATCCTATGGAACTAACACAGAAAGAGGGATGGGGCTTGGATTACTAATATGTAAGGAGTTTCTGGAAATGAATAATTGTGAACTGCAAATTAAAAGCACTCCCGGCAAAGGTTCTACTTTTAGTATTCTCTTCCCGTAGAAGCTGTTTAAAACCAATAACTTTTGATGCAACTTGCGGATATCCTTAGAAAGTAATTTGTTTTTGATTTAATCTAACACCCAACAAAGAGCGGCTTCTAGTGTTGAAAATGGCCTTGATTCATATCCATCATCTTTTTCTTTAACCCAAAAAGGAATCACAATATCCTGCTGGTTTTCTGTAACTACAGCTATTTTATAACCTCTGAACACTTCCGGATGCTTTTGATAATAAAGGGGTATATGATCGCATTCTGAAATATCTACTTTAAACGAGGCTTGTCTGTAATCTAAAATAAAACCTTTGTTTTCTTTTGGAATTAAACCTTCTCTTATGGCAAAATCCCATGAATCAATGATATCTTTTGTGGTGATATACCCATAATAGTACTTAAACACTATGCCAACATCATGTTTAAATTCATATCTATATTTCTGTATATCTTTATGAGTTTTATTCACCTCTATAAACCCGACTTATAAATATTTGAAATCTATAGCTACAAAGCTATAAGAAAACCTCAATCATGAACAAATGTAGTGTTTTTATTTAAGCATTCTATTTATAGCGGAATCATCTCGAATCCTAATTATACTGCTGTCCGTTACTATCCGGATTATTTAGATCAATCCAAAATATATGCACAGGCTCTGTCTCTTCCCTTTGCCCATTCTTGTTTTCATCGAGTTGAGCATATACATACATCATATCATTGGCATAATCGTATTGCGAACTAATAACTGAATAGTTTTCAGGAACTAGATTTGCTATACAATTACCATCCAGGTCGAATAAGTAAAATCGTCTTAAATCCTTTTGTGATATGTATGCATCATTATTGGTATCCTCATCATAAACTGAAACCAGGTAATAGTTTCTTTTAACAGGTTTCTGGTTTAATGTGTCCTTAGAAATGGATGGAATATAAAGAGTTTTAATCAATACATGTTTATCAAACAATAGTGTTTGCTTTTGCGATTGCACATCCTTTAGAGCAACATTCACCATATTGTAACCATACACAGCATTCAAACCCGGCATAAAATTATAATGCCATTGGTTACCCTGGGTATATCCTATTTCGGAATAGTTTCGGTAGTAATAATTACTGCCAGTAAAGTAATGCTCATCGCTTTTATTAAAATTCAATTTATAAATAGGGGTCAAGCGATACTCCGGAAAGGCACTTAAAAGAACACTTCCTGGTCTGGTTTTTATAGAAATAGAATCCTGGTAAATACCATGGATATCTTCTTTACTCACGCTTTGTGTTTCCGGACTTACAGGAAATCCTTTGTCAAAACTTTGCTGCCCGGAACAACCTGACATTAGTAATATCGATATACAAAATAGTAATACAATAGTAGCGGTCTTCATATTTCTTATTTTAATTAAATGGTACATCTGTTCAATTAAAGTATCCTCATTAAATACTTAATCTCTATAACTCGCTACTTATACCTGGTCATAATAACATTGTCAATATAATCACCCGATATGGTTTTGATAAACCTGCGTTGTATTCCAGTGGTTTCAAAACCCATGTTTGTATACAACTTCAGTCCTCTTTGATTATTACTAAAAGCTTGCAACCACAAAGATTCTATCTCCGCATTCTTATCTGCCCAATCCAGCACTACTTTTAACAAGGATGTACCTAATCGTTTTCCCTGCCAATCGGCATGAATACCCATACCAATATAACCCACATGTTTTAGCATTTCTCGTCCATTGGTCATCAGGTCAACATTGCCTATTATTTCGCCTTTACATTCTGCAACCAACAATAAATCATTCTGGCCGTTCTTAAACTTTTGAATCCATTCTTTATGACCTTTGGTCATCTCGCCAAATTCGGCTTCCGTTAGTGGTATTAAACCACTCTTTAGGTATGACTTTACACAGGCTTGCAAGCTTTCCGAATCAGATACTTCTCCTTCTCTGATGGTAATCTCATTTCCTAGTTGGTCTTCTATTATCTGAGGTTTTATTTTCATTATTTGGTTTAGATTATGCTTACGCTGGAGAATCCTCTCGCGATATAAATAAATGACTTAATTCATCTGTTACTCTACACGCCTAAATTTGGTAGGATAAATGATTTGGTGTTAGGATGCAGCTTTATCCACAAACCTGGGTTCGCATTTAATTGCTGTATAGCTTCTTCTTTATCTGAACTTAATTGTGTACTCAGTACCTTGGCATAAGTCTTTACTTTTGCGGGAGCTGAATCAGCATCTACAACTGACTGCACTACTTTTTTGGCTTGTAATATGGCTGCCGGTCCAAGCGTTAGTATATACTTTGCCGAACGACATTCTTTTTCATCGCTTTCATCAACTACACTTCCTCCTGCTTTAAACTTACTGATATGATGCTCCAATATACTACTTGAAATAGGTATGATACCTGCCATATGATGATGCTGTGCGCCTGAGAAAGGCTTAATATAAGCCAGGTGCGAAGCTTCATTTTCTTCCGGGCCATGACCAATAAAAAATATATCCAATCCACCTAATGATTTCTGTTTAGTCAGGTATTCAATTAGAGCCGATTCTAAATCATCGGTATCGGTTTGCATAGGTGTAAAGCTTTTAATCTTCTTAAAAAAGGCATCTCCCAATATACGTTCAAAATCCCGCACAAAGCTAAAACCATTACTCATGCCCATGGGCGCCAATGCATCTTGCGTAAATACATTTAGCCTGGCCAACAAAGCATCTTGCTCTCCTGACTTAGCTAACTCTCCGAGCAAACGATGCAACTCCTGTGCTCCTCGTCCTCCTAACAGTGCTATATTAATATCTCCTTCTTTCGAAGCTGCCGTATCATATAGTTCGTTCAACATGGCTTTACCAACTTCCGCTTCTGTAGGCAGTACGGTAGGTTTTACACCATAATCGGTAATATTAAGTTCCTGTTCTCCTGTTTGAGACAACCATATATTATTATTGTCTTCGTATCTTTCGAATTGTGTAGTATTTTCTCTCATTATAATAGTTATTTAGCTGTTATATTCTTGCCAAAGTATGTTGGAGACAAGAATCGCTTTTATGTAGAAACGTGAATTAATGGATGCCAAAAATAACTTTATTAAAGAGAAGCACCATAATATGTATCTTAATTCTTTGTTATTGAGTGCAGAAAGTTTAGCGTTACGACGTAGCAAGATGCTACGCCGAGCATTATGATCATCTTTATATCGTTAGCTGCTATTCAGCAAAGTGTCTCGCTTCGTTGTTAATTCGAAGTCTCTGGCCTTTACTTTCATATAACAAAATGCTTTTTGTTTTTACTCATGCTCCCAGAATGCATTTGCATTGATGGTTCTATAGTAAATTGTTTTTGTTCCTGCATCTGTATACTCCTTACTTTCTAAGGTTTTACTATACTTATTTGTATGTAAATATATATACTCAATCTCTTTTCCATTTTCTTTTGTTTCTGAATTATAACGGCTGTGTATAGGGCATTGTAATGTATATAAGTTCTTAGCCATATAATGATAGAGGTAATGATCTTTTGTTTGAGAGCTTATATTATTCCAGTTTGCTTCCGGATTTAGTATTAAAGGCTTATCATTAATAATCCTTTCCCTCACTTCTTCAATACTTAAAAGCTCTCCTTTATCATCCATCACATAGGCATCAAAAGAAGGATCAACCCAAATCCATTTTTCTAAACTTGTAGAATAAACACTGTTAATAACATGACAATCACTATCTATACCCAAACTATCTTTCGGAAGACAAGTTACATATCTGGACTTAAAACCTAAGGCTAAATAACACTCATTTAATGTCATTGCCAGGCCACGACAATTGATTCCCTGGTTGTTCTTCTTACCATATTTAATCATCTCAATGGCATTTTTAATTTTTGATGTGCCATTACTACCGTTATGAGGAACATAATTATGTAGCCAATGCATTACATTTAATATTTTAAGAATATCGCTTCCTGTTCCTGCAATTGAATCTAGTTTATACTTATTGCGCAAGGCAAGCAAATTAGAATCATTACTACTTTGATAGGTAAAAGAAATGTCTGCATATTTTGATGTATTGTCATAATCACCACTGCTTTTCAGCATATCGATATATGAACCGTATATTAGATTCTTCAAGCTATTTCCATAATTTGAATCTATGATATACCATTTCTGATTATTATCTCGATGATTTGCAGATAAACTCAATGGCCCCGATTGATTCTCATTAAGACTAATATATAGCTTCGTAGCTTTATTCATCAGTTTGTATGCGTCTTCTTCCTCCACAATATCCCAGTATTGCAATTCATCATTTGTGTATGGTTGCTGCGCTACTGTAGAATCCTTGATGGATGCCGTTAAAACTTGTCTACTAAAAGTTGATGAAATGGTATAACCCTTATCATGTTTTATAATACGCCAAACTTGATTTTCGCCCTTATTGTATTTCCATAATCCAATTGAAGCGCCATTGTTTGTTGTACCTGCAGGTAAATCAAACACAAGTTTGCTATCAAAAGCCAATATGACTGCAGTTTGAGGTAATTCTTTTTCTTCTGCTCTAATATTTAAAATGACTAAAAGGGAGAATAATAGAGATAATTTAAATTTCATCATTGTCTGTTAATTTTAAAGGTTGTTTGTTGTAGTTTGTCCAAATACCATGCAATACTAACTCTGCGAAACGATTCGCTCCGTTTATTTACGCAAGCCTCTTGCTAATACACTTAACTTGTACTTGTTTTATATTGTTATCTATGACGACTGATAATAAGGGATAGTTACAGCACTACTTAAAAAACCTTCAAGCTTCTGTATTAAATTGAACCTTCTATTTTATTCAGGCCTGAGGCATAATGTATTTCGCCCCAACAAGATGCTACGCCGAGCTTTCCTTTCTGCTCAGCGAAGCGTATCGCTTCGTTGATACATTCAGGCCTCCGGCCTATAGTTTATACCGTATTCCAGCTTGTACTTATTATTTCAACATCTATTAAGCTTGGCTCCAAAGCATAATTACTGGCACTACTATAAATATAATCTTCCGGTTCCTTCACAATGCCCGCTCTTACCGGATTATCATGAATATATGCTAATTTCTGATCGATAAACTTATCCGAATACAAATGAACAGCATGATTATCGTGGGTAAAAACCTGGTATTTACTATTTCGCTTATGCATTTGAGCAGACTTTTTAAAAAGCATCAACAACCATTCCCGCCTGCTTTCTGTCCCTTGTTCAATATGCAGAAGCATACATTTACTGGTATAACTCTTAAAATCTCTTAATACGTCACTTAGATTCTCATTGTCAGCCTGAACAATCAAGTGTATATGATTACTCATAATCACATAAGCATATAAGATGAGTCCTTTATGTTTTTGGCAAAATTTAAGATTATCAATAACGATGTTTCTATAGTCAATTCTGCTAAACAAATCTATCCAACCGACTATTTGCAACGTTAAGAAATAAACTTCACCTTGTTCTTTAATTCTATAACCTGTAGTCATGATTAAACTTATTATTTAAATATCCCTTCACAAACAAAGAGCAGAGGCCAATTATCATTCAAATTATCTACATCTTATTATATCATACAGGCCAGAGACCTGAAATTACCCGACGTAGCAGGATGCTACGCCGAGCATTATTGTACTTCTTTATCTCATTAACTGCTGCTCAGCGAAGCGTCTCGCGTCGTTGTTACATGCAGGCCTCCGGCCTATAGTTCATAAGGTATTCCAGCTTATACATATTTTTTCAACATCTATTATACTTGGCTGCACAGCATAATTAACACACTACTATAAACTACTCTTCAAGCTTCTGTATTTAATTGAACCTTATTTTATTCAGGCTTGAGGCCTAAAATTATTCGACGTAGCAGGATGCTACGCCGAGCTTTCCGAGTTATTCAGCGAAGCGTCTCGTTTCGCAGCTAATTCAAGACTATCATTATTACAATGCGCTGCACCTAAGCAGATATAAATACAATTCCTCTACGCGTTGTTTGGTAATATCAGCATACCGACTAGCTACAACAACCCTTTGCATTGTTCCACCTCCAGTATATTCTTCATTAGCCAACTGACTATTCAATTTTCTTTCACTATCGCGGTATTGAATCCAGTTGCGCTGCGATTGTTTTAATACCTCTTTATCTGTATCATTAAGTTTTTTAACTAGTAACTGGTAGTACTTATTCAATAGTTTATCATATTCGGATTCTGTATCATTCATCGCATTAACCATGCCCAGCGTAGAATAATCCAGCTCCATTTTTTTGGATTGTAATTTCTCTATCACAAAAGTATCAAGCTGAAACGCTACAATTAATTGTTTCTCATCATCACTTTGATAATCCTTTTTTAATAGTGCTGCTTTTAGTTGTTCCGATTCTTTTTGTACCTCTTGTTTAATTTTAAGTAAGTCTGCCTCACTAATGGATTGAGGTGTTTGCGCTAATATCAGCTTGGCAACAATTACAAACAAGAAAGTTAGTTGCATTTTTTTCATGGGTTTTACTTTTATCTGGTTATTGTATAGTTGTTTATTATCTGATGTATTTTTTTAAATTGTGTTTACTTTAGACTGTAAACCTGATGTCATTCGACCTAGCAGGATGCTTCACCGAAAGATAAAAGCTAACTTCCTACTCTTTAATTTGCACTGTATCAACTTCTGATAATCCATCTATTAATTCAGGAAAATATTCTTCTATAGTTTGGTATTTATCCCTATTGTTCTCATAATACTTCATCTTATTTTCAAGATATGGTAAATAAACAAAGTTCATTTCATGGATATAAGTATCTCTCAGCTTATCTGCTCTTATACTATCTTTCAGTGCCATAGCTATTCTTATTTCTCCCATTCGTACAATATGCTCTGTAAAACATATCCACCAATCTGAATAACCTTGATTCTTCATCTTAGATTCTATAGGATCAAAAAGGTGCCGTAAAGTATCAATACGTTTTTTATTCACGGTTCTTGCACACAAAGGATTAATAAACGAATGCCCAAACTCATGAACACTCATTTCCCAAACATCAGAAGCCGAATCAAAACCATACGTGTAATGGCTACCGTTTTTATCCTGAGGAAATGAACCTGCGATATAATATATATCTTCTTGTTCTCCATCTATTTTTATACCAAAACCAATTTGTGGAAACAATATTGGAGAAGGAATTATAGTATAACTACTGAACTCTTTTCCAAAGTACAGCTCCATCGTAGTAATTAATTCTCCATTCGGAAGATTCTGTTCAACCTCTTGTATGCATTGATCAAAATATAATTTGTGAGCATTTATAAATCCTTCCACACCTGCTTCCTCATAGAAGTTATTCAATGCTAAAATAAACCGATGCACAAACTCTTTACCTAAACCATATTGGTGCTTTCCAATAATTACTTTGCTACTATCTGTATATACATTAGTAGGAAGTTTGGCATTAGGAAACTCTTGTAAACGTAAAAAGAGATCGGATGGCATTGGAAATCCTACCGTATCATTAAATTGTTTAAACAATGATACAACCTTATGATTTTGGTAATGATAGAAATATTGTTTTGCTTCTGAAGCTAAGGAACCTTCATGAGCATTTAGCCCAATATCAGACAGTAAATAAAGTATAGCTAATGTTTCTATATTCTTATTCGTTTTAACATGTATTTCTTTTATGCTTGGTTTATTACAACTAATCAGCAACAAAACCGACAGTAAGATTATATAATTCCTCATATTCTAATTTCATGTTTAGGGTCTAGATTTCTATTTCTTTTCATTGTCATTCACTTAAGGCAGAAAGCCTTTTATACCATAACTTGGGGCATCGCCCCAGGAACTATGCAAGTAGGTAATAACAGGCTGTAAGCCTGACACCTTTTCCTTGTTTCAGACCTTCAGACTTGTGTTTTCGATGTAGCATAATGTTCTGTCAAGTGCACGACAGCTATGTTTTATTTACAACACTTTTCTTCTATTCTTTTTAGCTCTTTATAACTATTGATATTTAAACCTAAGTTTTTTGCTTTGTTCAATTGTGTACAAGCCATATCGCACCAACCATTTTGATAATACACCAATGCAAGATTGGAATAATAAATCCAATAAGTTGAATCTATTTCTAAAGCCTTTTGATAATTTGAGATGGCTTCTTCATTATCCTTCAACTTATAATATAATAATCCTCGATTGTTATAAAATGCAGCGCATTTATCATCCAACATAATTGCTGTATCAAGCAGTTCAATGGCTGTTTGCAATTGGTTTATTAAGGCATATGTCTCTGATAAATCAAATAGTAATTCAGGATTGTGAGGTTCAATGGTTCTTGCTTGTTGATACAAAGCTATTGCTTTATAATAGTGTTTATCCTCTGTTTGCTCTTTCGCTGTTTTAGATAATTGTTCAGCTTTCTTATTTTTAAATGTATAAGGCAAATCAATAAATTCACCCTTAGTATCGCCATATCTGTCATACCAAGATTTAGGAATAAATTGTATAGGCGAGTTATAAAATACAAATCCGAATAATGGTATAGTCATTACAAGGTATAATACTAAAACAATGGACATTCTTTTTGATTTATTCTTTTCTCTTATCAAGTATATTAATGATATCAGAATAAAGAGAGGTACTATAATTAAACTTGGATAATCACCAAAGGAGAAATACAAATACCTTGTAAACAATGACACAGACATTAACACTACCATTACCTGTGTTATAATTACAATTCTAGAAACCTCCTTTTTTATGTTTCTTATAGAACTTCTGGTATAAAATATAATGACTCCAAGAAAACCTATTATCATAAGAAGTGCTCCTCCATAAACATCACATAATCGAAACAAAAATCCGATTACAATTAAAAAAGGAAATAGGAAAAACACATTCTGTTTTACTTTTTGCATATAACTAAGAATTGTATATAATTTTATTCATTGTTGTTTACTTTAGGCTGAAAGCCTTTTATACCATAACCTGGGGCATCGCCCCAGGAACTATGCAAGTAGGTAATAACAGGCTGTAAGCCTGACACCTTTTCTTTGTTTCAGACCTTCAGTCTGTTTTTACATCACTCATGATCAAGGAGCGCAGCTCCTTGTTGTGATTTGCAAGACTTTCAGTCTTCCCCGTATAATGATTCGTACCCGCTTCTGCTCCCTGATCGATGCTCGCTCCTTATGTTAACTTCAAATATATAAACATTATTCATACATTAAAAGTTAGTTACATTGTTTACGGTCACAAACAAGGTGAAATACTATATCAATATCACTGCATTTGGCATGATGATTAACGCAAAGCATATTGACTTCTTTTTATCTTATTAGTGAAATATGTTTAAGGTGGTTTTAGGTTGCTGTTTTTCTCCTAATGAATTTGTTTATCTAAAACCTTGGGGCAATCATTCAGCTGAAAGAACGAGTCTATCCAAAGCCTGGGGAACTCGTTTAGTCAAATGAACGAGTCTATCCTGAACCTTAGGATACTCGTTTAGCCGAAAGAACGAGTCCATCCAAAACTTGGGGAACTCGTTTAGCCAAAGGAATGAGTTCATCCAAACCTTGAGGAACTCGTTCAGCCGAAGGAATGAGTTCATCCAAACCTTGAGGAACTCGTTCAGCCGAAAGAATGAGTCTATCCTGAACCTTAAGGAACTCGTTTAGCCGAAAGATGTGTCTATCCTGAACCTTGGGAAACTCGTTCAGCCGAAAGAATGAGTCTATCCTGAACCTTGGGAAACTCGTTCAACCGAAAGAATGAGTCTATCCTGATCCTTGGGAAGCTCATTCAGCCGAAAGAACGAGTCTATCCTGAACCTTAGGAAACTCGTTCAATCGAAAGAACGAGTCTATCCAGAACCTTGGGGAACTCGTTCTTTTACTTATTTATTTTAAATCTACATGTGCTTTTTACCGAACATATACTTATCGTAATATACCAACAAAATCAGTAACTACAGTACTTCGCACACACTTTTAAGACACATAAACCCTATCTCTCAATACTTTATAATAATGTTTTATTTTCAACTTTTTTCGCTCCAATATTTTTTTGTTTAATATTTTCCTTCTATCTTAACTATAATGTTAATCAAAACTAATTTATTATGATAAAACCTATTTATGTAGGATTACTAAGTAGCGATCAGTTTTATACTTTAGTAAAAAACACCTTAAACGCCATTCAATCTTCTAATATTGAAGATTCTTTAAAAGCCAGCCTTACCCAACGAATTCAGGAAGAAATGGTAAACTATGAGCATGCTTTAATGCAAGGCCGAAAAAACCCTTTAACTCAAGTGTTGGAAACAAAGGATAATATCCGCGCAGAACGCTTTTCGGGCTTTAAACATGTTGTTAAGTCGCTGACCTACCATTGGGATGCAAATATTAAAACTGCAGCAGGACACATACTAAGTGTAATTGATCGTCATGGTTGGTCTTTAAATACAGAAGGCTATGCCAAGGAAAGTGCACTTTTAAATTCTTTAATCGGAGAATTGGAATCGGAAACGAACCAGGCTCATATCAACACCCTCCAGTTAAACGATTGGCTGGGTCAGCTCAAAACTGCACAAAGTGAATTTGAAGAAACCAGTCTGGAAAAAGATAAAATTGATGCAGTAGAAAAACCTCGTGTAGCTACATCTAAAAAAACACTATATAATCACTTTATGGCAGTGCTTAAATATATCGACGGACAATACGATTTTAATCCTAATGGAGCCTTAAATTATTGATAGAAAACATCAATCAAATTATTACCAATATTACCTCGATAGCCAAATCAAAACAAACACGACAAGAAAAAACCATAGAAGAATAAGTTTAATTAGTGTTTACCATTATTTTATGTTAGAGTTGGGGGTAGCTGTATTTATATAGTTGCCCCTTTTTAATTATTAATGAGAAGCGTGTTAAAAACTACACTTTAATAAGAAAACATAAAACCATGTTAGCTTATCCTATAGATTCTAAAAGCGCATAGGATTCATATTTTTCTACAATCAATAAAAATAAACTAATAAGTCCGCTCACATCAACCTGAATCGGCTCATGCTTTAAGGTAGTTTAACTAATTACATGTTCCTTCATATATATGATGTAATCATTGTTTTATAAACCTGATTTTTAAAAATCTAAGTAATGTATCTGGTCAATTCATATAATCAGCATTAAGAAATAATATCCAAATAATTTCGTTTAGTAAATATCTAATCATATTAAACATTAATCTATGAAAAAGCTTTATGCTACCATTACCATACTTCTTTTTAATATGAGTATAAATGGTCAATCCAATCAGTCTACTCAAAACCTACTGGCCTTCTCCAAAGCATTCGGATACGTTAAATATTTTCACCCCAGTGATGAGGCATATGAATTAGACTGGAATACATTTTCGGCCTACGGTGCCCGACAAGTGGAGAATTGCAAAAATAATAAGGAACTAGCCGATGCATTAAATAAACTATTTGCTCCTATTGCTCCGTCTGTTCGTTTTCAGTTAAAAAAACAGCAAACCCCATATAACAATCAGCTTTTAATTCCCCGCGACAGCTCCAATTACCAGCCAATATATTGGCAACATAAGGGTGTTGATTTTAATATGGTGCACAAAAAAGGAAGTTATTCACCTTATCAAAGCATCAGGGTAAATAAAAGCCAAAAACAGGATCAATCTTCTCCGTTTGGCAATATTATGACTTCGATAGATCCTACTGATATAAAAGGTAAAGTATTTAAATACGAAGGTTGGGCCAAACTAAAAGCAGATAGCGAAGGTCAGGGACAGTTTTGGATAAGAGTAGATAAACCTGATAAAAAAGTAGGTTTCTTTAATAACTCAAAAGACAATCCGATTAAGAGCGATCAATGGAAGAAATTTGAAATTACCGGAACAATAGACGAGGATGCCAAAGGAATTGTATTAGGATGTTTTTTATTAGGCAAAGGAACCTTATGGTTCGATCAACTTAAATTTTCAATTAAAGAGGACGACCAGTGGGTTGAAGTTCCTATTAAAAACAGCGATTTTGAAACTGAGGATATTAAAATTGGCAGACAGGCAAGTTCATTGAAATGGATGGGCTTGGGTAATGGTTATGAGTTTTGCCGAACGCAAAATGAGTCTTACACTAGCACCAATAGTGCTCAAATCAAATACAAAGGTGTATATGATATTAAAGAGGGTGATCCTTTGTTTTTCTGCGGCCCTGAATTTGGTCAACTTATTGAAAAAGAAATTGTAGATGGCGTTATTTGCCAGATTCCTTTGGTATTATATGGGATTATTGATTCCACCTACCCCATGGCTGATAAAGACCAATTAAGCTTGCTGACTTCAGAAATAAAAAACACAAGCATAGCACCCGAAGACGTTTATACCAGAATCGGAAATATCATTACATGCTATAATATATTTCAACATTTTTACCCTTATTTTGAGGTTGTAGAGGTAGACTGGCAACAGGAATTGATAAAAGCCATTGAGCAGTCGTATACTGATAAAAATGGGAATGATCATTTAAAAACCTTACAACAATTAACTGCTACGTTAAAAGATGGTCACATCAGGGTACAAAGTCCCTTTAATAAAAGCTATATTCCTCCAATTTTATGGGAATGGATAGAAAATAAATTGGTAATAACTCATGTAGAGGACAAAAACCTTTCTATTAAACCAGGAGATATAGTTGAAAAGATAAATAACATCTCGCCCGAAGAATTTTTTGCACAAACCTGCACTTATATTTCGGCTGCCACAATAGGTTATTTAAACCTTATTGCCAGCAAAAGAAGTTTGTATGGAGAAGAAGGAAGTACTTTGCAGCTTAGCATTAATCAAACAGACTATACCTTAAAAAGAAATTACAAATACTATGATGTATACCGGAATCAGGAGAAACCAAAGTACACCTATCATTTTTATCATGATAGCAGCATTGTATACCTGAATCTGGATAAAATTGAAATGGATACGATTCAATCTTTAATGCCTGTTCTAAAAAATTCAAAAGCTATCATTTGCGATTTAAGAGGATACCCCAATGGCAATCATGATTTTATTTCGCATTTACTCAAAGAAGACGACCAGGATGGCGCATGGATGCAAGTGCCTCAAATAATTTATCCTGATTACGAAAATTTATGCGGTTTTGAAAAACATGGATGGCACCTGAAAGCTAAAGAACCTTACCTTGGAGACAAGCAAATACTATTTTTAACAAACGAACAAGCCATTAGCTATGCCGAAAGTTATATGAGTTTTATTGAAGGATACAAACTAGCCACTATAATTGGTCAGCCAACTGCTGGAACCAATGGTAATGTAAATACTTTTGAGTTATTGGGAGGGTACAAAATAAGATTCACTGGAATGAAAGTAATAAAGCACGATGGTAGCCAGCTACATGGCACTGGCATTATTCCTGATGTAATCATCAATAAAACCATTGCTGGTATAAAAGAAGGAAGAGATGAATATCTTCAAAAAGCCTTTGAAATGATAAGCACACTTTAATTAATATTTCATATATATTTCTATTATAAAAATATTTTATCCTCCTTAGTTTAATAACAACTTACATGGTCAAACTTTAAAAAAGCATTGTATTGTGAATTGCACAAAAAACACAATAAACAACTTTGGATTAACCCTTTAAGAACATAACTATATTTGAAGAAACACTTGAAAGTTCCTTATAATTGAGTTCTTTTTTCTCAAGCAATAGTCAATTATTTCTATTTTTACTCGTTGTAATTGCCGTGTGATATAGTTTTCATTTTATAAACTAATAGAAAACCACTCATTATTAACTAGAAAAAACCGTTATGGCATTGTCAGGAAATAGAATGCACAAATTATCCGAAATAAATTTCGTATTAGTAGGTATGCCATCCTCTGGCAAGAGTACTATCGCAAGGATATTTTCTTCATTTTTAGGTAAAGAGCTATTAAATTGTGATGAATACTTTGATCAAATATTAAATCAGCCATCTAATAAAATAGCTTTAGATTATTTTCAATTACGATTTCCTAATAAGAAAAACGAAGGCTTTATAAGATGTGAAGGCTCCGAAGACTTTATTAAACACTACGGCGAAGACCTTTTTCGTGATTATGAAGAATATTTGAATATTCGCACCATAGAAAAAAAGGAAACGACCAAACTGATGGTTGATTTACCTGGTAAAATATTTATGCGCAAAAACTTCAGGCAGAAACTAAAAGAACACAAGTACGTTTCAATATTTCTAAACGTTGACAAAAACATATTAATCCAGCGTCTATCAGATAATCAGGCCTGGATGCAACGTTCCATATATAAATTGGCAGAAGAAAATGGTTATCGCTGGAAGAAGCTTTTTAATGAAGACTATAACGAACGCTATAATATCTACTCTAAAGCGGATATAATTTATAACATAAGCCAGTACGAATCACCAATGACATCAGTAAATAATATTATTGATGCCATTGAAAAATATAGAAGCAATGTAAATGGACAAGCTTAGTGTCCGATAACATTCACTCTTTCGTACTCCAATAAGGTATCTTTGCGTAAATTATTTTGTACCTCCTCGCTCAATGCCATATAGAACTTATGCAAACACATTTCCTGTAACCAGGTTATATCAATACCCATTCCAGTAAGTTCTTTGCTCTTCTCATTTATCTGTTCTTCAATATCCACATTGTTCTTTCTCTTCTCCTCTACATTATCTAAATATATATTGGTTAAGAAGTCGTTTACTTTCTGAATGGAATTAAAGTTAAACTTTAAGTTTATGAGCATATTCAAAACAAAATTAGATAAATGCCCACATTTAAAAGCTAAATTATCTAAATCTCTAATCTTCAATTCTTCAGGTATTTCCTTATTTTTCAAATGATCGATAGTAACATCTACTTCAATATCAAAATTACGAAGCTGCAATTCAAACTTATGCAATTGCTGATAATGCTCAGGAGAGCTGGTAAAGCGGTCAATTTAACATCTTCCGGAAGTACCTTAAACTTTAATATATGTTCCTCAGAGGGGTAAAAGGAATCGTATTTATCTTTTAGCTTAAGTTTTATTGCACTTAACACCACCATGTTTCTGTAAAAATGACGTATTAAATCCTTAAGAAGCTCTTCCTGCATTACTTTATTAATACTATTCTGTTTAGTATCTAAGCGAATAGACCACACTGCAAGAAAAGTAGCAAGCGCCCCAATTAAAGCCAGCGTTATATTTAAGTATTCATCCCAGTCGGTAGAACTTAAAGGAGTTGGTTCGGTATTGATGGCAGTCTGTTTCGATGCTTCAGAAATTGAATCAATTTTAGCCTTGTATAAATCAATTGTTTTTAAGCTAATATTAGTTTCTGAAACAAGCTCATCACTTACTTGCGTTTCTCCTTTTAACTGATTATTTGAGATATCATTGGCTAATATATAGCAGGAAGAAAATAATAAAAACAGAATAGTGTAAAACTTCATAATGTATTAGGATTAAGATTTAATTATTTTGTTGAAATAACAAAGCCAGTAAGCAATTCGGCTTCTGGCTTTGTGGTTTATGTGATCCCAAGCGGTCAAATTTCGAACTATATCCTTGAAGATTTAGAGGCAATTTCTAATGTAATCCGTAGCGGAGTACTTGATTAACTTATTATAGTCCGAGATATGTTAATCAATCCGCCTCAAATAAATTCAAACGAAAACTTTCAGCAAATTTCAGCGAAAATTATATATTTGATACAGCTAATTGTTAAGGGTATAATTTTTATAATTATGCCGATAATACATGTCGATTCTTTTAAAACAAGCTCCGCTCAGGGGCTTTTCGTGTTTATAGTCCCTAAGTGTTTTTTGATTTATTGCCTTATGTTTCGATTTATTATGCGAAATATCAAGGTTCTACACTTGTATTCTATTCTCACCTTCAATTCCTCTAAAAAAAATCAATTATCTAAATAAAATTCATCGCTATGATAAATCGCAGAACAATATTAAAGCAAGAGTTAGTAACAAAGTTATATCCTAATAGTGTCTCAATTAAATCTGCCATGCAGCATCTAAGGCGTGAAATAGACACATGCCCCGATTTAAAAAGGCAGATTGCGAAAGCTGGTCATACTAAACGGCACTACTACAACAAGCAGCAACTTTTATTAATACTCGAACATTTCGGTGTTGAGCCAGAAGAGTTTGAGGAGCTGTAATACACCATATTAGACAATACTCCCTCCCCCGAAATGAGTAGTCAATTTTTTGTTTAATTAAAATTTAAAATTATGAAGATTAGAACATTTAATGTTTCGGCAGATTTAATGGTTGAATTTGCCGGGTTATTGGGAGAGTATGAACTTGAAGGCGCAATCATTGGCACAAATGAAGATGATGAAATCCTTGTTAAAGTAGAATACGAACCAGAGGAACACAGCCAGGCTATTATTGAAATAATTGACCATTTGGAAGACCTGAATGATGATTACTCGGAAGAAGATGATGAGTAAGATGAAGGTAAGCTATGGGTTATTAATAACAACCCATAGTTTCAGTCTAATGCGTTAAGAATCCCTCTCTTTTGCTCTATAGTATTGAAAAGTCTATTAGAAGTAAGTCAAAGAGAAAATCACAGAAAGAGTTTAAAAAATAATAGATGAGCAGTCACTACTTAATAGCTTCAATATTTAAATAAGTTGCTGTTTGATAGGTTTTAATTGCTCACAATTGGTATTAATCGCTATAAAGCAGGTCATAATAGCTTTTTATAGAAAAATGTACCTGACCAATAGCTTTTAATACCAAAAGAATTAAGTACAACATAAAAAAAAGCAACAATGAAGGAAAAACATAGCAATTTGCAAGATGCCATATATCGGAATTTGCAAGAGAACGCAACTTACGCTTATGAAATATTAGTCGAAGACAATTCAGGACTTATACTGATTGTACCAAGAACCAATAATATTGAAGCTTTTAATGAGAATATGAAATCGGCTAAAGATATTGTCAATCAAGATGGCGGTAATATCAAAGTAGATATTTATCGTGGTAAAAGTCCAAAAGCAGGATTAGTTACACGGTACAACATTGATTTAGAGGAGAACAGGAAAGCTGAGAACCCTGTATCAAATCTGGCGCAGATAGAGCAGGCGGTTGATATGGCCATTAAAAAATACCAATTGAATAATAATATAGGTGGATTGGGAAGTATTGAAAACTTCAATTTGTTATTTGGTGCATTAACAGGAAATGATGCCGACAAAGAAAACAACGGAAATGCCTTAAGCGGATTAGCCGGACTATTGGGAGCGGTAAATAATTCCCGGTATGAAAATTCTTTAATGCAGTTTGAGAAAAAATTCAGCGATTACAAACAGGAAACCGAACTCAACTCATTGAAAAAGCAGTTACTCGATATAACTTCTGAACGAGATAGCCTAAAAATACAAAATCAGGAATTAGAAAAGGCAAATTCTGAGTACAAAACAGAGGTGTCAGAGCTTGAAACCAGACTTGCCGGGTATTCAAACACAGAACTATTAAAACGTGTAGCAACGGGTGTACTCTCAGGAATTGGAAGCAAGATACTTGGGAATAGCCCAAAGGCAGCCGAATTAATGGGTTTATCAAAAGATGAGTTACAAGCTGCCCTGGGGTTTGTTGAAGAGGATGAAGAACTACATGGACATTCTTCCATAACCCAACACGATGTTGACATAGAAGAAATGCCTATCCCAAAAACAGAGCAGCAAAAACAAATCTTTAATGCCATAAACGATACTGCAAAAGCACTAAAACAAAGCGATATTCAATTTGCTATTTATATGATAACAATAATTGGCAATTGTATGGAAAGCAAAGAGCTTACTAAAAGCATGGTTCAGCATCTCGAAAAGGAAAAACAGCGTTTGAGTATTGAGGACGATGATGAAAGCGCAGGGAAAGAAGAATAAAAGGATTTAAACAGCCAGGTTAAGGCTCAATAACATTGCAGATGCAAACAATTGAAAAAGTAAAGCAAATTGATATAAAAGCATTAATTGAAAAGGAAACCGGAACTTGCTTTAATAAGACCAATCAACTGGAAAAATGTCCTTTTTGTGGTAGCGGTAAAGGCACGAACCAATCTCCGGCTTTTAGCATTAAAAGGAAAAATAATTTCTACAAATGTTTTTCATGTGGGTCTGGTGGTAGCACTATTGATTTCTTGATTTCTCTAAACTCAGGTTGGAACGAACATAAGGCTATCAAATATTTGCAGGAGGAATATCTCGGCATTAAAGAGCCGTTCCAGCCATCACAGAATATAACAAGTGCTTTCGACAAAATGCTTTTTGCGATAAAAAACAATCCTAAAGAAACTGCTACTGATTACCTAAAATCTCGTGGAATTAGTTTTATAGATGATTTGCCTGACAATAGTTATTGGTACGATTCACACGCAGATGCTATTGTCTTTATTGATGCCAACAATAAACTTATTAACCGCAGGATGGTTAATCCTGAAAAGGGTAAGCCGAAAGCCAAAAATAACGGAACGTTAAACGGCAGCATCTATGATAAAATGTATAATCCAGATTATGATGTTGTTTTCATACAGGAAGGCGTTGTAAATGCATTATCAATGAAAGGCTGTTCATCCATAGCTTTGTTTTCCACAGAGAATAAAATCAAGAATCCTAAAATCCTTCAAAAGTATATTGAAGGGAAAATCGTTGTTTTAGCAATGGATAACGATAGTGCAGGAAATAAATGTGCAGAGTATTATCAAGATTTTATTTTATCCAACCGATTTGACATTAAATCACTACGTAGGTTGATATTACCGGAGAATAAGGATGCCAATGATTTACTTCAAGACAAAACAATTGTTGATTTTCTTCAAAACATGAACAATTACCAATTGCTTTGGGAAGATATTATTAATAAGCCTATTCCAAAATTCAGCATTGATGAACTGGCCGACATCGAAGAATACAACTTTTATAAGAAAAATGGATGCTACTATGCCAATGAGTTTCATAAAAGCAAACCTGTCGAAAGAAAGCTATCCAACTTCCTGATGGATTCGGTTTATCACTTAATGGATGGCACAAAAGAAAGTAAACGCTTGATTAAGTTTCAACGAAATACCGGAGAGATTACAGTAAATGAAATTACAAGTTCGGAGCTTAACCTCGATAAGTTTAAGAAAGTAATTCGTAGCATATCCGGGCGTGGCTTAACTTTCTTTGGGAACACACAAAATCTTGACACTATCCTTACTTACCTGTACGATAATGAGAAAAATGCCAGTGCTGTAAATCAGCTGGGTTATCAGCAAGAATCAAAAACCTATTGTTTTGCAGATGCTACAATAACCCATGATAATAAATTGCTTTATCCTGATAAGCTCGGCATTGTGAATCATGGCAAATCCGCCTATTATTTGCCTCCATTTGCATACACAAACCTTGACGATAAAAGTTATTCCGGACAACGTAAATTTACATACAAAGCAGGAAACCTGAACTTTAAAGAATGGTCGGAACTGATTTATAATGCTTATGGTATTAATGGCGCAATTGGTATATCCTTCATCATACTTGCCTTGTATCGTGATTTCATACTTGAACTGACAGGCTTTTTCCCATTCCTGTTCCTGTTTGGAGACCAGGGTGCTGGTAAATCAAATTTTGTCAACTTTTTTCTACATCTGTTTGGCGAACCGAATCATGGCATATCATTACTAAACTCAACTGATAAAGGTTTTTCTCGTTCGCTTACTCAACGAAATAATGCACTTTATTATCTGAAGGAATACACCAATGCCATTGATAAGAAAACGGTTGATGTGTTTAAAACTGGTTACGATGGAGAGCTTTACACTATGGCTCAAAAAAGCAATGACAATAAAACTACAACGCTTGAAATCAGTTCTGCATGTATGGTAGATGGTAACGAGCTGCCCACATCAGAAGCTGCATTATTTGCCAGAATGATTGTACTACATTTTGAGGACAACAAGTTTTCAGACGAAAGCACCCATGCTTATAAAACCCTTTTAAAAGAGAAAGAACAAGGCTTTTGTAACATAACCAGGGAACTTCTAAAATACAGGAATGTAATTGAATCGAAGTTTAAAACGGTGTTTGATTCTATCTTTTACGAACTTAAACCGGAAATAACGGCTATTACTGAAATATCTGACCGACAGATTAAACACATAGCTTTATTGCTAACTCCTGTCCAGCTATTACAAAACAATTTGGAACTTCCATTTGATTATCCAACATACAAACAGTCCGTTATTGAAAATACAATTAAGCAAAATGAGATGGCCAGTACCATTAAAGATGTTTCCATATTTTGGGAAGCCATTGCTTTTAAACTGAGCCAACCAAAAAGTGAGATTAAAGTAAACACGCATTACTTAAAAGACCCGGTAAATAAGAACCTGTTTATTAAATTTCCTCTCCTGTTTCCATATTACAAGGAATATGTAAAAAAGAACGGCTTAAACGATTTGGATGCGAACTCATTGAAATCATTGCTTACATCAAAAGGTAATATATCTTTCATTCAAAATACAACGCAGAAGTCGAGAGATAAAGCAATTAATAAAAAACCGTTAGGGAGCTGTTATCGGTTTAAATATGAAGATATTCCCGAAAGTATGGGGATAATAATAAATGATGTTGAACTGAACTTATAATACCGTTTTAATCGGTATTTTTTTTGTCCTTTTTAAACTTGAAAAGATATTGAACGAATAACTTTGTTAACTATGTTAACCGTGTTAACCACACATCATATTATTCAGTATTACAACTCTTTAGCGGTTAACATAAGGTAGACATGGTTAACATACATACTTGTTAGTAATCTTTGATGAAATTTTAGAAATGGACTTCATTATTGGTAAAATGACACTTGCTGCAATTGCCAATCAAAGGAACTATTTTTGGCAATCAAGAAAGCTCGAATCCGCTATTACAATAAAATTACCAAGAAAGGCGAAAATCATTTATTCCTTGAAATTAGGTTGAAGCGGATTGCCTCGATAGAATTTTAATAGATTATCAACCCCTTCCAATACATACAATTATGGAATTTTGTATGTTTGATATAGTCTAATTATACTCAAAATGATATTGTTATTCCTATTTGTTGCAATTGGTTTCATTGCCTTAATATTTGGGGCTAATTGGTTGGTTGATGGAGCGTCTTCGTTAGCAAAAAAACATAATGTTTCTGATTTAGTTATTGGTCTTACAATAGTTGCGTTTGGTACTTCTGCACCAGAGCTTGTCGTAAATTCAATAGCATCGGTTCAAGGTTATTCTGATATCGTTTTAGGGAATGTAATAGGAAGTAACAACTTTAATTTGTTTATAATTCTCGGAATTGCCGGGTTAATTTATCCAATTCAAGTTCAGTCATCAACAGCTTGGAAAGAAATCCCTATTTCATGAATAGCAGCTCTACTTGTCTTATTATTTGCCAATAATTACTTTACAGGTTCAAGTATATTTATTATTAGCAAGATTGACGGACTACTACTTCTTTTTTCTTTTGGAGCATTTCTTTATTATGTTTTTAGCCAGATGAAGAAAGAGAAGAATAATACAAGTGAATCAAATCAATCTGTAACTACTTCAAATGTGAAAATTTGGAGTTTAATAATTGTTGGATTAGCAGGTCTTATTCTTGGTGGAAAATTTGTGGTTGAGAACAGTGTGAAAATTGCATGTCAATTGGGTGTTAGTGAAAAAATAATCGGATTAACCATTGTTGCTGCCGGAACCTCTTTACCTGAACTTGTTACATCGGTTGTAGCAGCATTAAAAAAGAACAGTGATATAGCTATTGGTAATGTTATTGGTTCAAATATTTTTAATTTGTTTCTCATTCTATCAATAAGCTCCTTTATTCACCCGATTGATTTTAATCCTAACTTTAATACAGACCTCCTGATATTAATAACAGGAACCCTATTACTTTTTATCGCTATGTTTACAGGAATTCGTAAAAAACTTGACCGTTGGGAAGCAGCGTTATTGCTAATGCTCTATCTTTCTTTCACAATCGTCTTAGTCTATAAAGCGATTTGATGGAGTAAGTTTTTCGATGCACCATTAGTATAATTGGAATTCACTATCTTGCATTGAATATTTCACTCAATCTAAAAAATTAAAAGAATGAATAAATCAGAATTAGTAAGTGCCATTGCAGAGGCAAGTGGCTTAACAAAAGCAGATTCAGAGAAAGCATTAAATGCAACAACAGAGGCAATCAAAAATGCTTTAGCAAAAGGCAAAAGCATTCAATTAATAGGATTTGGTACATTTTCTATCAGCGAACGTTCAGCTCGTACAGGTAGAAATCCTCAAACAGGGAAAGAAATTCAGATAGCTGCAAAGAAAGTTGCTAAGTTTAAGCCGGGTAAGGCTTTGGATGAAGCTGTTAACTAGCTCAAAATATAAAAGGAGGTTGAGCCTCCTTTTTGTCATTCCCTTAAAATTTTCTCCATTGCTTTTCCTTTTGCCAGTTCGTCAATCAATTTATCGAGATACCTGATATGCTGCATTAAATTATCCTCAATCTCTTCAACTCGAACGCCACAAACGACACCCTTAATTTTAGCGGCATTTGGATTTATTTTTGGTGCGTACTTAAAGAAAGTATCAAAATCGGAATTATTCGATAAAATTTGAAAAAGGCTGTATTTATCATAGCCTGTGAGCCAGAAGATAATTTCATCCACTTCTTTCTGGGTTCTGCCTTTTCTTTCGGCTTTTTGAATATAAAGCGGATAGACTTTGGCAAAAGGCATCTTAAAGATTTTTATATTATCCATTCTCTATCCTGTTACTTTACACATCACACAAGCACTCAAATCTTTTGAAATAGAACAAAGCATCGGTGCTTTCAACTTAAATCCTTTATAAACTTGCTCCTTAAAGGGCATAAATATGGAGTCACGATTAACACCATCTTTTCGTCCCTTTTTATAAACCATTATTATACGGTTTTCTTTCGGAAGATTGGAGCTGTTACTCAATTCAACAAATGCCATCACATCTTCAATCTTATCAATATAATAGATAATTACTTCCGCTTCATTGTCTGTAGAATCAAGTTCGATTTTAATATCAGTGGGGAAATTCACAACCTTGATATGTTTAAACTTCTCAAGTTTTAATTTTGATAATTCCATATTTTAAAAGATTTAAGATTACCAATCCAATAACCGCTTTTCCCCTTCCAAAGCTTTAATGCCGGATATTTCCTGTGAAACTTCAATAACACCTCGGTATTTTCTTAGTTCATCCCTTACAGCAAAATATTGAATAAGAATAAATTCACCTCTCATTTTAATCCAAAAGTCAGCCTGGTCTTTTGCTCCATTTCTAAAAGATTCGACAATCTGCTCTACCACATGAACACTTTCAGGTGGATGGCAGTTACTTACTTCACGCCCGATAATTGCTGTTGTGCGAGGAAAAATTCGTTTAGGCGGTGTTGAGAAATAGCAAACCTTGTTGTTTTCATCAACAAAAGTAATATCAACAGGAAGGTGATTAAAAATGAGTTTGATTTGCTCGATACTTACTTTGCCCGTTCCAAGATTTACAAGGTTCCCTTCATAATCTGGTTTTACTTCTTTGTCCTTCTTTATATTGGGTTGAATAAAAGGATAGCCCAGCTCAAAGCCTTCACGATTCATCTTTTCTAACTGGCTTTCGCTGATGGTTGATAATATGCAAGGAAAGAGAATACGTTCTTCTCTGAACTTTATGGCGTGCATATTAAAGAATATGTCGCCTACGCATTTATTGAAAATTTTTAGTTCGATGTTTCCTTCCTGTAATTGGGTAATTACAGCTTTGATATTTCTGCGAATATCATCGTGAAACGACCACATAATCTGTAAACAGCGATAGTCCGACCATGTTTCTTCAATGATTGGGAATAGCACATTTTCCTTTATGGTGTAATGCTTTGCAAATACTTCGAGTTGAGTAAACAGTTCTATAAGTTTTTTATGCAGGTCAACATTGTCGGTTTCCTTCACAAATTGCTTGAAAAACGGACGAATTTTATCCAAAAGCAACTCCATTTCGTGATTATTCTGTTCCAACACTCCAAGAAATGAATCCGGTTTGGGTTCAACTCTTACAAAATCACGAATAGGAACATGGAAAATATTCAGGACTTTATTTGTCAGCACTTTTATATCTTCCATCTTATAACCTTCCTTTATAATCTCGTCAAAGAGGGTTATAAAATCACTAGGTATTACCGTAGAAATAAAATCCTTGTTTTCAGTAATGAATGAATGAGCATTCCCTGTTTCCAAAATTAGTTTAGAAACCTCAAGCAATTTTTCTATCCGTTGTTGTTTTGTATTTGTGAATTCCGACATATCAAAAATCATTAATTAGCCTTATAATTTACAAATATTAATATTTACTATAAGCAAAAACCGCTGCAAAATGAAATTCACAACGGTTTATGAGTAATGTTTAAGTTTTTGAGAACTTGTATTTATTATGCTCACAACGATTAATTTTAAGATGCTTTAATCATTATCAGCAACATCTTAAACTTTTCAGTTGCTTCCACAGCATGAGGAATGTTGGCAGGCATGATAATCAACTGCCCCTCACTAACTGCATGCTCCTTTTTGTTAATGATAATTGTGCCTGCACCTTCCAAAACCTGAACAATGGCATCAAACGGAGCTGAATGTTCACTAAGGTTTTGTCCTTTATCAAAGGCAAACAAGGTTAAATTTCCCTTTTCATTACGTGTAATAATCTTGCTTACAGTTGAACCATCGGAATAATCAACCATGTCTTTCAGGTTGTAAACTTCTGCGGTATTAAATATCTTTTCAATCATAGCTAAATACGTTTTTAAATAGAACGCTACAAATCTGTTTTGCAGCGTTCTACATGAGTATGTTTTAAATTAAGCCAAATGAAGCTTCAAATCTTCTTCAACTGTTCCAATTCCGGCTATTCCGAAGTTCTCAACTAAAACATTGACCACATTTGGAGAAAGGAAAGCCGGTAATGTTGGCCCCAGGTGAATGTTTTTCACACCTAAATGCAATAAAGCTAATAATACAATCACAGCCTTTTGCTCGTACCATGCAATGTTATAGGCAATTGGTAGTTCGTTGATGTCGTTCAATTCAAATACTTCTTTCAACTTAAGAGCTACAACAGCCAAAGAGTATGAATCGTTACATTGTCCTGCATCCAAAACACGAGGAATGCCACCTATATCACCCAATGGTAATTTGTTGTAACGATATTTCGCACATCCTGCTGTAAGTATAACAGTATCTTGCGGTAACTGGTCAGCAAAATCTGTATAGTATTCACGTCCTTTCATTCTACCGTCACATCCTGCCATTACAAGGAATTTCTTTATTGCACCTGTTTTAACTGCATCTACTACTTTGTCGGCTAATTGCAACACCTGGTTGTGAGCAAATCCTCCAACAATTTCACCTGTTTCAATCTCAGTTGGAGCAGGTAATCTTTTAGCGTGTTCAATAATTACAGAAAAATCTTTTGGTTGACCATCTTTTCTATCAGCAATATGGGTACAGCCATCGAAGCCTGATGCACCTGTGGTGTAAACTCTATCTTTGTAACTATCTTTTGGTGGAACAATGCAATTTGTAGTAAATAGTATAGCTCCGTTAAATGATTCAAATTCTTCTTTTTGTTTCCACCATGCGTTGCCATAGTTACCTACAAAGTGTTCGTACTTTTTAAATGCAGGATAATAGTGAGCTGGCAACATCTCACTGTGTGTATATACATCAACCCCGGTTCCTTCGGTTTGCTTTAACAGCTCTTCCATATCTTTCAGGTCGTGACCGCTGATAAGGATTGCCGGATTATTACGCACACCAATATTTACTTTTGTGATTTCAGGATTTCCATAAGATTCGGTATTTGCTTTGTCTAATAAAGCCATCACATTTACTCCATACTCACCGCATTCCAAAGTTAAGCCAACCAATTCATCAACTGTAATATCAGTTCGGGTAGTGGCAACTAATGCCTTGTGCATAAATGCAAATACTTTCTCGTCAGTATATCCTAAATTAAAAGCATGTTCGGCGTAAGCAGCCATCCCTTTTAATCCGTAGGTTAACAACTCTTTTAATGAACGAATATCTTCGTTTTGCTCTGTTAATATTCCAACAATCTCACTTTTTGCTTTAATCGCTTCCTCGCCCTCTGCAACCCATGTAGCATTAGCCGGAAGGTTTGGAATTACTATACCTTTATCTTCTAATTCTTTCTTTAAAGCATCACGAACCTGAATACCTTCAATAATTTTATCGGTGATTTTTTTATCATCGAAATTAGCGTTGGTAATGGTCACAAATAATGCCTCAAAAACAAATTTGTCGGCTTTATCAATGGCAACCGAGTTCTTCTTTGCAATTTCAGTAACCAATGATACACCTTTGGTTACATACACTAATAAATCCTGTAGGTTAGCTGTTGAATCTTCTTTTCCACAAACTCCTTTGATGGTACAACCTTCTCCTTTTGAAGCTTCCTGACATTGGTAACAAAACATGCTCATAATCTTATCTTTTTTAAATTTTTATTCTAAATCAACGATACAAAGTTCTGTCATTTTGAAAGCAATAGCTGTAACATATGTTACAGGAAGGGCATTTTTTTCTAACTTTGTCGAAAATAAATATCTAAGTCACAGTTTATGAGAAGTACAGCTACAGAGGATAATAATTTCAATGAAAAATATATTCAGCCTTGTAATGATAAATGCAGTTTTTGCTTTTTAAACTATGTTGATGCACTGAAATCGAGCTATATTTTTAAAGATTTAAAGGCAGAGGCTATTGGTGAGATAATTAAAAAAGTCCATCATCAGGTGAAAACCTATCAAAAAGATGAACTGATTGCAAGTAATGGTGATACATGCAACAGCCTCAGAATAATTGTTAAAGGTGCTGCGGTTGGTGAAATGATGGACTTCCAGGGAAAGTCATTGCGTATTGAAGAACTTCATGCTCCGGATACAATCGCTTCTGCATTTTTATTTGGTGAGGATAATACACTTCCTGTTGATGTGATTGCCATTGAAGAAACCAAAATCTTGTTTATACCGAGACAAGACCTGATGAACTTGTTTTGTAACGAAAATACTGTACTAAAGAACTATCTCGATATTACATCCAATCGGGCACAGAAACTCACAAAAAAGATTAAGCTTTTGGGCTTACAATCCATTAGAGGCAAATTTGCAAATTATCTGCTTGAACATGTTAGACGAGAAGGTAAAATGGAATTTACGATTAAAAACTCACAAAGTGAACTTGCCAATATATTTGGAATTTCACGTCCATCGCTGGGAAGGGTAATTCGTGAAATGCATAATGAGGGTATTATCGAAGCAGATGGACGAAATATAAAAATTGTGGATAAAAAAGCCCTTTCTGGATTGCTAAAGTAAAAACAAGCAATGGCCTTTCAAATCATTGCTTGGTAAGTTTATTCGTCCCAAAACAAGTGTATTCCTTATTGGGAAATGAAACATCAAATGTCGTTTCTATTTCCGTTTCTGAGAGCTTTTTTATAATCCAGCGAGCTTTTCCTCCGGGTACAAAGTTTTCGATAAATTCGGTATTGAACACCAATGTTGTATCGTTCGATAAGGAATCAACCAGTAGTACATACTGGTTATAATATCCTTCGCTGTTGAATTGCCGAAAGACAATTGCACTTCGGGTTTTATCAAAACTTATAAAGCCTTTGTCAATATGATGTTCACCTTCCGGATTCTTTTCTGTGGGTTCGAATTTAGATTCATTGCTTACTTCAATGTAATTGTTATCCATAACCAAATTGAAACTCGATTCAATGACTGAGTTATTATTACCGAAGCCGGAACCTGTTCCATGCCAATTCCCCAATAGAAATTCTAATCGTTTAAACTTATTGTCCTGAGATTGCCCCAATTGAACAATAAACACCAGGTAAACTAGTGTTAATATTATTTGCTTCATATTTTCGTTATGAATGATTTCTGAAATACACGAAAAATTCTTCTTCACCCTTTTTGTCAAGCCAATGCTCATAGTTCAAACTTAGTGATTTATCAATAAGTGGAGCCGGAATAAAAGGTGCAATTACTTTTAATATTTTTCCTGGTTCAAGTTTCTTCAATAAAGCTAATACTTCATGCACTGGCTGTTCGCCTGCATTTAGCATTTCCCCAATATCAATTGATTCTGAGACATGCGATTCATCAAACCAGTCAGGTTGTTCTGTAATGAAATGACTACCTTCTGTTTCTATAGAATCGGTTGCTGATTGCCCTACTTCTGCCCGAAGCTTGTTTATGAGTTCTTCAACTTTGATACCACCAATTACAGAAGCCTGACTTAAAGTAGTAATCTTTGTAATGGTTTTTCGCAATACAGGATTCTTCAACTTTTTGAACGGTGGAGCAACAGCTATTAGCACATCCTCCAATTGAGGATATGCTTCCAATAAATCGAATATCTTTGTTTTGGGAGTAATTATTAGTTTATCCATTGTCTATTTCTTTATCGTCTGTATATTCTAAAATACGTCTTTCACCTTCCAATGCCCTGTTTTCTGATAAATCTTGAGAAACTTCAAGTGTTCCAAGGTATTCACCATCTTCACCACGCAGAGCAAAGTATTCAATCTTAATAAACTTGCCTTTCATTTGAATCCAGAACGGAGCATGGGATGCTTTTCCCGATTTAAAGTCTTCCAGAATTTTCTCGACAATATGGGTGCTTCCGGGAGGATGACACAAACGCACATCACGATTGATTATAGAACGATTGCGGACGAATATCCGCTCCTTTCCCTGAGTGAAATATTTTACTTTGTCGTTTTTATCTACAAAGGTCATATCGAAGGGAACGGAATTTAGAATAGCCATTATCTCCTTTGCGGAGAAACTTCCTGATGGTAATTGAATGTTTCCATCAGAAGAAACTCCTGTTTCGTCTTGTTCATCGGAAATTCCTTCGGGTTTCCATTCTACTTGTGGGTCGTACAGACAAAAACCAAATTCCAGTGTTTGTTTATGTATGCTCCACCAGTCCTCTGTTGTTAGTACATCCATACTCATTGGAAACAGAATTTCCTCCTCTTTCTGTACCATATCAATTATGGCTTGTAGCGTAGGAAAAAACAATAAATCGAGAGAATCAACTAAATCGGTCTTGGTAATATCTTTAGTGTTTAAAACCTCAATACAACCTTTCAACTGTTCCCTTATTTCATCATGTTTGCCCCACATAACTTTTGGTGGGCCGGTAATCTCATTTTTCTCTAGGTGTGGAAATACAAGGTACTCTTTACGAAGGTAGTGCTTGTCAACATCCATCAATTGATTAAACACACCTTGTAATCCGAATATAAATTGCTGAAACTCTGAATCATCAACGGCACTTAACGCTTTTAAAAGGGTTTTCGCTTTTTCGGCTACTTGCTTCAGCTCAATATTCTCATTCTTGAAAACATCAACCGGATGCCCAGCAGGTATATCTTTTGCTCCTGTTAAATCTACGTTTCCTTCGAGAACCGAACCATGAACATCACAAAGTTTTAACACTTCTTCTTCGGGTAAGCCTTCCTGCATCAGTTCCTGTTCTACTTCAACTACTTCACCGTAAGGAATAGTTTTTAGCGTTTCAACGAGTTCTTTTTTTACAGCTTCGGCCGATTCACCTTCGTGTAGTTTTAGAATCAGTTCTTTTAATCGCTCTTTACGATACTTTGAGTTATTGATTAATTCGCTCATGACAAAATGAATTTAAAGCCTACCCTTGGGCAGACAGGTTTATAAAAGCTTGGTTTGTGCTGTTGGCCTTGGTGCTTTTGTAACTAATATCCGAGCCTGACCTTCACCTTCATTACTTAAATAATGAACAATGTCAGCCGGACTTTCTATAAGCGTATCTTTTTCAAATACAACCGATTCATCACCCACATGCACGGTTGGAGTTCCCTCCAATACATAAAAAGTTACATCAACCGGAGTTTTGTGCGGTTTTAATGTTTCACCGGGTTGTAAGGTAATGTGCATTACTTGTGCCGATTCCTTATTATACAACTGTTTTACATCAACCTTATGTGGGTTTTCTTTTGGTTCTTCTGTTTTATAGCTTCTTGAAATCATAATTTTAAAATATTATTTTGCAGTCCAATAACACCTTTTAGGAGAAACGATAGCTTCTTCTTTTTTTAATTCTGTCATTGCTTTATCAACAACCTTACGGTCAAGTCCCGTTAATTCAACTATTTTACCTGCATTTAGTGGAGTACCTTCCTTTTTCATAGCTTCTAAAACTTGCTCTTTTGCTTCCATATTCTTAAATTTTTAGTTTATAACAATTTACAAAATAACTATTGGTTATTGACTATTCTAAACTTTTTTCGCCATAACAAATATCCACTCAAAACAACTATTACACCCACCAACCCAGACAAGGGAACCAGGAGAATGTAAAAGTTACCAAGAAGAAATCGAAAAAAACGTCCTGTGTGAATTTCGAGTGATAAGTTCCAGAGTGACATTTTCGATTCTTTAAGGACATTATTTGGCATTTCAGTGAATAACTTATCGTGATACAAAGGAATGGCTCCTTTGTCATAGTCAATCATATATTGTTTGCCGTCCAAATCTGTTATCAATCCTGTAACTTTAAAATCGCCAACAGGTCTGCCAGTTGTATTTCCTGCATACACAGTACCTTTTGCATAGTTGTAAATCTCAGGATGAGCGAGATGCCATAAGAACAAACCGCTGAACGAACCTATAATGTATGCTCCATCATTGAAAGGTTCAAGCACATTAATTCCCATAACACTTATCGGAGGCTGAACTTTAAAAACTATTGGAGCCAGATTATCTTTTTCCATATAATAGATTCCTTCCGATGTTGCCAAAAGAAATTCATTTCGTTGTTCATCAAATTTTAAGCCCCTCAATTTATCATACCAGGGATTAGGTTGGTCGAGATGAGTATATTTTACAGGGCTTACTTTTGAATAGGCAATGGCAATAAGCAACGGAGGGCGTAAGAACATTCCTGTAAAAAACAAAACTATCAGGCACACAAATAACCAGGCTCCTGTTTTATTGTGCCATTTTAACGACCATCGGTTCGTCTTTACTATTGATGAAACTGTCTTCGACTTTTTCTTTCTACGTTTTATCCATCCTGGGAAAAAGAAGTAAAAAATTCCAGTAATCGATAAAAAGATAGTTACTAATCCTAACACATCAACAAACAGTTTTCCGGGAATCCCCAAAATCTCACCTGAATGAATCTGCCACATGGTTTCAAAAAGCGAAACTTTATCGCTGTAATTAATTGGTTGTTTTAGCTCCATTTTCTGAAAATGGGTACTAATTCCATCGGATTTGCCTTTAAACAAATAAGAGCGATTCAAAACGTAAAGAGTATCACCAATGCTTTCAATCGCCACAAAGCGTTTAATATTAACATCTAAATCAAACTTAGTCCATTGCTTATTCTTCTTATTAAAAGTAAACAATCCGAATTGTGTAGCAGCGTATAAATTTCCATCGGTTGAAAGATGTAAGTCAAAAATTTTACGATTGTCGCTACCATGTGGAAAGCCATTATTTAATGATTGATAATTTGTAAAAGTAGAATCTGTAAGCCATACACCAATATTACCAAAGACCAGTATACTATCTGAATTCAGAATGAGATTGCCCTTAATGGCACTATTGTTCCAATTCTTGTAACGGAAATCATTTGGGAGGCTACTTCGCGAAACATCAATGCCTGAGAAAAACTCACGATGATTCATAATTATCCCTGTAATCGCAAAATATAAAAGCAAAAATGCAATGATTAGCCCTGGCCATTTATGTAGTTTCTTATATAGTTTTCCCATAAAGTAAACTGTCTGTGAGTTTGTTTTTATCTAAATAACAATAGCTTAAATGCCTTAAAAGATAAATATTGTTATTCCTGTTTCTTGAAAATTTCTTAAATTTATCTAATGCAATATTAAAAAACAGAAAAATTGCAAACTGTAACATATGGTACAGCTTCTTTATTCTTGATAACATATATTTGCATTAGAAGGTTGAGTTTTCATTGTTTTGAAATAATGAATTTGTGGGGAGGATAGTTTTAATGTAAAAACGAATTTTGAGGCTATGAGCATATTGAAAAAGATTTTACCTCCTGATAAATGGAAGATACCTGTCATTATAGTTTCAGCAATTCTTTTAGGTCTTTTTTTCTTTCTATTCTATGTCTCCAATGCATCATCTTACCTTTCCGATGACCCAAAAACCTGCGTAAATTGCCACATCATGGCTCCGCAATATGCTACATGGATGCACAGTTCTCATCGTGAATGGGCAAACTGTAACGACTGTCACGTACCACACAATAACGTACTCAATAAATATTATTTCAAAGGGAAAGATGGTATGCGACATGCAACCATTTTTACTATGAGAGCAGAACCTCAGGTCATCCAAATTAAGGAAGCCGGACATCAGGTTGTTCAGCAAAATTGCATTCGATGCCATAGTAACCTTATTACGGATGCAAAAATGAATACCATTCATGGCGATTTTCATTCTGACAGAACTGACAGAACTTGTTGGGAATGCCATCGAGAAGTTCCTCATGGCAGGGTGAACAGCCTTTCGAGTACGCCTAATGCTAAAGTACCGTTACCCGAAAGCCCTGTACCCGATTGGTTAAAAGAAGCATTAAAAGAAACAAAAAAATAACGAAACTCTATGAAATCATTCAGCGAACAAATCAAAGAAAAACCTTGGAAAGGCTGGATTCTTTTCCTCGGAACAATTGTAGTTGTATTCCTTTTAGGATTGTTAGCCTCAAGTGTTGTAGAAAGAAGAAGCGAAGCGGTGTTTGCCTATGCGCCTAAAAACGATTTTTCTCAGTTTGAACCCCGTAACGAAAAATGGGGAGCTAACTTTCCTCGTGAGTTTGAATCTTATTATCAAACCTCTGACACCATCTTTAGAAGTAAATACAATGGTTCTGCTACAATTGATGAATTAGAGGAAGACCCAAGAATGGTTGTTCTTTGGGCAGGATATGGTTTTTCAAAAGAATATAACCAAGGGCGAGGACATTATTATGCTGTAGAAGATGTTCGTAATATTCTTAGAACAGGAGCACCGAATGATAGTGTAAAAAGCCCTATGCCCAACACATGCTGGACTTGTAAAAGCCCCGATGTTCCAAGAATGATGAATGAAGTTGGAATTGCAGAGTTCTATAAAGGTTCATGGGAAAAATGGGGAGCTGAGATTGTGAACCCAATTGGTTGTGCCGATTGCCACGATGTAAATACTATGCAACTACGCATTTCTCGTCCTGCATTGATTGAAGCTTTTGAAAGACAAGGAAAAGACATAAGTAAAGCCACGCATCAGGAAATGCGAACTTTAGTTTGCGCCCAATGTCATGTCGAATATTACTTCAATAAGGATAAAATTGAAGGTGTTCCTTACCTGACTTTCCCCTGGGATAATGGAATGACCGTTGAAGCCGCAGAAGAATACTATGACAATATGAACTTTAGTGACTGGACACATCAATTAAGTAAGGCTCCGATGCTAAAAGCACAACATCCGGGTTATGAAACATACTTAACAGGTGTTCATGCACAACGAGGGGTTTCATGCGCCGATTGTCATATGCCCTATAAGAGCGAAGGGGGAGTAAAATTTACCGACCATCATATTCAAAGTCCACTCAATAATGTGGCTAATTCATGTCAGGTTTGCCATCGTGAAGAAGCTCACAAACTCATTGCTGATGTATATTCTCGTCAGGATAAAATAAAAGAAAACGTAAACATACTTGAAGATTTATTGGTGAAAGCACATGTAGAAGCTAAAGCAGCATGGGACAAAGGTGCAAACGAAAAACAAATGCAACCCATACTTATGGATATTCGACATGCTCAATGGCGATGGGATTATTCCGTTGCTGCTCATGGTGCATCATTCCATTCTCCAGTTGAAACCGGACGCATTGTTTCATCGGGTATCAATATTGCACAAGAAGCAAGAATTAAACTTACTCGTTTATTAGCTGACCTTGGTCATAATAAAGAAGTTGAAATGCCTGATATTTCGACCAAAGCGAAAGCCCAGAAATATATTGGTTTAGATATGGCTAAACTAAATTCTGACAAAGAAGAATTTTTAGGAACTGTAGTTCCTAAATGGCTTGAAGAAGCCAGTCAAAGAGAATCAAAATATTAGAATAAATTACCTTGCAAAATACGAAAGAAAAGAAAAGCTTGTGGGTACTTCCCTGGAGGTACTTAGAAAGCTTCCTGATAGCTTTTGCCCTGCTTTTGGCATCTTTGGGGCTTGAATTTATAACAGGAACAAAAGCTCCTAAGATTTCATGGCCAGCCAATGTTATTTCAGCTGCACTCTTAGCAAACATCTCGTTATTGCTATACCTGTTATCAAAAAAAAGAGCGTTTTTCAAATGGTTTTATAGCGTTCCTGCATCTATTGCAGGGATAATATTGTTCGTTGTACCTTCTCTTTCAATGGCTTTAGTTCCACAAAGACAAACAGATTCATTGTTTTTTCTGTTTGATGTAACATCAAGCTGGACTTACACAATCGGAGTAGTTTTCTTTTTAATCATACTTGGTACAGTAACCATAAAAAGGATTACAAAATTATCAAAAAGAAATATTGGATTCTTTCTAAACCATTTTGGTTTGTGGCTTTGTATCGCATCGGCTCATTTGGGTGCAGGAGATATCCAAAAACTGAATATGTTTCTTGAAGAAGGTAAAACTTCCTGGTATGGTATTGAGAAAGGTAACAGTACTGTAGAATTGAATTTTGCCATTAAGCTACGAGATTTCTCCATTGAGGAATATCCTGCGAAAATTGCATTCGTTGATAAGAAAACCGGAGAGATAACCAATCAAAACAACAAACCTTTAATGATAGACCCACACGAGGGCTTACAATTCAACTATAAGGATTTCGATTTAAAGATAGAAAGACTATTATTGAGTTCTGCACCCGTTTCAAATAGATTTGAACCCGTATTTGGAATGGGAGCAACCCAATCAATAAAGATTCTAAAATCATATAATAATAAGGTCGATTCCTTCTGTATTTCAAGTCCGAGTGTTTTATACCGTCAGGAAATGTACCCGATAGATTCAAGCACTATTATGCTTCTGACCGAACCCGAAGCAAAACGATTCCTGTCGGAAATATCTGTCTTTGAAAAAGAAGGAGCTTTTTACGATACTATCATTGAGGTAAATAAACCAATTAAAATTGCCGGATGGAAGATTTATCAGACAAGTTATGATGAATCAATGGGACGTTGGTCAACGAAAAGCATTTTAGAACTGGTTAAAGACCCTTGGTTGCCATCGGTATATTTAGGATTCTTCTTACTCATTGCAGGAACTTTCTATTTGATATGGACTGGTAAAAGGAAGGAGGATGTGTAATGTGGCATAATTTTGAAATATTCGTAATTATTTCCTTGGTAACATGGATTTTGGCCATTGGCACTTCACTTTCAGACAAGATGGGCAAAATCGCCAATTTGACTGCAATCCTTGGAATTTTAAGTCTTGCTGTATTTATCGTTTTACTTTGGATGAATTTGCAACGCCCACCTTTAAGAACACTTGGTGAAACCCGGCTTTGGTATTCTTTCTTCCTGGCAATTTCAGGCTATGTAATATTTAAGCGATGGAAAATCAAGTTAATGCTTATGTATTCTCTTGGTATGGCTATTCTGTTTTTGTTATTGAACTACCTGAATCCTGATATTCACAGCAAAACGCTAATGCCCGCATTACAAAGTATTTGGTTTGTACCTCATGTAATTGTGTATATGATTGCTTACGCCTTATTGGGCTTATCTGCACTTTTCGGGTTGCTTGGATTATATGCTATTAGAAAAGATAATCTGAAAGAGGATTTTGTTTTAAAAACAGATAACATAGTCTATGTCGGCTTTGGCTTCCTCACGTTAGGGCTTATTTTTGGGGCTATATGGGCAAAAGAAGCATGGGGGCATTATTGGACTTGGGATCCCAAAGAGACATGGGCATTTCTTACTTGGGCAGTTTACCTGATTTATATTCATTTCAGGATAAAAAGTAATCTAAGCCACAAAAAAGTCTTTCTGATTTTACTGTTGGCATTTGTAGTATTACTCATTTGTTGGTTTGGAATCAATTACCTTCCGGCAGCGCAAAATAGTGTTCATGTTTATTCGAGTTAAACAATTCACGATGAAATGAGTTTTCTTCCTATTGAATTAAATACCTATGGTTGTAAGAAAGATAAAAAGAAGTATACGCTATTCATATTACTATCCGCTTTTTGATAACATTAGGCTTGTCGCGTAATATCTTACTAAAACATTACAACAAGAAAGTATTCCAAAACCTTCTATTCCCCAAAGGAATTTACTACAACACAATTCAATAGTTTTATTTGATAACACTTAATTTGTATTTTTACCGTATGTGATATACCTAATTTTAACGAGCTTTTAAATGCAAAACCTAATAGATTATATCGAGCAATTTGTAAAACTGGATAGTGAATCCATTGATGCTATAAATAATCTTGCAGAAATTGAATTTTTTAAGAAAAATCAATTCATTCTAAAACAGGGGGAACGATGTAATAAGATTTGGTTTATAAGAAAAGGGATGGTGAGAAAATATCATTTACATGATGGTGAAGAAATTACCTCATGGATTCATTCTGAAAATGAAACTTTCACATCTCTGCAAAGTTATGCGCAAAATACGGCTGCCGAAGAATTTCTGCAAACCTGTGAAGATTCTGAAATCATTAGCATTACAAAAGACAATAGCGAAAAACTGTCTGAATTTCCAAAGATTGTAGCCTTTGTAAATGCCATGATGGGTCAGGAATTTGCAAATATCGATAAGCATACAAAAGCCCTCAATCAGCGGGATGCGAAAGGGAAATACGAGTATTTAAGAGAAATTGCACCCGAAATTCTTAAACGTGCAAAAATCGGACATATAGCATCAATTATTGGAGTTTCCAGGGAAACCGTCAGTCGGATCAGGAAAGCATAATTTTGTGATCTACGTCAAAAGAAAACCTCCTTTTCCTTTTCAACTTTGCCAAATAAAATTTTTAAAAAATGGCAAAGAAATCGATTTACAAAACAGAAGAAGGAAAACAGCTTATTCAAAACAACTACTCCCAGTTTCTATCAAATTGGATGCACCCCAGTAAACAGCAGTTTATAAAAACACAACTTGGTGATACTTTTGTAATAGAAAGTGGAAAGGTTGATGCCCCGGCTGTTGTATTACTGCATGGTTCGGGTTCAAATTCTGCAATGTGGATGGCTGATGCTAAAGAATTATCAGGATATTTTCATGTATTTGCTGTTGATATCGTTGGTGAATGTGGTAAAAGTGCAGAAACACGCCTTCCTTTCAAGAACAGCAGATATGCTGATTGGTTACTTGAAATTATCAACCAACTAAATATTTCAGAAGCGGCTGTTATCAGTAATTCACTTGGAGGATGGATTGCCCTCGATTTTGCAATTAAATACCCTGAAAGAATTTCCAAAGTGGTTCTGATTGCAACAGCAGGAATTACCAATATCCGCTTAAAAACGATTTTTTGGATTATGGTAACATCACTTTCCGGTCAAAAAGGGTTCGATAAACTTAATCAGATGGTTTATGGCGAATTAGAAATTGACCAACAGAGTTTGGCATTTGCTAATCTTGTAAGGCAACATTATGTGCCAAGAACCGATGTATTGCCTGTTTTTTCAGACGAGCAATTACAGCAAATTAAATGTCCGGTATTATTCATTGGTGGCGAAAACGATTGTTTCTACGTTTCTGACAAAACTGCAAAACGCATAGAGAGAAATATTAAAAATGCAAAATCGATGGTAATAAAAAATTTAGGGCATGTGGTAGTCAATCAAACAAATAATATCATCCCATTTCTAGGAAAATAAACGTAGGATTATGGAAAATTTAAAGACAATTGTAAAAGGTACAACGGCTAAGTTGTCCTTTGTTTGTGCAGGTAAAATATATTATCACATTGAAACCGAAAAACACCTTTACCAGTTGGAAATAAACAGTATGGACGAAGAACTCAAAACAACCTATATGGAAAAAGAGTACAAAGCAATTACGCTAATGCGCTGGATTAGAAAAGGCATTGAGAATGCAAATAATACATTTATCCAATTAAAATAGATGGCTATGGTATTTCAATTTAAAGGAGAATTGCAGTCCCTAATCAATAAAGCTCAAGACGGACAAAAAGAGGATGTAGATTATATAATGCGTCATTTAACAATCGAATCAAGTCTTGCAACAACACGCTATGTTGATTTTGCTTTGAGCCTCGTAGAACCAAACTCAAACGGATTTGAGCGCATAAAATATTACCTGTTTAATGGTTCGCTAATACAGCGGAATTATGCAAGCTTATATTTGAATCGGCTTGGCGAATGGAAACCGGTAAAAGAAGCATTTGAACAAGGGTTAATTGATGAAATTCAGGCATATTCACGTTAAATTTTCATGAAATCTGGAAAGAAGTATTTGATAAAAATAAAATAGGGTGTACTTTTACATCACTAAAATTTTTGGATGTTTAAAATTAATTCGGAACTGGTAAAGTAAATAATCATCGTTTCTCTTGACGTTGATTATACCTTATGCAACTCAGACAAAGTCTTGTCGGAGTTATTGTTGTGCAATTTATTTTCATATATTTTAATTTTGATTATGAGAGCCTCAAACTCTTGTATCAATCCGTATAAATTTAAACATCATGATCGAGAATTATTCAATTGAAGATTTCAAAGACTTCCTAAATACATATACTACTTTACCTGAAAATGACTGGAACCAAATAAAAGACGAATTCGAACTACACGTTTACCAAAAGAATGAAATGCTTTTGGAAGAAGGTTCCGTTTGCAGGTATTTTTATTTTTTCAATAAAGGATTAGTCCGTTTTTGCTGCAATATTGACGGAGAAGATATTACAAAGACATTTTGTAAAGCTCCTTATTGTTTTACGTCTAAAATAAGTTTCCGCAATCAAACACCTGCGCGTGAATCTATCCAGGCACTTGAAGAAACAGTTGTTTGGCGAATATCCTATGAGCAATACAAAAGGCTTGAACAAATACCATCCTGGAATATTTTTATGCGAAAGCTGATGAATGAAATTCAGGAATTTCTTGAAAATCATTTGTTGGAGTCTAAAATTTTAACCGCAGAACAGTATTACGATAAGTTACTTCAACGATTCCCTGCCGATTTTATGCAAAAAATACCACTTAAACATCTGGCTTCATTTTTGGGTATTGCACCACAATCAATGAGTAGAATAAGAAATAACCTACACGAAAATCGAAGAAGTTAACATAGGTGAATTTTTATCTCTGCCTTTTGATTGAATTTTGTATCAGATAAATATGATACAAATTCATGACAAGTCTAAAAGCAAAAATAATGATTGGGCTAATGCGAAATCGGCATTTGTTCAAAGGCAGGTTAAGAAAAGAGACGCAGAACAAAAGTATTGAAGCTGTATTGAAGTTTCGGGCGGCATGTGAAAAGGGCGCGGAACGTTTTGGAAAACTTCCTGAAAGCATTAGCATTAAACAGGAAGTTATTCATACCATCATATCCGAGTGGATAATACCTGAAAATGCACTTGAAAATAAATTAATTTACTATGTGCATGGTGGTGGCTATGTTTCGGGCTCGTGTAACGACCATCGCTCCTTGGTTTCGAAAATAGCACTTAATGCAGGTATTACCACTTTATTGTTTGAATACGGGCTGGCTCCCGAAAACCCATTTCCGGCTGCCTTAGACGATTCGTTGAATATATACAATGCTGTACTTGAAAAAGGTTACCAGTCCAGAGATATCGTGGTAATGGGTGAATCGGCAGGTGGCGGACTTTGTTTGGCATTACTTTTAATGCTTCGCGATAAAAATATTCCGCTGCCATCTGCTGCTGTTGCTATTTCACCGTGGACTGATTTGAGTTGCTCAAGCGAAACATACCTTACCAAAAACAAGGTTTCGTTAGCCCCGCTTAATAGCTGGAATGTTTTTAGCCATTACTATGTTGCGAAGAGCGATGTGCGAAACCCCTACATTTCACCTTTGTTTGGCGAACTGGAAGGATTACCGCCTCTATATATCAACGCAGGCAATTCTGACGAGCTATTCGATGATGGTAAAAAATTCGCCGATAAAGCAAAACAGGCAGGTGTTGATGTGTTTTTTAGAGAAGGACATGGCATGGTGCATTGTTACCCAATGATGGCTCCGTTCTTTCCTGAAGCCACCGAAGCCATGAATGAGATGGTGCAATTTATAAAACAGCACCTTGACAAGTAAGAAAATTTCAAATAAAAATCGCAATGAAAACAGAAAATATCATCATAAAAGAAACAGCAAACAAAGACCTTGCAGTAATATTTGAGGTAGAAAGCCAGTCATTTGGACACAACAAAGAAGCCCGGTTAACCGAAGCACTGTTAGGCGATTCTACAGCCACACCCGTTTTATCTCTACTGGCATTTCATAATGAAAAGGCTGTTGGGCACATCCTTTTCACGAGGGTTTATATAAACGAGATATCAGACAACCAACCCCTCATGCACATTCTGGCTCCTTTGGCAGTAATTCCTGAATATCAAAAACAAGGAATCGGTAAAATGCTTATTAAGGCCGGAATTGAAAAATTAAAACAATCGGGTTCGGCTTTGGTTTTCGTACTTGGCCATATTGGTTATTACGACAGGCATGGATTTGTTCCTGATGCTGCCAAACTTGGTTATCGGGCACCATTCCCTATTCCCAAAGAATTTGCCGATGCATGGATGGTGCAATCGTTGAGTTCCTCAGATATTAACATAGAAAAAGGAAAGGTTGTTTGTGCCAATGAGCTGAATAAACCGGAGCATTGGAGGGAATAAGGTTAAAATATCATATCATTTAAAAAACTAGTAATGCAACAATTCAAGCAACATATTAACAAGCAAATAGAATTTAACACTGGTAAGAACCTGTTTGCTCAAGGGGATGGATTATTTCGTTTTATGGCCTTACCTGATTCAATAATGCAGAATTTAAAGGCTATAACCAAAAGCGAAGAAAATGCTCTAATAAGTATGGCCACTTCTAAATCCTTGGAAGCGTTTTATAGGTTGAACCAGTATTACTACTTCAGCAATAGTGATAAAGAGAAGCTAAAAGCTATTTACTCGAATTTGTTTCAATATCTAAAAAGCCACGATGATTTATCGATGTATGAAGCAAATCATTACAATAACCTAAGAAAATGGCTGGCTGAAACAAACCCATTTGCCATGAAGGTATATACTGATAAAAACGAAATACTTCAGGAGGTAGTTTGCGAAGAGTACAATGCTCTGCTTCAGTTGGATTTATTACACATAGACCTGGATAGCATTGAAGAGCCGGTTCTTGATATCGGTTGTGGTAAAAATGGTGAATTGGTTAAATTTTTAAGAAAATCCGGAATTGAAGCTTTTGGCTTTGACAGGAGTATTACCAGCACAGAATTTTGTAATAATTCCGATTGGTTCGAGTATCACTATGGAAATGATAAATGGGGAACGATTATAAGTAATCTCAGCTTTTCCAATCATTTCAATCACCACCATCTCCGCTCAGACGGAAATTATGTTGCATATGCGCAAACATACATGCAAATACTTCATTCCTTAAAACCCAGAGGCACATTTTATTATGCGCCCGGATTACCATTTATTGAGAAGTTTCTAGGCAAAGATAAATTTGAAATGTGCACGTATGAAGTATTCAATTCCAATTACAAAACAACAATAATCAAAAAGAAAATCATTTAGAAAACCAAATTATTACTTACAATGAAAAAATACGATAGTAAACAAAAGTTAAATACTTATATAGGATTGGCTTTAATTGTTATAGGATTATTATTCCTGACAAATACGCTAAAAGCCCAATCAAATTTTCCACAAATGGTTACGTCGAAAGATGGGACTCAAATTTCTTATGAAGTTTATGGTGCTGGTAAGCCAACACTTGTGTTTGTGCATGGTTGGAGTTGTGATGCCAGGTATTGGCAAAAACAAATCTCCTATTTCTCCAAAAATTATAAAATTATTTTGATCGACCTTGCCGGACATGGCCATTCGGGTATGACCCGTGAAAAATATACCATGAAGGCGTTCGGAGAAGATGTTCAGGCTGTCGTTGAAGAAACAGAAAGCAAAAATGTTATTCTAATAGGGCACTCCTTTGGGGGAACTGTTATTGCCGAAGCAGCACGGTTAATGCCTTACAGAATAAAAGGGCTTATTGGGATTGATACCTATGAAAACATTGAATACCCATTAAGTCGCGTAGAGTTTAATGGTATGATGGAGCCGTTTCAGGAAAATTTTCAATCCGGAACGAGACAATTTGTTCAACAAATGCTTCTCCCTGCTAAAGACACCCTGCTAAGTAATTGGATTATTGCAGATATGTCAGCAGCTCCACAATCAATTGCTCTTAGCTCAATGAAAGAATATTTAGAGCAAAGCATAACAGGAGAAGCAGCCAAAATATTTGACGAAATTCATGTGCCTGTTATTGCAGTAAAAGGAGATATGTGGCCTGTTGATTATAAGGCAAATCGAAGGCACATGCATTCATACGATGCTATCGAGATTAAAAATGCTGACCACTTTCTTATGCTAAACCGCCCCGATGAATTTAATCAGGCTTTAAATCAGGCTATTGAGACACTTATTGATTGAAAACTCTATTTGTAAAGTAATCACTGTAAATTATGAATAATGAAACTAGTTCAATTCACGAATTCGATTTGAATGTAATTCGAGAATATTTTTTAAATACAAAACGGCAAGGACCGGGAAGCCCTGAAATAACGCATAAAGCATTAGGCTTTATCGATGGTCTTAATGAGAAATCGAAAGTAGCCGATGTTGGTTGTGGTACAGGAGGCCAGACAATGGTTTTGGCTGAAAAGCTAATAAGCGAGATTATTGGTGTCGATATGTATCAGGGTTTTATCGATCTGTTAAACCAAAACGCTCAAAAGTTATCTATTCATAACAGGGTAAAAGGCGTTGTTGGCAATATGGAAAATCTTCCATTTCAAGTAGAAGAATTAGATCTGATATGGTCGGAAGGTTCTATTTATAATATTGGATTTGAACGCGGATTAAACGAATGGCGGAAATTTATTAAACCAGGTGGCTATGTTGCTATTACAGAAAATACTTGGTTTTCCGATGAGCGTCCTGCTGAAATTCAGGAATTTTGGCAAAAAGCATATCCCGAAATAGATACTATCCCGAACAAGGTTCATCAAATGCAAAAAGCAGGATATCTTCCGGTTGCCACATTTAAAGTCCCCGATACTTGTTGGACAGACTATTATTCTACTATGAAAAAAACGCAGGAAAATTTTCTAAAAAAGTATAAAGGCAACAGAACCGCAGAAGAATTTATAAAATATCAGCAATATGAAGCAGCGTTATACGACAAATACAAGAACTATTACGGGTATATGTTTTACGTTGGAAAAAAGCTATAAAACAAAGAAGATGAAAAAGAGAATTCTTCTAATTACATTTGTTGCTGGTTGTTTAGTGCAATCATATTCGCAGTCGTCTTCTAGGAATTCGGTTTTAAAAGATGGTGATAAAGTAACTTTTTTTACCGGGCCATTTTCACGAACAAATTGGATGAACAATTTATCAGCTAAAAGTAATTTTGGAGGAGGTGCCGGGCTTTACTTTAATCATAAGTATTATGTCTACATCCAAACAACATCATGTCCTGTCGAAAAAAGTTCTGATGACTTGGACAAATTTGTTATGAATATGATAGGTGCAAGTGTTGGCTATTGTATTAATCCTTTAAAAAAAGTGCACTTTGTTACAGGAACCCAAATTTATAAATCAACAGTAATTAATAAAAAAGATATTAATCCGGTTCATGTTGAGTTAAATTATTTAATGCTTTCACCGGAAGTTTATGTTGAAGTCAATCTATTGTCTTATGTGCGCCTTTATGCAGGGCCTTCCTATTCGTTTGCCATTGGAAATGATACTTACAATTGGGTTAACCATAACTATTTGAGTGGTTTTTCCTTTAATATCGGACTTTTAGTTGGCAGATTTTGATTTATACCATAGTAAGTCATAAAAAGCTGATATCGATTATAAAGAGTTAAAACATGAAAAATAAAAACACAATTAATTTTGACACGGTTGCAGACATTTATGATTTCTATGTAAATGTTGATTTTGATATTCCGTTTTTCACAAAAGAGACTGAAAATTATACAGGAGAAATATTAGAATTAATGTGTGGTACCGGAAGAGTTTCAATCCCCTTGTTAAAAGCCGGAAGAAAAATGACTTGCGTTGATTATTCAAAAGGAATGCTTAATTCATTCAGGAAAAAAATCAGGAAAGATTCCTATTCTGTTGACTTAGTGGAGATGGATGTAACGAAACTTAAGCTTAACAAAAAATTTGGATTAATAATACTGCCATTCCATTCTTTAAGCGAAATATTAACAACAGAAAAACAACAAGAAGCATTAATATGTATTTCAAACCATCTTGAAAAAGGAGGAACATTCATTTTAACATTGCAAAATCCTGAAAAAAGGTTGAACCAGGCCGATGGAAAAATGAGGATTATTGGAAAATTCTCTATTGAAGAAGAGAAAGAAATGGTTTTGTCATACACAAACCAATACAATGAAAAAGAGGATGTTGTTTCGGGGTATCAGTTTTATGAAATTTATAATTCTGATAACATAATGACAGAGAAAAGATTTTTAGAAATAAATTTTAAGCCAATCCGGTTAAGCACATTGAGAGAAATGATTTCGAAAACAGATTTGCAAATCACGGATATCAATGGAGACTATTCATACGGTGAATTTAATATTCATAAAAGCGATTTTATGATATGCAAATTAACGAAGAGGTAAAATACAATATCCCATGATGAAACAAACCAAAACCCCAATGTGGGACCAGATGCAAGTGTTTTGTAAACACATTGCCGACCATCAAATCAGGATGGTTTTAAAATTTGATGATATTCTTAATGAAGCCATTTTGAAACATGCTGTTGAAATAGCCATTACGAAGAACCCAATAATTTTCGCCAAACTTATTGAAGGAGACAAAAAGACTATTTGGAGTTTTTCAAAGGTTGAAATTGATAAAGTGTTTATCTTCATAGAAAGTATTGATGCAGAAAATACTTTGACTGAAACTCTTTTAGAGAGAATTGACAACACAATTGAACCACAGTTATTCATTACATTAATTCGATCAACACAATCAAAATCCGATACTTTAGTTTTAAACTGCAATCATGCAATAACAGATGCTGCCGGGGTAAAAGATTTCACATATCAACTGGCTGAATTATACAATCAGTTATCGTTAAAAAAGACTGTTGCGGAAGCCCCCTATTCACCATCGCGAAGCTTAAAAATTTTATCGGATGATTTAAGCTTTAAAGAAAAAATGGCTGTTTTGAAAGTTACAGCAACCAATAAAAAAAGTGCCCCAACGTTTAGTCGTCAATTAGATGTTGAACAACTGCAAAATCCCGGATTCATAACTCATACTATTGTCCATGATGTTTTTGAGAGGATCAAGGTAGTTGGCAAACAACATGGAGCAACAATTAACGATGTATTATTGGCATTATTTTTTACAACATTTAAATCGCTGTATCCTAACACAAATAAAACAAACCGATTAACATATACATCCGATTTAAGAGGGTTTATGGCTATTGGAGATTATGATGTTTTATCGAATTTTTCGGCTATTCATAATATCGATATCGACAATACGATTAGTGATTTTGTGAGTGTTTTAAAAGAGATTTCAAGGCAAACCACCATCCGAAAACAAAAGAAATATTGTTTGGCTGATTTTCCTTTAATGGCAATGCTTTTTAAGATAATGCCACACAGCAAGCTTAAAAGTGTTTTTCATAAAGAGTTCGATAGTATAAAGAACGGCTTATCTGATGCTGCTCCAAGTTTAACCAATATGGGTATTATTGAAGAAACACTACTAAACTTTGATGGAATTTCACCATTACAAGCTTATATGCTGGGAGGTGTAAATCATCCAAATCTATTTCAAATAGCAGTGTCAACCTATAAAAAACAGATGACAATTTCATTTGGAACCTATCTTACCGAAACTAACAAGTCCTTCATTTCAAATTTTTTTAATGAGTTGCAAGCAAATATTGAAATGGAAATTTTAAGTCTGGGTAATATAAATACTTTTCGTTCAGAAAGAAATGTAGTTGCACAATAATACTTTTTTAACTAAAACTTAAAGAATGAAAACATACTACATTTTAGTATTGTCGTTATTACTATCGCTACAGCTTAACGGACAAAATATAACAGGGAAATGGTATGGTTTGCTCGATCCTCAGGGTGAATCATTGCGTGTAACCATTGAAATAGAACAAACCAAAAATAAATACAAATCTACTTTTTACAGTATCGATCAAACACCGGAAGGTTTTGAGATGAAAAAAACCAAATTAAAAGACTCGACCTATACAACCAAAGCTTTACTTGGTTTATTTAGTTATAGCGGTACTTTCACGGGAGACTCTATTAAAGGTACTTTCAAACAATTTGGAATGGAATTTCCATTAATATTTACTAGAAATGAAATTAAGAAGCCAGTTTTTAAACGTGCCCAGGAACCAGAACTCCCGTTGCCGTATTATACCGAAAATGTAAAGTTTGCCAACAACAGCGACAGCGTTACTCTTGCTGGTATATTGAGCTTACCGGATACGGTAGGAATATATCCAGCCGTAATTTTAATTTCTGGTAGCGGACCTCAAAATCGTGATGAAGAAATAGCCAGGCATAAACCTTTTTTGGTGCTTTCTGATTATTTAACCCGAAACGGTATTGCTGTCGTGCGTTACGATGATAGGGGATTTGGCGAATCAACAGGTTGTCATGACTGTGCAACAACAGCCGATTTTGCCTGCGATGTTAATGCTGCCATTGAATATTTAAAAACCAGGAATGAAATTGATATCGATAAGATTGGGCTTATCGGGCATAGCGAAGGAGGAATGATTGCTCCAATGGTAGCTTCAGAAAACAGTGATGTGAGTTTTATTGTAACATTGGCTGCACCCGGAGTTTCGTTAAAAGAGATTGTTCTAAAGCAAAACGAATTAATAGCAAGAGCCGAAGGAGAATCGGAAGAAAAAATTGCTTTAGACAGAACCATCACTAACAAAGCAATGGATATGATTGCAGAGGCTGATGATGTTGAGTTGCTAAAAAAACAATTGTCAAAATACATTAAAAAGGAAGCACGAAAACACAAAACGCTTATTAAAGAAGAATCGAGTGTAAAAGACTACGTTGATTTTTATTTGTCGGAGTATGCCAATGTCTGGATGATTTATGCCTTAAATTTTAATGCTGCAGGATATTTTGAAAAGGTACAATGTCCATCATTAATCTTAAATGGTGAAAAGGATTTACAGGTTGATTCTGAAGATAACTTATTAGCCATAGAAAAAGCATTTCAAAAAAGTGGAAACAAGAAAGTAAAAATAGTTGAGTATCCGAACCTTAACCATTTGTTTCAGGAATGCAAAACCGGAAGTCCCAGCGAATATTCAACTATTGAAGAAACAATTTCTCCAAAAGTTCTGGATGATATAAAATCATGGATAGAAAGCATTGTTGAATAAATACTTTCAGCAGGTTTTGCAGATGTTTGCCTATCAAATCAGAAATATTAAATACATAATTATGTTCCGACATTTTCGAAAAACCAGATTATATATGCTTGCCTTGATTCTTGTATTTATGGTCATTTTTGTAAGTGCTTTTCATATTCCATTTATAAATTGTTATTTTGTGCAATTGTCTGATTTTCAATCGGTAGACAATAAAGTGTATTGCAGTCCTGGCCTCGATAATTCAACATGTGATAGTTTAAAGAATCTGGTAAGTAAAGCCATAGAACGAAACAACAGTTTTTGGGGAATTGAACCTCAGGAGTTTACTATAATATTTTGTGCAACAGAGTCTGAACAGCAACGGTATGCAGGAAGAAAGGATTCACAAACATTGAGCCATTTAACTCCCTTTGGAACCTATATTGTTTTAGGTAAAAAAGGATATAATATAGATATTATAAGTCATGAAATGAGCCATTCTGTATTACTGCAAATTGTTGGTTATAAAAGTTTGACACAAAAAATTCCAACCTGGTTTAATGAAGGTTTAGCGCTTCAGGTCGATCATCGCGAATTTATGATGGATAGTTTAATTGAAAAATCATACGAAACAAGTGTTGATTATCTTTTAAGCATTGCCGATTTTTCCAGTTTTCATTCGAGCAATTGGGATGAAACCCGAAAGCACTATTTAGCAGTGCGCTACGAATTAAAACAGTGGCTGTGCCTTAATTATAACGAATTGGGATTTTTTTTAAATGGCATTAAGGAACAACAGAATTTTACTGAGTATTATTTCAATTATAAAGTCCCAAAGACATCTATTTTAAACTAGTATTATATGGCCTACTTTGTATTTGAGAACAAGAAAGTTTTCTACAAAACAATTGGAAAAGGAGAACCATTACTTTTGTTACATGGCAATACCATGTCATCAAAAATGTTTGTTACATTAACTAGAAAATATGCCAAAAACTTTAAGGTAATTCTTGTCGATTTTCCGGGGCACGGAAAGTCGGACCGTGTTGAAAAGTTCGAAACTGATTTCTGGTATTATAATTCAAAAGCAGCGTATGCTCTTTTACAGGAATTAGAGCTGGAAAAGGTTTCGGTAGTAGGAACAAGTGGTGGAGCATTGGTAGCTCTTAACCTTGGATTAGAACATCCGGAATGTTTGAAGTATCTAATTGCCGATAGCTTTGAAGGCGAATTCCCGTTAACATCCTATGTTGAAACAATTGAGAAAGATCGGGAAGCTGATAAGAAGAAACTATTAGCAAAAGTTATATGGTGGTATTGCCATGGATCCGATTGGGGAAAAGTTGTTGATCTTGACACTTTAGTTAATATTGAGTTTTATAAAACGTGCAAATCGTTTTTTCATAAATGCATTTCAGAACTCAACGTGCCGACATTAATTACCGGAAGTAAGAAGGATGAATATTGCGATCAACTGGATAAAATTTATAGCGACTTAAAAAAGAAAAATGAAATGCTGGATATCTATCTGTTTGAAAAAGGAAGTCATCCTGCCATGATTTCGAATAAAAATGAGTTTTTAGAAATTGTTAAGCAGAAAATTAACCACAATTAGCATCATTTCAAATTAAATAAAAAGAATAGAGAATGGGATACTATATTGATTTAACCAAAATTAGTTTAAGTAAATACAAAAAAATTCTGAAATCAGCTGATTTACTTCCTGGTAGAATGATTTTAAAGAATAATATAGATTCTAATTTTGAAGTGTTAAAACGTAAAGGAATAAAAAACGTTGATGAAATACTAAGGCTTCTAAAAAATAAAAAAAGCATTTACGATTTTGCAATAAACAGCGAATTAGAAGAAGAATATCTAACTATTTTGGTTCGTGAAATTAAAAGCTACCAACCCAAGCCTAATAAAATAAGTGATTTCCCGGGAGTATCTGAAACTGATGTGGTAAAATTAGAAGGAATTCAAATAAAAAACACAGTGCAGCTATTTGATAAGGTAACAACTAAGCAAATGAGGGATGAAATAAGTAGGCAAACCGGAATTGATGAAATTGAGTTACTAAGAATTACAAAGTTAACTGACCTATCAAGAATAAGGTGGGTTAATCACACTTTTGCTTTTGTTTTGTTTGAGGCTGGTTACGATACTGTTGAAAAGGTTGCTAAAGCTGATTTTGAAAAACTTTATCATGATATAAAACTGTTGAATGATGAAAGGAAACTCTATAATGCTCATATTGGTTTACACGATATAAAACTTTGTGTTGAGGCAGCGAAAGATGTGTCATTGGAAATCGATTATGAATGATGAATGTGAAAATATATAATTTAATATATCTCTTAATAGAAATAGATAATTATAATGCACCCCAATAAAATACTGGTGGTTGCAATCCTGATTTTTATGTTGGCTTGCAATACAGAACGAAGAATTTATAAACGAGTCGGTGGAAATCATTTACATTTAGTATCAGGGGACAAAGAATTGTATTGGTTTAATGGTATTCATGGAACTGATCCTTCTAATCCAATGTTTTATGATATAAGCGTAAAATTTGCAAAGTTTGCCCCGGATTTGGTTCTGGTTGAAGGAAACGCAACAGCTCCAACCGATAGTCTCGATGCTATTTGTCATGGAGAGAGTTCGTACGTTGCTTACCTAGCACAAATAAATATTATTCAGGTACAAAGCACAGAGCCTACTGATTCCTGCATCTTTAATTATTTATTGAATACTTATAGTAAAGATGAAATTTTAGCTATGTATCTTATCAGGCAAATGGTACAATGGCAACGTGAAAAAGCGTTCATTAATTTTGAAGTAAAAGCAGTAAATTTTGTTAACGGTATTAATAAAACATTGAAGTATTCAGAAATATCCATAACACTTTCACAGGTATCGATAATTTTACAGCCTTACACAAATATTAGAGATTTAAATAACAATAACTGGAATGATTTTGATGCTAAACAGTACCTATATTTTTCAAAAAACAGGATTAATGAAATCTATGAACAGGTTTCAGCATATAGGAATATCTATTTGATGCAACTATTAAAAGAGAAGCTTGAATGCAATAATAAAATATTTATAATGATGGGGTTTGATCATGCAAAAGAGCTTGATAGTGAGTTGCGAACCTTATATAATTTATAGATCAAAGGTTATAAAGTACTAATTGCATTCTACGTAATAGCAGCACAAAATAGTGTGCATGTTTATTCGAGTTAGGTTGATAACTCTATTGCTCTAAAAAACTATCTTTTAATCCTCAGATACAACATACTTAGAACAGTTAACATGGGTTAACATAGGAATTACTGATGTGTTAACCATTAAGTGACGGAATTTCTGTTGTTTACAAGCGTAGTTAACAAAGTTAACACGGTTAACGTGTTTTTTTGAGTATTTGGTTTTCAAAGTTAGTTTGGCCTTCAATAATGAAAATATTTTCCAATTTAATTCCAAATTAATATATTTACAGAGCGATTTACCAAAGGGTGTAATACTATGAATTGTGCCTAAAGAAATATATATAACACTTGAAACAAGCCTCTTACAGAGGCTTTTTGTGTTTATAGACCCTTTGTGTTTTTTGATTTATTACGATATACTTTGTTTTATTAGTAATAAAATCCTGTTTAATTCCACACATCCTTTTCAAAATGCTTTTTGCCTCAAAAAAGTATTCATTTTTCGCAAAATTTTTCAAATATGATAATCCGAAGAACAATTTTAAAACAAGACATTGTAAAAAAATTATACCCCAATAGTATTTCTGTAAGGTCGGCAATGCAGCAACTCAGACGTGAAATTGAATTTTGCCCACCGTTAAAAGAACAAATTGCAAATGCCGGAAATACCAGATGCCATTATTATAACAAACAACAACTTCTTTTAATCCTGGAACACTTTAGTATATCACTTGAAGAATTCGAGCAGCTATGAAGTATTTTCAAGGTGTTTTCAATTTGCAGCAAGCCAAACTTCGTTTTCGCCATTTTGCAAAGCAACTCCATCCTGATGCCGGAGGAACTGCTCAAGAGTTTCAAAAAATGCAGGATGAATATAGAATTACACTTTCAAGATTGCAAGGATATCACAATCCCGTTAGTAGTCATTTTTCAAAGGCTAAAGCCAATGCCTTTTTTCAAAATGAATCACCTGAAAAAGAATTGTTGATTAATTTAGGGAAATTGGCAAAGGTGCTTATTAAAAAGCAAGTACCACAAAATTATCTACGTCGGAAGATTAAATTAACAAACTCAGCACTAATGCAAGACATACTCAATGAGGTTGTTGATATATTGGATGAAATATGAACTTTGAGAAAACAACCTTTTCTTATTCTTCCCTGCATCCTTATTTAATTTCTTTACATTTGTTTTCACGATTAACATAAAATTACAACGCTATATCTACATCCAGTTGTAATTGTTATGGAGATTTAATTTGTAATTATTGTAAAAACTTGATGGAAACTAAAAAAGTAATAATTCAGAATGGAGAATATCAATGCGATATAGATGTTTCCATTGATGAATGGAAATCTGTACTTCAAGATGATAGCTTTGAAAATTACCTGGAAACATTGGTTAAATTTTATTCTGAACCAAATCATAAATCTACATGTAAAGCTTTAGGAGAGAAATATAATATATCACCGCAATCACTTAGCGGAACAATAACAAATTTTGCACGAGCCGTTCAAAAAAAATTAAACAGATTTGAAGTAGTTGGTACTGATGGAAAGCCATCTTATTGGATTATTCCAATGAATGGAAAAACAATTACTGGAGGGTACTTTGAATGGACAATTCGTCCAGAGTTAATCAAGGCAATGGAGGATTTGCGTATAAAAGGGAAAAATCTATTGCAAAAACTGTACGATGATGCCATAGAACAAAAGCATTGGGTATTTTTTGATTGGTTTCCAGCATATCAGAAGGCGGTAAATGAGTATAAAGAGCAAGTAATAAGCAACAACTGGACTGATAAGGTTTTTCAACGCTTAATAAAGGATACTACTAAGAACGGCATATCAGATTTGCAACAAGGAAATTTTACTTGGGAAGAATTTGAGAAAATAAAAAACAATTGGTCGGATATTCAACCTACTATTAAAGCCATCGCAGAAAATAATAAAATAAGCAAGCCCGAGTATCAGGAAATTCTAAAATTCTTTGGTAAACAAAACTCCGGCAATAGACCTGCCGGAACAAACAGAGTTGTTGCTGCATTTCTTCCAAATACTGTAACAACAGTTGTGAATTACCGATATTTGAGAGAGGTTATTGTTAAGCTAAGAAATAGACTTACCGATTATCCTGAAATTGAGGAGGATTGGCTGTCAGATAACTTTAATTTTATTGATTATTGTAATTCTAATATTGACTTCAAACACCCTTGGCATAGTTCTCTTTTGGGATGGTATTTAAAAGAGTACTTTGAAAAAGAGAGACAATTAATTCAAAAAAACGAAGCTTCTATGCAAAAATATATTGATTTACTATTGAATAATAGGAACTTGATTCTAACAGGTGCACCAGGTACAGGGAAAACATATCTAGCAAAGGAAATTGCTAAAGCTATTAACGCTGAAACTGAATTTGTTCAATTTCATCCATCGTATGATTACACGGATTTTGTTGAAGGCCTTCGACCTTTCAAAAAAGATGGCTCTGAACTTGGTTTTGAATTAAAAGATGGTGTTTTTAAAAGTTTCTGTAAAAAAGCTTCGGAGAATATTGAAAATAGCAAAAAATCAATTGAGGAACTTCAAAAACAGAAATCTTTATCAGATAACCTTTCTTCTTTTATTGAAACAATTGAGAATGAAATTGCCACAAAAGGCCAGTTTGAATTTTATGGAATTGGAGGCAAGAAATGTGCACCTATTATTGAAATTGATGCAAATAGCTTTACAACAAAATCGGTAAGTGGGAATACATTAACTACACCATTGAGTAGTATTCTTGCGAAATATGAAAAATATGCCTTAAATAATGGTGTAAACTGGACGTTTAAAGAAGTAGGTGAAAAATTATCGGTTACATATCATCACACATACTTTTTTGCATTTTTAAAGGCATTCGACAATTTTATTCAAGAAAACAGTTCTGGTACAACAGAAGTAGAAATTGTTGAAAGGAAGGAGTTTGTGATTATTATAGATGAAATTAACCGAGCAGAGATTTCCAAAGTGTTTGGAGAGTTATTCTTTTCAATTGATGCCGGTTATAGAGGAACAAGTGGCAGAGTTAAAACTCAATACTCAAATCTTCAGGAAGATGGAGATATTTTCAACGAAGGATTTTATATACCGGAAAATGTTTACATAATTGGAACAATGAATGATATTGACCGGAGTGTTGAATCATTTGATTTTGCAATGCGTAGGCGATTTGCATGGAAAGAAATTCAGGCAATTGACAGAATCTCAATGTGGGATGGTGTAATTGACGATTGGAAAGAAGAAGCATTAGAAAGAATGACATCACTCAATTCAAAAATCGAAACAATACAAGGTTTGAGTTCTGCATTTCATATAGGCCCAGCTTATTTTTTAAAGCTTAAAAATTATGATGGAAGCTTTGACCAGTTATGGGAGAATCACTTAGATGGTGTTCTAGTTGAATACCTTAGAGGACTTCCTGAAAATGATAAACTTTTGAGTGAACTTAAAATCGCTTTTAATATTACAGTTGAATCAGAAGAAAATGTTGAGAACGACTGATAATAATTGTGGTGTTGAAATTGAAGATGGTTTTATTCCGGACTTTGAAAAGATTGCGAATAAAAAAATTAGCAGCCTCATATCAGAGGTAAATCCTAATTTGTTGGTTTTCCCAAATGATTTAAACCAATATGGGGATAACATTAGTGATGAGCATATTTTTACACTTCATAATAATACCCTTGTCACAGGAAATATAATGGGATTTATCGGTATTAATGAAAGTGAAATTACTATTCAATCACGTTTTGCAAAGAACAACAAAGACTACTTCTTACATTACATGTTGCAAAAGGTATTTTCCATCAATCTTTTTGATTTAAAACATGGTGTTAAAAATGAAACAATATTTGACTTCCTTTTATACTTGTTCCCTTTCTATTTAAAACAGGCATTAAGGCAAGGCTTATATAAAGAATACCATAAGCAAGCCTATAATAATTCAAACGTTAAAGGGGGCATAGAATTTAATAGACATATTCGCCAAAACACACCATTTATAGGGAATGTTGCCTACAAAGTTCGGGAACATAGTTACGATAATAAAATAACCGAATTAATTAGGCATACAATTGAGTTTATAAGAATCCACAAGTTTGCACAAGGTATCCTAAATTTTGATTTGGAAACACAAAACTGTGTGAATGAAATAATTCAAGCTACACCGAAGTATGAACAAAGAGAGCGTTTGAAAATTATAAACCAAAACTTAAAGCCTTTTTCACATCCATATTTTGATAAGTATAAAGAGCTTAAAAAGATTTGCATGCAAATATTAAGATATGAGGGGCTTAAATACGGAAGAGAGCGAGACAAAGTTTACGGTTTGCTTTTTGATGGGGCATGGCTTTGGGAAGAATATCTAAACACTTTTCTTGATAAGATTGGCTTTAAACATCCTAAAAACAAAATGTCAGAAGGCGCAATTTATTTATTCAATAATTCAAAAGGAAAGAGATACCCTGATTTTTGGAAGGAAAATATAATACTCGATGCTAAGTATAAAAGATTGACAGATAAGAAGATTGATAGAAATGATATGAATCAAATCATTTCCTATATGTATGTAAAAAAAGCTCAAATAGGAGGTTTTGTAATCCCATCAGATAATGATGAATATCGAGCAAAACAGATTTCAATTGGGCAATTAAACGGATTTGGTGGAGATGTGAAAATCTGGACGCTTTCTATTCCACAGCAATCTGAAAGCTTTAATGATTTCTGTGACCAGATGAAGAAAAATGAAATATTAATTACTAATATCATAGAAGAACAGGAAAGTAAATTGCTAGCAAATGAAGGTGCTTAATTACGAACTGAGATATAGTGTTTCTGACATAGCAAAATTGCTTGACGTTGATAGAAAACTAATAAAGGATTGGGCATATCATTTTTCAGATTACTTAAATTCAAAAGCAAATCCACCTAAAGGCATTGAAAGAGAATTTACATCCGATGACCTGTGTACTTTAAGTTACGTTTTAATGTACTGGGAAGACGACCCTGATATTGAAAATATTAAATACGGTCTTAATTCAGACAGTCAGTTTGAATATCCATTTACTCAAATAGCTATTGAAGCAACTCCAATTTTTAGGGAGTTTTCAGAAGAGTTTGTTGATAGCAATGCCTGGATGATAGGTGGTATGGCAGAAATTCAAGAAAAAATTACACTTGCTGATTCATATAAAAAAGCAGGAGATACTCTTGTGCATAATGGTATTGATGATTATAACATTGATTTCATTTACCCTGCAATTTTTAATTACCGACATGCAATAGAATTATACCTGAAACATATATTAATTGGCAAAATCAATACTCTCCCAAACGAAGGCAAAATTCATAACCTCAAAGTTCTTTACACAGAGTTTAAGGAACTTCTTTCAGAATCTTTTAACGTAACTCCACCGAGGTGGTTTGAAAATATAATACTTGCATTTGTTGACTTTGACCCAACTGGAACTACATTCCGCTATGGAACATCAATAAAGAGTGACGAAATGTTCATCGACCTATATCATATAAAGAAAATGATGACATGGTTTGCTGAATCAATCCATAATGTTGATGCTGAAATTAAAAATAACCATAGATGATGAATGCAATCCATGCCAAGTGTTATTGTCCTTATTTAAAGCACTTTCACTTACAAACAAACAAAAACAACCACTTTTAGCATATTCAAGACAATTCTGAAAAAATCTGAGCAAATCCAGCCAGAGCAGACTACGCAATAGGTATAGGTTTGTAGCATAATTTTTATAGCAATTATGCAAAAAACAGATTCACATACTATTCAAGAAGCTACTCAGAGGGCAAAACAACGCCTTTCTATAGGGGAACTGCAAAGAAGAAATAAATACAAGGATATTACAGAACAGGATTACAATGACCTTTTTAATTGCGCTGAAACCTTTTCTTTATTGATTCTTGAGTCCTTATCAAAGGAAGAAGTTGTGGAGCAAGAGCTATAGTGTTATGTAAAATCCAGGGAATCAGTATATTTGTAGAGAGTAAGTCTAAAAATGTAGTTTATGAGCAACTTATCCCTTTTTCAACAATTTGCACCGAAAGTCCCTGAAAAATTCAAGGAGGGTAACAATGCGGTAATTTATACAAGAGTTTCATCGGCAGACCAGGAAGATAATACAAGTCTTGGTTCTCAGAAAAAGCATTGCGAAAAGTTTGCCGAACGAAGGGGATTAAATGTTGTAGGCTATTTTGGTGGGACTTACGAATCAGCCAAAACTGATGACCGTAAAGAATTCAACAAGATGCTAACCTTTGTAAAGAGGTCGAAAAGCATTAATTACGTAATCGTATATTCTTATGAGCGCTTTTCTCGCTCAGGTATTAATGGAGCTTCTATTGCAAATGACTTAATCAAAAAGCATGGGATTATTACATTAGCAGTTACGCAAGAATTAGACCCAACAACTCCTGCTGGCTCGTTCCAACAAAATATTCTTTTCCTTGTTGGGCAAATGGACAATGAATTGAGGCGAGATAAGGTAGTAACCGGAATGAAAGAACTGCTAATAAAAGGACATTGGGTTTGGGCTGCTCCAAGAGGTTATACTGACCTGAATAAGGGAAAAGCAACTGAGCGTAACTTAGTAGTAAATGAAGAAGGTAAAATATTAAAGAAGGCTTTCGAATGGAAAGCATATAAACAAACTCCTAATGCTGAAATATCACGCAAGTTAAAAACATTGGGCGTTGGTATCTCTGAAAAAAGATTACACAACTTATTTACAAATCCGTTTTATTGTGGTTTAATTACAAGTAAAATGTTACCGGGTGAGGTTATTGAGGGACGACATGAACCCTTGGTAACTCGTGATTTGTTTTTACAAGTAAATAATATTCGACAGGAAAATAGAGTTCATGGCTTTGTGCATGACAAAGACAACGAGAACCTGCCATTAAAAGTATTTACAAAGTGTGAGAAATGTGGAAAGCCTATGACCGGATATTTGGTTAAAAAGAAAGGAATTTACTATTACAAATGTAGAACGAAAGGTTGCAGAGTGAATAAAAGTGCCAAATCATTGCACCAAATGTTTCAGAATTTAGTTTCTGCTTTTCATATCGACAAAGATGAGCAAGAAGTAATCAAGGTCGTACTATCAGAACAAATGAATGTATTTTTCAAATCGAAGAGTGAAGACTCAAAAAAACTTAAAGCTCAAAAAAGTGAAGTACAAAAGAAACTGGATGCAATCGAAGAAAGATTTGTAATCGGAGAAATAGACCGCACCTTATATAATAAGTTTAAGCCTAAATTCGAGAAAGAAATCATCGAAATTGAGCAGGAATTAAATTCAATGGGCAATTATAGTTCGAACCTCAATAAAGCTTTGAAATTTGTCGCTAAAATAAGTTCTAATTTATTGAATATGTGGGAATCACTTAGTATTGACAGTAAGAAAGTATTCCAAAAAATGCTATTCCCCGAAGGAATTTACTACAATCACGAAAACAACCAAGTTCGAACCTCTCGTGTAAATTCTTTTTTCTCTCTAATCCCAGAACTGGCAAGGTACACAGAAGGACATAAAAAAGGGGATTTCATCAATAATGACAAAATCCCCGCTTTGGTGACCCCTACGGGATTCGAACCCATATCGCTGGAACCGGAATCCAGTATTCTATCCATTGAACTAAGGGGCCTTTATGTGGTGGGCACATTTAGATATCTAAATAAATACGCTGTGTTCAAAGTCGCGCAAATTTATAAAAACTTTTCAAAAGAACAGGGTTGTGTGATAATTCCTTGTTTATTACTAAAGAAACCAATAAGCTCTTTACTCATATATCACTTTATTTCCCTTGCCAAGAAGTAGAGTTAAATAGATAATCCACTGAAAACTGTTTACAGATAACTACTAACTAAAACCTACTCACTGTTCATTGTTCCCTATTAACTGATAACTGTTAACTGATACCTGCTCACTGATAACTGTTAATTGTTCCCTGATAATTGTAAAAGATTTTATAATTTCGCAGCTTCTAACCTGAGTTTATTTCAGTGTAAGCATTTAAGGATTCTATAGACATCAAAAAATGGAGTATAATTTTAAAGCCATTGAAGAAAAATGGCAAAAAGAATGGGTTAATAATCAAACCTATAAAGTTGAAATCGATAAAAATCGTCCGAAGTTTTATGTGCTGGACATGTTCCCTTATCCATCAGGAGCCGGATTGCATGTAGGTCACCCTCTCGGATATATAGCCTCTGACATTTACAGTCGCTATAAAAGATTAAATGGCTTCAACGTACTTCACCCAATGGGTTATGATGCCTATGGTTTACCTGCTGAGCAATATGCTATTCAAACCGGACAGCATCCGGCAATCACCACTGAAAAAAACCTGAATCGTTACCGCGAGCAGTTAGATAAAATTGGATTTTGTTACGATTGGGATCGTGAAATTAAAACCTGCGATCCATCTTATTATCACTGGACTCAGTGGGCATTTATTCAAATGTTCAACCATTACTATTGTAACAAAACACAAAAAGCCCAGCCCATTACAGCATTAGTGGAAGCTTTCAACACTGCAGGAACTGAAGGTATTGATGCGTCACAAACCGAAAAACTTTCGTTTACTGCTGAAGAATGGAAAGCAAAATCAGATAAAGAACAACAAGAAATATTATTAAACTATCGTTTGGCCTATTTGGCTGATACGATGGTAAACTGGTGTCCTGCTTTAGGAACTGTATTGGCTAACGACGAAGTTAAGGAAGGTATCTCCGTTCGTGGTGGTCATCCGGTAGAGCAAAAAGTAATGCGCCAGTGGTTATTGCGCGTTTCTGCTTATTCCGAAAGATTACTGGAAGGCTTAAACAATGTTGACTGGACTGACTCTCTTAAGGAAATTCAGCGTAACTGGATTGGCAAGAGTGAAGGAGCTGAGATGCAATTTAAGGTAAAAGATTCCGATGTGGTAATGGATATCTTTACCACTCGTGCCGACACCGTATTTGGTGTAACATTTATGGTACTGGCTCCCGAAAGTGAATTGGTAGATCAGTTAACAACTGAAGCACAAAAAGCTGAAGTAGATGCTTACGTGGCAGAAACAAAAAAACGTACGGAGCGAGAGCGTCAGGCAGAAGTAGATAAAGTAACCGGCGTATTTAGTGGTTCATATGCCATCAATCCTTTATCTGGAGAAGAAATTCCGGTTTGGATTGGCGATTATGTATTGGCCGGTTATGGAACCGGAGCTGTGATGGCTGTACCAGGACATGACTCCCGCGATTTTAAGTTTGCCCGTCAGTTTAACTTACCAATTATTCAGGTGGTTATTCCTGAAGGAGAAGAAGCAACTGATCCGGCTACATGGGAAGATTCTAAAGCTTCAAAAGCCGGAACAATGATTAACTCAGGCTTTTTAGATGGCCTTTCGGTACCTGAAGCTATTGCAAAAACTAAAGAATACATCCGAGAAAAAAATGTGGGTGATGTACAAACCAACTACCGCTTGCGCGATGCTATTTTTAGCCGTCAGCGTTATTGGGGAGAACCATTCCCTGTATATTATAAAGATGATATGCCACAAATGGTGGATGCAGCTGATCTTCCATTGGAATTACCTGAAATTGACAAGTTTTTACCTACCGAAAAAGGAGAACCTCCATTGGGAAGAGCTAAAAGCTGGGTATACAAAGATGCTTATCCATTGGAATTAAATACCATGCCTGGTTTTGCAGGTTCTTCAGCGTATTACCTGCGTTACATGGATCCTAAAAACGACAAAGCACTAGTTGGTAAAGAAGCTAATGAATATTGGCAAGATGTGGATTTATATATCGGAGGTACAGAGCACGCCACCGGTCACCTAATCTACTCACGTTTCTGGAACAAATTCTTATTTGATATAGGTGAAGTAATTAAAGATGAGCCATACAAAAAACTGATTAACCAGGGAATGATCCAGGGAAGATCAAACTTTGTATATCGCATCAACGGAACCAATACTTTCGTATCATATAACTTACGCAAAGAACACAAAACTACAGCTATTCATGTAGATGTAAATATCGTAAGCAATGATGTGCTGGATGTTGAGAAATTCAAAAACTGGAATCCGGAATACAAAGATGCCGAGTTCATTCTTGAAGATGGAAAATACGTTTGCGGCTGGGCAGTTGAAAAGATGTCCAAGTCAATGTTTAACGTCGTGAATCCTGATGATATCATTGAAGAGTACGGAGCCGACACACTTCGTTTATATGAGATGTTCTTAGGTCCTTTAGAGCAAAGTAAGCCTTGGGATACAAACGGAATCGACGGAGTGCATAAGTTCCTTCGTAAAACATGGCGCTTGTTCTATAATGCTAATGGCGAGTTTGAAGTATCTGATGAAAAAGCTACTAAAGACGAATTGAAGGTATTACACAAAACCATTAAAAAAGTCAACGAAGATATTGAGCGATTCTCATTCAACACATGTGTGAGTGGTTTTATGATTTGTGTAAATGAACTGAACGACCTGAAGTGTAACAAACGTGAAATATTGAAACCCTTAACTACCTTATTGGCTCCTTTTGCTCCGCATTTAAGCGAAGAACTATGGGCTTTGCTGGGACACGAACAAACAGTATGCGATACAGCCTGGCCTCAATTCGAAGCTTCATATTTGGTAGAAAGTACATTTAGCTACCCGGTTTCTTTTAACGGTAAAATGCGTTTTAAACTGGAGATGCCAGCTGATGCAACTAATGATGTAATTGAAGAAGCAGTAAAGACACATGAGAGTGCTCAAAAATGGTTAGAAGGAAAAACTGTGAGAAAAATCATTATTGTTCCTAAGAAAATAATCAATGTGGTAGTGGGTTAATCTCACTACCATTTCCTTACTTTGTCGAATAAATATTTACCCATTTATTCGGCAATGAATACACAAAAAATCATTCAAGAAGCTAAGTCTTACACCATCCTTACTTTTGCCCTATTTGTGGCATGTTTAGGATGGGCTGGCTTTCTGATTCCCTCTGGCGTAGTTGGCGGTGGCATTACCGGTCTTTCTACCATCTTTCACCTTTTATGGGGCTGGGATGTTGGTGTCACCAATCTGATTATCAATTCCGTTTTAGTTATTGCAGCTATTAAAATGCTTGGATTCTCTTTCGGGATTAAAAGTATTTATGGTATTGTGGTATTTGCAGGTTTCCTATCGCTGCTAATGAGTAAATTCCACGCTCCCGTTGTAAGTGATGAATTTATGGCTACTCTTATCGGAGCTACGTTAGCCGGGGCTGGTGCCGGGATGATATTTGTTCAGGGAGGTAGTACCGGAGGAACTGATATTATTGCCATGATTATTAATAAATATCGCAACATCAGTCTGGGTCGATTAATTCTTCTGCAGGATGTGGTTATTATTCTTTCTGCGTATTTTATCTTTCATGATATAGAAAGAGTCATGTATGGTTTTATTACTATGGCAGTATTTGGTTATGCTGTAGATATGGTTATTTCCGGTAATAAATCAACCGTGCAGTTTTTCATCATCAGTGAAAAATACCGCGAAATATCAGATCGTATTATTTATGATACAGAAAAAGGCGTTACTATTTTAGATGGAGAAGGCGGTTATACCGGTAATTCAAAAAAAGTACTAATGGTTATCTCCAAGAAGAGAACCTCTGCTATTCTTTTTAGAATTATAAAAGATATTGATCCTAATGCATTTGTAACCATGGGAACGGTTTCTGGAGTATATGGTAAAGGCTTCGATCAGATAAAAGCTTAAAAATCTTTTCCCGGGCAGTCATCATACTTATATATTATTGCGTCTATTCAATATCAAAACACTAAAAATTTAATGAATGGCTAAAATAACATCTGCTAAAATATTCAATGAAATAAAATCTTATGCCATCCTTACCGTTGCTGTATGCATATCCTGTTTAGGATGGGCTGGCTTTATTATTCCATCAGATATTGTAGGTGGAGGTATAACCGGTCTTTCCAGTACCTTATATTTTATTTTCGGATGGGATGTAGGTTTGGTTTCTCTGGCTATCAATGTAGTCTTAATACTTTTAGCCATTAAAATACTCGGTTTCTCCTATGGTATAAAAACCATTTACTGTATCGTCGTTTTTTCGACTGTACTTTCGTTCTTCACTAAGTATTTTACAGAACCCGTCGTTAGCGATATTTTTATGGCAACCCTGATTGGAGCAGCCCTAGGAGGCGGAGGAAGTGCATTGTTATTGATTAATGGTGGTAGCACAGGCGGAACCGAAATAATCGCTATGATTATCAATAAGTATAAAAATATTAGTCTTGGACGCCTTTTACTGGGACTGGATGTGATTATCATTTCGAGCAGTTATATTGTTTTTCATGATATCGAACGAATCATGTACGGACTCATCACTATGGCTATTTTCAGTTACTGTGTAGACCTGATGATTACCGGAAATCGTCAATCTGTTCAGATATTTATCATTAGTAATAAACACGAAGAGCTGACCGAAAAAATACTGATTGTTGGCAACAAAGGTGTATCCATTATTGATAGTATTGGCGGCTATACAGGTGAAAACAGAAAAATACTCATGGTTGTTTCTAAAAAAAGAACTTCAACAATCCTTTTAAAAATAATCAAAGAAATAGATCCGGATGCTTTTGTTACAATGGGGAACGTATCAAATGTGTTTGGAAAAGGTTTTGACAGCATTAAAGCATAAAATATGTGATTTAGGCTTGATTTATCGGTATGTTGTAATAAATTGCGTGTTCAAACAGAACACAACAATTCAATTTTATATTTCATCATGCAAAAGATCTTCAAAAATCTCCCATTAAACACTCTGCTAATCATTATAGGACTTACAGTATTTGCTGCTTGTTCATCTGACAAAAAAGCCAAACAAAAAACCAGCGAATCAGATTCTATTGCCATACAGCAACCTGAACCTCCTAAGCTATTATTTGGCTTACCAGTGGACTCTTTTGTAATCGAAAACAACAAGGTAAAACGAAATGAGTTTTTAGCCTCTATTCTTTTACGTTACGATATTCCTTATAAGAAAATAGATGAGCTCGCGCATAAAAGCAAAGAGGTGTTTGATGTTCGAAAAATCAAAGTAGGAAATCCTTATTTTATGTTTTTAGACCATGATACATTGCATACGGCAAGGTATTTTGTTTACGAAATAGATAAAATCAACTATGTAGTTTATGATCTGAGTGATTCTATTCAAATCACACTTGGACAAAAAGAGGTAAAAAAGGTTAAAAAAACAGCAACGGGAGTTATTACTTCTTCATTATGGAATGCCATGTCCGAGAATAATACCAGTCCTGTATTAGCATTGGAATTATCCGATATTTATGCCTGGACAGTTGACTTTTTTGGAATTGAAAATGGTGATTACTTTAAAGTATTATACACTGAAGATTATGTAGATTCTCTGTCGGTTGGAATAAGCTCAATAGAAGCCGCTTTATTTCATCACAGAGGCGATGATTATTATGCGTTTAACTTTATGGAAGATAGTGTCACTTATAACTACTTTGATGAAAAAGGGAATAGTCTTCGTAAAGCATTTTTAAAAGCACCTCTTAAATTCTCGCGTATTAGCAGTCGTTTTTCTCACAGTCGCTACCATCCGGTATTAAAAATCAGAAGACCTCATCATGGAGTGGATTACGCTGCTCCTAAAGGAACATTTGTATATTCTATTGGTGATGGTAGAGTAATAGCCAAAGGATATCAGGCCAAAGGAGGTGGAAATTATCTAAAAATTAAACACAATAGTGTGTACACAACCGTTTATATGCACCTGAATGGTTTTGCCAAAGGCATTAGCAAAGGTGATAAAGTAAAACAAGGTCAACTGATTGCCTATGTCGGGTCTACCGGTTTATCCACTGGCCCCCACCTTGACTTCCGCGTATTTAAAAACGGCAAACCTATTGACCCATTAAAAGTAAAAGCTCCACCTGTAGAACCGGTTAAAAAAGAAGATATGAAAAGGTTTAAAGACTTTTACAAACCCCTAAAGAAAGAAGTAGACGAATTGGATCTACCGGAAACTGAAAAGGGAAAATAAAGAAAGTATATAATAAAGCTGGTTCCAGTCTTGAAAAACCAGCTTTTAATCTTTTGTCGATCTTCTAAAATCAACCAAGTCTTTCAAATATCCTTTATTGAGAAAGCTATCTTTGTCTATAGAACAAAGTTTATCAAACATTTTAGCATTTACAGTAAAAGCCATCAGGTTTTTAGGTAAGTACTTTCTCATGGCTAAATCAGTCGCTCCTACAATCGCTTTAGGTTTATCGTTAGCCGGAACTAAAGACAACAACTGCATACATCCTGATCCAAATGGCACTTCAACCGGATTATCTCCACTACCATCTGCAAAGTAATTAGCTGCAACTACTAAGGCACTAAGCTGATCAGGGTTTACAAAAAAAGTAACGGAACGTAGATATTTTTCCATTGCATTTTTGATAGGACCTATATAAATACATCTGTGTGTCGACTTGTAAGTAGGCGTAACTTCCAACCAGTTATTCATTAATTCCTTCGAACACTTTAAACCTTCTTCCCCCACCAAAAAATCAACAAACTCTTTTCTGTTTCTGGTTTCTTTACCAAAAAGCCAGTAACCACTCCCATTACAGCCGTAATTAATAGAAGTCAACTTTAAAGTTTGTCCACGCAACCAGGCATTAAAGTAGGCGAATATACAAGCTCTCCGATGAGCTACAGGTTCAATTATACGATCGAATTCGGCATCATGCGGAGCATCATAAACACCAATCAATGGTAGATCTATTCCTAATTTATCGGTAATATATGTGGCATCAAATAGTGTAGACATTTTTGTTTTCAATATATGTATTAAAGTTGTGATGTCAAAAGCCAATACTTAATGCCGAACTACTTTCTATCTAGACTAAGTAAATGCTCAACTACCTCCGGATAGTATTTATATTCCAGTTTATGTATTTTTTCTTCTACATCTGCTGCAGAATCATCTGGTAAAACATCACACTTTATTTGTTGTATGATTTTTCCTTCATCGTAGTTCTCATCTACAAAGTGAATGGTGATACCTGTTTCCGTTTCCTTATTAGCAACAACAGCTTCGTGTATTTTATGGCCATACATTCCTTTACCTCCATATTTAGGTAATAAAGCAGGATGAATATTGATAATTTTATCTTTATATGCGCCAACCAGATTATTCGGGACCAACCATAAAAACCCTGCCAGAACGATTAAATCCGTTCCTTCATTTTGTAAAATTTCTAATATCTTGTTTGAATTATAAAACTCATCTTTAGTAAATAAGGTTAGTTTAACATTTAAATTATCTGCCCTTTCATTCACATAAGCCTTTGGATTATTCGTCAAAATATGAAAATCGGAAGTTTTTAACCTTCCTTTAAAGTATTTTATAATGTTTTCTGCATTACTACCTGATCCCGAAGCAAATATAGCTATCTTACTCATTATTATATTTTTGCAGCACTTAAAGCCATTAATTTTCAATTGCCAAAAATAGAAAAAAAAGCTCCTTTTTTGATTTTATTCAAATATTATTTGGCCGATAATGGTGATTTTTTTTCCTTTGCAAAGTTATTTTAATCAATAAATTTTAAATATTAACTTAAAATTAAAAGCTATGTCTGACATTGCATCAAGAGTTAAAGCAATCATCGTAGACAAATTAGGTGTTGACGAAACTGAAGTTACTAACGAAGCAAGCTTCACTAATGATTTAGGAGCTGACTCTCTTGACACTGTTGAGTTGATCATGGAGTTCGAGAAGGAATTTAACATTGCTATTCCAGATGATCAAGCAGAAAACATTGGCACAGTAGGTGATGCCGTCTCTTATATAGAGGAAAACGCTAAATAAGTAAATAAAGGTTTTACACTTTAAAAGAAGTTATGGAGTTAAAAAGAGTAGTAGTTACAGGGTTGGGTGCCATTACTCCACTGGGAAACTCTGTTGATGAGTTATGGAAAAACCTGGTGAATGGTGAGAGTGGTTGTGGACCCATTACTCGATTTGACACCACCAATTTCAAGACAAAATTTGCTTGTGAAGTAAAAAATTACGCCCCTAATGATCATTTTGATCGTAAGGAGGCAAGAAAGCTTGATATGTTTGCTCAGTTTGCATTAATTGCATCTGAGCAAGCTGTTCAAGATTCTGGCATTAACGCAGAAAGCATCAGCGGCGACGACGTTGGTGTAATTTGGGGAGCCGGAATTGGTGGCATTCAAACATTTACAGATGAAATTTCCGGGTTAGTTAAAAACGAAGGTGTGCCTCGTTTTAACCCATTTTTTATACCCAAAATGATTGCAGATATTGCTGCAGGTCATATTTCTATGAAGTATGGATTTAGAGGTCCAAACTACAATACTGTTTCCGCTTGTGCATCTTCAACCAATGCAATTGGTGATGCATTTAACCTAATCCGTTTAGGTAAAGCAAAAGCCTTTGTGACTGGCGGTTCTGAAGCTGCTATCTGCGAAGCTGGTATTGGAGGTTTTAACTCAATGCAAGCCTTATCTACGAAAAATGAAGATCCTAAAACAGCTTCCAGACCATTTGATAAAGACCGTGATGGTTTTGTAATGGGAGAAGGTGGAGCTGCTTTAATTCTGGAAGAGTATGAACATGCAAAAGCACGTGGAGCTAAAATTTACTGTGAAGTAATTGGTTCTGGTATGACTGCTGATGCGCATCATTTAACAGCACCACATCCTGATGGATTAGGCGCTAAAAATGTGATGATTATGGCTCTGAAAGATAACGATACTGCACCTGAAGAAGTTGATTATATCAATGTTCATGGTACATCAACCCCAAGAGGTGATATTGCAGAAACATTAGCAATTAAGGAAGTTTTTGGTGAGCATGCATATAATTTAAATATCAGCTCTACAAAATCAATGACAGGTCACCTTTTAGGTGCTGCCGGAGCCGTTGAATCTATTGCTTGTATTCTTGCAATTCAAAATAATATTGTTCCTCCAACAATTAACCATTTTACTGACGATCCTGAAATTGACGATAAGTTAAATATGACTTATTACAAAGCACAGGAACGTGAGGTGAATGTAGCATTATCAAATACATTTGGTTTTGGAGGACATAACGCATCTGTTATATTTAAAGCAATATAATTATTGTGATCAAAATATTAGAGCACATGATAAAGCTTTCTCCCGCAAGGAGGAGGCTTTATTTTTTATTAAAATCTATTTTAGGCTTTTATCCTAAAAACTTTTCGATTTATGAGTTAGCTTTAATTCACAAATCGGCAATGATAAAACTGGATGATGGCCAAATATTAAATAATGAGCGCCTTGAATTTCTTGGTGACGCCATGTTGGGCGCTATAGTTGCACAGGAGCTATACCGCAAATACCCTGATGTTAATGAAGGTTTCCTGACTAAAACCAGGTCAAAAATTGTTAATCGTGCTTTCCTTAACGAAACGGCTATTAAATTGGGGCTCAATGAAATCATTAATTCTCAATCTAAAATATCTTTAGAAAAAACAAATATCCCCGGAGATGCATTAGAAGCACTTATTGGAGCAGTATTTGAAGACTGTGGATATCAAAAATGCAGAAAATTTGTTCAAAAAAAGATATTAAGCCCATTTGTTAACCTGAACAAAATAGCCCATTTAGATAATAACTTTAAGTCACTACTCATTGAGTGGGGGCAAAAGCATAAACGAGATATTCAGTTTATCACGGATGAAATTCCGGGCACTTTGGACCACGCCCCTGTTTTCGTAACAATGGTTGAAGTGGATAATGTTGTATATGGACGAGGTGAAGGGACTTCTAAAAAGGAATCTCAACAAAATGCAGCAATGGAAGCTTTACAAAATGTATCGCTTAGAAAAGAAGATCAACCTTAAGGTTACAAATTATACATTTTGCTATAATATAATTTTGTGCAAATAACTATATTGCACTAACTTTGACCGGCTTCCCTTAAAGTCAGAGATATGCAGTTTAAATTTATGGAAAAGTTTATAACAATTCTTTATCCATATATTTATAGTCAAGGAAAACATGAACAAAAAATACATTTATCTTCTATCCTTTATTATTGCCGCCAGCCTTGGTGGAATCATCTATATTCAAACGCTATGGATGAAAAACGACAGTAATCGTAAAGAAAAGGAGTTTGATAAGCTTGTTAAACAAGCTATGAATAGTGTTATTCTGAAGTTAGAAAGAGAAGAAGCTACGGAACAGGCCTCACTCATAAAATCCCAATTGAAACGTCAGGCAAATAGTAACTTGCCTAAGAATTTACAAAGAGACCCTCAATATTTCAAAAATAACAATAAGGCAGATGCTTTAAGTAATGAAGAAATTCTTGATATTTCTTTTCGTTTTCAGTTGCAAGACAAATACATTAATACTACACTTCAAACTTACAATGAAGACTCACTAATATTTGCGTTAGATAATCGTGCACCTATTTCGACCCAATCTAGTAAGTTTGGTCCTTTAACCAGTGCTTTATTAAGCATACAGGAAGAATTAAAATCTAAAGTTGAAGATAAAGCAGAAATGATATTAAAGACTTTTTTCCCAAAAAGATCCATTTCTGAACGAGTAGATCGCGAAAAAATAGATGTTAGGTTAATGAAACATCTTGAAGATCGTGGAATTACTTTACCTTTTGAATTTGCCATTTTCGATGGAAAAGGGAAATTAGCCATGGCTACAACAGGTTACGAACCCAATGCATCTAAAACAGTATATCAGAAATACCTGTTCCCTAATGACCCCCATCCTGAAGCGCATCATATTAATCTTTATTTTACAGAGCGCCCTAATTTTATGATGCAATCTATAGGAGTTATTATACCTTCTGCTGCTTTTACTCTGGTTATGATACTGACTTCGATTATCACTATCATGATTATTTTTAAGCAGAAACGTTTGGATGAAATTAAAAATGATTTCATCAATAACATGACACATGAGTTTAAAACGCCAATTTCTACTATTTCATTAGCATCTCAAATGCTTAAGGATGCAAGTGTTGCCAAAACACCTAAAACCTTACAACACATTTCAGGTGTTATTCAGGATGAAAGTAAAAGACTTAGTTTTCAGGTAGAAAAGGTATTGCAAATGGCAATCTTTGATAAGGGAAAATCTGGCCTCAAAATAAAAAAATTAGACATAAATCAATTAATTCACAATGTTTCTACTAACTTTAAGCTCAAAGTAGAAAATAAGAAGGGTAAAATTATCGAAAGCCTTGATGCCAGAAACAGCACTGTTTATGTGGATGAGGTACATTTTACAAACGTGATTTATAATCTATTTGATAATGCCTTTAAATACAGAAAAGGCATACCAATATTACAGGTAAAAACCTGGAATAAAAACAATGGAGTTGTTATTTCTGTTAAAGATAACGGGATGGGTATTTCAAAAGAAAACTTAAACCGTATATTTGAAAAGTTTTATCGTGTGCCAACAGGAAATGTTCATAACGTAAAAGGATTTGGACTAGGATTGGCTTATGTGAAAAAGATTGTTGATGACCACGGAGGAAACATTAAAGCAGAAAGCGAAATAAACGTAGGAACAAAATTTGAAATCTTTTTACCTATAAAAAGCACTAAAGAATGGAAAAAGAATACAAACTTCTTTTAGCTGAAGATGATGAGAACCTGGGTATGCTTTTAAGAGAATACCTTGAAGCTAAAGGATATGAAACTGACCTTTGTCCGGATGGAGAGGAAGCTTACAAAGCATTTACAACTAACACATACGATTTATGTGTTTTAGATGTAATGATGCCTAAAAAAGACGGATTCACTTTAGCGAAAGACATCCGCTTAATCAACGCCGATATTCCAATTATTTTCCTTACTGCAAAATCAATGAAGGAAGATGTTTTTCAGGGATTTAAAATTGGGGCTGATGACTATATTACCAAGCCTTTTAGCATGGAAGAATTACTTTTCAGATTGGAAGCAATTATCCGAAGAACTAAAGGTAGTAATGCTATTCAGGATGTTTATCAGTTAGGTAAATTTACTTTTGATACCCAAAAACAACAGTTAATTGACGGAGATAACGTTGTTAAATTAACAACCAAAGAATCTGAACTTCTAAAACTTCTTTGCAACAATGCCAATAAAGTTTTAGAAAGAAACTTTGCTTTAAAAACCATTTGGGTAGACGATAATTACTTTAATGCCCGAAGTATGGATGTTTATATTACTAAACTAAGAAAGCATTTAAAAGAGGAAACTTCTGTTGAAATTATCAATGTTCATGGTAAAGGGTATAAGCTGGTGATGTAATCATCCTTTTTTCTTATAAAATAACACTGATTAAAATATAAAAGCCCGTAAATAACATTTACGGGCTTTATTTTTTATTCTATTTATTGTTTTAATCTAATTTTAATACAGCTAAAAAGGCCTTTTGAGGCACTTCTACATTACCAACTTGTTTCATTCGCTTTTTACCCTTTTTCTGCTTTTCTAATAACTTACGTTTACGGCTAATATCACCACCATAACATTTTGCTGTTACATCTTTACGCACAGCCTTAACCGTTTCTCTGGCAATAATCTTGGCTCCAATGGCCGCTTGTATCGCAATGTCAAATTGTTGACGAGGGATTAACTCCTTTAATTTCTCACACATCCTTCTACCTAATGTATAAGCGTTATCAAAGTGAATTAAAGTTGATAAGGCATCCACACTTTCTCCATTTAAAAGAATATCAAGTTTAATTAGCTTAGCTGACTTAAATCCTGTTTGATAATAATCGAAAGAGGCATAACCTTTTGAGATACTTTTAAGCTTATCGTAAAAGTCGAAAACAATCTCTGCTAAAGGCATATTATAATTAAGCTCAACACGGTCTGATGTAAGATAATCCTGCTTAATTAGCTCTCCTCTTTTATTCAAACATAGTGTCATTAAAGGGCCTATAAATTCAGATTTGGTAATAATCTGAGCATGAATATAAGGTTCTTCAATATGATCTACTGTTGTTGGCTCAGGTAATCCCGATGGGTTATGCACCTCTAATTTTTCACCCTGCTTTGTATGAATAATATAGGGTACGTTAGGCACAGTTGTGATCACGTTCATATCAAATTCTCTATCCAAACGTTCCTGAATGATTTCCATATGAAGCATACCTAAGAATCCACATCGAAAACCAAATCCAAGTGCAGCTGATGATTCTGGTTCAAATGTTAAAGAAGCATCATTTAACTGCAGTTTTTCCATTGCGGCTCTTAAATCCTCATAATCATCACTTTCTATTGGATATACCCCGGCAAATACCATTGGTTTTACCTCTTCAAAACCTTCAATTCGCTTTTCACAAGCTCCTTTTACATGCGTAATAGTATCACCTACTTTTACCTCTTTACTGGTTTTGATGCCGGATATAATATAACCTACATCACCTGTTCTAAGAACCTTCCTAGGCTCCATATCTAAACGAAGTACACCAATTTCATCTGCATAATACTCTTTTCCGGTAGCCATAAATTTTACATGATCACCTTTATGCAATTCTCCATTGACAACTTTAAAATAAGCTATAATACCACGAAACGAATTAAAAACAGAATCAAAAATAAGGCACTGCAAAGGCTCCTTTGGATCTCCTACCGGAGCTGGAACTTTCTCAATAATTGCTCTAAGAATTTCATCTACTCCCTGACCGGTTTTCCCACTGGCTCTTACTATATCTTCTCTGCTTCCTCCAATTAGGTCAATAATCTGATCCTCTACTTCATCCGGCATCGCATTCGGTAAATCCATTTTATTCATTACCGGAATAATATGTAAATCGTGCTCTATCGCCTGATACAAATTGGAGATTGTTTGCGCTTGAATACCTTGCGTAGAATCCACAATTAACAAAGCCCCTTCACAGGCAGCGATGGAACGGGAAACTTCATATGAAAAGTCAACGTGTCCTGGTGTATCAATCAGATTTAATACATATTTCTCACCGTCCAATTCATAGTCCATCTGAATGGCATGACTTTTAATAGTAATACCGCGCTCTCTTTCCAAATCCATATTGTCCAGCACTTGTTCCTGAGCTTCTCTTTCGGATACAGTTGAAGTAAATTCCAACAGCCTGTCCGCCAAAGTACTCTTACCATGATCAATATGGGCTATGATGCAAAAATTTCTTATATTCTTCATAATATGATATTCCCGTACACTAAATATTTTTCATCTCAAAACAGGCATAATTTACCTTCTTTTGAATTTGCAAAGATATTCAAATCATTCTAATTTAATTCGTTTTTTATCCTTCAAAATAAGGTATTTCTACCTTGGTCTATAATATATTATCAGCTTAACCTAAGTATTGGTTATTTTGCTTTAAATAATTTCACTTTAATGTAAAAAATACCTTGTCTCTTTATTGTAATACATATATTTGGTGTCAAATAAGATTTTCATGGATAAAATATTAGTAACCGGTTGTGCTGGTTTTATAGGATCTCACTTATCTGAAACACTTTTAAAGAATAATTATCAAGTAGTTGGTGTAGATAATTTCGATCCATATTATAGTCGAGAACTAAAGGAACAAAATATTGAAGCAATTCTGCAACATCCAAATTTTACTTTTCACGAGTTTAATTTATGCGATGAATCCTTAGTCAGAGAAAAACTAAGCGACAAGTTTGATTGCATTGTTCATTTGGCAGCGAAAGCAGGAGTAAGACCATCCATTGAAGACCCTCAAAGCTATATTGATTATAATATTAGTGCGACAAGAAATCTTATTGACTTAATGAAGGATACTGGCTCAAAGAAAATGGTTTTTGCCAGTTCATCATCTGTTTATGGAAATATTCCTGACACACCATGGAATGAAGAGTTGGATGTTTCTATGCCAATATCGCCTTATGCTTTCTCTAAAAAATCTTGTGAGCTTTTAAATCATACTTATCATCATTTATATAAACTGGATTTTATAAATGTTAGATTTTTCACTGTATTTGGTCCAAGACAAAGACCTGATTTAGCTATCAATAAATTTACCCGATTATTATTCGAAGGTGAATCAATTCCTATGTTTGGTGATGGATCTACTGCTAGAGATTATACTTTTGTTCATGATATTGTTGCCGGAATCATTGAATCGATAAAATACCTAAAAAGCAATGATGATGTTTTTGAAAATATGAATTTAGGAAATAATACACCTGTTAAACTCATTGATTTGATTCATGCAATTGCTGAAGTCACAGGTCAAAAACTGGAGATTGAGCAACTTCCAATGCAACCGGGTGATGTAAATATTACTTTTGCAGATATAAGTAAAGCAGAAAAAATGCTTGGGTATAAACCTCAAACATCCTTAAAGGATGGATTAAAAGCTTTTGTAGATTGGTATTTAGCAAAAAAAGAAACTGTATAAAACAAAAGTGGTGACTCGATTGAGTCACCACTTTTTATTTAACCAACAAGTTCTTGTACTAAATCAGATGCCTCTTTCAAAGTAATTGCCGAATACACCTTTAATCCCGATTCATCAATAATTTCTTTTCCTCCTTCAGCATTGGTACCTTGCAGACGAACTATGATAGGTATATCTATTTCTCCTATCTTTTTATAAGCCTCTACAACCCCATTCGCCACACGATCACATCGCACTATACCACCAAAAATATTAATTAAAATAGCTTTTACATTAGGATCTGCTAAAATGATTTTTAGCCCGGCTTCTACTGTCTGAGCATTAGCACCACCTCCTACATCCAAAAAGTTAGCAGGATCTCCTCCTGACAATTTAATGATATCCATTGTTGCCATAGCTAAACCAGCTCCATTAACCATACAACCAACGTTTCCATCCAGCTTTACAAAATTTAAGTTGTGCTTTGAGGCTTCTATTTCGGCCGGATCTTCTTCTGAAAGATCTCTCATTTCTGCTAAATCAGGATGCCTGTACAGCGCATTGTCATCCAGATTTAATTTAGCATCAATAGCCATGATTAAATTGTCAGATGTTTTTAATACCGGATTAATTTCTACCAATGACGCATCAGCTCCTTCGTATGCATTATAAAGAGCAGGAACAAACTTAAGCATCTCCTTAAAGGCCATTCCTGACAAACCCAGATTAAAAGCTATTCTGCGTGCCTGAAAAGGAAGTACACCGGTAGCCGGATCAATTTCTTCTTTAAAAATCAGATGCGGAGTTTCTGCTGCAACAGTCTCAATATCCATTCCTCCTTCTGTTGAATACATAATTATGTTCCTTTCGGTATTTCTATTCAACAACACACTCATATAATATTCCTCAGGTTCTGATTCTCCTGGATAAAAAACATTTTGAGCTATCAAAACCTTATTTACTTGTTTTCCCTCTTGTCCGGTCTGATGCGTAACCAATTGCATTCCCAATATTTGCTTTGAGATTTCCTTTACTTCGTCTAAAGATTTAGCCACTTTTACACCTCCACCTTTTCCTCTACCTCCGGCATGAATCTGAGCTTTTACCACCCAAATATCTGTTCCTGTTTCTTTTTGTAATTGTTTGGCTGCCCTTACTGCATCATCCGGATTGTCAGCGACAATACCTTTAGATACTCTGACACCATATCTTTTTAAAATCTCCTGACCTTGGTATTCGTGTATGTTCATGATAGATATAGATTTAAAATGGTTATTCTTTTTGTTAAAGTACAATTTTGAATTCACATAAAAAATAAAGCAAATTAATTATTTTTGCACTCCATAATTTGATTGCAAATGCGAAAACTACGTAACAAAGAATTAAACAGGCTAACGCTTGAAGAGTTCAAAGAAAGCTCTAAAACTCCGATAGTTGTTGTTTTAGATAATGTAAGAAGTTTAAATAATGTAGGTTCAGTTTTTAGAACATCTGATGCATTATGCCTTCAGGAAATCTATTTATGTGGCATAACCCCCACTCCTCCTCACAATGATATTCATAAAACCGCTTTAGGAGCAGAAGATTCTATGTTGTGGAGCTATTACGAAGATACCAATAAAGCACTCAAACAACTGCAAGAAAAAGGCTATATGGTTTATTGCGTTGAACAAGCTGAAGGAAGTACTTCTTTATTGGATTTTAAACCCAAAGAAGGCTCTAAAATGGCTTTAATATTTGGCAATGAAGTTAAGGGGGTTCAACAATCTGTTATTGATAATGCAGATGGATGTATTGAAATACCTCAATTTGGAACAAAGCATTCATTAAATATTAGTGTAAGTGCCGGGATAGTATTATGGGAGGCAGCGAAACACATCAGAAATCTGATTTAAGATTAATTAGAAAATGTGCTAATATTCCATATTTAGATGTTCCATATTTGTATTCCTATACAAACATTACTCTTTTCCTAAGCATAGATAAAACAAAAAGAGACTGCCCAAACGGACAGTCTCTTCTTATTTTATAATATTCTCTCTTAATTACTGAATAATTGCTTTAAAAGCAGCATCCTCTAAGAATTTACCGAATTCCATATCTTTAGCAGCAGCTTCTTTTAAAGATCCGTCTAATTCAATGGCTTTACGTAAGCTATCAAATACTAAATCATTATCAGCAGTGCGAGCACCAACAATAGCTTTTAAATAGTATTTAAATCCTACTTCCATTGTATTCGCATTTAAAGTAGACAAAGCAGCATCATACTTACCAGCTAAAATTTTAGCTAGAGCAGCATTGCAGTTTGTGCTATTTCCGAAGTAACGCATAGCAGCATCATAGTCACCTTTGTGGATAGATAAAATACCTAAGTTATTATCTAATTCAGGACCAACACCTGCAGCAGCACCAAAATACTCTTCAGCTTTAGCTAAATCACCCTGACGAAGAGCAATTACACCAAGGTTATTGCTTACTACAGCGTTTCCTGCGCTAATTTCATTTGCTTTTTCTAAAGCAACTTTAGCATCATCTAATTTATCTTGCTTAACTAAAACATAAGCAACGTTGTTATAACCTCTCCAACATTTAGGAAATACTTCGTTTACTTTTTTATAGATAGTTAATTGCTCATCTAAATCTTCAGTTAAAGTAGCAGCATATAATAACTCTTCTACATTTAAAGCTGAAGCATCAGAAGAAGCTAATTCTGCAATTTCCTCATCAGACTTACCAATTACTTCAACGTTAACAGCCACTTTAGAACGACGTAACTGAGGTAAGATATCATCAGCAATTACTTTGTAAGTTTCTGACATGTTTTTGATTTCTTTCTCTCTTACTTCAGGATCAGAGTACATAGAAAGAACTCTTAAGATAAGCTCTTTATCCTGGATGCTTGAAGCTTCCATTAAAGCTTTAAATCCTTCCCAGTCTTCTGGGGTATTTTTAAGATCGAAGAATCCTTCTGCAGAACCATCAACTTTAGCTCTTTTTAATTCTTTAGCTAAATATCCTTTAGCAACCTTTTGTCTTTTTTCTGATAAGCTAGTATTCAAATCAGTTGGACCATCAGGAGAAGCATAAGCAGAAATAGAAACACCTGTGAACTTTTTGTTTTCAGCAGCCTCAGCTTCTTTGATATAATCTTTTAATGCTTTAATCTCTTCTTTTCTTAGTTCAGTACCACGTAAAGCAGCTTGTTGAATTAAGAAAAAGATATCAGCATCTTGAGTTTCAGGTACAATTCTTTTAAAGTTATCTTTACCGATAGAAGCAGTAGAACCTTGATCTTTTACTAAATCAGAAGTTGCGATTACACCATCAGCAATTTTAACATCATCAAAATCAATACTCTCACCACCTTTAGATGCTTTGATACGTACAACCAGGTTAGATACCTTCATGTTATCGTTGTAAGGTACTGATCCAGTGTAAGTATACTGACCACCGTTAAGGTAAGAGATCACTTGATTATTTCCTTCAGCGCTTTCACCTTGAACAGTTTTAGCAGGAAATGCAGTTTCACCACCGTCATACTTCAACACTGGAGTAAGTTCTACAATAGCTTTTTTATCCATGTAGTTTTCAGGCACTTTTACCTTAATGGTAACATCTACTTTTCCAGCATGTGCTTCTAACACTTCCGGAGTAACGGTATATGTTACATCTTGTGCTTTACTTTTCATTTTGTTTAAGCCTGCACAGCTAGCTAGTAACGCTGCCAAAGCTATCGAAGCAAAAACATTGATTCTTGATTGTTTCATAATATTAACCTAATTATGTGTTTTCAATTAACTTTCGATAAGTTTTTTACAAATTTAATAATGTTTTAAAAAAATAAAAGGTTCACTCTCATTTATTGCAAATATAGATATTCTAAGAAAATAATAGCAATCACCTTAAAATTTAATCATATATTTTTATCCAAAACTGACCAATTATTCTTTATAAAACCACATTCATTTTTACTTAATAAAATGCTTATGTAATTTTTATATTGGTTATACCATTGGAAAATGGATAATCCTGTAATTTTTTAAATGCCTGATAATGCGATTCTAAATGAAAATCAGCACCTGTAGCATCAATAATTACCACCGGGAAATCCCGAACTTCTTTAAAGTAGTTAAAATAGCCTCTAGACACCGATGATAAGTATTCTTCTTCCATATCAAGTTCATATGATCGTCCTCTTTTATTGATATTTTCTTTGAGTTTTGAAACATCCCGATGCAGATAAAACATTACATCCGGCTTAACCAAAAAACTGCGAATCATATCAAAAAACTGCCTGTACAGCTGAAACTCATCATCTGGCAACGTAATTTTAGCAAAAATAAAGGACTTCATCAAATAATAATCAGAAACAGTTACACTTTTAAACAGGTCACCTTGTTCTAAGTCCTGTTTTAGTTGCTTATAACGTGCTGCCAAAAATGACAATTCCAATGGAAAGGCATACCTTTTTTTATCTTTATAAAACTTGGGTAAAAAAGGATTATCTTCAAATGTTTCCAATACCAGCCTGGCATTTATATCAGAAGATAGTTTGGTGGCTAGGGTTGTTTTACCTGCTCCAATATTACCTTCTATTACAACTAAACGATTTTTTGCTTCTGACGTTTTACTCATTAAACCTTGCTATTCGTACTTTGGTCTTTCATTCATGTTATACAACATAAACGACCACAAATCTGCTGCCTCTTCAATTTTTTTACTTGTTGGCTTTCCTGCCCCATGCCCTGCTTTGCTTTCAATACGAATAATCACCGGATTGTTACCTGTATAACTATCTTGCAAGGCTGCTATATATTTAAAAGAATGCGCAGGCACAACTCTATCATCATGATCTGCTGTCATAACCATCACTGCCGGATATTCTATATCTTTTTTTACATTATGAACCGGAGAATAGGCATACAAGTATTCAAACATCTCCTTGCTTTCTTCCGATGTTCCATAATCTGCAGCCCAAAATCTTCCTATTGTAAATTTATGATATCGTAACATATCCATTACCCCTACTGCGGGCAAAGCCACTTTAAACAAATCCGGCCTTTGATTTGTGACCGCCCCGACTAACAAGCCTCCATTAGAACCACCATGAACAGCTAACCTATTTGGTGATGTATATTTTTCTACAATCAGGTATTCTGCAGCGGCAATACAATCATCAAATACATTTTGCTTCTTTAGTTTAGTTCCTGCCTGATGCCAGTCCTTTCCATATTCTCCACCACCTCTTAAATTAACCATGGCATAAATACCTTTATTTTCCAACAACACCATTCTGCTTACAGAAAAGGATGGCGTTAGAGAAACATTAAAACCTCCATAGCCATATAACATGGTAGGATTGTTACCATCCAGTTTCAGACCTTTTTTATGGGTTATAAACATTGGAATCTTAGTCCCATCCTTACTTGTAAAAAACACCTGCTTGGTTGTGTATTGTTCAAAATCAATTCCTAATTCAGGTTTCCAATATAATTCAGATGTGTTATCCGCAATATTATACTTATATATGGCAGATGGATACACAAATGATGTAAATACGAAATAAGTTTCTTCATCCTCTTTTTCTCCACCAAAACCACCTATCGATCCAATCGAAGGTAATTCTACATCATATAAATACTTCCCGCTTCGATCAAATACTTTAACAATGTCATGCGCATCTTTCATATATTGAGCAATCAACTTATTACTTTTAACCGAGATACTACTTAATACTTCCTCTTGTTCTGGAATAACATCTTGCCAGTTTTCCAACTGAGGCTTCTTTAGAGTGAATTTAATTAACCTTTCTTTGGGAGCTTTAAAATTTGTCTTTACTAAAAACTCACCATTTTGATGATCTAGCAAACGGTGATCAAACTCAAACCTATCTACGACTTTAATAATTTCAGAAGATTCTACAGTCAAATCCTTCAAGTACATTGAATTTCCGCTCGTAGATTCTGTTTGATAAATAACCAAGAATTCTTCATCTTTTGTCACTGATGCATCTACCAATCTGTTAGGATGAAGCTTATCTTCAAAAATAATTTTATCGCTATTTACATCTGTTCCTAATTGGTGATAACATAGTTTAGGACTTTTATTTTCTGCCGTTAGTTCATCACCTTCTTTAGGCTCTTCGAATCTGGAATAGAAAAATCCATCCTTATACCATGAAATACTTGAAAACTTAACCCAATCTATATGATCGTCCAACATTTTCCCTGATGCTATTTCTTTAACAAAGATTTCCTGCCAGTCTGATCCACTTCTTGAAATGGAGTAAGCAAGATATTTTCCGTTTTTTGAAATTTTTAATGAACTTAAAGCCACTGTCCCATCTTCCGATAAAGCGTTAGGATCAATTAACACTTTTTCCTCAGCTCCATCCGATTCTTTATAATAAAATACGGATTGATCCTGAAGTCCATCATTTTTAGAGTAAACAATTAACCCTGAAATATGTGTTGGGACGCCCATCTTCTCATAATTCCAGATTTCTGTTAATCGATTTTCAATACTGCTTCGAAAAGGAATTTTTTCAAGATATGCATCTGTCACTTTGTTTTGTTCAATGACCCAAGCCTTGGTTTCTTCCGACATATCATCTTCGAGCCAACGATAGGGATCTGCTACTTTTGTTCCAAAGTATTCATCTACAGAATCAACTTTGGCGGTTATTGGATAGTTTAATTTTTCCATTTTTGTTTTTGTACTACAAGACATCACTAAGAGTCCTAAAATGACACTTGAGATTTTGTTGATTGTTTTGGGAGACATACTTTAAAGATTAAAATTTAGAAAAATAATTTTTCCTCACTTGATTTATAGGGTTGGTTTTTATCATATGATTGAATACTCAATAACATTTATGGGGATCAAATGTTATTATGCATTTCCTTCTTTATAAATTAAAACTAAAATATCTGGTTGTTCTTCCTCAACCGCTCTTCTTTTACTTTACCGGTAAACCAACCCACCATCAATCCTAATAGCCAACCTAGAATCACGCCACCTTTCATGGAGCTTAAAACGAAACCTCCAATAAACAAACCTATTAAAACTCCAACAACCATCCCTAATACAGTATATACCGACAATACAAAACCTTTGGGACGAATACCATGTAGACTTTTGAGATGTTTCATAATCTCTTCAACCAGGTTATCAAATTCAATAGCATACCTATTGCCATCATCAAAAAACTGATCAAGATGTTCCGTAGCATCCTGTATTTTTTTCCAATATATTTTGCATTCGGGACAACTTGTTGCTTTCTTTTCCAACAACTTACCTAAGCGTGGAAGAACTTCAAAATTCGACAAGGCCGCTTGAATTCTAGGCATTTTCACAGCTTTCTGTTCTAACTCATCCATCCACTCCTGATATTGCATCATCTTATCTTAATATATTAATCGATTTATTTTGCTAATAACAATTTGAGACTAATTTAGTTTTCAAGCAAAAAAAAAGGCCTTACGGCCTTTTTTCAATATGTAATAGTTTTAAAACTAGTCTTTTTTCGGCTTACGCTCTGGTCTTGGCAATAAGACCTTTCTTGAAAGTTTTAATTTACCTGATCTTTGATCAACTTCAATTAATTTCACTTCCACTTCTTCACCTTCTTTAAGCACATCTTCTACTTTTTCAAGGCGCTTCCACTCAATTTCAGAGATATGCAATAAACCTTCTTTTCCTGGAAGAATTTCAACAAATGCACCAAATGGAACAATTGATTTCACTTTTCCTTTGTAAACCTCTCCTACTTCAGGAACTGCTACAATACCTTTAATTTTTGCCAATGCTGCATTAATTGAAGCAGCATTATCTGCAGAAACATTCACAATACCAACATCTCCACTCTCTTCAATAGTAATAGTAGATTCTGTAGTAGATTGGATTTCCTGAATGATTTTTCCTCCAGGTCCAATTACTGCACCAATCATATCTTTAGGAATTGTAATGGTTTCGATACGAGGAGCATGAGGTTTAAGATCTTCTCTTGGTTCACTCATGGTTTCCATGATCTTATCCATGATATGCAATCTACCATCTCTTGCCTGAAGAAGTGCTTTCTCCAACACTTCGTATGAAAGACCGTCTACCTTAATATCCATTTGTGTAGCTGTAATACCATCTTTGGTACCCGTTACTTTAAAGTCCATATCTCCTAAGTGATCTTCGTCACCAAGAATATCTGAAAGTACAGCAAAGTTCTTATCAGCATCTGTAATCAATCCCATAGCGATACCAGTTACCGGCTTTTTAATAGGTACACCAGCATCCATTAACGCTAAGGTTCCTGCACATACGGTAGCCATTGAAGATGAACCATTAGACTCCAAAATATCTGACATAATACGCACAGTATATGGATAATCCTGAGGCAACATTCTTTTTAGTGCTCTAAATGCAAGGTTTCCGTGACCAATCTCACGACGGCTGGTTCCTCTTGACGCTCTTGCATCACCAGTTGAGAATGGAGGGAAATTATAGTGTAATAAGAAACGTTCTACTGTTTTATTTAAAACATCATCAACAACTTTCTCATCTAACTTAGTACCCAAAGTAACTGTTGATAAAGATTGTGTTTCACCACGAGTAAAAATAGATGAACCGTGAGGACCTGGTAAATAGTCTACTTCACTCCAGATAGGACGAATCTCATCTGTTTTACGACCATCTAAACGTACTCTTTCATCTAAAACACAACGACGAACTGCCTCTTTTTCTACATCATGATAATACTTACCAATTAATTCAGTTGGTATTTCAACAGAATCATCTTCTGCATCATAATTAGCAGCAATATATTCTTCTTTGATAGCAGCAAATTTATCAGCACGCTCATGTTTTGGAAGACCTGCTTTAGCAACTTCGTATACTTTATCGTAAGTGGCCGCTTTGATATGCTCCATCAATTCTGCATCATTTTCTTCGTGACAATACTCACGCTTTTCAGTTGAACCAACCATTTCTGCCAATTCAATCTGAGCCTGACACTGAACTTTAATTGCATCATGAGCTACTTTCATTGCTTCAAGCATTTCCTGCTCCGAAACTTCATCCATCTCACCTTCTACCATCAAAATATTTTCCATGGTAGCACCTACAACAAGCTCCATATCTGCCTCTTCCATTTGCGTACGTGTTGGATTAACAATTAACTCACCGTTAACTCTTGCTACACGAACTTCTGAAATTGGACCGTTAAATGGAATATCTGATACCGCTAATGCAGCCGAAGCAGCTAAACCTGCCAATGCATCCGGTAAATCTTCTTTATCTCCTGAAACCAGGTTAATTGTTACAAATGTTTCTGCATGATAATCCTCTGGAAATAAAGGACGTAATGCTCTGTCGACTAAACGACATACTAAAATTTCATTATCTGAAGGACGAGCCTCTCTTTTCATAAATCCGCCAGGGAAACGACCTATAGCCGAAAACTTTTCTCTGTATTCAACAGACAGGGGCATAAAATCAACACCAGGAGCTGCATCTTTTGCAGATACTACAGTCGCCAATAAATAAGTATTATTCATTTTTACAACTACAGAACCGTCGGCTTGTTTGGCTAATTTTCCTGTTTCAATTGTGATGGACCTTCCATCACCCAAATCAATCGTTTTTTCAATTGGAGTAATCATATTTTCTTTTTTCTCTATTGTCGCCCCAAATATATGTAATCTGTTTAGATTATAATGAGATAAGGTAATTTATTTTTAGGTTCAGATTTATAAATATCTTTTTTCAGTAGAAATACAATTACACAGGCAAGGAAGCTTATTTTTATACTTTTCGATTACTAATTTTTTCCTTAATCTATATTAGAAATTGTAACGATTGACCGAGCTGGAATTTGCAATGCATCACCCTCCTTTATACATCGGGTTAGTTTTAAATTATTTTCTGAATCTTCATCTGTTACATAAACATTCAACTCTCCTATCCCTTTAAAATCTTCCATTAAGACTTTGATTGAAGCAGGTTCATTTTCATAATTAACCAATACTACAGATACTTTCTGCCCATCTTCAGAAATATAAGCACTGGCCATTAATGCATCGAGTGTATCTTCATTTTTGAGTTTATCACTACGAGTGATATTTACTCTTTTCATACCTGGGCGTATAAATCTTGAATAATTACCCATAGCCCATAGCATTTTAGAGTCATTGATTTCTCCATCGAACTTGTTGTGATCAATGTAAATTAGACCATCTTTATAATTATAAGGGGTAACTGCAATCCACCATTGCCATGAAGATGCATTAGCAAAAACAAGATCCGAAAATATGACGCGCGCCAAATACAAGGCTGATTTCATACCTAAATCGCGACCTACTCCATCAATTTCATTATTATGTTCAAATAAACAATATTCACTCATCCAAAACTCAACATTACCTTTATAATCTGATATAGATGATGCGATTTTTTTTCTTGTATCAACCATTTTATCCAATGGCCACGTGGTAAAATAACTATGTCCTGCAATTTTTTTTGCAACATGAGATAAATTACCAACAAAATAAGATGATTGGGGATCAAAGAAAGTATTGAGTTGAGAAGCTCTACCAGGTCTGTTTCCTTCTTCATATACATAATTTAACTGTGCAGTTTCAGGAATTTCAATTAACGTTTGCAGCTTATTTTTACTAAACTCCTCATTAATCAACTTAGTAACGTCATATATTTCTTCATTTTGAGCCGGCGTTCCTTCTTGTCCTCCATCAATCCAATCCCACTGAGGCTCATTAAAAGGACTAACATAATCTAATTCCACTCCATCTATTTGATGTAAATTCTTTACAACATGAGACAGATATTCGGCATACGCCTGATAATTTTCCTGGGGTAGATTATAATTCGTTTTACTAGATGAAAATGCTTTATTGTTCTTCGTAAGAAATACCGGCGGACTATTTACAAAGCCAACAAATTCGTCAACCCCTCTTTCTTTTGCGGCTTTTAAAAACCAACGCTGACCATTTTGTTTCGACCAGTCAAACTCATTTTTGGCAACCATAAATGACTCTGCTCTTCGCCATTCATCACGAATTTTACTATTATCTCCTTGTTGAGCACTACCTCCTCCAATATTAAATCGCCAGGTACTTAAGCCAATTCCGACAGGATTACCATTCTCGTCCAAGTCTGTACTAAATAACCAATCAGCTATTTGCTCTTTTTTTTCTATCGGCCAATTGGCTCCAACAAACTGACAACTCCAGGCATCTGAAGCACCGAAGTTATGAATAGTTTGAAATTCTTTTTTTGCCTGAACTGTTAATACCAATTCTTTTTCTGACTTATCCCTTGCTCCGAATTGACAACTCATCATACCCAAAGCAACAATTACAATATTTGCAACTAACCTAACCTTAATCATGCGTTATTTTTACTACCAATTTGAATAGCAATTATAGTTATTACTTAAGCTTTACCATGTCAATATTTAAGCAGTTAATAATAGTTATTCAATAAAAAATAGCTCATTTTCTAATTCTAAACCGTCAAATTGAATTTTCGAAGATATTCCTACCGTAAGTATTGAATGTGTTGCGCTATTATAAATTACACTAATATTTTGAACATGTATATCTAACTAACAAAAAAATGCTTCCTACCTTCATTTTGTTTTCAACAAATTCAAGCATTCCTGAATACATATTTTAAATTTATCTCAGACAAAAGAGTATTTTTCCCTTAAAAAATTTGGAATTAACAACAACAATCGCTTATCTTTGTATCAACTCATAGTTTAGGGTTAGGTTTGGTTAAAGATTGAGAGCGCCTGTCATAACGTTTGACAGGCGTTCTTTTTTTATATACCTAAGAAAATCAACACTCAAAGCAATCTTAGCTCTTTTGATTTTCTTGACTACTAATTCTATACATGACTTAAAAACACATCATCTCAGAATATTCTGCATTCATCAACACGCAACTAATTATCTTTGATATTAAATAAGTTTACTTTATCTTTTGGCTTTAGAAACAAAAGGTAGGACTGACAAGTGTTTAAGAAACTAACATCTTTTTTTCGCAAGATATACTCCAACGAATCAAGAACTCAAACTCCAGATCTTGATTCTAAGGCTTTAAACCATATTCTTATTGAAAATGCAGAAGTGGGGATGTATATCATACAAGACAACCAATTCAAATATTTCAACAAGAAAATGTGTGAGTTGTATGGATACACCTTTAATGAAGTCGTTGAAAAATTATCCCCTGACGATCTAGTACATCCAGAAGACAAAGAATTAGTAAAAAATAATATTGCAGCCCGACTTAAACGTCAAAAAAAAAGTCTCGAATACGAATTCAGAACTTTAAAAAAAGATGGTTCCTATTTCTGGATAAAAGTAAACGGAAGCACAATTATCTACAATGGTAAAGAAGCTATTTACGGCGTTGCTACCGATATAACAGAACAAAAAAAATTAGAAGACTCCAAACGCCATAGTGATGAAATTTTAAGGTTAATTGTCGATGCCGCTCAATTAGGAACCTGGGTTTGGCACCTAAAAGATGACCTATGGTTTCCTTCTTCCACCTACTACACTATGCTAGGCTACAAACCAATCAAAGGAGCTACTGATGCTAATTTTTGGCACAACAGAGTACATCCGGACGATTTAGATAAGATTATTAATAAAATTAAACAGGTTAAACAGAATACAATCGACCATTATCAATACGAAGCAAGAATGCTCCACGCAGATGGAAGCTATCGGTGGCATCAGGTTATAGGTCACGCCATTGAAAAAGATAAGGATGGAAAGGTGTTAAAAATGGCTGGCATTAGAAAAGATGTTACCAATTACAAACAAGCCGTTTATAACTTTAAAGAAAGTGAAGGTAAATTAAAGGCATTAATAAACACCATTCCTGATCTAATATGGCTGAAAGATCCAAACGGAGTCTTTTTACAATGCAACAAACGTATTTCCGAATTATATGGTACTGATATAAAGAACATCATTGGAAAAACGGATTATGACTTTGTTGACAAAAACACTGCAGACTTCTTTCGGCAAAAAGATGAGGAGGCAAGAATAAAGGGTCACCCAAGTATAAATGAAGAGAAAGTTACCTTTGCTGATGGTCATCAGGAGGTTTTAGAAACAATTAAAACGCCTGTATTTAGCAACGATGGTACATTTATAGGTGTATTAGGCATTGGAAGAGATATTACAGAAAGAAAAAATGCAGAAACCCAGATTAAAGAAAATGAAGAATTACTCAGATCCATAATCAAACTCGCACCATATCCGGTTTCTCTTACAGATATGGAAGGTCGCTTTGTCTTAGTAAATGATGCATACACAAAACTTAATAAAGCAAACTCCAATGAAGTAATAGGTAAAACTCCTAAACAATTAGGCTTTAAAGTAGACGATGAAACTCAAGTTTACATTGAAAAAGAGATGAGAGAGAAAGGAAAAGTAGAAAATTACGAACTTAAAGCTACATTGATGGATGGCTCAATAGCTGACTTCCTATACTCTACCACTCTTGTAAGATGGAAAAACAAGCCATATATACTCCACAATAGTGTGAATATTACGGAACAAAAAGAAACAGAATTAGAGCTAAAAAAATACCGCAAGCATCTGGAGGAAATGGTACAAGAACGTACCGAAGAACTAGAAGCTTCAATGGAAGAACTACATGTAATTAATGATGAATTAAATGAACAAAAAGCAGAGCTTCAACAAACCATCAATGCTTTAAATAACACAAGAGACCGGTTGATACAAGCCGAAAAAATGGCCTCGTTAGGAGTACTTTCTGCAGGAATAGCTCATGAAATAAACAACCCTCTAAATTTTATTCATGGAGGTAGCATGGCTTTAAAAAAATATTTTGAAAAAAATGAGCACTACAACATTAAAGAAATTACACCCTTATTAAATGCCATTAATGAAGGCGTTTCCCGCACTTCAAAAATTGTAAATAGTCTAAGTCATTATAGTCGAAAAGATGACTTACCTATGACTCAATGCGATCTTCATGAAGTTATTGACAATTGTCTTGTTATGTTGCAAAACAAACTCAAATCAAAGGTGGAAATAATAAAAAAATACCATCCCAAAAATCTTATTATAACTGGAAATGAAGGAAAGCTTCATCAGGCTATTTTAAATATTATAGCCAATGCAGAACAAGCTATTGAGACAGATGGAAAAATTGAAATAAAAACTGCATTAACTAAGGGTTATGCCATTATTTCAATTACTGATTCAGGAAGTGGTATACCCACGGAAATTATGGACAAAATATTCGACCCATTTTTTACCACCAAACCCACAGGTGAAGGAACTGGTTTAGGCTTATCTATAACTTACAACATCATTAAAGAGCATCATGGCGAGATAAACTTTAATTCAATAAATGCCAAAGGAACTACTTTCAGAATAGAGCTACCAATCAAATCTAGTAAAAATGACTAAAATAGGATTCTTAACCGAGTCTAAATTGCATACATTAACACAAAAAAAAGGCAACCCAAATGGATTGCCTTTTCTTGTTTCTTGTTACAATTACTTACGAATTCCTAATTCCTTAATAATTGAACGGTAACGCTCGATATCTTTGTTTTTGATATAATCTAACAAATTACGACGCTTACCAACCATTTTTTTCAAAGCATGCTCTGTGCTATAATCTTTTTTATTAACCTTTAAGTGCTCGGTTAAGTGCGAGATACGGTAGGTAAATAATGCTATCTGGCCTTCTGGAGTACCAGTATCAGTATTCGACTTTCCGTACTTCTCGAAGATTTCTTGCTTCTTTTCTTTTGTCAAGTACATAAATCTATATTTAAATTTTGCGGTGCAAAGATAATCAATAATTTACATGATACAATAGTTTGTTTTAAAAGATATTGTATTAGATCCTTATTTAATAGAATCTGATACCATCTTATAAATAGCTTCTGCCCAAGAATCATTAGCATTTAAACTTTTAGTAAAATGAAATACTTCTCCTCCATTTTCCTTGAATAATTCCTTATACTCTTCTCCTATTTCCAACGTAGTTTCCAGGCAATCAGCTACAAATGATGGAGAAACCACCAATAAGTTCTTCTTTTTACTTTGTGACAATTTACGAATAGATTCATCCGTATACGGTTGTATCCATGGATTTTTACCTAAACGACTTTGAAATGAGGTTGAATACTTTTCTGGTGATAACTGAAGCTCCTCTGTAATTAATTGCGTTGTACGAAAACAAGCTGAACGATAGCAGTAAGGTTTATCCTGTGAATTATCCTTACAATTACATGATGGAAAACTACAAAGCTTCTCATTCTGTTTTTTAATTCGCTCTAAATGTCTTTCCGGAATACCATGATAACTGAATAAAATATGATCCGGATTATATTTATCTATATCTGCTTTAACCTTATCTGCAAAAGCTTTAATATATAAAGGATTTGAATGATAGGTGTTGATAAATTCGATAGAAGGAATTACCTGCCATTGAGAAATCAACTCCATCACTTTTTGAGCAACCGATCCCGTTGTTGCAGAGGCATATTGAGGAAATAATGGAAAAACAATAATACGTTCAACTCCTTCCTCTTTCAATTTTTCGAGACCTTCCTGAATTGATGGCGTTTGATATCGCATAGCTAAAACAACACTAACCTTTGCATTATTTTGATTAAAAAGATGCTGCACCTTGCCTGCTAACTGCTTTCCATAAACCATTAAAGGAGAACCTTCATTCAACCATAGTTTTTCGTATTCTTTAGAAACCTTTTTTGATCGAAATGGAGCTATAATTCCTCTTACTAACAGAAATCGTTTCCAATAGGAAATATCAATCACACGACCATCCATCAGAAACTCAGCCAAGTACTTTTTTACATCTTTTCTGGAAGAACTATCTGGCGTTCCTAAATTAACTAACAATACACCTGTTTTACTCATATTACGAATGATCTCCTTTTCAATAAATTATAATCGTGCTACTTATTACTAAGCAACACTTCCTTTATGCATAAATTACTAACTCAAATCAAATCATTTTGTTCATGATTAGCAAATAAACATATAAACAAAAAAAGCTCCTTAAAATTAAGAAGCTTTTAAAACTAATAGATCGTTAGATTATAGACAAAAGATATGAGATTTATATTACATGACGCCTATTGTCAATAAATCACATAAGTAAATTTACGCTAGCAAGCCTCCTCATTATCTGCCTATTATATACCCAATAATTTTTTGTGAGAAAAAAGACAGACTTAGATTACGCCATGCATTTTTAACCATTCTAGTAACATGGCAGGCCATTGCAATTGTGTTCCATTCTTTTTACCCATGCCATAACCATGACCTCCTTTTTCGAAAATATGCATCTCAGATTTAACCTTATTCTTTTGCAAGGCATTAAAATAATTCAAGGTATTTTCTACCGGAACTCCTCCATCATCTGCAGAATGTACCATAAATGTCATAGGTGTTTGAGGTGTAATTTGTAACTCATTGGAATATTGCTTCACTAACTGCTCCTCGGGATTTTTGCCAATTAAATTAATTCTTGACCCCATATGCGTTATGGTTGTATCCATAGAAATAACAGGATAAACCAACACCGAAAAATCAGGTTTGGCAGAAATATCATCTTTTGTTTTATAAACAGCTCTGTCAAATTGAGTGGATAAAGTAGAAGCCAAATGCCCTCCAGCAGAAAAACCAATAACACCAATTTTATTCGGGTCTATATTCCAGCTTTCTGCATTTTCTCGTATTAACCTCATAGCTTGTTGCGCATCCTGTAATGGACCAACTTCTTTATGTTCCATTATTTGATCGCTTGGCAAACGATATTTTAACAAGATGCCCGCAATACCATGTTTATTTAACCACTCTGCAATCATAAAACCTTCATGGTCGTAGGCTAACACCCTATACCCTCCTCCAGGACAAATAAGTACTGCTGCACCATTCGCCTTTTCTTTTTCTGGTAAAAAAACTTTTATTGTGGGATCACTAACCTTTATAATACGATTAATTCTTCTTCGCTCATCTGTATTCGACTCTTTGTATTCCTTATTCTTGATAGCACCAGGAACTCCCTTAGGCCATAATTTAATTTCTTGTTGTGCATTTAATGTAAAAACATATACAAACATCGCCAAAGTAATGAGTCCACATTTTATAATTCTGCCTGTCATAATCTTAATATTAAAAATGAACCTAAAAATAAATAAGGAAAGCCATACTAGAATGTATTTATTGTTTTTTTTATGCTACTCTGTACAACGAAAAAAGCCGCCCATATTGGACGGCTTTCCCCTATCATCCTATATTTCAAAGTGATTACTTCACTTCTTCAAAATCTACATCAGTAACTTCGTCATCGCCACCTTTAGCTTCACCTCCTTGTGCCTGACCAGCATCTGGTCCTGGTTGTGCTCCACCTGGTTGACCACCTTGTGCCTGACTTGCATTATACATTTCCTGAGACGCAGCCTGGAATACAGTATTCAACTCAGTAGTTGCAGCATCAATACCAGCAATATCTTCCGCTTTGTGAGCCGCTTTTAATTTTTCAAGAGCCGCTTCGATAGGTGCCTTTTTGTCAGCCGGTAACTTATCACCAAACTCTTTCAGTTGTTTTTCTGTTTGGAAAATCAAACTGTCAGCGCCATTCATCTTGTCGATTTTTTCTTTGGCAGATTTATCAGCTTCCGCATTAGCAGCAGCCTCATCTTTCATTCGCTTGATTTCGTCCTCGCTTAATCCAGAAGAAGCTTCAATACGAATACTTTGCTCTTTTCCGGTTGACTTATCCTTAGCAGTTACGTGAAGAATACCATTGGCATCAATATCAAATGATACTTCAATTTGAGGTACACCACGTTGTGCTGGTGGAATTCCGTCTAAGTGGAAACGACCAATTGTTTTATTTTGTGCAGCCATTGGACGCTCACCCTGTACAATATGAATTTCTACAGAAGGCTGGTTATCCGCAGCTGTTGTAAATGTTTCTGACTTTTTTGTTGGAATTGTCGTATTCGCTTCAATTAACTTAGTCATTACACCACCCATTGTTTCAATACCTAATGAAAGTGGGGTAACATCAAGAAGCAATACATCTTTTACTTCACCAGTTAATACTCCACCTTGAATAGCGGCTCCAACAGCTACTACCTCATCAGGGTTAACTCCTTTAGAAGGCTCTTTTCCGAAGAAACTTTTTACGATTTCCTGAATAGCAGGAATACGAGTTGATCCACCAACTAAAATTACTTCATCAATTTCTGATGGAGATAATCCAGCATCAGCTAAAGCAGCCTTACATGGCTCCAATGTAGCTTGAATTAACTTATCTGCTAATTGCTCAAATTGAGCACGGCTTAAAGTTTTAACCAAGTGCTTTGGAATACCATCAACAGGCATAATATATGGTAAGTTGATTTCAGTTGAGTTACCACTAGAAAGTTCAATTTTAGCCTTTTCTGCAGCATCTTTCAATCGTTGGTGAGCCATTGCATCTTTACGCAAGTCAATACCTTCGTCTTTTAAGAACTCATCTGCCAACCAATTAATGATAACATCATCAAAGTCATCTCCACCAAGGTGAGTATCACCATTTGTAGATTTTACTTCAAACACACCATCTCCAAGCTCAAGAACTGAAATATCGAATGTACCACCACCAAGGTCGAACACTGCGATTTTCATATCTCTATCCATCTTATCTAAACCATAAGCTAAAGACGCAGCTGTTGGCTCATTGATAATACGTTTTACAGCTAATCCTGCAATTTCACCAGCTTCTTTTGTAGCTTGACGTTGAGCATCGTTAAAGTAAGCAGGAACTGTAATTACAGCTTCTGTTACTTCCTGACCAAGATAATCCTCAGCTGTTTTCTTCATTTTTTGAAGAATCATCGCTGAAATCTCTTGTGGAGAATATTTTCTGTCGTCGATAATTACACGAGGTGTGTTGTTATCTCCTTTTATTACTTCGTAAGGTACACGAGAAACCTCTTTTGGAATTTCATCAAAGTTATCCCCAATAAATCGTTTAATCGAATAGATGGTTTTACCTGGGTTAGTGATAGCCTGACGTTTTGCAGGATCACCTACTTTTCTTTCTCCACCTTCAACAAAAGCTACAATTGAGGGTGTTGTTCTTTTACCTTCGCTATTTGGAATTACAACCGGCTCGCTTCCTTCCATTACAGAAACACAGGAGTTGGTTGTACCTAAATCGATTCCAATTATTTTTCCCATTTTATTATTATTTATTTTAAGATTTTATTTTTCTGTTTAATGATCTCGGTCTGCTTTATTTCAAATGCCATGCCATGCGAAAAATGTGTCAGTTTGATGAAATATTGACACAAAAGCATTAGTAAAATAATTTTATCTGTCAGTTTTAATGACAAAAAGACATTATGATGAAATCTGAGTTTTAATGACAAAATTGATTTCTTTATATCAAAGTATGTCGCATTTTATATTAGCTTATTTAATATGCCAGGCAAAAGGAATTGTTGTTACAAAAAGATAGTGATTTAATTATTCTTAAGGAGAGGAACTTTAAATTATAATAAAACGATGGAACTTTTCGATGTCATCTAATCTTATATTTTTAATAACTGGGAATTAAACTAATTATTAGAACTTCGAATATATTCATAAAAAAACTTGCTAGGCATAGTCGTAAGAAGCATATCGCTTTGATATAAAATACATTGTGTCTATATTTAGGAAACAACAAACCCCGAAACTGGGCACTTTTGCCAAAAACGGGGTTTTTCATTTTTCTAATAGTGATAAAGTTACAAAGTATTCCACATTTTCAGGCATCCTTGCCACTGTTTTCTATTGAAGATAATTTTAACTTGCTCTACGACCAGTTTCTCGACACCGATTTGGGCAAGATTTTTATAGCTATTCCGTGGGAAGAGCTGATACGCTCCTTTAAACTGAATGAAAGCAAGAAAGGCCCAAACTGTATATTTTCTCCGCAAGGTAAGTTGGCACTGATGGTTCTAAAACATTACGCAGGCTGTTCGGACAAAAAACTGATAGAACAGTTCAACGCCAATATCCATTACCAATTTTTCTGTAGCACAGTACTGGGGCTTGGGCAGCACATCAGTAACTATAAAATTGTGAGCCAGATACGCTGTGAGCTGTCCGGAAAGCTGAACATCAAGGATGCGCAGGGCGTACTTGCATCCCATTGGCTCCCTCACATGGAGGAGCTCGAACAGATATTGACGGATGCCACCTGTTACGAAAGTTCGGTTAGATTCCCCACCAACCAGAAACTGTTGTGGGAATCGGTAGATTGGGCATACGGGCAGCTTAAATTGATATGCAAATATAGCGGCATAAAACTACCCAGAACAAAGTATCTCAAATGGAAAGAGCGGTACTGGAGCTACAGCCGAAAACGCAGAAAACCCTCGAAAGAAAAGAACGCATTAACCCGAGGATTGCTCAAGCTGCTGCACAAAATTCTTAATGAATTGGATGATATCGAAAAACAAAACAGGATAGAAATGCCCGGCAAATATTGGGACAAGAAACAAATAGTGAGAAAAGTGTTCCTGCAGCAACAGTACCACTTCGATACCGGCGAAAAAATAAAAGACCGCATAGTGAGCCTTTCGAAAAGTTATATACGTCCCATTGTCAGAGGAAAGGAAATCAAAAAAGTTGAGTTTGGAGTCAAGCTCAATAAGCTTCAGATTAACGGCATAAGCTTTATCGAACACCTTGATTTCAATGCTTTCAACGAAGGCACCCGTTTCCAATCCACCGTGTTCTATGCTCAGCTGCTCACCAAAACTAAGACTAGGCTTGCCGGTGCAGATGCCATTTATGCCACCAACAAAAACAGGAGCTTCGCCACGCAAAACAACATCAGAACCGATTTTGCCAGAAAAGGAAGACCTGGAAAATACGAGTCCGAACGTAAACAAATCGCAAAATTGATCAAGAAAGAACGGGCCACAAGGTTAGAAGGAAGCTTTGGAAAAGACAAACAACATTATCTCTTAAATCGCGTAGGAGCACGAACCAAGGACAACGAGATACTATGGGTCTTTATGGGTATACACACAGGCAACGCTCTGGAAATAGGAAGGCGAATGCATCGCGCCAAACAAAATGCTGCCTGTGCTGCCTGATGTTATTTTAAGATATGTTTGAAATGTTTCCGGCTCCCCAAATGGGAATCGTATGCCCAAAAATGCGCAAAATTAAGGTTTATGGCTTTGAGGAAACCAGTCATATAAGTTATGTAAACAAAAAGAGTCGGCATTTTAAACACCGACCCTTAATATTTATTGCTTTTTATCTTACTTCTGAATCTGCCTTGCTAAGCATATTCAATACTTAGCAAGTTTAGAATTTCCAGCTTTGAAGCTGTTTTTTATTAATTTACTACTGGACTACTATCTTCACTGTACTTGATTTCGTACCTTCTATTATTTTCAATACGTAAATTCCGGCATTTACCATATAGTCTACCTGACCATTAACAACACTTCCTTTCTCAACACAACGTCCCGATAAATCACAAATTTCATACATAGCATTCTCAGTACTTATGCCATTTACATTAACAAATCCGTTTGAAGGATTTGGAGAAACTGTCATCTTATTTCCAATTATATCACTAGCTTCAATTGCATTAATTAGAGGATCATATACAAAAAGCTCTGATCCTGTTGTACCATCTGCTTTTTCAGCTGTCATATATAATTTACTATTATACACCGTTAAATTATAAACGTTAATAACATTCTCATCAACAACTTCAAGTGATGTACCATTGATTCGATGCAATTTTATCTGACCGTCTGCTGTGTAACCAGACAGGTATATTTGATTATTAAACACACAAAATGAATTAGGATTGAAGCTCATTGTTTCTCCTGAATCATCCTTAAGCGTTGATAAACGAGTAAATACTGCATTTTGTGTATTGTATTCATAAAGTTGATCTCCAGTTACGCCATCATTACCTTGAAAATAGATTTTTTTATCATGAGCCAATATACCATAATAAGCAAGGTTAGAAGAGCTATAATCTGCTTCCGCCAACACCTCATCAATTGCTTCAATAACCATAGTACCATCCTCTGTACCATCCGTTTCGGCAAGATAATTAATCCAATTCGCATCTGTATATACGAAATAAACCTTACCTGCACACTCTGTCATTTTTTTGATTTGCGAATCACTTCCACTGGTCATGTCTTTTAATAATTGAGGGCCTTCTGTGCCTTTAGGGTCGAGGATCAATAACTCAATTCCAGCTTCTATATTACTATTTAATTTACCCTCGAAAATAATTTTATTATCCAAAACGATAAAGTTCTTAGAATAAGTATTATAACCAGGTACATATAGCATACTTCCGTCTTCAGAGCTTACTTGGTTTGGTAAAGTTTCAAATGTTTCAGAAACGCCGTCCCAGGTCGCTAATATTGTATTCCAGGAAGCATCCATTATCCAAAATAATAGTTTACCATCATATTCAACCGGAGTATATTGCCATTTAAAATCAGCAATTCGTTGTGGCTCCAGCGTTTCATTATCAATTGTGTAAATACCATCTGTTGTACCATCTGAAGCAACGAAATATACTTGATCATTAAAAACAACCGGACTCGCAGGCCAGGAAGAACCATATTCTATATAAGTATTTTCCAGAGCATCAGTTAACTCATTCTCTCCTGTATTTATGTCATAAGCAAAGGTTGTTTCTGCTGTACCTTGCGAGACAAAGCATTCTGAATCATAGGATTCAGTAAAAGTTCCCCAAATGCTAGTGTAAGCATAATAATTTAGGTTACCGAAATAACTCAAATATTTACTGGTTCCCATGAGGTTATATGGGGAAGTTGAAGCTGTTGTTTCCTGGTAATCGACAACCATTTCTACGCTTTGCGCATTACCGGCAATCGCAATTAACGATATTGCCAGAAAAATGTAGAGCTGTTTCATTTAATATTATTTTAAGTTATACATTATTAACCAATGCATCCAAGTAACACATCAGTACGATTAAAATAATATGACACGTGAAATTGCTCAATAGGTGTCAAGAATTACACTTTTCTTTCTTTTTTTCAATAAATAAAGGACATCACCCAAACCTCAAAGGGGGTTCAAGAATGTTTTTTGCTATTTTTTTTCATTTCATACAATATTTTTAAGGGAGTAAATCGAAATGCACCTGATTCTATTATTTTTTTGCATTTAACATAGTTATATGATTTACCTGAAGCTTTAATAACAATGGTAAATTGAATACCGTTAAAGAATTACTTCCTCTATTCTATGCCTAAAACACGAAATATTCAATTAATTTATAGCAAAAAACACCAATTAAAGAGCTATACTGGTATCATATTCTACATTTACATATATACATACTATAACAAAACATGCCCATGGCTAATAAAAACCATGAGCACGCTAAATAGTATTATTAATCTAATTCTTAGTTTAAAACTAACTTCTTAACTGAGCTAACTGGAATACACAGTTTCATTACCATCTGCCACTCTGGATTTTCACCTCCGCCAGCATAAACGGAAGTTGTAGAGGATACAATTGAAACCAAATTACCTTTATCATCAAAAACAGGCCCTCCACTTGAACCAATTGCAAAATCAGCTGTAATCTCACTTCTGTTTTCCCTTGAATCATTATCAAAGGAGGAATTTCGGGCTACTATACCTTTTGTATAATAATAAGCCTGTTGATTAGGCGCTGTCATTGTATGAACTGTTGAACCCACTTCCAAATCATCTCCAAGTGGGGCTGCTGCAATTTTCTTACCTCTGGTATCAATAGTAAATACTGCTAAATCAGCAGAAGTACTATAGCTTTTAACTCCCGTTATCTGATAAGCATTTCCATTTACATCTGCTACAAAAAATAAACTATCCTGGGGAGAAGTACCCTGACCTTCATTAATAAGAAAATCAAACACATGATAATTAGAAACACAAAGTCCATCCTCACTAATAGCAACAGCTGAAGCCCCGATTAAAACAAAATCATCATATATTCCAAACCCTCTTTTTAGCATACATAAAAGAAGTGAAGTTGGTTTGATTTGTTTTACAAGATTTACGGCATCAACATTTTTTTTATTTGCTTTTGGCAAATTGGAATATTGTATACTCTGATCTTTTTTTGCGGTAACACAATATTGTTTTAATTCTTGCAACGATTGAAAAGGTGCTTCATCCTGAGTTTTTTTCAATGATTCGCGAATAACATTAGTAATATTTTCAAAATCGAAATATTCAACATTCTGAGCATTCATTGAAAAAGAGAAACAACATACAAGACCTATTATAACTAAGAAACCTTTCATCTACATCTAATTTAAAATTTCATTTAATTTTAATTCTAACTCTTCACCTCTAAGATTTTTAGCTATAATTTTTCCGTTTGGATCAATCAAAAAGTTCGTTGGAACACTTGAAATACCATATAATTGTACTGGTAAACTATTCCATCCCGCAAGGTCTGAAATCTGATACCATAGTAATCCATCTTTTTCAATTGCTTTTGTCCAACTATCTAATGCATTATTTCCTCCATCGAGAGAATATCCTATTACAGTAAAGTTTTTATCCTTATAATTATTAAAAGCCTTTACTAAATTTGGATTCTCTCTTCGACAAGGACCACACCATGATGCCCAGAAATCTAACAACACATATTTACCTCTTAATGAACGAATACTTAACGATTCTCCATTAGGCTGCTTTGCACTAAAATCAGGTGCTTCAAAACCAATATCGGCTCCTTTTGTCTGACCTAAAATATTAGAATATATTACTCCGGCAGCTGATTTTTTCACATCTTCGGTAAAGCTATTAAAGAGTTTAGTAGCCAAAGTTTTTTCCTGAATTACATTTACATTTCTTCGTAACCAATCTAAACTTACAACTGAGTTAGAGTGACTTTCAACAAAAGCCATTTCAGCTTCTTTTTTCTTAGCCATCAGTTCTGCATATTCAGCTTCTAATTCCTCAGCTCTGACTTTGTTCCCTGCCTCCATTACTTTTGAATACTCAGCATTAATAACACTAACTTTTTCGTCGAATAGTAAACCGATCGCATTTAATTTTTGCAAGTCTTCGTTTAACGGAGTTCCTGATACAACTGCTGTTTTTAATGAGTCTTTTCCTGTAATTAACAATTCTCCTTCTTCAAGGTATACAGACATAGCATCATCATTGTTAGGTGGCATAGTTGGGTCTAATTTATGATGAGCCAAATTGATATATGCACGTTCAACGGGTGGTATTTCTCCCTCTAAAATAAACTCCTTGTCAGCATTTGCATAAACGGTATCAATATGCATTCTGTTATTTTCTTTATAACCGAGCATTACTGATGATTCACTTTTTACCTCATCTAATTTAATTCGAATTCTAAATTGAGGAGTTTTTTCCTGCGCATATAAACTATTAGTACATGTAATCATTGCGATTACTCCTAAATAATTCAATCCTTTTTTAATTCTTTCCAGATTCATTTTTGTTTTTGTTAATTATAATTATAAACCAAGCAATTTTTTCAGAAGTACTTCTGTCTCAGGTTTTGATGGGGCTGTTGTTTTTGTCTCGAGTATTTTACCTTCTTTATCCAATAAAATAAAACGAGGTATGTATTTGATATTAAATTTATCTTCAAACTCAGAGTCGAGAACATGCCATTGCTCTCCTGCTGGTTTTAGATTTTCAACTGTTCCTAGCCAATTGAAATCACGCGTATCAACATTAACACCTAAAAAGACAATTTCATCGGAGGTAATTTTCTCCTCTAATTCTTTAAGGAATGGAAATTGTTTTCGGCAAGGATAACACCATGAAGCCCATACATCTATAAATACATATTTACCTCTTAAAGAAGAAATTGCAATTTTTTCTCTATTCAGGTTTTCCATATTAAAATCAGGACATACATCCCCTACTTTTAATGTATCAGCAGATACATTGGCACTTTTTGTTGGACTAATTGAATAAGCACCTACAGCGCAATTAATTATCAACAAACTGATAATGATAATTTGTTTCATAAGTAATATGTTTTTTCTTAATTATAAATGAATAGGTCGCTCGACCACGAATAAGAAGTTGGTGAGATATACATTACCTTTTCAACTTTTCCTTGACCTGTTTTAACCTTAGCTTCTTTAGTAACTTGGGATAATCCACTTAATTGATAATTATATACTTTATAAGTATCTGATGAAGCCAAATAAGTCGCTACAACAAGTCCCGAGAATTCTTCATCTGTATCAGAATAACTGGTTTTAACGTATTTAATAAAGGTAATTTCCTCTTCAGACGGAATATCTGAAATAAAACTTTCATTATAACTTTGATCATCTATATTATACATTCCTATTTGGTTGCCATTAGCAAAGTATAATATGTTGTTATTTTTATGCATTGTATAAAAGTTGGCAGAGATCAAGGATGGATATTGAGTATTTGATAGCCGCTTCATGAAATTAATCGGAGAATAGTTACCTGCCTCAACCAATATATAATTAGTGTAATCATTAGCATTTGGATAATAATAGTACAAACCTTCTACAAAAACATCATAATCCAAACCATAAAGTATCAGTTCATCAACACTATCATCTTCTTTAAACAAAGAATATGCATATGTTTTTGCATTCCACCCGGATCCACGTTGGGTATTTTCAAGAAATATAGCCTCACCATTCATATTGTTTACAGAGATCTCCAACCCATTATTAAACTGGCTAAATTCATCTTTAAAATAACCAATAGTATCTGACGTGTTATATCCTGCTGTGCCAAACATTATAAAGCTTTTGTTTTTATTATCGAATGCCAATGTATTACCATAAGATCCACAGGTAATACATTTATCAACACTATAATCTCCTTCAACAACAGGGAAAAAAGCAGGATTACCACCATTCATAGTATAAGCTCCATTCTCCATAGAAACAAAGACTTTACTACTGTTTAACATGGCAGTTTTTATGCTTTGATTTGCTTCCTCTGGTTCTAAAAAAAACATATCCTGCAATTGAATTAAAGGTGTGGCATTTGTAACGTTATAAGCTAAGGCATCATTTTCACTAAATATCATCAAAGCCGATGTTGTATTATAAAAACTACTATCTGCATAAGGCTTATATTTGTATGAATTTGAAAAAGCAAAAGACTTAGGAGACCCGAGAAGTGTGTTCCCTAATTTTTGAGTGATAATATTATAATCCCCAGTTTCAGAACTTACATAAAATCCATCTACATCAGTATTCCCATCAATTGTTTGTTTTAAAACATACCATCCTTGATTAGTAACTGACTCAACATTAATTACATTGGTTGAAGTTTTTACAACATGTGAATTATTGTCTTCAATTTCATAGTACAGATTGATAGCACCTATGGTATCCAAAGTTATTTCTATATTCTTACTTTCTGCTATAAGTTCAATAGTTCCCTGATCTGTATTTATATAACTCCACCGATACGAATAAGAAGATTCTGTTGCATCAATTGAATCACTACCTAATGTTACTAATGGATTTAGATTAAGAATTTCATTGTAGTAACCTGAGTTCGATTTTAAAAAAGAGCTAATTGATCAGTTTTTATTACATCATATTTGATAGCAGGTTTCTTTGGGAAAAAAGAATAAGCAATTAAACCAGAAATCATATTAGTAATAAAGTTTTCAAAAGACCTGTGTCTGGAATGTTCAATAGAACATATGTTTTTAAGTTCATCGTTTATAGTTTCTATCACAGACCTTTTTCTTAACAAGAGCTTGTCTTTCATTTCCATTATTACATTACGCATATTATTTCTAATGTAAGTTATTAGGTGGAGTCCGTCAATAAATAGTACTTCAGTGAGTTTTTTAGATACATACCCCTTATCGGCATATAGTTTACCTTTTATTTTTTCAACAAACTTTTGATTTTTCAGGGGCTCTCTGTCGTCTGTATTTCCGGGAGTAATTACAAAATTTAGGATCTCTCCCTTATCATTTATGATAAAGTGCAATTTAAAACCAAAGAAGTAGCCCATTGTTGATTTTCCTCTTTGTGCCAAGCCTTCAAAAACCTTGTGTCTTGGTATGCGTTTGTTTTTGCAAACTCGGATAGGAGTTGAGTCCACATAAGAAATTCCAGTGCATTCACCCAGGCAACATGTTTTTAGAAACAAGGTCATGGGTAAGGCTGTTTGTTGGAGTATTTCAACAAACCGATTGTAAGAAACGGTTCTAGGAAAATCTTGCCGTAAATGTTCTTTTACATAGAACAAATAGAAATGTTTTAAATTTTTAAACGCTCCAAAATGAAACAAAATCATTATGGTAATCACTTCGCTATGGCTCATTCTAGGCTTTTTCTTGGGTTTATTCCCCAAGCTATGCCTAGTAACTGTTTTTTCAAATTCAATGCAAAATTCATCAACTAAAACGAAAATTTCCGTAATTTTATCTTTACTTAAATACATGGATTTTACTTCTAATTATTTGTTTGTCAGACTTTTAAATTAGTAAAATCCATTTTTATTTGCAATTATTTCAAAGATTATTGTATCCTTATTTCATTGATTGTAAAATAGTTAAGAATCGAACTCAGGTTAGTAATAAATGGACTTAATCTCCCCCATATCAATATTAATATCAGGAAATTCTGATACATATTCTAAATCATCATTGCAAGAACTAAAACCTGCAATTACAAAGAAAAGTATCATATATATTATAAAATTATCTTTAATATATTTCATGTTAATTGACTTTATAGGTTAATAATAAACACGATCAAAAGAAACTACTGTACCATCTGCTTCCCTTAAAGGTGCATCATCTCCAAGCAGTTCGTTTTCGTTTTTTAGATCTTCCTGAAATTTATATATGTAATAAGCTAACAGAAAGTCATCATCCAGAACCATTTGCATATCATCCTTATCCCAAACCAAATCTGAATGGCGAATCATAAAATCCATTTTTACATCACCGTAGGTACCAAAATACCATGCATCCCAGTTACTAGGTTTACTTACTTTATCAGCTATATATACTACTACCCTATTTTCTGTTTTGTCGGCAGCTATACTATTTTCAGAATCAACTAAACGAAAAGTAATTCGGTATGTAGTTTCTTTCAATGAAGGATCTCTTAAAATGATCAGCGGAATAGTGTCCTGCATTTTTCCTTTATGAAAAACAAGATTATCATACATTTCATCATCTTCAAAAGCAACATAATGGATTCCCGCTACTGCATTTTCCGTATCTTCGTCAATGCGATCAGGGTATGACATTGTATCACTATCAAAAGTTTCCAATTGCACTATTAAATCATTTTCCGGTATTGCTGCCATTGTTACTAACGGAATATATACAGTATCTCGATCTATGGTATTATCACGGTAGTAGTAAAAATTATTATAATGTTTTTGTACATAAATACTTGTGGCGTTTTCTCCTGCAGGAAAAAATAAATACGGATTACCCGAATATTCTCCAGGGTATTCTTCCTCACATGAACAAAATATGCTGCTCATCATGATAAGCAATATTATATATCGATAATTCATATTCTTAATTTTTCTTTATTGGTAACCTAATTACATACTTACATCTCCACTAGTTTCTCCTGTAGGAATTTGTACCCGGTACTTATCTTCATTCATCTCCTGATTTGAAATAGGAAGTTGAGAAAGACCTAAACGCTTATAAGCATAAAAAACCTGACCTTCTGCCCAAAACTCTTTTATATACTGATTTAAAACCTCTTCCTGTAAATTAGAAGCATTAAGCGTTGTATTGTTATCAAAACGTGAATTAACAAATGTGTCGTAATACTCTTGTGCAGTAGTTAAATCCGAAGCAGTTTCAACCAAAATCAAATACATTTCTGATAATCTTACTATAGGAAAGCTTTTGTAACCTAAATCATCTTCAGACATATAACTGTACTTCTTACTAACCTGAGCATTATAAACCACCGCATTATTAGTTAATGTTGTAAACAGATTGACTTTTCGGATATCAGACATACTGGTATAAACAGATGATAGTACATATTCATCATTTACACAATATGCAGTATAGCTTGAATAAATATCATCATCATAACCTGCAGTTTCAATACCAAATAACTGTTCACAAAACAAAGCAAAATCCTGATTACCCAGATCTACTGATGTACCTAAACTAAATTTAGAAGTTCCATCAGTATTAACGGCATCAATAACTTCTTTTGCATATGTAAAAGCTTCACTTTTATTACCCATCCATAGCTCAACCCTAGCCAATGTAGCGGTAGCCGCAAAATAATTAAAACGATTTTGACGCATATACCAGCCCAATTCTGCATAATCATCAAGACTTCCTGCGTTATTTAACTCTTCCTTCGTAAACTTTAATATCGGATCAGCTTCGGCAAGCAATGCTCTTCCTTCTTTTAAGTCATTAACAAGTAATGAGAAATATTCTGAATAATTTAGATAGTTTATAAACTCACTTGTTAATGAAGTTGCATATGGTAAAATATTTTCAGTGTCTCCTACTTTATCTCCAGGCATAGTTCCATATATTCGCCATAAATCAAAATGAAGAAAGCCACGTAATGCTTTTGCCTCTCCTAACAGCAAACTTCTTTCCTCTCCGGATAAAACATCTTTTGTTTCAATGTTTTCAATTAATAAATTTAAATTACTAATTGCCTTATACATATAAAGGAAACAGGCTCCTGAACTGCTATCATAAGTAGTATTATCAAAATCAAAATTAAAATTACTGTTTAATGATGGAGAAAAACTAGTACTTGGTTGTGAATAAATAATTGCAAAATTATCAACTCCTCCTCCCATCATAAAACCACTAGGATTATAAATATCTTGCAATATTTGATATACGCCTATCATTGCAGATGTATAACCACTTGAGCTATTAAGTGCTTTATCTGCAGAAAACATGTTCTTAGGTTCAACTGTAAGAAAATCATCACAAGAAGACAAAATGATTAAACCTGTTATTAATAAGATATATAGTTTTTTCATTATTAAAATATTTTAGAAAGTAACAGATAAATTTAACGTTGGTCTGATAGAGTAGGGATAATCAGTTCCTCGCTGCATACTAATATTAGATAAGTAAAAAACATCCGAGATAGAGCCCGTAAGACTTACTTGCTCCACATTTAGCTTCTCTACCCATTTTTGAGGGAATTGGTAACTTAAATTAATATTACTAAGGGCAAATGTTCTTTCTGTAAAAACAAATCTATCGTTAGGTATTGTATTGTCTTCACTACCTAAATCTTTAAATCCGGTTATATCACCAGGCTTTTGCCATCGGGTTGATAATACTCTTCTATCTGAATTGTATTTAACCCATGAATTTTCTACATCTAGTAAAGTATTATTTAATTTTTTAGCTCCAAGGCGAATGGTAAAGGCCATATCAAACATCAACCCTTTGTATCGTAATGAAGACCCCAAACGACCATTTATCTTTGGAAGATAACTCCCCACTCCTATCTTCCTGAAACTTCCCAAACTATTACCAATATCATAACTAATATCTCCTGTTTCCGGATCTTCATATAAAACCTGTCCGGTTAGTGGATCTACACCTGGAGACTTTAGAACATATAGCTCATCGATTGACTCACCTTCTCGATACATATAAATATTTCCACCACTATAGTTTTGGCCTTCGTATGTCTCCATTGCCTTTTTAATAGCATCTGAAAGTTCTACTAAAATATTTTTATTGTGATATGCACCTGCAGTTACATACCAGGAGAACTGACTTTCGGTATTGCGTATAACATTAATACTTAGCTGAGCATCATAACCCACATTCTTTACTGTCCCAAAATTTTGAGTTAATTCTGTATAACCATTAGAATATGGTAAAGAAGCCTGACCAATTAAATTTTCAGTAGTTTTTTCATAGTAATTAAAGTTGAATCCTAACCTGTTATTAAAAGTACTGATATCAACACCAAAGTTATCTTGAACTGTATTTTGCCACTGCAAATTAGGATTACCCATAGCCAAAACAGTAAGACCCGTAATATTTGTATATTGATTATCTGTATCGTAGGAGTAGGTAGTTAAAGCCTGATAAGCTGAAAAGTTCAACGAACCGGTTACACCATGAGAATATCGAAACTTTAATTGATTAATAAAATACAAGTTCTCCTTCACAACTTTCTCCTGACCTGCATCCCAAGCCAATCCGTACGAATAAAATGGAGCAAAACGTTTTTCTGAACCAAAAGAAGAAGCTCCATCTAACCTAACAGAACCTTCTATAAAATATTTATTTGCATAATTGTAGTTTAAAGTACCTGTTAAACCAACGCTACGGGTTGTTGATTCATTAATAGTTGGATTATCTCCAACATAGGAAATCCCATTAGAAATATCATTAAGATTTTCATTGGTAAATCCTTTTACTGAAATCCCCATAGTTTCGCTTGTTGATTCTAAAACCTGACCATTAATTCCAGCAAAAAGGGAATGGTTCCCAAAAGTTTTTCCATAATTTAAAGTTGACGAAATCTGGTAAGATTTTTCTAACCGAGTAGACTTTGTATAGCTCCCTCTGGAAAGTGGATCAATACCTGTTTGAAAATTAATTGAGCTTAGAGGGGATGAAAAATAATCGCTTCCTCCTTTCAATAAGCTTAAACCTAGATTGGTATCCCACTTAAAATTTGGACTTAGATTAATACTTAATGAAGTTTGGTTACGTATGTTGTTATAATCTGATTTTGAAAAACTCGCTAACTTGGCATCATACACTGGATTATATTGGGTTTGTTGTCCAAAAAATTGATACGATAAAACCGGATCTCCATTCTCATCATATGGACGCCAATAAGGATTCATATCATAATATTTAGAAAAACTACCATATGGGCTATTTGTACCCTTATTAAATCCTAAATCCAATTGGTTCGAAAACTTTATATTCTTAAATAAATATTGAAGATTTAACCCAGCATTAAAGTTATTACGATTTGATCCCTTCATTGCTCCGGTAATATTATTATACGAGATATTTGCTGCATATCGAAACTGCTCATCTCCGCCTCCTATACTCAAACGGTGATACTGACCGGCACCAATACGAGTTGGAATTTTTAACCAATTCGTATTAACACCTTCTTGAACAGCTTTATTATTTATATTATATAATTCATTCAAATATATTTGCTCATCAATATCTTCTCCTGTATACAATCCTGCAATTTTTTCCAGTTCCAATTTCTGTTTAGAATTCATTAAATCATACGATGATAAATCGGGGATTTCCATATTAAGTCCGGCAGTATAAGTAACTCTAAGTTTACCAAGTGGAGGATGCGAAGAAGTAATAACGACAACACCATTAGCTCCACGAGATCCATAAATTGATGTTGCACTGGCATCTTTTAAGATAACTACTGACTCAACATCGTTTTGATTCATATCTAAAACTCTCTCAACACTTATTTCGAATCCATCTAAAATAAAAAGAGGAGTATTTAACTGACCTTTTGATTGCAATTGAAGGTTGCTTACGTCAGCTATTGATGAGGCTCCTCTGATTTGAATATCCAGCGTGGTATTATTAGGGTCTGACCCAAAACTATTTTGCTCCTGCACATCCAAAGAAGGATCAATATTAGCAATTGTTCTTAATAAATTTCGATTACCGTTAGATCGTATTTGCTTCTTTGTTATAATTGTTGCAGCTCCTGTAAAACTTGTTTTGGGGCGGTCGAAAATACCTGTTACAATTACTTCGTCAAGATCATTAATTTCTGATTCCAGAATTATATTATACTTTTCCTGCTTATGATCAATGGATATTCTCTTATCCTTAAAACCGATAAAAGAAACAACCATTTCCAACTCATCTCCCTGCAGTTGAATATTAAAACGACCATTATAATCTGTTACAGTATAAACTGCATCTCCATTACCAGAAAACACTCCTACTGTTGCCCCAACAAGTGTTTCGCCATCCTGGTCACGAACTACGCCTTCAATATTATGAACACGTACTTTTTTAATTTGCTGAGGAATAGATCTCTTCTCCTCACGACTAATAACTACAATATTATCTTTAACCTGATAAGTATAGCCATTAGGCTCTAGGGCCTGTTTTAAAATTTCTTCCCAGGAACTCTCACTAAAATCAACCTTCACCTCTGGCAAATCCTTGATTACATCTGAATTATACAAGAAGTTCAAACTAGTTTTTTCCTTCACATAATTTATTACCGTTTCTAGTGAGACTGTTTTTGCATTTGAATTACCCACCTGACTATGCACTGGTTGAGCGGCAAAAACCCCGACTCCTAACCACAGAAAAAAACAATAGAGCAAGGTTCTTTTCCATTTTTTTTGGCATAAGTTTCCCATAAAAATAATTGTTTATTATTTAACATTTTAGATTAAGATATATCGTTTTTAGTATGCTATTTCTGATACAAACGAATCGTTTTACCTTCTACCGAATACTCCAGTTCCCGGGTTAATACCAAAGCTTCAAGGAAAACATTGATTGACTCATATCTTCTAATATCTCCAGAAAATCGAACGTCTTTTATTTTTGGCGTTTCAAACACAATTTCAACATTGTACCAACGCTCCATTGTATTCATAATATCACTTAAAGTTCTATTATGAAAAACAAACTTTCCATCTTTCCATCCCACATATTCTTCTATATTTACAGTTCTTTTTTCCCACTTTCCACCTTCAATTTTCACCTGCTCCCCTGGTTTTAAATACATCATCTTTTCCGCATTATCACTAAAGGCAATTTTACCGTGCGCCAAGGTTACAAAAGCTTTTTCTTCAGGGTATGAAGTAATCCCAAACCCAGTTCCTAATACCTTAACATCACCCTTGCTTGTATGCACTATAAATGGATGGTTTTTATCTTCTGCTACTTCAAAATAAGCTTCTCCACTAACTGTAACCTCCCTGTTTTTACCTATAAATTTAACCGGATGTTTTAATCGAGAATCTGCATTTAACCAAACTTTTGTTCCATCGCTTAAAGTCATATTAGCTTCTCCTCCCATTGGAACAACCAATGTATTTTCAACCAAAGAATCTGAACTAACGTTCCCCACGTAAGAGAATGACCCTTTTTTATAATTTACACTTACATTTTCTTGTTTATATGTAAAATCTTCTGATGAAGCAGAAATTTTCTTACCGTTAGGAAGAATTAACGTTGCTTTTGAAATTCCATGATTAATTGTTGGAGAAATAACTTTATCTGTACTCCATTTTAAGTATAAAAACAATCCAAAAATTACAGCTACCGTTGCTGCTGCACTATATAACCAATAATGTTTTTTAATATTTCGTTTTTCCAATTTTGGATATGATTCTTCAATGGCATTTAGAAACTTTAGATAACCTTGCTTAGCTGAGAATTCCTGATATTTGGAAATATGATTAAAAAAAGCACCTTTCTTCAGTACATAATTATATACCTTATCTGATGATCTTTCTTCATCTCTTTCTTCTATTACCTGACTATCTTCATTAAGTGATCTGATAATAGATTCACTTAAATCTTTTGATTCTGTATGAAGCTTGTCAATATACTCTTGTTTATCTTTCATCCTTCTAAATTTAATTGCCATATGCAACTCACCACATTAGTCAATCTCTTGTAAAAACAACTTAACCACGATTCGTTTTATCTTTAGCAAATTAAAAAAACAGTAATTAAACCGACCCTTACACATATCTGAATCCAATTCAAAAAGTATTCTTATGCACTGAACAATACGTTTTAATTCCTTGCTTTTATATTAAAACACCTAAGAATTACAAAAGGGTGTCATGGAGATTAAAAAAAATTAATATACCCCTGTTTTTTTCAATCAAATATCTCTCCATACACAATTCCGCATCCTTACCCCCCTAAACGAAATATAGCTGTAGGATTAAAAAAATAGTTAAAAACCTCATTTGGCTTAGCAAACAAATATCTTATTGTTTTTAACTAATGATTTTGAAATAAATTAATGGAGAAAAACAATACCACAATAAATAGTTCAGAAACATTCATTTGCTCACTTAACTTCTGAAATGCCCTTTTTTTATGCGATTTTACGGTATTGATGCTTAAATTTAATTCTTCAGCCACCTCGTTCCATCCATACCCTTTTAACCTAAGCAATAATATTTCTTTTTGTTGGGTAGGTAATTGGTTAATATTCCGATAGAGTAACCTAACGACCTCTTCTTTTAAGGTTTCATTATACACGTCTTCATTTTCAAACGAAGATTTATCTTCAATCTTATCCAGCTTATCACTTTGTAGTTTTACATTTCTGATATGATTTAAAGATCTGTTGTAGCAACTTCGATATAGAAAATACGTTAGATTTTTTTCGTCAGTAAACTGTTGTGTAGATTTCCAGAGACCAATAAAAACTTCCTGCACGATATCTTGTGTTATTTCATGGTCGTTAATAAACCTATTGACATACGCACATAAAGATGAATAATAATTATCAAACAGAATTTGCCAGGAATTCGCATTCTTATTATTTACAGCATCTAAAATGAGTTTACTATTATTCATCTGGTGGTCTCTTTCCTGTATGCGACAAAATTATAAAATATTTTCATTATCAAATTAAATTACAGGGTATCATTAAAAAAACTCTTTTTTTGCCCCCAAAAACAACATTTTTTTCACATAGACAACCTTATATTTTTACTTTTTTAGTGTAAACCTTATAACGCACCTCTCTTATATAATGTTCTTATATTAATAACAACGAATAAGTAATTTAAAAATATTTGAGCTTCGCAAATAAATTTTAACATCCTCATGATATTTATTAGCTAGAAAAGGACTCTTTCTTCTAAACTACCAATATATCATCCCTAATAAAACAATTCACACACCTTTGATTTTACGAATCAAGGTAATTTTGTTTCCGTTCTCCTCATCCAGCGGAGATAAAACCTTAATATCATAAATATGAAGAAAATCACACTCCTGTTACTGGGCTTATCTTTACTTAGCTCATGTCTTATGGCACAGGTTTCAATCATTCGTGAAGGCGGCTGGTTAGAAACGGCTTTTATTGAATGGACCTCCGAGGAAAATCCTGATAGCTATAATGTGTATTATACTGGCGAAGGAATTGCACAACAAAAAATAGACGCACAACTTATACGCGATTACGGAACATATTATAGAGCTGATATTCCCGGATTAAAAGCTGGTAGTTATACCCTAACGATTACCCCGGTAATTGAGAATGAAGAAGGGCTAAGTGCAACTTCAAGGTCGATAAGCGTTTTAGCACACGACAGAAGTGGATTTGCTTTTTCCAACGGACGAATTCCCGGAGCATATAAGTCAGATGGTACACCTAAAGACAATGCTGTCATATTATACATCTCCGAAAATTCCAAAAACACCATATCCTTGGATGTTACCGGAGCCAATGAAAATCCATGCGTGGGATTGGAAATGATTTTAGAAGGATTTAAAAAAGGGAATGATAACAGACCTTTAATTGTAAGATTAATTGGTCAAATTACCGACTTAGCATATATGGACAAAGGTGATATTGTGGTGGAAAACAAAAACAATGCTTCGAGCTACATTACAATAGAAGGAATTGGTGAAGATGCCGTTGCCGATGGTTGGGGTATTCGGGTGAAAAATGCCAGCAATATCGAAATCAGAAATCTGGGCACCATGAATTGTGACAGTAATGAAGGTGACAATATTGGTCTGCAACAAAATAATGACTACATATGGGTTCATCACTGCGACTTCTTTTATGGCGGAGCCGGGGGCGATGCAGATCAGGCCAAAGGTGATGGTGCGCTGGATTGTAAAAAATCAACCTATGTAACTTTCTCTTATAATCACTTTTGGGATTCGGGTAAATGTAATTTACTAGGATTAAGTGAAGGTACAACCGAAGGCTATTACATTACTTACCACCATAACTGGTACGACCATTCGGACTCAAGACACCCACGGGTTCGTTTTTACTCAGCACATGTATATAACAATTATTACGATGGTAATTCTAAGTATGGCGTGGGCTCTACTGAAGGTTCTTCTGTTTTTGTGGAAGCCAATTATTTCCGCCACTGTAAATATCCCATGTTGATCTCTATGCAAGGCTCCGATGTGTATGACGAAAGCACTTCATCTAACGATTACTCCGATATGCCTACCTTTTCCAAAGAAGATGGTGGAATTATTAAAGCCTATAATAATTATATAAGCGATGCAAGGCGTTTAGTTGTTTATGGAGATGAAAACTATACTAATTCATCCGTCGATTTTGATGCATACCTTGTTTCATCCAGAAACGAAACCGTGCCATCTACTGTTGCATCTAACTATGGAGGCAATTCCTATAACAATTTTGACACAAATACATCGCTGATGTATAGCTATAGTCCGGATTCTCCTGAAGAAGCAAAAGAGAATGTAATGGCCTATGCTGGCAGAATGAATGGCGGTGATTTTTCATGGTCTTTTTCTGATTCGGATGATACATCTTATGCCGTTGATGGTGATTTAAAGAATGCACTGACATCTTATGAAACCAGTCTGCTCACCATACAGGAAGATGCGGAACCTGATAATAGCAATGGATCGGGCGGTGAAACCGGAGGAGAAACAGGTGGTGAAACCGGAAATGAAATTGAAGGAGATATCGTTCATAATTTTACTGCATCCGGATTAAGCAGCTCTTATTTTAATATCACCGGTAACTTATCCGACTCCAAAGGAACCGTTACTTACGGAGACTTAAATCTATCGCAATGTTTAAAAATTGAATCCAGCACCAATATTGCATTCACAACAACGGAAGAAGCCTCCATTACTTTAGTGTTTAATGAAACTTACTCCGGCAGAATAAAAATTGATGGTAATAATTACACGGCTAGTTCCGGTATTGTTACAACTACACTGGTAGCCGGAGAACACACTATTACTAAATCGGATGTAGCCAACCTTTATTTAATCAGCCTGGCTTTTTCTACTACAGATATTTCATTAGCAGAACATCATTCAATTAAACTCTATCCTAATCCAGTCAAAGACCTTCTGCATATTAAATCTGAGCTTCAGATTGAGAGTATTGATATTTATTCCATAAATGGTAAGCTTAGCCTAAAGGCACCACTTCAAGGGCAAACTATTAATGTAAGCAAATTACAACAAGGGTTATATATTGTAAAAATATTGACAAGACAGGCAGTATACCAACAAGCTTTTTTAAAGCAGTAATAATTAATTAAAGACATCAGTAATCTCGAGCCCCGACTATTTATCTCTATATAAATAGTCGGAGTTCGATTGCCCTACAACAAAAAGTCCCCAAAGCCCTATTATTAGCCCCTAGGCAGATACATCCCTACCTTCAGTTAGATATATTTCTCCATCGGCTCGAGAACAGCTTCCTTCATTAAAAGATTTTATTCCCTTGATAAAATCTGCTTTTCACTTACATTCAACTACCCCTATTTTTAGGTAGTCAATAAGGTAATCTTATCCATCATTTTCTCTCCACCCGAATAAAATTACCCACTTTTAGGGATTTAAGACTTATTTGTCTTTTTCTACTTTTAGCGAATTCATTTTTTGAACTACAAAAAGCACAAATGACAAAAATAAGCATTCAGATTTTTACACTGTTTTTGATGATCGTGATATTAGGATCATGTCAATCAGATAATGTTAAACCAACCCGGCAGCTGCAAGGCGAACTGGCTGGTGGAGAAACAACTGTATTCATAAGTAACAGCCAAGCCTTTGGCACACCTGCTCCTAACCTAAGCGAAGCTAATCTCGAAAAGCATTTAGAAGGCGACCAGGCTTTTGAAGCCATATTTGTATCCAGTCCGGCACCAAAGCAAGGAGGTTTAGGACCAGTTTTCAACAATACTTCGTGTATTGCATGTCACCCATCCGATGGCAGAGCCTCAGTTCCTGCTAATGTAAATTCCCTAAGCGGATTCTTTTTCAGAATAAGCATTCCTGGTGAAGGAGCAAACGGCGGCCCTAACCCAGTTCCGGGATTTGGAACCCAAATGCAACACCAGGCTTTGTTTGGTTATCAACCTGAAGCCCTGATGACACGCGAATACGAATATTTTACTGAGATTTTAAGTGATGGCACTGAGATTGAATTACAGAAGCCCATTTATGGTATAAAAGATCCCTACATCGCTCTCCCTGCTGATGTACAAATATCTCCACGAATTGGTATGCCTGTTTTTGGTTTAGGTCTATTACAAGCCATCAAAGAAGACGATATTCTGGCGCATGCCGATGAAAACGACAGTGATGGTGATGGTATATCGGGTAAGCCCAATTATGTGTGGGATGCCGTTTCCCAAAGTGTTCAGCTTGGCAGATTTGGTTGGAAAGCAGGCACTTCTAACATTCTGGCTCAGGCCGCCGGAGCATACAGCGATGATATGGGACTCACCACTCCCATTCACCCTGTTGAAGCTTCATACGGGCAAAGCAATGGCGATCCTGATGCTATATCACCTGAAGTGAGCCAGGAAGAGCTGGATGCTGTTACCTTTTATTGCTTAACGCTTGGTGTACCTGCTGCCAGAAATATAAACGATCAGGATGTGGTGCAAGGACGAAAAATATTTGATCAATTGGCCTGCAATCAATGCCATACCCCATCATACACCACTGGCTTGGTTGAGGGTCTTCCTGAAATATCAGAACAAACTATTTATCCCTATACCGATATGCTTTTGCACGATATGGGAGAAGGACTAGCCGATAACAGAAACGAATTTAAAGCTAATGGGCAAGAGTGGAAAACACGTCCCCTTTGGGGAATTGGCTTAACCAATGTAACCAGTGGACACACCACTTTTTTACACGATGGTAGAGCCAGAAATATTACTGAAGCGATACTATGGCATGGAGGTGAAGCACAGGCTTCTACAGATGGCTTTAAAGCTTTAAATACAACAGATAGAGAAAAGCTATTACAATTTTTGAATTCGCTTTAGCAGAATCACATTATTGCCTTCTAAAGAAAAATAATAATCCTCTCCCCTCCTAAAATTCGGGAGGGGAACTAAGCTCAATTTTATCCTCTTGAATAAAGAATGAGGTGTTCAATACTACTCAATAATTGTAAAAACAAAACATACCCCTAAATTTTTAATTGAATCTGGCAAATATATTACTCCCACCCCCTCTTCTATCCCCATTTTTAGGGATAGACATCTTTACCAAACAATTGGTATTGCCCTACCCTCATATAATCCATTGCTTTGTAATGTTCAAATCGGATAACATTCAATTCAATGAAAAGGGAAAAAGTATTGTACAAAATTTTATTCGTGATTTTATTTATCTCAATAAGTCACATTTTAAAGTCTCAGGCACCAGGAAACTTTTCTAAATACCGCTTTGGTGGTTATGGCGAAATCCTATACCAAAGAATGGATTATAGTGCCGACAGATATAGCAGTCCTAATGGTGCTCAAAAAGAAAACAGGGCATTTATCACCTTACCTCGTGTAGTTTTTTCTTTCGATTATAAATTCAGAGACGATATTATTTTAACATCCGAGATTGAATTTGAATATGGCGGAACCGGTTCTGCTTTGGAATTAGAATATGAAGAAGCTGGTGAGTATGAAATGGAAGTGGAACACGGTGGAGAGGTTGTACTGGAACAATTAATTATCACCAAAATATTTAATAAGCATTTAAGTTTAACTGCAGGGCATTTAATAGTTCCTGTTGGACAAACAAATGCCCGCCACGAATCCATCACTTACTTTGGAACCGTTAGACCGGAAAGTGAAACTTCCATTATTCCTTTAACCTGGCACGAAACAGGAATCTCGTTCAATGCGAATTATAGAAGATGGAGAGCTCAAGTTTTTATAATAAACGGATTGGATGCCAATGGTTTTTCTTCAGCCTATTGGGTTAGATCGGGTAAACAAGGATTATTTGAAAATGTAAAAATGACCGATCCTGCTTTTGCCTATCGTATCGAAAATACAAGTGTTAAAAACTTACGTTTAAGTTCTTCCGGATATTTTGGAAACAGTACTGGCAATACGCAAAAACCAGAAAAAATGGGAGACTTAAAAGGTCAGGTGAGTATTGTTACGGGAGATTTTGAGTTTAACAATCGTAAAATCATTGCACGAGGAAATGTAGTATGGGGAAACCTTTCAGATTCCTACGAAATCTCATCTATCAATAAAAACATCTCTAAAAATATTCAATACCAACGTACGCCGGTTGCACAAAATGCCCTGGCATACGGAGTGGAATGTGGTTATGCCTTTCAGCTAAAAGAAAAAGGCAGTCGGATTATTCCTTTTGCCAGATACGAATATTACAATTCTATGGAGAATACAGCTGCCGACATGTTAGCTGATGCGAGATATAAAAGAGACGTAACCACGTTCGGAGTAAATTATTTTATGACGCCGGCTGTAGCTATAAAAGCAGATTACAGCCACCGAAGAATCGGGTTAGGCGATTATAACCACGAGAACACCTTTGGGTTGGCTCTGGTGTACACAGGCTGGTTTATGCAGAAATAACAAACACAAATTCAATACTTAACTAATGTTTACATTAAAAACTAACAATATGAAACGAACCGCTGGAAATGTTTCTCTCGCAGAATATTCCATAATGGGAGTTCCATCGAATACAAATAATATCTAAAAACCATAATGAGATGAAAAAGTTAATACTATTTAGTGCTATTGCAGCTCTTTTATTTAATGCTTGTTCCGATGACGAAACACCGGGAGACAAAAGCTACGGTAACGATTATGACTTTTCAGCTATAATTGCAGACTACGTTGATTACACAGTAGTTCCTACATATGCTGATATGAAAGATAAATCAGCTTTAATGTTGGGTGCCACTGAAGATTTTTTAGCCTCAGGATCTCAGGATGACATTAATATGGCTTGCGAATACTGGAAACAAACCCGTCAACCTTGGGAATGTAGTGAGGCCTTTTTATTCGGACCAGCTGCCAATCAAAGTTTAGATCCATTATTGGATTCTTGGCCATTAGATCAGGCACAGTTAGATCAGGTTTTAGCCAGTAATCAAACAATTGATGCAGCCTATGTAAAAGATGCTTTAGGAGCTGTATTAAGAGGTTTCCACACAATTGAATACTTATTGTTCCGCGACGGACAAGCGCGTGCAGCTGCCGACGTAAGCGATCGTGAAAAAGAATATTTAGTAGCCGTTACAGAGGTTTTAAGAGATGACTGTTTGTTTTTATGGGCACTTTGGGCTGGTGTTGAAGATGGTACAGCCGAAGCTACTTTAGTTGAAGAATTGGAGCTTGAAATTGGAACACCATATGCCGAAATCCTTAAAAATGCAGGGAATGCAGGAAGTATTTACCTGTCACAAACCGATGCTGTAGACGAAATTTTGTTAGGTATTTCAGGTATTGCAGATGAGGTTGCAAACGCTAAAATTGCCGACCCTGTGAGTAGTGGCGATGTATTGGAGGTAGAATCATGGTTTAGCTGGAACTCATTAACTGACTTCCAAAACAACGTTAGAAGTATCGAAAATTCTTATTTAGGAGGATACGATGGCGGAAGTTCAGGAGCTTGTCTTTCTGACTATGTAAAAGAAAAAGATGCTGAATTAGATACAAAGGTTAAAGGATTAATCACTGACGCTATTGATGCTATCGCTGACATTCCTTACCCTTTCAGAAATAATTTAAATAATCAAGATAAAGTCAATGCAGCAATGGATGCAGTTAATGCGGTTGCTTCGGTTTTCGACGAAGAAGTAAGACCGCTGTTCATTGACTAATTGTTTTCCTTTTCAGAGCAGGTAATATGGGATTATATGCTTGCTCGTCTTCATCAAAAGAACTGTCCTTAACGAAGGATAGTTCTTTCTTAAAGTTTTAAACGAGACAAAAAGGAAAAACAATCTACAAAGACCTTTTGCACTGCGAGTACTTACAACAACTTATAGCCTATTATGCAAGAGGTTCCCCAAACCAATTGCACGTGAACAACCAGATAATAATTACGATGTTGAAAAGGAAAATTCTAATTGTAATGGTCATTATTGGTGCCTGGATAAGCGGATGTAGTGTCAACGAATCTGAAGATATCCTAACACCCGGTGGCAGAGTTGCTCTACCCGAAGAACTATCTGCCGGAGAATCGACTGTTTTTAATTCTACCAGTAAAGCTTTTGATACACCCGCTTCTTGGGTAACAGGAGAATTGTCTGCGCTCTTTTTAGAAGGAGATGCGCTTTATGATAACCCCAGGGTTTCGGATGGTAACCCAGTGAATGGTGGATTAGGCCCTGTTTACGCTGGTTACTCATGCGCCAGTTGCCACAACGATGCCGGAAGAACAAAATCCACATTATTTACCGATGGTGGTACAGGTCAATATGGCTTCTCCTCTTTCCTGACTTTTATCCGTACTCCTAACGGTCAAAACCACAAAAACTACGGTCGCGTATTACACGATCAGGCTGTATACGGATCGGAACCAGAAGGCAAAGTACGCGCAACCTACACCGAAAAGCACTATAATTTTCCGGATGGAGAAAGCTATAGTTTAATAACACCACACTACGAAATTTACGATTGGTACGCAGATTCTATTCCTGTGGAACAATTAGAAATGACAGTTCGCACACCCTTGCGCCATGTAGGAATGGGCTTAATGCTTGCTGTTGATAAAAACGAAATTAAAGAGTTAGCCAGCATCCAGTATCCTGAATACGGTATTTCAGGAGAAATTAACTGGATTGTGGAGCGAAATACAAAACAGGTAGGATTATCCGGTCACAAAGCACAGCACTCTGATTTAACGGTAGAACTTGGTTTTTTATCGGACATGGGCGTAACTAATGATCGTTATCCACACGAAGTATCTGAAGGACAATCGCAGGTAACTGGAGAATATGACATCCAGATTACAACTGAAGAAATGGCTGCCGTGGATTTTTACATGCACAGCTTAGGTGTACCTGCCCGAAGAGCAGTTCAAAACGAAACCGTACAAAAAGGAGAGGAACTTTTTTACCAGGCCAAATGCCACCTATGCCACACGCCTACGCTTCACACGCAAAAAGAAGGTGTAAAACTACTAGATGGTACAAGCTTACCATGGCTGGGAGGACAAACCATACATCCATATACCGATTATTTATTACACGATATGGGTCCGGAATTAGGAGACAATTACTCCCAGTTCAACGCTTCCGGCGACGAGTGGCGAACCACACCATTATGGGGAATCGGCCTGCAGGAAGTAGTCAACGGTCATAGCCATTTTTTACACGATGGCAGAGCCCGAAACTTTACGGAAGCCATCATGTGGCACGGAGGAGAAGGAGATGTTTCCAGACAAATATTCTCAAAAATGACACAAGAAGAACGCGAAACACTCATCATGTTTTTGCGCTCTCTTTAACTCAAAGAAATTAATTGACAATTATTAGTAAAGCTCTGATTACTGTTTACTGTAGACTGCTAACTGCTAACTGTAAACTGTAAACTGATCATTGATAACTGAAAATAGACAAACTTGCTTATGTATTTCGATAAAATTAAAACAAACCTGGTAGATATAAATTACTCCAAATTTGACGGAGCTAATTCTGAAGAATACAACATCATTATGCAACCAACCATAAATGGTACCATTGATGAACAAATAAATGCCTTACGATTAGGTCTGGAATTATTCTTTAAAAAAGAAGCCTGTACTTCTGATGACATTGCCTTTCAACGTTTATTCGTAAGCGATTTCACCAATCAATCCGCTGACTTATACAATGCCGATTTATTTAACTGCGATTGTGCTTTATCTATCGTACAACAAAGTCCTTTAAACGGCAATAAAGTGGCCTTATGGACTACCATTTACAAAGGAAAAGAGAATGCCATTTTCAGGAAAGAAAAGGACGATTGCAAACTGGTGATTGATCACAACGGTTACCAGCATATGTATACCACACAAATGATTGGCGACAAGGATAACAATTGTTCTTATGATCAAACCAATCATATTTTCGATGATTATCTGCGTATGCTTGATGGTCATAATTTAACATTGAAGGAGCATTGTATTCGTACCTGGTTTTATGTGCGCGATATTGATAACAACTACGCCGGAATGGTTAAAGCCAGAAACGAAATCTTTGATCAATACCAAATGACCAAGGATACGCATTTTATTACCAGCACAGGAATCGAAGGGCGTTTTGCCGATCCTTCTGCTTTAGTCTTACTGGATACGTATGCTGTTGGCGGAATCAAGCCCGAGCAGATTAAATTTTTAGAAGCTCGTGATTACCTGAATCCAACACACGAATACGGAGTAGCTTTTGAACGCGGAACAGCTGTTGATTATGGCGATCGCAGACAGATTTTTATTTCCGGAACTGCAAGTATCGACAACAAAGGAGAGATTGTACACGTGGGTGATATTCATGGGCAAATCAACCGCACCTTTGAAAATATTCAGGCTTTATTAAGTGAAGCGGAATCCAATCTGGATGACATCAGCAGCATGATTGTTTACCTGCGCGATGTAGCAGATTATAACGTTACCGAAGATTACATGAAAAAGAACTATCCGCACTTACCATACATTATTGTGCTGGCTCCTGTTTGTCGTCCGGGATGGTTAATTGAAATTGAATGTATTGCAGTAAAGGAAATCAATAACAAAGCATACAACTGCTTTTAATGAGGAGGAAATAATGATGAAGAATTTATACCTAATAATCCTGTTTTGCTTATCGGTTTCGCTTATGCAGGCGCAAACCGACAGCACGTTAAATAAATATATCGACAACGGTTTAATTTCTATTGCCGATAAAGACGGAATGACCTGGAGTACTAAAAAAGGTGATTTCCTTTTTAAACCGTATACCTTAATTCAAACCCGTGGAATTTATAATTACTACGATGATGAAGGTCTGAGCCTGGCGGAAGAAGATAATGTAATGAACTCAGGTTTTGCAGTTCCTTTTGCATTGGTAGGTTTTGCTGGAAAAGCGTTTAATAAAATTACCTATAACGTAGCCTTAAATGCAGCCTCATCAGGTGCTGCTATTTTAAATCAGGCCTGGTTTGATATTAACCAAAGTGATGCACTACGTTTTCGAATTGGTAAATTCAAGACGCCTTTTAATCAGGCTTATTTATCCCGCAACGGACAAACCTTATTTCCATTACTCCCCACATCTTTAAATACCAGAGTAAATGTGCCATTCAGCATCAACTCTGTCAATCCCGCTATTGCTACAGGTTTTGATATTGGTGTGCAAATGCATGGTGTTCTCAATAAAAAAATTGGATATCAATTGGGCGTTTTTAATGGAACCGGAATTGGTGTTAATAGCGCAACTAATTCCATCAGCGACGATACCGGTTTGCCGGCCTTATTGTATTCTGGTCGTTTAGTGTATATGTCCTTAGGCGAGATGCCTAAATATCAAGGACACCCCGATCGCTTAGATGAAAAATACATGCTATTGGGTGTATCTGGTTCTTATAGTCTGGAAGCCAACTACGAAAGTAGCAACGATATGAGAGTAGGTTGCGAGTTTGCCCTTTTATATAACCGCTGGTATGTGGCTGCTGAAGCCTACCTGCTTAGTATGGATTTTGTGGAGCGTCAGCAAACATCTCCGGTATATACATTCTGGGGAGGATACGCACAAGCTGGGTATTTTTTATCACCTAAAGTACAGCTAGCAACCCGTTTTGACATGATGGACAGAAACTCCATTGACGAAGCCGGATACTTATACATGCCTGCTGTTGGTTTTAACTACTTTTTGGCAGGGCATAATCTAAAAATTCAAACCATGTATCAGTTTATGGGTAAAGCAGGCCATGCCTCTGTTGCCGAAGCCAACGATGATGACAATGGGATGAGTGAGCATAGCGTTTGTGTTCAACTGCAGTTTGCATTTTAAACCTTAAGGTATGATGAAGTGGATAGGAATCTTATTAGTAAGTAGCATAGCTTTTTTCAGTAGCTGCACACATCCTTACGAGGAAGAAGTGGGCAATACCTGGAATGTAAATATGTCGCTTTCATTTATCGATCCGGAATTCTGGCCCGAAGGTCAACTGTTGCATATTGGTTTATTTGAGGACGATGACACCCGCAATCCGGTTGCTCATATTAACCTGAATCAACCTGCTAACAACAGTGTTAATGCCAGTATTTACGAGGTTGCAGAAGGCAGTTACAATGCGCAGCTTTATCTGACGGAGAATGGTATTTACAAAGTAAAAGTTCTGGATTTAGGTGCCTATGATGTGTATGAAAATATCAACGAATCAATCGAAAATATTCAGTTGATTACTTACGACAGAGTGCAACGACAGGTTTTTAACAACTGTGTAGTTTGTCATGGTAGTTCGGCCGGAGATATCGCTGCCGGTTTAAATCTGACGCCGGACAACAGCTACGAGCATTTGGTAAATGTAACTGCATTTATGCAACCCAATATGGTATTGGTTTATCCGAATGGAGCCGACTATAGTTATTTACTAAAGGTGCTGCAAAAGGAAATTGACTTTAACCACCCAGCCAGTAGCTCAGCTACCGAAGCTGACCGACAGCTGGTGATGGATTGGATAGAACAAGGTGCTTTAAACAATTAATCAGAATCAGATGCAAAATAAAAGAACGTTCCAAACATCTATAAGCAGTCTCGTTTTTTCTCTTAAAACGAAATTGCATAATAATCTTGTGTCTTGTGTCATGATACTTGTGTCTCCTCAACTATTAAGAAGGTGTACTAAAGCACTTAGTTTTCTTGCCTTTACTCTTATTGTTCATGGTTGCTATTACGATGTAATCATTGAAAAAGAAATAGAAGAAACACAGGCTATCAGTTTTAGCGAAGACATCATTCCCATTTTTAAAAGTTCCTGTATTTCGTGCCATGATGGTGTAGTATCGTATCCTAGTTTATTACAAAACGAAGCTTATCAGGCATTATGGACAGGCAATTATATTGAAGAGGGCGATGCATCATCAAGCAAATTGCTACTAAAACTAAAAGACAGTCATCCTTTTGAAGGCGCTATTACCGATAATGAGTTAAAGAAAATACAGCTTTGGATTCAGCAGGGAGCCGAAGATAACTAAACGATTGAAGCATATGGAAAGGAAAGTCATCATATTCATCATGCTCATACTCTCTGGTATGATGCATGCTCAACACAATTCTGCCAATCACATTTGGGATGGACGTTTGGTAAATCATCCTACCACCAATATGCCATACAAAGGGCAAAACCAGATTTTTGTGATTCACTATTTTGATGCAATTGGCGAAAATGGTTTTAAAGATATGTTTGGAGTTTATGGTTCGGCCAATATTCAAATGGGTTTAGAACATGGTTTCAGCGATGTTTTTTCAGCTTACTTTTTAACCGAAAAGCTAAATAAAACACAAGAACTGGGAATCCGTTATCTATTATCGGAACAAAATAAAGAGTTAGATAATCCTGTTGGTCTGGCCGCCAGCTTTAGTGTTTCTATCGATGGCCGAGATGAAAAGTATTTTGGTGAAAACTATTACTTTATCAATCGCTTTTTCTACACTTCTCAACTTTCTCTTACACATATTTTTAATCATCGTTGGGAAATGATGGCCAATACAACTATAGCACATTTTAATATCGTTCCGGAAGGTAACTTTTCTACTTTTCTGGCTATTAACCCATCACTTTCATTTAAACTGAATAGAAAAAAAGCCGTGTTTGCCTCCTTTGATTTTCCTTTAGGACTGGCTTCTGCCTCCATAGAAAATCCACAACAACCCAAACCTTTGGTGACATTGGGAATGATATTCAAAACCCGAACGCACAATTTTCAATTGTTTGTATCCAATGGAAGTCATATCAATCCCGCCAAAGAATACCTGAACAACCAAATCGGATTCAACCCGGAACAATTTTGCTTTGGATTTAACATCAACGTAAAACCACATAAAAAGTAAGAAGGGAAAAAGGGAGAAAGGAACAAGGAACAAGGAGAAAGGTTAAAGGTTAAAGGTTAAAAGATTTAAGGGTAACCCAATTACTGATAACTGTTCACTGATAACTGTTCACTGATAACTGTTAATTGAAAATGGAAACTTTATGAAAAACTGTATTTATATAGCTATAGTGTTGCTTTGGATGAGCATGAGCGCACAAGCAAATAATAATGCTGAACCTAAATTAGTGTATGAAAAGTCGGCCGCATGTCAACTATTTCAGGTTAACGATGAAAAGGGATTGCCGGTTTATTATTACATGGACATTAACGAGTACCCTTGCGATACAAAAGAATGTTACCGTATGGATGTGCGCATTTATTGGGATGCCTGGGGTAATTTTTTAAAGCTGGGTTTTAAGGATAATGCCGAATTAACCAAAATCAATCACAAACCATTTACTGATAAAGATTATGAGAAACTGCATGTGCTATTAAATAATCCGGAATCAAGCATGAAATACTATCAGCTGCATGAGCTTTCTCCTGAAGAATCTGAAGAAGAATATTACTCGGTAGATGCTATTTCAGGGGCTACTGTGGTAGATGTTTCCTACGAAAGCGTGAACGGAGCAGTTAAAACCTGCTACACACTTTGGCATATTGTGTATGGCGAATATGTAGATATCATTCAATCCAATACAAAAAAAACGATGGCTGTATTGAGTACTCCTACCAATTTAAGCTTTGATCATCAGGAAGGAATTGAAAAGCTATTGTCTGATGCGCAGAAAAAATCACCGATGACCTGCTCAGTTCTTGGGAGTTGGATAAAATCGGTAAAGCAACTAAAAAAGAAAAACAATGATTTGTACAAATACCTTTCCGGCCAGTTGGCTGTTATTAACGAGGAATCATCGCGCTTTTTAATCTATAATTTTCTGCTTCAGGAACAATACAAAGACAAGAATATGAGAGATTTTAGCCTATCTCACAACCTTTTGGATTAAAACACAGTATAACGACATAACCCAATGCACTTTCCACGGGTGCATTATCAATCGCATAACACAACGAATAAAATTAATTGTTTAGGGTTCTTCTAAAGAGAGGAACCCTTTTTTATTCATTCAACTTCTAAAATCTTTACTCATCCTACCGATACCTCCATCCATCTTTATTTAGTTGAAATGCCCTAGGCAACCTTGTAATTTTGTTTTAGAATTAATTGAAACAAATAAACTTATGAGAAAACTAATTATTCTAAGCATAATCGTTATTGGCACGTCAGTCAATATGCTGGCGCAGCAAATTACGCAAACCATTAGAGGTATAGTGGTGGATGAAATTACCGAACTACCTATTGTAGGTGCCAACGTTATCCTTTTAAATCAGGCAGAAACTACCGGAACCATTACCGATGTGGATGGTCTGTTTATTTTAGAAAACATAGCCCTGGGACGTCAGAGTATCGAAGTACGTTTTATGGGTTATAAACCTGCTGTAAAAACCAATCTACTCATCATTAGTGGAAAAGAAACAGTGGTGAAAATAAAAATGCAGGAAGCCTATCAAGAGGTTGGTGAAATTGTGGTAAAAGCTAAAAACAAAAAGAAACCACAAAATGAACTGGCTATGATTAGTGCCCGCACGTTTTCAATTGAAGAAACAGAACGTTTTGCCGGAAGCCTGGGAGATCCTGCCCGTATGGTGGCCAACTACGCCGGTGTGATGACGCAAAATGATTCGCGCAACGATATTATCATTAGAGGTAATTCGCCTATTGGTGTTCAATGGCGTCTGGAAGGAATAGAAATTCCTAACCCCAACCACTTTGCAGCGCAAGGCACCACCGGTGGCCCGGTTAGTATGCTCAATAACAACCTGCTTACCAACAGCGACTTTTTAACCGGGGCTTTTCCTGCAGAATATGGAAATGCCACAGCAGGAGCTTTTGACTTACATATGCGATCAGGAAATAATACCCAAACTGAATATACCGGTCAGATAGGTTTTAATGGTTTTGAGTTGGGTGTAGAAGGCCCGTTTGGAAACAGAGAAAAAAATAATCGTCCTTCTTATATGGCCAACTTTAGATACTCTACCCTGGAGGTGATGGATAAACTCGGTTTTAGTGCCGGAACGGGTGCTGCAGTTCCGCAATATAAAGACTTTACCTTTCTGGCTGATTTGCCTGCCACAAAACTGGGACGCTTTAAAATCCTTGGCTTATGGGGCAAAAGTTATATTGAATTGGGACACAACGATGATGAAAACGATGATAATTCCTACTCAGCCAAAGGAACTACCATTGATTATGGTTCTGAACTAGCCATTGGAGGAATCACCCATTCGCTTTTCTTTAACAACAGAACGGGTATTAAATCTTCTGTATCAGTGCAACAAACCACCACCACTGCCGATTTAGATTCATTGAAAAATTCAGGTAACATAAGCATGCCTTTTTTCAGAGGACATCAGAGCGAAACAAAAGTAAGCGCTTCTACCCGATTTATTTTTAAACCTAATTCCAATAACCATTTATCTGCCGGAATCACTTACGACCATTATTTTGTGAATTTCATCGATAGTATATACAAATTCGAGCATCAGCGCTTTATCAATCAAACGGATGTAAATGCCAATCTGGGTTTAATCAGAGGTTTTACACAATGGCAGCATTCATTTAATGCCAAGCTTACCGCTTATGCAGGAGTGCATTCTTTATATTTTAAACAAAGTAAAGAGTGGGTATGGGAGCCTCGCGCATCTTTAAAATATAGTTTTGCGCATCAGCAAAGTTTAAGTGCCGGTTATGGTAAACACAGCCAAATTCAGCCCAAGCTGGTTTATTTTATCGAAAGTTATATACCCGAGGACGATAGCTATTATCGCAGTAATGAAAAAATAAAAATGACACGAGCCAATCATTATGTACTGGCTTATGAAAAAATATTGGGTCAGGATTTTCGATTAAAACTAGAGAGTTATTACCAGGAATTGTATAAGGTTCCGGTAAAAAAAGACTTTCCTGAGTTTTCTCTAATAAATGCAGGCGATAATTTTGCCGTTCCCGACGAGGATAGCCTGGTAAATAAAGGTACCGGATATAATTACGGATTGGAGCTCACGCTGGAAAAATTCCTGAGCAATGGCTATTATTTCCTATTAACTACTTCCTTATTCGACTCTAAATATAAAGGCTACGATGGCATAGAACGTAACACCGCCTTTAACGGGAATTATGTGATGAATGTATTAGGTGGTTACGAGTTTGAGATTGGCCGACAAAATATGATTACACTGGATGTAAAAACGGTATGGGCCGGTGGACGAAGATATGTGCCGATAGATTTGGAAGAGTCGATAAAAACAGGAACGCCGGAATACGACTGGTCTAATGCCTACAAAAACAGATATAATGATTATTTTAGAACCGACTTGCGAATTGGTTTTAAAATGAATCGTAAAAAATACTCCCAGGAATGGGCTATCGATCTGCAAAACATCAGTGCATACAAAAGTATTTTTACCGAAGGCTACGATGCTGAAAAACAAGAAACCTATAAAATATATCAGCAAGGATTTTTGCCTATGTTTTTATACCGAATTCAATTTTAAAGTGTAACAAATGCAGCTAGCAGAAGAAAAAATTACTAAACCCGTTAGCCTTAAAATATTAATATGGCTTGTACCATTGGTGGGCGTTTTTATTTCCATGATATTTTGGTTTGGGGATAATAGTGTGGGATTGTCTGAAGGTTATCGTCATTTAATATACGGAGCCATTGTTACCAGTGGCATTTGGGGAGGTTGCATGGTTATTGTCAGTTTTTTATGGAACAAATATCCATGGGAGCATTTCCCACTTAAACACCTACTTATCGAGGTTGTGCTGATTACCATTTACACACTGTTTTTTTCCTATGGTTTGTATTATATCAGTTCGCAAATAGGTTTTATTCCTTGCATCGAAGGTAATATGGTGGATGAAGTCATAACCACTTTATTAATCACCTACTTTATTACGACACTGCACGAGTCTGTTTTCTTTTACCGACAATGGAAGTACAACTTTTCTAAATCAGTGCAGCTGGAAAACAAGCATTTAATGGCACGTTTCGAAAGCCTTAAAACGCAAATGAATCCGCATTATGTGTTCAATAGTTTGAATAATCTGGTTTCTATTGTGGATGATAATCCTTTAGCTGTGGAGTATATCAATCAGATGTCGTCGTTCTTGCGTTATATGCTTAAAAGTCGCGAAGAGGAATTGGTGAGCCTGGATGAAGAATTACATATGCTCGAAAAATATATTTATCTGCATAAAATTCGTTTTGGCGATATTTTTACTGTACACATGGATATTTCCGACCAGTTTAAAAAGTACAAACTACCTCCTTTAACGCTGCAAATGTTACTGGAAAATTGTATCAAACACAATGTAATTGCTAAAAACAAACCTCTAACTATTCATATTAAAACCCATGCAGATTACATTACCATTGAAAACAATAAAAACCCAAAAAATCACAACGACAGTACCGGGCAGGGCTTGGTGAATATTCAGGAACGCTATAAGTATTTTACCCAACAAGAAATAAAAGTGGTAGATACCGGTGATTATTTTAAAATTACCACACCGCTAATTCCTTAAAACATGAGTTTATTAGGACTTTATTTACCTGCTCTTGTATTTGATAAACTAAACCAAAACAAATCAATTGCCATGCAAACCATTATTATTGAAGATGAGTTCAGAGCTGCAGACCGACTGGAAAAACTGCTTTTAAAACTAGATGATAAAATAGAAGTACTGGAAAAAATTGACTCCGTTGAATCGGCTGTTGAGTGGTTAAAAAAAAACCAGCATCCTCCTCTTATATTTTTAGATATTCAGTTGGCAGATGGTTTAAGCTTCGAGATATTTGAGCGCATTCAGGTTGATAGCTTTATCATTTTCACCACCGCTTACGATGAATACGCCATTCGTGCTTTTGACCTAAACAGCATCGATTACCTGTTAAAGCCCATCGATGAAAATAAGTTACTAAAGAGCCTCGATAAATTCAGGCATTTCTCCTCTAAAAATTCTAACGTGGATATAGATTTATTAAAACAGGTTTTAGGTTCGGGCGAAAAGAGTTATAAAAAGAGGTTTGTGGTAAATGTAGGGCACAAAATTAAAACCATTATCACCGAAGATATTGCCTGGTTTACTTCTGAAGACCGAAGTACATACCTCGTCACCAATGAAAACCAATACCTACCCATTGATTTTTCACTGGATAAGCTGGAACAATTGCTTTCTCCTGAAACTTTTTTTAGAGTAAGCCGACAATTTTTGGTGAGTTTTGATGCCATCACTAATATTTCCGTTTTATCAAAGAGTCGCATTAAACTTAAACTAAAACCGCAAGCCAATGAAGATGTATTGGTCAGTACCGCTAAGTCTTCTAAATTTAAGGATTGGTTGGATAAATGAACAGGGATCAGGGATCGGTTAGCAGTTAACAGTTAGCTGTTGGCAGAAAGGAACAGGGAGAAAGGAACAGGTAATATTTATATTTGGAAGCTGATCCTCTTAATCTAAAACAACAAACTCACTCACCTTTACTTTTCCACTTTTAAACAACACCTGACATATGTACAGGCCAGGTTGCAGTTGTTCTATCTGTATATTTTCCTGATTCTTTACTTTTTGGCTTTGCACCAAAACGCCATTAGCACCATACACATTTACCCAATCTGTTATTTCATCTTGAGGTAGCTCAAGTGTAACCGATCCTCTGGAAGGAATGGGATATATTCTAAGTGGTTTATTGCATTTTACTTGCTTCAATGCCGTTGTTCCGCAATAGTTATAGTTTGGGTTACTATAGACTAACTTCGAACCTTTATAAAAACAAAGGGTTTCTGTAAAACAACCACAGTATGTAACACCAAAAAATCCAAATAAAAATCCTTTTAGATCACCTATTCCCTGAATTAAAAAAAACCTCGTCTTCATGGTCTTTGATACAATCGTAAGTATTCCCATCCAAGAGTTGAATAGAATTTATTTCTTCAATTGTTGCAGTGGTAAAATAACCATCTTCTCCATACATTTGACCTTGTAAAACTTTTCCAACTGACCAATCAAAATCATATAACAAATACTCCTGTTCATCTTTACCCAAACATACGTATACCTTATTGTCGTCAGAGTTTCTTAGCCCCATCAAAAAAATACTATTCTGGAATAGCTTTCTGTAGGTTTGCTCATTCAAAACAGTGTCTCCTTGCAATTTAAAGTCGTTAATTTCCTCCATCGTCTCATCAAAAACACTAGTTGTAATTTCTGTCCAATGGCTGTTTAAATCAAAACTTTGACTAAATACTATAACTGAAAACAAAAGAAATAAACCAGTTAGAAGAAATCGTTTTTTAGTTCCCGGTTTTTGCAATTGAGTAAAACAAGCTGGGTTTTGCATGCTCTCTTAAATTTAGGTTTGTTAATTCACTTGAAGCAAATCAAATATAGAGATTAAATAACAATTTAATGTATTTATCTATTGAATAAAGCCTGTACTTCAATACCTTTAAAGCCCATAACCAAAGGTTAAATCTTTATGAATCGTTTAAGGTGGATCATTACAATTTGTCTTTTTGTGCTTACTCAAGTATCAGATGCCAATTTTTTATTTTCTCCAATCAACGTTTCTCATGGCTTAAGTGATAATCAGATACGATACATATTGCAGTTACCGGACGGAAGAATGGTTTTTACAACCAGTGGTAACTTAAACATATACGATGGAACCAACATAAAGTATATTCACAGAACTACGGAGAATATATATCAGTTAAAGAATTATAAGGGTCACTACCGTATTTACCAATCAGAAGACTCACTCCTTTGGATAAAGGATACACACAAACTAATGTGTGTGAATCTGCATAAAGAACAGTACATCCCCAATTTAAAGCAATACTTTAGCAGCCGTGGAATTGACCAACATGTTACAGACTTTTTTGTTGATTCGGAGCATAGATGGTGGATATTAACAACTGAAGGTTTATTTAATCCAGACACTCAAATTTTACTGGATATTTCAACGGATCGAAGTAATTTACAGGATCTTACTTCAGATAAGAATCATTTATATTTATTTTATAGCAATGGGAATGTTGCTTGTCATGATTTGCAAACTCAAAATAAAAGCTATTCAGTTTCTGCCTATTCTAAGCAAGAAAGTAAACTTTATAACAATACTTCTTTAATTGTAAAGGGAGATAACGGTATTTACCAATTACGAAATGGAAGCAATGGTGTGTTTTTATTCTTCGATACCATAAACCGAAGTTGGAAAAAACTACTTGAAACCAACTACACTTTAAATACTTTGATTGTCCCCAATGACAATACTGCATATATCACTTGTAAAAATGGAATATGGATTATCAACCTCAGGAATGGACATAAACAATTCTATCCTGAATTAAAAACCGTTGACGGTCAAACAATCCAAACTGAAATAAGTACCGCTTTTCAGGATAAACAAGGAGGCTTGTGGTTGGGCACATTTAATCAGGGACTCTTATATTATCATCCGCATAGATATCGTTTTTCATATATTGGCCGTTCCTACTTTCAAAATCGGCCCTTCGGAGATATTCTTATTGAGAACTTTGCTGAAGATAAACATGGAAATATTTATATCAAAAGCCAATCGAAGGTGTACAAACTTGATTCCATGGCTTTGCATAATCATGAAATAAAACGGGTTGATTTAAGTTCTTTATCCGATGAAGTACACCGTAAATTATTCCTTACAAAAGAATATGCTTCTTCTAATAATGACTTTACTTGTTCTCTAAAAGATTCGAGAGCTTGGAGATGGTTTGGAACAAAGGATGGTTTAAAATTATACAAACCGGGTAGTCAGGTGGAGAAAACATATTATACAGAAGATGGCTTAACAAATAATTTTATTCACGGCTTAATTGAAGATAGTAATCATCAATTGTGGATAACAACCAGTTATGGTATTTCAAAGATCTTGCCTGACTCCATAAGTAATAAAGTCCAATTCTTAAATTTTAACCCCTTAGATGGCACGCTGGATGGAGAATATGTAAATGGTGCCGTTTATGAAGCTAGTGATGGAACTCTATATTTTGGCGGGGTAAATGGTTTTAATATATTAAAACCCGACCAGATTATACCTGTAGAACCCTTACCTTTCAAACCCATATTCACAAAACTATATGTAAAAGGGGAAAAAGTAGAGATTGGCAATTTATACGATGGGCGTATTATATTAACCAAAGCTGCGCCATACACTACTGCACTCGACTTATCTTACAAGCAAAACTTTATAAAACTGGAATTTTCCGCCCTTAATTATCTTAACTCACATCAAACGCGATATAGATACCAACTTATGGGTTTGGGTAATGAATGGGTAGAAAGCTATGCTGATAACAACCAAATTGGCAAAAAAGGTAAACTACAAGTTTCCTATACCAATCTACCTCCCGGAAAATACCTGTTCAAAGTGATGGCTTCTGACAATACCAACCAATGGGATAAAAAGCCCACTTTACTTAAAATTACCATTCATGCACCTTGGTGGAAAACACGAACTGCTTATGTGTTATACCTTATTTTTGTTCTCATATTAGTGTCAAGTGGTATTTTTTTATATCATTATCTCTCCCGAAAAAAGCTTCAACGCCAACACCGTGAAGAAATACTCTTACTCAGAATTCGGAATTTAATTGAACAATACAACAAACTTGAAGCTGAAAAGAATACTTCATGGGAGGAATCTGATGCGGAATCAAACATATCTGATACGAATAATGAATTAAATTCCATCGATTCTGAATTCTTGTCAAAAGCAATTGCTCTGGTTGAAGAAAATTTAAATACACCGGATTACTCTGTAGAGCAATTAAGCCGTGACTTATGTATGGATCGTACAGGGCTGTATCGAAAATTAATTAGTTTACTGGATAAATCACCCTCATTATTTATCAGAGGTATTCGTTTACAAAAGGCTGCACAACTATTATTGGAAGAAAAATTCAACATTACCGAGATTGCCGAAAAAGTTGGTTTTAGTAGTGCCAGTTATTTGAGTAGATGTTTCCAGGAAACGTATGGTTGCCGTCCTTCGGAATATGCGCAAAAAACAAGAAAATCAACATAGGTACTAATCGATTCAACATGCTTATTATCCTTTACAGAGCTGCTTGAGATACTTTTGCAAGTAGTTAAACTATTAAAAACTAATCAAAAAGATCAATCATGAAAAAAAGTTTAGTTGGTAAATTTGCAGTCTTGTTGCTATTATTGAGTGCAACAGGAATGGCTCAAAAGTATCAAAAAACAAATACAGGAATTAAAGCAAATATTAATTCCATAGATGTAGAAATCCAGTTTTACAGCCCAGCCATTGTTAGAATTATTAAATCACCGCAGGATCATTCCTATTCAAAAAAAAGCCTTTCTGTAATAAAAGAACCGGAATCTGTTAAACTATCTATTAGTGAAAACGAAAATCAAACTATTATAAAAAGTAAACAACTTCAAGTAGCTGTTAACCTGGAAAGCGGTAATATATCCTTTTCAGACCTGAGCGGTCAATCTTTGTTAAATGAAAATGAAAATAGTTTTACCCATTTTGATGATGCAGGTGTTAAAACCTATAGTGCAAAACAGTCTTTTGTATTAGAACCTAAAGAAGCTATATACGGATTGGGACAACAGCAAGAAGGCAAAATGGTGCAACGAAACCTCAACATAAAAATGGTGCAGGGAAATACCGATGATTACATTCCTTTCTTCCAATCTATAAAAGGGTATGGACTGTTTTGGGATAACTATTCTCCCACCACTTTTGCCGATAGTGAAAAGGAAACTTTTTTTGAGTCGGAAGTGGCTGATTGTATCGATTACTACTTTATGTACGGTAAAAATGCAGATGGCGTAATTTCCTGCATGCGAAATTTAACTGGCGAGGCTCCCATGTTTCCTTTATGGACCTATGGTTTTTGGCAAAGCAGAGAGAGATATAAAAGCCAAAATGAATTAACAGAGGTAGTAAAAAAATTCAGAGAGTTAAATGTACCTCTGGATGGTATAATTCAGGATTGGCAATACTGGGGTAACAATTACCTGTGGAATGCCATGGAGTTTCTTAATCCCGGATTCCATAATCCTCAGAAAATGGTTGATGATGTTCATAATATGAATGCCCATATGATTATTTCCATTTGGTCATCTTTTGGTCCTCACACAAAACAGTTTAAAGAATTAAAAGAAATTGATGCGCTTTTTAATTTTAACACCTGGCCGCAATCTGCTATTCAAAAATGGCCTCTTAATATGGATTATCCTTCAGGAGTTCGTGTGTATGATGCTTACAATCCTAAAGCACGCGATATTTATTGGAAGTATCTGAATAACGGAATATTTAAACTCGGCATGGATGGCTGGTGGATGGACTCTACAGAACCTGATCATTTGGATAAAAAACCAGAAGATTTAGATAAGCAAACACACTTAGGTTCATTCCGTAAAGTACGTAATGCTTATCCTTTGATGTCTGTTGGCGGAGTATATGATCATCAGCGCGCTGTCAGTTCTGATAAAAGGGTGTTTATTTTAACTCGCTCTGCCTTTGCCGGACAGCAGCGTTATGGTGCCAACACCTGGTCGGGAGATGTGGTTGCTTCTTGGAAAGCACTTAAAAACCAGATTTCTGCCGGTTTAAATTTTTCTCTTTGCGGAATTCCTCATTGGAACACTGATATAGGCGGTTTCTTTTTGTGGAACTTTAAAAACCCGTTGCATAACCCCGATTATAGAGAACTACATGTACGCTGGATGCAATTTGGTACTTTTTGCCCTATGATGCGCTCACATGGAGAAGGCTATCCTCGCGAAATATATCAATTTGGCAAAAAGGGAGAACCAGTTTACGACGCCATTGAAAAATACATTCATCTTCGCTATAGCCTGCTTCCTTATATTTACTCAAGCTCATGGGATGTTAGCAAAAAACAATCGAGTATGATGCGGGCATTAATGATGGATTTTGCAGAAGATACAGTGGCCGTTCAAATCAATGATGAGTTTATGTTTGGCAAATCGATATTGGTATGTCCTGTTACCTATAGCATGTATAATAAAGATGGAAAAACCGACTATAGCGCAATACATTCCAAAGAACTATACTTACCCAAAGGAACAGATTGGATAGACTTTTGGACTGGAGAAAAACATAATGGAGGACAAACAATTCACAAAAAAACACCTTTAGATATTATACCTCTCTACATAAAAGCCGGTTCAATTTTACCTATTGGACCTAAAGTACAATTTGCGACTGAAAAAGCCTGGGATAACCTGGAGCTAAAAGTATACTCCGGGGCAAATGGAACTTTTACTTTATACGAAGATGAATTTGACAACTACAACTATGAGGATGGCGCATATACCGAAATACCATTTACATGGAACAACGCCTCTCGAAAATTAACCATCGGCACTCGAAAAGGAAATTATAATGGTATGTTAACAGATCGTACTTTTACCATAATACTGGATAATAATACAAGCAAAACAGTTCGTTATACAGGAAAAAAAACAGTTGTAAAACTATAAACAATATCTCGCAGTGTACGCTAAGCCATTTAATAATACTTAAAACTTAACGTGCGCTGCGAATTTTTTCCTTGGCGTACTTTGCGTTTTATGAATGGATAATTTATTTAATTTTAGACTGCAATTCTAATCCAGCAATAAAACAATATGAACTCTGAAATTTGTAAAAAGCTCTATAGTGATGATATAATTTATCACTATACTAAAGCTTCAACTGCTATTGACTTTATCCTTTTTAAAAATGAATTACGCTTTTCTGATAGAAGTTTTTCTGCGGATCCCATAGAAAGTAGTAAAGCAAAAAGAGGTACTGTATATTATGATATGTTAGCAGATAAGCCTACAACTCCTTCCCAAATACGAGACTCGGAAGAATTACATGAATTTGTTGAGAAACTAGAGAATGAATTTAGACAAATTTGCTTCTGTAAAAATCATATAAAAGATAATCCTTATAGAATAGATTATAGGAATTTCATGGGTAAAGAAGAATCCTTTGGTTTTTCTAAACTTAGGATGTGGGATCAGTATGCTGATAATTTTTCTGGAGTATGTTTAGCTTTTTCTAAAAATAAGATTATCTCCAGAAATCAAAAGAAATTCAACTTAATTCATGATGATATAAAATATCTCACATTTCGTGAATTATCAGAAATGAAATTAACAGATATTCAGGGTGAACTTTTAGAAACTATTGGTAAAAAATCATATAAAAAAATAATAAAAGAAATAATCAAGAAATCGTTCTTCTATAAACATTTCGATTATTCTGGTGAAAACGAATATAGAATCGGGACTCTATTTAATGAGAAAAAATGTGGTTTAGAAAAGGTTCGTGATCAATATAAATTTAATCAAACGATGATTCTTGATATTCAAGACTGCATTGAAGCTATTTTTGTATCTAGTTTTGCTAATGATAAACAAAAAGAAGAATTGCTATTATATGCAAAAGAATATGAAATCCCTCTACTTGAAATGAAGTGGCAACATAACTCATTTGATCTAATCGATTATAAAGCTGAAATGGAATTTGTTAATTTTTGCTTTCCTCCCAAAAATAAAGGTGAGTTTAAATAAACTTCTTTCTACAAATACAACGAAGTAATCTTCAAATATCAATATACTTTTAATTTAAAACTATTTATAAGCGCCATGTATATTTCCCCTACTGAATTTTAGGAGGGGTGCCGAAGGCGGGGTGGTATATCTAAGTTATTTCTCCATTTTATCACAAAAAAAATCGCTCCTCCCACTACAGGAGAAACGATAAAAAGAAGAACACTTAACTTAAATACACAATCTATTATTCTTCACTGACTACTTCCTTTTTAGCTTTTCTGCGATTTTTAACCGTGTTGTTATTGGTTTCAATTATTTTATCTATCGTTAGGTATATATCACCATATACCTGTGGTTGCACCTGATTCATCGCAGTCAGGTAAACCAATAACTGGTCGTTGATGATTTTAACCACCTCTTTTTTAATATCCGAAGCACTCTTTAACTGCGCTTCTATCGACGATTGTTTTTCATACTCCAGGCGTGTCTGTTCGAAATCGGTCTGTGCCGTCTGTAAACTTTCGCACATAGCCACACAACCCGGAATCTGAGTCAATGCCGTCTGAATACTCCCCTCCTGAAAATCTCTTAACAAAGCATTAATCAAAGAGGATTCTGAAGCATACGTTTCACTTGCAATACCTACCCCATAACGATCGAAAACCGCTTTTACTTTCATAGCTGCTTCTTGAATAACAGTGTCCGGGTGTAGCACAAAACCCATCAATAAGTAATGAATCCCTTTTACCAGCTTGTCTCTTACATCATCTTTTTCGGCCAATACCGATTCATAATTCGATCGGTTTATGGCATCGGATAATTGGGTATTCTGCTGCTCAAGGGCAGTAAACACACCACTTAAATAAGCATCTTCGCTTAGGTTGGCTTGTTGATAAGCTGAAATAATTCGGGCAGTTGTCGCATTAATCTCTGTAGTGCGACTGTAATAAATTAGTTTGTTTAACATTTTATAAATCGTTAAAGATTAATAATAAGGTCATACTGACCATAGATTTTTCATCGTATTGGCTTGCATACGTGTGCAAACCTCATTTTAATATTTGGATACCCTTGCACAGCTGTGCAAAGGCCATTTTATTTTTAAAATCCCGTTTGCACGGATGAGCAAGCCTCACTTTTAAAAAATGACCCGTTTGCACAAACGTGCAAAGCCAACTTTTAAAATTTTTGACCTTTGCACACTCGTGCAAGCTCCATTCAATTTGCAAAACGACCAATGCACAAACGTGCAAGCCAAACTTTTTCTCAAAGTGAGCTTTGCATAACTGTGCAAGCCTCTATTTTTTTTAAAAGACAATGTTCGTTTGTGCAAAGCACTATTCACTATAAAACATCATGGGATGTATACAAGGTTATCCAGAAGAAAAGAAAAAACTCATAGCCTAAGGTTTGGGGTTTCACTACTTAATTATATCTCACTATTCAAGATAATAAGAGAACGTAGTTTTTATCAAAATTTAAGCGTGACAAAAGCGTGACAAATCACTTTTATTTACTAATCAACCATTTACAAGGGCACAAAAACACATCAAACAGTATTAATTTTCGTATTATTCTTTCTGATGCAAAGCTTTTATTTACAATTGACCGTTAAAAGACATATTTTTTAAAGAATTAAACCTCTAAAAAAAATATATTTACGCAGAAATTAATATTATGCTCCCCTGGTGCATTTAATTTTAAAACTTTAAATCATAACCAAATTAATTTAATCATGAAAAAAAATCACATGCCTTTAAAATCAAACACTTTATTTTATCACAAAAGTGTAGTAAAAGCAGCCATATGCTTTTGTTTATGCCTATTTACGCATTCTGTATGGGCAGCCCCAACCTTAAACTCTGCCGATTTAGCCCTTATTTCGTACAATACGGATGATGATGACGATTTTGCGCTTATTGCCTTAAATGATATACCCGGCAGTTCAGTCATTTTTATCACCGATGAAGGTTGGGACGACAACGATTTTACTTTTGATGGTATAGAAGATTGCTTTCAGTGGACAGTAAGTGAAAGTGGTATTGTTGGCGGTACCATTATTCGATTTACAAATGCCTCCGGCTCCACATTAGCGCTTATTAATACCAACCACGGAAGCATCAGTCAGGTTGATGGAAGTGGAGATATGTCTCTATCAACAGGCGATCAAATACATATTTATCAAACAGCTGATGATACTTTTTTAGGAGAGATACAGCGACTTGATGGTCAGGGAGCTGTAGAAAATGGTCTTATATACAGTTTTAATGGTGACGAAAGTGTAGGTTCAAATTCTTATGGCTGGCTTGGAACGGGAATGAGTCACTCTTCATCAACATCTCAGGCACCGGATAATATGACAAAATTAAACTCTAACGATGGAACTGGAAATGCGAATATAGCTAATGCCAATGGTATGATTACCAAAGGAATTTTAAAAAGCGGTGGCTCAGGAGAGTTAGATAACTACATATATGCAGGTCCTACGACTGATGCTACCAAAGAAAACTGGTTAATCAGAATTCATAATACCAGAAACTGGAGAGGTGACAACTCATCTTCATTCGATTTATACGCAGAATCTTTAGCCAGTGATTGGGTTGTGTTACCTCCGAATGTAGATCCCGTAATTCTTCCTTATGAACATGCAATAAACTATACCGAAGATAGTACTCCTGTACAAATATTACCCTCTGCTACCATAAATGATGAAAATGGAGACGAAGATTGGAATGGTGGTACGCTATCTATACAAATAACCTCCAATAGCGAAAGTGATGATGAAATTGCCATTCAGGATAATTGGGTTGGTACCATACATACATTAGGTAGCGATTTGCTAAATGATGAAACAATTATTGGAACCTTAAATTTAGATGAGGGAATAGCATTAGCTGATGCCGAACTTATCATTACCTTTAACGCCAATGCAAGTAATGCACTTGTGCAACAAACACTGCAATCTATTACTTTTAGAAATACATCTCAAAACCCAACTGAAGTAATTAGAACTATTAACATCATTGCCACAGATAAAAGCGGTGGAAAAGCCTACTCCAATATTGAAGCTTCGCTTACTGCTGCCGATAATGATGCCCCTTATCTGCTTACAAACAATATATTATTGGTAACAAAAGGGGGAAGTGCAACTATTTCTGCGGATACTGATTTAGCTGCTGCTGATTTTGATGATGATAATGCCTCTATTGTTTTCACTATAGATTCAGAGCCTCTTTATGGCCATATTGAAAATATAAACAATATAGGAGTTGCCATAACTAGTTTTACGCAACAAAATATGATGGATGGCTTAATTCAATATGTACAAGATGGAAGCCATGAAGAGTTAGATGGATTTTCATTTACCATATCAGATGATAATGGCAATGAACTTAGCGGATTAAACTTTGCTATAAATATTGATGTAACCACCTTCGAAAATCAAATATCTGAAAACTCAATGCATATATTTCCAAATAAAGTAGCTCATGATTTACAGGTGTATTTTAATACACAATCAGCTCAAGCTAATATTTATACTATAAATGGAACATTAATAAAAAGCCTTGAATTAGATAATTCTCCTGCTAGCATTAATTGTTCAGATTTAACCAACGGTGCTTATATTATACAGGTTAAATCCGGAACTAACACCTATAGCTACAAGTTTATTAAACAGTAAAGAATACAAGTATATACAACAAAGGCTTGCTCCATCATGCAGAGCAAGCCTTTGTATATTTTTATCGCTATCGAGATGGTAGCTTTTAATACTAAGTTAAACGCAGTTAACTAATCATTGCTAACTGATCACTGTTTAGTTCAGATTAACTACCCCTGAACCATCAATTACTTCAAACGAACTATAATCAATATAATTTCCTTCTTCATCAAAAGCTACAGCCACTAAATCAGTATAAGCATCACACGATAGAGTTATTTTCCCATTGGCATCTGTAACACCACTTTTTATGGCTGATTTTTCAATGACAAACTCCACCTTTTTAAAATCATAACTCAAATTAGAATAAGTATTACTACTTACAATGTAAACCGTAGCATTTACTACACCTTCCTGTTGATAATTAGTTGAACTATCGTATTTATATACATAAAATTGCTGATCTAATAATATTTCACGTACTAATCCCCCATTCACTAAAACATCATGAGTTGTTGTTTTATTTCTATATACGTTTAGTTTAGAATATGATGAGCTAGTATAATTTAATCTTCCAAGCTGAAAATGATCTTCATCCGTGTAGACCATTACATAATAATCACCTGTAGGTACATCTTCAAATAAAACGGTATTAGAGCTTCCATCTAATTCCTTTTCTGCATACATAATATCCTTCAATTCTTCAAAACTACTGTATGAATAAGCATAGCCATCTAGTAAAGCCACCTTTGCATTTACTAAAGCAGATGGTTCAGTATATGAGTTATATCCTACCTGCAAATATTCATAAATAGATAATTCCAAACTACCCTTATAATAATCTGATATTTCTTCGTTGATTAGATAAGTTTTGTTTATATCTGCATCCTTATAAATTGAGGTGTAACTATAATCATAATATTCGGAACCCTCAATACTATATACACGAAATAACACTTGCAATGAACTCGGATCTGTATAATACATTAACATATATGATCCTGTTGGTATAGAATCAAAAGTAAGCTCGCTGCTTTCTTCTGAAAGTTCTTTCTGAACAAGAATTTTGTTTTTTACATCTTCAAGAGTGATTATACTTCCAATCGAAGTTCTATTTACTAAAGCTACGGTACCTTTATTAACAGAAGTTATTCCCACAACATTTCCATATGCATCTTCTTGTCCAACATTTAAACTTATTGTGAGCTTACCGGAATTTTCTTTGGGAATGATGGTAAGTTTTTTTTCACCATTGGTTACAATCTGTAGATTTCTTTCTATACTATATTCGAATACTCCTTCTTCAAAACCTTCTCCATAGATGGAGTATGTACCTTCTAACAATTCAGAAAAATCAGCAAGTCCTTGCTCATCAGTATAAACTTCGTCTACTAAGATATCGTTGTCATTGTATAACCGTATTTTTTCTCCTACATAAGCAGATGAGTCTGAATGTAGAACGGAAACAGCCAGTGTACCCGTATTTTTGTAAGTAATAACGGATTCATCAAGAGTTAAGGAAATTTCTTCTTTGTCGCAAGAAGAGAACATCGTGACTAGAATAGCCAAGGCAAGGATGATTTTGTACTTCATCATTTGTTTAAAGTTTTTATAGTTAAAAATTAAATTACCTGTTGTTAACAAAAACGAACAACAGGCGCAAAAATAATGTTTTGTTTAATCTAAAAGATAAATTACACGTTTTTTTTAACAAGAAAACGCATCACAAAGAGCTTATTTAAACTCAATATAATGCGTTGTATAAATAATATTAAATGAATATGCTAACTGAATATTGTTTACTGAAGTCTGCTAACTGATTACTGTTAACTGATCACTGAAGACTGCCAACTGCCCTCACCCTCCTACACTAACTTTTATGCCGTGAGATGCAAAATTAGAAATAGCCTTTTGAATATCTGTCTCGTCCGGCGTTTCCAATTGGTAATCTTTATAAACAGAACCCAGTTTTTGATGTTTACCATGGGCAATGTCATGATAAGGCAATAAATTCACCTCTCTTCTTTGCCAGGGTAAAGCACCTAAAAAGGCGGCTTCTTTCATCAACGTTTCCTCATCGGCATTCACTCCTTTTATAAAAGGAATACGAATGATAAAATCTACATTATTTTCAGCCAGTAAAGCGATGTTTTTTAAAATCAATTCATTGGAAACACCCGTATATTTCTTGTGTATTTCCTCGTCAAATGCCTTTAAATCTACCAAAAACAACTCGGTACGTTTGGCCACTTCCTTCAATACTTTTTCAGTAGCAAATAAAGTCGTGTCCACTACCCTGTGAATCTGTTTTTCGCCGCAGCGATCAAGCAACTCTATTAACTTACGATGATGCATTAAAGGTTCGCCACCTGAAAAAGTAACGCCTCCCTCCGACTGATCAAAAAAGATAGTCTCCCGCTCAATAATGCGCATTAACTCGTCGTTGGTATATTCTTTTCCCGACATTTCAATGGCCTTGGTTGGACAAACTAATGCACATTGTCCGCACAGGGTACATTTTTCTGCATCCGTTTTAATTCCGTCGCGTGAAAGCTCCAAAGCACCTTCCGGACAAACTTCAATACATTTAACCGCACCAATACATTTAGATGCGGTATACATTTTTTGAGCATGCTCTGAAAGGCTTTCGGGATTATGACACCAAACACAGGACAAAGGGCAGCCTTTAAAAAACAAGGTTACCCGAATTCCCGGCCCATCGTTAATGGCATATTTTTTTATATCGAATATTAAGCCTTTCCCCATTAGAACGACTCATTTTCGGTTCTGTCAATCACCTCTTGTTGAAGATCCTCATTCATATCATTGAAGTAATCGCTATACCCGGCCATACGCACCAACAAATCTTTATAATCCTCCGGATTTTGCTGTGCAGCCAATAAAGTAGCAGTATCCACAATATTAAACTGAATATGGTGACCTCCCAACGCAAAGTAACTTCTGATTAGTTTACTCAACTTGGTAATATCCTCATCGCGTTTAAGCAAGCTAGGCAGAAAACGTTGGTTCAATAAAGTACCTCCCGATTTAGCCTGATCAATTTTTGTTAAGGAACGAATCACTGCCGATGGTCCGTTTACATCACATCCATGCGACGGAGAAGTTCCATCCGAGATAGACTTATAAGCCAAACGACCATTAGGCGTTGCACCCATCACCTTACCAAAGTATACATGACAAGTGGTTGACAACATATTTAAATGATAGGTTTCGCCTTTTGTATTCGGTTTACCATCAATGGTAGCTAACAAATCATTATACACTTTAACCGCAATATCATCCGCCAAATCATCATCATTACCAAAGAATGGTGTATTATTCAAAATTGTCTGACGTAATATTTCCTCACCTTCGAAGTTTTTAGAAACCACATCCAGTATTTTTTCCATGCTGAATGTTTGCTTCTCAAATACATGTGTTTTTAAAGTTGATAAACTATCTGTAACGGTACCTAAACCCGTACACTGGATATAGTTGGTATTATATCGAGGACCAGCATCGTAATAATCCCTTCCCCTTTTAATACAATCATCGGTCAAAACAGAAAGCAATGGAGCTGGTGCATATTTAGCAAACATACGATCGATGTAGTTGCTCACTTTTATCTTTAGATCAACAATAAACTCCAATTGTCTTAAGAAAGCCTGGTACAATTCCTCGTAAGATGTAAACGAAAGCGGATCGCCAGTAGCCAAACCTGCTTTTTTGCCGGTAACCGGATCAATACCATTATTTAGTGTTACTTCCAGAATTTTAGGCACATTCAGATACCCGGTTAACACATACGCTTCTTTACCAAAAGCACCTACCTCAATACAACCACTGCATCCACCTTCGCGTGCATCTTGTAATGATTTACCATGATTCAACATTTCGGTTATATAGGTATCCGGATTAAATACAGAAGGATAACCGTGTCCTTGACGGATTACATTACATCCGGCTTTTAGGAAACGATCAGGCGTGCGCGCACTAATATGAATAGAACTACCCGGTTGAAGAATATGCAGTTCTTCAATAATTTCGAGCATAATGTAAGATACCTCGCTGGTACCATCACTACCGTCAGATCGAACGCCTCCGATATTAATGTTGGTAAAATCGTTATAAGTTCCACTCTCGCGGGCGGTAATACCTACTTTTGGAGGAGCAGGCTGGTTATTTACTTTAATCCAGAAACAAGATAACAGCTCTTTAGCCTCTTCTCTGGTTAAAGTACCCTTAGCAATTTCTTCATTAAAGAATGGCTCCAAATGCTGATCAAAATGTCCCGGGTTCATGGCATCCCATCCATTTAATTCGGTGATGGTACCAAGGTGCATAAACCAATACATTTGTATTGCTTCCCAGAAAGTACGAGGAGCGTTAGCCGGAACCCAACGACATACTTCTGCAATCTTTAAAAGCTCTTGCTTTCTTTTTTCGTCTTTCTCTGTCAAAGCCATTTCTTCGGCCAAATCCGCATGACGCTCTGCAAATACAATAGCTGCATCGCAGGAAATATCCATGGCTTTTAATTCTTCTAATTTGTCGGTAGCTTCCGGATCGTTCATATAATCCAAACTGGCAATATGATCGGCTATATCCTTTTTAAAATCAAGTAATCCTTTTTTGTAGATCTTTCCATCCAGGGTAGTGTGACCCGGTGCCCTTTGCTCCATAAATTCGGTAAACAAACCGGCTTCATAAGCTGCTTTCCATTCTTCAGGTACGTGACTGAAAATACGCTCACGCTGCGTACGTCCTTCCCAATAAGGAATCACCTCTTTTTCGTAAGTATCAATATCCTCCTGAGAAATAGTATAACGTTGCAATTCGCGTGTGTTTAATACATTTAAATCATCTACCGAGTGGCAGGTAAGTTCAGGGAAAGTAGGAACTGACTTTGGGAAAGGCCCTCTTTCTGCTACAATCAATTCACCCTCTCCAATGTATAGCGTTTTCTTCTTACATATTTCAAGAAATGTAAATGCTCTCAGCACCGGAACAGAATATTTTCCGTAGTTCTCTTTGTAGAATTCGGTCTCTATCAAAGCTCTTTCAATCGATAAGGAAGGCTCGGTATCAACACTTAATTTTCTTAATTGTGCAATTCTTTCATTCATCCCACCTCCTGTTACTTCTTTCGCTTCGGAGCCAAAATTACAAGTTGAATTGGCTGTTCTTTGTGGAGTAATATCAAGGTTTGTTTTTGTCTTCATTCTGAGATAATGTTAATGAATTAGCCAGACTCCCATAGCCCTATGGCCTGGATTTCTGATAATCGGATTAATAAATTAATAGGTATTAATAAATAAGAAATGCGGACTCAATCCACATTTAAATGAAGACTACAGGTATATCATTAAACAATGAAATAACCTACGGTAACTGTATATGAGATTATGTGCTAAAAACATATCTTTTAAACTGAATAGATATGCAAAATTAAAAAATATTTTATTTCAAATTACATCTGTATACGACTATCAGTAGGGTATATAGTTATTTTAGAATGTTTTTAAAATAAAATACCTGTCAATTATCAATGTTCGTAAATTAAACACAATCATTTTCTAATGAAAATTGGCGTTTCACCCAAACCCGACTCACTATTCTTTCCTTGATGAAAGAAAGTGAGCAAAGAAACCAGCAAATCTGATTATTGCTACGTTCGGCAAAATTAAAGCAAGCTTTATTTGCACTCACTTCTCGCAATAATTCAAAGGGGCCGACCTTAACATTAAAAAAAAATCCCTTCTTGGACTAAGAAAGGATTTTAAATATTGTTTGATACTAGATGAATTTACTTAGGTTCCCAAAAACATCGTTTAGGAGAAACGATTAATTCCTCTTTTTTAAGTTTTGTCATGCCTTTGTCCACTTCTTTACGTTCCAGGCCTGTTAATTCAACAATCTTTCCGGCATTTAGTGGTTGTCCGGCTTTTTTCATCGCATCTAAAATTTGTTCTGTTACTTCCATCTGGGTTTATGAAAATGATGTTAATAAATTAATAATGTCGGAAGGTAAAGTAAGAATATGGATTTTTGTTCAATAAATTTATTTCTTAGTTGGCCAATAGGACTAATTAAAGCGTACCTATACTATTCAATTATCTCATATACCTTAATTGTATCAACCGGAGCTTTTAATAAACACCATACCGGATTTCGATTACCTGAAGCATATAAACCGGCATTACTAACATAAAAGAAGGTAGCCATTCCTGCTTCATTTGTATAAACCTGAACTTCCTTATTTTTAAATTTATCAAGAACCTCTTGCGCTTTGCTTGTTACATTGGACGGACAAACTAAATAATCACCTGTTTGTAATTGAGGTCTGGAAATATCAAGCTGTTTCATATTATTTAAAGCAGCATACCATTGCCATCCCCAATGTCCAGTAAAGTACACGTTTTTATTCTCTGGTAAATGTAAATGCTTTGGTGCCTCTCGATAGAAGTTAGCAAAATGCCAATCTGAAATACCCAACAAAACGCCCAACACGACAGAAAGAGAAACAACTAAATAATTTAACTGAATATGCGCTTTACTCAGCAATTCATCACCCGCAATTAACAAAAATGGCAATAGCAATAAAACATGTCTGGTGGCCATAAATGGCGCAAACAATATAATAAAGGCTGTTATTGCAATAAGATATACATAAATAACCAACAGATCGGAATTTATAAACTGTTTACGGGAAGCCATTATTTTATTAAAAACACTTTTACCTATGGGAAATAAAACCAAACAACCATTAAGGCCAAAAGCAAGAACAAACCATAATTTCTGCTCTAAATAACTAAGCGGAAATAAATAGAAAAGCAATACTAGTAATACAAGAACTGCGACTAAAATCATCATTGCTCTATTTATCCTTTTTCCGTTATAAATAGCAGATATGTAGGAAAGAGAAAACGGAGATATAGCTCCCAAACACATTAAAAATGATGTTACAATTTTAGGATGAAAAGAAGATTTAGGTCTGTCCAATATATGAATAGATCCATAATCTATATAGTTCCAAATGCTCCATATAATAATTGTCACCAAAGGAACAATGCAATACCAAAGATACTTGAAGTCTCTCCTTAGAATGATTATTAAACCAAGCGCTCCAATAAATGGTAATACTGTATATTTAATCAGAACTGCTATAGACAGAAAAAGAAAACTCAGCAAATAATTAAAACCTTTGTTAAGTCTTTGTGCCTTTAAAGCAAAATAACAACTATATAGAATCAACGCCAACAGAGGAATGTCTGTCATTACATTCTGATTTATAATTAATGCCGGAGACAAACCAAATAATATGAGAAGAAGTGACTGATTTTTCAGCTTTACTTGTCTGATAATTTTTACAAAACCAATTAACGACAACAATACAAAGACAGACATAAAAAGATGTAATGCTATCTCAGAAAATCCGGCATACTTTGTAAACAAAGCTAAAGCCGCAAAAAATAAAATGGGCTGATTGTATGTAGAAACAGGTTCTGGTGTACCATACCAGTTTATTTTTCCCTTAAGGGAATTGGAAGGATCTTCCTGGATAATTTTAGCTGCTTCTAAGTGAAATGTATCATCAATATGAAATGCTTTATTAATATTAATGATGGTTAGAATAAGGAAAATAATAAAGATTAAACTATTCTGTCTGCTCATACAATCTTAGTGTCATTGATTCTTTACCTACTCCTAACTACAACCTCCAGCTTACGCCAATATTAAAATAATTGACGCCAAAGCCTAACTCTGCAAAAGCACCTATTTGATCAGTAAAACCATATCGTATACCTGCAAATAAATCTGTAGCTAGTTTGGTACTCCTATCTTTTACCGTATTACTGGTTGTAGGATCTGTATATTTAGCTGTCTGTAGTTTTAGTCCCAGAAACGCCCCTCCATACACATCAATATTACTCCATTGTTTGCTATCTGTTAAATCCACCATGTCAAAATGGTAAACCGCTCTGGGACCAATTAATGTATGGTTATATTTATAAGAATAAGTATCTCCTAATATTACCTGATCATATTCAGCTCCAGCAAATGCGATCTGCCCGCCTACTCCAATATATCCTATGCCAATTTTATCACTCAAGCCATACTCGTATTGTGCTGTAATTCCCGGATTTCTTGAAGTATAATTATAATCATTCATAGATGGTATGCCTATACCCAAGCCAATACTTTGTTGTTCAAACTTTAACGGCTGAGCTTGTAATATCTCAGAAATGCTTAATAAAACAATGGTGACTATAATGAAATTCTTCATCTTTTGATTTTTAGTGTTTGTGTTATTTTAATGCTATTAGCTTTTAGTAAAAAATTGTTTTTCTAATATTTAATTCAACAGCGAATTACTAGAAGCTAACTGCCAATAATTAATTTAAAAACGCACAAATCTAATATTTATTCGTTTTGGCGATAAGTGTTTTCAAAATTCTTGCCAAGTGCATATAACAATTTATTAACTTTGCCCGGTCAAATACAAAAACACTATGTTATGTCGGTAGCGATGAATCGCCAAAAGAAGGTAACCACTCATGTACTGAGTGAGATGAAGCATAATAAGGAAAAAATTGCCATGTTAACGGCATATGATTATTCTTTAGCAAAGATTGTTGATCAGGCAGGAATTGATGTGGTTCTTGTGGGTGATTCTGCCTCTAATGTCATGGCAGGTTGGGAAACTACATTGCCAATTACGCTGGATCAAATGATTTATCATGGTGCTTCTGTGGTAAGAGCTGTGCAAAGAGCTTTAGTAGTTGTAGATATGCCTTTCGGTACTTATCAGGGAAACTCTAAAGAGGCTTTAAACTCTGCGATTCGTATTATGAAGGAAACAGCTGCTGATGCTGTAAAATTAGAAGGTGGATCTGAGATAGTTGAGTGTGTATCAAGGATTCTTTCTGCGGGTATTCCAGTGATGGGGCATTTGGGATTAACACCACAGTCTATTCATAAATTTGGAACTTACACTGTTAGAGCCAAACAGGAAGAGGAAGCTAAAAAACTGATTGAAGATGCCCGTATTTTGCAGGAAGCTGGATGTTTTGGCATCGTGTTGGAAAAAATACCGGCTGATTTAGCCAAAAGAGTTGCTGATGAATTAACTATTCCAATTATTGGTATTGGAGCAGGAAGCGGCGTTGATGGTCAGGTATTGGTGTTGCATGATATGTTAGGTATCAATCAGGAATTTTCACCTCGATTTTTACGTAGATACCATAATTTATTTGCTGAAATATCGGGAGCGGTTGGTAATTACATTGAAGATGTAAAATCAGTTGATTTCCCTAACGAAAGAGAACAATATTAACAGTCACCAGTAAACAGATATCAGTTAGCAATGATCAGTAAAAATAAAACTGATTACTGATTACTGAAATCTGATAACTGAAATCTGATAACTGAAAAAATGGAAATATTATTCGAAGACAACCATATTATTGCCGTTAATAAATCAAACTCTGAAATTGTTCAGGGTGATAAAACGGGTGATGATGCTTTATGCGATAAGGTAAAGGAATACATCAAAAATAAATACAACAAACCGGGTGATGTATATCTTGGAGTGGTACACAGAATCGACCGTCCGGTTAGTGGTGTTGTTATTTTTGCCAGAACAAGCAAAGCGGCAGCCAGACTGAGCAAAATGTTTCAGGACAAAGAAATAAAAAAAATGTACTGGGCTATTGTTAAAAATTTACCGGATGAAGATTCGGGAAGGTTGGTGCATTACATGATTAAAAATCAGGAGAAGAATCGTTCTAAAGCGTTTGAAACTCCTCGAAAAAATGCCAAAGAGGCTATTTTAAATTATCAATTGATATCGAGCTCTGCCAATTATCATTTATTACAAGTGGATCTGGAAACTGGTCGTCATCACCAAATTAGATGTCAGCTGGCAAAAATTGGGTGTCCAATCCGTGGCGATTTAAAATATGGTGCACAACGTTCTTTAAAAGGCGGTGGTATTAACTTACATGCACGAAAAATTGAGTTTATGCATCCTGTTAAAAAAGAGCCTGTTATTATATCGGCTCCAACACCCAAAGACGAACCGCTTTGGAATGAATTTGACAACGTAATGTCTGCGAAATAAAACACTATATAGACCTTCTACTCATCACTAGAAGGTCTTTTTTTATCCAATTTTTAGATCTTCCGGGGAGAAATGAAGCGGTAATAAATCTGCTACTTTCGAAATGACATAAATACACGATGCTCCATCCAAAAGGGTAGTAATAGGCGTTTTAAATCGATTCTCTGTTTCCAACATTACTTGTCGGCAAGCTCCACAGGGCGAAATAGGTTGTTGTAATTGCCCATTAATGTTTTGAGCTGATATTGCCAATTTCACCACCGGATCATCTGGATATTGCGCATTCGCCCAAAAAATTGCCGTTCTCTCCGCACATAAACCCGATGGATAAGCTGCATTCTCCTGATTACTGCCAGTCACTAATTTTCCACTTTTCAGTAGCAAAGCGGCCCCCACCTTAAATTTAGAATATGGCGAATAAGATTGGTTCGCTGCATTTCTGGCCTCTAATATTAATCCGGCTTCATCTTCCGGTAATTCATTGGCACTTTGATACTCCTTAATTTCAGTAACTATTTGATGTATCTTCATGTTCCATATTTATATTTATCAAAAGTAATATTTACCCCTGAATATCGTTCTTATTTCAGTGCAAAAAATGGAAAGGTTGTTGGTTACTTATTAATTTTCAGTCAACCGAATACAACTATTTCAACAATTGAATTGATTATATTTGAGCCATCTTAATGAGTAATTATATGAACATGGGAAAAACGTTGCTAGCTGGATTGTTATTCATTACATTAACAATTTCATCAAACCTACAAGCGCAAAGTAATTTAACGCGTGAAGATTACATTGAGCAATACCACGAATTGGCCATAAAAGAAATGAAACGGGTAGGTATCCCGGCCAGTATTACCTTAGCTCAAGGCATGCTTGAATCCGGAAATGGAAACTCTACTTTAGCCCGCAAATCCAACAATCACTTTGGCATTAAATGCCACAATGACTGGAATGGTAAACGTGTATATCACGATGATGACAAAAAAGGTGAATGCTTTAGAAAATATAAAAATGTATATCAATCATATATTGATCACTCAGACTTTTTAACCGGAAAAACACGTTACGCTTCTCTCTTTCAATTAAGAACTACCGATTACAAAGGTTGGGCTAAAGGCTTAAAAAAAGCAGGTTATGCCACTGACCCTAAATATGCACATAGACTCATTCAGATTATCGAAGAAAATGAATTACACCGCTTTGATAAAGGAGTTGTATATGTACGTAAAGAAGGAAATAAAACAGGACAGCCTGTGGTTCGACAATCTTCACGTAATGATAATTTCACGGTTGATGCATTTGGATCGCATAAGGTAAAATCAAACAACGGCATTAAATATGTTGCGGTTCAGGATGGAGATTCCTTTGATAAAATTAGCGCTGAATTTAGTTTAAGAAGCTGGGAAATATATCAGTACAACGATCTTCCTGACAATGCCAACATCAACGAATTCAAGTATATTTATGTGCAACCCAAAAGAAATAAAGCACATCGAAAACATAGTATTCACCGAGTAAAACAAGGCGAAACATTGCATTATATCTCTCAGAAATATGGTGTAAAAATGAATCGATTATACAGATATAATGATTTAGAAGAAGGAGATAAATTAAAAGCAGGACAAATCATTCAACTTCGGAAAAAGAAGAAACAATAAAAAATACCCGCTAAGCAAAAGATATTTGATAATTATCAAGTATCTTTTGTTTTTTAATACAATTGCCAGAAACGAACTATGTATAAATACCTCCTTGTCGGGATATGCTATTGGATAAGCAGCTTCACATTATTTGCTCAAGATATTACCCCTCAACAAAAAGCTTGGCTATATAAAATTGTAAAAAAAACACCTTGTTTAAATCGTAACTGGATTTCATACTTTGATTACACCGGAGGTATACACGAGGAAAAAATAGTTAACGAAGTTGGTGACACCATCCTACACACTTACCAGGTAACCTTATGGGATTCCGTTGAGCAAAACATCATTCGTGATCCGGAATTACTAAAAATCGATTGGCCAGCTATTCGAAACAGTTCGCCCGGACTTATTTCCAATGCGGCAGTGAAATTATCTCTTTGGGAGCTCTACAATCAAATCAGAAATGGCTATGAAGAATCTCCTCATTTTTCTTCTAAAAACTATAGTCAGATTATTTATTCTGAGATAATTCAATCGCTTCCTCCAAGGATGAAAAAAGGAAATCAGGTTAAGAAAAAATATTTGCCTGTTGTTTTTGCTATTATCAATCCAAGCCTGAACATCGATCGTAAAATCAAATCATTTGAAACAGTAGGCAATGTAACACTTCAGGAAAAAAGAAAAGTATTCGACCGATGGCACCAGCTCATTAGTTCTCATATTGAAAAAACCAGCCAGCTATATTTCAACCAATTGTTAGGAAATAAAACGTATTTTAAAGGAGCTCTTTTAGCCGTCGGCGATGGAAGCGGATCATCCGGTTTGTTAGACGAGAAAGAAGGTACAGAAGAAGGAAAAGAAATTAATACCGGAACTGGTAAGGGAATTGGACTATTCACCTACAAAATGAAAGTGCGCAAAGATAATTTAGTTCCCGAATACCTTTCTGAAATAAAACTAAATGCACTCCAAAATGAACCTAGCCTTGTGCATCTGACACTCTGGGGCATGGACTGGAGTAAACCTCCGGTTGTAGTTATAGAAAATGGTAAAAAAAGCTATGTGCTATTTGGAACTCCTGAGTTTTCGCCCAATCCGGACAGAGTGCCTGGCATCTCCTATTTTGATAGAATGGAAGATTATCGCGAAAGAAAAATCAAACAGGTTATTAACGAATTAAATAAAGATGGCGGACTTCTTTCTATTTATCGCAAGGAAGAAGCCATCAGAAATCAAATTCAGTTCCAGATTGATTCCATCAATTTCGAGGTTGATTCACTCAGGGAATTAGGAGCAATCAGCGACGCAGCTATTGAAAACCGTAGATTTAAAAATGAGGTCAACCTGAGTAATTTAACTGACAAAGAAAAACGACTGGCTTCTTTGCAAAGGAAGATAAGTGCCGAATATAATAGAATTGAAAGAGCTGAAAAAGAATTGGATAATATGAAAGCTGCTCTTGGTGAAGAACCACAGCAATGGAAAAAAGAGGATGGGCTTTACCTGTTCGAAGATGGTTCTATTTTTAATTTTAAAACCCAGGATCTTATTTTATCTGAAGATAGCCTGGCCAGCTCCCAATTACATGTCAAATTATTGGCAGCTACATATTCTGCCTACAGCGACGCCAAAGACGAAGTTCAGTTGTATGTTAATGTAACTGGCGGCGTAGATCATTATCTGGGAACTTTAAATCAATTCTATAAAAAAGCTACTTTTTCGGACACCTTGATTTCTAGAGCTTTCTTTTACAAACCAAATGCCTATACTCAATCAAATATACTTTCAGATAAGGAAGTTCATACACTTAATGAGCTTGCTAAAAATATTACCGATAAGAAGTTGAAAGTCGTATTCAATTTGTTTGCTATGGGTGTGGATATTTTAAATACTCCATTACCTTCCAAAATAAATTATACCAACAAGCAAAACGAGGCGAATTTTAAAACTGCCAGGCGTTCTGAGCTGTCTATCATTCAAAAGGATGACACTTTATTTATTCAGGTAAATGCTTACGCGGATGCAGGAAATACAAGCCTATCCAATATTCATCGAAAACAAAACCTACAACAGTTAAAAACTAAATATCAAAGTCTTAATCCTGCATTAAGTGCATTACGTGTTTTAGGTATTTTAGCGGAGCTTGAAAAGTACCTGCCTATTGATATAAATGACGAAATAATAGAAGTCGTCCCAAATCAATATAAAATTAAGGTAGGAGAAGTAAAAAAAGCTATACCCCAAAATTAAGGTATAACTCATTTTATTTTTTAATTACTTTGATTGCTTTTTCTTGCGAGTTATCCATTATTTCAAAATAATAAATACCGCTTGCCAAATGACTCATGTTGTAAAGCTGAAAACCGCCCAAAGAGTCGTAAATAAATTCATCTATAATTTCTCCTGTAGCACTAAATACATGCACCTCTACTGAATTAGAAACGCCGATCTGCAATTGCAAATAATCTGTTACCGGGTTTGGTGTCACTTGCACTGAAGTTTCATCTAAGGATATCTCCTCAGTTGTAATTCCTACCTGAAAATCACATGCAAACGGATATTGTTCAAATGGATTGTCATTATCCATAAGCCAATTGCTTTTATCATTAATAGCAGCTAGCAATTCCGACTTTGTACCTGAAGTCACTGTACAATTGTAAATTGCATTATCCTGCTCCCGGTAATTCGATTCAGCATAAACATGAATAGCATTAAGCCCCATGGTTAAATTCTCTGGTAAAGCCGTTGTTGAATTAGAAAATGAATCCTCATCAAACGCTGTTCCCGGTTCACTTGTTGAGTTCTGATTAAAACTAATAGCTGTAATAAAAACAGGATTCATTTTATCTCCCTGATAAGCAAAAATCTGGTCGCCAGCTACAGATATAGTCATTTCTTTACCAATTATAGTACCATCTGATGCTTGTGGTAAAGCCGTTCCGTTGTAGGTTTCTATATGTACGATTGTGCCCGGTTCCATTTGATTATCTGCAGTCCAGGAAAAATGACTTTCTGTATAAATGGCATTAAATTCACCAGAGGCAGTCCAACCATTATCCGTAAAATAAATAACCGTGCCACTTTCAATACTATTTAATAATACAAAAGAAAAGTCATCAGCACTACCATCGCTATTGATAGCAATAAAAGCTATATCTCCTGAATCTAAACTGGTTTGAGCTCTAACAAAGGATGCAAGCAGTAGGATAAATAATAATACCTTAACTTTTAACATAAGCTAATTAATTTCGTGATGGAAAAATACCTTGCAATGCAATAATAAAACGAACTGTAACATAAGGCTGCATATTATTTACAGCTTGTCCCCCTCCACTATTTCCAATCGTTACCTCCGGAATAGCACCATCACCAGATGTCTGATCAGAATACATATTCTCTCCGGAAACTGCCGGATATGTACCTGTTGGATCATCAGAATTGGCTTCATCATCATAAACCGGATTATTAGCAGTTGCTGTGTGCGTATGCGAAGGCATTTGGTTAACAGTTAAGGTGTTGGTTTCAGAACCTCCTGATTGGCCTTGTGGACGGTTTGTTAAACCTGGTCCGCTACCCGCATGCATGGGTACTCTTCCTCTTAAATCGGGTAAAGCAAAAGTTGTTCTACCATCACCACCATAAGTAGTGCCTAACAATGAAAAAAGTGCTGAATATTGAGCAATTGATAATATCTGCCCATCGCAAAATGCCCAACCTCTTGGCGCAAAATTACCTGCAAACATTCTTATTTCACCAATGAAAGGATCTTGCGCAAATACACCCGTTGATAGTGTAACAAAGGTTAATAAAATAAATAGTTTTTTCATTTTTGATATTTTTAAGTTTAGTTTAATCAGTTTACAGGTTAACCCATTTTAAAATAAAGAGTTTATCAATTGTTGGGAAATTTGACCAACAGCTAAAATTAGAGACAAAAAAAACTGCTCAATGAATTTGAACAGTTTACTTTATTTTTCTGATATAAATTTAATCAAGCACTAATTTGCATTCATCCAGACTTTTAAAACCATTTAAAAACTCTTTGGCTGTCATTCTTTTTTTTCCAGCCAACTGAAGCATATGAACTTTTAATTTTCCGGTTTTTGCAGAAAAAACAATAGTGTTTTTACCATCAGTTTCTATTGTTCCTGGTTCAGACACGTCTCCTTCTTCCAACTCTGTTTCAAACAGTTTTAAACTCATCTTTTTACCTGCTGCATCCATCATCTCTGTCCATGCTGCCGGGTAAGGGCTCAATCCTCTTATTTTATTATGAATCACCTCAACGGGCTGATTCCAGTCCACTTTACAATCTTCTTTAAAAATTTTCGGTGCCGGATTTAAAACCGTATTCTCATCTATAAATTCCTCCTGAGATTTCGTTTTAACGGAGTCTGCACAAATTCCATCTACTGTTTCCAATACCAACGAAGCACCCAATACCATCATTTTATCATGCACTGTTCCGGCCGTATCATTGGGTTCAATAGGCATTCTTTTTTGATCGATAATATTACCAGTATCAATTTCATGCTGTAAAAAGAAAGTCGTTACACCTGTTTCTTTATCTCCATTAATCACAGCCCAGTTAATAGGAGCAGCACCTCTGTATTGTGGCAATAATGATCCATGCAAATTAAAAGTACCCAAGCGCGGCATGTTCCATACTACCTCAGGTAACATTCTAAAAGCTACAATGACTTGCAAATCGGCATTCAATGCTTTTAATTCCTCTAAAAAAGATTCCGCTTTTAGTTTTTCGGGTTGCAGCACTTTAATGTCTTGTGAAACCGCATAATCTTTCACGGGTGAAGTTTTAATTTTTTGTCCTCTTCCGGCAGGTTTATCCGGCACGGTAATAACTCCAACCACATTATAATTATTTTCCACTAATATTTTCAGGCTTTCCACCGCAAACTCTGGTGTACCCATAAATACAATTCTTAAATCTTCCTTTTTTATAGTCATTGTTAGCAATTTCTTTTGTTATCTATTCCAGGTTGGTATTCCCTTTTTGATGTTTGGGAAAATAAGGACAGTTTTTACAGCCATTTCCGCAGCAATATCCTCTTTCTGTTAAATATTTGCGTGTCATTATCCTAAATCCCCGGGGGTCCATTATAAAATCCTCTCCTTCTTTCAGCGGCTTCTGCGGATAATAATCGTCGATGTAATCCATTTCTTTTTTTTGCAAAGATATAGTTTAATACAATAATATTTAAGCATAAAAAAGACCTGATTCTATTTATCAGGCCTCCTATCTACAATAAGCAATGTTGTTATTTCTCCGCAAAATGCTTCATAAACTGAATACGTAAGAAAGCGGCCGAGTTAGATGATCTTGAATGGCTTAACACACCTTTAAATTGCTCTATTTTTTCAAAATCCTTACTCGACATCCATGTCTGTAAATCCTTCAGCATTAGCTTAATTTGCGCATAGCCATTTTTATACAAGGTAGAAGCAACCTGAACTACAGGAGCTCCTGCCAGTAATAATTTTATCATGGTTTGTCCATCATGAATTCCGGTAGAAGCGGCTATATCGCAATTTACTCTGTCACTCATAATAGCCACCCATCGCAAGGGCATTATATAATCATCTGGCGTACTAAAAATAGGTGCCGGAACTACATCAAATGTATCAATATCAATATCCGGAGAATAAAAACGATTAAATAATACAATTCCATCAACACCTGCATTGGAAAAACGCGTAATCATTCCGGATAAATTTGAAAAGTAGCTGCTTATTTTAATAGAAATAGGAATATTGACTTCTCTTTTTACAGCTTTTATAATTTCAAAATATTCCTTTTCATTTTCAATGCTAGTTAAATCCGGATCAGAAGGTAAAATCGAAATATTTAGCTCCAATGCATCTGCTCCTGCATCTTCTAGTGACTTTGCAAAATAAGGCCAATTATGAGAACTTACACAGTTGATACTGGCAATAACCGGAATTTTGGTTTGCTTTTTACAATCTGAAATTAAAGTAAGATAATTAGTTAAAGTGTCTCCTACATTGTCAGCTTCATAAAACTCCATGGTTTCCGGGTACAGATGATTCTCTGAATGCATTTTATTAAGTTCATGCTCCATCTCTGTAACGATTTCTTCCTCGAATAAGGATTTTAAAACCACGGCTCCGGCTCCATGCTTTTCTAACTCAACAATATCCTGTATTGAACTGGTTAAACCTGAAGCTGCTGCTATAATAGGACTTTTTAGGCTAAGCCCCAGATAAGAGGTGGATAATTCTGGCATAGTAGTATATTTGAATATTTAAATTTAACAAACGGTAATTTAAACAATATTTTAAAGATGCCTATCATTTGAAACATCAATTTAAGTATTGTACCTGATTAAATAAAGTTAAAATGAAAAATGACTACCTGGTAATTGGCGTTATGAGTGGCACTTCGCTGGACGGTTTGGACTTGGCGCTTTGCCATTTTAATCGAAAAGATGGTAATTGGTTTTATGATATACTAAAAGCAAACACTATTCCTTACGATCATGATCTAAAACAGAAACTAGGAACATGTCAAAATTTGAGTGCCAGAGACTTTGTTGCCTTACACAGAAGTTATGGACGATTTATTGGAGAAAAAGTGAAAGCATTCTCGGATGGCGTAAATAAAATTGATTTTATAGCTTCTCATGGTCATACCGTTTTTCATGAACCCGAAAAGCAAATTACATTCCAGATTGGTTGTGGAGCACAGATTGTCGCTCATTCTGGCATCAAAACCATTTCTGATTTCAGGACGTTGGATATTGCATTAGGCGGACATGGTGCACCATTAGTTCCTATTGGCGATGAACTACTATTTCATTCATACGACGCCTGTATCAATCTGGGCGGTTTTGCAAATATTTCCTATAAACAAAACCAGTTTCGTATAGCTTATGATATTTGCCCGGTAAATATTGTACTCAATGAACTTTGTGAACTCTATTTTCATCAGTCCTATGATAAAGAAGGAGAACTTGGAAGACAAGGAAAAGTCATCCCCGAACTACTGAATCAGCTTAATAATATTGCTTTTTACAAGCTGGATGCACCAAAATCTCTTGCCAGAGAATGGGTGGAAAATCAATTCAATCCAATTATAAAGCCATATCTGTCTGAAAATATAATTGACGTACTTACAACTTGCTATCATCATTTTGCCGAACAAATTGCGCACATTATTAATCAGCAAAAATTAAACATGGTCCTTTTTACCGGAGGTGGAACATTCAATTCCTTTTTTATGGAATTAATTAAAAGCAAGTGCTCTGCAGATATTTGCATTCCGGATTCTAAATTAATCAATTACAAGGAAGCATTAATCTTTGCTTTTTTGGGTGTGCTGAGAGATCAGGAAGAAGTTAATTGTTTAAAATCTGTAACCGGAGCAAAAAAAGATAACTGTGGCGGATCAGTTTTTATGGCATAAAAAAAGAGTGACTGATGAGCCACTCTTTTCAATATATCGTTGATGTATTAGTCTTTTTTGTATTTAAAGAACTCCAGGTTATGACCCATTCGTTCTTTTTTGGTTTTCATATAAAACTCGTTGTGCTTGTTAGGCTCCACTTCAATTGAAACATTCTCCACAATCTCCAATCCATAACCTTCCAAACCAATTCTCTTCACCGGATTGTTAGACATTAAACGCATTTTACAAACACCCAATTCTCTCAATATTTGAGCACCAACTCCATAATCTCTTTCATCCGCGTCAAATCCCAACTCTACATTTGCATCAACCGTATCTAAACCTTCTTCCTGTAGTTTATAAGCTTTCATTTTATTCATCAAGCCAATACCTCTACCCTCCTGATTCATATAAACGATTACGCCTTTTCCTTCTTTTTCAATCGCTTCCATTGCTTTATGCAACTGCTCTCCACATTCGCATCTTTTAGAATGGAAAATATCACCAGTTGCGCAAGAAGAGTGTACTCTGACTAAAATAGGTTCATCTTTTTCCCATGTTCCTTTAATCAAAGCCATATGCTCTAAACCATTTGATTTTTGCTTAAATGGTACAAACTGAAAATCACCGTGCTCTGTCGGTAAATTAACTTGTACTCCTTTAATCACCAGGCTTTCTTCTTTTAAGCGATAAGCAATTAAATCTTTAATGGTAATCAATTTTAAATCAAACTTCTTCGCAATTTCAATTAATTCAGGAAGACGAGCCATAGTACCATCTTCGTTCATAATTTCAACCAAAACTCCTACTGGAGATAAACCTGCCATACGAGCCAAATCAACGGCAGCTTCCGTATGTCCCGATCTTCTTAGTACACCTTTATCTTTTGACTTTAAAGGAAAGATATGTCCCGGACGTCCTAGGTCCTCAGGTTTTGTATCCTTATTGCACAGCGCCAATATGGTTTTTGCTCTGTCTGAAGTAGAAATTCCGGTTGTACAACCTTGTCCTATCAAATCAACCGACACGGTGAAAGGTGTAGCATGTAGGGCTGTATTTTTACCAACCATTAATTCCAAATCCAGCTCTTCGCATCTTTTTTCGGTAATGGGTGTACAAATAAGTCCTCTCCCATGCGTTGCCATAAAGTTCACCTTTTCCGGAGTTATCAGTTCTCCCGCTGCTATAAAATCACCCTCATTCTCTCTGTCCTCATCATCTATTACAATGATTAACTCTCCTTTTCTGATAGCCTCTACGGCTTCTTCTATTGTATTTAACTGGTAAGATGTATCGCTCATGGCAATATTATAATAAAATTATGGTCGTTGTTTTTAGGCTCGCAAAGTTAATCAAATATTTTAGGCTCAGCAATGTAATTATTCACATAGGTTTTATATCCCTAATAATTAGGGTTCTCTAAAATTATAAAACCATACCTAAAAACACATGATTGCCAATGTTATGAAGTATTTTCCTAAGCCTATTCTTTCTTCTTTTTAAAACGCGCAAACAACTTCTGAAAGAAAATAACATAGGCATCTGAATTTAAGATAGCAGAATCGGTAGCAGCCTTATAAGTTAAAAACACACCGATAGGAAATAGAACTATAGTGGATAACCACATCCCTAAATGAGGTGGCCATACTTCCTCTTTACTTACTTTTAACCCGAATGTATCGATAATGTAATAAACGATAAAGAACACAATAGAAACCACTACTGGCATCCCTAAGCCTCCTTTTCGGATAATAGCACCCAGTGGTGCACCAATGAAAAAGAAAATAAAACAGGCAAAGGATAAGGTAAATTTTCTATGCCACTCTATCTTATGTCGTACCAATTGGTAATCTACCTTATCAATATCAATCATTTGCTGATCGATAAGACTTTTGGTATCTCTGGCACGTCTTAAGGCGCTACTCATTACAGACAGCTTTGTTTTGGTTTTAAAAGTATCAAATATACTATCGAGATTAGCGACTGCATAATCATCGATACTTTTGATTTTGGGTTCCACCTCTACTCTTTTCGATCTTAAGGTATCCTGACTGGTTCTGATAGATTTAATACTCCTGCTTGTCTTACTTCTAGAGTTGTTATTAACCGTAAAATAATTCCCTTTAACCCTTGGTTTTAAAACCGCAATATTCTTGTCTTTTTCTTGTTGCAAGGAGTCTGAATCATGAGCCAATTGCTCCAGATTTTTCATTCGGTTATGGTTTTTAAATAAACCTTCATCATATCGGTTAAAATCCATCCCTTGCATAGGAATTAAGGCCACCTGTTTTTTAAAATGATCTACCCTAAACTGCTGCTTATCTTGTTTTCTAACACGTTTCTTTTCACCTTCCACCTTCTCATCATATGTGACTCCATCATATAAAGTAAGCTTCAAATGTTTTTTATCATCCGAAAACTGTAATCTGCCAGAGTCTGCCAGAGTAACATTACTGTTTTTTGCTAATTTATTCCGATGATCATAAATCATTATATCATAAAGCATATCATCGGTTTTAGACTTGTGATCGATCTTAATACTAAAATCAGTTAAGCCATTATAAAATATCTTTTCTTTGATATCAAATTCAGGGCTTGCCTGACGAACCGACCACAACAAACTATACAGCTTTAAATTGGCAACAGGCATTACATTATTAGAAAACTTAAAGGCACCAATACATACCACTACCGTAAAAATAATGAGCGGAGACATAATTCTGGGAAGTGAAATTCCGGCTGACTTTAAAGCGGTCAGTTCATAATTCTCGCCCAGATTTCCGAATGACATTAAGGAAGCTAAAAGAATCGCTAAAGGCAAAGCCATAGGTACCACCTGCAACGAAGCATAGAACATCAACTCCGCCAAAACACTAACTTCTAACCCCTTTCCAACTAAATCATCGACATATCGCCATAAAAATTGCATTACCAATATAAAAAGCGAAATAAAAAAGGTCATTATTAATGGACTCAAATAGCTTTTTAGAATAAAAATATGCAGTCGCTTCATGCTTGTTTATTACTTGTAGGTGGAATTATTATACACGAATAATGCCAAAAAAAATGCATTCAAAGAATTTTGTAATTCTAAGAATGCAAAGTTAAATTAATATTTTAATGTTTAATCTAATTTAATTAGATCCTAAACCATGTTTTAGTTGATCAACCTGCTGATTCCACAACTCAATTGAATCATCTTTGTCGTCTTCTTCCACAAAATCGGTAATCACCAATGCTGTATCCCCGGTTAGTTCATCTACATCAATGCTAAACTCAAAGTACGCATCCTCATCTTCATCATCCAGCCAATGAAAGCGAACAAATTTAGATTCCTTTTTTGAAACCAGTTCTGCTTCCTGCTCTGCTCCTTCCCACATAAAGGTGTACACTTTTCCTTTAACATTTACATCATCAGCAAACCATTCAGATAAACCGCTTGGACTTGATAATCGATTATATAAAATAGAGGGAGAAGTTTTAATAATGAATTCAAGTTCTATTTTTTCTTTTTCTTCTGACATTGCTAATAGCTTTTCATTTATGTACTGGTTGGCAATATAATATAATTAATGGTATTTATAAACACCCATTTTAATAAACTTTAACATAAATACACAAGCAATAGAATAATCGTTTTAAATATTCCAATTTGAGGAAGATATTACACTATGGCCATGCATAATTAGCTTTTAAAACTATTTTTGCCTCAAATTATTTTAATGATGAAGTTTTTTTTGCATAAAATACCAGGCTTTCAATTAAGCATAATGGTAATATCTGTTATTGCCGTTTCCATATTACTAATTCTTCCTTTGGAAAATCGTGTCATTTTTGACTCTACTCTGGCTCATATATGGATAATCATCACCAATACTGGAAGTACTGTAGGAGTTGGTGTATTTTTAATTATCATCTCATTCATTTTATCCTATACCTCAAAAGCAATCAAACTAACATTTAAAAAATTCGCAATTATTTTATTAAGTATAGGTGTAATTTTAGGAGCTGTGGCGTTTTTAAACGAACATCTTATTAAGGAAAGAATTAAAGTAGAAAGACCTAGTGTCAAATCTTTAAGTACATCTCTTGGTTTTAATTCGAATGATTACTACAGCTATCCAACAAAAAAAGAAAGAAGTGCATATCTACAAAGTATTATATCTAAAGTGGATCAAAGAAAAATTACAATTCAAGATAAATATATAACATCTGAGGCATTACAAGTATGGATCAAAGAAAGTGGTTATTCTTTCCCTTCCGGACATTCGGTTACTGCTTTTTTACTAGCGGTATTAATCCCTTATCTATTTAAGATCAGGTACAATAAGCATAAATTAGCCACGACATTGTTTTTTATATGGGCAACTGCAATTGCATACTCTCGCGTATTGCTGGGTGTACACTCTGCTTACGATGTAACTTTAGGAGCTATTTGGGGAGAAATAATTGGAAATATACTTATTCTGAGCGGGCTGGTTGATAAGTTGATGATAACAAATAAAGCATAAAAAAAAGGACAGATATAATATCCGTCCTTATCCCTTAATTCAGCTAACTAAATCCAAGTTTTATGAAAAATCCCTACTGCAAATATGTAGAATTAAAATCGAATTAGGTCGATTATTTTTGTTAATATTGGTTAAAACAAGACTTTCATCCACCTTGACCCCTAATTTAAAAGCTATTTTCAATTCAATAATAGCTTATTAATCTAAATACCCCCTAAATTTATAATACATTCTTTTAATTTTTTATCATATTAAATTAACCCTTTTTTAATGTTAAATATTGAACCAAAATTCAAAACTTAAGTTTATCCATTGCAAGTTTTTCTATCTTGCCGATCGTTATTAAAAAATCAAAACCATTTCAACAAAATGAAATCATTATTCTCATTATTTTCATTAAGTATACTAGTAGGCCTTGTTTTTAATCAATGTTCATCGAGTGATTACATGTATGACGACAAAGAGCTTGAGTATCAAAATCAGGATTTTTACGAAGTCAAAATTTACGATGACAGTTTATTACAATTCGAAAATACGCATCCTAAAAACATTATTCTTTTAATTGGTGATGGAATGGGGGTTTCTCAGGTATTTGCCGGATTAACAGCCAACAAAGGAAAACTCAATTTATTAAATCTTAAAACGATTGGTTTTTCAAAAACGCAAAGTTCTTCAGATTACATAACAGACTCTGCAGCCGGAGGAACTGCTCTTGCCTGTGGTAAAAAAACCTATAATGGAGCAATTGGTGTTGATCCTAACAAGAATTCTGTAACATCGATACTTGAAATTGCAGAAGAGCATAATATTGCAACCGGTCTAGTATCTACCTCTTCTATTGTTCATGCTACACCAGCCTCTTTTATTGCTCATCAACCCGACAGAGATATGTACGAAGAAATTGCTGCTGATTTTCTGAATACCGAAATTGATGTATTTATAGGTGGTGGTATGCAGTATTTTACAGAACGTGAAGATAAGCGTAACCTGGTTAAAGAATTAGAAGAAAAGGGTTATACCATTTTGGATAGTCTTGAAAAAGCACAAAACTTAACAGACAGTAAATTAGGTGTTTTAACCGCTCAAAAACATAATGATAAATTTTCGAAGCGTGGCGAAATGCTCAAAAACGCAACACATAAAGCGTTAGAAATTTTATCAAAAGATGAAAAAGGATTCTTTTTAATGGTAGAAGGTTCTCAAATTGATTGGGGCGGACACCAAAATAACACAGCATATATTGTTGGTGAAATGCTTGATTTTGACAAAATGATTGGAGAGGTATTAGAATTCGCCATTAAAGATCAGGAAACTTTAGTAATTGTTACAGCTGATCATGAAACCGGAGGTTTTGGATTAAATGAAAGCAATATGGCAAAAGGGTTTGTTAACGGAGATTTTATTTCTGATAGCCATACCGGTGTAATGGTTCCTGTTTTTGCCGTAGGCCCGGGAGCTGAGGAATTTATGGGTATTTATGAAAACACCGCCATTTTTGATAAGATGCTTAAACTATACAACTTCAACTAATAATAAAATAAATAATAACTTTAAGCCTGAGGAAATCGTGCAAGTACTTTTCTTCAGGCTTTTTTTATACAATTTTATAAAACCTATACTAACCTTCCCTCAAAAAAAACGACTATTTACTTCATTAACATGCTTCTTCCATAAGAGCAGTAATCCTTATCAACACTCTTTATGATTTTAATTTTCTGTTAATATTTCTTTATTTTTGTATAACTAAGTCAACATTCTTACCGTATAGTTTTATTATCATTGAATCAAAAGAGGTCTAAACAAACATGTTCACAATAAAGAAATTTTCATTTCCATTTATATCCAACTTGGAAAGTTGCACTGTACATGAATTTGTTCCATACCATTACAACCAAGAAATTAAAAGGAGATTTGTGAAGGAGATTATAATTATTTTACTTTTTTTTCTTGCCTACTCTGGCACTAAGGCTAATGAAATCAAATATATACCATTTAAATACTTAAACACAAAAGAAGGTGTTGGACCTGTAAGAAGTATTTACCGCGATAAAGATGATTTTCTTTGGATTGGTTCGGAAGATAATGGATTAATAAAATACAATTCAGAGTTCTTGACTTATTTTAAACACGACCCTAAAGACTCTTTGAGCATTTCTGATAACTACATTTTAAAAATATTAGAGGATTCCTACAATAACCTCTGGGTAATTACTAAGAGCGGCCTCAATAAAATGAATAAATTGAATCATACTTTTACCAGGTACAATTTAAACACAAAAAACAGCGAAGATGTTTCGGTAAGTGAAATATTTGAAGATTCGAATAAAAGATTATGGCTTGGAACAAGCAATGGCTTATATGAATATATTCATATAAAAGACACTTTGATTCAGCACTCATTAAACGAATCTTTTAAAAAGAAAATTAGTTCTATTAATGAGGATAAAGAAGGTAATTTATGGATTGCTTACATTGCTCAATACCTTACACAATATAATCCTTCAACAAAAAAAAATAGCAATTATGAGATCAACAACTTAGCAAGAAGAAGCTGTCACAAACAAATTTTGATTGATAACGAAAACGAAATTTGGCTTACCATAAGCGGATATAGTTTTGCTTCCTTTAACAAGAAAAGCGGTTTATTTACTCATTTCAGATTAAACCGAAATGGAGAAGGTATTAATACTTATTTATTAAATCAGCTGGTTGAATTTGACAACGAAAATATACTCATTGGTACAAACCAAGGAGGTATTAATGTATTCAATAAAAAAACTAAGCGTTTTAACTATATCAACTCTTTTCAAAGCAATGCTGGAAATTTAACTTCAGATGGAATATTAACGCTTTCTATAGACCAGGAAGGTATTCTATGGTTGGGGACATCCAGAGGTGGTGTAAATTATTATAACCCTAAAGAGGCGCGTTTCAAAGTATACAGAAAGGGAGACATTAACCCTTTTACTAATCACAACAAACACCTTACGAATAGCGTAATTGACTGCCTACTTGAAGATAAACAAGGTAACATTTGGGTTGGAACCGATGGAGGTGGAATAAATATTTTAAATCCAGAAACAGATTACTTTAACACTCTTACTACAGCAAACTCCAACCTTCGGGCCAATACTATTCGATCCTTATCAGAAGACAGCAATGGAAATATTATTATTTGTTCCTGGCCAAATCTTTTAGATGTATACAATCCCCGAACATCAAATATTAAACCATTAACATTACATGGTGATTATGTTTTAAATCATAATCGCGGAATTATATGGGATGCCTCTTTGGATAGTTTAGATCGTTTATGGCTGGCAACAAACAAAGGCGATGTTGTTATGTACGATCATAAGGGTATCCAAAAATATCACCGCCAGTTTACACCTGGAAATCAACTTGGGGTGAATAAGGTGTTTACCTCGAACAGAAACGAAAAAATCATGCTGGCCGGCCCTCAAAAAGGACTCATGTTTTGGGATGAGTCGATCTTCGATTTTATAGAAAGTAAAATTACCTTGGAAGATATTGTTTGTATTGATATTGATGAAAACCTGAATTATCTAGTTGGCTCCGGTGAAAATGGCGTATTTATGTATAATCGTAATCAGGAGCTAATTGCTACATATAATGAAGACAATGGATTGTCTAGTAATTTCATCAGCTCCTTAAACTGTGTTAATGAGAATGAAGTATGGGTTTCAACCAATAAAGGATTAAATCAAGTTTTAACCGATGACCATATCGTATATATTTATAACAGTTCAGATGAACTGCAGGGAAATCAGTACTTCAACCAATCTTCTTTGAAAACCAAAAGTGGAAAACTTTACTTTGGAGGAACAAATGGTATTGACTGTTTTTTTCCGGAGCTAATTAAGAGAAACGAATACACACCCAAAGTTAATTTACTAGGTATATTTGCTTATTCTAAAAAAGCAAATGTTGGTGAAAAATACATAAACGTATCCGAGAGCGACACTGTGCATCTTGATTGGCATCAAAACAGAATCGAATTGACTTTTCAGGCCAATAATTTTACCTTTAAAAACAAAACTCAATATAAATATATTCTTACCAATGCAGATGGTGGGAAATATCAATATGGATTTATCAATAGAGCCGTATATAATTATTTGAAACCCGGCACTTATCAATTCCAAGTTACTTCTTCCAATAGTGATGGCCTCTGGAATCCAATAGGCGACCAGGTTACCATTATAATCGAAAAACCATACTGGAATAAAGCCTGGTTCTACTTTATCATAGGGGCACTTGTTCTAACATTTGTTTACTTTATCATTCACCTAAGAGAAAAAACATTAAGACAGGCGAAAATTATTTTACAGAAAAAAGTAACCAATAGAACCCATACAATTCAAAAGCAAAATGAATTACTGATTCAACAAAAGGAAGAACTGCAGGAGCACAAAGACCACTTAGAATCAATGGTTGAACAACGAACAAGCCAATTGATTATAGCTAAGGAAAAAGCAGAAAAATCAGATCGATTAAAATCTTATTTTCTGGCTAACATGAGCCACGAGATTCGTACTCCTATGAATGCCATTGTTGGTTTTTCTTCATTGCTTAAAGATGTAGATCTTACCAACGAAGAAAAAGATCAGTTTATTAATTTAATCATTAGTAATTCTAACGCCTTATTAATGCTAATTGAAGATATTCTTGACTTTTCACAAATTGAAGCAAACCAATTAAAAATTAAGAAAAGTCACTTTTCAATCAGCCATTTGCTAAATGATATTCACTCTTCATTTTCTTTAAGAAATACAAACGAAAACCTTGAAATACTAAAATCAAATCAAATACCAGACAAAGACTTAAAACTATATTCAGATGAGTACCGAATTAGACAAATAATGGTTAACCTGATGAGTAATGCGCTAAAATTTACTAAAAAAGGTAGTATTGTAATTGGTGCACACATACAAAATAACCGTCTGGAATTCTACGTTAAAGACAGTGGCATTGGAATCAACAACAAACAACAGCAGATTATTTTCAGTCAGTTTGTAAAACTGAGTCGTGATCAAAATAGTGGAAAACCTGGTATTGGTTTAGGTTTGGCTATATGCAAAAGCCTATCCGTTCTTTTAGGCGGTGAGTTAAGTGTGCATTCAAAACCCGGAGAAGGATCTACTTTTACATTCTCTATTTCACTGCAAGAAACTAAAACAATGCCATCTCCAAACCAAGCAGCACCTAAAGAAAATATAGAATCATAAACAAATTCAGTTCTCAGCTTTTTAAGAAACTCAATACTACATTTATATGAAATCGGTTTGACCGTAGTCGCCCCGTATGCATTAGCACACCAAAACCAGTCTTAACACACTGTCTTGTAACTCTGAAGTAACTTAGAACCTAATTCACATTGCGGATATCAATAAGGATATATTAAATACAAAAAAAGCCTTACAAAAAATCTGTAAGGCTTTTAAAGTACCGAGAGGCGGGCTTGAACCGCCGACCTCAGGATTATGAATCCTGCGCTCTAACCAGCTGAGCTACCTCGGCATTTGCTTAAACATGGTATCAAACAGTCGATACTTGTTTTGTTTTTGCGGATGCAAATGTATGCGAATATTTATGATTTACCAACTAATGAGATTGTTTTTTTTAATGTTTTTCAATAATCACCCCTCATATCACTACCCATCAATAACTTACAAACTGTAAAAAATTATAAATATATCCATTCTAAATAAAGCATTGATATTTTTTTAATTGGGTTGTAACTTGTTTTGCATTTCAGGCGTCAAACAGAGTAGATGAATAAGCTAGGCGATAAAATAATTATAAAACAGGTAAACCAAGGCGATGTGGCAGCCTATGCTATATTGGTGAAACGTTATCAACAAATGGCCTATACATTAGCCTTAAGTATTACCAAAAATAAAGAAGATGCCGAAGAGGTGGCTCAAGACGCCTTTGTAAAAGCTTATAAAAATTTGTCGACTTTTAAAGGAAAATCAAAGTTTAGCACCTGGCTATACCAAATTGTTTACCGAACAGCTTTAAGTAAAATACGTATTCAAAAACACCATACACAAGAGATTGATGATAAGGTGATGAATAATGATTTACTTAAAGAAAATCAACCTAATAATCTGGAACAACTAGATCGAAAACTGATTATTCGTGTGGCAATTGACCAGTTAAAAGAAGATGAATCGTTTTTGCTTATTCTGTATTATTATGAAGAATTAACCGTGGATGAAATTGCCGACAGTACAGGTTTATCTGAAAGTAATGTGAAGGTAAAATTACACCGGGCAAGAAAAAACATGCACGATCAACTTCAGACCATGCTGAATGGGAAAGCTAAAACATTAATACAACTGTGATGGATAATAAAGACATGCATATAAATAAGGATGAAGAGCAACTCATAAAGGATCTTTTTGAAGGATATGAACCCTCTGAACCTTCAAAGGATTTTACTAAGCTGACCATGGATAAAGTATTGCATGAATGGTCGAGCCAGCCCATTAAAAACAATATAAAAATAAGTACTTCTAATAAGGTATGGATTATTGTGGCTGCATGTCTTGCTGCTCTTTTAGTTTACTTTTTCGATGTTAAAAACATAGCCGATGAAACAGCTCTAGCCAGCAGTTTTAATATGATTAATTTACAAGAAACCATGCACCAGTTACTTCGGTCTGTTTGTGTTGGTTTTGAAAAGATACCATCCATATTGTATGTGATAGCACTTGGGGTTTCTGCTTTACTTATTCTAGATAAAACCATTCAAAAAACCGTTAAATCATAACCAATAGATCGATGGACTATTGACAAAATATATGAGATTTATTTACATGATACTTAATACAAATAACCCCGTCTTTATCTATAATTTATAAAATCTTAATGAACGACTCCCTACTACCCTTTCATTCTAATCAGGCTTAAAGCCAAACGAATTACATGATGTGGAATTTGACGCTTAGCTTGTTCAAATATTTCCTGCAAATTTAAATCCGGATTTTGTTTTACAATGCCCTCAATCTCTATTAATTCAAAAGGCAAAACAAACTGCTCAATATCTACTTGCTTTCCTTTTTCATATAAAGTTGCCAAATGCGAATACACGGTAATTACATTGATGCCTTGTTGCGAAGCAATAATCTCAGGAGACAATCCTTGACGGAATAAGTCATATGTTTTTTCAAAAGGCGGTTTCTTTTTTGTCTTTTGACCTATATAACTTTTTATTTCGTTGACAAAAGCCTGTCCATATTGATCCCATTTTCGATTTCCTACTCCAGAGATTTCTTTCATCTCCCATTCATTTAAGGGTCTTTTCTCAACCATCTCCGAAAGGGTAGCATCCGAAAACAATATATAAGGAGGCACTCCCAACTCTACGGCCATCTTTCGTCTCAAACTCCTAAGTCTCTCAAACAAGCCTTTTTCCTGATCAAAAACAGGAGCCATTATTTTCTTTCGTGTTTCAACCGGTTTATCATGTTTCACTCTTTCTCCAAGTTGGTGTAACATCACCTTTTCATTATCAAAAAGCACTTTTTTACTTAATGGCGTTAGAGCCAGAATACTTCCTTTATGGTATTCTATTTTCAGATAGCCCAGATTAATAAGCTGATTAATGATTAGTTCCCAATCCTGCTGATTGGTATCACTACCGGCTCCAAAGGTCTTTATCTCATTAAACTTTCCGGCTGCTACATCAGGCGATAACTTTCCGATTAAAATATGAGACAACAGATTTTGAGGTAACTTACCGCTTAAGCGAGCTACAGCAGACAGAGCCTTTTGTGCCCAGACTGTACCTTCGAATAATTTCTGACTTCCTTTGCAGTTATCACACTCCCCGCAATTTTCGCTCGTCCATTCGCCAAAGTAATTCAGTAATAATCTTCTTCGGCAATGATTGGATTCAGCAAAACTATACATTCGATCTAATCGGGCATCAAGCATTACTTTTCGCTCCGACTCTTCATTGAAGCCTTGCAATACTTTCAAGTCCTGTCTTCCATAAAACATTAAAGCATGAGCCGGCAATCCATCTCTCCCACTTCGTCCTATTTCCTGATAATAACCTTCAATATTTTTTGGTAAATTATGATGAATCACCCAGCGAACATTAGATTTATCAATACCCATCCCAAAGGCTATAGTCGCACAAACCACCTTTACCCTATCATTAATAAAATTATTCTGTACTCTGTTTCGGTAATCCGCTTCCATTCCTGCATGATAATAGGCTGCTGAGATGCCATTTTCTTTTAAAAAGCGAGATAAGTCTTCGGTATTCTTTTTACTCAGACAATAAACTATTCCGGAATCTCCTTCCCGTTTTCGAATAAAATTCAGGATAACCTCTTTACGTTTATAAGCTGGTCTGGCCTCAATAAAAATATTAGGTCGCGAAAAAGAATCTTTAAATATTTTAGGATTACGCAAACGAAGCTGCTCCACAATGTCTTTCTGCGTTAAAGGATCAGCCGTTGCCGTTAAAGCCAACAAAGGCACCTCTTTAAATTGACGTTTTAAATAACCAAGTTTTTTATATTCCGGTCTAAAATCGTGTCCCCAAGCTGAAATACAATGCGCTTCATCAATGGCAATCAGACTTATTTTTGATTGCAGTAAGGTATAATAAAAGTTCTCAGAATTCATTTTTTCGGGAGAAACATAAAGCAACTTTACCTTGTCCTCTACCACCTTTTTAGTCACTTGGGCTTGCTCTTCCTCCGAAAGGGAACTATTTAAAAACTCAGCCTGAACCCCATTCATCATTAGGGCTTCAACCTGATCTTTCATCAACGCAATCAATGGTGATACCACAATAGCCACTCCAGGCAATGCTAATGCAGGAATCTGAAAACAAATCGACTTCCCTCCTCCTGTAGGCATCAAAACCAAACAATCCTGCTTATTTAATACTGCCTCTATTACGTCCTTCTGGGTTGGTCTGAATTGACTATATCCAAATACTTCTTTTAATATTCCTTCTGCACTTTGTATTCCCATGCCACAAAAATATTCAAATTATATAAAGCTTTTGCATAAAAAGTGTAACCGAAAGAAATCGCAGGTAGTCTAATTTTATAGAAACAGTAAAAACATTTAAAACTGAATATTATGCAAGTAGAAATAATCGTTCCGGTAGCCTTTTTCTTTTCCATTGCAGGAACAATTGTGATGTTGGCTTATTTTAGAACCCGAAGAATCGAACGTACTTCATTAATTGCGGCAGGTAAAGATGCCTCACTTTTTAATGAAGGAGTTAAGAAACCCACCATTAGTAATGCTTTAAAATATGGTATTTTGTCTATTGGTATTGGATTAGGATTGTTAATTGGTGATTACCTGGCCAAATCAACTCAATTAGAAGAAGCTGTTGCCTATTTCGCGCCTGTATTTATTTTAGGAGGTATTAGCTTATTAGTATTTTATCTACTTCAAAATAAACTCAATCAGCATAATCCTGAGTAATTTCTTTTTGATTTTACATACCAAAGATTTTAAAAGGTTACCACTTTGTTCAGGTAACCTTTCTTTTTATACAAAAGTAATCACTGCTGCAATTACCACTCCCGTCAACAATAAAATACCGTATAAGATACTAATGGCCATGAGTCGCATAATGGTTGTCAGCCATTTTCGTTGATATAGTTTTCTGGCTCCGATTACCGAATAAACAGGAGCCAACACCAACAACCAGGCTTCATAGCTGGACGATTTATCTGGAAAAACAAATGAAATAATCATTAATACAATAAAAATCACAAACAAAAAGGAGTGCTGATTAATAGAAAAGATTAAATGCCCCAGATAGTATTTATGTTTTTTATGAAAGAATAGCCACAATAAACTTCCATAAACAGGCATTATTAAAAACAACATCCACGAAAAGTATTTTATAAGCTGAGGAATAAAATATTCAGGATGCTTCTGTATTTCCTTCCATTTTTCTTCCTCTCCATTATCATCTTTCGCTTGCTTTACTTTCTCTAATTTATCAGCATATTTTAGCTTCGCTTCTTTGGAGCCAAGCATATATGTTGTATCTACAAAAAAAGACATCCCGAATTGTGTGGAATCTGGTAGGCCGGGATGCAATTTTACAACAGAGTTTTCTTTACCAATGTTATCCTGCGTGACATAGCTTAACATCAAAAAGAAAATAAAACTCACAAAAACATAAAAGCGAAAAGGTGGCATATAACGAACCCGGCGTCCCACAACAAACTCTTTGGCCATTTTGCCCGGCTGAAATAAAACAGCAATCAGGGTTTTCCATAAACGGGTATCAAAGGCAAATATATTCCCCATTAAATCATATATCAAAAAGCCAAAAGGTTTTTCATAATCTTTAGTCGATTGACCACAATGAGGACAAAAATTTCCCACAAACTCCGATTCGCAGTTTTTGCAGGTAATAAATTCACTTTCTGAATGAGTCTCTTTCATCTGTTAAATTTTACTTTTCACTGATCAGATGGAACACAAATAAATTTAATCATACTCCTTTGAGTAATAGAGAAGAATCAAATTTACATGTTCGTTTCTTGGCTAAGTTCTATTAACCTGAGTTCGATTCTTAACTATTTTACAATCAATGAAATAAGGATACAATAATCTTTGAAATAATTGCAAATAAAAATGGATTTTACTAATTTAAAAGTCTGACAAACAAATAATTAGAAGTAAAATCCATGTATTTAAGTAAAGATAAAATTACGGAAATTTTCGTTTTAGTTGATGAATTTTGCATTGAATTTGAAAAAACAGTTACTAGGCATAGCTTGGGGAATAAACCCAAGAAAAAGCCTAGAATGAGCCATAGCGAAGTGATTACCATAATGATTTTGTTTCATTTTGGAGCGTTTAAAAATTTAAAACATTTCTATTTGTTCTATGTAAAAGAACATTTACGGCAAGATTTTCCTAGAACCGTTTCTTACAATCGGTTTGTTGAAATACTCCAACAAACAGCCTTACCCATGACCTTGTTTCTAAAAACATGTTGCCTGGGTGAATGCACTGGAATTTCTTATGTGGACTCAACTCCTATCCGAGTTTGCAAAAACAAACGCATACCAAGACACAAGGTTTTTGAAGGCTTGGCACAAAGAGGAAAATCAACAATGGGCTACTTCTTTGGTTTTAAATTGCACTTTATCATAAATGATAAGGGAGAGATCCTAAATTTTGTAATTACTCCCGGAAATACAGACGACAGAGAGCCCCTGAAAAATCAAAAGTTTGTTGAAAAAATAAAAGGTAAACTATATGCCGATAAGGGGTATGTATCTAAAAAACTCACTGAAGTACTATTTATTGACGGACTCCACCTAATAACTTACATTAGAAATAATATGCGTAATGTAATAATGGAAATGAAAGACAAGCTCTTGTTAAGAAAAAGGTCTGTGATAGAAACTATAAACGATGAACTTAAAAACATATGTTCTATTGAACATTCCAGACACAGGTCTTTTGAAAACTTTATTACTAATATGATTTCTGGTTTAATTGCTTATTCTTTTTTCCCAAAGAAACCTGCTATCAAATATGATGTAATAAAAACTGATCAATTAGCTCTTTTTTAAAATCGAACTCAGGTTATTATTATTACAAATATGTGCTATTTGTCTCTTTTATCAACAATTACACATCTATTTTATTTCCTCTCTTCGGACTAAAAAGAAAAAAGAGCAAGTGTTCACTCCAACACTTGCTCTTTCACAAACTTATAATTAACTCTAATTTTATTGCATAGAAAGATATTTAGACTCTTCTACCCAAACCGAAGTGCTTTCATCCACACATTTAAAACAGCCCCAACCATCGTTATTGGTCCAGATATCTTCGTTTACCTTATCCATAAAGTCACGATATTTTGTGTTGGGTTTTCCCGTTTTTAACCACTTGTAACCTGCACCTCCTCGCGTAAGCACTACGGCCATGCTATTATCGTAATGGTAACCTCCGGCATATGACCATCCGATTGTACTGTAATGATCAAAGCGATCCATTCTTTCGCCATAAGTGCAATTATTGCGAAGCTTCATCATTTTTAAAATAAGCGATTCATCTTTAATCATATCCACATTGGACACGCATGGATAACCTTGTTCTCGTAACAAAATAATTGCATAGGCCTGTGATTTAAACCAGTCGCCTACATAATGCCCTCGTGGCTCACCATCATGCATAGCCGGCTGGTCGTCATGCGATCCCACAAAAGTAACCGCCTTACATGGTCGGCGTTGCACCAGTGTATCGTTTAAAACAGCCCCCATATCAAAACCCAAACCTTTCATGGAAGCATGTACCAATTTACGTTGCAGAGGAAAATCATATACCGACAACTTACCTTCGGTTTGATTGATGTAATTTTCCAGGGTGCAAATATTATCATCGCTATACTCACCCAAGCCAAACAATCCTTTTTGCGCTTCTTCCTCCATAGCTTTATGAAAACCCAAGGTTCCTTTTGGTCTGATATGCTTCACTGCATCATAACGATAACCATCCGTATGAATTTTTGCCAGGTTCTTTCTTCCATGCTCCTTAAGTTTTTCAACCAATTCAATGCTATCAAAATCAAGGTCGCACCCCATTAAGGCGTCTTGATTTGGTGCCAGATCAAATTTCTTTCCACTGAGCACATACCATTGCCCTTCATGAATACAATCGAAATGATGGTGATCAACTCCTAACTTAGGAAATGAAGTGTACATATCGCGCTGATGCCATGTAGCCCAGGCATGTGCCGGCTTGTTTTTATCCGCGTTGGAAACATGCAAACACCATACGCCCGATTCCAACTCGCCACCCATTAAATGGTTATGAACAGTATCGTGATATACTTGCACACCCGCATCCTTTAATGCTGCACAAGCTTCCTTTAGCTCTTGTTCATTGCCATACTTGGTGTTGTTAAAATCACTCCAGTGCGAAATAGAATAACCCACACTGTTTTCTCCGCCCATAGATATACAGGTCGGAGGTAGCCATACTGCCGTAAAGCCCTGCTGCTTAATAAGAGCTGCATCTCGTTTTAATCTTTTCCATAATTTAAGACCAGATTCGTCTTCGCGTGGAGAATAGTAATTCCACGGTTGTAAAATTGTACCTCTCATTTTAGTTGTGCTAATTGTTTAATTAAACATCTGGATATTTGTCACCTGCATGCATATGGAGATAGACACACAAAGTGACAATTCGCTATTTAAAAGTTAATTAAACATATTAACCTGTATGTATTGGGTTTGATGAACATCATTATTTTAATGCCTAAGAGCATATTTTAAGTGATTAAGATGCCATTTCTTCTTTGTTATAAATATTATCATTTAACATCTACTTTTTTCCATACCTCTTTAAAACCGTTATTTATTCCGGTTAGGTAAAGAAAACCGTCTTTAAACTTATAAGTAAACGTATTCTCTACACCTAAAAAACCATCCAACTTATCTCCAACATATTCTATTTTCTCGGAATAAACACTGTCTCCTTCTATTTTGTATGATCCTAAGAAAAACCCTTTAAATCGTTTTCCTTTTACATTGATGTCATTAACCGAAAAATGAGTTGGGGTTATCATTTTAAAGCGCTGATGATTTTTGCTATTTGACACCAATTCCCAGGTGCCAACAAAAGGATGGCTTACATTATGCTTATGGTTGCCTTTTATACCTGAGTATAGACCTGCCGAAATGGCAAATAATAAAACGGATAAAATCAATAATTTCTTCATAGTGTCTGTTTTTAAATTAAATAATTCATATACATACTTTTTAAAAACAGCAACAAAACCAGGAAACTCTTCTGAAGAAGAAAAGACCGATAACTTTTTTAGAGTTTTACACGGATGATAATCTAATGCATCAAAAATTAAACTAAGGGTACTACTGCGAGGGGACACTTCTCCTGACTCGATACGCTGAAGTGTTCTGATGCCAATATTACATTGTTGAACCAATTCATCTTGCGTAAGACCTTTAGCTTTTCTTAATTCTGCAATTTTCTTTCCTAATAAAGGTTGTTCCATTTTTTGTTGAGTTTTAACCAAGATTATGATTATCTACACACTACTACAAATTCCCGCACAACATTTTGAACGTCACTTACACGCCATCCTTACGCCACTTATTCTAACATTATGATATCCTGTACTTAAAGAATCGATGTTCATCGACCGATTTATAAAACATAAAGATGAACATTTTTATTGTATTAGATATATCTCCTCTTTGTTCTCTTTTATTTTCAATTCTTATGCTTAAAGAAAAATGAAATACCGTTACACTCATTTTTTGTAGCTTTGTAGCTCTAAAAAAAGCAAAACAGTGAAAGAAGGCACTCGTATTAATAAGTATTTAAGTGAAGTTGGATTTTGTTCGAGAAGAGAGGCTGATAAACTAATTGAAGCCCGAAAAGTAACCATTAACGGAAAGGTTCCTGAGATGGGAACAAAGGTGATGGAGGGTGATGAAATACGGGTAAAAGGTAAACTGATTTCTGAACCTAAAGACAAACCTGTTTACATTGCTTTTAACAAACCGATTGGCATTGTTTGCACCACAGATACCTACGTAGAAAAAGATAATATTATTGATTTTATCAATTATCCTAAACGGATATTTCCGATTGGAAGATTAGATAAACCCAGCGAAGGCTTGATTTTTTTAACCAACGATGGCGATATCGTCAATAAGATATTACGCGCCCGAAACAACCACGAAAAAGAATATATCGTTAAGGTAAATAAACCTATTACTGCCGATTTTATTCAAAAGATGAGTAATGGTGTGCCTATTTTAGATACCGTCACCCGAAATTGCAAGGTGGAACAAATCGGTAAATTTGAGTTTAAGATTATTTTAACGCAAGGTCTTAATCGCCAGATCAGACGAATGTGTCAGTATTTGGGTTATGACGTAAAAAAGTTGAAGCGAATTCGAATTATGAATGTTAAGCTGGATGTACCTGTAGGAAAATGGCGCTACCTAAGCAATAAGGAATTAAAGGAAATTAATCGTCTTGTGGCTGACTCCAATAAAACACATGATTGATCAGGCTTCCAGATTCAAAAATCATTTTCTAGTCATAAAGAATGACTTTCAATTCCAAACTTTCATTTCGTAGGATAAAACAATGAGATTGTAAGACTAAAGATTGATTTCGTAGGCTCAAGTATTCATTTTGTAATCACACTTATTGACTTTGTAGGCTGGACTATTTGTTTTGTAGAAGCAAAGAATGACTTTGTAAGTCAAACTATTCAGTTTGTAAGCCTGAATAATGAGTTTGTAATTTAAAACAATCATTTTGTAGGCTCAAGTATTCATTTTGCAGGTCTGAACAATGACTTTGCAGGCTAAAATATCATTTTGTAGCTTGGAGTAATGATTTTGTAGGCTGCCATAAGCAGTTTATAACAAACTACTTTTTCAATACTTTAAATGACCATTCTTTTTCAGGCGTAAACACTTTTAGAATATAAAAACCTGTAGGCAGGCCAGAAACTTCCCATCGTAATTCTTCCTGATAATTTTCCTGAGCAACAGCCACTACGTTTCCTTTTACATCCAGCAATTGTGCACTGATGATTTCGGCTCCTTCATTTACTTTAAGGTGAAGTAAGGATTCCACAGGATTTGGGTAAACCTGAATTCCTTCGCTTATATTTTCTAACGAAGTAGTACTTAATCCACCTACGATTACAGCAAAAGAACGACTTATGCTCATGCCTTTGCCATCATCGGCAGAAATAGTAACAATAATATTTCCTTCTGCTAATGGATCCACCATTAAAATATTACCTCCGATAGTACAATCAGCAATTCCTTCCTGATTTGAAGTAACAGTGTATATCAAGTCATCTCCATCAGCATCGCTAAAGTGATAGTTTAAATTAACTATTGTAGACTCATCTCCAACCCGCATATTTAAATCATCTAATTCTAAAACAGCCGTTGGTTTATGATTTAGTCTTACCATTACATCAAAAGTGTAACTTACCTGATCGCCTGCTTCATCCACAGCATCAACGGTAACCTGCACACTTCCTTCTTCTAAAGGCGATAATATAAGGTTTGATTCATTTTGTACTAATGGGAACAGGATATTATTATCTGTGGAACTAACTGTATAACTGATGTAATCTCCGTCCGGATCGCTAAAGTATTTATTTAAATCAATGGTATCCTGATAGGTTGTATAAATCAACATATTGCTAATTGGCGTTTCCACTATAGGTGCCATATTATTTGATATCTGCAAATTCACGGTGGCACTTTGAACTGCATTAGCCGGATCATTACTGTTTACGATCACTTGTGCCACATAATTACCCTCCGGCATATCACCTGCTTCAATGTTCAGATTTAGTACTTCACTTGTTCCTGAATCAACAGTTCCCTGATAACGGTCGGACTCCATCCAACCTTGAGCTCCTTCGGTGATTTGAATAAAGGCATCCATCATTTGATGCGTTGTTTCGTTATCTATATAGGTTCCTGCACTTGCGCCATATAATAAATAATAGATACGTTTGGTATTGGAAAGATTGAGCAATGCATGTGTATCCAAATCGGTATTGTTACTATAACTATGCACAACCGCATCGTTTTCTTTTATAATGATCAAGTGATTTACCGAAGGATCACCGGTTCCGTAAACTCGCTTCACATACCCGGTATAGGTTTCGCCATTGATAGTAGAAGATAATACAGTTACATCCACATTACCATTTCCATCAGCACCCAAACCTCCACCTATGGCAAATTCACTTACCTGATTTAGGTCGGCCGCAAATACAAACAGACCATCATATTTTCTGGTGAAATACTGACCATCCACACCCATTGTATCCGAAAGCACCACCTGGTTGTCGGCATAACTAAAATGAGCTCCCACATTTGTACTCAGGTAATTTCCGTTATCAAACATATCACCACCTCCATCGGCAATAAATTTTCCGGCTTCTCCTCCAATGAATGAAAACTTATTTGGAATATGATTGGTAATTTGCTCGTAATGTACATTTAAAGAATCCAACACCCCTTGCAAACTTTGTTCTTTCAGATGACTATCAAAAGCCAGGTTAACTTGATAATTCAGAATAGAACCTCCGGCATTATGAATTTCAATAGCCTGACTATAGCTTTCTCCGGTGCCTAACTTAATATTTACCTCCTGTGGGGTAATGCTCATTTCAGGCGCTTCTAATGCCTGTGCCTTAACATAAACAGTGTCTGCTAATTCACTGGCATTACTTTGAAGCAGTAAATAAGTATCATCCGAACCCGCCGTTGTTGGTGCATAAGTTGTGTAAATCCATGCTGTAGTTCTTGGTTGAATTATACTTTCTGACACCGTACAGGTAAAATCTTCATTCGGACTTGTAACAGCGTAAATCTCCAAATTACTTGTTCCCGGATTATAAATCATCAGGCTATCAGTATGCTGATAATTCACATACTCATTCTCCAGTTCAAGCGTATCATTAGCTAAAGCCAACATTGGTATTCCGGTCACGTTTAATGTAATTGGAACAGATTCAAATTCATGAACAGGATCGTTACTGTATATTTCTATATCGGCACGATAGCTACCTTCCATTTTTCCGGAAGCATTAAAATCGACACTTAAGACATGACTTTCTCCTGCTGCAATGCTATCTGTAGGATAATCCGACACCCAAATCCAATCTTTTTTATTGGAAAGCCATCGCATTGCATTTAAAGCAAATAATTGCTGATGATCATTAGAGAACTGATACAAGGCTTCAAATGACGAAATAATTATTCTACCATAACCATGATTGATGGCTACTGCAAAACTTTGTTCCTGATCATCTAAAATTAAGGCAGTTCCTTCATCGTAAGTTAAATAACTATTGGCATAATCTATTAATTCACCTGGTTCCACCCTATTCATTACGGTGTGATTTGTAGCAGAATATAAACCAGTTGCTATGCTCAATTCATTTAGCTGAACACCTATACTTGAAATTAAATTCATTAATCCGGTAGATACCTCTGCATTATTAGCTTCGATATACAAACCTCCTCCGTTCTCAACCCAACTACTTACGAAGTTGATATTTTCATCGCTTAAATAATAGCTTGAATTGGCATTAACACAAATAACATCACCTGTTTTAATTGTATCCAGTACATTGGTTACCAAGGCTCCGTTTGAAATCATGGCATCCATAAAGTCATAATTGCTGTTACCCGGTGTTTGAATATGAATTCCGGCTAGGTCAACCTGCGTTGTATCAGAAAGTATTCCTGCAGTATTACTTATATTTTTTATCAAAACAGAATCAATGGCCAACGCACTTCCTCCATTTTGATTACTGATTATTAATTCATCTTTCAATGATTCCCAACTAAATAAATTGTGTGATAATCCGGAAGGTAACCCGATAACCGGAGGCAAAACACAATTTCCTGAAACTGGTATTTCATAAACAGGCGTATCCGGATCGGAAGAATGAATCTGTAAAGTTCCTGAATAAATCTGATTAAGCTGAGGCGTAAAATTAAGCTGGAATGCAAAGCCTTCCCCCGGAGCCATTACCATCGGCTCAAAATCGACACTAAAGGCACTATTGGTACAAACAATCTGTGATATCTCCAGTTCTCTTGTTCCATCATTTCCTATCGTAAACGAAATAGAATCTGTATTATTCACAAAAACCTTTGGAAACCATAGATCGGTTTCTGAAACCAAAATATTTTCGATACCAGTGATGCTTAATAATAAAGGAATATCAACAATCGTCCTTTCCGGGTCGTTGCTTTCGATTTGAATATCGGCCACATATTCACCCTGAATAACTCCCTCTGTATCGATAGTAAAATCAACACTATCATTCTCGTTTACACCTACATACTGATATCCCGGTGCCACCTGAACTGCATGTCCATTAATTGACGCAATACATTCTTCTATGGAATTAATTAATAAGGCTTCGTGTCCATCGTAAGTCATATATTGGAATGCCTCATTCCCAATAGCTAAAAACATTCCTGTTCCGCGTTGCGACAATCCGGCATAACAATAACCATTACCATCGTTTATTAACTGAATTGCCGGCTCCTGAATATTCAAACGACAATCTGCTTTTTGGGCTATTTCGTAACTTAAAATATTACTTGTAATTGGATGAGCCATCAGCACGCCAACAGTAGATAAAGAAGTACTGCTATAATAAGAAATTCCGCTACCTTCCAGCACAGCATTGTAAGCATCTTTAATTCCATCTCCCTGAATAATTAAGAACCCACCTTTTTCAACCCAATCACGCACTGTTTGCTGATGCGATTCTAAAAAGTCTCCTGAATCATCCACGATCAACACATCCAGTTCAGATAAGTTTGTATCCACATTGGAGGCTGTAATTTGAGTACAACTGGCTCCATTGGCAATCAAAGCATTCTTTAAATCATTATAATAGTAAACATATGAACCTAAACCTACTTTAATATTCCATAGTCTTTTTGTCAACTCATAACTTCTCTCAATCACACTCTCAACAATAGACTCTCCAGGTTCACCATCCATGATTACAGGAACAGAAGCATATAATTCTCGTCCATTGGCTGATATTCCGTTAAAGCCAACAATATTACTTGTATCTATACCAAAAAATGGATTATTCCCTTTTTCATAAATCGCTCTTAACTCTGCGCCATAGGCTAATACTCCTCCACTAATATTACTCAAGGTTAAAAAGCTGTCTATCTTTTCACCACTTACTAAGTTAAACCGAACTGTATCTGTTGAGATAGATAGTTCGGGCGCTGCATCCACAGTCAGCTCTTTGCTAATTACATCTTTACCAAAGCAATTGTCAACACTTAATTCAACATTGTAATTTCCTGCATTGGTAAACTGATGTATAGGATTTTGCTCTGTTGAGCTTTGACCATCACCGAAATTCCAATTCCATTTATATGGATTATTTAATGACTCATCGGTAAATGTTAGCGGAAAGTCTAATGGTAAATTACCATCCAAAGTGCTAAAATCAGCTACTACTGCATCGCCGTCCTCAAAACCAACGCTATTCCACTGCGCCTTAAATCCTGCTTTTGTAACCGAAGCATCAGATTTAAAAACCAACAACATGGCTCCTGAAGTCGCTGTAATGGTTTCGGTTAAATCTGTTGAACCCTTAATGGTTTTTAATAACGGTGCAGCATCTGTGCTTCCATCATAAATATATAATCCATCGCAACAACCTTCCGTATCAAACGACTCAAACTGCAACAATATGCTTTCAGCACAATATGGTTTAATTAAAAACTGCTGTTCTTCAAGGTTACTATAGTTTGCTTCATCACCTCCTGAATCCAGAATATAACCACTGGCTGCTCTGGATTGTGGCTGAACTCCCATAATAAACTCATCTGCTACAGCAATCGTTCTTTGAACTGAACTACTACCATAAGTATTGGCAACGGTTAAAGAAACACTGTAAGTTCCTGCTGTATTATATGTAACAACAGGATTCGCTTCATTTGACGTGGCAGGCTCTCCTCCTTCAAACTCCCAATACCAACTGCCTGGCAGATTTAAACTTTGATCCGTAAATGATATACTATTCTGTATGCTAACAACGGTATCCGACTGAGTGAAGAATGCTTCCGGAGCTTCAACATTTTGCTCTAATATAACCGTATAATCTTCGTATTGTCCGTAGTAAGTATTGGACTGTGCATTTAAATTAGCCACATCAGCCCTGTCAGAACCCAACCTCAAACGAATAGGCTGACCATAAACCGAACCTTGAGGAATAAATACCTCGCCCTGATGATCTTTTCCTGCCAGGTTTTCCCAGATAAGTTCTCCTTCATCAGAAAAGTCACCATTATTGTTTAAATCCAGCCACATGGCTACTTTCTCATTATTCGACGAACCAGTTCTTACATATACATCGTAAAGTTTTCCTTCGGTTAAGTAGGTTCTGGCTTCACAGCTATAATCCATATAACCTTCATCAGCTCCCATTGAATGATGATCTATTTCATTTAATTTAAAAATATAGATACCACCAGTTCCGCCATAAATACTTTGAGGTGCAGTTAATGGATCAACCGGCGTTCCCATATTCGAAACCGTAATGTAATCCTTTAGCTCCACTGTATCTGCCCCATTACATTCGGATGAACCTTCTACAATCAATTTAATATCGAATGAGCCTAAAGTTGTTAATTCAAGTGTAGGATTCTCCTCTATGCTGTATAACTCATCATTTACATACCATCGATAACTACTGGCATTTATGCTGATGTTTTCGACCATTACTTCAGCAGGAACAGAACAATAGTATTTTTGATCCACAGTGAAACCAGCCGTAACAGCATCAGTAAAAGGCTCACCAACACCTACTGCATGCCAGGCATTACTTACCTGAATCACTTCATTGGAGCATGCACCATATAAATCAACTGCAGATTGAATAGCATAAAAACGAGCATCTTCAAAATCGCTGTATCTCGATAAATAAACAGTTAGATTGCGATAAGCAATTGCTGCTGCTGCATCAATACCAATGGCTTCAACAATATAATTATCGCCTTTGTCATTCACTCCACTTCCACCCTTACATAGCAAATAGAACCAATAGTTTTGAACCGAAGAGTTGGTATGAACACCACCGTTATCATAAGTACCAGTTACCCAGTAATTCCCCTGATAAGTATCCGGATCCATCACGCTATTGGGATCTTCCATACTTCTGATAACACCCGTTTCGTTCAGGTAAATCTTCTCCCCAATTAAATAATTGGCAGATTCCGGATGAGCATAAAAATCAATCGCCACTCCAAAAATATCGGCAAAGGATTCATTTAAAGCGCCTGATTCATCAGCGTATTCCAGATTAGCTGTATTGGTTATTAATCCGTGTGTGATTTCATGACCTACAATATCCAAACAAGTTAATGCGGAAGTACTATAGCCATTACCATCGCCGTATGTCATTTTTTCTCCATCCCAAAATGCATTGGCATAATCTGTATCAAAGTGTACATAAGACTTTAATGCAAATCCCTGATCATCTATAGAATTACGACCAAAGGTATCATAATAGAAATCATAGGTTTTTTCACTTCCATAATGCGCATCATAAGCCACTTTATCTTCCTCAATATCCCAATGATTATCCTCATCGGTAAACATGGATGCATTTTCATAAATTGTTCCATGATTCATGTTGTAGGTAATGATACCATTACCTCTGGATGTTTCACTTAAAGTATATAAGCCGGAATCATCATTGGTAGTAATCTCAACTGTTCCATTATACTGCGTAATTGCCGTTCCATGCGCATCAGCATGATGAATCCTTGATCTACGTTTATATACCTGGCCGTTTTTTGCATTGATATACACATACTCACGCATTAATGGTTCCAGCGCATAAACATCAATTTTATAGCATAAAACAAGAGAGGAATCTGTAGGTACAAATAATAACTCAGCAGTTGGATACATGGATGGATTTCGCTCCCAAATGTAGGTCTCTGCATTAACGGCAGCAATAGCCTTTTCAATAGCTCTATATTCTGGAATTACTTTTTCGCTTTGAATCTGTTGCGTTTTTATAACATGACCATTAGCGCTCTGAGCGGCACCATTTTTATAATGCACATGGTATCCCATTCCTTCCACCGGAATATCATTAAAATACAGTTGGTATTTTTCATGTGTATTCCCTTGAGCATCTACTATTTTTTTCGGCTGTTTGAATTGATAATTAGAAGAAAGACCAGTTTTTTGTTTTAGCAATGCAGCATTAACTGACAAGCCTGATTTTAGAGAGTGCGAAGAAAACTCGAAGTACTCAACATTACCGTTGCGTTCATTCAACTTTACCTTTTTCGTCCCCTGCAAAATCTGGTTAGATTGCTCTCCTCTGTACACTTGTCCAAAGACTTGTGAAGTGGCAACAAATAATAATATGATGGCAATTAATTTCTTCAAAATCTACAGAATATAATCAGTTGATTATTTTGCATTCATTCAAAATTAATCACTAATTATATTCGATTTTGAATACTTTGATAAACGGCTAGTTTTGAAGGCTAGAAAGTTGATTTTGAACCTTATTGAAGTTTATTCAAAAAGAATAAAAGTCCATTATTCAAATCATTCCTTTTCAACATTTAAAATATCTTCTTCCTGTGGATTTCGGTTTAAGACAAAGCGTTTATAATACGAAAATAACAAGGTCGTTATTGGCAAGGCTATCAACATTCCCAAAAGTCCTAATAAGCTACCCCAAATTGAAAGAGATAAAAGGATTATAGCCGGGTGCAAACCATAAACCCTCCCCATTATCTTTGGCACCAAAACTGTTTCCTGAATAAGCTGAACAACAGCCATTACAATTCCTGCCAGCAAAAGCACCTGCCAAAAATTCTGATTGGTTTCCATGGCTTTTAGAAGGGATAATAATATTACTGGTATTAAACCAACCACTTGTAAGTAAGGCACAATATTTAAAGCTCCAATAAATAAACCTATAATAATGGCCATAGGCAAACCAATAATCTTAAAACCAACAGCTAACAATACACCAACAATTAAAGCAATTAAACCCTGAGCCCGAAAATATATTTGCATACCTTCGGTTAAATCGTGGAAAATCTCTTCAATACCTTTTCTGTATTTAGGCGGAACTATACTGCTCCAGCCATCTGATATCTGTTTAAAATCGATCAACAAAAAAACCAGATAAACTAAAATGATTAACAAACTAATGACCCCTATTATGAAATTAACAGATCCAGCAAAAACATTCCATGCCTGACCCAATACTTTTTTTAAAGAATCAGCCACACTTTCAGGGTTTAAAACGGTAGAAAAATCTGTTTTATTTATATAATCATTAATGTAATCGATTACTTCCTGTGGCAATATGGATGACACTTCTGTATGAGTAATATACTTTTTAATCAGTTGAACCATCTTAGCCATTTCTTCAAAAAACTGAGGAACCAGCCAAACCACTAAATAATAGATACCGCCAAACACCAAAACTAAACTTAACATTACTGCCAATCCCCTGTACTTCAACCTGCATTTTACTTGTAAAAAATCAACCAAAGGATTTATCAGATAAGCCATTAATAAGGCTACAAAAAATGGGACTAATGCACCACTTAATCTTTTTAACAAAAAATATGATCCCAATAAAAAAGCTACAGACAGGACCATTCGTACAACTCGGTCGAATGTATATGGTTTAGATTGTAAGTCGTTTATCATTCTGTTTTTATTTTAGCTGGCAATATATCAAAAAAATTAGCAACAACTCTGTTACATAATAGCTATTCATTCTACATAGAAATTTAATCATCTCTTTACGTAATTTATTACTTCAATTGCTTTTCTTTGCCTCCTAAATTGTCAGTAAGTTTTTTTCAACTTAACATTGATGAAAAATAAATTGATGTGGATTGCGTTTAATTAAATAATAAAATTCTATTTATTGTAAATATTTGTTAATTATTGTAATTATTTATAAAAAATATATGCTGGAATTGATAGGATTTTTGTGATTATTTACTTAATTTTCTAAATGTACAAATAGCTAAACACAATACCGCATTTCACTAAATATCAACAATTAAGTGTCAATAAAAATAATGCAGAAGTTAAAAAAATACATATTTCTCCTTTTATTACCTCTTTGTTTCTTCTCTTGTGAAAGAGAATTCGTTTTTTTAAACGGCTCAGATGGTTTAAATTTCTCTGTTGATACTTTAGCTTTTGACACCATTTTCACTTCTATTGGATCAGTAACCAAAAATTTTAAAGTTTATAATCCTTATGATGATGATTTAATTATCAACGCAGTTGAACTTGGTGGAGGAGATATGAGTAACTTTAGATTAAATATCAATGGTTATTCTGATAATTCAGTTGAAAATTTACGCATAAATGCCAAAGACAGCCTTTTTATTTTTGTAGATATTACCATTGAACCGGATGATAGCAATACCCCTTTTGTTGTTTCAGATTCAGTGATATTTATATCTGGTGAAAAAACACAAAAAGTAAATCTGGTTGCATACGGTCAAAATGTTAATCTGCTAAAAAAGGCAAACGTAAAAACAACAACTTTTACATCAGAAAAGCCATATTTGATTTATGATTATTTAATCGTAGACAGCACAGAAACATTAACAATTGAACCCGGCGCTAAACTCCATTTTTATACAGATGCCCGTTTAATTGTATTTGGAAGCCTGCATGTGGATGGAACTACTGATGAACCTGTTCATTTTTTAAGTCATCGTTTAGACGAATGGTATGCAGACAAACCTGGCCAGTGGGGACAAATTGATTTTATGCCAAGTAGCTTCGACAATACCATCGATAACGCTATCATTACTAATAGCATTAACGGTATTTTTGTAGATTCTGTTGGCCTAGACAATCAAGCTCCATTAACCATTAACAATACTGTTATTAACTATATTTCTAAATTTGGATTGATCACACAAAACTCAAGTGTAAATGTATCTAATACGGTTATTGGAGATTGTGGCTATCACTCAGTAGCACTCACATTGGGTGGTACATATAATTTTTACCATTGCACAATTGCAAATTATTCTCGCAATTGGGTTAGGGCTCGGAATACTCCGGCACTATTTCTTAACAACTACTATACAGATGATACGGAAACCGAAATTGTAAATCCGCTCATCGAGGCAAATTTTTATAATTCAATCATTTACGGTAAAAGTTCTAATGAGATTGGTTTTGACTTTAAAGAAAAGGAAAATGATAATGAAGAAGTAAGTTGGTTCAATTATAAATTTGAAAGCTGCCTTATAAAGTCGCGAGACTTAGACACTAGTGATACAGAAAGATTTAGCAACGTATGGCTTAACGAAGATCCTAATTTTGTTGATCCTCTAAAGCAAAATTACCAACTAGACACCTTATCCTTTTGTAAGGATATTGGCAATATCGAAATTGCTGAACAATTCCCTTATGATATCTTAAACCAAAACCGACTTAAAGAAAATGATAACGGCCCGGATATTGGCGCATACGAAAGGGTGGAAAAGGAATAAGATACTTCTTGTATTCATTCCGCTTTGTATTATCTCTCCTTTGTTTTCTCAAAATCAAGAGAACAAATTCGGTATATTATTCTATAACACTGAGAATTTATTTGACACTTATAATGATTCTCTGAAACTAGATGATGAATTTACACCAAGAGGAGAAAAACACTGGACATACAAAAAATACCTAACAAAACTTAATTATATTGCCCAGGTAATTTATGAATCCGGCGGTTGGAATCCTCCATTATTGATAGGTCTTTGCGAAGTTGAAAACGAAAAAGTTCTTAACGACTTAATTTGGGAAACGGGTTTAAATAACCTACACTACCATGCTATTCATTACGAATCAAAAGATCTGAGAGGAATTGATGTTGCTTTATTATATAATGCCCAGCAATTTTTGCCGGTTGAATCTAAACCGGTGGTTATTCCATTAGGTAAAGATTCCCGACCAACCAGAGATCTTTTATACGTGTTTGGTTTGATGCAAGACTCTATTCCATTACATCTTTTTGTGGCTCACTTCCCTTCGCGTTATGGCGGCATTAAAGAATCGGAACCCAAAAGATTCAAAGCATCGCAGGTATTAAACGATACTATTTCCAACATTTTAAAACATGATCCCAATTCTAATATTGTGGTGATGGGCGACTTTAACGATGAACCCAATGACAGAAGCCTCAAACAACTTGTAGAAAATCAATATTTATTAAATTCTTCTTTGTCTTTACAATCCATCCATCAACTAGAAGGGACTCATAAGCATCAGTTTGAATGGAATACTTTTGATCAGTTTTTGGTATCAAAAACGCTGGTTGAAGGAAATAAATATCTAAAAAGTGATTCCTCAATACGTGTTTTAGATTTTGATTTTCTTCTTGAAAAAGATGATAAAAATGCAGGCTTAAAACCATTTAGAACATATTCGGGATATAGATATTTAGGAGGATATAGTGATCATTTACCTATTTGGTTGAACCTGGAAATAATTACACCTTAAAATTAGTATTCGCATGTTGAAATACCCATTGATAAATTGCAACACTACAAGCATGCGAGACATTCATCGATTTAATCTTTCCCAACATTGGGATATGAAAAACTGACTCACATTTTTTTAGTAATTCAACCGGAATACCATGAATTTCATTTCCCAAAAACACAGCCATTTTTTCAGGAAGTTTTGATTCAGCTAAATTTTTGGAACTTTTATCTGTTTCGATACCTACCAAACTATAATCACCAGGGATTTCTTCTAACCAATTCTCTTCGGAATAAAATGCCCAATCCACCTGAGAAAAAGCTGCACCTGCCACTTTTTTAATTTTCGATGCCCTTACTTCATCTTTATTCCCAATAAAGACAATCTTTCTACATCCAAAATTACTTGCCAACCTTATAATATGCCCCATGTTTTCGGGAGACTTTAGCTTATAAGTGACAATGATAGGACCATCCTGTTTCTCAGAATAGTCAAGTTTTGAAAATAATTCGTTGCTATATGTTTGTGAATGATTACTCACCTTGCTCCTTCTTTAAGCCCATCTCCTCGCCTAATTTTAGCATAAGAGTATAAGCTTGCTCTCTGTCATTTTCTATTTCTCCATCCAAAATAGCCTCTTTAATGGCAGCCTTAATATCTCCTATTTCACGGCAAGGACCAATATTAAAAGTTTCCATAATATCTTCGCCGGACACTGGAGGTTGAAAATTACGTACCCTGTCCTTCTCTTCAATTTCCTTTAGTTTCCTTCGGACAATTTTAAAGTTCTTCATGTACTTACGTACCTTCTCCTCATTTTTCGAAGTAATGTCCGCTTCGCATAAAGTCATTAAATTATCTATATCATCGCCGGCATCAAACAGTAATCTGCGTACAGCTGAATCTGTAACAATATCTTCTGATAAAACAATAGGGCGCATATGCAGGTAAACCATTTTTTGAACGAACTTCATCTTTTCATTCATAGGAAACTTCATCCGCTTAAAAATTTGAGGAATCATTTTTTGCCCTACATGGTTATGCGCATGAAAAGTCCAGCCTAATTTTGGATCAAAACGCTTGGTGACCGGTTTAGCAATATCGTGAAATACGGCAGACCAACGTAACCAAACATCATCCGTATTGGGCACAATTCTATCTAATACTTCCAGTGTATGATAAAAATTATCCTTATGCCTTTTACCTTTTTTCTCCTCCACTCCTTTCATAGCCTGCAATTCGGGAAGAATAATGGCTAACAGACCAGTAACTTCCAGTAATTTAAAGGCTGTAGAAGGTTTGCTTCCCATAATCATTTTGTTGAGTTCGTCAACGATACGCTCATCAGAAACAATTTCAATGCGTTCCTTATTATCTTTAATCCCTTCAAAAGTCTTCTCTTCAATTCTAAAGTTAAAACGCGCTGCAAATCGAACTGCTCTCAGCATACGTAATGGATCATCCGAAAAGGTAATTCCAGGTTCTAAAGGCGTACGTACGATTCCGCTCTCAAGATCTTCTCTTCCATTAAAAGGATCCACAAATTCACCAAAAGTTTCTTTATTTAAAGAAATAGCCAAAGCATTGATAGTAAAATCCCTTCTATTCTGATCATCTTCAATAGTTCCATCTTCAACAATGGGTTTTCTGGAATTTCTCTGATACGATTCTTTTCTGGCTCCTACAAACTCAACCTCAACATCACGATATTTGAACATGGCAGTTCCAAAGTTCTTAAAAACAGAAACTTTCAGCCCGCCTAATTTGGCCGCTACCTTTTCTGCCATTTCAATACCACTTCCTCTGACTACAATATCAATATCTTTAGAAGGAGCTCCCAACAATAAATCTCTGACAAATCCTCCTATCACATACGTTTCCGTTTTTTCAATATCGGCCACATGCCTTATTGCCTTAAAAACCGTCCCTTCCAAATGCTTTTGTACCTCTTTTTCTGCCATTCTTTAAATTTAGGGTGACAAAATTACAACTTATTTATGTGAATTAATAAACGAAGTAATAAACATTCAGATATGAATTTAGTTCCACCCGAGGTACTTTTTTATCGCTTAGTAACTGATATATGGCATCTTACCCAATAAACAATTTATGTTATATCTCCTTTTATAATTGAAAGACTTAAGAATCATGTCATATTTTTGTCAGGATAACCGTAAAAAAAAGACTAATTTCATAGAAAAGAATGAATGGCACGAATATTGACATTTACATATCGATATATTTACATATATTTGTATTGGATTTAAATTAGAGTATTCATTAAAAAATTATAACCATGTTAGAACATTTAACTAAAGAAACGTTTAAAGAAAAAGTATTTGACTTCGAAGCCAACAAGGAATGGAAATTTGCAGGTGACAAACCTTGTTTAATTGACTTTTATGCCGATTGGTGTGGACCTTGTAAAGCTATTGCCCCGGTATTAGAAGAGCTTTCGAAAGATTATGAAGGGAAACTAAATATTTATAAAGTAGATACTGAAGCTGAAAGAGAATTATCTGGTATGTTTGGTATTCAAAGTATTCCTTCATTGTTATTTATACCAAGCGATGGTCAACCTCAGATGGCACAGGGAGCTTTACCTAAAGAAACATTACAAAAAGCATTTGCTGATGTTTTAAAAGTTAGTCTCGATTAAATCGGTTTCTTGAAACTTCTTACGCATTAAACAAGTATTAACATCAATCACTTAAATTTTTATCATATGAAGGGTATTGGATTAGCAGGGATTTTAATGGTATTTATGATCACAACATTGTTTGCCTCAAATAATGCCGGAGAAAAACCAGAAAGCAATGGAGACAACGAGAGTAGCGTTATATATTTAAATAAGGAGTCTTTCAAATCTCATGTATTTGACTACGAAAACAATAAAGAATGGAAATACAATGGTAAAATACCTGCTATTCTGGATTTCTATGCAGATTGGTGTGGACCTTGTAAAATGGTAGCCCCACTTCTTGACGAACTACAAAAAGAATATGGAGGGAAACTGCAAGTATTTAAAGTAAATACGGACAAGGAAAAAGAATTAGCTGCTGTTTTTGGTATTAGAAGTTTACCTACAATTGTATTTATTCCGGTAGAAGGGGATCCGCAAGCTGCATTAGGCTTTCGACCTAAAGAAGAATTGGAAAAAATGGTAACTGAAATACTAAAGGTTACAAAAGAATAGATTTATACTAAAATACATTTACTTAAAGCTGTTATAAAAGTTTATACTTTTGTAGCAGCTTTTTATATTCCATAATTTTAACGCGTGAAGTACTATATTATATCTCCTCCTAAAACTAATTCTAACGAAATTGAAATAGTTAACCATTTACTGAAAGACCATGATATAACCTTTCATTTAAGAAAACCAGACTACACAGAAAATGAATTAAAAAATTATCTACGTCAGATAAATAGTGATTGCCATTCAAAAATAACCATTCATAATAATCATCAACTAATACATCATTTTAATTTAAAAGGCATTCATTTTACATCTTATAATAGAAACGATCTTCACAAATACCAAACATTAAAGTGCTGTAAAAGTATCTCAACTCATAGTTTCAACGAGATTGTAGAGTCTGAATTTTCATACGATTATTATTTTCTAAGTCCCATATTCGAAAGTGTTTCAAAACCTGGCTATGGAGGCAATTCTTTTAATGAAGAAAACTTAAAATCATTTCTTGATCTATATCCCAATGTAGTGGCATTAGGAGGAGTCAATAGTAATAACATAAAGAAAGTGGATCAATTAGGTTTTTACGGTGCCGCTATTTTAGGCACATTCTGGCAATACTGTGATCAAATTCAAAACCTTGATGATTTGAATCTCTTTTTTCAAAAATTAAATAATGCCATTGCACGGTAATAAGTGCGTGTAAATATTTATGTTTGCACTCTTCAAATCCTTTTTATGCAAAAAGTAATTAGTAAACTACAATTTATAACTTATCAGGGAGTTGATAAGCCAGCATCACAACAAACATTAGAATTTTGTGCCGGAGGTGGTGATTGGGTACAATTGCGAATGAAAAATACCTCTGAAGAAGAATTAAAGAATGAAGCAAAAAAGTGTGTAAACATTTGTCAAACTTATGGTGCAACATTTATTATCAACGATAATCCTTTGCTAGCAAAAGAAGTTGATGCCGATGGAGTTCACCTTGGTAAAAACGACATGGATGTTGCTGAAGCCAGAAAATTATTGGGGGAACACAAAATTATAGGTGGTACAGCAAATACATTCGAAGATATAAAAACATTAGTTTCTAAAGGTGTTGACTATGTTGGACTTGGACCTTTCAAATTTACATCTACCAAAGAAAACCTGAGTCCTGTTCTGGGCTTAGATGGCTATACCCAAATTATAGAGCAATGTAAAAAGGATGGCATTCATATTCCTATCATTGCCATTGGCGGTATTTTACCTGATGATTTTAAAGAACTTTTCAAAACTGGTATTTACGGAGTTGCCTTATCCTCTTACATAGCCAAACAAGAAAGTATTGGTAACACTACGCTTGAAACCTTAACCGAACTAGGGAAAGCACATTCATACAATTACTTAAACTCATAATTGAATTTAATTATACTAATTTTATAGGTATATTTAATAGTTATTGCTTTGTGATTAAGAGTTAAAGATCTTATTTTCGCAGCCAATTTTCTACAATGGGGTGCCTTTTTTTAAGGCTGAGATTACACCCTTTGAACCTGGACAGGTAATGCTGTCAAGGGAAAGCGTTTTCTCTTTTTTTCCTCATTGCAGTATTTATCATTTAAAAACTGTAATATGAAAAATTTATTTATTCTTTCACTTTTTTGGTTTGTATCACAACAAATGGCTTTATCGCAAATAAGTTTAAGCGGAAAAGTTGTGGACAAAAATGGTTATGAACTTACAGGTGCCAGCGTAGCTGTAAATCCTGGCAACATTGGAACAGTTAGTGATATGCAAGGAGCATTTAATCTTGAACTTCCTAAAAAAGGAACTTACTCCTTAACGGTTTCTTTTATTGGTTTCGAAACTCTAGAAAAACAAATTACTGTAAGCGGCAGCGAAGTAATTAACCTTATGCTTCAAGAAAAGTCGATCATGGCCAATGAGGTTATTGTTACATCCATTCGAGCAGGAGCAAAAACACCAGTGGCAAAAACTGACATTACGTCAGAGGAATTGGAAAAACTCAATACCGCTGATGACATCCCCTTGCTATTGAGCCTAACGCCATCTGTTGTATCCTCAACTGAGGCAGGTATCGGAATTGGGTATAGCAGTATGCGAATTAGAGGTACAGATGCAACACGTATCAATGTAACAGTAAATGGTATTCCCATAAACGATGCCGAAAGCCAAGGTGTTTTTTGGGTCAATATGCCCGACTTTAGTTCTTCAGTCGACAATCTTCAGATTCAAAGAGGTGTTGGAACTTCAACCAATGGTTCGGCTGCATTCGGAGCTTCGGTTAACCTAAATACAGCTTCGCATAGCACTTCTCCTTTTACAGAGATATCATCTACGGTTGGTTCTTTCAACACCTACAAAAACTCGGTAAAAGTGGGAACCGGTTTATTAAATGACAAATTCACCTTTGAAGCCAGATATTCTGATTTAAAAACAGATGGTTATGTTGATTATGCTTTTTCAGATCATAAGTCGCTATATATTAGCGGGTCGATGATCCTCGAAAATAGTCTTATTAAAGCCAACATTATTCATGGGGATCAAAAAACAGGAATTAGCTGGTGGGGAATCGATGAAGAAACCTTAAAAACAGATCGCACATATAACCCTGCAGGAGAATACGTAGACGTATTTGGAGATACACAGTATTATAAAGATCAGACTGATAACTATAAACAAACGCATTACCAATTATTTTATACACAAACTATTCCCAAGGGATGGTTACTTAATACTGCACTGCACTATACACGAGGAGAAGGATTTTACGAGCAATACAAAATGAATGAAGATTTCTCTGCTTACGGGTGGGTTCCTTATATCATTGGTGACCAAACTATTTCTACTACTGATTTAATCAGGCAAAAATGGTTGACTAATGATTTTTATGGCTTTACGAGTTCTTTAAATTACAGTTCAGACTTGTTCGATTTAAATATTGGCGGAGGATGGAACAAATATGATGGTGATCATTTTGGTAATGTTATATGGGCCAGAAATGCATATCCTATTGAAAAAGGAGATAAATGGTATGACAATAATGGCTTGAAAACAGATTACAATATATACGGAAAAATCAACTTTCGCGCTAACCAGCTAATTAGTCTTTTTGCTGATATTCAATACAGGGGTATTAATTACAAAATAAAAGGTATTGATGATGATTTGAGTGCTGACCCTTCTGTATTTATTCTCGATCAAGAACATCAATATAACTTCATAAACCCTAAAGTTGGTGCATATATTAATGTGAATGAGGCCAATCAATTTTATGCTTCATATGCTATAGCCAACAGAGAACCGACCAGAGCTGATTTTAAGAATGCAAATGGAGATATGACTGCAACTCCAAAATCGGAAAGGTTAAATGATCTTGAAATAGGCTTTCAACACAATGCAGCAAACATTGTATTCTCTGCTAATTTCTACCATATGTTCTATAAAGATCAACTCATTCCTACTGGTGAAAAAAGTAACGTCGGCTATACAATTATGACTAATGTTGATAAAAGCTACAGAACCGGTATTGAGCTGGCAGTAAAAGCCAATTTACTCCCTAATTTAAGCTGGACAGGAAATGCTACATTTAGTAAAAACATTATTCGTGACTTTGTAGAAACAGCCACTACGCATAATGATATTTGGAACTCTGAAAAAGGTGAATATAGTGACCAAAGAGACACCATTATTTATCATGGCAACAGCACGATATCCTATTCTCCTTCAATCACAGCTAATAGCATTATAGAGTATAAACCAATAAACTCTGCTTCTATTCGTTTGATTACAAAACATGTAGGAGAACAATATTTTGACAATACTCAAAGTAGCATGAGAAAACTGGATGCATACACCGTTTGGGATGGCATCATATCTAAATCATTTTCTCCAGGTTGGGCAAAAATTGAGCTTCAACTAGCTGTAAATAATATATTTGATTTGAAATACAATAGTAATGCATATGTATGGGAAGGTACCTTCTTTAATTATGTTACAGATGTTGAATATTCGTATAATTACTACTACCCTCAAGCTGGCAGACACCTGTTTTTTAAAACAACCATACGTTTCTAAAGCACAAAAGGTCGAACTTAACGTTCGACCTTTTTTACTCTTCTATTTCTTTTAAAATATTTTCTACTTCGGATTCTGTTTTATGGAGTTTGTCTTTACATACTTTAAGCAATGATGAAACCCTTTTTACTTTTTCTGATAGTTCATCTACATCCAGTTCATTATCCTCTATTTTCGAGAGTATCTCTTCTATCTCAGTAATGGCCTCCACATAACCCACCTTTTTCTTTGTCATATACTTTAATTTAGATTTGTACTCAGCGGTACTGTAAATTTAAATGTACTTCCTTTTTCCAGTTTGCTTTCCGCAGCAATGGTTCCCTTATTGATTTCAACAAACTCCTTACACAGCACAAGTCCAAGCCCGGTTCCTTTCTCATTCAGCGTTCCTGCTGTAGTTATGTTTGTATCCACCCTAAAAATCTTTTGCAAATTATCTTTACTAATACCCACACCAGTATCTGTTACTGCCATTTCTATAAACGATCCTTTTGTTTTTCCGGAAACATTAATCACACTTCCTATTCTTGAAAACTTAATAGCATTGCTTATCAAGTTTCGTAAAACAGCACTAAACAAATCTTTATCAGCCCAGGCAATTAAGTAATCATCAACATCAACGGAAATAACAATATCTTTTTCTTCTGCATTTATCTTTAAAATTGAAACAATATTACTGGTCACAATTCTTACATCCATCTTTTCTGGTTTGTATTCCGTTGTTCCAAGCTGTGTCCTTGACCATTGAAGTAAGGTTTCAACCAATGAAAATAATTTTCGTGTTGAATTATGGATAGATCGGCTATAATTAACGATTTCCTTATAGCTTTTATTCTCCACTTGTAATGATAACACCTCTGAAAAACCCATAAGTGAATTGAATGGGCTTTTTAGATCATGCGCTATAATTGAAAAAAACTTGTCTTTTGTTGCATTAAGTTTCTCCAGCTCCTTGTTTTTCATTTTGAGTTTTCTACTCATCACCACTTTAGATCGGAATAAGATGAAAAACACCAATGCAAAAATACCTAAAAGCGATAAAGCAATAATATACACCCTGGTAGTGTGCTCCTCTTTTATTCCAATTGAAGCGATATGAATTGATTCATCATTTATATCAGCCAGCTGAGTATTTTTGTTATAACTCTCCTCTCCTAAAAGATAACCCAATTGACTAATTACTACTGAATCTTTGAGGTCTGACACGTTGCACTTATACTTAAACGCTGCCTGATAATCACCTAAAGTACGATATAGTAGAACAAAAACATCCAGACTCTTCATTTCTAAAACTGGTGCATTAATTTGTCTGGAAATATTCAATGCTTGTTGTGCATAAGATTTTGCTTCAGAATATCTATTAGTTTGAATACTTAGTTTAGATAAACCAAGTAAAGCCAGTACTTTTATATCTCTATTATTTTGTAATTGGGTAGTATTTAGGACTGAATATAATAAGGACGAAGCATCATTATACTGATTTTGCTTCCGATAATATTCCGCTAATCCAATTCTTGCTTTTATAATACCCAGGGAATCATTTTGGGCTTCCTGATACGATTGAAATTTTTTTAAATAGGACAAAGCAAAATTAAATTGCCCCTGCTCTAAATAAATATGCGCCATTTTATAATGAATGATGGCCTTTCTGGAAGAATCACTTTCTTCCAACAATTGCTGCTGAAGTATTTCCAATGCCTTTTCCAATGCATTAATTTGACAATACAAATCTGCATTTCTAAGACTATCAATGGGTGCCACATTGTTATGTGATGGATTTGTTGACTGAGCATACGTTCCAGTATACCATACAAACAGCAGCAGTAAAGTCAATCCTTTGAAAACTTGATACATGTGTTTTTCTGATCTAGGCTAAGAATAGAGGTAAAGATAAAAAAAGGATTTAAATACAGAAACGAAATAATTTCATTTCAACATTACAATCCTTTGAGTCCTAGAAAATTATTTACAAAATTTTTATTCTATTCTTTTTACCTTTCCTATGCCGCCAATATTGGAGATCACTTTATCAGGATTACCACTATAATACAATACTCCAGCTCCGTTAATGTTTACTTTTAATTTATTCTCGACTTTAACCTTTGCATTACCAGCTCCATTCATTTCAATAAAAAAAGTATCTACGCTACATTCTTGTGAATTCAATTTCAGGGCACCTGCACTATGCAAAACCATTCGTTGAACTTCGCCCTCCAAATAAATCGATGATGCTCCCGGTAGTTCCCAATCTATTTGTGTACTTTTTATCTTTAGATTAACATCTGAAGCACCAGCTGAAACTATTGCTAAATTATTTACATTAATCTTATTTTTAGATTTAATTTCACAGTTCCCTTCTGTTTTGATATTTTCCAGATTTTTAAATTCTATATGAAGATCGATTGTCTGGCGATCTTTAATAACCATGTTCTCAGGAACGGAGATGTATAATGTTTGTTGATGAACTTCACTCATAATATAATCAGAAAGATTACTACTGGAACTTACTGCCAGCTGATGCTGATTCCCCTGGTTTAGCTTAATCCTGAAATTCCCTTTAACTTCTATCTTATTAAATTCACTAAGCTCCCTGATTTCTTCCTTCCTATTTTCATTCCCTTCAATGTAATGATCCTTTATGTCGCAGGAAGTTATCATTAGTAATGAAAAAACTAAAAAAGAATATTTCCAACTTTTAGAAAACAATATTTTAATGTAATGAGTCATGTTTAATCTGTGTGTAAGGTTTCCATAATTCAAAAATATCACAAACTATGAAACAGGATAGTCGTTAGGGATTTTATCACAAATTACCCAGGATTCATCATCCAACATCCAGTTTTCTAAAGCTAAGGCATCTTCTTTAATCCTCTGTGAAAACTCATAAATCTCTATAGTTGAATATGATTCAGGAACCCAGGTACAACAATTTAGCATCCAGGCTTGTAACTGCAATGGCTCTTCTTCAGAATTACTTAACTCAACTAACTGATCCTCCCTCATTACAGGAACTTCCCAACTATCAACAGACAACATCCAAGGTTCTATTTGCAACGCATATTCTTCCTCCACTGGTTTATTTAGTTTATCATCATCACTTAACCAGTTTTCATCATCTAACATCCAGGCTTCCAACTCTAACTCAGGTTCTGATTCATCCATAAAAGCTTCAGAACTCATTTCATTCTGGTTTAACCATGAATCAGGGTCTGTCATCCAATCTTCAAGTGGTAAAGTTTCTTCAAAATGTTCTTCAACTGATAAAGTTGAAAGCGTACTTTCCGATGTCAGCCATTCTTTATCGTTTAACATCCAGTCTTCTACTTCTAGCACAGGTTCTTCAAGTACATCAACAAAATTATGAGTAGTTAAAAGGAGGTTTTCGTCTACATCAGCAAGAACAGGAATATTTCTGTTTACAACGTAGTGTGATGTATAGCTTGCTGCTTTATTGGAAACGGTAAGCGTTTTATATACACCAAAGATCAATACAACAAGAGAAATACTTATTAATAAAGTCATTGCTCCTAAATGATAGTCGTGGTTTCTTACTTGTGTTTTCATGGTTCGATCCTCCTCTTATTAATTTCGATATTGGAAGATCACTTATCGTACCAAAAACCATATAACGCTATCCTACTGCACTTTACAAACCACTGCAGCAAAATATCCATTACATAATCTGAACGCTTCTGTACGAATATGCGTTCGATACCGCACATTTATATATTTAAAGCTCTAACACATTTTTCAAACATAAAAAAAGGACTCTTAATCGAGCCCTTTATATTTTTGTTTTAACTTGTTTAAATCCCGTGCCAATGTTTGTTCTCTTTCCAAAGCCCATTTTCGATGCTTATCAAACTCCTCCTGTTTCTCATTTAAGGCCTCTTTGGTTTTTATTGTAATATGATTACTTCGCTTAAATAAAAACAGTACTATTGCCAATCCTGCAATTAATACCAGAATCAAAGTCCAAAGTATAGAATTATAAACTCCTTTAGTTAGTAGAATACCCATAAAGTTAAAGCTATCTCTTTCTTTAATGGCTCTATCCAATTCTTCTTTAATTTCTTTTTGACTGGATTTTAAAAGATTTATTTCCTTCTGTTGATCCTGCACTTGGGTTTCTAAACTGCTAATAGAAGACTTAAGCGTTTTTATTGAATCGAGTGTATTACCTTTTATTTTGTATAAGGTAGGTCTCTTAATCATTTGGTATTCATTCCATGCTTCCGTCTTTTTGATAAGAAAATCAAACTGACTATTCAAAGAACCTCCATCTAATCCGGATTTAGTTTGTGTACTTGCTTCATTTTGCGCAAATAATCCATTTTGCGCACTTACCATTAGTACGACTGCTACTAGGGTTGCTGATAAAAACTTTTTCACTGTATTTGCTTTTGTTGTGTTGTCAATATTATCTAAATATAACGCAAAAAAAATGAAAAAATTCGTTTTATCCTCGTCAAATTCTTTATCCGTTTAACATACAACAAAAAAAGCTGTCCCAAAGGAACAGCTTTTAACAAATAGTAAAGATATATTAGCTTATTTTTTATCTAACACAGCCATTACCTCTAAAACATGCTCACGGCTTGTTTCAAGTAATGCTTTTTCTTCGTCATTTAGATCAAGCTCAATTACTTTTTCAACACCATTCTTACCTAAAATTACAGGCACTCCTAAATAACAATCGTTGATACCGTACTCACCTTCAAGCTTAACACATACTGGGAATACTCTTCTTTGATCTTTCACAATAGCTTCAACCATTTGAGCTGCTGCAGAACCTGGTGCATACCAAGCTGAAGTTCCCATCAACTTAACTAATTCACCACCACCAAATTTAGTTCTTTCAATAATGGCATTTAATTTTTCCTCATCAATTAATTCAGTTACAGGAATACCTCCTACTGTTGTATAGCGAGGAAGTGGCACCATAGTATCACCATGACCTCCCATTAATACAGCCTGAATATCTTTTGGAGAAACATTTAATTCTTCAGCTAAAAATGCACGGTAACGTGCTGTATCCAGAATACCAGCCATTCCCATCACTCTCGCTCTTGGAAATTTAGAACTTAAGTGAGCCTGATAGGTCATTACATCTAATGGATTTGATACAATAATAATAATTGCCTCTGGAGAATGTTTAACAACGTTTTCGGTTACAGTTTTAACAATACCTGCATTGGTAGAAATAAGGTCATCACGAGTCATTCCTGGTTTACGAGGTAAACCTGAAGTTATCACTACCACATCAGAGCCGGCTGTTTTTTCATAATCATTTGTAGAACCAATTGTACGTGTATCATACAAATTGATAGGAGCTTTTTGCCAAATATCCAAGGCTTTTCCCTCTGCTACTCCTTCTTTAATGTCTAATAAAACGACTTCGTTGGCAATTTCGCGATAAGCCAACACATCTGCACAGGTAGCTCCAACGTTTCCTGCTCCAACTACGGTTACTTTCATAATTGTATTGCTTTAATTGTTGTTATGTTTTGTTTTGAGAAATAATGACATTTCCGATATTAAAGTTGACAAATATAGAGAGTTGATTTTAATTAAAGATATTTTTCTTCATTAATTAACGAATGTTTAACAACATCTTTAATCAAACAGAATCTAACAAAAATTGTTGTTGCTAAATTGGATATTTTAAATTAATTATTAGAGGCAAGTGGATTTGACAAAAGTAATTCATCTCCTTCTTCTAAACCTGATAATATTCTAATATGCGTGTCATTCTCCTCTCCCGTTTGAACCTTCCTTTTTTCAGGTTTTCCAAACTTCTTTAAATACACATATTTTGATGTATCACTACCAAAAACAGCCTCGCGAGGAATTGCTATATCTTCAGCGTAGTTACCTACTGTTATTAAGTTATAGGTTGTCATACCAGGCAATACTTTTTTGTCTGATTTATTCATTTCAATCACAACTTTAAAACCATTCATCCCAGTTCCTTTAATTGGCTGACCAACATTAGCAATCTTCATTACTTTTCCGTTAAATACTTCGTTGGGAAAGGCATCAATGGTAAGTTGTACTGTTTGTCCTATTTTAATTTTAGCAATATCAATTTCTTTTACAATAGCCTCTGAGATCAATGAACTTAAATCCGGAATAGTTGCAATTACCGGACTCCATGGCCCAACTTCATCATTCACTTTTATTTTTCTACCTCTCCAGTTTCGTCCGTAAACTACCATGCCATCTGAAGGGGAAGTGACATTTAACTGCACCTTTAATTCCTCCAGCATATCTTTTATTTTCACATCCTCATCTAGCCGTTTTCTTCGCCATGCAATTCTGCTTTTCTGCCTTTGAACTTCCTTTTCGTAATTACGAATCTCTTTGTTTAAATTCAAACGAACCTTATCGTAATTAATTTGAGCTTTACGCTGAGTTGCCTTTGATTCATAAACTGATTGTTCAAGTTGTATTTTAGCTTCTTCCAGATCATCCCGATTATTTACAATGGCATCTCTTTTTTCAACTAAGGTAATGGTACTATCCAATATAGCAGCCTCCAGCTCATTGCTACGCTCATCAATACGCTCCAGTCTTTGTTTCAAACGATCTTCTACATCTGAAGGATCCAGTTTGGCAATAAAATCACCTTTTTTTACCTGCTTACCTTCTGTTACCAAATCTGTAATTTTCAAATGCCAAATTCTCAGGTCTCTTCGATTTAATAATCCCGGCACTTCAATGTTTTCATATTTCAGTGCCATTACCTCACCTTCGGCAGTAACTTGAACTTGGAAAGGTTGTTTGACTACTTTATAAACATCCTCTTGACCAGTTATCCCTGACTTAAAAAAAACAAATACAATAATAGCAAGTGTTACAACACCTATAATTATTTTAAACTTAGTTGGAATATTCTTTAAAAACTGCATCATATTATCGTTGTAATAAATGATCTAACTCTTCAATTAAAGTAGTCTGTTTCTCAAAATCATAAAGCGTTAATTCTCGAATATTGTAATAGTTAACCCAAAAATCCTGAATACTTTGTATATAACCTCTTTTAGCAGACTCAAGCGAAGTTCTTGCTGCATTTAATTTGATTACATCCACTTTATCGATTAAGAAACGTTGCTTTGTTACATCATATCCAAGTTGAGCAATTGTATCCGCTTTTGCAGCAATTTTAACCTGCTCTTCCTGCATATTAAATTCCATTACCTGGATAAAAATATTCTGCTCAAAATCTATTTCTGCTTGTTTAACAGTTGCTTCTGTTACCTGTTGATTAGAACGTGCCATTTGCACTTTTCCTTTTCTTAACCCCCAATCAATGATAGGTACTCCTAAAGAAACACTTAAATTTTGATTATTACCAAAAGGAGACTTATAGACATCTTCTAAAAAATAGGTTGATTTACTAATTCCAATATCTGCTGTAACATTTGCATTAAACCCATTCTCAGCTCTCGCTTGAGCTATCTGTCGTTCTGCATTTAAAAGTTGCTCTTTGAAATTTAACATCTGAGGGTTATTCTCAAATGCCATTGCCATAGCATCGTCTACCATCACCTTAAATGTAGGTATATCTGCAGGAACAACACACTCAAGATTTACATTGTCATCAAAACCTAAAAACGAATTGATTGCAGACTTTGCTTGTTGAAGATTTAACTTAGTCCTATTTAATTCCATATTGGCATTTAAAGAACCTAATTCCAAATCCAATAATTCATCCTGAGTAACGGTTCCTATCTCAAATCGACCTTTCCCTATTCTATACAATGTATCAGCATTTGACAAATTTGTTTTTGCTATAGAAAGGTTAATTTCAGCCTTAATTAAATTAAAGAACACATTTGTTGTTCTTCGCGCAAGTTCTTGCAAGCTTTGTAAATACTCCCGCTTAGCCTGTTCAAATTTTAAGGGTTCAATTTTTGCATCCCAACGAAATGAATTATACCCATTAAGAGGTTGGGATATTCGTATTGAAAACGGTTGAGGATTATAAGATATCGGAAAAGCTTCATCACTAACTTTATAATTTTCTATTCTAACAAAATCACTTCCCGCACTTATCTTTCCTCCTGTCAACGTGACATTCTGCGAAACATCCACTCCTACACTTGATGTAAGAGACTCTCTATATACCAATGTATCTACACTTCCATTAAACCACTGCCTCACACCATTGGAATATTGAATAGGATCTGAGCTTAATGATAAAGAAGGCAACTTAGATGCCTTATATGATCTAAAATCCCAATATCTTGACAGATACATATTCTTTTGTCTAAAGCTAAATATAGATTGCTTTTTTGCAATTTCGATGGCTTGATCTAAGGTTAAGTTTAATGTTACTGTATCTTTTTGCGCATGGAGCTGCACAAAACTGCTTAGTATGATTAGACAAACTATAATTCTATTCATAATGGTTTATTCTGTTTTGTTTGGTTAATGTCTTAATGATTCTACCGGATCTTGATTGGCTGCTCTTTTGGCCGGAATATATCCAAATACAACCCCTACAGTAGCAGAAACGCCAAAAGCAATAAACACTGAAATAAAGGATACAATTGTTTTTATACCTGCCGAGAGTTCAATAATATATGCGAGGGAAACACCGACTATAATTCCAATGATTCCTCCTACCACACTAATTAAAGTAGATTCAGATAAAAATTGAACGATAATATCCTTACGAGAAGCACCAATAGCTTGTCTGGTTCCAATTTCTCTGATTCGTTCCCAAACTGAGGCGAGCATAATATTCATAATTCCAATACCTCCTACCAATAAGGAAATACCAGCAATCGCCCCTAAAACAATATTAAATATATCGTTTGTTTTTTGCTGCTGCTTTAGTAAAAGCTCCGGAACTGTGACTTCAAAATCGTACATATCAAAATGACGGCGCAACAACATTCGCTTGATAATTTCAGCTGTTACACTTAATTGCTCAGTTTCCTTTACCTGAACCACAATTTTATCAAGTTGGTTTTGTAGCTTTGTACTTGTAGTTTCTTCATTACGCCCTCTTCCTCTGCCTCGACTCATTCTTTCCATGGTTTCCGGATTAATACGAGATCTATCTTTATAGCGCATTAAAAATGTTTTCGTTGGAATAAACACCTTATTATCTGAAGAACTAATACCCATCTCATCGGAAGCTGAAGCTGTGAAATCTCTTCTTTCGGCTACACCAACAACTTGCAACCAATTAGTTCCCACCTTTATATACTCACCAACCGGATTGGCTTGATTAAAAAACTTATCACGAACATTACTACCTATCACACATACAGGTAGTCCTTTTTCTCCCTGAGCTTGATTAAAGTCACTACCAAGTTCTACCCCTACATTTAGTAATTCGAAATAATCAGAAGACACTCCTTCCAGGACGATAGGATAACTCTTACCATCTTTGATAGAATAATAATTCATAGAAACAACCGGACTCACTTTACTCACTGAAGGAATCGTTTCTATAATTGATCTGGCATCATTCAATGTAAGTCCACGCGATTTTCTTTTTCCTTTATCATCAGCTTCATCATCAGCCTCTGACTCTGTTCCTTCAACCACATTTTCTTTTACCGGGGTTATAATTATATTATTTACCCCAACTAGTTTAATTTGTTCCAATACTTCTTGTTGAGCACCTTTCCCGATGGCCAGCATACTAATTACGGCTGCCACACCAAACATAATACCCAGAGCCGTAAGAAGTGATTTTACGGTATTTGCCATAATTGCCTCAATTGCAATAATAACATTATGAATATACCGTGTATAAAGTCTTTTAATATCCCTCATACTACAAACCGTTTTGAGTTACCGGTACATTACCTGTAGTACCTTCTGGCTTAACTTCTTCTCGCTCCTTTGCGATTGAATCGTAAATCTCAAGGCCTAAATATTCTACCTCTTCTATTTCTTCAACAGGTGGAGTATGCAAATACAACACTTCACCACTATCAACACCTTGATTAACTACAACATAGTTTTCATTTTCCGCTCCCAACTCAACAATTTGTCTTTTTTCAGGATCTTTTGCGGTATACACATACGCCAATGAATCGTTTTGGAATACGGCTTCCAAGGGGATATACAACACATCCTCTAAGATATTTGTAGTAATTACATTTGCAGTAGTCATTGCCGGCCTAAGATCCTCATCCGAACCAAATACACGAATGGAGACCTCAAAAACCTTTGAATCGCCACCTGGTACAACCTGACCAATATTGGCCACCTCTATTACTTCTCCATCAAATTCTTTTTCAGGAAAAGCATCAACGCCTACTTTTACCTTTTGCCCTTTCTGTATTTTACTAATATCTACCTCATTAATAAAGGTTTTTGAAATCATTGATGTTAAATCCGGAAGTTCAGCAATCTTAGGTTCCCAGCGACTAACTGTACTTCCTACCTTGATTTTGTTTCCGGTACGATCGAAACCATAAATCAACATTCCTGGAGCCGGTGCTTTTATATCAATAGCCTCAAACAACTCTTCAATTTGGTCAATTCTTTCTCTTACTCTTTGCACCGAAACCTGCTCGCGGTTCACCTTTATTTTATCTTGCTGTTTCTTTAAATCATAATTACGCTCATCCTGATCCAACTTTCGTTGTGCTTTTTCTACATCCAATTTGGCCTGACGGATAACAGCTGGTGATTCATAAACCGATTGTTTTAGCACCAATTCTTTTTCTTCCAAATCAATTCTGGCAGTAACTAAGTTATCTCTTAGGTTACTTAAGTTGATATTGGTATCAATTCTGGCATCTTCATAGGCCTCTAACCTTTCGCTTAACTGAGTCGCCGCTTCTGCCAGTTTTTCTTCCACTGCACTGTGGTCGAGTGAAGCCACATAATCACCGGAATCAACCACGGTTCCTTCTTCAATTAATTTAGTTACCTGAATTTCGTAAATACTAATATTTCTCGCAGATAACTCCATCGGCACATTAATAGATACTGAATTTTCAGCCTGCAACTGACCAGTACTATAAACCAGAGATTGAAAACTTCCTTTCTGCACTTTAGTTGTCACAGACATCTCGGAAACGGAAGACGACGAGAAGAAGTAACTTAATATAATTCCTACTATTAATACTGCAATGATTACACCTAACCATCTTACTGTTTTATTACGCAACATTTTAGCGATAGATTTTAGATTGTTTTGGGTTAATAAAGTATAATTTTATAACAATAATTATGCCTTATTATTGTGTTCAATTAAAGAAAAAATAAACTCCTTAATCTAACACAGAATAAGGAGCGCATTGCATTTCGATTAAGGCATGAATCAATTGAGTCCTGCTATATTTTTAATATCTACAATAATTTTCTGTGCTAGTTCGTCAGCTTCTTGTGCAGTAGGAGCTTCTGAATAAATGCGAATTATCGGTTCTGTATTTGATTTACGTAAATGAACCCACCTATCTGGAAAATCAATTTTTACTCCATCAATATCATTCACGTTTTCGTGACTATATTTTTCTTTCATATCCAATAAAATTTTATCCACATCCAGTTCTGGTGTTAATTCAATTTTATTTTTTGATATAAAATATTCAGGATAAGTTGCTCTTAAAGCCGAACATGTTTTACCCGATTTAGCCAAATGCGTTAAAAACAAACCGATTCCAACTAAGGCATCTCTACCATAATGCGAAGCCGGATAGATAACTCCTCCATTTCCTTCTCCTCCAATTACAGCATCTGTCTCCTTCATTTTGCTCACTACATTTACTTCACCTACTGCAGCTGCAGAATAACTACCTCCATTCTGCTCCGTAACATCGCGCAAAGCCCTCGTTGATGACAAATTTGAAACGGTATTTCCTTTTTGATTTTTTAAAACAAAATCAGAAACAGCAACCAAGGTATATTCCTCACCAAACATAGTTCCATCCTCATTCACAATGGCTAGCCTATCTACATCCGGATCAACAACAAAACCAACATCTGCTTTCTTTTCTTTAATTAAAGCTGAAATTTCAGTCAGATTCTCAGGTAATGGTTCCGGATTATGAGGAAACTGTCCATTAGGTTCACAATACAATTCGATTACTTCTTTTACCCCCAGCGCCTTTAACAACGGTGGTAAATATGTACCTCCAACTGAATTAACACAATCCACTGCTACCGTTAAATTAGCAGATTTTATTACATCTACATCTACTAACTCAAGCTCACAAACATGCTTAACATGTTTTTCTAAATAACTTTCATCTTCGGTCACTACCCCTAAGTCATCAACCTCAGCAAATAAAAAATCATCTTTTTCCGCAATACTTAGGATCTCCTGTCCATCAGCACCACTTAAAAATTCACCTTTACTGTTTAAAAGCTTTAAAGCATTCCACTGCTTAGGATTATGACTAGCCGTTAAAATTATACCACCATCTGCACCTTCCATGGCTACTGCCAATTCTGTAGTAGGTGTTGTTGATAATCCCAGATTAATAACATCAACACCGGAACCCATCAATGTTCCAACCACTAATTTATCTACCATTGGTCCGGAAATGCGCGCATCTCTGCCAACCACAACTTTTATTTTATTCTTTGCTGCTGCTTTTTTGGCCCAAACCGCATAGGCAGCTGTAAATTTTACCACATCTAAAGGACTTAAGCCTTCACCTGGTTTACCTCCAATTGTACCTCTGATTCCTGAAATGGATTTAATTAAGGTCATAGCTTTTGATTTGAATTTTTTTTATAAAACGTAAAGATGTAAAATTATTCTTTAGAAATCTTACTAAATACTACCTGTTTAACATTTCAATAACACGAACCTTACTTCATAATTCCTGCTTTTAGAAACGTAACTTCCTTGTTTGTTAAAAAACGCCATTTTCCTCTTGGCACATCCTTTTTTGTGAGTCCTGAAAAGTATACGCGATCCAGTTTCACCACTTCATACCCCAAATGCTTAAAAATTCGTCTGACAATTCTATTTTTTCCGGAATGAATTTCTATCCCTACCTCTCTGGGATTTTCTTTAACCAAACTAATTTTATCAGATTTAATAAAACCATCCTCCAACTCAAAACCTTTATCTATCTTATTCAAATCATCCTGTGAAATAGGTTTATCCAGAAAAGCATGATAAATTTTGCGATGCTCATGACTGGGATGTGTTAGTTTTTTTGCCAAATCGCCATCATTAGTTAAAAGCAACACGCCTGTTGTCATTTTATCCAATCTCCCTACAGGAAAAATACGCTCCTCACATGCATTTTTAACAATATCAATAACGGTATATTTTGCATGAGGATCTTTAAGGGTAGTCACACAATTTTTGGGTTTGTTTAATAATAGATATACTAATTTTTCAGGATTTAATGATTGACCATTATATTCAACCTTATCCGTTTTTTTTACTTTTGTTCCGACCGCAGTTTCAATATGGCCATTAACTTTAATCAGTCCATCTGCTATTAGTTTATCTGCCTCACGTCTGCTGCATACGCCGGCATTTGCAATAAACTTATTTAGCCTAATTTCTTCATTCACTCCCTCCGAAGGTTGTTTCTGTAGATTTCTTTTGTTAATATTTGATTGAATTGGCCTTTGCTTCCTCTCTTTCATATCCTGATTAAATTTTCACAAAGGTCATAAAAAATATTAAGCTATCCTTCATTGAAAACTGAATAACATAGACAAACACGTTAAAAGTTGCTTTCTATACCTGGTGTTAAGCCAAAGCTTTTACAGGTGTTTGTGTTCTTTTATTTCTGCAACATAATCTTTCAGCTTTTTATACCCATCTTTCAATTTATTGGGATATTCTTTCAAACTAAGAAACGATCTTTCTCAGGTGCTAGTACTTTTAACATTATAAAAGCTACTAAACACTCCCCTTCAGAGAAATTGCTTTTAATTTTATAATGCTATTTTGTTGCTTCACACACCCTTTAATTCCCTTCAATAAAAAGTTAAAATCCTAAATAAACATCTGATTGTGCATCGAAAATCCATCAAAATAAAACGCTTCGTTAAGGCGCTTCAATTATTAAACCAAATCTTTGACTCACTTCTGCAGCATCTTTTTTTTATTACATCTTGAATGATTATTACAAACTTACATGCATAAGTCAGGTTTAAACCTTTTGATTAAATCTTGCTATACCATACTGCAGATTTAAAAGTATCTTAATCGAAATAATAACACTTTTCCTAATGATTCCCTTCACTACTCCTTCACTTTTTATCACTTATTAGTGAAGGAATAGTGAAGAAGAAGTGAAGGAGAAGTGAACCATTTATAAAGCAATTCCGGAAAAGTATCATCTAATTCTATATGGCAAATAGACATTATTTAATGTTATATTTTGCCGCAGATTAATCACATCATACCTATAATTCTTATTTCGACTAATTATATTCATTATTCAATTTTTAGCCATTAAGAAATAAATCATGTATCTTTTTAAGATTTATTTACGTTATTTAACACATCAACCTATATAAATTGAAGAATATGAATAGAAGATTTGGAATGATTGCACTTTGCATCCTATTTGCATTCACAACAATTGCAACGAGCTTAAATGCTCAGGGAAAGGATAATAAAAGCAAAGAAAAAGAGGAAGACATTGAATTTCTATCATTGGAAGAATTGGTCGAATTAATGAACCAGCCAATTTACGGGATATCAAAGCAAGAAGAAAAACTATCGGAAGCCCCCATGTCTGTATACCAAATATCAAAAGAAGAAATTAATCGATGGGGCGTGCGTTATTTAGGAGAAACCCTAGGCCGTGTTCCAGGCTACACGTTTTATAATACTGATTACTATGGGCAATATGGGATAATGGCGCGTGGTTGGCAATCTGTTTGGCGATATGGTTACAGTATAGAACTGATGCCTATTGTTGATTTTGGACATTCTACGTTTCCAAGCGAATTCTTTGGGAATATGGAAGCAGTTAGAGGTCCTGCCGGTTTAGCCTGGGGTAGCAGTGCTAATGCTGGTCTTATAAATACTAATTTAAGAACAGATTTAGAAGGGGCAGAATTAGTAGCTCAATATGGTAATTATAACCAACACTCCATTAGTGCCATGTATGGTCACACCTTTAAAGATAATGAGGGTGAATTATTTATAGGTTTTAACCAAAAAGGTCAGGATTATGAGCTTCAAAAAGATCCATTTGGAACAGGAAGTGACTGGAAAATAAATGGCGTAAGACCTTCATACTCATTTGTGAGTAAGGTAAAATATAAAAATTTTAAAGCCTTGGTGTATGCAGATCACAATGACCATTCTGCTCCTCAGTTATGGTTTGGTGCAGATGGTTGGACCAATGAAGATAAAAATCAATTCTACCAGGAACTTCAAGATGTTACAGGTGTTGAGCCACACGATCAATTGAATGTACTATGTTATAGAATGGAATATCAATTACCCATTAATAATGATAAAGTGAACATCTCGTTGTATCACAATTTTTATAATCGAATTTGGTACTTTGAATCTATTGCTTCTTTAGGAGATCAAAAAAGAGATGTGGGCTTTAATGCCAATTTCCTTTTACTAAAAGATAAATTGAATCTTTCAATGGGTGGTGATTTTTTCGGTCAGTTCCGCAATAACATGTACTCAAACAACCATAAGTTTGCTCTTGATAATGGTATTGACTGGTTTGGTACCACTTATCACGAAAGTGATGTTACCTACCATAACATATTTGCTCAAGCCACTTACAGTTTGACCGATAAGTTAAAACTAATTGGTGGGGCGAGACTTGATTATCAGGATGACGGAGTTAACTCTGATGTAATCGTGTTTTACAGAGGTGGAGCTATTTATAATTTGAATGAAAACAATGTAATTAAATATTTCTTTAATGAGGCACCTCGTCGTCCACAAGCTAATGAGCGTTCAAATCCACTTCCTGATTCTGAAGCTTTATCAGCACATGAAATTGCCCTTGTGGGAAATTTATCTGGTAAATTAAGTTATAATGTTACGCTATATCGTCAAGAACTTAAAAATCAAATTACCAGAGTTGAAGGAGTAGGTTTAAATTATTTTTCCAATACGGGAGGTCTGAAAGTTCAAGGCGTTGAATGGGGATTAAATGGTAAATTAACAAACGACTTGTTACTATATTGGAATGGTTCCGCTTTAGATACGGAAGTAATGATAGGTTCTAGTGATTCGGAGAAACATAATGATGCGAATGAACCTTTGTTTGTTCCTAAGTTTAATTCCTTCATTGGAGCTGAATATAATGTACTTAATAAATTTAAAGTAAATATGGCATTGCGCACCATCAGCGGAATTCCATACAGTACAACACCATATGACAACCCAACCTATAAAGAAGCCAGCACAAGCTTTGTGGATCTAACAATCAGATCAAAAAAATTCTGGGAAAAGCTGGAAGTATCTCTTAGTGCGCTTAATCTTTTGGATAACACAGATGGAGTTCCTGCATATGGAGAACACGCCGGAAATACATACGGTACAGTTCAACCTGAAGGTATGAGATTTTACGTTAAAACCCGATTTACTATACCTGACTAATCATTTAACCCCTGCATAATCTATCGTAGCTATTTCACTCGGTTTATTGAGTGGAATAGCTTTTTTTTACAAAGAATGTGACGATAATATTCTATTTAAACTTAAGTAAGCATATAGAAGCCTTGTAAAATCCTGTTTTTTTTTCAATATTGAACACTGTTTATGTTCAAACATTCAAAATGGGTGACTCACAGATTATAGAACAACTGGAAGAACAGGTTGGCAGAAAACTCAAACATGTTGAAAAAGTAGTATGGTTCTTAAAAAGCTATCAAACCAACCAATTTGGTCAGGTAACACATTTGAGCATCCCTAAACTTCAATTAAAAGGCCAATGGCCCAAAGCTATCTTCCAGCTACAACATCTTGAATATATTAACATACAAGAAAATCAACTAGTATCTATTCCAGAAAAAATCGCTCAATTAAAGCATTTAAAATGTCTTGACATTCGTATCAATCAGATTTCTGAATTACCGGATTCTATTCATGATTTACCTGTGTTAGAAAAGCTTTATTTAGGCGATAATCAATTTACAATAATTCCTTCTATTTTAAGTTCGTGTCCTGGCCTGATGAGCATCGATTTTACCAACAACATGATAAGCGAAGGATGTGAACACCTGCTAAAATCAGAAACGATTTGTAACATTTATCTTAAAAACAACAAACTGAATACATTCCCTTTTGAATTGATTGAAGAACAACAACTGGCTGAGTTGAACCTTCAGGAGAATGTCATTCAAAACATTCCAGATAAAAATCCCGGCATTGACAAATTTTGGCATTAATCCATCACCTTACTTTCTATATTTCCGTCTGCGAGCTTCGTTGAGATAACATCACCGGCTTTCACTTCTTCAACATTTTTTACAGCTTTACCATTTAGGTATGTGATGGAATATCCTTTTTTTAAGATGTTTTCCGGATCGAGTAATTGTGTCGTTTTGGTCCATAAATCCAATTGATTTTGCTGATGACTTATAAAGTACTTAATACGACCTGCCAATCGCTCAGGCATCTGATTCATCCACCTTTTCTGATCGTTGATAGACTTTTGCGAAACCAACTTTAAATCCTGACAAGAGTGATGTAATTTATTTTTTTGATGTTCAATAAATCGGATAGATGAATGACTAAGTTGTCGGATTAACTTATCCATTTTATTTTTTTCAACCGCGATGGCACTATTCACAATTGGCTTAAATCTGGCCGAAGCATGTTGAAAAGTAGATTTATGTTCTGAAATGATATCTCGTGTCGTATTGATTACTGCATCTTTTAAATACTCCAGGCGACCATCAAAATCTGCTACCAATTCTATTATATGTTCAGCAACAGCTGTTGGCGTTTTTAACCTTGTGTGTGCAACAAAATCTACGACTGTTTCATCTCTCTCGTGCCCAATTCCTGAAAAAACAGGTAACGGAAACTGCGCAATATTATAGGCAATCCAGTAATTATCGAAACACATTAAATCTGAGGTTGATCCTCCTCCTCTAATGATGACTACAAGATCAAACAAGTCTTCATATTCATAAATACGATCTAAAGCCGAAGTGACAGATTCTTCTGTCTGATCACCTTGCATAATCGCCGGAAAAAGCTTAATGTAAAAATGATATCCGTTAGGATTATTATTTAACTGATTACAAAAGTCTTCATACCCAGCAGCGGTTGGAGAAGATATGACAGCAATTTTTTGAGGAACAACAGGAATATCCAACTCCTTATTCATGTTTAACACACCTTCTTCGCTCAGTTTATTCAGAATGGCCTGCTTTTTTTGAGCCATATCGCCCAAAGTGTAGGTAGGATCTACATCTCTAACATTTAAACTAAAGCCATATACCTCCTGAAAATCAACACTAACTCTGACCATTACTTTCATACCAGATTCCAGATTTTGTCCGGTAGCCGATAAAAAGTAAGGTTTAATCATTCGGTAGGTATAGGCCCAAATATTCGCTCTTGATTTAGCTACAATTTGTTCTGTTTTTTCATCTTTCTCTATCAGTTCTAAATAGCAATGTCCGTTTCTTACTTCCCTTATTTCACTTATCTCTCCAACTACCCAATACGTTTCCGCAAAGGAAGAATGAATTGTATTTTTAATTTTTTGATTAAGCTCAAACAGTGATAATGCAGAATCGGACATGAATAAATTTTGAGTTGAATTTTAAAACAAAACAGTGCCAACAAAGATAGTCTGCAAAAACTATTGGAACAAAATAAATACACTAGTATCGATCCGGGGACAATAAAGGAGATGAAATTTCTTGTTTTTCTCCTTGAATAATCCGGGCAATCATCTGACCTGTAATTGGTGCCAAACTCATTCCCATCATAGCATGACCCGCTCCAATGGTTAAATTACTATACTTTTTTGTTCGTCCAATAAAAGGTACTCCATCTGCAGAAAGCGGTCGCTGACCTTCCCACAAGTCTAACTCTTGTGCATTTTGTTTTTTAAATGTAGGAATGACTTTATGCGTAGCATCCAATATTCCCTGAACCCTTTTGTAATTAACTTTTCCTATCGATCCATTAAACTCCATTCCACTTCCTATACGAACTGTATTTTCATAAGGAGATATGGCTACTTTTTCATCCGTTAAAATAACAGGTGTTTTCAATTTTAGTAAATCTTGGTTAAAATCCATACTATACCCCTTACCTGAAATGATTGGCAACTTAATAGCTAAATGTTTAGCTAAATGATAAGATTCAACGCCGGCCGCTAGTATGTATTCATCAGCTTTAAATTGATCTTCTCCACAAAATACCGCATTTATTTTACCCTTTTGCACCTCTATTTTACTCACAGATTGTCCATAATGAAATACCACACCATTTTCTTTTAACCAAGATTCCAGCGCTTCCATATGCTTAGCGGGATTTAAATGAGCGTCTGAATGGTAAAGTACCGCACCTAATGCATCAAACTCTACATCTGGTTCTAATTTATTTAAGTCCTCTTTATTTAGTACATCAGTTTTAATACCTAATTCATTCCCTAACTTAGAAACTTCCAATTCTTCAATCATCCCCTTGTGTGAGGATGACACCATCAATAACCCTTTGCTTTGGTAATCATTATCCCAATTAAATTGCTTGTAAAGTAAATTGCTTTTATAATTCAGATCATATAACAGAGGTATAGCTCTTTTTACTTTATTTTTTTTTAACGATGCTGCTGTAAACTTCATAAACCAACCCATTCGCTGGAGGTTATTTAGTAAATTAAAAGCAATTGGTCCATTAGGTTGAAATAGCATATGAACACCACTTTTCAATATAGCTGGGGATGCCATTGTTAGAAAATGACTAGGAACCATAAAACCACAATTCCCATAAGAGCAAGCTGAATAATCGTTTTCTTCCCGGGCATCCAATACCTCAACCTCGTGCCCCATTTCTTTTAGATAATAAGCACAATGTAATCCAATTGCTCCGGCACCTATAATGAGTACTTTTTTCATGTGTTGTAATTTTATTTTTATGGTCAGATGCTACTGTTAAAAAATAGATGATTGCCCTATTGACTTTTTATGTTGATTATAACTTACCAACCACTCTAAAGCCATGTGCATAAATATCATCTTCCGGGTCTATAATGATATGATTATAGCCTGTAACTTTAGCCCAACCTTCAATTCCCGGAATTATGGCATCATACTCACCTACTTTTAGTGATTCTTCTACGGTTCCAATAAACTGGCTACCAATAACACTTTCGTGAACAAATGAACTTCCTACTTTTAATTTGTCATTAGAAAACCACTGAGCCATTCTTGCTGAGGTACCTGTTCCACACGGACAACGATCAATAGCCTTTTCTCCATAAAAAACTGCATTACGTGCATCTGCATTTGCATTTATTGGATTTCCTGTCCACAACACATGACTCAATCCATTAATTTTAGGATTCTCCGGATGAATAAACTGGTAATGATCATTTAAATACTGCCTTATTTCTCCACTATAAGAAATTAGTTCATCTGCAGTAAATTTATGCATCCCACTATAGTTTTCCTGCTCATCAACAATGGCATAGAAATTACCTCCATAGGCTACATCAACCTTTAAATTTCCCAGAATTGAACTCTTTACATCCAATCCTCGCGCATAAAGAAAAGATGGAATATTAATAATCTTAACTGAAGTTACTTTTCCTTTATCGTTTTGTTTATAGTTGGCCACAACCAATCCTGCTGGCGTTTCCAATCTTAGTTTACCTGGCGTTTGCGGAAGGATCAGTCCTTCTTCAATAGCAATAGTAACCGTTCCAATTGTCCCATGTCCGCACATCGGCAAACAGCCACTGGTTTCGATAAATAGAATACCTGCATCATTTTGCGGATTTTCCGGAGGAAACAATAAGCTTCCGGACATTTGCTCATGACCTCTTGGTTCAAACATGAGTCCGGTTCTAATCCAGTCAAATTCCTTGAGGAAGTGCTCGCGCTTTTCAAAAATTGACTTCCCTTTTAATGGGGGCACACCTCCGGCAACAACTCTCACCGGATTTCCACATGTGTGCCCATCTATACAGAAAAAAGTTTTTTTCGCCATAGTTGATCAAGTTTCTTTGTTTTAATCTTTCGTTAATCGACCATTTACCTTTCGCCAAATACCTAACATATTCTCTCTTTGTAACTCCAAAGGCAATAAACTATCCGGCCAATCCTGAAAACTCACAGGGCGAACAAAACGCTTAATTGCTTCGGTTCCAACAGAAGTAAATCGAACATCAGTTGAAGCCGGGTAAGGTCCTCCATGTTGCATCGCTGCACAAACTTCTACCCCAGTAGGAACACCATTAAATAATATTCGTCCACATCTCATCATCAGTTCATCAATAACCACTTTGAAATCCTCCATTTCTTCTTCAAGCGCATGAACTGTACAAGTTAGTTGACCCTTTAAAACCTTTGCGATTTCTTCCATTTGATCTGCAGAATCGCACACAACCACTAAACTAAAAGGACCAAAAATTTCTTTGTGCATTTCCGGGTTACTGATAAAATGACGAGCCTCCACAGTTCCTAATACCGGTACAGCCTTCTCTCCACTTATATCAACCTTTTCAAGATTCAGTGTGGCAATTCCATCTTGTGCCAGCAAAGAACTCAATCCTGTTTGATAGTTCTTTAAAATACCTTCACTATACATGGTGGTCGGGGAAGCAGCCATCACTTCCTCTCCTAATGCCTGAAGAAACAAATCAAGAGTTCCTTCCTTTTGCGTAATAATCAGTCCGGGATTAGTACAAAACTGTCCTGCTCCCATATTGACAGAAGCCACCAGATTTTTTGATATTTCCTTATACTTCTTTTCCTGAGCTTTAGGTAGAACAACAACCGGATTAATACTTCCCATTTCTGCAAATACCGGAATAGGTTCTTTTCTCTGATTGGCAATATCAAATAAAGCACGACCACCTTTTTCTGAACCTGTAAATGCTACCGCCTTTGTTTGGCTATGCTTAACTAATAACTGCCCCGCATCATAACTACTATCCTCTATATAAGAGAAGGTTCCTTGAGGCAAATTGCATTTTTCAACTGCTCTATGAATGGCGTCTGCCACCAGCTTACCTGTTTTGGGATGCGCAGGGTGACCTTTTACTACCACTGGATTTCCACCAGCCAAGGCTGATGCAGTATCTCCTCCTGCCACTGAAAATGCCAAAGGAAAATTGCCTGCTCCAAATACAACCACCGGCCCCATTGGTATCAGCATTCTTCTTAAATCAGGTTTAGGCAATGGCTCTCTATCAGGGTTACCCTCTTCTATGATGGCATTTACCCAGGACCCTTCTTCGATCATTTCTGCAAATTGAAGAAGCTGATTCACGGTTCGCCCTCTCTCTCCTCTAACCCTAGCCTCAGGTAATGCAGTTTCTTCCATTACCGTATGAATAAGCTCATCTCCAATCTGTTCTATCTCATCTGTAATTTGTTTAATGAATTTGGCTTTTATGGCTCCAGAAAGCTTTCGGTATTCGGTAAAAGCCAAAGATGCCAAATTCATAACCTCGTCTATTTTTATTGCTAAAGATGACATAAGCTGTTTCTTTAAATTAAAATTTAGGTCGGGAAGCTAAAGCTGTTTCAATAGTTGCAATGGTTTGTTCTCTTTCCTCGCCCACTAAAGCTTTTCTTGGAGCGCGTACATATTCAGAACCAATACCAGTGTACACTTCCGCTAACTTGATGTATTGAACTAACTTTGGTTTAATATCCATTTCTAATAACGGCATAAACCATTTATACAATTCAACTGCTTCGTCAAATTTTCCAGCTTTCGCCAAATCATGCAGCACAACCGTTTCTTTAGGGAAAGCAGCCACTAATCCGGCTACTAAACCATCAGCTCCTAACATTAACTCCTCTAAACATAAGGTATCAACACCTCCCATAATTTTAAATCGACCACCAAATACATTTCGCATCCTGATTACATTGGTAACATCTCGAGTTGATTCCTTAACCGCTTCAATATTTGGCACATCTTTTAGATCTTCAAACATAGATAAGGTTATTTCTACTTTGTAATCTACAGGGTTGTTATAAAGTAAAATGGGTAATTTAGTACTATTCGCAACCTCTGTAAAGTATGCCACAGTTTCTGCTTCATCTGGCTTATACAATAATGGTGGCAACAACATTAAACCGTCTGCCCCATTAGCTTCAGCTTCTTTAGCCGCTTCAATAGCCCTGGCTGTGCTGGATTCTGCAATATTCATGATTACAGGTATCTTATCTCGATATGGCTGCAGTACCTCAATTAATTTTAACTTCTCTTCTTTACTTAATGTACTTGATTCGCCTAATGAACCTCCTATTATAATACCAGATACGCCACTCTCTAATTGAAAGTCAATATTCTTAAGGAATAATGGAATATCTAATTCTCCTGATTCTGTAAATTTTGTTGTAATTGCCGGATAAACTCCTGTCCATGTTGGTTTCATATGTTTTCGTTTTAATGATTATTGATATTACAAATATAAAAGACCTTTTATTCTCTTTTTAGTGCTAATTTAACCAATATTTGAACTATATTACCCTTACTTATGTTTACGCAGTTAAAAAGAGTTAATTTAGACAATATGAAGGCCGTTAGATTCATTATTCCCAAAACTTCAGAAGCTACATTTAGGCTTCAGGAAGACCATTCTGCTTATTTTTATGATTCCATACATTATCACCCGGAATACCAACTTACCTTAGTATTAAAAGGTGAAGGCACCTGCTTTATAGGTAATTCAGTTGAGAGGTATAAACCTGGAGATGTTTTTTTAATCGGAAAAAATGTTCCTCATGTCTTTCGCTCTGATCAGGAATACTATAATGAAGGGGCAAAACTGGAAAGTCACTGCGTATCGATATTTTTAAATGACGAAACACTAGGAAAGCAATTTCTGGATTTACCTGAATTGGTTTCGATTCACCGTCTTTTAGAATCATCCCAGTATGGAATCTACTTTCCACAAAAGGAAAATGAGAAAATAAGTAATCAAATATTGCATGCTTTTGAAATAAAAGATTTCGAACGCTTTTTGCATATTATAAACTTATTCCACTATTTATCTTGCATCGAAAATATTCAGCTTCTAAGCACAACCCCATTTTTTCAGCCATCAAAAGAAACGGACCATGAAAGAATAAATGTTATTTTTCAGCATTTATCATTGAATTTTGCCAATGAAATTACATTAGAAGAAGTGGCACAAATGGCCAACATGACTACTAATTCTTTTTGTAGATATTTTAAGAAAAGAACCGGAAAATCTTTTAGTCATTTTTTAAATAACTTGCGGATTGAATACGCCTGTCATATGATAGCTAATTCAAATGAAGCTTTTGGAAGTATTGCTATGGATTGTGGTTATAATAGTCTTTCCTATTTTAATCGCCAGTTCAAAAACATAAAAAAACTAACTCCAAATCAATATCGTATAAAGTACGCTGGAAATATTACTAATTAAAGTCTTTTACATTAGACATGACGTCAAATCATTCAATATGAGTTTGAATTTTTTAATCTTCCCGACGATTTATTGATAACTTTTAACGAATTTGTGATGCAAAAGAACTTTAATAATTGGTTCTTTTGTAAATGTGATATTTGTTAAAATATATAAAAATACATCATAACTAAATAGCATCAAATATGGCTTAAAATTAAGTGTGTATTTAAACGCGTTAAGAAAACCTACAACCAACGCCCTTAACTAAGAGACTATATTTTAGTAGACTTATTAAATAAGCAGACACATATTAGGGTTGGCAAAATGTGCAAAAACGCTCAAAATGACATAAACTTTCGCATCAAAACATATGCTTTACCTTGTTAATTGATGTGAATTTGTATTTATATTTTATAATTTTGCAGGATGTTTTTTTTACATCTCAATAGACTCAAATTTAGTTGTATTGAGATATTACACGGGGACTTTGTTATTTGAATTATCAGGAAAATTTGCTTTATGAAATTTATTAAACACCTTAGGTATCTACTTGTAGGAATCCTTATTCTTGGATTTTTGCCAGTTCGAGCTCAAATCAAAATTAATGAGATTGTTTCTTCCAATATTACACAATTATCAGATGAAGATGGAGAATTTCCTGATTGGATTGAGATATTAAATACCTCTGACCAAACTATCAGCCTGGGTCAATATACATTAACAGACAATATTGACGACACTACTAAATGGACATTTCCTGCCCTACAAATAGCTCCCGGAGAATATCAAGTTGTATTTGCTTCCGGGAAAGACAAAACCTCTATCACAAACACCTGGAATTCTATTATAGATCAAGGTACAACAATGAATTATTTAGTTCCGGGAAGCGATATTGGAGATACATGGAAAAACACTGGTTTTGATGCTTCAAGTTGGTCCAGTGGTGCTTCCGGATTTGGTTTTGGCGATAGCGACGATGCGACAGAAACAGGTACTGTTATGAGTGTTTATGCCAGAAAAGAATTCAACATAGCAAATATTAGTGACGTAACACAACTCATATTTCATATGGATTATGACGATGGGTTTGCGGCTTACATCAATGGCGTTGAAATTGCCAGAGACCGCCTTGGAACACCCGGAACAACAGTTGCTTTCGATGCTGCAGCAGATGCTTATGATCATGAAGCTAAAATTTACCAAGGTCTCGCAGCTGATGAATTTAAAGTATATGGTTGGGAAGATATTTTAGTGCAGGGAACTAATGTATTTGCTGTTGAAGTTCATAATCATTCAACTACATCTTCGGATTTATCCTGTATCCCTATTTTAACTCTTGGTTTAAAATCCAGCAGAACGAACTCTATTTCTGAACACATTACAGTCCCAGAATCATACCTGCATACCAATTTTAAAATAAAAGCAGAGGGAGAAGCTCTTTACTTATTCAACAATAAAGTGTTTGTTGATTCAGTAGGTGCTACCAATGTTCCTTCAGATGTTTCATACGGACGTCAGCCGGATGGCGGGGACGATTGGTATTACTTTGAAACACCAACGCCATTCTTATCCAATGGTAACAATGGTATTACATCAGGATTAACAGATACTGTTGTTTTTTCAGTTTCTGGAGGTAATCTTAGAACCAGCAGCATGTCTGTTCTATTATCTACTAAAAACAATACTGAAGGAAGTATTTACTATACAACAGATGGTTCTGTCCCTACATCGAGCAGCACCCTTTATACAGGAGCAATTACATTTACCTCGGATATAGTTATTCGTGCAAGAGTTATTAATGACGGACAATTACCCGGACCAGTAGGCACAGAAACATACGTATTGACACTTGACCATTCATTTCCTATTGTAAGTCTTTCTACAAATCCTGAAAACTTATTTGATTATTATACGGGAATATACGAGTTAGGGCCAAATGCTTCGTCATCTAATCCATATTACGGTGCTAACTTTTGGCAGGATTGGGAAAAACCAGTTCATTTTGAATATTATGATAAGAATGGTATAAAACAGATTGATCAGGGAGCCGGAGTAAAAATTTACGGTGCATGGTCGCGTGCTCATCCTCAAAAATCCTTAGCTCTGTTTGCGAGAAAAGAATATGGTGACGGATCCTTTAGTTATAAATTCTTTGATAGCAAAGACAATGATAAGTTTGAAGCTATAGTACTTCGAAATGCAGGTAATGATTTCTACTACGCTCACTTTAGAGATGGTATGATGACTACAGCAATGAGTGAAATAGGGGTTGAATACCAAGGAATTCAGCCGACTGCTGTTTATATCAACGGCGAATATTGGGGTATCTTAAATATGCGCGAAAAAATAAATGAGCATTTCGTATCAGACAATACGCACATAGACGCTAACGAGGTACGCATATTGGAATCAACCTACGAAACCAATGGAGTCATTGAAAATGGAGAAGGTACCAAGTATGTTGAAATGCTTAATTTTGTCCAAACTAATTCCTTACAGACCGACGACAATTATGAATATGTATGTAGTGTTATCGACATTGAAAATTTCATCGACTACTATCTGATTCAAACTTACGTTGATAACACAGATTGGCCTGGAAATAATAACAAATTCTGGAATACAACTAACGATGCCAGTAAATATAGATGGGTTCTTTTTGATACTGATTTTGGTTTTAATTTATATGGAAATCAAAACTACACCAACAACACCATTGCTTATGCATCCTCTGAAACATTGACAGGATTGCACAATGAAGAATGGGCAACCTTATTATTCCGAAGCCTAATGGAAAATACGGAATTTAAAAAGAAGTTTGTTCAAAGAGGATGTGATTACCTGAATACGCATTGGCAGCCCGATTCAATCAACCCTATTATTGATGATTTTACAGCCTTGTATACAACTGAGATGGTTGCTCATTGCGATAGATGGGATTTAGATTACACAAATTGGAGTAATCAGCCAGCCAGAATGAAGACTTTTGCTAATAACCGTCCAACTTATTATCGCTCTTTCCTTGGTTCAGAAATGGGATTTAGCGGAAGTAGAACAGTTACATTAAACGTATCGCCGGCTAATAGTGGAACTATAAAAATGAACACCCTTCATCCTGATGATTATCCATCAACCGGCACTTATTTTAATCAGGTTCCGATGGAACTTACCGCGATCCCAAAACCGGGATATCGTTTCGTAAGATGGTCAGGTAGTTCCATTTCGACCAATAAAAACATAAGCTATGACATTAGTCAAAATATGTCGCATACGGCAGTTTTTGAAGCAATTGCAGGAGAAGAAAATAAGGTTGCCATTAATGAAATTTTTTATAAAAGCTCAGACAATATTAAACCTGGCGATTGGATTGAATTGTATAATTATGGAGAAACAACCATTGATCTTAAAGATTGGGTTTTCAGAGATTCTAATAAAGATTCTGCGTATGTAATACCTTCTTCGTACTTGTTAGGTCCGGACGAATATGTTGTAATATGTAAAGACATCAAAAAATTTAAAACTACTTACCCTTGGGTTAAAAATGTAATGGGTGATTTTATCTTCGGACTAAGCAGTTCGGGAGATGCTTTAAGATTATTTAATAGCGACAATTCCATTGTTGATGCTGTTGATTATTACCCTTCAGGCAGTTGGCCAGCTGAGGCAAACGGTTTAGGTGCATCATGCTCTTTAACCGATCAATATACTGCCAACGAAAACGGAAATAATTGGTTTGCCTCTTTTAGCGGCGGTACTCCTGGAGAAGAAAATGCAGAACAAATACCAAACAGCATTACTCCAATTGGTGAAAGCTTTAATACAAATCTCCAATGTTATCCTAATCCGGTTGAAAATACGCTAAACATCACCTTTAATGTAGAAAATTCGGACAATTACAGGATTGACTTAATTGCCATTAATGGTGCAACTGTAAAAACGATTGCAGATGATTATTTCTTTAGTGGAGAGCATCGTATTACCTTTAACAAAGGTGAAGTTCATCAAAACCTAAAAGGAATTTATATGATAAGGTTAATGAGCACACAAGGAATTAAAACCACAAAAGTGCTTTTTAAATAAAAAAATATTATAAAAATATACACATGAAGAAAATTGCATTTCTAATTATTATAGCCCTAACCATTGTATTGGGAGCTTGCGAAAAAGAAGCTGGCGAAGGAGGAATGGGCACTATTCGCGGTACAGTAATTATTCAGGACTACAACTTCGATTTTACTATCCATCGAGGTGACTATCCTGCGCAGGACTATGATGTTTTCATTATTTATGGCGATGATGAATATCATAGCGATAAAATAGAAACCGGATATAATGGTTATTTCGAATTTAATTATTTACAAGAAGGAGATTACACCATTTATGCTTATTCTAAAAATAAAGAATATGACTACAACATAACTTCTGAACTTGATACAGTTATGCGAAAGGTTGCTATTAAATCACGCAAACAAACAATAACTGTAGATACATTATTTGTTGTAAAATAGATGAAAATGAATAAACGCTCTTTAGCACTAATCATACTAGCGGTTTGTTCAACTATTGCAATTGCTCAACAAGAAGATTTCAATACCTGGTACAACGTATCTTTTAAGGGGAATCTTTATAAAAAAGTTGATTTTTCGATTGAACCTCAAATAAGGTTATTCGATAACTCACGACAGTTGAGCAGCTGGCAGACAGAACTGAACATCTCTGCTCCCATTAGCAAATGGCTTGATGTAGGTGGAGCTTATCGATACCAGGTTGAATATGATGATCCTCGAATGAACGAACGCGTTCATAGGCTGGCTTTATATACCAAATTTGGTTTTAAAATCAATCGACTTAGATGGAGCTATCGTTCGCAAATTCAGAAAGAACAAGCAAACATTCATTCTTCACCAGATGGACATATTCAATACTGGGAACACAGGCACAAGATTAGTCTTAAATACAAAAACAAGAAATGGTTTGTTGAACCATCTATGGGAATTGAATACTTCTTTTGCTTAGCTCCGGCTGAAGATGTTGGTGAGTATAAAAACCGATATTTTATATCACTGGAAAAGAAAGTATCAAAAAGAGTAAATGCCTCTTTGTCCTTTAAAAGACAAGATGAATTTAATGTTGCTAAGCCCGACAAGGTAAATATTCTATATTTTAATATTGAATGGGAACCCAAACTGTTAAAGTTTAGAGCTAAGAAAAAATCATAATACACAATTATCGTTAAACCAAGATATTATGTTGGATGTACACAATACTGTAGAAAAATTTCAAGCTATCTCTCTCATCGATATGGAGCATGTTAGTCTAATGAACAGAATTGACACCAAATTCATTGGTTCATCAGATAATCTTTCATTGGTATTAAATGAATTAGTTGATGAATACAAAATTCTTGAAATCGATAATTGCAGAGTTTTTCCCTACAAAACTGAATACTTCGATACCAAAGAGTTCAGAATGTATGAAGATCATCAAAACGGGAAGCTAAACAGATACAAAGTTCGTAAACGCGAGTATGTTCATGCGAAACAGCAATACCTAGAAGTTAAATTCAAGACCAACAAAGGAAGAACCATTAAAAACAGGATAAAAAGAGATAACGAAGAATTCTCTTTTACAGATCACGAACACGATTTCCTGCAAAACCACTCCCCTTTCGAAGGGCAAGATCTGGAATCAAAGTTATTTAATCACTTTAAAAGAATAACTCTGGTTGGTAAAACGGAAAGGGTTACTATTGATTTTGACTTAGCATTTAAAGATCCGGAAGATGATATTTCAATTTCGTTTCCGGAGATTTTCATTCTGGAACTTAAGCAGGAGAAATTTACATTGGGATCAACCGTTCAAAAAGTACTTAAAGAAAATAAGATTCGCTCTCAATCATTCAGTAAGTATTGCATGGGTACAGCATCTATCAATAAAGAGGTGAAATCAAATATGTTAAAACAAAAGTTTAACCTTATAAAAAAAATAAAAGCAGAATTCGAAAATTAAACTATCTATGGAATTATTACTGGGAATGAAAATATTTGACGTCAGCATTGTTGAATGGAACAACTTTTTTGACTTACTAATACGCTTTTCTTTTAACTTACTTGTATCTCTTGTTTTAGTACGGGTATTATACTATCAAACTGCAAAAAGAAAAGACTACTTATTTACTTTTTTACTGATAAGTACTATCGTATTTTTACTATGCTTTCTTTTAGGAAGCGTTAAACTGCAATTAGGGTTTGCATTAGGACTATTTGCCATCTTTGGTATTATCAGATACCGAACTTTGCAAATTCCGATTAAAGAGATGACTTATCTGTTTATCACAATCGGAACCTCTGCTATCAATGCCTTAAGTAGCACACAGGTTAGTTTGGCCGTTATAGTATTAACCAACCTTATTGTAATTGCTGTTACTTATGGTTTGGAACGCGTCTTCTTATTAAAGCACGAATCAAGCAAGCTAATTATTTACGAAAACATCGACCTGATTAAACCTGAAAAAAACAATGAACTATTGGCTGATTTATGCGTGCGTACCGGTTTACCAATCCACAGAGCTGAAGTTGGTAAAATTAACTTCTTAAGAGACACCGCTCAGGTAATTGTATATTATTACAATTCAGAAGTTTCAAATGTTACCAGTAAGGATTTAATGGATGATGATGATTAGAATTAAAGCAAGAAGCTAAATATAGATGGAGTTCCTATGGGGCTCCATTTTTTTTTACACGACTAGTTTTTCACTAGTTTTTGAACGGATATAGAATGAGAAGTTTTTAACCTAAGCAAATAAACACCTGCTGGCAGATCGCTCAAGTTTTCAAGTGTCACTTCACTCTCATTTTTTATATCTGCTGAATAATAAGAATAACCATTTAGACCAACAAGGTTACATTCCTGAATTATTTCATGCGATTTTACATGAATAGAATTATAAAATGGATTCGGAAATACCTTTATTTTTTCTACCCGTTCTGTATCAATTTGTGTACTGCTACTTAATGCCTTTTTAAAATCAGGAATTCCATACCCAAAAGAGTAATCCGGATTCTCATTCTGATTACAACTTTCCTTTACCAAATCCAATATTTCAGTATTTTTCAAGGTTGGATTTGCCTGCCATAAACAAGAAACAAAACCTGTAATAACGGGAGCAGAGTAACTTGTACCATAGCCCCTTTCATATATTCCGCTAGTCGTTTGATATGCAGTAAGTGATCCAACTCCACTCACATCCGGCTTCACACGACCATCATAGGATGGACCAAAACTACTAAAAGAAGCTCTTAAACTATCAGCCGACATAGCCGCTACTGCAAGCACCTGCTCTCCATCCGCTGGAGAAATGATTTTATTCCATGAGTTATTGCCTTCATTACCGGCACTATTCACCACAATCATACCTTTTTCTACAGCCGTCTCTGCACCAAAGACCACGACAGTAGAAGCTCCATCCATATCTGCATAACTATAATCAGAAAAAACGCCATCAAACAAATAATAACCTAAGGAGGAGTTTATTACATCTGCACCAATACTATCAGCGTATTCAGCTCCAATTACCCAATTATATTCCTCTATTGGATATTCCGAATCTACATCTTCTGTAAGAACCAAATGAAACGACGCTTCCGGTGCACTTCCTTTAAAAGTTGCCTGTTGAAATCCTCCTATTATAGAAAAAACATGGGTTCCATGAGAATCCCCAATGTATTGCTCTTCGTCAGGATTAACAATATCTCGATAGCTTAACAACCTGCCTTCATCTCTAATATTCTGAAAACAGGATAAAGTATTCACATTGTTAAACCCGGCATCTAAAATGGCAATCACCATCCCCTGTCCTTCATAATTATTCTGATGCAGATACTGGCCATTCACAGTTTGAGTCTGATCCCATGTAAAACCATAACCTGTGCTACTTTTTAAATTACCTTTAGCCTCAGATCTTTTTGAAATAAACTTATTGAAAGTAGCTGTTATAAGATTAGGTTTTATCTGCCTAACTCCGGAAACAAAGGAGATATTAATAATCGTATCAAGAAGTGTTTGATCATTTGTTTCAACAATAACGCCATTTAACCATTTAGACGTCCAACTTGTTTTAAGTCCCAAATGACGAAGACTGTCTAAATAAAAAGCAGATACCGGCAAATCCTGTTCTGTAATCAGAATACCTTGTTTTTCTCTTCTTTCTATTGATCTTTCTGATAAAAAATCGTTTGGAGAACTAATTGTGTAAGAATTATGTCCTTTGTCGGTAAATGAAATAAAATACTTTTGTGCATAAAGCTGAGAACTAATCAATCCTCCCAATGTCAATAATAAAATTACTACATACTTCATCACAAATTTATTTTATTCCTAAAGCATAGCTCTAGCTATTCCTCTACATGCCTCTTATATAACCATCCGGGTCATGTTTAAATTCTTCCGGATCTTTCAACTTTCCTTTATTCTTTTGAAACTCTTCAAACAATTTCTGCTGTTTTTCATCGAAAAATTCCTCATTGAGTACTTTCCCCTTGTCATATTCAATCTTATAGGCAACACTACCATCGGGTGTAAAAACGATCCAGGTTCCATCCTCTACACCATTTACAAACTTGCCTTGAATTTCTAATTTTCCATTAGGAAAGAATACAACATACTCTCCATCTATGTCTCCATTTACATGAGAAGAAGTCATCTTTAGCTGTCCATTTTCATAATATTGCTTCCAAACACCATCCTTCACATCTTCTTTCCAGTCTAACTCCTCTGCAATTCCTCCTTTTCTAAAAAAGTGCTTTGTTAGTCCATGCTTAAGCCCTTCTTTATAGTTCTCTTGCGTATATAAAAAACCTTCAGGAGAAAAGAACTCCCAAAGACCATCTTTAACCTTTCCGATATATCCTCCTTTAGCCGTTAATTTTCCATCTTCTGAAAAAAGTTCTGCTTTACCATACACTCCATTTTCATCGTAATCAATTTCTATCTGCTTATTCCCATTCGAATAATAGCGTGTCATTTTACCTACAGGTTTATCATCCTTAAATGTAACCGTATAAGATGGCTTTCCATTACTATAACGTTTTTCCCAATAACCTTGTTTTCTTCCCTGTTCGTCTTTTTGATTTGAACCAGCCGGCACACCCTTCGTCGCACTTTTAGTACTTGTTGGTACCTTATTCCCAAATACATCAGTAACCTGAGCATTTAAAACCAGACCGCTTGTTAATAAACCGAACACTAGAAAAAATATAAATCGCATATTATTTTTTATTGAAAATTTGATATCGACAAAAGTATAAGGAATATTTAAATTCCATTAGATATCATTCACCTTTCTCGAACTAACGCTGCTCAATTACAAATATTGTGCAGCGTCTTTATCCAATAACCAAAAAGGATTCTTTACCAGCGCTGCAGGATACTTCTTATAATCATCTTTTTGATGAAGAATTTCATCCAGTTTTTCAGCCTTGCTACTGCCAGTAACTAAAAAGTAAATTTCTTTAGCCTGATTAATTACTCTTCCGGTTAAGGAAATACGCTTCTGACCTGATTCCGGATGCGCTGCAAGAACACAGTTGGTTTGCTGATCCCAAAGATCTATTTGGTAAGGAAACACAGATGCTGTGTGCCCATCATCTCCCATGCCTAAAAGCATTATATCAAACTGTGGAACTCCATTGACCAAAGGTAAATTACTTTGCAACACTTCTTCATAATTCGCACAAGCTTCTTCCGGTTGCAATTCTCCATTTACTCTAAAAATATTTTCTTTTGAAATAGATACTTTTGAGAGTAAATGGTCAACAGTCATTTTGTAATTACTTTCATCATTTGTTGGAGGAACTAGTCGTTCATCTCCCCAAAACAAATACACCTTAGTCCAGTCAATGCTCTCTGCATAAACTTTAGCCAATTCGTCGAAAATAGCTTTTGGAGTACTCCCTCCGGACAAAGCTATAGTGACTTTATTACTCTTTTCAGTTTTCTCTTTTAATAATTTTCCAAAATACCGGGCTAAATCCTGCTTAGATTCAAATATCTCAACCTTATCTTTTGTGCTCATTTTCTTCTTCCCTCTCTTGATTATAATTCGCAATAGTTACCATCGTTAGCCAGATTTTTACACGGATAACGCCAGGTAAGATGAGGCTCTTCAATTAAATCATCTGCAATATCAGGCCCCCATGTTCCAGCTGGATAACCATGAACCGGAATCTTATCGTTTTTCTTCCAAGCTTCCTGAATTGGTTTAACAAACTTCCAGGCTGCTTCCACCGCATCTCCTCTGGAATAAAGCGTAGAATCTCCCAGCATACAATCATGTAGTAAGCGCTCGTAAGCACTAGGTAGATATGCATCTGCCAAATCAGAATAATGAAAATCCATATTCACATTTTGCACATTAAATCCAGCTCCGGGTAATTTCATTCCAAATTTTAACAGCAAACCTTCATCTGGTTGAATACGAATAACCAACTGATTTTGCTGTTGCGCAATGGCTGAATTGCTGGCAAATAAGTGATGCGGAGTCGGCTTAAAATGAATAACAACTTCAGTAACTCTGGTTGGAAGCATTTTACCTGTTCGAATATAAAACGGCACACCAGCCCAGCGCATGTTATCAATAAAAAACTTCATGGCCACATAGGTTTCTGTGCGTGATTCCTTATCCACACCATTTTCTTCCCTATAACCTTTTACTGTTTGCCCTTTTACTGTTGAACCAACATATTGCCCTCTAATCACATATTTTTCAACCTCTTGTTCTTTTATAGGACGTAAAGATTGAAGCACTTTAACGATTTCGTTACGAATGCTATTAGAATCAATCAAAGCTGGAGGCTCCATTCCTACCAAACCAGCTAAAAGCAATAAATGGTTTTGAACCATATCCCTTAATGCTCCTGAGCCTTCGTAATAACCACCTCGGTTACCCACTCCAATATTCTCTGAAGAAGTAATTTCAACATGACTCACATAATTTCTGTTCCACAAAGGTTCGTAAATAGCATTTGAAAAACGGGTCACCAATAAATTTTGAACCGTTTCTTTACCTAAATAATGATCGATTCGATAAATTTGATCCTCCTGGAAATTCTTTAACAAACTTGTATTTAACTCCAAAGCTGTTTCTAAATCATAACCAAATGGTTTTTCTACAATTAACCTTTTAAAGCCATCATCCTCATTACTTAAACCATGTTTGGCCAAATGACATGGAATAACGGTATACATACTTGGCGGTGTGGCCAGGTAAAATATAAAATTACATTCGGTTCCCAATTGACCATCCAAATCGTAAAGCTTTTCCTTTAGGCCTGCATATTCAGCTTCCTCTTTTGTATTAAAAGCATGATAATACAATTGCTGCAAAAAGCCATCTACTTTTTCCTTAAGCAATGCATCCTTTTTATTGAGGGCAAACTGTTCAATTCCTTCCTCCATTTTTTTACGAAAGTCATCATCAGACAGTGCTGTACGTCCTAATCCTAGAATAGCAAAATTATCAGGCAGTAAATTCTGATCGTACAAATCAAAAACTGCAGGTACCAGTTTTCGATAGGTTAGATCTCCTGAAGCTCCGAAAATAACGAGTATATGATTTTTAGGTTTTTTCATTTTATTTATAGTGTCGAGATTTATTATCAAAGTATTTTCATTTTACAGAACTGCAAAACTTCAATACCTAACAATAAAATTAGATAAAGGTTGAGATTATTCTCCTATATAAGCGACAATTTCTCTAGGCTTTTCGATTGATAAAGTGTTTAGAATCGCCCCATTCTCCTAGGCCAACTTCTCTGTCAGCTAATTCTATCCTCATACTTAAACAATTACCACAATCTTCGGCTCCCTCATCTGTACAAGGTTTATTCTGATATAATTGATAATCTTTTCTATGCAGTGTAGGTGTAATATTAGGCATAATTACGTTTGCTCCTATTCTTAAAGCTTTTTCTCTACCCATTGGATCGATAGCCTGTAACGCCGTTGCTGCCGCAATATTTATATCCTTCATGATAATTCGCAAAAGGGCAATCATATTTAAGGTAACCGAAAAGCGTTTTTTAATAGGCCACAGCAATTCTTTTTGCTCATACAAAGGCGTTTGCTCATGCTCAATATATGGACCCATTCCGCACATATCAATATCAAAACCTTTCATGAACAACAAGTCATTAGCCAAATCTTCATAGCTTTGATTGGGAAGCCCGACCATTACTCCTGTTCCGGTTTGATAACCAACTTTCTTAAGTGTTTTTAAGCAGTTCATCCTATTATCAAAATCATGCTCCCTGTTTTGAGGATGAATCTGGTTATAAAGCGATTTTGTAGATGACTCTATTCGCAGCAAATACCTGTGCGCTCCACTTTCAAACCATTTTCGATAAGTTTCTTCGCTTTGTTCCCCCAAAGAGATAGTAATTCCCAACTCTCCATTAGTTATGCTTTTGATTTGCTGCAACAATTTATCTACACGCTCAATAAAAAAATCATCACTTCGTTCCCCTGCTTGCAAAACCATGGATGCATATTTATTCTCATAAGCAAAACGAGCCGCTTCCAGCACATGCTCATCTTCGAGATTATATCTTTCTACCTCCTTATTGTCTTTTCGAATACCACAGTAAAAACAATTTTTAGAACATACATTTGAAAACTCGACCAAGCCTCTGTAAAAAACTTTTTTTCCAACAAACTTCAACTGTACTTCTTGTGCTTTGGCAAACAAAAGCTTTTGCTCTTCGCCCTCAAGAGGCAACATTTTCACCAGGTCATCAAACGTAAACTCTTCTTTTTGCAGTATTTTCTTAATCTCTTTCATCCAAACGAAATATGCATATTAAGTAATAGAATGCAAAATTAAGAAAATACCCCTGAATTCCGTCAACTGATTTATTTCATTGTTATACGAGAAAAAAATATGGATTTTTAAGGTCTTACAAAACTCCTTATTCATTGCATTATGATTAACGAACAATTAATTAATCCGCAAAGTATTGTTGTTGTTGGAGGGTCGAATGATCTTCAAAAACCCGGTGGTAAAATTCTGTATAATATTTTAGAATGCTATCGTGGGAAAATATTCGTTTCCAACCCCAAACAAGACCTCGTTCAAGGAGTTAAATCCTATGGTCAAATTTCAGAACTACCGGAAGATGTTGACTTGGCCATAATAGCCATTCCCGCAGCACAATGCCCACAAACTGTAAAAGAGCTGGCTCATACTAAAAACACCAGAGCCTTTGTGATTATTTCGGCAGGTTTTAGCGAAGAAAACGAAGAAGGAGCAAAACTTGAAGCCGAAATTGTAAAAACAATTAAAGAAGTTGATGGGTGTTTGATAGGTCCAAATTGCATCGGGATGATCAACATCAACCACCACAGTATATTTACGGAACCCATTCCTAAACTAGATCCCCATGGAGCAGATTTCATTTCCGGATCAGGAGCTACTGCTGTGTACATTTTGGAAACCGGCGTAGCATTGGGCTTGAAGTTCAATAGTATTTATTCTGTTGGAAACAGTGCTCAAATTGGAGTTGAAGATGTGTTGGCCTATTTGGATGAATCATTTGATCCGGATAAAAGCTCAAAAATAAAACTACTTTATATAGAGAGCATTAAAGACCCAGACAAATTATTACATCATGCCAACTCTTTGGTAAGTAAAGGGTGCCAGATTGCGGCTATAAAATCAGGAACCTCTGAAGCTGGTATGAGAGCAGCATCAAGTCATACCGGAGCTATAGCCTCATCAGACATGGCTGTAGACGCCTTGTTCAAGAAAGCCGGAATCATCCGTTGTCATAGCCGTCTGGAGCTAGCTACCGTTGCTGCTGTTTTTATGGCTAAACCTTTAAAAGGAGATAATATTGCTGTCATCACGCATGCCGGAGGTCCGGCTGTAATGCTTACTGATTCATTATCGCAAGGAGGCATACAAATACCAGCCATTGAAGGAGCAAAAGCCGAACTTCTTAAATCAAAACTTAATCCAGGTTCCAGCGTTGCTAATCCTATTGATTTTTTAGCAACAGGAAATGCAGAACACCTGGAATCAATTATTGATGCATGTGAAAAAGATTTTCATCATATAGATGCCATGGCAGTCATTTTTGGAAGTCCCGGTTTATTTCCGGTAAGAGAAGTATATGAAGTGCTGCATCAAAAAATGCGATCATGCAAAAAACCAATATATCCCATATTACCATCTGTTGTGAATGCAGAGGATGATATTCAATACTTTATTAGTAAGGGAAATGTAAACTTCCCAGACGAAGTCATGTTGGGTCACGCTTTGTCAAAAGTGCACAATGCCATTAAACCGGCTAAAGAATCTATTCAAATGAAAGGAGTAGATGTACCAAAGATTCGAAACCTCATCAATAGCTTTGACAATGGATATCTAAACCCTGTTCAAATTCAATCCTTATTTGCCGCTGCCAATATTCCTATGGCAACAGAAACTATTATTCGCTCAGAATCTGATTTAAATGAAGAATTAAAACATATTGAATTTCCAGTTGCCATGAAAGTGGTTGGCCCCATTCATAAAACGGACGTTGGCGGTGTAAGTTTAAATATAAATGATCCTGAATTTCTTATTTCAGAATATAAAAGAATGATGCAGATACAAGGAGCACAAAGTGTTCTGGTACAACCCATGCATCAAGGTGTAGAATTGTTTATTGGTGCTAAATATGAGCCTGCCTTTGGACATATTATGCTCTGCGGATTAGGAGGTATTTTTGTGGAAGTAATCAAAGATGTATCTTCGGGATTGGCTCCACTGACCTGTGAAGAAGCTCTAAATATGATCGACAATTTAAAAGGAAAAGAAGTATTAAACGGCTTACGCGGACAGGGAAAAGTAGATATAGAAACATTGGCTGGAATATTAGTTCGGCTTTCCACCATGCTAAGGTTTTCTACTGAAATAAAAGAACTGGACATCAATCCGCTAATGGGTATTAACGGTCAAATTATTGCTGTAGATGCAAGAGTTCGGATTGAAAACTAAAGAGTCAGATTACAGACCAAAACAATAGCTCTTATTTTACGAATGAAATTTCCGGAAATATTTGTTTGAATTTTTTCGGTGGTTCTGAATAAATTGTCAATGATTCATTCGTAAATGGATGTACAAACGATATCTGACAAGCATGCAGATAAAGTCCTTTACCTTTTAGTATTAATCCTTCTTTTCCATATTCAGCATCTCCTAAAATTGGATTGCCAATTCCACTCAGATGCTTTCTCAGCTGATGTCTTCTTCCTGTAAAAAGATCCAATTCTACCAGATTCAAAAACAAAAAACGCTCTGATTCTACGATCGATAAAACAGAGTAGGCTGATTTAGCCAACTTTCCATCTATATCCTCTTCTATAATTCCTGTTTTGTTTTGATGCCCAATCGTAATAGCCAGATACTTTTTCTGAATATCCCTATTCTCAAATAATTGATTGAGTTTTACAAGAGCCTGTCGGGTTTTACCAATGAGAACAATCCCAGTGGTAGGATAATCCAATCGATGAATCGGTTCCGGAGAAACTACATCCGACTTCTTACTCTTTTTTAGCTTTTTAGGTAAAGCATTTTCTAAAGTTCGATGTTTATTCCCGCTTACTAAAACACCCGCAGGCTTATTTACAACAGCTAAATAATCATCTTCGTAAAGCACCTGAAAATCCAAATCAACCGTTTTCTTCTGATGCTTTATAGGTTCCTTGTATAAAACCAATTCATCTCCATCCTTTACCCAATCGGCAGTATAACCTCTTTTATCATTTATAAAAACAAGTCCTTTTTTGATTGCTTTTTTTACAGCATTATTTGATGTACAGGAAATAAACTTACCCAATGCATAATCCTGCAGCCGGGCACTTCCTTGAATTCCGGTAACACAATGCACCTCTTCTTTAACCAACGAACTTATATCTGCCATAATGAATGTAATCAGACTTCAAATTTACCCAAAATATTGATTTAGAATTTCTATTATACACCAAATTGTTATCACCTCCGAAAAGACGTAAAATATCATATCCTTATCCATGTTTTAATGATAAATCTTATTGTTTTTCTGCCATTAAAATGAGAATTTTGATAGAAGTGGAATAAAAAACAAATAAAATTACTCAAGCGGAACAAGCCATCATATTTTGTCTCATACAAAAATGACTAAATAGGCTAGTTACAAATGACAAATGAAAGAAAAAACGAACTTATGAATACAACTGGAATTTTCTTTGGTCCTGAAAAAGGTAGTGTTGGTAAAGTAGCACAAATTATTGCGGATGAATTAAAAAATGCCGATCTGGCGCCCATTAAAAAATGTGAAGTTACCGCTCTAGAAAAATACGACAAGCTGATTTTTGGAATATCTACCTTAGGACGAACAAATTGGGATTCTGAACATGAAGATGACGATTGGGATGTATTCTTTACTCAATTATCTAAAGTAGATTGGAGCAACAAGAAAGTGGCTATTTATGGATTAGGCGACCAGATTAATTATCCCGATCACTTTGTGGATGCCATAGGTTGGTTATACGAAAAACTAAAAGACCTTAAGGTTACTGTTGTAGGTTTGGTTGACAATGAAGGATACCAATTTAATGATTCTGAAGGTCTATTAAATGGCAAGTTTGCCGGGTTACCCTTAGATGAAGATAATGAACCAGAATTAACTTTACCTAGAGTAAAAAAATGGTTATCAGATATTAAAAAGCATGGTTTTTAATCTGCTTTTCCCCTTAAGGGGATTACATATTAAATTAGGAAGTGATGGCAGTACAGGAAAACATATCCCCTCTTGTAGACGCTTCCATTGTAGAAGAAGCGATTCGGGAACAAGGTATTGATGATATTGGCAAAGCTACTATTCGTGAAATGGTTGGCGTTGTGAATAAAATTGAAGAAAAAACAAAGATCTCATTTATCCGAATGGAAATGGGTGTTCCCGGCTTACCTCCTTCCCCGATAGGTGTTCAAGCAGAAATTGATGCGCTGAAAAAAGGAGTAGCATCTAAATACCCCATGCTTGAAGGAATAAAACCTTTCAAAGAACAAGCCAGTCGTTTTGTTAAAGCCTTTATGAATATTGATGTAAAACCGGAAGGATGTGTTCCTACGGTTGGTTCCATGCAAGGTGCCTTTGCCGCATTTATGGGCATTGAACACATGGATCAGGATAAAGATACTTTTTTGTTTATCGATCCTGGTTTTCCTGTACAAAAACAACAACTACAGGTTTTAGGCTACAAATACGAAACATTTGATGTTTTTCATTATCGAGGTAAAGCTTTACGCGAAAAACTGGAAAGTTATTTATGGACACATAATATATGTGCCATTATCTATTCAAACCCAAACAATCCAACCTGGATCAGTTACCACGAAGATGAATTGAAAATAATTGGTGAATTAGCTGAAGAATATGACATCGTAGTGATTGAAGATCTGGCCTATTTTGGAATGGACTTCAGAACAGATTTATCAGTTCCGTTTCAAGCCCCATACCAACCAACCGTTGCTCGATATACCAACAATTACATCCTATTGATATCAAGCTCAAAGATCTTTAGTTATGCAGGTCAGCGCATTGCAACGATGTGCATATCCAATCAACTTTTTGACCGTTATTTTGAATCGTTAAAATTAAGGTTTGGGATAGGAAAATTTGGGCCTGTAATTGCAGGAAGAATTTTATATTCATTATCTTCGGGCACCAGTCACTCAGCACAACATGCTGTTGCTGCAATTTACAAGGCAGCATGTGACGGAGAGTACAATTTTATAGAAAGGGTAAAAGAATATGGCTTAAGGGCTAAATTAATGAAGGAGCTGTTTATAAAATATGGATTTTCCATTTTATACAGTACCGACGTTGATGAACCTATTGCCGACGGTTTTTATTTTACAATAGCATATCCGGGATTATCGGGAGGTGAATTATTAAGAAACCTTTTGTATTTTGGAATTAGTGCTATTGCATTAGGAAATACCGGTAGCGAACTCGAAGGTCTTAGGGCTTGCGTTTCGCAAACAGAGCAAAAAAGGTTTCCAGAGTTGGAAAAACGATTGGCAAAATTTGCTGCCAGTTTATAACTGCACTTCAGAGGGAAAAAAATAGTAGTTTTATTAGATAAAATCCGTTTTGCGGGTATTGTGTATTTTTGTACACCGGGGTTTTTGTGCTTATGCGATAAATCAGGAAATAAGTATGATGCCCATCATTCGTCTAAACGGTTAATTTATATAAATTGCGTTTGCAACAAAAAACTGATCAAATTATGGCTAAAGCTAAAGGAGCAATTGTGGTTGATACGGCTAAGTGCAAAGGATGTGAGCTTTGTATGGTAGCTTGTCCAACCCATGTTATTGAAATGGCAAAAGAGGTAAACGGTAAAGGTTACCACTTTTCTACCGCGGCTAATCCCGATGCCTGTATCGGATGCGCCAACTGCGCAGTGGTTTGCCCGGATAGCTGTATTACGGTATACAGAGCCAAGGCGTAATTAACATTTTGCTCAACTACGGTTGACATCTTTTTCAATCGCATTAAGAAATTAGTAAACAATGAAAGAACTAAAGCTAATGAAAGGCAATGAGGCCATTGCCGAAGCAGCCATACGTTGTGGTACAGACGGGTATTTTGGCTATCCAATTACACCACAAAGTGAAATAATGGAAACATTAATGGCTGAACAACCCTGGAAAACAACCGGAATGGTTGTGCTTCAGGCCGAGAGTGAAATTGCATCTATCAATATGGTTTATGGGGGTGCCGGATGTGGGAAACGAGTAATGACCAGTTCTTCAAGTCCTGGTGTTAGTTTAATGCAGGAAGGATTAACTTACATGGCCGGTTCTGAACTTCCATGTGTAGTTGTGAATGTTGTAAGAGGAGGTCCGGGTTTAGGAACAATTCAACCTGCACAGTCTGATTATTTTCAATCGGTAAAAGGTGGCGGCCATGGCGATTATAAATTAATTACATTAGCTCCTGCTTCGGTTCAGGAAATGGCTGACTTTGTAGAGTTAGCATTTGATTTAGCTTTTAAATATCGCAATCCGGCAATGATTCTATCCGATGGTGTGATAGGACAAATGATGGAAAAAGTGGAATTAAAACCACAAAAACCACGAATGACGGAAGAGGAAATCATTGAAAAATATGGTGATTGGGCTACAACAGGTAAGAAAGGTCGTTCGAGAAACATCATTACTTCTGTTGAGTTGGATTCCAACGACATGGAAAACTTCAACCGCAAACTGCAAGCTAAATATCGCAAAATGGAAGAGGAAGAAGTTCTTTTTGAATCTTTTATGTGCGATGATGCCGAATACCTTTTAGTAGCTTATGGCTCTAGTGCTCGCATTTGCCAGAAGTCAGTTGAGATAGCGCGCCAAAAAGGAATTAAGGCCGGACTACTTCGTCCAATTACCTTATTCCCATTTCCTACTAAGCCTATTCAGGAAATAGCTAAACATGTAAAAGGAATTTTAAGTGTTGAGATGAGTGCTGGCCAGATGGTAGAGGATGTTAAGTTAGCTGTAAACGGTGCTGTAAAAGTTGAACATTACGGAAGATTTGGAGGAATTATTCCTTCACCTGGTGAAGTTGTTAACGCACTTGAGCAAAATTTTATAGGAGAATAAGCCATGGAAATCAAAGAAATTATAAAAGAGGAAAATCTTATATATAAGAAAAGTGCTGTCCTTACGGATAAAGATATGCACTATTGCCCTGGGTGTACTCACGGTGTTGTTCATAAATTAATAGCCGAAGTTATTGAAGAAATGGGTATTCAGGAAACAACTATAGGAATTGCTCCTGTTGGATGTTCTGTTTTTGCTTATGATTATCTGGAGATTGACTGGCAAGAAGCGGCTCACGGACGCGCTCCGGCTTTAGCAACTGCTGTTAAAAGATTAATGCCTGACAAAATGGTTTTTTCATATCAGGGAGATGGCGACCTAGCTGCCATTGGAACTGCTGAAACCATCCATACTTGTAACCGTGGTGAAAACATTGTTATGGTATTTATCAATAATGGAATTTATGGTATGACGGGAGGACAGATGGCTCCAACCACTCTGCAAGGTATGAAGGCATCAACCTGTCCTTTTGGTCGTGAGCCTTCTAATGACGGATATCCATTAAAAATCACTGAATTACTTGCGCAGTTACCAGGAACTTCATATGTAACTCGTCAGGCTTGTCATACACCTGCCTCTGTTCGCAAAACTAAAAAAGCATTACGAAAAGCTTTTGAAAATCAACAAAATAATAAAGGAACATCTTTAGTTGAAGTGGTTTCAACATGTAGTTCCGGGTGGAAAATGACACCAGCCAAAGCCAATGACTGGATGGTTGACAATATGTTTCCATTTTATCCTTTAGGTGATTTAAAAGACGAATAGTAGTTTAAAAGTAGATTTCATTCTATTGTTAATTCCTGCAATTACAGGATAAAAAATTAAAGAAATGACAGAAGAAATTATCATAGCCGGTTTTGGTGGACAAGGAGTTCTTTCTATGGGAAAGATTCTTGCTTACTCTGGAGTAATGCAAGACATGGAAGTTTCCTGGATGCCATCTTACGGTCCTGAAATGAGAGGTGGAACTGCTAATGTAACAGTAATTCTTTCTGACCAAAGAATTAGTTCCCCCATCTTACATGAATACGATACCGCAATCATTTTAAATCAGCAATCATTGGATAAATTCGAACACGAAGTAAAGCCTGGTGGTCTATTGATTTATGATGGAAATGGTATTACACATCATCCAACTCGAAAAGACATCACTATTTACCGTATTGATGCCACCGAAGAAGCTGCGAGGATGCACTCAACTAAAACATTCAACATGATTGTTTTAGGTGGATATCTTAAAATAAAGGAAGTGGTTAAAATGGAGAATGTACTCAAGGGATTAAAAAGTTCTCTCCCTGAAAGACACCATCATTTGATACCATTAAACGAAAAAGCGATTAACCGAGGAATGGAAATCATTCAGCCTGTAGAAGTTTGAATAGATTTAAATTGATAAAATACAAGAAGCCGACAGCACAAAATTGCTTGTCGGCTTTTTTATTTTAGATAAATATCAGATGACCTATATCCATAATTATTTAAATCAGTTTTCTAATTTAGTATATACACTTTTCTATATTTCAGATCAAGCTCACCTATTAGCTCTAACAAGCTGACGATCACCTTCTATATATAAATCAACTACATAAACCTTGACAAAAATCAAGTGTCCATATGTCACTGTATATCTACTACTTACGACAATAAAAATCACAGGTAGCTCTATAACAACTTCATTTGCTAGGATTTCATTTTGAGAAGTTTAAAATTTGATAAAAATTTATTTTAAGCCTCAGGAAATGGTAATAAAAACAAAAGCTCAGGCAGGTAGCTTTGAGTCTAGTGATATACTGATTTTAGTAGAACCTGTTGAGAAAGGTTCTGGTCGCGTCATCGAACTAAAATCTATTGTAATGCAGCAATTTGGTGATGATTTATTACAGCAAATCCATCGCGATTTGGATGCTTTTCAAATTGATGATATCAGAATCATTGTAAATGACAAAGGAGCACTTCCTCCAACAATTTCTGCCAGGTTGGAAACAGCCATAAAGCGATCTGCTTTAATTCAAAATGGCACCCTAAACAATTAATCATGACAAAAAATAAACAAAACTTTAAAAGACGTACTATGTTGTATATTCCGGGAAACAATCCAGCTATGCTACAGCAAGGAAGCGTGTATGGTGCTGATGGGGTGTTACTCGATCTGGAAGATGCCGTTGCCCTTAACCAAAAAGATGCTGCCAGAATATTGGTATCCCACATGCTTAAATACATTTCATACGAAGGATGCGAAGTTACGGTAAGGGTTAACCATATTGACACACTTTTTGGGTTGGAGGATTTGAAGCAAATCGTACCGCTTCAACCTGATGCTCTTAGATTACCTAAAGTGGAAACTTTAGAAGAGATAAGTAGAATTGTTCAGGTTATTGAAGAAATTGAAGACGAGCATGGTTTACCTCATGATCAAATGAAAGTTCATGTAATGATCGAAACTGCTCTTGGCGTTCAGAATGTTTATGAAATTGCTCAGTATTCTGATAGAATTGATGCCATATCTATAGGTGGACAAGATTTAGCAGCCGATATGCAATTGGTAAAATCTAACGATGGCATTGGAATCGATTATGCTCGCAAGCAAATTGTAATGGCAGCCAAAGCATGTAAAATTGATGTTTTTGATACGGTTTATGTTGATACTGAGGATGAAGAAGGTTTAAGAGATGAGGCTGAATACATAAAAAAACTTGGTTTTACCGGAAAAGCGATTATCAACCCAAGACAGATTGAAATTGTAAACGAGGTTTTTACTCCTACCGAGCAGGAAATCAGAAAAGCGGCTAAAATTGTAAAAGCATTTGAACGAAATAAGGCAGAAGGCATCGGTGTTTTTGCTGTTGATGGTAAGATGGTTGACGCTCCAGTGGTACAACGTGCTTTAAGAGTATTAGAGATGGCAGATATAGACTCCGGTTCTATATAAAAAGATTATTCATGCCTCAGGAACTGAAGTACTTTTTATATCGACAAACTCAAACCATTGAGTAATGATTAATTCCCTCAAAATGAAAAACAAATTAAATATAGATATACCAGAAACACTTGAAGGTATTGGTAAAATAGAGCCTTATGAAGGAACTTTTACTAAATTAAAAAAAGGATGGATGGAAGAAATAACAGTTCCTCCACCCAACAAAGCAAAAATGCCACATGCCAGTAAAATTTGCCCTACGCTTAAAGAAGCAATCATAAAAACCAATCCTAAAGACGGGATGACCATTTCATTCCATCACCACTTGAGAGGAGGCGACAACATTTTGGTTCCTTCCATGCAAATTTTAGCCGAATTAGGCATCAAAGATATTACATTAGCATCGAGTAGTTTGACCTCTGCTCATGAAGCTATTTTGCCATTTTTAAAAGACGGAACCATCACTCAGATTTACTCAAGCGGAATCCGAGGTGAACTTGGTAAGGCTATTGCTCAGGGTGTTTTACCAAAACCATTTGTTATTCACTCTCATGGAGGTCGTGTACGTAGTGTGCACACTGGAAAAATCAAAATTGACCTGACCATTATTGCAGCTTCTGCTGCCGATGAAGAAGGAAATGCAACTGGAACTCATGGAAAATCGGCTTTTGGCTCTATGGGATACGCACCAATTGATTCTCGTTATGCCAAACAGGTAATTGTTGTTACAGATAATTTGGTTGACTATCCTTGTGTACCTCAAACGGTAACGCAAAATTTTATTGATTATGTTGTTAAAGTGGATTCTATTGGAGACCCATCAAAAATAGCTGGAGATACTACTCGTATTACTAAAGCTCCAATGGATTTACAAATAGCACGACTTGCGGCTCAGGTTATCGAAAAGTCTGGTGAACTAAAAGAGGGATTCAGCTTTCAGGTTGGAGCCGGAGGAGCTTCATTAGCTGTAGCCAAGTACATCCGTAAAACGATGATTGAACAACAAATAAAAGGAAGCTTTATCCTTGGCGGTGTTACTTCTGTTGGCGTTGATATGCTTAATGAAGGTTTATTTCGCTCTATTTTCGACGTACAGTCATTCGATGCTGAGGTAAGTTCTTCCTTAATGAATAATCCATATCATATAGAAATATCTGCAGGGCTTTACGCAAACCCTTTCAACTGTGGATGTATGACCAATAAGTTGGATATCGTTGTGCTTGGAGCTCTTGAAATTGACACCGATTTTAATGTGAATGTTATTACCGGATCAGAAGGCTATGTACGTGGAGCTTCCGGTGGACATAGCGATACAGCCTCTGGAGCTAACTTAACTGTAGTGGTTTGCCCTTCATTCAGAGGAAGAATTCCTATTGTAAAAGAAAAGGTACACACTATTGTTACTCCGGGTGAAAGTGTTGATGTGTTGGTTACAGAAAGAGGAATTTGTGTTAATCCTAACAGACCTGAATTAAAACAAAGTCTGATAGATGGAGGAATTGCCATAAAGGATATTCATGATCTGGCTAAAGAAGTAGAAGGAATTACTGGAAAAGCGAAACCTATTGAAACAGCCGACAGAATTGTTGGTATTGTTGAATACCGCGATGGAACAGTTATCGATGTTATTCGTCAGGTTATAGATTAATTTGCATGCAGGTTATTGACACTCATATAACAAATTTATTACACGCCCGGGAAACAAGGATGATACAAAAACTACAATTGACACAAGGTGGGTATCACCTTGTGTCATTGCAGTTAAATATCCCTGGCTTACCTAAAACCAACGACTTACTAAAAGACTTTTTCAGCTTTGTAGATGAACGCTTTCAGGAGTTTTATCTTAGTAAAGGACATCTGCAAAGATGGCAAACCAAAGTCGTACGAACTGATTATTCAGGAGATTGGGCTATATTCCTTTTTAAGAGTAGAAGCATAGAAGCATCTACCTTAAAGGAAATAACTGAAGAATTTGAACAATCATTTGAACTTGGTAGGATTGTAGATTTGGATATTCTTGATAGTGATGGTTTTCCTGTTTCTTCAGGCAAAGCCAAAGCTTGTTTTATTTGCGGATCAGCGGCTGAGGAATGCCGAAAAACCAAACGACATAACATATTGGAAGTACGCCAAAGTATGTTGGATGCTATCCAAACGTTTCTTGACAAAAAAAACGACGAAAGCATCATTAATCAAATATCTGGATTTGCCACCTATGCACTTTTACTAGAAGTGTCTTTGAGTCCCAAACCAGGCTTAGTTTGCAGAAACTCTAACGGGGCACATACCGATATGGATTTTGCGACATTCGTTCAATCTACTGCAGTATTGTCGCCATACTTTTTACAGATAGGCCAGCTAGCAAGCCAATTTAACGACAATGAGATATCCTCTGCCTTGCCTAAAATCAGGGAAATTGGATTAAGAATGGAGAAGGCCATGCTACAAACTACCGGACATATCAATACACACAAAGGTGCCATATTTCTATTAGGGCTTAGCATATTTGCAATTGTTCGTGTAATTAAATCTGGTTCAAAAGTTTCCGCATCAACATTTTCGACATATGTTCAGAATATAACTAAAGGTATTGTTGAAAAGGAACTCGCTGATATCAAAAAAGATTCAACATTGACTCATGGTCAACAATGCTTTATTAAATATGGGATGATGGCTTCCGGAGCAAGAGGTGAAGCTGAATTTGGAATGCCCACAGTAATGAATCATGGAATTCCAGTATTAAATTGTCTTGCTGATAAAGAATTAAACCATTACAATGATAAAGAATTAAACGACATCCTCACTCCTGTATTACTAAGGATTATCTCGGCAAATAGTGACACGAATGTTTTGTACAGAAAAGATTTACATGCCTTAGAAACACTCAAACAAAAAGCTCAATTGGCATTAGACAATTGGTTAAAAGGTAATAAGATACCATACAAAGAGTTATGCGAATGGTGTTCACAAGAAGGTATATCTCCTGGAGGATCAGCTGATTTATTAGCTGTTACTATATTATTACATCAATGCATACAAACGTTTAGCTAAACAGTATAATGATAGAGAATTCCGATTTCAGAATAGAAGAGGCTGACTTAAGCTGTAAATTTGATGTTGCGCTTATACATCAGTTTATGCAACCACTAGGTTTTGATTTTGATGAAAAAGAGGTTGAGTATTCGGTGATATTATATACACTCAATGATGATATTGTAGGCGTTGGATCATGTCAGGGTAATATTTTAAAATATGTAGCGGTCGCGTCTCATTACCGTGAATCAGGTGCTTTTGCACATATTGTCACTTATCTCACGGAGCATATTATGGAAACCTATCAAAAGGCATTTGTTTTTACACGACCTTATAATATTCCTCGTTTTGGAGGCTTGGGATATAACCATATAGCTTCAGCTCCTCCTTTAATATCTGTTCTTGAATTTGGTTATAAGTCCATCAACGATTACAAAACCTATTTGCAAAGCATTAAAAGCAAAAACGAAGAAAAGCAAGCCGCATCTCTTGTAATGAATTGCAATCCTTTTACCCTTGGGCATCAATATTTGATAGAAAAAGCTGCTTCCGAAAACGAAATCGTTTATTTATTTGTAGTTGAAACAGATCGGTCTGTATTTTCATTTAAAGACCGATTTGAAATGATTAAACTGGGAACTTCTCATCTGGACAATGTTATCCTTGTAAAAGGAGGTGATTATGTGGTTTCATGTGCCACTTTCCCTAATTATTTTCTTAAAAGTGAATCGGCCAATGCTGTTACTAGAAAGCAGGCCGAATTAGACCTAAATATTTTTGCACAACATTTAGCTCCTGTTTTAAATATTAAAAAACGCTATGTTGGAACAGAAAACTACTGCTCAACAACAAGTGTTTACAATAAAGTAATGAAAAAAGTTTTACCTAGTCATGGAATTGAACTAGTTGAGGTACAACGAAAAGAAATTAGTAATTCTTCCAATGATTTAATCAGCGCGAGTAAAGTAAGAGAAGCGATTAAAACAAAAGAAACAGATACATTAAATGCCTTACTTCCTCAATCCAGTTTAGGATATATTAATTCAAATGGCTTGATGGATGAGATAAAACAAGAACTACAAAGCTGTAATTCGAGGCATTAAACTACTTTTTAAAAATATCTATTTTTTTTGTTGTATAATTCAATATTTTTCTATCTTTGCATCGCCTTTGAAAAAAGGACATAAGGATGGTCTCGTAGCTCAGTTGGATAGAGCAACAGCCTTCTAAGCTGTGGGTCGCAGGTTCGAATCCTGCCGGGATCACGAAAAGAGAAAAAAAGAAAAGCAAAAGCCTTTAAATCGCATGATTTAAAGGCTTTTTTGTTTTTTATTAAATCAAATCAAACCAATATAAAACGATTTTCCAGTGAGTAATTGGTGAGTAAGATAAATTCAATAAATTTACTCACCAGAAATCCAATAAACCCCTGATTCCATTTAACATACAGGGGTGTAAATTTTAAAATAGGTCATCTTTTTTGATTGATATTGATATAGTTTGGTTAAAATTCTTTGATGCCATAACAAGAAATAAACCATGTAACTACAATCAAAAACAAAAATTATGACCACGACATCATTTAATGTTTCTTTTGTTTCTAGGATAAACAAAAAAAATAAGGAGACTGCTAACATCTTTTGCAGAATACAAGCAAACGGCCAAAGAGTTGAGTTTTGCTTGGTAAAAAGTATCCCTAAAGATTCATGGGTATCTAAAAAGGAAAGTTTTAATCATACCTATAAAGATTTCCGGAAAACTAACTTGTTTATTGCCCAGGTTAAGTCTAAAATTATTGACATTCACAGAAGACTTACCTTAGAAGAGAAACTCATTACACCTTTAATTTTAAAAAATCACTATTTAGGTAAATCTGAAGAAAAAGGTAAAACATTATCTTTTCTAATTGATTACCACTATAAAACTCAAAATTCTGTATTAAGTTCAGGTACGCTGGCTCACTACAAAACAACACAGCGATATTTAACTGAATTTCTACACCAGATCAAGAGGGTCGATAATATCCTACTAAAAGAGATCGACTATAAATTTATTACAGAATTTGAGGCATTCCTAAGAACTTATCAACCAACAGACCATCAAAGAACGATGTCTCATAATGTTATAATGAAGCATTTAACTCGAATAAGGAAATTATTGAATTTGGCTTCAAAATTAGAATGGATAGATAAAAACCCATTTGATCGTTTCCCCATAACTTACACAAAGGTTGATAGAGGGTATCTTACAGAATTAGAACTAAAAACAATTATCTCAAAAGAAATTAAGATAGAACGACTATGTTTTATTCGAGATCTTTTTGTTTTCTCTTGTTATACTGGTTTATCATTTATAGATGTAAATAAGCTTAAACCGGAAAATATTTCATTAGATATCGATGGCGAATATTGGATAAATACCAAACGTCAGAAAACAGAAATTTCCATTCAGATCCCACTTTTACCAATTGCTTTTGATATTATAAACAAATACAAGAATCACCCTAAGGCAATTCATCACAATTTAGTATTCCCTCCAATCAGCAATCAAAAACTAAATAGTTATCTGAAGGAGTTAGCCGACATTTGCAGTATTAACAAAAACCTTACTTTTCATTTGGCTCGACACACTTTCGCTACTACAGTAACATTAAGCAATGGTGTTCCTATTGAAACCGTAAGCAAAATACTAGGCCATACTAAATTATCAACAACGATGCTTTACGCACGCGTTCTCAAACAAAAAATCAGTAGTGATATGTTTGACTTAAGACAGAAACTAAAATCGAAAGATAGTGATTCAAACTCTTCATATTCTGTAGGCTCTTAGCTAACAACTCGTCTATTAAAATTTTTAAAACTTAATCCTGTCTTGTATTCGTTAATTAAAACATGGCTAGATTATTGTATCAACATAATATTTAAATTAAAAAGCTGATATTTAAATACTTTCGTATAACAATTCTTAGTTTTTTAAGTATAAATAAGAGTAAACAGCTTAGAACCATTAACCAAATGTCATACCTCTTTAATGAATTCGAAAGAATAGTTTTCTTAATGAACAACCCTAACGGTGATGATCATCCAAAATTAATTTGTTCTTTAATAGACAAGGAATTAGTTCGCTTTAAGGAAGGAGAAGTACTTTATGAGCACAAATTATTAAAACTTGCCGGTTCTCGTCATGCCCCTAAAATTCTAAAACACAATATCCGTCTTCACCAATCCAGTTCTATTCGCATTGTAAATGAACTAGAAAGGTTCATGCTGCATGAAGACCTAAATAGTAAACAAACAGACACGATTCATCAATGCATCGATTTGCTAATTAATCTATTAGATTTCTTATGCACACAATTCAAATCTCTTTTCGATGAAAAAGAGAAAATTCCAAATATCATTTTCAAAAGATATCAAGATCAAATTAAAGCATTACTACCTGATTTTGAAAACTATGATAATGGTTTAATAGATATCAAAGCTTTATATTACCCCTTCATAGAATTTCAATTTAAGAAGACAAACACCTATACTTTCAGAAAAGCTTGTTACCTATTTGAAACCTTAAATAAGGTAAATGAAAGTCTGGTAAAATCAGGTAATTCCATTAAGCTTATCTATACATTTATTGCTTACAATTTGAATTCTGCAAAAATATATGATTATATCATTGAACTCATTGTTGACCAGTTGGGCATGAGATCCTGTAAATCAGAACGATTAAGAAGATTAAAGTATCTGGATAAATTACTTACGCAAATCGTAGTATTAACACCTAAAGGCCTTAAGTCTCAAAAACCAACATTAAAAGATTCAATTGGCAACTGGATTCAAAAAGAGATCAGTTTTTACAATTATGATTTTCACCTACAAAGTGGTTTGTTACCTGAGGTGCCTAGGCTAAATGAAGATCTAAAGCAAACTCGAATTAAAACGAACTTATCTGTAGGACAACTAGCATGTTTTGTCAAACAGCTTATAGAAGTAGGTGTAATAGAAGCTAAAAATCAAAATGATATATTAAAGCATTTTTCATCTAGCTATCCCTCAAAAAACAGTACAGACATTTCTGAGAAAAGCTTTACCAACAAGTTCTTTAATGTAGATAATACCACCTCTGAAAAAACAAGACAAATTTTTCTAAAATTGTTTAGATCTATAAACTAGATCTTCATTTCCAGATTAATAATTTTCCAGCCTATTCTTTATTTAAATCGTAATTTTTTTAGGGTCTTAAAAAAAAATATTTCGCTGTAACGCATTGATAATCTATGGGGTGATTGGGGGTGGTACCACCCCTAACCACTGTTTTTGTATTTCTTTTCTAATTTCCTTTGTGTCATATCAATATCAATCAAAAATTATGGCAACAGAATTAGAAAGAATCGCGAACACATCAAAAAATAAAATGTATCGTGAGCAAATTATTACAACAGACGATTTAAGAGAGTTTAAAATTGAACTTTTAGCAGACATTGAAAAGCTGCTTAAACAAAACTCCGGTTCACAGCAAAAGAAATGGTTAAAATCCTATGAAGTAAAAGAGCTTCTGAATATTTCACCAGGTACGCTGCAACATCTTCGCGTTAATGGCACACTTCCATACACTAAAATTGGAGGTACCATTTACTATGATTACAACGATATCCAACAAATGATATCAGACAATAAGTGTCAGTAACCTAAGAAATCTTACAGATGTTCCATGAACTACATCCGGCATCAAAACAATGTATTCGCCAAGATGGATGCCATTGATAAAATAAGGCCACTTCATATCAGTCTTTACTTGGCTCTATTTCGACTATGGAACAAATACCGTTTTAAAAATCCAATCACCATTAACCGTCAAGAAGTAATGAAAATGGCAAAAATTGGCTCTCCAAACACCTATACAAAGGCATTAAAGGACTTAGAGCTTTATGGTTTTATTAGGTATCATCCCTCATTCGATCCACATATGGGATCTAACGTTTACCTGTACACTTTTGATACAGGTACCTGTACACTACCTGTATCAAAAGTGATACCTTATAATAAACATATAAACAATACACTCTCTAATAACGAAGATCAAATTTCAATTGATAATAAAATGAATCAGATAAATAGTTCAAAAAAACAATTCAAAGTTCCACCTCTGGAACACATCAAAATCTATTTCCAGCAAAAAGGTTATGACAAAACCGAAGCAGAGCGTTTTTTCAATTATTACGAAAGTAATGGATGGATGGTTGGAGGTCGTAGCAAAATGAAAGATTGGAAAGCTGCAGCGCGAAACTGGATGCTCAACATACAAAAGTTTCAAACCTCATCACCCAACCCAAAGGTATCTCAAACCCCAAAAATCAAAAAGCCATTTCAAGGTAATAATTACCAGGAACCTCTTTAAACCGAATGATAATGTTCTATACAATTCAAAACAATCTAATCATTTACAACTTTGAAAAAAGCCTGGAATTCATAACTAAAAAAGGTAAAGAAATCTATGGCCTAAAATTCAAACTCTTTGAAGAAGATATGCCAATAATCCGCAAACTATTCGCGTATATGATTCGAGATGAAGAAAACGCAATTAAACAAGGTTTAAGCCTTCAAAAGGGAATAATGCTATGTGGTCCGGTTGGTGCCGGCAAAACCTCTCTAATGCATCTATTAAGGCTAATATTACCCGAGCCAAGAAGCTATATGATTAAATCATGTAGAGACATAAGTTTCGAATTTCATAAAGATGGCTATGAAGTGATTCACCGATATAGCAAAAAGTCTTTTGCCTTTTCTCCAGGAAATAAAATTCCAAAATCCATATGCTTCGATGATTTAGGAGCAGAACAAAACCTAAAACATTTTGGTAACGAATGCAATGTAATTTCAGAAATCCTTCTATCAAGATACGATCTTTTTATATCAGATGGATTGGTAACACACATTACCACCAACCTAAATGCATCAGAAATAGAAAAGCAGTATGGTTTAAGAGTTCGAAGTCGACTCAGGGAAATGATGAATGTGATTTCATTTCCCAATGAGGCTATGGATAAGCGTGCTTGATAAATACTATTTCAATGTTCTTATAATCACGAAACATCTTTCTATCCGAAAACTATTGCCGAATTGTATGTAATCATTAAATCAAAAGTAAACGCATGAAAACAAATCTTTTAAAATCAACATTATTAAAAAAAGGCTTACCGTTATTAGCCAATGTATTAACAGGTGGTACCGCTCGACCTGCCTTTGAAATAGTTAAATCTATTCTTGGAATAAAAGTTAATGACGAAAACCATTTTAGAGATTTAATAAATCACAGACCTGATCTAATTGAAAAACTCAAAGAATTTGAACAAAAACAGAAAGTTGAACTACAAAAACTGGCATTACAATCCGCTCGTTTAGAAATAGAGGAATCTAAAGCCTATTTACTCGACAAGCATAGGGCTAGATTAAGAGAAACGCAAATGGTTAAATTAACAGGTCAAAGAGACTGGTTAATGATGGGACTGGCTATTGTGGTCGTAATTGGTTTCTTTGCACTTATTTCCATAATGGTACTAGGGGAAAATGCCGATCAAATGACTAACAACGGGCCGGTTAATCAATTATTTGGTGCCTTAGTTGCCGGTTTTAGTATGGTGCTGTCTTACTTCTTCGGTTCCAGCAAAAGTTCTGCAGATAAAGATAAAACGATAGCCAATCAATCGAAATTATCAACCTTCAATGTATAATAACATTCTAAATAACCTTTAGATTGGGCGCTATTATCCATTACCGACATCTGTAACGCAGCTTGGGACCCACTTATTAAAGGTGATGAAAAGACAGAAGGCTGTTTGACCGTAGGGAGTTACTTCTGTCTCATCAACAAAATATAGTGGGTAAGCGAGTGCAGCAGTCGGCGGACTTTTTTGTTTACTTTTTTTGACTGCAGCAAAAAAGTAAAAGCCCTTGCGGCTTGAGCAATTTATACACGTAAATGTGAAATAAATCTACTATTACTTACAAATGCTCTTTTAACTACAACCCAGTTTTCAATAAATAATAATTAATAAACAAAAATGGAATTAACCGTATTACGATACAGCTCAGGAGAAGAAAGCACGCTAGGCCTTCTTTTTATAGATGGTAAATTTGCCTGTTATACGCTGGAAGATGAGCACAGAGTTATTAAAGTACCAGGAAAAACCAGAATACCTGCTGGTAGATATAAAATTAAACTGCGTAAGGAAGGATCTCATCATCTACGATACAAAAGTAAGTTCCCGGGCATACATAAAGGAATGCTTCACATTACCAATGTTCCTGGTTTTAAATGGATATTAATCCACATTGGAAATGATGATGATGATACGGCCGGGTGTTTGCTGGTTGGAGAAAGCTCTATCTCAAATATAACTCAGAAAGGACGAATTAATAATAGCACATTGGCTTATAGTAGAATTTACCCTGGTATAGCCAGAGCTATTGAAGGTGGACATAACGTATGGATTACATACCTTGATGAGGTAAATCTCAATTGAAGAAACAATAAAATATAAAAGCAGCGAAAAACGAGTGTAACTGCTTTTTTACCATAATGTTTTCGGGGTGGAGAGATGAATATCTTTTCTTGTAAACCCCAATAAACCAAAACAATATACAAACACACAATGTCTGGTTACACTTAATAACATCCGCAATTTGACTTATAATGTATTGATTTGTGGTCTTCTGACAAGAATAAAGATACGAAAAAACATTGGTTTAGTACATCAAAACACTACAAAATCAATGGAGAATTACATTTTTAAACCGTATCCCTACATCAATCTGCGTCTTACAAGGAATCCGTTAAGGCTTTACTTTAGCCCCTATGGAAGCAAATAAAAAAAAGAAAGGCCGAGATGTATGAATTGATAGATCTATGGCGCAGGAGTGGCAAGAGCCAAAAAGCAATTTGTGAAGAAGCGAAGTGTTCTTTTTCAGTGTTTAAGTATTGGCAAAAAAACAAGAACAGGAAATTGCGGACAAGGAAAGCTTTATTCAATTGGTTCCGGACGCCCCCATGGATAAACTTTCCGGGATAGAGATTATATATCCCAACGGGGTAAAGCTATGCGTTGGGTCAGGTTGAAAGTCAACAAAGTAAAAGAACTGATAAACTGCTTTTGATATGTTTACCTTGGGATCATCTTTGACATTTCAGCTGTACAGCCAGCCCACTGATATGCGTAAAAGCTTCGACAGTTTGTGCGGCCTGATTCAGAACCAATTGGGGCAAGCGCCTACCAACGGCGACGTTTATATTTTTATCAACAAAGCCCGTAACAAGATAAAGCTGTTGCATTGGGGCGGCAGCGGTTTCGTACTTTATTACAAGCGGCTTGAGTCTGGCACTTTTGAACATCCCCAATACGATATCGAAAGGGGCAGCTACCAGATGGGCTATTCCCAAATGGTGATGTTGGTGGATGGTATCAGAATAAAAAATATCGAAAGAAAAAAGCATTACACACTACCTGTACAACATACCTGAGCAATATTATTTATGAAGGTTTAAAGATATCTTAGCGGTGTGGAAAACACGGCAGGAAATATCGAAAACGAACAGGTGGTTCTGGAAAAGACCAATACGAAAAACTGGTCTCCGAGAACCAATACCTGAAACAACAGCTCGACGAGCTTAAACGTATGATATTCGGCAGCAAGAGCGAGTGCTTTGTTCCTGCCCATGACAGTCAGCTAAGTTTGTTCGATGAGGAAAAACAGGAAGACCAACCCCAAACGGAGGATATAAACTACACACGCAAAAAGGCCGACAAAAAGAAACAAAATCCTATACGTGTACAAATACCCGCACGCCTGCCCCGTGTCGAAGAATTGATAGAACCTGAAAACATTAAAGAAGGTTCTCAAAAAATAGGAGAGGAAATTACCGAGTTGCTGGAGCATAACCCTGCCAAGGTTTATGTGAGCAAGGTTGTCCGTCCCAAATATGCCGTGCCCAACAACAGGGGTATCGACATTGCCCAACTGCCAACCCTACCCATACCCAAAGGCAATGCGGGGGCTAGTTTGTTGGGATTTATCACGGTATCCAAATTTGTAGACCACTTGCCTTATTACAGGCAAATACAAATATTTAAGCGACAAGACATGTTGTTAAACGATTCCACAATAAACGGATGGTTTAACGCCACGGCCAGGTTGCTGGAACCACTTTACGACACTTTACAAAACCTGCTGGCACAAGCCGATTACCTGCAAGCCGACGAATCGCCAATAGGCGTCCTGGACTCCCATAATAAAGGAACCCTGCATAACGGATACCAATGGGTATACCGTTCCCCGCAACAACGTTTGGTGCTGTTTAAATACCTCCGGGGAAGGGACAGCGTATTACTCCTGTGAAACGATGGTTTTAGGAGACTAAAAAATATTCAGATAGGAATAAAACCATATATTGATAGTCCAACTAATCCAAACTTATGCCTTTCCCTTACATATGATGTTTCTTAATATAAACAGAAGGCCTTTCACCTACCTGGTTGGCAAAACATTTGCTAAAATATTTTGGATCGGAAAAGCCGACTTGATATGCCACTTCTGCTACAGTAAATTTATCTTGCTTAAACAGTTGTTCTGCTTTTTTTATGCGCATAGACCTGATAAATTCAACCAAAGACATTCCAGTAATTGCTTTAAACTTTCTCAATAACAAAGAGTGACTCATTCCCATTTCATTTACAATATCGGGTACTTCAAAAGTATGATCATCCAACCTTGATTCAGTAAGCTCCATTATTTTTTTAATGAACTTCTCTTCTGCAGGAACGATAACTGACTCTGTTGGCTCCAAAACAAGGTCTTTGCTAAAACGTTCTTTAAAAAGTTTGCGCGATTTAATGATAGCTCCTACTTGAGCAACTAACACTTCCGTATTAAACGGCTTTATCAAATAACTATCGGCTCCATATTTTAATCCCTTAATCCTGGATTCATCTTCGGACTTGGCAGTCAGCATGACAATAGGGATATGGCTCGTTTCCTGATTTTGTCTTAACTTTTCAGTTAACTCCATCCCATTGAGCTTAGGCATCATTAAATCCGTAATGACGATATCCGGCATAATTTCAGCAATACTATCCAGAGCGCTCATACCGTCAGGGAAATGAGTTACTTTAAACCGGATTTTAAAAACCCCTTTCAAATAATTAGCTAAATCAATGTCATCTTCGACAATCACCATACTCAAAGTAACTCCATTGGTAATATCATTCAAATACCCTGAATAAGAATTAGATGAAATAATTGTTTCTGTCGAGGTTTCTTTTGTTATCACATCACTTTCTGTTTCTTTATTCTCGATATTTGCAGGTAATAAAATATCAAACTGGCAACCTCCTCTTTCCAGGTTTTTGACTGATACTGTTCCTTTATGATAATCAATGTATTCTTTTACTATTGCTAAACCAATTCCTGTTCCACCAATGTCTGATTGCACAACTCCTTTAGTTTGATAGAAATAATCGAAAACTTTGTTTATTTCATCCCCTTCAATACCAGGTCCATTATCTGCTACCGAAATCCTAATATTCCCTTCTTCTACTACTGAATCTTCTTTATTAGTAGCCACTTCCAATTCTAGTAAACCTGCCTCTTGTGGTAAAAATTTGATAGCGTTTGATATTAAATTATATATAACCGTATCCAACAACTGGCGGTCTGCCTTAAAGTGAATATTATCGGGGATATTATATTTTACAGTGATGTTTTTACTTTTTACTGCAACTTCAAACTCATACATTATTCGTGTTAATAGTCTTTTTGCCTGAATATCCGAATATTTAATAACGTATTCGCCATCATCCATTTTACGGAGCTCCAATAACCTGTTTACCTGGTTCAACAAACGTTTCATATTACGCATCACCATTCCAGCAAGTTCTTTGGGTTCGTCAGACAAATCCTTGTTGCCGTGTAATTGCTTTAACGGTTCATATATCAAGGTTAACGGGGTACGTATCTCATGAGAGACATTAGTGAAAAATCGGATTTTTGCATCAGATATTTCTACTTCTTTTCTATGTTCCAGTTCCTGGATATGTAGTTGATTTTTCTCTTTAATCCTAATTAAAGAATACTTTCTGTACGCCAACAACATTAACAATAGCACAATTAAATACAAAGCGTAAGCCCAAGGGGTCAACCAAAGAGGAGGTTGAATATCCACCTCAAGCAAAGTGGTTTTATCAGACCAGGTTCCATCTCTGTTCGAGGCTCTGATTTGTAAATCATAACTTCCTGCCCTTAGGTTTGAGAAAGTTATTTTTCGTTCCTGGTCACTTACTTCAATCCAATTATCATTAAATCCTAATAACCTATATTTATACCGAGTTTTATTGTTAACCGATTTATTTAAAAGTGATGAGAACTCAATACTAAATAACTTTTCTTTATGCTTTAAATTTATGCTTTTGGTATAAGCAATATCTTTTTCTAGAATAACCCTACCATTGTATTCTCTTCCAGGAAGTACTTTTTCGTTAAGGATTGTAAAATCAGTTAAATAAACAGGTAAATTTTCTTTTTTAGGGATTATGCTATCAGGATTATAATAAACCACTCCATTTATTCCTCCCAAAAACATATAGTTACTCTTAAAATCATAGTAAACGGCATTGTTTTCATAACTAGAGTTTATATCATCACCCTCAGGGTAGAAATCAATAATAACATTATCTTTCTCTGAATAACGACAAATACCTCTACTTGTACCCAACCATAAGTCACCATTAATATCTTCGTTAATTGAGTTTACAATACCTCCAGGCAAACCATCCTTCTCAGTAATCTCTATAAACTTTAAACTGCCCTTTGACAAAGACTCTTCAAGCGACTCTCCTTCTGACGGAACGATCTTAACAAGTCCTCTACCTGTACCTAGCCAGATATCTCCTTTTTTGGTTTCAACGACTTTAAAGATATCGTTGTGGGCAATGGAATTTGCCACATCCGGCTTGTGACGATATACATGAAATTTGCCACTTCTTTTTATAACATTATCAGAAAGTGCAACATTTAATCCCCCACCTTTAGTACCTATAAGTAAATAACCACTTGAGGTTTCTGCCATGGACAAAACAATATTATTGCTCAACCCTAGCATATCCCGTTTTGAACCTGCATACATTTCTATATTCCCTGATGAAGCTGATACGTATCCAAAACCATGTCCCCAGGTCCCATACCATATATTCCGATGGTTATCTTCCATAATAGTAAACACATATCCATCAGTAGTAAAATACTTGAAATTCTTGTCTGGTTGATATTTAATCAACGAGTTTACGGAAGATCCTGCCCAAATATTATCTCTTGAATCTATCAAAAGTGCTTTTACAATATTCTTCCAATCCTGTCCTTCATATTTAAGATCAATAGTTTTTTGGTAAATTAACTGTTGATCCTCAATCTTAAATTGTTCGATTTTTCCAGATAAAGTTCCTACGTAAAGCTTGTCGTTCCTGCCTGCAATAGATCTGGCTTGACTAATTTTTTCAAGGCTACCTTTACTTGCTGTTTTAAGAATATTAAAGTGACTTTCGGACAACCCTAAGGCATGTAAACCTTGACTATCAGAACCTATCCATAACTGACCATGCTCATCATACAAAAGATCATTTATGATATTTAATTCTTCGGTAGTTTCTTCTGGTATTAAATCTTCAAAGTAAAATATTCTCTCACCCTGAAGTACAGCCAGTCCAACACCTTCAACAGTAAACCAAACATTACTATTTTTATCTACAACAACATCATCAACCCTATTCGCTTTTATATAATATGGTTTGTCATTTCCCGAATTATATTTGGTAACCAAGAAACTATTTTTATTTTTTTCTGGTTGTAGTTTTATTAACCCACCATAATTTGCCACCCATAAATTGCCTTCCTTATCCTCAGTAATATTTGAAGTAACACTTAAGTTATAAGTTAACTCTGATGAAAGTTCCCTGAAATCACCTGATTTAATATGAAATTGATAAAGTCCTCCATCAGCTCCAACAATAAGGCTATTATTGGTGTATGGATAAATAGTTTGTACACCCTTGTTTAATTCAGTAGGAATATAAGATTCGTTTGTTACCCGCCTATAAACTGCTCCTTCGGTTACATTAACAAAGTCATCTTTTATAATATCGTATTTTAGCAGACCAACTGACGTACCTACCCACACGCTACCGTTTTTATCAACACTTATACCCCGAATAAACCCATTGTACGATTCGTAAGAATATCGGTTTATGATTCCATCTTTCAGACCTAATTTATTGACCCCTCCTCCGCGAGTACCAATCCATAATACCGAATCACCCTGAACCGCCAAACAACTGACTTCGTTACTGGATATCGAGTTCTTATTTTGAGGATCGTATTTATAACTAACATATTTATAACCGTCGTAACGATTTAATCCATCTTTGGTTCCAATCCACAAAAAACCCGTACTATCTTTTTCGATACATTGAACTGATTGGTGGTTGAGTTTATTAGATGAAACTACTTCACTAATCGTGTAATTATCGGCAAACATAAAATTACAAATCAGCAAGCTAGCTATAACTAAAAAAACTTTTCTATAATTTTCTCTAAATATAAAACTGAAAGTCCCAGAAACAGTGTTGCTCATAAATATGCTCGTCCTATTGTTATATTTGCTTAAAGTATAAAAAATAACATTTATACACAACTTATTGCTTGCAAGTGGTATGTTGCTTCAATAAAAAAGTCGGGAAGAACAATCCCGACTTTCTAAAATGCTAAATAAACCTAAAAAATAATCTTCCTAAAGTTCTATCCTTAACGAATAAATACTATTAGCTGATATTTTAATTTTAAGATGCTTTGAATCATCGCTTAAAACTGTTTCCACATCCTTCATATTGTAATTTTCTGAAGTTTCAATTGCTTTATGAGTGGTAATTTCAACAGGCATCTTGATAAATGTTTCGTAATCATCATCAGTCATATTCAATGCAACAACTGTAATTACATCCTCGGTGTCGTTAATATATGCGGTTGCAAGAATATCTTCATCCAGTCCTTCGATGCTTATACGTGTCATTCCTGTTGCATAAGCTGAGTAGTGGCCCATAATGTAGCCGTTTTTCATTATTTCTCCTTCAGGGACATAAGCATAGTCAGCATTATTATCGCCAATCATACCGTAGAACCTTTTCAGGTACCAGTATACATAAGCACTGCAATACCCTTCCATACACATGTGCATTTCCAAACCCAGTTTCTCAAGATTATATGCCCATGTTTTGTAACTTCCGTTTTCCAAATCATCGCCATAACTTCCAAATAGTTTCTCTGTCATCCACCAGCTTTTTCCTGCAGCTTTTAACTTTGTGGGATATAAATCACATATATAATCGTGCCTGTTTTTTACATAACTACTCGACAAATCAGTAAAACCCTGATACAAGTGCCCTGCAATAATATCGGCATTGGCAAAAGCTTCGGGAGAATTGATTACTGCATTGGTATAATTGGACTGAAAGCCACATGCTTCAGGCGACATGAGTTTAACTCCTGTTGCTCTTATTTTAGCACCATAATCAGCGGTAAATGTTGCAATTTCCTCAGGAGTCCAATAGGTAAAATGCATATCGGGTTCGTTTTGTACAGATACCGCATATATATTTACACCCTTGGTTTTCATATAATTTATATACTCAATAATATGGTCGGCATATGCATCGTAGTTTTCAGCAGGTAAATGCTTGTCGTTCAATTCGCCGTCGCCATCTTTATCAACATAATCAGCCAATGCATCGGTGCAGTCCCATGGACAGGCAAAAATAATAGCTCCATAGTTTTGCGCCTGTAAAGCGCCAGCAATATCATCGTCCCAGTTTGACTTATTCGGATAAATCATCAAACGCAGGATAGAATATTGCAATTTACCATTAGGATCGTACATGGTGGCAAGTTCGTCTGAATCAATCATATCTTGGGAAGATAACCAAATAGTAGGGTTGTACATACCGCCAAACCCCACAACCTCCTGATGTTTTGTATTTGCACTGACCGTAGCTACAGGTAATGTACTTTGATTAACAATAACCGTTTCCTTTTCCCCAGTTTCTTTGTTTACCACATATATCTCCTGTGAACGTTCTGCGATAGAACTATTTTCGGATACAGTAAACGTAATTGTTGTTAAGTCGCTACCACCTGCTTTGCCTCCTGATATTGGCGATATATTACTAATGATACTATTATTTGTACTATTCTCTATTTCCCACTCTACATTATCCCACACTACTATTGCACTTGATTGACCTCCTTTACTTGACACCGAAATTTCGGACTTTGAAAACTTTGCAAACCCTTCGCTTTTTTCCACCTCAATATCATCATCGGACTTTGAACAAGAGAATAAACCTACGGATAACAGGAATATGATAACATATTTAAAACAACTCATTCTAATTAGATTTTTGATGTCATGTTATATAAATGATAACATGGCAAAATTAAAAATCTCCCTTCCCTTATGTAAAACAAGCAGGAAGGGAGATTTGCTCTATTCTACTATTCTTATTGTACTATTCTTGAGCGCCCAGTCCAACAGCAAAACCAGCAAATGATTGTTTCCTGTTGTAACCTGAGTCCCACAAGCCTTTAAAGTCATCAGCAGGACTTGATAAAGAAATACCAAATTGTTGCCCTGCTGGAACCTTGGATTTATACATGTTCACCAACGTTTTATATGCCTCAGATTGTAAAGCATAAGACTCATCTGTAGCTTCCTCAACAGCAATGCATAGGTTTGTAATATAAACCAACTTGCCAGTTGCAGCCAAATCATCAAGCATATCTCCAACGTCATTTAAGTCTGAATCCAGATCTAACGGTAGGCTTACCGCTACTCCATCTATATCTGAAATAGTATTAAGTGCATTTACTACAGCATTTAGTTTCGCACTATTGGTATTTAAGCCAGTTTCGCCAATAAATAACTTAGTACCTGAAACTGCACTTGCTTTTGCATCGCTAAAAGCTTTTGCAACATAATCATCGCCTATATAATCTGCCCAATAGAATTCTCCTTCAGCACTTGAACCTCCACTTACAGCAATACTTCCATCTTCGGCAAATGGGTTAGATACAATTGTCCAGGCACTGATTTTATCTCCCGTTTCAGACAAAACGTTTGTTACATACTCGCCAAGTGCCTCATCAACTGCCATCTTTTTTAATTCTTCTGCTACTTCCAACGTTACCTCTTCCTGTGTCAGAACCGAGGATCCCTTTCCTGTTGGTTCATTAGCAGAGAGTGTGAAATAGAACCTATCTAGTTTATAGCCATTTTCTCTAATACAAGCAGCAAAAACATTTTCACCTTCTGTTAAAGTATAAGTTCCAATATTTACCCACTTCCAAGAGGATGAGCCTAAACTCCACCATGAAAAATTAAATGAACTTCCGTTTACACTGATAAAAAAGGAATCATCATTTCCACTAGGTCCCCAACCTCTGACCCATAAATTATAGGTGCCTGCTTTATTAGCATTAAAAGTATAGTTATTAATAAATGGCTCTGAACCTGCATCATTTGGGGTAAGATAGTTTGCTGCACTATTGGCCAATAGATATTTCCCAGCAGAGGCATCTGCATCATCATTAATTTGCCACTCAGAGCCAATATCACCTTCTTCTGCCTCAACAAATATTTCATCAGGGTTATCCACTGAACCATTCAAATTTACAACAGAAAGTCCCTGAATATTTATATAGTAAGTAACATTAGCTGTATATCCCAACTCAATATTAAATGAAAATTCACCACTTCCATCGAAATCATCAGTTTGAAATTTGATTCTGTTCCAACCTAGTTTTGTCGTAAACGTAGAAGCTATAGTTCCAGTTCCCATCCAATCCATTTCTGGCTCGTTGTTTTGTAATCCGGTAAAAGTAACTCTACCTTCTCCGATTTGGGTTGAAAGCAAATAAAAAGTTACCTCAAACTTGGCACCATCTTCAACTGTGTAAACAGGAGACTGTAAAGAAGTAGCATCACTAGCGCCAACAGAAGAACCATTAACCATTTTTACGGAAGCATGACCTAAGTAATCTTCTACCGAAACATTACCATTAATGGCCCAACCTGTAAAACTACCATCTTCGACAACACTCTGGTCAACAATATTAGGATAAAGAGGTGTCAGGAAAACATACGGAGCTACGGTTGATTTTAGATAAACATCATTTTGATTGATATTAGATACCAAGGCATCTCCATATACAGTTAATCCTCTAGTTTGTGCTGTTTCGATAAAGTCATTAATATAGTTGAAATTATAATCTCCCTCATCTGAAACAATTGAGTCAGGATATAACTCTCCGACAGGAGTTACCTGCTCAAAGTTTGTTTCTAGCAGAGTAGCCATACTTGTACCGGAAACATTGTTGTTTGATGCATTTGCTCCTAAAATAAGGTCTCCTGAATAAGATTTTAGTACATCATAACTACTCACTTTTTCGTCTACAATAACACTCGTTGGCTTTTCAATGCTTATACCTGATTCTATTTCTTCATCAAGCTCTGCACAGGAAAACAAAAACACCGCCGGAGTCAATAAGACTATATATTTTTTTATAAAACTCTTCATAACTTTTGATTTGAACAATTTATATTCATATTACTCAGCCAATTGAAAATATTCAGGAGCAATACCCCTATTTCTACAGACCAATGTATCTTTTGTAGCATAAGTATACCCCAAATCAGTTAGTTCAACAGTATAATCAAGGTATATTCCATCTCGGTCTACTCCCCCCATACTGTTTTTCTCTCCATCAGTAACAAACTTACCCGTACCATTGATTGTATAAGCAGTTGAATTACTAGACACTGTACAATTGTTATCTTCATCAAATGTCAGGATCAACTCAACTTCAGCTCGTGTTGTTTTATCATCATCTTCATAAATAATAATAGGCAGCGAACATTCTGTCAATGATAAGGTAGATATACTTACCACCTCATCTTTTTCAACATACTCTTTACTTCGAACATCTGTTACTGTATTAACACCGTCTGATATCTCATCTGTTCCTCTTCTCAGATAGTTGGCATGATAAGAGTTTACATATTTAACAGCATACAATACATAATCTTTAGGTACTACTTCCCAATCAGTAGCTGAAAGCCTATTGGGGTTATCAACAATTGCTTTACCCGACAAGATACTGTCTGCATTAGCGACATCGGTCATTACAACAGGTATTACGTAATGTTGACCAATCGTAAGAGGATCTGCAAAAAAGTCATCCGTAAATTCAACCACAACTCCTCCAAGAACACTACCTGACTCTATTACAATCTGATCACTCTCAAAATTATAATAGTTACTTGGTAATGCCACTAAATCAGAACCATCTTTGAATGCAACTCCATCACATAAAGACTCGTCAACGGTAATATCAATCGTTCTTTTTTCTACGTTTGAATATACGCCTCCCATTGTGGCGGTAATTTTTACTTTATGCTCATTATCTAGAGAATTATCAACCTCAGCATCCTTGCCTAGTTCCAATGTTCTCAATGGATACTGATTTGCAAAATATACCGTAGTATAATCGAAATCATCATAGCTAACATCTGCGTTCTCACAAGAAAACAATATTCCTGCTATAAAAACCGCTAATAATATTTTATTTATTTTCATGTTTACTAATATTAAATATTACTATTCCCAACCTCTGTTCTGCTCTAGTTCGTTGTACTTCAAAATCTCGCTATATGGGATGGGTCCATAATTCATATAATCGTTGTACGAGCGAAGCTCTACATTGAACACCTGATTTGTACTAACGTCATAACCTTGTGCTGTTTCTGTTAAATCAACTCCCCAACGGCGTATGTCCCAAAAACGGAATCCTTCAAAACAAAGCTCTATTCGCCTTTCGTTACGGATAAGTTCACGCATCTTATCTTTATCTCCAGCACATTCGTCAAGATAAGGGTCTGTAGAAATTCCAAGTCCTCTTTCTCTGATCGATCTAATAACATCAACTGCAGAATAACTTGCTCCAGGTGCCATACCTGTAGGACCGTAAGCTTCATTTGCTGCTTCAGCATAGTTTAAAAACAACTCAGTATATCTGATTCTTGGCGTATAATTTTTCTTCCCTTGCCAATCACCTCCGGCAACATCGTAGTTCACGTCCATTCGCAAACGTTTTTTCATATAAAAACCTGTACGAGTTGATGTTTCCATCACATTAATACCATCATTGCTTTCTGAACTGCTCCCTGTATAAATAGGTGTATCATCTACCCCTGCAATACTACCATTATATATAATATACTGCGACAAACGCGGATCTCTATCTGCAAACGGGTCTGCACTATTATATACAGTTGATCCATGTGTAATAGGATAACCATCACTATCAGGGAACGCTGCCACTAAGTTCTGAGTAGGATTCATTCTTCCATCCCCATATAACGAAGGTGGTAAATTAGTTTCTTCTTGCGAAGATGTTTCAGTTGAATAGTTAGTCCTCCATAATATCTCAGCTGGATTATTTCCATTCTCTAATTGTGTAAGTTCTGCAGTATTGGTATAATATGTATTACCATCTTCATCCATACCTGCTACACCACCAATAAAATCAAGTACATCTGCCGTGTATACAGCAGCATCTTCCCAGGTAGTTGTATTTGAACCATCCTGAAATGCAGGACTGGCAGCCAACAAAGCTACTTTTGATTTGTAAGCCTTTGCAATTTGTCCATTTAACAACTGTTTAAATAAATCGCCCATTACCCTATTATAAGTACCCGCTAAACTAACAATATCTGAATATTTTGCTGGTACGTCACTAAGAGAACCAACGTTTCCATACTCTTCGGGAAGATAATAAATAGCACTGTCTAAATCAGTAACAATTTGCTTTACACACTCATCAAAAGTTTCACGAGGTGTATTAAAATCAGCATTTGCATCCTGAAATTCCGTTAAAATTGGTACACCTAACAGTTCTCCACTTTCTGAAAATCCCCCATGATTTCTTAAAAGATAGTACAAAAACACACCTCGTAAACCATAAGCTTCACCTTTCATACGCATATTAAACAAAGCAGCAGCTTCAGGATCATTAGCCCAATCTATCTGATCTGTTTTTTCAAGAAAGGTATTTAAATATTGGATAGCACCATAACACCTTGACCACATATTAACAGGATTATAAGATGCAGTCCATGAACCTGTAGCCATTTTTAGATAGGAACTACTTTGATTGTTGGTTACCGCATCATCCGTGGCATACTCACTATTATCGTATACATTGGGTAAATAACGATATGTTGTAGTTAACACACCTTGGGCATATACAGGATCGGTATACATTAAATCCAGATCCTTATGATTTTCAATGGCCGGTTCAAACAAATCATCGCAGCTTGACAACACCATTAAACTGACCAAAAGCAATAAAATATTTCTTTTCATTGTCATACTTTTTAAAATTTTAATTAGAAAGTAGCTTTTACACCAATGTTGTAAAACCTGCACTGAGGAGCTCGTCCTATATTCATTTCCATCACTTTACGCTCTTTCGAGATAGTCAACAGATTCTGTCCGTTTGCATAAACACTTAATTCACTCAATAACGAATTCTCGTTAAACATTGACTTTGGCAAATCATAAGTAAGTTGCACATTACTTATATCGAATCTATTATTATCGTACTGCCAGAATGTTGAATTACGGAAGTTATTAGTATTTGATGTAGATGTTAATCGAGGATAAGTAGCTGTAGCCGCAGTAGCTTCTGTCCATCGTCCCAATACTTCCTCTGAGTATTTTCTGCTTCCATAAACCCAGTAGTATGACGAATTTTTAAAACCAGTAGCTCCTGATTGTCCTTGTCCCATTGCAAACAATGTCCAGTTTTTATACTTTAAAGTAATGTTTATACCATATCGGAAAGGAGAATCATACTGACCCAATTCTACCTGGTCGCGTGAATCAACCGTACCATCATTATTCACATCTTTGTACTTTAAATCACCTGGCTGAACTTCACCGAATGTTTGCGTAGCATGACTGTCAATATCTGCCTGATCTTTGAAGAAACCCTCACTAATATACCCAAATGCAACATATCGAGGTTTACCTGCTCTATATTGATAATCGTCTTCATATACCTCATCTCTAACTTTAGCTTTGGCATTATTAACCAAGCCAACAACACCTACCTGGTATTCTAAATCGCCTAACTTATTGTTGTAGTTAACCGAAAAATCAAAACCAGATCTTGAATCCTGATTAAAGTTGATATATGGAAGATATGAATAATCTATTGAGCCATCCCATGAATACCTGTTATAGTATGATGGATAAACTGTATTTTCACCTTGAGTTAACAAACCATCAGTAACAACATCAAAGTAATTTACATCAAATGACACCTTATTACCAAACAAGTTACCTTCAAGGCCAACTCTTACTTCTTCTCGCGTTATAAAATCTAAATCTGGATTATCTCCTCTTTTAGATAACACAGTAGCTCCTCCCATTGCACCATCATTCCATTTATAGTTACCATTATCGTCATAGTATCCCTTATACATGTAATACTCATCGATATCTAAATCTTGGTTCAACTTAGCATAAGAAGCAGTCAATTTAAGATTTTCAATAAATGAAACATCGCTTAAAAAGTTTTCATCGCTTAATCTCCATCCTAGTGATACAGTAGGAGAAAAAGCCCTTCTGTTATCTTCCGGTAGCTTAGAAGAATGCACAATAGCACCTGAAAAATCAACATAGTATTTATGCGCGTAATTGTAGGCCAATTGCATCCCTAGGTTTGCATTACTTGTTCTATGATAATCACTACCGTCATGCCCTTCATCAACCGAGTTACCATACTGGAATCCCCAGGCAATTAAATTACCAGTTACATTGTGGGAAGTATTAAACGTTCTGTTGTAATTTAATTGAGAGTAAAACGAAATGGACTGTCTGTACTTTGAATCACCAACATATTCTGAAGTCGAGCTCTCATCTTCACCATATTTGTTAAGACCAATAATCATATCCTCGCCATTCATATTTGCCCATATCGGCTCATAAGTAGCATAACCCAACTTATACGCTTCAGAATAATAGTTATTGTAATCAATACTAAATGCATTCGTAAAAGACAAACCTTCAGTTATTCCACTTAAGTCGGCCGTTGCACTTACTTTAAACTGAAATACGCGCGTTTTATAACGAATATAACCAGCTGCCAGCATATCAGCAAAAGCATTGGTTTGTACAGCACTATTTCCTCCCAATAAATACTGTCCGTCAATCAGGTGATTACTGTTCTCTACAATACTCTGAAGCTCTGCATTATTTTGATCGAGCATACTAACCGGCACCAAAGGCGAATACCAATTAGGACGAACGCTTGAAGTAGCACCCCAAAAATTTCCACGACCTGTATAGTTGTTATTAAAAATAACAGCCGCATCCGTTTTTGCAGAAAGCCATTTCGTAAGTTTCATATCCACATTACCTCGAACCCTGAAATTCAAATCATTATTCTCGCTTTGCTCGCCATAATTAACCAAGTCATTGTTATAACTCATTCCAAAGTTAGTATAGTACTGTGTTTTTTCATCACCCCCTGATATTTCCATCGTAGCATCTGTCATATAATATGCTTTTCCTAGATAATCAGATGAGAAATAATCTACATCCGGATATTTATAAGGGTTAACTCCATTAGCCGTATTATAAATAGTAGCATCATCGTAAATGCGGGCAACACCATCATTATCAGAAGCCTCGTTATATAAAGTCATATAAGACGCTGCATCCAGATACTTTGGGTAACTTTTAGGTACATACATTCCTGTATTCACACGCGCTTCGATCGTTAATGGTTGTACTTTACCACGCTTGGTAGTTATTATTACAGCCCCATTAGCGGCTCTACTTCCGTATAATACAATAGCACTAGCGCTGTTTAGTACAGAAATCGATTCAACTTCCGTAGCATTGATATCATCCGTACTTCGTGGTACACCGTCAACCAAAATCAATGGCGTTTCTTGCATCCATAACCCTCCAACAAAACTTGTAATTCCACTGTATGGGTTTGTTTGATAATTTTTCTTCAATATGTCAGCAATATTTACAGTTGAAACTCCCCCTAAAAGATCCTTCTTTGCCTGAGTTCCAAATGCAACATTTACTAAACTATCTGTTTTTTCCTGTGCCTGAACATCTACCATGGCTATACTAAGTATGGCAAATAATGCAGTACAGGTATTTATTAATAATTTCTTCATTTCATTGCAAATTAAAGTTTGATAAATCAATAAAATCTTTATCATCATTCATCAAATTACCATCCCGGGTTTTGATTAAACTCCTTATAAATAGTAACATCATCAAGTAAGAATGGAAACCAGTAATGTTTCGATGTATATTGTCTTTCAAAAATCACTTCCATACTCAAATTTAACACCTTAGCATCCTTGAAATTTTCTGACAAAGCAGCTCCACTTAAACCTTCAGGATCTCTTTCAAACTCTAAAGCACACTTTAAAGTATAAGGTTTCTTATCCAATAATTTCCATCTTCTTAAATCACAGAAACGATGTCCTTCAAAGCCTAGCTCTACTGCACGTTCTCTTTGTACCTCACTGATAAAACCATCAACGGTAGAAATATATTTATCTGCCACATGGCCAACTCCAGCTCGGTCTCTTATTATATTTACAGCTTGAACAGCAGTCTTTGAATATGTACTTGAGCTTGCACTAACACCATAACCTACTGCTGTAGCCTCGGCATACATTAAATAAACATCTGCCAAACGCATTAAACTTAGTACCACACAGTTGTTACTCATGGTAGAACTTGAAGTGCTTCGTTCTGCTAATCTTGGACGGAATTTTGTGAGTGCCAAACCAGTCAGGTTTGAGCGTCCTCCGTTTTTAGTTCTAAACCTTCCACCCGTATAATAACTTGCAAACTGAATATCTTCCTGAGCAGATTCATTGGCGCTACACCTTTGACCATCTATAACAAAATCATTGTAAAATCTAGGATCTCTGTCTTTCCATGGAAAAGAAGGATCATAACCCGATTCCGCATCTGCCTCTGTAATATCCTGGCTTTCGTTTATTGGTAAACCATTGGCCATACCATAATTATAAAAAGCATAATTTGCTGTAGGACTTATATAATAACCTCCCGAACTAAGGTCTTTCTGGATATAGTCATTGATTTGATTCCATCTAAATCTTGAATGAGCACCCACAGCGTTTTCCCAAAAAATAGTTTCCTGAATCGATGCATCAGCTGTTAATCCTGGCATCTTACCATTACTATTTTGTGTATAAAACAAGTTGGTGTATTCGCTAAACGGAAGTAAACCATATCTTCCAGTTGATTCAGATAAACTAAGTGCTTCACCAAGTGCATCAGCTGCACGCTTACAGTATTCTGCATTATAGGTAGCTGAACCACCTGATGCTTCGTTCATCAATGGGCTACCCGCATATAATAAGTTTTTACCCATATATGCCAATGCCATAATTTTATTGGCGCGCTGCATATTCTCACCAAAAGTAACCTTACCTGCCGTAGTTTCATCCCAATCTACAGGTAATAACTCGGCTGCTCTTTTAAAGTCTTCAGCTACCCTATCTGCACATTCCTGATATGTTAATCTTGGGTTACGTATGGGCTCATCCGATGGCAAAACTTCATCAATATAAGGTAGTCCACCCCAATATTTCATTAACTCGAAATGAAACCAGGCTCTGAAGAAATAAAGCTGACCTTCGATCAGGTTCTTCTCTTCCTGGGTAGCATCAGTCAAAAGATCCAGGTTCTGAATACCCACATTGGCTTTTCGGATAGCATACCACGAAAATCCCCATAAATAACCTTTTTCTTTTGAATCACTTGACTTTGCATAATCCGTAACTTTATTACCTACATTTCTAAATGCAGAGCCATAACTATTCCAATCCCAATAGTTTCCTCTATCAATATCATATGCAAATTCACCAGTTGCAGATTGATCCCAATGTACTTCTTCACCTAAATTAAATGAATTATGCCAAAAAGCAGCAGTATAACATGGAATACAACCATACAGTTCTTCCGTAAACCCCTGGAAATTTCTAAAATTTTCAAATGGTTCGCTAGGATCAATATCACTTTCCGGCGATTTATCTAAATAATCTTCGCAGGAAACTATTCCCAATATGCCTGTTAAGAGTAGAGCATAAACAGACATTCTAATATATTTCTTTATTAAATTCATTGTTCAAATAATTAGAAAGTTATATCAACACCAAAAGTGATACGTTTAAATGTTGGATATGCACCGCTTCTTGAACTTCCTCCAAAGTTACTTTCACGATCATCAGGCATATCTGTCCATAAAAACAGGTTGTTACCACTTACATAAAATTTACATGAATTCATACCTACATGCTTAGTCCATCCTTTTTTAAATGTATACCCAAGCTCTGCAGTTTTCAATCTCACATACGATCCATCATACCAGTATCTCGTACCTCTGGCTTCATCTTTTTGAAGAGCTAACCATCTTGGCAATGGAACATCTCCTCCTCCATCAACAGTCCAATAAGAACCTTCTACATAGGCATTGTTTTTACTTTCATGAAACGTTGGGAAAAGAACCTCTCTTGTTACATTTGACACACCATATAACTGTACTGAAAAGTTTAATCCCTTCCAATCCAATCCAAATGTTCCACTATATGTATTTTGGGGTACACTCGTATAGTCATAAGGAGCTTTATCATCCTGATCAATAACACCATCACCATTAAAGTCAATGATATTATAATCTCCAGCTAATTTAACATCATTGTTTGAATTACGGATTGTACTTCCTAGCACATCATCCCAACTTGATAAGTATCCAGCATCAATATATGATGTAGTTTGACCTATAGAATATCCAGCATCTTTTTGATATTCTGGCGTATACTCCGTGTCATCAGCAAATATAACCTCGTTTATCGCATGGTTCATATTCAAATTTGCCCAAAGTCTAACATCCCTAACTTTTTTGCTTAAGCGTACTTCAAGCTCATAACCTTTGGCTTTTACCTCACCAAAGTTTCCATCAGCTGGTTCTCCTCCAAAAAATGAAGGAATAGCTCGATTACCTCCAGTAAGCAAAATATCTGTTCTGTGATCATTGAAGTAATCAAAAGAACCTGCAATTAACCCATCGAATAAAGCATAATCAACTCCAATATTTCTTTTTTCAACAGTCTCCCAAGAAATATCAGGGTTACCTGTTTGCGTATTTGTATAATATGTATAAGGAGATGTGTTTTTTGAATTTGCTCCTAAATATGAACTTCCTCTATAAACCCATTGGTCCGCATATAAAAAACGACCACTAACTGCATCGTCACCAATTCTACCCCATGATCCCCTTATTTTAAACATATCTAAGAAATCCATTGATTTCATAAAAGATTCTTCACTCAACATCCATCCTGCAGAAAGCGAAGGGAAGAATGCAAAACGATATCCGGGACCAAACATCTCAGTACCATTATACGCTCCGTTGAACTCAAACATATATTTATCTGCATAATTATAGGTACCCCTAAAAACCCAATCTTCACGATAATAAGGGAAAACACCACCTGTTGCAGATTTCTCACGACTAAAAAGTCCTAATCCCGTGACATTGTGAGCTCCAAATGAGCGTGCATAATTAATACGTGCAGAATAATACTGTTTACGATATGTTTTACTAGTACTAACCGAACCGGCATTTGTGTCCCAGTATACCTGATCTACAAAATCAAATTGTGTTTGAGCATCATTTTCTAACTCATATATTTCTTCACCAGTATCAGGGTTAATCCATTTCCTCTGAACATTTCCAAAAGTAGAATCACTAATACCTCTATCAACCTCCTTAAAAGTGTTATCATTAGAATATGTTAATTCGAAGCTCAACCCTTCTAAAAGAAAGTCAAGATCTTGATTTAACTTAAAGTCGGTAGTGATTTTCGTTTGCGTTTGCTTTTCCAGTCCGTTACGAGCCAGAATATACACTGAGTTTGGTTGTGCCGCATCATGAGGTTGAAAGTAACCCCATGTACCATCTGCATACTTCGGCATCATGGCATCAGGAGCTGTATAATAAGCAGATGTCCATGGTGTGGTATATGCATCATCAAAACCCCAGGGTGTTTCTTTTACACCATTAGATCCAAATAAATTAGAGCTAAAAGTTGTTGTTTTAGTTAACTGAAAATCTAAATTACTACGAACATTAATACGGTTATAAGTAAAACCAGACTCATATCCTTGACCATTGTCTACTGTTTTAAATATGTCACCTTCATTTAAAAAATCAATTGCTGAAAAATACTTCACAAATTTAGTTCCACCTGCCACATTAACACTAGCATTATATGAAGTGGCGAAATCTTTAAATAATACATCCTCCCAATCTACATTTGGATATCTTTCTGATTCCTCGAGGCTTGAAGGGTAACGGTATTTGTTAATGACATCAACCGGTGTATAATCGGCCCAACTTACCTCAGAAACGGCCAATTCTCTTTCGATGGACTGATTACGCAACATTAAAGCATCATACGAATCATACTTTTCAGGCAGTTTAGATGGTATTTTCATAGTAGTATTTGCACGTACCTGAATATTCGCTTTTCCTTCCTTACCGCGTTTTGTAGTAATCAAAATCACACCATTTGCACCACGTACACCATATACCGCTGTTGCAGAAGCATCTTTAAGTACTGAAATTCTTTCAACTGAAGAAATATCAACATCACTCATTGAACGTTCTATTCCATCCACAAGAATTAGAGGACTACTATTGTTCCATGACGTTTGCGTACGAATGATAATGTTAGGATCTTCTTCTCCTGGCTGACCTGATGATGAATAAGTAATTACACCAGGTAATTGTCCTGTTAGAGCTGCCCCTACATTGGTAACACCTCCAGCACGTTCAAGTACTTCACCTGTTGTTTGAGTTATCGAACCAACAACACTTTCCTTTTTCTGCTGCCCATAACCTACAACAACTACATCTTCAAGCAGCTCGGTTTCTGAAGCCAACACAATATTAAATTGAGATCTACCTGAGATTTCAATCGTTTGTATTTGAAACCCAATAAAAGAAATCTGAATGTTTTTTGCATCAACAGGAACTTTTAAAGAAAATTCTCCATTATAATCAGTAATAGTACCTATTGTAGTACCTTCAACAACAACAGTTGCTCCTACTACGGGTTCACTCTGATCATCATGCACTACCCCTGTTATAGTTCTGGTATCCTGACCATATACAGAGGTTGACATAAATATAACCACACAAAAAGCAAGACCTTTTATGAGGCTACTCCCTAACTTATTAAGCAAGGATAGTTTTTGAGATAATAAATAATTCATATTTTTCATTACATCCTCAAATTATAATTGACAAAAATGTTCTAACAATATTTGAAAGGATTTTAATACATCCTTTTTTTCGATTGTAATAACTCCAACTCCTCTAGGTTTGTTGAAGATGTTAGGAAAGGAAGTGTTAGAACTCACCCCTTCTTCCTTAGTAGGTTTCTTCATAAACATTTATTTAAGTTAACATTCTTTAGTTCAGTTATTTTTTCCCTTATTTTATATTCATATTACATCGGCCCAAGTTTAGACTTTTTTAGACCTCCTGTATCTATCACAATTTTTTGAAGCACTAATCCAGGTGATATCAAGTGATATTTCAATTTTTGATTTCCTACTTCTTTTATTTCGTGTTCTGAAACGCATACATTGATATTATCAGATACGATCCTGCTCCAACTATAATGTTTCTTGTGATGGACGTTTACAATCTCAGGTGCTTCATCATTGAATGAAAGACCATATTTTAAACCTTCTTTTCCAATAAAATTCAGTGTTGGGGAGAAATATGCATACACTTTTACTTTTCCTTTTGTTTTGAACCATACATTGTACTCTAACATTGATTTATATGGTTCTTGCTCTCCAATCAATGAAGGTTTTGCAGTAACCCCATCTCCTGTTAAACCAATATCTGGTATAATTAGCCATTCAATGTTTTTTGAAGTATACTTCTTTGAAAAGTCAGTTGATTCAATTGCTATATATCCGTTGCTTTCTGCATGACCTTTTATTTTGGTGTCTTCAACACCGAACGTATTTACTTTAAGTACAAATTGCTTGTTGCCAGATGCTACCTCAATTGTTTCTCTGGTAGACCCAGTAGGAACTTTTGTCCAATCAATAGAAATCTGTATTCTTTTCTGGTCTATTACCTCACCTTCATAAGACGATGCCTTTATCCAATCCTGACTTGGTTTTAGGCTATATTTAAATGCTTTGTAACCTTTATTAAATAACTCAAAATAATGAGTTTGCATACCAAAAGAATCGAATTCAGGCAAAACGCCAATATTGTCCTTAATTTCTTCTTCTGACCCTTCGGTATATATGGCAGGTACAACATCTTCTTTTACAACAAGTCGTTTTACACAAGGCAAAACTTCTGTTCTTGGACTATTCCACGAAGTGTAGCCAATTTTTACTTCCGCCATCATATGGTTCCACTTACCGTTGGCTATATTATGGTGGTAATGATACTTTAACAATGAGTCTCTTTTAAAGAAATATTCAACACTGTCTGCCATTAAATTGGTCATCGACCTACCTTGATTGAAGTATAAATGGTTTTTTGCTTGTGCGTTGTACATACTGTATAAGTTTGCAAGTGCATCAACAGGGTATTTTACCAGTTGAAAGAATGCATCTTTATAAGCTTTAGACAAACTTCTCTCGACCTCAGCAACATCATTACTTAAGGTTTTTAACTCATTTGATACACGTTCATATTCCCCGTAGTTGGTCAATGAGTATGTGTTTTTATCTAATTGTTCAGGTTTTCTGCGTCCTGCATATTTACCATACTTGTTTAATATAGATGCAATTTCTCCTGCATACTTTTCGCCAAACTGCTGTTGTGCCCATTTTTTTGAATAAGCAGCTAATTCTTCTGTTCCCATTTGAACCGGATTCCAAGCCAGGTCTAAATAAAATTGTGTTGGTAATTCCATAGGTTTAATATCACCCACGTTAACAACCCAAAGCTTATCGACACCATAATCATAAGCTAATTTGTTCTGCTCCCATATTTTGGGTAACGGGTTAGTGTTTATCCATTTATAACTTCTTGGCCCTCCTACATAATCGAAATGATAATAAAGTCCACAACCTCCTTTTCTTGCCCTTTCTTTATCTCCCGGCAATCGTCTTACATTACCCCAATTGTCATCGCAATACAAAAGCATGATATCATCATCCACACGCATGCCTTTATCGTAATATTCCTGCACTTCTTTATATAACGCCCAAACCTGTGGAGTTTCAAAAGCTGGCTTACCCGTTTCTTCTTCAATTATCTTTCTTTGGTCATCAACAATCTGGGTTAAAAGCTCAATATTGCTTTCTTCGCTCATTGGCTCATCCCCATCTCCGCGCATACCTACTGTAATGATACTTTCCTTTCCCAGGTTACGCTTAATACCTTCTCTCCAGAAAGATTGCAAATTCTCTTTATTGGTATTGTAATTCCAAGCCCCACTACCATATTTTTTCCACTCCTTGTGCGCTCTCATCATAGGTTCGTGGTGCGAGTAGCCTATTACAACACCATATTCATCAGCTAACACAGCGTTCATGGGGTCATCGTCGGCAAAAGCTTTTCCCCACATAGCTGGCCACAAGTAATTACCTTTCATTCGAAGTATCAACTCAAAAACCTTATCATAAAATTGGGCGTTAAATCCACCAAAATTTTCTCTTGCCCAGGGTCCTAAAGCAGGTTCTTCATCGTTAATAAAAATACCGCGATATTGCACTTTGGGTTCTCCAAAGTTGAATCTCCCTTCTTTTACATATATTTCAGAATGCTTTTGAACAGGTACATCAGCCCACCAGTACCAAGGCGACACGCCCATTTGTTTTGACAATTCAAACAATCCATAAATAACTCCTCGCTTATCGCTACCCGCAACAACCAATGCCTTATTGATTCCTGGAAAAGGACTTTCTACAGTCTGTATTAAGGAATTTTCCCATTTGCCTCTTATTTCATCGAAGCTGATTTTATTTTCCTCTTCTAAAGCTTTTAGAAACTGGCAATTATCAACCTCGCCAACAATAACGATCTTTTCAGCATCCTTTGACACTTCATTACACAACGGAATATGCGCACTAGTTACTTTTTCTATGTCATCCTGAAATAAGTTTAAAACTCTTTTTATTCCTTTATCAGAATTTACATCAACAAGTATTGAAGTAGCACTTTTATTTGTAACTAAAGGAAATACATTATCGGCTTTTTCAAAACTAACAATGCATTGCTCATTGCATGTATTGTTTCTTTTATCCTCTGTATTATTAACACAAGCATTTAAAACAATTAATATGCAGCTAAGCAAAATGAAAAAGCATTGTGATTTTAACCGTGTAAATTGAGCTATATTTATTTTTGAATTGTTCATACAAATTCGAATGATTATTTTTTGTTGCACTTTAACATTTTCAAAAATACTTGACACGTGTTGAAAAGGAGAGTAAATTTCTGCACGGTTTGATTACATTTTAATAAATCGTCATTTTTTTTAACAATCATTTACAATTACACTTCTGTGTATATTTTTTTACTCTTTTGTGCAAAATATTCCACCCTAACCTTAAGCCCCTAATGGCCTATATATATGCATTATACATCTATGACCCATATGAATATCAGTAATTTTGAATGCTTATAAATTAACCTCTAATCCAAACTTTCTTATCCTACATATATCAGCCATAAATACACTAAAAAAAGGGAGTCAGATATACCAACTCCCTTTAACAACTATTTAAACTACTACCTATAAATTTTTAAAATCCTTTAACGTAAATCTTCTGTCCATCTACAATGTACAATCCTGTTTTTAATCCCTGAGTAGCTTCTGAAAATCTAACGTCTTTACGAATCAACACGCCGCTAATACTATATACTTTAACTAAACGATTAGGGTCTTTTTCAACAAATATCTTTTCATTGTCTAATGTAGTGAAAGTTGATACTGCATTAATATATTCAATGGTAACATCGGAGTTGAAAGCATCTGTACCACTACTGGCACATTTTATTCCCCACACCTTTGAAGTTTCAAAACCATCTGTAGCAAATTCAAAGTCAATAGTTTCAGATATTGAAGTAAAAGTCAGGTTTTTTACTATACTAATTACATTGCTTGGTGTAGATCCTACCCCTACCACTCTAACTGGCATTGTTTTACCTACATCAGCTGCATCACAAGTGAATTTAAGCTCTATTCCGATGTAGCTACTTAAATCCCAATAATTATCACCGCTACCATAATTCCAATACGGCACAAATATATTTCCTCCATTAGACGGAGTAAAAGGTGATGTGTAAGAATAAGTTGCCAACGCTCCACCTTTATTAAAATCAATGGTTTGCAAATCGGTTTGTGCAAATGTTGCCACACTAAACAAAGCAACTACTAAAAACAGTAAATTCTTTTTCATAAAATAAAGATTAAAAAATTAATAATTAACTGAATACCAATTCAGTCATGTAAAATTACATCAGAACTCATTTTATTAGGGTTAGATTTTTACACAACAAGAGGAAATATTTGGATTTTTCTTCTCTACTTAAAATTTCACTGTATGTTAAGCGTACTTAAAATACTCAACCTGTTGGCTTAGAGACAAAACTAGCTTTTTAAGACTCACCGACTGGTTCGACAGCTTATCTGAGATATTGGCGTTTTCTTGACTGACCCTATTCAAATTGGTAATAGAATCGTTTATTTGTCCTGCTCCCATCACCACTTCGTTGTTGGCTGCCGAAATTTCGTCTACCAATTCTTTGGATAAAACGATATCAGGAATCAACTCGGCAAGTTTATCTGATGTTTTATTGGTAGCATCAATACACAAGTGTGATAAATCGTTGATTTCGTTGGCGGAAGCTTGACTTCTTTCCGCAAGTTTTTTTACTTCGTTGGCTACAACTCCAAAACCTTTACCTGCAGTTCCTGCCCTGGCAGCTTCCACAGCTGCATTCAACGAAAGAATATTAGTTTGCATGGCAATATCATTGATAACTGATATTTTCTCAATTATTTTTTCGATAGCGGTCACACTTTCTTCAGATGCATCTTTAGCTTTCTCTACTTCTACCGATGTTTTCTCGGTAATCTCCTGCACTTTATTGGAGTTCGCATTGTTTTGTTCCAGATTTGATAACATTTCTTCCATCGACGAAGAAATTTGCTCTAGAGAAGATGCTTGTTCGTTGGCTGCTGACGAAATTTTTATAGATGCACTCTCTAACTCTTCTGAGTTAGTGTTGATAGATGATGTATTTGATTTAATACCCACTACCGTATTTTTAAGTTTACCCACAGTTTGTTTAAGGCTTTGAGAAAGTCTAAAGAACTCGTCTCGCCTCTTTTCCACTCGTTTCTCAAAATCAATCTCTAACACGCCGTTACTTAAGTTCTCAAGCGCTTTTAAATTGGCATTTACACCAAATTTGATATCCTTAACAAAATAGGTCGAGATAACAATGGCCACAACAACAACAATAACCATCAACCAATTGAATAGCTTATTCATATTGTTTTTTACCTCTTCCATATTTTTATGGATTACACCTCTCATTTCGCCAGGGTATTTTACTGTCGCTCCCCTTTTGTCTCTATATATCTTCAAATTTTCAGCCAGTACTGTTTTTAAATCCAACCAATTATTAAAAGATATACATACTTCGTCAATAGCCTGAGCTTCCTTTTCGGAAAGGTGAGCAGACGCTGTCTTCAGCTCTGCCAAAGCATTTTCGATACGTACAAAACTGTTTTTACTGGGATTGTTTTGGTTTAAAAAAGCCATGCCGGCAAGGTTCGTGAGTTTTTGTTTTACTTTTTCCGGATACCTATCATTCTGCAATGTTTTTACAATAGCATCCGTAAGCAAACGATTATAATAAGAGTAAGTATACGCATCCTTTAATTGCTTACTGCCTTCCCTGTCAAAATCTAGTTGGTCTTTTATCACTCGTCCATAATCAAAATCATAACTCTCAGATGGGGATCTTTTTATTTCCTTTAAGGCTGAATAGCCATACATATTGTTCATTTCAAATTCCTGACCATACCAGGAGTTAGCTTTTCCTTTCAGCGAAGTTTCTGCTAAAAAACTCATATTACCAATAAATGCCTTGGCTATACTGTATTCATAATGGTTTACCCTGCTCATTGCATCAACCTCGTACGACAGTTTTTTTAGAGTGTTTTGGCTAATCATCATTACGGCAAGACTCATCATCAAAAACACTGATAAAATAATAATGGTCTTGATGGCTATATTAATTTTTATTTCTTTTTTCATATTCTTGTCTTTTAGAATTCAACAATCACCTTACATCACCATTACCAATATTTCTTTAAACTGAAAGAAATCCTGGTCTGCCCATAATCTGATCTCAAAAGTCCCGGATTTTGTTACCGAACAATTCGATGAAATAATGATATCATTATCAACATCGTAATATTCGAATCGCACCATGCTTAATGGCTCATCAGTTTTTTTTAGACACTTAAAACATACATTATAAGCTAACCGGGTAGCAGTACCCCATGGAAAGTAGTACTTGGAAATAAAAATTTCCTCAATGTCTATTTTTGACTTATCACCTTGTTTAAAAGGAAGTTTAACAGTATTAATAGGATACTGTTTTGTAATTTCTTGAACAATATTGTCATGTGCAATTTTAAATTCCTCTCGAATTTTCAATCTTCCTTCTTCATCGCCTCTTTCAACCGCATCTATGTTCCGATTATAAAGATTATCAATTCCTTTTTCCTTCTTTAATTCACTAAATAGTTGAAAAAACTCTTTTAATGGACCTGCAAAACCACTCTCCTCTTTTTTTTGTTGATTACAACTTATTAAAGCTGTTATCAACAAAACATATAATGCCTGTTTCATAACAAATAATAATTAGTTAAACTTTTAAAATATTGTCCCCTCTCATGCAGTCGTGAAGAATATTTAAAAGTAGACTTTAAGCATTTTTAACAGGGTGACATTTTTATCCAAGAAGTAGAAATTTCAACAGGCTAGTGTTTGTATAAAAGAAAAAACGCTGTATATTCCATATTTCACTGTGATATCTTATTTTTATAATTAGAAAAACAACACATCTATGAGTGATTTTTACACATGATCGGCACCAACAAAATCTGGGGTGTAAAATTTGAGACAAATTTACACCCCAGAATGATTACATATTTTTAACTTTTGTTAGCCAAGATTTCTTCAATTTGTTTCAGAGTTAAACAATGTTGAGGCATAAACTCTTCGCTTTTCATATATTTTTGAATTGAGTATAACAACTGACGAGCTTCGGGGTATTGTTGTTGGTTTTGTAAAGCAGCACTGCAAACCAACAATTTTCCTCTACCTACTTTACATTCAAATACTACACCCAACTTATGGTTGCGTTCAAAATTATCTACCACTTGAACTATGGGTCTGAAATAATCAGGGGTATTATCCAAAATCATCGCTTTACCATGCTTTAGCATAGGCCACCACTGCCAGTTAGAATGAAAATCCGTTGGAAAATCGTTAAATATTGGATGAGCTGGATTACACAATATGCCAAGGGTTCCTGGTGGTGAATATTTTTTAAACATCGGATAACACCAAAAATCGCTTTGAAATGCACCTTCTATGGCATTTTTTAACAAGGTAGAATCAGGAAAAAGCAATACATCAGCTCCGTTCTCTAATATTTTGACAGTTTTATCATCCAGTGTATTGCTAATGATAATATTGTCCACTGTATCTACCATAACCTTTGATGGATATAGCCAAATTGGATAAGCATTTTTAGCTTGAGTACCCTCAACAACAAGGTTTAACTCCAGTTTCTGCGGAGCTGGTATCTCAGACAAATCTATTCTCACAGACTCTAAATCAATTACTTTTCCCTGGGGAACATTAGCCTTTATTTCACCTTTTGCAATTAATTCGCCGCTATCGTTCATCAGTTCCCACTTAAGTTGTGTGTTAATTTTATCTGCCCCATAGTTTGCGAGACTTACCAGGCCGTTAAATTCTTCATCATTAGTCCATGTGTATTTTTCCATCTGCAGAAGCGGCACAACTTCGCTACTAAATTCCCTCCATTTTTCAGGCGAGATAATTCCTTTTGAATCCATAAAAACATCCAGCATACCTACCAATGCTGTTCCTTGTCCAGGGAAATCCTGCAAGTCAAGCATCTGATATCCGCCAAATCCCTTGGTGCGGATAGCCGTTTCCACGTCGGCTCGGTAACAAATGGCTGCCAAAGCACCTGAAGCCCTGAAGAAATCCCTGGCTTGGTCGAGCATACCTGCTTTTTCAAGCCTATCGCGATAAGCCTCGTAGTTTTTTGCCCTTACAACACCTGTAAACTTTTCAATTTCATCGAAGTTGGGATAAACCTGAAACTGTCCGTTCTCGTGACTAATAATGGGAACGGGTACATTTTTGATTCCTCCTTCATAGGTAACAGTAGTACTCGGATATATATTATTGATATGTCCTTCGGTATGAACCGGGTAAGAACTGCGCGTATCCAATCCTTTGGTATTTGGGTGATAATTGCCTGGTGAATAACTTCCTCCTGAGAAAGTAGTTGTCCAAAAATCATCACCCGGCGACAATTTTGGATTCCACAAAAAGTTATTTGAACCCGAGGCGTATAAATGTCTGTTATCGAAAGCCCTGAACTTACTGACCATATCCGACATCAATTGCCTGTCGCCATGTAATTCGTTCCCCAACGAAAACATACAAAATGAAGCATGGTTACCAAAGGTTTCCAATATTTTATAACCTTCAAACAACATATACTCTACCAACTCGGAGGCATCTGATGAATCTTTTTTCATCTCCACATCCTGAAGAGTAAATTTTAACTTAGAATCGCCCACCTGGCCCCAACGAGGCAATTGAGGTTCAAGATAAATACCCACAATATCAGCAGCCTTAAAAGCAGCCTCACATGGCACGCAAGTATGATAACGGTAATGGTTCATACCATACGATTTAGCAATCTTAAAAATCCTCACCCACTCATCTACTTCCATAGGAACATGTCCTGTAATCGGGAATACATGTGATTCGTGCTTACCTCTTAAAAAAACTGTTTTCCCGTTCACCTGAAATTGCGTTCCATTCACGGTAAAATCCCTCATTCCGAAATCCACTTCTTTGTAATCCCTAACTCCTTCTGAGTTAAATTTACCTTCATATTTTACCTTTAACTTATAAAGTGCAGGATTAAACTCATCCCATAATAACATGTTATCCCCTATCGGTAAAGAAATAACACATTCTCCATTGTCTAACGTTTCAATATCATATTCCCTAGCTTTTACATGATGCTTTTCGGAGGTATTCCAGGCATCGGCTTCAAGGGTTAGTTTACCAGAACTTTTTTGGTTGAACTTAACTTTTACATCGGCCTTTTTCTCATGAACATTAGGATAAACCTGGACATCCTTAATATAAACCACATCTTTAACCTGTAATTCAATACGACCTAAAATACCGTTCCAGTTGGTTTGGGTTTGGTCGCTGATTTGATGCGGCCAACCTACGGGTGGGTTATCTTTGTTATCGATTCGAACCGAAATCAAATGTCTGCCAGGAGTTAGATATTTGCTTAGGTTATAAATATGCGGAGCGGTCAGACTAATTTCCTTACCTATATAATGCTCATCCACCCAAACCGAAGATGCTTTAGTCAGCTCCATAAAAAACAGCAGTTGTTTTCCCTGCCAGTTTTCAGGTACTTCAATTTCCTTCTGGTACCATGCTGGTCCTCCATAAGGATACAAACGGGTAAATCTCCCATATTCGGTTTTGGTGTTTAACTCTCCCTTTTGCTGAACATCGGTGGTACTTGGCAAAAGTATTTCATCTTCCAGTTTTTTTGCAAACCACTTATTACCAACCCCTTTATCAGAAGGATCTAACTGAAAATTCCATTTCCCTTTTAGTGATATAACTGTTGTATCAGAATCAGTTTTTAAGCAGTTACATGCACTTAACATACCCAAAAATAGGATTGCAATAATCGCTCTCATTTCCCTTATTGTTTAATAATTTTTCTTTGTACCGAACCCTCTGGATATTCTATTTTTAACACATAAACACCCGCTACACATCTAGTCATATCAACTGAAATATCAGAGGAGTATATATTCTGATTAAATACCACTTGCCCACTTATATTGTAAACACTTACACGTTGTGGCGGTACTGGTGAATAAATATTTAGTTTATTACCAACAGGGTTTGGATATACTTTTAAATTATCGATTATCTCATCACTAACCGCCGTATCTTCGCAATTATCAGCAGGGGCACCTTCGCCTTCTGGTGTATTATCTTCATTCGTCAAGTAAATCTTGTCCAATAGAGCACCATCTTCCCTATACCCAATGGTTAAGGTATGATTCCCTGCAGTCAAGTTGTAAGTGCTCGAGTATTTTCTCCATGCCCAGGATGATGCAGATTCTATTCCGTTCCAGGATGCAAATGAACCGTTATCCATTTTCATCCAAAATGAGTCATCATTGGCACTTGGGCACTGAACCCTTAAATAAAGTGAGTAATTTCCACTTTCAGCAACATTAAAAGTATACTGCAGCAAGCCATTAGCACTAGCAGGAGCACCGCTTGTCATATTATTCCCTGTTTCTACAGTTACATATTTGCCATTTGAAGCTTCTGTGTCTTCCAGCTTTTCCCAAAGTGAACCCACAGTTCCACATTCTGCTTCGAGCCAAATTCCAGTACCGCTCATTACAGAGACGATTACATTGTCGGTATGTGTATTGCCTTCGTTATCTGTAACCTGTAGGCTAATATTATTTATCCCTGTCGATAAATCAACAGAAGGCTTTTCGCCGGTTGCTATTTCTGAACCATTTAAACTCCAACTGTACGAAACAATATTTCCATCGGGGTCGTTACTCAATGAGGCATCCAGGGTAACACCGGCGGTAGTATTGTTTTCGCTAATCCATACCGTTTGGTCAGTGCCTGCATGAGCTGTTAACATTTGTATTTTGTTAATCCTAAATAAACGTAAGTTATTAGCTCCTACGTTTGCATTGGTTGCATTTTCCAACCGAAAAGCAATTAATTCGTCGTATCGGGCACTACCTGTAAAATCGATGGATACCGTTTTACTGGTTTCGCCAGGTTGAAAGGTAATAGTAGTAGCCGATAAGTTAAAATCCTCCCCACTCACAGCATCTCCTGCAACTGGCTTAACATCAACACTAACCTGTTCCAATGAAGCTTCGCTTAAATTCAGTTGAATTTGCGCTTGTGTTCCTCTATCCGCAAATGATACTAAAGCATTAAAACTAACAAGTACTCCTGAAATATCCAACGAAGAATTCCAACCCAAATCGGTTGCCGGGTAAACTGCATAAGCTCCCAAATCAAGTCCATTATCTCCAGTTCCTATTGCCGGACTTTCCGATTGCAAGGTAAAATTTTCACTCCCTGATGTTAAATTAGTGAACAAAGGGTCTCGAGTAAGACCATCCGTATCTCCTACATACATATTAAAAGTAGGCACATCAACAGCCCCTCCTTTAAATTCAATGGAATTTGCAATGTTATCGGAATACCACAAGTTATTATTAAAAGTATGTGGGGCATTGGAGTACGCCTCTTCGGTAAATACTAAATCAAATTCGGTATTGTTATAGCTGATATTATTTCGGAATTCGTCTCGCTCTGACTTATGTATTTTAAATCCTGTTTCGTTATTGTAAGCCACATTGTTAATCCAACGCGGTTCAATGGTCCAGCCCGTTGTTTCGTAGTAGGCACTCATAAAACCCACCTTCATATCAACACTAATGTTTTCCTGAATGACATTAAAAGCACAACGCGATTCGTTAAAAATGGCACCGCTCCCTGATTTTCCGTAGTTACGCAAAATCACATTGTTACTACCATCCCTGTCGAGCCAGATATGATGATATAAGTCTTCACCATAATTAAAAGCAAAAACGTTATTGCCTTTTGATTTATAGTCGGTGGATATCTCTCCTTCCAACGAATATATTTTCATATCCTGAATGTCGATAGTTCGGGAGTATTTATATGAACCTCCCCAGCTTCTGAGTTTTCCTTTAAAGGTGTAAAATGAATTATTACAAATCAGGTTGTTCATGCAACCTTCGCCACTTACGCCAATGCCATCGCCAAAAATATTGTTGAAGTAATTATTGCTTACTACACAATTTTGCGACTTGTAAACCGAGATACAACTACCTCCACCCCATGAAGAAACCTCCTCATGTCCAAGGTTTTCAAAGCGGTTGTTTATAATCACATTACCTTCGGCTGAACTCATCCAAACACCAGCCCCTCCGTAAGTATAATCTTTAAAGTAAAATCCTTCAATCCAAATATAACTCCTGTTACTCAGTTGGAACAACGGGCTAACATCATCGGTTGATGTACCTGCATGTTTGAGTATCACATCTCCGGTACCTGGGTTAGGCTTAAACGTAATCATGCCATCTTCTGTTCCCGAAACAGCTGGTGTTATTTCTTTTTCAACATAAGTACCTCCGTATATTAACACTATATCTCCTGCACTTACAACACTTGCAGCTTTTTTTATAGTTTGATAGGGACTGGACGAAGAACCAGTTCCTGCATCACTTCCTGAAGTAGAAACGTAATATGTATCCGCATAACTTCTTGAAAAGAATAATGAAAAGAATAATATTCCGTATAACTTAAAATATCTTGAATAAGCATTTTTTAAGTTTCTTCTCTTTAAATGTAAAATATCTCCCATAACATATTAATTTTTATATATCCCTATTCTTACTCAACACTCACAATTACTCTTCTGTAGCTTGTTAGCTGGGGTTTTCCATTATCGGTCACTTCGCAAATCACATGAAAATTTTTACCTTTTGATTCTAGGGGCATTTTAATACTCGCCTTATCGGTATTTGCATTGGCAATACTTATTTCTCCTTTGTATGTACCTGTTTCGGGTTGTATCCACCATTTATAATTCAATCGGTCTTCTTCAGGGTCAAACGTTTTTGATGCATCGAGCAGAATAGACTTGCCTTGTTTCGCTTCAATCTCTATGACCTTTATGCCTCTTTTTCCATTGACTACTACAACAGGATTACGGTTGCCTTTTCCATTGGCTGCCCAATCCATTCTGGCAGCAAAATCGTTGAAAGTTGCAGGATAAAAATATTCTTCATACTTATGGCAAGTTTCATAAACTTCTCCCTTATGGTTGGTAAACGCATTAGTAGTGTCGTCTGCTGCTAAGCCCCATTCCGAATACCCTCCCCAACTCACCTGATTGGTGATAAGCGGGTTACTTAAACCGTTGGGCATAACATGAAGAAATGCAGGGGTGTCCCCTTCAACACCAAATTTGTATTTTGGATATACATCTCCCAGATTTCCATGCCCTTGAATGTGTTCGGCATATTCATCCCATTTTTCCTTTCCTGTACCGTTTTGATATCTCCAGGCACACTCGTCCCAAACAAACAGCAAATCCTTCTCAAACTCCTGACGTAACCATTGATGCGAACTAATATTAAAAGGTGTTCCCTTTTTGTATGATCTGTCCTGGTCGGTAATGGCATATGTTGGTACTTTTTTCAGGAAAGCTTTTAATTCTTCTTCGCTTCTATCCTGTTGAACCTGCCAAATAGATTGTGCCAGGGTATTTGCTCCACCCCAAACCAAAATCCATAATGGACGGTCATCTGCTTCATCTGCCAGTTCAATAATCAAGTTGCTTCCATCCGAAATATTATCTGCCCCAATTTTATCTAAACCACGCTTTTTACTGCCAAAAACAGTACGTTTTCTTAAATAATTAGCACTTGGCCAATAACCTATGGTTTGCTTGGTTTCATCCTCTTTAAAATCAATTTGCTCAGAACGATTTACCAGGTTCGGTAAATCCTTTTCGTAGGCATCAATGGCATCATGAATCAATGGGAAGAAATCATCTCGTGTTTCTTCCAAGCTCCAGCCCGTAGTATAAATCAAAGCTTCTATTTCAAACATATCAGCATAAGCAAACAACCGCACCAACGATTCGCTATCGTCAGTTTCCCAAGTAGAAACATCGGTCAACACTACAATACGTGGCTTTTCAATCTTGTTTTCCTGTTGTTTTACACCACATGCTTGTAAGGCAATAAATGCTAGGAGTAATAAAAATATTTGTTTCATTGCTTTCTTTTTAGGAACTGCTTAACCTCTTTAATTTTTTATTAGATAAGCTTCTTAATATTGCTATCTACTTCTCCACAACAACCTCCAACTCTTTAAACCCAAAACTACCACTACTCTGGTAACCTTCTACCACTAACGAAACCTCGTACATTTTACCCATATCCATTCCTAATTCTTCCCACTTACCAAAGTGTTTTGAGATATCTATTTTACCCGCGCTTCGTTTATCTTTTCTGATGCTAAAATATTGCTGAAAGGTAGTGTTGCCCGCAATAGACGGTTGGTTTACTCTTGTGTTTTCGTAGATATCGTAAACACTGCCATTCACCTCGAAAGTGCCTTTGAAAATGGCGTTTTTATCCATGGATGGAATCCATCTGCACCAATCCTCGATAATATAATATTCAATCAAAGGTTCCAAAGTCCAACCATAAACCGAAAGGTACGAATTGCCAGAAGTATCTACAGGGTTATAATCACAATTGTAGTTGGCGTAAAAGGTTCCTATTTCCTGGTGTTCCTGGGTTCGGTTGTAACCAAAACCACGACGGGCCAGGTAGTTTTCTATACCAGACCATTCGCCACTAAACAAAGCTCCCTCTCCCAACGTCATACAAGCATGACCTTGCGAATACTGGTTCCATAATTCGTATCGGTAACCATCCTGCGTACCACTGATGATTTCCGATTTATTATCGATGCATAATATCTGTGCTTTTGATTCTTTTAAACCATATACAGCTAAAAACAAAAACAAACAAAACCAATATTTATATTTCTGCTTCATATCTTTTAATTTTCATTTTCTAAAAAAGGGGCACCAAAATCCCAATATAGCGCCCCCAAAGACACATTTGTCTTTCCAAAACAACATTTTCCTAATTGACTCTTCAAACCAGATCCAAAAGTTATTGACAGCATTGAGCAATCAACTTTTGTCCCGTTATATCACAAACATCTTATTCCTTAATCTTCTTACTTTCAGGCGCACCTAAATATGATGGTTTTTTGCCGCCTGCATTTATCACAAACTTTTGGAAAACAATGCCAGCATCCATCATCCAAATTTTCAGGGTATGTTTACCTGCTGTGTTTATCTTGTGTTTTGATGTTTTCATTTTGATATGATTTCCTACAGACACCGACCACCAGTCTGCATATTGCCAATCGGGTTGTTCTTCACCTTTGTTCATATTTATGATTTGAGGTTCTTCATCATCGATAGCAATAGCAAACCATAATCCATCCTTCTTTTTGAAATCCTGCGTAGGTGAAAGGAAAGATTCGACGGTCAACTCACCAGAATTAAATGTGGTGAAATCATATTCGAGCATGGGAGACTTTTTTCCTAATTCTAATCTTTCAACATTAACAGGCTCAGCTATCAATGAAGAATGGGTGCGTCCAAGGTTAGATATCTTCGTCCACTTCCTATTTTTCGAATCTGTTTTTCGGGTATAGTTCGCCGCTTCAAAGGCAATCACGCCGTTGTTTTCTACAAAGCCAGTTGCTTCTATCATGCTGTTGTTAACAGGAACTTTTACGGAGTATTTCTTACCTGCACCAACCACCATAACTTCGCCTATTGCTTTTCCTTTCGGTGCTTTTTTCCAATCTATGCTGACATAAACTTTATCGTTGAATCTCGTTGCCCCCTGCCCTTTTGAAAGTTTAATCCAATCCTCTTTGGCCTTAAGCGTGTAACTTAATTCATCTTGTCCACGATTAATGATATCAATATAATAATCCTGCTTGTTTATGGGGTCAAACTCAGGTAGCGATTCACTAAAACTCCAATCGGCTTCAACATCCAACCATCCCCAGGTAGGCTTTTTTCCATATTCTAACAAATATCCTAATTCTGCTGACTTTGGGACTTGCACATACGATACGGCAGGCATGGTATTTAACGGTGGGTGCGCCCAGCTGGTATAACCAATATGCGTTTGCGACATCATATGGTTCCATTTTCCATCTTCAACCTCGTGAAATTTCCGGGTTAGTTCCGCATCTTTTTTGAAAAGTTCCTTTACTTTATCGGCATAATAATTAGCAGAAGCAGCTCCTCGCTCTGCATAATACTTGTTTTTACCTACTGCCACATACATCTCATTAATATTGGCACACAACTCAATAGGCGACTGCACCAATTGATAGAACGCTGATTTTTGATTTTCAGGCAACTGATTATAAACAACGGTACTCTTTCCCAACAATTCATTATACTCCACCACAATTCGGTCTGCTTCACGATAGTTTTCAACACTATATGTTTCTCCTGTTAACATCTCAGGAGTACGTCGGGCATTGTATTTTGTGTAAAGAGAGAGCAGTTCTGCAATTACCTTTGAATGCTTTTTGCCAAACTGTTGTTCTGCCCAACTCACATAATAGTCAGGTAAATCCTTAGCCTGAATGGCATCTGGGTTCCACGCATAATCCAGGAAGAAACTGATGGGTAATTCCATAGGTTTAATATCCCCTACATTCACCAGCCAAAGATCTTTTACACCATATTCATAAGCCAGGTTCATTTGTTCCCAAACACGTTCAATTTGCGTAGTATTTAACCAACGGTACGATACAGGTCCGCCCACATAATCAAAGTGGTAATATATACCATATCCTGCAGGATGGCTCAAATCCTCTTTTTTAGGTAATATGCGTAGGTTACCCCAGTTATCATCGCAAAACAGCACCATAATATCATCATCCACACGCATTCCTTTGTCAAAGTAATCTTGTACTTCTTTATAAACAGCCCATACCTGCGGGGTTTCCTGGGTAGGTTTTTGAGTAACATCAGCAATAATCTCACGCTGGTCGGCAATGATTTCTTTTAACAGGTCCACTGCTGTTTCTTCCGACATTGCCTCGTCACCATCTCCGCGCATACCCACTGTTACCACACTTTCGTATGTACCCATGCGTTCTATACCTTTTCTCCAAAAGTCCTGCAACTTTTCTTTATTAGTTTCATAATTCCATTCTCCTTCACCATATTTATACCACTCGTTATGCGAGCGCATCATTGGCTCATGGTGACTGGTAGACATCACTATTCCATATTCATCGGCCGTTTTGGGATTTAACGGGTCATCCTCGTTAAAAATTGTAGGTAGCCACATAGCCGGCCATAAATAGTTGGCTTTGTTTCTTAGAAGTAATTCAAAAATGGTTTCGTAACACTTGTGGTTAGGCCCGCCAAAAGAATCTGCCGCCCAGTTTCTAAAAGCAGGTGCTTCATCGTTAATAAAAATACCACGGTATTTAACCTTTGGTTCTCCATCAGTATATGTTCCTGGAATTATATAAATTTCCTCTTTCTTTTTTACAGGAACGTCTGCCCACCAGTACCAAGGCGATACGCCTATTTGTTCCGAAACATCATAAATACCATAAATGGTTCCACGCTTATCACTCCCTGCAATAACCAAGGCATTTTCAACTCCTGGCAAAGGGTTTTTTACTGTTTTAATGATAAACTTTTCCCATTTACCTTGCAGTTCTTTGCCATCAATCATTTTATTGGCTACCAGTTTATCGATAAGGGCACTTTTACCCAGCGTACCTGCAATTACAACAGATTTAGCTGTTGCTGTTTCTCCTTTTATTAACTCAGGTTTCTTGCCTGTAACTTTATAAATATCCTCTTGTAAGTCTGAATAAGCCCTAATAACACCAGCGTAATCTTCAGAATCGATTAACAAAGAGGTAGGTTCCTTTGCGTTTACTAAACTAAAATATCCTTTCGACTTTTTTATTGACACATAATTGTCCTGAGCACTCATCGTAAGTGCCACACCGATTAAAAAAAAAACTGATAATAATATCTTCATAATATTAATTGAATAAATTCTTATTAAAAACACAAAGCAGAACTATAGTATGCAAAGAACCTCCACAACCTCCTGTATATCTCTAACTATATATGGAGAACGTGTTCCATAGACATTAATAGCTGCAAACAAAAAGGATGTTCCAAGCAATATGCTTTTGGGTATCTTTTTTATATCCTTTTTTTTAAAACTCTTGGATTGTCCATCTTTAAAATGCAGAGAAACCATCTCTACCATATCGACTGCAATATAATTTGTAATCATCTCACTGAATTTTATAATTGATGCACTCCAACTCTATTTTCTTTAAGATACCCAACAATTTAATTAAAGCGTCACTTACAAAGTTAATCCAATGGGATTTCGATGCTGATGAAATTTCTATATCAATGGGAGAGTTTTTTATTTAGTCTTTTTCATCATATAAAAAACCGTTTGCCAAATCACATTATTAAGTAGTGAAATAATAATTCCTCTTAAAATGCAAAAAATTCGCCCTCCTACACTTGATCTAAATATAAATTTGTTTGCCTACATCTCCTTTTTGTAGTTACACCAAAAAACAGATTTTTTACATCGAACAGCTTATTTTACTTAGCATGTATAATGCTTTAGAATACAAATCATATGAATAATAGATCGTTAGATAAAAGACATGAGATATGAGACTATTTTATAAGACACTTAGTATCATTACGTTAATAGCCAATCCTATTAACACATTCATTATCTGTGCAATACGAAAACCTAACGAAGTAATGATTAAAATATACTCCTCTAAAGCACAATATTTCAAAAAGCACATTCCAATCTATCTATTATTGTATTTAATTTCTTTCTGTTATTTAAATGGTCAGGAAATATCCTACAACAAGAAAAAAGATTTTCTTGATCATCAAAAAAACAACTTAAAAGCTTGTTTACAGCAATATACAACAATAAGCCTACCTTTTGTTGTAGGTCGATATCACATGCCTGTCAGCAACAAAAACAGACACCCATACCTCAATAATAATTGGTTTAAAGGTTATATATATTTTAAAGGCAAGAAGCAAAGTGTTCAGAATTTAAAATACGATATTGAAGAGGACAAATTAATCTACCTGATGACTTCCGATAGTTATTCAATGCATTGTATTGCCCTTGATGAAAACCACATAAGTGAATTTGAAATTTTAGGCAAAACATATAGATATTATAACAACTTAAAAAAAATAAACAAGGAAGAAGTTGATAATGGATATTACGAAGTGGTTTATGATAGTGAATTGAAATTTTTGATCCATAAGACAAAAGAAAGAGTTATGGATCAAAGCTGGCCATTTTATAATTATAAGCTAAACACTGACATGTATTTAATTAAAAACGATGTAACGATACATATCAAAAAAATGAAAGATTTAAAAAATCAATTGAAGGAAAAAGAAACATACATTAAAAAGTATATCAAGAAAAACAAACTAAAACTATCTGTATCCAATTATACCTCAGCACCTAAAATCCTAAACTATTACGAATGTTTATTGAAAAATGAAAAAAACAATACTACTATTATTAATAAGTCTGTTTTCAACAACCCTTGCATTAGCTCAGCAACCAATCGGTAATATCAATATTGAACCAAGCAATAACACAACAACTTTTATAAACTTTGTAAAAGAAACAGAAAGCAAACACCCAGTAAAATTCTATTATAAAAAAGGCTGGGTGGATTCTGTATTGGTAAAAAGGAACGGAACTTTAACAGATCTTTCCCACATTTTAGATGAATCTTTCAGGAACTTGCCCATGGATTTCATTATAGACGGATCAAATATTATTATTACCAACAACTACGAAATACAAACTTCCTTGCCTGAAGATTTCTTTGAAGTAAATCAAAACAAAAAAAGAGGAAGAATAGAAGTTAATGAAACCAAAGCTACATTTGTCAATAATCTAGAAAAGAAAGAAGCCATAATAACAAAACAGTTAATTTTTATAGGTGATGCCCAAAAAAACTCGCCTAAAGGTCCCTGTATAATTTCTGGTAAAGTTCGCAATAAGGAGGATGGACAACCCGTTGTTGGAGCACAAGTATATGTAAAAGCGATAAATGCAGGCACTATAACAGATGCTTCAGGATATTATGCATTAAATATACCCAAAGGAGAAAATGAAATAGTATTCAAGTTCATGGGACGTGAAGATTCTACTATCCCAATAATGGTATATAATAACGGCTCTTTGAATGTTGATATGGAAGAAAGTAATGTCCTAATAAGTGAAGTGGTTGTTACTTCTGAAAAAGAAAACAATCTCAAGAATTTAAATATCGGAGTAGTTGGACTAAATGTAAATAAAATAAAACAATTACCTGCTACTTTAGGAGAAGTCGATATTCTTAAAACAGCTTTACTATTGCCAGGTGTACAAACTGTAGGTGAGGGTTCTGCCGGATTTAATGTACGTGGAGGAAGCGCAGATCAAAACTTAATGTTATTTGATAAAATCCCCATATATAATACATCACATTTGTTCGGTTTCTTTTCTGTATTTAACCCAGAAACGGTTGATGATTTTAAGTTGTACAAAAGCGGAATACCTGCTAATTACGGAGGGAGGGTCTCTTCAGTATTTGATGTGCAAGCAAAACAAGGCAATCTTAAAAAATATTCATTAAGTGCAGGTATTAGTCCTGTTACCAGTAAACTTACTGTTGAAGGACCTTTAATAAAAGACAAATTATCTTTTGTAGTTGGAGGAAGGAGTACTTATTCTGACTGGATTCTTAAGGAAATAAACACTCCCCAAACAAAAAACAGTTCAGCTAGTTTTTATGATTTAAGCATCAAATTATCCTACTTTGTAAATGACAAAAACGAATTAAGCTTAACTTCTTACCTCTCTAAAGATAACTTTAGCCTAAACTCTGATACTTCATATCATTATGCCAATAAATGTACCCGCTTATATTTTAAACACTTTTTTACCCCAAAACTATATTCTAAACTTTCAGTGATATACTCCAACTACCAGTATAATATAAAAAGCGATGAAGATCCAGCTCTTTCGTTTAATATGAAGTACAATATTGAACACAAGTCAGTAAAAGCCGATGCACATTATTTTCCTAACTCACAACATAATTTAGTATTTGGAGCCGAAATTATTAAATACGATTTGATTCCTGGTGAGTTGACCCCCCTTTTGGCAGAATCGGATATTTCAAAAATAAAATTAACTAATGAACATGGGATTGAAACAGGCTTATATCTCAGCGATGAATTTAAGATTAGCGATCGCCTTACTGCATCAATTGGTTTAAGATATGCAATCTTCCTGGCTCTAGGGTCATATAAAGAATACCAATACAACCCCCTTGTAACCAGACGGGTTGAAAGCAGGATGGACTCAACCCTGTATTCAAAGAATGAAATTGTTAAAACTTACGGAGGTCCTGAACTTAGGTTTTCTTCTCGATACATCCTGGGGGTCAATAACTCTGTAAAATTTAGTTATAACAGGATACATCAATTTTTACATATGATATCCAATTCCAGCGCCATTTCACCTACAGATGTATGGAAAATATGCGACCCAACCATAAAACCTCTCATTGGAGATCAATTGTCTCTTGGTTATTATCACAACTTTTTCTCAAATGAACTTGAAGCTTCTGCTGAATTTTATTACAAAAAAACAATTAACCAACTTGATTATAAAACAGGAACACAACTTCTTTTAAACCCGGATTTAGATGTTTCACTATTGTCAGGAACAGGAAGGGCTTATGGTTTAGAGTTACTACTTAAAAAAAATCAAGGAAAAATAAACGGCTGGTTATCGTATACCTACTCAAAATCAGAGATAAAAATTGACGGAATATTTGAAGAAGAAAAAATAAATGATGGAGAATACTACCCTACAGACTATGACAAGACACATGATTTTACTTTGGTAACCAACTACAAACACTCCAGGAGATATAGCCTTTCTTCAACAATTTCGTACAGTACGGGAAGGCCTATTTCTTTCCCTGTTGCTAAATATACATTCCGAAATAATCAACTATTGCATTATACCAAGCGCAACGAATATAGAATACCCGATTATTTTAGGTGGGATCTTTCATTGAACATTTACGAAAACTTAAAATCTATAAAATTTGCTCATAATTTCTGGTCAATTGGAGTATATAATGTTACAGGTCGAAATAATGCATACTCCGTTTATTTTAAATCCAATTCTTCAAGAGGTGTAGAAGGATACTTGCTCTCTGTATTTTCAAAACCAATTCTTAATATTTCATACAATATTAGATTCTAAACCATGCATCCTATGAATTACAAACTAATATACTCAGTAATGCTGTTGATCATTTCTTGCACATCATGTGTGTATCCATATGATCCGGATATTTCAAAATATGAAAATTTGTTAGTCGTTGATGGAGAATTAACTAATTTACCTGGTCCATATCTGGTTAAATTAACAAGAACCTATGCTGATTACCAGAGAAAGGGGAAAGCAGTATGTGGAGCTCAATTAAAGTTTATAGAAAACACAGGTCGTGAAATTAAACTAAGCGAAACTGATAATGGCGTATACGCAACAACCGACAGCTCATTTGTTGGCATTGTTGGCAATAGTTATAAATTACAAATAGTTCTTGATGATGTGACTTACGAATCAGATTTTGAAACCATTAAAAAACCAATTCCTATTGAACAAATATACTGGCAATACAATACAAATGAAAACGGTGTTAATCTACTTGTAGATGCTCATGACCCTATCAACAACACCCATTTTTATGCCTGGGACTATGAAGAGACCTGGAAATTTGAAGTTCCATTAACTAATTTTTATGAGCATCCGGAATGGAAGGTCTGCTATAAATATGCTAACAATGTTAAAATTGATATTGCTTCAACAGCAAACAGGAAGAATGATATAGTAAAAGGTCATTCTTTAAAATTCATTTCTGAAGAAACCAACAGACTATATTACAGATACACTATTTTAGTGAAACAATTCTCGCTATCAGAATCAGCATACAAATATTTTAAAGATCTGGCGAATCTTAATTACAACCAAGGAACTTTATTTGACCCGATACCCGGTCCTGTAACAGGAAATATAAATAACTTATCTGAAGAAGATGCGCCCATATTAGGTTACTTCCTTGTTAGCGGAGTATCAGAAAAAAGACTATTTATTGATCGTTCGGAGTTGCCTGATGATTATTATCCAACAAGTGGATTCGATGACTGCGAAAATCATGAATTTGTTTTTTCAAGTGTACCTGCTAACTATACAACTGAAGATTTTAGAGAGCTAAATTCTGAGATTGATTCACTAATCGGGGAAGAAAACTTTTCGATTTATAAAATAGAAGCTATTCCTTTCTATGGTACTGTTGTTTCTTTGGCAAAAACCAGATGTTATAATTGTGCCTTATCAGGCACTACTATAGTACCTGAGTTTTGGGTAGAAAAGGAAGACTAATCTTATTTTCTATTAATCAGAAGCATCTATCACTAATAGATCTAAAATTTTATAACTATGATATTCTTTAAAAAAATTATTTGTGTGTTTTTTTTAATAGGAATAGTTACTACTTCTTATTCTCAGAATAAAAACGACTTAAAACTATTAACTCAAATTGAAGATTATGAAGTTAATGAGAGGGCTTTTCTAATTCTTGACCAAAGCGTGTACCTAGCTGGTGAAACAATTAATTTCCAGGCATTAACATTTGATGCAACGCTTCAAATACCCATCGATTATAGTTCAATACTATATGTAGAATTATACAATCAGAATAATGAAGTAATCTCATCCAATAAGTATTATTTAGAAAATGGGGAAACAGTAAATAGTATCACCTTACCCAGACATTTACAAACCGACTATTATTACATAAGGGCATACACTAATTACATGAAAAACTTTGGCTATAGCTCTTTTTTCACAAGAAGATTACAAGTAATTAACCCTTTTCTCAAAACAAAAAAAGTAACTGAAACAGTTAGTGACTCTACTGAGCTTGAAATAAATATTTCAGCAGAAGGAGGAAAAATAATTTATGGAATTGAGAATAAAATAATCCTTTCCTGCACTGATACCAACAAACGAATTCACACAAAATTTTACGAGAATGATTCTGTAATTAATGAATTATTCTTGGATGATGGCTTTAATGTTTTCAATTTTACCCCTTACCCTAACAACAATTACAAAATTGAAGCTTTCTCTTCAGGCAATGAAAACACAATCATACCAATAAATAATATAGTAGAATCAGGCGTAGTATGCAAACTCGATAGCCTTAACAAAAACTTAGCTTATTTAAATATACTTGCAAGCAGTTATAATGATTATCCGCTATCTCTATACATTGTTAATAGCGGATTTACATATCTGCACAATCAAACTATTACAAAATCCGAAACTTTATTAAGAACTTTTCTCCCAGCAGGTTTAAATACTGTAATACTAAAAAACAATACATCAAAAGAAGTTGCCATACGAAATATTTATATTAAACCGGAAAGTAGCTTTAACATCTTTGCAGAAATAAATAAACCACAATCTTCACCGGGAGATTCTATATTTTTATACTTACATTCTGACCTTAATGATAGTTTGCAATATATTGTTTCAATGCATATGGGTAATTCTAAAACATCGCCTTCAATGCAAGAATTGATACAATCAACCTCATTCACTTCTTCATTATCTTCATTACAAAACAACCTGTCTATTAATGAATTAAATTACCTATATAATAACATCGATGACATTAACAATTACATCTTAAAATTTCAGTCAAACCAGAATTTAAATACTAAACAAAGTGCAAAAGCATATCGCCCTGAATTTTCAAATGATATTGTATCTGGGAATATATTATCAAAAAACAAAAATAACGTTGTAGCCCATAAAGACATGTACATATCTTTTGTTGATTCTATTTCCTGGCTTAACAGATGTAAAACTGATAGCACAGGACGGTTTTACTGCGAGTTACCAATTAATCACCAGGGAGTTGATTTAATCGTTACTGTAACTGACACAACCGAAAACTATCACATTACCATCGATGATGAATTTTATCCTGAATTTTTCAATATTACCAAAGAGGTGTTTTCCCCTGATTCAACTCTTAAAAATATTATTGAAGCACGTATGCTCAACCTTCAAATTACCGACGCCTATTTAAATCACCAAAACAATCAAAACTCAAATAGATCAGACCTTCGGTTTTATGGGGTACCTGACGTAGAATACAATTTTGAAAGATATGTAAACTTACCAAGCCTTGAAGAATTTATTTATGAAATTGTGGATAACGCCATTCCTAAAAGAAAGAATAATAAGGTTCAGATTGCCATAATATCAGAAGATAGAAAATATGGCTCAAATCCTTTGGTGATACTGGATGGAGTGCCTATACAGAACATTCAACAGCTTATGGCAACACCTTGTAATAAATTGAAGTCGTTAAAAATCATAACCAGTAAATTTTATTTTGGAACTGCAGTATATGATGGTGTAATTGATATTTCATCTAAAGAAAACTCCTCCAAATTAATCGATTTGGAAAAGAATACTTTAAAAGCTATGTTCCCTCGCATTACAACGACAAAACAAAAAGAAAAAACTCCATTCGAGCGCATACCTAATTATTCTACCAATATCTATTTCAACACTTTTATACCTAAGTCTGAAGAAAACAGAATTAAAATAAAACTACCTAACAACCAAGGGAAATACTCACTACTTGTGTTTGGATATACAAAAGAAGGTAAATGGTCAACCTTAATAAATGAAGATGTTGTAAATATTCAATTTAAAAATAGCAAAATCCCGTAATAATGTAATCTCCAAAACTACGTAGCAGACAATAGTTGGAAGAAAGCAAATTGTGGACATAAGTATGTATTGAACTGTGTAGAATCAAAGATAGAAAAGGTGTACTCCAGATAGGGTGTATTGGTATTAATCTCTTGTTTATCGGCATTTACAGGAAATGTTGTAAGCGCAGAACCAGTACGACCAAGGTTTGGTACCGCTTTCCAGCTAATAACGTTGGTGTTTACAGCCTTTTAATTATTGGCTGCTTCGATAGAAATTACACTGTGCTTTTCAACATAACCCTACATTTGTGGAAGATCATTGCGAATCGGCACTTCTACCGAGTAGTCTGAACTACCTCCTTTTATTACAACCTCCCCCAACGCAAGTCCTTTTTTATATGAAGCTCACTCTTTGTTTCTGCAGGTACATCAGCCCACCAGTACCATGACGAAATACCCATCTCCTGCGAAAGGGTAAATACACCATTAGCAGCACCACACCTGTCGCTACCAACAATTACCAATGCTTCTTTAACACCCTCAAATGGTTTATCAATGGTCTGGATGATGAAATTCTCCCACTAACCTTTAATGGACGAAACATCCAGCTTTTTTGTTATATCTGGGACCCAATAATAACACTATTCTCATGTTAAGTGGTTTATGTGAATCTGCAACTTCTCAATCAGTTAGAAACATTGCCATAGTCAGCAAAATCAATGAATTGGAAAATACATGCAATCTAAAATAGGCTGAATACCCCCTATTTTGAACTGTTTTTAGAAATAAAACGAAGTGGATAGAATTGGTTTTGAATCTAAAGTTCTCCTCTTCAATACAATTAACTCCCCTGAAAAATAAATTTAAATTCCAATGAAAAAGAGCTTGACTTGTCAGGTCAACCTCTTTAATCTGGGAAATAACAACTATTTATTTTTGTATTATCATTTTCCTGGTTTCCGAGAACTCTCCTACCCGCAACTTATAAAAATAAACGCCAGCTGGTAACTGTTCAGGATACCAGACATAGGCGTATTCACCAATGGACTGATATTGGTTTACAATGGTTTTTACCAACTGTCCGTTTACATTATATATTTTCAGATATACATTTTCAGGTTTCTCCAAACTATATTTTATAGTAGTTGAAGTACTAAAAGGATTCGGAAAATTCTGCCATAATGAGAATGACTCTCGTTTTATATATCCCACACTTACATTGTTACAATCATTAACGGCCTTTTCTCCAATTCCTTCCGGCAAATCAGCATTCTTTGTAATGTAGAATTTATCCAGCAACGCGCCATCTTCTCTATAACCAATGGTAAGTTCATGTTCACCTTCAGATAAATCAAAATCACCAAATTTATACCATTCCCAACCATTGCTTTTTAATCCGTTATAATTACTAAAAGAACCGTTATCCATTTTTAACCAAAAGGAATCGTCTTCATAACTTGGACAATTGACACGACCGTAAACAGCATAACTATCTTCAGAAACAATTGTAAATGGGATATGGATTAATCCATCATCAGTATTCGGAGCCTGACCTGTACTTTCCATTCCTGCCTTGGCTGTAACATAAGAACCTCCCGAAACCTCTGCATCTTTAATAACATCCCAGTTAGCACCAACAGTTCCGCACTCTGCCTCTAACCATATATTGGATGCCTCAAAATCATATTCGTAAACACGAATAATTATATCGTCGGCATCAACCGCACCTTCGTTATCTGTTACCGTAAGTTTGATGGAGTGTTCTCCAACCGAAAGCTCGACCGTTGGCGTTACCCCTGTTGCAATTTCATTACCGTCTTCAGTCCAAATGTATGATACTATCTCACCGTCAGGGTCAACACTACCATTACCATCCAATACAATAGTTTCTATTCCATTGTCATCGGAATCTGTTATCTTTTTATCTAAACCTGCATAAGCAAAGGGTAGTTGATTGACTGTTGAACAGTTACTTGCTGTCCCTCCTACTTCTGATGGGACTGTACCTGATTTTGTAATCAATAATTTATCAAGTTGAGTACCGTCTTCGTTATAAGCCAGTATAAAAGTATGCTCTCCCGCAGTTAAGGTAAAAGTGTTTACCTCAACCCAATTCCACGAAGTTGATGTTGTTATATCATTCCAGGCAAACCATGCTTCATCATTCATTTTTACCCAAAAAGCATTATCTTCCGTGGTTGGGGTCTTCACTCGTGCCCAAACTTTATAGTCACCTGCTTCTTCTGATGTAAATTCAAAAGATATATGCCCGCTTGCATCTTCAGGGGCATTTGTCGTACTGTTGTTTCCTGCCTGTACTGTAACATATTTATTATTGGAAGCATCCGAATCTGCTGCTTTTTCCCAAAGCGATCCCATCGTTCCGCATTCAGCCTCTAACCATATATCTTCTGTGCTCACAGTACTAACAAGCATATTATCGAAATAGATGGATTGAGCTCCTGTGGCATTCGCCTTGAACTCAATGGCATTAGCTCCTTTGTGAAGTTCGATTTGCTGACTGTTGACAGCCCAGTTGCTAAGCGTAGTTGTTGCAACAAAAGATGGCGTAGCTACTTTGGTCCCATTTACATATAAGTCGATAGTATTTACATCGCCTCCTGTTACGGCATATTTGGTTTCTAAAGTATAGATACCATCGTTTAATACGGTTACAATATCCCTTACGCTTGCAGAAGCATTGGTGCCAAATTGCAAATAACCTTGCCCTGTATAATTACGAATACTTCCGCTTGAACCACTTTTAACAATCCCTGAAATGTTTTTATACTCGAAAGTTTCTGATTCGTACTGCCTGGAACCTATATATACAGGAGGACTTGCCGGCATTTCAATGTTAGCTGTTTGGTACTCCGTTAAACGACCTGTGGCATCTCCCGAACAGTCGACTCTTATATCCAAAGGGCCGTTCTGATTTATCGTTAAGGTTAATACACCTTCTGACCACTCTTTTTCCACTTCACTTATTTGGTTGCTACCTCTTTCAGTAATTGTATAGCTTGGTTCAGACGAACTGCCATAGATTTTTATTGTATTGGTTTTAAGACCAGGATTGAGCTCGTTATCAAAATTACTTAGGTATATGGTCAGGTAATCTGTATATTCTTTAATTACTCCGGCAGTATATTGGGAGTAGGTTAATTCCATCTTCTCGCATGTATTATATTTAAAAGGAATGTTTGCACTGGCATTTCGCCCTGTTTTGTATGGATTATAGGTTACCCATCCGTTTTCATATCGGCCTGCATATAAAGTTCCTGTATATTCCTGAGGAAATAAATCATTGAACTCGTCTACTTTGCTGGATATAGAAGACCATCTGGTTGCATAGTCTGATTTATTAACTGTTATCTCAAAAGAATTAGCCACCTCATCATTCAACTGATAAACCGTTGGAACCGTTGGATAACGACCTGTTTTCTTAAAAAAACTCCAGTTGTCTTCCAGGTTACCATCTTCGTTCATACGATAGAGTCCCTCGAACAACGTTTCCGGAGAGCTATACTTATCATCATCATTACCTGAATTTACATCGTTTACAACAACCATTTTAGTGCGGTCAATCACCTCTTGACGTGTAGGTATTCTTACTGTGCCGTCCAACACTTTCCGGAACAGATCGACACTAACTTTATCAAACTCCGGAAATGTTTCCCAATTTCTTGTTGTATATCCATCTGTTGTAGAAACCGGATCCCCCTCCTGAAAACAATGAGTCCAGATTAGCTCCGGTGCGTCAATCACGGTTTGGCCCGTTAGCATCACATGCTCAAGAAAAGGTGCACCATAAGTAGCCATGGTAAAATTTTCATTCACATTGCCTTCTCCATCAGACCACCCACTATCATCATAACGGATACCATACTGACCGCTAAAACCAGAAAGGTATGACCCCAAACAAATACTTTCCATATCCGATTGGTAAGCTTTAAAGGTATATTTTTCACATAAAATATAATTTTGGGTGTATTGGGCACAGGCATTTTTAAAGTCAGCCTTCCTTTTTAACATCGCGATTGGATTAATGCTTGGAATCCATTTATTTCCGCACCAGCTAACAACAAGGTATGTTCCGTATTTATCATTAAGTTCCAACAATTTCGCAAAGTGAGCCATCCTGTCGTCCCAATTCGTCGCCAAGGGATCATCGTCGCCATAACCCCAACTTTGTTCACAATAATTAAATCCAATCAGGTTGGGATATTCATTATATAACTCTTCATATATCGTCATGTCGTTATCCGGTAAGTGGCTATATGCTCCACTTGATGGTTGAATCATGGCCCACATCCGATTCTCGGCACAGGTTCTTAACCATGATTGAGCTATCTCATAACCATATTCGGCACGAGAAAATTGACCTGTTTCACTATCATGGCTTACGGATAATGAAATATTCATCACCACATACGGACGAATATCCTTAGGGACCAAATCGATAATCTTTTGTGGGTCCGGATAATTCCAGGTATCGATATGGATTAACCACATCGGATTATTTGGCGAAACAGGTCGTCTTAATGGTGCATTGAATTGTGCGTAGGTGTAACATGAGACAAACACTAGAACCAATGTTTGCAAAATAGTTTTGTGTAGAATTTTATATTTCATATCTCTCCTTGATTTTTAATTGTTTGTTTATCCAGGTCTGTTTTTCAGTCTTAGAAATCACAGGTAAAAATATAAGAGTGACTATCTTCTATGGGGCAAATTTCTATCACATTGGGAGATATTTCTATTTTATATTCATAATCTTCATATTCCGTTAAATCTTAATCGTCCATGTCCTTGATTGATTAACCGAATAACCATCCATAAAAAAAATACCCCGAGACTAGCTCAGGGTTCTTAATACCTATTGAGTGGTAAAAACTATTCTACAATAAACTCTACCTGATAAGTTTTAATCACTCCTTTATAATCAAACTCCACAACTGCTACTTTTGAGTTTTCCTTTGCTTGTGTGATGGTTATTTTTACATCCTTACTACTTGCCGATGCTGATACCTTTGGTATTTCTGTTACATTTGCAGATAGTTTATGCACTGCTTTATAAAGCTTATAATCCTTTATTCCGTTCTCATTGGTAGCCCTAACAGGTGTTTCGGGCAATTGAATTTCTTCTCCTTCTACAGAAATTGTTACCGTTGGTACAACTGAACGAATGACTTTTTTCTTTTTTGAGCTAAAACCTAATCCTACCAAATCACAAAGCCCCTCGGTATCTTCTCCGTCTGCCGTTAAAAAAACAGCGTGCTTTTTGTCAAGATGATCAACAAATTCAGAAACATCTATGGTATATTTTTTTGTTTCCTGAACGGAACTGTCGGGAACTGCAATTGTACCAATTTTTGTTCCTTTCCATACTTCATTGTCCCAAGGACCATCTAGCCAAACATTAATATTAAATGCTTTTTCTGTTTTGGGTGTAAGAAACAAATTGAAAGAAGTGTTATTGCCTTTCTGGGTTCCTTCAAAAGCTTTCAACCCTTTGGTATCTTTTTTAAGGCCTCCAAAACCAAAATATTTATATCCAATAATATCCCCATTCTTTACATTGGTAATAAGCATATTATTGTCCCATATATCCCACGAATCCTGTTGACTGCCTTTGTTTGAAAGGTAACATGCATATCCGGCAGAATAATATCGATATGGGTTCAATCCATAAATATGAAAGCCTTCGGAGGTCACTTCAGCACCATTATACACATGACCATCCTTAGCTTTTGCATTCCAGCTATTGTTCTCTGTAAACGGGTCGAAAGCACGGATTTTTAACTCTCCTCCATCTGCCACAAGCTTTTCATCCCACTTGATACTTACCGGAGCAACCATAGCCTGACGAGCATAACCAAAACTGCGGGGAGCCCTGTGGTAAAACACATACCATTGTTCGTTAATTAGTTCCAGGCTACCATGAGTATTGTGACCCGAATAGCTGGTAATCAACTTATCTCCATCTTTGCTCGGTACAGGTGCGCGTGAGTCAACCAAGACGCCTCCACTTTTCCATGGTCCCAATGGTGTATCGCCATATGCATATCGTAAAGTGGAATTGCTGCTACCTAAGCCATAATCTGGTCCTGAATAACCGCTATATACCCAAACATACTTATTGCCAATTTTACGTATTGAAGCCGCCTCAAAAAAGTTAAACGCCCCTAAATCTTGTTCGGGATATACATAAGGATACTCCGTTCCTTCAGGATCATTTATCTCTCCATATCTTTTTCCTGCCGGGATAAAGTAATCTATCTTTTCTGTTCCTGAACGTAATGAATACATCGTATTTTGATCGAGCTCTCCAGCCTGAGAATGTTTGAATCCCCAATAACCATAAGCTCTAAAACCAATTTCGTAATCAGGGTCGTTTTTATCCGTGATATATTCGATATACACTGCCGGGTCAAAACCCATTACACTACCGGGCAAAACTTTTTTACCATCATCGGTAACATTAATTGCTTTAAAAGGCCCATCCGGGCGATTACTTTTTGCAACCATGGGTATACGTCCATGTCCACGACTGTGAGGATATAAATAGTACTCTTTGGTTCCATCTTTTTTCACCAACTCCACCAAATCAGGAGCATACATCACATCCCACTGACCATCTACCTTATAAGAAAAAGCAGACCCTTCATCGCGCCATACAGACAAATCTTCTACTGCCGCCGACCAGATTCGGGTATCCAATCCACAATAACGTTCCGTCCTCACATCATGAGAACCCACAATATAAATGCGATATTTACCCGGATTATCAGGATCTTCAAATACACGGGGTTCACCATCGGGCAAATGCTCCCATAGTGGTAGGTAGGGATTACCGGCACCGCGATATGTATACTCTCCCGTATCTGACTGCTTATTATAATTCCCTGTACTATTTGTACAAAACGTACATGTAGCAAGCAGTAGTACAGTTGCTAGTTGCAATTTAATATTCAATAGTGCTTTTTTCATTCTTTGATAGTTATTTTTTTTAAACAATTACTTAATTCGATAATAATCGAAATCAACATAACCGCCGACCTCTTTGGTTGCATAATTAAATAATCCAAATCGGTAGCCCATAAAGTGTTTCGTAAAGGTGTATACCATTTGCATTGATTCTCCAATCCTACACCACTCTTTTCCATTTAAACTATAATAAAAATCAGCTTTATCAGTTTCAAAATCACAATTCATTTTGAGATGGACATGATTTTGCATTAATGGAATCCTTTCTATTTCTTCAAACTCGTCACTTATCGTATTTACCATTACTATACCTTTTTTTCCTTCTCCTCCATTATTATTGATGCTGGATTCATGCATCACTAAATATTTTTTCCCATTTTCATTTTTCACACCAACATAACCATACCTGTTTTGAAGTGCTATTAAACCTGCTACATCACCATTTTTCATATTGCTCACATCGATACAGGTTGCGGCAGTACTTTGAGGCCCCCAAGTACGTTGAGTAAGCATATTTCGGGCAAATTGAACATTTGTATCTATACGGCCAGTCGTAATCCGAAGTCGACCAGGATTTTTAAGGATCGTCCAATTCTCATTATCGGGATTATGATTCCATTGCCATACTAATGGAAGTACTGGGTCGTTTGGCTCACGCTCAAATTCATCCGAAGCCACTATATCAGGAACCCCCTTTGCTTTATCGGATAAATCAAGATTTTTAGGAACCCTTCCATTAACCCCCAGAACAGGCCACTCATCTTCCCACTTTACCGGAACCAGATATGGAATACGGCCAACTGCACCACGATCACCAAATAGCATGGCATACCAATCACCTTCAGGAGTATCAACAAGCCCACCCTGCGCTATGCCTTTATCCTGTAAAGCAATTCGTCCTTCATAAGGTCCTGTAATCTTTTCTGCACGGTGAACTATTACCGAACGAGACCAGCGACTTTTAGGTGACGCAATGTTAAACAAATAATATTTCCCATTGGTTTTACATAATTGACAACCCTCACCTGGAAGACCTCCAATCTCATCTTCTCCAAAAACAGCGTTAACATTATCAATCACTATCTGATCAATTCCGTTGGGCTTAATACCTGAAGCATCAGCAAGTAATTCAATTATTCTAATTTTTCCACTACCATATAACATATACACTTTTCCATCATCGTCGAAGAAAAGTGAACTATCATGCAATACAGGTTTAAACGAAAAAGCCTCCCACTGTCCTTTATCAATATCACTAGTTCTGAAGATATGTGTTTTTCCAGATGTGGATGAAAAAGTAGAAACATAGAACATTCCATCATGGTAACGTAAGCTACTGGCCCATGAACCTTTACCATAAGCGTCCTGTCCATGGTCAAGATTCATTGCATCATTCTCGACTAAGCGATCATATGCATAACCAGCAATCTCCCAGTTTATCAAGTCTTTTGACTTCATAATAGGCAATCCCGGGCTCATGTGCATGGTGGTGCTACTCATATAATAAGTATCACCTACACGAATTGAACTGACATCAGGCACATCAGCCCAAATAATGGGGTTTGAAGCTTTTTGTGCTCTTACATTAATGATGCACATAAGCCATAAAATAATAAATGAATAAAATGACAAATTATTCATGACTATTGTATATTTACTTTTATGAGATCCCCTATTTCGGTTCGTATATCATATTCATAAACCTCCTTAATTGTTGGCTCTTCTGCTGTCTTCTTTGAATGATTTAATACTTCAGAAGTATCCTGCACAAAGAATAGAGGATTAGAATTATCTCCTTTAGATTCCTTAAGTCCATCGCCTTTAAGAGGAACATATGATCGGATGCGGCAATTTCCTCCTAAAGTAGATTCAATGGTCGCTGTTTTCAGTTTTCCATCCTGCCAGTTTATATCTACTACAAAACCGCCTTGTGCCTTGATTCCCTTTATTTCTCCCTCATTCCAGGCGTCTGGTAAAGCAGGTAAAAGGTGAATAGCCCCATCGTGACTTTGCATTAACATTTCGGTGATACCGGAAGTACAACCAAAGTTTCCATCAATTTGGAAAGGAGGATGGGCATCGAAAAGGTTTGGATAGGTCCCTCCGCTGGCTGATGTTGAATTAATACTTGGGTCGACCAAGGTAAGCTGGTCGGTAATCAGTTTTAAAGCGTGATTACCATCTTGCAGGCGCGCCCAAAAGTTCACTTTCCAACCCATAGACCACCCTGTTGAAATATCACCTCGATGAACCAAGGTAGTTTTTACGGCATTAAATAATTCAGGTGTTCTATAAGGCGAAATCTGATTACTAGGATGTAATCCATACATATGAGAAATATGGCGATGTTTATCGTTCGGGTCGTCCCAATCTTCCATCCACTCCTGCAATTGGCCAAAGTGGCCTATTTGCATTGGAGGCAGCCTGTCAAGAGTTGCTTGAAATTCCTTTCTTAGTTTTTTATCCACCTCTAATAGTTCGGCAGTCCTGATGGTTTTCGAAAACAGGTCGAATAGAATCTGTCTATCCATGGTTGCTCCCGCACAAACCGATGTACCGTGTCCGGCCGGCTTGTTTTCCGGTGAAATGGATGGACTTACGACCAACCAACCGTTCGTAGGTTCTTCGATTAGAAAATCCTGGTAAAAAGCACAGGCTGATTTTAGAATAGGATAAACTGATTCAAGAAATTCCAAATCTCCACTGTATAAATATTTCTCCCATAAATGCTGCGAAAGCCATGCTCCTCCCATAGGCCACATACCCCAGAAAGCTCCATCTACCAGTCCACTAATGCGCCAAATATCTGTATTATGATGTACTACCCATCCATCGCATCCATACATATCTTTAGCCGTTTTCTTACCTGTTTCGGAGAGCTCCTTCACCATCTGAATCAGAGGCTCATGCATTTCCGACATATTACACTTTTCTGCTGGCCAATAGTTCATCTCAGTATTAATATTAATGGTGTACTTACTGTCCCATGCAGGACTCGTACTACCATTCCATATACCTTGTAAATTGGCAGGTTGGCCACCAGGTTGCGACGAAGAAATCAACAAATACCTGCCAAACTGATAATAAAGTGCTACCAACTCAGGGTCTTGTGTTTTAGAAAAATACTTGACTCTGGCATCAGTAGGAAAATTAGATGCTACAGAAGTTCCCAATTTAAAGCTAACACGATTGAATATCTTCTGATACGCCTCAATATGCCTTGTTTTTAAATCTTCGTATGATTTTGTTTCAGCCTGCTCAAGGTAGTTGGCACTTAACTCTGTTTCATTACCTGACAAGGTTTTATAGTCGACAAAGTTGGTAGCAATAGAAATAAGTATCACAACCTCATCAGCATCTTTTACCTGAATTTTATTATCAACTACCGAAGTTGTACCTCCTGAATTTATAACCTTTGTTCGGGCATTAAATTTCACCTGTCCAACTACACCTTGATGTGTGCTCGATAAACCTGTCATCTCCAACGCAGAAGCATCTAATACCTTATCTGTCTTTTGTAAAGGTCCACTCAAATCTGCTGTAAAAGCAAGCATCCCTGGTTCGCTGGCCGTAAGTTTAACGACAATAACCTGGTCAGGTTTTGAAACAAAAACTTCACGTTTATAAGTAACCTTATCTACTTTATAACTCGTTGCAAAACATGCATTCTCTATATCCAGTTCCCTATGATAATCTGTATACTTTTTATGGTTCGGGAATGATAGCTTAAGATTACCCACTGTTTGATACTTAGCCCCATGGTTTTCTTTAGGCTTAATATTTTCATTCACCATCTTTTCAGCTTCCTTGTATTTTTCTTCGAAAATTAACTGACGAATCTGAGGAAGCGCATTTAATGCATCCGGATTATCATTTCTTGACGGTCCGCCCGACCAAAAGGTATTTTCATTTAACTGGATATTTTCCATTTCAGGGTTACCATAAACCATAGCTCCCAACCTGCCATTTCCAATTGGTAATGCTTCGTTCCACTCTTTGGCAGGTTTATCGTACCATAGCTTAAGGTTCTCTTGGGCATAAGTTTTCTTCCAAAAACCCAAAACAATACTATATATACCAATTATGAATACTGTCTTTTTAATCATATCTACACGCTGGTTTTAAAATTTCACAAACACCTCAATATTGACTTTAGGATAAGAATAAAAGCAGGCCTTATTACCAAACAAGGCCTACTTTCTGATTTTCAATTATAATATAGGGGCAAAACTACTCTATATACTTACTTTCTTCGGGGCCTAAATAACTTGGTTTTAAACCACCTGCATCAATTACAAACTTTTGAAAAACCACTCCAGGATCAATCATCCATACTTTTAGGGTATGAACTCCTGGTGCTAAATTTGCATGTTTTGTGGTTTTAACTCTAACGTGATCCAACACTATTTTTTGCCACCAATCGGCATAATGCCATAATGGTTTTTCTTCGTTTTCGTTCATATTCACGATTACAGGTACTTCATCATCAATGGAAACAGCAAACTTCAAACCTTCATCTTTCTTGAAATTAAGTGTCGGCGACAAATAGGTATTCAGCTTAATATCCGTAGAATCGAAAACGGTAAAGGTATATTCCAGGTATGGCGATTTTTTGTTTAACTCTTGCGAATCAATATTGGCAGGCTCTATGGTTACAGCCGATGAAGTACGTCCCAAGTTAGGTATGGTAATCCAGCTCACCTTCTTTGAGTTAACTGCCTTCTCAAAATGGTCGGCTTCAAACGAAACCACTCCGTTATTCTCTATAAAACCTTTACATGTTGGCAATTCCGTTTTAATGGGTACTTCTACCGAACGTGTTCTTCCAGTCCCTGTAATCTTTAGTCTCCCTTTTGCTGTTCCTTTGGGCACATTATCCCAATCGATACTCACAAAAACTTTTAAGTCCTTCTCTACTTTACCGTTGGTTGATGACAGTTTAATCCAATTATCCTGTGTTTCTATTTTATAATCTAAAGGAACATCACTGTCATTGGCAAACTCTATATAATACCGTTGGTCGTTTAATGGATCAAAAAACGGCAGGGTTCTTCCAAATATCTTTAAATATTCGGCTCTCCTACTTTTGTCGCCCTCAACTACATAACGTAAATAAGGAGCTGTAGCCGGATGAACTTTAGAAACAGGAGGCATTTTATTTAGTCTATGATCATTCCATTTTGATTCCTTATTAGTAAAATCAATATGAGGTTGAGCCATCATATGATTCCACTTACCTTCTTTTATATCTTCGTGATAAATGCGCGATAACTCTCTATCCCTGGCAAATAGTTCTTCTACTTTATTGGCATAATCATTTGCCGATATTCTGCCCTGGTCGGCATATAGTTTATTTTTACCTGCAGCCACAATCATATCATATAAATTGCTGCAAGCCGCTACTGGATAATAAACAAGTTGGTAAAAAGCCGCTTTGTGCGCTTCGGGCAATGCATCATAAATATCCTGGGTACGCACCATTAAATTCTTATACTCCTCTACAACCCTGTCTGCTTCACGGTAGTTAACAAGGCTATAGGTTTCAGGCGTAATGGATTCTGGTGTACGACGGCCATTGTATTTTGTGTATAACGAAAGTATCTCTCCAATTTTCTTAGCATGTTCCTGACCAAATTGCTGACTTGCCCATTTTGTATAATACTTTGGCAGGTCGTTATGCGAAATAGCCTCGGGGTTCCAGGCATAATCCATCCAAAAAGAGATGGGTAACTCCATCGGTTTTAAATCACCAACATTTACAATCCATAAATCTTTTACTCCCCATTGGTAAGCCAGGTTCATTTGCTCCCAAACTTTCTCAATTTGCGTAACATTTAACCATTTATAGGATACTGGTCCTCCCACATAATCAAAATGATAATACATTCCAAAACCACCTTTGCGGTCTAAATCCTTCTTTTTAGGCAGAATCTGAATATTACCCCAGTTATCATCACAGAAAAGAATTGTAATGTCATCATCTACACGCATACCTTTGTCGTAATAATCTTGCACCTCTTTATAAATAGCCCATACTTGCTGCCTCTCCGAAGCAGGTTTGCCTGTTTCTTCTTCTATAATTTTACGCTGGTCAGAAATGATTTTCTGCAATAAACCAACCGCAGTTTCTTCGCTCATGGCTTCATCGCCATCTCCACGCATACCCATGGTCACCACATTTTCATAAGGTATATTGTTTTTAAAACCGTTGCGCCAAAATTTCTGAAGCACTTCTTTGTTTTGTTCATAATTCCATTTGCCCTTTCCATATTTGTACCAATCGTTATGTGCACGCATCATAGGTTCATGGTGGCTGGTAGAAACAACTATGCCCATCTCGTCAGCCAAACGCACATTCTCAGGGTCGGCATCAAAAAACGAAGTTGGTGGCCACATAGCCGGCCATATATAATTACCTTTTAATCGAAGAATCAGCTCAAACACCTTTTCGTAGAACTTGTGGTTATACCCTCCAAAGTTTTCTTTAGCCCAATTGGTTAATGCAGGAGCTTCGTCGTTTAAAAAGATACCTCGATATTTTACCTTGGGTTCTCCCGGACTGTAATAACCATCTTTAACAAACAATTCCTCTTTGGTTTGAATTGGTGCATCAGCCCACCAATACCATGGCGACACGCCTATTTGCGCAGATAAATCATACATTCCATAGATAGAGCCTCGTTTGTTGCTGCCAAATATCACTAAAGCCTGCTTCACTCCTGGCAATGGTTTAGTAACTGTTTGAATAGCATAACTATCCCATTTGCCAACCACTTCTTTTGCATTTATCTTTTTATCGGCAATTAATTTATCTATTAGCGGATTTTTCCCCACCGTTCCAATAATAACAACAAAATCACCGTTTATAGCATCGTTTTTCAATGGACCTTTTACGCCGGTAACCTTTTCTATGTCAAGTTGTAATTGTTCTGCAACTTTTAACACACCTGGATAATCATCTGAACTCACATATAAAGGAGCTGGTTTATGTTTGCTTACAAGAGGAAAACTGTTCTTTTCAGGCTTTTGAAGTATATAATCATTTTGAGCATAAACGCCCATGCTCATCAATAATAAGACAAACATGAAAACATATTTAATGTCTACAAAGAGATACTTGAATTGATTTTTCATTTGGAATATGATATATGATTTAACATTCAGTTTTATATTCTCTCTATTAAGAGTCTGTATTTTGTCTATTTACAAATGAAGTGCTTACACCATTAAATAAGGTCGAAATTTTCAGATAAGAAGAGTTTATTTTTTCTGCCGCAAATATTTATCGAAACCCGCATTGCTAATAGATAAACAATTCTACGAATTACAGAAATTCACTCCCTATATCTAAAAATATCACCTTCATTTTGTCCTATTCTACCTTAATTTGATATGAACTTTTTAACACCAAATCGGACTTGTTAGGAAGGATAAAAATCAGTTTCTGGGTATAATATATCCACCGCATTTTATCAAAAATCAAAAATGAAAACTACAACAATTGTTTTATGGGGATTGATAGGGATACTTTTAGTTTCCTCATGTAGAAATAAGCCTGTTCAAACAGTAGGTAACAAAAAAATAACAAACCCAATACTCCCGGGATTCTATCCTGACCCAAGCATATGTAAAGGAGCCGATGGTTATTATATGGTAAATTCCACGTTTAGTTATTTTCCAGGCATTCCTATTTTCTATAGTCCCGATATGGTTCATTGGAAACAAATTGGCAATGTTTTAACCCGTCCTGAACAATTACAAGTCGAAGGACAAGGTATAACCAACCGTGGAACCTATGCCCCGACCATTGAATACCATAATGAAACCTATTATGTTACTTGTACCGAGGTGGGAAATCGAGGTAATTATATTGTTACTGCGAAAAAACCTGAAGGTCCATGGTCCGACTTAAACCTCTTGCCTGAAGTTAAAGGCATAGACCCTTCTCTTTTCTTTGACGATGACGGGAAAACCTATGTAATTTATAATAGTGATGCACCAAATAACAAACCAGAATATCAAGGTCACCGCACTATCCGAATTAATGAATTGGATATTGAAAACATGAAGGTAATCGGCGACAATAAAATATTGGTTAACGGCGGCGTAGACATTACTAAAAAACCTGTTTGGATAGAAGGTCCACATATGTACAAAGTAAATGGCATGTACTATGTATGTGCGGCAGAAGGCGGAACCAGCGTAAACCATTCTCAGGTTATCTTAAGGTCAGAAAATATTATGGGGCCTTTTGAGCCATGGGACAAAAATCCCATCCTCACCCAACGTGATTTAGACCCCAATCGTCCTGACCCAATAACATCCACCGGGCATGCCGATATGATTCAGGATTTAAACGGTGATTGGTGGGCCGTATTTTTGGCTTGTAGACCATATACAGGAAATCATTATAACCTGGGGCGCGAAACCTTTATGGCTCCGGTAAGCTGGGCAGGTGGTTGGCCGACCATAAACCCAAACCATAAAGAGGTCCAAAAGAATTATACATTCACTGCTGCAAAAGAAACACCGACAACCTACATGCCCCTGAATGGTGCTTTTTCTTATACGGAGGAGTTTAAAAAGGATACACTCGACTTTACCTGGTTAACCATCAGGTCATCTGATAATTCATGGTATAATATAGATACCACCGAACTTGGTTCTTTAAACATGTCGGTTTTACCCTATGATTTGATTCATGATAAAACCCCTTCTTTCCTGGGCAAACGTCAACAACACAAAAGGGGCCATGTTACAACCCAACTCTCCTTCTCTCCTGAAAAAGAAGGCGACAAAGCAGGGTTGGTTATCTTTCAAAATATTGGACATTACTATTTTATCTGTAAATCGATAAAGGAAAGCAAACCTGTTGTTCAGTTAATACAATCCGAAGGAGAATCATATACAGTATTAAACTCAAAACCATTAAAATGTGATGCATCAATTCAACTAAAAATAGAAGTGGATAATGATGTATATCGCTGTTTTTATGCGGTGGAAGATGGCAATTGGCTTAAGATTGGAGAAGACCTTGATGCCAAACTCCTAAGTACGCAAACTGCAGGAGGGTTTACAGGGTGTTTATATGGTTTATATGCGTTCACTGATGAGAATACGGATAAGCTAAAAGCCAAATATAATTGGTTCAAATATGTAGGATTAGAATAATACTAAATAAAAGATGCTATGAACTATTGAAATTATGAGCAACCAATCTGCAATATCCCACTACAAATAGGTTTAATTTTTAAAAAAAATAAGAAAATGAACACATTAAAATTTCAATATATATTCACATTATTAGTGTTGGTACTCTCATTAGTGGGGTGCGCAGATGACGACGAAGAAACAAACCCTGAATCATACGGAGGGTGGGGATTTATCTATATTTTAGATTCGGAGTATTATATTAACAGCGATTGGGGCTCTACACTGAAAATAAACGACCTGTCGGACGAATATATTTCCCTGGTTCAAGACAATGACCGCATAATCTTCAACTTCCATGTTATCGAAACACCTGATGCTGAAACTTTATATGATTATAAAATAGAAATTGAAGCCTTAAAAGTGGTTGACTATGACTTTTTAGTTACTGTAAACGATGAAAGTAGAGATACATTAGGTAATGGCACACTGGGCATAGGTACCAACAGCCATCTGTACGGAAATAACCTAAACCTTGAATTATTCTATCTGCCTCAAAAAGACAATCACATATTTACATTATGCTATGATGAAACTATGCAAACAGAAGGAGAACCTGTTATTCTTGACCTAAGAAATTATTATACCGAGGAAGGGACTAGTGACACTTACGTTTACACATATAAAACATTTGATATTTCTGAAATTCTTTCATTTGGAGAATTAAACGAGGACGAGGTCATTCCTTTTGTATTACGTATTAACTATAATGAAACGCAGGAACAAGGATATACCTTCGAGTATGACCCTAATTAAAACTCAAAAACATTATATAAAAGGAAGCAGTAATTATAACACTATGTTACTTTTGCAATAATAAACATAAATGAAAAATGAAAAGACTAATATTTATTATACTAATTGTAATTGTATCTATTAATAGCTATTCTCAGATAACTTTCGAAAAAGGTTATTTCATAAAAAATGATGACAAAAAAATAGAATGCCTTATAAAAAACACAAATTGGCTAAATAATCCTACCGAATTTATATATAAATTATCCAAGGAATCAGAAGCAAAGAAAATATCTATAAAAGAAGCAAAAGAATTTGCTATACAAAATACTTCAAAATATATACGAACCGCTGTAAAGATAGACAGGTCAAGTGAGGATGTTAATAAATTGAGCATTGTAAAAAAACCTATTTTTAATGATGATACGTTATTTTTAAAGGTTTTAATAGAAGGTAAAGCTAATTTATATACGTATGAAGATAAAGGTTTAATACGTTTTTTTCATAATGTTGATAACTCTGAGATTGTACAGCTTGTTTACAAAAGTTACTTGAATAGCGATGATAAAGTTGCTAAAAACAGAGCTTTTAGGCAGCAACTGTGGGTTAATTTAAAATGTACAAACATTACTATTGATGAAATTAAGAAATTAAAATACAACAAAAAGGACCTAATGAATATCTTTTTAAGATATAACAAATGTAATAACGCTACCACTCATAACATTAAGAAAACACCTAAAAAAGACTTATTTAATTTAACACTACGTCCAGGATTAAGAATCTCCAGTTTTAAAACACAAAGTGATGCTTACTTATGGAGTAATGTAAATTTTGATCATAAAATTGGATATCGACTTGGAATAGAAGCTGAGTTTATTTTACCATCCAACAATAATAAATGGTCCTTTTTGTTTGAACCAACATATCAATATTATAAAGCTGAGAAGACCTTTATTTCTAATAAAACTACAGGCTCCCAACTTATAGGAACCATAAACTATAAATCAATTGAAGTTCCCGTTTCCCTTAGACACTACTTTTTTCTAAATAAAAAAGAAAGAATTTTCATCAATGGTTCTCTTATTTTTGATTTTTGTTTCGATTCTTCTCTAAATTTCAAAAGGCCTGAAAGCTTTCTTAACTACCAATATGAGTTAGAATCAAATATCAACCTTGGTATCGGTGTAGGCTATAAATATTATAATAAGTATAGTGCTGAACTAAGATTTTCTAATGGAAGAGAACTACTAGGAAGAAATCCAGCCTGGAGAAGTCAATATAAGACTCTATCATTAATTTTTGGCTATTCACTCTTTTAACACAAATAACAGAAATACATTATGAATCACGTTAGTATAAAGAAAAAATTATCTCTATCAACTATAATCATAGTTTCTTCTTTACAACTCCTTGTTTTATTCGTAAGTACAGGAAGTACCCAAACAGAATCTAACATCTGGGTTGGCACCTGGAGCTGTGCTCCATACGCTGCTGGCTCTGGTAATATGCCACCTGCTCCTTATCTCGAAAACAATACGCTCCGCCAGGTAGTTCGTGTTTCCATTGGCGGGGAAAAACTAAGAATGAAATTCTCGAACAAAACCTGTTCTACTCCAGTCACCATGAAATCGGTAAAAATTGCCGTTTCAACAGGGGGCAGTACCATTGATGCTTCAACCGTTACTGAATTGAAGTTTGACGGAAACAGTTCTGTGACCATGGAACCTTATTCCTCAGTCGTTTCTGATGCTTTTGATTTTTCTCTAAGTCCAAGTGACCGGATAGCCATTACCATATATTACGGACAGGCTGCCACTTCAGCCGACATGACCAGCCACGTGGCATCCCGTACAGATTCCTATATCCTTACAGGCGACCAGTCGTCATCTGCCGATTTTAGTGGGGCAACAGTTACTGCCCATTGGTTTCATATCAACACCATTGAAGTTGTAGCCCCATCAACATCGGGTTGCGTGGGCGTAATTGGCAATTCCATTACCGATGGCTATGGTTTATCGGGCGGGTTGCAAAACCGATGGACCGATATTTTTTCGGAAGAGCTTTTAAAAAATACGCAAACCCAAGACGTGGGCGTTTTGAATTTAGGAATCGGGGGAACGTTGGTTTCTGGAACTGGTGCCACAACGGGTTTAAGTCGTTATAAAGAAGATTTATTAAAACAATCGGGCATGCGCTGGATAATCATTTACTATGGTACCAACGATATTGCTTATGGTGGCACCACTGATGGAATCATTGATGCTTACAAAACCATTATCAACGATGCACATACGCGTAATATTAAGGTTTATGGGGCAACCATAACACCTTTTAAAGGGAGTGGTCATTATTCTGCAGAACACGAAGAAATGCGACAAACTGTTAACCAGTGGATAAGGACTTCTGGTCAGTTTGATGCCGTTATCGATTTTGATAATGCCATGAAAGACCCGAACGACCACGAGAAACTGTTAGAGCAATATTCAAAAGACTGGTTGCACCCCAATGTAGCAGGTTATGCATTTTTAGGAAAATCAGTGGATGTTAATCTTTTTACCGAGATTGACAACAATTACCCTTTGATTGCCGATGCTGGACAAGACCAAACGGCAATAGATTACGATAAAGCAGGGACTCAGCAAGTTGAACTCGATGGCTCGGGCAGCTTTGACTTTGGCAATGATATTGCTTTGTTTAATTGGACATTAAATGAAGAGACGATTGCGACAGGAATAAACCCAACCGTAAGCCTGTCTGCTGGCGAAAACACCATTACACTCACCATAACTGACGTTGAAGGCAATACTGCTTCCGACGAGGTTATTATCACAGTGAGCGAAGGCAGTGGTGTATGGCTTGAAGCAGAATGTGGAACTGCGGGTTCATTTTGGAGTATTATAAAAAACGAATCTTCCTCTAACGGAGAATATGTAACCGTAAAAGCTGGAAACAATAGTCCCAATGCTGCCCCTTCTGATGCAACAGGATTAATTACTTACTCTTTTGATGTAAACGAAGGCGGAACATACTATTTATATGCCAGGGCAAACTGTCCTGGTGCCAATGATGATTCATTCTGGATTAAGATGGACGATGGAGCTTTTGTTATGTGGAATGGCATATCTGCTCCATCCTGGCAATGGGTTCAATACGGAACTTCTTTTAACCTTAGCAAAGGTCAGCATACCCTAAGCATTGGTTATAGGGAAGATGGCGCGTTGTTGGATAAGTTATGGATAACCAATAACCCTTCAAGCATTTCAGATGCAGGCGGTACGGCTAACAATTGTAATGATACAGCCGTAAAAACCCAATCCGCACAAACTGTAAAAGTGTATCCGAATCCAGTGACAGAAAAATTAAGCATTTCATCCCTTTTTACACCTTATACGGTTGCCCTATTCAATAATAAAGGACAAAAGTTGAGTAATAAGAAGGTGCTGTCATCCAACACAAGCATTGACATGTCTAAGTATAACAAAGGTGTTTATTTTGTTTCCGTCACCAACAGTAACGTACCTAATGTGCAAAAAATAATAAAGATGTAGATAAAATATTACTCTATAGTTTACCATATCTATTTTCAATAAGCTTACCGCTATTCCCTCTTAAAAAAACAAATAATTCCCTTCACAAAAACACGTATGTTACATTTGAATCAGATATCTGATTCAAATGTTCATCGTGCTTTTATAAAATAACCATTGCTCCTAAAATCACCACCTAATATCCAAAAATTTACCCTTCACACGCCTATTTAATCAGTTAATTTGCTTTAGTGACAAAACTTAGCATAATTTTTTAAATCGATAATGAAACAGAAAAAGACTCTTTTTTCACTAATACTTTTTATCTGTTTGCCAGCATTATTTTTTGCACAAACAGGTAAAGATTTATGGTTTTCAAATATGAAATTGGAAACCAATAATAAAAATCACTGTCCCAAATCAGTCATTATTTTGGGAGAGGGCACAACTTTAAATATTGCAAAACAAGAATTACTCAATGGACTTGAATTATTGATTCAAAAAGAAATAAAAGAAAGCAAAAAATCAAGTTCGGATTGCATCCTTTTAGGTTTAAGAAAAGACAAAAAAATCAACAAACTTCTTAAATCATCAGACTATATAAATACCAAATTAAAGAATGATGGATTTATTATCTATTCCATCGATAAAAACGTCATCATCATAACTGCCGACAATGAGGAAGGGTTACTATATGGGGTATTTCATTATTTAAGAGTTCTGCAAACTCAAAACGTGCAAAATAACCAATGGGATATAGTAGAAAATCCATCGTATGAATACCGTTTGCTAAACCACTGGGATAATTTAGATGGAACAGTAGAAAGGGGTTATGCCGGTCGTTCCATATTTAAATGGGATGAACTTCCCGAAAAAGTTAGTCCCCAATACAAAGAATATGCAAAAGCCAATGCTTCAATCGGTATTAATGGAACGGTTTTAAATAACGTAAACGCCACACCTCAGGTTCTTACCGTTGAATACATAAAAAAAGCAAAGGTAATTGCGGATGTATTAAGACCTTATGGGATAAAAGTATACTTGTCCGTTAACTTCTCATCCCCCAAAGAACTTGGTGGACTGGAGGATTCCGACCCGCTAAATCCAGCTGTACGACAATGGTGGAAGGATAAGGTAAAAGAGATTTATTCCATTATTCCTGATTTTGGAGGTTTTCTGGTTAAAGCAAATTCAGAAGGTTTACCTGGCCCACAGGATTACGGAAGAACACATGCCGACGGTGCCAACATGCTGGCTGAAGCCTTGGAGCCGTTTGGAGGAATAGTGATGTGGAGGGCATTTGTTTATAATTCGAACGGTGGCGACCGAGCCAAGCAGGCTTATGATGAGTTTATGCCGTTAGATGGACAGTTCCATAAAAACGTAATCGTTCAGGTTAAAAATGGACCTATCGATTTTCAACCCAGAGAGCCCATTAGTCCATTATTTGGAGCCATGAAAAAAACTCCTTTGATGCCAGAACTCCAGATTACCAAGGAGTACTTGGGTTTTTCAGACCATTTATGTTATCTGGGAACACTTTTCGAAGAGTTTTTTAGTGAAGACACCTATCAAAATGGTAAAGGTACCTCTGTGGCAAAAACAACCGACGGAAATGTGTTTAACCAAAGTATAACAGCGATTGCTGGCGTTGCCAACATTGGATTGGACGAAAATTGGTGCGGTCATCATTTTGCCCAGGCAAACTGGTATGTATTTGGTAGAATGGCCTGGAACAACCAGCTTTCTGCCAAAGAAGTAGCCAACGAATGGTTGCAACAAACCTTTTCAAACGACAGTAAGTTTGTGCGCAAAATGGAAGTTGTAATGATGATGTCGAGGGAGGCAGTAGTCAATTATATGACACCCATAGGGCTTCATCACTTAATGGGTTGGGACCATCACTATGGACCAGAACCCTGGTGCGTAATCCCTGGAGCACGCGCCGACTGGTTGCCATCGTATTATCACAAAGCTGATTCATTAGGAATTGGTTTTAACCGTTCCTCAACGGGAAGCAACGCAGTTGGTCAATATGCCAAGCCACTAGCAGAGTTATACAACAATCCTGAAACATGTCCAAGGGAACTTGCACTTTGGTTTCATCATCTACCTTGGGACTATAAACTGAACACGGGAAGAGATGTATGGGAGGAACTATGTTATAGATACTCTTTAGGGGTTAAACAAGCCCGTAAAATGGCTTCGGTGTGGGAACAGATGGAAAGCCATGTTGATGACAAAAGGTTTAAAGAAGTTCAGGCTAAACTGGCCACTCAGGTAAAAGAGGCAATTTGGTGGCGGGATGCCTGCCTGCTTTACTTCCAGACTTTTTCGCAACGGGATATACCAGACAAATATGAAAAACCAATTCATAAACTGGAAGAGCTTAAAAAGCTAGAATTCGATATGAAACATCATAATTGATTTAAAACATAAAAACATTAATACACTTAAAATGAGCACAAATAATAAAATTTCAATCGTTGAAAAAGTAGGTTACAGTCTGGGAGACCTGGCTGCCAACCTGGTATTTCAAACATTAATTACTTACTTGGCATTTTTCTACACTGATATCTATGGTTTAAAGAACAACGATGCATCTTTAATTATGCTGATAGTAGGATTGGCGGCTGCATTCCTGTTTAATCCTGTTTTAGGGGCTTTGGCCGACAGGACCAATTCGAAATGGGGTAAATTCAGGCCTTGGGTTCTGTATACTTCTATTCCACTGGGTGTGATGGCTCTATTGGCTTTCACAACACCTGATTTCTCCTACAAAGGAAAAGTAATTTATGCTGCAGTGACGTACACATTATTGCTGTTATTGTATGCAGCCAACAACCTGCCTTATTCTGCCTTGAGTGGTGTGATTACTGGTGACATGGGCGAACGAAACAGTATTTCTTCTATCCGTTTTGTGGCTGTGATGTTTGCACAGTTCTTTGTTCAGGTCTTTATGTTACCTATCATAGAATATGCAGGAGGTGGCGACAAGGCAGCAGGTATTGAAATTGTGATGACCTGGCTGGCTATAACGGGTACAATTATGTTGCTGATTACCTTCTTCACAACAAAAGAAAGGATTGTTCCCACGGTAGAACAAAAATCCAGTTTAAAAGAAGATTTATCCGACCTTATAAAAAATAAACCTTGGGTCATCATATTGGTAGTTACTATTTTGGTTTTTGTTACACTGGCCTTAAAAGGAGGTTCGTATGTATACTATTTTAACAACTATGTAGATGAAGCTGAGTTAGCCCTTGTGATTAAACCTATCACCGATTTCCTTTCATCTGTAGGAATGAACTTCTTTGGTTCAGACCCTGCTTCTGCTGGTTTTGGGATATTTAATGCTGGCGGTATTATTTTTATGTTGGTGGGTATAGGTTTGTCCAAAAAACTGGCCGACAAATACGGTAAAAGAGATATTTATATAGCTGGACTATTTGTTTCAACCTTGTTTATTCTGGTATTCTATTTATTCTCTCCAACAAGTGTTGCCATGATGTTCTGGTCGCAGATTCTGCATGGTTTTTTCTATGGAATCACCATTCCGCTACTTTGGGCTATGATTGCCGATGTAGCCGATTATTCGGAGTGGAAGAATAACCGCAGGGCCACCGCCATTATCTTCTCGGCCATGATGGTTGGATTAAAGGCAGGACTATCGATCGGAGGTGCTCTTGTTGTTTGGATTCTTGGTCTTTACGGATACATTGAAAAAGATCCTGCAATTACCCAGGAAATCGTTCAGCCCGAATCAGTAGCACAAGGCGCTAAAATGTTGATTAGTGTATATGCCTCTATCCCATTTTTAATTGCTGTTGCCTTACTGTTCTTTTACGAGATAAACAAAAAAATGGAAGTCCAGCTCGAACAAGAACTGAAAGCCCGCAGGGGATAGTTGATTAGTCATTAGACAATGGTCTTAGAATTTAATGATAAATAAACACGGATTTTAAGTCGAGGACAATTAAACACTGTAACTAGACAAAACACAAATAACAATGAAAAAGTACAAATCGATATTTGGCATCGGGATATTGTTTTTAGGTCTTTTGGCCTGTAATAATACTCCTCAGGAAGAACAAAAAACTCCATCTCTGGCAAAAGCCTTTGAGGATAAATTTCTATTTGGAACTGCATTGCACCGTTCGCAAATAGCAGGTGAAGATACTTCGGCTTTAAAAATCGTAAAGGAACACTTTAACTCGATTGTGGCCGAAAACGTTATGAAAAGTGAACGTATTCAACCTAAAGAGGGTGAATTTAATTTTGCCTTGCCAGATAAGTTTGTTGAATTTGGCGAAGCAAATGACATGACTATGATTGGGCATACTTTAATCTGGCATTCTCAGGCCCCCCGTTGGTTTTTTAAGGATTCTGTTGGCAACGATGTAACTAAAGAGGTGCTTATCGAACGTATGAAAAACCATATTCATACCGTGGTTACGCGATACAAAGGGAAAATTAAAGGTTGGGATGTGGTCAACGAAGCCATTCTTGATAATGGAGAATGGCGTAAAAGCAAATTCTACGAAATCATTGGGGAAGAATTTGTTGAGTTGGCTTTTCGTTTTGCGCACGAAGCAGACCCTGAGGCTGAACTTTATTATAACGACTACTCCATGTCGAAAAGCGGAAAACGGGAAGGTGTTGTAAAAATGGTTAAAAACTTATTGGACAAAGGAATTAGGGTTGACGCCGTTGGTATGCAAGGACATATCTCTTTAAAACATCCAAAAATTGAAGAGTTCGAAAAGAGCATTGTTGCCTATGCCAACCTGGGCGTTAAGGTAATGGTAACCGAGTTAGACATGACTGTGATTCCAATGGTCAACGAAAATGTTGGCGCCGATGTTTCTGCGAGTTATGCGCTTAAAAAAGAATATAATCCTTATCCTGAAGCCTTACCTGATTCTGTCAGCCAAGTCTTTACGGAACGTTATATGGATTTCTTTAATTTATTCATCAAACATAACAAAAAAATCAGCAGGGTTACCCTTTGGGGTGTCGACGATAGTCAATCGTGGCGCAACTACTGGCCTGTTAAAGGTCGTACCGATTATCCCTTGCTTTTCGACAGGGAATACAAAGCCAAACCTATAGTAGAAAAGTTGATTCAGGAAAGCTCAAAATAGAAAGTTAAATCGCCCTACCGGGCTATAATATAATACAATGAAAAAACCAAGATATCTAGTAGAAAACCTATACACTGCCGACCCTTCGGCACATGTGTTTAACGGCAAGTTATATATTTATCCATCACATGATATCGAATCTGGTATTCCAGAAAATGACAATGGCGACCATTTTGATATGCGCGATTACCATGTATTTTCGATGGACGACATTGATGGAGAAGTTACCGACCATGGTGTGGCTTTGGATGTTAAAGATGTTAAATGGGCAGGACGCCAGATGTGGGATACCGATGTTGCACATAAAAACGGTAAATATTATTTATATTTCCCTGTAAAGGACAAGACTGATATTTTCCGAATTGGCGTGGCGATAAGCGACAAACCAGAAGGTCCTTTTGTTCCTGAGGAGCATCCAATGATTGGAAGTTATAGTATTGACCCTGCTGTTTTTGAAGATGAAGACGGAAGTCACTACATGTATTTTGGCGGAATATGGGGTGGTCAGTTACAACGATACAGAGATAACAAGGCCATTGAATGTGGTGCGGAGCCAGCTGATGACCAGCCTGCACTTCCTGCAAGGGTAGCAAAACTATCCGACAATATGTTGGAGTTTGCCGAAGAACCTAAAAGCATCGTTATCCTGGACGAAAACGGAGAACCGTTAAAAGCTGGCGACCATGAGCGCCGTTTCTTTGAAGCTTCGTGGATGCATAAGTATAATGGAAAGTATTACTTCTCCTATTCAACAGGAAACACCCACTTATTGTGTTATGCAGTGGGCGATTCACCTTATGGTCCGTTTACTTACCAAGGTGTTATTTTAACGCCTGTAGTTGGCTGGACCACACACCATTCTATATGTGAATTTAATGGCAAATGGTACCTGTTCCACCACGATAGTGTTCCTTCAGGAGGAAGAACCTGGTTAAGAAGCATGAAAGTGGTAGAACTGGAATACAACGAAGATGGAACCATAAAAACCATTGAAGGAACACGAGAGTAATTCAATCTGGCAATTTTTCTTTTCATTATAGTTTATCCTAAATATGAATAAGGACTAATATCTTATTTAGGATTTCTTTTGGATTTAGTTAGAAATGAATCTTCTGAATAGTAACATTTAGGAGGTTCATTTCTTTACCTCTCTAATTTTCATTAAAATCGTAAAACTAAAATTAATAACAATTAAAGTGAAAAAAAGACTCTTAACAGGACTTGTTTCATTAGTTACAATTTTTACCTGGTCTCAACAATTGGCCTTTCCAACTGCTGAAGGATATGGCAAATTTACCAAGGGTGGCCGGGACGGTGTTGTTTTTGAGGTAACCAATTTAAACGATAGTGGAAAAGGAAGTTTAAGAGCTGCTATTGAAGCATCTGAACCTCGAACTGTGGTATTCAGAGTGTCTGGAACAATTATTCTTGATAGCCCAATAATCATAAAGCATCCATATATTACCATTGCTGGGCAAACTGCCCCAGGTGATGGGATTTGTATCAGAAGACATCCCATCAAAATAAAAGCAGACAATGTAATCATCAGATATTTGCGTATAAGGCTTGGTGACGAAAGCGGAAACGATGACGATGCAATATCCTCCAGGTACTGCAAAAACATCATCTTGGACCATTTGTCTGCAAGTTGGAGTATTGATGAGTGTATGTCAATATACCATTGTGATAGTGTAACGGTACAATGGTGTATTATTTCAGAAAGTTTGTGTCACTCCAACCATAAAAAAGGGTCTCATGGTTTTGGTGGTATATGGGGAAGTAATCACAGCACATATCACCACAATTTATTGGCGCATCATTCAAGTCGAAATCCTCGCATGGCTTCTGGTTGCGGGAACACTGATTTTAGAAATAACGTAATTTATAACTGGGGATACCAAAGTATTTACGGAGGAGAAAAGTTTCAAAAAGGTAACGAAAAGTATAATTTTTCAAATATAAATATCGTTGCCAACTATTATAAACCAGGCCCAGCTACAAAACCTGGTGAAGTTATGTGTCGAATCGCCAATCCTTCATACAGAGGAGAAAACGACAATGGTAAATGGTATGTAGCTCACAATACGGTTGAAGGTTTTAAGAACGTAAGTAAAGATAACTGGAATGGTGGCGTGCAAACAAAAATACCATTTGAAAAGATTAAACTGGATAAGGCCTGGCCTTCCATGAAAATAAAGCAACAGACTGCACCTGAAGCATATCAGTCGGTTCTAAAAGATGCTGGTACAACGCTGCCGCAAAGAGATGTTATAGACACTCGAATCATTAATGAAGTTAGAGAAGGAATTGCTACCTATGAGGGCAAATCATACAAAAAGAAACATGAAGTGAAAGATTCTACTTCAATATGTGGAATTATTGATACGCAGAATGATGTTGGTGGCTGGCCTAAACTTTTAAGCAAAGGTACTCCTAAAGATAGTGACCATGATGGGATTCCAGATTTTTGGGAGGATATGAACAAGCTGGACAAAATGAATCCAGATGACAGAAATTTAATTTCTACTAATGGATATACGATGTTAGAGAACTACATAAATAGCCTTGCTGAATAAAATATCAGATATCATAATATGAACAAACTATCTTTATTATATATATTATTTTTTTTACTAACACTTTCTGTTTGTAGTTGTTCCTACTTACCAAAGTCTACAAAAAGTGAGCGTGAAAAAATCCTTATAAATAAAGAGTGGCGCTTTATGAAATACGATAAAGCAGAACTTGCTGATAGTCTGATTTATGGTGAAAGACCAAAGTTTGGGAAACATGTTGACAATAAAGATGCAGATTCCCAACCTACGGAGGCTATCAAAATAACCTCGGAACATACTGTATTAAAGCCATGGATATTGCCAACTGCCAATGCTTTTATAAAAGATTCTTTAAAACACCATACACGCCCTAAAGGAAATCCTGGAGAAAAATTTCCTTTTGTTCAGAGTACATTTAATGATAGTGTTTGGGACACTGTTAACTTGCCTCATGACTGGGCTATTAACGAACCTTTTCAAACAGGATGGGATGCACAAGTCGGAGGTGGCATGGGACGATTACCGAGCCATGGCGTAGCCTGGTACCGTAAAAAGGTTCATATCCCCGCAGAAGATGACGGAAAGTCTATTTACCTTTATGTAGAAGGTGCCCTGTCGTATGCCATGGTATGGCTAAATGGGAAATTGGTTGGCGGATGGCCTTATGGGTACAACTCCTGGAAATTAAACCTTACACCTTACATCAATTATGGTAAAAAAAATCAATTAGCTATTCGAATCGATAACCCTCCAGCTTCGGCTCGCTGGTATCCAGGTGGCGGTATTTATCGCGATATGTGGCTTATTAAAACAAACGCGGTTCATGTTGGTCAATGGGGTACATTTATAACAACAAAAGATATTTCTGACGAAAGAGCAACCATAGATTTAGCGTTAACTCTTGAAAACAATTCCAATAGAGATGAAACCATAAAAATACTTACTGAAATCTACGAACTGAACAGTCTTGGCAATGCCAAAGGCAATATAGTATCTTTTTTCCCCGAAAGCATGGTTAAGATCTCAGCCAATGGTTCTGAAAAGATATATACCTCAACTACTATAGAAAAGCCAGCATTATGGGGTCCGCCTCCAACTCAAAAACCAAACCTTTACGAAGCGGTTACAAGGGTATTTAGAGATGGAAAAGAGATTGACACTTATAAAACAAGGTTTGGTATTCGTGATTTGAAATTTGATGCTAACAAAGGTATTGTTGTGAACGGAGAACACATAAAAATAAAAGGAGTTAACCAACATCATGATTTGGGGGCCTTGGGTGCTGCGTTTAACAAAAGGGCAGCAGAACGTCAGCTGGAGATTCTACAAGATATGGGATGTAATGCCATTCGTATGGCTCATAACCCGCCTGCCCCCGAATTGCTTGAGTTGACCGACCGAATGGGTTTTATGGTAGTTGATGAAATATTTGACGTATGGGAACGGAAAAAAACGCCACTTGATTTCCATCTCATTTTTCCAGACTGGTACGAAGCTGACACCCGAGCCTTTATCCGACGAGATAGAAATTGTCCTTCCATCATTATGTGGAGTTATGGAAACGAAGTAGGAGAACAATATACAAAGGAGAAAGGAGCAAAAGTAGCCAAACAACTTCATGATATTGTAAAAGAAGAAGATGCTAGTCGCCCTACTACCGCATCCATGAACTTTGCCAAACCATATATGCCTTTTTCCGAAGTGCCAGATGTAATAAGCTTGAATTACCAGGGCGAAGGGATTCGTGATGCCGAAGCATACTCACATTTAAAAGGAATCAGAACTTCTCCGTTATATCCAGCTTTTCGCGATAAGTATCCACAAAAACTTATCGTAAGCAGCGAAACAGCATCTGCCTTAAGCACAAGAGGAACTTATTTGTTCCCTGTATTTGAAGGCATCAGCGCACCTGCAGAAGATGGTAAAGGAGGAGACCCGAACACACAATATGTGAGTGCCTACGAATTGTATACCGCACCGTTTGGTTCATCAGCCGACAAAGTGTTTGCATCTCAAGATAAACACCCTTATGTGGCAGGCGAATTCGTTTGGTCGGGATGGGATTACCTGGGAGAACCGACTCCATATTACCTTTCCCGCAGCTCGTATTGTGGAATAATAGACCTGGCAGGTTTTAAAAAAGACCGTTTTTATTTGTACCAGGCAAGGTGGCGTCCCAACCTTCCATTAATACATATAATGCCACATTGGAACTGGCCGGATAGAATAGGAAAAATAACACCAGTACATGTGCTTACTTCCGGTGATGAAGCTGAACTATTCTTAAATGGAAAATCGCTTGGAAGAAAAAAGAAAGGTAAATTTGAATATAGATTACGATGGGATAACGTGATTTATGAACCTGGAGATCTTAAAGTTATTGCTTATAAAAACAACAAGTTATGGGCAGAAAAAGTTACCCAAACTACCAGCGAACCTTATAGAGTAGAGGCTGAAATAGACAGAGACAATATTAATGCTGATGGTAAGGATTTATCGTTTATCACCGCAAAAATAGTAGATAAAAATGGCTTGATTGTGCCAACAGCCTGTAACTTAATAGAATTTGAAATTAAAGGTCCTGCAGAAATTGTTGGAACCGATAACGGCGACCCTACAGATATGAATTCATTCTCATCGCATAAAAGGAAAGCATTTAATGGATTGGCTTTATGCATTGTAAAAACAAAAGAAGGGTTACAAGGTGAGATTAAAGTAACCCTAAAATCGAAAGAATTAGAAACATGCTCGATAAATGCTCTAACCTATGATTAAAAATAGAGTGTGATATAGCCAAAACTGGATTCTTTTAATAATAAAAACTAACAATAAATCAACCTTATGAAATTATACATTTATACTTTAATGATGATTTGTTTTTTATTTAGTAACTGTAACAAAAAGTCAACAACAGAAACAAGTGATTTATATACTAATACCTCAAAATATGTTTTGAATCTTGAGACTGATAGTTACAAGGTTGTAATAAATAAAGTAGATAAACGTAATTTTGAAAATTATAGAAACAGTCACCATAGTGAACCATTTCTCGGGATGAAAGCTGAATGTATATCTCTAAAAGAACTACTCAGTATTATAAAAGACATTCAGGTAAACTCGATCATACTAGATAACAAAAGTTTAGAAAACCAATTTTATAGCGTTCAGGTTACCCAAAAAACGATAAGTAATATACAAGATTCAACAATTAAAAGTGATATTGTTGAATCCCTTAATGTTATAATTGAGAAAAAGAGTTTTAACATTGACACATTAATGGTTTCAATAGACAATAAAAGAAAGTTTCTAAAACATGCGAATAATACTGTTAGTGATACCATCATTAGTCAATCCAGGTTATCACAAGATTCTATAATATTCGAGAATTACAATCTAGAAAAGATTCTTGCTTCTTTAAGTAAAGAATTTGATAAGACTCTTTCTCTAAGTGTCGAAGAACCTCAAAAGATAGACTTTAAACTTGCAAAAAGTGATTGGAATTCAATAAAAGAAAAAATGAAAGCTGATTTAGGATTGGCATTTAATATTAATACAACTCAGGTAGAAAAATATACTGTAAGAAAAGATAACTTAAGAGATAAAAACTAAAACCAATAATAATACAATAAATATAGAGGTTGCTAGAATTTACAATTATAAGATAACATATAACACAAATAAATCATGTTTGAAATTAAAGATAAAGTGGCCATTGTAACAGGTGGCGGAGGTGTATTAGGAGGTAGCATTGCCAACAGTTTGATTGAAGCAGGAGCAAAAGTCGTAATCCTGGATATTCGTGAGGAGAACGTAAACAACCGTGTGGAAGAGTTAAAACAAAAAGGTGGTGAAGCCATTGGTTTTGTTTCAAGTGTTTTGGACATGGATGACCTGAAACAAACTTCTCAGAAAATAATTGACCAATGGGGTCGTATCGACATTCTTGTTAACGCAGCAGGAGGCAATTTACCTGGAGCTACATTAACAGAAGAACAGACTGTATTTGATATGAAAATTGAAGACTTTAACAAAGTCAACGATTTGAATATGAACGGCACTGTTTACCCATCGTTGGTATTTGGAGAAGTGATGTCGAAACAAGGCGAAGGAAGCATTATCACGGTATCTTCAATGGCAACCTACTCTGCCATTACAAGGGTTCCAGGTTATTCAACGGCCAAAACGGCCATTAATATTTTTACCCAATGGATGGCTATGGAAATGGCTACCAAGTTTGGTGAAAAAATTCGTGTTAATGCCATTGCACCAGGCTTTTTTATTGGCGACCAAAACCGTAAAGTGCTAATTAACGAAGACGGCACTTACACCGAGCGCAGTAAAAAAGTGTTGGCGCGGACTCCAATGGGAAGATTTGGTGATATCAAAGAATTAAACGGAGCGGTACAGTTTCTTTGTTCTGATGCAGCATCGTTTATTACAGGCGTTATTCTGCCTGTGGATGGAGGTTTTAGTTCTTTCTCAGGAGTGTAAATAGTCATTAGATATTGGTCATTAGTACATTTATCTATTTAAACTTAAACCAATAGCCAATATCCTAAAAAATTAAATCATGGCATTAGAAAAAACATGGCGCTGGTTTGGCGAAAAAGATAACATTACACTCGACATGCTTCAGCAAATGGGCGTTGAAGGTGTAATAACGGCTCTTCACCATATACCCAATGGTGAAGTGTGGCCTGTTAAGGAGATAATGAAAGTAAAAAATGCCATCGAGAAACATGGCATGCGTTGGAGCGTAGTAGAAAGTTTACCTGTTAGCGAAGGAATTAAAATTTGTTCCGATGACAGGGAGCAATTGATTAAAAACTACCAGGAATCTGTACGAAACTTGGGTAAATGCGGTATTGATACCATCTGTTACAACTTTATGCCTGTACTGGATTGGGCCAGAACCGACTTGCACTACAAACTGGATAATGGTGGAGAATCGATGTATTTCGACTTCCCGACCTTTGTGGCATTCGACATACATATACTTAAACGCCCTGATGCTGAAAAAGACTACCCGGCAGAGATAGTAAAAGCAGCTGAAGAAGTATATAAAAATATGAGTGAAGAGGAAGCCGAAAAACTGGCTTATAACATCATTGTAGTAACACAAGGTTTTATTGATGGCGTTATCGATGGCAGCATACCTGATTATAAAAGTCTGTTCCTTGAATTCATTGACAGGTATAAGGATTACGACAAAAATAAAATGCGCGAAAACCTAAAGGCTTTTCTGGATGATATCATACCCATTGCTGAAGGAGTTGGTGTTAAAATGGCTATCCACCCGGACGACCCTCCATTCCCGGTTTTAGGTCTACCAAGAATTATTGGTCAGCAAGAGGATTACGAATGGCTTTTTGAGGCCAATAAGTCACCTAACAATGGCATAACGTTTTGTGCAGGTTCACTCTCGGCACGTAAAGAAAACGACTTGCCACAGATTATTGAAAAAACAGCCGACCGTATTCATTTTGTGCATTTGCGCAACACTTTGTTGCTTGAAGACGGAAGCTTTTACGAATCGGGACACCTGGTAGGGAGCCAAAATATGGTTAAGCTGGTTACCGCTTTATTGAAAGAGCAAAAGAGGCGTATTGAACAAGGCCGCCAAGATATCAAAATGCCAGTTCGTCCGGACCATGGTATTAAAATGTTGGAAGATTACAAAAACGAGTACAATCCGGGTTATCCATTAATCGGGCGATTGAAAGGGCTTGCTGAACTGGACGGGTTGATGAAAGGTATAGAAGCATTTATTTAACAGTTGCTAGAACCATACCATTCTATTAGGTATAGTAAAAACTATCATACCGAAAATACTTTTTAACATAGCCTGCCCAATACTTGAGCGGGCTATGTTGCTTTAAAATAAAACTAAAAATGAAGAAAATACTATTAGCGTCATTATTATATCTATTGATGAATTCATTTTCCTATGCTCAAATTCGCTTACCAAAGCTAATTGGCCATGGAATGGTATTACAACGGAATACACCTGTAAATATCTGGGGTTGGTCTTCGCCCAACGAAAACATCACTATTGAATTTTTAGGTGAAAACCACCAAGTAATCGCCAACCCTCAGGGAAAATGGAATATTAAACTATCCTCTTTACAAGCAGGGGGTCCTTATACTATGATCCTAAAGGGTAAAAACCAAATTCAGCTTGATGATATCTATATTGGAGATGTCTGGTTATGCTCAGGACAATCTAACATGGAATTACCAATTCGTCGGGTACTTCCTCTTTATCGTAATGAAGTAAAGACCATTAACAATGTAACCATTAGGCTCTTTAATGTTCCTAAAGAGTATGATTTTAAAACACAAAGAGACGATTTAAAAAATGGCGCCTGGAAACCTGCTACACAGGAAAACATTATGGATTTTTCTGCAGTCTCCTATTTCTTTGCCAAACATGTTCAGGATAAGCAGTATGTTCCCATTGGCATCATCAATTCCAGTTTGGGCGGTTCACCTGTTGAAGCATGGATAAGCGAAGAAAGCCTACAAACTTTTGACGATGCATGGCAAGAACTTCAGAAATTCAAAGATGACAAGCTGATTGAAGAGATTCAACAAAGTGACCGCAAAAGGAATATCGATTGGCATCTGCAATTAGCAAAAAACGACCTTGGAAGAACAGGTTCCGTTCATTGGAATCAACCCGTTTTAAACGATGCAGATTGGAAAGACATTAACATTCCTGGACTTTGGTGTTCAGACGATTTAAAAAACCAAAACGGAACCGTGTGGTTTCGTCGTAACTTTCAGGTTTCAGAACCCTTCACAGCACAATCTGTCCATTTAGAACTAGGCTGTATAGTCGATGCCGACTCTGTTTTTGTGAACGGTCATTTTGTAGGTAATACCACCTATAAATATCCTCCTCGCTGGTATAGGGTTCCTGCCGGAATACTCAAAAAGGACAGCAATAATATTACTATCAAAGTGATTTCGCAAAATGGCAATGGAGGTTTTGTTAAAGACAAAAAGTACGAACTGACAACGAATACCGACACCATAGATTTGGCAGGCACATGGAAATACAAAATTGGAACTAAAATGCCTCCTTTGAAAGGTCAGACTTTTGTGCGATGGAAACCGGCAGGATTATACAATGCCATGATCCATCCGCTAAAAGATTACACCATTAAAGGAGCCGTTTGGTACCAAGGTGAATCCAATGTGGGAAGAGCAAAAGCCTATGAAGAACGCTTAACTACAATGATTAACAATTGGCGTCAGGAATGGAGTCAAGGAGACTTTCCTTTTTTGATTGTTCAACTTGCCAATTTCCTAGAAGAAAAAGAAGAACCAACAAAAAGTGCTTGGGCAGAACTTCGTGAAGCACAGTACAAAGTTGCCAATTCGGTTACAAACACAGCTTTAACATGTACTATTGATTTAGGAGAATGGAACGATATCCATCCTTTAAACAAAGCGGATATCGGTAAACGCTTGTCTTTATCTGCTGAAAAAATTGCTTACCAGAACAAAAAAGTAATCGCATCGGGTCCTACGATGAAGGAATGGAAAAAGAAAGGAAATAAAATTGAGATACTTTTCGATAATACGGGCAGTGGTTTGGTCGCTAAAAACAACAAGACTATATCTGGCTTTGCCATTGCAGGAGATGATGGGAAATATGTTTGGGCTCAAGCCAGAATAAAAGGTAAAAAAGTAGTTGTATGGAGTAAGGATATTGAAACCCCACAAGCAGTCAGTTATGCCTGGGCAGATAATCCATCCAATGCCAATTTGTATAATCAAGAAGGTTTGCCAGCAGTTCCGTTTAGAACGGATAAATAAATTATTAATTTTTAAATATAGAGTTTTCAATTAACAATAGTCATTTCAATCCCGGATTTTGTTCGGAAGTCTCAGAAATAAAAAGTTCTAAAACACATCGACTATCAAAACTTTGCAAATTGTCTCTTTATCCCTCATTCACCCCTTATGCCCCTTTTACGCCCTTCTGCATCTGGGGTGTATTCGCTCAGAAGATGGCCATTCACTCCCAACACCTCAAAAGCTGCCATCAAGCCTTCCGCCTACGATAGCAGCTTCCCAACCCTTCTGGTGCTATTTTTGTCATAGCTTTTGCCCTAATGGCGCTCAATTCACAACTATTGCTGGCGCTTGATTTGTAATCAGCGCCATACTCACATTCGGTATTTAAGCCATTCCACTGTTCATTCTTCACAACTAAAAATGCCTTAACCCCCTCACCCCAGGAAACCTGGGGCATCCATAGCCTTTAACTCCTTTCTCATAAATAGTTTCCGGTCGTACCTCACTTCAACATATTTACTCCAAAGTTTTTAAAGCTGTACCCCTGGCAAAAGCAACGCCAAAAACAGCACACCTAAGCTACAATAACATAATGCGTCCCTATATAACTTGCCTATCTTAATTGGTGTAAACCTAATGCCTCCAGCAGTCTTATAGCGGCATTATGTTATCTAGCCCCCGGCCCGAGCGCCCCACCGCACCTTCATCGCAGAAACAACTATATACGCCCACCCACCATGTAATAACTATACTCGTCTCAACCAAATCTTCACCTCCCTTGGGGCGTGCTTCGCACCGGTTCTTTTGGGGGCATTCATTACCATCGCCCCAAACCCCCAGGCTGAAATCCATTGATATAAATAGTTGATGAGCTTATTTTTTCCTTTTTAATCAACCAATTAAATCAATAGATTTGATAACTACTTTTCGACTAAACATGTGAATTAAAATCTTTTTTATACAAAAAAAGGCCCCTGCATTCCTGCAAAGGCCCCCATAACCACATCCTAACAATCATTTGAAAGACTATGAGTCTTTCATTCTTCCAAACCAATATCTTAATAACATCGAAACAAAAAAACTTACAATCGTCCCTAATGTAGCATAAACAACAGTTTCCAATACATCAGAGAGAAACAAGCTTTTACTTAAAGATAAAAGAAAACCTCCCCAAAAGCCAACTTTTCCACTATGCTGTATATCTGTCATAGGCTAATTTTTAAACCAATTATGGCCTGTCAACTGAGATTAAAGACAATGCTCTGCTTTCCTGGCTATTGATGAGGTAGTACTCATCATTTACTGATTGGTAATATTCTGCACCAAGCACAATAAATACAGGCATTGTACTATCTGCAGAGACAGCTGCAGTCACACTTACCTGGGCAGCATCACTGGATGTAATTTCTACCACATCAGATTCAACAACATCAACCTCATACTCACTGTTCTCAAAATCAACAGAAGCAATACCTACAGTAAAACGCACATGGCTGGCTCCTTCCACCTGTACCAACTCAAGGCTTGGATTGTTAAAATCAACCACAACATTTGTTTCTCCAGTTGTACGGTCAAAAGCAACTGTATGAGGAGCTTTTACCATATCATCCAAACCATTGTTTCTGTTAAAATCAAACCCTTGTAGTAAAGATAAATCCCCTGCTAATACGGTTCTCTCACCACGCCTGTTTGTTGTATCAGCTTGCACTACTTTTAATAATGCAGTTGTCAACCTGCTAGCAACCCGGTTATCTGCCGATCTAGAAATAGGAACCTTAAGCGCATTGCGTAATAACTTACTCGCTTTACCAGCACGGCCAAATTCCTCTCCATTCTCGCGAGTACGAGCAAATGCCGGATCATTTTTAATTCGGTCACCATCAACACCTCCTTTTGATCTGGCCAAATACTCGCCTCCACTTTTGTAAAAAGACAAATCACCAATTCGCCCTTCCAACTTAATAACTCCTTTTTGTCTTGCCATAACACCCTAATTATTGATTTACAAAAGAAAAGTAAACGCTTATAGTACAACACACAAATTAAGCTGTCCTATTTGTACCCCGATGTCTTTTCTGTCCTAAATAAATCCGTATATTAGAGTATCTCAACACCATTACAACGGTATGGATATAGTATAGATAAAGCATAATGAGCATTAAACTGAGACGTATTTGTATTTATCCCAAGGATGTACAAAGAATGACTGGCAAAAGTGAAAAAACCAGTCAAAGGCTTTTAAATAAAATCAGAAAAGAATTAGGGAAAGAAAATCATCAGTTTATCACCTCTGAAGAGTTCGCCCAATATTCAGGTATCTCAATTGATATGATTCAAGCTTATTTGGAGGAATAAGTTAATCTACTTCTTTTCATCATTACATTACCCTGCTTCTCCCCCATACATTTTAACTCAATTTGTATTACTAAATAAATGTATTTTCGTATTTTTGTAATAGTCAAAGAATTATAAATCATATCATTATAATTCAATTTAAAGGTGAACTATTAGTGAGTAACAAAAATGCTCCACCTGTAAAATACAGTTTTATAGCGATTTGAAAGGAAATATCCTGATCCTGCCGGGATCACGAAAAGAGAAAAAAAGAAAAGCAAAAGCCTTTAAATCGCATGATTTAAAGGCTTTTTTGTTTTTTATTAAATCAAATCAAACCAATATAAAACGATTTTGAATCAACAATAAGGCTCCCCTCTTTTTAAGAATCTTTAAAAATTGCAAATAAATATAAAGATTCCCCTAAACCCAATAAACAAATGAATATAGTGGCTGTTTAAATTATTAATACCAATTAATACACCTCTTTACTCTTGAATAGTACAATGTCTTTTGTAAAAAGGTGTTTTTTTTCGACAACTTCAACCATATAAAAAGTCACTATGGCAGAAATTACCCAATCCATGTTTCACCGATTCTGGAAACTTCTTAAAAATTATAACAAAGAGGTAAGTCACATTTATATTTACGGTATCATTAATGGTATTGTATACTTGTCCCTTCCTCTTGGTACGCAAGCTATTGTTAGTTTCTTACAAATTGGGGAATTAACCTCATCATGGATATTTCTCGTGATTTTTGTAATTGGCGGAATCGGACTTTCTGGCTATCTGCAGGTAATGCAACTAAGAGTGGTTGAGAATATTCAGCAAGATATATTTGTGAGGTCCTCAATGGAATTTGCATATCGACTGCCTAACATAACCTATGAGGCTTTCAACCGATACCACGCACCGGAAGTAGCTAACAGGTTTTTTGACACCATGACGATTCAAAAAGGCTTACCCAAAATATTAATTGATTTTAGCCTGGCATTATTTCAAATTGTGTTTGGCATCATTCTATTAATTATTTACAGCCCTTATTTTGTAATACTCCCATTTATACTGTTTGTAACCATTTGGATTATGTATTCCCTTACAGGATTAAAAGGCTTTAACGCTAGTATAACAGTAAGTAAGTACAAATACAAAGTGGCGCATTGGCTCGAAGAAATTGCACGGGTACGAAAAGTGTTCAAGCTTAACGTAAAGGCCAAATTGCATATGACGCAAAATGATAAAATAAGCACCAGTTATGTAGATGCAAGACAAAATTTGTTTAGTATTTTATTAAAACAATACGGCTTTCTTATTTTTCTAAAAGTAGCAATCGTAACAGTCTTACTTGTGCTTGGTGGAATTTTAGTATTCAACAACCAAATGAATATCGGTCAATTTGTGGCAGCCGAAATCATAGTGATTATGGTAGTTGGTTCTTTTGAAAAAATCATAACCCTAATCGATACTATTTACGATGTTTTAACCGGACTTGAAAAAATAGGTTTTGTCACCGATATGGAGCTCGATTCTAAAAAAGGTGTGAAGGCAGATGCCGATAGTAAAGTAGGTGTATCGGTTAAAGCCACTGATATTGCTTATGCTTTTCCTGGTGCTAAACGTAATCGTTTGACTAAGATTAGCTTTGAAGCTAAAGCACATGACAGAGTACTTGTAAAAGGAGAAACCGGAAAAGGAAAATCTGTATTACTTCATTTGCTTTCAGGCTTATATCAGGCAACGCAAGGTGAAATTTTTATTGATGATATTCCCATCGAAAATTACCGTCCAGATGAACTACTCAATCAAACCGGTTTTTTAACAGATACCAATGATTTGTTCGAAGGCACTGTAATTAATAACATTTCAATGGGTCGACAATACTCCAAAGATTATCTGGAGGAAATACTGGATGAATTGTTTTTGAGGGATTTCATTAAAAGTTTACCTCTTGGATTAGATACTCCTATTGATAGTGGAGGACGGCGATTACCCAACAGTGTTGTTCAAAAGTTGCAGTTGGCCAGAGAAATACTAACCGAACCCCGCTTGTTGCTCATTGAAGAGTTAATGATGGCCATTACCAGAAGAGAGAAAGAAGCCATTATTGATTACCTGAGTGATAAAATACGACCATGGACACTGTTTGTGGTATCAGAAGATCCATATTGGGCTGAACATTGTCAAACAACCATTCAACTTTAAAACCTTGCCATGTTAAATATTTCAGAAAATAGTATAGAAAAGTCTGTCAGATCCTACCCCTGTACAGTATTTAATGTATTAAATAAGAGCAGGGTCAGAGCATTACCGCTGGTGGTACTGGGCTCCATTTTGGGTGTTGTTTTTATATCGATGTTTTTGCCCTGGACACAAAATATCAATGCTGTAGGCGTAGTAACCACCCGATCGCCGGAACAACGACCTCAATCAGTTCATACCATCATTTCAGGAAGAATTGAAAAATGGTATGTAAGAGAAGGTGATCACGTGGAAAAGGGAGATACTTTAATTAGATTATCCGAAATTAAAAGCGAATATTTTGATGCCAGTTTAGTAGAAAGAACTGCGGAACAATTAGCCGCCAAGGAGCAAAGTGTAGTAGCTTATCAGGAAAAAGTAGATGCCTTGCAAAAACAATACGAAGCTTTAAAATCCGGATTAAACATTAAAATAAACCAGGCTCAAAATAAGGTTCGACAAGCCGAAACAGCGCTGCAAATTGATAGCATGAATTTAAAAGTGTATGAGCAAAAAATGCTCGTGGCACAAAACCAATACAAGCGTATAAAAGAGCTGTATGATAAAGGATTAAAAAGCTACACCGAGTTACAAGAAAAGGAACTAAAATACCAGGAGGCCCAAGGTAGTTATACCAACCAGCAAAACAAACTGGTAAACCAGCAAAATAAATACACCTACGAGCTGGATGGATTATTAGGTGTTGAACAAGAATATAACGATAAACTGGCTAAATCGCTGGCTGATCAGCATACTGCATTATCTGCCAAAATGGAAGCCTCCGTTGAAGCCAGTAAGCTTAGAAGTCAGTTGGCTAACTACTCTGAACGCAGGGAATATTATCAGATAACAGCTCCTCAAAGTGGATACCTAAACCGAACCATTTCCAGAGGAATTGGCGAAGTAATAAAAGAAGGTGATGAAGTAGCTAACATTGTTCCTGAAAAATATGATTTGGCGGTGGAGATATATGTTAAACCGATGGATTTACCATTATTAGCTGTTGATGAAAAAGTACGCTTGCGCTTTGATGGCTGGCCGGCTGTTGTATTTAGCGGGTGGCCTGAAGCTTCAACTGGTGTGTTTGATGGTAGAATTGATGCCATCGATCGTTTTATAGATCAAAAAGGAGAATATCGTTTACTGGTTGTTCCAGATGATAATATGCGTCCTTGGCCTGATAAATTATCTAATGGTACTGGTGTATATGCCTTTGTTTTACTGAATACAGTACCTGTATGGTATGAAATATGGCGTCATTTAAATGGTTTTCCTCCGAATTTTTACAAGAGTAGTGAGTCCCAAATCTCCTCTAAAAAAAGTAAGAAATGATAAACCTAAACCAACGCACATTACAAGTTATCATTTTCCTGATGCTCATGATTTCAAGTCATTCTCATATGAGAGCTCAGCTGACAACGTCAGAAGATAGTTTATTTTCGTATTCTGAGTTTATCCTTAATTTATTAAGTCAGCATCCTCTGGCCAAACAGGCCGAACTGAAAGATGAGCAAGCCAAAACTATTTTAAGAAAAGCCAGGGGTAAATTTGATCCAAAACTTGAGGCCGACTTTGATGAAAAAAATTATAAGGATCATCTATACTATAAACACTTCTCAAGCAAGTTGCGTGTACCTACAATATTAGGAATTGATATTGTAGGCGGATATACGCAAAACGCTGGTGAATATCTAAATCCCGAGTTCAAAACTGATGACGAAGGCTTATGGAATGTTGGCGTGGAAGCCAATCTTCTTCAAGGTTTATTAACCGATAAGCGACGTACTGATCTTAGAAAGGCTCGTTTATATCAAACTGCCACATTATTGGAAAAGCAACTAATGCTGAATGACTTAATATACGAAGCTTCGGTAGCTTATACCAATTGGCAGGTAGCTTGTTTTACAGATAAGATTCTACAGGAAGGAGTGGAATTAGCAAAGGGGTATAACAAAGGGGTAATTGAAGCTTTTACGAATGGAGAAAAATCGGCCATTGATACGCTTGAATCTGACATATTTGTTCAGGACAGTCAAATAGCCTGGCATGATAATCAGCGAAATCTGGTAAAGGCTCGACAGGCGTTTGAACGGTTTTTATGGTTGCAGGATCAACCAGCCTCCCTAAATCCCGGTATTAGTCCCGAAACTCTCGATTCAATGTGGGTAATAAATCCGGATACTCTAGATTTAGATGCTTATGTTGAACGTCATCCTAAAATCCAGGAAAAATCGCTTAAGTTGCAAACCTGGGAGTTAACCCAGCGCTTAAACAAGCAAGCACTTTTACCTAAGCTTAAGGTAAAGTATACTCCTTTAGTGAGTGCTTCCAGTTCGTATGATCCTGACAATTTAAAATGGGGCTTAAGTTTGTCGATGCCTCTTCTATTGAGAAAGGAGCGTGCCGATTTAACCATGTCCAAATTAGAAACCAGGAGTGCCCGTTTTCAGTTGGATGATGAAAAGGTTCAATTACGAGGAAAAATAAAAAGCTTCATTCAGTTGCTGGATGTAACGGCCAGTCAAATCGAACTTCAACAAAAGAATCTTGTAGGTTATCGTAGTTTGATGGAAGGAGAATATGAAAAGTTTTCGTTAGGAGAAAGTTCTTTGTTTTTATTAAACAAAAGACAAGAGAAATATATAGCCGGACAGATAAAACTCATTAAAATAAAGGCCAAACAACGAACCGAAATGCTCCACCTGCAAAAAATGCTGAACAATTTCCTTCAGTGAACGCCACAGAACCAAAAGCCTTTTTTATCAAAGATTTAAAGGTTTTTATTTAAGTTTTTCCAATTCTTGATCATTTTTATACATGATCAGCTACACAAATATCATCTGTATCAAATCCAACTTCCATCATTCTTTCAAGCTGTTCGTTTGAAAATTGATCTTCTACTATAATTTTAGCTTTTATTTGACCATAGGTATTAACTCCATTTTCAGAGTTTACTCGCACTTCATTTTCATCATCCCAGATTGGTTCTACAACTACAAACTCACCAAACTCATTATAACTGGATGAAGTTTTTTTAAAAAGAATAGATAAAGCACGATATGACTTTGCTCCTCTTACATATAAATACTCCTTTGAATAGCTGGCTTTCATAAATCATATATTAAAAGTTCGAAGGATCAAAATTATATATAAATGGAAAGCCTAACGTTTCGCCTACATTATCTTATTGTAGTTTAATTTTAATTTATCTTTAAGGTCTCAAACAAATAATACCTTACACTAACTCCTTACCCTGTTTTAATTTCTCCACAAATTCATCAATCCGATTCATCTCACGAGGAATATTTATTCGCTGAGGACATAGAGAAACACATTTATTGCAATTTATACAGTGACTGGCCTGTCTAAGCTTTGGTACACTACGGTCATAGCCTACCAAAAAGGCTTTACGGGCATCACTGTAATCTTCATCCTGTAAACTTTTAGGGTAAGTTCCTTCATTTATACATTTATTATAATGGGCAAACACACCCGGAATATCAATCCCGTAAGGACATGGCATACAATATCTACACTCTGTACATGAGTTAAGCGGATACTCTAAAATGAGTTCGGTTATTTCATCTAAAAGTTCATATTCACTCTTGGTAACCGGATCTAAAGGCGAATAAGTATGTAAATTATCCACTAAATGTTCCTTATAGGTCATTCCACTGAGTACCGTCAATACTTCCGATGGTGTTCCTGCATACCTAAATGCCCATGATGCCACACTTGACTCTGGACGTTGTTGTTTTAATTTGGCCATAAGCACATTGGGTAATTTAGCCAATCGCCCTCCCAAAATAGGCTCCATAATAACAGCCGGGACTTTATGTTTTACCAGTTCACTATACAAATATTCGGCATTCACATTCCAGCTTTCAGCATGTTGCCAATCGACATAATTCAACTGAATCTGCACAAAATCCCATTGAATATCCATAGCCAGTAAATAATCAAACACTTTTACATCGCCATGAAAAGACCAACCTAGATTTCTTATTCTTCCTGCTTCTTTTTCTTTAAGCAGAAAGTCAATCATACCATTATCAATATACCTGGATGTAAAATTATCCATACCTCCCATTCCTACTGCATGAAGAAGGTAATAATCAATATAATCCACCTGCAGGTCTTTAAAAGAGTTACGATACATTTTAATCGACTCTTCGCGAGAATGTGTTTCCGGGCGGAAATTAGACAACTTGGTAGCTATGTAATACTTATCTCTGGAATGACGACTCAAAGCAACTCCGGTAACTGTTTCAGATTGTCCTCGGCTATACATTGGGGATGTATCAAAGTAATTTACGCCATACTCAATCGCCTCATCAACCAAATCATTCCATGCTTCCTGATCAATCTCTTCTTTATTGTCGCTAACCTGTTTCATTGGCAATCGCATACAACCATATCCTAATAAAGAAACTTTATCTCCAGAATAAGGGTTGGTACGATACTCCATTTTTTCGGGCTCAAGATCTTTGATTCCAAACGAACCTGCAGCCTTTACTTTAATACTTTTAGGTTTACATCCGTAGAGTACAGCGGTGGAAGTAACTGCAGTCCCTCCTAATAGCTTAAAAAAATCTTTTCTATTTATATTTTTCTTATTTGTCATTTGTTTCTCTTTTCTCTGTTAAACCAAACGATGTCTTTCCACTCCTTCAACATAAATAGCACTTAACGGTCGCGAAGGACATAAGTTTTCGCATGCACCACAACCAATACAGCGCTCTGTATTTACCACAGGAATTTTTCTGGACTTATCATCATCCGGTTTGGAAGGCACCATTTCAATAGCACCTGTTGGACAATGTCTGGCACAATTACCACAATTCACATCATCAGTTAAAACCACACAATTATCTTTAATCCAAACGGCATAACCAATTTGAATGGATGATTTCTCTGCTTTCGTAATTTTCTGAATAGCAGAAGTTGGACATACCTCTGCACAATGCGTACATTCAGGTCTGCAATAACCTCTTTCATACGACATCTCAGGTTGCATCATTGTCATTAAATTGGCAGAAGGCCTTAGAATTTGGTTCGGACAATTGCTAATGCACAAACCACATGCTGTGCAATGTTGTGCAAAATTCTTTGCTCCTATAGCTCCCGGTGGTACAATGGCCGTAGTACGATTAGGTACTTTTTTATTTTCAATAACCGCTAAACTGCCTTCAACTACTTCTTCCTGGGCTTTGGCAATGCCTGATACAGCCAATAACGAAGCGATTGATAAAAATGATCTTCGCGTTTGAGCTCCTGAATGTTCTTTAGAAAAAGCAGCTTCTGTAGAATTAACCTTATTGGCAGAAGTAAAGTATGCCGGTTTATAATCAATAGCACCTTGTTTACACTTCTCTATACAATTCATACAAGTAACACAACGGGTGTAATCAATTTTATGATTTTGAGTATCAATACAGGAAGCCTTACAGTTTTTAATACACAAATTACATCCGTTACACTTTTCTGTATCAAATATCGGTTTTAGGTATGAAAATTTTGAGATAAAACCGAGCACTGTTCCAACCGGACAAATTGTATTACAATATGTGCGACCATTTTTCCAGGATAAAACACCTACTAAAATAAAGGTTAAAGCAGCAATAATAAAGGTAGGTAGACTTTTGAGCCAAACATCAACCTTGTAAAACGCATAACTATCTATTCTTTCGGCAAAATAAGCCAATGCATTATTACCCCATTGATAAATTGGAGCAAATAAATTTGAAGCCACTCGCCCATATGCTCCATATGGATCAAGTAAGCCAGCAACAGCTCCCAAACCAACTATTAAAGAAATAATAAATATGGCTAAGAATAAATATCTTAACCATGTGATAGCCGGAGAATATCTAAACCTGTTTTTTTTTGTTTTACCGGCAATCCAAGAAACGATATCCTGCCAAACTCCTAAGGGACAAATTGTAGAACAATAAGCACGTCCGAATATAAGCGTTAGCAGCACTAATAAAACTATTAAACCGGTATTTATGGCTAATATGGCAGGAATCAATTGAATTTTTGCGAGCCAGCCTAACCATTTATGCAATGAACCTGATATGTCCAAAAACAATAAGGTAATTAAGGAGAATAAGAGGATGCCTAATCCAACTCTGATTTTTTTTAGCATGTTTGTTATTTTGATAGATTTTTTTTCAAAACCTCATGAATAAAAATGTTTTAGCCATGAAGAGAATACACTATAATGCTTAAAAATATCAGAAATATGAATTCATGATTCTTAACAAGATGTTAACGATGTTTATTTAAATTTGATCTAATTAATTATAATTCAAATATGCATATAGAAAAAGGGATGCTCATAATTAACGAACACCCCTTTTATTTTAGTTAACCCTATTTTTTTATAATTCTTCTTGACAACTAATACTATTTAGTAATTCCTGCTCTACCTCTTTTGCTTTTTCTTCCCCTAATACTCCTTTTACATGATTACATAAATTTTTAATTGCTTTTTCCTGTGCATCCTGATTTCCTGATAAAAGATCAAAATAAGATGCGACTACAGAATCTGGAAAATCTACCTCGCCAAATCGCCCCCATTCTACTAAATACTTTACTGCGACCCTTTCGGCTTTTGTGAAATCTTTCATTGGCCTTGTTTTTAGTGTTACGTTTTAAGTTAAAGCAAACCATATGCCAGAGTGTACCTATTTACATACATTAATAGAACTTCTTTTCTCCAGATCTCACAAAAACAACAGCTAAAAATCTACATCTTAATAAATTAACCCAAGCATATTTATATAAATTTAGCATATCATTTTTAAAAACAAAATACTTTTAGATATTAAAATTATATTTTCAACAAAAAATCCTCTGAACTAAAAGAACAGAGGATTTATCAATTAATACAATATTTAGTTATTGATATATTCCAATTTTTTCTCCATCCACAATATAAATGCCGTTTGGCAGATTCAATAGGGCATCTTGTCTTACAACCTGATATCTAACAATTCGTCCATCAATTCTATAAACATTAATCAGGTCGTAAGGACTTTTTTTCTCAACTAACGGAGTATAGATAGCAGTGGATAATCCAATAGTTAAATCTATGGATAAAACCACCTGTTTTCCTGATACCGTAAAAGTTAATGTTCCGCTTGCTGGTGTTTCCAGGTCAATGGTATTACTTACATAGTTATGCGTTCCATCTGTTTCTTCTGCAGGAAACACATAGTCGGTTGAAGCATAAATACTGCCATTTAATTCTGATACATACGAATCTAACTCACTATAATTATCATAGCCTGTCATTTTAATACTACTCACTTTTACGCCATCCGGCAATATAATAGTGTATTGAACACCTGAAGAGTATTTAACACCATCTCCATCGCCTGTTGCATAAGTTTTACCTACCGTATTAGATACGGAATAACCTCCATTAAACGCCCAGGGAGAGGACGCTCCGGAACTACTAACTCCTGTGCTTTTTGCTATCGTCACAGTCGTTACTTCACCATTATCTCCGCTACCGCTATCGCCAGAATCATCTGTTGAAGTCCCGCCTGCCAAACCATTTTCCATAATCTCAGTTACCAGACTATTTATATACACTTCCAGCATCGTATATCCTTCCTCATTTGTAGTATTAGCATCCGTTTTATCATAAGGATTTAAACTATTATTATTCTCCCAATCATCAGGCATACCATCCTCATCACTATCTGTTGGAGCAGTTCCTGAAGAAAGCGAAGGCCAGCCTCCAACAGTACCTTGCGTATCTATTATTCCTTTAGCCGTTCCATATGCCCCTCCATAGGTGGCCGTTCCATTTTCCACTTCCCCGATAATTCTTGTATCAATTTCATCTCTTACCGGGAAACAAGCCCCTACATAATCCATCACCACACTATATGCCACATCTGCATCGTGCGTAGTAATCGGACCAGTAGCAAAAGGTTCATCAGTTCTAAATGTTGAAAGAGAAATATCACTTGCTGATGGCTCTACTCCTCCATTCCAGTTGTTTGAACTAATACTTGGATAACCATACACGTAGTTTCCATCTATATACCATTTACTTATTACTGCTTGCGATGAATTATCTGATGGATTAATAATACGATTTCTTCTGTTGGTATTTGTTGCCGGACCATACTTGTAGTAATTATTGACCATGTTATGATTGCCGTATTCTCCACCATAAGCACTATTAAAACCCCAGTTATAAATCACATTATTCCTGAAATCTACAATTTCTAACTCAGGAGTATCAGTATGATACCTAGCGCCACAAAAACGAGGATTTCTGCTGGTATGATGTGCTAAGAGGTTATGATGAAACGTAGCTCCCCAGCCACCCCATATTCCTCCGTAACCATGATTTCCTTTATCATGAACCGAAGCATATAAACTTTCACTGATTAAACACCATTGCATGGTGAAATTTTCGTTATCGTAGAATGAAGCAGCTTCATCGGTACTCCAACTCATCGTACAGTGATCGATGATGATGTTTTTTTGATTGCGTCCATTCATCGCATCATCCTCTGCTGCCATCACATCTCCCATTCTACACCTGATAAAACGAATGATAACATTATCTGCATTAATATTTAAAGCATAATTCGCTAAAGTAATCCCATCTCCGGGAGCTGTTTGACCTGCAATGGTTATATAACCGTTTGATATTTGAAGTTTCTTGCTTAGATAAATTGTACCGCTTACTTCAAAAATCACCGTTCTGGCACCCGAAGCTTCCACGGCAGCTCTTAAACTTCCCTCACCACTATCATTCAGATTTGTAACTTTATAAACAGTACCTCCTCTTCCTCCAGTTGTATATGCACCATGCCCCTCTGCTCCCGGGAAGGCTACTGTTTGAGCATTTTGATTGATAAATGACATGCTCAAAATAAATAAAATGATAATCGCTTTTAATTGTGTAAATTTTCTTGTCATATTCTTTTCATTAAAATATCCTTAACCGCCAATAATTGCTGTCAAAAGTAGATAATAATGAAAGTTCCGATGGGGGACAATTCATCACAAAACCTGTATATTTTGTCTTTTTTCAGGACTTTAGAAACAAAAAGAGCCATCCATAATGGACAGCTCTTAACAACCTTATAAAAAATTATTGATTACAATATATTTCCGAATTTGATTCCAAAATAAACCGTTCTTGGGTTTACAGGACCATAAATATAAGCCGGATCACGATCTTCAGATACGTCAAAGTCATCCTGATAAGAATTAAAGATATTTTTAATACCTCCCGAAAATTCAATGGAAGCACCATTCAGCTTTACCTTATAGCTCAACTTAGTTCCAAAATCGAAGAAGCTATCTGATTCTCTTAATTGACCAATTGGCTCATCATTCTCATCTAGTTCACTATCCGTTCCAAAATAAGGCACTAACATACTACCAGTATAGTTTCCTGTTGCCGAAAAACAGAAGTTCTTTGTAAAATCCCAATCCAAAGCAAAGAATCCATAATTATCCGGCGTGCGGAAAAATCTTTTCACAGGAAAATCTTCCTGAACATCTTCGTACTCACTTTTTTGAATTGTGAATCCGGAATTTAAAGAAAGTGCTTTTGAAGGTTTAAACTTCAACTCCATATTAATCCCGTTTACTTTAGCTCCGGTTGAATTAAATCGGGTATTAATAATTTCTCCCGGTGCATTCCCCGGCTCCCTCGATGTTGCAAAAGCATCTTCGAGTTTAGTATAAAATCCTTCTAGCAAAAAGCCTACAAATACATTACCCACTTGCTCATTGTAGTCTAAAGATAGCATATAACTATGACTTGTTTCCTGCTTTAAATCAGCCGCATTCTTATGTAAGATCTTTGTTGCTTCAGAAGTCTCTATATGCAAATCCTCATCAAAAATTTGTGGCGCCCTATATCCCTGAGAATAGCTGGTTCTAAGCTGTAGCGACTTAACTACATCATACATTAAACTTAAACGCGGGCTAAACACATCTCCCGAATTACCTCCTCCTGCTTGCTGTTTATCTTCAATACTATAATGATCATATCTTGCTCCTGCAGCAATCTTTAACCTGTTTATTTTGAGCTCATACTGGGCAAAAATTCCGCTAGTAACAGAAGACTGATCAGCAACAACTGTATTACCGGTATGGCTCTCTACAATTTCTCCATCAACAATTTCGTATTCCGGATGACCTAATTTTTTATCCACTAAATAATCTCCTGTATTCTCCAATCCTGCAACCAATGATGAGTTTCCAAATAAGGCTTTGTATTGCGCCCCAACATTATAGGAATTGTCATTTGAATTTCCGTAATCTTTTAAAGATTGCCCGGCTCCATAGTACGAATCACGATTTAAGAACTGAGCTGAAGCATAGATCGATAATAAATCCGCATCACGATAGAACTTTTCATAAGTCGTACCCACAACATTCATTTTATGTGATACATTTTCTGCTACATCTCTTTCGTGAAATGGTAAATCGAAACCATTTCCACCTTCGCGATCCTCATTAATAGCAAAGAAATCTACAGACAATTTATCGCGGTAACCAAAACGATGAAAAGCCTTAGCTCCAAATGTCAGGTTTTCCAGCGTTGAAGTTTCAGAAAAACCATCATCGTTGGCATCGAACATGTCTCTATTACGCTTAAACCCATACACAGACACTCCCGATTTATGATCATCGGAAACCACAGTTGCATTGAAATTTACGGAATAATCACTAGCCGGATCGCCAGCTCCTTCAACTCCTAAACCAGAAAGTCCGTAATTAACACCTGCTTCATATGAGTTAAAATTAGGCTCCTTCATAATGATATTTATTGTACCCGCAATGGCATTACTTCCAAAAAGAGCAGAGCCTCCACCTCTTACTACCTCTACCTTTTCAATCATATTAGCAGGAATAAGCTCCAATCCATATACACCAGCCAAACCACTAAAAATAGGACGGCTATTGATTAGAATTTGAGAATAAGGCCCTTCCATACCATTCATTCTTACCTGTGAGAAACCACAGTTCTGACAGTTGTTTTCCAAACGAAGTCCGGGTGTAAAATTAAGTCCCTCACCCAATGTAACCGATTGAGAAGATTCAAATAATTTTGGCGAGATTGTATTCACAATGACTGCGGCTTCCGTTCTTTTCTGCTCAGCTCTGTCTGCAGACACCACTACTTCTGCCAGGTTTAACACATCTTCTGCCAAATCGAACTTAAGCTCCCTGGTTTTTCCTGTATCCAGTATTACTTTTCTTTCCTGAGGAATATACCCCACCATACTGACAACAACTGTTTGCTCTCCTAGAGGCAAATTAACTAACTGAAAATGCCCGGTTTCATCTGTCATGGTACCAATAGTTGTTCCTTTAACCCCAATAGTGGCAAAAGCCAAATGTTCTCCATTTGAAGTAACATGACCTACAACATTAGCATCTGTTTTTGTTTTTTGGGCAAAGGTCCATTGCGCCATTAACAATAATAAAATAGCTAATAATGAATTGTTTAATTTCATTTGAATAAGTTTAAATGGCTAAGACGGAAAAACGCATCATATCAACCTTGGTTAAAAGTTATAGAAGGTTGACTGGTATTTATTTCGCCTTAGTTATTTGTATTGTTTATATTTTCTGGGAATTTTATCTTCAGCACTATACTCTCTTCCAATGCAACCATTTGTTTATTGAAAATGATAACATTTTCCTATTGAGAATAATGCTTAGAAATTGACCAAATACAAAATGTATTCGCATTTTCATGAAATGCAAAGTCTGAATTTTGTAATATGGTACAACAAATATTTACTACCAGGAACTAATGCTTGCTGTAAAAAATAAAATGAAATTATGAAAGAACAGGAGGAGCCCGTCCTAAGTAAGAATATAGAAATCCGGAACTGCTTTTATCTATTCTTATATCGGAATACTTAAAAAGCTTTGCGATCCCAATGATTAAGGCAATGGCTAAGGCAACAAAAAAGAGCAAGTTGAATTGTCCCCAAAAGGTGTATTCAAAATTAGAGTGATGATGTTGCTTTACCGGTGCAGAGTCCGAACTTTTGCTAAAAGGGTGAGCATGCGAAACAACGAGCCCATTTTTTAAAACGTGCGTATGCAAATAAACGCCTCTGTTTGCTATTTGTACAACAAACAAAAAGCATAACAACCAAGCTGCAATGACAGCTAAACCTGTTCTATGTGCGTTTCTTTTTTGCATTTAATAGTTTTTGTCCCTACTCCCTTAAAAGAGTTGGCAAAATTAGAATATTAATTACACCTACAAAAACCACCCTGACGATTTAGAGCCTCAAGGTGGTATTTTTAGATATTTTTAACGATATACTACGACATTGCTGGTTTTATTAATTCAACCCAGTTGTTTATTCTTTCCGCGCTTAAATTGCTTTCATTATCCTCATCCAAAGGAAGTCCGATAAATTGTCCATCGATTACGGCACGCGATTCTCCAAAATCATAAGCTTCTGTATCTACCTGTCCAACAACAGTGCAAGCCTTATCTTTAATGCCATCATAAATAATTCCCATGCCATCTACAAAAGAATCATAATAACCTTGCGCATCTCCTAAGCCAAAAAATGCTATTGTTTTACCATCCAGATTTAAGGCTGAAAAGTCGTTTAAAAAAGCATCCCAATCATCCTGCAAATCACCTATTCCCCATGTTGAAGTTCCTAATATCAGATTTTGATATTCACTAAATTCAGAAACATCAACATTTGCCACATTAAACACCTTTGTTTCTTCCCCTAGCTTTGCTGCTATTTGTTTTGCTGCCGATGCAGTATTTCCAGTTGTTGTACCAATAAGAATTGCTGTTTTTGTCATGATTTACTTTATTTAATAATTAATGTTTTCAAGTATTGCCCCCACAATTGTGTAGCAAGTCATCTATATGAAAACCAAAAGTAAAGCATGACCTATAAGCCAGCAATCATTACAAATAGTGATTATTACTTTTTCGATTTCACCACTTTTAGGGATTGAGCGCCTGATTTATTATCCCTTATTTTGCTTCTGTTAATGATAAAAACCAGAAGATATGAAAGGGAAAAATTATTCTTCGAACAGCATTAAAAATTTAAGTATTGATAACTCGGACAGAATGAGAGTTCCTTGTTCGGAGTACAAAAGTGCTGAAATGCAAATTTTAATGCATCATGTGTACGAATATAAAAAAGGCTTAAGAAGTCTGGTTTTGCACACTATGAGTAACAATGAAAAAGAAAAAACAGAGGATTTACTGAATCGCAAGAATATTCCTTACTATTTGCAGCAGTTGAGTTCTGGTAAAATCAATGTTTTTTTTGGGGACCATAAATGTGTCCATATCATTGAGTCATTTGGGCATAAAACTCTAAACGACTTTTCGGACGAAGAAGACTTTATATTGGGAACCATGTTGGGTTATGACCGCATGCAACAATGTGAGCGATATTTAAAAAGAAAAAAGTTGCAATCGGAAGCATTATTTCAGATGTGCAATGCTACCGGAACAGAATAAAAATAGTTTGATAGATAAGTTTTGTAAGTTGCTAGTATTTTAGAAGAGAGAAATGAAAAAAAAGGTGCTGGAATGATCTTTTAGCCATTTTCATTTTCCAACACCTTTTTTTAAAATCTCTTAATAAATACTAACCTGCATGAATTGCTTCTACCGGACATACTTCTTCACAGGAACCACAATCGGTACATAAATCTGCATCAATTTTATAAATATTACCATCTTTAATAGCGTCTACCGGACACTCAGGTGCACAAGAACCACATGCTGTGCAATTGTCATCAATAATATAAGCCATAATTATTTCATTTAAGGATGAATAAAAACGTAAGATATCATTTGGCTTTCCTAATGTCAATCCTATACAAGCAAAATTTCAGACTTTAACATCTTTTAATTGCTATTAAGCTATATCTAAGATCGTTCTTTATCAAGAACACACTTCTCTTGTTAGCGAAATAATAATATAGCTTTAGGAATATAGTGCTGGTGTTAAAGAACAAAGTGCTCTTGTTTAGTAATTGTTAGGGCACAACACCGAAATTGGGATATAGGATAGAGAATTCGATATATTTGATTTGGCAAGCTTCGTTGACTCCCCCACATGCTCTATGGCATGTGCGCTTTGGGAAATCAACAGAGTAACTAAATATATAGATGAGACCTGTTATATACTCACACTTTCCAAATCGACCTCTTCCAGGCTTTCCTCCTCATTCATCCAGTCTTCGTTAAAAAAACAAATTCCGTTGAAGGATTGAATAATGGTTTTCTTGTTTTACCGTATTAATTTCAATTGTTTTTGAGAAACCGTTGTAGGCAATGCTATCTGCTAAAGAATCTTTTGAATACATGATGTTATTTTTTAGTTTATTTGATTTTGTACTATCAAAGAAACTACTTACAAGCAACATCATCAATCCCAATATATTATGATTTAACAGCCAAAGACCATCCCAAAAAATAAGGGCTTGTTCCATAAATGATGGCTAACTAAAATAAAAATTGCTTTTTTTTACTTTATTTGTATATCACCTTCAAATATTTATCCAATGGCATATAGAATAATCTACTTATTGATTACTCTCTTTTTTTGTATGCGCACAGGCATAGCAGATGCACAAACCGTAACTTACTCAGAGCTTAAAAACAACAAACAACTTCCTATATCGCAGATATATAAAGTTTATCAGGATACAGAAGGGTATATGTGGTATGGAACAAAAAATGCCGGATTATGTAGAGATGATGGTTATAGTATTAAAACTTTTAGGTCTGATTTTAATAACCCTGATGGATTAGCCAGCAATTGGGTCACCTGCATTACCGAAGATTGGCAAAACCGGATTTGGTTTGGAACTACACGTGGACTGTATAGTATAGACAAAAAAGATTACAGCATCCGTCATTTTGCAAATACAGAAATTAAACACTGGAAAATAAACGCTATTAATTGGACTGCCGACAGTACCATGTGGGTAGCCGCTAATAATAAAATACTCAGGTATAATAATAAGGGCGAATGGATGAATACCTACCTGGTAAAATATCAGGGAGAAGAAAAAGGAACGACACATTTTTACGAAGATTTAGCTCATCATATCTGGATTATTCAATGGAAAGGAGGCGTATTTAAATACGATCCAATACAAGATCAATTTATTTCATATCAATGGCCTTTTAAAGAAAGCCCCGCCTGCATTTTGCAAGACTCATATAATAATCGTTACTGGATTTCAGCCTGGGGAATGGGATTGGTTTCCTTTCATCCTGAAGAGAAAGACTTGAGTAAAAGATTTACTACTGAGCACAACAAAAGTCTCAATCCAAGTTATTCGCGTAGACATATATTAGATATAGCACAAGATTCCATTTCTCATGACCTTTGGCTTATTACCAGCGATGATCTCTATCGATACAGACTGAATAAAAACAATAACATAACTTCCTTAAATACTGCTGGTTTTATACCTGAAGGTAAAAAGTTATTTAACCAAATCATATCCGACAAAAAGGGAAACCTATGGGTTGCTTCTGATTATCCCAATGCGTTTACTTTATCTCTAAAAAATGCTGTATTTAAGCGCAACAAAGCATCTGAGATGAAAGAAAGATACGGCTATCCGGCTGCTCCACTAGCCCTTGCTTCCGATAATGGATTTTATTGGTTCTGGCAAAGACGAACCGGTTTCTTTTTGTACAACATCTATTCCGATAAAGCAACACATATTGGAAATGCTCCCGGCTTTTTTGAGAGAAAAGAATCTCCGATCATTGAAAAAAGAAAAGATGGCAACGGCATTTTTACTTTTATGGACAATACTGTGTTGGTTTCTATAGAGCATATTAATGGAGAAGTTCAAATGCCGATTGAACTGGCTTATCTGCCGGCTTACGAAAAGGTTCATAAACTTCATGCTACTCATTCAAACCTATGGATTGGAACGAGCAACAATCTTTATTCATATCATTTAAAAAAGAAAGAACTCAAATTAGTTCGTAGTCAAATAGGTGTAATTAATGATATTAGCGGATACGATAGTAAAAGCGTAATGCTTGCTACCGAAAAACTGGGCATTTGTAAAGTTGAATTTAATAGTAGTCTAACTACTTTTGGGGATATACAAAATTGCTCTTGCATTACCCCAGCTCCTGATAAAACGGTATGGGTCGGAACATTTCAAGGTGATGTGTTCTACCTGGATCCCAATGCTAAAACACCTGTTTCTATTAAGGAAGAATGCGGCCTAAATGGCGATGCCATCATGGATATTGAGGTAGATGTTTCCGGCTATGTTTGGATTTTAACCAATCAGCGAATTATTATCTACGATCCCGCAACATTACTTTCCAATGTATTTTACAACTCCGATCCTTCAATTTCGATGAACAGTTTTTTGACTTTGTATAAAGATGAGCATGGAGCCATACATGTGGGTGGCATGGGAGGTTTCTGCAAATCATATAATTACCAGGGTTTTCAACAGCAAAACATAAGTTTACCACTTCATTTGGCAGCTATTAGCATTAATGGCAATAAGAGATTAGCCGGAATAAAGGAGAAACAAATCACGCTGAGATCGTTTGAAAAAAATATTGAACTATTTTTTACTACACTCAATCACCTAAATGCAGATAAAGTTCAGTATGCATTTAAAATAAAAGGCGAAAATGAACAGTGGAACCTCTTGCCCGAAGGTCATAACAATATATTACTCGCTAACCTGAGAAAAGGGAAAATAACACTGGAAGTAAAAGCCAGTGATGAAAATGGTATTTTCTCCAAAGAGATACATCGATTTCTCATACATCGATTACCTGCATGGTATGAAACCACCATGGCTATAATACTGTTTACCGGTTTAGGTATAGCCTTGCTAGTTTTAAGTATTTTGTACTATATCAATAAAAAGAAACAAAAAATAATCAACCAGCAACTTTATAACAGTGCCATCGACTTACAAGAATTAGTTTCACACTTATCGGAAGATGTATTCAGTAGTGATGATTCAAACCAATTAAATTTGAAAGAACTGTTGCAGCAAATGAAAAAGTATTTGCAACACCAAAGAGCATTAAATGAAAATACGACAGAAGAACCTGATGATAAAAACAACCAACTATCGGAATATGATGAAAAATTTATACAAAATGCCTTAAACTATGTCGAAACAAATCTCGATAATTCTAATTACAATGTAGAACAATTAAGTCGCGATTTAGGAATGGACAGAACAGGTTTATACCGAAAATTAGTCTCAATTATGGGTAAAACCCCCACCTCATTTATCCGTTCTGTTCGACTAAAAAGAGCAGCTCGTTTGTTACAGGAAGGTTATACAGTTGCCGAAACAGCTGATCAGGTTGGATTTGGAACATCCAGCTATTTAAGTAAATGTTTTAAAGACGAGTACGGCATTAAACCTTCTGAGTTTATTCACAAAATCAAAACTTCATCAAAGACCAAACCATAGGTTTTTCAACGATTTTGTTATTCATTACAACATATATGCGCCCTTTTTTACAGAGGGCGTTTTTATTTTGTTCTTCGAGTAAAAACAGCTTTTGAAGTAAATTAAAAACACATGAAGAAAATCGTATCATTATTGATTTGTGCATGCTTATCCTTATCTGCGTTTGCACAAATAAAACTAGAAAAACTGGATAGAGGTCTTGTTGCTGTAAAAGTAGAACAAGGTGTTTTCCTTAGTTGGAGAATAACAGGTGAAGAATGGTTTGGTGCTCGCTACAATGTTTATCGCGACGATATAAAGATTAATGAAACACCCCTGAAAGTATCTAATTTTACTGATAAATCAGGAAATTCCAATAGTAGTTATAGTATAACACGAATTATTAATGGTGTTGAAGAAGAAAAATCAACATCCGTAACACCTTGGTCTCAACAATATAAAGAAATTACCCTTGACGTCCCTCCTCCATCCACATTGCCTGATGGCATAGACTATGAATACAATCCGGGAGATTGTAGTATAGCCGATGTGGATAATGATATGCAATATGAGATTGTTGTAAAATGGAGCTCTGTAGGAAAAGATAATTCTCAAGCCGGCTATACCGGAAATGTAATATTAGATGCCTATGAGTTGGATGGCTCCAGATTATGGCGAATTGATTTAGGTATCAATATAAGAGCCGGAGAACATTACACCCAGTTTATGTTGTACGATTTAGATGGTGATGGTAAAGCAGAACTGGCTTGTAAAACCGCGCCAGGAACTAAAGATGCTTCTGGTGAATATATCAGTAAAGGACCGGCTGCATTGGCAAACCATGCTGCTGATTATAGAAACGGAAGCGGCTATATACTAAGCGGCCCTGAATTTCTGACTGTTTTTAATGGTGAAACCGGAATGGAAATGGCAACGGTAGCTTACAATCCGGCCAGAGGTTCTGTAGATAGTTGGGGCGATGGTTACGGAAACCGTGTTGATAGATTCTTAGGCTGTGTGGCTTATTTAGATGGCAAAAAACCCAGTTTGGTTATGACACGTGGCTATTATGCAAAAACGGTTTTGGCAGCCTGGGACTGGAATGGTAGCGACTTAACCCAACGATGGACTTTTGATTCTACTACTCCTGGGAATGGTGCTTATGCCGGACAGGGAAACCATAACCTTAGCGTTGCCGATGTGGATGGTGATGGAAAGGATGAAATAATATTTGGTTCAATGACCATAGATGATGATGGAACCGGTTTATACAATACGCACCTAGGGCATGGTGATGCTATGCATGTTGGTGATCTGGATCCATACAGAAAAGGTCTGGAAGCCTTCCGTTGTCTGGAACATTCTCCTCATTACGGAACAGTGTATCATGATGCAGCTACCGGCGATGTTTTAATTCATCATTTAACAAGTGGAGACTGTGGAAGATGCTGTGCAGCGAATGTTTCCGATGACATTAAAGGAATTGGTATGTGGGGAGGAGGAAAGCTTTTCTCTTCTGCTACACAAGATGAACATTCCATGTTGGGGTGGATGCCGGAAAATTTCAGAATATACTGGGATGGCGATTTGCTGGAAGAAATGCTCGACAAAAACTGGGATGGTAGCAAAGGCGTTGGAACCATCAGAAAATACAATGTAGGTGAAATTTTAAGAGCCGATGGAGCCTACTCTAGTAACTGGACCAAAGGTACGCCTAATATCCAGGCCGATTTGTTGGGGGACTGGCGCGAGGAAGTCATCTGGAAAACGCTGGATAATAAGCTTAGAATTTATACTACTACTGATGAAACTGAATATAGAAACTACACCTTAATGCACGATCGTCAGTATCGACTATCGGTAGCCTGGCAAAATGTTGCCTATAATCAGCCTCCGCATGTAAGTTATTTCTTAGGTAAAGCAGAAAATATAACCGTTCCTCCACCACCCATTTTTTCTAATGGACGATTAGTTTATAAAGGAAATGGCAGCTGGGATAAAACGACTATGGATTGGGAAGAAGACGGGTCTGCTCTTGCCTATTCCGATGGAAAGCATGTACATCTCGATAACTTAGAGAACGAAAACATGCAAATAACATTGGAAGAAACCGTATCTCCTTCCGTACTGAGTATTAACGCAATATCCGATATTACCTTAGATGCCTCATCCGGTGCATTATCCGGATCAATGATACTGTGTAAGCAAGGAAAAAACACTTTTAACTTAAGCGGAACGCATGATTACACAGGAACAACCGAAGTTTGGGATGGATGTCTGGATATGCACGGCAGCTTAAGCCAAAGTCCCGTGTGTTTAAACTTATTTGGAGAGCTGGGTTTAAACGGAGAAGTTGCCAAAGGCATTGTAATGCGATACGGTTCTGAGCTATTTGTTGGGAGTAAAAATGTTTCCGGAGTTGCCTCTATTGGAGACTCCTTAGATGTAGAAGACACATCTGTACTGGAATTTGATTTATTTGCTCCGTTGGACAATAGAAACGACAGTATTATTATTAATGGAAAACTGAACATGCAAGACCATTCCATTATCCGAATTGTTCCACATCTTGAAGAGGAAGAAATCCGTTTAACACCGGGCGTATATACATTAGCTCATATTAGCGGAACGATTTCCTGTAATCCGGAATCTATACAGATTGAAGGCATAATGGGTACTCCTGCAGAACTTTCTGTGGCGAATGGCAAATTAATACTCACCATTAAAGATATGCGAGAAGCAAGTTCTGTTGTTTGGACTGGCTCGGAAAGCAACCAATGGGATTTAGTACATACAACTAATTTTAAGATGAATGAAATAAAAGACGTTTTCGTTACCGATGATACTGTTCTTTTTATTGATGATGCTATTGAGAAAAATATTATTATAAGCGAAACAGTTTCTCCTAATGCAATTATCTTCAACAATAACGAAGACTTTACTTTTACAGGAAACGGTTCAATTGCCGGAGAATCCACAATCACAAAAAGCGGAACAGGAACAATCTCTATTTCTAACATCAATCATTTTACAGGCAAAGTATTAATTGAAGACGGAGCCATAGAGGTGCCTGAAATGCCAAATAAATTAAATGGAGATGCCGCTTTAGGTGTCATTTCTGAAGATGCTTCTCTATTAGAAATAAACGGGGGTACTTTACGAATTACCGACGAAACAGAATCTGACAGAGCCATGAAAATAGGTACAAACGGCGGAACTATTTATACTTCATCCACAGTTAACTGGAACAGTAAAATTACCGGAGAAACACTAAATAAAAGTGGTAACGGCGAACTTGTATTTCATCAAAACAATACTATAAATGAGCTAGTGCTTAAATCGGGCAGTGTAAGATTAGCCAATGAAGAATCTCAACCGGGAAGCAGAGTGACCTTTATGGGCGGAACTTTAGTTTGCTACGATAATGGTGGTTCTTATAGCAATGCCAGCTATCCGTTATATGTTCCTGAAGGATATACGGGTACTATGTATCTCGACGGAAGGTGTTCGTATAACAATACCCTTACCGGATCAGGAACATTTAATGTGAATACTCCCTGGATTAGAAACGATTTTAACGGGAACTGGTCAGCTTTTTCGGGTACCATTAACATTAAAACAACTACAGATGGGCATTTTAGAATTAACAACAGCTACGGATATCCTAACGCTATTGTTAATATTGAAACTGATGTATATGCAACGCATCTATCCGGTGGAAAGGTTAAAATAGGAACGCTGGCCGGAACGCCTTCTTTAGGAAATGCGATTTGGGAAGTGGGACATAGAAATGAAGACTTTGTATTCAGAGGTAAATTTAATGAAGGTAGTTTTATTAAGGTAGGAACGGGTACCATGACATTAATGGGGGCTAGTACTACATCAGGAACAACAACTGTAAATGAAGGAACCCTATTGGCTACCAATTTTTCGGGGAGTGCAACAGGAACAGGAAGTGTTTATGTAAACACTGGTGCCTTTCTGGGAGGAAACGGAACTATAAGTGGAAATATATTGGTTCGGAATGGAGGATCTCTATACGCAAGTATTCCAAATAGAACCGGACTTTCATTAAAAGCAGGCAACGTTTCTTTATCCTCAGGAAGTAACTTTATTGTAAATACCAGAACCAATACAAGTAGTGGTTATTCTGATAAAATTACTATATCTAATCGCTTTAGTGCAAATGGAACCCTGGTATTAAATAAAATGACAGACGAGGAATATAGTGCTGGTCAAAGCTTTCAAATTGTCTCCGGAACTAATATCATTGGATCATTCTCAAGCATTAGTCCAGAAACTCCGGGTGAAGGATTAGCCTGGGATTTAAGCGAGTTTAATACTAGCGGGAAAATTTTTGTAGTGCAAACTACTGATATAAAAAACAACAAAGTTGAGATACTAAACATATTCCCAAACCCTAGCGACGGACTTGTTTATGTATCATCACCAAACTTTCATGGTACTTATAGCATTCAAATAGAAACACTAAACGGCCAGATATTAAGCAAAGAAGTATATGATGATGCTTCATCAAAAATAACGCTTAACATGTCCGAATATGCTAAAGGCATATACTTAATCAGAGCTGTAAATCAACATAAAATTGCAGTCAACAAACTGGTATTAAAATAATGTACTAAGCTTTACACAAATACAAAAGCAATCCCTTATAGCTATGCATACGATATAGTTATAAGGGATATTATTTTTATTCTTATCTTCTAATTGTTTTTTGTCTATTTTTATAGCTCATTCATCTGCTATATAAAACATCAAGTGAATAAAAAATATAGATACCCATACTTCATTTATTTTTTAATCGTATTTGTCCATTCAACTATTTTCGGACAAGTTAATTCTTTTCGAAATATCAATAGTAATGGCCTGGTCGACTTTCAGGTAAACTGCTTTTGTAAAGATTCCAAAGGTTTTATTTGGACCGGAGGAACGTTTATGGTTCAACGGTTTGATGGAAAAAACATAAAAGCTTTTAAATTACCTACTCAGGTTAAAAAAGTAAATGATATACAAGAATCTAAGGACGGCATTCTATATATTGCAACGACAAATGGTGTGTATAAATTAACGAAGCAGGATCCAATAATTCAATCTACTTTTAAAGATTCCCAGACCAATATAAATGCATTATATATAGATCGGAAAAACAAATTTTATCTGGGAACAAATACAGGTTTAATTACCATTGACAATGGAAAAACTAATCAAATCGATATTTCGACCACAGACTTTCCTTTTAATCAGATCCTTGATATAAAGCCATCAGGCAACAACACACTTTGGTTTTTAACGCCCGGAGGAGTAATTTCTTACAATACAAGCTCTCAAATTTCGACCTGTATTCCTATACTTAATTACACCAATAGTTCCTATTGTACATCTTTTGAACAGGTTGATTCATGCTTATATGTAGGCACCAAAGAGTCAGGCTTGTTTTGTATAGATACTAAAAGTTTTAAGGTTAAACCATTTATGAATATAGGTAATGGAAATATAACAAGTATAGCCGCTGCAGATAATAGTACTGATTTATATGTTGGAACAGCCGGAACCGGAGTTTTTCATATTTCTATATTAGATGAAAAAATTAAACGTACTTTTAACTCAAGTCAAAATAATACAGCCAGGCTTAGTTCAAGTATGATAACGAATGTAATGGTTGATAACTTTGGCATATTGTGGGTAGGAACTGCCGAACATTTGGGTTTTGACTATATGTTTGTTAATCCAAAGCCATTTAGCATTTATAGTTCTGTCAATTTTACAACCAAAAATCTTACGGTAAATCAATTTTATCTCGGAAAGGATTTTAAGCTTTTAGTCGGACTGCACAAAGTATTTTATATGCCGGATAAAACGGATAAAGTATGGCAGCTTGAAGCCGGAATTGGAAATGCCATAGATCTAAAACCGGGAAAGATCAATACGATACATCCCTATAAAAATCTAATTCTTTTAGGTGGAGAAAATGGAATTTATGCTTTTGATAAGAAAACACTGAGTATTTATATTTTTGAACCGACTAGCCACGTTCTGCAAGGTTCAACAATTAATCATATCACTACAGATAAAAAAAATAATTTATGGATTGCAAGTTCTCGCGGTATATATATACTGGATGCCCAAAGTAACATTCTGAAGGAATATAATTCTTCAAACTCTTCATTACGCAATGATTCTATCCAATATATCTATTTCGATGTTAAAAACAGAACCTGGATATGCACGGAGGATGGAGTAAGTATTTGGAATACAAATCAGGAAGATATTACTATAAGACATTTTTCTGAAAGTCAACTAAGTAGAAGTCGAGTTCATCATATTTTAGAAGATCATAGTGGTCGATTTATTTTTTGTTATGACGTTAAAAAGGTGATGCTTTCCAATTCGGACTTAACAGACTTTAAAAGAATATGCACCGAGGAATCTGCGGGTTTTACCGGGCTAAGAATATTAAAAACACTACAAGATAAAGATGGGGGTTTCTGGTTTATCGGTTCCCGCGGAGCTATTAGATCCAATGATTCCTTTAATCAATATGATCAATTTTCTATTTCTGAAGGACTTCTTGAACCCTATGCAACGGATGGTCATTTTGATAAAAATGGTTGTTTATGGCTCTCTAATCATGAAGGTTTATATTACGCTACAGGTAATTTCAATCGGCTTGATGCCCAAATGGCCATTACTGATTTTAAGGTAAACGGGGAGTCAAAAGTGTATCAATACCAACAAGAATTGGAAAAGCAAGAAGAAATTGTTCTCTCAAAAGAACAGAACAACATTGAATTCCAATTTGCACTTTTAGATTATACCAGGTCAGATCTTATGGTGTACGAATATAAACTACTGAAAAATGACAGTTCCTGGCATATCCTTCGGGATATAAACCATGTTAGATTTAAAAACTTAAAACCGGGATCTTATACTTTTGTTGTAAGGCATAATATGGATAAAAATACAACACAAAAGGTTGATTTTATGATCAAACCATTATTATCAGGCATTCAGATAATTTGGATTTCCGCTATTGTTTTTATTTTAAGCCTTTTCACCTACCTAAGATTTAAAAGAAAAATAGTTAAAACGAAACATGTAAGTGAAGCAAAAGATAATAAATCAATGCCTGATGAAGACGAAAAGTATAAATTCAATAAAATTAGCCAAAACGAAGCAAATGCAATTATTTCCAACCTACAGGAATGCATGCAAGAAAAGCAAATGTATCTAAATGATGATTTAAAAATATCAGATCTGGCTCAAGCAATTGGTTGTTCAAACCAAACACTTTCTCAGGTATTCAATCGATTTCTGAACCAAAAATATTATGATTATATAAACCATTACAGAATCGAGGAATTCAAACGCCTGGTGTCACAAAATGATCAATCCAAATATACCATTCGTACGCTTGCCCAAATGAGCGGCTTCTTATCATACACTTCATTTTACAGAGCCTTTAAAAACAATATGGGAATTACTCCTAATGAGTTTATAAAAGATAAACTTTCTAACTAAAAAGCACATATCATTAAACGCTTTTCAAATACAAAAATAAGTTGTTTTTGCTCTTGTTGTTTTCATACGATTATTTGAAAACCGATTAAGAGATCTGCGCATATATCTGTATATCTAACACATACATTTTGCATTTAGGTCATATAATTATCTGAAAACAAACAGAGCACCTTTAATTGTTAATAAGTGTTTTTTACCATTACCTTTCGAAAAAACAACTTAACGTACAACAGACGTTATCTATTGTTAAAACTCTTAATTTATCTTATTTAAATCATCTTTTTAATTATGAAAAAGTATCTACTATTTTTTGCTTGCATGCTTTTTATGCAGCCTGCAATATCGCAAACTAATGCTTTACGTATTGATTTTGGAACATCATCATCACCTGTTGAAACAGATTGGCAGGCAATGGTTTTCTCAGATAAAGCAACTCCATCATCAGAATTTACGAGTTTCTCAGCTATGGGAACTACTCTTCAAGTGAAAGTTTCATTTATAGAAGAAATAGGTACTTCAGCTAGTACCAGATCTATCAACAGAGGAGGTACTAATTATTCTGATGAAAAATATGATCTATTAACTGATTGGATTGCAGCTGACGTATTAGGGGGAACAAGTAGAACGCTTGCTATTGAAGTAACCGGATTACCTGCTGGCACATACACATGGAAATCTTACCACCATGATTTTGGTGACCAAAGAGGAACATTTATTGGTAAAATTGAGAATAACGCAGGTGTTATAAGTGATTACGGATCTGCTTATCAAATCAGTTTATCAGATCCAGGTATGACAACTCATCCAGGTTATGCTAATACATTTCTTGATGTAACACAGTATTTTAATGATGCAATAGTCTCTTCTGGTCCAACGGATGTGATAAAGGTTTACTTAAGCTATGAATATCCTCTAGGTCACGAGTCAATAGATCATCCTAATAAGCTATTAGTTATAAACGGGTTTGAGTTATATGAAACCCCTGAAGTATTACCTGAAATAATTCATGTTACCGAAACAGATCTTTCATTTAACGGAAGTAGTTTTGATGAATTTTATGTAACAGCTGAGGACTTAACTGAAAACATTACAATTACAGCTCCTTCGGGTTATACGGTAACACCATCCACTTTAAGCCCTGATGTGGTTAATGCCAAAGTCGATGTTACGTTTGATGGCTCTGCTGCTAGTGATGGATTTATTACGCTGAGCAGTGGTGAAGGCGAAACTACCATAGCAGTAAGCGGAACTACATATATAGAAGTTCCATTTAAATTAGATTTTAATCGAACAGGTACAACCGATACTGAAAATGGTTGGGAAGTCATTCAAATAACGGATAAAACAAATCCTGGTTCCGAATACTTTACTTTTAGTGCAATGGAAGGCACTGTTGAAGTACTTCCTGTTTGGCTTAATAATCCTATAGATGCTAACACTAGAGCTGTTAATAGAAATTCATCAAACTATGCAGACGAAATATATGAAGTTTTAGATGATTACATTGCGGCAGATGCTCTAGCTGGTGACCCAAATAACGGAGACCACTGTAACACCCTTGCTATAAAAGTAAAAGGAATTCCTGCAGGAAGTTATTCCTGGAAATCTTACCATCACGACAACGACAATCAACGTGGGAGATTTACCGGAAGCGTTACAAGCACAGGTGGGTTTAGCTATACAGGAACAGAACTTACAAGAATTAGCTATTCTAATTCTGGAGTTGAAGGATTTACGGACAATATTGAAGGTGTTACAACATTTGAAACAATTTTCGCTTCAACAGGTGTTGATGATATTATTACTGTTTCTTTTACTCATGAATATCCATATGCTGATCCATATTTAGCAGAAGGTGTTCAAGCTGAAAAGTTTGTTGTACTAAATGGTTTCGAAATAGCCATCGCTTCAAATGATGCCACCCTATCTTCTTTAATAACCGATATAGGTACCTTAACTCCTGAATTTAATCCAAATATTACTGAATATAGTCTTCAGGTACCTTCAGGAACTAGCATTGTAAATATTTCAGCGATGACTAACGATGCTTCTGCAACTTTTACAATATCTGATGATGGAATCATAAATGTTAATCCCGGACAACAAGCTACGGTATTAGTAACAGCAGAGGATGGTACCGAAAAAACCTATACTATCACAATAGATGTGACAACAAATACATCAATTATTAAAGAAAAGGAAGCTTTGGTGTATCCAACAATTTCAAACTCTCATTTTAATGTAGAAGCACAGTTAGGAAGCACGCTTGAAGTTTATGATTGTACTGGTACAATAATTAAATCAAAAACTATCACTTCAACAAAGGAAATATTGAGTATCAATCCCAAAGGACTTTTTATTATAAAAATTAAAAACAAAGGCTTAGTGTCACTATTTAAAGTAGTTAATAAGTAGAGTTGATAAACCTTTCTCTTAATTATTGAATAAGAAATCGTTCACCTCATATTAAACAGGGGAATTATGAACGATTTCTTTTCTATGTTATCATAGGGTAATCTGAGATCTAAGAATCCCTAGATACATAAAAAACAAGAATTGAATTATAAAAACAACTTGATATGAAAAGGTTATTCATAGTATTAATTTCGCTAATATTCTGGTCTGGCATATGCCTCGCGCAAAGCACTGATGCTACATTATCTGACATTAATTTAGATAGAGGGATATTAACACCAGACTTTAATCCTGAGATTACTAAATACATTGTTTTAGTACCTAATGGAGTTGAAACTGTAACAGTAACACCTGTATTGAACGATGCAAATGCTTTACATGTAGGAGGAGGTGAAATATCAATTCCAAATATTGAATTAACAACGGTTACTGTAACTGCTGAAGATGGAAAAACAAAAAAGGATTATAAAGTTTTCTTTGCCAATGAAAATTGCTACGAACCAATTTTTACAGATAGGATTAACCTTGCTCCAAATCCAATAATGACTTCCTTAACAAATTATTATGGAGGCTGGGGATCAAGAAGTATTAATACGAATTCAGCTTTTGTATACTGCGGTAATTCAAGTGGAAAAGTAACAGGACCATGTGGCGGATCTATTGATTTTAACACCATTGGGAATTATCTCGAACAAGGTGCCAGTTATCTTATTTCTGCGATGTTTTATGTTGAAGGTTCAGGTAAAGCACAGTTAGGACATAATATTAATGGAAGCTCAGTTAACACTCGAACAAACAAAACCAATGAATGGGAAGAGCTAAGGATTATTGTAGATGTTACTTCTTTAAATAGTAATCCTAACCTTTGGTTCAATAGCTGTAACTCTATTGGTGTATCAGGAGATAATGTTTACGTTGATAATTTTCAGATGTACAAAGTCGATCGAAACAATGATTTGGCTACACTTACATCTGATATGGGAACACTTGTACCTGCATTTGATCCAGCAGTAACAGATTATTATTTAATAATTGAAGCTGGAACAAGTCAGGTGAACATCTCAGGTACTGCCAACTCTGCTACAGCTTCAGTTGCAGGTGACGGCATCATAACTTTATCTGAAAACAAGGGAATAGCAGAAATAACGGTTACTGCTGAAACTGGAGATAGTAAAACCTATACCGTAAATATTGATACAGCATTACCGGATACAGATGCTACTTTATCAGCTTTAAGTGTTGATGTTGGATCTCTATCTCCTGCTTTTGATCCTGAAATAACCTCCTATACATTAGAAGTCCCTGAAGGAACTGCTAAAGTAAATTTGTTAGCAGTGGCAAATTCTTCTGAAGCAACAGTTACAGGTGATGGAATAATCGATATTATTTATAACGAAGCAACTGCAAATATTGTGGTGACAGCTGAAGATGATAGTCAAAAAACATATACCATAAAATGGACAGCGGTATCTCCACATAGCACTAAAGGTAAATGGGAACCATACGATGGAGGTAATGCACCTGCTGCAACAGGATATATGGATGTACCTTTTATGGATGTTACCAATACAAGTTCGAATGGAGCGTTGAAGATTGCCGGGAGCGAAACTACAGCCAGCATTTATTACAGTGTTGAGGATGCTGCCGTTGTTGCAAAAGCTGCAAAAGCTTTGGGAGATGATGTGCAACGCATCACAGGGTGGTTGCCTAGTGTTTCTACAGAAACACCTTCTACATCGGAAGCTATTTTAATTGGAACAATAGGTAATAGTCCATTAATTGACGGTTTAATTGCTGCCGGAAAAATAGATGTTTCTCAAATAGAGAATAAATGGGAAGCCTACACTGCTGAAGTGATAGATAATCCAATGAATGGGGTGACAAAAGCTTTAATTATTGCCGGTAGTGATCGTAGGGGAACAGCATTTGGAGTCTTCGCTTTATCCGAATCAATGGGAGTTTCGCCATGGTATTTTTGGGGTGATGTACCTGTGCCACAAAAGGACGCACTTTATGTCGCAGGAAGTCACACGCAGTTATCGCCAGGTGTAAAATATCGTGGAATTTTTCTTAACGATGAAGACTGGGGCTTAAATCCTTGGGCTGCGAATACCTTTGAGCCTGAAGTAGGCAATATTGGACCAAAGACCTATGCTACCATTTACGAATTATTACTTCGATTACATGCCAACTGTATTTGGCCTGCAATGCACGAATTTCCGGTAATAACAACGCCTTTCTACATGGTTCCCGGAAACAAGGAAATGGCTGATGAATATGCTATTGTAATCAGTACATCGCACCACGAGCCAATGATGACTAATAGTCATGAATACAACGAAAGTGAAATGGGCGAATACAATTATTGGACAAATCGAGAAACCATTTATAATTTCTGGGAAGAGCGTGTGAGAGAAACTGCAGCCTATGAAAATATTTATACTATTGGTATGCGAGGACGAGATGATAGTGGAATGAAGTGTCCTCCGGGTACAACAGATGCACAAAAGGCCGAAAAGATTCAAAATGAGATTCTTCCTGATCAACGTCAAATGATTACGGATCATGTTCATGCAAATGCCGAAGAAATACCTCAGATTTTTATTCCTTACAAAGAAACTTTGGTTCAATACCAATCGGGGCTTACATTACCAGATGATGTGACTATTGTCTGGCCGGACGATAATCATGGTTACATTCGCCAGCTATCAAATGCTAGTGAAAGAGAACGTTCAGGAGGATCTGGTGTGTATTATCATCTATCTTATTGGGGAGTACCAACCAGTTATCTTTGGTTCTGTACAACACCACCGGGTATGACATGTTCAGAAATGATGAAAGCATGGGATTTTGATGCCAGTAAAATATGGCTGGTTAATGTAGGAGATCTTAAACCTATGGAAATAGGAACGGACTTTTTCTTACGAATGGCTCGTAATCCGGAAGCTTTTCGCAATTTTGACCAGCATGCCTACTTAACAGAGTGGATTACCAAAACATTTGGCGCTGCCAATGCTGAGGCTATTGCTGAGTTATTAGATACCTATTATCAGTTGAATATTGTGAAGCGTGCAGAGCATCTGAGTCGCACAAAAAGTGGATTTAGCTTTGTTGACAACGGGGATGAAGCCAAAAAAAGGCTGGATGAATTTGAGAATCTTGTTGCTTCTGCTAATGCAATTTATGAGGGACTTCCTACTGAGCAGAAAGCTGCTTTTTACGAAATGGTACTGTATCAAATGAGGGCTACTTATTTAGTTAATAAAAGAACACTACAAGCAGAGCGAAGTCGCCTGTGGGCAAGTCAAAAGCGTGCGGCTACTAATTCTTTAAGAGATGAGGCAAAAGCTGCTCATGAAGCTTTAATGTCTGAGTTAGAGTTTTATAATAAAACCAATGCCAATGGCAAATGGGACTATATGATGAATCCAATGGATCCTTCCTTGTTATCAGGCTGGGCTCAAGAAACCCAGAATCCATTTATAGAACCTTCTTATGGTAGTTATTCTCCACCATCTTCATCAGGTATTGGGGTGGCAATAGAAGGATCTGAAGCGCCATTAGTTTCGGGAACTCCGGGAATGCTCCCAATTTTTAATCCAGCTGTAGATTCAGAGTACTTTATCGATGTGTTTAATACTGGGAGTTCGGCTAGTGCTTGGACTGCTTCATCGGAAAGTGCTTGGGTATTGCTTAGTGAAGTAAGTGGTCAGGCAGACACAAGGATTGTTGTAAGTATTGATTGGGAAAATGCTCCCAAAGATTGTAATGTGCCTTCTACAATTACCATCGAAAGTAATGGTAAGCAATACATTGTTAATGTAAATGCATATAATCCGGAAGATCTTGATATAAATTTCCTTCCTGATGCTGTTGAAGATAATGGTAAAGTTGTGATTGAGGCAGAGGATTATACCGATCGTTCAGATGTTGGTGAAATAGGATGGCGCAATGTTAACAGGGCTACTGCATCTAGAGATGGAATGACAATTCTACCGGTTACAGCGCAAAATCAAAGCACGAGCAATATAGCTTCAGCTCCATCGCTTACATATCAGTTTTATTCATTTAGTACCGGTCCGGTAAGTATTCTTACGCAATGTCTTCCTACACATCGTATTACTTCTGAGCATACTGGTGTACGCTATGCGATATCTCTAAATGGAGATACACCTAAAATAGTAGATATCTATGCTAAGGAGTATACTTCTACCTGGTATGCAAATACTGTTCGCGCCGCTTCCATTGGTACATCGTCTCATGTAATTTCGGAATCAGGTTTGCAAACTGTTAAGATATATATGGTAGATGCAGGTGTTGTTTTAGACAAAATTACAATAGCTACAGATGGAATTTATGAGGCTGAAGATTTAAATGTTCAGACATCAAACACCTCCGTTGTTAAATACTCTGATAATCCTGCAAGTGGAGGCGAAGGGTTGCATATTAAGTCAAGCTCTGTTGGGCATTATGCAACACTTACTATTCCTAATGTCAAAGCCAATGAATATGCATTAAAAGTACGTGTAAAAAAATGGGCTAGTCGTGGTATTGTTCAAATATCTGTTGCTGAAGATCCCAATGGTCCTTACAATTCAATCGGTGATTCTTATGATCTTTATAATAGCAGTGAACTTTATACCGACCTTGAACCAAATGTAGTCAGCTTTAATTCTGACGGCCCAAAATATTTGCGTTTTGAGGTTAACGGAAAAAACACTTCCGCCACCAACTATTGGATTTTATTAGATTATATCAGCCTTAGGCCATTACGATCTGTGTGTAATGACACAGCAAACAACATTGTTATCAATAATGAATCTAATATATTTGTTTACCCTACACTCACAACTGGAAAAATCACAGTTTTTTCAAAACCCGGTGCCCACATCTCTGTTTACAGCTTAACCGGAGCATCAGTTTTAAGCAAAGTTAGCTCAGATTATTCTTCTGAAATCGCTTTAGATCAAGCAGGTGTATATATAATAAAAGTCAATATTGATGGTACGATAAAATCATTTAAAGTATTAAAAACAACAGATGGAAATTTAATTTAGTAACTTAAGCCAAGGGATGATACAAAACTGTTTGTTCATCCCTTTCTTTTTCATTAAAAAATATACTATGAAGTACTTTTTATCAATAATACTTTTTGTTGTTGGTTTGATAACTATTCATTCCTGTACACAAAAAAAAGCGAGCTCCTATCCAACTACTCTAAATTACAAATTAGAACCCATCCCGGATATATCAGCATCTTTGCCTGAAAATTCAGTAGAGTTGGGTGATGCCCGTTCATTTGAAGAAGTAAAGTTAGACTTACCGGTTTCTAGCGGTCCATTTAAACCCACATGGGAATCTATTGAAGCCAACTACCCGGGTACGCCCGATTGGTTGCGCGAAGCAAAGTTTGGATTATGGGTGCACTTTGGACCACAAGCAGCAGGCGAAAGTGGCGATTGGTATGCCCGCAGATTGTATATACCTGGAACCAGTGCTTATAAAAACCATTTAAAGAACTATGGACACCCTTCTGAAGTGGGATATAAAGAAGTACTTAGAGATTGGAATCCCGAGAAACTGGATCCTGAAAAATTGGTTGAAATATACAAAAATGCCGGTGTACGGTATTTAATTATTCAGGGTGTTCACCACGATCAGTACGATATGTGGGATTCGCAATATCAACCATGGAACTCCACTAACCTGGGGCCTAAACGCGACCTGGTAGGTGAATGGGAAAAGGCAGCTCGTATGGCTGATATGCGTTTTGGTATTACTTTTCATCACGAATATTCATGGTGGTGGTGGCAAACAGCTTTCCAAAACGATACTAAAGGTGATCTGGTCGGTGTACCTTACGATGGCAATTTAACGCTGGCTGATGGGAAAGGAAAATGGTGGGAAGGAATGGATCCGCGTTATTTGTACGGTGTAAACCTGCGCGAATACAAAGGTGTGGCAGCAGCAGCTAATTCTGCATGGTCACCGCCTCCTGCCGGTATTTTTACCAATCATCTGCAATTCTCAGAATGGTACGCCAAATGGTGGGCGTTGCGTATGATGGATGCAGTAGATAAATATCAGCCCGACTTTATTTATACCGATGGAACCGATCAGCAACCATTTAGCGGGTTTGGAACCGGTGCAGGTTATAAAAGTGATGCCATTCAGTGTGTTATCGCCGATTACTACAATAAAACATTATCGCGTCGTGGAGAAGTGGATGTGTTTAGCATTATTAAGTTCAGAAATAAAACCAACGGAACAGTCAATACCCAGGAAGGTGGTATTCCGGGAGATATCAAAACTGATCAGGCATGGATAGCAGAAACACCTGTAGGAGATTGGTTTTATGGACCTGATTTTAACTATAGCTCTGATGCGGTGGTTCGCTATTTACTTGAAGAGGTGTCGCGTGATGGTAATATTGGTTTATGTGTTTCGTTACTTCCCGATGGAACACTGGATGAAGGAAATTCTGGAATGTTAAAAGAAATTGGCGCATGGATGAAAATTAATGGAGAAGGAATTTATGGGAGTCATGCCTGGGAAAAATTGGGCGAAGGAGCTAATGATCGGTTAAATGTTTTGCCCGGTGGTAAAATTGGTAGTCGTCAGGCCAATCATAAATTCAGTACTTCAGATATTCGCTTTACTGTTGGAAAAGACGGAGCATTGTATGCCTGGGTGATGAGTGTACCTAAGCCGGGAGAAGTAGTAAGGATTAAATCATTAGGAACAAATGAAAATCGATTGGCTAAACCCATTTCATCTGTTGAACTGTTAGGTTTTGATAAAAAGATTAGCTGGAGTCAGAATGAGGATGCTTTGTATATTACTTTCCCTGATAACAATGACCTTAAAACAGCTGTAGGTTTTAAAATCGGTTCGACTGCAATTATTCGTCCTTAAACACCATAGGATTTATTTACTGAAACTTTTGAATCAGAAATTAAATTACAGTGGTCTGCAGTATATAAGGCAGATTCATACTTTATTAAACGATCTACATCAAAAAATGGTATATTTAAAGCAGTTACCTCAGATATTAAACAAATTAACTGAACCGATAAACAAATGCAGAAAGGCCTTGTCCAGTTTCTACCGGATATCAGCAGCAAGTGGACAATATACATCAAGCAATAGTAATCCAGTCGTAGCATAAATTTCATCAGACACATCAAATGTAATTCGCAAGATATAAGGCATTTAGAATTAAAAAACTCCTTTACTCAAAGTAAAGATTTGGGTAAAGCCTTTGAAGAGAAGAGTTTTAACATTCCTAATAGAAGGCGAGCGCTTAGGCAATGTTTACCTTTTATATGTTACCAAACGGATTATGATGGTTTGAGAAAGAATGCCCCGGATAAACGTGCTTTTATTTTAACTAGAAGTGGGTTTTCAGGACAACAAAAAAATGCATCTATTATTATATCATGTAATATATATTATATATGATATATCTTCTAAACAAATATACATTTTTCATTCTATAGCAGGCTATCTGACTGAGGCCAATGCAGAACTTGTTAAAGAATGGAAATATTCTATATATTCAGTGTGCATAACTACTCCCCTCTTGCTCTTATTAAGCTGGCATGCAATTTGTTCCAAATCACACAAAGGCCTTTCAAAAGTATTCACTTTTAAATCTTAAACTATGGCACAGTTAAAGTATAACCTTGTTCAAAAAGGACAACCGAAAATGGCAGGGATTAGCGAACAAGAGTATAGTGCTTTCATCCTCCGAAGGAACCAAGCTACAATTAGGGAATTAAGTGAGGAAATAGCAGATGGGCGTGCATTAACACCCACTGATGTAATGACTGTTTTGATTTCTTTAACCAGAAAAATACCCAATCATTTGTTAAATGGAGATATCGTTAAGCTTGGTAGTTTAGGTAATTCAAACCTCACCATACCATCCGAAGGCAGCGCAGCAGAAAAAGATTTGAGTGTTTCTAACATAAAAAGTGTAAAGATATTATACAGACCTTCGGCCGATATTAAATAAAATCTACAAACGGCAACTTACCTTAATGTTAAAACCAGCAGAGCTTAATCAATTGATGCATCATAGATAAAATCCTCAACTTCGGTTGGGGATTTTTTATGCAGTAAATTTGCCTGTCTTTACAAAAAAAAGAAGGCGTGATCGCCAGCACAATCACCTGTCTTGTCAACAACAATCACGTGTCTTCATAGCTACAAAGACACGTCATCTCCCTCACAACGTAACTACATCTCTATTACTAAGACCTTACATCTTTAAAATTTTATAATTTGCATGCTCTACAATGCAAAATAAATCACAATCCTTATTATGTTATATTTATCAAATAACATACATTAATTTTATACTTACCTACTGTATAAATTGAATTATAGCCTGAAAAATGTGCATGATTTTGGAATCTAGTATTTTAATGTTGTGAAATAAAAAACATTAAATCCTCAAATGCACATCATAAAGGCGAATTTCGATATAATTTTGGAAGTTTAAATCTCTTTGTAAGATAAGATTAGTTTAAACGGTAATTTTCACCAAGTGGGAGCAAAACCTATTTTTAGATATTGAATTGATTAGCTTACATCTGACTAGTGAATAGTTATCCATAGATAGCAAAAGTTTACTTTTCAAAAAGCTTAAAAGTCAATTTAAAGAGCAACTTCCCAATATGATTAACTAGACACAATACAACAGAAGAAAGAAATGTTAATTTGATTTTATCGAATAGGTTCGAAGTTCTCGATCAGAATATATTATGCAAAAAAATTTTTAGCTTCAAAACCAGAACAATATCAAAAACCACCTAACTATCTATTATTCAAAATAAAAAAATATAAATAGGTTCATTTACAATAAACTTATCAATTTTATTAAACTTGCTTTTTAATTCACACAACAAGGTTATTGACTTATTAATTTTGGCATAGTTGATAAACACAATCTGAATAAAAGAGAATTCTTCCAAAAAACGCAAAATTCCAATTCCATTATCTTCTTCTATTTTTCCATAATTATCCACCCTCCAATTCTACCTCTCCTTACAACCCTTGCAACCACAGCCTTTCCTATAATTCTCTTAATCTATCAAATACAACATCCCATTAATTGGCTGCAACATATTTACATTAATCTGCAACATTTGAACGTACAGCAAAAAGGTTCTGATTATAAGTTTATCCTCGAAGAAATTGAAATATACAAAGTATAGTTTTTGGGTAAACTTTTCAACTTAATAATCACCCCATTAACTAGAAAAGTATATAGCGATATCACAGCTACCCTTAATTAAAATCTAATAAAAATGAAAAAAATCTTAAATCTATTGCTCTTAATTGTTATTGCATTTGGTGCAATAAATACAGCCAAAGCCTACACGCACGAAGTATGGCAATCCGGGGATCAGTATTATTGGAAAACATACGATGTAACGCAAGGTAACTCACCTGATTTAGCCACCGCTATTCAAGGTGCCATAGGAACAGGTGGTAGAGATGTGCATATATTATGTGGTGGTACATTGTCTGCTCAAATTGAACTTAAGCCAGGTTTAACTTTGTATTGTCACAACAATACATTTAATAAGGATCATAGTGCATATGGTTTTCACATTGAAGGCTCTGGTCCTATTAAAATTTACAACATGACTTTTTACAATAATACCAATATGGGTATTCGAACCAGTAGAGCCGGTGATATCTATCTTGAAAATGTAAAAATATACGGAGGTAGTATTGGAGTAAGAATTGATAGTCACCCAAGTCGCCCATATGAAGATGGACGTTGGGTGAGTAATGTTCATGTTCAGGATTGTTATTTTGAAAACTGTTCCAGCCATGGTTTAGAAACATATGGTGTCGACGGCTTTTCAGGATATGGTTTGGTTGCAAAGAATTGCGGAGAATGTGGTGTTTTATTGAATAAAACAATAAATGGTAGTATTGGTACCGTTGATGCGTACCGATGTTGTTATGGTGGTGGATATGCAGGATTTCGCTGCGCCAATAGTTGTGGAAACATAACCGTAAACAAGGTTATTTCCAATCAATGCGGAAGAGGTATTTTTGTATTAACGGGCAGCTACGATATTACGATTAAAGAAGCTGAGGTAACCGACTGTACAGATATAGGTATCTGGTTTCAGGATGTAACAAATTGTGTTGTTGAGTCTGGATGCTGTAACTGCAACTACTATGCATCGGGCACAGGAAACTCTATAAATGTAGGTAGCTCTTGTAGCTCGTCAACATTTTACTATATCCAAAACCGTGCAACAGGATTATTTCTTGATGGAATGGGACGAACTACTAATGGTTCCGACTGCGGACAATATGCCAACACAACTCATATAAATGCACAATGGGCTTTGGAAGATCAAGGAAGCAATTATTATAAAATCAGAAATAATGGAACCGGTTTATACCTGGATGGAATGGGCAGAACTACTAATGGCGATATTTGCGGTCAGTGGGCAGGAAGTTCTCATTACAATCAACAGTGGGAACGCATCAGTACTGACGGATATTATCGTTTTAGAAATCGTTCTACCGGTTTATATCTCGATGGAATGGGATATACTTCAAATGGAGCCAATGTGGGAATGTGGGCCAATACTTCTCATGTAAATTCACAATGGTCGCTTATCGATGTAAGTACAACAAAAAGTGCTATGATAGATAAAAAGTCTGATACTGCAACAAGTGGTATTAAAGTATATCCAACCATTGTGGAAGATATGCTTCAGATTGAATTCAATGCCGACTTGGAAGAAACCGCTACACTAAATATTTATAGTAGTGCTGGCATACTTGTTTATTCAGAATTGTTATCAAACACTATAGCTTCAGTTAATCTTTCTGAACTATCTAAAGGCGTATACTTTGTTCAGATCTTAATTGGAGAGAGTACTTTTAAAAACAAAATCATTAAAAAATAAGAAAAGAATCTGTAGTTGTGATATCGAAATTACCATGAATACTTGATGATGCCTGAATTATTTATAATAGTCTCTCAACGCACCAGTCAATTTAAGTATTCATTTTCATAGATAGTATCTCTTTTTTATTGCTTAGCTTTAATTAGGAGATGCTTTCTTTTTTGATGATAAAAGTATATAAACAAAAAAAGGTTTCCTCTATAAAGAAGAAACCTTTTTTGCTGGTACTCGAGGCGGGACTTGAACCCGCACGTCCTAATGGACACAAGATTTTAAGTCTTGCGTGTCTACCAATTCCACCACTCGAGCATCCTAGATTAAAAATCTGGAGAGCGAAAAACGGGACTCGAACCCGCGACCCCGACCTTGGCAAGGTCGTGCTCTACCAACTGAGCTATTTTCGCATTTTCAAAACCTCGTGCAACCCCTAGCGCCCCTGTCTTTACTGGCTTGCTATCTTTCGTGATTGCGGATGCAAATATAGAGCATTTTTATTTACTCACAAATTTTTTTTTCGTTTTTGGGGAAATATTTTTCATCCTTTTTTATACCGCTTTGATTTCCAAAAACAAACATTAATTCAATCCGGCAAACTTTTTTATTTCATTTAATTTATTGAGTGCTTCCATAGGGGTTAAATTGTTAATATCGGTATTCGCAATTTCATCTCTAATTTGTTTTAGCACCGGATCGTCCAACTGAAAAATGCTCATTTGATATCCTTCTCGGTGTTGCCCCAGGTCATTTACCGGCTTTGCCAAACTTCCTTTTCTATTCGCTCCTTCCAGTTCTTCCAGGATTTCATTGGCTCTGTTTACAACACTTTTGGGCATCCCTGCCATTCGTGCTACATGAATACCAAAACTGTGTTCACTACCTCCACGCACCAACTTGCGCAGGAAAATCACTTTATTATCCACTTCTTTTACCGAAACATTGTAATTCTTGCATCGATCGAAAGAACGCTCCATTTCATTTAATTCGTGATAATGCGTTGCAAATAAAGTTTTGGCTTTAGCGCGTTTGTTTTCGTGAATATATTCCACAATACTCCAGGCTATAGAAATACCATCGTAAGTGCTGGTTCCACGTCCTAACTCATCAAATAAAATCAAGCTTCGCGGTGAAATATTATTTAGAATACTGGAGGCTTCGTTCATCTCAACCATAAAAGTTGATTCACCTGCTGATATATTATCGGAGGCTCCTACACGGGTAAAGATCTTATCCACTACTCCTATCCTGGCAGAATTAGCTGGAACAAAACTCCCAACCTGTCCCATCAAAACTACTAATGCCGTTTGACGAAGCAGTGCCGATTTACCGGCCATGTTAGGACCCGTAATAATAATGACCTGTTGTTTTTCATTATCCAGATAAACATCGTTGGGGATATACTCCTCTCCAAGCGGCAATTGTTTTTCGATTACCGGATGACGTCCCGCTTTTATATCAATCACATCATTATCCTCAATAACCGGACGAACATATTTGTTCTCAGCAGCAATCGTAGCAAAAGAAAGTAAACAATCCAGTTTCGCCAATAATCCGGCATCCAACTGAATAGCAGCTAAATATTCACCCAAACTCATCACCAAATCATTGAAAAGGCGGGTTTCAAGGCTCAGAATTTTTTCTTCTGCCCCTAATATCTTGGCTTCGTACTCTTTTAATTCTTCGGTAATGTACCTTTCTGCATTTACCAGGGTTTGTTTCCTGATCCACTCAGCCGGAACTTTATCTTTATGGGTATTTCTTACCTCAATATAATAACCAAAAACGTTGTTAAAACTTATTTTTAAAGACGGAATACCGGTACGTTCAATTTCGCGCTGAACCAGGTTATTTAAATAATCTTTTCCTGAAAAAGCGATACTTCGTAATTCATCCAGCTCCACATTCACACCTTCTGCAATTACATTCCCTTTGTTCACCTGCGCCGGAGGATCAGCCTGCAACTCCAATTCAATTCTATCGCGAATAGAAACACAAGGATTTAACTGATCTCCTATTTGGTTGAGCGTTTCATTGTCACATGCCTCACATGCCTTTTTAATAGGTTCAACAGCCATTAAAGCATGTTTCACCTGCACCATTTCTCTGGGCGAAATACGACCAACAGCTACCTTTGAAACCAAACGTTCCAAATCACCAACCGGACGTAAATACTCTTCTATTTTCTCCTTAAATTCAAGGTCTTTAAAAAAGTACTCCACAGCTGCTAAACGATCTTCTATCAACTTCACTTCTTTTAAAGGTAAAGCTACCCATCGCTTTAACATGCGACTTCCCATTGGAGAAATGGTTCTGTCCAACACCGACACCAGGGAATTTCCACCTTCATTAACTGTTCCAAATAATTCCAGGTTTCGAATGGTAAACTTATCCAGCCACACATATTTATCTTCCTCAATTCGCGAAAGTCCGGTAATATGCTGAACCTTGTTATGCTGTGTAATATCCAGATAATGCATCACAGCTCCCGCTGCCACAATACCATATTTTAAATTGTGAACTCCATATCCTTTTAATGATTTTGTTTCGAAATGTTTGAGCAAACGATCATGGGCAGAATCATCGGTAAATACCCAGTCTTCTAAACCATAGGTGTAAAATTTATCTCCAAAATTCTCTATAAACTGACTACGCTTACTTTTTTCAAATAAAACCTCTTTAGGTTTAAAACCATTTAATAATTTATCGATGTATTCAAAGCTACCTTCTGCGGTTAAGAACTCCCCGGTAGAAATATCCAAAAAGGCAACACCCGCTAATTTTTTATCCATATGTACCGAAGCCAAAAAATTGTTTTCCTTGTGCTCCAATACGTTGTCATTAATGGCCACACCCGGGGTTACCAGTTCGGTAACGCCACGCTTCACAATTGTTTTGGTCATTTTAGGATCTTCCAGCTGATCGCAAACCGCAACTCTTTGTCCGGCTCTAACCAGCTTGGGCAGATAAGTATCAAGTGCATGATGAGGAAATCCGGCTAACTCAACATACGAAGCTGCTCCATTCGCTCTACGCGTAAGGGTTATTCCCAATATTTCCGACGCTTTTATGGCATCATCCGAAAATGTTTCATAAAAATCGCCCACTCTAAATAACAGGATTGCATCCGGATGTTTATCTTTAATTGAATAGTATTGTTTCATCAACGGGGTTTGCACCGCCTTTTTTCCTTCTTTCTTTTTAGCCACCGATCAATAATTTTATTGTGTTTCCGCCCATAAGCAACTTTCTAATAAAAAAGCTGCAATTCGTGCAAATATAAAACTATTAATTCGGATAGATAAAGGAATAGAAATAAGTTATGACGAGTAGTACCACACACCTTTTAATACGCCTGAATAACGAACGCTTATCGCTGCTTTGATGTCTTTGAATAAATTAATCCTCCGGCAATAGCTGTAATTGGTGCAACCAAAACCAATCCAAAACTGCCCACTAAAGTATTTAGAATTTCTGCCGCAATATAATTGGTATTACAAATGGTTACCAAAGGAGTTCCCTTTGCCATAAAAACCATAAACACAAACATAAAACTACCTGAGTAAGCAAATAACAAAGTGGTTGTCATGGTACCAATTACCGGATAAGCCACATTAAAACCTGATTTGATTAGCTCCCTGGAGTTTATGTTGGGATTATTCTCCAATACTTCATGCTGAGCAGCTGAAATATCCATTGCTACATCCATTACTGCACCTGCAGCAGCAATAAAAATACAGGCAATAAAAATAGACGATAAATTAAGGTGTGTAAAACCAGCATAAAGTAAAGTCTCCGAAAATTCCTGAACAGTGCCGGGTACTTTAAAGTAGTAAGCAAAAACCAAGGCCAAGATTGTTGTAATACCAACCCCGGCAATCGATCCGGTTAAAGCCACTAAGCCTTTTTTAGAGAACCCATTAATTAAAACAATAATAACCGTTGTTGTGAGCACGACAATTCCAAAGGCAGAAAGCACAGGTGAATATCCTTTAAGTAAAGCAGGAATTAAAATTTTCCATAATGCTAAAGCAGTAAATAAAAAGGACAATAACGCTTTAAAACCTGTAATACCTGCAAAAGCAACTAAAAACAAAGCGAACAACCCTAGTAAAATCCATTCAATATGAATTCGATAAAAATCATCTGCTCTGGCTGTTGCCACTTTACCGTCAGGCGTGTATTTAACCACAGCTAATACCTTATCTCCCTTTTTAAATATTTTATCCAGTTTTTTTTGCCCCATCATCACGTTATGAGACTTTAAGGTATCTCCCGCACTCTTTCCTTCCAGAATCTTTAACTTTAAATCCTGCGTACCTATTGTTACTACACTATGATTTTCTAAATCATCATTATTCACCTCAACCACCTTTGCTTTTACTCTTTCTGAGTTTTTAATAAGGATTGGATTTTCAAATCCTGTAGGAAGAAGAATTAAAACCACAGTCAACAGCGTTACTACAATGGTAAATACAATATTTAATTTTGAGCTTTTAATTTTAATCATGAAAGTATTTGTAATCTTGTATGAAAAGAAAAACTGCATGTAAACAATTACATGCAGCTTTTATATGTATGTAGGTTTAAGGATAGCTTACTCTTGATAGCCGGCAATCTCAATAATCTTTTTACCGATATCAGTATTATCATAATAGCCAGTAAACTGATATTCACCTTGTCCCATTGCAAATACAGGAACAGGAGCTCCTGTATGAGAATATGTGGTCCAATCAATACCTGCCTTGTTATTTAAAATATGCGTAATTGTTACCGTAAACGGATCATAATAACCATAAATCACATCTGTTTCTTCTTTATCTAGATCTGATGTTCCGGTCATACTAGTATTATAAGCTTCTTGTAAACGCTCTTTTTCGTAATTACTTAAAGCCAGATCTTTTGACTCATCACCTAAACCGAATACATCTTTAACAGTAGCTAATGCTGTTTCAAAAGTCACATCACCTGAAGCTCTCCATGCTGCAACCTTAGCCGTAAAAGATTCATTAGAAACAGTCTGGTTCAATAATAAATCGAACGCAGTAGCATAACCTGTAGCCGAATAACCTAAAGTTAATCCACCACACTCATGGTCACCAGTTACTACAATTAAAGTTTCGTCAGGATGCTCTTTGTAAAAATCAACTGCATAACCAATAGCTTTGTCAAACTCAACAGTATTATGCGCAGCAGTAACTACATCATTTGCGTGACAAGCCCAGTCAATTTTACCACCTTCAACCATCATAAAGAAACCTTTATCATTATTTAAAATCTCAATACCTTTTTGAGTAAATTCTGATAAAGTAATTGTATTGTTTTCAGATGTTTCTTCATCTAAATCAACAGTATAAGGTAGAGCAGCACTATTTGCACTCACCGAAGTTTCAAATTTTTCAAGAGTAGCAACAATTTTACCTGATTCGCTATTCAAAGCATCAAAAGCAGAACGAGTATTTACGTAAGTGTAACCATTCGTATTTAAAGCGTTTAAAAACAAGTTAACATCTTCTGCCAATCCAGCTGTTTCGCCATCAGAATCATACTTATTCCAACGAACACCACCTCCGGCAAAATAATCAAAGTTACTTGTTGCTAAATCCTGTCCAATTGTATAATAGTTATTTCTTGAACCTGTGTGTGCATAAAAACAAGCAGGTGTAGCGTGGTCGATACTAACACTTGAAATGATTCCTACTTTCATACCTTTTTCTTTAGCCATTTCCGCCATGGTTTGAAGATTTTCAGAGTGATCTCCGGTTTGTGAAATGGTACCAATAGTGGTTTTAACTCCTGTTGCCAAAGCTGTAGCTGATGCAGCAGAACCAGTTACATAACGATCTTGAGCATGTGTCGTTTGCATACCAACAATTGGAAACTCCTGAATATTTAAGCTTCCTACACCAACGTTTGCTGATTTAAGACTGAAACTGGCGTTATTTAAAGCAGCTTCTGTAATATTGATTTGAGGATTAGACATTCCATCACCAATAAAAAAGAATACATACTTTGGAGTTTTGTAATCTGTAGTTGGGTCAATGATTACTTCCTTCTCGTCATCACTACAAGATGTCGCAACAAATAAGGAACTGGCCAAAATTAATGCAGCTGATAAAAAACGAACTGACTGTTTAATGAAATTCATGTTAATGATAGTTTAGTTTGTAAAATTTTGTCTGCTGCAAAAATCCACTATACGTTTTAAGCCTATCTTACCTGCAACTTGCAATATTATTAATTGACAACACTCAAAAACTTTAAATACAACTTATCATTAACAATAATTTAAATTAATAATCCAGCAAATATCCTACATAAACGAAATGCAATTACAAACTTCATTATCAGCACAAAAAGAAATTGTATGTAAAAAAGAACTCAATTACTACAATTAAAGTAGGATTAACAAGTAAGAAACTGCATAAAAAGAAGTCTCTATTTTATATCACAGGAGTTTTTGAACATTGATTTTCCAATTCTTCATTTTTTATCTGGCTTAATAAAAGATGGCCCTTTTGCAGAAAATTATGATAATATTAACGTCTTTGAATATGCTACAAAAACAATTCTGTGATTTAATTCCTTCCATAACTATTTATAGAGAAAGTAAATTACCTACACCAGTTGATTTTATAAATAAGCTGTTGTATATTAAATATCAGGTATGGCAAACAATAATAAAATACTAGTACTTGGAGCAGGAAAGGTAGCAGCTCCTTTGGTTCAACACCTGTTACAAAACAAATATGAAGTTACTGTAGCTTCTGAGTTGTTATACCAGGCCGATATGGTCATTCAAAATCACCCTTTAGGTGAAGCTGTAGAGTGGCACTCCAGTAGCATTGAAAAGTTAAACTCCTTAGTCTATCAACATCAAATTGTAATCAGCCTTCTACCTTATTCACTACATACTATTGTTTGCAAAGCCTGTATCAAAGAACGCCGCAGTTTAATAACCACTTCATACCAACAACCCGAAATGGAATCTTTGCATTCTGATGCATGCAAAAGCAATATTACTATATTAAACGAAATGGGATTAGATCCGGGCATCGACCATATGTGGGCTGTTAAAATGATTGATGAAATTAAGGAGCAAGGCGGAAAAATAGAAAAATTCATATCTGTATGTGGAGCATTACCCGCCCCTGAATGTTTAGACAATCCTTTCAGGTATAAATTTTCGTGGAGTCCTATTGGAGTAATGCGTGCTACCTCAGCAAAAACAAGCTACTTAAAGAACAATCAAATAATTGAGCAAGAAGGTGCTAAACTAATGCACGACACCTATCCTCTTTACCTTGAGGGCATCGGTTCTTTTGACGCTTATGGCAACCGGGATTCATTAAAATACAAGGAGCTTTATCACCTTCAGGAAGCTTCAACATTATTTAGAGGGACACTTAGATACAAAGGTTGGTGCGAAACAATGGCTACTTTAATTGATGCCGGTTATTTTTCGGAAGAATCGTTGAACAATCACGATCTAAGCTATGCTCAACTAACATCTCAACTAAGTAAAATTAATCACTCTGAGAATCTTCGGGATGAATTTGCCCGCAAGCATAATATTAAAACGCACTCCAATGGTATTCTTTCTATGGAATGGCTTGGGCTTTTCTCCAACAATTATTATAGTCAGTTAGCTCATACTCCTTTGGAAGTATTGACCTATCGGATGGTTTCAAAAATGAAAATGCTGCCTTCTGATAAAGATATGACCTTATTAAATATTAAAATTTTATACACTCTCCCTGATGGAAAAAGAGAAATTAAGGATGGTGTTTTTCATTTAATGGGAAAAAACAATGAAGATACCGCTATTGCTAAAACTGTTTCGTTGCCTGCTGCATATGCTGCAGAACTATTATTAAATAAAAAAATTGCACACAAAGGTTTAGCAAAACCAGTTCACAAAGAAATTTACATGCCTATTTTAAACAGATTAGAAAATGAGGCAGAATTTCAGTTTTTAGAAAGTATCAAAAAAGATAGTCACTGGCCGGAAGAATGGTAAGGATATGAGGTGTTTTGTTAAAAATTTAGGCTTACTTTTTATTATTGGTGGTGGGGTTTTACTGGCTTTTTTCACTACTCAAAATAGAATTGAAAATATCCATTTTATCATAGCGGGTCTTGCAGAAATATTGGGCTTAGCCATTTATATCACCACCAATCGTTTCTTAAAAGATCCTAACGATCAATGCTAAACCCCAAAAAAGAATTTCAATCCGAACACACAAAAATGGTAATTCGGATTGAATGTATATACTACTTTTTCACTAAGATTCCTTCTTTTGTATAAACAGGCACAACATCTAACTTATCTGACTCATAACAATACTCTAAATCCTTTAACTCTCCCAGATTTGTCAATCTTTTATAATGACGGGCTTTTGATCCGAGTGCATGAATATCATGTTTGTTTTGTTCATATAAGGTAGCCATGGCTATAGCCACATCACTTAATTCTGCACCTACCATTTTTTCCAAGTCATGTGCAATTTTTCCGGCACATAGAGAATCCTCCATTGTAAATAAATCCTTAGAGCCAGAAGCTACCAATACCACTTCTTCCTCATCCTTCACTGCCTCTACAATAGCCTTATCATTTAAAAAAGCGCCTACATAGAGCGTTTTAGCGCCTTTGGAATTAACGATAGCTCGAGTTCCATTCGTTGTAGTAATTACCAGCGTCTTATCTTTTATTACTTCAGGTGGATATGAAAAAGGTGAGTTCCCAAAATCAAATCCCGGAATAGGAACAGCATTACGCTCTCCTCCTAACACCACATTATCTTTACCTAACTTTTCTCTCCATTCAAAAGCTTCTTCAGGTGTAAGAACAGGAATTATCTGCTTTGCTCCATTTGCCAATGCGGTAGTCATTACCGACGTAGCACGAAGTACATCAATCACAACTACTGTTTTTCCTTCTACTTTATCAGGAAATATTTCCCTTGCCGACAAAATTACATCTACTGTCATGGTATATTATTTTAAGTTTTCTCTAATCAATCGTTTATAAACATGTGAAAATCGCCATTGTAACAAAACACTTCCGGTGAATAAGCCTGTTAAATACCCAATCCAAATTCCAATAGCGCCTAAATTAAATTGAAAAGCACACAAATAAGAAACCGGAATCGCTATCAATCCCCATGTAACAAAGGCAATAAGTGATGGCATTTTTACATCCTCTATTCCTCGGAGTGCTCCCAGCCAAACTACTTGTAATCCATCAAACAATTGAAAAATACCGGCCACCAACATTAAACCGGAAGCTATTTCAATTACCTTTATATCGTTTACAAAAAGATGTGGTAAAAAATCCCTTAATGTCACAAAGAGTAATGCTGCCGTAGCCATAAACAACATCACTTTATGTACGATGGCATATGCTGCAAATTTAATTTCTTTCCATTCTCTCGAACCTCTGTAGTTACTCACTTTTATAGTGGCAGCAGAGGAAAGCCCAACTGACATCATATAGGTAATACTGGCCATCGAAATAACAATCTGATGAGCTGCCATTGATTCCTGATTGATCCACCCCATCATAATGGCACCCATACTAAAAGCAAATACTTCAATAACCATTTGCCCTCCAATCGGCAACCCCACCTTAATAACCTCCAGCACTTTTTTCCAGTATATTTTGGCATTTTTAAATGCTTCTTTATAAATATTAAAAGTGGGTATCTTCAGAAAAATCCATATAAAAACAATCGGCATAATGATACGAGCAATTAAAGTAGCCCAACCTGCACCATTAATACCCATCGCAGGAACACCTGCTTTTCCAAAAATGAAGAAATAATTCAACCCGATATTGAGTGCATTAGCCAGTAAGGTAATCATCATAGCCACACGGGTATTGGCAATCCCCTCTGCAAATTGCTTAAAAACCATAAAAAAATTGAAGGGTAATATCGATAGCACAAGCAATAAATAATATGGTTTGGCTACCTCTATTACAATTGCTTCCTGCCCCATGAAAGGCATTATAAAAGACACTCCAAACATGATAACCATTTGAAAGAAGGCAAATATCAAATTGGCTATAATTCCTTGCTTAAGCCAAAAACCACACTCCTCTTTGTTTTTTGCACCAAAGTTTTTTCCCACTAAAGGCGTAACGGCAATCGACATTCCAATATTTAAAACAAAGCCTAAAATAAAGATACTATTGGCAAAGGAAACTGCAGCCAACTCGGTAGCTCCTAATTGCCCCACCATAATGGTATCTGCTAATCCAACCACCATTTGACCAGCCTGCGAAAGTACTACAGGCAAAGCTAATTTTAGATTAGGCCAATAATGCGGAGCAAAATTTCTATAATATGATTTCCTGAAATATCTCATTACAGATTAAAACGCCAAATAAAAATCCTTAGTTAACAACTTGTACTTTTCCGAATATTGATGTCTCCCAAATTCTTCGACTATAAGATCTTCTGTTTTCAATTCTTTTTCCATAAAAGAAAACTCCATTAACACACGTTTAGGAGGCTTGGCTGGAGTAGGTTTTACCCTGCATAACTTATTTAATTTTAATGAACTCCCAGAAGCTAACTGAATAAACGAGCCTTCCACTTCTGCTGGCAGAACAACACTAAAACGACCTTCTTTCGAAAGCAAAGAAACTGCTCCTTCAATTAATTCATCAAAAGATAAAGAATCCGTATGTCGAGCTGTTCTCTTTTTATCGCAATCATTTTTTACTGCATTCGAAAAATAAGGCGGATTACTTACTATTAAATCATATTTCTTTTCCTGGATTTTAACATATGATTGAAAATCCGCATGCTTAACATTTAAGCGCGTCTTCCATAAAGAATTTGAAAAATTAATACCTGCCTGCAAATAGGCTTGCTCATCGATTTCAATAGCATCAATCATAGCTGTGGAGTTTCGCTGTGCCATCATTAAAGCAATTAAGCCAGTACCAGTGCCCACATCCAAAATCCGTTCTGTCAACTCAACATTTGCCCAGGCGCCAAGCAAAACCCCGTCTGTTCCCACTTTCATGGCAGCCAACTCTTGTTGAACGGTAAATTTCTTAAACTTAAAGTAATTATTTGCCATGATTAAAACTTCTCAAAAACACCCAAACCAAACAACGCATAATCATATTTAATAGGATCGTTGGGATCTAATTTCTTAAGCTGGGCAGTAACTTCTTCTACTGCTTTCCAGTCACTTTGCTTTCTTTTTAGTAAACCTAATTTACGGCTAATATTACCGGTATGCACATCCAGTGGTAAGCATAAATCAGCTGCACTTATATTCTTCCACAAACCAAAATCTACCTTCATAGCATCTTCCCGTACCATCCACCTCAAATACATGCAAATACGTTTTGCTGACGAACCTTTTGCAACACTGGCCAAATGCTTTCCAGACCTTCCTGGTTCTTGATGCGAAGTAAAAATATTTCTAAAATGAACTATCGCATCTGCTAATGATTGATTAGCCAGATATCCATCAGTAAAAACTTTCTCTAAACCTCCATGTTTTAGATAAATATTACGTAATGCATAAAAAAAATAACGTAAATCCTCATCATTAAAGGTACGATATACCGAACCAGACGGAATAGCATCAAAATCACCATGCATAATAAAATCGAATGGTTGGTGATCCATCCATTTTAGAATTTGATTTCCTGATTTAAGAATGGCTTTTCTCTGTCCCCACGAAATGGTTGCGGCTAAAAAACCAGCTATTTCAATATCTTCTTTCCTTGTAAATTGTTTTGGTAAAGAAATCGGATCAGATTCTATAAAAGAAGGGGCATTATATTGCAAAACCTTTTCATCTAAAAATCCTTTTAGTTCCTGTAATTCCATTTCATTTACTGAACAAATCCATCTTTCATTTTAATCTCTCTGTCGCTAAGATGTGCCAAGTGCAAATCGTGGGTAACAATTACAAAGGTTTGCTGGAATTCATCTCTTAATTTAAAGAATAAACGTTGTAATTCCTCCTGATTTTGAGAATCGAGGCTCCCTGTTGGCTCATCTGCAAATACCACTGCAGGATTATTAATTAAAGCTCTGGCAATAGCCACTCGTTGCTTTTCTCCTCCACTTAACTCTGCTGGTTTATGTGTTTCTCTATCTTTAAGATTCAGAAATGAAAGTAATTCTTTCGCTTTTCGTTCGCTCTTATTTTTATTTTTACCTGCAATCAAGGCCGGTAAAATAATATTCTCTAAAGCAGTAAATTCAGGCAAAAGCTGATGAAACTGAAATACAAAACCAATATTTTCATTACGAAACCTGGCCAGTTCTTTTTCGCTTAATTGCTGAACTACTGTATTATCAATAGCGACTTCGCCAGAATTTGGTTTATCCAATGTACCCAAAATTTGCAAAAGAGTTGTTTTACCGGCACCACTCGGACCTACAATGGAAACTACTTCTCCACTTTTTACTTCAAGATCGATTCCGTTGAGAACCTGTAAGTCTCCAAACTGCTTTTTAATCCCTTTTGCAACTATCATATTTCAATTATTTGGTAAAAAGAATAAACATATATAGCACATAAATGCTTAACAGCACCAATCCTTTCCATCTACTGATGGTGCCCCGCTTTAATGGTATTAACGACAACATTAAAACCAATGCAACCCCCATCATCCACCATAAATCCTGTTTTATCAGCATTTCTGAAACACCAATAGGTTTTAAAATAGAGGTAATTCCAAGTATCGCTAAAATATTAAATATATTAGAACCAATAATATTACCGATAGAGATAGAAGTTTCTTTCTTGACAGCTGCCATTACGGAAGTTGCTAGTTCTGGCACACTTGTTCCAAAAGCAACAACGGAAACGCCAATTAATCGTTCACTAATATTGAACCCCTTAGCAACAATGATTACACCTTTTACTAAAAACTCAGATCCGAAGTACAATCCTGCAGCTGACAAAATCAAAAGCAATACCGCATATCCCATCTTCATGCTTGGTTGTAATACTATTTCTTTGGATTGCCCTAATTGTCGTCGTGATTTTACCACTGAAAACACAAGATAAATCACAATTAAAGCCACAAATATGACACCTTCAAAAAATTGTATTTTCCCATTTAATGCAAAAACGAAAAACAAAATGGAGGCAACCATCATTACCAGCCAGTCTGTAAAAATTGAATTCTTTTTAACCGTAATAGGTAATATAACTGCAACCATTCCAAGCACCAGTGCTATATTGGCAATATTAGATCCAATAACATTTCCAACAGAAATATCCGGGACGCCATCATAAACGGCATTTAAACTAACTATTAATTCGGGTGCAGAAGTACCAAAAGCCACCACTGTTATACCAACAACAAGTGTAGAAACTTTAAAATAACGAGCAATCTGAACACTTGCTTTAACCAACCAGTCACCACTAAAAAAAAGCAGGACAAATCCTGCTATCACCATTAAAAATCCCATGAAAATTTATTCTGTTTCGTTCTCGGTATTATAATTCTTTTTGGGTCTGGGCTGTGCCTGTGTATCCAACGACTGGTCCTCTGATTTATCTTTATCTAAATCCTGATAAGGCTTATAACTCTCTTCTTCCTTTAAAGTATCACCTATTTCATGAATATGATGTTCGATGTCTTTTTTTCCATCCTCAATATCTTTTTTAAAGTCATCAGCTCCCTCCCTAAACTCTTTTTTGATATCATCTGTAGCCCTTCTGAACTCGTTCATTCCTTTACCCAGCATACGAGCCAATTCAGGAATTTTATTAGCACCAAATAAAAGTAGTACGGCTAATAAAACCAGAATAATTTCACCTCCTCCAAATGAGAATATACCGAAATACATAAGTCTCTTTTTTAATTCGTTCAAAGATAATAAAAACAAAACACCCTTTAAGCCTTTCGGTTTAAAGGGTGTCTTTTAAAATATCTTAGAAAAACTTATTTCTTATTTGCGCTTCTTTTGCTTTTAGCATCAATAGCTGAAAAAGCAACTGGTGTTGCAATAAATAATGATGAGTAAGTACCAACAACTACACCAAGCATTAATGCAAACACAAAACCTTGAATTACTTCACCTCCAAATAAGAAGATAACTAGTAATACAACAAAAGTAGTTAATGATGTATTTACTGTACGGCTAATCGTTGAGTTTAATGCGGAATCAACTACGCTTACTCTGTCGCGTTTTGGATGTAAGCCTAAATACTCCCTGATACGGTCAAATACAACCACGGTATCGTTAATTGAATAACCAATTACTGTTAGTATAGCTGCAATGAAAGCCTGATCAATCTCAAGGCTAAATGGTACAATTGAGTACAACATTGAGAATACACCTAACACAACAATTACATCATGCACCAATGCAATCAAAGCTCCTAATCCATATTCCCAATTACGGAAACGAATTAAGATATATAAGAAGATTACAATTAAAGAGAATGCAATTGCTAAGTATGCTTTATTCTTAATATCTGTTGCAATAGTTGGTCCTACTTTTTGAGAACTCATTCTGTAATTATTGATAAAATCATCAAAACTTACATCATCACCTAAGTTTGCTTTTAGTCCATTGTATAATTTCTCTTCAATTGAGTTATCAACATCAGTTCCATTTTCATCAATTAAGTAGTTAGTCGCAACTCTTACCTGATTTTCTCCACCATAAGTTTTTACTTCAACATGAGCTCCTTCGAATTCATCTGCTAATGACTTTTGAATATCTGATGCAGCAACTTTTTCATCAAAACGAACTACATAAGTACGCCCTCCTGAGAAGTCAATTCCTAGTTTTAATCCGTGTGTAGCTAATGATGCAACACTCGCTAATAATACAATTCCCGATACAACAAAGAATACTTTCTTCTTCTCAAGGAACTTAACTTTAGTGCTTTTAAGGAAACCTTCAGTTAATTTAGTTCCAAACTTCACAGTCCATTTTTTACCTAACATTAACTCAAATGATAAACGAGTAATGAAAATTGCTGAGAAGAATGAAGTAGCAATACCAATCATTAATGTTGTTGCAAAACCTTTAATTGGTCCTGTACCAAATACAAACAAGATAAGACCAGTTAAGAAAGTTGTTACATTGGCATCAATAATTGCTGAGAATGCATTTTTATAACCATCAGAAATAGCAAGTCGAACACCTTTTCCTGCAGCCATTTCTTCACGAATACGCTCATATATAAGTACGTTAGCATCCACCGACATACCAATAGTAAGTACGATACCTGCAATACCCGGTAGTGTTAACACTGCACCAAAAGATGCAAGCACTCCCATGATAAAGAACATATTTAATACAAGTGCAATATCAGAAACAATACCCGCTCTGAAACTGTAGAAGAAAATCATGTAAGCTAACACAACAATAAATGCCCATACAAATGAAGTCAAACCAGAATTAACTGCTTCTTCTCCTAAAGATGGTCCAACAACCGTATCCTCAACAATACGTGCTGGGGCAGGTAATTTACCCGACTTTAAAATATTTGCAAGGTCTTTTGCCTCTTCCGGAGTAAAGTTTCCTGTAATAGAACTTCTTCCTCCGGGAATCTCACCATTTACTCTTGGATAACTATAAATATAACCATCTAAAGCAATAGCAACACTTTTACCAATGTTAGCTTTAGTTAAACGAGCCCAAACATTAGCACCTTCTGCATTCATGCTCATGCTAATTTCATAATTACCTTGCTGGCTAGTTTCAGCTCTTGCACTAGTAATCACATCTCCTTCTAATGGAGGACGACCATCATGACTTGAAACTTTTATGGCAACTAACTCATAAATTTCATCCTTACTTTTCGATCCATCTTCAAGTTCTCTCTGTGGCAATGGCTTAACTCCCCACATAAATCGCACATTTTTAGGAAATAAAGCTCTTACCTGATCCATCTGCAGGTAAGCATTTACCTTTGATGTATCTTTTGCATGTGCATAACCCACAAGAGGACCACTCTGACTTTGATTTGGCATTAAAACAGAAAATAAAGAACGACTCATTTCCTGCGTAGCTAATGAATCTACTTTTGTGCTATCTGAATCTAACTGACTTAAAAGATCACTTTCCACATCAGTTGTTTCAGGCTTTACAATTTCGGCTTCTTCTTTTTCTGCACCCTCTTCTTCAGGTTTATTTAATTCGGCTTTTGCAGTTTCAATTTCAACTACCTTTTGGTTCGCCTGAATTACATTCTGAACAATCTCGCTAAATTCATAAGTTTCCCAAAATTCCAAACTAGCAGTACCTTGTAAAAGTTTACGAACCCTTTGCGGATCTTTAACTCCAGGTAATTCAACTAATACTCGACCAGCTTTCTCTAATTTCTGAATATTTGGTTGTGTTACTCCAAATCGGTCAATACGAGTACGAAGAATATTAAATGCATTATCAATTGCACTTGTAGACTCTTCCTTAATAACTCTAATTACCTCTTCGTTTGAAGTGTTGTAATCAATTCTACCTTTTAATTCTACCGTATTGAATATAGCAGCTAACCTGGCTTCACTATCCAATTCTTTAAAGGCAGTATAAAATAAGGTTATAAAATCTGCTGAAGTTGTTTTTTCTTTTTGCTCTGCTATTTGTAAAGCTTCATTAAAAGTAGGGTCTGAATTGTAATTGGAAAGCGCTTTAAGAATATCAGCTACTTTTACCTCAAGAATAAGGTTCATACCTCCCTTAAGGTCAAGACCAAAGTTGATTTCTTTTGCTTTACACTCCTGATAAGTGTATTTTCTGATCCCCAAGAAATTATAAACCGATTCATTTTTAATAGAATCCAAATAATTAATTTCTGCTTGTGGATCACCCAATGCAATTTCTTTTGCCTCTTCTTCTACCTTTTTTGTTTGATATGTAAATATCAACTGATATAAACTTACTAAAGTCAGAAGGATGGCAAACACCCTGATTGCTCCTTTGTTTTGCATCTGTACTTAAGATTTATTTTTATTATCGTTAAAATTTGATTCTTTTTCTCTAGAATTGCGCAAATATATTGTTTTTATTTTAGAAATACCACTACTTCAATTATAGCATCTTATATTATTGTAAAACATACTTTTATTTTATGATTCACCGTATTCTCTTTACATAAAACAAAAACGAATCAATTATTTGAATATCACAAATAAAGGTTAGTAAAACCAAATGTAGATTTAACTATACCGGGTAAGACTTTATAATTCTTCGAGTATGAAAATACACCATAATTAACGATAAACCCCACAAAACTCCAGCACAAGCAATCATCAAGGAGAGTGGTAATCTGCTATAATATGCAAAACCAGAGTACCAATAGTTTAAAACGATATACAATAGAGGTAGAGATAATAATATTCCAGGTAAGATAAAATGACTTATAGAAAGAAATAGCTCTGCGAATATTTGTTTTGAAGATGCACCTAATACCTTCTTGGTTGCCAGATCACGACTTTTTACCTCTGCCACATACAAAGCAAACGCCCTTAAACCCAACCAGGCTACTAACAGGGAAAGTATCATAAATACAAAAACAATCCTTAATACAAGTTTTTCCTCCTTTAAATTATCTTTCAAGACCGAACTGAGCATTTTATATTCAAAAGGTTCATTGGCTGTAAATTTGTACCAAATCGTTTTTGTTTTTTGTATTACATCCTGTACTTTCTCTTCTGATTCAATTTTTATCAATAGATTTTCATAATAGTTCCCTTTAGGTAAATCCATTAACACAAGCGGTCTTATGGGCATTTGAACTGGTTCATAATGAAAATCCTTAACCACACCTTTAATTGAGAAATCATATTCCTTTTTATGATTTCCTGTAAAAGCAATGCGTTGGCCCAAAGGTTTATTCATATCTAATAAGTCTTTGGCTTTTTGATTTATCACTACATCCGACTGTGCACTTAAACCTTTCCCCCAAAAACCTCCTGCTTCAAATTTGACACCGATTAGCTTAAAGAAATCCTTTTCTACAAAATTTATGGGCATTAAAACTAATCGATCTCCATTTCTACCCGAATAGGTAAAAGAAACCGGCGAAGACTTATCTCCAGGAAGTAAAGAGCAGGCTGACATATTTTTTACTCCTTCTATTTGCAGCATCTCCTTTTTAAACGATGTAAATTCAGTACCCAAAGCATATCCGCGCTCTACCACCAAAATATTCTTGCTATCAAAACCTAAATCCTTATGCTTCAAAAACTGGAGTTGCCATAATGAGCCCAGCGATAATACACACAAAAATGCAGCAACCAGCAATTGTAAAGCAGCCAGTCCTCCTCTTATCAGAAGTCCACTCTTTTTGGGGATAAAGCCTTGTTGAAAAATGGTTGTTTCTTTTAAACCGGAAAAACTTATTGCCGGATAAATGCCAGAAACTACTCCTACAATAACCGTTAAAGCAATCACATATAATAAATCTAACCTTCCCCCATTCCCACTTACTTTTAAATTTAAATTAAAGTACATATTAAACAAAGGAAGCAATAGTTCCACCAACACAAGACCTATAAACAAGGCAACAAAGCTATAAGTAACAGCCTCAACTATAAATTGAATTACCAGTGCTTTTCGATCTCCACCCACTAATTTCCTAACACCAATTTCCTTTATTCTTAAGGATGCTCTGGCTGTTGTTAAATTCATAAAGTTTATACAGCTAATTAATAACACAAACAGTGCTAATGATGAAAAAAGGAGAACATACAGTTGTTTAGAGTTACTTTCCAGTTCATTATCTAAATCAGAATTTAAGTGGATATCATGTAGTTTCTGAAAACTAAACGCCATTTCCTTAACACCGTTAACAATCCCCTCTTCCTCCTTTTCCATATCATCAACCTGCTGCTTAATCACGTGCTGCAACTTCGCCATCAACTTATTTTCGAATTCTTCCGTAGATCGTCTTTTCTTTAAAACAAAATAAGTATACCAATCTATTCTGAGCCAATTCATCTCCAAAGCAGCTGTCTTTACTTTATCCTTTCCTAAATATAGTTTACGAATAGATTGCTGAGAGGCAATAAAGTCAAATTGAAAGTGAGAATTGGACGGTTGTGGCTCACAAACCCCCGACACCTTAAATTTTAAGCCATTGTCTAGTTCTAGTGTTTTTCCAATTGGATTTTCAAATCCAAAATATTTTTTTGCAATCAATGTGGTAATCACCACATCTTCATCTGTCTTTAAGGACGTATTTGCATTTCCATGTATAAATGGCAAATCAAAAACCTTAAAAAAAGTTGAATCAGCATAGAAAAAGTTATCCTCGTTAAACTTTTTATCCTGATAACTTACGAGTTTGTTTGCTCCTCGCACAAACTTGGTAACAAATAGTACATCATCTTTAAAATTGTCTCGAATAAAAGAAGACATTGGCATTGGAGACATGGCACTTTCAAAAGTGTTATTACCTATAGCCCCCTTGGTAACAACTCTAAATGTATGCGCACTATGCAAATAACATTTATCATAACCGCTTTCGTAACGCACATACATTAACACAACCAAACTAATGGTAATACCAATAGACAAACCAAATACATTTAAAATAGCATCAGATCTATATCGATAAAGGGAACGAATTGCTACTTTTATATAATTCCAAATCTGTTCCATACTTTTTATTTGATAGTAGTATCCAGCAATAAATGACCATCATACAATTGATATACCTTCCGCGCCCTTTCAGCCACCCTCTTTTCGTGGGTAAATAACAAAACTGAAACTCCTTTATCGTTTATATCACTTAATAAGTTTAAGATTTCATTGGCATTTGAGGAATTAAAACTAGCTGTTGGTTCATCTGCTAATATGATATCAGGATTTACAATCAAGGCACGGGCTATGGCTATTTTTTGCTGTTGAACTATAGTTAAATCTGCCGGATAATTATTTTTTCTATGTAACAAATTCATCTCACCTAGCAATATACCAACTCTTTCTCTCCGTTCTTTTTTCTTAATTTTTTGATATATTAAAGGCAACTCTATATTTTCAGCTACTGTTAATTCGTCTACCAGATTTGCATTAGAAAAAACAAACCCTATTTTTTGTCTGCGAAACCCCAGTCGTTCTTTATGCTTCAATTGAAATGGATTCCAATCATTATATTTTAAAATACCACTATCTGGTTCCTCTAATAATCCTACAATATTTAACAATGTTGTCTTACCACTACCCGATGGTCCATATATAGCTACAAAATCACCATCTCCCATATCAAAATTGATATTACTTAAGGCCGTTTCTGAAAACTCACCTTCCCTATAAACTTTTGAAACTTCAACTACTTGCAACATATATACCTCCTAAAGTGTACGGTTCCGCAACAGTTATTGTTCGATAACGAACAGCGATTTTTAATTGTGACATAATTAATATATACATCCAACCATCTTATCGCAATTCAAACCAATTACCTAAATAACTATATTAATGAACATTACATCTAACCACTATAATAGATGATTAATTTATACCCCCTTGATTTTTATTATTAACATCATTTTCCATGCCACTCCCCTTAATGCCTTACAATCAAACACATTACACATTCGGCATTCTTTTTGAAAACCAAACCATCATTAAAAAATGTTCGATACTGAACAATCTGTATAGAAAAACAATATCTTTAAATTCAAAATTAAACCAATAAGTTCATGCAAAATAAAAACGGACGCATCCTGGCAATTGACGACAACGAAGATATTTTATTTGCTTTAAAATTACTTCTCAAATCTCACGTAGAAACGATAAGGACTGAAAGTAATCCTGCAAATATAGAATCCATTCTTAAAGATGAATCTTACGACGTTATTCTTTTGGATATGAATTTTACCAAAGATGCCATTAGTGGTCAGGAAGGATTCTTTTGGCTTGATAAAATTCTTCAAATTGACCCTAACGCTGTCGTATTGTTTATAACAGCTTATGGTGATGTAGAGAAATCTGTAAAAGCCATCAAAGCCGGCGCAACCGATTTCATTCTTAAGCCATGGCAAAACGAGAAAATTTTAGCAACCATTTCTTCCGCAGTTAAACTTCGACAATCCCGAAATGAAATACATGATTTAAAGGAAAAACAGCAGGCTATTAACACTATAATGGATCAGCCTTTTGCTGATTTTATTGGTGTTTCTCCTGGAATGCAAAAAGTATTCAGTACGATTAAAAAAGTTGCGCAAACTGATGCCAATGTTTTAATTCTTGGTGAAAACGGAACCGGAAAAGAACTTGTTGCCAGAGCTCTTCACAGAAACTCAATCAGAAATAACGAAGCCTTTGTTAGTGTTGATTTAGGTGCATTAAGCGAAACTCTCTTCGAAAGTGAATTATTCGGACATGTAAAAGGAGCTTTTACCGACGCCAAAGCAGACAGGCCAGGCCGATTTGAACTAGCCAACAAAGGCACTATATTCTTAGACGAGATTGGAAACTTAAGCCTTCCTTTTCAAGCTAAACTTTTAACTGTATTAGAAAGAAGAGAGGTAACTCGTGTAGGAGCCAATAAGTCCAAACCTATTGACATAAGATTAATAAGCGCAACCAACATGCCTCTCAAGGATATGGCAGGGAATGACGAATTTAGAATGGATTTATTATACCGTTTGAATACCGTTGAAATTGAACTGCCACCTTTAAGAGAAAGGCCTGAAGACATTCCTGTTCTTGCCGAGCATTTTTTAAACAATTTTTCTAGAAAATATAAAAAAGCAGCCAAGCTCAACAAAAATGCACTCAACAAATTACTTCACTACCAATGGCCTGGTAACGTGAGGGAGTTCCAACACATTTTAGAAAGAGCTGTTATTTTAAGCGATACGCCTATTCTTAACGAAGATGATTTTCAGCTGTCTCCACCAAAGGTTAGCTCAGAAGGTTTTGAATTAGACACCTTTAACCTAGAGGAAATTGAAAAAAGCATTATTGAAAAAGTGCTTAAAATGAATAGGGGAAATATTTCCAAAGCAGCAGGAGAGCTTGGTTTGACCAGAACATCTTTATACAGAAGAATGGAAAAATATGATTTATAAGAACTTTAGAATAAATTTTATCATTAGAACTGTATTGCTTACAGGCACCATTTTTTTGTGGTTTTATCTGCTTTATAATACAGAATTAACCATGACTCTATTCTTATTTGGCGGAATAGTTATCATTCAGGTTTTTTCATTTATTCATTACATAGATAGAACTAACCGTATTTTAAACAACTTTTTAGAATCTATTCGATATTCTGATTTCACACGAACATTTCAAATTGAAGGAGAAGGATCTTCTTTTGAGAAACTAAAAAACTCCTTTAACGAGGTAATCAAAGACTTTCAGGAAGTAAGAGCTGAAAAAGAGGAAAACTTTTATTACCTACAAACTGTTATTCAACACATTGGAATTGCGCTAATAGCATTTCAGAAAGATGGAAAAGTAGAATTAATTAACAATGCTACCAAAAAACTTTTTCAAGTTAGAAACCTTGGAAATATTCAATCGCTCAATAATTTTAGCAGCGAACTTGTTACAAAACTCTTTAATATACAACATGGCGAAAACACCCTAATTAAAGTTCAGGAAAAGGACAATTTATTACAGTTAATCATCTACGCCACTGAATTTAAAATCCACAACCGCACTATTACACTTGTTTCTATTAAGAACATACAACAAGAGCTGGAAGAAAAAGAAATGGAATCGTGGCAAAAATTAATTCGTGTCTTAACACATGAAATAATGAATTCCATTACGCCAATCTCATCTTTATCTTCAACTGTATCTATGATATTAAGTGATTTATCAGAAAGCCTTAAAGAGCAAGGTGTAAATGCTGATGAAATTGAATCAATTCAAGAAGTTGAAAGTGCCCTAAAAACCATACACAAAAGAACCGATGGCTTACTTCATTTTGTAAATACATACAGAAACCTTACTAAAATACCGAATCCTAACTTTAGTATTTTTAAAGTAAGTCATTTGATGAATAATATTAAGAATCTTTATGAAGAGGAGCTGAATAGAAAAAACATACAATGCACTATATCTATCGAACCGGAATCTTTAGAACTTTCTGCAGATGAGCACCTCATCGAACAAGTGATAATAAATTTGTTGAAAAATGCCATTCACGCTTTAGAAGGTCAGAATAATGCTAAACTTACATTAAAAGCATATTTAAATAACCGTGGAAAAATAGTTATTCAGATTACAGATAATGGCCCAGGTATATTACCCGATGTATTAGAAAGAATTTTTATTCCATTTTTCACCACCAAACCCCAAGGCTCTGGTATCGGCCTAAGCCTTTCTCGTCAGATATTAAGATTACACGGTGGAACTATCAACGCCTACTCTGAACCGGATAAAGAAACTAAATTTACACTTACTTTTTAATTACATTCATCCTATTAAACATCACAGCCAGGTGTGCATATAAAGATGTATCCTGTACAACAACATCTTCGTTTAATCGAATACGAATTGGCGTAAAGTTCCAAATCCCTTTTATACCGCCTTCGGCCATTGTTTGTGCCACATTTTGCGCAAACTCCGCAGGAACCGTTAGTATACCTACCTGCACATTATTATCCTGCATCTTCTTAAACTCATCTACATGATAAATAGGCACCCCTTCAATTTTTCTACCTATTATTTTAGGATTGATATCGAAGGCTGCTACGATTTTTAATCCATATTGATCTAAACCATGATCATGAAGCAACGCATTTCCCAAGCTACCAGCACCAAACAAATAAGCCCTATCTAACGATCTAAAGCCCAAGAAATCTTCCAGCACATCAATCAACGCGTTTACCTCATATCCCACACGTGTTTTTCCAACAATACTAGTATACGATAAGTCTTTTGTTACCTGAGTAGGATCCACTCCCATATCACGGGCTATATGTGTAGATGATACAAATTCCTGATTTCTTCTTTTTGCCAGTTTTAAATACGCCAAATAACAAGGCATCCTTCTTAATGATGGCTCAGGTACTAACCCTTCCTTTTTTTTATTTTCTCCAATCATCGTATTAATCTCTAGCTCATAATTATCAGTGGGGTACAACAAAAGTTTCCACCCTTTAATCTAAGTTTGTCAAATGTAGCCAAGTTTTCTATTACAGAAAAATTTCATTAATAAATTATTACTGCATTATTTGTGTTATGCAACATTAAAACCATCATAAGGTGCTTGTATAAAGCAAAAAAGACTTGCAATTTCTTGCAAGTCTTTTTCTGTGGGCGATGAGGGAGTCGAACCCCCGACCCCTTGGGTGTAAACCAAGTGCTCTGAACCAACTGAGCTAATCGCCCTAATATTCTTTAGGCTTTTTAAACTTATGTGGGCGATGAGGGAGTCGAACCCCCGACCCCTTGGGTGTAAACCAAGTGCTCTGAACCAACTGAGCTAATCGCCCTTTTTTAAACATTGACTAAATTACCTTTGTAATTGTGTGCCCCTGTTTTCAAAAGCGATGCAAATATAGGAGTCTTTTTTTTATCTGCAAAACTTTTTTCACTTTTCAGACAACCTCAGCAACAACAAAGGTGCTTCCTCCAATGAATATCAAATCATTAGAACACGAACTTTTTTTTGCATTTTCTAAAGCTTCTCGTACCGAATTAAAGCATTCTCCTACTAATCCACACAATTGCGCCTCATTTTGTAGCACTTCAGCCTCCATTCCTCTTGGAATATTTGGTTTTACCCAATAATACTTTGCATCCTTTGGTAAAAGAGCCAATACTGTTGAAATATCTTTATCGTTTACCATTCCCCAAATTACATTTAGTTGTTTGTATGCCGTTTTTTTAATTTGCTGCATTATCTCACGAACACCCTCCTCATTATGTCCGGTATCACATATCACAGCAGGATTAGCTCCTAATATCTGCCAACGCCCTAACAGGCCCGTATTTTTAACAACCTTGGAGAATCCATCTCGAATTTGTTTTTCAGAAATGTCTATATCTAAAATTTCAATTGTTTTAAGTACAGTCTTAATATTTTTTTTCTGGTAATGCCCCAATAAATCTAACTCCAAGTCTTCATACTCAACTGAATTATTTCGATACACCTTCAAAATTTGAGTATTCCTTACACTATTCATTGCTACTGGTATATCATATTCTTCGTCTGCGAAATAAATATCAGCACCAACCTCGTTGCTTTTCTCTACAAAAACAGGTTTCGTTACAATACTCGTTTCTCCGATAACAACAGGAATATTTCCCTTTATAATTCCTGCTTTTTCCACCGCTATTTTTGCTATTGAATCTCCTAATAAAGCAACATGATCTAATCCTATATTAGTGATTACTGAACAAATTGGTTTAATAATATTAGTTGAATCCAACCTGCCTCCCAATCCAACTTCAATTACTGCTATATCAACTTTTTTTCGTTTAAAATGATCAAAAGCCATAGCAACAGTCATTTCAAAGAAAGAAGGCTTTACCTCTTGAATAATAGCTTTATGTTGCTCCACAAAATCTATTACTTCAGATTCCTCAATCGTACTTCCGTTTATTTTGATGCGCTCTCTAAAGTCCTTCAGATGTGGAGAGGTATATAAACCAACCCTTAATCCTGCTTCTTGTAAAATAGATGCCAAACAATGCGAAACAGAACCTTTCCCATTTGTTCCTGCAACATGAATAGTTTTATAGGATTGATGCGGATGATGAAAGTATTCATCCAATTTTAATGTATTATTTAAGTTGGCTTTATATGCAACTTTGCCTGTTCGCTGATACATTGGCAATTGCGAAAACAGATAATCTAACACCTCTTGATATGCCGACATAAGCAAATTTAATTTTTGCAATATTAATCTAATAACACCATATATTTCCTAGAAAAATAAATATATTTAAAGATGTACAAATCATAAAAACCTCTACATATGCCCAAAAAACGTAAAATATTTATTCTGGATACAAACGTAGTTCTACATGACCATAAATGTATTTACAACTTTGAAAACAATGATGTAATCATCCCAATTGTTGTTTTAGAGGAAGTGGACAAATTTAAAAAGGGAAACGACCAAATAAATTATCAGGCCAGAGAATTTGTGAGGGATTTAAATCAGGTTGCCGGAGAAAAACTTTTTAAAGAGGGTATTCCGCTGGGTTCCAAACAAGGGAAGTTATTTATTGCAACCGGAAAGCCCTTTACTCAGACCATGCAGGATTCATTTTTTGAAAAATCTGCCGATCATCGAATTCTGGCGATAGCCCTTCATGTAAAAGAGGAGTTTAAAACCCGAACTGTTACGCTTGTTACTAAGGATATCAATCTTAGAATGAAAGCTAAGTCTTTAGGATTGTATAGCGAAGATTATACAACAGATAAAGTTAAAGACATTGATGTCTTGGACAAAGGTGTTCAGATTCATGAAAACTTTGATGCAAAATCAATTGAAGATTTATATAATTCCGAAGGTATTTCCAAAGATGAATTTCCTTTAAAAGATTTACCGGCCAATCAGTTTTTTGTTTTACGTAATGAAAGCAAAAGTGTATTGGCAACGTATGATCCTTTTTCAAATCTTATTAAAAGAGTTGAAAAGCATAGCTCTTTCGGCATTGAACCTCGAAATGCAGAGCAAACTTTTTCATTAAGCGCCTTAACAAATCCAGATATAAAGCTAGTTTCTTTAACAGGGAAAGCCGGTACCGGAAAGACTTTATTAGCCCTAGCTGCCGCACTTCAACAGCACAAAAGCTTTAAACAAATCCTTTTGGCCAGACCTATAGTACCTTTAGCCAATAGAGATTTAGGTTTTTTACCTGGTGATGTAAATGACAAGATCGGACCTTACATGCAACCTCTATTCGATAATCTGGGAGTAATTAAAAATAGTCACGGCCTAAAAAGTAGTGAAAACATCCTAATTGAAGAAATGCAGCGTGATGATCAGTTAATGATAACACCTTTAGCATATATCAGAGGGCGTAGTTTATCAGATGTTTATTTTATTGTGGATGAAGCACAAAACCTTACTCCACACGAAGTAAAAACTATTATTACACGAGCAGGAGCAGGTACAAAAATGATATTCACAGGAGACATAGAGCAAATTGATTCTCCTTATCTGGATAAAACTTCAAACGGACTGGCTTATTTAACTGACAAGATGAAAGGTCAGGATATCTTTGCTCATGTAAATCTGGTTAAAGGAGAAAGAAGTTATTTAGCAGAACTAGCAAGCGATTTATTATAGAAATCCATAGAATAATATCATTTAAGAGTCAGTATAAAACCGGCTCTTTTTTTATCCTTATTCGCCAACTACTTAATTCATTACTTTTCACTATCTTTGTGCGCTTTTAAAAACAACATTACCCAGATGTGTCATAATAAGAGAGCGTTAAAATGATTGATAAGTCGTTATTTTTAGAGAAGAAGGTAGCATTTCACACTTTGGGGTGTAAATTGAATTTTAGTGAAACATCCACTGTAGCACGATCGCTTATTGAGGAAGGTTTTACCAGAGTTAAGTATGATGAATTTGCAGATGTATATGTAATCAACACCTGTTCTGTAACTGAAATTGCAGATAAAAAATGTCGTCAAGCCATTAAAAAAGCCATCAAACAGAACGAAAATGCGTTTGTTGTAGTCACAGGTTGTTTTGCACAATTAAAGCCACAAACCATTTCTGAAATGGAAGGAGTTGATCTTGTATTGGGTTCAAATGAAAAGTTCAGAATGGCTGACTATTTGGGTGATTTACAAAAGAAGGCATCCGGAGAAATTCACACTGGCAAAATAATGACCAACAAAGAATTCTTTCCTTCCTACTCAATGGGCGACAGAACCCGAACCTTTTTAAAAGTCCAGGATGGTTGTGATTATTTCTGCTCATATTGTACTATTCCATTGGCAAGAGGTAAAAGTCGGAATGCAGATATTAAAACAACAGTAAAGCTGGCTCAAAAAGCAGCTTCGGAAGGTGCTGTCGAAATAATTCTAACAGGTGTAAATATTGGTGATTTTGGAAAAAGCACTAATGAAAACTTTTTTCAATTAGTTCAAGAGCTGGATAAAGTTGATGGTATTGAGCGCTTTCGCATTTCGAGCATTGAACCTAATTTATTGTCTGATGAAATAATTGAATTTGTAGCACAATCCAATAAATTTATGCCTCACTTTCATATTCCTTTGCAATCAGGTTCTAATAAGGTATTGGCTTTGATGAAAAGAAAATACAATCGTGAACTTTTTGCTAAAAGAGTAGAAAAGATAAAAGCCTTGATACCTCATGCCTTTATTGGCGTAGATGTTATTGTTGGAGTGAGAGGAGAAACACAGGTTCATTTTGATGAAGCATTGGAGTTTATTCACGGACTGGACATTTCACAATTGCATGTTTTTACTTATTCAGAACGGCCAAACACAAAGGCTCTTACTATAGACCATGTTGTTCCTGTATCTGAAAGAAAAATAAGAAGTCAGATATTACATCAGGTCTCCGATAAGAAAACCCGTCATTTTTACAAAAAATTTGAAGGCTCACTAAACACTGTTCTATTCGAAGGCAGCGAAAGTGATGGAATGATGAATGGATTTACAGAAAACTACCTAAAAGTGGTAGTCCCATATGATGCAAATCTTAAAAACAAAATCAAAAAAGTTAAACTGAAATTATTTATTGAAGATGAAATGCTTTTTCATGCAGAATTAACAGATTGATTTTTTAGTTTTGCGTTAAACTTTTGATAATGGATCTAGAAAAATTATGTCATTCGGTAATTGAACTGGCAAGAAACACTGGTCAGTACATAAAAGATGAAGCTTCAAAAAGCAAGCAAATTGAGGTTAAAGGTAAAAATGATTTTGTAACTCATATTGATAAAGGATCAGAACAACGACTGGTTTCTAAATTATCTGATTTACTTCCGGAAGCCGGTTTTATTGCAGAAGAAGGCACATCCGATAAAAAAGGAGAAAGATATAACTGGATTATAGATCCAATCGATGGCACAACCAATTTTATTCACGGTTTATTTCCTCATGCCATTAGCATTGCTCTTACCGAAGGAGAAGAGATTGTTTTAGGTGTAGTATATGAATTAGGTTTAGATGAATGTTTTTATAGCTGGAAAGAAGCTCCAGCATACCTAAATGGTGAAGAAATTAAAGTTTCATCAGCCCCTAAGGTTGCAGATAGTTTATTAGCTACCGGGTTTCCTTATTCTGATTTTGGTAGAATGAAAGGCTTCATGGAATCCTTAGATTATTTCATGAAAAATTCGCACGGACTTAGACGCCTGGGATCTGCAGCCACCGATTTAGCTTACGTTGCCTGTGGCCGATTTGATGGTTTTTACGAGTACGGTCTAAAACCATACGATGTAGCTGCCGGAGCGTTTTTAGTACAACAAGCTGGGGGACAAAATTGTGATTATTCAGGTGGTCAAAACTATATTTTTGGACAAGAAATAATTTCAGGAAACGCCCTTATTTTTGATGAATTCAAAACCATCATCAACCGAATAATGAACAGTTAATTAAGACTTACACGAGTGAAATTTGGCATTCTTTTTATAAAACTCATAGGATATTTACCGCTTTGGTTACTCTATTTTTTATCTGATATATTCTATTATTTCATTCGTATATCCGGCTATAGAAAGAACGTAGTTTATACTAACCTAAGAAATGCTTTTCCTGAAAAATCCAGTGAAGAGATAAATGATATAGCAAAAAAGTTTTTTCATCACTTATGCGATTTGTTTTTTGAAACATTCAAACTACAAAGCATGACGGAGAAAGAAATGCGCAAAAGAGTCGTTATCGAAAATGCCGATTTGCTAAATAGATATTACGACGAAGGCAGAGATGTAATAGCTGTTTTAGGTCATTTTGGAAACTGGGAGTGGATTCCTTCCATTAATCTTTTTATTAAAGCACAAGGTTGCGAGGTTTATCAACCTTTAAGGAACAAGGCCTACAACCAATACATGCTTAATCTAAGATCTAAATGGGGGACATTAAACTTTTCTATGAAATCATCATATCGATCCATGTATAAATTAAAAATGGAAAACAAAAGGTTTGTTATCGGTATGATTTCTGATCAATCTCCTACAAGAAAAAGAATTCAGTATTTCTCTAATTTCCTGAATCAAGTAACACCTTTACATTTAGGAGCTGAAAAAATGGCTATAAAAACCAATAGCCCAGTCGTTTTCTTTAGGTTTGATAAGATAAAGAGGGGCTATTATAAACTTATCGTTGAGCCTTTGGTTGAGCACCCAAAGGAGACTAAAGAACATGAAATAACTGACATACATACCAAACACCTAGAAAACATCATAAAAAAGAAGCCCGAACACTGGCTGTGGTCTCACAAAAGATGGAAGCACAAACCTGAAGATATTAGTAAAAAATGATGACCAAAGTTGCCATTGTTATATTAAACTGGAACGGAGAAAAACTATTACAGGAATTTCTTCCAGAAGTAATTAAAAACTCAGATTTACCCAATGTTGACATCATTGTTGCTGATAATGCATCAACTGATGGTTCAATTGATATTATCAAAACTAAATTTCCGAGTGTTAGAATCATTCAGCTTGATAAAAACTATGGATTTACAGGTGGATACAATAGAGCTTTAAAAGAAGTAAGTGCAGAATATTTTATTTTATTAAATTCTGATGTTGCTCCTGGAAGTAACTGGCTTCTTCCATTGATTAAAGAAATGGAATCCAATGAAGACACTGCCATTTGCGTTCCTAAAATTAAAAGTTATCGTCAGCTTACACATTTTGAATATGCCGGTGCTGCTGGTGGATACATTGACAAATATGGCTTTCCATTTTGTAAAGGCAGGATCTTTAACCAAATTGAAGAAGATTGCGGTCAATACGATAAATCAGCATCTATATTCTGGGCAAGTGGTGCCAGCCTAATGATCCGAAGTGAACTTTACTATGAAAGCGGCGGGTTGGATGAAGATTTTTTTGCACACATGGAAGAAATAGATCTATGCTGGAGATTAAAGAACAGAGGCTGGAAAATAAAATATATCCATAATAGTGAAGTATATCATTTAGGAGGTGCTACACTTGACTACAAGAATCCTAGAAAAGTTTATTTAAACTTTAGAAACAACTTATTTTTACTAACGAAAAACATTGCTAAACACAAACTTTGGATTAAGCTTATTCAGCGCATGTTACTGGATGGTGTTGCAGCAATAAAGTTTATTTTTTCAGGAGAAATTGTTAATTTCTGGTCCGTTTTAAAAGCCCACTTAAGTTTCTATAAATACTTTTTTAAAATGTATAAAAAGAGGCGTACAAACCTCAAATATGAGAAAATTAACAATCACCCCGAAATATATCCGAAATCAATTGTAGGACAGTTTTTCTTAAAAAACAACACCAATTTCAACGAATTAGAACACGTAAAAAAACTACAAAACTTGCTTTAGTTTTTCTAATTGATTACTCCTAGATCCCTTTACCAAAACAAAAGCATCTTTTAATCCTACTTCATTAAACCTTTCTATACACTCATCTACATTCTTAAACCATAAAAACCCTTCATTTCCATTCAACACCTTTTTATAACTTTCTCCAATCAAAACCACCTTATGAAGCAGATTCTTTTTAAGAAAATCAACTACTTTTTTATGCTCTTTACAGCTCTCGTCTCCCAACTCCTTCATTTCACCTAGTATAACTGATTTATTCTTTTTATCAATTCCTATTAGATTTTCAAGTGCAGCATTTAAACTTGTTGGATTAGCATTATAGGCATCAAATAATACTTCGTTTTTCTCAGTAGACACTAATTGCGACCTATTATTTTCAGGAATATATTCTTTTATGGCTAAAGCAACATCCTCTTTATTTACTCCAAAATAGCACCCTAAAGAAATTGCAGCCAGTATATTCTCCAAATTATACGATCCAATTAAATTAGATTCAATCTTTAAAGGTTCATTATCAATAAATACTTCAAAAGAAAGCACCGTGTTAGAACCAACATTCCTTACCCGAATTCTATCATTCTCATCAATGCCATAATTAAACAACTTTGAATCCTTTGGCAACATATCTTTTAAATACTTATTACCTGAATTCTTAAAGATCAATCCTTTATTCTCCTGAAGATAATTGTATAATTCTGCTTTTGTTTTCTTCACCCCTTCAAATGATCCAAAACCCTCTAAATGCGCCATCCCTACATTGGTAATCAATCCAAAATCCGGCTGAGCAATCTGACAAAGAAAGTCAATTTCTCCGGGATGATTTGCTCCCATTTCTATCACAGCTAATTCAATAGAAGAATTAATTGACAATAAAGTTAAAGGAACTCCTATATGATTATTTAAGTTTCCCTTTGTCGCAAGTACATTATACTTTTTAGCTAAAACTGCTGCAGCTAGCTCTTTTGTTGTAGTCTTTCCATTAGTGCCAGTTATACCTATTACAGGAATATTTAACTGTTGTCTGTGATAAACCGCTACATCTTGCAGACTTTTTAATACATCATCAACTAATATATAATTATCCCCATGCACAACAGTCGCATCATCCACTACAGCCCTATACGCTCCTTGCTTAAGCGCTGTTTCTGCGAATAGATTACCATTAAAATTAGCACCCTTAAGTGCAAAAAAAAGACATCCCTTATTTATTTTTCGGGTATCCGTACATACACCTGTTGACGATATATACAGTTGATATAATTCCTTAATTTTAGACATATCACAAAAATAAAAAAAGGCTGATTCAATTGAATCAGCCTTCTGCAAAAAAATGCAAATATCTTTCGCTTATTTAGTTTTTCCCATAACAGGATTACCCACTCTTGTCATCGCACATCTAAAACCTAGATCATCTCTTGCCTCACGCTCATCTAGATATCTTCTTGCTCCAGGACTTAACCAATATGCTCTATCTCTCCAAGAACCTCCTTTATAAACCCTAGTTCTATCCGAAACTAATGAACCCATTTTACCAGTATGTTTTCCATACATATCTTTGGTTTCATTTTCTGTATCTAACCATGAATCTCCAACTGTAATATTCGTTTGTGAATCCCCATCTCTGAAGTTACGGTTATCTGCAGTTCTATAGTTTTTTCTATCTAAAATATCCTTATCTTCTTCTAACCTGTAACGAATACGACCTAAACTATCTTTTTCAACCAAATACCCTTCTTCATCAACCACTTTAGTTTTAAATTCATTACCTCGGAAAGGACTAAATTCATCTACTTCATCAAATGATAATGGACGATAAACATCTGCTACCCACTCATTCACATTACCTGCCATACAATAAAGACCATAATCATTAGGATAATACGAGTGAACATCAACTGTGATATCTCCTTTATCATTCAAGTCTCCGGCCATGCCCATATAGTCACCTCGACTTCTTACAAAGTTAGCCATCATTCTACCACGCTCAGCTTTATCTGCATTACGAGTAATATGACCATCCCAAGGATAAATTCGACGATTTGTCATTCTTTCTTCCTGAGAATTACCAATTAATCCCAGAGCAGCATATTCCCATTCTGCTTCAGTTGGGAGACGATAACGAGGTAATAAAATTCCATCTTCCCAACGTACACGTCTGCTATCTTTATTTGGATCTAAATCTTCCATTGGTCTTTTTCCTGCAATACCATCATATTGTCCATACAAATAGGCTTCGGTATTAAAATTATTTTCACCTTGTTGGTTTACATCCATTTCAAGAATACCTCTTTCTACAAGAATTTTTTCATTTACTCTATCTGTTCTCCATTGGCAAAAATCATTAGCTTGCAGCCAATTAACACCTACTACAGGATATTTACTATAAGCTGTATGACGAAAGTAATTTTCCATCATCGGCTCATTAAAGGCCAATGATCTACGCCAAACCAATGTATCAGGAAGTGCTTTTTTATACACTTCAGGATAATCTACAAATACACGGTTAATCCAATATAAATACTCTCGATAGTCAACATTTTTAACTTCTGTTTCATCCATATAAAACGATGGTACAGTTACTCTTCTTGGAACATTATTCCAATCATAAAGAACATCCTGCTCTACCCTTCCCATAATAAAGGTACCTCCTTCGATAAACCTTAAACCTGGACCTAATTCCTGTTCGTAGCCATCATAAAATTCAAAACCTCCATTTTCAGGGGTGTTATACTCCCAACCGGTAACTGAAGAAACATTGCCTGTACTTCCTTTACTACAAGAAGTTACAATAACAACACCTAACAAAAGAACAACGTGGAATAATCTAACTTTCAAGCTCATAGCGAAAATATAATATTTATTTTTTCTTTTTAATTTAAAACTAAAATACCAATAATTTTATGATATAATTCTATGCCTTATACTGCAAAAATAGAAAAAGGTTATAATCCTGAAATCTTTCTTTCTCTTTTTTTATCACTGTAATATATAAAACTGCATAAAAGTAAAAATTATTATTCAAGGTAAAATAAAAATCCTCATAATTTAATAATTTAATTAACACATCTATCTAATAATTATACAATAATTATATTCTTATAACGTTTGCAAATAGCACAATAGTATAATCAACAGATTAAATGTTGTGATATTTTTTATTTTTGTTTCCAATTTAGAAACAACTTACTTGATTTTACGTTTTAATACTGGGTTGATATTTATGAAGACAATTAATTATATGCAGTTTTTTAAGTTTTGTTTGTGGGGAATGCTTAGTGTTGTTTGTTTATCCTTAACTGCACAACATTCAATTATTGAAAAAAAGAACATTGAATGGTATGATCCAACTATATTAAATGAAGGTGATTCTTCTGAAAAAGTTTTTTTGCAATTCAGCAACATGGGTGATCTGAATTCAGAGACTGAAATTCCTTTTCATACCGAAGTAGTTCCGTTACCTAAGAACATTGATATATCAAGTATTAAATTGAACCTAAATAATTTTGATTATATATGGCCAACACCTGTTGAGCATCAACATTTCATCGATAAGGTAAATAATGATAGTATAAACTATTCATTTAGTGTCTCTTCAGTAGGCAATAAAAAATTTCTTGATATAATTATCACTCCAGTTTTTATTGAAAGGGATGCTCCTTCATTCAAAAAACTAAAATCATATACGATTAATATAAACTACGTTCTTAAAAGCTCTAACTCTATTCTTAAATCTTCTACCGTATATACTCAAGCTTATGCTGATAATTCAGTCTTGAGAAGCGGTAATTGGGTTAAAGTTCGAGTTGAAGAAAGTGGGATTCACAAATTAACCTATTCAACTCTCAAAGATTGGGGTATTTCAAATCCCCAGAACGTCGGCATTTATGGAAACGGAGGCAAAATGCTCCCTTCATCTAATGATGAATATAGAGATGATGACTTAGTTGAAAATGGGGTTTGGCATCATAATGATGCGGTATATTTTTATGCACAGGGTCCTGTAGTATGGGAATATGATAATGTTCAGGGCTTATTCATTCATCAGAAGCATAAGTTCAGTAACTATTCATATTATTTTATTACAGAAAAAAGTGAGTCTTCTAAAAACGTGGAGACTTCAACTTTACAATCCGACACATTTAATATTGAAACAGACTATTATAACACATATGACTATCATGAAGAAGATAATATTAACTTATTAAAATCTGGGAATGTATGGTTTGGAGAAAAGTTTGATTATTACAGCTCACCCTCATATGATTTTGAATTTAATTTTGAGAATGTAAAACCATCGTCAGTTGGAAAGGCATATGCTAAACTAGCTGGAAGATCAGGACAACGTACTTGGTTTGACATGTATATAAATAATGTATTAGTTGACAGTACTATAATCTACAATGTAAATTTATCAGAACACACAAGCTACTTTGCTCGTGAAGGTGTAATTAACACTTCTTTTAATAACCCAACTTCAAATTTAAATTTAAGCCTTAACTATGACCTTTCTGCATCGCAATCTTCATCTATTGGATACCTAGATTATATTTGTGTTAATGTAGACTGTAAACTTATCTTTTCTGAAAAAGACCTATCATTTAGAAATCAAGATATAGTTGGAATTAATAATTATGCAAAATACAATATTGAAACTACTAAAAACATTATTGTTTGGGATGTTACAAGTCCTATGATTCCACAAGAAGTTAGCACCTCGAAATCTAATGACGAAATTAGTTTTATTTATCAAGCGAATGAATTAAAAGAATTTGTAGCCTTTAATCCGGATGATAACTTCCCTAGTCCTGAGTTTAAGGAGAACATCGAAAATCAAGATCTTCATGCAACTCCTTTTGTTGATTATATAATTGTATCACATCCTGATTTTATAGAACAAGCAGAAAGGTTGGGTAATATTCACAACGAATATAATGGAACTAGTTTTGTAGTTGCCACAACAGAACAAATTTACAATGAATTTTCATCAGGAATTCCAGATGTAACTGCCATTAGATGTTTTGTTAAAATGTTGTACGACAAAGCAGGTAATAATGACGAATACAAACCTAAGAATTTACTACTTTTTGGCGATGGCTCCTATGACAACCGACCTAACATTGAAGACAACACAAATAAAATACCAACATATCAATCAGATAATTCAATACACCAAACGAACTCTTTTGTATCTGATGATTACATGGGGGTACTAGATGCTGGAGAGGGAGTTAATATCAAATCCAATAAAGTCGATATTGGAATTGGCCGTTTTCCTGTAAATACTATAGAAGAAGCTAAGAATGCCGTTGATAAAACATATGCATATTTACATAACCAATCATTAGAAGACTGGAAGAATCAATTAACTTTTTTAGCTGATGATGGTGACAGCAATGTGCATATGAACGATGCTAACAAACTAACCATTAAAGTTGACAATACACACCCAGAATACGACATAACTAAAATGTATTTTGATAATTATGAAAAACTAACAGTTGCAACAGGAGAATACCTACCTCAATTAGAAGAAGAAATTGCAAACAAAATCCAAAGTGGCACCTTAATCTTCAACTATACTGGGCACGGAAGTACTGAAGTATTAGCTGTAGAAAGAGTTATTACAAGGGAAAAGATAGAAGCTTGGAATAACCTTGATAAATTACCTGTGTTTGTTACTGCCACCTGTGAGTTTAGTCGTTTTGATGACAAAGAAGAAACAACATCAGGAGAAATGATTTTCTTAAATAGTCATGGAGGAGGAATTGCTTTATTTACAACAACACGAATTGTATATTCAAGCTTAAATTACAGCCTAAATAATAGTTTTTACGATTATATCTTTGAAAAAAACGAAGACGGTACTCCATATACTTTAGGACAGGTAATGCAACATACAAAAAACAACATCTCTGCAAGTGTTAACAAATTAAATTTTACTTTACTTGGTGATCCTGCTCTAAGTTTGATTTACCCTAAAGCAAATGTGCAAACAACTCACATTAATGATAGTGCATTATTTAAAATAGAAAATGACGAAATAACCTGGTTTGCCGCTGATACTCTTAAAGCAATGAGTAGAGTCAATATTAAAGGAAACATTACTGATAGTCAAGAAAATATATCTGATAACTTTAATGGAGAAATCTATATTAGCGTGTACGATAAACAGAATAATGTTACTACAAGAGGTAACAACGGAGCAACTCCATTTTCTTATTATACTTATAACAACATTATTTTTAAAGGTAGTACTGACGTTACAAATGGACAATTTGAGACAGAGTTCATTGTTCCTAAAGATATTCGATACAACTTCGATAATGGTAAGATAAGCTATTATACATATTCAAGTGAGGATAGAACAGAAGCTTTTGGTGCTTTTAGCGATATTATTGTTGGAGGAATAAATGAAGATGCAATTAACGATGGAGAAGGCCCAGAAATTAGTTTATGGCTTAATAATAGAAGTTTTAATAATGGAGGAGCAGTTGGATCATCTCCTTTGCTAATTGCAGATATAACTGATGCTTCTGGAATAAATACTACAGGCGCTGGAATTGGACATGATATTACTTGTATCGTTGACGAGGACTCTTCAAACCCTATAATACTAAACAATTACTTTGAATCTGCCAGTAATAGCTACCAAAAAGGAAGTGTATATTATCAATTAAGTAACCTTAGTAAAGGTAGTCACACTTTAACTGTAAAGGCCTGGGATACATTCAACAACTCATCTAAAACAAGTCTTACTTTTAATATTAAGGATAAGAATAACATTACAGTATTAAATACTAAATTATACCCTAACCCAGTACAATTAGGACAAGAAATTTCTTTTAGTTTTGAACATGACGAACCTAATTCCAGATTAGATACTCAACTTTATATATATGATAAAGATGGTCAATTAGTAGCTCAGCAACATGAATCAATAATCTCATTAAACGAAACTACACCACCTATTACTATTGAAACATCAGGAAGTAATGGTTCTAATTTTGGAACAGGTTTATATTTCTTCAAATTGGTAATATCTTCTCAAAGTGGAAAAACAGGTGAAGTTTCAGGAAAATTTATTGTAACTCCATAATAAAATTAAGTTTTTTGAGTTTACATTTGTAGTCTTAAATAAAAAACGAACATAAACATGCAAAACACTTTTTTAAGAACTGTTGGTTTACTTTTATTACTAACCGTATCTATAATTAATATAACTGCTCAACCAAATGTAGTAGACAAAACGGAAGCATTTCCTAGAACTACAACTCCTTTTTTAACTATATCTCCAGAATCCAGAGGGGGTGCTATGGGTGACGCTGGAGTTGCGACTTCGCCTGATGTTAACTCTCAGCATTGGAACTCTTCAAAATATGCTTTTTTAGATAAAGATATGGCTGTTGGCTTATCATTTACTCCTTGGCTACGTGATTTAGTAGGCGATATTAACTTGTATTATTTAAGTTTTTTCAAACGTATTGACAAAATGCAAACGTTTAGTGCATCTATGAGATACTTTTCGTTAGGGTATATACAATTTACCGATGATACAGGAACAGCTCTTTCTGAAGGAAAACCAAATGAACTAGCTTTCGATGCAGCCTATTCTCGTAAACTATCTGATAACTTTGCCGGTTCTGTTGCTTTTAGATACATTAGATCAGACATAAACAACGGTTCGTATTCTGACGGTTCAGAACCAGGTAATGCTTTTGCTGCTGATTTAAACTTTTATTATACCAATAGAGTGAAATGGGGAGGTAAAAGAGGTGATATTTCTGCTGGTCTTAATATTTCCAATATTGGCTCTAAAGTTTCCTATAATGGTGGAGATGAAAAAGAGTTTCTTCCAGCTAACTTAAGAATAGGTACAGCTTATAAAGTAGAAGTTGATCGATATAACAAAGTTGAATTTACTATAGATATTAACCGTTTAATGGTTGCCAAAAATAGTGAAGGTGAAGATAAAAGTGATCTATCTGTTCCTGCTTCATTTTTCCAGTCGTTTGGTGATTTTAAAGTTCATGATTTAAGAATTTCTGCAGGAGGAGAATATCTATACAATGATCAATTTGCATTAAGAGCCGGTTATTATCACGAAGATGAACTAGTAGGAAATAGAAAATTTGCAACAGCAGGTCTTGGTTTAAAGTTTAATATGCTTACTGTAGATGCATCTTATATAATTGCCATTGCTCAGAATAATCCATTAGCTAATACTTTAAGGTTTAGTTTAGGTTTTGATCTTGACGAAGCTTTTGGAAGATAAATAAATTAATTACAGAATATATAAATCCCGGATATCACTGTCCGGGATTTTTTATTTTTGTATAAAAAACAAATACAATTATGAAAATACGAGTTGGTTTTGGTTATGACGTTCACAAACTTGGCGAAGGTGAAGAGCTTTGGATTGGAGGTATTTATATTCCATATATAAAAGGTTCAATAGGCCATTCGGATGGAGATGTATTGATTCATGCCATTTGCGATGCATTGCTTGGAGCTGCCAACATGAGAGATATCGGCTATCACTTTCCTGATACTTCTGATGACTTTAAAGGAATTGACAGTAAAATACTACTCAAAAAAACAATTGAAATAATAGCCAGCAAAGGTTACTCTATTAGCAATATAGATTCTACAATCTGCCTTGAAAAACCAAAACTAAAGGATTTAATACCTGAGATGCAATCTGTTTTAGCTGAAGTAATGAATATTGATTCTGAAGATATAGCCATAAAAGCCACTACTACCGAAAAACTTGGATTTGTAGGTACTCAGGATGGAATTGCAGCATATGCTAGTGTATTAATTACTAATTAAACACTTATTTATATATTTGCATATTTAGTAATGTTTTATATTTTTACATGCAAATTATTTTATGTATGAGCAAAACAACATTAGTAATTGGAGCAAGTGAAAACCCTGAAAGATATTCTTTTAAGGCTATTAATAAATTGGTAGAAAACAAACATCCAGTTGTAGCAATTGGTTTAAGACCGGGAAATGTAGCAGGAATTCCTATACAAAAAGAACTAGGAACAAAAGAAGACATTCATACAGTAACAATGTATGTTGGTCCTAAGCATCAGCCTGGTTATTTCGATATTATTGCAGAACTAAAACCGCAGAGAATCATTTTAAATCCAGGAACAGAAAATCCGGAAATTGAAATGTTTGCACAACAACACAATATTGACATTTTGCATGCATGTACACTTGTTATGCTGAGTACTAAGCAATACTAATAATTCTCTTTGAAAAATGATTACCACTACATCATTAGCTTCATTTAATCAAATGATAAGCAAAGAAGAGATAGTTCTCAGTTACTTCTCACACGATAAATGTTCTGTGTGTAAAGTTTTGCTGCCAAAAATTGAGCAATTACTTTCTGAAGAATTCCCAAAAGCAATTTTAAATTATTGTAATATGGAAATCAACACCGAAATAGCTGCTCACAATAGTGTGTTTACAGCACCTACAATTATTATTTATGTTCAAGGTAAGGAGTATAAACGCTATAGTAGAAATCTTAGCTTAATGGTTTTAAAGGAAGATCTGGCCAGACCTTACCATTTATTATATTAATAGCATTTCATTATTCTTAATCGAAAGTCTGGTTTGAATTAGATGAAATATTAATCATTTCTTCATATTCATCGGCTGACAAATCATTAAAATAATAATGAGAAGGATTAACCTTTCTGTTTTTAACGTGCACCTCGTAATGTAAGTGCGGAGCAGTTGACGTTCCGGTACTCCCCACAAAACCTATCACATCTCCCCTCTTCACTTTCTGTCCTTTTCTTACATTAAACTCACTTAAGTGTGCATAAAGTGTTACGTATCCAAAACCATGATCTACTTCAATTCGGTTACCGTAGCCTGTTTTTTCGCGGGTTATACGTTTAATAGTTCCATCTCCTGTGGCATAAATTTCAGTTCCTGTTGGAGCCGTAAAATCCATACCTGAGTGAAAACGACGTGTTTTATAAATAGGATGAATCCGATACCCCCAACCGGATGCTGTACGTTTTAAATCTTTATTCGAAATAGGCATAATAGCTGGAGTACACCTTAAAAACTCTTCCTTTCTTTTAGCCAAATCTTCAATTTCATCAAAAGATTTTGACTGAATGTAAGTCTGCTTCATAATTACATCCAGCTTTTTTGCTGTAGATATAACCAAATCAGCACTTTCTAAATCTTCTAATCCTTCGTAACGATTTACGCCACCAAAGCCAGCTTTTCGAATAGAATTTGGAATAGAATCTGCCTGAAAAATTACCCTGTAAATATTTTCATCTCGGCGTTGAATATCATCCAGCACCTTTACTGTTTCATCCAGACGTTTACTTATAATTTCTATCTGTGTTGTTAAACGGGTATTTTCCCTAAGTAACCTTTTTTCTTTAGGACTATCTATTAAATAAGAATATGCAAAAAAGTAAACCAGGCCAAGAACACCGCCAAAAAAGAAATAGAATAAAACTTTCCTAAAATAATACTTAAAGCCAGTTTCAATCTTATCGTAACTTAAGGTCTCCGGATTATATCTGAATTTAACTTTTGCCATGCAGAAAAGAAGATTAATATTCTTATCAAGGATTTTTAATGATAATAGCTGCAAAATTAGCGAAATAATCTACCTTTGCAACTTCCAAATTTAGTGGAAATCTTAAAATTAAAACAATAATTTTTACAATAATATTATGAATGCTTCTGAGGTAAGAAAAAGCTTTTGGTCGTTTTTTGAATCAAAACAACACCAGATTGTGTCTTCTGCACCAATGGTGGTTAAAAACGATCCAACCCTGATGTTTACCAATGCGGGTATGAACCAGTTTAAGGATATCTTTTTAGGAAACAGTAAACCAACGGCGCCAAGAGTAGCCAATTCACAAAAATGTTTACGTGTATCCGGAAAGCATAATGATTTGGAAGAAGTAGGACACGATACCTATCACCATACCATGTTTGAAATGTTGGGAAACTGGTCGTTTGGTGATTACTTTAAAGAAGAAGCAATCAATTGGGCCTGGGAGTATCTTACCGAAGTATTAAAAGTAGATAAAAGCCGATTATACGCTTCTGTTTTTGAAGGTGACAGCGAAATGAACCTTGAAAAGGATATGGAAGCTTTTAATTTTTGGAAGCAACATTTACCTGAAAATAAAATCATCAACGGAAATCGTAAAGACAACTTCTGGGAAATGGGTGATATGGGGCCATGTGGACCTTGTTCTGAAATCCATGTTGACTTAAGATCAGATGATGAGAGAGCTAAAGTACCCGGAGAACAACTGGTAAATATGGATCATCCCGAGGTTATCGAAGTCTGGAACCTTGTATTTATCCAATACAATCGTAAAGCCAATGGTGATTTGGAATCTCTTCCGCAAAAGCATGTGGATACAGGAATGGGCTTTGAACGTTTGTGCAGGGTGTTACAACAAAAACAATCGAACTACGATACTGATGTATTTGTACCTATCATTAAGGAAATTGCCAAAGTAACCAATACCGAATATGGCAAAAATGAAGATGCTGATATTGCTATGCGAGTTATTGCCGATCATATCAGAACCATTTCTTTTTCTATTACAGATGGGCAGCTTCCTTCTAATAACAAAGCCGGTTATGTAATTCGTCGAATATTAAGACGTGCTGTACGTTATGGATATACTTTCCTGAATCAGCGCGAATCATTTATGTATAAACTTCTACCTGCTTTAATTGCTTCGATGGGTGATGCTTATCCGGAGTTGCAAAATCAGCAGGAGTTAGTAACTAAAGTAATTAAAGAAGAGGAAGAATCTTTCTTAAGAACGCTCTCTACCGGTATTACTATGTTGGATAAAATTATTCAGCAAACTAAAAAAGATAATTATAAGGTTGTTGATGGTAAAGTGGCCTTTGAATTATATGATACTTTTGGATTCCCATTGGATTTAACTGAGTTAATTTTAAAAGAAAATGACCTGGTAATTAATCGCAAGGAATTTGAAAAAGAAATGGAAGCCCAGAAAGAGCGTGCTCGCAGTGCAACTCAGGTTGAAACTGATGACTGGATTACTTTGTTGGAAGATGACGAAGAAGAGTTTATTGGATATGATTACCTGGAAAGCGAAGTAACTGTTACCAGATACAGAAAGGTAACGGCTAAAAACAAAACGCTTTATCAATTGGTATTTAATATTACACCTTTTTATGCAGAGAGCGGTGGTCAGGTAGGTGATACCGGATATATTGATAACGGTATGGAAAAGGTTGAAATCATTGATACCAAAAAAGAAAACAACCTGATTATCCATCTTACCAAAAAGTTACCGGCTAATTTAAAGTCAGAATTTAAAGCTTACGTAAACGGAAATAAACGCCAAAACACTGCTAACAACCATACAGCTACCCACTTATTGCATCAGGCATTAAGAGAAGTTTTGGGAACACATGTAGAACAGAAAGGATCGTTGGTTCATCCTGAATATTTACGTTTTGACTTTGCGCACTTCCAAAAGATGACTCGTGAAGAGATTGAAGAAGTGGAAAAAATTGTAAACCGAAGAATTCGCACCAATTATGCATTGGAAGAAATGCGTGATATACCTGTTGCAAAAGCCCATGATATGGGTGCCATGATGTTATTTGGAGAAAAATATGGCGATTTAGTCAGAGCTATTAAGTTTGGTGATTCTATTGAGCTTTGCGGAGGAACACATGTTAACCATACCGGGGAACTTGGCTTCTTTAAAATCATAAGTGAAGCTTCTATATCTGCAGGTGTTAGAAGAATTGAAGCTATCTCAGGAGAAAAAGCCGAAGAGCTAATTCTTAAAGAACATAACCTATTATTAAGCCTTCAGGGAATGTTTAAGTCGACTGGTAATCTGGAGAAAAACATTGAATCGCTGATTAGTGACAACTCTCAACTAGGTAAAGAAATTGATGCATTAAAGCAGAACTTTATCAATATTGAAAAAAGAGATTTAATTGACAGCGCTATTGATGTTAACGGAGTAAATGTTATTACTGCCAACGTAAATCCAATTTTAGGCGACAAATTGAAGGATTTAGCTTTCCAAATTAAAAAAGAGATGGATGATTTTGTTGCGGTATTAGGAGCCAATGTAAATGGCAAACCACAACTTAGTGTTATGATTTCTGACGAACTTTCTAAATCTGGTAAACTAAACGCTGTAGAAGTAATTCGTGATTGCGCCAAAGAAATACAAGGCGGTGGTGGAGGTCAGCCATTTTTTGCTACAGCTGGAGGTAAAAAAGTAGAAGGTATTGATGCTGCTATTGCAAAAGCTAAAGCCTTTATTGAAGATAAATTAGCCTAATAAAAAGGTTTTCAAATAACAAAAAACCTGCAATTATCGTTGCAGGTTTTTTTGTTTCATAATGTTGTCAACGCAAAGTTATTGTCGTTCCATTTAAATAATTCCCACTGGTAGATTCAAAATACTCGCATAAAATATCGAATTCAAAATAAGCTTTTCCATTATCATCTGCTTTTAACATGTTGTAATCGATATTGTACTTTCCTATTTCATCACCCTCTATAAAGAAAACAATACGCATATAATCTTCTGTATTATCCATTCTAAATTCCCAGGTTCCAACTGCATTTCGCCACATTACCCCCAGATTATCCAATACAAAATAGTCTTCAAACGGGCCATTCGTTTTTCCGTTACAATAGACTTTGTTAAAAAATACAAGAACTTCTTTATCGTCAAAATCACTGGTAATATCTTCACCTGAAGAAGAGTTAATAATCTTCACCTGCCCTCCTACAAGTAGTCCGAAATTAATCTCTGGAGCATCCGTTTTATTACATTCCTCATCATCCTCAAACAAATTGCATGATGTAACGAGAAACAGCAGAATCAAAAAACAATGCAAATATCCTATCCTTTTAATCACCGAAACTTTTTATTATAACACCCTTATATTAAAAGTTACGATAGAATATTTTCAATGTCAAAAATGAATAAACAGGATACGAATAAAAGTACTATGCGATAAGTAATTCGCATTATTTTTCATATACCAAAATTAATTGATGGCTATCGAACATGCTAGCCGGAGAAATAACTTTCTCGTTTAATGGCACTTTATTTCCATATCGTTGCTTTAGCTTTTCTCTTACAGTTTTATGATCCAATTCAAAATCTTTTAACTGCTGTAAATTTCCAATCTCAACACCGCAAGCCGACTTGTATACTTTCCAAACCAATTCTGAACAATAAATCCTGTCATCTGACCATTCAAAGGTTAAATCATAATGTTTGCCTAAGTACTTTTCTCCTTCTGCCTTTAGTTTGTTTTTTATGGTATCACTGAAAACTGTAGCTGAATTCCGTAACCTTTTTACGACAAAATGTCCATCCAGCCCTCTTTGTATCCAATCATTTAATGGAGTCAGGCTTACAGGTTCTATAGCTTCGAGAACATAAAACTGGTTTTCAATTGCATATATAATTCCCATATGACTATAACGGGATTTTGTAGCTAACTGAATTGCTTTACTTTGTGATGAAGTTGAAACCTGAAAAATAATATCGCCATCTTTAATTACTTGATCGTAGTTTATTGATTCTTTTATGTTTGGAGTTTCATCTCCAAGAAAAGGTCCAAAGAATTTAACACCAACATAAAATAACCCAGTAATTATTAATAGCGAAATAACGAAAAACTTTAACTGTGTTTTATTCATCTCAATTGCTTAAGTGTTTATTACCAACTACCTCCGGCTCCGCCGACACCGAATCCTCCACTAAAACTACCGCCTCCAAAGCCTACTGAAGAAGTTCCATATGCTACTGCACTGGCCATTGGTACGTACCTATAGGTATTTGTTGCAGGATCGAACTTTTTCTCAATATTTCTTTTAAATTGAGTATACAAGGTAAATAATGCCACACTAATTCCTCCTTCATATAAGCCATTCTTTCTTAATGAATATAAATACATTTCTAGTATAGAAACCAGAATAGAGAACAGTAAAAAATAAACTACAACAGAAAATATGCTTAAAGCTATTGCTATTGGCCAACCATGAATAACACCTACGATGTAACTTAGTATGAACAAAACTATAAACGTGTAGATCCCCATAAACTTTAGAAAAGGATCCATCATTTCCCAAAAAACAGTCGACCTATCTCTTCCATTTAAGATGTAACAAAACATATTTCGATCAATAAAACTCATGTACTTAATCATATTATGCTTTGAAACCATATCATATTGTTGCAGCAATCGTTTAAATTTGGGATATTTTATTCCATTAACCATCTCTATATCTTGAACTTGCTTTAACAGGCTCTGCAAATTATAGTTTCCATTTGTATAATAGTGTTGAAATCGCTGAGGAACCGGCCTGTTTTTTAAATATTTGATATAAGCAAAAGGAAGTATTACAATTGATAAAATCAGAAATATAGCTAGCGAAATAGGATCTATGAAGTTTAGAAAACTTACTCCAGCTACATTCCGCTTTATGGCATAAATACCATCCGATAACCCTCGATATATTTTCCCCTTTTTAAACTGAGGTATCATAATTTCATTAACAATATGTTGCGCCTTACTGTTCGTAATTGTTTCCTCTAAACCTAAACCAACAGAAATAAAAACCTCTCCCTTTTCATCCAAATATTTAGGTTTAACAAGGATAACTACACCATTATTTAATCCCTTTTCTCCTACGCCCCATTTGTTTCCAATTTTTCGAGCTAAATCCGAAGCTGACATTCCTTCTAATGATTTCACTGAAACAATAGCTATTTGAACCGTAGTTTCTTCTGCCAGCTCATTAATCTGATTTTCCAACTCTGTTTTTTGAACTTCCGTCAATATGTTCGCAAAATCAATTACAAAATATTCAGGAGTAGGATAGGCTAATATTGAATGTGCGTATGTATTACATAGAACAAAACAAAATATAGCAATACATAAAAGCTTAATTTTCATAATAGGAAATTTCATTTGGTAATTCATTAATATCATTTTCAGAAACAGGAAAGAATTGCTCCAATTTCTCTCCTATACTACCTACTGTTTCAATAATTCCTTTTTGGTAGTCACCCACTTTAAAACTTTCAATTAAATTTTTTAATTCCTGATTCCAGAAATTCTCCGGTGCATATGTATGAATACCCTCATCTCCTATTATAGCCATTTGTCTATCTTGAACCGCTAGATATATTAATACCCCATTTCGATTTTCTGTTAAATGCATTTGAAGAATATGAAATACCTCCTTTGCCCTGTTCAGAACTGGAATTTTACAATGGTTTTCGATATGGAGCCTAATTTCTCCACTAGTCCTTTTCTCTGCATCCTGAATAGATTGAATAATGGCCATTTGCTGTTTAGTGGTTAATAGTTTAATCTTACTCATTATCGTTGATATACTTTTTTTAAAATCTTATCAATTATATAAAATAATCCTTTACTCATACCCAACTACCTCACTTTTCTTATCACTTGGAATCCAATACCCTTTCATAGCAGTTAAAAACTCATTAACTGTAATCTCACGTTTCCTTAGGTGTAACCCCTTCTTTTTAAACCGTTTTTGTGCTCTCATATCTTTCTTTAAGCTTCCTGTTGGCAATGGCTTTCTGTTGAGAGATAAAAAAGGATTAGGCTTAACTTTCCCATAATCCCAATATGAATAATCCACTGTATTAGAATCCTTATTGATTTTAAAATCATGAATAGTTATAAAATGCGCTCCCAAAGTCCGATATAAAAAGTTTTTAGTCTTTGTAAAAGAGATATAATGATTATCAAACACAATAGGCATGTTACCTTGTACAACTGCTTCCTCAATCTTAAACAGTTCTTTTATATCTTCTTTTTCTCCCCAATAAAAGGCTTTCGCATCCATATTGAATCCCATCTTATTAAAAAAATCGTCTATTTCCCAAGGCATTGTATTCGTATAAAGAAAACTACCTAGGGATTTCTTTCTATAAGTTGCTTTTGGGAAAATCAATCCAACTCTTTGCACACTTTTTTCAGAATACACCAATGCACTACAAATAATAAAATCAGATAATGAGGTATTCCGGATGTCCTTTCGGGTTACCTCATCTCTGTTTACTTCTTCAATAGTATAATCGACACGATTACAAATCTTTTTCGGTAATTTTAAAGTATATGAACCTGAACCTAACTGACACTTACCATCTTTGGCCAGATGCCAAACCACATTAACATATACATCAGGACGACAATTTAGAAGCCAGTTTATAATTGCGGCAGGCCCACAATAATGTCCTCGTTCACCAATGGTAGAAGAGTTGGGGTGATTAACCATATACTTAAGGTCAATCCAAACCTCATGCATACTTACTCCATTTAGAATAGAAAGTGAATCATCATTAAACTTGAATAACTCAATTTGATAATCGTTCAGGTAGTTCTCTGCAATTTCTTTACTGGATAATGTTCGACCAAGGTATTCATTACTTACATTTTCTTCCTGACAAAATAATTGCTCAGCGAAAAAACAAACCAATATTATTAATAGTGATATCCTTATATAAGGGTACATAAAACTTCAGCTTTACCACAAAAATAAAATCATAATCAACCAATACAAATATCTGCACTATGAGCTTAATCATTTAAGTAAAATACTTACTCTTTTTAGTCGAAAATGTGTTGTAAAACATATTTAACATTGATTTATCCGTTTTTTTTACTTCTTTTACACCCGGTTTTTATAAGCGATAAACAAATCGCATCGTTTCAGTGTTACTTTAACATTGCCTAATTCTAAACAAACATTTAACTTTTTAATAATTAATTACTTGATTACATAAGGTATTGGAGAAATATGCTCCTACCCAATAAAACAAATCATTTAAGAATTAGTCTATGAATGACAATAGGATTCCGTTTAAGAGGTTTCATGCCCGTAACGAAAGCTTAGTAAGTCAGTATGATGACAACTATTACGCAAAACAGCATGCCAAGGGTAAGCTGACAGCGAGAGAACGTATTGAATTTTTAATGGACGAAGGCAGCTTTCGCGAAATTGATGCCTTTGTTAAACCTTTAGGAAAGGAAGATGAAAAAAAATACGGTGATGGAGTAATTGTTGGTTATGGTACCATCAACGGCCGTAAAGTATTTATATTTGCTCAGGACTTTACTTTTATGGGAGGATCGCTTGGTTCAGTTCATGCCCGCAAAATCCAAAAAGTACAGGAGATGTCACTTAAAATGGGGCATCCTATCATTGGATTAATTGATTCCGGTGGTGCACGAATTCAGGAAGGAGTTGCCAGTTTAGCCGGATATGCCGGTATTTTTATGCAAAATGTAAAAAGCTCCGGAGTAATTCCTCAAATCTCAGTTATTCTGGGACCTGCTGCTGGTGGTGCGGTTTACTCTCCTGCCCTAACCGATTTCCGTTTTATGACCAAAGACACATCATATATGTTCGTGACAGGTCCGGAAGTGGTTAAGGAAGTACTTAACGAAGATGTTACTTTTGAGGAGCTGGGTGGTGCAGAAGTGCATGCTACAGAAAGCGGCGTGGCCGATATGATTTTTAACGATGAAGAGCATACCCTAATGGGCGTTAAAAAATTATTAAGCTATTTACCTTCAAACAATGTAGAACACCCTCCGGTAAGAAAAAGTGAAGATATTATACCTGGTAAACCGGAAAAACTTTCGTTGCTTTTACCAGATGATCCCAACAAACCATATGACGTGGTTGACGTGATCAAACTAATCGTTGATAAAAACTCCTTTTTTGAAATAGCCGAAAATCATGCCCAAAACATAGTCATTGGTTTAGCCCGTATGGATAACCATGTAATTGGCGTGGTAGCGAACCAACCTAAAGTAATGGCAGGCTGTTTAGATATTAATGCATCTAAAAAAGCGGCACGTTTTGTCCGTTTCTGCGACTCTTTTAATATTCCAATTTTGGTATTAGAAGACGTTCCCGGGTTTATGCCGGGTAAAAGTCAGGAACAAAATGCCATTATTATGCATGGTGCTAAATTGTTGTATGCTTTTGCCGAAGCTACTGTTCCTAAAATCACAGTTATTTTACGTAAAGCCTTTGGTGGAGCATACATTGTGATGAATAGTAAAAACATGGGTGGCGACTTTAACTTTGCCTGGCCAACTGCAGAAGTAGCAGTAATGGGTCCTGAAGGAGCGGTTAAAATTCTAAATCGCAAAGAACTGCTAAGTGCCGAAGATCCGGAAGAGCTAAAAAGAAAGCTGATTGCTGATTACAAAGAAAATGTAGCGAACCCATATGTAGCCGACGAAAAAGGATACATCGATGAAGTAATCGATCCGGCCGAAACACGCGAAGTGGTAATTAATGCCTTTGCATTGCTCGAAAATAAAGTGGAACAAAACCCTATTCGTAAACACGGGAACATTCCATTGTAAAACTTAGTATCAAGTATTAAGACATAAGTATTAAGTATTTCTTTTATAATAGATTATTTTATTAATCTTTTGTCTTTATACTTTAGTCTTAATACTAATTTATTATTAGCATGAAAATTAAATCAATATTAATAGCAAACCGTGGTGAAATTGCAATTCGTATTGCACGTACGGCAAAAACAATGGGTATTAAAACCTATATGTTTCTATCGCACCACGAACCTAATGCATTGCATCTGGATCATGCAGATGAAGTAATCGACGTTTCTGATAATACGTACATTAATGTGTATACCAACATTGATAAGCTAATTGAAACGGCTTTAGAATATAAAATTGATGCCATTCATCCTGGCTATGGTTTCCTATCTGAGAATCCTTATTTACCTAGAGAGTGTGAGCGCAATAACATCATTTTCATTGGCCCCTCATCCAAAGCCATCAACCAAATGGGTAATAAAGGAATGGCTCGCGATATGGCTATCAAAAACGACATTCCGGTATTACAAGGTAGCGATGGAGTAATTTCTTCAGAAAAAGAAGCGGAAGAAACAGCCAGTAAAATTGGATATCCAATCATACTAAAGGCAGTTGCCGGAGGTGGTGGTAAAGGTATGCGTGTGGTTCGTAAAAAGAGCGAGCTGCCATTGATGTACAAACTGGCCACTAACGAAGCAAAGTCATTATTCGATAATGATTCGATGCTGATCGAGAAGTATGTGGAGAACCCTCGTCACGTGGAGTTTCAGGTGTTGGCCGATAAACATGGTAACATTATTCACTTATACGAACGAGAGTGTAGTATTCAGCGCAAGCACCAAAAACTATTGGAGGAAGCGCCTTCGGCTGCATTGAACGAGGAGTTAAGACAAAAGATTGGTGCCGATGCGGTTAAAATTTGTAAGGCTACCAACTATTTTAGTGCCGGTACTGTAGAGTTCTTAATGGATGATGATTTGAACCACTACTTTATGGAAATGAATACCCGCGTTCAGGTAGAGCATCCGATTACAGAGGAAATTACAGGTGTTGATATTATTGAGCAACAAATCAGAGTTGCACAGGACGAGACCCTTTGTTTAAAACAAGAGAATATCAATATTAACGGTTGGGCTATTGAGCTTCGTGTAAATGCCGAAGATGTACAATCGGGATTTGCGCCTTCAACAGGATTGGTTGAAGAAATGGATATTCCTAGCAAAAAGTATTTGCGCTGTGATTCCGGATATCAAAAAGGAAAAGTAGTGGTATCCAGTTTCGACTCGTTAGTAGCTAAACTGATTATCACCGGAAAATCGCGTGGCGACGCTATTAAGAACTGTAGAACTGTATTAAATAACACCACCATTAAAGGGGTAAAAACCACCTTGCCTTTCTTTAAGCAGGTGATGCAAACGCCATCCTTTGTAAAAGGAAAATACACCACTTCGTTTATTGAAACTGATTTGGAGCAAAGTTATTTCCAAAAGGATAATGAGCTGATTGCAGCTGCCGCTTTGGCCATGGAAGCTTACTTAAGCGAACAGGCTAAAATTAATTCTGATGAATTAGATGACAAGCCGGTTTCGGCATGGGCCATGAGTAAGAAAATTAAAGGTTAATACGTTTTTGTTTTACAAAAACATTAGTGTTTAAATCTGGAAACATGAAGTTAATTAGACATACCAAAAATTATACACTTACAGGTGACAAAAAGGTAAACATCACGCTTAAGGATGATGAGATTTACAAGATCAACAACCGTAAAACCAACATCGAGGTTGAAAAGCTGGAAGATGAAGAATACCTGATTAAGTGTGATAAAAACACCCATATTGGAGAAGTGGTGAGCTTAAAGCAGAACGAAGTTTCGGTAATGATTAATGGCAATACCTATAATTTTACTGTAGAGACAGAAATTGCTTCTAAGCGTAAAGCCAAACTGGCCAAAACAACCGGTGTTAAAATAGCTAAGGTAAATGCACCGCTTCCGGGCGAGATTGTAGCTGTATTAATGAGCGAAGGACAGGAAGTGCATAAAGGCGAACCGGTAATGATACTGGAAGCCATGAAAATGCAAAATGAAATTACCAGTCCTGTTAGCGGTAAGGTGAAAAGCCTGCAGGTAAAAGCTGAAGAAACCGTAATGAAAGATCAATTGCTATTTGAAATTGAACCGGAGAAATAAAAATAGACACAAGTATCAAGACATAAGACTGATTTACATTGGTCAGAATAGTATAAAGGCTTCACGTGATGTGGGCCTTTTTTATGAGACAAAAGACGAAAGTATAAAGACAAAAGACTCTTTTTGCCAAAAGCTCAAAGGTTGAAGGTTGATGTTCAAAGGTTGAAGATTCAAAAGGTGGTTTAACGAAAATACTTTATACTTTATACTTTATACTTTATACTTTATACTTTATACTTTATACTTTATACTTTATACTTTATACTTTATACTTTATACTTTATACTCAAAATAAACAAATTCCCTTCTTTCAGGTTAATACTCTTATAGAAAATGATATTGCTAACAGCCTGCCATTAAAGGCTAAAAACAAAAATACCATGAGAGAAGCGATGCTTATTATACACCTTATTTCAGTAGCCACTTTTGTAGGTGCTGCGCTTTCTTCGTTTGTACTAAATAAAGTAGCTAATAAACAAGAAACAGATACCAAACTAGGTATTCAAAAAGCCCTTTTATCTTTAAACTACTTGGGTAAAACCGGCTTAACACTACTCTTTATTACCGGTGGTTATTTAATGACACCCTATTGGAAGGCCTTAGGTGCTATGCCACTTTTATTAGCTAAACTGACTATTGTTGTTATTCTGTTGGTATTATTGGTACTGATGAGTATTAAAGCGAAAAAAGCAAAGAAAGAACCATCCGAATCTGCATTCGCTAAAGTAGCTGGTTTAAATAGCCTTAACCTACTTTTAAGTCTGGTGGTGATTATACTGGCTGTGTTGGTGTTTAGTTAATTGGTATATTGGTCAATAGCATATTAGGTCTGTGATTAATAGGTCATTAGATGATAGGCCATTAGGAAGTATCTGATTTACTACTGACCAATGACTATTGACTGTTCACTGCTAGCTGTTCACTAATAACTGTTTACTGAAAACTGAAAAGAGCCATTCTAACAGAACAGCTCCTTATATGCTTTATAAAACCCTGTGGTTAATAATTTGGTTATGATTGAATTTCTGTATCCGGTTCAGAATTGATGTTTTCGGTGTTAGATAGTTCCTCATCTTCCTCTTCGGTTTCGCGCTTGGCACTACGCAAGGTGAGTACTCGCTCGTATTCCTGTATGATTCCGTTAATGGCATGCACCACATAGGTATATTCTTCTGAAGGTTCAATGGTGGCATAGGCCGATAAATACTGCAGTACTTTATTATACTTTTCGATAATCTCTTTACGTATTTCTGTAATTTTGATATTGGCATATTGCTCCTGTTCCGTGGCTCTTTCAATAAACTTGTTGTTAAACAATACATTTTGCTCCTCTAAATGCGTTGCCCATTCGTTCAGGTGCAGCCTTTGCAATGCTGCTTGAGAGGCCTCATCTTTTTTCCATTTACTTAAAATATCTTCCAGCGCATTGGTTTCGTGTTGATAACTATAACGGGCAATATTTCCATCGTATAAATTGATGGTTTCCATTAGTTTATTAGCTGCACGCACCACCTCTTCATCAAAGTGTTGCTTATAGGAATCCAAATTCATTATAATTCCATTGATGGCTTTATCTCTGCAATCATCAATCTCAACCAACACCTTAGTTAAACTACTGGATAAGCTTTTTTTGTGAGCAGCATTCATTAAATCAACCGAAGCTTTAAGTTCGCTGTAGTATGCTTCTATTTTAAGCGCAGCAGGATCTTTCTGTTCTAAAATTTGCAGTACATTTTTAATGAACTGAATAAACTCGTTGTTCCGTAAACTTCTTAAATGAATAGATGTAAACATTATAAATATATTTAGGGGGTTTTACAAAGCCTATCTAAGCTAAACATATTATTTCACTTTTTATATAGTAAAATTTATAATTATTACCATGCCGCAAGCTTACGCTTAGCTTCCCCAAACATTTATTACCCCCAGGTAGCGCTGCGCTTAACCTTCCCAAAGCATTATTGGGTTCAGGCAGAGCTGCGACTTGCTTTCCCAAAGTGGTATTTGCTCCGTGCAGGCCTGCAAGATGCCATTATTTTTCTGGAATGCCTATGCGCAACCTTGCATATAGGCAATACCGGGCTGGAATGCTTAAGCGCAGCATTGCGGCTAGGCAATACCAATAAAATAAACCTAAGCGTTAAGCTGCATCTAGCCAATATTTATTCGGGATACCTGTTTGAATGTCCTTTTTTAGGCATCTTTCTATAGAAAAGGTTATTTTCTGAGCCTACTCCTACCTCCTCTTTCTTATTATTATTTAATCTCCTAGCAAATTATAGTTTGAAATAAACTTTTATGATTAGTATATTGCGATCGATGATAACAATCGGATTATATATTGACTCGCTCAATTAAAAACTAACTAAATCTAAAAACAATGAGTACAAAACCCATTCTTGCCCTATTTATTTCTTTTCTAATAAGCTGTTCATTAGCCTTTACTCAGGATAAAATAAATATTAATAATCTAATCGTTCCTGATGCATCATATCCTAATGCAAAAGACTTAATTAATGCGCAAGCAGGTGAGCCATCAACTCTTAAATCAAAACAATTTACTTTTGCATCAAACCAATTATCACCGGACTCCATTATATTTTACAATTACAGTAGTGAGACCGATTCTGTATTGAGTAGTAAAACTACATATAGCTATAATATAAATGGAAACCCATCACTAACTATACTTTACAGTTGGGATTCTGCGAATAACAAGTGGATTAATCAAAGTAAGGGAGAACAGACATTCGATGACAATGATAATTTAATTACATACTATTCTTATTCCTGGGACTCCGAAACAAGCAATTGGATTAATGAAAATAATTCTGAACATGAATATGATGGATACAACAACGAAACACTTCAGACAATTTATTTAAGAAAGGCCAGCACCAATGAGTGGCTAGTTCAAAAAAATGCGTTTCAATACGACGAAAATAACAACCTAATAGCTATGACGTCTTTCAAATTGAAAAATGACAATTGGGTTGAATTAAGTAAGACAGCTACAAGCTATAACTCAGATAACCAACTCATCTCTAAAACATACTATAATTGGAATAGTACATCTGGCAATTTGTTAGAATCCAGAATGGAAGAATACAGCTATGAATCTAATTCCAATACAACCTTTATATCATATTACAATTGGGATACAGAATCTAATGACTGGCTTTTATCTCAAGAAATGAAAAGTACTGATAGCTATAATACGAATGATGACCTTATTCTTAAACTAAAATATGCTTGGGATAATACGCTTAATACTTGGCAACTTACCGAAAAATACGAATACAGCTATGATGATTTTGGTAACCTAATTTCTGACATATACATTTGGCAAGTTCCAGGAACAGACGACTGGCTAGGAGGAATAAGAAAAGAATACCGTTTCGATAATAGCTATAATCAAATTTTATATGCAGGATATTATTGGAATGGAGAAACTAAAGATTGGGACATATCTCATAAGAGTTTTTATTGCTATGTTACTTTAACTACAAGCTCTAATGACTTTATCGTTTCACATATGAACATCTACCCTAACCCGGTATCCGATTATATTACTATTAATCTACCTAAGGAATCTAGCACCGGTACTTTGGAGCTTTACAATATCCAAGGTAAAAAAGTATTCAGCACAGACATTTCAAACAGTAAGCCCATCTGTTTAGATGGTATAGAGGCCGGCATTTACTTATACTCCCTAACTGTTGATGGCCAAAAACAAACAGGTAAACTGGTGAAAAACTAAAAACATAGAACCAATGTACAGAATAACACAATTATTTTTATTGTTTGCACTATTAACAGGAGCATTAAAGGCTCAAAATTATCAGGTTAATTTTACCGGTACAGGAGCCAGTACTTCTGTTGATAGTGTAATTGTTCAGAACCTTACGCAACGCACCAGTTTAAAAATATTACAAGGCGAAATACTTCACTTAACAAATTTTACAACTGGTATTAATAAAGCTAAGAATGATGCTAAAGGTTTGGTTTTATATCCCAACCCTATAATGGAGAGCGGGTTTATTACATTTAATGCTAGTGCGAATGGAAGCTGTTCTATTGCAATATATAATTCTATGGGAAATAAGATACATGCTGACAAATATATTTTATCACAAGGATATCATACATTTGAATTATCTGGATTAAATGCTGGTGTTTATATTTTAAAAGTTAGCGCAGCAGACTATTCTTATTCTTACAAATTAATAAGTAAAGCTTCTTGCCAAGAACAAATAACATTATCCTACCAAGGTATTGAGTATTCTGAAAATAAGTCTTCATTATTAAAAAGTAGTTCCGAAGACAACCTTGTTGCCATGTCATACAATGATGGTGATTTACTTAAGCTTACAGGGATTTCGGGTAATTACAGAGCGGTACAATCTATTGTTCCTGTGGAATCTACTACCGTTTCTTTTAACTTTATAGCTTGTTCTGATTATGACAATAACAACTATGGTGTTATTAGCATGGGAACACAAACCTGGATGGCAGAAAATCTTCGAACAACGACTTTTAATGATGGGACAGATATTCCTCATGTTACAGAAAATGATGAATGGGCTAACCTTCCTACACCTGCATATTGCTGGTACAATAATGATGAAGAGAATGCTCTGTTAAATAATTATGGAGCATTATATAACTGGTATACGGTAGCAACTGAAAAGTTATGCCCCATTGGATGGCACGTACCAACAGATGCTGAGTGGTCTACTTTAAAGGACTATATCACTGAGCAAGGATTTAGTGGAACAGAAGGCACTGCACTAAAAGCTACTACAAATTGGAACTTAAGCCCAGGTGCTAGTGGCTCTGATATTTTTGGATTTACTGGGATTCCGGTTGGTTATCGTTTTGATTCAACCGGTATATTCTATGATGAAGGCACTTATACAGCTTGGTTTAGCAGTACTGAATACAATACTTACAGATCATATACCTGGCATCTTTACTATAGTGCGGAATATTTAGCGAGAAGTAGCTATGGCAATAGGTCAACAGGTCTATCTATTCGTTGCATAAAAGACTAGCTTAATGATCTCTCTAAATATCCCTAACTAATAATCACAATAAACAGACAAACTTGTAATGAATAAATTAACATCCCATATTAATTAGATTATATGAAAAGCTACATCCTAAGCAAGGTATTAATTTTATTAGCAATATGTACAGCTGTAATCAGCTGTACTGATGAATCAGGCGATGAAATTACTTACGACAAGGAAATTGTTGTAGGGAAAACCGATTATAAACAAGGGCACTATGTTGATTATTCACCCGATTTGGTTCTTTATGCCAAGGCAGATATGAATAACAACAATTATCAAGAAAATATTGACTCTTATACTTTTGAATTTGGGCAAAACAATGCAATAGAGCTTCAATTGTATAGTATGTGCGATATTGATGGTGGCTACTGGAATAAAGAGCTTGTATTATCAGCTGTTGAGCAGAATATCTGTGTTACTGATACCAATAGTGCTCATGTGCGTTTTTTCGATATTGGAGAAATTGTATCAGCAAACAATAGTTGGGGTCGCAATACCTCTGCCTATTTTGAACCAGCCGATTTAACTTATGAATTCCAGAATGACGCTGTTAGTTTTGAACGAAATTCTGATATACGAAACAAATACCTATGCTTTAAATACCCTATTAATGGTATAGAAACCTTTCAGTGGATACAAATATCTACCTACGATTTAGATTCAATAGTCATCCATGATGCATATTCTAGTTATTAGTCCAATTCGATATCTATAATTACTAAGATTACAGCATCCGGGATAAATTTTAAATATTTATAACTAATCAAAATCACCTTTTCGCTGTTAGTATTGTTAAAGACAAACTAGCATGACGAAATATTTTACTATTCCCGGATACGGAGGCTCAGGTGAAGGACATTGGCAAACATACTTTGATAATACATTGGATAATTGCCAAAGGATACATCAGGATAGCTGGACTAAACCTATTTTAGATGATTGGGTAGAAAGAATTAATGAAATCTTAAGTAAAGAAAACCTTGAAGATACCATCCTGATAACACATAGTTTAGGTGGTATTGCTTTACTCAAGTGGGTAAAAAAATATAAGCAGAAGATTAAAGGCGCTCTTTTGGTTGCTCCTCCCGATATTGAAAATCCATACCAGGATTTAGGTTTAGGCGATATACAAATACCGCAGTTACGATTACCTTTTCCTTCTGTTGTTGTCTGTAGCACCAACGACCCCTGGATGACGGAGAAACGAACAAAGCATTTTGCAGAAATATGGGGCAGTGAGTTTATAGTACTGAAAAATGCAGGGCATATTAACGCTGATTCCGGTTATGGAGCGTGGGACGAAGGGTTAAATATTGTAAAAACCTTAGGTTAAAGGTATTTTACCTAATGGTAAAATTTATCGAAATTATTAAATAAATCCCCATCCCACCGTTAAAAGCGGTGGGATGGAGAAAAATTATTCAGTTAGTCTAGCTGATCAGTAGAAATAGCATATTTGCCACCTCCTGTAAATACTAAAGCAACAGCACCAAATAAATAAAGACCTAGCAATTCAACACTCCAGCCTCCATATTCATTGATTGTAAATAAATCCTGGCTATGCGCCATCACAATAGCAACTAAACAATTAAAAGCATAAACCGCTGCTGCAATTCTGGCTTTAAATCCAATAAGCAAAGCTATTGGGGCTATCACTTCTCCTACAATAACGCCATACGCAATAAAGTCTGGTAAGCCCATACCGCCTATCATTCCTTTAATAAACCCTAATCCGTGCATTAGCTTGGCTATTCCGTGCAGCAACATTAAAGCTCCAAGGGAAACTCTTAATACTAATAAACCTGCGTCAATATTTCTTTTCATTTTTCTTTAAATACTATTTGTTAATACTCTTATAAACAAAAGTGTTTCCCATGATTAATTTCTAATCCGGGAAACACAAATTATTTCTCTCCTTTCAATTACAGCACTAGTTTAATATCCAGAATAAAGATATCATCAATGGCCTTGTCGCCCAGGTTATCAAAAAATGAATCGGATCCATATCTTACATTAAACTTTGAACGATCCACCTCTACTTTAGCAGTTAATGCATCACCACTCTTTAATACATAAAAGCTAATTTCTTCAGTTTTTCCTTTAATAGTTAACTCTCCTGTTACCGTAGCCTTTCCATCTTTAAACTTGGAAGCTTTGGTAATCACAAAAGATGATGTAGGAAACTTTTCTACTCCAAAAAAATCATCCGATTTTAAATGCCCAACCAGCTTCTGATTATATCCTTCATCTTCTAAATCGCTGTTGGTAATAGAATTCATATCCATTACAATTTTACCTCCGCTAATTTGGCTACCGCTAAACTCCAAATAGGCACTTTTTACTTTAATTTCACCATTGTGAGAGCCACCTATTTTTTTACCTGTCCAGTTAACTACTGATGCTTTTGTATTTACTTCTTTTTTTTGTGCTAAAGTTGTTACACTTGCTGCTAGTAGTAGTACTACTGCTAATCCAATTGCTTTCATATTCTTCTTTTTTATTTATTGTTATGTATAAATTCATTAATAATCTGTCCATCGCAATTCCATACCTGCATAGAAAACTGCGTGTATTTTTGAGATCCTTTATCTCTATGCGTGTATTCAAATTCTCTTTCAATTACCGATACCGTATCTCCGATCATTATATTTTTAACTGCTGCTTTTTTAAATGAGGTAATATCAATCACCCAATTCTCTTCTGCTGTTCTGCAAGCATCCTTTCCTATTATAGCCGGATCGTCATATTGCTGACGGTTTACATCTTCGGCATAAAACTTTTCAAATGCTTCCAATAGTTTACCTTCTGCAATCATGTCGTTTAATTTTTCAACACGCTCGGTAATCGATAATTTTTGAGGATCTATTTTTTGCATCGTATTTCCTTATTTGTTACGATACAAAGATATGAGCAGGACAAGCCTCGTACACTTGACCTATGATAAGAAGTGAAATTGATCTATGTTAAGAGAACACAGATATATGTGAAAATAAGTACTACTTTTTCTTACGAATACGGCTTAAACTCTCAGGTGTGATACCAAGGTAAGAGGCTATATAAACCAGGGGAACACGCTGAAACATATCCGGCTGTTCTTTTAGCATAGTCTGATATCGGTCTTCGGCAGAATCCCACATGGTGGCATTTAATCTTTCCAAGGCATTGATGTATGCCTTTTGAAATAAGATGCGGAAATATCGTTCCAATTTCGGAATACGGGTATATAATTTTTCCAGCTGTTCAAAAGATATCCGAAGCAATTCTGAATTCTCTAAAGCCTCAATATAATAATGCGAAGGTTTTTGTGTGAAAAAACTTTGTAGATCACTAATCCAGCTATTATCCATTCGTATTTGATAAATATGTTCATTTCCCTTGTCATCTACAAAATACGAACGCAAACACCCCTTGGTAATAAAATAAACATATTTACATGTTTCTCCCGCTTCGAGCAAATCTTTTTTCTTCTTTATAGCACACGACTCAAAACTAGATTTGATAATCTCTTCTTCCTCTGGGGTAAGCTTTACCCACTTATTAAAATAGTATAACAGTTTATTATCCATCATGTGTTATTTAAATAAAGAAGCTTGTTTTATGCCTGAACAAAGCTAAAATAAAATTATGGATTGAAATTGTTAACCGTAAAGATTCCCCTAATTAATAAAACAAAATAATTATATTTACTTCAACTAAATTATATATATAAGATTTTCATCATTACTTAAAGATACTTAACCTGACTTCAGAAAAAAAAGATGAATATAAAATTTCACTCTACCGTAATTATTGCTGATGATTTTGAGCTGATGAAAAGCTTTTATCAAGATGTATTGCATCAGGAAATTGAATTTGATTTTGGCAATTGTATCGGTTTTAAAAATGGTCTCTCCCTTTGGAAACTAAAAGAAGAATACACCATTAGCCAGAAACTCGGCTGCACTTTTCATCCTAACGGAAACAAAAACCTAGAAATATGCTTTGATACGGATGATTTTGAACTGGTCATCGAAAACCTGAAATCACACTCATTAAATTACCTGCATGAGGTTAACGAAGAACTCTGGGGACAGCAAACCATTCGCTTTTATGATCCTGAAAACAATTTGATAGAAATAGGAGAAACCATCCACTGCTTTGTCAAACGCTTCTATAAACAAGGCATGACAATTGAAGAAGTTTCAAAACGTACATCTGTTCCCATTCAAATGGTTGAAAAAATATGCCAGACAAGAGAAGTTTAACATACGATGGCTTTGTTCCTCCTTGTGCCATATATTGTGGTACCTGTCCGGTTTTTATACGCACCAAAAGCGCCTGTCCAGGAGGAAGCCTGGGGTGCAAAACCCGTAAATGTAAAAGTATATACGTTTGCTGTGTGGAGAAAAAAGGATTAGAGTTTTGCTTTCAATGCCCTAGCTATCCATGTAGCCGTTATAGCAAATTTGCACAACGATGGCTAAAGCACGGTCAGAACCTGCTGTCAAATCAGGAATATATTAAAGTCAATGGGAAGAATCAGTTTATCGTAGAAATGAATATTTCAGATAACTCAATAACGAGAATTACAAAATAAAAAGAATTAGAAAACACATGTTGAATATTTAAAAACCTGACAAAATGATTAAAACACAAATCACCTTATTAAAGAGTCTTACTTTAATTTCTTTTATTGTACTGAGCTTACATAGCTGCTCAACAAAAACATTTAACCTTGCATCTTCTGAAAAAACCAATGCAAAACAAATCATTGGCACCTGGCAATTGTGCAACGCAAAGGATAGTCTGGTTATCACAAATTTTGACCACAAGGATGGCCAAAAGAGAATCAAAATTATAACTCCCGCAACTTTTACTGTTATCGATTATATTGATAGTCCTAACGAAATGTACGCTGCTTTTATGGGTTCATACAATTTAAAATCGGACTATTACACAGAAACTATTGAACATACAGGAAGAGGTTATCAGCGATATTTAAACGAAAAAAACACTTTTATGCTGGAAATAGATGGAGATTACATGACCATTTGTGCCGCAGATAATAACTATGGCCCGGAACTATGGAAAAGAGTGAAGTAAACTTGCTTCTATCCTCATTATCATTTACTTTCTTGCCATTATGGATAGATATTACTCTAAAAAGAACAATGAGTTGTAATTACCTGTTTTTATATTCATTACTATAAACATTGCATATGCATAAACAATCCAAACTTGTAATAATATCTAGATTGATTTTAGGAATACTCTTATTATTCTTCTTAATGACTTATATCTATACAATATCGCATACTTTATATGATATTAAACATTATTACTATATCCATTTAACATGGCTAAAAACAATAAAATTTATTTTTTATCCAACTTATCTCATTATTCCCTCTATGTTGGTTTTAGCAGTTATTGGATTTTTTGTTAAAAATAGTCTTGGGTGGGTTTTTATTACCCAATTATTATACTTTAAATTATTTCAAATTCTTTTCATAGAGATACTCAATAATATAACAGATTATCTATTACTATTTATTCCTATTCTATTCATTGTTTTTATGAATATTAAACCATTAAGAGTATATTACTTAAGAACTACTAACAACGTTTTTACTTTAAATTTGGTTGCCATTTTTACTAGTTTATCACTGGTATTATTACATGGATATTTGACGATTAATCATCATATGCATTTGATGGACATCATAGACAAATTATAATTTCTAAACTATGAATACTACCCTTAAAATCATATTACTTTGCAGCATTAATCTTATTGCATTAATCTCACCTGCTCAGTTTAAAACCAAACAATACGATAAAGAAGCCCTTTTGATTGGCACATTAAACGAATATATGGGCTATCAACGTACTTTTAGTAGTGGTAATACTTTTTACTTTCAACGGATAGATATTATTTCAAGAAACGAATTAAAGCATGCGCTCTTTATTGACTCCCTTTTTAGTGCGGATTATAATGACATAACGATTGTAAATAATGGTGCACCCATGGGTATCAAAATGTACTCACCCACACTTTCTAGCAAGATAGACAGATATTATCATTATAAGGTGATGAATGGTCATACTACCAGACAAGGGGATACGATATACAAAGGAGATGTTGATATTCATCAATTGACAAATGCAAAGCAAAAGCTGTCTTATTTATTAGGTGCTTATCTTCGCTTTGGTAAAAATGAAAAAAGCACCCAGTCTATTATTCAACATTTAAAAGAAAACAGTCATTGGCCTAATGTAAATAGTAATACAGATATTTACTATGCTATTTCATTTCCCAATGCCACATCAAAAGCAAAATATTGCGAAATACTTTTAAAAGAATTCAACTGCAAAAACGTTCTGTATGCCTATAGAAATACTATTCCTGCAGGTCATTATGTAGTTTTTACTCCTTCTCCTAAAATCAAGAAAGTAATAATCGAAGCAGAAGGTTTATCTAAATTAATTGCTAACATTACTACTGACCACATTGAGTTTACAATTGATGGCGAAAAATATATTTGGCAAGAACCATACAAGCCTTCAAAAATTAAACAGCAGTTTGATTTGAAAAAGCCTGAGGGCCTTATGGTTAAACCAATTTCAGAACTGTAAAACAATAGCATAAAAGAGTAACTAAATAAAAGGGTCAGTGAAATCCTTATCTTTAGCTTTTATAACAGTTTTAAATCGATATAAAACCCACCTACTAAATGCAAAACTTAAGATTAAACGATAATCATATTATCCCTATCATAGGTTATGGCTCCTATAAGGCCAACGAACAAGAAGGTATTGAATCTATTAAACATGCTCTTGCAAAAGGTTATCGATTAATCGATACAGCTGCTTTTTACCACAACGAAATTGCCGTCAGCCGAGCTATAACTGAAAGTCAAGTTCCCAGAGAAGAAATTCTTGTAACTACAAAATTGTGGCGCGAACACCTCGGGTATGAACAAACCAAGCTTCGTTTTCACGAATCCATGAGAAAGTTAGGTTTAGACTACATCGATTTATATTTGATCCACTGGCCGGCCAATGCTAAAAATTACAAAAACTGGGAACAAGCTAATGCAGATACCTGGCTTGCGATGGAAGAGCTTCAGGCTGAAGGAAAAATTAAGTCCATTGGCGTAAGTAATTTTTGGCCAGAGCACCTGGAAGCTCTTTTTAAAACGGCTAATGTTAAACCTGCGGTAAACCAAATTGAGTTTCATCCGGGTTATTGGCAACCTGAAGTTACTTCATTTTGTCAGGAACACGGAATAACTGTTGAAGCCTGGTCTCCATTAGCCAGAGGTAAATTTTTTGGAAACACACTTTTAGAATCCATTGCACAAAAACACAACAAATCAGTTTCGCAAGTATGTCTGCGCTGGGTTATTCAGCATAATGTGATTGTTATTCCTAAGTCGACTACTCCAGAAAGGATTGAAGAAAACATTGATATATTTGATTTTGAACTAAGCCCCGAAGAGATGGAGCTAATTGATAAAATGCCACAAATGGGGTTTAGCGGCGAGCTACCTAACAATTGGCCGGATATTATTAATGATAGTTTATAAAGCTGTAAATTTCATAAAGCTGTGCTTTTCAACAGGTATAAAACAGCTCTTTATCAAAAATAAGAACCTGAATAAACTCTGTGCATTTCAATTTGTTTTAAAATAAAAAAGGTATGCTATTACTTATTGTTTATCTGCTACTGGCATTGGTTATTTCCTTTTTATGCTCCATAATGGAAGCTGTATTACTCACTACACCACAGTCTTTTATTGTTGTAAAGCTGGAAGCTGGCAAAGGATGGGCTAAATCATTTAACCAATACAAAAACAATATTGACAAACCTTTATCTGGTATTTTATCCTTAAACACCATAGCGCATACTATTGGTGCGGCCGGGGTTGGCGCGCAAGCCATTAAAGTATTTGGTGAAGCTTATTTTGGAATTGTTTCTGCAGTGCTAACTATACTTATTTTAATTATTACCGAAATCATCCCTAAAACAATTGGAGCTACTTATTGGCGTAAACTTACAGGGTCTACCGCCCTTTTAATTAAAATCACACTGTTCGTTACCTACCCATTAGTGGTTTTATCTTCCTTGATTACCAAATTGATTTCCAATCGTAATAGTGAATTAAGCACCAGTCGCGAAGAAATTGCTGCATTGGCAAGTATTGGCGCTGAAGAAGGCGTATTTTCCGAAAGCGAAGATAAGATTCTTCAAAACCTGCTTAAATTAAAAGATGTTCAAGCTAAAAAAATAATGACACCCAGAGTAGTTGTTGCTATTGCTGATGAAAACGAAAGTTTAAATGCCTTCCTTGAAAACAAAGGTTATTTAAACTTTACCCGAATTCCAGTTTATGCCAACAATGATGAAAACATTACCGGCTATGTTATCCGTGAACATGTTTTTGAAAATATAGCCGAGCAAAACATAGACATAAAATTAAAAGATATCAAACGCCCCATTATTGTCGTACCTAACTCCATAACTTTATTCTCTATTTGGGAAAAACTCATCGAAAACAAAGAACATATTGCTTTAGTTGTAGATGAATATGGTGGTATGGATGGTATTGTTACCATGGAAGATATTATTGAAACCATGTTGGGATTAGAGATTGTTGACGAAAAAGATTTAGTAACTGATATGCAGGAATATGCCCGAAGAAAATGGAAAATAAAACAAGCCAGATATAATTTGTTGGATAAACAGCAAAAAAAGAACAAATAAACGCTTATCTCACCATCCTCATAAAGTTCATTTTGCATCTCATTTTAGGCATCCAACAATACATTTTCTGCCAATCCAAACCGTATAGTATATACTTACTCTTCAATATCTCAAATTCAGCAAAATACTTAATAACCGAGCTTCCCCGTTACTATCCAAAACAAAACATAATGCATATAACTCGCCTACATTTTTAGTCCCAAAGCTAGAACAACACTTGTGTAATATTTAACATTAAAACAATTTGTTCAAATTATTCTAAACATAGCTACTATATTTTTACACATTAAAAAAACAATAAAAAAGTAGACTCGCCATCTTTGTATTGATCAGATAACCACCCCTTACTCTAAATATACACACCAAATTCCCTATAAATTTTCATGTAATACTGAGTTACATTTTAACTCTATATAACAAAAACAATTAAAAATGTGTGTAATGCTTAAGTCTCTCGAAAAAAGAAAGAGAGTTGTTGTTCTTAAACCCGGATATCGTTCTAGATACTTTATCCTTTTCTCTCAAATTAGTTCTATGTAAAAGAATATATGCAAATAATTCAATTTTAATTAAGGTATTTCAAATGTTTTACTTTCCATCTATTCGAAATGACCCCTGACTGAAAAACTATTTTACAACCACTTAGCCAATACTTAAAAAACTAAGCAATATATTTTTTTAATAGTTATTACCACTTAGTAAAAACATATTTCAATCAAAATCAATTAAAAATGAAAAAAATTACTTATTACAGTTTAATATTATTTGCATTAGTGAATTTTTCACTTGCTGCGCAAACTAACATTGCATCAAGCGCAACCGTGTCTACCTCATATATATCTCCTTGGGAAACCTTAAGTGCGATAAATAATGGAGTTACACCTGCTAACTCTGCAGATAATTCAACTGGCGCCTATGGTAACTGGAGTGGAGAAGCAAATTATGGTATTTACAATTATGTAGAATATAGCTGGACTTCCTCTCAAAACCTTTCGTCTACTCAGGTGTATTGGTGGGACGACAACGTAGGCATCGACCAACCTACTGATGCTTATATCCAATATTGGGATGGTAGCGCGTGGATAACTGCAGGTGGAATAGGACTTGCGCTGAATCAATGGAACAGCATTCCTTTAAACGTTTCAACTACAGGCATTCGTATTTATATGAAAAGTGCCATGGCTACAGGCGTATTAGAATGGGAAGCCTATGATGGTGGAACTATTTGCGAACCAACAGCAGTAACACCATGGGCAAACATAAATAACACAGGTTGGGCACAAACAAATACAGTTGTATTGGATGCTGGTGGCACTTTTACTTTAGGTGCGCAACCCGCAGTAGATGGCTATACTTGGACTGGTCCGAATAATTTTACTGCATCAGTACGTGATATTACATTCAATAATGTTACAACTAATATTGCCGGAACCTACATTGCCACTTACACTAATGATTGTGGAACTCAAACATCTAAATCATATTATGTAACTGTAAACAACACCTCTACTAATTACACTTGGCCCTCATATAACCCTACAATATCTTACAATTTCAATGATGATTATGGTCCTTTAAATCCACCATCAACAGTGCTCGATGATTGTGCCGGAGTGGTTGGAACACAAACATCAGACTGGTGGTGTTTCCGATGGGGTTCTAATGCCAATTCATTAGTTACAAGTGCCGCTATTACTCCAATGTTAGAAAGATTTGAAACAGATTTTTCTTATTTTACTGATGTAATGGGTTGGCCACGAGATACGCGTGCTCAAAATGGATACAAAAGTGGAATTTACCTTTTTGGATCAGGACTCTGCACTGATGCTGCTGACAATACCGCTCTTGGCGGATGGATGGGTAGCATATACTACAGTGGACAGAACTGGCCAATGGTTCTTGCTTCCTATTATCCTGTTTATAGTTTTGACCCTGCATGTCCTTATGGAGATAAATTAGCGCAACAAGGAGCTATGGTGCACGAAGGAATTCACAGCCTTTTGGCTGGTTTACCAGGATGCCGTGACGCAGCATGGTTCCACGAAGGAGGAAATACTTGGTTACAACAAGAAGCTGAGTCTCGAAGAAGTGGTCTTAATACTTCCATGGGCTTCTTAAACGCAGGAGCCATGATTGCACCTTTTATGCCTATTGAGTGTTATAGTGGTTGGTTACAAGATGGGTCTTTTGGAGGACCTGCGGCAGAAGGAGTAAATATGTTTAATGGTTCGCAACAAATATGTACCTGGAAAGGTCTTCTTGGAGGCACACAATATGGAAACATGTTCCCTACCATTCTAGCGCATATTTTAGGTGACGGATCCATCCCTTGGATATGGAAAAATTGTACTTCAAGAGTCCTTGAAGGTATGTCGGCTGCATTAGGGGATACTCAAATGCGACACCTAATTTGTGAATATAGAGCTAAACAAGCGGTTGTTGACCTTGGTGTGTGGACAAATGCTACAATTGCTTTGTTGGATGGTAATATGGGTGCTTCTATTGAAGAAGAATGGACTCCTTGTAATATAGACTGCGCTCCTTGGACAGCAACTCCTTATGTAGAAACAACAAACAATAACGGTACATTAACACCAGCCACATGGACATTACCAGGATGGTCCGGAGCAAACCAGATTCCACTAACTGTATCCGGAACTTCCGCAACTATTAACTTTCAACCAATCGGTGCCAATATGAGATGTCAGATGTGTTATATTGGTACAGATGGAAGTCGCGTTTACAGTCAGGTTGTCTCAAGTGGTGATTGTACCATCAATTTCAATGTGGCTCCTGCTAATAATGTAGTGATAGCAGTGATTACCAATACCGATTATATTTATGAAGGCGAGGCTACTCGATTTGCAAAATTTGACTATCGATTATCTCTTGGCAATGGAATTATCGGCACTGCAGATATTCATTCTCGTTGGTATAAAGGAAGTAATTTAAAATCCGCAGTTTCCGGAACATACAATTTTTATGATGTTTCTAAATATTGTAGTCATAGTCATTCACTTTCTAAAAAAAATGCCACAATTGAATTGCAAGAAATGGAAAATACTTTAACAAGTTTATATCCCAACCCTGTTTCAATAGGCGAAAATATAACCATCCATATAGCTGAGGAAGAAGATTATCTAAGTACTGTTCAGTTTTACGATATGCAAGGTAAACTTGTACTCACGCAACAATTCTTTGGTGAAATCAATGTTAACAGCAGTGACCTGCAAGGGAAAGGTGTTTTTATGGTTCGCGTTTCATATAATAACAAAAATAATTTCTACAAACTAATTGTAAAATAACAGATCCTGACTGGAATTAAGTGTAAACTTTTGAAATACCAAATAATGTTGGCCGTATGTTTGTTTCATACGGCCTTTTTTTTTACAAAAAATGCTATTGATTTACCATCAAAAACACAAACAAAATTCATCCCAACTCTACAATCTTCCTATATTCTTCTGCACATTCGCAAGTATCGTTAGATTGACTGTTAATCCGTTTGTGCAAATTATTTTAAACATACCTGCCATTATTTTACACATACGTCTCAACTCATATAATTACAATTTCTCAACTTTATATATGCATTATAGTTGATTTGGCAGAAACAGAGGCTATTAACATCTTAATTCATATAATTATGATACTCACTCAGCCTATAATTCTGTGTAAACTTATTTTTAAAACAAATACTTTCGGCAAGGCACAACTCCTTTGTCCGATAGTTATTATGCATTTGTGTATCCTCATAAATGTCAATGACGCTTGCTTAAATAAAGGTTCCCCTGTTAACGTATGTTTTTCGTATTAATTTCATTGAATTCACTTCTCTGTATTACCTAAGTCCCACCATGTAATACGCACTCCTCTATGCTTATCATGTTGTAAGCAACCAATCATAATCCTCTCAAGCAATTGTGAGTAACTATATCATGTTTGATATAAATGATTTACTAATTTAAAATCTAATAATCATGAAAAAACACATTATTTACATTTTTATGATTTTTGCCATTATTGACTATTCTCTGATGGCTCAAACCAATATTGCATCAAACGCAACTTTATCTACATCTCATGTATCTCCCTGGGAAACACTCAGCGCCGTAAACGATGGGTATACCCCTAGTAGTTCTTCTGACAATTCTAATGGCGCCTATGGCAACTGGAATGGAGAAAGTGAATATGGAGTATACAATTATGTCGAATATAGCTGGACTTCCGCTCAAAACCTTTCGTCCACTCAGGTATATTGGTGGGACGACAACGTAGGCATCGACCAACCTACCGATGCTTATATCCAATATTGGGATGGTAATGCGTGGATCACTGCAGGTGGAATAGGACTTGCACTGAATCAATGGAACAGCATTCCTTTAAACGTTTCAACTACAGGCATTCGTATTTATATGAAAAGTGCCATGGCTACAGGCGTATTAGAATGGGAAGCCTATGATGGCGGAACAACTAATCAAACAAATTTAGCCAATACTGCATCTATTGCATCCTCATACGTATCACCATGGGAAACTCTGAGCGCTGTAAATAACGGAATTACCCCAACTAACTCTGCAGATAATTCAACAGGAGCTTATGGCAACTGGAATGGAGAAAGTGAGTATGGTATATACAATTATGTAGAATACAATTGGGGATCATCACAAAATCTTTCTTCTACTCAGGTATACTGGTGGGACGACAACGGAGGTATTGATCAACCAACTGATGCCTATATCCAATATTGGAATGGTAACGCATGGGTAACTGCTGGAGGAATAGGAATCGCTCTTAACCAATGGAATAGTATTCCTTTAGATATTTCAACCTCCGGCATTCGTATTTACATGAAGAGTGCTATGGCTACAGGCATTTTAGAATGGGAAGTTTACGGTATCGCTAGTACTAGTAATTATACATGGCCTTCATACAGCCCAAATATTTCTTACAATTTTAATGATGACTACGGTCCTTTAAGTCCTCCATCAACAGTGCTCGATGATTGTGCCGGAGTGGTTGGAACACAAACATCAGACTGGTGGTGTTTCCGATGGGGTGCAAATGCCAGATCACTGGTTACAAGTGCAGCTATTACGCCAATGTTAGAAAGATTTGAAACCGACTTTTCTTATTTTACTGATGTTATGGGTTGGCCACGAGATACGCGTGCTCAAAATGGATACAAAAGTGGTATCTATTTATTTGGTTCCGGATTATGTACCGACAATGTTGACAGTACTGCTCTAGGTGGATGGATGGGTAGTATTTACTATAATGGACAAAACTGGCCTATGGTTCTTGCTTCTTATTATCCTGTTTATAGTTTTGATCCGGCTTGTCCCTATGGAGATAAACTAGCGCAACAAGGAGCAATGGTTCATGAAGGTATTCATAGCCTTTTAGCTGGTTTACCCGGATGCCGCGACGCAGCATGGTTCCACGAAGGAGGAAATACATGGCTACAACAAGAAGCTGAGTCTCGAAGAAGTGGTCTTAATACTTCCATGGGTTTCTTAAACGCAGGCGCCATGATTGCTCCTTTTATGCCTATTGAGTGTTATAGTGGTTGGTTACAAGATGGGTCTTTTGGAGGACCTGCAGCAGAAGGAGTAAATATGTTTAATGGCTCACAACAAATATGTACCTGGAAAGGTCTTCTTGGAGGTACACAATATGGAAACATGTTCCCTACCATTCTAGCGCAAATTTTGGGAGATGGTTCTATTCCATGGATTTGGAAAAACTGCCCTTCCAGAGTACTCGAAGGTATGGCAGCGGGCTTAGGAGATGCGCAAATGCGACGCGTGATTTGTGAGTATAGAGCAAAACAAGCCGTTGTAGATATGGGTCCCTGGACGAATGCCACAATCGCATTACTTGACGGAAGCATGGGTGTAACCATACAGGAAGAATGGTCGCCATATAATGTAGATTGCGACCCATGGACAGCTACTCCATATGTAGCTACAACTAATAATAACGGCACTTTAACGCCTGCAGCATGGACACTACCAGGTTGGTCAGGAGCCAACCAGATTCCTCTAACAGTTAGTGGTTCTTCTGCCACTGTTAACTTCCAGCCAATTGGTTCAAATATGAGATGTCAGCTTTGTTATATCGGTATTGATGGCAGTCGCGTTTATAGCAACATTGTTTCAAATGGCAACTGTACTATCAATTTTGATGTGGCTCCGGCAAATGATGTAATAATTGCAGTAGTTACCAATACAGACTACATTTACGAGGGCGAAAGTACACGAACCGCTAAATTTGATTATAGATTAACGCTAGGTAATGGAATTACAGGTACCGCAGATATTAATTCTCGCTGGTACAAAGGAAGCAGTTTAAAATCTGCAGTTGCCGGAACGTATAATTTCTATGATGTATCTAAATATTGTAGTCACAGCAATTCACTTTCTAAGCAGAAAGCTGTAGCTGAAATGGCAAAAATTGAAAGAGGTACAACAAAATTATATCCTAACCCTGTTGTTAAAGGCGAAACAGTATATATTCAAACCATTACCGGTGAATTTCAATTTACTGAAGTTGAAATTTTTGATATGCAAGGAAGCAAAGTATATAGCCAATTTTATGCTGGCGATGTTGCCATAGATACAGATGAATTTAGTGGTAAAGGTGTATTTATTGTTAGCGTTAGTTCTGGTGGCAAAAAAAGTCATTACAAACTAATCGTTCGCTAAAAGAAAAAAAACGATAAGTAAAAGGAGTTACATTAATACAAAAAGCAGTTAGCAGAAATTTGACGAGGCTATATTTTTATGGCCTCGTTTTAATTTATAAAAGTGTTTATTATTCATTACGATAAAACTAAAGGCAAAGACCATATTCGTTAGATCAAGTAACCAAAGCTGAGCTTTTTACCAGCGAAGCTTTGGGCAAGTGACTATTAAAAATCACATCAATATTTTAGTCTTAATCACCATCCAACCAATGTCTACAATCAACTAACTAATGACAATCTGATAACTGATTACTGCCTACTGTTTACTGTCTACTGATTACTGTTCACTGCTAACTGTTAATTGCCCTTTCTTCACCCATCCCGGAAGGTTCTTGTCAAAAAAGTACTCGCCAATACCTACATTGTGCGAATAAATATCACGCGCCTCTTTACCATATTCAATCAAACGGGAATTCGCTTCACTATCCATAAATAAGGCACTTTGCTCAAATGGTGTTACCGGTAAAACCATAAATTCTTTTTTCCCATTAATAACCGGTGTATGCACCCATGTTAAATAATAACCGGCATCACTCAATTCTGTCTTTCCATTTTCTTTGCTTAGCTCGATACGTACAATTACGCCACCATCCCTAGGTGCAGTTCTTTGATTGGAGATAAAATTACCCAGCGAATACACCACAAAATGATCCTCTTCGTACTTGATAGGCTGCAAAACATGCGGATGCGATCCAATAACAATATCCACACCCTGCGACTTAAAAAGCCTATTGAATTTCTCTTGCTCAGCATTGGGTAAGGTTTGATACTCCAGGCCCCAATGTACAAAAGCTATAATCTTATCAGGGTTTAGTTTTTTAGCATTAGCAATATCTGCAACAATCACTTTCTCATCCAAAAAATTAACCACATTAGGCGATGATACCGGAATACCATTAGTACCGTAGGTATAATTTAACAATGCTACTTTTATTCCATTTTCACGAATCAGTAATGGATTGTTTTTTATGCGATCGGCTTGATTTTTAAACGTCCCGGTATGAGGAATTCCCAAACTATCCAACACATCAATAGTTCGTTCCAAACCCTGTTTTCTACGGTCAACACAATGATTATTGGCTGTAACCATCATATCAATTCCGGCTTCCTGCATAGCAATGGCCAATGCATCCGGGGAACTAAACTGAGGGTAACCCTTAAACGGCGGTCCAGCCAATGTTACTTCTAAATTGGCAATGGCAATATCGGCATCCTCAAAAATATTACTAACATATTTAAAACAGCCATCGTAGGTATAGGTATCGCTTTGCTCATCATAGGCACTTTTAATTTGAGTACCGTGTCCCATTACATCCCCTAAAAAAACAAGCGACAGTGTTTGTGAATCCTGCGACCACAATAGGTTTGATGTTAGCAACATGCTAAAAAACCATATAACTATTTTCTTCATATTGTCCGTATTCTTAAAAAAGTAAAGATAAACTTAATCCTCAATAATTAGCTTCAAAATAAGGTAAGTTGGTGTTTGTAAATCTATAACAAACTAAAAGCTAAATTGATTTCAAACCCAATTTACTATTAATGTCATTTGGCGTTTCACCCAAACCCGACTCACATTTCTTTCCTTGATGAAAGAAAGTGAGCAAAGAAAATCAAGGCTGCTTTTAAAATATCTTTCTTATTCGCTTAAAACTTAAGTGCGGCCGGGTGATTTTCGAACAAGTTCTCAACTTCTCGGTCTTACTAAAGTTTTACACCAAAACAAAAGTCATTTAAAAAGAGGCCTACCAAAGCATTTTCCATAAATAATCCTAATTGTTATCTGAATAGCTATTTAATTTTAGAATGAACTATCACTCACAAACAAGCTCTATAAATATGTAAGAAACAATAGATTTCAAACCATCCTTCGATATGTTCGAAATAATAATGGTCGATAAATTCTATATATGTAAATTAATTGTAAATTGCGGCGCATTTAACGCAATATTGAAATGTGAATGAACAGATTAGCTCTAATCAAAAGCTAGTCTATTGTTGAGAAGAAAATAGTAAAGGATGAATTTCGAGAGGACTTTTGACATTTTAAAACACCTAAAAAAAACCAACCCTAATAATGATGTTCTTCATGCCAAAATTAATGGTAGCTGGTTTAAGTTTAATGAAGTAGAATATCGTGACAACGCCAAAAATTTTGCCCTGGGCTTATTAAGTTTGGGATTTAAAAAAGGCGATAAAATAGCCACTATCTCCAACAATCGCCCGGAGTGGAATTTTGTTGATATGGGTATGGCCATGGTTGGTGTTATACATGTACCGGTATATCCTACTATTAGCGATGAGGAGTTTACTCATATTTTTGAGCATGCCGAAGTGAAAATGGTGATTGTTTCGGATACTGCATTATATAAAAAAATAAAACCCATTTGCGACAAGCAGCCTTTTATTCAACACCTGCTTACTTTTAATAAAGTAGAAGGAGCTCAATCCTGGGATACCATTAGTCAGGCAGGAAGGAACAACAAGGTTAAATTCAAAAACCAATATAAAGAAATTAAAGACAGTATCACCAGCGATGATATTGCATCCATCATTTACACATCCGGAACCACAGGTTTACCTAAAGGTGTTATGCTTTCGCATGGAAACTTTATGAGTAATTTGGAGGGTGTTTGGGATCGTTTTGATTTGGATAACCATTCACGCACTTTAAGTTTTTTACCTCTATGTCATGTTTTTGAGCGTTTAGTCAATTATCTTTTTCAGGCTAAAGGATGTAGTATTTATTATGCCGAAAACCTGGGAACCATTGTCAGTGACATGGCTTCGGTAAAACCAACTGCCTTTGTAACTGTGCCTCGTGTAATTGAGCGAATTTACGATCGATTAGTATCTAAGGGAGAAGATTTATCCGGAGCTAAAAAGTTTATCTTCTTTTGGGCTATGCGCTTAGGTGAAAGGTATTGTAAAGAAGGAAAAAACAATCTGTTTTATAGATGGAAGCTTCATATCGCCGAAAAGCTGGTATTCAGTAAATGGCAAAAAGCTTTTGGAGGTAATCTCGATTTTGTTATATCGGGAGGCGCCGCCTTGCAACCTCGATTAAGTCGCTTATTTTTTGCCGCCGGTATTCGCCTGATGGAAGGTTACGGCTTAACTGAAACCGCTCCGGTAATCTCCACCAATTATTATAAGGAACCAGGTAACTTAATGATTGGTACCGTAGGTCCAACGCTCGAGAATATCGAAGTAAAAATTGACAGCGATGGTGAAATCCTGACAAAAGGGCCTTGTGTAATGAAAGGTTACTATAAAGCACCTGAATTAACCGCCGAGGTCATTGATGAAGATGGTTGGTTTCATACAGGCGACATTGGTGAATTAATTGATGGAAAGTTCCTGAAGATTACCGATCGCAAAAAAGAAATGTTTAAAACTTCCAGCGGTAAGTATATTGCCCCTCAAGCTATTGAAAATCTGCTTAAAGAATCTATTTTTATTGAGCAGGCCATGGTAGTTGGCGAAAGCGAAAAGTATGCCAGTGCATTAATTTCACCGAACTTCGATTATTTGCACATGTATGCACACGATCATAAAATTCACTTTAGAGATAATAAGGCATTGGTGCAAAACAAAGATATCTTGAAAGTATTTCAGAAAGAAGTGGCCAAAACCAATACGCAAATCGGGCAACACGAACAAATCAAACGCTTCAGACTGGTTTGTGAGCCCTGGTCATCGGCCAGTGGAGAATTATCTGCTACATTAAAGCTTAAACGACGGGTTTTGTATAATAAATATGCAGGTATTTTAAGAGAGATATATGCTTATGAGCCTGATCAGGAAAATAAAGGTTCAATCAGTTTTAGTGATAAATAAAAAAGTTAAACTACTTTATGGTTCTTTAATACTTAGACTTCTGAGAAAATCGCAAATTAAAACGAATCCTTTGTTTGGCTTTGCGTGATCTTTGCGAGAAGTAATCCATATTTTTATTCAAAACATGACAAATTAGGTTAATTTTCGGTCTGTCAATTTCTATTTTTACATTTCCTTCATCAGGAATTATTTATAAAATATTAAACGACGGGCCATGAAATTACACCTCCCAACTTTATTTTTCGCATTTTTAGTTGCTTTAACCTCATGCCAAACAGAGGTAAATGAATCCAGATTCAATACTTACTTTACAGACCAAACACTTCGTATTGATTATTTTCATACAGGAGACGCTAAAAGTGAAACTGTTTCAATTGACGATGTATACCAATACCAAAATTGGGCAGGTAGCATGAAAAATCTGGTGGATACACTCAATTATGGAGGGTATTATTATAAGGTATATGATGAAGCCAGTAAAGAGTTGATTTACTCCAAGGGTTTCGATAGTTATTTTAAAGAATACCAGGTCAGCCAGGAGGCCATCGATGGAAATGTAAAGCAGTTTCACGAATCAGCCATTATTCCCATGCCACAAAAGGCTATTGTATTTGCATTAGAAAAACGAAATAGCGAAGGTGAGTTTGATGAAGTTTTCAGAACCTCTATTCTACCAAGCGATACGAAAAATGTACCTATTGATAATAGCATTCAAACCTACACCACCCACGAAAGCGGAAATCCTCATATAAAAGCAGATATTGTTTTTGTTGGTGAAGGATATACTGCAGAAGAAGCTGAAAAATTCAAATCAGATGTAGATCGATTCACCAAGGTACTTTTCGAAACAGCTCCTTTTTCTTCTTATAAAAACGAATTTAATGTAAGAGGAGTGTTGAAACCTTCGGAAGATTCCGGAATTGACGAACCGAGAGCCGGAATTGATAAAAACACAGCCATCAGTGCAACTTTCAACACCATGGACTCTGAAAGGTATATTTTAACTGAGGATAACAAAGCTTTAAGAGATATTTCAGGACATGTGCCTTACGATATTATTTTTATCATGGTTAATAGCACACGTTATGGTGGCGGTGGTATTTACAATTTCTACAGCACCTTTACTTCCGACAATGTCAATAGTGAATATATCATGATACATGAGCAAGGGCATTCGGTATATGGACTTGCTGATGAATATTATACTTCAGCAACAGCTTATACCGATTTTTATGCTCTAGATAAAGAGCCTGCAGAACCGAATATTACCGCTTTGCTGGATCCTGAAAATGTAAAGTGGAAACATCTTTTAAGTGAGAACATGGAAGTACCAACTCCATGGGAAAAGGAGAAATTCGACAGCATTGACTTCGCCTGGCAAAAAAGACGCGCTGCCTTAAATAACGAAATTTTTGAAATGCAAAAGAATGGTGCACCGGCAGAAAAAATTAAAGCTGCAAAAGAGAATTATGATAGAGAAAGTTTAACTCAGGATACCATTGTAAACACCTATTTGGCTGCATGTGCTTTAGCTGGCAAAACAGGCGTTTTTGAAGGAGCCGGATATATGCTCAAAGGAATGTATCGTCCTTCATTAAACTGTGTAATGTTTTCGCGAATCAATGACTTTTGCCCGGTCTGTCAGGAAGCTATTACCAACATCATTCACCTTTACGCAGAATAATCCATTTAAACAGAACAAATAATCATGGCAAATAACATCACAAAAGTAATTGAAAAAATAGAAGCTCTGAATTTAGATGGCTTATTGATTACTAATGAAACCAATGTAAAACACCTGTCGGGATTTACTGGAGACTCCTCTACTTTGTTAATATCCCAGAACGGGAGTTTCTTATTTACCGATCCGCGTTATATCGAACAGGCTAACAACGAATGCCATTCAAACATTACCCCAACCTTATGGTTCGAAGACCGAAGATTTGGGCACGAAACGTATCAACTTGCTTTTGATAAAGCAGAGCTTAAAAAGATTGGTTTCGAAAAAACGAACCTGACTTTTGATAGCTACGACAGATTAAATACTAACCTTAAAGGCATATCATTAGTTCCGACTGCTGGCATTGTAGAAGAACTAAGACTGATTAAACAAGAGCATGAAATAAAGGCACTACGCAAAGCATGCGAATTATCTGATTTAGCACTCGAAAACACGGTAAAAACCATTAAAGAAGGGCAAACGGAAGTTGAAATAGCCGCTTTATTAGAATACAATATGCGATTGGCCGGTGCTGATAATATTTCGTTTGAAACAATGGTACTAACAGGTGCCCGCACTTCTTTGTTGCATGGTAAGGCATCTAATGTTCCGCTAAAAAATGGAGATTACCTTTTATTTGATTTTGGGGCGCTTGTGGATGGATTTCATGCTGATATGAGCAGAACCTTCATCATTGGAACTCCGGATGACAAGCATAAAGAATTGTACCAGATCATTCAAAACTGCCAGCAAGCCATTGTGGATAATGTTTCAGATGGGGTACACATTAGCGTAATCAACCAGCTAATTGATGAAATAATTCCAGAAGAATATAAACCATATTTCTACGCCGGCTATGGTCATGGTGTTGGTTTGGATATTCATGAACAACCTTTTATGAGACATGATGCTGACTTTACCTACCAAAAAAATATGGTAGTAACGATTGAGCCCGGCATATATATTCCAAACTGGGGTGGATTAAGAATTGAAGATACTATTCTGGTTACTACAAACGGTGCAGAAACTCTAACGCAATTCGATAAAAATATGATTTGTTTGTAAAGCATCAATCTGAAAAATACAGTATATAGTATTTTAAAATAAATAATGCGATTTTATATCGCTTCAAAGGGTGTGCATGTCTTACATTTCACGTTGTAAGACATACTAGGGGTTGCACACCCTTTTAAAAAAAACAATTACCTTAAGCTGATGTTCTTTACATTGGTATAAAATCATGAGCCGAAATTGCTTTTTTTTTGCAATAAGCTTTTCGCATTTGCGATTTTCCTACTGAAGAATGAAGGAAGTTTTTCGTACGTGAGATTTGGATTACAACTTTTGTAATATCCTTTACAAGGCTAAATTTTTATTTTCGTGATTTTAACGGCAACTTTTGTATCCATCTCCATTCCCTTTGGTTTCATTTTGCGTTCAAATGGCATACTAAATTTCCCATCGGGTTCTATCACTAATCGATCATTCAACTCCGGAAAATCAATTCTAGTCAGGTCTTTTATTTTATGAATCACCGCCTTGTTATGATCGTAAATCAAAGCCACATTTTTTACTTGTTTAAATGGTATAATCTCTCCTTTTACAAACTCCCCTTCTTTTGTTGTATAGATTTTAAGCATAGGTGTTAACCCATTAGGCCCGGATAAATTAAAACGCGAGTAAGTGGCAAAATTCCCCAAGCTGTAAATAATAAAACGGTTTTTATAAATCTCCATCGCCCTGGTCACATGCGGTCCATGACCAAAAACAATGTCCGCTCCGGCATCAACCATTGCATGCGCAAACTCATACACATTACTCCTGTTCTCGCCATAAAATGTTTCTGCCTCACGTGTTACATGTTGATGCTTGGCTCCCTCTGCCCCACCATGAAACGACACAATTACAATGTCGCATGTTTCTTTCAAGTTTGTTACTATTCGAACAACGTTTGGTAAATCATTAATATCTACCGTCCCTGTATTTGGAGAAACCCCGACTATACCAACTTTTACATCTTGAACACTGATGGTATCAACAGGCTTGCTTAATAAACCTGCCCATCGCATATTCATTTTATCCAAATGATAAGTTGTGGTTTGAATTCCGGCCTCACCAAAATCCCTGATATGATTATTAGCCAGATTCAAAAAATCAAAACCCATTTCTTTTAACAATGGTGCATACGCTTCAGGCATTTTAAACGCATAGCATTTGGTAGTATCCTTACATCGTTTAACAACTGGTCCCTCATCTAGCAAGCATGTTTCCAGATTACCCAAGGTAAGATCAGCATTTTGCAAATAAGGAATCGCTTCAGAAACATATGGCTGAGGGTCATTATTAGGAGGTAAATATTCCTTTTTAGGAAAGTCGGTTCCCAGCATCATATCTCCTACTCCAATAAAAGAGATTAAAGTATCCTGTTGGGCATTTACAGAAAATAGACTAATCAGAACAAATAAAACGAGTAAACTAAACTTCATGGTATTGATTTTCCTCAAAAGTAAAGAATCTAAACTATATACTATCATCATAAACACCTCTCATTGTTCAATTGTTGAAAATACAGTATTATTGTGTTTTGAAACCGTTTTTCGAAAACCAGAACATCGTACATTAATTACATTGTTATGCCATATAAGAAACCCAAAATAGAAAAGATGTATTATACCATAGGCGAGGTTGCCAGCTTATTCGATGTAAATACCTCGCTGATTCGTTTTTGGGAGAAGGAATTTGATATTATTAAACCTAAAAAAAACAAAAAAGGAAACCGCCTTTTCACACCGGAAGATGTGGACAACTTCCATATTATTTTCCATCTGGTAAAGGAAAAAGGAATGACTCTGAAAGGAGCTCAAAAAAAGATGGAAGAAAATCGTGAGGATACCATCAATAACTTTGAAGTAATTAATAAACTAAAGGAAATAAGATCTGTTCTAATTGAAATGAAAGACAATCTGGAATCAGAAAACGACATTGAATTATAGCCTTTAAATACAACCGAATTACAGATGCAAATAAAAGATATCACCCGTATTTTAGAAGACTTTGCCCCTCTATCATATCAGGAAAGTTATGATAATGCCGGACTTATCATAGGAAATAAAAATGATGAAGTAAACGGAATTTTGATCACACTGGATGTTACCGAAGAATTATTGGATGAGGCCATTGAATTAGGCTATAATTTCGTTTTGGCTCATCATCCCATTGCCATGGGAGGCTTAAAGCGGTTTAATGGCAACAACTACAACGAGCGTATTATTATTAAAGCCATTAAAAACGACATTGCCATTTATGCTGGTCATACCAATGTGGATAGTGTAATGCAAGGCGTAAACGGGAAAATATGTGAAAAAATTGGCTTAAAGGATTGTAAGATATTAGCACCTAAAAAAGGTGAATTATTAAAGCTGGTCACTTTTGTACCAGAAGATCAGGTAGAAAAAGTGAGATCAGCCATTTTTGAAGCCGGAGCCGGTCATATCGGTAATTACGATTCTTGCAGTTATAACACACAGGGAGAAGGAACATTCAGAGGAAATGATCAAACCAACCCTTACGTTGGCGAGCAGGGGAAACTGCATACTGAAAAAGAAAACCGCATAGAAACCATTGTTCCTGCACATATAAAAGGAAAAGTAATTGCTGCCTTATTGCAGGCACATCCTTACGAAGAAGTGGCCTATGACCTCTATACGCTTGACAATTCATTTGATCAGGTTGGTTCCGGAATGTACGGCACATTGGATAGTCCTGAAGATGAAATAAAGTTTTTGCAACGCATTAAAGAAACTTTTAATGTGGGCTGTATTAAATACACAGACATACTGAATAAGCCCATTAAAAAAGTAGCAGTATGTGGAGGCGCAGGCAGCTTTCTATTAGGGAGGGCAAAGGGTGTAGGTGCTGATATTTTTATTAGTGGTGACTTTAAATATCATCAGTTTGCAGATGCAGAAAACCAAATAATTATTGCAGATATAGGTCACTTTGAAAGCGAACAATTTACTAAAGAAGTTTTTTTTGAGCTACTTACAAAAAAAATACCTAATTTTGCGATTCGTTTATCGAAAGTAAATACAAATCCGATTAAATATTTGTAGCATAATGGCAACAACAAATCAAAAAGCTGAAATGTCTGTAGAAGAAAAATTAAAGGCATTATATGACTTGCAGAAAGTGGCATCAGAAGTTGATAAGATTAGAACACTAAGAGGTGAATTACCACTTGAAGTACAGGATTTGGAAGACGAAATTGAAGGTCTGGAGACCCGTGTTTCCAATTACGAAAATGAAATAAAAGCATTAAATGACTCTATTACGGCTAAAAAGAACGAAATTAAAGAGTCTGGTGTGCTAATAAAAAAATACGAAGCGCAGCAAATGAACGTTCGCAACAACCGTGAGTTCGATTCTTTATCTAAAGAAATTGAATTTCAAAAGTTGGAAATTGAATTATGCGAAAAAAGAATTAAGGAGTTTACAGCTGAGCTTGGTAATAAGCAGAATGTAATTGAATCTTCAAAACAACTTTTAGAAGATAGAAAAGCTGACTTAGCTGCTAAAAAGAAAGAGTTAACTGAAATTGTTGGTGAAACTCAGGTTGACGAGGAAAAGAAGATTGAAAAAATCGCTCAGATTGAAAGCACAATTGAAGACAGACTATTGACTGCTTTTAAACGTATTCGCAAAAATGCATTAAATGGTTTAGCCGTTGTTACCGTAGAGCGTGATGCTTGTGGCGGATGTTTTAATAAAATTCCACCTCAGCGTCAGTTAGACATTAGATCTCGTAAAAAAGTAATTGTTTGTGAATACTGTGGACGTATTCTGGTTGACAATGAAATGGATGAGGCTAACGCTGAAGCTTAATCTACTTTGATAACAATATATTTGAAGGCTGCTTTATGCAGCCTTTTTTATTGTGCATACCTTTCCTATTCCGTATGTTTGTAATGTATGTTACGCTCCTTTATATTTCATAAGCTATTTATTGTATGCGCTATATGCATTATTTTGGGATGCACTTCTATTTTAGATGCCCAAAAAACTAATCTCTCCAATATAGCTTTAAAATACCTTCTCAATTTAAATATATATAAAGCAGATTCTACCATTTCACTCATTCAGGATGATGCAGAAAAAGCTTACCTGAATCATTACAGCTATTTTATTGATAAGATGGTGTTGTCAGGTCATGCGAATCACCATAAGGACATCTTTAAAAGTACGGTTGAGATATTAAGCGACATAAGCACTTCTGATAAATACGCTGGATACTTGTCGGAAGTATACCTACAAAACGGGATTATTGAATATACAGAAGGGAATTCTACCAGTGCTGTCATCTCTTTTTTTAAAGCTTATAATTATTGGGAAAAAAGCAGGAGTCAAAAAAACAATCAAGTTCAAAACTTAAAGCTGAACGGTATTTTTAATTTGCTTATCGGAAACCTACCCGAACCATATAAAAACTGGGCTGCGTGGTTTGGATATAAAGGAAATTCTGATGCTGGTTTTCTGTTTTTAAGAAAGTATATAAATGAATGTAATCACAACGAAGCCCAATACAATGAAGGCTTGTTATATTTAGCCTTTGCTCACTTAAAATTCAACACCAATAACACCGAAAATTTTATTACGAAATATTGCTCTTCAGATCTCTATACTTTCACTCAATCGCTTATCATACGTTGTGCGTTTAAAGTAAGAAAACCGCACTTATGCAGCATTTGGCTTAATGAAGATTCAAGCAAACCAATCATTCTATATTTACAGGGTAAAAATGCAGTACTCCATCAAAACAATTCAGCAGAGAACCTTCTGCAAAGATTCACCGATACCACACAAGGAGATAATTTTGTGGCAGATGCACACCGCCATCTTTCTTGGTACTATCTGATTTCTGGTGACACTCTCAAATACATAAAGGAAAAACAATACATTAGTCAATTAAGTGTGTTTCCTACTTATGAAGATAAGCAAGCCAGATACGAGAGCAACCAAAATGGAATACCGGACATTTATCTTGTAAAAGCTCGAATGCTATTTGATTGTGGCCAATACCTGCTAGCAAAGGAGGTACTTCTTCAAAATCACAATCAAATTATTTCTAAAAAAAATAGTATATTAGAATATGAGTACCGTCTTGGTAGATGTTTTCAACTTTTGGAAAATACAGAAAAGGCATTGCAACATTATCAAGCTGCAATAAATGCTGAAAATACGAAAAACAGATACTTTGCACCATATGCAGCTATATATTCTGCTAAAATTTACTTACAAAAACAGGATTCTATTCAAGCAGAATTATTTCTTGAAAAGGCTCAATTACTAAATGATGGTGAGTCAAAAAATGAGATAAAAAACGAGATAAAAGAAATAAGTAAGGAATTAAACCTTTAAAGCAACAAATACAAGAAACGACCGACCAGTTGGATCACTACTTTCCTCCTTTAGAATATTACTTTCATCAATTCAAATCCTAAAAATTAATCAACACCCCTCATATTCTTTCATATACAAATCTAAAAACATATTTTTGTAGAAAACCACTCCTAAAAAATCAAATCAAAACACTTTTAAATTAATTTTGTTTTGTTCAATATATAACATACATTTAATATATACTTGACAATTACACAAAATGAATACAACAAAATAAACACAACTTTAACATCGGAATTTTAATACTTTCTAACTATAATTAATATGAAACAGATTTTACTTTTTATTGCAGCTGTTGTAATTTCAACAGGTATTAATGCACAGCTTCAACAATGGACTATTGCAACTTCAAGTGTTACATTAGAACAAGAAACATCTATCAAAACAGAAGGAGACAATGCTGTTAAAGCAACTTGGACAAGCACCTCGAATCAGGATATTGAATCTGAAGTTTTTTCGGTTACTTCGGATGCTCCTTTCTCTTACAAATTAGATGTACTAGATAATGACGCAGGAGGAAGAATAAGAATGGTAATTGTTTGGAGTACAGGAAACGATTACACTTCTATTTATTCTACTGATGATGCAAACTGGACAACATTAGAGTATACAGGTAACGTTCCAACTGGTGCTACTACTGCACAAATAAGACTTCGTTTTTACGATGTAAGTGCAGGATGGGATGGTGATGCTGTTATTTATGTTGACAATGCTATTTTCTCAGAAAATGAAGGTGCAAATTTAATTCCAGATGGAGGATTTGAAAGTTGGCCATCTGCAGATGCTGTTGTAACGCCAGAGTTTTCACCTGCAGGAGGAGTATATAATACAGCTCAAAATATCACCCTAAGCAGTACAACAGAAGGTGCTACTATTTATTACACTACCGATGGATCAACTCCAGACAATACATCTACAGAATACTCTGATGCTTTTGAAGTATCTTCTAACACAACAATTATGGCCATTGCATATAAAGATGGAATGCAAGAAAGTGTTGTTTCTGAAGCTACATATTTATTCCCTGTAGAAGTTTCTACTATTGCAGAATTAAGATCTCAAGCTGAAGATGGAGTATACTTACTTACAGGCGAGGCCTTTTTAACTTATCAGCAATCCTACAGAGGAGCTAAATACCTTCAAGATGCAACAGGAGGAATAGCCATTGATGATACTGAGGGCATTATTACTACATCGTATAATGTAGGTGACGGAATAAGCGGAATTGTTGGAACATTAGGTAATTACAACCAATTACTACAAATTGTTCCTGCTGCAGATCCAGGAGCTGCAACTTCTACAAATAATGATATTTCAGCAGTTGAATTAACGGTAGCTCAATTGGAAGCCAGTTGGTCAACCTACGAATCAACTTTAGTAAAAATAAATGGCATTAACTTTGGTGAAGAAGCTGGAAATACTTTTTCTCAAGGTTCAAACTACGATGTAACTGATGCCGCTTCAAGTCCAATTGTTTTGAGACTTAACTTCTACACAGATTTTACTGATGAAATTATACCTGCCACAGCAGATGTAACAGGCCTAGCTATAAGATACAATACAACTTACCAATTAGCTCCTAGATATATCAGTGATATCGCATCAACAACAACAAGTATTGCTTCTTCTGATGCCACATTAGAAATATACCCTGTGCCATTTACAACTCAGTTGACTGTTAATGCAGATGCAATTAGCTATGTAGAGATACTGAATGCTGTTGGTCAGTTAGTAAGTTCTAATATTTATAGCGGAACGAATCAAGCTATTATCTCTACATCTGACTTAAGCAATGGCGTGTATATCGTTAAAGTAAAAACTTTAGCTGGTGATATTATCACTCAAAAAGTAATCAAGAAATAAGTAGTCATTTTCTCATATATAAAACACCACTTACAAGATGAGTGGTGTTTTTTTATACCCTTTTCCCAAGTTTTAAAACAACCAGAAACAAAACAAGTAAACCCGCTACAATTGTATAAATAGAAGAAACTCCAAACGCTCCAGGAATTGTTCCTATAAATAAAGAAACACCTCCCACAATTAAAGCATAAGGCAATTGGGTTTTAACATGCGCTACATGATTACAAGAACTCGCTAAAGAGCTTAAAATAGTAGTATCTGATATAGGTGAGCAATGATCTCCTAACACCGAACCTGCCAACACGGTAGATACTACATTGTAAAAAATAGGTAATGCAGCGTCCATGTCAAGTCCTGCATCCATTGAAATTTTCCAACAAGCCGGTAAAACTAATGGATAAATAATAGCCATTGTTCCCCACGAAGAACCGGTACTAAAAGCAATAAGCGCTGAAAAAACAAAGGCCAACGCAGGCACCCATTGCGGACTTAATTGAATTTCTCTTAATATTCCGGTAATAAAGGTAGCTGTATGTAGGTCAGCCGTGATAGATGCAATACTCCAGGCCAACACCAAAACTAATATGGCGTTAAACATGGTTTTAAATCCATTGACTAAACCTTCCATGGCATCTCGTAATGAAAGCACCTTTTGAAATGTTGTTAATAATAAAGCAGCTAAAACGCCCACCATCGATGACCAAATAAGTGCTTTAAAAGAATCGGCATTCCCTATAGTTACGGATAGTTTCTGAAAAAAGGAAGCATTTGAACCTTGCCATACATCTATTTCATAACCAGTATAGAAAAGACCAATTATAGTTCCTGCCACAACAATGACAACTGGAATAAATGCATTATACCATCGCCCTTTTACGCTTTCACTCACCTCTATTTCTTTAACTATCTGTGGTTGATGCATTGCTGATATGTTATCCTGGTCATTTCCTAAAGTTCTGGCTCTTTCTTCTGCTTTGTACATCGGACCAAAATCTTTTTTCATCAGAATAAGCATCAATACAAAAAACAAAGTAAAAATAGGATAGAATGCAAACCCTAAAGAATTTAAGAACACCTGATATGCAGATTGATCAATCCCAAGTTGATTAACACCTTCACTTATATAACTCAACTCAGCTCCAATCCATGTTGTAATAAAGGCCACCGAAGCAATAGGTGCTGAAGTAGAATCAACTATATATGCCAACTTTTCTCGAGATATATTTAATTTATCTGTTACAGGTCGCATAGTGTTTCCAACAACCAAGGTATTCGCATAATCATCAAAAAAGATTAATAAACCCATCAACCAGGTAATAAATTGTCCCGAACGCGGACTATTTGCATATTTAGCCAAATAACTAACTACTCCTTTCATACCTCCGTTTAAGGTAATTAATGCCACCATTCCTCCTATCAACATAGAAAAGATAATAATGGATAAATGATCTGAATCCAGTAAGGCATCCAAGGCATATGTATCTACCACACTAAAAAACCCCTTTCCTAAACTGACAAAAAAAGAAAAGCCTTTATATTTCCAAATTATTGTGGTTCCGAATAGAAGTCCTACAAATAGAGAAGAAAAAACTTCTTTAGTAAGTAAAGCCATTAATATGGCAATTAATGGTGGAAAAATCGAAAACCAGATTGGAATTGGAGTAATGTCTTCTTTTGCTAATATTTGATTGTCATAAACTATTTTAATAACGACATCATCCTCAAAATCAGAATGAAATAAGAGTTGCTTTTGGGTAATTTCACCTTTTATAAGTTGATCACCAACAAACACTTCCAACCGATCATGCAGAGAATCTTCCAAACTGGATAAATCCACTGTCAGATCGTACTCAACTGAGGTAACAATTATATCTGGTAGATTTATTTCTATATTACTTTTTTGGGCAATAGATTGAGTTGAAAAAACAACTAAAAAGAAAATAAGCAGTTTTGCTATAAAAAATCGCTGCATAAGAATAATAACTTTAAGAATTCCGCAAATATAGAAGGAAACATTTATAGATTCTATTTTCTATATATTGAACAAATAATTGACGAATAATTTTTTATAAAAATCATTAATTTGTAATTTAATCAAACAAACAGGTCTATTTTATGACGAATTTGGTACAAATAAGTATTTTTTTAAAATTTAAGTATATTTAACCGATTTTGAGAATAACAGAAATATGAGGGAGCTGGATTTTAATATTTTTGAAGCTAAACTGCCACGAATTAAACCATCCAAGGGAAAAATTCTTATTGCAGATCCTTTTTTAAAAGGACCGTATTTTGGGCGATCCATTGTACTACTTACTGAACATGGATCTCAAGGAGCTGTGGGTTTTGTACTTAACAAAAGCAGTAACGTATATCCTGATGAAGTTATTGACGATTTACTCTCTTTTAAAGGTGAACTTTTTATTGGTGGACCTGTTTCATCTGACACGCTGCATTTTATCCATACGCTTGGACGAAAAATACCAGGATCAGTAAAAATTACAGATAATATTTATTGGGGAGGTGACTTTGATACCCTCAAAGAGCTAATTAATAATAATGAAGCGTCCTATAAACAAGTAAAGTTTTTTGCCGGTTATTCAGGTTGGTCGCCAAACCAATTGGAGGATGAAATTGATGAGAATTCCTGGATTGTTACTAAAATAGATGACGAAATGATTATGAACGATGATATTGAAGACATCTGGAAAAACAGTATGAAAAGCTTAGGCGACGTTTATAAAACTTGGTCTGATTTTCCCGAAGATCCTGCTTATAATTAAGAAAAATACGTCTCATTTAAAAGACTTGAAAGCTGACGCGACACATTGTGAAAATATCTTTTTGACTTAAACCCAACAATCCATTGAATTCCCTGTATTGCATTGCTTAAGAATAATTCGTCTGCATTTAAAAGCTCACTTTCTGTTGCTCCTTGCGTTTCTACCAGATTAATAAACTTGGTTTCTTTTACCAACTGCATAATTACTTTTCGCATAACACCATCCACACATCCCGAAAAAACAGATGGTGTATATAAAGTACCGTCCTTGACCCAAAAGAGATTAGAACTATTTCCCTCAATTATTTTATCTTGATCGTTTAGCAAAAGACAATCATCAAGCCTTTGTTCTTTTTTAAAACATGCTGCCAAAATATAATGCAAAGCATTTCCATTTTTAAAGGAAGAAATCGGACTGTACATTTTTTTCATATCACGATAGACATCCACCAACAATCCTTTCACATTTAATTGATAGTTTTCTGATGCTAATGGAGTGGCCTCAATAATAAAATTTATCTTATTTTCTTGTGGAGTATACAAACCTGCTCCCGCCCGAAATGCTTCTATCCGAATTCGTGATGATTTATAAAATGACTTCTTTTTTAGAAGTTTTGCTACCATATTTTCCAATTCCTCCTGACGTGGAAATGAGGTGAAATCCATCTTAGTTTGAAGAAATGCATGGATAAGTCGCTGGTAGTGAAAAGAAAAATGCAATGGAAAGTTACCATTACACCTCACTGTTTCAAATACCGAATCTCCATATTTAAAAGCTCGGTTATTAAAACCCACAGGAACTTTATCAGCAGCAAGTATTTCCCCGTTGTAAATAACAAAATCAGTCATTACTTTGAATTCAAAAATACAATTTCACAAGCCTGTTTATAAATGGATGTATTCTTTTCCACTTTAAAACATTGCTTTAGTCCGGCTGCATTTCCAGCTTCAATATCGCGTGGAGAATCTCCAATTAAAAACGATTGTTGAGGGTCTATATGTAAATCTTCCATTGCTTTTAGAATCATACCTGGCTTTGGTTTTCTACAATCGCATTCCGAAACTGAATCGTGATGTGGGCAATAATAAATGGCATCAAATTCAGCACCTTTTGCTTTTAAATGATTTTGCATATAGGTATGCACCTCATCAATATCCTTTTCTGTGTATTCACCTTTAGCCACACCTCCCTGGTTTGTCACTAAAACTAACATATAACCGGCTTCCTTTAAAGTTACCAATGACTTTTCCAGTTCTAGATTAAAAACAAAATCCTGTGACTTATATATATAATAATGCCCGGTATCATCATTTACAACACCGTCTCTATCAACAAAAACAGCTTTATTCATTAAATAAATGGAATTAATTGGTGAATAAAATCCAGAAATAAGGAAGGTTTATAGATAATAGGAAATATAAAACCAAACACTGCTCCCCAAAAATGAGCATCATGCCCTATATTATCCATGTTTTTTTGAGCCATTACCTTGGAATAAATCAGGTAGCCAACTCCAAATAAAATACCTGGAATGGGTAAAACCATAAACAAATATAACTTACTGTAAGGAGCAAAAAATATGCTTGCAAATACCACTGCAGAAACAGCTCCTGAAGCACCAATTGCATTATAATGAGGATTGTCTTTTTCCTTAAACAAGGAAAATAAACTTGAAAAAACCAGTCCGGCAAAAAACAGAATTAAGAACATGACAATTCCTCTTCCCGGAAACGCCTGATTGAAATAAAAAATAACTGCCCTTCCAAATGAATGCAACACAAACATATTAATTAACAAGTGCATCCAGGAACCATGCAAAAATCCATGCGAAATCAACCTGTAATACTGATTCCGATGCATGATTTGATAGGCATTAAAATTATATCGGTATAATAATTCTGTTTTATTAAAGGCCATTACACTTACAATAACAATGGCTCCTATTAAAATAATAAGTACGTTCATAGTTCTAAATCATTAACACTGCGACACCCCGCAATCTGAACTTAATGTAATATTTTAAAAATGAGTTCTTTTAATAAATCTCCGGTATCTGCACTCACATTCCCAAATCCCTTGCTTTTCATGTCATATTCCCTTAAAGTTGAAATGACAGCTACCACTTTTCGTCCGGAATAATTTCTTGCTCCAATAGCATAATCCTGCACGAAATATGGATTTACAGAAAGTTCTTTAGCCACATTAGCTTTTCCTTTGTCCTTTAGGTAATAATAAACCATCAGTTTAGAAAAGAAATTATATAAAACGGATATGGTAGCTTGTATAGGATGATCTTTCGGATTTTTTGCAAATACTTTGATAATCTTATTAGCCTTTAGAATATCTTTATTGATAATTGCTTTCTGCAATTCAAAACTATTATAATCCTTACTTAAACCAATATTCTTTTCTATGTGTTCTGGGGATATCTGCTTTATATCAGCTCCTATAGCAACCCTTAGCTTATCCAGTTCTTTTACAATTTTTGAAAGATCTGTGCCCAATGACTCAGCCAACAGGGAACTAGCTTTCATATCAATGCTAAGCCCTTGCTGTTTCAGATAAGATGTAATCCATGCAGAAACCTGATTGTCATAGAGTTTTTTAAACTCAAAAATGGCATTGCTCTTTTTTAATAAAGTCCCTAGCTTCTTCCTTTTATCCAGCGTTTTATACTTGTAGTTTACAACCAGGATAGTTGAGTTTAAAGGAGCTGCTACATAGTGTTGTAATTCTTCAATCTTATCTAAGTATTGGGCTTCTTTTACGACTACTACCTGATATTGAGACATCATGGGATATCTTCTGGCGGCCATAACAACCGTTTGTGCATCTACATCCTTACCATAATAAACCGTTTGATTAAATCCTTTTTCTTCTTCAGTTAAAACGTTATCAACAATATAATCGGTAATGACATCAATATAGTAGGTTTCTTCCCCGTGTAAAAAGTATATAGGCTTAAACTGGCGGTTCTTTAAATCCGCCATAATTTGCTGAAATTCGTTCATAGGAGCATCACTTTGATGCAAAAATACGATTAATTATCAAACAACAGGTGTTTCACTGACTTTCCTCCGGTACTGATTTCTTTTAAAGAATCAATACCTATTTGAAGGTGCTGCTCTACATATTCAACCGTAACCTTTTTATCGCTCTCATCTGTTTTAATCCCGGTAGAAATCATAGGTTGATCCGATACCAACAACAATGCCCCAACTGGAATTTCATTAGCAAAACCAACCGTAAAAATAGTTGCCGTTTCCATGTCGATAGCCATAGCTCTGGTTTTTTCCAAATAACGCTTAAAACGATCGTCATACTCCCAAACCCTTTTGTTTGTGGTAAATACAGTTCCCGTCCAGTAATCTCTGGCATTATCACGAATAGTAGTAGATACAGCTCTTTGCAGACTAAAGGCTGGTAAAGCCGGAACTTCTGCAGGTAAATAATCATTAGAAGTACCTTCGTTACGAATGGCTGCAATAGGCAAAATTAAATCTCCTAACTGATTTTTCTTTTTTAAGCCTCCGCATTTTCCTAAAAACAATACAGCTTTGGGATTAATCGCACTTAATAAATCCATGATTGTTGCTGCATTTGGACTACCCATTCCAAAATTAATAATAGTAACACCATCTGCACTTGCATTAGGCATATTATGATCCTGACCAACTATGGGAACATTATTCCATTCCGCAAACAGATCAACATAATGTTGGAAATTTGTCAGCAAAATATATGGCGTAAAAGCTTCTAATTTTCTTCCTGTATATCTGGGTAACCAATTATTTACAATATCCTCTTTTGTTTTCATATCTTATAGTTTTGAAATATTTAACATGAAATCACATTAAATGGTTTATCAAATCTAATAAAATTATCTAAAAACATAAACCGACCATTCGGTCTATTTTATTCAAAACATTTTGTTGCCCTTTTTAATCATTGGATAACTTTTATATTTGTAGCTCATTTTTATAAAAACATGCAAACTTTAAATTTACCTACATATCCATTTAAGATATCGGAAGAAGATGGCAGAAAAAAAATCTTTGACCGAATTCGAAAGAAAAATGTAGCTCTTACTCCGGAGGAATGGGTCAGACAAAATTTTATTGCTTTTTTAATCGAAGAAAAAAAATTCCCTGCCTCTTTAATTGCTGTTGAAACAAAGGTAAACATTAACGGTTTGTCACAACGAGCAGACATTGTAGTGTTTAATACTAAAAGACAAGCTATTTTTATTGTGGAATGCAAAGCTCCTTCTGTAAATATTACACAGGAAGTTTTTAATCAGGCTGCTCGGTATAATATTCAACTGCAAACCAAACTCATTTGTGTAACAAATGGATTACATCATTATTGTGCACTGATTGATAAAACTGGGACGGATTACAATTTCTTAAAGGAGATTCCGGAGTATAATCTAATTAAAGGTTAATTAGTTGATAAAATCCTTCATCAATATAATCTCTACCAATCTTCCTCCATTTTTTTCTTATTCCTGTGCATTCAAAGCCTTTTCCTGTGAATAGATTCTTACTTTTTTCATTATTCTCAGCAATGGAACAATAAAGTTGAAAAATGCCTAGTGTTTTAAAACAGTACTCAACAAATAAGCTTAAAGCAGCAGAAGCATAACCTTTCCCTTCGAACTTTTTATTTACCATTATACCAACTCCGGCTCGATTGTGATAGGGATCAAAATCAAATAAATCAATAATACCAACTGGTTCAGGTTTATCCTCTTCCGTTTCAATGATCAGCTTTAATTCTTTGGATTGATATATATCCAGGTTAATACCTTTTATATATTGCTGCAACTGATGACGCGAAAAAGGCTTTATGGTATCAGCATAAACCCATAAAGCCATATCATTTTCCCATTTATATAATAAATCTACATCATCAGGTTCCAATGCCCGAAGAGCAACTTGTTTATTCACCTGCCTCCTCCACTTTCATTTTATCCAATTGCCAGAAGTATCTTACAAAGGAATCATCATACCCTGTAATTTTAATAACTTCCTGCTTGGCTTTTTTAGCATCTTTATAAAACTGATAATCGCCAAATACATACCTATAATTTCCATCTTTACATTGATAGACTCTAATATGATCAGCATTAATATCTCCAAATACGCTATAATCCGTAACCAATCGTTTTAAAGTAATAAATTGCACGGTATATTTCCCTGAAGTTTCAGATGTTACAACTCCTGATGATGCAAGAGAAGTTTCACTTTCTGTTTGTGCAGTTTCTTCAGGAATCAAGGAATTGACCATAAAATCACCAATTGCAACCGACTGTTGTTTATTTAAATAAGTCATTTCTCGAGTAATGGTAATCGTAGTATCTTTATTCTCAATATTCTCTCCTTGATATGATATATCATATGTTTTATCAGCTTCCAGAATCATTAAATAAGAACCTAAAACCGGGTTCGGTCTATATTCACCAATTAGTTCCGATTGCCCTTTTTCTTTTACATAAATAACAACATCATCCCAAGGCACTTCTCTGCCTGCATCCATTTTTCCTTTTACAACCGCAAGCCTATCTACCTCTGGCTCTTCATATTCAATCATATACAAATCAGAACCGCCGTAATTATGCTCAAATCTGGAAGAAGCCATATATGCTCTGTTTTCCGCAGCTGTTGGAACAAAAAAGAAATCATCATCCGGGGTGTTGATAGGATACCCCATGTTTACAGGCTCATTCCAACTACTATCGGCATTCATGCGACTATAGAAAATATCAAACTTACCCATAGAGTTATGCCCTTCCGAACTAAAAAACAAGGTTTTCCCATCGGGGTGAATCATTGGTGTTTCTTCATCGTAAGGTGTATTAATATCTTCACCTAAATTTTTAGGAACGCCCCATTCTCCATTAGGTAATCTGCGCACCATATAAATATCCAATCCACCTAATCCACCTCTTCGGTCACTGGTGAAAAATAAAATAGACTTATCCGAGTTAATGGAAGCATGTGTTTCATTATATCTACTATTAATTCCTTCCGGAAGCTTGAAGGGTTCACTCCAGCTCTCTCCATCAAACTCAGAGACATATAAATTTTGACCATCAAAATCACTTCGTAACATATATAATTCGGTACCATCTGCAGAAAGACAGACTCCTGCATCGTGACTTTGAACATCAGCAATGGCAGTTACAACCTCTGCATCATCCCATTTATCTGTTAAATAGTTTGACTTGAAAATCGTTTCGGAAAATTGACCATCAGGGAGCATTTGCGAATACGATGATTTTCTTCGCGAAGTAAACAACAGTAATGTTTCATCTGCATTTACAAGAGGACTATGATCATCATATCTTGAATTAATCTCCTTGCCCAGATTATGTACCTCAAGTTTAACCGGGTTCTTCATTAATTCAATCCCATTATTTGAAGTTTCAATCTCTCTCCCTATGAGCTCTCTCATTTCAGCTAAATCCTCGTCAATAAACCCTAAGGTCTTTTCATAAGTTTGAATAGCATCACCGAACATATACAGTAACTGTTGAGATTTTGCTAAGGAAAGATGAGCATCCAAACCAAATTCTGTATTATATTCATCCTCATCCAGTAATTCAACCGTTTTTAAAAAGTAAACCTCAGCAGAATCCGGACCTCCTGTTGCATTCAGATAACAATGCCCCAGGTTATAGATCACATTAATATTCTCCGGTTCATCTTCCGCGATTCGCTTAAACAAAGGTATTGCTTCTTTAAAATCACCATCCTTGGTGAAAGCAACTGCCCGGTTAAATAACTTACTATTATTGGGATTATTTGTTTGTGCTTTTAATGGTATTAAAACAGACAAAAAAAGAGCACAACAGGCTAAAAGGTTAGTCTTAAGCATTGTTACGTTTTTTCTAAATTTGTAACGAAGGTACAAAATAGCTCTATAACCCGCAATAAGACAAGGCTATTCTATCCGAATTAATACTTTCTTTACACGAAAGCATATATTTCAACAAGGTTTGAACTCTAAAATTTAGAACAGAAAACTCTAATATATATAATCGAATGCTATTTTTTATCCTCCTTTAATACAATTGGATCTAAGTAATAGGTAAATTTCCTTCTGGCAAAAGATTTACCGGCAGGAACTTTAAAATCTTTAATCAGAGTTTTGTACCCATCTGTTTCTATCTCCATCGTGTAGGACTGATCTGAAGGAATTATAAAAATATATTTACCATTATTTGGTGAAGGGCGATATACACCTTCCATTGTATTGTCTTTTTTGCTTCTAACTGTAATTTTCGCATCTATTGCTGGATCTCCATCTGTTTCGAAAACAAAACCTCCAACAACGGTCAATGCGTTTGGATGATCTCCTGGAAACTCTATGAAATACAAATCAGATCCACCATAACCATCATCTCTTTTAGATGCATAATATACTCTTTGCTCATCAAGTGTTGGAGCATAAAACAAATCATCAAATGGTGTATTAATCGGGTAGCCAATATTCTTAACATCAGTCCATTTATCATCTTTTAAAGTGACTTTGAAAATATCAAACCCTCCCATAGACTTATGCCCCTCCGAGCTAAAATAAAGAATATCTCCTTTAGGATGAATATATGGACTCGCCTCATCCAATTCTGTATTAATTTCGGGACCTAGGTTAATCACTTTCCCCCATTCACCATTAGGCAATTTACTTACTTTATAGATATCTTTACCTCCATATCCACCTGCTCTGTCACTACTAAAATATAAGGTATTGCCATCCATTGTAAAAGAGGCATGTGTTTCGTTTGATATAGTATTAATAGGAGAAGGTAATTTTTCTAATTCACCCCACTTATCATTTTTAAACTGACTTGTATAGATATTGCCAACCGCTCCAGCATTTTGATATATCAAAAGCGTAGTTCCATCAGGAGACAATCCGATAGTCGCATTATTTTTGCGGGTATTCAAATCAACAGGTTGCGAAGTTATCCACTGTTTATCTCTCCATTTAGAGTAATAAACATTTTCATCGCTAATTCCTGATGCCATTTTCACAGTTTCAACCGTCTGCCTGTTGGACGTAAATAATAATAAATCCTCTACTAAATTAACCACCGGACTATGTTCATCATATTCTGTATTAATCAGTGGACCCATATTGGTTATCTTAAACTCAACTGGTGTTTTTTGTAATTCGATGGCATTTTTACAGTATTCAATTTCCCGGTTTACCTTTTCAATGGCATCATCGCGCTTTTCCGGAATTTCATTAAGTAACTTATTATAAACTTTCAAAGCATCCTCAAACCTGTAGTTTAAATGGTACGCTTGTCCTAAATAGTATCTGGCTTCAATCGCCTCAATACTATTTTTATCTTCCATTGGGTAATTGACGATTGATTTTTCCAGCAATTCAATACATTCTTCAATTTTTCCTTCTGAAAAAAGATAACACTCTCCTGCTTTAAAAATCACAAACTCATCATCCGGATATTCCTTCAATAGTTCGTCATATATACTTGCAGCTTTGTTGTAATTTTCAACAGCCAAATAATCATTTGCCTGCAGAATATCTTTTTTGTACTCTTTTAATTGAGCTGATAAAGAACTTACGGTGAATAATAAAACCGATAATAGAAAAATGTTTTTCATAAAAAATCGCCTTTAAATATCTTGTGTAAAACACAAAACTAAAAGTTATAAAATTGAAAATGTATAAGAAGAAGCCTTACGACAACTCGTACTCAAAACTTTATAAAAATAGAGATTTGTTTTAACTCTACAATACTTTTCATCAAAGCGCTATAACACTGCCGTTTTTAAATTTAGAATCACTGCCTATTATAAGCTTGTGTTCTTCATCAAAAAAACGGTAGGAAAAATGATCTTTGTAAGTATCCATGATTTCAACCATTTGCTTAAACGACGTACTTCCAACCTTAAACAAGATAGTTCCGCAATGCTGTGTTGAAATTTGATGAACTTGATGTATTGAAAAGCGTGATGTAAGTTTACCTAAGATACTTTCGTCAAAATTATCATGACTCAAGAAATATAGATCCTCTCTTTTTTTCGTTTGTTTTTTATTACTAACTGGTAAAATATGACGAAAAACAGAAGCACTTCTAACTACAAAAACGCCAAAGTATATGAAGGCTTTTAATACAAAACCATATGCTCCTCCAAAATGCTTTTCTGCAAACTGAATCATAGCTTTATAAAAGCGCTTTACATAAACCTTATCCTTGACTGTACTTTCTCCTTTAAAATGTATAATAGCGGAATCTGAAAAAAAGTAATTCTTATATCCGGCTAAAATTGATCGGTAAGACAAGTCAATATCTTCTCCATACATAAAAAAGTCCTCATCAAACCCTCCTATCTGGTTTAAAACCGATTTAGGGAAACACATATAGGCTCCTGCCAATATCTCAACAGAATGGTTTTCTAGCTCCGACAAGTAGCCTTTTTGATATTCAGCAAACAAGCTGCTCGTTGGAAAAAGCATCGACAAGCCTGACATTTTAGAGAATGACGCCCAAGGAGAAGGTATTCCTCGTTTAGATTCCGGCAGAAAACCACCGGATCCATCCAACATTCGTATTCCTAAACCTCCCATATTTTCTTTCTTTCGCATAAAAGAAAGCATTTTCTCAAAGGTATCTTCGGCTATAATTGTATCAGGATTTAAAATAAGAATATAGTCTCCCTGTGCTTTCTTAATCCCCTGATTATTAGCTACGGAAAATCCGGGATTATCCTTATTATCGATCAAGAGACAGTCTGCAAATTCTTTTCGGACTAAATCAACGCAGCTATTATTAAGGCTATTATCAACGACTATTACTTCTCCTTGAATATTGCTTAACGCTGCAAAAACAGACTTCAGCGTTAGCCTCAGAAATTCTGGCGCATTAAAACTAACTATGACAACAGATAGATCCAAGGACTTTATTCTTTACAAAAGAGTGATTTAAAAAATGCACAAAGCGGATTTCGCGAAGCACGCTCTAATTTCTTTCGCATTCTGGCTGTTTCTGCATCATCTCCTAAACCTAACTCATGCCATATTTCGCCCCATCCATAAAAGCCTCCCACATTGCGATCGTCTATAAACAAATCGGCATTAATTTTACGGCTCACTTCTGTCTCATCAAACACTTCTTCGGGATAACTTCGGTTTACAGCATAAAACTCAATTCCCTTCTTACGACAATATTCAACGGCCTCATCCAATTCCTTTCCTGTTCGGTATGTCCATAGAATAAGCAAGTGACCAGCCTTTTGCATTGCTTTCAAAGTATCAAATGCAAAAAGCTTATCTTTTCCTATGGCAGGATATCTGTGTTCTACAATAGTTCCGTCAAAATCTACTGCTATAGTCATAATAAAACTCCGTTAATTAAAATTAATGTAGTAAATCGTCATCGTCTTCTATTAAGTTAAGATCGGTACTTATACGTTGGCGAGTAGGCGCATGAATGATAAACAAAATAAACACCACTCCAAACATATATAAAAAGGAATTATCTGCTGCTATCAAATAACAAATCGCTGTCAACAACCCAATTCCTTCCAACATGGCTATGCGCACAACAAAAGCGATTTGGAACATATTTAGCTTTTTTAATAAAGGCAATTCAGCATCAATATGTTTTATTTTTTTGTGGTAAAAGATATGACTAACAGGAATACCTGCCAACAGTGCTATTATAACCAGAGACTTTAGCATATTAATCGTTTGGTCATCAAAAACCGACAAGGCACCTATTTTATAAACCAGATACACAGAGGCTAATGCAGCTATCGACATAGTCCCCATAATAACCAGGTATATTACATTTAATAGTTTTAATTTCTTCTTAATTTCAGTCTCCATTTTTTATATCGTATTTTCAAATGGTAATCGATTTACAATTGAACGCCCTAAAGTAACCTCATCGGTATATTCCAATTCATCTCCAATAGATACCCCTCGAGCTAATGTTGTTACTTTGATTTCGACATCTTTAAATTTTCGGAACAAATAAAAATTCGTAGTATCCCCTTCCATCGTTGTTGGTAAGGCAAAAATTAATTCCTTTACTTCTCCTGCACTTACTTTATCTAACAAAGGTTTTAGCGTTAAATCATCAGGCCCTATTCCATCCATTGGAGAAATTACGCCACCCAGTACATGATAAATCCCAAAATACTGCTGTGTATTTTCAATGGCCATCACATCTTTTATGTTTTCAACCACACAAACCGTGGAATGATCTCTTTTTGGACTGGCACAAATATCACATATTTCACTATCCGAAATATTATAACACGATTTACAGTAAACGATTTCCTCACTTAACCTTCGCAACGAATCGGCAAAACGCAGTACATCCGATTTTTCCTGTCTCAAAAGAAAAAGCACTAATCGTAATGCTGTTTTCTTACCGACTCCAGGTAATCCAGAAAATTCTTTTACGGCATTTTCTAATATTTGTGAAGGATAGCTTTCTGCGCTCATACAATTATTTCACCTTATTTTTTTGATCGCTCAAAGTTATAAAAATAATAATGCCATCATGAACCTTTGTTTTATTCAAAACTTAAACCATTCAAAATATTTTATATTTGCTTCACATTAAAAATATCATACTATGAATCCTGTTCTGACCGGTGTACTTATTGCCTGCTATTTCATTGTTTTAATGATTATATCATTTGTAACCGGACGTAAATCTGACAACAAAAGCTTTTTTTTAGGTAACCGACAATCTCCGTGGTACATTGTTTCAATAGGAATGATTGGAGCCAGTTTATCAGGCGTTACCTTTATTTCGGTTCCAGGCTGGGTAAAAAACACCCAATTCTCGTATTTGCAGATGGTTGGAGGTTACTTTCTGGGTTATTTAGTCATTGCCCATATATTACTGCCTGTTTACTATCGACTAAACCTGACTTCGATATATACCTATCTGGAGCAACGTTTTGGGAAATTTAGTTACAAAACCGGAGCCTGGCTTTTTTTAGTTTCCAGAACTATAGGCGCTTCTGCCCGACTTTACTTAATGGCTAACGTTTTACAAATAAGTTTATTTAATGCCCTAGGAATACCATTTGCTGTTACAGTAATTGTAACCATTGCCCTTATTTGGCTTTATACCTTTAGAGGAGGTATTAAAACCATTATCTGGACAGATACTTTACAAACCGTTTTTATGCTCACTTCAGTAATTATTACTATTATATACATTGCCAAATCGATGGATTTAAGTGGAGGTCAGCTTATCGAAACCATTAACCGAAGTGAGTTTTCAAGAGTTTTTGTATTTGATGACTGGAGTTCTAAACAACACTTTATAAAACAGTTTTTTTCCGGAGCGTTTATAACTATTGTAATGACAGGTTTAGATCAGGATATGATGCAAAAAAACCTATCGTGTAAAAATATTTCTGAAGCTAAAAAGAACATGAAATGGTACGGTTTTGCTTTTATTCCTACCAACCTTCTGTTTTTATCATTAGGTGCATTGCTTTATATTTTTGCTAACCAACAAGGCATAACTTTACCTGAACGTTCAGATGATTTATTCCCCACCATTGTGAATAGTGGTGCTTTGCCTCAAATTGTGGGCGTATTTTTTATTATCGGCTTAGTAGCTGCAGCATACAGTAGTGCCGACTCTGCTTTAACATCATTAACCACATCATTTTCGGTGGACATATTAGGCTCTTCGCATAAAGGAGAAACCCTCACAAAAGGAAATCGCATTCTAATTCATTTATCCTTTTCAATCATTCTGATGCTGGTTATTATTCTGTTTAGAATTTTTAACGCCGACAGTATTATCAGTACACTTTTCATTTTAGCCGGATACACTTATGGTCCTTTATTGGGAATGTATGCTTTTGGTTTATTTACAAAAATAAAAATCAATGATTATTGCGTTCCTGTAATAGCCGTCATCAGTCCTTTAATCACAGGCATTTTAGATTTTAATGCTCAAAGCTGGTTTGGATTTACTTTAGGATATGAAAAACTAATTTTGAATGGTGGAATAACTTTTATTGGACTGTACCTGATTTCCACAAATCGCAAAACTCAATAGAATTTCTAAAATAGAAAAATAAGGCGTTTAAGTGAATTTTAATTATTCAGAATAATTTATTATACTTGTAACTGTCTTGTCTTTCAAAAACCAAAGAAGCAAATCTTGATACATGTTTATAACTACAATTGCCTTAGTTGGTATACGTATCAAATCTTTTTTGGACGAATAAATCAAATTTTACATTATTGTTTAACAACAGTTATCATTCAATTTTATTACTATGAGTGAATATTTTGATAAGGTAAAAGATTACCTTTTAGATTTAGAATACCACATTGTTTCGGAAAACGCAGAGGAAGAACTAGTGGTAATTGAAAAAGAAGAAGACGGTATAAGTAACGTAATCATCGATTGCGAAGACAGTATCGTTATTATTGAGGGACTATTATTTGAAATGAGTGCCGGAACCGAAGCCATCTTTAAATCACTGCTTATGAAAAACCGCGAGGTAGTACATGGCGCTTTTTGTCTTGACGAGTCTGGTAAAAAAGTAATTTACAGAGATACGCTTCAACTGGAGAACCTTGACTTAAACGAATTGGAAGCCTCTCTTAACTCATTAAAGTTATTACTTTCTGAGTACTCTTCTGAATTAATCGAATTTTCTAAAGCTTAAAACAAACACAAATGGGAATTTTTAACAGAATATTTAAAGTAGGACAATCGGAAGCGCACGCACTTGTTGACAAATTGGAAGATCCTATTAAAATGACGGAGCAGGGAATCCGTGATCTAAAAAAAGATTTAGACAAAAGCCTACAAGCTTTAGCTGAAGTAAAAGCTTTAGCTATCAGAAGTAAAAAAGATTTAACCACCAATAAAGAAATGGCTAAAAATTACGAGCAAAAAGCCATTCTTTTAATTCAAAAAGCTGAAAAAGGTGAGTTAGATATAGCTGAAGCTGATCGTTTAGCAACTGAAGCTTTGGCCAGAAAAGAAGAAGCGATTGAGGCTGCTTCCCGAGCTCAAACTGAAGTGGATAAGCTTGATACAAACATTGCTGCTTTAGATAAAAACATTAAAAAGCTTAAAAGCACTATTTCCAGTTACGAAAACGAACTGAGAACACTTAAGGCCAGAGCCCGAGTGAGTAGTGCTACTCAAAAAATCAACAAGCAATTGAGCGGAATTGATAGTTCTGGAACCGTTTCGATGCTTGAAAAAATGAAAGAAAAAGTAGCACAGCAAGAAGCTATGAGCGAAGCTTATGGAGACATTGCAATGGAAAACAGAAGCATTGATGAAGAAATCAACGATGTTTTATCTGAGAACAATGTAAAAGCATCCAACTCATTAGAAGAGTTAAAAGCCAAGCTAAAACAATCATAATTAATAAAAGTAAAACATGGGTATCTTTGATATTTTTAAGAAAAAAGAACCTCATTACGATAGCACCAACATCCGGGTTCAAGACCTGGATGTTGGTTTTGTTTTTGAATATGACCTTTCTACCTGGGAGGTTCAGGCTATTTACGAATACGATTGGGGCGAAAATTATTTTACTCGGGAGTTTAAAGTAAGCAATGGATCTCTAACTCGTTATTTAGCCATTGAGGAAGATGATGAGCTTGAAATTAGCCTAACAAAAAAAATAAAAGTCAGAGCTTTGGATGAAAACCTACCTGAGGTTTTGATGAATCAACAACAACCCCCTAAAAAAATTATACACGAAGGAGTTACCTATCTGCTAGAAAGTGAAGCTCCGGGGTATTTTCATGACATTGCCAAAGGTGATCAATGGGAAGAATTCAGATCATGGGACTTTGAAGATGAAGAAGGACAAAAAATATTAACTATTGAACAATGGGACGAAAAAGAATTTGAAGCTTCCATTGGCATTGTTATCAAAGAATTTGAAATATCAAACATATTACCTGCCTCTAAATAAACCCAAAATCTAAACACAATGAACGGAATTGCAAAAGTTATTATTGCTGTTATTCTTGGATTTTTTATTTTAAAAACCTGCAGTAACAGAAGGGCTTCGCGCCAATATTCAAGCCCGGTTGTACAAACAGCTCAAAATTGGCAAAAATCTCCGGTAGATGAAATTATCAGAGACCTGTCTGCTGAAAATAATTTCTCCATCATTCTACTTGATATGGATTCGAGAAATGGAAAATACTTCCATCAATACAATGTGATTGTTGAAAAGCCAGATACGGTTGTAGCCAATCAAACAGACTGGAAAGAAGTTCCTGAAGCTTATTTTGGCCAAAATGTAGATAATATGGGTATGGAAATCGCTTCTAAAAAAGACGGCAAGGTTTCCAAAGTTGCCTCTCCTGCTGGTTACAATCACTATGTAGGTAACGAGCGATATGGTCACTGGGTACAGAGAGATGGTGGTTCCTTTTGGGAATTCTATGGTAAATACGCTTTTATGTCATCCATGTTTAATATGATGACTTATCCTGTTCGCCGCTCGTATTGGAATGACTATTATGGAGGTGGATATTATGGATCCAGACCCTATTATGGGCCATCTGGATCAAGAGTATATGGAACCAAATCATATACCTCTCGTTCGGGTAGAAATACAACATGGGCATCAAAACCATCTACATTTAAGAGTCAGGTTAGAAATCAGGTTTCCAGATCAAGCTCTGCTAGTTCTTCCAGAAGTTATTCATCGGGTTCAAAATATTCCAGTAGCTCAAGTAGCTCGCGAAGTACCAGAAGTTCATCCCGATATAGCAGTTCATCATCACGCAGTCGAAGTGGTGGGTTTGGTAAATAATAATCTTTAACCCGAAAAATTAAAAACAATGAATCTATCAGATATTTCAACAATATTATATGATGCAATTGCCTATATCGCTGTAGGCTTTGTAATTTTTTTCCTGGGAAAACTCGTGTATCAAATGGTAAACCGAGGTTTTAGCATAAAAGAAGAACTGGTTGAAAAAGATAATCTAGCTTTTGCTTTTGCTCACGTTGGCTATTTTATCGGTCTTTTACTTGCTATTGGAAGTGCTATTGTAGGCCCAACCAGAGGACTGGTCCAAGATATAATTGACATCCTTATTTATGGTACTTTGTCCATTATCTTATTAAACCTTTCTATTTGGTTAAATGACAAAATCATCTTACGTAAGTTTTCAGTTAAAAAGGAGATAATAACCGATCGAAACTCCGGTTCTGGTGTTATTGAAGGTGCTGTTTCTATCGCTTCCGGATTAATTATTTTTGGTGCGGTAAGTGGAGAAACTGAAGTAGGCAACCTTTCCAATGGTATTCTCTCTGCTGTTGTATTCTGGGCCGCAGGCCAACTGGCGCTTATTATCGCTGCAGCGGTTTATCAACTCATCACTCCTTACGATGTTCATGAGCACATTGAAAAAGACAATGTGGCTGTTGGAGTTGGATTTGCAGGAGCTTTAATAGCTATTGCTAATTTAATTCGTCATGGAATTGCAGGCGATTTTGATGGATGGATACCAACTTTTACTGAAGCTGGATTTGAATTAGTGCTTGGTATTATTCTTCTTCCGGTAATGCGTTACCTAACGGATAAAATTCTTCTTCCGGGTCAGCGCTTAACAGATGAAATTATCAATCAGGAAAAACCCAATGTGGGTGCTGCCATCATTGAAGCCTTTGCCTATGTTGGCGGATCGGTTTTAATTACCTGGTGTTTGTAAATCAAAACAAAATATAAAAAATAGAAGCAGGGTTTATTCAGACCCTGTTTTTGTTTACTCTCTGATATCCCGATCTTTTTTAAAGATGTTCTTCTAACATGTTAAAAATTAGAAATAAATACTCTGCCATCTTAATGGCTGCGATTTTTGCTACAGGTTTTAGTGGAATAGTAGCTGAATACTTATTGTCTACATTAGCGACTCACTTTCTTGGAGACTCAACCATGCAGTGGGCACTCATCGTTTCAACCATGATGTTTTCCATGGGACTTGGCAGCCGTATCAGTAAATCATTTGAGCATAACCTGACCGAGAAATTTCTTATACTGGAATTTATTCTTTCACTGGTTGTTTCCTTCGTTCCACTTGTCGTATATACTGCGTCTGCCTACATGGCATCCTTATCCATTTTAATATACAGTTGCAGCATTGCCATTGGTGTTTTAATCGGAATGGAAATTCCATTAGTGACACGAATTAACGATCAGTACGAAGACCTGAGAGTAAATATTTCCAAAGTATTAGAGAACGATTATTATGGAAGTTTGCTGGGAGGTATTTTCTTTGCCTTTATAGGCATTCCTTTTTTAGGTATAAACTACACCCCTTTTATTCTGGGTTTGGTTAATTTTAGTGTTGCTATTGGGGTATTTTTCTTTTTAAGAAAATTCATCAGCCCCACATATAAGTACATTTTCAACTTTGTTATTGTTGGAATTATGGTTGTGCTGGTTGGCGGCGTTTTTATGGCTGATCCAATTATAAAATATGGTGAACAAAAGAAATACAAAGACAAGGTCGTTTATGCTGAACAAACCAAATATCAACGTATTGTGATTACGCAATGGCAAGATGACTTTTGGTTGTATTTAAATGGCAACCTTCAGCTTTGTACGATGGATGAGATGATGTACCATGAGCCCTTGGTTCACCCGGCAATGACTTTGCATCCCAACCCTAAAGAAGTATTAGTACTTGGAGGAGGTGATGGTTGCGCAGTCAGAGAGTTACTGAAATATGAGCAATGCGATAAAATTACTTTGGTAGACCTTGATCCAGCCATGACTAAACTAGGAAATGAGCACCCTATGCTTACCGACCTAAATCAAGGTTCCTTATCTAATCCTAAAGTTGAAGTATTTAATAAAGATGGATTTACCTTTTTAAGTGAAAACAAACATTTTTACGATGTAATTATTATAGATCTTCCCGACCCAAGAACAGTAGAACTAGGACGTTTATACTCTGAAGAATTCTATAAAATTGCATACAGACATTTGCGACCGCATGGAATTATTATAACACAGGCCGGAAGTCCTTATTTTGCCACCAAAGCTTTTAAATGCATTATTCACACCATGAAAAGTGCCGGATTTAAAACAGTTCCTTTGCATAACCATGTGATTTCATTAGGTGAATGGGGATGGTCTTTGGGGATCAAAGAAAATGAGGAATTCCCTTTAAAATCAAGATTACAGGAATTAGAATTTAAAATTGAGACCAAGTGGTTGGATCGGAATGCTATGAAATTGATTACATCCTTTGGTAAGGATGTATATCCGGGACAATCAGACTCTGTGAAAGTGAATAAAATTCACGACCCGGTTCTATACAAATACTACCTGAAAGGTAATTGGGACTTATATTAGCTTCTACTTCTACAATACAGTAAAAAGTACGTTATGAATAAAATACAACATAAAGAGTTAGCACCTCAAATATTTAATTTAAAAGGATGGATTGAGATTGTTGACGAAACTATTTTAAAGGATGCATTCTCCGATATTTTGTCTCAGGCAGGATTTCAAACCCTCAATTATTCATCACATCAATTTCCTGTAAATGGATTTACTGCATTTTGGTTACTCGCAGAATCGCATTTGGCATTGCACACATTTACAGAAAGCGGTTGGTGCTACATTGAATTATCGAGTTGTAACAAACAAAAAACACTTCAGTTTAAAGAGTTATGTAAGCAGTTTAATGCCAACATTAGATGGAATAATGAGATAGAGAATTGCATCCCCCCCAGCCATTAACTCTTTTTATAAAAATCGTTATTCAAAGTTTCTATAATTGAAAAATCTTTTCCCGATAGTTCTGAATTTGCATCAATTAATACAGCCAATGGTTTTTTACCATAAAAAGATGCCCATTGTGAGTAGGTACTTGGTGGACCAATAATATATTCACAGCGAGAAAGCGCATACAAATCAAATATCATATCATCACCTTCTTGCATGATTACATTGCATCCATTAAAATGAGAGGACTCTATCTTTTCATTTGAACACACAAAAAAACGAACCGCTTTGTTTTCATCTTTAAATACAGCCTCTAATTGAAGCATAAATTTTTTATAAACTTCGAAATCAAAATGCCAAATCCCATTTTTATACGTGCGATAATCTCCTCTTCTTATATGCACTCCAACAGTTATATATTCACCTGATTGTTCTTTCCAAAGCGCATCAATACTTTCCCAAACTTCTTTAGCTGGAGAAAACAGATATCGTAAATGCTCAGAATGCTTTTTTATAAAAGCCTTATCATGACGCACCTCTCTCCATTTAGGATTGAACAATATCCCTAATGGCTTATGCAATGGAATCTTTTCTCCAGGCATTAAAACAACATGAACAAAATAATTGATACCTCTAATAATGCCATTGAATAATAAACTGAAGTAACTATTTTTCCTACTATTTTCTTTCCAGTAAGATTTTATGCCTTCTTTTTTAAGATTGGGAAAGAACGAATCATATTGTTTGTATTGAAAAAGAAAACATACAGGTTCATTGGCTTCCAAAGCATAAGACATAATTGGAAGATAGGTAAAAAGTCTATTACACAACTGATTTGTATGTTTACTAATGATAATCATAAATTACTTACGCTATTGTTTTAATAAAAAGATCACAAATATAACATAAGTCAAACAACTCTTATTTTATTATTCAAATTCAAACATATGTTTTAACTTAATCGCAATTAAAATTCATATAGTATACTTGTAAAAGTAAACCCTAAAACTTATTCTTGTTGTATGAAGAATAAAAAGCTTTTTTACATTGGCATTGCGCTATACCTGAGTTTGATATATATCATCTCTCTGGTTGAACGTACCGATCCCAATGCAAATATAAAATCAATTACAGATGCCTTATGGTATTCAGTGGTAACGTTAACCACAGTAGGTTATGGCGATTTTTATCCTGTAACAACCATAGGGAAAATACTGGGTTTATTTATAATTCTCGGAAGCCTTGGAATACTTGGATATATTATTGGTGAAATAACCTATAGAATCAACAATTTTATGGAAAAAAAGAAAAACGGTTACTTTGGTACCCGATTCGAAAATCATTACGTTATAATCGGCTGGAATCAGTTTGCGCAGCAAGTGGCTGATCAAATATACCACGCCGGACATCACATTGCATTAGTCACAAATTCAAAAAATGATCTGGAGTTATTCAGTGATCTTTACGAAAGCGATCATAGTTTTGCCTTGTTTGCTGATTATAAAAATATGCAGGCCTACGAAAAGGTAAACCTCACAAAAAGCAAAGCCGTTTTTATCAACTTTAAGGAAGATACCGACACCTTGGTATTTGTGCTAAACATTAAAAAAGAGTACCCAGATTTAAACATCATTATAAATTGCACAAACCCGGAGCTAAAAGAAACACTTGAAAATACAGGCGTTCAGCATGTGGTAGCACGTCATGAAGTAGCCTCCAGAATGGTAGCCAGTTATTTATTTGAGCCACATGTAGCCGAATACACTTCTGATTTAATATCTACCAGCGTAGAAGATGCTGATCAGGACATTCAGCAATTTAAAGTAACTGAGAACAACCCTTACAAAGGCAAATCTTATTTTGATTCGTTTGTTGAAATGAAAAAAAGTTTGAATGCGATATTAATAGGTCTGGTTGTAAATAACCAATTGATCAAAGATCCTTCAAACGATCAAATTATTAATGAAGGTGATTATTTAGTGCTCATATCCAGAGGTAATAATAAGCTTAAACTGGAAAAATCGTTCGGAATAAAAGAAGGTTATTAATAATTCCAGATTGTTAGATTTTAGACAAAAAATCTAAGACTTACAAACATTTATCTCATTGCTTGTTTATTATACAACTTTATCTAAATATTGTGGAAGATGTTGATAAAAATAACCGGAAACCCTCTTATGGATTTCCGGTAGTACTTTTTAATATATCGCCGGATATTTCTCCGGATTAAACTCACTCATTATTTCATATATACTCTCATATACATCTTCTGCACTTGGATTTGAGAAATAATCTCCATCACTACCAAAAGCAGGTCTGTGATCTTTAGCGGTTACGGTTCGTGGTGCTGAATCCAAATACTTAAAGGCGCCATCTTTTTCAACCACTTGTTGCATCATATACGCAGTGGCTCCACCTGGAACATCCTCATCAAAGAACACAACTCGATTGGTTTTTTTAACAGATTCGAGTATCACTCCATGAATATCGAAAGGAAGTAATGTTTGTACATCAATTAACTCTACAGAAATACCTATCAGCTTCAATTGCTCAACGGCTTCTTGCGCAATTCTAACACATGAACCATAAGTTACCAATGTAGCGTCATGTCCAACATGCAGTACTTCCGGTATTCCCAGTGGCACATTATATTCACCAATATTATTTGGTCTGGGTTCTCTGATTCGATAACCATTTAAAGGTTCAATAACCAAAGCCGGATCATCTGAGTGCAATAAAGTATTATACATCCCGGCTGCTCTGGTCATATCACGAGGTACACATACATAAACGCCACGAATAGAATTAATGACCATGCTCAGCGGTGAACCTGAGTGCCAGATACCTTCTAAACGGTGACCTCTTGTCCGAACTATCATCGGCGCTTTTTGTCCGCCTTTTGTTCTGTATCTTAAAGTAGCCAAATCATCACTCATGGTCTGCAAACCATACAACAGATAATCAAAATATTGAATTTCTGAAATTGGCCTTAAACCTCGTAAAGCCATTCCAATTCCTGTTCCTATAATTGTTGTTTCGCGAATACCCTCATCCCAGATTCTATGCTTGCCATATTTTTTTTGCAAACCTTCCATGGATTGATTCACGCCTCCCAAAACGCCGGTATCTTCTCCAAAAGTGACCAGTTCCGGTATTTTATCAAACAAAGCATCAAAATTATCACGAAGGATTTCTCTCCCCGGTACTTTCTCTAATTCCTTATCGTAATGCGGTGGAACAATAGGCACTTTTACAGCTGCAAAATCATCCTCTGCATATAAACGATCATTATACATGACATGCGCGTTCTCTCTGTAATCTGCAATCCATTTTTGCAAATTAGTCTTTAAACTATCTGGTTTACTACATGTGTTACAGATATGCCTTAGGATTTTTCTGGCTGTAGATAGAATCTCTTTTCGATTTAAAATCATCACCTGCTTTAAATCTTTAAGGTACTGATCGATTACATCGCCATTTGTTCCACTACAAATACATCCTCTGTTTTCAACCACAGCCAATAAACTATCTCGCTCATTATTTAATGTTGATACAAACTGCTTCCATGCCTTCTTTTTTGCCTCTTTTACCTCTTCGAACGCATCGGCTTCGATAGCATCCAGTTCTTCTGAATTAGCGATAGAACGTTCAATAATCCACTCCCGCATCTTCTGAAGACAATCATAATCCTTCTCCCATTTCAAACGACCTTCTGACTTATATCTCTCATGAGAACCCGAAGTAGAATGACCGATTGGCTGTGTTAATTCTTCCACATGGAATAATACAGGAACATGCTCTTTTCTACATTTGGCAATTCCTTCTTCATAAGCCTGACATAGACCGGCATAATCCCAGCCTTTAACTTTATATATAAGAATTCCGCTTTGATCTTTAACTCCTTTTTCGAAGCCCTTTAAAACATCAGAAATACTCTCTTTTGTAGTTTGAATTTTCTTAGGAACTGAAATACCATAACCATCATCCCAAACTGAAACAGCCATAGGAATTTGATGAACCGAAGCTGCATTTAACGTTTCAAAAAAATGCCCTTCGGATGTACTTGCATCTCCAATGGTTCCAAAAGCAACCTCATTTCCGCCGTGACTAAAATTTTCGTCTTCATCTAATGAAGTATTCTGACGATATAATTTTGAAGCAAAGGCCAGCCCAACCAAACGAGGCATTTGACCAGCTGTGGGTGATATATCCGAAGAAGTACATTTAATATCAGCAATTTTTTTCCATTCGCCAGAATCTGTTATTGTGCGGGTTCCAAAATGGTTATTAAAAGATCTACCTCCATTATCCGGATTTAAATCCGTATTAGTTTCCCCAAACAAAGAAGCAAAAAATTCAACCGGAGTTGTCATTCCGGCAGCAAGCATAAAGGTTTGATCGCGATAATAGCCCGATCGCCAATCACCTGCTTTAAATTGTTTTGCCATGGCAATCTGCGCCACTTCTTTTCCATCTCCAAAAATTCCGAACTTGGATTTCCCTCCAAGTACTTCTTTTCTACCAAGCAGACTAAGATTGCGGCTAACCTGACCAACTCTGTAATCGGCTAAAACCTCTTTCTTAAATTCTTCGAAACTGATTCCTGTATTTGATGTCATACTCTTTTAATAGACTTTTTTAATATAGACAAGAGACCTTATCTTACATTTTTATGAAAAATGCACTACTTATTTCTTACCCATTCGACAAAGCTAACAAGAATAATTCTAAATAAAACTAACTACTGTCACCTTCTGTTTCCAATCATTGAAACATATTTGTTTGTAGTTTGTTTAACGAGTAATAAAAAAGGCTATTTTTGCACTCGTTATAAAATTGACAACTATGTTTTTAAAGGTATTATTATTAAGTGTTGTATTGGTTGCCATCGTTTTTGTATTAATGGCAATAGGCATTTTGATTAAAAAAGGAGGGAAATTTCCAAACTTGCATATTGGAAGTAATAAGGATATGCAAAAAAGAGGAATATCCTGTGCAACAACACAAGATAGACAAGCACAAAAAGACAGTATAAAAATTAAACCTTTGCATTTAGGTGGTGAAGGAGAAAGTCAAACATTAAGTTGCTAAAAAAAGGGAGTAACGTTGCTTTAAACATTACTCCCTTTTTTTAATATCCATAAAAATCTTCAGGATAAACCTCTATTCTTTTCTTAAACGGCCCATCATTATCACTTCTGAATTTCCGTGACATTACCGGATTCGTTGAAGTTTCAATCCATACATATCTGTATTTAGAATAAACGACTTTTTCACCATTGGCCGGAACAAAGGATACGGACCCCACAACGGTTACATCCCGGTCACCATCTTCATAATATTCAATATCCTGATTATCGTAGTAAGCTTTTACAGGAAAATCACAATAATTTTCAATTACTATTCTAAAGTTCATATCATCATCTCTTCGGCACTAAGCAAATAAAATGATGCTAAGAAACAATATCGTAACGATATAAAAACGGGAGTATAATTTCTTCATGTGTTTAAGTTTTAATGATTGTAAAAGAATCTGTTATCGAAAAACCAAAAACTATGCCACATCATTAAATCTTAAAACCAAGCTTCAAAGTACACTTCAATAGGTTCCCAATTCTACTTAAGGTTTTACAATTATTTTTGCAAATCCATCTGTATAGTTAACCTTATTTTGACCTTCTTCATCTACATAAATAAAATACCCTTCAACCCCATCTAATTGTTCTATCATTTCCAGGCTTTGCTCAAGCCCTAAAACCATACAAGCTGTAGCATAAGCATCTGCTACCATGCATTTGGGTGCAATAATAGATGCACTTAATAAGCTATGCTGAACTGGGTAACCGGATTTAGGATCAATAGTGTGAGCATATTTTTTACCATCCTTGATATAAAAGTTTCGGTAATTACCCGATGTGGCCAGGCCTATATGGCTTAAAGACAATACATCCTGTAATTCTCTATTCATGGCTGCCCGATCATCTATCGGTTTATCAATTCCCACTCTCCACGGTGTACCTTTATGGTTGATCCCTTGCGCCCTTATCTCTCCTCCAATTTCTACCATATAATTTTGAACCCCTTGCGAAATCAGAAAATCTGCAGCAACATCAACTCCAAACCCTTTGGCTATAGCTCCGGAAGCCAGCATAATTCCAGGCTTCTCTTTCGCTAAAACATTCCCATTCAAATGAATGTGCTCCATACCTACAAATTGCATTAAAGAATCAACTAAAACATCTGTCATATTTTCTTTCTCTTTAAATCCAAAACCCCAGGCATTAACCAATGGTCCAACAGTCATATCAAAAGCTCCATTAGAGTTTTTAAATACTTCCAAACCGGAAACAACTACCTCTTTCATTAATGGATCGATCACACATCCGGTATCACTGTTATTAAACTGACTAATGACAGATTGTTTATCATAAGTAGAAAGTGAGGTATTTACCTCCTGAAGTTTTAACAGCAAACCTTCATCAATCTGATCATTATCCTGAACAGGCTGGTATATTACATGATAATAAGTTCCAAAAATTTCGCCCTGAAGTTTTAAATATGAATAGTTTTTTGGCTGACATCCAACCAAAAAAACAATAAGACTTAAAAAGACAAATAGCTGTTTCATAAAATAAGTATTAATTATGCGTCAAATGTACTTTAAAAAGTAATAATACCATAAATACAACATATATCGCAAGGCTTTAAAACTTTACATTTTTATTACTTTTCAAGAGAGCACCCTATTTTTTTAACAAAAAATTAAAACAAAAAGGTAACTCATTGCATAATACCCCGTAAAAAACTCAGACATCTAACAAAATAAACAACAAACCATATGATTTTAATTAAGTGGACCGACGATTATTGCCTTAACATAAAGGCTATTGACGATCAACACAAAAAACTGGTTGATATGATCAACATGTTTTACAATGAAATGAGTAAGAAGTCGAATAAGGAATTAATTAGCGATTTAATTTCAAAAATGAAGGCTTACACAGAATTCCATTTTAAAACAGAAGAAGAACTTTTCTCAAAATTACCTTATCAAAATTCTAACGAACATAAGGATAAGCACCAGGATTTTATTGATAAAGTGACAGATTTGGAAAATCGCTTTATTAAAGGTAAATTAATCCTGTCAATTGAAATAACAAATTTTCTAAAAGAATGGATTACCGATCATATTATGGTATCTGATAAAGAATACGCAAAAATATATAACGACAAAGAACAACTAAACCCTGTTCGAAATTCCTTTTAATTAATCTATTATAAACATTAAACCTCAAAAATGATGAAGAAATTATTGCCTTCAATTTTACTATTAGGTTTGCTAGTAGCAAGCTGTGGTGGAAAAAAAGAAAAACAAGCAGAAACTACTACCGAAGAAACAAAAACTGAAATGGTTGAAGCCGTTGAAACTCCGGATTCATTAGCTGCTGAGGCTGATTCAATGGCCATGGAAGCTGATACTTTAGCTGCTGAAGCAGACACATTAGTTGCTGAGTAAACAACGTAAATTTCAGTTTTAAAAAATAAGGGATGCTCCTATGGGCTATCCCTTTTTTTATGCATTTTTTTAACAAAATTATCCATAAACTGTTTTCATTTCTGATAGTAAAGCAATTGATAAAATTCATTTGAAAAAATAGGACTTAATCAAATACTAATAGACTAAACCTCAACGTTATTACAATTAAACACAACACAATACACAATGATCAAACACACTATTTCTGCACTTCTTTTGGTCGCAGCCCTTCTCCTATGGAGTATAAATGTGAGCGCCAAAGAAAAAAACAAACCAACCTTGTTGGTAGGGTTTTATGGAGGGATTAACTTCTCCAAACCGGTAATCTTGAATTCATACATGGTTCATAATAATATGAGCGAAGATGTTTCTCCTATAGAAAAATCCTACGATGGACTTTTTAAAAATGTAGGAAATCAATTTGGCTTTAGCATATTTTATCCTGCATGGGGTAATTTTCATATTGGACTGCTCCCCGCCTATTCAAGCTATCAATATGCTTATAATACACAATACGCATGGAATGGTAGTTCACAATATTCCCTTGAAAATCAAACCACACATCAGCAAAAACTTAGGTATTTAGAAATCCCGATAAGCCTTCGCTACTATTTTGGCTATCAAAATTTCAAACCATATCTGGAGGGAATTGTATCCTACAGTTTGCTTCATACGGCGAACAAAAAAGCTTCTACAAACTATACGCAAACCAACGAATTGTATTCATCAGAAATTCAAAGCTCAGTTTTACAATCTGATTATAGTAACAGTTATATTACCAGCAAATTCGATCTTGGTGTTGGTGCCGGTATTTCGTACGACTTCAATCAGATTATTCTAATGCTGGGAGCGTCTTACAATTATAACCTTCATAATATTATCAACGAAAAAGAGCGTTATTCAAATAATTTGTTTGTTGGCAATAGCTACGATGTGCAGGATGACCTGAAATTACATTCTTTAAAGATAAACCTAATGGTCATCTTCCCGATCAGTAAACTTACTAAGCGTTCCAGTATCGAATGTCATTACTTTAATGAGAAAAGAAGAAAGTAATTGATCTGTCACTACTTTATTTACACCTCTTCAACAAATTATTAATTGAAACAATCATATGAAACCGATTATATTTAGCTTAGCATTAGTACTTATCTGCATTTCATGCGATATAAGCAACAGCGATGTATCTCCTGAGTACGAATTCGTAAAAATATTTGATGATCCGGATATTACATCTTCTTACTACCCTGTTGATGCCTTAGAAACATCGGATAATGGCATATTGATTCTGAGTGCCATTTCTAACGATAATATGAGTAACTACCCGGGTATTCACCTGATCAAAACCAGTAGTTCCGGACAAATCATCTGGAGCAAATCTTTGGAAACCTCTTATGTTAGTCCCATGCCCAACATACTGAAAGTTGGTAATGAATTAAGACTGGTTTGCATGGATGATCTTTCTTTTCGGACTAAATTATTGTCCATCGATCATATTAGTGGTGAAGTCAATGAAATTTCAGAATTAAGTAATACCTACCCACTGGCTGCACATTACAACGAAAGCAGTAAAACAACTTTGATTCTATCCTATGATGGAATTGGCCTAAATACCGTAATGAGTGGATATGATGATTCCAACAATGAGATATTTACACAACGTACTGCAACGAATAAAGATTTCTCCTACGAAATTTTCCAGCATTTGAAAAAACAAAGAGATCCATTCCCTTTTTTCATCCAGTCTTTTGATGTAAATAACATTAGTTATTATGCAGTAAATGCTTTTTCGAACTATACCTTATCGCTTTTGTTTTTAGAACAAAGTAGTGGCAATATAAGCGGTCGTGTCAATGGTTATCAGGAATTAGGTGGAATGGGAGCTTCTCTACATAAAGAAGAGGGGCATTTTGCCATTGTAAAATCGGAATTTAACACCAATTCTATAGCTATAAATCCCGATGTTGAAATTGATGTAAATTCCACACAAAACATAAGCCAACTAAACGCAATTGATTTTCCTGAGCTTTCAACTTCATCTAATTTTAGAATTATTTACGATGACTATAAGGGGAAATCAATTATTGCCTATGCTTGTACCACCAAGAATAACCAGATGGCTATTTACTTTTTCAATGCTGAAACAAATGAGCTTATCCACACCAAATATTTAGGTCATACCAACCCGGTTGAAATATCCAGCTTTTTTAAAACTGATGACGAAGCATTTGTTATTGTTGGCAAAACATGGGTAGATGGAAGATTTCAGCGCATTATCAGCTACAAAATAAGACCGGAAGAATTATAGAAGTAAGATCTTTCACCTTGTGAATTATTAAAAAAATAGCCAAGAGAAAATTAATTCCCTTGGCTATCTCAATTTACCTAACTCTATATCTCCGATTTATCTTTTAACAATAAACTTTCCACTTTCGGTATAATGTTCGGTCTTAACAAGAAACACATACTGTCCGGCTGATAAAGAACTAATATTTAACACAAAACGATGCGTTCCATAATTTAGACCATTAATTTTCCTTTGGTAGAGTACTTTTCCGGTCACATCAAAAATTTGAATATCGGCTGCACCAGGCATAAGCATACTGTAAGTAATGGTAATTTTTTCTGCGGCTGGGTTTGGGTATACAAAGGCTTTTATTTCTCCTGCTTCCAGCTCCTTAACACTAATATCCAAACCTAAAATATCTATTCTATTATCAATAAACCGGTCGAAACGGGCTACCTCCAGTGTTTCATCACTTGCTCCAAACCAATCCTTTAGCACAGAAGTGTATACCTGACGGTAATCAACCTGATACTTCATGTTGCCTCCTTTTAAATCATTCAAATCAGGATTATCTCCAACCACCTGGCTCTTAACTGCCTTTCCGAAAACAAATACAGGCGTAGAAGTGCCGTGGTCGGTTCCATAACTGTTATTCGAGTAAACCCTTCTTCCAAACTCGGTAAAAGTCATGGTTAGCACTTTGTCCTCCAACTCCATATTGGCCAGGTCATCCTGAAAAGCTTTAATCGCCGAAGACAAGTGATACATTAAGGCTGCATGAATTCCCAATGTAGAATCATAGCTTTCCACCTGATTTCCATGCGTATCAAAACCTCCCATCCTACACATAAAAATTCGTGTTTTGATACCTCCTTTTAATAAGCGGGCAATTAATCTCAATTGAGCCGACAACGGATTTTTTTTATAATTGGATGATGTTGGAGCCGGATACTGTTCCGGATATTCCACTGCGGAGTTAGAACCGTTATCATACACCTCCTTTAATCGGCCGGCATACACATTCGACATACCTTCAAACTGCCAAAGATATTCCAGTTCATCTCCGGCATGGCCCTCGGGTTTATATAGCGTGCCACCTTCTACTCCAACACTATTAATTAAATTATAAAAAGCCTCGGGGCTTTGCACATTTAATCCAACGGGTATACCTTCTTCCCTGTGAAAGGCTAATGACATGGCACTTCCCATCTCAATAGCAATAGGATCTTGCATTGTATCATTTGGATAAGACTCCGGATAATTGGGATATTCCAGGTTCAAAAAACGCCCCATCCAACCAGATGCAACATCTGCATCATCCTCGGTTCCATCCAAGCCCATAAATACCAGATCTCGTCCACGAAAATGAGAACCATTCATATCCGGATAACCAACATTTTGAACCACAACTGCTTTTCCCTGATCATACAATTGTTTAAAATGCAGCATATCAGGATGTAATCCCACTTGCCTGTTGATGGAAATGGAATTATCGACATTGATAATACTTCTGCTTCCATAATCAGGCAAAGCAATATTCGGACGCGCATTATAATATTCGTTATACTGCCCTATAGGTACCAATGAATTCAGTCCATCATTACCTCCATGTAACTGAATAAAAATTAATACATTTTGATTATCTCCTTCCAAGGCTGCCTTTGCAAAAGCACCTCGTGATGCCATAGCGCGCAAGGGAACGCCTGCCAAGGCTATACTTCCCGATGCTACACCTATATTTCGTAAAAAACTTCTTCTTTTCATTAGTGTGTGTTGATTTAGAGTTTCTAGTTTAATTGGAAATTTAAGCTTAGAATAGTTGATACTCGGGAGATTGCATAATCGCATTAACCAATAATACCATACGCGACTCCACCGTAGTTCGATAAGTATCCGGTTGAGCCAGATAATTATCCCATTCGCTACGCCAGGCAGCCGGATATAATCCATCTAAGAAAACAGTAGTCAAAAAGAAATCACGCCTTTCCTCTGCCAATGAAAAAGGGATCATTAGTTCAAGAAAAGTATCAACCAGCTCTTGTGCACTTCCGGGGTCTGAGATTGCGCCGCTATTCTCTGCCCAATGCAATATGTTCATCTTAACACCTAATTCATCGCCATTTCTATTCACTCCATTTAAGATTAACTCACCAAACTGGTATCGATATGCCAGGGTATGAGGCCGAATCCAACTACGGCTATAAACCGGAAACTGGTGATAAGCCGGATAGCCGGCCACTTCAAATGGTTCATAAAAATTGAGCCCCTGGTCTTCGATCCATTGTAATATACCTTTTGCATAAACCGTGTTGTACAACAAAGTCAGATCATCAGGTATCTCAACCTGAAAAAGATTAAAAGTTCCCCAGATTAATTCGATTGGAGATTTTATGATAGAACCTTTAATATTATTTTCAGTTTCTGTATCATCCGCATCATAAAAATGAACTGAGCTTAGTAATGCCTTAACCAAAGTAGGGATATCATAATCAGCCGCTTTAAATTGTGCGGCTAAAGGTTGAATAACATTAGTTTCTATATGCTCATCAATTTGATAATAAACAAAAAAACGATACAATTTACGCGTGATAAAACGAGCCGTTTCGTCCTGATCAAAAATCATTTCAATCATTTCGTCAAACTCTTGCTGAGCTGCCTCTTCTGTTGCGTAGCCATCCACTAACTCACTTGGCGAAATAATTCTATCTCCGAAACGGTGACTAAAAACCTTTTCTCCGGCATCGTGCCTGTTAGCAATAAAAACGCCGTTTTGCTCTACTGTTTTTAGTTTTCCACTTGGAAGCTGGGTATCGCCATCTACATGCAATAAGGTTTCATCCACCTGATACCCGGTCAATATTCTGGTTGCTGCCTTAATATCATCCTCGGTGTAATTCGTATAATCACCCTCGGTCACCTGATTACCTCTGCCTATAGAATAAAGCTCAAACATTTCGCGTGCAAAGTTTTCATTGGGACTACTCACATCATTGGTGGCATTATCCAAATAAATAAGCATGGCATTATCCAGACAGATATGTTTGAACAGCCTTTTAAAACTGCCCAATGCAAATTGCCTGAAAAGGGCATTTTGATAGTACAACATCTCAGAAGACTGCACCAAAGTACGTCTTACCGGAAGGTGAGTGTGTAAAAAGTAGCTTAGTCGCTCCGAAATATTTGTTCCGGATTTTCTCATTTGTTCCAGATGCCAAATAACAAAGTAATTCGTTAAATCGTCTTGCTCGCTATTGGTACTGGTTGCTTTGGGGTTTAACCAGGTTTCTCCGGTTTTTAAATCCACCGGTAATTCCACCTGTTCTGGTTCAGAAAAGAGTTCATCCATGGCTTCATCAATAGTGTATGAAGCAAATCGTTGTATCGCATCTTCGCTTAAGCCAAAAGTTGCTCTACGTAAAAGATGAGCTGCATTTTCACGCCCCAGAGTCCCCTCTAGTTTGTCAATTGCTGCCATTGTGTTGTTGTGTTGATTATTTGTTAGTTAAAACGTACAACTAAAATAAATAGTATTTTTTAAGCAAGCAAGTACTTAAATAAGATTGGTGATTCGGGAAAAGTTACGCAAGCAATTTTCCCAATACTACACAAGGAAAAACACATTGCGGAAATATTAATTTAAAAAGGCAGGTGCTCTAAATTAGAAAGTAGAATAAAAAAGGCCGGAATATCTTCCAGCCTTATCTACTGCTCAAAGCAGTTTATAACAAAATATTGTATTGTTTTTAGTTGCAACCAGCGCATGAAGCTCTTGCTTCTTCAAAGACACGTTTTACAACAGTACTGGCATAAATATAATGCTCGGATGTTAACTTAATCGTAGCTGTAGATCCCAAGCAGCCAGCTGCTTTATAAACATCTTCTGTAGCTTGAACACACTCCTCATCAGCACAGATATACTTGTTCCCATCATATTCGTAATAGCCAAATTCGCCATCACTGCAAAAGGTTGCCAGAATATCACATGTTGTTGGTTCAAATGCCTCACATACGTCATTATCTTCTTCACACGACACTATTAACAACATCAAAACCAATAAGATTGGAAATACAAATAACTTTTTCATCATAGTATAAATTAATTATTGCTTAATATCTCTTTTAAATCCTGATAACTAATTTCTCCAGTAAACACTTTGTTTCGAAATACAAAGGTAGGAGTTCCTCTAAATTTCATCAGCATAAACTCCTTTTTATTCTCCTTTAAATCATCCAAGAATTCACCTCCCAAATAACTTTGTGCAATGGCTTCATTTTTAATCATGATATCATTTTTTAGCTCTTGGAATTGTTCCGAATAAATTAAATTAAAATCTAATAATAATAAGTTATGAAATGCTTCGTACTTACCAAAGTTATTCACACATATTGCAAAAGAATAGGCTTCCAGCATCTCCTCATGCAATGTAAAAGGAATAACCTTTAACCTCATATTTATTTCTTCAGCCTGTAAAATTTCAGCTTCTATCAATGGGAATTCTTTTTTAAAAAAACTTATGCAGTGTGAGCAATTGTAGTTCCCAAACATATAAATTGATTCTGCTGCCTCCCTATTTCCAAATACGATATCACTATCCTTTGGCTGAATCAACTCATTTATTAATGCTGTCCTTTTACTTTTCTGAAGATAATAGGTATACACTTTTGCACCTATCAATAATAGAATTAGTATTGATAATGCATATAAGATATTTTTTATAAGCTTCTTTTTCAATTTTAATCTTTTACCTCAGTTTCATATTTAACTTTCTTAGGAAAAAAGTTAAAACCTAAAATCCTTTGCTTTACCCTGACTGTATTTTGCATTTTCTCTCTATCGTTTTTATTGTCAAACCATGCCTTTTCCTTCTTTCCATCAAAAGAAGATACTACATATACAGCTGACCTTCCTCTTTTTGCTTCATCCTCACTTTCTTCTACAAAACCCATATCCTTCTTTTGCTTTTTAAGATTATATTTAGATTTCCCCGCCAATATTTCTCCTAAAAACATTCTAACATGATAAGCATATAAACCATCAAACCCATACATCCCCAAAAAACTTGCATCAAATGAAGTCGATTTAATTAAAGTTTGAGGAATATAGACTTTATTATTATACATAAACAAACTACTCTCCAGGGTACTGAATCGCAGATTTGACAAACCGCTGATACCGAGAAATGCATTTTTCTCTATTTCCATTACTGGCTTAACTTTAACCAAGGCTCCATCTTCAAGCAGCAAATCTCCACTAAGCATTAAAGAGTCATACATCACATTATAATCCTTTAGCACCACTCTACCATCCATTTTAGAGGATAGAGTTCCTTTTACTTTGTCCTTTGAAAAATCTTCATAATCAATAAAAGATTCCAGCTCACCCAACATTCGAGACATATTTACATTCTTGGCATCCGCCCTAAAACTCAATACATCCGTAAAAATAGCCGTATCAGCCAACTGATACTTTACAGAGGCCAATACATCTCCACCAAAAACATTACAACTCAATTGGTCTGCCACAAAGTATCCATCATCTATTTTTGCCAGAAATTTTGAGTCAATATTTTCAGCAAGTATATCGCCATATTTAAAGCTGCGTAATTTTACTTTTCCGTTTACTTTAGTCGTAAATCGCTGCACATGGGGTTCTGTCGTTTGCCTTTCTTGTATCTCAGCTTGTATTTCTGCTTCCGATTTGGGAATAGTATCAATCATAAATGCTTCTATCCAGGCATAATCCAAATCTCCCGCTTCAAAATTACCATGTACATGCATTTGTTTAGGATTATTCTGAACGGCTCCTGTATATACATTGGAAATGGTGGTAGAATCTGCACCAAAATATAAACCCAAATAATTCCCTGTTATCTTATTCAGCCAGATGGAATCATTCTTATACTCCATCAATCCGGATAACTGCTGTACATTCATAATAGTGTCAGGCATATTTAAACTTACCCTATCCATACCTATTGTAAAGCTACTCTGCTCAAAAAGCAAAGGCAAGGCTTTGTCAGCCACGGAATCAATATCAAAAGCACCTTGCGATTTTAGATGCATGGCTATATCTCCACTCATATCATTGGCAAGTGAATCTGGCAGCATCGATTTTATCTCCGACAAACCTAATTTCACCCAGGTATTTACATCATAGTTGATCTGCTTTAAACCTGCTATATTTCCTTTCATGATTACTGCCGAAGATGGAGTTTCCAGCAATAGACTATCCACTTTAAAAGAGAGATGCTCATAATCACTTAATTTGCCTTTAAACGTACCTTTAAAATACCCATTGCTCAAAGTGGCATTATACTCAGGAACATTCACCTTTAATTCTTTTAAACTCAGATGACCTGGCTGGTAACTCAAAGAACCTCCTAAATCCTTAATTTCAGGTATAGAATCCTTTTTCAGATATATATTATTGAGGGCTAAACTCAACTGTGTTCTATTTAAAAAGTAATCTATAAAATCAGCATTAATTGAATCAGGCAGCACACCTGCTGTTTTTATATTAGTCGATAATTTTCCTTTCAACTCACGAATGGTAGAATCCGGAACAAAAGGTAGAAGTTCTTCCAGACTGGTTGATAGTTTAGCCTTTACATCGTATTGCAATTGCTCCTGCTTTTGAATGCGAGCTGCCATATCAATTCGACTCCTATTCGTTTCTGCATAAAACTTTTTAAGGTTGAGTACCAATGATTGCGCGGTAGCGGCATAGCCATTTGATACATTAGCATCAATCTGAATGTTCTTAATTTGAGGGTAGATATCGTATAACACAGCACCTTCTTTAAGCATTAAAGACGCATTGATTTGAGGTAAATTATATTCAGACAGATAACCTTTAGCTGAAGCCTCAAAATTCAATTCTCCACCTGCACTTTTAATTTTAAATTCTTTCAGCATCTGCTGTGGAAGAATAGAAATATTTTGTGCTATATCCAGTTGCTTCCCTGCAATCTGTACATCAACATACGCACTATCTCCCTGAAGCATACTTCCCGCCAGTTCTACCATTCCGGAACCGGTATTTAATCGCAATGATTGGATTGATAAGGAATCATTTAAAGCCGTTATATTAAAATCGATATGACTATTGGATAAACCCTTTAAGTTATATGCGTCGTATTGCAAAGATTTAATTAAGATATTTCCATTGGTTGAAGCTTTAAAACCAGAAGGCTCCAACTCTCCATTCATTTTTAGTTGGGTGATGAGTAAATCCGCTGCTGTCGATAGCTTTTCATCACGATAGGCTAACTCTATATTTTCTAATGTAAGTTCATCCAAAGTAAATACACCTTGAACTTTAGTAGTATCCTCAACGGTAGAGATCGTATCTTGTTCTGAAGCCTTTAAAAGAAAATCAAAATTACTGTTACCTAAAGAGTCGACTTTGTATTTAGCCAACACATCCTCAATCTCAATTTTCTTAACCAGGATATTTCCCTTGGTTAGCTGCACAATATCCACCGATGCATAAAGTTTTGAGATGCTGGCTAAAGTATCTACGGGTTCCTTAATTGAATCCGATAACTCATGACTCAATACCATTAAATCGTTAAATTCGATTGTGGCATAAGGGAAACGATAGAGTAAACTAAAATCTACCTCTCCAACCGACAGCGGTACATCAAAAGTCTTGGCACCTTTCGACAGAGCCATCTTAACAATATCTTCTTTGAAAATTTCAGCCAGAATAATCAGCAAAAGAACAAAGCCGCCTGCTATTAAAAATATATTTCTTACGAGTCTCTTTTTGGTCATATTTATGAATTATCAGAATAAGCCAATCGAAAAATAAAATCCAACCAATTCGATCTAACTATAAAAGTAAAAAAGTCATTGATAACTATAATCAAATACAACTGATTTTTATGTTATTTCCACTAACAAAAACTTTACCCTTCTTCACCAACAAATACAGTTGACTCATAGAAGATTCATTGACTTTGATTTCTTATATACTTAACTTATTATACTAATACAACTTACAAAAGCAAAACTAAAGAAGAAATAACCAATAAACCCAAACTCTTCTTTGAAACGGTCTAAATCTGCCTTTAACCAATCCTATTTTTAATTGAATCATCATGAATTGAATTAACCAAATCATCTACACTAAACTTGCTTGTAAAACCAACCCAGCAATGTATCAGGAATAAATTATCCAAAACAAAATAATATGCAATCTAATGAAAAAGAACTACCTGATTATTGGAATAATTGCATTATCAGCAATTGCTTTATGGGGTGCTGTAAATACCGTAATAGACGATTTCTTTTTACCCGGATCGCAACCTGGAGAATCAGGTAATATGGAACACCCGGATAAGTGTGATAACTGCCACGGTGGTTATGATGAGCTCGTTGAGCCTGCATTTAATTGGCGTGGTAGTATGATGTCGCAGGCAGCCCGCGATCCATTATACCTGGCATGTTTGGCTATTGCTAATCAAGACGCCCCAGAATCCGGAGATTTGTGCATTCGTTGTCATTCCCCCGGTGGTTGGTTAGAAGGTCGCTCAGAGCCAACAGATGGATCTGCTTTACTTAGCAAAGACCGGGAAGGTGTTCAATGCGACTATTGCCATAAATTGGTTAAACCCACTAGTATTGGACAAAACCCATATCCTTTGGATGCAGATTATACTAATACTACGTTTACATCTGATCAAACTTACTTAAGTGGATTACAATTAATTCCTCCTCAATCCGGAAATGGCATGTATGTGGTTCATTCCGAAAATGGGAAACGAGGTCCTTTTGTTGATGCAGCTGCTCGTCATCAAATGTATTACTCTCCTTTTCATAAAGAATCTGATATCTGTGCTACCTGTCACGATGTAAGTAATCCAGTTTATTCTCGAAATCCGGATGGGAATTATGTTCCCAATGATATGGGTTCTGCTGCTCCTGCATTTGAAACCTACAATATGCTGCCCATTGAACGAACATTTAGCGAATGGAAAATGAGTGACTATAACAGTCCTCAAGGAGTTCCTTCTGAAACATTTGGAGGTAACAAAACAAACGTTTCAACATGTCAGGATTGCCACATGTCAGACGTAACTGGTTATGGAGGGAATAAAAGTGGCGTTCCATTACGTAGTGACCTGCCTTTACACGACCTAACGGGTGGGAATACTTTTATGCCAGATCTGGTTGCCAGCATCTTCCCTGATGAAGTTTACCCCACAGCATTAGAAGCGGGTGAACAGAGAGCATTGTTTATGCTCAAAAATGCAGCAGATTTAGAATTAGAAGTTTTCCCCATTGGAGATGGTTTTGAGGCATTAGTAAGGGTAATCAACCTTACTGGTCATAAATTACCTTCCGGCTATCCTGAAGGCAGAAGAATGTGGATAAACCTGGAAGCCTATGATGCTAACTATAATTTGATTTTTGAATCGGGGCATTATGATTCCTCAACAGCTGAGTTAACAAAAACAGACACTAAAATATATGAAATAAAACTGGGATTAAGCGAAGCGATTGCTTCTGCTGCCAGTGCAGATGGAATTAAAACTTACGAACCCGGTGAATCTTTTCATTTTGTTTTAAACGATTTGGTAGTTAAAGATAATCGCATACCGCCACTGGGTTTTAATAATGATAATTTTAACGCTATACAATCGCCTGTTGTAGCCTATGAATATGCCAATGGACAAAACTGGGATGAAACCTTTTATATTTTACCCCATGAAACGTATTGGATAAAAGCTAAGCTATTATATCAAACAGTATCCAAAGAATATGCTGAATTTTTAAGAGATGAAAACCGCACTAACAATGCTGGTCAAGTTTTTTATGACCTATATGAAGAATTTGGAAAGTCGGCTCCTGTAGTCATGGAAGAAATTGAATATTTTAATATCTCTACAAGTAATGAATTGGATATTTCCAAGGATAATCTTGCCAAAAATATGAGTGTATATCCAATTCCTGCTGATGACATTATCCATATCGCATTTGAATTACAATTTGATACCGAGATAAAGATTGATCTTTATAATATCGCCGGACAAAAAGCAGGTAAAATCTTAGAACAACAATTGAGTAAAGGAAAACATGATATTTCCTATAGAATTGATGCTATTCCTAAAGGTCAATACGTCATTAAATTATCATCCAAACATTCTGAAATAACAAAGCGCTTTCTAAAGAAATAATCATCTATTAAACCCGCAATATGTATTAGAAAGTCTATTACACATATAAATTACTTCGAAATAAGACACTTCGTTGCTTCACTTCAACTCAACAGAACGATGCTATGCCTCGTTTCAGTAAAGCCTTATTTTATTGTACTTTCAATATTCATTACGAAGTTCTAATACATAATCCGGGTTAAACAAAAAAAAGACTCCCGAAAAGGAGTCTTTTTTGTAAATAAGAACATGTCTTATGTCTTTATACTTTTATCTTAATACTACAATTAAGATCCAAAGTCATCAAACGCAATCATTTCATCAGGTACACCTAAATCATAAAGCATTTTGTTTACCGCATCGTTCATCATTGGCGGTCCACATAGATAATACTCTATATCTTCCGGCTCTTCATGCTTGATTAAATACTCATCATGAATCACCTGGTGAATAAATCCTGTTGATCCTTCCCAGTTATCTTCCGGTTGTGGGTCACTTAAAGCAATTTTAAACTTAAAGTTCGGGAATTGCTTTTCGATAGCCTCAAACTGATCCTGGTAGAAAATCTCTTTCTTAGAACGAGCACCATACCAGAAAGTAGCTTTACGTCCGGTTTTTACTGTATGAAATAAGTGGAAGATGTGAGAACGCATTGGAGCCATACCGGCACCTCCACCAATAAACATCATCTCGTTATCTGTATCCTTAATAAAGAATTCTCCATAAGGACCTGAAACAGTAACTTTATCACCTGGTTTACGAGAGAAAATAAATGAAGAACAAACTCCAGGATTTACTTTCATAAATCCACCATTTACTCTGTCAAAAGGAGGTGTTGCAATACGGATGTTTAGCATTACAATATTACCTTCTGCAGGGTGGTTAGCCATTGAGTAGGCTCTGTAAGTAGGCTCTGGGTTAACCATTTGAAGATCGAAAATACCATACTTTTCGTACTCATCACGATACTCTTCTCCGATAATCATATCTTTAAAGTCTACTGTGATCTTAGGTACATCAATCTGGATATAACCTCCTGATTTAAAATCTAAGATTTCACCTTCAGGTAACTTCACCACAAACTCCTTGATGTAAGTAGCTACGTTATCGTTAGAAACAACGGTACATTCCCACTTCTTAATACCAAGAACTTCCTGAGGAATTTCCATTTTCATATCTTCTTTTACCTTCACCTGACAAGCTAAACGCCAGTTATTGGCTTGCTCTTTACGAGTAAAATAACCTGTTTCAGTAGGTAAAATAGAACCTGCACCTTCGTTCACCTGACAGCGACACATGGCACATGTACCACCACCTCCACATGCTGAAGGAAGAAAGATTTTATTATTTCCTAATGCAGATAACAACGTTTGCCCCGGAGAAACCTCCAAAGCCTGATCGCCATCATTAATGTCAATAGTAACGGTTCCTGATGGTGTAAGCTTTTGTTTTGCATACAAAAGAATAGACACCAACAGTAGGACAACAAGTAAGAAAACTACCACACTGGTAGCAATTACTGCACCCTGACTAGCTAAAAATATCATACTATATCAATGTTTTTTCTTACTGTTATTAAAGCTGAATTCCCATAAAGCTCATAAAAGCAACACCCATTAAACCGGTTACGATAAATGTAATACCTAAACCGCGTAATGGAGCCGGGATGTCAGAATATTGAATTTTTTCACGAATAGCGGCAATACCTACAATAGCCAATAACCAACCAATTCCGGAACCTAATCCAAAAGAAGTAGCTTCAGCCAAAGAAGCATATTCACGCTCTTGCATAAATAAAGATCCCCCTAAAATAGCACAGTTTACAGCAATCAAAGGCAAAAAGATACCCAGAGAACTGTATAATGCGGGAGCAAATTTTTCTACTATCATTTCTACTAACTGTACCATAGAAGCGATAACTGCGATAAACATGATAAAGCTTAAGAAGCTTAAGTCTACATCAGCAAATCCTTCACCTAACCAGGATAACGCTCCAGGCTTAAGTACGTATTCATTTAGCAGATAATCGGCAGGAACTGTAATTAATAATACAAATACCACTGCCAAACCAAGTCCGAACGATGTTTTTACAGTTTTTGATACTGCCAGGTATGAACACATACCCAAGAAGTAAGCAAACACCATATTATCAATAAAGATAGACTTGACGAATATATTAATTATATTTTCCATTGAAATCAATTTTTCCAGTTAGTCATTAAGATTCAATCAAATCTTTATTACGTGAACGCTGAACCCAAATAATAATAGCTACAGTGATCAATGCCATTGGAGGAAGGATCATGAAACCATTATTCTGATAACCCATTTCATAAAATGCTTCCGGGATAATAGTCAATGTTCCCAGACCAGGTAAAGTAAGGGTACCTGCACCAAACAACTCTCTAAAGAAAGCTACTATAATTAAGATTACACCGTAACCGGCAGCATTACCTACTCCATCTAATACCGATTGCCATGGTTTATTACCTAAAGCAAAAGCTTCTAAACGTCCCATGATAATACAGTTGGTAATTATCAGTCCCACAAATACAGATAACTGCTTACTAACTTCGTAAGCAAAAGCCTGAAGAATTTGGTCAACAATAATTACAAGCGCTGCAACAACCACCAACTGAACAATAATACGAATACGAGATGGAATGGTGTTACGTAAAAGTGATATTAGCAAATTGGCAAATACCAATACAAACATTACCGAAATTGACATTACAATTGCCGGCTCTAATTTAGCCGTTACCGCTAAAGCTGAACAGATACCTAATACCTGAATGGTAATCGGGTTTTGTGCGTTAAGCGGATTTGATATAAGTTTTCGGTTTTTTGCAGAAAACAAAGGTTCTTTGTCACTCATTTTTTAACCGTTTAATTTTTTAAATACTTTTCGTACCCCATAAGGCACTCTTTTAACATAGCAGTAACACCATTACTGGTAATGGTACCTCCTGAGATTGCATCCACTGCATGAGGGTTACTTGATGTATCTACTCCTTTTACAACAGAAATAGATGCAAAACTACCCGACTCATTAAAAATGGTTTTTCCCTGGAAAGGTTCCTGGAAAAAAGTTTTACTAATCTCAGCACCTAATCCCGGAGTTTCTCCTTTATGATCGAAAGTCGCACCAAATACAGTGTTTTTATCATCATTTAATGAGATATATCCCCAGATAGGTCCCCATAATCCTTTTCCTCTTAAAGGAATAATGATTTTCTCTTCTCCGTTATCCATTTTACAAACGTAAAGTGGATAGTTACGTTCTTCAGGAGATTTGCGAACTTCTTTACTTAAGTCCACATCAAAGGCATTACCTTTTACTTCTTCTCCCTGCATATTAATAACCTTCGTGTTGGCACCAATATGCTTTTCGTATAATGCTTCTGCAGTGCTGGCATCGCTGGCAATATTTACTGACTTTAAAATGTCAATCTTTTTAGCCACCTCAACGTTTTTCTCTTGCTTATCTTTAAGCCCCGTTGAAACTAAAGCTAAAGTAGCCGCCACAACAATTACCATAATAGCCGCATACAGAAATGTATATAAATTTCCTTGTTTGTCCATTTTTCTAATTTATTAAGCGTTTACTTTAACCCTTTTTAAACGGCGTTTAATATTTTTTTGAACAACAACATGGTCAATCAATGGTGCAAAGGTGTTCATTAATAAAATAGCCAACATTACACCTTCAGGGTATGCCGGGTTGAACACACGAATCATGATTGCAAATACACCAATCAAGAAACCATAGATGAATTTTCCTGTTTCGGTACGAGAACCTGAAACCGGATCAGTTGCCATAAATACAGCTCCAAAGGCAAAACCTCCTAAACAAAGTTGCTGAACAGCATCAATATTCATCGGTGCTGTAGTTCCAATAGCATTAAAACCTAAGGCCATTAAGAATCCACCAGCAAAAACACTTACCATGATTTTCCAGTTACCAATACCGGTTAGTAATAAAATTACAGCTCCAATTAAGATGGCCAACGTACTGGTTTCTCCAATTGATCCTGGTATTGTTCCAATAAAACTTTCTAAAGTAGAAGGTAATAAATCTAACTTGTCGATAGCTGCATTTCCAAGAGGTGTAGCTCCTGAAAAACCATCTACAATACCTTCTCCTTTTGACATTCCTGAAACCCAGATTAAGTCTCCTGACATTTTTGAAGGATATGCAAAGAATAAGAATGCTCTGGCAACTAAAGCAGGGTTCCAAATATTCATCCCTGTTCCACCAAAAACTTCTTTACCAATAATTACTGCAAACGCTGTAGCAACAGCTACCATCCATAAAGGAATATCTGCCGGTAAAACCAAAGGAATTAACATACCTGAAACCAGGAATCCCTCAGCTACCTCGTGCCCTCTCATTTGAGCGAACATAAACTCGATACCAAGACCCACCGCATACGATATAACAACAACAGGAAGTACTTTTAAAGCACCATACCCTACCATTTGCCAAAAATCAGCATCTGGCTGACCTAAAGCTAAAAAGTGTTGCAATCCGGTATTCCAAATACCAAACAATAAAGCCGGAATTAATGCCAATACCACCACAGACATCGTTCTTTTAGAATCGATGGCATCGTGAATATGCACTCCTGACTTTGAAGTATGATTTGGAACAAAAAGAAAGGTCTCAAAAGCATCAAATGTTGAGTGTAATTTCTCAAACTTCCCACCTTTTTCAAAGTTGGGTTTGATCTTATCCAAATAATTTCTTAATGCTTTCAATTTATTATGATTTTAATATTTACAAATTGATTCAACAGATTAGCTCATCTCTTTAATCATCACATCTAATCCTTTACGAACGATGCTCTGAATTTCTAATTTAGATGTACAAACAAATTCACAAAGTGCAAAATCCTCCTCTGCTACTTCATAAATTCCCAGCTGTTCCATTTTATCTATATCTTCTGTAAGAATCGCTTTAATTAAATGCTCCGGTAAAATATCCATTGGCATTACCTTATCGTACTGACCCGACATGATAATCGCACGAGGACCTCCGTTCAAATTAGCATTTAAAGCATACTCTTTCTTAGGACATAACCACGAGAAGAAGGATTTAGACACACTGAATTTTTTTAATCCTGGTGCAGCCCATCCCATAAAATCATAATCATCTCCTTCCGGAATAACCGTTAATTGAGAATGGTAACTTCCTAAATAACCATCTTTACCTATTTTATCTCCGGTTAAAACGTTACCGCTGATATATCTTAAACTACCTTCTTCTACATTATTCTCAACATAAGCTGCAATATTGGCTCCAACTTTTGTCTTAATGTAATTTCTGGTTTTTAATTCAGAACCTGTCAACGCAATAATTCTGGAAGCATCGTAAATACCTTGTGTAAATAATTTACCTAAAGAGATGACTTCCTGAGGTTGAATCGTCCATACAACTTCTCCTTTATTAATTGGAGATACATGATGAATCTGAACACCTACATTACCTGCAGGGTGAGGACCTGAAAATGCAGTAACTTTTGCTCCCTGTGCAGAAACAAATGCTTTAGATGCCATTTCATTGTTCACTCCAATGTGAACACCGCCTTCAACCAATTTATTTAAAATATCAATTCCAGCCTGAAATTCTTTTTCCTGACCCGTCATGATAAAATCATTATCCGGTCCTAATGGAGCAGAATCAAATGCTGAAATAAAGATTGCTTTGGGCTCGTCCGCCGGATTCGCTACCACGTTATATGGGCGTTGACGAAGAAATGGCCACATTCCTGATGCTAAAATTTTAGCTTTAGCATCTTCTTTTGATACCTGTTTTGGATCAACAGTACCAAAATCCTCTGATTCATTTTGGTTGTCACTTTTTACTACAACCTCTAGTATCCGTCTTCGCTCACCACGATTAACTACCTGAACCTCTCCACTTACCGGAGAAACAAATTTAATGTCGGTACGATATTTGTCAAAAAACAACACCGAACCGGCTTTAACTTTGTCACCAGGCTTAACCGCTAACTTTGGAACCAAACCAGGAAAATCGCCCGGCTTGATGGCAAATAGCTCAGGCAAGCTGGCAGTACCAAATACTTTTTCCGCTTTACCCTTTAGCCGAATATCAAGACCTTTTTTTATTTTGATTACGTCTGACATGTTTGATAAAAAGTTTTTTAAAATTTCGATGCAAAAATACAATAAATTATAACTTGACCATGGTCATTGGCCACCTAATAAAGAAAAAATTCGTTAAATAATTTTTAAATGATAAGTATCTCATAATCATGTTTCATAAAAAACACCTATTTTCAAACAAAATATTATAATGGAACGTAGGTGTAAAGTTTTGGACATAAAAATAGCAGATACATGCTAATCGCAGTTCTGCCTATGTTAAACTTTCATATTTCATTAATTTCTCAACAACTAATTACACAAAGAATGACTAAAGCATTTTTGTTCATTACATTACTGATTTTTTCCTGCTCTTTTTTTTTAGATGCACAACCTATAACCAACAAAGTGTACAAGCATCAAATAAAAACCGTTCAATGTCATAAGAAAGGCTGGCCTCTTACCTACCCTATTTTGAACCTTAACCTGGATGAACAGATTGAATTATCGTTTGATGAATTAAATGCCGATACAAAAGATTACTATTACTGTATTATTCTTTGTGACAGAAACTGGGAACCATCAGTGTTAATGGAAACTGAATATTTACAAGGCATTAATGAAATTCCACTTCTGGACTACCAATACTCCTTTAATACTACAATAGATTACGTGCATTATACCATAAATATCCCGAATAATGACATTGAAATATTACTTTCCGGGAATTACATTATTAAAGTGTATGAAGACTTTGATAAAAGTAAACCCGTATTAACCCAGCGCTTTATGGTAAGCGAACAGCGGATATCTATCTTACCTGATGTAAAATTTACTATGAATTCTGAATTACGAAAAGCTAAACAGGAAGTAGATTTTGAAGTTCAACATCCGGGTATTCAATTTCAAAACCCAATAGAAGAAATTACAGCTGAAATATATCAAAATGGAAGACTTGATAATGCTATATTGAATTTAAAACCTCAATTTATTAAAAACAACCTGTTAGAATACAACTACAACCGTGAAACCATGTTTGAAGGAGGAAATGAATTCCGATGGCTTGACACCAGAAGCTTACGTTTTAAAAGCAGCAAAATAAAGGATATTAGTTTTCACGATCCTTATTCACATGTGGAGTTATTTCCTGATCCTATTTATGCAGGGCAATCTTATTTCTTCAATAACGATTTTAATGGTCGGTATGTAATCGAAGTGCAGGAAGAACGTGATCCCGAAATAGAGGCTGAATATGTTTTTGTGCATTTCACTTTACCCATGGATGTGCCTGTTGTTGGTGGAAATGTGTTTGTACTCGGTGCGTTGACCAATTGGCAATTCTCAGAGGAAGCCAAAATGACTTATAGCTTTGAACGTAAACAATACGAACTTTCGCTTCTGTTAAAACAGGGTTTTTATAATTATCATTTTGCTTTTAAACCCAGCAATTCAAGAGAAGCAACTGTCTCGTTATTTGAAGGCTCCCATAGCAAAACCGAAAACGACTATCTTATTCTGATTTATTACAGAAGCATGGGACAAGACTATGACAGACTCATTGGCTACCGACAAATCAACTCTGTTACTGCATATCAGTAGCTCTCTGAACATTACATCTCAAACTAAAAGAATCAATTTCACAAAACCTGACTTAAATCATATTCACAAAAGACCAAACACTGACGGATTTCATTATTATCAAAAATTACACATTGTAACTTTGTAGACATTATTTTGACACAATTTGTAGTTAAAAATTTACAAACGATAATAATTTATTAAAGTTATGCCTAAAGGAATCTTCAATGTGCCCATAGCAGAAAACGAACCGGTATTAAGTTATGCTCCGGGAACGTCGGAAAGAGAAGCGCTTCAAGCGCAGTTAAAAGCTTATAAAGCGTGCGAGGTAGATATACCTATGTATATTGGTGGAGAAGAAATCAGAACAGGAAACAAAGTGTCCATTCACCCTCCTCACGATATCAATCACACATTAGGATACTATCACCAGGGAGATGAAACGCATGTGCATCAGGCAATTGATGCTTCCTTATCTGCCAGGGAAAAGTGGGCGAATTTAAGTTGGGAACACAGAGCTTCTATATTTTTAAAGGCTGCAGATTTAGTTGCAGGACCATACCGTCAGAAATTAAATGCGGCAACCATGTTGGGTCAATCAAAAAATGCTTTCCAGGCAGAAATTGATGCAGCTTGTGAATACGCAGACTTTCTAAGATTTAATGTTCAGTACATGACTGAAATATATGCAGAACAACCTGAATCTGCTCCAGGCATGTGGAACCGTGTAGAGTATCGTCCATTAGAAGGATTTGTATTTGCATTAACTCCATTTAACTTTACTTCCATTGCAGGTAACTTACCTTCGGCTCCGGCCTTAATGGGAAATACTGTGGTTTGGAAACCTTCAAAAACAGCTGTTTACTCTGCACAGGTATTAATGGAAATATTTAACGAGGCAGGTGTTCCTGCTGGTGTTATCAATTTAGTATATGCTTCTGGACCGGTTGCTGCTAAAGTAATTTTTGAACATCCTGAATTTGCAGGTATTCACTTTACCGGATCTACAGGTGTATTCCAAAGCATGTGGAAAACGATCGGTGCCAACATAGAAAAATATAAATCATACCCACGTATCGTTGGAGAAACAGGTGGTAAAGATTTTATCCTTGCACACAAATCATGCGATGCTAAAGCAGTTGCAACTGCCATTGTAAGAGGTGGATTCGAGTATCAGGGTCAAAAATGTTCTGCTGCTTCCAGAGTATATCTACCTGCTGGTAAGTGGGACGAAATTAAAGGATACGTTGGTGAGCAGTTAGCTGAAATTAAGATGGGTGATCCTGAAGACTTCAGCAATTTTGTAAATGCTGTAATCGATGAAAGTTCATTTAACAAGCAAGCAAGCGCTATTGAAGAAGCTAAAGCTAGCAAGGAAGCTGAAGTAATTTTCGGTGGAAACTATGATAAATCAAAAGGTTATTTTGTAGAGCCAACGGTTATTTTAACTACTAATCCTAAGTATACCACTATGGAAGAAGAGTTATTTGGACCTGTTGTTACTATTTATGTATACGAGGATGCTGCTTTCGAAGAAACAATGGATATTTTAGATAGCACATCTATGTACGCCTTAACCGGAGCTATTTTTGCTCAGGACAGATATGCTGCCGAATTGGCAACTAAAAGATTAACTAACTGCGCCGGAAACTTTTATATTAATGATAAACCAACCGGAGCTGTAGTTGGACAACAACCTTTTGGAGGTTCAAGAGGTTCTGGTACAAACGATAAAGCAGGTTCTGCAATCAACTTAATGAGATGGGTAACACCAAGAACCATTAAGGAAACATTTGTTCCTGCTCATGATTATAAATATCCCTTTCTTGGATAATAAATAGGTTTTAGAAATATTACAAAGCCGGTTTCTTTTAGGAATCGGCTTTTTTGGTTTTATGACACTTATATTTTTTGATATTTCAAAGGCAATGTGATGTATTCTGCACAATTTTTCTAAACTATGGCTTTATGACCTGCAGTCAATTCTCTTTTTTATATCTTTGCACAAAACACTTTTTATGCGTTTACCTAAAGTTAATTTGCCCTCTTATTTGAAAAACAAATATTTCATTACACTGGTGGTTTTTGGAGTATGGATCAGTTTTTTCGATCAAAATAACCTTTGGGACAGAGCTAAACTATCTTCCAGGATTAAACAGCTCGAAAAGCAAAAACATCACTACGAGGTGGAAATAGAACAAAACGAACGAAAACTACATGAAATCAAAGAAAGTTCGGAAAGCCTGGAAAAATTTGCCCGCGAAGAATACCTGATGAAAAAAGAGAATGAAGATATTTTCGTCATTGAAGAAAGAGAATAAACGCATATTTAGAAATCATTACCATAATTACTTTTTAATGAATACATATAAACTTTTAAGTATTGCTTATTACATAGGCATGATACTGGCTTTAGCTGGTATATTATTTCAATTAAACGATATTCCCTATGCACTTCCTATTCTGGTAGCCGGAATTATTCCTCTGTTGGGCGTTCGCTTGTTTAATTATTTAAAAGGCAAACCAGAAAATAAACGTCTTCATGGTGTGATGGTAATCAGTGCTTTATTTTTAGCTGCTGCTGCAGTTGCCATTTTCTTTGGTAGAAGTTACTGGACTATTGGGGTTCTACTAACTGCCACGCTGGATTTATATGTCAGTTTTAGAAAATTTAGAAAGTAGTCTTGTAGTAATCTGTTTATTGCTTGTCCGCAAATACTCATAATATAGAATAAAATATTAACTTTGAGTATGTTTCAAAATTACACCAATGAATATTTTTAGTTTTACGGCTCACTTCTCAAGTGAAGAGGCTTGCAGAGAGCATTTTAAAGAAGAGCGGGACAAGATTGGGGTTGTTTGTAATAAGTGTGGATGTACAGAACATTACTGGATAAAAAGCAGATGGAGCTATGAGTGTAAGAGCTGTAGGAGCCGAACCTCATTACGAAGCGGAACAATTATGCAGGGTTCGAACTTGTCTTTTATGATTTGGTATAAAACGATGTTTCTACTAACAGCTACGAAGAAAGGTTTTTCCAGTAAAGAGATTCAGCGACAGCTTGGTTTAAAGCGATACGAGCCTGTCTGGGCAATGGTACATAAGTTACGCAAGGCAATGGGGAACCGGGACTCTCGCTATTCACTTGAGGGAATGATTGAAATGGACGAAGGGTACTTTACTGTAGAGTCAACCGATATAGACAAAGCAAAAGGCAAACGTGGTCGTGGCGCTGCTGGAAAATCAAATGTAGCCATCATGGCCGAATCAACACAGCTAGAAGATATTGAAACAGGTAAGAAAACAAGTCAGTGCAGGTACTTTAAAGCCAAAGTGCTCGAAACACATAAAGCGAACGAGATAAATCATACTGTAGAAAATTCATTTGCAGAATCCAGTATTGTATTTACCGATGATAGTTCTTCATATATCGATATTTCGGACTATGTAGAGCTGCATATTTCCGAAAAATCCAGCGAGGAACTCACAAAAGAAACACTTCGTTGGGTGCATATTACGATCAGTAATGCAAAACGAAATCTACTTGGCAACTATCATAAGATAAAAGGGAAGTATCTACAGTTGTATCTCAACGAATTTGTTTACAAGCTAAATCGAAGGTATTTTGGAGAAAGGCTCTTTGATCGCCTTGTGATAGCTGGGATTACAGGATTATGATACATTACGGATAAGCACATCTGTTTTACCATTTATTGCTGTTGTTTTTGTATTTTTCGGTAAGCCAACAGCAATTCTTTATCTTCAAATAAATCATCTGTATCCACTTCTTTTAACTCCAACAATTCAATAGCGGCATCAAATATTGATGTTTTTTCCAGAAAGTATTCATGTGTATAATTAATATACTTGACCAGCTTAAACGCATTAAAAACATGATAAAATCGCTTTCTGAACACTTCCAGTGAACCACAATTATCCATAACAGGTTTTAGTTCTTCATAAAAAGCTGAATTCAATAAAAAGCTCCTTACTCTTCCAGGCAAGTTTAATATTTCACTCTGATAATCTTCTTCTGAAATCTGATAGTAATTATCCAACTGATCGAATAGTTCTTTTAAATCTATAAAGGATTGTAAATTATACGTTAGATATTCAGTTCCCTCATCTAGCAGTTTTTTTATAGATGGACCGGTTCCAAATGGTACTCTTGTTGAAATACGCGGTGACGGATATACACATGTATCATTTAAATCTCCATATCCACCTTGCTGCACCAGCTTTTGAATAAAATAGAATTCCTCTCCTCCTTGCCTTCTGTTCATTCCTCCAACTTTAACATAGGCCAGTGCCTTAAAAGCAAAACAAGAACCAACTGTATGAACGGCATAAGGAAAACCAATGAATTTTAAACTTTCTACATAGTATCTTAAATGTAACTCATACTGCGTAATGGCATTATAAATTTCTTCGTCAAATTCTTCCCCCTCCAATGGATGTTCAAAATAAATAGAACAAGCCTTATGCTTTTCCTTACTAAAAAACTGTTGGATAGAGGATAAATAATTTTCAGCTACCAGACTATCTGCGTCCAAGGATACAACAACTCCACCTTCATTATCTGTTTGCATAAAATGCTGCACCGCCAAATCCATTCCTATTTTACGGGCTAAACCAGCGCCAAAGTGTTTTTTGGGTAAATCAAAAGCCTTTATGGTATATACCGAAATTTGAGGATGCGAAGAAATGTATTTACTTAAATTATGATAGGACTTTTCCTGATATGCGATAATATCACCCTCTGCCTTTTCAGATGCATTTACAATTAAGAAGACAGAAACATTCCCCTCAAAATGCTGGCATGCACACAAAGAATCAAGTGTTTCTCTCACCTTATCTTCCATAAATACAGGTATAATAACAACCATGCTTGATGCCTGCACGTTATTCATATCAAAAGAGACAAAGGAAGGGTGCTTTTCCTGGTAGTTTTTAAAAGTCTGTATCATGGCTAATAATTATTCAAAAAAGGCAGATTCCGTAAAGAATCTGCCTGATCATATATTGTTATTATAACGTTCTTTTTAGAACTGTAAACTATTTTGCTTTACTAGCCTCGTAACGCTTATTTAAAGCCTCTGTTACCTGAGGTGTAATATTTATACCTTCGGCACTATAAAGTACATTATCGCCTAGCGTATTACTTAAAATTAATTTATAACGTCCGTCTGCATTTAATTCTTTTAAGTAATTAGTTAAGGTATCGCGTAACTGCTTGTTCAGGTTTTCCTGTTCAACCATTAACTCCTGAGATAATTTAGAATTCAGGTTTTGTAGCTCCTGATCTTTAGCCATTAAATTTCTTTGCTCCTGCTCTGCTCGCTGACGAGATAAAAAGCCATTATTCTGAACCTTACGTTGAAATTCCGCCATTTGAGTTTGCAGTTTCTTAGCTTGCTCGTTAAAATCAGTACGAGACTTCTCCTCTTTTTTTAATAATTCTTCCTGAAGATTAATAGCTAAATCATACTCTCTTAATAAAGAATCTGTATCGATATATGCAATTGGAAAAGTTTCTCCCTTAGCAACAACCGCTGTTTCTCCTTCACTTGCAGGAGCACTCGTATTACCAGTTGGTTGACATCCAACAATCATCATTGATGCCATTCCTAATATAAATGCGAAATTAACAAACTGTAAGTTTTTCTTCATTTTAATACTTTTAGTGTTTAAGCTACTCGTGAATATCAAAAACTGTTCAAGTTTTTAGTCTTCCAAAGCGTTCTTTTTAATCGGACAACAAATATATATTAATAACAAATATTTAAAAATTAATTTCAATTTTTTTACTCAAAATCCCTCTAAGCGACAATGTCAATAAAATTTAAACTTAATTTTCATGTCTGAAGTCTGTATATTTATGATTAGAAGATTCTTCTGGATCGTGATCTGTATTTACTACGCGAAGCTCCACCTCCCGAATAACCTGGTACAGAACAAGGAATAGCACTGCGATTAATTTTAGGTTTATGCGATGATGGTATGGTATACATGATAGAGAATTCATGCGAACCTCCGGTATTTCCAGCAAGATCGGACATAGTTAAATCAAAGGAATATCCAATTCGGGTATTACCTACATGTACACCCAATATTGCAATAATTGCATCTGTGTTCCGCAATTCTTCTTGGTTATTTCCAGGTAAACCTCTATACCATAAGCCAAGTTCAATAGGGTTGTATAACCAATAAGTACCAAAATCTAATTGAGTAAAGTCGAGTTGCTTTCTATAATTAAATGCAAAGGATATACTCTGATCAGGCATTCTTCGGCGCCCCTCTTTATAAACCCATTTATATCCACCAAAAGCAGTTATCTTAAGTCCCATATCAGATACTAAATCGACATAACTGATATTGCTTTTCACCAGATGATCAACAGTAACACCTCCCCAGTAAGAATTACTGTAAATCATCACTGAAGCAGCAGCGTCAAACTTATTATTTTTGTCGCGGCTAATTAATGATTCTATTCCATCATTTCCTTCTTTGGAACCATCGTTAGGATTTTGCTGTGTACTTAAAAAGGCTTTGGTAGGATCAATAAAATCCTGTGCATACTTAAATTGAATCCCCGGACGAATCATCATATTATCCGACACATAAATTTCGTATGCATATAAAAAACTAAAATTCTGGTTTATCAATAAACCATTCCCCGCATCATCACGATAGAACTGAATTCCTATCCCACTATTAAAATCAGCCAAATAATGATCAAATGCGAAAGATAAAGTCTTAAACGTTCCAGGAATACTTGGCCACTGATCACGATAATGCAATGTCATCCTACTTCCATCTGCTAAACCGGTAAACGAAGGACTCAGGTATAACGGAGATGCATAATTCTGCGAAAATGAAGCATCCTGTGCCGAAATATTCATATAGCTATTCAAGCAAATAATAACCGTTATAAATATGTATATGCTGTGTTTTATCATTTATTAATTACTGTTATATATAACAGTACTAAAAAGCAATAAATACCCTTTAGTACCTTTCAATTTATCTGATTAATAATACACTTCCGGCTTCATTAAATTCTTTTCCACTTATAAATCGCCCTTTCACTTTCCATACATATACTCCTTGTGGAGCTAACTCTCCATTAAAGAATCCATTCCAACCTTCAGTAATATCCTCACTTTCATATATTAACTGTCCCCAACGGTTATAAATCTGAAGCTTGTATTGATCAACATCCTTTGATTTAGGTATAAACACCGCATTTTCTTCGGCCATTGCACCTGAAGCTCCACCAGGACGAGGCATAAACGAATTTGGAAATGCGACAAATCCTTGTTGCAATACCACAATTGCATTCATTTTCATCATTTGATCCACACAACCATACTTACTTTCCACCTCCAGACTAATATCAAAAATACCACCCTCAACGTACTTATGGATAGGATTTACCTGAGAGGAAATTGTTCCATCTCCAAAATCCCAATAGTACGTCACGGCACCTTCTGATAGGCTGTAACATGTTAAAGCTTCATCAGGAATGTATAAGGTATCCGACGGTGAATAACTGAAATTAGCTACCGGATGATCATGTACCAAGATGAGTTTTTGATAGATTCCATCAACATCATCAGGACCTGGAGCAGTCAATGTTACTGTATATTCTCCCGGATCATTATAAGTATGTACCGGATTTCTAGCGGTAGATGTTTGACCATCTCCAAAGTCCCAATCGAAACTGGAACCTCCCTGAGAATAGTTGGTAAATTCAACCGTTAGTGGATAACATCCTTGTGCTGTATCAACAATAAAACCTGCATCAGGTACAACCCTGTACTCAATACTCACATCGTCGTATGATATACATCCATTCACATCCATTGTCCATCTAAAGGTATTTATGCCCTCTCTCAGATCCGTAACTTCAGTATTAAAGAAAGTTTCATCCACAAACGAACCATTACCTGCAATCACAGACCAGCTTGCTCCCAAATCACCAGGATTAGAAGCTTTCAGGTCATATGACGCTTCATAGGTAATATCATCCTCACCCGCATCTGGCGAAGCTTTATTACTTCTTATTTCCACCACATCTTCTGTGGTACAACTTCCGTAGGATACAATCCACTTCAATCGGTTTTCACCTAAACCAAGTCCACTAACTATAGCTGTTGGACTATTAATATCACTGAATTGACCACTTCCGCTAATTACGGTCCATGTACCAAATCCGTTTTCTGGCACATTGGCATTTAAAGTCACATAATCCTCACATGTTTCTTTATCAGCTCCAGCCTCTGCTTTACTTGGAATATTATTGGTAACTACTACTGAATCTCTTGAGATACAACTTCCTTTTTGAATGTTCCACATCAATACATTTCGCCCGAAAGTAAGACCTTGTACTACCGTTTTGGGATCTGTTTCATCCGTAAATTCAGCATTCCCTGAAATCAAAGTCCAGTATCCTTCTCCTTGAGTAGGTTCATTAGCATCTAAAGGTGCATAATCCTTACAGTCATCAATATCCGGTCCTGCCGCTGCAGTACTTGGGGTATTATTAATGATTTCAATTGAATCTGCTAAACTACATTGACCTTGTGTAATTGTCCATTTCAATAAGTTAACACCTTCATTCAGATTCGTAATAGTAGCATTCGGTTTAGATGGATCATCAAAATTACCTCCACCTTCAAGTATTGACCAGTTACCTGAACCAAAATCAGGAACAGCCGCCTTCAGCACAACTGTAGGTGAACAATACTCTTCGTTCTTACCGGCATAAGGTACAGAAGGTTTATTGTTGATGACCAGTACATCATCGTACGAGGTACATAAACCATTATCACTGGTCACAAGCCACCTAAACACATTGTCTCCTTTCGAAAGACCTGTAATGTTGGCTTTAGGCATCAATGCTTCAGAAGCTGTAATAACTGCAGCTCCGGTTAAAATTTCCCATCTACCTGTACCAATACTTACCGGTGTGGCATCAAGCGTTGTATATTCTTCACATATTTCCTGAGTATTACCAGCATATGCAGTACTTGGTGTATGATTCACCACCCTTACTGTATCATATGTAATACAACCTTGATAATTGATTGTCCAACGTAATAAGTTATCTCCTTTGGCCAGATCAAATACCTCACTAGTTGGATCATGCGAATCTATAAACTTAGCCTGGCTGGAACCTCCTTCTACTGTCCATGTTCCTCTACCTGGTAATGCGCTATTAGCTTCCAGAAAGGTTCTGTCGGAACATATATCCTGGCGACCACCCACATTGGCATCAATTCTATTAAAAGCAATTTCTACATCATCATATGATTTACATCCTTCGTTATCCACTGTCCATCGGAACACATTCTTTCCAAACCTTAAATTATTTACAACTGTAGATTCATTTACGTCACTAACAAAATCACCTCCTCCGGTACGAATTGTCCAACTACCTGTACCCACTGTTGGCATAGAAGCTCCCAGCACAATCGAATTATTACAAGTAGCTTTATTGTCTCCGGCATAGGCCACTGATGGCTCATTATTAGTAATGGAAACCTGACTTACAGACTGACATCCTTTGTAATCAATCGTCCATGTAAGGATATTTTCTCCTTTATCTAAACCATGTACATTGGTATAAGGGCTATCACTCTCCTCAAAACTAGCAGAACCAGATCCTCCCAATACACCCCAGGAGCCTACTCCCGGAGATGGATTGTTCGCTTCTAATCGAGCCGTATCTGCACAGTTAATCTGATCGTAACCAGCAAAGGCTTCCAATAAATTATTGGAAATTTCAACGTCGGAAACAGAAGTACAACCATTGTTATCAATTGTCCATCTGAATCGGTTTACACCTTTACCTAATCCTCGAACTATGGTGTTTTGCATTAAATCATCTTCAATGATTCCTGATCCGGATATCAATGTCCATGTACCAATACCATATTCAACCGTATTGGCAGATAGAGTAACTGAGTCTGTACATATCGCTCTGTTTTGACCAGCAAAAGAAGTTGTTGGCTGGTTGTTGATAATTGTAATACTATCTCGTTTTACACAACTAGCAGGAGATCCTGGAACCTGAACTTCCCAAACCAATACGTTCTCACCTGGTGATAAAGCATGTACATAGGTACCTGTAATTTCATCGGTATAATTTCCAAACTCGTCCTTTCCTTTACCGGAACCCTTTAACACACGCCATTTACCAACACCATATTGAGGAATGATAGGACGTATCTCTGCTGAATCCGTACACACCACTAAATCTTCTCCGGCAAACGCTTCAGAAGGTTCTGTATTATATACACTGATCGTGTCATAAGAATGACAGATACCGTTGGTTATTTCATATTTCAGTATATTCTCTCCTTTACCCAAATTCCTGATTATGGACTTTGGATCTACCGTACTATCAAATATACCACTACCAGATAATACAGACCATTCAGGTGTACCATAAATAGGCTGCTGCGCATTTAACTGAGCCGTATCTCCACAAACATAAATATCGTCGATTCCGGCATATGCATCTGAAGGTCTATTGTTAATAATAACAACAGTATCCGTAGTAAACTGATCGCCATTACCCACAAATCTTAATGTCCATCGGAAAACGTTTCTACCCGGATTAACATTCGTAATATCTACTTTGGAATTATTATACTGACCTCCGAAATTAGCTCCTCCTTCTTCTACTGTCCATTCTCCAAATGTATTATCCGGCAAATTGGCCTGTAAAGTAGTGTAGTCCTCACATATCGTTTGATTCCATCCCGCTTCTGCCTGCGCTAAAGCACCACTGGTTACTTCTACATCTACATATTCTACACAACCAACATTACTTACCGTCCATCTGAATCGGTTTATATTCGGGAACAGATTTTCAACCCGGGTTGTAGGTGATGTTGGATTTATAATATCTCCTCGTCCTTCTAATAAAGTCCAAACTCCATTTCCTGAGGTTGGCACTTCAGCGATAAGATCTGTGTACGAATTATCAGTTTCCAGAACTTGTGTTGCCTGTACTGGTGTTGGAGCATTATTACTCACCACAACAGTATCCTTAGACTCACATCCTCCTCTGGTTACTGACCAAACCAACACATTGGTTCCAGAGCTCAATGAGCTAATGGTTGCATTTGGATTGTATTCTGAAGGTTGGAATCCTCCACTTCCCAAACCATCTACTACAGACCAGGCTCCTATAGCTCCATCTGGTGCCGGAGTGGCATGTAACTGAGCTATCTTACCACAAACAGCTGTATCTGCACCTGCGTAAGCCTCAACCTGCAGGTTCGTGATGGTGAACTCTACTGAAGATGAACAACTATTATTCGCAACAGTCCATCTTAAGATATTATCACCATAAGCTAAATCTGAAATTCGTGTTTTTGGATCTAGAGGATCATCAAATCGTCCTTGCCCTCCGATAATTGACCAGGCACCATTACCGTAAACAGGAGGAATCGCATTTAAGGTATACTCATCAGCACATACCGAAATAGTTGAATTGCCACCTGAAATGGCTGCACTACTCGGTTGGTCATTACGAATTACAACAGAATCCACGCTTTGACAACCATTTCTGGAAACTGTCCATGTAAATACATTTCTTCCGCTATTATCCTGACTTAAACCAGAAACCATAGTTTTGGGATCATTGGCATCAGTAAAGAAACCTGAACCGACATTATCTTTTATCGACCAGATACCAATAGCATCACTTGGGTGCTCATCGCTTCCATTCAATTGATATGTTCCATCACAAGTAAACATATCCACACCAGCATTAACTGTTAAAGCATTATTACGAATGGTAACAACTTCTTTAGACAAACATTCGCCTCGCAATATATTCCAGCTGATTTGATGATCTCCTTGTGCGATATTCGTAATATTAATAGTTGGACTATTCACATCATCAATTGTCAATGATCCATTTTCTATTCGCCAGTATCCTGTTTCCTCTGCTGAAGGTATACTACCCTTTAATGTAGTAAAATCAGTTTGACATGGAAGGTCATATACCAATACAGCCACATCCGAAGCATCGTAAATAACAGCCTCGCTAGGTTCATTATTAATGACCTGAACTTGAGCCGTACTATAACAAGCTCCTTTTCTAATCGTCCATGTAAATGTATTATCTCCCGGATCAAGATTGTTCACTTGTGTATTTTCATTGGTAGAAGAAACAATAAATCCACCTCCGCTCGTTGACCAATAAGCTTCGTCAGCACCTACAAATGAACTTAATGGTGTTCCATCCAAAACTACAGTTCCATCACAAACTTTATCCTTAGAAGCCATTGCATTCACTGTAAGCTGATCATTAAAGATATTTACGGTATCAGATAATGAACAACCTGTTACATCATTAGTCACAGTCCAAACAAAAGTATTTATACCTTGTGACAGATTATAAATCTGAGCGTTCGCCTGAACCTGGTCAACAGGTCGGTTCACAAACTGACCGGAACCTTCTAAAATTTCCCATAGACCACTATACCCTGCTCCCAATGGTGTTGCATTTAACGTATAAGTAGTTTGACATATCCTTTCATCCTCTCCTGCATCAGGAACCGGTAAAGGTGTAACAGTAACGGTTAATGCAGGCGACCAAGGTTCATTATTACCACAATCATTAATTGGTCGTACTCTAATATCACCAACTGTTGATGGTACTAAAGGATCTAGATTTACAATAATAGATGTTCCAGTACTATCACCTTGAAAACTAAAACCGGTTGGTAAATCCCACTCATATGATGTTGCATTTTGCGTAGGTGTAATGCTGTACATGATTCCGGTTTCTCCTTCGCAAAGATTGATATCTCCGGTAGGTGCCACAACAATCGCATCAGGTAAAACCTTCGCATTCACCCATCGCTCTATAACAGGACTCGTACCACAAGCATTTTCTGCATAAACACGAATATATCCTCCCGTAAATGTTCTGGTGACATCAAGCGTTATATTTGTTGTACCATTACCCGTTGTAATCGTCATATCAGGATCTGCAGACCATACATAGTTAGTCGCATAATTAACCGGTGCAATGGAGTAATCAATACCTGATGCTCCCTGACATATTTCACCTAAATCGGATGCACTTGTTATTGCTGTTAATGCTTCTGGTAATTGATCTACAATTACAGTTGCTTGTAAGGTAGCTGGAACAGGATCAGTAATATCCATTTCACATCCGTTTCCATTAACCACTCTTGTAATAACATAAGTAGTAGAATCCGTTGGTGCTACATTCCATGTATAGCTTAATGCACTTAAACTATTAATCACTAATGTTCCCTCAAGCTCATTGGCTTTATAGCTAACTATATAAGGTGATATATCCTCATTAAATGTAAGCGTAAGATCTGTATTGTCTCCAATGCAAATATCAGTGCTTCCTGTTAATGTAACAACAGGCTTGGTATTGATAGCTACATCCACCTGTCCATTACCCGTATTGTTACATCCATTATCATCAGATACTGTTAATATCGTATAGCTGGCATTCGATACAGGCGTATCGATGAAAGTGGTATCATTTCCATATACGATCATGTTGCCGGACGTACCATTATTACTATCTGACCAGGTAAAACTAAATGGTTTTTTACCTGTAAAGGATACTGATAATTCTACAGAACCATCTTCGCACACTTCCATTGGACCGGTAATATTTGCTGTAGGAAGTTCATGAACTGTTACCTGAACCTGATCGCCTGTTGTTTCTCCAAATAAACAACCTGCATTTAAAGGATCCTCAACTAAAGTTACTTCAAATGTTCTGCTAGAACCAGGGTTTGCAGAAAGTAGGTAAGGTGATTGGTCAACTAAATAGGTAGTCGATGTAAAATCATCATATACAGTTATATTAAGATTCCCTTGCGTGCTAAAATCCCAATTAGAGGTTTCAATAGCCAGATCAACCTGCTCTCCTACACATATTGCAGTGGCTCCGCTAGAAGTTAGTTTAACACTGGCAGCAGGTTCTACAATATATGTAAAGTCAGATTTCTGACAGTTGTTACGATCCGGAACTTTAGTGTCAAAATCCTCAGCATGATCTAATACCGTAATGGTATAATCCCCTGAAGGAAGGTTTGTAAAACTAAATGGAGTATTGGCTTTTACATCTGCTTTGGATGCAAAATAACCTTCAGTACTTCTTATCTCTACTAAGTAGTTTCCTCCTGCATCAGGAAGTCCACCGGAAACTTCAACCTGTATTTCGCCTGTTGCCGTACCAAAACATGTAACATCGCTTACTTTTGTTGTGGTTAATAATAGTTCATTAGGTTCTCCAATAACAATATCTTCGAAATAAGTAACCGGAACATTATCTGATACAGTTACACGATAGGTTCCAGGAGCTAAACCTGATAAAGTATAACTGGTTCCCTGTGTATTAATATTGGTGTCGGGACCGGTTATATTAATATCATAAGTATCGCCGTTGATTGGAAATCCTCCAAACACTCTATTGATATGAATCTCTCCACTATCATCATCCCTACATGGACTGATCTGATGCACCGTTTTTTCAAAAGCTAATGGTTCTCCAGGTTCTACAACACGAATTCCCGATAACTCGGCTAAACATCCGTTGGCATCCGTAGCTACCACTCTGTAAGTTCCTGAACCTAATCCGACTATTGGATTCACATTTCCAATTGAAGCATCTGTAGCATCAAACCATTCAACAGATCTAGGTGCAGTTCCATCATAAACATCTACTAATATCTGGCCATCTGATCCAGAAGGTACAGACACATCTGTAATTTGAGGATTATCAACTTTAATATGAGTTGCAGGTTCTCCTACAACTATATCTCCCGAATGTATTTCACAACCATTCGCATCAGTAACAGTTAAATTATATGTTCCTGCCAATAAATTCGTTGGATTACTACCTGTTGCTACACTCGTACCTCCTGTCCAGGAATAAATGTATCCAGTAGCAGGTAATGTTCCTCCTGATACCGTAACATCAATAGTCCCGGTAGCTTCTCCACGACAAAGTACATCAGTTACAACAACATTGTCAATGCTTAAACCTGCCAATGGTCCTTTCACTTCATATGAATCAAGGAATTCACAGCCCAGTACATTATCAACAACTCTTAATCCATAGTTACCTTGTGTCAGGTCCCCAAGAGAATCAGTTCCCAAAGTGCCATTCCAGTAATAGCTATAGTCACCAGAACCACCTGTAACAGCAGCTTTCAGACTTCCGCCAGGCTCGCCAAAGCAAATTCGGGAATCCCAAACAGCCACATTCACAACTAAACCAGTAGTTGGAACGATGGTGAATGTATGTGTTATGGCACAATCTGAAGGTGTCACATCTGTTCTTCCATCTGTAATCGTTACCTCATAAATTCCTTCACTTAATCCACTCTGATTTTGAGCGCCATCTACAATCCTAGTATCATCGCCTGAAATCACATTCCATGAATAGGTATAAACACCATCACCACCTATTACATCGTAACTGATAGATCCATCATCATTGCCTGAACACGAAACAGAAGTAACTACTTCATTAATCACTTCAATAGCATCAGTTAAAGTAACCAAGGAGGTTGCTGTACAACTACGTCCCGGTCCATTATCTGATACTTCTACCCTATATGTTCCTCCGCTTAATCCACTTTGATCTTCTGCATTAACAGATAGACCTGAACCATCTGAAGAACTCCAGTTATAAGAGAAACCACTTCCAGAACCACCTGCAACAGTTAAATCAATTGCTCCTGCAGTTCCATCACATAAAGTTTCAGTTACATTTGTACTTAGCACTATCTGATCATCCTGATTAACTGAGATGGTAGATGTACTTATACAGGCATTAGCATCTGTAACTGTAACATTGTAATCTCCTGCAGGTAAATCGTACTGATTTTTATTGACGGCTAAATTATCGCCAACAACAGGACTCCAATTATAAGTATATGGAGCTGTTCCTCCTTCTATGGAAACTTCAATCTGTCCATCACTTGCGCCATAACAAGAAGGTTCTATTACAGAAGGCGTAATTAAGATCGGATTCTTAGGTTCTAGTGTCCATGTATATTCTTTGAAACATGCACTTCCATCATCTTCGATATTATCCGTAATTCTTAAAGTATATGTTCCAGCTCTTAAGTTATCCTGATTTAGTAATGTATTATCCGTAAACACATGTCCCGAAGTTGTTGTCCACAAATAACTAAAGTTACCTGAACCTCCGGTTATACTATTAATCACTATTGATCCATTTAAACCTCCACTACAAGTCACATCATTAACAGTAGTATCAATGCTAATTTCTAATGGTACTGATAATGTTTTAGAGACTTCACATTGATTTTCATCCCTTACGGTAATCGTATAATTTCCACCTTTAGTGATTAACACATTTGTTGGATCAACCGGTATTTCAGGTGTAAATGCAGGACCTCCCCATGAATAGGTATAATTACCTGCTCCTCCATTTTCGTTTTCAACAACTAAGGTTCTTTCATAAGGCTCACAGCTGCTGATTTCATATCTCGTATCAAACGTAATTGCTACAGGCTCATTAATGGTAAATGCTGAATCTACCTCACACGTTTTTCCATTAATGGTTGCCAGCATTTTTACGCTATAATTACCGGCTGCTAAACCAATCTGATTTTGATTATTTGGATTGACAATTCCAAGACCACTCCAGGTATAAGTTGGGTTAACAACGCCATTCGGCACAATATTAATCGCTCCATCAGTACCTCCATTACAACTTACATCTCTAATAGTAGGCGCAATAGATAAATTATTATCCGAAATAATTGAGAAATCTTTTGATACACTACATAATCTAATATTATCCGTAATTGTCAAACGATAAGTTCCTATGGATAAGCCTGCCTGATTTAATGTAGAATTATCCAAACCTAAACCACCGTCCAGTGTAGTCCATGCAAAACTATAGTCTCCTGAACTTCCGGCGATTTGAATGCCGTTAATTTCTCCATCTTGCGACCCTTTACAAGTAACATTAATAATAGGATCGGATGTAATATCGATATGTTCAAGGCTTACTACTTCTGTTAGTTGAGAACAAGCATTTGGCTCACTTGCCAGCATATCCTCCACAGTGATAGTATAAACACCGGCATTCAGGTTAGAATAGGTTTGAACCTGTCCATCAATAGTTACCGTTCTTTCAGCTTGACCTGTTACTAAAACTTTGTATTGAGGATTTCCAGCTACTTTATTACCTCCTGAAACTGCAAATTGAATAACTCCTGTACCTGCTGCTGAACAATCAATAGTTGTGGCTACATTATCTACAGTAATGATTAATTCCTCCGGTTCGTTTATGGTAACTGATTGTAATGCCGGCGTTGTAAAACAGCCATTGCTATCCGTTACTCTTAACTGATAAGTTCCTGCAGCCAATCCTATAACAGAAAAGTTTCCATTATTTGAAGTCTGGTCAGTTATTCCATCCTCGTTATAATCCAAACTATAAACACCACTTCCTCCGCTTACCTGAAGTGAAATCTCTCCTGCCAAATCACCTTTACATCCGGAGATATGTTTTGGTGTAACATTCACAATAGTTAACGGATCTGGTTCTGTTGTAGCTAAATCATAACTTAAAGAAGTTTCACTACACCCTACAGATACCGCTGTTACCACAACATGGTATATTCCAGCTGGTGCATTGCTTAATACCGGACTTCCATTTACCAATGGACTTCCAAGTGCATCAACATCTGTCCAGACTCCTGCAGCAGTTTCCTGTTGCCAGTTATAGGTGAACAAGTTATCAGCTGCACCGCCGCTGGCACTAATTTCAATTAGTCCTGTTCCTCCATTACAAGTAATATCTTCCTGACGGTCTAAGGAAATATTAATTTTCCCTGCCACATTAATGACTCTTGATAAAGAACAATCTCCGCTTTCATCAGTAATCGTTAAGGTGTAATTGCCTTTTCTACTTACATTAATTTCGTCATCGTTATCCGCAATTAAATTCCCATCCGGATCTCTCCATTCATAAACGTAATTAGCAATATTTCCATTACCTCCAGCTAAATTATCTACATAGATACGTTGATTAAAAGGAGAACAGCTTAAGGTATTTTTTAACTCAAAATATAGCTGATCCGGCTCTTCTAACTCAACCACCATAGAATCCAAACATCCATCTGCATCCGTTATGCTTACTTTATAATATCCCGCTGTTAAATCGGTTTGTTCACTTAAAGTTGTATTAGCAGGATCAACACCTAACCATACATAGTTTAATGAAGCCAGATCTGAACTGTTGGTTTCAATATCTACAATGAATCCATCGTTTCCACCGAAACAGGAAATATCCTTCGCATTGTAATCAGTAATAATCAGTGCTCTTTGATGTTCTATTTCAAACTGTCCTGCTGATGACGTTACAGTACATCCACGCACATTATCGGTAACTTCAATTTCGTAATCACCAATATCTAAATTGAATATACTAATGACATCACCTACTCCTACTTTTGAATAACCATTCGGCCCGGTCCAAGTCCATGAATAATCTCCGGAACCACCTGTAATTCTTGCGTTGTATATTTCTCCATTATAGGCACCTCCCGGACATGTTTTATCTTTAATCTGACCGCTTATTTGGATTTGCGACAAGTTAGCGATACCGGTAAATGCCGGATTTGGGCATATTCCTGAATTTTGAGGTGATGCCTGTGCATCTGATATCTCTACAGTGTAAGTATCAGCAGACAATCCTCCTAAGCCTGCAGTTGTGTTATATGAAAATGGTAAAGTGGCATCAGGATTGGTCACATTGAACTCCTGATAATAGCCATTATCACCTGCAATTCTGACTCTGTAAATATTTGCATTGGCAATAGCTAAACCTCCTTCAATATCAAAACTAATATAACCATCATTAGCTCCGGAACAGGAAATACCTCCGGTAAAATTACTTACCACAATTTCCTCTGGTGCATCAATCGTAATATTCTGAGGGGCGATAGTACAGCCATAACCATCTGTAATATTCAATACATAGTCACCGGCTTCCAGATTCGCAAAAGTAAAAATCGTTTTAGCGGCAGTTCTACTTATAGTCTCTGAACCCGAACTTAACTCTACAGTATATGGATAAGTTCCTCCTGAAACGACCACTTCTATGCTTCCAATCGTATCTGCACTACAAGTAGTAATATCGTTTACAGTTAAAGCTGATATCGTTAATGGATTATTAGGACCATCAACTATGATACCGCCTAATGTTTTTGTACAGAATCCATCTTCCGAAGTTACTTCTACACTCCAGGTTCCTGCTGTTACAGGGTCACTGGCTCCGATCGATGGAGATGTCCCTGTATTATATGTATTGGTTCCATCGCTCCAAACATAGGTAAATAAATGTCCGGGTTCGCGACCTGAGGCAATAACTGAAATATAACCATCACTGCCACCAAAACAAGTAACATCCTTATGCTGACTAACATCTTCTGCCAATGTAAATGAAGGTTCGGGAACATCAATAGTTATAGATTCCGAACAACCATCTGTTCGGTGTGTAACTGTAAAGGTATATTCACCTGGTAGTGTTACATTATTGGCTACTACTACGCCACTAATTACAGGATCAACAACAGGTAAAGCTGCAGCACCTGTTGGCACTGTCCATGTTCCTATATAATCCATATCATTCACTACGGTAGCAGTAGCACTCACCTCAGCTAAACATCCGTTTTGCGGTGAAGTATTACCTGTAATACTAATAACCGGAGCAGCTGCAATTGTAGCTACATCAGTGACATTACCACTTAAGTCATCTGTTACTGAAATCGAATAATTACCAGATAACTGATTGGTAAACGTATAAGTGCTATTAGAAGTAGTAATCGTTTGAATTGGATCTCCTCCTCTTTGAATACTAATGTCATAAGGAGGTGTTCCTGATGTCATCGTTACGGTAACCGTTCCTCCTTCACCATCACATACAATATCAGTTGCTGAAGCTGTGATAGCTAATGGCTTGGAAGTATCTCCAATTGTAAAATATTCAAAGTACTCACAACCTGCTACACCACCTGTAATTCTTACATAATAATTGGCAGGAAGTAAATTGTTGTATGCCGTAGTTGTTACATCAGTTGAGAACAATGAGTAGGTACCTGCGCCTGGAGCATCCTCCACATACCAATCGTAGGTATAACTAGCAGGTGTACTTCCTCCTGAAACCGGTGACAATAGAGCTGAACCATTTGGTGTAGCACCTAAATCTGTATTTGGTATGGTATTATCTGTTGTTGTTAAAATAACATTCCATGCAGCTGGTGAAGTAATTGTTTCTTCGAATGTACTTGAACAACCTATGGCATCTGTTACGGTTACTTCATAGGTTCCTGCTACCAGACCAGAAATATCTTCAGTATTGGCTACCTGAACATTATTGTCTTTATTTCTCCAATCAAAAGTATAAACCGGAGACCCTCCATCGACTGTAATATCAATTGTCCCAATGTTATCATCATAGCATGACAGATTCGTTTTTGAATTTAAGCTTACGTTGATACCACTTGCAGGTTCTGTAATGGTAACATAGTCGTTTACAAATGCTTCGCAGCTCGTTCCTTTTCGGCGTACCCAAATTGGATAAGAACCTGCAGGTAAGCCTGCAAATGTTGGACTATCCTGATAAATTGGTAATCCTGAACCATTCGTTGTAATCGCATATTCAAATAAAGTACCCACTGCGCCATCACTGGCTGCTGCAGTAAAGGTTCCATCTGAACCTCCATAACAACTGACGTTTGTAGATGCGGGTGCCGGTACTGTAATGACAATCTCAGGCAGCTGGTCAATATCAATATTAACCGGTAACGACTGGCAATCATTATTCAGGTCATCCACAATGGCAGTATATGTTCTGGTATTTGTTGCATTATCAGAGCTTAAGCCTCCAAAGTATGGAGAACTTTGCCATGAAGTACCATTATCAATACTATACATATAATTACCGCCAGAAGGTAAAGCTGTTAATTCTATGATACCATCATTACCATTATAACAAGATACATCCGATTTAGTAAAGCTGGTAATTTCAAGCGTATGCGTATTATTTACATCAAAGGACTCCGAAACCACACAGTTTCCTCTAGCTACATCTGTAATATTTAAAGTATATGTACCTGCGTCAATTCCATTTAAGTTTGGAGGATTACCCACTCCTGTTGATGTGGATAAATCAGGGTACACCCATTCCCATGTAATGTTTCCTGAAGTTCCGGTAACCAATACATTCGTAATAGCCCCATTATCAGTTCCTCCGGAACATGTTTTATCCATAATACTTCCAAATATTTCAATCTGCTCCAGTGTTATGGTTCCTGTATAGCCAGGATCCGTACAATAAGCATAAATATCTGCTGCTGCTTCAGCATCTCTTACTTCTATGGTATAATTACCTGGTAACAGAACACCAAAATCAGCTAAGGTATTATAGGTATAAGGTGTGGCTACATTGGCTTTCGTAAAGCTTTGATTAAAACCATTATCACCATAAATACGGATATCATAGGAGTGCATACCTGCAACCTCTAATCCTCCATCAATTATAAAACTGATTTCTCCATCAGCCACTCCAGTACAAGCAATTGTTCCTTGTAAATTACTTACAGATAAAACATCCGGAGCTGTAATAATAACATCTTCTACCGGTGCTGAACATGTATTTTTATCTGTTACAGTTAAGGTATAAGTATCTCCCGCAGGTAAGCCGGTAAATCTAAAGCTTGTTTTCGAAGCTTGCTCAGAACGATATACAATACCATTACTCAGCACTACATTATACGGAGTAGTTCCTCCGGTAATCGTTACTTCAACAGCACCTAAAGTATCATTACTACAGGTTGTGATATGCGTAATATCAATATTATCAATCTGTAAATCTGCTGGTTGTGTAACAATAATTCCGCTTAAGGTTTGAGTACAAAGTCCGTCCGCTGTAGTAACATCTACACTCCAGCTACCTGCTGTTACAGGATCACTAGAACCAATAGATGGGGTTGTTCCAGTAGGATAGCTATTAGTGCCATCTGTCCATATATATGTAAATAAATGTCCTGGTTCTCTTCCGATAACATTTACCTTAATAAATCCATCATCACTTCCATAGCAGCTTACATTTTTATGAACAGAAGTTTCTTCTGTAATCACTATAGATGGTTCTGTTACAGTTATTACATCTGAGAATGTACATCCTGTATTATCATTGGTGATGGTATAAGTATAAGTACCAATACCTGATACATTAACTGTTGTAAACGATGTACCTGTATTATCAATGGTTTCACCACCTATAACAGGTTCTCCTGATGGTACTATCCATGAGATCGAATAATCATCCGCTGCACTAACACTTACATTTAATTCAGCCTGACAATTATTATAGGTAACTGATCCAGAAGCCGTAAAAGCACCTGGTTCAATTATCGTAACATTATCTGTTACAACTCCACTTAAACCATCCTGTACAGTAATAGCATAATTACCTGCCATTAAATCTTCGAACAAGTATGAACTGTTTGAAGTACTTACTGTGATGGTTGGATCAGAATCTCTCTGAATAGCAATTGCATATGGAGGAGTACCTGAAGTCATGGTAACTCTGATTGTTCCTGTTGTACCATTACACTGTGCATTGGTTTCCAGCACATCAATGGCTAACGGAATAGAACCATCTCCTATAGTAAAGTCAACTCTTTCTGTACATCCTGCTACACTACCGGTTACTAAAACATAGTAATTGGCCGGATTTAAATTTGTAAGTGCAGTTGTTGTCTTATTCGTTGAATATAAAGTATATGTACCTGCTCCAGGAGCATCTTCTTTATACCAATCATACTCATAACTGGCAGGTATGGTTCCTCCTGTAACCGGCGATAGCGTAGCGGTTCCATTTCCAGTAGCAACTGGCGTATTAGGAATTGTATTATTACTGGTTGATACAAGCACATCCCAGTTATCAGGAGATGTAATCGTTTCCTCAAAAGTACTTGTACAGCCCTGAGCGTCTGCTACTGTTACAACATATGTACCTGCAGCTAAGGCAGAAAGATCTCCATTGGCATCGTGTCCAACTAATACATTTGTAGCTTTATTTCTCCATTCATAAGTATAGTCGGCCGCAAGAGTTCCCCATCCTCCAGAGACAGTTATATCAATAACGCCATCCTGAACATCCACACATGTTATATCAGTTCTGTCAGCCAGGCTAATTGATAAAGCACCATTTGTTGGTTCTGTAATCGTAATGTAATTCGGATCATACACTTCACAGTCTGTACCTAATCGCCTAACCCATAAAGGATAAGTACCCGATGCTAAACCGGTAAAGCTTGGACTATCCTGATATATTGGATTACCGGAACCATCTGTAGTAATGGCATATTGGAATAACGTTCCTGCCACTCCATCATTAGCACTCGCTGTAAATGATGCCTCCGAACCACCAAAACATTTAATTTTTGTATCCTGAACAACCGGATTTATTGTAATTTCTGGAGATTGCACAATGTCGACAGGTAACACAGCTGATACACAGGCATAATCCTGATTTCTTACTAAAGCCTGATAAGTCTCTAAATTATCTGTGTTATCAGAAATCAGATTTGTAAACACAGCACTTGTTTGCCATGTAGCTCCATTATCTATTGAGTAAACATAATTACCGCTTGCAGGTGAAGGTATCAACTCTATTGATCCATCATTACCATTAAAACATGAAACATCAGAAGTATTCGCACTTACGATCAGCGTATGATCATTAGCAACAATAAAGTCTTTTGTCACAATACATCCTCTGATATTATCCGTAATGGATAAAGTATATGTTCCACTCGGTAAACCACTCTGATCCAGCGCACTATAATTAACTTCCGGTATTAATGCCGGTGTCCATGCATAGGTATAATCTCCGGATGTTCCGGTAATTTTTATATTACTAATTGCTCCGTCATCTGTACCTCCATTACACGACTTATTAGTAATATCTCCGCTAATAACTATAGTCGATAATGTAATATCCTGTTCGAAATCAGGAAGCGGGCAAGTTACATTAGTACCTGCTTCTCTTTTAGCATCCCATACTTTTACCGTATAAGTTGCAGGTTCTAAACCTGTTGTATTATTAAAAGTATATGGGTAAGGATCCGGATCTGTATCCCAATCTACATTTACCACTTTACTCGTACTAAATCCATTGTCCCCTTCAATAGTAATAGCAAAGGTGCTTACATTTTGTGCGTCTATTGCTCCACCACTTAAGTTAAATGTTATTTCTCCATCAACTGCACTACCATCACAATCAATGCTTCCATCAAAAGCTGTAACACTTATAGGCACAGGTGCATTAATTGTTCCTGGAGTACTTAACAATCCACAATTATTTGCATCTCTGGCATTTATTGTATAATTACCTGCCAATAAATTATTAAAGGTAAAGGTAGTGGATGACAAATTTTGTGTTGTCGTGGTTGTACCATCGGTAATCGAAACTTCATAAGGTAGCGTTCCCCCTACTAGCTCCACTTGAATACTTCCTGAATTATCGGATGCACATGAGGCCACATCATTAATAGTAATACCTGCAAAAGCAAAAGCATTTGGTTCCGTAACTTCCTGTAAAGCTATGGTTTCCTCACAAGTACCATCAAAAGTAGTTACCGTAACCGTCCAATCCCCGGCATCTACATCTTCTGTATCACCAAGTGTTGGTTTGTTACCTGTATTTATAGCAGCTGCTCCTGTAGTTGTATTCTGCCAAACATAATTAAAGACATGACCAGGCTCTCTTCCTGTGACATCTACAGCTAAGTAGCCGTTAACACCTCCATTACATGTTACATTCTTATGTTGACTTAAATCTTCTGAAACCGAGATAGTTGGATCAGAAACCGTAAATGTGTATGAATCCGAACAAGCTAATTCTGATGTATGTTGAACGGTTAAGGTATAGTCACCGGGTACAGTTATAGTGCTGTAAGTAATGGCATTACCATTATTTGCAACATTAAGCGTTACATCTGAAAAACCACTTACTCCAACCGGAGTTGACCAGGTAGCTATATAATTAATATCATCTGGTGCAGTTGGCGTAATTGATATCTCTGCCTGACAGTTATTTACAAAATCCGGTCCTGCTGTAACCAAAGTTGTAGGCATAACAGATCCGATTGTTTCTGTTGAAGTAATTGATCCTCCTGCTGCATCTTCTATTATGATAACATATACACCAGGTTGACCAGTGATTACTGTTGACGAACCAGATACAGTGTATGTCTGTTGCGGATCTGTATCTCTTTTATATTTAACAGTAAAGTCAGGTGTTCCACTTAATATTGAAATTTCTATTCGGCCGTCCTCTCCTGAACATGGTTGGTTAATAGCATTGAAGTCTGCATCCAACGGAACAGAAGAATCTATTATTGTAAAGTTTACTGTTGTAGTACAACCATCTGTTAAATCTGTAATGACAACATAGTAATTACCCGGATCAAGATTTGAGATGGTAGTTACACTTGTTGCCAAAGAAACAGCCCCACTATTAAACCATTCATAATCATAATTTTCAGACAGACTTCCTCCTGATACAGGATTAAGGGTAGCTGTTCCATCTCCTACAATCGCAACATCACTTGCAGCATTAGGAACTGAGTTCGGTATAGTAGTTACAATTGCTGTCCAATCTACCGGTTCCGTAACAATTTGTTCAAAAGTTGTGGAACATCCGCCATTATCAGTAACAGTCAGAACATAAGTTCCTCCATTGACAGGCTTGCCTGCATTAACAGCATTTAGATCTTCAGTATTTCCAAAATCTTCATTTGTAGATTTTAAATTCCATTGATATGTATAAGCTGTATTCCAACCACTAGCTCCCATATCTATATTGATTTCTCCATCACCTGCACCATAACATTCCAGTGCTAATTTTCCACCTGCATCTAAAGTAGCAGATAAAGCACCACCTGTAGGTTCTGAAATTTCTACAACTGTTCCGTAAGTCACAATACAATCATTGGAAACATCCTTCACCTGAATGGTATAGAATCCTGAACTTAAACCTGTTAATGGAGATGTATTCCAGGTTAAACCTCCATCTATAGAATATTCAAAGCCACCATCGACTGGTGCCACATCGTAAGTTGTTGTTAATGTGATTTCTCCATCTGCATCTCCAAAACAGGTAACATCTGTTTTGGCATGTACTGTTGTAAAACTTCTTGGTTGTGTAACTTCCACATCCAAGGTAGCTGACGTACAACCTTTTATATCATCTCTTACCTGAAAAGTATATGTTTTTGAGTTGTCAGCTTCAGAATCCAGACCTGTAAACACGTTAGATGCTTGCCAGGTGGCTCCTCCATCTACCGTATAAACATAATTAACATTGGCAGGATTAGCTGTAAGCACAATCTGACCATCTGCACTACTATTACAAGAAACTGGCGTAGCTACACCAGATAAGGTTATTGGTGTAGCCGGGTCAATTCCAAATGATTTACTAATGGTACATCCATTTGCATCTTGCACAACAATGGTATGCGCTCCAACTGCAATACCATTAACTTCCGGAGTTGGTGTAGGAACGACAAGTAATCCGTTTGCATCAAGATTGTATTGATATGGTCCAACACCACCAGTAATATTTAATAATGCCTTTCCGTCATCCAGTCCGTCACAAGTTTCTGCAGTTGGCGTAACTGATAATTCCAATGCACTTGCAGGGCCAGCAATATTTACATTCACTGAAGTTTTACAATTTGGGTGATTAGCATCGCGTACCCAAATGGCATGTGCACCTGTAGATAAAACCGGTGTAGTATAATTGGCAACACCAGCTAACCAGTTCTCATCAGAATCCAAAGAATACTCGTAACTACCTGATCCTCCATTCGCTATCACAGTAGCCGAAGCAATGTTTGTTCCATAGCAATCATTATCTACCTGGCTATCATATGTTAAGCCTAATACTGCTTCATCTGCAATACTTAAACTGGCAGTCGTGCTACAACCGCTGGCATCTGTTACTACAATATTATATGTACCTGCTGATAAACCAGTAGCGTTTAATGAGTCTGCACTTAAATTGCTTACGGAAGCCGGCCATGTAATTTGATATCCACTTGGATAGGTTGTTAAATCAGTAAACTTAGTTCCTCCGGAAATTGAAATTTTTCCAATTCCATCACATTGTGTTGGATCAATTGCACAATTACAACCTACTTTTTGAACTTCGGTTGGTGTTACTATTAAAGCACCTGATGGTTCTAGGATTGTCACCGTTACTGTTCTGGCCGCATCCAGTACACAAGGAGAATTAACATCCTGATCAATAATTCTGAAATCATACACATCTGCTGCTAACCCAACAAACACATTTGGTGCAGTATTAGTATTTGGTAACCAAGTAGTTCCTCCGTCTGTAGAATATTCATAATCATATGCACCACTTCCTCCGGTAGCTCTTAAACTCACCTCTCCATCTGCTCCTCCATTACATGTAACATTGGTTACACTGTTTACGCCCAGGTTCAAATCATATGTTTCTACATACACCGAACCCAACATGTCTTTTTCACAAGCTCCTTGTCTGGCTTTAATAGTATAAGTACCTAAAGCAGTAATATTTGAAAAGTCAATCTGACCTCCACCAACAGGACCGGTTACTGTAGTTCCTGTAAATGTACCATCTAAATACAAATCATAATCAACTCCGGCAGTAGATCCATCTAAACTAATAGTTACTCCCGGGTCACCCAAACAGAAAGGGCCACCACCGGTTATGGAGTAAACTCCAACCGGTCCATCAATAATTGTCAATGCTTTGGTTCTGGAATTGGTACAATTCTTCAATACATTAACACGTTGATACTCATACGTAACACTATGGGCACCAACCGCAAGAGCGGAAGGATCCAATTCTGCGTTACCGCCACCTAAGTCTGTTAATCCTGTTCCCCAGGCAACTCCATCTATATAATATGTACCACCAGCTTCTGAACCATTTAAAGAAATAACTGCTTCGCCCTGACAGTAACTTGCTTTTAATATTCCACTAAAGTCAACTGATTCATTACGATAAATATCTACTGACTTGGTCACACTGGTCATACATCCGGCAGCACCGGCAGGTGTAAACTCATACGTTACATAATATGTCCAAGATAATAAGGATGGATCTACACCCGGATCAAAAGTGGCTAACTGTGCGTTCGGATCTGTTTCATCTCCGGTACCTGTGTAGGTAAGTGGGTTCAATCCTGAAGGGCTTGTGGTACAAATAAAATTATAGGTACCGGCATCTCCAGCATTGGATGCTGATATGGTAAGTGATGCGTCGTCAGAACAATAAGCATCATCCAAATCTGTAATATCAATATTTGGAACACCTGCAACTGTTACATTCTGGCTCCATGTTTCTGTACAACCAGCAGCAGAAGTAGCTGTTGCTGTAATCGTATGGGTTCCAACTCCTGCTAAAGGAGGAGAAAAGTTATTGGTTGAAGCAATAATACCCGGGCCTGCATAACTAATGGTTGCTGGAGCTCCATTAGGTGTTAGTACATCAATACCATCATTTACACAATAGTTGTTGGCTAAACCGGAAAATGAAGCATCTACCGTTGCTCCTATTTCTACAGTAAAATCTTCTGTCGTAATACATCCTGTACCATCATCATAGGCATATGTAAATGTATAAGTTCCTGCACCACCAAAGGCTGGTGTAGCACCCGAAGCAGCTAATGCCTCCCAGGCGCCCGGGGAGAAAGTATATTCCGAAGCGTCTGTTCCTGGTCGTAAATCGGTAAGCACAGGTGCAGCTCCTGAAGAATCTCCTTCTCCATCCGTAATAGTTAAAGTACCTCCTGCCGGAGCAAACTGTACAGTTTCAATCACTGCCGGATCCTGACAATAGGACGCTGCCAGGGTAGATGATAAAGTAGTACCTACCACTACATTAACTGTAGTAGAAGCATTACATGATCCATTATTAATATCAAATTGGATAGTATGTGTTCCTGTTCCTGCATCAAAAGGCGTAAAATCTGCTGTTCCATTTGCTGCATCCACATTTGAAATACCAGGGCCACTTAAGGTACCTGTAGTACCTCCACTCACTGCAGCTCCGTTCACTAAACCCTGTATCTGAATAGGTACTGCATCTGTAGGGCAGTAGGTTCCTGCCGCTTGTAATCCGGCAGTAGATGCATCAAAATCTATATCTAAACTACCCGGGTTAAAATCTACAATAGTTGTAAATACACTAGCTGTCTGCGTACAGCCATTTCCATCGGTAAAGTCGTAACGTATTTCATATAAAGTACCCAAGGTACTGGCTGTTGGATCAATCACTAAATTACCTCCAACAACAGTGGCATTTAATCCGGCACCCGGTACAGTCCACGATCCTCCGGCAGGACTACCAAAAGCGGTAACATTTCCTCCGTTGGAACAAATTTGCGCCGGTACATTATTAATAGCTACTGTTGGTAAGGCATAAACTGTAGCGTTTTTTGTTGCAGATTGCCCCACACAACCGTTGTCCACTTCATAATATATGCTAATAGCGTCACTGGCATTTCCTGGTGTTAAATAATTACCCGGAGTAAAAGAAGTTCCCGGTATATCAACTCCATTAATATAAAAAGTACCTCCCACCGGATTACCTCCTAAATCAACCGGAGCATTATCTTCACAATAACTTAAACTGACTGCATTAAATGTCGGTGTTGGTAAAGGATTAACCGTTAAATTATGATTAGCCGTTGCATAACACGCATTACCAGAAGTTACCGTTACGGAGTAATTCGTGGTCGAAGCCGGACTTACATTAATATTATCTGCAGTTTCAGTGGTACTCCATTGGTAAGTTGGTACACCTACTGCATTGGTTACCGATGTAGACAAATTAACAACATCTCCATCACACATAGCCGCATTCCCGATGATAGAAACACTTGGTGCATCTTTTACAGTTACGGTTGCAGAACCAATCCCTGCATTATTCACACATCCATTACCATCCGTTACTGATTGAATGGTATAGGTGGTTGTATTGGCCGGGCTTACCTCATATAAATTATAAAAATTACTTCCCCAGGCATTCACTGAATGTGTTGAGGTTGGAGTTTTATCATCTTTTATAACAATATCGTAAGGCGCTGTACCCGTTAAGTTTACCAATATTGGAAAAGTTTTAGCTACCTCATTATCACACTTTGAATTATTTAAAGGATCTATGGAGATCGTTGCTGTTGGTAGTGGTGTTTCCGTAATGGTAACATTTCCCATTGTAGTAGTACAGCCTGCATAAGGCGTAATTACTTCAATCTGATAACTATTTGCAGGCACATTAGTCCATGTTAAGGCTGCTCCACCCGCATCCGATTGAGGTGCATAAATATCTATCCACCCTCCAGCTCCATCATCATATTGTAACTGATAAGAATTACCCGGCTCAGAACCATCTAATTCCAGGGATATACCGGAAGGCACAAGCCCCTGGCAATATGAAGTCACCCCACCTACTGCTGTTAAATTAAAGGTCTGTGGATTAACTACTCTTAATGAACCCGATATATCAATATTACATGTTCCATTGGGACTATAGGCTTTTACGGTGTAAAGACCGGCAATAGTTTGAATACCAAAAGTCACAGAACTTCCCGTAGTACCATACCTTACCGCTCCTGTTGCAATATTATCTCTGTATAAATGATAGGCTACATCATCTTCACTATTATTAAGAGCTACTTCACCGGACAAACAAGCAATACCTGCGGTTGAAAATACCTGATCTTGCGGAATAGCATCTACTACAAATTCATTATTTAACACCACATCTGCCAAACAATCTTTAGCAACAACGCGATATGTTCCAGCTACAGTTTGACTATTAAAGGTGATTGGATTAACACCATCTCCGGTATAAGAATCTAATGCTGTATCTTCAAAAATATTATCACCGTCTTTATCACGCTGTAATTCATATACAACACCATCCTCCGGCGTATCGGATGCTCCTGTTGCATCTATAGAAACAACCAGTGCAGGACCTGTAGTACAAACAAAGTTTGAATTAGCCGAAGCATCCAAGGTTAATGGAATAGTATTATCTACTGTAAATGTGGCAAAATTAGTAGAAGCTGCATCTTTAACATCGGTAAAGGTACAACCTCCATTGTCGGTGATAGAGGAAATCCAAAAATTGGTTACCCCTGATGTTGACAGTGTATTTAAAGTAACATTCTGGTTGGCTCCAACATTATTAATGGTTTGAGCAGCCAATCCTCTGTCGTTCGAAAAAACCACCGTATATGGCGGGGTTCCTCCTGTAATGGTAACATTAATTTCCGGATCTCCACTCGGGCAAAAATCCGGTACATTGTTATTCTCTGTTAAACTTACACCAGTAATACCGGTTGCTGTAACCGTATGAACAGCACTTTCGCTCCAACATTCCTCATTACCCTGCTCCCGAATAATAACTTTATAATCTCCGGCTAATGGCAGAGTGGAGTTGGTATATGTAAAAACACCTCCATCTTCCAATAAGGTTGTATTTCTAATCCAATCATATTCCAAAGGAGGATTTGTAGGATCAGGTGCTGCACTTAAAGACGCCTCTAAATCTATCTCTGTTTCACCGGTACACAAAGAGTTTGGCGTATTGACAATAGAAACAGTAGGCAAGTCATAATTCTGCGCGGTTACCGTATTTGATACAAAGGGATCCCCCGGACATGTTCCTGATACAGAATACACCTCAACATGATAGTCTCCAAATGCACTTATGGTATAGGTTTCATCATCTCTGGCGGGTACATCTTCCGATCCATTTACAATCCAGCGATATTCAAAATCTGCAGTATTATAAGGAATAACTTCTAAATCAACTGGCGGTACCGCACCTGAGGTACAAACTGAAAAACCACCCACTACTTGTACTTGTATGGTAGATACATCGGAAATAGTAACCTGATTGGTTTGTTTTGTACATCCTGAAGTTATCGTTTGCACGATGGAATAAACCCCATCCAATAATTCATAATTACCGGAAGTAAGTGTATAATCAATATTAACATCATCATCCACTAAGGTATTTAAACCGGTAGCAGGGTCAACTGTCCAAAACTGGTATAAGTAACTACTCTCATTATCCGGTGTTACCGTAAAAGTTACATCTTGTTTACTACATAACAATACATCGTCGGTAGATCCTCCTACGTCAAGTATTGGATCTGCTCCAACCCACGTACTGGCTGAAATGGCAATATCAAAGCTGTGCTGACTGGTACCGTTTTTATAAGTCCATATTACTGTAACAGTAGTAGGTGCCGCAATACTTGCGGGAACTGTAATAAGTGAATTCGGGTCATTTACATTAGAAAAGGTTAAACCTCCTGTTGAAGTCCACTCTCCTTCTGAACGATGTCCATTAGGAGTTTTATCTGCCTCAAAAATATCATAGCCGGTAAAAGTACTTTCGTCACAAACAGTCATTGTTTGTGCATCCAATATATTTATAGAAAGTATAAGTATAGACGCAACAAAACCCAAGCGCATAAAAACACGTTTGAGTACATCTACTTTTAGGTTGTGTGTGATACGATGTAACATACTATATATAGTTTAAGTCCCCTTTTGCACATGATCTTCACCATGCACAAACGTTTGTACGTCTCCTTTTTAAAAATGTTTGTCAAAAAAAGCTTTCATTTATCATTAATTTATGACAAACACCGATAAATATTTCCTGGCAGGCTTTTTACCAAACCATCAAACTCTAACTGCAACAACAGGGACGATATCTTGTTTACCGGAATTCCGGATTTATGACTTAAGAAATTAACGCTAGCTTCTTTCTCCTGTCTGATCGCACTGTATACCAGACCTGCATCTCCAGCCGGTTCCTGAAACATACTCAACTGTGCTCCGTTTCTGTTTTCCTCCTTCTCCCAGTTGAGGGCATAAGCTAAATCATCCGCACTCTCCACTAAAGCCGCCACGTTGCTTTTTATTAATTTATTACAGCCTTTGCTGTATTCATCACTGATTCTCCCCGGAAAAGCCAGCACATCTCTATTGTACGACTGTGCCAGGTGTGCAGTAATTAAAGCTCCTCCTTTTTCTGCCGACTCCACTACCAGGGTAGCATCCGCTAATCCGGCCACAATTCTGTTTCTTTTTACAAAATTAGGTTTATCAGGATTGGTTTTACTCATAAACTCTGTTACCAATGCGCCTTCTTCCAGCATATCCTTCGCTACACTTCGGTGCATATTCGGATATATCCTATCCAAACCATGCGCCATTACTCCAATGGTAGGCAAGCCAAATTTAAGCGCTGCCTTGTGTGCACAAATATCTACGCCATATGCCAAGCCACTCACTATTGTTGTTTCTGGAAATTGTTGCGACACCTCCTGAATAAAGCGTTCGCAATTCTCCTTACCTTCCTCTGTTACCTGCCTTGTCCCCACAACGGCGATCATCCTTTTCCCGTTTAAATTGTGCTTTCCTTTATGGTAAATCATTACCGGACCATCTTCACAATTATTTAATCGGGCAGGAAAAGTATCATCTAAAAAAAAGGAAGTATGAATTTGGTGTTTATAAATAAAGTCCATCTCTTCCTCTGCTCTATCCAATGGATTGGAAGATGAAATAACAGCTGCCTGCTTTAATCCAATACCTGGTATTTTAGCCAGCACCTTCTCCTTCTCTGCAAATACACCTTTTACATCGCCTACATAGGCAACTACATTTCTTATTAATTTAGGTCCTAAACCTTTAATAAGACTAATGGCAATTTTGTATTTTAAATCAGTTTCAGACAAGGTTATAGTATTAGCATTGTACAAAAGTAAGCATGATTAGCAGTTAAAACCTACTGAGTTGATAGCTTAATGCCAACAATCCGTTTAATTTTTAAACAACTTATCCACAAAATGGAATTCAATAGACTCATGGGTCGAATCCCTACTACTTTAACACCCTACTCCGCCTTAATTATCTTTCAGATGTTTAAAAAAACGCTCCAGTTCTGCATCATTATTTTTTGAGCAAGCCGTAATATATATGGGTGGATATTTTGCTAACTGACTGGCCGACATCTGAAACAGCAACAACTTTCTGCGAAAAAAAGAAGCACCATGTACTTCATACTTAATAAAGGCAGAGATGGGAATTCTATACATTTTAAACTCCCGGCTAAAAGGAAATATATTATAAAATTTAATTTCGAAGTGATCATCAGGCTTAGAGATTTCAACATAATAATAACCTCCAAACATAAACAAAACCAAACTGACTAGTGCCAGCAATCCACTCGACCATTGCAACCAGTCAAACATGATGGCTTTTATAGTTATGGAGCAAATCCATGCACCGGCAAAAACAACCACCAACATCGTAAAAACAAGTTGGATCTTACCTGCTGTCAATCTGTTATTCATCTTATGTTTAAAAGTTTATACTTTCAGGAGAAGTGCCTCTAAATTCCAACACCTTTTCCCTAAATCACACGTCCCTTAATTAAAGTTAAGATACAAAAATATTAAAAACCTTCAATGTGCTACAAGTGCATTTCACGGAAATCATTTTTTTACTCGTTTTATACGAGCACACTTTGCTTTTCTTCCTAATTACCTCCAAGAGCACTTCGCTATTTATTCGACAGCCTATAGCGAAGCTTTATCGAAGCCATATCGAACAATCATCGAAGCTTTACGAAGGATTTGCGAACAAGACCCGAAGAAGACTCGAACAAAAATCACAGTTCTTACTTTTCAACACTATTATTGTTCATTTTACTTCTAAAAACACAAATTATCCAACCTTTTTATGCCCATTCAGACTAATTATTCGTATGTTGTTCGCAAAAAGCTGATTTTATAGGTTCTAATAAAAATGCTCAGCTAGTATAAAATTCTACTGTATCGCCCATTTTACCTGAGATAAAGTATAACTGTAATTTTACGGTTACTTTTTCAAATCCAACTATCGACACAAACATGCAGAACTAATAAAAACTCTAAGCAGCATCTATCTTTTTGTAATAAATAAGTAAGTATTCATACTTTTTAGTATCAATTATATATCCAGCCAGCCTTTTTTAACTATTTTTGCGCTCAGAAATTTAACGCAAATACAAATATTTAATGCAGGTTATTGAAGATAGCGAATCAAAGGTATATGGTGCCGATGATTTAAAAAGTGACTTATCTGAACTTATTAATACTTACAGCAGAGGAAAAATATTTTTTTTAGCTGATAAAGGTTCTTACGAATTCTGCTACCCTAAAATAAAAGGCCTTCCCGAACTTAATGAGGACAATATCATCGTGATTGAACAAGGTGATCAGAATAAAAATCTGGAAAGCATTTCCAAAGTATGGCATTTTTTAAGTACTAATGGCGCTGACAGAAAATCCATCCTTGTGAATCTCGCTGGCGGAATGCCTTGTGATCTGGGAGGTTTTGCTGCAGCAACGTTCAAACGTGGTATTGACTTTATTAATGTCCCTACTACTCTATTAAGTCAGGTTGATGCCAGCGTAGGTGGTAAAACAGGTATCAATTTTTACGGTTTTAAAAACGAAATAGGGGTATTTAAACATGCTTCTGCCGTTTTAGTCTGTAATGATTTTATTACCACTCAAGACAAAGAAAATATTGCTTCCGGTTTTGCAGAGATGATTAAACACGCTTTAATCTATTCCGAGGATACTTGGAACGAGCTGAAAGATATCGATATCAAAAACACTTCGGTGGAAAACCTAAAACCTTTGGTGGTGAATTCCATTCACATCAAAGAACACTTTGTAAAGGAAGATCCTACCGAACAGAATATCCGTAAATCATTAAATTTTGGCCATACCATTGGTCATGCCTTCGAAAGCTTTGCCATGGAAGCCAATAAGCCGATACTTCATGGATATGCGGTAGCCTACGGAATGATTGCAGAACTCTATTTAGGTCATAAAAAATGCGGTTTTCCCATGGCTAAAATCGAAGAGATTAACCAAATCATCAAGTCAATTTACGGAACATTTTCTTTTGAAGAAAAGGATTTCGACGAGTTGTATTTTTTAATGACTCACGATAAGAAAAACGAGAAAAACCAAATTAACTTCACTTTGCTGGAAGATATTGGTTCTATCAAGATTAACCAGACTTGTACAAAAGAGGAAATTTTCGAAGCTTTATCTTTTTACAAAAACCTGTAAATCATATTACATCAGAAATTAGTTATTATGCAATATACAGTTTCAGCACCTAAAGAAAATAAAACCTACACAGTTGCCTTACCTACATCAAAAAGCATAAGCAACAGGGCACTTATTTTAAATGCACTGGCTTACAGCGCTAAACCAATCAAAAACCTGTCAGATAGCGACGATACACAATTGATGCTAAAAGCATTAAACTCTGACAGCAGTACATTTGATATTGGAGCTGCAGGTACAACCATGCGTTTTTTAACGGCATTCCTATCTAAAATCGTGGGCGAATGGACCATTACCGGTTCTGAAAGAATGAAACAACGTCCGATTAAAATATTAGTGGAAGCATTAAATAAACTGGGTGCTAAAATTGAATATATCGAAAAAGAAGGTTATCCTCCATTAAAAATATTTGGTAGCGCTTTAGAAGGTGGCGATTTAGAGCTGGCCGGTGACGTTAGCAGCCAGTATATTTCGGCTTTATTAATGATTGGCCCCACTATGAAAAATGGCTTAAGACTAAGCTTAACAGGAGAAATAATTTCGCGCCCTTACATTTTGCTTACTTTAAAGATGATGGAAACATTCGGCATCAAAAGCGAATGGAACGGCAATGTTATTTCTGTACCGGAAGGCAAATATGAGCCAACCGACTTTACAGTTGAAGCGGACTGGAGTGCAGCTTCCTATTGGTTTGAGATTGCAGCGCTTAACAAAGGTTGCGAGCTTAACCTGCAAGGTGTAAAAAGATACAGTGAACAAGGAGATGCCAAGGTTGCTGAATTGTTTACCCAACTTGGAGTAGATTATAAGTTCACCAATAAGGGGTTAATATTAAAGCACACTGGTAAAACAGTAAATAAATTCACCTATAATTTTATTGAGCAACCTGATTTAGCACAAACCTTTGCTGTTACATGCTGCTGCTTGGGCGTTCCATTTCAATTTACCGGTTTACAAACGCTAAAAATTAAGGAAACAGACCGTATCAATGCCTTAATTGATGAGTTGAAAAAAATGGGTTTTGTGTTACAATCTAATCAGGTGGATGATTTAAGCTGGAATGGAGAAACATGCGAAAAAGATGAAACGCCTTGCATTGCTACCTACAAAGATCACAGAATGGCTATGGCTTTTGCTCCTGCCGTTTCTGCCATTGACCATGTAAAAGTAGATGATCCGGCAGTTGTTTCTAAATCATATCCGAAATACTGGGATCACTTAAAAGAATTTGGCTATAACATTGAAGAATAATTCGAGATAAAAAAGAGAGGTAGTAATTTTTACTGCCTCTATTTATATATTATAAACTCCCTGTTCCATTCTCCTTTCTCCCTTTACCCTTTAAACCTTTACAATTTATCGATCACCCTTAAGCTGAAATGTCAGAAGACAAGAACTCTTAACAGGCATTTCATTTATAGTGCTCACCTGCCACTCTTGTTGACTTAAATAAAGATTAATTCTTCTTGTTAATTCAGCATCCCACTCTTGCTCCCATTTAACACTATCCACTGCGCCATCAGGATGAACAAATACTTCCAGTTTTATAGTTACAAGCGATTTCTTACCTACATCTGGATATTGAAATTCCCTTTCTAATCTTTTCACAAGTTTTTCAATCCCAATCTTAGGAGTAGCTTGATTTCTTGTAGCTATCTCACTTCTTTTAGTCTTACTATTTTTGGCCTGGTATTGACCTTCAGCATCGTTGATTTCTGCTTGCTCATTCAAGGCATAGACCTCTTCTTCTAAAATCACATCTCCCATGCTATCACTCTTCGATATAGCCAGTTTATCTTTAAATCCAATACTGGATATTTCCAACACTGCACCTTGCTTTGGTGCCTCAATTTCAAAATTACCCTCATTATCTGTAAGGATGGCACTTTCCATTTTATTTTGTGAATGATTTAGCTGACTTATTTTTGAATGTGATACCTGAGCACCAGATAACGGCATACCATTCGCATCCACCACCCTACCTCTGAATGCAATCCAGGCCGTATCCCTTTGTTTGGACTCCATTCCTCTTATCTTTATCTCCATCACCTCACCTGTACCACTTCCATCTACAGTCTTGGGAGGGGTTAATTTTCCATACAAAGGTTTTTCTGCTCCTACTGCATCACCATCATATTTTAAAGACAAGTCTACTTGTTGATTAGAACGAATATTTACACCACTATCTGACTTTTGCATCTTAGCCACAGCAAATTGTCTACTTTCTACCTCACTTAGTTCTTCCTCTCCTTTTTCCGAAACTACCTTTCCTTCATCAGACAACACTTCTTTTATTTCCTTTGGTAATTCAGGTTCTGCTTTTTTAGACAGGTTTAAATTCGGAACTTCAAGCTCTTTGTTTTCCTCAACTCTCTCAACCGGTATTTCTGTTTGCTGACTTAGGTATTCTCCCTTTTCATTATCAGAGGTAATTAAAAATAAGGAGCCTACTCCCAATAACAGAGCAATACCTGCCGCCACTCTCAGCCAAACCGGAATTATCTTTCTATGTCGCCCTTGGAACCTTGTTGTAAGCGCAGCCAATTCCTCCTTCATTTCATCCACGCCCAATTGCTCATATCCTTCAACTGCATCGGCTAAAAAAGGATCTGCCTGCATTTTTCGCTCAAAGGCATACCGATCCTGATCAGACATTTGATTGTTCAAATACCTGATAATTTCCAGCATATTTTCATCCTTATTGCGCATGGCGTTCTATACACATTTTTAAATTTCGCTTGGCATTTTGAATATAACTCTTCACTTTTTTAATGTCAACATTCATTTTATCAGAAATTTCCTGATAACTTAACTTCTTAAAGTAAAAAAGTTCTATACTTTCTTTTTGTAAAACCTTTAGCTTATCAATACAATCTTTTAAAGCCTCTTCATTCTTGTCTTTATCCTCTTTATCTATAGGATGCATTTCTTCTCCTAATTCCACAAATCGTTCTGCTTTAAAAAGATCATCATCCACAGAAACCTCATTATGCTTCAGTTTTCTAAGCTGCATCAGACAATAGTTTTTAGCTACCACATACAACCAGGGCTTAAAATTATCCACTTCAGTATCCTTTAAGGCCACAACAATCTTTTCAAAAATCTGAATAACGGCATCTTGTGCATCATCTTTATTCTTAAGATACTTTAAACAAACTCCAAATACCAAATCAATGTAGCGATTATATAAATCACCCAGCACATCCAAATTTTTGGTACTCTGATATTTTTGAATTAAAGCCTCGTCTGAAGCTATTTTGTTTTTAGAAAAGACGGATATCATAAAAATTCAATTGCCGATAAAAATATAAAAAATGACAAACTATCAATATTGAATACTGCAAATAGACTTTTTAATATTAGAATACATTGTTGTTCGGTAAATAATTTTCTATTACTGATTTTACCTTTGTCTATGTGCAACTCCACGGAGTTGTAAGGTGTGGAGCTTATATTTTAACATCTATAGATATTCAACTTCTCTGAAGTTGATAAATATTTATAGAACTGTTGGTTAGTTGTTATTTCCAACTCCGCTGGAGTTGGAAATTATTTTAATTGTGCTGATTAACCGGACAATAATAATTATAATATCATTTTCTTAAAAAAATCTAAAACTGACGGACATCAAGGATAAATATTTACATTTTACTATTATTTTACCTACTTTTACTTTCAATTCAAAACCTCAGACACAATATTAACAAGCAATTTAAAATTAAACACCCTGAAATTAGAACAAACAGTAATTTAACCACTTTCTTTCCTAACCACTCAATAAATCCCCAAAAATACAGATAAATTATATCTGTTATTTTTTCAGGGCTGTCATCAATCAACATATATTGTTGATTCACAACTGCAATGAGCCACGTCTTATTTAGAAAGGCTTAATTTTATTTAATCTAAATAGTTTGTTAATTTTGCAGCTTCTAACGGTTTAAGAATTTTATTCAACATAACAAAAGGTAATGAACCTTAGTATTTTTAAGTTGTTAACGGATAAACAATATGGAGTAGATTATGGCAGAAAATCAAGATAAGATATTAGAAGAAGTAACCGGTAATGAGTACAAATACGGTTTCTCCACAGATATTGAAACTGAGACTATTCCCAAGGGATTGGATGAGGGGGTTGTCCGTTTAATATCTGCAAAGAAGAACGAACCGGATTGGATGCTTGAATTCCGTCTCAAAGCATTTGAGCACTGGAAAAGTATGAAGTCACCGGACTGGGCTAAATTAAATATCCCTGAAATAGATTTTCAGGATATTATTTATTACGCTGCCCCAAAGCAAAAGCCACAACTGGAAAGCATGGACGATGTTGATCCTGAATTAAAGGCCACATTTGATAAGTTAGGCATTCCCCTGGAAGAACAAAAAGTATTGGCTGGCGTAGCAGTTGATGCCGTAATGGATAGCGTATCGGTAAAAACTACCTTTAAGGAAACATTGGCTGAAAAGGGAATTATTTTTTGCAGTTTCAGTGAAGCTGTACAGGAATATCCTGATTTGATTAAAAAATACATGGGTTCTGTAGTGCCTTACACCGACAACTATTTTGCAGCTTTAAACTGTGCAGTATTTAGTGATGGCTCATTCGTTTATATCCCTAAAGGAGTGAAATGTCCGATTGAACTATCTACTTACTTTAGGATTAACGCTGTAAATACAGGTCAGTTCGAAAGAACATTAATTGTAGCTGATGACGACAGCTACGTTAGCTACCTGGAAGGCTGTACAGCACCTCAAAGAGACGAGAACCAGCTGCATGCTGCTATTGTAGAAATTGTAGCTATGGAACGTGCAGAGGTAAAATACTCTACGGTTCAAAACTGGTATCCTGGAGATAAAGAAGGGAAAGGTGGTATTTACAACTTTGTAACCAAAAGAGCTGTTTGTAAAGGAGATTATTCTAAAGTAATGTGGACACAGGTGGAAACCGGGTCTGCCATTACCTGGAAGTATCCAAGTTGCGTTTTAATGGGAGACCATTCTGTAGGTGAGTTTTATTCGGTAGCCGTTACCAATAATTACCAGCAAGCAGATACCGGTACCAAAATGATTCACATTGGTAAAAATACCCGAAGCCTGATTGTTTCTAAAGGGGTATCAGCAGGAAAAAGCCAAAACAGTTATCGTGGTTTGGTGAGAGTGAATAAAAAAGCAGAAAATGCACGTAACTTCTCTCAATGTGATTCACTGTTAATGGGAGATAAATGTGGAGCGCATACTTTCCCATACCTGGAGATAAACAACAACAGTGCAGTGGTAGAACACGAAGCCACTACATCCAAAATTGGAGAAGATCAGATATTCTATTGTAATACCAGAGGTTTATCAACAGAAGATGCTGTTGGCCTGATTGTAAACGGATATGTAAAAGAAGTCATCAATCAGCTACCTATGGAATTTGCTGTTGAAGCACAAAAATTATTACAAATTAGTCTGGAAGGAAGTGTAGGGTAGTCTTTTTAGATCAGAGATCAAAGACATTAGATTAAAAGACTTTACAAACTTTCAACTTTACAAAACTTTTAACATTAAGAAGAATGCTGGAAATAAAAGATTTACACGCCAAAATAGAAGATAAAGAAATATTAAGAGGAATCAACCTTACAATTAAACCTGGAGAAGTACATGCCATTATGGGACCTAATGGTTCAGGTAAAAGTACATTATCATCGGTATTAGCCGGAAGCGAAACATTTGACGTTTCTGAAGGTAGCGCCAGTTTTAATGGTAAGGATCTTTTAGATATGCCTGCAGAAGATCGTGCTCGCGAAGGGTTATTTTATAGCTTTCAGTACCCAGTTGAGATTCCGGGTGTGAGCATGGTAAACTTTATGCGTACTGCCGTTAACGAGCATCGTAAATACAAAAACGAAAAACCATATAGCGCCAGTGAGTTTTTAAAACTAATGCGTGAAAAAAAGAAATTAGTTGAGATTGATTCAAACTTAACTAACCGCTCTGTAAACGAAGGTTTTTCCGGTGGTGAAAAAAAGAAAAATGAGATTTTTCAGATGGCAATGCTTGAACCTAAAATAGCTATTTTGGATGAAACAGATTCTGGTTTAGATATTGATGCCTTACGTATTGTAGCTAATGGCGTTAACAAGCTTAAGTCTAAAGACAATGCTACCATTGTTATTACGCACTACCAACGATTACTGGATTATATTGTACCTGACTACGTTCACGTTTTATACAAAGGAAGAATCGTAATGTCTGCAGGTAAGGAATTGGCACTGGAACTGGAAGAAAAAGGTTACGACTGGATTAAAAAGCAATTCGAAGATTAATTGAAAACCTTTTAAACCTTTGTTAAGATGAGCATTGTGGGTACAGAAATAAAATTAGAACAAAAATATGTTTCGCTGTTGGCGGATAGTAAAGAACAGCTAAATAAGCCTGTTTCTGACATTATTGCCAGTCAACGAGATAAGGCCATTCAGCTTTTTGAGGAAAAAGGAATTCCAAATAAAAAAGTTGAAAATTATAAATACACCGATATGCGTCCTGTTTTTGAGGGCGAATACGAATATGATTTTGAACATGAGGTTTTTAAACAAGACCTTAGCGAAGTGTTCAATTGTAATGTGCATGAACTGGAAGCTATTACCATCTATTTAATTAATGGTTGGTATTATCGTAAAAACCAGGTGCCGGATTCATTACCAGAAGGTGTTTTGGTTGGAAGTTTAGCTGAGTTTTCAAAAACTCACCCTGAGTTGATCGAGAAACATTACAATCAGTACGCTAAAAATGAAGAAGATAGTTTAGTTGCTCTAAACACAGCTTTTGCACAGGATGGATTCTTTATCTATATCCCTAAAGGAGTTGTTATTGAAAGCCCTATTCAGATTGTAAACATTATGCATTCTGATAAAAACCTGATGGCATTTCCAAGAAACCTGGTTGTAGTAGAGGAAAATGCACAGGCTAAAATTATGCTTTGCGAGCATACGCTTTCTGATAAGAAGTTTTTACTTTCAGGTGTTACCGAAGTATTTGCTGATAAAAATGCCGTTTTTGATATTTATAACATTCAGAATCAGCATAATTTAACATCTAATATTTCTTCTGTTTTTGTAAAACAAAAGCAACATTCGAGTGTGTTAACACACAATCTAACTTTACATACCGGTTTAACCAGAAACAACATCTATATCAACATGGACGACGAGCACTGCGAATCTCATGTTTATGGATTATTCATTTCTGACAAAAACCAACATGTAGACAACTTCTCTTTTATCGATCACGCAAAACCAAATTGCTATAGCGAGGAGTTATTTAAAGGCGTGTTAGACGATGCTGCGACAGGAGCTTTTGCCGGTAAAATTATGGTTCGTCCTGATGCACAAAAAACAAATGCATTTCAGAGAAATGATAATTTACTCTTGACAGATACGGCTAAGATGAACACTAAGCCTATGTTGGAAATTTATGCCGACGACGTAAAGTGTTCTCATGGAGCTACCGTTGGTCAGTTAGATGAAAAAGCCATGTTTTATTTGCGTTCAAGAGGAATTAGCAAAGACGAATCTAGAATATTATTGATGTATGCTTTTGCTTACGAAGCAGTAGAGAAAATTCGTGTTGAAGCAGTAAGAGAGCAAATCAGGGACTTAGTTGAACATGTTTTTCGGGGAGAACTTAACAAATGTAACAGCTGTGTTCTTTGCGGGCAAGATAGCGAAAAAGGATATTCCTGTATGTAATACAGTTTGCAGTTGCAGTCCTCTGTAAACAATATTGAATTAGATAGTTAGCAGTCTATTGCAACAATTACTGATAACTGATAATTGTTTACTGTTAACTGAAAACTGTTTTTCAAAATATTGGTCAGTAGCCATTAGTCATTGGTAAATGACACCTAAAACATTTTATTTGTAGATGTTACTATTTACCGAAAATTAATGGCTCTATTTTTACTGACTATTAAGCAATGACAATCAACTATTGACCAATAAACCGATGACTAAAATAGATATAAACAACATACGCAAACAATTTCCTATCCTGGATAGTGTCATTCACGGTAAGCCATTGGCCTACTTTGATAATGCGGCCACTACGCATAAACCTGACAGGGTAGTAAAAAAAGTGAATGAAGTATACGAAACCCTCAATAGCAATATTCATCGTGGGGTTCATTATTTGAGTAACCAAGCAACGCTGGCCTACGAAAACGCCAGAGAGAAGGTTCAGCACTTTATTCATGCGGCGCATTCACACGAAGTAATTTTTACTTCAGGAGCAACCGGAGCAATTAATCTTTTAGCCAATTCTTTTGGAGAAACCTATATCGAAGAAGGTGATGAAATCATCATTTCCACCATGGAGCACCATTCCAATATTGTGCCCTGGCAAATGATGTGTAAAAGAAGGAAAGCGGTTTTAAAAGTCATTCCCATCAATGAAAAAGGAGAATTAATTATTGATGAATTCAAAAAGCTGCTTTCTACAAAAACAAAGCTGGTTGCGGTAACCTATGTTTCCAATGCATTAGGAACAGTTAATCCGGTTAAAGAAATCATAGAAGCAACACATGGCAACAATAGTTTAGTCATGATTGATGCTTCCCAAGCTGTTCAGCATATTAAAGTTGACGTGCAGGAATTGGATTTGGATTTTATGGTTTTTTCCGGTCATAAAATATACGGACCAACAGGAACCGGAGTATTATATGGTAAAGAAAAGCTATTAAACGAAATGGAGCCCTGGCAAGGTGGTGGCGAAATGATTAAAACAGTAACTTTTGAGGAAACAACCTACAATGAGTTGCCATTTAAATTCGAAGCAGGAACACCAAATATTGCCGGAGCTATTGGCCTAGGTGAAGCCGTTGATTTTGTAGCAGAAATAGGTGTAGATCATATTTATCAGTACGAAGATGAATTACTCCAATACGCCACAGAAAAGTTTTTGAGCATACCGGGAATGAAAATCTACGGTACTTCCGATAAGAAGGCTAGTGTTATTTCGTTCTTAGTGAATAACATTCACCCCTTTGATATGGGAACAATGCTGGATAAAATGGGATTAGCAGTGCGAACTGGTCACCATTGCGCACAACCTATTATGGATTATTACGGAATACCCGGAACATTAAGAGCTTCCTTTGCTATTTACAATACAAAAGAGGAAATTGACCGCTTGGTAGAGGGCATTTCAAAGGTGGCTATGATATTTGGGTAGCGGGTTTAAAATTCGCATCTTTGCAAACTTATAAAACATCATCATACAGTATATTAAGATGACAATTAAAGAAATACAGGAAGAGATAGTTGAAGAATTTAGCTCCTTTGATGAGTGGATGGATAAGTATGCTTATCTGATTGAATTAGGTAATGATTTAGAACCCTATGATGATCAATATCGTTTAGATCAGAATTTACTGGATGGCTGCCAGTCTAAAGTATGGTTACATGCCTGGATGGAAGACGGTAAGGTATTTTACATGGGCGATAGCGATGCGATTATTGTAAAGGGAATTGTTGCATTGATGATTCGTGCTTTATCAGGTCAAACACCGGATGATATTATGGAAAGCGACCTGTCTTTTGTTGATGAAGTAGGACTAAAAGAACACTTATCGCCAACTCGTTCGAATGGTTTGGTAGCCATGATTAAACAAATGAGATTATTTGCCCTTGCATTTAAAGCCAAGCAAGCCTAAACCCTAAAAGGTTTTAATTGTTATAAGAATATAAACCGTATCTAATCTTGTAAAAAGAATACCTTCTTTCTGCTCGATCATTGATACTTGATACTATTAGTTATGGACAACGAATTTTTATCAATCGAAGAAGAAATAGTGAGTACATTAAAAACCATATTTGACCCTGAAATACCGGTAAATATTTACGATTTGGGTTTAATATACGAGGTTAATGTAAACGAAGAGGGGAAAGCTACTGTGGTAATGACACTCACTTCTCCAAATTGTCCTGTTGCTGAGTCAATGCCAGAGGAGGTATTTGATAAAGTAAGTGCAGTGGAAGGCGTAACGCATGTGGATGTGAATTTAACTTTTGATCCACCTTGGACCAAAGATATGCTTTCGGAAGAGGCTATGCTGGAACTGGGTTTACTTTAATTCGGTGAATTTGCTTACAAGCAAATACAATGAAATCATTCAGCACAAAGCCCTTGAACTGGGTTTTGATGCCTGTGGTTTTGCAAAAGCGGAAGAACTCACAGAAGAAAAAGAAATATTAAAAGATTGGTTGGATCATGACAGAAATGCCCAGATGCATTACATGGCCAACCATTTTGAAAAAAGAGTAGATCCTTCTAAACTCGTTGAAGGCGCGAAAACAGTCATTGTTTTACTCACCAATTACTTTCCAAAAGAAAAGCAGGCTCATCCTGATGCCCCAATTATTGCACGCTACGCCTATGGTCAGGATTACCATTATGTCATAAAAGATAAATTAAACCTACTATTTAATTTTATAAAAGATGAAATTTACCCTGATCTGGAAGGTCGGTGTTTTGTAGATTCCGCTCCTGTTTTAGAACGAAGTCTGGCAGTAAAAGCAGGCTTAGGCTGGATAGGTAAAAATACTCATCTTATTCATAAAAAACTGGGTAGCTATGTTTTTATTTCCGAACTAATCATTAACCTGGAATTAGAACCTGATGCACCTATAAAAGAAGCCTGTGGAGGCTGTACGCGCTGCATTGATGCCTGCCCTACAAAAGCCTTAATCAATCCTCGTACTTTAGATGCCAACAAATGCATTTCCTACTTAACCATTGAAAACAAAGGTGAAATACCGGAAGAGTTTAAAGGCAAAATGGCCAACCGGGTATTTGGATGTGATATTTGCCAGGAAGTATGCCCATGGACATGGAAATCCAGACCACATAAGCACACCGAGTTTAAACCTGCAGATACAGTATTAAAGCTGTCTAAAGATGAATGGCATAATCTAAGTCAGGATCAGTTCAGTGAATATTTTAAAAAGTCTGCTGTTAAAAGAGCAAAATATACAGGAATCAGGAGAAATCTGGATTTTATCATGTATGATTCCGAAAAATAGCTTTTATTTTACCTGCTGATACATCTGTTATTTTTTAATGTTAGGCATGGCAAACACTCAATTCTCAACCTTTAAAACAAAATCAAAGGACGGAACTAATTTATACGGACACTATTTAAAACCAATTGGTGAAACTAAAGCGCTGGTTTTATTTGTTCATGGATTAGGTGGTCATTCCGGGCGTTTTTATGAACCTGCTAAATTATTTGCTCAGGAACAAATCGCTTCCATAGGAATTGATTTAAGAGGAAATGGTATGTCTGAAGGAAAAAGAGGTCACGTTAAAAATTTTAAAGCTTTTCAGGAAGACATTGATGCCTGTATTTCTTTTGCGGAAAACATCTTCTCATCAGATCTTCCCAAACTTATTTTTGGTAATAGCATGGGTGGCGCAATTGCTCTAAAATATGCAACTATTAATAAATATATGTTTTCAGGTATTGTATTAACTGCTCCCTGGTTTCAACTCTCCCACCCTATAAGTCCCATCAAATTTAACAGCCTTAAATTACTAAGCTATATGCTACCATTATTTAGCTTTTCATCAAAAGTAAAACCCAATAACACCATTCAGGAAAACCAATCAGAAAACCATTCTTCTCCCAAAGAAGAAGACCTTCTCATTCACAAAAGAATAAGTGCGCGTTTATTTATGATGATTAATACACTTGGAAATCAGCTTCTTTCTGACATGAGCTGCTGTCATATTCCTACTATTATTGTGCACAGTAAAAACGATCCGGTTACCAGCTTTAATGCAAGCCAACAACTTTGCGATAAACATCCATTAGCCACAAAACTTATAGAAATAGATTTTTACACGCACGAAGTCCCATTGGATGCCAACAATAATTTTATCTTTAAGCAAGTAAAGAAATACTTGGATAAAATTATTGTAACACATGCAAACATTTAGAACTGAGATAGCCGTAACGCCCTCGGAAAACCCAATAGAATTCAATTCAAAAATCATGTTTATCGGCTCATGCTTTGCCGAAAACATGGGAGACAAATGCAAAAAAATCAAACTCCCTGCTATTGTTAATCCTTATGGTATTATTTATAATCCTATGAGTGTTAGCAATACATTAAGAGCCATTATTGAACGAAAACAATTTACCGACAAAGATTTACACTACCACAATTCACTATGGCTAAGCTTTAACCATCATGGTTCTTTTTCTCATCCTGACAAAGAAGAGTGCCTAAGAAATATTCACGAAGCTACGGAGATTTCGTACACACATCTAAAAGAGACAAAGTACTTATTTATCACTTTTGGTACCGCATGGGTTTACGAGTTAATAAAAACTCAGAAAATCGTATCCAACTGTCACAAATATCCAGCTAGGGATTTTAATCGTTATATTTTAAGTATTGATAATATTGTATCCACTTACCAACAACTTATTAAAAAACTATTTGATTTTAACCCCGAACTAAATATTGTTTTTACAGTAAGTCCGGTTCGACATTGGAAAGATGGTGCCAATGGTAACCAAATTAGTAAATCAACTCTACTCTTAGCTATTAACCAGCTATGTATGGAGTTTGAAAAATGCACTTATTTTCCTGCATACGAACTACTTATTGATGACTTAAGAGATTATCGTTTTTACGCGGACGACATGCTTCACCCCAGCCCAACGGCTGTAGAATACATTTGGCAAAAATTTGAAAATTGTTTTTTTTCTGCAAATACATTGCATTATAAAAAAGAGATGCTTAATTTAGAAAAGGCCTTTAGTCACAAAGCCATTAATCCAACGTCGGATTCACATCAAAATTTTCTTAAGAAACAACAGAAAAAGATTGAGGAACTGAAAGTCAAGTACCCCAGCGTTGACTTCTCAGATGAGATAGTATTCTTAAGAAATAATATTATTTAATTTTCTTAATATATTACTATATTTAAAATATATACTTTTTAACTAGTATTAAATATTTTTTTCATAATTTATTTATATATTACTGTTGTTAAAAGCTTATTTACAATTGATCATACAATTTAAATTATAGATTTCAACAACAATCTTATTTATCATATTGTAACCATAGTAAACGAATACAACTAATGTCCTATTTAACATTTGAAAAATCTAAACTCATTAATTTGGAGCAGTCTCTTTACAAAGAGATTTTAAGAACCAATCGGGCCGGTTCGTATTCCAGTTCCAGTATAATTGGGTGTAATACCCGAAAATATCACGGACTTTTGGTCTGTCCAATTCCAGAGTACAATATGACCAGGTATGTGCTGCTCAGTTCACTTGATGTAACAGTAGTGCAACACGAAAAGGAATTTAACTTAGGCATTAGAAAATACCACGGGAGTCATTTTGAACCCAAAGGCCATAAATATATACGTGAGTTGGAGTTTGACATTATACCTCGTAAGGTTTACAGGGTTGGTGGTGTTTTACTCGGCATAGAAGAAGTACTTGTAGCACAAGAAGAGCAAGTATTGTTAAAGTACACCTTGCTGGAAGCAAACTCTGATACTATTTTAAAGTTTAAACCTTTTCTGGCTAACAGAAGTGTTCATGAATTGACACACCAGAATTTGGCTGCCAATACCAAATATAATGTAGTTGATAATGGCATTAGTCTTAAAATGTATCCTAACCTACCTGAATTATTTATACAGCTTTCTAAACCAAATGAATTTGTTGCCATACCAGATTGGTACAGAGGCGTAGAATATATTAAGGAAGAGCATCGCGGATATGAATTCAAAGAAGATTTATATGTCCCCGGATATTTTGAAGTCGAGATAAAAAAAGGAGAAAGTATTATTGTTTCTGCTGGAACAAAAGAATTTAAACCCGGCGGGTTTAAAGCTAAATTTACCAAAGAGGTTGAAAATAGAATTCCTAGGGATTCTGTTTATAACAACCTGCTTAATGCTGCTTCTCAGTTTTTTGTAGAAAATGGTAAAGTTACTACCATGGTTGCAGGATACCACTGGTATAAAAACCGTTTGAGAGATACATTAATATCTGTTCCTCTTTTAACTGAGTCGCTGCAGGATCCTGAGCTATTTCGTAAAGTATTAGAAACTTCTGCGAAAGAAATAGATCATATCTTTAACTGTGATGACATTATAGACATTAAAGAAGTAGATACACCATTATGGTTTTTCTGGACATTGCAACAATGCTGGGGAAAATCTTGCATGAAAGAATTTTGGAAGAAGTATAAAAATCTAGTTCTAACTATTCTCAGAGGTTTTCTGAACAACCGCTTTAACAATGTAACTCTACTTGAAAACAGCTTACTTTATTCATCCGATGAGAAAGTACCACTAACCTGGATGAATGCTATATGTGACGATGTTGCCGTAACACCAAGAAACGGTGCATGTGTTGAAATAAATGCACTATGGTACAACGCTATATGTATGACTTTACAAATGGCTGACTTGCATAATGAACCAGAAATAATTGAAGAATTTAAACCTATAGAAGAAAAAGTAAAAGCCTCATTTATTGAAACATTTTGGAACGAAAAAAACAAGTATTTATTTGATTTAGTAGACGGTGATTTTAAGGACAGTTCCGTTAGACCGAATCAGGTATTTACAACCGCTTTTGAATTTTCTCCTCTTTCTAATGAACAAAAGAAAGCCGTTATCGATATAGTTCGAAGAGAACTATTAACACCTAAAGGTTTAAGATCCTTATCACCACAGGATCCATATTATAAAGGTGAGATAAAAGGATCTGCTCATATCAGGGAATTGGGAATTCATCAGGGAGCTGTTTGGCCATGGCTGGCTTCTTTTTATTCAGAAGGTTATTTGAAGCTGCACAAACAAAGTGGCATCAGCCATATAAAAAGAATAAGCGAAAATTTTGAAGATGAAATGGTTCATCATTGTATCGGAACCCTTTCCGAATACTACAATGGAAATCCCCCACACACGGGAAAAGGAGCAGTTAGTATGGCATGGAACGTGGCTGGCGTTCTTAAAATTTTAAAACTAATAGAAAAATATAGCTAATATGAGGGTATTAATGTTTGGCTGGGAGTTTCCACCTCATATTACCGGTGGACTTGGTACAGCGTGTTACGGTTTAACAAGAGGCTTATCACATGTTAAGGATCTTGATGTTCAATTTGTAGTTCCTAAAGCTTATGGCGACGAAGATCAAAGCTCTATTAAACTCACAGGAGCTAATAATATTTCTATTCGCCAGCGAAAAATAGACTTCAAGAAGTTTCAGAAAGAAATGGATTACATCGAAGTGGATACACACATTATTCCCTATGTAGATCCGGAAGACTATTACAAACTGACTAAAGTTAAAGTAGAAGGGGAAAAGAAAATTGTTCAAACAGATGAAGAAGGAAAAATAAACTTTACCGGAAAATATGGAGAAGGTTTATTACATGAGATTTCAAATTACGCGCTGGTTGCTGGTGTGATTGCTCAAGACAATGATTTTGATGTAATTCATGCGCATGACTGGTTGGCTTATCCTGCTGGAATAGCAGCTAAAGAAGCCTCAGGAAAACCATTAGTAGTTCATGTACATGCTACAGACTTTGACCGTAGTGGAGGTAGTGTGAATCCAACTGTTTACGATATTGAAAGAAGAGGTTTACATGCTGCTGATAAAGTCATTACAGTTAGTAATCTCACCCGAAATATAGTTATTGAAAAATACGGTGTCCATCCGGATAAAGTAGTCACTGTTTACAATGCTGTAGAGCCTAAGGAATCGAGTACTGAACTTCCTATTAAAAAGAATGCTAACGAAAAAATCGTAACATTTTTAGGTAGGATTACCATGCAGAAGGGACCTGAATATTTTATTGAAGCAGCTTATCGAGTGCTACAAAAAATGGAGAATGTACGTTTTGTAATGGCTGGAAGTGGAGACATGATGGAAAAAATGATTCGTCGAGCAGCTGAATTAAAAATAACAGACAAGTTTCATTTTACCGGATTCTTAAAGGGCGAAGATGTTTTTACCATGTTACGAATGAGCGACCTGTATGTTATGCCATCTGTTTCGGAACCTTTCGGTATTTCTCCCTTGGAGGCAATGCAAAGTAATGTTCCGGTCTTAATATCCTATCAATCGGGTGTTGCTGAGATTTTAAAACACGCTATCAAAACAAACTTTTGGGACATTGATGCTATGGCAGACGCTATGTATGGTGTACTAAAATACCCTTCACTCTCAAAAATGTTTATTCATCATGGTAAAAGTGAAGTAGAGTCTTTAAAATGGGAAGACTCAGCTAAAAAAGTAAAAGAAGTATATGACTCTGTTGTTGAGATGGAGCTTAACTAATAAATCAATTAGATATGAAAACAATCTGCCTATATTTCCAAGTACACCAACCATTTCGTTACCGTCGTTACCGTTTTTTTGATATTGGTAACGATCACTATTACTATGATGATTATTCTAATGAGAGCATTTTGGTAAAAATTGCACAAAAGTGCTATTTACCTACCAATGAAATTCTTTTAAAATTACTTAATAAGCACAAAGGACAATTTAAAGTAGCTTTTTCATTATCCGGAATTGCTATTAAGCAGTTTCAATTATATGCACCTGAGGTTATTGAAAGCTTTCAGCGTTTGGCTGCAACTGGTAGTGTTGAGTTTTTATCCGAAACCTATTGCCATTCCCTTGTTGCTTTAAAAGACAAAAAAGAATTTAAACGACAGGTTGACAAGCACAAAGCCCTAATCAAAGAACTTTTCAATCAGGAACCAACCGTTTTTAGAAATACCGAGTTGATTTATTCTGATGAGATGGGTGACATGGTTTATAAAATGGGTTATAAAGCTATGCTTACCGAAGGTGCCAAACATGTTTTGGGTTGGAAAAGCCCAAATTTCTTGTATTGCAACAGCATTAACCCAAAGCTTAAAGTACTGCTTAAAAACTTTGTATTAAGTGATGATATAGCATTTAGATTTGGAAATCAGGGATGGAATGAACATCCTTTAACACCTAAAAAATACACTGATTGGTTAAAAGATTTGGATCCGAAATCAGAGGTTATTAACCTGTTTATGGATTACGAAACCTTTGGAGAACACCAATGGGAAGAAACCGGTATTTTTAAATTTCTGGAAGAACTTCCTGATGAAATTCTTAAGCATAAAGAATTTTCATTCTCAACACCATCTGAAGTAGCCGACAAACTTCAACCTATTGCAGCTATTAATGTACCTTATCCTATCTCTTGGGCTGATGAAGAAAGAGACCTAACAGCCTGGTTGGGTAACGAAATGCAGGAAGAAGCTTTTAATAAACTGTATGACTTACTTCCTAAAATTGAAAAATGTACAGATCCTAAGCTTTGTGATGATTGGACCTATTTGCAAGCCAGTGACCACTTTTATTATATGTGTACCAAGTATTTTTCAGATGGCGATGTACACGCCTATTTCAACCCTTACGAATCACCTTATCAAGCCTTCATCAATTACATGAATGTATTAAGTGATTTTACAATGAGATTAAATGCAGCTGTACCTGAAACTTCTGAAGAAGAATCTATTTCACACCTTTCAAATATCTTAAAAGAAAAGAATGAAAGAATCGCTGAATTAGAAGAAAGAATTAAAAAATTACGTCATAAAAAAAAAACAAAAAGTTAAAAAAAGCCACATTACATTAAACTATTAATAACCATAGTAATAAATATAAATCGATAAATTCGAGTGAATTATGAGTATTAAAAAACAGTTTTTAAAAAGTAAACCTGAATGTAAGGTTACTTTTAAGTTTCAGAAAAATGACGGCATTAATGCTGAATCGGTAAAAGTAGTTGGTGATTTTAACAATTGGGATCTAAATGCAGAACCAATGAAACCTTTAAAATCAGGCGAATTTACACAAACCATTAATTTAAGCAGTGGCTCTCAGGTACAATTCCGTTACCTTGTTAACAACAGCCTATGGTTCAACGATGATGAAGCTGATAGCTTTATTGACAATGGCCTTGGTGATGCTGAAAAAAACAGTGTAATCCAATTGTAGGTAGATCAATCTCTCTTTATCTAACTCAATTACCTATTACTCTATTTTAAACTTCTGTTACTCTGTGGTTAGTACTGCTACCACAGAGGATCAGGAAACGGAAGATTTAGAATTTTTTCTTAGTCCTTATATTACTAATACGTCACTCAGAAATAGTAGATATAAGTTCCCTTTTTATATCCTATAAGCAGAATAAAATGATGGAGAATTTAATAAGACCAGATTATGTTTTTGAAACTAGCTGGGAAGTATGCAACAAGATGGGTGGCATTCACACTGTCTTATCCACCAAAGCACTCACACTTGTTGAGCAATTTGGTAACCATTTAATTTTTATAGGTCCTGATTTTTATACAGAAAAACAGGATATTTCTGAATTTAAACCAGACGAGTCACTTTTTCCGGAGTGGAAAGAGTTTCTTCAGAAAGAAGGCTTGAGAGTCAGGATAGGAAGATGGAAAGTGGTAGGTAATCCGGTAGCTGTTCTTATCGATTTTAGCCCTTTTATTCCGCAAAAGAATGAAATATTGGCTCGTTTCTGGGAACTATACAAGGTAGACTCTTTATCAGGACAATGGGACTATATAGAAGCATCCTTATTTGGATATGCAGTTGGAAAAGTGATAGAGAACTTTTATAAATGTTATTTAAATGTCAATCATAAAGTCATAGCTCACTTTAACGAATGGATGACCGGAAGTGGGGCACTCTATTTAAAAAATAAACTACCTCAGGTGGCCACCATATTTACAACACATGCTACCGTTGTAGGAAGAAGCCTGGCCGGAAATGGGGAACCTATCTATGATCATTTACAAAGTTTCAATGCAGATTTAAGATCGCACGATCTAGGTGTTATTGCCAAACATTCTCTCGAAAAAAACAGCGCTATAAATGCAGATTGTTTTACAACAGTATCTGAAATTACAGCGAAAGAGTGTATGCAGTTTATGCAACGTAAAGTAGATGTCGTTACGCCTAATGGCTTCGAAAACAACTTTGTTCCTCAACCAGATGAGTTTAACACAAAAAGAGATCTGGCTAGGAAAAAGCTTAAAAAAGTAACAGAAGCATTATTAGGCTATTCAATTGCAGAAGATGCATTGTTCGTTGCTAACAGTGGCAGATACGAGTATAGAAATAAAGGAATTGATGTTTTTCTAGACGGTCTTAAAAACTTAAACGAAGACGAAAGCTACACTCGGGAAACCATTGTTTTTGTACTTATTCCTGCCAATAACTATGGCGCTCGAAAAGACTTAATAGACAAACTGAATGGAACATCTGATACAGAATTGGACAACCCATTCTTAACGCACGGTTTAAATGATTTGGGATACGATCCCATCATTAATAAACTTCAGGATATTCATCTGAATAACGAACAGGATGATACCGTTAAATTAATCTTTGTTCCCTCTTATTTGAACGGAGATGATGGTATTTTCAACTTGCCATACTACGATATTTTAATCGGTATGGATTTAACTGCTTTCCCTTCTTATTATGAACCTTGGGGATATACACCTCTAGAAAGTTTAGCATTCTCAATTCCAACTATCACTACAAATTTAGCTGGATTTGGCATATGGGCTTCTGAGTATTCCAAAGGCATAGATGACGGGGTTGCTGTTATCGAAAGGAATGATCACAATATGCAGGAAGCTTCTTTACAAATAGCTGCTTCTATCAAAAAGTTTGCTCTTAAGTCGGCTGATGAAGTGAATGATATAAGAGCCAAGGCACAACAAATATCCTCAAAAGTAGAATGGGATTCCTTAATCAGCCATTATTTTGAGGCATACCATGTTGCTTTGGAAGCTGTAACTAAAAGAAGAAAGGAAATCGGGGAAATTAAACATGAAAAGCGCATTCATGTTAAAGCAGAAAAGTCTTCACTGCCCGTTTGGAAGAAGTTATTTGTAAAATCTAAACTACCTCAAAGAATACAAAATTTACGGGAGTTATCTCATAACCTATGGTGGACATGGAATTATCAGGCAACAGAACTCTTTGAGTCTATCGATAAAGAGCTTTGGCAAATTTGCGGAAAAGATCCGAATAAGCTATTGGAGCGAGTAAGTTATGAATATCTTCTTGAATTATCAGAAAATCCTGATTTCATTCAGCAATTGGATCATGTTTATGGCATGTTCAGAGCTTATATGGACAGGGAGAAAAGAGAAGATCCTTCCATTGCCTATTTTAGCATGGAATACGGAATAAGTGATGTACTAAAAATCTATTCCGGAGGTCTCGGTGTATTGGCAGGTGACTATTTAAAAGAAGCCAGTGATTCCAATGTAAATATGACTGCTATTGGATTACTCTATAAATATGGTTATTTCAGACAATCATTAACGATTAACGGAGAACAGCAAGCTAACTTTGATAAGCAAGAGTTCTCTGGCTTACCATTATCTGAAGTAAAAAACAGCGATGGCACCCCGGTAATTCTTAAAATGTCAGCTCCTGGCCGACTGGTTAACGTAAGGGTTTGGAGGGCAGACGTGGGTAGAGTTCCTCTATACCTTTTAGACACTGATCATGAGCTAAACTCGGAAGGCGACCGACACATAACTCACAGCTTATATGGAGGCGACTGGGAAAACCGCTTAAAACAAGAGATCTTACTTGGAATGGGCGGTATTCAACTGTTGGACACACTAAATATAAAAACAAACTTATTTCATTGTAATGAGGGACACGCAGCATTGATCAATGTTTCTCGTTTAATGAAATATACACAAGGAGGAAATGTTTCATACCCTGAAGCACTTGAATTGGTAAGAGCTTCCTCTTTATTTACAACACACACGCCTGTTCCTGCCGGTCATGATAAATTTGATGAAGATCTTATTCGTATCTATTTTAGACATATACCTGAAAAACTTCAAATTTCATGGAGAGATTTTATGGCTCTTGGAAGAGAGAATCCGGACGATGAACATGAAAAATTCTCTATGAGTGTTTTAGCGGTTAAAACCTCTGAGCGGATAAATGGAGTAAGTTGGCTGCATGGTGAGGTATCTCGTAATATGTTCCAAAATCTATGGAAGGGTTTCTTCCCTGAAGAATTACCTATTGGCTATGTTACAAATGGAGTACATTATGGAACATGGACTTCAAGCGATTGGCAACGTTTATACGAAGATAAATTTAATCCTGCCTTTAAAACAGATCTTTCCAATAAAGATTACTGGCGACAGATTCATCAGGTTAATGACGAAGAAATATGGCATACCAAAACCACACTTCGAAAAAAACTGATCGAATTTGTAAAAAACCGAATGGCAGCAAACATGTCTAGCAGCCACTCCGATCCATCTCAAATTGTAGAGGTACTAGATTCAATTAACCACGAGGCCTTAACTATTGGATTTGCCAGAAGGTTCGCCACTTATAAGAGAGCACACCTACTTTTTACAGACGAAAAGCGACTTTCAGAAATTGTGAATAATGAAAAAATGCCTGTTCAATTTATTTTTGCAGGTAAAGCACACCCTGCAGATGGTGGTGGACAAGCGCTCATAAAACATATTGTTGAAATATCGAAGAAACCTGAATTTCTGGGTAAAATTATTTTCCTGGAAAACTATGATATGGAACTAGCTAAACGACTGGTTAGTGGTGTTGACATATGGCTAAATACGCCAACTCGTCCACTGGAAGCTTCCGGTACTAGTGGTGAAAAAGCAGAACTAAATGGCGTATTAAACTTTAGTGTTTTAGACGGGTGGTGGTACGAAGGATATCGTGAAGGAGCAGGTTGGAGCCTATCTGACAAAAGAACCTTTGATAATCAAAACTATCAGGATGAGCTAGATGCTGCTACGATTTATAGTATGCTAGAAAACGATATTATCCCTTTATACTACGATAAAAACGATCAGGGAGTCTCTTCTCGTTGGGTACAATATATTAAGAATTCCATTGCAGAAATAGCTCCTAATTATACCACCAAGCGTATGATGGATGATTATCTGGATCGTTTCTACTTCAAAATGGATAGCCGATTAAAAGAACTATGCTCGAACGACAATGCAAAAGTCAGAGATATTACTAATTGGAAAAGGCGAGTTAAGTCTAATTGGAATGATGTAGAGGTTGTAAAAGTTGAAATGCCTGATATCTATGCTCATCAATTAGGTATAGGTGAAACATACACTATTAATTTAATTATAGACTTAAAAGCTTTGCAAGATATACAATTAGAAGTACAGGCTATTTTTGCAGATGTTAATGAAAAAGGAATTGCCAAAATGCTGAGTATAGAACATTTTGAACTAGAAAAAATGGAAGGATCAAAACTGCATTATACTCTGAATCATAAACTCAATATTCCAGGTATCTATAATTTTGGCATCAGAATGTTACCTGTTAATCCCGATGCAGCAGCAAACCAAATGGATTTATGCTGCGTTAGGTGGATTTAAAAAAGCATATAAACAATAAAGCCTGCTAAATAATTAGCAGGCTTTTGTTGTTTTAAGAAACTATATTTTATAATTTAGTACTATCACATAAAGTGTGTAAATAGTAAAATTATACCTCGAAAATTAATTACTGAATAGTTTTCACTATTTAGTAATTGATTTTGAGGAGTCCCCGCGACAGCGGACGATATACTATTTGTTTAAAATATCAGGATACAATCTTGAGTTATTTTATTTATTTTTAAACAGATAGTATACTTATGAAAAAAGAAGATCTATTAAACAGCGACTTTCTTAAGCAATTTAAGAATGGAGAAGAACTCAATGATTTTCTTCACCAACTTCAAAAACGCGGCGTTGAGCAGATTCTTGAAGGCGAATTAGATGCTCATGTCGGCTACGAAAAACATGCTACCTCAGACTCTGAAAATGCAAGAAATGGTCATACTTCGAAGAAGATCAGAACGATGTATGGAGAGTCACAGATCAAGGTTCCTCGCGATCGTCAAGGTACTTATAACCCAATGATCGTTCCTAAACGCAAGAACATTATTGACGGAATAGAAAATGTAATCATATCTCTTTATGCTAAAGGCATGTCCAATAGTGACATTGAACAACAGATTAGTGAAGTGTATGATTTTGATATCTCACCGTCAACTATCTCCAGGATCACATCTAAAGTCACCGAAGACATTATTGCATGGCAAAATAGACCTCTTGAGCCTGTGTATCTGATTGTATGGATGGACGGTATTGTTTTTAAAGTTAGAGACAACTCAAAAGTCATCAATAAGACCATTTATATTGCGGTTGGTCTGAAAGTTGACGGCAAGAAAGAAGTTCTTGGCTTATGGCTGGGAAAGAACGAATCATCAGCCTTTTGGATGAGCGTATTAACCGATATAAAAGCACGTGGAGTCAATGATATATTGATTACCGCAACTGATAATTTGAATGGCTTTACCGATACGATAAAGAATGTATTCCCTGAATCAAGCACACAGATATGTGTTGTTCACCAAATACGAAATGCTTGTAAATATGTAGTATGGAAAGATAAAAAGGAGTTTACTCGTGATATGAAATCGATTTATGAAGCTCCTACTAAACAAGCAGCTGAAGCAGCGCTTGAGGATTTTGCTCAAAAATGGGAAAGCAAATATTCTTATGCCATCAAAAGCTGGCGCAATAACTGGGACGAATTAACTGTGTTTTTTGACTTCCCAATTGAGATTAGAAAAATCATATACACAACCAATTTAATTGAAAATTTAAATGGGAAAATTAGGAAATACACCAAAAACAAGCTCTCATTTCCTACAGATGAAGCTGTAATGAAGTCTGTTTTTCTGGCGGTGAGAGAAGCAACTAAAAAGTGGTCGATGCCAATCCGAAATTGGGGTATTATCCACAATCAGTTTTTGGCTATATTTGAAGGCAGATTCAGAAGTAAGATAAAAAGCAATAAATATTAAGGGTCGGTGTTTAAAATGCCGACTCTTTTTGTTTACATAACTTATATGACTGGTTTCCTCAAAGCCATAAACCTTAATTTTGCGCATTTTTGGGCATACGATTCCCATTTGGGGAGCCGGAAACATTTCAAACATATCTTAAAATAACATCAGGCAGCACAGGCAGCATTTTGTTTGGCGCGATGCATTCGCCTTCCTATTTCCAGAGCGTTGCCTGTGTGTATACCCATAAAGACCCATAGTATCTCGTTGTCCTTGGTTCGTGCTCCTACGCGATTTAAGAGATAATGTTGTTTGTCTTTTCCAAAGCTTCCTTCTAACCTTGTGGCCCGTTCTTTCTTGATCAATTTTGCGATTTGTTTACGTTCGGACTCGTATTTTCCAGGTCTTCCTTTTCTGGCAAAATCGGTTCTGATGTTGTTTTGCGTGGCGAAGCTCCTGTTTTTGTTGGTGGCATAAATGGCATCTGCACCGGCAAGCCTAGTCTTAGTTTTGGTGAGCAGCTGAGCATAGAACACGGTGGATTGGAAACGGGTGCCTTCGTTGAAAGCATTGAAATCAAGGTGTTCGATAAAGCTTATGCCGTTAATCTGAAGCTTATTGAGCTTGACTCCAAACTCAACTTTTTTGATTTCCTTTCCTCTGACAATGGGACGTATATAACTTTTCGAAAGGCTCACTATGCGGTCTTTTATTTTTTCGCCGGTATCGAAGTGGTACTGTTGCTGCAGGAACACTTTTCTCACTATTTGTTTCTTGTCCCAATATTTGCCGGGCATTTCTATCCTGTTTTGTTTTTCGATATCATCCAATTCATTAAGAATTTTGTGCAGCAGCTTGAGCAATCCTCGGGTTAATGCGTTCTTTTCTTTCGAGGGTTTTCTGCGTTTTCGGCTGTAGCTCCAGTACCGCTCTTTCCATTTGAGATACTTTGTTCTGGGTAGTTTTATGCCGCTATATTTGCATATCAATTTAAGCTGCCCGTATGCCCAATCTACCGATTCCCACAACAGTTTCTGGTTGGTGGGGAATCTAACCGAACTTTCGTAACAGGTGGCATCCGTCAATATCTGTTCGAGCTCCTCCATGTGAGGGAGCCAATGGGATGCAAGTACGCCCTGCGCATCCTTGATGTTCAGCTTTCCGGACAGCTCACAGCGTATCTGGCTCACAATTTTATAGTTACTGATGTGCTGCCCAAGCCCCAGTACTGTGCTACAGAAAAATTGGTAATGGATATTGGCGTTGAACTGTTCTATCAGTTTTTTGTCCGAACAGCCTGCGTAATGTTTTAGAACCATCAGTGCCAACTTACCTTGCGGAGAAAATATACAGTTTGGGCCTTTCTTGCTTTCATTCAGTTTAAAGGAGCGTATCAGCTCTTCCCACGGAATAGCTATAAAAATCTTGCCCAAATCGGTGTCGAGAAACTGGTCGTAGAGCAAGTTAAAATTATCTTCAATAGAAAACAGTGGCAAGGATGCCTGAAAATGTGGAATACTTTGTAACTTTATCACTATTAGAAAAATGAAAAACCCCGTTTTTGGGCAAAAGTGCCCAGTTTCGGGGTTTGTTGTTTCCTAAATATAGACACAATGTATTTTATATCAAAGCGATATGCTTCTTACGACTATGCCTTTGAAAATAGGATCCAGTAAATATACTGAACCCTGATATTTTAAACTTACACACTTTCTAGCTTAGTGTCTATAATGTTCTGGAAACCTCTACTTCTTCAAAGGCTTCAATAAGATCATCAACTTTAAGGTCATTGTAGTTACCAATACTTACCCCACACTCATAACCGGTAGCAACCTCTTTTACATCATCTTTAAAACGCTTCAAGGCACCCAGTTCGCCAGTGTAAATTACAATACCTTCTCTAATTAATCGAACTTTAGAGTTACGCTTAATTTTTCCTTCTTTCACCATACAACCGGCAATGGTACCCACTTTTGATATTTTAAATGTCTCTCTGACTTCAAGCGTTGCAACAACTTGCTCTTTAATTTCAGGAGACAACATACCTTCCATAGCTGATTTAAGCTCTTCGATTGCATCGTAGATAATAGAGTAAAGTCTGATATCGATTTCCTCTTTCTCTGCAATCCTTCTGGCTGATATTGATGGTCTCACCTGGAAACCGATTACAATTGCATTAGACGCAGCAGCCAGCATAATATCGGATTCAGAAATCTGACCTACACCTTTATGAATCACATTAACTGCAATTTCTTCAGTAGAAAGCTTAATTAATGAATCAGAAAGTGCTTCAATAGATCCATCCACATCACCTTTTACAATTACATTCAACTCCTGGAAGTTTCCAATTGCAATACGTCTTCCAATCTCATCAAGCGTGATATGTTTCTTCGTTCTCATTCCTTGCTCACGCTGAAGTTGAGTACGCTTATTGGCAATTTCTTTCGCTTCACGCTCCGACTCCATGGCATTGAATTTTTCACCCGCCTGCGCAGCTCCATTTAAACCAAGTATCAATACCGGATCAGAAGGTCCAGCTATTTCTACCTTTTGGTTACGTTCATTAAACATCGCCTTAACGTGACCAGTATAATTACCAGCTAATAGAAAGTCTCCCACTTTAAGTGTTCCTGATTGAACAAGAACTGTAGTTACATAACCTCTACCTTTATCTAATGATGATTCGATTACCGAACCAACTGCTCTTTTCTCTTTAACTGCTTTTAACTCTAATAAGTCAGCTTCAAGAAGTACTTTTTCCAATAGGTCTTCAATGTTGATACCATTCTTAGCAGAAATCTCCTGACATTGGTACTTACCTCCCCAGTCTTCAACCAGGTAATTCATATTGGCCAGCTCTTCTTTTATCCTATCCGCATTTGCTCCTGGCTTATCAATTTTGTTAATCGCAAACACAATTGGTACTCCCGCTGCTGATGCATGGTTGATTGCCTCAATCGTTTGTGGCATCACATTATCATCCGCTGCAACAATAATAATTGCAATATCTGTCACCTGTGCACCACGAGCACGCATCGCTGTAAAGGCCTCGTGACCCGGTGTATCTAAGAATGTAATTTTACGTCCACTATCTAATGTTACCGAGTAAGCTCCAATATGCTGCGTAATACCTCCGGCCTCGCCTTGTATTACATTCGCATTTCGAATATGGTCAAGTAAAGAAGTTTTACCGTGGTCAACGTGTCCCATCACTGTAACAATAGGAGAACGCTCAATCAATAATGCTTCATCAAAATCTTCATCTTCCTCAATAGCCTCTGCAACCTCAACACTAATAAATTCAACAGTATGATCAAATTCTTCTGCAACAAGAGTAATTGTTTCTGCATCCAAACGCTGGTTGATAGACACAAATAAACCAAGGCTCATACATGAAGCAATAATCTGGTTTACCTGAACATCCATCATGGCAGCTAGCTCTGCTACAGTCACGAACTCTGCTACTTTTATTACATTCTTTTCCTGATTGGCTTTTTCCATTTCAGCCATCTGACGTTGACTGACTGCCTCTCTTTTATCTCTACGGTGACGGGAAGCTTTTGACTTTCCTTTATTAGCAGTTAATCTAGCTAATGTATCCTTAATTTGCTTTTGTACGTCCTCCTCGCTAATTTCAGCTTTTACTGGACGTTTATTTCCTTGCGGTTTAGGTCTTCTGGACTTATTTCGATTATCCTGATTTCTCTGACCACCAGGTCCTCCTCCTTGAGGACGATTTCCTTGATGTCTCTGCCCTCCTTGACCTTGAGGCCTTTGCTGTCCTCCCTGGTTTTGTTGCTTATTATCATCGATGTTAACACGCTCTTTGTCTTTACGAATTCGCTTACGCTTTTTCTTTTTCTTATCAGCGTTATTTTCCGATGATTTAGTAGGCGCTTTAGGTAAGTCAATTTTACCTACGACCGTTGGTCCGGATAGTTTTTTAACCTGAGTAGGTTTAAATACACTATCTCCTTCTGATGAAGATGTTGCAGCCTCTTTATTCTCAACTTCTTTAGAAGGTTGAGCTTTTGCTTCCTTAACCTCTTCCTTAGGTTTATTTTCCACTTTTGTTTCCGGAGCTTTATCTTTTTTAACTTCTTGCTTAACCTCTTCTTTAGGTTTTGCTTCCACCTTCGCTTTTTCTTTCTTAGGTGATTCTTTCTTAGGTGATTCTTTCTTAGGTGATTCTTTCTTAGGTGATTCTTCAGCCTTTTTAGGTTTACTGATGGAGTCAATATCAATTTTCCCTACCACTTTTGGCTCCTCAACATTTTGTTTGGCAGTTGGTATATGAGGAGTTTCAACTGGTTTTTTCTCTTCTTTTTTAGGTTCTTCCTTCTTTTCAGGTTCTACCTTCGTTTCTTTCTTAGGAGCTTCTTGCCTTGGAGCAGCTTCTTCTTTAGGCTTTTCCTCTTTCGGCTCTTCTTTCTTAGGCTCTGATGCGGCTTTTTTCTTTCCGAATTGATCCAGATCAATCTTTCCTAAAACCTTAGGTTCTTCCTTTTTAGGTACTTCTACCTTTTCAACTTTTTTCTCTTCTTTGGCTTTTGTTTCTTTTTCAGGAGCCAAATCCTTTCTCACATCTTCTATTGAGATGGTTTCTTTTTGTGGTTTTTGCTTACTAAGCTCTTCCGACTTTTTACGTACATTTAAATCTGTACTGTATTCATTTTGGATATGACGATACATCTCCTCTGACACTTTTGTGTTTGGATTAGTTTCCACGTCAAACCCTTTCTGCTGAAGAAATTCAACAATAGTATGAATACCAACGTTAAATTCTCTTGCTACTTTACTTAGTCTATTTGATTTACCAACTGCCATATTGGGAATTAATGATTTTCTCGTTTTATGCTAAATAATCTATTGAGTCTCGCAAAAATAGTTGTTTTATTCAAATTCTGCACTCAATATCCTAATTACTTCGTTAATGGTTTCTTCTTCTAAATCAGTTCTTTTAACCAAGTCTGTTTTACTTAGATCAAGTACCGATTTAGCCGTATCACAACCAATCGCTTTAAGTTCATCCAGAATCCATCCTTCAATTTCATCTGTAAATTCATCCAAGTTCACATCTTCATCGTCTTCTTCCATTTCACGATAAACATCAATCTCATATCCTGTTAACTGACTAGCCAGTTTAATGTTCAGTCCGCCTTTTCCAATAGCTAAACTTACTTCTTCAGGACGCAGATAAACCTGTGCTCTTTTATCCTCTTCAAATACTTTGATGCTGTTAATCTTAGCAGGATTCAACGCACGCTGAATAAACAACTGTACATTGGCTGTATAATTAATCACATCAATATTTTCGTTTCTTAATTCACGAACAATCCCATGAATTCTTGATCCTTTCATACCAACACAAGCTCCAACCGGATCGATTCTTTCATCGTAAGATTCAACCGCTACTTTCGCTCTTTCTCCAGGTACACGAACAATCTTTTTAATAGTAATTAAACCATCAAAAATTTCAGGAACCTCTAACTCAAATAATCTTTCCAAGAAAACCGGAGAAGTTCTTGAAACAATAATCAATGGATTGTTATTTCTAATCTCCACTTTAACTACTGCAGCTCTCAGGTTATCTCCTTTACGGAAAAAGTCAGATGGAATTTGTTCTGCTTTTGGTAAAATCAGTTCATTACCTTCATCATCCTGAATAAGAATTTCTCTTTTCCAGATTTGATATACTTCACCGGTAATAATTTCACCAATTCTATCTTTATATTTATGATAAATATTATCTTTCTCTAATTCAAGAATACGTGCAGAAAGATTTTGACGTAAACTTAAAATAGCTCGACGTCCAAAATCAAGAAAACGAACTTCATCAGTAACTTCTTCTCCTACCTCATAATCCTCATCTATTTTTTTAGCATCACTCAATGAAATTTGCAGGTTATCATCCTCTAACTCATCATCCTCTACAATTTCACGGTTACGCCAAATCTCAAAGTCCCCTTTGTCGGTGTTAATAATAACATCGAAATTTTCGTCTGTTCCGAAACGTTTAATTAAAACGCTTCTAAAAGAGTCTTCGAGCACTCTTATCATCGTTGCTCTATCAATGCTCTTTAGCTCTTTAAACTCCGAAAAAGTATCAATTAAATTAATGTTTTCCATGACTTTATATTTGCCGGCTCGTTAAAACGAAACTATTACTTTTACCGATTTAACCTCGTCGAACTTAAAACTATGATTAAATACTTTCAATTCCTTTTTTTTCTTTCCCTCGATTTTAACCTTTTTTTCCTCCTTCACTTCAAAAGATTCATCGTTTACTGCAACTAACTCACCTTTAAATGGCACTGCATCAAATGGTACAACTTCTACTTCTCTACCAATGTTTTTACGGTATTGATTTACCACTTTTAAAGCCTGTCCTAAACCTGGTGTTGAAACTTCAAGCTCAAAATCTTCTTCTTCCCTGTCAAACGAAGATTCAATTAAGCGACTTATCTGAATACAGTAATCGATCCCTATCCCATTCATGCTATCAATCAGTACAACAATTTTATTGGTGGTAGATACTTTTACCTCCACAACAAAACAGTCATCTGCTTTTACTTTTTCTTCTATTATATCCAGTACCTGTTGCTTACTAATCATCGCTTTATAGTAATAAAATAGGGGACATCTGCCCCCTATCATAAAGATATTTAGTTAAAACCGCTGCAAAGATAACTATAATGCTTTTAATATGCAAGGTTAAAAATGGCACCTTTCAATCACTATTCTATGTATGATTTTATCTTTTTCGGAAATACCAAGGAGCATTCCTTATCATTTCTAGCTTAAAGTTCTATATTGCAACTTGTAAAATTAATATGACATTGTAAAAAGTGAAGAGAGATTACGTTTTTAATAAACTTAAAATTATTAATGATCCGGTTTATGGCTTTGTAAAAATTCCATTCGACCTTATCTATGATTTACTGCAGCACAGATACTTTCAACGACTAAGGGGGATTAAACAATTGGGCTTGACCTCGATGGTTTATCCTGGAGCCATGCATAACCGTTTTCAGCACGCTGTTGGAGCCATGCACCTGATGTCGTCTGCAGTGGCTGTATTACAATCCAAAGGAATTGAAATTACCGAAGAAGAATCTCAAGCTGTTCATATTGCCATTTTATTGCATGATATAGGACATGGTCCATTTTCTCATGTATTGGAACACACCGTAGTAGAAGGAATTTCTCATGAAGAAATTTCCGTATTGTTTATGGAAAAGCTGAATCTTGAATTTGATGGTCAATTGAGTTTAGCTATTGAGATTTTTAAAAATAATTACCCTAAAAAATTTCTTCATCAGCTAGTCAGCAGTCAGCTGGATATGGATCGCCTGGATTATTTGCGTAGAGACAGTTTTTTTACCGGAGTAACAGAAGGCGTTATTGGTTCCGACAGGATTATTAAGATGCTTCATGTATACAACGATCAGTTGGTAGTAGAATCCAAAGGTATCTATTCTATCGAAAAATTTTTAATCGCACGAAGGCTGATGTACTGGCAGGTGTACCTTCACAAAACGGCTATTGTTGCAGAAAAGATGCTGGTAAATGTACTTAATCGGGCTAAATATTTAAAATCTCAGGGAGCTGATATTTTTGCTACACCGAACTTGCTTTATTTCCTGTCGAACAATGCCAATTTAGATGATTTTAAAAACGATGATTCTGTTTTAGAGAAGTTCTCTACACTGGATGATGGAGATATTATGTCGGCCATTAAAGTCTGGACTTCGCATGATGATTTTGTTTTATCAACTCTGTCCAAATCGATAATCAATCGTGACTTGCTTCATATTGTATTGCAAAAAGACAACTTTGATAAGCAAAAAATTAAGAAGATTAAAACTAAGGTAAGCGAAGAGTTAGAACTTCACAAAAAGGATATTGCCTATTTTGTAAGTACAGATACCATTGAAAACCACGCATACAGCTTAACCGATGAAAAAATTAACATCCTGTTTTCGGGTGGAGTGTTAAAAGACGTATCTAAGGCTTCCGATATCCTGAACCTATCTGTACTGAGTAAAAATGTAAAGAAGAATGTACTAATCTACCCTAAATTCATTCATAAATGGGTAAGTGAACTGAACTAACTTCGTCATTGTAATTACAAGTAGATTACACAGTTATAAATAAACTCAAAAAAATCACTTCAGGTTTAATAGGGTGAATGAGGATAATATTATTAGATTTGCACCAAATTTTTCAAAATGGAATTCTCGGCGAAACAAATTGCAGAATTAATCAATGGGGATATTGTTGGTAATCCCGAAACAACAATTAATAATGTTTCAAAAATTGAAGATGGTCAACCTAATACCATCACATTTTTATCTAATCCAAAGTACACCAACTACATATATGAAACCAAAGCTTCAATTGTCATTGTAAACAAAACATTTGTACCGGAAAAAGAAGTAAGTGCTACTATGATTAAAGTAGACGATGCTTACGTTTCCGTAGCTAAATTAATGCAAATGTACAATGATATGAAGCCTCGTAAAACAGGAATTGAACAACCCTCTTTTATTTCCGAATCAGCTTCATTGGGTGAATTTCCATATATAGGAGCATTTGCCTACGTAGGCGATAATGCTAAAATCGGAAACAATGTGAGCATTTACCCAAATACTTATATTGGAGATAATGTGAGCATTGGTGACAATTGCATTATTTATGCTGGAGTTAAAATTTATAACGATTGTGTTATAGGTAACAATTGCATCCTACATGCAGGCTGTGTTGTTGGATCGGATGGTTTTGGATTTGCACCTGGAGAAAACAATGAATACACTAAAATCCCACAAATGGGTAATGTGGTTTTAGAAGACAATGTTGAAGTTGGAGCTAATACCACACTAGATCGTGCCACTATGGGATCAACATTGCTTAAAAAAGGTGTTAAGCTGGATAACCTGGTACAAATTGCACACAATGCTGAAATTGGTGACAATACAGTTATCGCTGCTGTTTCTGGGATTGCGGGCTCTACAGTTATTGGTAAAAATTGTATGTTCGGAGGACACACCGGAGTTATTGGCCACCTAAAAGTTGCCGATGGTGTTAAAATGGGTGCTTACACCGGAATCGCAGGTAATATTAAAGAAGAGGGCGTTACTTTACGAGGTACCCCAGCTTTCGACGCAGGAAAATATGCACGCTCCTGGGTTATCGTTAAAAGACTACCTGAACTGGCAAAAGAGGTACAGGAGTTAAAGAAAGAAATTAAAACTTTAAAAGGAGAATAACTACCCATTCTTTATTGAGTAGAAAATTTTGACATGGTAGAAAAACAAAATACACTGGCAGATAAAGCAATTCTGAAAGGTACAGGATTGCATACCGGAGCGATGGTTAATTTAGTTTTAAACCCTGCTCCTGAAAATCACGGATATAAGTTTAAAAGAACAGATCTTGAAGGGCAACCCGTAATTGACGCTTATGCAGAAAACGTTACTTACACCCAAAGAGGTACTGTTTTACAAAAGAAAGAAGCTTCTGTTAGTACTATCGAGCACTGTTTGGCAGCACTAAGAGGTTTAGGTGTTGACAATTGCTTAATTGAAGTAGATGGCCCAGAAGTTCCAATTCTTGACGGAAGCGCAAAATACTTTATCGATGCCATTAAAAAGGTTGGCATTACCGAACAAGAGGCAGACCGAAAGTACTTTGTGGTTAAAGAAAAAATGGTTTTCGAAGACAAGGAAAAAGGAATTAAAATAGTTGCCTTACCTGATGATTCTTTTAGCGTGGATACCATGATTTCTTTTAAAAACTCTATTTTATTAGGCAGCCAATATGCTACGCTTGAAAAAATTGAGGACTTTGAAAAAGAAGTAAGTGCATGCCGTACTTTTGTGTTTCTACATGAGGTGGAGATGCTTATGGAGCACAACCTAATTAAAGGTGGTGACCTGGAAAATGCCATTGTTATTATTGATAGAGAAGTCTCTCAGGAAGAGCTGGATCGTTTGGCTGATTTATTTCATCAACCAAGAGTTGCAGTTAAACCAATGGGAATTTTAAATAACCTCGAGTTAGTTCATCACAATGAGCCTGCTCGTCATAAATTGCTTGATGTCGTTGGAGATCTTTGTTTGGCAGGACTTCCTATTAAAGGAAAAATCATTGCTACTCGTCCCGGACACCAATCCAATGTGGAGTTTGCTAAAATGATTCGTACCGAAATCAAAAAGAGAGCAAACAAACCTGAAGTTCCGGAATATGATCCTTGCAAAGAGCCAATTTGCGATATCAATAAAATCCGAAGCATGCTTCCTCATCGTTATCCTTTCTTATTAGTAGATAAAATCATCGATTTACAGGAGAACTATGTGGTGGGAATTAAAAACATCACTTTAAACGAGCCCTTTTTCCAAGGGCATTTCCCAACAGAACCTGTAATGCCGGGTGTTTTATTAGTAGAAGCTATGGCACAATGCGGAGGAATCTTTGTTTTAAACCAGGTAGAAGATCCGGAAAACTACTCCACTTATTTTATGAAATTAGACAATATTAAATTCCGTAAAAAAGTAGTTCCTGGCGATACGGTTATTTTCAAGCTGGATTTAATTACACCAATTCGACGCGGTGTAGCCAATATGAAAGGGACTGCTTTTGTGGGAGATGCCGTGGTAGCAGAAGGCGAATTTATGGCGAATGTATCCAAAACAAAACAATAGATTAATTGATTTGACATTAAAAAATGTACTGTTTATACCAGTTATAGGCCGGTTCATTAAGATATAGATAGGTTTAACTATTTATAATTTTTTTAATTAAGATAGTTAACTTATTTTCGCAGCGGAAAAATTTAACGCATATTCAGAAAGTCATCTGATAATAAAAGCCTGTAAATGAGCAGCAACATAGATATTGAAGAGACGATAAAGGCTGAAACAAAGTCAAATCAGAGAGAGAAAAGTAAATCAGAATACATGAAACAACCATTAGCATATATTCATCCGGAAGCTAAAATAGCCCCGAATGTTGTTATTGAACCTTTTGTAACCATCGATAAAAATGTAGTTATTGAAGAAGGAACAACCATTGGTTCAAATGTTACCATCCTTGAAGGAGCTCGTATTGGTAAAAACTGTAAAATATTCCCAGGAGCTGTTATTTCAGCTATTCCTCAGGATTTAAAATTTGCGGGTGAAGATACTTTAGCTATCATTGGTGACAACACCACTATTAGAGAATGTGTTACTGTAAACAGAGGAACTGCTGCAAAAGGAAAAACCGTAGTCGGAAATAACTGTTTGCTGATGGCTTATGTACATATTGCTCATGATACTATTGTGGGTAATAATGTTATCATTGGTAATTCAACACAACTTGCTGGCGAAGTTATTATTGATGATTTTGCCATTTTAAGTGCATTGTGTGCTGTACATCAGTTTGTTCACATTGGATCACACGTTATGATTCAAGGAGGAGCCTTATTAACTAAAGATGTTCCGCCATTTATTAAAGTGAGAAATGTGTCTACTTCATTTAGTGGAATCAACTCCATTGGTTTAAGACGCAGAAACTACACCAACGAACAAATTACAGGGATTCAGGATATTTATAGAGTGCTTTACCAAAGTGGCTTAAATAACTCTGATGCCATCGATAAAATAGAAGCTGAATTACCTGCTTCGAAAGAGCGTGATGAGATTGTTTTATTCATCAAGAACTCTCAACGAGGAATTGTTAAAGGCTATTCATCGTCATCTGATCGATAGATATTACAAGACTTTCAAAATATTCGTAGCCGAAAAATTTATTTTTTTCGGCTTTTTTTATGGAATCATTCCCACAAGTGCATCCTTCATACAGAATACTAACTTTTTAAAAATATTTTGTCATGAAAACCTTGTTAATCACCTTAAGTTTATGCTGCTTATTTTTAGGCACGCAAGCCACCAAACTTATAACCGGAACTGTTTATGATGATACAAACCAACCTTTAATTGGTGCTAGTATAGTAGAGAAAGGTCAATCAAATGGAACCATCTCTGGTGTTAATGGAAATTTCTCTATTACGGTAAAAGATGAAAATGCTATTCTGGTAATCTCATTTATTGGATATAAAACAGAGGAAATTAAAGTAAAAGGTAAATCCGATGTAAAAGTTGTTCTTCAGGCAGAAACCGTTGCCATAGAAGAAGTGGTTTTAACCGATTGCCTTCAAGGTAGAGCTGTAGGCGTACAAGAAGCTATAGCGAAAAGAGAAAGAAAAATTCTGATCAGAGGTTGCGCTACACTATCTAGTCCGCAAGCTTATTACTGCCCTCCCTCTCCAATCATTCAAAACAATGAAGATTATGCCAATATCAATGAAAATAAGTTTTTAAGTCCCGAACAAGAACCTCTTTCTACTTTTTCGGTGGATGTAGACCGTGCGTCTTATGCCAACATCCGTCGATTTATAAACCAGGGTACGCTTCCACCTTCAGATGCGGTTCGAATTGAGGAAATGATCAACTATTTTAACTATGAATATGCAGAACCTGAAAATGAGCACCCATTTGCCATCCATCATGAAGTGGCCACTTGCCCCTGGAATAAGACACATTATTTAATGAAAGTTGCCCTTCAGGGAAAGAGAATTGAAAAAGATAACCTACCTCCTTCTAACCTGGTTTTCTTATTGGATGTTTCCGGATCGATGAATAACAGTAACAAGTTACCCTTATTAAAATCAGCCTTAAAAATGCTCGTTAATGAATTAAGAGACGAAGACAGGGTGTCAATTGTAGTGTATGCAGGTGCAGCCGGAGTAGTACTAGAACCCACATCAGGTAAAAACAAAAGTAAAATAGTGGCTGCTTTAGATCGTCTTTCGGCAGGTGGATCAACTGCTGGTGGTGCCGGATTAAAACTAGCCTACCAACTGGCAGAAGAGAATTTAATGAAAGAAGGCAACAACCGTATTATCCTAGCTACCGATGGCGATTTTAATGTTGGCGTAAGCAGTAATGATGAAATGGAAAAACTGATTACAGCCAAACGCGATAAAGGCATTTTTATTACTGTTGCCGGTTTTGGAATGGGTAATTATAAGGATAGCAAAATGGAGATTATTGCAGATAAAGGAAACGGCAATTACTTTTATATTGATAATATTCAGGAAGCCAGAAAAGCCATGGTGGAAGAATTTGGTGGAACATTATACACCATTGCCAAGGATGTTAAATTTCAATTGGAGTTTAATCCAATGCATGTGGCCGGTTATAGACTGATTGGTTATGAAAATCGTTTGCTGGCTAATGAAGATTTTAATAATGATACCAAAGATGCCGGTGAAATTGGAGCAGGACACACGGTAACTGCATTATATGAAATCATACCTGTTGGTGCAGAAGATGAGAGTAATTACCTCCCCGGAGTTGACCCTTTAAAATATCAAAGCAATCAGAAAAAAGAACAGAAACCATCTGTTAATAAAACATTCTCAGATGAATTATTGACACTCAAGCTACGCTACAAAAAACCGGATTCATCCAAAAGTACTTTGTTGGTACAAGTAGTAAAAAACAAAATAAGCAACTATAAAAATGCATCAAGCGACTTTAAATTTGCCGCTTCAGTTGCCGCATGGGGAATGAAGTTAAGACAATCTCCATTTATTAGCACGGTAAATTATAATTCCATTATTCAATGGGCTAAAGATTCTAAAGATAGAGACGATGAAGGTTATAGAGCAGAAATGATTCGTCTAATGGAATCGGCCAAAGTACTGGATAATTCTTTGACTTTAATGGATTAAACCTGAATTGGCGCTTCATATATTATAAAGTCAGCATTATATAAAAAAGAAAACCTTTCTCGAAATAATGTTTCGAGAAAGGTTTAAGTGGTATTAGTAATTGCATCTTAAAACGATGCTATACGGAAAACAACTAGTCCCACCTTATTCATGTTAAACCCTTATGATATATAAACTTTAATCTATTCATCCTTTTATCGTATCACGATTTTCGCATATTGCTTAGTTCCATTTGTAATGATCAGTACAGTATACAAACCAGCTCCACCTATTTGAGATTTTTCGATAACTATATTATTCTGTAGCGTGTTTTCATACACTACTTCTCCTATCATATTATAAATAGTTACCAATGCATCTTTACCATTGCTTACATTAATGTACAATTTATCGGTAACCGGATTTGGAAAACACTGAAAAGTTGTTGCGGCATCTGTATAAGGTACGCTAACATTATTACCCGTTGTATACACCGACCATTCCAGTATACCTTGAGCTTTTTCGTTTCCGATAAAGTTCAAACGTATTTTATCGGTAGTTACCGGTTCAAATATCTTGGTGTTATACATGTCATAGGCAATGCAATTATCTGCCTTAGCACAATCGGTTCCCGGGATTTTAACAAAGGCATTTGTATTGTCATCCCAGTATTCCAGGTAGCAATTATCTGGTAATGTAATACCTGCATTATCATCCCACCAATATACATCACTTGACCCTATGGTATAAGATTGATGAAAATCGTATTGCACCCAGTTCCATACACCAACAGATGCACCACTATTCCAGTTTCCGAAAGCTCCGGCTCCTTTATCGGCGGAACTGATTGGATCGTACAAATCGTAAATACTATTCAAGTTCTCCCAGGAGGAAACATAATTAGCACTCGCAAAATCACCCAAATCTTCATCTATAATAATTAAGGAATCCGGAATTACTTTAGGTTCAAGGGCTGACAACCAAACCTGCATCTCTGAACCACCCCTGTTAGCCCATAAGAAATAAGGAATCAATGTCATCTGCTTACTAGCATTCTGAGCTGTTTCAATGGTTTGTGCATAGATAGTATAGATAGAAGAAAATAAACTTTCATCCAGCTGACTGGTCAATTCCTGCTCTTTGGAATAAACCTGTGTTAACACTTCTCCTCCATTATCCACACCTTCGGCACAATATACTAAAGGCCCGCGTTGAATCGCGATCCTATTTATGTCTTCCGTGATGTTATCATTGGCTTTAAGCGTGCGTGGTGTCATATCCAGCTGGAGACTTACAACATCTCCCGGAGACCAGGTTCTTCTTATAATGGCATAACCTTTTTCAATGGTATAACTTTGTTCCTGTCCATTCAGTAACAAATGTATTTCAGGTGTTTTACTATCTGAGAACGTGTAAATATCCGTAGGTACAGGTTCGTTTTGTGCCCATCCAGGTATCCTAACAAACAGGGCGAATTCCTGATTGGCCTTGGGATTTAATGTGATATCAATATTTCCATTCCATGGGTAGTCCGTTTCCTGACTTATTTCTATGGAATCATTATCAAACGCTATATGTGCATGGTTTTTCATAAAAAGATTGACATATAGCGAATCGGAAGTACTGGCATAAACATAGCCAGGTACCGAAGGTATCAAACGGGTTACGTTAGGGGGACAACAAGCACATCCAAACCACACACTTCGCTGTTCACTACCTGTGGATAAAAGACGGTTCGGATAGAAAAAACGATCACCGGATACCGAAACGCCAGATATCAGGGCATTATATAAAGTACGCTCCAGAACATCGATGTATTTGGCATCACCATGAAGCAAAAATAAACGCTGATTCAGGTAAACATTACCAATGGAAGCACAAGTTTCGCAGTAGGCACTACTGTTGGGTAGGTTGTAAGCACCATTAAAACCCTCGTTTCCTCCGGATGCACCAATACCTCCGGTAACGTAAAGCTTAGTGCTTACAATATCGTCCCAAATATGATCAATGGCGTTGATATAACTATTGTCTCTGGTTAAAGCAGCCACATCGGCCATACCGGCATACATATATACGGCTCTAACTGCATGCCCCACCGCTTCAGTTTGATCAGTTACCTTGGCATGTGCCTGGCAATATTCCTCGCCATTAGGTCCACGTACATCCAAAAAGAATTTGGCTAAATCAAGGTATCTGATATCTCCTGTTGCCCGGTACAAACGTGCCAATCCTGTTTCTACTATTTGATGCCCCGGATATCTTTGTAATTGACCTATATTCCAGCCAAAATCATCCACAATTAAATCGGCAGCTTTTTTAGCAATGTTTAAAAGATTCTCTTTACCGGTTGACTCATAATAGGCTACAGACGCTTCGAACAGATGCCCCAGGTTATATAATTCGTGACTTAAATCTTCCACATATTGCCATCGGGTTCCAATCCAGCTGTGGGAATTATCACCCTGAATACTTCGGATAGTATATAAATAGCCATCCTCCTCCTGCGCCATGCAGATGATGGTAATAACCGAATCTATATATTCTTCTAACTCTGCATCAGGAAAATATTTTAAAGAGTAGGCTGAACCTTCGATGAGCTTATAAATATCTGAATCATCAAAAGGATATTCACTCTGGAAGCTGGAACCAGCCACTACACCTGCAGCAATTTTAAAGTTCTCCAGCCTATTAGCCGATTGTGTAAAACCATGTGGAATGGTCACATCGTGGTTTGTTTGAATTTTAGGAGCCCAAAATTCATCATTTACTTCCACCGAAGTAAAAGGTATTGGTTTTATAGGGTAGTAAGATTGACCTTGTAGATTAAAATGTAGAGCAACTATAAAGAGTATGCTGTAAATACATTTAGTAGTTAAAAATTTCATGGTTATGTATTTTAGGATAAACTGACACCACGAACCTAGTCTAAATGTGCACCTTCCATTGTCACATATGTTGAATTAATACAACTATATGGTTTATTATTCATAAAACGATGGATTTAATAATTCATGTGCGATTGTTTATGTTAATAGGAGAATAATTATTGATTTTACCACAAAGGCTTAAAGAATGAAATTTTCACAAAGTTTATTTGTTTTTTAACGCAAAGAAAATGGAAGTATATATAGTTAAGTCACTGAATCTGATTGTTAGCATTCATATATATCCAAATCGACAGCTCTTTAAGAAGCATAAAGTGCGCCAAGGTATTGTGACTACGCTAAAACATGCGATGTGTAATACTGAGTAAATAAAACATTCAGTAATTAATTGAACGATTCAAACCTATACCGGTTTTACGAGGTTAAAACCATCTGTGTGCTCTGTGCTTCTCTTTTGTTTTGTTGTACTTGGCTGATAAAGCCAGCCTAATCATTTTATTCAAGAACAGAAGGAACAACGAGCCTTAAATACCCTCTGTGTTAAACTCTAATATTCAAGCCGCATGAACATTTATTTTATTTTTTCTCCTCCCCTGATAATTTTGAATAATTTTTAATTTCCACCCGATATTCTGATAAATAAAATACTGCTTAAAACTCACAATTTCATCAAAAATACCTCATATCTGACACAACTCTCTCTTTAAAAACCCACCCCAACACTGTCACAAAATACTAATAATATGACACTTAAACTTTGTCACACTTTTGTCACGCCTAAAAATTCGACTTTTTGAACCTTTTTGTTTTACTTTATTATGCTTTAGGAGAACAAATACATAATACTAACATTATTAATCTAATTAATTAAACCTTAAACAATGACTTTACTTCCTTTTTCCCTCAATGGGATCTTTTGTAAAAATCATTTATACATACTAAGAAACAGTTTTTTTAAGACTCGAATATTTTGAAGCAGAGTAGGAATATTCACGGGGTTAAAAAAAGACACCTTGCCTCGTTACCGAAGAAGGTGCCCTCATGAATTTTAAATAACTGGGAGTTGCAGCTCCCAAAAACTGAACGAAATTATGAAAAAAAAGTTTCTTTTTGCCTGTACCCTGTGCATTGCTCTTATTTATGGGTGTCAGCAAATAGAATTATCGGATGACACGGCTCAATTAGAAGATAACCTGGAAGCCGCAGACGATATTAACTATAGCGTGTCTTTACGCAGTGCTACTTACTTTGTACAAAACGTGGAAGACAACGAACTTAACGCTATTGAACCCATTGTATACGGGTTGGATACTTTGCTTTACATTGCTAATTTTAAAGATGGATGGCAGGTTATTTCTGGAGATAAAAGAACCGATCCGGTGTTGGCATCTGACTCTATTGGCAGTTTATCTGCTAATGATTTGGATAACCCTGGAGTCGCAACCTGGCTCAATGATATGGCTGACCGCATACTGTCCATAAAAAAAACGAACCCTATTGTAGCCATTGATGAAAACATTAAACTTTGGACTCTTGTAGATAAAGCTTCTTTTTTCACTGAAGAAGAGCTGTCGAATTATTATCAGGCAAATGGTATATCTGCTTCCTCTAATTTAAAAGTGGCTATTGAACCTATTGATGGAGAACCCCGTCTGGTTAGACGTTTAGTATCGGTTACTTCAACACCTTATACTACTACAGCACAGCGCGGACCGTTGATGCAAACCCGATGGGGACAAGGCGATCCTTGGAACGACAATAATGTTCCTTATGGGTGGGATGGTTCTGCATGGGTTGAATGTCCAACCGGATGTACAGCTGTAGCCATGGCACAAATTATTTACTATGCGCATTATCAACTTAACAAACCAACCGGTTTGTATCATACAGTAACCAGTACCGGATATATCCGCGATAGCGAAAACTATAGTGTTCAGTTTTCGCGCTCTGCTTACAATGCCAATTCTCCCCGATGGGATTTAATGCCATTAAGCCGTTCGGACTGGTCGAGACTATCCAACAGTTCCTATGTTGGAGATTTAATGGCAGATATTGGCAACCGTGTTGGAATGAGTTATAGTGCATCTGGTAGTGGTGCTTGGCCTAGTACCAGTGGTTTTAGCTACTATAGTTTGTCGAGCCAAAAAGCTGATTATAGTTATTCTACAGTATACACTCAGCTAAACCGCAACATGCCGATATTAATGGTAGCATATGCAGGTAAAGAAACCTATAAAAACTGGTTTTTAGGAAAAACACATACCCGATATGTAGATGGACACTCATGGGTGATTGATGGTTACCGAAAAAAATCCAAAACCTATACATATACTTATGTGTGGGAGCTCGTAGATGGTGAATTACCAATTATGGCTATGGATACATCTAATCCGTATTACGAAGAACCGGGTAGTTCACTAAAATCTGCTTCTGATGCCTATCCGGGTAAAAGAGAGATTGAAACAAGAACTACAACATCTACCTATTTATTAATGAACTGGGGATGGAACGGGAGTTACAACAGTGGAGAATATGCTACTGGTAGCAGCTCTATATGGACTGCGGCAGGATACGACTTCCAATACAAAAAGACTATGTTTTATAATTATCAATAATATTTAAAGGGATATGGAGTTTGTCTGTAAAGATTAATTTTTGAAAGTTATATTATTAGGGGTACTTCATAAACTAGTTTTAAGACTTATTCCTTATCCCTGTTTTATTCATTTACATCTTATGACACAGCTAAAAAATCTGACCATTATCGCACTACTTATCGCCTTATTCGGCTGCACCGAGAAGAAAAACAATATCATTGGTGGCGATACCTTTTATGCCTTCGAAAATCAGCCCAGCAGCTTTACCTTTTTGAAAAACCAATACAGGGTAGATGTGGGTGAACAAACCGGAGAAAGTAAGTTCAACGGTACTTATGTTATTTATGATGCCACACAGGATCCCGTACCATTCTCAGATCTTATCCTGCATATGGAAACATCCGGTTTTTCAATGGAGATGACGCTTGAGCCGGACTTTAGCCTGGAAGATTATATAGGCGAAGCAGATAGCGAGATGGAAAAACAACTTGACACCTATTATAATAAACTAAAATTAGGCTCTTTGAAATCCTCTACCCTACCCGCCGCTAATCTGGTAACCATTCAGTACCGCACCGAAGAATTAACGGCTTTTAAAATATCCAGCGATCAAACTCTATTTGGCATTCAAGCCGGAGAGTCTTTAAACGATTATATCGAATTATTTAACGGCAGCTTGCTATTTGACTACTCCAAACAACTTATTGGTCCAATAGATGCCGGAACTTCCGTGTCCAAATGGATGAGTTACCGCCCGTTGATAGGTGCAGAAATGCAATTCCGCTTTAAGGAGTCTCCTGATGAATTACCCTTATCCGCCAGGTTTATAATAGAAATGGAACTGGATAACCAACAAGTATTAAGAGATACCAGTGATATTGTTGAGCTTGTTTTTTAGTCATAAAAAAGCATAAAGACATGAGGCAAAAGACTTAAGACTTATTTACATGATGTTTAATGCAAGTAATGCTAATCAGTCTTTCAACTTTATACTTTCGACTTTATACTTTCATCTTTATACTAATTCCAAACAAATGAAACACTTAACTGCATGCTTTGGCTTGTTCCTTCTACTAATCTCCTGCGTAGAGGAGGTGGACATAGAAAGTGCCCGAACCCGGAAAATTGTGGTGAATGCGCTGCTTTATATGGAGCCTGTTCAAAAGTTATCGCTAACATATAGCAATGCTCTGGGCGATTATTATTACGACGAACTTGAGGAAGCGACCATCACACTTTACGAAAATGGAAACGAAGCAGGACAATACCATAAAACAGGCTATAGCAAATGGGAACTGGATTATACGCCTACCGCAGGTAGTCAATACCAGCTAAAGGTAGAAGTTCCGGGAGCATCCACCATTGAAGCCTATACGCAGATGCCGCCTAATGCAGAGGTAAGCAAAGCAGCAATTAGCAACACGGCATACCGGAAGCATTTGATTCAAAACCAGGCTGCACAGCCCTACTATATTTTTGTGATGAATCAGGAAGGCAATGAAATTACAGCGAACCCACAAGTGGAAGCCGATAATACACTGGAAATGCATGTGGGCACCAATCACCCACAGGTAGATCATTTTAATATGCAAGATGAATCGATGCAATCATTATGGGGCAGCGATTTTAGCACCATGGAATTTATGGCCTACCTGAGAATTGAGGCTGACGCAAACGAAGAAAGTATTCCTTTTTATATTGAAGGCAGGCTGAGTCATTGCCTGGTATTTATCCGGACAGCTTCGCAGGAATACGACCGGTATTTAAAAACCAGTCTGCAAAAAATGCTGGTGTACGAAGCCTTCGACGACGACACCCAATGGTTCGACGAGAACGATATATACTCCAATATTCCAAACGGGCTAGGCATTTTTGCCGCTTACAACGACCAAACCATCGTGTACAACGAAATAGAGAATTAACCCTATGTATATAAACTTCAGAAATCTTACCTGCCTCCTACTAATCTGCTTCAACTTGTTATTGTTTCCTGTAGAGGCACAAAGAAACGGTGACCTTAAAGGACAGGTGAAAGATAAAATCAGGAACACCCCCATTGAATCCTGCCATATACGCCTGCTCAACAAACAAGGAAATGTAATAAGCGGTACTATGAGCAATGCCGAAGGCAACTTTGAACTAACTATTTCCTCATCGGCCGATAACCTTTACCTGGAAGTTTCGCATGTGATTTATCAGGCACAAAGCATTCCGATAAGCACACTGCAACAAACAGTTCCGCTTAGCATATATTTAATTCCCCGTGTGTATTCTATCAGCGATGTAACGGTTTGCTCCTCGTATAGCGCCAGCAATAAGGGTAACAACTATATGTATACACCCATGGAGGCTTCGTCGAGTATATCGATTATTGGAGAGCCGGATGTAGTGCGCCATATATCGAGCATGCCGGGTGTTTCTCAAGGCATGGAAGGAACTCTGGGCTTGTTTGTGCGCGGTGGTAATACAGGTAACAACCGTATTGAGTTTAATCAGGTACCCATTTATTCCTACACTCATTTGCTGGGCTTATTCTCGGCCTTTGCTCCGGATATGATTGAAAAAAGTACCTTTAAACCCGGAGGTATCCCTGCCTCATCCGGAAACTTATCTTCATCCTTATTACAAATTACACCCAAACTAGGCACTCAGCAGTCATTCAGCGGAAAGCTAAGCCTTTCGCCCTATATGACCGGAGGCTACCTTTCGTTACCCTTGAAGAAAGACACCTTGTCGGTACAGGTTTCGGGGCGCACCTCTTTTTTACCCTGGGTTGTGAATGCGGTGGATGATGGTGAGGGCGAAACCAAAGCCCATGTGGTAGATATTTGCAGCATTATCGATTGGCAGCTGAGCGATAAGCACCGCATGGACGCCATGTTTTACCTGTCGAGTGATTACTTTGATTATAAGGATTCCGAAATACAAACCCTGCAGGAATGGGGTTCGCATATATTTAAGCTGGGCTGGCACTGGCAAGGTAGCCCACGCCTTAACACTTCGTTGTATACCTATTACAACCACACTTATGCAGCTCAGCAAGAAATTAGCTTCGATAGCTATTCCGAAGAGGACGATAAAACCTCCGATTTGCGCATTGGCACCACCTTGGATGAAGTAGCTTTACACGGATTGATGCACTATCAGTGGACACCTCGCTTAGCGTTTAAAGGCGGATTGGAATACCGCCATCAGCAATTTATCCCGTCCACGGAAAAAGTATTGTTTAAAAACCAAAAACAACTGAATTATACACCCAAACTAGCGGTGAATGCCATCAGCCTTCATGCCCAAATGCAATATCAAATAAGCAAGCGATACTCATTTTTACTGGGAACCCGATTAACGCATCAAAGTGGCGAAACATCAAATCATACCAATATCGATTTCCACGCTTTAAGCGATATTTATATTACCAAGCAGCTGGGATTAGAACTATCTTACGATAAAATGGTGCAGTATTTTCATGTGTTCGAAGGGCTTCCTACCGGATGGTCGTTTAATATTATGACGCCTGCTGACGCTTCTTACCCCGAAGAAATTACCCATCAGTTGTATACCGGTTTGTTCCTAAATAAAAAATGGGGCGAAACCTCTGCTAACTTTACGTTGGGAGCTTATGCCAAAAATATGCATCACCTGGTAAGTTATACCAGTACCGTTAATTTATTTGGGATAAATGATGCTACCTGGCAAGATGAAGTAGCACTGGGAAAAGGAAGTTCCAGGGGACTGGAATGCTCAGCCATTCTGCATCACAAACGACTGGGTTCTACGCTGGCCTATACCCTATCGAAAACCGACAGACAATTTAACGAGATAAACGAGGGTAGAACCTTTCCTTTTAAGTTTGATAAAAGACATATACTGAATGCTCAATTCAAATACAAGCTGGTGGATGCTGTAAATAAAAAGGGATACAAAAAGCAGCACTTCTTGAATACTGTTGTTGCCTACTCTACGGGGCATAAGGCTACATTGCCTATTGGTACTTACCAGGGTATACTGCCGCCTTACTGGGATCAACGACAAAACGGAGTACATTTTCCCGATCAGGTAGATGCCAATGCCTACCACCGACAGCAAATGACCGATAAAAACACCTTTCAGCTAAAGGATTACTTTAGAGTAGATGCCGCCTACACCATGGCCAAGTACCGACCAAAGGCCACCTACGAAATCAGCTTTTCGGTGTTTAACATACTCAACAGGAAAAACCCCTACCTCTATTTTTATGCCGATGATAAATGGAAACAACTAAGCATAGCCCCGGTGATGCCTTCGCTACGCTGGGCTGTTTGGTTTTAGTTTTTAAGAGATATGAGACAAAAGTATAAAGACATGACACTTAAATTAAACGTAATGTAAATCAGTCTTTACACTTTATACTTTCGTCTTTATACTAATAGTAATTCGCCCCTGCCTTCCCAGGCCTTCTCATTAAAATCATTTATTAACCGCCCTTTGGGCTAAAATCTCAATTATGAGCAAAAGAAAAATTGACGTTTGGCTGTACGACAGTCATTTAACCGAAGACCCTAATGATAGTTTTGGTCGTGTTCGTTCAGCAGGAACCATTACTAACAAGGAAATTGCCGAACTCATTAAAAAAGAAGGCACCGAATACCAACTCGAGGCCATTATTGAAATTCTGAATCGTTCTGATCGTATTTGTCGCGAAGCTCTCAGCGAAGGTTATGCTATTAACACCGACTTTGTAAACGCCCGCCTGGGGATTACCGGTACGTTTACCAAAGAAAAAATTTAATCCTTCGGAACACAGCGTAAGCGTGCATATGCAACCTACCTCGCTGGTACGTAACGAGATTAAAACTGTACCTGTGCAAATTATGGGTAAAGCCAGTACCGGCCCTGTTATTTCGCGTGTAACAGATAGCTTTACCGGTGAAGTAAATGCTACCATTACGCCAAACAATGCGCTTACCGTAAGTGGTGATAAAATTCAGGTAGCCGGTGATCACGAAAGCGTAGGCGTGTTTTTTATTAGCCTGGCCGATGGCAGCCGCACCAAGGTAAGCCAAATTATCAGCAACAAAAACAAAGAGCTGATTCTGATGATTCCTGACCTTGCCTCAGGCGACTACGAACTGGAATTGGTAACGCAGCATAACAATTCCAAAGGTCTTTTAAAAGAACCTAAAACCGAAAAGTTAGATGCGATCCTAACTGTTCAGTAATTAATTAAGACAACAATCTTCCTGTTTTATGCGGAGGATTGTTGTCTATCAATGGAAACTTTTGTAGAATACTAATGGAAAGAAGTGCAGAATAGTAATGGAAACAAATGCGGAATACTAATGGAAACATTTATGGAATGGTAATGGAAAGAAGTACGGAATACTAATGGGAACATTTGTAAAATAGTAATGGAAATGTTTCTAGTATTAAAAGGATACTTATGATACAAGGGAACACCGAGAAAGGGATACAAACACGATTTTCTTAATTTTATCATAAAAACGAATTATTATGTATATTCGTTGGCATAATACAATAACGATAAACACAATTGTGTATATCGTGATGTTGTACACAATGCTAGCGCATAACACAGCTATTTAGCAAGTAATCAAAGAAATTACATATCCAGTTTAGCAATTAATAAAATACGCAATCTGACTGATTGAGCCATTCCTGTGGCGTAAACGTGTTTTAAAATAAAAACCTATAACTATGCCTACAAAACAGATAGGGTATTTAGCCCATAGAGAAGGATCGACTGAATGCGCCTGCAAAGGAGAAAACCTAATTGTAATGAACAATCCTGTTCAGATGAAGAGTTTTGTAAAAAGAAACTTCAAACTTAAACATATAGTTCTTGAGAAAGTCTATAGTAAAGATGTGATTCAAGGACTTAAGCAAGGCGGGCAATATCTTTTTAGTGATAAATCATATAAAGATTTTATGACAGAATGTATTGAAGACTATCCTCAACTTTTCCCACCACACAGGTTAGTGGTTCAAGAGCCTGTTTCAAATGTAATATTTTACCAGGTCTCTTGGGATAATACAAGCTACAATACACCTTAAGGAAAACAAGGCTGAAGTGCATTGTTTTTCATTCGTCATCGAATTTAAATTTTGAAATATTATAACAGTTTGATAACTTGAGTTTTGAATGTCAACCGAACCTTAACCGATGTGTAAATCATCAGCATTTGAAACAACTAAAACAGACCAAACAAAGAAATTCCGCTTGGCAGAGTTTTTCGACACACACTGGGATGAATATAAAAATTCCCCCAAAGAATTTATTCAACCCGAACAATACAAGGCCGTATCAGCTATGCGATCGTGCAGAACAGAAGCTTTGGGGGTAGATCATTATGTTTGTGAGGACTGCGGAGAATTAAGTTATGCTTATCATAGTTGTAAAAACCGGTTTTGCCCTACCTGTAGCTGGAAAGATACCTTGGATTGGGCTGATCGAATGAAAGAACAAATGTTGGATATACCACACCGCCATATAGTATTTACAGTTCCGCATACCTTAAATGGTTTAATTAAGGAAAACAAGGATGATTTATTATCTTTTTTATTTCAAGCCTCGGCTGATACATTAAAAGACTGGATGAAGCACAAATACGGACTCATACCGGGTATTATAGCTGTACTTCATACTTTTGGAGAAAAGAAAGATTTTCATACGCATATTCATATGATAGTTTCCTGGGGAGGAATAACAGAAACTCATCAGATAAATGAGATTAAAGGGGAATATGTCAAATATGACTTTATACAGACCAAATTCCGCTGCAAGTTCGAGGATAAATTAATTGAGCTTTTCGATAAAGAAAGACTTAACCACAACTTCAACAACCGGATAGAGTTTATGCGTTTCATTAAGTGGATAAATAAAAAACAATGGCACATACAACTTGAGCCAGCTATAAAAATGCCTGCAGAGGTAATCCGTTATGTAGGCCGATACTCAAAACGGGCGTGTATAAGCGAGTATAAAATAACCAATATCGAAGGTGAGTATATTAGCTTTAAATACAAGGATTACAAAAACCTCGATTATCATGGTAAACCAATAGTTAAGGAACTAACCTTGCATTACAACGACTTTTTTCCACGCTTACTACAACATGTGCCACTTCCCTATTTTCGTTTGGTTAGATATTACGGAGCATATGCAGCAAGAACAAAAGCCATTTTAAGAAAAATATATCCGGAAAATACAGATAAGCAAGAACCTGAAACGGAAGAAACGGAAGTGTATGAACTTGTTGATAACCCAAAAATTTGCAAGAACTGTAATACTGAAAAAGTTTATGTTTTTACTGTTTTTAAAATTAAAGGAGGAAAACGGATCTATATGTCAAGATTTAATCCAAAGAAAGAAAATGATAACCCAGAGAATAGTGCTGCATAAACCTTCATGGGAAAGGTATGCCCTGTTGTTAAAAATGAAGAATTTTAAAAGAAATATGATGATTAGGATAACAAATCTTCTCGTTTCTTACAGACATTTTTCTGTCAAAACTCCTTGGAGAACAAAAATTCTAAAATTTAAAATGGATAAAAAACAAACCGAATTATATAAATTCTTAATAAAAGGGGTAGAATGCACTGTGTACAACAATGTATATAAAACATTTGGCAAATAGTGCTAATTTTAAATCCAGTACATTTAATAAACTTTACAACGGTTCGATAGGGAATCGCTTTGAATTGCCAAACATTTCATATACTAAACGTTGGTTGCAATATCAATGAAAGACACTATGAGAAAATTATTATTTTTATTTCTTCTATTGATAACAATAATAGGAGTTTCTAGCTTTGGTGAACAAAATGAACCTATTAAGAAATATGCTGAATTCTACTTTAGCAATGGCGAAATATACTATAAAGGGACAATAATTGAAAAGGAGAATAGAATTGAAAAAGTAAATGATATTTTTAATCACTATTGCGATTCTTTAATTACTCATAAAATAATACCTAGTAATTGTAGATATTTACATTATCTATTAATAATTGATACAACTGAGATTTCTAAGAATATTTCTTCATTTGTATATAAATTCAAAGAAAATATATTAAGACCTTACGCATATTTAGTTACTAATAAACCTAATGATTCTCTTTATACTGAAATTGGTTTTCCTTATCCTGATGAAGTAAAAAGTCACTTTAAGAAAACTACTAAATCAAAATCTTGGAATATCGACTTGATATCTGTTGGAAATAATGTTATTAATTATAAAAATGAAAAACTTAACTATGATCGATTAGCTGAAATAATTGATAGTTTGTTTAAAGAAAAAAATTTGATCTACATACAACCAAAAGAAAATAGTAAATTCTTTGAAACACTAAATGCTTATAGATTTTGTGAAGAAAGGTTTAAAAATCTAAGAGATCAGAAATCAATTGAACTCTTTGGGCTTAATTACGAAAATGCGAAATTAAAGGCGAAAAAAGATGATGCTTTTCTTGAATATAAATTTCACGAATTTCGAAAAGAATATGCCGTTAAAATTAAACTTGACTTCCTATATGAATTTGAAGAAGATACAGCAACCAACACGTGGTAATAAGGCATGGCGAGTTCGTGCAGATTCGACACAGTCGCATCTCGTGCGTGCTTCTGCTCGGTCGGACAGATTTCCTCTCGTCAAACCGCCACGACCTCATACCACCAACGTTATCGCCAAGTTGATGTACGTTACTGCTTATTAAAATCATACAGAACAAACAATTTATAAAAAAAATGAAAAAATTATCAGAACTAAAATTTGTGAAAATTGGATTATTGAAAACTAGTGCAATACTTTTATTCTTATCCTTTATTGCTCTATCTTGTAATGAGAGTTGTGATACAATAACACATGTATATGAGAATGGGTACGTTAGATTTAATTACGATGAGACCCCTACAAAGACGTTTGGACATCTAAGAGGGAAGCTTAAAGTGAAAGTTGATAATAATTGGGTTGAAGTAATACATCTTGGTAATGTACAAGGTGAGAAACACTGGATTATTCCTAGAGAAAGAGTTGTATATATAGGTCAAGAAATTAAATAATATCGGTTCCCTTAGCTCGGCATAGCGTCTCGCTATGTCGCATTTCGCAAGGCATATTGCCGTATGTATTGCTTCAAAGAGTTAATAAAAAGGAACTTCAATTTAATTTTTGTAGTACTATTTTTTTGTATTTAATAGGCCAGAATGAAGCACCGAAGCGAGACGCTTCGTTGAGCGAGCAAAAAATGGCGTTTAAACCCTAAAACATATAATTATGAAAAACTTATTAATTGTTACACTTCTCTTATTGATGAATATGGCTTGTTCGCTCATATCAAAAGAAAAAACATCTATTATTCCAAAATTAGAAGTTGGTCAATCATTTAATTATGAAATCATCCATACAACAAGTAACAAAGGACTGCTTAATTTCAAACAAATTACGAAGATTACAGTAACTGTCGAAAAAGTCCTGGACACAGTTGCAACCCTTAATTGGACAATCAATAAAATAGATTTTATAGACAGTTCTGAAGTAAAAGATTTTAGAGCCGTAATAATGACAATCCCAGAAGGAATTACAGTTAACTATGATGTTAATTTAAAGGGGCAAATTCAGCAAATCAGAAATTACGATTCAATTCAAAAGATTCTAGATTATCGATTTGAGAATGCTTTGAAAAATAGCACAGAAACTGAAGTTGAGAATAGTCGGTATAAAAATAGTAGCGGATATGGCATAATAAAGGCAATGATAAATGGTAATCCCGAACAAAATATTTTTATTTCCGATATTTACCAATTTAATCGCCTGAATGGAATTGAATTATGTAAAGATCCATCCCAATACTATTATGAACCTTGGGTAGGAAAAACACAGGACAAATATAAAATCAATATTGACAAAATCATAGAAGGAAAAGTGATGTTAAAGAGTGAGTTAGTTGATGGAGCAGGAAAAACTAAAAACAATAGAGTAATAAAAAGAGAACATTTATTTAATGATGCAAATTATTGGCTTATAAGTTATTCATCAATAATGAAAACAAATAATATGGAAAGTACGATGATGATAAAACAGAATTAAAAAAACGGGCTCGTCATAGCGTCTCCCTATGTTGCATTACGCAAGGCATCTTGCCGTATGTATTGCTTCAAAGTGCTAATAAGAAAGTACTTCAGTTTTAAATTTGAAGTACTATCTTTTTGTATTTAAGAGGCCAGAATGAAGCACCGAAGAGAGACGCTTCGCTAAGCGGGGTTAATGAAAAGAAATTTGCTATATATGGAAAGAAAAGATTTTTTAAAAAAGGCATGTAGACTTGGATTCTGTTCATGTGTATTGACAGGACTTTTTAATTCTCAAGAAGTTTATGCAAATGAAAATTGCAACGATTCTTGGAAAGAAGGGTTTGTGAAACATAGATTCTCAAAACTAATCGATATTCTTGATGATACTTTAGATGAAGAAACGAAGAATCATATAATAGAGAATCTTGGAAGAGAATGTTCAAAGAGAAGTGGAATTAACAAGTATAAAAATAATCTGCAAGGATTCTTTAACCATTTAAAAAGTAATTGGGGAGAAAATGCCTCTTTGGATAACGAGAAAAAGATTATCAGAATTGAAACAGCAGAAAGAGAATGCTTTTGTCCAATGTTTGACAGTAAAAAGGTTTCTAAATCCATTTGCCAATGCTCAGTAGGCTGGCAGTCTCAGACTTACGAAACAATTCTTGGACAATCTGTTAAAGCAGAGTGCATTGAATCTGTGATTAGGGGCGGTAAAAAATGTATTTTTGAGATTAAATTATTAGAATGATAATTATCAGACCATTGCTCACACTAAACATAGCAACTAAAAATTACAATTGGCTCGTCATACCATCTCGCTATGGCGTATTCCGCAAGGCATCATGACGTATGTGTTACTTCAAAGAGCGAATCAGAAAGTACTTCAGTTTAAAATTTGCAGTACTATTTTTTTGTACTTATATAGGCCAGAGGCCTGAATAAAGCAACGAAGCGAGACGCTTCGCTGAGCGGGGGATGTTGATTATTCCCAAGGATTTAAGGATTTTGCAATTAACAGAAGGAAAACACAACAATTAAAATGATTAAATGGGGCTAGGATTTGGAATAACATTATTAGTAAATATGCTGGTATTGATGCATTTTAGAAAGAAAAGTTGGTGTCCAAGCAAATTTCGCTGGTCGTTGACTATTGTGTTTGCCTCTGTAGGTCAAGTAGGATTAATATTCAACCCAACTTTGTTTGGTTATGAAAATATTTGTTTCACTCAGTTTTTTTCACCGATAATTTATATTTCAACTGATTGGTTGTTTAAAGAGATTAGTTTCAAAAAACAAGATAGAGATTTTTATTTAGCCTCAAATCTTGAGATATGGGTGAATAACTTCTCAAATAGTTTTTGGCCAAAATTAACAACACTGGATCAAGTTCTATCTGGAGGTTTATATGTTTTGATTGCAATTTTGCCAGTCATATTATTAGAATTACAAAAATTGATATGGTAATTTGACTTTGTTGAGAATAATTAATAATTGAAGAATATGCTAAATTTAAGATAAACGTGCCCTAACAGCATGTAATACCACATTTTGCCCCTCGCTTGGATAAGTTGGTGCAAACCTTTATTTTAGTGCAGTTAACTAACTTTTTAGCGGTTGGACAAGTTTGGCAAACCCTAGTTCGGCATAGCGTCTCGCTATGTCGTATTACGCAAGGCATCATGCCGTATGTATTGTATCAAAGAGCGAATCAGAAAGTACTTCAGTTTAAAATTTGCAGTACTTTTTTTGTATTTAATAGGCCTGAGGCCTGAATAAAGCAACGAAGCGAGACGCTTCGCTGAGCGGGATATCCCTGACCGGAATATTGGCTTTATTATCAATAGCATGGCTAAATAAAGATAAGCATTGGAAGTAAAATCGAATTTGCTTATTTTATATTTAGCTGATAGCTAAAACTTCGAAAAGAATTTGTTTTGTTTATCTCTCCTCACAAAAGCTTCCTAATTAAAAACAACTCAACTACAACTTACTATAAACCAATAATAAACACCATATTTTACAAATTAGTTATCAATATTCATCATTTAATTAAGATTATTCACAAATGAATTGTATCAATTTATCATATATATCGCTGTTTTAATATTGATTTAACAGCAAACAGCTATGTTTGCTTAATGTTTTTACTTTTAAATTAGAATACACTTATTATTAAACCCAAATTAAATTATTATGAGAAAAAACTTATTGTTTTTATTACTTGCTACTTCTTTATTATTGAGTTGCAAAAAAGAAACTGTTGATGTAGTAGATGGAGACTATATCAAATGTACAATAAATGAAGAATCTTTTTCCTCTTCTTTCTTTGTAGGTGCCACTTATGTAATGGATATTTTTGTAATTACCGGAACCTCTAATAATGGTTTTGATTTCACTAGCTTGACAATTGTTAATCCCGAAGAAGGAAAAACTTATAAAATTGAGGAAATAAATAATGAACTTAATGGAACTGGTATAACGGTAGCTACTGAAACATTAGGTGCAACCTACCAGGCTAGCTATGCAAGTGGTGGTTTTGGTTCAATAACGCTAACTCATTTCGATGGTAAATCCGCTGCCGGAACATTTAATGCTGAACCTATAGAGGTTGATGGGAATAAAACAACAACAATAACAAACGGGAAATTTTCAATTTCATCGATAAATGAATTTTAACCTAAACTATAGATCATTATGAGTAAAGCATTTTTAAACATTTCAGTATTAATTGCCTTTTTAACATTGTTTTTAGCTTGTAGTAAGGACGAGTCAAATGATTTAAATTCTGCAATAAATTATGGGAGCGTTACTGATCAGGAAGGTAATACTTATAAAACTGTAAAGATAGGATCACAAGAATGGATGGCTGAGAACTTAAGAACAACAATACTAAATGATGGCACAAAAATTTGGGAGAGTGCTAGTATGTATTCTTGGGGTGGAAGCGGTGCTTCTTATTGCTGGTACGATTATGACAGTATAACAAATGCGCAAACTTATGGTGCCTTATATAATTGGCATACTGTAAGTACAGATAAATTGTGTCCTTCAGGTTGGCACGTTCCAACAGATGAAGAGTGGACTGTTTTAACCTCATTTCTTGGAGGGCAAGGTAAAGCTGGGAACAAATTAAAGGAAACAGGAACAATGCACTGGTATAGTCCGAATGAAGATGCAACCAATGAAACAGGATTTTCAGCCCTTCCTGGAGGCTACCGCTTTATTAGTTCTCCCTCATTTATGGGGGTATTTGGTTATTGGTGGAGCTCGACAGAAAATGAAGCAGATACAGATGATGCCTGGTTAAGAGGAATTAACTATAGTGATAGCTACGTCAGCAGGAGCACTTATGATAAAGGAACTGGTGCATCTATTCGTTGTGTAAAAGATTAAGTTTTCAATTCAATCATGAAATTCATTAAGATTAACAATTACATTATTTTTGTAATTGACTGATACTCTATGAGTACAAAAACTGGAGATATACTATAATTTATTAAGTATATTTCCAGTAATATTTAACTTATATCCAAGGGATTCGTTATAGATTGTATATTATTACACCCATCCCTATAAATAGATTAAAGAGTTCTTCAATATTTTTCCTAGTTCAAGAAAAGGTCTGAAGTAATTATGAAGTAATAGCATTACACAACTCTATCTCTCAAAGAAATCCTTCAAATAAAATTGCTACCGAAATTAAAACAATAACAATACATAAATCAAACGTAAATATTATGTATATTCAGGTGAGCATATAAAAAAATTACAAGTATATGATTTAGAAATTAAGCTTAATTTAAAACTGAAACTATGGAAAATTTTAAAGCTTGGATTCCTCTAATAGAAAAAATGATTTGGCCGGTTTTCATTATCATACTTCTTATTGTTTTTAAAAGTAAGGTAGAGGGTCTATATAAAATGGCTACAGAAGGCCGCAGCCTGGAAATTGCAGGTTGGCTAAAGATTGGCGAAAAAGTAGAAAATACTGAAATAAAAACTTTTGCTCCCGAGGATTTATCAATTGAGGCTCTTGAAGGAGACGAGTTTGTAATTGAAAAAGGAAGTGAACAAATGCTGCGAGAGTTACAAGAGAAACTGCGTAACTCTGAAATAAAAAGTATAGATATATTAAAAATAACAGACAATAAAACCTACTACAGAAAATTGTTACTTAAGTATATCAGTACCCTAGGTATAAAACAAGTGGTTTTTACTAAAAATGGAAAATTTGATGGTTGGATAGGGAGTAGTATTTTTTCTGGACAACTTCTTGTTGGGGAAAGTGAAGTATTTCTTTATGATGAACTAAAAAGTTTTCTTGCTGGGATTAGAAACGAATCAGTAAAACCAAATACAAAAACTTCTGATGTTTTAACCCAAATGAAAATGACAAATCAAAACGAAATAGCTGTAGTAGATGAAAATAAGTTTAAGTACATCATAAATAAGCAAGATATACTTACTGCACTTGTCTCAAGTACTATTATTTCGTCTGAAGAAGAAAACTAACATAAGTAATTATTATTGAAAAAACTTAACCTACTATTTTTAATTCTAATTCCCATATGGAGTTTCGGACAAACAGAAAAAGAAGCTTCCAAGAAAATATCTGCTGAATTTGAGAAATATTACAATTCGGGTGAATATCAGAAGATCTTTAATTTGTTTTCACCAGAAATAAAAGAGGCTTTGCATATTAAAAAATAAAAAGAGTTGCTATAAAAACTTGCAACTCTTTTTGTTTTGATAGCACCTCCAATAACCATCTGTTTGTAATCCGTTACTGTCACATCTACTCCAACTCCTCCTAATCGACTGAATTTATCCGTAATACCATTCTATCAACCAGAAGCATTTTATTTTGTTATGCTATTATTAATCTTTTGTGATAATTCTGTGATACTATAACAGGATCTTTACCATAGAATAAATCAAAACCTTTTAATCATGAAAAAGATACAATTACTTTCGACTCTGCTATTGGGAGTTTTTCTTTTTAGCAACTGTGATAATGAAGAAGATCCTGTTTCGGGTTCTTTATATACCGATGTAATGGCCTCTCAGGTAAAAACTGAGTTGGTGGATGATGCATCCATCACTCCGTATGAAGCTATATTTGATGTGTCTCCGATCTTCACTCAGGGACATCTGCCTTTTGCCACCAATGCCGGCAGTGTTGAAGGATTAGGCACTATGTTGGACGGATTGGATAAAACCAAGTCCTATCTGGTATACTGTCATTCCGATGCGCCATCGATGGCTGGAGCTAAGCTCATGGCAGACAACGGATTTACCAAAGTACACCGCCTGTCGGGCAATTATGGTGCATGGGATATGGTATCTTTTGTTGATATTGAAGTCAGTGTAGCAAAATCCAAAATAGATGCAGACGATTTTGAAGCTATTTTTGATGTATCACCGCATTTTAACGAGGGTCATTTACCTGGAGCTACAAACGCCAATGCCAGCGGAGGCGGAACGAATCTTTCGGATTTATTAGGTGGATTGGATAAAACCAAAACTTACCTGGTGTATTGCCATGCCAATGCTCCTGCGATGGCTGGTGCTCAATTACTGGAAGATAATGGCTTTGAAAATATTTATCGATTGGAAGGCAATTATGGTGCATGGGTAAGTGCCGGATATAATGTTGAAACAAGCGTAAGCTATATAGATATTATGGCCTCTCAGGTAAAAACTGAATTGGTGGATGATGCATCCATCTCACCTTACGAAGCTATGTTTGATGTGTCACCGGTCTTCAGTCAGGGACATCTGCCTTTTGCCACCAATGCCGGCAGTGTTGAAGGATTAGGCACTTTGTTGGACGGATTGGATAAAACCAAGTCCTATCTGGTTTACTGTCATTCCGATGCGCCATCGATGGCTGGAGCTAGGCTCATGGCAGACAACGGATTTACCAAAGTACACCGCCTATCGGGCAATTATGGTGCATGGGATATGGTATCGTTTGTGGATATTGAAGCCAGTATAGTAAAATCCAAAATAGATGCAGGCGATTTTGAAGCTATTTTTGATGTGTCGCCTCATTTTAATGAAGGTCATTTACCCGGAGCTACAAACGCCAGTGCCAGCGGAGGTGGAACGAACCTTTCGGATTTATTGGCTGGGTTAGATAAAACCAAAACTTACCTGGTATATTGCCATGCCGATGCTCCTGCAATGGCTGGTGCTCAATTACTGGAAGATAATGGTTTTGAAAACGTTTATCGTTTAGAAGGCAATTATGGAGCATGGGTAAGTGCCGGATATGATATTGAAACAGCCCCATAGGCTTGTGAGATACAGCAAGTGAATAAATAAATTATATAACATTTAAAACATTGATATTGATGAAAACATTAGGACTAATACTGGTAATATTCTCTTTTTCTATGCAGGGTAGAGCACAAAAATTTGCTGACTTCACTCTTCCATCTGCAACCGATACCAGCCATTTTACACTAAGTGAAGCTCAAGGTAAATATGTAGCCTTGCACTTTCTTTTGAAAACCGAATGTCCTTATTGCCTGCGTCATACACACGAATATTTCGAAAATGCAGCGGAGCTTCCTGATGTTTTACAGATTTTTATTAAACCTGATACAGAAGAAGAGATTAAAGAATGGGCTATGAAAATATCTGACAGCAATACACTTAAATACCCAATATATAGAGACATTGATGCAGCACTGGCCAGTCAATATCATATTCCTGATGGCTATGCCTTTCATGGACAGACCGTACACTATCCCGCATTAATTTTACTTAATAAAGAAGGGAAAGAAGTATTCCGGTATATCGGCAAAAACAATAGTGACCGATTTTCATTCGAAAAACTTGTAACAAAAATCCATGAGATTAAATAAAATGTAAGATGCAATATATTAGCTGATAAAAAAAGAAAACCTTTCCCGAAACGTTCTTCGGGAAAGGTTTATAGTGGAGATAGTAAATACATCTTTGCAAAGATGCTCTCTGGAAAACAACTAATCCCACCTCACTTTAATATCTTTAAACACGGCCTTTTCTCCGCCATTATACATTATTCCAAAACCGCCAAACGAATTACCTTCGACCTCAACTTCCATTTGAAGCTTAGTCACTGTTGCTCCATTCTTTTCTTTGGGTTGATATTCGGGATCCGAATTGGCATTAACAATTAGTTTGTTTCCTTTACTTACCATTTGAAGGTTAAATACAGGTCGGTAACAAGTAGTTGAAACTGGCTCACTAATTTGGCTCACCTTTCCATGCTCATAACGTACAAAATAGGCATCCACTGCATTGTGGTATTTGGTCGTTCTGATTAAGCGTAAACCATAACCGGACATAGTTTTAGTATCGAATTTTATCAGGATATCCATGTACAAATGTGCCATACTAAATCCTTGTCCTGCAGTTTTATACGGAGCAACCTGAAGGTGCAGTTCCATATCCGTGTAGTTGGCATCGAGAGCCGTATACAGCATAGCTGCACTTCTCACAGTAGGTATAGCACCCCAATGCCCTTCACCTCCATTATAGCCTGTACCATACGTCCATGCATCTTTGTTTTTATCAGCAATTGTTTTGGTGGGTCCTGTTACCGGATCAATATGTTTGCATATCCAAAAACCGGGTATCACCTGCTCCTGATTACTTAAGGAAAGATTTTTAAAGGAAGTCTCCAGCACTCTAGCATCATCCTTAACCATAGCCTTGGTTATCCGTTGAGGATAAACTATAGAAACCGTTTCTCCCTTGTAGCTACGAATATGACAAGGCGTAATTTTAGCCATCAGATAATAACCTACATCCTCACTCTTTAGCCTATATTGCGTCAATGGCTTTTGCAGACGCGACACCGCCACCTCAATGGGATCGCTCCCCTTCTTATTTTTACACCTGTACCATACTATTTCCGACACATCGGTATAGGAGGTATTTATTACATACTGCAGTTGTAGACTTCCATTTTGTTGCTTCGTTATTTTGGTTCTACCTTTCAATCTTGGTGCTTTAAGAATAGCAGGTGCAACAGTTAATTCTATAGCAGCTTCCAAACCCAACGGTGTATTGGCCTTAATAATGACTAAATGCATACTATCCGTTTTATTAATGGGAATAACTTTGCATTGTCCATTTGCAGTTACTTGTAGTCGCACATATTTCTGCCCCTCTCCTGCTACACTCCAATTCATTTGCTTTTGTGGATACAAAAAGTTTCCAAAGCGAAAAGTTTCTGTTTTTAGTATTGCTGTATCTCTTCCTGTTTCAATAGAATGTTGCGATGCATTTATAACAAGTTTTACTGGTATTTGTGTGAGTGGAGTTTTTTCTTCCTTTTCAGCTTGCTGAACGATTTCTTTAATACCCATCGGATCCCAATCATCATTACCTTGCAACAAGTTATAAGTATTATAAACCACGGTATCATGCCAATTAAAACGATACGCATTTAACAGCTCTTTATAATACATATTCACTGTTAAGTCTTTTTTAGCATTCTCAATTATAAAAGACTTATGGTTTAGTGATACCTGGTACTGGTAATTACGAGTCGTATTTGCTGGCGTATTTTGCCAACCTATATAATCGCAAACCTTTGATGAAAAACGACTATCAACCACTGCTACTTGGCCTCCTGCCTTGGTAAAATATTGCTTTCCACCGGTAAAAGATTCTATATCACAATTCAAAAACACGGCCCCGGTTCCTGTGGTATGATAAAAAGGTTTAGAACTATACCAGCCAAAGCTGCAGTTTAAATAAACTGCCGACCCACATAAAGCGTCGTCGGTGCATTCCAAATGGCAGTTATCAAATAAAATTCGTTTAGCGCCTACAAAATTGCACAAATTTAGTCTGCTGATAAAACGTGAATTCCGGGCTACAATTTTATCTCCGTCACAAATAATTAATTGTGCCTGCACTATGGCCGAAGCTCTTTTGGATCTGTTTAATTCCGGCTTTAGCGGGAAGTTCAAATCTACATTACAATAGTTTCCAAAGGTCACGTTTTCGGCATAAGTTCCATCCCCACTAATGTGAAACATGGTAAAGTTACCTTTTGCTCCAATGGTTTGCCCACGATTACAAGCCAGCACTACATTTTCCGGATTTTTAGTCAATCCAATAAATGACAACCACTCGCAATCTATCTCCATCCCGTATGGAATTCCTCCTTTTTTCGGCACTCTAATTTCCGGATCATCCGGGTTATCAATCCAATATACATAAGGCGCAATAAACAGTTGCATAGGTTCTTCTTCGGAACCATCCTGAATTTGCGCCATCGCACTTTGCATATCAGAAAACACAAAAGGAAACTGATCGCAATAAGCCTCGCTTAAATTACCATCTATAAAAAAAGCTTCTTCAGAAAGTACAATCGTATCTCCTCCGTAAACAATAAAATTACCAAAGAAATGAATCGGATCATTTTTATCCAGACTGAAATATTCAGGTATAGATTGCGCATGCATGATAATTCCCATAAACAGAAACCACAGCACCCATATTAGTTTGCGTGACATAGAAATTAGTTGTGATGCCAAAAATAAAGTTTATGTATTATAAACAAGAGGATATTTTGATTATTTGAGTAGGACAAATCGTTATAATCAATAAAATCGGGGTATTCACATATTATTGTTTACTATCTTTAATAACTCTTTATGCAAATAAACAAAAACTAAAGACAATGTTTCGAATAACCTTATTTGTGTTAATGATAGGCTTCATTGCTTGTCAACCAAAATCTCAGAAAAGCACCAACAACAAAACACCTATCCCCATAACGCTGGAAAAATTCAGAGATGGGATTCATCATTGGAAACTATTTGCAGATGATTTGAATTATGAACGTTATCCGGCAGATGATTTAGAAGCCATTGCGCAGAATTTCGTGAAATATCAGAATGAAGATGGAGGTTGGCCCAAGAATATGGACTGGTTAGCCAAGGTGAATATCGATTCTTTAAAAAGTAGCCTGAGCGATCATGCTAAAAAAAGTACATTCGATAATGAGAACACTCATTCTCAAATTGAGTTTTTAGCAAAAATGTATTATAACTCCGGTAACGAAACTTACCACAAGAGTGCATTAAAAGGACTGGAATATATTTTGTCTACCCAAAATGCCTCCGGTGGTTGGCGAGGTTGGGATGTGGATGGCATTACTTTTAACGATAAAGTGATGACCGGAATCATGGATCTGCTCTATTATATTCATATCAACGAACCACAATATTTATGGGTAACAGATAAGATGAGAAAACAGCTGGAAGATGCACGTCTGAAAGCGCTTGATGCAACCATAAAATGCCAGATTGTGGTAAATGGTGTTAAAACAGGATGGTGTCAACAACATAGTCACACAACTTATGAACCCATTCAGGCCAGAACTTACGAGTTGCCTTCTATCGCTTCCAAAGAAACATCTGAAGTAGTCAGACACTTAATGCGTTTAGCTAACACAGATACTACGATTACCCATGCCATTAAATATGCGGTAGAATGGCTGCAAAAATCGCAACTGCATAATTTTAGAGTAGAAAAAATACCCGTACCTAAAGGAACTTATGAAGGTGTAAATCTGGAAATTGATAGGGTTGTTGTGGAAGATTCGACTGCCAAACCTATCTGGGCCCGCTTTTACGAAATAGAAACCAACCGACCATTTATGTGTACGCGTGCCGGTAAAAAAGTATACTCACTAGCAGAAGTCAACCCGGAGCGAAGAGCCGGTTATGGCTGGTATGGCTATTGGCCAGAAAAACTGCTAAATAAAGAATATCCCGCATGGCTGAAAAAAACAAATGATAGTCAGTAGTCTATGAATAATTGCTCATTGACTAATTAGTCAAAGGCTATTTCGTCATTTGTTAATTGGTATATGCTGATAGTTATTGTTTTTTAGGTAATCACTAATCAACTATTGACTGATCACTGCCTGCTGATTACTGTTAACTGCTAACTGTTCACAGAACCTCATTTTATTTATCAACGACTGTTATTCCCTATTAACTTTTTCGTATTTTGCCTAGGTTCTTTAAAACTATAGGGCGATGTTGTTAGTAATTGATAACCAAAGTGCTTTCATTAAAAAATTTAAACGTCAGTACCTGTCGGAGCAGGACTTTGACTATGTTTTCTTTGATCATAACCAGCCTATAACTCTTTCAGCTAAAGCTGAGATTAAAGGAATCATCCTGTCGGGAGGTAAAGGAAACCCTTACGAACCGCTTAATTTAACAACCAACTACGTAGCTCTAATGAACTTTGATGTTCCTGTGTTGGGCTTTTGCCTTGGGCACGAAATTATTGGAGTTAGTTACAGAGCTCGTATTAAAAAGTGCGCTGAATACCACGGTAAAAAGGAAACCATTACCATTACCAAACCGGAAGACCCCATTTTTAGCGGACTCAATAAAACCGAAGTGGATTTGGTAAAACGACACTCTTTCTATATTACAGAATTACCCGATTGCATGGAAAGCCTGGCAACTTCTGATACTTGCAGCACCGAAATTATCCGACACAAAGAAAAGCCTATATATGGTTTTCAATCTCACCCCGAAGTAAGCGGTAAAGATGGATTGTTGATGGTAGAGAATTTTTTAAAACTTTGTAATATTATTTAAAATGCAAAATATAGACTGGCAATATTGGCTAAAAGTGGCTATTATAATCGTTGGAGCTTACATACTTACTTTTATCTTTCGTAAACTAATTGGTTTTTACATTAAAAGGCAATCGCATAAAATAGAGGTTGACCCAACTAATTTTTCGTTTCTAAAAAACTCTATATCGTTTATTATATACATGATTGCGCTGTTTATCATTTTTGATATCACCCCAACGCTAAGAAATTATACCAAAGCTATATTTGCAGGTGCCGGTATCTTAGCAGCAATTATTGGTTTCGCTTCTCAAAAAGCATTCAGTAATATAATTGGTGGTATTTTCATCCTAATATTCAGACCATTCAGGGTTAAGGATACGATTGAATTGGGTACCGGAAGCAAAGGAATTGTGGAAGAAATTACCCTTCGTCACACCATTATTCGTAATTATGAGAACCGCCGGATTATTATTCCCAATGCCATTATCAGCGATGAAACTATTGTGAATAGTAACCTCATCGATGAACGTGTAAAAAAACATATTGAATTTGGTATTAGCTATGATTCAGATGTGGATTTAGCCAAACAGATCATTCGCGAAGAAGCAGAAAACCATCCTTTATGTCTGGATAACAGAAGTGAAGAAAATGTGTTTAACGGAGATCCTAAAGTTTTGGTAAGAGTTATATTATTAGGCGATTTTTCCATCAACTTAAGAGCATATGTTTGGGCTAAAAACAATGATGATGCCTTTGTAATTAGTTGCGACTTGAACGAATCCGTAAAAAAGAGATTCAATGCTTCCGGTATTGAAATCCCTTACCCTCACCAGTCATTAATTATAAAAAACAAATAAAACCTATTATATTTTTTATGTGTTAAACAATGAAAGTGGCACTTATTTATAACAAAGATATTGATGGAGTTATCAATACCTTTGGCATGCAAAACAAAGAGTTCTATAATGAAAAAACGGTTAAAAAAGTAGCACAAAGCCTCGAGAAAGCCGGACATAATGTTGCTGTATTAGATGGTAACAAACAGATTATAGAGCGACTGGAAAACTTTATGCCCCGCGTAAAGGAAGGTGAGCAAATGGGCATGGTATTTAACATGGCCTATGGCATTCAGGGCGAGAGCCGATACACTCATATTCCTTCTATGCTTGAAATGTTGGGATTGCCCTACGTAGGCTCCTCCCCCTCGGGTCACGCATTGGCATTGGATAAAGTACTTACCAAAATCATCTGGAAAAATAACCACTTGCCAACCCCCGGTTTTTGGGTATTTAACTCACCCGATGAAGATGTGAGTACGGTAAAATACCCGGTGATTGTAAAACCCAAAATGGAAAGTGTTTCATTTGGTTTAAAGGTAGTGTATAATGATGATGATTTGCGTGAAGCCATTCATTTTATTGTTACCGAATTTGATCAGCAAGCACTGGTTGAACAATTTATTCGAGGAAGAGAGTTTTGTGTTGGACTACTTGGTAACTCACAAGTAGAAACATTTCCGGTTTTGGAGATTGACCTGGAAGGAGATCCGGATGCGATTCAGACTGTCGATGATAAAAAACATACGCCCAAAAGAAAGCTTTGCCCGGCACCCATATCAGCTGAACTGGCTGAAAAAATGCAGCAAATAAGTATTGATGCGTTCAAAGCGTTGAACCTTCGCGATTTTGCTCGTGTAGATATTCGCCTGGACGAAAATGATAATATCTATTTACTCGAAATCAACTCTATGGCTAGTCTTGGCGAAACGGGGTCATACCCTACTGCTGCCAAAGTTGCCGGATACGATTTTGAAAAACTGGTGAATCGCATGCTTGATGTAGCTGCTGTTCGTTATTTTACCACCCCGCATGCACCTGCTGCCAAAGGCGACCAGAAAGGCAATGTACATAAAGCTTCGCGACTACGTACTTTCATTAAAACAAGACAACAACAAACTGAAAAGTTTTTAAAAAAACTGGTGGATGCCAATACGCATGTCCGTAATGTAGATGGTGTAAACTATTGTACAGAATTAATCAGTAGTGAATTAAGTCAGTTAGGTTTTACCCAGGAAATTTTCCCACAGCTCGAAGTGGGTAATATTGTATACTTTACTAATTCGTATAAAAAGAAACTGGACTACCTGATTTTATTATCGATTGATAATAAGATAAAACTCGCTAACCACGAAAATTACCTGGAACATGAACAATATCTGGAAGGAACAGGTATCTGGCAAAATAAAGGTGGTATAGCCATTCTATTAAGTTCCCTGCAGGCATTACGATTTTCACGTAACCTAAAAAAAGTAAAATTAGGTGTGCTCTTAGTTACGGATGCTTCAATCGATAGCAAATATTCTAAAGAAATTATTCACCAAAAATCATTGAATGCCCGAAAGGTTATTTCTTTAAGTGGATCATCGAAACAAGGTGGTTTAATTTTATCCCGTTCGGGAAATGCCTCGTACCGTTTTGAAATGAAACTGACCAACAAAAGCGCATCTGAAAATGTAACACTAACGGCTTTGAATTTTAATAAAGCGCTGGCATCCATAATCGACATTAGTCGAAACGATAGTAACAATATCATTGCACCATACGATATGGAGTTTAAAAGCAATATTTTTAAACTCTATGCTCACGGTTATGCCGGTATAAGTATTCGTCATAATTCACCTGAAATACTCAGTGAGATTGAGGACAAGATCAAAAAAATAATGACGCAACAAAAGCGCAGCAAAATTTACCAGGTGCAAATTGAGGGCGGGCTTAAGCGACCTGCCATGTTAAAAACAGAAAATAACACCCTTCTTTATCAACAAATAGAAGAAATTGCCCGCAAAATAGATGTTCGCATTTCCGAAGAGCACAGGTGGAGTTCTTCGGATATTTGTCACATTCAGGAAGATATGCCTAAAATAGATGGCCTTGGGCCTGTTGGCGAATACCTGCCATCCAACAACGAAAGAGTTATTCGACACAGCTTAATTGAAAGAGCATTGCTTCTATGTTTATTGTTTATAGAAGATAAAAAAGAATAAATACACTCAAAAAATCATTGGGTAATGGTCTTTATTAAGATTCATTGCTCAATGATGAATTTCATTATCTGACTCTCTCCTAATCTGCTAAAAAACAATTCCCATTACCCAATTTTAAAGTTTCGGGATAAACAACAAGGTTTTAAATATTAACAAATTGAGTTTGTATTTATGCTATTGATTCCTTAACTTAAACTTTACATTAAAAAAGAAATTACGGTCTGATTCTTTTTGGTTAAAACTCGTTTCTATTGAGGAAACTAACCTCTGAATGATTGGCAGGCGTTGATTTGTAAAAACTTTGAAGTTTTTATATGTTGTTTGTATTTTCAATACACATACTACTCAAAACAATGCTCTAACAAAGTTGGGATACATCAGGAGAAATTTAGTTAGAAAAAAGTAATGGTATAAAACAAATCAGGTTTATATCAATTGGCTTTGATGATTATTAAGTGTTCCTGAATGGTTTGGAGTGTTTACTAAATACTTTTCATTATAGCACCCCAAACTAATGTACATGTATTTTATATACATTCTATTAGTGAATTACTAAAAGGATATAAAAATAACAAGGTTATATCACATCTCAACCTTAGCAACTTATACACTTCTCAGAACCTTAAAATGAATAATATATTTGTAACCCAACCTACATTACCTCCCTTTGAGGAAATGGTAGAAAGCCTTAAAGATATATGGGATTCAAAATGGTTAACCAACAACGGTAAATACCATCAGATATTTGAGGAAAAACTTACTCAATTCTTAAATGTTCCATATATTTCTTTATTTGCCAATGGTACACTTGCTTTAGTTTCTGCATTACAAACACTACGCATCGCAGGCGAAGTAATTACTACACCATACAGCTTTGTTGCCACCACCCATTCTCTAAACTGGAATGGCATCACTCCCGTGTTCGCAGACATAAGTCCTGACAACTTAAACCTTACACCTGAAAAAATAGAAGCTGCGATAACCCCAAAAACTTCAGCTATTATGCCGGTTCATGTTTATGGAAACCCATCTCCTGTGGAAGAAATACAAAGGATATCTGATATGTATGGTTTAAAAGTAATTTATGATGCTGCCCATGCTTTTGGGGTGGATTACAAAAATACAAGTGTTTTAAATTTTGGCGATTTATCTGTTATTAGCTTTCATGCTACTAAAGTATTTAACACTTTTGAAGGAGGTGCAATTATATCGCATGACCTGACAACAAAAAGGAGAGTCGACTATCTTAAAAACTTTGGATTTGCTGATGAAGTCACTGTAGTTGGTCCTGGAATAAATGCTAAAATGAATGAATTTCAGGCTGCACTTGGCGTTTTACAACTGAAACATATTGATAAGGCCATTCTTAAACGTAAAGAAATTGACTTGTTATACAGAAAGGAATTGTTGTCTGTTAATGGATTAACTTTTATTGAATATCCTGAAAATATAAAACCTAACTATGCTTACTTCCCCATTTTTGTTAAAGAAAACTTTCCGGTTAGCCGGGATGAGTTATATAATATCTTTAAAGAAAAGGGAATTTATGTCAGACGATATTTCCACCCTCTTATTAGCCAGTTTCCAACTTATAGAGGTTTAGAGTCCGCCAACAAAAAGAATCTACCCGTTGCCGAACAAACTGCCCGAGAAGTATTGTGTCTGCCAATATATCCTGATCTTCCATTAAATGAAGTTTCCAGAGTCATTAATATTATTCATTCAATTAGCAGGACAAAACGCTGCACAAACCATAAACTGGAAAAAGAAAATGTATAAACGAACCCTAAAATCTTATAAAAGCCTAAAAAAACTAATAAAAGGCTATCGGATTTATTTAAATGAAGATACCAAAACCAATAAAATATCCTGGATCAAAAAATTATTAATCAGGAAGAAAGGATTTAGTTTATGGGAATATTATGCCTATCAAATTGATAAAGATCCGAGCTTAAGTAAGAAATATATATCTATGCTGTTTGACTACCTGAGCCATCCCAAAAATGGTAGGTTCAATAATATTTTAGGTCATAAATACTACCTCCCATATTTATTAAATGGATATGATGAATATATTCCGGAACAATATTACATCATATTGGATAAAGACATATTATGTATTCGGGACAATGCATATCTTAAATTTCAAACAGGACTTGAAAGTATTCTAGCAACAATCCGTCAAAATAAAAAAGTGATTTGCAAAGCCGCTGTAGAATCTGAAGGAGGACGAGATGTATATTTAATTGAGTTCAATAACCAGAACTATTTCATCAATCGGAAAATCATCGCACCTGATAAATTAGAACGTTTTCTCAAGCTCAGGAGAAATCATTTAATTACAGAATATGTGCACCAGCATGAATATGCCAAGCGTATATTTCCGCACTCTACCAATAGCATTAGAATATTAACACTCTGGGATAAAAGCACAAACCAACCTTTTATTGCCTACGCTGTACACCGTTTTGGAAATAACCCCGACTTTCCGGTTGACAACATGACTAGAGGTGGAGGCAGCAGTTACATTGATTTATGTTCAGGTAAATTGGAAAAGTATATATGGATTGATAAAAAAAATATTGCTTTAAGAACATTTGAGCAACACCCAAGTACAAAATCGCAAGTCGAGGGAGTACAAATTCCTAACTGGATTCTAATTAAAAACACAGTATTAAAGATGGCTGCCAAGCTACCATTCTTAATTTACCTTGGATGGGATATTGTATGTACAACAAAAGGTTTTAAAATACTGGAGATAAACTCTAACCCAAGTATTCGACTAGCGCAATTGCATAAACCCATTACAAATGATCGGCGCATCGATGAATTTTTCAGACAAAATTCCAACAAATTGTCTTTACGATTTTATTGTAAATAATATACCTTGCAATGAGCCTGTTAAAAAATAAAATGCTTGCCGGATTCAAATGGAGCTTCATTGAAAAAATAGGTTTTCAAGGAATTAAATTTATTATTGGAATTGTATTAGCCCGCCTACTTACTCCTGAAGATTATGGGCTAATTGGAATCATTTCTGTTTTCATTGCGATATCAATGACGTTTGTTGAAAGTGGTTTTGGTTCCGCTCTCATCCAAAAAAAAGAAATGACATCGATTGATGTCAATACAGTCATCATCTTTAATTTTATTTCCAGTGTAATATTATGTGCCTTAGTTTTTGGCTTCTCTGCTATGATTGCCGAATTCTATAAGTTACCGGAACTTACTAAGTTAATACGTGTACTCTCTTTTGCGATTATTATCAACTCTTTTTCTGTAACACCTCTGGCTTTACTTAAAAAAGAACTTGATTTTAAAAGCCAATCCTATATTAGTATTATTTCTGTGGTTGTTTCCGGATTAATAGGTATTGTGTTGGCATATAAAGGTTTTGGAGTTTGGGCCTTGGTTTTTCAAAACTTAATAAGAGCCTCCATCAAAGCAATTCTATTTACTGTATTTACCAAACATAAGTTTAAACTTGAATTTAGATCATCTTCATTTAAAAGTCTGTTTTCATTCGGTGGGAATTTATTGGCATCCAGCATCCTCGATGTTATCTTTAAAAATATTTACATTATTATCATTGGTAAGTTCTTTTCATCAGACCAACTGGGATACTATACCAGAGCCAAAAACTTTCAGAATATTACCATCATCTCAATCAGTGAAATAGTCAACAAAGTTACCTTCCCGGTTTTCTCATCTATTAAAGATGAAGTTCAACTAACTCTTGCTTTTAATAAAATAGCCAAAATGATGGCTCTTGTTGCGTTTACCAGTTTATTGCTTTTAGCAAGTATTGCCAAACCATTAATCTTGATACTCTTAACTGAAAAATGGCTAAACTCAGTTCTTTATCTGCAACTGTTATGTATAAGCGGAATGTTCTACCCTTTGCATGCTTTACAAATCAATCTGATTAAAGCAAAAGGGGAATCTCGCATAGTATTGAAACTAGAAGTATATAAAAAAATAGTCACCTTAATAGTCATACTCATCTCCATTCAGTGGGGTATTGTTGGATTATTAATTGGAAATATCTTCATTTCTATTATCGCATACGGTTTAAATTTAAGTAAGTCGTCAATGGTGGGTGGGTTTTCTGCAAAGCAGCATATGCTGGACATTACTCCTTCATTATGGGTTGCAATTATTGTAGGTGCAAGCACTCTAAGCATATCTTATCTGCATCTGCACTTATATGCCCAATTGCCTGTTCAACTAATGGTTGCCATCGTCATTTTTATTACGCTCAATAAAGCCTTTAAAATAGAAGCCTTTGATGATATGCTTCACCTTATGCAAAGTTTATCTAAACCTAAAAAAAATCAATCATGAATATACTCATAACATGCGGAGGAAGGAGGAATTACCTGATTGATTATTTTAAATCTGCTATAGGGAAAAACGATAAAGTTATTGTAACCAACAATATTGAATATGTATCATCCATGTTTAGAGCTGATATTGCCATAAAGGCACCTCATATTAGTGATCCGGAATATATTCCATTCCTTCTAAATATCTGCAAACAATATAAAGTGGGTATGATGCTTTCGTTATTTGATCAGGATTTATCTATGATAACCAAGCACAAGACTTCCTTTGAAAACCTGGGTGTAATCGTAGCCTTATCCGACTACAATATAATACAATCATGTTTTAATAAAAATAACTTGAATTCTATACTTCATGAATTTGGTATTAAAACACCTAAAACATACGATAGTAAAACCAAACTCCATAAGGCAATTAAAAAAGGAGAAATATCTTTTCCTATTATAATAAAACCACAATTTGGATCTGGTTCCTTGGCTATGGGTAAATGCGAGTCGCTCGACAACCTGGATACTGTTAGCAACTTTCTCCAACTAAGTTTAGACAACTCCTACCTTTCAGATAATTATAGCTCTAAGCACAAAAACCAACTATTATTTCAGGAATACATTCATGGCATAGAGTACAATATAGATATCGTCAATGATTTTAACGGGAATTTTAAAACCACTTTTGTTAAAAAGAAATTGCTTAGAGGAAGTAGCGAAAACGATACGGTAAAAACTATACTGAACGAGCACCTATGGAAACTTGGTGAACGAATTGGAGAAAAACTACACCATATTGGCATTATGGATGCAGATGTGATTGAAAGGAATCACGAACTCTATACCATCGATTTAAATCCGCGCTTTGGTGGCGGATATCCTTTTTCACATATGGCAGGAGCTAATATTCCCTTGGCATATATTCACTGGGCCGATAAGCAAGAAGCACCAAAGAAATGTTTTCATTTTACAGAAAACTTAATCATTACAAAAGGAATCGATCTGCATTTAAAAATTGCAGAATAAAATATTTAAGTCAACAATAAAGTATTTAATCAATCTTAAGAATAAATACGAAAAGATTGAAGCCTATGAGACAAAACAAAGTACCTGTTCTGGTGAGTGTAAAAATGTTAACGTACAATCATGAATCCTTTATAAAAAAGGCCATTGAGGGTGTTCTAAAGCAAAAAACAAGCTTTCACTTTAATTTAGTTATTGGAGAAGATTGCAGCACAGATAAAACCAAGGAAATAGTATTGCAGTATGCTGAAAAATATCCTGATAAAATAAAAGTTGTTACATCCAAGTCTAATGTAGGTATTACTAAAAATTCTCAGCGTACACACGAAGCTTGTGAGGGTAAGTATATGGCTTATTGCGAAGGAGATGACTGGTGGATAGATGATCACAAGTTAGAAAAACAAGTGAAATTACTGGAGGAAAATCCTGAATATGGTATGGTTCATACAGATGCCCATTTTAGAAATACACAAACCGGCGAATTGAAAACAAACTATTTAAAATCGAATTTTAATACTAATCATTACCAATCATTTATCTCTTTTCAGGATCAATATGAAAAACTCCTTACAAAAAAAACAGAGGTTATTACTGCGACCGTAATTGCCAGAAAAGACTTAGTTGATAAAGCCAGAAAAGAAAATCCGCTTAGTTTTAGTAATCGCTTTGTAGCCAAAGATGCCCCAACATGGCTCGAAATATCACGATTATCTAAAATCCATTTTCTTCCCGAGGCAACAGCTATCCGAAATGAACTTCCTGAATCTGCCTCTCGCTCAAATAATAAAGAAAGATTCTATGATTATATTTTCTCATTGGTTGATAGTAAAATTCACTATATCAACAAATACCCTATTTCTGAAAAAGCTTATAAAGTAATTTTTAATGGTTATCTATCTAAATGGGCTACAAATATATTGAGATTCTCCTATCGACATAATAATTTTGAAAGAGCACAGAAACTAAAAGCCATTTATCCTGAAAACTTTACTATAAAACAACAAGTATTTTACTGGGCTAGTAAATATCCATTTATTCATAAAAACTGGCTCTTTAATTATTTTAGAAAGACTTGAGTTAATTTATAGAAATTAATCATATAACTTTATTTGGCAATTATTTATGATTAGTATATTGCAAATTGAAACAAAGAAAAAAGAAGTCTCAACTACTTCAATCATAGATACATAAAAAATGATAAAAGAACTTAGTTTTTACCAAGAATCTCAGAATATTAATAACATAGGAATAACAGTTGCTTGCAGTGTTTCTATAGCTTTTTCTTTAATATTAGGCTATACTTATTCAATACTGATATCCGTAATACCCTTTTTTTATGCAAACTTTTTACTAACATTTCTACTCGGTATATCTTTAGCTCTTATTATTAGAGTATTGATAAGGTTAACTCATAATCGCAATAAAAGAAGTCAGATCACTCTCGCTGTTATTACAGGTTTACTTGCTAATTATTTTCAATGGACAACATTCGTTTTATTCGTAGTTAATAGTAGTGTTCCTAATTTTATAGAGTTATTGCAAAATCTTCATTGGCTCATGCATCCTGAAAATTTGTTTCAAATAATAGTAGAAATAAATAATCTTGGTTTTTGGAGTATTGCAGGTATTACATTTAATGGATGGTTATTAACTACAATTTGGGTACTTGAAGCAGTAATTATTGGTGCAATTCCAGTTATTGGAGTTTTAAAGGCAAATATTTACCCTTATTCTGAAAGATTAAGTAAATGGTATCCTAAATATACATTGCTTAATGACTTTGAATCTATATCTCTTATTAAAAAGTTAACTAAATCATTAAATGAAGATCTTGTTAGTACAATTGAAAACCTAGGTAAAGGAAATGGTATTCGACATTCAAAGATTCATTTGTATTACATAGAAGAAGATGATAATCAATATTTATCAATTGAAAATATTTTTATCGAAGATCTAGGAAGAGGTAAAACAAATAAAACACTAATGATAAATAACCTCAGAATTGAAAGTAAACCTGCAAAATTAATACTTGACAAATTTGAACATAAAAGAGAGAAAATCGACATCATTTAAACTGAAATTATATTTATTAAATTTAGCTCTCTCAAAAAGGATATTTTTGATCCACTGTAATACCTCAAGCATAATTACATAAAAGAATAACCATGAATATTGTATGTATAAGTGTAATACTTTGCTCCTTTTTTCTTTTTAATATTGGACAAAAATACAACAACTGTTATATATACTAACGAATGGCAAAAGTAGATAAATGCCCAGATTGAATTGCTCCCAATCAAACAACAAGAAAATACACCAGTATTACTACTTGTGTTCTTGGTATTACATTAAGCTAATCCCCAAATGTCGTGCAAATGTCGTGAAAGTGTAGTTGTAAAGTTACCCTGATATAACAGACCTTTGATGAAAAAAGAAATATGGAAACAGGAAAACGAATTAAGGAACTCAGATTAAAAAAAGGAATGACTCAGGAAGAGTTGGCTTTAAAAACAGAAGTAAGTGCCAGAACCATTCAACGAATTGAAAATGGAGAAGTAGACCCTCGTGCCTATACGCTTCAAATGATTGCCAAAGCACTTGAAGTGGATTTTAGTTTGTTTGTATATGAAGAAAAGGATGAAAACAAAAGTCAAACTAGCCATTCTAATCATTGGTATGCCCTTTTGCATTTAAGTGGATTATTACCTTTACTTTTTCCCACCTATATGATCTGGAATCAGAAAAAGGACAACACAAAAGAACTGTTAAATCATTTTCGAGCTGCTATTTCCCTGCAACTTTGCATTATTGGTATTTGCCTAGCCGGTTTATGGATTTACTGGAAGGTAGATCAAATCACTCCGCTAATTGGCGGTTTATTAGCAGGTGGACTGTTATCTATAGTAAATGCAATCAATGTAATGAATTGTAAAAACTTTATTAATCCGTTTATTAAAGCTGAAGAAACAAATAAATAAATCCAATATTATTATATTTAGTTACTAAAAACAAAATCATCATTTAAAACCTACTCCTAATTATGAAAATAAATTTAACCTTACTTAGCTTACTATTAGTACTATTGAATGCTTGCAATCCCAAAGTCAACCAGCCAATTCCAAATCATGGTCTATTTTGGAAGATAAGTGGTAACGAACTTCAACAACCTTCTTATTTATTTGGCACTTACCACAGCATAGATGCCATGCAAATACTGGATTCTCTTCCAAACATTGATTCTATATTTAATGCAACAGATCAACTTATATGCGAATCTGAGCTTTCAGCCAACTGGTCTTATAAAAACAATAAAAAGGTCTCCAAAAAACCACAAAGTCTTTATAAACCTTGGCCTGTAAAGGATTCTACTTATCAAAATCTATTAACTGAAGATCAAAAAAACATACTCGATTCTGTTTTAAATACTAACAAATTCTTATTTGGTATAAAAAATAAATGGAATGTAAGACCTACTACATTATTAAATATTTATAAATATGAAATGAACAAAACTAAAAAGAAGGACAGCCTAAATAAACCAAATTACAATCATATTCCAGATACATATTTTCAATATCTGGCAAAAGATCGTAATATTGAAATCATATCATTGGATTCTGTGGGTGCATTAAAGGCGATATCTGATTCTATTATAAATATTACTCCTCAGTTAACTTATAGAGCTGAAGTGGAATCACTAATATACCAGATAGAGAATTACTCAAAAATAGATTCCTTAAAAGAAGTATCCTTAAAGATATTTCTCTCAGCCTATTTCAATCAGGATTTACAAAAACTGATTGAATTTTATCAAAATCCAAACTTATTTGCTTCTAATTGTTTAAGTACAGATACTGCTTGTGAAAAACTTAATGAGAACTTCAAACTAAAACAAAAACTCACCATTGATGGTCGTAATGCATACTGGATGCAACAAATTCCTTCTTTAATCCAAAATAAATCTTCTTTTATTGCAGTTGGCGCTGGTCATTTAGGTGGAAAAAAAGGAGTAATACACCAATTGCGGCAATTGGGATATACTGTTGAGCGGATTAATTAAAACTTAACTTTTTCGAATATTTTAATGTTTTTTTCAAAGTACCTGCAACCTTCTTTCTATTCAGTTGTCATTGGTTAGTAATCGCGATTTATTAAAACCAGGGTTCGATATAACATTTCGAATTCAAATTATCATGAAATCCAATTATTCAAACCATAAAATGAGAACTGTATTTAAATCCATTGTAATAAGTTTGTTTTTAGCATGTACCTCGCTGGTTTATGCTGAGAACGAAGTGCCACCAGCAGAGAAAGATCTGGTGGTTTTAAGCGGAATCATCAAGGATGGTAACACCGGAGAGCTTTTAATAGGGGCTTCGGTCTATTTTAAAGAACTCAAAAACGGTACTATTTCCAACTTGTACGGTTTCTATTCTTTTAGCGTACAACCCGGAACATACCATATCGATTTTGTTTACCTGGGCTACAAAACCATTTCTAAAACACTGGAAATAAAATCGGATCTAAACTTAAACATCGATTTGTTTGCCGATACCGAATCTATTGAAGAAATAACGGTCACGTCAAAAAAGGTGGATGCTCATGTTCGTGATGCGCAAATGAGTGTACAAAAACTGCAAAACAAAGATATTAAAGCCGTTCCTGCCTTAATGGGCGAAGTGGATGTGATTAAAGTACTTCAGCTTATGCCTGGCGTAGTGGCCACCAGTGAAGGATCAAGCGGCTTTAGCGTTCGCGGTGGTAATCCCGACCAAAACCTTATTTTATTGGATGAAGCCATTGTTTACAATGCTGGTCATATGTTAGGTTTCTTTTCTGTTTTTAATAACGATGCCATTAAAGATGTTCAGTTATACAAAGGTGATATTCCGGCAAACTACGGAGGCCGACTATCATCATTGGTGGATGTACGCATGAACGATGGTAACAACAAAAAATGGGAAGGCAATGGCGGCATTGGCTTAATCTCTTCCAGGTTAACCTTGCAAGGTCCAATTGTGAAAGATAAAACTTCGATAATTGTCAGCGGACGAAGAACCTATGCTGATATGTTTTTACCACTTTTTGCGAATGAGGATAATCAGGACAGTAAAATATTCTTTTATGATATCAATGCTAAAGTAAAGCATGTAATCAATAACAACAACCGTTTATACCTGAGTTTTTATACCGGTAGAGATATGTTTAAAGGAACCGGATTTGGTATGGATTACGGTAACCGAACACTTACTTTTAGATGGAACCATGTGTTTAATCCTAAATTATTTTCAAATATTACTTTAATCAACAGCAATTACGATTATCATCTGAAATCGGATGATGATGCAACCGGCTTTAAATGGGACAGTCAATTAACCGACTATAGTTTGAAAATGGATTTTAATTACTATTTAAATCCTAACAACACCATCAGTTTTGGTGGACAGACTTTATTTCATACCATGAAACCGGCCACTGCCATGGGAGTGGGTGAAAATCCATTGTTGGATAAAATTGTAATTCCTGATGCACATGCATTGGAACATGCGTTGTATGTAGGCAATGCACAATCTTTAGGTCGTTTAAATATTAAATACGGCTTACGTTTATCCGGACTTCAGAATATTGGTCAAGGCACCGTTTATTCCTACGATGAAAACTATGAAGAAACCGATAAAAAAGAATATGAATCGGGTGATGTTTTTAATAGTTATTGGGGATTGGAGCCTAGAATCGGCTTATCATACATGCTTAATAATTCAACATCATTAAAAGGAAGTTATGCCAGAACACGTCAGTACCTGCACTTGGCCAGTAATTCCACTTCGGGTACTCCTTTAGATGTTTGGTTTATGTCTTCTCCTAATATTGAACCACAAATTAGCGATCAGTTTTCAGTAGGTTATTTTAAAAACTTATCCGACAACAGCATAGAAACCTCTGTAGAGATGTTTTACAAGGACATGCAAAACACCATCGACTTTAAAGATCATCCTGATTTATTGCTCAACGAAAAAATGGATGGCGAACTTCGCATAGGTAAATCCTGGGCCTACGGAGCCGAGTTTCTGGTGAAAATAAAGAAGGAAAAATACAGCGGATGGATTGGCTACACATGGAGTAAATCGTGGCGTAAAATTCCTGAAATTAACGAGGGACTTAAATACCTTTCTCCATATAGTCATGATCACGATATTTCTCTTGTTTTTAATCACAAAGTGGGAAAACGCGGGCAACTGGGTTTTAACTGGATTTATACAACAGGATCGCCGATGACCACACCAACCGGACGCATGTTTGTTGGCGGTGATGTGATTCCGATCTACTCAAAGCGTAATGCCGAAAATATGCCCGACTACCATCGTATGGATATTTCATATACTTTAAAAACTAAAAATAAGAAAAACAGAAAGTGGGAAGGTGAATGGAACTTTGCCCTGTACAATGCCTATGGTCGCAAGAATGCCTGGTCTATCTATTACGATCAGGATAAAGAAGATCCATATAAAATAACGGCTAAAAAAACATATCTGTTTCAATTTGTACCATCTGTAACCTACAACTTTAAATTTTAAGTCATGAATAAAATACTCCTATATATAGCACTTTTACTTACCTCGCTTGGTCTGTATTCCTGCGAAGAAGAAATTGATATGAAGTATAAAACATCAGAACCACAACTAGTGGTAGATGCTGTTTTTACTGATGTTGATCAAGAGCATTATGTCATCCTGTCTAAATCGGCAGAGTTTGATAGCGGAGAGCCTAACCCTTATATTTCTGATGCCACCGTTACTTTAAGTGATGGCGAAAACGAAATTACCTTAAGCGAAATGGAAGAAACACCTGGCACTTATGTTATTCCACAAGCCTACCATGCCATCTACGGAAAAACTTATACTTTAAGTATTTCTGGTGTAGATATTAACCTAGATGGCGAAGAAGAACTTTACGAAGCCTCAAATACCCTGAAACCTGTTGCTCCTGTAGATTCTGTTGGTCTAACATGGACTACCGCTTATGGACAAAAAGAATGGCAGGTATTATTGTACAGTAAAGATCCGGAAGAAACAAGGGACTTTTATGCTTTTTCGGTGTCTGTAAACAATGAATTAATCACACCTAATATATCGGAACTTGAATTTGCAGACGACAAATATTTTAATGGAAATGATGTAGTTGGCGTTTGGGTGCAAAGTATAATTGAGGAGGATGAAGACGGTGAAGTCACTAAGTATCCTTTAAAAGAAGGAGATTGGGTAAAACTGGAAATGCAAGGTCTTAACGAAGACTATTACAATTTTATACTTGCCGTAGATATTGAAACAGGTATTAAAGTCCCATTATTTAGTGGACCTCCCGCTAATGTCCCTACCAACATTAGTAACGGTGGTATAGGTTTCTTTAGAGTTTATTCTGTTTCTCAGGATTCTATTCAGGTAACAACTGAAATTTTAAATCAACGAGATTCTTAGTTTTATACTTATTAGCCAATGGCTATCTTTTAGCCTTTGATTTAAAAAGCCATTAGCTCTTAGCTTTTGGCTTTTATTTATTCAGATTAAAACTATTTGCTGATAACTGTTCACCGATCATTGTTAACTGAAAACAGCTAACTGATCACAGCTTAGTGCAGTTTATTCGATATAATATTAAAAAACTCTTCTCTTGTAGTCTGATTATTTAAAAAAGCCCCGGTAAAGTCAGAAGTCGTCGTAACAGAATGCTGTTTCTGCACTCCTCTCATCTGCATACACATATGCTGCGCTTCAATAACCACAGCTACACCCAAAGGATTTAGTGTATTTTGAATGGCTTCTTTAATTTGAGTTGTTAACCTTTCCTGCACCTGTAATCTTCGGGCAAATGCCTCAACCACTCTGGCTACTTTACTCAATCCTGTAATATGATGTTTGGGGATATAAGCTACGTGTGCCTTTCCAAAAAAGGGTAACATATGATGCTCGCACATTGAATACAGCTCTATATCCTTTACCACTACCATTTGCTGGTAATCTTCTTTAAACATGGCTGATTTAATAATCTCTTCCGGATCCATTTGGTAGCCCTGGGTCAGAAACTGCATAGCTTTGGCCACACGCAACGGTGTTTTCTCCAATCCCTCGCGGTTTACATCTTCACCTAAAAGCTTAATCACCTCACTATAATGCTCCGATAAACCATTGGTTGTTTCATCGTCATAGCTCTCTACCTTGCTATAACCACCCTCTCCATTTAAAGTAAAATCCATACCTAGTAGTGTATTATGCGCTAAATAATCAGAACGCAAAAATCATAAAAAAAATCAGGAATTCACCTGATTTTGTAAAGTTTTTAGTCTTTGTCTATTGGAAAGCAGATACTAAAACACAAAAATGCAGTAATCTTTGCAAGATTTATTACTCCCCAAATTTCTTTTTAAAGCGCTGCTCATAACTCGCAATTAGAAATTCCCATTCTTCCTGAGTAATATAGTTTTGCCTTGGTTTTTTGACTTTCTTTTGCTTAGATATGGCCACTTGTTGGGCTATAGCCGTATTACTCACTCCCAATATTTGCGAAGGTTTCACCTGGGTTTGGTATTGAATATCCATAGAACGGGCCTGAATAAAGTTCTCTTGATTCATTTCTGCATCCCACTCTTTTACAGGCTGTGTTTTGGCCTGGTAAGTAGACATGGCCACATTATTCTGAGCCGCAATCACATTCTGATCCGATAGCAATGGCATGTTGCGTGCTATAGCATTGGGGTTCATAATTTGTGGAATAATGATCACTTCGGAAAGCTCTATCGTATCTCTGCTTAAGAAAACACCCATCAGATAATTATCGTTGGATAGTGAATCATGCACCTGAACCATTAAGGGTTTAAAACCCACATATGAAAACTGAACCACATCGCCACTCTTAGCCCAAAATGAAAATTGCCCTTCCTCGTTACTGGTAAATCCTATTTTATCATTAATAACATACTTGGCATGCGGAAGGGTAAATAAACTATCACCTTCCATGATCACACCTCTGAACAACAAGGAATCTTTTGCTATTTGGGCATTTAAGGTAAAAGTAAAAAACAACAGAAAGAGATAAAGATATTTCGTTTTCATAACCTCAGGATTTATAAAGTGAAAGACTTTTCTATAAGTAAAACAACCTAAGTAGAAATAGGTTGTTGGTAAGAGGGATAAAAGGTGCCCAATAAGGCACCTTTTTATCTATAATTTAACGATGATATCTTCTAAACTTCTTTTAGGCACATGATGCACCTCTTTCATATCTCTCCAGTATTTAAAATCCTTATCCAATTCTTCTATTACAACTTCTTCTTTAGGCACACCTAAAGCAATTACCTGCACAATTTTATATTGTGGCGGTATTTCTAACTCTCGCTGTAATTGAAGGCGCTCTACAGATCCGATAATACATCCACCCAATCCTTTTTCTACTGCTCCTAACAAAATACTTTGTGCTGCAATTCCATTATCACTAAAAAAGTTAGATGAAATTGCCGTGTCATTCAGCATAATAATATAAGCTGCAGGTCTTTCTCCTTCCTCGGGGCCATGCCATTCTGTAAGGTAACCTGCCCACGACAAATGCTTAAAAATAACACTGTTTTGTTCCGGATCGGTTGAAAGAATGTACTTTAAAGGCTGGGCATTACGTGCCGAAGGTGACAAACGAGCCAAATTAATAAGTTCCATCAAAGTATCTTCACTTACTTTTTGGTCCTGATAGAAACGTCTGTAGCTTCGGTTTTTTAAAATCAGATCTTTTAGCATACTAAGGGATTTTTTTAAGGTAAATAATTAGAATCTCTCTCCAACTACACTCCAGTCAATCAGTTTCCAGAAACTGGCAATATAGTCTGGTCTTTTATTTTGATAGTCTAAATAATAAGCATGTTCCCAAACATCACATGTCAATATTGGCGTTAATCCATCGGTCATTGGATTGGCAGCATTGCTGGTTTGCATAATTTTCAAAGCACCACTAGCATCTTTTACTAACCAGGCCCAACCCGATCCAAATAAAGTAGCTGCTGCTTTCGAGAATTCTTCTTTAAAAGAATCAAAACTTCCAAAAGCTGCACTAATCGCTTCAGCTAAAGCACCTGTAGGTTCTCCTCCTCCATTTGGAGAAAACGAAGTAAAGTAAAAAGTATGGTTCCAAACCTGAGCTGCATTATTAAAAATACCACCTTGAGATTTTTTAATGATAGTTTCTAAATCTGCACTTTCAAACTCAGTTCCTGCTATCAGGTTATTCAGATTATTTACATAAGCCTGGTGATGCTTTCCGTAATGGAATTCGATGGTAGTTTTTGAAATAGTAGGTTCTAAAGCATCTGCTGCATAAGGTAATTGTGGTAATTCAAATTTCATGATCGTCTGTTTTAGTTTTGTCTATTTGTAAGATAAGGTGTTTTGTAAAACTTTTAACTAAACACCATTAACAAATTTAAAAAATCCGAGATGAAATCCTATGGTAAACGACCTTAATTAAACATTTAATTACCGTTTTATGTATATTAAAAAAGCCGGCTCGTAAATTCGAACCGGCTATATTATTTCTGACATTATTTCAAATGATCTAATGTCTATAAACTAATGATCTACTTATTACATCATTCCTGGCATTCCGCCGCCCATGCCGCCCATTCCTCCGGCAGGCATAGCAGGCTCATCCTCTTGCTCATCCACAATTACACATTCTGTTGTTAAGAACATACCAGCAATAGACGCTGCATTTTCAAGTGCAATACGTGTTACTTTAGCAGGATCAATTACACCTGTTGCAAAGAAGTTTTGATACTCATCAATACGCGCATTGTATCCATAGTCGCCTTCTCCTTCTTTTACTTTCTGTACTACAACAGCACCTTCTTTTCCTGCATTAGCTACAATCTGACGTAATGGCTCTTCAATCGCTCTTTTCACGATTTCGATACCTGTGTTCTCGTCTTCAGTTTCACCTTTTAATCCTTCAAGCGCAGCAATAGCACGGATTAATGCAACACCACCACCAGGAACAATTCCTTCCTCAACAGCAGCACGCGTAGCATGTAAAGCATCATCCACACGATCCTTCTTCTCTTTCATCTCCATTTCAGAAGCAGCTCCAACATAAAGTACAGCTACACCACCAGCTAACTTAGCTAAACGCTCTTGTAGTTTTTCTTTATCGTAATCAGAAGTTGTATTGGCAATTTGAGATTTAATTTGCTCTGTTCTTTCTGTAATTACCTCTTTTGCACCTGCTCCGTTTACAATAGTTGTATTTTCTTTATCAAGAGTTACTTTTTCAGCTTGACCTAACATTTCAATAGTTGCTTGCTCAAGGCTTAAACCAACTTCCTCGGTAATTAAAGTACCGTTAGTTAAGATGGCTATATCCTGTAACATTTCTTTTCTTCTGTCACCAAAACCAGGCGCTTTAACAGCTGCTACTTTTAATGATCCGCGAAGACGGTTAACAACTAAAGTAGCTAATGCTTCACCATCGATATCTTCAGCAATAATTAATAATGGACGTCCTGACTGAGCTGTAGCTTCTAATACAGGAAGAAGATCTTTCATAGTAGAAATCTTCTTATCGTGAATCAGAATATATGGATTATCTAATTCAGCTTCCATTTTTTCAGTGTTGGTTACAAAGTAAGGAGAAATATATCCTCTGTCGAATTGCATACCTTCTACAACTTCAACAGTAGTTTCGATACCTTTAGCTTCTTCAACTGTGATAACACCTTCCTGACCTACTTTTTGCATAGCCTCAGCAATCAAACGACCGATTTCCGCATCGTTGTTAGCAGAGATTTTAGCTACCTGCTCAATTTTTTCGTTGTGCGCACCAATTTCTTCCGATTGTGCAGCAATGCTCTCTTTAGCTACTTTTACGGCTTTATCGATACCTGCTTTTAGCTCCATTGGGTTAGCTCCTGCAGTAACGTTTTTTAAACCAACGCTAACAATAGCCTGAGCCAACACGGTTGCTGTAGTTGTTCCATCACCAGCATTATCCGCTGTTTTTGAAGCTACTTCTTTCACCATTTGCGCACCCATGTTTGCGTAAGGATCTTTTAATTCAATTTCCTTAGCCACAGAAACACCATCTTTTGTGATAGCCGGAGCACCAAATTTTTTGTCGATGATTACATTTCTTCCTTTAGGACCTAATGTTACTTTTACTGCATTTGCTAACTCGTCGATACCTTGTTTTAATAAATCACGAGCTTCAATATCGAATTTAATTTCTTTAGCCATTTTGTTTTAAGCTTTAACTAGTTAATAACTTATTTAATAAATAATACGTCTGATTGAGAAATCAATAGATAATCTACCCCTTCAATGTTTAGCTCTGTACCGGCATATTTTCCGTAAAGTACCACATCACCAACAGCAACTTCCATTTTCTCATCTTGTTTTTCAGCACCTACTAAAACAACTTCTCCCTGAAGAGGCTTTTCTTTAGCTGAATCAGGAATAATGATTCCACTTGCAGTTTTTGTTTCTGCCTCCTGAGGCTTAACCAAAATTTTTCCGGCAAGGATCTTTCCTTTTACTTCTGACATATCTTATAATATTTAAAAGTTAAACAATTTATTTGGCGGTCTTTTGTCACAAATTGTGCCAATTCAAAAAAAAGATCATTTGACACTTATAACATGACATTATTTCATAGTTCTGTCATATCTCTAACTTCACCCGTTTGGAATACTGCCATTTTAAGACAAAAAAAACCGACATGAAATTCATGTCGGTTTCTATATTTTAGTTCGGTAGAAATTTATTCATCCGTAGTTGTTGCATTTTCATCTGCTGAAGTTGCGCTTCCAGCTCCTGCTTCTGTTGGGAAACTAGGTAATGTAGTTTGAGGTTGAGAAATCTCGTTAATTTTTTCATCTAATTCAGAGTTTCCACCTTGTCCTGCTTTTGGTATTACCACAACGGCTACTAAAGATAACACTAACAAACCGGCTGCTAAATACCATGTTGCTTTACCTAAAAAATCAGTAGTTTTTCTAACTCCCATTATTTGGTTTGATGCAGAAAAGTTAGAAGCTAAACCTCCACCTTTTGAATCCTGAACCAAAACAATAAGTATTAATAAAATACTTACAACTATTACTAGTACAGATACAACTGTATACATCTTCTTTATAATTTAAAAAATTAATTTTCTTTTAACTCGCTAATTCGCCGTGCAAAGTAAACATTTTTTTCAGGATATTTCAAACGTAATTTCTCAAAAATCGAAATAGCCTTAGATTTATTGCCTTGCTTAATATGAATTTCGGCTAATGTTTCCGACAAAATATCCTCCGGAGCACTCGCACTTTTTGCAGAAAGATCTCCGTCTTTGGTTTTCTTTTGACCCCCTGCCTCAATTTTTGGTTTTGAATTTAAGAAGCTATCAATTAAATCCATACCCTTACTTCGGGGTTTCTCCTTCTCTTTATTTTTAGGAGCTTCGGTATAATGCATAATATGAAGCCAGTCTGAAAACGATCGGTTTTCATCCTGACTTACTTTTTCAATCTCATCTATAGATGGCAAAGAATAGTTGGAAGTGGTGGTTACATCGTAATCCAATAAATCTGCAGCCGGTAAAACTAGGTTCTGCAGCTCCACTTCTTCCTCATCAATCTCCTTTTCTTCCAAATTAAAATTAACCAGGCTTCCATTCGCATCCTCAAATTCATCCGATGCATTTAAATAGTTTTCTGTTGCAGTTACCGATATAGGTTGATCTTTTTCTGCTTTCTCCTCCTGTTGTTCAATAACCGGTTCCGACTTTTCAACTACTGTTTCTTCAATTTCTTCTACAACAGGCTCTGGTTCTTCCTGAATGGTATGAATTAAATGAAACAGTTTAGATCTATCGGCAATGTAAGCGGCAGAATTACGTAACTCGCTGTTGTATTTAATATGATCAATTTTATGAAGATTCTTAATTAATAACATACGCCCAGCCTGAAAAAAAGGATATTCTTCTATAATCTCCTTTAATTCACTCAAGGTGTTTTCATTAACCCGCTCCGGATGATCTAATAATTCTACAAACTGCAACTTATTCATTTACGTCTCGCTTCTACCAATCTGAAAATGCTTTATTAAAAATGTCCTGAGTAATTTTTTCAAGAATGAGTGTGATCAGCTCATCTTCTACATCGTTAATATTCTGCTCACTTGGATAATCCTCATAAGCACTAAACGATGACTCCCAGTTAGTTTTTGGATCTTTAAAATTACGATATCTAACCTTAACGGATACTGTTAAACGAGTTTCTGCAGAAACCGCATCAGCCTGTATGGCCATTGGACGAATACTATAACCGGTTATTTCTCCTGAAAAATCAATGTCTGCATCCCGTTCTTCCAAAATCAAACGAGACTCATTGGTAATCCTGTCTTTTAAAGATTCTGTAAATGTCTGACTTAGCGTTGGATTAATTAAGGGTGCTCTGTTTTCAAAATACTGTACAGTAAATGTTTTTAAATTATCCGGCACCGAGGCTCCATTTAAAGTAAACCTTACTGAGCAACTCACAATGGTAAAAACCAGTAATAATCCTGTTAATAATCTCATCATATTAATTGGTAATATTATATTCTTTTATTTTTCGGTATAGTGTGCGCTCAGATATTCCCAATTCTTGTGCCGCATATTTACGTTTACCATTATATTTATCTAAAGCTTTTTTAATTAACTCAATTTCTTTATCCTCCAACGACAAAGATTCTTCTACAAATTCCTCTGTATCTTCAATCGAATCATGCATATTGGCATTTGAGTTTTTAATAATAACAGGAGCTCCTGTTTGCTCATTTTTACCAATAATTTCACTTCCTTCCTGATCATACAGTTTTTGAATGATATGCGCATGTTCGCCTTGTACATTCACCGATCCTTCATGCTGTATCATATCTAACACCAGCTTCTTTAAATCGCCCATATCCTTTTTCATGTCAAAAAGAACTTTGTAAAGAATCTCCCTCTCATTGGCAAAAGAAGCCTCTCCGGAAGAAGTGTTATCCATAATTGCAGGTAAATTATTTCCTGTATGAAACGGAATATACTGCTGCATTTTTTCTCCTGAAATTTCCCGATTTTCTTCAATAACAGAAACCTGCTCTGTAATATTTTTTAATTGGCGAATATTTCCCGGCCATCGATAACCATTCAATATTTCTCTGGCTTCAGGTTGTAATTTAATCGCCGGCATGCGATAACGATCTGCAAAATCGTTGGCAAACTTACGGAACAAAAGATAAATATCGTCGGCTCTTTCTCTTAAAGGCGGTATTGTAATAGGTACACTACTTAAACGGTAAAATAAATCTTCCCTGAATTTACCTTCCTGGGTAGCTTTCTCCATTTTTACATTGGTAGCTGCTACCACTCTAACGTTCGTTTTCAGCACCTTCGATGAGCCTACTTTCATAAATTCACCCGCTTCTAAAACTCTTAATAAACGAACCTGAGTCGCAAGTGGTAATTCTCCTATCTCATCTAAAAATATGGTTCCTTCATTGGCTTCTTCAAAATACCCTTTCCTGTCGGATAACGCTCCGGTAAAAGCACCTTTTTCATGGCCAAAAAGTTCAGAATCAATAGTTCCTTCGGGAATAGCACCACAATTGACTGCTATATACGGACCATGTTTTCTGGAACTAAACTGATGAATGATTTTAGGAAAGACTTCTTTTCCAGTTCCACTTTCTCCGGTAATCAACACAGACAAATCGGTAGGTGCAACTTGTACCGCAATATCAATGGCCCTGTTTAAACCAAATGAGTTTCCAATTATTCCAAACCGCTGTTTTATTTGCTGTATATCCATATAACTTTCTGTTTACTTTAAACACTTTCAACTCTTTGATTAACAACTTATAAAATAAGCAATTACGTTGGAGTATGAAATTTTTTCAGTTAACACTGACAAAGTTACAATTCTAAAGGAAAAAATGAAGTTCTATTATATTTCAATTTTTCTAAATTTATAGGAGTATAACAAAATACAGTTGTTATATTAGAGGGAAACAAACTTACCCGGGCAACGCACAATAGATAACCTAAACTTTAATATCCGCATATCAATATGGAGACACCTGCTTTAATAAAAAACGATCCCTGGCTTCAGCCTTTTGAAGAATCTATTAAAAATAGAATTGCGCATTATCAGAATAAACTACAAGCGTTAAACGATATTTTTGGCGATTTATACAATATGGCCGGAGGACACCATTATTATGGAATTCATGATGTTGGAGATGCTTATTGCATCAGAGAGTGGGCTCCTAATGCTACACAAATTTTTCTGATTGGTGATTTTAGCCAGTGGAAATGTGAAGATAGGTTTTCATTCGAAAAAAGAGATCACGGTAACTGGGAGATCTTTATTTCTAAAGATTATTTAAAACATCAGGATATATTCAAACTTCATGTGTTTTGGGATAGTGGTGATGGTATGCGTTTGCCTTCGTATATAAACAGGGTTGTACAGGACGAAGAAACTAAAATATTTAGTGCCCAGGTATGGAAACCTCAGGAGGAGTTTACTTGGGAAGATAAAGATTTTAAACCTAAAACAGATCCTTTGCTCATATACGAAGGACACGTGGGTATGTCTTCTGAAGAAGGAAAGGTTAATTCTTTTAATGAGTTTAAGGAGCAAATACTTCCTAAAATAATTAAGGCAGGATATACCACCATTCAGTTAATGGCCATTCAGGAACACCCTTACTATGGTAGTTTTGGTTATCATGTGTCTAACTTTTTTGCAGTATCCTCTCGTTTTGGAACACCTGAAGATTTAAAATCACTCATTAACGAAGCCCACAAAAACGGCATTGCAGTTATCATGGATATTGTGCACTCTCATGCAGTAAAAAATGAGGTAGAAGGATTGGGTAGGTTTGACGGTACTGTTTATCAATATTTTCATGACGGCGAAAAAGGAGAACACCCTGCCTGGGACAGCAAGTGTTTTAATTATGGTAAAAATGAGGTGCTGCAGTTTTTGCTTTCCAATTGCCGGTATTGGATTGAAGAATTTCATTTTGATGGCTTTAGGTTTGATGGTGTCACCAGCATGCTTTATGTGCACCACGGACTGGAATATGCATTTTCGTCTTATGCCGATTATTTTAACGGTACCGAAGACTATGATGCTCTGACCTATCTTACTTTAGCGAACCAGCTTATTCACCATATTAATCCACATGCCATCACCGTAGCTGAGGATATGAGTGGTTTACCTGGTTTAGCTGATATAATTGACAATGGAGGTATTGGTTTCGATTTCCGTCTATCCATGGGTGTGCCTGATTTCTGGATTAAAATCATTAAAGAAAAAAGCGATGAAAACTGGAATGTGGCGCAGATATTTCATGAATTAAGTCAACATCGCTACGGAGAAAAAACCATTGCATATGCAGAATCTCACGATCAGGCTTTAGTGGGAGATAAGACCATTATGTTCCGTCTGGTAGATAAAGAGATGTATGATAAGATGGATCTCAAATCTGAAAGTTTAATTATTGATCGGGGTATTGCGCTTCATAAAATGATACGTCTGGCTACGCTTTCAACGTCATATGGTGGTTATTTAAATTTTATGGGTAATGAATTTGGTCACCCTGAATGGATTGACTTCCCAAGAGAAGGAAACGGATGGTCTTATAAATATGCACGCCGTCAATGGAATTTAATGGATCATCCAGATTTAAAATTTAAGTTTTTAGCGGCTTTTGACCGTAAAATGATAGAAGTTGGTAAAAAAATATTGGCTCATAACGAACCTGCCTACGGTGTTTCCATCAACGAAGCTGATCAGATTATGTGTTTCAAAAGGGGAAATTACTATGTATTTTTCAATTTTTCCCCGAGTCAATCCTACGCAGATTATGGCTTTTTTACCGAAGCGGGTAAATATAGAATAGTTTTAAGCTCTGATAGCCTTGAGTTTGGTGGCTATGGTAATATAGATGAATCAGTTCATTACTATTCTCACAGAATGCCTTATAATAAAGATCAGTATCAACTTAAACTTTATTTACCAGCACGAACAGCATTTGTAATGGAAAGAATACCTCCTAAGAGTGTTTATTAAAGATATGAAATCATAAAAAAAGGCCTGACTTGCTATTTAGTCAGGCCTTACTTTTATTTTATCTTTTGCTTAACTTATCAAGGCTTTATATTCTTCTGCACTTAATAAATCGTCAAATTGCGCTGCATCTTTTGCCTGGATTTTAACCATCCAACCACCTTCATAAGGATCCTTATTTACCAATTCCGGCTCATCTTCCAAACCTGCATTCACTTCCAATACAGTACCTTCAACAGGCATATACAAATCCGAAACTGTTTTAACGGCCTCAATCGTACCAAACACCTCTTCTTTTTCTAAATCCTCACCTTCAGTTTCAATTTCTACAAAAACGATGTCACCCAATTCTCCTTGAGCAAAATCAGTAATTCCAACGGTGGCCTTATCTCCATCAACAAGTACCCATTCGTGATCTTTTGTATACTTTAAATTTTCAGGAATATTCATTGTTAGTTTTTTAAAATTATGATGTTCAAATTTAAAACATTAATATATGATTATCCATGGTAAAATGTCATATTTATATAAAAAATGATTAATGGATCTCATCAAAATTATATGGTGTTTCCTGATATACATAGTAATTTAACCAGTTGGTAAACATTAAACTGGCGTGACTCCTCCATTTCACCACCGGATCATTGGCAGTATCATCTTCAGGAAAATAATTTTTAGGAATGGCAATATCATCTCCTTTTTCTAAATCTCTGAAGTATTCATCTCTTAATGTTAAAGGATCATACTCAGCATGACCGGTTACAAAAATCAACCTTTTATCCGGGGATATTACAATATGTACACCTGCATCATCGGATTCTGCCAATATCTTTAACTCAGAAACTTTATCAATATCCTTTCTTCTTACTCCAGTAAACCTTGAATGCGGCGCATAAAACTCATCATCAAAACCACGCATTAATGGTTCTTTTTTATCTACCACAGTATGATTGAAAACACCAAACAGCTTCTCTTGTAAATGATATTTAGGAATACCATAATGATAATACAAACCAGCCTGCGCTCCCCAGCATATATGTAATGTACTGGTAACATTACGTCTACCCCACTCCATGATTTCTTTTAACTCTTCCCAATAAGTTACTTCGTCAAAATCAAGATGTTCAACAGGTGCTCCGGTAATAATCATACCATCATACTTTTGCGTTTTAACCTCATCAAATGTTTTATAAAATGTGGTTAAATGCTCTTTGGGAGTTGTTTTAGGAGCATGAGATCGGGTCATCAGTAGGTCAACCTCGACCTGCAGAGGCGTATTGGATAACACACGCATGATTTGTGCTTCAGTTGTAATTTTTAAAGGCATCAAATTAAAAACTACAATTTTTAAAGGTCGGATATCCTGATGAATAGCACGTGACTCATCCATCACAAACACATTCTCACTCTCCAATACATTACGCGCCGGTAATTTATCTGGTATTTTTATAGGCATATGTTACAAATTAATAAACAACAAAGGCCGTAAAATACGGCCTTAAAATATAATTTACAATGACTTTTTACCGCTTTATTAAACCATAAAACAAGATGTCTAAAACATTTTGTACTTGTTCTACTGTGTCTCCATAGCTATTAGCTGACTGAAACATAGGTATTTCAAGGCCTTTTAAAGCTAAAGCAATTGCCACAGCTCCCATGTGTATATTTTTCATTTGAAATACACCTGCCTCTACACCTTCAGTTATAATACTTTCTAACATTTGCACCTCTGTTTTTTCGGTGCTATCCTTTACTGCTTTTACAAACTCTATACCTCCAAAACGATCATCTGTTAAAGCCTTAAAATAATTATCCTGCTCGCTAATGGTTTTCATTCTAACCAAAACATACTCATTAAGCTTTTCTTTAGCTGCCTGCTCTGATTTTACGATCTCCTCCAGTTTTGATATCAAAACGCCTTGCTCTTTATCTATAACTGCCTGAAAGATTTCTTCCTTATTTTTAAAATAATAGTACAATGAACTTTTTCCTTTATGGAGTTCCATTGCAATATCTTCCATGGTAGTCTTTTTGTAGCCAAATTTGGCAAACAAATTCTGCGCAGCTTCTAAAATAGAAATCCTTACAGATTCATTGTAATTCAAATTATCTGTTGTCATAAGGTAATAATGGGATTATAATAATTTGCAAATGTAAAAATAGCCTTTCACTAAAAGTTTTATTATATGTTAATACTTGTTACAAGTTAATAAATAATGTTGAGTCGAAAAAATTTTCAGCTATAATAACGCTTTGCAAGGCAATGAAAATTAAAGTCGATTGGTCAGGCATACGACATTGCTATACTAGCAGTAAAATTCGCTATTCTTTTAAATTGCTTATTCACTGACCAATTCAAAATCAAGTTGCTTTTTTACGAGGTTTGCATTCGCCACTAAAACATTAACGGGATCACCCAGTTGATACTTCTTTTTGTATCGTCTTCCTACAATGCAGTAATTATCCTCGTCAAATCGATAATAGTCATCCTCCAGGTTTCGGATAGATACCATTCCTTCACATTTGTTTTCATCCAATTCCACATAAAAACCCCACTCTGTAACACCTGAAATAACACCTGAGAATGTTGTTCCCAAATGCTCTTTCATAAACTCCACCTGCTTGTATTTAATAGAGGCTCTTTCTGCTTCGGCAGCTGTCAGCTCCATCTTAGAACAATGCTTACACTGATCTTCCGTTTTCTCAGGATTTACTGACCTTCCTCCGTCCAAGTATGATTCCAACAAGCGATGTACCATCATATCCGGGTATCGACGAATTGGTGAAGTAAAATGCGTATAATGTCTGAATGCTAAACCATAGTGACCTACATTATTTGTAGAATAAGATGCTTTAGCCATTGTTCTGATAGCCAATGTTTCAATGATATTCTGCTCTTTTTTCCCTTCAACCTGCTGCAGTAATCTGTTAATCGAAGAACTTATTTTCTCCTCTCCTACAGGCATGGCCTCATATCCAAACTTACGGACAAAACGTGCAAAATTTTCAAACTTTTCTGGATCTGGATTATCATGAACCCTGTAAACAAAAGTCTTGGGTTTATTTCCTTTTCCTCCACTTACTTCTTTTTTTCCGATAAACTCGGCCACCCTTTTATTGGCCAATAACATAAATTCCTCAATCAGTTTATTGGCATCTTTCGATTCTTTAAATAGTACAGAAAGTGGTTTCCCCTTTTCATCAATTTCGAATTTCACTTCAATTCTCTCAAACGAAATAGCACCTTGTGCAAACCTTCTTTGACGAAGCTTTTTCGCTAATATATCTAACTGAAGTACTTCTTCCTTAAAATCACCTTCTCCTGTCTCTATAATTTCCTGCGCTTCTTCGTAAGTAAATCTTCTATCACTATATATGATGGTTTTACCAAACCAGGTATCTAACAGATCGCCTGCATCATCTAATTTAAATACAACAGAGAAACATAATTTTTCCTCTTGTGGACGTAAAGAACATATTCCATTACTAAGCCTTTCCGGTAACATGGGCACTACTCTGTCTACCAAATAAACTGAAGTAGCTCTATCGAAACCTTCATTATCAATAACGGTTTTAGGCTGCACATAATGTGTTACATCGGCAATATGCACCCCAACTTCCCAGGAACCATCCTCCAGTTTTTGTATGGATAAAGCATCATCAAAATCCTTTGCATCTTTCGGGTCAATAGTAAATGTGGTTACAGACCTAAAATCTCTTCGCTTATTAATTTCCTCCTGAGGAATTTGCTCCGGAATTTTTTCTGCTGCTTCAATTACTTTTTGCGGATACTCATAAGGTAAGTCAAACTCAGCTAAAATGGCATGAATCTCTGCATTATGCTCTCCTGCATCACCAAGAACATCAACAATCTCACCGAAAGGGTTTTTCGTGTAATCATCCCAATCAGTGATTCTACCCACTGCCAATTGTCCGTTTTTTGCACCGTTTAATTTAGTTAGAGGAATAAACAAATCTTTAACCATGACTTTTTTATCCGTTACTAAAAAGGCAAAACTTTTGGAAATTTCGACTCTTCCGACAAATGTCTCCCGCTTTCTCTCTAATACTTCAATCACTTCACCTTCAATGGATCTTCTTCTTTTCTTGGCAAAAACCTGAACCTTGACCAAATCTCCATTTAATGCATTTTTTAGATTTTGCTGACTCACAAAAATATCGTCTCCATCACCATCTTTAGGGACAATATATGCCGCTCCTGATGCAGTTGAATCTACTGTTCCAACAACTACTGCACCTCTCGAAAGCAACTTAAATTTACCTTTAGCCACTTCCGTTAAAAATCCATTTTCCAATAATTCGTACAACACCTCCACAACAGTATGCTTTAGTGTCATTTTTTTTAATCCCAGAATATCAGAAATTTGCTTGTAGTTATATGTTCGTTTGGGGTTATTGGTAAAAATACCTTGTACCAAGCCAAATATTTCATTCTTTTTAAGCCCTCGGCTTCTTTTCTTTTTCTTTTTATTACCTCCCATAGGTATTTGTATTTTAATATGTAAGAATGGTTATTCTTAATTTTCGCTGATTTGAATAAAGGTTACTATAAATTACAGCTCTGTTTTAAAGTGAAGGTTTACGTTTCTTAGGTAGTGTTTTCAAATCCAATGCAAAGTTGCAATTTTAAATCACTATTAAGCCATAAATCTATAAAAAAATAACCCGTTCTATTATAACCTTATGAGCAAAAATGTGTATAAAAGCATACACGTTTTTTATTTTAGGGAACCCATATTTCATGACAACACACATTCGTAAAATATTATTCTACCTCATTATTTTTAGCATCGGATTTATTCCATTATACGGAAATCCCCAATTAGATGACAGTGCCAAACTTGCCGTTAATCATACAGACGACAGTGGTTTAAAACAAGGTTTGTGGATTGTTTACAAGGATAATCAAATGGTTGAAAAGGGAAATTACCTAAATGACCTTAAGGAAGGTGTTTGGACAAGCTATTTTGAGGACGAAGTAATTAAAAGTGAAATTACCTATCTGGCAGGCGAAGCTAAAGGTTTGGCTAAATTTTATTATAAATCTGGTAAACTCAGAGAAGAAGGAAACTGGCAAATAGATCATTGGGAAGGAAGTTACAAGTACTATCTTGAATCCGGGCAATTATCCTACGATTGGTTTTACAACAACAAAGGAAAACGTGAAGGTGAACAGATATATTATCATGCCAACGGCAAAAAAATGTACGAAGGGCTTTGGAAAGATGGGAAGACAGAAGGAACCCTTAAGGTGTATGATGAAGGTGGATATTTAATTCAGGAAAAAACCTTTAATGATGGAAGAATTGCCAAAGTTGAGAATATCGATCAAAATAAAAGTATAAATACAACAGCTAAGTTTATAGGAACAGGTTATCACTCAATTGTTAATCTATCTGGTCAGACAGAAGAGAAAGGATTTTTCGTAAAAGGAAAATTGTTTGATGGCGAAAAATATAGCTATAATGAAAATAGTGATTTAACTAAAACCACCTCTTACAAACAAGGCAAGATTGTAGGTGTTCAGGAAAGTAACATTAAAGAATAGCTACTTTTTTAACGATGGGCACTACAATTACAGGAACCTTAGATTTATCAATAATAGACGTGTCTGTACATCCAAAAAATGACTTATGCCAGAAACCGTGTTTATGATGCCCGACAATGACCGCATCAATATGTAATTTCTCTATTTCAGCAGCAATCATTTCAACAGTTCCTCCATTTATTAACAAGCCTTCTGCCTGAATCCCTTTAAAATTAATCCCATCTGATATCTTCTTTAATTCCCGGTGTTCTTCCTTAAGTTCTGTAGCTCTCATATCTCTTATATACTGGGGACCTACTTCGTAACCAACAAAATCAGGTTCGGGAGCTGCAACATGAAGCACCCATAATTTTGCCTTGACACATTGAGCATATTCAGTGGCAAAATTCACTAGTTTTTGAGTGCCGTCTTTAAAGTCTATGGCTAATAATAAGTTCTTCATTTGTCTTGTATTTATATAATATTTCCAATATACTACATTCTATAAGTTAACCAATTCCCACTCAAAAATCAACAAAAAAAGGGCTGCTCCCTATACCGGAAACAGCCCTTAAATGTTTACATCTATTCTCTTTATTCTTTTTTATCTGATGATTTATTAGCCTCTTCGTTTCTTGCGTTTTTAAACTCTTTCATGCCTTGCCCGAGACCTTTCATTAATTCTGGAATCTTTCTCCCTCCAAAAAGAAGAACAATTGCCAAAATTATTAATATCCACTCGTAACCTCCCATGAAACCACATACATATGACGAAACTGTAACCATAACTTCTTTTTTATCAAATTTAGCAAATAAAAACCACTTATTTGGTTATCCACCTAAATATATCATTTCCGTTGGCAAAAACCAATAAACTTAGCAGCAATACCATGCCAACGATTTGTGCATATTCCAGGAATTTATCACTAGGTTTTCTTCCTGAAATAATCTCATACAATAGGAATAGTACATGACCTCCATCTAAAGCCGGGATAGGTAAAATATTCATAAAGGCAAGTATGATAGATAAGAATGCCGTCAATCCCCAAAATGCAGACCAGTCCCAAACAGGAGGGAACAAACCTCCAATAGCTCCAAAACCTCCAATTTGCTTAACACCCTCTTTTGAGAAAACTAATTTTAATTGTTTCACATAGCCTACCAAAGTATTCACACCTTTTGAAACTCCTGCTGGTAAAGCTTCCCAAAATCCATAAGTTACTTTTGTATAGGATAAATATCTCGAAGGACCTTTATATCCAACTCCAATTTTCCCTTTTTTATCAACCAAACAACGTAACTGCTCTTTTTCGCCATCTCTGATTACATCAATGGTTACTCTTTTATTAGTATTTGCGGCTAATGCTGAAGTTACCTCAAAAATATAACTTGCAGATTCGCCATTTACAGCTACAACACTATCGCCCACTTGTAACCTGGCTTTCTCGGCATTGCTATTATGAAGTACCGAATCCACAACAAAAGGGATTCTAATCTCTGCCAAACTTTTAACTTCCTTATCCAGCACATTCTTACCAAAACCTTCAGGAATAGGCAGAATAAAACTTGAATCACCTCGCAAAACTGTTAGTTCTTTTGCTTCTTCAAGTAAAATATAGGATGCAATATCTGAAGCTGACTGTACTTTAAATGTATCAACCTCAGTTACAATATCTCCATCCTGCAAGCCAATTTCCTGCGCTAACGGATGAAATGCCAGTCCATACTTAGCATCTTGAACATCAATATAAGCTTCTCCCCATTTAAATAATACCATCCAAAAAATAAAGAAGGCCAAAAGAAAGTTAACCAACACTCCTCCTATCATAATTAATAGACGTTGGTATGCCGGTTTTGATCTGAACTCATATGGCTTAGGTTCTTCCTGCATGGCTTCTTTATCCATCGACTCATCAATCATTCCGGATATTTTTACATATCCACCTAATGGAAGCCAACCTACTCCGTATTCAGTATCACCTTTCTTCACTTTAAACAAAGAAAACCATGGATCAAAAAACAGGTAAAACTTTTCTACTCTTGTTTTAAATAATTTGGCAAAGAAGAAATGACCAAATTCGTGTAATATTACTAATATTGAAAGACTTAATAGCAGCTGACCTGCTTTAATTACTATATCCATTTATATTATTTTCAAAAATTTAAGCTACAAATATATTCCTTTTTTGCTATTTACAACCTGATTAAATCCCTATTAAGGACTGTGCTATTTTTCTGGCTTCCATATCCGTTTCAAAATAATCATCTACGCTTGGCTTTGGGATAAATGAGGCTTTAAGCATTGTTTTTTCAATTACCTCAGACATTTCTAAAAAGCCAATCTTATTCTCTAAGAATCCCTGCACCACAATTTCGTTGGCCGCATTAATAATACAAGGCATGTTCCCTCCTTTTCTCATTGCCTCATAAGCTATAGCCAGATTTTTAAATGATTCCATATCTGGCTTTTCAAAAGTCAGACTCGGATAATCTAAAAAATTAAACCTCGGAAAGTCTACAGCAAACCTTTCCGGATACGTTAATGCATACTGAATAGGTAATCGCATATCCGGAAGCCCCATCTGAGCTTTCATGGATCCATCCGTAAACTGAACAATACTATGAATAATGCTCTGCGGATGCACAATTACATCAATCTGATCTGGTTCCAAACCAAATAACCAACGAGCTTCAATCACCTCCAAACCTTTATTCATCATGCTGGCGGAATCAATGGTGATTTTATTTCCCATTTCCCAATTAGGGTGATTCAATGCCTGCTCAGGAGAAACTTTGGCCAAAAAGTCTTTCTTTTTACCTCTAAATGGTCCTCCTGAAGCGGTTAAATAAATTTTTTCAATCGGATTTTGAAACTCACCTACCAAACACTGAAATATAGCTGAATGTTCAGAGTCGACTGGTAGAATTGGTACTTTCTTTTGAGCCGCTAATACAGTTATTATATCTCCGGCTACTACCAACGTTTCTTTATTTGCCAATGCAATGGGCTTTCCTGCCTGTATGGCATTAATCGTTGGCTTTAAACCTGAAAACCCAACCATGGCTGTAAGTACCACATCCACTGTTCCCATTTCAACCACCTGCGCAATAGCTTCTTCCCCGGCGTACACCTTAATGGGCAAATCTTCCAACGCATCCTGCAATTGTTGATACTTATCTTTATTTCCAATAACAACCGTGTTGGGATGGTAAGCTCTACATTGTTCAATGAGTTTACCTACCCTGTTGTTGGCAGTTAAAACTTCAACTTCAAATTTATCTGGATGTTTGGATATTACGTCTAAAGTCTGAGTTCCTATTGATCCGGTTGAACCCAACACCGCAATCCTTTTCTTCATATCTACGCGGCTAGTCTGTTTATTCAAAAATTATATATTCGGTAGGGTTTACAGAATTACCCTGATACCAAAGTTCAAAGTGTAAATGCGGACCGGTAGTCAGTTCTCCTGAGTTACCCACATTTGCAATGGCCTCACCTGCTTCAACTTTATCTCCGGCTTTTTTAAGCAGGCTTGAGTTGTGCTTGTAAGCAGAAATTAAATCACTATTATGCTGAATCATCATGGTGTAACCTGTTTCAACTGTCCACCCTGAGAAAATTACTGTTCCGCTTAAAATAGACAGAACTGTTTCACCAGGCTTTGAGACTATATCCACACCAAAATGCCTTTCGCTATCCTTATATTCTTTTACAACAATACCTTTTAATGGAGCATAAAAATATACCTGATTCAGTTCCGGGATTTTCTTACCATTATCTAAAACAGACAAATTATACTTTTCTTCTTCTTCAATATGTTCTCTAAAAGCCTTATCTGCATCACTTTTTTCGAAAGAAACATTTTGTGCCTTACCCGTTGCAGAATCTGACATCTCTTCCTCATCGGCTGATTCAGGTACTTCGCCACTTACCACTGCCTGAATAGACTTTAAGTATTGATCGCGCTTATTGATTTCGTAAATAAGAGAATCCACACGACTAATATTTCTAACCATCATCAGTCTTTCGTTTCCATTGGGGTAACCTGGAATATACTCTCGTAAACCAGTATAGGCAATCAGGAGAATGACCAACAACACCAAAATAATGGCAGATGAACCAACTACTGTAAATACATTTAGCCTGGATAAACGAATACGCCAGACCTCTTCGTAAGTTTGTTCATTAAAGATGGCCAGCCTATACTTATTACGTAATTTCTGAAAAAGATTCTTTTTTGTTTCGGGTGTACTCATCGATTATTTTAATGATCGTGAATTGATGAAGCAAAGTTAAAAAATAATACGTCTTGGCGAATTTATACTGCATAAAGTTAAATTCATCATGATATCGCTCGAATTACCATATGCTAGCATACTCTTGCTCTGATATATACATTTTAAAGTTATTATTTTATTAATTTTTATTTGGCTAAGAAAAATAAACACTCTATATTTGCAACCGCAAAAAAGGAAACTACTTAAAGTTAAAAATATATTGCGGGGTGGAGCAGTTGGTAGCTCGTTGGGCTCATAACCCAAAGGTCGTCAGTTCGAGTCTGGCCCCCGCTACTATTCAATTTCCTTTTTAAACTTGATTACACGCGATATTCTATCACATTAAAGATACATTGCGGGGTGGAGCAGTTGGTAGCTCGTTGGGCTCATAACCCAAAGGCCGTCAGTTCGAGTCTGGCCCCCGCTACTAGAAAACCCCTTGAAACAATTATGTTTCAAGGGGTTTATTGTTTTTTAGGGTTACAATATAGTTGCTGCGTTTGTGATAAAAAAAAAACTACCTATCAAGTGCAACTAAGAGCAATTATCAATACACTATACAATCTGAATTACTTGCTTAATTACCTAATCTTTCATGGCATAGTCGTAAGAAGCATATCGCTTTGATATAAAATACATTGTGGCTATATTTAGGAAACAACAAACCCCGAAACTGGGCACTTTTGCCCAAAAACGGGGTTTTTCATTTTTCTAATAGTGATAAAGTTACAAAGTATTCCACATCTTCAGGCATACTTGTATCCCATTGGCTCCCTCATATGGAGGAGCTCGACCAGATATTGACGGATGCCACCTGTTACGAAAGTTCGGTTAGATTCCCCACCAACCAGAAACTGTTGTGGGAATCGGTAGATTGGGCATACGGGCAGCTTAAATTGATATGTAAATATAGCGGCACAAAACTACCCAGAACAAAGTATCTCAAATGGAAAGAGCGGTACTGGAACTACAGCCGGAAACGCAGAAAACCCTTGAAAGAAAAGAACGCATTGACCCGAGGATTGCTCAAGCTGCTGCATAAACTTCTTGAAGAATTGGATTATATCGAAAAACAAAACAGGATAGAAATGCCTGTCAAATATTGGAACAAGAAACAAATAGTGGGAAAAGTGTTACTGCAACAACAGTACCACTTCGATACCGGCGAAAAAATAAAAGACCGCATAGTAAGCCTTTCGAAAAGTTATATACGTCCCATTGTCAGAGGAAAGGAAATCAAAAAAGTTGAGTTTGGAGTCAAACTTAATAAACCTCAGATTAACGGTATAAGCTTTATCGAACACCTTGATTTCAATGCTTTCAACGAAGGCACCCGTTTCCAATCCACCGTGTTCTATGCTCAGCTGCTCACCAAAACTAAGACTAGGCTTGCCGGTGCTGATGCCATTTACGCCACCAACAAAAACAGGAGCTTCGCCACGCAAAACAACATCAGAACCGATTTTACCAGAAAAGGAAGGCCGGGAAAACACGAGTCCGAACGTAAACAAATCGCAAAATTGATCAAGAAAGAACGGGCCACAAGGTTAGAAGGAAGCTTTGGAAAAGACAAACAACATTACCTCTTAAATCGCTAGGAGCACGAACTAAGAACAACGAGATACTATGGGTCTTTATGGGTATACACACAGGCAACGCTCTGGAAATAGGAAGGCGAATGCATCGCGCCAAACAAAATGCTGCCTGTGCTGCCTGATGTTATTTTAAGATATGTTTGAAATGTTTCCGGCTCCCAAAAGGGAATCGTATGCGCAAAATTAAGGTTTATGGCTTTGAGGAAACCAGTCATATAAGTTATGTAAACAAAAAGAGTCGGCATTTTAAACACCGCCCCTTAATATTTATTGCTTTTTATCTTACTTCTGAATCTGCCTTTCATGCTTAAATCAGAAATATCACAGCTAAACTCCTTTTGTAACCAGATGACCTTGATTGTTTCGTTGGTTTTAGGACTGTTTAGCGCACTTTGTCTTACTTATTAAGAAAATATCTCAATCAATTAATTAGCTAGATATTTCACCCATAATTCTAACGATTATTGATTAGGTGTTAAGTGGTTTTCTATGTAGTATTAATCTAATATTCCTCTTCAATTAATCCATTGTGAGTCAACCCTTCACCAATAACCTTGACTACTCTTGCTGCTATAGAATTTTTAAGATAGTCAACAAAATGATAATGAGTAGTATTACCACTATCGTTTGGACTTGATAATCCATGTTTAGAGAGGTTGTATTTTTCATATACTTCTTCAGGAGACAGGTTGACATTATCGAAAAAACCTTTATTAAACGCTCTTACGTAATCAATTGAATGAGATTCTAAACCTTTATCTTCAATTGGTTGAGCACTTGTTGCGTCAACACTATGCAGTTTTCTTAAGATGTCTTCCATTGTATAATGCTTTATTGTAATAGTTAACAAAATCATAAAGACGATGGGCAAAATAGCCTATAAGTCTCTTGCTAAACCGATTTTCAAAAATAAACTTCCTTCTACTATCTACAATTAGAATGCCAGCAGGTTTACTAACATCCACATGCTTATTCTCTTCAAGACTAGGGCTAACCAGAAAAACAGCTTTGCTTCGGTAGAAATTCCTCCAGTCTTTGCAATTCCCTACATACACCCCCTTCTTTTCCTCCTTAATAAGATCGTTAGAGATATAGTGATGTTCTTTATTCCCTAGAATATATAAATATGCACTATTTACAAATATTTCTTCACCACTATTCTCATACTCTAATTTTTCCTTTAAAGGTATTACCGTTTTCGTTATCCAGTTCTTAATTGTTTGTGGTTTGCCATTAACAATCTTTTGGTAACATTCATCGCCAACATAATATTTAGCATTAAATTCCCTTTTTTTCGTGTCATTTTTTTCTTGATCCGAAGGAGCTTTAGCTAAGGTTGTAAGATAAGTACTTTGCCTCGAAACATCAATACCATTTTTACAATCATCAGACCTTATAAATACCTTTAGGTTTACAGATACATTAGCACCAGTGCTTATAAAAACAATATGTTGAATCTTCTTTAATAATGATTCCAATAAGAACTTGCCTATGTCTCTAATGCTCTCACTAGTATCTTCGCTTTGCTTTATTTCTTTGATTACCTTTATGGACTGTTCAAACTCATGTTGAAACTCATGGATTTCTGATACTATTTCGGCTGTTTTACGGTATAATCTAAAAAAGGTTGTAGGACGTACAGGGATTCTTCTCGTTCCTCTTCCTTTTAAGAATTCATTTAATCCAATTATACATAGGATACATAGAAGGAAAGCATAAAATTCATACGATTGAAAAATGAAATCAAAAGAATATTTGTTTGTAGTAGTTTTGATTAATAAATCTTTGTTGGCGATTTTTAATGTAATATAGCTAGCAACTATGGAACCTAAGATAGATAATGCAAAGTTAAGTAGAAGGGCAAAAGATTTTCTTATCATAGTAATGTCTAAATAATCATTTCAGATTTCTAACTTACATAAATCAAACTATAAAATCAATATATAGACCTTAAAATAAATTAGTTCATTGTTGCTGTTTATCATTTACTATTTTCATAATCTTCTTTACTTTGCATATGATAGGAATACTCCTACCTGTTGCTTTGGCCGTTTCTTGAAGACTCATTTTTGCATTTAAGCAATATACGATAGGCTCATTCTTCCTTAGCATCTCTTCATTTGTTAGCTTATTCCTGATTCGCGACTTTGAATATATACCCCTCGCTTTAGCTATTGCGATACCCTAAGATTTTTTTTTAATGCTCTTACGTTCCATCTGTGCAACAAATGGTTGCACATTTTATAATAAGAACTACCAATAATAAGCAACAAAGAGCAACTATCAACACTAAAGTCCGAATTAGCAACAGGGAATCCTATCTAAAAAATACCCTTTAAGTTACTCTCTGCTTATTGAGTTTTTTGTGTTACTGTTTGTGACCAGAACGACATTATTGTTCTCGTTAGTTTTAACACTGTATAGCACCATATGTCCTATTTTGTGAGGTGTAACTCTAATCGAACGAATAAACTAAAATGTCGTACCTAGTTTGTTGATTTATGATTAATCATTTCAGCATAACCAATTATACTATAGTCCAGAAAAAAATCTAATTGTATTTATATTCTTCCGCAATACTACTAATTAAGTTAGTATTGCCTTCAATATAATACATTATATCTTCGTAACAGTCTACATATTCCACCTCAAAGTGCTTAATAGTTTCCTTCTTTACAAGTAATGGAACCTCTTCTTCTCTTTTAGTAAATAGATAAGTAATATTTTTTGCACTTTGCCCTAATACCCATCCTAATTGGAACATCTGTGACGAAGTTCTAGTTTTCTTTTCTAGGTCAATAAAGATGAAATATTTTGAATTAAAAACACACTTGATCACTTCCTCTGTAAATAATGTTCGATTTATTCTTCTTTGCTTAAATTTTTTTTCATCATCTATATTTTCTCCACTGTACCAAACTTTAAAATTGTATTTTTCTTCAAGAGTCTTTTTTATTTTGAGTGTTTGACTTCTAACCTCTACAAATCTATTATACTCCAAACTACTTATTGGAGTTGATATTAGAATATCATAGGTTATTGGGGAGTTTTCAACATCTTGAGAATAATTAATAATATCCCATCCCTTGTCATATTGACTATTAATAAATTTTCGTATAGTCTTATTGTCAGATATTTGATCTGGAATACAAATATTACAAAGCTTATTATCTCTTAAATAGTGATTTATTTTCTGGGTAGTATCAATATCTTCATTGCTATCAATAACCAGAGTATGTGCTACTAATTTCTTGTTTTTTTTGAGTGTCATTAAGCCTAATAAAAACTCCGGTGTTTCAGGATAGTACGAAACAAAAAGTGAGACACTTTCATGCTCTTTGTAAAGTTTTATTTGTAATAAGTTTTGCTTTTCTGTTAACGTTATGTGATGTATTTGATTAATTACCGTATAGGTATTGCTATTTATATTTAAAGTAAATACTTCTTTAGAATAAGGATTATAACAAAACTCGGAATCTAAAATATCTTTATCGTTATATCTCAATGCATACTTGTGCATTGGTATAAAAATAACATTTAGCTTTCTTATGAGTTCTTGTAGAGATATATTGCGAACTTCATTGTTAAATTCTTCGTAACTACATTTGTCTAATTCAATAAGCCTTCTTTCTATAGATTGAAGAGTTTCAATACTAAATGGAACACTTCGCTTTTCTTTTAGTTGTGAAATATACGATGCTGATCGTCCTAACAATTCACTTATCATTTTATAAGTGGTGTTTTGCTTTTCTTTTATTGACGTTAAAAGTTTATGTATTGAAGAAATCAAGTCACTTTTACTAGCTAAAGTCATGATATATTAGGGGTTAAATTAATATTCTTTACTAATAAAGGCATTAAATATACCTAAATAGTATGAATATTTCGGAAGTAATATAAATCTAACTAGAATTGTAACATCTAATTATTACTAATCCATTAAAGAAATGCTTATGATATAAATACATTAGTAGATGATCAAATAGTAAAACCGGTCGATAAAACCTAAAATTGACCTAATTGAAGAACTGTTCGTAACTATTTTAAGTTAGCATTCAAAGTAATACAATTTCAAATGTCAACACAGAGTACTTAAAACAAGATTAACGTGCTCAAAAAACACAAAATTATGCCAGTACTTACAACAACATTTTTGCTTAAAGGAATTGCCGTTACAATTAAAGCTTTATCAACTAAAGGTGCGGCCGTTGGAGTTACAAAAACCATAGCTATGGGAACTGCTAAGGTAGGTGCTCACACGATAGCAACTCAAGGAATTGTAGGTGGAACAACTACAATTTTATCGACTGCGACATACGTTGCAACTAACATTGTACCTTTATCCATTACATCATTATGTTTTGTGGGTGGAGTAAAGTGGAGTGCTGATAAATTACGAAAAGCAAATACAATATTCCGTAATCTAAATAATAAAGAATATAAGAAAGCTGCATGGAATTTAGTAGAGCTATCTGAGATATTAGATAAAACAGTTGATGAAACAATTGATTGCATCGGTGACTTATTAGAAGAGAAAGGGTATCATGTCAAAGAATCTGTAAATACAGTTAAAAACTTAAAAGAAGCTTATGGAGCAATAAAATCAGAATTATAAGTTTCATTATAGAGCTACTATCTATGTAAGGATAGTGGCTCTAGAAAAATTACTCTCCTTTAATAGTTATTAAAGACCTTCATCGGCAAATGACCTAAATCCATAATACGTAATTATAAGGTGGTCTATCAATTGAATATCGAATACTGAGCATCCCTCTTTTATCTTGTTCGTAATTTTCCTATCGTGTCCCGACTCTTTTATATCTCCACTGAGATGATTATGTACCAAAATTATTCCACTAGCTAAAGACTTTAAGGCTACTGAGAAAAGTAACTTCACATCAACCACCGTTCCACTAATTCCCCCTTCGGATATCGTAAAGTATCCGATTACCTTATTGTTTCGATTTAGGTAAAAAGCGATAAACCGTTCCCTTACTTCCATAACATCCTCAAATAAAGGTTTGGCTAGTTCATAGATGTGCTTGGAGCTACTTACTTTATCTCGATTAGGTTGTACATTATCGTACCCCGTAATCTTTATTTCTCTTACTAAATACATTATTATCTATTTGCATTGTTTTTCTGGTTAGCAAGAACCTTCTTTACCTTGCAAATAGTTGGAATGCTTTTTCCTGTTGTTTCTGCCGTTTTTTTTGTAGGCTCATGTTGGCATTAAGACAATGCACGATTGCGTTGTTCCTTTTCAAAAACTCTTCGCCCGTTAACTTATTCCTATTGCGTGACCTAGAGTAAACTCCCTTAGCTTTGGCAATTGCAATACCTTCAGATTGTCTTTTCCTAATGCTTTCACGCTCCATCTGTTCAACATTGGCAAGCAAATCAGTTATCAGTTTAAACATCGGGTTTAACTTTCCGTTACCAAACAAAGCATTCATACCTAAATCCTCAACCAGTATATTAATTTCATTTGAAGTTATCGAATCAATAGTTTTTTGGATGTCCATGGCATTACGCCCCATTCTGTCAATCGAATGAACCCGAACGGCGTTCACTTTACCAGTGCTAATATCTTTGAGGAGTTTTTTACCTTGCTGTCTTTCGGTAAAAGGAATCGTGCCAATACATCTATCTATATATAGTTTCAGATTGGTGTTTTCTTGGCGGGCTGTATTCTGTTCCGTTGTGGAAACTCTAATGTATTTTACTTCTTCCATATGATAGTTTATTTAACTCGTTGTGTGAATTAAATTATAACATAAAAAAAGTGCATAATTTTGGATTTTAGTATTTTAAGGTTGCGAAACAAAAAAATAAAACCATCACATGCACGATATAAAGACGAATTTCGATAAAATTTTGGAAGTATTAAAATCTGTACTGCAAGATCAGGTTGATTTGAACGGTAATTTTCACAAGGTGGGAGCAAAACCTAAACTTTCAGATATTGAATTAATTAGCTTAAATCTGACTAGTGAATATTTATCCATTGATAGTGAAAGTTTACTTTTCAAAAAGCTTAAAAGTCAATATAAAGAACAATTTCCCAATATGATTGACCGGACACAGTATAACAGAAGAAAGAAATGTTTATTTGGTTATATCGAATGGGTTCGGAATCAACTAAGCTCCGCTTTCTCAAATCATGAAGATGTATTCGTTATTGATTCAATGCCTTTAGAGATAGGTAGAAACGCTAGAGCTTCGAGGTTAAAGATTTGTAAAGAGGAATTTGAGACTGCTCCTGAAAAAGGTTTCTGTGCTTCTCAAAACCAATATTATTTTGGATATAAGCTTCATGGAGTATGTACTTTTGACGGTGTTTTTACATCCGTTGATCTGACAAAAGCCAATGTTCATGACATTCACTATTTGCAAGATGTCAAAGTTCAACTATCAGATTGTACACTACAGGGTGACAAAGGCTATTTGTCAGCAGAACAACAATTGGACCTGTTTACTTCTGCAGGAATTAAACTTGAAACACCAATGAGATTAAATCAACAAAGCTATAAGAAACAACCCTATATTTTTCGAAAGTCTCGCAAAAGAATAGAAACCCTTTATAGTCAACTATGCGATCAATTCTTGATCAGGAGAAATTATGCAAAAACATTTATGGGTTTCAAAACCAGAATAATATCCAAGATCACTTCTTTGACTATTATTCAATATATAAATAGGTTCATATACAATAGACCTATCAATTTTATTAAGCATGCAATTTAATTCACACAACAGGTTAAAGTATCTTTTGAGAAAGCTACCTTGGATTGAATTATTGCACTTGCATGGACTCTAACTGTCAGACATTCTGTCGTATGCGAGTTACATAATAGTTATAATTATAGAATAATGGAGTAAAAAAAAGAACAAAGAAGAGAAAAAATAGCAACTTTAAAACACAATACAACAGGGGTTTGCGTGGTTTTTTGGCACCTTAGATAAGCTCAAAGAATCCGGCTCCCGCTACTATAAGAGCCGGATTTATTCCGGCTTTTTTATTACCAAACTCTTCATGAAAACCAGAAAATATTTGATGGATGGCCTCTAAAGACTTGCACCCCACAACAACCTGTCAATAGCTAACTGCCATTATTTATAAGCTACACATGTTTTCCGTACCAGGCATTACTTTTGTCCAGAACTGGAACTTAATGTGTACATGGCATCTTCGAGGTTTCTTCGAGGTTTGTTGGATGTTAGTTGGATCTTGGTCAAAGATACCACGTCAAAACATGCAGATAGCCTAAGTATCGCCTGAGCTTAGGGTTTACTTATCAGGTAGGAGGGTTGCACAAGAACCGGAGACTGTGTGAACAAAGGTTGAAGGCTTAAAACATTCCTTTACCTTGCGAACTTAAATTGATATTACCCTACCGGCGTTATTATGTGTCAAAAGTGAAATAATTAGTTTGATTATAGTCTAAGGTAAAACATAGGAAATATGCGTAAAGACTAAAAATTTCTCGTTAATAGTGTAAAAGTTTCATTTGAGTGGTATAATATTTGACTTTGAGACAATGTGACCAAAACTTTTCGCTAACATAACTTTCTTATTAAACCCAAAATTATAGGACAATCTATCATTGTCATGTTATAATCAGGACTACTTTGTATGTATTTCAGCGCTTAAAATACTTGCTACACAAACAACAGCCATTAATCTATAAAATAAGGGTGTTCTTCTATTCCCTTATTTATTAATAAGAGTACTTCCTACTTTTGAAATGTATTTAAACCCTGATTATGCATTAGAACTTCGTTATGAGAATTAAAATGGCAATAAAACAAGACTTTACTGAACCGAGGCATAGCATCGTTCTGTTGAGTTGAAGTAAAGTAACAAAGTGACTTGTTTTGAAGCAATTTTAATAAGTAATAGATTTTCTAATGCATATTCCGGGTTAATGTAAAGTTGGCATACTTTCTATCCAATTACAAGACAGTAAATAGTAAAATGAATAGCATGAAAATAAAAGACATTATTATATGGGTACTCTTACTCCAGCCTGTTTTGACAAGTGCACAAGATAGTGGCGAAATAAAAAAATGGAGTCTGACCAACTGTATTGATTACGCCTTAAATCAGAACATACAGGTAAGGCAAAGTATTTTAACAAACATCAGCAACCAGGTATATAAAGAACAGGCACAGGCACAAAAACTGCCTTCATTAGGGGCTTCTGCCAATCAAAACTTTAGCTGGTCACAAACTGATGAAAGTTCAGGTTTTAAGGGAACAAACAACAGTAACTTTGGAGTAAGCTCGAATATTACGGTATACAATGGCAAACGGCTCAATATGCTAATTGATCAGGCAGAACTGGATTTACAGAAGGGGATTTATGATTCTGAGAGCATTAAAGAAAGCATCACGATAAGTGTGTTGAATGCTTTTTTACAAGTTGTGTTTAACGAGGAAAACACAAGTAATGCTCAATCGCAACTGGAAGCTACCGAAAAGCAACTTGAACTGGCAGACATCCGTTTACAAAGTGGCATTATTGCCCGTTCGGACTATTTACAGGTGAAATCGCAGGTAGCTACTGAGAAGCTGAACTTAGCCAATGCAAAAAACCAACTCAATATTTCAAAAGTCAGTTTAATGCAACTAATGGAATTACCTGTAGTTAGTGATTTTTCTGTTATACGTCCGGAAGTGGATGAGTTTAAAAACCTACAACAAATACCTATAGCCAGTGATGTGTATAGCAAGGCCTTGGACATCAGACCTGAGATAAAAAGTGCCGCCTTAAAAAAGGAAAGCGCTGCCATTGCACAAAACATTGCTCATTCCGGCTACTTTCCTACACTGACTGCAAGTGCAGGAATTTCAACTGGTTATAGTAGCATAAATAGTAAGCGATATTCTTCTCAACTCAATGACAATTTAACACCTACTATTGGTGCTTCATTATCCATACCTATTTTTCAGAAAAAGCAAAATAAAACCAATGTGGCAGTGGCGAAAATAAGCTATCAGAGTGCCGAATTAGAAGAAATAGATACGCAAAACCAACTTCGAAAAGCAATAGAGCAAGCTTGCGTTGATGTTATTTCGGCGCAAAGCTCATTTGAGGCCAGTGAAGAGAAATTTGCATCCAACCAGGAGTCTTATGTTTTAGCAGAAGAACAGTTTAAAAATGGCATCATCAACTCGGTAGACTTTCTTTTTGAGAAAACGAATTTAATTACGGCTGAAAGCGAATTGTTACAAGCACGTTTCGATTTGGTATTCAGCTACAAAATACTGGATTTTTATCTGGGCAATCCTATCATCTTATAAAGACATTTTTATCATGAAGAAAAAAAATATAATCATAACAAGCTTAATTGCGGTAGCCGTTGTTGCCGTGGCTTTAATATTTAAACCTAGCAGGGTTAATGTTGAGGACATTCAAATTGAAACCGCAAAAGTAGAAAGCGGCACCATCAGTCAGGTGGTTACCGCTACAGGAACACTTGAAGCCTTGACTACGGTTGAAGTAGGAACGCAGGTTTCCGGAATCGTAGAGGATCTTTTTGTAGATTTTAATTCTTACGTAAAAAAAGGTCAGCTTTTGGCTAAGATTGATACCACAAACTTAGCTGCTGCACTGGAACAAAGTCGTGCTTCTTTAGATAATGCCAAAGCAGAACTGGATTATCAACAGGCCACTTTTAACCGATTGGTTCCATTAAATGATAAGCAGCTGATTTCTCAAACAGATTACGATCAAACGCTTTATAATTTAAATAAAGCCAAGGCCAGTTATAAAAGTGCTAAGGCGCAATACAAAAAAAATGAGATTAACCTGGCTTATGCTTTTATATACTCTCCTATTGATGGAATTGTTTTAAACCGATCGGTAGAAGAAGGACAAACGGTGGCAGCCAGTTTTAATACGCCTACTCTTTTTACTATTGCCAATGATTTAACACAAATGCAAGTAGAAGCCAACATTGACGAAGCCGACATTGGTCAGGTAAAAAAAGGACAGCGCGTTGCCTTTACCGTTGATGCTTATCCCGACGTTCTTTTCGATGGAGAAGTTACACAGGTAAGACTGGAACCAACTGTTACCAACAATGTTGTGACATACACCATCATCATTTCGGCTCCAAACCCAGATTTTAAATTAATGCCGGGTATGACTGCCGAAACTGAAATTTACGTGGTTGAAAAGAAAGATATTTTAGTATTGCCGAGCAAAGCTGCTCGATTTTCACCAGATCAATCTATCATGGCATCCTACATGGCAGATGCTCCAAAACCAGAAATGCCTCCAATGCAAGAAGGAATGGAAATGCCACCACATGCTGCAAATACCAATATTGATGACAACCATAAAATGCTTTGGGTAAAAGAAGGTACTTCCATTCATCCGGTTCCGGTAACAACCGGTTTAGATGATGATATTCATATAGAAATTATTGAAGGGCTAGATGCCGGAGACGAAATTGTATTGAGCATGGAAACTGAAGGCGTTGAAGAAGAAGCTCCTGAACAAGCCGGAGGAAATCCATTTATGCCTAAACCTCCAGGCCCTAAAAAATAAGTATTGAATAAACACAAGCCTATGAGTTAAGAACACAATCTGGTTAATATTCAAAACAAACAATTATGAATAACACAATAATACAAGCACTCGATTTAAAGAAGGATTATCAGGTAGGAGAAGTGACTGTTCATGCTCTCAAGGGCATAAATCTTGAAATAAACAGAGGTGATTTTACCGCAATAATGGGCACAAGTGGGTCGGGTAAATCAACAATGCTTAATATATTGGGATGTTTAGATAAAGCTACCGGAGGAGAATATTTTTTGGATGGCATGAATACGCGTAAGCTCAATAAAAATCAATTGGCAGCACTTCGGAATCAAAAACTGGGTTTTATTTTTCAATCCTATAATCTATTACCCCGAACAACCGCTCTTGAGAATGTTGAATTGCCTTTATTTTATAATTCACAGGTAAAAACAAAAGAACGCAGAGAAAGAGCACTTTACGCACTGGAGCAGGTTGGGTTATCGGATCGTATCCATCATATGCCCAACCAATTATCGGGAGGACAGCAACAACGTGTCGCCATTGCAAGATCACTGGTTAATAACCCGGTTGTTATTTTAGCGGATGAAGCCACCGGTAACCTGGACACCCGAACTTCATATGAAATAATGGAGTTGTTTCAAAAGCTGAATGAACAAGGCAAAACCATCGTTTTTGTAACGCACGAACCTGACATTGCCAGGTTTATGAAAAGAAGCATTGTATTCAGAGATGGTAGAATTTTTAAAGAATCGTATTCTGCCGAACAACTCAATGCTACAGAATTAATACAGCAACTTCCGGTTGAAGAAGAGGCTTTTTAAAAGCAAGAAAACATGAATTATTTAAATCTGACAAAAATAGCCGTACATGCTTTGCGCCGAAATAAATTCCGTGCCATCCTTACCATGTTGGGAATTATTATTGGCGTAGGCTCTGTAATAGGCATGTTATCAATTGGTGAGGGATCGAAAAAAAGCATTCAGGAAGAAATTTCGAGTATGGGTGCTAATCTGGTTTTTGTAATGCCGGGGTCAATGCACCGAGGCGGTGTTATGATGGGCAACTCTAACTCAAAAACCCTGACTTTAAGCGATGTCAAAAAACTGAAACAGGAAGCAGAGCATCTTTCCGCCATTTCGCCACAAGTTAGTTCCAGCGGACAGGCCGTTAATGGAAACAAAAACTGGCCCACCTCTATCTATGGTGTAAACCGCGATTATTTTGGCATTAAAAAATATGAATTAAAAGACGGACGTCTCTTTACAGTTAAAGAAATCAAACGTCTGGCCAAAGTTTGTGTGATTGGTCAAACTGTCATCGAAAATCTTTTTGCGGATGATATTGATCCCATTGGTCAAACCATTCGTTTTAATGGCATTCCATTAAAAATTATCGGAACCTTAAAAGAGAAAGGGGAAAACGGTATGGGTATGGATCAGGATGATATGTTGGTGGTTCCCTACACAACTGTTCAGCGAAGAATGTTGGCTATTACGCATATACAATCTATCAATGCTTCGGCAATCGATGAAGAAAGTTCAGATAAAGCGATTGAAGAAATAGAAACCATTTTACGCCGGGAGCACAAAATTGCAGATGGTGATGATAACGATTTTGAAGTACGTTCCCAGGCGGAAATGGTCGAGACCTTCTCTTCAGTAAGTGATATGCTTACCATGTTATTAGGTGCCATTGCTGCTATTTCCTTATTGGTTGGTGGCATTGGCATTATGAATATCATGTTTGTGTCCGTAACTGAGCGCACCAAAGAAATCGGCCTTAGACTATCCGTTGGAGGAAGAGGTATTGACATTTTAATGCAATTTTTAATTGAAGCTATATTATTAAGCATTATCGGAGGATTTATTGGTGTTTTATTTGGCTTGCTGGTTTCATATATTGCCACATCTTTACTCAATTTTCCGTTAGTTATCATGACAAAAGCTATTTTTGTATCCTTTATAGTTTGTTCGGCTATAGGTATGTTTTTCGGATGGTATCCTGCTCGAAAAGCAGCTAACCTAAACCCAATAGATGCTTTAAGACACGAATAAATAATTGACCTAGTTTTTCATTACCTTTAATGACTTATAGAAGAAACATCCTAATGCAATATCCAATATCAAAAAATAAGAGTGTACAAATTCTGCTTCACATAGTGGCCTGGCTGATCTTTATTATCCTGCCTCATTTTGTGATTAACTTTTATTGGGGTGACGAAGATTTTATTCCATGGCATTTTTATATTAATGCCGCTCTTTTTGGACTTGTTTTCTATATCAATTACATATGGCTTGTTCCTCGTTTCTTTTTTAAAAGAAATAGGTTTCTTTATGCCAGTTTAGCTATTCTGGTAATAATAGTAGCCAATATTCTAAATATTTATTTAGATAATTCTATAGGCCACAAAGGTAAACCTCCAACGGAAGAATTTGACTACCGGGATATACCGGATTTTGACCCTTTTTCAAAACCTTCAGATAAAGGAAGGGACAGTGAACCTCCTCCAGAAATGAAACCTCCTGGCAAAAGCCTATCGCCATCATCCAAAGGTTCTCAACCTCCCGGAGAAGATATGGAACCTCCCGGAGAGTTTAAATTTAAAGCTCCTTTTAAACAAATAAAACAATATTCGTTTATATTAATTTCGCTGATTGTAACCGGATTTTGCATTGGACTAAGAGTAATTGAGAAACACGAGGCCAGCGAGAAAAGACAAAGAGAACTGGAAAAAGAGAAGTTGAATTCGGAACTGGCATTCCTGAAGAATCAGGTCAGTCCGCATTTCTTTTTTAATACATTAAACAATATCTACTCATTAGTTGAGCTTAACAAAGAAGATGCTCAGGCAGCTATCCTTAAGCTATCTAAACTAATGCGTTATTTGCTATACGAATCCGAAAGTGGTGAAGTCCGTCTGACGCAGGAAATTGATTTTATGAAGCATTATATGGATTTAATGCAATTAAGAATTTCTCAAAAAGTTGAGGTTGACATCAAATTACCCGAACAAAATACCGAGTTAATGATTCCGCCGCTTTTGTTTATTCCTTTTATCGAAAACTCGTTTAAACACGGGATCAGTTATCGCGAAAAATCATTTATACGTTTATCCATTCAAACAGAAAATAACAAGGTGAAGTTTATATGCGTAAACAGCATCAACAAATCACCAGGAAATAACAAGGATATTGACCATTCAGGAATTGGCTTAAGCAATGTAAAACAACGACTAAAGTTATTATTCCCTGACAGACATCAATTACAAATAAGCTCTTCGGATAACATGTTCAGTGTTTCGCTAAGTATTGACTTAAAAAAGGAAAAATGATTAGAACTATAGCTATAGATGATGAGCCGCTAGCTTTACAATTAGTTAGCGGATACATTGAAAAAACCTCAACTTTAGAATTAGTAGGTGCTTATGATAATCCTATGGAGGCCATTGAGTTTTTAAGAGAAAATGAGGTTGACCTGATTTTCTTAGATATTCAAATGCCCGATTTAAACGGTATGGAGTTCGCCCGCATTCTGGAAAACAGGCCTAAAATCATTTTTACAACTGCCTACGAGCGATATGCTTTGGAAGGTTTTAAACTGGATGCAGTTGATTATCTTTTAAAACCTTTTAGTTACGAAGAGTTTTACAAGTCGGCCGAGAAAGCACGCAAACTTATTGGTTATGAACAATCCGAAAACAAAGGAGATGAAATAGAATCCAACAATGAATTTTTATTTCTAAAGTCTGAATATAAAATTCGTCGCATTAATTTTAATGATATTATTTATATCGAAGGTTTAAAGGATTATATAAAAGTATATCTTGAAAAAGATGAAAAGCCTATTCTATCATTAAGCTCTCTAAAGGCTTTGGAATCAAAATTACCCGAAAGTAAATTTATGCGCGTGCATCGTTCCTTTATCGTTAATCTCGAAAAAATTGAGACCATAGAAAGAAGCCGTATAGTATTCGGAAAAGTCTACATCCCTGTTAGCGATCAATACAAAGAGACTTTTCAGCGCTATTTAAAAAATCATTTCTTGTAAAAGATAGGTGGGCTATTAGTATTTAACTAATGGCCTTTTTTTATCCTCTTTGTTATAAAGAATATCTGGATTAAAGATTATTCTTCAGTAGGCAATTCACCGAGTAGCCAATCTACATATTATAAATACGCACTCTCATCAAAACTCACCTAGCTCACTGATATTCTAAGAAACACAACTAATTTTCTCTTCTGAGTAAACCATCGCATTTTGTCGATAAAAAAGGGCACTTCTTCTAGTTTATTATAATCTGGATACTTTCCTGTATACTTTTGAACTATTCATTCCAATAGTCTCTATTAGGAATGATGTACACACAATTAGATAGACAGCAGGAAAATTAACGATTAAAAATCTTTTAGATGAGGAAAATGAGTTTACTAAAGGTTTTGTATTTCATTCTGCCCATTTTTATGAACGGGTGCGACAATGATATAGAAATTGCAGGAAGCAGCAATAGTTCCAGCTCGAGCTCTACTTCACCGGATAACGAAGAGAGTGTTGATGAAGCAGACGCAAATAACACAGGCGACCATGATGAAGACAGCGATTATATATGGAGTGCTGATGATGTTGTAGAAATTACCTTAAATGGAAGTTCCATCACGGAAAACACAGATGGTGCTTCCGCCAGTGGTAGTGTATTAACTATTACCGATGCAGGAAACTATAGCATAAGCGGAACATTAAGTAATGGTCAGATAATAGTAGATGCCGAAGATAGTGATCTGGTTCGCTTAATTTTAAATGGCGTTGATATTACATCTTCCAACAGTGCACCTATTTACATTAAAAAAGCGGAGAAAGTAATTCTAGTTGCGAATGAAAACACAGTTAATAATTTAACTGATGGCTCTTCTTACAAATACGATGACGAAGAAGATGAAGAGCCTAATGCGACTGTATTTTCAAAAACGAATCTTACAATTTTTGGCGAGGGTTCTTTAAATATCAACGGAAACTTTAATGATGCAATTAACTGTAAAGACGGTCTAATCCTGGCTTGTCAGGCTATTAGTATTGATGCTGCCGATGATGGGATACGCGGTAAAGATTATCTGATTATTAAAGAAGGAAACATTGTTGTTAAATCCGAAGATGATGCCATTAAATCAGATAATGAAAATGATACAGCCTTAGGTTATATTAAAATATTAGATGGTGAAATAAATATTACATCAGGCGGAGATGGCATTACTGCGCAAACTGATCTGTTAATTAATAATGGAACCTTCAATATTACCACTACTGGATATGTAAGTTCATCCAATGGTGTATCGAGTAAAGGCTTAAAGTCTGCTGTAAATACGATAATTGAAGACGGAAGCTTTAATATTATTTCAACAGAAGATGCCATTCACTCCGATGAAACGATTACCATACATGAAGGAACTTATACCATTAGCGCTTCTGATGATGGTATTCATGCAGACTATGATTTAACAATTAATGATGGAGACTTTAATATTACTAAGTCATATGAAGGTATTGAGAGCTCAAGCGGAAACATGTATATCAATGGAGGAACTATTGAGCTAGTTGCCAGTGACGACGGGATCAACATTGCCGGTGGTGGCGGTTCAATGGGTGGACCTCACGGAGGATGGGGAAGCTCAACTTCATCTAGTAGCTACACCATGTACTTAAATCCCGATTATATGGCTATTAATGCACAAGGAGATGGCATTGACGCCAATGGTTCTGTTGAAGTTACCGGAGGAATCATAATTGTAAATGGTCCTACCGGAAGTGGGAATGGAGCTTTGGATTACGATGCTTCTTTTGTTCAGAACGGAGGAACTTTAATTGCCGTTGGAAGTTCAGGTATGTTGCAGGCACCAGGCTCATCATCCAGTCAAAAGTCTATTGCATTAGTTTTTAGAAGCACGCGTTCAGCAGGATCAATATGTCACATTGAAAATACAGATGGCGATGTACTTTTTACATTTAAATCTGCCAAAAATTATCAATCTCTGGTTTATTCTTCTCCTGATTTAGTTTCAGGAACCAGTTATAATGTTTACTCCGGAGGTACGGCTAGTGGTGACGATTTCAATGGACTGTATTCAAATGAAACCTACTCAGGTGGCACTTTGATTACAACATTCAGCTTAAACGGAACAGTAACCGGAATTCAAATCAATTAAAACGAGAGATATGCAGGAAGTTTCTTCAATATTAGAAAATTTTATTCCCATATCATTAAATCAAATGAATGCGGTAAATCTACTGAACAGGTACGATTCAAAATACCAGCTGCCTGTTTCTCAACTTTGCCATGTTTTGAATGCCATTAAGGATGACTATTATGTTTTAATGATTAATGATTGTGCTTATCAATCGTATCAGACAAATTACTATGATACCGGTAACGATTCATTTTACCTGAATCATCATAATGGCAAATTGAATCGTTTAAAGATTAGAAAACGGGAGTATGTCAATTCAGGATCTGTATTCCTGGAAATAAAACAAAAAAACAATAAAGGAAAAACCAACAAAACCAGAATACAGGTTAAAAACAGAAGTACAAAATTAAGTATAGAAGAATTGGATTTTCTAGAGCAACATAACTGTTTAAATTCCAATTTATCAACTATAAACCTAATGGTGACCAACAGTAATAGCTTTAAACGCATTACGTTGGTTAACAAGGACTTTAAAGAACGTTGCACCATAGATTTAAAACTGACATTCTCCAACAAGAATAAGCAGATAAACATTAGTGACATAGCCATCATTGAGCTAAAACAAGGACATTTAAACATGAAAACTCCTTTGTTTAATGCGCTTAAAGAAAGGAGAATTAAACAAGACGGTTTTAGCAAGTATTGTGTTGGTAGAGCTTTTCTGGAACCTAAACTAAAGCAAAATCGATTTAAACCTAAGCTCTTACAATTAAAAAAACACTTTAATGCTTACCATATGAATGTCGATCAAACCTGTCATTCATACGCTATTTAAAACTAGAATTCATGAAACAATTAGCATATTCTACACCAAAAGAAACAATACAAGTTATGGATGTAAATTTTATAAATACCGACGATTTTATGCACCTTATGATAAAGTTTTGCCTTAATCTTTTGGTAACCTTTATTGTAGTCAACTTTATATATTCAAAAGATAGCAATCGCAAGGACTTTTACTTTAGCTACTTTGCTATCAGTATTACAGTCTTTACCCTTTGCTTTTTGTTGGAAAGTGTAAAACTCGAATTAGGTTTTGCTCTTGGTTTGTTCGCCATTTTCGGCATTATTCGATACCGTACTGATGCCATTCCCATTAAGGAGATGACCTACCTTTTCGTCATTATTGGCTTATCCGTTATTAACGCACTGGCCAATAACAAAGTCAGTCATATGGAATTAATTTTTACCAACCTGGCTATTGTATCCACTATGTGGCTCCTGGAAAAAACGTTGCTTCTTAAACAAGAAGCTTGTTTAATTATGGATTACGAGAACATCGAAAATATTCATATTCTAAAAAAAGAAGATTTATACGAGGACATCAAAGCCCGCACCGGAATAAAAGTAAAGCGCGTTGAAGTTCAAGAAATTAGCTACTTACGCGATGTAGCCACCATTAAGGTATTTCATGATTTGAACGGAAAAAATGGAGAATCAAATACATTTTAAGAATGAGGAGGATAGTAATAATAGGAATACTTGGTTTGCTGACACTGCAAATGAACGCACAGCGCACTTGGATTGAAACAGATTTTTCGGCTAAAATAACCGAGAACTTTGAGTTCACTCTTTCACCGGAATTAAGATTTAATGAAGGATGGGATTTAAAGGAATATTTTATTGAACCATCATTGGAATATTCCATCAACAAATATCTAAAATTTAGTGGAGGATACCGGTTAGGTTATAACATTAACAAAAAAGACGAACGTGAAGGTTTCGGTCGTTTTCGTTTGGATGCTAAAACAGGGCTTAAATGGATGAATTTTAGACCAAAATTCAGAATACGATATACCAATGGCGATGATTTTACAGATGATGACGATGAAGAAACAGAATATTTAAGGTATAAGTTTTCACTTGGCTATAAGCTGGATAAAATTAAAACAGAACCTTATGTAGCCTACGAATGGTATAGAGATTTAGAGGCACAAGAATTTAATAAAGCACGCTTTGAAGCAGGTTTTTTATATAAACTTAATAACCACCATAAAGTTGGTGCCTATTACAGAACCAATAACTATTTAGTTAAGAATAAAGAAACCGTTAAAATTATTGGTATTTCATACAAGTTCAGTTTATAACCTGAGTTCGATTAAAATTTCAGAATTCAGGTTTAAGTTTCAACCGGGATCAGGAGGTAAAACATTATGGTAGTTTAGGGTAAGTGATTCTTGTTTTACCTCCTTCCTTTTTTCCTCATCAAAAAACCCTTTTATAAAACATAGATTTAAGGTAATTTTTGGTATACATATTGTTAGCGTTATGTATATTTAAAATCTACAACCCTTTAAATCTACATTTATGTTCAATCAGTCATCTGCCCAAGCTGGCATTAAGCAATATTGGCTGCCATTTTTTTTTATACAGATTTGCCTTTGCTGTACAATTCATACTTCAGGTCAATTACAAAATCACCTTATTCAATTTGCTCAAAGCAACCAAGGCGAGAAACTATTTGTACAAACAGATAGAGAAGAGTATTTTTTAGGCGATACCTTATGGTTTAGTGCCTGGTTAGTCAACGACATTAACCACCAGGCCATTTTAGATGAAAAGGTGCTTTACCTGGAACTTTGTCCCGAAGATCAAACAGAAACATTTAAACGGGTTTTTGAAATTAAAAACGGAAGAAGCTTCGGTCAGTTTAAACTTCCTCAGGGATTATACAACGGAAAATATACACTATCAGCCTATACCCCATTCCTAAAAAAGCAGCATCCGGAATCTATATTTCAAAAGAAAATTACCTTATACAATCTGGATGATAATGAGCCAATCATCAATGTTCCCGTAAGGAAAAATACGGCAAAAAAATCTTCCGCATCCACAACACAAGAAACCTCTGAAAAAACAAAACCAAGCTCTTCTTTTCAATTTTCTCTAATGCCGGAAGGTGGATCTTTGGTGCACGGCATTCCTACTAAAGTGGCCTTTATCGCACAGGATAGCACAGGCATACGTACCGATTTTTCTGGACAGGTTTTAAATAAGAATGGTGAATTTGCAGCTTTTATACAACCATCTTTTAAAAACAGAGGCTATTTCTATTTTACTCCTGATGCCAATGATACACACAAAGTAAAAATTCAATGTAACAATGGCGACTCTTTAATAATGGATTTTCCGGAAGTTCAAGCTCAAGGCTATAGCTTGCAAGTGGAAAACAAACATGCTGTAGATGAAATGCAAATAAAAGTTCTTTGTTCGCCAAATCTTATTGGAGACTCTGTTTACCTGGCCGCGGTTCATCGTTATCAATTGCTAGGGTTAAATAAAATAAACATGGCGGGCAATCAGTTTATGATGAAGGTTTCCAAAAAACAACTGCCCGATGGCCTCATCCAACTCACACTATTTAACAAGCATTTTAAACCCATATGCGAACGATTAGTTTTTATTAATAATCAAAAACAACTCCAGGTATCTGTGAGTCGTCAGGAAGATTCTTTACAAATAAAAACCACCTATCCCAACGATCAACCTGCTCAAGGTAATTTTGCCATATCTGTCACCAACCAAAGTTTCATTAACGATACCAATACTATTTGTTCCAATATCAGCCGCTATTTAAACCTACGTTCTGAACTTCCCGGCTTAGAACCCGATTGTGATTATTTTTATGCCGACGACCGGGCTTCGCACTTAAAAAGTGAACTGACGCTACTAACTAATGGTTGGCGAAAATATAGCTGGAATCAAATTCTGAATAAGGATATTTCAACCGTTCAAAAAAAGATTGAGCCTGGCTTTTATTTATCTGGTGTTATAAAAAATCGATACAAAGGAGAAACTATGCCAGAGGATACGGAATTCAGTCTTTTTACCAGTGATTTAAAATTTATTGAAACCACATTTATTGATAGCGCCGGTGCCTTCGATATTCCTTTTGATTATTTCTATGGCACTTACAAAGTGTTTATGCAAGCCAAGCATTATAAAAAACAAAAGCCTTTAGGTGGAATTAATCTCGAACTTTCTTCTAATTTAATTTTAGATGATTCTTATAATCTGCAAACCAACATAAAGCTAATCGATGAACCAGCTCCACAAGCTTACATTTACGATAAACAGTTAAAAGAAAACGCAACCAAAGTCAGCATCCCCAAAAGCAAGATCACTACACTGGAGAAAATACAGAAAAATGACTTTTTTATTGATACCACCGATGTACAACTTGAAACCGTAAGCGTAACAGCAAAACGTGAAAAAAGCCTTCTGGAAATACTCAAAAGCAAATATGGCTTAAGCGACTATAAAGTGAGTACAAAAATGGTTTCCCTTATTGATGAACAAAACAGTTGGAACTCCGGGGTTATGAGTGTATTGGATAAGCTAATCCCTAGTCTTGTCGTTCAATTCGAAGATCCTTATACTCGCAAAGATCCTTTTAAAGGAGAAATTTTCCCGCCAGCTTTTGACACCGCTTGTGAATACAGCTACCATCGCGATTTCTACCGATTAATGTATAACAATCGAACCAACAATCGAATATACATATATGTAGATGGCGACTTGGCTGCTTTTACCAATCAATATGGTCAGGTAGACTGGATTAAAAACGACATGCTTCAGTCTATGGATATGCGGATAATTAAATACGTTGGCTTTATCGAAAACCCTCCCAAATCTGCACTAGGAGATGCCCTTGGAGCAGGAAAAACTGATTATGAAATTTATTGCATGAAAAAATATCTACCTTATTTACGTAGTAATAATCCCATGGTTTATCGAGATGCTCCAGAGCATATCATTTCAATTGAAACCAAAACGGGTAAAGGTATTTTCAGCCGTCCGGCAAACGAAAAAACGATGAGTATGGTCATTCACGGATTTTCACATCCTAAACAGTTCTACACGCCCTTATACGATTTCGTTGATAAGCAAAAATTATTGGAACGACCAACTATCTATTGGAATCCTAACATTATTACAGATAAAAATGGAGAAGCAACAGTTCCACTGCCATTTAACTTAAGTAAAGATTGCCAAATCAATATTAATGGCATATCTTATTCCGGAACACCGGGACATGCTTTGGTAAAAAACTTACAATAATTTCAACCATTTGAGAACAAGAACGGCATGAGGAATTCTATATTTCATTATCTATTAAAATGCATACTATATGGCTTGTTAGGCTTTTGGGGAGTTAATATAAATGGGCAGCTACAGGAAAAACTCAATACTTTTGAATATGAATTCTACGGCGAAAAACTGTTTATTCAAACTGATCGTGAAGAATATTTTACCGGCGACACACTTTGGTTTAGTGCCTGGTTAACTGATGACAATTTTCATTATGCAGAAGAAGGCGAAAAAATTCTATATCTGGAATTATCTTCAAAGTATTTACCCGCTGCATTAAAAAAAATGTTTAGAGTTGAACAGGGGAAAAGCTATGGTCAATTTCAAATACCTCAAAGTTTGATTGGAGGTAAGTTTACTTTAGCTGCCTACACCAGCCACATGCTTAAGCAAAGTCCTTACTTAGTTTTCAAAAAAGAAATCACATTATACAATTTACCTGTCTCAACTTCTAACAAAAAAACAAAAAGACATTCTGAAAACTCTATTCCTTCTCAAAACGAAAAACCGCTTGCTGCTAAAACAAAAAAAGCAAGTTTGCCGCTAGCTTTTAAAATCAGCTTTTTCCCAGAAGGAGGACAACTTGTGAATGGCGTCCCCAACCGAGTAGCTTTTCTTGCTGAAAACAGGTCTGGAAAAAACCATCAATTCACCGGGAAAATCATTAATAAAAAGGGTGAGTTTGTAGCCTATTTAGCTCCTGAATTTAATAACAAAGGCTCTTTTAGTTTTACACCGGATATCGAAGATCAATACACCGCAAAAATATTTTTGGATTCGGGAGATACACTTGCTTTTGAATTGCCACACATTCTTGAAAATGGTTTTACAATGCAAGTAGATAACAAATATAATAGCGACGATTTATTAATAAAAATCCAGTGTTCTCCTGAACTTCTGGGATCAGAAACTTTGCTTAGTGTCGTTCAACGATACAACGTTCTGCATCTGCATAAGCAAAAGATGGACAAAACAGAGACCTATATTAAAATACCTAAATCCAATCTTCCTGGAGGTATTATTCAGTTTACCTTATTTGACCCTCAATTTAAACCACATTGCGAAAGATTGGTTTTTATGCCTAAGGTAAATAAGCTAAACATCCATTTAACAAATAAGGATGGAGAAATGGAAATTTATAGTACCGATAGCTTAAATCGACCTATGTCGGGAAGTTTTGCACTTTCTGTTACTAGCCAATCTTTTATAAACGACACCAGTAAAACTGCTCCGAATATAATTTACCATACATACTTGCATTCTGAAATACCAGGCTTAGAAAAAGATTGCTCCTTTTTTTTCAAAAATGACAAAGCATCGCATTATAAAAGAGAGCTAAGCATGCTTACCAATGCATGGCGAAAATATACCTGGAATGAGGTTTCTAATGCTGTAGAATCAGATCAAGAAAAGTCATTTGAAGAAGGTTTTTATTTTAATGGTCGGCTAAAAAATCGTTATTCGAAAAAAGATGTGCCAGACAACACCATTCTTAATATGGTTAATTTTGCAGGTCGCAACTTAGTATTCTCTCATCAACTTGCATTAAACGATTCAGGCTATTTTTCTTTACCTCTGGAATTCTTTAATGGCTCAAAGGATATTTTAATTCAAGCCAAGGATGAAAAAAAAGACAGATTGCTTAATAACATCAATCTTGAGTTGGAGTCTAATATGATCATTGATCACTCATACAATCCAATGGGAAATACTTCTGAAGTTGGAAAAAAAACGATACCGCAAAAAATAAACATGAAGGAGATTCAGGCAGCAAAAACAACGCCCCTTCTTTCTAATAAAAAACTCAACATTATCGATAAAATTCAGAAAAATGAGTTTTTTGTAGATACAAGTGATGTTCTCCTGAAATCTATTGATATTGAAAAGGTATGGCGAAAAAGCAAGGTGGAAAAAATGCAAGATCGTTTTGGCTCTGAAGATTATATTATCCCTTCAACCAGTATTGCTTTAACTGAAGAAAAAAATAAGTGGAACACCGGTTTATTTAGCATTTTGGATAAAGTAATTGACGACATTAAGGTTAGAGTTGAAAATGCCGGACCAACAAATGGCGAACTAAAAATTGCCAACATATTAGGTCCTACAAAGGATAGAAAATTGGAAGAATCCAATATTGATGCTTCTAACCAAACATCAAGAACCGATCCTTTCAAAAACTTATCTTTTACCCAAATGACTTCAATGGATGCAAACGACTACGACTATAGCAGGCAGTTTTATAGATTATTATACAATGGAAGTACGAATAACCGTTTATATTTTTATGTAGATGGAGAATTGGCCGGATCGACCAATCACCTGGGGCAAATTGAATGGCTAAAGGATGACTACATCGCAACAATGGATGTAAAACAGATTAAATCCATTGGAGTAATTACAAATCCCAAAATATCACCCCTTGTTGATCTATCCACTGAAAGAAAAATGGAAGATGAATTATATTGCATGCCTAAATACGTTCCTTACTATCTGGCTAACGATCCTATTCTGTATCAACCCGCTTCAAAAGAAATAATCATTTCTGTTAAAACAAAAACAGGGCAAGGCATCTTTCAGCAAACGATTATTGAAAATACCATGCGCTTGATACTACATGGTTTTACATCTCCTAAAAAGTTTTATATTCCTTCCGACGACAGAATAGATTACAAGCAATTACTGAACCAACCCACTATATACTGGAATCCACATATTGTAACCAACAATAATGGAAAAGCCATTGTTCAGCTTCCTTTTTCTTTAAATAAAGAATGTAAAGTCACCATTAATGGGATATCGTTTAATGGTATTCCCGGATATTATTCGTCTACTACTGTAACTGAGGAATAATTATGGTTTAGACACCTTTATTTCGCGTGAAAAATCATCTAAAACTGTCACGCTTACATCATATCTTTTTTGAGGTAAAAGGGATGCTATTTTCTCTGGCCATTCCACAAAGCAATAACTGTTGGAGTAGAAATAATCTTCGTACCCCAGGTCAAAGGCTTCTTCTTCTTCCTTTAAACGATAAAAATCAAAGTGATAAACCGAATCTTCTTCTTCGGTATTGTATTCGTTTACAATGGCAAACGAAGGGCTATTGACCACGTCCACCACATTTAATTTTCTACATAATGCCTGAATAAAAGTTGTTTTACCGGCTCCCATAGAACCATAAAAACAAAATACCGCAGGTTCTTTAAATGTGTTTAAAAATTCTCCCGCAATTTCATCCAGTTTATCCAATGATGGAATATTAAACGTATACATATGCTAACTATTCTTCGGTGTAACAACAACATAAGGAATTAACATTTCTTCCATAGAAATTCCTCCATGTTGAAAAGTATCCTTGTAATAACTCACGTAATGGTTATAATTGTTTGGATAAGCTAAAAAATCATCATTGGTTGCAAAAATATAACTTGTTGAGACATTTACCTTAGGTAATTGTAATTCTTCCGGCTTAGAACCTGCAAAAACATCTTTTGCTTTAAATGCCAGGTTTTTACCTTGCTTATATCTCAGGTTTGTATTGGTATTTCTATCTCCAACTACTTTTAAAGCATTTTTTACACGAATTGTTCCGTGATCGGTAGTGATAATTACTTTTACATTTTCAGATTCCAGCTTTTGCAGCAAATCTTTCATTACCGAATGCAAAAACCAGGATTTACTCAGCGAACGATAAGCAGACTCATCATAAGCCAACTCTTTAATCATTTTACTTTCCGTACGTGCATGCGATAACATATCTACAAAATTAAACACCACTACCGAAAGATCGCTGCTGATAAGTTGGTTGTAATTATCCATTAATTGCTTTCCGGATTCCAAATCTTTAACCTTACTGTAATGGTAAGAATAATCCTTACGGAAGCGCTCCATAAAAGTACCAATCAATTCTTCTTCGTATTGATTTTTACTACCCTCTTCATGTTCATCTAACCAATATTGAGGAAACATGCTTTTAATTTGTGCCGGCATTAAACCGGAAAACAAACTATTACGGGCATATTGCGTTGCTGTAGGCAAAATACTGCAGTATAACTCTTCTTTATCTAAACGAAATGATTTCAGAACTTCCGGCTTAATCATTAACCATTGATCAAACCTAAAATTATCAATGACCAGCATCACTACTTTCTCCCCATTATCCAGCATGGGCAAAGTAACTTCTTTCATCAATTGATTGGATAACAAAGGTGCATTATCATCCGAATTATTAACCCAATCTACATAATTCCGTTTTATAAATTTGGTGAAAGCATGGTTCGCCTCACTCTTTTGCATTTTGAGCACCTCATCCATCTCTCCCTTGGTTTCCTCCAGTTCAATTTCCCAGTAAACGAGCTGTTTGTATACTTCCGACCAATCTTTGTATGAATAGGAATCATTTATTTTCAGGCCTATTTTCCCAAACTCTGTTTGATAACTGCTGGTTGTTTTTTCGGCGACTAATCTACGCTGATCAACATGTTTTTTAATGGTTAGTAATATTTGGTTAGGATTAACCGGCTTAATTAAATAATCTGATATTTTACTACCAATGGCCTGATCCATTATATCCTCTTCTTCACTCTTGGTAATCATGACCACTGGAACCTCCGGCATTTTATTTTTTAGCATACTTAATATTTCCAGACCATTCAATCCGGGCATATTTTCGTCCAAAAAAATCAAATCAAATCGTGCTTCATCTACCATGTCCAAGGCATCCTGACCGTTGGTAGCAGTTTGCACAGCAAATCCTTTTTCGGTTAAATAAAGAATATGAGCTTTTAATAAATCGATTTCATCATCCACCCATAAAATATGTACTTTCTTAGGATCTACCATTGTGTCGGTTTTAATAATTGGTTTTATAGAATTTTTGATAAGCCTCAAACTTAGATTCATTTGTTAGTTTAAGGTAATTATCATTGGTAATAGCCCACATATAATGCTGCGTTCTGGAAATTTCGCGCATTAAAAAGCTATTACTATTAATTTTAGTAAGGTAACTTTTAGCCTCCGCTGCAGAAGCAAAACCACTGGCCATAATATAGAAATAGTCCTTGGCTTTTTCTCCTGACTCAACGGTATACTTTCCTTTGAACGTGTTCTTTGTATAGTTTCCAAAAATCATCGCCATCCTTTTGGTATCGATGTGACCAGCTTTAAAGAGAATAATCGCTTTATGCATTCCTTGTTCAAAAACAAAAGTGCTTTCTTGTGAAGGTGTCGTATTCTCCTTTGCAACCTCAACTTTAGTTTGAGTTGTTTCTGTAACCGGAGTTTGAGTTGTTTGATTTTCTGGAACTGCTATCTCTTGCACATTCTGCTGTTGTGTATTTTGCTTTTGAGTTTCTTCTTCCTTTTTCCTGGCCTCTTCTTTAGCTCTCTTTTCATCTTCCTTTTTCTTTCGCTCCGCCTCTATTGCTTTTCTTTCCGCTTCCAGACGTTCTCTTTTCAAATTCTCAAATGCATCTGCTGACAAATAGTTTTCAGCAAAAAACACATCGTATCCATCCTTATCTCCGGAAGAAAGCAAATACTCCAAGTTTTTGTCATGGATTACGTATAGCTTTTTGTCCTTTAGCTCATCAACATCAAAAATCTCATTTCTTTCTCTTATGGAGTAGAAATAATCTAACGCCTCTAATCTATTGTTAAAGCCAGATACAGTAAAGACAGGTGTTCCATCTGGAAGTTTTTGCTGTCCCATTTCATAATCATCGAGCAAGAACTTAGAAAAGTTATAATCAGCAATATTAAACTTCAACCTGTTAAGATCTGCTTCGGGGTTTACCAACAAAATCAGACCGTGTGGTGCTTTATGATTCACTTCGTAGGCTGTCGCAATATCCTCGGCCAAGCCTGTGTTGCCTATTGCTTTTTGCTCTTCGGCGAAAGCATCATTTCTTCGGGCCACCAAATTTGAACTTACAGCTCCTTTAACCGGAGTTCTACCTTCAGTGTACAACTTAAGCATTTCAATGGCTAAAGGCGTAACTTCACTATTCGGAAAATTATCCTTTATTTCTGTCAGCTCACCAGTAAATCCTTTTAAGTTTCCTAGTTTAGCATTGGAAAGTGCAGCCAATAATTTAAACTTAGGTAGTAATTCATTCTCACTATCTAATTTTTCTGCTTTTTCAAGATTGGCTAAAGGCGTTGCAAATTCATTAAACAAATAATCGGTATAACTTTGCTGATACAATTCTTCCAACTGCTTATTACGTGCATCTCTTTTCTTAAAGTAATCAGGATCATTCAAGAAAGCCGTAAATTCTCCTTCTGGAAATTCTTTAATCAGCTGATTTTTAATTTTGGCCATTCCCACAGCATCTCCCTGAACCTCATAACACAAATAAAGATTCATCAATGCATCTTCTTTGTAATACCCATCAGGATAACGTGTTCTTAGTTCATCAAAAGCTTTTATAGCGTTTGGAATATCTAATAATTCATCTTTATAAATCAGTCCCTGATTTAACAATCCATCCTGAATCTTTTTATTGGCCACTATTAAATCTTCAGGCGACGTTGGTAAATTCTTTAAATAGGCTTCGCGTTGCAATGGGTCATTAGCTTTTTCCTTATCAATAGCCTGTTGTATGGCCTCGTTTGCAATTGAATCACTTCCCGGCAAATCTTCTCCAAAAACGTCATCCGGATTGGAAATATCCTTAGGTTCCTCAATAACCACCTGCTTATTAGCTCTACGCCAGTTATCCTCAAGCTTTCTACTTCCCCAACGTTTCTCGAATTCCATTTTACCCATTCCTACTGAAGTAGGGTTATAGAAATACCAGTTCCCTGTATTATTTTGTTGATTTATCGCCTGAGTAACCGATGGATCGTAAAAAGAATTACCGCTCTGCTCTTCTTCCTGGCTCTTTTTCTCTTCTTCCTGACGAATCTTTTCCTGTTCGATAAGTTGATCGATAAAAGCCAGCTTTTGTTGCTCAGGCATAGATGCCACCATTATTAAACTATCCTGAATCTCCACCTGGTTGATGTTATCCACCAGGTCTGATAAACTACCATGCCTCTCCTTAATTCTATCCAATCCCGGATAGGTTTCATTCAGATTTACGACAGCCGTATCTAAATAATAAAAAGCCGGCTTATAAGAAGGTTTGTCGTAGTATATTTCTGAAATTTCAAAATAGGATAGTCCTTTCTGGTGATTGTTATTCTGGCTTCTCTCAATAGATAAAAGAAAGTTATCCTTCGCAAGATCTTCTTGTTCTTCGGCTTTATAAGCCATCGCTAAAGCATAATAAATTTGATCTTCGTAATCCATATTTCGCTTATCGCGCAACAACTTACGAATCTCTTTTTTTACAGCTTCCAAACCACCCTCTTCAAACAAAATTCCTGCTCTGTTTACTTTAGCATTAAATGCCATTTCGTACGGAGGATTAGATTTGATGACCGCCTCGTATGCTTTGACGGCATTTACATATTCGCCTTGTTTATGATAGAGTTGTGCCAAAATAAAGTTAAACCTTCTTCTGTAGTATTTCGACCAGGCTCCTTCCACAGCTTCTTTCATAAGTGGAATAGCTTTTTCATACATTTCCTGACGAATGTAGAAGTCAGCATAAGTTGCAGCAAATAGGCCAAACAGACTGGATGGAGCTTTTCCTTCCAGATCGTACTCCTCCAATAGAATTTTAGCTAGTGCAAAATCATTCAATTCCAAAGCAGTTCTTGCATTCCAAATTTCAGCTTCATACCATTCCGGACCTGTCTGAAACTCTCTGAACATATAAGCAAAAGTTTGCTGCGCCTGGTAATATTCTTTTTTATAAAATTGACTTTTACCAATCAAGAGATAAGCATTGTCCACCCATTTATTGAATTCATTCTGGCTTAAGAACTTTTTGTATTTTATCGACTGATCATCCCTCCTTTTTTCTGGCTTTTTTCGAATAGAGTGCTTTTTAATTAACTTAGTTCCCTTTTCAATTGCCCTGTCCATCTGACTTGAAGCCATTTGCTCACTGCCTTCTTTGGATTCAGGAAACACAGCCAGCACCTGCGAATAATCATCTTTATTTCCATCCTCAATTGCTTTAGTCCCTTCTTTAAAACTCTCATTCCCATTAAAAAAGACATTATAGTGAGCAGTCAGGTTATGATATCCTCTGCTTAAACGAGTATTTCGTTTAGTAGAACACCCCCACATAACTATCAGCAATATCAGAAAATATGTTTTTTTAAAATTCATTGTACAATTTTTAGGCAGGCCACCATCACAATTAAAACTATCTTTAAACAAAAATATTATATCAATCCTGTAAAAATACCTACTGCCCTCAAACAATTTTATATATTGTACCATCTTTTGGGAGAAGGCTGCTCTATTCGACCTGATCTTGATAACAAAAAGCAAATATATCTGAATTATCACAAAAAGTTAGCTATTAATGAAAATTCATGTAGTAGAAGACGACCGGGTTTTTAATAAACTAATTGAACATTCATTGTCGTTAAATCCAGACTTTGAAATTGATACTTTTTTTGATGGAGAATCTTTCCTTAAGCAATTACCTGACGGCCCGGATTTGGTAACATTGGATTTAGGCCTACCTGATTACACTGGTGATGAAGTATTAAGACAAATAAAAAAGTATAATCCAGATATTGATGTCATTGTTATTTCCGGTCAGGATAGTATTACTACAGCCGTTAATTTACTAAAAGAAGGTGCTTACGACTATATTACGAAAGATGAGAATATTAAAGATCGTCTTTTAAATAGCGTTAACAACATAAAAAACAAAAAACAGTTACTGGATGAAATCTCTCATTTAAAGAGTGAAATTGCCCATAAATATAATTTTGGAAATGCCATTATTGGTGACAGTCCGATTATGCGGGAAGTATTTGCTTTGCTGGAAAAAGCGGTTAAAGTTCCCAACATCAATGTTTCTATCTACGGAGATACCGGAACAGGTAAAGAACTTGTAGCCAAAACCATTCATTACAACTCTGTTCGCAAATCAAAACCTTTTATTGCAGTGAACATGGGAGCTATTCCTCGCGATTTAATAGAAAGTGAGTTATTCGGTCATGAGAAAGGAGCCTTTACAGGAGCCATCTTAACTAAAAAAGGAAAATTTGAAGAAGCAGAGGGTGGCACCATCTTTCTGGATGAAATTGGCGAAATGGATATTAACCTGCAGGTAAAATTATTACGCGTGCTGCAGGAAAGAGAAATAACACGTGTTGGTAGTAATGAGGTGATTAAAGTAAATACCCGAATAATTACAGCTACCAATAAAGACTTAATGGATGAAGTAAAAAAGGGTAATTTCAGGGAAGATCTTTATTATAGATTACTAGGTCTGCCCATTCATTTACCTCCTTTAAAAGACAGGCAAAACGATATTATCACTTTAAGCCAGTTCTTTTTAAATAGTTTTTGCGAAGACAATAAACTAGAGCCAATGACTTTTACGTCCAGGGCTAAAAAGAAACTTTTGGGCTATGCTTTCCCAGGAAATGTACGCGAACTAAAAGCAATTATCGAATTAAGTGCCGTGATGGCAGGCAATCAAAAAATAGATGAAGAAAATATTCTTTTTAACTCTTCAAATACGGAACTGGATATTCTTGCCGAGGAGATGACACTAAAAGAATATACCGAAAGAATTATCAGGCACTACCTTCGTCAGTACGATAATAATGTTCTTAAGGTGGCCAAAAAACTGGATATTGGAAAATCCACCATTTACAATATGATTAAAAGAGAAAAAGAAAGTGATATAGAAAAATAGAATGGCTGCAGTTTAATATCTACAGCCTCACTCCTCTATAATTTATTATGCGTTCCATCGCACAATGGTTTATTACCAGTTCTTTTACATCCACAAAAAAAGTATTTACCATCACTCGGCACCGAAAATTCAACAGGTGTAAATTCAGTTCCCTTGTGTGATCCATCACAAAAAGGTTGATTTGAACTTCTGCCACAAGCACACCAATACACTTTATCTCCTTCTTTTAAATTAACCTCATACGGTCCTTTCTTTGCTATTTTTGGTTCCATAATATCATTTTTAAGAGACTAATCTTGATTAAATTCAAGTTAATACTTCTTTCTTAAAAAATCTATACGAAAATCAATAAGCTAAATTCAATTTTATAACTGTAAGTGAGCAATTAGTTGTGAGATACTTTCTAATTCCCAATAGTTTGTGATGCTTTTATCTAATTCCACATTTTCGTGAACCCATGTGGTATGGTAAGGTATATGAACCGCAGAGCCACCTAAATTCACCACCGGCAAAATATCTGACTTCAATGAATTACCAACCATTAATAAATCACGGGATTCAATTTCGAGATGACACAACAGTTTTTCGTAATTCTCCTCTTTCTTGTCGCTCATCACCTCAATATGATGAAAATATTTACTCAATCCGGACTTGGCTAACTTTCTTTCCTGATCCAATAAATCGCCTTTGGTGGCCATAATCAACAAATAACCTTTGTTGTAAAGTTTTTCCAAAACCGTTTCAATACCATCTAATAAAACGACAGGTTTATTTAGAAAGGCTTTCCCCAACTCAATAATTTCCAATATCACTTCATTAGAAACCTTTCCTTCACTTACCTGTATAGCAGCTTCAATCATGGAAAGTACAAAACCCTTTACTCCATAACCGTAATCTTTTAGGTTATCAATCTCAATATTCAGTAAAGATTCAATTGCAGCGTTTTTTTTACAATACGGTTTTACCAATTGGGCAAACTGTTGCTCTGTTTCGCGAAAGTAATTTTCGTTTTCCCAAAGCGTATCATCTGCATCAAAACCAATGCATTTATACTTCATTTCTGACATATAACCTTTATAAAAAAGAAAAAGCCGACATTACTATCGACTTTCTTTGAATATCAAAATATCTTAATTAACCATTAACGGCCAGTACTTCCTTTACTTCAGGAACAGCCTTTCTAATCACCTGTTCAATTCCATTTTTCATGGTTTGATAGCTCATTGGGCAGCTTACACAAGAACCCATTAATTCAACCTTTACTACCAAATCATCTGAAACTTCCACCAGTGAAATGTCTCCTCCATCGGCTTTTAAATAAGGTCGAATTTCTTCAAGAGCCGTTTCAATCAAATTAAAGTGATTATTATTTTCCATAATTAACGGTTTTTAATTTCAACTATTTTTGTTGGTGGTAGATTATTATTTCTTGTTTGCAAGGTATCTACAACTTTAGATGCCAGTTCCGCAAAAGCTGCTCCGGTAAGGGTTTCATCACTTAATGCAGCAGGCTCTCCCTGATCTCCACCTTCTCTAATACTTTGAACAATTGGAATCTGACCTAACAAAGGCACCTCCAGTTCTTCTGCTAATTTTTTACCTCCATCGCGTCCAAAAATATAGTATTTATTGTCCGGAAGCTCAGCTGGCGTAAACCAGGCCATATTTTCAACTAAACCTAGAATCGGCACATTGATATTCTTACTTCGGAACATACTAACTCCTTTTATGGCATCGGCTAAAGCTACATCTTGTGGGGTAGTTACAATAACAGCTCCACTTATCGAAAGAGTTTGCACAAGCGTTAGATGAATATCGCTGGTTCCCGGAGGTAAATCAATTAATAAATAATCCAGTGCACCCCAATTCCCTTCGGTTATTAATTGTTTTATTGCATTGGTTGCCATAGCTCCCCGCCAAATGGTTGCATCCTTCGGATTAACAAAATAACCTATTGACAACATCTTAACACCGTACTTCTCAACCGGAATAATCCTGTCCTTTCCTTCTACCTTCTCCAATAATGGACGAGCTTCTTCGGTTTTAAACATTTTGGGCACAGATGGACCAAATATATCAGCATCGAGCAAACCAACAGCATAACCTGCTTTTGCAAGAGCGACAGCTAAATTTGAAGTCACTGTTGATTTTCCAACGCCTCCTTTTCCAGAAGCCACCGCTATTACGTTTTTAACCTCCGGCAAAAGCTTCACAGGTTCTGCCTTAGCTCTTGGCTTAATTTTCACATAAATATTCCCCTCAATCTCTGCTTCTTCGCCAACATATGTTTTAATCGCCTGCACACATGCCTTCTTTAGGGAAGGAATCATGGGGTCGTTCGGTCGATCAAAAAGTAAGCTAAAACTTATTCTTTTTCCATCTATTTTAATATCGTCTTCTACCATTTCCAAGGATACAATATCCTTTCCTTTTCCCGGGTGACGAACATGCTTTAATGCATCGATAACCAGCTGAGGATAAAAACTCATCTAAAAATCTATTTAATATTTAACAATCGTAATATGTCTGAGTTCAATACTATATTAGAATTCAGAAATTCAGGTTGGATTGAGATAGGAATATGCCAACCTTTCTTTTATTTAAATTTATTAAAAATAATAGCAAATATACAACTTTAATAATAAGCGATACACATCCCTTAAAATTAAATGTCAAAGAGAGGAAATCATTATTTGATTTTTCATGAGTTATTTATGAAGCATAACCGACTATAAGTCCAATTCAAATGGATCCCAAAACAGGGTTTTAAAATCTACAACCTGATTATTGACCACCTTTACCCCTTCGTTTTCGAGCAACTCCTGCATGGTATTTTCGCCAGGGAAAGCCGCTTTTCCAGTTAACAATCCATTGCGATTTAATACCCTGTGAGCCGGAACATAAGTATGGTACGATGAACATTTATTCAATGACCATCCTACCATTCGACTGGCTTTTGCCACACCCAGGTATTTGGCAATTGCACCATATGATGTAACTCTGCCTTTGGGTATTTCAATGACAACCCTATATACCTGCTCGAAGAAATCGGCTTCCACTTAAATCTTTAACTTTTGCTTGGTTTGCTTTGTTCCGGCATTTTAGAACCCCTGTTATAACTTCTGTATTCATCAAATTCAATTTCGATATCCGGTTCAACTAATGTTAAATCCTGAGGTATATGAAATTTGATGTATTTAATTGGAATACCTTGCTCATAAAACTGCGATTCGTAAAATGTTTTAATGGATAATACCTTATCAACCACATCACTATTGTACAAATCACTTGTATTAATTTCTGCCGGAAGTTTGTTTTCTTTTACCACGGCATCGGTGTAAGTATACAGAAAGTTACTGTCTGTTTTTAGATGAAGGATGCCATTGGGCTTAAGTATTTCTCTATAAAAATCGAGAAAACGAGTAGACGTTAAACGCTTTCGCGCTTTCTTCATCTGCGGATCAGGAAAAGTAATCCAGATTTCATCCACCTCGCCTTTTTCAAAAAAAGAAGTAATCAATTCTATTTTAGCCCTAATAAAAGCTACGTTGTTCATTTCTTTATTTAAGGCCTGCGTGGCTCCGGTATAAATCCGAGCCCCTTTTATATCCATCCCAATAAAATTCTTTTCAGGATATAATTCACCCAAACCTACTGTATACTCTCCTTTTCCACAACCTAACTCCAACACAAGAGGTTTATCATTTTTAAAAAACTCTTGCTTCCATTTTCCTTTCATATGAAAGTCCGTCCTGTTGGTCTCATCAAATTTAGCCTGAAACACATGAGGATAGGTTTCTAGTTTGGCAAACTTAAATAACTTATTCTTACCCACTTTTTCTCGTTCAAAAAATCAATTATACTATGAAAGGGTACTTCATATCTGAAATACCCTTTATATTTATCATTTAAAACTACTTTGCTTTTACTACTTCAATACCTACTGAATGTATTCCGGTTAAAATGGTATCTCGCATTCCTTGTACAACAAAGTATTTATACTCTCCTTTTTCAGGAAAACGAATATTCATTTTATATGGATGAAGACTTTTGTAAGTATCTCTATCAAAAATACTACTCTCTCCGTACCAATCTCCTCTTTTATCCGCCATCAAACATTCTAAGGTATCTCGCTGTCTATGACCTGAAGGAGAAACCGCATCTACAAAAAACCATAAGTTACTATAGCTGTATTTCGCATTATTGCTCACCTGTAACAATACATGACAAGTACTTTCCAAATCCGTAACCTCACTTTTAAAAATAGCCACTGTATCCTTGTGCCATCCTGTTTGAGGTACCTCAACCGATTGTTTGTACATCACTTCTGGTCCACAGGAAGTAAAAAACAAAACAAAAACTACAAAAGGAATGAGCAGCTTATTTACTGGTATTGTTGTTATTATTCCTCGCATTTCTATTATTAGGTTTACGTCTACGCTTTTTACGATTACGTGTATTGGCCTTTTTAGGGTCATCAAAACGAGAAATACTATCCTCTCCTACCACATTTTGATAATCCAACTCCTTAACCGCTCTGTTGGTTACCACTTTGTCATCCACTAAATTCTCTACCTTTTTACCTCTTTTATTTAATCGGATTACATTCTTAACCCTATCTACAGATACTTCAACTAAATTAGCAGGAAAATCTTTATCGGTAGAAAACCACATGATACGCTTAAAGATATCTGTTTTAAAATGATAGTAAGTGCTATCCTTCGTTTCAAGTGGAATATCTGTTTTTGGAAAATCTTTTTGTGCATCGATATAGGCATCCAACTCAAAATTCAGACAGCATTTTAATTTCCCACACTGACCTGCTAACTTTTGAGGATTTAAAGATATTTCCTGATAGCGGGCTGCATTGGTGGTTACCGAAACAAAATTAGTAATCCACGATGAACAGCATAATTCCCGTCCGCAAGGTCCAATACCTCCAATACGTCCGGCCTCCTGACGAGCACCAATCTGACGCATTTCGATACGTACTTTAAAGCGATCGGCTAATACTTTAATTAATTGTCTAAAGTCAACACGATCATCAGCAATATAATAGAAAATGGCTTTGGTTCTGTCGCCCTGGTATTCTACATCACCAATTTTCATATTCAGATTAAGATCCAGCGCAATCTGACGACTCTTGATCATCGTTTCATGTTCCAAGGCTTTGGCCTCTTCCCATTTTTCGTAGTCAACCGGCTTAGCATGACGATAAACTCTTTTGAACTCAAAGTCCCTGATCGAAAGGCGATTCTTTTTCATTTGCATCACCGCAATTTCTCCAGTACAGGCCACTGTTCCTATATCGTGACCTGGAGAAGCTTCTACTGCAACTACATCACCTTTTTTTAATCTTAAACCATTACTATTTCTAAAATAACTTTTACGGGTATTTTTAAATTGTACTTCAACTATATCTGAAACATTACAACTCTCTGGTACATCGGCCAACCAATCAAACACATCTAATTTTCCACATCTGTCGGCACAAGTACTACACTTTGACTGTACTTCTTCCATTCTTTGTTTTTTATAAGGCAATGCCTTGAATATATATTAATTGTCCTATAAGGACATTTCATGCTTTTGTTTAGTTTCCTTCCTTTATCGAGATGGTTAACTTTAATCCCAAATCGAACAGGATGATTTTACTATTCCCATTTTGTCCAATATGCGAATCGGCCAATGCAAAATCATCAGCAATGCGCATGGCATTTTTATCATTAATAAAAGGTGAAAACTTTTTACTCCACTCCAGCTGCTGCGGGGTTAGGTAAACAATATCCGCTTGTTTAAAGTTCATTATATAATTCTCGCGAATCATATTAATCGCATAATTTAGGAAATTACGCTGAATTTCGCGAGGATACGAACTCATTTCGTCCACCCACTTTAATAAATCACCCACCTTGCGGGCATAACTATGACGCATCATCTGAATAAAACTCTCAAAAAAGAATTTATTTTCTTCGCTCTGCTCCACTTGTTCTACGCCACGAATCAGGTTTCCGTTGGCTACCTTTGCTGCTCCAGCCGCATCCTCCTGGCTAACCTCGAAAGTATCCAATAAATATTGTTGAATTTCTTCTTGAGAATAACTCGGTAGTTTTAACTGCTGTGTACGCGATAAAATGGTAGAAATCATTTCATCGGGTTGGTTGGAGACCAAAATAAAAACCGTATTTCCGGATGGTTCTTCCAGAATTTTCAGCAGCTTATTGGCGGTAGACTCATTCATCTTCTCCGGCATCCATATAATCATCACCTTATACTTTCCCTCAAAAGTTTTAAGGCTTAGTTTTTTGATGATTTCCGAGCTCTCAGAAGTAAAAATAGCTCCTTGCTTATTTTCTCCTTCTTTACGAATACAATTAAGCCAGTTCGTTAAGGTAAAGTATGGTGTTTCATTAACCAAGGCTCGCCATTCAGAAATAAAATTATCACTTACGGGACTGGTTGTTGAATTACTTTTTATAACCGGAAAAACAAAGTGCAAATCGGGATGAACCAATTTGTTATACTTTTTGCAGGAAGAACATTCTCCGCAAGAATCTCCATTGCTTGGTGCTAAACAGTTTAAGTATTGTGCAAATGCAATGGCCATGGCTAGCTTTCCATTACCCTCGGGACCGGTAAAAAGTAAAGAATGACTTACCCGGTTATCATCCACCATACGTACCAATCTGGACTTTATATCCTGTTGTCCTACAACTTGTTTAAATAGCATTTGCGAAGCGCGTTAATTTTGCAATCTGCCAAAGATAACAAATTAGCAATAGATTGCATGAAGTGATGGATTCGAATCTGGATATTCAACATAGGCATTCCTGTTATACACTTGTTTTCTTTAAAAATTCTATTCTCCAAACCAACTTAGATGCGAATTAAACTATACCAAAAAAGGGAAGCTTTCGCCTCCCTTTTCTCTCTCTGGTCGCCCAATTATCCTACCCTCCAATCAACAATAGGCGACAATATTTTTTAGTAATTTCAATAAATGCAAACTTCTACTTTGCTACTGACTATCAACTATTTACCAATCAACTAACTTACATCGCTACAATCGTTACTTCGCTTCGTCGGTTGACCTGATGTTCTTCTTCGGAACAAGGAACTCCGTCTGCACATCTGTTTTTCAACTTGGTTTCACCGTAACCTTTAGCTGTCATACGCTCACGTGCGATACCTCTTTCCACCATATAATCCACTGCAGATTGTGCTCTTTTTTGCGATAAAATCTGGTTCGACTGTGAAGAACCCCTTGCATCGGTATGTGAACCTAATTCAATTTTAACATCCGGATTATCCTTCAGGAACTGGATCATATCGTCTAGTTCTACGGCAGCATCCTCTCCAATGTTCCATTTTCCAAGGTCATAAAGTATCATAATCTCAATACTTTTACCAACCTCTGCTTTTTCAAGTTCCAACTGCATAAATTCGTTGATATTTACATATCCGGTATCACGGCCAACTGTGGTATAAGGCATACGTTTGGTAAAGAATCCCTTCTTGGTAAATACCAGGTTATAATCGGTATTGGCATCCAGCTTTGTTTTAAACTTACCATCCGCACCACTTACGATGGTAGCCATATCTCCATTTTTAGCTTCCATGCGAAGTGTAACTTCCGGAATTGGCTTCATGTCTGGCAATAAAAATACATTACCATAAATTCCCCAGAAAGGACGAGGAATTAAGGCCATTTCAAATTCAGCTGTTTCCGAGCTTAGTGCAATAGTTTCTGAATAAGGGAAATAATCCGTAATATTTACATCTGCAGTAATCGATGCTATATCTTCCACTTCCGCCACCAGGATACCTTCTGCATCAGTGGTAACTTCTGCAATCAGACTACCATCCGGTCCTGTCAATTTCACCGGTGTATTCTCAATAATCTGGCGTGTATTTTTATCAATCAACTTACCCTTTAAACCTTTTTTAAATGAGATATCTTTTAAAACCTTGAATCGGTATATATCATCATCACCTTTTCCTCCTTCACGGTTAGAAGAAAAGTAACCATTGACACCATCTTCTGCCAGATAAATTCCAAAATCGTCCTTTTCGGTATTGATTGGATATCCCATGTTTTTCACAGCAAATCCATCACCTTTTTCTTCAGCCACATACATATCTAAACCTCCGACACCGACTCTTCCATTGGAAGCAAAATATAATCTTCCACTCTCATGCATAAATGGAAACATTTCGTCACCTTCGGTATTGATGTCTGCTCCCAAATTCAACGGTTCTCCCCATGTGTCACCATCTCTTTTTACATAGTAGATATCTGTCCCTCCAATACTGCCGGGCATATTTGATGTGAAATATAAGGTACTTCCATCCGGAGACAAACAAGCATGTCCGCAAGAATATTCCTTATTGTTAAAAGGCAATTCCTCAGGTTTCATCCACGAACCATCAGCCGCCTTTACAGAGCGAAGAATACGCAAATTATTATACTTGCCTTTTTTACTGGTCAGGTTATCAACAAATGTATGCCAGCTATTGCGGGTAATAAACAACTCTTGTCCATCCTTACTAAAAAACACCGGTCCGTCATGATACATACTTCTTAAATCCGTAGAAAATAGTGTTGGATTTGAAAACACATTGTCTTCTTTAATTTTAGATGACAATACGTTTAAATAAGGTGTTTCTTTCCAGGCATACTCTCGTTTTATAATATAATCTAAATCGCGCGCAGAAGAGAAATACACTTGATTCTCGAACACAAATGGCGCAAAATCTGATTCTTCGGAATTAAAATCCACCTCCTGAATAAGATATCTTTCTTCGGAAAGTATTTTTTCGATTTTAGGAAGTGCATTTAATAGCTCCTTGGCTCTTGAGTCATCCGGTTTTCTTGTTTCATACTTTTCAATCATTCTGTCAGCCTCGGCATACTTACCATTATATTTTAATGCCATGGCATACAAAAACAGCTGATCATCGCTTAAGTTCTTTTCTGAAACATAGGCCAATACCTGCTCACTTTTGATGGTTTGTCCCACTTTTAAATAGGCTTCACCTAATATTCCCATTACAGAATCGGAAAGCTCCCTGGTTTCGCTCAGTTTTTCGTATCGCTTAATTGCTTTGGCATAAGCCAGATTTTCGTATGCTTTACCAGCCTGAGCAATCCTGAAAGTGGTTATCAGACTATCAAGCTTATTTTTGTAAGATTGCGCTGGTAAGGTAAGTTGAATTACCAAGGCAATTATGATGCATGTAATAAATCTCATTTTTTTAGCATTTAGTATTAAGATTAATAAACACAGAGACAAGGAGACACAGGGTTTTCCAATATAAATGATTCGGAAAAGTTTCTATTCTCATCTCACAATTCATACTTATCAATCTAATGTCTATTGTCAATTATCTACTCTCTAAAAATATCTTGGTGAAATCACTTTGTTTTTCAGGAATCCGTCAAAATCATAACTGATGATTATTTCGTGAGATCCGCTATTATAGCTTCCTAAACCCGAAACAGAGAAATCATAGGAATATCCAACCATCAACTGTTTGTTTAATTGGATATTGGCTAAAAAGGCCACAGCATCTCCAATACGATAGGTAGCACCTAACCAATATTTATTGAGATACAGAACCTGCGTTGTAATATCTGTTGAAGGAGGCGCACCTTCCACCACCTTATTAATAAACGATGGTTTAAATTTTACATCCTGGTTGATATCAAATACATATCCGGCCATAATAAAATAGTGACGCTTAAGTGATCCCAGGTTGCTGGCTGATGAAAATGTTCCAGCCAAATCCGTTTGAATTAATTTAGGAACAGAAGCACCTGCATACCATCGGTCAGTGTACAGATATAATCCCATACCTGCATTGGGTTGTAACTTTTGCTCTATTTCACCTTGAAAAGAAGCATCAGTTCCGCTTTGTATCGCCAACTCATTCAAACCAACCTTGTAATTATAGATACCTCCTTTAACTCCCATCGAAAGAATCATTTTTTCGGTAAGGTTAACCCTATAGGCATAATTAAAATTGAAATAGAAATTATTGACCGGTCCAATGTCATCCGAAACAATGGAGAACCCTAATCCCATTTTATAATTGTTCAGTGGCGTATGCATGGTTACATTATGAGTTCGGGGTGCCCCCTCAAAACCCGTCCATTGAATTCTGGACAGAGCCAGAATATTCATAGCATTTCGGGTACCTGCGTACGCCGGATTTACAGAAACAGTATTAAACATGTATTGGGTATACAAAGGCTCCTGTTGTGCTTTTGTTTCTGTTGCATTCATCCCCAAAATAAAGATGGTAAGCAATCCAATACGATTAATTAGTGATTTTATTTTTTGCATGATTATTCAGATTATTAAATATTGAGGTAAGAGTTAACAGATTAAATTCTATCACCCTTACCTCTATTCACTTTTAACGATTTAGATAAATGTATCCGTTCATTTTTTTATTGATATCATGAATATGAATGATATAATAATATGTACCTACCGGAAGTTCTTTACCAATGCTGAAACCAACATTTGATTCACCATTCCAGTTATTTTCGTATTTGGTTTGTTTGTATACAATGTTACCCCAACGGTTAAATATTTCGATACTTACTTTTGTATATTGATTTAACCATTCGATGTAGTACACATCATTTTCTCCGTCACCATTCGGAGAGAAACCTTCATATAGTGGGAGATCTTCTTCTGTGTAACATTTATCTTCATCCAATCTGTTTGGCACACCATCATTGTCGCAATCTCCGGTGGATTCATCTCCATCTAAAACGCCATCGTCATCTGAATCGGTATCTGCATAATCAGGAGTTCCATCCAGGTCTGTATCTACATTACCTTCTTCGCTATCTAAAATTCCATCGGCATCGGAATCCAAATCTAAATAGTTGCCATCACCATCATTATCCACGTCCGTATCACCTTCATCCGCATCTAAAATACCATCCCCATCAGAATCTAAATCCTTATAATTTGGTGCACCGTCGCCATCCTTATCCACATTTCCTTCGTCTTCATCCCATATGCCATCGTTGTCTGAATCCAAGTCACGGTAATCAGGGATGCTATCGCCATCTGTATCTATGTTTCCTTCATCGGCATCTAAAATGCCATCTGCATCCGAATCCAGATCTAAATAGTTTCCATCACCATCATTATCTTCATCAACACTTCCTTCGTCTGCATCAGCAATACCATCACCGTCTGAATCTAAATCCTTATAATTTGGTGTTCCATCATCATCTTTGTCTGCGTTTCCTTCATCAGCATCCAATATGCCATCATTGTCAGAATCTAAATCACGGTAATCCGGAATGCTATCGCCATCTGTATCCACGTTGCCTTCATCCGCATCTAAAATGCCATCGGCATCCGAATCCAGATCTAAATAGTTGCCATCACCATCATTATCTTCATCAACACTTCCTTCGTCTGCATCGGAAATACCATCTCCATCAGAATCTAAATCTTTATAATTTGGTGTTCCATCACCATCTTTGTCTTCGTTTCCTTCATCAGCATCCAATATGCCATCATTGTCAGAATCCAAATCACGGTAATCAGAAATGCTATCACCATCCGTATCAATATTGCCTTCATTCGCATCAGAAATTCCATCATTATCGGAATCTAAGTCTTTATAATTACCAGATCCGTCGTTATCTGTATCTTCGGCACCTTCTTCTTTATCACTAATGGTATCATTATCTGAATCCTCATCTTTATAGTCAGGAATCGAATCTCCATCAGTGTCTACATTTCCTTCTTCGGCGTCGGAGATACTATCATTATCTGAATCTGTATCATTTTTATCCAGAATTCCATCGCCATCTGTATCTTCCTCTCCTTCTACCTCGTTTGGAATTCCGTCATTATCATTATCAGTATCAACAATTGTTATGGTAACTGTTGCACTAGCACATCCCTGAAGCGTTCCATTGTCGCATACTTCATACATAAACGTATCCTGGCCAATATAACCGTCGTTTGGTGTATAGGTATATGTTCCATCTGAATGGATTACCAAGGTACCATGGTTAACATTATTCAGAGGAGTTGTATTAATAGTTAAATCATCTTCGTCTGCATCTGTGTCATTGACAAGTAAAGATGTTCCATTTAACACTTCTCCATCATTTACAGTCGCTTCATCATTCATGGCTACAGGAGCTGTATTTGTTGAAGCTATGGTAATATTAACAATTGCTGTTGCACATTCTTGTGGAGTTCCATCGTCACAAACTTGGTATGTAAATGAATCTGTGCCAATATACCCGGCATTTGGCGTATAGGTATACGTAGCATCTGTATTAATCACCAAAGTACCATTAGTTACATCGGAAACCGGAGTTATATTGATACTTAACAAATCATCCTCCGGATCGCTATCGTTATTCAACAACGATGATCCGTTTAAGATGCCGTCCTGATCTACAGTTCCTTCATCATTAGCAGCAATAGGCGCATCATTCACTTCATTAACTGTTATAGTAACAGTTGCACTTGAGCAAGCTGCAGGATCTGCATCATCACAAACCTCATACACAAAGGAATCCGTTCCTGCAAAATCTTTATTTGGTGTATATGTGTAGGTTCCGTCAGTATTGATAACTAATACTCCGTTTGAAACACCGGTTATCGGAGTTGTATTAATAGTCAACTCACCTTCTTCAGGATCACTATCATTCTCTAATAAAGATGTTCCGTTTAATATGGCATCTTCATCAACAGAAGCCACATCATCAATTGCTACTGGCGCATCATTACTACCATTAATATTAATAGTAACAGTTGCTGTTGCACAAGCCGACGGAGTACCATTATCACACACTTCATACACAAAAGAATCTGTTCCGGTATAGTTACTGTTTGGCGTATACGTGTAGGTTCCATCCGTATTAATTACTAATGTTCCGTTTGAAACATTAGATACAGGAGTTGTATTAATCGTTAAAACATGACCTTCCGGATCACTATCATTCTCCAACAATGAAGTTCCTTCAAGCATAGTATCTTCTGTAATAGTAGCTTCGTCATCTGTTGCAACCGGCGCATCATTAACAGTATTTACTGTAATAACTACAACAGCAGAAGAACAAGCTATTGGCGTTCCATTGTCGCATATTTCATACATAAATGAATCCGTTCCCGAATACTCTGCATTAGGTGTATACGTGTACGTTCCATCTGTATTAATTACCAATGTACCGTTTGAAACATCAGATAAAGGAGTTGTATTAATAGAAAGATCGTCTCCATCTATATCTGAATCATTATTCAATAGCGAAGTGCCATTCAAAACTTCATCTTCATTAATGCTTCCTGAATCATTATTGGCAACAGGTGCATCATTTACAGGATTTACATTAATTGTTATAGTATATGCATTTGTTGAGTTATCTATACCATCATTTACTCGGAAATTAAATGTTGTATAATCCTCACCAAATTCGTTCTCTGCTGGCTTATAAAGTAAGGTACTCAGGTCTCCTTGCGTGATTTGCTGAGAAACAACAAGCTCCTCGCCACTATCCACAACCTTATTACTATTGCCATCGATATAAAGTGTTCCTTTAGCAGGCAATGCTGAAATAATTACTTGATTGAATTCAGATCCCGCATCAACATCTGAAAAAGCAAATTCGGATCCATCAAATACATAATCAATATCTTCGTCTGTGGTAATTTCTGTGTCCTCAGATGTAGGAGGTGTATTATCAGAAACATTTATACTCATTGTATTGGCCACTTCAGAATTGACATTACCATCGTTCACATAAAAGGTGAATGAAGTATATGGCGTTCCGCTATCATTATTACCCGGTATAAAGCTTAACTTATCTACATCTGCGACCGGGATATTTTGATTTGCTGTGATATTTTCTCCGTCATTAGCTCCATTACTATTTATGTCCAGGAATAATTCTCCAGCACTTTCAACACTTGCTATTTGTATATGAGCCATAGCATCTCCATCTGCATCATCATATGGAAATTCAGCTATTTCAAATACTTTTAGCTCGTTGATTTTTGTGCTTACTGTATTATCACCGGAAGTAGGCGCATCGTTCATTGAGTTTATCGTAATAGAAACACTTACCGTATTTCCATCCACAGTTCCGTCATTTACAGTATAGCTAAAGCTATCACTTATTGTTTCGGAACCGTTATGTTGATATGTAAATGTACCATCCTGATTTAAAGTTAATGTACCATTTATCACATCATCAACCAATGTAGCATTCAGCACATCCCCATCTTCATCAGTATCATTATCTAATACAGAATTATTTCCTCCGTCTAAAGCAATTGCCGACTCTCCTTCATTCACTGTAATCACATCCTCTGCTGCTACCGGAGTATCGTTAACCTCTGTAACAGTAATGGTAACTGTCGCTGAATTGGAGACCTGTGCGTCATTATCTTCTACAGTATAAGTAAAAGTAATATCGCCAGTTGGCTCTGATCCATTATGATTATAGGTTACTGTTCCGTTGCCATTATCCGTTAAATTGCCGTTTGATACAGCACTTAAAGTAATGGTAGCATCATTGATGGTTCCATCTACATCAGTATCATTATTTGTTAAGTCAATGATGACTGATCCACCTTCGTTAACTGTACCTGAATCATTATTGGCAACAGGAGCATCGTTAACCTCTGTAACAGTAATGGTTACTGTTGCTAAATTAGATACCTGAGCGTCATTATCTTCTACCGTATAAGTAAAAGTAATATCACCCGATGGCTCCGATCCATTGTGATTATAGGTTACTGTTCCGTTGCCATTATCCGTTAAACTGCCGTTTGATACAGCACTTAAAGTAATGGTAGCATCATTGATGGTTCCGTCTACATCTGTATCGTTATCGGTTAAATCAATGATGACTGAACCGCCTTCGTTAACTGATCCGGAATCATCGTTAGCTACCGGAGTGTCATTAACCTCAGTAACAGTTATGGTTACTGTTGCTGAATTGGAGACCTGAGCATCATTATCTTCTACGGTATAAGTAAAAGTAATATCACCTGCTGGCTCCGATCCATTATGATTAAAGGTTACTGTTCCGTTGCCATTATCCGTTAAACTGCCGTTTGATACAGCACTTAAAGTAATGGTAGCATCATTGATGGTTCCGTCTACATCTGTATCATTATCTGTTAAGTCAATAATAACTGATCCACCTTCGTTAACTGATCCGGAATCATCGTTAGCTACCGGGGTATCATTAACCTCTGTAACAGTAATGGTTACTGTTGCTAAATTAGAGACCTGAGCGTCATTATCTTCTACCATATAAGTAAAAGTAATATCACCCGATGGCTCCGATCCATTGTGATTATAGGTTACTGTTCCGTTGCCATTATCCGTTAAACTGCCGTTTGATACAGCACTTAAAGTAATGGTAGCATCATTGATGGTTCCGTCTACATCTGTATCGTTATCGGTTAAATCAATGATGACTGAACCGCCTTCGTTAACTGTACCTGAATCATTGGTAGCAACTGGTGCATCGTTGACCTCGTTTACAGTAATTTTAATTGTGGCTGGATTAGAAGTTTCTCCTCCGTCATCATTTACAGTATATGAGATTGATGCCTCACCACTAAAATCAGTAGCAGGAGTATATGAAACAATACCATTTTCATCAACCGACCAGTTTCCATTGCTTGTAAATGTATCCTGAATACCAGGTGCAGTAGGATCTAAATCTACACTTGCAATGTTAATGGTTCCATCTGAATCTGAATCATTAGTAATCACATTAATAGTTACTTGTGTATCTTCTTCTGTTGATCCTGAATCATTAGTAGCTATTGGTGCATCATTAACTGCTCCAACTGAAATACCAATTACTGCAATATTAGAAATTACACCACTATTATCTTCAATAGTATAATTAATGCTCGCACTTCCAAAATAACCATCCGCTGGAATGTAGCTTAAGTTACCAAGTGCATCTATGCTATAGCTTCCAATACCTGCAATAATAAGATCCGATGAGGAATTACCTGTATTTCCGACATCTGAAGGATCTATTAACGTAATGCTTGACGTTACAATACTTCCATCAACATCCGTGTCATTAGATCCAATTGTATTAATTACAATTGGTGTATCTTCCGGTGTATTATTACCTGTATCATTTACGGCTACTGGTGCATCGTTACTTCCATTGATGGTGATGCTTAAACTGCCGGTATCGCTACCGCCATTGCCATCGATGACTGTGTAAGTGAACGTTTCTGTCAGTGTTTCGCCGGATGACAATGCATTGACTGTAGCATTCCCGTTATTTAAACTATAAACAAAAGTTCCATCGGTGTCCCAGTTTAAGCTTCCGTAGCTTCCTGTGATATCAGTAGCGGCATTGCTTTCGCCGTCAATCTGACTTACGCTTAGCGCATCTCCTTCTGCATCCGTATCATCAGATATTAAAGTACTTGTTTGACTAACACTTGCTGTACCTTCGGTAATACTCTCTGTGTCGTCTACAGCTACTGGTGCATCGTTACTTCCATTGATAGTAATCGTTAAACTTCCGGTATCACTACCGCCATTGCCATCAATAACGGTGTAAGTGAACGTTTCTGTCAGTGTTTCACCGGATGACAATGCATTAACTGTAGCGTCGCTGTTATTTAAACTATATACGAAAGTTCCATCGGTGTCCCAGTTTAAGCTTCCGTAGCTTCCTGTGATATCAGTTGCGGCATTGCTTTCGCCGTCAATCTGACTTACGCTTAGCGCATCTCCTTCTGCATCCGTATCATCAGATATTAAAGTACTTGTTTGACTAACACTTGCTGTACCTTCGGTAATACTCTCTGTGTCGTCTACAGCTACTGGTGCATCGTTACTTCCATTGATAGTAATCGTTAAACTTCCGGTATCACTACCGCCATTGCCATCAATAACGGTGTAAGTGAACGTTTCTGTCAGTGTTTCACCGGATGACAATGCATTAACTGTAGCGTCGCTGTTATTTAAACTATATACGAAAGTTCCATCGGTGTCCCAGTTTAAGCTTCCGTAGCTTCCTGTGATATCAGTTGCGGCATTGCTTTCGCCGTCAATCTGACTTACGCTTAGCGCATCTCCTTCAGCATCTGTATCATCTGATATTAAAGTACTTGTTTGACTAACACTTGCTGCACCTTCGGTGATACTTTCTGTATCATCAACTGCTACTGGAGCATCGTTACTTCCATTGATAGTAATCGTTAAACTTCCGGTATCACTACCGCCATTGCCATCAATAACGGTGTAAGTGAACGTTTCTGTCAGTGTTTCACCGGATGACAATGCATTGACTGTAGCGTTGCTATTATTTAAACTATATACGAAAGTTCCATCGGTATCCCAGTTTAAGCTTCCGTAGCTTCCTGTGATATCGGTTGCGGCATTGCTTTCACCGTCAATCTGACTTACGCTTAGCGCATCTCCTTCTGCATCTGTATCATCAGATATTAAAGTACTTGTTTGACTAACACTCGCTGTACCTTCGGTGATACTCTCTGTGTCGTCTACAGCTACTGGTGCATCGTTACTTCCATTGATGGTGATACTTAAACTGCCGGTATCGCTACCGCCATTGCCATCAATTACTGTGTAAGTGAACGTTTCGGTCAGTGTTTCGCCGGATGACAATGCATTAACTGTAGCGTTGCTGTTATTTAAACTATATACGAAAGTTCCATCGGTGTCCCAGTTTAAGCTTCCGTAGCTTCCTGTGATATCAGTTGCGGCATTGCTTTCGCCGTCAATCTGACTTACGCTTAGCGCATCTCCTTCAGCATCTGTATCATCTGATATTAAAGTACTTGTTTGACTAACACTTGCTGCACCTTCGGTGATACTTTCTGTATCATCAACTGCTACTGGAGCATCGTTACTTCCATTGATAGTAATCGTTAAACTTCCGGTATCACTACCGCCATTGCCATCAATAACGGTGTAAGTGAACGTTTCAGTCAGTGTTTCACCGGATGACAATGCATTGACTGTAGCGTTGCTATTATTTAAACTATATACGAAAGTTCCATCGGTATCCCAGTTTAAGCTTCCGTAGCTTCCTGTGATATCGGTTGCGGCATTGCTTTCACCGTCAATCTGACTTACGCTTAGCGCATCTCCTTCTGCATCTGTATCATCAGATATTAAAGTACTTGTTTGACTAACACTCGCTGTACCTTCGGTGATACTCTCTGTGTCGTCTACAGCTACTGGTGCATCGTTACTTCCATTGATGGTGATACTTAAACTGCCGGTATCGCTACCGCCATTGCCATCAATTACTGTGTAAGTGAACGTTTCGGTCAGTGTTTCGCCGGATGACAATGCATTAACTGTAGCGTTGCTGTTATTTAAACTATATACGAAAGTTCCATCGGTATCCCAGTTTAAGCTTCCGTAGCTTCCTGTGATATCGGTTGCGGCATTGCTTTCACCGTCAATCTGACTTACTGATAACACATCTCCTTCTGCATCTGTATCATCTGAGATTAAAGTGCTTGTTTGACTAACACTTGCTGTACCTTCGGTAATACTCTCTGTGTCGTCTACAGCTACTGGTGCATCGTTACTTCCATTGATAGTAATCGTTAAACTGCCGGTATCACTACCGCCATTGCCATCAATTACTGTGTAAGTGAACGTTTCAGTCAGTGTTTCACCGGATGACAATGCATTAACTGTAGCGTTGCTATTATTTAAACTATATACGAAAGTTCCATCGGTATCCCAGTTTAAGCTTCCGTAGCTTCCTGTGATATCGGTTGCGGCATTGCTTTCACCGTCAATCTGACTTACGCTTAGCGCATCTCCTTCTGCATCTGTATCATCAGATATTAAAGTACTTGTTTGACTAACACTCGCTGTACCTTCGGTGATACTCTCTGTGTCGTCTACAGCTACTGGTGCATCGTTACTTCCATTGATGGTGATACTTAAACTGCCGGTATCGCTACCGCCATTGCCATCAATTACTGTGTAAGTGAACGTTTCGGTCAGTGTTTCGCCGGATGACAATGCATTAACTGTAGCGTTGCTGTTATTTAAACTATATACGAAAGTTCCATCGGTATCCCAGTTTAAGCTTCCGTAGCTTCCTGTGATATCGGTTGCGGCATTGCTTTCACCGTCAATCTGACTTACTGATAACACATCTCCTTCTGCATCTGTATCATCTGAGATTAAAGTGCTTGTTTGACTAACACTTGCTGTACCTTCGGTAATACTCTCTGTGTCGTCTACAGCTACTGGTGCATCGTTACTTCCATTGATAGTAATCGTTAAACTGCCGGTATCACTACCGCCATTGCCATCAATTACTGTGTAAGTGAACGTTTCAGTCAGTGTTTCACCGGATGACAATGCATTGACTGTAGCGTTGCTATTATTTAAACTATATACGAAAGTTCCATCGGTATCCCAGTTTAAGCTTCCGTAGCTTCCTGTGATATCGGTTGCGGCATTGCTTTCACCGTCAATCTGACTTACTGATAAAGCATCTCCTTCTGCATCTGTATCATCAGATATCAAAGTACTTGTTTGACTAACACTTGCTGTGCCTTCGGTGATACTTTCTGTATCATCAACTGCTACTGGAGCATCGTTACTTCCATTGATAGTAATCGTTAAACTTCCGGTATCACTACCGCCATTGCCATCAATTACTGTGTAAATGAACGTTTCAGTCAGTGTTTCACCGGATGACAATGCATTGACTGTAGCGTTGCTATTATTTAAACTATATACGAAAGTTCCATCGGTATCCCAGTTTAAGCTTCCGTAGCTTCCTGTGATATCGGTTGCGGCATTGCTTTCACCGTCAATCTGACTTACTGATAACACATCTCCTTCTGCATCTGTATCATCTGAGATTAAAGTGCTTGTTTGACTAACACTTGCTGTACCTTCGGTGATACTCTCTGTGTCGTCTACAGCTACTGGTGCATCGTTACTTCCATTGATAGTAATCGTTAAACTGCCGGTATCACTACCGCCATTGCCATCAATTACTGTGTAAGTGAACGTTTCAGTCAGTGTTTCACCGGATGACAATGCATTGACTGTAGCGTTGCTATTATTTAAACTATATACGAAAGTTCCATCGGTATCCCAGTTTAAGCTTCCGTAGCTTCCTGTGATATCGGTTGCGGCATTGCTTTCACCGTCAATCTGACTTACTGATAAAGCATCTCCTTCTGCATCTGTATCATCAGATATCAAAGTACTTGTTTGACTAACACTTGCTGTGCCTTCGGTGATGCTTTCTGTGTCGTCTACGGCTACTGGTGCATCGTTACTTCCATTGATAGTAATCGTTAAGCTGCCGGTATCACTACCGCCATTGCCATCAATAACGGTGTAAGTGAACGTTTCGGTCAGTGTTTCGCCGGATGACAATGCATTAACTGTAGCGTTGCTGTTATTTAAACTATATACGAAAGTTCCATCGGTATCCCAGTTTAAGCTTCCGTAGCTTCCTGTGATATCAGTAGCGGCATTGCTTTCGCCGTCAATCTGACTTACGCTTAGCGCATCTCCTTCTGCATCTGTATCGTCTGAGATTAAAGTACTTGTTTGACTAACACTCGCTGTACCTTCGGTGATGCTTTCTGTGTCGTCCACGGCTACTGGTGCATCGTTACTTCCATTGATAGTAATCGTTAAGCTGCCGGTATCACTACCGCCATTGCCATCAATAACGGTGTAAGTGAACGTTTCGGTCAGTGTTTCGCCGGATGACAATGCATTAACTGTAGCGTTGCTGTTATTTAAACTATATACGAAAGTTCCATCGGTATCCCAGTTTAAGCTTCCGTAGCTTCCTGTGATATCGGTTGCGGCATTGCTTTCGCCGTCAATCTGACTTACGCTTAGCGCATCTCCTTCTGCATCCGTATCATCAGATATTAAAGTACTTGTTTGACTAACACTTGCTGTACCTTCGGTAATACTCTCTGTGTCGTCTACAGCTACTGGTGCATCGTTACTTCCATTGATAGTAATCGTTAAACTTCCGGTATCACTACCGCCATTGCCATCAATTACTGTGTAAGTGAACGTTTCAGTCAGTGTTTCACCGGATGACAATGCATTAACTGTAGCGTCGCTGTTATTTAAACTATATACGAAAGTTCCATCGGTGTCCCAGTTTAAGCTTCCGTAGCTTCCTGTGATATCAGTTGCGGCATTGCTTTCGCCGTCAATCTGACTTACGCTTAGCGCATCTCCTTCAGCATCTGTATCATCTGATATTAAAGTACTTGTTTGACTAACACTTGCTGCACCTTCGGTGATACTTTCTGTGTCGTCCACGGCTACTGGTGCATCGTTACTTCCATTGATAGTAATCGTTAAACTTCCGGTATCACTACCGCCATTGCCATCAATTACTGTGTAAGTGAACGTTTCAGTCAGTGTTTCACCGGATGACAATGCATTGACTGTAGCGTTGCTATTATTTAAACTATATACGAAAGTTCCATCGGTATCCCAGTTTAAGCTTCCGTAGCTTCCTGTGATATCGGTTGCGGCATTGCTTTCGCCGTCAATCTGACTTACGCTTAGCGCATCTCCTTCTGCATCCGTATCATCAGATATTAAAGTACTTGTTTGACTAACACTTGCTGTACCTTCGGTAATACTCTCTGTGTCGTCTACAGCTACTGGTGCATCGTTACTTCCATTGATAGTAATCGTTAAACTTCCGGTATCACTACCGCCATTGCCATCAATAACGGTGTAAGTGAACGTTTCTGTCAGTGTTTCACCGGATGACAATGCATTAACTGTAGCGTCGCTGTTATTTAAACTATATACGAAAGTTCCATCGGTGTCCCAGTTTAAGCTTCCGTAGCTTCCTGTGATATCAGTTGCGGCATTGCTTTCGCCGTCAATCTGACTTACGCTTAGCGCATCTCCTTCTGCATCCGTATCATCAGATATTAAAGTACTTGTTTGACTAACACTTGCTGTACCTTCGGTAATACTCTCTGTGTCGTCTACAGCTACTGGTGCATCGTTACTTCCATTGATAGTAATCGTTAAACTTCCGGTATCACTACCGCCATTGCCATCAATTACTGTGTAAGTGAACGTTTCAGTCAGTGTTTCACCGGATGACAATGCATTGACTGTAGCGTCACTGTTATTTAAACTATATACGAAAGTTCCATCGGTGTCCCAGTTTAAGCTTCCGTAGCTTCCTGTGATATCAGTTGCGGCATTGCTTTCGCCGTCAATCTGACTTACGCTTAGCGCATCTCCTTCTGCATCTGTATCATCAGATATTAAAGTACTTGTTTGACTAACACTCGCTGTACCTTCGGTGATACTCTCTGTGTCGTCTACAGCTACTGGTGCATCGTTACTTCCATTGATGGTGATACTTAAACTGCCGGTATCGCTACCGCCATTGCCATCAATTACTGTGTAAGTGAACGTTTCGGTCAGTGTTTCGCCGGATGACAACGCATTGACTGTAGCGTTGCTATTATTTAAACTATATACGAAAGTTCCATCGGTATCCCAGTTTAAGCTTCCGTAGCTTCCTGTGATATCAGTTGCGGCATTGCTTTCGCCGTCAATCTGACTTACGCTTAGCGCATCTCCTTCTGCATCTGTATCATCTGAGATTAAAGTGCTTGTTTGACTAACACTTGCTGTACCTTCGGTAATACTCTCTGTGTCGTCTACAGCTACTGGTGCATCGTTACTTCCATTGATAGTAATCGTTAAGCTTCCAGTATCGCTGCCGCCATTGCCATCAATAACGGTGTAAGTGAACGTTTCTGTCAGTGTTTCACCGGATGACAATGCATTAACTGTAGCATTCCCGTTATTTAAACTATATACGAAAGTTCCATCGGTGTCCCAGTTTAAGCTTCCGTAGCTTCCTGTGATATCAGTTGCGGCATTGCTTTCGCCGTCAATCTGACTTACGCTTAGTGCATCTCCTTCTGCATCTGTATCGTCTGAGATTAAAGTACTTGTTTGACTAACACTTGCTGTACCTTCGGTAATACTCTCTGTGTCGTCTACAGCTACTGGTGCATCTTCAACTGAAGTTACATTAATTGTCATCGTATAAAAATCCGTAGAATAATCTACCGCATCATTTACCTTAAAGTTGAAATATGAATATGGAGATCCATATTCATTAAGATCGGGTTTAAATTTTAATTGATTATTATCAATGTCCGTTCTTGTTATTACATCGTATGGTTCCAAGTCTTCATTAACATCTATCGTTCCATTGGTATTGGCATCATTATAAAGCATACCTGAACCAGGGGTAGAAATTAATAGAACCTGATACAACTGATCTCCACCATCAACATCTGAAAAGTTAAATTCAGAAGCATCGAAAATGTAATCTGTATCTTCTGCAGTTGACACTGTATTATCTGAAGCTTCAGGTAAATTATTGTCAGGCAGCACCCTCACTGTTATTGTATTTGCGGGAGTTGAATATACATTTCCATCACTAACGCTAAAGGTAAAGGTGGTGTATACATAATCAGAAGCCAATACCCCTGCCTCATTCGTACCCGGCATAAACTTTAAAAGACCTGCATAAACCTCATTAATCGTAAAAGTTTGTCCTGCTGTAAATTCTTCTCCGCTATCATAATTTCCATCCAGATTATTATCAGAATATAAAGTACCCGATCCGGTTAAGGTTGTAATTTCAATATTACTAATGACATCTCCATCTGGATCGGAGAATGGAAACTCTGATCCGGTAAAGGTATAGTCGATATTTTCATCTGTTGTTATTGTTTCGTCAGCTGAAACAGGACTATCATTTATTGTAGAAACTGTAAAGTGACAAACTGCCGATCCACTTTCCAAACCATCATCGGCATCAATTACTCTTACAATAATTAAACGTTCATCAGCATTCGGTATATCCGATGTATTCTCATATTGGAAAAGTTCAATAGCACTTTCATAATCGGCTATGTCCCGAGTTCCCGTTAGTGTAACTTTTGTATCTCCCTGAGAAGCTGTTGTTGAAATTCCGTAAGCTGTTAAAGCTGCAGAATTCCAATACAGACCTTCGTATATTTCTCCATCAAGAGGATTGTACACCTCAATAATTGCTGAAGATATCTGTGTTCCATTGTCTGTAATTTGAACATCTGAATCTGAAATACTAATTCGACCAATACCTTCAGTATAACCTGCAGCATAATCCGTATAGTGTAATGCTCCACTATGGCTGCTTTCATCTGCATCTAATACAATCAAAGGCGCTTGTAAGGCACAGTCACTAAATAAAAACGGACCAATTGTATTATTGGTGTAATCACATTCTGGGTATGGAGAATTAGGTAATGTTGTTCCAACGGTAGTAAATCCACTACCGTTAACAACTGCTGCGCTATCCACTCCATCATTAATGGTTACATATATTTCTCCGTCAAAACCATCTCCTTCTCCATCCAAATCCGTCATCTTAATATTAAAGACGTGTGTTTCTTTGGCATTTAACGGATACAGATTAACATTAACAATTTCTTGCTTTAAGATTCGAGCTCCTGGTGTTGAAGGATCGCCATCATAAAAAGTGATTGGTACCTCAAAATCATCAGCATGCCCATCTCCATAGTTAAAGATATTAAGTACAAAATCAACCTCGTCATTGTTATCTCCATGACAAGGATCGTCGATACTTTTTACCTCAACTGTAAAGTCCGGTGCCGGATAAAAAGGATTACCAGCCTGGTCGATCCGATACATTTGCGTTAAATAATTATTTAGCGAAGGAACAATATGGTTTTTTTGCATGATAGCCGGAATAGTCATATCATTATTGATATTGACATAGCTATATGATCTTTGGTTAAAAATACCTCTTGCCGAAATCCAGGGAGTTAATCTATCGCGGTATACACGCAAACCTTCAGAACAGGCTACTACAATATCGGCTCGGTTGTTTTGGTCAACATCTACAATAATAGGATGCTCACTTCCGGTATTACTAGTACAACCAGCTACATTGGTAATTAAACCGTTGGCGTCATTATATGTTTGATTAGATGTTAAAAGTACTTTTTCGTTTCCTGAACCATCACCTTCTCCCTCGTAAACCCAAAGGTCGGTTTCATCTCGATAAACCATTTCTACGCTACCATCTCCTTCAAAATCAAAGAAGTTACAGGCAGTTTCTCCGGAGTTATCGGAGTTACTCAATCCCCAAACTTGTTCTAATTCGTTTGAAGAATTATATCTGAATACCTCGACATATTCTCTTGATACAACACCTATTTCCGGTTGGTTATCTACATCTCCATCCACATCACCAATACAGGCAATTCCTCCTTTGCTCCCTCCGCCCAACATTGCGGTAGTACAAATGGAAGTATTCGTTAGCGGATCCCAAACAGAAATTCGACCCTGACCTGTAACCACAATGTCCAGATCTCCATCTACATCAATATCACCAAGAGCGACTTTCTGACCTGCATCTCCATCGCTACCAGCACCACTAACCCAGGCATCGTGTACCCCTGTTGGGTTAACACCCCATACATCTTCAATTGAACCACTTTCAATATCGATTGTGTAAATTCGGCTAGAAGTAATAAATTCTACTCCTTTTGCATAAGATAATGCACCACTTCCGGGATCAAATCCTTCAGGGATAACATCAGCAAATGCAAAGTGATCTTTCCAGTACAGATGACTGGCTAAATGTCCAGTAGCACCACCCGTTGCTGCAATTAAATCTATGATAATTGAACCATCCTCTATATTGTAAATAGCTGCCGTTTTATTTCCACTTTGCTCTCCATAAAACAAAAGTTCGGGCGTACCATCTTCATTAAAATCCAGAATATCCGGCTGAAAACCTCTTCGGGTATAAGCATTTACAATTGGCCAACTGCCATTTGTATATTGTGTCCAGCTTGTTCCATTAAAATCGTATCGGTAAATTCGATTATCTCCTGTACTTTCATACCCTGTTGCGATAAAAATCTCCACATAAGGATCTGAATCAACATTGGCTAAAGCAACTCCCGTGTGATTATTGGCAATAGTTAAACTTATAAAGTATTTAAGTTCATCTTCTACAGGGTCAAAAATGAAAATACCATCATCACCTCCGTATGAACTTACCGTAACGATTTCCATGTTTCCATCATTATCGATATCAGCCACTTTTGGAATATCATATCCATAAGGTGCATAATCGTATGTTGATCCGGCACCCTGAACCTGATAACTTCCAGCTAAAAAGTTATTATCCAGCTGCATCCCAAATTCTTTTGAATCCGGCAGTTGCGACCTACAATAATCAGCCTCATAAAAACCGCAGGCCTCATTTGCATAACAATCCGGGTCAAAGCAGTCTATTAAACCATCTCCGTCATTATCAATACCATCATCACAAACCTCTTGTCCAAAGCTTGTCAATGAAAAGAATGTTAATAGCATCAACCAAAATAGAACTCTAAAATTTAACACTTTCATTAAATTGGATTTACTTATATTATATTTTTCCTTTCTTTCAATGCAATTCATTATTACGGGCAATTAAGCACTAGGTTGCTCAAATGAATTGAATTTTTACAGTGTTTATTCGAACAATCTAAAATACCTGATAAGTGGATCTTTTTTCCTGACAAAAGATCACCATTCAATCTTTACTTGGAAACTACCATCTGATCTGTTATCTTAAAGCAAAAATCTACACTATGGAAGAAAACACAAATATGCCTCCTATTTTTATTGTTTCCGGAGGAAAAGGAGTTGCAGGCCACACGCTGGTGGAAGCCATGTTAATTCAATATCCCGATCATAAAATCCCGATTATTATAGAACCAGAGGTGAGCTCTCAGGAGCAAATTGATAAAGTCGTTGATAAAGTGCTCGAGAAAAATGGTGTGATTGCCCATACTATGGTGGATCACTTGGCACGAAGAAGACTGATTGATACCTGTGAGCATAAAAATATCAGACATTTTGATTTAGTTGGCGACATGACTGAATACTTAGACACGGTTTTAGATATGAAACCAGTAGAACAACCTGGACTTTATCGCTTGCGTGATATGGAATATTACCGTAGGGTGCGAGCTATTGAATTTACCATGCAACATGATGATGGTCAGCACGCTGAAAAGATAGCTAACGCAGATATTGTATTAGCAGGTGTTTCCAGAACCGGAAAAACACCATTAAGTATTTATTTGGCCATGTTTGGATGGAAAGTAGCCAATGTCCCTATTGTTCCGGGTACACCAATACCCGATACCTTATTTCAGGTTGATCCGGACAGAGTATTTGGCTTAACTATATCAATGACTTATTTGATTGCCCAGCGAAGCAGTAGAGTAAGTCGAATTCATATGGATCCAAATTCGGATTATGTGGATAGAAGAAAAGTACGCATGGAGCTTGATTTTGCCAATAACCTTTTCAAGAAAGGCGGTTTTACCGTTCTAAATATTACCAATAAACCTATTGAATATTCTGCCAATGAAATCCTTACCATCTTAACTTCGCGTTTCGGAAGTGACAAATGGAAAAAGGATGAAGAACATCATTAAACGATTTCTTTTAAACGTTAAAAGATTGTAAAGAATTAAATGAAATAAAAATTGCCCAAGGTTGTTTATCTTTTTGAAAAACAGCCTTTTTTATTTTAACTCCTATAGTGACCAAATAAATAATGTTTAATTTATTACGCAATATTATTAAACAATAATAGGTCACCTGCTGTTTTCTTTCAAAACAATACTATTGCCTAAGAGTTATAGTTTAAGAATTTAAATGTTTTTGATATGAAAGAAGTCATTGTAAAAACAGCAATAAAAAATCCCAAACCGTCACGATATGACAGCAGAAAGGGATTTTCATCAGACAAGCAAGGTGCGTTTGATTATTTAAAGGAATTTGTAGAAGAAAGATTTGAGCGTAAGTTTCCTCAAAAAGATTTTTTGACGGCCTGGATTGAATACAATCATTTGCAGGATTTTAAAATCTCCGATAATGTTGAAAGTGTAGGAGGCGTTTCAGAAGAAGCACATTATATTATGCGTGTGATTACTGAATATCATATTACGCAAGCTTTTAAAGCCATGAAGATTGATATGAACGATCCGAATGTTGGTGGAGAAAAGGGAACGCCTTATCGAGTTGCTAAAATGTATTGTGGGGATAATCTGGAGGACGATTCAGAATTATTATCCGGCCGTTGGTCGCATCGCCCACATATGGCCAGTTTTCCAAACGAGTCGGGACAGAAATATCCGATTACCAAGCGAGTTGATATTGTTTCGGTTTGTTCTCATCACACTGCACCTTTTAGCACTTTATTCAGAGATGGTTCATACGCCGTTATTAGTTATATTCCGGATGAAAAAGTGTTGGGAATTTCCAAATTGCAACGTATTGTAGACTGGGTAGCACGCAGAGGCCATTTGCAGGAAAATCTTACTAAAATGATTTATGACGAGGTAAGTAAAGCTGCAGAAACAAAATCAGTCTATGTAAAGCTGAGTGGTTTGGTGCACACTTGTGAATCTTTAAGAGGAACACAAAGTAACGAAGGCGCTTTTACCAGTGAATATTATGATGGTGCATTTACCAATTATGATATGCGAAGAGAAGTGAGTAGTCAACAGTGATCAGTTAGCAGTTAGCAATGATCAGTTTTCAAGAAACAGGAAACAGTGATACTCAAAGGAAACCAATGGCTAATAGCTTAATGACAAATAAACAAAATACAACCCATGATTATAAGAAAGAAATTTAAGTTTGAAGGAGCACATATAGTCCGTGATTGTTCGAGTGACCGGTGTAAAAAATCATTACATGGACACAGTTATGTGGTGGAGGTTTTCTTAAGCTCTACCAAACTTGACTTTGGACAAATGGTATATGATTTTGGTCTGACCAAAGGAACTATAAAAGATGTGGTGGATAGTTTTGACCACGCCTACGCCATGTGGAATAAAGAAAGTGATGACTTTAAATCGTTCATTAAAAATAATAGTGACAGGTATGTAGAAATGCCCGTAAGTCCTTCAGCAGAGTGTTTTGCGCTTACCTTTTTATTTGTGATTGATAAAGTACTGCAAGCTACTCAAACTAATAATGGTGAAGGAGAAGTGGGTGTAAAATCCGTAAGAGTACATGAAACAGATACGGGTTATGCAGAAGCATTTCGTGAAGATTTGGAATGGTTTAATTATTCCTTAAAAGATATTGTTTTTAGTCAGGCCATTAAAGATGAGTGGCAAGATCCGATGATGTATGATAAACTATTGTCCTACCATAGCGAGAAAGTTGTCGATAAGCCGTTTGTAAATCCGGTTGTGGAACGTAAGTTTGACAAATAGTTATCTCTTTTTGATTTCATAAAACGCCATTCGTATTTTTAACAAATGGCGTTTTTATACTTATTTAAATTTACGAATACTTTGATTTTACCGAAGGTTCTTGATGTAAGTATATCAATTGATCAAACTTCCATTTTAGTTTAAATTGTTCATTGTCTCAATAATATTTATGCCTCCTGGACGGTATAAATTACTTGCGGTGAAGCTTCCATTTGATTCAATAATAACTCCAAAAGGGATTCCTGAACATTTAAATGCCCTATAAAATTTTTTAGCGTTTTCGTTAATTATCAATTGAATACCGTTTGGTTTTTTATGCCTTACATAATCTCTCCATTTTCCTATATCTTCATCAAGAGAAACATCTATAAATACGATGTCTGGATTATTATATAATTCCTCTTTAATTATTTCTAATTGGGGTTTGTCTGACACACATGGACCACACCAGGTGGCCCAAAATGTTATAAAAACTTTCTTCCCTTTATAATTATTTAGATATACTATGTTGCCATCATAATCTAATAAACTTAGTTCTGATAACTGCTCAATATCGTCAGTCTCATTATTCCATATTACTACCTGGTGAGTTTGAGCTTTTACTTTATGCCCGTTAACATCTATCATTTCGTAATGATTTAAAATAAATGGTTGTGAAAACAAACAAAATAAAAACCATCCTAACACAGGTGTTAGAATCAGAATCTTATATAGTCGTTTTATATTAGTACGTGTCACTACCAAAGCAGAGATACTATATAGCAAAAGAGAGATTAATACATCACCAAATCCCATAGGAATAAAAAGATAAAATGGTATTAAAAGAATAGGAGTGAATTTAACATCTTCCTTTCTAAGGATAATCCCTCCAATAAAATAGGCAATAAAACAGGCTAAATGTGGCGGCCAATCCAGATGGACAACATTATCAATATGAATTAGCTCCTCCAGAGCATATAAAATGCAAAATATTACAATAGGAATACTTAATAGACCCAAAAGGATTTTGATAATTATATTTCTTCGTTTCATTTTTTGTCATTTTTTTGGAAAAAGATTATTCAATGCTTAAAGTCGGTCTATTGTTATCTAATTGTCCAATATATTCATACAATCCATAACATGTTTTCGAATAAATGAATTCTTGATTTGCATATGCACCCATAAATAAAAGAAGTCATCTTTATAAATTACAACTACTCACTCCCCACCCATTTAAAGAATCGATCAAATCTAATTTTACCTTCCAACCATGATTTATCTTTATTATATGACAACCATACCAAAAGCGGTTTCCCAATAATATGATCTTCTGGAACAAAGCCCCAATATCTTGAATCAGCTGATTGATGCCTGTTATCTCCAAGCATAAAGCAATAATCCATTTTAAATGTATATTCATTGACCTTTTCTCCATTAATAAAAATAGTATTATCCTTAACGGACAATGTATTACCTTCGTATGCAGTAATTATCCTATCATACAATACCAGATTTTTCATATTTAATTGCACTGTAGCACCTTTCTGAGGAATATACAAAGGTCCAAAATTATCTCTCGACCACAAATAGTCAGTGCTGTAAGGCCAAACATCCGGAAGCCTGGTAGAATCAACTTCTTCATTATCCATAAACATTTGTCGAATAAATGAGAGAGATTTTATTTCCTTAGCTTTTCTCTCGGTTAAAGGAATCCGATATCGGTTTGACCCAATCATCATACTCTTGGCATCTTCATCTGAAATTTCATATTTATCCAAAAAACGTTTATTCAAATTTGTTCCATCTGTAATAATATTATACCAATGCTGAAGGTCGTCCGGATTTTTAGCTTTTACGCCATTGATATACACCTGATTATTCCGCATCTCTAATGAATCACCAGCAATTGCAATACACCTTTTTACGTAATTATCTCTTCTATCCACAGGACGATAAACAACCTTGCCATACTCTTTCTGATTCTGGTAAATATGCTGCCTACCTACTGCTTTTAACTTTTGGTTAATTTCCCATTGGCTGGCATTTTCCATACCTGCTAGTATACTCTTATCTCGATTAGCATAAGATAAACCTATTAATCTGCTCGTTTTATATATATCAGGATTTACATATTTTACAGGCACAGTATCCCCTGTAGGAAAGTTAAAAACAACAATATCATTGTTTTCGACCTGCCCAAAACCTTTTAAGCGTTTGTAATCCCATCTAAGCCATTCTAGATATGATTTTGTTTTTAAAATAGGTACTGTATTTTGCATTAAAGGGAAAGATAATGGCGTATTCGGAATTCTTGGCCCGTAGCTAACCTTACTCACAAATAGGTGATCTTTGACCAATAGCGTATTTTCCATTGAAGAAGATGGAATTTGATAATTCTGGAATAAGAATAGATTGATAAAATAAACTGCAACAAGCGCAAAAGTCAATGCATCCACCCATTCAACCCATACTTTAGGCTTTTTCCCATCTTTTGTTTTCTTCCAAAAACTCCAAGGAACTTTTTTGGTAATATAAACATCTATTATAACTAAAATCCCTGCTAACAACCACAAATTTTTAACCCATACTACCCATAAAATATAGATTATGGCTATTACAGAAAATTTAATCCATTTCATTTTTGTTTTCATAAATTATAAAAATTGTAAACTATAATCCTCCCAACCTAAAAAACATTATTTAGAATATACCTTTCTAGTTATGGCGGATACTTGATTAATCTATCCTGTTGATCAGAAAATATTGCAATCAGAAACTTAGATAAGAAATATAGATTCCTTACGTTGATAAACTACAATGTATAGGAAGCCCAAAAATAAACTGCAGCTATAATACATATAGTTAGAGCAATCGTCAGTAGCCATGCTTTTCGCCTTCGGGAAATAATTTTTCTACGAATCCGGCTTTTAATTTCTTCCAGTTTTACTTTATCTATTTCTTTATCTTGAAATAGGATATGATGGTGTTTTCGAATTTCTTCCTGGTAAATATCTTTTACCTTAGTCATGCGCTCGATTCTTTTTTTTCGGATGGAATCGTTGTAGCGTGAGCGCTTAATCATATCCAAAACATGTCCGGCAGAACTCATAATAATTAAGATTAGTTTTCTGGTTTGAATTTAAAAGAATGGATAATTATTCGCAAATGACAATCATCCATCCTGTATTGTTTTAATCTTTGTAATCTTCCATTTTTTCTTTCAGTTTATTCACATCTTCCACCTTAAAATCGCCAAAGAAAGATAACAAAACACCATTTCTTTCACCCTGGAAGATTACATGGCATTCACTAACTTTTTTGCCTTTGCGCATCACCCACACTTCCGAGTCTTCATCATTGTCATCATCTTCAACTAATTTATATTTTCCTTTGTGCATATATTTTTGCACCAAGGATTTAAAGTTTGCAGATGACTCCTCTTCTGGTTTGAAAATAACCAGTTTTACTTCATGCAAATCTCCCGAAACATGATGCTCTTCGCCATCATCATCATGGTCGATATCTAAATCGGCAAAGTTCATTAGATTTTTCGAGAAGGATAAATAAGTCACCTCATCCATATCTCTTAAATCGTTAAACATTTTATCGGCAGTTTTTTGCTGAGCAAATATGCTTAAGCTACTAATACCTACCATTAATATTATTATGGATGTTCTTAATAATGCTTTCATTTCTTAGATTTTAGGTTTAATAATCAATTCATTGCCATACAATATTCAATACAAGGTTTCAAAATTTCATTAGTCCAGGTTGCTATGAACAATCCAGTCCAATTCCTCATCAACAATAACATTTACATCCTGAGGAACCACAATAACAGCCCTAACACGTTGATCTCTGATTTTACTTTCCTGATTGAGCGTAAAAACGGGGTCTATCTTTAGTACTGAATCCTGCAATATCCAAAAGAACTCAATATCTTTACAATTATTCTCTGCCGTTAATACAGATCTTCCTTTAGCTGATTTTTTAATATCAATAGCAAATTCATCTCCTCTTACGAGCTCTATTCGAGGATTTCCTTTGATGTGTATTTGATCATCAGCCAGGTAAACATCTAATTTATTGACATCGAATAAATATTCTTTATATTCCGGCATATATCCGGTTTGATTTGGTTTTAAGTATATCGTTTTGTTTTCAGGTACTACTAATTCTGATTTATTATAAACATCTTCTGTTACCGTAAATTCACGAGCCACTCTGGCCGATGTATATACTAATAAAACCAAGCCTGCAATCCATAAAACTAAAAAGGTAATGCCTAACCATCGTGCTCCGGATCTAAATCTAAAAACCATTCTGAAACCAGCATAGAATAACAATAAAATTGGAATGCAAGTGACAGTTAACAATCCAATCGTACCTAGCATTAAATCCGTTCCTGACATAAAATAGGTAGGAATGGAGGCAAAATAATTACCTGCTCCCGAAAAGTCGAAAAATGTAAATCCAAAGGTAAAAGCCAATATCAGCGAAACCAATACAGCCAATGTCCCAATCATTAAGGCAACGCCAATGATAGATACCAAAACACGAACGATTATTCTTAAAACGTTACCCATTGCATCGGATCCTCTGTTTACGCCATCCGAAAAATTTTGGTAGGTTTTGGATTGTTTGAACTTTTGAGTGACTTCCTGGTATTCATTTTTTAGGTTTTGTTCCCATTTTTCATAACTGGCCGGACCTCTCATTTCTAATTTCTGGGTAATGGTACTGGCTTTGGGCATTACAATCCAAAGTATGAGGTAAACTGGTAGTGACGCTCCGTATAATATAAATGCGATCAGAAATATAATACGAAAAACAAGCGGATCCATATCGAAGTATGCCCCTAATCCTCCACAAACACCACCTAAGTAACGATTTTCCGGATCGCGATATAATCGTTTACGGTATTGAGGAGTCGGCGGTACTGTTGTTTCCTGAGTTGATGATTTCTCCTGCGCTTCTTCTTCATCTGCAATATCCTGAGGTTCTCCCATTGTAGAAATCACTTCTTCTACTTGCGTTAAAGTAATGACCTCTTCTGCAGACTTTTTCTTTCCTGTAAACAATTCAGCAATGCGCGCTTCAATATCTGCCACAATTTCTTTGGCTTCATCTTCATCTGCAAAGCTTCGTTCAATTTTTTTGAGGTATTGATTTAGTTTTTCATAAGCATCTTCATCAATATGAAAAGCAAAACCATTTAAGTTGATATATAAAGTTTTCTTCATTTTGTGATGTTGTTAAAATGATCAATTAGGTAGGTTATATTTCATTAACAAAACATAAATACACTGCCAACAATAAAGCCAATTACTTTAATTCCAATTACGGCTAAAAACAAAAAGGCAATCAGGTAAATAATGATTTTAAAAACCGATTTAAAAATAAAGCCAATTAAAAGCAGAATGCCAACCAGGATAAAAATTCCCGGAAAATGAAAAAAGGGGACATGCCCCATATGAAAACTGGTTTGGTGAATAAAGTCAGGGTTAAACATATCCATATGAATTAAGTTTCCCATAAGCATTACAGCACCAACAATAGCTACAATGGCCAAAATAGTTTTGTCACGTTTTGTAAATTTATTCCACCAGCTTTCGCCTTTTTTATAGGCATTGCTTTCTTTCATTTTACTAAAGCGCTCCTTTACATCTTCATATTCATCCCTAATCGCTTTCTCAATATTGTTAATGGTTACATTCTCGCCTCGCATTTCCAGCTTTTGTCCTGTGGTAATAGCAGCAGGAACAACAATCCAAAGAATAACATAGATTGGAACAATAATCCCGACTCCCACTATTATCAGAATAACGAATAATACACGAAGCAACACCGGATCCATATTTAAGTAGGCAGCTAAGCCACTACAAACTCCACCCAAAACCCTGTTGTCCACATCTCTGAATAAGCGTTTTCTTTTTTTAGTGTAATAATCGTAAGCTGCGTATTGCGATTTTTCTTTCGATCTTTTAGGCTCTTCCTCATCCTCAAAATCTTCGGGCTGTCCCATTTGGTTCATAATATCTTCAACCATATCTAATGTAACTACCGATGATTTACTCGAAAGCTTTTCCTCTAAAAGTTCAGCAATTCTGCTTTCTATATCATTGATTATTTCTTTGCCTTCCTCCTGCTTTTTAAAATAGCGTTCCAGTTTATCCAGGTATTCGCGTAATCGGATAAATGCATCATCATCAATGTAAAAAACGCGACCGTTTAAATTTATATTTACTGTTTTTTTCATGACTTTTCCTTTTACTATTTGTTATTTATAAATGCGACTGCATCTACCAGCTCTTTCCATGATGCATCTAATTCCTTTAAAAAATCTTTACCTTTTTCGGTGAGTTCATAATATTTTCGTGGCGGTCCTTGTGTCGATTCTTCCCAACGATAGGTTAACAGTTCTGCATTTTTTAGTCGGGTAAGCAAGGGATATAAAGTTCCTTCCACCACTATCATTTTGGCTTCTTTAAGCTCATTGATAATATCGGAAGCATATTTATCACTGCCTGAGAGAATGGAAAGAATACAGTATTCCAAAACTCCCTTTCTCATTTGTGCTTTTGTATTTTCTACCTTCATGTCTTGTTCCTCCTTTAAGTGATTCTTGCTTTCTTGATGAAAACAAGAATTACCAGTCCATATTTTTATAAGCGTACAGATGTATTATTATCTGCCGAAAAGTCAAGGGATATAAATTGAATATTTCTATCCTCACTGATTTTAATCGTCGGTTCACTCACCTCTACTTCCATCATCTCGTTATTCGATTCTAATCTTGCAGACAATACCGGAACCATCAGCATTAAGCTGATTACAACTGCAGAAAACATTGCCATTATTTTATTTCCGGAAGCTTTCATCGTAAATATGTTTTAATAATAATTTTAAAAATACCTTTTATTACCTTGAATATTGCATTACAAATATATGTCTTTTAATAGGTACTATGCAATACATACTACTATATTTTTTATAAATATTTTTTCAAACAGCACTGAATACCTTTTATTTATTGGGATGTATGAGTATGTTAAAAATTTTAACATACCTATGTAGTGATCATAATATCACGATTGAGCACAAAAAAAGAGGTTGCTTCTTTAGAAACAACCTCTTGTATTTTATCGAAAATGGAATTTAGAAACGTTTAATTCCAATAATTTCTCTTACTTCTTTTACTGTTTGCTCGGCACTGGCTTGCGCTTTTTCTCTACCCATGCTAACTACTTTATTCAGATAAACATCATCTGCTTTTATCGCTTCAATCTTTTCGCGAATAGGTGTAGTAAACTTTACAATATCCTCTGCTAATTGCTTTTTTAAATCCCCATAACGGATTTCACAAGTCGCATATTTTTCTTTAAAGAAATCCAACGTATCTGGAGTAGAAACTACCTCCATTAAAGTAAACAGGTTCTGAATCGGTTCCGAGACCGGAGAGTTTGGCTCAGTTGGACCACTATCCGTAACCGCTTTCATTACTTTTTTCTTCAACGCTTTTGGCTCGTCTGCCAGGTAAATTCCATTACCTTCCGATTTACCCATTTTACCGGAACCGTCTAATCCAGGAATTTTAACTAAAGCTTCTCCGTAGTTAAACGATTGTGGAATTTTAAAATATTCCTGCTTATACATGTGGTTAAAACGATTGGCAAATTTTCTGGTCATCTCCAGATTTTGCTCCTGATCTTTACCTACAGGTACTTTATCGGCTTTATGAATTAAAATATCCGAAGCCATTAAAACCGGATATGTCAACAGACCTGCATTTACGTTTTCAGGCTGCTTTCTTGCTTTATCCTTAAATGATGTGGTACGCTCAAGTTCGCCTAAGTACGCATTCATACTCATTAACAAACTCAATTCTGCAATTGCAGGCACATCACTCTGAATATAAATAGTCGATTTTTCAGGATCCAATCCACAAGCCAAATATTCAGCTAAAACCTGACGAACATTATTATGCAAATTTTCCGGAGTTGGATGTGTGGTTAAGGAGTGATAATCGGCAATAAAAAAATAACAGTTGTACTCATCCTGCATGCGCAAAAAATTTTTTACTGCTCCAAAATAATTTCCTAAGTGTAAGTTCCCGGTGGGTCTGATACCACTAACTACCGTTTGCATAATATTCTAGCTTTTAATTTCTTTTTTCAATTTGACCGACAAAAATCGTAATTTTTTCTGAAAACATGGTGTTTGAAAAGAATTATTTGAGATATTATTGCGCTTCATAAAATCCAATATTTTAATCGAACTGAGTTATTATTACATTTGAGCAAATTAATCTGATAAATATGTATCATCAAAAAACCTACCCAAACATTCTGCAAAGTTGGGGAATTGTTGGCATTGCTGTTTTAGCCATTTTACCTTTATTACCTTTACAAATTTGGCTATTAAGCATAGCCTCTAAGGAGCTAGCTACGTTTGTTATTTATGTATTGAACATGGCAGCGCCACTTTCTTTTGCCTGGTATATTCGTAAAAAAGAAAGCGGAATTGTTGGTTTTACATTTAAGTCAGTATCTCCCAAAATGATTGCTTTGGTTTCTTTGGGAGCTCTGGGGTTGCAATTCGGGTTATTATCACCTATCAAAAGTTTGATTCCTATGCCTGACTTCATGAAAGACATTCTTCTGGAAATTGGCAATTTAAAAGGTGTTTTTGCTTTTCTGACCTTATCAGTTGCAGCTCCCATATTGGAGGAATTGATATTCAGAGGCATCATATTGGATGGATTATTAAAAAGATATTCGCCTGCCAGAGCTATTTTCATATCCAGCTTACTGTTTGGTATTGTTCATTTAAATCCCTGGCAATTTATTACAGCTATGGGATTGGGAGTATTTATGGGGTGGATATATCATAAAACCCACAATCTAACCCTTTGTGTTATTATTCATTTTGTAAATAACCTGGTGGCTACTTTAATGATGCAATTTGTAAATATGGAAGAGGAAATGGAAAAGACTTTCTTCGAAGGTTATGGCGGGGTAGCAAACACATTCATCATTATAACAGGAGCTATAACAATTGCCATTTGTTGTTTTATCCTGCTAAAAAGAATATTTAATCACCCAGAAGAAGGAAATATAGAACCTGCAGTGAATAATGAATTGGATTTGAAATAGAAACCGATAAGAAATTGATGCTTATCGGTGCTTTAGCATTTTCTTGCGAATGATACTTTCCATCATTAACAAAAACAGTGCGATAAAACCAATCATACTATAAAACTGAAATAACGGATTGTTAAAACTGATGTATTTAGTGTAAGATCTTAAATCTAAATAAGGTGATATAAAAAAGAAAGTCGCCACAATAAAGGACAGTGAAACAAATGAAATCGTAATTAATCCCACTGCATAACTTCGACGTTTCTTCTTTTCTGCTTCCTGATATACAGCCTGCATTAAAGTATATTCAAAATGATTTGGCAATTGAAATTTGCCCTTTTGCTTCAATACTTTTTTTAGCGCTTTATCCTCTTTCATGCTTACTGTTATTAATGAATGAATAGAGCTTTTTACGGACTCTATGCAATTTAACTTTAATATTCGACTCACTCAAATTCATGATATCAGCCAATTCCTTAATCGGCTTTTCTTGCTGGTAATAAAGTACAATCAATGATTTATCTTCAATACTTAAACACTTTATAGCCTGCTCCAACTCTAATAAAAGTACCTCATCATTTTCTTTGTTTAAAAACTCATCTACATCTTCATCCGAGATATTATTTAATACAAAATCATCTACTCCGGCATATTCTTTTTTCGCTTTACGAGTAGCTGAAATGGTTGTATTATAAGCTATCCGGTATAGCCATGATGAGAACTTACTATTTCCTTTAAAAGTATGAATTTTCCTAAAAGCCTTAAGAAATACATCCTGTGTAATCTCTTCGGCATCCTCATTATTACCAATCATTTGACGAACCATGGAAAAGATAGAATTAGAATAGTGTTGAAGAAAATAAGCATACAAATGCGTATCTCCATCAACAATCTGTTTTATATATTCTAGTTCTTTTTCCTGATCCATGTCGGCATTAAGACGCAATATTCTATTATCGGTTACACCACTTTTGAGAAAATATTTCTACGAATAAAAGTAAATAATTCTTGTAACCGATTGTAAAAGTCAGCGTCTTAAAGCCAAAATGGATTTATAACGATTTAAAATTTTACTGATATGATGGAATTTATTTTTGTACCCGTGGTGGTTGCAACTGTAGCCCTGGGAATTTATAAGATTTTCGAACTCTTCGTTCACAGAAAAGAGCGATTAAACATTATTGAAAAGTTAGGAGACAAACTGGATGTTTCTATTTTAAAAGAAAACTACTCCATGCCTAAATTTAAATTGGGAGGTTTCAGTTCCGGTGCGCTAAAAGCCGCATGCCTATTGATGGGAATTGGCTTAGGCTTGTTGGTAGGTTTCTTTTTAACGCAAGCCTTATTGCCAGAATTTACTCTTGATAATAATCGTAATTGGAATATCAGAGAAACTGTAAGCGTTGTTTATGGTGCTCCAGTTTTATTATTTGGTGGTTTTGGTTTATTGATCGCTTTTATCGTAGAAATGAAGTATAGTAAAAAAGAATAGACCTAACTTTATAGTTAAGGACAAAAGAAAGGGTTTGGCATATAAGATAAATAGCCAAACCCTTATTATTTTAAATAATTAAAGAAAAAGACAAATTACTTCTTGATTACCTTTTTAATAATGTTTCCAGCTTCTGTTTCTACTTTTATAATATAGATACCTTTTTTTAAGCTATAGCTTGAAATAGTTACATTAAATACGCCAGACTTAGCTTCATTAAATACCATATTTCCTGTTGAATTAAATAAAGAAACAGATGTAATTGGAGCTTCTACCTCAATTGTCAATTGATCGCTGAAAGGATTAGGATAAACCTGACAGGTAAGAGCTTCATTCTCTTTTACTGAGGTAGAAAGTGTCACCTCATCAATTATATACTCGGCAAGAATTTCGAAACTTGAAACCAGAGAACTCTGAATTTTGCAAGTATATACCCCTTCGTTCGCTGCAGAAGCTGATGCTATAGTGTGCATATTACCCCCAATAGTTACCGGAGCCACTTCATCATTAAAAAACCAATTATACACGGCAGCGTCATCTACTGTCAATGAGAAAGAAACTTCTTCTCCTTCGTTTACAGTATAATGCTGTGCAGCCTGAGCATATTGATAATCGTTTGTAAAGGCTCCAAATTGTCCATTTGCAGCAGCATCATGATAAGGTTTTACATCCTGAAACGAAAAGTAATTTCCGGTTAAGTTAACTTTTGCCCCATTATCAGCTGGTATGTTAGCAAATGGAAGCTCACCTTCTAATAGATTATCGTGCAAATACAAACGTACTAAACCAGTTGCCTCTGTTACTGTAGAAGGAACCTTTCCTGTAAAGTTACTTTGGTGTAAATAAGCTTTAGTTAAAGATGGTAACTGAAACACTTCTGCAGGAATAGATCCTCCTAAGTACGATTGTTGAAAGTTAATTTCATAAATGTTAACCATTGATTCAATTCCTTCAGGAATACCTCCGGTTAAACCAGTATATTTCATTTGCAGACGACCTATTTCAGTACAGTTCCATACTTCAGCAGGAATAGATCCATTTAAGTTAGGAGCATTTTGAATTTCAAAACGAGTTAACCCTGTAAGCTTTCCTATTGATGGAGAAAGCGTACCTCCATGTCCTCCAAAGTTAATTTGATTTAGACCTAGTTCTGTAACTCTTCCATCTGTAACAACAACACCAGTCCAGGTATCAACATTACCTTCTAACCATGCATTTTCCACATCCATCCAGTTGGCACCGTCGCCAGCATAATAAATATCGACTAATGCTAAAGAATCAGCCTCTAGCGCCGTAATTTCAGAAGAAACAACACTATTTATAGTATATTCAGCTAAGATTTCAAAGTTAGAAACTAATGAACTTTGGATTTTACATGTATATAATCCAGCGTTGGCCTCTGTAGCCGAAGCTATTGAGTGGGTGTTATTTCCGATAGTAACAGGAGCAGCTTCTTCATTGAAAAACCAATTGTATACCGCTGCATCTTCTACTGTTAATGAAAAGTCTATGGCATCGCCTTCGTATAAAGTAAAGAATTGTGAGGCTTGTGCATATTGGTAATCATTGGTAAATGAGGCAAACTGACTATTAGCAGCTGCATCATGATATGGCTTTACATCTTCAAAAGAAAAGTAATTTCCGGTTAAATTAACTTTTGCTCCGTTATCTGCTGGAATATCAGCAAATGGCAGCGGACCTTCTAAATGATTGTCTTGTAAATATAATCTTACCAAACCTTTAGCCTCGGTAACAGTAGAAGGAACTGTTCCTGTAAAGTTACTTTGGTGTAAATATGCCTTGGTTAGTGATGGCAACTGAAATACTTCGGCGGGAATAGATCCTCCCAAGTAAGATTGCTGAAAGTTTATCTCATACATGTTCACCATTGATTCAATTCCTGCAGGAATTCCTCCGGTTAAACCGGTATATTTCATTTGTAAACGACCAATCTTTGTACAATTCCATAGCTCCGAAGGAATAGAACCTCTTAATGTAGGTGCATCCTGAATTTCGAATCGTGTAAGCTCTGTTAAATTTCCAATAGAAGGAGATAATTCACCTCCGATACCCCCAAAGTTAATCTGATTTAAGTACAATTCGGTAACCCTACCTTCTGTAACGATAACACCAGACCAGGTATCTGCATTACCTTGTAACCATGGATTTTCAACATTCGTCCAATTGGCACCGTCACCGGCATTATAAATATCTACCAATGCCAAAGAATCGGCTTCTTGTAATTGTGCATTTACCTGAAATGTAAATGCAGCGACTACTACAGCCAGAACATAAGAATAAAATTTTTTCATGTTTAATAGTTTTTGTTTTTGATTTTTTTGGTTGTTATCAGAATTATTTCTTTATGAATTTTGCAGTAGAAAATGTTGTGCTATTTTGCAATACATGTAGGATATAAATGCCCGATCGTAAAGAGCTAAGATTTATTTGCTCCATATTTCCAACTTCTTTAAATACTACCTGACCGGACATATTTACAATCTGAATTCTCAGGTTGCTAAGTGAATTGCAAACGGATAAGTTCAGGTAGTTTTCAACAGGGTTTGGCCAAATATCAAAGCACTTGTCAATATAATGAACTTTATCAACAGCAGTATTGTAAAAATCGCCAAAAGCAGCTTCAACCGTCAAGTCATCATTCATCACCACCTGTCTTAAATCCAGATTACTATTTTCCCATACATTCCCATTTCTAAAACTGTAATTGACTTCTTCTCCATAGCCGTAACCCTCGAATTGCACACTGAAAATATGAGTTTCGTCGGTTGGGTTCAGCGCTATACCTTCTGACCAGTCTCCATCAATTCCCATTACATATGGATCGGCAGTTTCTCCTGGATTATTATTGAGGTAACCATTAAGGTCAAGAATAAGGGTTAAGGTTTTATTCATATAACCAAAGGAGGTTTCGCCTGTATAAGCATCTGTACTAACTGAGAAATTTAGAATTACCTCTTCTGTTAAAAGAGAATCTGTATCATGTAAATATGGGTTTAACTGCATTGCCTTTTGTCCATTGCCTAAATCCACCCAAACAGTATCATATCGAACTTCTGTAGCGCGTTTATATGCATTCCATTCGTAATCCCCTTCTGTTAATTCCATTTGAACAGACCATGTATTGTCTCCTGAGATTTCATCTCCCTGGCTACCATCATCTTTTAATAATACGTCTTCCGTGGATAGATTGCCTTTAATAACCAGATTTTGTATTTGTGCGGTACCATCAATTACGGTAAGCTTAACAGGTGTTCTTTCTGCGATTACCTTATTTTCAACAGGAAAATTGGTTATCTCCACATTTCCTGCACCATAAAGAGCAAAAACAGCTTCTGCACTTAAGGAAACAGAAATATCATCGGAATAAATAAAAGCCTGATCTACAGAAATCAAAAGTTTTTTTGTGATATGATTATTTACATCCCCATTGATAGTTTGAATGGAAGAAATATTTACCGGAGAGCTAGGCTGTACACTAAGATTCTGAACATCTAGTTTATTGATATCAATGTAATAATCAAAAGTCAGTTCAATACCATTACCATCGGTTCTGGTAACTGCACTTAATAGTGTTGGCGAAGTTCCGGTTCGGTTTTCAGCAGATACCTCAAAGGATTCTAATATTCCACCATTAGCACAAACCACAGAACCCGGAGTATAGATAACACTAATATTCTCGCCCATAGTTAAAGATTTTGTTAGCTGTAGAGTAAGTCGGTCCGCCAAACGACCTTCTCTGGTCAAGCGTTCAACATCAATGCTTTCATCACCACAGCTTACTGTAAAATCATCCTGTTGACCTTCATGTGGAAGTCCCATTGGTTTACTGAACTCCAGTTCAATTGATTTTCCATCTTCTGCCCCTGTGGCTTTTTTCAATAAAGGGGTAGAAGGAGTAAAAGTCAGATGGATTGGTTTTGTAAACGAATTGTTATAGTCAGAGTTTTCGTCATTCACACGAATAAATTCATTATCAATTAACACCGTGTAGTTTCCGGTATCTGCAGGAGTAACACTGGCTATATTAAATGTAGAGCCCGGCATGTAGGTATTAAAACCTTTTTTATACCAGGTGTAAGTTCCGTTTACACCGGCTTCGTTACAAGTCAGCGTTACAGGATCACCCTCTGCAACTACGATTTCCTGAGCCCTCCCTACATCGGTGTTTTTTCGGGCTTCGTATAAGATGCCTCGCTCTACAAAATATTCAATAGTTGGTTCAAGTGTGGCATAAGATATCTGGTTATTGTAGAAGAAAACAGTTTTTTCTAGCTCTAAATCTTCAGCATAAAAATCGCATAAAGGAATCGAATCGAAATAATTGTATCTTAAGTTGGTAAATTTTAAACCCGTACAGTTACGAAGCGCATCACTTACAACACCTGTAAAATAAACCGCCTCCAAATCTAATTCTTCCAGACTTGGTTGAAAAACTTCGTCTGGGACTTCTGTTCCTCCCAAACCTACATTACCATTAACTTTAAACCATTCCAAGGCAGTTAACATACCCACTTCCTGAGGAATATAGCCTGAAAGATTATTATCTCCGGCTGAACGTCGGCTAATGGTTGGTCGTAGATGAACAACCCTCCATACATAATCTTGTCCGTTGTCGGCCAATTGTTTTTCGAGCAACACACCAAACCAATCTTTCACCGGGCCTTCCAGCCACTTACCCAGTCCTGCATTGGGATAATCCGTTGAATGATAAGTTAAAACATCATCACTCAAATTGTCAATGGAAAATCCATCCTGGTTACAAGCCCAGTCTGGTCCACCTGTTGCATGGTAAAACGCAACCAAGGCCAATGAGTCCTGTTCTGCACATCCGGTATAATCGGAATAATCCTGAGCCTGAAGTGTAATCATCACACTTAAAAAAGCTACTAGAAAAATAAGTACTCTCATTTTTAGTTTTTTTATATGATATTTTTTAACACAATTGATTGATTAGTCCTGCTGAACCTTTACATCCAACACCATCACATAACTCATATCGTCGTAATATTCACTATTGGTTGGATGCAGTTCATTAATGCGCATTATGCCAAACATGTATGCATTAGCCGATCCAAAATCAGTTCGGAAACCAATGATATCTCCTACACTTACCCCACTTAGCGAAGTAGATCCTTTTTTAACACTCTGTTCTTCCACTAAAGATGAAAGACTGGCATTATTCAGCGCCTCAAATTCATCGGCACTCAATCCTGAAATTTTCTTAAAAACAGTTTTGTTTTTGATATTCATCGAGGATGAAAAAGCACCATCGTAAGGAGCTGTCAATACTGCAGTTCCATCCTGAACTACAAATACGATATCCAAAGCTTCCTGCACAGCCTGATTGACTGCGTTTAATTCCTGATAATCGGCAAGATTATGATACACCATTCCATCAACACTTGAGAAACCATCACACTCACTTTGTGATTTTGCATATAAGCTAATGTCATAATAACTTTGAATGGCAGGAACTGTAACCACTTTTTGGGTATCCCGTTTTACTCCTGTTTCATCAACCATGGTAAAAACCAAACGGGCATCAACAGTATCCTGAGACACCGTATAGTGATATACCAAATCCATGTTGTATGTACCCGGTTGAATAGTTCCGAAATCATGATTTACAAAAGGATCTACTGTTCCAGACGCCACTTTAAAACCACTTTCTTCTGTTCCGGCAACAGTAGGTGAAACAAAAACCGATTTAATAGGAGAATCAGCACTAACAGAAACGGTATAAGAAATTGTTTCGTTTTTAGCACCTCTGTCCGCAGTAATCAGCTCAACGTTTAATTCAGCGGTTGATTCGCCATAATTAATTTCTATGCCATCCTCCACATTATTGCAGGCAATAAAAGATCCTGTCAATAGAATTAAGCTTAAAATGTGATATACAATATTTTTCATTACTCTATATTTTATTCGTTTTTCCACCAAAACATGGTATTCCAATGTGCATCGTACCAACTTTTAAAAGCAGTACCGTATTCTGCATCTCCACTTTTAACCGGGTACTCAGATTTGTAGTTCGGCTCTTGAAAAACCGGCATCTGAAGCCAATCCTGACCTTTGGATTCCAATAACCACATCAGGGCTTCATTTCTGGTTTCCTGATCAGTGATTGGAATATCGAATCCATTGGCCTTGGCATCAGCAACATTATTGGCATTTAAGGACGCTTCTGAATTAGGGTAAGCCGCTCTGGAAGGAAACTTAGTTGCGCTTCCTGTTGCACTATAGGCCACAGAACCTGAAGATGCTCTCCACTCAGGAAGCATGGTTCTACGATGATCGAAATAAGGTTCATAACATAAAAGGAAGCTGGCAATCCATTTTTGCTCAGCAATTAAGTTTAACGGGTCGCGACCTCCGGTATAAGCTACACTCTGCTGAGCCAGATACTCGTCTACTGAAGAGAATCCTTCTGTGGCAAATGCCCCCTCATAGACTTCTGAATTAAAACTCACCTCGTATTGTTCAAATGAAGCATTCACTGCAGCATTATAATATGTTTCCGCTGTTTCATTCGAAATCCAACCTTTTTCTGCTGCTTCTGCCAAAAAGAAAAGCATCTCTGAATAAGTGGCTAGATTCATTGGAACTCTTCCACTTTCATCTGTTGGGTTTCCTTTTTCATCAACAGATCTGAAATAGGATCCAAGTTTTGATGCATAATTGGAGCCGCTATTCCAGGCTGATGCATAAGCATTATCAGTTGTAATACCATAAATATGACCAGCATATTTGTCTGTTCCGGCATTTGAAGGCAAAACATTATTATTGGCATCATCATGTACCAATTTAACCGGACGTGCATAAATAGGTAATCTTGGATCTTTTAATGAAACCAATCGCTCAATAAATACATTGCTAAAAGGAGCTTCATCAATTTTAGCAGAAGACAACCAATAAAAACGAGCTCTTAAATCAACCCCATTATAATGAAAGCTGGCGTTATCACTATTGGATTCCATGACAGGATAGCTTCCTGGATTATTTAATATCTCATTCAATAAAGTGATTGCGGCTTCCTGATCAGCATCGCTCATATACATGGCATAACGAATCAATAAGGTATTAGCAAATTTTTGCCATCTGGCCATATCTCCACTAAAAATCAAATCCGTTTCGCTATCCACCTGCTCAGTTGGGTCAATCGCTTTTCCGGCTTCTTTGAGCTTTTCAATTAAAGTGCGATAAATCTCTTCCTGATTATCATACTTCGGCGTTAGTGGAGCATCCTCCATAATCGATTCCGAATATGGAATGTCGCCATACATTAAAGTCAGGTTAAAAAAGTTGTAACACTCCCAAATAGTAGCAATAGATTGATAAGCCGCATCTTCATTATCAATGGCTGCACTCCGCATGCTGCTAATAAATCTAACGGCTGCATATCCTGAATTCCAGGGACCTCCATGTGGAGAATCGTCAAATGCATGCCAGGCCTGATGTCTGTTTCCCTGACTTAAGCTAATCGTTTTACCATGATATTCACATACGGCAGGGCAAACATTCCAGTATATGTAATCCCATCCACGCACTACATAGTTCAACATATCCACCATAAACTCACTGGGCTCATACTCATAATCTGTTGTTGATTCTCCTCCTTCTGATGTAATATTAGGGTCAACATTTAAATCACTTTCCCATGTGTCGCAACCTGAAGAATAAAACAGGATACACACTAAAAATATATTAATGAATCTTTTCATTTTCATTTAAAATTTACAGTTTAACGTAAAACCATAGCTGCGTACAGAAGGTACTTTAGCGTTTGCATAACCCGGCACTTTTATTTGACCACCAAAAACATTTCTTTCGCTGGCGACGCCAAAGGTTTCCGGATCGATGTGTTTCACTTTCGACCAGACGGCGAGGTTTCTACCTACTACCGAAAGTGTAAGTGAGTTCATAAAAGTTTTATCCATCCATTTTTTAGGAAGGTTATAGGACAAGCGTAATTCGCGAAGCTTTAAGTAAGTATCATCAATCAATACATTTTCAGGAACTGTTTCTTCCATTTGTGTTTCCCAATAGGCTTTTCCTGACTGTCCTCCTCCGGGAATATTATCGGACGTTAACCATTGGTAGCTTCCATCTTCAGCCAGAAACACTCCATGAGGAACCAGTCCTTCCCGATCATTTAAAACAGTAGCTTCCGACAAACCTAAAAAGTTAAGTTTGCGCTCTATCTCATTGTAGATTAAACCCCCATATCGAAAATCGAGTAGAAATGAAAGACTTAAATTAAAGTAAGTGAAATTATTATTCAATGAGGTCATCCAATCGGGATTATAATTTCCCAACACCTGCTCTTCCGAAAGCATTGTATCACCAGTTGGCGTATACAAACGTTCTCCATTAGGTGCCTTTTGATAAGACTTACCAAAGAAAGCACCTCTTCGTTCACCCTGAATATCGATTACCGCCAAGTGCGTGTTTACTAATCTTGCATATTGTGCATCCGGATCATCTTTTACAAGCTCGTTCACAAACGCTCTATCCAAAGACCAGTTGGCCAGTAAATCCCAAGTAAAGTGATTGTTCTTAACTGGTGTTGCGTTTAAAGAAATTTCTAATCCTTTATTTTCAACTTCTCCTGTATTAATGGCTTTAAAGTTCTTTCCTCCGCTAGTCACTGTCTTTTTTAAGGTAATTATCTGATTAACAGTGGAACTATAATAACCTGTTATATCAATTCCTAGTCGGTTATTTAAAAATCGAACATCAAGCCCTATTTCATAACCTGTGGTTTTTTCTGGTTTTAAATTCGGGTCTGTTTCTATGTCAACAGGCGATACAGATGGAACCCCATCTGTATAGGTATATTCGAATTTATCTTCAACGGTAAAGTATGGACTTGGAATATCATTACCTACTTGTGCCATACTCGCCCTAAGTTTCATATATGAAATTGCTTTGGGAAGGTTGACTATTTCAGAAACAATAGCAGAAGCTACTACTGATGGGTATATAAAATGGTTATTTGTTGGAATAAGTGTAGAAGACCAATCGTCGCGGCGTGTGATATCCAGAAATAGTTTTCCTTTATAGTCCAGATTGATAAAACCATATAAACTATTTCTTTCCAGAGCTGAGTTGTATTCATTCAAATAACCCAATGCTGTTTTGCGGTTATTCAAATTATATAAGCCTGTTTGATTTAAGTAAGATGTGCTACCTTCCAGTTTGTTATATTCTTGTCTGAAATGCGTACCTCCAATTGATGCCTTTATATTTAAATTCTTCCAATCGGTTTGATACGATGCCAGAAATTCAGCCGTATTATCCCATGAATTGGCAAATCCTTTCAAATAATAGCCATAACCATCTTCCAGACCTAAAGTACTTTTGGCCTTCTTATTTTCGTATTGATTATTGATGTAATTGGCACCATATCGTCCAAGAAGGCTGAAATGATCATTGATTTCCCAGTTTAAAGTTGCATTGGCGACCACCTTATTATCAATATACGAATCAGTATTTTCGTATAATTCAAAATAAGGATTATTGGCACTTTTGCGATAGTTCAATTGCTGTTCGCCTTCCATTCCTGGCACCCAGTAATCCTTGAGTGCAGCAATATCAACATTCCGCTGAATAAAACGTACATCCACTTCTTTGCGGTTGGCGCAGTTAGTCCGGATAAAGTTAATATTTGATGAAACGGTTAACCCTTTGGTAATTTTAAATGACCCATTTAATCCCAGATTATTTTTATTTAAACCATTATTGGGCATGATTCCTTTTTGATCAGTATGGGTGTATGAAAAACGATAATTTCCCTTTTCAGTATTACTTGCAACTTATGCGTTGTTTACCATGATATGTCCTACTTCATAGAAATCTTTGACATTATCCGGATAGGCTACCCATGCCTTTTCTCCATTAAATTGGGAGCGAAGTTCTTCATCAAACGCTGGCCCCCAATTATATCTTACATCATCAAAATAAGGATCATCACCAGTTGCACCATTGTAATAACTATACTCTCCATTTAGTCCCATCCCATATTTATTTTGATATTCGGGAAGCACTAAAGGGGTTTGAAAGGTTACACTTGAATTCACTCCTACTTCAATCCCATCGGTACCTTCACCCGATTTTGAAGTAATAATAACAACACCTCCTCCGGCTTTAGCCCCGTATAATGCTGCCGCCGCCGGGCCTTTTAAAACCGAAATGCTTTCAATATCATCCGGTGCAATATCATTAGGATTTCCTACAATGCCATTTATGATATATAAAGGATCATTGTTTCCGGCCAAAGAAGTTTCACCTCGAATCACAACACGCGAACCGCCACCTCCAATAGCTCCACTGGATTGAATAATATTCACACCCGAAACTTTACCGGAAAGCGCATTCATAATATCCGGCTCTTTCACCTGAGCCACATCATCTCCCTTTACATTTTGTACAGCATAGCCCAGTGCCTTTTCAGAACGTTTGATGCCCAGTGCAGTTACCACAACTCCTTCTAAAAGTTTGATATCAGGGACTAATTGTACATCAATGACTTTACGACCAATTACTGCTACTTCTTGTGTTGTAAATCCAATAAAAGAAAATACCAGCACATCATTTTCTCCAGGAACTTCGATGCTATACTCACCCATAACACTGGTAACAGTACCTATAGTTGTACCCTTAACCATTATAGAAACACCGATTAATTCCTCAAATGTATCAGATGCAATCACCTTTCCTGTAATTGTTTTTGCAGAAGAAAACTGCCACAGGATTAATCCGATAATAATTAAAAGAATCTTTCTCATTATTTATTTATTGCTTATTTAATACGTCTCTTTCTAGCTCTCAAACCTTATTTTTTCCAAAGCGATTCAATAGGTTGGCCGATTGTAGCATTGGGAAATTTAATTTTGAGCAGTAAGCTGATAGTTGGTGCCACATCGGTGATGTCATATGCTTTAAAATCTTCACCAGCTTGTATACTCTGTCCGTAAAAGATGAGTGGTACATGCGTATCATAACAGTATTGTGTTCCATGATCCGCTGCCGCTTTGGGATGTCCTGTTGCCCAACCAGGTTCAAACGTTAGTATAATTTCGCCCGATCGTTTGGGATTAAAACCCATTTGTATATGTCGGGCTCCCCGCAACTGATATTCATTTTCCATAAGTTGAAAACTGGAAAAAGCCTGAAAAACACCTTCCATATCATTTAGTAAATAGGTAGCATATGAAGTTGCTTTTTCCAGATCCACATCATGTTTAATAAAGAGGTGCTTTTCTAAATAAATAATATGGTTTCGATGATATTCAATCCAGTCTTCTGCACCATATTTTTCATCGAATAATGAATCCACCAAAGCAGCAGCTTCTTCCATTTTGAAACTTCCTGCAGGAATATTACGATCCTGCATATCTTCAATAACCTCCCCTACAGCATGATCTGCTGTTAGCATTAAGGTATATGCACCCTTTCCTACCTTTTCATCCAACGCAGCAATTATCCTTGCTAAATCTTTATCTAGTCTTACATAAGTATCTTCAATTTCTTTAGATTGTGGCCCCCATAAATGACCGATAGCATCGGTACTGGAAAAACTTATCATGAGTAAATCTGTAATATCATCTTTCCCAAAGTCTATATGATTGATCGTTTCTAAAACCATATCGGCCACAATGGTATTTCCCCAAGGCGTATGAATGAGCAGATCGTAAGGGTTATGCTTTTTACCTATCTTTTTTAAATCATATGGAAAAACAGCTTTATCAACACCTTCCAATACATGATCGGGAAATTCATATGGATTTTCATCCTCAGCACTGTCGTCATATTGATCTTTCGATAACAGTAAATCCCATTCTTTTTTCATGTAATCATCGGCTCGTTTCTTCGCATTAAATTCGATAAGCCAATGAGGTAGCTCATTAGTATAATAGGTAGATGTGATAAACCTACCACTTGCATTATCGTACCAAAATGCACCGTCACAACAATGTCCTCCAGGCAGAATAGCTGCTCTGTCCTTTAATGAAATAGAATAACTTAAAGCTCTTTTTTGAGTAAAAATTTCTAATTCATCCGCTAATGTGGATGCCATAAGTAAATGAGGTGATCTTAATCCATTTATGCTGGTCGATCCCACTCCATTTACCATAGAATCTTCCACACAATAGATACTTCTTTTTTTATGTCGATCGTACCAGCTGTTGCCAATTACACCGTGATAACGAGGAGTTGTACCGGTATATATGGTAGAATGACCTGGACCTGTAAAGGTGGGTACATAATTATATTGAACATTTCTACATACAAGACCTTCATTCAGTAACTTTTTAAACCCATTTTCTCCGTACTGATCATAAAAACGATATAAATATTCATCTCTCATTTGATCCACCACAATGGTGACCATTAATTTTGTTTTTTCGTTTTTAGATTGAGCTTTGATGTATGAAACAAATGCCCACATACTCATCATCACTACCAATAATACACGCTTACAATTCATTTGTATTTTTTTATCGTTTGTCTGATTATATCAATTCATTTAAAGGCTGCTTATGCCTTATAAATTCATGATCTGGTTTGCGATGATAAATGTATTTCGAAGCCTTTAGAGAGGTTGTAAACGTGTAAAAAAAGGATAATACATTTGTGTTTTTACATGCCACAAATGTTTAAAATCATAGTAATATCGTTGAATTAAACATGCGATAATGTACAGCTAAGTCTTGTTTAATCTGTAGATGTAGCAGTATGAATCAGCATTAATAGAAAATGGTATTGACATGGTAGCTAAGAATGAACAAAGAAAAACTAAGGTGCTGTTCTTTAAATATAGAAGAACGTATAGTAAGCTTTGAGGAAATCAGCACTAATCCATAACTTAAAAAGTCAACAAAAGAGATTATCAAGCTAAAATTGCAGTAAAATAGAAATGGCACTCATATGTCTTTTTACTTTATATACCTTTTAAAGCAAATTGTTAAACTGTCATTTGTTGCTCCATAAATTCTTTAGGAGTAATGCCATATTTATTTTTAAAGCATTTAATAAAGTAAGACGGAGAATTAAACCCCGATTGATAAGCAATTTCGAGTACAGAGTATTTTCTTTGGTTGAGTATTGTTATAGCATATTGAATTCGTCGGGAACGAATATACTCAGAGGCAGACTGCCCCGAAAATGTTTTTATTTTATTATGCAGAGAGCTTCGGCTTATACCTAATCCACTGCTGAGGGATTCTACATTTAAAGAAACGTTAGATAAGTTTTTGTCTACAAAATCATTTAAGCGATTAATAAATTCACTATCGATAGGATCCATAACCGGAATAGGTTCTTCCGGATCAATCAGTTTACCATCCACAAACGATTCACGGAGTTTTTCTCTGGACTTAATAAGGCGTTTTACACTTTCTACAAGCATCCTAACATTAAAAGGCTTTTCAATATATTCATCAACCAACGCTTTATAACTTTCCAGTTTAAACTCATCCGAAGACCTTGCTGTTAGTAATATGATAGGGATATGACAAGTTCTTAAATCATTCTTTAAACGCTTACATAATTCAATACCTGTCATGCCCGGCATAGCGATATCCGAAATAACAATATCCGGTTTTTTAGCAAATACCAGTTCTACACCTGTTTTACCATCTGAATCTGTAAATACATCGTAGTGGCTTTCGAATATACCTTTGATATAAGCCAGCAGTTCTTTATTATCATCCAGTAAAAGAATCTTTTTACCACCCGATATTTCGTTATCTTCAACATCAACTGGTTCATGATTTAATACCAATGGCACACTTGAATTTTTGTTTTCACCATTTTCTGGTAAAACATCTATAATTTGACCTTCCTGTTGGATTGGAAAACGAAGTGTAAACAAACTTCCCTTCCGGTCGTGACTTCTTACTAAAATTTGTCCCTTATGCAATAATACCAATTCCTTTAATAAAGATAAACCTACACCAGAGCCATAAATACCGGCAGTACGAGGATTATCAACCCGATAAAAACGTTTGAATATTTTATGAATAAGTTCCGGGTCAATCCCAATTCCATTGTCCTCAACTGAGACTTCAAAATGAGGTTCCGATACTTGCTCTCCAATGGTAAACGAATATTCCGATTCTGGATAGTACCCCCCCTTGCTTATTTTAACCATTACATAACCCAAGGATTTATGGGTAAATTTAAAGGCATTAGACAAGAGGTTATAAAGCATTCGCTCAAACATTTGCACATCCAATACTACATTTATCTCATCGTCCTCGAAATCGCTTATTAATTGAATGTTTTTCTGTATTGCTTCATTTTGAAACTGGTTAACCACCTTTTTCACAAAACTAATTACATCTAGTTGAGTCAGGCGCAATTGTTGCTTTCCACTCTCCAACTTACGCAACTCCAATACCTGGTTACTTAAATCCAGGAGCTTGCGCGCATTATTTCCAATAATTTTAAACTGTTGATAAAAATCCTTAATTGGAGTGTTTAACGGGGCATCCATTATCTTTTCCAGTGGAGCCATAATTAAGCTTAATGGGGTCCGGAACTCATGGGAAATATTCGTAAAGAAATTCATTTTAGCTAGATTTAGCTGTTCCGCTTTCTCCACTTTTATTTTTTCCAGTACCAATGCATTTTTTAATGCTGCTTTTTTTAGCGTATAATGTCCGTATATCAATAATAACAAAATTACAACCAGCACATATCCAACAAATGCCCACCAGCTTAACCAGTATGGCGGAAGTACTTTCAGTTTTAAACAGTAGGATTGTTCACTCCAAACATGATCGCTGTTGGCACCTTGTACCTCAAAAATATATTCTCCTGGCCATAGGTTGGTATAAGTTGCCGAACGTTTTAAAGCATTGGTATACATCCATTCTTTATCAAAACCATTTAATTTGTAGCGATAAATATTTTTCTCCGGTGTAGAAAAATGCAATGCCGAAAATTCAAACGTTACAATTTTATCCTGGGGTGAAAGTGTTAGAGCAGCTTGCAGCGAATGATTCTTCTCGTATGGATTATTTATTTGGTACTGATCTCCGGACTCAATAATTTTATTCATAATACGAACTGAATTTACAACCGCATTAGGTGCTAATTCATTCTTTTTTATACTATCCGGATGAAATATCTGGAAACCGTTTATGCCACCTACAATAAATTCCTGACTTATTTTACTTTTATAAAAACCTCCTTCAGCATATTCATTGGTAATTAAACCATCTTTTACATCATAGTTTGTAAATTTATTCTGCGCAACATCGTATTTACTTATTCCGTTGGTTGTGGTAAACCATAAGTTTTCATGAGCATCTTCTAAAATGCCATATATCATATTCCCACACAATCCATCATTCCTGTAAAAGTGTTGAAAGCTTCCGTTTCTTCTTGTAAACAGATCCAAACCATTAAAGGTGGCAATCCATATTTGCTTATCGTTCTGCTCGTAAATATCAAATACATTCTCGCAAACCAGATTATGTTCTGATTTTCCAGGATAATATCTTTCGAAGCTTTCGTTTACGGCATTAAATTGAATCATCCCTCCATATTCACAGCCAACCCAAATGGTGTTTTTACTATCAATAAAAACCTTTCTAATGTTTTTTACACCAAAAAAGGAAGCCGGGTAATGACGATAAATTCCTGTTTTAACATTATAACATGTTAGTGCATCCCAGGCAGCCATCCAAATGTTATCAAAAACATCTCCACTTATCCCATATATCCTTTTGCCATGTAACTTATTCGAGGAAAAAGGTTTATTGTGTGAAAGGGTTTGCGATTCAACAGGCAAAGAGGAAATATGAACACCATCAATTACTGTAACTCCATTATAACTACCCACCCATACCCGATTTTGAAAATCAGTAAATAGACTCCTGATTTTATTATCGAGTGCTGTAGGTGAAGTTCCCAAATGAATTTGTTTAAAATTCCCGGTTTGCCGATTAAATTTAATAATACCATTATTATATGTTCCAATCCATATATTTCCGGACTGATCTTCAGTAATAGCTCTGACCGTTAAATCATAAACCCGATGGCTTCCTTTTTCAAAATAATTATAGTGTTTAAAAGCCCGTGAGCTGGGTTTATGCTTGAAAAGACCATTATTTCGGGTTCCTATCCAAATATTTCCAAAGCGATCCTGAAATAAAGTCCTGATCTCAAAGGAGGCATCCATAGGTGGCCTGCTATATTGGTGCAACTCTCCATCTTGTTGAATAAACAAACCATTTCGGCGCGTCCCTACCCAAACGGTTCCATCTTTCTCCTTCAAATGACAATACACTTCTACTTCGGAACCATATTCCTTTGCTAACTCTTTTTGATAGGTGATAATTAGAGGATCATCATAAAAAACATCTTTTCTTACAGAAGGAACAATGCTATCTATTGTTGCATCCCATTTAAAAAGGTCGTCCCCCATTTTAATAAACAAGGTGTCTTCTAATTCTCCAATATGTTCTAATTCTGCATTAACTACACATTCTTTGTTTTCAGAACATAAAGGGTAAAAACAAAACTGACCAGTATATGGATTAAAGCTTTCAAGTCCATTTCTTTTATTAGAACCCATCCAGATAAGCCCATTCTTATCTTCATATAATTCAATAATTCGGTTGCCCCGAATAAACTTATCTATCTTATTTCGGGGATTACTTTTAAATACTTTAAATGAGTAGCCATCAAAACGGTTGAGTCCGTCCAAGGTTCCAATCCATAAATAGCCTTGTTTGTCCTGTATAATTGAATTTACCCTGTTATTGGAAAGACCGTTGAGATTATTTAAATGCTCAAAATACAAATTAGCAAACTGCTGTTGAGACGAAACAGGCAGAATCCATACAAGCATTAAAAACAACCAACAATTCAGTATTTTCATCTTTCTTTCGGGCATTGAAATGCAAACACAAGTCTTGTTTGCAAATCGTTTTATCGTCAAATTCCAATCTTTTTATTAAAAAAGAAAACCAAATAAGACGATAATTTTAAGCCTACAAATAGAGTAAGTTTACATGATTTGAATACTGTGTAAAGATTAACTATGCGTTAAGAATGTAATAGGCTTATCTGATATTGAATGGAAACTGGTTTAATTATATACTGACTTTACCATTTATTTATTCTGACGTATAGCCGGTAGAATATACTTTTTAAGCAATTTAAAATGATAGGAATTCATTGCATAATTCCCACCGGTTGTCACCAATACCATATCTATTTCAGGGAATACCATAATGGTTTGTCCTCCCCATCCATTTGCCCTGTACATAAGAATATCTTTTCCGTTGAGTGGTAACTGGCTAACCCACCAACCATAGGCATAACCATTTTTTCCAGAGTCTTCAATAGGGATATTGATATCTTTATTTTTACTGTAAATTGAATAACTCTTTTTTATCCAATCTTCGGGAATAAGCTGTACACCATTCCATTTGCCATTATTTAGATACGTAATCCCCAACTTTAACATATCCCGCGGAGTTATTTCCAGTGACCCATCTGCCGCAATCACGCCATTTTTATTGTAATACCAGTAAGTAGAATCAATGCCCATTGGTTTAAAAAGGTATTTCATAGAAAATTCATCCAGGTTTAAACCTGATGCATTGCGTATCACTTCGCCCAATACAACAGTATTTCCTCCACTATAGGTGAATGTTTCACCGGGCGTTCCTGTTAATGGTCTTTCCAACACACATTTGAGTGGATCATCGTAACATTCAAAATACAAACGGTCAATATCATTGGCCGAAGTGCCGTGCGCATCGCTCCATTCGTTCCAGGCTAATCCCGATGTCATAGTTAGCAAGTGTTCAATAGTTATATTTTCTCTGCCTTCTGAATTGTATAACTGATGATCCGGCAGATATTTAAAAATCGATTCATCGGTACTTTTGATAAAGCCTTTTTCGATAGCGATGCCAATACACGCCGAAACATAGCTTTTGCTGCACGACATAGTCTGGTGACTCATATCTCTATTCCACTCAATCATTTTACCAAAATAATGAGGAGCATCCCATTGGTAGGCATGACCCCAAAAGTATTCTTCCAATACCAGTTTATCATCTTTATAAATTAGTAAAGAATGTATTTCATTAAACTTCCCACATTTAATTTTACGAATTCCATTAGCAATTATCGCCGTATCCAGATCTGTTTCCAGTATGGAGCCGGTTTCAATCCCGTCAGCTTTTTTTTGAGGTTCGTTGTATTGATAATACGATTGACATTGACTGCACTGGATAAACGTGGCGATTAAAAAAATAATAGGTAAGACAAATGCGCTGCGAAGGATATTAGAATTCACTTTCATAAGTTGATTTGTTTGCCGGGTTACAAGGATTATTAAACGAATTTAATAAAATTAAGTATTGCAACAGAATAAGTTATCGAATTCCATATGTGCTTGATAAAAATAAACTGGAAGTGAAAATATACCTCATCCATGCTAGACCAATACGAAAAGAACAATGATAGCCAGTTTACAGTAAAATTGTTTTAATGGGGCCATTGATCCATGCAGGCAAAGCAGTTATTCATCCAATTGTAATATTCTGAAATAGCTTGACACAAAAGTCAAGTTCAAAATGAAAGAAAGTAAAGAAGCAATGTTGACAGATCACATGGAAGGTTTCCATGATCGGGTTATAGATTATAACAAATTTGAAGTTAGCTTTCGTCGTTGGTTAGTAAGTCAAATTGATGGCGGGCACATGAGTATTCAAGATATTCGCGATCGTTTTCAGTTGAATAGAAGAAAGTACACAGATATTTTAAAACGTTGGCAAGAGCGCTATTCAGATGACTTACATTTATCTTTGTCTTTTATGAGTTCAAAGGAAAGAGCAGATAACAAGCAGCTAGAGCAACGTATCAAAGAGTTGGAGAAGCAGTTGGAATACGCAAAGATGAAGGATGTGGCCTTAAACACCTTAATTGATGTAGCAGAAAAAGAGCTAAAAATATCTATCAGAAAAAAGTCTGGGTCCAAACAGTAGAGTTGCTGGCACACATGTATCCACATACCAGTAAAACGGATATGTGTGGACTGTTTGGATATACACGCCAGGCTTGGTACGATACCAAGAAACGTCAATCAAAAACTCAATTATCAGAGGTATTGGTGCTTAATGAAGCAAAAAAAATGCGGAAAGAACATAAGAAAATGGGATGTGAAAAGATTCACGAACTACTCAGTTCTTTTTTAGCTGGACATCAAATTAAAATGGGTCGAGATAAGTTCTTTTACCTGATGAGGGAACATGGTTTGCAGGTTCGTCGCACCAAGCGAAAAGCACGCACCACTAATTCAAATCATCTTTTCAAGCGGTATCCGAATATTGCTCAAGACCTTAGTTTGACAAGCTCAGGTAAACTCTGGGTGAGCGATATCACCTACATTCGAACCAGGCATGGCTTTGCTTACTTGTCGTTAATAACTGATGCTTATTCGAAAAAGATTGTGGGCTGGTGTTTATGGCCAGACTTGACGAGTTCAGGAGCTTTAAATGCCTTGCAAATGGCTGTTGAAAGCGAAACGGTAACCAGCAGGCTCATTCATCACTCCGATAGAGGTATTCAGTATTGTTGTTACGATTATGTGAATTATTTAAACGGATGCAACATTCAAATATCAATGACAGAGAATGGGGATCCCTATGAAAATGCTATTGCCGAAAGAGTGAATGGAATATTAAAGGATGAATATGATTTGTATAATACCTTTAAGGATTTTAATGATGCCCATGAGGCCGTAAAAGTGGCTATTAACAAGTATAATAATAAACGTCCACACCGTAGTTGCAATATGCTTACACCTGCACAGGCTCACCTTCAAACAGGGGTGCTTAAAAAGCGGTGGAATAATAAAAAATACACAACCACACATGATTTTGAGATGCAAACTTAAGCCTTTGATTAAGAAACTCAAGAACAAGCCCTATGGGTTTTAAGATAAACCTCCACCTTCGTACCTCAGGTAGTATTTATCTCAAAATTCTTGCTCTTCCTAATCGGCAGACTTAATTAGGGCATAACAAAAACAGTGTTCGAAAAAGAGAAATAGAAGAGGTTTGTGTAAGCAGAAGTAGTAACAGTGATCATTGTCGCAGAATCAATCAGGCAAATGGTTATGAACTGCACAATAAAATAGTAATAACAAATGAAATGCACAGAATTTTAGAAATTAGAAACAGAACTGTATTAGAATTTCAACAGATATTTTATGTTTGTATTCACTTCTCAAAATTAAAGTAAAATCTGTCAAGCTATTTTAGGGAATTACAAATTCTTTACCTTCTCTGACAAAGGGAAACTGATATTTATGTCAGGGAATAAGATATTTGGGTGAGGGAAGGCCTCAAGAAGGTAAGGGGACGAGTTCTCATGCCGAGGGAATGAGATATTTAAGTGAGGGAAAGGGTATGCAAGCCGAGGGAGATACTTATTTACCCGAGGGGAGGGTCAGACAGCCCTCGGGGATAGTAAAATCAAGGGTTTTGGAATGTAGCTCAGTTGAATTATATAGAAAAGCCGGAATGAAAACTCCGGCTTTTTGCATTACCATTTTTGTATCGGTAATTATATTTTGAAACTGTTTTTAATTCAGGCTTTCTGTGGCTTTTACTAATCTTGCAATCGTCTCGTCCTGACCAATTACTTCAGCAATGGTCATTAAATCAGGTCCAAAACCTCCTCCCACAAGCGCCAATCGGAAAGCATTCATCACCAAACCAAAACCAAGTTCTTTTTCTTCAATTTTTTTCGATATCGTTTCTTTTATCGCATCTGCTTTCCAATCTGATACTGCTTTCAAACATTCTGGTAATTCAGCCATAAATACAGGCACATCACCTTTCCATCTTTTCTTCACAACTTTAGGATCGTAAGATTCCGGACTTACAAAGAAAAACGAAAGTTGATCCCATAATTCAGATACAAAATTAACACGCTCTTTAACCAGTCCTACAACCTGAGTGATTAAAGCTGTATCCGCTGTAATTCCTTTTTCTTCCAATGTAGGAGCAAATGCAGCAGCAAGTGCCTCATCTGGCATATTGATAATATACTGATGATTGAACCATTTGGCTTTTTCCGGATCAAAACGGGCTCCGGCTTTATTGACGCGTTCAATGCTAAAAGTCTCAATCAATTGCTCCATACTGAAGATTTCCTGCTCTGTACCCGGATTCCAACCCAGTAAAGCCAATAAGTTAACAACAGCTTGAGACAAATAACCCGACTCTCTGTATCCCGATGCAACTTCCCCATCTGGCAAATTCCATTCCAATGGGAATACCGGGAAACCAGCCTTGTCGCCATCTCTTTTACTCAACTTTCCTTTTCCAGTCGGTTTTAGGATTAGAGGCAGATGAGCAAATTCAGGGCGCTCATTTTCCCAACCTAAGGCACGATAAAGCATGATATGCAATGGCAATGATGGTAACCATTCCTCACCTCTGATTACATGAGAGATCTTCATTAAATAATCATCCACTACATTGGCTAAGTGATATGTTGGTAAACCGTCCGATTTAAAAATGACTTTATCGTCCAATATGGATGTACTGAATTTGACATCCCCACGAATCATATCCTTGGCAGTCACCTCTTCGTTTTCGAGCATTTTAAAACGCACCACATAAGGAACACCTTCCTGTTTTAGTTTCTCAACCTCATCAGCAGAAAGCGATAACGAGTTTTTAAGCGACATTCGGGTATTCATGTCGTAAGAAAACTTCGTTTTTTCAGCTTCTGCAGCTTCTCTTTTTGCTTCTAACTCTTCAGGTGTATCAAATGCGTAATAGGCCCATCCATCATTTATTAACTGATCAGCATATTGTATATAGATTTCTTTTCGTTCAGACTGCTTGTAAGGACCAAAATCACCCCCTTGCGCAACACCTTCGTCAATGGTCATACCAAGCCAATTCAAAGATTCGTTGATATAAGCCTCAGCTCCTTCAACAAAGCGGGTTTGATCAGTATCTTCAATTCTTAAAATAAAATCGCCACCATGTTTTTTAGCGAATAAATAATTAAAAAGAGCGGTTCGAACACCTCCAATATGTAATGGTCCTGTTGGACTTGGGGCAAAGCGTACCCTTACTTTCTTGTCTGCCATATTTGTTTTTTTTGCAAAGATAAAATTAAACCCGGATTATTCATTAGATCTTCGTTATGAGCGCTAAAATTGCAATAAAACAAGACTTTACTGAAACGAAGCATAGCACTGTTATGGTGAGTTGAAGTGAAGTAACAAAGTGACTTGTTTTGAAGTAATTTTAATGCGCAATAGATTTTGTAATGGATATTGCGGGTTAAACCTAAGAAGGAGAAAGAAAAAAGCGGGATGACCAATGGCCAACCCGCTTCATGAAGTAAAAAAGTTATATAGGCAAAAATATTAACCACATTTTGAAGAACCACAATCCTGACAGATCAAGCATCCTTCCTGATAAGTAAGTCCATCTGATCCACAGTTTTCGCAGCTACCTTTAGAAGCTTTAGTTCCATTTGGAATATACTTTTTCAATGCTCTTTCTACACCATTTTTCCAGGTATTAATAGACTCGTTATCCAACTGAAGTCCGGAAACCAAATCAACTGCTGCAGGGATGTCCATACCATGGCGCAATACCCCGGAGATAAGTTTCGCATAGTTCCAGAATTCTTTGTCAAACTTATGACTAAGACCCTCGATGGTTGTTTTATATCCTCTTTTATTTACAAACTGGAAGTCATATCTCGATACGCCATCAGCATCTCTGCTTTTAAGAATCACTCCTTTTTGCACTGATTTTGGTAATAAAATACCATCCTCATCATCAGCTAATCCTGTAAATATTTCATACGGACGATCATCCATTAAACCAACAAAAGCAATCCACTTCTCTTTGTTATTTTGGAAACGAACAACATCTGCTTCCAATACCTCAGGGCGTTTTTTAGAAAATGCAGCTTTTTGTTCCTCTGCTTCTTTTTTAGTATCGGCAACCAATACACCTGCACGAGAACCATCACGATAAACAGTTACACCTTTACAGCCGCTTTTCCATGCTTCAACATAAAGCTCACCAACTAATTCTTCAGAAACATCAGCAGGTAGATTGATGGTTACACTAATTGAGTGGTCAACCCATTTCTGAACTCCACCTTGCATTCTTACTTTATTCAACCAATCCACATCATTAGATGTAGCTTTGTTATATGGTGAAGCCTCAATTAGTTTATCAAGTTCCTCTTGCGTATAATTTTTAGTAGTTGAATGCCCATTAACGTCCATCCATGTCACAAATTTATGGTGGAATACAGTGTACTCTTCCCAGCTATCTCCAACTTCATCAACAAAGTCAACACGTGTTTCCGGATCATTTGGATTCACTTTTCTTCTTCGTTTATATACTGGCATAAATACCGGCTCGATACCCGAAGTAGTTTGCGTCATTAAACTAGTTGTTCCGGTAGGCGCAATAGTTAAAAGAGCAATATTTCTACGTCCATACTTCTTCATATCTTCAGCTAATTTAGCATCAGCTGCAAATAATCTTTTAATAAATGGATTGTTAGCTTCTTTTTGGTAATCGTAAATTGGAAATGCTCCTCGATCCATTGCCATATCAACCGATGAACGGTAGGCAGCAAGCGCTAATGACTTATGAACTTCAATTGAAAAATCAGTTGCATTAGCTGTTCCATATCTTAAATTAAGAGCAGCAAGCATATCACCTTCAGCAGTAATGCCAACTCCGGTACGTCTTCCTTCGTTTGCTTTCTTTTTGATATTTTCCCAAAGGTTTCTTTCAACCAACTTCACCTCATCACCTTCAGGATCTGCTTTAATTTTATCAATAATACCATCAATTTTCTCTAATTCAAGATCGATGATATCATCCATAATTCGTTGAGCATACCCTACATGCTTTCTGAATAATTCAAAATTAAACTTCGCTTTTGGAGTAAATGGATCTTCTACGTAAGAGTATAAGTTTACAGCAATAAGTCTACAGCTATCGTAAGGACAAAGAGGTATCTCTCCGCAAGGATTAGTAGAAACAGTTCTGTATCCTAGATCTGCATATGAATCAGGTACCGACTCTTTGATAATCGTATCCCAAAATAAAATACCTGGCTCAGCAGATTTCCATGCATTATGAACTACTTTTTTCCATAAAGCAGAAGCATCGATTTCTTTAGTATGACTTGGATTGTTTGAATAAATAGGATATTGTTGTTGGTAAGGTGTGTTATCAACAACAGAGCGCATAAAATCATCATCGATTTTCACAGAAACGTTAGCTCCGGTGATTTTACCTTGTTCTAATTTAGCATCAATAAAAGATTCTGAATCCGGGTGCTTTACAGAAACACTTAACATTAAGGCTCCTCTTCTACCATCCTGAGCTACTTCGCGAGTAGAATTTGAGTAACGCTCCATAAAAGGAACAATACCTGTAGAGGTTAATGCTGAATTTTTAACCGGAGAACCTTTAGGGCGAATGTGAGACAAATCATGGCCAACTCCTCCTCGGCGTTTCATTAACTGAACCTGCTCCTGGTCTATTTTCATGATGCCACCATATGAATCGGACTTGCCATCGTTACCAATTACAAAGCAGTTAGATAAAGATGCAATTTGGAAGGCATTACCAATACCTGCCATAGGACCTCCTTGTGGAACAATGTATTTGAAATCTTTAAATAACTCGTAAAGCTCATCTTCACTTAAAGGATTTGGGTATTTTTTTTCAATACGCGCTACTTCTTTAGCTAAACGGCGGTGCATTTCATCCGGGTTCTGTTCATATATTACCCCATCTGAATCTTTTAAAGCATATTTATTAACCCATACGCGAGCTGCTAATTCGTCTCCGTTAAAATATTTCAATGCAGCTTCGTAAGCTTCCTCATTGGTGAAAGTTTTGCTCACTTTTTCTGTTTTTGTTAAGATTTCTGTTGTTGCCATGATGCCCTTAAATTTTAAATATCTTGATATGATTAAGTTAAGATTTTGTTTTTGTGTTTTTTGCTGATTGTAAAATTAGAAAAGAGATGCATTTGTGGCAAGAAATACTTTTGAACATCGCCCAAAGTTGTCCATTTTAAAATGTTATAAACTTGAATATCAATCATGTGTAATTTTAAAAAACTTCAAAAGTTGTCCAAAAAGATTTTTTTATCAACAATCGCAAAAAAATTAAGTCCACGTATTGGAAAGTTTGAAGCTTGGATGTATAGGCAGTTTTTTGAAATAATCAACTGTAAAATATGGATATTTTCCACAATTCAGAATGCTTTGTCCAAATAGTAGAATATTAATAAAGTAGGCTCAAATTAAACAGGTACAATTTGTACTTGATTTCTTTTTATTAACAATCCTACTTCCAAAGTAACCTACTTAAACAATTCTTTAGTGATCTGCTCTGTAGCACCTCTCATTTTATCCACATAATTAACCGCTGCTTCTGATGCTTTCTTTAATTCTTGATCATTCAATAACAGCTTATTTGCAATAGCAGTAAATTCATCCTGATTTGCTGCACAGAATCCTGCATTTAACTCAATTAAATCGCAAGCTTCCTGATACTTTTCGTAATTAGGTCCTATAATAACCGGAAGGCCAAAAGTCGAGGCTTCAATAGTATTATGAATACCACTTCCAAATCCGCCTCCGATATACGCCAAATCTCCATATTGATACATGGAAGAAAGCATTCCCATTGTATTTATAATAAGTACGCGAACATCACTAAGATCTATATTCTCCACATCGGTGTATCTCGCGCATTTAAAGTCAGCAAACAATTGCTCAATTTCTGAAATATGGTTATCATGAATTTCATGAGGAGCCAATAGCAGTTTCACCTTTTTGTTTTCTTTTAAATAAGCAGCCAATAATTCCTCCCCCTTTGGCCAGGTACTACCGCCAACCATCACTTTTGCATTTTGAGCAAATTGCTGCACAAGCGGGAACGATTTGGTCTGTTGCGAAATTTCATAAACTCTGTCGAAACGAGTATCTCCTGCTATAACGTAGTTCTTTACATTTATACCATCTAACAACAGAGCAGACTTTTCATCTTGCACATACAAACAAGTAAAAAATGAAAGCATTTTTTTATACCATCCTCCGTACCATTTAAAAAAGGCATGTTGAGGCCGAAAGATAGCAGAGATGATATAGGTATTGATTCCTTTTTTATGAAGTGCTTTCAGATAATGATACCAAAACTCATATTTTACAAAAATAACCTGCCCAGGATTAATGGCTTCGATAAACTTGCGCACATTGGACGGTCTGTCCGAAGGCAAATACAACACTTCGTCAGCGAGTTCATAATTCTTTTGCACTTCATATCCTGAGGGCGAAAAGAAAGTTAACACAACCTTTTGCGCAGGCTTATTCTTTTTTATGGATTCAATAACCGGACGTCCTTGCTCAAACTCACCTAGTGAAGCACAATGAACCCAAATAGGTTTGTCATCAAACCTCAAGTCTTTTAATTTACGAAGTGCATCCTGTCTCCCGTTTTTAAGCAGTTTAGCTTTGCTATTAAATAAGGAGAAAACACGAATTAAAAAACTAAATGAAATAATACCAATATTATATAATAAAGTCATGCCTAAAGGAATGTGTAAAAAATTAAGGTGATAAATTAATTGCGGTTGTTATTACTGCCCCAGTTCATCATATTTAAGAAAATCCTGAACTTCAAGGAAAGCCTTTTCCATGCGAAGCATTTTATCAATCATAAACTTGAAAATTGCGGGCCACTGTTCAGGTACCAAAAAATCTCCGTCCATTTCCTGATAAACCCGACAAACCGGTTCGAAGTTTTCTTTCTCGTAAGCAAAATCCCAAATCAGGGGCTCACCAAATTCCGATTCAAATATTTTTTTAGCAGCTTCCAGTTTTTCATACAAAGTCAGCCTTTTAGTTTCGTCTCTATGATTAATTTCCAAGGCTACAATTATCTTCTTTCGGCCAACATCAAATCTAAGATCAACTCCTTTTACATCGGTGCGATCGCCAATCCATACTTTGGCTCTACCTCTTTGTCCCGGCAATTTTCTGGTTTTATTTCCCAGCTTACGCCAAAACTCTAACCTCAGCTCTTTTTCTTGTTCCTTAGAATACATTATTCTTTGTTTTTTGCGTTTTTGCCGGAAATATAAAGTAAAACCAATAAGGTTAAGCTACCTATACCTATTAAACTACCGCCATAAATTTCTGCATTTTTAGAAGACCCATGAATCATTCCAAACCCTAAGACTATTAAAATAGCAGCTATTATACCCAAGTATTTTTTCATCTATATTGCGTCAAATTAAAGCCCGAAAGAAATATGTTCTTTCGGGCTTCAAATTTATAGCTTTTATCCTCTTTTTAAAAATTGTATCTACAACCTAACGTCAGTCTGTAGTTCGTATATTCTTTTGTGTCGACTGGTTTAGATTTTTCATCATAACCTGATCCATATGCAGCAGTGGTTCTCATTAATTCTAATCCAATTGTGGTTTTGCCAGATATCCACTTAACTCTGGGAGCAATTGCATATATATAGCCAATATCCGCACTTCTTGTGAAAGCAGGAGTTGTTACGGCAGAATTTTCACTTGTTCCAAGATTGCTTGTAATACCAGCAAATACACCACACTTCATTTTCTTCCCATTAGTATGTATATCTGTCCAATATGAACTTACTCTTATTGGAGTAAATTCCGGATTATCAGCAGTACTGCTTGCTTTCTCTGCTAATCCACCGATCATAACCATATTGGTAAGATTGCCTCCATATACCGCTTCTGCTTTTAATGTTATTGCTGACAGCGTATAACGTAATGATAAGTTTCCCTGAAAACTATTTACTGTGTTTTCACAAATGACACCATTACCATCAACACTCACTGGCAATTGGTTTTTAACACCTACGGTAGCAGCCATAAAGAAATCTTTAGGAGAACCATATTTAAACTGCAGGTTTAATTCAGGCATATCTCCCATCTCAACTTGAGATTCGCCTCCTTTGTTTTGAAAATCACCTTGTGATAAAGCAATTAAGGCAATAGATAATTTATCCGCGGCTTTATATGTATATCTTAACTGAGGCGCACGAGAAAGAGGGTGAATAGGAGCTCCAACCACAAAATTAACGGTAGCTGGATAATTTTCAGGCACAAAAAATGGATGCCATGTTTTTCCGGCGATCAAAGAGGCACTTTGCCACTGCAATTTCAAAAAAGCATGTCTTAATCGAACAACCCGATCTGCACCGTTTCCGGACACTCCGGCAAAGTCGCTTTCTATTTTAGCTGATGTAGTAGCTCCAAAAGCATCCGGTCCCGAAATAACAAACCCCAAACGAGTAATAGAAGCTCCTATGTCAAAACTAGATCTGTCGTTTTTGTCATTTAAGTTAGCATCGTTATCTCTGTTTTTAGGATAAAGGTACACATGTCCATATCTGGAAGTCACGCTTTGACGCGTATCAACAAATGCATCCACACCAATAAAACCATAAGGTTTAACTGATATTTTTTTCTCTGCATCCTGAGCAAAAGTCTTAATGCATAATAAGGTTAGAATAGCTAGTAAAAAATGTTTCATTTGCTTAAAGTTTACTTTCATTGATTAGATAAAATTCACATGTCTTTTTTGAGCTTGCTCATAAGTTTTATATTAAAACACATGTTTGTTTCATCTTAAAATGATTAATAGTTTTTAATATAGTAGGAAGTATTTTTAAAATTGCATTTTGTAAATAACTATAAGATAACACATTCAACACACCTTAAGTGTAGTGAAGTTATTAAATAATTTAAAAATAGCCGCAAATATAATACTTAAACTAAAGCTTCTCGCCATCTTGCAATTCAATTTTACCTGCTAAGCTCACATGTTTCTTATGCTTTTTACAAAATAAGTAATGGATTGCACAATTATTTTATAGATTAGTAGCTGATTACACAGCATCATCCACCTATGATTTTTTATTGAATTAATACTGGATGATACTTTTTAAAACTTGTGAACAAAATGAAAAAGATACTTTCCTTTCTATCTGCTCCATATTTAATGGGTACATTGTTTATAATACTGGCAGCGTCAATGGGAATTGCCACATTTGTTGAAAATGATTTTGGAACTAATGCAGCAAAAGCATTGTACTATAATACATGGTGGTTTGAAGGCATATTTGTTTTGCTTGCGATTAACATGTTCCTGAATTTTACCAAACCCTATTTGTGGAAAAAAGGAAAACTCGCCATTCTTTTATTTCATCTATCGTTCTTTATTATTGTAATAGGTGCTGCTTTAACCAGGTATATTGGTTACGAGGGAATGATGCATATCCGTGAAGGAGAGGCAACCAATCAGTTTTTATCATTAAAAACCTATATCGCCGGATCAATTCAGAGTGAAAATGATACTATCAAATTTGCCGAAGATGTTTTACTTTCGGAAAAAAGCAAGGATTATTTCTCAAAGAAGTTTTCACTTAAAGGACATTCTGTTGAATTGAAAAGCGTGGATTACATTGCCAATACAAATTGGATTGCAGAAGAAGGAGAAGGAGGTAAACCATTAATCAGAATAGTTGTTTCTTCAGGATCTGGAAGGCAAAATGTAGATTTATTCCTGGGCGAAAAAATTATAGTCGGTAATTATTCCATCGGATTCGGCGTTGCAGATTCTTGCGATTTTTTAATTTCACAAGGTGACGAAGAGTTGTTATTCACATCAAAACACGATGTTTATATAACAGATATGGGAACTCAGGAAAAAAGCTTAGTTGATTTAACAAAACCCACATCCTTTTATTCAAGAGTTTTATATGGTACAGAAGGCTTTTTTATGGTACAAACCAATTATATTGAAAGTGCCATATTAAAACCGGTGCCTGCAACAAATGAAGAACAGGGTTCCGGAATGGAATCAATAATATTGAAAGTAAAAGTAGATGACCTGCAAAAACAAGTTGTACTTCAAGGCAGACCTGATATGCTTGGTGAAGCATCCGAGATTGCTGTAGGAAATGTAAATATTAGATTAAGCTATGGTGCCAAGCTCTTAAAAACACCATTCTCTATACATCTAAATGATTTTCAGCTGGAACGGTATCCGGGTTCCGAAAGTCCTTCTTCTTTTGCCAGTGAAGTTACCTTGATTGATTCCCGTTCTAACGTAAAAAAAGATTTTAGAATATTTATGAATAATATTTTAAACTACGATGGCTATCGTTTTTATCAATCCTCATACGACATGGATGAGAAAGGAACTGTCTTATCTGTGAACAATGATTTTTGGGGAACATTAATTACTTATATCGGATATTTTTTATTGGCTTTATCAATGATTATGTCGCTTGGTGCATCAAAAAGTCGTTTCAGATACTTGACAAATCTTGTATCTGATTTAAATAAGAAAAAGAAGCTATTACTATTGGCAGGATTGCTGATTGCCGTAGCCTCCGCTCAGGCTCAGGATATAGATGCCTACATTAATGTTTCTAAAGAACAGGCAAAAGAATTTGGAGAACTTTGGGTTCAGGATAATGCAGGAAGAACAAAACCCATGAATTCCTTAAATGGTGAAATTTTAAGGAAGTTGGTCAAACATAATTCTTTTAAAGGATATTCTGAAGACAGAATTGTATTAAGCGTTTTGAGCAACTCAGAGGCCTGGAAACACGTGCCATTGATTACAGTAAAAAAAGGACCTGTAAGGGATATCGTTGGCAATTCAACTAAAAAAGCTTCCTTCTCCGACTTTTTTGGTGCTTCAGGAAATTATAAGTTGCACGAACTGGTTGAAAAAGCATATAGAACAAAACCTGCTTACCGAAGTAAGCTTCAAAATGATATTATTAAAATTGATGAGCAAGTGAATGTTTTTTACCTGCTTCATTCTGGTCAGTTGTTAAAAATATTTCCAATACCTGCTGATGATCAATTGCCATGGTTGCTTCCGGGAACGTCCAACATTAATTTACAAGAAGGCGATAGCTTGTTTGTACGAAACGTATTTTCACTTTATCTGCAAGCCTTAAAAAAGGGAAATGCAGAAGAAGCTAAAACTTACGTAGATGCCATTCGCAGATACCAAAACAAATTTGCAGCTGAAATATTACCATCAGAAAAAGCAAAACAACTTGAAATATTCTACAATGGTTCAAACATCTTTTTGTTTATCGCACCCATTTTATTTGTCCTGGGATTTATTTTTCTGATTATTCAGTTTGTCTTTTTATTTATCCCTAAAAAATCGCCGATAAAGCTAAATATAGTTGGAAATATCTTTTTCATCCTGATGTTCCTGGTTTATACCGGAGGAATGGCATTAAGGTGGTACGTTTCAGGCCATGCACCCTGGAGTGACGGATATGAATCTATGCTACTCATTGGCTGGGCGCTTTTATTGGCTGGATTAATATTTAGCAAAAAGTCCGCTATTGTATTATCAATAGCTGCAATAGAATCCGGGATTGTATTATTGGTAGCTCACCTGAGTTGGATGAATCCGGAAATTACCAATTTGGTTCCCGTGTTAAAATCTTATTGGTTAACCATTCATGTGGCCGTAATTGTATCGAGTTATGGATTTTTAGGTTTGGGCGCATTGGCCGGTTTCTTTAATTTGATATTAATTGGTTTAAAAAAGAAAACTGAAGAGGAAAAATTGGATACAACCATTATTGAATTAAGTTCCATTATTGAAATGGGATTAACAATTGGCTTATACATGATGACCGTAGGTGCATTTTTAGGCGGTGTATGGGCCAATGAATCCTGGGGGAGATATTGGGGATGGGATCCTAAAGAAACCTGGTCGATGGTAACCATTTTAATTTATGCTTTTATCCTTCATATGCGCTTCATTCCAGGCCTTAAAAGCGTGGTGGTGTTTAACGTGGTGGCAGTTATTGGTTTCTTTTCGGTAATTATGACCTATTTTGGAGTGAATTATTACCTGGCCGGTATGCACTCTTATGCCAAAGGAGATCCGGTGCCTGTGCCTGATTTTGTGTACTATACTGTGTTGACTGTTTTGGTAGTAAGCGTATATGCTGTAATCAATGCAATGAAAGTTAAGAAGTTTCATGAATAGAAATTCCAAATTTGGTACTCTATTGTTTAATACGTGTTTATAAGTAAAGCCCTTTTTCGTTCTTCTCCATCTATTATATGTGTATTTTTGAAAAATAGGGGATAATGTGTTCGATTGATGTCATTTAGACAAAATCGAAAGATTGAAATTCATTAAACACGAATTAAGAAAATTAAATGGGGAACGATAGTTTGGAAAATATTTCCGGGCTTCAGTCGTTAGAGGCGGAGAACAAGCATCTAAAAAGTATGCTTAATAGATTCGTGTCTGCTGAAAATGGGCGGGGTACAAATGTATCATTGGAGATTAATAAGAAGATTTCCGACATAATAGACGGAGCTAAAAATTACGAAGAAGCAGTTGAGCTATGCTTACAGCAAATTGGCGAAATATATGCTGTCGACAGGGTTTCGTTATTTTCTTATATAGAAAGTGCAGAATTATACTCTGCAATGAAGCAATGGACAAATGATTTAGTTCAGGAATATCATCCGGCCGATTTAACGATATCTGCTGCAGAAAACCCATTATCCTGTCCCAATGTGGGTTGTAGTTTTGCCAGCTCTCACCTAAGTAACGACCTTCCGCAAAGCTTAGCTGAAAAGTTTGAAATCTTTAGCGTTCAGTCTTTACTTATTTTTCCGGTTTCTGTTGCTCATATCAAAAACGGACTTTTGGTTATTGAACTTTGTTCCTTTAAACGTGAATGGTATGAGTTTGAGATTAAAGAAATAGAACAGGTTGTAAGCTTAATGACAGCTCGTTTGGATGTATTGTGGCATAAAAATTCAGCATCCAGATTATGGAACCTGAATCTGTTAAAAAAACAGATCCTTCAAAAAATAAAGGTAAGCAAGCGCACAGTTAAGTCTATTAATGAAGCTTTAAAAGTAATTGGCGAAGAACTTAATCTTAGAAGTATTTACATTGTCGATAAAGAAAGTTTTACCAATGGCCATGAATTAGCTTGGGCTTATTCGCAAGAACATGAGGAAGAATTACTTTCAAATCAGGACTTAGCCAAATTGTCTTTAAATAGTGAAGATTTAGATGCCCGATATTTTTGCCGTGAAAGTCTGAAAGTAAAAGAAATCGATGCAAAGCCCGAAACCAACTTTATTTTAACCTGTCCGGTTATTATTCAAAAAGAATTTGGCGGATGGTTAATTGGTGAATTTGAAGGTTACGAAACCTATTCTCCCAAAGAAATGATTCAGTTTTGGGGAACCATCGCGTTAACCCTTTCTGAAATTGTGAGTGCTGCTCATCACGAAAAAAAGTATAAAGAAAAGTTTGTCGAACTATTAAACCAGAACAAACAAGCTTCACAAAAGGAAATCTTTGCGAATGCTGTAATGAATAATGCTCCTTTTGGAATGCTAACTATCGAAGAAGGAAAAATCAGTTCTGTAAATCAGTTTGTTTATGAGTTCACTGGTTATTCTCAGGACGAACTAATAGGATCGAAACCGGAACACTTTCTATATGAAAAAAGTGAAGAAGCTATTGCCTCACTACAAAACTTCTTTGCCAATATAAAAGAAACAGGACAGGCTGATGTTGAATCAATAGGTTCCATTAAAAATGGCGAGCCTAAACGTATCAGTTTGTATGGTACTATCGGTATCAATCCTAATCAGTTTTTAGTTTTTGTTCGTGATATAACGGAGAGTTATCAGGCTCAAATACGCATAAAAGAAAGCAAGGAGAGATATCAAAAAATAGCAGAAGCAGCTATTAACGGCGTTTTGGTTCTTGATAACAATCATCAAATTCAGTTTCTAAATCAATCGGCTTGTAAGATATTCGGGCAGGCTTACGATCAAATGTTTACACTTTCAAAAACAGATCTAATTCATAGTGATTCATTGAGCGAATTTGAACATGCATTATATCTTATACAGGAAGGCCAACCTTATTCCGGAGACTTAAAAGTTTTAAATAGTGCTGGAAAAACCATTGAAATTGAGTTATCAGGAACACAAATAAAAATGGATAACCAGTATTTTGCTTATTTAATGTTGCATGATATATCAGAACGTAAGCGAAATGAAAAAGCCATAAAAGAAAGCGAGCGCGAGTTTAGATCCTTAACTCAAAATTCGCCTGATATTATATTGCGCTTAAATGAACAAGGCGAAGTTTTATTTTACAATCAGGCTTTTACTGATCAGTTTAACTTTTTAAATCCGGATTCAATAATTGGCAAGAGTCTGTATAGTTTACAAGTTTTAGACGAGCTGGTACATCAAACCTGGCAAACTAAAATAAACGACACATTCTTGATAGGAGAAAAAGTGTCGATGGAGCTAGGCTTTAGTGATGAAAAAAATGAACTGTATTTTGACTGGACAATTTCTCCGGAAAAAAATAGTGCCGGAAATACAGAAACAGTTTTAGCTATTGGTAGAAACTTAACACCAAGAAAAACTACTGAAAAACACTTGATGTTGGCCAAAGAAAAAGCAGAAGAATCAGATCGATTAAAGTCTGAATTTTTAGCCAATATTAGTCACGAATTAAGAACACCTTTAAACGCAATTGTAGGATTTTCTTCCTTATTGCGAGGAAGCCAAATTCCATCTGGAGAAGTAGATGAGTACGTAGATGTTATTCATAAAAACTCAGATAGCTTAATGAGTTTGATTAATAACATTATTGACGTAGCTAAAATAGAAAGTGGCAAAATTTCAGTTGTTAAGGAAAGACTAAATCTGGACGAACTGATGCAAAGTTTATACAACGACTTTATTCCTAAAGTTGAAGTAGAGCATAAAGGGCGAGTTAAGATTTACTATTCAAAACTGGAAAGTAGCGAGCTTATTATAATGACTGACCCAATCAGACTACGCCAGGTATTGGTTAACCTAATTGGCAATGCAATTAAATTCACCATTAAAGGTTTTATTGAATTCGGCGTATCTAAAGAAGGAGGTGAATTAAGATTCTTTGTTAAAGATACTGGTATTGGAATATCAGAAGCCAAACAAAAGATTATATTCCAACCTTTCCGAAAAGGTGAAGAAGAAACTGATAAGTTGTATCGAGGAACAGGTATTGGACTGGCCATTTGTGATAAGCTGGTTTCTGCACTAGGCGGTCACATTGGGCTTCTATCCGAAAAAGGTCAGGGATCTGAATTTTATTTTACACATCCAATTGATGATAGAGAAACGAAAAACATCATACTGGATGAACCTAAAACATTTACATTCTCAAATCCTGTTTTGCCTAAAAACTTCTATTGGCCAAATAAATTGATGTTGTTGGTTGACGAAAACAGTAGTGCCCACTTACAAATGCGTAAATACATTGAAAAGACAGGTATTACATTAGTATCTGCCAGAACAGCAGCTGGAGCTAGTAAACTGTTAATGAATCGCAAGGATATTCATCTTGTATTAATGGATATGAATTTTCCGGATTCTGATGGATATAAACTGGTTCAGATTATAAAGGGTTTGAATAAAAACTTACCGGTGATAGCGCACTCAGCAACTGCTGTAAATGGAGAGCGGGAAAAACTAATAAAAGGAGGTTTTGATGCCTGTATTGCCAAGCCAGCCGAAAAAGAAGAACTACTAAGTTTGATGGATCAATTTCTTGTAAAAGTCTAAACTATTCCCTTACATATTTAAAGCAAAAAACGCGTATCTCTTAAAATAATGGAGATACGCGTTTATAAAATACAGTGACTGTTGTGTTTACTTGGCCACTTTGGTCACCTTGATCGTTGTTACTTTCTGAAATCATAGCTATACTCTTTACTTCCTGAATTAATGCTTACAGTATATTCTCCTTTTGGTAGTGCCGAAATATCAAATTTTCCTGAGTAGGCCTTATTGCCAAGAAACTCATTTGTATAAACTTCGCCTCCAAAAGCATCATCAATAGATATACCGAAAGAATTACTTCCAAAAGAAAGGTGACTTACATAAAGCGTATTTTCAACAATATTGAAAAATGCTTTTACTTCCTCTGGAGTTACTACAATCTGTTTTGCAGAAACTAGTTTGTGATCTTTCACTTCAAAAGTTTTGCTTACATCTAAAGCACCCTTAGCGCTCAATACCGCAGTATACTCACCATCCTTTAAGTTTGAGAAATCAAGAACTTTTTGTGAATAACCTTCTTTGCTTACCCATTCTTTGTAAATGGTAACTCCTTCAACATCAACAATACTAAACTTCGCTGATTTGTCTGCAAGGTTTGCAAAAGACACTACAGAATAATCTGTATCTAAATATGGAAGAACAGAAAGGTTGCCTACGGCTTTTCCTCCTTCACCAGCAAATACTCCTGACGCAATAAAGACTAACATTACTCCCAATGTCCATCTTTTCATTGTTTTGTTTGTTTTCATCATGATTGGTTTTATTAAAATAATTGAATAATTCTTTAGTATCTTCTTTAAGCTTCACTCACTTTAGCAATCTTTTTATTCTTAATCTCAAATGAGTGTGTTACAGCATCTGCTCCTTTAGATTTTAAAACTGCTTTATACTTACCATCTTCTAATTTTGAAAAATCAAGAACTTTTTGCGCAGAAGAAGCTTTATTTACCCACTGAGTATATAAGGTAATGCCTTCTTCATTTACAATACTTAGTTTCGCTTTAGTTTCGATATTTACAAACGATAGTAAAGAGTAATCTGTGTTTAAGTAAGGAACTACAGAAACATCTCCTGCTGTTTTACCTCCATTTCCGGCACTTGCAACTGTGGTAGCTAAGAATAGCATTACTCCCAATGCGTATCCTTTAATAGTTGTTGTTGTTTTCATGTTTTTTAGTTTTATTTTGTGTTAGTGTCGTGTTTTAATCTTATCGACATTGTAAAAGTATATACTTGTCTTGAGGTGATTGCAAAAAAGGGGGGTATCGCCATATCGCTTTTAATTTTATTTAAGAACTTGTCTAAAAAATAGCTCTTGTTAATATTTGCGAAACATTAACTTAACATTGAATTAACATTAGCTACAGTCATTAACAAATGGTCATTTATTTAACAAATCATTAGAATATCTGATTACAAATGTTAAAAAAAGAGTTTCTAGTCTTAATTGTGTTAAAGGATGTTAGTATTGAAAAAACTTACCAAAAGCCTTCTATAACCACTGTATATATGCTTGTTACAAAATTCAGACAGCTTTTAATAGTCGATTTGACTAACAAAAAATATTTGACAAAGAGAAGGTTGAAGTCCCAGGTCGACTATGATAAATAGTTTAGTTAATGCATTGAGATTTTAAATGCACATACATGACACGAGCTATAAAATACATGTTTGCCAATTCAATGCAGATTATTCTACAATAAGGAAAGAATAAAAAGGAAAGGACTACTAACGTAGAATGTGGAATAAAAAGATTAAGCCAGGTAGAAATAGAAACGGGAACCTTTATTTACTATAGATGAAAGTGCCATGTCTCCACCAAGAAGTTTTATGAGCTTATTACAAGTGTATAAACCAAGACCTATGCCACCAACCACTTCATGCTTATCATCTGATAATTTTCTAAATGGCTTGAATATCTCATGTTGACAAGAAGGTTCTATTCCTATACCAGTATCTTCCACAAAATAAAATACTCTCTTTTGGTTTTCCGCACCAATTATATTTTTAAAATAAAAACCTTCTTGCTTTAGTTCTTTAAAAGTGAGCATACATAAGCCATACGTAATATTTCCGGAATTAGTGAATTTGTATGCATTTTCCAGCAATTGCGAAAAGATTTTTTTAAGCAGGTCTCTATCGGTATGAATTACTGCATTTGTAGTACTTTCGCTGGTTTTAACAGTAAGATTAATGTTGTGATTTAAGTCTTCAAAATCGGCATATAATTCAGTCAATAACACATTAGAGTTAAAGGAACTACAGTGCACCTCTAATTGATTGGTTTCCAATTGCGATACAGTGATAGTATTATCTATAATTTTTAATAGATCGTTTGATCGTTGTTGAATGATCTTACCATACTCTATTTGGTCTTCTTTTTCGAGATCAGGATCCGACATTAAATTAGAAAATCCTACAATTGCATTAAGAGGCGTTCGCACCTCATGAGATAAATTATTAAGGAATGCCGTTTTTAAGCTATCGGTTTTAGCTACTTTGTCATAGGCTACCTGAAGTTTCTGATTTTGCTCTTTTAGCTCTTGGATTAACGATTTATTCTGCTGTTTAATTCTATAGTAGTCAATAGCTTCGCTTAGAGTAGCGTTGATTTGGTTATAAGTCCAGGGCTTACTTATAAACCTAAAGATGTTAGCTTCATTAATCGCTTGTAAAGCATCTTGTAATGAAGCGTAAGCTGTCATCAGAATGTAGCTAATATCCGGATAGGATTGTTTAAGTTGTTTTATCATTTCTATACCAGAAATTTCCGGCATTTTCTGATCTATTAATACAACTTCAATACTTTGTTGACTAAGTATTTCATTTACTTCATGAAGGTGTTGGGCAATAAATATTTCATAGTCATATTTAAATGAGAAGTAGAATCCATCTAAGTTTTCTTTTTCATCATCTACATATAATATGTGAGGCTTATTTAAAGAATTCATATATACTTATTTAAAACCGAATAGTTAATAATTAACTATCCGGTTTTGTTTAATATCGTACTTAAAATTTATCGTAATCTTTAGTGTCATCATCAATATTTAGCTTTAATGATACACCTGAATCCTTTTTCTTAATTTCTTTATCATGCATAGGCTCAGCATCACTATGTTTTTCAAGTTTTACAGTCGGTAAAATATCTGTATGCCTTTCATAAGTTACTTCCGGAGAACTTTTTACCAAGCCTTCTTTCAATTGAAAAAAGGAAACTACTCCTAATAACTCTTCTGCTTGTTTTGACAATTCCTCAGAACTGGATGCCAGCTGTTCCGAAGATGAGGCATTTTGTTGTGTAATGGCATTCAATTGCTGAATGGCATTATTCACTTGCTCAACTCCATTACTTTGCTCCTGACTCGCTGATGAGATTTCCTGCACCAAATGTGCGGTTTGTCCTACATCTGGCAGTAACCTATCCATCATTTCTCCGGCTACATTGGTAATTTCAACACTCTTTTCACTTAAAGTAATTATTTCATCAGCCGCCTTTTTACTGTTTTCAGCTAACTTTCTAACTTCAGCAGCAACCACCGCAAAACCTCTACCATGTTCACCTGCTCTGGCTGCTTCAACTGCAGCATTTAAAGCTAAAATATTTGTTTGAAAAGCAATATCATTAATAATAGTGATTTTTTCGGATATCGTATTAATAGATTGTAAGCTTTCTTTAGAAGCTGTGGCTACTTTTTCAATTTCTTTGGCTGAGGTTTTGGAAATTTTCTCAGTTTCTTTTGCATTATCTGAGTTTTGAGCAATATTGGATGAAATTTCTTCCATGGTTGATGAAACTTCTTCTACAGAACATGCCTGATCATTAGAACTTCGTGATAATTGTTCTGAAGTACTTTGAAGTTCTGTACTAGCAGAAGCCACCTGTTCTGAATTAGATTGAATAGTTTCAACTATTCTACTTAAATTAGTAATCATATCCTTAACACTCAACATCAACTGTCCAATCTCATCTTTTCTAACAACCAGTGATTCCTTTACTTTAACGAATAGCTTTCCTGCAGATATTTCACTCGTTAGTTTTACTGCTTCAAATAATGGACGGGTAATACTTCTTGTAATAATAAATGCTCCTAATGCAATAACTGCTATAATAAGCAAAACGATAATGATGGTATTTGTTGTAATTGTATTACTCAAACTAACACTTGAACTATAGGCTGTATCAGCTTCCTTTTGCGTAATTTCAGTAAAAACATCCATCGCATTTCGCATACTTTCAAAATCACTACTATAGTAGGAAAAATAAATCTCCTGAGCACTTTCGAGTTGCTTATTTTCTACTAACAGAATAAGTTGCTTGGTTATTTTTTCAACTTCAGCATACGAATTACTAAACTGATCTACAATAGCCTTATTTTCCTGATTATGTGCAGCATCAGAAATATCTAAAAATTTAGTGAATCGCTCGTCCACTTGTTGAAGGTTTTCAATTACACTTTCAAGGTAAGGTGTGATCTTTTCAGCATCGGCTTGTATAGTAGGTGACATAACCTGACTTAGACTAATACTGGATTGATATGCATCACGATCTGCCTGAAGCAAAAAGTCGATACTAACCAGGTTTTCGTTGTAAATTAAATCGATTTGTTTTTTGATTCTTTGTGTTTGAAATAAGGTAAAGGTAAATCCAATTATCATTAACAATATAGCTAATGAGAAAAAGGAAAATAGTCTGGTTCCTATTTTTAAATTGTCAATTGCTTTCATATTATAACTCCTCCTGTATATTTTTTATTTATTTTCTGAATGAAATAAGGTTGGTTTAAATTGAATGCTTACATATAACCAATGTTGCATCTTATCAGAATCACCTCCTTTTAATACTTCCATAGTTTCACTTGCAAACATGCTCGAGTATCCTAACATAAGTGTTGAAGCAGGATAGAATTTATACTTCCAAAACAAGTCTAGTTCTGTTCCTAGTTTTTTATCCGGCACAATTGGATTAAGAGGGTCGCTGTTATCCAAAATATTATTACTTAATGCAAACTGATGTATGGCTGCATGAAGTGTTGATTTCTTTGATGCCTGAAAATTTATTTTTGCGTATACATCACTTAATCCACCATTTTTCGTGTTTTTCTCAATGTTTGTAAAATAGTCCATTAAACCATAGTAGGCATGACCATCTCCATAAGGATTTGAGAATGTATTAGCTTCGTTGTTATCATTCGTAGCATCATCTCCTGACAAATAATCTAAACCAGCAGTTAGCTTTATTTTTTCATTTAACTTCAGGCTTGGCTCAATGTGAATAAAATATGCCGCTACTTTTTGTCCGTTTTTTGATTTTCCAAATTGATAATAAGGAGCAAAGCTTAACTCAAATACTGATGACGAAAACTTGAAAAACGGACCTATCGTTCCTCGTGTATATGTTGTATTAAAATCACCTTGTTTTTGGTAACCTTCATAATAATTAAGCAACGAAACATTGAGCTGCTCACTAAATGAATGATGCAACCATAAAACACCAAGATACTTGTAGAAATTAATACTGTAGTCTGATTCAAACAAAACATCCGATTCATTATTAAAAGCAAGTCCGGCATGTGCTTCTGTATTATTTGCTTTATACTGCAATAAAGCAATATCATGAGCTACGGCAACGTTATTCCAGTTTTTAGCACCAAGCAAATATTTATTATCATAGGTCAACATCTGACGACCAAGTTTTACTGCTAACTTCGAATCTATCTGATATTTGGCATAAGCCTGATGTAAAGCAATAGACGGAACATCTGTTTTATGAGGTATTTCTCCCCAAACTCTAACATCCTGAACTGATAAATAAATTTGTAAGGCATCTTTCTCGTAATCTAAGTTCAGTCTGGCTCTTTGGCTCGAAACCAAGGCCGGTGAAGTACTTTCATCAGAAAGTGTTCTTAAACCATCCTTATACTCTGACCTCATTCGATATTCTGAGCTAATCTTGAATTGCGCCTGAATACCACTAAAAAGCACTGATAACAGTATTGATAATAAAAATGTTTTCATAATAATATATTTGGGATTATTCAGATGCTGTTTTTAATATCGTCTCCAATTCCCTGATTGATTTAAGACCTTCGAATGAACAGATAAACTTTTGATTTTTGTAGAGTAGATATTTAGGAAGGGTTGTAATTCTGTATTTTCCTATAAGGCCTGGAGAAGTATCGATATTTATCTGATAAAAATTAATTCCTTTTATACAGGAATTATTGGACTTACTTATCTGATTTAACATTACAATGCTCCAACCACTGGAAGAACTGCAAAACTCAATCAGCGCAAAACCTTTATTGAGCTGAATAACTGAATTAAAATCATTTTCTTTTATAACTGTGGTGTGTAATAAATTCATAAGCAACAGTTTCGATATGTGAATCAAGCTCTTTGCCAAAAATCGTATCACTCACACTACCTGCACATTAACAGCCTACAAACTTACGGTCATAAAGAAAAAAACGACGATATTTCGTTGCATAGGCGAAATATCGTCGTTTTTTAGTCAAATATTGTGTTCTATTTACTTTTAGGATTCATCCTTAGATATACCTAATTTTTTAATCTTACTATGTAACGTGGTAGGCTTCACATCCAATATTTCGGCAGCACCTCCTTCTCCCCTAATTCGCCAGTTCGTGCGCTGAAGAATTTTTTCAATATGCGCCTTTTCAACATCCATCAACCTTAGTAATTCATTCGTATTGGCAACATCAGTAGAACTGCTAAAGTTTTCTATGGTAAGTGATCTTGACTGGCTGGTTATTATGGCACGTTCTACAATATTTTCAAGTTCTCTTATGTTTCCTGGCCAATGATAGCTACACAACAATTTTATCGTACTTTTAGGGATAACAGAAACATCTTTTTTGTACTTGATATTAAACTTTCTTATAAACGCTTCAAGTAAAGACGAAATATCGTCGGTTCGTTCCCGCAAAGGAGGAATGGTAAAATGAAAGACATTAATTCTATAAAATAAATCATCTCTAAAACGATTATTTTGAATTTCAAGCTTTAAATCCCGGTTGGTAGCAGCAATAATTCGCACATTGGTTTTTATGGTTTGTGTTCCACCCAATCGTTCAAATTCTCCCTGCTGAATAGCTCTAAGAAGTTTTGGTTGAAGATGCATGGGTAATTCTCCAATTTCATCTAAGAACAAAGTTCCCTGATCTGCCAATTCAAACCGCCCAGGTTTGGAAGAAGTTGCTCCAGTAAAAGCACCTTTTTCATAACCAAACAACTCACTTTCAATTAAAGATTCGGGTAGTGCTGCACAATTTAGCGTAACCATGGATTTGCCTTTACGATTGCTTAATTCATGGATAGTGTGTGCAATCAATTCCTTGCCGGTACCGGTTTCTCCCTGAATCAAAACCGGTGCATCAGATTCTGCAGCCAGACTAACCTGAGACAATAGGTTGCGCATCGTTTTGTTCTTAGTAATAAAATCAACCGGCTTATTAAATTTAAACTCTTGCTTTAAAATAATATTTTCAGCTTCCAGTTGCTTTTGAATAGCAATTAGTTTATCGTTTTTCTCTTGTAGTTCCTTAATTAAATTTTGATTTCTTTTTTGCAATAAGTAGCTTTCAAATGCATTTTTTAGTAGTTGCCGTAATTCATGCTCATTATATGGTTTTTGCACGAATCCAAATATTTTTAATGCATTTATCGATTCTAAAATAACATCTAAATCAGTGTACGCAGTTAATATTATACACACAGCTGAATGATCTGATTCCTTCACTCTTTTAATAAATTCGGTACCTGTCATTTCAGGCATTCTCTGATCTGTGATAATGACATTGATTGGAAATTCCTCTAATAGTTTAAATGCTTTTTCTGGTGAGTTGGTGGTATGGATATTGAATTCATCCATAAAAGTATAATAAAATCCATCCAAATTCATCTGTTCATCATCCAGATATAAGATATCGAGTATACCAGAATTCTTCATAACTAACTAGCATTTACAGGTAAACAAATCTGAAATTCAGTGTGTTCATTGTCAGAAATTACATTGATTTTTCCATTGTGATCCTTTATGATATTGTATGATATAAATAATCCAAGTCCTGTACCTTTACCTACGGGTTTTGTGCTAAAAAAGGGGTCAAAAATTTTAGGTAAAACTTCTTCAGAAATAGGTACACCATCATTTTTTATAGAAATACATATTTCATCTTTTTTTTGCCACGTTTTAATATAAATATGTCCATTTTCAGGAATAGCTTGAATCGCATTAGACAGAATATTCATAATAACCTGGTTTATTTTACCTGCCACACATTTAATCTCACTCTTTAACTGAAAGTCTTCAACTATTTCAATTTTATGCTTATACTCATTATGCAGGATCGTTAGTACAGAACTTATAATATCATGTACATTTACATACGATTTAGTATTTTGCTCTGAATGCAAAAAATATTTTAAGCTATTTATAATCTCAACCGTCCTGTCAATTCCTGTTTGAATATGTTTGGTTAATATACTTAAGGCCTCTTTATTTTCTTTTTTATGATACGTTTTATCCAAGGTTTCAATTTCCTTAGCCAGATCTTCATTCTGATGTTCACTAATCACCTGATTATATGCCTCAAATAATGTATCGAATCGTTCAATTACTTTTTGTAAACCTGTTAGATTACTACTTATAAAATTGATGGGGTTATTTATTTCGTGTGCAATTCCAGCTGTTAACACCCCAATTGAAGCCATTTTTTCTGACTCAATTAAGGAACTTTGAGCTTCTTTTAACTTTTTCAATGCATTTTCGAGGTTTTGTCTGTGTTCTTCTAATACATTATTGTATGATTCCAACGTTTTATTTTTTTCCTGCAAATCCTCATTCATGGCAGATATTTCGGAATTAGCTTCGTGCAGTTCTTCGGTCCTTTCGTACACTAATTCTTCCAGATTATTTTTATGCTTCTCCAGTTCTAAACGAATATTTACTATTTCAGTAATATCACGCCCCTCTGGAATCAAGTACAACAAACTACCAAGGTCATCATACAATGGTTTTAAAGAGAAATCAACATGGTGAGCTTGATGAAATTCATCAAGGTGAGTAGTTTCAAAACGTACCATTTCACCTTGCTGTGCTTTTTGTATGGCGTCGTAAATTTTTTGTTGTTCTATTTCTGAGTGATTCCACCATTTTGTTTCTGCAAAATGGGTTCCTTCTGGTTTAGTTTCTGTGTAACCTGCAAATTTTTTCGCTGTAGTATTAGAGTCCAGTAAAATTCCATCCGGACTCAACAGACCAATAAAAGAATAAGTTTGATTAAAAATGGCTTTAAACTTCTTTTCACTCTTTTTTCTCTTTATAAGCTCTTTATTTATAATGGCTGCATGTAATGAAAAAATAAGAATAGGAATAAAAAGGATTCCAACTAATTCTTCAAACTCCCCCACGTTTACCTGATAATTGGAATGCTCGAAAATATTTAATAAAGCAGATATCCAAAGAAGTATTAAGGCAAATGCCAGCAAGAGCTGCGGTTTTTCCTGCTTTTTCAAATACCTTCTGAAACTTACAATCATTCCAAAAGTAAGTGCCAAAATAGCAAGCGTATTTCCGGATGTAATAGCAAGATTCATGATAATTCTTTTTTATAAATACTAATTACAATTAACTCGCAAGCAAGCATAAAACTTAAGTGCTCCATCAGGTTCAGAAAATCCGGAAGGATTAATCCTTCTAGCACAGTAAATAGTTTTGAACACAGCAATAAAGCAATACCCCAGAACCATATTGTTTTATGGTATTTATTCTGTTTTTTTACTAATGATATAAGGTAAAAAGTAAGGATGACACTAATAATAAGGTCTAAAACTTCTCCAAATTCAACCATATATTTTTGTCTTTGAGGTTTAAATATATAGTTTTAAAATAGGGAAAATTAAGAGTAAAATCAAATATTCAGGTAGCTGAGTGCTTAATCAATAAGCTATATAAAGAAGCTTAATTCCTATCGTGAAATTAAAGACCAATTTCTACAAATACAGGTAAGTGGTCGGATAAAAAAAGGTTATTCTTTCTACGATCGTCAATAATCCTGCAACTTTTAACTCTTACGTTTTTGGTAAAAATATAGTCCAAACGATGATTTAGTTTTGGAAGTACTTTAAAATCGCTAAAGGTTCCTGTAGGACCATAAGCTTTCATTTCACTGGTAGTATATGTATCATCTACTACAGCGCAAAGTAATTGAATAGGACTGGAATTCGGGTTGCTGTTAAAATCTCCCATTATTACAAGGGTACTTTTCTCAATTTTTTTTTGTCTTAGAATAGAAAGTATAAGTTCCGAAGATTTTTCTCTGGCAATTTTGCCCATATGGTCGTAATGGGCATTAAAAACATGTAGCGTGTCCCCTGTTGTTTTACTTTTAAAAACACCATAAGTAACGATTCTCTCCATTGAAGCATCCCATCCAACCGATACTTGATGAGGAGTTTCCGAAAGCCAGAATGTCTCAAAATGTAATTTCTCTAATTTTTCACCATTATAAAAAATAGCTGCATATTCTCCTTTCTGATTTCCATCTTCTCTACCTATTCCAATATAATTATAAGATGTTAGGTGTTTATTTAAAAACTGTACTTGATTATTTAGGCCTTCTTGTATACCTAGAATATCCGGATGATAATATTGAATCATATCAATAATTTCATCTTTTCTGAATTTCCATTGATTATCTCCATCATGAGAATTATCGTAACGTATATTAAAAGTCATCGCTGTATATTGTGCACAAACCGTAAATAAAGTACAACATAGAATACAGATAATTAAAATCCTTTTCATAAAATTTGTAATACTACCTTTTCAAAGGCTTATCATAAACAAATCTAAAGTATAGGTTTTAATAAAATAGAACAAAGAGGAATTGGCGATACAGTATAATTTAATGTAATTTTAAGATTCGAGTTTACTTTTGACCTTTTATAATCAAAATGAAAGATGAGTTGTTAAATAATAATATATCGAATAAATTCATCCATCATATCACATAAAAAAATACAATTATAGATAATGAATAAAATATTAATCGGACATAAAGAAAAAGCTTCCTTTCCGGAATTACATTTGGAAAATATTTCGGTTAAGATTGATACCGGTGCATATACCTCAAGTATTCATTGCCACCAACTTATTGAAGAAGATAAGTTATTAAAATGTCGATTTCTCGATCCTTCCTACCGTGGCTATACCGGGGAAGAAATAGTTTTTGAGGTTTACACCAGAAAAAAGGTGAAAAGCTCCAATGGTTTGGTTGAGGATCGGTTTAAAGTTCAAAGTAAAATTGTATTGTTTGAAAAAGAATATAAAATAGACTTAACCTTAACCAACAGAAAGAAAATGAAGTATCCGGTTTTAATAGGACGCAAATTCCTGAACAAACGTTTTTTAGTTGATGTATCTCAAAAGTATACGCAGAAAAACTTAAGACAGGAGTCAATTTAATCAGAAAAAAGAATTAATTCGCAACATATTTTAAACTAATAAAATGAATATAGCAGTATTATCACGAAACCCAAATTTATATTCTACACGTCGTTTGGTTGAAGCAGGAGAAAAGCGTGGCCACAATATGGTTGTATTGGATCATACCAAATGCGATATCGTTATAGAACGCAAGAAACCACAAGTTTTCTATCAAGGAGAAGAAATAAAGGATATTGATGCGATAATTCCACGTATTGGTGCTTCAGTTACGTTTTACGGTACAGCCGTTGTGCGTCAGTTTGAGATGATGAAGGTATTTACTACTACTGAGTCGCAGGCTTTGGTTAGATCAAGAGATAAACTGCGCAGTTTACAGATACTTTCGCGAGCTGGTTTACACTTACCTAAAACAGCATTTACTAACTTTTCAAAGAGTGTAAGCAATATTATTGCTCAGGTTGGAGGAGCTCCTTGTGTAATTAAACTCCTAGAAGGAACACAAGGTGTGGGTGTTGTTTTGGCAGAAACAAAAAGTGCAGCTGAATCAGTACTGGAAGCTTTTCAAGGGTTAAAGGCCAGAGTAATTGTTCAGGAATATGTAAAAGAGGCCAAAGGCGCAGACATCAGAGCTTTTGTCGTTGACGGCGTAGTGGTTGGCGCTATGAAAAGACAAGCAAAAGAAGGTGAGTTTAGATCTAACCTTCATCGTGGAGGAAGTGCCACCATTATTGAACTTTCGGAAGAGGAAGAAAATGCGGCATTAAAAGCAGCCAAAGCTATGTCGTTGAGTATTGCCGGTGTTGATATGTTGCAGTCCAATACCGGCCCAAAAATCATGGAAGTTAATTCATCTCCTGGATTAGAAGGAATTGAATCTGCTACAGGCAAAGATATTGCCAATACCATTATTCGTTTTATTGAGCGAAATGTGGATTAATCCTGGAATAAGATTTTAATATATTTCTCCCTTTGTCGAATACGGCAAGGGGATTTTTTTTAATTACTGTTTGAAGAAAATCACCCGTTTATTATTCTATTAGCCTAAGCGCTTACCTGCCAGAACCTGACATAAAACTGGATATCACCTTAAATTTGGGGTTTTGATCTAAAATTATTTTAATAAATACTGTAATCGGAATAGATAGGATCAGGCCAGGAATCCCCCATATATATCCCCAAAACATTAGCATTATTAAAATGGTAAGTACATTTACCGAAAATGTTTTTCCCATAAATACAGGTTCTAAAATACCACCCATCACAACCTGAACCGCTGTAATCGTTAAGATAAAAAAGAGTAAGATTCCTGTAGGATCAAGCTCCACAAAAGCAAATAAGGATAACAATACCACCGAAATAACCGATCCAATCATTTGAACAAAATTTATAAGGAAGGCAAATAATCCCCAAAATATTGGAAAACTCACATCAAAAAATACACAAGCCAAACTAAAACCAACTCCTGTAAATAAGCTGATAATAAATTTTACGATGACAAATTTTACAATATCCTTTTCTATTTTTCGAAAGGCCTTTACGGATGAGTGTTTTACCTTAAATAAAGTGCTGTTCAATAACTTCTCGAAATTAACAGAGCCCGATAAAAGCAAAATAACAAAGAAAGTTGTTGTGAGCATTCCTGATAATAAATTACCTACAAAATCGAGTGATAGCGTTATGTTTTGCAAAGCGTTATTGCTCTTAAAATAGTGTGTAAGAACATTTTCGTCATTCAATCGGGTAATACCAAAAAAATCTTCAATCATTACTATTAAATGAATCAGTTTCGACTCTGCCTTTTCAAAAAAATGATTGTCAGCAGATAAAATTTCATCACTTGTAAGTTTTATTAATTCTCCTCCCAACCTAAATAAAGCTGCAATAATGAGTACAATTGTAATAATTGCCAGTGTGTTTGGCAGTTTTTTGCGGCTAAACCATCGCACTAATGGTAAAAAAAGTAGTGCAATAAACATAGCTGAAACCAATGGAATAAATATAAAAGAGAGTGTTTTTAGCAAATAAAAAAACAGCGGTATAACTATAAATAATAGTAAAGAGTTAGTGGTTTTAATCTTTTGCATCATATTCTTCTCCTTTGTTACATCGGTATAGAGCCACAAAGATAAATTATTTCATGCCATTCAATGAGTAAAAATGTTTATTAAAAAACAACTTTTCTTAAATATTTTAAGTCCCCTAGCTTTGTCAACATCATTCAGTTAGTTTGTTGGAAGAAATCCTAAGACTACTGTATTATTAAGATATCCTATCCTTCTAAACAAAAAAATGCTTTACTTTTGCGTCATAAAAAAGTCATTAATGGGTACGTTTTTGTTTGATAAAATAATATTTGGTCCGGTTCAAAGTCGACGTTTAGGAGTTTCATTAGGAGTAAACTTACTTCCTGTAGATAAAAAAATATGCACTTTCGATTGCATTTATTGTGAGTGTGGTTTTAATGGAGAAAACCAGACAGTAAAAACTAAAATGCCCAAACGCAATGAGGTTAAAGAGGCTCTTGAAAGTACATTGATAGATATGTTGAGTAAACAGATGGTGCCTAATGTGATTACTTTTGCAGGAAATGGTGAACCTACTATTCATAAAGAATTTACTGGAATTATCGATGACACCATCGAACTAAGAGACAAATATTTTCCAGAAGCTAGAATTGCCGTATTATCCAATGCTACACTTATTCATCGTCCAGAAATTCTTGAATCTTTAAAAAAAATAGATGACAATATCTTAAAGCTGGATTCAGGTCTTGAAACTACAATACAGCAACTTGACCAACCCGTTGGTACTTTTTCTTTAAACGAGTTAACAAATAATCTAAAAACATTTAATGGGCAGTTAATTATTCAAACCATGTTTGTTAGAGGTAATTATAATAACACAATTATTGATAATACGACTCATAAAAATGTTCAACCATGGTTAGAGATTTTAAAAGAAGTATCTCCTCGATCGGTTATGATCTATACTATTGAAAGAGACACGCCTGTTTCAGGACTTCAAAAAGTTCCTGTCTCTGAACTACACCAAATTGCATCGAAAGTAGAACAATTAGGAATTAAAGTTCAAGTATCAGGATAAGATGGTGCAAACACGTACATATCTGGTATGTCCTTTAAATTGGGGTCTAGGTCACGCGACCAGAACAATCCCTATTATTCAAAATTTAATAGCTAAAGGAAATCGTGTTATTTTAGGAGGAGATGGAGATGCCTTAGTACGTTTAAGAGAAGAATTCCCTGATTTAAAATGGATTTTAATCCCGGATATTCAAGTTCGTTTTTATTCAGATAAAAAAGCTATTCAGCTTTTAAAGTTTATCCCAAGACTCATCGTTCAATATATTAGAGAACATTTTCTTCTTAAAAAGATAATTAAAGAAGTTAAGATAGATGTAGTTATTTCTGATAATCGATATGGACTATGGAATAAAAACACTAAATCCATATTTATTAGTCACCAGTTGATGATAAAACTACCCAAACCATTTCAATGGTTTGAAAAAGTCATTCATCTAATAATCAAGCAAAATACGGTCTTATTTAATGAATGTTGGATTCCTGATTATCAGGATCAGTTTGATAATTTAAGTGGAGATTTAAGTCATAAGTATCCAATACCTGAAAATGCAAAATTTATAGGTCCGTTAAGTCGTTTCTCTAGTGTAAAAGAAGATAAAGAACCCCAAAAAGAATATGAAATTATAGCCATATTATCAGGTCCGGAACCAGCCAGATCCGATTTGGAAACAATACTTATAAAAACATTATCTTCCATAAAGAGAACCGCTCTGATTATTCAAGGCAAGCCTGGTCATCAGAATCATATACAAAAGGAAAAGCTATGTGTTTATAGCCACATGTCAACCTCCCAATTAAAGTATTATTTAACACATGCCAAATACATCATTTGCAGACCCGGCTACACAACCATTATGGATTTAAATATTCTTCAAAAAAAAGCTATTTTCATTCCCACGCCTGGTCAAACAGAGCAAGAGTATTTAGCTGCTCATCACACTGATAAAAAAATCGTTATTTCTCAAAAAAATATTCAATCTGAATTCTGCAATTATATTGACTTTAGCTACGATTTGTTCAAATCTAATAAATGTTAAATCTATATTAACTGAAACTTTTACTTCATTAGTTTCGTTTTAGGGATAGTTCGTCAATAATAATTAACCATTTACTGCAGAAATGGTAGAAAGAAGAGAAAGACAGAAGCAGGAGAGAATATTACAAACGATTTATTAAAGGAGAGATGATATATATAGTAATTGCATTAGTAATTGGATTAGTAACGATGCTGGTTCTTGCACACAAACCGGTTATCAGATTACTGGCAGAGAAAAAGGCTAAACCTCGAATGGAAGAAATTCTATTTGATGAGCATGGTCAAAGCAAGACCGATGTACTCAATGAAATCCATCAATTGACAAACAACAGACTAAGTGATGACTTGGTTTTGGATTATTTTTTCAAAATCAAGGGTTTACAAGTTGTAAATATCAATCAGCCGACTAATTTTTGGGTGAAAACGTATTTAACTACACCTACAAAGGTAAAACTCAACTATTTTGAGCAGGTTAAATTTTATGAAACCTTTCTAAATTATCCCAAGATGAATGAAGAGGATAATAAAGCAAACGGCAAAAAAGGTATCAATATTGAGGAAAAGATAAAAAGGCAATTTGTTAGCAAGCTAATACCTCAAAAGCTAGCATAATTCATTTGCTAAAGAAATATAAACCTGACTATTAAAAGATAGTCAGGTTTTTTTATACCAATTACTTTAGGATAAAGCATTCTATCAACTCAAAAAAGCAAGGTCATTAAAAATATTGTTTTATTTTGCAGCCAAAACAGAAATGTTAAAAGGAATATTTAAAGAAAGTTCAAGCTCCAAGCAATTAATCGTATTACTCATTCTCACTCTGTCTTTATGGCTGGTATCTTTGATAATGGGTTCTATAAGTGGTTTCTTCATTTGGGGCAATGATATTTTAAATTCTCCTGAAGCATTAGTTAATTCGCCTGGCTTTATTTCATACATCCAGATTTTACAAAGTATTGGATTGTTTATAGCTCCACCATTTTTGTTCTGGCACCTAACTGATTCTGATATTGAATATTCATTAAATAAAACTGGAGCAAGATCATTGGTAATTACTTTGTCTGTTCTTATTATTATTATCTCGCAACCTTTTATATCATTTTTAGGAATCTTGAATAATAATATTCAATTCCCAGAATACTTGTACAACGTTGAAAACTGGATGAGAGAAAAAGAAGCTTTAGCACTAGAAACAACTAAAGTTTTTTTACAAGCGGACACTATTCCTCAAACTTTACTAAACGTTTTTATTATTGCATTTTTACCTGCAATTGGTGAAGAATTGATGTTTAGAGGTACCTTACAACCTCTGTTTTCCAAAATTTTTAACAATCAACACTTGGCTATTTGGATTACAGCCATTTTATTTAGTGCTATTCATGTTCAATTCTTTGGATTTTTACCCCGCCTAGTACTTGGTGCTATTTTCGGCTATCTTTTTGTTTATGGCAAATCTATTTTCTTGCCTATTATTGCCCACTTCACCAATAACCTTTTGGCATTTATTATATATCAATGGTACCTTAATAATCCATCAGAAATAAGCAATCCTCTAGAAGTAAATAATGAATATCCTAATATGCTTATGGAAATTTCTAGTTTGGGAATTGTGGTATTGATTATCTTCTTTTTAAGAAGGAAAGCGGTTAAAGCGTAGATTTTTCATCTTTACGGTACATATAAACCACTCCGTAATCAGAACAGGCATTCCGTTTATCATCACCTTTTAATTCACTGTAGTTCTCTTCAATACCATTCCAGATATTTACGATAAGGTTATCAATACGATCTCTCATATCAGTAACCTTTTGATGCATTTTTTGAGTTGTATTTTGAAGATTTTTATGATTGTGATAATATTCCAGGAACTTTTCAAATTTAACCTTTACCATGGCAATTGACGGGTTATAAATCCTCGATCCTCCCATCTGAGTTCGGAGTTCTTCTCCCTTAATTACTTTTTCTCCCCAGTAAATCAACTGCTGCTCTGTACCCAAATCCGGAACAGCTTTGTCATCCACATCCAAACCAAATGATTCTCTTACTTCTGGTTTAATTTCTTTTCTGATTATACAAAAGTTGAGAACCTGGATAAAATGCGATACATACAATCTGGCTTCCTTAAACTGATCTGATAATAATTTGCCGTACTTAGCTTGACGTTCTTTACTAAAACTATATTGAGAAACAGCCTGTTCGAATTGTGGAAGTATACCCTGAATATCATGATAAAGCTGCTGAGAATAGGCTAAATTGTAGGGGTAATTTAACCGTCCTTTATCTAAGGCTGCCTTTAATGCTCGTAACCGAGCCTGATCAGTATTGGGTAATCTTCTGTAGGGCATTCATTTAATTTTTGGGGTGATGCATTCGCACCGAATTTAGAAAAAATTATAAGTAACTGCAAATCATATTATAATACATTTAAAAAAACTATGTTTTATTTGATCCTCGATACCTCCATAGACAATAAAACTATTTATGGCACTTGGCTTATCATTCATACTTTAAGTTGCTTACAACTTATTCTCATTAAACCCGGAATATACATTAAAAAGTCTATTACATATTGAAACTGCTTCAAAACAAGTCATTTCATTAACTTCCTTCAACTCACCATAGCGATGCTATGCCTCGTTTCAGTAAGCTCTTGTTTTATTGCATTTTCAATACTCATTAAGAATCTTTAATACATAATCCGGGTTAAATAAAGATCAGAAAACAAAAAACGGTTACCCTGAATGAGTAACCGTTTTATTATAATATTATATAAAAGCTTAGTCTTGTAACTTAGCTTTTAAGTATTCTCTGTTCAAACGAGCAATGTTTGAGATAGAAATTCCTTTCGGACATTCTACTTCACAAGCTCCTGTGTTAGTACAGTTACCGAAACCTAATTCATCCATTTTAGCAACCATATTTTTAGCACGACGAGCAGCTTCTACTTTACCCTGAGGTAATAGAGCAAGGTGACTTACTTTAGCAGAAACGAAAAGCATTGCTGATCCGTTTTTACAAGTAGCTACACAAGCACCACAACCAATACATGAAGCAGCATCCATAGCCTCATCAGCATCAGGTTTTGGAATAGGAAGTGCATTAGCATCAGGTACACCACCTGTACTTACAGATGTATAACCTCCTGCTGCAATAATCTGATCAAATGCAGAACGATTTACAATTAAATCTTTGATTACTGGGAAACCTGCAGATCTCCAAGGTTCGATTGTAACAGTCTCTCCATCTTTGAACTTACGCATGTGTAACTGACATGTAGTTACATCATCGTCGGGTCCGTGTGGACGACCATTGATGTATAATGAACACATACCGCAAATACCTTCGCGACAATCGTGATCAAAAGCTACTGGTTCTTTTCCTTCACCAATCAATTGCTCATTTAAAATGTCCATCATTTCAAGAAATGAGCTATCGGTAGATACTGCCTCTAATTTGTATGTTTCAAAACGACCCTTATCTTGAGCATCGTTTTGACGCCAAACTTTTAGAGTCAAACTTATATTATTATCCATTTTTCTCTGTTTAACTATTGAACATTAATTGACCTGATGGATTATTTATAGTTACGTTGTGCAACTTTAACCACTTCAAATGTAAGGTCTTCTTTATGCATTACTGGCGCTTTATCTTCACCTTGGAACTCCCAACATGCAGCATAAGCAAATTTATCATCCTGGCGAAGAGCTTCTCCTTCTTCAGTTTGATACTCCTCACGGAAGTGACCTCCACAAGACTCTTCACGAGCAAGTGCATCACGAGCCATTAAGTCTCCAGTAGTAATAAAATCAGCTAAACGCGATGCTTTTTCAAGCTCTACATTCATACCTTTATCAGATCCAGGAATCTTAACGTTTGACCAGAACTCTTTCTTGATAGCTGCGATTTTTTCGATAGCTTCTTCAAGTCCCTTTTTATTACGAGCCATACCAACGAAATCCCACATTACCAAACCAAGCTCTTTGTGTAAGCTATCAACAGAACGCTCACCTTTTATAGACAGTAGTTTTTCAAATTTAGCTTTAGCTGCTTTTTCAGCTTCCACAAATTCTTTTTCATCACCAGTCATACGAGGTGTACGAATATCATCAGCCAAATAGTTTTGGATTGTATAAGGAAGTACAAAATAACCATCAGCTAAACCTTGCATTAAAGCTGAAGCTCCCAAACGGTTCGCACCGTGATCAGAGAAGTTAGCTTCACCTGCAGCAAATAAACCAGGAACTGTTGTTTGTAATTCGTAATCAACCCAAATTCCACCCATTGTATAGTGGATAGCAGGATAAATCATCATTGGCTCTTTGTATGGATTGTCATCAACAATCTTTTCATACATCTGGAATAAGTTTCCGTAACGAGCACGGATAGTATCTTCACCTAAACGCTCAATAGCCGTTTTAAAGTCAAGATAAACAGCTAATCCAGTAGCTCCAACACCAAAACCTGCATCACATCTTTCTTTAGCAGCACGTGAAGCAACGTCACGAGGTACTAAGTTACCGAAAGCAGGATATCTTCTTTCTAAGTAATAATCTCTATCTTCCTCTTTGATATCTGAAGCTTTTAATTTTCCTGCACGGATAGCTTCTGAATCTTCTTTCTTTTTAGGAACCCAAATACGTCCATCATTACGTAATGATTCTGACATCAAAGTTAACTTTGATTGAAATTCACCATGTACCGGAATACAAGTTGGGTGAATCTGTGCGTAACATGGGTTGGCAAAAGCAGCTCCTTTTTCATAAGCTTTAATTGCTGCAGAACCATTCGATCCCATTGCATTGGTAGAAAGGAAGAATGTGTTTCCATATCCACCAGTAGCCATTACAACCGCATGACCAAAGTGACGAGAAAATTCACCTGTTACAAGGTCGCGAGCAATAACACCACGTGCTTTACCATCAACAATTACGTAATCAACAATCTCTGTTCGTGTATGCATTTCAACAGTACCAGCATTTACCTGACGCATTAAGGCCTGGTAAGCTCCGATTAATAACTGTTGTCCTGTTTGTCCTTTTGCATAAAAAGTACGGCTAACCTGTGCCCCACCAAAAGAACGGTTATCTAAAAGACCACCGTACTCACGAGCGAAAGGTACTCCCTGAGCCACACATTGGTCGATAATATCATTACTAACAGAAGCTAAACGGTATACATTTGCCTCACGAGCACGATAATCACCACCTTTCACTGTATCATAAAATAAACGATGAATTGAGTCACCGTCGTTTGGATAGTTTTTTGCGGCATTGATACCACCCTGAGCTGCAATTGAGTGTGCACGACGAGGTGAATCCTGGATTGTAAAGTTCTTTACTTTAAACCCCATTTCCCCAAATGATGCAGCAGCAGATGCTCCGGCTAAACCAGTACCAATTACTATTATATCAAGATTTCTTTTATTTGCTGGGTTAACCAATTTTTGGCTAGCCTTATAATTGTCCCATTTTTGAGCCAATGGCCCTTCAGGTATCTTTGAATCTAACTTCATATCTTTCCTTTTTACTTTAAAAGATTACTGAAAAAACAAATATTGCACAATTGCAATTACTGAAAAACCAATACCAACAACCCAAGCAAATACAGTACCTGCAATTGTTAATCTTTTTCTCCAAATACCATTACTAGCTCCAATTGTTTGGAATGCTGACCAGAACCCGTGAGTTAAGTGTAAAGCCAATCCTAAAGAACCAATAACATAAAGAATAACTACCCAAAGTTGTGCAAATGTTGCATTTACTAATGCATAAGCGTTTTCAACTTCAGTTTCTACTCCACCCACATGAATATGAGTATGACTTAAAAGAGGGTCTCCTGTTACTTTCATTTTAACCCAAAACTGTCCAACGTGAACAATTAAGAAAGCTAAAATAGTTAAACCAAGTATCCACATGTTTTTTGAGGCCCACATCACTTCTTTAGTGTTGTTACCTGAACGATACTTATCGTTACCACGAGCTCTGTTATTTTGAGCCGTAAGTAACCCTCCAAAAATAATATGAACAAAAAAACCAAGTCCTAATAAAGGCTCCATTATTTTGATCATAGGATTGGTGGCCATAAAATGAGCCGCCGCATTAAACAAATCACCACCATCATTGACTAACAATAAGAAATTCAATGACAGGTGAATTACCAAAAAGGTAATCAGAAAAAGCCCTGACAAACTCATCACCAGCTTTCTCCCGATTGAGGAACTAAATAGATTACTCATACAGTTAATATTTAAAAACTCTAAAATTATATTCTGTGCAGGTTTTGCGTTTGCAAAGGTAGTTGGTAAAGGTATTTTTGCAATGGGAATAAAGAAAAAAATCTTTATTTAAAATCTGTCTAAGCATTCACATTAAAATAACTAAAGATTAACACTTTACCTCTTAACAAAAGTAGCTAACTAGCGAAATAAAACTAACTCGTAACATTATTTAACACTTTAAAAGTAAACCAAATCATCTAATAAGACTATTTAATTTTGAAATATTGTCATATGTCAAAAGTAGGGTTTTTAGAGTTCTCTCCATTTTGGTCCTTAATGCATTTAGGATAATAACGCACCAATCAATTGCTTTATTCAGCCTAATATCGATAGTTTGTTTTAATATATTATTTTTGCTCACATATAAAATCTGTAATTTACTTCTCATTCTTAAAAATGATCCATAATAAAACTATAACGGTTGTACTCCCTGCATACAATGCAGAACAAACTTTAGAGCAAACTTTTAAAGAAATTCCATTTAATATTGTTGATAATGTAATCCTTGTGGATGACAATAGCACTGACAACACTATTGCTGTTGCTAAAAAAATAGGGGTAAAATATATTATTGAACATGATACGAATAAAGGATATGGAGGAAATCAGAAATCATGTTACAACAAAGCACTTTCGCTAAATTCCGATATCGTTGTTATGCTTCATCCAGATTATCAATACACACCTAAACTTCTTGAATCCATGTGCTTTTTGATAGCGAATGAACTATATCCGGTTGTACTTGGCTCCCGGATTTTAGGACGAGGGGCATTAAAAGGAGGCATGCCCACTTATAAATACATTGCTAACCGCTTGTTAACCTTAACTCAAAATATACTAATGAAGCAGAAACTTTCTGAGTACCATACTGGATACCGAGCTTTTTCCTCTGAAGTATTAAACAATATCAATTTCATGGCTAATTCTGACGATTTTGTTTTTGACAACCAAATGCTGGCTCAAATTTGTCATAAAGGTTATTTAATTGGAGAAATTACGTGTCCCACCAAATATTTTGAAGAAGCTTCCTCTATAAACTTTCGAAGAAGTTGCACATATGGACTGGGAGTATTAAGAACTTCAATCCAATACTTTTTATCAAAAACATTTAATATTAAACATAAAATATTTAATTCATGAGCTCGCGAATTAAAGAACTTATAGCTGTTAGCATTTTAACTTTTATAAACTTCATTTATATATATAAATATGTACTGAGATACACAGAGTGGGCTCTACTTATCTCTATTTTTATAAGTGGGATACAACTAACTACTTTTTTAAAAAGAGACAGACTCTATCTTTCTAAAAAAATAAAATGGACTGTATCCGGATTTGCTATTTTATTTGTGCTTTCTCTAATTGTAATTAGCTATTTGTACATTCCCATTGAAACTTTAAATGTTGACAGGTGGAGTATTATGTCTTCCTATATTTCACATATGTTAGATGGGAAATATCCATATTTTGCAACTTCATTTGCTGGAAACCCCCCCGGTCCTATGCCATTTTATTACCTGATAGCTTTACCTTTTTATGCACTTGGAGAATATAGCATATTAAGTGCTTTGGGTTATTTAGGAATAATTATATGGATATTTAAAACCCGTATAACTCAAAATAACATAGTTTTTGTGCTTTTATATTTTCTTTCTTCTTTTGCAATGATTTGGGAAATAACAACTCGAAGCAATATTTTCACCTTTTCTTGCTTGGTTTTATTGGCTTTAAATTTACATAATACCAAAGTTCATATTAATAAGCTTCATGTATTTATTTATGGTTTAATTTGCGGATTGGCTCTTTGCACCAGAAGCGTTTTTATTTTAGCCTATATTGTATTCTTCACCCATGATGTTTTCAGCAAAGCACAATCAAGAAAAACAATAATTTTCTTAACATATGCTTTCATTGGTTTTATCATTCCTTTTGCTCCTCTGCTTATAGAGCATTATAATGATTTCTGGATAATGAACCCATTTATTGTACAATCCTCATTCTTTTTACCAACTTATTATGTAATTATTTTCATATTGATAGCTTTTGCTTTATCAATATTTTCGAAGTCCTATCTTGATAAACTCTTTTATAGTGGAGTCTCTTTATTTATTGTTATTCTAATATATAGTAGTTATCACTTGATTCATTCCGGATTCCAAGTTTCATATATCGATAGTAAGGTTGATATTTCTTATTTTATTTTTTCCATTCCATTTTTACTTATGTATTTATTAGCGAATAAGAACAACGACAAATCAAAGCTTTCAACAGTGCAAGACTTGAATATTTAACATCCATTTATTTAAATATTAATTAATCATTAGTTATTTTTGCTTGCGATTTTAAAATTTTTGAATGAAGATTCTTTCACCCATACTAAATAACATCACCAATAAGTCAGGTGCAGATTCTGAGGCTCGGTCTATTAAGCCAAAGAATAATAGTTCGCATTTGCACCTTGATCCTAAAGGTGTTATTAAAAATGTATCGGAAGAATTTTGTCATTTAACGGGTTATAATAAAAAGAATCTTAAAGGTAAAAACATTTCTACCCTTATTTTTAAAACCCGAAAAAGTGCGGTGGCTGTTTTACTTAAAGAACTATCCGCTGACAACCCGTTTGTTCAAACAAAATTGAAATTGGTTGCAGCAGACAATACTCCAATTTATACAGAACTATATTTAACCCTTACTTCGCTTAAAAAGAATGCTCCGATATTTGCTATTTTTAGAAAATCAGGAACACATCAGGAGAAATACTCTCACCTATTTGAGAAAAAGGAGAAACTTCGGATTCTAAGTGAGAACACCAAGGAAGTACAGGTTTTATTTGATTCTGATTTAAATAGTTTATATATCAGTCCGAGTTGTAAATCTCTCTTAGGGTATGATTACACCGAACTTTTAGATAAGGATTTGTATAATTACGTTTGCTATGATGATTTAGATAAAATATGGGAATCCTTTCGAGTAGCAACTGTAAAAGGACAAACCGTAGTTGTATTTAGAGCTTTGCACAAAGAAGGCTACTATTTATATGTTGAAGCGCTTACCAAGGTAATTAAAGATGAATTCAACTCCATCACGAATTATGCTTTATATCTGCACGATGCAAGTGAGCGTATAAAGACAGAACAACAATTATTGCGATCCCAGAAAGCAGCCGAAAGTGCCAATCGATTAAAAAATCACTTTTTGGCCTCTGTTTCTCATGAATTTAGAACTCCTTTAAATGCCATCATTGGTTTTTCTAAAATTATTCAGAAAAGTTATGAAGAGGAACCTCTGAATACCTATCAGCATAATATTGAAGTGAGTGGTATGCAGTTATTGGATATGGTGAACAATCTGCTCAACTTCTCTCAAATAGAAAAATCAGAGCTTTCACCAAACATCACTCCTTTTCATATCAACAAGTTTTTTAGGAATTTAAAGAAATCCATCACCCAAAGATTCCTACCTCAAAATTATCCTAATATTGAGATTAAATGTTCGGTAGAAAACGAGGAATGCACTAAAATAATCTTTTCCGACAGATCGATTTTTGCTATGATTTTTGAAAATTTAATTGCCAATGCAATTAAGTTCACAAAAGATGGATATGTAAAATTCGGCTGTAAACCATATGGCTTTGAAAACCTACTGTTTTATGTTGAGGACAGCGGAATAGGCATTAAAAAAGAATTTCATGATAAAATCTTTGATAAACTGACCCAACAAGATGGTTCGTTAACTAAACAGCACAATGGAATTGGCATTGGATTATCTGTTACTAAAAAAATGATTGATCTGCTGGATGGTGACATTTGGGTTATTTCAGAAGAAGGTGCCGGTGCTGCTTTTTACTTTACACTTCCCCGACGTGCATTTAAATCATGTTAATATTGGCGCTCACTAAAGAGTTAATTAGCCATTTTAATTTCAAACAAAGTTTTATATTTTTGCGTTCATTCACTGCGTTTGAAAATAATACGCATATTTATTACATTCACTAGGTAAATAACAAGGCCATGACTGAAGAAATTCAAATATTAATGGAAATGACCAAGGACAAGATGGATAAAGCCATCACACACCTTGAGCACGAATTGGTAAAAATCAGAGCTGGAAAAGCCAGCCCCGGAATGCTTGAAGGCGTTATGGTTGATTATTATGGATCAATGACTCCTTTACAACAGGTAGCTAATGTCAATACACCTGATCCAAGAACAATCGCCATTCAACCTTGGGAAAAAACAATGATTGAACCTATTGAGAAGGCAATCTTAGCAGCAAACCTTGGACTAAATCCAGAGAATAACGGTGAATTAGTTAGAATTAATGTTCCTGCACTTACAGAGGAGCGCCGTAAAGACCTTGTAAAACAGGTTAAAAAGGAAGGTGAAGATGCCAAGGTTAGTATAAGAAATGCTCGTCGTGATTGTAACGATGAATTAAAGAAAATGCTAAAAGATGGTCTTGCCGAAGATATGGAAAAAGACGCCGAATCTGAAGTTCAAAAGCTTACTGATAAGTATTCTAAAAGTGTAGATGAGCACGTAAACAAGAAAGAGACTGATATCATGACAATCTAACGGGAATTTCCGTTTTAAAGAATATCGAAGAGCTGGTTAATTTTAACTGGCTCTTTTTTTTATTATTAATTGGTTCCAGGAACAAATTTGTGAATTTTACAAAGTAAATCCTCATAACCAATCGGCTTCGCAATATAATCATCACACCCTGCTCTTAATGACTTTTCTCGCTCTTCGGACATAGCATAGGCTGTTTGGGCAATTACAGGTACCTTGCTATTAAGCTTTTTAATAGCTTGAGTAGCATCATATCCATCCATTTCTGGCATTTTAATATCCATTAATACCAGATCGATATCTTTTATACGTTCAAAGATATCTACTGCCTCAACTCCCGTTCTGGCCCATATTAAACTGGCATTAGAAATAGATAAAGCAACCTCAAGGTATCTAAAGTTATCTTCCTCATCTTCTGCAATCAGGAATGTTTTTCCTTCCCAATTATAAACCTTAGCTTTTTCCTCTGCAGCATATTCACTACCTGCCACATTGCTAACTTTGTGATAAGGAATAGTAAAAAAGAATGTGGTACCAACTTTAGGTTCTGATTCTATCCAGATTTTACCACCCATTAATGCCAACAGATCTTTAACCAAGGACAAACCAATTCCGGTTCCTCCATATAAAGTTTGTCTTCCTTCTGAGAATTTATAAAAGCGCTCAAAAATTCTTTGCTCTTTTCCAATTGGCAAGCCAATACCCGTATCTTTTACATAAAACTGCAGTAACTCCTCATTCTTCAACTCACAACCAAACTCTACAAATCCCCTGTCGGTAAACTTGATACCATTGCCAACCAAGTTTGCCAATATCTGCTTTAATCGTTGAGCATCTGTTAAGATCATAGTTGACTTATCAGCAATACCTTCCTTTTTGTAGAGCTTTATATTTAACTGACCTCTTCTTTTTATGTCGTTGGAAAATGTTTCATAAACTTCATTCAAAATCTCATGAAGATTAGATGCTGTATTTCGGATTTGCAGCTGACCACTATCTATTTTAGAAATATCAATTAAATCTTCTACTATCGTTAATAGATTTCGAACGTTAAGATTGATCAGATTCACAAATTCGTCCTTTTCTGATGGACTAATTTCTTTATGAGATAACAAATTACTAAAACCCAATATGGCATTCATAGGTGTACGAACCTCGTGAGACATATTAGATAAAAAAGAATTTTTAAGTACATCTGACTCCTCAGCCTTAACTACAGCGCGCATCAGTTTTTCTCTTTCTTTAGCTAAAATATTCTGATATCGCAGCTCCTTTTGAAAACTAAAATTCATCCCGTTAATAAACGAAACCAAAGGAAAGAGCGTAACTACATTGATAAAGGCATACAATACAACCAGATTCAGATACACCGAAAAATCCAGACTTAACATGTATGCTGTAGTTATAAATGAAGTATAGTGCAACAGGGCACCAACACCAATGGAAAACAGATTTAATACAATAGATGAAATTCCTGCTTTCTTCCCTAATAGCATTCCGGCAAGAACAGAATAAGATAAAAGCATGACCAAGCCCAGAGATGCCGGACCACTTTTAATAAATAAGAACGATCCTAACAGATAAACCGAACTAAGAATCCAAATCGCACGAAATCGAAAAGGAAAGCTTTTTACAACACCAACAAACAAGACACTTCCGAAAATAAGAGTGCTAAAAATAGTAGAAACAAAGTCGTTTTGCTGCAAAAAGGTTACTGCGTAGTATAAATAGGCTATCAGGCCAATTGCAATTAAGGCTAAAGTAAAATAATGGAAAACCCGCTCGCGCCAATACTGAAATCCACCTCCAGAAGTAAGCGTTGTTGGTCCCAACCTTCTTCTAAGCCAGATGTTAAATTTCCGAGTAATTTTACTTTGTTCGTGTGTCATATGTTTAAAATGCAGGTTAAAAATTACCTGCCGTTAACAAAACTTGCCCAATACCGCTATAAAGGTAGAATTTTCGACCCTATAACAAATTTAAATTGCCCAAAAATATTGAATTATCCACATAATTTTTCATCCATTAATCAATTATTACGACTTATTGGGCAATTTTTGCATATTTCAATAAAGGCTTGTCTTTTTAAAACAGCATTTCTAAAACCGTTATACGGTTTATCGCTCCATATTTTACTCAAAGGATTCTTCATGATGTTTCCTAATTGATGGCTGGCATCTTTATCAAAACAACAAGGCACTACATCTCCATTCCAGGTTATGACAGAAGAGTGCCAATGCTTCCAGCATCTGTTCTTTAATGATCCTTTCAACAAAACAGAACCGTCCTTTTGTAACCTATAACGTGATAAGTGATCAGCTTTAGGTAACAAATGCTTCTTATCCTCTACATTATATATTTGAGCCGTTTTAATTTGAACCTGATCTACTCCTAAAGTCATCGCCTTTTTCCTAAAGGCATCAATTTCATCTTCATTAAATGAGAAGGCTAAGAATTGCAATGTGATAATCGGTTTTTTTGAATGAGCATTTCTTTTGGCCTCAACTAAATTATCAATTCCCTCCAATACTTTAATCAATCTACCACCAACTCTGTATTGCTCGTATACTTTCTGACTAACCCCATCCATCGAAACAATCAGATGATCTAACCCGGAATCTATCGTTTTTTTTGCTTGCTCCTTATTTAGATAATGGGCATTCGTTGAAGTTTCGGTCACCAAGCCCTTTTGTTTGGAAAGCTGAACTAGTTTAAAAAAATCAGGGTGCATAAAGGGTTCACCCTGAAAATATAAATTAACATGCCAGGTTTCTTTGGGTAATTTCTCCAACATGGTTTGAAACTGAGTTGTCTCAACCATGCCCTTTGGACGTGTAATCTGCCCCAAACCTGTAGGGCATTCCGGACATTTTAAATTACATACATTTATTGGCTCAATGCTAACAGCCATGGGCTGCCCCAAAACTACAGCCCTTTTTAAAATATAACTTAGCAAATATGCCAACCTTAGCTTTATAAGATTGCTTATTCTTAGCCAACTAAATGTGGTTATGTATGCACTAAAAAGTATACACCCGACTTTTATTGCTTTAATTTGTTTCGAGCAATTCAAATACCTGATCAAGATTTGGAGATAAAATAATTTCAGTTCTTCTGTTTTTCTTTCTGGCCTCTGCTGTTTTTGCTTTATCTACCGGCACATATTCACTTCTACCCGAAGCGGTAATACGCGAAGGAGTAATTTGAGCACTTTGTAACAAAATCCGAGTTACCGAAGTCGCTCTTTTAACACTTAAATCCCAGTTGTCCAGCAAAACTGCACTTTTATATGGAACATCATCGGTATGTCCTTCCACTAAAACATGAATATCTTTCTTTTGTTGCAACACCCCGGCAATCTTTTTTAGTGCTCCGATACCAATTGGACTAACCTCATAGCTTCCTGATTTAAAAAGCAGCTTTTCCTCCATAGATACATACACTTTACCATTTTTGATATGTACTTCCAGTTCGTCACTCCCAAAATCAGTTAAAGCATTTGCAACTGTATTCTTTAAAGACGTCATCAAAGAATCCTTTTCTGACAGGGCTTTCTCTAGTTCATATAATCGTTTGTTACGTTGGGCTAACTCAACTTCCATTGTTTTTAAAGAAGCCGAAGCATCATCGAGTCGTTGCTTTTTTAGAGCTAACTCTTTCTCTGCATCAAACAATGCGTCTTCTCTTTGTTGCAATTGTTCATGCAAAGTTTGTAAATGTTCTAACAGTTCACTCGATTCAGAACTTCCCGTTTGTTTAGTCCCACTTAAGAATTCATTATACTGATTTAACAATTCCTTATTCCTGTTTTTAAGCGACCAATTTTGCTTTGCTAAACGAACCGTATCCTTTATTAAAGCAGCCACTTCTTCTTTTAAGTGCTTTACTTCAGCCTTCAATTCATTATTTTCTACTTCCATCTCACGGAAGTCTGACTCAACTCTTCTTAATTCAGCACGATTTTCTTTATCCTGATCTTGTAAATCCTGAAATTGCTTTAGAGGAACACATGAACAAAAAGCGACCAATGCCAAAGGCAAATATTTTTTATACCACATAATTCAATCTGTTTAATTTGCATTCAAATATGCTTATAATTTTAAAAGATTGAAACTACATCAGCAGTAAAATATCCACAATTAAAATCATGTTCCTAACATGATTTCTTCACCTAACCAAAGACCAATTTAAATTTTACCACCTTACAATCAATATCTCAATCATTTCTTTATATGCAATTTAAAGTCTAGCACAGCTCAATCTTACTATTGATTTGAATCTTGCTATTTATATGCGTTCTGAATCTAAAATTTATATTCAACTCAGCTTATTATATTATATTTGTGCCCAACAAATTTTCACCCCAATAACAAAGAATGGAAGACATAGGGAACAGTTTGCTACAAAAAATAAATACCCCTGATGATTTAAAAAAGTTTAGCGAAAAAGACTTAGCTCAAATCTGCAGTGAATTAAGAGAATTTATTATTGACGCAGTATCCTGTAATCCCGGACACTTTGGTGCGAGCTTGGGTGTGGTGGAACTTACCGTAGCTTTGCATTATGTTTTTAATACACCTTATGATAAGATTATTTGGGATGTTGGCCATCAGGCTTACGGCCATAAAATACTTACTAACAGAAAAGAACGCTTCCATACCAATCGTAAATACAAAGGCTTAAGTGGTTTTCCTAATATATTCGAAAGTAAATACGATGCCTTTGGCGTTGGACACTCTTCTACTTCCATTTCGGCAGCATTAGGCATAGCTATTGCCGCACAAAGAAATAAGGACAAAGATAAGCAGGTTGTTGCTGTTATTGGCGACGGTAGTATGACTGCCGGTCTTGCCTTTGAAGGTTTAAATAACCTAAGCATTACTAAATCGAATGTGCTGATTGTTTTAAATGATAACAATATGGCCATCGACCCTAATGTGGGTGGACTGAGTGATTATTTAGTAGATATTAGTACTTCACATACTTACAATAAAATTCGTTCTGAGATCATAAGGGGATTGGAAAAATTGAAAATTACAGGCCCCAACTCTCAGGATAAGATTGTTTCTATTAACAACAGTATTAAATCACTGCTTACTAAGCAGACAAATATATTCGAAGGTTTAAACATTCGCTACTTTGGTCCTGTGGATGGACACGATGTAAATCATCTGGTAAAAGTATTAAATGATTTAAGAGATATACCGGGACCTAAGGTTTTACACTGCATTACCAAAAAAGGCAAAGGGTTTAAACTGGCCGAGGAAAACCAAACAGCCTGGCATGCCACCGGAGCTAAGTTTGATAAAACAACCGGAGAAAAGTTAGAAGCGCCTTCTAATCCTAAGCCTCCAAAGTACCAGGAAGTTTTTGGTCATACTATTGTAGAATTGGCTGAGAAAAATGAAAAAATAGTAGGCATCACTCCTGCTATGCCATCTGGTTGTTCCTTAAATATTATGATGGAGAAAATGCCTGATCGTGCATTTGATGTGGGTATTGCCGAACAACATGCGGTTACTTTTGCAGCAGGACTGGCTATAGAAGGCATGGTTCCTTTTTGTAATATTTATTCTTCGTTTATGCAACGCGCCTATGATCAGGTCATTCATGATGTTGCCATACAAAACTTAAACGTGGTATTGTGTTTAGATCGCGGTGGATTAGTAGGTGCTGACGGTGCAACGCACCATGGTATTTACGATATTGCCTTTTTTAGACCGATTCCTAACATCATTGTTTCCTCACCCAGAAATGAAGAAGAGCTGCGTAACTTGATGTATACCGCACAACTGCCGGATCAGGGACCTTTTGCCATCCGTTATCCACGTGGAATTGGAACTTCGATTGACTGGCAAACACCTATGAAAGAGATTCCTATTGGAAAAGGAGAACAACTAAAAGAAGGGTCCGATTTGGCCTTTATCACTATAGGACCTATTGCCAACAAAGCACTTCAGGTTTGTAACAGTTTGGATAAGCAGGGGATCTCTTCAGCATTATATGATATGCGTTTTGCTAAGCCTTTGGATGAAGATTTACTGCATGAAGTTTTTAAGAAATTTAAAAAAGTAATAACGGTTGAAGATGGTACGATAATTGGAGGATTAGGCAGCGCCATAATCGAATTCATGGTTGAAAATGGTTATCAGGCTCAGGTAAAAAAATTAGGTGTTCCTGATCGATTTGTTGACCACGGAACACAAACCGAGCTGATTCATGAATGTGGATTTGATAAAAAAGGAATGATGAATACGGCTCTAAGCATGTTTCAATAATGTTATACCCAATGCAATTAAAAAAGTACTTATTTATATTTTCATTTCTCTTAACTCTTTCTTTACCAGCCCAAAAAATTAAAGTATTTGATCTAGAAACACATTTACCAGTGTCTCACGTTGTCGTATTTAGCGAATCTGAAAACGAGATGGTACAATCCGACGAAGATGGCATTGTTAACCTATCTGTTTTTAAGGATGATGAAGTGCTTTGGTTTAGTCATCCCGCCTATAAACTTTACATGCTATCGCGAAAAGCAGACGCAGATAAACATATTTTTATCAGCCCCAAAATATTTACCATTGATGAGTTTGTTGTATCTGCATCCCGAATGGAGGAAAGTAAAAAAAGAGTTCCTTATGTGGTTGAAACGATCAAACCCCGCAGCATTGAATTTAAAAATGCAGCAACAAGTGCCGATATTTTAACCGGTAGCGGATATGTTTCTGTCCAGAAAAGTCAGGGAGGCGGAGGAAGCCCTATTCTTAGGGGTTTTGAAGCCAATCGCGTTTTGCTGGTGATGGATGGCGTTAGAATGAACAATGGTATTTATCGAAGTGGTCATTTACAAAATAGTATCACCATTGATCCCAATATATTAGAGAAAACAGAAGTGCTGTTTGGTCCATCATCTGTAATTTATGGAAGCGATGCGTTAGGTGGTGTGGTCAGTTATTTCAGTAAAGATCCGGTGCTATCGAACGATACCATGGTGGTTATTACACCCGAAGTGGCCTACCAACATATGAGTGCCTCTCACAGCAATAAATATCATGTAAATATAAATGCCGGATTTAAAAACTGGGCTTCATTAAGTGCTTTTACTTATTCCAAATTTGGCGATATTACCATGGGTAAAAACAGAAAAAATTCTACCAACGACTGGGGAAAAGTTTTTCATTATGCCCAAAGAATAAACGGTAATGATAGTATGATGGTAAATAGCGACCCGTATACCCAGCCCAATACCGGCTACGAACAATACGATGTGCTACAAAAGTTTAAATATACCTCATCTAAACATACGGCTGTTTTAAATATTCAATATTCAACCTCCTCTAATGTTGATCGGTTCGATCAACTCAACGATTACAAAGGAGATTACCTAAAGTTTGCCGAATATTACTATGGTCCGCAGGAAAGATTATTTATAAGTGCCAACAACAACTTTAAAAGCAACAGTAAATGGTTTACTCAGTTGAATACTATTGTGGCTTATCAAAAAGTAAAAGAATCACGAAACAGCCGAAAATTTAACAACGACAGTATTTTATCTCAGTTTGAAGATCTTGATATTTACAGTGTAAACTTCGATTTTTCAAAGGTATTTAATGATAATGCCAAACTTAATTATGGTGCAGAGTTCTTAATAAACGATATGACTTCCAATGCGCACGAAACTAATATTGCATCCGGATTAATTTCTCCTGCTACAAGTCGATATCCAAACGGAGGTAGTTTTTTCCATTCTTATTCACTTTACCTGAATTACAATAAAAAATTCAGTGATCAGTTTTCTGCCAATACAGGTTTGAGGTATGGTTATTTTAGATACGAATCGAGGTTTGAAGAAACAGCCTTATTTGAACCAATAAAAGAAAAGGTGGTGATGAAAAACAAAGCTCCTTCGGCCAGTATTGGTTTGGTATACCTACCTTCCGAAACCTGGAAAATTGCAGCTGTTACTGCTACTGGTTATCGGGTTCCCAATGTGGATGACTACGGTAAAATAAGGGCAAAGAATGATGAAATCAGTCAGCCCAACCCTTTTTTAAAACCTGAATACGCTATTAATACAGAATTATCTGCTACCAAAAGCTTTTGGAACGAAGGACTAGTTTTAAATCTGACTTTCTTCAACACCTGGTTACATGATGCCATTGTGAGAACCTTTGATACAGACTTATATGCTGACTCCATATTATATGATGGTGACAAATACAGAGTTTTTATCAATGAAAATGCACAAAAGGCTATTGTAAGAGGAGTATCTGCCGGAGTTCATATTCAGCCGACCCATAACCTTTCACTAGCATCCACCATTAACTATACCGAAGGAAAAATTAGTTCTACCGGAGAACCTATGGGACACATCACTCCCTTATTTGGGAAAGTAGGAGGCACCTATCATTACCAAAGAATAAAAGCAGAATTTTACATGCAATACCAGGGAGAAAAGAAGCTGGCTGATATGTCTCCATACGGAGAAGACAATGAAGATGAAGCTCCGCAATCAGGGTTTCCGGCTTGGCAAACGTATAATATAGCCGCACAATATCAATTGCTCGATAAAATAAGCTTGCAAGCCTCCATCGAAAATATTTTTGATTTGCACTATAAAGCCTTTGCCTCAGGAATCAGTGCCCCAGGCCGAAACTTTATCTTTTCCATTACCGGAAGGTTTTAAGTTAAATCATTAAACAGACTGTTAAAATCCTATAGGCATAGAAATTATTTTTATGCCTATAGGATTTTTTCTTATGCCTATATAAAAATTCCTATGTTTATAAGGTTTATGGTGTATGCGTATAGGTTTTAAAACGACATAATACTCTAATGGCTAGCGCTGATCTGTGATTCGTGAAATATTTAAAACAAATAAAATCTATCAATTCCACGAAAGGCAACTCATAAAGTGCCATATAAGCATTTGCAATCCGTAACTATAATATCAAACGAGTTACAAGTTAATTGTATGGAAATATTTCCGTGCTAGTCATGATATACAGGAGAGAATTCCCGGCACCTTCTCCCATTCATCTAGGAGTTTGCAACACCCTTTCTTCGCAAACTTAATACCGAACGCTTGGCGAACATTTATCGAACAGCTATCGAAGATTTGCGAAGCGCTTACGAAGCATTCCCAAACAAGACCCGAAGAATAAGCGATAAAAAGCACTGATCTGTTTAAAACCTACCGTTTCAACCCGGTTATGTGTAAGAATAGATGCATTTGAAGCCTGTTTCTTGTCGAAAACAGGCTTTTTTAGCTAAAACAGCTCTTAGTTTGAAAGGTATTTTGAAAAAACAAAAACATACTCGCCTCATATGCTGTCATTTAAACAACATAAAAGTAACCGTAAAATATCAGTTATTTTTTAAACCAATACTCCATTCTAATTTAGTTCTTGTTATATCGTCAAAAATATATTTTTAATCCAAGCCCATGAGGTATCTATTTCATATCTCAAGGACTTACATAAACCTAAAAATGTATGTATTTAAAAGCAAACTTTATCGTCCTCCCCTATTTTCCCTTCATATATTTTAGACTTATTGTAGCCAACTTCATCCCTTTTAATACATAATAGGATGAATCTTCTTTGAAGAATGGTTTTTGAGCGTATAAAAAAGGAATAAAACGAATGGTAAATACAATAGTCGGGTACATTAAAGCCATTATAATGGCAAAATTAAAATAAGAACTGTAATCGCTCGGATACCAAATATTCAAAGTATTTTGAAGGATATATAAATAAATGATATGCGAACACAACACAATTAACGAGTATCTGCCTAGGTACGAGATGACAGGGACTTTATTAAAGATTCGGGAAAAATAAAACACAGATAGCGTACCCAGAATAGCCATTGCATGTGTTAGCGGAAAATTAGTTGGGTATCGATTAAACTTCATATCTAACTTTACAATAGGCACAAAATAAGTAATCGCAACAAATAGTGAGATACAGCCCAAAAACAATAACACATTGGTTCTTTGTTTTAAAGCCTTTAACATTCCGGTAGTTTTCATTACACTTCCATAATGATAAAAGGAGATGGCAGTTAAAGAAGTACATAGGTTATAGGCAATCCATACATCATCTAAGGATAAATAGTAACCGTAAAGAGAAATCCCCAAACAAGCCAGCGTTTCCAGATATATATTATTCAAATATTTAACGATGTAATACATCCCTCCCACCTGAAACAAACTCATTAAAAACCAAATAGACCGAGGGTATTTTTTAAACACAAAAACCTCTCCGGCATATTCACTAAAAGCAAACAACATTACATTATACAACACCCAGGTGACCAGATAAGGGATCATCAGTTTATTGGTCTTTTTTAGACCGAAATCAATCAGGTTTCCATATTTCTTAAAAAAGATACCGGATAAAATGTAATATAAGGGCATCCTGAAAGTAGTCAAGGCTTTACTCTCCAGGATAAATGGAATTTCGCAATGATACAACACCACCAACAATATACATATACCTTTCATCAGGTCAATGTATTCAAACCTTTCTTTCATCTGTTTTTAATTTGTTTTTTTACCGGATGGAACTCGCCAAATTTAATCATCCACATGTGTGAGAACTTATTCTCATGGCTCAATCCAACTTTTTTTACTTTTTCTCAAAACTAGCTATTTGACTTTGAATAAAAATAATTAGTTGATTTGTAGCCGGAATGTTTTGATTAGATCGAAGATTATTAAAATAAAAAAAGGGATCTTGCAACAAGACCCCTTCATATATAATATCAATATGTATTACATACTATTTTGCATCATATCCCCATTTCAAATAAACAGAACCCCAGGTAAACCCGGCTCCGAATGCGGCCAATACAATATTATCTCCTTTTTTCAACTGCTTTTCCCATTCCCATAAGCACAATGGAATTGTAGCTGACGTAGTGTTTCCATAACGCTCAATGTTAATCATCACCTTGTCCTTAGAAACTCCCATTCTTCTGGCTGTCGCGTCAATAATTCTCAGGTTAGCCTGATGTGGTACTAACCAAGCCACATCTTCTGACTTTAAATTATTTTTTTCCATTATTTCAACAGAAACATCTGCCATATTAGAAACTGCATGCTTAAATACAGCTTGACCTTCCTGATAAACAAAGTGCTCTTTATTATCGACAGTTTCGTGAGAAGACGGCTTAACCGAACCTCCAGCCTTCATTTGTAAATGATGACGTCCCATACCATCGCTTCGTAGAATTGTATCCAACACACCAAATTCTTCAGTTGTTGGCTCCAACATTACAGCCGCAGAAGCATCTCCAAATAATACGCAGGTAGTTCTATCGCTATAATCAGTAATAGCTGACATTTTCTCAGCACCAACTACAACTACTTTTTTATGTTTACCGCACTGAACAAATTTTGTTGCTGTATCTAAAGCATACAAAAAGCCAGAACAAGCTGCATTTATATCAAAACTCTGGATGTTTTTAATTCCTACTTTATCGCAAATAATTGCAGAAGTACCAGGGAATACATGATCAGGAGTAACTGTTGCACAAATCAACAAATCTACTTCTTCCGGCTTGGTTCCTGTTTTTTCCAACAATTGTTTAACAGCTTCGGCTCCCATATCAGAAGAACCTTTACCTTCGCCTTTTAAAATTCGTCTCTCCTTAATACCAACACGGGTCATAATCCACTCGTCAGAAGTGTCGACCATTGTACTTAGTTCTTCGTTGGTTAAGACATATTCCGGTACATAAGCACCTATGCCGGTGATTACAGCATTGATTTTTTCCATGTGTTCATAGTGTTTTTGCCAGACTAATAATGACAAAAGTTAAAGACTAAATTACACTCTTGCCTATTCTGTTTTCAGTAAAAGTATCAGAATTGCAACTACTACTTAGTCTGAATAATCAGGCTCTACCCTTTTCGAAGATATGAGTGCCCTAAAGCAAAATTTGCCTCGCGGAGGCGAAGCAAATTTAAAAAGTACTTTTTAAAATAAAAAGTTATTATGCTGTAATTTCTTTTTCAACAGCTAGCTTTCCTCTGTAATAACCACAGTCACCACATACAGTGTGTAATTTTACAGTTGAACCACAGTTTGAGCAAACTCCCAATGCAGGAGCAGTAGCTTTATAATGCGTCCTTCTCTTGTCTCTTCTTGTTTTAGAAATCTTTCTCTTAGGATGTGCCATTTTTTATAACCTCTTTACTAATTACTATTATCTTTTAATTTTTTTAAAGCTTCCCAACGGGGATCTATTGCTTCGTCTGTACTATCATCTTTGTGGCTTTCTGCTGAAAACTCAGTCAATCTGGCTTGCATATCCGGATCACAGCTCTCAGTATCTTCATGGACAGATCTAAGAGGCATACTAACCACTATATATTCATAAATTAATTGCGAAACATTCAAACTATCCTCTTCATACGGAAGTACAATAATTTCGTCGCTGGGCTCATCATATACAATTCCAAACTTTACATACAATTTACCTTCGTACGAAACAGGTATTGTTAATTCTCCCAAGCAATTGTCGCATATCGATTGGACGTTTCCATCAATAATAAAATCCAGTTCCAGCATCTGCGATTTTTTATTCATCATCACATCTACTTCGAAACTACCTTTTTCAATAACCGAATCTTCAATTTCTTCAAAAAACGATTCGTTTATTGTGTAGTGAAATTGGTGCTTCCCGTCCTTTAATCCCTTGAAAGCTATATCGTAATCCTTCAATTTATCCATTTCACCATAAATAAAAACTTTGCAAAAGTATAAAAATAAATAGGAGTAGAGAAATATTCGCTAAAAATTATTTTCATTTTCTTTAGCCACAACAAATACGAGTTTCGTACAGACTGATACAATGCAATTTAAGCACTTTCTAAAACAATTCTAAATGTAGTTTTTTCACCCGGCTCCGAGTCTTTTACAAATATTTTCCCTTTGTGGTATTCTTCAATTATTCTTTTCGTAAGCGATAAACCTAATCCCCAACCTCTGCTTTTGGTTGTATAGCCAGGTTCAAATACCGTTTTAAAATTAGACTTGACAATTCCTTTTCCATTATCTGTAATATCGATCAATACAGTATCATCAGTTTGCTTTGCAGAAACTATGATTTTACCATCTCCTTTAATAGCATCTATAGCATTCTTAATTAAGTTTTCCAGAACCCATTCTATTAGAGTATAATTGGCCAATACATTAACCTCCTTCGCCAAGTCCATTTCAAACGCTACTTTATCAGATGATCGTTGTCGTAAATAATGAACACTCTGTTCTACCACCTGATTTACACTTACCTGACTCAGCTTAGGTTTACTTCCTATTTTTGAAAAACGATCCGCAATATTCTGAAGCCTGCTGATATCCTTCTTCATCTCCTCAATACCTTCCTCATCCGGTTTTTTAAGTGACAACAACTCAATCCAACCATACAAGGAAGTAATGGGGGTTCCTAACTGATGTGCCGTTTCTTTGGCCATCCCAACCCATACCTGGTTCTGCTCTGCCTTTCTGGAATTACTAAAAGCCAGGTATGCAATCAATACAAAAATACTGACAACCAGTAATTGGACCAACGGAAACCACTGTAACTTGGTGAGTAAAGTTGATGTTTTATAATACAAATATTGCCTTTCTCCTCCTCCCAAATCAATTTCTATATGTTTACCATTTTTCTTCATGGCATTCAATTGCCGAGTCAAATATCTGGTGGAAGCAACATTATCAGTGGCTTTTAAATTACGGTGCTGTAGAATAGAATCGTTCTGATCAACTATAATAACCGGAACTGTTGTATTATTCTTTAGCACTTCCAGTGTTAGGTTGATAGATCCTTCATTATTTCCAGGTTGAACCAACTGCCTGGTAGCTTCTGCCCAAAGCTCCACTTTTTTCTTTTCTTCCAGCTTTAATTCTTTCACCAGATGATTGGTGTAAAAACTGGTAAAAACAGCAATACAAATGGCGCCCAAAAACACCCATAGCTTAAATCGCTTTTTACGTGTGTAATATTTCATAAACCATTAAATCGATTAGATAGCTTTCAAACGTATTGAAGAACAAAAATATTGCAAAGAATCAATTAATGGGAACACCATTTGATAATCATGCGCCCTATTTCTTCCTTATGCGCAGGCTTTACTATAAAATCATCCATCCCGGCTTTAAAAGCCATTTCGCGTTGCTTGTCATCATTGTTGGCCGTCATGGCTATGATAGGCGTTGACTCATCGTAGCATTTTAATTCCCGGGCAGCATCAAATCCATCCAACTCAGGCATCATCAAATCCATAAAGATGATTTGATACTTTACTTTTTTGAATTGTTCTATTGCCTCTTTTCCATTATTGGCAATATCGATCTGATAACCTAATTTCTGAAAAATGTTTTCAGCCACACGCTGATTAAATAAATTATCCTCAACCAATAGAATCTTTAAATTATCTGGCACCACCATTCCTGCCAATCCATTTTGAGATTTAATAGATGGAAAATGACGCAGCATAAACATCCGGAGTATATTTAAACGCACAGGCTTTCGCAAATAAATATCTGCTCCAAGTTTTTTACTCACATTAGTATTGATGTGCTGATAATCGGAACTTTGCAAAAGAATTATGAAATTTTTATGCAACTCGTAATTATATAATTGCTGTAAGAAATCTAGCCCGTTAAAATCAGGTCGCTGATCAATAATAAGTAGCTGAATATTAGAATTATTCTTTAACAACAACAAGGTTTCTTCAGATGGCGCCATTATTTTATGATGCACTCCCAAGGCCATCAGATTTCGAATGATGTTTTGCACCTGAAGCGTGTCATCTGTAATAATTAAGGAGTTTATCTGTCCCCAAGAGAGTACAAAAGAAAAATCAAGATCCTTTAATTTATGCTTTGTTACAAGAGGTAGCGTAAAACAAAACTCTGAGCCCGGATACTCCTCTGATGAAGATATTATTGACGGGCTGTTTGCCCAAATCTCTCCTCCCATCAATTCTACTAAATTCTTCGATATAGACGTACCCAAACCAGTACCTCCAAACTTACGGGTTGTACTATCATCTTCCTGAGCAAAGGAATTAAATATCTTTTTTAGCTTCTCCTTTCGAATCCCAATCCCGGTATCACTTATTGTAAATTGCAATGCCGGCACCCCATTCAATGTTTTGGTATTAGATATTGATAATTGAATTAATCCGGCCGGCGTAAATTTAATAGCATTTCCGATTAGATTATTTAAAATCTGGCGAAGCCTTAAGGGATCTGTCATAAAATCAGAAGGTAAATCAATACCTATATCCGTTTTAATATCCAATCCTCTTTCTTTTGTTATGGTTTTAAAGTCTTCGAGTGTTTGCTCAATTTCTTTCTTTAGATTAACTGGAATCGATTCCACCTCAAGTTTTCCAGATTCAATTTTAGAAAAATCAAGAATATCATTAATCAAGGCCAGCAAAGTATCTGCCGATCTTTTTACTACTTTCAACATACCTGCATCAGACTCACCCAAATTATCAGCTTGTAAAACCAGATCTGTCATCCCAATTATTCCGTTCAGTGGTGTTCTCAATTCATGACTGATATTGGCAATGAAAGCAGTTTGTGCTTTATTTTTTGCACTTTTTTCAACTTGTCTTGGTGTAATCTCAATGAACACCTGAATAGTATAGGCTTCTTGTTGGTTGTAGAATTTAATTTTTTCGCTTAAATAAACCTGTTCTTTATGCACTCCGTCACTAACTACATATTTATTTGAAGATGGAGATATTTCCTCCACCTGAAACAGCCGTTTTTTATCAAACAAAAGTTTATCATAGGCATATTGATCTACCAACAACTCCTCATCCTCATAGTCAAAAATAGATAGTGCTACCTTGTTAACTAGTCTGATTTTATTTTCACTATCAATTAATACAACACCAATAGGTAAATAATGCAAAATTTTGCTTAAAGCATCTTCAGATTGACTTTCTCTCTTTTCTCGTTTTCTATTGGTCAGTATTTTCTGGTAAAGAGCAGCAATAATCAACAAAATAACGATAAAAGTAATTGCTGCTACTAACAAGGAATTTTTGGCTATGGAGTAAGTTATTGGTTTAACTGGCATAGAAAATACCAGATACATCTTTGTATTGTGTGCTTTAATGACCTTATGTACAGAGAGCACTTTTATCACTTCTTTTTCTATTAAAAGCTCATGAATATGCACCTCTCTATCTGAATGTTTTTCTGGTATTAATTCCTCCTCATCAACAAAATTAAATGATTGAAATGGTGCATACACTACCTTTTTACTTTCTGTAGTAACCCACTGAAATTGATGATCATCTACAAAATAACTATGAAAGATACTTTGATAAAACTTTTTCAAATTCAACTCAAACAGCACATAACCATATATATGAGTGTCATTATAAAGTGGCTGTGTATAAGTGATGGTATTATCGCTTGAAGTAATTACCAAAGATGATTTGTACTCTTCCTTTATTGCTTTTTTACCATAGCGATTAACAATGTTGCCCGTAGCATCTTTTGAGAGGCTATAGTAGTTTCCTTTAATATCAATAACGGATACCGATTTTAACTCTTTCTTGTAACGATTATATAAGAGCTCAATCCGCTTTTGAATTTCTTTATTCTGTAAACGAAATTCGAACAATCCTCCCAACTCACTCTCATTTAATAACAAAAGGACATTGGTTTCCACTTTCGAAAAATACTCATCAAGCTGTTCTGCACAGGTCGACATTTCCTTTTCTAAAACTTTTTTATGCGTAATAAGCTGCCAGTTGTAAGTATCGTAGTAATAATATATAGTTGATATAATTAAAAAAACTATACTTGAAATCACTATACTTAAAGTACTTTTCATGTATGATATGTTGTTGTGTCGATGATGTTGATCCTTTTTAGACTATCGGTATTTTTCCTGGTTTGAATCGTATATACTTAAATAACTCATATATCTGCTTTCTGCAATTTCTTCCTCTTCTACTGCTTTCTTTACTGCACACCCCGGTTCATGAATATGCGTACAATTTCCAAATTGACAATATTGAGACTTTTCAAATATCTCTTTAAAGAAGTGGTGCAATTCATTTTTGTCAATATCTATTAGACCATAACCTCTGATTCCAGGCGTGTCTATTATTGCCCCTCCAAAATTAAGCTGATGCATTTCGGCATAGGTAGTGGTATGTTTTCCACTTTGATGAATATCAGAGATTTCTGCTACTTTTAGATTAAGTCCAGGTTGAATTCTATTAATCAGTGTAGATTTTCCCACTCCGGAATGGCCAGAAATAACACTCACTTTATCCTGAAGTAACTCAATCATAACACCTAAATCATCCTGCTGTTTGGCAGAAATAGCATAAGATTCGTATCCAATTTTTTCGTAAACTTCTCTTAAGTACTTTACTGTTTCTAAATGCTTCTCATCATATCTATCCATTTTATTAAATATGATTTTAACCGGAATCCGATAGGCCTCAGCAGAAGCTAAAAAGCGATCGATAAATACATTAGTAGTAATAGGATAGTTAACCGTAACCAACAATAAAGCCTGATCTATATTAGAAGCAATAATATGCGTTTGTTTAGATAAATTGGAAGCTTTTCGGATAATATAGTTTTTTCTTTCTCCTATTTCAGAAATGACACCCATATCATTCTCCTCATCAAAAGTATACATCACATGATCACCTACTGCAACCGGGTTGGTACTTTTAATATTATCCATTCTGAATTTACCCTTAATGGTACAGGTTATAAATTCTCCATTTTCATTCTTCACAAGATATCTACTTCCTGTTGATTTATATACGACTCCCTTATTCAACACCTTATTTTTTTAGTATACTCCTTCTTTTCTTATAATTAAGACCATAAAAATGATAATTTTTGACGAAACATACATGATTTATCCATTAAAAAACCAATAGAATATCAACTCCTCAACTAACACCCTTTGTACTTACTTCAAAATATAAAAGAACTTAAACACATCTCGATCAAATCAAACTTTCTTTAGAAAGGAAAAGCAGCCAGAATAATTACATAAAATCATGTTTTAAAACAGTATATTCGTTCCTGAAAAAGAGAATCCTATCATTTCCTATGAATTTAAAACCAATAAGGCATCTATTATTAATCGCTTGCATACAGTTTCTTAGTGTTGGCTATCTGCAAAGCCAAAACAAGTGGAGCATCAACGGTTATATTAGCGAAGCTCCTTTTTATTATTGGAATCAAGAAGATGCAGCCTACTTTAACAACTTAATACTAAACCAAATTAATGTACAACACGAGTTGGCTTCTTCTTTGCATCTAAATCTTTCATTGCGCAACCAGCTTCATATAGGCGGGCACATAAAACACAACCCGATATACAAGTACATCATTGATAATGACCCCGGGCTAATCGACTTAAGTTCCAACCTTACATCGGGAAAAAGTAGCGTACTCAACAGTAAAATTGACAGAGTTAATTTAAGTTTTAAGAATGAACGCTGGGCGTTTAACCTGGGAAGACATCGAGTTGACTGGAGCGTAACCCAAATTTGGAATCCTATTGATATCTTCAACATTTACTCTTATTTTGATTTTGAATATCCAGAGAAGCCAGCCATGGATGGGATCAGTTCTGCCATTAACATTTCAAAAACAGCCCAATTGAAAGGTGCTCTTAAATTCAACCAAAATGGATTGACGACAAGTGCTTTGGCTTTAGCTGGTAAATACCAAAATTATAAATACCAACTAATGCTTGGTAATATTTTGGAAAATGAATTTATCATAGGATTGAGTGGTGCGTATAGTTCAACAAGTACCAATATTTATGGTGAGATCGCATATTTTCCTCAATCTCCTGGAGAAAAAAATGATCATATTATAATTTCAACAGGATTCTCTCATTTATGGAAAAATCATTCATTGAAATTTGAATATTTGTTTACCGACTATTTAAACAGAATTATCAATAGCAATTCCTCACTTATTCAAAACCAGATTTCAATAAAAAATATCAGCATTGCCGATCATAATTTTTACGCATCATATAATAATACCATCAATAAAAAACTGAAGTTGGGTATCGATATAATGAGCTTTGGAGTTCCGCTTTTGGATAGCTATTTCATCTGTCCAAATTTAACTTTGAATTTATCTTCGAGATTTTCCTTTACTTCTTATATGCAATTTTTTAATCAGGATTTAACGCAAGAAAGGCAATCAACAGTATTATCTTCTCTTAAATTGCAGTATTATTTTTAAATTAATCGATCAACGCAATTCTCGCCTTCTTAAAACAAGATTTTATTACACATTGTGATACTGACACTTACAAACTGTCACAAAATGGTCACGTTTTATTTTTTAGTGGTCACACATACGTCACGCATTTGTCACACATTTGTCACGCCTAAAATTGTTTAAATCTTCATTTCTTCATTTACATTCGTAGTTATAAGATTAAAAACTAAAAACTACAGTGTATGAATTATATTAGATTTGGTCTCCGTTTTCTACTTTTTTCTATTTTATTAACGGCAACTACAGTGATTATTGAATTTACCATTTCGGGCATTTATAGTTTTCTTCTTGACTACTATGCTTTGCCTAAATCAGATTCTAACATTACTTTTTTATCTTTTTTTATCAGTCTGATTTTTATATTGCTTCTTACTTTTGGAACCGGTTTTTGGCAGCTATCAAAATCTTACGAATAGTTTAAGCTAAAAATAACAACTGTGTACGTAATCGATCAAATTGAATCATATATACTTCTGATTCAAATAATTTATTCCCACCACTAAATAATTCGTTCGATAACGTACACCCTCGATCCGTATTTGAACACTTTGAATACCTAAATTCAAAGTAGTCCAATATATTAATAGCTGATTTTGTGAATATTACCATTTTTGGAACAACAATTGGTTTAAGATGAGCCGTTTTACACAGTTTAATTCTTAAATCATACACTTGTGAGTAATAGCGTTCTAAAAGTTAACTCCTTACACAAGTCTTATGTTACAGGCAGTAACTCACTGCATGTACTAAAAGGCATTGATATGGATGTTAAGAAAGGTGAAATGGTTTCCATCATGGGCTCTTCCGGCTCAGGAAAATCTACATTATTAAATATTCTAGGTATTCTTGATAATTACGACAAAGGAGAATACTATTTAGATGACATCCTTATTCAAAGAATGAATGAGAAAAAAGCCGCTGCATTTCGAAATCAATATATAGGCTTTATTTTTCAATCATTTAATTTGATTTCTTTTAAAAATGCAATGGAAAACGTTGCACTTCCCTTGTATTACCAGAAGGTAAATCGTAAAAAACGAAATGCCATCGCATTGGAATATCTCGACCGTTTAGGTTTAAAAGACTGGGCACACCATATGCCAAGCGAATTATCTGGAGGTCAAAAACAAAGAATTGCAATTGCACGGGCCTTGATTTCAAAACCTAAAATTATTCTGGCAGATGAACCTACAGGAGCCTTGGATACTAAAACTTCATATGAGGTAATGGATATTCTTCAGGAAGTAAATAACTCAGGTATCACTGTTGTAATCGTTACACACGAGCATGATATTGCAGAAAAAACCCACCGCGTAATTCACTTAAAAGATGGTTTAATCGAGCGGGAACAAACCCATAAAGTATATAGCTATGCTTGATTTAAGTAATTGGCAGGAAATTATCAGCACAATGAAAAAGAACAAGCTGAGATCTTTCTTAACAGGTTTCAGTGTGTTTTGGGGTATTTTTATTCTGGTCATTTTATTAGGTGCAGGCAAAGGCTTGGAACGTGGTGTTATGCACAACTTTAGCGATGCCCGTAATAGTGTGTTTTTATGGGGTGGACAAACTTCTATTGCTCATGACGGACTTAATGTTGGAAGAAGAATACAATTGAAGGATGAAGATTTAGAATTAATTCAGAAGACTGTACCAGAAATTGAACACTTAGGTGGTAGATATGGCATGTATAGTTCACTAGTTAATTACAAGCAAGAATACGGAACTTTTCAGGTTTTGGCGATCTTAGAAGGTTATCAACATATTGAAGCAATTAGAATAACAGAAGGTAGAAAGCTTAATGCAAGTGATATGGCTGAAGCCAGAAAAGTAGCTGTAATTGGTCGCAGAGCAAAAGAGCAGTTGTGCAAAGACGAAAGTCCTATTGGAAAATACATGAATATACGCGGTATCCCTCATAAAATTGTTGGCGTTTTTGATGATGTGCATGAAGGAGAAACGGAACGTTTTTATATTCCTCTACCGGTTGCCCAAAAAGTTTTTGGAGCTCGTCAGAATGTAGGAAACATTTCTTTTACTACAGGAACAGACAATCTTGAAGAAAGCATGTCTATCATTAGCAAAGTAAGACAAACTTTAGCCAAAAAATATCGCTTTGACGAAACAGATAAAAGAGCGCTGGGCGATTACAATGCTTTAGAAGATTATCAGCAAACGCAAGCCATTTTTACAGGCATAAGTCTTTTTGTAGGTATCATTGGTATATTCACCATTATTGCTGGAATTGTAGGTGTAAGTAACATCATGATTATAGTTGTAAAGGAAAGAACTAAAGAAATTGGAATACGAAAAGCCATTGGTGCCTCTCCCAGTTCTGTAATTAATCTTATTCTGCAAGAAGCAGTCGTGATTACCTCTATTGCAGGCTTCTTGGGCTTATTATTTGGAGTGGGTATCCTTGAGCTGATTTCAGGAAATATGCCGGCTTCTGATTTCTTTAGAAATCCGGGTGTAGATTTTAATATAGCTATTGGAGCAGCATTACTTATCATTTTTGCAGGTGCACTTGCCGGATATATTCCAGCCCGCAGAGCTTCACGTATTAAACCTATTGTTGCCTTGCGCGACGAATAAAATTGAGAACTATGTTTGATATAGATAAATGGCAAGAAATATTCTACACGCTAAAAAAGAACAGGCTAAGAACTATTCTTACCGGATTTGGAGTATTCTGGGGAATATTTATGCTCATGATAATGATGGGGGCCGGCACAGGTTTAGAAAATGGTGTGTATGCTAACATGGGCGACTTTGCTACAAACAGTATGTTTATTTGGACCAGACCAACCTCTAAGCCCTATAAAGGATTCCCTCGTAATCGCAGGTTCTTTTTTAAATATGAGGATAAATATGCGATGGAAAGTAAAATACCCGGAATAGATGTGATAGCTCCTCGAATGAATGGAGGAGGTTACCGGGATGCCACAACCATTACACGTGGTCTTCAGCAAGGCTCCTATGAGGTGGGAGGTATTGTTCCACAGGAAAATCTGATTGACCCGGTTACTTTAACGCATGGTAGATATATTAATCAGATTGATCTGGATAATACTCGAAAAGTGGTTGTAATTGGAAAACGGGTATATGATGAACTTTTTAAAGATGGCGAAGATCCACTCAATCAGTATGTAAAAATTGGAGAATTATATTTTCAGGTTATTGGAGCATTCGAATCGAAGCATTCCGGCAGATGGGGCGAAAACCAAAATGCCTCCGTGCTTATTCCATTCTCTACTTGCCAAATCGTATATAATTACAACAATATAGTTGGACACTTTTCTATAACGGCTAAACCAGAATACGACATAATTGAAGTAGAAAAACAAGTAAAAACGTTATTGGCCGAACGACATGATGTACATCCTGAAGATGAAACTGCATTTGGCTCTAATAATGTTGGCGAAGAATTTAAAAAAATGAACGGCTTGTTTTTAGGTATAGATGTGCTGATTTGGTTTGTTGGCATCGGAACGCTGCTAGCAGGAATTATTGGGATTAGTAATATCATGCTTATTATCATAAAAGAACGAACGCAAGAAATAGGAATTAAACGAGCCATTGGCGCTTCTCCATCCAATATTATTTCTTCGGTATTAACTGAGTCCGTTTTTTTAACAGCAGTCGCCGGATTAATTGGGATGTTCTTTGGCGTATTTATTATTGAGCTAGTAAGTCAGGCCATTGGTTCATCACCATCTGAAAGTTCCGGTTTTGTCAATCCGCAAGTCGATTTTAAAGTGGCATTTTCCTCTTTATTAATTTTAATAGGTGCAGGCGTATTCGCCGGAATTATTCCATCACGGCGTGCGATATCTATTAAGCCAATTGAAGCCATTCGATCAGAAATTTAAATTAAAAGTATACAAACTAATAGTTAGATATCATCATCATGAAAAAGGTTAGAAACATCATTTTTATAGTAATTGCCATAGTTGTTGTGGTTGGCGGTTTTTATTACTTATATGACAAGTCGAGCGAAAAAACTGTTGTATTTAATACCGAAACAGCAGAAGTAACTAACATCATTAAAAAAACAGTAGCCACCGGTTCTGTCGTTCCTCGTAAAGAGATTGAAATAAAACCACAGGAATCAGGAATTATAACCGAAATATATGCTGAACCTGGCGATATGGTTAAAAAAGGAGATATTTTGGCTAAGGTTCAGATTATTCCCGAAATGGTTCAGGTAAATAGTGCAGAGAGCCAGCTAAACAAGGCAAAAATCAGATTTAAAAATGCCGAGATAGAATATAAACGCAAAAAAGAATTGTACCAAACCGGGGTAATTGCCGAATCAGAATACCTTGATGAAGTGATGGCCTACGAAAACGCCAAAGAAGATGTGAATGCAGCTGATAATAATCTGCAACTGATTAAAGAGGGTGTAACTAAAAAAATGGGAGCGCAAACTAATACGATTATCAGAGCAACCATAGAAGGAATGGTATTGGATGTTCCGGTTGAAGTAGGTAATTCTGTTATAAAAAGTAATACATTTAACGATGGTACCACTGTAGCGATATTAGCTGATATGGGCGAAATGATTTTTGAAGGCAAAGTGGATGAAACAGAAGTAGGCAAGATTAAAGAAGGAATGGATCTGGTATTATCGATTGGTGCTATTGAAGGCGAAAAATTTGACGCCAAACTGGAATATATTTCTCCTAAAGGTGTAGAAGAAAACGGTGCCATTCAGTTTGAAATTAAGGCTGATGTAAACCTAAAAGAAGGACAATTTATTCGTGCCGGCTACAGTGCTAATGCTGATATTGTGCTGGATCGCAGAGACAGCGTTTTAGCGATTAATGAAAAATTATTACAGTTTCAAAACGATTCCGCTTTTATAGAAGTAGAAGTTGCTGAACAAATATTTGAGCGTAGAGAAGTGGAAACCGGCCTTTCTGATGGAATTCAGATAGAGGTAAAGTCAGGTGTCGAAAAAGAAGATAAAATTAAAGTGCCACAATCGTAATCAATTAAACATTCTAAACCAACTAAAGTTATATCAATGATTCAAAAAATAATACCTGCTGTTTTAGCTTTGTTTTTAATACATGCTACAGCTACCTCAGCACAGGAAACCTGGACCCTGGAAAAATGTATTAATTATGCTTTTGAGAACAATATCTCCATAAAAAGACAGGAAATTAGTGCGGACATTCAAAAAAATCAACTTAACCAAAGCAAATTAAACCGCTTACCTAGTCTGAGTGCTCAATCTAGTTATGGGCACAACTATGGATATACCTGGATTCAGGAAAAAGGAATAAATGTAGATGCCAATACCCAATCATTTAGTCTAGGAATTGGAGCTTCTGTAAATGTTTTTTGTGGCTTGTACAATGCCAACACGATTAAAAAAAATCAATTTGATTTAATGGCTGCGACTTCTCTAACAGAAGAGCTGAGAAATAATATTGCACTGCAGATTACTGGACAGTATTTACAGATTTTATTTGATAAGGAATTATTAAACGTAGCTAAAGAACAATACAATGTTACTAATCAGCAGGTTGAACGAACTAAGAAATTAGTAGACGCTGGGAGTCAGGCAAAGGGTAGTTATTTAGAGATGAAATCACAGGCTGCAAAAGAAGCGCTTACTGTTACTCAGCAGGCCAATAGTTTGTCACTATCCTTATTAAATCTGGCTCAATTATTAGATCTGGAAGAAGTGAGTAGTTTTGACATTATTTCTCCGGAAATTCCAGAAATGGAAGAATTAAAGCTGGACAAGCCTGGTAATGTATACAATACGGCTCTGGACATCATGCCTCAAATAAAAGGAGCCGATTACAGACTAGAAAGTTCAAAGGTAGATGTTGACATTGCCAAAAGTGCTTACTATCCAAGTCTTGATTTGAATAGTAACTGGGGTGCAAGAGCCAACTGGTTAATTGATGATCCGGAAGGATTGAACCGTTCGTTGAGCGACCAAATTAATTCTACCAAAAGCACCTATATCGGCGCCACTTTAAGTGTTCCTATTTTTAATAAATTCCAAACTCGCAATCGGGTTAAAAACGCACGCATCCGGGTATTGGATGCAGAGTTTTCTCTTGATCAGGAAAAATTAGCTTTAAGAAAAGAGATACAGCAAGCTTATGCTGATGCCTTAGCAGCATACAACAAATATATTTCCAGTTCAGAAGCTGTAAACTCTTATAAAGAGTCTTTCCGGTATACCGAACAAAAATTTAATGTAGGCATTGTAAACTCAGTAGATTATAATGTGGCTAAAACAGATTATATGAGAGCGCAATCTGATTTAATACAATCAAAATATGAATATATCCTAAGAAATAAAATCCTTGACTTTTATAAAGGGATTCCAATAGAACTCTAAACTATTTCTCCTGTGTTCGACTTTCATTTTCATCGAACACAGGTAATTATTGTGTTGGTTTAATAATTGTTAGCGCCTGCTTCCCCTGGGGAGTGGGTGCTTTGCTTTTATGCGTAACTAAAATTATAGGATTAAAATACATGACTCATATAAATCGCTAATTTTGTATCCATGACAGATATTCAAATTGATCAGTATTTTCAACTATACCAACATTATCCTTTAATTGACGTTCGTTCTCCCGGAGAATTTGAAAAAGGTCATATTCCGGGTGCTTTTAATATTCCACTTTTTAGTAATGATGAAAGAGCCCATGTAGGTACTGTTTATAAAAATGAAGGACAGGACAAAGCCATTGAATTGGGCTTTCAATATGTAACACCTAAATTACAATGGTTTGTTGATGAAACCTTAAAAATTGCTCCGGATAAAAAAGTGATAGTACACTGTTGGAGAGGTGGGATGCGCAGTCACTCGTTTGCAAAACATCTTATCGATAATGGTTTTCAAGATGTAAAAGTCATTACGAAAGGGTATAAAGCCTTTAGAAATTTTGTATTGAATTTATTCGAAAAAGAAGTTGATTTAAAAGTAATTGGCGGCTTTACCGGGAGCGGGAAAACACACATCCTACATCAATTACAAAAAATGAACTGTCAGGTAGTAGATTTGGAGCAAATTGCCAAACATAAAGGTTCAGCATTTGGAAGTATTGGCGAGGACCGACAACCTACGGTAGAACAATTTGAAAACAATTTGTTTTTGCAATGGTATCAACTCGATTTTAACAAACCTGTTTATGTGGAGGATGAAAGTCATAGCATTGGAGGAGTTAAAATCCCAATGTCTCTGTACAAAAAAATTAGAGAAAGCCGAGTTTACTTTCTGCATATACCCAAAGAAAAAAGAGCCAAATTATTAGTCGATGACTATGCTCGTTTCGACAATCAATTATTGAAAAATGGCATCTTAAAAATTACCAAAAAGTTAGGAGGATTAGTTACACAACAAGCCTTGGAAGCACTGGATAGTGAAAACTATTTTGATGTAGCTATGCTTGCACTAAATTATTACGACAAATCATATTTAAGAGGTGTGGAACGAAGAAAAAAAGACTTAATTGAACCTATAGAACTCAATGAATCAGACCCTAAAAAGAATGCCATTTTCTTAAAAAATTATATTGAGAAGAATACGATTATAAACCAACACACCTCCTCTTTTTAGCATCTATAGAACACTTAAGTAAAATAAAAATTGATTCAAACTCCAAAATAAATGAACGACATAAAACTAACACAATATAGCCACGGTGCAGGTTGCGGATGTAAAATATCACCGAAAGTGCTGGACTCCATGCTGGCAAGCAATATTAATCCTATTAAAGATGCCCGTTTAATTGTTGGGAACGAAAGTCGTGATGACGCTGCCGTTTACGATATGGGTGATGGCACTGGAATTATCAGCACAACTGATTTTTTCATGCCGATTGTTGATGACCCATTTGCTTTTGGTAAGATTGCTGCAGCCAATGCTATTAGTGATGTTTATGCCATGGGCGGATCGCCTTTAATGGCCATTGCAATTTTAGGTTGGCCTATTAATAAGTTATCTCCAGAGGTGGCTCAACAAGTTTTAGACGGTGGTCGTGAAGCCTGTAAAGATGCAGGCATATTGTTGGCCGGAGGGCACAGTATTGACAGTCCTGAACCTATTTTCGGATTAGCTGTAACCGGGAAAGTAGATTTATCGCAATTAAAAAGAAACGATACTGCTACTAAAGGATGCAAATTATACCTGACAAAACCATTGGGTGTCGGCATATTAACTACTGCTCAGAAAAAGAAATTATTAAAACCGGAACATCAGCACATAGCTTCTGATTCGATGAGTAAACTTAACAAAATTGGGGCTGAAGTAGCTATGATAAATGGAGTAAAGGCCATGACGGATGTTACCGGTTTTGGTCTGCTAGGACATCTTTGCGAAATTTGCGAAGGAAGCGAACTTTCAGCCCATATTGACTATCATAAAGTTCCCCGATTCTCTGAAGTGAAAGAATATATTGATTTAGAATGCATACCGGGAGGAACGCATCGAAACTGGGACAGTTTTGGAAACAAGATTCAATTGGATAATGAGGAGTTAAAACTACTATTGTGCGATCCTCAAACTAGCGGTGGTTTAATGATAGCCGTTGAACCTGCTTTTTCTGATGAATTGGAAAGTCTACTCACAGAAAATGGATATCAAGCTATTCCTTTTGGCGAACTCATCGAGCGCAAAGACAAACTCGTGTTTGTTAATGAATAAAAGGAAATTCAAATTCGTTGGATTTTATTTAAAATAACAATCCTCCAGCTTGTAATTCTTGTTATATTGCATTGGATTAAAACATTACATCCAATTCTTTTGAAAGTTAAAGTTATAATAAGATGAAAAAATCAATTCTTTACCCCTTACTCGGATTAGTTGTTATAATAATTTTACTTGTCGTAGCTAAAAAAGCAGGATGGATTGGAGGTGAATTCAGGCATAAGGTAACTGTTGAAGAAGCTAAAACCCGAACTATAACCGAAACCATTACAGCCAACGGAAAAATTAAACCTGAAGTTGAAGTAAAAGTTTCTTCTGATGTTTCGGGAGAAATATTAGAATTAACCGTGAAAGAAGGCGACGAAGTGATTAAGGGACAAATTTTAGCAAAAATACAACCCGACATTTATCAACGTCACCTTGAAAAGATGCAAGCTTCTTTAAGATCATCTGAAGCTAACCTAGCTCAGGCCGAAGCACAGTTTTCTCAAAAAGAATTGGCTTATCAACGAAATAAAAAGCTTTGGGAAGAGGAAACGATAGCCGAATCTGAATATGAAAGGATATTGGCAGAATACAATGTAGCCAAAGCCAGTGTTCAAGCATCAAAAGCATCTTTAATCAATGCAAGAGCTTCATTGAATGAGGCGAAAGATAACCTTTCGAAAACAACTATATATGCACCTATGGCCGGAACGATCTCCCGCTTAAATGTGGAAAAAGGAGAAAGAGTTGTAGGTACAGCGCAATTTGAAGGTACAGCTATGATGACCATTGCCAACTTAAATAATATGGAAGTTGTGGTTGATGTAAACGAAAACGATATTATTAGAGTTAGTTTTAGAGATACAGCCCTTATTGAAGTGGACGCCTATCTTAAACAGAAGTTTAAAGGTATTGTTACCGAGATTGCCAATTCTGCCAAAACGCAAGGAAGTTCCGATCAGGTTACTGATTTTGAAGTGAAGATTTTAATTTTACCGGAATCTTATCAAGAATTAATTAAAGATAAAGGAAGTAATTTTTACCCTTTCAGGCCGGGTATGTCTGCTACTGTTGATATTCAAACCAATACGCAAACTAATATCTTAACCATACCCATTCAATCGGTTACCACCAGACAAGATACAGCAAAAGTAGATTCTATTGATCACAAAATAACTGATGAAAAAATAGAAGTAGTATTTGTTGAAAACCAAGGAACGATAGAGCAAAGAAAGGTTGAACCCGGTATTCAGGACACCAAATACATTGAAATTATTAATGGACTCGAGGAAGGCGAAAAGGTAATTAGCGGACCTTATAGTGCTATTTCTAAAAAATTGAATAACGGTGATTTGGTTGAAGTTGTTGATCAGTTATTTGAAAATAAGAAGTAAAAATATTTATAAAAAGACTGGCCTTGATCGTATAAAACAATCAAGGCCAGTTTACTCATTAAATGTATATTCAGACTGCGAGCGCTTTTAGCGCATTGCAAAATATTCTTCTGCTGACGAAATTTCTCCGCTGCTTTTAAGCTGAGCCAGTTTCTTCATTTCCTTTGTTACCTTTACTTTGTTGGTTGGATTATTACAATAAGATATAAAAGATTCGATAGCTTGTTTTTCAACCTTATCATCTACTACTTCCACTTCTTTTTCCAATACAACTTTTGCAAAACAAGTGATGTAAATTCCAATCAAATCTTCCTTTTCTTCAGTAATGCTTTTAATATTTTCACTTACCGAAAAATCGTAAGCCGGATTTCCATTTAACCATCTTGTAATAAAATCTGTAGCTGCAGTTCGTTCTGCATCTTTTTTATCAAAAGGAGTCATTAATAAGTAATAACTACAATCTAATACTTGCTCAGCATATTCTTGATAATCTGCATCAGACTCAAATTTTACCTCATTTAAATGTGCGAATTGAGCATTTGCCCATGTTCCAGCTAACATTGCTATTAATAAAATAATCGTTGACTTTTTCATTTCTCTTTATTTTAAAAGTCGCTTCTATTGAAGCATCTTTTTTGTTATGTATTGTCTTTATAGCGTAACTAGCTGAAATAGTTTTAATTGCTTGATAAATGTTCGATATTGTACGGTGAATGGTTGAAATATTTATGTAAATACCAAACTAGCTAAATGCCATATTTATAGGTTTTTAAGCATTTTACTATCTAATTTGAAGAACTTTTGAACATTATATCCTCCAGTTTGAATAACAAATTAAAACTTGACTACGCTGGATTTTGGAATGGGCGTAAAGAGTAGAATCTAGTATAAAACCAAGGTGAATTGATATAAACATTTACCTTTGTATCCCCATAGACCTGATTACCCATTTTCAAAGAATAAACAAACATAACATGTTGGATTTTAAAATAGACGAAGCAAAGTGTACCCAATGTGGTATCTGTTCAAAAGAATGCCCTACCCTTATTATAGATGGAAAGAAGGGACTTCCTGAAATTAAAGAAGGAAAAGAAAAAAACTGTATTAAATGCCAGCACTGCCTGGCGGTCTGCCCTACCGGAGCTTTATCCATCTTTGGAAAAGATCCAGAAGCTAGCATCCCGGTTAACGGAGATATTCCTGAAGCTTCAGCGTTAGAAAATCTGATCAAAACCCGACGTTCTATCCGCCGATTTAAAAACGATGAATTACCCAAAAGTAAGATAAAGCAATTGTTGGAAGTTGCCGCTTTTGCTCCTACCGGACATAATAAAAACCAGGTACTCTTATCGGTAACCGAAACCAAAGAAGAGCTGAACAAAGTTCGTTCGCTGGTATACAATGCCATCAAAAAAGTAAAAGAAGAAGGAACATTACGCCCGGCTTTAACCATGTATGGTAACTTTCAGAGTTTATGGGAAGATAAGGGAGTTGATATTTTATTTAGAAATGCCCCTCATTTTATTGTGGCTTCTGCTCCGGAATCAAACCCAAATGCTGTTACTGACTGTGTAATTTCGATGAGTTATTTTGAGCTAATGGCAAATACTATGGGAATCGGAACGCTTTGGGATGGTTTAGCCAAAGCTGTATTTGAACATATTGCACCGGAACTAAAAGAACAACTGGGTATTCCTGCCGACCATACTATTGGATATATGATGGTATTTGGTTTACCGGCAATTAAGTTCGCCCGTTCAATTCAAAGTGATGGTTTGCATTTAAATAAAATCAAGTTATAGTATAAAAGTTATATCGGTTTTGTTATAAATCAGCAAGTAGCTTTTATAACAAAACCGTTTCATTCTTTTTTATCCTTTCTCCTTTTTTCCTTACAATTAACATCTTGTTAAGATCGTTTCTTTTACAAAGCTTATACTTTTACGGATAACATTATTCAGACATAAAACGAATCTCTTCAAGATGAAACGAGCCATGAGTAAATTTTTCTCACATAGGGAAATATTCAAATATGGCGAGTTCCATCTGACAATTAAAAGCAAATTATAAGCAGATGAAAGCAAAAACCTTAAATTACGTATTAGCTATTGTTGTATTGATATTAATTACAGCTAAGTATTGCCCTTATTTTGCAGGCGAAAACGCTGCAACTAAAAGTACCTTAGAAATTATCCATCAACGAAAAAGTGTTCGAAATTACACCGATCAACAAGTAAGCAAAGAACAACTGCAAACATTGGTTAAAGCTGGAATGGCAGCTCCAACAGCAGTTAATAAACAGCCATGGGCATTTATAGCCATTAATGACAGAGAAATCCTTGATCAATTAGGCGACGTATTGCCGTATGCAAAAATGCTAAAGCAAGCTACTGCAGCCATTGTGGTTTGTGGCGATTTAGATAAAACCTTACCGGGTGAAGGACAACAGTTTTGGATTCAGGACTGCTCGGCAGCTACAGAAAACGTACTGCTTGCTGCTGAAAGTATTGATTTAGGTGCTGTCTGGACAGCAGCTTATCCTAATTCAGAAAGAATACGTTCTGTAAAGGATATTCTAAACTTACCCTCTAAAATTATTCCTTTAAATGTAATTGCCATTGGTTATCCTTCCGGAAAAGATAAACCAAAGGACAAATGGAAACCGGAAAACTTGCATTGGCAAAAATGGTAGATATGTCACATTGACATTGTAATGATTGATTAAAATCATACATCATAAAGTTTGAATTTGTCACAAAACTCTGTTGTTTTATAACAATTTAAAATTCAAACACACATTACAATTAAGATGTATACTTTTAAACGATTATTCTACTGTCTTGTTTTATCATTGACTCTAAACTATTCATACGCACAGAATGAAAAAACTTATCGTTTTAGCAACGATAATCTGGAAGTAGTTTTTTCGCAAAGTGGATTAGTATCCTTAACATCAAACCTGGATAGTTATAAAGCCAATTTGTTTTCATCGGAATGGAACAGGCCTGATGTAAGTTATCGTGTACCCAAAGGAGATTGGCTGGGACTGCATTACTACGATTATTATATTGATACTGTAACAGAGAATTCAATCTCTTACACCAATTATATTCCGGGACTTGCTGTAAAACTAACGGAAACATATACTTTAATTGATAAAGGACTGGATCGAAAAATAGAATTGGAGAACCTGATTCAATTTCCGATAACCATAGGTGATTTTTCAATTTCGGTACCAACTCAATTTGACTTTGAAACAGCAGATCCTGAGCAAATATTTGAACATAGCTATATTAAACATCATTTTATAGCCGGAGATGCTTCTTTTATGCACTTTGTAAAACCGTCAGGTACACCGCCTATATATATGGTAATGACTAAACCGGGAACGAAGCTTGAGTATTTTGATGCAAAAAATTATAGATACAAAGCCTATGTTCATTCTATGCTGACCAATGAAAAAACAAAAGAAGGTACCTGGCGACAAGAGCCTACTTCTGGAGAATTGGAACCAGCAGGATCAGGCCACGAAAAATTAACTTACGAATTTAGAATTGCCGCTGCTGGTAGTTGGCAAGATGCCAGGGAAAAACTTTACGAAAATAATTTATTCGATATCCGTGTTGTTCCCGGGATGACATTACCAATGGGGTTATCGGCAAAATTTGCCTTGCATACCCAAAATAAAATAGATTCTATTGTTGCTGAATTTCCATCTCAAACTATTATTAAAAAGTTAGGTGAGAAAAAAGTTGGTTATAAAATGTATGAAGCCACTTTTAATAAGTTAGGTGAAAACAAATTGGAGATTTATTACCAAAATCAGCAAACCCAATTAGAATTTTTTGTCACCGAATCCATGGAAACTCTACTTAAAAAACGAGCATCGTTCATCGTGAATCATCAACAACATAAAGCTCCTGAAAAATGGTATGATGGTTTGTATTCTATTTACGATATGAAAAATGCGGTATTACGTGGACCTGATAATACGGATGGTTATGATCATTGGTGGGGCTATGTGTTGGCTTGTGACGACCCGGCACTATGTAAGGCACCTTCTGTAGCCGCTAAAAATGTGTATTATCCAGATAAAGAAGAAGTGGCTTCGTTGGAATATTACCTTGAAAATTTTGTTTGGGGTGGGTTGCAGCGCACCGATACGGTTAGTAGATATCCCTATGGAATTTACGGTACACCGAACTGGAAAGTGAATCAGGATGAATTACTAAGGGCTGGGGTGAAAAATCGTAATCTGGATAAAATGAATATTTGGCGATCGTATGATTATCCGCATATTTTTATGCTGTATTATCATATGTACCAAATTGCCGAGTTCTATCCCGAATTAACCCATTACCTGGATGCGGATGCTTATCTGGAGCGTGCATGGCAAACAGCTAAGGCTTATTTTACTTATCCCTATGAAATCCTTCCGGAGTACGAAATCTATAAATGGGGATGTTATAACGAATTGGTGTTGGAAGACATCATGAAAGCATTAAAAACAAAGGGACGTAACGAAGAAGCGAATTGGTTACGAAAGGAATATGAAAAGAAGGTGAAGTATTTTATCTACGATGATAAATATCCTTACCGATCAGAATACAGTATCGACCGTACTGCTTTTGAATCGAGTTATGCACTTGCGCGATATGGTGCCAATTATGAAATGCAACCCGATACCAATTTATGGTGGGATATTAATCTGAAGAAATGGCATTCGCACCCTAAGGTAAGTAAACAGGATGCGCTTGATTTTATGGACAAGCAACATTACGCCGGACTGGCAGTTCGTGGATGGTTGGAGCCAAAATACTATTTATTAGGATCCGATTTTACCTATTCCTCCAACAATCATTGCTTAACCTATATGGCTATTATGGGTGGCTGGTCGATACTGGATTACGGAATTAAATTTTCCAAAACGCCTTATGATTGGTTGCAATTGGGATATGCATCCTATTTAAGCTCATGGGCATTAATGAATACAGGAACAGCAGAATCGAATTATGGTTACTGGTTCCCCGGAAAAGAAAATGATGGAGCAGCAGGTTGGGCTTTTATGTCCTCGAAACATGCACCTGCTTGGATCAGAAAAGTGGAAGACCGTGGTCCTTATCGTTACGATGGAGAAATAGATCTGGGATATGGAGCAGCATTCCGCATGGCTTCAACGGTGTTAACCAACGATCCCTTGTTTGGGCGAATTGCTTATGGAGGAAAACTAACTACAAAAGGAAATACCTATTCTATTATTCCTTGCGATGGATTAAGAGCCCGTTTTTATCTGGTGGATGAAAATAAAAGAATGGGAATTACCCTTGAGCGAGATGGATTTAAAAAGGGTACACCTATCCAGGTAAACAAAAAGCTTTTTGAAATCAATTTTACAATTGAAAACAGAGCGGAGGCAGATCATGAAACCTTACTATTTATTGATAAGATTAAGGGATATGAGCCTAAAGAAATTACCGTATACCTTAATGGAGAGAAAATAGATCTTGTTGAAAGTACCGAAATTAATTATACCTATAATTTAAAGATCACCGGACTAAATCCTAAAGTCCGAATCGTTTTTTAATAGGCATTTGTCATCTGATATCTCAATTCAATAGCTCGAGCTGGCAGTTTTTTCAATACCTGTCAGCTTTTTTTGTCGCCTTAATTATTCTTCTCATTTTTCCATTCTTTCCTTACATTGATGCAAGCGCGAGGCTGAGTTTTTCTAATATATTTAATGGTCAGAAGTTGAGTAGTATTCAATTTATGAAATTAAGTGTGTAGATTTTAAATTTATATATGGAACTTCAACTTTAGCCACACTTCCATGTGATTTATTCGCATTTATTATGTTTATTTTATTATAAACATATTTATACCACCCTGTGAAATACCCAGTATTATTACAAAGACATGAACAATACTTAATTCATTGATATTAATCATATTCAATTCCACTGATTGCAAACTTCAATATTACTAAATTAGAATACATTATTAATTTAAATTTATTTAAAATGAAAAAAACTCTTATTTTATTTAGTATTATGCTAATGTCATTAGCTTTTGTACCTGAAGTTAGTGCTCAATCTGTAGGAACTCCAATTAATGTTGGACGAGGCAGGGTGGTATTGCCTTACTTTTCCTCATACGGAGAACCTTTTAAAATTGAATATTGCTACTCAAACCAATTTTACGGTTCTTTTTCTAACCCACACTCAAATGTCGACTACAACGGCAGCTATGCAGTTATCAGCTTATTACCACCAAACTATACATTTAAATTCAGAGTGGTTTGGAAAGTAGGTTCTTCATACGTACATTCTCCTTGGACTCAAAATATTGTAATAACACCCTGGTAGAAAAAGCAACAAGAATATTGTATAATATCTTTAGGCTGCTTAACTTATCTAAGCAGCCTTTTTTATGAAACAAAGTCTAACCATAGTTATTTCCATACATTAATAATGTTGGTATTAATTATTTTTGCAGTACACCCCAATTCTTTATACAAGTAAATACAATTATATTTCATCCTTCTTAAAGATTACCTCATTTAATGTATGATTTGCAGAAAATGCAAATGAATACTCTTTCCAATACCATTCTTTTATTTTTTGCAATATCTTCACTTAACTCTTGCAATACTCCATTCTGATAATGGTCATTCTAAGCCTAATTTTACAATAGTAATGTTGAACTAATGTAATGATAAAATGATTATTCTGGCTTATTTTTTATTTAGGATGCTTTTAGGTGGCAACTCATTGGCTACCAATAGAGCAATTATTCACACTGCTTTTAGTTATACAGAATGGGTTTGTGTGAAAGAAGATCGCGGTATTTCGTTACACGAACGATGGATTCAGGTAAATGACTCTCTGAAAGTAAGAGAGCGAAAAGGGGAATTTGTGGTAAATTGTAATATGGATGATGTTGCGCATTACCTAAAAGATTATAAAACGGTTGACAAGTGGATGAAAGGTGTTAAACAGGTAAGAATGGTTAATTCCAATGATAAAGACCTGGTGTACATGGTTATTCACCTGCCATGGCCATTTTCCGATAGAGACTTTTTTGCCCTCTATTCTTCAATTCAAATGGATAGCAACCATATGATTATTAAAGTGAATAGTGAAGAAAACAGTAAAACAACCAGCAAAAAACTGGTAAGAATTAAAGACTATCGGGCATCGTGGAAATTACAACATATCAATCAACAAAAAACAAAGATAACTTTTACTGTATTTTCCAGCGAACCACCACTTTTTCCACAATGGATGCAAGAACCTGTTATTAAAAAAGTATTTTTAAACAACCTCAAAAGATTACAATCTGCACTTAACAAGAATTAACCTTACTAAAAACAAAACCATGAAAGGGAAATTAGCAATTATTACTGGCGCAACAAGTGGATTAGGATATACGTTTGCACAAACACTGGCCCGTCTGCACTGTAATTTACTCATTACAGGAAGGCGGGTGAAGCGCCTGCAGCGAATAAAAGAACATCTTGAAAAAAGTTACTCCATACACGTAGAGACAGTATGTGTTGATTTTAACGATCAAAAGCAATTCAATCTCTTGCTATCGAAAATAGATCAACTTGAAACAATTGATATGCTCGTAAACAATGCAGGATACGGTAGTCGTAAAGACTTTTTTGAAGATAATTACGAGTCCCAGTCTCAAATGCTAAATGTATTGGTACAAGCATCTACTCAGCTAATCCATAATGTAGTTCCTAAGATGAAGCAGAAAGGCCAAGGAACTATTATTAATGTTTCGTCACTATCAGCCTTTTTGCCTGCACCTTTAAATTTTATGTATTGCTCTGCTAAATCATTTATGGTCGAATTCTCAGAGTGCTTACACGTAGGTTTGGCTGATACGGATATTAAAATACAAGTACTTTGTCCTGGCTTTATCCGAACCGCCTTTCATTCCAGAATTGGACAGGAAGAAAACACAGGTTGGCTGCAGGAAAAATTACTTTGGATGAATCCGGAAGATGTGGTTAAATCGAGTTTAAATTCACTTAAAGGTCGCAGGGTAATTTGTATTCCCGGCATAGTAAATCAACTTATTTACAGACTGGCTAAGCATTTACCCAAATCATTCTGCTACTGGTTAACCGCACAACAGGCCAGACATTACAACCATCCGGAGAAAATGGCTGCGTAGGAAGATTTTAAATTTTAATAAAATGAAAACCCAGATAAAATATGCACTCGTAACTGGTGCCGGAAAAGGATTAGGCAAAGCAATAGCTACAGAATTAGCTACAAAACACATAAACCTGTTGCTCCTTGCCAGAGAAGGTGAACATCTACAAGCATTTTGCCAAGAGCTAAAGTTGAAATTTGCTATAGATGTTGAATGCCTTGAAATAGACTTTTTGGAAACAAACGCTATATCGCAGATAGAAAACTTTATACGACACAAAGATGTATTTATGCTGATTAATAATGCAGGAATTGGAGGCACTATGCTTTTTGAAAAAACAGGAGCTGATTTCATTGATGCTGTTATTCAGGTTAACGTGCGAATGCTGGCTATGATCACCCGAATGATGGTGAATAAATTATCGGAACATGCGCATTCATACATCTTAAATGTGGCCAGCATGGCTTCTTGTTGTCCAATTGCCTACAAAACAGTTTATCCAGCATCAAAAGCTTTTGTTTACTCATTTTCAAAAAGTCTGGCTTTAGAATTAAAACAAAGCGGCATTCATGTTTGTGTATTACTACCAGGACCAATTAAAACAAATGCTGAAGTTTCTAAACGAATAGAAAAACAAGGTTGGTGGGTAAAGGCCGGTTTGCAAACTCCGGAAAAACTAGCCTCAATTGCAGTCAAGAGCCTTTTTAATCATACAGAAGTTGTTATTCCGGGAATAGTCAATAAGGTAAATTGGCTATTGCTACGACTATTACCCAAAACAATTTGCATACCGATCATATCCCGAGCTATGAAAAATGAAATTCAATTACAACCAGCTTGCTAGTTTATGTGTTTACTCAATAGCTAATTTAATCTTAAAACGAAATAGAGCATTTTGCTTTAACCCGGATTATGTATTAAAGATTCTTAATGAGTATTGAAAATGCAATAAAACAAGAGCTTACTGAAACGAGGCATAGCACCGTTATGGTGAGTTGAAGGAAGTTAATGAAATGACTTGTTTTGAAGCAGTTTCAATATGTAATAGACTTTTTAATGCATATTACGGGTTAACCATTCAATCGTCATCTTCATAGCAGTAAAAAATGGGGTAGGTATATAGCCTAATTCTATTTTAGCTTTGCTGCAATCCGCATCCCAATCTTGTAATGCTTTTGCTAAAAAAGCTTTGGTTACTAATGGGGGGTAAGCCTGTTATCTTAGTTCTTAATAACATTAAGTTAGCAATAAACCTCATCACCACTGCAGGCATCTTAATGAGAAAATGCTTATGATTTATGATTTCATTTATACAATTGAAAAAGTAATTATAGCTTAAAGTTTCTCCGGATAACAAGTAACGATTGCCTGCTTTTCCATTTTCATAGGCCAACATATGGCCATTTATCACATCATCAATAAAAACATAATTCCCCAATGCTTCCCCATTTCCGGGAATAAAATGCCATTTGCCATTAATATAGTTTTGTATCATATTTACAATACTATTGCTTGCTCCTCTCAGTCCCGGCCCGAAGATTCTGGTAGGATAAACAATGATTGTTTCCAAATATGGACTATTACTATTTAAAATGATTTGATCTGCCTTAGCTTTTGATGCTTCATATTCGCTAATAAAGGAAAAATGATTTTCTCGATCTTCTGTAACTGGAATTCCATTTGACGGGCCGAATACCCCTGCTGTCCCGGTGCAAATAACTCGTTTTACGCCACCATTTTTGGCTGCATTTAATACATTTTTTGTCCCTTCAACATTTGTTTTATAGTAAATACTTTTGTCATTACTCCACAAACGAACAAAAGCTGCTGTATGAAATACCCCTTCACATCCTATCATGGCCTCATCTAAAGTAATACGATCTAGGATACTTCCTTTAAACAATCGGATATTAGGATGCATTAATGGAGGCGTTTTTTTTACATTCCGAAATAAAGCACGTACAGAATACCCCTTTTGTGCCAATGCCAAACTTAGCTTTGACCCCACATATCCCGTTGAACCTGTAACTAATACCGTTGACATCATTTCTACATTCTAACTTCTATTTTGGGATTATTCCACAAACAAAACATATCATTAGACAAGGCAATAGTAAGATGTAAAATAAAAACCGGCCAAATGTTTTGTGAATAAATCGTTATCCAGCAAAAAACAATTCCTAAAGGAACAGCACCTATCATCTCAAATTTTCCTTTATATATATGAGCCAGACTATAAACAACCACATTAAGTATTATGGCTATAACTATACCCCATGAACTAATGCTGGTAAAAAGAAATATGCCCCGAAATAAAGCTTCGTAAAAAAACAAATACAAAATCCATGAAATCCCATTGTTTACAAGTAGCTTATATGTCCATTGTCTAACATGAACCTGCGGATATTGTGTCTGATGTTTTAGCGATTTGGATAAACGATAGTTGACCAAACCAATTATCAGAACCAATAATACCAACAGCCAAATCATAGGTCCTAGTTCTGATATATTCAGAAAACCAGAATCTATGCCCATTGACATGCCTAACAAAAAGCCAACTCCATAAATTACAAGACTTAAATACCTAAAATGTAAAACTCGTAATTCGCTTCTGTTATGTTTTTCAAGATAATAGTGCAGTATAATTTGAATGGCTGCAATCAATACAACCATGCCAGTTACGATCCACCCCATATTCTCACCGCGCTGTAACATCTTACGACAATCATACTAATAAACTTGAGCCTTAAAATAGGTCTCTTTAAAATGGTCGATAATGCCTTGTAACTTATTAAAGAAACGGTTTCGTTCTTTTTCGCCCACCGAACTTATAAGGTTAGATTTAGAAATAATGACTTTATAAAAATGACCTAACCCCTTGCATAACTTAGCATCTTGAGAACCTAACAATCCCAATACGTTGTATGTTAAAAAAGAAACGCACGAATTCGGAAGTTCAACAAGTATGGAATTATCGTTGATCACAATTTCATTTTCGTAGAGTTGGTAACTTCCTTCAACACCTTTAGGTGCCTGATTATGCAAAAACCTCATCCCATATTCTGCTTCTTTCTTATTGTGCTTAAGCCATTCTTCAATTTTTTCTAACAAGAGAAATAAATCATCCTTTGATTTAAAATAATTGGACACCCAATAATATTCAACCTGTCTAATTAAAATCCGAAATGTATCTTCATTCCATATTTCAGTAATTGGAATTTTTAACGACAATCGGGCAATTTCTTTACATTTCTCTATAAGTTCATTGTCAATATCCTCAATACTAAACTGTCTGTGTTTAAATTCTGCGGAGCGAAATAATGTTTTTTCCCAAAATAAAAACTTAAAACCCGCAACCTCAGGAAACTGAAAATAATTAAATATAGGAGGAGCTTTGGCTGCGTAAATAATTCTTTGCGCTCTTAACTTTTCGAGCATATGTAATTGCTCTTTTACAAAAGAGAGCCAGGAACTACCACAAAATTGCTCCGGCTCTACATGGTAACAACTAAACGACTGAAAATTACTTTTGTGATTCATTAGTGTATCCAGAGATATGGAGAACTTTTGGCTCAACAAGCTGGTTTCCTCCAGGCTCAACTGTTTTTCTCCACGAAGCCTTCGGTAAGCACTATCATAACTGATTCCCAATGCTTCAGATATTTCATGAACCAGGGAATAATTCGCATCTAATTTACTTTTAATGCGTTCAAAAAACATTTCCTGTATATTCGAGTGCTTTTCCATTTACCTTAAGTTAAGGCTATTCCTTTAATTTATCAATCTGTAATTAGGATGTGCAACTATACAAATTACATTTTTGTTATGCAGCTGGTCATTTCTCACATTTATGTAGAAATTAAAATTTTATTTAAATCATAAAACCCTTATTTACAACCACATTTATTAGCACGGAACTATTTTTGATACTCGTTTTATAAAAATTATAAGCGATGGCAACAATAACATTTTTTGAAAAAACAGGCTGTGTAAACAACACCAAACAAAAGCAAATACTGGAAATGGCAGGACATACTGTTGAACCTGTTCATATTATTCAATACAACTGGACAAAGGAGGAACTACTCGATTTTTTCAATGACTTACCGGTTAAGGAATGGTTTAATAAAAATGCACCCACGGTTCAAAGTGGCGAAGTAAAACCCGAAAGCTTTTCTGCTGAATCAGCCGTAGAAGCCATGCTAAAGGAGCATTTACTAATTAAGCGCCCCTTAATGATTATTGATGGAGAAAAATGGGTTGGGTTCGATAAGGAAAAACTGGAACAAAAAATTGGACTAAACCCGGCATCTAATCCTAAAATTGTAAGACTCTTAAATGAAAACCTAAGCGACTGCCCTCAAACAGCCAAAAATATGCAATGTGATTAAACCCGTAATATGCATTAGAAAATCTATTACGCATTAGAATTGCTTCAAAACAAGTCACTTCGTTACTTTGCTTCAACTCACCAGAACGATGCTATGCCTCGTTTCAGTAAAGTCTTGTTTTATTGCCATCGTAATGCTCATAACGAAGTTCTAACTCATAATCCGGGTTAAACAAAAGCACCCGTTTCTCATCATGAAAAACGGGTGCTTTTTGTTTCTTTAAAACAGATTAAAGTTTAATCAACTTCACTCTTCCAACCTGACCGGTTTTAAGTTTACACTCAATACCTTTAAGGTGAAAAGATACTTCATCAAGAATCTCCTGAACAACTCCATGCGTTAAATTACCAGAACGTTCATCCTGTTTTTGTAAAATTGCTACTTTAGTTCCTTTCTTAATGTGCTTTCTTTCTCTTCCGTCCATTTTACTGTCACTTAATTAATTTGTTATTCTTATGCGATTATTCTCTTATGCCTGATTTAAAAAGATGAACTTCTTAGTTTTTTATAAAAAATAAAAACTCCCGCTTTTCTTTTCTGAAAAACGGGAGTTTTGGAGAGGTTCCTGGCGGATTCGAACCGCCGTACCTGGTTTTGCAGACCAGTGCCTAAGCCACTCGGCCAAGGAACCCTTTTGATTCGGGATGCAAAATAAGCAAATAATTCCTTTCCTCGCAAATAATATTTAGCTTTTGAATTATATTTTCTATTAAAATAATTCTTTGCAGCTAATAATCAATCTATAATAGCAATAAAATTATCGCTGCAAAGTAACACTTACTGCTTTCATTTGCCCTCCCATTGGTGGGTTCATTTTCGAAACCTTCACTTTAACCCAATCTACATAATCAAATGTATTATGGATAGAGTTCAGTATCCTTTCTGTAACATGTTCTACCAAATGTGATGTTTGCATCATCTCTTTCTTTGCTATTTCATAAACTGCAACGTAATTCAAAGCATCCATTATATTGTCTGATTCGCTGGGTTTATCCACATTTACCTGAATCGCAATATTTACAATAAATCGATTACCAACCACTTGTTCTTCTTTAAAACAACCATGGTAAGCGTAAAACTCCATCTCTTCCAGCTCAATAATTCCTTTTTGCATTACATCTTATTTTGGGTGCGAATTTATATATATCATATAATGATTAAAGACAAAACCCGAAAGAATTTGTTTATCCCTGCATGTTTTTTTACTTATTGAATAAATATTATGGTTCTATATCCTTAAAAGCTTTATTTTTGTAAGCTTCATTTTAACTATATTGATAATAATTACGGTATAGTTTTAATTGAGGAAAAAGCAATAGAAATAATTAAATTAGTTATCAGGATGAAGATTAGAGTGTTCCTTTTGTCTTTTATCTCTTATCTAAACATCTAATAAATTACCTATGAGCAAGAACAACGGAGAAAAAGCCCCGGAAGAAAAAAAATCGAATTTTATTCATCTGGAGATTGACAAGGATTTAGCGGAAAATAAGAATGGAGGTGCTGTTTTAACTCGCTTTCCTCCTGAACCAAATGGGTATTTGCATATCGGACATGCAAAATCTATCTGTTTAAATTTTAGTCTTGCCCAGAAATACGGAGGTGGTTGTAACCTAAGGTTCGATGATACTAATCCGGTTAAAGAGGATGTAGAATATGTAGATAGCATACAGGAAGATGTGAAATGGTTAGGTTTTAATTGGGAAGGCGATGTGCGATTTGCTTCTGACTATTTTGACCAGTTATACCTTTGGGCTGTAAAACTTATTGAAAAAGGAAAGGCTTATGTGGATGACCAGTCAGCAGAAACGATTGCCACACAAAAAGGAACACCCACAGAACCCGGGAAAGAGAGTCCATTCCGAAACCGTTCTGTAGAGGAAAACCTGGATTTATTCGAAAGAATGAAAAAAGGAGAGTTTGCTGCAGGAGAAAAAGTATTGCGGGCTAAAATTGATATGGCTTCTCCAAACATGCACATGCGAGATCCTTTAATGTACCGTATTATTCATCAATCGCATCATCGTACCGGCGATAAATGGTGTATTTATCCGATGTATGATTTTGCACATGGTCAGGAAGATTTCATAGAAGGTATCACCCACTCTATTTGTACACTGGAATTTAAGGTACATCGTCCTTTATATGATTGGTTCTTAGATCAGATTATCGATGGAGATACTGAATTAGAAAATAAAGTCCGTCCACGACAAATAGAATTTGCCCGTTTAAATCTGAACTATACGGTTATGAGTAAGCGTAAGCTTCTTGAATTAGTTCAGAAAGAAATAGTTGCCGGCTGGGATGATCCGCGAATGCCAACAGTTTCTGGCTTAAGAAGAAGAGGTTATACACCGGAATCCATTCGTCAGTTTGCAGATAGAATCGGCGTAACTAATCGTGATGGCATTACGGATGTAGCTTTGTTGGAAAGCTGCATTCGAGAAGATTTAAATAAAAAAGCACCTCGTGTAAATGCAGTGATTGATCCAATCAAGCTTATTATCACAAATTACCCTGAAGGTCAGACTGAAGAAGTAGAAGTAATTAACAATCCGGAAGATGAATCGCAAGGTGCTCGCATGTTGCCGTTCGGACGAGAAGTTTACATAGAGCGCGACGACTTTATGGAGGAACCTCCAAGAAAGTTCTTCCGCTTAGGTCCTGGCCGTGAAGTTCGTTTAAAAGGAGCTTACGCAGTAACTTGCACCGACTTTAAAAAGAATGACGCCGGAGAAATTGAAGAAATATATTGTACTTACGATCCGGAAACGAAAAGTGGTGCAACAACGGTTACCCGTAAAATAAAAGGTATCCTGCATTGGGTTTCTGTTGACAATGCGGTTGATGCAGAGGTGAGAATGTACGATCGATTATACAATCACGAAGCACCGGCTTCTCAAAAAGATAAAGATCATCTGGAATTTATTAATCCGGATTCTTTAACGGTTGTCAATGCGAAAGTAGAACCTTCTTTAAAAGAAGCAAAAACACTGGATAAATTCCAATTTCAAAGAGTTGGGTATTTTTGTATTGATAAAGATTCAACTTCGAATAAACTTATTTTCAATAGAACTGTTGCCTTAAAAGATAGTTGGGCAAAGAAAAAATAAGTTAGTATTCTATAAATTTTTAAATTTGAAAAAGGGTACTTTCTAAGTGCCCTTTTTTAATGAATTGAAAATCTAAAAGATATTTAAGAATTAATCTTATATCTCTAAAACTGTTTTTCGAAATTATGAATAGTCAAATTGTAAAATCGTACGAAGAAGAGATTGAATTGAAGTATCAGTTGTACAACAGTCTTTTCCTATCCTTACAACTGGAAGCTGTTGAGAAAGCCGGAAATCTGATTCCTTTGCTTTACCAGGCATCTGCTTCCGGTCTTGAAAATGGTGAAGATCCGGTTTCTATTATTCAAAAATTCTTTGCAAGCCACAAATCGGAGCTTTCAGAGGATGAGCAAAATGATTTCCTTTTTAAGGTTATCCAATACATTGAAAGACAAATTGTATTGATTGATGCTTTAGAAGATGCTGCCTACAATAAAATTCACAGGATTAAAGGAGAGAACTCTTATGGTACTTTGAGCGACCGAGTTAAAAAAGCGAGCTTAATGGATAAAATGGCCGATTTAATTAAGGAGTTCGGTGTTAGGGTGGTTCTTACAGCGCATCCAACACAGTTTTACCCTTCTCAGGTTCTGGCCATTATTACCGATTTAATGGGAGCCATTAAAGCTGGTCAGGTAGGAGAAATAAGAGACTTGCTTCAGCAATTAGGAAAAACACCTTTCTTCCAGAAAATAAAGCCAACACCTTTAGATGAAGCCAATCGTTTGACTTATTACTTACGTGATACTTTTTATCCGGCTATTGGTCAAATATTAGATAAAACAGCGGAAGATTATAAAGAAGCTTTGGAGCAAAATAACCAGTTTATTTCCTTAGGATTCTGGCCTGGTGGCGATCGCGATGGTAACCCATACGTAACCGTCGACACAACTAAAGAGGTAGCTGCCCGATTACGTAACACTGTTTCTAATTGCTATTTTCATGATATCAAAGAATTAAAGCGAAGAATAACTTTTGCTGGTGTTCATGATAAAATCGTTGAAATAGAAACACTTTTTAAGGCTGAATTAAGTAATGCCACCGGAGCAGCTAATGTGAAATTAGATAATTTCCTTAATCGATTAGATGAGATTGAAAGTTTGATCATTGAAAATCATCAAGGATTATTTGTTGAAAAACTTCAAAGCTTAAAACGTAAAGTACAACTCTTTGGATTTTTCATGGCTAGCATCGATATTCGTCAGGATAGCCGAATAATTGCAAAAGCCTTAAAAGAAGTAGTAAAAGCATATCCTGATTTACTGCCGGCTAATTTATTTGAGATGCCGGAAGCAGAGCAAATTCAACTCTTGATGAACGTAAAAGGAGTTGCTGACCCTAGTATTTTTGAGGATGAAGTAGTGCGTGATACGGTAGCCTCATTTGGTGTTATCAAGGATATTCAAAAAATGAATGGAGAAAGAGGTGCACATCGTTATATCATCAGCAACTGTCGTGGCCCAATTGATGTGGCCAGAGTACTAGCCATGTTTAGAATTTGTGGATGGGGATACGATGATGAACTAACGGTTGATATCGTACCTTTATTTGAAACCATTGATGATTTAAAAATGGCTGGAGAAGCTATGCAGACTTTATATGCTAATCCAACTTATCGCAAACACTTAAAAAACAGATTAGACAGACAAACTGTAATGTTAGGGTTCTCCGATGGTACCAAAGATGGTGGTTACCTAATGGCCAACTGGGCTATTTTCTCTGCGAAAGAAAACATTACGCTTAAATCTCGCGAGAACGATGTAGAAGTCGTATTCTTTGATGGACGTGGTGGACCTCCGGCTCGTGGAGGTGGTAATGCGCACCGTTTTTATGCTGCAATGGGTAAAAACATCGAAAGTCGTCAAATTCAAATGACAGTTCAAGGGCAAACTATTAGTTCGCATTACGGAATTAAGGAAGCAGCCATGCATAACATGGGTTATTTATTAACTGCCGGTTTATCCAATAAGCTGTTTACAAAACCTCAAAACGAATTACAACAAGAGCAGCATGATTTCATCGCTGAGATGGCAGAAAGCAGCTATAAAAAATATTTATCACTTAAAGAACATCCTTTATTCCTTCCGTATTTAGAGGAAATAAGCACGTTGAAATACTATGGTAAGGCAAACATCGGAAGTAGACCAAGTAAACGCGGAGGCGGTGGTAAAATAAACTTTGATGATTTAAGAGCCATCCCATTTGTAGGAGCATGGAGCCAGTTAAAACAAAATGTTCCCGGATTTTTTGGTTTAGGATCAGCTCTTAAAGAACAAGAAGAAAAAGGCAACCTACAGGCATGCGTTGACTTATACAGAGACTCTATTTTCTTTAAAACACTTCTTTCAAATAGTATGCAAAGTATGAGTAAAACCAACTTTGAATTAACCCGCTATCTCGAAAAAAATGAAAGATTTGGTGACTTCTGGAAGATGCTTTACGAAGAATATCTACTGACTAAAGAGATGCTATTGAAGGTTTCTGAGATGGATGATTTATTAACAGATAATCCAAGAAGCCAAATGAGCATTCGCCTGAGAGAAAGAATTGTATTGCCACTATTAATGATTCAGCAATATGGTTTAATGAAGATTCAGGAAGCTCAAAATGGCAAAAGCGATATTCCTCTTGAGGTTTTCGAAAAAATGGTTATTCGTGCCATGTTTGGAAATATCAATGCCAGTAGAAACTCTGCATAATATTTACATTATATATAAATTAAAGGGTGTTGGTTTTACCAATGCCCTTTTTTATGCACAAAAAAAAACCCGTAGATAAAATCTACGGGTTCAATTATATCTTTAAAGAAAGAATTACTCAGTAACAGCTTGTACGCCTGGTAATACTTTTCCTTCTAAGTACTCTAATGAAGCACCACCTCCAGTTGAAATGTGGCTCATTTTGTCAGCTAATCCACTTTTGTTAACAGCAGCAACTGAATCTCCACCTCCAATGATAGAAATTGAGTCTGAAGCAGCTACAGCCTCACATACTCCGAAAGTACCTTTTGAGAAGTTAGGCATTTCGAAACATCCCATAGGACCATTCCAAACAATAGTTTTAGCTTTAGCGATTTCAGCAGAATAAGCTTCAACAGTTTTAGGACCTACGTCAAGTGCCATTCTTCCTTCAGGAATCTCAACACCAACAACTTGGATATCTGCATCATTGTCAAATTTATCAGCCGCTAAGTTATCAACAGGTAACATAAAGTTAACTCCTTTAGCATCAGCATCAGCTAAAATTTGTTTTGCAGTATCAATCAAATCATCCTCTACTAAAGAACCACCAATATTGTGTCCTTGAGCTTTTAGGAAAGTATAAGCCATACCACCACCAATTAGGATAGTATCAACTTTTTCAATTAATGACTTAAGTACTTCTAATTTACCTGAAACTTTTGCTCCACCAACGATAGCCACAAATGGCTTAACTGGATTTGCAACAGTATCACCTAAGAATTTAATTTCTTTATCTAATAGGTAACCAGCCATTTTTTCCTCACAAAACTGAGCAATAATAGTGGTAGATGCGTGTGCACGGTGTGCAGTACCAAATGCATCATTTACATAAACATCAGCTAATTCAGCTAATTGCTTAGAAAATGCTTCGTCACCTTTAGTTTCTTCGTTATGAAAACGTAAATTTTCAAGTAACATTACTTCTCCCATTTTAAGGTCAGAAGCCATTGCTTTTACTTCTTCTCCAACACAGTCAGGAGCCATTTTTACATCAACTCCTAATTTTGCTGATAAATGAGCTACAACGTGCTTTAATGAGAATTTTTCCTGAACCTCACCTTTTGGACGACCTAAGTGAGACATTAAGATTACTGCACCACCATCAGCCAACACTTTTTTGATAGTTGGTAAAGCAGCTACAATACGAGTGTCATCAGTAATCTCGAATTGATCGTTTAAAGGCACGTTAAAATCTACGCGGATAATTGCCTTTTTTCCTGAAAAATTGTAAGTATCAATTGCAGGCATGTCAATAATATTATATGGTTTATAATAAATGTTTTAAAATCTAATTGCACCTCTAATAGTGTTGCCGAAAGATGCTTAATCAGGTATAAATAAGAGCTCTGATTTTTGAGACCACAAATATAGAAAATTAATTGGTGATTCAGGCTTCAGAAATCTTGTTATATAACAGTTTGTTATTAATTAACACTTTAATAAAACAAGTTAATACCGCATTAACCTAAAATACGGATAATTCGTTATTTCAATTATATGTTTTACAATCCTGAATTTTTAATTAATTCAGCTAATTCTTTTTCTGTAAACCTTTTACCAGCAACAACAAACCAGTTGTTCAACAATTCTTTTCTATTGTAATCGAATCGCTTCTGGGAATTCCAGTTCATCACTATAGCTCCAGCTGCTTCAGCCACAGCTTGTCCTGCCGCTGTATCCCACTCCATGGTTGGACCAAGACGAGGATAGATATCTGCACTACCTTCGGCTACCTTACATATTTTAATAGAGCTTCCAACAGACATAAATTCTGTCTCTCCATATTTTTCTTTTAAAATATTTGCAAAATCCTCTGTCTCCTTAGACAAATGACTTACGCTGGCCACAATTTTGAGTGATTGACTTTCGTTTGGCAACGGTAGTTTTTGTGTTTCAAGAGTTTTAACTTCTGCCTCATTTTCCCAGTTATCAGAAAGTATAGCTTTAAATGCACCTTCTTCACTTCCGTAATAAAGGGTCTTCTCTGCCGGTACAAAAACAACTCCTCCTACCGGAAAGTTATTTTCAATTAAAGCAATATTAACAGTGAATTCTCCTGTCTTTTTAACAAACTCTTTTGTACCATCCAATGGGTCAACAATCCATAGTTTTGACCAGTTTTGGCGCTTGCTGTAATCATGTAAGCTACCTTCTTCACTTAAAATTGGAATTTGTGTCTTCTCCAAGTATTCCATTATTTTATGATGCGCGGCTTTATCTGCCAACGTCAATGGAGAATTGTCTGCTTTTTTCTCGATACCAAAATCTCCGGTACGATATATCTGCATAATCTCTTTACCTGCATCCACTGATGCTTGAATTGCTATATTGATTAAATCTTTCATTATATAACTAATTTTAATTTACTATTTGTATTTAATTGAAGACTTCTATAATCGATTCCAATTAAAGATGACAGACCTGGCGATTTACCAACCTCAATACTTCCAAAATCATTCGACACTCCTAAAATACTAGCATTCTCAATGCTTAATTGCAACAATGACTCAATAAGATTAGTTGAAACATTTAATCTTTCTATGATTGGAGAAAATACTTGTTTATTGTGATTATATTCCACTAGTTTAATTCGATTCTTCACTAAAGTCAAAGCTTCCTGAAAAATACCTACTGGTACACCCAATGCCTTGACTCCATTAATTTGAACTAGATTCAAAGATCTCTTTAGTTGGGAAGAATCCCATTTCTCACTTTCTTTAGGAAGAAAGTCTACAAAACCAGGTAATAATAATCCATTGATTAATTCAAGAGAAGGTTCCTCAATAAAAGTTTCCCGCTCTCTTATTTCAATAATTTTGTTCTGAGCATTTAATGTTACTATGGGGAATTTACCCAAAGTTCCATCCGGTCGTAGCCAATAATGGGTAGCTATTTTCCTCATTCTAAAAATAAGGTATCATTATCTGGAATATATTCGTATTCGATACCTTTAATTCTAGCTCTTATTTCTTTTAAAGTATCATGCTTTAATAAAAAACCTTCCATCTTCAAAATGTTAAGAGCAGAATCCGAACCTATTTCCACCTCCACTTTAGTACTGGTATGTGAAATAGGTAATTTATGAAGAATGGTATCGTAAGAACTGTCAGCATAAAGCGTTATAATTTCTAAAGTTGATTTTTTAATATCATTCCCGTGTAGAAACTGGTACTCTGCACTAAACTTATATTTATGTTGTTCTATTGTGTCAACTATAATTTCAAAAGGCAATTGTCTATCGGAGGTATCTCTCATACTGACAAAATAGTTCGTTTCCATATTCCATACACTTCTGGCTTCCTTCAACCTTCTTATCTCTAATTCTCTTTCCTCAATCACTTTTACTTCTCTTTGCCATTGCGCTTCTTTTTCGCTTATTAAAGCAATGGAACGATCGTATACTTTTTGGTACAATTTAGGATGTGCCATATACCAGCTCACTATTGTATCAAATTTTTCCTGAGTTAATTGATGTTTATCTAATACATAATGATAGTAAGATCCGGCAGTAGAATCTATGGTTCTATTGGTTATCCTGACTTGTTGCATCACAGCATCTGCATAATGCACATCTGCTAAAATTTGTGCAAACTCATCTTCTTCAGGAAATCCATTGGGTAGTTTATCAATACCGCAACTCAAGAAACTAAATATAAACAAGATGACTATATAGAGTCTTCGTAAAAGCATATAAAAATATTGTAAAAATCAGCTATATATAAATTTAATGTCCGTCAGCTACAATCATCGTTCTAATCGTTTTTAAGAAGATTACAAAATCTAATTTTAACGACCAGTTATCAATATAATCCAAGTCCATTTTCATCCATTCTTCAAATGGTATATCATTTCTTCCTGACACCTGCCAAGTACAGGTAATTCCTGGCTTCATTGATAACCTTCTTAATTGCCAACGCTCATATTCTTTTACTTCCTGAGGAACTGGAGGACGTGGACCTACCACAGACATATCCCCCATTAGCACATTAAAAAACTGTGGCAGTTCATCTAAACTGGTTTTTCGTAAAAAACGACCAACTCTAGTTATTCGGGGGTCATTCTTCATTTTAAAAACAGGACCATCCATCTCATTTTCTTTCATTAACTCTGCTTTTAATTCTTCTGCATTCACAACCATTGTCCGAAATTTATAAGCATAGAATTTCCGTCCTCTTAAACCTACTCTTTTTTGTTTAAAGAATATTGGTCCTCTATCTGTAAGGAAAATCATTAAAGAGATAACCACAAAAACCGGAGATGCCATGATAATGACCAGCGTAGAAAATATAAAGTCAAAAATAGTTTTAAAACGCATAGCCAGATAATCTGTAGGTGTATTAGCAATGGTAAGCAATGGCATTGTATTATAATGATGGATATGTGCCTTACTTTTTAACTTATTAAAAAATGGTGAATACATCCTAAAAATAACACCAACCTCAGAACAGGCATGTGTTAAATCTTCTACTTCATCAACCGTCATCTTACTTTTAATAAAGATCACTTCATCAATCGTTTTGTCTTCTAACAATTTAGCAATATCTGTATCTGGAGCTAAAACGGGAATTAAATCTCCGTACATTTTACCTAAATCACCATTACCGATGATAGATATAATCTTATAACCCCATTCTTTATACTTTAGTACTTGCTCAATAAAAGAAGTAGCTGTGTAGTCTCCTACAATAATAATTGATCTTGTATTCTTACCACGAGAACGTGCTTTTTTAAATGTTGCATAGATACCAATCTTAAAAGCAAACATTAAAGCCAGGTTAATAAAACCAAAATATAACAAAGGATCAAAACCAATATAATACAAGTCAAACACCAATACTGCCAGTCCTAATAAAGAAGTCCCTGATAAAACAAGTGCCACACAGTTAAACAAAATAGCAGAATATGGTCTTGATCGATGCAATTGAGTCAACCTAAAGTACTTCCCTAGAACAAACCATACAAAGGCTATAATTAAATGTAGGATAATCGAATCCTTATATCGGACGAAAGAAAAATGTCCGAAATAGATAAACATCGCTAAATTAAATGACAGCCAAGCGACTGCAACTTCAATAACGGCCAGAAAGTTATTAACTACTTTCTCCTTTTCTCTTAACATGCAGGTGTAATTTGTTTTAGATTCTCACAAAGATATAAAAACCTTGAATAATCAAGCCTTCTTGTAGTAAACAAAAGTCAAACCAAATTTTACACTCAATAATTTTTATTAAAAAACGGGCTTATAAACAATACCGAAGGAAGCGCCCATAGCATCATATAATTCTCCAAAGTCATATGAAATAGAGCCTGTAACTGAAATACTATTCCATTTATTATGCTGATATTTCAAATCAAGATAGGTATAAACCTGCTTCTTTCCATTAGTATAAAAAAAGTCTGGATCTTCTTCCCAACTATAACGATTTTTATACTTTTCATTATAGGTTCCCATATTATTAGAATAAGTAGCTTTGAAAAGGTAGGTAAGTTGTTCCGATAACTCACCATTTAATCCCAAATGAAATCCTTTTACTCGATTATTCATAAAGACCACGGCATTATTCATAACCCAACCAGGAGCATAAGCCTTGGATTGCCAATAGGTATGATAGAGAGGAAACCCCATAGGTTGTTGAAAATAGGTCCATCCATTATAATAGGAACCATTGTTATTATAATCATCTCGTCCTCCAAATTTGTATCCCTGATTGAGTTGATCTTCTAAATAATTCATTACACTTTCTTTATTCCAGCCTACAGATGAAACACTAAACTCCTCCTGCATAAATTGATCATAGTCCTCAATCTGATCCAACCATATAATCCAATTATTAGCACTTTCTGCTGGATAGATTGGATCTGGAACACCTTCTCCAGACTGGTAATCGGTTTTAAAGATTTCAACAGAGACATTTTTTATTGCCTTAAAATGATCAAGTGAAGCTAAAATTCCCATTTTATTATCCTTATTAATCCACCTATATATTTTTAATCCACTTCCATCTGCAAAAGGTTTCTGAAAGTAAAATTGGATATTACCCCATTCCATTTCCCCCCATACACCAAAATCCCAAAACCCATCATGTGCTCCTGCTGCATTGGTTGCTTCGCCCCCTCCAATTTTACTTGACCCCTTTGCTAAAAATGTTGCCAAAAAATCAATGGGAATCTTACTTCCATTAGGACGCTCTCCTCCATACAAGGCTCCATGATAAAGTCCCATATAAGGTTTAAATTTTAGTTTACCCCCTCTTAAATAAGCCCATTTTTCATGCAACAAAACATGATCTGCACTATTATATTTTTGCATCGAAGTCCGATCATCATTTAAAATACCTTGTGTTAGTCCTCCTTTAATTTCTAAAATATTTCCAATGAAACTTACGGGCCAATATTCAAAAATCCCAATCATTGCTTTTGGAACTGGTCGGGCATTGCTATTCATCATAAAACCACCACTTGTCAATTCATCATTAATTGACAAAGGAGTAAATGCATTTTTACCAATTGAAAAGTCAAATACTTTTAGAATCTGTCCCTTTAAATAAGCTTCATGTAAATAACTATCTTCAATTTTATTTTTTGCAACTCCTGAAAAACTAAGTTGTAACTTTATATTTTCTCTTTCAAGTAAATTGTAACCTATCTTTCCAAGTAATATGGATTGGTATTGATCAAATGGAGAAACAATACCCCATTTACTTGAATATTGGTAAAGAGGAAGTAAGTTTTTATTTGAAGAAATAATATTTTGTGATTCAATTTCCATTTGAACCTTAGATTGAGCAATCAAGATTGAATTTGCTATAAAAAAAAGAACTATAAATAAATAACCTGTTTTCATTGAAGCGTTTTTTTTAATACTATTTATATATAAAAAAAGCCCACCTTATAAAGATGAGCTTTCCAATGGAATTAAATATTTTAATATCTTTCCAAATACCAATCTATAGTTTTAACAATTCCCGATTCAAAATTTTCATCGGCTTTCCATCCCAACTCTTTTTCTATTTTGGTTGCATCTATGGCATACCTTCTATCGTGCCCTGCTCTATCTTTAACAAAAGATATCAACTCTTTATAAGATGTACCATCTTCTTTAGGTACTTTTTGATCCAAAATACTGCAAATGTGATTTACAATAAATAGATTATCTCTTTCATTTCTACCTCCAATATTATACGTTTCACCATCTCGCCCTTTATGAAAGACAAGATCAATTCCGGTACAATGATCTAACACATACAACCAATCTCTGATATTTTTACCATCTCCATAAATTGGAATATTTTCTCCGGATAAAGCTTTTCTAATAATTGTTGGAATTAACTTTTCATTATGCTGCTTAGGTCCATAATTATTACTACAATTGCTTGTGGTAACATCCATACCATATGTATGAAAATAAGCTCTAACGATTAAATCAGAACCGGCTTTCGAAGATGAATAAGGACTATTAGGAGCATACGGAGTATCTTCTCTAAACAATCCCGTTTCTCCAAGGGTTCCATACACTTCATCTGTAGAAATATGATGAAACCTACATCCCTCATATCCTTCTTTATATTTAAATGGGGCATCCATCCAATATTGTCTGGCAACATCCAACAGCGTAAATGTTCCATTAACATTTGTTTTAATAAAAACCTCAGGTCCCTCTATAGAATTATCAACATGACTCTCTGCTGCAAAGTGGATTACGCCCTTTATATCATGAGTATAAAATAAATATTCAATTAATTCTCTATTGCATATATCCCCCTTAACAAACTCATAGTTTTCAGCTGTTCCTATTTCTGACAGATTATTTAAATCACCTGCATAGGTTAATTTATCCAAATTAATGATTTTATAATCTGGATATTTTTTTACAAAAAAAGGTACAAAATTAGCACCAATAAAACCTGCACCTCCTGTAACTAGTATTGATTTCATGACTTAATATTTAAATGGGATTTCTGTGTCTTTAAGAACTTTTAGCACTTTGTCTTTTCCCGACAAAAGTATTGAATCCGGATCTATCTGCCAATCGATATTTAAATCAGGATCATTCCATAAAATACCTGAATCATGATCCGGTGCATACCAATTGTCCACCTTATATGAAAATATTGCTGATTTACTTAATACGACAAATCCATGCGCAAAACCTCTGGGAACAAAGAACTGTCGTTTATTTTCATCTGATAATTCAACTGCTACATGTTTCCCATATGTTGCAGAACCCATTCTAAGATCTACAGCAACATCCAGAACTTTACCTTCAATACAGCGAACTAATTTAGCCTGGTTATAGGGTGGTTTTTGAAAGTGTAGTCCTCTCAATACTCCATAACTTGAACGTGATTCATTATCTTGTACAAAATTAACCGAACCGATATTCTCTTCAAATTGCTTTTGGTTAAACGATTCAAAAAAATAACCTCTACTATCACCAAATACCTTAGGTTCAATTATAACTAATCCTTCTATTTCTGTTTTTATAAAGTTCATGTTACCGTTTTGCTAAAGACAACAAATATTGTCCATATTGATTTTTACTCAGTTTTTCACCTTGCTGAATTAACTGTTCTTTATTTATCCATCCTTTAATATATGCTATCTCTTCCGGGCATGAAACCTTTAATCCTATCCTTTTTTCAAGGGTTTCAACAAAATGACTGGCTTCCAATAATGATTCATGCGTTCCGGTGTCTAACCATGCAAAGCCGCGCCCCATCAATTCAACCTTTAACGACCTTTGATTTAAATATTCTTGATTAACTGTGGTTATTTCTAATTCACCTCTTGCACTTGGTTTAATATTTTTAGCAATTTCAATAACACTATTGGGATAAAAATAAAGACCTACAACTGCATAATTTGATTTTGGAGATTCTGGTTTTTCTTCAATGGAAGTAACACTTCCACTTTTATCAAATGTACAAACTCCATATCTCTCAGGATCATTAACCCAATATCCAAAAACCGCTGCTTTTTGTGTCTCACTCACAGTTGCAACAGCACTATTTAATAAATCTACAAAACCATGTCCGTAAAAAATATTATCTCCTAAGACTAAGCAAACATCATCATCTCCTATAAAGTCTTCTCCTAGAATAAAAGCCTGAGCCAAACCGTCTGGCGATGGTTGAATAACATATTCTAATTTAATTCCCCATTGACTACCATCTCCTAACAACCTTATAAAAGACGCTTGATCTTCTGGCGTTGTAATAATCAAAATCTCTTTTATCCCTGCTAGCATAAGCACAGATAAAGGATAATAAATCATTGGTTTATCAAATATTGGCAATAACTGCTTCGATGTTGCCAAGGTAATTGGATGAAGTCTTGTGCCGGAACCTCCAGCTAGTATAATGCCTTTCATTTTCAAATATCTTTTAATAAATAACTAACTTCTTAATTAAACCAAAGTTTGTGCTTTCTAAAATAATAAAACATACTTTTAAAATGCCTATATGTAGCTTTCGTTATACCTCTAGAACTCCTATTATGTGCATGTATCATTTTACTTTCCGGAATGTACTTTATATCATATTCCAAATCATGAATTCTTTTACACAAATCTACATCTTCCACATATAAAAAAAAGTTTTCATCAAAACCCTTTAGTTCTATATATTTTTTCTTTGATATAACGTAAGCTGCACCAATGGCCCAATCAATACTTTGTTCTTCAGACAAATTGGCATCAGACATTAAATATTCCTTTACTTTTTTACTTGAAGCATTGTCCTTTCCAAATGTTAATAGCCTACCTAAGAGAATCTTTGGAGTCACAAATTTTCTTATAGAAAACTGAATAGTTCCATCTGTGTTTAATAATCGAGGACAAACCATCGCCACATTTTGCTGTTCTTTTAATCGTTTAACTAAAACATCTAGAGAATTAGGTAGTAATATGATATCAGGATTAATTATTCCAATATATTCTCCTGTGGCGTGCTTTACACCAATATTATTATTTTTAGCAAATCCATATGGTTTACTATTTCTTATGAGCTTTACATCCGGATAATTTTCTTTAATAAATTCAAAGGTTCCATCAGAGGAACAATTATCAACAATAATAACTTCAACTTTTAATGAGGTATTATCTTCTTTATATATTGATTGTAACAAATCTTTCACCTGATGTAAATGATTCATTGTTACAGTTACAATGGATATATCTTTCATTTTATCCTTTAAAATTTCAATAAAATATTCTATTGTTATTATTTCTAATAACAATTGCTAAATCTTAAACCAATCTATTAACTATACCTAAAATATTTTCAGCATATTGTTTCTTAGAATACTTCTCTTTAACATGTTTAAAGGCTCTTATTCTAATTTGATTAAAGTTACCTTTTGATCCAAGCAACTCATTAATTGCGATCTTAAAAGAAGGTAGGTCTTCAAACAAATATCCATTATTTTTATGGTTTATAATTTCTTTTGTCCCACCATTATTGTAGCCAATAACAGGAACCCCCATTCCCATTGCTTCTACTGTAACCCTACCAAATCCTTCTGCTCTAGAAAACATAAGCAAGATATCTATCTCATTGTAAATTTCATTCTTATCTCGAACAAATCCTTTAAAAATGACCTTATCTTTAATTTTAAGCTTTTTAACTTCCTTCTCAACTTTTTTCCGGTATGCTCCGGTCTTTCCTCCATAAAAATACAGCTTTGCTTCTGGATATTTATTTAGTATTTTAACAAAATAATCAAGTGCTCCCAGTTGATTTTTGGCTTCATCGAACATGCCAACTAAGCCAAATATAGGATTTGCAGGTAACTCCTTCTCTTCTATATTTAACTTTGGAAAGTTAAACCCATTATATACAACTGTACTTTTCCTAGCTAAATTATTATATATATCAATTTCTTTAAAAACAGCCTCTGAAACAAACACCAATTGATCTGAAAGGTTTAGAAATTTTGCCTTACATTTTTTTCCAAAGACAAAAAATGCATTGAAATCCAGATTCATAAACTCACGAACATGCCAAATGTGCTTTTTATTCAACAATCTGGCAATAAATACCCCTAAATTTTCTGCTGAGGTGTTAGAATATATAATATCTGGATTGTTTCTTCTGACCTTATATAAAAGTAATGGAAACAAGACAAAATCTAAAATTGCAAAAATTGGAACTACTAAATACTTAACTCTTAGTTTTAGATAAAATAATGTTGAAAAGAAAGGTACAATATCATATTTAATTCCCAGTTTATCATATTCTTCTATAAGGATACTCTTGGATGGTAAAAGTACAAAAACCTCAACGCCTTTATCATGTAAATATTCCATTAAGGTCAACAACGATTGATTCGCTCCAAAAGGATGACTATTATTAAGTATAAATTGAACTTTCATTTTATAAATACTTATAATATTTAAGTAATATCTTTGAGCTTTCTTATTATCTTTTCGGCAAAAAGATCCCACGTGTTTTCTGAAATAAAATTACTAACATTAATAATATCAATACTATTGTTATTTAATAAAGTTTCATTAATTTCTTCAAATGAATTATATACTTTACAAATATTATTTTTTGCCAAATCTTTAAATGCACCTTTATTAGGACCAATAACAGTACCTCCTAACGCTAACGAATCCATTAAAGCTCCTGAACTTGAAATAGAACCCGACAAATAAGGAAATAATATAAACCTTGAAGATTGAATTAATTCACTTAATTCTTCAAACCCAACAACACGATTTTCTATTGTAATATACTTACTTCTATATTTCTTAATCTCTGCCCAATAGTCGCTTCGTCTGCACTTTCCAACAATTTTCAATTTAAGTTTTGATGGAGTTTGATTGAAGAATTTTAAAAATTCAAGTACTCCTTTATATGGTTCAATTGAACCCCAAATTAGTATATCAATTGTTTTTTCAATATTTTTTATGGGGAAATCAAATAAATAAAATGGATGATGTAAAAATATCGTATTTTTAACCTCTTTATCTTTGAGGTAGTTTAGTCCATCTACTGAATGACTAATAACCAAATCTGACTTTTTATACATGCTATTCATTATTTTTTTAGATAGCATATTCTCTCCACAATGAGGATAAATGTTATGGAATATCCATACCAATTTTCGTTTCCTAAGCTTAATAATACTCAAGGCTACTTTAAAAATAAAATATTGAAAACTAGCATAAGGTTTATAAGCTATATTTTCTGCCCAATTTATTATATAAGCATCTGCTAATAAAGAATGTAATAAAAGATCAAATACAGAACTTTTTGCGTCCTTTTCCGCATTTATAACAAAACTGTATTGCCTTAGTGCATTTATGAAATTCTCAGCATATGGATTAACTGTTATATTCCTTGAAGATGGAAAATTCGGTGGATAAAAATAAATTTTCATTCTTTATACTTTATTTACTCTTATTTGTTTTAAATATTCTATCAGGGAATAAAATACAACCCCATAACTTAATTTAAATTTACGTCTATTTCTTAGGTAAAAAAGTATACTTAAAAGTCCTTTATTTTTAATGTTTTTGGCTAACAAATCAACTTGTTCTTTTTTTAAATACGTTGGTAAATACTTTAAAATTTTATTCTTTAAAATACGTTCTTTTGTCTCAACAGGATCTTCTTTAAGAAAGTCCGTAATCCAATCTAAATATTGTAATTTTGCCTTTAGCTTTAAAGACATATTACCTGAATTTGAAATGGTAATTTGGCTTCTTCTGTAATTAAAAACCGGTAAATTTGTATGAACTATACCATTCTTCTTCATTAAAATAAATGATGTTATATCATCACTCCCCCAGGCCAACGGCATTTTATAAAAACCACCTGCAAGCTTTAAGGCTGAAGTTCTGTAAACAAAATCAGATATAAATTGCTCTCTTTTGTTTAATAATCTATGTAAAATATTATCGTACACTGACTCATATTCTGCCCAAACTGGTGTTAAGTCATACTTAACGGAATTTTCATTAATGATGTATGATCTACAATGAAATATATCATTTTTCTCATTTGCACTGATAACCTTTATAAACTCCTCGAGATAATTGCTTTCCATCTCATCGTCATCACCTAAAAGTACAAAGTATTCTCCACTTGCTTTTTCCAGGCATTTATTCCAATTGTCTACTACATTTTCAGCACCACAATTAGAACTATTAACAAAGTATTTTATCCTATTATCGTTAAAATCTTCAACAACGCTCAATAAATCTTCAGGCGAGGCGTCATTAATAATAATTAGTTCAAAATTAGTATATGTTTGCTTTAATACACTTGCTATACATCTTTTTAAAAACGAACGCTTAAAGGCAGGTATCGCAACCGAAAATAACGTTGACTGCTTCATTAAAGTATAATTTTCTAATTAGACTATTAAAAATAAAAACATATGAATACCATATAGAATTATAAAAACAACAATATTAATAGTAGTATTAAATTCAACTGGTCCAATTAGTTTTTTCGGATAAAATAAATCATCTATTTGAATCAGATATACATATAATTATTGAAAATATTAGTATTGTATATTGATCACTTATTTTATTTGATTCCACCTATTTATAAATATAACACGGAACTCCTTATAATAAATAAGTCCAACACCAACAAAACCACCCAATATTGTCCAAATAATTACCTGTATTTTTCTACTCATGGAGCTTTTCTCCATAGGAACCACAGGCGGTTGTATTATTGAGAAAACTGGCGTATCTTCTTGTACTGTTATTCTTGCATTTTCAAGATTCTTTGCCAACTCAGAATATACGGAGTAAAAAATATTATAATCATTTTGTAATTTATTTTCTTCAATTTTTGCAACTTCTGTTGCTACCTTAATATTCCTATCTTTAAAAAGCGCTAATTCTTTTTGTTTATCATTAAACTTTTGCTTTGCCTCCTCAAATCTACCTTCCACAAAATATAAATCGGCTTTTGCTTTCTCTATTTTTAATTCAGTAATTCTCTTTTGTAATAAATTACTTACTATGCTAGTCAACTGTGCAGCCGGAATTGGATCATACATGGTACAAGAAATTTGCACATACCCTTCATCTATATCTGGCATAATGACAATAAATTCATTTAAGAGATCATATACTATTTTTTCCTCATCACTTAAAAAGACTATTTGATCACTCTTATATTCGATCGGTTCTTTATCAGCTTTTGGCTGTAACAAATCTAAAATATATTTAGGCAATCCAATTGTATACTTTTTAATTCTTACTTTCGGGTGATTCGAATAATCCAAGATGTAATCTATTACTTTGATACTATCACCTTTATATACAATATTAGAGTTCATAACCTCTTTCATGAAAGGAATCCCCCGGACCAATCTCGGGTACATTAATATAGGTACTACATCTCCACTCATACCCCCTAAATTAACTCCTGCAAATGAGGCTAAAGAAGCAATACCTCCGTTAACAGATGTATCTTCATTACTATTAGGAATTATTACTGAACCAGAAGTATATTTATCTAAGCTTAATAATGAAACTACAACACCTAAGATAGCCCCAACTATTCCAGAAATAACTAATGTTTTACGATTGATCCAACCTGTTTTTAGAATAGCAATTAAATCAAATTCAATTTGTCCTTGATTATTTTTTTCTTTCATTTAAATATTCTTTTAATTGTAATTTCTTATTTTTTGCTGCATCAAAAATAAATAAACTTAAACATATAGCTGTATAGGATGTTGAGCTAAACATGTAAGATGAAAGTATATTTGAACAAAAGGCAAATAATATGAAATATTTTGCATACAAAGCCTCTTTGTTTGGTTTGTTAAACAGTGACTTTACAAATATAACACATAGAATGATAAGCGATATAAATCCAAAATTTGCATAGGAATAACCATACCCTACATCCGAATGATAAATATGTAAATATTTATTTACATAATTCTGCACGTAATAATTATACTTGCCTGTTCCTGAGGCGATACCACTACCAAAAATATCTGTATATAAATGTTTTGAATAATCGTTAAAAAAGAACTTATAGGCGGTAACTCTTATATCTTCACCATAACTTTGTTTATTTAATTGCCTTTGTGTTAAATCAATTAATGCTTCGACTACCGGTAAATTAATACTGATACTAATAATTAAGAACAAAGATATTGTTATATATATCTTTTTCTTCCATGAAATATTTATAAATAACATGATACCGCCAAATAACAAAGAGAATAACACATATTGTCGTATTACATGCGCAAAAACAAATGCAAGGAGAATCAAAGAAAACAACAACCACTTTATTTTATTTGTAACTATATATCTATTTAATACGATAAAGAATGCTAAATGTAAAAATCCTCTTCCCTCAACCCTAACTCGATAAATTCCTCTTTGATCCAATATGGCAGCATCGGCCAGTCCAAATATTTGTTCAGGAGCTTTATACAATGCAAATAAAAAGCTCAATAGATAAAGGAAGCATATTAATAATACAATATTCTCCAATTTTTTAATATTAAAACTAAACTTTTGTAAGAAGAAATATAAAGAGTAAGTCAACAATGGCATGATAACTCTAAAGCTATCAATAAAAGATTGTCCATAGACAAAAAAACTACCTGTAGCAGAAAAAATAATTACAAATAAAAAAAGCCTTAATGAATTACCAAATATTGTTTTTTGGTGAGATCTTTCTAATATCCCAGAAAACATAAACATTAATAAAATACTTCCAAGCTCTATTGCAATAAGAATCTTTTTATTAACATAAGCTACTGGTGCAAAGAAATGTATTGATGCAAGACAAAAAACAAATACAATTAGCCAGATAATATCAATCTTAAATGATAATAATTTTTCTTTACCTAACATAGGATTATAATTATTGCCTTAATAAAATTATTGAATAGATATTTAACATATATCTTGTAGTTTTAATTAGTTGCTTATAACATTAGTTAATAAAGCAAATAACACATATACATTCTTTATTATTTAAACATCTTCTTTAACATTGAAAAACTTAATACCTTAAATTTAAATAGTACAGCAAAATAGAAAAATCCCCATATGACACTCCTAATCAATACATCTAAATATACATTATCCAAATCCCAATAGATTAATTTATTAACACCCATAATAGTCAAACCTATTAAGGTGGGAATAATAAATGACTTAAATATCCTAAGCGAATCTAAACGTAAAACTCTTTTATTAAAATATAGGTAATAAAAACTCACTTGAATAATAATATAAACCAAATAACCTATAACAGCTGAGCCGACTCCAAAATAATTACAGAAAACAGCATTAATAACAATCGAAATTACGCATGCTATACCACTACTTAAAACGAGCATTTTTGTTTTTCCTATACTTAGCAATAAACTGGCTACAGGAGAATTGTGTAAAAACAACATAATAGTAAAACACCAAAGGGATAACCATGTTGATAAATATACATATTCTTCCCCTACATATAAGGTCAATATATTTGGGGCATTTAATATTATTGGAATACATAATAGAGCGACTAATATACTACTATACTTTGTACCCTCGTATGCAATTTTTTCGATAGCATATTTATTTTTTTCATGTATAGCTTTTGACGACTTAGGCAACAATATTGATATTAACATTCCCCCTATAGATATAATAAAGATTGGAAACACCTCTATAATTCTATATTGCGTCAATATTGAACTTCCCTCTAAAGAAAACATACCTAATATTATAGGGCGTGATTGTGTTGCTGTATATTGAAAAATCCCCATTGCAAAAATGGCCAAACTATATTTAATAATTTTATTAAAATCCGACCAATAAAATGCAGGTTTAATCGATTTTATTAAACCATTCCTATACACTAAATACATATATGGTATTAAAATAGAAACATTTAACACAGATAAACAAAAGAAATATTGTATCAATGACAATTCAAATTGTATAGTAATTAAAACCAACATTAAATTAAGTATTGCCTTGGCAGACAAAACTTGCTGAGTAAAAACAATTTTTTCATCAGCCACCAAAAGTTGATTAAAAACCATAGTGGTCCAACTTATAACACTAGTACCAGTAAGTATAAACAACAGATACCGAAAAGAACTGTAAAATTGTTCAGTTGAAATTTTAAAAACATTCTCTCCCCAAAGAGCGATAATCAGAAGAATTATTGAATTGACAAGACCAATCGTTAAATAAAAGGTAATATTGGTACGCGCAACTCGATCTACCAAATCATTTTTGCCAGAAACTAACCATTGAGAAAAAAACTTTACTGCCCCTGTATTAATCCCCATATTAAGTAATTGCATATATGCATTAGTTGCTATTGCCAAAGCAAGTAAACCATAATCTTCTTGTCCAAAATATTGCAACAATAATGGTATGGTTATAAATTTTATCCCTGCATCAACAACCTTTGCAACTACTCCCCAACCAAATGAATGAGTATAATATTTTTTATTAGCCATACCTTCTATTAAACCCTATAACAGTATTTACTATTACTAATTATTTTAAATCTTTACTCTAAGTATTATTTTCAAAATAACAATGAAACAAATTCATAACAATTTATAGTATCTCAATTAATTCTAGTTATGATAATCTATAAAGTACACTATTTTCCTTCAACAACTGTATTGAGCTCTTTTACCTTCGAGACTAGTTCATTTTTATCAAACTCCCACCATTTTGACTTAAGTAAAGATTCTATTACATCTTTATTAAATCTTTTACTAATTTCTTTGGCAGGATTTCCAACAACAATAGCATACGCCTCTACATCTTTAGTAACGATACTACCTGCACCAATAATAGCTCCAGTTCCAATATTATTAACTCCGGAAAGTATTACAACATTATCTCCTACCCAAACGTCATGTCCTATTTCCAATTTTGGGCGATCTAGTAAATCTGTCTTCACAAAACCGACTTTTGGATTATATAAAATTGGGTGCGTTGTAAATTTTTCTTTTGGGTGATTTGCTCTAAAAATCTTAACGTTCTTTGCAAAGGAACAATAATTCCCTATTCTTACATTCCCGGGTATATTTGCAGAGTTAAAACACCCTCCATATGTTCCATAACCAATCTCAATATTATACCTTTCTTTGTAAATCCTTCGAATCGTTCCTGAAAACATAAATCCGCCTTCATTTTTGGCAATTAAATATTCCATTCTCTTTTTAACTCGAGAAGGACAATATTTATAAAAACTGTATAAAAGCGACATACCAATTATTTCTTTATAGATCTTTTTATTGTTCCTAAAAATTCATGAATTAATCGTTTTTTTTCTGCTTTTTTTGTATTGTTATATAAGCTTAAACCTTTAAAATTTAACACACACACCTTAGCAATCATATAAGCTAGAATTCGGACTCCCACATATATTCTTCTATTGTATTGATATGGTTGCATTTTCCGTAAATTGCTTTCATCAATTTTTTCAATATTTATGTATTTTAATCTAAATGCCTCTTGAAGTATTTTTTCTCCAACTTCAGTTCTTGAAGCAATTAAACTTTCACCTTCTTTTTCAGCAAAATCCGGGTACCCATCCTTTGTATCCCAAGCATCACCAACAGCCAGATCAGCCTGTAGTCCAATTCCATCAGGACATATTTTACACCTCATGTGAATATTCTTACCTAAGACTTTCCCCCATGAATCATTATATGTCATTTTATATGCTTCTTCATCAAAATCTTGGAAAGAAAAATATCCCGGCCATCCATTACCCCTATACTTTAGACCTTTTATAGGAAGTTTTGGGTTAAATGAATCAATTAATTTCTTTGTAGCATTAAATGATGGAAGACCTGCACAAAATATTCCAATTGTTAAAACAATCCTATTTTTATATTGTGGATAAACTTCCAAAAAATTACATAAACCAGATATATCACAAGGTTTTCCTACAAAACAAAATTTATCGTTCTTTTCTCTTTCAAATATTTTAACAATTTCTGAAAATATAACAGCTGGAGCATACCTTGATGATGCACAGCTTATTACATCATTTCTTGATCTAGATACTTTTAATTCATTTTTAGTATAATTGTTCTCATCACCTCCTACCTGAAGAACTCCATTAACAATTCCTTCTTCCAATAAGAAAGCTGCAAGTTCACTAATTATTCCACCAGATGAAGCTTTGAGTCGAGTTTCTTGATGTGTTGAATTTCCTTTATATACAGATAAAATTTTACCCCAAACACCTTTCTCCTTCTTATTCGAATTATTGCCGATTTGAATATTAATACCTGGACAAACTTTCCTTATCGGAGCATATTGTATGTTTTTTTCTATATTTTTTAATACAGGCTTAAAAAATCCATCTTCAGACAACTCCATTTTAACGTTCCCTTCATAAAGGGCTTCGCACATACCACATCCTATACAAAGATTTTTTTTTTCAATTTTTTGAAAATACAAATTAGGTCTTCCCATTATCATGAATTAAAAAATACAGCTAATTCCTCTTTTAAACGATTTAACCTAGGCAAAACAATTTCTGTTAATGAATTCCTTACATTATCTCGAAGCTTATCCCTATTTTCATACCCTTCTATAATATTATTAAAAGCAATTTCAGTATCCTCATTTACCAAATCACTCATATACTTATACTTTAGAGTTTCATTAAATAATCCATTAAACTTTCTACTATACGCCATAGGTACAACAGGAACGCCACTTGAAAAAGCAGCAATGGTCGAATGCATTCTGGCTCCGGTAAAAAAATCAAGCCCACTGATATATGACTTGGCTTCGATTGGACTGTTAAATCTAGGAGCTATGATTACATCGGGATATTCCTTTAAAATCTCCTCACTAATTGTTCTATCATTTTCAACATGATCAACAATAGGAATAACATGCGGAACTAAATGGATTTGACAATTACCTTTCGTAATAAAATATTCTATCACATTTCTAATAAGTACCTGATAATCTGTCTTTAATCCGAATTGATCATTTTTAGTATATCCACCATTCCATAAAAGACCTGAAACATTTATACCAATATGAATTTTACTTTTATCATAAACAGTCTTCTCAAATGGTAAATAAAAAGCAACATCAATCGATTCATTAATATTTCTATCACTTAACAAAGCTCTAGTATAATCGTAACTTTGTTTATCCCTTACATAAATACTATCAAAACTTTTTATCGCTTGAATAGCTTTTTTTTCCAAAATTGAATCCTTAAAAGGTCCAACTGTCTGAGGCAATAGCATTTGCTTTCTTCTAAAAAAATTAAATATTCTTTTAGAATTTACTATTCTATTAAATCTTTCTTTTCCATAGATATCAGCAAAACTATCCCCTTCACCAATATCCAAAATATAATCATTTGATAAAACCTTAAAAAGGTTATACTTTTTATATTGCAACAATAATTTAACTATCGATTTTAATTTTAAGTAATCTAAGCTTTCCAGATTATTAAATTCGTACTTTTTCTTCCCTATATTGATAGAATCTTTTTTTGTCGTATTACTGCCTATAAATGTAATCTCATATGCTTCTTGACTCTCCTCTAATACATCACATATTAATGCCAACGCTGAATATGCCAATGCAGCAACCCCCATATTTGAATTGTATGGATTAGCCCATATTATAGCAACTTTTTTCACAATATTTATTTTTTATATATTATCAACCTCGTAATCAACTGAGTCATCATTAACATCTCTCCAAACATCTCTCACCTTTATCTCTAACGGATTACCAGCCATAACTGTATATGATTCTAGTTTCGTATAATCCTTATTTAAAACTGATCCTGCTCCGAAGATTGTATAATCTGGAGTTCTAGTTCCTTTCAACACCATAGCTCTTGTAGGTAACCAATTATTCTTTCCTATACAAACTGGTGCATATGGTTTACCTTTTAGATCTCCATTCCTTTTTTTTAATTTATGAAATGATGTATCCATTATAATAACATCCCATGCCAACCTAACATTTTCTTTAAAAATTATAGAACAATAAGAGGCAAGCTTAAGAGCTGCTGTACACTTAAAGTTATCACCAAAATCAACATTTCCCGTTTTTCCAATCGATATCGCAGAATTATTTCCTATCTCACACTTCCCTCTGAATGTTACATCGCCTCCATGATTTTCCCACACATTACCTCCCTTAGGATACAAAGACACAGTATTAACTCCTATTTTTATCATCCCGGGTTTTATATTATCAGATTCTATTGTTAGTGAACCTTTACACTTTAATAGCTTTACTTTATATAAAAAAATAGGTAGATAAAAAGCCTGTTTCAGTTGTAAGTATTTAAAATTAAAATACAAAGTACTTATCCAACTTACTTCAAATAGAGTTTTTATTTTATTTTTCACCTTGTCTGCTTAAAGTTCTTTTTTATAAGAATTATATCTTTGATATGTAAGTTACATAATCTTATTACCTAACCCTATCCGTTATAGTAATAACTGTCAATGCCAAAGATGCCAGCGCACTGGACATTGCAATCCATGTACTAGCAGGCAATGGTTCTCTAAATGGTTTAGCTGGTACAACAATCTCTGCTCCAGGTTTAACTTTTGGATACTTCTTAAAGAAAAAGAATCTCTTCGTATTGGATGCAGCCCCATTAGGATAAACCACATACACTTTACCCTTCTTGGCTAACAATCCATATCCTCCTGTTTCTGAAATATATGCTTTCAAACCTTTTCCTCTTGTATAGTAAGTAGATAAAGGATTCAGTACTTCTCCTGAAACTTTTACGGTTTGATAATGTCTTGGTACAATTAGTTCATCTCCATCTTGTAAATAAACATCATCTTTACTACCAGGCATCTCTAGAGCTTTCTTAAGACTTATACCGACTACTTCAAAATCCAGATCTGTAAATTCTAGTGTACTATCTCTTTCTAATAATTCCTGACGTAGTCTGGCGACTTTACTACTAACATTTACCTTTCTTGTTAACATTGCTCCTTCAGGGTAAGCATCTCCATTCAAACCTCCCGCTCTTTTAATTAAATCACTTACTCTTTCATTCTTTGAGGTTAAGGAGTAAGATCCTGCATACGGAACCTCGCCCAATATTTTAACAACCATTTTCTCAGAAAACCCAGGTAACTCTCTTACAAATACATTATCAAATGGATGTAATTCAAATGAAGCTTTACTTTTATCAATTGTTAAATCTTTAGATACATCCATCTTGAAAACATGTGCCAACTTATGACCTGCAATAGCCTCTTCCTCGTCACTTAATTTTCTGGACACCTCAATATATGTTCCTGAAGCAGATTCAAGAAAACCTCCTGCTTCATATATCATATCCTCTACCGTCATCCCTTCTTTATAATCATATACTCCTGGATTATTAACCTTTCCATAAATCTGAACAGTTCTATATTCACGCAGATCATGTATAGAGCTAATACTGATCTGATCATCTTTCTTTAGTATAAAGTCTTCTTCTCCGTTAATAACTCGTAATACATCAAAAGCAATAGTCTGTAAACTAAAATCAGGTTTTATCCGCGTTATTAAACCTCTTTTCATATAGGCATCTTCTCTTAAACCCTCTGCACGTTCTATTAATTCAGATAAAGTTAAACTATCTGACAATTCAAAATTTCCAGGATGATAAACAGCTCCTTCAATTGTTACTTTATTCTTGTATCTGTTAATGATTTGACTCACTATAATACTATCTCCATTCTGAATAATAGTTTGATCCAATTCTTTTTCAAATACATCTTTAAAAGCTAATTCTCTTGTTGTTTTCCTATATAATTCTAACCTATGTGTATAAGCCATATCTGTATATCCACCTGCATAGTGAATCATATCAGCTACAGTCTCTCCTTCCTTAGCTTCGAATATTCCATTTCGCTTTAATTCACCTTCTAGAACGACTCTGTTAATATATGGTGATACTAAAATTACATCTCCATCATTCAGGGATATATTGACCACAGAATTACCATTAATCAGATATTCATATATATCCAGCGTAGCCATTACCTTACCATCACGAATAACTTTCACATCTCTAAAAGATCCTGTTACATTAGGACCTCCTGCCAAATACAAGGCATTAAATACAGTAGATGCTCCAGATACTGTATATGTTCCGGGAGCATAAACTTCACCTATAACATTAACTTTTATCGCTTTAATCTGTCCAATATTTACCGTTGCAAATGTCCTTGGGACATCAGCTGCCAAATCTCTATAAATTAATACCAATTTACTTTTTATAACCTCTGTAGCTCTTTCCAAAGTAAAACCTCCTACAGCTATAGGGCCTATATTTGGTATATTAATGTTACCATTTCTATCAATAGAGACCTGGTAACTTTGTTGAGAAGCACCCCATACATCGATACTTATTTCATCACCAATACCTAGCATATAAGATGGAGATACTGATGTGTTAACACTCGGTTCAAAAGACAAGTTATTGCTGTTAAAAAAAGAAAAACCGAATATACGCTGATTTACTTCGGTACTGTCTAATTCAGATTTCTCAGTTAAGAGAAAACCATCTTCTTCATATAAATATTCATCAACAGAGCTTGAGGCTTGATCTTCAGCCATCATCTTAACCTCCTGAATTCTTCTTTTTAAGTTGCTAATTTGTTGCGCATTCATTCCTCGGGCTTTAGCTAAGACAATAGCTTCCTGCTCAGTCATGCCTCGAGTTTCCATTTCTGCAATAATTCTTTTAATCTGTGAATCAGATAAAGTGTTAACATCTACATTAGCAGCATCCACATCCTGACCATATAAACCGGAACTAATTATTATACAAATAAATAAAACAAGTAAATTTAGTATCTTCATATCAATAGTGTTTCTTTACGAAACGTTTAATTAATTTAAAAATTGTTTAATTTTAAGGTGCGCTTCGCCTCTTGAGTCACATTTTTTAATTTGACTCAAAAAAGCACAAAATCATCTCACTCATTATAAGGAGATTGTACATTTTGCATTAGTGATAAATAACTAATCAAGTCTAATGATTTTTAAAGTATTTTCGCTGAAACAACAAAATTAACACAATACCTATAGTTATAGCAGAGTCTGCTACATTAAATACAGGTCTGAAAAAAACATAATGTTCTCCTGACCAAAACGGAAACCAACTTGGAAAATTACCTTCTAAAATTGGAAAATAGAACATGTCCACCACTTTTCCATGAAGAAAACTGGAATACCCTCCTTCTGCTGGGAACAAAGTTGCTACTTGCGGATAACTATCATTGAAAATTAAGCCATAAAACGCACTATCAATGATATTACCCAATGCTCCTGCTAAAACTAAGGAGATGCTTACTATAAGACCAGTTGGTGCGTTCTTTTGGGTTAACTGATATAAATAATATCCAATTCCTCCCACAGCTATAATTCTAAAAACACTTAGAATAACCTTTCCAAATTTACCGGCTAATTCCATACCGAAAGCCATTCCATTATTTTCAATAAAATGGATGATGAACCAATCGCCAATAACACGGAACTCTTCCCCAAGCATCATATGAGTTTTTACCCATATTTTTAAAGCCTGATCTATAAAAAGAACCAATAAAACTATGACAAAGGGCTTTTTAATAAATGAAAGCATAATGATAATATCTAAAGTGACAAATCAAGTCACTTATGTAGTTGTGTTAATTTTCATATTTTCAAACACACAAAACGAACTAATATAATTAACAAAGTTAGTTTGGCTAATCATACTAATTCGTTTCATACGAATGTATAACGTAAAAGTTACTTTTGATTTCTTTTGGCATCAATACTTAAAGTTGCATGCGGAACAGCTCTTAATCTCTCCTTTGAAATTAATTTACCTGTTTCCCTACATACTCCATAGGTTTTATTTTCAATGCGCACTAAAGCAGCTTGTAAATGCTGGATGAACTTTAATTGTCGCTGTGCTAATTTACCTGCTTCTTCCTTAGAAAGTACAGCAGCACCTTCTTCTAAGACTTTAAATGTTGGCGAAGTATCTTGAGTATCATTACCATCACCATGTGTAATCGTATTTCTTAACAATTCATAATCCTTCTTAGCCTTATCTAATTTGGCGATGATGATTTGTTTAAATTCTTGCAATTCCTCGTCGGAATATCGGGTCTTCTCAGCCATAACAGTTAAATTTGAATTACTATGCTTTTTTTCTCACACAGATGTAGGTCTCAACCTGATTGTCGATCTCTACGAGTTTTCCTTCGGCTTCGTTACAATTTTCTACCAAATTAATTTCCTCTGCCAAAGTTTGGGACGCAATATAATCTTTATAGTTGATTAGCGCTTGATTTATTTCGTCATTTTTTACAATTTCTAATGAAATTTTATCTGTAACATCAAATCCAGAATCCTTACGTAAATTTTGTATTCTATTTACAAATTCTCTTGCAATTCCTTCCTGTTTCAGATCCTCAGTCACATTGATATCTAGTGCAACCGTTAATTTTCCTTCACTGGCAACAAGCCATCCCGGAATATCCTCAGACAAAATCTCAACATCATCAATTGACAATTCAATTTCACTTCCTTCTATATCAGCCTTAATATGACCTTCCTTCTCAACGATGGCAATTTGATCCTGATCCATCTGATTAACAAATGCTGCAATTTGCTTCATCATCTTACCATACTTTGGACCTAAAGCTTTGAAATTCGGTTTGATTTTTTTTACTAGAACGCCAGAAGTATCTGTTAAAAACTCAATCTCTTTCACGTTTACTTCAGAAAGAATTAAATCTTTAACATTTTCCACCTGCTTTTGAAATTCCAAATCCAAAATTGGAATCATAATTTTCTGTAGGGGTTGTCTTACCTTTAAACTCTCCTTTCGTCTTAATCCAAGAACCATTGAGGAAATATCTTGTGCATAAAGCATTCTCTCTTCTAAATCCTTGTTAATCTTAGTTTCGTCGGCTTGAGGAAAGTCGCTTAAGTGTACTGAATCAAATTTAGCCTTTCCTGCAATATTAGTCAAGTCATTATACAATTGATCCATATAAAATGGGGCAATTGGTGCAGACAATCGGGCTACCGTTTCTAAACATGTATACAAGGTTTGATACGCAGCAATCTTATCTTTTGAATACTCTCCGCCCCAAAACCTTTTTCTATTTAAACGAACATACCAGTTACTCAGGTTCTCTGTTACAAAGTTTTGAATAGCACGTCCTGCTCTTGTCGGTTCATAAGCCTCAAAGCTATCTCCGACTTCTTTAATTAAGGTATTTAATAAAGATATAATCCATTGATCAATTTCGGGTCTTTCATCAACAGGAATTGCATCCTCTTGTGCATTAAACCCATCTACATTTGCATAAAGCGCAAAGAAAGAATAGGTATTGTATAAAGTTCCGAAAAATTTACGCTTTACTTCATCAATACCATTTATATCGAATTTTAGGTTATCCCAAGGTTGTGCATTAGTAATCATATACCAACGCAAAGGATCTGATCCAAATTTCTCTATCACTTCAAACGGATCAACTGCATTACCCAGACGCTTTGACATTTTGTTTCCATTTTTGTCAAGTACCAAACCGTTTGAAATAATATTTTTAAAAGCAACAGAATCAAAAAGCATGGTTCCTAATGCGTGCAAGGTAAAAAACCAGCCCCTAGTTTGATCAACACCTTCTGCAATAAAATCAGCCGGGAATACCAACTTATCTTTTCCAGTTTCAAATGGATAATGCATTTGTGCATAAGGCATGGCACCAGAATCAAACCAAACGTCAATCAGGTCTGTTTCCCTGTACATTTTTTCTCCACTATCAGATATTAGAATAATATCATCAACATATGGTCGGTGTAAATCTACCTTATCGTAATTTTCTTTAGAGAAATCTCCAGCTTGAAATTTTCCATAAGGACTTTTCTCCATTACTCCTGCTGTAACGGATTTATCTATTTCCTTAATAAGTTCTTCAACAGAACCAATACATTTTTCTTCTTTTCCATCCTCTGTTCTCCAGATAGGAAGTGGTGTTCCCCAATATCTTGAACGAGATAGGTTCCAATCCACTAAATTCTCTAACCACTTACCAAAACGACCAGTTCCTGTTGATTCCGGCTTCCAATTGATGGTCTTATTTAATTCCATCATTCGATCTTTAACCGCCGTAGTTTTAATAAACCAAGAATCTAAAGGATAATATAATACTGGCTTATCTGTACGCCAACAATGTGGATAGTTATGCGTATGCTTTTCGACTTTAAATGCTTTATTCTCCTGTTTTAGCATTACAGAGATATCCACATCTAAAGTAGGATCCTTTTCTGTTAGTTTTTCATCATAAGCATTCTTTACAAAGCGGCCTGCATATTCAAGATAAGTATCCAGGTTGACAAAATCTTTCACAAAACCGGCATCTAAATCTTCTATTAAGAAATACTTACCTGTTTTATCAACCATTGGATTTTGCTTTCCATCCTTATCTATCAAAATAAGAGGAGCAATTCCTGCCACTTTTGCAACGCGATCATCATCCGCACCAAAAGTAGGAGCGATATGTACTATCCCTGTTCCATCTTCAGTAGTAATATAATCTCCTAATATCACTCTAAAAGCATCTCCATCTGGTTTAACCCAAGGAATTAATTGCTCATATCTAAGCCCTTCTAATTGCTTTCCGGTAAACTCCTCCAATACTTCAAAAGGAATTTTCTTGTCTCCTTCCTGATAATCATCAAAAGATAATTCTGCATTTTTCGCATTAAAATAAGATGACACAAGATTCTTAGCTAAGATAACAACAAGCTCTTTACCTGTATAAGGGTTAAAAGTTCTTACTTTTTGATAAATTACTTCCGGTCCAACTGCAAGAGCTGTATTTGACGGAAGTGTCCATGGAGTAGTGGTCCAAGCCAAGAAAAATAACTCACTTTCAATTCCATTAAATAAAAACTCAGAAGCTTCGTTTTTAACAACCTTAAATTGAGCAGTACAAGTTGTATCTTTCACATCCCTGTAACAACCCGGCTGATTTAATTCGTGCGTACTTAGACCAGTACCAGCAGCAGGTGAATATGGCTGTATAGTAAAACCTTTATATAAGAACCCTTTCTGGTAAAGCTCTTTTAACAGATACCATAGCGTTTCAATGTATTTATTATCGTAAGTGATATACGGATTTTCCATATCCACCCAATAACCCATTTTATGAGTCAAGTCTTCCCAGTTATCAGTGAATTTCATTACATCTTTTCTACAAGATGCATTGTATTCTGCAACTGAAATTTTCTTGCCAATATCCTCTTTTGTTATGCCTAAAGCTTTTTCGACTCCCAATTCAACCGGAAGTCCATGCGTATCCCAACCAGCTTTACGTTTTACTTCGAAACCTTTTTGCGTTTTATAGCGACATACTATATCTTTTAAAGATCGTGAAATAACATGATGAATTCCAGGCAAACCATTTGCAGAAGGAGGCCCTTCGTAGAAAACAAATGTAGGATTACCTTCACGGGTAGTAACACTTTTTTCGAATGTATTATCCTCTTCCCACTTTTTTAATACATCTTTATTGATTTGCGACAAATCTAATCCCTTGTATTCCTTAAATTTAGTACTCATCCGTTTGTTAATTCACGTATTTTTTAAAAAGTGTACAAATATAATAGTTCACAAATTACTAGGCAATTTAGATATGATTATTTTGTTACAATCTTTTCATTCAATAAATTACATACTCTTTCCAATATAATAAGAATAATTATATACCTACATCTCAAGCCATTGTACGCTATTTTCTAAATTTATAGAGCTGTAAACATTTTATGAAGTATTGTGCTTAATTAAGAAAACTCTACTTTTAACAAAATTTTGATAGATCATTTACAAATGAATTTTTATAAGATTATTCAATTAAGCAAAAGAATTAAGAGTGCCAACGTTAAGCTTTTAGGTGTATACGTACTATATCTTTTGAAAAAAAGACATTTATCCATAAGGATAGATCCTTCTTTAAACTGTAATTTATTTTGTAAGATGTGCTATTTCAGCTCAATGGAACAACGCAAAAAGTTAAAAGGCATTATACCGCAACAAGATTTTGCTCACATTGCACGTGTGCTTTTTCCTAAAGCTATTCAAGTTTATATTGGGTGTGGTGCAGAACCAACTACCCACCGGAACTTTTTAGACCTTGCTCAATTAGCATATGAATATAAGGTACCCAATATTGGACTAGTTACAAATGGTCAGTTACTTACAGAAAAACAGATGGAATTAATGACTAATATTGGTTTAAACGAAATTACATTATCCTGCCACGGCGTTTATAAGGAAAACTATGAGTTTTTCATGACTAATTCAAAATACGATCGTTTTCTGGATACTTTAGAGCTTATCAATAAATACAAATTTAAATCAGAGACCAATCTTCCAGAGATTCGCATTAACTATACGGTGAACAATAAAAACTTGAGTGAATTAAAAGATTTTTTTAAAGTATTTGAAGAATATAATGTTTCCACATTACAAGTTAGACCGGTACTAAATATTGGAGGTAAATACTCAAATGCAATTTCTGATGAGCAGATACAAGAGTACGATTACACTATTAATTTACTCAAAGAGCAATGTAAGAAGAATAATGTTCGTTTATTAGCTAACACCACAGATATAAAATTTGAAAAGAAAAATACCAATCGAAAAGCGGCTGATGCAGTGTATACGTATATTGGGCCTAAAACAACTGAAACATTAAAAGCAGATTGGGAAAATCTTAATTTTAAAGAATATATAAAACGAAGCGGGTGGAAGAAAAAAGTGTGGAACCTTTTAACAAACAATCAGAAATCTGCAGTTAACAAATCAACTTCTTATTACGAAGTTTTCGAATAAGGCACTTACCCTTCAATAAGTGCCTTTTAGTTTCTTATCTACTTTGTACTTTATCTTTAATTGAACTTGCGAAATTCTTTAGAATATTTTCTGTTTCATCCCAACCAATGCATTCATCAGTAACAGAAACGCCATATTTTAGCGTTTCTAAGTTCTGAGGAATACTTTGTTTACCGTGAAACAAATTACTCTCAATCATGACTCCCATAATAGAAGTATTACCACTTAGAATTTGCTCTTCAATACTTTTAAGAACATTTTTCTGGTTCTCTGCTTTTTTACAACTATTAGCATGACTGCAATCAATCATAATTCTTTTAGCTAAACCAGCAGCTTCCAATTTATATTCATAATCTGCTACACTTTTTGCATCGTAATTTGGATCTTTTCCTCCTCTTAGAATAATATGCGTATCTGGATTCCCTTTTGTCCTAACAACAGCAACATGTCCTTCCGGATCAATACTTATAAAGTTGTGAGGAGATGCAACCGATTCCAACGCATTAATAGCTATCTTAATATTTCCGTCAGTACCATTTTTAAACCCAACTACCGAAGACAGTCCACTAGCCATTTTACGGTGACTTTGCGATTCAGTAGTTCTAGCTCCAATAGCAGTCCATGAAATTAAGTCCTGAATATATTGAGGAGTTACAATATCCAAAGCTTCACCTGCTACAGGTAATCCAATTTCAGCAATATAACTCAATAATTCTCTTGCTTGTTTAAGTCCTTCCTCAAGTTCAAATGTATTATCTAAATTTGGATCATTAATTAACCCTTGCCATCCTACTGTTGTTCTTGGTTTCTCAAAATAAACACGCATTACAATACATAAAGTATCTTGCAATTCATCCGCCAAACTTTTTAGTTTAATGGCATACTCTTTGGCAGCTTTTATATCATGAATTGAACATGGTCCTACAACGATTAATATCCTTTTATCTTCACCAGATAAAATATTTTTGATAGTTCTTTGCCCATCCTCAATTGTTTTAATGATCTTTTCATTTAATGGGTAAAGATCTTTTAACTGATTAGGTGTAATAATGGCTTGTTCGGCATTGATATTTATGTTTTCAATTCGCTTATCTGTCATCCCTTTGCTAAAAAATACATGTTTATACTTTAAGCGACGAAAATAAATGATATTTCTCACTTATTCTAATACTTACAATAAAAACCTTAAGAGTATTTTAAAATTCAAAAGACTAAACTTTATAAACGCAAAAGAGCAACCACAAAAAAATGTGATTGCTCTTGTTTAAAGATGGGCGGCGACCTACTCTCCCACTGTTACGCAGTACCATCGGCGCTATAGGGCTTAACTTCTCTGTTCGGAATGGGAAGAGGTGGAACCCCTATGCTATAACCACCTGAATATTGTTATTAACATACTAGCTTCAATCAAAATCACAGTTCAAACCTTAGCGCCCAACTAAAAGTTTCGGGTAATTAGTACTGCTCGGCTTTGACATTACTGCCTTTACACCTACAGCCTATCAACGTCATCGTCTTTAACGTCCCTCAAGGATATCTCATCTTGAAGCAGGCTTCGTGCTTAGATGCTTTCAGCACTTATCCCTTCCACACATAGCTACCCAGCGATGCTCCTGGCGGAACAACTGGTGCACCAGCGGTATGTCCAACGCGGTCCTCTCGTACTAACGTCAGGTCTTCTCAAATATCCTACGCCCACAACAGATAGGGACCGAACTGTCTCACGACGTTCTGAACCCAGCTCGCGTGCCACTTTAATGGGCGAACAGCCCAACCCTTGGGACCTTCTCCAGCCCCAGGATGTGACGAGCCGACATCGAGGTGCCAAACCGCTCCGTCGATATGAGCTCTTGGGAGCGATCAGCCTGTTATCCCCGGAGTACCTTTTATCCTTTGAGCGATGGCCCTTCCATGCGGAACCACCGGATCACTATGTCCTACTTTCGTACCTGGTCGACTTGTCGGTCTCACAGTCAAGCTTCCTTGTGCCATTACACTCTGCGGACGGTTACCAATCGTCCTGAGGAAACCTTTGAAAGCCTCCGTTACTCTTTTGGAGGCGACCACCCCAGTCAAACTACCCACCAAACAATGTCCGAATGAATTCGTTAGACCACAGATAAGCAAAGGGTCGTATTTCAAGGGTGACTAAACTACGCCTGGCGACGCAGCATCAAAGTCTCCGACCTATCCTACACATTACTTACCCACAATCAATGTTAAGCTATAGTAAAGGTTCACGGGGTCTTTCCGTCCCGTTGCGGGTAATCGGCATCTTCACCGATACTACAATTTCACCGAGCTCATGGCCGAGACAGTGTGCACATCGTTACACCATTCGTGCAGGTCGGAACTTACCCGACAAGGAATTTCGCTACCTTAGGACCGTTATAGTTACGGCCGCCGTTTACCGGGGCTTCAATTCAATGCTTCACCGAAGTTAACATCTCCTCTTAACCTTCCGGCACCGGGCAGGTGTCAGGCCTTATACGTCTTCTTTCGAATTTGCAAAGCCATGTGTTTTTGATAAACAGTCGCATGCACCATTTCTCTGCGGCCAGCCTAAACTGGCGCCCCTTATCCCGAAGTTACGGGGCTAATTTGCCGAGTTCCTTAGCCATGAATCACTCGAGCGCCTTAGTATACTCAACCCAACTACGTGTGTCCGTTTACGGTACGGGCCGCTATACTCGCTTTTCTTGGTACCAGATGCTTTACTTCGCTTCGGCCGAAGCCTAGGCTCAACGTACATATCCGTCAGTACGTAGTAATCTCTCCGATACGTCACTTTCATTGTATAGCAGGTACAGGAATATTAACCTGTTTGCCATCCACTACCCCTTTCGGGTTCGCGTTAGGTCCCGACTAACCCTGATCCGATTAGCGTTGATCAGGAAACCTGAGTCTTTCGGCGAGGGGGTTTCTCGCCCCCTTTATCGTTACTTATGCCTACATTTGCTTTTCTAATATCTCCACAATGCATCGCCACACTGCTTCTACGTCATTAGAATGCTCCCCTACCACTTGTACTTAGTACAAATCCATAGCTTCGGTAGTATACTTATGCCCGATTATTATCCATGCTCGATCGCTCGACTAGTGAGCTGTTACGCACTCTTTAAATGAATGGCTGCTTCCAAGCCAACATCCTAGCTGTCTCTGCAATCAAACCGCGTTTGTTCAACTTAGCATACATTTGGGGACCTTAGCTGATGGTCTGGGTTCTTTCCCTTTCGGACACGGACCTTAGCACCCATGCCCTCACTCCTATTCATCATCTTACAGCATTCGGAGTTTGTCAGGAGTTGATAGGCGGTGAAGCCCTCTCGTCCAATCAGTAGCTCTACCTCTGTAAGATTAAAATAAGGCTGCACCTAAATGCATTTCGGGGAGTACGAGCTATTTCCAGGTTTGATTGGCCTTTCACCCCTACCCACAGTTCATCCAAAAACTTTTCAACGTTAACTGGTTCGGTCCTCCATTCCGTGTTACCGGAACTTCAACCTGACCATGGGTAGATCACCTGGTTTCGCGTCTAGCGCAGCTAACTTTGTCGCCCTATTCAGACTCGCTTTCGCTTCGGCTCCGTTGCTTAACAACTTAACCTTGCTAACTACGACTAACTCGTAGGCTCATTATGCAAAAGGCACGCCGTCACCCTAAAAGGGCTCCGACCGCTTGTAAGCGCACGGTTTCAGGTACTTTTTCACTCCCCTGTTCGGGGTACTTTTCACCTTTCCCTCACGGTACTGGTTCACTATCGGTCTTTCAGGAGTATTTAGCCTTACCGGATGGGCCCGGTAGATTCAGACAGGATTTCACGTGTCCCGCCCTACTCAGGATACTGCTAGATTCATAACTGTACTTGTACGTGACTTTCACACTCTTTGGCTGCTCTTTCCAAAGCATTCCAATTTGGTTATTTACTCATATTGCAGTCCTACAACCCCAGCGCTGCCTAGACAACACTGGTTTGGGCTAATCCCCGTTCGCTCGCCGCTACTAGGAGAATCACTTTTGTTTTCTTTTCCTCCGGGTACTTAGATGTTTCAGTTCCCCGGGTTTGCCTCCCCGAAGGGATAGTATATCTTCAATATACTGGGTTGCCCCATTCAGAAATCCACGGATCAATAAATATTTGCTTCTCCCCGTGGCTTATCGCAGCTTATCACGTCTTTCGTCGCCTCTGAAAGCCTAGGCATCCACCATGCGCCCTTGCTTACTTTCTTGTTGGTATAACTTTAATGCTATCGCACTAAAGTCAACCTATGATTTTGATTGTTTTGCCAATATGTCAATGTACGTTTTGTCTATATTTTAGACAATGTGAAATGCACTACTAAGAAAAAAAATGTTCTTTAATTTTATTTAAAACTCTCTCCAGAAAGGAGGTGTTCCAGCCACACCTTCCGGTACGGCTACCTTGTTACGACTTAACCCTAGTTATCAGTTTTACCCTAGGCCGCTCCTTACGGTAACAGACTTCAGGTACCCCCGACTTCCATGGTTTGACGGGCGGTGTGTACAAGGCCCGGGAACGTATTCACCGCGCCATGGCTGATGCGCGATTACTAGCGAATCCAGCTTCACGGAGTCGAGTTGCAGACTCCGATCCGAACTGAGACAGGCTTTAGAGATTAGCATCACATTGCTGTGTAGCTGCCCTTTGTACCTGCCATTGTAACACGTGTGTAGCCCTGGACGTAAGGGCCGTGCTGATTTGACGTCATCCCCACCTTCCTCACGGTTTACACCGGCAGTCTTGCTAGAGTCCCCAGCTTAACCTGATGGTAACTAACAATAGGGGTTGCGCTCGTTATGGGACTTAACCCGACACCTCACGGCACGAGCTGACGACAACCATGCAGCACCTTGTAAATAGTCCGAAGAAAAGATCATCTCTGATCTATGCAATCTACATTTAAGTCCAGGTAAGGTTCCTCGCGTATCATCGAATTAAACCACATGTTCCTCCGCTTGTGCGGGCCCCCGTCAATTCCTTTGAGTTTCATTGTTGCCAACGTACTCCCCAGGTGGATTACTTAATGCTTTCGCTCAGTCGCTGACAATGTATCGCCAACAACGAGTAATCATCGTTTACGGCGTGGACTACCAGGGTATCTAATCCTGTTCGCTCCCCACGCTTTCGTGCATCAGCGTCAATTATAGCTTAGTAAGCTGCCTTCGCAATCGGTGTTCTGTGTTATATCTATGCATTTCACCGCTACACAACACATTCCGCCTACCTCAACTAAATTCAAGACTAACAGTATCAATGGCAGTTTTACAGTTGAGCTGCAAGATTTCACCACTGACTTATTAGTCCGCCTACGCACCCTTTAAACCCAATAAATCCGGATAACGCTCGCATCCTCCGTATTACCGCGGCTGCTGGCACGGAGTTAGCCGATGCTTATTCATACGGTACCTTCAAAAAGCTTCACGAAGCTCACATTATTCCCGTATAAAAGAAGTTTACAATCCATAGAACCGTCTTCCTTCACGCGACATGGCTGGTTCAGACTTGCGTCCATTGACCAATATTCCTCACTGCTGCCTCCCGTAGGAGTCTGGTCCGTGTCTCAGTACCAGTGTGGGGGACCTTCCTCTCAGAACCCCTAGACATCGTTGCCTTGGTAAGCCGTTACCTTACCAACTAGCTAATGTCACGCATGACCATCTTTTACCGCCGAAACTTTACTTAATCATCCATGCGAATCATCAAGACTATAGGGTATTAATCCAAATTTCTCTGGGCTATCCCCTTGTAAAAGGCAGGTTTCATACGCGTTACGCACCCGTGCGCCGGTCGTCATCTGTAGCAAGCTACAATGTTACCCCTCGACTTGCATGTGTTAGGCCTGTCGCTAGCGTTCATCCTGAGCCAGGATCAAACTCTTCGTTGTATAAAAATTATTATGACTGTTTTAACAGCCTATTATTCTTTACAAGAGTTTTAACTCAAAGAATCACTCTTTCCTTTTTAGTGTGCATTTCAATATTTTCAAAGAACGATGTTAGCCTTATTACTAACTTCTTTATATCTTTTAAGCCGAAGCTTAATTTTCAATCTTTTTTTACTCCTCACCCCTTGTTGAGTGTCGCTCTAAAAGCGGATGCGAAGATAATAACTTTAATTCCTATTCTCCAAATGTTTTTTGAAAAAATTTTTAATTATTTTTTCGAGCTATTTTCTAAGCTAAAACATTTATTTTCAAGCTTTTCAAAACCTCATTTCTTACAGGAGAATAACCCTTGCGCCCTTCTTTAAAAGCGGCTGCAAAGATAAACACTTTTAAATTTAAATTCCAAATCATTTTTTGAAAAAATTTAAACTTTTTTCTCGCCTCTCAAAAACCTTTTCTAAACCAGGTTTTTAATCCCTTTTGTTGTTATCAATACGCCAGTTTTTATCGCTCTTTCCAGACAACCTCTTGTCTTAAGCGGCTGCAAAGATAAATCATATTATCTCTCTTTTCCAAATCTAATTTCCAATTATTTTTTCGCAGAATGGCCAGATACAAAATACAGCATTGGTTATCAAGTGAATAACTAATGAAAAAAAATAACCTCTTTTGTATTTAAGTCAGTATCATTTCTGATATTTCATGAGCAAATTGCTCAGAAACCAATCTATCATTCACTAAGAACTCATGTATAGCTTTTTTCCATGCCTGAAGATAATCTCTTGATTCCATAAAATTATCGAAGGCCGAACTACCAACATCTGAAATACGATTTCCAAAACACCGATATATTAAACGAAATTTAGATACAGGAATTAAAGTGTGTTTATATTCATCATATATAATATCCATGCTATCGATCATTTCAGCTTGTTCCCCAGAATTTATTTTATCAAACCTTCTACCTTGATTTGAATCTTCTGAAATTTCTATATTCAATCTAATAATATCTAGCCCTTGCTTAAAGTTTCCACATTTAAACTTCAAATGTTTGAATTCTAAATTGTTTGACATAATACATTGTATTAATACAACCAATGGATATATATAAAACGTTTTAAACTGTATTTCTTTTGAACTACTTTCTCGATAACTAATTCTATGATACTTTAATTGAAGTTTATTTATTATGGATGCCTCAAGACCGGAAGTTTCCCAAATCGGAATAATTGCGGTTGGATATATATTTTCTAAAACAATAGAATCTCTTTTAATTTTTCTTAGCGTGTCAATATTTATGGTTTCGGGGATAGATATTTGATACCTCTCTAAATTAAAAAAATCTTTTAACCACGATTCATCCCTATACTCTTTTGCTGGTCCAAACAAAAAATCTAATTCATCAATGCCTATTAATCTATCCATCCTCTCCAACAAACTCCATATTTGATTTAGTAATTTTCTTTAATTCTTTTAAAGAGCTCCGATGCGAAAACGAAATTATTTAACTCTTCCTCTTTGGCTGAAAGTATTTCCTCCTTATTCCCTTCCCAAAGTTTCTTCCCTTGATATATATAAATAATCTTTTCACCCATTCCCATTACAGAATTCATATCGTGAGTGTTTATTATCGTAGTAATTCCATACTCCTTGGTTATTTCATATATTAAGTTGTCAATTACAATAGCCGTTTTTGGATCTAAACCGGAATTGGGTTCATCACAGAAAAGATATTTTGGATTTAAAGCAATAGCTCGGGCAATAGCCACTCTTTTTTGCATTCCTCCACTTATTTCTGACGGATAAAGACCATTCACATTTTCCAAATTCACTCGTTTCAAACAAAAATTAACCCGCTCTTTCTTTTCTTCGGTACTTTTATTTGAAAACATATCCAATGGAAATTGTACATTTTCTTCAACCGTTAATGAGTCAAACAACGCAGAACCTTGAAACAACATTCCTATTTCTTTTCTGATTTTTTTCTGCTCCTTTAAAGTCATCTCTGAAAAAACCTGATCTCCGTAAATAATCTGACCTGAATCAATGGAATGTAATCCAACAAGTGATTTTAACAATACAGTTTTACCATGACCACTTTGACCGATTATCAAATTAGTTTGGCCTGCCTCAAATTTTGCAGAAACATCAAATAATATTTGTTTACCTTGAAAAGACTTATTTACCCCTTTAACTTCGATCATGCCAACAAGAGTTGTGTTAGTAATAAATTAAATAATAGTATTTGAATACTACTTACCACTACGGCTTTTGTACTGGCAACCCCAACCTCTAACGAACCTCCACTGACATAATATCCTTTATAAGAAGAAATAGATGCAATAAGAAATGCAAAAACACTCGATTTTATTAATGCATATCCTATATAAAATGGCTTAAATGCATACCTAATACCATAGATATAATCCACTGAAGGAACCTCTCCTGTTAATGAACCTGCAAGCCAACCTCCAAAAATTCCTATTCCCATACTCAGAATAACTAAAAGGGGCATCATTAAAAGTAAACCCAAAATTTTGGGCAAGACTAAAAAGCCTTCTGAATTAATTCCCATTATCTCTATAGCATCAATCTGTTCTGTAACCCGCATAGTTCCAATTTCCGAAGCTATATTCGACCCTACTTTGCCTGCTAATATCAATCCTACAATTGTTGAGGAAAACTCTAGCAACACAGAATCGCGTGCTGCTAATCCAATAGTATACTTCGGTATAAAAATCAAATCTATATTATATGCTGTCTGCAATGTAATCACTGCACCCATAAAAAAAGATATTATAGCTACAATTCCAATTGAATTAATGCCTAATTTTTCCGCCTCTCTTACTACCTGACTAAATAATACAGTATGCTTTTCCGGTCGTGCAAAAACCCTTTTTAAAAAAACACTATATCTTCCTAATTCATATAAATATTGCATATAGTAAAATGATTTGCGCTAAAAATAGCAACTATATTCAGGCTTTGAAAATAAATTTGAAATAGAGTACATATTGGTTTTAATTATTAAGCATTTTGGGTATTTTCACCATCACAATAACAAAATTGAATTTAATTCTATTAACAATGACTGGTAAAACATATTGCGTAATTATGGCTGGAGGAATCGGTAGTCGATTTTGGCCAATAAGCAGAGAAGAAACTCCTAAACAGTTTTTAGATATACTTGGAACCGGAAGAACATTTATTCAACAAACCTACGATAGGTTCTCATCACTATGTCCTGCAGAGAATTTTTTAGTCGTGACTAGCGTTGAGTATAAAGAAATGGTTTTAGAGCAACTACCAAGCCTAAAACAAGAACAAGTATTAACAGAACCATTCCGTCGTAATACAGCACCATGTATAGCATATGCAAATGCATGGATTCAAAAAAGAAATCCAGAGGCTTCTATAATAGTTACACCAGCAGACCACCTTATCCTTAAACAAGATGATTTTATATCGGTAGTTTCAAAAGGTTTGGACTTTGTTGATAATAATGAGGCTTTATTGACAATAGGTATAAAACCACATCGACCAGAAACTGGTTATGGATATATTCAAGTTGGTGATGATTCTCCTAGAACACTTGGTGAAATTGAACCTGTGAAAACATTTACAGAGAAACCTAATCTTGAATTAGCCAAAGTGTTTTTTGAAAGTGGAGAGTTCTTTTGGAACTCCGGAATATTTATCTGGTCTTTAGCTTCTATTAATAGTGCTTTTGATCAATATCTACCTGATGTAAAAAATCTCTTTGACAGTATCGATTCTGAGATAAATACGCATAACGAAGAAAATGCCATTAAGGAGATTTATCAGGAATGCCCAAATATTTCAATTGATTATGGAGTAATGGAAAAAGCTTCTAATGTTTCTGTATTAACCGCAGACGTTGGGTGGAGTGATTTAGGAACCTGGTCTTCTCTATATGAACACTCCAGTAAGGATGATAATAATAATGCTATTAACACAGGTAAGGTCTTAGCTTATGATTCCAAAAACTGCGTAGTTAATCTTCCTAATGATAAAATGGCAGTAATACAAGGACTAGATGGTTATATCGTTGCAGAATCACACAACTGTTTATTAATCTGTCCAAAATCTAACGAGCAACAGATACGTCAGTTTTCTGCAGATATCATATCTGAATACGGTAAATAATCTTTCAGATAAATATGAAAACAAAAAAGGAGCATTCGTAAATGCTCCTTTTTTTATATTGTATTTTCTTCTTATCCTTTACTCTAGAATTCCCATAAATCATGCTCAAACATAAAAATGTCATTTTTGATTCTTTCAGATTCAATCATTGCTTCACTACCTACAGCATATTGCTCTATTCCTCTATTGTTGTATACGTTTGACTCTCTAACAATATAACTACCAAAGAACCTTTTCATAAAAATGTCATCAAAAGTACGTCGTTGCGCATCATTACGAGGATTGAACACTTCATTACGTGCGAATAAATCTCTTGCTTGTGGGAAATAAATCCAAAACGCTTGTTTTCTGGCTATCTGAGCTTCACCACCTTCACCTCCTGGCTTTTCATACTCTCTGATCGGACATAAACCAATTATACGCACATCTAATCTCGAATAATTTCTATCAAAAAACCAAACTTCTTTCACTAAAATCTGCTTTACCTCTTCAGGTCTTAATTCTCCTGACACAATTTGTTCCGCATATGTTCCATCATCTTGACGCACCTGCAAAGTATCACCTACTGCACCCATCTCATACATCACTTCATCGACCGACATTGGAACCTTAAATTCATCTTCTGTTTTAGTTGAATAGGCTGTTAAACCCTCATATCTAATACCATGCATTAGCAATTGAGTTAAACTAAAGCGTCCATCCATCGTTGTAACTGGATAATATAATGGTAAATTAATTTTTTCCCTTAGATCAATAACACGCCATACCTTTTTAGCCCACATAACATCAGCCTCGCGAACATGAGGATATGGAATAGGCTTTCTATTTAAAACATGTTCTTTAGGATAAATTCCATCCAAAACATTTTGAGCTTCAACTTTATTAGTTCCAGCCAATGCAATGAAAACGATGAATAAGAAGAATAACTTTTTCATTATAATAGGTTTTAATTTTCTCAATTGATATTTATATAATCTAATTTTAATCTAAAATAAATGTCATAGTACCTAAAGCCCTTGTCCCACTCGGTCCACTTGCGCGGATACCTTCAATAGAAATTTTACTACCTCTCGGCATTCCTTTAATAAGATCTTTTTGTCTATCAGTAAACTTTGAACTTTTCGAAGGTTCGTCAACCATATAGCCATTTTTTAGAACTGAAACAGTAAAGCGAGTAACATTATATGCCAACTCAAAGTCGAAATCTTTCATTTCTGCAAAAACCCCAGATTGAGCTAACAATACACTTTTCCTAATTTTTCCTCCAGATTCTCCTGCTACAACAGGTACCGGATCTGGCACTCGTTTAATTCGAAATTCTTGTTGTCCAATAAATTTTGTTTTTCCTTCAATTTCTGCAGAAACCCTAACTAAAGATTTACGACCTGCCGTTCCTGGTCTTGGCTTTACTGAATAATTAGCTCCTCTTTTTGAACTATTAACATTAGTCATGGAAACCTTTAACGCACTGCTAGCAACACCTGGTACTGAAATAGCGACAGGATTTTCAACACCTTCATAAAAAACATTCATCTTTATCGGTGATATTACAGCACTTGGTTTAACAACCTGATACTCTCCTTCAATTGGGTATTCGTTAAATGTAGATCCATCAGGAGATGGCATTCTAATATATCCTTTCCAATTATATTCTCCAACGCCTTTAGTCTGTTCAAGCAAGCCTTTACCGTCTCCTACTTTTGCTAATCTTGTACCATCAACAAATATTTCAGGTACAATCGTAGGATCATAAGCAGCCATATATAATTCAGCTCTATATGTTTCTCCTTCTAAAATGGTAGTTTTAAAAGGCTTAACAACAGACATCAACTTATCAAACTTATATGAATCCTTATTAATATCGCTATACAAAGCTGCTACCATATCAGTTTCTGCATTTCGAACATCTCCTTGAATTTTACTTAGCATTGCCATAGATGCAGATAGAGGTACATGCTCGAATTTAGTTGACTCCCAAGATTTTTCCACATCCTTTTCTCCTTTAATATCATCAGTATTAAATACATCTGTAAAGGCATGAATATATGTGGTATCTGCAGGATCATTCTCATCAAGATACGAAAGAAGTAGATCTTTAAATTCGCCCATTCTACTCTTTAACTCTTTACTTCTCGCTCCTGCCTTTTCTGTTATCATTACCTGAGGTGCAATATCCTGATTGTCAGCCCCAGTATACTCATCTGATGTTGCTTCTGGCCCACCTGCTATACGAGCCATTTTTAATTTTAAATCGTGAATGTGATTTACTAAGCTATCTGCTGCCTTTCTAATCTTAATCGCTTCATCCCATTCATCTTTAACTTTCTTAGGATTGTTCTCGTAAGCTGATTCAAATTGAGCATATAATACCTCATTCTTTCTTTCGACTGTTTCTCTGGATTGATTAAATCCTTTATCGAGAGTTACAAATGCCTGAAGTAATTCACCTGATACATTTAATGCTAACATCGCAGTTAAAAACAGGTACATCATACCTATCATCTTCTGCCTGGGGGTTTCGGGACAATTTCCGCCACTCATACTATAATTCTTTAATTTTTAAATAATAGTTTAATTTAGCGGTTACTTACATTCATAGCACTTAACATGTTGCCATAGATTGCATTCAACTCTCCAACTGTTTTATTTAAATCAGCTACCTGATCTCTGTATAGCTTAGCGTCTTCTACAGATTGTTTTAAATAACCACTAATTTCCCCCAGTCCGTTAGTTAATTGCTCTGTTGCATCAATCTGAGCTTTCGAGCCTTTTAACTGCATTTCATAGATTGAATTAACAGCTGCTAAATTTTCGTTTATACTATTTAGTTGACTGTTATATTTTTCACTATTTGAAGAAATACCACTTATTTCTTTCTGAATATTTTCTGATAAACCAGCATATGCGTTTACTAACTGTTCCCCAGAGTTAGTTATCACATTCGCTACTTTTGTGCCGGCCTCAGAAATAGCACCAGCAGTAGCAGAATATGATTGAGTTAATGCATTCGCAGACTCCTCTATGGCTTTTGCTGTTTTATCCTGCACAACACCTAATTTTCCAACAGATTCTGACGCATTCTGAATATTCTGCATATAGCTTTGTGTTGCTAATGATGCATCACTTAAATCTGCTAACTGAGATGAAGTATTACCTAATTTCTTAATTCCTTCTGATAATTTCTTTACTGTTGCTTCATCAATATTACCAGTTTCAATCAGAGCCTGTAGTTCACTTCCGCCTCCACTAACTCCTTTATGAGCAGCTTTGGGTTCTAATCCTACTAACTCAGGATAAACCAAACTCCAATCAGGCATTTCATGAGGAGGTTCAAAAGCTGATAAAGCAAATATAATTACCTCAGTTCCCATTCCTAGAATTAACATTAAAGTTGCTCCAGGAAGGTGTAAGATTTTCCAGAGTGCGCCAAGCAATACAATTGCAGCACCAAAACCATAAACCTTCCCCATCACTTTCTTATACCCCGGACTCTCTACAAATTCAGTAATACTCATAGTAAAAATATTGTGTTGTTTTAATATTATTTAGCAATCTAAGCTTATTTAATCACCGATATAGTCTCTTACACATCTAAAACCGATATAGGATTTTGCAGAATCCTGATATTCATATGTTCTTGTTCCACATTGTAAGTAATACCCTATGTCTTTCCAAGATCCACCTCTTATCACCTTACGCTTCATTACATGAGGATCATCAGGTAAAGCATTATACTTATAAGTCGGATTAAAATCGTGTGTGAAACTATATGCAGATTCATCGAATGCACTAGAAGTCCATTCTGCAGCATTACCTGCCATATCGTATAATCCAAAATCATTTGGAGCATATGACGCCACTGCCATTGAAGTATTTCCTCCATCATCGGCATAACGCCCTCTCAAAGGCTTAAAGTTAGCTAAGAAGCAACCTTTATTATTTCTGGTATACATACCTCCCCATGGGTACATTTGATTCTCTAAACCACCTCTTGAAGCATACTCCCATTCTGCTTCTGTAGGTAATCTATACCACATTACTTCTGGCTCACCTTTACTAATCAAATAATTATTCATTAACATTGATCTCCAAATAGTAAATGCAGTTGCTTGTTTAAAAGAAACTCCCACTACAGGGTATTCGTAAAATCCAACATGCCAAAAATACTTCTCCGTCCATGGTTCATTGAATGAATAGGTAAAATCTGCAATCCAACAAAGTGTATCCGGATAAACATTAACCTTATCTTTCATTATGAAAGCCGAACGATCACTAATCTGATCTTCCTCACCAAACTGATTTTTAACAACTCCTTCGTATTGGTTGGTATCAAAATTATATCGATTCGTCTTTTTAGCCGCCTGCTGAAGGTCAACCCATTCATATTCATAAACCAATTTTCTACTATCGATTTCTTTTCTTCTAAAGAAACGCTCGTTTTCTGGCAAGAACATATCTTCTAGGATTTCAGCATACTCCTCGTTGTCCCACTCAATTTCCATATCCCAATCCAAAAATGGCGGATCGATTTCATTACCGAATTGATCTTCTGCAATCACAAACTCCTCAAACTGTTCACCCAGCAATCTTCTTGCAATAGAATCCCTAACCCAATTAATAAACTGGCGGTATTCCGTATTTGTAATTTCAGTTTCGTCCATCCAAAAAGATCGAATAGAAACTGTTTTTGATTGACTGGTTAACGACCAAGCTGCATCCTGATCATTAGGCCCCATATTAAAGCTTCCCTGTGGAATAAATAACATTCCATAAGGATCTGGCTCATAAAAGGTACCTTTTTGAGGCACTCCGGTAAGTTCTCCTCCTCCAGAGTTACTACATCCGCTTAAAATAGTGACAATGATGACACTAAGAGCTAGTACTTTCTTCATAATATTTCAGACTATCGGTATATTAAATTTTTAATTCTCTACTTATAAATATCTAACGCTTTTATAACGTTTAGTTCGTTTCTCAAAATTTATATCCAGGTTATATCCTATCATTAACTCATGTGTTCCACCTTTTCCTGCTGTTGAAATTGCGGAGGTTGTGACATCGTAACTATATCCAAATCTAACTCCGTTTTTCATTTCAATTCCACCCAACAAAACTATAGCATCTTGAAACCTATATGTTAATCCTCCCCAATATCTCTTTTTATACCTAACTAAGGTGCTTAAATCCAATTGAAAAACCCTACCATCTGTTTTGTAAAAGATGGATGGCATAATTTCGTAATCCGTATCTTGTACTTTATGGTTATACCCACCTGCAAGGTATAATGTTCCACTAACTTTATAATTAAATTCTTCTTTAAAATTAGGTTTCGGTCCATTTAAGTGCGATATAGAAACGCCAGCATAATATTTTTCTTCTTCATAAAATGCTCCAAAACCCACGTCAAAGGCTGAACCTGAAACTTCTGCCTGAGGAATATGTGGATCACTCTGATCAAAAACATCCTGACTGGGAAGAACCCAATCCGCACTTAATTTTTGATTAATTAGTCCAACACTTAACCCTAAAGCTAAAGTTCCTTTTTCTAATTCATACCTGGAGGCATAGTTTAATTGCATTAATAAATTGGTAAAATTACCAATCTCATTATTTATAAAATTAATGCCCACACCAGAATTTAATCCAAATAATTTAATCGGCATGTCGCCACTAAAAACCGTTGTTTTTAAGCCCATTACACCCGACCACTGATTCCTGTTTAAAGCAACCAAATTTATCGCATCTGCAGCACCTGCTGTCCCTGGATTTACAGCCAATTTATTAAATACGCTTTGACTGTATTGCGGATCGTATTGTGCATAAGTACCACTCAACGAAGAAATGCAAAATAAAACAAAAATCAGAATTCTCCTAAACATTTGTTCTTGTAATAAAAAACTCAAAGAACTCTATTTCTTAACTGAATTTTACAAAAGCCTAAATACCTGACTGTTATGCAAAATAAGCTTTTTTAAAACTCATTAAAAAACTGAATTCGTATACTTTATTTCAATTATAAAGGTTTCGTTTTTATAAGTTAAACATGTTATTTTTTTGTAAAGCTAAGCTAATCTAAGGTGCTTTTTTGGAAGAACCTCCACCATTTATCAGGTAATTCTCCACTTTGAGCCAAAATATAGTCACTCTTATCACAAGCTAACTTTTTTACAGCGTTTTTCCATGGCACCTCAATCCACCATCGATTATTCACTCTGTTTGTATAGAAACGTATATCTGCATCAAAATCTTGTAAATGAACTATAGAAATTTTATAATTATCTCCCCCCTCTTTCGGCATGTCATTCATTTTGTGAGATATACCTTCTAATAAATGCCATAAAATTTGAGCACTTAAAACTCCACCTGTTCCTCTTTCATCAATAGTTGGATTATAATCATGAAAACAAAAACACCTTAAGTTTTCAGACAATCCACTATACCACGCAAGCTGACATGCCTCATTTCCTGAAAAACCATTGACATTATGATTTGTATAATAGGGCATATATGCATATTCTATGGCTCCCGAATCGAAACTAATAATATCAGCATCCCTCAATAACGGTTCACTATATTTTATCTGTTCACCCCTTAAGTCCTTTAAACGCTTAAATTCCCAATGCAATTCACGCATTTTAGCTTCTTGCTTTTCTCCAAGAAAATAATTTTGAACGCCTAAAACATTCATCTCATATATTGATGAACTAAACTCACATGACAACTTGGTCAAATATGTTCTTGAGCAATAATCCTGATTATCTACACAAAAATCTAATTTTGCATCAATTAATGACATCGCTATGTCATTATTCTCCTTAGTAAGACTTTTTACCAGAGGCAACAAATAATCCTGTCCTCCTCCTATAATTATAGACACTACGTTGTAAGGCTTCAATATCTCCAACACCTCATACAAGGCAACATACCTATCATTTAAGGTTGCTCCCTTCACATTCCCCAAATCCAGTATGTTAATAGATCTTGTATTCTTTCGAAGTTTGGCTAATTGTTTACGAATAGAATCAACACCAAACTCACCTCCACTATTCTCTTGTGAATTTTTTGTATCTGCAACACCGATAATCACCGCATCAAAATCACTCAACTCTATCTGTTCTTCGTTTAATCCATATTGGATTACACTAGAAATAGTGTCTTCTGCTGACATAAACCCGCCTTCTAAATCAGGTTTTGATACTGTCTGAAAAAAATCAGTTAATTGCACTATCGCTTGATTTGGTTATTTCTTTTTAGCTGCTGCTTTTTTCGTAGGCGCTTTTTTAGTGGCGCTTTTCTTTGCTGCAGCTTTCTTCGTGGTTTTCTTCCCACCTTCCTTAATCAACTTCATACAATCCTCAAAAGACAATTCTTTTGGTTCTGTATCTTTTGGTATTTTGTAATTTTTCTTTTGATAAGAAATATAAGGTCCCCATCTGCCATTTAGAATTTGTAAATCAGCATCCTCGTCAAAACTTTTTATAAACTTCTCTCTATCTGCTTTTCTTTTTTCCTCTATTAAAACAATCGCTCTTTCCAAATCCACACTTAGGGGATCATCCACTCCTTTTTTCAATGACACAAATTTTCCATCATGCCTAACATAAGGACCAAAACGACCGATACCTACAACCACTTTTTTATCTTCATATAAACCTAAGTCACGAGGTAGATCAAAAAGTCTCACTGCTTCTTCAAGCGTAATTGTTTCCAAATGCTGACCTTTTTGCAATGAAGCAAATTTAGGTTTTTCAACTTCGGGATCTTCACTACTTTCTCCTAGTTGAGCCATTGGACCGTATCTACCAATCTTAACACTTACAGGTTTACCTGTTTTAGGATCATCCCCAAGTAACCTCTCTCCTGTATTTCTCTCTGAATGCTCAAGTGTATCCTCGACTTGCTCATGAAAACTTTGATAGAAGTTATCAATGGACTCATTCCATACTATTTTCCCCAGAGAAATCTCATCAAACTCTAATTCTACTTTTGCAGTAAAATCATAGCTCACGATATTAGGGAAATATTTCATCAGAAAGTCATTCACTACCATTCCCACATCTGTCGGAAATAGTTTATTTCTTTCTGCACCGGTAATTTCCGTTTTTTCCTCTTTGGTTATTTGTTGATTAGAGAGTGACAAATAGTTGTAGATTCTCTCTTTTCCTTCACGCTCTTCTTTTACAACGTACCCTCTATTTTGAACAGTAGAAATAGTTGGTGCGTAAGTAGATGGACGCCCAATGCCTAAATCTTCCAATTTCTTAACTAATGCAGCTTCTGAATACCTGGCTGGCTTCTGACTCCACCTTTCACGAGCTTCAATTTGCTCAAATTGTAAGCCCTCTCCAACAGTGATCGGTGGAATAAGACCAGAATCTTCTTCCTGTTCCATTTCACCATCATGTTCTGATGATTGAAGGTATACCTTTAAGAATCCATCAAACTTTATAACCTCACCGGTAGCCACAAAATACTCAGCAATACCTTCTGATTTAATTTGAACCGTGGTTTTTTCCAATTGAGCATCACTCATCTGCGAAGCAATCGTCCTTTTCCAAATCAGCTCATATAATTTTTGTTCCTGTTGAGAACCACTAACCGTTGGTTTATTTAAATATGATGGTCTAATGGCCTCGTGCGCTTCCTGAGCCCCCTTACTTTTTGTTTGGTATTTTCTGATTTTCAAATATTCCTCACCCATAACATCGGTGATTTGCTCACTAGCCATTTGTAGAGCTGCATCAGCCAAATTCACCGAGTCGGTACGCATGTATGTAATCTTACCTGCCTCATATAACTTTTGAGCAACCGACATCGTTTGTGCTACCGAAAAGCCCAACTTTCTACTTGCTTCCTGCTGTAATGTAGAAGTTGTAAATGGTGCTGCAGGAGATTTCTTTAAAGGTTTCTTCGTAATATCTGCCACCTTAAACTCAGCATTCTTACATTTATTTAAAAATGCTTCCGTTTCCTCCAGTGAAGAAAATCGCTTACTAAGTTCAGATTTTAATTCCGACACCACTCCCTCTCCAGATTCAACCAAAAAAACAGCAGTTACCCGATAAGAAGACACTGGCTCGAATGCAAATATTTCCCTTTCCCGTTCAACGATTAATCGTACAGTTACCGATTGAACACGACCAGCCGACAAGGATGGTTTGACTTTTTTCCAAAGTACAGGAGACAATTCAAAACCTACCAACCTATCCAGTACCCTGCGGGCTTGTTGCGCATTTACCAAGTCAATATTAATATCACGTGGATTTTCTATCGCATGTAAAATAGCCGGCTTTGTAATCTCATGAAAAACAATTCTTTTTGTATTTTCCGGCTTCAGCCCCAACTCATCATAAAGATGCCAGGCAATCGCCTCTCCCTCACGGTCTTCATCGGAAGCGAGCCATACTGTTTTCACTTCCTTTGCCAGCTTCTTTAATTCTTTAACTACTTCTTTCTTATCATCTGAAACGATATAACTAGGTGTATAGTTATTGGCAATATCCACCCCAAAATCTTTTTTAGCTAAATCACGAATATGTCCATAACTTGATTTTACTAAAAATTTATCACCCAAAAACTTTTCAATGGTTTTTGCTTTGGCAGGTGACTCCACAATCACCAAGTTTTCTTCACTTATACTCTTTTTTGCCATGTACAATACAGATATTTAACAGTTTGCGCTATTTCAATTTAAGGATATAGTTTTAAATTTTCAACCATAGCCCATGCAAACAATCGTATGTTTCTTCAATAAAGCCGTCAAATTTATAAAATTATCGCAACAATACTAAAAAGCATATTTTTTTCAAATAAATATCGCCTTATTAAAATCCCAGAATACATTTACGAAATACAATTAATAAATAGAAACAACGTATATAAGTAAAATTGCTAATTTTACCACAAATTTCAATATTATATACATTATGACTAACAAAAGTAGGGGCATCAAAAGATTTCTAAAATGGTTTTGGGGCATCATTATTAGTGGTATTCTTCTGGTGTTTTTCTTATTTATTCTTATTTCGATGGGTTATTTAGGTGTAATGCCATCTTTTGAGGAATTAGAAAATCCTAAAAGCAGCATATCAACAGATATTATATCTGAAGACCAACAAGTCCTGGGAAATTTTGCCATTGAAAACAGAACCTTTGTAGATTATGAGAGCTTATCTCCAAATATTGTTAACGCATTAGTTGCCACTGAAGATCTTCGGTTTTATGACCATTCTGGTGTTGACCCAAGGGGCTTGGCCAGGGTTGCAGTACGAACTGTAATTTTAGGCGACAAGGGTGCTGGAGGTGGAAGTACCATTACTCAGCAGCTTGCTAAATTACTTTTTCACGAGCCTGCAAAAAACATTTGGGAAAGAGGGTTACAAAAGCTTAACGAATGGGTAATTGCTATTAAGCTGGAGAAAAGCTATACTAAAAATGAAATCTTAACTATGTATCTTAACAAAGTGGGGTACATCTACGATGCATATGGAATTTATTCAGCTGCTCACACCTTTTTTGGCACTAATACCGACACCATTAAAATTGAAGAAGCAGCCACTTTGGTGGGAATGTTGAAAAACCCGGCACTGTTTAATCCTCTTAGAAGAAAAGACACAACAGAGGTCAGAAGAAATGTGGTGCTGGACCAAATGAGAAAAGCACAGTTTATTACTCAAGAAGAGTTTGACTCATTAAAAAACATACCTCTTACATTAAAATTTAAAAGACGAGATCATAAAGAAGGAGTAGCTCCTTATTTCAGAGAACATATCCGATTAACGCTTACTGCCAATAAACCCGAGAAAGATAATTATCCATCTTATTTGCAAGATAAATTTAAAAGCGACAGCCTTGAATGGGAAAATAATCCTATGTACGGTTTTATTAACAAAAACTTAAAACCAGATGGTAGCAAGTACAATATCTATAGAGATGGTTTAAAAATATACACTACTGTAAACTATAAAATGCAAACCTATGCAGAAAATGCAGTAAAGAACCATTTGGCAAATGATTTACAAAAAGCATTTTTCAGGGAAAAAAAAGGCAGAACCAGAGCTCCGTTTTCTCGCAACCTGACAGAAGAACAATACAAAAGTATTATCAACAGAGCAGTTCGAAATTCTGATAGATACAGAACCATGCGAAGAGCAGGACACAGTGTTGATTCTATTATGAAATCATTTAATACGCCAACTAATATGGAGGTATTTACATGGGAAGGAGATAAAGACACTGTACTTACACCTATGGATTCCATCAAGTATTTCAAATACTTTTTGCGAGCTAGTTTATTCTCTATTGATCCTGCTAACGGTCATGTTAAAGCTTATGTTGGTGGTCCCAACTTTAAGTATTTTATGTACGATATGGCCACACAGGGCAAAAGACAGGTCGGCTCTACGATAAAGCCTTTGGTTTACACATTGGCTATGCAAGAGGGACATAGCCCCTGTGATCTGGTTCCTAATATACCTCAAACCTTTGTTTTACCTGATGGAAAAACCTGGACTCCTCGCGACGGAGGAAAACATCGCCTAGGAGAAATGGTTACTTTAAAATGGGGCTTAGCAAATTCCAATAATAATATTACAGCATGGGTGATGAAACAATATAACCCAGAAGCTGTCAGAGACATGATTCACGAATTGGGAATACAAAGCCCAATGGATGCTGTACCTTCTTTATGTTTAGGAATTCCTGATTTTTCATTACATGAAATGGTAAGTGCATACAGTACCTTTGCCAACAAAGGTGTAAGAATTGAACCTTTAATGATAACCCGAATTGAAGATAGGTTTGGTAATGTGATTGGGCAATTTACACCCAACAAAAAAGAAGTGATTAGTGAACAGACTGCCTATTTAATGTTGAACCTTTTACAAGGAGTGATTAATCATGGCACCGGAGTAAGACTTCGCTACACTTATAATTTTACGGCACAAATTGGCGGAAAAACCGGAACAACTCAAAACCACTCTGATGGTTGGTTTATAGGAGTTACTCCAAAACTAGTAACCGGCGTGTGGGTTGGTGGTGAAGACAGAGATATTCACTTTGATGGTATTTCTTTGGGACAGGGTGCCAATATGGCCTTACCTATTTGGGCACTTTATATGCAAGCCTTATACGAGGACGAATCTTCATTAATTACTCAAGAAGATACATTTGAAGAACCTATTAACTTCAATATTTCGTTGGATTGCGATGAAGAAAGAAGTGCTATTGAAGAAGATGAAGCTGTTGAGGAATACACTAATGGATCGGAAGAGGAATTCTTATAATCCTTAAACGACAATACACTTTACAATAATATACCGAGGATTTCGCTTATAACGAGATCCTCGTTTTTTTTATGCAAAAAGAGATTTAAAAGCCTCTTCCAGTTTTGTTACCTGAAGAATATTAATATCAAACTTAGATAAGTCTACTCCTTTTGTAAATCGGGGAATAATTATTTGTTCAAAACCAAGCTTAGATGCTTCTGCAATTCGTTGTTCAATTCTAGTTACCGGCCTTATCTCCCCCGAAAGACCTATTTCTCCAGCCATACAAATCTTAGGCGAAACCGGAATGTCAATATTTGAGGATAAAATAGCTGATGCGACTGCTAAATCTATAGAAGGATCATTTACCTTTATTCCTCCTGCAATATTTAAAAACACGTCTTTAACAGCCAATTTAAAACCAGCTCTTTTTTCAAGAACTGCCAAAAGCATATTTAACCTTCTAAGGTCAAAACCTGTAGCTGAACGCTGAGGTGTTCCATAAGCCGCCGTGCTAACCAAAGCCTGTGTCTCAATCAAAAACGGTCTCATCCCTTCGATGGCTGCAGCAATAGCCACTCCACTTAAATTTTCATGATGATGAGAAAGTAATAATTCCGAAGGGTTAGTCACTTCTCTTAATCCATCACCCAACATTTCAAAAATACCTATCTCAGCCGTAGACCCAAACCGATTCTTTATAGATCTAAGAATTCGATACATATGGTTACGATCTCCTTCGAACTGTAAAACCACATCCACCATATGTTCTAATACCTTTGGCCCTGCCAGATTGCCTTCCTTATTAATATGGCCAATTAGTATTACAGGTAAGTTTTGCTCTTTGGCTACTCTCAAAATGGCTCCGGTACATTCCCTGATTTGAGATACACTACCCGGCAAGGAATCCATATTTTCACTACTTAAAGTCTGAATCGAATCGACCACCAATAAATCAGGATTCACATTTTTAATATGACCGAGCACTTTCTCCAATGAAGTTTCACTTACTACCAAACAGTTTTCGCTACCTTGATGAATCCGATCCGCTCTTAGTTTAATTTGTTGCGGACTTTCCTCCCCGGACACATACAGTACTTTTCTGGAGTTAATGCGCAGAGCCATTTGCAATACCAAAGTAGATTTACCTATTCCGGGTTCCCCACCAACAAGGATTAAAGAGCCTGGAACCATTCCTCCTCCAAGCACTCTATCCAACTCAGTATTGGAAGTGTAAATTCTAGGTAACTCAGCCACCTCTACCTTATGAATAGGTTCCGGTTTCGACGATACTGTTTCAAAAAAATTATTGGCAACCGATTTTTTTCCTGTAGATTTCACAACCAGCTCCTCTACATAAGTATTCCATTGTCCACATGCATTACATTTCCCCACCCATTTAGGCGATTCTGTACCACAATTCTGACATACGAAAACCGATTTTGCTTTTGCCATAATTTTTTTGAGTTGTTATGATTTTATCTCTGCAGCTATTTTTTCTATAATATTTGTTGTAGAAAATCCATCTACGAATGCTATTGTTTCAACAGCACCTCCTTTAGCAGTAACCACGTCATAGCCTACAATATCTTCCACATTATAATCAGCACCTTTTACCAACACATCCGGTTGAACAGCTTTTATCAATTCATATGGCGTTTCCTCATTAAAGAAAACAATCATATCTATAAACTCAAAAGCTGAAAGCACAATTGCTCTGCTTTCTTCATCCACAATAGGCCTTGTTGGCCCTTTTATTCTACTGACTGACTCATCTGTATTCAAACCCAAAACTAATTTAGTTCCTTTTTGAGCTGCCAAAGAGAGATACTCTGCATGTCCTCGGTGCACAAGATCGAAGCAACCATTTGTAAAAACAACACGCTCTCCATTATCTTGCCATTCCTGAACAATATTCCTAGCTTTTTCGAGCTCTACAATTTTTGATTTAAAATACAGTTTATCCATTATATGTAACCTAATAAAATAACAAACCCCGGTATTACCGGGGCTTCATAAATTAAAAATAATGTTTTACACCAATTGATTTGTAGCCGTATCCGGGAATACAAATTTTGGTTTGAATACTTTTGCTTCTTCTAAAGGCATTGAGGCATATGTAATAATAATAATAACATCGCCCACAGCTACTTTACGCGCTGCTGCTCCATTTAAACAAATAACACCTGAACCTCTTTCTCCCTTTATAACATAGGTTTCCAAACGTTCGCCATTATTATTATTTACCACCTGAACTTTTTCGTTTTCAATGATATTGGCCTCATCCATCAAGTCCTCGTCAATGGTAATACTACCCACATAATTTAAATTTGCTTCGGTAACCGAAACATTATGCAACTTAGACTTTACAACTTCAACATGCATCATGAATGTTTTTTGTAAATCAAATTATCAATCAATCTTATTTTATCTGCAAATACTGCAATACAACCTACTATATAATCACTATCATCCCAACTATCCACAGGTTGTAAAGAGTCTCCATCTACTATATTAAAATACTCTACTTCTAATAAGGCAGATTCGTTTATCTTTTCCGTTACAAAATTAATAACTTCTTTTAAATTATCCCTTCCAATTAGCTTTTTAGATTCAAACAATGTTTTAGAAATCAAAGTTGACTCCGTTCTTTGCTCTTTTGTCAATCGCGTATTTCTGGAACTCATCGCCAGTCCATCTTCTTCTCTAACTATATCACCGGGAATAATTTCAATATTATAATCCAGCTTTTTTGTCATTTCCTTGATAATGGCTAATTGCTGAAAATCCTTTAATCCAAAAAATGCTTTATCAGGCATCACCATATCAAACAAACGACTTACCACCTGCGCAACACCATTGAAATGTCCAGGTCTGAACTCACCCTCCATCACCTTGTCCAACTTACCAAATTCAAATACTCGCGTATCTTCCTCTGGATATACTTCATCAACATTGGGTGTAAATAAAATATGGCAAGCCGTTTTTTCCAATAATGCCATATCATTTTCAACCGTACGCGGATAATTCTTTAAATCATCTGCATTATTAAACTGGTTTGGATTAACAAAAATGCTCACCACAACCACATCTGTTGCACGACCAGCTAATTCCACTAAGCTTAAATGCCCCTCGTGCAAAGCGCCCATGGTTGGAACAAAACCAACTGTCTTCCCCTCTGCTTTGCAATTTTCAATCGCCTTCTTAAGCTCCTCTCTTTTAGAAACAATGTTCATATTTCAATTTCAAAAAACCTCGCAAAGTAAATAATTTAATCTTTACTATAAAAGCATAAAAATCACATATTTTGTTCATTTTATAACCTGATTCAAAGCATCATCCCACCTGTCACTATATCTCTTACCCATTGGTTTATAAATCATAAGGCCTGATTAACTTTACAATAAAACCCGACATCTTTGTATAGGAAGTTTATTTTTGCTAATTTTGCAGCCTATTATTTTCACATAAAGCAATTATCACCAACAAAATAAAATGGAAAAAACAAAGGTTTTATTTATTTCCCAAGAAATCACACCATACTTACCCGAAACTGAGATGTCTAAAATAGGTAGATATTTACCTCAGGGCATTCAGGAAAAAGGAAAAGAAATCAGAACATTTATGCCTCGCTTTGGATGTATTAACGAACGTAGAAATCAACTACACGAAGTTATACGTTTATCTGGTATGAATTTGATTATTGACGATACCGATCACCCTTTAATTATTAAGGTAGCTTCTATTCAAGCTGCTCGTATGCAGGTTTACTTTATAGATAATGAAGATTATTTTCATAGAAAATCGACATTAGTTAATAAAGAAGGTAAAGAGCATGAAGATAACGACGAAAGAGCTATCTTTTTTGCCCGAGGTGTATTAGAAACAACCAAAAAATTAAGATGGACTCCGGATATTATCCACTGTCACGGATGGTTTACTGGTTTGGTTCCATTATATATTAAAAAGGCTATGAACGAAGATCCGCACTTTGCGAATTCAAAATTGGTTTATAGTGTATATAACGATGATTTCACCAATACTTTCCCGGAATCTTTCCCGGAAAAATTTCAGTTAGAAGGTGTTGAAAGTCAGGATTACGAAAACCTTACTCCTTTTGATTTTAAAAACCTTAGTAAGTTAGCGATTAACTTTAGCGATGGAGTTATCCAGGGAAATCCTAATGCTAATCAGGAAATTATTGATTACGCAAAAGCATCAGGTAAGCCGTTCCTTGATTTTCATAATGAAGAAACATACATCGATGCATATGATCAGTTTTACGATCATTTACTAGGCAAATAATCTTTTTATACTACTTTTGAGTGCAAACACAAAACACGATTTTTATGCAAATTCGGTTGGCAATAATTGCATTTGCCGTTTTCATTATATCATCTTGTAAAGATGAACCTGCAGAAATTGCCGGAAGCTTATTTGGAGATAACTTGATTAATGCCAAAGAATATATTGCAGGCAGCAACGAGGTAAGCTTACAAAATGTAGAAGGTGAAGTTGTTAAATTCAGTAGCATCCCATATTTAATGCTTGGTGAATATAGCGATCCTCAATACGGATATGTGAAAGCAGATTTTGCTACTGAATTATCTTTTGGTACAAGAATATCTTATAGTACTAGGCCATATTATCACCTTGCCCAAGTGGACTCCCCATATATTGCATCTGAATACCTTTCAACTGAATTTAGAATCCAATATAAAGATAATTCATGGTTAGGAGATACACTTGCCAAGCATAAGGTATCTATTTATGAGCTAAACTCATTGCTTGATAGAGATATTCAATATAGTTCAGACTTTGATCCAACTGGATTATATTATGAAACTCCCATTGGTGAGTTAACCTATGAAGTAAAGAATGGATTAGTGGATACACTTTGGGAAGAATCTTCATACACTCATACTTTAACAGTTGATATAGATGATGAAGTAGGCTTGAGAATTTTTAATGCTGATACAGCCCTATTTATCAATGATGAAAAGTTTAGAGATCTGTTTAAAGGAGTTTATGTAACTACTGAAAAGGTTGATGATAACGCAGGCTCACTTCTTCGCCTTAGTCACAGAAGTATTAACCAAGGTTTAGCTTTACGGTATAAACTAACCCGAATGTTATACGACATTAATGGCAATGATAGTGTTACCGTTACGGATATCATTGTAAAATCATTTCCTGTTAACGTGGAATCAGCAAAAGTTGTAAGATATACAAGAGATTATTCAGAATCTGACATAGATCTTGAAACAATTAATCCGGATAAATTATACTTATCTGGTATTGGAGGAAGTATGGCAAAATTAAATATCACTGAGGACTTTATTTCTAATTTGCAATCAATCATTCCTGACAGTAATACGGAAGAAGAAGCTGAAACTATCAAGAGCCTTTCCTCTGTAACTATTAAGCTTTATATAGATACTTTAGATACGGATTTAAATTATGCCCCTTCTACCTTATATATGTACTATATAAATGAGGATGGAGAGTTGTCTTCCCCAACGTATTTGACAGAAAATAATATAGAATCCTCTATATTAATATCTTCAGGTTCTCAATCTAGTTATGAGTATGCTTATGTTTTCAATATTAATCGAGACTTTTTTCAAGAGCTGATATATCCAACGCAGGATGAAAATATAGAACGAAATTTAAATCAGTTTTTCATTAGTACAGAACCTTATTTAGGATCAGGCAAAATGGATCATAGTTTTAGTTTTACCAGAGTTGTTTTACATGGTATGACTATAGCAGCAGACGACGAAGATGAAACTATTAAACCGTCTAAATTTTCGGTTAAGTATGTTGAAGCTCAATAAGAAATAATTACACTAAGATATACTACTGCCATTCTTTACCAGAATGGCAGTTTTTATATATACACGTTTCTGATTTAGAATTCACATTGTTTTACTATTTTAGCCATCAACCTTGTCTTTCTAAAAAACAAATCGGCATGCAACACAGAAATCTAACACCACAAGAAATTCAAAATCTTGAAAATCAAAACTGTCAATCAGTTAACGGCTGGGACAAAATTTGGGTTAAAGATGGATTTCAAACCTCACATATAAAAAACGTTGTTTTTTCTGGCCAAAACTACCTGGGCAGCTTCTCCGAAATAATTGAACTTCCAGAAGGGTATGCTGACTATAGTGGCATTTATAATGTGCATATTCATAATTGTACCATACACGACAATTGCTATATCAAGAACATTGGAAATGCCATCTCTAATTATGAGATTAAAGCAAACACAATTATCGTTAATTGTAGTTCAATCAATGTAGTTGGCGAAAGTACATTCGGAAATGGTATTAATGTCGCTTGCATCAACGAAGGAGGAGGAAGGGAGGTATGCATTTATGATGAATTGTCCGTTCATACAGCCTATTTAATGGCTTTCTATAAGCACAAACCTAAATTTACCGAAAGCCTAAAACAAAATATTGCGGCATATGCCATTAGCAAAAAATCTAATATTGGAATCATTGGAGAAAACTCACGAATAATTAATTGCGGTGATATTCTTAATACTAACATTGGAGATTATGCAGAACTCAAAGGGATTGAATTAATTAATAACGCTACAGTAAAAAGTTCTAAACCAGCTCCAACTTTTTTGGGTCATGGTGTAAATATTAAAGATACCATAATATTAGATGGTGCTCAGTTAAGCGATAAAGCCTTTTTACGCCATTGTTTTGTTGGTCAAGGTTGTGAAATAGCCAATAGTTATTCTGCAGAAAATTCCTTGTTTTTTGCTAATAGTCAGTGTCTACTAGGTGAGGCATGTAGCATATTTGCCGGCCCATATACTGTTACCCATCACAAATCTACCTTATTAATTGCCGGATATTATTCATTTTTTAATGCGGGTAGTGGTACAAACCAAAGTAATCACATGTATAAATTAGGTCCCCTTCATCAAGGAGTTATTGAAAGAGGAGGAAAAACCGGAAGCGATTCTTACATACTATGGCCGGGACAGATTGGCGCTTTCACCATGGTTTTAGGTAGCCATTATGGGAACCCGGATATTTCGGAACTCCCTTTTTCATATTTAATTGAAGATGGAGGAAAAAGCGTACTCATGCCAGCACAAAATATATTTACAGTTGGTACTACTCGTGACATAGAAAAATGGCCCAAAAGAGACAAGCGAAAAGGAGATCAACTCCTGGATTATATCATCACCGAAGCATTAAATCCTTATACAGTAAATAAGATTACAGATGCCATTAAAACCTTAAACGGGATATTAGAAAAAACTCCTTCTGAGAGGAAAAATATCATGTTTAAGAATGTCCAGCTATCATTAACCGCTATAAATAGAGGAATCAAACTATACGAACAGGCTTTGGTCAAATATGTTGGCGATGAATTGATAAATATTCTAAAACATACGAATTTTGATACAATAAGAAATGAGCATATCGGTCAACCTAAACGTTGGGTTGATTTGGCAGGATTAATTTGCAATACTGAAAGTCTGGATACATTTATTTCCAAAACTGAAAATGGAAATACATCTATTGAAAACTGGAATAGTTTCTTCCAAAATGAGTTTGAACAGTATACTAGTTTAAAAAAGCAACATGCATTATCCATCTTAAAGCAATATTTTAGCATTGATATAAAAGTTTGTTCTGACCAGGATATTAAATTGTTTTTGGAAAACTATCTGGATGCGAACGAGAAAATTAAGAATGCCATCGTAATGGATGCTAAAAAAGAGTTTAATGTTAAAAGTAAGATTAGTTTTGGAATTGACGATCCGCTAATTAATCGTGAAGAAGATTTTATTCAAGTGCGTGGCGATTGGAATAAAAATAGTTTTATTCTGGAAATTCAAGAGAACTTTAATCTGCTCAAAGCTGATGTTGATAGTATAATTAACATGCTTTAATACGTGTACTAAGTAAGTTTTTTGTCTAAAATATATTGTTGAATATAAAATAACCTAATATATGTGTGGAATTGTAGCATACGTAGGTGATCAGGTTGCCTACCCTATTTTAATAAAAGGATTACAGCGATTGGAATATCGTGGATATGACTCAGCAGGTGTGGCACTTGTAAATTCAGATACGCATACATACAAATGTTTGGGTAAGGTTAAAGATTTGGAAAACCATGCAAAAGGAAAACACCTATCCGGCACCATTGGTATAGGACATACCAGATGGGCTACTCATGGAGAACCTAGTGATATCAATGCACACCCTCATACCTCAATGAATGGTAAATTCACTTTAGTGCATAACGGAATTATTGAAAACTATGCTCACTTAAAAAAAGAGTTAATAGCCCGCGGATATGAATTCCAAAGTGAAACGGATACAGAGGTATTAGTTAATCTTATCGAAAATATATACCTGGAAAAACAAGTTAATGCAGAAATCGCAGTTCGCCTGGCTTTATCTAAGGTAATTGGAGCCTATGGTTTAGTTATTTCATGTGTTGATGAAAAAGATAAATTGATTGCAGCCCGTAAAGGAAGTCCATTGGTAATTGGAGTTGGAAATCAGGAATATTTCCTTGCTTCGGATGCATCCCCTATCGTTGAATATACCGATCAGGTTATTTATATGAATGATGAAGATGTGGCGATTATTAAGAAGGATGACCTAATTCTTAAAAACATTCAAAATGATGCTCAAAAACCCAAAATTCAAAAAGTTGAACTAACTATTGATGAAATCGATAAGGGCGATTATGAGCACTACATGTTAAAAGAAATATACGAGCAGCCTACTTCTATTTCTGATACTTTTAGAGGACGTATATCTATTGATAAAACAAAAATATTCCTTGGTGGTATTGTGGATGTAATGCCTAAATTAAACCAGGCCAAAAGAATAATCATTATTGCTTGCGGAACCTCTTGGCATGCAGGTATGGTTGGTGAATATTTATTCGAAGAATTTGCCCGAATTCCTGTAGAAGTTGAGTATGCTTCCGAGTTTAGATATCGAAATCCGGTGATCAATTCTGATGATGTTGTTATTGCCATTTCTCAGAGTGGGGAAACTGCGGACACATTGGCAGCTATTAAAATGGCCAAAGAACAAGGAGCTACCATTCTTGGTATCTGTAATGTAGTTGGTTCTTCCATTCCAAGAGAAACACATGCTGGTGTATATACCCATGCAGGTCCAGAAATTGGTGTAGCTTCCACTAAAGCATTTACATCTCAGGTAACTGTACTTACGATGATGGCATTTATGCTGGGAAGAAAAAGAGGTTCTTTATATGATGAGCTATACAAGCAATTGATTCATGAATTAACGCTGGTTCCAGAAAAGATTAAAATTATTCTTGAATCAGAACCTTATATCAAAGGGATTGCTGAAATGTACAAAGAGGCAACTAATGCCTTATACTTAGGTAGAGGATACCTATTCCCCGTTGCCCTTGAAGGTGCTCTTAAGTTAAAAGAGATATCATATATTCATGCTGAGGGTTATCCAGCAGCAGAAATGAAACATGGTCCTATCGCTCTCATTGATGAAAACATGCCTGTTTTTGTATTGGCAACAAAAGATAAATCTTACGAAAAAATTGTAAGTAATATTCAGGAAGTGAAAGCTCGTAATGGAAAAGTGATTGCAATTGTTACAGAGGGAGATGAGACTATTAAGAAATTAGCAGATCATGTAATTGAAGTTCCTGATTCACACGAAGCAGTTGCGCCTTTATTAACAGTCATTCCGCTTCAGATTATTTCTTACCATATTGCTGTACTAAGAGGTTGTAATGTTGATCAACCCCGAAACCTGGCTAAATCGGTAACTGTAGAATAAAATTTAACATCTTATATACAAAAAAAGCCGGTCATGCCGGCTTTTTTTATATTTAATATTTTCTATACTTATCTATCTTTATATTGTTCCTGATAGTAACTTTCATAAGAACCATCTACAATATTATTCAACCAATTTTCATTCTCTAAATACCAATCTATGGTTTTCTCTATACCCTCTTCAAATTGAAGTGATGGTTTCCAGCCCAGTTCATTCATTAGTTTAGAAGAATCGATGGCATATCTCATATCATGACCAGCTCTATCTTTTACGAAAGTAATTAAACTTACACAGGTTCCTGGTTCTCTATTTAATTTGACATCCAGAATCTCACACATCTTTTTAATTAAATCAATATTGGTCCATTCGTTTATTCCACCAATATTATAGGTTTCGCCATTTTTACCTTCGTGATAAATTTTATCAATGGCAGATGCATGATCAATCACATATAACCAATCTCTTACATTTTCTCCTTTCCCATAAATAGGAATCGGTTTCATGTTTTTAATATTATTGATCGCCAATGGAATTAATTTCTCAGGAAACTGGTTAGGTCCATAATTATTGGAACAATTAGAAACCACAATTGGTAATCCATAGGTATGATGATACGCTCTTACCAAGTGATCACTACTTGCTTTTGATGAAGAATAAGGACTGCGTGGGTCATATGCAGTTGTTTCGGTAAACAAACCTGTTTCTCCTAATGAACCATAAACCTCATCGGTTGAAATATGATAGAACAATTTTCCTTCATAAGTATCTTTCCAGATACTTTTAGCTGCATTTAATAAATTAACCGTACCCAGTATGTTCGTTCTTATAAAAGATAAGGGATCTGATATTGAACGATCCACATGCGATTCTGCAGCCAAATGAATAACACCATCGAACTGATGTTCCTGAAATAGATTATTCATATCATTTTCAGAAACAATATCTCCTCTTACGAAAGTATAGTTAGGTTCATTTTCGATATCTTTTAAGTTCTCAAGATTACCGGCATAGGTCAATGCATCCAAATTAAAGATGTGGTATTGTGGATACTTTTTTACGAACAAACGAACAACGTGTGATCCAATAAAACCAGCTCCTCCGGTTATAAGTATTTTCTTCATATAATTTATTTCCATTTTCTACATACAAAACTACAAAAGATATTCTATTTCATAAAAAAAGCCTCAAGTGAGGCTTTTTAACAATATTTCTTAACGTGAATTATTTCTTATAATAAGGATCTTTCATACAGGTAATAAAGCAATAAATAAAAAATGCATTAAACAATAAACCAACCAAATTAAAAGTTGTAATATTTCCAATTAATCCTAATCCTGTAAATATTAAAGCAATAATTACAGCCCACATCTGCCCCTTAAACAATCCAATGGTAACAAATATTCCAAGAATTAAAAAAGGCAATAATATAATGGCTAACACAGTTGTTCCAAGTCCTGCCATCACAGCCATACCTGAACTTTCCATTAAACCAGCGATTAATGAACCTCCGAGAAACAATAATATCAGTCCGATGAAACCAAAACCAATTCCTATTGCATTTAAAACACCGACTGCGGTTCCCTGCCAGGGTCTGCTGATTACCAGATTTTTCATATTTTTAAAGTTTAGATTTATTTTATCGATATGAAGATAAAAAAAGGCTGCTAATTTTTAAAATTAACAGCCTTTATCTAATTTATATTTTCGATTAGTAAATCTTCAAACAATATAGTTTAGCTTATTCCTCTTACATTTTTTTCCCACTTCCATGCCGAAGCTAAAGTTTCTTCTAGTGATTTTTCTGATTTCCAACCTAATTCAGCATTTCCATAAGAAGTGTCTGCCCAAATCTTCTCGATATCTCCTCCTCTTCTTGGTGCCACTTTATACTTTAAATCCACCTTGTTCACTTCGATAAAAGCTTTAACCAACTGCATCACCGAATAACCCTCTCCAGTTCCAACATTAAAGAATTCGTAGTTACTTTTTTGCTTACTTTCTAATAAACGATTAATTGCCACTACGTGAGCTTTAGAAAGGTCAACTACGTTAATATAATCTCTTACAGCAGTTCCATCCGGTGTATCGTAATCATCACCAAAGATGCTTAATTCATCGCGCAAACCAGCTGCAGTTTGGGTAATGAATGGAACCAAATTATTTGGAACACCAACAGGAAATTCTCCAATTAAACCTGATTCGTGCGCTCCAATTGGATTAAAATATCTTAAAGCAATACAATTGGTTGCTTCATTCACTTTACAAAAGTCTCTCATAATATCCTCGCAAATTGCTTTAGTATTTCCATAAGGCGACTCTGCGGGCTTACGAGGCGTTTTCTCAGTAACTGGTAGAACATCCGGTTGACCATAAACAGTACAAGACGAAGAGAATACCATATGCTCAACTCCATACTTCTTCATGCCAGCCAATAAATTCATTAGCGAATTAAGGTTATTTCTATAATACTCTAATGGTTTTTGTACCGATTCTCCTACAGCCTTAAAAGCAGCAAAGTGAATAATAGCTTCTACCTTGGTATATTTCTGAAAGAACTGATCAGTAAGAACACTATCGGATAAATCAAACTTTTCAAATGCAGGGCGAATACCTGTTATTTTCTCAATATTATCCAGTACTTCAATTTGAGAATTTGACAGATCATCTACAATCACAACATCAAATCCTGAGTTTTGCAACTCTACTACTGTGTGAGAACCAATATATCCGGTTCCTCCTGTAACTAATATTTGTTTGCTCATATCCAATTTTAAATTTAACTACTAATTTATTGAGCCCGTAAAATTAACAAATAAACTTTCAAATCAAAGAAATATTTACGGTTCAAAACTGTTAAATATCTGTTCTTAAATTACATAACTAGTGGGTACTTGTGGGTTTTTATTTAGTTTTCAACATGTTATCAACAGCTGTTAAAAACACCTATGTACAACAATGTTTTTTTTTATTAATTTTGCATTATGCTTAATCTGGAAAAACATATAAACACATTATTATTTCAATACGATTGCGTAATCGTACCCGGTTTAGGAGGTTTTGTTGCTAATGTGACTAATGCCAACTTAAATGAAAAAACAGGTATTTTTACTCCACCAAGTAGAATCATTAGCTTTAACAAAAACTTATCTCACAATGATGGATTGCTAATTAGCCACATTGCCAAAGCAGAAGGTTTAAGCTTTGAGGAATGTAATTCAAAGTTGGGAAAACACGTAAATGTGTTGAAATTCCAACTTTCAAGAGGAGAAACAATTACCATTGGTGAAACTGGCGACCTAAAAACAGAAAGATCTGGAAATATAGTTTTTACACCTAATAAAAACACTTCCTACTCAACGGAATCATTTGGATTACCTACCTTTCATTTTAACAGCCTTGAACAAATTAAGGCTGAAAATGAACCAACTCGCCATTTAGTTCAAAGAACGATTGGAGCCAAAAGAACACGTCAGATTGCAGCAAGTATAGCATTGATTATGGGATTAATGTTTGTAGCTCCTGAATTTGAGAACAAAACACATCAATCTAATTACTCTGACCTTTTTCCAAATTTTGAGCAGGTTAATATTACTACAAAAGAAGTATCTAGTCCTGAAGTAATTGTAAAAACAAAAACTGAGGAGCTTGTAGATGTCAATTCTATAGAAGATCAAAAAGCTACTCCAATTGTAGAAATTGAGAACAGCTACTTTATTATTGCCGGCAGTTTTGCAGATGAAAAACCTGCCAAGGCATTTTTAAATAAACTAAATAGCAAAGGGATCAATACAGCAGAAATATTAGCTATGAACAGCAACAGATATCGTGTTTCTTTAGAAGGTTTTAATGATAAAACTAAAGCAATTGAAGCTTTAGATACCTATCGTAAAAGGAACGGATATAGTTCTGCCTGGTTATTGACAAAGAAGCAATAAATACTAAGTGATATAAAAACAAAAAAGCTGCTCTGTGAGCAGCTTTTTTTATATTCAAATATTAGATTCTTACTTTACAATACCTTCTTCAATCAGATATTCTGCAATTTGCACCGCATTTAAAGCCGCTCCTTTTTTAATTTGGTCACTTACACACCAAAATGCAATACCATTAGGATTAGAAATATCTTTTCTAATTCTACCCACAAAAACATCATCTTCACCTGCTAAACTAAACGGCATTGGATACTCGTTTTCCAAAGGCTTGTCTATTACTGTAATTCCTTTTGTTTTTTCACATTCTGCTCTATATTCTTCAGGAGTTACAGGACGCTCTGTTTCTGCCCAAACCGACTCAGAATGTGCACGCATTACAGGCACACGAACAGTAGTTGCACTTACTTCAATATCCGAATGCATAATTTTTTTAGTTTCATTATACATCTTCATTTCTTCTTTGGTGTAGCCATTATCCTGAAAAACATCAATATGAGGAATTACATTAAACAACAGCTGATGCGCAAATTTTTCAACTGTTAAATCATTCCCTTCAACAAACTCTTTTACCTGCTGCTCCAATTCAGCCATTCCCATAGCACCAGCTCCACTTGCCGATTGATAAGTAGATACATGTACTCTTTTAATATGCGAAATATTCTCTAAAGCTTTTAAAGCAACTACCATCTGGATTGTGGTACAGTTTGGATTGGCAATAATATTTCTTGGTGTATTTTTACAATCTTCAGCATTCACTTCAGGCACAACCAACGGAATATCATCTTCCATTCTAAATGCACTTGAATTATCAATCATCATAGCACCATGCTTAGTGATAGTCTCAGCAAATTCCTTTGAAGTACCACCGCCTGCTGATGTTAAAGCAATATCAATATCTTTAAAATCATCATTATGCTTCAACTCTTTAACCGTAATGTCTTTACCTTTGAATTTATAGGTTTTACCTGCACTTCGGGCTGACCCAAATAATACTAATTCACTCAAAGGAAAATTTCTTTCTTCAAGAACTTTTAAAAACTCCTGACCTACCGCGCCACTCGCACCAACGACTGCTACTTTCATTGATTTTTTTTTAATAATTAATAACTTATTTACGTGTTAAATTGAACAACTTATAGTAAATTGTTCATAGTTGTTGATGATGATAAATATCATGCAAAAGTATTTAATTTACACCAAACCAAATACGATGAACCGTTTTTTTTTATTTTTCTTTCTCATTTGCTCTTCTTTAAATGCGCAATTCTCAGAATCCTGGTTAAAAAACAACTTTGAATCCGCTCCTAAATGGCAAGGTGACACTGTTAAATTTAATATTGATTCAAATAAACAATTGTTACTCCTTCAAGCTCCTGCTGAAAAATCGCAAGCCTTTATTTCAACTCAAAGTAATACAATTAATAGTGCCACCTGGGAATTTTCAGTTCAGATGGAATTTAACCCTTCCAGTTCGAACTATGCAAAAATATTTGTAGTGAGTAATTCTCCAGCATTGGATGAAAACACTGAAGGTTATTATGTAATGATTGGGAATACTAAGGATGAAATTTCACTTTGGAAACTAAAAGATGGCCAAAATACCAAAATCATTGACGGCTTAGATGATGTCACCGACATGTCACAAGTTTCTGTTTATATTAAGTTAACGAGAGATAATTATGGAAGCTGGCAATTGTTCACTGGACAAAGCAGTGAAACATTAACATTAGAGGGCGAAACATTTGATGAGTCGATAACAGAAAGTAGTTATTTTGGAATACTATGCACTTATACCTCTACACGCAGTGATAAGTTTAGCTTTGGATCTATTCATGTATCAGGCACACCATATGTAGATCAAGAACCACCATACATATCATCTCACTCATTTCAAAATGGAAATACATTTATACTTTATTTTAATGAGAATATTAATGAAAGCAGTATTCAGAAAGAAAATTTAGTGGTTAACGAGCAAATCCACCCAGAAGATATTGAACTCAACAACAACATTCTTACTGCATCTTTTAATGACTATTTACCAGACGAATCTTTCGGGACATTAAATATCTCCGGAATTCAAGATATAGTAGGGAATTTGATGAATGATACAACGCTTCTTTATTCATTTAATAGAATTAAATTAAAAGAGCTCAGAACGGTCTCAGATGCATCGCTAGAATTAACCTTTAATAAGCAAATTTCTATTGATGATATTGAATTAAGCGCGCTGAAGAGCAATGATGGTTTATTTAACTTCTCTCCAACAGTTATAAATGACTCTACAATTTTATATTCAAGTCAAAAAGCTTTTATTCCTGACTTAGAGTATCAATTTATACTTACTGGAATCAAATCCATTTTCGGTGATGTTATCAAGGATACAACAATCAATTGCATCTATAGAAAACCGAGGAGATATGATGTCATTATTTCTGAAATTATGCCCGATCCAAGTCCAGCAATTGCGCTTCCTGAATCGGAATATATAGAATTATTTAATCGCCAGGAATATCCAATAGATTTGAAGGATTGGCAACTTATTATTAATTCAAAAGCAGTTAATCTACCCGATTACACACTAAACAGTAAAGAATATGTTGTACTGATAAATAAAAACGAAGAAAACAACTGGAACTCTTTTGATAAAGGTATCATATTCATAAAAAGTATGCCTGCACTAACTAATAGTTCTGGAACGATCGTTATTATGAATAGCGATAATTTTGTATGCGATGCACTGCAATATGATATATCCAATTTAAATCAAAGTTTTAAAACCGATGGGGGATGGTCTATTGAACGAAAAGATGCTAACAATTATCAAGCAAGCTTAAATTGGGATTATTCTACCAATTTAGATGGAGGAACTCCTGGTTATATCAACGCAAATAACACTGATAATCCAGACAATTTAAATCCAACCATCTTATATCTTTCTTATCTATCACCAACTGAATTTGAAATTGTTTTTAATGAAGGTATGGATACATCCACAATAAATCAAACACAAATATTTTTAGATAACGAACTCATTGAAAATTATGAAATAGAATCTACTTTTTTGGACAGAATTAAATTTTCATTGAATGAGGAATTGATCCCACGTAAAATATATCAGACTCATTTTAAAGACAACATACAAGATATTTCTGGAAACAAATTAGATACAAACCACTCTATGAGAGTTGGCATTCCGGAAACACCTGACTCATTTGATATTTGTATTAACGAAGTGCTGTTTAATCCAGAAAGCGAAGGTTCCGATTATGTAGAAATCTATAATCGATCGGATAAAATCATTAACTGTAATGACATTGCCACAGCCAACTTAAGCGCAGGGGTTCCCGACAAACTTTATTCTATCGATAATAAAAATCAACTACTTTTCCCCAATGATTATCTGGTTATTTGCACTGATACTAATTGGATAAAAAGCAAATATCCCATAGAACATAGCGAGCTTTTGCAACAAAGTTCTTTGCCTTCTTTAAATGACGATGAGGGTAATATCGCAATTACACTTAAGGATGGACAAATATTGGATTATTTCAGCTATTCTGATGATATGCAATTTGAATTACTTCGGTCTAAAGAAGGGGTTTCTTTAGAGAGAATTAATCCCAATCTTTCTGCTTTAAATAAAGATAACTGGCGCTCGGCAGCAAGTACACAAAACTTTGGAACTCCGGGAAGACAAAATTCTCAATTTAGCCTCAACAATATCAATGAAAGTAAGCAATGGTTTAATATCAAAAAAAAGGATTTTAGTCCTGACGGCGATGGTTACGAAGATTATTTAAGTATTAGTTATCAAATTCCTAACAATGGATGGACAGGAAGTGTTAAGATATTTAACCGGTATGGAACTTCGGTTAAAAATTTACTTTTAAATCAGCTACTCGATACAAACGGAGCAATTACCTGGGATGGGACAACAAATTCTCAGCAATTAGCTCCTCCTGGAATATACATCATTTACATTGATTTGTTTTCTTCTGAAGGGAAACGTAAGCAGCAGAAATTAACCTCTGTAATAACCAATGGATTAAACCCGTAATATGCATTAGAAAATCTATTACGCATTAGAATCGCTTCAAAACAAGTCACTTCGTTACTTTGCTTCAACTTATCATAACGATGCTATGCCTCGATTCATTAAAGTCTTGTTTTATCGCCATTTTAATGCTCATAACGAAGTTCTAACTCATAATCCGGGTAAAAAAATAGCAGCTAGGTAAAATAACCTGCTGCTATATATTTTAAAAACAACTCGTTTATTATTTATAGCTCCAACTTAGCAACCAACTCTTTAATTACAAAAGTCATGGTTGGTTCTGCCTTAGCTGCCACCTCCTGAACTTCTTCGTGCGAGACTTCCACAATTTCTCCGGGAACACCTGAATCAGTTACAATAGATACGCCAAAACATTTCATTTCCATATGACGGGCAACTATCACTTCAGGAACAGTTGACATTCCAACTACATCAGCTCCTAAAATACGAAACATTTTATATTCTGCTGGCGTTTCAAAAGTCGGCCCTGATGTCCCAACATAAACACCTCTTTTTAATTCTATGTTGTTATTTTGGGCGATGTCAAATGCTTTGGCAATTAAATCTTTTGCATATGGCTGGCTCATATCCGGAAATCTTGGACCTAACTCATCTAGGTTTTTCCCCATTAATGGATTATCTCCAAACATATTAATATGGTCTTCAATCACCATGACATCTCCAACTTTAAAGTCAGGATTTAAACCACCACTGGCATTACTTACGATAAGTTGCTCAATTCCCATTAATTTCATCACTCTAACCGGAAAGGTAACTTCCTGCATAGAATAACCTTCGTAATAATGAAAGCGACCTTGCATGGCCATCACTTCTTTGCCTCCTAGCTTACCAAAAATCAGGCGACCATGATGACCTTCAACAGTTGATACCGGAAAGTTTGGTATTTTATCGTAATTAAGTGTACTTTCAATTTCAATTTCCTTAACCAAACCACCTAATCCGGTTCCTAAAATAATTCCAATTTTTGCCTCTGTTTTGGATTTATCCAAAATAAAATCAGCGCTTTCTTTTATTCTGTTCAACATAGTTGATGATTTTATCTTTAAACTCTTTTTCTATATTATCTAATATTTGTATTTCAATAGGGATATAATACAAATGCTTTTTTAAATCATTTAATTCAGACTCCATTTGTTTAAAACGAATGGCATCCTTTTCGGTTGTCAACACAATTTTTCGATTACCCTTCATTTGGTTAAATCGCTGCATAACTTTATCTATATCCTTTGATGCAAATTGATAGTGATCAGGGAATTTGATCGATTCAACGTTTTGCACTTTACTACGCACATATTCTAAAAATGGTGTTGGATTCGCAATGCCTGTTACCACTAAAACTGATGTATTTCCAATTTCTTCACCCATCACATCCTCGGACTCAAAAATACTCCTGATCTCTTTATAACCCACACTTGAAAAATAAACCTCCTGATTCTTCTGTGGTTTTATTTTTCTTATGAAATTCGCCTGTTCTATTTCTGAAATGTCAGCAGGACATTTACTGAACAATATCACATCGGCTCTTTTCTTTCCACTCATTGGCTCTCGCAGCTCTCCTGCGGGCATCATTACATCTTTCCAAAGAGGCCTGTTGTAATCAATTACCAGAATACTTAATCCCGGTTTTACATAGCGATGCTGGTAGGCATCATCCATTACTATCACATCAGGCTTGTTCTGCAAAGATAATAGCGCATTTATTCCTTCAACTCTTTTTTCGGCAACAGCCACCTTAATCTGCTTGAACTTATCCAATATTTGTTTTGGCTCATCTCCAATATCTAAAGCGGTAGAATGTTCATCTGCCAACACAACTCCTTTTGTCTCCCGCTTATATCCTCTACTTAACAATGCCACATCGTTATTCGGCGAAATTGTTCGGATAATAAACTCGGTTAATGGTGTTTTTCCTGTTCCTCCAACTGTAATATTACCCACTGAAATTACAGGCACATTAAATTGCTCTGATTTTATTTTTTCTATGTTAAACAGAAAATTACGAATTCGAATAATCACACCATAAAGCAAAGCCAATGGCAACAGTACAAACCGTATGTATTTTAAGCAATTCATTTTCCAAAAAAAAGGCTGTTCTTTTTAGACCAGCCTTTCTATTTTACAAAGATATACAATTTTAATTGAGTTGCAATTCATAAGGTAATCTGGCTTGAACCGGATGCATCTCTTTTAATCTGTTAATTTGATCTACTGCTTCAATATTAACACCTAAGAAAGTTTCATAAATATATGATCGAGCTTCACTCTTCATTCCCTTAAATAATTCTTCAAAAGGATCTAACTGTTCAGGCATTTCTTTAATTCTAAAGTTTTCCAAACCAGCCTTTTCTTTCGCAATCTCTATGGCTCTGTTCAATCCACCCATTACATCTACCAAATCATTTTCAATGGCATTTTCGCCACTCCATACTCTCCCTTGACCAATTTCATCAATAGACTCTTTGGTCGAATTTCTTCCTTCTGCACACTTACCAATGAAAACATCATAGAATTTTTCGATGTAGTTTTGCATTAACTCTTTCTCATCTTTAGAAAATGCACGAGTAATAGACGGAACATCTGCATATTTATTGGTTTTAACACCATCAAAAGTAAAACCCCATTTATTAGCCATAGGTTTAATATTTGGAATCATACCAAAAACACCAATAGAACCTGTCAGCGTAACCGGGTTAGCAACAATAGTATCGGCACAACACGAGATATAATATCCTCCAGAAGCAGCCAAATCACCCATTGAAACAATAACCGGCTTTTCCTTTTTACACAGCTCTACCTCTCTCCAAATAATATCTGAACCTGCACCTGATCCACCCGGTGAATTCACTCTAAGCACAACCGCTTTTATAGACTTATCTCGTCGAGCTTTTCTGATTGTTTTGCTTAATTTCTCCGAATCAATTCCGTCATCGCTACCTCCATCAATTTCACCTTCTGCATAAATTACCGCAATTTTATCTTTTACAAGTCCCTTGGTTTCCTTAGCTACATAAACATGTTTGTAATCCTGTAAACTGACTTGTTCAATATCATCTTCCTCATCCGTTTTAGTAGCTTCTTTTAATTCATTAATGACTTCATCTTTATACTTTAATCCATCAATAATATTTCCTTTTAAGAATACTTCGTTTTCTGCAAAGATTCCTCCATTATCAGCTAACATATTAATATCCTCTTCAGAGATACCACGACTTTCAGCAATACCTTTAGCTACATGATTCCAGATCGAACCTACATATGTTAGAGTTTGCTCCTTTGCCGGCTCACTCATCTCTTTAAGCATAAAGGGCTCTACAGCTGATTTAAACTTTCCATGTTTAAAAATCTGCATATCCACACCTAATTTTTTTAAAGCTCCTGTAAAGAATGTTCTACCTGCATGAATTCCTTTTAGCTCCAACATTCCTTGTGGTGGCATATATACTTTATCAGCAGCAGATGCTAAATAATATCCTTTTTGTGTATACATAGGGGCATAAGCATATATGAATTTCCCGGAATCTTTAAATGCAATTAGCGCTTCTCTGATTTCATTTAATGTTGCATACCCTGTCATTGGTGTTCCGCATTCCAGATAAATACCTAAAATGTTTTTATCACGTTGCGCTTTTTCAATATTATTCAAAATATCATTTAAGCCTACTTGAGGATTAGAAAACGGAGATTCCCCCATTAGGGCTTGAAAAGGATCTTCCTCACCTCTGTCTTTAATAATTTTATCCAGGTTTATGGTTAGTAAAGTATCCTCTTTAATTTTTACCTGTTTTTCGCCAGACGACGCAATTGCAGCAATCACACCAATAAAGATGAGAATTATAAAAACCGCAGTTACAATAGAACCAACTACGGTCAACAATAAAGATTTAAAAAATTTTGCCATAATTTTGAGTTATTTTTGTGAATTGAAGTAATGTAACAAATATATTACTTTCTAAGAGAGAGGAGAACACTAATGCATAAAGTATTTCTACTAATTGGCGGTAATGAGGGCAACAGAACCCTAAATATAACATGGGCACATCAACTTATTGAATCGAAAATTGGGAGAATCATCGATAAAAGTAGCTTATATGAAAGTGAACCATGGGGATTTACCCATCAGCAAAATTTCATCAATCAAGTTCTTGAAGTTGAGTCAGCATATTCCCCACTAGAAATACTGAAGCAAACTCAATCCATTGAAAAAAACTTAGGCAGAAAAACCAAAACTAGTACAGGATATGAAGGTCGTACAATGGATATCGATATTCTTTATTTTGATGATCAGTCCGTTTCATTACCAAATTTAATCATTCCTCATCCTCGTTTGCACGAAAGGATCTTTACTCTATTACCTTTAGTTGAAAAATGGGCTGACTTTATACATCCCATTCTCAAAAAAAGCAATCAACTTTTATTGAATGAATGTAATGATACATGTTGGGCTAAAAAATTTACTTTGGAGTAATTTTTATAGTTTTAACCTTATAGCTTACTTCCATAAGCTAAATCGCCAGCATCCCCTAGCCCTGGTACGATGTACTTTTTATCATTAAGCTCTTTATCTACGGCTCCAATCCAAAGCGAAACCTTGTCTTGTGGCATATTGCTTTTAACATATTCCATCCCCTCTTCACTGGCTATAATAGAAGCTACATGAATATGCTCCGGGTTTCCTTTAGTTAACAATGCCTTATAAGCTAATTCCATTGACGCTCCACTTGCCAACATAGGATCCGTTAAAATAACCGTCTTACCCTCTAACGAAGGAGAAGAAATATACTCGATGTGTATATCAAAATCACCTTTTTCGTTGTATTTCCTATAAGCCGACACAAAAGCATTCTCTGCACTATCAAAATAATTAAGCACACCCTGATGCAATGGCAATCCGGCTCTTAAAATAGTAGCAATCACCACATTTTCTTTATGCACATACTCTTTCGAAATTCCTAAAGGTGTTTCTACCTCAATATCTTTGTATTCTAACTTCTTGCTAATTTCATAGGCCATAATTTCTCCCATGCGCTCCACATTTCTTCTGAAACGCAATGGATCAACCTGAATTTCTTTATCTCTAATTTCTGCAACAAACTGATTAAAAAGGGAATTTTCTGTATTAAAAATGTGGATATCCATAATTATTTAAAGTTATTAATGGTTTCAATTACGTAATTTACTTCTTCATCTTTTAGCAAAGAATACATCGGCAAACTAAGAACCTCATTATGTATTTTCTGAGTTATGGGTAAATTTAAATGGTTATACTCTTTATAAGCCTCTTGCAAATTGGGAGCAAGCGGATAATGAACCATATTGCCCACACCTTTTTCGGTCAAATAAGCACTCAACTCCTCTCTTCTGCTGCAACGAATAACAAATAAGTGCCAAACATGATTTTCTGATTGTTTACAATAGGGTAACTTTATTTCAGAATGCGAAATTCCTTGTAAATATTTTGAAGCAATTTCTTTTCTCCTGTTATTTTCTTGATCTAAATACTTCAGTTTAACATTTAAAAACGAAGCCTGCAGTTCATCTAGTCTGGAATTAACCCCTTTAAATTGATTGTAGTATTTTTTTTCGGATCCATAATTACGAAGTGCTCGGATCGTATCTGCAAGTTCCTTATTCGAAGTAGTTACAGCGCCTCCATCTCCTAATGCTCCTAAATTTTTACCCGGATAAAAACTAAATGCAGCTGCATCACCTAACACACCCGTCATTAATCCATTATACTCTGCTCCAATTGCTTGTGCATTATCTTCTAACAGCAAAAGATTATTTTTTCCTGCTACCTCTTTTATCTCATCCATATCCGAAACCAAACCGTATAAATGAACACAAATTATAGCCTTTGATTTCGATGTTATATTTTTTCGGATTTCTTCAGCTTTAATATTAAACGTTATTAAATCTGGTTCAATAAAAACAGGTATTAAACCATTACTCGTAACTGACAAAATTGTTGCAATAAATGTATTAGCAGGTAAAAGAATTTCATCTCCTTTTTCCAATATACCTAATTCTATATAGCCTTTTAATATAAGAGATAAAGCATCCAAACCATTTCCTACACCGATAGCATGTTCACATCCTATATATTGTGTCAACTTTTGTTCAAACAATGTAACCTGATCTCCCAAAATATACCAACCTGATTCTAAAAAATCATCAAACACTTGCTTAAACTCATCTTTATATTGAAGATTCAAGGCCTTTAAATCAAGGAAGGGTACTCTCATTGTATAATATTGAAAGGGATAAAATGAAATAATATATATCTTTGGGCGTTAGCAAAGATAAAAAATCAATGGGTTTTACCGAGGTTACAGAAATAGAACTTCCAAAAATTAAAGACTTAAGGGGCAACCTTAGCTTTATTGAAGAACAAATTCATGTTCCTTTTAATATTCAAAGGACATATTGGATTTATGATGTTCCGGGAGGAGAAGAGAGAGGTGGGCATGCTTATACAAACAGCAATGAGTTAATAATACCAATATCAGGAGGATTTACTGTTAAAACAGTGCGTGGCGAAGAAAAAAAAACCTTTGCCTTAAGTCAAACAAACAAGGGCCTATTTATACCTCAACTAACCTGGCGAAAAATGACTAACTTTTTATCGAACAGCGTTTGCCTGGTTTTATCAGATACCCATTATGACGATTGTGAATATATAAGAGATTTTAGCACTTACATTAAACAATTTAATCTGACTTCTTTTTAAGATGTATAATTATTTAAAAAAAATATTTGCCTTTTTTTTTCCAAAAAAAACAATATTTAAATACGAGGAATTATTCCGGAGAATATTATATATTTTTTACATGGGTAAAACTTATCAATGTAATATTTGTTCCAAAAAACTACGAAAATTTCAACCATACTTAAACGATAGAATCTGCCCTTCATGTGGAAGCCTTCAAAGAAACAGAAGATTGTGGAATGTTCTTAAAGAGAACTATCTTCTGCATGATATATCTATATTAGACTTTTCCCCTTCAAGAACTCTTTATCGAAGATTAAAGAACGAAAAATACAATTATTTAGCGTCAGATTTATCCGGAGATTTCATTGCAGATGTTTCCTACGACATAACTAACATAAATGCTGCTGATGCTAGTTATGACCTAATTATTTGCTACCATATTTTGGAACATGTGAATAATGATTTATTAGCGATGAAAGAATTATACAGAGTTTTAAAATCATCTGGTAAGTGTATAATTCAAACACCTTTTAAAGATGGATATATATATGAAGATACCACAATAACATTACCTGAGGATCGATTAAAACATTTTGGACAAGAAGATCATGTTCGAATATATTCTGTAGAAGGACTAAAAGATCGATTAGAATCTTGTGGATTTCAGGTAAATATATTGAATTTCAACTCGAAAGATGGAAATATTAATGGTTTCAGTAAAATTGAGACTATATTAATCTGTTCAAAATAGCCAGTACGATGTCAGCAATACGCCACTGTCAAATTATAGATATTTCTAAAATAAGCTCAGATAAAGGTTCTCTATCTGTTTTGGAATCTAATTCTTCAATCCCTTTTGATATTAAAAGAGTTTATTACACATACGACATTCCTTCTGGTGCAGAAAGAGGTGGTCATGCACATAAAAACTTATATCAACTAATTATTGCCGCAAGCGGTAGCTTTAATGTTATTTTGGATGATGGTAAAAACCGAAAAACAGTTTTCTTAAACAATCCTAGTAAAGGTTTATTAATTACACCTGGAATATGGCGAGAAATTAATGAGTTTAGTAACGGAAGTGTTGTTTTAGTAATGGCTTCGGAGTTATACGATGAAAAAGATTATATAAGGGATTACGATTTATTTATTCAACACAATGATTGAGGTAGTAAGATATCAAGAGGGCAAAAAAAAGGAGTGGGATGAGTTTGTTGATAATGCAGACAATACATCTTTTATGTTTTTCAGGGATTATCTTGAATATCATAGTGATCGTTTTGAAGACCATTCACTTCTTCTTTACTACAAAAAATCTTTAAGTGTAATATTACCTGGAAATGTATACAAGAATCATTTTTACAGTCACCAAGGCTTGACTTTTGGAGGTATTATTCACAAGTCGAAATATGGCTATGGTAAAGCCAAATTATTCATGGGAGCCATCCTGCAATATTTCTCTAAAAATCATATTAGTAACGTGTTAATAAAAGATCAACCGTTCTTCTATTCAGAATCACTTCAACAGATTAATTCTTTTATTATTGAACACGAATACAACCCTACAATAGAGTACAATATTGGTGCATTTATACACCTTCCTAATCATCAATTTCCCTCAAAGTGTGTTAGAAAAGGAAAGTTGGAAATGTACAATTGCTTTTATTCGGATGATTTTGAAACCTATTGGAAAATCTTGGAAAGTAATCTTGAGAATTTGTATAAAACTAAACCTGTTCATACACTTAAAGAAATTTTATATTTAAAACAGCACTTCTCTAAGAATATTAAATTATTAATGTTAGAAGATAAAGAAACTAAATCGATTCACGCAGGTGCTGTATTATATATTCATAAAGGCATTGTAAAGGTTCAGTATTTTGCTACTACATTTGATGGAAGAAAGAACAGAGCCTCTGACGTTTTATATTATTATATCATTAATAACTTTAAAACCTCTCATACCTTTATTGATTTTGGCACCAATATGGATAGAAGTGGAAATGTTAATTTCACTTTGTTAGAAACTAAAGAAAAATTCGGAGCCAAAGAATTTCCCGTTAGAATTTATAGTATCTAATAGATAAAGTTTCTCTTTTCATTCATTGCAAAATAATTGAATATTTTTAAAACCATATTTACGGTTATGTGAAAGTCAAATTCCTAATTCCTCGCCAGAATTCATCATTTTCATCCAAAACTGTTCGTATTTTTTGGCAATCTTTAGCACATCATGATGCTTTTCAGCATACCTTCTACTATTTAATGCTTTTTTATACAAAGAGCTTTTATTTAGCAACAATTTTTCTAACTCTTTGTAAACGTCCTCTTTTTGACTAGGCAGATCAACAATTGGCTTATTTTTAATTTCTTTAAATAATTTATACATTCCTTCATCTCCACCTCCAACAACAATTAATCCTTTTGATAGACCAATAACTCCATTTACTCCACAGCCATACGAATATAATTGATCACACAATACGTGAGAGCTATTTAAAAGATTAATATATTCATCATAAGGTACTCCACTTACAATCTGAAGTTCTATCTGATCTTCATAATTCCTTTTTAGATCCTTTAACGCTTCTTCTATAATATCTGTTCCTTTAAGTTTACTCCTTTTTTTTAAGTGTCCAAGAAAAAATTTTAACGGTTGAGTATCTTTCTGAACAGTATTACAAAAAGCAACTTCTTTAGTATCTATTGGCAAAGGAATAAATATGGTTTTTTGAGGAAAAATAGCTTTGTAAGCTATATAATATTCTGCACAAACAGCTGTAATACCATCTACACGATCTGCAATATACCTATTTAGTCTTTCGTTTTTTGGAATTAGCTGCTTGTTTATGTAATCTACAATCATAGGATCACTTCTCAAAATCTTTTGGTTAAGAATAGATTTGGAGTATCTCCCGGATAGTCCATATCGAATAAAAACAGAGTCTGTTCCATTGGCGCCTAAAAACACACTCTTATTGTATTTTTTTAAATACTTAAAAATTATCTTGAGCAAAAAAGGTTTAAGCATTATGAAATTTGGGTTAATTAACTGAACAACTTCATAACCTCTAAAATATTTTAAGTTTCTAATTAACTTAAAAACAAATGTTAACTTACTTTTACACCAATCTCTTTCAAGATCAATATCCCTTTTAAATCCTTTCCAACTATCTCCATCGGAAGCTAAAACGACATCATGCCCTAACTTCCTTAATCCAAAAGCCAAAGAAGAGTGCAATCCACTGTACTCACCAACTAATAATATTTTCATTTACCTATATATGCATTAAATCTTTACAAGTTTACTATTTTTAGCTTTGTTTTTCATATGCAAAGATGAATAAAGAAAAGAAGAAAGTGTGTTTAGTAACGTTATCGTTAGCCAACGGAGGTGCTGAAAAATCAACAGCTCTTTTATCAGAGATGCTACAAACTAAAGGCTATGACGTGCACATAGTTACCTTGATGGACGAAATTGTATATAAATATTCTGGAAAATTATTTAATATCGGAAAGAAAAAGACTCAAAATGAAGATATAATTCATCGACTGTTACGGTTTAATACATTTAGAAATTATTTAATTAAAAACAATTTTGACTTTATCATTGATAATAGAACCCACCAATTACCGCTTAGAGAATTGTTTTATATGTATTATATATACAGAGGTTTTGAGGTAATATACGTTGTAAGGAGCTCTAATTTAGATTATTATTTTCCTAAGTCAGACTTTGTTTCGAATTTAATAATTAAAAGGGCTAACAAGATTATTGCTGTCTCCAATTCGGTTAAAAAAGAAATTCAACTCCGGTTTTCACACGCTAAAGTAAATACCATATATAATCCTGCTCCAACACTAAATCAAATAATTAGTTCAACAGATGAAAAAGACTACATAGTCTTTCTTGGGAGACTTGAAGATGATGTAAAAAATATCTCACTATTAATAAACAGTTATCATAAATCTGAGATTTGTAATAAATACAAATTAAAAATATATGGAGATGGCAAGGACAAGCTTAAGATTGAAAAATTGATTAATGTGCTTAAGCTTAACAACTCGGTACAATTATATCCTTTTACCACAGACATTTTTAAAGTAATTTCAAATGCTAAATTTTTAGCTCTTACAAGTAATTACGAAGGATTTCCACGGTGTTTAATCGAATCTTTATCCATAGGCACTCCTGTTGTTTCGGTTAATTGTCCAGGCGTAGATGAAATTGTAACCCACGAGTATAATGGGCTACTTGTTTCTAATTACAATCCATCTGCTTTAGCTGAAGCTTTTAATAAAATGTATTTAGACAACGACTTATATTTAAAATGTAAATCAAATGCGATTTCAAGCGTAGCGCACTTGCACCCTGATATTATTTCAGACCAATGGGATCGTATATTAAATCAACATGTTTGAATCAATGAAAATTCCTATCGTATTTAGTTTTAATGATCATTATACAATTCCAGCAGGAGTGTGCATTCACTCCTTACTTTCAAATGCCGGTTTAAATACTTTTTACGAGATATACATATTACATTCAGGACAGAGGCTTTGCAAAGAGAATAGGCATAAGATAAATCAACTAACAGAACAATTTGATAATTGTACAATTAGCTATATCGAATTAAATGATAATTTTAAAAATGAATATGAGGTAAGAAATGTTAGTATTGAGACATATTATCGACTATTAATTCCGAATCTTATTAAGAAATATGATAAAGTCATATACTGTGATTGCGACATTTGCTTCAATGGAGATTTAAGCGACCTATATAATATTTCACTAAATGACAAATATATTGCAGCGGTAGCTAATTTCCACAAAACTAATATTTCTAAAAAGTTTAAAAAATATGCAAAAAAAATTGATGTAAATCCTCTGCAATATTTTAACGCTGGAGTAATACTACTCAATTCAAAAAAAATTTTTGATAATCAAGTAATTAATAATTGCATATTACCATTGCTCGGTAAAAAATTTAAATATCAAGATCAGGATATATTAAATATTGTATTCAAGGATCAAAGCATACTCATATCTCCGGAGTTCAATTTTACATTATACCAGAACTATGATATAACCCAAAAATGGATACCTAAGGTATATCATTATTTACTTCAAAAGCCATGGAACTATCCGGTTGCTTTTGGCAATATATGGTGGCAGAATTATAAGAACTCGATCTTTTACAATGCTCAATATTATCATGAATCTCAAATCCAACAGCATTCAAAAATAAACAGAGACCGGGTTTTGGGTCAATTATTTGAATTAATCCCATTTGTCAAAAACAAAAAATAAATGCTCGATAAACTATTTAATAAACTATCAATTAGTTCAACCTTTATAAAGGTATCTCTAAAAAACTCCATTCAGGTCATAGTAAAATTTATTATCGGCATTTTAAATATTAAAATTTTAGCAGTTTATGTAGGACCTACAGGCATGGCCTTAGTCAGTCAATTAATTAACTTTATTCAATTAGGTTCTAATTTTTCAGGACTAGGCTTTAATTCTGGCGTTATAAAATATATAGCCAGCAATCAACATTCAAATAAAAAACAAGATTTAATAATCTCTACAAGCTTTATATGTGTATTAGTTTTTTCTATCGTTTTGGGAATCACTATAGCAATATTTCCGAAGTTAATTTGTAACCTCATTTACAATAATGATGGTTACTACAGGATTATACAATTCTCTGGTATTTTCCTTACATCAACTGCAAGTTTAAATTTATACATCTCCATATTAAATGGTCTTCAGAATCTTAAATATTTTATTAGAGTAAATCTTGCAACTAACATAACCGGCTTTTGTATATCTCTTTTCTCAGTGTGGCTATACGGATTAATAGGATTGCTTTGGGGGCAACTATTTACAAGCTTTCTTACCGCAATTATTGCTTTTGTCTTTTTTATAAAAAGAATCAGAGTAACACATTTTAAATTTTCATTTTTAATTTTAAAAAGACTAAGCAAGTACAGCCTTATGGCAATAACGTCTGGAATATTATCTCCCCTTTCAATAATAATCATGCGTAAAATTATAATTCTCGATTTAGGAGAGCACACTGCTGGTTTATGGGATGGAATTAATAAAATAAGTAACAACTACATAATGTTATTAACGTTGTCGTTTAGTTATTATTTCCTCCCTAGATTTGCATCTATAAGAACTAATAAGGAATTAAATAACGAGCTGATAAAAATTTACAAAATCCTGCTACCAATTCTAATTCTAGGGGCTGGTGCAATTTTTTCAACCAGAACTATTATTATCAGATACCTTTTCTCCTCAGAATTTAATCAGATGAGTGATTTTTTTTTATGGCAAAATATCGGAGATGTATTTAGAGTATTAAGCTGGGTGATAGGATATCTATTTATAGCGAAAGAAAAAGTTGTAATATTTATCTCAACAGAAATTACATCAATTGCCTTGCAAGTTTTATTCCTGAAAATAATCAATTTATACGAATTAAACTTAACAATGTACTATGGTATAGAGAATATATTTTATTTTATTATTATGTTCTCCATCTATAAATATAGCTTTAGAACCAATTATACCTCCCCCTCATCAGCGAAACTATAATAACCATTATCGGTAACGATAAGATGATCCAACACTGGAATGTCCATTACCTTTCCTGCTTCTTTTAGTTTTTTGGTGATGGAAATATCCTGCTGACTTGGTTGTTTATTTCCTGATGGGTGATTGTGACACAATATAATCGACGAAGCCAATTGATCCAAGGCCGCTTTCATAATAATTTTAGGATCGATGACCGTTCCCGCAACGCCTCCCTGACTAATTTTTAAGGTATTGATTACTTTGTTAGCACGGTTTAATAACACAATCCAAAATTCTTCGTGAGGCAAATCTGCTAAAATCGGATGCATCATTTCGTAAACATCATGACTGCCTGAAATCTTCAGTTTCTGCTTAACCTCGCTCAACTTGCGTCTTCGGCCTAATTCCAGTGCGGCCACTATTGTAATAGCCTTCGCTTCGCCTATACCTCTGTAATCTCGCTTTAATTTCTCAACAGTAATTTTACCCAACTCATTTAAGTTATTATCTACATCACTTAAGATACGTTTGCAAACATCAACTGCTGATTCTTCACGATTACCAGATCCTATTAAAATAGCTATTAGCTCAGCATTCGATAAACTGGAAAGTCCTTTGGAGAGCATCTTTTCTCTTGGTCTGTCTTCTACAGACCAGAATTTAATACTTAGCTTTTGGTCAGACATGGTTAGTTTTTTATTTAAAAGATAAGAATCCCTTTAAACAAATCAAACCTTATAAAAACAAAAAATCCTTCATGTTAACCAGGAAGGATTTTTCGTGTACTCCGTAGGGGAATCGAACCCCTGTTACCAGGATGAAAACCTGGCGTCCTAACCCCTAGACGAACGGAGCAGAATAGCCTTTATTAAAGCTTGTTGATATGCTTAGCTAACTTTGATTTTAAGTTAGCAGCCTTATTCTTATGAATAACGTTTCTTTTGGCTAATTTATCAAGCATTGCTGCAACCTTTGGAAACATTTCAGAAGCTTCACTTTTTTCAGTAGTACCACGTAATTTCTTTACAGCGTTACGAGCTGTTTTTGCGTAATACTTATTGTGTACTCTCTTCTTCTCTGCTTGACGAATTCTTTTTAACGCCGACTTATGATTTGCCATCTTCTATAACCTAAATTATATAACTTTTTTCCTTTAGTACTCCGTAGGGGAATCGAACCCCTGTTACCAGGATGAAAACCTGGCGTCCTAACCCCTAGACGAACGGAGCAGCACTACACTTGACATCTCTTCTGTTTCAAATGCGGATGCAAAGATATATCAAATTAAATACACTCCAAATATTTTTTTGAAAAAATTGAAATATTTTTTCCTGAGTTCTGATTTACAATAAAATAAAATTTTTCAACTATTAAATCTCTAGGCAAATATCCTCAAAATATTTAAAATATGACAACTGTTATAGGTATATATAAACATTCTTTTCTATTTTTGCAGCACATTTAATCGGATAGTGGATGGATTTGACTGATTGCAACCACTCTAAAAAAGTGCTAAAACGCATATCGCTTTCCTTTTTTAAACTATCCACGCATTTTATTTATTTAAAAATTTAAATATAATGGGATATTTATTTACATCGGAGTCCGTTTCTGAAGGACATCCGGATAAAGTAGCGGATCAAATTTCTGATGCCTTATTAGATGAGTTCTTACGTCAGGACTCAGAATCGAAAGTAGCTGCTGAAACATTAGTAACCACTGGACTTGTTGTATTAAGTGGCGAAGTTAAGACCAATGGTTATGTTCCTGTTCAAAAAATCGCACGTCAGGTAATTGATAGAATCGGATATACCAAAGCAGAGTATATGTTCGACTCAGGATCTTGTGGTGTAATTTCTGCCATTCATGAACAAAGTGAAGATATTAACCGTGGGGTTGAAAGAGAGGATGCAGAAAACCAGGGAGCTGGTGACCAGGGAATGATGTTTGGCTACGCTTGTAAAGAAACTGAAGAGTATATGCCTTTTCCACTATTTCTTTCGCATTTGCTATTAATTGAATTAGCAGCTATCAGAAGAGAAGGTAAAGAAATGACTTACTTGCGTCCAGATTCTAAATCGCAGGTTACGATGGAATATGGCGACGACAATAAGCCTGTTCGCGTGCATACTATTGTTATTTCTACTCAACACGATGATTTTGATGAGGAAGACAAAATGCTTGACACCATCAAGCAAGATGTGAAGAACATTCTTATTCCTCGCGTTAAAGCTTTATTGTCTGACGATGAGCAAGCCTTAATTGACGACAACTATTTATTACACGTTAACCCAACCGGTAAATTTGTAATTGGTGGTCCTCATGGAGACACCGGATTAACCGGACGTAAAATTATTGTTGATACATACGGAGGTAAAGGTGCTCACGGTGGTGGAGCTTTCTCAGGAAAAGATAGTTCTAAAGTAGACAGATCTGCGGCTTATGCTACTCGTCATATTGCTAAAAACCTGGTGGCTACCGGAATTGCAGAAGAAGCTTTAGTACAAGTTGCTTATGCTATTGGTGTTGCTGAGCCTGTAGGTTTATATGTAAACACATATGGATCGGCTAAAGTTGATTTATCGGATGGTGAGATTGCAGAAAAAATTAATTCTGTTATCGACATGAGACCAGCTGCCATTGTAAAACGTTTTGGTTTAAAGAATCCAATTTTTGAACCTACTGCTGCTTATGGTCACATGGGACGTAAACCATATACAGAGAAAGTGACTGTAAAACAAAATGGCGTTGACGTTGAAAAAGAAGTAGAATTCTTTACCTGGGAAAAGCTGGATTATGTGGATGAATTCAAAAAAGCTTTTGGCTTATAAAAGATAATTCTCAAATGAAATCATTCAGAAGGCTGTCAAATTTTGACAGCCTTTTGTTTTATATCAATAGCACAGACCTTTTGATCCATCTTCTTCTTTAACTAGTTCAAATGTATAGTTTGGCTTTAAACCTTTCTCTGTTCGATGGGATACATATATAATAGCCGTTGTACTTTCCTTGGCTATTTTTTGAATTAAATTTACCATGAGCGAAGCGCTATAATCATCCAATCCGGTTGATGGCTCATCTAATATTAATAAAGGAGGATGCTTAATCATGGCCCGGGCAATTAAAACTAAGCGCTGACAAATTTGGGACTGATGGTAAAAACTGGCATCCTTTTTATCTTCAAACTGAATGACTTTTAACCATTGACGAGCCAGATTCTTTTGCCTGTCGGTTGGTTTTAAATATAAACCAACACTATCCACTAAACCTGAGATAACCATTTGCTCCAGCGTATCACTACTATGAAACAACTGCGTTAGCGAAGGCGTGAAATACCCTATCTTTTCTTTAATTTCCCAAACACTCTCCCCACTTCCTTTTTTATTCCCAAACAACACAATGTCCTCTCCAAAAGCTTTAGGATTGTCTCCGTAAATCATGGATAATAGCGTAGTTTTCCCCGAACCATTCGGACCTTTTAGATGCCAGAACTCCCCACTTTTAACCTGCCAGTTGATGTTTTTCACAATTCCTCTTCCATCGTAGGAAACATTTACATCATTCAGTTCTACCAATATTTCAGGAACGTTGCTAACAGCTTTTAAAGGTGGGGGAATTTGATAATTTTCATCTGCCTTTTCAGCGTGCAGATGTTGTTCCTTAAATTCATTTAAACTAAAAACCTGATGAACAGCTTCATTCTCGATAAAAACAACTTTATCAATTATTGGTAAAATATCTTCTTGACGCTTAAATATCTGCACCAGAGAAATTTGCTGTGATATTTCTGTACATCTCTGTTTTAAATCCAAAACAGATTGTACATCCAGGCAATCAAAAGGATTATCTAACACTAAAAAATCTGGCTTCTGCTGAATTAAATAAGCTAATAGCGCTTTTCGTTGTTCACCACTGCTATAGCTTCTTAAGCTACGCGTTTTATCATGATCCACATACACCTTCTCGTGACGTTCTTCCTCTTCAATCATTTTTTCCAGCGTAAGCGTTGAAAACAACAGACCTTTCTTACCTGCTAAAGTTTCCAGTTCTCCTTCCCCCTTTAACAATTGTTGCATCCATTTATCTTTCATCGATAAATGCCTTCCTTCAATAGCATAGTGCTTCATACGTCATTAATTTTCTATTCTTCAAAATGTAGTTTATCAATCATATAATAAACACAAAGTGCTTATATTGTATTATTTAATCAGGTAAATCGTTTTGTACTACTTCCACACAAATGGCGTATTATTAAAAATAGATTGTTTTGCGTTTTGCTTTCGCAGTTCTTCAATAGACTTTGTTTTATTCAACTCCCACCAATCTATATAAATTTGTTTTAGTCGCCCAATATCTGAATAGCTCAAAGCCTCTTCTTTTTCCTTTTTAAGTATAAGATTTGATGACATTTTTAGATAATACCAATCTATTCTTTTCATTCCTATATGGTTGGCTCCTGATGGTGTTGGTTTGCCTGAATTGTCCCTTTGCAATATAAACTCAATTAAATAAGCAGCCAATAAGCCCTTAAAATGATAGCTATTGGACGAAGCCGTAATGGTAGATTTATACGGATGTAATAAACTTATTCCCAGGAATATTTCAGGATTATCCATTTCCTCAATCAAAATCGGGATAGCCTCTTTTTCTAATACCAACACAGTATCACACAAATAATATAGTAATTCTCTTGAGTCAAGAATAGCATCATTAATAACCCGATCTTTGACATTAACTAATGGGAATTGACCTGTAAAAGTTTGATTAGTCTGACCGTAATTCAGGTGTACAAGAATCAATAGCCAGAACGAAAGTAAATATTTCATTGAATTCAATATTTAGGATTAGTTATAATAATTATAAAATGCTTTTCAATATAGTATCACCCTTGTAAATCTAACAAAAACTATTCTATACAGTAGAATATCTGTTTTATGAATTTTTAGCTATCAATTACTATTTTTTAGACTAAACATTCCATTCTCAATATACTTTTATTAAAATCGAATCCCTATTGTTTAAAACCCATTCCGATTCTAACAGAATTTGATGGCCAATGTTTAAGTTTTGAAGGCCTTCGATTATTTTCCGTACCTCAATGTTTGAATTCGTAACCTCTCTGAATAAAATCCGAACCTTACTTTTTGAGGTATATACCTTCTCGAATAAAACTTGAACCTCTTTGAACAATATTTGAACCTCTTTGATTAAATCCTGTATCTCTTCGAATAAAATTCGAACCTTGTCGAATGAATCTTGAACCTTAATGTTTGAGCTCCGTACCTTATTGTTTGTCTTCCATTGCTATACTTAAGCAAACTATAGCAACTTTATTAAACGAGAAAGCACGATTATATTAATACAATCGTGCTTTCTTACGTCTTAAATGAATTACAAATTCATCTAGTATTTTAATAGTTTACCTTGTACTGTTTTAACATCGGAAATAACTTTATAAAAGAAAATTCTTTCGGTACTATTTCCTCCGGTTAATTTAAATGTATACTCAATACCTGATCCTAAATAACCTTGATAAATATTTTCTACAATTAGGCCTGTCAGATCATACACCTCTATTTTAACATAGGAGTCCACTGATGAAGTGACTTGTAATTTTGCTTCAGTTCTAAACGGATTAGGATAAGCTGAAACTAACAATTGGTGATCTGACAATTCCTGTATAGCAGTTGTTATGAGTTGATTGGTTGGAATTTGCTGAATAAACACATCCGTACTGGCTTTGTAGGCCACTTCAATATACTCAGGAAAATAGTTCTCAATATCCGGATGATCGAAGCAAACGGTATAGCTGATGGTAAAATTGTCATCGCGACATTTTCCAAAGTTGCTGATATCATCTAATTTAAATCCATATACACCGGTTGTTGGATCTGTTATGTTTTTCTCCACCTTATAATTCTTAGAGTTCTCTACATCACTGATATAGCCATAATCTAATCCTACTACCAAATGCGACAAGTCATGTTCAGCTTTGCCATTAGTATATACGGTCATAGAAATCTCGTAGCAATTATCACCAATAGGTGTGATTTCATCTATCTCGCTGTAAAAGCCATCTTCAAATAAATCATCAGAAATCTCTCCTGAACCATTATCATCTCCAGAATCATCATCTCCGCCTGAAGAATCGTCAGCAGAACATTGAATGGTAATGGTATCTGCAGCAAAACATCCTTCAGCATTTAAAGCGGTGTAGGCTATAGTCGCAGAACCTGTACCTGCATAATAGTTTAAAGTATTTAAAGAGCTGGATTCAATATAATAAGTATCATTATCCAGTATTTCCCAGTTAAAAGTATTGGCACCGGAAACAATTGCCTGAATACTGTTTCCACTTGTTTCACATGCCGGGTTTTCTGGCTGAATTAATTCCACACTTACTTCATCTGCAGTATCAATTGTTACTTCTTCAGTAATTGTACATCCATTTTCATCTTTCACTTCAACTATATAATTGCCGGGATTAACATTGTCCCTCTGTGCGCCTAGATAACCATCGCTCCAAAGAAAAACATATGGAGCCAGTCCTCCACTTGCTGTTAAATCAACGCTTCCGGTTAAGGCACCTCCACAAGCAGGTTGTGCTATACTTGAGGTTACGGAAATATTCTGGCTTACGCTTGAAATTGAAATGGTCTCTGTTTTTTCACAACCCAACGCATCAGTCATGGTTATGGTATAATCACCAGCTTCTGTTGCAATATAAGGCGAGCTAATCAATTCTCCATTAAGATAATATTCATAGGAAGGCATGCCGCCCGTTCCATTAAAACTTAGCTCAACATTAGTATCCGGGCTATCACAATCAGTGCGGGAAATAGATTGGTTTAAATTCAGTTCCTGACGATCAGCCAGGTTAATTGTTCTGGTTGCTTCACATCCATTCACATCAGTAACTGTTACGCGATATCTGCCACTTTCTACTCCGGTAATTGATGAGGTGGTTTCCCCATTATCCCACAAATAGGTATAAGGTTCCGAACCATATCGTACATCAGTAATGCTCACAGTTCCGTCATCTCCACCATGGCAAGTTGGATTGATAACAGCGGTACTTAAAGATAATTTTTTGATACCAACAGCTGTACTATTTTTAGCACTACAACCTTCTGCATCTACCACAGTTAAAGAATAACTGCCAGAATTTACATCGCTAAGGTTAGCTGTTGTGTCCTGATTAGACCATTCGTAGGAGTAAGGAGCTGTACCTCCACTCACCGAACTTTCAATGGTTCCCTGACCTTCCTGATAACATTCAAGAATATTTGGGGTTAAGCTTACTGCTAAATCCGTTTCTTCTTTAAGCTGAATTGTTTCGTAATGACTACAACCATTACTATCCAGAATCTGCACAGAATAATTACCGGCATATACATTGTTTAAATTACTTTCAGTGCCTCCATTATTCCAGGTGTAAGCATATGGTGCAGTTCCTCCGCTTACATTTAAGCTAATGCTTCCATCCTTGCTTGCACAACTTGGGTTTACCAATTCTGTTTGAACAGATAAAGAAGATTCCGGCTGTAATATTTCGGTTTGTAAAGTAACTGTTGCTCCTGAAGCATCAGAAATAATAACCTCATATGACCCTACTTTTAAACCACTTATATTTTGAGAAGTACTTCCGTTACTCCATTCAAAAGTAAAGGGAGCTGTTCCTCCATCAATTGTTATCTCAGCAGATCCATTATTTCCGCCAAAGCAGGATACATCTTGTTTTTGAATACTAGCAGTAAAATCATTGCTTTCTTCAACAGGAATTTCTATTTCTTCGTAGAATACGCAGGTAGCTGCTTTATAGGCTATTTTAATACTGTCTTTCAAACTCTCAAGGCAATCAAAATCTCCACATACGGTATAAGATAGCGTAAAAGATCCGCTTTTTTTATCTTCTCCAAAACCCTGAATTTCGTCAATCTTAAAACCACTTAAGCCTGTTGACGGATCTGAAGTTGGAATCTCCATAATCCATCCTTCGGAATTAGAAACATTACTTATTTCGCCACAAGGAACCTCTACTACCATATGTGAAAGTGCATGATGACAGCCTGCTTCAACATTAATTTGTAATTGAATATTTAGGCAACCGTCATTTTCATCAAATTGAAGTAATTCTGCTGAATAGTAATTATCACCACATTCTCGGGTTGTTTCCTCTGGAGCTGAAGCCTTTATTTGTTGTGTTAAGAATGAAAAGACAACTAAACTAATTACTGCCATCCATGTACTTTTTTTAAGCTGCTTAAAAAAAGTGCGCTCTATTATCGTATTTTTCATCTTCGTGTTGTGCGTGTGTTGAGGTTGATACGTTTAGTCAATAAAATAGCTACTTTAATCAGTAAATAAAATCATATTATCAAAGTGTCAATTTAAATTACTGAATAAGGTGCTACCCATATATTTTATTATTTTTGCTTCGCATTAAACCACATACGTTGATCATAAAGCAATTCTGTTCTTCTAAAAAAACGGATTGATCAATAATTATAGAGTTACTTCATGAACGAAAAAGATTTACCTGCGGAGAAAAAGCAGTTTTTATTGGATAAGAGATACTTGCGGATGGCGCATATATGGGCCGAGAATTCGTATTGTATCAGAAGGCAGGTTGGCGCATTGCTTGTAAAGGATAAAATGATTATCAGTGATGGTTACAATGGAACACCGGCTGGTTTTGAAAACAATTGCGAAGACGAAAACAATATCACAAAACCTTATGTTTTACATGCTGAAGCGAATGCCATAACTAAAGTAGCCCGATCGAACAATAGCTCCGAGGGAGCAACGCTATATGTAACCTGTTCGCCATGTATTGAGTGTGCTAAACTTATTGTGCAGGCAGGTATTACAAGGGTAGTGTATAACCAAAAGTACAGGGTGGAAGATGGAATTATGCTGCTTAAAAGAGCCGATATTCAAACGATTCATATAGATTTAGATTCAGAATAAAGATTAAGATATGGGATATAAAAACACAAGAAAACAGATATTTCAACCAATAATATTTGCGCTGGTACTTATTGTGGGAATTTTTATTGGCTATGCCATTTTACCCATTAAGTCAGGCAAAAAGAATCCTCTAGTTATCTATCCGGAAACGAATAAGATTGAAGCCATTATTGATTTAATTCAGGAGGAATATGTAGATACAGTAAACACAGAAAAACTTCAAGAGGAAATTATTCCTGAAATTCTGAAAAAGCTGGATCCTCATACTGTATACATCCCTGCTAAAGATTTACAGAATGTGAACGAAGAATTATCCAGTGGTTTTGGAGGAATTGGAGTTCAGTTTAGTATTCAAAAAGATACGGTAATGGTTGTGGCTGTTGTTTCCGGCGGTCCTTCAGAAAAAGTGGGTATTTTGCCAGGCGATAGAATTGTATCTGTCAATGATTCTGTGATTGCCGGAAATGGTATTAAAAACTCAGTGGTACTAAAATTACTGCGCGGAGAAATGGGAACTCAGGTTAAAGTGGGCGTAATCAGAAGAAAATTGACCGAGCCATTACAATTTGATATTACCCGTGGCAACATTCCAATGTATAGTGTAGATGTTTCGTACATGGTCACCGATGAAGTGGGCTATATTAAAGTGAGTCGATTTGCTATGAATACTTATGGTGAATTTTTAACGGCTTTGGCTAAATTAAAAGCGAATAGTTGTAAGAAAATAGTTGTTGACTTTAGAGGAAACTCTGGAGGTTATTTAGATGTAGCCATTAATTTATGTAATGAGTTCTTACATAATGGTGATATGATTGTGTATACCGAGGGCAAAGCTCATCCACGACAGGAAGTATATGCCAACGGAAAAGGAACTTGTCAGGAAACAGAGATCGCTGTTTTAATTGATGAATTCTCAGCTTCAGCCAGTGAAATCTTTGCCGGAGCTATTCAGGATAACGACAGGGGAATTGTTGTGGGACGTCGCTCCTTTGGTAAAGGACTGGTTCAAAATCAAATTTCGCTAAAAGACGGTTCTGCCTTGCGTTTAACCATTAGCAGGTATTATACACCGTCGGGCAGATGTATTCAAAAGCCTTACGAAAATGGGACTGAAGAGTACTATAAAGATATTGTAGAACGTTATCAGCACGGAGAATTCTTTTCTCAGGATAGTATCGATGTAAATGATTCTTTACAATACAAAACCAAGGAAGGCAGAATTGTATATGGTGGCGGCGGCATTATGCCCGATCATTTTATACCAAGAGATACATTGGGCTTAACTAACTATTATTACAAAGTTCGCGAAAACGGTTTAATTTATCGCTTTGCATTAGAGTATACCGATAATAACAGAACGAGTCTTGAAAAGTATACTAAGGTTGAAGATTTAAAAGCTTATTTAAATAAACAAGCGATTTTAGATGATTTTAATAAGTACACTAAAAAGGAAGGTGTAAAGATGAACCGCAAAGAGTATAATATTTCGAAAGATATTATTGATGTAGAATTGAAAGCCTATATTGCCAGAAATATAATTGACAATGAAGGTTTTTACCCAATATTGTCAGAAATTGATGAGGAACTACAAGCTGCGGTTAAGCTGATGACTGAATAATAAAAAAATATCATACCCCAAAAGCAGTACAATCTTGTGCTGCTTTTTTTATGCCATTGTGTCACCATTATCAATTGGCACAATAAGTGCTATTCTAAGCAAAATAAAAATACATACCTTTACATACAAAGAGGAGGATAGAATGGGTTTATTACGAACGATTTTAATTATTGCTATTGTCTACTACATAATTCGTTTTCTGGGTCGTGTGGTTTTGCCATGGTTTTTGGGTAAACAAATGAGTAAAATGACTGGTCAGAACTACCAAAGGAGGGCGAATTTCAATCATAAAGAGAAAGAAGGAAAAGTCACTATTCAGAAAAAACAAGCTACCCAAAAAATGACATCTTCAGACATGGGAGAGTATGTAGATTTTGAAGAAGTTAAATAAAGTTAAAACAAATTAGAAGTTTTGTTGTTGGATGTTAATAGCTATTTGATTATATTTTGATACAATTTGCTAACAACCAACAAATATGGATTTTCCTTTATTTCACTTAGACTTTATGGGCAACCGCATGCTGGTTGCTGTTATTGCCATTTTGCATGTGTTAATCAACCATGCGATAGCGGTGGGTTTTATTCCTTTAATCACTTTACTTGAGTATTTAGGCTTCAAATCAAAAGATTTTGATCCTGAAAAAAGTGAACGCTGGGATAAATTTTCATACAAGTTATTATTTGTTTCTTTTGTTATTACTACTACAGTAGGGGCTTTAACAGGTGTGGGTATATGGTTTGCGGCTGCGCTTGTTAATCCGGCATCAATTGCCAGTCTTATAAGAGTGTTTTACATGGCCTGGTTTACAGAATGGATCATCTTTGTAACTGAGGTATCGCTTATCATGATATATTTCCTAACCTGGAAAAGATCTCGAAAAAGCCGTAAAGCAAAAAAACAACATCTCATATTTGGTGCAGCTTTATCTATATTTTCATGGTTAACCATGGCCATTATTGTTGCTATCCTTGGCTTTATGATGGATCCGGGAAACTGGAATACAGATAACACATTCTGGTCAGGCGTATTGAATCCGCTTTATATGCCTCAGTTAGTATTCAGGACCGGCTTAGCCATGATGATGGGCGGAGTATTTGCCTTGTTCTTATCATCATTCTTTCTTAAAAAAGATGATCCAATTAAAGTTCCAGCTACCCGCACAATGTCCTTATGGACTTTATTCTGGACTCCAATTGCCGTGCTGGGTGCTTATATCTATTATGTAAAAATCCCAACCTTTATGGTAGGTAACCTTCCTGTTGCATTGGGGACACAAGCTTATCAGGATTGGTACAACTCTTTAATCTATATTATTATTAGTGGTGTTGGTTTAGCGGTATTGGTAAGTTTACTTTTACTATGGAAGCCCCGAAGTTTCCCGAAAGTATGGTTGTGGATTCCATTGGTTATTCTGTTCGGATTTTTAGGAACATTTGAAAGATTACGGGAATTTATTCGTAAACCCTATGTTATTGCGGATTATATGTACGCGAATGGTTTATTAAAAGAAGATTATCCACTGTACAAAAGGGATGGTATTTTACCACATTCATCTTATACGAGCACTCCCAAAGTTACCGAAAGGAATATGTTGGAAGCTGGTAAAAATGTTTTTAACATAGCTTGTACCAGATGTCACACTACCCATGGTTTTAATTCCATTGTGGGTAATTTCGAAAAAATGTACGGTGCCGATAAACCTTTCGATCCGGTGGCTATGAAAGCCTATATACAAGGAATGCATAATGTTAAAACATATATGCCTCCGTTCCCCGGAAATGAAAAGGAACTGGATGCTTTGGTCGCTTACATTAAGAAATTACAAATCAATCCTGAAATACTGGAAGGTGTTCAAATCAATGGAGTACCAACTAACCCTATTGATATCTCAAGCCTTCAGGATAAATAGAGATATATTAGTTAAAATGAATTTCTAACCTCATACATAAAAAACTTATATATGTTAGCTCAATTACAACTAGTACCTAAAGATATACCCCTGGCTCTTCCTCTGCCAGAGAGTGTACTGATAATATTACTTGTTTTATCTTTTTTACTACATATTTTATTTGTGAACCTTATGGTAGGTGGTTCTATTCTTACTTTATGGTATGAAGTGAAAGGATTAAAAGATAAAAGATATGATTCGTTGGCATATCAAATAGCCCAAACCATAACGGTTAACAAAAGTTTGGCTGTTGTATTAGGTGTTGCTCCTTTGTTATCCATCAACGTATTATATACTATTTATTTTTATTCCGCGAATGCATTAACCGGGAAATATTGGATACTGTTAGTGCCTTTGGTTACGTTGGTATTTTTACTTCTATATGCGCATAAATACACCTGGAAAAAACTGGAAAACAATAAGCCCTTGCATATTGCTATGATTGCTTTGGCTGTAGCATTGTTTTTATTTATCCCTTTTATATTTTTAACCAATATCAACTTAATGTTATTCCCTGAAAAATGGGGAGATGTAAAAGGATTCTTTTCAGCCTTAGCTTTACCAAATGTTTTACCGCGTTATTTTCATTTTCTGGTAGCCTCATTAGCTATTACCGGATTATTCTTGTTTTACTACATTAGTAGAAAGAGTTTTGAGTTTAAAGAGAATTTACCTGATTTAGATAAATATGACCTTCAGCGGAAATTCTACACCATTGCATTTGGAACCACTGCATCACAGTTTATATTTGGCCCCTTACTTTTTCTTACGCTACCATCAAAGGGTATTGATTGGAACTTATTTTGGGTTATTTCATTAGGTGTATCATTTGCTATACCTGCTTTAATATTTATGTGGAAAGAAGTTACAGGTCCGAAGGAAACCATAGGTAAACACTTTATTAAAGTAGTTGCTCTTTTAACTATTACTGTCATTTGCATGGGTACCGGTCGACACATATTCAGAGCGAATGCTTTGGAACCTCATCAGAAATTAATGGCTGAAAGAACGGCTAGACACATTGAAATGGTAAAGCAGGCTACCCTGGAAGCGGAGATGGGACTTGATGCGCAAGCTGATTTACCTCCTGGTGAGGCCTTGTTTAAGCAATACTGTGCAGTATGCCATAAAATTAACGAGCGATTAGTAGGACCTCCGGTAACTGAAATGATTGAGGTGTATTCTGCAGATTTTGATGGCTTTAAAAAATGGGTACGCAAACCAGGAAGAAAGAGAATGGATTATCCGGCCATGACCGGATTCCCCCAACTTACAGATCAGGAATTATCAGATTTAGCGGATTATATATTTGAGCAATAATTACATTAATAATTAAATTCAGAGATTTGTTCAAATGGCTTACTCATATGAGTAGGCCTTTTTCTTTATTTATCATATCAATTTCAATTGATTTTTGTAGATTTCGGTAAATATTTTCATTCACCACATTAAGAGTAAGGCCAAAGCATGAAAAATAACCCTAATCCACTATTATTCTTTTCTTTGTCTTGTTCTTATCTTTTTATTGAATAATACTATGCGACTTAAAAACAAACTAAGCCTGACCATTTTGTTATGCAGCATTATTTTTACTGCCTGTAAGGACAAAAACAAACCCACACAAAAACTTGCTGAAGTCAAGTACAATCCAAAAGTAGCCGCCTTTACTTCCGGCATGGTATCAAACCAAAGTGAGATTGTGGTTCGCTTTTCTGAAATTATAGCAGAAGCAGAACCTGGCTCACCAGCCTCTTCCAGCATTATGAAAATTTCACCTTCGTTAAAAGGTGAGTTTTACTGGATGGATAATCAATCGCTGGCTTTTAAAGCGGAAGGCTTGATGGAATCGGGTAAAATGTATAATGTAAAAATTACGTTAAACCAGGTTTTTAAAGATACCAAAGAAGACTTTGAGTTTTCATTCCAGACTATTTCTCAGAATTTCAGATTGGAAACCGGAGAGGTTTCTCCTTATGAGAATACTGATCTGTCGGATAATCAACTAAACGGGAAACTGATATTATCTGACTATGCGAATATGGAAAATATTCAACAGATCATGACTGCCGAACAAAAAGGCAATAACCTGGAAATAGACTGGTTACCATCGACCCAAGCCAATCAATATCCATTTATTATCCATCATATTAAAAGAGGTGAATCTTCCACAAGCGTGAGAATCAAATTAAACGGAAAACCGATTGGTATTGATAAAGAAGACAGTGAAAAGATAAGCATTCCTTCTATTAACGATTTTGAATTATTGAGTTGCAGAACGGTCTTTCAACCTCGTCAGGCTATAGAAATTTCCTTCTCTGATCCATTGAACCCTGAACAGGAATTAGATGGTCTCATTACGGTAAATAACAGTCAGCGCTTTTCAACCAGCATTGAGGATAATGTCATTAAAATTCTTCCATATCACTCATTGAGTGGAGATGTGAATGTGACTGTTCATCCGGGAATTGAAAATATTTTAGGAACGAAAAGTACCGATAAGGAAAACTACCAGCTCACTTTTACCAGCACCAAACCGCAGGTGGAGTTTTTAGGTAAAGGAACTATCTTACCAGAATCTTCCGGTTTAATCTTACCTTTTAAGGCCGTAAGTTTAAAAGAAGTACAGGTTCATGTCATTAAGATATTTGAAAACAACATTGCCTCATTTTTACAAGTCAACCGTTTAGATGGTGATTACCAATTAAGAAGAGCAGGAAGATTAATTCTTAAGAAAACCATTCCGCTTAATACTGATCGTACGCTGGATCTGAATAAATGGAACACTTTTTCAATCAATCTGGATGATTTGGTTAAAGTAGACCGGGGAGCAATTTACAGGGTAGAACTACGGTTTGAACGCAGAAATGCTATTTATCCTTGCGCTAATGAAGAGGGTAACGATGATGCTTTACCTGAGACTGATCCGGACGAAATTAACGAGAGTGAATTGGCATATTATGATACGCCGGGTAGTGGTTCCAGTTATTATGATAATTATTACTATTACGGAAGCTGGCGCGACAGAGATGATCCTTGTAAACAAGCTTATTACCGAAAAAACAAGTTTGCCAGTCGTAATATATTGGCTTCGAACATAGGTATTATTGCCAAAAAAGGAACCGATAAAGAAATGGTGGTGGCTGTTACTGATTTGCGTTCAACAGCACCATTGGGCAATGTAGATGTAGAGATATACAATTACCAGAATCAGCTGATTACTTCATCTAAAAGCAATAGTGATGGTTTAGTAAAACTGGATGTGAGCAAACGACCTTTTTTATTAGTGGCTAAACACGAAAACCAACGTGGTTATTTACGTTTAGATGAAGGTTCTTCCTTATCATTAAGTCGATTCGATGTAGCCGGTCAATCTATTAACAAAGGTTTAAAAGGATATATCTATGGCGAACGTGGGGTGTGGCGTCCCGGAGATACGCTATTCGTTTCTTTTATCCTGGAAGATAGAGAAAAGACATTGCCTGAAAAGCATCCGGTAGTTTTTGAATTAACAAACCCATATGGTCAGTTGGTAAAACGAATGGCTACTTCTGAGGGAGTCAACAATATGTATCTGTTTAAAGTGGCAACTGATGAAGATGCACCGACAGGAAACTGGATGGCTCGTTTTTTAGTGGGAGGAACAGTATTCAATAAAACACTAAAAATTGAAACGGTTAAGCCCAACCGACTTAAAATAAATATGGATTTTGGTGTGGATATGATTTCTGTAGTCAAACCATATATCAGTGCCAACATGTCGGTTAAATGGTTGCATGGGGCCGTGGCGAAAAATTTAAAAGCCAATGTTACGGCAACACTGACCTCCATTCCCACACATTTTAAGCGATTTAATGAATTTACTTTTGATGATCCAGCCCGTTCGTTTACCAGCGAAGAGGTCACTTTCTTTAACGGAAAAGTAGATAGTGAAGGGAAAGCCAACATTCAGGGAAGTCTGGATGTAAGCGATCAGGCACCCGGTATGCTGAAAGCCTCTTTTAGAACACGTGTTTTTGAAGAGAGCGGTGATTACAGTGTGGATCGATTCTCCATACCATACAGTCCTTATAAATCCTATGTGGGAATTAAAACACCTGCCGGAGATAAACGAGGTATGTTATTGACAGATAAAGATCATACCATAGAAGTGGCCACTGTTGACAGCGAAGGAAACCCTATTTCCAAAAGCAAGTTGAAATATATGATTTATAAAGTAAGCTGGCGCTGGTGGTGGGAATCAGGAGCTGATAACCTGGCTCGCTATGTTTCCTCATCAACCGAACATGTAATTAAAAAAGGAACCTTGAGTACCAAAGAGGGTATGGGTACCTTCGATTTTGAAATTGAATATCCTGAATGGGGAAGATACCTGATACGTATATACGATCCTGAAAGCGGTCATATTTGTGGTAAAACGGTTTATGTGGATTGGCCGGGTTATGCTTCCAAGCCCGTTGGTGATAATCCGGAAGCGGCATCCATGCTTACCTTATCAACCGAGGAATTAAAATACAATGTAGGACAACAGGCTAAGGTAAATTTTGCTTCTTCGGAAGGAGGAAGAGCTTTGGTGACTATTGAAAACGGCACAAAAGTGTTAAAAGAGTACTGGGTACAAACGCAAAAGGAATTTACTGCATTTAGCTTTGATGTGACCAAAGACATGACACCGAACATTTATGTACATGTTACTTTATTGCAACCCCATGCGCAAACCACCAACAATTTGCCCATAAGAATGTATAGCGTTACACCTTTATTAATTGAAGATGCCGAAACCCATCTTAAACCTGTGATCGAAATGCCTGAAACATTGGTACCTGAGCAGAAAGTATCTATTAAGGTAAAAGAAGAAAACGGTAAGGCAATGACCTATACCATCGCTATGGTTGAAGATGGTTTACTGGATCTAACACGTTTTAAAACACCACAGCCATGGAATTATTTTTATGCCAGAGAGGCTTTAGGTGTTCGCACCTGGGATATTTACAATCAGGTAATTGGTGCTTATGGTGGTCAAATTGAAAAAGTGTTTAGTATTGGTGGTGATGGCGATTTGAATGAGAAGAAAAAAGATGCCAATGCCAACCGTTTTAAACCTGTGGTAAAAGTATTTGGGCCGTTTGAATTGAAAAAGGGCAAAACGCAAACACATGAATTCAAAATGCCTCAGTATATTGGTTCTGTCAGAACGATGGTAGTGGCGCGCAATGAGCGTATGTATGGAAATGCAGAAAAAACAACGCCGGTCAAAAAGCCTTTAATGGTGCTGGCTACCTTGCCTCGCGTATTGGGTCCCGGAGAAACAGTAAAACTTCCGGTTACAGTTTTTGCCATGAGTCCGGATATTAAAAAGGTGGATATTTCAATTGAGACCAACGATATACTCAACCTGAAAGAAAGCAAAACGCAAACTATTACTTTTAATAAAGAAGGGGATCAGGTGGTTCCTTTTACGTTGGAGATTCCTCAGAAACTAGGAGTAGGTAAGGTGAAAATTATTGCTAAATCAGGATCGAAAGTAGCAGAGGATGAAATTGAAATACAAGTACGTAATCCAAATCCGCCAAGAGTGTCTTCTATCAGTAAAATGTTAAAAGCTAAAGAGAGCAGCTCTATTGCCTACGAATTATTTGGTATGGAAGGAACCAATAATGCTACATTGGAGGTTTCATCGATACCTCCGGTTGATTTTGGCAGAAGATTAAAATACTTGCTTCGATATCCACACGGGTGCGTGGAACAGACAACCAGTTCAGTATTTCCACAGTTGTTTTTGGAAAACGTTATGGAACTGGATAGCAAAACCAAAGAAAAAATAGAAACTAACATTAAGGCAGGCATCAGTCGCTTATCCACATTTATAACTGCCGATGGTGGATTAAGTTACTGGCCGGGGCAAGCCGAATCCAGCGATTGGGGAAGTACTTATGCCGGTCACTTTCTGCTCGAAGCAGAGAAGAAAGGTTATAGCCTGCCCATCAATTTTAAAAATAAGTGGATTCAGTATCAGAAGAGGATTTCTGGTAGTTATGTCCCAAGCGGAACGGGTGTTTATCGTCAGTTTAACCAGGCCTATCGTTTGTATACGCTGGCTTTAGCCGGAAGTCCCGACAAAAGTGCGATGAACCGTCTGCGTAATATCAATAACTTATCATTGAACGCTCGCTGGCGATTGGCTGCTGCCTATGCCTTAATCGGGCAAAAAGAGGTAGCCGAGAAACTGGTTGAAAATGCCAGCGTGGAAGTGGAAGACCAGAATTATTATTACACCTATGGATCTGTAACCCGAAATCAGGCTATGATTTTAGAAACCTTATCCTTATTGGGAGATATGGATAAAGCCGCTCCTTTGATGCAGGAAGTGGCACAAAAGTTAAGCAGCCAAAGCTGGTATAGTACGCAAACCACTGCTTATGGATTAATTGCCATGAGTAAGCTATCGGCCAATGCGGGTAGCAACGGACTGTCTTTTAGTTATCAAGGTAGTGGAATGGAAAAGGAAAATCTTTCATCGGATAAACCGGTACATCAAATTCAATTACCATCATCCATACATCATAAAGGTGAGATTAGTATTGAGAACAAAGCCGATGGCGTGCTGTTTACCCGTTTAATTTTGGAAGGAACACCATTTAAAGGTGATACAGTGAGCGAGAGTTCTAATCTGAAACTAAAAGTAAAATACACCGATTTAAAAGGAAATGCCATTGATGTAAACCGTTTAACGCAAGGCACCGACTTTATGGCTGTGGTTACAATTGCGCATCCGGGACAGTTATCTTACTATAAGGATATGGCCTTAACGCAGATTTTCCCTTCTGGTTGGGAAATCCGCAATACACGAATGGAAGATGTTACATCATCCTACGAAATTGACGTTCCTGATTACAGAGATATTCGTGATGACAGGGTGTACTCCTATTTTAATCTGGATCGTAATAAAAGCAAGACTTATATTGTGATATTAAATGCCACTTACCAGGGTAGGTTCTATTTACCATCTGTTTCGTGCGAAGCTATGTACAACAACCAAATAACCGGACGAAAAGCTGGTTCCTGGGTTGAAGTCGTTGGAGAATAATTTAAAAAACATAAGGGTTTGTTCTGATGAATTTATTCAGGACAAACCCTTTATAATTAAAAGTATCACTTTTGCGATAAGAAATAAAGACAAAAGTTAAGTGACATAAAATCTAAGATTCAAGCTGAGTTTAACTAAAAAAGTAAATTATGACATTAAAGGAGAGATTAGAATTTTGTTCAATTTGTGAAAAGCGTCAAGTTGATCTTAAAACAGGTTTAGTTTGTAGCTTAACGAATGAAAAACCCACTTTTGAGAATAAATGCGAATATTTTACCAAAGATGCTGAAGAAGCGGAAAGAAAATTAACTCAAAAGTTAAAGGCTACAGGCAATGCTAAGACAGAAAATGGCTCTATAAATCCAAAGCAAAATAAACTTTGGGGATTACTAGTATTAATCCTTGGACTTGTGGTAGTTCTTTTTTCTTTACTTATTGGAGGTTTAATGATTTTTACCGGAATTTCTTTTATAGTCAAGGGATATCATCAAGATAAAGTCCTTAGAGAAAATAAACAATTAGAAGAGAAAATATCATAGCGATCAAAGAAAGCACACCTTCATAATTCTCACTTAGCTTCTAAGTATTCATAAAAGACCTAATTGAGAATTATGAGCTTTTTGCTCAATAAGCACAAACCGAATTTAACCTGATACTAAGTATGAGTTTACTGAACAACATCAGTATACAAGCATTCATATCATTTTTCTAATCTTATATCAAAATATGTATTAAAAAATTATGGAATTGAATAAAAAACGAAGAGTTATTTACTTTTTTTGTCGTTCATTCAATTAAATTATAATGCTATTTAATTCCATAGAGTTTGCCATATTTTTGCCTGTCGTTTTTGTTTTATACTGGTTTGTTACTCATATAAATCTTAAACTTCAAAACTTCCTGCTACTTGCTGCCAGTTACCTTTTCTATGGTATGTGGGATTGGAGGTTTCTTTCCTTAATTGTTTTCAGCTCATTTGTCGATTATTTTGTAGGTATTGGTTTACATCAAACGAATGATAAAAAGCGACGTAAAATATTGCTATTGATAAGCATACTCATTAACCTGGGTTTTTTAGGCTTCTTTAAATATTTTAACTTCTTTGCAGAGAGTTTTGCCAATGTATTTACCTTGTTAGGTCATCCTATTAAAGCGACCACGCTCAATATTATTTTACCTGTAGGTATTAGTTTTTATACTTTCCAAACACTGAGTTATTCTATTGATATTTATAAACGTAAGTTGGAACCAACTAAAGATATCATTGCCTTTTTTGCCTTTGTCAGTTTTTTCCCACAGTTAGTGGCCGGCCCCATTGAAAGAGCTTCCAACCTCTTGCCACAATTTTATAAGCATAGAACCTTTTCATACGAAAGTGCCTCGCAAGGATTTAAGTATATGCTTAAAGGTTTTTTTATGAAAATTGTGGTAGCTGACCGTTTGGCCATTTATGTAGATTCCGTTTTTTCCAATTACACAGCTTATTCCGGATTAACCTATATATTGGCTATGCTTTTTTTTGCATTTCAGATATACGGTGATTTTGCAGGTTATTCGTATATCGCCATTGGTGTGGCAAAGTTTTTTGGCTTTGACCTGATGATTAATTTTAACCGACCTTATCTGGCCAAATCAATTAAGGATTTTTGGTCGAGGTGGCATATATCCCTTTCCACCTGGTTTAGAGATTACGTATATATTCCTTTGGGCGGAAATAGAGTCAGTTCGTTTAGAATCAGTTTTAATTTGCTAGCTACTTTTATAATTAGTGGTTTTTGGCATGGTGCTAACTGGACATTTATAGTATGGGGAACCATTCATGGCGCCATACAGGTATTGGAGAAGAATGTACTGAGTACTTTATTTAAATTTAAAATCTTCCGGTTCGTTTATCAGGCAATTGTATTTATAATAGTAGTGGTTGCTTTTTCAATCTTCCGATCACAAGATATGTCGCAGGCTGCTCATATTATAACCGGTGCTTTTGACTTTTCAAAGCCATATTATATAGGAAATCCATCGATATTTTTCTATGGAGTTCTTGCCATCGCATCCTTGTTAACACTTGATATAATCGAAGAATATATTAAAACAAAAGAAATCGATTTCTTAAGCAAAAGGCCTGCTTTAAGATATGTTTTTTATGCTGTAGTTATTCTTTTTATTATCAATACAGGTGTTTTTAATAATAGTCAATTTATTTATTTCCAATTTTAGTCTATGTTACCAGAGTTTCTTAAAGTTGCAAAGAAGGCAGTAATCATCCTAGTTCTTTTTATTGGAATTGACCTACTATTTGGAGTATTGTATAAACCTTTCTATACAAATCAGGGCCCCAGTCGATTTAATAAAATGATTTATGGCGATAATGGAGGAAATAAAGAAGACATTATAATTCTGGGAGATTCAAGAGCCGAACATCACTATAACTCTTCAATGATTGCTGAGAGATTCGGAAAATCAGTTTATAATTATGGAAGCGATGGGCAATCTGTATTCTATAATTATGCTGTTCTAAGAAAATTACTGGATACCTATGTTCCTGAAAAAGTAATTTACGAAATTTCACTCGACGAGATAGTTTATAAAGAAGATGCCTATGATCGGTTATCCTATTTTTTACCCTTGCATAACAAGTATGCCGATCAAATACAAGCTGAACATTTGAACCCTTTTAAGGTATTTATCTCAAAATTGTTTTACTCTTATAAATACAACAGTACGCTTTTTGTCATTCTTAAATCATATGTATCACCAAAAAAGTATGATGCAGGCTATCAGCCTTTAAATGAAACAATAGAGGAAAGTTTATTTGATGAAGATCCTACCGAAATCTTGTATAGGAATAACAATTATCCGGTCGATAGTTTAAAAGTTCATTATTTTGAGGAAATTATTAAGCTGTCTAAAGAATATAATTTTGATATTGAATTCTTTGTTTCTCCTATGCTGTTTCACTTTGAGAATGATGTTTTGTTTTCCACGATAAATAGTAGTTTATCTAAGTTTAACCATTCCGCTAATGTCTTTATAAACGATAGTGCTTATAAGGCTTCATCTTTTGCCGATCCCACGCACTTAAATTATAAAGCCGCAAATCATTATACTGATCAGGTACTTCATATATTGAAGTAAACGTCTTTTGCAATTATGTTTGTAAACATTCAAAAAAATCTTTTTATTGCTAAATATTAACAAAAATTGATTTACAAAATGAAAATTCAATTAATCCTAATCATTGGAGTACTTTTAACAAGTTGTTCCTCCGTTGCTCATCTAAAAACAGATGATGTAAAACAAAATTATTCGGCTACAGAACCCGAGCAAATCAAGGTTTACTCAACAGATAAAGTGGATCAAGAATACACTGTAATTGGTGAGGTTATAGTAAGTGCTGATGCAGGAGCTGACGCAGCTGTTTCAGTTAAACACTTAAAAAATGAGGCAGCAAAACTTGGTGCAGATGCGATTATCAACTTGAAATTAGAGATTGGTTATGGCTACTGGACAAATGCAATTAAAGCAAGTGGAACAGCAGTGAAATTCAACAATTAATAAAACCGAATCAATGATGAAAAAGATATCAATTATACTATTCGTAATCTCAATTATATTTTCGAGTTGTTCTTATTATGCCTATCAATTTCAGACAGGAAGTTCAGCCCAACCAGAAACTTCTCCTGAGTCAATAAAGATATATTCAGGAGACATTGAACAAGAGTATATAATTATAGGCTCTGTAACCGCCGATGTGATGGGAGATGCTGATGCGGTTGTTACCTATCTGAAAAAGAAAGCATCAAAACTTGGAGCAGATGCCATTATAAAAGTTGATTTAACAAAACTCAATTCTTACTCTCAAAGAACAGGAATTTCTGGAGTTGCAATTAGATTAAAGTAATTATGTAATCATAAACAAAGGTGAGATGTAGAAACTAAATAACAGCATCTCACCTTTGTTATTTTAACCACAAGCCGTTTAAAATTAATATCCTAACCAAAACAAAATATCCTATGAACTACACTATGAATAATAAAAGAAAGCAAACCTTAATCATTGTTGCCAGTTTTCAAATTATTAGTATTCTTGCCAGTAGCCTGCTATATCAATTTATGGATTATAGTGCAGTCAGTAAAATAGTTCAATTTATATTTAAAATATCGCACCTATTGGCCTTTGGATATATCCTTTATGCCCTCTTCGATTATTTTAAATTCTATAAATTAAAATTACACCAAACAATTGTTGCCTTATTATTCGTTCATGAAGTATTTTTTACTATAACTTTTATATTGAATCAACTTCAATTGCTAAATTTTAATTTTATTTCAATATCTCCTATTGTCTGGTCTATCCTGTTCATAGTATGGATTGTGTTTTTAATTCGTATGAAAGAAGCAGATTATGTTGGCATTAAATCGATTAGAAAATACGCTATATTTTTGTTGATAATGCCGGTTTTATTAGGTGTATTACATGCTATGATAGCTCTTATTATTCCTTCTCACAAACCTGATATTTACATGATCGTTACGGCCATACCTTGTTTGTTTATATTAGAATTTGCTCGTAAATTAGGTAAACAGGCTACAATTGTGGCCTAAAAAGTATGGCTGAAATCTGATATTCTCTTGAATTCATAACCTGAGCGTTATTTCAGTAATTGCCACACATAGAGCTTATTTGTAACTTAAATTCTATTAAAATGAAAAACTTATTATTTAAAGTTTCAATGGCATTTATTGCCATAAACCTGCTTTTTGCAAGCTGTAAAAAAGATGACCCTAAGCCGAGTGAGGGTAAAGCTGAGGATGTGAAGATAGTAATAGATGAAACCTCCGCCTTTAATATGAAAAATTTTATTATTTCTTTTAATCAGATGTTCGTGTCAGATAGCAGGTGGCAGTGGGAATTTACTCATGACTATACAGATGGTAAAGCCATTACATCCTATCAGAATTACACCATATTCGGAAAATTTGGTAACGCAATTCAAACCACTACACCCCTCGCTACCGCACGATTGTATCGTGTGGTAAATAACTTATTTCACCACAACTATCCCATTTAACACACCCATCTCTCCACTATAATCCCTGGCACTACTGTATACATAGTCTTCCGGATTAAAAACCAAACCCTCATTTACAGGATTGCTATGAACATAATTGATTTTCTCATCGATAACTTTATTACTCCATAGCTCAATAGGTTTATTATCATGACGCCAAAATTGGTATTGCTTAACATTTGAAGTTTTTCGTCCTGCTTTTTCAAATTGCTCCAACAACCATTCTTTACGGCTTTCTTTGGGATTTTCTTTGATGGCTCTAACAATAGCCTTACTGGTATATCTCTTAAAATCTCCCAACAACAGTTCTGGCTTTTGACCTTGCATACTTCTAAATATCAAATGAACATGGTTTGTCATAATACACCAGGCATAAATTTCCATACCTTTACTTTGCTGGCAATATCGCAAACTATCTAATATTATATCCTTGTACTCATTTCTGGTAAAAACATCTAACCATTCTACCACTGCAAAGCTGACAAAATATACTCCCTCAGGATTATGAAATTTATAATTACGACTCATATTTTAGTTATTGCCTATATTAGCTACCGTGCGATCGTATCCTCTATGCTACCGCGCGATTGCATCGCGTGGCACTAATTAAATATACAAAAAACAAAAGCCACATTTATTGCTAAATGCCCCTCGCTACCGCACGATTGTATCGTGTGGTAAATAACTTATTTCACCACAACTATCCCGTCTAACATACCCATCTCTCCACTATAATCCCTGGCACTACTGTATACATAGTCTTCCGGATTAAAAACCAAACCCTCATTTACAGGATTGCTATGAATATAATTGATTTTCTCATCTATAACCTTATTACTCCATAGCTCAATAGGTTTATTATCATGACGCCAAAATTGGTATTGCTTAACATTTGAAGTTTTTCGTCCTGCTTTTTCAAATTGCTCCAACAACCATTCTTTACGGCTTTCTTTTGGATTTTCTTTGATGGCTTTAACAATAGCTTTACTGGTAAATCTCTTAAAATCTCCCAACAGCAGTTCTGGCTTTTGACCATGCATACCTCTAAATATCAAATGAACATGGTTTGTCATAATACTCCAGGCATAAATTTCCATGCCTTTATTTTGCTGGCAATATTGCAAACTATCTAATATTATATCCTTGTACTCATTTCTGGTAAAAACATCTAACCATTCTACCACTGCAAAGCTGACAAGATATACTCCCTCAGGATTATGAAATTTATAATTACGACTCATATTTTAGTTATTGCCTATATTAGCTACCGTGCGATCGTATCCTCTATGCTACCGTGCGATTGCATCGCGTGGCACTAATTAAATATACAAAAAACAAAAGCCACATTTATTGCTAAATGCAGCTTTTATATTTGATTTCTCAATACCATACTTAAGTATAGTAGGATAGTAGTTTATTTATTCTTAAAACCACACGAGAGGACTCGTGCGGCAGCGAAGGCTTTACTTTAGAACGCGATGCAATCGCGCACTAGCGGTGTATTTATCGGACATAGCTTAAGGTTTTAAATGCAATTTACTCAGTTAAAATAAACATATTCACACCGAAATGCAATCATGGCTGTTTTAAATCAATTTTATGACCGGATTGCAAATCCTGGCATTATACAAAAAGAGCCACAACTTTATTAATTGTGACTCTTCTTAGTTTATTTACAGTTCGCTTATTTCACGGAAAACATTTCCGCGCGTACTGGGGGCGCTTGTTTTTTTATGCTCATGCTGCTTATTGCACTGAATACAATTCAGCGCTAACGGCCGTCTTTAGTGATTTACATATCCGAGCCTACCTTTAGATTTACATTGGTATTTTAATTTGTAAATTTGATAAAGAAGAATGAGGTGAACTTTCGCGCCAGCTAGGATAAAGACCTATCCCCCGTATCAGTCCTCATTCTCCTGAAGTTGCTGAGAACCATCTAGAATTTTAGGTTTCGAGACCTCCTAAAGGTGATAGTTTTGCAACTCTCTTTATCAACTAAAAACAAAGTTATGGAATTTAAAGAAGTAATAGGAATAGATGTTGGTAAAATGACCAACCAAGCTTTTATTCATAGCCTTAAGCTTCCTTTTAGTTTTGACAATACACCCAAAGGGTATAAAACATTATCCAAATGGGTTGAAGGTCATGTAAAATGCTCTATGGATGAAGTTTTAGTTGCTTTTGAACATACAGGCATATATTCATTCCCATTAGCAGTTCACCTGCAAGAAACCAAGGTTAATTACATTATTGTCCCAGGCCTGGAGATTAAAAGATCCTTAGGTATACAGAGAGGTAAAGATGATATTGTAGATTCAAAAAGAATAGCTTTATATGCTTATAGGAGAAGGGATGAAGTTACACCTTACCAGCTTCCGTCAAAGCAATTTATTCAAATAAGGAGGTTACTTTCTTTGAGGGAAAGGTTAGTTAAGCAAAGGGCAGGTTACGAAGGAACACTAAAAGAGAATAAACGGTTCTTAATCAAAAAAGACAATTTGTTGCTATTTAATATTCAAGAGAAGATGATTAAGGAACTAAATAAGCAGATTAAGAGAGTGAATGAGGAACTTCAAAAGATTGTTGATAATGACCCTGAAATAAAAAAGATATATAACCTGGTACTTTCAATTAAAGGGGTTGGGCCGCAAACTGCTCTATTTGTCATATCAATCACAAACGGTTTCACACTGTTTCAGAACCATAGAAAATTTGCCAGTTACGCAGGCATAGCTCCATTTTCTTATCGTTCTGGAATAAGTATAAGCGGAAGAACTAAAACAAGCCATTTAGCCAATAAAAAGATGAAATCACTACTCAGTTCGTGCGCCTCTTCCGCAGTGCAGTATAACCCAGAAATGAAGGCATATTATCAAAAACGAATCGCAGAGGGTAAACATGTTATGGGAACACTCAATATCATCATAAAAAAAATACTAGCAAGGATATTTGCTGTTGCTAAAAGAGGCACACCTTATGTGGATACATATGGATATGCCTCTTAATAAAAAGTTGTTTTTTTATTTGTTTTTATCTTAGAATACGGGGGCATCAAGTTGTGCAATATTAGACTTTCGGCCTTAAGCAAATAATATTGTCCTAATTACAATACAAAAGACAAACCTGCATCACAGGTTAATAAAAGTTAAATGTTTTAGATGCCTCAATAGTTATATGTCACATATTCAATACATTAAAACAATAAGCTAAAAGCCGCTTGTTCAAATTAAAAAATCTATTGAAACTCCTGTATTCAATTACCGTAACAAGAAGAAACAGAGTGAGTTTTTTCATAAATTAGGGTTTAGGTTAAGTAAAAAAAAAGAGTTGTTCATTTTGAACAGCTCTTTTTTATTACAATTTTTACAAGAATGAGGTATATAGTTGATTCACCGACATCAGCAATGTAACTTGGGACCCACTTTTTTTATTTTGAAAAGACAGTAAGGTGTTTGACCAAAGGGAGTTCTTACTGTCTCAAAATAAAAAAGTAGTGGGTAAGTGAATGCTGCAGTCGGCGGTCTTCTTTGTTTACTTTCTTCGACTGCAGGAAGAATTGTAGCAGAGCGGAAATCACGAACACCTAAAAGTCTATATGGTGAGCTAAAGTAAAAGCCCTTGCGGCTTGAGCAAGATGGAATAATTTCACATTAACATCTATTCTTGTAGGAAAGCTATTATCCTCTTTTTATGTCCTAACCCTTTAATTAAGCTGTAAAAGTATTACTTTTGCAGGGTTAAAACGCATACTATGGCACTTATTCTTTCGTTGGAAACTTCTACCAAAGTTTGTTCTGTTTGTTTATCTCAAGGAGAACAGATCATAGCAAAAAAGGAATTGTTTGAGGCAAATTCGCATGCCACACATCTTACAGTTTTTATTCAGGATTTATTTAAAGACTTGGATAATTATACCATAAACGATGTAGATGCAATTGCGGTTAGTAGTGGGCCTGGATCTTATACCGGATTAAGAATAGGTGTTTCTGTGGCCAAGGGAATTTGTTATGCATTGAGCAAACCGCTGATTGCGATTACTTCATTGGAAAGTCTGGTACATGGCATTAAGTCAAATGAGGATATCAAAAGCAAAATAGATGAAAAAACACTGTTTTGTCCAATGATTGATGCCAGAAGAATGGAAGTATATACTACTTTGTTTGATGCGCAATTAAACATGAAACAGGAAATCACAGCCGAAATTATAGATGAGAACAGTTTTCTTGAAGAACTAAAGCATCATAAAATTGTTTTTGTGGGAGATGGCGCCGATAAGTGTAAAGAAACCATTACGCACGACAATGCTATATTTATAGATGGCATGGCACCTTTGGCGGCTAATATGATATCATTGGCAGCGCATAAATTTGAGAAAAAAGAATTTGTAGATGTGGCATATTTTGAACCATTTTATTTAAAAGATTTTGTAGCTACTACACCTAAAAAGAAAGTTCTTTAAAATGGCCTGAATATTGCTTTACCTGTTTTAAACCAAAACTTTTTACGATGGTTAAGCATTATCTGATATTTATTTTTCTGTGTTTATCTCTTGTGCTAAATGCAAAAGACAAAGCAGAATCAGCGACTTATAAGCCGGGAGAGACCTTAAACTACAGTCTCAAATACGGCTTTATTAAAGGAGGTAATATTTCCTTTAAGGTTAAGGATACTTTGTGGAACGGAATTCAGACTCATGAGCTGGAGTTATTTGCAAAAACATCCGGTATGGTGGATGCTATATTTAAAGTCCGCGATAAATATTCCAGTTATATCGATCCATTATCAGATCAGCCATTAAAATCAATCCGAAATATACGAGAAGGTCGTTATAAATATTATAACGAAGTAACTTACGATTATGAGAACCTAATAGAAGATTCTATCTCAGTACAAAGTAAAAAGTCCGGAGAAGTTCGGGTTCCGCCTAATATTCACGACATTGTGTCTGCCTTTTATTTTGCCCGCCGTTATAAATTCAATGATCATATGCGCAAGGGCGAAATATTGGAATTCACCACCTACTTCGATGATGAAATTTTCCCCTTAAAAATAAAATACATGGGAAATGAAACTATCAAAACTGAATTTGGCAAGACGGAGTGTTACTTGTTTCATCCTGTAACCGAGGTAGGAAGGATGTTTGAAACGGAAGAAGATATGAAGATATGGGTTACCCGGGATAAAAATCACATCCCCATTAAAGCCAGGGTAAATCTAAAAGTGGGCTCCTTTACCTGTGAGTTAATTGACTATAAAGGATTGGTTAACAGATTTGGAGAAAAATGATTATTCGATAACAGACTGCCAATAAAAACAATTAATTGTTAGCAAATTTGAGGATTTGCTTTATTTTTGCACTTTCTAAAGATTTACAAAGAATTAATATATAATACTATGGCAACTACATCTGATATTAGAAACGGGATGTGCATCGAATTCAAAAACGATTTGTATGCAATTGTGCAGTTTCAGCATGTAAAACCGGGAAAAGGGCCGGCTTTTGTTCGTACTAAACTTAAAAATGTATCAACCGGTAAAGTTATTGATAATACGTTTTCTGCAGGACATAAAATTAATGAGCAGCGAGTGGAGCGTCGTCAATACCAGTTTTTATATAAAGAAGAATTGGGTTATGTATTTATGAATACAGAAACCTATGATCAGGTAACTATTGAGGAAAAGATCATTGAAAACTTTGACTTTTTGAAGGATGGTTTAATGTGTGAGATCGTTTATCATGCAGATACTGAAACCCCATTACTGGTTGATTTGCCAATGCATATTGAGTTTGAAGTAACTTACACCGAACCGGGTGTTAGAGGAGATACTTCTTCAACTAACTCATTAAAACCAGCAACTGTTGATACAGGTTCTCAAATTATGGTTCCTTTATTTGTGAATACAGGAGACTGGATTAAAGTAGATACAAGAGACCGTTCATATGTTGAACGTGTGAAGAAATAATTCACCTATTATTTTTAGCCCTGTTACAGACAGGGCTTTTTTAATGCTTGTTCGCTTAAAATTAGATTATTAATTATTGATTGATTGGTTCAATAGCACTGGTACACTTCCTTTCATCAAAAAAAATTAATAACTTACAGCACATAATGTTTCATGTAAAATGGTAACTCAGCTTCAGAAAAAAAGATTGCGGCTATTTAAAGACAGGCTGAATATACTTTTGGACATTGCTCAAACGATCAATGAAGACCATAGTATAGATGACCTGTTGTCTGAATTTGAGATTCTGTTGCGCGAGGAATTGGAGGTAGGTAAAATATTGGTATTTACCCTATCTGACAATAAATGGGAGAATCTGTTAAACTCGGGCGTTACCAAAGATGAAGTGGCTAATATTGATGTGGAAAGAGATTTAATTCAATATCAGACCATTGAAAACATTACCATTTCGCATCCTCCACAACTAAAAGGTTTCGATGCCGTTATTCCACTATTTCACCGTTACAAAGCCATTGGTTATGTGTTAATTGGTGATGTGGATGAAGAACATACCGGCATCAGTCCAACCATTAAACACCTGAAATTAATTCAGATTATTTCCAACCTGATTATTGTATTTATTGAGAACAAACGAATGCAGGATCAGTTGCTGGAACAAGAAGCGATGCGTAAAGAGATGGAGCTGGCTTCGCGTATTCAAACCAAGTTGGTGCCGGCTGATGATCATTTGCCGGTGAGTACAAAATATTCGTTACATACCTTCTATCATCCACAATTTGAAGTTGGAGGAGACTACTACGACTTTGTTCGTTTGTCGAAAAATGTATTGGGTTTTTGTATTGCCGATGTATCTGGAAAGGGAATTTCTGCCGCTATGTTGATGTCTAACTTCCAGGCAGTTTTCCGTACTTTATATACGCCACGCATTAGTTTAAAAAGACTGGCTCATTTATTAAATCGAAAGGTTAATCTGAGCGCCAATAACGAGAAGTTTATTACTATGTTTTTGGGTAAGTATAATACTATTACCCGCAAACTGACCTATATAAATGCTGGCCATTTACCACCCATGCTTTACGATCCTAAAAAGAAGCATTTATCAAATCTGGAAAAAGGATGTATTGGTTTAGGTATGTTGGATGAGATTCCTTCGATAGAAATGGGAAAAATAAGAATCCCTAAGCATTCTAAATTTCTGGCTTTTACTGATGGTTTGGTAGAGTTGGAAAATGGTGATCAGATTGAATCCGGCATGAAACCTATTGAAGATATCATTTCGAATAATGATACCATTGAACAGAATATGGATGACCTTAAGAGTTTAATTAAAACTCAACTAGAAAGAGGCTCCGTTTTTGACGATATCTCCATTACCGGAATTGAGTTTAAATAGTACTTAAGAAACCATTAAGCTACAATCACATAATATTTCGGTTATAAAGATCATATTATCGTATGATAAATTGATAGTGCAACTCCTCTGGAGTTGAATAAATGCATATCAATTTTAATCTATAAATATGTATCCCCTCTGGGGATATTTCAAACAACTTCGGAGAAGTTAAATATTTATAGAATACTAATCACAGCCTATCAATTACAACCCCGGCGGGGTTGAACTCTCACAAATGAAACAACTGCTCGGCATAGTGTCTCGCTATGTCGAAATAATTTATACATCTTGTTGTATTAGGCAAAAATATTAGGGCATTTCTTGTAACAGCCTTATTACTGCTACGAATGGTTTGCATAAAAAAAGAGCTGCTCAATAAGTGAACAGCTCCTCAAGTTATATCTTATTTTTTCTCTTCATGACTTTTTATCATTCGATAAGCTCCAACAACAATTAACCAGATAATTAAAATGGAACTAATTAAGGCGATCATTTGACCTGTTTTGTAGGATGTAGGTTCAAACTTAAACTCAACCTTATGCTCTCCGGCAGGCAACATCAATGCTCTTAATATGTAATTAGCTCGTTTAATATCTACCTTCTTATCGTCTATATAAGCATTCCAACCTTTAGGGTAATAGATCTCAGAAAAAACAGCTAATTGATCCTGTGGAATACTGTAATCGTAGGTTAGGTGGTTCGGTTCGTAAGCGCTTAGTTTTATACTACCCGCTACCGAATCTACTTTATAGCTTTCTAAATCCTTAAACTCACTTACATTTATAATGGCATTCTCGGCTAAAGGCACATATTTTAAGGCATCAATGGCTCCATCCGGTGCATCAACAGGATACACTTCTTTTACAAACCAGGCATTACCCAGGTTATTGTAATTAATGATTGGGTTGGCATTAGGATTATACACCACAAATCTTGTATTCAGCATATTGATAACCGGCATATCGGCCAGCTCTTGTTGTAATTCTGTTTCGCTGCCTTGCTTTTGTAAAACACCTATTAAAGTCTGCCAATCATTCATCATATAACGATCAATCAAATCCTGGTAACGACGAAGTTTAGCTCCATGATATCCTCCTATAGATTGATGATGATAGGAAGTGTTGGCATCTTTAAATGGATCACGGAATATCGTAAATACCCTTTCTCCATCCTTCTCCATTGCATTAATAGCTTTGTCGGAAGGTGTTAAAGCAAATTCATTTTTCAGTTTTCTGCTACTTGTAAAATGATCACTATTTAAATAACGCTTGTCAACACTCCAAAGGTCAATTAGTATTAATAAACCAAGACCCCAGATTAAATATTTCGCACTTAATTTATTAGTGGCGTAAAACCAAATAGAACCGGAAGCAATTAATATAAAACCAAATGATCGGATCGCATCTCCTTTTAATAAAGCTGCACGAGCTACTTTTAAGTTATACAATACTTTTGCGTCAAAATTACCAGAAATTGATTTTAGGAAATCTGGATATTGTTGATTTAAATATTGTTTAACTTGCAATAAAGTTGATAAATCTTGATCTGTTGAGAATGAAAAAAATGCATTAGGAAAAAGGTAAAACAATAAACTTATTCCGCCAGTTAAACCAAAGGCCGTAAAAAACTTCCAGTTTTCATCTCTTATCAAATTCGGTTTCTTGATGACTTCTTTTAAACCCATAAACCCAAGTGCAGGTATGGTCATAGAAGCAATGACAAGTGCCATCTCAACCGTTCGGAATTTATTGTACAGGGGAAAATAATAAAACATAAAATCGGTAAAGGCAGGAAAATGCCTACCCCAGGCCAGGAATATGGAAAAAATAGTTCCGGCAATAAGCCACCATTTATCTGGTCCTTTATAATAAAAGGCACCCAGCATAAATAAGAAGCAAACGATAGCACCTGCATACACGGGCCCTTGTGTAAAAGGCCTTCCTCCCCAATATTGAGAAAAAAAGTTCCCAATTATTGGTTTAAACTCTTTTTCAACTTCTTTTAATGAATTTTCATTACTATCAAAAGATGCAGATGCTCCACCTACCACATTCGGAATCATTAAAGTAAATGTTCCTGGTTTTTCTAAACTCCAGGAATGTGCATAAGTCTTATCTAGTCCGCTGTGTTGTTTATCATCCTCTGCTACTTTTAAATCTGATTTTCCTCTGATACTATATTTACCGTACTCGTAGGTCGTCCATAGGTTACTAATATTGGGCAATACTGCCAAAAATGCAGCTATTACAAGTATTCCGGATGCCTTGGCAAACTGCTTCAATGTTTTGTGCATAATGGCATAGACAAAACGACCAATAACCAGTATCATTACCAGTAAGGCTAAGTAGTAAGTAATTTGTACGTGATTATACGCAATCTGTAAGCCTAATGCAATGGTGGTAAACAAAGCTCCAATCCACATATTCCGGTTATAAGTAAATATTATTCCGGCAACCACAGGTGCCATTAAGGCAACAGTATAAGCTTGAGTAATGTGCCCAGCAATAATGATTATAAGGTTATAGGAACCAAACCCGAATGCAAGAGACCCAATTAAACTGAGTTTCCAATCCATTCTTAAACTCAGCAGGAATACATAAAAACCAAGTAGGTATAAAAATAAAATAGCAACGGTATGGTAAGGAAGTCCTAACCTAAGCGTTTTATTAATGTAGGAGAATAAATTTTTTGAAGCATCACCTTTAATTTGATATGCCGGCATTCCACTAAATGCGCTGTTGGTCCACTGCGATTTTTTTCCGGTAGCTTCTTCAAAGGCTTTTACTTCCTGTGCCATGCCAATAGCATGACTGTTATCCATTTGATGAAGCGTTTTGTTTTTTAAAACTGGGCTAAAGTACGCAAAGCTTAAAATTACAAATAATAATATGGTGCCTATGTATGGTAAGGCTGACTTTAATTTATCGATCATGTCGTTTTTATTTTTGGCTGCCTAAAAATAGATAAAATGCTTAGATAGTGCAATGTTAACATTGCAGATTTAGAAGTTGTAATTCGAAGCTAACTGTACTTGATTGTTAATAATGGTGAATATGTGTCGATTTAAAGTTAATACATGTTAATATGAGGGCTAGAATTAAATGTTTGGTATAGACATTGTAATATTATTCTTCGAAGAGCAATTAAGTTTTTCATAGATTAGGTTAGGGTTTAAGTTTTATAATCGAGGTGTTTATCACCTCGATTATTTATCCAACAGTAAAAAAGAAAGAGTTAAGTTTTTTTTCATAGATTAGGGTTTAAGTTTAAGGCACCTCCTCGGAGGTGCTTTTTTTATGCAAAAAAAAGGCAACCCAAAATAGATTGCCTTTTGATATATATTATTGAATCCTTATACCAAATTCTTAAATACGTTTTTCATACTTACCTTTTCATTTAAGATACTTTCCAGGTTTTCAATGCTAACGCGCTCTTGTTCCATGGTATCACGATAACGAATAGTAACCGTATTATCTTCTAGCGTTTGGTGATCAACCGTTATACAGAATGGTGTTCCGATTGCATCCTGACGACGGTAACGTTTTCCAATTGAATCTTTTTCGTCGTACTGAAGATTGTAATCATACTTTAATGTATTTACAATTTCACGCGCTTTTTCCGGCAAACCATCTTTTTTCAACAATGGTAAAACAGCCATTTTTACCGGAGCTAAAACTGCTGGCAACTTTAATACAACACGTTTTTCTTTTTTGCCGTTGGCATCTTCTACATCCTCTTCGGTATAAGATCCTGCCATCATACTTAAGAACATACGGTCGACACCGATTGAAGTTTCCACTACATATGGAACGTAGCTTTTATTTAATTCCGGATCGAAATATTGTAATTTCTTACCTGAATATTCCTGATGCTGCCCTAAATCAAAGTCGGTACGAGAGTGAATTCCCTCTACCTCTTTAAACCCAAATGGCATGCGGTATTCAATATCGGTAGCCGCATTGGCGTAGTGTGCCAGTTTTTCATGATCGTGGTAACGGTAGTTCTCATCTCCCATTCCCAAGGATTTGTGCCATTTCATTCTGAACTCTTTCCAGAATTCAAACCATTTCATTTCTTCGCCTGGACGAACAAAAAATTGCATTTCCATTTGCTCAAATTCGCGCATACGGAAAATAAACTGACGTGCTACAATCTCATTACGGAATGCCTTACCGATTTGAGCAATACCAAATGGAATTTTCATACGTCCTGTTTTTTGAACGTTTAAGAAGTTTACGAAAATCCCCTGAGCAGTTTCCGGACGCAGGTAAATTTTACTGGAACCATCAGCCGTTGAACCCATTTCTGTTGAGAACATCAGGTTAAACTGGCGTACATCAGTCCAGTTTTTTGTTCCTGAAATAGGGCAAACAACTTCATAATCCACAATGATTTGCCTCAATTCTTCCAGATCATTATCGTTTAACGCTTTTGCAAAACGACCATGAACAGTATCTATTTTTTCCTGATTAGCTTTAACTCTTGGATTAGTGCTTTTAAACTGCTCCTCATCAAACGATTCCCCAAATTTCTTTTTAGCCTTGGCAACTTCTTTTTCTATTTTGCCTTCAAACTTCTGAATCAAATCCTCTATTAAAACGTCAGCACGATAACGTTTTTTACTGTCTTTGTTATCTATCAAAGGATCATTAAAAGCGTCAACATGGCCAGATGCTTTCCACGTAGTAGGGTGCATAAAAATAGCAGAATCAAGTCCAACTACATTTTCATTTAGCTTCACCATGGCATCGTACCAGTATTTTTTAATGTTGTTTTTTAATTCAACACCCAACTGGCCGTAGTCATATACTGCACCTAATCCATCATAAATTTCACTTGATTGAAAAACAAACCCATACTCTTTACAATGGGCTACTAATTTTTTGAAAACATCTTCCTGAGCCATTTCTTTTATATATCAGATGATTAGACAAGTAAGGTAAAACCTGAAATATAATTTACCTGTCGTAATTAATTATAATTCGTTTTTAAACAAGCACCACAGGTAAAATATTGATTAAGGGTGCTTTGCTAAATCAGTTTGCAAAAATAAACCAAAATTCTTTTTTTCCGAATTATTACAGATAGGAATATAGAACTCGACCCAAATTAGATTTTGAAAGTACAATAACGGACAGTGAATTATTATAAGACGCTAAAAAGGGAGCTAAAAAATATGAAATAGCTATATTTGCTTCTTAAAATTTACTCACGGAGAGGTACTACAATTATTTAGGATGAGAAAAAAGGTTGATTTTCTGGTGATAGGTTCTGGAATTGCTGGGTTAAGTTTTGCGCTTAAAGTTGCCCCTTATGGCAAAGTACTGGTAATTAGTAAAACCAAACTGGAAGAAACCAATACGGCATATGCACAGGGAGGAATTGCTTCGGTTACTTACAAACCGGATGATTTTGAGAAGCATATTGAGGATACCATGATTGCCGGAGACTACTTGTCGAATAAAGAGGCAGTAGAAATGGTTATTAAAAATGGTCCGGAACAAATCAAACAATTGATTGAATGGGGAACCGGTTTCGATAAAACAGAGGATGGCAAATATGACTTGCATAAGGAAGGCGGTCATTCAGAATATAGAATTCTGCACCATCTGGATAATACAGGTTTTGAAATTCAACGTGCATTAATTGAACAGGCACACCAGCATGAGAATATTGAATTGGTTGAAGATTTTTATGCTGTAGATATTATTACACAACATCATTTAGGTGAGATCACTTATCGCTGGCGAACCGACGTGGAATGTTATGGTGCATACGTACTCAATGAAAAAACCGGTAAGATTGACACGATTCTTTCTAAAGTTACCATGATAGCCACCGGAGGCATCGGTAATATTTATCAAACCACCACAAACCCAACTATAGCCACTGGCGATGGTATTGCCATGGTTTACAGAGCAAAGGGAATTATTGAGAATATGGAATTCGTTCAGTTCCATCCTACTTCATTATATAATCCTAATGAACGTCCTTCTTTTTTAATAACAGAGGCTATGCGCGGTTATGGCGCATTGCTGAGACGAAGGGACGGTAAACTGTTTATGGATAAATATGATGAAAGAGGTTGCCTGGCTCCTCGCGACATTGTAGCCCGTGCCATTGACAATGAAATGAAAAATACAGGAGATGATTTTGTTTACCTGGATGTTACGCATAAAGATCCGGAAGAAACAAAGAATCATTTCCCAACTATATATCATAAATGTCTGGAGTTAGGTATTGATATTACAAATGATCTAATTCCGGTTGTTCCGGCTGCACATTATGTATGTGGAGGTATTAAAGTGGATTTAAAAGGACGTAGTTCTATTATTCATTTGTATGCTGCAGGAGAATGTTCCTCTACAGGTTTGCACGGCGCAAACAGACTTGCATCCAACTCATTACTCGAAGCTATTGTATATGCTGACGTAGCAGCAAAGGATGCTATTGAAACGGTTAAAGATATAAAACACAATACTAAAATACCAAGCTGGAACGATGAAGGTACCACTCATAATGAAGAGCTGGTATTAATTACCCAAACCAATAAGGAAGTTGAGCAGATATTGAGTAACTATGTAGGTATTGTTCGCTCCAATTTACGTTTAAAACGTGCTCTCGACAGGTTAGAGTTAATTTACAGAGAAACGGAAAGTTTATTTGATGATTCTATTGTAACGAAAGAGTTGTGTGAGTTGCGTAATAAGATCAACGTAGGTTATTTGATTATTAGAATGGCCATGAAACGTAAAGAAAGCAGGGGCTTACATTATACTTTAGATCATAATAAGCTTAGAACAAAAAGGTAATAAATAAACAAAATTTGAAGGTTCTTATCATCAATAAATCGGCAAGTGGCGGAGGTGCCGCTGTGGCCGCCAATCGCTTGTTTCATGCCCTAAAAAGTCAGGGTACTGAAGTAAAAATGTTGGTTCAGGATACGATTAAAACATCCGGAAACCAATCTTGTACTTCCAAAGACAGCATTGGTGGACGTCATGCCTTTTTCCGTTTTGTGATGGAACGACTTTATTTTTTACCCTTTGAAAAAGATAAAACCATTCGCTTTGGCTTTTCTCCCGCAAATACAGGAATCGATATCAGTCAGCACCCTTGGGTTCAGGAAGCGGATATTATTCATTTGCATTGGACTAATCAGGGCTTTTTATCCTTAAAAAGTTTAGCTGGGATTTTTAAATTAAATAAACCGGTTGTTTGGACTTTGCACGATATGTGGGCTTTTACCGGAGGATGTCATTATTCTGGTAGCTGCTCAGAGTATGTTGAAAGTTGTGGAACTTGTCCTTATTTAAGAAATCCGGGATCAAAGGATTTATCATTTCAGGTACACAAAAAGAAAAAGAAAATATGGAAACAAGCAAATATTACAGCTGTTTCATGTAGTAAATGGTTGGGATCATTAGCCAGGGAAAGTTCTTTATTAAGAAATCATCGCATACACTCGATTCCTAACCCAATTGATACTAATTTATTTAAACCTCTGGTGCAGTCTAAATGCAGAGACGAACTTGGTTTACCTAAAAACAAGAAGCTCATTTTATTTGGCGCAGCCAACGTCAACGATCCACGTAAGGGAATCATATTCTTAATTCGTGCATTAGAAATGCTGGATGTTCAGCATCCTAATTTATCAGATGAGGTTGAATTGGTTGTATTTGGAAAATGTAAAAAATCGAGTTTTGAAACTTTACCTTATAAAATTCACTCCCTGAAATTTATTTCTGATGTTCATGATATTGTAAAGGTTTATAATGCGGCTAATGTATTTGTTTTACCTTCCTTACAGGATAATCTGCCAAATACGGTTATGGAAGCTATGTCATGCGGTGTCCCGGTAGTGTCGTTCCGCATCGGAGGTGTTCCGGAAATGGTTGCTCATGGTGAAAATGGCTTTTTAGCTGATGTCAAAAATAGTTATCATTTGGCAGAAGGCATTTATGAGATCATTTCTCATAAAAATCCAAACCAACTACGAGAGCTCAACAGAAATCTGGTTTTAGAGAGATATGATTATAAAGTGGTGGCCGAACAGTACCAACATATTTATTCATCTTTAGTATATGTATGATGGATAAACCAAAAGTTTCTGTTATTACCGTTGTGTTCAATGGCGAATCTACGCTCGAAGCAACTATAAAAAGTGTGCAGGCACAATCCTATTCCAACCTGGAGTATATTATTGTTGATGGCAACTCCAAAGACAAAACCCTCAATATCATAAAAAAATACGAAGGTGCTATTTCAAAATGGATTAGCGAAGATGATGCTGGTATTTATGATGCCATGAATAAAGGCATTGATCTGGCAAGTGGCGATTACCTTTGGTTTATGAACGCAGGCGATGAAATACCCGAAGAGCAAAGTCTTGAAAAAGTATTCGCTGAAGAACCTTATGCTGATATTTATTACGGCGAAACGGTAATGATTGATGACAAAGGGAATGAAATAGGAAACCGACGCTTACAAACTCCTGAAAAATTAACATGGAAAAGCTTCAATAGAGGAATGTTGGTTAGCCATCAATCCTTTATCGTTAAAAAAGAACTGGTAGATCATTACAACCTTACATATCGATATTCTTCAGATTTTGAATGGTGCTTAAAAGCCATGAAAAAGGCCCAGTTCATTAAAAATACGCATTCAGTTTTATCCCGTTTTTTAGATGGTGGGTTTACCAAGCAAAATATCGTACCCGGATTAAAAGAACGATTTAAAATCATGAGCCAGTATTACGGGCTTATGCCTACACTTTATCATCACATCTTTATTTCTTTAAAATTCTTCTTCTTTGTATTGATTCATAAGCGTTTTTAATTGTTCACTATCTTTCATCAAGAAAAGAAAATCGAGTCGGTTTTGGATGAAACGCCAATATTGTTCTCAAGAACTATAATCTTAATTGATAAATATTTCCTTCTTTGATTGATGTAAATGGTTAATTGTGCGCGGGATATTTTTACTATCACCGTCTAACTTATTAAATGATCATTTAAGGAGTTTATTAAATTCATTAAAAACTAAAATCATCTTTTGAAACAAGCCGTAAGAAGATTTTCTCAGACAGGGAAATATTCAAATTCAGTGAGTTTTATGTGATACTAAAAACCAAAAATAAACATGAAACATTTAATACTATTAAGTCTGGCAATTCTGTTTATTGCTTTTCAGGCTAAAGCACAAGGTCCTAACAGAGGAGGAACCCCAGAAGAATTCGCGAATAGACAAACAAAGCAAATGACCGAACTGTTGAGTCTTAGTGAAAAACAACAGGAACAAGTAGCTGCACTAAATTTAAAATACGCAAAAAAGAGGGATGAACAGAGAAAGGAAGCGGTTGGCGATAGAGAAGCCATGCGCGAAAAAATGAAAACCATGCGCACAGAGAGACAGAAAGAACTAAAAGAAATACTTTCGGAAGAGCAGTACAATAAGTACATCGAATTTGAAAAAGAAAGATTTGAGAAACGAAGACAAAACGGGCAAGGCCAAGGCAGAGGGCAAGGTTTTGGCAGGCAATAAAATGAAATAGAAAGTAAGTTAGCTTTTCGGATTTTCTGAATAAAAAGCTCTTGTACATGCTGTGCAAGGGCTTTTTTTATGTAAAAACTTTATCTTTAAATTATTAATCTCATTTCAAACTTAAATAAACCAAACGAATATGCTGAACCATAAAAAGGCATTACTAATTATTGATATGCAAAAAGGTTCGTTTACTCCACAAACGCCGAGATATAATACACCCGTTATTATCGAAAACATAAACAAAATAGCTCATACTATGAGATTAATGAGCAATACTGTGATATATATCCAACATGATGGAACAGGTTCCGGACAATTTGAAAAAGGAAATACCGATTGGGAATTACTGGATGAATTAGAAACAAGGTCTTCGGATATTTTTATCGACAAATATGCCAATGATGTTTTTTATCGATCAGATTTGCAATCCGTCTTAGAAAAAGGACAAGTAAAAGAACTCATTATAACAGGTTGCGCCACTGACTTTTGTGTTGAATCTACAGTCCAATCAGCACTGACTAAAGATTATAAAATAACAGTATTAAAAGATGGTCATACTACGGGCGATCGACCTCATCTGAGCGCTAAACAAGTTATCGATCATTATAATTGGGTTTGGGAAAATATGCTTCCAACTCAAGGTTCTATTTCACTTATTGAAACTCAGGATCTTGTTAAATAATTATAATATGAAGAACTGCTTTGTTATTTCGTTGTTATTGTTTGTAAGTTTACTTGTGCATGCACAAGAAACTGGTAAAGCATCCTATTATGCCGATAAATTTGTAGGAAAATCAACTGCCAGCGGTGAAATTTATAAACATGAATTAAAAACTGCAGCACATAAAACGCTTCCTTTTGGAACGTTGGTTAAGGTAACTAACCTTGCCAATAATAAATCTGTTGTAGTTAAAATAAATGACAGGGGACCTTTTGTAAAAGGGCGAATCATTGATTTATCAAAAAGTGCAGCAGAAGAAATCGGAAGTTTAGCACAAGGAGTTTTTGAAGTTAAAATTGAGATTGTAACACCAAAACAATAGCTTATGATCAAGTATGTAAAAGTAATAGTACCTATTTTTATAACACTGGCCATTATTTTTCTTAAACCTTTAATTGAATTTTTTATTCCTGGATTTGAAAATATTGAAGACTTAAGTAAATGGATACAGGTATTTCTTACCATCAGTTTAGCCTGGTTGTTAATAGGAATTATAAGTTTCGCTAAAAAAATATTTCTGAACCGTTTTGATATCTCTGTCGAGGATAACCTTTCGTCCAGAAAAATTCATACCCAAATCAATGTCTTGGAAAAGGTGATCATCTTTGTCATCATCATCTTTACCATAGGCTTTGTCTTATTGTCTTTTGATGGGATAAGAAAGATTGGTGTAGGTTTATTTGCTTCGGCCGGATTGGCTGGTATTATCATTGGTTTGTCGGCACAAAAAGTAGTGGGAGCCTTATTAGCCGGAATCCAGATTGCCATTACACAACCCTTTAGAATTGACGATGCCGTGCTGGTTGAAAACGAATGGGGATGGATTGAAGAAATTAACCTGACCTATGTGGTGGTGAAGATTTGGGATAAAAGAAGATTGGTCTTACCATCGAATTATTTTCTGGAAAAACCTTTTCAAAACTGGACCAGAAATAACGCTGAATTATTGGGTTCTGTGTTTATTTATACAGATTACACGGTTCCTTTTGATGCATTAAGAGAAGAATTAACCCGAATCCTTGAAAACACTGACTTGTGGGACAAACAAGTAAATGTATTGCAGGTAACAGATTCAAAAGAAACAACGGTTGAAAGTAGAATTCTGGTGAGTGCTAAAAACTCGCCTACAGCATGGGATTTAAGAGTTCATGTACGTGAAAAAATGATTGAATTTATTCAAAAGAATTATCCGGAAAGTCTACCAAAATCAAGAGTGTTATTACAAAAATAAAAAGGGTGCCAATTGGCACCCTCTCTTTCACTAATACGCAATCAATTTTGCTATCTGCTAATTATTGAAAACACTGTCGTCAATACCTTTATTAATCTCTATAGAATTAACGGTTATATCAATTACCTGTGGCCCCATGGACTGAGATAAAACTGTTGGAAATTTAACTCCATCAATCTCTTTATATTCGTCAAAAGTAGTGATTGAACTACCTGTTGGCAGACTGGAAACTTGCTTCAGTTTTAATCCACTTTCCACATCAAAATAAGCCGTAGAACTTTTACCTGAAGGAGAAGTAATCGTCATTTTGTAAACATCTTTACCATCCAGTTTATCCTTGGCAGTTAGTTCTAATTCAAAACCTAATTCATCATATTCCAGTTCAGGAAACAAAATGGCCTGGTATTTCATATCCTCGAGCATTTCGCCTTCTAGTTTTTGCTCTTGTCCCTGCATCGCCATTCTTCCTTCTGTACCATTAAAAACCTGCATGCTTAAAGTATTTCCTCCCATTAAAGTTTCAACCTTAATTTTATTAGGTGCTTTTTGATAGCTATTCATGCTTAACTCCATTCCCTGAACACTCATGCTGGCGCTCATTTGCATATCCTGTACTTTTTTCAAATTTTCGGCACCTCCTAATGCCTCAACATAGTTGGCAATTACGTTTTTAGCAGTTAAACCAACAGGAATTCCTGAGCGCACCACTTTTTCTGCATAAAAATCATACTCTGTTACTTTTTCTCCTTTAGCTACATTTTTCATTAAAGGCTCAATGACAGTAATATCACCAACTGCAAGAAATAAAGCTTTATCTGGTTTAATATATTTTTTTGCAGCTTCTTTTACATCTTCAATGGTAATAGCTGCTAATCTTTCCGGATAGGTTTCGTAGTAATCTGTTGGTAAATTGTACTTGTCAATATTTACTGCAAAGCGAGCAATGGTTGCAGGATCTTCCAATGAACGGCCAAAACTTCCTGCCATCGCATTTTTAATCAATTGCAAATCTTCTTCGTTTACATCTTCGTTAATGATGCGCTCCATCTCTTTATGAATCTCAACAAAAGCACTGTCGGTAACTGCTCCTTTTACATTTGAGTAGGCCTTAAATACACCCATATGCTCATCGGTACTTATGCGAGAATAGGCACCATAAGTCCAGGCTTTATCTTCTCTCAAATTCTGGAACAAACGTGAACTGAATCCACCGCCACCTAGTACACGGTTCATTACACTTGCTTTTAAGGCGTCAGGCGTACCTGGCTTTAAATCCACAGGATAAGAAACGGTGATGTATGCCTGATTGGCATCATCTTTATGAGCCATGGCATATTTGGCCTGGCTAAAACCAGCTGGTTTTACAAATTCTTCAGAAGGCACCTCTTGTTTTTCCCATTTAGAAAAATAAGTTTTCACCGTCTTTTTTGCTTCTTTTTGTGTAATATCCCCTACTATTACCAGGTATGCCACATTCGGACGAAAATAGGTCTGATAATAGGTTTTACAATCTTCCACCGTAATATTTTCATAGCTATCCTCAGTAGCCATTTCACCGTAAGCCGTTTCCTTTCCAAACATTAAAGCCTGGGTAATATTCGATGAAATAGATTTTGGATCATCTTTTTCTGATTTTATTGAGGTAAGATATTGCTTACGTAGTTTATCCAACTCTTCCTGTGGGAATACAGGATTGTATAAAACGTCAGTCATTAAATCCAGTAACTGCGAAGAGTGCTTTTTTAACGAGCTGGCATAAATACCTTTTCTGTTGGTACTTAAGGAAGCTCCTATAAAATCAATTTCCTCATCCAGTTGATCTTTTGTTTTACTGCTGGTTCCGGATCTTAATAGCTCTCCAGCCATCGAGGTGTAACCCACTTTATCGCCTTCGAAAATAGGATCGAGATTAAGTGATAAAGAATAGGAAACCACCGGTAACTTATGATTTTCAACTACAATTACTTTTAATCCATTTTTTAGTTCAAACTTGGTGAATTCACCTAATTCAAGTTTGGTAGCAGGACCTGCTTCTGGTGCTTTTGATCTATCTAACTGGGCTTTGGCTGTGATTACAGTCAATACCAAAGCTAAGGCTATATATATTTTCTTCATATTGAATATTCTTATTTGTGTAAAGATATTAGTTGGCTTGCTGTGCTTTTGGTAAGTAAAGTATAGCTACCCTGTTTTTTTCGTTTAAATATTTTTTAGCCACACGTTGAATGTCTTCACGGGTCACTGCCAAATATTTATCTAAATCTTTATTTACTAATTCGGTATCCTTAAAGTAAGTGTAGCTGGTTGCCAGGTTTTCTCCGATATAAGCCAGTTTTCTATTCCCATTAACAATGGAATTCTCTATCTGATTTTTAAGCTTCTCAAATTCTCTTTCGGTAATTAACTTATCTTGTACTTTTTGAATTTCAGCAATCATGGCATCTTCCATCACTTTGTTATCCACACCGGCATTAGGGAAAGCATAAGCTAAAGTCATACCCGGATCTTCCAGTCCCATAGAAAATGAGCCTACTTGCATCGCCAACTGTTCTTTATCAACCAACGATTTGTACAAACGCGAACTTTGCCCTTTAGAAAGAACCTGATTCAGCATATCCATAGCATAGTAATCATCGGTACCCATAGCCGGGATATGATAGGCATGTAGAATAACCGGAATCTGCACCGCTCTGTAAACAGTATCTCTTACCTCTGCTGTTTGTGCATCCTCAAATTCAGTTGGACGCAACATTGGTTTGGTGCCTCTTGGAATTTCGCTGAAATATTTTTCTACCATCGCTTTGGCATTGGCCTTATCAATATCTCCGGCAATCACCAAACAGGCATTATTAGGCACATAGTAAGTATTGTAAAAATCCACAAAGTCCTGATCTTTTGCATTCATGATATGATCCGGATCACCAATGACAGGCCATTGGTATGGATGCTTTTTGTAAGCGCTCTCAAAGGTTACTTTAATAATATCACCGTAAGGCGTGTTATCGTATCGTTGTTTCTTTTCCTCAATTACTACTCTTTTTTGGGTAGCAATACCAATAGAATCTACTTTGGCATGAAGCATTCTTTCAGACTCTAACCACAATCCTAATTCCAATTGGTTTGATGGTAATATTTCGTAATAGTATGTTCGGTCGTTGGAAGTATTGGCATTTAGTGAACCTCCGGCACGTTCTACGTAGTTACTGTATTCATGACGTTCAATATTTTCAGTTCCTTCAAACATTAGGTGTTCAAAAAAGTGAGCAAATCCGGTTAATTCAGGATTTTCATTCTTTGATCCTACATGATACATCACGGAAACATGAACAATAGGTGTAGCATTATCCTGATGTAAGATAACATGAAGTCCGTTATCCAGGTCAAATTCTTCAAACTCAATCTTGGGCGATTGCGCTGCCAGGTTAATAGCTGCCAACAGACAAGCTATGGTTAATGTTAGTTTACTTTTACTCATATGCGTTCATTTTTATTTATACAAAAAGATAGGTTCTTGGCAATCAATGATAATGCCAAGCTTATTTATGCTCAATATTTCAGATTGTTAGCCATTTACGACGAAAAAGCGCATTGTTCGAAAGCGTACAGGTTGATGACTCATACCGTACACAAGTATAGTCATTTTAAGTTTAGTATGATTATTGTGAGAACTTGCTCCCGGAACATCTATTTTTGTTAATATTGCACCATAATCAAGATAATCATTCATTAATGAAGAAGATTTTACAAGTCTTTACGGTTTGCCTTAGCCTGTTTATGCTGGCTTGCGATGATCAGTCATCCGAATTTTGCCTGTCGAATCAGCAATCGGTTCAAGTAGGATTGTATTCATCATACCAAACTACTGACAAGGATTCTACGGTAAGCGATTTAGTAGTATATAGTTTGGGAGTAGATAGTATTTTATACGATTCGGTTTCGATAAATAAACTATACCTGCCGCTAAACATGCTGGAAAACGAATCGCAGTTTATTTTTAAGCTGGATGGAAAAGAGGATACGGTGACTTTTATTCATGATAAGGAACTGGACTTTGTGTCAGGTGAATGTGGTTTTATTTTTAAGTTCTATTTAGATACGGTAAAGTACTCTGATTATTCTTTTATTCACACGGCTATCATTAATGATGATGAGGTTATTTACAACGAAAACTTCGAAAATGTTAAGATATATCTTTACTAGTTTATTACTGGCTTTCTTCATTCAACTGTCTTTTGGACAAGATTACACGCAATCTAAATCGGAAAGAGAACGACAAAAGATGGAAAGTGAAGAAGGTACTCCACGTGCTCCCAAAGTTAAAATCCCTTATCCCAATAAAAAGAGAGGTACTGAACTGGGGATTGATGTGTCGCGTTTTTTAGTTCCAGTATTTGATGACAGCCGTTTCGCAGTGGAAGCCAGTATTCGTACGAATTTTAAACAGCGTATGTTTTTAACCGGAGCCTTAGGTTCTGAACAGGTTTCTTTCGATGATAAATCCTATACCTATGAATCGACCGGAATATATGCCAGAGTGGGGATTGATTACGATATTTTTGTGATTGAAGAGGAAGGTAATAACGACAATATTTTATTTGGATTGAGATATGGTTATGCTATTCAGGAGCACGAGGCCGGATCATTTACGGTTGAAGGTGACTACTGGGGTTCTTTTAATGGTTCTGTGAGTCCGTATACAGTAAGTACCCATTGGACAGAATTGGTATTCGGCTTGCGAAGTGAGGTGTTGAATAATTTTTACATGAGCTGGTTAATCCGCGTAAAAGCAAAAATAGCTACCAGCAATAAAGAAATACTACAACCCTACGTGGTTCCGGGTTACGGATCGGGTTCTAATAAAATTAACCTGGGCTTTTCTTATACACTCGGTTATCAAATTCCTTGGGGAAACAAAAAAAGAAGATAAAAACAGAATTTTATCCAAAATTCTGAGGAAAAATGAATGGACTTACTAAAGGATATTCGAGAAAGTCTGTTTAAACGAATCAGATACTTTAAAAATTACTACAACGATTATACTGAGGAATATGACCTGAGTTATATGTACTATGTATCTCTAGATATATATATTATCCGGACAAAAAAATCATGCTGAAATAATTAACTTCAAAACGAGATTAATCCTTTCGTCCATGTATATTTGCCGAAAATTTCAATAATTAGATTATGATATCAGTTGATGGTGTGGGTGTAGAGTTTGGAGGAACCACCCTTTTTAGCAATATTTCTTTTGTAGTGAATGAAACTGACCGTATTGCCCTAATGGGAAAAAACGGTGCAGGAAAATCTACTTTATTAAAGATTATAGCAGGGGAACGTAAACCCAACATGGGGGGAATCTCTAAATCGGAAGGGGACGTTATTGCTTATTTGCCACAGCATTTACTAACTGAAGATAATCGTACCGTCTTTGAAGAAGCTTCTCAGGCTTTTTCAAAAGTGCTTTCCATGCAATCCAGAATAGATGAGTTAAACGAACAACTAACCATTCGTACCGACTATGAATCGCAGGAATACTTGGATATCATTGAAGAAGTTTCCACTTTAAGCGAAAAGCTATATAGTATGGGCGAAATTAACTTTGATGGCGAAGTCGAAAAGATCCTTTTAGGCTTGGGCTTTGTACGTGAAGATTTTTCGAAACCAACTAGTGAATTCAGTGGAGGGTGGCGTATGCGTATTGAACTGGCGAAAATTCTTTTACGCAAGCCCGATTTAATATTACTGGATGAACCAACTAACCATCTGGATATCGAATCGGTATTATGGCTGGAGGATTTCCTGATTAACAGTGCCAAGGCGGTGATAGTTATCTCTCACGACCGTCGTTTTGTTGATAATATCACTAACCGTACTGTGGAATTGACCATGGGTCGTATATACGATTACAAGGTGAATTTTACCAAATATCAGGAGCTAAGAAAAGAGCGACGAGAACAACAGCAAAAAGCGTTTGATGAGCAACAAAAGATGATTGCCGAAAACAAAGCATTTATTGAGCGATTTAAAGGAACTTACTCAAAAACCTTGCAGGTACAGTCTCGCGTTAAAATGTTGGAAAAACTGGAGATTGTTGAGGTGGATGAGGTAGATACATCTACATTGCGATTACGTTTTCCGGCAGCCCCACGATCCGGTTCTTATCCGGTAATTGTCGAAGATGTTTCCAAATCGTATGGTAATCACCTTGTGTTTTCAGGTGCTGGGTTTACTATCGAGAGAAGTGAGAAAGTGGCCTTTGTAGGGAAAAATGGAGAAGGTAAGTCAACACTTGTAAAAGCTATAATGGGAGAAGTTGAGCACGAAGGAAAAATCACCATAGGTCATAGCATTAACATTGGGTATTTTGCCCAAAATGCAGCTTCAATGCTCGATGAAAATATCTCCGTTTTTCAAACCATAGATGATATTGCAGTGGGTGAAATCCGAACAAAGATTAAAGATATTTTAGGAGGCTTTATGTTTGGTGGTGAAGATATTGATAAAAAAGTGAAGGTACTCTCTGGTGGCGAGCGCTCTCGGCTGGCCATGGTTAAATTATTGTTGGAACCCTATAATCTGTTAATACTGGATGAACCGACGAACCATCTAGATATGCGCTCAAAAGATATTCTTAAACAGGCATTGGAAAAATATGATGGTACTTTAATATTAGTATCGCATGATCGTGATTTCCTGGATGGCCTTGTTTCAAAAGTGTACGAATTTGGGAATAAGCAAGTAAAAGAACATTTAGAGGGAGTTAATGAATTCCTTGCGCGTAAAAAAATGGAAAACTTAAGTGAACTGGAGAAGAAGAATTGATTTTAAATTCAAACCCTGACAATACCATCTATGCATTTGTCAGGGCTTGAGTAAACCGGAATAAAGAAAACTCAATACTTCAGCTTCATTAAACTACTATCCAAACCATTAAAAATATAAAGACCATCGGAAGAAACCTTGCCTACTCCGCTTGCAATTTTAATGGTTTCCAGTGCCATATGACTGCCTATGGTTCCTGGCAGTGCACCAATAACACCTAACAATCCACCTTTATTTTCCGGTGGTACCGGGAATACATCCGAATAAGATGGCGATCCTTTATAATTAAATACCGAGAATCGACCTTCAAAGTCGGATACCGCACCATGTACAAAAGGCTTTTGCAACTGAATGCTGTATTGATTAATCAGATATCTCGAATCTAAATTATCCGTGGCACCAATCACAATATCATATTGACTGATGATGCTTTCTGCATTTTCTTCAGTTAAAAAGTAGGTGTAAGTTTCAAACTCAACCGTGGTGTTGAGTTGCTGCATTTTTTGAGCTGCTACTTCGGCTTTATACAAACCAATCTCTTCTTCGGTATACAATATCTGACGTTGCAGGTTGGTCAGGCTAATTTTATCGGCATCAATAATACCCAGTTTGCCTATACCAGCTCCCGTTAAATACTGGATAACCGGGCAACCTAATCCCCCGGCTCCCACTACCAATACTTTACATTGGCGTAATTTCACCTGCCCCTCTTCACCAATTCCGGGCAACATAATTTGCCGATTATATCTTTCTAAATCTGTATTATTCAGCATACGAATTGTTTTTTACATCAGGCACTGATCCCAGTCTTTCCAAACGGTTTCGTACCCTCGTTCTTGAATCATCGCAGCTACTTCTTCAGAACTACGATCATCAGACACTTCAAATTGTTTTAATTCTCTGTCAGGATTAGCATATCCCCCCGGCTCGGTCTTGCTACCAGCGCTCATGTTGGTAACGCCCAATGCCATCATATTGTTTCTGAATACCGGATTCTCGCGCGTACTCAGCGACAGTTCTAGCTCGTTATCCAATATCCTATAGGCACAAATCAGTTGTACCAATTGCTTATCATTAACATGAAAATTAGGTTGAAAACTACCGGCATGCGGACGCAATCGAGGAAACGAAAGGCTGTACTTTGTTTTCCAATAGGTCTTCTCCAAATATTGCAAATGCAGCGCCGTGTAAAAACTATCTGTTCGCCAATCCTCTAAACCTAATAAACAACCCAAACCAATTCGGTGTATCTCTGCCTGTCCCAAACGATCCGGCGTTTCCAAACGATATCTAAAATCAGCTTTTTTCCCTTTAGGATGATAAAAAGGGTAGCGATCTTTATGATAGGTTTCCTGGTAAATATACACCGTATTTAAACCATGTTTCTGCAGCTGATCGTAATCTTCTTTATCCAAAGGTGCCACTTCCACCGAAAGTGATGCAAATTGCGGACGAAGCATTTCAATCATTTCATCCAAATACTCTACCCCGCAGTTTTTATGATGTTCACCTGTTACCAAAAGCAGATGCTCAAAGCCCATGGCCTTAATGATTTCTACTTCCTTTAGCACTTCTTCTTTAGAAAGCGTATGACGCGCTATTTTATTCTTACAATTAAAACCACAGTAAATACAACCATTGGCACATTCGTTTGACAAGTAAAGCGGAATGTACAATTGAATGGTTTTTCCAAATCGTTTTTGTGTAAGATGATGACTCTTCTGCGCCATTTGTTCCAGATATGGTTCAGCTGCAGGAGAAATTAAAGCTTTAAAATCTTCCAGATTGATTTTATCCTTACTCAAAGCCCGTTCTACATCTAAATGGGTTTTGTTGTAAATAGATTGGGTTTCTGTTTCCCAATTATATTGTTGATGTACTTGATAAAAGGACATATTACTTAATCATTTAAAATTACTTTACCCGTGAACGATTTTGCTAGCCAATAATAGTGCGAGAAACTACAACTCGCTTAAAAAGCTGGTAAGCGGACTACTGGCTTCTGCTTGTTCGCGAATAGCGCCCGGTCCCGATAAACGTGCAATACGACCAGCCTCTACACTCATTTTAAAAGCCTCTCCCATTTTTACAGGATCTCCGGCTACAGCAATAGCCGTATTCACCAAAACAGCATCAGCTCCCAACTCCATAGCTTCTGCAGCATGAGAAGGTACTCCAATACCCGCATCTACTACCACCGGAAGGTTCGATTGCTCGATAATTATTTTCAGGAATTCTCGAGTTTTTAGTCCCTGATTGGTACCAATAGGCGATCCTAACGGCATGACAGCTGATGCTCCGGCATCTTCCAGTTTTTTACAAAGCACCGGATCAGCATGTATGTAGGGCAAAACCACAAAACCATCTTTAGCCAGTTCGTAACAAGCTTTCAATGTTTCTTCGCCATCAGGCAACAGGTATTTTGCATCCGGATGAATCTCCAGTTTAATCCACTTGGTTCCTAATGCTTCTGCTGCTAACTGTGCTGCAAATACCGCTTCTTTAGCATTTCTTACGCCACTGGTATTGGGTAATAAATTAACTCCCGGAATGTCCAGGTGTTTAATCATGTCATCGGCACCGCTTTTCATATCCACGCGTTTTAGCGCCACGGTTACCAACTCAGAACCGGATGCGATAATGGCATCCCTCATACTTTGATTAGAACTGAATTTTCCGGTTCCGGTAAATAATCTTGATTTAAATGTTTTGTCGGCTATAATTAGTTTGTCCATAATGGTTGTTTTATTGAAGGCTTTTGTGTAAGCCTAAGTTGGTATCGGTACTTAAAATAAATTGTTCCACATATCGCTTGGCATTGATGCAAGCCTCCTGAATAGTTAAGCCATTGGCTAAATTAGCGGCAATGGCCGCAGACAACACACAACCTGTTCCGTGCTTCGTTTTTCCCTGAAAAGAAACGCCCTCTATTTCGGCATATTCTCCGTTTAGTACCAATACATCGGTACCTGGCTTTTCCTTTTTATGCCCACCCTTTAAAAGACAAGCAAATTTCAACAGGTCAATTCCACTTTCATTAAACAGATTATATTCAATCGTATTAGGCGTAATCAGAGTGAACTGACGAAGCAATGCTTCATTGATGGTCAAATCATCATGAAAACCAAAGCCGGAACTGCTTCTAATAATGGGATCCCAAATAATTTTAATAAGCGGCTGCTTTTCTTTTAAATGAAGAACAATCTGAGTTAGTTCTGCAAAGCTGTTAACCAGGCCTATTTTAACTACCGGAATGGTATAACTTTTCAGCAACACATCCACCTGCTCAAGAATCAACTTTAAATCAACCGGATAATTGGCGATAAAAGAATGATCGTTTTGAACGGTAATGGTGCTCACAACCGACAAGCCATAAACACCATGCTGTTCAAAGGTTTTGATGTCGGCAGTTATGCCTGCTCCCGCAGACGGATCGTGACCGGCAATACTTAATACATATGGAGGCAATTGTGACATGGCATTATTTTTTACTACAAGCTGCCGCTTCCATTTTTTCTCTTACCTCGTAATTAGCTCTCATCGAACAAAAGTGCTCTCCACACATGGAGCAGTAATGCGACATCTTTTGCTCTTCATCCGGCAATGTTTCATCATGATCGGTAATGGCCTTTTCAGGATCTAACGCCAATGCAAACTGATCTCTCCATCTGAATTCGAAACGTGCTTTACTCATGGCATTATCACGAATATCGGCACCCGGAAAACCTTTGGCTAAATCGGCAGCATGAGCTGCGAGTTTATAGGTTACAACACCCGTTCTTACATCCTCTTTATTAGGTAGACCAAGGTGCTCCTTTGGTGTAACGTAACAAAGCATTGCTGTTCCGTGCCAGGCAATCATACTGCCTCCAATGGCCGAAGTAATGTGGTCGTAGCCCGGAGCTATATCTGTTACCAATGGACCTAAAGTGTAGAACGGCGCTCCATGACAATGTTCCAATTGCTTTTCCATGTTCTTTTTTACAAGATGCATAGGTACATGTCCCGGTCCTTCAATAATAACCTGAACATGGTGCTTCCAGGCGATTTTGGTTAGTTCGCCTAAGGTTTCTAACTCTCCAAACTGTGCTTTATCATTGGCATCCTGAATACTTCCGGGACGCATAGCATCTCCCAAGGAAACAGCCACGTCGTATTGCGCTAAAATCTCGCAAATCTCTTCAAAATGAGTGTAAGTGAAATTCTCCGCATTATGTGCATAACACCATTTGGCCATAATAGATCCACCTCTCGAAACAATACCTGTTGTTCGTTTGGCTGTTGTTTGAACTAATTCTTTTAATATCCCCGCATGAATGGTAAAGTAATCCACTCCTTGTTCACATTGCTCGACAAGCGTATCCTTATAAATTTCCCAGCTTAGTTTTTCAGCATCCCCTCCTACTTTCTCTAACGCCTGATATAAAGGTACAGTACCCACCGGAACCGGTGAATTACGGATAATCCATTCGCGGGTTTCATGGATATTGGCTCCTGTCGATAAATCCATAATGGTGTCAGCTCCCCAACGGAATGACCAAACAGCTTTTTCTACTTCCTCCTCAATTCCCGATGTAGTTGGCGAGTTTCCAATATTGGCATTAATCTTCACCAGGAAGTTACGGCCAATTATCATTGGTTCCGACTCCGGGTGATTGATATTGCCCGGTAAGATGGCTCTTCCGGCAGCAATTTCATCACGCACAAATTCAGGGGTAATAAAATTGATGCTATCAATAAATTCCTTAGAATAACCTTCAGCTTCGTAATATTCTTTGGATTTTTGGTTTTCACGAATGGCCACATATTCCATTTCAGGAGTTATGATGCCTTGTTGTGCATAATAAAATTGAGTAACCGGTTTACCTTCTTTTGCTCTAAAAGGTTTAATTCTGTGGTGCTCAAATCGAATAGCATCAAGCGATGAATCATTTAATCGTGCTTTACCGTATTCTGATGTTTTTTCAGCCAGCTGTTCCACATCGCCGCGATCCATTACCCATTTTTCGCGAATTTGAGGAAGTCCTTGATTTAAATCAATCTGAAAGTTTGGATCTGTATATGGTCCCGAAGTATCATATACGGTAATGGGTGTATTGGCTTTTTTAGATCCGTCAACTTCGCAATTACCACCAATCTTAATCTCACGCATGGGTACCAGAATATCGTGCAAAGTTCCTGGCACATATATTTTTCTTGATTTAGGGAATGCTCCCCTTGTAATATTTGAAAGCTTTTTTGATTCCATGAATTTTGTTTGTTTAATTTTTTAATGGGTGTAAAAACCAGATGGCTTTTAAGATTTAATAAAATGCTTAGCTACGAGATTATCCTCCTTTGGCAGCCGTAATAATCAACACTTTATCATTCTCGCTTAGAATAGTAGAAGTTCTGTTGTTTTGTAATACAATTTGATTGTTGACAGCAACTGCTGTACCCGGAGCGCTGGATAGCTCCAGTTCTGTGAGTAATTCTTCAATGGAAGCATCAGTTTTCACTTCCTTTGGTTCATCGTTAATAAAAATAACCATATATAACCTTTTTGTCTCAGACAAGAATGCAATAAGCACTTCCTCTGAAAGGGTAAAACATATGGTGCCAATAAAGTATACTGAGGTAATTCACTTCCCTTTACAGCATTACCTGTACAGGTTCAATGGGTATAATCTCAGCCTGTAAAATTAGGCACCCCTTTTTTCGACGAATGCAAAGATAGCTTTTTCAGATTGAAAAAAGCATGGAATGGATTTTTTTTGGTTTTGAAGAATGATATCTTACAGCCATTTATCAATTAAACGAGCCAGATCATCCATTTTAACTGGTTTCCCAATATAGTCGTTCATTCCCGCATTGATACACACTTCGCGGTCTCCTTTCATAGCGTTAGCTGTCATGGCAATGATAGGAATTTCAACTTTCTTCTCCCTTAAATTTCGAGTAGCATCCAATCCGTTCATAATTGGCATTTGAACATCCATTAAAACCAAATCGAATTTATATTCTCCACTGGTTATCATCTCAACTGCCTCTTTTCCATTTTGAGCAATGGCTGTTTTCAAACCAATCTTATCCAGCATCTTCTCAGCAATCTTCTGATTAATTAGGTTGTCTTCAACTAACAGAATGATTTTATTCTTAATCTTCTCTACAAAAGGAATAACCTCTTCTGCTGGTACATTATTTCCATTACTACCATTGAAAAATAAAGAATCAATGGTGTTATACAGTTGCGTATATTTAATTGGTTTTTGAATAACCTGATCAATGGCTTTGAACTGATAACTCTCGTTCCATTTCAGATTAGAGGTAAATAGTATAATCTTAGCGTCAGGTATTACTTTCTTAATATCATTTAAGAAGCTTTCATCCACTTTACTAAATACATGAGAGTCGATGATTATTAATTGAGTGTCATCTGCATCTTCAATATGATCAATAGCTGATTTTTCATCATTTACATTACTCGAAATAATCCCCCAGTTATTCAGTGTTTTCTTTAATAAGAGCACATTTGTTTTGTGATTATCAACAATTAAAGTCTTGATGTTTTTAAACTTATCAGCTTTTAACTCATCAGGAGCTTGATTTTTATCAATTTTAAAAGGCAGAACAAAGTGAAAGATAGAGCCCGGGGTTTCTTCGCTCCAGGCAAAATTAGGATTCGGACTTTCCACCCAGATTTTACCACCCATTAATTCAATTAACATTTTTGAAATGCTGGTTCCCAGACCGGTTCCTCCAAATTTTCGGGTAGTAGAACCATCTGCCTGCGTAAACGATTCGAATATCTTTTCCAATTTATCTTTAGGAATACCAATACCGGAATCTTCCACCATAAAGTGAAGGGATATTTGGGAACTGATTTGTTTATTCACTTCGACTTTTAATACTACCTCTCCCTCAGAAGTAAATTTAACGGAGTTGCCCAGTAGGTTAATTAATACCTGAATCAAACGGCTTTCGTCACCAATTAAAATACTTGGAATAGTTTGTTCTACACTACTAATAAGCTCAATCCCTTTTTCGTTTGTTTTAAACGACATCTGATCCATCAAATATTCAATTGTTGATCGAATATTAAATGGATAAGGCTCAATTTTCATCTTACCGGCTTCTATCTTAGAGAAGTCCAGAATATCATTAATAATATTAAGCAGGTTTTCGCACGAACGACCAATAATATTCACCACATTACTTTGTTCCTTGGTCATGGTGGTGTTACTAAGCAGTTCTGTAGCACCAATAATTCCGTTCATTGGTGTTCTGATTTCGTGACTCATATTAGCCAAAAATTCAGATTTAGCTTTATTGGATTCTGCCTCTTTTTGTTGCACCTCTTTTTGAGCACTGATATCCATAAAGGCTTCCAGGTAGACATTATTATGGTTAAGGCGAATAGGGATAATATTTTTCAGAATAGAACGTGAAATATTGTTTTGTTTCACTTCTAATCTTTCTTCCAGCATGGAAACAACAACCCTTGTAGTTGGGTCTGAAATATGTTCTTCTTTTTGGGTAATAAAAACCTCGCTGTAATCAGAACCTTTCATGGCATCGATGACCTCTTTTTGGTTTTTATATCCCATTATTTTAGCAGCCGTATCGTTGGCTTGTATTATTTCTTTATCGCTATTTACAATTAAAATTCCCACAGGCAGGTTCTCGATAATCGTCTTCATTGATTCGATAGATTCTTCCAAGGAGTGGGTTAGTATTCTTTTTTCTGTAATATCTTCTTTTATAGCAATAAAACTGGAAATAGTATTAGACTTACTCAATACCGGAGAAATCAATACTTTTTCCCAATAAACTTCTCCACTTTTCTTACGGTTATTAATTTCTCCTGTCCATATTTTACCTTCCTGAATGGTTTGCCAAAAAGCCGGAGAAGAGTCCTCATTTTCGTTGTGAAAGAAATCTATATTGTTTTTTAATACTTCATCTTTACTATATCCTGTTATATCTTCAAATCCTTTATTCACGTATTCCACATTACCTTTGGTGTCGGTAATCATAATAGAAATTGGACTTTGTTCAACCGCTTGCAATAGCTTATCGTTATTTTCTTCTGCCATTTTACGATTGATGATCACCTTTTTAATCTGAATAATCAGATAATAGGTTAATATACCCGCAAGAAGTGTAAAAATAAATAAACTGAGATATTTAAAATTGTTGTATTTGGTTATAATATTGATACTCTCATTGTTCAGCTTAACCACCTTTTTGTTAATGTCATACGAAATTTTATTTTCAATTTCATTGATGCGAGAAAAAAGTGTTTCAGATTGTTTTAGATAAAACGCAATGTTATTTCGGTATTCTTCGAGGTTACTGTCAGGTTCATCCAGATAGGGAGAAATGACTCCACTAATTTTTGATGCTAGTAAATTAAGATCATGGACCTTAGGCGAAAGCTCTCTTATTTCAGGGATGGAACCGGTATATTTATCAACATCATAAACGATTACTTCGGTAATTAATTCCTGATTTTGAAGATTAACGGGTTTTATTTCATTTAATGTTCCACCTAAATCAAGAATTTCTACAATATTTAAACATTCAGCAACCAGATTATTAATATTGTTTTGGGTATTGGTAAGTTGCTGAGGGTGCTCAATTCCGGTAAAATCTTTAAACAGTAAATTAAGCTTTAGAATGTTCTTCTGTAGTACTTTTTCTATTTTTTGTTTTTGCTCCTGATTATGTATAATTTTTTGGTAACGAATTATATATGTACGATCAAAATAATTTTCAATAACCAATATTGCTGCCACAGTTAGTAAAAAAATAGCCAATAAAAGGTATAATTTTACAATAATTGGTTCACCAATGAACAAAGCTTTTTTTTGTGACTTGGAAGATTTTACCACAAGCGTAATTTTTCAAAACATTAATTTGGGTATAAATTTAAAAAATTAATGTTTTTCTCCTATTAAAACCATACTTTCTAAATACAGAGATACCTTCTTCCCCTGTTGCATAGGTTAAAAATTCTTTAGCTAAATCAGGATGTTCGCTGGTAGACAGGATGCCAGCATAAATCTCTGAAGGATTTTCATTAAAGTCTTCAATAGGAAAAATTTCAACATGATTTTTATTACCGTTGTTGTGAATATCACTTTCCCAGTTAATTACTAACTGAGCTTCTTCATTAACAAGGCTTTTTACCAGGCCTCTGCTATCTGTAGATAAAGCAACAACGTTCAATATCATATCATCATATAAATCTTTTTGGGTCAGAATTTTTCGGGTTTCATAACCTAAAGAACTGGATTCTGGATTGCCTATGATTACAGCATACTCTTTGGTTGTCAATTTTTTCAGGTCTCCATTATAACCAGACGGATTATCCTTTAGCGACATAACGACTAATGTATTATACCCTACAAATACAGAATCAATGATATATGGAATGTTATTTTTAGTGTTCTTTAATTTATTAAATCCTGCGCTTGAAGCCGGAATGTAAATATCCCCTTCATTGGTGTATTGAATTAAACTACTTAGATTTTGTGCACAATCGTTATGTAATTTAATACTACAGTCATTACCTGATTCAAACTTTTCTTTAAGTTCCATTAATACAGGCACCAACGCATTTTCACAATAGATTGTGATTTCTTTATTTTCGTTGCTTTGACTGGTTTCTCCACTTTTATTTTTTACCTGATCGCAAGCAACAAAAAAAATTAATATGCCAATTAGCAAATATCTCACTGAATATGTTTTTATATGATTATACGTCTGCAAATGTTTGCATTAAACGTTACACAAGTTACGGAGAAACCTTTATTGAGGAAGATTTTTTTATCTAATTATGGGGTGCGTTTATCAAATATAATTAACGTTTTACAAAGTGTCTACGTATCCAGCGCGGCACAATCACTCCGCCCACAAACAAATATGGGTAGTAACTAATTAAACGCCAGAGAAAAGCTAGCGTTATTTCTGTTCCTTCCGGAATAATGCCGGATAGAAACTCTTTAAATACATATTCGGCAAAACCACTGCCGCCTGGAGTTGGACTAACCAGCATCATTATCCACATGACTAATTGTTTTCCGAATACCAAAATATGATCTTCAAAATTGATAAAGGAAATACCGAAAAAAGAAACAATTATTGAGTTAACAACCCAGTAGCGACTAATCCAGCTAAATGAAGTAGCTAAAAATGCCTTAAGCCACTTGCTAAATGGCCATTTTCTAAATTCGTTGGATGTAGTGATTAAATCGTACCCTGATTCATTGGCATCCGGACGCCATTTTCTAATAATTGGTAATTTAAATATCCATAGTAATAAGAATTTAAGTCCTCGGGGATTGATAAATAACCCATAGGTAATGATGGCAGTATACAAGAACTTCAGTCCATATCCGGTTAATGCAAAAAGTAAAAATTGATTTTTATACCAGGGAATATTGATATCCTGAATTCCAAATCCAAAAATATCAGTCCGCCCTATAAATAATAGTACAACAGGAAATGCTAATATAAAAAACAGCTCATCCAGAAAAGAAGTGACCATGACCATTGCAGTGCTTCGGCCAATTTTAATTCCTTCTTTATTAATAAAAAAAATAGCCACACTTGTACCGCCAATAGCAGATGGAGTAACTGCCGACGTAAACTCCCAAAGCATAATAATTGAAAATGCCTTTCGCCAACTCAATTTATAATTGGATAATAGTCGAATACGATATATGTATCCAAAATCCCGAATAACCATGAGTAGAAAAGAAACAAGAATCCAGAATATAGTCTTGCCGGTAATATCCAGCACATCTAGACTACCTGGTTTATATTCCCTGAAAAGCATAAATGCCGAAAATCCAACACCTATAATTATGGGAAATATAATACGAGTAGGCTTAATGCTTTTTATTATTTTACCGGAATTGTCTTGCTGCATAAAGTGGCCTAGTATTTTACTTATAGTAAATGTATACAATAAAACTAAACAATAGTTGATATCTCAATTAAATTCTTAAGTCAAATCCATAATTGGTCATAATTAGTTTTTTCAGATTAGAGTAAAACCTGATAGACCTACAAAAACAGAGGGTAAACATTGTAAATATCTAAAATATAATTTTCATTATAGTTTTGATTTAACTATTAGGGTTTGGCAATAGAAAATTTTCGATTAAAGTGAAAATATACCTTTTAAAATATTGTTCAATAAAAAGTCCCTCAATTACTGTAAACCTAACTAGTTTAAATAGGCATTTTTATCACACAACAGTTTATTTTAGCCAATAAATACCACTTGTGTTAAACATTCTGTACCAAACTGTGTTATTTAATCTATATTTGCATCATTGTTGCAATTGAAGAAAGTTTGCATTTATGAATACAGCAGAAATATTAAATAATCATAATTTAAAACGAACCAGTTGTCGCGAAGGCATTCTAGAGGTTGTCTTAAAGGCTAATCTGGCACTTTCGGAGGCTGAAATAAAAGAGCGCTTGTCTGGCAACTACGATCGTACTACATTTTATCGTTCGTTTAAGACGCTGGAGGAAAATAATATTCTGCATAAAATTGTGGTGGATAATCAACTAGTAAAATATGCTATTGATAATCACATAAGTCAGCAATATGAACACGCACACTTTTATTGCAACGAATGTAATACCGTTAAATGTATGCATCATATACCGGTACAAAAATATGAACTGCCGGATGGATATGCAGATACAAAAACAGATGTATTAATTAAGGGTACTTGTGCCCAATGTAAAAATCAGGAAAGCATTTGAGCCGCTTATTTAAACATATTACGCTTTTATTGCTGGGAGTATTCTTATTCCCTATCCTGTTTCAATCGTATCACGTTGTTAGGCATCATTCATCGCTTGATAATAGCGAAACTCATGTTTGTGCATGTGAAATTACAAATGCAGACAATGGCTTTCAGATACAAAAAGAGTCGCATAAGGAGAAACCATGTCCTATTTGTACTTATCATTTTTCAATCAATGATTTACCAAGGCTATCTGTTTCTCGACTTATTATTCCTGCCTATACATTTACGTATATAGAAATAGTTGCGCAACTATTTTTCAAACAACGCGTCACCAAAAAATCACCCCGAGCACCGCCTGTTTTGCTTTCATAGCAGTTTATAATTTAATTATTCAGGTTTTAATCTCAATTATAGAATTAATATGAGCAAATTCTTCATGCTTTTATTGAGCATGGGTATGATGTGCGCTATGGTGTTCGGTCAGTCGCATTATCAGCTTAAAGGTAAAATTGTGGATGAAAATAATGAACCGTTAATTGGTGCTTCTGTCATGTTATATCCTATTCAGGAAGGAACAATTGCAGACATTAACGGCGAGTTTGTTATTCACAATATACTGGAAGGTAAATACGAAATAGAAATTTCCTTTATGGGTTACAACACCCTTAAAGACACACTAATACTGAACAATAGCAGAACATATCATGCAAAACTAAAGGTAAATACACTGAGTTTGCAGGAAGTAGTGGTTACTGATCATTATGCAGAAAAGCGTAAGAAAGAAGAAGCGCTTAATATTGAAGTGGTAAACGATGATTACCTGAAACAAAATCTTGGTGGAAGCCTGATGAACTCTCTTGAAAGAATTGGAGGGGTTAGCTTAATCAGTATTGGATCCGGTCAGTCGAAACCACTTATTCGTGGTTTAGGGTTTAACCGGGTGGTGGTAGCTGAAAATGGTATTAAGCACGAAGCACAGCAGTGGGGTGCTGATCACGGGCTCGAAATAGATCAATATGCTGTAGATAATGTTGAAATAATAAAAGGCCCTGTATCCTTAATGTATGGTTCGGATGCCATTGGAGGCGTTATTAATATGAAAAACCGAAGTTTGCCGGCTCCCAATACGATTGGAGGCACCGTTGATTTATCCGGGAAAAGCAACAACGAATTACTGGGGGGATCCGTTTCGCTATATGGCAGAAAAAAATGGTTTTATGCTGATTTTAGGACAACCATGCTGCGTTATGGTGATTACAAAGTACCAACCGATAGTATCGATATTTATTCATATAAAGCTGCATTACATCATCATCAACTCAGAAATACGGCGGGTAAAGAACAGAATTTTCATATTACACTTGGTGTAATTCAGAAACAATTTCAAAGTAAATTTTACCTCAGCAATGTATATACTAAGAGTGGTTTTTTTGCGAATGCCCATGGTTTGGAACCTCGCAATGTAAATGAAGCTTTGTACGATAAATCGAGCAGGGATATATTACACCCCTATCAATCGGTGAACCATTTTAAGCTAACAAACAGTTCTCAATATCAGGGCGAAGGCTGGAAGTTGGAAACAAACCTGGGTTATCAGCATAATTACAGGCAGGAAAGAAGCCAATATGTACAACATGGACATATGCCAGCTACATTTCCGGATACTTTATCCTTTGATTCTGATCTCGAAAGGGAATTTAAGAAAAATGTATACGCTGCCAACGCTAAATTATCTATTCATTCGAGTGATACATGGCATTTTAATTTGGGAGTAAACAGTTCTTATCAGGAGAATAGAATTGATGGTAGAGGTTTTATCATTCCAAAATATAATCAATTTGATATAGGAGGATTTGCCTTGGCTAAATACATATTTTCGGACATAAGTTTTATTCAAGGTGGTATTCGTTACGATAATGGGCAAATAAAGACAAGTGAGTATCTCGATTGGTTTCCTTCAATGCTTGTTGAAGATATTGATACCTCTTATCAGTATTTACAGAGAGCAGCTAATATAAACAAGAGCTTCTCTAATGTATCGTGGTCGTTGGGTTATAATTACAATCCTGGTAAATGGATGTATAAGATGAATATTGGAAAAAGCTTCCGCATGCCTATTGCCAAGGAATTGGCTGCTAATGGTGTCAATTATCATCAATTTAGTTATGAGGTGGGTAATGCAAATCTTGCTCCCGAAGTTGCTTATCAATTGGATGCTGGTATTGAATATGCATCCAGTAAATTTGCGATCGGAGCATCACCTTTTCTGAGTTATTTCTCTAACTACATCTACTTAAATCCATCTTCGGATCACGACAGGCTTTATGGTAATGGCAATCAGAAATTCTATTATACCGAAAGCGAAGTCTTTCGATATGGATCAGAAATCCATGCACATTATGAACTATCACATGCCATTCAGCTGGGAGTGATAGGTGAATATGTGTATTCCGAACAACTTTCGGGTGAGAAAAAAGGATTTACCCTGCCATTCTCACCTCCGGCTTCCGCTATTTTTAATATTAAATATCAAAAACCAAGAATTTGTTGTATTCAGAATGCATACTTGTCTCTTGATTACAGGATTACAGCCGCCCAACATAATATTGTCCCCCCGGAAAAAAGTACTGATGGCTTCCAGGTTGTTAATGTTGGCTTGGGAGGGGATTTAAAAGCCGGTAATCAAAAGATAGATATCTCTGTGCAAGTTCAAAACCTGTTTAATACCAAGTACTTTAATCATACCAGCTATTACAGGATTATTAACATTCCTGAAGCAGGTAGAAATATTATTGTTAATCTTTCTATTCCGTTCTCAGGAAGTATTAACTAAACATTACAATTCAATCCATTTAAAAATGAAAACAATGAACACTAAATTTATATCATTTATACTATTCGTTACGCTTATTTCAATCACTGTTTTTACATCTTGCGAAGATGATGATGAATTATCCAAGCCGGAGATCAATATGCTGGAATTAGGCCTTGAGGATAGTCATGTTGCCTATCAGGGTGCTGATTTTCACATTGAAGCTGAAATTGTAGCCGAAGGAAAAATAGACTATATTATGGTAGAAATTCATCCTGAAGGTGAAGAAGAGGAAGAACTTGGACATGAACATGAAGAATGGGAGTTTGATTCAATCTATACCGAAGGTTTTACAGGACTAAAAAATGCTACTTTTCACAAACACATCGATATTGACGCTACAGCAGAAGCTGGTGAATATCACTTTCATTTTATCGTGGTTGATATGGAAGGTAATCAGGTGACTTACGAAGGAGATATTGAAATTCAGGAAGCAATATCTAATATTAATGTTTTAAATCTTTCTGTTAACGGTGATGAGCATGATGTATCAAAAGCATCCGGAAGTTTCATCATTTCATTTGATGCTTCAACAGAAAGTGGAACCTTGGCCAGCTACAGCATTGAAGTACATAATCATCCTGCAAGTGGCCTTGAAGAGGACGAATTTAAAATAATAGATAATGAATTCACAGACAGTTTTAGCGGATTAACTTCTGCTTCTGTAAGTAATACAATTACAATAGATGCAGCAGCTCCTTTGGGAGAATACCATGTAGAAATCGTGATTGTTGATTCTGAGGCAAATGAAAAAGTTGTTTCTGCTCATATTGATTTAGAAGACTAATTCTTTTTATCCGGTCAATCTTGATTTGATTGGCCGGAAATAATAAATGCAATAATGAAACTATAGAACCTATTATAAATGAAAAAAGTAAAAAATTATGTTTTCCTTATCCTGTTGATAATCCTATTTAATGCATGTGAAAAGGATGAGGATATTGATACAGAAAAACCGGAAATCGATTTAAGTCTGGCGGATGCTTTTCCTGTGCAATGCGATACTATTTATTTTGGCGAAACCTTTGAATTTAAAGCCTTGTTTAGCGACAATGTGGAATTAGGCTCCTTTAGTATCGATATTCATAATAATTTCGATCATCATTCGCACAGTACCGAAGTTTCAGAATGCGAACCGGAACCGGATAAAGATCCTGTAAACCCATATTTGTTTATTAATGACTATGATATTCCTGTCAGCTTAAACGAATACGAAACAGCTGTGTTTATTACTGTTCCTTCTGGAGATGGTACTTCATTATACGATGAAGGTGATTATCATTTTTATATCAGCTTAACGGATAAAGAAGGTTGGTCCACGCAAAAAGGATTAAGCATTAAAATGCTTCACCGATAGACTGTATTATAGCTGAGAGACTGTTTGTTTTATCATGTTGAGTTAATGATCAACTTAACATGATATTACGCATTTCCCTTTTCATAAAAATATCCGGCGCAAATACACCGGATATTTTTAATTTTTGTAAATAATTTAATCTTTATATTTTAATAAATTCAGTACTAATATATCATCTTATCTTTTCTTAGCTTAGCAGATAATCTTCTGGACATATGGTTGTTCAACGTATCGTAACCAGCAAAAATACCTTCAGCTACAATATCTCCCGTCCAAATATACCTGCCCAAACCTTCTATATTGAATAGATTACAGTAGAAACGATAATTGGGTTCTGTACTTTCCCTGGTAACTGATACATTTTCATAATGATTGGTCACATAATCGGTAGTCGTCCAGTAGTCATTCAGATTAATAAGTAGGATCGCCTGGCAACTTGTTTTGCTGATTTTTTCCATAAATGCTTCGTAACTGTAATCTTCATCATCTTCAAATAATTCAGAAGTCGTATTCACATTTGGAAAACCCAATTTAGCAATATTTCGCTTTAATGATCTTTCCAATTGCTTACGGTAGGTCATATTCTCAAATGAATTAAAATCACCTCTGATAAATTCATTAAAAGAATCCTCATTAAACTCTTTCACATTGGTTTCATTTTCGATACATACCACCATAACAGAAGAAAATGGTCTGGGAAGATCCGCTTTTTTAAGCGTTGTTACATAAGTAGAAGCACATGAAGTTAATAAAAGAAATCCTAAAGCAATAGTGATAGATTTAAACATAGTATAAGTGAATTATTGATTAAACGATGTGAGGATGATCAATTATGATGCCAGATAATTCTTTGAATATATGGAAGTTTTGTATTTGGTAATGGGACATAAGAGAGCATCCTGATTATAAAAAGGGAATTCTCTTTAATTATATTGTTTAAAAGACAAATATATAAGTATGTCAACAAAAGGCCGAAGTAACAATATGTTACTTCGGCCTTTTTTATTCGTAACCTAACTTATTTTTTAATCACTTTACCAGTATAAATAGTATCCTCAATTTTATACATTAAAATATAAACACCAGGCTTATATTCACTAATATTAATTTGATTAACATTTTTAGTGCGCATCAATTCTACACCGTTAATGTTCTTCATTAGAACTAAGTCAGCCATTTTAGTAAAATAAATGATTGAATTAACAGGATTCGGATAAAACTGTTGTTCATTAACAATGTCTATTTGAGTTGAAACACCCGTATTTTGAAGTTTAACTGCATTAGGAATAACCAATGTTTGGTTACTGGTGTTGGATTCATCGAATGTTTCATTCTGAATACATAAGTTATAGTCTCCTTCTGGAAGATCATTTTCTTGAGTAACAGATTTTAAGCTTTCGAAAATAAATTCAGCAGTTAATGAACCGGAATCATGAACAACTACATCAATGGCATAAATTACGGTATTTCCTAAACGTAAGCTAACAATATTTTCACCTAATCTTAGATCCACATTTTCAACCTCTACGTCTATAAGAACGGACCCACTCATTGATACATTATCCTGTTCTACAACTGATATTTTCTTTGATTCTACATCTTCAACAATTTCAAATGCATCAGTTAAAATCATTTGGTGATCATAATCATTAACTACATTTATAGAATACAATCCAGGGGTCATATCATAATATAAATAAAACTGAGCCTCGATAGTTGTATCATTTATTGCCAAAATATTTTGTGCATTTATGATCGTATCTTGATTTACCAGAGTGACTGTGTTATTTGCAGCATCCATACTGAAGTTAGTGTTTTCTCCAAGGATTTCAACATTAACTAATCTACCCTGTAGGCCGTTTGAAGGTGAAATACTCTTAATGCTACCAGGTAACTTAGGATAAACATAAATTGCATTCAAATAAAATAATTCATCAGAATTATTAGTATTCAAAATATATAGGTCATAATAACTATCGGAAATCGCATTATCAAAATGATATGTAAACGATAAGCTATCCTTTGTGCTTCCATTGATTACCAGAGTATCTAAACTAATTCCGTCATAACTATTAGTAAATGTTACTATATTAGAACCGTTAGTAAAGTCAATATTTTTAGCCGTTACGGAAATTTCGTAAGATTCTCCGGCATTAATTTCTCCAGGCTGTACATTTATTATCTCAGGAGCTGTAAATGCTTCAATTAACTCAAATGCATTATCGTGAATTAACGTATCATCCTCCTCGTTAATTACATAAAGAGAGTAAATACCAATTGAATCAGTTAGTTCAAATTCAAAATTAACCTCAATTTGCATCGAGTCAACAGGGTTGATTGTTGATGCATAAATAGTTTGACTATCATTACTTAAATAAACTATGTTATTGACAAATGGCGAACTAAAGTGGGTATATTCACCTAAAATAGTCAACCATATATTGTCGTCTTGTGTTGCTGAATCTTGAGATATACTTAAGAGTTCAGGTTTAGCAACTGGGGCTTGCAACAGAACCCCATTGTTTTTACTTAGCTTTTGTGCAAGGTTACTGTTGTTTACATTTAGATTGTAATATCCAGTTGGCGAACTAAAGCTAAATGGATTACCAAAACGAATGACACTACTATCAGCAACATAATCATAGATATAATAGTTTTGTGTTCCATTTACATGCTCAAGTTGAATAGAATTAGTTCCCTGAGAGAAATCTATATTTTCAGCAGTAATAGAAATCTCCAAAGTATCTCCAATGATAATTGTGTCTGGAGTAACATCAACTATCGAAGGAGTTATATTAGTTCCAATTAGTTCAAAAGCATTAATAAGAGTTAAGGTATCATCCTCATCGTTAATTACATAAAGTGAGTAAATACCAATTGAATCAGTTAGTTCGAAATTGAAATTAGCCTCAATTTGCATGGAGTCAACAGGATTGATTGTTGATGCATAAATAGTTTGACTATCATTGCTTAAATAAACCGTGTTATTAACATATGGGCTGGAAAAATGGGTATTGTTTCCAATAATATTTATCCAAATGTTATCTCCTAAACTCGCCGAATTCCCCAACATACTAATAAGTTCTGGTACAGCATTAGTGTCTTGTAATACAACAGCATTGTATTTCGATAGTGCTTGTCCGTAGTTGCTGTTATTTATATACAGATTATAATATCCAATTGGCGAACTAGTGTTAAATGGATTTTCAAAACGAATGTTACTACTATCTGCTATATAATCATAGATATCATAGTTTTGTGTTCCATTTACATGCTCAAGTTGAATAGAATTAGTTCCCTGACTAAAATCGATATTTTTAGCCGTTACAGTAATTTCCAAAGAATCTCCCATGTTTATTGTATCTGGACTTACATCTGATAAATAAGGCAAGGCATAAGTTTCGGTCAATTTAAATGCGTTATCGAGCACTATAGTATCATCTTGTTGGTTAATCACATAAAGTGAGTATGCTCCAATAGAATCAGTATCTTCAAAATTGAATTCTGCATCCATTGTTACAGAATCTAATGGCATATTAATGGATGAGAAAATATTTTGAACACCATTGGATAAATAAACAGTATTTGTAATTTGATATCCATTAAAATGCGTGTCTTTTCCATAAATTTGTAGACTAACATTTTCTCCCACACTAGCAGAGTCAACTGATAAACCAATTATAGAAGGAGTAATAGTTGTATCTTTTAATAGCACAGCATTGTTTAAACTGATTACCTCGCTGAAATTACTATTGTTTATAAACAAGTTATAATAACCATAAGGAGAGCTGTTGTTAAAAGGATTATCAAAACGAATAATACTTGTGTCTGCTATATAATCATATATATAATAGTTTTGGAGACCATTCCCGTGTTCAAGTCGAATAGCATTAGTCCCCTGACTGAAATTTATATTTTCAGCAGTGACAGATATTTCCAATGAATCTCCTATAATAATGGTTCCTGGGTCAACATTTTTTATAGAAGGAGAAAGAACAGCTTCATTTAATTCAAAAGCATTAGTAAGTATTATCGTATCATCTTCTTCATTTACTACAAAAAGTGAATAAGCTCCAACAGAATCGGTTAATTCAAAAGCAAAATTTGCCTCCAGATTCGTAGAATCTAAAGCATAAACCTCTATAGCCTCAATAGATTGAATGCCATTAGTTAAATAAACATTGTTATTAATTAGGGGAGCAGAAAAATGTGTGTTTTTACCTAAAATACTGGTCCAAATATTATCGCCCTGGTTTGCCGTAGTAACAGACAAGCTTAATATTTCAGGGTAAATTTGAGGTTCTTTTAACTGAATGGCAAAGTTTTCAATTAATTCTTGTCCATAATCACTATTATTTATATTCAGATTGTAATATCCGGTTGGAGAATTGGTGCCAAATGGATTATCAAAGCGAATAGTAGTACTATCAGCAATATAATCATAGATATCATAGTTTTGAATACCATTTACATGCTCAAGTTGAATAGCATTAGTTCCCTGAGAGAAATCTATATTTTCTGCAGTTACTGTTATTTCCAAAGAATCACCAACGTATATGGTTTGGGGATTAATATCAATGATGGCAGGGTAAAAATATTTTTCGGATAATTCAAAAACATTATCAAGCAATAAAGTATCATCTTGCTGATTGATTACATAAAGTGAATAAATACCAACAGAATCTGCTAAAGAAAACACAAATTGCGTCCCTAACTGAACTGAGTCTAGAGGAAAGTTTTCTGATGCATAAATAATTTGATTACCGCTTTTTAAATAGATAGTATTTAAATCGCTATCTAAACTAAAATGAGTATTACTTCCATGAATAGTTACATATGCAGTGTCACCCTGACTTGCACTATTCTCTGAAATGCTTATAAGTCTTGGTATGTTAGCAGTATCTTGTAGCAAGATTCCATTACTATAGCTCATTGTTTGTTGATGGTTGCTATTGTTTATAAACAGATTGTAATATCCGGTTGGCGAACTATAATTAAATGGGTTATTAAACTGGAGCATACTGCTATCCGCCGTATAAACATTGATATAATAATTTTGAAGACCTTTTCCATGCTCCAACCAAATAGAATTAGTACCCTGACTAAAGTCTATGTTTTCTGCCGTAACCGAAATGCTCAATGAATCTCCTAGATTTATAGTGCCAGGATCTACATCAATAATTGTAGGAGGGATATATTTTTCGCTTAGTTCAAAAGCATTATCAAGCATTAAAGTATCATCTTGCTGGTTAATAACATAAAGCGAATAGCTACCTGCAGAATCAGCTGCCGAAAACATAAATTCGGCTTGAAGCTCAATAGAGTTAACGATATAGTTTTGTGTTGAATAAATTGTTTGACTGCCATCTTTTAAATAAACAGTATTGATAAGACTATCTCCATTAAAATGCGTGTTTCGTCCAGAAATACTTACTAAAATGGTATCTCCTTTACTTGCATTATTAATTGAGATACCTGTTAATAAGGGTATAGTATCCGTGTACTCTAAAAACAATGCATTTGTTTTACTTATCGATTGACCATATTCGCTATTATCAATAAATAAATTGTAGAACCCTGAAGTTGAACTAAAGTTAAATGGTCTGCTGAATGAAATGCTACTACTATCTGCTGTAAATTCTGAGATATAATAATTTTCAGCTACAGTTTCATGTTCAAGCCATATGGTATTAGTACCCTGGCTAAAATCTATGTTTGCAGCACTTACGACAATATCCATGGAGTCTATAACAGATATCGTATCCGGGTTAATCGATAAAATAAAAGCAGAATCACTAATAGCAACAGAATCTTCTGCTACATAAAAATTTGAAGTAGGCTTTGCACTTGCCAAGCATGTTATTGCCAAACAGAGCAACAGCAATGTCATTTTCTTAATTTGGTTGGTCATAATAATAGTTTGTTAGTATTCATTTATTATTTGTTTGGAATCTAATTTCTTGTCTATGGCTGTTTTCATAAATAACAGTTGGAATTCATTATCTCTAATCCTTTGTAATAATCGATGAGTTTGGATTTTGTTATTTGTCTCATGGTAGTTTCTTAAAATGATATTTTTAATAAAAATTTGTCGGGTTTTTATATACCTTTCTGATGTTTCAGATATATCAATAGACTTAAGAATGTGAAACGCTTTCTCAACATCCTTTTGTTTATAATAAAGTGCACACAAATTTAGTTTTGGTTCCAAAAAACCAGGTGCTAAATGTATCACTTTAAGGTATGTGCTTTCTGCTTTTAGTAAATCTCCTAATTGAATTAAGACTCCTGCATAATCATTTAAAAGGAAAGAGTGATAGGGGTTAAGAACTAATGCTTTTTCAAAATCAACTTTCGCTTTTTCATATTTTCCAAGTTTATAATAAGCTAAACCCGAATACCAATATAATGGAGTTGAGGTTGCATCCATCGAATAGAAAAAAGATTGAGCGTTTTCTACTTCCTGTATACAGGCTTTAGTTCTCGATTTTTTGTGTAAACGAATTACTTTCCCTGTATTTTTATCAGAGTTACACCTTATTAAGCCAACATAAAAAGCAGCAACAAGTAGGATCGGTATAACAATTAATGATCGGTACAATACTATCTTTTTATTCTTTGTTTCTTTATTGGTTATTTTAAAAAATACCCCCCAAGAAAACATGAGTATGACATTATGAAAAATCCGCTCTCTGGGAAAACTTAAGCTAGAAAATACCATAAATGCGATAGTTATGGCACCAATTAGTTTTAACTGATCGGAACGTTCATTATCTTCTTCGTTCAGATAGTTTCTGATTAAGGCAAGAAGTACACAAACAAAAAGAATGATATATAACAATGAGCTGAAGATTCCTTGCTCAGAGGCAATCCACAAAAAATCATTATGCGGACGTTGATAGAATATATGGTTGTTATCTTCAGAAACCAGACCTGTATTTCCATATTTAAGCATTTCTACATTCCATCTACCTAAACCAATACCTGTAAAAGGTTTTTCTTTAGCTAAAAATAAGGTTCGTTTCCAAAGCTCCATTCTGTCCTTTCCTGAACCCTTGTTTATGTTGAATGATTCTGTCGCATGTGCCGTAAAAGTTGATCCTTCAGAATAATGCTCCATTACAGTGTAGCCTAATCCAACGATAAGAGCAGAAGCAACAATGAACGTTAAACTGAATTTATGGAAGAATCCTTTTCTCTTTTTTTTAAGAAGATTTATACCTATGATAAAAAATATAATAGTCACAACAGCTAACCAGACTGTTCTATTAGAAAGAATAACTATTAAAAACAAGATCAAAGTATATGCTATTCCTCCCAAAATACGCCAATATTTTCGATCAATTTTAAGTAGGTTAACAACAAATGGAAGGCAAAGAAGAATGCTTTGAGCAAATAAATTTCGGTGTCCAAATACAGATGTTAAGTTATATGTGCTTAACGGTACTTCAAATTTTTTTAGATTAATTAATTCCAAAAATGTATAATAGGCAGGTAATACTAAAATCAATGAAGTAATGGTAATTAATCTCGAAAATACAACAAATTTATTTTCTAAATCATTGCTTAATAATATGGCTAAAAAGAATATAAAAAACAGAATCTGCTTACTAAATATAAATAATGAATTCCCGACATCCGGTGAATTAAAGACAGATAAGAATGATATTATTAAATAAAAAATGCATACAACAAGAAACTGCTTTAGACTCTGATTATAAATTGTCAGTTTAGTTTTGAAAAATGTGAAATATGAAAAAGCTAACAATAAGAAGGAGGTTATAAACAAGAATTGTATTAGCAAAGAAGGATCTTGCGTATGTGATGACCTTACTAATGGTGTAGCAGCTACTATTAGAAATATAAAATGGGGCTTGATATAGTTTAAAAAGTTCTTCATGGTTAAAAATGTAGCCTTTGCAAAGATATTAAAAATTACATAATAACACTTTATATATGTGTAGTATTATGTATATCTAATATACCTTTAGTTAGACTTAGGAATGGATTTTATTGCTGATTATTCCATTTAATGGGGACCCATGCACTAAACTCATATTGATGCACTAAATGCTTTGGTTGCGTGTAATACTGGATAAGCCCAATATTTAACCCTACTTGCACACCATGCGCTTTCCAGAAATTTACTCCTGTTTTAAAATAAGAGCCTTTATTACTTTCACCTTCTGCATAAATAAAGGTATCTCCTGCAAATATTGCTATTCCTTTGTTTTTGCCTAAACGAATGTTATAGTTCAGTTTAGCACTTAGTTTTACAGCATGTTTTTGGGATGGTTGAACCAGATCATTCCAGCCTCCTCCCCCAAAGCAGAAAACACTAATTAAGTTACGTTTGGGGTTGTTATGGATGGTGTAAACTGCATTTACAGTTCCCAAAAGTTTAAGAACATCTGTAAATTGGCGATTTTTGTTATCCGTTGGAGCGGTATGCATTTCGGCTGTCAGGTAAGCAAATAAACGATCATTTGTGGCACTTTTCATAAGATGCTTTAATAAGCGAATATTAAAAATCAAATCAATATCTCCTAACTCGTGACCTGAGTAGTTAGTCATTCCTAGTTTATCTCCAACTTTTGAGTCTACATGAAAATGATGATAAGGCATTCGAATTGTCAAAGAGTGATGGCTTCCCAATGGAATATCAGCTCTAAAATACTGTGTAAAGAAAGTGCTGCTTTGCGTGTTAGTGCTCATCCGTGAAGAAAACTCTACCTGAGGAAAATCTATAGATCTGTCATCAGGCAGTCTCCAGAAACTATCAAAAGCAACAGGTCCATAATCAACAAAAGCAATTGATTTATTACCCTGTTTGTTTTGTGCATCAATAATGGCCGGATATAACAAGCCAATGATGCTCAGCATAACACGAATAGTTGTTTTCACAGTATTTCTTTAATACATATAACAATCCCAAATATGAAATCGTTGACCAAATCAAATATTCTATTATTTGACCTTTTAAGTAAAAAGAATTACTTACATAAAGAAGCATATAGTATTATTCCTTAACCTCCCCTTAATTGATTTTCTTGATAATTTATTTCAGTGTTAACTTTATTTTTACGGGTTTTGGCGCTCCAAGTTTTAGTGATCTTTCTGTTGGCAGACTTCCGCCAATAAAAAGGGTAAAATCACCCTTTTCGAATATAGCATCACCGTCTTCGTTTATGAGTTCGAGCATATCTGGAGATACAGTAAATACAACCTTTCGGCTTTCTCCCGGTTTAAGTGTAATACATTTAATTCCTTTTAGAGCATATAATGGAGTGGCGATACTGGCTTCATTATCGGTGATATATAATTGTACTTTTTCTGTTGATTCGCAATTACCATTATTGCTTACCATACAACCTACTTCTGTACTTTGCCCTTTTTTTATTTTATGAGCAGCAATATATTCATCACTATAAGTAAATGAGGTATAGCTTAACCCAAATCCAAAGGGATACATTGGTTCTTTGGTCATATATCGATAAGTGCGGCTTTCCATTGCGTAGTCTTCATATGGAGGTAATTGATCCAGCGATTTTGGAAAAGTAACTGGTAAGCGGCCGCTAGGAGAGACTCTTCCAAACAAGATGTCTGCCAAAGCATTTCCGCCTTCTTCTCCTGGGTACCAGGCCAGAACCACTGCATCTGCAATTTCATGCACAGGTGTAAGATTCATGGGACACCCTCCTGTAATTACAGCTACCACAGGTTTTTCATGATTCCCTTTTATCTTTTTCAAGTATTTTATTTGATTTTCAGGTATATTGTAATCCAGACGATCTCCAAAATAGGGTGATGAAATCGATTCTCCTTCTTCTCCTTCAATATGTCTTGTTAGTCCCATAACAACAATGGTTACATCAGCCTCAGCAGCTCCTCCGCTCGACCAATCAATGGGGTTCACATTCTTTCTATCTAAGGTTGTTCCAGGACTATATTGAACCTGACTATTATTTGCCACTTTTGATGTAATTCCCTCTAAAAACGTAACCATATTAGGATTTACGCCATAATAATTTCCTAATAGAGCATCAATGGAGGCTGCATTAGGTCCAACAACGTAATACCTGTTCAGGTTATTTTTTAACGGAAGTACACCATTGTTTTTAAGAAGAACCATTGATTTTGCAGCCGTTTCATAGGCAAGGGCTCTATGTTCTTTGCTATCTACTACTTCAATTGGTATTTCATTATATGGGTTGTCTTTGGAGGTATCAAACATACCAAGTTTAAACCTGGTTTTTAATAAAGGAAATAATCTTTTGTCAATTAACGACTCTTCTATCACACCCATTTTAACTGCATCAACCAGTGATGAGTATGTACTTCCGCAATTTACATTAACGCCACTTTTAAGAGCTAAAGCTGCAGCTTCAACAGCGTTAGGAACGGTTCCATGTCCATTATCAGAATAAAAATCGACCAAGGCCCAACAATCGCTTACCACATGTCCTTTAAAGCCCCATTTACCAAATAATACTTCTGCAAGTAAATAATTATTGGCACAACAAGGCTCATTATTGGTTCGGTTATACGCACACATTACAGATTCTACACCTGCATCTATCAAAGCTTCAAATGCAGGAAGATAAGTTTCATATAAATCCTTTTGTGAAACCTCTGCATTAAACTCATGTCTTAATTTTTCAGGGCCATTATGTACTGCAAAGTGTTTGGCACAAGCTGCTGTTTTTAAATATTTAAAATTGTTACCCTGCAAACCCTTAACAAAGGCAACGACCAGCAAACTCGTTAAATATGGATCTTCACCATAAGTTTCCTGGCCACGTCCCCAACGAGGATCTCTGAATATATTTACGTTGGGAGTCCAAAAGGTTAAACCTGCATAGCGGTTGTAATTCCCTGCAGCTATAGCAGCATTATATTTGGCTCTTGCCTCATCGGAAATTGCAGAAGAAACCCTATAAGCTAAATCGCTGTCGAAGGTGGCAGCCAGACCAATAGCTTGTGGAAATACCGTAGCCTTTCCTGAACGACCCACACCATGTAGAGCTTCATTCCAATAATCATATGGAGGGATATTTAAACGCGGAATACCGGAAGTATTCATGAGCATTTGATCTACTTTTTCTTCCAGTGTAAGACGTTGGATTAAATCATAAACCCGGTTATCAATATTTTCATCAGAATCAAGATAGATTTTTTGTGCATAAATGGAAGTAAATCCAATTATAATGAAAACAAGAATCAGGTATTGTTTGATCATGGTGTTTGTATTTTTCGGGTTTATTTTATAAAAACTAAAGAATAGTCAATGTACAACAGATGAAGTAAATATACTATCATTTTAAAAATAAAAGGAAGCGTATCTTATAATACTTTAAATGAAGTGTTTTAGAATTTAGAACATTAAAGCCCATCTGTTTTTTTAATCTTATTACCAATCTAGTAAATAAGAATTGTTGCCCTTGGAGCCAAACTCCATATCATACCAGGTGTTGGAACTAATACTAGTTTCGATCTTAGCTGACTAATTCTTTTCCGGAAAGTATATGATTAAGCAAATTATCCGGAACATGTAAATCTCCTTCACCTACACCTAATTTAACTTTTGCTCTGGTTGCGCCATGAAAGTCTGAACCACCAGATTTTAAAAAGTCAAATTCCTCGATATATTTAGCACAACGTAACTTGTCTTCTTTTGTAAAAGAGGGATAATGATATTCCATACCATCCAAGCCCCATGCTTTAAGTTTTGTAAGATGCGAATGAATTTCTTTTTCAGAATAACCTTTGAATCCAATATTTAAATGAAAATGCGCTAAAAATGCTTTTCCTCCACCTGCATGTATAGCCTTAAATGCGTCTTCCGGCTTTATTAATTCACCTTCGATATAATCAATCTTATCCAGATAGTTAATCCAAGAGTCTTTTATATTTTTTGTATAGCCTTTGGCTACCAAACATTTTGCAATAGCCTGTCTATCCATAAATTCGCCCGTAATAAATGGCTGCACAATGATTGGTTCAATATCGATACCCAAAGATCGTAATCCCTCAAAAACAACAAACAGCTTCTCTGACCGCTCTTTACGATAGCGATTATATAACTGTAAAAAGTTTTCATCCTGAGGATTAATTCCCAGTCCCAGTACATGCAATATGCGATTTTCTCCAAACGCCACACTAAATTCAATCCCTTTAACAAGCAAGATATCCAATTTATCAGCTTCATTCTGTGCTTCTTCAAGGCCATCAATAGTATCATGATCTGTAACTGCTATAGCAGACAGTCCTGCATCTTTGGCTTGTTGGATTAGTTCTTTAGGGCTTAATGTTCCATCAGAGGTTGTTGTATGTGCATGTAAATCTATCATGGTAATTAATTGTCATTAAACAAAGAAGGCATAAAAATACACATATGATATCGCTTAGGGCGAAAACAAACATTTAAAAAACATTAAGTTTTTGCTTCAATAAGGTGGATTAAACTCGTAATATGCATACTTCTATCAGAATCAAGTATATTTGCACGCAAACTTGTGAGATATGAATACGGCTTTGTATTATTTTTCCGGTACTGGTAATAGTTTAAGTGTGGCACGATCATTAAAAAGCCACATAAAAGGAAGTAAATTATATTCGATAGTCGCTTGTTCAAAGCAGAAATCAATTGATATTAAAGCAGAAAGGGTTGGTTTTGTTTTTCCGATGCACTTTATGACTGTGCCCCGAATTGTTATTGAATTTTTAGAGAAAGCCAGATTTTACCATCCCAAACACGTGTTTGTTATTGTTACAGGTGCCAGTCCAAAGTTTGGCAATGCTCTTTCGCAAGTTGAGAAATATTTGTGTAAAGCAAAAGTGACTCTCAATGCTGGATACTTTATTCAGATGGTGGCAGCACATTTTCCTTACTTAAAACTTTCTAAAGATAAACTTCCCACTCAATTATATCAGGAAGCAGAAGAAAAGCTTTTACACATAAGCGAAAATATTCTTCAACAGAAAAATGAATTTGATAAGGAGTTTACAATTCTGGGCACCATTAAACAAATTGTTCCTACGGAAGTAAAGCGAAATGAAAGCCATTTTACGGTAGGAGAAGGTTGTATACGTTGCGGTTATTGCATGCAGGTGTGTCCTTTTCAGAATATCAGGTTGCATGGTAAAAAGGTACAATGGATGGATAACTGTCATTATTGTTTTGCTTGTCTGCACTTTTGCTCAAAATCAGTTATCGAATACAAAAGATTATCAGTGGGCAGACCTCGCCACCATCATCCCTCCATTGAGCTTAACGACATTTCGATGCAGAGAGGGTAATTCAAGTATATTAGAAAAAATCAATTGATTATTTCTATTATCGAGGTTTAAATTCAGATTCTAAAAGGAATTCCTAACTACAAGTCCTACATATTTTAAAAAGCTTATCTTTGCGCCATATTTATAACCGGTTTTCACTTCCGGATTTCGATTTTACAAAGCAATAAGCGATTAAAACAATGGATAATTACAAAAGAACACTCATTACAACAGCTCTACCATACGCCAACGGACCAGTACATATTGGTCACCTTGCCGGTGTTTATGTACCTGCAGATATTTATGCCCGATACCTAAGAATGAAAGGTGAAAATGTATTGTTGATTGGAGGAAGTGATGAGCATGGTGTACCCATTACGCTTAAGGCTAAAAATGAAGGAGTAACACCTCAGGATATTGTGGATAGATATCATGGAATCATTAAGAAATCATTTGCAGATTTTGGAATGACCTTCGATGTTTATTCACGAACTACAACAGAAACACACTACGAAACCGCTTCTGATTTTTTTAAAACACTTTATGAAAAAGGTGAGTTTTTAGAGAAAGAATCAGATCAATATTACGATGACGAAGCTAAGCAATTTTTAGCCGATAGATATATTACTGGAACTTGTCCTCATTGTGGTAACGATGGTGCTTATGGCGATCAGTGTGAAAGCTGTGGAACATCTTTAAATGCTACTGATTTAAAAAATCCTGTTTCTGTTATTTCGGGAAGTGTACCTGTTATTAAAAAAACAAAACACTGGTATTTGCCTTTAGACAAGCACGAACCATTCTTGAAACAATGGATTTTAGAAGATCATAAAGAATGGAAAGCGAATGTTTACGGTCAATGTAAGTCATGGATTGACCAGGGGCTTCAGCCACGCGCAGTTAGTAGAGACTTAGATTGGGGAGTTCCTGTTCCCGTAGAAGGTGCAGATGGAAAAGTTCTTTACGTTTGGTTTGATGCGCCAATAGGATATATTTCGGCGACCAAAGAGTTAACGCCTGAATGGGAAAAGTATTGGAAAGATCCGGAAAGTAGAATGCTTCATTTTATCGGAAAAGACAACATTGTATTTCACTGTATTGTTTTTCCTTCCATGTTAAAAGCAGAGGGTTCATTTAACCTTCCTGAAAACGTTCCGGCCAACGAATTTTTAAATCTGGAAGGAGATAAAATATCTACCTCACGTAATTGGGCTGTTTGGTTGCACGAGTATTTGGAAGAATTCAAAGACCAACAGGACGTATTGCGTTATGTTTTATGTGCAAATGCACCTGAGACAAAAGACAACGATTTTACCTGGAAAGATTTTCAGGCCAGAAATAATAATGAGTTAGTGGCAATTCTTGGAAACTTTGTGAACAGAGCCATGATATTAACACATAAATATTATGATGGAAAGGTTCCTGCATTGGGTAATGTAGTGGATGATTTTGATAAAGAATCAATAGCTCAAATAGAAGTCATTGTAAATAAAGTTCAGGCATCTCTAGATAACTTCCGTTTCCGTGAGGCTATCAAAGAAATGATGAATCTGGCTCGTCTGGGAAATAAATATCTGGCAGATTCAGAGCCGTGGAAGTTGATCAAAACAGATGAAGAAAGAGTAAAAACCATTATGAACATCTCTTTACAGATTACCGCCAATTTATCTGTTTTAATGCAACCATTTTTACCTTTTAGTGCTGCTAAATTACAAGCTATGCTTAACATTTCAGGCCAAAACTGGGAAACACTAGGTAAAACTGACCTGTTATCAGAAGGACACGAAATCAATAAACCGGAATTATTATTTGCTAAAATTGAAGATGAAACCATTCAAAAGCAATTAGATAAACTGGAAGCTACAAAAACAGCTAATCTGGCGGCATCTAAAACTGCAGAACCTGCAAAAGAAAACATCAGTTTTGATGAATTTATGAAAATGGATATCCGTGTTGGAACCATCTTAAGTGCAGAAAAAGTAGCCAAAACAAAAAAGCTTCTTAAGCTGGAAGTGGACACAGGTATTGATATTAGAACAGTTGTTTCTGGTATTGCAGAGTTTTTTAATCCTGAAGATATTATTGGAAAGCAAGTCAGTATTTTGGTAAATCTAGCTCCACGAAAAATTAAAGGTATTGAATCGCAAGGAATGATATTAATGGCTGAAGACGCTACGGGAGAATTAGTATTTATTCAGCCTGGAAGTGAAATTAAACCAGGTTCGATTGTTCGATAAATTTATATTAAGACATAAAATCAAAACGGCGTTGAATCATAATCCAACGCCGTTTTTTTATTCTTCATTATCTTCTATATTCAAATTCGGATAAAGGAAATCATTATATGGAAAACGTGCAGTATGTATTTTATACACTTCCCGATAAATTAATTCCTTAAACTCATTCAAATTATCCTTATTCTTAGCCGAAATAAAAACAGTATCTAAATCTTTGGCCATCCAGCTGTTTTTCAGGTCCTCTAATGAGTAATTTTCCTGTGACATTGGAGACAGATCATCCTCTTCTTTTGGCCTATAAGAGAAGGCATCAATCTTATTAAATACCATAATCATCTTCTTCTCTGTTTTGTCTAGCTCCTGAAGTGTTTGATTTACAATTTCAATTTGCTGTTCAAATCCTCCATGTGAAATATCAACTACATGGACCAGAATATCTGCTTCGCGAACCTCATCCAGGGTAGATTTAAAAGAATCAACCAAATGGTGAGGTAATTTGCGAATAAACCCAACGGTATCTGCCACTAAAAAAGGTAGGTTTCCAACTACTACTTTTCGAACAGTGGTATCCAGTGTAGCAAACAACTTATTCTGAGCCAAAACAGCTGACTTACTTATGGTATTCATCAAAGTAGATTTACCTACGTTGGTATATCCCACAAGTGCTACACGTACCATTTTCCCTCTGTTTTTACGCTGTGTAGACTTTTGCTTGTCAATTTTTACTAAATCTTGCTTTAGTTTGGCAATCTTATCTCTGATAATCCTACGGTCGGTTTCAATTTCCTTTTCCCCGGGACCTCTCATACCAATACCTCCACGTTGTTTCTGCAAGTGTGTCCACATTCGGGTAAGGCGAGGTAATAAATATTGATACTGCGCCAACTCTACCTGGGTTTTGGCAGCTGCTGTTTTAGCATTTTTAGCAAAAATATCTAATATAAGATTGGTTCTATCTAGAATCCTAACCTTTAAAATACCTTCTAAATTTCGTAGTTGAGATGGAGAAAGTTCATCATCAAAAATAACAGTCTCCGCTTCGTATACTTTCACTCCCTCCAGTACTTCCTCCAGCTTTCCTCTTCCTACAAAAGTTTTGTTGTCAGGCATTTGAAGGCTCTGTGTATACCGCACAACAGGAATAGCACCTGCCGTTTCAGCTAAAAAAGCCAATTCATCAAGATATTCCTCAAGTAGTACTTCTGATACACCCGGGGTTCTTAACCCGACTAATATTACTTTTTCTAATTCTTTTTTAGTAGATAATTGTTCTCCCATTCAATACATTAAAATAAACGCACAAAGATAAGCTTTTTATTATTTGCATTACACATAAACAAAAAAGAGGCACCTGTTAAGATGCCTCTTTATATAGAATAAATTTAATAATCTATTGTAGTACGAAGTTAATAGGTACAGTATAAGATACTTTTACCGCCTTACCTCTTTGCTTACCTGGCTTCCACTTAGGCATAGACTGAACTACGCGAATCGCTTCTTTATCCAGATTTGGATCAACACCACGAGCTACTTTAACCTGACTTACTTTTCCGTCTGTACCAACAACGAATTGTACATACACACGTCCTTGAATACCGTTCTCCTGAGCAATTACAGGATATTTTACCGATTGAGCAATGTACTTTCTTAATGCAGTATCACCGCCAGGGAATTCAGGCATTTCCTCTACAATAAAGAATACAGGAGCATCATCAGTTTCTTCTTCTTCAAGAGAAATATCGAATTCTATTTCTGTATCTTCATCAATTTCTGTGTCCTCAATATCTAGCTCTTCATCCAACTCCACATCATCATCCACAATGTTCAACACGTCAGTTACCTTCGGTGGTGGTGGTGGTGGTGGTGGTTTAACTTCCTCTTGTCTGGTAATCGGAATAATTTCCTCCTCGGCTTCTACATCATCCATCATTTCGAATTGACTGGCTTCTACATCAGACGTAGACCACTCAAATGCAATAAGTACGATTGCCAAAACCACTACCAAACCGATCTGCATGAAAACCGTTTTTTTGTTTTCAAGATCCGCTTTTGGTGACTTTTTTACTTCCATAATAAAATTAAATTTTGGTGCCTAAAGATAACCTTTTTTAATGGGGCTATCAATTATTTTTAATTTTAGTGATACTATTAAAAATTTTTGAGAGCATAAAAATAGGACTTTATTGTAAAAATCGTATTCAAATTACTTCTTTTTTTTGGCGTTAGCATTTTTTAACAATCTGAATTGAACAATTATTTCAAACTGAAATAATAAACTCCCAATTATAAAAAATAGACTTTTTCAATAATACATTTATAAAATATACTATATTTGCATCGCTCAAAACGGGGGATTAGCTCAGTTGGCTAGAGCGTTTGACTGGCAGTCAAAAGGTCAGCGGTTCGATTCCGCTATTCTCCACATTGAAAATTAAGGCGTTCGGAGGCTTCCACTCTGGGCGCTTTTTTTATTTGCATAGTAGATGCAAATAACGTTTGTTATATTTTGATATCCTTTCTAACCTATAATATTAAATTGAACAGACTAATACACTTTTAGTAATCTCATTCCTAAATCCACGCGATCTTTCCCATTTACCAAAAAGACAGCAGTAAAATCTTCATGATTCTTCAAATATGTTTTCTGGAATTTTTTTAAGGAATCCAGGTTTGTAAAATAGTCCACTGTTGCTCTCACTCCCATATCATGATCAGAAAAAAATAAAAACTGCTGGGTGTTATGAATTCCGGAAAGCTTAGAAACAACTGCAATTTCAGAAGGTGAGGTTGCATTCAATTCTTTCTTATATTTCTCTTGTAAAGAAATGTCATTGCCATTCTGAATATCTCTTATATATAACATATCGTTTCTGTACAAGAATTGCGGAACCTTTTCTGCCAAAAGCTGCACAAACCTTGTATTTGTTTTTATAGGGCCAGCATAAATAACGTTTTGCTCTTTGATATCCTTTACATCAATTTTAGAAGCAAGACGAACTGAAAAGTCGATATTATGTTTTGAAAACAAAGTAGAAATTCTTTTTACAGCATCAGCCTCACTAGCGGTAACATAACTGTAATTGGCAGGTTCAATGTCATTATCCGACAAATTTAAGGCCTTCTTCTTTCTTAAAAAATCTTCGTCTGAATTAATGGTGTAATCTCTTTGCCAACCCCAGCTTCCTGTAAGGGTTGTTCCTCTGAAGCCATACACATCTCCAATATACATAACGGTTTCTTTGTTGTTGGACAACAAGGATTTCCAAATGGGTGCTTTAGGATTGTATAGACTTGCAACAAGTATCAGGACTAAGATCAGAATGGCCAATAAGTACCAAAAATGAACATTGAATTTTAATGAAGAATGCGATGATTTAACTTGATCTGTCTGAAAGGAAACCTGATACTGTCCTTTCTCTATGCTTAACTTGAGGTTGTCATTCGCTCCTTCATTTTCATAATAACTTTCAAGTTTTTTCCTAAGGTGGAATACACTAACGCGTATACGGGCATTACTCGTTTCTCCATCATATCGGTCGCCCAGTATATGCATTCCAATAACCGATTCTTTTATATCCACTTCGTCAAAAGTAGCTTGTACAAGAAACTTTAAAAGCGCCTTACTGGTGGGTGAGCTTACAAATGATTTTGAATTTAAAATCTTATCTAATATTACCTTTTCCTGCTTGCTTATCTGCATTTTTTTTACAATTCTTAGGGTGTTAGATAAAAACCACTTTATTAAATCGATTTTTGACTTATTTAAATATACCAACTACATATCAGTAAGTTATGTTTTGAATTAAACGGTTACAAATACCGTTTAACGAACGTTTATCGCATGCTTTCCCACCAAAACTAGTCAAATTAGATTCATATTCAAAAGTTGAAAACTTAGAAGTTGATTCAAAATATGAATTGCTTTCCTTTTGGGATAAAAAATTCAAGGACTTAATGATGCCTTATAAACAGATGAATTGAAAATATAATTAAGAATCACTAAATGAAAAATATGAAAAGGAAACTTATCTCTCTGATTTTTTCAGGACTTGTAGGATGCTTATCACTACTTCAAGCGCAAGAGGTGGATGTTACCAACACCTACCTTACCAATGCCGGATTTGATAGCGATTGTAATTATAAGGCAGCAGATGCTGCTTCAAACCTGGCTACTTCAACTGATGGATCAACGGTGTTAGCAGTATCCGGATGGACACAACAATCATCGGGATGGTCGGCAGGTGCCACTTTTGAGTATGGATTTGCCGGAACCTTAAATGCCCCTGGTAATATTCCTACTACAGCCGCTGATGGTGTGACAACAGGTGCCGGATATGGCGCATTAGGTGTGTGTGCAGCGTGGACTGGAAGTGTAAGTTATTCGCAGAACGTTACCTTACCTGCAGGTTCGTATAAAATTAAATATAATGCATACAATTCTGGACCTGCTGCTTATAGCGTTAGCTTGGTAGGTTTTGTTGCTACTGGGGGAGATTCTTATTTATCAGAATTAAGTTCCTTCACACAGGAAAGCTGGACTACAGATGAAATTAATTTTACGCTGGAAGCCGAAACTACCGGTAAAATCCAAATGGGAGTTCAGGCGCAAAACGCTGGATCTGGTTCTCATGGCCGTATCTTTTTCGATGATCTACAATTGATTTATAGTGAAGTTTCCAGTGATGCATCCTTGGCCGGCGTTGAGTTAAGTCAAGGTTCCATTAGTCCTGCTTTTAATACGGCCATTACGGAATATACAGTAAGCATGGATCCATCTTCAACTTCTGTGGATATAGCCGGTCACGCCAATAATGCAGGTTCAGTAGTGGTAGGAGATGGTAATGTTTCGCTGATAAACGGTGTAGGAAGTACTGAAATAACAGTTACAGCTGCTGATGGCGTTACAACCAAGACCTACACTTTAAAATTTGTGGCTAATTATATGTATCAATGGGATGGTGAAGGGGCAACCGGTACTGGTTCTGAACCTAACAACTTTGGGTGGGACTGTACTCCAACCGCAGATGCCTGGGCAGAAGCCAATGTGTTTGGTATTCGTTTCCAGGATAATGTATCATATACTTATAATAGTTCTGATTTAACCGGTCGTATTTTATATGTTCGATGGGATGCTACAGGAGGTACCACCACAGGATCAGTTTACAGCTATCCAGCTACAGGCTTGAAAGCATGTTCCACCTATATGTTTACAGCTAAAATAGCATGGCAAGCCAATGGATCAGCTCCTAATTATAGTGTTGGCATCAATTCAGCAAAAGACAATACAGGTGAAAGTCTGATTGCGGATCAAGTGCAGGTAAGCACAACTGGTGAATTACATGATATTCAATTGATATTTACGCCTGAAAGCGATGGTGATTACTACTTTACCTTAGGCTCAAGTTCTGCAGTATTGGGTGCCATCAGAGATTTATCCTTATCGGAATATGCAGGAGATCCATTCATCCAAGTTTTCACCAATGAGATGAAGTTTGACAGTACGCAACTTTCTCAAACTTTTAAGGTAGTTGGGTATGATTTAACGGAGGATATTAGCTTTTCGGCACCAGAAGGTATGACGCTTGAACCAGCTACCATCAGTGCTCTAGATGCAAAATGTGGAACAACAGTTAACGCTACTTTCGAAAGCAAAGAGGCGATTAAAGATGGTGAATTAGCTATTACTAGTGGAGAGCTAAGTCAAGCCATTAGTATTAAAAAGGTATATCCTGCTTTTATGATGCCAGGAACTTCAGAGTTAACTGATGATGGTACTTGGTGTTGGTTCCAGGATCCTCGTGCAGTGTATTACGAAGGTGATAAGAAACAAACTTATACAGGTTGGATTACTAGCAGGGGAAAAGTTGAAGTAGCCAGTTACAACCACGAAACCGGCGAAATTATTGAAACCGTTATCAGTCCCGATGACTTTATGCAGGTAGATGACCATAACAACCCAACTATTCTGGTTCGCGAAGATGGACGAATAATGGTTTCGTATTCAGGCCACTTTTATGGTCCAATGCGTGTAATCGTTTCTACCAATCCTGAGGATATTACTTCGTTTGGTGAGGAAGCTAATTTTGGCGACAACGTAACTTACGCAAATCCATATCAGATTGGAGACGAAACCGTGATGTTTTATCGTGATGGAGTAACATGGCACCCTACCATAAATGTATCGATGGATGGCGGACTGAACTGGGGAACACCTAAGGAATTAATAACCAGAAACGGAAGTCAACAACGTCCTTACGTAAAATACACGCAAGACAGCAGTGGTGGTATCCATATGATTTTTACTACTGGTCACCCACGTCAAGAGGCTAACAACAAAATATATTACGCCTACTTTAAGGATAATAAATTCTATAGAGCCAATGGTACTTTGCTAAAAGATTTTGCAGCTGATGGCCCACTAAATATTGATGCCGGTGAAGTTGAAACAATTTATGATGCTTCGTTAGGTAAAGGTTGGACCTGGGATATTGCCTTAGACGATGAAGAAAATCCAGTAGCATTATTTGCGGCTTTCCCGGATGATTTAAATCACAACTACTATTACGCAAGTTGGGATGGCAGCCAATGGATTACTAACCATATTGTGAATAGTGGTAAATGGTTTCCTCAAACAGCTGAAGGTGCAACAGAAGCAGAACCAAACTATTCGGGAGGTATGGTGCTCGATCCGAATGACCCATCTATTGTATACCTTTCAAAACAAGTTGATGGGATTTTCGAAATCTATAAATACGTGACAAGCGATCGTGGTGCTACATGGGAAACGACTGCTATTACTGAACATACGCCAGAAGGTGTGATTAATGTTCGACCAATTATTCCTCGTGGACACAAAAAAGGTAGCTGCGATGTAATTTGGTTAAGAGGAAGATACAATACCTACGCCAACTATCTGACCAAGGTCATGATGTATAGTCCGAATACTTTAACGGCTGACCTGGATAGTATTCAGGTGGGTAGTGTAACTATTGCCGATTTCGATGCTGCACAAACTACCTATGAAGTAGAGTTGTCATCAGAAATTACTGAAATACCTCAAGTAAGTGGCTTTTCTGACGTACCGTTTGCTCAAATTGAAGTAACACAAGCAACAAAAGTTCCGGGTCAGGCTATAATTAATGTAACTTCGGAAGGTGGTGTAACCACCAAGACTTACATGGTTAACTTGTCATACGGAGTGATCAATGCTTTAAATGAGCAGGAAGTCAATACATTCAGAATATACCCAAATCCAACATCCGGAAAAGTCACATTAGAATTACATTCGTTTAAATCAGTAAGTGAAGTAACGGTAAGTGATATTCATGGCAAAACATTGCAAAAAGTGATGCCTGACAATAATCAACAAATCACGTTGTCTTTTAAAGAGTATAGCAATGGACTTTACTTTATTTCTGTAATGAATAAAGGTGTAGCGATCACAAAAAAGATTGTAAAGAATGACTAGTTTACTTATTCTTTAAAACAGCATTTTGCTATAATACCGCTAGCGCTGAATTGTATTCAGTGCGGTAAACAAGATGTAAATAAAATACAAGAGCTGCAATTTAATAAGTTGCAGCTCTTTTTTTTACGGTATTAGGAATTGTATTCCGGCTGTTAGAGAAGTACGGATTGCAAATCCTTATCTTTTAACCAGTCATAATTAAAACTATTCAAACAGTAAGAATTTATTAGATTTACATGGTGGCTATTTCACGGATGAATATCCGCGCGAACTGGGACCAGAAATACCATCAGATGTATGTAGATAGAAAACTAAATGAAGCTATGATGAAAGAAGTGAAAAATTATGCCAATGAAGTATTTGGACAATACGCAATTAGTTTATTTTTCCAATATGGGAAAAATGAATCTGCCGAATTCACAAAAAACAGTTTAAATAATTAGAAATGAGCAAGTATAAAAATAGATTACTAGGCTATGACATTTATGTAATTATTTTTGTGTCCATATTAGCATATTTTGGTTTGAAAGATAATTTTATAAAAAAAAATGTTCAAGAACGAAAGAAATATACTATTGGAACAACAACTAGACATGTCAGGAACGGAAATACGTATGTTGTTGAATACAAATATAATATAAATGGTAAAGATCATTTTGACACTCAACGAAATAAGATTAAAGTAAAAGTTCCTAATGGTAAGTACATTGTGATTTATGATTCTTTAAAAGTGGAAAATAGTATTATTTTATATGATAAAAGGATAAAGGATAATATTAAAATTCCAGTTAAAGGATTGGATCAAATTCCATCAAATTATTATTATTGATTTGATAATTAGACACCAGCTAGCACGGATCTGTGATCCGTGCAATAAACAAGCTGTAAATAACATACAAGAGCTGCAACAAATAAAGTTGTAGCTCTTTTTTTTGCTGTATTAGGAATTGTATTCCGGCTGTTAGATAAGGCCGGATTGCAAATCCTAATATTGCACTTCACTAAACGCTTTTGTTATTCTATCCACCTCATTTTAATCTTACATGCCTGCTTAAAGCCTACTCAATCGATTTTATATTACTATATGTCGAATATTTAAATGCGGTTCTCATCCGCTTCAACTAATTTTACATACTTATCAACCAGACCTATTCTACTGGCTAAAAATCAACAAATCATATTTATTCGAATGAACAAAAGAAGTCTACTTTTAGCAACTATCGGCTTAATACTGGGGCTTGCTATATTTTATAGCTCTCCATTTGAGGTTGCAAGCGACCATGAAGAGGAAATTGGAAATGAGGAACGACCTGATGCGCCTGTATTAGAAGGTGAAGAGCTGGAAAAATTTAAAAAATATGTAGCTGAGCGATTACAGTCAAACTCGCTTAAGTCAAGTTCGGTTAGTGGAGAAAGTACTTATGCCAATGGCCGGTTAAGCGGAACCTGGAATGCCAAGATTTCGCATACAGGTTGGTATGGATATCGTGTGGATAATTCTGCTTATGATTCACTACACAATGTGTTTTACGTAGTTACTTATGCTGGTCACTTGTATAAGCTAGAATACGAGAATGAAGTTAAGTGGACACTATTGAATCACAAAATCGTGATGAATCCAACGAATAATGGTACGGCCAACCCGGTTTTCTCTGGTACACTATTAGATAATGATGTGTTTAGGTTAATACGAAGCAATGACGATTTAGGCAGAATGGAGTATTCCGATGACGAAGGAGCCACCTGGACTGCCGCTACCGGTGCCGGTATTGCACAAAGTTGGTCAAATCAAATTTGCGAAATCTCCTACAATGGTAAAAAACGCATTGTATTACATACCTACAATGCCAATTATCACCACATTTATTATTCAGATGATAATGGAGCTACTTATACAGCATCCAGCTTAAGCTTTCCGATATCAACTTACGATATGAAAATAGCCAAACCATTTTATACCAATGAAGTATATATGTGGGTTTGGAATAAGAGTTCTAAAAAAATTGATATTTATAAGTACAACAATACAAACGAGGACTTTGAGTTAAAAACCAATTCTTCCAGTACTTTATTGGGAACCAATCTTTCGAGTGCTGCGGCAACCTATTACAACGGATATTATCATTTCTACCTTTCTACTGTAAACTCAGAATACACTGTGTATTATTCCAATGACGAAGGAGCTACCTGGGTAGAAAAAAATGCAGGAAGAGATAAACCATTCGAAATCTTATGTCCGGATAAACCCAATATGTTAATTAGTGGATTTGAAGACATGAAACTGACCACAGATTACGGTGCTACCTGGAATGGGTTCGGATATAAGTTAGGCTGGGATATGCAACACATGCGTACCTACGAAATGTCCAACGGTAATCACATTACATTGGTTGGCTTAGATTTTGGTTGCTACGTTTCTGAAACTCCTGAAAACAAAGATTCCTACACATGGTGTAACAATGGTGCCTGGTATGCGATGCATTATGATGCGGCGAGTAGTCAGAATTTCAATTCCATCTATATGGCCAATCAGGACAGAGGGGCTACAGCTTATGCAGATACGGCTATTGATGTAAACACCAAAGATATTGATGGAACAGATGTTTTAAGAGTGTGCTATTCTAAACGAGAAACTTCAGCATGGACCTGGTTTTATTACGGAAGAATAAAACATCAATATAATTTTACAACGGGAAAAACAGGTGGAAGTGCGGTATTTGATGGTTTAGGTAATTGGTGGGCGGCTCCTATTGTAGCTTCTCCCGATCCTACAGAAGATGCCATATATGCAGCTTATGGAAGTAACCTGCAAAAGTTTACGTATGATGAATCAAGCAATACCATTACACAAAGTGCACACGCCTATGATTTCAATAGTAAGTACAAATCAGAGATTGGAGGCTTTGGTTACTCAGAGTTAAACAGAGACCTTTGGTATGTAGCACTTAACAATGGAACTTTTGTGTATTCGAAAGATGGAGGAGAAACCTGGACCAGATCGAAATTTTACGGACAAACACCGAAAGCAAATGACCAATACTATAATTACCCTAAAAACCAAATTGTTATCAGGGCTTCTCAAATTGATACCAATAAAGTATATTTTGCAGGTGTAGGTAATTATTTCCTAATCTCAGAAGATAACGGAAACTACTTCTCATCTAAAATAAACGGTTTAAATATTTCCAGAATAAGGGATTTTGCTCTTTCGCCGGATGAACAATTTATTTTTGCAGCATGTGGATATGGTGGAGCCTGGGTTTATTCAGCTGAAAATGAAAAATGGTATCAAATGAATGATGACCCAATTCCAAGTGTTGACTTTACAGATGTAGAGTTTATTAAAAGTCAAAATTGTGTTCGCTTTGGAACCTTTGGAAGCGGTATTATCGAGTTTAAACTGAACAATCACTTTTATCCGGTTGATGGTCCTAAAAACCTGGCTGGCATCATTAATAATGATAATAACATCCAACTCAATTGGGAAGATCAATCTGACGATGAAGACGGTTTTTATATTGAAAAGGCCATTGAGGGTAATTTTTATCGAGTTGATACACTTGATGCCAATGCTACTCAGTTTGAAGAGGCTATTTCGGAGTATGAAGAAACCATGTATTACAGGGTAAAAGCCTTTAAAAATGATACGGCTTCCTTTGCTACAAATGTGGTTATTATCAATACGCCAAAGCAGGGATATATTAGTCCGGACAACTGGGAAATTATTGATTTTAGCAGCGAAGAAACCAGCAGTGAATATTCTCCTGTGATTTATGCTATTGATAACGATGAGAATACCTACTGGCATACGCAATATGGTGCTGCACAGCCTGCACACCCTCATTATATAACCTTGGATTTAGGCGAAGAAAAAGGCTTGGCCGGATTTAGATATCTACCTCGACAAGATGGTATGAGTGTAGGAAATGTGGCTGATTATGCTGTATATGTGAGCAATGATACCAATAACTGGGGCGATGCGGTAGTCAGCGGAAAACTGAACTCCGGAAGTACAATTAAAGAAGTGCTTTTTAATGCCATGGTTTATGGACGATATGTGAAGTTTGAAGCACTATCTTCAACCAGTGGTGATAATTATACCAGTATTGCCGAATTCATTTTGCTTTACCAAATGGTTCCTCCAGATGTACCTACCAGTTTTGATGCTATGATTTTTAACGAAACAAGCATTTTACTTCGTTGGCAAGATGGCTCGTTAAATACTGAAGGCTACATTGTAGAACAGTTGATAGATGGTGAATTTGTTGAAATTGAAACGGTATTATTACCCAATAAATACCTGATGTTAAACGATCAAACTCCTGCAACTACTTTCCAGTTCAGGGTAAAATCATTTAACGAAGGAGGAAGTTCTGCCTACACTGATCCTTTAGAGGCAACAACAGGAGGTACTACAAATATCAAAGAGCTTAAAGCGGAGTTAAAAACGTATCCGAATCCGTTTAGCAATCAGTTATCTGTTGAAATTCCATCTTTTACCCAAAGTGCTATTATCCGAATAATCGATGCACAAGGAAAATCAGTGATAGAACAACAAGTAGAACTAGGAACAACAGTTCAACGCTTAAATACATCTGGTATTTCAAGCGGTATGTATATGATCGATTTAATATTCGACGATAAACATGCCGTAACAAAAGTGATTAAGAAATAAGTTAAGAATATCAATTCAAATCCCCCTTGACACTTTATTATCAAGGGGGATTTTTGTTTAATTAGAATGCTTGTCTCACTTGAAGCTTTATTATAAACATACCAAATATTTAAATGTAAAATAAAAAGTGGCAAAGTGAGAAAATACAACTTTTTTAGGCCTATCAAATCATTCAACTAATAGATAGAACATTTTTTTACAGTTAAGTATCAGTATGTATTATGGACGGAAAAGAACGTAAGAATATTAAACCCGGCATTGAAGTTGCCATTGTACTAAAACAGGATCAACGAAGTGGGAATCTCACATATGGTGTGGTAAAGGATTTACTTACCAAAAGCAGTTTTCATCCCCATGGTATCAAAGTTAGGTTAGAAGATGGTCAGGTTGGACGGGTGAAGAAAATTATTTCAGAGGACTAAAATATAAATCAGTATTTGGTAATAAATGTAGCTAAGCTACTTTTTTAACCATTTAGTAAATATTCTATTCAATCATTATCAAATTAATCTTTTTTAGTCTTTACCCCCACTTTTTAATGCAATTCTTAATTCAAAATGACTAATTTTGGCATTCTAACATTATTTTTTTATCTATGATATATCTGGAAGCTGCAATTCATTTAAGAAAACTAATCGATAAAGCCAATCAACATTTACTTGAAACCAATAACGAGGGTTTAAAAGAAAAAAACAATATGCTGATTCGTACCAATTTTGGGAGTGAGGAATTGGTACAAATGGATTCTTTTTCGAATAATTTTGTGGTTACCACTTTAAAGGAATATGCCAACTCCGAGGCTTGTGTAATTACCGACTTAGTTAGCATGATGCAGGATGGTAAAGAATTAACCTACTACCTTTTTAAAGCCTATCATTCTAAATTTGATAAAGGACTGGTATACTTTCAACTGATAGATAAGGAAACGCTGAAGCCCATTGGTAAATTGGAATTTAGTAACATCGAAGACAATATTTTCTACTTCATTGAGTCGCCAAAGACTGAAGAAAGCTCCTGTAATGCCATTGAAACAGATGAAAATACAGCTAAAAATCCATGCATTGCCTTTTTAATAGGTCACATGGATGAAGATCGATTATTGTATGATATTCAGCGCTTAATTTTTGAAACAGCCAACAATGTGCAGAAACACAAAAACAGAAAGTTTAAATTCTTCATACAAATAAACAGGTTTGGAGGCAAACCCTCTCCTGAATTCCTTGCCAATATAGATGCCTTAAAAGAATTATATCAAAAGAAATTTAAAAAAGTTTATCCTAACTCCGATTTTATATTTGAATTGGATAAATAAAGAATGGGGTAGTGGTAATTAGTTAATTCGCCATTAGTAACTAGCCTATATCTCCAATAACTATTTACTGAAGACTGTAGACTGATAACTGCCGACTGCTAACTGATAACTGTTTACTGAACATTGTCACTGTAATATAAATTTCGCATTTTTGCAGCCTTGTTAATTAACAAACAAAAGGATATGGCAGCAATTATGAACCTCGAAGAACTTCACTTCCTGGGCATTAAAGTGGTTTATAAAGATTTAGTAGATCAAGGATACGAAGTATTGAATGTTAGAAAGGAGTTAGATGTAAATCCACAAATTCTAGCCAAAAAAGACGATCAGTTTCATATGATAGTGGTTAAAACCGGCTACTATCCCGAAATGGGCATCATCCTTCCCGAAATTATTGAGCAGGTTCGCGAATTAGGTAAAAAACACAATGCATCCTGTTGGTATGGCAGCGTGGGTATTGCCAATGCCAATGGTCAAACCGAAGAAGAAATGGCTCGTCCGGTACCAGGAGGTGAATTCTATATCAATTACCAAGGCATCAGACCCTTCCCCGCAAAAATAGAAAAGCGAAACAAAGCATAAGCTTTAGTTGTTACATTTTAGGGATTTACAAAAACAATCATCAATGAATTGGAAGGATTTTCTTGCCTTTGTTAAAAAAAACAGAATGATCATTTACGCTATTCTGGGCGTAACTTTATTACTACAGGTATGTAGTCGAAACATGCTACCTACCGACAAAAGTACAGTACCTCAACCAAGCGAAATAACCACACAGGAACCTGGAATTATTGAAAATTTTCAAGAACCAGAGCCGCAACCTGCCAACGATTACTCTACAATTATGCTAATGGTTGGTGCGGTATTATTGTTTTTTGTGGCTAAAAAATACGGTTGGATCGATAAGCTATTTCCGAAGGTGGTAATTTTTAAAGTGGATTACTTTAAACAAAAGCAGAATAATAATCTGGTATTACGAGCCTTTATCATTAACAAAACAGCGCTGTCTATTTCTTTTAATAATCCCACGCTTACTTTTTACAATGGAAACCAAAAACGTTCGTTTGTTATTAAGAACATAGGCGGTCAAAATTATTTTCCCATAACCTTAACCCCTGGAACAGGTCATAAATTTACAATTGATGCCCAGAAATTCTATGATAATGTGGAGGGACTAAACAGCTACAAAACATTGCGAATGGAAGTAGCCAGCACAAGCGGAAAAACATACAAAAGTATGAAATGGCCAGTTTGGCTAACATTTAGAAAATTATAGAGGATGGGGAACATTTTAAAAGAACAATGGAAGCGATACCGTGCGGGCAAGTCAAAAATTGGCGTTGCCTTCGATATCTTATTTATTGTGCTGTTTATAGCCATGATTATTCCCAGTAGCAGAAAAAACATCTCATCTGTTATTATAAAATTTACGATGTCTTCGCCTGCTGAAAAAGTAAACAGGGAAGAGCTTTCCAAAACAGATTACAACTGGCAGTATAAAACCTTGCAAGGAGAAACAAAAAATTTTGCCGACTTAAAGGGAAAAGTAATCTTCTTTAATTTATGGGCCACATGGTGTCCGCCATGCATAGCCGAGTTTCCAGAGATTAACGAATTATATGAGTCCTATGGAGATAAAGTAGAATTTGTTTTAATCAGTAATGAAGAAGCAGGCCATGTAAAAGCTTTTTTAGATAAAAAAGGTTTTTCCATTCCATCCAACATTCCAATACAGCGTACTCCTGAGAAGTTAAGTAGCAAAAGTATTCCGGCTACTTTTATCATCTCTAAAAATGGAGAAATAGTGGTAAAAAAACTGGGAGCCGCCAAATGGAATAGTGATAAAACCCATGCCTTACTAGATAAATTAATTGCAGAGTAGTGAAGATTGGAAATTTAGAACTCAGACAACACCCCCTTCTTTTAGCGCCCATGGAGGATGTAACCGATCCTTCGTTTAGGTTATTGTGTAAAAAATATGGTGCCGATTTAATGTATACCGAATTTGTTTCGGCTGATGCCTTAATCAGAAGCATTGAAAAAACACAACGTAAGCTCAAAATATTCGACGAAGAACGTCCTGTTGGCATTCAGCTTTATGGCAAAGATGTAGACGCCATGGTTGAAGCAGCTAAAATAGCCGAAGAGGCAAAGCCCGAATTAATTGATATTAACTTTGGATGCCCGGTTAAAAAAATTGCCACCAAAGGAGCCGGTGCCGGTATGCTCAGAGATATTCCCAAGATGATTGAGATGACCTCCAAAATTGTGGAAGCAGTCAACCTTCCGGTTACTGTAAAAACACGCTTGGGTTGGGATGAGGATTCTAAGATTATTGTAGACGTTGCCGAAAAATTACAGGACACAGGCATTAAAGCGCTGACTATTCACGGTAGAACACGTGCACAAATGTACAATGGAGACGCAGATTGGTCCTTAATTGGTGCAGTTAAAAACAACCCTCGTATGCATATTCCTATTATTGGGAATGGTGATTTAACAAGTCCGCAAAAAGCCAAAACTTACCTCGATCGTTATGGCGTTGATGCTTTAATGGTTGGTCGCCCGTCTATTGGTCGCCCTTGGATTTTTAGAGAAATACGTCATTACTTAGATACCGGAAAATTACTGGAATTACCCAAAATACCGGAACATGTAGCTATGATTCGCGAGCATCTGGAGAATAGTGTTGAATGGTTAGGCGAACGTAGGGGCATTTTGCATATGCGCCGACACTTAGCCATCTCTTTTAAAGGATTAAGAGATTTCAGAGATTTAAAAATAAAAATGTTGCGAGCCAATACCCTGGATGAAATTCACGATTGCCTAAATGAAATTGCCACGAAATACGCCGATGCTGTTTCTTTAGTTGAATCATTCGAAGATGGCAACAAGTAATAAGCATATTTACATACGCTATTTCTCCTCACCGATAGGCGATTTAATTATAGGTTCATTTAATGATCAACTTTGTTTATGCGATTGGCTTTACCGCAAAAAACGAAAAGAGATTGACCTGCGCCTGCAAAAGTTTTTTAATGCCTCTTATATTGAAGAGCAAACAAGTATCCACACTGAAACCATTGCTCAATTAAACGCCTATTTTAATAAGGAATTAAACCAATTTGATTTACCATTGCTCTTTGCAGGTACTACATTTCAAATACAGGTTTGGAATAAACTTCAGGAAATACCCTATGGCACTACCCAAAGTTACCTTCAACTTGCAAAGAGCATGGGTGATGAAAAAACAATAAGAGCTGTTGCAACAGCCAATGGAGCCAATGCCATATCCATCATTGTACCTTGCCATCGAATTATAGGTACAGATGGTTCTTTAGTAGGTTATGCCGGTGGATTAGAAGCTAAACGAAAATTACTACTTCTTGAAAATGTAAGGAATGAATCAGAACAGTTATCTTTCTTTTAAAACATATTGTAGCTGTTCTAATCTTTCTTCAAATACCTCATTGGATTCCTTTATACCTAGTAATTTTCTTGCCTGTTCTATTGTAGAACAATATTCGTAATTAAAAGAACCCTTTAATTCGAACTGATACAAGTAAGAAGTTGCAGTAGACACGGGGTCGTCGATTAAGAAAACATTGAGATAATTTTTCTTAACCACTTCTTTCCTGAACCTGACTAATTCATCCAGATTATTTAGAGCTCCTTTGGCATTAATAGCTCTGGCATCTGTAAGCACTTTTTCAACTAAAGTCCAAGCAGGATCTTTCATTAGTTTTTCCATATACTTTTTGTAATGGCCTAACGAAAAGTCTTCCATATAGCGCTGAATAAGTAGTCCTTCCTTTGGAAATATTTCATATTTAATAATCATGTATACAAAATATAAAAACATCTCCAAAGGGTAAAAATTATTCCTTAAAAAGCACTTGCTTTAAGCTGTAACGCGAATGATTTATAGTTTAAAATAAGATACTACCTCTTTTAACTTATCTGCTTGTGCCGATAATTCCTCAGAACTTGCGGCTAATTCTTCACCTGAAGCGGCGTTTTGCTGAGTTAAAACATTTAATTGTTGCAGTGCATTATTTACTTGCTTGGCACCCATGTCCTGCTCAATACTGGCCGAAGAAATTTCCCTAACCAATTCATTTGTTTTTTCTACATCAGGTAAAATAGAAATCATTTGATCTCCGGCAATAGTAGCCACATGCAGTCCTCCTTCAACTAACGCTGCAATTTCATCAGCTGCCACTTTACTTCTTTCTGCCAACTTGCGTACTTCGGTAGCCACTACAGCAAAACCTTTTCCATGTTCTCCTGAACTGGCTGCCTCAACCGCTGCATTTAATGCCAGGATATTAGTTTGAAAAGCGATTTCTGTAATGACAGATGTTTTGGTAGCGATATCCTGATTTGCCTGTATAGTTTGTTGTGTTTTTTCTGCCACATCATCAATACTAGCTTTTGCTTTCGATGAATAGTCTTCAGTTATCTTTGAATTTTCACTATTACTATTGATATTAGATACCATTTCTTCCATGGTAGAAGAAATTTCCTCAACCGAAGAAGCCTGTTCATTAGCTGATTGATTTAATTGTTGTGAAGAACTATTTAATTGATGACTCGCTCCTAAGATATTATCTGACCCGGTCTGGATTTCTCCAATAATTAATTTTAATCGTCGAGCCATTTCTGTCATCGATTTCATAGCTCCAACATACGATTTCTTAAACTCAAAGTTTAACTCTCCTTCAGCTACTTTACGGGCAATTTCCTCAACCTCTGCAGGCTCACCTCCCAATTGCCTCAAAATACCACGAATAATAAAAAATGCTAGGATTCCCAATGCAACAATAGCCAAGACTATAATAATAATCGTTTGAATAATGGTTCTACTATATATTGCATCAGCCTGAGATTTAATCTCATTGGAAATATCCAATTGTACCTGAATTAACTCGGCAACCTTACCTGAATAAGGATCGATGGTTTGATATAGCTCATTCTTAATTAACTCATCCAACTCGGCTACCGTTTCTTCCGACTCCCCTTTCTTGATAATTTCAACTAAGTTAAAGTAGGTCTGCTTTGACACTTGACGCAATGCCATAGCCTCATCCCGTAATGCCGCTTCCTTTGTATCAAAATCCTTTTTCTCATAAGCATTCCAGTTTTCGCTTACCACAACTGTTGCCTGCTTAAGCTGATCTAGTGCATCTTCCCATTCCATTAAACCATGTAAAGCTTTATGAGCGACATCAACAACTGTAACTGCATAGGCATCAGCTACATTTTTTAGTTGAGCCAAAGGAATAACCCTTTCCTCATACATTGTATTGACACCTTTATTAACAGTTCTTAAACTAAGAATACTTAAAACACCAATCAGAGCAGTTATCACTAGGCCCAAACCAATCACCAACCTTAACTTGGTTTGCATTTTTACACTTTTCATCCGTTCAATTCGTTTGTTCTATTAGACAGATGATGTGTACGATATGAAAGAGATCATGTTTCGCTGCATTTGCGCACTCTTTTGCTTTAATAGATAGTGTAGTATCTACACATTAGTATATGTGCAGGTTTTAATTAATCATGTAAAAATAATTTTAACATTAATTAACTCTTGGTACTAAAACCTTCCTCTTTTATAAGATATTAACGAAAAGTAAATTGATGTACTAATTAAATGAATTGAAGTATTTTTTTACAATTACTTTAACAGGATATAAAGTAGCTAAAAAACCAATGGTTATTACAGTTACAATAGTGGCCAATATATCTCCTAAGTGTAAAGCTATCGGATATGCTTTTACAACAAAACTTCCTCCTCCGGCAAATTTAATAATGCCAAAATGTTGTTGTACTAAAACCAAAATAATCCCCACACTAACACCGGCAAATACACCTATTAATGAAATTAACCATCCTTCAAGTAAGAATACCCTGGTAACCATTTTTTGATCGGCACCTAAACTTTTTAGAATTTTGATACCTTCCTTTTTGTCAAAAATCAACATTGACATAGTTCCAATTAAATTAAAGGCAGCAATAACCAGAATAAAGCTCAGGATAAGATAAGCCATTATTTTCTCTATTTGAAGCATTTTATGAAAGCCTTCATGCTGTTCTTGCTGGTTTTTAACAGAAAAGGAGCCTCCCACTATATTTCGAATAACTTCCTGCACTTTACTAATCGATGCACCAGGTTTCAAAGAAATAGCAAGAGCACTAACTTCATCTTTTTTATAATTAAACAGACGACGTATTAAATCAATGTCTACCAACAATCGGGAATCATACTCTTGCTGTTTAACCAGAAAAATACCCTTAGGATGAATATAATGAGAATTAAAAGCCTCAGTAGGTCGCATCAGGTTAATTTTTTTATCCTTTTGCGGCACATAAATTACTAGTGCAGTTAGAAAAGTTAATCGTACATTTAGCTTATCAGCCAATACATATCCGATTGCTCCACCAAAACCATGTTTATCTTTCAGATTAAATTTACCATCTGTCATAATGGTATCAATATGGCTAACCTGTGTAAAGGTAGAATCCACCCCCATCACTATTGCCGGTTCCTGTCGCTTGTTATACTTAAGCAATGCATTATCCTCAATTAATGGAGAAATACAGGCTATTTCATCTATTTTCCGTATGGCTTCCATATCAAGGGAATCCATAGAAAAGTACTTTCCATCAACCGCTTCTATGCGAATATCAGGATCAAATGATCCATAAAAATCACCAATCAATCCTTGCAACCCATTAAACACAGAAAGTACAACAAGTAAGGCTACAGAACCCACACCTACTCCAACGATGGAAATAGTGGAGATAACATTAATTATTCCCTTCGATTTTTTCCCGAACAGAAACTTTAGCGCAATATGTAATGTTAGCTTCAAAAGGGAGTTTAAAACAATTATTTAAATGCCTTTACAATCAAACCTGTTCCCTTTTTATGAGATATTGAAACATCAAGTATGTTTAATAAAAAAGCAAAAGGAAAGGTAATCAGGTAATAGAACGGTAGTAAAACAAAAAATAGTTTACTCGCATTTAATAATACAATTGGATATTTCATAGATAGCTTCCATGAAATTTTACCCGGACATCCATACGAATAACGAGCATCTACATTTTTAAATCCTGCCTTCTTGAGTTTTTGAATTATTTCCTGAAGATTATAACCATCTCGAACATGCTCATCAATAAATCCTGTTACACCATCCTCATGCTCTACTTCATGGTGATGAGCATCTGATCCACCCTGATCACTTGGTGTTGAGATCAACATCATCCCGCCATGATTCATCGCATGGTAAATATTTTTAAACACGCCCTCATCATCTTCGATATGCTCCATTACATCAACAGAAACAACCAAGTCATAAGTCTCTTCTTTTTCGAGTTTAGTTAAATCTGCAAACTCAAATTTAACCTGATCCTGACGGTTTATTTTAGTAAAAAACTGGTTACAATCTTCTATTTGTTCTGTTTTTACATCAACGCCTGTAATATTCCAACCTTTATTTTTTGATGAGATGTAGTAAACGTATTGTCCAAAACCGGAACCTGCATCAAGTACATTAATATCGTGAGGAACCTTTTTTGACCAGGCTTTTATCTCTTTTCGGATATACCAAGAACGCAATAAAAGTAAATCAAGCAACTTATAAAATAAAATTCTTAGTGCCGGAGTTTGGTTAAAAACTTTTCCTAAACTCTTTTTTATAGGATCGTATTGCATGTTTATTCTTTTAACAGTCGATCAATATTATCAATATAATCTAGTGAATCATCTACATAAAATTGCAGGTTAGGCACAACCCTAAGTTGCTTACCCACCTTTAAACCCAAATGACGCCTGATAGCACTGGTGTTTTCGTCAATTTCATTATAAACTTCCTCTTTCTTTTCAGATGGAAAAATACTAATATATACTTTAGCCAAACCTAAATCCGGTGAAATTCTCACTTTTGAAACCGATACCATGGTTCCCATTGTATATGGTTTTGCCTCACGTATAAATATTTCACTCAACTCTTTTTCCAACAGGCGAGAAACCTTCTTTTGTCTGGTTGAATCCATTGCTTAAATTATTTAACCCACGAAAATAAAATTTTTCGTTTGATTTACTACACTTATAAAAATGATTCCTTAATTAAGGAACCGGATCATGCCCATGTCCACCCCAAGGATTACAGCTTAAAATGCGCTTAATAGCTAAATACGTCCCTTTAAAAGGACCATGCTTTTTTAGTGCCTGAATACTATATGTTGAACAAGTTGGTGTGTATCTACACGAAGCTCCTAACATCGGAGACAAAACATGTTGATATATTTTAATAGGTATAATTAAAATAACCACCAGTCCCTTTTTTATATAGAAGAACAGTTTACTCAGCATCCTTTTCTACATCATTACTATTGTCATTTAACCTTTGCGACAATTTGCTCAAGGCTTTTTTCATTCCCTTCCGAAAATTTGCATATGGAAGCAAATCTCCGGAAATATAAACCATGGCAAAGGCAATTTGTTGATCAGATTCCTCCAGACACGTTAAAAAGTTATTTCTAATTAGACGATAAGCTTCGCGACTTCTTCTTTTTATAAGATTTCGCTTCACCGCTCTTTTAAACTTTTTTTTAGACACACTAAACATTACCTGGGCAGAAACATCTTCCGGCAATTCCGTTTTTAAATAAATTACTCTAAACGGAAAACTAACAAATGAAGAACCCTGACTAAATAACTTTTCTATTACATAGTGGTTACAAAGTTTATCTTTCTTAGGAAACTTAAATGATTCTTGTTGCATTAATTCCATTTAGGTAAACGAAAAAAAGGGCATTAAAAAATGCCCTTCTCTATATCTTGATACAAAAAGACGGATTACTTATTGGCCTTATTGTATTTTTTTATGTACTGCTCAAGAGCCATTGTCATAGATGGAGCCTGAGGCATTGGTGCCTGAATATCTAAACGATATCCTGCATCAGTAACTGCCTTTGCAGTTGCCGGACCAAAAGATGCAATTTTAGTTTCTTTTTGATCCCATCCAGGAAAATTTTGCAACAAACTGGCAATTCCTGAAGGACTAAAGAAAACCAAAATATCGTAATCGATATCCTTAAGGTCACTTAAATCACTACTTACTGTTCTATACAAGATAGCTTTAGAGTACTTAATCTTGTTTTTATCCAAAAGATCAGGAATCTCCTGCTTATGAATATCCGACAAAGGAACAAGGAACGTTTCGTCTTTGTGCTTTTTAATCACTTCAATTAAATCAGGAAATTTACCTGTTGAATGAAAGATTTTACGCTTACGATACACAATATACTTTTGTAAATAGTAAGCTGTTGCTTCTGAAATACAGAAATATTTCATAGAATCAGGAACAGTAACACGCATTTCTTCTGCTACTCTAAAGAAATTATCTATTGCTGTTCTACTGGTGAAAATAACCGCTGTATGATCCAAAAGATTTACTTTTTGGCCGCGGAATTCTTTTGTGGGTACACTCTCTACTTGAATAAATGGACGAAAATCAATTTTTACATTGTTCTTATCTGCCAATTCAAAATAAGGAGACTTCTCTGTTTTCGGTTTTGGTTGAGAAACCAGTATTCTTTTAATCTTCAAAACGCTTCCTTTTATATCCCACCGATTCTAATGTCTATTTAACGAGAATGTTATACATTACAATCAATGGCAAAATTTCTAGGGCACAAAGATACAAAAACATGTAAAATAATGAAGCGGGATTTTTTAAAATAATTGCAAAGCCTTTAAATAATTGTATTAAATACAGTAAAATAAACATGATTATACCTGTATTAAACAATATAGTATGGACAGACTCCTCAATATAAGGTACAACAAGAATAATAGGAAGTATTATAATACCGAACACCTTATCGTACAAACTTCCGTAAAAGAGATATTCTTTGGTATCTTGTTCATTCTCGAAAACAAATCCTACAAAACGATAAGCTATACCTTTTACTAAGCCAAAACAAAACACCAAAGCCATGGTTATAGGAATTAACACCAAGCTATGACCAAATTGCGTAGGTATGTTTTTATATACAATTAGCTGATATATAAAAAGTGACGTATTAAAAAGAAAAAGAAAATTTAATGTAAATGCGGCTTTTTTATTCCTCAGCGAATCCTCTTTTTGCATTTTACGAGCATACTGACTAAACAATACAGCTGAAAATAATTCTTGCAGATATTTAAAATTGATAATGCGAACAAATCCGGTTAAGGCTACAGAAAAAAGTAGTAATCCGGTTAAAACATCTCTCCCCGAAGCAATATGTTGAATTTCATTTACAGAATCTTCCATAACAGGCTCCACAATAGTTTCAACAAGTAATGTGTCTTTTAGCGACATCATCATGGAATCCTCAGCTACATCAGCACTATCTCTTTGCCCTATATCAGGCTTACTAATTTCATTTCCAATAACATTTAATGAATCGCTACCTTCTACAACTATACTTTCTTCTCTCTGTTGAGGCCTGTTTAATTGCACTTCCTTACTAATGCCAACCCTTTGTTTGTTCGTTTGCGGCAAGGGGTATAAAAAATCTTTAACTAAGGTATTTTCTATTATCCCTTGTTGCTCTGCTACCTTTGTCTTCAGGTTGAAAGCAATGGAATCTTCTTCCGAAGGGGTAAAAGCTTCAGCTTGTTTTTCTACAGCAGTATTCTGTCTCCTAAACCTAGCTGGTGTAGCCGGAATTTCATTTATACGAGGGCTTGTTGCGTTTAACTTAACACTATCAGGCTTTACAACAGGAATACTTAGGGAAGGCTGATTAACCTGTTCCTTACTTTGATTTGTATTCACGATGCTGACTTCTGATTGGTTCATGTTATGTTTTTTGCAAAAATATAAATTTATCTTTTCCTTAAACAGGCAGTTTTACATACTCGCAATTTTTATTGCATCATTATGCCACATGTTTTCCTGAAAGATAGCTTGTATAGCCTGTTCTGGTTTCTCAACAACCGTCCATAACTGACCATGTTCATTTCTCATGAAATTTTCCTGAATCATTTTATCCAACATATCAATTAATGGATTGAAAAATTTATTGGTATTGAGTAAAATAACTGGCTTATTAAATAGACCTAATTTCTTGTTTGATAACACTTCAAATAGTTCTTCCATAGTACCAGTGCTTCCGGGAAGTGCAATAACTGCATCCACATCTTTCACCAAAAGTTCTTTACGTTGCGCCATGGAATCTACATGAATCATATCTTTTACACCTTTATGCTCCCATTCAACCTCAACCATAAAACGTGGAATAATTCCAGATACTTCACCTCCTAATTCCAACATAGAATCAGCAATAGTTCCCATTAAGCCCACTGCTCCGCCTCCGTAATTCATGGCTAAATTATTTTTAACCAATAACTCACCCAAGTGCTTTGCATGATCAGTATAAACCTGATTTACTTTTGAGCTGGATGCACAAAAAACACAAACTCTATTATTCATCTTGCTTATCTTTTTAATAGTTCCTTTACATACTATCTCCAACACACCAGGCTGCAGCCCCAAAGAGCACCAGATCCTTTAAAATGGTTTGCCCTATTTTACTCAGTTCAGGAAATCCATAACCCATTTGCCAAACTACATTTGAGGTAAATAATAATGAAATACTAAATAAGAAAATAATGGCTGCTGCAACTCCACCCCAAAATGACAAAGGTTTAGATACAGCTTTAAGCATAATGAAAACACCTATTAAAATTTGCAAATAGGCCACTATTTGGTTTAACGCATATGGAGTTATATATTTTAAAATCCACGCCATATATCCACCTGATATTAGTTGGTGGGTATACTCAGCCTCTGAATTCTTAAATTTTAAGAATCCAAGCCAGATTATAACAATCCCCAATCCATATCTTAAAATAAAGACACCCAAGGTCTTTAATAACTTACTTATAAAACTTTTCATGTGTCTATATTGTATTTAATTCTCACATAGAACTCGCCAAATTAGTTATTCAAGTGTGTGAGAGGTTTCTCTCATGGCTAGTTTCATGTGCTTATTTTTTTTCCAATTATATGAATACCGTCAACTTTTCAAGTTTTTATATAATCTTAAAAGGATTACCGAACCTATTTTCTATAACGTATTTCTCTTCCAAAAGGCGTTAAAGCGATGGAAGCCAATTTAAAATGCTGTCTTCCAAAAGGAATTCCAATAATGGTTATACTTAGTAAAATACCCCAAAATAAATGCGACAACGCAATCCAAATACCTCCTACTAAAATCCAAAGTACATTCATTATTACAGAAAGACAACCAGATGCATGTTCGGTTTGCACCGCTTCGCGACCAAATGGCCAAATAGCAAGACTCGCCAACTTTAAGGTTTGAATACCAAAGGGTATACCCACAATAGATATCATTAAAAAAAGGCTCGCAATCAAATATTCAATGGCAATCATAAAGCCCCCAAATAATAACCAAATTATATTTCCAAGTAAAGACATTTTTTCTTTCGAAGATAGCGATTCTTAAAATGTGAGCAAACATTACAGGCAATACCTAAATTAAAAGAGTTGTCTTGATTTTTTTTGTTTTCTTAAAACAAGGTATTTTCCTGTAACTCCGGATAACAATAAGGTTCTGAAGCTTGGCTACTATTTCCCGGACTTAGCTTACCTTTTAAAGGTAAAACCGAATAAGCTTCCAGTTTTTGATCTATAGAATGATGTAAAATAGATGCAAGTTTAGTAGTGTTAAATCCAGAATTTAACCAACTTATTTCCGTTTCTGTATTTAAGATTAATGGCGTTCGGGCTTCCTTATTTTTAGGATTATTATGAATCTTTTTTACAACCCCTTCTGCCTTGTTCGTAACTATTGTTACTGTCGGTTGACCTTGATACATGTCCCACAACCCTGCAAATACCATTGGTTCTTTATCCTTATACTGGATATAAAAAGGATAGGCTTTACCATTTTTATAATGATAATCATAAAACCCATCCACCATGATTAAACAGCGCTGATCAATTGCCGCCTTTTTAAAAGAAGGCTTATCAAAAATTGTCTCTCCCCGCGCATTTAGCGTTTTGTTCTGAATTTGTGCTGCTTGTTCATCACTTCTTACCCAATGCGGAATTAATCCCCAGGGAATAAATTCAGGAATCAATGGGGTACAATCACGAAAAACCAGGAGCTTAGGGTGTGAAAAACCCGATGCAGCATATTGTGCTTGCAAATTAAAACTTTCCAAATCCTTTTCTATTCGGCTGATATCATCAGGTCTATCCCCTCTTCTTTTGGCATACTTCAGTTTCTTTTGCGTTATATATTTTACAGTAAAACACATATCATACTTAATTTTATAATTCTATCATCTTTTAAAATCCATAACAATAAGTCTAAACACTAGAATAACATTCTATTATTGATTAAAAAAATTATAATTTTAATGCAAGTTTTATTTCTATGACCTACAAAATAATTTCTACATTAAGTTTAGTTTTATTGCTATTTATAAATTCAACTATTGTGGTTGGACAAAAGCTTGATGCTTCTGAAATAAAATCAAAACACTTATTTTTTATTGCTGAAAACACCATATGGCCACATCAATTTAATAACGCTACCCATTTTAATATTGGCTTTTTGGGTGATGAACAAGATTTTCTTAAAAAATTCTTAAAATATACAAAGGGGAAAAAGATTCATGATCTTCCCATTAAAATACGATCTCTATACGCCTTAAATAATATTTCTGATATAAATTTATTATATATCAGCGAAGATTGGGGTGGTTCCATCAATAAACTTAAAGAAAAAACACAAGACAAGCATATCCTACTCATAAGCAATAATATTCAGGATAAGCAGGATATTATGGTTAACTTTTACATTAAAGATAACAAGTATCTTCAATTTGAAATTAACCAAGCCAATATCTTAAAATCGAACTTATACGTAACTGCTAACTTATTATTACTGGGAGGCTCTAAGCTGGAAGTCTTAAAGTTATTCGAAACTACGCTGGATTCACTTCAAAAAGCACGGCAAGAGGTAGAAACGCAACAAAATCTTCTTTCTCAAATTAACGAACAACTACACTTGAAGGAAGAGGTCATAAATGACCTGAACAAAGATATTGACATTCATCAATCAGAATTGCTGAAACAACAATATGAAATCAGAAAAAACATCAGCAACATTGATTCTTTAAGGCAGCAATATAATTACATAAACCATTCTTTATCGGAAAAAGAAAAAGCTATAGGTGAGCAAGAAAGCAGAATAAAGGAATACAATGACACTATTGATGAGCAGAAGTCTGTGATGCGGAAAAACCAAAAAGAAATCTCTGATAGAACAAATAAAATTAATGACCAAATTAAGATTCTTGAATCCAAAGAGATGACCATTGGTACTCAGCGGAAACTAATAAACTATATTACCGGGCTGTTAATTCTTGCGCTATTATTATTTATTGTAATTATTTACCAGTACACCAAAAAGAAAAAAATAAATCAGGCATTAAGAGAAAAGAATGAACGAATAGAGTCTTTATATTCAGAACTTAACCAATCTCATGTTTCATTAAAATCAACACATGAGGAACTACAGCAACAAAAGGAGGAATTAGTAGCAACGCTTGAAAAACTAAAGTCTGCACAAAAACAGCTGGTTCAATCAGAAAAAATGGCTTCGTTAGGGGTGTTGACAGCCGGGATAGCACATGAAATTAATAATCCTGTTAATTTTATTTATGGAGGTGTAAACAATATTAGCAGGGATATGGAAGATATCAAACCTGTTATCAATAAAGTAAACCAACTTCAACCACAAGACCAAGATTTACCTCAAAAGATAAAAGAAATTATTCAACTCAAAAAAGAACTAGAATTTCAGGAAGCTGTAGACAGTTTGGAAGACACTATTAAACACATAAAGCTAGGCTCGGACAGAATAACCGAAATTGTCTCCGGCCTAAGGAAGTTCTCCCGTATTGAAACAGATGAATGGCAAACAGCTAATATTCACGAAGAGATAGACAATGTATTAGTGCTGTTAAAGAATAAATATAAAAATCACGTTCAAATAACTAAAAACTACCATGACAATGCACCTCAAATACAATGTTTACCTGGTAAAATAAATCAGGTTTTGATGAATATACTCAGCAATGCCATCGATTCCATAAAAGAAAAAGGGCTGATCGATATTGAAACAATGAGTGACAGTACAAGTTTTTATATAAGTATTGAGGACAATGGATCAGGAATAAGTGAGGAGAATCAGAAAAAGATCTTCGATCCGTTTTTTACCACAAAAGAAGTTGGCAAAGGAATGGGCTTAGGCTTATCTTTGACATACTCTATAATTGAAGAGCACAATGGAGAAATTTCAGTGCAATCAGAAGTAAATAAAGGAACCACATTTATGATTAAACTACCACTAATTCAAACCCAAAAATAAAATGAGTGATACTAAAGCAATAAACATTCTATACGTTGACGATGAAGAAAGTAACTTATCGATATTTAAAAATGCCTTTCGAAGAGAATTTACCATACATCTGTCAACAAGTGCAAGCGAAGGACTGGCCATATTAAAAGAACATCAGATTGATATGATCATTACAGATCAAATGATGCCAGAAATGACAGGTATAGATTTTTTGAAAAAAGTAAAAGAAATATATCCAGATATCCCTCCCAGCCGTCTTATCCTTTCAGGATATACTCCTCCGGAAGAAATTGAAATGGCTTATGATCAACTTAATCTTTTTCAGTTTGTTTCGAAACCCTGGAAAAAAGAAGAATTAATGGAGATTATTCTATCTGCTAATCAACATTGTAATTAAATAACTAATACAGTCTATTATTAGTGGGTATGATAATTTTTTACTATTTTTTCCAAAATTCATAAACCACCGATCAAATTTCTTATGAAATTCTCTATTTTATACGTTGATGATGAAATTGCTAATTTAAGTATCTTCAAAAATATGTTTCGGCGAAGATACACCATCTTCACTGCCACATCGGCCGAGGATGGGCTTGACATCCTCAATAAAGAAAATATTGATTTAGTAATAAGCGATCAAAGAATGCCGCTTATGTCAGGTGTGGAATTTTTGAAGGAAGTAAAACTAAGATACCCACAACCAGGCAGAATTTTAGTAACTGGCTACACGGATTTTGACGCTTTGAAAGATGCGATTAATGAAGCTGACATTTTTCAATATGTTCAAAAACCCTGGAATGAAACCAGTTTTCAATTGATCATAGATGCAGCACTTTCTAAATATAATCTGGAGCGAAAAAATGAAATCCTGATTAAAAATATAAAAAAGAAGAACGATGAACTCTCAAAGTTAAACGCAGATTTAATCGATATGGAGAGTTTAAAACAAGAATTTCTTCAAATTATAAATCACGAAATCAGAACACCATTAAATGGACTGTTGGGGGCTACAGAATTATTTAAAGCAGAATTAAGCAATTCTGACCAAACCAATTATTCTGAGCTTTTTAGGCTTTTAGAGCAGTCTGTAAATCGACTGGAACATTTTTTAATGTTCTCTGAAAAAATAATGGCAATTCGAATTAAAAAATACAACCTTCAAATTCAGAATATTAAAATTGAAGATTTTATTAATGAAATAATTGCAACTAAAGACACGGACATCCAGAATAAAAAACAAGCAATAAACCTAAATTTTGTAGAAACAGATTCTATTTTAGCAGACAAGGAACTTTTAACCACATGCATAAATAGTCTCATAGGAAATGCCATTAAATATAATGCAGACGGCGGTTCCATCTCTATTACCTGTAAACAACAAAGTAATCTCCTGTCTATATATATTGAAGACGAAGGGCCTGGTTTCCCTGAAAATGTACTTAATAATCTTGGAGGTTTATTTATAACTGACACCGATTACAAAAGGCAAGGGAGTGGTTTGGATTTAGCACTAATAAAACTGGTTACAGAAGCACATTCTGGACATCTGGATTTAAAAAATAAACAAAACCACGGCGCTATTGTAGACTTTACTATTAAATCTCTTTGTCCTAGCTAATAAGTCTTTGCATTCTTACCTTATTTATTTTCAATTATCTCTAAAACATTCAGCTGAATTACAATGTTATTCGTATTACATTTTATAATTTTGCAGCATGATTTATATAGTAGTTCTGATAATAGTGGCGTTGGTTGTGGCTTGGTTTGTATCTCGTAGTAAACCAGAACAAGAAGAGGAGACAAAAGAAATTGCTGATGATTGCTGTGGAGCCCACGAGGTTTGTGAAGCAGATAGCTTATTAAGTTCAAGTGACAAAATTGAATACTTCAGTGATGAAGAGCTGGACCGATTTAAGGGGACTAATGCAAATGAATATTCCGATGAAGCCATTGAAGAATTTAGAGACGTATTGTACACACTTCAGGAAATAGAAGTAGCCAGTTGGATGAAAAGTATGCAACTTAGAAAAGTAGAACTCCCCAACATTATAAGAGAAGAAGCCTTGATGATCGTTGAAGAAAGACGTGCCGTTTAAATAACTTTTACAAGGCCAACTTAAATTTTCAAAATATTTTTCATTCTCGTTTAGTTAAAAGTTTATACTTACATTTGAGTATAACAAATTAATTAAACTTAATAAAAATGAGAAGATTAACATTATCTTTAACCCTCTGCCTACTTTTTAGCATTGCAGGCTTAGCTCAGGAGAAATCTTTACTTTGGAAAGTATCCGGAAATGAATTAAAACAACCCTCCTACATTTATGGAACTATTCATTTAATTTGTCCGCAGGATTATACGATGCGTGATGAGATTAAATCTGCATTTTCAAGTACCGAACAGGTTTATCTGGAAGTTGATTTTGACGATCCACAAATGATGCAAAAAATGATGGGACTAGCCATGCTCAATAATGGCAAATCTGTAAAAGATTACCTTACTGATGATGAGTATGCCCTATTGGATAATACCTTTAAAACAAAATTAGGTGCCGGAATGGATAAACTTGGAGCTATGAAACCACTCATGTTACTATCTATGGGCTATATGTCCATATTATCTTGTCAGCCAATGGCCTTTGAAACGGTCTTTACCAATATGGCCCAAGAACAGAACAAAGAAGTTTTGGGGCTAGAAACTATTGAATTTCAAATGAGCCTTTTTGATCAAATTCCATTTGATGAACAATATAAGATGATTGCAGATTTTGTTAGGCAAAAAGATAAGGCCGCTAAAGAATTTACACAACTTGTGTATTTATACAAAGATGAAGATATTTATGGTTTATTAAATATGATGGACGAGAGCGAGTGGAGTATGCCTGAGCATAAAGACTTATTAATCTTTAATCGTAATAAAGATTGGGCTGAAAAGTTTGATACTATCGCCAATACCAAATCAACTTTCTTTGCTGTTGGCGCAGGCCATTTAGCTGGAGAAAAAGGGTTCTTAAACTTATTAAAAGAAAAAGGCTATAAAGTTGAGCCTGTTTTATAAAATAAAAAATGCCGGAAGTTTTATTCCGGCATTTACTTTATATATTTCTTCTGTTACTCAATAATAGTTACCCAACCGTGTGTATCAGGTTCATCACCATATTGAATACCTCTTAATTTGTTATACAATTTAGTACAAACCGGCCCCGCAACTTTAGGATCTCCAAATTGATATGATTTATTTTTATCCACATCATCAATTTGGCCAATAGGACTAATTACAGCTGCCGTTCCACATGCACCCACCTCATCAAACTCTGCCAACTCTTCTAAAGCAACACGACGTCTTTCAATCGACATGCCCATATCTTCAGCCAATTGTATTAAACTCATATTAGTAATACTTGGCAAAATAGAATGAGATAATGGTGTTACATACTTATTTCCCTTGATGGCAAAAAAGTTAGCCGGACCTGCTTCGTCAATATATTTTTTCTCTTTACTATCTAAATATAAAACTGAAGAATATCCACCTTCATGGGCAATTTTACCGGCACGCATACTGGCCGCATAGTTACCCCCTACTTTTAAATGACCTGTGCCGTTTGGTGCAGCTCTGTCGTATTTACGACTAATCATTTGCTTAGTAGGTTTAAAACCTTCTTTAAAATAAGGACCCACCGGAGTTACAAATACTAAAAAAGTATACTCATCGGAAGGTGAAACACCTACTTTTGGTCCAGAACCAATTAATAAAGGACGAATATAAAGTGCAGCACCTGATTCGTAAGGTGGTACAAATTTTATATTGAGTTCGACTGCGCGGACGACGGCTTTGGTGAATAGTTCTGTAGGAACAGGTTGCATTAATATTCCTTCGGCGGAGTCTTGTAGACGTTTTGCATTTTCTTCCATTCTGAAAATGCGTACTTTCCCGTCTTTCCCTTTAAAGGCCTTAAGTCCTTCAAAAGCCTCCTGACCGTAATGAACAGATGTCGCAGCCATGTGAATGGTAAGCTCTTCAGATGTAGTCTCTTCAAGCTCGCTCCATTGGCCGTCTTTAAAATAACTTCGAACGTTATAATCCGTTTTGATATAACTGAACGACAAGTTTGCCCAATCGATTTTGCTCATGGAAAAGTGATTAAAAAATGAACTAATATTTATTTACCGACATAAAACTATAACAATAAAATGAATAATCACATGACGAATGACAATTTTGCTCAGATGGCCAGATGACTAATTTGTGTATATAGCTATATGTTAATTGCTAATTAAAAAAATGCCGCACCTTACAGATGCGGCAACTTGCTAACTCGAAAAACAGCAAATCAATAAATAATTTTTATTACTATTTATTGCTTTGCTAAACGTTTACGTTCATGTTCTTCAAGATATATTTTTCGAATACGAATTGCTTGAGGAGTAACCTCAACATATTCATCTCCTTGAATATATTCCAATGCTTCTTCTAAAGAAAAAATAATTGGTGGAGCTAATTTAACCTTTTCATCAGAACTTTGCGTACGCATGTTCGTCAATTTTTTGGTTTTTGTAATATTAACAGTCAAATCACCATCCCTATTATTCTCTCCAATTACTTGTCCTTTGTATATTTTCTCTTGTGGCGAAACAAAGAATTTACCTCTATCCTGCAACTTATCCAACGCATATGGTATAGCAGCACCATCTTCCATAGCAATTAGTGATCCGTTTAGTCGTTTGTTAATTTCTCCTTTTAATGGTTGAAATTCAACAAAACGGTGTGCCATAATAGCTTCTCCTGCAGTTGCTGTTAATAAGGCATTTCTTAAACCAATAATACCTCTCGATGGAATATGGAATTCGATCAATACGCGATCACCTTTACGCTCCATATTCAGCATCTCACCTTTTCTTAACTGAACCATTTCAATGGCCTTACCAGAATATTCATCTGGTAAATCAATAGTTAATTCCTCAACAGGTTCGTGCTTAATACCACCAATTTCTTTAATAATTACTCTTGGCTGCCCTACTTGTAACTCATAACCCTCACGACGCATGGTTTCAATCAAAACAGACAAGTGAAGAACACCACGACCAAACACATTCCATGCATCTGCCGATTCTGTATCCTCTACTCTTAATGCAAGGTTTTTCTCCAACTCTGCATCTAATCTATCTTTGATGTGACGAGATGTTACAAATTTACCATCCTGACCAAAGAAAGGTGAGTTATTAATGGTAAAAAGCATACTCATAGTTGGTTCATCAATAGCAATTGGATCTAACGGTTCCGGATTTTCTGCATCAGCAACTGTATCACCAATTTCAAAATTCTCTAATCCAATTAAGGCACATAATTCACCACACTTCACCTCATCTACCTTCACTTTACCAAGGCCTTCAAAAACATTAATTTCTTTGATCTTAGTTTTAGTGATAGATCCATCACGATTTACTAAAGAAACCAATTGATTTGTTTTAAGCTCACCTCTCTGTACTCGACCAATTGCAATTCGTCCTGTATATGGAGAGTGATCCAAAGAGGTAATTAACATTTGAGGCGTACCCCCTTCATACTCCGGTGCTGGAATATTTTCGATAACTGCATCAAATACAGCTGAAATATTATCTGTTTGCTCTTTCCAATCTGTACTCATCCAACCATTTTTTGCAGAACCATAAATAGTCACAAAGTCAAGTTGTTCTTCTGTAGCACCCAGGTTAAACATTAAATCAAAAACTGCTTCCTGCACTTCCTCTGGGCGACAGTTTTGCTTATCCACCTTGTTGATAACAACAATTGGCTTTAATCCAAGACCAATTGCCTTTTGAAGTACAAAACGTGTTTGAGGCATAGGCCCTTCAAAAGCATCAACTAATAATAAAACACCATCAGCCATATTTAACACCCGCTCTACCTCACCTCCAAAATCGGAGTGACCTGGTGTATCAATAATGTTAATTTTGGTATTCTTATATCTAACAGACACATTCTTGGACAAGATGGTAATCCCTCTTTCTCTTTCCAAGTCGTTATTGTCCATAATCAACTCACCTACTTCCTGGTGTTCTTTAAACAACTTACCAGCAAGTAACATCTTGTCTACCAAGGTAGTTTTACCATGGTCAACGTGTGCTATAATAGCAATATTTCTAATATCCTGCATACGACTATAAAAAATGAGGTGCAAAGGTAGCGTTTATTTCTGGTATTATATAATGCTTATATTAAAAGTAGTTGTAACAAGACTGATTTTAAAGGTTTTTAACCTTCTGAGTTAGGCAAGTATGCTGAATCAATATGACTCATGCTATTAAAAAGATTGATTCTGGCCTGAGGATTTAAATTTTCAAACTGATTAATCATTTGCCTCGTTGTATTTCGTAGGGTATGATCTTCATAAGGGCATTCTCTTTTAAGTGACACAAAGTGTTTTATTTGAGCATACCTTTGCATTTCTTTATTGGTAAGAAATATTAATGGCCTGATGACTTCCAGTTCATTCTCGAACATGCTCAATTTACCCGGGATGGATGAAATATTGGCATGCATGAGCATATTCATCACTAAAGTTTCAATAGCATCATCTAAATGGTGACCAAAGGCTACTTTTTTAAAATCGTGTTTACGTGCAAAATCAAACAATTCTTTTCTGCGATTCCAAGAACAGGTAAAGCATGGTTTTTTATTCGGATTTTCTTCTATTCCGGCATGTGTTTTTATCAAATGCAAATGAACATCTCGTTCTTCACAAAAGCCCGATAAGAATTCCTGATCTATTTCATACGGAACATCATCCGTAATAATATGAATAGCATGCAGCTCGTAATTGATCGGTAAAAACTTTCTTCTTTCCGAAAGTATATCCACCAAAGCCAAAGAATCTTTACCTCCTGAAACGGCAATCAATATTTTATCATCAGCAGCAACCATTTTAAACTTATTAATGGCATTTCCAGAAAGGTTAATAACCTTACGGACAAAACTTTTATCTGCCTTTGAAATTGAGTTCATAAAATTTATAGTGATAAAATAAAAATCCCGATTCTGAAGTCAGAATCGGGATTGTATATTATAAATAGCGTAAAACTATTAGCTTAAAGAAAAACGCTTAAACTCAGTAACAGTTAAACCTGCGCTAGTATCGTTAAGGTATTGCTTAATGCTCTTTTTGTTATCTTTAACAAAAGCTTGCTCAAGCAAAGTAGATTCTTTAAAGAATTTACCTAAACGACCTTGTGCAATTTTATCAAGCATTGCTTCAGGCTTACCTTCTTCACGAGCTTTTTCTTTACCAATTCTTAATTCTTGCTCAACGATTTCAGCAGGAACAGATTCTTTATCAACACCAACAGGAGCCATTGCTGCTACTTGCATAGCTACATCTTTACCTGCTTGCTCTTCGAAATCTGCCTGGTTAAAACCAACAACAACAGAAAGTTGGCTACCCGGGTGAATATAAGGAACAACTTTTTCAGCAGAAATTACAGCATAATCCTCAATTTCGATTTTCTCACCGATAACACCAATTTGCTCAGTGATTACATCTTTAATTTTTACACCATCCATTTCTAGTTCAAGAATATCCTCTTTAGCAGTAACGTCACTGTTAAGCGCAGTTTCAAGGATAGAATCAGCTAAAGCAACAAAACTTTCGTTTTTACCAACAAAGTCTGTTTCACACTTTAAAATGATAACAGCACCTTTTTTTCCGTCGGCAGTTACTTTTGCTCTTGAAGAACCTTCAGTTGTTTCACGATCGGCACGTTTACTTGCCATTGCCTGACCTTTTTTACGGATGATTTCAACAGCAGCGTCAAAATCACCATCAGTTTCGGTTAATGCCTTTTTACAGTCCATCATACCGGCTCCGGTCATTTTTCTGAGTTTGCTTACGTCAGCAGCTTTAATCGCCATGATTTTATCTAATTTAGATGGTTAAAATTATTCAGTTTTACCTTCTTCTTTTGGAGCTTCAGGAGCTTTCTCTTCTGCTACAGCTTCTTTTTTAGCCGCTTCTTTTTTAGCTGGCTTATCTTTTTTAGCTGCTGCTTCTGCTTCACGATCTGCTTTTCTTTCGTTTAATCCTTCTTCAATAGCTTTCACCATGATATCAGTAATTAATTCGATAGATTTTGTAGCATCATCATTTGCAGGAATTACATAGTCTAACGCTGAAGGATCAGAGTTAGTATCAACTACTCCAAACACAGGAATGTTCAATCTGTTAGCCTCACGAACTGCAATGTGCTCTTTCATTACATCAATAACGAACATAGCTGCAGGAAGACGAGTAAGATCAGAAATACTTCCTAATGTTTTTTCTAATTTAGCTCTTTGACGAGTAATTTGCAGACGCTCTCTTTTTGAAAGGTTTTTCCATGCGCTTGGGTCAGCCATCATTTTATCGATAGAACCCATTTTTTTAACTGCCTTACGGATAGTTGGGAAGTTTGTAAGCATACCTCCAGGCCAACGCTCCACAACATAAGGCATGTTAACACCTTTCATTTTTTCAGCAATAATTTCTTTTGCTTGTTTTTTAGTAGCTACGAATAAAATTTTTCGCCCAGATCTTGCAATCTGTTTTAATGCGCTTGCTGCTTCTTCAATTTTAGCAACAGTTTTATGTAGATCGATAATGTGAATACCGTTACGCTCCATAAAAATATAAGGAGCCATAGCTGGATTCCATTTTCTTTTTAAGTGACCGAAGTGTACACCGGCCTCTAATAATTCATCAAAATTTGTTCTTGCCATTTTTAGCTTTTTAAAAGTCGTTTACATTCTGATTTTTTCAACTCCCGAGTAGTTCTTTCGATACTCCCATGTTTTGCACAGGGCTTATCTTTGAAAAAAATCTCAGGAATTTAGATACTAAACGCACCCGAAAAATATTAACGCTTACTAAATTGAAATTTCTTACGAGCTTTAGGTTGTCCTGGTTTTTTACGCTCAACAACTCTTGCGTCGCGAGTCATAAATCCTTGAGCTTTTAAAGCTGGTTTATTTTCTTCGTCAACTTTTACTAGTGCACGAGCAATAGCTAAACGGATAGCTTCTGCTTGTCCTTTGATACCACCACCGTAGATATTTACTTTAATATCATAGTTTTCAGCTACTCCTATAGTATTTAACGGCTGAGTTACGATATATTGTAAGATGGGTGATGGAAAGAAATCCTTAAGATCACGCTTGTTGATGGTAATTTGTCCTTTACCTTCTCCCATATAAATACGGGCTACAGCTGCTTTTCTTCTACCAATTGCGTTTATTACTTCCATACTCATTACTTATATAAGTTTAAATCAATTGTTTTAGGCTTTTGCGCCTCTTGTTTGTGCTCAGCTCCAGCATACACAAAAAGGTTGCGGAACAACTGACGACCTAAACGAGTTTTAGGTAACATTCCTTTTACAGCTCTCTCAACAAGTCTCTCAGGACTCTTTGCAAACAATTCTGCAGGAGTTACATTTGTACGTCCACCTGGAAATCCTGAATGATAAAAGAATTCTCTTCCTTCCCACTTGTTTCCTGTTAAACGAACTTTGTCTGCATTGATAATAACAACGTTATCACCACAATCTACATGAGGTGTATAATTTGGCTTGTACTTTCCACGTAGCAACTTAGCTACTTTAGAAGCCAAACGACCTACAACCATGTCTGTTGCATCTACTACAACCCACTCCTTATTAGCAGTTGCTTTGTTTGCCGATACTGTTTTGTAACTTAAAGTATTCACAGTCTTCTTTGTTAAAATTAAAACTTAAAATTATTACAAAAATACAGTTTCAAACAGTATAACAACCTAACTAACAAATGTATAGATATCAACTTCCCATCGAAGATATGCTTATAACTTGTTCAGTTATATTGCCTTAAACTGTTCGGCACGAATAATAATCGGGCGCAAAAGTACAGTTTATTTTTGTTTTACCCAACAAAATACAAAAATATAAACAAGTTTTTTGAAATTATTTTACCAGCAAACCATTCTAGTAATCTTGCAGTTATATCCTACTCTAATAAAAATCAGACATAGTTATTAACAACTCGATCAGTCCTTATTTTCAATTCTTGCTCTATTACCTAGTTTAAGCACAATTATTATATTTGAAGGTTAAAACAAAATCAAAACCATCTAAATTTTTATACGTTTTGGTATTATTATTCTTAAACAACTTAAATGGATAAACACATTAAATATATGCAAAGAGCCATCGAGCTCTCAGTTAATAATGTCAATAATGGTGGAGGTCCTTTTGGAGCCATCATTGTAAAAGATGACAAAATAATTGCAGAAGGATTTAATCAGGTTACTTCTAACAATGACCCAACAGCACACGCAGAAGTTACAGCCATTAGAAATGCTGCACAAAATTTAAATACATTTGATTTAAGCGGATGCACTATATATACATCTTGCGAACCATGCCCTATGTGCCTAGGCGCTATCTATTGGGCCGGAATTGATAACATGTATTATGGCAACACTAAAAAAGATGCCGCATCCATAGGCTTTAGCGATGATTTTATCTATCAGGAAATTGACAAAGAATTAGGACAACGCAAACTAAAATCGACCCAATTATTGAACAAGGAAGCCTTAAGTGCATTTAAACTTTGGGAAGAAAATGAAGATAAAATTGTGTACTAAGATGTCATCTAAACTCAGTAAGGATTTTTACACAATAGATGCCGTAGCGCTTGCAAAAAATATCCTGGGCAAAATATTGGTACGCAAATTCGAAGACGGCACTACACTAAAATTTAAAATTACAGAAGTAGAAGCATATTGTGGCGAAGACGATTTAGCTTGCCACGCCAGTAAAGGAAGAACCAAACGAACAGAAATTATGTACCACGAAGGAGGCAAAGTATATGTGTACTTAATTTACGGAATGTATTGGATGCTGAATGTTGTGAGTGGAAAAGAAAATGAACCACAAGCGGTTCTGATAAGAGGATTAGAAAATATTTCCGGACCAGGACGAGTTGGAAAAGCCTTAAAACTGGATCGTAGTTTTTATGGCGAAGATTTACTGCAATCTGAACGAATTTGGATTGAAAAAACCTTAGACAGCGCAGAAAATTTAAAAATCAATACCTCAACCAGAATAGGAATTGAGTATTCAGGTGACATTTGGTCGAAGAAGCCATGGCGCTTCTACTTATAAAAATTATGAGAGATTCAATCCGGACATCATAGGTCGGTTTACCTCTAATTTTTCTAAACGCTTTGTCAATCCTTCCATTTTTCGTTTTTCTAACTGAATAGACATTCCATTACTCAACAATATAGTTTGAGACATAAAATCGAGATGATTGATATGATTTAAATTGATAACGTAGTGCGAATGGCATCTGTAAAACAAATAAGATTGTAACATCGCTTCATATCTTCGTAAAGGCTTTGATGTTTCTATTGGCTTTATACTATTGAAATGAAATCGCGAACCACCATAAATTGATTCTCCACATATAATATCATCAATTCTGGCTTTAAGCAAACTATTGTTTGTTTTAAATACAATTTCTTTGGCTTTTTCTTCTGTATCTGTATTATTAAAAAAAGCTTCTATTTTTTTACGATACCCCTCTTCTACTAAAGAAGAAATCACCTGATCTACTGCAACAATCAGATCGTTAATATCTAAAGGCTTATAAATAAAATCAATGGATGCAAAACGGATATTGTCCAATATATATTCCTGATAAGCCGACATGAAAATAACCTTATAATTCAAGTGACTTGTTTGACGAAAGACTTCGATGGCCGTTCCTCCAATTAAATGAATATCCAATATGGCAATATGTGGCTTTACTTCATTTAAAGCCGCAATTGTATTTTCTACAGAATTGGTTTGTGCAACAACCTCAACCGTAATGAAATTTTCGTATAAAATTTTTTCTATCGCTTCACAGATTCTATAATCATCATCTGCAATAAGAATTTTAACTTTATCCATACGCTTATTTCTTTTTAGCCAAATCTTCAGCTTCTATTATTGGAATTTCTATTCTTACAAGTACTCCACTTTTTTGCGGTGAAATTTCCTGTAGATCATTTATCTCAAAAAGTGTTTCTGTTTTTGTCATCTTTTCAATAACATGAAGTCTGTCGTTAGTAATTTGGGTAGCCATAGACTCATGTTTACTTGAACTATCTTTTCTAAGTTTTGCTCCGGTCAAACCAATACCATTATCTTCTATTTCAACCAGTAATTTTTTATTAATTGATCTAAACCTCACTTTTACTCTGCCATCTCTCCCTAAAGATTTCAATCCATGCTCAATAGAGTTTTCCACAAACGGCTGCGTAATCATTGGTGGAATTAAAACCTCTCGCGAATCTAATTCTTCTTCAATTGAAACTTCAAAATCAAACGAATCTACAAAGCGAAGCTGCTGTAATTTTAAATAGTATTCCAGCATATCCTTTTCTTCCTCCAAAGTGATATATTCTCGTTGTGAACTTCGGAGCACTAACCTCATTAACTTGGCAAAATCAGCCAAAAATCGGGAAGAATTATCCATATCATTCTCCAGAATATAAACCTGAATTGCACTTAAAGCATTAAATATAAAATGTGGATTCATTTGAGAACGCAACAAGCGCTGCTGCATTAAAATACTTTTGTATCCTTCATTTAATTTTGATTGGCGATAAATAAGAATAGCCGCTCCAATGATAGCCAACACAAAAAAGACAAAATATACAATCGCTCGCTTTTGCTGTTTTATTAAACTTTTTTGCAGACTTGATTCATTATTTAACTGTACAATTTTTGCCTTGGCTTGTTCTGCCTCATGCGTTGTGGTAATCACAGCGATGTGCCTGACACTCTTTTCATCAAAAATACTATCCTTATAAGCTTGCGAAAGCTTTAAATACTCCAACGACTGTCTGAGATTATACTGTTTTTCATAAGCTTGAGATAATAGGCGGGCACAGGTTTCAATCATGTATTTTGAACCAATTTCCTGACCAATCCTTAAACCTTCTTTCAAATTTATAATGGCATTCTCATAATCATGCACTTCCAGATAAGTTTCTCCCAGGATAGAATAACTCATCGCCACATTAATAAAGTCACGGGTTTCTCTGTTTAAAACCAGGGCTTTTCTTAAATATTTTAATGCCTGATTATAATCCTTCTTTAAGCGATACGCATCCCCAATGCTATTAAAACATATTGCCTGCCCAACCTTGGAATCAATCTGCGTATTGTAATCCAGCGATTCATAAAAATAAACCAATGCTGAATCAATTTCTCCAATATGCTTTAATGATTCACCAATATTATTCGTGTTAATCGCTTGCCCCAGTACATTTCCTCTGGATACCGCTATTTCAAAAGATTGCTTAAAATACTCTATGGATGCATGATACCGCTCCAGGTTTAGATACACATTTCCAACTCCATTTAATGACACGGCTATTTGAAAGGAATCATTCACCTCTTCCGCTAACTCCATAGCCTGCATGTGCAACTCCATAGCTTTACTATTCTCATCTACTCTACGATAAACCACCGCAGCCATATTTATATAGTTAGCCAAAGTTGATTTATCATCAAGTGTTTTTCCTATGTCTAATGCTTTGGTAGCAAAACGAATGGCATCACCGTATTCAGACCTGTTTCGATGTCTTACTCCAACAAGGTGATAAATTTCAGATAGTGGCTTTTGAAAATCATTACTGATAGCTAATTCTTCAGCATCTTTCAAATATTCATCAAAAGCAGGTGTAGTGGTTTTATTCAGACTAAAGTTCGCTTTGGACTTATTAATAAGACTTGCTACCACAACAGAATCTGTCTCGCGTATAGATAAAGCTATATCTGCATCCGGCAAACTACTTTTTTCTCCTTCGGAAGAACAGCTTGCTATTATAAAGACAAGCGCCAGTATGTACAAGATTCTACTCACTACAACATAATATTTTTGTGAAATGTATTAAAATATGCTCAATGTCAACGAATTATTAACATTTGTTTTATTAACGAGATATTAACAAAACGATGTTTTAATGGAAATATTGATTTAACAAGCAATAAAAAAGCCCTACCGTTACGATAGGGCTGTATTACAGAAGTACTCTTTTAGGCTTTCAATGCCATTATGCGGCTTATATATTTTCCCAGAATATCAAATTCGATGTTGATAATACTTCCCACTTTAAACTGATGAAAGTTTGTAAACTCATAAGTATAAGGAATGATAGCCACAGAAAAACGATCATCTTTACTATTTACAACAGTTAAACTAACTCCATTTACTGTAACCGATCCTTTTTCTACAGTCATGTAACCTTGTGATGCTTTTTCCTTATCAATATCATACTGAAAAGTAAAATACCAACTACCGTCAGCTTCTTTTATCTCCACACATTTAGCCGTTTGATCTACATGACCTTGTACGATATGTCCGTCTAAACGACCATTCATTACCATACTACGCTCCAGGTTTACTTTATCTCCCACATTCAGTACGCCAAGATTCGATTTATCCAATGTTTCCTGAATTGCAGTTACGGTATAATCTTTATCTGTTTTTTTAACTACAGTTAAGCAAACGCCATTATGTGCAATACTCTGATCAATTTTTAATTCATCAACAAATGAGCACTCCATGGTGATATGAAGGTTACTTTGATCTTTCTCTAATTTCGTAATAACGGCTGCTTCTTCAACAATTCCAGAAAACATATGTTTATCAATTTAAATTTGTAATTTTCTTAACGTTGCAAAATTAATACTATTTGTTTAAAACAGATCATTGTTCCAATTCAATATATTTTTGACATTGAAAATATATTTGCGCTGTATTTTTTGTTTCTTTGACTTTTAATTGATCCCACTAAAAATTAAATAATCATGAGCATTACCGTTAAAACAACATATTTAGGTGACCTGAGAACAGAAAATATTCACCTACAATCAGGTGCTAAGATTATTACAGATGCTCCTACCGATAACAGAGGGAAAGGTGAAGCATTTTCGCCAACCGATATGCTGGCAACGGCATTAGGTAATTGCATCATGACGATAATGGGGATTAAAGCCATGGATAACCAAATTGATATTGAAGGAACTCAACTTAATATTACCAAAATAATGGCATCCGATCCAAGGCGTGTTGATGAGGTAATTATGGAGTTTATTTTTCCTAAAAAAGATTACACCGAGGAACAAAAGCAATTAATTGAAAGTGTTGCCGGAATTAGTCCGGTTCCTTTAAGCGTACATCCTAAACTAAAACAAACGATTAAGTTTATCTGGTAACATATGATTTTAGTAACAGGAGGAACCGGTTTAGTTGGGGCGCATTTAATATACCATTTACTTCAGGGCAATAAAAAAGTACGGGCGTTAAAAAGAAAATCTTCGGATATTCAGAAAACCCGATTTGTTTTTTCGTTTTATGGCGATGGAGCGCTCTCTCTTTTTGAGCAAATTGAATGGATTGACGGTGATTTACTGGATTACGACTCCCTTACGCAGGCATTAGAAAATATTGACATTGTATATCATACCGGAGCACTTGTTTCATTCAATCCTTCGTTAAAAGACCAACTAATGGAGGTAAATGAAGCCGGCACAGCTAATCTTGTAAATATTTGCATAGAAAAGAATATTAAAAAATTCTGTTTTGTTAGCTCTATTGCCACCATGGGTAATTCAAAAAATGGAGAACTAATCGACGAGTTTTCTTACTGGCAAGGCGGAAAAAATCATTCTGCTTACAGCATTAGTAAATTCAGAGCTGAGATGGAAGTCTGGCGGGCAACCAAAGAAGGACTGAATGCCGTGATTGTAAATCCATCTGTAATTATTGGTCCTGGCGACTGGAGTACAGGAAGTCCTAAAATTATTAAAACCATTTACAAAGGACTGCGATATTTTACTCCGGGAGGCACCGGATTTGTTGATGTTAGAGATGTGGTTAGAAGTATGATTCAACTTACAGAAAGCGACACAACCAACGAAAGATTCATTATCAACGGAGCCAATTTATCTTACCAAAACTTTTTCAACCTGGTAGCTAAAGGCTTAAAAGTAAAAGCTCCTCATGTAAAAGCCGGTAAATTTCTGTTGAGCCTTGCCTGGAGGTTTGAAAAAGTAAGGAATTTGATTACAGGTTCTGAGCCACTAATTACGCCGGATAGTGCGCGAACTTCTTTAAAAACAACACTTTATTCTGGAAAAATGATTGAAAAAACAATTGGGTTTCAATATACCCCGATTGAAACTACGCTTAAAGATACAACCGCTTTTTTCTTAAAAACCAACTAGTCGTTTTTAATATTTGAAATACCTCCGGATACGATAAATTTCATCACTTCTGCAGCATTGGCATCCACAGGTTTTATTTGCTTTTTAGGAATCACAAATAACTCGCCCAGCATACCGTAAGAACTGGGAAAATAAACACCAATCATATCTTCTGCTCCTAAAGCCTCCAGGTTAGTTGAAGTGATAAATCCATAACGATGTAAAATGCCCTGTTCATCTAACTTCACCAAAACCGGCTGATTAAATTTCTTTTCTCCACCAACGAATGCAGACATTAAATCTTTAACCGAAGTATAAATCATTTTTACCAAGGGAGCTCTTTTCATTACCCTGTCATAAGTTCCGGAGATGGGTGTCGAAATTAAAACCTGACCCAGATAGCCTATTATGGTTACCAATACCAATATCAAAGCCAAACCTACGCCAGGAAAATTGTATTTAGCTAAAAAACCATGTTTAAAAAATTCCCTGTCCATTAACAATCCATCTAACCAAACAATGGCAAAAACAATAACATAAACCGTTACTGCCAAAGGCACGATGTATAATAAACCTTGTAAAAAATACCTTACTAACTTTTTCATTTATTCCATCTTTTAATTAGAGGTCGTTTAGTTCCTTTTTTAATTTTTGAGTGAGTTTGGATACAACTAAATCATAGGAATGATCAATCAACTCTTTAATAAAATCAGTTTTTAAACTTCCATCCACCTCAACTGTATTCCAATGTATTTTACTCATATGATAACCCGGCTTTATGGCCTCGTATTGCTCTCGTAGTTCTATCGCTTTTTCGGGATCACATTTTAAGTTTATGGCTAAATCTTTATCTAAACTTGTTAAAGCATACATCTTACCCATTACCTTAAAAACCAATGTTACCTCATCAAAAGGAAATTCCTCAGTAGTTCCTTTTTTAGAAAGACAGAAATCTCTAATTTCTTCAATATTCATACTCCATTGGTTTTTAAAACTTATTCTTCAGGTTTCCAGGAATATATTTATTTCCGATATGAAACACCCGCTGCGAAAAACTAATCCAAAAAGGACTTAAAAGTAAAGATATAGCAATAGTACTAATAATTAACTGATAAATATACGCTTCGATTATGCCGGCATAAAAAGCTGTGGAACCTAAAATAAAACTAAACTCCCCTATTTGAGATAATAAAGCCCCGGCATAAAAACTCTGTTTCCAGGAATAACCAAACAATTTAAGAATAACGGTATTAATGGCATTATTGGCAATAAATACAAGTAATACCAATAAACCTATAATACCTAAGTTAGTCACCAAAAACTCCAGGTCGATCAACAGACCAACAGACACAAAAAACAAGGCCACAAACATCACCTTAAAGGCATTTAAACTATCGTGAACCCACTTAGTAGAACGAACACAGGAGAGAAACAAACCTCCGACAAAAGCTCCCAGAGCAGAGGAAAGGCCAAAATAAGCGGTAAATAAAGAAAATCCGAAACAGAAGGAAAACGCCACAAAAACCTGTAATTCGTAATCACGGATAATATACTTTTCAAAAGGAATACGTGGCCTTTTACTTCGGAATAGAAATATAAAAATGCTTACTATGATGGCTCCACCTATAAGTTGTTTGATCACAACTTTCGTTTCCGGAACTTCTCCTTGTAAATAACCAATAATGATAAACATGGGTACGATAAGTACATCCTGAGCCAACAGGATACCGAGTACATTCTGCCCGGTTACACTTTGTAATTCATCCCGTTCCTGCAAAAGTTTTACAATAACTGCCGTACTACTGATGCTGATAACAAAGCCCAGGACAATAACCTGTTTCAAATCCCATCCAAAATAAAAGCTCAATAGCCATATCCCTAAAATACTTATCAGGATTTGCATTAAAGTACCAATCACCGATACTTTCCAGCTGGCAATTAAATCGGGCAAATGAATTTCCATTCCAATAAAAAAGAGCAGCAATACCAAGCCTAGCGATCCTAAATTAGAAATCAAAGCTTCATTGGTGATAAATTCCAAACCGAATGGCCCTACCAACACACCCACTATAATATAAGATACAATGGAAGGTTGCTTAAGTACTTTTAAAATAAAACCAACAGAAATGATAATGCATGAAAGCAAAACAAACTTTGACAACTCCGGATCAACTAAAATGGCTGCAATCATAAGCTTCTGTTTTATTGTATATACTTAATTTACCGGTGGGTAAAATGCCTCCTCAATATGTTCAATCTGCCACTCCTTTCCTTGTGGAATAACCCCAATCACATCAAATCGAACTTCCATATCTAAATCATTATCCAAAATATACGCTTCCGTGGCATCAACTAAATAACGTATTTTAGCATTAGATACGGCTTCTTCAGGGTGCTCCCACTCTTCAGTTGAACGAGTTTTAATTTCCACAATAACTAACACTTCATCCTTTTGTGCAATTAAATCAATTTCTTTATGATTATAAAGCCAGTTTTGTTCTAAAATCTGGTATCCTTTTTTTTCCAGATAAGATGCAGCTACCTGCTCACCTTCTTTACCAAGTTCATTGTGTTGAGCCATTGCGATTGATTTTATTTTACCCTCAATAAAACTAATATAATCGCCCGGCTATTCAAAAGCATTAAGTATATTTTATATGGCCAATAAGCTCACATCCTCTTTACTAACCTTCAGTTCCATATTACAACCTAAAATCAAAGGGTAATTGGTTTCAATATGTCCGGCCGGAAAATTGAATGCCACAGGGTAATCATACTCAGTCACGGCATTATAAATAATCTCCTCTATGCCTTGACCAAATGGCGTTTCATTATCTTTCATTTCAGTAAATTGACCAACTACAAGGCCTGATATCTTCTCCAAAACACCTCCTAGCTTTAAATTATGCATAGTTCTGTCCAGGTGATACAGGTATTCCGACAAATCTTCTATAAACAATATGTTTCCTTCGTAATTAATATCAAACTTTGTCCCTCGTAAAGCATGGATGATAGATAAGTTACCGCCTACTAACTGCCCCTTTGCACTTCCTTCTCGATTATAAGAATAAGTATTAATCCTATACTCAGGAAGTTCTCCTTCTAAAAAAGCAAACAATATTTCCACGTCAGCTGATGTGTCGGTATAATTTAAAAAACTTTTGGTCATTGGCCCATGAAGGCTCGCGATTCCCTGTTTTTGGAAAGCAGCATGCAAAACGGTAATATCACTAAACCCTATTAACCATTTGGGATGCTTTTTGAGTTGATGAAAATTGAGTTGATCTACAATTCGAATGGCACCATAACCTCCACGTGTACACAAAATAGCTTTCACTTCCGGATCATCCATCATCATTTGCAAATCATGAAGACGATGCTCATCCGTTGAAGAAAAATTATAGTGATGATCGTTTAAATAATTCCCAAGCTTTACTTTATAGCCCTTATCGGTGATGCGAACGACAGCCTGTTGAATTATATTCTGATCGATTCTACCTGCAGGTGCAACAATGCCAATGGTATTGCCAGGTTGTAACGAAGGAGGATGTATCATATATTTTTATTACCGTTTTTATCAAAGCGGAAAGTTATAGTATGCAAGCAGAATGTGCAAAAATAATTGCTAACTAATAGAACAAATTATTAATTGATAACCAGAATGGACTTTTTACATAAATTCGGCAGGCTTACATAAAATCGATATTTATTATATTTTTGTTCGAAAATGAAGAAACATATAGCAAGTTGAATTTTGATATATGTAAAAAAACCAGATCATGTATAAATATAATCTATTTCCAAAACTAACTGTTCTGATCATTATGCTTGGTTTATGTCATATTGTTCAGGGCAAAAAACTGTCGGGATACATTGTTACCGAGAATAACGATACTATTCAGGGCGAAATAAAGGTACATAGTTTTAATCGACGAACAGGAGACTTTGTTTTTGCAGGAATAGATTTGGAAAGTTGTTATAGACAAGTTGCATTTCGCAGCAAAGGAGAACTATTTTTTAAATACTATCTACCAGAGCAAATTAAGGAATATGCCTTTACCTACAAGAATCAACCTTACCTTTTTCAACGTTTTTTAATTAGAAAAAAGAGTATTGTACCCAACGAAAGAAACATTTATCAGTTTCTTCAATTAGTTAAGAGTGATAATAAGGGCAATATATACCGGGGAAGTACCTACGTACCCATGCCTGGTTTTGAAGTTTGGACAAGAATGCCATCTTTTACATTTAATCCAAAGCCAATATATTCGTATTACCGATATATTCCGGGCAATAAAAGAATCATCGTGTTACACTAAACAATAACATTACCTCATCTTTTATTTATCCAATATCAATTTCTGTTGAAGGATGTTTTGTCCGGATTGCACTTGAATAAAATAAATACCGTTAGCTAGTTCCGATAAATCAAGTTCCATTTCACTGGAAGAAGGCAAAGTACTTCGAAATACTTCTTTTCCATTTAAATCAAACACCTTAAGGATATCTATTTCTTTCTCTGCATTTATAGAAAGCATGCCTTTGCATGGATTTGGGTATATCTTTAACGTATTCTCATGAGCATTTACAATATCGGTTGATCCGTTTTCTAAGTCAGCTTCCAGTAAAATGGCATCATACATGACACCTTTATATTCCTGTTCTGATCCATAACAACGCATAGCAACGGAATTGGATCCGGACTTTAATAAACTGGCATCAACATTACAGCTAAATAAAGCATACTTTCCTCCGGTTAATGAACTGCGACGAATACCGCTATCGCTTCCTAAATCATTAACAGAAACCGTTGTGCCATTAACTATAAAATCTAAATGTGGACGAGCATCGCATCCTGCTAAAGCAACTTTTAATACTGGGTTAATATATGTGCTTGGATCTTCTATATCAAAATTGATCGTCCAAAGGCTATTCTCTCTTTGACAATAGTACCAATTTTCTCTTGGTGTATCTGTGGATACAGCATATGTAAGACTTAAAGGACAATTCTTCCACCTGCCATATAAGCGAGGAAGGTCTGCCAGTTTATATTCTCCCGATTTATGATCGGCAGTACCTATCTGAAAAATAGTATGCTCCCTGTCGTTGGCATTCCAAACGATGTTTCCTAAGGGATTCGTTCCTTCATTTATTAAAATGCCGTCCACTCTTAGCTCATCAATTAACTTTCCCTTTTGGGTATAAGCATACAAGGTATAAGTTCCAGGTCTGATTTTATCAATGCTAAAGTTTCCTTCTGCATCAGCTTCCGACCAAAACATATAATCGTAAGGCTGCTTTTGCCAGTGATCCTCATCTAATTCCCAGGAAGGGCCGGATTTACAAATAAGCACCATGGCGCTGTCCACTTCTCCATTTCCATCCATGATAAGCTTGCCACTAAGCGAAGCTCTTTCCAGAGGATACAAATCATGGTTTAACCATTGATAAGGCCACTGTTCCTTCAATTCAGCCGCTTTTTGTTTGGCATCTATCAGCATCTCTTCCTTTGTACCACTATTGATGTATGTAAAAGCGGGACCAAATATTTTATTCCAGCTCTCATATTCATCTTGAAGAAAAACTTGCTGCCCTCCAAAATGCGCTGTAAAAAACGGACAAAGTAAAATAGGTGTGGTAGAAGTACCATGCAATGTAGTTTCCTGCATGGTTGGACCTCCGTTAATATATTCGTGACTGGCTTCGATATTCCAAACGCTGGAAGCATCACCCATTAGTCCGTGCAGATTATCATCTTTTTTATACACGCACCAATCGTATTTGGTGTAAATACTTCCATCTTGTAAAAGATAGGTAGCATCCTGAACCTCCTCTACATAATTGGCCAAATCATCAGGATGAATCATAGCACCTTCTCGTTCCACCGTCCATGCGTAATCAAACACCGTTTTATCCACCCGTAAAGCAAAACGAAGCTGCCCCAAAGTGTTACCTGCTATTCCGGTATCTTTAACCACAAAATAAGTATAAAATCCACTTTCATTTTTACGAAAAACAAAGTGCATTTCTATATTGAAATTATCTACGCGTTTAAAAAAAATGTCTGCTATTTCGCTATTATTTACTTTTACCTGAGGATATATGGTTGTTGGAGAATAAAAACCGTCATTATCGTTATAGGAAAGATAACCGTAGCCCCCGTTATTCAATATATTAGCTTCGCCAAGTACATTCACAGAAGTCATTCTTCCTCCATCAATAACAGATTCAATTACGCCGTTGTTTATATTGACTACCTGACCGGAAATAGTCGCAATATTCTGAGAAAATAGTGCTTGCCCACTGATAAATACAGTTAAAAGCAGAATGTATTTAAGTGCTATAAAACGAAAATAAAGTAAGATTCCTGCCATCGCTCAAATAAATTATTCTGAATAAAACCAATTCATAATAAAAGGCAGGCTTCGAAAGTTTTAAAGGTAATAAATATTCATTTGTAAATGGCCCATCACATCAAATTGAACGCTGCTCTGTTTTCATAAATATGGAAGAGTTATTAATCCTTATAAAATACCTTGAAATAAAAACAATTATCCCCGGTAAATAAACAATATCCCATCCAAACTAAATATGTGCTTGCCTACATTTGTATAAGTTACCATGAAGATGGTGGCAAAAAATAAAACGACAATTTGAATCAAGTGTTGAGAACAAGGAAAAGCACAGAGACGCAAAGACACAGAGGTTTTTTGTATTATATTTTTTTAAAGTAGAATTGTTCCTATTGACTACAAGAATAGGATCAAAATAATTACAACAATAAATACTTTTATAAACGCTGTGCCCCCAGTGCCTATGTGTTCATCATATTAAAACTCGATTTTTATTAATAGTTAACCTTTAAAACTTAAAAAAATGGCTAGTCCGGCATCAGAATGTTTGTATTGTCAACACCTTCCCATTCTTGACGAATTGATGATTAAAATTTGCGATTTGGAAGTATCGCAACTATTCCTTTTTAAAGAGCAATCGTATACAGGCAGATGCAATGTGGTGTATAAAGATCACGGCATCGAATTTCATGAGTTGAGCGCTGAGGAGCGCAATGCTTTTATGAGCGATGTAGCCAAAGTAGGTAAGGCTTTACAAAAGGCATTTAATCCAACCAAAATTAATTATGGAGCCTACTCCGATACTTTAACCCACATTCATATGCACATAGCGCCCAAGTATAAAGACGGCTACAAGTTTGGTGGTGTTTTTGAAATGAATCCGCAACAAAGCTATTTGTCCGATGATGAGTATGCCGATATGATAGAAAAAATAAAGAGCAATTTGTAAACAATAATAGAGCTGCACTATTTCTAATGCAGCTCTTTTTTATTTTAAGCCTCTAACATCGTTCAGCGAAGCGCTTTTTCTGTATCAGCAGTCTGAAACATTTTTGTTTTGCTCTATGGCAGACTTGCAATTAGCTGCTGCAATTTGGCTCACCTAGTTGCAGCTTTGCAATAAGCTGAAACAATTTGGCTCAAGCAATTGCAGACTTGCGATAAGCCCAAACAGTTTGGCTCAGGCAATTGTAAGTTTGCAATAAGCCGAAACAGTCTGGCTCGACCTATTGCAAGTCTACGATAAGCTGAGCGAGATTGCAGCAAAAATTATTTATAGGATTCTAATAATATTTGTAGTTGGGTGTAAGCCTCTTTTAGCTCTTCGCTATTTTCAATTTTTAAATAGGCGTAAATCATGGCGTACAAAGCTTCCAGTGCATCGAGTAATGCAGGTGCTACATCAGTTGCCGATTCCACAGCACTACTTTTGGCGCTTTCGCTAATATAATCGGATACCGCCTCTTTAAAATTATTGTTGGCTTGTTCAATTAAAGGTATCCATCGTGCCAGGCCACTATCAGCTAGCGGCGTAATATCTAATTTACTAATATCGGCAAGCAGATTGTCCAGAGCAGCAGATTCCTCGTTGTAGCTTAAGCGGGCTATTCCCGTTCCGTAATTATTCACCACCTTAAGCAATGCATTAATAGCCTCCTTGGAGGTGGTATCTGTATAAGGAAAAGCGCTTTCGATTCTTACGCCTTTAATAAAGCCGCTTACTAAAACATCTCTGGCATTATCCAGTTCTTTTTTACTGGCGGCAGAGGCTTGTTCTTTGGTCATGCCTCCTTTAAATAAATCGAGTTTTTGGGTTAAGGTTTCTAAGGGTGCCTTTAATTGGGTGAGTTCAGCACAAATTTTAATGGTGTTTTCAGAAACAGTTTGTAATTGATGGTTTCGTAAACGTGGCAAGGATAATAACTCCATAGTTGTAGATTTTAAAAGGTTAATAAAACGTATTTATTATTTATGTTTGATTGAATTTAAGGCTTGCAATTTGATTTACAAAGAAAAATGTAAACTTATTACGTGAGTATTAGTAGTTTGACGAGATGAAATATGGGCTTATACAAGTGGCGTTTTAGCAAGCTAGCGCCGATTTGCAATCGGTGCGGGTTTAAACATCCATCTAAAAACCGGATTCCAAATCCTACCATCTAAAAAAAGCTGCACTATTTATTATAAAGCTCTCTTGATTTTATTTCCGCAAAGGCTATTTCACGGATCAAAGATCCGCGCCTACGAGATTGTTACCTTATGTATCTTAATTCTTTATATCCATTTTCAAACCAAGTGACACTCTTAAATTTTTTATTGATCACTTCAATTGTATAATCTTTAAATTCATTATTCAACTTACAGCTTACCGAAATAATTTCTTCATCAGCACTTGCTTCTACAGAAGTATTTACCAATGAAATATCCTTAAAGTCTTCAACAAAATATAGCAGACTATTTATTATTTCTTCTCGTGTTGCCATATTCTCTTTTTCTAATGATAATATTTCATTAAAATCATAAAGAGGATTTAATGGTCTACTATAATAAACATAATACAGATCGCATCCCCTTGCTGTAGTTATAAATGACTGTTTATAAAAAAAACCTGTAGGAAATGTATGTTTTACATATTCAGGAAGATCTTCAATTGGAAGAAATAAAAATGTAGTTAAGCCTTCTTGACCTGTAAATGTCACCCCAGAAGGAGAAGGAATCAATCCTTCCGTTATTTTACTATAAATTTCAACTGGAATACCTCCTGTATCTGCAGTACTTACAGTATCATTTTGAAGAATCTGTATATTTGATAATTGTAACGTATCAGCTGTTTTATCCTCAATAGAAATTTGTTCAACGCTAGCAATATCTTTCTTTGTTATACATTGAACAAAGAGAGGTAAACAAAGAAGTAATATTTGTATTTTTTTCATTTCTGCTATTTAAGGTTATTGGTTTAATAATTGCTTAATTCTAACCTGGCGCAATGATATTCGATTAAATACGGGATATTCCTATTAATAAAACACCTCGCCACTACTTACACGTAATTTGACTTGCTGTTCGGTTAGTTTTAACTCCTTATTGCCATAGGCTGCTTTTACAACGCTCTTGTTGTAATTGTTCACTTCCTCATCTTGTAAAAAAGCTTCCAGCTCCATCCATTTCGCTTCGGAAATTTCTATAGAATCGGCAATATTTATTGCTGTGCTAAGCGCTTTGGCTGTACAAACAATATACAAGTTCGATTCACCGAATTGTCCGTTTTTAAAATGGCCTAAATTAACGATAGACTCAAAGTCAATTTGAACTCCTGTTTCCTCCAGCACCTCTCGTTTAAGTGCCTCTTTAATGGATTCGCCCTTGTCAATATGTCCGCCGGGCAGTTTGTAACCCGCATTAAACCTATCTTTTATAACAAGTAGCTTTCCCTGGTGCATCACTACAGCACCTACCCCAACAATGTAATTTTTCGTAGTGGGAATATAAGCCCCAGGTGTTAATTGTTTCACAAGCATCAGATTTCTTTCATCACAATGATGAAACTCAAAACCCAATTGAGTCAAAACGGGAACAAAATCCGATTTCTCGATAGGAATATTAGCCCAAAGCAATTGTTTATGGCTGAACTTGACCATAAGCTCCGTAATATCTTCTTTAAACTTTTCGGTGGACGCGGGTAATGATGCAGCATCAATGGTAACACCCTCATATCGATTTTCTGTATAAAGAAGCATAGTTAAATAGAATTGAGTTAAGATGATTAAAATAGATCCTTAGGTTTATTTACATGGTACTTAAAACAAAGATCTATTGAATTAAGAAAAACAAATATAATCCTCTTAGGCAAAAGCCGGTATGTTATCGGCAAAATATTATGTGTAAATTTTGCTTCAGGTAAATACCTTCCCTTTCCATTGTATGTCTTTGTTTATATTCAACTCCGCTGGAGTTGTAAGAGGGTATCTCAAATTTTATTTTCTATAAACATTCAACTTCTCTGAAGTTGATAACATATCCTCGGCAGAGATAAATATTTATAGAACTGTTAGTTATTATTTACAATACCAGCAAAGTTGCATATTACTTAATTGTTCTGATTAATCGGACATTAATTTTTTAATAAAATATCTAGAAGTTAAGCTATTCATGCTAAGCATAACAAAACAGTTTTTTATTGACAACTAAACCCTATTAACTGCAGACTGCTTACTGTTAACTGATTACTGCTTACTGCTTACTGTTAACTGTCGACTGATCACTGTTCACTGAATACTGCCATCCCCACGTCCAATACAATTAATCCATTTATAAATGGCATTTCCATTGTTGTCCATCAAAGTAATTTTGTGTTTACCAACGGAAGGCTGAATGGCCATTTGATGCGTAAAAGTTGTTTCGCCCAGATAATGATCATCCAAATGCCAGTAAATGGTAGCCGATGACTGACGGTGCGCCACTTTCAACACCACTTCCTGCGTTGTTCCATCCAATCCAACCGGTAAATAAATATCCTGGGTATGCTGAGGATAAATAAATTCCATCATCTTAATCTTTTCGCCTTCACAATCCGGATGCAATGGCGGAATCTTTTTATACAAAGGATGATGACGACGATAATACCATTCCATAACCGGTGGTAGATTAAACCAATGCTGATGCTGCATTTGCGAAACCGGGTAACATTCCGAGTTTACACGATATTGTCCGCTGGCATCCAAATGAATCAACTGATGATAGGGACATAATTCACCATTATTTCCCTGTCGGGGAATATACATGGAGTCCGTTTCGCAATAAGGACCGGCTTTATATCCGGATTGCTTACAAACTGCAGCTTTAATCATATCATCGTACGGCATTTGAAACCACGATGTGTGCGGCAGATGTCGAAAGATATCAAACATCAGTGGCCCGGCAGCGCTTCCGCCTACAATTCCCGGACGCCCCTCTCCTGTTGCATTACCCACCCAAACGCCAACCACATATTCAGGCGTAATGCCAATAGCCCAGGCATCGCGATAACCAAAACTGGTTCCTGTTTTCCACGCTATCTTCCTGCTCGATGAAAACATTTCCCACCCTGCTTCTTCTTCCGGACGAGAAACGCCGGTTAATGCATCGAAAGTATAATACACAGCCCCGGCACTAAAAACAGAATAAAATTCGCTCAGCGTTCCCTGGTTGAGTTCCTGATTGGCATATAGTAAAGGCTGCTGAAAAGCCCGACTGTAATATTGACTGCTATGGGTGTTATAATCCTGCAATGTTCTGGCCATAGAAGCATAAGCCCCGCTAAGTTCAAACAAATTAGCTTCAGCACCTCCTAAAATCAGGGACAAACCATAATACTCCGGATCATTTTTAATGGTAGTCAAACCACTTTCCTGCAAAATATCGCAGAATCTGGCCACATCATATTCTTCTAATAACTTCACTGCAGGTACATTTAAAGAACGGCTCAATGCTTCGTGTGCGGGCATGGCTCCTGAGTATGTCCGATTATAATTTTCAGGTGCAAAATTTTTATAGTAGGTCGGAATATCCGGAATAAGCATATGCGGTAATAATAATCCATCCTGTAAAGCAGCAGCATACAAAAATGGCTTTAGAATACTTCCTGTACTCCGCGGAGCCTGAACCACATCCACATGGTTTTGATGTACCTGACCCGCTTCTGCCTCGGTATTGCCACAATATGCCAGTATTTCACCGGTTTTAACATTTAATACAATAGCTCCGGCATTATGCACCTCATTAAGCCTTAATTTTTGATGATGTAATTCTACCGTTTTGTTTACTCTTTGCTGTAAAGTATAATCCAGGTTCAGATGATAAATTTTCCCCTCCTGCATTTTTCGGCAATAGTCGAGTAAATGAGGTGCCTCCTGCGGTAAAGCGTAAGGATGTTTTGGAATCTCTTCATCCAACGCCAGCTGATAATCCATCTCATCCAAATACCCCTGTTTAAAGAGTTTGTTCAGTAAACGATTTCTTTTTTCGCGCAGCAAGTTGCGGTTTTTACCCGTGTGAATCAGACCTGGTGCATTAGGTAAAACAGCCAGCATGGCACTTTCTGCCCACGACAATTGAAAAGGTGATCGCTGAAAGTAACGCCACGAAGCCGCTTCCAATCCAACCACATTTCCACCGAAAGGTGCATGCGTGGCATAGGTCTCCAGAATTTCCTGCTTCGAAAAAGAACATTCCAAACGCAAAGCCTGAATGGTCTCGATGCATTTATTCCAGACATTCCGCTTTCGTTGGGTTGCCAGGCGAATTACCTGCATGGTAATCGTACTACCCCCACTGACTACTTTACCCTGGCTAATATTTTGCTTTAAGGCTCTTGCCAGAGAAAAAGGATTGACGCCTGGATGATGATAAAAATGCTCATCTTCAAACAATAGTAAGCAGGTGGTAAATTTCGAGGGTACTGAATCTCCTTGCGGGAAACGCCATTGACCATCCATGGCAATATGTGCACCCAACAATTGATTGCTTTTGGCATAAATAACCGTGGAATAATCTACTCTAAATAGTGGGAATGAAATGGAGAAATAGAATAGTATGGATAGCAAGACTGCGATGAGTCCGTACAAGGTCTTTTTCTTATGCAATAGAAAAAAACGCATAAAACTATAAATCTAACTCACTTTTTAATTGATGCATCTTCCATATAAAAACATACATCACCTCTTTTCCTCCACGTTGCACAGTCAACACCGTTGGCTCTTTATCTACTTCTTCAAAATGAGTAGTTAATTCAGGCTTTGGTTCTCTATAGTACAATGAAGTTGTAATAAAGCAGGCATCCTGACCAACTTGAATTCCTCCTCTAATGACATTTGTGCGTTTGTAAATATGCTGTGCTTTTATATCGCCCCAAACCAACAGTTGCTTTTGGTGAGGTAAAGCGTAATAATAATCTAAATGTCCTGCAGGAAACCATTTATGTGTCATCACCACAAAATCATCCTGCAAAGTACCTTTTGCAACTTCTTCCGAAAGAGATTGATCAATCAATTCACCCACTTTATCCCAGGCATATAAATCAAGTGTAGGATCATTTTTGCCCAGTTTAGTAGGATTCTTTTCATTTCCCATTGGAATAATACCCGTATGAACCTGAATCATGGCTACCAACAACAAAACGCCTAATAAAATTTGACCGCCCCATATATATCTATTTAAGGCTTTAGGCGACTTTTCTTTTAGGTAAGATGAGCCATACACTCCGGCTACCAGAATAAGCCCAAAGTATCCTGGTCCACTCCAGTGTGGCAATGTTCCGTTATACATCGACATACCCAAAACCAACAAAGATAAAGGTACGCCGGTATACATTAAAAAAGCCAACGGCTTGGAGATAGCCCAATCTCTATTTCGCCAGAAGTAAACAATACTTACGACGATTAATTCGACATTGAAAGGATTGTTATAAAATATCTGCCCGAAGAATTCAGGAAAGAAGTTTTTAAAGTTAGGCAAGATAGATCCACTTCCCACCCTATCGCTATGAAAGTTTAAACTGGATAAATCATTGAAATAATTCCAAATGATTACCGGAGAAAAAATAATTATAGAAATAACTACAGACAAGATAAATGAACGGCTAAATAGCTTCTTGTATTTGTAGGTTAAAAAGTACAATCCGGCTCCTCCCCATAGGAACACGCCATGATATTTACTCAACATGGCAAAACCAACTGCCACTCCAAAATAATACAAATACTTATCTGAATCGGATTGAATGTGTTTTATAAATATGTACAATGCCAGAATCCAAAAGAAACTCTGTGGTGTATCAGGCAATATAAATACTCCCGTTATTACAGAAGCATAAATAGAAGCACACGTTAGCAATGTACTGACAATACCGGTATACCTATCTTTGAGCAAGCAGCCCATTTTATAAATCAGATAAACATTTACACTTCCCAGAATTACAGATCCCAATCGAATAAAAAACTCATCCATTAAAAACATATCTAATGTGGTGAGTCGGATAAGTACACTGATCATCGGAGGATGATCAAAAAAGCTCCAGTCGGGATATAAGCCATAGGAAACATAGTACACCTCATCAATACCAAAATTGGTACATGCAGCCACTATCATTCTAACTATTAAATGAACTCCAAGAATATAGAAAATACCTTTACGGTTTGCAGCAAGACGGCTTATCATTGTATTCTGTAATTGTGTTTGAGCCTACGAAGATAAAACATTTTTCAGGCCTTTTTTAGAGAATAAACATCAATCATCTTTTGGGAATTAAAAAACGGAGAACAAACGCCTTAGATTAAGCAAGCGTTAAAAAAAAAAAAAGAAACAACCTATGAAGAAGTTTTTCAGTATACCTGATCGAGTATCTAAAACAAAAAAAAGAGACCCAAAATTAATTGAATCTCTTTTTTGCTGCTCCCCCTCTAGGACTTGAACCTAGGACCCCCTGATTAACAGTCAGGTGCTCTAACCAGCTGAGCTAAGGAGGAATGAAAATCCTGCTGGCAGGATGAAATTATATAAGTCTGTTTTAAAAAGCTCCCCCTCTAGGACTTGAACCTAGGACCCCCTGATTAACAGTCAGGTGCTCTAACCAGCTGAGCTAAGGAGGAGTGTTTTACACTTGACACTTGCAACGTTTTTGAAAGTGTTTTTCTCAAATGCGGAGCAAAAGTAATAGGATTATTGAAAGTATGCAATATCTTTGTAAAAAAAAATCAAAAAAAATAACATTACAATAACAAATAGCTGATTATGAGCAAGGTTTTAGGAATGGGGAATGCACTGGTTGATATACTAGCCAGGATGGAGAACGATGAATTACTGGAAAAACTGAATCTTCCTAAGGGAAGTATGCAGTTAGTGGATGCAGAAACCTCTTTAAAAGTACTTAGTGAAACAAATCATCTAAAGAAAGAACAAGCGTCTGGCGGATCGGCTGCCAATACCATACATGGATTATCTTGCTTAGGTGTTCCGACCGGTTTTTTTGGTAAAGTAGGAAAGGATGAATTGGGCTCCTTTTTTAAAAATGATATGAGTGCCAATAATATTGAACCTAAATTACTGGAAAGTGAAAATGCATCAGGAAAAGCAGTGGCATTAATCAGTCCTGATTCTGAAAGAACCTTTGCAACGCATTTAGGTGCAGCGGTTGAACTATCTGCAGACGATGTGGTGAAAGATCTTTTTCATGGCTATACCTATTTTCATATTGAAGGGTATTTGGTTTACAATCAGCCATTAATTGAAAAAGCTCTACAAATGGCTAAAGAATCGAATATGATTGTTTCTTTAGATTTGGCCAGCTACAATGTGGTGGAAGATAATCTGGAGTTCTTAAAAGATATGGTAAAAAAGTATGTGGATATTTTATTTGCCAACGAAGAAGAAGCCAAAGCTTTTACTAATAAAGAGCACAAAGAAGCTCTTGAAGAAATGTCGAAGGACTGTAATATTGCTGTTCTTAAATTAGGGAAAGAAGGTTCTTTAATTAAGCATTTTGAAACGACTTTTGAAGTTGGTGTAATTCCAGCTCAAAGTATTGATACAACCGGCGCCGGTGATTTATACGCTGCTGGTTTCCTTTACGGGATGGTTAACTTTTTATCATTAGATAAATGTGGCGAAATTGGTGCGCTACTTTCGGGTAATGTAATTGAAGTAGTTGGACCAAAAATGGAAGATGAACGCTGGGAAAGAATTCATAAAGCATTGGAAGAGTTAAAGAACTAATTCCAATCCTTACAAAATAAAAGACAAAAGCTCAAGGTTTAACATCTTGAGCTTTTATTTTATATTACACAATCTCCTACTTTTTCTTAAATGGACGTATTAATACGCGCAAGGATTGGTCCCTTGAAAAATAACTCTGTGCCCAATTGATAAATATAAACAACCTGTTTTTTACCCCGACAATGGCCATCAGATGAACCATTAACCATAAAAACCAGGCAATAACTCCAGAGAAACTTAAACCAGGTAAATCAACCACTGCCATGTTTCGACCAATTGTGGCCATCGCTCCTTTGTTTTTATACTCAAAAACGAACTCTTTATTTTTCTTTAAACCTTTTGCCAGCAATACCGCCTGCTGAATAGCTACCTGCGCCACCTGAGGATGCCCGTTTGGATAACTCTCAGTTTCCATATAAGCGGTATCTCCTAAAGCATAAACATCCGGCAATCCTTTAATTTTATTTGATCTGTCTACAGCTAAACGGTTGCCTCTTACATAATGCTCTTCCGGAATTCCTTTGATTCGCTTGGCTCCAACCCCGGCTGTCCAAACAAAGTTTTGCACTTTGTATTGTGTACCATCCTGCAAAGTCATGTTTTCACCATCATAATCTTTGATCATGGTATTTAAATGAACCTCAACGCCGAGTTTCTGTAAAAACTTTAAAGCATCCTCACCTGCTTTATCACTCATTCCGTTTAATAAACGCGGAGAAGCTTCATATAATCGAATTTTCATTCTCTTAAAATCCAGCTCAGGATAATCTTTTTGCAAAACGTAATTCTTCAATTCTGCAATAGCTCCGGAAAGCTCCACTCCTGTTGGACCACCTCCTACAATAACCACAGATAATAATTTGGCCTGTTCTTTTCTATCGTCAGTTAAAATAGCGTCTTCAAAACTTTCCAGAATACGATTTCGTAGGTTAATGGCTTGCGCCGTTGACTTCATCGAAATACTATATTTTTCAATATTCTCGTTCCCAAAGTAGTTGGTATCTACACCTGTGGCTATAATTAGTTTATCATAGCTCATTTCTCCTGCTTTGGTTAGTATTTTTTTCTCATTTGGGAATACTTCCAGTAATTCTGTATTTCGGAAATGGAGGTTATGATGCTGATGAAATACTTTTCGTACCGGGAAGGAAATATTACTTGGCTCAAGTCCTGATGTTGCCACCTGATAGAATAGCGGTTGAAACTGGTGAAAATTTCTTTTGTCAATCATGACCACCTGGTAAGGTGAATCTGCCAGATTTCGGGCCAGCTTAAGCCCTGCAAAACCTGCCCCAATAATAACCACTCTTTTTTTGCCATTATCCGGCAAATTAAAACTGTTTTTCATGTGTCTAAAGTTGTTTTTAAGCCACATGGAACTCGCCATTTTCTATATTCAAATTATGAGAAATACTTTCTCACGGCTCGTTTCATGCCCTAAAATATCGTCTGTGCTTCTTCTTAAAAGCAAAGTAACTTCTAATTAAAGAAATTGTTCGTTAATTAGAGAAATTTTTCGTTAATTAACGTTAACACAATACTAGAAGGGCTACATCTTAAAATGTAAACGACATGCTAAAGCTTAAATAATCTCCTTCTTCGGTGAAAGAATAATAAGGTTGCAGAATAAAAAGTTCCAGCACATCCATCCAGATTCCCAAGGTATGACTACTGTGCCAATGATTGGAATTTTCGCCATCGAGCCAAACCCGGCCAATATCGTAGCCTCCAATTATTCCCACATCCATAGGTACATAGGCATTATCCCAGTTTACCAGATGCATCCGAACATCCGAATTGTTAAAAAGAATGGCTTCTCCCCTAAAACGATTGTTTCTAAAACCTCGCAAATGGGTTCTGTTTCCCAAACTAGGGTATTGATAAAACTGTGCTTCACCTTCCATTAATTCATAACCCGAAGCATTTGCCAATACCACTTTGGGGTAATTGGTGAGCGTTAAATACAAACTTGCGCCAGATTCCAGATGCCAAAAACTGCGCTTGCTGGAGAGTTCGCTCATATAGTTATAACCTAAAAACCACTTAAAACCCGAAGATGGGTTATTTTCTCTATCTACAGAACTAATACTGTATTTAAAAGAAGCACCTGCAAAATGCTTTCGATCCAGTTCCTCATCTGTAAAACCAATCAGCGGATCTTCCGCCACTCTTCCCCGGTTGTTCTCAATACGTACCGTTTCATAAACGGGCCCCCAAACAAAGCTACGCCTTTCATTTCGGCTATACCAACCCCATAAAGGTGATACTTTTATTGATCGCTTCCTGACCCAATTATACTCCTTAGGCAGGTGATAATTTGTTGATTCATTGCCATAACCAAAGAAGTTTTCGATTAATGGATAATCCACATTAAAGTCAGGCATAAAATCCAGCTTTCCAATTACATCTGTATAACGACCTGAATAACCAATGGTAAAGGCATCCTCGCTTCCGGGTGCAAAAGTAGAATAGGCTTTATGTTTTGATTTAAATGGATCTTTTCTCCAGCCATGTAGCGTCCAGGTATGAGAAGCACCAATCCATACGCCGTCATCTTTGGTATAACCAAATTTTAACATGGGCAGTCCACTGTTGTATTTAAAGGCTTCTCTTTCGTATTCGTTAATGTCGATTTCATCAGAAGTTTTATCCTTCAATGCACCTTCTGTCTTTGCACCATCTATCTGGTCATAGATGACAACTTTTCCGGAATTAGAGGTGTTTTCCACCTTATCTTTATCTTCGCCACCAATAATTCGGACTTTAATTTTAGGATGTTTCTCACCGGAAATCACAAATTCATCTTTTCCTCTTAAACCATATAAGCGAATTTCCTTAGTCTCATCAGGATAAAATACCCTTTTTAACTTGACGATATCTCCTTTCTTTTTACGGGGGATAAGAAAAGTAATACGAACACAGCCATCATCGCAATTTTCTATATAAAACACATCATCATCATCGGTACCGGATATTTCTACTTCCCGTGAAATAAATGTATACCATTTTCGGGCAATGCTTCGCAGATTATCTCTGCGCGATTTTAACAGCCTAACCAGGTCTTTATTTTGTTCTCTTACTTCCTTGGGCAAACCATTAATTGAAGCTTCAATAACTTCATCGCTTAATGCAGCCTGCATACCTGCCACTATATTTTCCCATTCTTTCCATTCTAATCCATTTAAAAAGTATCTGTCGAAATAACGCGCATTAAAAGCCAGGCTCTTCACATCTTTCACATCCTCTTTCATGGTTTTAAATTTCTTGATGATAAAGGCTGAGGCATACCAGGGAATAATACCTTCGAACTTATAAAATGCCTGATCTCTATCGCGAGGAATAGGGCGATAAATGGTTTTGTCTTCTTCTTCAAAAGTAGCCCACCTCCATTGGTCGTCATGCCTATCCCAATCGTGTACCCACATATCAAACAGACGGGATTTCAATACCCATTTTTGATCTACAAAATGCGTTTTCTTTTCCTGCAGGTTCAATAATAAATCGGTATAGCCTATAATGTTGTCGCAATTGCCAAAATAGTCAGCATCACTCCAGTCGCCATCGGGTCGCTGTTCCAGCAGATATAATTCCTCAGGAAAGAATGCATTGTAATTTCCCAATCCTTTTTGATGCTTTAAATACACCAACTCCGGTTGTGTAGCATAAATACCAACAGCCTTGGAAAGTGAAGGAAGCATTAATGCCCCATAGGGATGACTGGCACTGTTTTGATCTTTTAAGATATCCATGGCTTTAAGGTTGCTAAAACGCTCATCTACCAATTTGGTATAATCTTTTTTAATGGATCGGAGAATATATTCTTTACCATCTTTGGCTTCTAAACGCAATGAGTTGGACGACATGCCTCCTCCTTTTTTCACCGGTTTTAAACCGCCTAGTTTCGTTTCCAGGTTAATCATAGGCACTTTTACAGGCGTCGCCCAAATATCACGATATTGCTTACCCAGCCATATCTGTTTTCCTTTCCCGGCTTTAAACAAAGGATTAGCTGCAACAATGGTATCTTTTTCCTGAATTGATGGAAATTCCTTTTTTAATACAGAAACTGTTCCGGCTTTGGGTTTTCTTAGTTGTTTACGGAATGCCAACTGTGCTTCATTCTCAAACCCGTCAACGGTATAAAACTCAACCCATGCTTCATTGTTTTTATAAAACATCAACTTGGCATAACCTCGTGCATTACGCACAAAACCAGCATCACCTCCGCGAGCTACATACGATTGGCGACTTCCTGATCCGCTGATAATAAATCGTAAATCACCCTCTTCGAAGTACTGCAGGTTATGATCATGCCCAGAGGTAAAAATCATATTCACTTCAAGGTCGTGAGCAATTTTTAAAATTCCGTCAATGAGCTCCTGATAGTTTTTGTGGCTGATATCCTGGATTGATCCGGTTGTTTGTCTGAAAATAGGATAAGCTGATCCTATAAAAGGAAGTGGAATCCATAAGTTATGAACCTGATGTAAGGGGAACAAGTGATGCTGAAATCCAAATTTTCCGCCATGCATGCCATTGCTTTTAATGGGATGATGCATCAACATGACAACTTCATCATTCTTGTGCTCCATTAAAATTTCTTCGAGCTTGCGCAACAATTCAGCACGCGATTTAACAGAACAGCCTTTATTCATCTTTTTTTCATTGTCCCAGTTCTGTAACCACCATTGTGTATCTAAAAATACATACACCAGATCCTTATTTACTTTTATCACCTTGGGATCACCGCATCCTTGCCCGGGGTATAACTTCACCTTTTTGTCGAACTCATCATTAAAATAAGATTCGATATATTTTTCCTGTCTTTCAATCGCTTTTAGTCCACCTTTTCTTCCTTTTTTCCAATCGTGATTACCAGGAATAAAATATGTATTGCCACTGCACGATCTGGCTAACTCAAGTGAAGCATTGATTTTCTTCTCCATTAAGGCTCTGCTCTTTTTCTTTTTAGAAGGTAAGCCTTGTGGGTATAAATTATCACCCAAAAACACTAAAGTACTTGGGTTTTGTGTATTCAAAAGATCTTTATTTACCGCATCCAAAACAAAGTTATTTCCTCTGTTGATATCGTCCAAATCGCCGGCATCTCCCACTAAAAATAAGGTATGCTCAGGAGCTTTATCAGGAAGTTTGGCTTTGCCCCATTTTAAATCTTCGGGACCATAATAAGCCGTTCGGTAGGTTCCACATCCCCATAATAAGAGCATAAAAATAAATGGCCATATCTTTTTCATCATGGTTCAATAGCTTTAAAAACGAATAGTTTTGCTTTATCTTTCTGACCTTCGGTACTGATGCAAAGTGTTCCGTCCGGTTTAAAACAAATACCTTCGGGCTGTGGGATTTTAGCTTCATCCAGGAAAACAACTTCCTCCACTTGTAATTCTTGATTAAACACCAACATTAAACTTCCTCTGGCTGATAACACATACAATTGCTTACTTATAGGGTGTTTGGCAATAGCCGATGGTGCAAATAATCTGGCTCGATCTTTTAATTTATCATTGGGATCATACTCATTTAAGAAATCTTTCAAATCGTCCCAATCAATAATTAAATACGGGGTTTTAATAAAGGATTTATCATCTAAATCAAAGGCATAAATGACTTTGTGATTTTTTTTATGGTCTTTTTCGAGTGCTTTTTCTTTACAAGCCAAAAGCAAGACTTGTGCGTCAGCATCAAAACCCAACCCTTCCACATCATTATCATAGGACAGTGGCGTATCATAACTTCCCTTGTCATCCGGAATCAACTCAAATAATTTTCCATTGCTTTTTAATACCCAAATGGAATTATTTACCAATTCAACACCTTCAAAATCCGCATCTTTATGAAACGGAATATCCTCCTTAATTTTCCCGTTTTTTCCATCCAGTACAAATAGTTTCCCTTTTTCGTCATTAACCACAATCCATTCATTTCGCGGAGCATCAAAGGTGAGTCCTGATATTTCCACCAAATCGCTATGCAAGGTAAAAACTCTGGAAGGCTGATGATAGGCATATGAATTTCGTTCGGAAAATACATGTGTATCATATTTCTTTTTGCCATAAAACTGACATGAAGTCAATAGGAAAGTGACAATAAGCGAAAGGTAGATATTATTCATGCACAAGTCTGTTTATGTAAGCTTTGGATACAAATTAAGCATAAAGTACCAAACCATCCAGTAAAATAAACGACGAACACAAACAATTACAGCATAAAGCTGCAGAATACCTCTATCAATTTACAGCAGCATCATTAACCACAAAGGAATGGTAAATAAGGAAACCATATGTGTTACCAATACCGTTCCGCTCATTAACTTTTGGTCGGCACCATATAATTCCCCAACAACCAAACTAGCAATAGAGTTTGGCATTACCGCAACTATAAGCATGACTTTTAAAAACGGATGTTCAGGAAATAAAAGGTAAAGTGCCCCAATACAAACTAGAGGAATGAGTACTAACCTGAAAAAAGTAACCGACCAAATGTCAACATCTTTAAGATCGCCAAATTTAATTTTTCCCATTCGTCCCCCAACCATAATCATAGAAATAGGAATGGTCGCCTGACCTATTTGCTGAATGGTTTTAAAAGAATAGTTCATCAAGGTACTTTGCTCTAGAACGCTATCCAGCGACCAGTTGAAAACATAAAGAATACATAGCACAAACAACGAAAAATAAATACTCATTAAGGGCGGCGATAATAAGTGCTTTAAGTTATTGATATCAAATTTACCTTCCTTTTTATTTAAGATAGACATACCAATCGTCCAAACTGTGAGCTCCGCACCTAAAGTGGAAAGAATAAGCGCTGCCATGTGTTGCTCATCATAAAGCTTAGCGATAATTGCCAAAGGCAAAAAGGAAAAGTTATTGATGGTCATCTGAAATAAAATGGACTTTTTCTTTTGCAGATCTATCTTTTTGAAAAAGCCCATATACACCAATCCTATAGAATAACCAATGATCATGGTTATAAATGTAGAAACGGGTAATTGCCAGGATTGAATAACGCCTTGTAGCGAATACCCGTCAATAATAGAACTAAATATTAATGCTGGATAAAGTACCTTCACAATAATCTGACTCAGGTGCTTTAACACTGACTCAGGAACTACATTTTTTCGAATAAGCAGGTATCCCGGAACCATCATTAGAAAAACTGAGAATACATTTATAAAGAGCGTTTGAAACATGGACTATAATTTGGCCGCAAATTAGTCAATAATGCGGGGAATGCATAATATTAATATAAAGGTTGGCTAGTGTAATATTCTGAAATAGCTTGACACAAAAGTCAAGTTCAAAATGAAAGAAAGTAAAGAAGCAATGTTGACAGATCACATGGAAGGTTTCCATGATCGGGTTATAGATTATAACAAATTTGAAGTTAGCTTTCGTCGTTGGTTAGTAAGTCAAATTGATGGCGGGCACATGAGTATTCAAGATATTCGCGATCGTTTTCAGTTGAATAGAAGAAAGTACACAGATATTTTAAAACGTTGGCAAGAGCGCTATTCAGATGACTTACATTTATCTTTGTCTTTTATGAGTTCAAAGGAAAGAGCAGATAACAAGCAGCTAGAGCAACGTATCAAAGAGTTGGAGAAGCAGTTGGAATACGCAAAGATGAAGGATGTGGCCTTAAACACCTTAATTGATGTAGCAGAAAAAGAGCTAAAAATATCTATCAGAAAAAAGTCTGGGTCCAAACAGTAGAGTTGCTGGCACACATGTATCCACATACCAGTAAAACGGATATGTGTGGACTGTTTGGATATACACGCCAGGCTTGGTACGATACCAAGAAACGTCAATCAAAAACTCAATTATCAGAGGTATTGGTGCTTAATGAAGCAAAAAAAATGCGGAAAGAACATAAGAAAATGGGATGTGAAAAGATTCACGAACTACTCAGTTCTTTTTTAGCTGGACATCAAATTAAAATGGGTCGAGATAAGTTCTTTTACCTGATGAGGGAACATGGTTTGCAGGTTCGTCGCACCAAGCGAAAAGCACGCACCACTAATTCAAATCATCTTTTCAAGCGGTATCCGAATATTGCTCAAGACCTTAGTTTGACAAGCTCAGGTAAACTCTGGGTGAGCGATATCACCTACATTCGAACCAGGCATGGCTTTGCTTACTTGTCGTTAATAACTGATGCTTATTCGAAAAAGATTGTGGGCTGGTGTTTATGGCCAGACTTGACGAGTTCAGGAGCTTTAAATGCCTTGCAAATGGCTGTTGAAAGCGAAACGGTAACCAGCAGGCTCATTCATCACTCCGATAGAGGTATTCAGTATTGTTGTTACGATTATGTGAATTATTCAAACGGATGCAACATTCAAATATCAATGACAGAGAATGGGAATCCCTATGAAAATGCTATTGCCGAAAGAGTGAATGGAATATTAAAGGATGAATATGATTTGTATAATACCTTTAAGGATTTTAATGATGCCCATGAGGCCGTAAAAGTGGCTATTAACAAGTATAATAATAAACGTCCACACCGTAGTTGCAATATGCTTACACCTGCACAGGCTCACCTTCAAACAGGGGTGCTTAAAAAGCGGTGGAATAATAAAAAATACACAACCACACATGATTTTGAGATGCAAACTTAAGCCTTTGATTAAGAAACTCAAGAACAAGCCCTATGGGTTTTAAGATAAACCTCCACCTTCGTACCTCAGGTAGTATTTATCTCAAAATTCTTGCTCTTCCTAATCGGCAGACTTAATTAGGGCATAACAAAAACAGTGTTCGAAAAAGAGAAATAGAAGAGGTTTGTGTAAGCAGAAGTAGTAACAGTGATCATTGTCGCAGAATCAATCAGGCAAATGGTTATGAACTGCACAATAAAATAGTAATAACAAATGAAATGCACAGAATTTTAGAAATTAGAAACAGAACTGTATTAGAATTTCAACAGATATTTTATGTTTGTATTCACTTCTCAAAATTAAAGTAAAATCTGTCAAGCTATTTTAGGGAATTACAAAGCTATTTTAGGGAATTACACGAGGACGATATATGATACTGGCAGGACGACAAGAAAATGCTCCAGATCGACATAAACCTTCGCCAGGACGTGAGTCATACCCGGGAGGACTGCCCTTTTGCCGCGAGGATCAAGCAAAAGTTTAGGAGGACAACATGAGAGATTGCGAGGACGAGTAAAATTTGCCCCGGGCGATAAAATACCTGGGAGGACGTTGTATTAAGCTATTGATTACACTCCTGACAATACATCAATTTTACATCTTTATTACGTAACAATTGAAATTCATCTTCAATCCAATAACACCACTTTTGCTTATTTTTTCGAAATGCTCTTTGCATTACTTTTTTTATCTCTGCATCTGTAAGATTATAAGGATAGCCCATTGTTGTTTTAGCAAGAACAAAGGCTGCTTCTTCATTAAATTCACGTTCATTAATACGTTTAAACAAATGACTTACCGTAAGATCGTATCGACTCCAACTATTGAAAAATAAACATAGCTTCACCTCGTCGCTCATTTCCAAAATTCTATCCTCGAAGTAGTTTTCTATAAACAAAAATGACTCTGCTAGTCCTGATTGATAATTATTTTGACCATAATACTGAATGGCTGTAAGGTGATAGTTCAGCAATAACTTATTGTTTTCATCTTTGCCTACAAATTGTGAAATGATTTCTTTTACTTTATTTGGCTCAACTATTTTAGCAAATACGCTTTTACTGACATCCCAACTATTTAACACTTCGGAAGTGACTTTGCAATACAATATGCTTAGATTATAAAGAGCGTCTTGATTTAACTTTTCTGTTTGATTCAGCCAATGGTGTAAAAACCGAATGGAGGTATCCCAATTATATAAATACGATTTAGCTAAAATAGCCGCTGCGTTTTGTACCAGTTTTGGTTCCTGGTTGAATAAGTCAAAAACATGAGGTGCAAAGACAACCTCCACATTTTCCTGCATATACATCTCGGCCAGTGCCCGATTTGCCAATGCCATATTTTTATTTTCAATCGCTGAGTAAAAGTTTTGACTATAAAACAAGCTATCCTTCGAATCTAATTTTCCATTGTAATAAATCGTTGCAAAAGATCTACGTTGCAGATACAATAACGAATCCCAATTATGCATTTGATCCTGCACTACAAATTTTCTTAATTCATCTTTACTTTTGCACTTAAGCGAATCGAGCCCCAGCAAATCGAGCTGAAAAAACATTGTTTCCCAGTTTTCTTCCGACTTATTCGACTTCTTTATAGATGCTAATTCTTTATTTTTATTCAAATAGGATCGGATATACTCTGCTCTACCCTTCATTAAAGCCTCATTACGAACAGAATCTCCCTCGATGGAGCTATAACTCACTATGTCAATTTTCACAGGATCACCATCAAACGATGAATCAAAATCCTGAAAATCCGGAGAGGTTTTACCTCGGCTAAAATCAAAATACAATGTTCTGGTACCAACTATGCCCTTCTTTAAAAAAGGATATTGTTGAGGGTTTAATAATTTAGGCTCAATTGGCACCAAATCATAATTATCATTGGGAATATTTACCGGATATATATAATCACATCCTGTCCCATTTTTGATATATACTAGACTTGGGGATAATTCCTTTCCTAATAAATGCTCAGGAACAGTTCCTACCTGTGAAACCAAACGATAATCGCCCTGGGCTTGATTTTCATTAAATAATTCATCCTTATACACAGGCTTTAACAAAACACCATCATAAACCGCATTAAAATCCAGTAAGTTTTCAGAATCGCATGTAAACTGATCTTTTTCTACCAAATCGATAGCTAAACCATCACTCTGATCTTTGAGCATTTCGTTAAAAATCCGTTTGGAATGATAGTACAGCATAACCTTATTGCCCCGAATATGAATAGCATTTCCCATATTGACCACAAAATTCCTTTTCCCGTTAAGAATTTCCTTACAACGTTGTCCCTTTTCTTTTATTCCAAAAGCATTTTTACTTAGCTGGTTTTCAATAACTATCCCTTTGGTTCCAAAAACCTGTGTAGCATAAAGTTTTCCTGATTTACTTTTTGCAAAACCAAAGCCACTCAATTTATACTGAGGATGAATCATATTGGCATAATGCCCGGGTGATTCTTTCCACATTGTAAACATTTGCAAGGCCAGTTCCTCTATTTGTTCATCTTTGTATTTCTTCCTTGTGTTTTCAATAAATAGGATATTTTCTCCCACCAACTCAAATTCATTGGAGAACTTTTGCACCCGTTTGTCTGGGGTTCTTAATTTTGACGATGCTTCTTTATGCGATAAACGATTTACCCGAGCCATGTATTTTGAATGCATAGTTGCAGCTTGCTCTAAATCCTTATCTGGTTCCAGCGCATTTAGATCTTTCGATATTCGTAATTCATTCACTTTTTCAGTTAAACATTGCGTAAAATAACTGATTTCGTGTTCTGATAATTGAGAAAATATGGGAGACGAAATGAATAGGGTTAAAAAAATAAATACTGTTCGTATCATGATGGGTTTAGCAAAAATTCGGTGATCAAATTTATAATGATAATGAAATTACAATAATAAAAAAGGTTCGCTATGGTTAAAAACCTTAACGAACCTTTTTATCAAGTTCTTCATATTTAATGTCCGGTTACATCACCTCCGCCAGACTCTGATATTTGTTTATCCTTAGGAGAACCAGTGTAATTTATATCACCGCCTCCACTCGCTGTAGCGTAAATCCGCTCCGAAGCATACACTTCAATAGTACCGCCTCCACTGGCTGTGGCATTTACATACTGAGCTATCAATTTTTTTGCATTGATATCGGCTCCTCCACTGGCAACCGCATTGACCTGATCGCATGAACCATCTACAGAAATATCAGCTCCTCCACTACTTGTCATTTTAACGGTACTGGTTTTTACCGATACATAAATATCAGCTCCTCCTGATGAAGTTAAAACAAGTAATTCTGTCTTCAAAGGCGTACTTCCATGTATGTCTGCTCCACCTGAAGCTACAAGTTTATTAATTTCCGGAGCCGAAATAAAGACTTTTCGAATATCTTTTGATCCCCATCTGAATTTACCTTTTACATACACATGTAATGTATTCCCTCTTAACTCGGTGATAATGCGATGCATTACATTTTTTGAAGCTTCCACCTCCACACTAAATTCATCAGCCTGGGTAATATATACATCAATACCTGAGGAAACTACAATTGCTGTAAAATCCTTCAGTTGACGTTCTTCTCTTTCGGTTTCCTGCATTTCAGCAAATACCGAGAAGCTAATAAAAAGTGAGAGTATACTAAGAAGCAGTTGTTTTTTAATCATAACATTTTCGTTTTAATTCGTAATTCCTAGGTGTGACGCTTGAATGACGTGATAAGTTACAATTTAAAAACAGACGGGCAATAAAAACCCTGAAAAATGACTATTTACAGTATCAAATCGTTTTACTCTCCTCTAAAAAGATGAAGAGGGCCTTTAAGTTTTACTTCTTCTTTTTCGTTGTAACCTCTGGCTTCAATAAAATAAAAGTAAACACCTTCGGCAGCTTTTTGGGAGCCAATTTTTCCATCCCACGAATCTCCCGGATCTGAAGTTTCAAACACCTTTCTTCCCCAACTGTTAAAAATCACCATTTTAAAATCCTTAACTGAAGTATAAGCCACCCTGAACACATCGTTACTTCCATCTCCATCCGGGGTAAAAACATTAGGTGCTTCAACATTCATTTCCTTTAAGGTAATTGGTCCAACAGAAATACTGTCTTTACACCCTCGAATAGTATTTTGGGTTACTAAAGAAAGTTGATATGACCCCAGCTCTGTTATGGAAAAATTAGGATTTTTACCTTCATCTCTATCGGCCGATTCCAATTCATCATCTTTAATTAAATACCAATCGTAAACCGTAATTCCACCTAATGAATTATTATTAATACTAACATCTACTTCTGATGATGCCTCTGAAAATGTGGTTAATTCACTATAGGAATTTTGCGTAGGAAATTCATTTTCATTACCTCTATCCGTAACATTAAAGGTAAAATCTGATTTCACAGCAATGGGGTCAAAAAATAGCGACTCTGATGCTATGGGACTAATTCCGTTAAATGCAGAAACGGTAAGGGTAAAGCTAACCGTATCCAATGGTGCTGACATTTCCGGTTGTGCTTCAGTGTTATTCTCCATTTCATCTGAAGCATTCCACGTCCATTCGTATTCCAACTGGTATTCTAAAGTATAGGCCGTACCATTTTTAGGATCGCTATATTCTATATCTTTAGTGTTAACCAAATTTGTTAATTGCAAAGAAGAACAGGTATTCACTAAAGTATCTATTTCTACAGATGTTATTTCAGGTACAAACAACCAACAGGTATGCTGTGCCACCTGTGTTCCGTCATCAAGAATACTTACACGATAAGCACCCTCCTTAAGAACACCTGTATAATTGGCATGGGTATTCGTTTCGCTCTCTACCCAATTTCCTGATTCAAATTTTTTCCAACTATAACTTAGGTTTGTAGCACCGCTTGGAGGAACAGCAGATAAACCTGCACTTTGCAGATCAGCATATAAATAAATACTATCAACCGAATAGGAGGCTTCTACCGAGGAATTATGTCCGGTGGAAACAATTTGAGCCTGAAGGGTAATATGACAGAAAAAGGCTAAAAAGCCAATGCAACTTATAATGTAGGTTTTCACTGATGATCGTTTTTAAAAATCCAAAGATATTATTTAAACGAAACTCCTAAAAATAAATTGCTAAAATGAGCTGAATCTATTTAATTTATCGGCTGAATAAATTGATTGGAGATTGAATAGGCCACTAACTCAGTGGTGTTACAAAAATTAGTTTTAGCCAGCATATTTCTCCTATGCGTATCAACCGTATGTTTACTAATTTCCAGAATATCGCCTATTTCATTACTCTTTTTGCCTTCGGACATTAAGGTGAGGATTTGCAACTCTCGTTTAGAAAATAAATTCATAAAAGATTTTAATTCACTCAATTTTGCTTCATCTGCAATGTTGGATTCCATCTTTGTAAAAAGATTACGAATGGTAAAAGAATCATTCATTTCAATACTCTTCCAATAAAAGTGCTGAATATGAAAAAAGCAATCTCCTTCAATTGGATGTCTTAAGCGAACCTGACTGGTCGTTAATAAATTCCCCTGTTGTAAACTTTGCTTGTTATTAAAAACAAACTCGCATAAGTGCTGAAATAAAAGGGTGAATCCTTCTATATCGTTTGAATTAACTTTTTCAACCAAGTCATCAGACGACAGAACTCCATTATCAAATCCCAGTAAATAATTTAAATCACCAGATACCTGTTTAAATGTCAGATCTGGAAATTCTATATCTACAATAAACTGATTTGGTGAACAGTTAAAAGAAGTATCCAGATTCTCAAGGTCACAAAGGTGGCATTTCCTACCTTCACATTGTTGAAATACCTTATGAATTTGGTCACTAAAAGATTTATGTTTGCTTGTCATTTTGAAGATCTATAAGAACAAAAAAGAAAAACTTAAGGTATACCATTACTATATAATGGCATACCTTAAGCCTATTTACAATAGGCTTGAGACTATTGTAATGGAATGCTGACCACTTCGGCCTGTGCCTGATAACTAGGTTCAATTAAACTTAGATATTCATTCAATTTCTGATCTTTTTTAAGCTCATTTCCTATTTGCTCATAAGTACAAGCCTGCCAAAAAGCTACAGATGGTTCATTAGGGATAAAACGTTCAGCTGTATCTAGCATAGAAAGTGCTGCCTGCAATCTATTATTGGCTCTTTTCTCTGCCTTTCTATTGGGTATATGAAGATTATTCTTCGCAATCAGCGCATCATGGTATTTTTTAATTGCCAACTGAAGCTGTTCATTACCTTGCTCATTTAAGGTACCGTTTTCTGGATTATAGAAACACACTTTAATACTACGCTGCATTTCTGTAGCTTCACCATTCACCATACCTGGTTGCCATTGTCCTGATGACTTTTGCAAACATGCTAAAATCTTTTGATCAACATCACTTTGCGTTGTGTTTTGAACTTTAAACTGATCAACGCTTCCATCTTTATGTACTGTAAACTCAACATTAACTATTCCTTCAGCTTCAATAAGTTCTGATTGTAATTGTTCTACCATAAACTGGCAGATGGGTGAACTAAATTCATCACTGGTATAAGACCATCCATTCTCGCCCATAAATTTTGGCGATGAAACTGTATTCTCTGATAATTGTGTGATTTGTGAAAATGATAAAGTTACCATTAACAAAGCGACAGATAAAAAAACAACCTTTTTCATAACATCTAATTTAAATACGTGAATTCTATTTCTTGAAAGTCCTTTTTAAAGACTTTTCTTTCGATGTATTACTTCAGATTAAATTAAAGACAGTATAAAAATACCTTTATATCTTTTATTATTCCATACTCACTAATGAGTACCTTTTTACAACGCCCTCTGCTTATGGCTTCTAAGTATTATAATATATTCTATTTTAACATTAATTAACCTATAATTACTGCTACTGTACCATTCTTAAAAAACAAAACCCAAGGAAGCTTACAATAGCACCTTGGGTTCAATCTCCTAAATTCAAGTGTGACTTTTCAATATTATAACCCATTACTATTTAGTTAATGCTGCTACATATTCAGGCTCGCTTTGACGAACAGCATGAGTTAACTCTAAATATTGTAATTCTTTTTTCTCACTCATTAAAACATCACCTAGTTTTTCGTATGCCTTTAGTTCCCACAAAACAACAGATGGTTCGGCAGCTAATAATCGCGTTGCTTCTTTAAAATGATACAAAGCAGCATGTAACTTTCTTTTCATTTTACGATCTTTTTGTTCCTGAGTCAAGAAATAAGAGTTTTCAATATTTTCGGCAATATTAATTTTTTTAATGCCATACAAATAATGCTCTTTCGCCAATTCCTCAAGAGACTTTCCATCAGGATTCACAAAATTAACGGCGATTCTTTTCTCCATAATAATTGGAGTTCCGTTATTCACACCCGGATTCCAGCAACCAGAAGTTAACTGAACCGCTCTCTTAACTGCTTCATCATTTAAATTAGAAACTGAATTCTGAATAATAAATCCAGAGATTGTTCCATCTGTTAACACTGTAAAATCAAGAACAACTGTACCACTTTGGAAACCTAGCATTTCTGCCTCTTTCTGTAATTCTGCATTTAAAAAAGCATTCAATACATTTGTTCCTTCAAAATCCATTTCTATTCCCAACATTTCACCATTACAGGTAGGAGCAATTACCTCAATCTCCTCGATTTTCTGATATTCCTGACCCATACAAAGCAGGGTAAAAAACATCGCTACTAAAAATACACCAACCTTTTTCATAACTCTATAAATTAATTATTATAAAAAGTAACCTTATATCTAACCTTTAGCTTTTCTCAGGCTTTAGGTTAGGAGGTTAATATGGTCTATTCTTCATCTCTTGATTTTTCGTTAGTAGGTAAAAACTAAGTAGTACAATGAAGTCAAAGAGTCTTCCTTTTTATTTTCAGTTCGAAGTCGCTGATTCTCATTTATCAGCAAAGTATCAGAGCTTAGAGCTAATGCTGTTTTTTCAACACCTTGCGTGTTCCTGACTATACAGCACTCAATCCTATTGTGAAGTGACTTTATTGACGGCCTGTCAATTCTGCGAATTAAATCATCATATGAAAACTGATTCTTTTTCATCCTTCCCTCCCCTCTTATTTAAACAAATTTACGAAAGGTTGTACCTAAAGGTCAATAGCTAAAAACGTTTTGTTAAAAACCATAACCTAAAAAAATACTATTTACCTCCTTATCTGACACTTACGATACAACTGAGCCATACTCATCTATATAATTCAGCAATTGGTAGTTTTTAGACGTTTGTTCAATGACTTCGCTAATCTCTTAAAGTCCTACTTTTAGTCCTCCTTCAAAAGCCAATATGTCAATCCAATATATATCATCAATTGTCTATTGTTATTTAAATTCATTGTCCTATACATTAGAATAGCATTTTACTATCTTTGCCTATCCATAAAAATATAGAAGTGCAGAATTATCTCGATCAATTAAATCCAGAGCAACAAAAAGCCGTAACTACAACAGATGGTCAATCATTAGTTATTGCCGGAGCCGGTTCCGGTAAAACAAGGGTTTTAACTTATAGAATTGCTCACCTGCTTACACAAGGCGTACCTCCTCATCGTATATTGGCATTGACTTTTACTAACAAAGCAGCCAAGGAAATGAAAGAGCGTATTGCCCAAATTGTGGGTTACGAAACAGCTCGAAATTTATGGATGGGTACTTTTCACTCTATTTTTGCTCGTATTCTGCGCAATGAAGCAGACAAACTGGGTTATCCCTCTTCATTTACTATTTATGACACTGCAGACTCTAAGAGCTTAATCAAATCCATTATAAAAGAGATGAAATTAAGTGATAAAGAATACAAACCAGGTGCTGTGCTAGGTAGAATTTCTTCTGCTAAGAATGATTTAGTTACTCCTGCTGCCTATACCAGAGATCAACACAGAATGATGGAAGATCAGGCTAGTCGCAAATCTATGGTTCATGAAATTTACACTCGTTATATGCGACAATGTTATAAGTCGGGAGTTATGGATTTTGATGACCTACTTCTAAATACCAATGTGCTTTTTAGAGATTTTCCTGAAGTATTGCAAAAGTATCAGAACTTCTTCCAGTATATTATGGTGGATGAGTATCAGGATACCAATTATTCGCAATACATCATCATAAAAAAACTGGCTGATAAACATGGTAATATTTGCGTAGTTGGTGATGATGCACAAAGTATTTACAGCTTTAGGGGAGCTAAAATTGAGAATATTTTAAACTTCAGAAACGACTATCCTGAATACAAACTATTTAAACTGGAGCAAAATTACCGCTCTACCCAGAATATTGTTAATGCAGCTAACAGCATTATTGCCAACAATTCTAAGCAAATTAAAAAAGATGTTTTCTCTGAAAAAGATACAGGCAGTAAAATTAAAATACACAATGCCTACTCCGATATAGAAGAAGGGTACATTGTTATTAATGATATAAAAGAGAAACGTCTGAAGCAAAATTACCAATATCAGGATTTTGCCATTCTTTATAGAACCAATGCCCAATCGCGTATTTTTGAGGAGGCCTTACGCAAAGGAGGTATGCCTTATAAGATATATGGCGGATTAAGTTTCTACCAGCGAAAAGAAATTAAAGATCTATTGGCTTACTGTCGTGTTGTTGTTAACCCTGCCGATCAGGAAGCACTTAAAAGAATTATAAATTACCCGGCACGAGGAATTGGCAAAACCACTATCGACAAATTAGAAGGGGCAGCTTCTGCTTCAGGAAAATCCATTTGGGAAATATTGGTTTCAATCGAAAGTACAGGCAAATTATTCAATGCCGGTACCCAGCGTAAATTAAGTTCCTTTGCTGGAATGATTAATAGTTTTGCTGCCGGCCTTAATCAGCAAAGTGCACACGAATTGGTAAACGAAATTGCCACACAAAGTGGTATGATGAAAGATTTATATGCTGATCGTACACCCGAAGCTGTAGCACGTCAGGAAAATATTCAGGAACTTTTAAATGGTATTCAGGAATTTACGATCAATAGAACTGAAGAAGGAGGCGAAGCCAGATTGGTTAATTTTCTGGAAGAAGTTTCTTTACTTACCGATCAGGATACAGAAGGAGAAGACGATATCAATAAAGTTACTTTAATGACCATCCACTCCAGTAAAGGTTTGGAATTTAAAAACGTGTATGTAGTTGGTGTTGAAGAAGGACTTTTCCCTTCAACCATGACCCTGGAAAGTGAACAAGGTGTTGAAGAAGAAAGACGTTTATTTTATGTCGCCGTTACCCGTGCCGAAGAAAATGCCAGTATCTCATTTGCCCGAACAAGATATAAATACGGGGAATCTGCCTTTTGTAAACCAAGTCGATTTATTGGTGAAATAAAACCTGAGTTTATAGAATTCCAGGGCGATCAGATTAAAATCGTGGATCAACCCGGTCGTTTTGCACCTAAAATGAAGGAGAAAAGAAGTTTCTCAAGTCCAACAAGTCAACAAAAACCAGGTTACAATTTCAAAAAAGTAAATAATAATTCTACAATAAATAAACCTTCCTCTTTAAGTGGGAGCCAAACCAGTAACCTTCAGCCTGGAATGAGCGTAGAACACATTCGTTTTGGCAAAGGCAAAATTGTTAGTATTGAGGGACAAACACCCAATGCTAAAGCAACTGTAAACTTTGAAAATGCAGGCGTTAAACAATTACTTTTAAAATTTGCCAAACTTAAAATTTTGGGTTAGATTTGTAGCCATAGCACTGCATGAAAGACACATGTTTACTGCATTTAAAAATTTAACTCCTCAAAATATCCAAAACGGAACCAGTTAATTAAAGTTTCTGCAGGTAAATACCTTAGTGTTATACCTTTTTACAAGATAAGAGTGAAGAATTTTATTGTTGATTATGGATTATAATTCAAATAGGAAGAAATTACTATTACCTGAGTATGGAAGACATATTCAGAAAATGGTTGATCACTGCGTAACCATTGAAAATAAAGAAGAAAGAACAAAATGTGCGCATTCTATTATCGGAAATATGGGGAACATGTTCCCTCACCTGCGCGATGTAAGTGACTTTAAACATAAATTATGGGATCATTTGGCAATCATGTCTGATTTTAAATTAGACATAGAGACTCCTTATGAATTGCCTACAAAAGAAACTTTATACGAGCGTCCTAAAAAACTTCCTTACAACAACCATCGCATCAAATACAAACACTATGGCAGAACTATCGAAAAAATGATAGAGAAAGCTGCTGATATGGAAGATGGTGAGCTTAAAAAGCATTTAATTATGCTGATTGCAAATAATATGAAAAAATCATTAATTACCTGGAATAAAGACTTTCCTGGTGATGAAAGAATTTTTTCCGACATAAAAGAGCTTTCTGAAAACAGGCTGGAAGTAAGCGATGACATTAAAATTCCGGAACAACGAGAAAGTCATAATAACAACCAGAACCGCAACAACCGTAAAAAACGCTCCTTTAAGCGTCACGACGATCGCAGAAATTAATTCTTAATTCTATTATATAAACTAATGGATTGTTTCGAAATTGAAGGAGGGCACAAGCTTTCCGGAGAGATTACACCCCAGGGAGCAAAAAATGAAGCACTTCAGGTAATCTGTGCTACACTTTTATCCGACGAAGAAATTGTAATTAGTAATATTCCCGACATTGTAGATGTGAATAACCTTATAGATCTTTTAGGAGATATAGGGGTTCAGACCAATCGCATCAGCAGAGATGTATGTGCTTTTAAAGCAGCCAACATCAATCTGGAATATTTACAAACCAGAGAGTTCAGAAAAAAAGCGTCTTCCTTAAGAGGATCAATCATGATTATGGGTCCTTTATTGGCGCGATATGGAAAAGCCTATTTCCCAAAGCCAGGTGGCGATAAAATTGGTCGCCGACGATTGGATACGCATTTTATTGGTTTTGAAAAGCTAGGTGCACATTTCCACTTTAATCCCAACGAAATATTTTACAGCGTAGAAGCCTCAGAACTAAAAGGTACTAATATGCTGTTAGATGAAGCTTCGGTAACAGGAACAGCCAACATAGTAATGGCCGCAGTTCTTGCTCCTGGTAAAACGAGCATTTACAATGCTGCCTGCGAACCATATATCCAACAACTCTGTAAAATGATGGTGAGCATGGGTGCTAAAATCGATGGTATAGGTTCCAACCTATTGCACATAGAAGGAGTGAGTCACCTTTCGGGATGTAAGCATCGTATTTTACCAGATATGATTGAAATTGGTAGTTTTATAGGTATGGCTGCTATGACCGGTTCTGAAATTACCATTAAAGATACTTGTTATGATGAATTAGGTATTATTCCTGAGGCTTTCAAAAGAATGGGTATTCAGCTGGAAAGAAGAGGTGACGATATTTATATTCCGCAACAGGATGAATACGAAATTGAGACGTTTATTGACGGATCGATTATGACCATTGCTGATGCACCATGGCCGGGATTAACTCCTGATTTATTAAGTGTATTTTTAGTAATTGCCACCCAGGCAAAAGGAAGCGTTTTGATTCATCAAAAGATGTTTGAAAGTCGCCTGTTTTTTGTGGATAAACTAATAGATATGGGAGCTCGTATTATATTATGTGATCCACACAGAGCAACGGTTATAGGTTTAAATAAAGAAACTGCCTTACGAGGCACTACCTTAACTTCTCCGGATATCAGAGCAGGGGTTGCATTGTTAATTGCTGCACTATCGGCTAAAGGAAAGAGTACTATTCAAAATATAAATCAGATAGATAGAGGATATCAGAATATTGATCTTCGACTTCAACAATTAGGTGCTAAAATAACACGTAAGTAAAAAGGTTACGTTTATTAACGAATATTAACAAAAAGGTTTTGTGCTATTCTGCGTGAAACCTTTTTTGTTTTATTAAACATCTTATATTCTGAAGTTTACAACAATATACTTAATCCCATCACAGTACGAACACCTACGTCAAAACCCATAAATATACACATTCTTACATTAAAACAAAAAATAATCTTTTGGTATTTAATGTTTTTGAACATACTTTTGCCGACCGTTTTCCTAACATTTGTCATGAAAACGATTAGGTTGATCTAAATTAAGATCACCTGTACTGCATTTTTTTTAAACTTTGCAGTGTGAGTATTAACTAAATTGTGTGTGTATGAGAAAGCTAAAACTTTTGTTGATAGTTGTTTTAGCAGGGCCTGGATTTATTTCATTTATTAACGGCGTACCTGAACCAAAGGTAGGCCTTGAAATAGGAGATAAAGTACCAGAGTTAAGAGCCTCCCTAATAAACGGATCCGAATTTGATTTGGAATCATTAAGAGGAAAAATGGTTTTAATCGACTTTTGGGCATCCTACGATGGGGAATCTCGTGTTGAAAATCATCAAAAGATGATACTTCAAAAGAAGTTTGCCAATAGTAAATTTCACAAAGGCGAGGGATTTGTAGTTGTATCTATTTCTCTCGACCGTTTTAAATCACCTTTAGCTAAAGCTATTAAAGAAGATGGACTAACAAATGCCCTGCACATCTGCGATTACAAAGGCGCAGAATCGTCTATCTCTCAAAGCTTTGATGTAACCGCGCCTATCAATTACCTTATCGATGGTCAGGGTCGTTTAGTGGCTCGCAGTACCAGTATTAACAAAGTGGCAGAGTCACTAGAGTACCTTCACAGAAACTAAATTCCATTTTATTTAGAATAATGTATTAACAAACAACTATGTTTGTGGATGATATGATTTAAGGTATCTTTATACCTTAAATCATATTTACATTTTTGGTTGAATTATTGTAAGGATGTAAAAGTATTTACGACTTTATAATTAATTATTATCTCTTGATAAAGTAAAATTGGAAATAAAAACTGATTGATATGAAGGTGAAAGTAATACTGATAATGATGATAAGCCTATTTGTTTTAGCTACAGCATCAGATGCAAAAGGGAAAGCTAAAATAGGCCTTGAAATTGGAAACCAGGCGCCAAACTTTAAACTTTTATCTCCTGATGGCAAGGTAATTGAATTGGCCTCATTGAAAGGTCAAATGGTACTAATTGACTTTTGGGCCTCATGGTGCGGACCTTGCCGAAGAGAAAATCCACATGTAGTCGAGGCCTACAAAAAGTTTAAAGACAATAAATTTAAGGAAGGAAAAGGTTTTACTGTTTTAAGTGTTTCATTAGATAAAAACAAAAACAGCTGGACTAAAGCCATAAAAGCAGATGAGCTAATTTGGCCTTACCATGTAAGTGATTTGCTGGGTTGGAATTCGCAAGCTGCTAAAATTTATGGCATCAGAAGCATACCTGATAATTACTTAATTAATGGCGACGGAATAATCGTAGCTAAAAGACTGAGAGGTGCAAATCTTGAGGCAATGCTTGATAAGTTATCTAAGTAAATAGTAGTTGAACTAATTTATATAATGGCAGAATGCGCTTAGGTATTCTGCCATTGTTTGTTAGTAAGGGCTGACAAAATGCATATCTATTGCCAGAACTCTGTCAATTTGTCCCAAATATGGGCAATGGCAAAATAATTGCTAAGGCAATGCTACGAATTAGAAATAAAATAAAGACACTATAATAATGACAAGTAAGAAATCTAAAAAAGAAACCAAGGAAGAAGTAGTTGAGGAGCAAGTATCTTCTAAAACTGAAGAAACTACGGAGGAGAATGTAGAAGAGCAAAAAGCTGAAACTTCTGAAGAAGAAAGTAATCAAACCGAGGAAGAAAAAAAGATTGAAGAGCTTACTTTACAAGTTTCAGACTTAAATGACAAGTATCTTCGCCTTACAGCTGAGTATGACAACTACAGAAAAAGAACCTTAAAAGAGCGCATGGAACTAACCAAAAGTGCCGGCGAGGGTTTATTAAAAGGAATTTTACCTGTTGTTGATGATTTTGACAGAGCCGTTTCTCATTTAAATGAAGCCTCTGATCTGAATGCTGTAAAAGAAGGTATAGACTTAATCTATAATAAATTTAAAGAATACTTAAAACAAAATGGAGTGTCTGAAATTGAAGCCAAAGAAAAAGACTTTGATACGGATCTTCATGAAGCAATCACTAAAATTCCTGCCCCTTCGGACGAGATGAAAGGAAAAGTAATTGACTGTATTGAGAAAGGGTATATGCTGAATGATAAAGTGATGCGCTTTGCAAAAGTAGTTGTTGGAGAATAAAAATTAGCACCTTAGTAAGTTATGTCGAAAAGAGATTATTACGAAGTATTAGAGGTTTCGAAAAGTGCCAGTGCCGATGAAATTAAGAAAGCCTATCGTAAAAAGGCCATCCAATTTCATCCGGATAAAAACCCTGGCGATAAGGCTTCCGAAGAAAAATTCAAAGAAGCAGCCGAAGCCTATGAGGTGTTAAGTGATCCTCAAAAAAAATCAAGATACGATCAATATGGTCATGCCGGAGTTGGCGGAGCTGCAGGTGGCGGTTTCGGTGGCAGTGGAATGTCGATGGATGATATATTTTCACACTTTGGAGACATCTTTGGTGGTGGCTTTGGTGGATTTAGCGGCTTTGGTGGATTCGGTGGTGGCGGTGGTCGTCAACGCGTTAACAAAGGATCAAATCTACGTGTTAAAGTAACGCTTACCTTAGATGAAGTACTAAACGGAGTTGAGAAAAAAATAAAGGTAAAAAAATATGTTCCTTGTAACCACTGTAGTGGTTCTGGTGCTGACGGTGGTGCTTCTCACAGTACTTGTTCAACCTGTAATGGTTCAGGACAGGTGACGCGTATTTCCAATACCATTTTAGGACAGATGCAAACTGCGTCTACTTGTCCTACCTGTGGCGGTGATGGAAAAATTATTACCAACAAATGTAAATACTGTGCCGGAGAAGGTATAGTAAAAGATGACGAAGTCATTTCCATCAATATACCTGCCGGAGTTGAGGAAGGCATGCAGCTTTCCGTATCTGGTAAAGGAAACGCAGCCCGAAGAGGTGGTATAAACGGTGATTTATTGGTTCTAATTCACGAAGAAGAACATAAAGAATTGGTTCGTGATGGCAGAGATTTATTATATAACCTGTTTATTAGTATTCCTCAAGCCACTTTAGGTTCTCCGGTTGAAATACCGACTTTAGAAGGTCGTGTTAAGGTAAAAATTGAAGCAGGAACCCAACCTGGTAAAGTTTTGCGATTAAGAGGCAAAGGATTACCCGAAGTAAACACTTACGGAAGAGGTGATTTATTAGTAAAAATAAACGTTTGGATTCCAAAAGATTTATCCAAAGATGAGAAAAAAGCCATGGAAAAAATGGCCGATTCTGATAGCTTTACGCCCAGACCATCCTCTCAGGAGAAAAGCTTTTTTAGCAGAATGAAGGATATGTTTTAATACGATTTATTCGATTTCTTAATACAAAAAGCCTGTTCGTAACTAAAACGAACAGGCTTTCTTTTTATACCATATTAAAAATATGCGATTTTAAATAACTTGTAGTTCCTTACCTATTTTAATAAAAGCTTCTATGGCTTTATCTAAATGTTCTTTTTCGTGTGCGGCTGAAATCTGAATTCGAATTCGTGCCTGGCCTTTAGGAACAACCGGGTAATAAAAACCTATAACGTAAATACCTTCTTCCAATAATTTGTTGGCAAATTCCTGAGATAGCTTTGCATCGTAAAGCATTAAAACAACAATAGCTGAATCAGTAGGTTTAATATCAAACCCGGCAGCTTGTATTTTTTCTTTAAAATAAGCTGCATTGTTAATCACCTTGTCCCGGTATTGCGTAGACTCGCTCAACATATCAAAAACCTCACTGGCTGCACCAACAATGGCCGGTGCCAATGAATTCGAAAATAGATATGGTCGAGAACGTTGACGTAGCATATCAATGATTTCTTTTTTACCAGTAGTAAAACCACCTAATGCTCCACCCAATGCTTTTCCTAAAGTACTGGTAATAATATCGACTCTATCCATCACCTGATGATACTCGTGAGTACCTCTACCCCTTTCACCGATAAAACCGGAAGCGTGACTGTCATCTACCATAACCATACTATTATATTTTTCGGCTAAATCGCAGATTTGATTCAACTTAGCAATATCTCCATCCATCGAAAAAACGCCATCGGTTACAATAATACGAAAACGTTGATCCTGGGCTTTTTTAAGTTGCTCTTCCAGATCATTCATGTCGGCATGTTTATACCTGTAACGAGCAGCCTTACACAATCTGACACCATCAATAATCGAAGCATGATTTAATTCATCAGAAATAATGGCATCTTCAGCAGAAAGCAAAGGCTCGAAAACACCACCATTAGCATCAAAACAAGCCGCATACAATATAGTATCCTCTGTTCCAAGAAAATCAGCAATCTTCTGTTCCAATTGCTTATGAATATCTTGTGTGCCACATATAAAACGCACCGAAGACATACCGTAACCGTGCGTATCCATAGCTACTTGTGCCGCTTTTACCACTCTGGGATGAGACGATAGTCCTAAATAATTATTGGCGCAAAAATTAAGTACCTTTTTTCCGGTACTCACTTGTATTTCTGCTCCTTGTGCTGATGTAATAATTCTTTCATTTTTATATAAACCTGATTCTTTAATAAGATCAAGTTCCTCTTGTAGATATTCTTGAAAATCTCCGTACATAATATGTCCAGTTTATTGTTTGTTCAAATTTAGTTTTCAAAGCCGTTAAAAAAAATGACATCTGCAATAAATTTTCTCTTAAATAAGTGCTTCAAATCATAAAACCATTGACAATAAAAAGTAAATAATAGGGTTATACTATCATAAAACCCTTTGATGAATGGCAATTATATAGCCTTTATTATTAGCATATAAATATTACATTTGTCTCGCTTTGAGAAAAATTAGGTTACAACCAAAAAGGTTTATTAAAGCATGTATTTATTATTAAGAAAGTTAAACGTTAAAGTTGGGTTAAAGCACCTTAGTATTTTTGCAGGCCTGTTTATTGCTATTAATTTTGGCAAGGCTCAGCATAAAGTAGAAATTGGCGGATTTATTGGTCCATCGTATTATTTAGGTGATTTAAATCCACAGAAGCAGTTTTATAAACCTGGTTTATCCGTTGGTGGAGTGGCCAGATATATGTTAACCGATAGATATGCTGTAAAAGGAACATTGGGTTTAGCCAAATTTAAAGGTGCTTATCCAAGTAAAGGTGTTCTTTTTCCTAACGAGGAGGCTATATATAATTTCAACCGTTCAGTGGTTGATGGAACTGTTCAAATGGAGTTTAATTTTGCATCGTATGATCATCAATTTGTAAGCGATACTAAATTTACGCCGTACATTTCATTAGGCTTAGGTACAACTATTTATAAAAGATTTTCCGTTGAAGATGAAAATAACTCTGAACAAACGGTTTTTATATTATCTTTGCCATTCGGTGTGGGCGCCAAGTATAAAGTAAACAATTGGATAAGGATTGGAGCAGAGTGGAGTTTTAGAAAAACTTTTGTAGATGATTTAGATGTGGTAGGCCACAATTTACCGGTTGACGCATCTGATCCTTATGGTTTTAACAACGAAGGAAAGATCCACAACACTGATTTATATTCTATAGCAAGTGTGATGGTTACATTTAGCTTGTTTAGAAAAAAATCAGATTGTAATGGAGGTTTTTAAAGGCAAAGACAAAAAATATGTCAGTAAAGGATAAACTGATAAAAGAAAGATTACCACAACATGTGGCCATTATTATGGATGGCAATGGCAGGTGGGCAAAAAAAAGAGGAAATTCAAGGGTTTTCGGACACAAAAATGGTGTTAAAGCAGTAAGAGCTGTTACGGAAGCAGCTGCTGAGTTGGGTATTGGGTATGTAACACTGTATGCCTTTTCTACCGAAAACTGGAACCGACCTAAGTTAGAGGTTGATGCATTAATGTCTTTACTCGTTTCTACAATTAGTTCCGAAACCAAAACATTAATGAAAAACAATGTTCGTCTGGGTGTAATTGGTTGTGTAGATAACTTGCCTAAAGACGTTCGTAGAAAATTAATGGAATGTATTGATAACACTTCTCAAAATACCGGTCTTACATTAAATCTTGCATTAAGCTACAGTTCACGCTGGGAAATTACAGACGCTGTTCAGAAAATTGCAGAGAAAGTAAAAAATAATGAACTGCAACCGGATGAAATCAATGTTGATATTATTTCTAATCACTTAACTACGGCTAACATTCCAGATCCGGAATTAATGATCAGAACCAGTGGTGAATTAAGAATCAGCAATTTCCTTTTATGGCAGTTAGCTTACGCTGAATTATACTTTAGCGATATTTTATGGCCGGATTTCCAAAAACAAGATTTTTACGACGCTTTATTCGATTACCAAAACAGAGAAAGACGCTTTGGTAAAACCAGCGAACAATTAACCAATTAAAAAAATAGACTCAATATAATGTTCAAGTATTTTACACTTCTTTGCATCATCACACTCTCAATATTGACGAATGCTTATGGGCAAGATAATTTGCCAACTATCAGTTATTCCGGCTCCCCACGCACATACGAAATAGCTGAAATTAACGTAAGCGGGATTCAAAATTACGATCCTAAGATATTGGTTAATTTGTCCGGTTTAAGAGTTGGACAAAAAATCAATGTTCCGGGAGAAGAAATTTCTGAAGCAATTAGGAAGTACTGGGAACATGGACTTTTTTCCGATGTTAAAGTTAAGGCTGCTAAAATTGAATCCGGAAAAATCTGGATTAATATAGAACTTCAGGAACGTCCTCGTCTTTCTGAAATCAACTATTATGGTTTAAAAAAATCGGAGATTGAAACCATAGATGAAAAAGTTGCTATGATGAAAGGTGGTCAGGTAACACCTTATCTTATCTCCAGATCAGAAAAATATATTACCGAGTATTTTGTTGGAAAAGGATTCTATAATACAGAAGTTCGTATTGTTCAAAAAGATGATACAACAAAGGTAAATCATGTATATCTGGATATAACTATTGATAAAAAAGAAAAAGTTAAAGTTAAGTCCCTTGAATTTACCGGAAATACAGTCTTTAAAGATGGTAAACTAAACCGCTTGATGAAAAAGACTAACGAAAAAGGTAAAATCAGAAACTTTTTCAGAACTAAAAAGTTTATCGACGAAACATATGAAGAAGATTTAATTGCTGTTATCGATAAGTATAATGAGTTCGGTTATCGTGATATGGTGTTTAATTACGATTCTATTCACAGAAACGATGATAATACCGTAAATATTAAAATTGATATTGAAGAAGGTAACAAATATTATTTAGGTGACATCAGTTGGATTGGTAATAGTATTTATCCGGGAGAGTATTTAAGTGCTGTCCTTCGTCTTCAAAAAGGAGATGTGTTTAATCAAAAGTTATTGGACGAAAGATTATTTCAGGATGATGATGCGGTTCATAACTTATATATGAACAATGGTTATTTATTCTCCAACATCCAACCTGTTGAGGTAAATATTTATGGTGATACCATCGACCTTGAAATGCGAATTTACGAAGGCAAACAAGCTACCATCAGCAATATAATTATCAATGGTAATACTAAAACACATGAGCATGTTGTTCGTCGTGAGGTTAGAACAAAACCAGGACAGCTATTTAGTAAATCGGAGTTAATTCGTACTATTCGTGAATTATCGCAATTAGGGCATTTTAACCCTGAAAACATCCAGCCGGACGTACAGCCTAATGCAGAAGATGGTACCGTTGATTTAGTTTATAACCTGGAAGAAAAAGCCAATGACCAGATTGAATTATCAGGTGGTTGGGGAGCCGGTATGTTTGTAGGTTCCCTTGGGCTTAAATTCTCTAATTTCTCTGTAAGAAATATCTTTAACAAAGAGGCTTGGAGACCATTGCCAACAGGTGATGGACAAACACTTTCATTACGCGCACAAACCAATGGTAAATTCTATCAATCCTATAGTTTATCGTTTACAGAACCTTGGTTAGGTGGTAAAAGACCTAACTCATTAACAGTATCTGCCTATAGATCTATACAGTCTAGTGTATCTGATAGTTATTACAACAATTATTATGCATATAGTGGAATGGGATATGGAAACAGTTATGGAAGTAATTACGGTGGAGCTTATAACTATGATCAATCTCAAATTGACCAGCATATGAAAATTTCCGGAATCTCTGTTGGGTTTGGTAAACGATTAACATGGCCTGATGACTGGTTCTCTATTTATACTGAAATCAGTTATCAACACTATGATTTAAGGGATTGGGCATACTTTATTATGCAAGATGGAGTCTCACAAAATTTACATTTTAAGTTTATTTTATCTCGAAATTCTATCGACAACCCACTTTACACGCGCAGAGGATCAAATTTCTCAGTAGGTGTTGAATTTACACCTCCATATTCTTTATGGTTAGACAAAGATTATAAATTGCTTTATGAAACAGCTAGTGAAATTGCTACTACAGAAGCCGAAAGTGAACTAAAAAAAGATGCTCAGGCGCAATTATACGACTATATTGAATATCATAAATGGACAACTCAGGGCGCTATATATACACCTCTTGATAAAGCTGAAAAGTTAGTCATCATGGGTAAATATGAAATGGGTTTCCTTGGCTATTATAACGAGTATGTACGTTCTCCTTACGAGAAATTTATATTAGGGGGTGACGGAATGTCTGGATACAGCATGTACGGTAGTCAAACAATAGGTTTAAGAGGTTACGAAAACTCCTCTTTAACACCACGTAGTGCATCAGGTAGTTATAGTTATGATGGTAATATGTACAACAAACTTACGTTTGAAATGCGTTACCCATTAACGCTTCAACCGTCAGCACAGGTATATGCTTTAGCATTCCTTGAAGCAGGTAATGCCTGGAGTGATTTTAAAGATTACAGCCCGTTTGATTTAAAACGTTCTGCCGGAGTAGGTGTAAGAATATTCTTACCTATATTCGGATTGATGGGAATTGATTGGGGTTATGGATTTGATGATGTTTATAATTATCCAACTGCAAACGGAAGTAAATTCCACTTTGTAATTGGGCAACAATTTTAAAATGGTTTGATTTTTGAGATATTTGAAACGATATCACATTTTATATAACCAAATAGAAAGAATATGAGAAAGTTACTTACAATAACCATATTACTGGCTTTGGCTTTTGCAGCGCATGCGCAGAAGTATGCTTTTGTAGATACGGAATATATTTTAAAAAATATTCCGGCTTTTGAGGCAGCAAATGACCAACTGGCTCAGGTTTCTGAAAAATGGCAAAAAGAAATTGAAGCCGTTTACGCCGAAGTGGAAACCATGTACCAGAATTACCAAACGGAGAGTGTGTTTCTTTCCAATGAGATGAAGATTAAAAAAGAGGAAGAAATTGTAGCAAAAGAAAAACAAGCTCGCCAGTTGCAAACTAAATATTTTGGTCCGGAAGGAGAACTTGGCAAGAAACGGGAAGCACTTATCAAGCCAATTCAGGATGATATTTATAATGCCATTCGAGAGCTGGTTGAGGATGAGGGTTATGCCGCTATTTTTGATAAAGCATCGGGAGGTGTAGTTTTATTTACAGATCCCAAAATTGATATTAGCGACGATGTGCTGGAAAAATTAGGATATAAGCAATAGATAGTGGATGGTATCTTTGGATATCATTAGCATTTTAATATGTACAATATGAATATGATAAAACAATTATTTTTGGGAATAGCCTTACTAGCATGTATTGGTCTATCTGCCCAGTCTCCTCTTAAATTTGGTCACGTTAACTCACAGGCCATCTTAACTGTTATGCCTGAACTAAAAACAGTGGATGAACAATTGCAGGGAGAATATAGTAAACTTGAAGCTCAGTTAACAGATATGCAGGAAAGCCTGCAGCAAATGCAACAAGATTACGTTGCCAAAGTGCAATCCGGTAATATTACACCTGATGAAAGAGCTAATCTGGAAACACAGTTACAGGAAGGAAATGCAAAGGTTCAAAACTTTTACCAGCAATCGCAAAGTAGCTTGCAACAAAAAGAACAAGAATTAAAGCAACCTATTTTTGATAAATTAACCAAGGCTATACAGGAGGTAGGTGCCGAAAACGGTTTTTTATATATTTTTGAAGAAGTGGGTGGATTAGCCGTTTACAAATCAGAAAAAAGTGTTGATGTATCTGATTTAGTAAAAACTAAATTAGGAATTCAGTAAGCAGATAATAAAAAAGATTTAACAACATTTTATGCAATAATTCACTTAAAAAACGTTGCATAATTCCCAAAAAATAAAACTATAAACGTATGAAATCAATAAAATTACTATTAGTTGTTGTAGCTGTAGCTTTTAGTGTAAATGCTTTTGCACAGGATTTAAAGTTTGGTCACGTAAATATTCAGGAATTAGTATCTCAATTACCAGACAAATTAGCTGCAGATAAGAAACTTCAGGATGAAGCTCAAAAATTAGAGCAAAACCTTAAAGTAATGAATGAGGAGTTGGATACTAAGTATACCGACTATATGGAAAAAAGAGATACTTTACCAGAACTTATCAGAGCTACTAAAGAAAAAGAAATTCAGGAAATCAGCCAGCGTTTGCAGAATTTTCAAATGTTAGCACAACAAAACCTGCAACAACAAGAGCAAAAATTACTTCAACCTATTATTGAAAAGGTACAAAAAGCTATTGATGATGTAGGTGCTGAAAACGGTTTTATTTACATTTTCGACATCAGCTCCAGAGTTGTGATTTATCATTCTGAAAAAAGTACTGATGTTGCTGAATTGGTTAAAGCTAAATTAGCTGCAAGTGCAGAATAAACTCTTGTAAAAAATATATATTTGAAGGATAGCTAAATTCAGCTATCCTTTTTTATTTTATCATTATGCATAAAAGTCCAGGTCCAATTGCTATTTTTGATTCGGGATATGGCGGCTTAACTGTGTTAGATCGCTTAAGGAAAGAAATGCCCGATTACGATTTTTTGTATTTAGGCGACAATGCCCGTACTCCATATGGTACGCGTTCTTTTGAAGTGGTATATGAATACACATTGCAAGCCGTTAAAAAACTGTTTGATATGGGTGTGCATTTGATTATACTGGCTTGCAATACAGCATCGGCCAAAGCATTAAGGACTATCCAACAGAAAGATCTTCCACTTATTGATCCCAACAAAAGAGTATTAGGTGTCATAAGACCATCGGTTGAAGTAGTAGCTCAATATACCAAAACCAATAAAGTTGGTGTGTTGGGAACAGTAGGTACCGTGCAATCACTCTCCTACCCTTTGGAACTGGAAAAACAATCTAAAAACATACAAGTTTATCAGGAAGCTTGCCCAATGTGGGTTCCTTTGGTTGAAAACGGTGAATCCAATTCTGATGGTGCAGATTATTTTATTAAGCAACATATTAATCGACTGCTTCAGCAGGATCAGGATATTGACACCATTATTCTTGGTTGCACCCATTATCCTTTGCTCAAGAATAAGATAAAAGATTACTTACCTTATCACTGTCAAATATTAGAACAGGGGAATGTAGTCGCTGCCAGTTTAATCGATTATTTAAAGCGTCATCCAGAAATGGATGAAAAGTGTAGTAAAAATGGTGAAGTTTCTTTCTATACTACAGAAAACGTGGATAAGTTTAAACAAACGGCAGGCTACTTTTTGAAGGAAGATTTAGATGCAGCTAATTTAACATTAAAATATTAATTATATTTCAAAATATAGTTGCTTGTTAAACAAATGATCATTACATTTGCTACAACACAATAATTTTTAACCCTAAACCTAATCACAATGCAACACCTCTTAAGTTTACTTTCAAATTATATATCAATACATTACAACAAATAGAATCTAATTAATATTTGTTTCGTTTTAAAATTAAATGTATTGTATCAATAAATCACCTCCACTAATAATTAAATCTATTCATTACAATTATTTAGTTAACCTACAATTTTAACATTCATTGAACAATAGTATGTGTTTGTTACGAATTAGGTAAGAAACCCCACCTTTAGAGTCGAAACATCTAAGAAGTGAGGTTAAATAACAGTATTACTTAACGAGAGTGCCAGCTCTCATTATAAATAAAAGATGAAATATATTAATAGTTTTTTAATTTTTGCAATAACCAATCTGTTTTTATTATCTAGCTGTACTAAAGACAACTTATCAACTAATGTGCAACAGGATGATTTTAAGGTGCAAAATGGAGTTTTATACATCAAGGATCAGATAGTTTTAGACAGCTTAGCCTCTCTATTAGAATCCAAAACCGATGAAGAAAAGATCCAATGGGAGAACGAAATTGGTTTTAAATCTTATAATACATCATACAACGAAATATTTAATGAATATGAAGCTGTAATTAATGAGATAACTGATTTAACTCAACTACCACTTATGTATACATTTATTGATATCCATAAAGATAAAGTTGATTTTCCTGGAGGGTTAATTGATGGCATAGATAACTATTCAATGGAACCTAAATTTAAAAGTCCATACCTTTCACTAATTAATGAAAATGGAGAAATTTATGTTTCTAACAAAAAAATGTCACTAATAGAAAAAAGTCTTAAATCAACTGTTTTTTGTGGTTCATGTTTTTCAAAAACTTCATCTAGAAAAATGTGGGCTGACTTATCATATGATGGACGTTTCTTTGATAATAACACATATACCTACTATGAACTTTATAATGTAAGATTGAAAGCGCAAAAAAAGGTTTTATTTGGCTGGGTCTCATACAAAACGACCTATTACTGCAAACAACCAAATGATGAAACATGGCATTCATTCGGTAAAAAAAGTTCTGGATCCAATGTTCTTTTAAAATCGAATGTGAAATTTAATGAAATTCTATTTGCTAGTGCAGGTGTTGGTAAATCTCGCGCATGTACAATAAACTGCCAGTATTAAAATAAGCAGTAGATTATATGTTTTCGCTGTAGTTTTCAATTGTATTTTGAAAACTACAGCATCTAATAATTTAACCTATTTGTACCAACTTGAATACATTAAATAATTGTTGGCAATTTTCTCTATCATTTCTTTGGTTTGTTCAGGCTCTATATCCTTTACTTTTTTTGCAGGAACACCAGCATACACACTATTGGGTTCTACAATGGTTCCACTTAATACTAATGAATTGGCTGCAATAATAGAATTATGACCAATCACCGCATGATCCAAAACTGTTGCACCAATACCCACTAATACATCATTCTCAATTTTAGCTCCGTGAATCGTTACATTATGCCCTATCGATACATTATCTCCAATTTCAATAGTTGATTTCTCATATAAGGTATGTAACACAGAACCATCCTGAATATTTACTTTATTTCCTATTCTAATTGAATTTACATCACCTCTTAACACTGCATTAAACCAAATACTACAATCATTACCCATCTCAACATCCCCTACAATGGTAGCATTTTCTGCTAAAAACACATTTTCTCCTATTTTAGGTGTAAATCCTCTTACTTCTTTTATAAGTGCCATCTATTTATTTATTTTAATTAAGTTGCAAAGTTACTTTTTTTAGGCTGATTACATATTACTGATATCACGCCCCAAATAATTAGTTTTTAATAATCATATTGAACAAACTAAAAAATGCATTGTTTGTTTTAGAGTTTACCTTCATAATTCAACATTCAAGTTTTCCTATAGTGGTCTAATAATCTTCTAATAAAACAGTTTGGAGTGGTATTTGTTATCATTTAAACCTGACATAATTTGTTGGAAATCAACATAAATACTGACGTCTGTCAAGCTTTTGTATCATTACTCCTACTACCTTTACTCTACAAATATTTAATATCCGTTAACGGTATAACACCCTTTATAAAATCAAGCCATATATTGTTGGTCAAGTAAAGAAGATGTACTAGCTTAAAGGTAGAGAAAAAGAATCCAGTTAAAGTTTAAGAAAAATGATGGGCAGAAGTTCTAAAGTAATTGAACGCGACGAAGTAGTTGTCCGATTTTCGGGCGATTCGGGTGATGGTATGCAACTTACCGGAACCTTATTTTCAAATACATCAGCTGTTTTTGGAAATGACATTTCAACATTCCCTGATTACCCGGCAGAAATCAGAGCTCCACAAGGAACCATTGGAGGTGTTTCGGGGTTTCAGGTACATTTTGGACACACGGAAGTTTATACTCCAGGTGATTATGCCGATGTTTTAGTAGCAATGAATCCGGCAGCCTTAAAAGCCAATGCCAAATGGGTAAAAAGTGGTGGCACCATTATTATGGATGTAGATAGTTTTGATGCTAAAAACCTACAAAAAGCAGGTTATTCTACTGATGATCCTATTTTTGAAGATAAATTAGGAGACTTTAATATTATAAAAGCACCTATCACTGCGCTTACCAAAGAAAGTTTAAAAGATATGGGGCTGGATAATAAAAGTATCCTGCGCAGTAAAAATATGTATGCGCTTGGTTTGGTTTACTGGTTATTCGACAGACCATTGGAACACACCGAATCCTTTATTAGAAAGAAGTTTGCCAAGAATCCTTTAGTAGTTGTAGCCAACTTAAAAGTCTTAAAAGAAGGTTATAACTATGGAGTAATTATTCAGGCAGTAACTCCATCTTATCATATTAACCCGGCATCCATAAAAAAAGGAAAATACCGTAATTTAAATGGAAATACAGCCGTGGCATGGGGATTAATTGCAGCTGCTCAGAAAGCGAATCTCGAACTGTTTTTAGGTTCTTACCCTATTACTCCTGCAACAGAGATTTTACAAGAACTTTCTGCACGTAAAGATTTAGGTGTTAAAGTATTTCAGGCAGAGGACGAAATTGCCGGAATTTGTACCGCCATTGGTGCAAGCTTTGCTGGTGATTTAGCAGTAACCTCCACTTCAGGTCCAGGTTTGGCACTAAAAGGCGAAGCTATTGGATTAGCTGTAATTGCCGAACTGCCTCTTGTAATTGTAAATGTACAACGCGGTGGACCTTCAACGGGATTACCAACTAAAACAGAACAAAGTGATTTGATGCAGGCACTTTATGGTAGAAACGGTGAAAGTCCATGTGTAGTAATGGCAGCCTCCTCTCCTATCAATTGTTTTGAATATGCTTTTTATGCTGCAAAGATTGCAGTAGAACATATGACGCCGGTAATCTTATTAACAGATGGTTTCCTGGCCAATGGTACACAACCTTGGCGCATTCCTGATTTAAATGATTACCCTGAAATTGTTGCAAAAAGAGTTCCTAAAGGAGAAGAAGAAGGATGGTTACCATATATGAGAGATCCGGAAACCTTGGTTCGTAACTGGGCTAAAGTAGGAACGCCTAATTTGATGCACCGTTTGGGTGGACTAGAAAAAGACGAAAAAACAGGCGGTGTTTCTTATGATGCAGAGAATCATGAGATGATGGTAAAAACAAGAGAGGCTAAGATCAAATACATCGAAAACAATATCCCTGAACAGGATATATTAGGAGATCCTGATAGTGACCTGTTAGTTATTGGATGGGGAGGAACCTTTGGTCATCTATTTACTGCCGTGGAAGAACTACAGAATGACGATGGACTTGGTGTGGCACTCGCTCACTTCAATTACATTAATCCTTTACCTAAAAACACATACGAGATCCTTAAGAAATATAAAAAGATCATTGTTTGTGAATTAAATATGGGTCAGTTTGCGAATTATCTTCGCATGAACTTCCCGGATATTAATTACATGCAAATGAATAAAGTGCAGGGATTACCGTTTACGGTGGTGGAATTAAAAAACAAATTTAAATCTTTGCTGGAGGACTAAATCATGAATGACTTAAAAGAAACTTGCAAACTTACATATACCGATTTTAAAAGTGATTTAAGTGTTAGATGGTGTCCGGGTTGTGGCGACCATGCAATCCTGAACTCTGTTCAAAAAGCTATGGCTAAACTGAATATTGAACCACATAATGTGGCAGTTATATCAGGAATCGGCTGCTCTTCTCGCTTTCCATATTATATGAATACCTATGGATTTCATACCATACACGGAAGGGCATCAGCTGTGGCTTCTGGCGTAAAAGTGGCTAATCCTAACCTTCATGTTTGGCAAATTACAGGTGATGGTGATGCTTTGGCTATCGGAGGAAACCACTTTATTCACCTTATTCGACGTAATATCGATATCAATGTTATTTTGTTTAACAACCAGATATACGGATTAACAAAAGGTCAGTACTCACCAACTTCTAAAAGAGGGTTTATTTCAAAAACTTCTCCTTTCGGAACGGTTGAAGATCCTTTTAGGCCAGGAGAATTAGCATTAGGAGCAAGAGGTCAGTTTTTTGCCCGAACCATCGATAAGGAATTAAAACTATCCATAGAAGTGATGGAAGCCTCAGCTAAACACAAAGGAACATCAATCATAGAAGTATTACAAAACTGTGTAATTTATAACGATAAAACGCACGAAGCTATTACAGATAAAAAGTACAAAGCTGAAAGAACCATCGTTTTACGTCATGGTGAAAAAATGCTTTTTGGAGATAACATGGATAAAGGTTTGGTTTTAGATGGGATGGATCTTAAGGCGGTTACCATTGGCAAAGATGGTTATACCATTGAAGATGTGTTGATACACGATGCCGAAACTCCTCATGTATCTATGCACCGAAAATTAGCTAACATGGAATATCCTGATTTACCTGTGGCTTTAGGTGTAATTCGCTCCGTTGATACTCGTATTTATGACGAATGTGTTGAACTGCAATTGGAAACAGTGCAATCCAAAACAAACATTTCAACATTTGAGGAACTTGTGAATTCAGGTGACACCTGGACAGTAGATTAGTCTTTAGTCTGGGATTTTAAATATTCTTACCCCGAAACATGATTGTGTTTCGGGTTTTTTATTTAAAAAAATTAATGTCTTTAAAAACTAAGTTTGTTGCCAGCAGTTTTCTGGAGTAATCAATTAATAAAACACAAACGATAGGCTAAAAGCTAATAGTCCCATTACAAAACTTCCCTGATGACATGGGCCAAAAGGGAAGTATATTAATAGATTGGTAATCGTGTCGTTTAGTTATTCACCGGAACATGTTGCATTAAATAATTAGTGAGCAAGGTGTACAGGTGTCTGGTGGTATTACGTCCTTCGTATATACTGTGTGAACGATTAGGGTAGGCCATCATCTGAAATTGTTTATTGTGCAATATCAATTCATTTACCAACATTTCCATGCTTTGATAATGCACATTGTCATCGCCTGTTCCATGAACCACTAACAGGTTTCCTTCCAGATTCTTTGCATGTGTAATTGGTGAACCCTGCACAAAGTCTTCCATGTTCTCCTGTGGTAAGCCCATATAACGTTCCTGATAAATATTATCATAAATCAACTGGTTCGAAACTGCAGCCACAGCCATACCTGTTTTATAGATGTCAGGATGTTGAAACATCAAATTTAAAGTCATGGAACCACCACCGCTCCATCCCCAAACGGCTGTACGCTCAGGATCTATAAATTTCATTTCTTTTAAAACTTCTTTGGCAGCCATGGCCTGGTCGTGTGTATTTATAACACCTACTTTTCTGTAAACGCTTTTTCGCCAATCACTACCTTTTAAACAAGGCGTACCTCTGTTGTCCATATCAATTACAATATAGCCTTGTTGTGCCAGATAAATATTCCATAAACCTATCCAGCTATCGGTAGCTACTTGACCCCAGGGTTCTCCGTATACATGAAAAAGAACAGGATATTTTTTCTCTGGGTCAAAATTGATAGGCTTAATCATTCTTCCGTCTATCTCAATACCATCTTCAGTAGTTACCGAAAAGAATTCTACTTCCGGAATTGAAATGCCGGTTATTTTTTCAGTAAAAGATTGATTGTCAACCAGTGTATTTAATGTCTGATGTTTAGGCAATGATACTACTTTAACCTGTGTAGCTTCTAAAGCAGCTTGGTGACTATAAATAGCATATCGACCATTGGGAGCTACGTTGTAAATATTCATTCCATTGGCCTCAGAAGGAGTTACCCTTTTTAATTTGCCACTTCCTTTTAAATCAACACGATATAAAAAACGTTGGGTGCTATTTTCTGGTGAAGCATGAAAATACACTTCTTTAGTAGTTGTCACCAACATTGAAGCTACATCATAATCTCCGGGAGTCAATAGGGTTTTTTCACCGGTTTTAATATTGACTTTATAAATATGTCGCCAGCCATCATTTTCTGATAAGCGTAAAAAGCAGGTTTGGTTATCCACCAGTTGCAAATCGTTTTTACCCCAGCTATTAGATGAAGCATCTGGGTATTGAAGATCAACCCAGGTTTTTTCTTCTTCAGTGTAAACTTTTTTAAGACTTTTGGAAGATAAACTATAAAGCCAAACGATAAGCTTGTTTTGATGACGATTTAATTGCTGAACCAGTAACTCATCTTTATTAATCCATTGCATGGCAGGGATGTAGTTTTGGTTGGCTTCGCCTTCCAAAGGAATCCATCGGATTTGATTGTCAGCTAAATTACTAATACCTACTTTACATGCCGAAGGTGTTTGTCCTACCTTAGGATATTGTATAGGAATAGGTTGAGAATAAACCGAGTCGGTATTGTTAATCATATAAAAAGTGCCGGTATTGGAAGCATCCAGTTGCCAAAGAGCAATGTTGGTTCCATCCGGGCTCCATCTAAATCCATCGCGAACACCAAATTCTTCTTCATACACCCAATCAAAGGTTCCGTTTATCAATCCGTTGCCGCCGTCTCTTGTCAAGGCTGTGATGTTACCTGATTTTAAATCCTCAACATACACATTAAAGTCCTGAACATATGCTACTTTATTCTGATCGTTAGAGAACTTGGCAAACATGAGCGTACTGGCAGGAAAAGATGTTCCTATTTGTTTTAAGCTTTTATTTTTAAAATCATAAATCCAGTAATCGCCTTTAGTATTGGCTCTCCAAACTCTGGATGAGTTAGTAAAGAGTAACAGTTTAGATTCATCCGGTGAGTAAGTAAAGGATTCTACATAGATAGCCTTTTCTGGACCATTGGGAATCAACCATTCGTTTTTTATAATAATATTTCTTTTAGAAGAAGCGGTCTCGTATCGGACCAATTCCTGTTTGCCATTCTCATCTCTTTCTACCCTTACATAGGCATTACCGCTTTCTATCCATTGCAAAGGTTGCAGGTAATCCATCCGAAATTCGCCGGAAGCATAAATTCTGTCCAGCGTTAATAAAGAAGAAGACTTTTCTTGTGCATTTAGTAATCCAGGATAAATGGCAATAAAAAGCAGCCAAATAAATAGTCTGTTGCTCTTATACATTTTATATGATTTTATGTTTTTTATAATTGAATTTTAAGGGTGATAGCAAAAATACTTCATTTATTTTGCTTAAATGATGTATAAAATCATAGTGCAGGTTAAATTAGTTGAATTCTTTAAATAATCTATCTAACAATAATTGAGTTAAAATATCGTTAAATCCGTAACATTATAGTGCTTAAAAAATGGGTTTGATAAAATTTACTTATTTTTGGCATCGGAGTTTGCAGAGGTAAGCTTTATAATCGCTAATAAAAAACTGACATTCAAAGAATAACCCAATAAAAATGAAAAATCATAAATTACTGAACAACCTCGTCGGATGGATATCTTTTGCCATAGCTGCTGTGGTGTATACCATGACACTGGAACCAACAGCCAGCTTTTGGGACTGTGGAGAATTTATTTCAACCTCCTATAAATTATTAGTTGGTCACCCACCGGGAGCACCTGTATTTATGATTATCGGGAGATTCTTTTCCCTTTTTGCACCTGATGGAGGTTCTGTTGCTTTTATGATAAATCTGATGAGTGCGCTTTCGAGTGCTTTCACCATCATGTTTTTATGCTGGACCATTACTCACCTGGGTCGTAAAATATTTATGAAGGAAAAAGGAACCTGGAGATCGTGGGCTGTTATAGGTGCTGGATTTGTGGGTGCATTAGCCTATACTTTTTCAGATACTTTCTGGTTTTCTGCTGTTGAGGGAGAGGTTTATGCCATGTCTTCTTTATTTACGGCTGTGGTTTTTTGGGCCATTTTAAAATGGGAGGATGCAGCTAATGATAAATATGCCAACCGCTGGTTAATATTAATAGCCTATTTAATGGGGCTTTCGATTGGGGTTCACTTATTGAACTTATTGGCTATTCCGGCCATTGTATTGGTTTATTATTTCAAGAAATTTGAAGTTAACCGTAATGGTATCTTAAAGGCACTGGGAATTTCTGCTGTATTGTTAGTCGGTATTTTATATGGTATTATTCCTTACACAGTAAAAGTGGCCAGTTGGTTTGAACTATTGTTTGTAAACTCGTTTGGTGCACCTTATAATACAGGGATCGCTGTTTATATTACACTTTTAATTAGTGGTTTAATTTTTGGAATCTGGTATACACAAAAACACCAGAAAGTAATTATGAATACCATTCTGTTGGGTGTTACAGTAATTCTTATAGGATACTCTTCGTTTGCCATGATTGTGATTCGTTCGTTTGCGAATCCTACAATGGATCAAAACTCTCCGGAAGATGTATTTTCCATGATGGGATATCTTAACCGTGAGCAATATGGTGATCGCCCGTTATTCTTTGGACAGTATTATAATTCACCACTCGACAGGGAAGCATCGAGTGCTAAGGAAGGTGATCCTGTACGAATTAAAAAAGATGGGAAATATGTAACGGTAGATCATAAACCACATTACGTGTTTAACGATAAAACAACCACTTTTTTCCCAAGAATGTATAGCCGAGAAGGGCATCATATTGACAAATATAAATATTGGACTGGAGGAGAAGCTAAAGGAAGCAGGGTTCAAATTCAGGATCCGCAATCGGGAGAATACCAAACGATTACCCTACCTAGCTTTGGACAAAACATCAGTTTCTTTGTGAATTATCAGGTTTGGTACATGTACATGCGTTACTTCTTATGGAATTTTGCCGGACGTCAGAATGATATCCAGGGACATGGCGAGTTACATAAAGGAAATTGGATTTGTGGTATTCCGTTTATTGACAATGCCCGTTTAGGCGATCAATCAAAATTACCGGATATCTATAAAAACAATCCCGCGCGTAATAAATACTACTTCCTTCCTTTAATATTAGGCTTATTGGGAATGTTCTTTCAGTATAAATCCGGCAAGGATGGAAAAGAAGGGTTCTGGATTGTATCCTTGCTTTTCTTCTTAACAGGATTAGCCATTGTACTTTATTTGAATCAGACTCCGATGCAGCCGCGTGAGCGTGATTATGCCTATGCAGGTTCATTCTATGCTTTTGCCATTTGGATTGGTTTAGGTGTATTAGCCGTGGTTGATGGAATCAGGAAATTTATTCCAGGAAAGGGAGCTGCTATTGCCGCCACCACAGTTACATTGATTTTAGTTCCTGGTATTATGCTTTCTGAAAACTGGGATGACCATAACAGGGCACATCGTAATGTGGCACGTGATTTAGCCTTTAATTATTTAGATACTTGTGATGAAAACGCCATCATATTTACCAATGGAGATAATGATACTTTCCCGCTTTGGTATGCGCAAGAGGTAGAAGGTTATCGTCCAGATGTAAGAGTTTGTAACTTAAGTTATCTGCAAACAGACTGGTATATTGATCAAATGGGACGTAAAGCCTATGATTCTGATCCATTACCATTCTCCCTAACACACGATCAGTATGTAACGGGAACCCGTGATGTAGTGCATTTGTTACCTCGTATTAAAGGAAGAGTAGACTTAAAAGAAGCCATTAAGTTTTTGGCCAGTGAAAATCCAAAAACAAAAGAAATACCTGGTTACCCGGGAAGAATTGAGCATTTACCTTCTCGTTCATTTAGCATACCTGCTGATAGCTTAAAGATGATTCAAAAAGGAATCGTGAGTGAAAATGATGCTGATCTTTTAGTTCCTGAAATTCAATTCGATATTAAGAAGGAGTATATTCTTAAAAACGAATTGATGGTACTGGATATGATTGCGAACGGAAATTGGGATCGTCCTATTTATTTTGCGGTTACTGTAGGCCAGGATAATTATGCTAATCTTGAAGATTACTTCCAGCTGGAAGGATTTGCATATAAAGTGGTGCCTATTAAAACTAAGTCAACAGATGGGCAATATGGCCGTGTGGCTACTGATAAAATGTACGATAAGTTCTTTAATAAATTTAAATGGGGTGGTTTTGATGATCCTCGTGTTTATCTGGATGAAAACCATCAGCGTATGGCCATGAATATCCGCAATAACATGTCGCGTTTAGCCAATGCCTTATTGGAAGAAGGTAAAAAAGAGAAAGCGGTTAATGTGTTAGATATGGCGTTTACTAAACTACCGGTTGAAAAAGTGCCTCACAACTATTTCTCAATTTATCTTGCTGAAGGATATTACAAGGCTGAAAATTTGGATAGAGGAGATGAGATCATTGACCAGTTAAGTGAGCAAACATACCAGGAAATGGCATTTTTCTCAGCACTATCTCCATCTCAACAAAATCAAATTGGTAGCGATTATCAGCGTAGCATTGCTATTTATTCAGAGATTGCGAGTACTGTGCTAGCCTATCAACGAGAAGACTTGAAAGAATCAGTAAGTCGAAGATTAGCCAAGTTACCGATTGGATCATTACCGGAGAATATACTTTCTATACTTGGAGCAGAAGGTTTCTATTTGGAAGGTAATCCGGTAATAGGTGATCAGATGCTGGAAAATATGATGATGATAAGTCGTCAAACTATTAAATACTATATGAGCTTGCCAATGAGCGAAAAGGGTAGATTGGAATATAATTACCAGCAAAGCAAGATGTTTGAAAATCAAATTCAACAAATATTAGCAAAATATAACAGAACGGATTTAATGAAAAAGATGGGTATTCAAAATATGGGTGCCCCGCAGGAAATAATCCAGCAATTGAATTCATTAAATCAATAATGGTAAAGCCTCCTTTTTTTCTCAGGACCTTATTCCCCGGATGTTTATGGCGGAATAAAACAGATAAAAAAGAGGTGTATCTGACTTTTGATGACGGCCCTGTACCTGAGGTAACACCTTGGGTATTGGATGAAGCCGATAAATGGAATGCCAAACTAACCTTTTTTTGTGTCGGTGAAAACGTTTACCGTTACCCTGAATTGTTTCAGGAAGTAAAACGCAGAGGGCATCAGGTGGGAAATCATACATACAACCATCTTAAAGCCTGGAAAACAAATGAGGCATCATATTTTGAAAATATTGAAAAAGCTCAAGATCTGATCGGTTCAACACTTTTCAGACCACCTTACGGACAATGGTATCTCTGGTATACAAAAAAGGCTAAAATGCAATTCAGCCAAGTTGTAATGTGGGATATTCTAACGAAGGATTATGACAGAAGATTGTCGGGCGAACAGGTTTTTAATCATGTAAAAAAGCATCTGAGACCAGGTTCGGTTGTGGTATTTCACGACTCAGTTAAAGCGAGCGAAAATATGAAATATGCTTTTTCAAAGACTTTGGAATGGATAAATAAAATGGGATACACAACGCGTGTAATACAATAAAGCAGAAATAAAAAGAGCATTGGATTATTGATTTTTGCCTCGAAGAATAGTAATTTTTCAGGCAGAAAACATATAGACAAAAACTCAACTAACAAACAAAAAAATGAAGGTACTTTTATTAGGTTCAGGAGGTAGAGAACATGCCTTAGCTTGGAAATTAAACCAAAGCCCAAAATTAACCGAATTAATTATTGCTCCCGGAAATGCGGGTACTGCTGAGTTAGGAAAAAATGTTGACATTGACCCCAACGATTTTGAAGCAGTTAAAAAAGTGGCTTTGGAGAATGAAATTGATATGTTGGTTGTGGGACCTGAGGAACCATTGGTTAGAGGAGTAAAAGATTTCTTTTTAAATGATGCTGCCATTGCACATATTCCGGTAATTGGTCCTGGTAAAAGAGGTGCCAGACTGGAAGGAAGTAAAGAGTTCTCAAAAGACTTTATGTTCCGCTATGGTATTCCAACTGCAAAATATAAAGCTGTAACAAGTAAGAATATAGAGGAAGGATTGGCTTATTTAGAAAAGATGAGCTCGCCTTATGTACTTAAAGCTGATGGTTTAGCTGCCGGTAAAGGTGTTTTAATTATTAATGATTTAGAAGAAGCCAAAACAGAACTTAAAAATATGCTTGGTGGTAAATTCGGAGATGCCAGTAGTAAAGTGGTGATTGAAGAGTTTATGGATGGTATTGAGCTCTCGGTTTTTGTGTTAACGGATGGTTCTGCTTATGTGGTACTTCCTGAAGCAAAAGATTACAAGCGTATTGGTGAAGGGGATACTGGTTTAAACACTGGTGGTATGGGTGCTGTAAGTCCGGTTCCATTTGCTGATGAAAAATTCATGAAGAAAGTACACAACCGTATTATTCAACCTACGGTGGCCGGTTTATATGCCGATGAAATTCCTTACAAAGGATTTATCTTTATTGGCTTGATTAAAATTGGCGACAATCCATATGTTATTGAGTATAATGTAAGAATGGGTGATCCGGAGACTGAAGTAGTGATGCCTCGTATTAAAAGTGATTTATTAGAGTTACTTATTGCTACTGGAAATAAAGAGCTTAAAAATTGTCAGATAGAATTTGAAGATGACTTTGCCACCACTGTTATGATGGTTTCCGGTGGCTATCCTGGATCTTATGAAAAAGGCAAAGAGATGACCGGATTTGATAAAGTAACGGATGGGATGGCTTTCCATGCAGGAACAAAACTTGATAATGGTAAGGTTGTTACTAATGGAGGTCGTGTGATTGCTTTAAGTGCTACCGGAAAAGATATGAAGGAAGCTTTGGCAAAATCATATAAGAATGTAGAAGCCATCGATTTTGAAGGTAAAAACTATCGTACAGATATAGGTTTCGATCTATAGTTTCGATAAAAAGGTTGTGGTTTTTGGTTTAACAGAGAAAGAATGTTAGTAAAACTAGTACATAACAACAGGATAGGAGCATATACCTTTATGCTCCTTCTTATTATATTGCTCTGGCTAAAACCCATTTTATCAGGTGCAGGTGTTGATGTGGACAGTTTTAACGCTGCAATGCCTTTATGGAAACTGTTTTCATTTACAGCCAACATTGCCTGGCTCGGTTTCCTTTTTAGTGTTATTGCTACCATTTTTATTACTTTGAGCTTAACCCGCTTTAATTCCCGATACGGATTATTAAGTCAGCAAACGGCACTGCCTGGGTTTATATACATCTTATTGGTAGGCAGCATATCTCAGGTACAGATTTTTCATCCTGTTTGGGTGGCTACTATTTTTTTAATCGTGGCTCTCGAATACTTGTTTGAAGCACACCATTACCGCAAAACAATGAAAGAATGCTTTTTAGCTTCTTTCTGGCTTTCAGTTTCCAGTTTATTCAGTTTTAAAGTTATTTTACTTTTTCCACTGCTCCTAATTGTGATGGGTACTTTAAGAGTGCTTAGTTTTAAATCTTTCCTGGCTGCAATAATTGGTCTGGTTTTACCTTGGTTATTACTCTGGGGTTATGCCTTGTCATTGGGTAACATGGCCGACTATTATAACTATCTTTCTTTTTCTATTGACAAATTATTCCATCTTTATAAAGGATATAATGATCTGGTACTGATCATTCTCCTAACCGTTGCTTTTATCTATTTAATAGGACTGTTCTCTGTTATTGGATCTTACGGAAGTAAAAAAATATTTACCCGTAAGCAATACCAGGTTTTTATTTATTGTAGTCTTTACCTGATGGCTTTTATGGTTTTAACAGGAGCTCATTTTCAGTTTTTAACTATTGTTATGGTCCCGGTCGCTATTATTATTGCCCACTTATTGGATTCAATCCGATCGGTACTATGGAAAAACACCCTTTTTATCCTTTTAATCGCCACCACTTTAATTGGGCAAATTTTCATTTAAATGGATCATTCAAAGCCTACTTTAGCGATTTATGCTGTACAGGATCGCTCAGATAGCGACACGCCTTATTTTGTGCATGATCATGCTATAACGTTGATGGAAAAAGGCAATGTAATTAAACACCTAACATTTGAGCGTTTAAGCCGATTAAAGCATGATAATAAACTACATCGCTCCTTATATCAGGTTCTCAAGGATGAAAAGTTATTAAAAGACGATTTCGATCTTGTATTTCCGGATAATGTGGTAGGAAGAGCCATGATATCTTCTTGCGGTAAATTGCGATATGAAGGACCTTTAAATGAGTTTTTATATCCTCATATAGAAAAAGGAAAATGCTGGTGGTTGGATCATGAACGAAGTGCCTACTCCATCAATCATGAGTTGGCACATATTGGTAGTTGTTTGCCTTTTTATCAGCAATTTAAAGAAAATAGTTTACTGGTACATTTTGACGGAGGAGGAAGTCTTTCCAATTTTTCTGCCTGGCAGTATAAAGATGGCAAATTGACAAGCCTTGAGTATCATTGGAACTTAAAATACTTATCTTCTTTCTTTAACGCCAATGCTTTGGTTTTTGGAATTATTGGGGCAAAGTTTAATGAGCAAAACTCCGTTCCTGGTAAAATGATGGGTTTGGCTGCTTATGGGCAATATTCCAAACCGATGGAAGAGTGGCTTGTGAAAAACGATTATTTTGCCAATTGCTGGGGTTCGAAAGCAAAGGTATTTGAATCGATTAAAAAACATTTTGTTTGGAATGAGAATCAGCTCAGCACCCAAGACTGCTTTATGCAGGATGTGTTGGCCACCTTACAGCATATTTTTATTCGGGAATTAAAAAAAGAACTAAATCGATTACAACAACATACCGGGGCAGCGTATTTATATTACACTGGGGGATCGGCTTTAAATATTGTTGCCAACAAGGACATTGTGGATTCCGCCATGTTTAAGGATGTGTTTATTCCTCCTTGTCCTGAAGATAGCGGACTTTCATTGGGAGCAGCTGCCTTTGTTGAATGGCAAAAACATGGAACTATTGCACGACATTCTCCTTATCTGAATAACTGGGCACTACAAAAAAATGTGCTAATTGATTCCAAGGAATTAGATAGCATTGCGCAGCAGATTGTAGCCGGAAAAGTGATTGGAATTTGTAATGATTTTGGAGAAATAGGCCCAAGAGCACTAGGAAACAGAAGTATTATTGCCAGAGCAGATAATAAACAACTTGCAGAAAAAGTGAGCATGGCACATAAAGGTAGGGAGTGGTACAGACCGGTAGCTCCTATTATGATGGAGGAAAATGCTAAATATTTCACAGGACAGGATCAAATCCATCATCTAGCAGATTATATGTTGATTGATTTACCGGTTCTGTATGATCAGCGCAAACAATTAGAAGGTGCCGTACATATCGACGGAACGGCACGTATTCAAACCATAAGAAACAAAGAGCAAAATCCATTTATGTATGCTTTGCTTCTGCTCTTACATGAAAAATACCAAATTAAAGCCCTTATAAATACCTCATTTAATAAAAGAGGAGAACCAATAGTACATTCACATGAAGATGCCATCAAATCAGCTAAAAACATGAGTTTGGACGGAGTGGTGCTGGATGGGAAATGGCATACTCTTACCTAAGCTGAATCTTCCAGCCATCCTTTAACTTGTACTTAATTTTATTATCGGGGAAAATAAATTTGAGGGAAATACTAGTAACTAATCCTGCACCAAGTGAATAAACAAGTTGTTGTGTAGAATTTAGTTTGTCTTCGTTTTCGCGGATTGCGTAATAGGTCCCCAACGTTGCTCCTACTGTTAATGCCGTCTTTAATAACTCCGACCCTGCCGATTTCTTTCTAAATCCGGTGATATCATCTAAGCGAATTTCTTTTACTTTATCTGGCTTGTTAAATAATCCCGGTTTGCCCAACAATAAGCTGTTATCATTAATGCCAATAATATAATTGCTATGCAGTTCTGTTTGGTTTAAGTAGCCTTGATACTCCAATACCACAAGACCTCCTTTTCTGAGATGCACTACTTTGTCTTTATCCTTATTAATTAAATACAAGGAAGAATACTGGGCTTTAAGCGATATACTAAAAGTAAATATGAAGATGAATAAGAAAATATAACGCATGGTTTTTATGGCTAAAATAAAGAAATGTACGGGCATAAAAAAACCGGCACTTAGGCCGGCTTATAAATTTATATTGTCTTCTCTAAAAAAGAACACCCACTGTAATTCCTATTTGCTCAAATGTAGTATCGTATTTAAGCTCGCCAAAGAACATACCTCCAAAGTTAGCACCCGCACCTAGATTTAAACCTATTTCACTTTCAGAATTACTAATTCCTTCTACTTTTGCTGTTCCATTTTTAAGTACTAGACCTCCTAAACCATAAATACTAAATGATTCATCACCAGTTAAAATGTAATGTACATCGGCGTTTAACTGCCAAGCACTAAATTTTGCTTCCCAAGAACCGAATCCTGGTACAGTTACATCAGCTGAGCTTGGAAGTATAAATGTAAATCCAGGTGCCAATGAAAGCTTGTCATTAAAGGCATAATCTCCACGAATATTTATTCCGAAACCCATCTTTTCTCCACTTTCATCAATAGCCATTTTAGTACCAAGTGTTAAACCACCACCATACTTAAATTGTGCTACACCTGTAGTAGCCACCATAGCCATTACAGCAAATAAAACTAATAGTTTTTTCATTTTTCTGTTTTTTGTTAAGGTTATAAATGAACTTTTAAAAATTGATATATTAAAAGTATAAAAAAATCAATAAGTTACAATTGTCTTCTTTTTATTTAAAGATAAATTGATATACCACCTGAAAAACCAACGCCTGATGTTATTAGCTTTAGATCGGTATCATCTTCAGAAAACATCCCCACTTGTCCGTACGATAATCCGAAATCAATAGAAATAAAGTTATTGACCAAAACGGCAATACCAGCCCCAAAATCAAATCCTGTTGCTTTTAGGTCTTCCATTGAACCATATAAAATGTCGGCACCTATAAACGGACGCACATTTGATGAACCAAAAAAGTATCCAGCATACGGCCCTATCATTGCAGAAGATATACTTTCCCCTTCTGAACTCTCAGTTTCATATTCAAGCATTAAACCTATTGCCAAATTATCTGCAACAAAATATCCAAAGCTTGGAGATATATTAAATTGAGATGAAGAAACTTCATCCGATACTTTCTCTCCATCGTATTGAAGATAAGATTTCATGGAGGCATAATTTAAATCAGAAGCTCCGCTTAGATGAAAAGTTCCTTGTGAGAATTGTGCAAATGAAGTTGCACTTAATGCTAGCAATAAGATTGCTAGTAAGAATAATTTTTTCATGTGAATAAAAATTAAAACACATGACTACATCAAAGGACTTACGTTTAAGGTTTGGATGAAGGTCATGTTAAAGATTAATAAATTTAATGATGGGCAAATATAAAATTAAATTTACAGATACAAAAAAGCCCTTGATACTATCTTATCAAGGGCTTACATTATGTGATAGATGTAATATTTTATTCTGCTATGACAACAAAAAAGTTCTTTTTACCTTTTTGAAATAGCAAATACTTATCGTTTAATAGGTAATCTGCATTTACTATCATTTCCTGATTAGTAATTTTTTCTTTGTTTAAACTAGCACCACCACCTTTTACTGTTTTACGAGCTTCTCCTTTCGAAGGGAAAACCTGCGTTTTAACAGCCATCAGCTCTAATACATCTATTCCGACTTCTAATTCAGCTTTGGAGATGGTAAAAGTAGGTACGCCTTCAAAAACCGATAAGAACGTGTCTTCATCAATCTTTTTTAAGGCATCCATGGTTGATTTACCAAACAATATCTGGCTTGCTTCTACAGATGCATCGTAAGCTTCTCTGCCATGAATCATTACAGTTACTTCTTCGGCTAATCGCTTTTGAAGCGCTCGTGCATGAGGCGCTTCGGCATGTTCCTTTACCAAACTCTCCACCTCTTCCTGAGATAAAAGCGTAAATATTTTAATGTACTTCTCTGCATCAGCATCAGAAGTATTTAGCCAGAATTGGTAAAACTTGTAAGGACTGGTTCTTTTAGGATCTAACCAAACATTACCCGATTCCGTTTTTCCGAATTTACCTCCATCGGCTTTGGTAATTAATGGGCAGGTCATGGCAAAGGCTTCGCCACCTAACTTTCTTCTGATTAATTCTGTTCCTGTGGTAATATTTCCCCACTGATCGGAACCTCCCATTTGCAATTTACAGTTATGAGCTTGGTATAAGTGGAAAAAGTCTGTTCCCTGCACTAGCTGGTAAGTAAACTCTGTAAATGACAGTCCTGAATTTCCGTCACCGCTAATTCGCTTTTTAACCGAATCCTTAGCCATCATATAGTTTACAGTAAGATGCTTACCAATATCGCGAATAAACTCCAGGAAAGAGAATTCTTTCATCCAGTCGTAGTTATTCACCATTAAGGCCTCGTTTTTCTCGCCACTCGAAAAATCTAAGAATTTACTCAACTGGTTTTTCAGGCAATCCTGATTATGACGCAGAGTTTCTTCATCCAGCAAATTACGTTCTGCCGATTTCCCTGAAGGATCACCAATCATTCCGGTTGCTCCACCTACTAAAACAATAGGTCTATGTCCGGCTACCTGAAGGTGTTTAAGCATCATTACAGATACCAGGTGTCCAATATGTAGTGAGTCAGCCGTAGGATCGATTCCTACATAGGCTGTGGTCATTTCTTTTTGTAATTGTTCTTCGGTTCCCGGCATCATATCGTGAATCATGCCACGCCATTTCAATTCCTCAACAAAATTCATGGTTTTATAATTGAATGTTTTATAAGCTTTTTTAATGAGATGCCAAAGATAACAAATATCGGCAAACAGATTGCAGTGATCATTGATCAGTTAACAGCCATCAGTGAACAGTGATCAGATTGTCACTATTAACTGAAATTACCTAATGATAGATTGAATTAAAGCTACCACAGCCATTTCATTGTTTTCTGCAGCTACTTTCTCAAGCTTTTCAATATACTTCATCTCTTCTTTGGCGTAAGCCAGCATGTTTTGCCCCAGATATTTTTTCGACTCCATATAATATTGAAAGTTCTGCAAGGATGCGTAGCTTGTTTTTTCTAAATAACGCTGTGCTTTATCTTTTAAACCACATGCATACAAAACATTAATCCAATGAATATCCTTCCTGTGAGATGAATAATTTACCTGCATGCTAACAGGGTAAAAACGATTAACTACATCAACAGCCTTATCTGTATATCCTTCATCAAGTAATTGTTGAACGAGATTAATGGTAGCACCATGTAAATCCGAAATCAATAAAGAGTGCATACAAGTCTCATCCCACCAGCTCTTTTCTGGTACATTCATATTTATCTTTTCGGTAAACAAACGATACAACTCTAATACATCTGCTTTGCGCTGTTCAATGTTTAGACGGGAAACGATACCATAATCCTGTGCATACTGATTAAAACCTAAAGTAGCATGCGAAGGTGTTCCGTTCGTAAAGTATATTGATCTTTCTTTATAGTTAGAGGCGATAATATCAAGCAAAGATATTTCACCTTTCATTACATAGTTTTTGTGCAATTGGATGGCTACTTTGTCAGTCAGTCTTAATTTAGCTGCTGGCAGGAAATCCAGTCTCTGGTTGTTGCGAGTAGTCAACTGGTTTTGAGAAGAAGTGTCTCCCACAATCTGTAAGCCTTTGTAAATATCCAAAGCTTCCGCAGAATGATTTACAACCGCTGCGTAGTCCATATCGCCACTTTTATACCGATCCATAGGAATTGTGAACTTTAATGGCAAAGTTCCTTGTTGAGCCATGCCTTGCTGTTGCACATACCAATCGGCCGAAAGCAAGCCCACATTGATTACACGGACATCCTTCCTTATTTCTTCAACCTCCTGCAAATACCATAAGGGGTAGGTATCATTATCACCATAAGTAAATAAAATAGCATTGGGTGCACAACTATTTAAATAAGCCATGGCCATATCCCGAGCCAGCGTTCGATCTTTTCGGTTATGATCGTTAAAGTTATTACCCAACATTAAAACGGGCAGGGCCAGTAATAAAAGCAGTGCAACCAAGTAATTGGTCAATGTGGATTTAGAATGGTGTTGCAAACCCTTGAGTATAGACCAAACTCCCCAGGCCACGAACATGCAGAAAGCATAAAAACTACCCACAAAAACATAATCTCTTTCGCGGGGTTCTGCAGGTGGCTGATTTAAATAAAAGGCAATTAATGGTCCTGCCAGAATAAACAAAGCACTGATTCGGATGAGCAAATCCCATTCTTTTGCCCAAATCAAATACAGAATCCCTAACAACCCTATTAACAAAGGAATCAGAAAATACTTGTTTCTGGCTCTGCTTGTTAATTCGTTGGTATGCCGAACTTTTCTGCTACCCAAACTATTTTGATCGATAAAGAAATATCCTGTCTTGAAATTACCGTTTAAAAAATCACCTTGGCCCTGAATATCGTTTTGCCTTCCGGCAAAGTTCCACATAAAATAACGGAAATACATATGTCCCAACTGGTATCTAAACAGAAAACTCAATTGATGAAAAAAAGTAGGCTTCTCGCCTTTTTCTAAATCGCTCCAGTAATAATAACCATTTACATGACGATCCTGTCCGCTGTACATTCGCTGCAACACACTCTTGTCTTTAGCATGATAAGTTACTTTACCATTAGCTGCATATTTCTCATATTTATTTTGACTATTAAGTCGGTATGAATAGGTCGATTCTATATCTTTTCGTTTGGCACCAAACCAGGCTCCGTAAATCAAAGGACGCTGTCCGTATTGCTCCCGGTTTAAAAATGATTCCAATGAAAAAACCGTAGTAGGCTGATTTAAATTAATAGACGGATAAGCCTGTGAACGGATTATCACCAAAGCATAAGTACTTAATCCCATAAAAAAGAAAAAACCGGCCAGGCAACAAGCATGTACCAAAGCGTTTTTCTTGCAACTCAGATATATTCCCAATCCCAATCCTGAAAACAACAGCAGAAAAAAAGCAATCAATCCACTATGAACCGGCATGTTTATCTTATTCACTAAAAGCAACTCCAGATACTTCGCAATCCATAATCCATGTTGAATGACAAACCACTGAATAAGTACCAGCAAGCCAAAGCCAATAAGTAAACCCCATAGTTGCTTTAGCTTTTTGTGAGGATAAAGGGTATTATAAACCACACTTACTATCACCGGAATACACAATAGGTTTAAAAGATGCACACCTACCGAAAGTCCCATCATTAAAGCAATGAGTAATAAATATCGGTTGGCTTCTTTTTTAGGATAGGTGTACTCCCATTGAAGAACAGCCCATATGGTGAATGCTGTAAAAAAGATAGATAAAGCATATACCTCGGCCTCGACTGCTGAAAACCAAAAGCTATCGGTAAAAGCGAACGTTAATGCTCCTAGTCCTGCAGCCAATAGGTGCATATTGGATAATCGACCCGAACGCTTTAATAATAGTAATACGGTGCTTTTATATAGCAACAATACCGTAAAAGCCGAAGCCAGTGCAGAAAGCAGGTTAACGCTCCAGGCTACTTTATGAGCCGGAACAAACAGCGCAAAAAAACGAGCCAGAATAAGATAAAACGGCGCTCCCGGAGCATGACCCACTTCGAGTTTGTGGGCACAAGCAATAAATTCGCCGCAGTCCCAAAAATTAACAGTTGGCGACAAGGTCAAAAGGTACACAGATAAGCTGCCGATAAATAACAAAACCGCAATCAGGTTTTGAAGGCTTATATTTAAACAGGCTATTTTTTTCACGAAGCAAATATTAATGTTGTGTGCGAAACGGAATCTATTTTAGCCGAAAATGATACTACTTTTTACATCCGTTTCTGAAAATAAGAATGAGCTTAAGAACAATTATACCTTTTTTACCTTGAAATGACCTTTAATTGACCATTATTTTTTATGATTCTTATAAAATGAAAAACTTTTGTTTTTCACCTAAAGGCCGTAAAACAAAGGGACACAACAAGGTAATATCCTATACAAAAACAGAGATTGAATTATTCTTTGAAAAAAATGAAAAAAAATTTGCGCGTAAGGAAAAAAGCTGTACTTTTGCATCGCTTTCAAAACGAAAGACATGAGGATTGTCCCATGGTGTAATTGGCAACACGTCTGATTTTGGTTCAGAAGAGTCCAGGTTCGAGCCCTGGTGGGACAACAGAAAAAAGCTTGAAATCTTACGATTTCAAGCTTTTTTGTTTTATGACATTCTGCTGCCATTTTTGTAAGCAAACTCTTGAAAACTACAAACTGTTTACTGACAACTGTTCTATACTTACTAAGTAATACCAACTAAAAAGAGCCATTCTTAAGAACAGCTCTTTGTATGCTTTATAAAACCCTGTGGTTAAACATTTGGTTAAGATTGTAATTCAGTATCGGACTCCGAAGTGATATCGCCGGCATTGAGCAGTTCCTCATCCTCCTCTTCTTCACTATCATCGCGCTTGGATATTCTAATACTCAGCACTCTTTCGTACTCCTGAATTAAACCATTGATGGCATGCACTACATAGCTATAATCCTCTGTAGGTTCAATGGTGGCATAGGCCGAAATATACTGAAGCAGCTTATTAAAGCGGGTAATAATTTCTTTGCGTAATTCAGCAATTTTAATATTTGCGTATTGCTCCTGAGCTGTCGCTCTTTCTATATACTTGTTGTTAAACAATACATTTTGTTCTTCAAGGTAGCTAGCCCATTCGTTCAGGTTAAGCTTTTGCAATGCTGCCTGCGAAGCCTCATCCTTTTTCCATTTGCTTAAGATATCCTCTAAAGCATTGGTTTCGTGCTGATAACCATAGCGGGCAATATTGCCATCATATAAATTAATGGTTTCCAATAGTTTATCAGCAGCTTTTACCACTTCCTCATCATAGTGTTGCCTTAAGGAATCCAGATTCATAATAATACCACTGATGGCTTTATCCCTACAGCCATCAATTTCGGCAATTACCTTAGTTAAATCGCTAGCCTGATTTTTCTTATGCGCAGCATTCATTAAATCAACCGAAGCTTTAAGCTCGTTGTATTGCGCTTCTACTTTAAGATAAGGGGATCTTTCTGCGATAGTATTTGCAGTACATTGTTAAAGAACTGAAGAAACTCGTTATTTCTAAAACTTTTTAAATGAATAGAAGTAAACATTTTAAATACATTTAGGGGGTTTTACAAAGCCTATCTAAATTAAACATATTATTTAACTTTTCAAATATTTTTTTGCTCAGGAATTAGCTTCAGGTAAGCCTGCGATTAAACATTCCCGGTCAGTATTACCTATAAGTTGGCCTACTGTTAACTTTCCCCAATGAATATTGCCCATCAGTTAGCCTGCGTACTACCATTCCTAATCTGGATTGCCTCCAGGTAAGTTGCTACAAGACATTCTTTATTTAGAATGCCTAATAGCAGGACTGCAAATAGCCAATACTACGCAGGAATGGTTAATTGCATGTGAGATTATAGCCTATACCGACAAAAGACACGTGAAGGTTTACCATCTTAAAACCAATATTTACAAGGGAAGTCAGGTTGTTTGTGTGTTTTTTGGCCATCTGCACAGAAATCAAGTAGATTTCATTATTAAAACCTACTATTCTCATCCTGTTTTCAACATTTACTTAGCAAAAAATAATATGGAATAATATTTTATGATTAGTATATTGCATACAGAAATCTAATGGAATTTATTGTCATTCCGTTGAAAAAAGATCATTTAACACATTTTTAATTAGAATATGAATTGGAATATATTACTAAATTCAGATAGATTAAGAGAATCTAAAAGAGAAAAAAGTAACGACCCTAGAAATGAATTCGAAAGTGATTTTGGTAGGGTCATATTTAGTCCTGCTATAAGACGTATGCATGATAAAACACAAGTTCAACCATTAACATCTGATGACAATATTCACTCGCGCCTAACTCATTCTATGGAAGTAATGGCTATCGGATATTCCTTAGGAATTAAGTTACTTGAAGATGATTCTTTTATGGAAAAATCATCATTAAATAAAGACCAATTATTAAGACAAATTCCTATTATTCTTAAAAATGTTTGTTTGGTACATGACATAGGTAATCCTCCTTTTGGCCATTTTGGAGAAGAAGTTATCCAGAATTACTTTAAAAAATATTTCAAGGATAATACTCTAGATTTAAAACCTATACAACAAGAAGATTTTACAAAATTTGATGGCAATGCGCAAGGTTTTCGCGTTTTAACAAAACTTCAAGTACTAGATGACCAATATGGCCTAAACTTGACTTATGCAACATTAGCTTCATATTTAAAATATCCTAATACAAAAGAAATAGACAAAACGAACCTTTGTACTAAAAAAAGAGGAGTTTATCAATCTGAAGAAGAATACTTAAATACTATCTCTAATGGATGTGGTTTGTTGATCAAGAAAAACAAACACATTCGACATCCATTGGCTTTTCTTATGGAGGCTGCAGATTCAATTTGTTACTTAGTTATGGATATCGAGGATGGTTTTAATAAAGATTGGTACGATTTTGACTTTATAAAAGAATACCTTATCGAAATCGAAGCTTTAAGTTCCATTATTAAACATGCTGATTCAAAAACAAGTAGCGTAAATAAAATGGTTACTCTTCGACGAGAGTTAATTTCATACTTAGTTAGTCTTGCTACGTCAAATTTTGTAAACAACTATGAATCAATCACACAAGGCAATTACAATAAAGAATTAATAGACGACGACAAGCATTTAGTCTCAAAAACCTTACAAAGCTTTACCAATGATTATATTTTTACAAGAAAAGAAATAAGGTTCCTTGAATTAACAGGCGATTCCGTTATTTCTGGTTTGCTTGATTATTACACTGAATTTTTATTTCATGACAACAAGCAATATAGAGAAAGAGCTATTGGTCTAATTTCAAGAAGTATTATCAAGGCAGCAAATTTGGAAAATAATTTAGCTGAAAATAGTCATTTTGATAATCTACCCGCATACTACAAACTTAGAGTTATTGTTGACTTTATTTCTGGAATGACTGATCAATACGCATTAAATCACTTTCAGAAACTAAGTGGTCAAAAAATATTGTAATGTAGTTTGTCAATTGCTTTTTTTAGATGTAATTTGTAAAAAAATAATACTTAATGCCAAAGAATAAATTACAGCATTTAAATTTAATTGAAGAGTTTCTATTCCAAGAAATTGAAATGTATTTTTATTCTTCGAACAAAGCATTTGAATTCTGGAATATCTTAAATAAAACTACTGAAAGTTACGTTTTTGGTGGATTTATTGTAGACTTTCTCAATCATAGTAACAAACATCGAGACATAGATATTGTAGTTATATCTTTGAATAAAGATACATTGAAACTAATCAATAGATATGGTGGGATAAAAAATAGCTATGGAGGTTATAAAATTACTGTTGATCATGTTGTCATAGATATATGGGCAATAAAAGATACTTGGGCAATTAAAAAAATGAACTTTTTAGATTTTGATTTAATTAATATCTTACCATCCACGTCTTTTTTTAACTCTACTGCAATTATTTATTCTATTCAAACACGTAAAATAATCTATCACAAAAAATTTCTAGATTATTTAAATAATAAAAAATTAGATATTTTATTTGAGGATAATCCATATCCAGCCTTATGTATTTTAAAATCATATCAGTATTATCGTTTAGGAGTTAGTTTTTCCAATAGGTTAAGCAATTATATAAATAACAAATTTCATATCTACTTCAAACAGTTGGACAAAATGCAAATGAAGCATTATGGTTGTCTTAGATATTCCCATGAAGAATTAAACGATTTCCATATCGATATAAATCAATATTTAAAATCTGGAAAGAGAAATAAAGTTATCTTATCAAGTTCTGACCAACTAACTATTTTTGGTTAAAACACTTCCTATCTTTATTTATGACAATACTTGAATTTTGAGGGTAGATTAAGACTCAAATTGTATTTGACGAAAAATTCACAAGGATTGACTAATTATTACTAAAGGATTACCATATAAGCTATTTATTTTGTGGGTAGCTCTTTTGTAGTTATGGATGAACGGTGAATTGGCCTTATTCATCGATAGCGATATGAGATAATTCAAAAAATAAATCGCATGCAGATATCTTTTAAATATTATTTTCTTCTTCTAAGCTTCCTGGTTTCATTCCATTGTGCAATAGCACAAGATGTGGTGCTTCACGATTTTGAAAGCGAAAGTCCGGCCGTCGGTGCTTTACATGGTGCAGCTTACTCAGCTAGCGAAAATCCTTTAAGCGAAGGAATAAACAGCACAGCTAATTGTGCTCAAATATCCCGTACTTCTACCAATTGGTATGAGATGGTATATTTTCCGGTGGATTTTACTCTAACTCAGGGCGAGACAAAATATCTGCATATGATGGTAAAGTATGATGCACAACCGGATATCATTATTCGAACAGATGCAGAAACTACCGGGGCTAGAGGAAGTGTTGATATGCGTGCTATCAATTCATACACCGATTTAGGTATCTGGCAGGATATTGTTTTTGAATTAAACGGTGCACAATCTGTTATTCAAATAAACCTGCTGGCGGATGCCGGATGGGAAAACTCACCTTCAGGACAAATTTTGAATAACACCTCAAGCTTTGGGTATATTGATGAAATTATTTTAAGTGATAGCAGTACTCCAAGAACGGCAAGTAGTAATGGTGTGGATAAAAATGTGGTGTTTGACATGGCAAACATCTACCAAACCATCCAGGGATTTGGAGCCTCAGATGCATGGAATACGGATCCCGTTGGAGATTACTGGAACATTCTTGTTAAAAACGATATTGCTAAAAAACTATTTAGTAAATCGGTGGATGCCAGTGGCAATCCTTTGGGAATTGGCTTGTCGCGATGGCGTTTTAACATAGGTGGTGGAAGTGCCGAACAAGGTGATAATGCGAATATTGAAATGCCGGAACGCAGAGCTGAATGTTTTTTAAATGAAGATGGAAGTTATAACTGGACGAAGCAATCGGGTCAGCAATGGTTTTTAAACCAGGCTAACGATTATGGCGTGGAACAGTTAGTCGCCTTTGTAAATAGTCCTCCTCGTTTTTATACTAAAAATGGTCGTGCCAACAGCGATAACAGCGACAGGTATGGAGGCACTAACCTGGCCGATGATCATTATGGTGATTTTGCGACTTTCATGGCCGATGTTATCAAGCATTTTGAAGATGAAGGTATCCATTTCAGTCAAATTAGTCCAATAAACGAACCTCAATACGAGTGGAGCAGCGGACAAGAAGGTTGCCCGTGGTTGAATTACGAAGTCACCCAGCTGGTTGGCGAATTAAACACCGCTTTACTAAACAACGATTTGTCTACCAATATTCTGCTATCCGAAGCCGCCGACTACCGTTATATGTATTCCGACAATGGAAATGGTGATAAAGGCGATTTGTACTGGAAGTTCTTTTCAAATGCCAGATCGGAATATCTGGGGGATAATTCTCTTGTGCTGCAAGGGCTTGGAGGTCATTCTTACTGGACAGAAACGGATGATGCCACTATACGATCGGTTCGCCAGAATGTGTACAATAAGAGTATTGAGTTTGGTAAAGAATTCTATCAAACCGAGTATTGTATGATGAATGATTACCATGGAAGTGATAAACTTGCTAACTCGTTGTTCCTCGGTAAATTAATATACGCAGATTTAGCCATTGCCAATGCATGTACCTGGGATTACTGGACGGCCATAGAGCGTGAAAGATGGAGTCAATACAACCGTTTTTATTTGATTCGCCTACAACCCAACGGAGGCGATTATGCCGACCTAAGCGCGGGCGGAAGTATTAGTGCTGATAAGAATTTATGGGTTCTCGGTAATTATAGCTTTTTTATCAGACCCGGATATAAACGCATAGGCGTAAGCGGAGCCAATAATCTGGCCGATTTAATGGGTTCAGCATATTTGGCACCCGATAATAGTGAGATGGTGGCCGTGTATGTAAATTGGTCCGAATCAGCGTACACCGTTTATCAAACTTTTCAAAATATTCCTGATGGATATGAAATAGCTGAGATGACTCCATATATAACAGATGAAACTCACAACCTGCAAAAACAAAGCAGTGTACAAGCTGATGAAGTACTCAGCATCGCACCACGCTCTGTAACCACCTTTGTCATTAAACTTCAGAATAAAAATACGACAGCAGTGCAAACCATAAGTAATAGCGCTGTTCAGGTATATGGTAAAGATAAAATGATTTGTGTTCAAGGCGCTATTTCTAAACTAGAAGTATTTAACCTGCAAGGCCGACTAATTCAGACACAACAGCCTAATTCCGATTATAATGAACTATCTGTTCACAATTCAGCCATATATATTGTAAAAACCATCCATCATGATGGAAGCGTTCAAACAAACAAGGTGTTGGTAAAGTAAAGCTCGGTTTGACATTCACAAATAAAGAATTGCTATACCAAACTGTCAGGGTATTACTTCCAACGCAAAACCATATTTCTTTGGGAACAGCATGATTACATCATATTTGATTCACGTAGAGTATCTTTTATTTAAGCTGTTCATATTTCACATAGCAATTGTCATCATCTAAACTTAATGTCACTATCTCAGTAGCTTTTGATATTTCAAAAGCATTAATAAAAGTATATATGTCTTCTGAAAAATCATGTATATCATAACATCCAATCAAAGTATGAAACACTTGACTATAATAGGATTCATTAAAAGTTAGTACTACATCATTTAATGTATTGCCAACTGTATAAGATAACATAATGTAAAAATATACTTCCTTTGTATAATTCCTAATCAAGTATTCGATACTATAGTCATCTACATGGTTTACGTTTGTTTCTATTTTTCCTAAAACCACTGTTGTCGATAAATGCTTGGCATCATAGTACTCCCTGCCATTTAAATAACTGTCTATTGGATATCTAAATAATTCATAATGAGGTCTAACATTTACTTCTATCGAATCTATTTCATCGTTACTATTAACCATAACATACGTACTCCCTACATGTCTGGCTTTTATAAATCCATTTTCCACTGATGCAATAAAAGGATTTCTTACTGAATAAGAGATATCATAACCAGATGTAGCTCCTATTTTTACAGAGTCTTCAAATTCTATATCAATCTGCCTATTTTTTAATTTAAGCCCCTCAGGTTCATCTATTTTATTACACGATAAAAATAAAATGAACAGTAGGCATAAAAGAGAATTAATTACATGTAGTAAGTGTTTAAGCGGAATTTTGGTTTGATTTTTCATGGGTTTAGTCTGTTTTTGTACTCAACAATATGAAATTAAGGCATTATCAAATATAAGAATATTAGTAATATATAAAATATCTTATTGGTTATTTCTAATATAATAATTACCTCTGGCTTAGAGCAATTAATGAAGATCTCCTATTCAAAGGGTTTTCTGAGACAGATATAAAATCATTACTCTTCATATGGTATTCCTTCTTTATTTCTTTTATTTTGCAGGCATGGAATTAGTCGATATAAACGGAGTTGGCCCTGTGCTATTTCAGGTGAGTAAACGGGCCCAAAGGCTGTCGATAAAATTAAAACCTTTCGAACCTGTTAAAGTCATCGTTCCTACACATATGCATCCTCGCGAAGCACTCAAATTTGTAGAGAGCAATAAGCAATGGATAAGACAAAATATGGCCAAGGTGAAAGAAAAAGAGAATGATCTTACCATATTCGATGAAACTACCCACTTTAAAACCCGATCGTTTGCACTTAAAGTTCAGAAATCAACCAGCCCGCAAATGCGCATTCGTTTAAAAGATGAGATCTTAACCATTGAGTATCCGCATCATTTAAATGTAAAATCGGCTAACGTACAAGATAATATCCGCTATGCAATTGAAGAAGCCTTAAGAGTTTCTGCTAAAAATTACCTGCCGAAGCGATTGCATCATTTAGCACTTAAACATGGGTTTACATACAACCGGGTATTTATTAAAAACCTAAAAACACGTTGGGGAAGCTGTTCCCACGTTAATAATATCAATCTGAATCTTCATTTAATGCGTATACCGGATCACCTAATTGACAGTGTATTACTGCATGAACTTTGTCATACCGTTGAAAAAAACCATGGGAAAGGTTTTTGGGACTTGATGAATAAAGTAACACAAGGCAGAGCCAAATTGTTGGATAAAGAAATGAAGAATTACCGTACCGTTATCTATTAAAAAATGAATTGGAATCAACTTTTATCAACAACCAGAACAGGTCAGGAAGATCGTGCCAATCCTATAAAGCATCAAAGAACCCAGTTTCAGCGAGATTATGATCGTTTGATATTTTCCTCTCCTTTCAGGAGATTACAAGATAAAACCCAGGTTTTTCCTTTACCGGGAAGTGTTTTTGTACACAACAGACTTACACATAGTTTAGAGGTAGCCAGTGTTGGACGATCGTTAGGGCACAATATTGCAGAGTTTCTTTTAGAAGAAAAAGGAATAAAAAACGATTTGGTAAACGAGATTGGTTCCATCGTTGCCACGGCCTGTTTGGCACACGATATGGGAAATCCTCCTTTTGGTCATTCAGGTGAATCAGCTCTTTCGCATTATTTTAAAAAAGGTGATGGACTGCATCTAAAAGAAGAACATCAGATTACGGATGCAGAATGGAACGACCTGATTGAATTTGAAGGTAATGCCAATGCCTTTCGTTTGTTAACCCATCAGTTTAAAGGACGTAGAAAAGGTGGGTTTTCATTAACCTATTCTTCGGTTGCCTCCATTTTAAAATACCCATATGCTTCCGGAAATGATAAGCTGAAAAAGTACGGTTATTTTCAATCAGAAAAAGAAATGTTTGAACGTGTAGTTAAAGAACTGGGTTTAATTGAGAAAGAACCTGGGATATACGCACGACATCCATTAGTTTATCTGGTAGAGGCAGCTGATGATATTTGTTATCAGGTAATGGATGTAGAGGACGCACATAAGCTCAAAATTCTGGATACGCACCAAACCAAAGCCATATTGATGGCCTATCTGATGGATGAAGAAGATGAAGCTACTCGCACACGCATTGAAGAAGTAAGCAAAGAAGTAACGGATATAAACGAACAAATTGCTTTTATCAGAGCTTCGGTTATTGGAAAACTAGTTGGTAAATGTACGGTGGTATTTAAGGAAAACTATGATGCTATCATGAATGGAAATTTTAGCGGAAGCTTAATTAAACATCTGGAAGGAAAAACAAAAGAAGCTGCTGAAAATTGCGGCAAAATTTCCTTTACTCAGATTTATCGACACCCATCTGTTGTAGAGATTGAGATTTCCGGCTTTAAAATTCTGGGTTCTTTGTTGCATGAATTTTCAAAAGCAGTACTAAATCCGGAAGATAAATACTCCGAGATGCTATTACCGTTTATTCCTGAGCAGTATCGTGTAGATAAAGATGCTGGTGCTTATGAAAAACTTCAAAGCGTACTGGACTACATTAGCGGTATGACTGATGTTTATGCATTGGATTTATTTCGAAAGATCAATGGAATTGGATTGGCCGATAAACGTTTTTAGACAAAAAATCCGGTTAGAGCATTCTCCAACCGGATTTATATCATGGCAAATTTGTGAACTTAACTTATTATGAACTAATTCAGAAATACTAATTCTAATTCTTCCTTAGCTTCATCTTTTTGTTTAACCGAATAGGTTCCCGAATTAATGAAAGTGTAACCTTTATCGTAAGCTGCTTCCATTAAAACCGGTTCTAATTGGTTGGCTACATTTGGATCTAAATCCTTATTAAAATACAAGTATAATTGCTTTGTATCTTCATCATTAAACTTTACAAGCAGAGAATTATTCTCTACAAAAACCAAATCATCATAACTATAAGAAACTGGTAATCCTACTGATTCCAAAATTTCCATCACATATCCTAATGGTCTGTACGGCATACTCATGGCATAAATATTTAAAAGTTAATACTATTGTTTTTCTTATTCAGCTGTGCTTACATCACAACCAGTTTAATTAGGTTTACGGTATTTTCCAGTTCGTCATGTTCCTCAGCAAACTGACACTTGAACATCATCATACTATGTGCCTCTTCAAAATCAGCATCAGTAAATGGCATTTCTTTTTCTCTAATAAATTCATTAAACCCCTCAAAGCCTTTCACTTTGTACATTTCTTTTCTAAACGCAGTATCGGTTTGTACGCGCTGAATAAATTTTTTTGCATTTTGTATTGACATAAACCCTCCTTTTCTAAATAGTCCTACATTATTGTAATATTTAAACAGGTATCTTACCGTTTGGTAGGCTTCGGTATCCTTATGTATCCCTTAAAACACGTACATTTTACCTCTTTTTGCCTTGCCATTAACTAATATAAATCAAGATCTGTACCAAGTACTAGAACAAGTTTTTTCAGTTATATCGTACTTAACAGTATTGGTGATGATAGACGAAAGGACAATACATTTACGATAAGCTTAAGCACTGTTTATCTGACATATACCTCATATTGCTTTTCATAAATGTTAATAATTTGTTTTTTTTTTGATTTTGGGGTTGATATATTGTTTTTAATCATACCTTTGGTATAATTAGTTTTTATTTTAATATTATTATGAAAGAAGGAAAAGTAAAATTCTTTAATGAATCAAAAGGATTTGGGTTTATTAAAGACAGTGAATCAAACAACGAGTATTTTGTACATGTAACCGGTCTTATTGATCAAATCAAGGAAGACGACGAAGTTACCTTTGAATTAAAAGAAGGTAAAAAAGGATTAAATGCGGTAAATGTTAAATTGGCATAATTGACAATAGACGATAATTGAACTATCAATATAAACGCACATATCCAGGCCTCGCTTTTTAGCGAGGCTTTTTGGTTATAATAAAATTAGGCAGTAATACCTGCAGCTTCTCCCACCTTATCTTTTATTTCGTCTTTATCAAAGTTTAGATACGGAAAAATTTTAGGTGCCAACTCACTAAGTGGTTGATATAAGATGGAACTTTCTCTGGTTTCTTCAGGAATTAAATTAAAAGTTTTGTCGAAAGAGGTAAATACAGCCAATAAAATACTTAGAATAAAGCCATATTTTGCCAAAGAAAAAACGGCGCCCAGTATTCGATTTATCATTCCAAGCGCAATTGCTTTCACAAGCTTGTCCACCATCTTCGCAATTAAATGCACTCCAATAACGATCACTACAAAAGTGACCAAAAACGAAATGAGACCAATATATTGACTGGAAAAGTGCTCCAATAACCATGATTCGGTAAAACTCGAAAAACGGATGGCTCCAATAACTCCTAGAATTAAGGCCGCCAAAGAGGCAAATTCTATGATTAATCCATTCTTAAATCCCTTAACAATGGCCACAATTAATAAAATACCTACAACAATATCGAAATAGTTCATGAATCACCTCCTTTTAATGCGACTAAAATAGTAAAACAACGCTGAATTATTCCACATTTAGTCACCGTATTTATTCGGGAAAATATTTATATTTAAGGCTAAAATAAAACTTTATGCCAATTCTAAATTCGATTATATCTCTTGTTAATATTAGAAGGCTATCACAAATAGAACATTTCAAAACGAACCCCGAAGAGGTTCAACAAGAGCAAATCTTTCACCTTATAAAAACTGCCAAAAACACGGAAATCGGTAAGTACTATGATTTCGCTTCGATAAAAACCATTAAAGATTTTCAAGAGCGTGTTCCTGTTCAAAAATATGAACAAATGGAAACGGTCATTAATAAAATCAGGCACGGTGACAGAAATGTACTTTGGCCTGGCGAAACCAAATGGTTTGCTAAATCATCCGGGACCACATCTTCCAAAAGTAAATTTATACCCGTTTCTAAAGAATCTTTAGAAGATTGCCATTTTAGAGGAGGTAAAGATGTACTGGCCATATACAATCACTTGTATCCTGAAACCGAATTGTTTTCGGGCAAAGGCCTAACCTTAGGAGGAAGTCAGCAACTTAACAAATACAATCGCGATTCCTTTTACGGTGATCTATCTGCCATCTTAATTGGAAACCTGCCATTCTGGGTAAACTTTATCCGAACTCCGGATCAATCTATTGCCTTGTTGGACAAATGGGAAGAGAAACTGGTAAAAATGACAGAAGCTACTATTCATGAAAACGTAACTTCTTTAACTGGTGTTCCTTCCTGGTTTATGGTTTTAATTAAATATATGCTTGAATATTCCGGCAAAAGCAATCTGTTGGAGATTTGGCCTAACCTGGAATTATTTATTCATGGCGGCATTAATTTTGGTCCTTATCGAGAACAATACAAAAAATTAATTCCTTCTGATAAAATGCATTATATGGAAACTTATAATGCCAGTGAAGGTTTCTTTGCCATACAAGACGATCCCTCTTCTTCTTCGATGTTGTTGATGTTAGATTATGGTATTTTCTATGAGTTTATTCCAATGGATGAATGGGGTAAAGACTATCCTAAAGCGCTAACAGTTGACGAAGTAGAATTAAATACAAACTACGCTATTGTGATTTCAACCAATGGTGGATTATGGAGGTATGTAGTTGGCGATACTGTAAAGTTTACTTCTAAAAATCCTCATAAAATATTAATTACCGGAAGAACAAAGCATTTTATCAATGCTTTTGGCGAAGAACTGATTGTTGATAATTCAAATAAAGCCATTGAGATTGCCTGCTCAAAAACCGACGCCGTTATAAAAGATTATACTGCGGCTCCAATGTATATGAGTACAGAGGCTAAGGGTCGTCACCAATGGATTATTGAGTTCGAAAAAATGCCTGATAATATAGATCATTTTACCAATGAACTAGATTTGCAATTGCAGGCTTTAAACTCAGATTACGAAGCCAAAAGATACAAGAATATTACCCTTGAAGCACCTGTAATTGAAATAGCTCGTAGAAACCTGTTTTTTGACTGGCTGAAAAAACATAACAAGTTAGGTGGTCAAAATAAAGTGCCGAGGTTAAGTAACAATAGAGACTTAATTGAAGAGCTTTTAATCATTAATCAAAAAACAGACGAGGATAAGCAAAATTAAATATTCTTATCCTTCCATTTTTATACTTTTGCGTCTGTTTTAAACTCAAATACATCAACAAAAAATGCATATTGCCATAGCCGGAAATATTGGATCTGGAAAGACCACTTTAACCACCTTATTATCTAAACACTACGGATGGGATGCCCATTACGAAGAGGTAGATGACAATCCTTATTTGGCCGATTTTTACGAAGACATGCAGCGTTGGGCATTTAACCTTCAAATTTATTTCCTAAACAGCAGGTTTTCTCAGGTCAACGAAATTCGTAAGCTGGGTAAAAACGTAATTCAGGATAGAACTATTTATGAGGATGCCTATATTTTTGCTCCCAACCTATACGATATGGGCTTAATGAGTAAAAGGGACTTTGATAATTATGCCTCACTTTTTGAATTAATGAGTAGCCTTATTCAAGCTCCTGATTTATTAATTTATTTACGAGCTTCCGTTCCGAAATTGGTTGAGCAAATTCAAATGCGTGGTCGCGATTACGAAAACAATATTCGTCTTGACTACCTAAAACGTCTAAACGAAAGATATGAAGCCTGGGTTGAACAGTATACCCAAGGAAAACTACTGATTGTTAATGTTGACGAGTATAATTTTATTAAAAACAAAACGGACTTAAGCAGCATTATCGATAAAGTGGATACGCACGTAAATGGATTGTTTTAGTCTATTTATTTATCCCAAAAATATTTAAGCGAAATACTCCAATGATTTTGTTTTCCGTGAGGATTAGTAGTAACCTGATCCTCCGGATGATATTCAGCTGTAATATTTGGAATTATCGTATATCTGGTACTTAGCATCAGCATTTCTTTCTTTCCTGTTTCAAATAACACCCCTATTTCTGGTCCGAATCCAGCATGAAACGTCTTACTTATATAACTGACCGAAGCATCGTTAGTCGAGCCTACATAATTTGAATCAAAATTAAGCATATTACGCAGGTAATATAGACCAAACGAAACTCCCAAATAAGGCCTTACCTCCTCCTCGTTTAAATAAAAATTTCCTTGTGCCGATAAGTTAAAGGATTGGTAATTGACATTAATCTCGCCTCTTTGCTCTTGATTCCAGGTTGTTTTATCTTTTAGAAAATAGGAATAACCGAACTCTGATCCCAACGAAAGAATAGGATTAAAAAACCATAGTGTCCCAATGGAAGCGCCTCCTCCAACATTGGCTACATCATTAAAACCAAAATTATCAGGTTTAAATCCATCACTTGGTAAATGAGCAGATAATCCACCTCCTAAAAACAATCCTTCCTGAGCATTAGATTGCTGGGAAATAAATAACACTGTAAGAAAAAATAAATACGCTTTTTGCTTCATATCTTTGCTAAAATCATGGTGAAGATATAACTTTTTGAGAACGTCTAAGGCTCTCTAAAAAATTATTCAAATTATGGTTTGTAGTTATTTTAGTTTTGTATATATTTGCATCCGCTAAAAAGTTAGCAGCCACGCCCAGGTGGCGGAATTGGTAGACGCGCTGGTCTCAAACACCAGTGAGGCAACTCGTGCCGGTTCGAGCCCGGCCCTGGGTACTAACAAAGCCTGATAGATATTCTATCAGGCTTTTGTGTTTATGATTATTCTCTAATTAACTATTCTACCTGATTTTACAAGTATTAAGCCAATGCAAAAGCTAAAACCAATCATGTTTGTCGGCACTGGTTCCGATGTAGGAAAAAGCATTATTAACACGGCTATTTGTCGTATTTTATTGCAAGATGGCTATACGCCCGCTCCTTTTAAGGCACAAAACATGTCATTAAATAGCTATGCAACTCCTGATGGCCTGGAAATAGGAAGAGCTCAAGCGGTTCAGGCAGAAGCTTGCGGTTTAGCTTGTGAAGTCGAAATGAATCCGGTTTTACTAAAACCAACCGGTGATGCTGAATCGCAAGTTATTTTACACGGAAAACCCATTGGAAACCAATCTGCCAAAGAATATTTTCTGGGTCAAAAGAAACAGAATCTTTTTCAGGAAGTGTTGAAGGCTTTTCATATTCTTTCAGATAAATACAACCCCATTGTGTTGGAAGGTGCTGGTAGCATCTCAGAACTAAATCTTCGCGATAAAGACATTGTGAATATGCCTATGGCAAAAGCCATTGATGCATGCATCTATTTAATTGCTGATATTGATAAAGGAGGTGTTTTTGCATCTGTTTACGGATCAATTCAGCTGTTGCCAGAAGATGAACGGAAACTGATTAAAGGAATTGTAATCAATAAATTCAGAGGTGATATTGATCTTTTTGAAGATGGAAAGAAAATATTGGAAGAAATTACAGGCGTTCCGGTTGTTGCCGTTATTCCATATTTTAAAGATATCACTATCGAAGAGGAAGATTCAGTAAGTCTTTTGAAAAAGAATCAGACTGCTATAGCAGGTAAGGTAAATGTAGCTGTCGTTCCTTTAAAACACATGTCAAATTTTACTGATTTTAATCGATTTGCTGAAATAAATGAAGTCAATTTATACTTTACAAATACCATTAAAGAATTAGAAAAAGCCGATATCCTGATTATACCAGGTTCTAAAAACACCATTGCAGATATGCAATACCTTAATGAAACAGGTTTAGCTAGTCATATTATTAAATGGCACAACGAAGGTAAATCTATTTATGGCATTTGTGGTGGATACCAAATTATGGGTAAAGAAATTCATGACCCTTTGCACATTGAAAGTAGTGCCGATAAAATAAATGGTCTTGGCATACTTCCCATTATTACTGAAATGACTACTGAAAAGAACAGCACCCAATGTCAATTTAATTATCTGGATTATATGGATGACTGTCATGGATACGAAATACATATGGGAACTACATCATTTCTCGAAAAACAAATTCCTGTTGCTACGTTGAAAAACGGTATAAATGATGGCTTTAAACTAAATGATAAATGCTGGGGAACATATATACACGGCATTTTTGATAATGCGGTCGTTTTAAAAGATATTTTATCTCCTTTTCTTAATAATGAATTGGAAATTATGAATTACCACAGTTTTAAAGATCAGGAATACGATAAACTGGCAAATTTTGTTCGTGAGCATACCAATATGGATCAGATTTATAAAGCACTGAAAGAATAGAAACCTACATAAAAAGAGAAAAGCTAAAGATTCGTTAATCAATAGCTTTTCGGGTCAATTTTGGAAAACAACTAATTATACTGGAGAAATTAGTCTCTAATTAAAAAAATGGGGTTAAAATAATTGTGTAGTGAAATATTTATAAAAGGGATTTGCTGTGTATACCATAATCATTTCATCGAGTTTATGTGTTGGTTAAACATATATGCCCGACTAATATTCTCAAGAAGTTGATTCCCTTACCATTGACTCTTATAAAATTAATAACATTCAAAGCACAAATCAAAATTTAAAGTCATAAAAAACTAAACTTTTTTAATCAATAAGTCTTTAGGTCAATGTTTGTGGTACACCTACAACAATCTAACTATTTTCAATGGTATGAATTTATAGTCTATTTTTTACCTCTATAATTTTCACTATTCAACCCATCTGGTATCGTTTTACCATAACCCAAATACGAATAAGATTACAATTAGTTTCTAATCGCCTATATTTTAACACGTTCAAGTTGAAACAAATGTATTTTGAAGAGAAATAAATAGGGTAGTGTTTACTAAGAAATGATAAGTGCTACAAGCTTTACATTTTCACAATTAACACGCTTTAACTTTTTTTTGTATCGCTTCACTATAATATCCCCTACATTTGTAATGTAGATTTTTTTTCATAGATTTAGATTTGGTTAACAAAGCTGATTTTAAGGGTAAAGGATAGATGTTCCATCTATCCTTTTTTTATGCTCTTATTGTAGGTATTCTTTCTAATAATTTCGTTTATCAGCACCCCACATCAACTTGTTTCTTAAGGTTGAATAGAAATTAATTCCAGGTAAGTCAATAACGTTTATACTAAAGTCAGCTTTTTGAATATTAAGCTCCAATGATTCTTCAAAAATCCTGCTTCGCGAATCAAGTGTTGCCAGATATTTATCGCCACGTCCTTCAACTTTTAGCGTAATATTTAAATGATTCGGTACTACAATAGGTCGAACTGTTAAGTTATGTGGTGCAATTGGAGTAATAACCAAATTTTGTGATTGCGGATGGATAATGGGTCCTCCAACACTTAAGGAATAAGCTGTTGAACCAATGGCTGTTGCCACTATTAAACCGTCTGCCCAATATGAATTTAAGAATTCTCCATTAAGGTAAGCATGAATGGTAATCATAGAAGCACTATCTCTTCTGTGCACCGCTAACTCATTTAGCGCAAAATTTAAATCACCAAATAAGTTACTTTCTGTCTTCAACTGCAAAAGATCAAGCGAGGAAGTTTTATATTCTCCATTAAAAATATGATCCAATGCAGTATCCATCTCCTCCTGAGCAATATCAGCCAAAAAGCCAAGACGCCCACTATTAAAACCAACAATTGGAATCCCTGAATCCTGCACTAAAGTAACCGCTTCGAGTATCGTTCCATCTCCTCCAATACTCAAAAAGAAATCGATATCAACCAAATCTTCCCGCTTCTCAAAAAAACCTTTTGCCTTTGGTTTAACATCAATATTTCCAACCAAATAATCGTAAAATGGCTTATAAATAAACATCTCCGTATCATGCTCATGAAGCTTTCTGAAAAGATTACTGCATGTTACTCTGAATGACTCTGAAAAATTTTTTCCAAAGATGGCTACTCTCATGGTGCGTTTATATTTTTAACATGGCAAATGTAAACAGAGTATTGCCGCTGACAAAACAATACTATTTAAAACTACATTTCTTTTTTTTCTTAAAAACTTACAATGCTATATCTAAATGAAAGTAGACTCCAGTGGTCCCAAATTTATTAACCGAGTAATTAATGGATAGTACTTTATCGTAATAGGTAACAAAATCTACACCTACTCCATAACCATACAAAAATGTATTACTTAAATTATTTGAAAAATGAGGATTGGATTTATAGGCGTAACCAATATCAGAAAACGCTTTCACATATAATGCATAATGGATTTTTGAAAACTGATTAAGGCTAATGAAGTTAATATTTGCCGTTTTGGTGGGAATCAGTTCAAAGGCGATTTTTTGTTTTTGAAAAGCAAAACTACTTCCATCGATAAGGTTGTATTCGTATCCATTTAAAAACTCATTGTACCCCAGTTCTGTGTTCAATACAAATGGTGTTTGTTCTTTGTTGTTGTATTTCATTGCGGAATTAATGCCATAATAAAACCGAGGCCACAGTTTGCCATATTGTTGAAAATTAACAAAGGCTGAGAAATTAGCAAATCGACTGGTCAATAAATTTAAACCATCCTGCATTAAACTACCCGTAATAAAATGGCCACTTAAAGGATAAACTTTATTATCGCGCTGGTCAAAACTATACATATAAGCCAGATTGATGAAACGCATACTGGTTTTACCATCTTGTAAATATTCAGGATTCATATGTGCCAAGGTATCTTTTATATGAAATCCATTATACCCTAAGGTAAACTGGTGTCGATGTAAATGATGATGTCGGTAAAAGAGAAAGAGTCGCCCAAACCATTTCTGTTGTACAAAGGAATTATCCAGTTTAAATTGTACCGGCTCGTTATTGAATATATTATAGCTAACCTGGTTATTGGATTGATAAGCAATTGAAGAACCCCAACTGAGTTTATTATTATGATCGGGAGATTTATAAAATAACATAAGCTCATTCAGAAAACCCATTCTTAGTCTGAATTTGAGGGTTTCGTTCATTCCCCTAAAGTTTTCGCGCTTAATGTAAAAACCATAGTTTACACGGCTCCAATCTCCACTTTCCAGAAAAGAACTTAAGTTTCTATCGGCCTGTTCAAAAATTGGTAATGCCCAGAGGTACCAGCGTTCATCCACTTTAATTTCAAAGGCAATTTCATCTTTAGAAACCAACCAGTAATTAATATACACAAAGTTAAAAAGCGAGGTATTTTCCAGATTTTGACGTGATTGAATTACCACATCATAAAACTCGGTTTTATCTATCCTACTTCCTTCTTTAAAAAGAAGCTCATTAAAAATAACTCTGGATTTTGTTTTATGGTTTCCTTGAAGTCGAATTTTTGACACAGTTATTGTGTCATTGGCCTGAGTAAGGTCAATTAAGGGTACCGATTTATCACGTGCATATATAAAAGACAGACAACAAAATAAATAAAGCAGTACGGTTTTACATCTCTTATCTATTGTTTTTTTTAACAACTACACTTTTCTATCCTAAATACTCAAATACCTAATTAAGGCATCATAATTTTTCTTTACAACTTCATCAACAGTATCATGTTCTGAATATGAGGCAGTCACCCTGTAATCATATCGATCAAAGGCTCTTAGCACCGAGGTAATATCCTCGCGGTTTAGTTTTATCGTAATTTTTAAAGTATCCTCTACTTCATCCTGATTAACGTAAAAACTTAGCACTTTCGTATCTGTATCTTCAATAATACGTGCTATTTCCGAAAAGGAATAATCATACGTTGGTACCTCAATCTCTACAATTCCTCCAGGTGTATGCACAGCAATTAAATCGGCATAATTCTTTAACAAATCGGTTTGTGTAATTAAACCCTGGTATTCCTTTTTATTATCCAATACAGGAATGACCGTTAACTGCAATCGTGCAGCCAATTCAATAACCGCATAAATATGCTGATGCTGATAAACAAAAGGAGAAAACAATGATAATTTATGATTTCCAAGAGGTTCTTCCGGTTTGTTTAAATCATAAATATCGGTATCGGCAACTAAGCCTAAAAAATCTTTATTATTCACTATTGGTAAGTGAGATACACGGAATACCTCCATCCAGTTAAGGGCATCCAATCCGGAATCGGATGTTCTTAATGCAGGTACAATATCTGATATCAAATCTTTTGCTAACATACTATACTTTCAAGAAATACTCTTAACTTTGCCCCAAGGAGAGATTTACTGGTTTCTCCTTTTTTTATACGTGTCAGGTAAATTTAGTTTCATATAAAGAAACAATCAAGTTATTGATTGGTTTATTTCCTAATTTTAGACTAATAACCTGAGCTTGATGACAAAATAATAAGAAATGACAAAATTAAGTGTAAATATCAATAAAATTGCAACACTGCGTAACTCAAGAGGCGGTGATATGCCTAATGTGGTGCAAGCAGCAATTGATGTGCAGGCGTTTGGAGGAGAAGGAGTAACTGTTCATCCTCGTCCGGATGAAAGACATATTCGTTACCAGGATGTTATTGATATTAAACCAATCATTAAAACTGAATTTAATATTGAGGGTTATCCTTCAGAGGATTTTATAAACCTGGTTAAAAAGGTAAAGCCTCATCAGGTTACCCTTGTGCCTGATCCACCGGAAGCCATTACTTCAAATGCAGGTTGGGATACCATTAAAAACATGTCTTTTCTACAAGAGGTTATCCAGGAGTTTAAAGATGCCGGAGTCAGAACTTCTATTTTTATTGATACCGATGTGAAAAACATTGCCAACGCTGCCAAAACAAATACAGACAGGGTTGAATTATACACAGAACCTTATGCTACCCTATTTCCTAAAAACAAAGAAGCTGCTGTAGCTCCTTTTGTAGAAGCTGCTGAAATGGCTCGTAAGGTAGGGTTAAAGGTGAATGCCGGACACGATTTAAGCTTAGAAAACCTGAAATATTTTTCAGAGAATATTCCTTTCCTGACTGAAGTATCCATTGGGCATGCTTTAATTTGCGATGCGCTGTACAAAGGCCTGGAGCAAACCGTTTTATTATACAAACAACAGTTGGTAAAATAAACAGTAATATGAAGCTTTTTTTTCGGGAACTGGGCAATGGAGATACTAGCTTAATTATCATTCATGGATTATATGGTTCTTCTGATAATTGGTTAAGCATTGCCCGTTTACTAGAAGATCAGTTTCGTATTTTTATAATTGATCAGCGAAATCACGGACAATCGCAACATAGTTCAGATATGAACTACCAGTTGATGGCAGAAGACTTAAAAGAGTTCATGACTGATCAACAGTTGGATAAAGCAACCATTATGGGCCATTCCATGGGCGGTAAAACTGCTATGGCTTTTGCCCTGTTATATCCTGAAATGGTAGAAAGCCTGGTTATTTTAGATATTGCTCCTAAGGCCTATAATAATTTTAGCAATTATGCACATATTACCAATGATCATCGTGCTATTGTAGACACCTTGCTTTCAGTTAATCCTTCTGATTATCCCTCAAGAAGCGCTGTGGATAAAGAATTAAAAAAAGGAATAAGCAATAATGCTGTTCGTTCTTTTTTACTTAAGAATATTGCCCGTAACGAGGATAAATCCTTGTACTGGAAGTTAAATATTCAGGCCATTTCAGATCATCTCGATCGCATTATGGATGGCACTGAGGTATTTGATGCCTGTCCTGAGTTTCCTGAAGAAAAAAAGGTGTTTATGATTCGTGGTGCCAACTCACCATATGTACAGGATGATGACTTACAGCTGGTGCGCAAATACTTTCCTTCAGCTCAACTAGCCGATATCCCGAATGCCGGTCACTGGCTACATGCCGAACAAACAGACTTGTTTATAAAAACAGTCAGGTACTTTTTAGAGGTATAAAAAACACTGGATTTCTTCCCATTTAAAAAAACAATCGCCTGCCAAAACATGACAAGCGATTGAATATGAAGATGTTTAATTTGGGGATCCTATTTTATAATAACTTTTCCAACAACTTGTGCATTATTGGATTTTACACAAACAATATACATTCCTTTAGCTAGTTTATGAGTCACTGATGGATTAGCAGTTTGTGTCTGATAAACTAATCCTCCGGAAATATTATACACCAATATATCAGACTCACTTCTAATATTGCTTATACATAAATTTTCATCTTGAGCATAAATAACTACATCGTTACTTGAATCAGTATTAACTTCCAAAACAGGAGTGGCTTGCTTTAAGGTATTCACTTCTTCATCAGTTAATAATAGCCATCGTTGTGTGGTTGCTGTATTTGCAATATTAAAACCACTTGTTGATGTTGATGTACTAATACTTGCCACCAAAGTAGTAGGAGAAAGTGTAGCCTGTGGATGTATCAGCCAATATCCTTTTTTTGTCATACTTCCTATGCTTGTTTCCACACGACCCTGCATTAATTGTAAATAATCATTAGTTACAGGGTTAGCACGTTCTATAGTACTAAATCCATTATATCCGGTTGATTTGTAATAGATATATCTGTTTGTGGCTACATTCTTAATCGTGTAATACGAATTTACCGGGTTAAAATCAACCGTCCAGGCAGCACTATCATTAGCCAGAGCTTCCTCTGCACTCATCTCTTTATTGATCAAATTTCCGTTGCTTGCCAAAACAAGGTATTTAGTATCCCGTCCGGTTTGTTCCGCTTCACTCTTGATATAATATTTAGTATCATCTTCCAATTCAAATGTATAGGCCGGAGTAGCAAAACCACCTGTTGGAGGTAAACCATCTTCTCCAAGAGCCTGAACTATTAATGCATTTGAAATATATAGTAAATCAGTTCCATCATCTTCCTGTGCTCCATTTACTCCGTATGGCCACATATGAACTGCATCACCTCTTAAATAAGCCTCTTCATCGTTATCAATAAACTGCAACAATTTAGTGGTACGCTCACCATACCAGGCTCCACTCGATCCATTTTCTCTTAAAGGAGAAGAAGGACCATACCACATGCTATGCGTACCAACTCCAATGGTGTGCCCCATCTCATGAAGCGCAGTTCCGGTTTTTTGATAAGCAGTATTAGGTCCAAAACGCATATAACCTCCATAACTTGCCTCTGCAGTAGGTGTTCCGGAACCATAATTTACATTAAGCCAATGCCCCTGAATACTGGTTAAATCGTTAAAATAACCTACCGCTTCAGACATAGCTACTTCTAAACGATCGCGCATATCGCCGGTCACATTGCTGGATAATGTATACGAAACCGTACCCTTGGGTAAAGTAATTACCTTAAGGACATCACCGTAACCTACTGCATAATTTTTTGTTAATGCATAAGCTCTCATATAATAAACAGTAGAAGGTTCCAGGTTTTCTACACGATAAATTCTTCCATTATTAGACAAATAGTCTGAACTTCTATTATCAAGTATAGTCGGCTCCGGATCTGTACTCCAGCAATATCCATATTCCAATAGGCCAAAAACAGAAACACCAGTAACTGTGCTTCGACCAAAGAACATGGTAGAACCGCGGGCAAAATTTGGATTAGATACCACCACAGGAACTTCTCCAATTGCGTTTGCTATACGATAAGCCAATATTGATTTAGTAAGCTTTTCCTCTTCTGTATAAATATCATCATTGCTAGCCGTAAAATTATTTGAAATATCTACTGCTGCATCAATAGCACTTTTAAATGTAGCTGCTTCATTGCCTTCTCCAGTTCCATATAGTGTTGTAGCCTCATCAATTACATCTTGAATTGAGTCATAAGCATCCTGTGCTGACTGGGCTGCTGTAATTGAACTTTGAATTTGATCGATGGCCTGAGCAAGCTCTTCTTCCGTTACTGTGTCATCGGCTATTTCCTCGTTGGAAAGGTTAACTGCTCCTTGCAAGGAAGAACGAACATCATCTTGCATTTTACCTTCTAATAAAGTATTGGCAATATCAACCTGCGTTTGCAAATAAACCTTGATAGATTCAATATCGAAACCTTTATATTCTAGTCTGAAGTTATCACAAGTAACCCAATTACCTGTTGCATTTTCAGTTTTATAACCGATAGTCAATTGATTATCGACTACAATAACATCTAGTGAATATTCCTGCATTGTATTCACAGCAATTTCTTCTACTCCGGCAAAAAGCGAAGCTCCGGTTTGCGGACCTCCTGAGTTAGTGGTACTTCCTGATGCTGTTTGCTGAATATTTCCGGCAGCAGCCTTTAAAGTATATTTTCCATTTGGTAAATCTGTTAACACCTGCTCAACCGAAACATCTGACACTTGCGAGCCCCTGTTTACCCATGTTTCGATATATATATTTCCATCTTTATTTAAAAATACTGTATTGGTCTGAGTTACAAATCCTATGTTTGACCATCCATCAAAAGCATCCTCAAAACTAGAATTGACAATCACATCAGTCATAAGCACAGGGTTCTCGCTTGTTGCATTTGCCAACTTAAAAGTATAAATGGCTTCTTCCAAATCGCTTATTCCCTGCTTTACCTCTTCGGCTGAAGCATCGGTTAACAAACCTTCTGCAGTAGTAATAGCTGCATTTAATTCTTCTGCTCCTTCTCCTGCAGCATCATACAACTCCTCTGCTTCCTGGATGACCGCCTTTAATTGAGCGGTGTCTGCAATTTCAATTACTTCGTAAAGCGCAAATTCATCAAAACCCAAACGACTGTTTAACCATCGAAAACGCGCCACGATATAACTATAAGGAGTTGTGTTGGTAAAAGCCACACTGTTTTCTGTCCATGCTCCACCGCCATCAACATTTGTGGCATTAATCAACATAAGTGGCTCTGCAGCATTTGTTTTATTATTGGTTAATGAAACTTTACACCATTCCTCGGAATTAGCTGTAGCGGATGCATCCATATATTTGGCATTATAGGAGAAATAATAAGTTTTCCCTGACTCTATGCTCCATCCTGTTCCTATAGAACCAGCTGCACTTGAACTGGCATTGGTCGTTCCAACAAGATATTGAGAATCATCTACACCTCCTGTGGAATTAATTGTAAAATTGGTAGATGATAAAGTAGCTGCTGAAGTTGTTGCATCAGTCCAACCTGTAAAACCATCTTCGAAACCCGGGTTGGAAATAAGGTTCTCGCTTTGCAATATATACTCCGTATTTCCAATAGAAACAGTGTCTCCAACCTCCTGCGCTTTTAATTGGGCAATGATTGATACAAATACAATCAATACCATTAATACTCTCTTCATGCGTAATTATCTTTAAATGTTTTGTTTTTTAAAATTATTCGTACAAAAAGTGCTTATATATTCTCTCCCTAATAAATGACAATGGATTTATTCGATAAACACCTTCTGCTGTACGCTCTCATTTTTGGTTTTAATATGTACTATGTAAATGCCTGATGATAATGTTTTTCGGAATTCAGCGCTATTTACATTAGCTTTCCAAATCAATCTGCCTGCAATGGAGTAAACACTTATTTGTGCTTCATCATTTAATTGATTTACTACAAGTTCTTTGTTTTGTGCGTAAACTTTAATGGTGCTTTCCGAAACACTTTCTGCGGAAGTATAGATATTTGTTTTTCCATACAGGTTAGTATTATTAAAACTCACCTGATAAGGCCATTGTTCATCATTAGAATCATCATCATCCCAGGCATGTCGCCAATGGATAGAAGGAGCACCTGTAACTACCAGCCACAATCGTTGGGTGTTAGCAGGACAATCAAAATGTAAAGTTCCATCGGGAGCTGTAGAAGAAGCACTGGCCATATCGCTATAAACACGTGTTCCATCTCTTAACATAGCTACAAAACCATAACGCCAACCTCCCCAACTAAGGTATTTTGAACGGTAACCATCAGCACCTAATTTACCTTGGAAGAATACGCTAATTGTCTTCGGCGTAATTGGCGCATTTAATCGGATGATGTTATAGCCATAATTTTCGGGACAGTTAGATTCATCAACCATCCAATAATCATCACCAACATCCGTCATGGAAGTTTGCGGGCGAGATAAAATTTTACTTGCTCCGTAAGATTTGATTCGAGGGATATCCCAGGTAACAAATCTTGATGCAGCCTCATACATCTCGTCATTAAACTCAGTTTGGCTAATATCTGTAATTCGCTTATAAGTCTCCACTGGATCTTCCGGGCTTTTAGACTCGTTCCATAAACGACCAATGATATCCAGACCATGTTTATATACCCAATAATCCTGAATAAAGTAGTTGTCGTAACGAGGTGCTTCATGTAAAATATGCTTATGCGAAGTGTTCAGGTAAGCCGAAAAATTACTGGCTGTGAATTGCTGATCAGGAAATATTTTAAAGCCTTGCCACTGGGCACACTGTTCCCACCAGCCATTACCTCCGCTTGCATTAGATCCAAAACCATACATCCAGCCATTCTGATCTCCATTATCGCAATGTACCTGATACTGAAAACAGTGTCCAACTTCGTGCGCCAGTGTATGACCAGCCGATTGTGCCGACCATGCTGTAAGTGTAAGTAAGCCAATTGTATTATCAACACCTGATCCCGTAGCTTCCCAATCTCTGGTGTATCGTAACCTGATAATCATTTTATAATTGCTGGAAAGCCCACCATCTCTACTAATAAACTTTAATGAATCTGTATAGTAATCATAGGCATTTTCTGCAGTCTCCAGTAAACCATCCACATTAATTTTATAGTTTCCATCCACCACAACGCTAGGGTCTTGTCCGTAACCAGGTTCCCAGAATACAATCCAGTTTTTAGATTGCTTACTGCGCTCCATACTCCAGTTATTATCCGGATCATTCACGTCTCCCATCATCCAGGTTGGGATATAAATATGCTTCTTAAAAATTGTATTGATGTTAGTAGTCGCTGTTTCGATAGCATCAAGCGTTGCATCCAGATTAACTACTACGCTTTGACCATCAGTAATGGCTGCTTTTAAATCTTCAGCTCTTGTTCCTGATATCAGCTCCAGCTCTTCTGTTCCTTCATCTATGGCCGTTTGTAATTGAATGTAGGCCAAATTAGATGCCTCAGCTGTTTCAATTGAGGTATTCAAATCCTGACTGCTGGTATATAAATCATCATAAACTAAAGGATCTGCCACTATAGTTTGCTGGGCTTGCTCTATCGAAGAAGTCAATAAAGCTGCTGCTGAATTCTGAATTTTACTTTCTAATAAGGATTGTGCATAAGTAATTTGCTCTTCTATAGCCGTAACAAGGTCATTGGCATCGAACTGTCCAATATATTCCAACTGAAAATTGTCGAATAAAACCCATTGGTAACTTTGCGTAAAATCAGTTTCTGCTCCAATAATCAGGGTATCATTTTCATCCAGCATAATATCATCCAACTGCATTAAATAATTGTCAGCTGAGGCGGCCATAACAGTTTTGGCACTTGACATAGAGCTCACATAACCATTGGAAGAACCTGCTCCGGTATATGAAACTTCGTACAAGGAATTAAATACCACTCTTTTTTCTGCAAAACTATTGGCTCCGGCAAACAGCTCGGTATTGATCACCTCAGTACCGGCATTGTATGCAGCTCCACCGTCATTACTTTTGGGGCGTTCAAAACCTTGTGCTTTTAGTCGGTATTTACCTGCCGGCAAGCCGTTTATTTTCTGATACATGCGGAAAGTTTTCTGGTAGAACTCCACACCATTATAATTGATGGTTCCAACTCCTTTCCAACCATCTTGTAAGTTCTCGTCAAAAGCAGGGTTTACTATCCAACTTGTCATATCAACTGGTGAATCGGAAGAAGCATTGCTTAACTGATATGATGTAATGGCTTCGTTTAAATCGCTTGTAGCCTGTTTTACACTTTCAATTGTTGGATTGTTTAAAGCACCTTTGGCTGTATTAATGGCATCCAGAAAATCAGCTGCTCCTTCGGCTTCGACATCATAAATAGCTTCTGCATCGGCAATAGCGCTTTCTAAATCACTAGTATTAACTACCTCAACCACTTCGTGTAAAGAAAATGAATCGAATCCCAGACGATTGCTTAACCAACGAAAACGAGCTACAATGTATGCGTATGGCGTAGAATTAGTAAAGACTACACTGTTTTTGGTCCATGCACCTGCTCCACTAACTTCTGTTGAACTGATTAATATGCTCGGCTCAGCGGAAGAAGTTTTGTCATTCGTTAATGATACTTTAATCCACGTTTCTGAACCTTCTGCTGCAGATGCATCTAAATATTTTACGTAGTAAGAAAAACAGTAGGTTTTACCTGATTCAATATTCCAACCGGTTCCGATAGAACCGGAAGAACTGGAACCTTCGTTTGTTGTTCCCAACAGGTATTGTGTATTATCTACTCCTCCACTTGTAACAATAGTAAACTTATCCGAACTCAGTTCTGCGGCGGACGAAGTAGCATCAGTCCAGGATGTGAAACCATCTTCAAAGCCTGGATTGGAAATAGCATTGTCGCTTAGTATTTCATAATAATTTCCATCTACCTCAATAATATCTCCTTGATTTTGCCCATATCCCAAACATGGATTTAACAAAAGTGTTAAAATGGGCATTACATATAGAAATGTTTTCCTCATAATTGTGTAATTATAAATAGGCCCACAAAATAGTTTTATAAATAAAAATACAATGTGACAAATTTGGCTTTTTATATTACAGATTCTATCGATCGAATATTTTAGCTATATGTTCGAATGGGTATTTAGGCATACTTTCCTTCAGTCGTCTACAATACATATTCGATGTCCTATATCGATGTTTTATCGAACATTTTGCGAACAGCTATCGAAGGTTTGCGAAGCCCTTACGAAGCATTGTCGAACATCACCCGAAGAAAACACCTAAAAAAACTGTTTTATGTTAAGAATAGATGGTTGGATTTTGATAAAAGACATGAGATTTATTTACAAGACGCTTAAATCTATTCTTTATTAAATAAGTTAATTATAAGAATTAATTTCTCCTTTAACTGGTAAATAAACTATATGATCCATACTTCAATTATTCGAACAATTTGTTTCAATAGATATCTAAAATGTATAGTTTTACACTTCTATTCTAACTAACAATTAATTACAAAATTTTGAACCTAGACTAATGAAGTACTTTTCTCTAGTAAGTATCCTTTTTATTTCAATGTGTATTAAAGCCCAGGTAGCAGTTAAACCCATGGGCGATGGAAACCGAACCAATCCTTACCAAATTGAATCTCTCGAAAACCTATATTGGCTATCAAAAGCAGACACTGCCTGGTCAAGACATTATATTCAAACTGCAGATATAGATGCATCAGATACATATAATTGGGTTGATGAAATGGGTTATTCTGGATTAACTCCTATTGGAAAAGATTTTGGTTTTACGGGAAATTTCAATGGGTCAGGTTATACAATCAAAAATTTATATATCAATAGTGATATGAATGTCGGATTATTTGGGATGATCGAAGGTGCCACTCTCGATAGTATAGGAATTGTTGATTGTGAAATTTTTGGTTTTAATATGATAGGTGGTTTAATAGGTGAATCTTTTAATTCAACAATCAGCCATTGTTATGTTACTGGAAGTATTACATCTGAAAGTGAAACAGTCGGGGGATTAATTGCAGTGAATAGTGAATCGACTGTAACAAGCTGTTTTACTTCATGTACAATTAAAGGGGGAGAAGGTTTTGTTGGAGGGCTTGTTGGAGAGAACTTCGACACACCTATAAACTATTGCCATAGCTCATCTATGGTATATGGCAAAGGACAAGACATTGGAGGTCTCATAGGAATGAATGGAAATTCTGACTTAACAAACTGCTTTAGTAGTGGACTCGTTTCTAGTGAAGATACTAATATAGGTGGTCTTGTAGGTACAAATGCCCGTTCAAATATCAGCAACTGCTACACTTCATGTGATGTTTATGGTTATGCATATGTCGGAGGTTTAATTGGTTTTAACTCTTCAAATGAAAAAACTATAACAAATTGCTATAACACTGGAAATGTCACGGCTACTTATAGTGCAGGAGGGTTGATTGGCCGTAATTATTATACATCAATATCTAATTGTTATTCCACAGGAATCGTATCTGCAAGCTCCTCTGCAGGTACTATTATTGGTGTTAACCAAAATAATGGGACTGTGACTAATTCCTTCTTTAATAGTGAAACCTGTAATACAACTGTAGCTATCGGTAGTGATTATAATAACCAAACTGTTGATGCATTAAATAGTAGTAGTATGAAACTGTCTGACAGTTTTGACAATTGGGATTTTAATGATGTTTGGACCATTCGAACAGACAGTACTTACCCCGTATTACAAAGCGTTGAGAATAATGCCCCATTTGCTTTTGCGGATACCGTAATCGGATCTCTATCAACCTTACTTCAAAATGATTATGATTATGAGCTTGTACACTCAAACTTAACCGTAAAAGTGGACAGCTTTATCAAGTTACCTGACGGGGCAAATTATTTTAAAGATTTATCAGATTTGGAAAATGGTGACAGTATTAGAATTATTTATCATGTTGGAGAAATAAGAAATGATATTGGAGATACGTTAATAGGTAATTCAGTAATTAGTTTTCTAAAGATAGACAATACTTCTCCTGTTTTTACTCCAATAGATACGCTAAAAACAATTGAAGATAACAATATTAGTGTAGATAATATAGTATTTGCCACTGATCAGGATGGTGATGTATTAGAATATCTTATTCTTAATAATGGGAAGCATGGAAGTGCATCTTATAGTGATAATCATTTTACATATTTTCCCGATCAAAATTTTTATGGGATTGATTCAATACAGATAAGTGCAAACGACCAACTTTCTGAAGTATCCCAATGGATTTACATAAATGTTTATCCAGAGAATGATCGTCCTGTTGCTAAAAATTCAACCATTGAAACTCCTGAAGATAATAATATCTCCATTGCAATAGATACTGAGGATATTGACGGTCAAATAACTTCAATCGTTATTACGAGTGAACCCCTCAACGGACAAGTTTCGGTTTCCGATTTAAATGTTGTTTACTCGCCTAATGAAAACTACTTTGGAGCTGATGAATTTTCGTGGTATGCAGTTGATGATAGCAGTGAAATATCAGAAATAGCTACTGTTAGTATTAATGTTACTTCTATTAATGATTTACCTATTGCTTATGATAGTAGGATTAATACTCCTGAAGATAAATCTGTTACTATAGAAACGCAAACTTACGATGTGGACGGAACTATTTCTAGCATTGTAATTACAAATGAGCCTAACCATGGTATAGCTACTATTTCAGGAACAAATATTATTTACGAACCAGAACCAGATTACTTTGGTTCTGACCTGTTCTCATGGTATGCAATAGATAATGAAAATGGAACTTCTAATGATGCTTCGGTTGAAATAAACATTGCTCCTATAAACGATGCACCAATAGTTTCAGGATCAAATGTTGAAACAAATGAAGATACTGAAGTTATAATTTCATTAGATGCCAAAGACATTGACGGAGAAATCAGCTCATTAATACTTGCTGAAGAACCTTCCAATGGTATCGCCACTATTTCCGGTAATGAAATCAACTATACTCCTCATGATGATTTCAATGGAATGGATCAAATCACATGGTATGCTATTGATGACAGTAGTTCTGTTTCAGAATTGGCCCTCATTAATATTGATGTTAAGGCTATTAATGATATCCCTTCTGCTTATAATCAGGAAGTTTCTACTGTTGTTGATTCTGTAATAATCATTGCAACAGAATGTTCTGATATTGATGGTAACATCTCTTCAATAGGTATAAGTAAACAACCTACACACGGTGTTGCAATTGTGTCTGAATTAAACGTTGTTTATATACCAGCCAAAGCATATCAAGGTGCAGACGAAATATCATGGTATGCAATCGATAATGAAGGAGCTCAATCAACTGATGCCACTATTTCCATCAATGTATCTGAAGGTTTTAATACTGGCTTTTCATCTATTCAGGCAAAACAAATTGCATTATTCCCAAACCCTGCAGACGATTATTTTGGAATTAAAGGATTTAATGGCTCAATTAAGATTAACCTTTATACAACCAGTGGAGAAGTTATTTCAACGCACACTATATCTGGCAATGAGAAAATAGATGTTTCTAATTTATTGCCAGGAACATATATTGTACAAATTCAATTGGAGAATGGAGTTGTTTCTAAAATATTCAATAAAAAGTAAATGATATATTTAAGACCTGTCAGTAAAAAATGCTGACAGGTTTTTAACCAGTCATTTACTTCTCTTTCAATACCTTTATAATTTCATTTTTGCGCAGGCGCGAGATGGGTACCGAATCGCCATTTTTCATGGATAGGTAGCCGCCATCGGATTTAATGAGGGATTGGATAAAATCAGGGTTGACCAGATGCGCCTGGTGGGTTCTGATAAAACCGGAAGCTGAAAGCATATCATCATACTCTTTCAGACTTTTGGAAACTATTAAAGGACTATTAACGGTCGTGTAGAATTTGGTATAACTACCTTCGGCTTCGAGGCGAATGATGTCTTTCACTTCGACAAACTCAATTTTATCGACAAATGGCAGTGCAATGCGTTTGCTGGCTTGCGGTAAAGAAACATTATTCAAGAGGTTTTTCAGGCGGAGGTTCTCCTGTTTTAATTCTATTTGTTGCTTTGCTTTGGAAACAGCCTTCATTAGCATAACCTCATCGATGGGTTTCAGAATATAATCGATGGCACTGAATTTTATGGCATTGAGCCCGTATTGATGATGGGCAGTAATAAAAATAACTTCACCTGAGCTATACGAACACTTTTCAAGTAAATCGAAACCGGTTCCGTCCGGCATTTCGATGTCGAGGAAAATAAGATTGGGCTGATGCTGGTGAATCACTTCAATACCTTGCTGTACACCATTAGCTTAGCTACAATAATTATCTCGGGGCAATAAGATTTAATGATGGCATCCAGATTTTGCCTTGCTTTTTCTTCATCATCGATTATAACTGCCTGTATCATCTTTATCCTATTTTAATTTGAATGGAAGCTTCTGTCCATCCTTGCTGTTCTGAAATATGTAGGTGGGCATCCTCTCCATAAATGCCCTGTAGTTTTTCCAAAGTTAGTTTTAAACCTTTTCCTTTCATGGTCATTTCATTTATGCTATAACCATTTATTCCGGGACCATTGTCCCGGATATTGATTTGCAAAGCTGTATCTTTTTCAAAAATACGCATGTTGATTTCCCCAGCTTCCTGCTGTTTAGCCACACCATGTTTTATGCTGTTTTCCACCAGTGGTTGCAACAACATATAAGGTACTTCTATTAAATCCGCAGGCGTTTGGGTTTCTACGTGAATAGTGCATTTAAACTGAAGCCGCAGTTTTTCCAGTTCGCAATATTGTTGTATCATTTCTATTTCGTCGGAAAGCGGCACAATACGTTTATCGGCATTGTCCAACACACCACGAAGCAAATTCGAAAATCCTATTAAATACCGGTTGGCTTGTTTGGTCTCCGAAGCATTAATGAGATGCTGAATAGAATTTAAGGCATTAAATACAAAGTGCGGGTTTAACTGCGATTGTACCGACTTCAGTTTCAACTCCTGTATTAATTGTGACTGGGCATTTTGTTTTTTCATTCGCTGAATCACCATACGATAGACCAGGATAGTTAAAAACACACCAACAAATAGTGCCAACCCTGCCCAAAGTATGATGGACGACTTATTAGTTTTAGACTTCTGCTCATTTTTATCAATGGCATTTTGTATTTCATCTTTATACTGTTTTAGATCGAGTTCTCTCATTTGTCCCATTCCAAAACGTTTTGAATAGAGTATTTGCCCTCGAACATCATAAAGTATTAAAATACTATTCACATATTTGTTTCCTGTAATATTGGCAAAATATTCAAGCTGATCCGGATGTCCATATAGTGAAGAATAATTATTTCTTTTAAATCCTGATAATAAGGTTGAATTATTAGAATTCTCTACTAATCTATTATTACAATTTGCATAGGCTATTATCTCAACATTTAAAGACAGGTTATCTGATAAACTTAAAAAGTCTTCAACTATTCCAGGATCGTAATAAATCATTAATAGTGCATAATCTTTCTTTTGGGGTAAAATGTTTACTTCTTGCATAGAATCTGAAAGCACCGTTTTAAATGGAAGTTCTTTACCTGGTAAGATAGAACAACGAGCATCCATTAATATTTTTAATTTGCTGGTAAGTAGTGTATCTCCACAGCGCGTTAAATATTCATCATATTTGTCTCTTTTATTTACTATTGCATTAAAGGCAAATTGCCCATGTAAAAGATTAAACAAATCAAAGTATAAATGAAAATCAGTAGAGTTAGGAACCGTAAAATAGTAAGCTGAAGAAAAGCCATTGTGAAATGTGGAACCAGTTTCCCAAATTTGATATTTCTTTATTCTTAAGTATCGTTGTAAAAGGCATAGTGTATTGCTTGAGGCTAGGCTGTTGTAATGGTATGATTTTAAACTATAAAACGGAAGCATTGATTTGGGTAAATCCTCATTAGACATTTGATGTAACGCATTGACAACTTTGTTTATTTCATGAGACAAAATAAGATAGGATTTAAACTCATTGGAGATAGGGGCGTTTTTAATTTCATCAACATCTGCATCCTTGTTATTTTGCCACCAGATTGAGTTGCTGTTATTACTTATAAGTAAAGGTGTTTTGTCGTTGGGAATGGTGATATTTATGGTATCGCCTGGCTCCAAATAAATGTCACCGGCATTTGCATGAAAGGGGATAGAAAATGCCGTACCGCATTTTAAGGCAAATGATTTATAAATAACCGAATCGGATTGACCTTTTAGCACTCTATTTTCTTCTTCACCTAATACAAATGCAGAATTTTCAGGCAAAAAATGTATTGTTCTTAGGTTTTTTCTTTCTTTACTTCGATGATCTGTAATTTTAATAACCGCTTTATTAGGTAAGGGAAAACTGGCTTTAGTAATGGTTTGGACTTTATGCCCATTGTCATCAGAAAAAGCATATGGTAAGCCATTATTGAGCATGTAGGCGGTGCAGGTATTTTTTTGTTTACTTCCATTTTGATGAATAGTAAAATGAACTTCATGCGAAGTATTCCATTTTACATGATCCACCCAATTATACTTGAAGCTATTCTCCTTATCTTCCTTCAGGTATTTGGTTTGAAATATTATTGGAACTAATTCCTCCATCATCAATTCTAACTCATTCCCTGAATTTAAAGCTGATGAAAAGTAAGCTAAATTTGAATCTTCTTGCACTTGCTTAATGGGAAGTATATTTCTGTAATTTTGATAATTGTAATATTCTGAAATAGCTTGACACAAAAGTCAAGTTCAAAATGAAAGAAAGTAAAGAAGCAATGTTGACAGATCACATGGAAGGTTTCCATGATCGGGTTATAGATTATAACAAATTTGAAGTTAGCTTTCGTCGTTGGTTAGTAAGTCAAATTGATGGCGGGCACATGAGTATTCAAGATATTCGCGATCGTTTTCAGTTGAATAGAAGAAAGTACACAGATATTTTAAAACGTTGGCAAGAGCGCTATTCAGATGACTTACATTTATCTTTGTCTTTTATGAGTTCAAAGGAAAGAGCAGATAACAAGCAGCTAGAGCAACGTATCAAAGAGTTGGAGAAGCAGTTGGAATACGCAAAGATGAAGGATGTGGCCTTAAACACCTTAATTGATGTAGCAGAAAAAGAGCTAAAAATATCTATCAGAAAAAAGTCTGGGTCCAAACAGTAGAGTTGCTGGCACACATGTATCCACATACCAGTAAAACGGATATGTGTGGACTGTTTGGATATACACGCCAGGCTTGGTACGATACCAAGAAACGTCAATCAAAAACTCAATTATCAGAGGTATTGGTGCTTAATGAAGCAAAAAAAATGCGGAAAGAACATAAGAAAATGGGATGTGAAAAGATTCACGAACTACTCAGTTCTTTTTTAGCTGGACATCAAATTAAAATGGGTCGAGATAAGTTCTTTTACCTGATGAGGGAACATGGTTTGCAGGTTCGTCGCACCAAGCGAAAAGCACGCACCACTAATTCAAATCATCTTTTCAAGCGGTATCCGAATATTGCTCAAGACCTTAGTTTGACAAGCTCAGGTAAACTCTGGGTGAGCGATATCACCTACATTCGAACCAGGCATGGCTTTGCTTACTTGTCGTTAATAACTGATGCTTATTCGAAAAAGATTGTGGGCTGGTGTTTATGGCCAGACTTGACGAGTTCAGGAGCTTTAAATGCCTTGCAAATGGCTGTTGAAAGCGAAACGGTAACCAGCAGGCTCATTCATCACTCCGATAGAGGTATTCAGTATTGTTGTTACGATTATGTGAATTATTTAAACGGATGCAACATTCAAATATCAATGACAGAGAATGGGGATCCCTATGAAAATGCTATTGCCGAAAGAGTGAATGGAATATTAAAGGATGAATATGATTTGTATAATACCTTTAAGGATTTTAATGATGCCCATGAGGCCGTAAAAGTGGCTATTAACAAGTATAATAATAAACGTCCACACCGTAGTTGCAATATGCTTACACCTGCACAGGCTCACCTTCAAACAGGGGTGCTTAAAAAGCGGTGGAATAATAAAAAATACACAACCACACATGATTTTGAGATGCAAACTTAAGCCTTTGATTAAGAAACTCAAGAACAAGCCCTATGGGTTTTAAGATAAACCTCCACCTTCGTACCTCAGGTAGTATTTATCTCAAAATTCTTGCTCTTCCTAATCGGCAGACTTAATTAGGGCATAACAAAAACAGTGTTCGAAAAAGAGAAATAGAAGAGGTTTGTGTAAGCAGAAGTAGTAACAGTGATCATTGTCGCAGAATCAATCAGGCAAATGGTTATGAACTGCACAATAAAATAGTAATAACAAATGAAATGCACAGAATTTTAGAAATTAGAAACAGAACTGTATTAGAATTTCAACAGATATTTTATGTTTGTATTCACTTCTCAAAATTAAAGTAAAATCTGTCAAGCTATTTTAGGGAATTACACCAGATCGACTCAAACCTTCGCCAGGACGGGTGTCATACCCGGGAGGACAGCCCTTTTGCCGCGAGGATCAAGCAAAACTTCAGGAGGACGGCCTCAAAGTTCGCGAGGACACGTAAAACTTAACCAGGACTTGTTTTACTGCGGGTTATTGGCTTTTACTGAGAAAATGGCGATGAATGCCAATCCTATTAGTCCTGACAAGGCCACAACGGTATAGTTCCCGAATTCTTTAAATGAATAACTAAATAAGAAAGGTCCCAGTGCACTGGAAAAAACAATCATTTGCATGGCTATTCCGGATATAGCTCCTAGGTTTCTTCTCCCAAAAAATCGTGGCCAGGTCACCGAACTCAATACCGCAAACAGTCCACCCATAATTCCAGCACCTGCAACCAGCATATAATATCCTATTGGATTAGATAAATAAGCCAATCCCAACGAAACAATAATTCCGCCACCAATCATGATGTAAAGAATATTCTTGAGTTTCATGTAGTCACTTAAGGCATTAAATATAAAAGAAGTAGCCACTGAAATGATTGACATCGGTACAAATATAGAAATGGCATCTGCTTTGGTTAATTCAACGCTCTCAAATACAGAAAAGATATGAAAAGTTAATCCGGTAATAAAATAGCCATTAAAAGCCAGGATCAAACTATACATCCAAAAAGCCCGGGTTTTTAATGCTTCTCTCTTGGTAAATTGAGTTCTTTCCTCATCCGACTTTTCTTTGTTTTTTTTCTTTACCAGATTTCCATCCGGCTTTAAGCCCATGGATTCAGGCGTATCTCTATAAAGAATATAAATAATAACCGCCATTCCTAAAAGAATAAGTGCCAACACCTGCCATGCTCCATTCCAGCCTTTACCTTCAATTAAATGATTAATTAATAATGGAGAAATAGAGAACCCTAAAGAAACCGCGATAGAACTAAATGCATTTATACTTCCTCTAAACTTATCGAACCATAGCATAATCATGTTCCGCGAAGCCAGGGTCAATACACCCTGTCCGGTAAAGCGAATCATAAAAAAACAGAGCATGATAACGATAAATGGAACAATCCATGAATTTAAACCTGTTAAATCCATTATAAAATGAGATACGGTATCTGAAAAAGAACTAATTGCCAAGGCTAATGCTAATCCCAAGGCAGCAAAGGTGGCGACTTTACGAGCGCCGTATTTGTCAAACCATTTTCCAGCAATACCCAATAGTAATGAACTACCGATGGTTCCAAAGGTATAGGCCAGACTAAACTCACTTCTGTCAAGGCCTAGCGCATCCTTAACGGGATCAGTAAATGTACTTATGCCTAAAGTTTGCCCCGGAACACTGGCCCACACGCCAAGTGTACCAATAAAGGCTATAATAAATCCATAAAAAAACAATGGTTTTTTAGATGTAGCTGCTTGTTGCTTCATAATAGAATTTGAAAGCCATAAAATTAACTAAAGGAATTATAACCAAAGGTTAAACAAGTTTAAATGTCTGGAAAGTGCCTTTATACCCTTTATTGTTAAAATAAATGAGGTATATCAATGATATATAGCCTATAATAAAAGGCTGAAAGCCTTGAACTTCACAACAAGGGGCACCGCTCCTTGCCATTGACATGATGGAAATGGCAGACTGAAGGTCTGATACTTAAATAAAGTTTCAGGCTTACAGCCTGAATATCCATTACACTTAATACTTGTGGCGATGCCTTCTAGTGTTCGAAAAAACCCTATTAATCGTAAATGACAATGCTCCATGGGAATTAATTCTCCTGTGATTGAATGTATTAAATCCTTTAACAGCATTCCCTCTTTTTATTAATTAGTTTCAACACGCAACTCCTATTCGTAAAATCAGTCATTATTATTGAATTAATCAACATATAAAATGAAAAACTTATTCAAAATACGCTGGATTATCTTGCTGCTTCCTGTCATTGGTTTATTTGCGTGTACTTCGGAGGAATGTGATTGTGTTGAACCTCCTGTTGTCTGTAGTGATCAGGTAATGCTAAGCACCGAACTATACAACAATGGCCCCAATGACATCGTGCAAATTATAGATGCCGAAATTAAAGATGACTCCATCTACATTGAATTCGGAGCATCCGGCTGCGATGGTTCCACCTGGGAACTTTGTCTGGTAGATGCTGAAGTAGTGATGGAATCATACCCCGAGCAACGTCTTATCCGCTTATCCTTGTATAACGAAGAATTATGCGATGCCTATTTTACCCGCAAAGTAAGCTTTGATATAAGACCAACTCAAACTCAACTCGATAAAGTCATCCTTCATCTTTCGGGATGGGATACACCTTTGCTATATGAGTACTAATTGGAGACATAAGACTAAAGTATAAAGACTAAAGATTTAACAAGTTGAAGGGTTAAAGTGGTAAGGTTAAAGGTTAAAAAAGTTGTTTAGCGTAAATACTTTATACTTTATACTTTATACTTTATACTTTATACTTTATACTTTATACTTTATACTTTATACTTTATACTTTATACTTTATACTTTATACTTTATACTTTATACTTTATACTTTATACTTTATACTTAAAAAAACTACACGTGTTCAATGTCGGTATGATCAGCAATTTCGCTATTTACTGTGCATAAATCACCTGTATTTAATAAGTGAACATCGTTGTATCCTGCCAATCGTGCAAAATCCTTTAACTCCTGCGTACAAACAGTCAGGTAGTTTTCAATTCGCTTAGCTGATTTTTCAATGCTAAGTCTCTTTCTCAATTCAGGATCCTGTGTAGCAATTCCCACCGGACATTTACCGGTATGACAAACCCTGTATTGCTGACATCCACCTGCAATCATGGCTGCTGTAGCAATAGCCACGGCATCTGCACCTAAAGCCAGTGCTTTGGCCATATCCGATGACACTCTTAAACCTCCGGTAATGATTAGACTAATGTTTGACTTGTGTTCATCTAAGAAATTACGCGCCCGGCTTAATGCAAATAAAGTAGGAACCGAAGTCGCATCCTTGATATATTTTGGAGCAGATCCAGTTGCTCCTCCTCTACCATCGATGGTGATGAAATCCGGGTTGGCAAACAAAACCACCTCTAAATCATCTTCAATATTTCCGGCTGCGAGCTTAACGCCAATCGGTTTCCCATTCGACTTTTCCCGAAGCCAATCAACTTTTGCCTTTAAATCTTCTTTGGAGCGAATATCTTTAAACGCGGCTGGACTGTGAATATGCTTTCCTTCTTCCTTTCCTCTTACAGCAGCAATTTCTTTGGTCACCTTGTTTCCTGGTAAATGACCACCCATCCCAGGCTTGGCACTCTGTCCTATTTTTATTTCAATCGCATCTACCTGTTTAAGCAAATCATCACTTAAACTATACTCATTTGGTACATACTCATAAATATATTTATAAGCGTTATCTTTCTCATCCTGTAAAACACCCCCTTCTCCGGAGCAAATCACCGTATTCACTGCGGCACTTCCTTTGGCCATCGCCGTTTTTATTTCTGCCGACAAGGCACCAAACGACATATGACTAATATAAATAGGTGTATCAATAATTAAAGGCTGTTTGGCATGAGGCCCAATAACCGTTTTTGTACTTACATCAACCGACTTATCTAAAGGTATTTTGGACAACTGCGCACCTTTTATCAACACATCATCCCACGAAATAACCGGTAATTTGGTAGCCATGGGTTCAGTTAATGAATCACCGCTTTGCGCCATGGCTTGTATATCGCTCAAATACTTTTCGTTTGGATCTGATGATTTCTTCCATTTTCCCAAATATTCACCTTCCTCTTCCTGAACAACCTGTTTTTCAGGAGTTGATTCCTCTTCACTTTCATCCAGCTTATCGAAAAAGGAGGTGTCTGATCCACAGACCGGACAAGTCCAGTCATCAGGCAAGTCATCCCATTTTATATCTTCCGAATTTTCATCATATAAATAACCACAGGCCAAACATTTATAAATATCTCCTGTGTCTTCTTTGCTTTTATTTACAGTAGGTTCAGATCTAGTTCCAATCTGTCTGGGTTCATTATTTTCTTCTGCAGAACCAGGCGCAAAGGCCATTTTATCAGCTCCACACATCGGGCAAATCCAATCATCGGGAAGACTTTCCCATTTGTTTCCTTCTTGGTGATCATCATACTCATGATCACAAATAGAACATGTGTAAGTAGGCATATATAAGTTTGTTTTTTACTTTCTGGCTGCGAAATATACGAAATAATAAGCGTGGATAGAATCTAGATTAGAAGGCCTTAGGCATCATCAGGTTAAACCCGCAATATGCATTAGGAAATCTATTACGCATCAAAATTACTTCAAAACAAGTCACTTCATTGCTTCACTTCAACTCACCAGAACAGTGCTATGCTTCGTTTCAGTAAAGCCTTGTTTTATTGCAATTTTAATGCTCACAACGAAGTGCTAATACATAATGCGGGTTAAACTTACGTTAATATAGCATGCCCCGTTAAATAAAAACATTAAATTTGGGGTCTTTAATATTTTTAGATACCGGATTACTACTTTATGACATCATCGAGTAATATTAAACGCCCCATAAAAACTGAGATGGAACGCTTTGAGCCCTTCTTCAGTGAGCAGCTCAAATCTAAAATTCCATTGCTCGGGATTATTACCAATTACATTTTACGCCGTAAAGGGAAGCAGATGAGACCAATGCTGGTTTTTCTATCGGCCAAACTAACCGGTACTATTTCTGAATCATCATATGTAGCGGCTACATTAATTGAATTATTACACACGGCCACTTTAATTCATGATGATGTAGTTGATGAAACTTACCAACGACGGGGTTTTTTCTCTATCAATGCCTTATGGAAATCTAAAATTGCGGTTTTAGTAGGTGATTATTTTTTATCACGAGGTTTAATGCTAGCGCTGGACACCAACCAAATAGGTGTGCTAAAAGTAGTTTCTGAAGCGGTAAAAGAAATGAGTGAGGGAGAGCTACTGCAAATAGAGAAAAGTCGCAAACTGGATATCACCGAAGAAGTTTACTACGAGATCATAACCAAGAAAACAGCTACTTTAATTGCTGCATGTACCACTGCTGGAGCTTTTTCGGTAGAAGCCGGAGACGAAAAAGTTGGCCTGATGAAAGAGTTCGGCACCTATCTGGGTATTGCGTTTCAGATTAAAGACGATTTATTTGATTATGAAAAAACCGGCTTAATCGGCAAACCAACAGGTAACGACATCCGTGAAAAGAAAATGACACTTCCGCTGATTTATGTGCTGAATAACTGCGATCCCAAAGAACGTAAACGTGTGTTGTCCACCATTCGTCGTCATCATAAAAACGATAAAAAAGTAGCCGAAGTCATAGAGTTCGTTCGCCAAAATGGTGGTATCGAATATACCTACAATAAAATGATCGAATACAAAAACAAAGCATTGGAAGTGCTCGATCAATTTGAGGATTCCGAAGCCAAACAATCTCTAAAAGATCTCGTTGTTTATACAACAGAACGTAAAAAATAAATTTTAGACATAAGTATAAAGACAAAAGATAAAAGAAATTAAAAGGCCATTTTAGACTGGTAACATCTTTATACTTATATCTTAATACTTTATACTAATAACATGTCAGACACAAAAAGATTATTCTTACTGGATGCCTACGCATTAATATATCGTGCTTACTACGCGTTTATCCGAGCACCCCGAATCAATTCAAAAAAACTAAACACCTCTGCCATTTTTGGCTTTACCAACTCTCTGCTAGAGGTATTGCAAAAAGAAAAGCCTTCGCATTTGGCCGTTGCTTTTGACCCTGCCGGTCCTACTTTCAGGCATGAAATGTACGAACCTTATAAAGCGCAACGCGAAGCCACTCCTGAAGATATTAAACTGGCTGTGCCTTACATCAAGCAATTATTGGAGGCTTTAAATATTCCAATTTTAGAAGTGATGGGTTATGAAGCAGATGATGTTATCGGAACTGTATCGCATAAAGCCGAAAAAGAAGGTTTTGAAGTTTTTATGATGACACCGGATAAGGATTATGCCCAATTGGTGACAGATAAGGTGAAAATGTATAAACCACGTAGTAAAGGTGGTGGCATGGATGTGCTGGGAATTCCGGAAGTGCAGGAAAAATTTGCCATTGAAACACCTATTCAGGTGATTGATATTCTGGCTCTGATGGGTGATGCATCTGATAATATTCCAGGCTGTCCGGGCATTGGTGAAAAAGGAGCTAAGGATATTATTGGCAAATACCAGAGCATTAACGGTATTTACGAACATATTGATGAGTTTAAAGGAAAAAGAAAAGAAAATCTGGTCAATTTTAAGGAGCAGGTAGATTTATCTTATACATTGGCCACTATTAAACTGGATGTACCTATTGATTTTAATGAAGAAGCTTTAAAAGTTTCCGATGTAAATAAAGATAAACTCATTCCTTTACTTGAGGAGTTGGAGTTTAAAAGTATGATGCCTCGCTTTGGTTTTGAAACGGCCCCAACACAGGCAGCTCCAGCTCAAGGCGATCTTTTTGGACAACCTCAGGTTGCGGAAGAAACTACTTTTGTTTCCTCCATGAAAACCATAAAAGAAGTGGAGCATCAATACCACCTGGTAAATAATGAACAAGCCTATTCTTCCTTAGCTGCTGAATTAAGTGTGCAAAAAGAATATTGTTTTGATACGGAGACAACCGGTCTGGATACAGAAATAGCTGAATTAGTAGGCATTTCATTTTCATGGAAAAAAGGCGAAGCGTATTATGTACCTATTCCTGAAGACAGAAAAGAAGCTACCGAATTGATACATCGATTTAAACTAGTTTTAGAGGATGAAAACATTCTGAAGATCGGTCAGAATTTAAAATATGATATCCTGATTTTAAAAAACTATGACATTCATGTAAAAGGTAAAATTTTTGATACCATGGTGGCGCACCATTTAGCCTTGCCCGGATTGAAAAACAGCATGGATTTTATGGCTGAAACGTATCTTGGATATTCTCCGGTAAAGTTAGAATCATTGATTGGTAAGAAAGGAAAAAACCAATTGAGTTTCCGTCAAATTGAGCTCGAACAAGCCAAAGAATATGCAGCAGAAGATGCTGATATTACGTTGCAGTTAAAAGAATTTTTGGAGCCCAAAGTAAAAGAAGCAGGATTAGAAAAACTGTTTTATGAAACAGAAATGCCATTGCTATTGGTATTAGCTGCAATGGAATCAACTGGTGTTAAATTGGACGTGGATGAACTACACCAATTCGCAGAACAATTAAAGGAACGTATTGAAGTACTGGAAAAAGAGATTCTGAAAATGGCCGGTGTTGAATTTAATGTTTCCAGTCCGAAGCAAGTGGGAGAAGTGCTTTTTGAAAAGCTTCAACTTGATCCTAAGGCTAAAAAAACAAAGAGTGGTCAGTACAGTACCAACGAAGAAACCCTAAATAAACTAAAAGGCAAACACGAGATAATAGATAAAATCCTGGATTATAGGGGATTGAAAAAGCTGTTGAACACCTACGTAGAAGCCTTGCCATTATTGGTCAATGAAAAAACAGGCAGAATTCATACCACCTATAACCAGGCTATGGTTGTCACCGGACGTTTAAGCAGTGTAAATCCTAACCTTCAGAATATTCCTATCAGAGATGAAGAAGGCCGGGAAATTAGAAAAGCCTTTATTGCCAGCGATAAAGATCATGTATTTTTATCTGCTGACTACTCACAGGTTGAGTTACGATTAATGGCTCATTTGAGTCAGGATAAACACCTGGTAGAAGCATTTAATAAAGGAGAAGATATTCATGCTGCCACAGCTGCCAAAATATTTAAGGTGCCTTTGGAGGAGGTAACGAGCGATATGCGCCGTAAAGCCAAAACAGCCAACTTTGGAATTATTTATGGTATTTCAGCCTTTGGATTAGCCGAACGTTTAAATATTTCGCGAAAAGAAGCTAAGCAACTGATTGACGACTACTTTGAAAATTTCCCGGATGTAAAAGCTTACATGGATAAAAGTATTGAAGTGGCTCGTGATAAGGGATTTGTGGAAACCGTATTTGGGCGAAAAAGAAATTTACCTGATATCAATTCCAGAAATGGTGTGGTACGTGGTATGGCAGAACGAAATGCCATTAATGCCCCTATTCAGGGAACTGCTGCTGATATTATTAAAATGGCTATGGTCTCGATTCAGTCCGAGCTGCAAAAACAAGGTCTTCAATCCAAGATGATTTTACAGGTACATGATGAATTGAACTTTGATGTACTCCAGTCAGAATTAGATCAGGTCAAAGAAATTGTAAAAACAGGTATGGAACAAGCCTGTAAATTGTCAGTACCATTATCGGTTGATATGGGTGTTGGTCAAAACTGGCACGAAGCGCATTAATACAAAAAGAGATATTTATTAAAAGGTCATTTTCTTCAAAAAAATCAGAAGAAAATGACCTTTTAACTTATCCTTGATTAGTAATTTTTCTATCGCTAAACAAAGTATTTTAATTTCAGAAAGGTTGAAAAAATGACATTAATTGAATAATTCGTACGTTTAATACAGGCTAAAAAAATCTATTTTTATCTCCGTAAATAAGTATTTCAATTAATAAGTGTCTAGCATCACTAAATCAATATGTATTTTTTTGTTATTATTTGTTGATTTTTGTAATATCGCTTCTTTGCAACACAAACCATTCTTTAAAAAACCTATTCATTCATGAACAAATACCATACAGACAATGATTTAGTTGATCAAATTATACATGATAATAGTTTAGCCTTCGATAAATTATTTGAAAAGTATGCACATAAATTATATGGTTTTGCTCTTCGATACCTAAAATCAGAAAATGATGCAGAAGAGTTAGTTCATAATGTATTTGTAAAAATATGGGAAAAAAGAAAAGAGTTGAAGCACGAAAGTTCCATTAAGTCATTTCTTTTTACTGTCACTTATAATGATATACTCAAACAATTCAGAAAAAGGAATTACCATCGCTTATTTGTAAATGAAACATTAAGTGATCCCAGCTTTAAAGACAATAGTGATGAAAGAATAGAATATGCATCCGTGCTGGAATATGTAGACGAATTAATTGAGAAACTACCCGAGAAAAGAAAACTAATCTTTATTAAAAGCCGAAAGGAAGGCAAATCAAGCAAAGAAATTGCCAAAGAGCTTAACATGTCTCCGGGTTCTATCGATAACCATATTTCTGAAGCTATTCAGTATTTAAAAACCAACCTTAAAAAGGAATCTCTGGCAGTTGCTTTATTTATAGCGTTGTTTATCTAGTCCCTGTTGTATTCAATTGTTTTTATGACTCTTACGACTCCCACTTGTACTTTTTGTAAAAAAATATTAAGATATCTCATGAGATTTTAATCTCCCGTGGATATTACTATTAACGTGCAACCTTTTGTTGTTTCAATATTCATCATGACAAAAAAAATTAATACCAATATTATTGACCAATATTTGGCTGAAAACAGTAATTCTACACATACAAGTTATGTAGAGGAATGTATGGCTAAACATGGAGAATCACCTGAATTAAAAGGCTATATTCAAAAGGACTGGACTAATTATCTGAATTCGGAACATCCTGAACAGAAAGCTACTTTATCGCATGTTTTAAATAAGGTTCATCATACTATCCGATCAAACGAAACACAAAAACGACAATTGTTTTCGCATAAAATATTGAAATGGTACTCTTCTGCTGCAGCCGTTTTACTAATTCCACTTCTTGTTGCAGGATCTTTATTTTTATTCAACAACATAACATTAAATGAAGTTGCTTCTAACGATTCAATCATTACCGTTTCGTGTCCAATGGGTGGAAAAATGGCTTTTTCACTTCCTGATGGATCAAAAGGAATGTTGAACAGTGGTTCTCTGTTGGAGTATCAAATACCGTTTAAAGAACGAAATGTAAAAGTATCAGGAGAAGTTTATTTTGATGTTTTTCATGATAAGAGCCATCCTTTTACTGTAGAAAATCAAAATAGTAAAGTTACCGTTTTGGGTACCTCATTTAATCTTAAATCTTACCCGGAGGAAGGGTTAACGGAAATTGTGTTAGTTGAAGGGAAAGTAAAGTGTATTGTGCCTGGAAACGGCAATGAAGTTACTTTGGAACCCAACGATAGGGTTATAGTACATTCCAACAATAAAGTTACTAAAACCAAAGTGGACGCTCAAAATTATACCGCCTGGAAAGACGGTAAACTTATTTTTAGAGGTGATTCCATGAAAGAGGCCATAAGTAAATTATCTCGATGGTATAATGTTGATATTACTGTAGCTGATAAAGAGATAGAACAATATTCATTTAGAGGTACTTTTATTGATGATACCTTGGATGAGGTTTTAAAGCTTTTAAAACTAACCTCTCCTATTGACTACAAAATTTTACAAAGACATAAGTTAAATGATGGCAGCTGGTCACAACGAAAAGTGATCTTATATAAACGAAAGATATAGAATACCTTAAAACTAATTTCTACAAAATCTACAACAATGAAAATATTCCACATACCTCCATAATAAAAACAAAAACAGGGATCCGCGCCAACGAATCCCTGAAAAAACTAATTTTTTATTAACTCTATTAACATTTCAAATTTATGAAAAAAATCAAAAATTTAAGTGCATGGGATTGCTATGCCTTAAAAAAATCCCTGAAAATCATGAGAATAGCGCTATTCTTACTGATGGTTGGTGTATTACAAACTTTTGCTGCATCAACATATTCTCAACAAACCAAGGTTTCTATCAATCTTCAAAACAGCAGTGTAGAAGATGTTTTGGTTAACATCGAAAACCAAAGCGAATTCTACTTTTTATATAACGAAAAGTTAATTGACGTTGACAGAAAGGTAAGTATATCAGAAAACAACAAACCCATAGAAACAGTTCTCTGTGTACTTTTTGAAGGCACAGATGTAGAGCATCAAGTAATAGATAGAAAAATTATTCTGGCTCCTGCCAGTTTAAATCAAGGGCAACAGCAAACCATAAAAGTGTCTGGTAAAGTTACAGATGAATTAGGAGAAGCGATTCCCGGAGTTTCAATTCTTGTAAAAGGGACTAATGTTGGAACGATTACCGATTTAGACGGTAACTATGTATTTTCTGATTTAAGTGTTGATGCTACTTTAGTATTTTCATTTATAGGAATGAAAAGTCAAGAGATATTAGTGGGGAGTCAAAGCATTATTAATGTAGCTCTAAAACAAGAATCTATTGGAATGAATGAAGTTGTTGTTGTTGGTTTTGGTATACAGAAAAAAGTGAATGTTACAGGAGCCGTGGCAACTGCTTCAGCAAAAGATATCGAAGAGCGTCCGGTTACCAATGCCGTACAAGCTTTACAAGGCGTTATAGCCGGATTAAATATATCTAACAGTGGTAATGGAGGCGAGTTAAATGCTACAAAAGCCATTAGTATTAGAGGTACCGGTACTATAGGAGACGGTTCGAGTGGTGATCCTTTGGTTTTAATTGATGGAATGGAAGGTGACATCAACACCATAAACCCGCAAGATATAGAAAATATATCTGTACTAAAGGATGCAGCAGCTTCATCAATTTATGGATCTCGTGCTCCTTTTGGAGTAATCTTAGTAACAACAAAAAAAGGAAAAGAAGGCAAGGTATCAATCAATTATAACAATAATTTTAGATTTAATACGCCCGTTTTATTACCGGATATGCAAAACTCCTGGCAGTTTGTCAATTTCTTTGATGACGCTAATTTCAACGCATCAAACTCTCATTTGTATTCAGAAGAATATAAGGAATTAGTTTATAGTTATTACACTGGAGAATTAGATCCAACAAATGTAGCATACCCCGGCGGTGGAGGTAAATGGAATTATGACTATACCTATGCGAACGTAGATTGGCTAAAGCAATATTATAAAGACTGGTCTCCTTCTCAAGAACACAATATGAGTATTAGTGGTGGTAATAGCGGTATCAACTATTATTTATCTACCAATTATATGACGCAAGATGGTTTTATGAGATATGGAACAGAGAATCTGGATCGTTATAGCTTAACCGGTAAGATAATTGCGAACATTTCAGATAAACTTCAAGTAAATTATATCAATCGATTTATAAGAAAAGATTACTCTCGTCCAACAGCAATGAGCGATAGCTTTTATGATCATATTTTAAGACGCGCCAGACCTATCAGGGCAATTAAAGATCCAAATGGATATTATATGTCAGACATTAATTATGTTCAAACCATGTCTGAAGGTGGTCGTCAAAAAGAACAAAGTGATGAACTTACTCAGCAGATAAAAGTGACTTTTACTCCTCTTAAAAACTGGAATATTATTGGCGAATTAAACACCCGTTTAGATAATGATTGGACGCATTGGGATCAAAACCTTGTTTACTCGCATTATGAGGATAACCCGGAAGCTACTTATAAAGCTTTAACAAGTCCGAATAATGAACAAGTATATGAATACTCCTATAAGTCGACATTTCTGAATCCTAATATTTATACCAACTATTTAAAAGAATTAGGTAAACACACCATTTCAGGGATATTAGGATTTCAATCTGAGCAAATGAAATATCGTAAAATGAGCGCTCAGAGAACGGATTTAATAAGTACAGATCTTCCCATTTTAGATTTAACCACCAATGATGAGAATTTTTCAATAATGGGACAATATCAGAATTGGTCTACTGCAGGGTTTTTCGGTAGACTTAACTACGATATTGAAGGTAAATACTTGGCCGAGGTTAACTTAAGATATGATGGGACATCACGTTTTAGATCAGAAAAAAGATGGGTGTGGACACCTTCATTCTCTCTTGGATGGAATATGGCCAGAGAGTCTTTCTGGAGTCCTTTATCAAATGTAATAGGTACGTTTAAACTGAGAGGATCTTATGGTGTATTAGCGAACCAAAATACAACAAACTGGTATCCTACCTATCAAACCATATCTACGGGAGCCTCTAATGGTAATTGGTTAATTAATAATGCAAAACCTAATACTGCATCTGTTCCAGGATTAATATCAACCTCTCTAACATGGGAAACTGTAAAAACGACTAACCTGGGACTTGATTTTGGAGCATTCGATAGTAAACTTACAGGTTCATTTGACTATTTTGAAAGGAAAACAGAAGATATGGTTGGTCCGGGTATTGAATTACCGGCTACTTTAGGAACCAGCGTACCCAAAACTAATAATACCGACTTAAAAACATATGGTTGGGAATTAGTATTACAATGGCGGAATTCGGTTGGTTCTTTAAAATACGGAGCACAATTAAATATTTCGGACTCTCAAACGCGTATATTAAGCTATGGAAATCCTACAGGAAGGCTTGATAAATACCGTGAAGGTGAATTGACTGGAAATATTTATGGTTTTAAGACGGTAGGTATTGCTAAATCCGATGAGGAAATGAATGCCCATCTTGCTGATCTACCTAATGGCGGTCAAACTGCATTAGGGAGTAATTGGGCTGCAGGAGATATTATGTATGCCGATATCAATAATGATGGTAAAATTGATAAGGGTAGTAACACAATGTCTGATAAAGGTGACCTTACAAAAATTGGAAACAATACACCAAGGTACTTAACCGGAATTAGACTTGATGCAAGTTGGAAAGGAATAGACTTTCAAATGTTCTGGCAAGGTGTTTTAAAAAGAGACTTTGATCCTGGATCTAATAGTATGGTATTTTGGGGAGCAACAGGAAGTGGACAATGGTGGTCTACTGCTTTTACAGAGCATTTAGATTATTTCCGTGCAAATGAAGATCATCCTTTAGGTCAGAATTTAAATTCTTACTATCCAAGACCTACGTTTGATTGGGGAGCTAAAAACCGTCAGACTCAAACACGTTACTTACAAAATGCATCATATATGAGGTTAAAAAACCTACAACTTGGGTACACGTTTCCTAATTCAATTACCAGTAAAATTGGGTTAGAAAAGTTAAGGTTATACGTTTCAGGAGAAAACTTACTAACTATTACAAAGCTATCCAAAACCATGGATCCAGAGACTGCCGGTATTGGAAGACAAGGTGGAACTGTCTATCCCTTATCTCGCACATATAGTTTTGGTTTAAGTGTTAACTTTTAAAATTGACTACAATGAATAATTCAAATATAAAAACGATATATAAAGTACTTATTCTTGGTTTATATGTCTTTATTATTACCAGTTGTAATGATTATCTGGACATTACACCTCCTTCTCAAATTTCTCCGGAAAAATATTTATGGGATGAAGATCATCTGGCCGCTTATACGATTCAGTACTATGCAGATTATGGAAACTACAATGGAGGTAGCGACGATAAAGGCGGAATGCTTCCAAGTCATTATGGGAGCGGTGGAGAATCATTCTATTTTGATGATTTATCTACGGATAATGAAACTAGCAGAGGAACAAACAACAGGTATGCTCAAGGAGTTTGGACTGTTGGCTCAACTGGAGGAAAATGGAATTTTAATAACATCTATGCTTTAAACTACTATTTACAAACAGTAGTACCACGTTTTGAAGCGGATGAGATATCTGGAAATAAAGACAATGTGGCTCATTACGTTGGTGAAGGATACTTTTTAAGAGCGTTGGAATATTTTTATAGATTGAGAACTTTAGGGGATTTTCCTATTATTACAGAAGTTATTCCTGATGATCAGAATTTATTAACAGAAGCATCAAAAAGAAAACCTCGAAATGAAGTTGCTCGCTTTATATTAGATGATTTAGACAAATCCATTAATCTGCTACTTGATAATCCTGTAGGAGGTAAAACCAGAATTACCAGAGATGCGGCATTATTATTAAAAGCAAGAGTGGCTTTATTTGAAGCTACATGGCTAAAATATCATAAGGGTACAGCACTTGTTCCTAATGGTCCAGGTTGGCCTGGCTCAAATAAAGAATACAATAGTAACTATACTTTTAGCACAGGAAGTATTGATGGGGAGATTACATTCTTTTTAAATGAAGCCATAAATGCTGCTCAAGAGATAGCTGACAAGATTGATCTAGTATCCAATAATATGGTCATTCAAGAAAGTGCTGCTCAGCAAACCAATTCGTATTACGATATGTTTGCCTCAGTTAACCCAGCATCATATGACGAGGTGATTATGTATAGAAATTACTCTGTAGATCTAGGTCGCGCTCATAGTTACAACCATTATATTTACCATGGAGCACAAAAAGGATATACGCATCAAATGGAACAAACTTTCTTAATGGATAATGGTTTGCCTATTTATGATATAAATAGTGGATATCAAGGAGATGATTATATTCAAGATACCAAAGTCAATAGAGATTCAAGATGGAGACTTTTCATGAAAGCTCCCGGAGAGGTAAAAGCGTTTAGAAATATAGATACACCTGAAACATTTGAAACTGCTCCATTAGTTTATAGCTCTGACGGTAAATATTCTACTTCTACAGGATATATGTTAGGTAAAGGCTATGCATTAGACTATAATATGCAAATACTTGGACAAGATTTAACTGCTCCGGTTATTTTCAGAGCAGCAGAAGCTTATTTAATTTATATTGAAGCCAGTTATGAATTAAATGGTAATATCAACTCTAAAGCAGATGAGTATTGGAAAGCAATAAGAACAAGAGCAGGTATTAATCCTGACTACACCGTTACAATTGCTGCAACAGATATGAATATGGAATCTCAAAATGATTGGGGCGCATATTCTCATGGTGAATTAATTGATCCTACCCTTTATAACATTCGTCGAGAAAGACGATGCGAACTAATCGGTGAAGGTCAACGATATAATGATTTGATCAGATGGAGAGCCATGGATCAGTTAAATGGTTTCCAAATTGAAGGATGTAAAATTTGGGGACCTATGCAGAATGATTATGCAGCTGGAATATTACTAGCGGATCAAGCTGATGAAAAAGACAACACGATTTCATCTCCTTCATTAAGTAATTATATTCGACCATATCAAATTGTGCAATCCAACAATAATTTTTATGATGGCCTGTTTTTTACTGAAGCTCATTACTTAAATCCAATTGCTGTTCAACACTTCTTGATTTCATCGCAAGATGGAGAAACAATTTCAACATCTCCTATCTATCAAAATCCAGGATGGCCAACAATTGCAGGACAGTCAGCTAACGATTAAAACCTAATAATATTTAACTCATACGTTATACTAAAATGTAAGGGAGCCTGACATTCAGGCTCCCTTTGTTGTTTACAACAAATTTATTTTTTGCTACATTCAAATGCTCTAAAACCATAGATAAAAGTCTTCATATGAAATCAAAAACATATTGTCTTCTATTCTTTTCCTTGATAAGTATTCAAATAAACAGTCAAACAGGAAAGGATTCTAAAAAACTATCATCGAAACAAAAATTGAGTGATGCACAAAATAAGCAAGTTCCTTTTTCTGTGCTTGATTTGTTTGATCTGAATCAACCCAAAACACTTGGCCTTTCTTTTGCGCCACAGGTGGAAACATTTACCGTATTTAAACCTGGTGAAAATGATAATAAATACAATCATGGTGTAGTTCTTTATCCTTTCAAAGGAGTTTTATATGCACAGTGGCAAAGTTCTGCTCAAGATGAAGATGGCGATGACACCCAGGTGTTTTACAGTAAAAGTCTGGATGAAGGAAAAACATGGAGTAAACCTCTACTATTGTCAGAAGATGCAGATAATTGTATAAAAACCAGGGGTGGCTGGTGGAGTTATCAAGATACTTTGGTGGCGTATATTTGTGTCTGGCCCAAAAATGAACAAGTAAAACAAGGTTATACTGAATATCGTATTTCTGCAGATGGTGCACATTGGAGTGCATCACAGCCTGTTTTGAATTGTGAAGGGAAAGCTGTAAAAGGCATCATTGAGCAGGATACGCATGCCTTACCCAATGGACGTTTGCTTACGGCCTTTCATATGCAACCCGGTTTAAGAGCTACACCTTATTTTACAGATGATCCCATGGGAACTAAAGGTTGGAAAGCCGGTAAAATTGATAACCTGCCTACTTCAAAAACCATAAGTCGGGAAATTGAACCTGCCTGGTTTTATCGAAGAGATAAAGCTTTGGTTATGATATTTCGCGACCAGCAAAGTACTTTCAAAAAGCTGTCTTCGATCAGTTATGATATGGGTGAAAATTGGACTACTCCGGTAATCATTGATACGCCTGATTCCAGAGCCAAACAAAGTGCCGGAAACCTGTCGGATGGAACAGCTTTTATGGTCAATAATCCATCCGGGAATAAAACCCGGTTCCCGCTTGTTATCACGCTAAGTAAAGATGGATTTGTGTTTGACAAAGCCTTTTTAATTCGCAGTGGTGGTGATGATTTACAGGCTTTACGCTACCAAGGTAAATACAAGCGAGTCGGATATAGCTACCCTAAAAGCATCGTTTGGAAACAATACCTTTATGTGGCATACGCTACCAATAAAGAAGATGTGGAAATTTCACGCATACCAATTAAATATCTGCAATATAAATAAATCACTCAACTTATATCGAGTCAATGTGTTATAATTAAAGACTCAAACTTTCTGTGATGCAAAAAAATAAAAGACAAAGGTTCATTCTTCTAGTTATCATTACGGTGATTGCTGTTTTGATTTCTTATTATACCGAACATAAAACCTATGTATTGGTGGTAACCGGAGGTAAGAAAATAGAAAAAGAAAGTTTTTTGCAGATGTTTAAAGAAATGGATCAAATAACCTTTCATGAAGCGATTCAACCTGAGGCTAAGAATATGTTTGCTTCCAAACGAATTAAGCAGTATTGTGCCATTGTTTTTTATGATGTAAGCCAGGAAATTACAGAAGAGCAGAAACAAGCCTTTCTCAATTTATTGGAGGAAGGAAAAGGTATCGTATTCTTGCATCATGCCTTGGTATCTTATCAAAACTGGGATGAATATGAAAATATCGTTGGAGGTAGATATTATCATAAATCCGAAACCGACACCACCCGACCGGTTTCTACTTACAGACACGATGTGGAAATTCCTGTTGAAATTGTAAATCCAGAACATCCGGTGACCAAAGGATTAACCGATTTTATCATTCATGATGAAGTTTATGGAAACTATAATGTATTGGATGATGTAACACCACTTTTAAATACAAAACATCCTGAAAGCGAAAGTATAATTGCCTGGACACATCGCTATAAAAACGCTAAAATTGTTTATTTGCAATCAGGCCACGATCATCATGCATTTGAAGATGCTAACTATAGGAAATTGGTGGAGCAAGCTATTAAATGGGTTGCCGAATAGCACCTAATAGACATCACAATAATCCATACAAATAACCGTTATTAGTTTATGTTTTAAATTTAAATCCTAATCTATGAACAAATTATTGCTATGCCTGGTTTGCATCTTGTTTTTAAGCCCTAATTTATTTGCTCAATGTCCGGAAGGTACAATTACATCGGAAGAGAACCTAATCACAAATGGTGATTTTAATAATACAACAACCTCTTTTCTTACTGAATATAAACGATCCAAATATGCGGGTGCAGGTAACTATACTATTGTAAAAGATGCCAGTTTGTTTAGTCAGGAATGGTTTGAAGGTGTTGGGCAAGGTTATTTTATGGCAGTTGATGGTGCACAAGGACCAAATAAAACGGTTTGGCAACAAACCATAAGCGTTAAGAAAAATACAAGCTATTTCTTTTCTGCCTGGGTATCTACTTTGATGAATGTACAATATGGTCCTCCGGCTGTTTTGCAATTCTCCATCAATAATAAGCTTCTTGACAAACCATTTAACTGTCCTGACAAATTAAATACCTGGCAGCAGTTTTTTGTCAATTGGAATTCTGGCGATCAGGAAAAGATATCTATAAAAATCGTGAGCCAGAATCCTGATTATAACGGCAATGATTTTGGTTTAGACCGGTTAAAATTTTATGAATGCATGTCGAGCAATCTGGAATTAAAACTAAAAAATGCCAAAGTAGGAGAAGTGATTGAGCTTCGTAATATCTATTTTGAAACCGGAAGTTGCGATTTAAAATCAACATCTAATATTCAAATGGACGAACTGTTTGATTATCTTTCTGCCAATAGTAAAGTTCGTATTGAAATTTCCGGACATACCGATAACACTGGAAGTAAAACCAATAATCAATCATTATCTGAAAACAGAGCCAATTCTGTAGCCGAATATTTAATACATAAAAAAATCGATCCTGTAAGAATTCAAATTGTGGGTTATGGAGAAGATCAACCTATTGATTCAAATGAAACTTTGGAAGGGCGACAAAAAAACAGAAGAGTAGAATTTAAAATTCTGGCCATGTAAATTTCGTTTCAATTCATTGAAAAATGTCATCTATGTAATCTCATTACTTGTTGTTACCTTTGTTCACCAGTATTTGTGAATCTTTTATAGAAATATCTACGACTAATAATATTCCAAATATTAAAACAAGACATGAGAATGCCTGTTTTTGACAAGTTCAATATGATCATATAAATAAAAAATAAACCATGCAGCAAAAACTTCTTTCTACACTATTCTTATTCTTTGTATTTGTTAGCTCTTTTGCACAAGAAAAATGCATCGAAAACGCGTTGTTTGAACTTCCTGATGTTGTTTTTAAGAAAATCAACAACAAAGGAAATTTTGAAAGTACTTACGAACTAAAAATTAAACAACCACTTGATCATCAGAATCCTGATAAAGGTTATTTCTATCAACGTGCCTTTTTATCGCATAAAGATTTTACTCAACCCATGGTGATGTATATTTCAGGATACAACCAGGGAGGCGTTTATTTATCAGAAGTAACGAATATTCTCGATGCGAATCAATTATCAATTGAACATCGTTTTTTTGGTGAAAGCATACCTGATTCGCTTGATTACGATTACCTTAATCTGGAACAAGCTACTGCCGATTTACATCATATCAATACGATTTTTAAGAAATTATATAAAAGTAAATGGGTAAGTACAGGAATTAGTAAAGGTGGTGCCACTACTATATTTTACAAGTACTTTTTCCCTGAAGATGTGGATGCCGGGGTTCCTTATGTAGCGCCAATCAATAAAGAATTTGAAGAACACAGAATTTACACATTCCTCGATACAGTTGGAACTGATGCTTGCCGCGAAAAGTTATTTAAACTTCAAAAACGTTTGTTTAAGCATCGCGATGAAGTGCTCCCACTTATTGAGATGTACAGCAAAGGAGCAAAACTTAAGTTTGATTACCTGACATTAGAAGGTGCATTTGAGTATTGGGTTCTGGAATATCCTTTTGCTTTTTGGCAATTTGGTGCATCTTGCGAAGATATCCCAACTGAGAGTACCTCTTTAATTGACGCAGTAAGCTACGTTTTAAATCTAAGTGACATCAGTTTTTTTAGCGATAAGGAGATTGATATGTATTTGCCGCACTATTATCAATCCGCCGAGCAAATGGGCTACTATGGATATGAGACAGAAAAATTTAAAGATGACCTAAAAGTATTAGCGCTAAAACCTCATCCACATGCAGCCATTGTTCCTGATGGTATTCCGGTTGAATTTGATGGAAGCTTATTAAAGAAGATCAACAAATGGACTCAGGAAGAAGGTGATCACTTAATTTATATCTATGGAAATAGTGATACCTGGACAGCTTCGTCCGTTGCTCCATCTAAAAAAGTAGATGCTGTTTGGTTTTTTATGGCAGGTAAAAACCATGGTTCTGCCAGATATAGACAAATGACGCCTCAGGAAAAGAAGAAATTTAATGATACGCTGGAAAGGTGGTTATCAATAGAAATTGAATAAAGTTTCGCAATGAGCACATTAGGATCTCGCAAAGATCGCCAAGAAAAGTTAAGCTTATATAATTGGTGAGTTTTAAGAGATATTTGTTGAGCTTACTAAAAAAAGATAAGGCCGGATGTTAACGTTTTAGCATCCGGCCTTTATAATTACAACAAAACAATTTTAATCGGAATAATTATCTATTCCTGGTTCCCACTATTCATAAATTTTTGGTAAGTCAGACAAGAAAAGCGTTTCAGCTCTTTTGTGAAATGCTTTAAAATCTTCGGCACTTACCTGTCCCGGATAAGGACCATAATATTGAGCCTCTTCAATATTAATCCAAACCAATGCCCATCGAATTCCCGATCCTTTGGTATATTTCAACAGTGACTCTGTCCACCATTTCTCCGGTTGCACGCATAAATTGCCTGTTTCAGTAAGTGCATAAGGTTTGTTTTTTGCCTGTGCTATTTGCTTTAATATTTGCAGATTTTCAGGTAAAACCTTCGCGTAATCAATTCCATAATGCGGAAAATCATACACATCAATACCTAATACATCCACCCATTCGTCTCCTGGATATTTAGCCAGATATTCTTCTGAAGATTTTACAATATTGGGAGAATAGGCATACAGAAGGTTATGAATATCCATGCTGTCACGCAAATGACTCACCGTATATTTCCATAATTGCTTATACTCATCCACTGAGCAAAAACGATCACCCCACCAAAACCAACTGCCATTGTGCTCATGATAAGGTCTGAAAACAACAGGAATTCCATTTCCTTTTTCGTCTTTCAACGATTTTAAAAAGGTTCCCACACTGTTTAACCAATCTTTGAATTTCAGATGTTGTTCTCCTCCGGGTAAAAGATGTTTTACTGCTACCGTTGTATCCCAGGTTGTTCCTCCTGTTATTGGATGTGTTGGATGCCAGCTAATGGTATTGACAGCACCCATATCATAAGCCTTTCGAATGAGCTTTTTCATCAGTTTAAAATTAACTGAATCAATATTTACAGGCGACCCGGTTTCAATGTGTCCTAAATCCCAACCAAAAACCGCTGGATAATCTCCCGAAACCCTGTAAATATCCGAGCTTCCCGGATCATCCTCATATTTCCAGCCTATACCATACGAAAAAGAATCTTCGTGCCCGAACATAATTCCCAGCGTATCACTTCCTTGTAAAAATTGAAATAGTTTTTTAACATTCGTTTCTGCCTTTGAATCACACAGTTTAATGACTTCTTCTTTGGGTTGACAACTGCAAAGTAGTGTAATAGCTATGCATGCCACAATAATTTTACGGTGTAGATGATGTATCATATCAATAGATTATTAATGCTTACGTTTCGCCTAATATAGATAAAGCGTTCCTATCAAATATAAAAGAGAAAAAATAGTATCTGATTTTTATAAAATCGTATCATAAACAATTGATGGCAATTACGCCTCCAAAAATATTTATACATTAGCACTCCTATTCCTCTTATTTAAATATGATTTACAGATTTCTTTATTAACAAATTAAAACTATACGAATGAAAACCTGTCCTAATTGCCAAGCTGAAATGGAAGATAATTTTGAGTTATGCTGGAATTGTAACTACAGCCTTACCGAAAACAAAGTGGTCGAAATCAAAGAAATCTCCAAAGGAAACAGGGAGATTGATTGCTTACGATGCAAAGTACCTATGTTATTCTCCGGTGAATATAAATTTCATGAAGGCTCCAAAATAGGTGCTTTGGGCAACCTTTTTGAGTTATTTGTAAATCGCGAGGCTTTTGATTTATATATTTGCCCCAAATGTGGTAAAGTGGAGTTTTTTGCACCACAAAATGCCTAATTGAAAACTGACAAATAATGAAAACACTAGTCATTACGCTTTTAACCCTGTTCTTATTCATTGGAATAAAAGCACAGAACCAAAACTATATTACCAAAGAAAATATATCCTACTACCCGGATTCACTTTCTAAAAACGATGCTTATATCAAAAAAAGATGTGTGTTGGATATTTATTATCCAGTCGATATCAAAGATTTTGCAACCATTATCTGGTTTCATGGTGGAGGCTTACGAGGCGGACAAAAAGAAATTCCCCAGGCACTTAAAAACAAAGGCGTTGCTGTAATTGGTGTAAACTATCGTTTATTTCCCAAAATTGGAGCGCCTGAATATATTAAAGATGCAGCTGCTGCAGTAGCCTGGGCATTTAAAAACATTGTAAGCTTTGGCGGTGATTCATCGCTTATTTTTGTTTCGGGTCACTCTGCCGGAGGTTATTTATGCAGTATGATAGGATTGGATAAAAAATACCTGGCTTATCATGGTATAGACGCCAATCGTATTGCCGGATTAATTCCTTTTAGTGGTCATACCATTACCCATTTTACAGTAAGAGAAGAAAGAGGTATTGACGGAAAAATACCTGTGGTGGATGAACTTGCTCCCTTATATCATGTAAGAGCAGATGCTCCTCCTTTATTACTGATTACAGGTGACAGAGAACTGGAAATGCTGGGGCGCTACGAAGAAAATGCCTATATGATGAGAATGATGAAAATTGCCGGTCATAAAGATACCCGTTTGTTTGAACTGGATGGTTACGGCCATGGCATGACAGAACCTGCATTCCCTCTTTTACTCAACGAAGTGGAAAGAATTAGCAAATTACACCTACCAAACTTATAACCAAAGACAAAAGACAATACAGAGAATACCCAAGAAAAAGTAATTATAAAAATGACAAGACAAATTTTATTCCTGCTCTTTATCTTTAACCTTACCCTATCGCAAGCACAAAACCTGGAAGGCTTTGTTAAAAGCATGAAAAATAAGCCTATTGAAGGAGCTTACATTTTAAACGTAAGTAGTGGAACGCATGCGCACTCAAACAAATCAGGGGCTTATTCAATTCAGGATACGCACGTTGGTGATACTTTACGAGTTTCGCATCTGAACTATATTAATCTGGTTATTACTGTAAAATCGGTAAAAGAGCCGTTGAATATTGAAATGAAAGAACAAGCCTTGTCTATTGATGAGATTGTTGTTTCTCCTGAAATCAATGCTTTAAAGCTGATTACAGATATTGACATTCAAACAAAGCCGGTTATATCGTCGCAAGAAGTATTGCAGCAGGTGCCGGGTTTAATTATCGGTCAACATGCCGGAGGTGGTAAAGCTGAACAAATATTTTTACGCGGATTTGATATTGATCACGGAACAGATATCAACATAACGGTTGATGGTTTGCCTGTCAATATGGTTTCTCATGCACACGGGCAAGGTTATGCCGACTTGCATTTTATTATTCCCGAAACGCTTGATAAGATTGATTTTGACAAGGGTTGTTACAACCCGGAGAAAGGAAATTTTGCCACTGCCGGATATGCTGATTTCAGAACCAAAGAACAATTGGAGAACAACCTGGTAAAAACAGAAATTGGAGAGTTCAATCACAAACGATTAGTTGGCTTGTTTAATGTGTTGGAGCAAAACAAGCAAACAGCCTACTTTGCATCTGAGTTTATTAAAACAGATGGCGCTTTTGATAGTCCGCAGAACTTTGCTCGCGTTAATCTTTTTGGAAAATATACTTCTCTTTTAAATAATGAAGATAAAATTGGACTGACGTTATCTCATTTTAAAAGTTCATGGGATGCATCAGGACAGGTTCCTCAAAGAGCTGTTGAGAATGGCACGATTAGTCGATTTGGAGCCATTGATGATACGGAAGGAGGATTTACTTCCAGAAATAATTTTAAACTGAATTATCACAAGCATATTGATGACAACACTTATGTGAGTAATCAGTTCTATTATAGCCAATACAATTTTGATTTATATTCCAACTTTACTTTCTTTTTAAATGATCCGGTAAATGGTGATCAGATTAAGCAAAAAGAATCGCGCGATATTTATGGGTTTAAATCAGTTTATCATCATTCTTTCTCTGACCAGAAAAGGGAAGGCAACTGGAAAGCCGGTGCTGAACTCAGAAATGATCAAAGTAAAAACAACACTTTGAGCCATACATTGAACCGCAAAACAACTATAGAGGAAATACGACTGGGAGATATTAATGAATTAAATTTTGGTGCTTTTGTCAGCCTTAATTATCATATCAACAAATGGACTTTTAACCCGTCGGTACGAGTTGATTATTTCGACTTTCAATATCAGGACAAACTGGCCGATACCTACGCTACCTTATCTCAAAATAAATCCATTGTTAGTCCAAAATTGAATATTCTATACAGCGCTTCAGATGCATTACAACTTTATTTGAAAACAGGTAAAGGATTTCATTCTAACGATTCCCGAGTGGTAGTCGCTCAGGAAGGACATAAAATCTTACCTGCATCTTATGGTGCGGATATTGGATTTGTATGGAAACCGGTTTCAAGAATGGTGGTGAACACGGCTTACTGGTATTTATTTTTAGAACAAGAGTTTGTTTATGTGGGTGATGAAGGTGTTGTGGAGCCAAGTGGAAAAACCCAACGCCATGGTTTTGATTTAAGTATCAGGTATCAGATTTTAGATTGGCTATATAGTAATTTCGATATGAACTATACCCATGGCAGGGCAACAGAAGAAGCTGAAGGAGAACAATATTTGCCGCTTGCTCCGGATTTTACTTCGGTTGGAGGATTAAACGCCATTCATCCATCCGGAATTTATGGTGGCATAAACTACCGTTTAGTGGACGACCGACCAGCCAATGAAGATAATTCTATAGTAGCTAAAGGATATACTGTTGTTGATGCTAATGTGGGTTATAAATGGAAGCATTTTGATGTTGGATTCATCGTTCAGAATATATTCAATACAGAATGGAACGAAACTCAGTTTGCCACAGAATCCAGACTACAAAATGAAGTTGATCCGGTTGAAGAAATTCATTTTATTCCGGGAACACCAAGGTTTATCAGGGCAAATATTAGTTACAGCTTTTAAAAACTTCAGCAATAAAATAGAAAGGGACTGTCGAGAATTAGAATTTCACGCGAAGACCGCTAAGGATATCGCAAAGTTCGGAAAGTAAAATCTTATTGAATTGTACTAATTTGCGTTCTTAGCATAATGTTTTCTTGGCGTCCTTTGCGAGATACCTATTTAATTCTCGACAGTCCCTTTTAAAATACTTTTACCTACTCTCCAAAAGCATCCATGGCTTTGGTTGGAGATCCCAAGTCATTAAAAGCGCCTTTTGAGTACGCTTTCCAACCATTGTGAGCTTGTGGTTCCCAATAAAACAAACCTAAAATATCGTCATTGTCTTTAGTACGGCTTATCAGATCAGAAAGGAAACCATAGGCAGCTTCTTCCTCAGTCCACGACATACCCACCTCGCAAATAACAACAGGTGTGTTATAACGATTCGTCACATATTGAGCATTAGCAATCAAACCATCATTTAAGGATTGCCAGGTGTCTGTTTCTGGATATAATGACATACCAATTGCATCCCATTTTCCGCCATTGTTTTTAAGTCCGTCGAAAAGATAAGTATACAAACTGCTTTGATGCCCATTGTCAACATGAACGATTACAATAGCTTCCGGAAAAATGGCTTTAACAGCATCGTAACCACAGTTATTCAATGTTGCATATTGCGCCATATTTTCATGCGCATCACCATCAGGCCATAGCATACCACCTCTCGTTTCGTTACCCACTTGAACCCACTCCGGAGTAACACCCCAGGCTTTTAATGAGGACAATACATCAGTTGTGTGCTCGCTTACTGCCTCACAAAGTTCCGTAAAACTAAGAATTTCCCAAGCGGCAGGTTTATTTTGCTTACCCGGATCAGCCCATGAATCACTGTAATGAAAATCGACCATCACACGCATACCCAAATCATTGGCTCGTTTGGCTTTTACCAGAAAATCGGTTTTGTTGCACCAGCCATCCACAGGGTTTACCCAAACTCTTAATCGAATACTGTTCATACCCAAACTTTTGAGCAATGACATGCATTCCATCTCAGTACCTTCGGTGTTGTAAAATACAACACCTTCCTTTTCCATCTCGGTCAACCAGCTTACATCTGCTCCTCTGGCAAAACCGCTCATATCCTCCACAACAGCTTTTTTCTTGGTAAAAGGTTTCTTTTCTTCATCATCGCTACAAGCACCCAGCAAGAAGGTAACAAAGAATATTAGTGTTAATAATTTTAGTATTCTCATTTTATGATTTGTTTTCAATTTAAATTAATGCTGTGCATCATCCACTCCTAATCCCAATAAAAAGCTTAGAATGCACAGCATAACAAAACAACTATTTTTTATTGTGCCTCAAACACAACTGTATTTTTGATAAAATCTACCGTAACATTATAAGTACCATTAGCCAGATCTTTCACATCTTCCATATTGGCACCCAAGTAACTCATGCTATCAAACGACCCTCCAAACGATCGGTTCCAGGACTGATCGATATGAATGGCCATTCCGTATGGAGACTCTGCACTTATATTAGCTGTTCCGGTATAAACTCCTGCAGTGCTTTTGCTTAACACAATAGATGTAAAGTCCCATACATCATTAATTCCGGTAATATAAACCTCATCACCTAAGATGGTATAAGTTTGACTTTTGGTATTCACAATTAAGTCATAGGTTCCTGCTGCAATGGAAGCATCATCAGTAAATCCATCAGCTAAATACGATAGTTGACCATCAGCTCCACCAAAGAAGTAATCCCAATTACCATTCAGATATAATTTAGCACCATAATCAGAAGCTGCTGCAATATTTACACTGCTGGTATAAACACCTGCAAGAGCTGATTCTGTCATGGCTACCATATTCCAATCATTATTAAATCCTGCATAACTCACACTACTCACTTCCGTGTGACTGTAAGTAAGGTTTTTTAAATCAGCTTCAATTAAATACAAGCCGGCAGCAGGCGGAGTAATATTATTGGCTCCGTTTAATTCCAGAATGCCTTCGGAAGCACCCATTTTATAATGATTATCCCAATTATCCTTTTCTAATGACATGGTGTATCCCCATTCTGAATTAACTGAAACAATACCGGCAAAAGTAGAGTCTTCTTCACTTAACAAATTCAGATAATTGTCGAAAGTCCATGCTCCTGAAGATAAGTCATCAACACCCGGTAAGTATAAAAACTTGCTAATCGGATCTTCTACAACAGTAGCTCCTTCAGTAATTTCGTAAGTCCAATTTGCTGGATCAGCCAGGTAGAAAGTTAAAGTATAATCACCGGCAGTTCCAAAGGTAATATTACCAGCTGATGCGGCTGCCATATCGATGCTTAAGCCACCGGTGCCGTCAGGAATAAAACCAAACTCAGCATCAAGCGCCGCCTCATCATCTGTAGACGTTGATAAATTATATAGTTTGGCATCGCTGCAACTCACCTGAACAGTAGCATTATCTGTAGTGGTAGTTACAGAAACATACCATTTAACTTCTGCTCTAACAAAAGTCATATCAGCGCTTACATCACCTGTTACATTTAGTGTTGGTAAGTAAGTGGCATTCCACTCTTTAGTTTTGGTGTTTAATGTGGTATAATAACAACCTCCTAAACCTGGGTACCAGAAATTCCACATCGTAGCCTCATCAGATGAAAGTAAGAATGCTGAACCATCCACGCCATCATTACCCCAGGTAGTTCCATCACCTTCTAATAAATACCAATTATTCCAGGCAGTTGCTCCGGTAAAACCGTAATACTCTCCATTAGCATCCGGTGAATAAAGCATAAAACCAGTTTCGGCCTTGTCTGTATCCAGGATAAAACCTTTAGTCATATCAATAGTGTAGCAGGTAACATTTACCGCTAACACATTACTGTAAAAAGGTTTGGTATTTAATCCGTAAGCCTGATTAACCCTAAAATACATAGGTGTTGCTTCTCCTGCTGTAAAACCAAAGTTTTTAGCCAAGGTATTTAACTGAGCCCCTGAAAAAGCAAACATATTACTTTCCGGCTCGATAAGCTCATAACTTTCAAATGTTTCAGTACTTGAGATCTCAATGCGTACATTCGGAATCTCAGCTGGTAGACTATACGTTCCATCACTAATTGTGAGCTCCGATTCATTCCAGGTTAATGCCAGCATATTGGCATCTTTTGTTTCCTTGCTTAAAACAATACCCGATTCACTGGAAACAGCATTCGTTGCATCCAGACCTGAAACAGTTATTATTTCTCCGTCTTTTTCACATGCTGTTAAAAATACAAAACAGCAAATTGTGATATATAGGATTATTTTATTCATAACTTCTCTTTATTAATAATCTTCATTCGACAAATTAGGATTAGCGGAAAGCTCTGCACTTGGTATTGGATAGATATTGAATTTATCATCTACCTCTTTCCCATCTTTAACGCCACCTTTCCATTGCCATACATATTTATTGCTGGTAAAGCAATCAAAACGAACCAAATCAGTGCGTCGAACACATTCCCAATATAATTCACGGGCTCTTTCATCCAGGAAGAATTTATAAGAAACACCATTGCTTGTAGCCATTAATTCAGCCTCTCCAACAGTAGCCGCATTGCGCGTTGATCTAAGTGTATTCACATAGCTCAAAGCTGTAGTCAAATCGACGCCACTACGAACAGCGGCCTCTGCATACATTAAATAGGCATCTGCCAATCGAAACATAGGAAAATCGGTATTTACGCCATCATTGGATGTATTTGAAGCCACTTCTCCGGCATCATCCAGGTTACTCCATTTTTGTACAAAAAAACCGCCCGTACGATCTTCAACACCATTATCCATATATTGATTCTGATCTTCAGTATAAAACAAGGCACGATCATCATTATCGAAATCAAATAAGGCCGGAATCTCTCCACGCACACGGAACATACTCCAGGCACTGGCACAACCAACGGTTTCGGCTGCCGGACCATAATCCGTATCTACCTCTCCACAAATCATATATGTTGTAGCACCCCATGATGCTACATGCGTTGCATCTACCACCAGTGGGAAAATAATTTCATTTCCTCTACCTACACGAAGGTGATTATCTGCATTAAATAATTTGGTGTAGTCAGCCTCTAAAGCATATCCTTCATCAATTACCATTTGCGTATAAATCATACACGAATCGTATTTAGCACCGGCTTCATAAACTTCGGCATTCAAATACAAACGAGAAAGTAACATCCAGGCAGCTCCTCTTGATGCTCGTCCGTAATCGCAAGCATCAATATCCAACATGCTTTCGCTACAGCTTTTTAACTCTGTAGTTAAAAAATTGAATATCTCAGAAGATTCTTTTCTCTCTGGTAGTTTGGAGCTACCAATTACAGATTCATCAGCAAATGGAATATCATGAAATAAATCCAAAGCATGATAGTAAGCTAAAGCTCTAAGGAAACGAGCTTCTTCGCGATACACTTTAATCTCATCCTGATCCTCCTGAGAAAAACCGGCAATTTTGCTATCCGTTGCATTTTTCAGAAATTCATTACATAATGAGATAGAATAATAACATCTGTAATACATATCGGCTACCCAAGGATCGTTAGCATCCCAGGTTAAAAAAGTTAAATCGCCAATATTGTCACCTTCAATCCAGGTAGAACCCAATTCATCGGTTCCGGCTTCCTGCACGTTAAAATAGCAACGCATATAATCGTAACCATTATTACTGGCTAAATCGGCATCACCACCGCCTTTTTCTTGTCCGGCTGTTACAAACGAAGCATAACACTTTGCCAGGGCCGAAACATAATTATCCGGATTGGAGAAAACCGTTTCTGAAGTTTCTTCAATATGTGGAAATTGATCTAAATCATCTGTACAAGCTGATAGCAAGGCCACTATCGCTGTAAAGTATATATATATTATCTTTTTCATTTTTATATTTTATAAAGATTTAAGCATTAAAACATAAGTCTGTTTTTTGATTCTCTCCTAATGAAATAATACCTGAATCATGTTTGTATCTTAAAAATCAAGGCCAACACTTAATGAAAAGATTCTCGGACGAGGATAGAACGATCGATCCACCCCATCAGCTAATTCCGGATCAACACCTGAGTACTTGGTAATGGTAAATACATTTTGAACCATGGCAGAAACATTCAGGTTAAACATATTCGATATTCTTCCAAAATTGTAGCTCAGATTAAGATTATCCATTTTTAAGAATGATGCATTCTCAACGTAATAATCGGACAAGTACTGACGACTTTGGAAACCTGTTTCTAAATAACTTTTATGCAAATTATTCAATTGATAAGCATTGTAAGACATGGTTCCAAATGCTCCGGCATTCATAGCCATTCCGTTGTACACGTAGTTATTGATGTAAGAACGCAGGCTGGTGGTTAAAGTCCATTCTTTATAGCGAAGCGATGTGCTGAATCCAAAAATATAATCGGGAGACGGTGAATGATAACGATATAAATCGGCTGAATTAATTTCCCCATCATCATTTACATCGGCATAAGCGCCTTCAATTGGTTTTCCAGATTCATCGTATAACTGATGATACACGTAAAACATGTAAGGAGAATAGCCTTCTGTTAACACCTGGAAATAATAACTATCGATGGTTGGACCAGCCGGTGTATTGGTAATCTCAGTTCCCGGTATGATAGACAGGTTTTTAATAGTTTGCTGTTGCCATGTGGCATTAAAACTAAAATCCCAGGTCCAATCAGTATTATCAATTGGTGTGACACTTAATGAAACCTCAACTCCTTCGCTATCCACATTTCCCACATTGGTCAGAATTTGCTTATCGAAGTTTGTTCCGGCAGGAGATGGGACAGTTGCTAACAAATCCTGCGTTTTCCGGGTGTAATATTCAACTGAACCGGATAAACGGTTATTGAAAAATCCGAAATCCATACCGTAGTTATAGGCTTCTGTTGATTCCCACTTTAAATCAGACACATATGCCTCTGGACGATATGTATTAATTGGCGTATCTCCAAAAATATATTGGGCACCTTCCTGGCTAATGGTATAAACCGGCAGATAATTGTAGTTACCTATACCTTCCTGCTGTCCTGTTATACCAAAACTAGCTCTAAGCTTTAAATTAGATAATACATCCAATGATGCTAAAAATGGCTCCTCTGACAATCTCCAGGCCAATGCTACTGAAGGGAACGTTCCCCAGCGGTTATCACTTCCAAATCTGGATGTTCCATCCTGACGAACCGTTGCCGTTACCATATATCGTGATAACAAACTATAATTCAATCTACCGTAATAAGAAAGCAAAGTATGCCGTTGGTCATCCGCAGCAACAGATCCTTGAGATTCTCCTAACTGATTAAAATTATCATATGCTGCAGTTGTGCTCTTCCAATATTGATAATCATAACCCATTGTTACATCCACGCTACTGTTGATGCTTCCCAGTTCCTTTTTATAGTTTAAGTAAGTGGTTAATAATCTGTTCTCTTTTTTCTGAGGACCATAAGTATAATTACGACCTCCAGTTAAGTAATATTGTGCTGCTGTGGTTGGTACCTTAATGGTTCCTTCGCCTTCTGCATAATCATAACCTAAAGTAGCATGAAATCTTAATTCCGGCAGATAGTGAAGTTTATAGTCCATATCCAGATTACCAATGACACGATTCACCGAGCTTGTTGATGAATATTGCTCCAATAAACCCAGTGGATTTAATACTGCCGAGGTTACCGGTTTTCCTTCACCATCAATGGCTTCGGTATAACCTCCAAATTCACTAGAGCCGGAATATACCGGTATAGTTGGGTTATAGGTAGTAGCTCCCCATATAGCACTGGTATTCGCAAATTGGTTTTTATTAAACGAACCTTTTACACCTGCACTTACTTTTAAATGATCCTGAAAAAATGACGGTGAGACAGTTAAATTTGTAGTAGCTCTTTGCGCATTATCAGTTTTTAATATTCCATCCTGATTAAAATAACCTGCCGAGAAACGGAAAGGAATATTTTTATATGCTCCGGATACACTTAAATTATTATCTGTTCCTAAAGCCAATTGGAACACCTCATCATTCCAGTTGGTATTCGAAGTTCCTAATAAAGCCTTTTGCTCATCGCTCCCTTCCGCAGTTACCACATCTCTAAACTGTTGTGTGGATAGCATATCAGCCAGCTTTGTTTTTACCTGGATAGAATTGGTGGAATTCACGTTTATCTTGATTCTATCTTTAGATCCTTTTTTTGTGGTAATGATGATTACCCCGTTTGAAGCACGAGAACCATAGATCGCTGTTGATGAAGCATCTTTTAAAACAGTCATGCTTTCGATATCGTTCGGGTTAATCAAACTTAAAAAGTTATTGCTGTTTCCACTGATACCTCCAGCTTCAAGAGGTACACCGTCCAATACGATTAATGGATCGTTACTGGCATTTAAAGAAGCACCTCCACGAATACGGATAGTACTACCGGAAGATGGCGAACCACTACCACTTGTAATCTGAACACCGGAAACTTTTCCGTTAATCAGCTGAGCCGGTGAACTGATATTTCCCTGGTTAAAATCCTTGGCTGATACGTTAGCTACCGATCCGGTTAAATCCCCTTTCTTTTGTTCTCCATATCCAACCACAACCACCTCATCCATTCCAATGATATCCGGCTGCAGTGAAACATTTAATTTGGTATTTGCTCCTATTGCCACTTCTTGCGATTGGAAACCAATAAAAGAAAATACGATCATATCATCGCTTTTGGCCTGGATGGAAAAGCTACCATCAACCATGGTAATGCTCCCTATTTGCGTTCCTTTAATAAGTACTGTTACTCCAGGAATAGGCTCTCCCGTACTGGCATCTACCACTGTTCCGGTCACTTGCTTTTCCTGGGCAAACAATCCCAGTCCAAGGCCTAAAAACAGAAATATTGAAGCCAAACGCATTTTAAAACTATTCTCCATGTTTTTATTTCTTAAATAATTAAACTTTAAATAATTACCTAACAGGTATTTCCTGTTAATCGAGTGTCTCTGATTTTTTAGTTTTTTGAAAGTAAGGGCACACTTATGGCACCCATTGTTTCATTGTAAATGGTGTTTCTTTCATAGCTGATTTAATTTTAAATATTTAGATTTTACAAAGCGAAAACGACTTAAGACTTCTATCCTTTCCACATTCACTTATTGAACTTTAATTTCCAGTGTCCCACTTTCCAATCCATCAGAACCGGCTGTAAGTTGTATTTCTTCAGCACTTTCGCCTGCTCTAAGCAGAACTGTCGCAATACCTGCTTCCGCATTCATTGGGTTAGAACCTATTATTTGAGCATCGCCATTTATGTTAAAACTGATGCTGTTTTTAGCCAGAGGTAAAATGGTGCCTTGGGCGTCTACAACAGCCGCATAAGCAAACACCAGATCATTACAGCCACTTTGCAATGGCTTCCCACTTTCATCAATCCAGACTTTTATAGCTTTTGCCTCCAATGGTGTTTTCTGTGCAGTAGAACAAACCTCTTTACCATTTACATATCCTTTGGCAACTAACTCTCCTGGTGTAAATGCAGATAATTGAAAGGTAAAAGGTGGGTTTACTAGGTGGGTACTGTTTACATCCTGATCCGGCTTTTGTTTTCCCATACTTTCTCCATTTACCCACAATTCCACCTCATCACAGTTACTGAAAATTTTTACCTGTAAAAATGAAGGGTCATTGTAATAGTTTGTAATAGCAATCATGGGTTTAGCAAAATCTTCGAGCGAAGACTCGCCAATAACAGCCTGACTTTTATAAAAATAATACGCAAACTTAGGCAAGCGGAAAATGTCCATAATTCCGGAAGCCTCTATATCCGGCGCATAACCGCGGTTGTAATCAAACATTAACCAATTAGCATCGCCTATGGCATTTCCTTGTAAATTGCTGTTATGCGCTTCCTGATAATTCAGAGCCTGTTGTGCTAAACGCTTTTGCCCGTGAGCTCTTAGTTGACGCGAATTACGTTCCTCATCCGAAAGATCCTGATAAGCCTTTTGGTTAAAACCTGCATTCTGCGCATAGTACTCCCAATCGCCATATTCGGCAATAAACAAAGGTTTATCTTTTTGATATTGATTCCAGTAGTGCGGTGGTTTAGCATGCTGCCTGGCCGGAATAAACACATCGTATACCTCATCCAACCAGCCGCAAGTATATGCATCAGAACCCGGATATTCCATGTGGACAATGTTATGCGCTTTCTTCATAAAATCATGGCTCATGCCTGATTCATTTAATGAAGCTTCCCACAATATAATCGATGGATGATTACGATCTACCCGAACCATTTTTCGAATATCGTTGTAAGCATTTTTCTGAAACTCCTGATCACCAAAGAACTGCCAGCCCGGAATGGCATCCATCACTAAAATACCCAACTCATCACAAGCATTTAAAAATGATTGGCTTTGTGGATAATGCGACAAGCGAACCATATTAAAACCTGCATCCTTAATTTTCCAGGCATCGCGATAATGGGCATTATCAGAAATAGCATAACCCACATATGGATATTCCTGATGTCTATTGGTTCCTCTTAGTTTTAATGGTTTTCCGTTTATAACAAATCCATCTTTTGCAGAGATACTAAACGTACGAATACCAACTTTTATAGATTGACTATCTATAACTTTTCCACTAGATTTCACCTCCGCAATAAGCGTATACAAATGTGGAGAATTTGGAGACCAAAGTTTGGGGTTCTTCACCTCAAACGCTGTTGAAATTACTTTTGTACTATTAGAGTCAACTGAACTTAATTCAGAATTGACACTTGCTACTTGCTGATCCTGATCTTTAAGCTGTACACTTAATTCTACTTCTTCATCAGTAGCTCTGTCGTTTTTAACATCTACCTGAACATGAACCGTTGATGAAGATTCACTCACATGGCTATAGCGTACAAATATGCCACCTGCTGCCTCATGATTTACCTCCACCTCGTTGCTTATGTGCAACGGATCTTTAATATCTAACCAAACATTTCGGTAAATCCCGCTATAAATATTAAAGTCCAACACATCCAATGCTTTACCCGGAGGAACCTGAGGATTATCCTCATTATTTAGTTTAACGATAAGGTTGTTCTTCTGTCCAAATTTTACATGATTAGAAATATCAACATAAAAAGGAAGATAACCACCCAGATTTTTATGCAGCAATTGCCCGTTTAAATATACTTCGGCCACTTGCATAGCACCTTCAAAGTACAATCCTAGATGCTTTCCTTCAAAACGGTCATCAACATTAAAAACTTTACGATACACACAGTCTCCCTGCCATTGATCCCCTTTAATAACAAGCGGTTCAATATTAGCGGTGTGCGGGAGGGTAACAGATTCCCAATTCATATCTGACTGATTGACTTCATCTGCAGATAACTGAACATCTTTGACAAAATCCCATCCTTTATTAAAAGAATTTCTGCCCTCATTATAATCTTCCAATCCATCAGAAGAACATGAGTATAAAACTCCAAGAAGTAGAATGAAAGCAAGTCTGAAGTTCATCATCTTTAATAATACAGTATGCATGCTGTTATTTGGTTTTAGTATAATCATGTGATAAATATTGAATAGCAGCAGTCGCATTTCCTCCAGCATCAAACAAAGTAGCATTATCCCAACCTGAACCCTGCGACCATAAATCTTTCATATCCGATGCAATCCAGGCAGGTTCCCAATACATCACGCCTTTTGCGCCGGCATCTATCATGTTTTGCGTAAGGTCTGTTAAGAAAGCTTGTTGACCCTCAATAGAAATAGGGTAACCATCTATGGCGCTATCTTTTCCAAAAATATTTGGGTAGTTATCTGCATTTTCTAAAGTATAAGGGTAAGCCGTTTCCAAAATCATTATCTCTTTCTGAATATCCGCTTTTAGTTTGGCAACCACTTTCGGTAAGTCCTGAAATGACACTTCGGTGTGCCAATGTGGATAGTAAGAAAAGCCAGCCACATCAAAATCGGTAACGCCTGCTTTTTCAATAATCCCTTTAAACCACCAATCCAGATTTTTAGGATCGGCCACATGCAAAGCAATGACGGTAGTTTCCCCTGCTTTTTCATCAATGTCTCTAACCGCTTTTATTCCGGCATTGAGTACTTTACCAAAATTCTCCCAATTTTCATCACAGATAGATAGCTTAGGAAAAGCATCATTGGCTTCGTGCAACATCATACCGCAATTAGTTTCGTTGCCGATTTGCACCATTTCAGGCAAAAGACTTGCCTGTAATAATTGATCCATCACCTGATATGTATAGTGATAAACAGAATCACTTAATACCTCAATATCTGTAATTTCTTTCCATGCTGCAGGTACTTTTTGATGTTCCGGATCGGCCCATACATCTGAATAATGAAAATCGAGATTTACAGCCATTCCTTGCTCATGAGCTCTTTGAATGGATTTTTTCACATCACTAAAACCACTATATAAAGTAGCATCCTCACCATATACTTCATAAGTCCAGAATGGATTATTCCAAATTCGTAAGCGCACTACATTAGCACCGTTGTCTTTAAAAATTTGAAATACATCTTTATGCTCGTTATTTTCTTTAAATACGCCTCCATGATCTTCTACCTGGTTCACGTAAGAAAGATCAACGCCCATAACAAACTTATCTAACAAATGAACTTCTTGATTATTCTCCTTTTTGCCGGTTTGAGTTGAACAAGCCTGATTAAAGATTATCAGTGCTATTAAACTTAGACCAAGAAAGATTTTTTTAATACACATACAATTATTTTAACTTATCATTGAATCTTAATAAACTCAATCAAAAGTAAACAAGTGTTAAAAAAGAGGCTTTTTGCTTTCTTACCAATCCTTGTTCAAATCATACATTTTCGAAAGAAGAATGCTGTATTGTAGATTTTACAGTGGGTTTAGGACTTGTTTAAATCTTACCATTGTTGTTTAATTACTTACATCAAACCGTAGCTTAACAAATTTTCAATATCTTTATTTTATCTGTTGATTTTGTTGTCATCATATTGGAGGAGTTATAAAACATGGAAAACCACATTTATCTTAAAACTACATTCAGGCAATATCTGTATGTTTTTATTCAGATGGTTTTTATTCTATGTTTTACCTTGATATACCCTCAAAGTATCTCAGCTAAAAATTCATCTTCATTATACTTCACTAAGCTCAGTCAGGAGGAAGGACTTCCCTCTAACATGACCAACTCTGTGGTACAGGATAAAATGGGATTTATATGGATAGGAACCGGAGATGGTATATGCCGGTACGATGGATATAATACGCTTATTTTCAAACACGAATCTTCTGTTCAATCTCTGCCATCTGACAATATCAGCACCATGATGCTGGAAGGAGATACTTTGTGGGTTGGAACATGGGATGGTTTATGTTTTATGGATACCAAATCTTTTGCCATTAAACGTTTAAACCTGGGTGCCAATGAAAGTATCCGCTGTTTATACAAAAGTATGGATGGAAATATCTGGATTGGAACTTCAAAAGGTTTAATCAGATACAATAAAGGCCTAAATACCTATCAGTTTTTCGATGCCAACAACAGTGGTATTAGCCATGCCACAATTCGTTGCTTTTATCAAACACCGGACAGCACACTTTGGATTGGCACCTACGATAAATTAAACAGCTATAAAAATGGAAAATTCACCGCATATGATTTAAAAGGAGATTATAAACCTTATTTAAAGAATAATCTGATTTTAGATATTACTTCTTATCAAGGGCATAGTGACCAATTACTTGTTGGAACAGAAACCGGTTTGGCTGTTTTTAATATGCAAAATGGAAGATCTGAATTATATAATAGCGCCAATACTGAGTTAAGCAATGAAGTAATAAAGTGTATTCATCAGGAAGGAAACGCGTTGTGGCTAGGTACAGATTTTGGACTGTCGGTTTTTACTCCTGACAAAAATCTAACTGAAACCTATTTTCATAATCCGATTATCAATCATAGTATTGCTAATAATGTGATTTGGGATATTTTTCAGGACAGGGATGGCGTACTTTATCTACTGACTTCAAATGGCATCAGTTTAATTCAGAAAGAAAGTGAGTATTTCAAACTTCACGAAGAATTTTATACAGTAGGCAATCAAAAAGCCGGAAACCAAATACGGGATATATTGGTGGCCAATGATGGCACCTTGTATTTAGCCACAATACATGGCATAATAGCTAAGCATGAACAAAGCAATTCCAAAAACTATTTTACCGCTTCTTCGAATGAAAAACAAAAAATATTACTGGATAATGCCTATGCATTGGCTGAAGACAGCAAAGGTCGTATCTGGATTGGAACGGCAGGAGGAATAAACATTTGGGAGCCCGATAAACAAACAATGCATTCCATTAGTGCCAATCGGAATAATGGACTGGGATCTAATTACATTAGTAGTATTGCAGTAACTCCGAAAGGTAATATTTGGGTGAGTGCCTGGGAAGGTGGAATATACAAGCTGGAAGATTTTAACCTACCAATTGATCAGTATCGCTTTATAAAAATTGATGATAATACGCCTGATAATATAGAGGTTAGCAATGAAGACATATACTATTTGTATTCAAATAAAATATGGGTAATCAACCACGAAAACCTGAGTACACAATTGGTAGATCCTATTGCAAAGCAAACAAGCTCTCATACAATTCAATGTATGAGTATCGATCATTTGGGTAATGTTTGGATGGTGAGCAATAAGCAATTGTTAGAGTATATTCCCAAAAGTAAGATTTTTACCAGCTACCCTCTAAAAAATGCACTTACAGATGAAATCATTAGCATCGAAACTTCGCCCAAATATATATGGATGGCCTCACGAAATACTGTCATTCAATACGAATTAACTATAGATGCACTTACCTATATTCCTTTAAACCCCAATTATCCCTTAAAGAATTTTTATGCCAATTGCAGCACAATTTCTACAACAGGAAAGGTATATTTTGGAGGAGATAACGGGTACATTGAAGCCATCGCATCCAAAGGAACTTTTCCAGTTTCTCAACCTCATCCTGTTATTTCAGGAATAAGTATTAATAACCAATTGATTAATCAGCAAAACAGACAAGCATATCTGAATGAAGATATTGCCTATAGCTCCAATCTCGAATTATCCTATACGCACAATTCGGTGAGTTTCTATTTCTCCGGATTAAATTATTGGTTACCGGAGAAAGGACATTTTCGTTATCGTCTTATTAATTTTAATGATGATTGGATGAATACGCAAGATGTAAATTTTGTATCCTTCTCTAATTTAAAACCTGGGGATTATACACTGGAAGTAGAAGCTATTAATTATGCCGGAGTAAAAAGTAATAAAGCTACGCAACTACATATTACTATTCTGCCGCCGTTGCTTCTAAGCAAACCCTTTCTTGGTCTTTATATCCTAATTTTTATTAGCCTGATATACGTCATTTTCCGTGTGTATAATAAAAGACAGAAACTGAACACTCAGTTGCGTTTAGCTCATCTTGAGAAAACACACTCCGAAGAAATTTTGAATACCAAACAACAATTTTTCACCAACATTTCGCACGAGTTTAGAACGCCTTTAAGTTTAATTACACCACCTATACAACAGGTAATCAACACTGGTGTTTTAAAGGGAAAAAACCTTGAAATGTTGAAGCTGGCAGAAAAGAACTCCAAACGCCTGCTCAAATTAGTCAATCAAATTCTGGATTTTAGAAAACTCGAAGATCAAAGTATTCCATTAATAAAAACCGAGGTAGATTTTATCCCTTTTTGTCGGGATATATTTGAATCATTCAGAGATATGGCTTCCCGAAATGAGATACAATATGAATTTAAAACTGAAATAGATTCCATCATTACCAATCTGGATAAGGAAAAAATTGAAGCCGTTTTATACAACCTGCTAGGCAATGCTTTTAAATATACGCCAGCAGAAGGTGCAATTACAATCCTTATTCAAAAACCTGATCATGGGCAAGTTAAAATTTCGGTTAGTGATACAGGTCCAGGAATTTCGAAAAATGAGGTTAGCAAGATATTTGAACGTTTTTATCAGGTTAATCAATCTGAGCAGAATAACTATGGAACAGGTATTGGTTTAGCCATGGCTCAGCAGTACAGCTTATTGCACAATGGAAATATAAGTGTGGAAAGCTCTCCGGGTAAAGGCAGTACTTTCACTTTAAGCCTTCCGATTGAAGCCTATACCGGTTCAGTGCAAGAAACCCAAAACACCCATTCCACATCAGACTATACTGACCAAAGTAGTTTAGATGAGAAAACGAACATTCAACTTCCAACATTATTAGCCGTTGATGACAATCCGGATATTTTGGATTACATAGAAATGAATCTGAGTGATCAATTTACAATTCAAAAAACTATAAATGGAAGTGCCGGCTTTGAATTAGCTCTTAAAATAAAACCTGATATTATTGTTTCTGATATAATGATGCCGGTGATGGATGGGATTGAAATGTGCCAGAAAATTAAAAGCGAAACAGAATTACAAAGAATTCCGGTTATACTTTTAACAGCCAAATCTCTGGATGTTCAGAAAACAGAAGGCATAGAAAGCGGTGCCAATATGTACATTACCAAGCCTTTTGATATTAGTTATTTAAAAGCTTGTATCAACCGCTTATTAAAAAGCGAGGAACAATTGTATTCTTTTATTCGCAAGGAATTACTGGTTTCACCAAACAAAGCTGTTGACCCGGAAAATAATCAGGATGAACTATTCATTAAAAAGATGATGGAAATTATTGAGCAAAACCTGAGTAATTCTGAATTATCGGTTGATATGATTAGTAGTAAAATGGGGTATAGCTCAACGCACGTCTATCGTAAGGTAAAATCTATCACCAATCAGTCTACCAAGGATATTCTAAAGAACTACCGTTTAAAAAAGGCTGCCGAAATGATTAAGAATAACGAGGGTAATGTTACCGAAGTAATGTACAATGTAGGTTTCAATAGCTTATCCAGCTTTTCTAAGAGCTTTAAAACTATGTATGGAGTATCGCCAAGCGAGTATAAATAAAAAATGCAGCCGAAACGTTTTCCGACTGGATTGAATTGAGTTGAATATGAAAAGTGTAAATTTTTTAATACCCCGAGTATAACCCATCCTGACACATCGCATATACAAGTTGTACATGACGATTCGCATTAATAATTGACCACTCACTATTATAGTTTAAACCATAAGGCCAAAAATGACTTCCACCAGTGCTAATCGTGGCATCCGGCCCATCAAATTGTTCTAGTACTGCCACAGTGTTACTTCCAACAAAATCGTAATTATCAATTAGTGGATATGACCATGCCGAAGATGTTCCAACACCATAGGTATGAGCTATTTCATGTAGTGCTGTTCTTTCATTCTGGTAATCGCTGCTGGCTCCAAATCTGATATTTCCGTTAATATTTCCATCAGCAGTAGCCACACCTGTGTTATACTCTACTGTTAATGTGCGTGGAGCCCAATCTCCCCATGAATTATAACGAGCTACTGCTGCATCCATCGCTTCTGTAATTCGGGCTAACACATCCGAAGGAACACCACTAGTAGTTAATGTCCATGATAGTTGACCATTGGCATTACCGCCATGGGTTAAAGGCTCAAGACGCCATTGCTGATTATTTCCTCCCCAATAAGTCCATTGGTTAATATTTGCACTATTTTCGGTAGAAGACTGATAAACGTCCAGTGCCTTACCACTATTACGATTTATTATGCTATAATAACCAGTTCCTAAATCGTTTAATAAAAACTGCTGATTGTAGCCTCCCCAGTAGGAATAAGTTTGCACATTGGCACCATCTACAGTGGATTGACCTGCAACATCCATGGCCACACTCACATCACTTAAAGGACAAATTTTATAATATCCGCTCCCTACTGCTGTTATTCTCCATTGCTGATTCGATCCGCCCCAGTAACTATATTGGGAAACATCCCCGGAGTTTACATTTAAATCAGCAGCCAAATAGCTATTACGATTAAATAATACATACTCGCCTTCTATAACTGTTGATTTTAAATAACCGGTAGTTTCCGGCTCAGGTGTTACACTCTCCTGCTCACAGCCCGTAAAAACGGTAAGCATGGAGATAATTCCCAACATAATAAGAAGGGAATACCTTACATTTTTTTTCATAATATTTAGATTTTAAGAAATTAACAAGATGCCCGATTTGAGACATCTTTATAAATGTAAGGGGAATAGTGTCTGGTGCCTTTTAATTTTTTCGACAAATAGTTGCGAATATTCGACCAGACTATTTTATGAATATCAGGCTTTTACGAGCCAATGGCAGTAAAATAAGGCGTGCAGAATACCTTATCTTATGAAAAGTAGGCGTATTCGCACTTTTATTAAAAACGAAAAAGTGCTGCTTTTTTCATAATAATCATAAAATACTGCGTTGTAAATTTGAACAATCTGGCCGTTTTACATTGACTATTAATAAAAAAACAGATGTTTTTAATGCATATTTATGGAAATGCACAGCAAAAAATTGCTTTTATCGACTTATTTTAAAAATCAGGCAACCTTCACATTAATCCAATTTTTCAGTTCGAACAGGAGCCGCAGGAAAAAACTGAAGAATATGCTGCTTTTTTCCATCCACATATACATGAATGATATTGGATTGTTTATCGAACGAAGAAAAAAGTAAGGTATTTTTAATGCTCATTACTTCATCTTTTATATTACCGGATATAGCTCCCTTTAGTTTTACCTGGCATACGTTATCTTCTATTTTTTGAATCGTATCCACTTCTATTGCTACCAAATTATCAGCCAATTGAATCTCTATCTGTTCCAAAATATAGCTTTGAATACTTTGAATCATTTGTTCTCCCGGCGCTTCATAATCAAACGGTGGTTGTGGATACATTTTGCGCATTTCACTCTCGAAATCATCGATAAAAAAGTTAAGCGTAAGTACGCAGTTTTTTTGCTGTGTATTAAGTTCCAGCTTTCCGGTTGTCATTTTAATGGGATGGGCTTTTAAAACCAGCGAACCAGAAAAAAGTATGAATAATATAAATATGTATTGGATTCTTTTCAAAATCTTAAGTTTTTTAAATCAATGCTTCAATAATCATAATCGCAGCAATTCCACCTCCGGCACCGGATACCACTAAATTCCAATCGCGATGTGGAATAGAGAAAACACTGGTTAGTACTTTGTTTAGCAACAAAAACATACTTACAATAAATAATTGTCCCACTTCGATACCAACATTAAACGAAAACAAAGGCATCACAATGGATTCGTCGGTGATTCCCATCATCATAGAACGAAAAAAATTAGAAAATCCCATGCCGTGAATAAGGCCAAAAAACAAAGCCAAAAAATAATTCACCTGAAAGCGCTTATTTTGGATTTGCTTTCTTCCAATATTGTATATAGCTGTTAGAAGTATAGTTATTGGAATTAAGGTTTCAACCAATGTTTGATTAACTGCAATAATGTTTAAACCCGAAAGTGCTAATGTAACCGTGTGACCAATGGTAAAAGCCGTTACCAGAATTAAAATCTGCCTCCATTGCTTTACCTGATAAACCGCACATAGCGTAATTATAAAAATCATGTGATCCAGTCCCTGCAAATCAGTAATATGATTGACTCCCTGCTTTAAATAAAACACAAATTGCTCCATTCTTTTCCAAATATTTTAATAAGTTGCACCGCAAAATAAGCATTTTGTAAAAAAATGACTTGCTTTTAGGTTTATATCAATGTAATAATTATTCAAAATGAAGTTGACGATTCTGGGATTTCTGTTTTGCCTAACCTTTGTACAAGTATTTGCACACCGCGAAAAAACCTATTACTTGTTCGGAAAGATAAATGAAAAAGAGGTGGCTTTACAGATAGATGAATATGGCACTACCTGCATGGCTCGCTATATAACGGAAGATGATAAATATGATCATATTTTAGAAGGTAGGATTGAATCCGATGGTCGGTTTATTTTAAACTCAACGCAATGGGACGAGCTTAAAAAAGAAAAAATTGTTAAAGATGAAGTGTTTCTTCATGAAGTAAGAACAAATCATTGGGAAGGAACCTGGAAATACAAGAATGGGGAATTGCAACATTTTAAATTAGCTCCTATAGTTATAGATGAATTAAACCATCCTTATGTAGATGCTATTAAAAAATACGACATAACTCCATATATGGCATATCGAACCAAGGACATTCAGTTCGTGGTCGGTAAAAAACAAAAGGCTTCCAAGGGTGCTTATATTCAGGAGCTAACTGATATTAATACTGGAATATCCTTTTTCAGGGTAGTGAATAATCCAAAAAAGCAGATTAATGCTGAAGTGATTAATGATAAACTTATCGCTGCTCATTTAGGTATGATCAACTCTAAATATGCCTGTGTGTATGCCAAAAGCAAAGGGAATTATGATGTAATGTATCAGGTTCATTTTTTAAGCCCCGACTATATTAGCTACTCAACTTCTATTCGACAGTCTTGCTATAGCGAGCATGAAAGCACCGTAAGCGAATATCTTACCTACAATATGAAAGACGCAGAAGTACCCATGCTGGAAGATATTTATTGGTTTGGAGAACGACCTAAACCTACATATCGAAAAGGAGAATATAATTGGTTCCAATATCGATACAAGGTATTTGGACCAAAGATTTTAGAAATGCTGACAGCGCTTTACCCTGATAAAATGAATCCCAAAGAAACTCAACCCTGTAATTATAAAGATGTAAAACTATGGCAATTCCCTGAATGGTATTTAACCAATAAAGGCTTGTTTATAAAGTATAAGCCCATTAACAAAAAACAATGTGGAGATATTTCATGGTCGCTGCTTCCATACAAAAGCTTAAAAGAGTTCAGGGTTGCTGACTTTAAAGATTAAAGCGTAGTTTGATAGTACTGATACAATTGTTGCACATCATTTTTAATAATGGTTTTAAGTTTATCAGGTGCAATGATTTGTACTTTGTCCTCCAGGCTTAAAAGCCATTTGGCAAACAGGTGAATATCGTTGTTACCAAACTTCATATAGTAGCTATCATCCTGTTTCTTTTCTTCAATTAAACCAAACCAGTATTTGGCCGAACCCATTTGGTCGAGCATACTTTGGTGTACTTTTATTTCAAGTGAATAGAGTTTGTTCTCTTTCGTCATTCTTTCGAAATATTCATCTAAGGAAAGATGTAATGATTCATCGTAGGTTTCATTCTGTAGCTCTAATGACTGGATACGATCCAATCGGAAGTCGCGGTAATCATTGCGTAAGCGACAATAGGCAATCAGATGCCAGCGCATATCGTAATTACACAAACTAACAGGCTCAATAATTCGTTGACTTTGCTGCTTGTTATAATTGGCGGTATAATCTATTTTAATTCGCTGCTTATTAGCTAAGGCTGTCTGAATATCCAACAAAAACAGGTTTTGCCGTGAATCTTCCAGTGGCTCCCTGTTTATAACCGTAATCTTATTCTGAAGCTTCTCCAAATGTTCCTTTTCATCGTTCTTCAGTACCGCTTTTACTTTATACAAAGCACTCTCAAAGGCAGAACTCACCTTGCTGTCGGATAACTTACCCACCAACTCACCAGCCAATAAAAAGGCACTCGCTTCTTCTTGTGTAAACATAACAGGCGGTAAATGATATTCAGCATTTAAAAAGTAACCCACACCCGCTTCAGCGCCTATGGGTATGCCGGCCTCTTCCAGCGATCGGATATCGCGGTAAACGGTGCGCAGGCTAATCTCAAACCTGTCGGCTATTTCCTGCGCTTTTACAATCTTTTTGCTTTGTAACTGAATCAGAATAGCACTTAAACGATCAATGCGGTTCACAATTATAGTTTTTGACCTTTTTTAATAGACATTTGCCCTAAACTAACCATTTTTTCGGCATAAAGCCATTCGCCATTCATTTTAATAAACTGTAAACTAGCCGGGCGGTCGGTTCTAAAAACAAACTCAAACACCTTCCCTATCGGGTTATTCAACTTTTTACATTGTGAGATTTCCTCATCGCATTCCGTACAGTTTTTTATTCCTTTTTCAAGATTACAGGTTCGGATTTTACACCAGCTGGCTTTGGTGTTTTGCACACAACCGGGGCATTTACCTTTTTTATATTTAAAGCAGGTTCCGCAGTACAGACCGCAAAAAGCTACTAATTCGCTATCGAGTACGTTTTGTTTTTTTGTCATGATGTATGGGTTTTAAATCGGTTTTTAAAGTAAATCAAGTTTTTTGATTTAGAATGGGTTATTAAAGTTGTTTAAAGAAGGTTTCAAATAGCACCACCCCGATTGATGGCTTACACCAGGCCATCAACCACCCCTCCTAAATAAATTCAGGAGGGGAATTGAGTGAGTTCTTATATTCTATTGCACTTCAATCTGAATCTCGGTCACACATATGCTCTGATCCTCGAAATCGCAATGATGGTATACCTCACGAACGCCTGTGCCATGCACTTGTCCTGCTTTTTCCATTTCAGCAAATATGTGATGGTAAGCACTTTCAAACTCCGACCACGGACCATTGTGCACATAGCTTACACAATCAAATTCTGACAAATCGCCAAATTGAATAAAATCGGTATCCTTCCCTTTTTTATCCACCGGAAGGCATATCTCCAAGGTGAATTCACTATCCATTTTACCATCACAATCCACATAATGCCATACCTGCGGTGCCACCGGGTTGATATCCTGCTTTTGTATTTCTTCCATGGCTCGCTGCGGAAGAACACCCATTGCTTCATGAATTTTACCCAGGCTTGTTTTCAATCGATGAATAGCCACTAATGTTTTTTCAATTTTCTTTGTTTCCATTTTAAGTAAGATTTTTGTTATGTAACTACAAAGTAAAATGGAGCAAGTGACAACAGTATGTCAGTAGGTTTTTATCTTCTTAAAATTTTTAGTCTCTCCAATCAAGATTTGATTGTTCTCCCAAAGTTTAAACTCACCCTGCTAATCTTTAATCTAAAGCTGTTTGAGTTTTAGTATGGCCTCCTTAAAATATGGTCGTTAATATGGAAATTTCGCATCGAGCTGGCACATTTTTTTATCATCCTCCCTCTTATTTTATGCTCCTCCGGTATCAATTTCATCACCCTCCGCAAAAATGAAGACAAGCTGGGTGATTTTTTAATCGTCCTCCTTAAAATTTCGGCGATCTACCCCATTTTCTCGTCAATGTACCCGGTATTTTGGCACGTCCTCCGTGAATTTGCCTTGATCCTCCTTGGGAGGGCGGGCTAAAATTTAAGGAGCTCAGACGCATTTTATGGGAGCAAATCAAAATAATGATTGATTAAAGTTCGACTCCTCCGGAGTCGCATAAAAAGGTAATTGGTGATGGCTATAAAGATGGGATGCCGCTGGCATCAAGTTATACCCAATGAATATTGAATGGATTGTAAATTAATATTGAGAATAATCTTTTACCATCGATATTTCCCCTTCATGATAAAACTCTACAACACAATCAAAATCAACACTCAGTAACCATGTATCAAAACTAACAGCTAAAACATCGTCTAAATTTTTTATAATTTTAATTATTGGACTCTTAACTACAGGCAGTGACGCTTGATCCCACATAATAAAGTAGTCCTTTTCAGGAAGGCAACCATCAGAAATCTTAGAAGATTCAAGTATTACCTTGTTTTTGATTTTATCCCAATCTATTCTTCCAAAAGATGTAAATGGGTATAAATCCTGTATAATATCAAATATATTGTCTGACTCACTCTCAGATAATACTTCACCGCTATTTCCTAAAGCATCTAGGCATTCCTTCAATAATATCATACATTCACCACCTTAGCTGCTTTTTTCTGGAGCTGGATAATATCGACCATGGTTCCGGCGATGCCTACTGCTATTTGATCTATCAATCCAAAATGATTCAAGCAGGTTTTGCAGGCAATCAGTTTGACGCCTTTTTCCTCCAAGGCTTTTAATTCTTCTAAAGCCGGTGAGTCATTGCTGATGAGTCGTACACCTTCGTTGTAAAAGGTGATGAATTTAGGAGGGTAACTTTCTTCGTTTAGTAGCTTGAGATAGTTTGTAATTAATCGAAGACCCAGTTCCTTATCTCCGGAACCCATGCCGTTTTGGGTAATTTGTATTAAAGTGTTTTTCACAATATGTTTTTTAGATTAGAGATTGTGAGATATTAGATAAGAGACTTAAGATCTATTTATTAAACAAGTTTGTTCCTATTCAATCTAGTCTAATGTCTATAATCTATTATCTAGGAGTCTAAATTAAATCACTCTCTCAAAATAATCCTGTTCAATCAATGGTTTGCCCATAAAACGAAGTAAGAGTTGGGCAGTGGCAAATACATCTTTTTCGCAATAAATGGCTATGCGGTCTAAATCGTTTTCCTTGTAATATACCTCTGCCACCTGACTACCATCAATATCGTCCTTAGGCGAAGGAATATTAAAAATGGTAGTTAGCAAGTTCAGTGAGGTGTAGTGCTTGTAATCGCCAAACTTCCAAAGATCAAGCGTGTCCAGAAACTTTACTTCCCACGGTTTTTTACCGGCAATATTCAGAGCTTGTGGTAATTTTAAACCATGAATCAGCATACGGCGTGCAATAAACGGAAAGTCGAACTCCTTGGCATTATGCCCGCACATATTTCTATCGGGACTTTTGGCCATAAAATGTTCGAGCATATCAGAAAATTCCATCAACAACTTTTTCTCATCATCGCTGGCAAAACTCTTGACTTTAAAATGCATTTCGCCTTTTACATGATGAATAATTCCGGCCGAAATACAAACGATCTTACCAAACTCGGCATAAATTCCGGCTCTTTGGTAAACATCGCCCGGTGTTTCTTCATCTTTCAGAAAGTATTCGGCCTTTTTATCCCACAAGGGTTTCATGTTTTCATCCACATCCGCATAAGTAGGACATTGCGGAACGGTTTCAATATCGATAAAAAGAATGTTTTCGGGTTTAAGATGATCCAGCATAATGTTTAGTTATTTAGATTTTGCTCAATGTATTGCTTTAGTAAGTTAATGGCTACGACGTTGTTTCCACCCTGCGGAACAATGAGGTTAGCGTATCTTTTAGTAGGTTCTATAAACTGCAAGTGACTTGGCTTAACGGTTTTGGAGTAGCGATCCAACACCTGGGCCACATCTCTTCCTCGTTCAATAATATCTCGCGCTATCACCCTGGAAAGTCTATCGTCGGCATCAGCATCTACAAAAATTCTAAGATCCATTAAGTCTCGCAGGTCTTTGTGTCCAAGTATTAAAATGCCTTCCACTATCACCACTTGTGTAGGATGAATGTCAATGGTTTCGTGCCCTCGAGTACAGGTCAAATACGAATAAGTAGGCAATTCCACCGATTCCTTTTTTTTCAGACATTTTAAATGCTCCACCAACAATTCAAACTCAATACTATCCGGATGGTCAAAATTAATTTTTTGGCGCTCCTCCAGTGGCATATGACTATTGTCTCTGTAATATGAATCCTGTGGTAAAACCGTTACTTCACCCTCTGGCAGTTGCTCAATTATTTTTCGTACAACCGTTGTTTTTCCCGAACCTGTCCCTCCGGCAATTCCTATTATTAACATGAATACTTGCTTTTTTTATCTTTGTAAAGAAATCAGAACAAATATAAACTGTAAAATAACAAAAAACATGATTAGACACATCGTTTTATTTAAACTCCAGGCATTTGATTCGGAATCTGCCAAAACTGAAAAGCTAAGCGAAATAAAAACAGCTTTGGAAGCGCTTCCTCCTAAAATTGATGTTATCAACAGACTGGAAGTGGGACTTAATGCCAATCCAAACGAAGAATATGATATTGCACTAACCGTGGATGTAGATTCTTTAGAAGCATTGGAAGAATATTCCAAACATCCCGACCATGTTGCTGTTGGTGGTATTATTCGTCCGGTTTTGGATAAAAGAGCTTGTGTGGATTATCAGATGTAAGTTTGTTCCTTCTTAAAGTCTAAAATTACAACCAACTTTTAATTTTTATGAAAACTAAAAAAATCTACTGGGTACTATCGCTACTGATGCTTTTGGTAGCGTGTACCACTTCTAAAAATGTTCAGGTTACACCTGATAACCAAGCCCTGGATTATGTCGGACGAATTAATTTTGAAAATCCACAATCTCCTGAAATTTACTGGAGTGGTTCTTCTGTATCGATTAATTTTAAGGGCAGTGCTATCTCTGCTAAACTAGTCGACGAATATGGATTGAGCTATTTTAATGTGGTTATTGATAATGATTCTGTTTATCCTTTAAAATTAACCAAAGATACTTCATCTTATGTTTTGGCTGATAGCCTGGATGCCAATATACCACATACCATATCGCTGGTAAAGCGTAACGAATGGGTTACCGGGAAAACACAGTTATTAGGTTTCGATATTTCCCATGGAGAAATTCTTCCTGCTTCACCTAAAAGGGACAAGTTAATAGAGTTTTATGGCAACAGCATCACGGCTGGTTATGCCATTGAAAACCTAACTGGTGGCGACTCTCCTGATAGCACTTATACCAATAATTACAAGACCTATGCGGCTTTAACAGCTCGTCATTTTAATGCCGATTTACATTGCATTGTTCGCTCTGGTATTGGTATTCAGGTTAGTTGGGATCGCCCTATCATGCCCGAAATTTACAATCGCTTAAATCCGGTTGATTCTACCAGCTTGTGGGACTTTTCAAAAGTTACGCCTGATTTGGTGGTGATTAACTTGATGCAAAACGACAAGTGGCTGGTTGAATTACCCAATTACAAAGAATTCAAATATCGCTTTGGCACTCAAAAACCGGATGAAAAACAGATTATTGATGCTTATGCCGATTTTGTTGCCAGCATTCGAAAAGAATATCCTTCCACACCTATTATTTGTGCTTTAGGTAGTATGGATGCTACTCAAGAAGGTTCTCTTTGGCCAGGCTATGTGGAAAAAGCAGTGGAACAATTACAGGATGAAAACATCTATACCCACTTTTTCCCATTTATCAATAAAGGTGGACACCCAAGGGTAGCCGATGATGAAAAAATGGCAGCCAGTTTAATTGATTTTATTGAAGATACTTTTGAATGGTAATTACAGGGAACAGTTAACAGTTAGCAGCAATCAAGTACACTTTTCTGACAGCCAAAGTTAGTTTAATAACCGTTGTAGTTTATTTAACGCTTTGGCTTTGCTGTTTTTCCAGTAACTATAATGAAGCGGAATGGATTGTATGTTCATTCTGCTCAATGTTTTATAGCGCTCCAATGAAAAGGCTTCTTTAAAAACTCCCGGGTAGCCGATTAAATCAATAAAATAGTATTGTTTGTTGTATTCTACCAATATATCCAGCAAGCATCCTCCCACCGGATAAGCACATTGTATATTCTTGTATCCACTCTTATTTAATGCCTCCACTACGTCCTGTTGAAATGCATCAACTTCTATTTCATCTTCATTTTGATGGGTAAAATCGCGGATAAAAGAAAAATAAGATGCCAATAACGAATCCTTGGGCACCTTTTGATTGGAAACAGACTTAAAGATATATTGAAATGATTTTGCTCTGGTGATGGCCACATTCAGGACTTCTGGTTTGTTGGCATGAATAAAAGCGGAGTGATGTGTTTGGTCACATACTGCAAAAGAGATCAACACTATTTCTCTTTCTGAACCCTGGAAATTATAAGGCGTTCCACACATCAAATCAAATTTCTTAATCAGTTTTAAATCAAACCTTTCTCTAATTTGTCGATTTAAATAATTAACCTGTGAACTAAATAAAGAAATTACACCTATGCTGGGAATTACCTTTTCATCCTGATATTTTTTCATTAGCTGTTCAAGTTTTTTCAAAACAGCTTTAGCTTCTTTTTCATTTACGCCTTTTTTATCTCTTACTCCATCAACCTGAATCAACTCAATCTGGGAAGAGCCGGTATGTTTGGGAGTTGATTTTAACACCTCCAATTGACCATCGTAAAAATGCTGATTACTAAATTCTATTAAAGATGGCGTAGAGCGAAAATGTTCGCGTAAAAACGTCACCTGATCCTGATCACTTACCTTAGCCAAATAAAAGTCAAGAATACTTCGATTTCGATAATCAAAAATCTTGTCTGTTGGAAGCTGATACTTCTTTAATAAATTACTTTGTTGGGCATGCGACACAAACGAATAATGTCTTAACTGATTAGGATCGCCTGAAATAACCACACGCTTAGCTCTAAATATAGCAGGCAGAGCCGAGGCAATATCACACTGCGTTGCTTCATCAATAATCACTAAATCAAATAGGTCTTTTTGTAAAGGAACAATTGAATTAAGATCTGACAAATTAGCCAGCCACACCGGAAAAACTTTTAAGATATTCTGGTAGTTTAACTGAGCAGCCAATTGCTTACTCTCTGTAAATGACGATGCATCCAGTGCATCATAATACAAGGCTACATCTTTACGGTACTTTGATGCATTCGTATGAATATTCTTCTCTATTTTTCTTTTGCAGAAATACCGAATCTCCACATCCAGTTTTTTGTTTTGCACTTCAATATCCTGAAATAAATCCCAAAGTTTTTCGCCATTACCCATTGAAAAACGGATAAAGGCTTTTTGAAATTTCCTGAAAAGATGAAAACCTTCTTCAAACTCCAAATCAGATAACCTTAGCTCTTGACTGACAAACTCCTTAAAACGGGTTTCGCTTTCCTTTAAGCTACTATATTTACTGGTCAATATATCTGCCTGAAAGTTCTTATTGGGTATACCCTGAATGCCACTTAGGTATTTCTGAATCTTGCTCATCAGGCTTAACTTGTGCTTGTTTCCGGTGGTGTGAATCAGGTAATCTTTCATTCGGTAATCTTTATCCAGCATGGTCCGGATTACTTCTACAGCTTGTTTGGTTTTGGATACCACCAACACCGATTGCCCATTAACAACAGCATCGGCTACAATAGCAGAGATCGTGTAACTTTTACCTGTTCCCGGCGGGCCAATCAAAACTGAACTATTATATGCTTGTGCGTTTACCAAGCCTTTGTGTTGCTCCATATTTAAGCGTGATTGCAAAAAGCTAAAATCATAAGTTGATTTATGTGCGTCATCACCAAATAATTCAGAAAGGCTTGTATTGAATTCGTCCTGTTTCGACATCATCTCCAGATCATTTAAAACCTTTAAGGATGAACTCGATTTTTCAACTAAAAGCGTGCAGGCAGCAGGAACCACTTTTAGCATTTCGGTCTTTGCATCATTTTGTTTATAATAGGCTCTCAGTTTAGCCGCATTCCATACACGAGGATTTAAAAGTAATTCCTCCGAATCAATATTGGTAAAATACTTATCCACTAAAGTCTTTATCCAAACGTAATTCCCGGAATGTTTCTCTATCCCGGCTTTAAACTCCTCTATAAATAATTCTTTCCCTTTACTCTCATCAACCAAATCCAGCTTGGATAAAACGCTACGGTTTATAACCAGATTGTCCTCTTCTATTTCCAGATATGTTAAATCGTCAATCTCCAATATGTTGGCCGGAAATAAAAATAAAGGTGCACAAACTCTTTTATCTTTTACCAAAGGATTATCGGACTCTGTCAGTACAAAAAAGCAGGCATAAAATAGTCGCTTCTCCAACTTATACAGCTCAATATCTTTTTGCAAATCTGCTAACTTGTCATGGCTATAAGGAATGTAAGGAAGATGATCGTTAAATAATTCTTCCACATCCGAAACAAACCATTTGTACTTGTATTTACTTGATAAAACATTATCTACATTAAACTCCCTGTAGTCTAATTTGTAACAATCTCTAAAGTATTGATAAAACTGCTGTGCATTGTCCGTCATATTCATGAACGAAAAATAATATTTTTACCGCACACTAACATATTTCAATTATGTTGTGGTGAACAAAATGAGGTTTTGATCAGTTTTATGACTTTAAAAGTCTAACCTAAAGAAGCTAACTTCCTTTTTAAAGCCTTATCAATAAATCTAAAAAATAACTCATCCGGTCAACAAACAACCTAACTTTATGTAAAAAAAACAACTTTTTATTACGGGAATCTTCAGCAACCAACGAATAATTATAAATTTGCTTAATTATAGCTACATCAAACAATATATATGCAATTCAATAAATTTACCCTTACTATTTTGATTGCCCTTCTAACGGCAGTTAATTCGTTTGCTCAAATTGATTTTAGTAATCTTACAGACGAGCAGATTTATCGTAAAGACAATAAGTATAATACATGGGATTTTACCTTAGGGTATGGGCCAATAGTTTATTATACCGATGTTATTGATCATACTGTTTTGCCTAAGGGTGATGTAAAGTTTGGTCCTACCATTATTGTGTCTAAACAGCTGGGTCGCGCCTGGGGTATCGATGGACAGTTTGTAATGGGAAATATGTATGGACAGAAAAACAACCGTTACTTTAAAGGTGATTTTTTCGACTATACGCTTAACCTGCGTTTTAGTATTAACCAGTTAGTGGCTTTTGGTCCACTTGGTGACAAATGGGATATTTATGGTAAAGTAGGTTTAGGTGTAAACGCATTTAGAAGCCGTCTTAGGCGAATTGATGATGATAGTTTTATGGTGGTTAGCGATGTGCACAATAATTTAGGTGGATATCCAAATCCTCCGGGGTGGGATGATAATGATTACCTGGTGGAAGGATACGACAAACAAGATCCAACCAGTAAAACAGGAAGAAAAACAGAGTTAGTAGTGCCTATTGGAGCGGGTGTCAGATATCGTATTAACAAAAGCTTTGATTTAGGTGCAGAAATGACCATGCGCAATATTACGGCTGATAACTTTGATGTGAATCTGGCCGGAGCCGATAATGATACTTATTTGTTTACGGCATTTACCCTAAGTTATAAAATAGGTAAAAAGAATAAGCGTCATGCGCGATGGACATATAAAGATTTTAACCTGGCTTACGAAGCCCAGCGTGGTAGCGACCCATTAGCGATTCGCTTAGATTCTTTAAAAAGTGAATTAGACAGACTTGCTGGTTTAGATTCTATTATCACTACAAAATCTTATCAAAAATTTGAAAAAGTTATTTACGAGGAAGGCGTTTCTGCTTCAGTATTCTTCGATTTTGATAAATCGGATGTGAAGAAAAGTGAGCATAGACAATTAGCTCGTGTAGCTCGCGCGCTTAAAAAAGATACAACCATTAACATGGTTATTTCGGGTTATTGTGATGATCGCGGAAGCTACGAATATAATTTAAAACTAAGTGAACGCAGATGTAAAGCAGTACTCGAAGCGATGGTTACTGACTTTGGTATTGATGCATCCCGTTTCAGAATCGACCCGAAAGGAGAATCTGAACTGCTTTCTGATACGCAAAATATGAATATCAAAGGCTTGCATATGGCCAACCGACGTGTAGACTTATTAATGATAGTGAATGAAGAATAAAACAACTACCATGAAGAAAAAGGAATTACTACTAATGGCTTTCCTGTTGATGGTAGTGGGTACAATCAATGCCCAATTCACTACCGATGGGAGATTGATTGAAGAGCATATGCGCTATTCTGAAGAAAAGCCTTTTAATCGTTGGGATATCATGCTTGGTTACGGCCCTAATATTCTTCATACCGATTTCACCACCTATATGATGTTCCCTAAAAACAAATGGCATTTTAGTCCCGTAGTAGCTTTAAGCTACCAAATGGTTCCGGCTTTGGCTTTTGATTTTAGGTATATGCAGGGCGATTTGTACGGCAAAGGTTCTGAACATTATTTCGACGGAGATTTCAGGCAATATTCCGGGAACGCCCGTTTTTATATCAACCAGATGCTTCCTAACCCGGGACCTGTTAAAGATAAATGGAACTTTTATGTAAATATTGGTTTTGGGTTCCAAGCCTTTCGAAATCGTATTTATAAATTATCGGACGGAGCAGTTTTGCATGGCGATGATATTGAAGGAACTTCTTACGAAGATTACCTGGTATTGGGATATAATACTATTGATCCATATAAAGAAGAAGCTCGTCAGAAGGAATTGGTTTTACCGATTGGTGCAGGTGTATTATACAGAATAAACCGAAGCTTTGATATTGGTGTTGAGAGTACAATTCATTATGGTCTGGAAGATAACCTGGATGGTATTTTAACCGGAGCTACGAATGATAACTATTGGTACACCACCTTTAACCTGAGTTATAAAATAGGTAAAAAAGATAAACGACATAGTAAATGGACTTATCGTACTTATGGCTTCAATATTTTTGGTAAGAAAAGAAAGGATCCATTAGAAGATGAAGTCAACCTTTTTGAAAGAATGGTGAAACAACAAGCTGGTATTTTAAGGCTTCAGGTAGATTCGGTCATTACCGAAGAAAATGACACCAAAATATATGCGGCCAATAATGTATTCCCTATTTATTTTATGCCGGGAGGAGCTACATTTAAGGATTACGAAAACCAAATCACCATGGCTTCCATAGCGGTACTACTTCGTAAACATCCTGAATGGAAGTTGGAACTGGCTGGTTATGCAGATTCCTTTGAAGAAAATCCGTTGTTTTTAAGTAAGAAAAGAGCTGAGACAGTGATGCGCTATTTAATAGAACATTACGGTATTGCTGAAGATATTATGAGTATAAACGCCAACGGAAATTCAGATCAACTGAGTACCGATGGTCAGAAAGATAAACCGGGAAGAATTGAAATTGACCGAAGGGTTGATATTATTCTGATTAAACCGAAGATCGAAATAGAAGAGTAAGATATTTTAACAAGGTCGGAGATAACTTTCCGACCTTGTTTTCTTTTATAATGCGAAGATTTTCTTTTAACCCGGATTATGTATTAAAGATTCTTAATGAGTATTGAAAATGCAATAAAACAAGAGCTTACTGAAACGAGGCATAGCACCGCTATGGTGAGTTGAAGGAAGTTAATGAAATGAATTGTTTTGAAGCAGTTTCAATATGTAATAGACTTTTTAATGCATAGTCCGGGTTTAAATATCTGCTAAGGCAGATTCAGAAGTAAGATAAAAAGCAATAAATATTAAGGGTCGGTGTTTAAAATGCCGACTCTTTTTGTTTACATAACTTATATGACTGGTTTCCTCAAAGCCATAAACCTTAATTTTGCGCATTTTTGGGCATACGATTCCCATTTGGGGAGCCGGAAACATTTCAAACATATCTTAAAATAACATCAGGCAGCACAGGCAGCATTTTGTTTGGCGCGATGCATTCGCCTTCCTATTTCCAGAGCGTTGCCTGTGTGTATACCCATAAAGACCCATAGTATCTCGTTGTCCTTGGTTCGTGCTCCTACGCGATTTAAGAGATAATGTTGTTTGTCTTTTCCAAAGCTTCCTTCTAACCTTGTGGCCCGTTCTTTCTTGATCAATTTTGCGATTTGTTTACGTTCGGACTCGTATTTTCCAGGTCTTCCTTTTCTGGCAAAATCGGTTCTGATGTTGTTTTGCGTGGCGAAGCTCCTGTTTTTGTTGGTGGCATAAATGGCATCTGCACCGGCAAGCCTAGTCTTAGTTTTGGTGAGCAGCTGAGCATAGAACACGGTGGATTGGAAACGGGTGCCTTCGTTGAAAGCATTGAAATCAAGGTGTTCGATAAAGCTTATGCCGTTAATCTGAAGCTTATTGAGCTTGACTCCAAACTCAACTTTTTTGATTTCCTTTCCTCTGACAATGGGACGTATATAACTTTTCGAAAGGCTCACTATGCGGTCTTTTATTTTTTCGCCGGTATCGAAGTGGTACTGTTGCTGCAGGAACACTTTTCTCACTATTTGTTTCTTGTCCCAATATTTGCCGGGCATTTCTATCCTGTTTTGTTTTTCGATATCATCCAATTCATTAAGAATTTTGTGCAGCAGCTTGAGCAATCCTCGGGTTAATGCGTTCTTTTCTTTCGAGGGTTTTCTGCGTTTTCGGCTGTAGCTCCAGTACCGCTCTTTCCATTTGAGATACTTTGTTCTGGGTAGTTTTATGCCGCTATATTTGCATATCAATTTAAGCTGCCCGTATGCCCAATCTACCGATTCCCACAACAGTTTCTGGTTGGTGGGGAATCTAACCGAACTTTCGTAACAGGTGGCATCCGTCAATATCTGTTCGAGCTCCTCCATGTGAGGGAGCCAATGGGATGCAAGTACGCCCTGCGCATCCTTGATGTTCAGCTTTCCGGACAGCTCACAGCGTATCTGGCTCACAATTTTATAGTTACTGATGTGCTGCCCAAGCCCCAGTACTGTGCTACAGAAAAATTGGTAATGGATATTGGCGTTGAACTGTTCTATCAGTTTTTTGTCCGAACAGCCTGCGTAATGTTTTAGAACCATCAGTGCCAACTTACCTTGCGGAGAAAATATACAGTTTGGGCCTTTCTTGCTTTCATTCAGTTTAAAGGAGCGTATCAGCTCTTCCCACGGAATAGCTATAAAAATCTTGCCCAAATCGGTGTCGAGAAACTGGTCGTAGAGCAAGTTAAAATTATCTTCAATAGAAAACAGTGGCAAGGATGCCTGAAAATGTGGAATACTTTGTAACTTTATCACTATTAGAAAAATGAAAAACCCCGTTTTTGGGCAAAAGTGCCCAGTTTCGGGGTTTGTTGTTTCCTAAATATAGACACAATGTATTTTATATCAAAGCGATATGCTTCTTACGACTATGCCTGCTAAAGCTGTTTTTAAAAGATCACTTACTTCTTTAAATATTTTCTTTGCTTCTTTGTTATTAATGGCTTTCATAGCAACTTCAGGGTTTACTATAACCACTTCTGTTTTATGATCTTCTTTATACTTTAGTATAACCTTACAAGGCAAAAATATAGCTACATTTTCCTCGACTTGGAGCACTTTAAATGCAATTTTTGCATTGCAAGCGCCCAAAACCCGATAAGGCTTCATATCGCTAACACCTAGTTTTTCTGATAAGGTTTTATCCATATCAGATTCCGACACTATTCCAAAGCCTTGCTTTTTTAATGCGGCCTTTGCACTAATGGTGGCGTCATCAATTGAAACATCAACGGTTTTACTAAAATAATAGGTTTCGTTTTGTGCAGAAAGCTGCATTACCGAAATAACCAGAATAATTGTCAATAGCAGTTGTTTCATAATACTTGTAGTTTTAATTCAAGTAAATAACAATCAAACTATTGTATTGTTGAACTTGGGTTGATGGCAGCATTATCAACAATCAACATCCGAATGACTATTATTTACGTTTTAGCTGTCAGACATATGCTCAAAAATTAAAATTGATTTACATCACTCGCTTAAATTCCTTATCTTATACTGAAACCAAAGCAGAATCTGCATGTGTGCGAAACTACATAAGGGATTAAGCTTGATAGATGTTATTAGTATTTCTGCCGGTGTTATGATTAGCTCAGGTCTCTTTGTGCTGCCTTCTTTTGCTTACGAAGAAACCGGAGCATCCATGATCATGTCCTATTTTATTGGCAGCTTAATGATTATTCCAACCATCTTTACCAAAGCAGAATTGGTTACTGCCATGTCTAAAACCGGAGGGATATTCTTTTTTACTGACCGAAGTATGGGACCCATGATGGGAACACTTGCCGGATTTATCGGATGGTTTTCGCTGGCCTTTAAATCTGCATTTTCTCTGCTGGCCATTGGAATTTTTATTATTCTGCTAAATCCAAATGTTACAGAATGGCAAATAACTATAACTGCGGTAAGTATCTGCATCTTTTTTACTTTAATAAATATTCTTGGGGTAAAATTTGCCGGACGACTGCAAACCATTATTGTGGTTGTATTGATATTATCCTTAATCATTTACATTATCAGTGGATTTTTTCATACTGATTATAATCGACTTGCCCCTTTTACTCCCAATGGTATCAACTCTGTATTTACAACAGCAGGTTTAATATTTATATCTTTCTCCGGCACAACCAAAATTGCATCCATAGCCGGTGAGGTAAAAAATCCGCGGCGCAATCTGCCTCTTGGCATGTTCTATTCCTGGGCTATCGTATCTGTTCTATATGTTTTGGTTGTTTTTGTAACCGTAACTGTCACGCCTCCGGATGCATTGGTAAAATCATTAACGCCTATATCGCTCAGTGGAGAAATAATTATGGGTCGGTTTGGACTAATTTTAATGACGACAGCTGGCTTACTGGCTTTTATTTCAACGGGAAATGCCGGCTTACTTTCTGCATCCAGAAACCCCTTAGCCATGAGTAGAGAAGGTCTTATTCATAAAAGTTTAAGTCGTATCTCTTCCCGCTTTCACACTCCATGGATTTCTATTACATTAACAGGGCTGCTGATGGCAGGATCTATTCTTTTGCTTGACTTAAAAACATTTGTTAAAACTGCTTCTTCATTAGTGTTATTGCTATTTATTATTGCCAATGTTGCGCTTATTTTTATGCGCGAAGGAAATATTAAACACTATAAACCTTCCTACAAATCACCATTATATCCTTGGATTCAAATTATTGGTATTATTAGCTATTCATTTCTTCTTTTTGATATGGGTGCCGCTGCTTTATTCGTAGTTGCAGTGTTTATAATAGTTGGATTACTGTGGTATTTAATATTTGTAAGAGGAAAAATTAAAAGAGAGTATGCTTTACTTCATGTGATAGAACGTATTACCGGAATTAAACAAACAGATAGGTTACTAGAAGAAGAACTCCGGGAAATTCTTATTGAGCGTGACGAGGTTACAGATAAACGATTCCTGAAATTAATAAAAGAATGTCCTATTCTGGATATGGATAACAAGAGATCTGTGCTCGAGCTGGCAGAATACCTTGCCATTTTACTGAATAAACCTCTGCGGATTAAACAAGAGAAACTCTTTAAACTTATTATGCAAAAAGATAATGTTCATGAAGTCCTGATACAATCCGGAATTGCATGTTTATCAGTACCTATCAAGGGCCACGACAAATTTAAAATCATTATGGTTCGAGATAAACAGGGTATTATTTTCTCCGACCCTAAGGAACCGGTTTATTGTGCTTTTATAATCGTATACTCACCAGATGAATGGAATTTCCAATTTCATTCTGTATCGTGGTTTATTGAAATAGCTGAAGCTGAAAATTTTGAAACCTCATGGCTTAATGCCTCTAACGAGGATGAGTTACGTAGGATTATATTGTCCTTATGGAACAAAAGAACACCAACACAAGCTGGTTCTAATATCACCTCTCCTTATTTATATGATTTTATTTTTAAAGAAAATGGCAAATAGTTCATATACTTCACACTAAAAAAGGAGCCGTAAAGCTCCTTTTTTTAAACCTATTTAAAAACTTAATAAAACTACGATGCCACATCTAATTGCATATTAAAACACTCGTCAATTATATGCGAATACCGATTGTAGTATTCACACCTCAACCAACGCTGTAAATCATTTAACTCTTTCTCATTTAACCATTCAACAGATTTCATTAGCTCCTTCTTAAACAATGCAGGATGATCACTAACGGCTTGTAAAACTTTTTTTTGATGATCTAACATATTAAAAAAGTATTGAGGATTAAACAATAAGAATAAGCATGCAATATATATGCCTGTTTCTGTAAATAAGCGCTATTTTAACCACACATTAACATCTGCAGACAAAAAGCATTTATAACTAATAAAAAAGGGCAGAATAACCGCCCTTTTACTACTCCTTACTTAATAGAAATCACTTTAGCAGGCTTTGGCTTTACTTCTTCACGTTTTGGCAAAGTAATATGAAGAATACCACTATCGTAGTTGGCTGCAATTTTATCAGCATTCACTACTGTTTCTGCTACAGTAAATGACCGTTGAAACGATTGATAACTGAACTCTCTTCGAGTAACTTTGTCTCCTGATTTTTCTTCATTCTCTACTTTCTTTTCAGAAGAAATAGTTAAACGCCCATTGTCGTAATTTACTTTAAAGTCATCTTTTTTCAAGCCAGGTGCAGCTACATCAATTATATACTCATTTTCGTTTTCTTTTACATTCACTGCAGGTAATGTAGAGTTTGTGCTTGAAAAATTAGAACTATTCCAGTCCATTAACTCACCATCAAAAAACCTGTCAATAACAGAAGGAAATGATGGAAACCAGTTGTTTGATAATTTAGCTAGTGTCATGATTAAATCCTCCATATTTTAGTTAAACATTCATTTTCACTTGCAACTATATTATTTCAAACTAAATGCCATTTTCATTCATAAAATATCGCCATTAAACTAAGTGATTGATTTTAGGGCAGAAAGGATTTTCTACCAGAAAGAACTCACTTCATCCACATGTCATAACGTCTGTACACCAGCATTATACGAGACATTTTTTCAGATTGAAATGACATTTTTTCATAGCATTACCTTTTATTGTGTAACGCTATTTCAGGACTAGACAACTTTTAAAAAAAAAGGCCACCCAAATTGGGCAGCCTTTATTAATTAAATATAGAATTTCTCTTATTGCGCAATAATTACTTTAACTAATTGTGATGATGTTTGGCTTTCTACTTTTACCATATAAACACCATTTCCATCTATTGAAACTACCTCCTTAACTGATGGATTAGCAATTTGTTTTACAACACTACCTGTTAGGCTATATACTGTAATTGCCTTAGGCGTATCTGCAAACTCTACTGTTACTTCACCGGTTGAAACAGTTGGGTAAACTTTAGCAACTGCACTTTCAGCTCCCACTATTGCAGTCGAGTTACTTACAATGTTAATAGTATATGTTTGTGAATTTCCACTTTCTGCTGTAACAACAACTTCAGCAGTTCCACTACCATCTGTTAAAGCAATTTCTCCATCTCCGGTTACATTAGAAGTTCCACTAGTTGCAACTCCGGTTAAAGTAACTGATGTTGTAGCTGGATCAACAACTAAACTATAAGAAGTAACTGCAGGATCAAAATCTTCGCTTAAAGTACCTGTACTGGCAGTTAATGAAGATAGTGTCATATCATTATCTACTTTATAAAGTTCATAATTATCTATGAAACAAGTATCTGTAATTGCTGGGGCATTGGTACAAGAGTTAAAATAAATACCTGCTTCAGTCACCGTTTCACCCGTAGTAAAGGTTTCATCAAATTGTACCCAACCTGTAGTAGCTTCTAATTGAAAAAACAGACTTGATGTACCATCATATCCTTCAATCTGGAATTGGAAAGAAGTACCTTCAGTAGCTTGCGAATTAATCATTGCTCTCAAGCGGTACGTAGTATTTGCTTCTAAAGCATTACCATTAGTCGAATTTAAAGATCTATCGATAGAACCACCATTTGGCCAACAAGAACCCATAATATAAGCTGCACCAACTCCACAATAAGCATGATCCGGATCTGTTATTGCAGTTGGACCCCAACCTCCATAACCGCCATCGGTTAGAGTTCCTGCACTAAATGAAGGGTCTTCAATAAGGTTTAGTCTATCTGAGAAATATGCTTCGTAACACTCTGTTAGAAAATTAATGGTATATTGAATTTTAGTTGTACCATCTTCAGCAGTTACTTCAATAACATCAGAAGCTTCACCCGCAGAAACATCTATACTTCCTCCACCTGTATATGTAGCTGTTTCATCATTTACAGTAGGAGTCACTACAATTGTTGTTGTTTCTGAAGGGATTGCAACATAATAAGTTGTAGTTTCAGCTGAAAAATCAGGACTTAATGTACCAGCACTTAATTCAATATTTGAAAGTGTAGCATCAATAGATTGTGTTAATACAGTGTAGTTAATAGTATAAGTAGTGGTAGTACTTTCATCGTACGAAGTTACTACGATAGTTGAAGTTCCTGAACCTAAACTTACATCCACCTCATCATCTCCTGTAACTTCAGAAAAGTATGACGTTTTAGTAACTGTTGGTGTTACGGCTGTCGTTCCAACAGGTAGTTCTGCAGAATATGTTAGCGTTGCAGGATCAAATTCAACTGTTAAAGCACCTGTACTTAATGCAATATCATCTAAAGTAGACACTGAAGGATATAAATAGCCAGCAGCAGTATTATAAATTGTAGTTGCATCTAATTCTCCATTGTAAATATTAAATTCATCTACATTTCCCATCCAGGTTGGATCTGACCAGTAGGCACGACCTAAATAAGCATAAGTTGCATCTATCGCATAAGTTGCAGTAGCCTGTTCTCCAATTAAAAGACCGTCTGCATACATGGCTATTTTAGCATCAGTCATTACTACAACGACATGGTGATATAATCCATCATCATCACTTGCCACTTCTATTTTAGGATCAGTATTATTCTTATACACGCGATACTGACCCCATGTATTTACTCCGGCCATTAAACTACTTGCCCCTTCTGCTCCTCCAAAATAACTTAACCAGTTCCAGTGGCTATCATTTGCTCCTACGGTAGACATATATTTAAACTCCATAGTAACAGCTGAATATGAGTTTAAATCCATAGTTGCTCCATCAAAAGAAACATAATCTCCGTCTGTAGCTAAAACAAGTTCTCCATCTACAATTGAAGCTGTTCCTTCTAATACTCCATTCACAGATCCTGTTCCATCATTGGCGGTTCCATCATCAAATGTGTAAGAGTGGGTTAATGTTTGGGCATTTAATGATAAGCTTGCAACTAAAGCTATCATCATTGATAAAAAAAGTAAAGTTCTTCTTTTCATAAAATAATTGTTAACGGTTAAATAATATTTACAGAGTTTTAAATTTTCACTTAAAAATAACTTGCCAACAATTAACTTCCATTAACATTTGTTGCGTATTTTTATAATACAATATTACATTATCATATTATTTATACTTAATATTTAAATCTCTCATCAAACTAAACTTACACTATTACTATACAAGCCCTTTCATCATTTTATTTTAATTCATACAAAAATATAATTGTTGAATTTTTATAAGTATTAGACAAATATTTTACACTTACAACAAGTGAAAAAATGGAATATTGTACACAAAGTGTGTTTACAAAAGGTAAAAACATAGCTCTTGAGCACAAAAAAGGCTACCCGAAACCGGGTAGCCTACAACAATCAATTAATGTATAATAGCTATTTACCTATTACCACTTTTACTAATTCAGTATTAGTTTCACTTTCTACTTTAATTAAATAAATACCTGAACCCTGAATAGAAATAACTTCTTTTACTGAAGGATTAGGAATTTGTTTAACAACACTTCCTGTTAAGCTGTAAACTGTAATTGCTTTTGGAGCATCAGCAAACTCAACTGTTACTTCACCTGTTGATATCGTAGGGTATACTTTCGCAACTTTTTCTACAGCTTCAAAATCAATATCTGTAGAAGTATCTAAAGTAACTTGTACATTATCTATCATATAACGACCATTTGAACCTGAACCATTTCCTGGCGATTGAATTCCTACCTGAATAGTTCCAAGTGTAGCATCATCAACTGTAAAAGTAATCTCATCGCTTGTCCAAACTCCAATTTCTAAATCAGATAACGTTGACATTACTGCCGAACCACCTTGTGGAGTCCAAGCTGCTAAACTTGTTCCTGCAGTTGCAGGTCCAAAATTAATGATATCATACGTTAGATTATATGTTCCTGCAGCTAAAGCAATCTCTTGCGTGTAAAAAGTAGTTCCTCCCCAAGCAGCACAAACAGCTAAACCAGCAACTCCTGAACCTGAAGTTCCATCAACATCTGTAGCTGGTATAGTATTACCATTAAATGTTCCGGCAAAACCATACTCAATAGAAGCTGCAGCTCCCCAACTTGTATGGTTCTTTGTCCACCCTACTATATCATAAACTGTGGCTCCATCACCAGAAGCACTTATAGCATCAGTAGCAGAAGCAATATAATTAATTGTTTCATCATCGAAGCCTGCATTTTCAATAGTTCCATAAGCAACAAAAGTAATGTTGTATGTTTCTGTTGTTGTTTCATTTTCAGCAGTTACAAGCACTTCTTTTGTTTCTCCAATAGCAAAAGAAACAGTTCCGTCACCTGAAGTTACTGATGCAGCCTCAAAATTTGTAGTTGCAGCCACATCTACTGAAGATGCATCTGAAGGTACATAAGCTATATAATCAGTAGTTGCTCCATCAAATGCAGGACTTAATAAACCAATACTTAATGTAAGATCTGATAATGTTGCATCTGATGATACACTAGTTACATTTATGGTATAAGTTTGCGTATTATCACTTTCTGCAGTTACTGTTATTTCAGCAGTAGCACTACCATCTGTTAAGGTAATTTCTCCGTCACCTTCAACAGTAGATGTTTCACTATTTGCAGCTGCTGTTAATGTAACAGCCGTAGTACCTGGTTCAACAATTAACTCATATGAAGTAGTTCCTGCATCGAAAGTTGGATTTAAAGAACCTAAATCAGAAGTTAAAGAAGATAAAGTTACATCATTATCAACCTCGTAAATTTCGTAATTATCTATGTATGCATAGATACAGTTCGAACCATTATCACACTTATTAAATGTTACAAAACTAGCTGAAGGACTTGCTCCTGTGGTAAAAAAGAAGTCAATTTGTTCCCACTCACCACTTGTATCAAAAGCATCATTATAATTAGGATCTGCACTATTTGCTAAAAATCCTAAAGATCCACCAACAGTCTTAAGCATAGCTCTTACACGGTATGTTGTATTGGCGCTATAATTAAATGGGTTAATATCTAAGGCAGCATCACAACCTGTATCCCCTGTTCCTAAAACAATTGAAGAAGACCCACAATATACTTCAGTAGGATCAGTAGTTACTGCTACACTACCCCAACCTCCAAATGAACTTCGATTGTTACATAAAGGATCAGCAACAAGGTTGTCTCTATCTGTAAATTCTGGTGTATAACAATCTGTGGTAAATGTAATATTATAATTAACAGTACTTGATCCACTTTCGGATGTAACTACAATTGTTTCTATAACTTCACCTGCAGATACGTCTACAGAACCTCCTCCTTCATAAGACGCATTAACATCATTTAATACTGGTGTAACAAGAATTGATGAAGTTTCTGATGGTGTAACTACAATATAATCTGTAACCTCTGGGTTAAATTCAGGAATTAATGAACCTGCATCTAAAGTTATGCTAGATAAAGTAGCATCTGTCCCTAATATTTCACTATTATAAAGTAATTGTAAATCATCGATAAACACATGCGCTTTATCATCAGGATTACTATGAACACCAGCTTCCATACCTACCTGAATTATACCTGTTGTTTCTGACTCTAAAACGAAAATGATTTCATCCGACACCCAGGTTTCTGAAGTAAAACCTCCGGAAATAGTAGACATCGAAGCGGAACCTTCATTTGGTATCCATCCTACTAACGAATTACCAGCAGTACCTCCAGTATTGGCATTGTATGCTTTGTAACTCAATGTGTAAGTACCTGCAGGTAAAGTAACACTTTGAGAATATTTGATATAAGCACTCCATGAGGCCATAATACCTAAAGCTCCTTGTCCAGCACCTGTAGTGCTTCCATCTGATCCAACACTAGGAACAGCTTTTCCATTCATGGTAGCACTTGTTCCATATTCAAAAGTCGCTGAAGTAGAATATTCATTAACAGCAAGATCCCATCCTGTAACAGCCAGGTTAGCAGAGCCATCATTTGCAGGACCAAGATTGTCAGTAGAAGCTACTAAATAATTAGCATCGGTATCAAATCCGGCATTTGTAAGATATGTGCTCGTCACATCGACTTGAGCATTTAGTCCAATAGAACTAAAGCCAATAAAAAATGCCAATAAGAAAAAGTGTAAAGTTCTGTTTTTCATATAACAATTAGTTAAAAGTTAAAATTTCTCCTTTTTAGGAGTTGTGAATTCTTATGAAAGGTATTTAACTTAGATTAACGTTAGTTGTATAAAATCAACACTTAATTGTATTTTTTACAACAGATAGAAAACAGAAAACTTAATTTATCATATAAACCTGTATACGTGATGCTTATACAACTTTTAAGCGCGTCAATTAGTTTATATAAAAAGATAATTGGAGAGATATTTTTAAATTTTGTAATAAAATATCGTGGATATTTTACATTCTTTCAATTATTCAAAACTATTTAACGGGCGATTATTTCTAAAAAAAAGTAAATATGAGTTGCTACAATACAAAAAGGGCTGACCTAAAACACTTTAGATCAACCCTTATCATTGTATATTTATTCTTATTAAATCTGATCGGAATATATCGCCTGAGGCAATTGCCTTAAGTTGTATTGATTAGCCATTACTTCACCGTAAGCTCCTGCAGAACGAATAGCAATTAAATCGCCTCTTCCTGTTTTAGGTAAGCTTACCGCCTTTCCGAAGCAATCGGACGATTCACAAATAGGACCTACTACATCATACTTATCACTTTCTTGAGTTGAGCTTAGGTTTTCTATTTTATGATATGCCTGATATAAAGCCGGACGAATTAGATCACTCATTCCAGCATCTACAATGACGAAATGCGTATTTACACCTTCTTTCACATATAATACCTTGCTCATTAAAGTACCACTTTGACAAACAACAGAACGCCCTAATTCAAAGTGTAATTCCTGTCCTTCCTTTAACTCTAAAAACTCATCGAAAATGGCAAAGAATTTTTCAAAATCAGGCATTGGATTTTCATCCGGGTTTTCGTAATCAATACCTAATCCACCACCCACATTAACAATTTTAGGAATAGCTCTCTTTTCAACAAAAAGTTCCTGTAACTCATTTACGCGTGTACATAGTTGCTTAAAAGAATCTAAATCGTTGATTTGAGAACCAATGTGAAAGTGGATTCCCACAAACTCCACATTTGGTAGTTCCTTTACTTTATTCAGTACTTTTTCTAAATCCCAGATGTAAATCCCAAATTTATTTTCCTCAAGCCCTGTCGTAATATATTTATGCGTATTGGCCTTTACATTTGGATTAATGCGCAGTGCAATGCGAGCTGTTTTATTAAGACGAACAGCAATTTCACTAATAATTTCTAATTCCGGTATGGATTCTACATTAAAGCAAGCAATATCATTTTCTAATCCGGTAATGATTTCTTTATCCGCTTTACCTACTCCGGCAAATACCACTTTACTAGATGGAAAACCGGCATCTAAAGAAGCTGACACTTCATTACCACTCACGCAATCGGCACCAAATCCATATTCATTAATTTGTTGCAGAATGCGTTTATTGGCATTTGCTTTTACAGCATAATGAATATGATATCCATATTTATCAGATTCTTGCTTAATGACATTTAAGGTATCGTTAAGCAATTGCATATTATAATAGTAGAAAGGCGTTTCTATCTGGTTTAGTTTTTCAACAGGAAATTGATTGTACATCTTCAAAAACCATTAAAATAAATTATCACTTAAAGCGTTTAGTGCTTCTTTTTTATAACTCTCATCAATTAGAATGGAAATATTGTGGTTACTTCCACCATATGAAATCATTCGGATTGGAATATTTTTTAAGGCTGTAAAAATACGATTGGCATAACCTTTATGCGTTGCTACCAAATCTCCTACTACACAAATAATAACCTGTTTTGTATCTACATCTACAGTTCCAAACTTCTTTAAATCATCCACAATATCATCGAGATGACGATTATTATCGATGGTTACAGAAACACCAACCTCTGAAGTAGTAATCATATCAATTGGTGTTTTATATGTTTCGAAAATTTCGAATACTTTGCGCAGGAAACCGTAGGCCAATAACATTCGACCAGATTTAATTTTAATAGCCGTAATGTTATCTTTTGCAGCAACAGCTGTAATTCTTTCTTTTTCCTGACTCGATGAAATTAAAGTACCCTGAGCTTCTGGTTCCATTGTGTTTAGTAGTCGAACCGGAGTATTGCTTAGTTTAGCAGGTAAAACACTGGTTGGGTGCAAAATTTTAGCCCCAAAATAAGCCAACTCAGCCGCTTCATCAAACGACAAATTAGCAATGGAATGTGTTTTTTCTACAAAACGAGGATCGTTATTATGCATACCATCAATATCCGTCCAAATTTGAATTTCTTCGGCCGAAATGGCTGCTCCAATTAAGCTGGCTGTAAAATCACTTCCTCCTCGTTGTAGATTATCTATCTCGCCAAAAGCATTTCTACATATATATCCTTGTGTTATATATATATCAAAACCATCATTATCAGCTAATACCTTATTAGTGTTTTCCTTAATATATAAAGTGTCCGGCTCATTATGTTTGTCAATACGCATAAATTCAAGCGCTTGCAACAAAGTGGAGTTCTTACCTTGCTCTTCCAGATAAAACTGTAACATGGCCGTTGAAATAAGTTCTCCTTGTGCAAGAATTGCTTTTTCTTCGTGCGCTGTAAACATATCCTTAGTAAAAGATCTGATATAATCGAAATGTGTTTCAACCAGCTCTTTTCCTTTTTGTTTGAATTCAGGTGTAGAATAAAGCGCTTCTATTTCACCAAAATACTTTTGTTGTAACGAAGTAATCAACTCATTCGCACCATCATTGTTCTTTTTATAAAGATAATTGGCTATCTCAACTAAGCTGTTTGTGGTGCCAGACATTGCGGATAAAACGACTAGATTTTTATCGCCATTACAAACCAAATTGGCTACTTCCTTTATTCTATCTGCAGAACCTACTGAGGTTCCTCCAAACTTGAGTACTTTCATAAGTTTATAGTTTCTTTTCATTGTTAATGAAATACCCTTCGTATTTATTCATGAGTATTTCATTTATCAACACTAAAGCAATTTACTACTAAACAGTTATTTCTGAAAAATTGCAGGCGTAAAAGTAGAACATTGTTTTATTATTTCACAAGAAGTAGTAATATATAACAAAAAATGCCCAATTTGTTAAATCAGGCACTTATTTGTGATATTTTACTAAAACTATTCTTCTTTAATAAAAACCTCTATCAACTTAGCTTCTCCATCAGGTATGATTTCAATATTATCAATGGCAGCAGGAATTAAGATGGTTTCACCTTTTGATATACTTTCTTCTTCGCCATTATCACATTTAATCACAGCTCCTCCCTCTAAACACATGTATACAACAAAAGAGTTTAGCACATATACATCTTTATTGTAAGCTCTGTCAATATTTAAAAGGTTAGTTGTAAAATAAGGACAGCTGGCCAAATTAACAGATGCATTAACCTCGCTTTGGTAATCTACCTTTTCGGTAACTTCAGTAAAATTAATGGCATCCAATGCTAAATCGGTATGTAACTCACGCGTGTTTCCATTACTATCTTTTCTATCGTAATCATAAATACGATATGTTACATCTGATGTCTGCTGAATTTCGGCTAATAAAACACCTGCTCCAATAGCATGTACATTTCCTGCCGGAATAAAAAAAGTATCTCCTTCGTTTACTTTGTGGGACCTTAATATCTCCATTAAACTGCCACCTTCCAAGGCCTTAAGATATTCTTCTTTATTAGATTCTTTTACAAACCCGGAAACTAAATGACTTTTAGCATCCGCCTGCAATACATACCACATTTCTGTTTTTCCATAGGCCTCATGTCTTTCTTTTGACAAAACATCATCCGGGTGTACCTGAATGGATAAATCCTGGTTGGCATCTATAAACTTAAATAGTAATGGGAACTCATTGCCAAATTTCTGGTAAACAGGTTCACCAACCAAATCAGCCATGTAAACCTCAATTATTTCATCAAGTTCGTTACCTTCTAAAAAACCATTAGCCACAACAGAAACATCCCCTTTTACTCCGGATATTTCCCATGATTCACCAAGGTTATCAAGATCACTATTTTTGTTGAGAACGGTTTTTAATTTATTTCCGCCCCAGATTTTATCTTTTAAAATGGGATTAAACTTAATTGGATATAGCTTACTCATATTTGAAATTGAATTTGACGACAAATTAAAGAAATTCAAACGGTAGAAAAAGAAAATTAATGTATTTATAAAATCATTAAAATTTTAAATAAGCGAAATTGTTCATTTCTGATTCGCAATCCTGAACATCAATTCTTTCTAAAATCAGTATAAAACACCGATGAAGTTTTGTATTCGCTTTGTGAAATGTACCTTTGCAAAAAAAAATGGAAATTAAAAAGGCATCTTTTCTCACTTCCAGTTCAAAACCGAATCAATGTCCTGAAGCTGACAAACCGGAATATGCTTTTATTGGAAGATCCAATGTAGGTAAGTCTTCATTAATTAACATGCTATGTAATCAAAACGGTTTAGCTAAGACTTCATCTACTCCAGGAAAAACCCAGTTAATAAACCATTTTAATATTGATGATAGCTGGTATTTGGTTGATTTACCTGGATATGGTTATGCCAAAGTTTCTAAAACACAACGTAAACAATTTAAACTACTCATTGATACTTATCTTAGACATCGTTCCAATTTAATGTGCTTGTTTGTTTTGGTTGATATCCGCCATAAACCACAAGCTGCCGATTTGGAATTTATGCATCAAATGGGGGTTTGGGGAATTCCTTTTGTCATTGTTTTTACCAAAGCTGATAAACTAAAACCCACTGAAATTGAAAAAAATACAGAAATTTATAAAAATACATTACTCAAAGAATGGGAGGATTTACCACAATTTTTCATCACTTCGAGCGAAAAAGGAGATGGAAAAGAGGAAATTCTGTCATTTATAGAACAAGTTAACGAACAATGGTAGTAGTTTGCTTCTAAAAATGATAAAACTAACCTTTAGTTAATAATAAGGAAACGTTTTAAATAATAGCAATACTGAGATAAATCAGTAATAGATTTTATATCTTTGCACCGTCTTACTAAATAATAAACAGAAAAACAACTATTTACGATGCCACCAAAAGCGCCCATTAAAATTTTTACGGGAACTTCAACCAGGTACTTAACCGAAAAAATTAGTCACTATTCCGGAAGGGATCTTGGCAAGATTAAAAAACTAAATTTTAGCGATGGCGAATTTGCTATGGCTTTTCAGGAAACCATTCGTGGATCACACGTTTTTTTGATTCAATCAACATTTCCACCAGCAGATAACTTACTGGAATTGTTAATGATGATTGATGCCGCCAAAAGAGCCTCGGCTTATAAAATTGTAGCCGTAATTCCTTACTTTGGTTTAGCTCGTCAGGATCGAAAAGATCAGCCACGTGTATCTATTGGTGCTAAATTGGCTGCCGATATGCTTACTGCTGCCGGTATTGACCGATTAATTACCATGGATTTACATGCCGATCAGATTCAGGGATTTTTCAACTTACCGGTTGATCACCTGTATGCGTCATCAATCTTTTTACCACATATTAAAGGTTTAAATTTAGATAACCTGGTTATTGCTTCGCCTGACGTTGGTGGTAGCAAAAGAGCCAATACATATGCCAAGTTTTTAGGTACACCTATGGTTATTTGTCATAAATCCAGAGCAAAAGCCAATGTGGTTAGTGAAATGCGCATTATTGGAGACGTAAAAGGTAAAAATGTAATTATTGTTGATGATATGATCGACACGGCAGGTACCTTAACTAAAGCTGCAGATATGATGAAAGCTGAAGGTGCCACCAGTGTGAGAGCTGTTGCTACGCACCCCGTTTTATCCGGTACAGCGTATGATAACATTAAAAATTCACAGTTGGAAGAATTATTCGTAACAGATTCGATTCCATTGAAACAGGATTGCGATAAAATTAAAGTTTTATCCATTGCTGAGCTTTTAGCTGATACGATTGAAAAAGTTTATTACTACAAATCAATTAGTAATCAGTTTTTAATATAATTTTATTATCTTTGCACCGCTTTTAGCAAAAAAGTGTGATGGGGAGTAAATCTTTCATTACTTGTGATTTATTTTGAGTAGCACAAAAAATTTAGACATGCAAAAGATTGAATTAAGCGGTTCCATTAGAGAATCCATTGGCAAAAAAGCCACAAAAGAACTTCGTAGTGAAGGTAAAGTACCTGGCGTACTTTATGGAGGTAAAGAAGTAAAACACTTCGTAATTGAGGAAAAGCAATTAAATGCACTTGTGTATACACCAAATGTGTACATTATTAACCTTGATGTTGACGGAGAAAAAGTAGACGCTATCTTAAAGGATATTCAATATCATCCTGTTACAGATAGAATTTTACACGTTGACTTCTTACAAATCTTCGAAGATAAACCTGTTGTAATTGCAATTCCAGTTAAACTAGAAGGTTTCGCAGAAGGTGTAAGAGCAGGGGGTAGATTATCTCTTGAGCAACGTAAACTTCGTGTTAAAGGTTTACCAGCTAACTTACCTGATACATTAAACGTTAAGATCGACCACCTTAAATTAGGTCAGTCTATTCAGGTTGGAGCTTTATCATTCGATAACCTTGAGTTATTAAATGCTAAAAACTCTGTAGTAGCAGCTGTTAAGCTTACAAGAGCGGCTCGTGCTGCAGCTCAGGAAGCAAAAGAGTAGGAAACTATTTTATAGCATATCAGGCCTCCATATTGAAAAGTATGGAGGCTTTTTATATTATTTTGGTTTTATTTGAGTGTTTTTCGTCGTTTATTTAATTGGAAAAAATCACCTCAATTTAACAAGATGAAACGAGCCATGAGAAAATCTTTAGCCTTTGCTAATCATCAATTCTCCGATAAGGTGGTGTTTAAAATTGGCGAGTTCCATGTGGCAATAAAAAGAAATATTTAAACACATGAAATATTTAATAGTTGGTTTAGGAAATATAGGTTCAGAATACGAAGACACCCGTCATAACATTGGCTTTAATGTGTTAGACGAATTAGCTAAACAGGAAAACTTATCCTTTGAAAATTTACGTTACGGAGCTGTTGCCGAATACAAATTCAAAGGGAAAACATTAATTCTGCTTAAGCCAAGCACCTATATGAACCTGAGTGGCAAAGCCATTCGATACTGGATGCAAGAGGAAAAAATTAAACCTGAGAATTTACTGGTTATTGTAGATGATTTGGCTCTGCCATTTGGAGCTATTCGTATGCGCCAGAAAGGAAGTGATGCCGGACATAACGGGTTGAAAAATATTCAGGAAATATTTGGCCATAACAACTACAGCCGCATTAGATACGGCATTGGCAATAACTTCTCCAGAGGAAAACAAATTGACTATGTGTTGGGCAAATGGTCCGACGAAGAAATGGCTCAATTACCATTGGATATTGACCATGCCATTAAAATGATTAAAGGATTTGTTACAATTGGCGCAGCAAGAACCATGAATCAATACAACAAAAAGTAAGCATTATGGACGAAAGTGTAAGGGTAGATAAATATTTATGGGCCGTTAGAGTATTTAAAACCCGCAGCATTGCAGCCGAAGCCATTAAAAAAGGACGTGTTTTAATTGATGGCCTGCCGGTGAAAAACTCCAGAATGGTAAAGGTAGGTATGGTCATCGACGTAAAGTTCCCACCTATTACACGCTCCTATAAAGTGCTGGCCATAAGTGGCAAAAGAATGGGTGCTAAACTGGTTCCTGATTTTATGACTGAAGTAACCAGTGATGATCAGATTGAATTGTTTGAACTAACTAAAATGGCCAATGCCATGGGACGCCGCAAAGGATTAGGCAGACCAACCAAAAAGGATCGTCGAGATATAGATAAAATGGAACAGGACGACTGGGACTTTTAAGCGAACCTAATTAGTTTATTGATTTTTTTAATACCCATAATTACGACATCATGATTGTAGCTAAAGAAAAACGCAAAACCAATATTATTGAATATATCCTATATATGTGGCAGGTAGAAGACCTGATAAGAGCTTATCAGCTCGATATGGATGCCATCAAACAAAATATTATTCCACAATATAACATGAGTGGTGATATACTCATTGAAACCTACGAATGGTACGATAACCTGATTGAGATGATGAAAGTGGAGCAAATTCAGGAAAAAGGCCATCTGCAGGTAATTACCAACATTGTTAATGATGTGAATCGTTTACATCAGGAGTTACTCAACGATACTACAGAAATAGCTTATCGCCATATTTATAATGCTACATTACCGTTTATTCGCGAATTCCACGAAAAAACAGGTAAACAAACCAGCAACGAAATAGAATTATGCCTAACGGGTATTTATAGTCATTATCTGCTTAAGCTGCAGGATAAAGAAATATCAAAAGGTACGCAAGAAGCCATTAAGGCATTTAGCAGCTTTTTGGCTTTTGTGGGTGGTAAATACCACGAAGAAGAAAAGAATGAGCAGACTGCCGGCGACGATTAACAGAATTCAGTTAACAGTAAACAGGGATCGGTTAACAGTAAACAGTTAGCAGTTGGCAGTATGATAGTAAAAAGTGATCAGAAATCAGATTGGATGGTTAAATTGCAAAAGCTTAATATCTCGTAAAGTAAAGTTGCTATGTTATTTATTGGAGGCCTTTGGCCTATTCAATTGTTTTAATTTTATTTATATAAATTCCGACTCAAATAATCGAGGGTTATTGTATTAGCATATGAATTGCGTCGGTTTATGCGTATTGCTTACCCGGAACTAGCGCACCGGGCTATGTTAAACAAGTCCTTTGGTTTTGATTAATCCCTTACTACTACTGATAGAATACCTATTCCGATCAAAAAAAGACCTATTCGGAGTATAAAAACACCTAAAAACAGTGAAAAAAGACCTGTGGACTACCAGCTGAATACCTAATTTCACCTGAAATACACCTACAAATGCGGACAAAACACCTATCTCGAGTCAAATAACACCTAATCTCTCTACTTAAACACCTAAATCGCATAAAAAAAGACCTAAAACTACCGGATTTATACCTATAGCTCAGTAAAACCTACCTAATCTCCTTAATGATACACCTTTTTAATGGCTAATTATTCCTTAGTAAGGGCGGTATTTACAAAGAAAAAAGCCTGCTATCCACCCTCCAATGTGATAACAGGCCCAAATGAAACCCTAACAGTTATTAGTTATAATACGATTCCGAATACAAAGCTGCACGGCTTGGGTTATCTCGGAATGCGTATTTTCCATATTTTCGTATATAATCTATTAAATCCTTTAGATAATAAAAGGCTTTATTGCGATTTATTATCAACATGTTATCTTCTGCTTTTTCTCCATTTAGCTTTCCCAGCAATAACATTAATTCAGAACTCAATACCTCACACCTGTTAAATAAACTCGTATCGTATTGTAAAGGTTCAAATACAGAAGTATCTTTTTTGCACAGGAAAGCTATTTCGTGCAGATCCTGAATTAAATCGTCGTAACCGTCGCCAGCGGTTATAAGCGATATTTTTGCCAGTGTAGCCTGATCTTCGCTATAAACAAAGCGAAGTGTAGTAAGCAGTTCCTTTTTCAGCGCCTGGCCTTCGGGATATAAGATATTCCATTGTTTTCGGGCTTCTTCTTCCTCTTTTTTGCTATCCTTCCATACGGTTTGGTAATCGCGAAGTCCTTCAATAGCCGGCTCCAGTTTTAAAACATAATCCTGATTTATTCCTATTTGAATAAATGCCGACATGTCGTTTTTTAATAATTCCAACAGGTCGCTGCCTTGATGTACCAAATTGACAATAGGTGCGTAAGGTGCCTTTGCCATATCAGCAGACAAAGCCTCAATTTCGCTTTTTAAAGCTTGTAATGTTTCTTGTGTCACCATGATTTTAAGGTTAGAAGAAGCACAAAAAGGTGGTTTTTACGCTTCATTTGTTAAACTATATATTATATAAACACTAATTGTTGTTGTTTTATAAAATTCTAATTCACAAAGTTAAATTCGAATCTTGTACATTCATATGTAATTGTTAGAATAGTATTTACGTGACTAAAAACTTACAAGAGTAATACTGGTATGTAAATTTAAGGGAGAGAAAGTATATATTCATGATTAGGTTTTTTGTTAAACATACTATCTAAACTAAAGCATATTTTTCAAACAAACAAATCATCATTCATTTTTTAAGGTGAACTTATTCCTATTATATCGCTTAGAATGAACAATTCACATTTGCTAACACCTGCATTTACTAGTAAAACCACCTTGTGAAAATATTTTTCGAATAATTTACAATAGTTGCATTTTATGATTAGTATATTGCCCATTTATTTTTCGGAAAAACAAACACTAACATCTTAACCAAACTCATTATGAAAGAAACAATAAACTATCCAAACCCTAAAAAAGAAACTGTTCTTGACTTTTGGCATGCACTATTATTAATGATAGGGATTAATCTGTCTTACTTCTTCATTTATATACCCACTGCCCTTTTGCTAATAAATTCCTATAAAACAGAACCTTTCAATACGATAAACTTTTACTTTAGAATCCTAATATATATACCTTTTATTTATTGGTATGCAAAAAAGACCAATGCCAATATTAAAAGCACTTTGCATATACCTAATTTATATTCAGTACTTAAAGTTCTGCTAATAACAATACTTGCTTTTATTGCCTTAGCTCCCACTATAAGGAGTGATGAATTCTTTAGCTTACTAAGGGATTTTAAGCTAAGGATTGTAGGAGGTTCCATACGTCCATTAGTTCCATTTATCGATTTTAGATTGATGATTATTGGCCCCATTGTAGAAGAGTTATTTTATAGGGGTATTATACTAAAGAGTTTCCTAAAAAAATACTCACCACTTACAGCCTTATTCCTGTCGAGTATATTATTTGGTATTCATCATTACGATAATTTCTTTGGTCATCAAGCACATAGCTATTATAATATCATTTTTTATATCTGTGGCGGATTGCTTTATGGTATTATATATTACGCTAGCAATTCCATTATCATTACCTCTCTGGCTCATATTTGTTGGAACACACTTACCATTTACAAATTCGAAATTATAGAACTGGATAGTACTAATTGGATATTACATTTATCTGTGTATACTATTGCTACAACAGGCCTGATATATATGTTGTGGAAAGGTTATAACCATAAACGAAAGAATGAAAGGACTCCTGAAGCAGAACTGGTTTAAAACTACTATTCGATGTCACAATTCTTTTACTTGCAATATCTTCTTAAATATTCGATGAATATATCTTATTAAAAAAGTACTATAAAGCGGGAGCGTTTTCTACACATTTGTTGTTGTTGTTATAAATCCTAAAAGAGTATTAATCATATATCAATCATTATTTAATTCATGAATGAAGAAAACTTAGTGATTAAGTGTAAAAAAGGCAAAAGATCCGCTCAGTTTGAGGTATATAAAAAATATGCTCCAATACTAAGAGGCGTTTGTTGTCGATATATTTCTTCTCCGGATGAGGCAGAAGATGTACTTCAGGAAGGTTTTTTTAAAATTTTTACCCAGATAGAAAAGTTTACCTATCAAGGTGAAAACTCGTTTTTGTATTGGATGAAAAGGCTCATGATTAATGATTCTTTAAACTACCTGAAAAAAAACAAGAAAAACCTATTTGATAAATCTTATCCCAATGAGTATTTAAATGTACCGGAAGAAAACCCCGACATTATATTCGAGGCTGATTATTCCAAATACTCCAAGGAAGATGTAATAAATGCATTGGAGCAATTACCCCTGCCTTTTAAAACGGTATTAAACCTGGCTGTCATAGATGGGTTAAAACATCGCGAGATAGCAGAAATTACTGGTGTTGCTGAAGAAACTTCACGATCGCGTTTAACCCGAGCTAAAAAAATGCTACGTAATAATCTTGCCATTGTATCATCAAAGGTAGAGACGAATGTATAACTGGTTTAAAAAATATAACCATTTTATTGTATATGCTATGTCAATAAATCATACGAATCAAACAGATCCTTTAGAACAATTACTTACTCATACTTATTCGGATTATTCTATACCGGAAACGAGTGGTAGTAGTTCTTGGACAAAAATTAAATATAAAGTAATTAAGCACAATTTCCTGAAATTTAATGCCTTTACTTTTAATGCCTATTATGCTGTAGCAGTGTCTGTTTTTACTGTTATTGGGGTCAACATATATAACCGTTCAACACAAAACGCAGAAGATAATCAGCTTTCTTCGCCCAAAGAACAGTTTATACCAATCAATCAGGAGGAAATAGAGGTTCCGCAAACTACAGATACCCTAATTGTAGAGCCTGTTATAGATTCAGATCAATCTACTAAGTATCCTGTCGCAACCAAGGAATTAATTCAAATAAGCAATTCTGAACCATTTCACTTAGATACGAATACACCTAAGTCTGTTAAAATTAAATCTCAAACAACAGAACCAGCTCCGGCAAATACATCTTCATTAAAGTTAAAGGAGCTAACTGAGAAAAATAAGGAACTGCCTAAAGACAGCTCTTTAATAAATGACGGAAGTGCACCTAAAATCTTACAAATACATCCGGTAAATGAAACCGTGGATAATCGATTAAAAATTTCAACCGATTCTACTTTGATAACTACTCCTATAGTAGATTCAATATCTGCACCTACTAATATCAGGCAACAGCCTGTTGTAATCACAGATACCATTGTCAAAGTCATTAAAAAACGAAGGAAAAGAAAAAAATAACCAAGCGGAATATATGAAAATATTTTACACAGCTGTTTTACTGTGCTCCATATGCATCATGCCAATTGCAGCAAAAAAAGGATTGGCAGATCAAAACATAACCATACAGCAAGATACCATTAGAAAAGTGATGGAAGTTATTCGTTACGAATACGAATATTACGACCCCGTACCAATTCAGTTATGGATAGGTACGGGTATCAATTTTCAGAGCACCGAGATAAAGAGTAATTCGTTTAATGCCTCCTACAATCAACCTAATATACCCTTGGAAATAAGGTTACAAAAAGGTCGCTTTTATGCCAGGAGCGGATTTAATTTTCAGAACGCATCTTTTTTTACACCATTTAGCGAAACCATTGAAAGTACTATTGAGCATCTGACAACACAAACTGTTGTAGTAGATACTTTTTACAGGTATAACAACGGTAATCCTCAAGCTGAGATCGTAACAAAGGAAATTGAAGTTGCAGAATATGAAACGATAGAAAAAGATACGACTTATCAAAAGAAAAGAAACTACAGTACCTATCAAATCCCCTTAAGTATTGGTTATAGTCAGCCTTTTAATAAGTTTTCCCTGCGAGGAGATGTGGGTGTATGCCTGCATTTTTTCACCCATGAAGCACGCAAATATGTGGCAGAAGATTTTCCTGAAACCAACAATAGTTTTTATACCTATCAACTGGCTTTAGGAGCCGGATATGCTTTTAGTAAAAGATTGCAAGTGGATTGTAATATTGCGTTCAGTCAAACAATAAATAACAACTCATTTGATTTGGCCGGGCGAAGTGTTGGCTTTCGACTTTTCTATAAAATATTTTGAAAAATCGGGAGCGTTTTTACACTGTGTGTTGTTTACAGGTTGAAATACATAATTAAACAACTAAGCAACACCATTTCAAATATCCGGCCGGTAAAATGTTAATGTGTTTGCCCTAAAACAGATAAAATGAAAAAGATAATATTTACTATAGCAATTTTAATCACAGCCTGCACAGGTATTCTGGCTAATACTATTACTGTTACTAATAATAATGAGAGCGGAGCGGGTTCTTTACGTCAAACCATTATTGATGCAAACGATGGAGATGTAGTTGTATTTGATCAGCCCTATACCATCTATCTAACTTCACCCATAGCATTAGGTGATAAAAATATTACAATTGAAGGTAATGTAAATGGAGAATTGGTAAAACTTGATGGTAATTTTCTGGATGAGGATAAAGATTGGATTGATGATGATGGCGTATTTACAAACTTATTGTTAGTTATATCTTCAGGCGACTATACCGTTAATATTAATAATATGGTTATACAAAATGGATCTGTATCTGATGATGATTGGGGTGGTGCCTGGGGAGGTACTGATATGTATTTTGGTGGAGGTATATATATTGATTTAACAGAGGGAGGGTCATTAACAATGACAGGCTGTAGCATTCAAGATAATGTACTTTCTCAAATGGATGAAGGTTATGATGGGGTTAATCAGGTTTACCTGCGAGGGGCCGGCATCTATTCTGTAAATGGCGGCAGTTTTGTGGATTGTACCATTAAGAATAATGTTTGTATCGCAAAAAACTCATATCAGTGTAATATGAGCGGAGGAGGAGCGTATATTTATGAAGGAGGATCTTTTACAAATTGTTTTATAGCGGGTAATAAAATTCTTTTTCTCCCAATAAATGATCAAAACTTTTACTATGGATCTGGTGCAGGACTCGATCTTTTTGAAAAAGCTGATGTAATCAATTGTTTAATAATAGGTAATTGTATTAAAAATCTATCAGATGATTACAGAGGATATTTCAATCAGGTGGTTGCAGGAGGAATTAAAGCCCTTAATGCAAAGGTTTACAATACGACAGTAGCAGGCAATAGCATTGAGAATATTTATGAGCTTACTGATCAGGATCAAGTTGGTTCGGGAGGAGCATTTTTGACATATAGAACAAATGCAAGTGATGAATATTCTGATCATTGTGACTATCAAAACAATATTTTCTACGCAAACTACAGTTCATCAGGCAAACTTAATGATGGTGGTTCAGTTTCTAAGTTTACGAAATACTCTGCTTTTCCTATTTCTGATGATTATGCTGAATGGGATTTTGATGTTACCAATATTTTTCTTGATGAAAATCCATTTTTTGAGGCACCTTCAGCAGGTGATGATGGCAAATGGGGTACTGATGATGATAATTATGGTGATTTACGTCTTAAACAGAGTTCTCTATGTATCGACGCTGGCAATCCGGACGAAACGCAATTTGATGTATTATCTACCGATTTCTATGGCCGCCAGCGAATCGCCAATGGCATAATTGATATGGGTGCTGTAGAATCGGTTAATATAGATTATACCTTTAGTTTAAGCGGTTCAATTTGGGAAGGAATAGACAAAAGCACATCAGGCAAAGTTTACGCTTTTGATATTAATAATACAGGGGAATACGCAGCTGTTTGCAACTGGGATGAAGATGGAACTTTTGAGTTTAAGTATTTAGCATCAGGTGAATATTATTTATACGCTGTTCCCACTAACTCACAGGCATATCAGGAAACTTATTACGGAGATGAAACAAGCATTCAAAGTGCCATTTCAATAGCTGTGGATGATATTATTTATGATGTGGATATTCATTTGGTTGAAGCATTATCTACAAGTAATAATAACATCACATCTATGTCCATTCAATTATTCCCCAATCCTGCTAGTAGCTATCTGAATATTAAGTGCAAAAATGAAATAGAAAAAGTGATTATATATAACAGTTTTGGTAAAATAGAAACAAGCTACTTGGGGAATGTTAATCAGTTAAATATTGATGAATTACGAAATGGTGTTTACATTATATCTGTGTTTCTTGAGAATGAAACCAAGAATCTTCAGTTTGTAAAAAGATAATTTCGTGATAAAAAGTGTAATTTCTTAATGGATTCATCTTTAATAGAATGAACCGAAAGTTAAAATAATGCATAAAGCCCCGGCAATACCGGGGCTTTAACAATTCACATAAAAAATGTGTATCTAACCTAAACCTATTTACTTTCTTCTTTTACAGGACTCATAACTACCTCTATCGAATCATAGTTTTTAAACCATTTTTTGGCAAATTTTTGTACACTTTTAGGAGTCATGCTATTAATTAATTCATTGTAACTTTGGGTATCAGCAATTGGTTCTTCGTTAATTAATGAGCCATACAATACAGATAACCAAAAGCTGTTTTCATGTTCGGCTTCTTCCCTGCTTTTAATATTGTTTTTCTGGATTTCTTTTAAATCATCCGCATTTACACCCTCTTTTACCAACTTATCAATTTCAGCCTTTAAAATAGAGGTCAGCTTTTCTCTTTTTTCAGGATCACAATCGAAACTCATAGAAATGGTAGCATGCTCATAATTACGCTTGGATATACTTGGACGCAATCCAACCCCGTAACTACCACCTTCTTCTTCCCTGATAGTTTCTAAATATCTTTTATCTAATAAACTGGCAATAGTTCTGATATATATGCGAGTTTTTAGGCTGTAATTTACGTCATTATAAATGGTATAATATACAGTTGACTTGGGTACCTCCATAGGTCTGTAAATTTCTCTCTTGGTATGACCATTTGCTGGTTTGATTCCATAGTCTTTCCAGGTTTCCTCACGATTTTGAGAAGATAAACTACCAATGTATTTTTGAATCAAAGCTAAATCTTTTTCCATATCTAAATTACCAACGAAAATAAAAGTGAAATCGCTGGCATCCTGAAAACGATCTTTATAAACAGCCACTGCTTTATCAAAATCAATATTGTTGACAAACTGCTGGTTAAACAACAAGTTACGAGGATGATAATTGGCCGATACCATGCTAATGGTATCTTTAAAGGCATTACCGTTATCAGCATCTTTATACAACAAGCTGTTATTAATAGAAGCCATTACGGTTTCAAACATTTCTTTTTCGAAACGAGGATGTTCAAATTTCAAATACAACAGCTGCAACATCGTTTCAAAATCCTTAGGAGAAGCACTTCCGCTAAAACCTTCGGTATTTGTACCTAATGTATTTCGTACACTTACGCGCTTACCTGTCAGCTTTTTCTTTAATTGAACATCGCTGAATTTACCTGCACCGGACATACTTGCAATAGTAGTAGCCAAATCTGCCGACTCCAACTGATCTTGTGTCAGTACAGAACTACCTCCTAAACTATAGGCACTAAAAATAATTTCATCCTTAGCATAATCCGTAGGTAGCAATACAACTCTGGCTCCATTTTCCAATGTATATAATTTAGCATCTGTGCCTTCTACTGGCTTTTCGCTCACAATATTTTTGACAGCCAATTCTTCCTCAACCAAAGGACTCTCATCAGCATCATCTTCATAAGCTTCAATTTCTGCTTTTTTAACTTTAGCAAGTACACTTAAAAGCGCCTCTTTTGTTGGAAACTGAATACCTTCCTTATCTGGTCCTGTAATAGAAAACAAACTATTATTTATATTACTAAACTGGCTAAATAAGCTTTGAACCTCTTCTAAAGTAATAGTTGGAATTGTTTTCTGAGCAAAGTCTAATTCCCAATTCAATGAAGGAAATGGACTAGCTTCTAAAAAATGATCGCCTAGTTGTTTCGCCCATGTTTCATTATCAATTTTATCATAGCCATCTTGATAGCTCTCATAACTACGTAATAATGAAGTCTTTGCTCTCTCGAATTCCGATGCCGTGAAACCGTGTCTTTGGGCACGTTCTATTTCAGTCATAATTAAAGCAAAAGCTTCCTTTTCCTTGTTTTCTTTTGGACTTACACTAATGTATGCACCATCTTTTGTTCGCGCCATTGTAAAATCACCAACCCACATACCTAAAGCTACACAATCCGGCTTACGTGTCAATTCACCGAAACGGTTATTCATCATACTGTTAAAAATATTCTGAACAAGATTGTTACGTACGTAACTTTCATCTCTTAAAGTTTTAGTATCATGTCTGAAAATCCAGTTTAAAGATACTCCTTGGGCTTCTTTATCAGTAGCTACCACATAACCTAATTCTTCGGAATCCTCCACCGGAAAATAAACTCTTTCCGGAACATTAGTTTTTACCGGTATTTTTGAAAACAGCGTCTTAATTTTATCTACCATCTTATCGGCATCCACATCACCAACTACAACTACAGCTTGCAATTCCGGACGATACCACTTGCCATAATAATCCTTTAACTCCTGATGCTCGAAATTATTAATTACATCCAACGAACCAATAACATCGCGCTTTGCATACTTTGAGTAATTATAAGTCAGTGGTCTGGTCTGTGCATTTAATCTGAATCGAGAGTTTCTTCGGGTTCTCCATTCCTCACGAATTACTCCTCTTTCCGATTCAATTTCTTCTCCTTCCAACAGTAAACCACCTGACCAATCATGCAACACTAAAAGAGCAGAATCCAGCAAGTTTTCTTTGGTAGTTGGAATATTACTTAGATTATAAACTGTTTCATCCAGGGCAGTATAAGCATTGATATCGCGTCCAAAAGCAATACCATTGGCTTCTAAATAATTTAACATTGATTTTCCAGGATAATGCTCTAATCCGTTAAAAGCCATATGCTCTAAAAAGTGAGCCAAACCATTTTGAGAATCCTCCTCTAAAATAGCACCTACATTTTGTACAAAATAAAGACTGGCTCTTTCTTTTGGTTCAGTATTGTGCATTACGTAATACGTTAAACCATTATCTAGTTTCCCATATTTCACTCTAGAATCTAAAGGAATAGTGGTTGTATTTTGAGCCTGAAGCACGAAGCTAAATGCACAAAAAAAGAATACGATAAGCTTTTTAATCATTTTCATATACTTTATAATTTTATTACTCTACTAGTATTAGTAATCATGTTTATAATAAGACACTTCATTACCTATTTAGGGTGATCTAAAAGTCTATTTTTTAACAAAAACATCGAAATTAACAGGGTTCTTATGATATTTATCACACATTAAGAATAGATAGTAATGTTTTAAAAGGGATATTCATAAAAAAGTTAATTTTGCGACCATATTATTTTACATTTCGAATAAGCAAAATACAATATTTATACCTATGAAAATAATTAAAGAAACGGCTTTGGTAATTGAAGGAGGTGGATTTAGAGGGATTTTTACAGCCGGTGTATTAGAAGTTTTCTTAAAGCATCAATTGTATTTTGACTACGCTATTGGCGTTTCGGCTGGAGCATCATATGGCGTTTCATATGTAACACAGCAAACCAACAGAAACCTGGAGGTTAATCGCTTTATCTCTGATAAACGCTATGCCGGATTTAGAAACTGGCTTCGAGATGGTTCTTATTTTTCATGGGATTTTATATTTAATGTAATTCCCAATACTATGGTGAGTCTTGATTATGAGAAACTACAGAATTCCCCTACGCAGTTTTGGGTTGGAACAACTAATTGTCAAACTGCCCAAAGTGAGTTTTTTGAATTAAACTTTACAGATAAGAAGGATTTTGTAAGCATCTTATCCGCCAGTTGTTCTCTTCCTTTTATTGCACCCAAAGTAGCTTACAAAAACCAATGGTATATGGATGGTGGACTGTCTGATTCCATTCCATTTAAACATGCTTTAAATGCTGGAAATAAAAAAGGAGTAGTCATATTAACCCGCCCCAAGGGCTATACTAAAACACCCATTAAAAAATCAGCCTTTTTAAAATGGTATTACCGAAAAGATCCTCAAATGCTGAATTTGATATTAAACAGAGCAGATAAATACAACCGTTCAGTAGCGCAGCTTGAAAAACTGGAAAAAGAAGGCCAATTATTCGTTATTCGTCCTGAAAGAGACATTGCTGTTGGTCGACTTGAAAACAAGCCTGATAAAACAGAAAAAGCCTATTTCGAAGCCATGCAAACGGCAGAGAAAGCACTCCCCGATTTACTTGCCTGGCTTGAAAAGAATTAAATCAAATACGAAAAGAAATCCCGATTATCGTTGACATATTCACCAAAAAAGTTTTTGGCTTTCATGCGTGCCATGAGCGGTTCAAAATCATCTTTATCCTTTAGTTCAATTCCAACTAAAGCAGGACCTCTTTCGCGGTTTACTTTTTTAGCATATTCAAACAATACAATGTTATCATCAGGACCCAGAATATCGTTTACAAATTCCTTTAAAGCTCCCGAACGTTGCGGAAAACGAACGATAAAATAGTGCTTTAAGCCTTCATATAATAAAGATCTTTCTTTAATTTCCTCAGTTCGGGTAATATCGTTATTGCCACCGCTGATAATACAAACTACCTTTTTCCCCTTAATCTCATCTTTATATTGCTCTAATGCAGCAATAGATAAAGCTCCTGCAGGTTCAGCCACAATGGCATCGTTGTTATACAACTCTAAAATTTTTGTGCAAATTTTACCTTCGGGCACCAACAACATATCATCCAGATTTTGCTTACAGACCGGAAAAGTATAAGCACCTACACTTTGCACTGCAGCTCCATCCACAAACTTATCTATCGTCTCCAGACGAATTACTCCATTTTGCTTAATGGACTCAAACATTGCCGGAGCTCCTTCCGGTTCAACCCCAATTAGTTTAGCTTCCTTGCGCTTATTTTTCATGTAAGTAGTCAAGCCTGCCGTCAGGCCACCACCCCCAACCGGAATAAAAACAAAATCTGCATCGGGTAAGTCGTTCATAATCTCGATGCCGATAGTTCCCTGCCCTTCAATCACTTTAGGATCATCGAAAGGATGGATATAAATAAGCTTATTCTCCTCGCCATATATTAAAGCTTTGTTATTGGCATCATCAAAAGTATCTCCCTCCAATACAACTTCCACCCATTCTTTACCAAGCGTTTTTACCCGCTTAATTTTTTGCTGAGGTGTGGTAGTCGGCATAAAAATCACACCTTTTACACCAAGTTTTAAACAAGATGATGCAACCCCTTGCGCATGATTTCCAGCACTGGCACATACCACACCCTGATTTAGTTTTTCCTTAGGTAAAGAGGCCATCTTATTATAGGCACCCCTAATTTTATATGATCGCACTAATTGTAAGTCTTCCCGCTTAAAATAAATATCAGCTTCGTACTTCTCTGAATAGGTCTGATTGTATTCCAAAGGTGTTCTCCTGATAATTCCTTTTAAACGCTCAGCAGCCACTTCAATATCTTTTATCTGGGGGAAATATGTGGATTGTATATTACTCATGCTATACTTTTTTATTTTTGTATTCTATAAAAAACAAAATAACTGAACTTTCGGTTTACTTTTATTGACGTATGTTACTTATTTCTATTAAAAAATTGAAAAAGGCCATTCCTTTTTGAAGGAACAGCCTTTTCAATATATTTTTAATCTTAAAAACGATCTAATTCAACTTGAAATAATTTATCGATTGTTTTAAGTATTCTGCCTGCTCAGCTAAGCCATCTGCACTGCCAGCTAATTCTTCACTTGCGGCGGCATTTTGCTGGGTAATATCATTTAATTGCTGAATAGCACTATTCACTTGAATGGAGCCATTATTTTGCTCCTTACTAGCAGCTGCAATTTCCTGCACCAACATACTTGTATTTGCAATCTTAGGCATGATATCGTCCATTAATTGACCTGCTATATGTGAAAGTTCATGACCTCTTTTTGTAATAGCATTAATTTCATCTGCTGCTATTTTACTTTGTTCCGCTAATTTACGCACCTCGGCCGCCACTATAGCAAAACCTTTACCATGCTCCCCTTCTCTTGCTGCTTCAACAGATGCATTTAAAGCCAAAATATTTGTTTGCATAGCAATTTCATTGATGATGGATACTTTTTGTGCAATTTCTTCATTCGCCGAAATCGTTTCTTGGGAGTGCTCATGTACTGTTAAAGCATCTTTACCTACTTCTTCAGAATCTTCCGATGTTTGAATGGCATTTTCTGTATTTTGTTGAATACTTGCTGAAATCTCTTCCATAGTGGAACTTACCTCTTCAATGGAACTCGCTTGCTCATTCGCACCCTGAGATAACTGCTGAGAAGATCCACTTAAATATTGACTGGCAACCCCAATTTTATCAGCTCCTTCTTTAATGTTTAGCACAATATCCCTTAAACTATCCACCATTTTATTCAATGCTTTGGCCAATTGACCAATTTCATCTTTCTGATCCAAATCCAATTTCTCAGTTAAATTACCTGAAGCAATAGATTCAGAAATATCCACTGCCTTTTGCAGGTTCTTAGATATATCTTTTGCTATAAAATATATAATAACAGCTAAAATAAGAATACTAGCAAATAAAGCTATAATAATGATATTGCGTGTATGATAAGCACCCGCAAATAACTCATCTTCATAAACCGTTACAGCTACATAGGACTTAATACTATCCAGATACCTGTAATATTGATATTTTTTTCTTCCATCCCACTCATAAGTAATGTGACCAATTTCTGTTTCTGAATCTTTCATCTTTACAAAGAAATCCTCATTTGCAATACTTTTACCTTCATCTTTAGGATGAACGATTAGAGTTCCATCATTATCAACAATATATGGATATCCAGAAGCGAAAAAGGTTTTATCATAAAAAATATCCTTCAATTGATCCAGATTTTTTTCTTTAATTCCTACATAAATAATCCCCTCAACGGAACCATTAATAATTAAAGGTCTATAAGCAGTTAAATACCAATCATCCACAACAAAAGCTCTACCGGTAAATGATCTTCCCTCCAATATTGCCTCTGCAACTGGTGAAGAGTTAGGAATGTATGTTCCAACTGCTCTTTCACCATTTTTATCTAATACATTGGTAGAAATACGTAAAAAACCATCATCTATTTTTTGAAAAATAGTAGCAGTTCCTCCAACCAAGTGCTGAATTTCATCTACAAATCTTATACTGTTCTGAACAGTAGTCTCATTTACTTTCCACTCATTAACCTTTACCTTTTTAGATTCTTTTGTCACCTGATTAACAGCATACAAATTAAGCTGATTAGAAGATACTTTTATCTTTCCCAGCGTTTTAACGAATTGCTCTGCAGTATTAATCCCAATACTAACATTTTGTTGATTAGAATTGATATTCTGTGAAATCAAAAGATTTAGATCTTTTACATGCTCACGCATCCTTTCATTGGCTAAGGATTCACTGGTATTCATCTCTTCACGAATAATATAAAAACCTAATACTCCTAGAATAACGAATACCATTCCGGTAATCATTATTCCTAACCTCATTCCAATTTTAATGTCGTAAATTTTTTTCATACGCATATCATTATTTTACCTGTCTATCATCCTAGCGGATATCTGTCAATTGACAGCAATTATTATTCAAAAAAAATATTCAAGTTAGTACGCATCAAGAATATCTAAGTTTCCAAATACGTAGATTTGTTATGAACAGGCTGTTGATATTTATTTAATGGTTTGACGTTTTTTATTGACTAGCGAATTGTTTTTATTTTATTTTAACTTTTCCTTAATTTAATTATGACCGCAATTTTATCATTATAGTAGCATATAACTTTATTAAAAAAAGAAAGGCCGTTCCCCTAAACAGGAACAGCCTTAACACAGGAAAAACTATATTTAATTATTCTTTAAAACCATCTTTTGCCTTTTGCAGCCATTCAGCATAGGCCTTTGTATCTGGCTCATAAGCTTTAGGTTTTACAAGTTCATCTTCGTTATGATCTAAAATCACATAATAAGGTTGACTATTTATTTGATAACGACTAATTTGGAAATCACTCCATTTATTACCAATCGTTTTAATTTTTTTACCCGTTGTTTCTGATACATACTGCTCTTCTTTAGGTAAATCCTTTTTGAAGTCAACATACAATGCCACCACAACAAAGTCATTCTTCATTAAAGAGTTCACCTCTGGATCACTCCATACATTAATTTCCATTTGACGACAGTTAACACAAGCTTTACCAGTAAAATCAATAAACAAAGGCTTATTTACCAACTTGGCATACTCCATTGCCTCATCATAATCATGAAATACCGATAATCCCTGAGGACCTACATGCATTTTTTCCTCCAACTTGCGCTGTTTCTCACTTACAGGTTCACTACTTACATGAATTGCCTGCTGAGAACGATTTCCAACACCCTGCGGCGATTCTGCATATTCCATTGGAGGAGGGAAAGCACTAATCAATTTTAATGGCGCACCCCACAAACCCGGGATCATATAAATGATAAAAGAGATAACTAACAATCCAAGCAATAATCGTGGAACAGGTAAAAAGTCCATAGGTGAATCATGAGGCAATCTGAGTTTTCCAAACAAATAAAAGCCTAACGCTCCAAAAATAGCTATCCAGATAGCAATAAATACTTCTCTTTCTAGTAAATGAAGATCAAGTACTAAATCGGCATTCGATAAAAATTTAAATGCTAAAGCCAACTCTAAAAATCCCAACACTACTTTTACCGAGTTTAACCAACCGCCAGATTTTGGTAAAGAATTCAAGTAACCAGGGAAAGCCGCAAATAAGGCAAAAGGCAATGCCAATGCCAACGAGAAACCAAACATTCCCACAAGCGGAGCCATTCCACCTTCCGAAGCTGCTGTTACCAACAAAGATCCAACAATAGGACCTGTACATGAGAATGAAACTAAAGCTAAGGTAAGAGCCATAAAAAACGATCCGATAAGACCTCCTTTATCAGCACCTGCATCCGCTTTATTTACCCATGAGGTAGGTAGCATAATTTCGAAAGCTCCTAAGAAAGAAATAGCAAAAACGACTAACAAAATAAAGAAGAATAAATTAAACCAATGATTAGTCGATAAGGCATTTAAAGCATCTGCCCCGAAAATCAGAACAACCAACCAACCTAAAATTACATAGATTAATACAATAAAAATCCCATATTGAATTGCATTTTTGATACCAGCAATTTTACTTGTACTCTGTTTGGTAAAAAAACTTACAGTCATTGGTATCATTGGAAAAACACACGGTGTCAATAAAGCAGCAAAACCTCCTAAAAAAGACCAAATAAAAATACCCCAATAACTCTCCGACTCTTCCTCTTCCTCTTCCTCAGGTGTTGAAACTTCTACAGTTGATTCTGATGTTTTTTCAACAACAACTGCCTCCTCTTTTTCGCTTACTTTTTCCTCCATTTCAGCTTTTGCAGCAACCGGCATTTCTGTTGCGTCGGCTTTTGTTGCGAGCTTTTGAGCTGTATCCTGAATGCTTTCTTTTTTCACTTCTTTCTTAGGGGCAGCTTTTACTCCTTTTAGTGTTAAATCAAAGCTGTCATCACCCATTACACACATTCCGGTCACATTGGAGCAAGTTTGAAATTCAAATGTTCCGGAAACTTTTAATGGCAATTTCTTTACTTCCACCGTTTGACGCACTTCTGCAGTGTGTGTAAAGTAACCTATTTCACCATCCCAGATCTCATCATACTTTTTGTGCGAATTAATAGATTTGGCTTTTCCTACCAAGGCGTAAGAAGCATCCTCTGTAAATTGAAAGTTAATTTGAATAGGTCCTAAATCCGGATCAAAGTCATTAGAATAAACATACCAATCCGGTTTTATAGTTCCTTCAAAAACCACATCAATCTTATCTCCTACAGCTACTTTGTCTTTCGAAAACTTCACTTTCCATGTTGTCGGAACTTCAATTTGTCCATAACTACTTACTGTAAATACTGTTGTAAGTAGTAAAATGAATAATGATATTCTTTTAATCATTGTTATATGTTTTTGTTTTTGATCAATTTAAAAAATTAAACAAGTCTAGTAAAATGTTTCTACCTAAAATATGATTTACATCTATAAATATAGATAACGAAATATTTTATTAAAAATGAGCTTATATATTAAAGACACCTAAAAACGACTTTAAGGTGATTGCAAACTGTATTTTTTTTCAAATTATTAAGATGATACCTCAAATCATGACAGCTAATTGATACTTTTTAAAGGCATATTTGGACAGATACCCTAATAACTTCTTATACTAATTTTAATAAGTTACAAATTTTCTTTAAACCCTAATCATAGCTTAACTCTCGTTTAAACAAAAAACATCCGATACAAAATGTACCGGATGTTCATTCTCAACAATTAAACCAAACCTATTTATTGGATGCAATTCTCCATAACACCCTAAAAATATTCATCATTAAACTTCTTCCAACTCCTTTTCGTAAGCACTTAGTAATTCGCCTTGTACGTCATGCGGAACGATGTCGTACTTAGAAAACTTTAAAGTAAACATAGCTCTTCCGCCCGTTATTGAACTCAACGAAGTGGAATACTTATCCAATTCCTTCAAAGGTACTTTAGCTTTAATCACCTCAAAACCTTTTTCACTACTCATTCCTTCAATTAGCGCTCTTCTACCTTGTAAATCACTCATTACATCACCCATCTTGTCAGAAGGTACTTTCACTTCAACTTCATACACAGGTTCTAAAATTTTAGGTCCTGCAATTTTAAATGCCTGACTAAATGCATTTCGGCCTGCTAATTTAAAAGATATTTCGTTAGAATCAACTGTATGCATTTTTCCATCATACACACAAACCCGAATATCCCTTGCATATGAACCCGTTAGCGGACCTTCTTCCATTTTTTCCATAATTCCTTTTAAAATGGCTGGTAAAAAACGGGCATCAATCGCTCCTCCAACAATACAATTATAAAATACGAGTTTTCCTCCCCAAGGCAACTTCACTTCTTCTTTTCCTCGCACATTCATTTTAAATTCCTGACCATCGAAACGGTAACCGGTTGGCTCCGGCATACCTTCTTCATAAGGTTCTATTACCATATGCACTTCGCCAAACTGACCTGCTCCTCCTGACTGTTTTTTATGTCTGTAATCTGCACGTGCCGCTTTAGTAATGGTTTCACGGTATGGAATCTTTGGACGAAGAAACTCAATATCTACCTTATCGTTGTGCTCAATTCGCCATTTCATTGTATTCAAATGAAATTCTCCCTGACCATAAACAATGATTTGTTTTAACTCTTTGGAATATTCAACTACGAGTGTGGGGTCTTCCTCGTGCATACGTTGTAATACTTCTCCTAATTTTTCATCATCATGTTCATTTACAGGCTTAACGGCAGTTCTAAACTTATATTCTGGGTAATGAATAGGCTCAAAATTATAATTACATCCCTTAATGTTAAGGGTATCTCCTGTTTTTGTTTCCTTTAGTTTAACCGTAGCACCAATGTCACCTGCAACCAGTTCTGAAACTTTATCTCTTGTATTTCCGGCTACACAATATAATTGCGAAAGTCTTTCCTTGGCGCCTTTTGTCATATTAACAAGATCCATTCCCTCACTTACCTTGCCCGACATAACTTTAAAGAATGAAACTTCTCCTAAATGTGGTTCAATGCTTGTTTTAAATACAAATATAGATGATGGCCCATCTGCAGAACATTCAACTTCTTCAGCATTTTTAGTAATGGCTTTAGGCATTTCTGAAACAAACGGAACAATATTTCCTAAAAACTCCATCATCCTTCTAACACCCATATCTTTAATCGCAGACACACAAAAAACAGGAAATAAATCCCGGGCAATTAAACCCTTTTTAATTCCTGAACGCATTTGATCCTCATCCAAAGTACCTTTATCAAAGTAAAGTTCCATTAAGCTCTCATCATTTTCGGCAGCGGCTTCAACTAAGGCATTATGCAATTCGTCGGCCTTAGCTTTTTGATCATCAGGGATATCGAGTATTTTCGGCTCTCCACCATCAGGTCCCCATTGATACATTTTCATTTTTAACACATCTACCAATGCATTAAAGTCTGCACCTACATTAACAGGATATTGAATAATAACAACCTTATTTCCAAAACTTTCTTTAGCCTGATCGATGGTTTGATCAAAATTGGATTTTTCATGATCGAGCTGGTTGGCGATAAAAATCACCGGTTTTTTATATTGTTCGGTATATCTAAACAGATTTTGTGTTCCCACTTCAACACCTTGAGTGGTGTTTAAAAGCATTAGTGCAGTATCTGTAACATTTAAAGATGTAATGGCTCCGGTTATGAAATCATCGGAACCCGGACAGTCAATAAAGTTGAGTTTTTTACCCAACCATTCAGTGTGCATTACGGATGAAAAAACAGAATATCCGTATTCATGTTCTACTTTGTGATAATCCGAAACCGTACTCCTATTCTCAATATCTCCTCTCCGGTTAATCACACCACCCTCAAATAACATAGCCTCGGCGAGGGTGGTTTTACCCGAGCCAGAACTTCCGAGAAGGGCTATGTTCTTAATTTGATTTGCTTGATATACCTTCATAAACATTAGAATTGCGGCCAAATATTCAAATCAAATTAAACAAACACGTTCACAGCCCAACATTCAGGCCGTTTAAATCACCGTAACTGCATGAATATTTGATTTGCTGTTTTGACCATGTTAGTAATTAAGGGATTTTACGAAACTAACCTGTACTTGAGATAGGATTAAACCAAATACAAATCAGTTTCTAAGGACTCCTTCAAAATTAATAATATTTAGATAACAATCAAGTAATCGTAGGTTAAACTTGGCCTAAAACGAACATATTTTTCATAAAAATTTCATCTCTAAAGTATTTATTGTAATTGTTGATAGTGTGGAATATAAGTTGTATTTTGAATAAGCTCAAATTCTTTAATCAACACAACAAAAGATGGCATTATGAATTTAGACGGGAAAGCAAAAAAACTAAAGATCATCATCCGGGAGGCTGAAGTCGTTTATCAACGTTCACTATACGAAGCAATTGTTTTTGCAGCAAAAAAATACACCTTAGCAGGTTCTACAGTTACACGTGGTTTAATGGGATATGGAGCCAATGGTTTAAGTAATTCCTCTAAAACCTACGAAATTTCGGATGAAGCTCCTATTATTATAGAAATTATTGACCTCGCAGAAAGAATTGAAGATTTTGCAAAAGTTGTATCCGGGCTGATCGACAAAGCTGAAGGTGCTGGAATTATCTATATCGAAGATGTAGATGTGGTTACTTATCGCAAAAGTGAAGAACCTAAGACTGCTGTAAAATAAAACATCTTTATAGGCCAACATCAACATAATTTATTGGGGAAATATAATAAGCTGCTTATTTTTGGGTTTTCAATAATATACTGATTAAAAAAACCGAATGAAAGCATTAATAGCCATTATAATTTCCTTAATAGTTTATCTTCCTATTTCAGCTCAAGCAGAAGATGATAGCAAACCGCCTCAATTGGTTTGCTTTATCCATATTGATGAGCTACATACCGAGCATCTACTTAACCTCCGAGATAAATTTGGCAAATACGGTTTTAACCAGATTATTGAAAAGGGTACTTTTTTTCATCGTGGGAATTACAACTCCAGCTCTTCTTACAAAGGAACAAAACTTACTAACCTTTATACCGGTGCATATCCAGATCACCATGGATTAATTGGTGAAGCATGGTTCGAAACACTAAAAGAAGAAGAAAAACACGCTTTTACATTTATTGCTGAGAATCCAGAACATCCAGATTCAGGCTTTATTCGCTTTCCGAAATTACAAGCTACTACATTAAGTGATGAGTTAAACTTGTTTTATAAAGGGAAATCAAAAATTGCTTCGGTTTCTCTATCCGCAGAAGACATCGCTTACCAAGGCTATACAGATGAGAAGCTAAGTTTTTGGCTCGATCGGTCAACAGGAAGAATGACCTCTGCCGATACAACAGAACTTTCCTGGGTGGAGAAATACAACAGCATGCAATTTGCCGATATGTATGTTGAGCGACAATGGGGACCTGTAACAGACTTAAAAAAATACCACGAATATATTTCTGAAAAAGAAATTAAGGCACGTCATTTTATGTATGATCTTCAGTCAGAGAATAAAAATTTACCCTACAAAAAGCTGATTGGATCACCATATGGGAATGTATTTTTACGTGATTTCGTGGCTGCCTTAATTATTAACGAGAATCTGGGCAAAGATCAATACCCTGATTTGCTTTCTTTACACTTATCGTGTAAACCTTTTACAAAAGATAAAAACGAGATGTTTGACGCAGAAGTTGAAGACATGCTTCTGCGCTTAGACGATCAAATTGCTTCATTGATTCAATTAATTAAAGAAAATGTTGGTTTAGAACGTACTTTACTGGTATTTACATCCACACCTTCTAACGGATGGCTTCCTGAAACTTTGAATCAAAATAAATTGCATTCTGGGTATTTTAATGGAAAAAAGACGGCTGCATTATTAAATCTGTACCTAATGGCTATTTACGGGCAAGGAAAGTGGGTTAAAGGTTATAATGACCGCCAATTTTATTTCAATCATAAACTACTTGAAAAAAACAATATTGAATTGGAGGAAGTACAAAAAAAAGCAGCAAAATTTTTACTGGAAGTTTCAGGAATAGAAAAAACCATTACTTCATATCATATTCGAGTTAATGAATATACCAACGGAAGTTATCAGGAAATTCAGCAAAATTATTACTATGGACGATCCGGAGATTTGTTTATATCCTTAAAACCCGGCTGGACAGAAGAAAAAGTGTCAAACTCCAAAAGAAAAGTCCTTTTCTCTCAAAATATTTACGCTCCGGTCGTTTTTTACGGATGGAAAACTAAAAGCATGCAAATATTTGATCCTATAAATATGATTAATATTGCACCAACCATTAACAGCCTGCTTCATATACCAGAACCTAACGGATGCGTTGGAAAACCTTTAAATGAAATATTAAAATAAGATCGGCTTTTAGAAAGATGCAATCAGTTTTTTAAAATCTTTTAATAAGGATAAGTCTTTTTCAAAAGCATTGCCCACTACAACAATATCGGCACCCGCTTTACAGGCCTTTTCTACTTTTTCTATTGTATTTAATCCCCCACCTACAATTAAAGGAATAGAGATATTCTTTTTTACTTCTGTTATCATTTCCTCAGGAACAGGATTGATAGCGCCACTGCCTCCTTCCAGATAAACCAATTTTAATCCCAGCATCTCAGCAGCCATAGCAGTCGCCACCGCAATGTCATTTTTATCAGCCGGAATAGGTCTCGTATTGCTCATATATTCAACTGAGGTAGTAGCTCCTCCTTCAATCAGCATATAGCCGGTAGAAATAATCTCCATCCCACTCTTTTTAAGATACGGTGCAGATGCAACATGATTACCAATTAAAAACTCTGAATTTCTACCTGAAATTAACGACAAGTACAACAAGCCATCTGCATTAGAAGTAATTTGTAGTAGATTTCCAGGAAATAGTAATACCGGAACAGATAAGTGCTCCTTCAGTAAAGAAACTACTTTGCCTGTTTTTTCAGCAACCAGGCTACCTCCTACCAGAATTATATCAGGATTAGCAGTCTCCATAGCTGTAATAATCTTTAATAAATTCTGATGTGGGAATTTATCCGGATCAATCAGTACAGCAAAAAGCTTTTTCCCTTCTTTTATTTTGGATTGTATATCTTTTAATATCATGATCTATTCTAAATATAGAAATCTGCTGATTAATCAATTGTTCAGCTCAATTGAAAGCGCAAATTACAACACTTATTTTACAAATCAACAATGATAAACAAGGTAAAAATGCTCATCGACTATATAATTGAAACCCATTGTTTCATTTGTTTCAAAACAAAAGCTGGCACTAATAGAGCCTTCTTTTTGAATTTGAAAAGGATGACAAACGAAATTTACATTGAAAATACTACTTTTTCGATCGTACATTTTATACATCGCCTCTTTTAAACACCAAAGTAATGTATAGTATTCTTTTTTCTGATTTTCTGGTATAAATTGCTGCTCTTCATCACTAACAAAACGAGTATAAACGCGACTCACTCTATCAGATGGAAACTCAATATCTACACCTGCAAATTCTCTTTTGGAAAAAGCTACGGCTACATATCCTTTGGTATGACTGATGCTTATTTTGTAATCACTATTGTACAATACCGGTTTCCCGGAAGGTAAATATGAAACCTGTGGTATAATATTGAGTGTTTTCTGAATAATAAATCTGGAAGTAGCAAATTCCTGTTTGCGAGTATCTAATTTAAAAGACTTGATTTTAATCTGCTCTTCTGTACTTAGCTGAACCTCTTTTAATAATTCTTCCAGAGATTCTGTCATTTCCCAAACCACCACAAAACCTTTTTGAGTTTCTTTTTTAAGTATTTGCGGCATGACTATTTACTATTATTAACCCACTCCAGGCTTTCCATCAAATGGATAATATCTTCTTTTACAAAATCAACTACCGGAGCCAAAGAGTCTTTATTCGGTATTGCATTAAAATAAAGCGAACCTCTTAAAAAATGCTTTGCACTGTCTGTTAAAAAAAACTGAACAGATGAAGCTGCATCTCCTTTTATGTCGTATAGCGTTCCAAACACTTTCTTTTCAGGAGCTATAAAAATTTGTTCCCCAATTGCATCTGCTTTAACGGAGTGCTTATAGGCTAGTTTTCTGGTATCTTCCAATATCTCATGTAAATTACCGTCAACAGACTTATAACTAATATGAATCACTCCATTTAATTGAGGATAAATCAGATTATACCAGTACTTCTCTGCATTGTAAGAGCTGTCGTTAAATGCCACTGTATAAACAGGCATTTCAAAAGTATAAGGACACGATTTATCTAATTTTTGATAGGCATGTTCCGGAAACGTAATTCGATAATAAGCTCTTGGTTTAGGAGTACCATGTTGTTTACATGAAACAACTACTATTAAAACAACAAAAATCAAATATGAAAATCTCTTAACCATGCTTATTTATCTTTTTCCCTTTGCCTTTTTTAGCTCAAACTTAACCTTTCTAATCCTTCTGGAATCAACAGATACAATTGTGAATAAATAGTTTTGATACTGAATTGTCTCACTCTTATCGGGTATTTCACCTTTTAACTCGAGCATTAAACCTGCTAATGTTTCAGCCTCGCCTTTTACTTTATCAAATGCAGCCTCTTCTGTTTCGGCTACTTTATAAAAGTCATTTAAAAACGTTTTGCCTTCAAAAATAATGCTACCATCAGGCTGAAGCATATAAAAAGATTCATCATCATCGTTCTCGTCGGCAATTTCTCCTACTATTTCTTCCAGCACATCTTCTAAAGTTACAATACCCGAAGTACCACCATATTCATCCACAACGATAGCCATATGTATTTTATTTTGCTGAAATTCTTCCAGCAAATCATCAATCTTTTTTGTTTCCGGAATAAAATATGGATTACGAATTAAATCCTGCCATTTAAAATCTTTATCCTTATCTAAATGCGACAGCAAATCCTTAACGTACAATACTCCTTTTACATTATCTGGTGTATTCTCAAATATAGGAATACGACTGTAACCTGATTCTACAATAACCGACATCACTTTATTGTAATCGGAACCTATTTCTATGTCAATTACATCAACACGTGCAGTCATAATTTCCGCCACACTGATATTTCCGAATTTAACAATCCCTTCCAGTAATTCCTTTTCATCGGTAATTTCATCTCCTGTTAATTCAAGTGCATGTGATAAATCATCCAATGAAATAGATCCAGATTTTTGCGCAAGTCTTTTATTTACAAATCCGGTAGCACTTACCAAAATGGCGCTTAATGGTTTAAACATTCCCTTAATAATAAAGATAGGATAAGCCATCACTTCGGCAAACCTTCGTGAAAAACGGGAGGCATAAACCTTAGGTAAAATTTCTCCGAAGAACAAAATCAATCCGGTAATACAAATGATTTCAACCAAAAACTTAAGCCAGTTATCCTCTGAAAAGTGAACTATGGAATTCGTTATAAAAGCAGAAATTACAACAATCCCTACATTTACAAAGTTATTTCCAATTAATATGGTAGCCAATAATTGTTCTGGTGATTTTAAGTGCTTTAGAATAAGTCGGCTGTTTTTACTATCCTGATTTTCCAAATCCTGAATATCTCCGGGCGACAAGGAAAAAAAAGCTACTTCAGAGCCTGAAAGTAATGCAGAGAAAATCAGTAAAACAACAAGCACAAAAATAGAAATGGACGCACCTGTTGTTAATGGCATCCATTCAATAGCGGTAAATACAATCGAGTTGAATATCGGTTCTGGGTCCAAGAATTTAAATTTTAGTGAATACTTCCTTCATCAGAATTAAAATGGTAAATCATCTTGTTCTGATGAATCATCCATCATACTGCTATCCATTGTGGAGTTTTGCTGTGGCGGTGACGATATCGGTTGCTGAGATTGTCCCTGAGGAGCAGCATAACCGCCACCTCCCTGACCTGCAGGATTATCGGCTTTACGTCCTAATAACTGAAGGTTATCCACATACACTTCGGTTGTATATCGCTTATTGCCATCTTTATCATCCCATGAACGGGTTCTTAACTTTCCTTCAATATATAACTGTGTTCCTTTTTTTACATAGTTTTCAGCCACTTTTGCCAGTCCTCCCCAAATCACTACATTGTGCCATTCGGTTCTCTCCGGTATTTGCTGTCCAGAACTGGTTGTAAAACCGCGCTCTGTTGTTGCTAAAGGAAAATTAGCTACAGCTCTGTCGTTTTCAAAATATCTTATTTCGGGATCTTTCCCTACATTTCCTATTAATATTACTTTATTTACAGACATAGTTAATTATTACTGTTGGAATGATAAAAATACAAAACTTCCATTCGATTACAAATATAGCTGAATTCCCGATATTCACGCCAGTTGTAGTTTAATCTTCTCTTTATTAATGTATAAAAGATGTTAAGGGTTTGGGAAATGCATAGTTTGATAGTTCTTCCAGCGAAGTTATTTGGTAATCATTACCATTAAGATGGTTTACATCTTTCACTTCCAATTGTATAATATTAATAAACAAGCGTTGATGCGTGAGCACATGTTTTAATTGGTGATTGGAGCGAACTGTAATATCTACACCATTAATCATTTTTTTAAAAGCATCAGAACCTAAAATATTATCTTCTTCCTTTTCTGTCTCGATAAGAGGAAACTGATACAAACCATTCCAAATATCATTATCCAGTCTTTTTTGAATAATGGTGTTTTTATTCTTATCAACTATAAATATAAAGTTCAGGTATCGTTTTTTAATTTTCAGCTTTTTTTCTTTTACCGGCAAGCTATCCACCTTCCTTTTCTGGTATGCTAAACAGCGATCGTTAAAAATGCATTGCATACAATCCGGATTTTTAGGAGTACACTGTAAAGCTCCAAACTCCATTAATGCCTGGTTAAAATCACCATGCTCTTTTACATCATTTAGTTGATGTGCTAATTCCTCAATTTGTTTTTTACCCGCATTCGTATTAATAGGAGTATCTATATTATATATACGTGTTAGTACCCTGAAAACATTTCCATCTACAACCGTTTGATGCTCATTAAAACAAATCGAACTGATAGCAGCTGCCGTGTAGGTTCCAATTCCTTTTAGTTTTAATAAATCATTGTAGTTATCCGGAAAAACCCCGTTTAATTCCTGAACAACATATTTTGCAGCAGCATGCATATTTCTGGCTCTGGAATAATAACCCAATCCTTGCCAGCACTTTAGAATGGCATCTTCACTGGCATTGGCCAAATGATGCACTGTAGGAAACAATTCAATAAATCGTAAATAGTAGTTCAATCCTTGATTTACACGTGTTTGCTGAAGTATAATTTCAGACACCCAAACCTTATAAACATCCTTAGTCTCGCGCCACGGAAGGGATCGTTTATTCTCTTTATACCACAAAATCAAGTCAATACTAAACTTTCCGATCATCTTTTTTTTGTCAAAAATAGAGCTTTTGTTTTTTTATTTTTCGAAATCGTTATATCTTTGCATTCTGAATTTTAAAAAATTAATGTAATTAGTTGATAATTAAATAATTTTAAAGAGAGATGACAAAGGCTGATATCGTAAACGAGATTTCAAAAGATACCGGAATTGAAAAGGTTACTGTACAAAAAACTATCGAAGCTTTCATGGAAACTATTAAAGGTTCTTTAGTTAAAGGTAAAAATGTTTACTTACGTGGATTTGGTAGTTTCATCGTGAAAGAAAGAGCTGAAAAAACAGCTCGTAACATTTCTAAAAACACTACTATCATTATCCCTAAGCATTTTATTCCGGCATTTAAGCCTTCTAAAAGTTTCGTAACTAAGGTTAAGAACAACGTGAAGTAATTGGTTATTAATTAAAAATTGGAAATTATGCCAAGCGGTAAAAAAAGAAAAAGACATAAGATTGCAACGCACAAGCGTAAGAAGAGACTAAGAAAAAACAGACATAAGAAGAAGTAGTCTTGGCAATTTTATAGCAAAAGTATTAACAAAAGAACAAACATTAGAGGCCAAAAGCTTCCTTGTTTGTTCTTTGTTTTATGTACACATTGAAAAAATCCTGATACTATTTATCAGGTAAAGTTCTTATAATTATTGTAATACCTACAAATGTGAGTGCAGAACTATTTGTTGATGTATCTCCCGATGAGCTTTCGATAGCATTGCTCGAGGATAAACGTTTGGTAGAGTTAAGAAAAGAAAAGAGTGATATTCAGTTTACTGTGGGTGATATTTACCTGGGAAAGGTAAAAAAAATAATGCCCGGTCTGAATGCTGCTTTTGTTGATGTTGGATACGAAAAGGATGCTTTTTTGCATTACTTAGATCTTGGACCCCAATTTCGTACCTTAAAAAAGTTTCTTAACGTTGCTAAAACAGTTAAAAAGGGAGGAGTTGCCTTACACAAGTTAAAAGCTGAACTGGATATCGATAAAAACGGTACCATTTCAGAAGTTCTAACAGTAGGTCAGGAAGTATTGGTGCAAATAGCCAAAGAACCTATCTCAACGAAAGGTCCAAGGCTAACTTCCGAATTGTCTATAGCAGGACGTAACCTAGTACTGATGCCTTTTTCAGACAAAGTTTCTGTAAGCCAGAAAATTAAATCTAGCGAAGAAAGAAACCGATTGAAAAAGTTGCTAATCAGTATAAAACCCAAAAATTTTGGGGTAATTGTACGCACAGTGGCCGAAGGCAAAAGAGTTGCCGAACTGGATAAGGAATTGAAAACCCTTGTTCGCAGATGGGATGATTCCACTGCAAAACTATTTAATCTTAAGCCACGAGCATTAGTTGTTGGAGAAATTGGACGTACCTCAGCCATTTTAAGGGATATCATGAACCCTTCATTCAACAGCGTATACATTTCCGATAAAGAAGTGTGTAAAGAGGTAAAAGAATATGTGGGCCTGATAGCCCCGGATCGTGAACGAATTGTAAAAGAATTTAAAGGTGACGTACCTTTATTTGATCAATTCGGAATTGAAAAACAGATTAAATCACTTTTTGGAAAAACGGTTTCCTTCAAAAGTGGTGCATATCTTATTATTGAGCACACAGAAGCGCTGCACGTTATTGATGTTAACAGCGGTAACAGAGCTAAAAACGCAAGTAATCAGGAAAACAACGCACTTGAAGTTAATTTAGCAGCAGCAGATGAAATTGCCCGTCAATTACGATTAAGAGATATGGGCGGTATTATTGTGGTTGATTTTATTGATATGCAAAAATCAGAGCACAGGCAAAAAGTGTATGAAAGGATGAAGGAAGCGATGACTGCTGACAGAACTAAGCACAACATCCTTCCACTGAGTAAGTTTGGATTGATGCAGATTACACGCCAACGTGTTCGCCCGGAAATGACCATTGAAACCAATGAATCATGTCCAACCTGCTTTGGAACAGGTAAAATTGCACCAGCTATCCTACTGGAAGAAAAGTTGGAAAACAGCATTGCTAATGCTGTAAAAGGACAAAAGAAGAAAAATTTGACCCTGAAGGTTCACCCATACCTGGGAGCATTTTTAACAAAAGGCTTCCCTTCTATTTTCTTAAAATGGAAGTTTAAATACGGGTTTGGAATTAAATTGATACCTTCCGCCTCATTAAGCTTTTTGGAGTTCAAGATCCTAGATAATACAAAGGGTTGACCATCAGGTCAACCCTTTTTTTCGTTTTAAGAAATGACATCCAATAATTGCAGTACAACAAATTATATGTTGTAAAGTGAAGTTATTTTAGTTCACTTATCAATTCTTTGTATAAACAGGCTTAAATATTATATTTGCATCACTTTTACAAGGGATGGCTGCATAGTTCAAGGGATAGAATAGTTGTTTCCTAAACAATAGATCCAGGTTCGAGTCCTGGTGTGGCTACAGAAAAACACCGCAAACAGTTGATTGTTTGCGGCGTTTCTTTATGCAAGGTCTTTATTTAGACTACCAATTGTCTGGATAAAAACATACACCAAAAGAAACAGGGTATAATTCCGGTCCTTTTCCATCTTCAAATAAAGACGACAAATAGTATTTTCCGAAGAAATTAAGCTCTTTAAAGCCAAATCGAACTTGTGCTCCATATCTAAAGTCATTTAGTCCAAAATCGTCTCTATTTTTATCTTTAATGCGTTCTCCATCTTTTTTAAACACCACTTTTGTATGCGATTGTAATCGGTATTCTCCCATTACTCCGGCAGAAATATAAAATGCATCATTTCGTCTGCGACTAAATTGTAATTCAAACAAAAGAGGCATATTCAAATAGGCACTGGTTAGTTTATTTTTTTCAAGAGGATCTAAAATCTCTTCCGAGCTTAAATTACCTTCTTCATCAGATACTGGAATAAAAGGTCTTTCGAATCGATAATTGTTAAAAGTTAATCCTAATCCGGTTACAAAACCTACATTACCTCTTCTACTTAACGAAACATTCTGTTCCAATGCATTAACAGAAAATTCGAATGATTTTCCTGTGTGTAAAGAGAGATAATCGTAGTCAGCAGGAACAGCAAAGTCTCCTTCTGCATTCACGTAACTATTTAAACCAAAGTCAATACCAAAATAATGTGGATCGAAGCTTCTTATTCTTTTCTTTTTATAGTCGCTCCATTCCTTTTTAGTTTCTTTATCAAAAGAAAAGCGCGTTGCTCCTTTTTCCTCAATAATATCAACTTTAGAACCAAAAAACTTAATGGTTGTAGTATCCTCATCCGCATGAGATGAATCTAATTCTTTGTTGCTTTCATGAACCTGAGTATTTGAATTTATTTCTTCATCTTCTAAATTTCTTTCAACAGGATTTCCATTCATATCCACATAAGCAATTTTACCATCCTTAACCACCCTGGCAACTCCTTCTTCAAATTCACCTAAATGTTGATATTGACAAGCTATTATTTCAACTCCCTGAATATTAATGAGACCCATTTTTCCATTTTTCAGAACCCTTGCTTTTCCATCTTCAAAATCCCATATTTTTTGATACTCGGCTGGTATAAACTCATATCCGGATAAATTAACATAGCCTACCTTTCCGTTTTTTAACACCTTAGCCTTTCCATCTTCGAAATTCCAAATTTGATCATACTTGCATGGAATAAATTCATTTCCGAAACGATTAACATAACCAATTTTTCCATCACGCATTACACGGGCTTTACCATCTTCAAATCCCCAAATCATATCGTATATAACGGGAATAAGTATGTCTCCATTGGTATTGTAAATACCCAATTTTCCGTTTTTTAACACCTTAATATCTCCATTGTCCTGCAAGTTCCAAACCTGATCATTCTCGCATGGAATAATGATGTCACCCATTGAGTTAACCAAGCCGATTTTACCTTCAGACATTACCCGGTAAAATCCGTCATCTATTTCCCAATACTTATCGTACGAACTTAAAAAGGATGAATCTTCCTGAGCAAAAGCGTTCATACTCAATGCGATTAAAACTATGGATATAAAATATTTCATTACTGATATTTATTTATGCAAAAACTCCCGATCTCTTATCCTGTATTAAAAATTAGCCAGTGTTATTCCAATGGTATAAGGATTTACTTCTGGTCCTTTATCTGCTTCGTATAATGTTGATAGATTATAAGTACCGTACAGCTTAATAAACTCAAACCCTATTTGAAACATCAAACCATATTGAATAGGATTAATGTTAATATCCTGTCTTGATTTTTGTTTATCTCCACCATAATAAACCGTCTTGGTATGCGATCCTAAACGAAATCCGCCATAAACGCCTGCTGAGATAAATGCATTTCTATTTGACTCATCTACTGATTGAACTTCAAATAATAGCGGGATATTAATATAAGAACTAACTATTTTGCTTTTTTTAATATCTTTATCTATAACAGGATCACCAATGGTAATTCCATCGTCATTTTGCATAACCAGGTAGTTATTATCTAATCGGTAATTATATACTGTCCAACCCATTCCTGTCACTAATCCTAAATTGGTTTTGTTCTTCTGCAATCCAATATTGTACTGAAGAAAATTAATACCTACAAACATTGATTTTCCAGCATTCAGATTCATGAAATCTGATTCATCACTAACTGCATAATTACAGAAACCCATGTTTACTCCAGCCCAATGTCCTTTAAAGTAATTTCGCGGATTTTTTACAATGCGCACATGTGTTTTATCACCTTGCTCTATGAACTCCCAGGTACGTCGACCAATGGTAATTTTAGCAACAGTATCGTTTTGTTCACTTACCTCTAATGTAGCTCCGGCAATTTTTATTTTTGCCTCATCGTTTCTTTCATCGATTACAATAATGTCTGTCGCTTTTCTTTTTTCCTGTGCTAAAACACTTTTAGGTATCAACAAGACACAAATAATGACTATGGTATATAATTTTAACATGACTATTCGATTTAATTAATAGATTATCAATATCGTATTTGCCAATTCATACTTCCGGACGTATCAGTAGTGGCAAGTAACCCTTAATTTTCAAGTGATATATTTTTAATTTGCTGACGTAGCCAAATGTTATCAGACTCCAATTGGTAGGCAACCATCTGACCATCTTCATTTAAAAATTTCTTCATTGTTGTTTCATTGCCCGATAAAAAATTAATCACCTTTAATCCTCCTAAAATAGCTCTTGAACTGCGACTTAATCGTTGACTTTGTTCCTCTATCTGAGAATTCATGGCTAAATTATCCTGCATCGACTGTTCAATATTATTGGCGATAATAATGGGCATCATATGGTTTAAACCTACTTCATATGCATTTATTGAACTTATATGAATAGGTTCTGCATTTTTAATATGCAATGGCTTTAAATTCAGTGTATCTGTTTTTCTAAAAGATGTGATTTCGCTCTTTGCATTTTCATTAAATACTTTTCTTTCTGCAGCACTAACGTTTGCACCTTTTATTTTTTGAATTTCTTTTGCTGTATTAGTTTGAATTGCACTGTTTGTTTTTGATACTTTTTTAGGCATTCCAATTAAGGATGGTGTGTCATTTACAGCTACAGTTTGCAAATTCTGCGACGTTTCTTTCAAAAAAGGAAAAGTGGATACTGATAATAAAATGGCAATCGTTGCAGCTATTCCAATTCTACGAATAGTATTAACCTTAAGAGATGGCATTAAAACCCATCGTTTTAAACTCGACTTGAATGCATATCGAATACTTAAATCGGCTTTTAGCTTTGTTTGCTTATAGCTTTCGAAAGTGTTGTTATTCTTCGAATCTGATTTTATATAATTTTCTTTGATTACTTCTTCTTCGGCAGTTAAACCATCTTCGAGTTGTTTAATTGCTAAAAAGTCAACCTGAGAAATATTATATTCTTCAGCACTTGTTTTAAAAAGATTCGCTTTAAAATCAAATACTTCATCTTGAGGCTGAAGAATTGTCTCATCCAAGCCTTCCAATTCTTTTTTAAGGTGAGGATGTTCATCCAGAAATTGAAGCAATAACTTCTCATCAGAATCAGAAAGATTTCCATCCAGGTAATCTAACATCCATATTTCGTAATTATCTAATGAAATCATATCAAACTAAAACTTCAATTTTTCCTATATAATTTTTCAAAAACTGGCGACCTCTGAAAATGTATACTTTCACTTGTGATTCACTTAAACCGGTTATTTCAGCTATTTCCTGATAGGTATAACCTTCATAATCGCGCAACAGAATCACATTTTTTTGGTCGGCCGGTAATAAATCCAATGCTTTATGCAGCACTTCGTTCACATCGGAATAAGAATCATTAGAAAAGAATTTGTTTTCATCTGCCTTATCCCACTCGGCTTTATATTTTTCCCTTCGAATCGAATCAATCATTGTATGATAAGCGGTAGAAAACAAATAACTTTTTGCTTTAGCAAAATTGATATCTGTATGATTCTTCCATACCTTTTCAAAGGTATCCTGAACAATATCTTTCGCTTTGTCAGAATCTTTGATATTCTTTAAGACAAATCGATAAATATTATCCGCATACTGTTCTACGCTTTTATTGTACTCTTTTACTGTCATCCAGACTTACAGCAATTAAATAATGATTCGATTAAGGTGAAGCTTTAAAGTCGCTTCTGAAAGTGGGACGCCCAAGCATAACGAAAGTTACAGCAGAAAATAAAAAAACTGAAAAAAATATGAATTTACTATTTATACACCTGTAATATTGACACTTACAACATCTCTTATTATATAAATCTTTTATCAGATTTTGTAATCGAAACAGCATTGTGCTCTTTTTCATCTAACCAACCAGAAATCGCATCCGGTCTGTTATCCGATTGACGAAAGAAGGGTTTGATATCCAACAAAGGTGTTCCATCCAACATATCCACTTCTTTAATAAACAATTTGTTTCCTTCCACTTTTTGTAATTTAACCGTGGATAGTCCAATTGGGTTAGGTCGCTTAGGAGAACGTGTAGCAAATATACCATGTGGCTTATCATCCATAAAAGGAACGACAGAAAGTTGATGCTCTGTTACTTTATTCAAATGATAAATAAGGATCAAATGCGAAAATCCTTCAATATCTTTCAGACCTTCTTTAAGCTCTTCATTAATTAATATATAACCTTCTGCTCCATCTGCACCACTCGGTTGAATAGGCATATTATCTAATGCTTTATGAGATGTATAAATTGTTCCAATAGGTTTCAAATTAACTTCTGTCATGATACTATCTATTTAAAAATAAAAAAGGGCATAGCTTTTATTTATAAAGCTACACCCTATATGTTATAACGTAGTTTTATAATTTAGTTTTTAACCAGTGTTCCTATTTTTTCACCTTTTATCACTTTTAAAAGGTTACCTGGTGTATCCATATCAAAAACAACAATTGGAAGATTGTTTTCTTTACACATTGTTGTAGCTGTTAAATCCATTACTTTTAAACCTCTGTTATACACTTCGTCAAAGGTAATTTCATCGAACTTGGTAGCTGTAGGATCTTTTTCAGGATCTGCAGTATAAACACCATCTACCCTGGTTCCCTTTAGCATTACATCTGCTTTAATTTCAATTCCTCTTAAAGAAGAACCTGTATCTGTTGTAAAATAAGGATTTCCTGTACCAGCCGATAAAATAACTACCTCACCGTTTTCCAAGGCTTCAATGGCTTTAGGTTGAGAATAAAACTCACCCACAGGTTCCATTCTGATTGCTGTTAACACACGTGCTTTTACACCTGCATTATTTAACGATGATTTTAATGCTAAACTATTTATAACTGTTGCAAGCATTCCCATTTGATCACCCTGATAACGATCAAAACCTTTGGCTGCACCACTTAACCCACGAAAAATATTACCTCCGCCAATTACAATTCCAACCTGAACACCCAAATCAGCAATATCCTTTATTTGTTGTGCATATTCTTCTAATCTGCCATTATCAATCCCATAGTTTTGGTCTCCCATTAGGGATTCTCCACTTAACTTTAGTAGTACTCTTTTATACATAGTTTTTGAATTATTCATATCAATATACACGTACAAAGCTAAGTAAAAAAAGGAAATGATATTAATAGATTATCTCTTGCCTATTTAAAAAATAGTAAAATAGCTGAGATGGAAATTACCGTTAATACAAAAATACGATATGCTCTTTCCGGGATAAATTTTACGATATACTTGCCAGTAAATGCTCCCACTAATAATACAGGAAGAAAAACAAAATTCAACTGAATAGTTTGTGCTGTGATGGATTTCCAATAAAAAACATGAATGGGAACCTTAATAAAGTTAAGAACCAAATAGAAATATGCTCCCGTAGCAATAAACGAATTTTTAGGAAGACGCATGCTCATCAGGTACAAATTAAATATTGGACCGGCCGCATTTCCAATCATGGTTGCAAATCCACCCATAAAACCCAACGAAGTTGAAAACCATCTCTGCTCATTAAATTTGAAATCTTTTCCGGATAAATCGCGATACAAAATAATGACCAAACATAATAAGATGGCCACTCCTATTGTATTACGAAACTGGTCATCACTAACGTATTTGCCAAAAAAAGTAGCGATAATTACCCCGACTAAAGCCCAAGGAAAAAGACGTTTAATGTACTTCCATTGTACATTTCGTTTGTAGTAAATAATGGCAAAAATATCTCCAAAAATCAGAAATGGTAATAATATTCCAACCGAGGCCATTCCTCCATAAAGCCAGGCTAGGATTGGAATGTTTATCATAGCAAATCCCTTCAATCCACTTTTACTCATACCTGAAACTAAAGCACAAAGACCTGTAAAAAGCCAAGTTTCCCAACTAGTGTGTAATGGATTTACTACGGATTCTATCATGGAAACAAAGGAAATGTTATTTTAGCATAAAACCTAATTCATTTCCTATTGCTATTGCATATTGTCAGAATTTGGTGCTTAATTCTATTAAATTGAAATGTAATTTGAGCTATTACTTTTTATTCGATAATTCCGACACTAGTGTATCCAATAGTTTTTTTAGCTGAATCAGTTCATCTAATCCCATGGAACCACCTAGTAAATTAGCACTTAATTTTTTTGGGATATGCGCAGCCTGGTCTTCGAGCCTTTTGCCTTTGGGAGTAAGACAAACATTCACTTTTCTTTCGTCTTCCCTGGATTTTTCACGGGTAATTAATCCCATGGCCTCCATTCTTTTAAGTAATGGGGTAACGGTATTTGTATTTAATACCAGTTTTTTAGCAATATCATTTACCAAATAGCAATCTTCTTCCCACAAAATCATTAAAACCAGGTATTGAGGATAAGTAATTCCGAGTTTATCCAATTCTGGTTTATATTCTCTTATGATTAACCTTGATGCTGCGTATGCAGGAAAACATAATTGGTTTTGTAGTTTTAATTGCTCATACCCCATTCTCATACTTTTTTATCACAAGATGTGATGATTTTGTTTCAAAGATAAAACAAAATCTATCCTTTTATTAGACAAGGATTAAATCAGTCCAAATGTTCTTGTAAGTACTTTTCTATTTTAGCTGGCTTCACAATTGGTGCAAAACGTTTTTTCGGATTTCCTTCTGCATCAATTAAAAACTTGGTAAAATTCCATTTTACTTTATTTCCGAATGTACCGTTCAGCTCTTCTTTTAAATATTTAAAAATTGGATGAGCATTATCTCCATTAACATCCACTTTGGCAAACATCGGAAACGTTACACCATAATTAATCAGACATCCTTCTGATATGGATTTTTCATCACCCGGCTCCTGATTTCCAAATTGATTACACGGAAAACCTAAAATTATCAAACCCTTATCTTTATAATTCTGGTATAATCTCTCAAGACCTTCGTATTGAGGTGTCAGACCGCATTTACTAGCCGTATTTACAACTAAAACTGTTTTACCTTTAAAATCTTCCATTGACACATTTTTCCCTTGAAGGCTTTTAGCTTCAAACTCATAAAAATTACTTTCCATAGCTACATATTTAAAAATTACTATATATCGTTTGCGATACAAATATATACATTATTTTATATCGCTTGCGATATTTGATAGTATTTAACATTTATACAAGTTTTCAGAAACTATTATGCGTAATATCGAATGATAATGACTTAGATTTCAGACATCTATTACACGGTGTATTGAGAATAAAATCTCAATCCACTCATATGTGCAATACCAGAATTCTCCTAAAGCTAAAATTGGATCAAACATTCATTCAACGTGTATACTTATCGTTCAACGAGTTACCGATAAAAGCTAAAAAAGATTAATCCAGAATAACGCTGGAATATATTTTTTTACGAACTTGTTAAGCACAAGCATAAACTTTACGCTATGATCGTCGATATTGACAATAATAAATTTACTGTATTTCTACCGAAGGATGTGGCCTACTTTAAGGTAAAAGGGCAACATAACGAGGAAGATGCTGAGTTTTTCGACCACATAGTTGACGATATCATTAATGACTACCCGCATTTTCAGTTTGCTTCACTTTGCGACTTTAAGGATTTAATCTTATCAGATCCTCGTACTGCTCTTAAGATAAATACAACTATAAAAAAGATTCCTTTAAAAATAGATTATAGATGTAATGCAATAATTATTCGAAGAAGATTTTTTGAAATTATAAGCGCCTTTATTTACTCTTTTTATCTTAAAAATATACGGATAAAAACACGCATCTTTTATGAATATGACGATGCAGTTAGATGGATAGAAAGTTTTGGATTTGAACTCTCGGAAGTAAAAGAATTTATTCGCTCTAAAAAATAACACAATAGGCCAATTCTTAAACCCATTGTGTTATTTTACCATGCTTTGGTTTATCCTTAAAAACGCTTACCCAGTGAGATTCCAAATGAGTATGAAGAGTAATGTTCTTTAAAATCATATGAAAATATTGGTGTGAGTTCCCAACCATTTTCTATTTCAACTTCATAGTCTATACCTGCTTTTAATACCATAAACGATTTAGACTCTTCTTCACCAATAAATTCAGTTTCAAAACCCGGTCCTGCAAATAAACCTAAATGCTTTGCTGGTTTATAACGGGCCACTGCAGCAGCAATAACAATATTATTACGCATTAAATTGTTATGATCCTCTGTGTGAATATAATACTTATCTAATTCCATATCAGCAACTAAACCAATATCAAAACTATGACTTAAAGTATAATAGTACTCAAGACCTAAGGTAGGAATCCATTTTCCAGTGCTCTCCTGATGTGTTTCATGCTCGTAAAAAGCTGCACTAACGTGCGTAAAACCAGCATAAAAGGCAACTTTGTGTTTCCCATGTTCTTCGTGAGTTGGTTCATGGATTTCATGATGCTGAGCCATTGCAGCAGTAACCAGCATCAAACATAAAGCGCTAATGGCTAATTTGATCTTGTTCATTTTAATCTGTTTTAAATGGAGTTAATTTGAAGCACAAATGTAATTTTTATTAATTACCATATTATTTAGAGGATAATTCATTAACAAATATTAATACAACAATAGTAATACTAGCTTGATATAAATAGCTAATGACTAATGTCATGTTTTTGCATAATAAGCTGATTAAAAACTCTATAAAAAAATCATACTACAAAATTGTAGCGACACCTACATTTTTGTTTAAGTAATAATGAATGTTAATAAACGCCCCTAAAGTACAATTCATAACATTAAAACCTTGATAAATAGTTATCTTTGCAGGCCTAATCTAATTTGCTCATGGAATTTTTACAACACGGTTACTTCGCACTATTCGTTATTATTTGTCTCGGATACATTATTGGAAATGCAAAATTTAAAGGAATATCGCTTGATATTTCAGCCATTATTTTTGTTGCGCTGGTATTTGGACATTACGGCATTATAATGCCTTCAATAATTGAAAAACTCGGTCTGATTTTATTTGTTTACACTATTGGTATTCAAGCAGGACCTGGATTTTTTGATTCATTTAAAAAACAAGGACGTACGTTGGTAATTATGGCTACTGTAGTCATTATCTCAGCTTCTTTGCTAACATTTTTAGCTATTAAATTATTTAATATAGATGTACCTGTTGCCATTGGCTTACTTACCGGAGCCTTAACCAGTACACCTGGTTTAGCCGCAGCAATTGAGAGCACAGGTTCTACTGGTGTATCCATTGGATATGGTATCGCTTATCCTTTTGGTGTAATTGGCGTTATATTATTTGTACGTCTTTATCCTAAATTTACGCGAATTAATATTAAAAAGGCTGAAGAAGAATACGAAAAGTCATCGGATGAAGTATTTCCGGAAATTTCTTTCAAGCATTTTATTGTTGAAAACGAAAATGTTGCCGGGAAAACAATTGGTGATTTAAGAGTGAGAACTATGACTCAAAGCGTTATTTCAAGAGTTAAATCAGGAAATAATCCATTAGTTCCTCAATCTACCACTGTTTTAAATATGGGAGACATCATTAAAGCAGTTGGTACAGAAGAAGCCTTGAAAAAGGTTCAATTATTAATTGGCAGTGAAACAAAAGAAGAAATTCCTTTGAAGGAAGGATATGAAATTCAGTCTATTTTAGTATCCAATGCTAATGTTGTAAATAAAACCATAAAAGAGATATACCAATGGACTGCGACTTATGGAGTTACTATTACAAGGGTTCGACGATCAGGAATTGATATTACCCCTACTCCTAATTTGAAGCTTCAAATGGGTGATAAAATTAAAATTTCATGTAATAAAGCACACATGGAGGTGGTAACTAAAATATTTGGAGGAAATAGTAAAAAGCTTTCAGATACGGATTTTTTCCCTATTGCAGCAGGTATCGTTTTAGGTTTCTTCCTTGGTAAATTTTCATTGAACTTTGGTAACTCTTTTACTTTTTCGTTGGGACTTACTGGAGGTGTTTTAACTGTTTCGATGATTTTAAGCCGAATTGGAAAAACCGGTCCAATAATTTGGTCTATGTCAGGAGGTGCCAACCAATTATTGAGAACTTTGGGATTGATGTTCTTTTTAGCAGGAGTAGGTACCAAAGCCGGTGCACAAATAGTTGAAACATACAACCAATATGGATTTACTTTATTCCTGATAGGAGGTGCTTTAACTCTTTTACCAATGATATTTGGAGCAGCAATTGCACGCTGGCTGTTTAAAGTTAATGTATTATCGATGCTTGGAGCTTTAACAGGATCAATGACAAGTACACCTGGTCTTGCTGCTGTAGACCCAATGACAGAGACAAATGCACCTTCTATTGCCTACGCAACGGTTTATCCGGTAGCAATGGTATTGTTGATTATTTGTGTTCAGATTTTGGCCTCTTTAGGATAAAAAAATAAAAGTCTTTAGCTCTTCGCTAAAGACTTTTTAATTTTGTTGCTGCATCCATAATCACTTCATCCGGAACTGACAGGTTTAAGCGCAGAAATTTCTTCTTGCTGTTTTCGTGATAGTAAGCGCTTATTGGGATTGTCGCCAACATATTTTCCCTCATCAATCGCTGAGCTAATTCCACATCATTTTTTTCAGTCGCATTTTTTACACTAATAATTTGAAAGTAGGTTCCTTTACTTGGAACTGCCTTAATGTTGGAATCTTCAATTACTTTTAAAAACAGATCTCTTTTATTTTGATAAAATGTAGATTGACTATTATAGTTAAAATCATGCAACAAATGCTCTGCCACAGCCATCTGATATGGCAAGTTAATTCCCTCTCCCACAATAGCTAACACCTTTCTAATTTCACACATCAGTTTTTCTGTAGCCATACAGTAACCTATATGCCAATGAGGAATATTTAACGTTTCGTTAAAAGACGAAATAATAACACTTCTTTCCCTTAATGCCGGATACAAAGCAATACTTTGATGCATTTCTCCATCAAAAACCACATGTTCAAAAGATTCATCGCTTAAAATAATAATCTTGGTTCCATTTATGATTTTTTGCAAACGAATCATATCCAATTCCGATAAAACAGATCCTGTAGGAAAATGAGGCGAATTTATAATAATCATTCTGGTATGAGAGGTAATTACCTTTTGCACATCCTCCCAGTCTACCTTAAAATCAGGTCCTTTTAGAGCTACATATATAGCTCTGGCTCCGGTTATTTTTATGGCTGAATCATAACTTTTGTGCGCAGGTTCAAAAATAATTACCTCATCACCCTCTTTTAATAAAGCGAGTATAGAAGCAAACACACTTTGTTTAACCCCTGCTGTAATCGTAACTTCTTCAAGCGGATTATAATCATAATCGTATAACCTTGAAGTTTTTGCAGAAATAGCCTTACGCAATTCCATCAATCCATATTCCTCTGGTGAATAATTGGCATTGGGGAGAATATGTTTTAGAAGCAGATCTTCTAATGCTTTACTACAACCTAAATAAGAGTGATTTTCTGCTAAATTGGTTAGCCCTGCTTCCCTTGCATATTCTACAATACTTTTGGGCAATATTAAGTTATCTATTTGTTGTGTAATCATAGCAATAATAAAAAGTTAAATAGGATTTGGAGAAAGTTATACACTTGTTAAGTTCGTTTGTTGATTTTGGATCAGCCCTCAATTTCAACGCATTAAACACACATCCAAAAGAACAAGGTCTTTTACCAATTTACGAAACTTTTTTATATAGAAGAAAGAATAGATGTTTTTGGTTCAATTAAATTGGAAGTATCTCATTTTTCGACTAATGAAACAATTCCTTTAATACTTCGAACGATTTAATATTTGAAAATCCGGTTAGATGTAAATGATAATAATTCAGCATTTTAGAAATAAATGCAGTCCTTTGTTCTCCGGTAAGTTTAAGAGTCTGAAGATGCTCAATACTAAGATCTTCCAACTGAAGTAATATCTGAGTTTCAAAATTGTTTAAATAGTTAGGATGTGCAGGTTCAGAGCTTACAAACATTCCTGTTTTCAAATCAAAAAATCTGGCATTTATCACCTCTTTAAAATGTGGATAAAAGCCTAAAGGCATAGTTAACTTGAATAGCAGAAACAAATGAAAATTCTGAACCCCAGATAAATCAGTATCTAACAGAGAAATGGCATGATGCAGAAATGCAAATAAATCAGGTTCTGTTTTATCCTCTTGTTTTAAGGCTTTGTTTAAAAACTCAGCAATAAAAAAAGCTAATGATCTTCGAACAGGTTCAAAAGGTATTTGAGTAAAAGGCGTATTTACCTTAAAATCTTTTATGCGATGTATTGTTTTTTTATCGGAATGATATACCTCTAAATCAACCAAAGCTAAAGCCTGTAAAAAAATAGTTTTGCCCTTGTTTTTACGACTTCTAACCTGATTAACCATATAGGATTGAAGTCCATATTTTTCCGTATAAATATGAACAATTAAACTACTTTCGGCATATTTTGTACTTGTTAATACAATTCCTCTGGTCGACTCAATCATTAGTTCACTATAAAATGAGGCATAAAAATAAGAATACTCAGTGAATAGAAGTCTTACCAAAGGAATTATTCAAAACCATTACATACTTGATATTTTAAAGATCAAACTTTATACCCTGAGCAAGAGGCAAATCATTACTCCAGTTAATGGTATTGGTTTGCCTTCGAACATAGGCTTTCCAGGCATCTGAACCGGACTCTCTTCCTCCACCTGTATCTTTTTCACCGCCAAATGCACCGCCAATTTCTGCTCCAGAAGTTCCAATATTCACATTCGCAATTCCACAATCGCTTCCTATAGCTGAAATAAACTCTTCACATTGATGCATATTCTGACTAAAAATAGAAGAAGATAAACCTTGTGGCACATCGTTATGCATTTCAATGGCTTCTTCAAAACTTTCATATTTCATCACATACACTACAGGTACAAAAGATTCGTGCTGAACAATTGGCATTTGATTTTCGGCTTCAATTATGCTTGGCACAACATAATGACCCTTATCCGGCTTCGTGCTTTTTAATACCTTGTTTCCGAATAGCACTTTACAGCCTTGTTTAATGGCTGCATCAATTGTATTTTGATATAATTCAACAGCTACATGATCAATTAGAGGCCCAACTAGTACTTCCTCATCCAATGGGTTACCAATTTTTAATTCAATCTGTTTATATGCATTTATGAGCATTTTTACTACCTGGTCGTATATGGCTTTATGAATAATTAAACGCCGGGTTGTAGTACAACGCTGACCGCTTGTTCCCACTGCCCCAAAAACAATAGCCGGAATAGTTAAATGAAGATCGGCTGTTTGCGTTACAACAATTGCGTTATTTCCTCCCAGTTCGGCAATTGTTCTTCCCAATCGTTCAGCCACTTTAGCACTTACTTTTTTCCCAACTCCGGTTGATCCGGTAATCGAAATTAAAGGTAATCTCTTATCCTCAGCCATCAATTCACCGATTTCGGAAGAAGGTGCAATAATCATATTTAAAACTCCTTTTGGAACATCATTCTGATTTAGCACTTCAGATAACACATTGTGCACCGCAATAGCGCAAAGAGGGACTTTGGAGCTTGGCTTCCAAATACACACATCGCCACATACTAAAGCAATCATGGCATTCCAGGCCCAAACAGCCATTGGAAAATTAAATGCTGAAATAATTCCGATGACTCCCAATGGGTGATATTGATCGAACAAGCGATGTCCCGGCCTTTCACTTTTCATGGTGAAGCCATATTGCTGACGGGATAAACCAACTGCAAAATCACAGATGTCAATCATTTCCTGCACTTCGCCAAGACCTTCCTGGTAAATTTTTCCCATTTCCAATGAAATTAATTTACCCAGGTTTTCTTTCTGCTCACGCAAAGCCATTCCCATTTGACGAACGATTTCTCCTCTTTTGGGAGCTGGAATATTCCGCCAATATTTAAATGCTATGGTGGCATTATCTACCAAATTAATATAATCTGAGGCGGTTGCTAGTTTGACTTCTGCAATTGGATGTCCATCAATAGGGGAATAAGAAACCATTTTTTCACCTTGCGTTTCTAACCATTGCTTTCCGTTTGAAAGTCCTGAATTAAGTGCAAGTATTCCTAGTTCTTTTAGCATTTTTGGCACATCGTAATCCTGCTTATGATGCGATCTGTATTTTAAATAAAATTGAGCCATAGTTAAGATATTAATGGTATTAAACTGAGTTCGATAAAACACAGTATTATGATGAAGTTAATACATTTTAGATTTGAAGTAAAGATTTGAAGTAAGCTAAATATGATTTTTGTCTTTTTTCAAACTCCTATCTATTTGTATCTATGCACTTTCAGAAAGAGTAAAATATAAAATGAGTCAAAGAAAATTTTCATCTGCATTTTGGACAGCAAACTTCGCCGAGTTATTGGAACGAGCTGCCTACTATGGCGTTTTTATTGTAATCACCCTTTATTTATCCAGAATACTTGGTTTTGGAGACATTGAAGCATCCTTAATTGCAGGAACATTTTCTGCATTATTGTATTTCTTACCCACTTTTGCCGGTGCTTATGCTGATAAAATTGGATTTAAGAAATCATTGATTTTTGCTTTCTCTTTTTTATCCATAGGTTATTTAGGGCTTGGTATTTTGCCAACTTTATTAGAAAGTGCAGGATTGGCTCAATACGGTGAATCTACCACTTTTAGCGGGCTTCAGGAAAGTTCTGCTAAATATGCCATTTTACCTATTATGGCATTGATCATATTTGGTGGTAGTTTTATTAAATCAGTAATTACAGGAACTGTTTCTGTTGAAACCAGTGAAGAAAACAGAGCTACCGGTTTTTCAATCTTTTATACTATTGTAAACATTGGTGCCTTTAGTGGAAAAACAATTGTAAAACCACTTCGTGAAGCCATGGGAAATGTTGGGCTGATTAATATTAGTTATTTTTCTGCCGGAATGACTATACTCGCATTAATTGCTGTAATTGTTCTTTTTAAACCTTCTGTTCAAAAGAGAGAGGGCAAAAGCTTTGCTGAAATATGGGCTGCATTTATCAACGTATTAAGCAATACCCGACTAATTGTTCTTATCATTATTGTTTCCGGATTTTGGTTGGTTCAGCACCAGCTTTATGCAACCATGCCTAAATATGTATTAAGAATGGCAGGAGAAACAGCTTCTCCAAGTTGGTATGCCAACGTAAATCCCTTTGTTGTATTTACTACTGTTGGTTTAGTAACTTCACTAATGAAACGTAAAAGTGCATTATTTTCTATTACCATTGGTATGTTTATTATGCCTATATCAGCCTATTGTATGGCAGCCGGAAATATGCTTAATGCTGATTCAGAAATATTAGGATTACACCCAATTGCATTTATGATGATTGTAGGTATTGCCTTTCAAGGTTTAGCCGAATCATTTATATCACCTAGATTTTTGGAATACTTTTCATTTCAGGCACCCAAAGGTGAAGAAGGTTTATATTTGGGCTTTAGCCATTTGCATTCCTGTATATCTAGTATAGCCGGTTTTTTTATGTCTGGAGTTTTATTAGATAAGTACTGCCCGGATCCCATTAAGTTTGGAGGAAAGACTGATGAATGGCATGCGGCTACAGCCAATGCGCATTATATTTGGTATTATTTTGGTGCAATTGCTATGATTTCTGCCATAGCTTTAATAATTTATGGTCAGGTTTATAAGAAAAAATAGGTAAACACAATAAATTACACTCACACAACTATTGAAAGCCGGAAAAGAATCCCACCTCTTTTCCGGCTTTATTTATTTGTTTTATTCCTTAATCCACCTCTCTGCTGCTTCTAAGGTAGAGAATGTTTTATAGTGATAGTTTTTTATAGTTTCCGATAAATTAGCATATAGCATGCTTAAAGCGGTATTGATAGGGTTATTAACAATAACTGCCACTTTTACAATATCGTATTTACCAATTCTGGTTTTAATTTCCTCATGAATTTCTTCCAAACCTTCTGCTTTATATTTAGGAATGGCCTGATTTGCATCTTCAATAAGAAATAAACGCTTATAATGCTTAAAAGATTTGTCGAACTGATCGATATAACTTTTGATATCTTGTAATGTAATCTCCCCCACTCTGGTGACGTAAAATATACCAGCTTCTTCCTTTATACTTATCATCGAACCTAATCTATTAAATTACTGATCTTCAGCATACCACTCTGCATAGGAGTTGGCAGTCTCATTTAGCCGTAAGCTATGTAGTTTCACCTCTTTGGGTAATCTCGCTTTTATCCTTTCTGCCATATCATAAAGCATGTTTTCACAAGTTGGCTGATAATCGGTTAATATAACCCGATCTCCTATTTGCGGCAAAGACAACAACCCCTCATGCTCGGAGTTTTTATTGAGAACAACGCTATGATCCAAGCGATCTACAACTTCTTCATGAACAATACTTTTCAGCAATCCAAAATCCATGACCATACCAAATTTAGGGCTTTTTTCATCATGATTTGGCTCTCCTATAACGGTAACTCGTAAAATATATGAATGACCATGAAAGTGTTTACACAATCCATCATAATTCCATAATGCATGAGCCATCTCAAACCTAAATTCCTTGGTTAGTCTAATCTTTCTCCCCATTTCCTTTATGAACCTGTTTATAGTAAAATACCTTAAACCTTTCTGCATCAAGAAAAGTTTAAGGTATTCTAAATTTTTTCGGATTATTTACTAATTGTACACTGACTTACACAGTTTACAATATTCTGTAAGCTATTATGCTTTAATGAATAATACGTATTCTTACCTTCTCGTTGAGATACCAACACGCCTTTATCCTTTAAAATTCCTAAATGATGAGAAGTGGTAGACTGCTCAATGTTCAGTAATTGGTGAATCTCGGTAACGGTAAGTCTTTTCCCTTCTTCAAGATGACTTAATATAGCAATACGCATTGGATGAGCAATAGCTTTGAGCATACTGGCAGCACGGTCAAGCTGATCCGCATCTAAATCTTTTATTTTCATGTCTTTTACAAATTCTTTCATGGCTGTAACCTTTTTTGTTGACAGCTTAATAATTGATAATGCAAATATATAATTATGTCATTAAACAACCTAGGTTGATATCGAAAATATTTAGATATTTAGATGATGTAGATATGTATTTACATTTAATTGTTTAGCTGTCATTTAAATTCTCTAAGAATGAAATGTATTTAATTTAAACTTATGTTTGGGTAACGCCAATGGGCATCTTACTTTTATTTTGTGGTAGTGAATGCATATATTTGGCTTCAAATGTAATTTAGATGGCAAATACTGATTTTAAACAACAAAGTTACACCGCTCACGAGCAACACTATAAAAGCAACCAAAAGGTTTTTAGACGACTGGAAAATAAAGGTAGCATTGACTTTTGGCGTCACGAAAGAATGTACAAAACGCTTACACCTTTTCTATCAGATAAAAATGATAAGTGGCTAACGGTTGGCGATGGTATTGGTACAGATGCTAATTGGCTACAGGATCAACAAGTAAAAGTAATTGCTTCAGATATTTCGGATTTTATTTTAAAGCAAGCTAAAGACCAAGGCTATATTCAGGAATTTTCGAAAGAGAACGCAGAACACATCAGCTTTGACGACAATAGTTTTGCCTATACCTTTTGCAAAGAAGCTTATCATCATTTTCCCCGCCCATATTTGGCTTTATACGAAATGATCAGAGTCTCATCTAAAGCTGTAATTTTAATTGAGCCTGAAGATATTGGCATACAAATGCCCATCATCGTATTATTAAAGAATATCCTCGATCGCTTTTCTCCTTCTTTAATTAATAAAGTTTGGAAAAACCGTTTCTCATTTGAAGAAGTAGGTAATTACGTGTATAAAATATCTGAGCGTGAATTAGAGAAAGTTGCCATGGGAATTAATTTACCTTGCATTGCTTTTAAAGGTATTAACGATTATTATACCACAAAGCTCGATTTATCAGAACCTACAAGTAATACTAAAATATTGAAGAAGGTGAAATCAAAAATCAGATTTAAAAATTTCCTTTGCCGTTTAGGGCTCATTCCTTATCAGCTTAAAACGTGTGTTATTTTTAAAGAAGAACCATCTCAACAAGTAAAAAGTAGCATGAGAGATATGGGTTACAAAATTGTTGAAATGGCTAAAAATCCATACATATAAAAGAAATTATCAGAAGAATGAGATACTAGCTCCCCCAATTATTTCTCTTTCTTTAAAAAGTCATATAAATCATATTTCTTTTCTTAAAGCAATTATAACTTGCATTTTTAATAAAACAATCAATAAAAACATAGCTTATGCTCAAAATTTTCTCACTTTTAGCAATTGCCGCCTTACTATTTTCGGGGTGTATGCAAAATTCAACAGAAAAAGCTGATGGATTTACCAATAAGGATATTGTCCTACCTAGCGATCGTCTTTCTCCTGAAGCTCTTTGGCAATTAGGCCGAATTGGTGATGTTTCGGTTTCTGATGATCAAAAATTTGTATTATACACGGTGGCTTATACCGATATTAAAGCTAACAAATCGTTCAAAGATATTTATCTGTTAGACTTAGGAACGAAAGAATCGAAGCAAATCACAAATTCTAAGCTTAACGAGAACAGTGTTAAATTTAAACCTGGTCAGGAAAAAATTACTTTTCTTTCTTCAGAATCCGGCTCCAGCCAAATTTGGGAAATGAACCTACAAGGGACAGGCAAAAATCAATTAACAGATATTGATGGTGATATTTCTGATTATTTGTTTTCTCCTGATGGAAAGCAATTAATGTATACCATGGAGGTTAAAGTGGATAAAGACATCCACGACAGATATCCGGATTTACCGGAAGCAAATGCCAAAATCGAAGATGATATTATGTATCGCCACTGGGATACCTGGGAAGATGGCTTATATAGTCATATTTTTATAGCTGAAGTTGGCGAAGGATTAATTAAAAAAGAAAACATAGAGCTTTTAGAAGGTAAAAGCTACGACTCTCCACTTAAACCCTTTGGTGGAATTGAGCAAATTACCTGGACTCCGGATTCGAAAAGCCTTGCTTATTCTTGCAAGAAAATGGTGGGCAAAGCATATGCCGAATCCACCAATTCAGATATTTACCTGTATAATATTGCCGATCAAACAACTAAAAACTTAACCAGCCATAATAAAGGTTATGATCTTAATCCTTTGTTTTCGCCTGACGGAAAATATATGGCTTGGGAAAGCATGGAAAGAGATGGCTACGAAGCGGATAAAAACCGTTTAATGGTGCTTGAACTAGAAACAGGTAAAATACGTGACTATTCGCTAAATTTTGATCAGGATGCAAGTTCATTGACATGGACATCAGACAGTAAAAACATCTATTTCATTAGCAATTACCATGGTAATAATGAAATCTATTCCGTAAATATTTCCAACGCAGAAATTTCAAGAATTACCAATGGAATTCACAATTTCTATGCTGTTTATCCATTAAGTGATAAGTTAATTGCCACCAAAGGATCGATGAATCACCCAACTGAAATTTATGAAGTTGAAACTCAAAGTGGCAAATACGAAGAACTTTCTTTTATAAACAAAGATATACTGGCTCAACTTAAAATGGGTAAAGTGGAAAGCCGATGGATTACAACTACGGATAACAAACAAATGCAAACCTGGGTAATATATCCACCTAACTTCGACCCAAATAAGAAGTATCCAACTTTGCTGTATTGTCAGGGTGGTCCACAAAGTACCATTAGCCAGTTCTGGAGTTTACGATGGAATTTTCAGTTAATGGCTGCCAACGATTATATTATTGTTGCACCTAACCGAAGAGGATTACCTGGATTTGGACAGGAATGGAATGAGCAAATCAGCGGTGACTACGGTGGCCAAAACATGAAAGATTATTTTAGTGCTATTGATGCATTGGCTAAAGAACCTTTTGTTGACGAAGACAAGTTAGGTGCTATTGGAGCCAGCTATGGCGGTTTTTCTATTTATTGGTTAGCCGGCCATCATAATAAAAGATTTAAAGCTTTGGTATCGCATTGTGGTTTGTTTAATCTGGAACAAATGTATGCCACTACCGAAGAAATGTTTTTTGTGAACTGGGATATGAAAGGTGCTTATTGGGAAAAAAACAATAAAATTGCACAGCGTACGTATGCTAATTCTCCTCACAGATTTATTGGAAATTGGGATACCCCGATTTTAGTTATTCATGGTGCAAAGGACTTCAGGGTTCCATATGGACAGGGAATGGGTGCTTTTAATAGTGCTATTATGAAAGGTGTTCCTGCCAGGTTTTTATTCTTTCCGGAAGAAAGTCATTGGGTTCTTTCTCCTCAAAATGGTGTGTTATGGCACCGTGAATTCTTTAGATTTTTAGATTCATACTTGAAATAAGAAATACAAAAGGGAGTTAGTTTTTACAATTAACTCCCTTTTATTCTAGATATCATTTCATATCCCTTATTCTGACTTCTATATCCGTACTTTTTAAAAGTTGCTGAATGATTTTAGTATCCGTTTCTCCATAATGATATGGATACAAAATTTTAGGATTTACCATTTTAGCTGCATCAGCTGTCATTTCAGGAGTCATGGTATAAGGCAGGTTCATTGGTAAAAAGGCCACATCTATATCTTTAAGATTCTTCATTTCAGGAATGTTCTCTGTATCCCCAGCTACATAAACTGATACACCATCAATTGAAAATACATAACCGTTTCCCTCTCCTTTGGGATGAAAAGGTTGACCAGAATCCCTTTTATGAACAACATTATACGCAGGTACAACCTCAACTTTTAAAAAGTCAAATTCTCGACTATCGCCATTTTTTAAGTACTGAATATTAGAAAGCCCAGCTAATCCATCTGCACAAACTTTAGGCGCTACAATCACTGTTTTTTTGTCATTTATCTTTTCAATTGCATTTTTATCCAGATGGTCACGATGCTGATGCGTAATGAAACTATAATCTGCTTTAGGCAATTGGCTGTAATCCGCTACTCTCGTCCAGGGATCAATATGAACTACCTTTCCCTCATATTCTAAATATAAAGTCCCATGACCTAAGAAATGTAATATCAATGATCCATTTTTGGTTGGAATAGTATCTTGCCCCTTAATTATCAAAGGGGTAATCATTATTAGAAATACGATCAGTTTACTTTTCATTATATAATTTTTAAAGAACAACATCACAAAAACACCGTTTTTAGCATTTTTTAAAAACCATATCTATGGTATTCTGTTATTGAATTAGGACAATTATCTTACGAATAAGTTTAAATGCAACCGAAATAATTATCTAAATATCAATCTATTATTCAATCCAATAGTTACAAGAAGATCTTTCAATTAAAATAGAACTGGCATATACACTACCCATTACACAACTAAAATGTACCTGCCTGATTCATAAAACATGTGTTCAGACTTATAGCAATTAAGAGATTCAAAAAAAATTATTCATGCAAACAGAGCAAAAAAAGCAAAACAAGACTTTACCTAATTGGATCGAGATCATATCCAGATACAACAAACCTAAACTCTCAAAGAGTATTTGGCAAATCATTAATTCGCTTATACCCTATGTTGTTTTATGGTATCTAATGATAATTAGCATTGAGGTATCTTATTGGATTACATTGGGCTTGTCAGTTATCGCAGCTGGATTCTTAATACGTATTTTCATCATATTTCATGACTGTGTGCATGGTTCTTTTTTTAAAAAGAGAAAGTATAATACGTATGTAGGTGTTTTCCTTGGATTGTTTGCTTTTACACCGTTTCACAGGTGGCAAAACGATCATATGATTCATCACAATACAGTTGGAAATCTAGACCAACGTGGAATTGGCGATGTAAGTACCTTAACAGTAAACGAATACCTGAGCCTTTCCAAATGGAAAAGACTTAAATATCGCGTTTACCGGCACCCCATATTCTTATTTGGAATAGCTCCATTACTACATTTTGGCTTACAATATCGATTTACCGTAAAACGCTTGCCCAAAAAAATCAAACGAAATGTTCATCTAACTAATTTGGCCTTAGTTGCCCTTGTATGTGGTTTAATTTGGCTTTTGGGTTGGAAGACTTATCTAATGATTCAACTACCCATATTATATATAGCAACGAGTCATGGGATATGGCTTTTCTATGTACAACATCAGTTTGAGAGTGTAGTATGGACCAAAGCTACTAACTGGGATTACAAGACTATGGCTTTGGAAGGGTCTTCTTATTTCAAACTTCCAATCTTATTACAATGGTTTACAGGAAATATTGGATTTCATCATATTCACCACCTTTCTCCGATAATTCCATTTTATAATTTACCTCGGTGTCATAAAGAAAATGAGCTATTTCAAAAAATTAAACCTATTACGTTTTTTACTGCGTTTAAATCTTTGAGACTGCGTTTATGGGATGAGAAAAGGCAAAAACTTATTCATTTTAAGGAAATCGCCAAAGCATAAAAACAAAAAAGCGCCAATTCAAATTTGAAAAGGCGCTTAGTTAATGCTTTAAGTTTTGATATTAACTATTGGCTAATTCTATCAACTGTTTTTTAATCACGTCTTGGCTAGAAGGTCTTTGTGCATTGGCATCCACAATTTTTCCTTCTTTATCAATTAAAATAAAACGAGGAATACCTTTAATTGCATAGTTTTTAATGATATCTGAATTCCATTCTTTATCTGCATACAGCTGATATCCTTTTAATTCTTTTTCAGCCACCATTTTTTTCCATGCATCTTTATCTCCATCAATGGAAATACTAACAAAGGCAATATCCTCATGATGCAATTCTTCTTCCATCGCTTTTAAGTGAGGAATCTCTCCACGACAAGGTCCACACCAGGTAGCCCATACATCAATATAAATTACCTTTCCTTTTAAATCTTCAGAACTCACCAATTGGCCATTTACATCCTGATAAGAAAATGTAGGCGCAACATTTCCCGGCTTAAGTGATTCCAACTTAGACAACAAAGTTTCGAAATCCTGAATATAGTCCAGATTTTTTATCATCTCTTTATAACGATTTTTATAAACCGTCTTTTCTTCTTCTGTTGCATAGGTATATGATGAAATAGTTTGACGCCCAAGCATATCCTTAACTTCCTGCGAGGCCTGGAGACTAACAATTAAATCAATGCGTTTATTAAGTCTATCAGCAGAACCCGTTTCTAAACCTTCCTCATCCAATTGCTTTTCAATATTTGATTCGTGTTTTTGCAATACGAAATATTTATACGTACTGATTTCTTTAAAAAAAGCAGCATTGTCTAAAGCAATGTCATCGCCAATAGAATAAAAGTCTACCGGTATAGGAGTTGTATCCTGAGGAGCTAATCGACTATGATACAAGGTGTAATACATGTATTTTTCGCACATCTCAATTTTTGTAATGAGATCAATTCGTTCTAAAAAGTGTGATGATGAAGTTCCTGCCTCCTTAAATGAATCTACTTTGGCTACAACATTTCCATAATATTCATCCACTTTTGCTTTGAAGTCGGCTGATGGCAACATTAATGTTTGACGGAAATTACCCATGATATCATAGGACTTAAGATCGAACATTAATTGAGTTTCCGCTGAACCCTCACCGTTGATTTGTATAGATTGATAAGCGCCAGCTTTCAATTGATCCATGTCAATATTAAAAGTTAATGCTGCACCTGGTTTTAAATACATTTGGAAACCATATTTTCCAACAGAAAACTCATAAATACCAGGTTCTTTTACTAATAAATCACCCTGAAATTTACCCTCTTTAAGCATTAAAGTATCCTTGGTATCCCATAATTGACTGGAGATTACAAGTGACTCAGCATTACTATTTTGGATAGAACCACTAATTGAAGCTTTTGGCGGCTTTGAATTACAGGCAAAGAATAAGGCCATCAGACCTAAATAAAACAGTTTTTTCATTTGTTTGATTTTATTGTTGATTGAAAAATGTGAATAGCCGACTAAAATATTAAGATTCGATAATTTACAAAGTAACATCTATCATATTACGTTGAAATGCATTGGTTTTAGCATTGCTATAGAATCAATAAAATCTTTCTGGACTGCAATCATACTTTTTTATATCTTTATGCGCGTTTTGCATGCATCATTAATGCAATAACCATAAGCCTGTTCTGTTGAGAACTGGCTTTGCCGGAAAAATAAAAAAATGGGTAAAAAAGATAACATACATACCAAACGCCAGCTTCGTAATTCATATTTTACAACTGTTATTAGTATTGCACTTGTATTGTTTTTACTTGGTGCTGTTGGATATTTAATGCTCAACGCCCAACGATTATCCAATTATGTGAAGGAAAATATTGGTTTTAATGTGGTGCTGAAAGACAATGTGCGAGAAGCAGAAGTGCGCAGACTACAAAAATATCTGGATGCATCTTCGTATGTAAAATCAACTGAATACATTGATAAAGAAAGAGCAGCTCAGGAATTAAAAGAAGAGTTAGGTGAGGATTTTGTTGACTTTTTGGGATACAATCCTTTGCTTTCTTCTATAGAAGTGAAGCTTTTTGCTGAATATGCCAATCCGGATAGTATTAAAAATGTAGAAGAAATATTCAGTTCCTTTCCGCAGGTAAAAGAAGTTTACTATCAAAAAAACCTGATTGAAAAAGTAAATGAAAATGTAAACAGAATCAGTTTGGTACTGCTTTCATTTAGTGCTTTATTATTACTGATTGCCATTGCCTTAATCAACAACACCATACGTTTGTCAGTTTATGCCAAACGCTTTTTAATTAATACGATGCAATTGGTTGGCGCCACCAAAGGATTTATACGGCAACCTTTTATTAGCACCAGTATTTTTCATGGATTTGTTGGTGGTGTTGTAGCTAATGGAATGTTAGCTGCCGGAATTTATATTTTACACAAAGAACTGGGAGGTTTTATCGGCTTTGATAATATCGAATTAATCGGGGTATTGTTTATCCTTGTCATTTTTGTAGGAATATCTTTATCCTTGATTTCTACCTTTTTTGCTGTAAATAAATATTTAAGATTAAAAACAGACCAATTATACTTTTAATAACTTGCTATGTCGAACAACAAACAAGAGAAAAAATTTGATTTTGCCCTATCCAAAGAAAACTATATGCTGATGGCTATTGGTTTTGCCATTGTTATTTTAGGGTTTATTTTAATGATTGGTGGCAGAAGTGAAGACCCGAATGTTTTCAATGAAGAAATATATGGATTTCAAAGAAGAACCTTAGCTCCAATGTTGGTATTGGCTGGATTTATCTTTGAGATTTATGCCATCATGAAAAAACCAAAAGAAAAAAAGTAATTCTAAAAACATCTTATTACCTCTCTTTTTATGAATTGGATAGAAGCACTGATCCTGGGAATTATTCAGGGTTTAACTGAATTTTTACCCGTTAGTAGCAGTGGTCACCTCGAGATTGGGAAACACTTATTGGGCGTTGAAGCCACCGACAACTTAACGTTCACAGTGGTTGTGCATGGAGCTACCGTGTTGAGTACCATCGTTGTCTTCAGAAAAGACTTAGCCCAATTAATTTCAGGGCTTTTTGCATTTAAATGGAACGAAGAAACACAATACATTTTTAAAATTGCAGTCAGCATGATTCCTATTGGTATTGTGGGCGTATTTTTTAAAGATTACGTAGAAGAGTTATTCAATACGGATAAGATCATGCTATTAGTTGGGTTCATGTTATTAATAACCGCTATCTTACTTGCATTTACATTTTATGCCAAAGCAAAAGAAAAGGATGTTTCTTTTAAAGACGCTTTTATAATTGGAATAGCTCAAACTATTGCCGTATTGCCGGGTGTATCAAGATCCGGTTCTACTATTGCCACTGGTTTACTGCTTGGTAATAAAAAAGAAGCTGTAGCTAAATTTTCATTTTTAATGGTGTTGATTCCTATATTAGGAGAAAACGTATTAAGCTTATTAAAAGATGATTTCACAGCTACAGGATCCATTGGGGCCATTCCTCTAATTGCAGGTTTTATTGCCGCTTTTGTTTCGGGGCTTTTAGCCTGTAAAGCCATGATAAAAGTGGTGAAAAAAGGCAAGCTGATATACTTTGCTGCGTACTGCGCAGTAGTAGGTATCATAGCCATCATATTTTCATAGTAAAAATTTAAAATACAAATATTTGCAATTGCCGGTTGAGTTTTATCTTCCGGCAATTCTTGTGTAATTCAAAAACAAATGGAAGAAATCGACATCAAACCCGGAGGGTATGCATTTAAGGATGGGGAGGTTTTATTGTTTGATAAACCATACGAATGGACCTCTTTTGACTTGGTAAACAAAGTTAGAAGAAAAATATGCCAGGCACTTGGCGTTAAAAAAATAAAGGTTGGTCATGCCGGAACATTAGATCCATTGGCTACCGGATTATTAATTATTTGCACCGGAAAGGCCACTAAAACCATAGATAACTACCAGGCGCAGGAGAAAGAATACATCGCTACGCTAAAACTTGGAGCAACTACGCCTTCTTTTGATTTAGAAACGGAGATTGATAAAACCTATCCAACCGACCATATTAACCGGGAGTTAATAGATACAACGTTAAAAAACTTTATTGGCGAATTAGATCAGGTTCCTCCAGCTTTTTCTGCAGTAAAAGTAAAAGGCAAAAGAGCTTATGAACTCGCCAGGGAAGGTAAAGATCCAGGCTTAAAGCCTAAAAAACTGATAATTACAGAAATTGAGGTTTTGGGATTTGAAAACTTAGAATTAACCCTAAGAATTGTATGCAGTAAAGGAACTTACATAAGAGGATTAGCTCGTGATATTGGTTATGCTTTGGAGAGTGGCGCTCACTTAAATGCTTTAAAAAGAACACGAATTGGTGAATATAAACTAAGCGAATCAATAGATTTAGCTACATTTGAAAAAAAATTAAAATAATTTGTAACCTTTGCCAAAACCTTACGTATAAGGTTGCTCTTGTCCGTATGTCAACTAATTATCACATATTCAATAAGTGTGATAAGTTTTTAATAGCATAAATAGCGGTCAAAATCCACTCCCATGGGGAATGGGAAATAAACAGAATAGAAATTCAGTTGTTGATAAAATAAATTAATTACGAAATGAAGTTATCGAAGTTTAAGTACAACCTTCCTGAAGAACTAATTGCACTACACCCTGCACAAAACCGCGACGAAGCCCGAATGCTTGTTTTAGATAGAGAAACAGGTGCTATTGAGCACAAAGTATTTAAAGAGCTGATTGATTATTTTGATGATCAGGATGTAATGATTTTCAACAACACAAAAGTATTTCCTGCGCGTCTTTACGGTAACAAAGAAAAAACTGGAGCTGAAATCGAAGTATTCTTATTAAGAGAGTTAAACCAGGAGCAAAAACTTTGGGACGTTTTGGTTGATCCAGCCAGAAAAATAAGAATTGGTAACAAGCTTTATTTTGGCGAAAACGATGAAATGGTTGCTGAGGTAATTGACAACACTACTTCCAGAGGACGTACTTTACGCTTTTTATACGACGGTTCGCACGAAGAATTTAAAAAAGCCTTATTTGCTTTAGGAGAAACGCCACTTCCAAAGATGATAAACCGTAAAGTTGAGCCGGAAGACAGTGAGCGTTATCAAACCATTTATGCAAAACACGAAGGAGCTGTAGCTGCACCAACAGCAGGTATGCACTTTAGTCGTGAGCTAATGAAGCGTCTTGAAATTATTGGTGTTAACTTTGCCGAAGTAACGTTGCACGTAGGTTTAGGAAACTTCAGATCTGTAGATGTAGAAGACTTAACCAAGCATAAAATGGATTCTGAGCAAATTTTCATTACCGATAAAGCTTGTGATATCATCAACAAAGGTAAAGATGAGCGCAGAAAGATATGTGCCGTTGGAACAACAGTAATGAGAACCATTGAAAGTTCAGTTTCTACTTTTGGTCATGTAAAACCTTTTGAAGGATGGACAAACAAATTTATTTTCCCTCCTTATGAATTTAATGTAGCAAACTGTATGGTTTCTAACCTCCATATGCCATTATCCACTTTAATGATGATGTCAGCAGCATTCGCAGGTTACGACCATTTAATGAATGCATATGATGTTGCAGTGAAAGAGAAATACCGTTTTGGTACTTATGGTGATGCCATGTTAATTATCTAAGAAGGCATAGTCGTAAGAAGCATATCGCTTTGATATAAAATACATTGTGTCTATATTTAGGAAACAACAAACCCCGAAACTGGGCACTTTTGCCCAAAAACGGGGTTTTTCATTTTTCTAATAGTGATAAAGTTACAAAGTATTCCACATTTTCAGGCATCCTTGCCACTGTTTTCTATTGAAGATAATTTTAACTTGCTCTACGACCAGTTTCTCGACACCGATTTGGGCAAGATTTTTATAGCTATTCCGTGGGAAGAGCTGATACGCTCCTTTAAACTGAATGAAAGCAAGAAAGGCCCAAACTGTATATTTTCTCCGCAAGGTAAGTTGGCACTGATGGTTCTAAAACATTACGCAGGCTGTTCGGACAAAAAACTGATAGAACAGTTCAACGCCAATATCCATTACCAATTTTTCTGTAGCACAGTACTGGGGCTTGGGCAGCACATCAGTAACTATAAAATTGTGAGCCAGATACGCTGTGAGCTGTCCGGAAAGCTGAACATCAAGGATGCGCAGGGCGTACTTGCATCCCATTGGCTCCCTCACATGGAGGAGCTCGAACAGATATTGACGGATGCCACCTGTTACGAAAGTTCGGTTAGATTCCCCACCAACCAGAAACTGTTGTGGGAATCGGTAGATTGGGCATACGGGCAGCTTAAATTGATATGCAAATATAGCGGCATAAAACTACCCAGAACAAAGTATCTCAAATGGAAAGAGCGGTACTGGAGCTACAGCCGAAAACGCAGAAAACCCTCGAAAGAAAAGAACGCATTAACCCGAGGATTGCTCAAGCTGCTGCACAAAATTCTTAATGAATTGGATGATATCGAAAAACAAAACAGGATAGAAATGCCCGGCAAATATTGGGACAAGAAACAAATAGTGAGAAAAGTGTTCCTGCAGCAACAGTACCACTTCGATACCGGCGAAAAAATAAAAGACCGCATAGTGAGCCTTTCGAAAAGTTATATACGTCCCATTGTCAGAGGAAAGGAAATCAAAAAAGTTGAGTTTGGAGTCAAGCTCAATAAGCTTCAGATTAACGGCATAAGCTTTATCGAACACCTTGATTTCAATGCTTTCAACGAAGGCACCCGTTTCCAATCCACCGTGTTCTATGCTCAGCTGCTCACCAAAACTAAGACTAGGCTTGCCGGTGCAGATGCCATTTATGCCACCAACAAAAACAGGAGCTTCGCCACGCAAAACAACATCAGAACCGATTTTGCCAGAAAAGGAAGACCTGGAAAATACGAGTCCGAACGTAAACAAATCGCAAAATTGATCAAGAAAGAACGGGCCACAAGGTTAGAAGGAAGCTTTGGAAAAGACAAACAACATTATCTCTTAAATCGCGTAGGAGCACGAACCAAGGACAACGAGATACTATGGGTCTTTATGGGTATACACACAGGCAACGCTCTGGAAATAGGAAGGCGAATGCATCGCGCCAAACAAAATGCTGCCTGTGCTGCCTGATGTTATTTTAAGATATGTTTGAAATGTTTCCGGCTCCCCAAATGGGAATCGTATGCCCAAAAATGCGCAAAATTAAGGTTTATGGCTTTGAGGAAACCAGTCATATAAGTTATGTAAACAAAAAGAGTCGGCATTTTAAACACCGACCCTTAATATTTATTGCTTTTTATCTTACTTCTGAATCTGCCTAAGAAATATTTCATCCATAAAAATATAGAAGCAGCGCCTTGAATCGAGTATTCATGGCGCTGTTTGTTTTGAATACTCTCACTTATATGCCGCAAGACCTCTTTTATATGTGTCTATGGCTCTTACGCGAGCATTAGCATGATCGACCATAGGTTGCAAATATGCAACTGTTCCATATTCCGGTACCCATTTCAATACATACTCAAAATCCTTATCAAACTTCTGTAGCTGAGCTGTCGGATTAAAAACTCTAAAATAAGGTGCTGCATCACAACCTGTGCCAGCTGCCCATTGCCAATTACCCACATTGGAAGAAAGTTCAAAATCCAATAACTTAGAAGCAAAATATGCTTCTCCCCATCTCCAGTCAATTAATAAATGCTTGCACAAAAATGAAGCAACCACCATTCTTACCCGGTTATGCATATAACCTGTTGCATTTAACTGGCGCATTCCTGCATCAACCATTGGATAACCCGTCTGCCCATTACACCATCTTTCAAACTCGTCTTCCTTATTGCGCCATTGGATATAATCATATTGTTTTTTGAAATTATTAGCAGCACTTTCCGGAAAGTGATATAAAATCTGAATAAAAAACTCTCGCCAGATTAATTCCGATAAAAAAACCTCACTTCTATCTTTAACTTCTTTAATTATTTGGCGAATACTAACCGTTCCAAATCGAAGATGAGGCCCTAAATTTGAACCTGAATTTAACGATGGAAAATCCCTGGTTTCCTGATATGTCTCAATATGAGATAAGTCAAAAGGCAGTACCTCATGTGTTCCTTTTTCAAATCCAATATCAGCTAAAGTTGGCATTGGGAATAATTCTTTTACATACGTGATCTGACCATTATTTTCTTGAAATTCAATTTCCTGAAACTGTTTTAACCATTGATTTTTATATGGTGTGAAAACCGTATAAGGTGTACCATCCTTTTTTAAAACCTCATCTTTGGCAAAAATTACTTGATCTTTATAAGTCTTAAAATCAATATTGTGCCGGTTGAGCAATGCTTCCACCTCCTCATCTCTCCGAATCGCATATGGTTCGTAATCCTCATTGGTATAAACTCCCTGAATATCAAAATCGCCAGTTAGTTGTTTCCAAATCTCTAATACTTTACCATGTTTTACGCAAAAGGAGCTTTCACTTTCCTTTAAGGATTCATTGAGCTTTTGCAGTGTTTCATAAATAAAGGTAACACGACTATCATTAGTTTCTAAATGAGTTAGGATATCCTCATCAAAGATAAATAAGGGTAATATAGGGAATTGACTTTTTGAGGCCTTAATCAGGGCTGTATTGTCTTTTAACCTTAAGTCTCTTCTAAACCAAACAATATTAATTTTTTCTTTCTGCATAAAAACTACATGTAATAGCAAACGTAAAACTATTCAAAATCCATCCAAATATTCAACAACAGTTTTATGCATTCAGTTTAGACTACAATAATTATAATTTGTACGACATATTAAATATGAATTTTTTAAAAAGAAATCGTACCTTATTCAAAACTGATCATTCTTATCACAAAAAGGAAATTCTATGGCTAAGTTTTTAATTCCCGTCAATTTTGCCCCCTATACCATAAATGCGGTAGATTATTGTGTGGCATTAGCAAATCATATTGGAGGAGAGATCTCCTTACTATTTTGCTATACACATATGTTAAGCGATGATCAAAGCAGCGAAGATGAGCCTGTCATTCTTTCTGAAATTGACGCTATGAATGCCCTAAAACAATTAGAAAGCCATATTTTTGAACATAACCATAGTAATAAAACGATCATGGTTAAAAAACATCTTCTGGAAGGATATCCAGAAGACATTATTCCTAAATTTTGTAAAGGATACGATCCTAATTTGGTGGTAATGGGTACCAAGAGTAAAGGGGAAACGATCAAAGAATTATTGGGAAGCGTAACCTTGGATGTTATTAAAAATGTTTCATGCCCGGTTATGGCAGTTCCTAATAATTACATCTTCAATTTAAAAGCAATTACAAACATTCTGTTTGTCACTCATTTTTCAAAAAACGAATTTACCTCTCTTCATAAATTATTGGAGCTTATTAGTTCCTTCGACACCAAACTTTTTGCTGTGCAATATTGCGCTAATGGCATAGAAAAAGAAGATCCTGAATCGCTAAAACAATACTTAAGCTATGTACAAAATACCTATCGTAATCAGGATGTTAGATGTGAATTTATTGAGAATAAAGAGATATTGGAGGCCATAAATGCTTATATTACCCTACACAATATTGATCTACTGGCTATTACAAGACGAAAAAGAAATTTAATTTCACAATTATTACACCCCAGTGTTACAAAAAAGATTCTTTTTAATACGGAAATTCCTATGCTATTCTTTCATCAATAGGCGTATTTCTTTATAATAAAGGATTTTTCAATTAAATTTACGCTTCATTTATATTTGAAAAATACATCTTTAACCGTATTAAATAACAGTTTAGTAGAATACTACTTCAAAACAAACCCGAATTATTTGTACTTTTTCGTTTTAAACGATACAGACATTTGATAAAAAGTAAAATTTGTCCTTACTAACTGATGATCTATATTCTGTATCGATAAATACTGTTGATTTTAAAATTTTAGCATATGAAGATTGGGATTTTATCAGCCGGAGGTGATTGTCCGGGAATTAATGCTGCTATCCGAGGAGTCGGAAAAACTGCCATGGTTCAGTTTGGAATGGAAGTAGTTGGTATTTCAAATGGTTTTAGTGGTTTAATTGACATGAATGTAGAACCTCTTACTGAGGATAAGTTATCTGGTATTTTGACCTTAGGAGGAACCATTTTAGGAACATCGCGAATGAAACCTTTTAAGCCTCAGGAAGGTGATACCGTAGAAGACAAACCGCAGGTAATTAAAGAAAACTATCACAAGTTAGGTTTAGATGCTTTGGTTTGTATTGGAGGAAACGGTACACAAAAAACGGCCAATCTGTTATCAAAAGAAGGGTTAAATGTTGTTGGTCTTCCTAAAACCATTGATAATGACGTATGGGGAACTGATGTTACTTTTGGGTTTGATTCTGCAGTAAACATTGCTACCGATGCTATCGACCGCCTTCATACAACTGCTAACTCGCACAAACGAGTAATGGTAATAGAAGTGATGGGACATAATGCCGGATGGATTGCATTGCATTCCGGAGTAGCTGCAGGTGGTGATATTATTTTATTACCCGAGATAGAATACGACATGGATATTGTTGCCAACACATTAATGACGCGTTCTGAAAAAGGAAAACCATACTCAATTGTTGTGGTTGGTGAGGGTATTAAAGTTCCTGGAAAAAAGAGCGCTGCACGATATATTTCAAAACAAATTCAGGAGCGTACAAATTTAGAAACCCGCGAAACCATTTTAGGATACGTACAGCGTGGAGGTACACCATCTCCAGCCGATAGAGTTCTAGCCACACGGTATGGAGCTTATGCTGCTCAATTAATTCACGAGAAAAAGTTTGGTACAATGGTATGTATCAACCAAAACGAAATAACCTCTGTACCCCTAGAAGAAGTAGGAGGTAAAACAAAATTAATCGACCCAGACGATCGTTTGGTTTCTAAAGCCCGAAACATGGGAGTTTGCTTTGGTGACAAAATTTAATGATATCTTTGTTAAACTTAAGTTAAAAACGATATCATAAAAACTTATTGCGGTTGATAGATGTTATTTTTGAAACATCCGTCAACCGCATTTTTAAGCTATACATATTATAATGAAGAAAGAAGAGATTGCTGCACTAAATAAGCAGTTTGAAAACACTGACCCTATTGACGTAATTCGATTTTTTGTTGAAAAATATAAAGATAAAATTGCTTTAGCTTCGAGTCTGGGAGCAGAAGATCAGGTGCTAACTCAAATGATGGTTAGTGTAGCAGATCAACCTCATATTTTCACCCTGGATACCGGAAGACTTTTTCCTGAAACTTACGACCTTATCGATCGTACATGCAAAAAGTACAAAACAAAAATGAAGGTATACTCCCCAAAAGCCGAAGCGGTCCAAAAAATGGTGGAAGAAAAGGGAATGAACCTTTTTTACGATAGTATTGAAAACAGAAAAGAGTGTTGTAATACTCGTAAACTAGAGCCCTTAAAAAGAGCTTTTGCAGGATTAGATGCCTGGGTTTGTGGCTTAAGAGCTGAACAATCAGTAACCCGAACCAGTATTCAAGTGATAGAATGGGATGAAAACAACGATATTTTAAAAATAAATCCCCTGGCACACTGGAGCGAAAAAGAAGTGTGGGATTACATAAAAGATAATGGTATTCCTTATAACCCACTTCACGACAAAAATTACCCAAGTATTGGCTGCCAGCCTTGTACACGAGCCATTTTACAGGGCGAAGACATAAGAGCAGGACGTTGGTACTGGGAAAATCCGGATACCAAAGAATGCGGTTTGCATAAAAAGTAAGACGATAGGTTTAAAACTATACAATAAATATGAGACTATTCAATAAAAAGAACCGACTGAAATGGATAAGCGGAACACTGTTGGTTGCAGTGCTTTCTGCTGGTTTGGTCGGTTTTAATAATGATGACAACCGTAATTTTGCCATCGTTAAAAACCTGGACATTTTTTATACGCTGTTCAGAGAATTAAACAGTTACTATGTCGATGATACCGATCCAGAGAAATTGATCAAAACCGGAATTAATGAAATGTTGGAATCTCTTGATCCATATACAACCTATATTCCAGAGGATGATATGGAAGATTTCAAATTCATGACAACCGGTGAGTATGGAGGAATGGGTTCTTTAATTTCTAAAATTGGTGAATATGTAGTCATTGCTGAACCTTACGAAGGTTTTCCTGCGCAAAAAGCTGGATTAAAAGCTGGTGATAAAATTCTAAAGATTGATGGAAAAAATGTAGTTGGAAAACCAACTTCTGCTGTAAGCGATTTATTAAAAGGAACGCCAAATACTCCGTTAAAACTTACTGTTGAACGCCCTGGTGAAGATAAGCCTTTGGATATTGAAATTATCCGTCAGAAAATATCCATTAACCCGGTTCCTTACTACGGAATGGTATCGGATAAAACCGGAATCATCATCTTAAATAATTTTACCCAAAATTGCTCTAAAGAAGTATCTAAGGCCTTGGTAGATCTAAAAGAAAATCAAGGTGCTGAAAGTATAATTCTTGATCTAAGAGGAAACCCTGGAGGTTTGTTAGATGACGCAGTTAAAATCGTGAACTTATTTGTTAAAAAAGGAAGCGAAGTGGTTTCAACCAAGGGTAAAGTAAGCCAGTGGGACAAAATATACAGAGCTACTTCAGAACCGGTGGATACAGTGATTCCTGTGGCCGTTTTAATTAGTCGTGGTTCGGCTTCGGCTTCTGAAATTGTTGCAGGTAGTTTACAGGATATGGACAGAGCCGTTTTAATTGGTCAACGCTCATTCGGAAAAGGTTTGGTGCAAACAACCCGTCCATTATCATATAACTCCAAATTAAAAGTAACTACTGCCAAGTATTATATTCCTAGTGGAAGATGTATTCAGGCAGTGGATTATAGCCATAGAAACGATGATGGAAGTGTTGGCTTAGTGCCGGATTCCTTAATTACTGAATTTAAAACTTTTGGCGGACGTTCAGTATTCGACGGAGGAGGTGTTTCTCCTGATGTTAAAGTTGACATCTCAAAATATGGGAATATCTCGTTTGCATTAGTTGCGCAATCGATGTTATTCAATTATGCTACTGAATTTGCTGTTAAATATGAAGAAATTGATGAACCAACTTCATTTAAGGTGAGTGATGAAATTTTTGAAGAATTCAAACAGTTTGTAGCTGCCAAAGAAGATTTTAAATATGAATCTGCGACTCAGGATGCTTTGAAAAAGCTAAAAGATACTGCACAAAAAGAGGATTACTACAGCAAAGCTAAAGGGGAATTTGAAGCGCTTGAAAAATTACTTAAGCTAGATGTACAGAAAGACTTAGATATTTTTAAACCTGAAATTAGTGAGCTATTAGGAAGCGAAATTGTTAAACGCTACTATTATCAAAAAGGAGCTATCCAATTCTCACTTCAGGAAGACAAAGAGTTAGCGAAAGCTATTGAGGTACTTAATAATCCAAGTGAATACAATGGTATTTTGAATGGTACAGTACTTAGCCACGCTGGCGATAGAAGAAAATAACAAATAGAAATCTCAATCATAAAAAGAGCTTCACTTAGGTGAGGCTCTTTTATTTTTCTGCTAAATCCCTGATTACCTTACTAGCCACAAAACATCCAAAAATAGCTGGCAAATAAGAGATTGTTCCTACGGTTGTTTTTTTATTTCTTTCACCTTCGGTTTTTATCACGCACTCTTTAGGCACTTCTTCTGATGAAAAAACAACAGGTACTCCCTTTCTGATGCCATCTTTGTACAACCTTTTGCGGACCATTCTGGCCAAATTACAATACTTTGTATTTGAAATATCAGCTAATTGAACTTTGGAAGGATCTATTTTGCCACCGGCACCCATAGACGAAATAATGGGTAAATTTAAAAGTACCGATTCTCGTATTAAAGCAACTTTTGGTGCTAAAGTATCAATCGCATCCACCACATAATCAAAACCTGATTGCAACAAATCTTTAAAAGCAGATTCATCCATAAAATCTGCAATGGTATTCAGCTGAATATCCGGGTTTATATCCAGTAATCGCTGCTCCATCACTTCAGCTTTTAACTGTCCATTTGTGCTGCATAAAGCAGGTAATTGCCTGTTTCTATTACTCGGATTAACGGTATCACCATCAATAATGGTCATTTTTCCAATACCGGCACGCGCAATCATTTCGGCCGCATAAGCACCTACTCCACCTAATCCTACAACCAACACATGTTTTTCAGAAAGTTCTTTTAATGTTTCTTCACCAAACAAAAGTTGGGTTCTTTCTAACCAATCCATCTTTTAAAATTATTTTCAATTCTTTTTTCCAACAAACCCACTGGCATATTTAAAAGTTTAGCTGCCTGCTGATAAATTTCACTAATTGAAATGTTTTTGTCATCGGTTTCAAACAAAACAAAATCCAAATCTACCTGGTTTAAAATAGTTTGAAATTTATCTGGATGTACCATAATGGCCGCCCCAAAAGAAATAAAAATATTTTGACTGGAAAATTGAAGAGCCAATTCTTTGGAACCCTGAAAGCCATGAACCAACCATGGCATAGTTGCAGTAAGTTTATTTCGCATTTCAAGGATGAAATGATGTGTTTTTACGGAGTGGATAACTATTGGGAGCTTATGTTTTTCAGAAAGCTCAATATGGCACTTAAAAACGTTTTTTTGTATTTCTATGTTATCCATATTTTTATCCAAACCACACTCTCCTACAACTGCAATTTTTTGATTTTGACATAAAGCCTCCAGTTGTATTAACGCTTCATCGATATTTATATCTTTTAAAAACCACGGATGCAAACCTGCCGATAACAAATCATTTTCTCTTACCTCAGGTATTGATTGATAAGGATAAAAGTTAATAACTGAAATATCAGCTGATGAAGGTTGATGTGTATGCGCATTGATAATCATAGATACAAAATAAAAGGTTCTGATGGAAAAACCACCAGAACCAATATTTTTCTAATCCATATCTAAATTTTTTTGGGTCAACGTTATTGGATATCTTTTCTTGTATTTATTCATGTACTTCTTTTGATCAGCACTTAATGATTTCTGACTATACAGTTTTTGATAATTTATTCCTTCAAAAAACGCCATTTGCTTTCTTTTATCATTAACCGCTTTGAAAACTACATCAACTATAGCTATATAATCTTTAAATGAAGTATTATTATCATAAGTATACAGCATAACGTACTTTGCATTTTCTTCTATATACTTGCTTAAATCGTTATAAACCTCTCCTGCATAGGGTTTTTTAGCTTGTTCAATCTTAAAAAGGTTATCAAATGTATTCTCATCCAACATAACTGCGTCCATTGGTGGTAAAAGCATAAATAATGCTGTTTGATGATCTGATTTTTCATTTTTGGCTACAAACCCGAATTTCAATAGATCATGCTTTCTCAATGCATATCTAATTTTATCCACTTTATCCATTGTGACAGACTCATCTATCTCCAAAAGAACAGACTTCATTTTAATATTGGATGCATCTTCTGTTTTCTTAATGGAACGAATGATATCATCAATTTTGTTAATATCCTTTTTTACTCCTTTGTAAAAAAATCCATTCTTATTAAGAGTAAAAGTGCATAATATGAAATCTTTATCGTACTGTTTAACCGATTTAACAGTTGGAATATTCACCTTTTGTTCTACTAAAGACTCATTATTCATCACTTTCTGTGAAACATTCTGCTTAACCTTTTTATTTGCAACTGTATAATTAGCAAAAAATAGTGCAGTAAAAACTAATATTGGAATGACTAATAAAGCTTTTAACTTCGCTAATCTTCCGGATTTTATTTTATTCATCATGGCTATTCGTTTTTTAATTGATAATAAATTAAAATTATTGACCAGCTCAACTGAGCGAATGCTGATTAACTGACTCAGTAAAAGAGACTGATAATCGAATAAGGCATGTCCCTGTTCTAACACCTTTCTGTCGGCAATGTACTCATGACATGTTTTCATCGATTTCTGTATGCGCCATGTTAAAGGATTAAACCATTGCAGCAAACTAATTCCCTGCGCAATAAGTAAATCCCATGAATGCTTATGGTCCACATGAACTTTCTCATGGGCCAATACCTGCTCAAATTCGTTGGGTTTAAGCATTTCCTTATTTAAGAACACCCATTTTAAAAACGAAAAAGACGGTACCTTCTCTTTCATTAAAACCAGGTGAATTCCATTAACCTGCACAATATGATTCTTACGAATATGACTGCGCAAATAAAGAATAAGAATGCCCAACCTCACCACAAAAAAGAGCAATCCTGTTATATATACGTAAAAAATAATGCTGGATAAATTCCATGAAGATTCATTGAAAACTCCCTTGTCCTGAACTTTTACAACTGAGCCTAATTGCTCATAAGATACGGCATATTCCGGATCTGTGAGCCTGATCATATCTTCATAGTAATTTCTAAAGGAACTAATTTGCTGAATAGTCGGAGACAAACCTGTTGTTTCTTCGGGGCTAAACTGCAAAGGAATCAATGGCAGAACCATAGATAAAACGATGCTTGCCAATAAATAAATCCGGTTAAAATTAAAGTAGGTTTCCTTTCGAAAGAAAACGATGTATCCTAAATAAAACAAGGATAAACATAAACCCGATTCAAGCAGATAGATTAAAAAATCACTCATTTTTCTTCCTTTTTAGTTCTTCCAGCATTTCTATTGCTTCATTTACATCTTCTATTTTAAGGTTTTTTGTTTCGGAGAAGAAATTGACAACCTGTGAGATCGAATTATTAAAATATCCCTTTACCAATTTACCCAACTGGCCTTTGCGATATTCTTCTTTAGAAATTAAAGGAAAATACTCGTATGTTCCCCCATACTTGTTAAAACCAACAATTTCTTTTTTAACCAATACTCTTACAATGGTTGATACACTATTATAAGGAGGTTTAGGATCTGGATGCTTAGCTACAATATCTTTGATAAATCCTTTTTCCAACTCCCATAAATATTGCATTATTTTTTCTTCTGCCTTTGTTAAAGTTATCATCGTATTCTAAGTTAGTTAATCAGCAATTCAAACCTACAACTTATTTTTAAGTTACGCAACTTATTTATAAATATTTCAACGTAATTTTAAGTTTAAAATGAAATATGTGGTTTCTACACTTTTATATTTCCACACTTTGTTGACCCATAGTGTAGATATTTTTCTACACTATTACATATTTTGATGTAATTTAAAATCAACACTTTTATTTTACAACTCTGATTATTTGCACTTTACGCAAATCACTAATGATTAGTCTAATTTATGGCACAAAATTCCCTTTACTCTTATCCGGAAACAAAAAATAAAAACAATGTTAGACCATACATTTATAAATAAACTAGCAGCTTTGGTAATTACTTCTTTGATTTTAGTAATAGGATTAGTATTGCTAAAAACAGCCAGTTTACCGGATGTAACAACTCCGGATCATAATGGTCATCAATTAACTATTTACGAAAAGACTATCATGTAGTATTTCTCATATCAATAGGTATCGATCTCATAACACAACACACACAACACAAATCAACACAACAAAATTCGATACCACTTACTCTAGACTATTGTTACCATATATAGTTAAATGTAGTTCTAGGCTGCGGGTCAAAACGTTGACCCGCATTTTTTTTGCCTTATTTAAACCTATTGGCTAAAATATTAAAGCACTTTACTTCGTTTAATAAAACAGATGTTTTATATTGCCTGCTTGTGTTTACCTGTTGGGTTTGACATTTTAACTATTTATGGCAAGAATTTTAATTGTAGACGATGATACTTCCTTTGGGTTGATGATTGAAGGCTTTTTGAAAAGAAAAGACTTTGACACAGCTTATGTGAGTAGTTTTAGTAAAGCTAGTGATATCATTCAATCCTCGCAATTCGATTTGGTTTTAACCGATTACCGACTTGATAATGGTACTGGTTTAGATCTGATTCCCATAATTAAACAACAAAATAGTAAAACACCGGTGGTTTTAATTACCGCCTATTCTGATATTCGTATTGCTGTAAATGCCATAAAACTTGGTGCATTTGAATATATTGCCAAGCCGGTTAATCCGGATGAATTACTACACGTTATCAAACGAGGAATTAGCAAAAAAAACAATGCGAAAGAAGTTCCTGTTGAAAAAACCGAAAGTAAGTACATCAAAGGCATTAGTAGATACGCAGAACAAATTGACCAACAAATTGAGCTAATATCCGGCACAGAATTATCTGTTCTAATCTTAGGTGAAAGTGGCGTGGGAAAAGAGTTTGTAGCTCAACGAATTCATGAATTGAGTAATAGAAGTCATAAACCATTTGTAGCCGTAGATTGTGGTGCTTTACATACTGACATTGCCAGCAGCGAGCTATTTGGACATAAAAAAGGATCGTTTACCGGTGCACTCGAAGACAAAGAGGGCCATTTTGAAAATGTAAAAGACGGCACCATCTTTTTAGACGAAATAGGTAATTTAAGCTACGACGTTCAGGTAAAATTATTGCGAGCCATTCAGGAAAGAAAGGGACGAAGATTGGGAAGTAATGATGAATATCCAATTAATTGCCGCATCATTGCCGCCACCAACGAAGATCTGCGAACAACCTCATTTAGTGGAAAATTCAGGGAAGATTTATATCATCGCTTAAATGAGTTTTCTATTAACCTACTTCCTTTGCGCGATCGTAAAGAAGATATAGCAGTATATGGGAAACGATTTTTAGAGATGGCTTCGAAGGAATTCAGCAAAGAGAATATTCAATTAGGTGAACAAGTAGAACGTATATTCTCGAGCTATGAATGGCCGGGTAATTTGCGGGAGTTAAGAAATGTAATCCGCCGGGCTGTATTATTATCAAGAGATTCTGAAATTACACTTCATGAACTTCCTCCTGAGATTCAGCAAGCTCCGATTATTGCTGATGGTCCAAAGCAACTTAAAGACGCTAAAGTCCAATCTGAAAAAGAATTAATTATTGAAACACTGGAACAAACCAAATACAACAAGGCAAAAACCGCACGTATTTTAGGAATCGACCGCAAAACATTGTATAACAAAATTAGCAGATACAATATTGATGCTTAATTCAGAAAATCACCTATTTAATCGTCGCTTCTAAGTCGGTTTTCAATATCCATATTTTGATGTAGTATTCGGATAATTTCTACGTATTCTCCTGCCTTTTTAAAGAATATCAGGTGAGATTTTACTTTTGACATTCGGTACCCGGTTCTGATGAAATCCACTTTCCTACACAAATCAAAGTTTTCAATTACAAACTTAATCTCATCCATAATTAATTTGTAGTATCTATCTGCCTGCTCGCGCGACCATCTGTGTAAAGTATAAAGCCATATTTTTTCTAAATCTGCAATTGCTTCAGCACTTATACGATATTTCATCATTACAAGTGTTTTCGGTGTAATGCTGCAAGATGATCCTCAGGATTGAAATCTTCGATCATTTCGCTTTTCTCTCCCTCAATTAAAGTTTCTCTAAGTACATTTAACTTCTTTTCTTCTGATTCTAATAATCGCAATGCAGATCGAACTACATCGCTTGCAGAACTATATTTTCCTGAAGCAACAGAAGAATTAATAAATTCCTCAAAATGCGAACCCAACGATATCGACGTATTCTTTCCCATATTCTTTCACTTTTGCTCCAAAGTTACCAAATATTGGTAATTGTTTCAAGTTGTAAATCATTAAGTAATATGCTTTACATTCTACTTCAATACTTTTTCTAACTGTGTCAATTCTTTTTTAACCTCATCCCAGAATTCCTTTAAACCGACTATTTTATGTTGTAATGCCTTCTTTTTGGATAGGTTGACTTTCTCATTTTCAAGATCTACCAACAAAGGAATACCCTGGCTAATTTTAAACTGCCGGAAACCGGTTAGCATTTTATGTGCTCGTTCCGAAATGATTAGATGTGGGTCTTGATTATCGAAGGCCTTTTCCATATCTGCAATACCTTCATCTGAATTATTCATAAAAGTATGAATAACAGAATGTAGAAAATCCTCATCATCACCCGTAAAAGACTTTACCTCCTCCAGGCTAAATAATTCTGATTCTCTAATATTCAATTCTTTATCTTCCTCGTCTGATTTTTCTTGCGTAAATTCTTCAGCCAATGGTATTGACTTTTGCTCAAAAATAATTGCTAACTTTTCCATCAATTGCTTTTGCGTAAAAGGCTTTCTCATGACCCAAACATTAGCTGCTTTGGTAGCTTCTTTTAACTCAGTATTTACCATATCTGCAGTTAAAAACAATACGGGCGTTTCCAGTTTCTTAATGTTCCTGATAATGTCTAAAAGCTGCAATCCATCTATTTTAGGCATATGCAAATCCACCATAAATAAATCGTAAGAGATATGGTCAATGGCTTTTAATGCCGTCTCAGATAGAGAAATAACATCAAGTTGCTCCACTTTATCATGTAGAATCCGATCTATTAACTGACATATCATTTCATCATCATCCACAGCCATTACCTTTTTATGTGCAAAATAAATTGGACCTTCTTCCTGCTGAATAACCTTTACCCCTTCTGTTTCAACAAACGGAATGTAAAAAGTGAAGATACTTCCCTCTCCTTCTTTACTTTCCACCTGAATACTACCTCCCATTGCTTCAATAATCTGGCGACTGATGGATAAGCCCAAACCTGTTCCTGAATATTTTCGGGATAAACTAATATTGACCTGGTTAAACATTTTAAACACCATTTTTTGCTTGTCCTTTGGTATTCCAATTCCAGTATCTTTTACTGTAAAATATAGCTTGTCTTTTTTCTTTTGAATATCGAAATAAACAGAACCTTCATGCGTAAACTTAATGGCATTCCCAATTAAATTAATAAGCACTTGTTTGAGTCGTAACGAATCTGATTCAAAAAAGACAATCTCATCGTCCACTTGATAAGATAGATCAAGATTACTTTGCTGGGCTTTTAATTCAAACAACTGATATACCTCTCGCATCATTAGCTGAGCATTAATCCTGTCTTTATAAAAGGCAATGTTGCCCGACTCCAGCATGGAAGTATCCAACACGTTGTTTATTAAACCATTTAGATGCTCTGCAGATAACAATATCTTTTCAGAAACCAGTTGCTGGTCTTTACTTTTAAGCATGGCTGAGAGTTGCTCTGAAAAACCAATAATGGAAGTTAAAGGTGTTCTGATTTCATGACTCATATGCGCCACAAACTGTTCTTTAACCTTTAGCAGTTTATCCACCCTTTCTTTGGCTTTGATAATGTCGTTTTTCAATTTTTGACTTCGGGTAATATCGCGGCTAATCCAGTAAATAAAAAAGAGCATCAAAAAAACAGCCGTGGCCAGCAAAACGATGATTCTATCTATCATCTTACTTCTCAATACTTCCAGTTCTGATCGTTTAGCCTGATTTCGTTCAATAGTAGTATTATTGAGTCCTGTAACAATGGTTTTAATTTGATCTGTTAAAAGTCGATCGAGTTGAATTAAGTCATTTTCATGCTCTTGTACACGGGTATTTAAATATTTCTCCTTTCGCTCGGCAGATTTTAAGCGGCTTTTAATCATTTCGATGTTTTCATTGGCGCGGGTCTCCCTCATCACAGTAGAATCAATTTGTCGGCTGACTACCGCTTCCATTTCCACCATCTCTTTCTTTTTCTTGCTTCCGCCAAATAAATCGCCCATACGCTTGAAAAATCCTTTTTTCTCATCCGGTTCTGATTGCACCAACAAAATGGTATCTTCCAATACCATATCTTGTTGTGCAGAATCCACTTTTAAACTGGTATAAGTATATTGAGTAACACTATAATCCACCGAATCGGATATCGATCTCAGAATATTTTCAGCTGATGCGGCATTCATTTTATTCAGATTGATCCGGATTAAACGATCCATTAACTGCTTTTTCTGCAAATAAAGATCCTGAATAGTTAAAATACCATTGCGTTGCGAGGAATCGGGAAATAGAATTTGAAGATAGTTCAGTACTGCCAAAACAGAATCGTGCCGGTTGATATATTCTTCTCTATATTGCTCCTCTCCGGTTATACCGTAAACGCGACTCAAGCCTTCTGTTTCTACAATGTCAAAAATGAGTTGGTTCAGGTATTTCAACTCGTATTCGTGTCCGTAATCCTGATTTTGAACTCTTATGATGGAAACTACCGAAAAATAAGTAATGGTAAAAATGACGATGACAATGGCCGCAATAATTCCAAAACCAAGCGTTACTTTCGTCTGAATCCATTTTTCGGGTACTATTTTTTTTGTCATGATGTGTTGTTGATGCTATTTAGCCTGACAATTTACTTTATTTTTTAGCTTTATGCTAGTTTTAAAGGGAGTGTAAAAATGACAATAGAAGTAGTTTGTGCTATCATCAAACACAACAATAAGATCCTGGTTGCTCAGAGAGGAGAAAATATGCCACATCCGGGTTTATGGGAATTCCCGGGTGGGAAAGTTGAACAAGGGGAATCCTATGCCCAAAGTATTCGAAGAGAGATTTTTGAAGAACTGCATATGGAAATTCAAGTGGAACAGGAACTTCCTCATTTTAGCTATGATTATCCGGATAAAACCGTTGTATTAATTCCATTTATCTGTAGTACAGAAAATGGTGCTTATGTGTTGGCAGAACATGCAACAATTCAATGGCTAAAGACCGATGAAATGGATGCATTAGAATGGCTTCCTGCTGATGTAGCCATTAAAGATTCTGTTAAAAATCTATTGAAATAGAAAAACCACCAGGACGGAAAGTTATTTTGAGCTCACAAAACATTTCTTATTCCCGGTGGCCTACCTCCATCAAACCAATTTATTTATATTAGACTATTTTAGTCTCAAGCCGACGGTCTTTTACTTTGTTCATGAATAATTAGAATTAATTTACATTCACGATTTTCAATTCTTCCTTCAGTCGAAGAAAGTAAACAAAGAAGACCGCCGCTGACATGAAAAAGCTAAAAAATTTCGTTTTTCGCTAAAAGAAAAGAACTCGCTACGCTCAAACAGCTTTTCTTTTTTAACGCTTCATGCTCTATTTTTTTAAACGCTTTTGCATGAAGGCGAAATACCTTTTTAATCTGAAAATTAGATGTATGATCAGAAATAAATCCGATACATAAAGTTGGGTAATAAGCTTAGTTGCTTCATGTATTCTACCTTTTTATTGTAATCACTGTAATACTCTGCCAGTTTTGCCTGGTTGTTTGTTACATTCACTATATCCAGAAAGAATTCGTGGGAAACTTTGGGTCGGTTAATTTTATAGGTTGCCGTAAAATTGCACTGAAAAATATGCGCCAACCTGTCGTTAAAGGCTTTATCGAATTGCCAGACATCGTTATCCTGTGCAAAGGATTCTTCCACATTTAAAGGAATATATCGGCGCCCGCCACTCCAAAATAATTTACCATTCAAGCCCAGGGTATTGTTCCCTCCTTTACCCATTCTAAATTCTTTTCCGGCCAGCAGGTTTACAGCATAATTGCCATTGAAGCGGGTATTTCTTTCTTTGCCTTCAAGCGACTTATATTTGGATTGATACAAAGAAGTCGTCATCATAAAATAATACTGATGATGGAAATAACGCTCCAAAGTTAACTCTATACCATAATTTTTACCCTTACCTTTATTCACTAACGCCTTTTCTACAAAGCCGTCGCTTTCGTTAATTAATGAAAAATAGCTGGTATCCACATTTTCAACCGGAATATCATACAAATCCTGATAATACAATTCAATCTTGGCATTTAGTTGTTCGCTTAAGCGATGCTCATAACCCAATACATAGTGCATGGCTTTTGATAATTCCAGATTTGTATTAGGTGTGGTTGTATTGCCATCGGCATCGGTTACTATGGCATGATAAGCTGTAATACTCTCCAATTTGCTATGTTTTCCAACTCCCAAATTGATACTCTTATTTGGTGAAAACTGCCATTTTAAAGCCATACGTGGTTCAATTGCATTGGCATCATTCATTAAAAAATGGGTATAGTGTAATCCACTAACCATAGTTACTTGTGGATTTAATCGGTATTTCCAACTGGTGTAAGCCTGAGCTAAGCCTTCATTTTCTTTAAAATCAAGGTTGTTTTCCCATCTTTCATCATCTTCATCAAATCCACTGTAATCCATATCGTAATAATAGTGTGCATAATTTACCCCTGTTGTCAGGCTACTTTTAGCACTAAACTTATGACTGTGTTTTATACTGGTGTACAACGTGGTTTTATCCCAGGTTCCTTTGGCATAATCCTTAAACATATCGTCACTTAAATCCAGTTCCTTTCCTTTAAAATGACTTCCGTTACCGGAAACTGCTACCGAAGTTTTCAGGTATGAAGAAGCAGATAAAGGCAACATGTGATTTACACCCACTACGCCCATGTACGACTTGTAATTTCCTTTAAACCGAACGACCTCTTCTTCATCTTGTTCTTCCTCATCAATAGAACTGTTACCTCCTAATCCGAAGAGACAAAAGGAACCCATTTTATTGGTTGGCAGACATACTTTAAAGGATGCATCCTGGTATTTGGGGATTCCCTCAAAGTCGACTAGTCCTAGACTGGTGAGTAAAGCCAGCGAAGAATAACGATAATTAAATAAGTAAGAACCACCATAACCTTTTTTAATTGGACCTTCGGTGGTAATATCAGTTCCCAACACGCCAAAACCAAAAATATTCTCACGCTTTTCGTTATTTCCTGTTCTTAATTTAATATCAAATACACCCGACATTGCGTTTCCGTATTCTGGAGCAAAGGCTCCTGTAAAAAAGTCGGAGTTAGCCAACATGGAACTATTTAAGGCATTTATAGGTCCTCCTGTTGTTCCCTCATCCGAAAAGTGATTGGGATTGGGAATAGGTACACCTTCCATCTGCCATAATAAACCAGTTGGCGAATTTCCACGAATAATAATGTCGTTGTTTCCAGATGGATCATTAGAAACACCTGCAAAGGAGCTCACCATGCGCGATGGATCACTTAAGGAGCCTGCGTATTTTTGCGATTCTTCCACAGTAAAAGTTCGAGCACTGATTAAAGCCATTTTATTGAGCGTTTCTCCTTTCTTGCCATTTCCCTTCACTGTTATTTCGTTAAGCTTTACCAATGATTCTCGTAATTGAATGGTAAGCACCACTTCTTTTCCTGAACTAATGGATAAGTTAGCAATATGTTTATCTTCATAACCCATAAAGGATATATGCAGGTTTACACGTCCTACATTTACATTCTCCAATCTAAAAGAGCCGTCCAATCCGGTAATGGTTCCGTTTAAAGGTTCACTACCTTCTACAACAACCGCAGCACCAATTAAGGTCATTTTGGTATCTGCATCTATCACTTTACCACGAATGGTTTGCGTTAAGTGTTGGGCAAAAAGTCCTGTTCCAAGGCACAATAATCCCATTATAAGAATGAAAGTTCGTCTCATTTTTACTCATTTTATGGCTTGATGTTAGCCGATTAACAAATTGGTATGATGATTATTTATACAACCTTGCGCAGGGTTTAAACTAAGTTCAATTCAAAGACAACAGACTTTTTTGATAGTTGCATGAGTAAGAAGATTTTTTTAATCAATTGTAAAAATTGCTGATATGCCAGGGTATGTGGGCATAAAGATTATATTTGTTGATATTCTATTCTCGTAATGAAATAGCAATATAATGAAGAATCGTAAAATAAAGTCAAAATAGAAATTATGCGATACAAAACTATAACCCTATGTTTGATGGTCTGTTTCATATATTCATGCAACTACTTAAACAACAGATATCATCAAATTAACCAAAGGTATAAAGCAGAAGTTTTAGATGTTTATGATCATAAATATATCGAACATTTTCCTTCTAAAATTGAGTATTTACCAATTGGGTATCGAACAAGGGATACTGATATAGACATGGAACAGGCTGCTTTTTTAAGTGTAACATATCCTACTGAAGTTTTAAACACTATTTATAATAAGTTGAAAAATAATTCAGTAGCTCACTATAATGCAAATCAGAATAATTTGCTGATAGTTAATCGATTTACAAATGAAACGAATTGGGATGAAAGGAAAAATTTAGTTCTCCAAGACACATTAAAATTTTATACTGAGGTTGTTGATTATACAGGTAAATTTCCAGTTCCAAATTTCTGGGATGATTCGGAAAATTTTGGAAATACAGAATGTAATTTAGCTAAAGACTTTGAACTATTAATATTGGAAGCAAAAGCTGGAAAATTCTTACCTGATAGTTGTCTTGTAAGTGGAGAGTATATGCCTAACAATTGGAAACACGGGATTACACGAGGAGTTGCAATTAGTAAAGAAAGAAGAAAAGTAATTTATTGGTACGTGAATTGGTAAAATATCATCTCTATTATCTATCGGGAACTAAGCATTAAGATAATTTAATGATTCTATTTTGTATCATTATTACTATTTATAAAACGCTAAACTACTATTCACACCGTACTTTATTTCTTACCAACGCATATTGGGTGTTGCCGATTTTCCAGCGTCCATTTCGCAGATTGTTAATATTAAAGGCATTAATGCTTGTTTCGCCATTACTATATTGCAGGTAGACGGCAGGTTGTCCCTCGTACGAAACCAGCTTCCAGGTACCAAAGTCGCTGCTTTTTGATGCTCCCTGTGCATTTCCTCCATAAGTTCCACTCACACTATACGATCCATCATAATTCATAGAAAAGTAACCATTGGGACAAAAATTTACATAAGTTATAGAACTAGCCATGTTATCGCTTACATATGACGTGCGCTGATAAAATACCAGCTGACTACCCGATATCAAATTCAACACTTCCTGATTATTAAGTGCCGGATATGGGCTGTTGTTATTTGTTGTGTTTGAATGTGTATTACTCTGCTCCGGTTCCATTTGCTTGGTGACGGTATTTCCAGAATTACTATTATCGACCATATACACAGTTAAATCCAGATTGGCTATAAAATGTGTATCGGCCACTTTATAAAACATTTCGTTTCCGCCATTGGAATTAAGAGTCAAGCTCGTTCCCTGAAGAGTAGCCGTAAATTCAAAAGGGCCATTTAATCCGTATATTTTACCTTTTAGCTGATTGTGTTGCTCAGTAGCCTGCATGGCAAAGTTTGTTCCGGCAGTGGTAAGCATGCCATGATATCCGCCATCCATTTTCTTAAACTGGATGGAAATTGTATTGGTGTTATTGATAAACGAACCCACAAAGTTGGATGTTTGGGCATGCAGCATTAAGCCAATCCCCAAAGCTATGATTAAAGTAAAAAGCTTCTTCATCACTAATTCTTTTCAATGAAACCATTACTTTTCCTTATTGTTTTTCTCATTAATGATTTTTGATACACTCTTCTGATTATTGATGGAATCAATATGTTTCAATTATTATTTAATTATCTACCTCTTCAATACAATTTACCTCCTGTAAAAAGAACTTTTAAAATATATTTACCTCTGGAAATAAAAACTAAAATATATGAATAAAAGACTTTTACACTATTTCACTTTATTGTTATTCCTGGGGATTAGCATGGCTGCAAAAGCGCAGGTTTGCGATGCAGATACCTATGAGTTTCCCATGTATTTTGATACTTATCATGAGCATGCCCAGGATGAAAGCAGTTGGACGATGTATAATGTGCACGATCCTTCCATGATAAAAGAAGGGGATTGGTACTACCTATATTGCACAGATGTAGCCTGGGGACAAGAAATGCCTCATGGTATAATGGTTCGTAAATCGCAGGATTTAATTAACTGGGAATATTTAGGAACCGCTTTTGAAGGAACACTTGCCGGCGCTACTTCCTGGATTGAGAGCCTTTATGAAACTGGAAAAACCAATTCTACCGAAAGCAATTTATGGGCTCCCTACATCATGAAGGTGGGAGATCAATTCAGAATGTACTATTCTATTCCGTCTGCACCTGCAGGGATTGTTTTAGCTACCTCCACTTCTCCGGAAGGACCATGGACACATGCTGGTGGAATTGTAGGTGGTTATATTGATGATGCCCAAATTAATTTTATTGATCCTACTGTGGTGATAGATCAGGAGAATGGAGAGTATTGGATGATATATGGTTCGTATCAGACCGGAATGTATTGTGTACAACTAGATCCGGAAACAGGCTTAAAACATAGCTCCGAAACCGGATATGGTAAAAAAGTAGCCGCCAGAAGTGGTAACAGACATGCAGCTATCGAAGGTCCCGAAGTTATCTATCACGATGGCTATTATTATATTTTTGTTTCATACGATTGGTTAGGCGATGATTACAATGTTCGTGTTGGCCGTGCTAGTTCTCCCGACGGACCTTACTATGATATTAATGGAGTTGATATGAGTACCTACGCCGATAATTCTCCTATGATATTAGCTCCTTATCGTTTTAAAGATCATATGGGATGGCAAGGAACCGGACATTGCGGAGTGTATAACGACAATGGCACCTTCTACCTGTTTCATCAAGGTCGACCACTTACTTCACCTGCAAATATGGTATTACATATGCGGGAATTATATTGGCTCAATGGATGGCCTGTGGTTTCTCCTGAAAGATATACCGAAATTCCACAATGTGATATTAGCGCTGATGAATTAATTGGAGATTGGGAACACTTATTACTTTTATATGATTTTCATAGTACAACAGAGGTTACAGATGTGAATGAATCGGGTGCCATTGAACTTAGAGCTGATGGTACTATTGATGGAAATTCAGCAAATACCTGGTCTTATGCAGATGGACTACTGACTATGAGTTGGGTTAGTGGAACCTATATTGATCAAGTGATTGTGAAAAGAGCCTGGGATTGGGAATTACGTTGTCCTACTATTGTATATACCGGTATGAATGCCGGTGGTCTTTGCATGTGGGGTAAAAAAGTAAATGCTACTGTACGCGAATGGCGAAATACAGTTATCGATGGTGCAACTTATGTAATTCGTGTTCACGAAAGTAATAAGGTTCTGACACTAAACGGTACAGATGCAACAGGCAATAATATTTTACAACAGTCATACACCGGAAAAGAGCAACAGAAATGGACCATCTATGATAATGGAGATGGATATCATTATTTATCACCTGTTTCAAGTACAAGTGGCAAATATATGGAAGTAACCAGTGGTTCTGCAGCTGATGGAGCCAATATTCAATTAGGAAGCAGTACTGTTGCCAATAAAAACCTATTTAAATTTAGTTATCAGGATAACGGGTATTTTAATATTCTTACCAAAGTAAGCTCCGATGCCAGTGCCATTGACCTGTGGGCTTTTTCAAGCGATGAGAATGCCAACTTCCACCAGTGGACATTTGGCGGTGGAAATAACCAGTTATTCCGCCTGGAAAGAGTTGATGTGGATGGCTACACTTCAGCTCCATCTATTGAAGAGTTGAAAAGCAAAATTACTGTTTATTCTACAACAGCTAAAGATATTGTAGTGAAGTTAGATGGACCATTTATTACCGATAACGTTCAAATAAAAATTTACAATCTATCCGGTAGGTTAATCAGTTCCAAAGAAGCTAACTACGAATGGACAGTTAATTGTGGTCATTCATTTAGTTCAGGAATGTATATTGTTACTGTTACTAAAGGAGGATTATTTACAACCGAAAAAGTAATAGTGAAATAAGTCAGATTTAAATAAAACGAATGAAGAGCTGCATCTGTAAAAGTTGCGGCTCTTTTTATGAATAGGTTAGTAATAAGTACACATCTATTAACCCCAGAGGGGTTACATCCATATAGAAATTTGGGATGTACATTAGACGACTCCAGCGGAGTCGCATATCATTAGGTATATATTTTTAAATGTGACTCCGCTGGAGTCAATTCATCTGCCTTTAAACATTACTATAAACATTTGATGCCTCTGGCATCATTTTAACAGATTACCATGTGGCCAGCTCCTATTTTGAACATTAGAGAATAATTACCTAATGGATAATTGTTCTCTGCTGACTGTTTACTGATTACTGACAACTGCCTTTCGAAAGTAATTATTCCTCAAAATCCTTTTATTTTAGGCGCTTTGCGTGTAACTTGTATCAAAAATGAATAGCTATGAGAAGGGTAAAATTAATTGTTTGCGGCAGAGTTCAGGGTGTTGGTTATCGTTTTTTTGTCAGAGAAAAAGCACTCGCACATGGGATAAAAGGCTATGTACGAAACCTTCCGGGTGGTGAGGTAGAAATAGATGCAGAAGGAAACCGGGACGCATTATCTGGTTTTATCAATGTCTGTAAACAAGGTCCAAGAATGTCGGAAGTGAATGACTATTTTATACACGACATTCCTTTTTTCGGTTTCGATCACTTTAGCATTAAACATTAATCGAATTTTAAGGTTAAAAAGTTTATTGATCGGATAAGTCTCTTATTTTTGTAGGTACTTATCCGATTTTACTTTTATCTAAAGAACCCATCTCATGCTAAAAACAAAAAAAAGGTACCTTATTCTAAAGAGTATCGCTTTTATAATACTAGTATTATTATTCTTCCTCTCTACTATTATCAAAAACTATGTGGTAAAGCATAGTGAGGAACTCATTGGCCGTAAGCTCACATTAGACGAATTACACTTTGATTATTTTTTAGTAAAAGTATCAGCACATAATTTTACTTTATACGAGGAAAATAAAACGGATACTTTTGTATACTTCAATGAGTTAATGATCAACTACGATCCATGGAAGATGTTGGGAAATGAATATGCTGTCTCAGAAATTAGATTGATAAAACCATTTATCTATGTTCAACAAAATGGCGAAACATTTAACTTCGATAGTTTGATTCCTCCCTCGGATTCTGCGGTTGTGGAACAAGATACTCTTCAAACCGAAGAGGAAAACGTGAAATTCTCTATTCGAAATATCTCTTTATGGGATGGTGAAATACGATATTACGATCAGGAAATTGATAACCTTTTACAATTTGATAATCTAAATTTAGATTTGCCACTAATAGCATGGGATAACCGTAGCAGCGAAATGGGCGTACAGTTTTCCATCGGCGAAAGTGGATTAGTTAAAATTGATGCCAATATTGATCAGCAATTATCCGAATATACCATTGGTTTTGGAACAGAAAATATTCAGTTGAATTCATTTACCAATTACCTGAAAGATTACATGCATATTTCGGAACTAAATGGACTGCTGCAATCCGATATTCGCATTAAAGGACATATGAAGGAGGTTGAAAATATTCTGATTTCGGGAAAAGTGGGTGTGGATAGTCTTTCTTTAAAAGATGATAAAGGAAAAGTAATGGCTTCAGCAATAAGCCTGGCTTCGGTATTGGATTCGATTGATTTGGGTAAAATGCGCTTTACTATTGATAAGGTGCTGGTTAACCAGATGTATATTTCGGCAGTTTTAAACAAAGAAATGAGCAACTGGGAATACTTCTTTGATCCGGTGCTATCGGATACTTTACAAACAGAACCCGCAGATTCTACAACTGTTGATGCTGAAGAAGCTGAGGATTTATACTATCGATTGGATACCATTTTAGTTCAAAATAGTCATGTGCTGTTCGAGGACAATACCTTAAACCGTCCGTTTGCCTACGATATAAAAAACATCAACATCAGTATGCATCATCTTTCACCCGTAAATGATGCTATTCCGCTTAGCTATGCCATGAACTTTACCAACGAAGGGCAGTTTACCGGCGAAACACATTTTAGCCTTCAAAACCCGCTTAAATTGTTTTATGATGGAAAAGTGAGTAAACTCGATTTACATAGTTTTTCGCCTTACACCGAATATTACCTGGGATACCCGATTGTTTCGGGCATGTTTAATTACGATTGTCGTATTGATATGACACCCGAGAAGCTGGATAACCAAAACCATTTGCTGGTACAGGAACCCGAATTTGGTAAAAAAACAAAGGATAGCACCGCTTATAAATTACCATTGAAACTGGCTTTATATCTGATTAAAGATGCCAACGATAATGTGGAGTTTGAGTTACCGGTAAGTGGTAATCCTTCCGATCCGGGATTTAAATTAGGTCCTTTAATCTGGAAAACCTTTGGAAAGTTCATTGCCAAAACGGCTACTCAACCATTTGGTTCTCTGGCCAAATTGGTAGGAACCCATCCCGAAGAACTGGAGATGATTCCATTCAAATACACTCAGGATTCCCTGATGGCTCCACAGCGTAAGGTATTGGATAAGATAGCTGAAATACTCACGAAGAAAGAGGAATTAATTTTTAGTTTCAGACAGGAAACCGCAGTAGATGAAGAGCTGGCTTTACTGGCCGAAAAAACCATCAAACAACAGTATATAAGGGATAAAACACCTGCTAAAATAACCAGCTGGCAAGAGGTGGAAGATAGCAACGAAAACTTTATCAACTATCTGAATAAAACTTATCCGGAAAGCATAGAAACGAGCATAAAAGAACGATACCAATTGCTGGTTCCAAAAGATAAGCTACAATCTGTTTTTAATGAATTGTATGCACAGCGCAACCAGATTATTAACGATTACCTGACGCAAACCAAGGCATGCAAAGCTGCTTCGGTAAAAACTTTATCAGTAGATTTTAAAAATATGCCTCAGGAATTAAAACACCCGGGATTTAGGGTTGAAGTATCGATTGATTAATTGTGAATTGAAAGTGCTGCTTAGCTGCCCCGCTAAATTATAGGCGGGGTGGTATAAATCACAACCCCGTGTATAATATGAGCTAAATACTTCAGACTTACAGCCTGATATACCATACTGCATTGATACTTGGAGCATCGCCCTCTTGTGTTCGAAAAGACCCTCTTAATCGTAATTGACTATGCACCATGGTAATCAACTCTCCTCCTTATTCAAGGAGGAGTACGGCGAGGTACGAGTCGGGAGGTGGTTTTAACCCGCAATATGCATTAGGACATCTATTACGCATCAAAATTACTTCAAAACAAATCACTTCATTGCTTCACTTCAACTCACCAGAACGATGCTATGCTTCGTTTCAGTAAAGCCTTGTTTTATTGCAATTTTAACGCTCACAACGAAGTTCTAATACATAATGCGGTTTTAAATATTTAGATCTTATTATTATGGACATTCCAACACCAAAGGTATGAAACCACCTCCCCTCTCCTTTGTCGAGGTACTCCTCCTTCGTAAGGAGGAGAGCCGATTTACAGTTTGCAAATTTCTCTTAATAAGAATATCAATATCTTTTTTAGAATATTCATACGATGCCCCAAGCTTTGAAACAAAAGGCTTTCAGCTTTAGCTTGTAGTATTGAAAATCTGGTTTTTACCCAGTTAACAATTCCTTATGTTGGATTTGGCGTCATTCTAAAATGAAATGGACTCAAATCCTTGCATTGTGAGCTTTGCGGAGATAAAATGGATTCAAATCCGTGATTTGGCTTCATTACAAAATAAAATAACCCCAATTCCTTGAATTGTGGCCATTTTTTTAATGAAATCAACACAAATCTTTGCATTGTGTACTTTTTGGCACAGAAATGCTGCCTTTTCAAAAAATTGGGCTCATTTTAAAATGAAATGCAGCCAAGACCATTTTAGAAATGCTGTCTTCTACTTTTTTACCAAAGAAACATCATCAATCTGGCAACTTGCACCGGCTTCTCCTTCGGCTTTAAAGCCTATTTCCACTTTGCCATTTTTTACGCGCACATTATCCAGTTTTATTTCAGTCCAGTCAATATTTCCTTTACTTAGCTTAAGAGATCCAGACTTACCTCCACTCTCTGCATACATCTCCAGTTCCGTAAACTGATCATTATGCTTTATTTTTGCAGATAAGATGTATTTTCCATCCTCCAATTGTACAAATGGAGTAGATTCTATCGTTTGATATACTTTACGTTTAAACGGAATTTGATCTTCAATATTCAGGCTTTTTTCACCCACTACTTTCTTTCTGTCTTCACGGGTATTAAAGTAATTCAGAACCGGCGATGCCTTATCTTCAATCACTATCTCATTACCTTGGTAAATCACCGTTGTCCATCCTTTCAGTTGTTCCTGAATGGGTTTTACAGGCGATGGAATATGCCTGCGATCGGCCTCAAAACTTCCGTTTCGCACATAGTTATTGTCTTCTGCGACTTCCCATTCTCCGGTAAGGGCATCCAATTTCCAGGAATGCAAAGAATTAAAATATGGTGTTTCTCCGGTAAAAGACATGGGAAACCACTGATTGTAACCCAAACCATTTCCGGCAAAGTTGGCCCAACGGTCGCCACAGTAAACCACTGTTTCCTGCTTGCTTCCTTTTACATTGACAAAAAATCCGGTTTGTGTAATATGGGCGTAATCATCCATACAACCCGGTGTAATCAGCATTTCGTTAGCAGGTAGAAATGGGCCTTTTACATTATCCGAAACCAAATAATATGCATAAGAAGAATCCCATCCGTATAGGTTCGAAGCAAAAATATAGTATTTGTCTTTGTGCTTCACCATACAATTGCCTTCCCTACCCTTTCCTCTGAAAACCTCAGTGCAATCCAGTAAATCAACCATCCCATTTTTTACTCCTATTTCCGAAATGTAAATCTTATTTCTACCTCGGCCATAAGAATACACCAGGTAGGATTTTCCGCTATCGGGATCGGTAAAAAGGGTTTGATCACCGGTATTGGGTGTACCAATGGTTTCGGTCATATCCAGACGCTGATGCCACTTAAACGAACCGTTTGGAGAATCGGCCAAAGCAATTAAAACGCCATTATCATGCTGAATAAACAGGGCATATTTTTCTATTTCGGAGATGTAGGCAACACCCAACCTGCCCATCCAGCGTGTATTCTCATAATGTTGATCCACCTCATTTCTATCCAGCACATTGCTTTCAAATGTCCAGTTGACTAAATCAGTAGAAGAATAGCACGTGACAGCCACAAAATTATCTTTGGGTTGAGTGTAAGATGGATCATTACGATATAGCTCCGCTTCCTTGTAAAAAGCACCATACCAATAGTATTTTTCCACTCCGCTTTCCGGGTCTTTAAAAGTAAAAATACCTCCACCCTGACTATAGATAGGATCACCATCAACAGTATCCCAAAACTGATCGTTTTTTATCGGTTTTAACTGGGCTAATCCCGACAGGAAAAACCCAAATGCTAATGCTACTGTTATGATCCTTCTTGTTACACGCTGCATAGTTTGTTTATTTATTGATTCCAATATAAATCTACATCCCAAGTATACTGACTTTCTTTTCTTGATGAAAGAAAAGAACTAAGCCGAACTATCCTCACTGATTATTTTTTAAACCTGATTTCCGCTTTATATTCCGGTACGATATCCATACCATTCACCTTTAAATATTTCCCGTCCTCAAACTCAGGCACTGATTTTAAATCTTCCAGGTAACTATAGTGCGAATACATCGGATGAAAAATCAACACCATCTTATCTTCTTTCAACTGCGAAGCAAAGCTTTTTAGTCCAATCTCCCATTTTTTCTCCTGGTATAAATGATCGGTAATCATTTCCCCATTAATAAAAGCCAGCCCCCGGTCTCCCACATAATCTATATCTACAAAAACATCATTCAATTGTGAAATATCTGAATGTAAGGACAAGGTGTACTTCCGCTCTGAAACCTTTTTGAATTGAATATCAGGTTTAAATTCATCAAAGGAAACAGCATACGATGCAAAGCCTTTGAAAATAGCTTTTCCCTTTTTTAAATGGGCAGAACATTCTTCAATTTCCCGCGCCGGAAAAACATGAAAGGTATTAGCTGTTTGATGAGTGATGAGTTGCAATTGATCCTGATTATCCAGAACCATCGCTTCCGAGATGATCAATTCTTCGTTTACTTTTAATGCATTGATAGCCATGGATTGCGGCAATACCATAAATTGAACCCCGTTGGCTTCAAAAGAAAAAGGCCTATCATTTTTGGATTTAATGGATTTAATACCACCAACATTTTCAACCCGAGCATTATTTATTTTGCTAATCTTTGTTTCCGCAGCAAAATTCAGCTCAGGACTGATACCATCAATGGCGGAAAATACGTAATAATTGCCCTCGCTCTGATGCAAAATACTAAGCGGTTGAACTGTTGCCGATAGAATTGTCGCCTTTTCTAATTTTAAATTAAATGGAAATATAGCACTCATGGCTTGCGGTACATCAAAAGAACCTTTTACAGGAAAGGATATGCTTTTATGAGCTGTTTTTACCTGAATACTCACATCTTCCATGTTTTTGACTTCCAAATGATCCTGAAAATTAATCATAAACAAGAACCCTGATTCTCCATAGGAACGAACTGCATATCTCAATGTTTCTGTGTTATCGGGTGTAATGGCAGCATTGGTTTCCGGTAAAATAGTTTTCATAGGCGCCAGTTTTTCGTTATAAGCATCCAAAAACATATGGAGCATTCTTAAATGCTTGTAATGGTATCGTGCCTGACCATATTGTCCCAATGGTGCCTGAAAATCGTAATTCATACGGGTTATACCGTTTACTTCTTCATTGTAAAATTTACCATCGTATTGAGGTGTTGTTCCACCATGATACATGTAATAACCAATTCCATTGGAACCGCTGCCAATAATACGAACCATCAAAGGATTCACACTTTCGTAAGCCACAATGGGTCTACGCGAAAATTTAGGCTGAATTCCAGGACCGATCTCACAAGGAATAGAAGGATATAAATCGGTATTATAACTCACCGGACTGTAATCGGGGTATTTATGAATGTCTTTAAACAAATAAAATGAAGAAGGATGTGGATCAGTCCAGAAAGGATACGCATATCCCGCCGTAACCGGAATACTTCCTTTTTCTACAATCGTCGCATTCCCCCATCCTGTTGCAGTGTAAATAGGTACATCAACACCATGTTTTTTGGCCATGGCTTTTAGATGATTCATATGCTTTTTTCCATATTCGAATCTTGGATTCATACCATCGGTAACTGTAATTTGCTCATGAGCTAAAGCTGCATCAAGATCGGCCACCGTGTATTCCTTCTCGCTTCCGGGAAAGGTAAACTCCCATGGTGCTGCAGAATGCTGATATTCATTTTCGAGCTGAACGCCTATAATTGATCCGCCATCTTTATACAAAAGTCCTTCGATTTGATGGGCAATCTGGCCATATAAAACATCCACGTATTCCAGGTACTCCGGATCATTACTCCTTACCTCAAATTCACGACCATACAACCAATCCGGCAAACCGCCGTTACGCATTTCTCCGTGACAGAATGGTCCCATTCGAACGATGGTGTAAATTTGGTGTTTATGAGCTAACTCAATAAATTTTCTAAGGTTTAAATCACCACTCCAGTCAAATTGTCCCTCTTTGCGTTCATGAAGATTCCAAAAGACATAAGAAGCAATTACATTTATTCCTCCCGATTTCATTTTCAGGATTTCTTCCTCCCAATATTCCTGGGGATATCTGGCATAATGAAACTCACCAATTACCGGAAAAAACGGCTTTCCATCCTTCTCTATAAAATAACTATTGACAGCAATTTCCTCTCCTGCAGGATTCGTTCCTCCCAAATCAAGATGCCCTCGTATAATTTCCTTTTCAGCTTTATTGATATCAATTTGATAAATGCTTTGTGCTCTAATACCATATTGATTAAAAACTAAAAGTATAAGTATGAATCCTAATAGATTTAATAACTGTTTCATAGATTTAAATTTATGTTCTTTATGGACTAAATCATCTTACTTTTAAAATATTCCACGCAAGACAATACATCCCTAATAAGCAAAAATAGCTACTCTAACTTATTTAATGAATGAGGTATCATATCATTTTATGTACAATATTATCATATGCATGTAGTTCTGTCCTTATAGCTTTTAGAATCACCAAAGGGTTTTCTTTTTTCCTTCATTTAAGTAAGTCATTACTCTATTATCTTACATATTTGTGGGATATACAAATACCACACCCTAATTTTCAGAGGCTTAGCAATAACGGTTTACTATTTGAAAACGCTTTGCCAATTAACCTTAAAATCATATTCATATGGAAATTAAACAAACTTGGGAAAAGGTACTGGAATACGCTACAATGCCTTTACATGGAACTTTATCGCGCAAACAACGCAAAGGCGTTGAATTGCAAATAAACGAAGGTAAAGTATTTAAAAATGCTACCGTTTTTCTGGAAGAAAACATTGTTTGGATATCGGAATGCAGCGATGGCAAAACCAGCAACACCTATTACGATTGGGAAAAAATTACTTCCATTACCACTATTAGTAACGAAGAAAAATAAACCGATATGACGACAGACGAAATAAAAGAACTTGAAAAAGAAGTTAACAAACTCAAGTTTAAAGCCAGTCAGCAAGCCTCTGAACTGCACGATTTAGTAGAAGATCGTTTATTAATGGATTTCGAAGATATCCCTTCCGTTGCAGAAACTACTTATGCAGCATGCAAAAAATGGAGCGATAAAAACAAAGAGCTATTAGCAGCGAAACAGGGATAAGTTACTTAATAATTTTGCTCAAGCCGCAAGGCTCCCACTTTTTTCTACAGTCAAAAAAGTGGGCAAAAAGTCCGCCAACTGCAGCACTCGCTTACCCACTAGCGTTTTGTTGATGAGACAGAAAGAACTCCCTACGGTCGAACAGCTTTCTGTCTTTTCATCAACTACAACTAGTGGGTCCCAAGCTACATTGCTGAGGTTGGTGAACTAAAAGCACTAGCATTGAATTATTCAGCACTAATATGGCAAAACCGAAGATAGAAATTGAAGAACTTGTTTATCTTAAAACCAGTTGGTTAGAAGATAAAGCCTTTATGGTATTTGTAAATGATAAAGGCGAAATGCGCGCCATCGATGCTGAAATGGTTAACCTACCCAATATACAACCCGGCATTAAACTAAAAGCCGAAGTGGAACACAAAGGATGTTCCGGCAGAGAAATTCAAAAAGTAATGGTTTGTGAGGTGTGAGAATGGTTTTTCTTACTCTTCTACACAACCCCCAAACTCCTATAGGGCGAGCTAACACGCACATTATAATTTCACCAGATAATTATCTCAATTAGCCAACATTGCGCGCCGATCCCTTTAGGGAAACAAAGGGTGTGCATAGGATTCATATTTATGTATTTTTCATTTTAAGATTCAATCAATTGCATTCCCTTTCATCTACCTCCTTTACCACCCCAAAAGGGGCGAGCCAACACACACATCTAACTCACACAAACCTATTACAAACGACAGTAAACTCTGCGCGCTGCTTTCTCCTTTAGGAGCTAGAGGTAACGAGGGCTTTAAAAACAAAAGCCACATTTATTGCTAAATGCAGCTCTTATATATGATTTCTAAATACCATACCTAAAGTATAGTTTGATAGCAGATTATTTGTTCTTTAAACCAAAAGTGAGGACTTGTCCGGTAGCGGGGGTTTGTCTTATGCCTCTTTATAAGAATCCAGCAATCAAACCAACTTAAATATAGTTTGTCATCATCTCTTAACTTGGTTATATTTGCAATAGGTACATTAAATAGTATGCTATGAATTTACAATATATATCAGATGAAAAAGGTAAAACAACGGGAGTTTTTATACCAATTGAAGAATGGAACAAACTGAAGGATAAATACAAAGATATAGAACAAGAAGAATTAAATGTTCCTGAGTGGCATAAAGAATTGGTATTAAATCGGCTTAATAAATACAAACAAAATCCTGATTCTGCTATAGATTTTGATGAAGCTTTAAATGACATTGAAGGAATTATTTAATGTATAAAGTTCTTATCCTGACCCTTGCCAAAGAAGACATTAAAGAAGCTGCTATTTGGTACAACAAACAACAAGTCGGGCTTGGCAACAGGTTTACCTCAGAAGTTCGTAAAAAAGTTAATTACATCAGGCAAAATCCTAAAGCTATACATGTTCGTTACAATAATGTAAGAACAGCTGTTCTCGATGTATTCCCGTTTATGATACATTATATGATTGATGAAGAAAAAACAACTATTATTATTTCGGCAGTTTTGCATACGAGCCGAAACCCCAATTTGTGGAATAAAAGATAGCACATATACCTTACCTATAGGGATGTACAAGGTATTTTTAGTCTGATAAATTCTACATTACTGACAAATAACTTTATCCCAAACACCACCCCCAAACCCCTAAAGAGAGCATACTCACAATTTCTATTTCACCAGATAATTATCTCAATTAGACAACTTTGCGCGCCGATCCCTTTAGGGAAACAAAGGGTGTGCATAGGATTCATATTTATGTATTTTTCATTTTAAGATTCAATCAATGACATTCCATTTCATCTACCTCCTTCACAACCTCCAAACCCCTATAGGGGCGAGCCATCACACTCATCTAACTTACATAAACCTCTTACATACGACAGTACACTCTGCGCGTTGCTTTCTCCTATATGAGCCAGAAATAGCGCTAGGCCTAAAAAACAAAAGCCACATTTATTGCTAAATGCAGCTTTTATATTTTTAGTTTAAATCTATTTTGTACTATTTAATAAGGACGATTCCTATCATCTTGTCGATTATCCCCAAATGCATATAGTTCTATTATTTGTTCATCCTCATTTACAAAATAGAGAAGACTATTGTGCTTTGTAATAAATGCTTTCCTTACTTGATGAAAACGAGAGGCTTCAAATTGATATGGATTTCTTTCTATTTGCCGTATTACCTTATGGGCTTTTCGAACAAAGTTTTGTATTTCTTTTTCAGACCAATTGTTTTCAAGATATTTAACTATACTATCAAAGGTATCTTCTGCCTCTTTAGACCACCTTGCAGCTAAAGCCATTTATTGTATTTTTTCATGACTTCGGAATGTGGTGTAGTTTCTCCTCGTTTGGCTTGTTCCATTCCTCTTTTTACGGATTCCTGAACGTGTAGTGGTAGTTCATCCCAGAAATCATCATCGCCAAGCTGTTTACTTAAAATAGCTCTTACTGCATTTAATATTGTTGCGTCATTTACCTTATCGATCAAGTTATGTAAGTCCGATTTTAATTCCATTGTATTCATAACCGCTTGTTTATTATCCATTACAAAGTTAACGATTAATATTCAGTTATAGTTGTCCTTAAAAATGGGGATTAAATCAGACTCGTCAGAAGATCTTACACCTTAAAAAATACGCTTCTAAACGGAGCATACGCACACATTCTATTTCTCCAGTTAATTCCTCTCCATATGCACATTGCGCGCCGATCCCTTTAGGGAATCAAAGGGTGAGCGTAGGATTGCAAATCATTTCCATAAACTACCTGATACCATTATATACATTCCTTTTCATCTACCTCCTTCACTACCCCCAAACCCCTAAAGGGGCGAGCCAACACACACAACCCTATTACATAAACCTATTACAAATGACAGTACTCTCTGCGAGCTGATTCCTCCTTTAGGAGCCAGAGGTAGCGCATGGCTTTTACAAGCTAACAAACCAGCATCGCTACCGCACGATTGTATCGTGTGGTAAATAACTTATTTCACCACAACTATCCCGTCTAACATACCCATCTCTCCACTATAATCCCTGGCACTACTATATACATAGTCTTCCGGATTAAAAACCAAACCCTCATTTACAGGATTGCTATGAATATAATTGATTTTCTCATCTATAACCTTATTACTCCATAGCTCAATAGGTTTATTATCATGACGCCAAAATTGGTATTGCTTAACATTTGAAGTTTTTCGTCCTGCTTTTTCAAATTGCTCCAACAACCATTCTTTACGGCTTTCTTTTGGATTTTCTTTGATGGCTTTAACAATAGCTTTACTGGTAAATCTCTTAAAATCTCCCAACAGCAGTTCTGGCTTTTGACCATGCATACCTCTAAATATCAAATGAACATGGTTTGTCATAATACTCCAGGCATAAATTTCCATGCCTTTATTTTGCTGGCAATATTGCAAACTATCTAATATTATATCCTTGTACTCATTTCTGGTAAAAACATCTAACCATTCTACCACTGCAAAGCTGACAAGATATACTCCCTCAGGATTATGAAATTTATAATTACGACTCATATTTTAGTTATTGCCTATATTAGCTACCGTGCGATCGTATCCTCTATGCTACCGTGCGATTGCATCGCGTGGCACTAATTAAATATACAAAAAACAAAAGCCACATTTATTGCTAAATGCAGCTTTTATATTTGATTTCTCAATACCATACTTAAGTATAGTAGGATAGTAGTTTATTTATTCTTAAAACCACACGAGAGGACTCGTGCGGCAGCGAAGGCTTTACTTTAGAACGCGATGCAATCGCGCACTAGCGGTGTATTTATCGGACATAGCTTAAGGTTTTAAATGCAATTTACTCAGTTAAAATAAACATATTCACACCGAAATGCAATCATGGCTGTTTTAAATCAATTTTATGACCGGATTGCAAATCCTGGCATTATACAAAAAGAGCCACAACTTTATTAATTGTGACTCTTCTTAGTTTATTTACAGTTCGCTTATTTCACGGAAAACATTTCCGCGCGTACTGGGGGCGCTTGTTTTTTTATGCTCATGCTGCTTATTGCACTGAATACAATTCAGCGCTAACGGCCGTCTTTAGTGATTTACATATCCGAGCCTACCTTTAGATTTACATTGGTATTTTAATTTGTAAATTTGATAAAGAAGAATGAGGTGAACTTTCGCGCCAGCTAGGATAAAGACCTATCCCCCGTATCAGTCCTCATTCTCCTGAAGTTGCTGAGAACCATCTAGAATTTTAGGTTTCGAGACCTCCTAAAGGTGATAGTTTTGCAACTCTCTTTATCAACTAAAAACAAAGTTATGGAATTTAAAGAAGTAATAGGAATAGATGTTGGTAAAATGACCAACCAAGCTTTTATTCATAGCCTTAAGCTTCCTTTTAGTTTTGACAATACACCCAAAGGGTATAAAACATTATCCAAATGGGTTGAAGGTCATGTAAAATGCTCTATGGATGAAGTTTTAGTTGCTTTTGAACATACAGGCATATATTCATTCCCATTAGCAGTTCACCTGCAAGAAACCAAGGTTAATTACATTATTGTCCCAGGCCTGGAGATTAAAAGATCCTTAGGTATACAGAGAGGTAAAGATGATATTGTAGATTCAAAAAGAATAGCTTTATATGCTTATAGGAGAAGGGATGAAGTTACACCTTACCAGCTTCCGTCAAAGCAATTTATTCAAATAAGGAGGTTACTTTCTTTGAGGGAAAGGTTAGTTAAGCAAAGGGCAGGTTACGAAGGAACACTAAAAGAGAATAAACGGTTCTTAATCAAAAAAGACAATTTGTTGCTATTTAATATTCAAGAGAAGATGATTAAGGAACTAAATAAGCAGATTAAGAGAGTGAATGAGGAACTTCAAAAGATTGTTGATAATGACCCTGAAATAAAAAAGATATATAACCTGGTACTTTCAATTAAAGGGGTTGGGCCGCAAACTGCTCTATTTGTCATATCAATCACAAACGGTTTCACACTGTTTCAGAACCATAGAAAATTTGCCAGTTACGCAGGCATAGCTCCATTTTCTTATCGTTCTGGAATAAGTATAAGCGGAAGAACTAAAACAAGCCATTTAGCCAATAAAAAGATGAAATCACTACTCAGTTCGTGCGCCTCTTCCGCAGTGCAGTATAACCCAGAAATGAAGGCATATTATCAAAAACGAATCGCAGAGGGTAAACATGTTATGGGAACACTCAATATCATCATAAAAAAAATACTAGCAAGGATATTTGCTGTTGCTAAAAGAGGCACACCTTATGTGGATACATATGGATATGCCTCTTAATAAAAAGTTGTTTTTTTATTTGTTTTTATCTTAGAATACGGGGGGGCGTTATTATCGTGAATTTTGTATTTATCGGACATAGCTTAAGGTTTTAAATGCAATTTACTCAGTTAAAATAAACATATTCACCCCGAAATGCAATCATGGCTGTTTTAAATCAATTTTATAACCGGATTGCAAATCCTGGCATTATACAAAAAGAGCCACAACTATATTAATTGCGGCTCTTCTTAGTTTATTTGCAGTTCGCTTATTTCACGGAAAACATTTCCGCGCGTACTGGCAAACTATTTTGTATAATCTTTAAGGTTCAAAATAATTGCAGGAAATATAATTGGAATTAGAATCAAAATTATTACTAAAATGCCTTTTATTATTTTCAAAAATGAAGTTTCATTTCCCCATCTATCATCATACTCAAAATATTTCCCTCGATATCTTATCATATTAAGGTAAACCAATATCGCAAACACAACTAAAATTAGTACAGTTGCAATTTCCGAGTATGGTTTTATTTCACTTCTTGTAAAACTTTCAATTACTATAACACCAACAACGTTAAGCAAAAACAAGCTTTCTACTAAGGCAATAATTATTATAGATGTACTTCCTTCAGTACCATCCCATCTACTGTATGCTTTAGTTACTCTATAATATGAATAATCAAATATGTTCATTATTTTCTTTATCACCATTTCAAGAAATTATCAATTGTTAAGGAAAGAGAAGACGTTGGGTCATCTGCTACATTCCCAATTCTTTGAGAAATTGATGTTCCTGTTGTAACACCAATAATTAAATCTGCGGCTCCATAAAACTGACCAACTACAGGGATAAAAGCTATACCCGAAGCTAATAAAGTAAAAGTATCCCCCCTGCTCCATTCACCATCATCAAAATATGCACCAGAAGCAGTTATTAAAATTCCGGCAGCTCCCATACCCCTACCTAATGTCTTCAAACTATTTGCCCTACTAAGTGCAGTATTGTATCCATATCGATATGCATGAGCATTTCGTACACCTGGTAGCAACTTTGTTTTTGAGTGAAATTTACCTGCTTTGTTATACCACCCATCTTCGGTAATAATCCTTGCCATTCTATGGTCTACAGCTTTTGCTCCCATAGCATTGGCAAATCCTACTCCACTAATGAGATTGTTACCTCCCCCTTGGGAACTGGCAACTCCAAAGTCAAACCCATTGAAATTTTTAATATGATGTTGGCCATTTTCAACTGCTACATAGATTGAACTCCCATCTTTTTATGTAACAGAAAACCCTCCCTCTGCACCAATTTTTTCTAATGAATTAATATAATTATCCAATGAACTATTTTTTGCAGTTGAACTAAATGATTCCAATATACCACTTCGAGCCATGCTAGCTTCAGAAACCTTTTGACCTGTATATATATTTTCATACATCCCTATATGCCGATTATACTCCCATTCTCCTTTTAAGCCAGTATTTAATGGCTTTGAAGATCCTCCAGAAAATCCACCTGATGTATATCCGGTATAATTATTTAATCTTTGGCTAGCTGATAACATAGCAGCTCCTATCCCAAAATCACTGCTAATTCTATTCCCACTTCCTCCAGCTTGTCCCTCCGGCCGAGGTAATGGGGGTTGATTGATATAACCACTTGGATCAACACAATTTATTGGATTGTTCATACAATACGAATACCTATTGTAATTAGCAGTATTACCTGGAGCCTGAATAAAAGGATCGGGACTTACAAACTGCATAGTATTTGGACAATAAACCCTTCCATTCATATGTATTAGATTAAAATCATCCAGATGTTCATGCATGGTAAATCCCCTGTCTGTAATATATGTACTAACAGTTGCTGCATTACCCCAATTTTGAGGATCACGCCTAACACCCCAGGCATCAAAAGCTTGTTCTTCTACAATATTTCCCGATTCATCAATAAGCATATTTATCGAACCTAAGTGATCGCTAAGCGTGAAATACATATGGTTTACATCATTTTCATCCATCACATTAATGGCTGATAGACCACTTGGAGCGCTAATATAATGAATCCTTTGAGTATTGTTGTTTTCAGTTACTTCTTCGTAATTACTTTGATAATATTTAGTTTTTACAATTTGCTGGTTTTGCTTCTGTACTGCTTTTCGCCTTGCTTTGTCAAACCCATAGGTAAAGTCAATTACCTCGTTACCTTTGCTAATGGCTGTTAAATTATTTTCGGTGTCAAAACTTAATCCGCCATAAGCTAAATCCAAGCCATCTTGTTCAATACTTTGTAGCCTGTTGTGTTTGGTATTATCATACAGTAAAGTATTTTTTGCAGGTTCAGTAATATTACTGTACGAATCGTAATTAAAAGTACGTTCACCCACTTTTATGGCATTGTGGTATGTACTAATGCTTTGTAAGCGATTTAAATTATCGTAAACAAACGATTCGGAGTTGTTGTATATATCCTCTCGCCTTTGATTAATATTACCTTTATCATCGTAAGCTACATTATAATCGTAGTAGCCAGTCAGGTATTTACGTTTAAAACGACCATACTCGTCATATTGCAACTCCACGGGATTCAATGTACCCAGTGTATAATTTTCAAAAGCCATATATTGATTTTGCTCACCAGCCTCCCAAATAAACTGATCATCGCCATAGCTAATACCTGTTAAATAGTCACTTTCCGAGAGGTAATGATAGTTTAATTCAAAACCTGATGGATATATATATTGGCTCAACCTACCTTTTTCGTCATATTGCATGGCTGTACTAAAAGACTTGCCCTCAATAGTTTCAGTATAGTTGATTTGTCGTCCAATTTTATCGTATGTATAGTCAATACTAAAGTTATTGGAAGATGATAAACCGGATAGTGCCCCTTTCCATTTGGTATCGTAAGTAAATGAAGTAGTTGCCCCACTTTGAACTTGTTTTTCTATAATCCTACCTAATATATCATACGCAAACTCTACTTTTAAATTACGGGCATCAGTTGTAGATACCACTTGTCCCCAAGCATTATACATATTGGTCGATGTTCCTCCATTAGGGGTTTGTGTACTAAGCTTATTACCATATATATCGTAGGTCATCACCACATCGGCATTATTACCTGCAATTCCAGATTGTTTTAAAAGCCCGTTACTGTAATACTTATAGGCCACCTTTGATCCATCGTTGTTGGTGGATTCTATTAGTTCGCCCAATGCATTATTTTTTTGCGTAGTTGTTACTGTTGTTGTTCCTTTTGTTACCGAGCTAGTAACACTGCGCAAACTCTCGTTATAGGTATATGTTAACACCGAACCATCCGGCTTAGTAACGGTTTTTGCCCTATTGTATTTATCGTAGGTATAGGTTGTATATAAAATATTACTCTGATTTAAATAATGCGGCATCGATTGTCGGTACAACAACCCCGTAGTTTGGTCATATTCAAAATCTACATATACTTTTACCTTATCACTGCGATTTTCGTTTTGCTTTTGCCCCACAGTTCTTATAGTACGCCCGACCTTATCGTAATAGGTTTTGCCTACATTATTTAAAGATGATTTGGATTCGCTCATATAAAAGGCTGCTTCAGGAGCATCCGTATCTCCCGAATCAATCCACTTTAACGTACTATACGAAGTGGTACCATCCGCACCAATAGCCAGAGAAGTACGGTTTAAGGCATCATATTGACTGTAGGCTTTCAGTCCGTTTATATCGGTTTGTTCCACCAAGGCTCCTGATACTTCATCATATTTATTTATTACAAACTGATTAAGAGGATTAATCGCTTTTTCCATAAACCTCCCATCTGCAGTATACAAATAAGTTTCTGTCACCGATTTTAAATCCTGAGAGATAAGTGGGTCATTATCGGCAGATAACGTTTTGGAACTTACATTACCAAACGTGTCGTACTGTATAGTTTGAGATACTTCCTTAGTATCACCCGGCTCCTGAATCACTGTTTCAAGCTTACCATTACTATAATAGCTAAAGCTTTGGTTACGGGTAATGGCCGTTTCATTTGGTCGGCTTTCAGTTACAACATAAGTTTCAATCCTACCCGGTATCCATTCTGTAGTGGTGTTAATTTCATATTCAGGATCTTCCGTTTTGGTATATACCAATGTTGTTCCATCGTATACCCTGGTCGTAGATAGTATTGTATTACCATTACCATCCTGTTCCGTTTCTTTAATACTTTTAGTATTGCTTTTTAAATTCTTACTTTCAACGTTTGAGACATAGGAATGATACCTCCCCGACCCGAGATCAACTTCCGATAAGATATTTGTGGAGCGTGACAGCGTTTCTTCTGTGCTGCCTTCAATGTGAACGTACTCTGATATATGAGGATACATAAACATATGACTGGAATTAATTTCGAATTGTGTACGACCTATCATTCCAGTGTTTTCATTATATGCTTCTGTCTGTTGAAAGCCTAAGATTCCTGCTCCTAATAGATGCTCTGTTAGACCGATATAAGTATATTTGGTAGTGTTTACTTCGTTGTTAGTAATTTCTTCTTCAACTGAAGAGACAAGCCAAATTGGAAAGTTCACCTTTAATAAAGGGAATGTGACCTGACTACCGCTCTGGTAAAAGTTACCCCCGTCAGTCAGGTTTTGGTATTCGATGGATATAGTGCCATTTACATTAGAAACGGAGCTTAATGCAAAATTTTTATCCCTACTGGATATCTCTACCATCCTGGTTTTATTTTCCTTTTGATATGAACTGATTGTTTTATAAAATACATTTAAAATTTCAGCAGCTCCATCTCCATCAAAATCTCCAGCTACAGGATGATTTTCAAAAATATCTTCTTCACTATATGTTTGTTCATAACCGGGTAATGCTTCTTTTACAAACTTTTCTCCTCCCTTTAAGAGACTAAAGGAGAAATCTGTCACCATATTATTAGGGTCTTGGCTACCTGGAACATTATGAAAGGCCTTATAAACTATAATGTCATGTATTCCATCTCCATCAAAATCTGATGTCAAAATATTGTTTCCGTTGGGAAAATCGCTAATGTGTAGGTTAGTTAAGAAGTCTTCATCCTTAATATAACTATTACCTGTACCTATATAAAATGACATAAGCTCATTCTCATATAGCCTAAATAGGTCAGTTATTCCATCACCATTAAAATCTTCAAAATAACAACTTCCTGTATGGTCTGTATTTAAGGTATATAATTTTTCCAATTGGTTACTTTGATTATATGCAATAATATCAATCTGAGTTCCCATTACCACAAATAGATGCTGGTTGCCATCACCAAACATACTTCCTGTTTTAATTTCTGACAATATACCGGATAGGATGAGATAGTCCTTTTCTATAAAATTATTTGTTTGACAATTAATTTCATAAATCACTAGTTTCTTATCACTATTTCTATAGACTAACAATTCTGTTTTTTTATCATTATTTAGATCTGCTAATATAGTTCTATCATATTCACCTTCAAGCTCTAGTTTAAATCTTTGGGTAAATCCATTACCATAAGATTCGTAGTAAGTAAAAACTGTTTTATTTGTAGGATCAGACGTTCCTCCACCTGGTAAAGGCTCTCCAGGTTCAACTACTACTTCATTATAGATAATGTCTTCGTTTCCATCCGAATTGATATCTTTTACGCCGGTTATATTTGAACTTTGAAAGGTAAAACTAGTTAATGTGGTATGTCCACTGCTGCTAGAAAGCAATACCCCCTTATCACCTACTAAATCTTCTTTACCATCTCCATTAAAATCACCGGTAACGCATTTTTCGGAAAGTGGATTAAAATCGCCATATGATGTCGGATGCTCGGAAGAATCGTTGTAATCAAAAACAGTTGCGTTATAATGCATAACATCATCTGTTCCAAATTCAGTTACCTTACTTAATAACGCCTTATCGCCAATTGTTGTATATTCTAGGTGATATCGGCGCAATTGCTTGGAGTTATAACCAGTAGATATGATTTTAATTCTTTTATTCAGCTTAAAAGCATTACCCGCAGCATAGCTTACACTTACAGGGTTGCTTTCGTATTCAAAGTTAACGTACCCTTTAAGATTAGTGCCGTTTCCGTAAACAATAGATGTGGGTCTATAGTTAGCCAGGTCTGTTTTTATACTTCCTGATGCAGTGTAATCACAGGTATAGTTATATTGAATGGTATTACCATCTATGTCTGTTATCTTATTCAGAAACCAGGCAAATGTTGGATTTGATGCATCAACATAAGCCAGCTGCCTGGAGTCAGAAGTTTTACCATACTGCATAATGGTACCAAACTCATCGATTACCTCAAAGTATTCTGGACCATCAGTATCAATATTATAGGCTATAATCTTTGTTCGATTACTGGTTTTTAACCTGTATTCTATCGAGGTAGGTTTATTACTACTATATTCAATTAATTGAGTACCGTTGTAATACAAGTTGTCAGCATCATCCCATTTAATATGGTCGTATTCGCCATCGTCAAAAAGGTTTTTACCTCCTCTTACTATAGCGCTTAGGCCACTTAAACTAAATTTATCTGACAGTAAACCAGTCGTTGATCCACCTACGTAATTTATAGATAAGGAAGGCTGCATACCTCTAACACCTGGTGAAACCATTATAGGCATGCTGTAACTAAAACTTCCCGAATTAACAGAGTAAGAACCCGATGATGCTCCAACTACTCCTGTATTACCTACCTCTCCACCTGGGCCTCCGGTGGTGTTAGTTAAATCGGGTTGAATTAATTTATTATTGATCTCGGCTCTAAATTCACCGTCCTGTGCACTCCAGCTAAAACCATTGGAAAGTGTAATATGGTCTTTAGCCATAAAATGGCCTGTTTCATAATTGTTTTCATCCGGTAAATTGAAAGTATTGGCTACATTTTGCGCATGTACAATACCTATACCCATACATAAAGCTATCGTACATAGCCTCAAAAGTTTATTCATGATATAATAATTAGTTTAGTTAAAGTTTATTGCTTAATTACTTTTAATATCCGGTATTGCTTCCCACTAATTAGCTTTAGAAAATATAGACCCGATGCATAATTATTTAAATTCATGTTGGTAACATCAGAGTTGACTTTTATTCTTTGAAGCTTTTTACCGTTTGCGTCCAACACTTCAATCTTAAAGTTCATATCTTCATTATATTGTTGAATTTCTAATGCAATATTTCCTTTTGTTGGATTTGGATATAATTTAAGCTTTAAGGTTTCAAAACGCGCATTTAATTCTTCCTGATAAAAAACAGAATCAGGCTGGCTACTTAACTGTGCTGATTTTAGTGTTAAGGTAGATCCTATCCTATTTCCGGCATTATCATAAGTAAATAAATATTTATTGGTCTGCGCCACCGCTATATGCCCAATTAAAGCCAATAGGGCTATTATGAGTATCTTTCTCATCTCTATTATATTTTAAGGTTATTGGTTTAACAATTGCTCAATTTTAGCCAAGCGCTCCGATAAAGTAATCACGGTACTCTCCAGCTTCTCTCTTTCTCCCTGCTCTTTGTTTTTTGCAGCTTTTAAAGCCTTCACTTCCTTATCTTTTTCAATAGTGTAAAGGGTCAACTCCTCCACCTTTTGCAGTAACAACTTATTCATCTCAGCCAGGTTAACCCCTTGTGCTTCCATAGCCTCAGCACTAGGTATTTCCGGTAGGTGTTTGTTTTCTTTAATAAAGGCTTCTAATTCTGATAAATCACGTAAGTTGTATGTTTCTTCAAAGACGAAATCTGCGGTATTGCCATTGGCTTTTACAGTGATGTTGTTGGCGGACAGGGTACCGTTGAGATTTACATTGGCAGCAGCAATATCTTCAACGCGGATTTCATCAGCCAGGATATCTCCAACTACTTTCATACTCCCTTCAAATAATGTACTACCGTCAACAGACAGAACATCTGTTTTACTATAATCAGGAGTCCATGTGTCATAACCAATCATTAAACGACTCCCAATTTTTGACATTGTATTATTCTTATGACCTGAAACCAATACAACTCCATATTTACTTTTTGAAGCCAGCCCTAACCATGTCTTTGATGTTCCGTCTCCTGTGAAATCTGACGAACTCGTTACTCCTAAATTAGCTTGCCAATTAGTACTAGTTCCTGGAGCCCATAATCTAACTATATTAAAGTTTGCTTCCCTATCAACTACTGGATTTTGAGGATAAAAAAAATTCCGGATTTATCTGTTGGAGTAACTACTAACATATTAGCACTAAAGTTACTTCCCTGTTTTGGCAATATACATAATGGCCATTGATCATCACTATTAATTGGACCCTCAATGGTGAAAGTGCTAGCATCGTGCAAAGAACCAATTCCAATTTTCCCATCTTGGTGTAATAACGGTGTGTCGGTATTGTTTTTATCCTGAATAGCAATACCTTGAGACCAAATAGATAAATTAGTAAATAACATTAAAGTCAATAGACTCAAATTTTTAATTGTTTTCATAATTTGTTTCGTTGTTTATATTTTGATTTAATTCTCCTTATCTAAATTGCGCGCTGTTCCCTTTAGGGATGCAAGGGTGAGCGATGGGTGATTCAGCTATACTATTTCATTTATTTAAATTGTTTCCCAATCTCCTTCACTACCCCCGACCCCTAAAAGGGCGAGCTATTTCACACATTCCATTTCATCAGATTGTTCTTCTCCTTATGCACATTGCGCGCCGATCCCTTTAAGGAATCAAAGTGTGTGCAATTGCCTGACTTTATTCCCCTTTTAACAGTAGCTTTTCAATACGCTCTAGTCTCGCTTCTAACTCTTTCCTTTCTCCATTTTCCTTGTTCCTTGATTTCTCTAATTCAATCGTATAAAGTGTCAACTCCTCCACCTTTTGCAGCAACAGCTTATTCATCTCAGCCAGATTCACCCCTTGTGCTTCCATAGCCTCGGCACTTGGTATTTCCGGTAAGTGTTTGTTTTCTTTAATAAAGGCTTCCAGTTCTGATAAGTCACGTAGATTGTATGTTTCTTCAAAAACGAAGTCGGCAGTATTGCCATTGGCTTTAACGGTGATATTATTGGCGGCAAGGGTGCCGTTGAGGTTTACATTGGCGGCAGCAATATCTTCAACGCGGATTTCATCAGCAAGAATATCTCCTGCAACGTGGAGTTTGGCGGAAGGGGAGGTTTCGCCAATGCCTATATCGCCATCATTGGTAACCATTAATTTACTAGTATTATATATTGGCTTTTCTTTTAACCAATTACCATTTTCAATAACACTTTCCGGATCGCCAAGTATTACATTTGCATATCCATCTGTTTTTTCAAACCTTACACTAACTGCTTTATGATTATTTTGACATTTTGCCACTAAATTAACTTGATCTAATGAAATTTGTCTCAATCCAAGGATTATGTTAGGTGTTTCAGATTCTTGAACTAAGCCGCACTCGAAACCATATGAAAATTTGACAAATAGTTTAAACCTACTGATTATAGGTAAGCGTTGCCCCCAATTTCCATTATTATCAACTACTTCACCAATTATTTGTATTCCTTTATAATCACTTTGAATATTACTGGCATCCAAAATAGCAACCACTCTTTCTCCCGGATTTTGGTTAGTATTATCTACGATCCAGCTAAATGATTGTCCCATTGCCGATATACTTACTATTCCCAATAAGACTAGGAAGCTTAACTTCTTAATTAATCTCATAATTTCAATTGTTTTTTAAATTGTTTCGTTGTTTATATTTTGATTTAATTCTCCTTCTCTACATTGCGCGCCGATCCCTTTAGGGATACAAAGGGTGTGCAATGGATTCTTATTCATTGATACTAAATTTCATTATTTAAATTTTTTCATTCTCCTTCACTCCCCCCAGCCACTAAATGGGAGTCCACTCACACATTTCATTTCACTAGATTATTCCTCTTAAATTCCACATTGTGCACCGTTCCCTTTAGGGAAACAAAGGGTGAGCAAGAAGCTAATTCTTCGCTTCCCGATTACTCTTCCTAATAACTTCCTTAAGCCTATCAATCACCTTATCTATATTATTTTCAATTTCTGTATTTGTAAATCTTATTGTTGTTATTCCCATATTCTTCATTTCCTCTTCACGACCTTGGTCATAATCTTTTTGAGAATTATGGCTGGTTCCATCCACCTCAATCACCAGTTTGATTGAATGACAATAGAAATCAGCAATAAATATGTCTATAGGGTGTTGTGTCCTAAATTTTAGACCCATTAACTGTTTACTGCGTAACCTATCCCATAATAAACTTTCAGCATTAGTCATATTTTTCCTTAGCCATTTAGCCTTCTCAAATATTTCAGGCTTAGCACCATAAAACATACTTTTTTCTACTGTATCTCCCATTTTAGTATAACTTCATATTAATTCTCATTCTCCTTATGCACGTTGCGCGCCGATCCCTTTAGGGATACAAGGGTGCGTGATGGGTTCTTATTCATGTATTTTAATTTCATTATTTAATTTTTTTCAATCTCCTTCACTACCCCCGACCCCTAAAGGGGCGCACCATCTCACACATTTTGTTTCAACAGATTGTTCTTTTCCTTATGCACATTGCACGCTGTTCCCTTTAGGGATGCAAGGGTGAGCGAAGGATTCTTATTCATTGATACTAAATTTCATTATTTAAATTTTTTCATTCTCCCACACACTACCCCCGACCCCTAAAGGGGAATACCATCTCACACATTCCATTGTACCAGTTAAACCCTCTCCTTATCCACATTGCGCACCGATCCCTTTAGGGATGCAAGGGTGCGTGATGAGAGTAATAGAAAGTAAAACCTGAGAAAAGAATAATGTTATGTAGGTTTTCGATGCGATTTTGCAGTGTATAAATCAGTACGAATATGATTTAAATAGCAGATATGGTAAGTAATTAAAAGATGTGTGATAGATAGTGTCATTAAGTTAGGTTTTATTACGGTTAAATAGTTGTTGGTTTAAAAACATGGGTTTAATTCTATTTATAATGGTTACAGGAACAATGAAAATAAAAACAAGTAGTTTGAGCAAATTTTAGGCGTGACAAAATTCATCTATCTGAATTGAAGTATTTTATATTTATACCTAAATTAGGTATAAATACAAATTCGGCAATAAAATAACGGCCATTGCATTAAATATGAGAACTATAATATAGTTTATGAATCTTACAATTCAAATTATTTACGCATGTTATATAAAACATATATTTAGATATGACTTTCGATTCATTTACAATATCTTGTTTAAGATAATTTAATCCGGTTTATACATTAAAGCTTCCTATAAAGCATTGAAAACACAATAAAAAAGAGTTTGCTGAAATAAGTTATAGCAACGCTATAATTGAATAAAATCAGTTTAGTGAAACGTCTGAATTGTAGAGTATTTAATGTGCCATAGGGGGGTTAAGGCATATTCCGGGTTTAGTACAAACACATAAAAAAGTAATCCGATGGAATCATCAAATGAAACAACAGTATCCATGCAAGAAAGCTACGAAACATTATTACCTCAATTCGAAAACATCGACCCCTGCCTGTCGCCGGACATTCCCATGGATATTTACCTGCAGGAAGCCAAAGATCTTCACTTTCAGGCTCAGCAAGATGTAAATGACCTAACACAAAGAGGTTTAAATCCTCAGTATACAGAAACCTTACAAGCTCGTATTTATGCCTGTCAGTACGCCCAAGGCCTTTGGTTTAAGGAGTACTGAGCCATGCAGGAAGCCCATGAAATATGGAAAAAAGAGGCCCCCGAAGCATTTGAAATGAGGGATTTATTGCTGGATGAACTGGATTTTGCTTTTTACAATCGGCCGGATTTACTGAATCAGCTTAGCGATATAAAAGAAGGAAACTCCAATAGCGATATGATTCTTGATTTATCCAACATTGTTATTTTAGCTAAAGATCATACCGAATTATTACAGGCAACGGCTTTTGAAATGGCCAATTTAGATAAAGCCATGGATATGTCGGAGCGCCTGGGAGCTTTAAATGCAGCTTTTCAAAGAGAGCGAAACGAGAGTCACCCGGCAAAAATAATGCGCGATAAAGCCTATACCTATTTAAAAGAAGCTGTGGATGAAATACGCAGGGTAGGCCGTTTTGTATTCCGTCATCAAGCGGATATATTGGAAGCTTACCAAAGGAGCTATAAAAATACACATAAGTAGTTTCCTTTTATAGGTAAAGCTTTTTTAACTTTCTAATGTTTTTTTGCCTTAACCCACCCTTTTATTCTCCAAAGGTATCTGTGCGCAAAGACTCCTTTAGGAGATTTAGAGGTGAGCGAGGGCAATTAATGCATAAAAGCAAATTTCCTGATTAACTAGTTTTCATTACCTATATATTTAGTGTTGGTTTGTTTACCTTAATCCTACTCTCTGCTGGTAATCGATTCAACAGTTTAACGATTCTACAATTCAACAAATCACAAATCGAATATCCAAAAATCCAAAATCTTCAGTCTTTAGTTGGCAGTATAATGCTTTTCTTACCTTAACCCACCTTTTTATTCTCCATAGGTATCTGCGCTTAAGAACTCCTTTAAGAGATTTAGAGGTGAGCGAGGGCAATTATATCTTAAAAGCCAATTCCCTGATTAACTAGTTTGCATTACCTATATGTTAAGTGTTGGTTTGTTTACCTTAATTTTACGCTCTGCAGGTAATCGATTCAACAGTTTAACGATTCTACAATTCAACAAATCACAAATCGAATATCCAAAAATCCAAAGTCTTCAATCTTTAGTTGGCAGTATAATACTTTTTTTGCCTTCACCCACCCTTTTATTCTCCAAAGGTATCTGCGCGCAAGGACTCCTTTAGGAGATTTAGAGGTAAGCGAGGGCAATTATATCTTAAAAGCCAATTTCCTGTTTCCTACTATTGAAAAGCATTTGGCTTGAAAATTTTCTGCTAACATCAATTTCCATAATAGCATGTTTACCATACTTCCCTTTTGTAAAAAAACAAAAGGGAAGTTCTTTCCTCATTTATAAAAAACCGCATAAATAAAGGGAGAGAGCTACTAGTTTAGCTCGGATAACAGCCTGATTTGCTCGGAGAACAAGCCTATCCGGGGAGATAACTGACCCATCCACCTCGGAGAGCCACTCATTCAGCTCGGAGAAATGACCTGTTTGGCTCGGAGAAGTACCCTTTTTATGCTGAGAAGTATTCCATCACCTCGGAGAAGAGGTTCATTTAGTCGGAGAAGTGTATAAAGTGGTCGGAGAAGCCCGGTAATTCTATGCTTACCGAACTCCCTTAAACTGATAAATCAGTCCCATCTCCACTCCCCACGACCTGTTTTTGGCATGAACATAGCTATGTTTACGCAGGGGAAAATTGTAAAAAGAATGCAAGGATAAATCCCAGTGATCTTTAAATTTCCAGTTATACCTTAAGCCTAATCTTAGTTTATTAAACAAGTGAATACGCTCTCCTGCCTCAAACTTTATTATATTTTGTTGGTTTACATTCCCTTTTATCACCAAAGATTCCTGGTATTCTTCGTTTAAATAAATTCTTGAAATACCTGTCAGATCTAAAGCAAAACTATGCTTGCGGTTGGATAATAGCTGGTATTGAATCCCGATAGGAATATCCAAATACTTCCAATTCAATGAATGATGCCAGGTAGAGTCTGAAATGCTTGATTTAATCACAACCGTATCTGACCATTCATATTTATCATACCATAATTTTGTACTTTTTGAACCTTCGCTTAATCCATAGTTAACAGCACCATATACATCGAGTATATCAGAAATCTTTCCAATTAAACCTATACTTACACCCTTAGTTCGCGTTTGCATACCCATTATCTTAGCTTCATGCTGAATAGTGGCACTGACAAAAACTCTATCTGGCCCGGTAAAATGCTTATATCCTGAATGCTGAAATTTTAAATCAGGCCAATGAATATTAAAAGCATGCTTTCTTTTATTGGATATTGATTTTAGGCTTTGAGTCTGATTATGATACCCTGATTGTATTAAGCTATCCGTTGCTAAGCTAAATTGTGTTGTCGGTATATTAAAAACAGGTCTCATTTTATTTAACTGGATACCTTTTTTATTACTATGAATATTACCTGATGGTTGTTGAATATAAATATACTCGTATTTTACAGGAGAACGATAAAGCCACCCGGCATCTGCCGTTGAAGATTGATTAAAGGTATTTCTTACTGCTTCCTTAGATCGCACCACTCGCTTTAGTTCCTCCACTTCCTCTTTAAGCTGACTAAGTTCTTCGATAATAGCTGATTGTTTCAAGGTTGTATCTACCTTTTGACTATCATTTGGCATAAAATAATATACCCCAAACATCAGCGCTAATCCAGCTATAAATCCTGCCAAGGCATAAGTAGTTTTTGAGGAAATAAGTAATTTCTCCTTGCCTAGTCTTGAATTCAATCTATTCCATGCTTCAGGATTATAGGCCGGTTGGTAGCTATCAAGTTTTTGCCTGATAAGCTTTTCTATATGATCATCACTTTGCCTGCTCATAATACCCTTCATTAATTAGTACTCGTAACTTTTGCTTTGCCCGTGCAAGATTCGACCGCGAGGTGGCGGCAGTAATATTTAGCTTATTCGCTATTTCTTCATGATGATAACCTTCCATCACAGAAAGGTTAAAAACCAAGCGATACATGGGTGATAAGGACTGCAGTAAACTGATAATTTCTTCCGCATCAATAGCAGCCAAATTAACATCATCATTGGCTATTTCCTGGTATTCATCCAAAAGCACTAGTCGATTATTGCGTTCATGGCTTCGGAAATGATCTATGGCGGTATTTACTACAATTTTCCTAAACCACGAATTAAAGTTTTCAATCCTGGTTTTCTTTTCTGTTTTTGTAAAAAGCTTATAAAAGGCGTCATTACACACCTCCTCTGCATCATCGTAGGATTTACTATAGCGCAGAGCAATACTCATGGCATAACCATAATATAAACGATGAAGATGCTCCTGGGCCTTACGGTTTCCCCTGAAGCATCTTTTTAGCAGTTTTTGTATGTCTGTGGTCCTGTGGTTGGTCACCTATGTGTAGTTCGGTTTAATATTGATTGGACAGTTTTATCTCTTTTATCGTGATAAACGAAAACTCTTGTTCCCATATATCCCTACATATGGAGTCTATACTAATTGAATCTGACATAAAATCCATATTCACCTTAAGCAAATCATTTTCCTGTGGTACATATGAAATAGAATCTTCTATATGCATAGGTAGAAAAAAGTATACAGAGTCTGAAGAATTACTTTGTAACCAATAATTTTTCCATACACCTGTATTTTCACATGGCGTTTTTACTACTCTTAACTCATAGTTATAATCATAACTGCAAGTATCGGAATAAATCGTATCATTTGAAAAGTGATTAAAAACAGGATAAATAACCACATTATTGGCCGTATCCAGCGCATTGATTACTTTAATTTTATATGCAGAATCCAATAATAATTCCTGAAAAGAAAACAGGCTATCTAAGTTATAATCCAATGCATTGTCAATCTCTTCAGCGGCTATACTTAGTGAGTCATAAACTGTTTGCAAACCATCATCATCACTGGTTAAATGATAAATATAAACTTCGGCTAATTTTCGTTGGTGTTCATATTTAATTTTACCATCCCAGGTAATATTGAATTCGTGTGCTTTATTTCCTCCGGTATAACAAAGGGTGGTATACAAATCATTACCACTTATACCGGCATCTAACAAGGTAAAACTGGTACTTGCAGAATCCAGATCAGCTGGTTCATTGAGTTCAAAATTTAATTCAGAGTTTTTCAATTGGCTTTGATCAATAATGGTATTTTCTTTTTCGCAAGCGATAAAAATAACATTAAGTATCAAGATGGATAAAAATACATTCTTTTTCATGCTCATTTTGTTTAGTTCATATATCTCCCTCAGACGAAGTGATTTTGAAAAACGCTGCGAGCAGTTACAACTTTTTTAAAAAAGATGAAACCGGATATGAAAAACACATTCATAAAATAAATTTGACGCACTTTTAAAGCTCTTTACCTGATCTCATCATAAAATTTCCGTAATCAAACTATCGAACTCAGGTATAGCTATTTTTTTTACTTTTGACGAAATATTTAAGTATTTATGAAATCAGTTATTAAATCCATTCTTGGAGAAAATTTTATTCAAGGTATCTATCATACCAAAATTAAAATTACCGAGAAATTACAATATAAATTCCTGTATCCAATTGTATTAGCAATACCATTTGCTCAGAACTTTTACTTTTTGTTTTCTAAATCCTTTGGAAGCGAAATGCAAATGTTTGTGGATGCCCGGCGGGATTATCTGCAGAAAAAATATGCGCAAAAAGACAACTTATTCTTATTGCGCAGGAATATCCATCGGTTGGAAAAAGGATTAATCATGAAAAACAGAAGAGCTGTTTTTGCGCTTGATTATATCGAAGAAACCGTATCCTTACTAAAAAATCTGGTAATAAGTGGTAATGATAACGAGCAAATTCAATGGGCCTTTGATATTTTAACCCAATATTTTGAAGTAACTGATTCAGCCAAACAAATTGATAATGCACACAGAGAGTTTAAAACCTTATCACCCATTAAACACACAGCTGAGTCGTTTATCCCTTATCCTAAAACCGAAAAGCATCAGGAAATAGATGAATCTTTTTACGCTTTGGTAAAAAACAGAAAATCAGTTCGTTTTTATGATCCCAACAGAATCCCGGATCGTTCCTTAATGGATAAAGCGGTTGATATGGCCGGTATGGCACCTAGCAGCTGTAACAGACAGCCTTTTTGTTTTAGGATAATTGATGATCCGGAATTAGTTAAAAAAATGGCTCATTTGCCAGGTGGTACCAAAGGTTTTGCTGATGAAATTGTAGCTATGGTGGCTGTTGTGGGTCAAATGAATGTTTCACCAAGCCTATCCGACAGACATCTAATGTATATTGATGGTAGCTTGGCTGCCATGAATTTTATGCTGGCTTTAGAGAGTATGGGAATTTCATCGTGCCCGCTAAACTGGCCCGAAATGAAAAGTAAAGATCAACAAGTCCGTACATTACTTTCCTTGAGTAAGCACGAAAGACCAATAATGATGATTGCATACGGATATGCCGAAGATAAAAGTCAACTGGCCTGTTCGGTTCGTAAACCACTGGAACAATTAAGAACTTACAATTAAAATGACCAATAAAATACTAATTACCGGAGGAAACTTTATTAATAAAGGAGCCCAATCAATGCTTTTTTGCTTGGTTGATTCCTTAAAAAAGAAATATCCAAAGGCCGAAATAATTATGATAGATCTTTTCCCTACTCAAATGGGAGAAGCTAAAAATCAATATACTTTTACAATTATGAATATGCATATTCGAACTTTGCTTCGGATGGCATTTCCATTTTTAAAACTTATCGTTGCTCCAAAACCCATCAGTGATCATGAAAAAGTAATTCAATCGCATTTTAAAACAGCCGATATTATTTATGATATCAGTGGATATGGAGTAAGTTCGCACAACCAAAAACCGATTTGGACTTATGCTACTTTATTTCCAGTAAAATGGGCCAAAAAATATAAGGTGCCTTTTGTCTTCTTACCGCAGTCAATTGGCCCGTTTAACTTTAAAGGATGGAAAAAAATGGTGATCTGGCCATTGGTAAAAAAGTACCTTCAGTACCCCGAATATATTTTTATAAGGGAACCACAATGCAGAGCCTATCTTGAGCCCATTAAAACAAAGCAAGTAATCGATTCTTTTGATTTAGTATTACAATCGGATAAAATAGATCCGCATCATATTTTTAAAAACTCTACTACTCTTCAGTCATCTATACCAAAACAGATCGATTCTGTTATTGTTATTCCTAATAAACAACTCTGCCGAATAATACCGGAGGAAAAGGTTATTCAATTATTTTCATCTTTAATCCAATCCTTATTGGATAATAACGAACATGTAAGTATTGTAAGGCATTCTGCTGATGATAAAGCTATCTGTGATTCGATATTTAAAGAGGTTAAAAATGACCGGGTTTTATTGATCAATGAGGATTTAAATCCGATGGAATTGCAGGAAATATTTGATGCTTCAAAAATGGTTGTGGCAGCACGTTATCATGGCCTAATACATGCACTAAAACTGTCAAAACCATGTTTGGTAATTGGTTGGGCTAATAAATACAATACGGTAATGGACGGATTTGAGCTTTCTAAGTTTTATTTTAATATTACAAATGCAAAGTCAAGTGACATAAATAACGCAGCGCACGAGATGCTTGCACAACTACCTACTTTAGAATCCAACATTACTACCAAACTTCAACAGGTTAAAAACAGTAGCATTTATCAATACATTTAGATTATGACGGCACCGATAGCTTTATTTACTTACAACAGACCTGAACATACGCAAAAAACAATTGAAAGTCTGCTAGCCAATACGCTATCAAGTGAAAGTACGTTATATATTTTTTCGGATGAAGGCACTACAGAGCAGGATAAAATATTAGTACAACAAGTCAGAGCTTACCTTAAATGCATTGAAGGGTTTAAAGACATTGTTTATACATTTCATCAGGAAAACCAAGGTTTGGCCCACTCAATCATTAATGGTGTAAGCCATGTTTTAGAGGCACATGATACCGTTATTGTGTTGGAAGATGATTTAGAAACCTCTCCTTCTTTTTTATCCTTTATGAATGAGGCCTTGTCTTGTTATAACCCTGAGAAAGTTTGGAGTATAGCCGGATATGCTCCATCGATTCAAATACCATCTGATTACACATATGATACTTATTTAGTTCACAGAAACTGTAGCTGGGGTTGGGCTACCTGGAAACAAAACTGGCATAAAACAGACTGGAAGGTAAGTGACTTTTCATCATTTTTTGTAGATCCAATGCAACGTAAGCTTTTTAACCGTGGAGGAAATGATATGGCCATGATGTTGTTAAAACAGCAAAAAAGCATTATTCACTCCTGGTCTATTCGCTTTCAATATGCCGCCTATAAAAATAACCTACCTAGCGTTTATCCGACTAAATCACTTATTAAAAACCTGGGTGTGGATGGTAGTGGCACCAATATGAAGAAAAGCCGTAAATATGGCTCTAAATTGAATTTAGGTGATAATACAAGCTTTCATTTTTGTCCTGCTACACAATTGAACAGTCATATTGAAAAACGATTCAGGAAATTTTACAATACATCCTTATATCGCAGCATGATAAATTTAACAAAAACTTTACTTGCAGTGCAGCAAATTAAAAAAAGCTCCACCAAATAAATTAGTGGAGCTTCACTTATCATGAAGAGATCCGGACGGGGATCCGGAGCTCTGTGTTCTTTACGTAAAAAAAATTAAAAGGTTAAGCTTAATTCTATTTCAAATACGCCCATTTCTAATTCTATCTCCTGTGCAGGATCAAGTGGATTAGTACCTTTTACAGTATTGGCTGGAGCATATACTAAAGCCAGGTTCAAATCTTTTGACTTTTCACCGCCAAACGTTTTTGTAGCTCCCAAAGTAATATGCTGATTATTAATAGCCGGTGCCAAAATATTAAATAAAACTTCTGAAGAAGGAATAGGTTCATCGCCAAAAGCATAACCACCTCTAATTGTCATAGATTCACAGGCTGCAAATTCAGCACCTATCTTTACAACTGACATATCTTTCCAGCCAAAACCGGCACCATCATCGCTTCCTAAAGCTCCTGCTCCAGTTGCAGGGTTCAACTTTGACATTGGATTACCAATGGCTTTAATTTCACTAAAGTTGATTTGCTGATAATCCACCAAAACTTTTAACTTTTCAGAGAATTCATAATTTAATCCAACTGTCCAGTTCGATGGCGCATCAAAACCGCCCTGCTCAGCAAATAAACCGGCATACTCTTCAAATTCACCCATTGAAGTGCGAGACTGATAAGTAGCACCTAAATGCAAACCATCCATTAACTCACCCATATAACCTATTTTAAAACCAAAGCCCATACTGTTATCGATGTCGTTATTGGTTAGTTTAGCAGCATCTGTTGAAAACATACCAAATGAGCTTAATCCTTCAGCTTTAAATCGTTGATAGCTTAATATAGCAGATACTCCAATACTGTGTTTATCTGCAAACTTATACGAATAGGAAGGATCGAAATTTAACTGCATAAAGTTAACTCCAGTATTTTCAATAGAAGCATCATAAAACGTTTGAGTTGGATAATCAGAAGCTATACCGCTACCGCTAATTGAAAAACCAAAGGCACTTTTATCATTAATTTGCCAGTTCGCGCCAATATTTGGGATAAATAATAAATTAATATCACTTTCAACTTTACCAGGAACTAAAGGAAAAGTACCTGCTGCACCGCTTGGCATACCCATTACATTATAACTGGTACTAGGCATCATTAAATTAGCTACCACACTGTATTGGGTGCCTAAATATGCACGTCCAGCAGGATTGTTGGCAATAATAGATGTTTTATAATAGGCAACACCTGTACCGCCCATACCTTTACTAACGGTACCATAACCCAACATAAAATAACCATCTATGGCTTTTAAAGAAGTAGGGATTGCAAAAGCACACATGGCTAATAATAAAACAAGAGATAATTTTTTCATAATAAAATAATTAAGTGAAAAATATATTGATTAGAATTTATATACATCCTAATAACCGGACTATTCCTCCGTAACCCTTGTTTTTCCAAATCAGATAACGGTACGTTTAATTTACAATAATGTTACCTATTATTCAAAAGTCTACTCTATTATAAGACTATTAAATATAAACTAATAAGCAGAAGAGATGAATTAACTATAAAATTTAATGCTTTAAAGATTTAATATTATTTGTAATAGCAGAAATTCTGCCCCACTTTTTCCAGAAAGAAACTATTCTTTGCTTTTCAACATCTAATAGAAAACCCGAAATATAACCCACAACAAACCAAACAACTACCAGAAATACCTTATAAAGTATATTGTAAAAGAAGAATTCAAATTGAAAACTATAAAATGCGATAAGTATAATCAAGAAGTTAAAAAACAGAATTCCAATTCGTTTCCATTCTAATTTAAAATTCAAATACTTTAATCCATAGTAAAGCAATACTATAGACGATAGTATTTGTACGACACCTGTTGCATATGCAGCACCCAAGGCATGCCATTTGGGTATAAATAGATAGTTTAAAATCACATTAACCGCACCAGCTACTATGGATAAAACACCAATTACTTTTGTCTTTTTTACCTTATTAATGGGTAAAGTAAACATTTGTCTAATTCCCCCAAAAATAAGACCTACAGATAATACAGGTACTATCACAGCCGATTCACCATACGCTGTTTTATCTGCATTAAAAACGAGTAATGCTTCCTTAATAAAAAGTATTAACAGTAAACTACAAAATGTAATGACTAAGAGAAAATAAGTGAATGACCGACTAAAAAAATGCTCACTATCTTCTTCGTCTGCCCCCTTAAAATAGCTATGCATGTAGGCATTCATAAATGCATTAACTACCAATAAATTTACAATATTAGATACCTTATGAGCTAAGGTAAAGGTTCCTACATTCTTTAAGTTTGAAAATAAATTGATAAAGTATTTATCGGTAAAAACAAAAAGCTGATTTACCATATTCCCCAAGGCAACCGGGAATCCGTACGAGATGATTTCTTTAAGTAATGGAATATTAAATTTAAATTCAATATTCTCATAAACTACTTTTATTAATAACAGTAGTTGTATAGATGCAGATATAATTACAGCCCAAAATAATCCGGCTAATTTCATATCGAACCAGGCCAAAAATAAATATACAAACAGCACATAGCTTATTAGCTGTATTATTTGAACAATCGAATGTTTTTTTGCTCTATGCTGTGCTCTTAACAACAACATAGGTACCTCAGATAATAGTTTTAATAAATTACCTCCAATAAATAATAATGCCAGTTCATTAGATATAAGTGATTTGAAATAATATTGCGATAGAAAATTAAAACCAAAGTAAAGAATTATACTAAATACAACACAAACCAAACTATTGAATAGCAGTGTTGTAAAGAAGAGACTTTTTTTATTATTAACCTGTTCTTTATCCCAATACCATCTGGCAAAACCGAGTTTAACACCTAAACCCGAAAAAATTTGAAAAATTTGAAAGAGGCCTTCAAATAAAGCAAATAAACCAAATACATCCACCGGAAGATATAACAGATATATTGGCAATAGAATTACCCCGGAAAATTTACCAAAGAAATTACCAATACTGTAAAATACAGATTGAATTATCGTGGATCTGAATTTGTTGAATGTATCACTCATTAACTAATATTTGAACTCCAAACATATAAAAAAGAAACAAGGGATTATACAAAAAATGCTACCTTATAAAAGATAGCATTCTAAACCTATATTGTTGAGTTATATTACTCATCTAAAGTCATATTTACAGTATACCAATTGGTACCGTTATAAAGATGTAAATTACCTTCTAAATCCATATACATATCACCTATAATTGGATTTTCAGGGGCAGTTTCCTGAGGCTCTAAACGCATTGCACCCGATATATGTAATTTTCGCTGTGGTTCAGTTACACCAACACCAACATTTCCGGTGTTTCTTTCAATAACCAATCGTTTTACACTTCCATCTCCTCCAGGTTCGTTATCAACTTCATCTGCTATACTAAAATTACCATTAGGTTTATCGCTATTTATTCTCCAGTACTTTCCTTCGCCTTCATTAAATGAATCATTAGGAAACCAGCCTAAATAGATAGTTGCATCTGATGTACCGTCAGATTCTATCATTAACTGTGCCTGTCCAACCCCTTGTCCATTATCAGTAACTCTTCGAATATGTAATGCTTTTTGAGGATCATCTGTTCCAATACCAATACGACCTTTATTGTAAAACAAATGACCTGATACGTTCTTATTTAAATACTTTTCTGAAGGAATTGTATCCCATTTAGAACCATTATACAAATGTAATTTACCAGAATAGCTTACATAAAGATCACCTAATTTAGGTTCAGTAGGAGCATAAAAAGATGGTTCTAATCTCATAGACTCAGCCACATGTAGTTTTCTTTCCGGTTCTTCAATTCCAATTCCTACATTTCCTGAATTCCTTTTAATAACTAACCTTTTCACACTTCCATCACCACCTGGTTGATTATCTACTTCATCAGCTATACTAAAATCTCCGGAAGGCTTATGACTATTAATTCTCCAGAACCTTCCTTCTGAGCTATTATAATAGGCATTTGGAAAGTATCCTAAATAGATAGTCGCATCCGATGTACCATCAGCTTCTACCAATAATTGTGCTTGACCAACTCCTTGCCCATTTTTAGTTACTCTTCGTATATGTAATGCTTTTTGAGGATTATCTGTTCCAATCCCTATGCGTCCTTCATTATAAAACAAATGACCCATAGCATTTTTATTAAAGTATGAATCTCCGGAACTTTCTGCATAAAGAGCATAAGGCACACTTATTAATTGGGTTGTTCCTAGTTCCTGATAATCATTCCCACCTGCTACATCAACTGCTATGTTTAAATAATAATCGGTTGCTGACCAATCTATATCTTCAAAACTACCTAAAATGCATATTCCATTTCCAATTTTAATAGCTACTAAACCATATTGGTTAGTTTCTGTATTATGAACTTCTGAATAAATAATACTTCCTAAGGCATCATCTTCAATTATATTAATGTTAATAGATACATTTTGATTGGCAACAATTTCACCAGACCCGTCTCTAATGACTGACTGGTAATTAAACATTTGTGGGCTTTGTGCTATTGAAAACAAGGAAAAAACAGCGAATAATAAAGTAAAAATTAGTCTCATTGTGTATGGATAAAGATTATTTAGAATTTAATTTAAAGGCTTTTAGAACTTCACCTTTTTTATTTGTAATAGTCAATATTATTTGAGGATAGTCAATTGAGTTTAGTAAAATCTTATTTTTCCCCATTTCTAATTGATCATTTAATATTAGAGCACCATCTAATCGATAAATTCTATAATTAAGTGGCTCAAAATCACCATCGATATCAATACTAATGAAATCGATATAAGGATTAGGATAAACTTTTAAACTAAGTTTATCAGAATTATTCAAATTTACAGTTGTTGAAATAACGTTTCCTTGTTGAAACCCTTGAGTAAGCTCTATATTTTCATTTGAACTCGTTTCAATAATTAAATCACCTACTGTAAACGAAACCTGACATGATGAGTTGGATAATTGTTCTCCTGCAGAAGCTATAATAGCCCTTTCCTCGGATTGTGCTTGTAGATTATAAAATCCAATCAAAATAGCACAAAATAAAAGTATAGGTTTGATCATGATTTATGAAGTTTTAATAACGGCGAAAATTAAACATTTCACCGTTAAAACCAAAAATTAAAAATATTCAATCTCTTCATTCGCAGAACCTTCTTCATTAAAAATACTATTCAAAAGATGATTGGCTAGTCTGCTGGCTCCAATTCGGAATAAAGAATTATTTAACCATTCCGTACCTAAAACATCTTTTACCACAGCATAATATTGAACAGATTCCTCTGTAGTGGATATACCTCCGGCTGGTTTAAAACCTATTTTTTTACCAGTTTTTGCATGATAAGCTTTAATTGCCTGACACATAACATAGGCTGCATCTAAGGTTGCAGCAGTGGAAATTTTACCTGTACTGGTCTTAATAAAATCAGCTCCTGCATCAATAGCAATGATGGAAGCCTGCCAGATTAGTTCAGTATCTTTTATCGCTCCGGTTTCTAAAATAACTTTTAAATGTGCTTTACCACATGCTTCTTTTAATTGACGTATCTCCTCATAAACAAACTCATAATTTCCTTCTAAAAATTCGCCAACAGAAATCACCACATCAATTTCAGTTGCACCAAAATCAACAGCTTTTTTAGTTTCCAGCACTTTTAAATCTAAAAACGTCTGTGAAGCCGGAAAGCCTGCCGATACCACTGCTTTATTAACACCTTCTACTTTTAAATATTGATGAATTACAGGGGCAAAAACCGGATAAACACATACAGCTCCAACACTTGGTAATTGAGGGTAATCCTTTTTAAACTGATTCACCTTTTGTACAAAAGCAGTTACCGAATCAGCTGAATCTGTTTCCTTTAAAGTCGTTAAATCAATACAACTAAAAATCGTTTTCAGAACATCTTTATCTTTTAATAAAGCAGATGAATCATCTTTAATTCTCTGAACTTCTGTATCTAATGTATTAATATCAAAGTTTAATGGATATTCATCCAAAATATTTTCTGAAGGCATCATATTTTATTTCAATTTTGAATTGTTAGCGTGTCTGTCTTTATCTCTTTTTGTTTTCTTTTCAATATTAGTTTGAAGTGCCTGGGTTAAATCAACACCCGTTTGATTAGCTAAACATATTAAAACCCAAAGCACGTCGGCCATTTCATCAGCCAAATTATCTTCTTCTCCTTTTTTAAAAGATTGATCACCATATTTTCGAGCCATTAAGCGAGCCAATTCCCCTACTTCCTCTGTTAAAATAGCCATATTGGTTAACTCACTAAAGTATTTTACGCCAATGGTCTTAATCCATTCATCAACCTTATTTTGAGCTTCTTGTATTGTCATTTAATATTATTCTTACTGATATAATTAAGATTTCAACATACAAATATGTGAAAAATTAAATTCTTAAAATCAGAATATCAAAGTATAAATATTAAATTATTATTAACCATTAAACCTTATTAACTTGAATTATAAATATTTATTTATTTAAAATATACCGACCATTAGGTCGGTTGTAATAAAATTATCATCTTTGTAGAAGTAAATAAATACTTAAATCAATGCTAAGGACATTCATTTTAACACTTGCATTTACATTAATTTATACTACCGCAAAGTCTGTAACAATAGAGCAGTATTACAGTAATGCAGAAGGTAAAAGCGGAGGCATTTTAAAAGCCACATTGCATAATATAATTAGTGTACAGACAAAAGTTTTAAGTTATAGCGAAGTGTGGGAGGCTCTAAAAACAACCGATGAAGATCCTGATGATACAAACAATGTAATTCTTTTATACACAGGTTGGTCATATCCTAAAAACAATAATGGTGGAGGTACTACAGAATGGAATCGCGAACATACCTGGGCTAAATCAATGGGCGATTTTGGTACAGCAGCCGGTCCCGGAACAGATATTCATCACCTGCGACCGACAGATGTATCGGTAAATAGCAAACGTGGAAATCTTTATTTTGATAATGGAGGTACTGAATACACAGATGGTTCACGATATAATGGAGGAGATGGAGTTACAGGATGTTTATTCGATAGTGATAGCTGGGAACCTCGTGATGAAGTTAAAGGAGATGTAGCCCGAATGCTTTTTTATATGGCTGTTCGTTACGAAAGTGGTGATATGGTTGACTTAGAATTAGCAGAATACTCTAGTTCATCCGGTTTACATGGCAAATTATCTACGCTTTTAGCATGGCATGAACAAGATCCTGTCAGTCAATGGGAATTGGATAGAAATGAAAAAATATATACTATTCAAGGAAATAGAAATCCTTTTATCAACCATCCGGAATACGCAGATCTTATTTGGGGTGAAAATGGAAATTCAAGCGAAAAAACTGAAATTTTTAGTGAAGATTTTGAAAATGGAAGTTTAAATCAAATGACATTTTATAATGTTACAGGTACATCCCAAACATGGGAATATTCAAGTTACAACAGTAATTATTTTGCAAAAATGAGTGGTTACGACAATGGATATTTCGAAAACGAAGACTGGTTAATAAACCAATCATCCATTGATTTAAGCGGATACACTGAAATTAGCTTATCATTCTCCACCATGATGAAAGTATATGATGGAGAAACCACCTTAAAAGTTCTAATCTCTAAAGATTATGACGGTTCTTCTAATCCCAATAATTATACCTGGACAAATATTACATCAGAAGCCAGTTTTTCTAGCGGTAATTATGCCTTAGTAACATCAGGTGATATAGATTTAACCAATTGGACTAATCAGTCTATTTTCGTTGCTTTTCTGTTTAATTCAAGCTCATCAGGCAGTAATACCTGGGAAATTGATGACATTTTAATAGATGGGAAAGCTATTACAAGTTCAATTGAACAATTGGATACCAACTATATTAAAATATATCCAAACCCAGCTTCTAAATCAATAAATATTTCCTTGAAAGAATCCGAATTCTATAGCATTAAAATATATGATCAAGCTGGTCAATGTGTAATATCTCAAAAAAATTATATCAACAATCACACTTTAAATGTAAGTTCCTTATCTAATGGAATTTATGTTGTAAAAATATCTGATTCCAAAGGAGATAATTTTACCCAAAAACTTTTAGTAAGACAGAATTAAGTTCATAAAGGATTTAGTTCACTAAATTTCCCAATCAACAATTATATCCCAACTAAAGTCTAATCAACTTGGTTGGGATATTTTTTTCAGTATTTCTATTCCTTATTCTTGGAATCAATGATGATAGTTACCGGACCATCATTAATCAGCGAAACTTTCATATCGGCGCCAAATTCGCCCGTTTGTACCCTCTTCCCTACCGCTTGTTCCAATTGTTGCACAAAAGCCTTATATAAGGGTATAGAAACGTCTGGTTTGGCTGCATCAATATATGAAGGTCGATTCCCTTTTTTAGTTTTGGCATGCAATGTAAACTGACTAACTACGATTATCTCACCATCTACATCTAATATAGATTTATTCATCACATCATGTTCATCCGGAAAAATTCGAAGATTAGCAATTTTATTACTTAGCCAAATTATATCTTCCTGATCATCCTCATTTACGATTCCTAGTAAAATTAAATAACCTTTGTGAATAGAAGATTTAATTTGATTATTTATCATAACTGAAGCTTCAGAAACTCTTTGGATAACAACTTTCATAATTATACTTTTACTTAATTATACATTATCTATTTATATAGATATTTATATTTTAAAACTAAAACCTTCTTTTTTTGTTAAAATGGATAAAAATAGAATAATTTGGAGCAAAAATATCTAGTTTAAGATTTTTTGCAAAACAAGATATCTTAGACCTAAATAGATACTATTTTATTATATTACAAATACTTACAATATTATTTTACCTTATATTTCAGTGCGTTAAAGCCCTGAGAATTCAATGAAAATAATATCCTTATAAATTATACAGCTCTATGCGCATTATATTGAGTCAAAAAACAAATCCTTATCAAAATTTAGCAACCGAGGAATATTTACTGAAAAATTTTACAGACGACATATTTTTTATTTACATCGATACAAATAGTATAATTGTAGGTAAACATCAAAATACACTTTCTGAAATTAATTACTCATTTGTTACAGAAAATGAAATTCCAGTGGTCAGAAGATTATCTGGAGGAGGAACTGTTTTTCATGATCCGGGTAATATAAATTTCTGCTTTATCACATCAGGAGAAAAAGGAGAACTTGTAAACTTTAAAAAATACACAACACCAATAGTTGAGTTTTTAAAATCATTAAACGTAAATGCTCATTTTGGTGGAAGAAATGATATTTTAATAGAAGGTTGCAAAATTAGTGGAAATGCATGTCATGTATACAAAAATAAGGTAATGCATCATGGCACTTTACTTTTCAATAGCCAACTATCGTCGCTAACGCAGGCCTTAAAAAATGATCCTTTAAAATTTAAAGATAAAGCTGTAAAATCTGTTAGAAGTAAAGTTACGAATATACAGGATCACCTGGACAAAGATATACCGGTACAATCATTTGTTGAGCAGTTGGCTGCTTACATTGTGAATAATTACAGCTGTGAATCTTATACAATTACAGAAGATGACTACAAAGTCATAAATGAATTAGTGGAAACCAAGTTTGATACCTGGGAATGGAATTTTGGTTATAGTCCTAAATATACTTTTAAAAAGCGTATTAAATCTGATTCTGGAAAGCGATATGAGATAAACATGCAAGTGATTAAAGGTTCTATTAAAGAGATAAGCATTAAAAGTAATGCATCAGATAAAACTAAAATCAATGCGCTTGAAGAAGTAATGCTGGAAAGTTTACATCAAAAAGAAGAGATTCAACAAAAAACAAAGGAAATATTTATTGACTGGAAAGAATTAAGGCAAGAAGAATTGCTTGAAGCTTTATTTTAGATTGATTATTTACCGGATTAATTATTATTTAGTCCGGTATATTAACTAATATTTAATGAAAATAAGACCAAACTACTTTTGCTTTTGCTTTACCAATTACCAGTTCAATTTGCTCTAGCGTTAATTTTTTAATCTGTTCTACGGACTTAAATTCACTTAAAAGCTTTTGAGAAGTCTTCTCTCCTATTCCTTTTATATTATCTAATTCTGATACTACAAATTCTTTAGAACGTTGGTTACGATGAAAAGTAATTCCAAAACGGTGTGCTTCGTTACGTGCATGCTGAATTATTTTTAATGTTTCAGAGTTTTTATCTAAATACAATGGCACGGGATCACCAGGGAAAAATATTTCCTCCAACCTTTTTGCGATTCCAATTACAGTTACTTTGTCATCAATTTTAAGCTTTCTGAAAATTTTCATAGCGGCACCTAACTGCCCTTTTCCACCATCAATAATAACCAGGTTTGGTAAGCTATCCCCATCATTCATTAAACGTGTATATCTACGTTCAATTATTTCTTCCATACTGGCAAAATCATCCGGACCTACTACTGTTTTTACATTAAAATGTCTATAATCCTTTTTGCTTGGTTTTGCATTTTTAAAAACCACACATGCTGCAACTGGGAAATTACCTTGTATATTTGAGTTATCGAAACATTCAATATGCATAGGTTTCTCTTTTAAACGCAGATCTTTTTGCATAGTATTAAGGATACGATCTTCTCTCGTTTCTTTTTTTCGTATGGATTGCTGCTTTAATTTTTCTAAACGATAGTATTTCACATTGCGCTCCGATAATTCTAATAACTTCTTTTTATCTCCAATTTTTGGTATTATAAACTTTATATTCTCAAACTTAGTATCTGGCTTAATAGGTACAACAACTTCCCTGGAAGTACTATGTAAACGCTCTTTTATTTCAGATATAGCTAAGGATAGTAATTCAGGTAAGGATTCGTTTAATTTCTTCTTTAATTCGATGGTATGCGCCTGAATAATGGAACCATTTACCACTTTTAAAAAATTGACATAAGCAGCATCTTCATCCTCGATAATTGAATAAACATCCACATTATTAATACTAGAACTTACCACTGTTGATTTACTTTGATAAGAATCTAATTGTTTTAGTTTTTGTTTTATTTCCTCTGCCTCTTCAAACTTAAATTCCTCGGCATAATTAAACATTAAATCTTTTAAATATTTAATCACACTATTAATATTACCACGTAAAATATTCTTAATGGCTTCAATATTTTCCCTATAAATTTCTTCATCATATTCACCGATACACGGTCCTTTACAATTGCCAATATGATATTCTAAACACACCTTATATTTTCCTTCAGCAATCTTTTGAGGAGATAAATTTAATTTACAGTTACGTAATGGGTAGGTAGATTTAAATAGATCTAATAAAGTTCGAACCATCACAACCGAGGTATATGGTCCAAAATATAAACTCCCATCTTTAATAATTTGACGGGTTGAAAAGACTCTGGGATAATGCTCATTCTTTACCACGATCCAGGGAAAAGATTTATCATCTTTTAAAAGGACATTATAACGCGGCTGGTATTTTTTAATAAGGTTATTTTCGAGCAGTAAAGCATCCTCTTCTGAGTCAACAACGATATGCTCAATATTGGCAATATTACGAACTAAAATAGCCGTTTTACCATTATCTGGTCTGCCAATAAAGTATGAAGAAACACGTTTTTTTAGGTTTTTAGCTTTACCTACATATATAATTTTACCATCCTTATTGAAGTATTGATATACTCCGGGATCTGAAGGTAAAACAGCTATTTTTTCTTTTAGGAAATCAATTTTAGAATTAATAGAGCGATCCATTAAACGTATAAATTAGTAAAGGAAAAAGTACTTACATCAAAAAGTCCCTTATCCCCTATCTTTAATTTAGGTATTACTAATAAACTCATAAATGATAAAGTCATAAATGGAGCATGAAGTTTAGATCCTAATTCCTGTGCTTTTTTATTTAGCTCTGCATACTTTTCTGCCACTTCTTCCCCAGATTTACTAGTCATTAATCCGGCTACTTCCAGTGGTAAACAATCACTAATTCCATCAATAGAATAACTCATACCGCCTTTATGCTGTATAATTGCATTTAATGCATTTACTATATCATGATCTGTAACACCAACAGCGATTAAATTATGACTATCATGAGCCACACTACAAGCAATCGCACCTTCGTTTAAACCTATATTTTTAATAAAGCCAACAACTGGAGCAGCCTTCTTATATCTATTCAACACCACAATTTTTAATATATCTTCATCAGTGTTTGATGATATATATCCATCTGAGTTTTGAGGTGTCCAAATAAAATCATTTGTGATTAAATCACCATCTACAGCTTCTATAACCTTAATATTTTTATCTACCTTATAAGCTACTTTGATATCATCGTAATGAATAAGATCGATATTAAAATTATTAATTGGTGTTGAAACTGAAACATCAAACTTAAGTTGATTATCTGCATAAACTTGTTCTCCTTCAATATATGTCTCTTGAATATTGAATTCAGATAAATTATCTACCACAATAAAATCAGCAGGATCACCTTCTCTTAATAAACCAACAGGTAAATTATAATGCTGTATAGGTTTTAAAATTGCTGCTCTTAAGAGCTTAAAAATGTCAATTCCTTTATCAATACCTAAACGAATAATCTTATCGATATGTCCCTTTTGAATAATTTCATCGGGATGAGAATCATCCGTACACAGCATTATCTGATCAGGATGGGAATTAAAAAGTGAAGCCAATGCATTAAAATTTTTAGCTGCACTACCCTCCCTTATCTGGATAGTTATCCCAAGATTTATCTTATCTATAGCTTCCTGAGCAGTTACACATTCATGATCTGATGATATACCGGCGTTCGCATATTTAATTAAATCCTCACCATTTAATCCCGGTGCATGTCCATCAATTGGTTTATTATATTTATGAGCAGCTTTGATCTTGTTCCACACCTCTTCATCATGATAAACTACTCCTGGAAAATTCATCATTTCTGACAAACAAATAATCTCTTTGCGCTGCAATAATTGATCTATTTCCTTAGAAGAAATAACTGCGCCACTAGTCTCAAACGAGGTAGCAGGCACACACGATGGAGCTCCAAAAAAGCATTTTAAAGGTGTTTGCTTTGCATCATTGATCATATAATCTACTCCAGACACGCCTACTACATTAGCAATCTCATGTGGATCTGTAACAACTGCTACTGTTCCACGTGGAACAACTAATTTAGAAAATTGCGTTGGAGTTAACATAGAGCTTTCAATATGAACATGACTATCTACTAAACCTGGTAATATAAATTGATTACATTCTTCGCTAATTTCTTTAATAGATAAAATCTTTCCTTTAGAAAATTTAACAACTCCATTAAAGATTTTATGATTTATAATATCAACAATTTTACCTTTTATAGTCATATTTAAAATTTAAGTTCCACGTGGAACAAATTTATCGTCCCATTAAAACTAATAATACATTAATATCGCTTGGACTTACTCCTGATATTCGACTAGCTTGACCAATCGTTTTCGGATTAATCTTAGTTAACTTTTGCCTAGCCTCTGTAGAGATAGTTTTAATATCATCGTAATCAAAACGACCTTGAATTTCTAAATTTTCGAGACGAGATAATTTATCAGCCATTAATTTTTCACGATTTATATAACCTTGATATTTGACGGTAATTTCAGCAGATTCTAAAATTTCATCTCTTCTAGCTTCTGGTAACTTTAGGCAAAACTTATTTAAAGGTTCAATTTCATTAACCAAATCAAAAATATTGACCTGAGGACGTGTTAAAACATCCTTTAATTTAATCGTTTGTTTAAGAGGTGAAGTTCCAACTTTTTCTAGGTAAGAATTAATAAATTTAGGCTTGATACTAAATTGCTCTAGAAAATCAATAATTGAATCTCTATTAACAATCTTTTCATTTAATAAATCAACCCGTTCTTGTTTTGCTAACCCAATATTAAAAGACTTATTCGTTAAGCGAATATCCGCATCATCTTGTCTTAATAGAATGCGATATTCTGCACGAGAAGTAAACATTCTATAAGGCTCGTCAACACCTTTAGTTACCAAATCGTCAATTAAAACACCTATATAAGCTTCTTCTCTACCTAAAACAAACTCTTCCTTATTATTAAGTTTAAGGTGTGCATTTATACCAGCAACTATACCTTGAGCCCCTGCTTCTTCATATCCTGTTGTACCATTAATTTGACCAGCAAAATATAAATTTGAAACTAGCTTAGTTTCCAAGGTATGTTTTAACTGAGTAGGATCAAAAAAATCATACTCAATGGCATAACCAGGTCTGAATATTTTAGCATGTTCAAGACCAGGAATATTTTTTAATGCTTCAAGTTGAACTTCTAGTGGTAAGGAACTACTAAAACCATTTAAATAATATTCAATAGTCGTTTCCCCTTCAGGTTCTAAATGTAATTGATGTTTATCTTTATCAGCGAAAGTGACAATTTTTGTTTCTATACTTGGACAGTATCTCGGACCAATACTTTGTATAGTGCCATCGTAAAGAGGTGATTTGTCTAAACCTGATCTTAACTCTGAATGTACAAGTTCGTTTGTATAAGTTAACCAACAACTTTTTTGCTCTAACTTAGATTTTTCATAAGGTAAAAAAGAAAACTTATAGAATGTATCATCACCTTTTTGTTCCTGACATTTACTAAAATCGATTGTTCTAGCATCTATCCTAACTGGTGTTCCAGTTTTCATTCGATCAGTTGTAAAACCAAAATCAAATAACTTTTTTGTTATTCCATAAGAACTTGGCTCACTAATTCTACCTCCTTTTAATTGTACTTGTCCAATATGCATCAATCCATTTAGAAAAGTACCATTCGTTAGAATTAAAGATTTACATTTAAATTCAACTCCTAATTGTGTTAAAACAGATTTTACTGCACCATTTTCAAAGTTAATATCTATAACAGTATCTTGCCAAAAAGATAAATTATCAGTTTGCTCTAAAAGAGAACGCCATTGAGCAGAAAAAACCATTCTGTCACATTGAGCTCGTGGACTCCACATTGCAGGTCCCTTAGATCTATTTAATAGTCTGAATTGAATTGAAGATCGATCAGTAACAATACCAGCATATCCACCTAATGCATCAATTTCTCGTACAATCTGTCCTTTTGCTATACCTCCTATTGCAGGATTACAACTCATTTGAGCAATTTTGTTCATATCCATTGTAATTAACAATGTTTTTGAACCCAAATTAGCAGCAGCGGCAGCAGCCTCACACCCTGCATGACCAGCACCTACAACTATAATATCGTAATTAAAATCCATATAATTATTAATAAGGATACAAAAGTAAAGTATCCAATTAATTACACTAAAAAAACACTAATTTTATGAAATTGTTTTAAGAATATTTAAGGCATCATCTTCTAATTGATGCATATTTTCATTTTCTTTTTCAGTTTTATCCTTAAAACCAAGTAAATGTAGTATACCATGTATAATTACACGGTTTAATTCAATTTCGAATGTAGTATTGTATTCTTTAGAATTGGAAAGCACAGTTTCTAAACTAATAATAATATCACCACTAACTATCTTATTATTACAATAATCAAAAGTAATTATATCAGTATAATAATTGTGGTTAAGGAATTCGTTGTTAATCTTTAAAATATATTCATCAGAACTAAAAACGTAAACAATCTCTCCTTCAATTTTACCAAACTTTTTTATAACAGCGGAAATCCAGTTCGATAACAAAGCAGTATCTAAATCTATTTCAGATACATCCTCGTAGTTGAAATAAATCACAAGATATTAAATATTAACTTTACTTTACTACCGTCATTTTCAAAATCAATATCATCTGCAAGATGATTCATTAAAAAAATGCCTCTTCCATGTGTCTTTTCAACATTTTCAGGCAAAGTAGGATCAGGAATATCTGTAAAGTCAAAACCAGGTCCTTCATCAGTAATAATTACCTCAACCTCCTTTTCACTAACCTGATACTCTAATTCAACATTTTTAGATGAATCTAACTTATTACCATGTACAATAGCATTATTAACTCCCTCAACTACAGCTAATAACAACTTTCCATACACATCAGAATGTAATTTATATTGACTAGAAATATCATCAATTAATTTTTCAACAAGACTGATATTTTTAATATCTGAACTTATTACGAATTTTTCCACTGTTAAACCCATTTATCGCTTAGTAATTATAACTACACTTTATACTGATTATAAAGATAAATGTTTCTTTATAACAAAAAAAACTTGGTGAATATAACTTATTTAATCAACCAATCTACAGGATTTATTTTTTTATTCTCTTCCCAAATTTCAAAATGTAATATACCATTCTTATTATTGTCATCAGCGAAAATTTGACCAATACTTTGATTACTGCTAATATCTTGACCGTTTTTTACATTAACGGAAGCTAGATTTGCATAAACAGTTAAGAATTTACCATGCCTTATAATAACAGCTTTATTGTAACCTGGAATAGCAATGACGCGGCTTACAGTACCTTCATATACACATTTAACCTCATTTTCCTTAGCAGTTGTAATATCAATACCATTGTTCTTTATTTTTACGCCCTTTAAAACGGCGTGATTATGTTCACCAAAATAATTTGTTATTACACCATTTCGAACAGGCCAATTTAATTTACCCTTTGCCTTAGAGAAATTACTAAATCCAAAATTCTTATTTTCCTTAGCTGCTTCAGCAATTAATTTTTCAATTTGTAATTGAAGCTTTTTAGAACTTGTTTCTTTATTTTTTATTTCTTTTTTTAACCAACGCTCATCACTTTTTAATTTTTGAACGTAATTATTTTTTTCACTAATTGACTTTTTTAAATTGTCAATTTCAGTTTTTAAAACTTTATATTTTTCTTGCTTATCCTTAAGAATGATTTTATTGTAAGAAATAATACTATCATGCTTTAATTTTGTCTCTACTAAAATAATTCCTTGTCTTTTTCTATAAGAGCTATATTGTTTTAACAATTGAAATCTACGATAAGCTTCTGAAAAAGAATTAGAACTAAATAACAGCATAAATTCATTATAATTTGAATTTACATTCTTATTTGCCTCTAATATTAATTGTTTATAACCCTCTTTTATACTTCCGATATCTTTGTTTAGTTTACTAACTAAATTTTGATTAATTAGAATTTGAGAATTTATATCATTAATTTCCTCTTCATAGGTTGAAATAAGCTCGTTTTGAGCATTTATTTGTGCGTTTAATACTTTTACTTGATTAAGATAAGATATTCTGGTTTTACCCTTCTTTGTTAGTAATTTTTTAGCTCTACTTATTTCCTTAAGATATCTTTCTTGCTTAAGTTTTAAATCAGAAACACTAGCATTTTGAGCATAAAATATGCTATTAAATAAAAGTAAAAAGATAATGATATTAAATATCCTTAATTTCATAAGCACTTGGTATTTTAAAATGTAAACTACCTCCGTCGTTAACTTCTAGATAATTAATTTTCATATCTACTATTAGTTTAGAATTAGCTTTTTCACCATTAATTTTAACCTTACCTGGAAATAAAACACCACTTTTGGAGCTGAATTCTGAATACTCAACGTTAAGAGACTGATTATTAGAAAAATCTTTAATATATACATTAAAAATTTTATAAATATCAGGATGAATACTTATTTTGTGTATAATTATATCGTTTCTACTTCTTTTACTTAGTCGATCTAACCTTTTATCTTTAAGGGATTTAAATGAATAGGCTTCATTTTCAATATGATGCTTATATTTTTTTAAATCATCATAATATTCGTTTTCTGAAGGATAAATAAATAAACTGTTAGTAATCAAGGCTTGAATTGTTCTAAAATCAAGATCAATTCCATATTTTTTACTAAAAAAATTATAATTTGTTTTTAAGACAATTTTATTATGCTTGTCAATAATTATAACTTCATTATTAGTTAATTGAGCTCTAATGAGTTCAATACCCATTAAAGCATATATTGAAACAATAATTTGTGAATCCTTTTGAACGACGAAACTACCTTTAAAGGATCTTTCATCTTTACCATCATTAAAAGAAAATTGTACCTTTTTTAAATAAAGCTTTTCATATTTAATTTCGTTTTCATTTAGTAGCGATCTTAATTTTGCATCTGTAATATTAGATACATTACCTATATTTACTAATTCTATACTTTTACAGGAAAACGAAATGAAAGTTAATAACACTAACCACCATACTAAATTATTCTTCAACATACCTTTTTTGCTCAATTTTTAGAGGTAAAGTTTCTGATTTATTACCCATTTCTAATGACAGTTTCCACTGTTTTACAGCACCATCTATATCATTGTTTTTAAATAGTATATCTCCATAATGTTCTACAATAACATCACTCTCAGATCCACCACTATCAATTGCTCTTTCTATAATATACTTAGCTTCAAAATAACGACCTCTTTTAAACAGTACCCATGCATAAGTATCTAAATAAGTATAATTATCTGATTCAAGTTCAATGCATTTAGATATCATCTTTTCAGCCTTTTCAAGGTTTACATTTTGGAGAGACAGATAATAACTATAATTATTTAATACGATTACATTATTCTCATTTAAACTTAAAGCGTTATCATAACTTTTAAAGGATTCATTATATTTATTTAAGGTGTAATAAACATCACCTAAATAAGCATAAAACTGACCTTTTAAATTATTATTTTCTTTAACAAACTTGATACCATGCTCTAAGGAAACAACTGCTTTATTAGGCTTATTTAATTGCATTGCGGCCATGCCATTAAAGAGATTAAGCAAAGGTTCATCAGGGAAAATAATAAGTGCATCTTTCGAATCAGTATATAATTCTTCAAATTTTGATAATTCAATTTGTAAGAAAAACATATCTTGCCAGTAGCTAATATTCTCATTATCTATTGCAATAGCATTTTTATAACTTTCCAATGCTTCTGCCTTTTTATTCTTATTTTTTAAGAAATTTGCATAATATATATGACTTCTGGCATCGTCATTATGTGTTAATGTACAAGCTTTAAAAAAATCAAGTATTTCAGCTTCATGACTACCATTTTTAAACTCCCTGCCCAATAAAAAAGGCATCAAGCGTTGTAACTTTATATCTATCGCTAAATTACTATCTTCAATACCCTTTTTGAAGTAATTAATAAAATTGACAGTATCTTTTTGCTTAATACTTAAATTAGCCAATGAAAAATATCCCAGACCATTTTTACTATCTATTTCTAAGATCTTTTTATAAGATTCTTCTGCCTTTTTAAAATCTTTATTATATAAATAAAGGTCACCTAAAAATCCATAATATCTTGGTTCATAAGGATTATCCTCTATTAAATTATTAATTTCCTTTATAGCGAGTGATTCTTTACCTAATTCTAAAAGAATACGCTCTTTTTCTAGAGTAATTACCTCATTTAAACCGATATTAGCTTCTAATTTATTATACGTTTCAATTGCTTTATCAAACTCCTTATTTTGAGTATATAATTGAGCCAAAACATAAATAAACTCGTCACTATCAGGAAAATTTTTAACTAAATTATTATAGGTATATATAGCTTTATCAATTTCTTTATTTTGTTGATATAGATCGCCAAGTAAAATTTGATACCATTTATTATTAGGAGATATTCTTACAGAATTAGCCAATAAGTCTTGTGCACCTTGATAATTTTGAGCGGCTATAGCAATATTAGCTAATTCAAAGTATGATACAGCACTTAAAGAATCAATTTTTAAACATTCAATAAAATAGTTTTTAGCTTTTCCTAAATTACCGTTCATTTTAAAACGTTGTCCTTCATAGAAAAAATAATCAAACTTTCTTTTATCTTGAGAGCTTAATACTGGTATTGTTCGATTTAATCTGCTGTCAACATCATTAACTATTTTTGCAGACTTACAACTAAACAAGAAAGCTACTAAAACTAATATATATAGATACTTCATTATTTCAAATATTTAACACTAATGTTTACCAGTATGACCAAATCCTCCTTCGCCTCTAGCTGTTTCATCTAAACTATCAACTAAAGTAAATTCTGCAGTTTCATGATTAGCTATTACCATTTGACACACTCTCTCACCATGCTTAATAACAAAATCATCGTTAGATAAATTAACCAGAATAACCTTAATTTCACCACGATAATCAGCATCAATTGTGCCAGGACTATTTAAAACAGAAATACCATGTTTGTAAGCTAAACCACTACGTGGTCTGATTTGAGCCTCATAGCCAGATGGCAATTCAATATATAAACCAGTTGGAATTAATACTCTTTGTAGAGGTTTAAGAATAATCTCATCATTTAAATTAGCTCTTAGATCCAAACCAGCTGATAATGCTGTGCTATATTGAGGTAACTCATTAGTACTCTTATTAATGATTTTGATATTAACTGACATTTCTTAATAAATTATTTTTTATTTCTTTAAAATATACGATTGCTAAAAATACGATTATTAATATTAACCTTAGAATATATAGAACAACATTACCAACTAGGTTAGTAGGTGCAATTAATTTTGGTAATAAAAAAATTCCGGTAAAATAGATAATTAGGGCTATTCCAGAATAATATAGAATCTTGTTCCAATTATAGTAAATCTTATAATGTTTATTTCCTAAATAAATACTTACTAGAACCATAACTGAAAAGCAAACTAAACCACTTATAGCGGTTCCTAAAATGCCTAAATAAGGGTATAATAAAAAATTTAAAACAATTGTAATTAAACTACCTATTATTCCCATATAGGCTCCAAATTTAGTTTTATCAGAAATTTTATACCATACAGATAAAGTAAAATATATACCACTAAATAACTGTGCTAATAAAACAATAGGAATAATCACATTTCCTCTTTTATAAGATTCTGTTAAGAATAAATTTATTATATCCATTGAGAATGTAACACCTATAAAAATCAACAAGCCAAATAAAATAAAATAAAGCAATATTTTATTATAAATACTTGTATCACTGGTATTATGATGATGTTTAAAGAAAAAAGGTTCGAATGCATACCTAAAGGATTGAGTAAACATTGCCATCAATACACCAATTTTAAAATTAGCACTATAAATAGCATTTTCAGTAAATCCTTCTGAACTTAAAAAAGGTATCAAGATTTTATCAAGATTAATATTAATCATACCTGTTATACCTACAATAAGTATTGGGTATGAATATTTTAACATTTGCTTTAAAGTAGAAAAGCTATATGAAGAAATGGAATTAAAAAATTCAGGGATTAATAAAATTAGTATACTAAACGATGCTATAAGATTCGAAAAGAAAACATAACTAGATTCATCTCTTAAAAACAATAAAATATTAATTTCTCTAAAGAAATAGATTGATGAATAATTCGGAATCCAGTATAAAAAGTAAAGATTGAAAAAAATTAAAATAAGAACGTTTAATAGCTTCAAGAGTCCAAACTTAATACTTTTACCTTCCAGTCGAAGTTTAGCGAAAATAATAGAAGAAATAGCATCAATAAAAAGTATAAAAGCAACATAAACAAGCAAACTTGTATTTTGTATTTTTGTAATTATTGATATCTCATGTTTAAATACCAATATTGACACAACAAACAATAAACCTGTTGAAAATATACTAACTATAGAAGTAGTAAAAACTACAGGTAAACTTTTGTTTTTGGCAAATCTGAAAAAAGCTGTTTCCAGACCATAAGTTAGAATAACTAAGAATACTCCAATATAACTATAAACCTGACTTACAACACCATATTCCATCTCGCTCATAGTACGAATGTAATACGGCATTAGTAGCCAATTCAATAACCTTACGAGAATATTACTACCACCGTAAATAATGGTGTCACTAGCAAGAGATTTAAAATTTGCCAAATCAATAAAATTAAAATAAAGAAAATTGTTCTGAAGTTAATCCATCTTTACCTAAATGATCATAAGCTAAAGCTGTTGCCATACGACCTCTTGGAGTACGTTTAATAAATCCCTCCTTAATTAAAAAAGGTTCATAAACCTCTTCAATAGTACCACTATCTTCTCCAATTGCTGTAGCAATCGTAGTTATACCAACAGGTCCGCCCTGAAATTTATCAATTAAGGTATTTAGAATCTTATGATCCATTTCATCTAAACCATGCTGGTCAATATTTAAAGCTTCCAAGGAGAACTTAGAAATTTTTAAATCAATATTTCCATCACCCTTAACCTGAGCAAAATCACGAACTCTTCTCAATAAAGCATTAGCAATTCTAGGAGTACCACGACTTCTTCCGGCAATTTCAAGACAAGCATCTTTTTCAATGAATGTATCCAAAATTCCGGCAGAACGATGAACTATACCAGATAAAACAGTATTATCATAATACTCAAGATGACAATTTATACCAAATCTGGCTCTTAATGGACTAGTTAATAAACCACTTCTGGTTGTAGCACCAACTAGTGTAAAAGGATTTAAGTCAATTTGAATACTTCTTGCACCGGGTCCTTTATCAATAACAATATCGATTCTAAAATCTTCCATTGCAGAATAAAGATATTCTTCAACAACTGGGCTTAAACGATGAATTTCATCTATAAATAAAACATCATTTGGCTCAAGGCTAGTAAGAATTCCAGCCAAATCACCAGGTTTATCCAGAACAGGTCCACTTGTTAATTTAAAACCAACATTAAGTTCATTAGCAATAATATTTGAAAGTGTGGTTTTTCCAAGCCCTGGTGGACCATGCAATAAAACATGATCCAAAGCTTCCTCGCGCATTGAAGCTGCCTGAACAAAAATTTTAAGATTATCTACAATCTTATCTTGTCCTTGAAAATCAGAAAAGTTTAATGGTCTTAATTTATTATCTACTTCTCTTTCAATATTTTGGTATCCTTCTTCACGTATGTCAAAATTATCTTCCATCTAATTTAATACCCCTAACTTTTTAATAATTGAAAGAAATAAATCTAATTCGAATGGTTTAGCCATATACTCATCCATACCATGAGCTAAACATTTTTCTCTATCCGCATCTAAAGTATTTGCGGTTAAACCAATGATCGGTGTAGAATAGCGTAATTTTTCCTCTAATTTTCTGATTTCAAGAGTGGCTTCCAAACCATCCATAACAGGCATCATAAGATCCATAATTATTAAATTATATCTCTTATTCTTTACCATATCTACAGCTTCCTTACCATTATTCGCAATATCAATTTTATATCCAAATTTTGATAAATTAAGAAATATAAGTTTCTGGTTAAGAACATTATCTTCTACAAGTAATACTGAAACTGAATTAGAGTTTTCCATTAATTAAATCCTATAAAAACCAATTATCTACAAAAAAAGTAAATTAAAACTATAAATCTAAATTATTTATCAAGTCAATACGATTATAGACCTAAATCTTTAGATACTTTAAGCATTCTTTCAATTGGTTTTACAGCCTTAATTCGAATCTCTTCATCTACTTCTATAGCAGGCCAATTATATTTTAGAGCATTAAATAATTTTTGAATTGTATTTAAACGCATAAATTCGCAATCATTACATGCACAAGTAGAATCATTAGGCGGAGCAGGAATAAAGGTCTTATTTGGGCTTTTAAGCTGCATTTGATGTATAATTCCAGACTCGGTAGCAACAATATATTTTAAATTCTTGTTTGAAACGGTATAATTCAATAATGAAGCTGTAGAACCAATATGATCAGCAACCATCAATAATTGTTTCTTACATTCAGGATGAGCAAGTATTTCAGCTTCAGGATTTTCATCTTTAATTTTGAGTATTTTTTCTAATGAAAACTTTTCATGAACATGACAGGCTCCATCCCATAAAACCATATTTCTACCGGTAATACTATTGATATAATTACCTAAATTTCTATCCGGTCCAAATATTAATTTTTCATCTTTATCGAAGCTATCAACAATTGCTTTAGCATTAGTTGATGTAACTACAATATCGGATAAAGCTTTAATCTGAGCACTAGTATTTACATAAGTAACTACTTTATGATCTGGGTATTGCTTTATAAATTTTTCGAACTCATCAGGTGGACAACTATCAGCTAAACTACATCCTGCATTTAAATCAGGAACTAAAACTGTTTTATCCGGAGATAAAATTTTGGCACTTTCACCCATAAAATGAACGCCTGCAACTATAATAATTTCAGCATCTGTTTTAGCAGCAAATTGTGCCAAAGCTAAACTATCACCAACAAAATCGGCCATATCCTGGATGGCATCTTCCTGGTAATAGTGGGCCATCAAAACAGCATTCTTTTTCTTTTTTAATTGTTGAAACTCTTCAACTATATTTTTATCACCTCCAATAGGCTCGTCAATAAAACCTTTTTTTAACCAGTCTGCTTTTAAATCCATTATTATATATATAAAAGAAAGAAATTTAAAGAATTAATGATAATGATAATATCCTGTTAATATCGTTTATAAAATTGTTAGAAAAAGCTTGTTTAATTATTAATTCAACGTTTATATGTTGGTTATTAATATTGAATTAACAAGTTTAATCTGATTTTAGTTGCTTGAAATCAGAAAAATAACTGACTTTATTAACAAGTTGTTAATAGTCGGCAAATTTAATAAGATTATCTTTTGAAAGTAAATAAGAGCTGTTAAAATAGTGTTTGAAATTGGCTTTAAAATTCATCATTTATAATTTGACTCGTATTACTTGATGATTGGATAATTGAATATGCTTAATGCGCAAATAATTTTTATAATTTTTCTTTCTGCGAAATTCACAATTTATTAACATGTTATTCTGAGTTATTCACATGTTTTTAAAGAAGTATGTAAAAGGTTAATTATGAATACGTAAATGAATAAGAAAGGTTCTATTACTTAATTCACAAGTAATCGTATGTCTATTTACTATATCTTTGAACATTATATAATAGGTAATAACTTAAATTGTATATTCAGTTTTGGTTTAATCTGTGATATACAATGGTAAGTTTTAAAATAATCTATATAAAATGAAAATAGGATTAGCAGCAGATCATGCAGGTTTTGAATTAAAGGAAAAACTAATTAAATATTTAAAGGAAAAAGATATTGACTGTTCCAATTTCGGTACTGATTCTAATGAAAGTTGTGATTATGCTGATTTTGCCCATCCTATGGCATCAGCGGTTGAAAATAAGGAAGTAGATTTTGGAATTTCTGTTTGTGGAAGTGGTAATGGTATTAATATGACTGTTAATAAACATCAGGGAATTAGAGCGGCTTTATGTTGGAATACCGAAATTTCAACTTTAGCCAGATCTCATAATGATGCGAATATTTGTTCATTACCGGCCAGGTTTATTTCAGAGAATTTAGCATTTGAAATAGTTGATGCTTTTTTAGATACAAAATTTGAAGGAGGCCGTCATCAACGCAGAATTAATAAAATACCTTGTTAATATTTTAATATCGTGAGTAAGGAGTCGAAGATTTTTTTAAATAAAGCAGAAAATATTGTATTTGATTTAAAGCATAGAGATAAAATCAAATTTAATATTTCACGATATGATACTGCTGTTAAAAAAGGAGAATCACGGTATGCTAATATTGATTTAGCAAGAAAAAGAGCCGGATTTAAAAAACGTGAAGTACTCAAAGATTTACCATATTATCTTGAAGAGTTTGAAAAAAATGCAATTCAAAATAATATTGATGTTCTATGGGCTGATACAGCAAATGATGCTATTTCTTTTATTATAAATATTTTAAAAGAAAATAATTGTAAGATGGTGGTTAAAAGTAAATCAATGACCACTGAAGAGATTGAATTTAATCATTATGTAGAACAGCAAAATATTAAGTCAGTTGAAACGGATTTAGGTGAATATATTGTTCAGGTTGCTGGCGAAAAGCCTTATCATATTGTAACACCTGCCATGCATAAATCTAAAGAAGATATTGCAGCGTTGTTTCACGAAAAGTTTAAAACACCCATTGATAGTTCTCCTGAATTTTTAACTAATTATGTAAGAGAAAATTTAAGACAGAATTTTCAGGATGCTGAAGTTGGTGTTACCGGAGCAAATTTTTTATTAGCTGATATTGGTGCCATTGCAGTTACTGAAAATGAAGGTAATGCAATTATGTCTGCTTCTTTTCCAAAGGTACATATAGCTATTGCCGGTATTGAAAAGTTAATTCCATCTTATAAAGATTTAGGATTATTTTGGCCTTCATTGTCTGCTCATGGAACAGGTCAGCAAATGACTGTTTATAATACCATTTATTCAGGACCTAAAAAGAATAGTGAATCAGATGGACCTGAAAAAATGTACGTTATACTTTTAGATAATGGCAGGTCAGATTTATATCAACAAAAAGTACAGGCTGAGTCTTTAGCTTGTATTAGATGTGGAGCATGCTTAAATGCTTGTCCTATTTATAAAAATATTGGTGGATATACGTATAACTCAACTTATAGCGGACCAATTGGTAGCGTTATAACTCCTCATTTTAAGGATTTTACTCAATTTAAACATTTGAGTTTTTCTTGTTCTCTTTGTGGAAAATGTGAAGAAGTGTGTCCCGTTAAAATACCTTTACCAAAGCTGTTATTGTATAATAGAAAAGATAGTGTTGATTATAAAAAGGGAGTACATACAGAAACATTCCTAACAAGTGGTTTTTCATTTGTATTAAATCATAGAAGTCATATGGATTTTCTTTCAGGTTCAATTAAGAACTATGGTTTACAACTCATTCAAAATCGAATTATAGGATCTAAAAGGAAATTACCATCTATTGCCAATCAGTCATTTAGTAAACAATGGAAGAATAAAAGATGTTAGAATATTCTAATATTTATCTTATTTCTGTAAATTAGCATTTGAAAATCTTTATTTATGCTTTCAAATACATGTAAATACGCTGTACGTTCAGTTATATATTTAGCTTTAAATCAAGAAGAAGGAAAGAAAATTGGAATCAAACAGATTTCAAAGGATTTAGAAATACCTACTCCATTTCTGGGTAAAATTCTTCAAACTTTGGCTAAACAAAAAATGTTATTGTCTACTAAAGGTCCTCATGGTGGTTTTGCTTTAGCTGATGATGCAGATGAAATTAGTTTGCTGGATATTGTAAAAATTATAGACGGTTTAGATGTTTTTGAAACTTGTATGATAGGAATGAATACATGTAAATCTACACATGAAGCTGGCAGACCATGTCCTGTTCACGATCAATTTTGTACATTAAGAAAAGACTTATTTAATCTGTACAAAGATGAAACAATTGGAAAAATTGTGGAAAGAATTGAAAGTAAAGAGGATTACTATTTGTTATAAGCCTTTTTAAAAAGTAATATGTAATAAATAAACTTTTTATCTCTTAAATATAAGTAAAGAATACTTCCGGCTATAACGCCAATTGTATTAAAAATTGCATCGTAAATATTACCTGTTCTATTCTGAGTAAAAATCATTTGAATAAATTCGAGTATAATACCTAATAAAATTGTGTCTATAATTATCCATCTTTTTCTTAGAGGTTTAATACTATTATAATTCTCAATAAAAAAGATAAAACTTAGGGTAAAATACATTATAAAATGAACAAACTTATCAAAGTGTTTATGGAAATGAATATTGTCAGGCATAACCTTGTTTACATTCATTAAACTTAAAAATACAATTACTAAAAAAATAAAAATAGTTCTCCAATATAGTTTTAATGTATTCATAATGAATAGTTTGTGATTTTATATTTTTATTAACAATGAAAATTGAGTTATTAACAATTATACTACAATAATAATGAAAACAATGTTTCACGTGAAACGTTTATTGTTAAGAGAAATTAAATAAAAAAAGATGGCCGGAATATACATTCATATTCCCTTTTGTAAGATGAAATGCGGGTACTGTGATTTTTATAGTATTACTAATTTACGATATAAAGAAAATTTTATAAAATCATTATTAAATGAAATAAGCCTTCGAAAAAATGAATTAAAAAATGTTCCTATTAAAACGCTTTATTTTGGTGGAGGAACACCAAGTTTATTATCAATATCCGATTTTAAATTAATTTTCGAAGCGATACATTCAAATTATGATGCTGATAGTATAGAAGAAATTACAATAGAAACGAATCCGGATGATGTCAATAAAGAATTCTTTATTGAACTAAATGCCATAGGATTTAATCGGGTTAGTATGGGAATTCAAAGTTTTAATAATAAAATTTTGGCTTTTATGAATCGAAGACATAGTGCTCAGCAAGCTATAAGTGCCGTTGACACGATAAAGAATACAGGATTTACAAATATGAGTATCGATCTTATTTATGGAGTTCCTGATATGAGTATGGAAGTATGGAATGATAGTATTCAAAAAGCTATCAATTTAGATGTTCAGCATATTTCTGCCTACCATTTAACTTTCGAACCAAATACAGAATTTTATAAAAAATTACAAAATAATGAATTAAATGAAATTGATGAAAATGATAGTTTGGAACAGCATAAAGTGTTAGTTAAGCAACTTAATAATGCTGGATTTGATGACTATGAAATTTCAAATTTTTCAAAAACTTCATTTGAATCAAAGCATAATTCTAATTATTGGAGTGGACTACCCTATATTGGTTTTGGACCTTCTGCGCATAGTTTTATAAATAATAAGCGCCGATGGAATGACTCTAACTTACTTAAATATATAAATAATTTAGGTGTAAATAACACTTATTTTAATGAAGAAAATTTAAGTGAAGTTGATATATATAATGAAACGATTATGTTAGGTTTACGTACAAAAAAAGGAGTTCAGATATCTAAGTTGGATAATTTTGATACACATATACGAACAGCTTTTTTAAAGGGAAAATCGCCAATGTTAAAATCCGAATTATTATTTGAAGAAGACGGATATCTAAAAGTAAATAATAAACACAGATTTTTAACCGATAAATTAATTGCAGATTTATTTATTGTTTAATTTTTCATAAATAAGCAATATCTATAAACTTTTAATAATTCTTCAAATACATCTCTTTATGAGTATATTCTGCAAACAAATTAAACCAATCTTTCTTGGATTTATATTTTTATTTCTATTAGTCAATATTACTAATGGTCAGGAAAATATTCATATTTTAAAGCCTGATCAATTGTATTTAATGATTCAAAAAAATCAAAACTTACATCTATTCGATATAAGAACTAAAGAATTATATTCTAAAGAAAGAATTCAAAATGCTATTTGTGTTGATAATAAAAACAGATTTAAGATATACTTAAAAGAATTAGATATTAATGATTCTATTTTTATTTATTGTGAAATGGGTAAAAGAACCAAAGAATGTTCTAATTGGTTAAAATCAATAGGTTTTAAAAAAGTGTTTGAATTAGAAGGTGGATTTAAAGAATGGAAAAAGTGTGGTTTACCATCCGATTCATCTAAATTAAAGTAAAAAAATGAACAAAACTCCTTATAAACTTGGCCTAATTGCATCCTGGTCATCTATATTTTTAAATATAGCTTTGTTTGTTATCAAGTTATGGGTAGGAATATTATTTAATTCGGTAGCCTTAGTTGCTGATGCCTGGCATACATTAACCGATTCTATATCATCTTTTGCTGTTTTAATTGGGATTAAAGTGGCATCAAAACCAGCTGATGATGAACATCCATTTGGTCATGGACGTGCTGAATTAATTGCTACTATTTTTGTTGGTATTCTTTTGGCTTTAGTAGGAACTAATTTCACCTATGAATCTATAATAAAGCTTCGTTCTCACGAAGTGGTTAGCTATGGAAATCTGGCTATTATTGTTACTGTGATTTCTATTGTAGTTAAAGAAATAATGGCGCAGTATTCTATTAGAATAGGTAAAAAGTCAAAATCCAATTCTCTTGTAGCTGATGGTTGGCATCATAGAAGCGATGCGATTTCGAGTGTGGTTATTTTAATCGGTATTTTTGCAGGTAAATATTATTGGTGGGTAGATGGTGTTCTGGGATTAATAGTTTCGTTGCTTATTTTCTATACCACATTTATAATTTTAAAAGAAGCTTTATCTGTTTTTTTAGGTGAAAAAATAGATGAAGATTTAAAAGATAGTATTTTAGAAATTGGTCAGGAACTTTTCAATAGAGAACTCGATCCTCATTTTTTTTTAATTCATAGATATGGGCACCATTCAGAATTAACCTTTCATATTACTCTTCCAGGTAAAATGAGCTTAACGGATGCGCATAAAATTGCTACTGAATACGAAAAAGAGATAGAAAATAGGTTTCAAATTGGTGTTAATATCCATATTGATTCACTCGATTAATATTATTTATTTAATCAGTTATCAACTATTTTATACTTCATATGTAAAAAACGCTTATATCTCTTCATTTCAGCTTTATATTGGATGTTTAGCACATTGGAATGAAGTATTATCTGCTCAGTATATTTATAGTCGTAATTAATTCATGTACATTAAAAAATGACAACAGAATTTCTGTGTCAACTTTTAATTTTGGATGCACAGAACTGGATTCTATATCTGAAATTAATATTGATAGTGAAAAGTTTGATAGCTTAAGCCTATTTATCTCCAGAAAAAAGCCAGATTTAATAAGATTTAAAAGTGCATTTTTATCATCTGATTGTATTTCAAAAATAGAACAGAAAGGATATGAATTTTTACCTTTATTTATCTCAGGAAATAAAGATACAACTAGTGCATCTTCGGTTATTATTAAAAAAAACTCGTTTGAATTATTAACTTCCTCTGTGATTACTTATGAACCATCGTTTAAAGATACTAATCAAATTGTGGTTTCCTGGTTTAAATTAAAAAGTAAAGAAAGTGGGTACATTTTTTACTTATTCAATGTGATAATTCATTCAAAGTTAGAAGAAGATAAGGCTGAATTAATTGGTGAAAATATTCTTCAAAGAATGGATGAAATAAGCTCAGGTCTACCTGTTATTGTAGTAGGGAATTTTAATGATCATAACGATTTACTCAAAGAAATAATTATTTCAAAATCGGAGGAAATTTATCCGTTGTATTCAATAAAAATGGATAATGGACGTAATTCTAACTTTATTATAAATGATTACTTAAAAATTACGAATACTTATATATCCGATCATTTTAGTTCTGATAGTGTTGTTAATAACGAAGTTTTAAGATTTAGTATTCAAACCAAAAAAGTAACGGGAAATAAAAACGTAATACAATAAAAAAATGAGCTTATTCATACTGCAATTCCACAAGGTATCCGGAATGTTTTCTAATGTTTATCACATTCATATTATCCAAAATTAAATACTGACCTTTTATGGCTGTTAAAGTACCCTCTACCCTATCTGTTTTATCAAAGCTTAAACTTTTTATTTTATCAGGGTTGCTATTGACGGGGAAATTAATTTGAGTTACATCATTATTTTCCAAAATATATTGTTGAAGTTCTTGTGGCAGATATTCTTTTGCCTGTTTTTTCTCTTTTACCAAATCAATTTCATGCTGCGTACCTTTTAACATGGCTTGCCAGCTTGTTTTATCTGAATAATATTGCATCAAATATTTTTCGATTATTCCTGCAATATGTCGGTTTGGTGTTTTAGCTAAAATTATAGCTGATGTTGCGCCTTGATCAATCCATCTCGTTGGAATTTGCGTTTCTCTTGTTATACCGACTTTTAAATTGGAAGAAACGGCCAGATATACGATATGTGTGGTTAAACAATGATTATCAGACCATTTTTGATCTCTTGTTATTCCTAAATGAGCCTGGCATTTATCAGGATGTAATACGCATTCGCTGGCCTCTGGAGCACTCACAAAACAATTATAGCAGAAACCCTGACCAAAGGATTTATTCGTTTTTTTACCACATGAAATACAGTTGATCTGATTTAAGTAATTCAGAACTATTTTTTTACCTATTAAATTATTTAGTGATACTAAGTCGTTTCCTATAGGTAAAGCATATGCCACCACTTCTGATAGCTCGCTTTTCAATTTAACAATATTACCTTTGTATTTCATTTGATTTTACTGATTTAAGGATGAATGCGCATCAACGAGTTTATATAATTTATCCGACCGACGAATTTTTTCCGCAACAGGCATTGAAAATTTATCCCCTTTTACCGTTTCATCAACAGGATTTAGATCCACTCTAATTTCAGGAACTTTCATTTTTACAACACCGGTTGTTGGACCGGTTATCAATATTTCATCTCCTACCTTTAGGTTTTGCGTTTCCATTACAAATTCTGCAACACCAATTTTTGGAAAATAATTGGTTCCTTTTCCTATATAAATTTTGCGTTTAGTAGCTCTATTACCATAGTTATGACTCCATTCTCCAAGTTTTTGACCTAGATAATAACCGTCCCAAAATCCGCGATTAAATACAGTTGATAATTCTGTATTCCATTGGTTTATTTTATCTTCATTAAAACTTCCATCCAAAATAGCATTTAATGCTTTACTATACGTTTGAACTACGGTATGGACATATTCCGGACCTCTTGCTCTTCCTTCAATTTTAAAAACACGCACACCTGCATCAACCATTTTATTTAAAAAATGAATGGTTTTTAAATCTTTTGGTGACATGATATATTCGTTATCTACTTCTAACTCCTGCCCAGTTTCTTTATCCTGTACAATATAACTTCTCCTGCAGGTTTGAAGGCATGATCCTCTGTTGGCAGAAGCTGTTGTATTATGAAGACTTAAGTAACATTTTCCAGAAACAGCCATACAAAGTGCACCATGGCTAAACATTTCTATTTGTACCAATTTACCATTAGGACCTTTAATTTGTTGTAATTCAATCTGACGATATATTTGTGCTACCTGATCTAAATCTAACTCTCGTGCCAGAACTACAACATCCGCAAATTGAGCATAGAATTTTAATGCTTCAATATTTGAAATATTTAATTGAGTGCTTAAATGAACCTCAATGTCAATTTCTCTGGCATAAGCTATTGCAGCCATATCTGATGCTATTACAGCAGAAAGGTTAGCTTCTTTAGCAGCACTAATTACTTTTCGCATCAAATTTAAATCCTGATCGTAAAGAACTGTATTAACAGTTAAATAGGTTTTTACGTTATTTTCTTTTGCAATACGAACTATTTCATGTAAGTCGTCTACCGTAAAATTATTTGAAGATCTGGAACGCATGTTTAGCCCCTCAATTCCAAAATATACCGAATTAGCTCCTGCTTGTATTGCTGCTCTTAATGATTCATATGAACCAACAGGTGCCATAATTTCAAACTGCTCTCTCTTCATTAATTTTTTTTGATGTTGTTTATTTCGGTGCAAAGTTACTTAAATTATGATAGAGCAAAAACCTATTCTTTATTAGAAGAGAATGATAATATGGATTACTAATATATTTATGTAAATAGCATTAAATCAATTGAATATTGATTGTTTTAATAAGAAAATATATACTTTTATTATTCAATCATTTTGTATTTCTTTGCGAGATAGAGAAAATTTAAGTAAAATTTATAATTATCTAAGTGAAAGATAGAGTAAGAAAATTAAAATCATTTCGCCATAAGAAAATTAAGATATTCTACTATTTATCAAATGGCTTAAGATATATAGTTCCAAGAGGATTCTTTAGATTATTAAGTAAATTCTTTTTGAATAAACGAGTTAGAAATAATGCATACATTAACGAAAGAGTTAGCTATTATAATAAATTAGGAAATAGTTATACGCTTTTAAATGGTGTGGTTTTAAAGGATTTTAAGTTAGGAGAAAAAGATTCAACTTACTTTTTTGATTTATATCAAGATATCAAATATTTTCCTGTTTCTAACAAGATTTCGTATCAATTCGGTGATGTAACAACTATTCCTGATCAACCTAAAGTTGTAAAAAGTAGACCTATTAAAGGATCAAATAAAAATTCCGTGTTACTAAAATTAAATAAAGTTAGACATTTCAATTTTTTGAACGATTTTAATAGTTATAAAAAAAAGAAAGATCAATTAGTCTGGCGTGGGCATATCGATGAAAGAACTCCTAAACGTATTGATTTTTTTAATGCGCATTTAGATTCTCCTTTTTGCGATATAGCTGCAACTCTACACTCAAGATGTAATACGAATTGGAAAAAGCCTAAACTTACAATTGAGGAGCAATTAAAATATAAGTTTATTTTATCTATTGAAGGAATTGATGTAGCAACAAATTTAAAATGGGTGATGTCCTCAAATTCTATTGCAGTAATGCCAGAACCTGAATTTGAAACCTGGTTTATGGAAGGGAAATTAATTCCTGATTATCATTATATCTGCATAAAAAAGGATTTTACTGATTTAGAGGAGAAATTAAATTATTTTATTACTAATCCTGATAAAGCACAAGCCATTATAAAACATGCTCATGATTATATCAGGCAGTTTAAAAACAAGAAAAGAGAAAGAGCTATATCCTTACTTGTTTTGGAGAAATATTTTGAGTTACAGCAATAATAGATTATAATAAAAAACGCATGATTACTAAAGATAAGATAAAGGATACTTTTAAAAATATATTATCAGTACAAACCAGTACTTCAAAAGAATTGTTTTATCTATTTAATTTTCTTCGTTACACCATTCCTCAAGGTTTATATAAAAAAAGACTTAATAAATTACTAAATGTTAGTAATACTGAAGAACGAAACTATTTAATTGATAGGGTTAATTACTACAATAAGCTTCAGGAAAAAGTTGCATTAAGGAATGCAACAGCGATTAAAGATTTTAAATTCAGACATGAATTTTCAACTTATTATTTTGATACGTATGAGTTGACAAGATATTTTCCATTAGATCTAAAATTTCGATATGAATTTGGTGATATTGTTGATATTCCTGAACAACCTGCATTTTTAAAAAGTAGACCGATACATGGTAATAATGAAAATTCTGTACTTCTTAAATTAAATAAAGTACGCCATTATGGGTATGTAAACGATGGGTTAAAATATGAGGATAAAAAAGACTTGTTGGTTTGGAGAGGGAATGTTACAGATAATAAAACAAAAAGAGTTAGGTTTTTTGAAGCTCATTTCAATAACCCTTTGTGCGATATTGGTGTTACCTGGCGAAAGTACCGAATAAAAGTATGGCTAAAAGAAAAAATGACCTTGAGACAGCAATTGGAGTATAAGTTTATTTTAAGTTTGGAAGGACATGATGTGGCTACAAATTTAAAATGGGTCATGTCTTCCAATTCTGTGGCAGTAATGCCAGAACCTGAATTTGAAACATGGTTTATGGAAGGTCGTTTAATCCCTAATTATCACTATATCTGTATAAAAAAGGATTACTCCGATTTAAATGAAAAGATAAATTATTACTTAAATAATAAAGAAGAAGCATTGAAGATTATAAAAAATGCTAATGAATATGTTAATCAATTTAAGAATAAAAAAAGGGAGAAAATAATCTCCCTAATGGTATTAAAAAAGTATTTTGATTTTACTATTTAGTAAGGCATAGTCGTAAGAAGCATATCGCTTTGATATAAAATACATTGTGTCTATATTTAGGAAACAACAAACCCCGAAACTGGGCACTTTTGCCCAAAAACGGGGTTTTTCATTTTTCTAATAGTGATAAAGTTACAAAGTATTCCACATTTTCAGGCATCCTTGCCACTGTTTTCTATTGAAGATAATTTTAACTTGCTCTACGACCAGTTTCTCGACACCGATTTGGGCAAGATTTTTATAGCTATTCCGTGGGAAGAGCTGATACGCTCCTTTAAACTGAATGAAAGCAAGAAAGGCCCAAACTGTATATTTTCTCCGCAAGGTAAGTTGGCACTGATGGTTCTAAAACATTACGCAGGCTGTTCGGACAAAAAACTGATAGAACAGTTCAACGCCAATATCCATTACCAATTTTTCTGTAGCACAGTACTGGGGCTTGGGCAGCACATCAGTAACTATAAAATTGTGAGCCAGATACGCTGTGAGCTGTCCGGAAAGCTGAACATCAAGGATGCGCAGGGCGTACTTGCATCCCATTGGCTCCCTCACATGGAGGAGCTCGAACAGATATTGACGGATGCCACCTGTTACGAAAGTTCGGTTAGATTCCCCACCAACCAGAAACTGTTGTGGGAATCGGTAGATTGGGCATACGGGCAGCTTAAATTGATATGCAAATATAGCGGCATAAAACTACCCAGAACAAAGTATCTCAAATGGAAAGAGCGGTACTGGAGCTACAGCCGAAAACGCAGAAAACCCTCGAAAGAAAAGAACGCATTAACCCGAGGATTGCTCAAGCTGCTGCACAAAATTCTTAATGAATTGGATGATATCGAAAAACAAAACAGGATAGAAATGCCCGGCAAATATTGGGACAAGAAACAAATAGTGAGAAAAGTGTTCCTGCAGCAACAGTACCACTTCGATACCGGCGAAAAAATAAAAGACCGCATAGTGAGCCTTTCGAAAAGTTATATACGTCCCATTGTCAGAGGAAAGGAAATCAAAAAAGTTGAGTTTGGAGTCAAGCTCAATAAGCTTCAGATTAACGGCATAAGCTTTATCGAACACCTTGATTTCAATGCTTTCAACGAAGGCACCCGTTTCCAATCCACCGTGTTCTATGCTCAGCTGCTCACCAAAACTAAGACTAGGCTTGCCGGTGCAGATGCCATTTATGCCACCAACAAAAACAGGAGCTTCGCCACGCAAAACAACATCAGAACCGATTTTGCCAGAAAAGGAAGACCTGGAAAATACGAGTCCGAACGTAAACAAATCGCAAAATTGATCAAGAAAGAACGGGCCACAAGGTTAGAAGGAAGCTTTGGAAAAGACAAACAACATTATCTCTTAAATCGCGTAGGAGCACGAACCAAGGACAACGAGATACTATGGGTCTTTATGGGTATACACACAGGCAACGCTCTGGAAATAGGAAGGCGAATGCATCGCGCCAAACAAAATGCTGCCTGTGCTGCCTGATGTTATTTTAAGATATGTTTGAAATGTTTCCGGCTCCCCAAATGGGAATCGTATGCCCAAAAATGCGCAAAATTAAGGTTTATGGCTTTGAGGAAACCAGTCATATAAGTTATGTAAACAAAAAGAGTCGGCATTTTAAACACCGACCCTTAATATTTATTGCTTTTTATCTTACTTCTGAATCTGCCTAGTAAAAGGTATTTGATTTTAAACAAGTAAACTCTGTTTTTCAGCCACAAGTTTATCTTTTTTAGATTTAATGGAGTTTACTTTACCTATTGTAATGGCATTAAGAAATATATATTTTCTTAGTCGATTATTTATTTGAGCGTAAAACTTCTTATAAAGTTTTTTATCATTCATTAAATATTTGTTCATAGCATTAACAAATGTGCTTTTATTGGAATAATGCCTTCTAATAAAATGCATTTTTAAGTAAACAAGCTTTAGTTTTATTAATATCTTATTTAATCTCTTATCGTTAATATTTTTATTTTTCAAAAATGAATCTATTTCTTCAAAAGCCTTTATTACATCCAGATAAATAAGGTCATCTTGCTCTTTTGAAATAGGCTTTGTAACAGATCCTTCATTTTGAAAATAGTAATAAAAGTCAAAATTTAACCAAGTAAATTTTTGCGCCAATACAAATATTTTGATAACAAAAGGCATATCAACACAGGATCTTGTATTTAGATATTCGATGTTATTTTTAACCAAAAATTCTCTTTTATATAATTTATTACAAGAGCTTAATGACTGAAAATAATTTTGAATAAAATTTTTACTCTTATGATATTTATAATGGTTTCTTTTTTCCCACACTTTGATATGGTTAGCACCAACATAATCAGCATCTATTTTTAAAGCTTCTTTTAGGAGTGTTTCTATGCTATTAGGTTCTATTTTATCATCAGCATCTACAATTAAAAGATAATCTCCTGTTGCTTCTTTTAAACAAGCATTTTTTGTTATTCCTGCACCTAAGTTTTTTTGATTTTGAAATAGTTTTATCCTGTTATCTTTTCTCTGGTATGTTCTTATTATTTCTATAGAGTTATCATTTGAAAAATCATCAACACAAATAATCTCTATATTTTTATAAGTTTGATTAATTATGCTATCCAGAGATCTTTGTAAATACTTATCTGAATTATAGTTTGGTACTGCAACAGATACTAATTTTTCCTGATTCATTTCTATAATTATGATTATTTAAAATATTGAATTAAGTTGAATGCTTTATTCAATTTATTCCATTGGATATCATTTTCATTGCCACCTACATTTTTATTTCTTAAACCGAATTTCTGTGAGCTCGGAATAGTTAAAGGAATTGGAAAAAATTTGCCGCCGGTAGCAATTGTTTTATTATTTAATAATGCATTGATTTTTAACCATAAATCATCCCCATGTAAGCAGCTTTTTTTTATTTGATCAAGGTCAATTAGTTTATCGATATTAAAACATCCTTTAGGATATAGAATAGCTCCATATCCAATAGCTATAAGTTTATGACTTGAATAAATTTCATTTGATCTGATAAGTTTCCACTTTTTATATGGTAAAAACGCGTTTTCCTGAATTAATATTTCTTTAGCTGCATTGGCACATATAGAATCAGGAAAAATTTTATTTATGGTAAATAATCGTTCAAAAGTATCCGGATAGTAAATTATATCGTCATCTACAGTAATAATGTTTTTATCAGAATACTCTTGAAAAGCGTAGAAATACTTTTTATGCGATTTTAAATTTCCGCTAACAAATTTTATTTCTAAAATATCATATTTCAATAACTTTTTTAAAGAATTAGGTAATGATTCTAATTTTTTAGGAAATTCTTCTTCTGATAACCATAGTAGAATTTTACTTGGTGGATAGGTTTGATTTAGAATGATTTTTATTACTACATGTAAACTATCAATTCGCTTTGGAAAGGTGGTTAACGAAACCACAAAATCTTCCTTTTTATCCCTAATTTTAACAGATTTAGGTAAATAACAGTTTGTAATTAGAATTGATAAATTAAAAATTTCCTTGATTAATTTCCAATGTAATGATAAAAAGTATCTGTGTAATTTGCTTTTATTTCTATTAATAAAAATTTTGTAGGATATAAAGTAATATAAATTATAGAATTCCATGTCAATTGGATTTTAAGTACTGATTTTCGAGAATTACTTTGTGTTGTTAAAATCTAAGAAAAACTTAATACTCTCAATTTTTATTAAAATATTTTTGTAATACCAGAACAGAAATTAAATCTTCTCTTCTTCTATTTTTAAATTGATGTACAAAATTATTAGCATTTTGGCGGATTATTTCAGCTTTATCAGGATTATTGATATAGTATTCCATTTTTTCATTTAAGTCGCTATAATCATCCTTAATATGAATATAATGATAATCCGGAATTAGCGTTCCTTCCATGAACCAGGTTTCAAATTTTGGTGTGGGCATAACAGCAATCGAATTAGAAGACATTACCCATTTTAAATTAGTAGCAACATCGTTACCTTCAATGGATAAAATGAATTTGTATTTAAGCTGTTCATGAATGGTTAGTTTTTCAACTTTCCACGGTGTTTCAATATCTGCCTTATTGGTATGTCCAATATTACAATAGGGATTGTTAAAGTGTTTTTCTAAAAAAGAAATTCTTTGCGGTTGGTATGTCCAAATATTCCCTCTCCAAACTATTTTGTTTAGTTTTCTGGCGAATGGAAGATTATCCTTTACAAAAGCAAAATGCCTAATTTTATTAAGATTTAGTAAAATAGAGTTATGATTGTTTTCGTGTATGGGTCTACTCTTTACAATAGCCGGTTCTTTTGGTATGTGAGTTACATCACCAAATTCATATTTTATTTTACAATTAGGATTAAAGAAACGTGTATATTTCCAGGTATCAAAAAAATAAGTTTGCATTTCTTTAGTGTAGACAAAATCACGCAGGTGTATATAACCTTCAGTTAACTCTGATTTATCTGTTAATCTATTATAATAATTTACTCTTTCTTCCAGGTATTTAGAATCGTATTGATTTGCTGTCTTTAAGATTTTATTTAATCCTTTAGATTTAAATTGTTTATGCGTTTTTATCCGGATAAAGTTTTTTAAATAATACCAGGCTTTAACATTTTTATGTTTTACGGAAACTATCGAGTAATAAGATTTTAGTAATTTTTTAAAAAATTCAGAAGATGGTTTATCGGTTTCTCTTAATACTACTTCAGTAAGATAGGAGTGAACTTTATCTACAGCATTACTATGTGTAAAATTTTCAATTACATATTGTTGTCCTTGTATAGCAATGTTATTTAAAACCTCTTTATTTTCAAATAAATAATTAAGCTTTTCATAAATAGACTGAGCATTTTTGGGTTTAATAAATAAACCGGTCTCACCATCAGTTATTAATTCCTTAGCTCCGTTTACAGGAGTACTGACAACCGGAATTTTATTAATCATAGACTCAAGCAATACGTTAGGCATCCCTTCATACAAGGAAGCTAAAACGAAGACATCTGCTCTTGTAAATAAACTATTTATATTATCTTGAAATCCAATTAAATATACAGTATCAGAAAGATTATTGTTCTCAATTAGATTTTTAAGTTTTCTATACTGTCTGCCGGTTCCTGCAATAAAGTATTTCCAGTTTTTTTTGTTTTTCTTTGATTCAATGGCAGATTCAATTAAATATTCAAAACCTTTTTGTTTATTTAATCTTCCTGCACTAATAATTACTTTAGTATCTGTATCTAGTTTTGTAAATTTTTCAAAATCAAATTTTTGAACAGATTGGGCGTTTTTAACTCCGTTGTAAATTACTTTTACAAAGCTGTCATCCCACCACTGATAACTATCGTATATGTTTTTTAGAGAATTGGAATTGGTTAATATACCATCAGAAAAGTTCTTATAAGTGAATCGGTATTTCCATTTATTATTAATCAGTTGTACCCCTTGTCGGCCAATAACTTTAGGTCTGTTGGTTAAAAACTTGCAAGAACCTCCAACAACTCTAACATCTCGATTTAAGCTACATATTGCAACATCTGTCTGATTTCGTTTAAAATACTTTCTGAGTCTAATAGCACTAAACAGACTAAAATCTGTAGTATAAGAAATATTGATTACTTGAATTCCAAAGGCTAAGGCTTTATTATAAAGAACGGAATTTTTACGTGTGGCTATTTTTACCTGATGTCCTTTTTCTTTAAGGCCTAAAGCAGTGTATAGAATCCACTTTTCTCCCCCACCCCATTTTTTTTTGCCTATAGAATTAACAAATAATACACTGATATTGATGTTCATTGTAGATATATAAAGGTAAAAACAATACCCTGGATTAAGTTTTAAATTAATGCGAATATAGTGTTTTTACACTTGCGGCGATATTTTCAGGTTTAATGTCCATTAAACACTTTTTGTTTTCTTTTAATTTGCATTTGGTGTTACCATGTTTGCTGCAAGGTTGACAAGGAAGATTCATGTGAAATATTTTCATTTCTTCTCCAGAAGGATATCCAAAGGCTGTAGGTCCAATAATCGCACATCCGGGAATATTAAACAGATCTGCAGCGTGTAAAAACCCGGTATCGCCACTAATTACAAATTTAGATAATGATGTAATACAAAAACTTTCTAAAAGAGATGTTTTACCTGCTAAATTCGTTACTCTTTCAGGTGCTGCAGAAACAATATCTTTACAAAAATCATCTTGGGGACCAGCTAAAATATTAAAATGAAAATCTGGTAAAAGAGTTATAAGTTCTTTCCAATATTCAACAGGCCATCTTTTTAATTCCCAAGCAGCAGATGGAACTAATGTAATAGATTTAGATACTTCACTTGGCAATAATGCTCTACACTTTTGAAGGATGTCTTCTGAAAATTTCCAATTATCATGAGGTGTAAAAAAGTTTGTAATTCCCCATTTTTTTAGCGGTGCTCTAAAAGATTCAAAGGCACGAAAAGGATTAGGTAACAGGTTAATTCTGAATTTAAACAGGAGCATTCGTTTAAACCTGCTTTTTCTTCTGGTTATTAGTTTTGTACCTAACCCCAATGGTCGTAATATAAATTTTAAGATGTTGGATCTAATATTGCTATGTGCATCATAAATATGTGTGTATTTTTCTTTTTTTAATTGAAAAGCTAATTTAATTAATCCTAACATCCCTTCTTTTCTGTCAAATTCAATTAGTTTATCAATTCGAGGATCAATTTTTAATAAAGAAGCTAAATCTTTACGCACAATCCAGTGAATTTCACTTTCAGGATGATGGTTTTTAAAACCTCCTGTAACTGACATGCATTGAATAATATCTCCAATTGAACTAAGTCTGATAATCAGTACTTTTCGCAAAACTATAGTTTATTTAATACAAAAAACCGATATCAAATAGATAACGGTTTTTTGAATATGATTAATTATTTCTTATGATTTTATTGACCCTAACAATACTGTTGCTTTATTGTCTTTACATTCAAAAACACCTTCTTCACATTCAAAAATGTCTTCTTTTCCATCTTTACCAAATACTCTAATCTTTCCAGATGTAAGTGTAGAGACAATGGCTGCATGATTTTTTAAAACAGTGAAACTCCCATTGATTCCAGGAAGTTGCACAAATCCTACATCTGCAGAATATAGAATTTTTTCAGGTGAAATAATATCTAAATGTAAATCCATAATTATTGAGCTTCAGCAAGTAGTTTTTCTCCTTTTTCAATGGCTTCTTCAATTGTACCAACTAGGTTAAAGGCTGCTTCCGGATATTTATCCACTTCACCATCCATTATCATATTAAATCCTTTTATGGTATCTTCAATACTTACAAAGGTTCCCTGAAGTCCTGTAAATTGTTCAGCAACGTGGAATGGCTGCGATAAAAATCGCTGTACTCTTCGGGCTCGGTGCACTACAAGTTTATCATCTTCAGAAAGTTCTTCCATACCTAAAATGGCAATGATATCCTGTAATTCTTTATAACGCTGTAAAATTTCTTTAACACGTTGAGCTGTATCGTAATGTTTATCTCCAACTATTTCGGGTGTTAAAATTCTGGATGTGGAATCTAAAGGATCAACAGCAGGATAAATACCTAATTCAGCAATTTTACGACTTAACACCGTTGTGGCATCAAGGTGTGTAAAAGTTGTTGCTGGTGCTGGATCTGTTAAATCATCTGCAGGTACATAAACTGCTTGTACAGATGTAATAGAACCACTTTTCGTAGAAGTTATTCGTTCTTGTAATTCACCCATTTCAGATGATAAAGTTGGCTGATATCCAACTGCAGAAGGCATACGACCTAAAAGGGCTGAAACCTCTGACCCTGCCTGTGTAAAACGGAAAATATTATCAATAAATAACAAAATATCTTTACCGGCACCTGAACCATCTCCATCTCTGAAACTTTCGGCAATACTTAATCCTGATAGAGCAACACGAGCACGCGCCCCTGGAGGTTCGTTCATCTGACCAAAAACCATAGTTACCTGAGAATCATCCAAAGATTTTTGATCTACTTTGTCAATATCCCAGCTTCCTTCCTCCATACTCTTTTTAAAATCTTCGCCGTAATTAACAATTCCAGCTTCAATCATTTCCCGTAAAAGGTCATTTCCTTCACGAGTTCTCTCCCCTACTCCGGCAAATACAGATAAACCATCATAACCTTTAGCAATATTATTAATTAGCTCTTGAATTAGAACGGTTTTACCAACTCCTGCTCCACCAAACAAACCAATTTTACCTCCTTTTGCATAAGGTTCAATTAAATCAATAACCTTAATACCTGTAAATAATATTTCAGATTCTGTTGAAAGATCTTCAAATTTAGGCGGTTCTCTATGGATTGGTGTTCCGTTTGTTTTATCAATATCACCAATTCCATCAATGGCCTTACCTGTTACACTTAGTAACCTACCTTTTACTTTATCGGCAGGTGGCATTAGTATAGGTTGTCCTGTATGAACTACTTTCATACCTCTTACCAATCCATCCGTGGCATCCATAGAAATACAACGAATAGTTTGCTCTCCAATATGTTGTTGACACTCAATTGTAATTACTTCCCCATTGTCACGGGTTATTTCAAGTGCATCTAAAATGTTAGGAAGTTCTTGATCTTCTAATTCAAAACTAACATCTATAACAGGACCTACTACCTGAATGATTTTCCCTTCTAATTGTGTCATCGGTTAAAATTTTTCTTTTTTAAGCCAGATGGAACTTGCCATTTTGATGTGATAGGAACAAATTGGCTTGTTTCATATTGATCGTTAATTAATAATGCTGAAAATAAAAAGTAATTTCTAAAATTAGCTGTAAGCGAATTTATCTGAAATGTACAAAAGATTCAATTGATTTCAAAAGTACTAACTAATTCTTTCCATCAAACTATTGGCATAAGAAATTAGTTCTGATTTGATATCTTCACTTCCATTTACACTGGATATATTTTCTAATGCTAAGTTATAGTATTCTTTCATTTTGTTTTTAGATGCTTCATCTACAGATAATTTTTTATAAATATTCTGAACTTCTTTAATTTTTTCATTAGCATCAAAAGTATCTTTACTTAGCCAATCATTTAATTCTTTTCTATCTTCTCCGCTTGCTTCGCTAATGGCATTTAACATGAGGAATGTTTTTTTGTTAGCGACAATATCGCCTCCTATTTTTTTTCCAAACGTACTCTGATTACCAAAACTATCCAGATAATCATCCTGTAATTGAAAAGCGATGCCAATGTTAATTCCAAATTGATAAAGGTGATCCGCATCTTTTTCAGAAGCATTAGACAAAATTGCGCCTAGTTTTAAACTTCCGGCTAAAAGAATAGCAGTTTTTAATCGAATCATTTCTATGTATTCATCAACAGTGACGTCGTTTCTGTCTTCAAACTCCATATCATATTGTTGTCCTTCACAAACTCCTAGAGCTACCTTGTTAAATAATTGTATTACTTCCGGAAGTTTTTGACTATCTGATTCGCTAATTAATTGATATGCCTTTATTAACATGGCATCACCAGATAATATAGCTGTATTCGTATTCCATTTTTTATGTACGGTTGGCATATTTCGCCTTACGTCAGCATTATCCATAATATCATCGTGTAATAATGTGAAATTATGAAATACCTCTAATGCAATGGCTGGAATAACTATTTTAGAAATATCAGAATTGAAAAGTTTTGCAGCCATTAAACAAAGTACCGGTCTAATTCTTTTCCCACCTTGTGTAATTGTATATTCTATAGGTTTATACAATTCCTCTGGTTGACTTATAAATTGGATTTCTTCAATGGTTTTATTAACCAGTGTTTGTAATTGTTTAATATTCTGCATGAAAACTATTTCTTATTGTCTTTTTCAATTTTTAAATCCTTAATCTCAATATCTTCGTCTTCGTTATAAATTTGAAGAAGTGGCTCTTTAAATGATTTATTAGTAAGGTGTTTTTCTAAGGATAATAATAATGAAGGGAGAATTATAAGGTTAGAAACTAATGCAATTAACAAGGTAACAGCAACTAAAATACCAAGAGCAACAGTTCCTCCAAATTCTGAAAAGCCAAATATTCCAAATCCAAAAAACAGGATGATTGAAGTATACATCATACTAACCCCTGTTTCTTTTAAAGCTAAAACAACAGCTGCTTTTATACTCCAGTTTGTTTCACTTAATTCCTGTCTGTATTTAGCCAGATAATGAATTGTATCATCTACAGAAATACCAAAAGCTATACTGAATACCAGAATAGTTGATGGTTTAATTGGAATACCAAAATATCCCATTAAAGCTGCTGTCATAATCAGAGGAATTAAGTTTGGAATTAACGATACCAAAACCATCCTTTTCGACGAAAACATCCAGGCCATAAATGAGGCTATTAATACAACAGCTAAGAGTAAGCTTACAAATAAGTTTCTAATTAAATATTTGGTTCCTTTAAAAAATAGTACACTAGCACCTGTTACTGATGTATTGTATTTTTCTTCAGGGAATATTTCGTTAATTTCATTGATAACCTGATTATTAATTTCAGTCATTTTAGTAGTACCAACATCCTTAATTCTAAAGCTTAATCTTGTTTTCTGTTTCAAAGAATCAATAAAAGTACTCATGATTTTAGATTGGTTTCCTTCACTCTTAGAAACATAGGATAAAAGAAAATTTCTCTCTTGATTACTTGGAACTTTGTAGTATTTGGGATTTCCGTTGTAAAAGGCTTGTCGTGCAAATTTAACAGCTTCAGATAAGGATAATGCTTTTGAAATATCTGGATTATCAGCAATTTTTTTATGTAGTTGATCCAGTTTTTTTAAGTTACTTGCTTTTAAAACCCCATTTGGCTTTTTACAGTCGATCATAATTTCTAAAGGCATTATACCATCAAAGTTTTCCTCAAAAAATTTTAAATCAACATATAATGGATCATCATGAGGAATATCATCTAACATATATCCTGTAGTCTTAATTTGAGTAATACCAACTACCCCTAAAATTAACGCAATAGCTGTTGTAATGTACACAGTTTTTCGATGGTTTAAGGATATATGTACTAATTTATCTACTACTTTATTAACTGGTTTATTATCTAAATGATTTAAATGTCTTTCTTTTGGTGCTGATAAAAAGCTAAATATAATTGGTATTAACAGAAGAGATAATACAAATACGCCAATAATGTTGATTGCTGCGATAACACCAAATTCTACCAAAATTCTACTACTTGTAAAAATAAAAGTAGCAAAGCCAGAAGCTGTGGTTAAGTTAGTTAAAAAGGTTGCATTACCAATTTTACGAATAACCCTTTGTAGTGCCTTAATTTTATTACCATGCTTTCTATATTCCTGATGATATTTATTCAGTAAAAAAACAGAATTAGGTATACCAATCACAATTATTAATGGAGGAATCATTCCTGTTAATATTGTAATTTTATAGCCAAACAAAGCCTGTGTACCTAGTGCCCAAATTACAGCAATAGCTACTACCAGCATTGAAAAGATTACGACTTTGAAAGATCGAAAGAATAGAAAAATTATAACAGCAGTAATCCCCAAAGCTAAAAAAATGAACATGTTCAGTTCTTTTTTTATCATTTCAGCTGTAGTAACTCTTATATATGGTAAACCAGAATAATGAATTTCTTTGTCAGTATCTTTTTCGTATTCATCACCAGCTTGAATTATATTTTTAATTAAGCTTACTCTTGCCGGACTCTGAAGAATTTCTGGTTCCAGTGTAATGGCCATCAAATAAGAATGATTACTGCTATTGTATAAAGTCCCTTTATAAAATGGTAAGGCATAAAGGTGTTTTTTTAACGAATCTAATTCATATTGTGAGTTGACTTTTTCATTGAAAACTGGTTGAATTTCAAATTGTTTAAGCTCTTTGTTTTTAATTAAATCATATGATTCAGTTACTGATAATACAGAACTGACACCATTAATTTTTTGAATTGATTCAGAAAGGTTTTTCCAACGACGGTAATGGTTTAAGGTAAAGAATTCCTTATCTTTTACTCCTATAACCATTAAATTACCTTCATTACCAAATATTTCCTCAAAATGCTGATATTCTAAAAATGCAGGATCATCTTCAGGTAATAAAGGGGCATATTGATATGACATTTGAACATCCCCGGCTTTATAGGCCATAAATGCTGTAATTATAGCAAGTATGCTAAGTAATAATATTCTATTTTTTAGTATTGTTCGTGCAACTAAAATCCACATGCTTTTATACTTAAATATTTATATTTAGGATGTTATAAATTAGAAATTAAACCTTCTAGTCGAATTAGGTTATCATCAATATTATCAGTTTGTACAACTAAGATATTTTTGGTTGGTATGGCAGATTTTAAGATTTCTTCTACTTTGTTAAAGTCACCAATGTTTTTCACTAAGGCTTTAATAAGCTGAATACTATTGAAAACTAGAGCTTTTTCAGTCAGCAGGCTATTAAGTTTATCAAGTAAAAAAATAGTTTGTTTTTCTACATCATTATAAGTATTTTCCGCTTTAAGATAAAACCAATTATCCTCAAGTAATATATTGGATATAGAGTTTATATTATTTTGTGAGTTTTCTTTGTAGGCATAAAACTGAGTTGTAAAGTCGCCATAATCACTTCCGTTAGAAATTACATTTTTATCAGAAAGACTGTTAGGATTATCCTGTAAAAGTTCTTTAAGTTTAGAAAAAATTTCATAGTTACTTTGCTCTTTCCCATCAAACATACACTTATTGCTAATATTAGGAATAGAGTTAGTCTCTTTATAAATATTTTTAAAATTTATTTTTTCGGCACTTAATATTTGTTCAGCAAAATCTATACTTCTTTGAAGTGAAAAAATATAGCTTTCCTCATTAAAACATATACCTCCAGATAGAATTTCAAAACCATTTTCATGGTTAATTTTTACATAAGGATGTTTTAATATTTTCTTGTACTCAATTCTTGATCTATCCAATTCACATAACATGCATTCAATTGTAAAATGAGCATCTGATGTTTTTTGGGCTATAATTTGTGATGCAGGTATTGATTCATCAAAACTTTCTGCTAATAATTTATTAGTAACTTTCAATTCATCATTAAACTCTTCTTCATTATTTGATGATAAATATATATTGAGATTTACAATTGGTTTACCTGCTGATTCTTTTGTGATTAGCTTAAGTGTATTTTTAAACTTTTCTTCAAACGACAGTCCATCAACTGATTTAAATAGTTGAATAGTTCTCATTTTACCGGAATATTTTTGGCGCAAATTTATTCCTTATTATGGATTTTTAAATAGTTATGATGGAGTATTTTTAAATGTGGTTCTTATTTTTCAACATTTTATAAACATTTTTAGTAACCTAAAGCAAATATTGACCGTAACAGTGCCAAGGAAAACAATTAATTTAATGGAGTTGTGTTATGAGAAAAATATTTCTATTTTTATTTTTTCTCTTGATCATACCATGCATGAGTTATGGTCAAGTTGAAAAGTACAAATCTGTATTTACCTTAAATTTTATCCGATACATTGGTTGGCCCGATGATGCAAAACAAGGTGATTTTGTTATTGGTGTTTTAAAAAGTGATAAAATAGCCGATTGGTTGGAAAAACAATCAACAGGAAAAAAATTCGGTTATCAGAATGTTGTAATTAAAAAGTTTAATTCTGTTGATGAAGTTACTGATTGTCAGGTATTGTATGTGTCTTCTTTTATCAACTTTACAAAGCATTCAGAAACCTTGTTAGGTAAGATAGGAAAAAGTTCACTTTTAATAACTGAAGCAGAAGGAGCTACAAAGCACGGTTCGGTTATTAATTTTGTGGTAAGAGAAAATAATTTGAAATTTGAAATTCATGATTCTAATGCGCAAACATTAGGTTTAAGTATTAGTTCAAAATTATCTAATATGGCTGCTGCCATTAAGAAGTAAATCGAAGTTAACGATAGTTTAAGTAATGTGATATATTTGGTTTAATATTGCAATACTTACAATATTGAAGATTAAATTAAACGTATGAAGATAAAATTGAATATTGCCCAGAAACTGATTGCTGGTTTTAGTTTAATATTAATAGCGATACTTGTTAATGGTATATTAACATTTTTCACATTAAAGGAAAGTAGAAGTTTAAGTGACGATATAACTGGTGTTTATAGTCCTTCTGAACAAAGCTTACAGCAGCTTAAGGATATGGTTATTAGTTCAAAAGCTTTAATTAAGAGTTGGGTGTTTATTGATCGTCAACCAGGTACTGCTGATAAAATTGTATTAGAAAAACTTCACGCTGAAGAATATCCAGAACTTATTAAAAGAATTGAAGGATTAAAGTTGGAATGGAAAAATAAAGAAGATCAGCTTCAATTCGATTCTATAAAACATACAATTGATGCTTTATTTGAAAAGCATAATTACGTAATGTCTAGCTTAAACTCCTTTGAAGCTTATGATGACGTAATGGTTATTTTCGAAGTTGAGCCTATGGTTCAGGAAGATGGAGAAATAATAACATTGAGTAACCAAATTATTGTTGATTTAACAGCTTTAGGAAATAAATTTTCAGAATTAAATAATGCGTCTTTATCAGAGATGGATGCATCTTTTGGTAGCTTTAGCGGTTTTGTAATCATTATGATATTTGTGTTAGTTGTTATTTCTGCAGTGATCGCATATATATTGTATAAATCTATTGTACAGCCATTAATAAAAGGTGTCAGTTTTGCACAAGCCATAGGAAATGGTGACTTAACAGCCGAACTGGAAGTTGAACAAGATGATGAAATTGGTCAATTAGCTGATGCTTTAAAGGCGATGGCTGTTAATATTAAAAACATTGTTGTTTCTATTAAGACGAATGCTAATGATTTGGTAAGTAGTGGGCAAAATGTTAAAAGCAGTTCCTTGCAATTATCAAAAGGTTCTGCTGATCAGGCCGCTTCAGCAGAAGAGGTTTCAACTTCTATTGAAGAGATGGTGGCTAATATTGATCAGAATACAGACAATGCTGTTCAAACTGAAAAAATCACAGTTGAAACTGCTAAGGATGTAAATATTGCCGATAAATTATCATCAGAAGCTGCAGATTCAATGAAAAGTGTTGCAGAGAAGATTACCATAATTGGAGACATAGCATTTCAAACCAATATATTAGCACTTAATGCTGCTGTAGAGGCAGCCAGGGCAGGTGAGCATGGACGTGGTTTTTCAGTTGTTGCTGCTGAGGTTCGTAAGTTAGCAGAACGTAGTAAGGTTGCTGCAGATGAAATTCATGCATTGGTGAATGGTGGATTAAAAGTTTCTCAGGAAGCTGGTGAAAAATCAAGATTACTTGTACCAGATATTGAGAAAACTACGCAATTAATTAAAGAAATTTCTGCTGCAAGTTTAGAGCAAAAAACAGGAGCCGAGCAAATTAATATGGCAATGCAACAGTTGAACTTAATTACTCAGGAAAATGCCTCTTCTTCAGATGAACTTACACAAAGTGCAGAGCAATTATCTGTATTAGCAGATAGTTTAAAAGAAGCAGTTAGTTTCTTTAATATTGGTAATGAAGAGATGGATCAGGAAACAGTGGTTTCTAAATCTTTTTCAAATAATAATCAAGATGCTGAGCTTTATGATTCAGAGCCTAAGTCTGAAAAAACAAATGTTTCAGAACAAAAGGAGATTATTAATTTAGAAAAAGATATGGATCTGGATAATTACGAAAAGTTTTAAAATAAATTCTATACAGTATGGATGTTCCTTATTCAATTGATGTATTGCAAGAAGATGAAAGTCAAAAGGCAATTATTACAGGAGAACTAATTATCAATCATATTGATAATATTAGTGAGGAGTTAAATAATTCAATTGATTTTTCGAAAAATTTAAAGTTAGAAGTAACTAATCCCAGTAGTATAGATAGTACATTTGTACAAATAATTTTTGCACTAAAAAAGTCTATTGAAACTAGTGGTAATACATTTGAATTTGAAGGGAAACTGAACGAAGAAGTATATGGCTTAATTGCAAATGCTGGTTTTAATGACCTATTTAAACTATAGATTAATAATTAACTAATTATGGCTAAGACAGTTCTTATTGTTGACGATTCAGAAAGTATAAGAGAAGTTGTAAACTTTACACTTCAAAACGAAGGTTACGATGTTTTAGTTGGAGTAGATGGTGAAGATGCGCTTCAATTTTTAGATGGGCGTAATATTGATATCATTATTACCGACTTACATATGCCAAATTTAGATGGTTTGGGATTAATTCGTAAAGTTAGGGAGATAGATGCTTATAAGCATATTCCTATTTTATTTTTAACAACTGAATCTCAAGCATCTAAAAAAATGGAAGCTAAACAAGCTGGTGCGACAGGTTGGATTATTAAACCTTTTGTACCTGCAAAATTGTTAAGTGCTATTTCAAGAGTTTTAAGATGATAGAAAAGATTAAGGAAGGATTTATAAACGATTCACTTGAAGAGCTAAATTCGATTGAACTTGATTTATTATATGATCGATCAGAAATTGTAGAGGGTTGCGTAATTGAAAAAGTATTTACAGCTGCCCATAAAATAAAAGGTACAGCTCCAATGCTAGGCATTGAAGGGATAGATCATATTGCAGAGTCAATCGAAAGAGTTTTTGCAGCTTTACGCGATGGTAATCTTTCTTTATCAGATGAAATTGTTGCAAATACAAAAAAGCTTATACCGATTATGAAATCGGAATTAAAAATTAATCAGAAAAACAATATTGATTCAGAAGACGTAGTCAAGTCATTACGTTTTTTTGATTCTCTAATCTCAAAAAATGCAAACGCATGATTGATAAGTTTAGAGCCAAGTTTGTTGAAGAGTCACTCGACAATGTGCATGATCTTGAGGAAGCTTTATTGCTTCTTGAAAATGAAAGATCTGACAAGGAAATCATTGAACGTATTTTTAGGGCAATGCACTCCTTAAAAGGAGGTGGTGCGATGTTTGGTTTCAATGATTTAAGTGAATTTACACACCATTTAGAAACAGTTTTTGATTGGGTTAGAAATGATAAGTTGGCAATTACGGATGACTTAATTTCCATTACATTTACTGCTATAGATCAAATTAAACATTTTTTAGAAGTAGGCGATTTAACTGATGAGGATGAGAAAAATGAACTTGCTGTTTTTACTAGACAAATTCAACAATTTGTTTCTAAACCTCAAGATACTGAAACTAGCGTTGCTCAATCAAATGTAGGAAGTGAAACAACAGGAAGTGTTGCAGAGGATGATTCGAAAACTTATTTTATTTCGTTTAAACCGCACACTAATATTTTACAAAATGGTACGAATCCATTATTTCTGTTGGATGATTTACATGCTTTAGGTGAAGCTGTAGTATTATACCATTCCGATAAAATTCCTGAACTTAAGGATCTGAATCCGCAGGAATGTTTTCTTTCTTGGGATATTATATTAAACACTACTGAGCCATTAAATGAAATTCAAGATGTATTTATTTTCGTTGAAGATGAGTGCGATCTTGAAATTGGTGAAATATTCAGTGGTAATATAATTGAGGATCCATTATTTAAAGAATTAGTTCGTAAAGCTAAAGAAGAGGAAGATGTTTTAACATTAGAAAAGCTAAAAGCTGTTTCCTGGTCTGGAGCTAAGAAGGAAGTTTCAAGTGAAAAGAAAAAGGTTCAATTAAAAGAGCATAAAATATCTAGTATAAGGGTAGCTTCTACCAAGATTGATGAATTAGTTAATCTGGTTAGTGAGTTGGTTACTATTCAGGCTCAGTTAAATTTGTATGCTGAGACTAGTGGAGAGCCAAAAATTATCAACTTATCCGAAAATATCCAAAAACTATCTCGTCAACTAAGGGATAATGCTTTTGAAATTAGTTTGATTCCTATCCAAAACGATTTGATGCGTTTTCAACGTTTAGTTCGCGATCTTTCTAAAGAATTAAATAAGGAAATTGATTTTATTATTGAAGGTGGGGATATTGAACTTGATAAAAATATTATTGAGCACCTTACTGATCCACTTCTACATATGATTAGAAATTGTGTAGATCATGGTATCGAGTTGCCTGATGAACGTATTAAAAAAGGTAAAAACCCTAAAGGAACTATCATATTTAAAGCCTATTATGAAGGAGCTAGTGTTATCATAAAGGTTATTGATGATGGAAAAGGAATTGATCCGGATTATATCCTTAAAAAAGCTATCACTAAAGGATTAATTGATGAAGGCGTAGAATTATCAAGAAGTGAAATTTTTGATTTAGTCTTCATGAGTGGATTCTCTACTAAAGATAATGTATCTGATATTTCTGGTAGAGGAGTAGGAATGGATGTTGTTAAAAGAAAAATTGGTGAAATTCGAGGTGAAGTATCTATTGATTCAGAGTTGGATAAAGGTACAACTATTACATTAGAGTTGCCTCTTACTTTGTCTATTATAGATGGACTGTTAGTTACTGTTGCAGGTACACAGTATGTTATTCCTATTTCTGCCATTGAGAAAATATTCCCACTTGAGGTAGAAGATAAAAAGGCAATCTTCAACGATGTAATTACATTAGACAACGAGCAATTCCCTATTATTAGAACTAGAGATGTTTTTAATGAGGAAGCGGTTGATGGAAAGGAGCATATTATTCAAGTAAAATTTGAAAATAAGAAGATTGGGCTTGTAGTTGATGAAGTTATTGGTGAATATCAAACAGTTGTTAAACCTTTAGGAAGGTTGTTAAGAGATCAAGATATTATATCAGGAGCATCTATAATGGGTGATGGTACTATCTCTATGGTTATTGATACCAATAGATTAATTCATCATAATTGGACACAAAAACTTCATAAATAAAGAATATAATGGAAGGAGAATTTAAAACATTAATATCCTTTAGTTTAGGAGACCAAAATTTTGCTTTTGACAGCTTAAAGGTTCGTAATATATTACCATACGAAGAAAGTCATATCACAAAAGTACCTAATACCAAAAATTATATTCTTGGAGTGATTAACCTGCATGGTAATATAATTCCCATCACTGATATGAGAAAGATTATGGATTTGGAAGAAGTTGAACGGTCTAAGGATACTTCCATAATTATTGTTTCACCTGAGGATAAACTAGAATCTCAGTTTGGTGTTGTGGTTGATTTGGTAAAGGAAGTTTTTGAGGTCGATGAGGAGAAGATAAACCCACCTGCATTTCAAAAAGGAATGGGACTTATTGAAAGCTTTGAAGGTACAATTCAAGAAAAAGAAGAGTTTGTACACCTTATTGATTTAATGCATGTAATAACTCAAATAGAAAGTAAAAACTAATAAAGATGGAAGAGATAAATAACTCATATCTATCATTTACTATAGGATCTGAAAACTTTGCTATTCATGTTAGTAAAGTCAGCGAAATTAGAGAATATGAAGAACCTCGTATGATGCCAGAATCCATTTCTTTTATGAAAGGGGTAATCGATTTTAGAGATGAAGTAGTACCTGTTATAGATGCAGGGGTAAAATTTGGTTTGAATCCTGTTGAAATATCAATGCAAACATGTATTGTTATCATTGATGTTAAACGTAAAGATTCGGATGCTGTATTTAGAGTAGGTGTATTAATGGATTCTGTTACAGATGTGTTTGAAGCTGACGAAAGTATGTTTAAAAATATCGAAACTGATTACAGTCCGAGATATATTCAGGCGACATGCAATGTGAATGAAAAACATTATCTTATATTAAATTCTGATGAAGTGTTTAGTATCAATGAAATTGTTGGTATAAGTAAGTTACTTGACGAAATAAAAGGTTAGTGGAAGAAGGTAAGTTAAATACGCGTGAACTAGACTGTTTTAAGGCAGAATTGTCTGAAAAAGACTTTACTGCTTTTAGTAACTTTATTTACTCTGAGTTTGGTATTAAAATGCCACCAGTTAAAAGGGTTATGTTACAGGGAAGGTTACTTAAGCGTATACGACAATTAAATATGAAATCCTATAGTCAATATAAGGATTATCTATTTAGTAAGGAGGGGCAGAAAGAGGAGATTTTCAATTTTTTAAATGTTGTAACTACAAATAAAACTGATTTTTATCGAGAGCCAATCCACTTTGATTTTTTAAAGGCAAACGTTCTTCCTGAGTTTACTGAAAAATCTTCTCAGGATATTTTTAGAATATGGAGTGCTGGTTGCTCAAGTGGTGAAGAGTTATATACCATATCTATTACTTTGAATGAATATAAGCGCGAACATCCTGCTTTTCAGTATTCATTACTAGGTACAGATATTTCTCAAAATGTTTTAAGTAAAGCAGCTAAAGGAGTATATCCTTTAAATAAAGTGGACGTAATTCCTTTAGAATTAAAGAAGAAATATCTTTTAAAAAGTAAAGATAAAGAAAACCCAACAGTAAAAGTAAGACCTGAATTACAACGAAATTTGCAATTAAAATACTTGAATTTAATGGATTCAAGTTATTCAAATATAAAAGAAACCTATGATGTAATTTTCTGTCGTAATGTATTGATTTATTTCGATAGAGTTACTCAGGAAAAAGTAATTAATAAATTAAGCGAGCGTCTTAAAAAGGGTGGGATATTTTTTATTGGACATTCTGAATCTTTAACAGGAATGAACGTTCCATTAGAACATATTAAACCAACTATTTTTAGAAAAATATAAAGCACAAAACTATAACCATGAATAATTTATCGGATAGACAGTTACTTAAAGCGCTTAGAGAAAGACTGGAATTAGCTAAAAGTAATGAAAAAGAAATAAAGGATTTGACATTAGATTTACAGAATGTTTCAAAGAAATTGAAGGATTCAGAGGCGTTGAAAAGTCATTTTATTTCAAATATATCTAACGAAATTGTAAATCCATTTACTTCTATATTAGGACTGTCTAAAGCTATATTGTCTGTAGAAAAGCATGATTGGAAAAAAGTTGTTTCCATGGTGGCTTTAATACATTCTGAAGCATTTAATTTAGATTTTCAGCTGAAAAATATTTTTGTTGCAGCTAAAATAGAAGCAGGTGAAATTGCACCAAATATTACCAAAGTAAATATTCGAAGTTTGTTGCAAACAGTTGTAGATTCTTTCAATATTATTTCTCGTAAAATGGGAATTAGTATTGATATACAATTTAATATTGAACACGGATTTGGTAAAAACTTTTACTTTAAAACAGATTCAGAAAAACTTAAACTAATTCTAAGTAACTTAATTAATAATGCACTTAAGTATAGTTACAAAGATAGTAATGTGGTTATTTCAGTTTGGCTTAATGAAGATGATGTTTTAAAAATTTCAGTTCAGGACTTTGGTACTGGTATTTCAGAGAAAAATCAAAAAACAATTTTTGAACGTTTTAAGCGATTAGATACTGGTATTAACTCTATCAATAGAGGTCATGGATTAGGTTTATCTATCACAAAAGCTTTACTTGATGTGTTGAGTGGTGATATTGAAATATCAAGCCAAAAAGGTGAGGGATCTACATTTACAATAAGTGTTCCTGAAGCCAAAAATATTGTAGATGGTTTTAGTGGTGAAGGAAATGATATTTTCTTTGACGAAGAGGACGAGATTTTTTAAGGATAATTTAGATGAGTCAATATTTACAACATTTTTTATATCCATCCTCTTTGTTTGTAAGTAAGGAGCCTCATATGGTAAAAACTATACTTGGGTCGTGTGTTGCCATTTGTTTATGGGATTCGCGTCTTAATATAGGTGGAATTAATCATTATATGTTGCCTAACTGGAATGGTAATGATTTAGCTTCACCAAAGTATGGTAATATCGCCATTGATAAGCTAATTGATAGGTTATTATTTCATGGCTCCCGAATAGAAGATTTACAAGCCAAAATATTTGGAGGCGGTGAATTGATGCAAACAGGTAACTCTAAAACACTCATTGGAGAAAGAAATATTAGAGTAGCCAGACTTATGCTTGAGGAACGTAAAATTCCAATTGTAGCATCAAGTACCGGGGGAAAAAGAGGTAGAAAAATTATATTTTTTACAGATACAGGTGAAGTACGACATAAATTGCTTGATAAAAAAACAATTTAGAATCAATACTTTGCTTTAATGTAGTGAACCACAGAATATTTTTTCTATATTACAAATTAATAATAGTTAAAGTATTAAGATAACCTTGTTCTATGCGGAAGGATAAAATTAGGGTATTGGTTGTTGATGATTCAGCTGTAGTAAGACAAAGTCTATCATCAATATTAGGATCAGATCCTGAAATAGAAGTGATGGGTACAGCTGCCGATCCAATAATTGCGGTTAAAAAGATAATGAAAGAAATTCCGGATGTTATCACTCTGGATATTGAAATGCCGCGCATGGATGGTTTGACATTTCTAAGAAAAATAATGTCTCAACATCCTATTCCTGTTGTTATTATTTCCTCATTAACAACAGAAGGTACAGAGGTTGCCTTAAGAGCATTAGAATATGGAGCTTCGGAAATCATTGGGAAACCTGCAATGAACGCCGCTAAGTTTATCAACGAATCAAAGATTATGATTTGTGATGCGGTTAAAGCAGCTTCACAAGCCAAGCTTTCCAGAAAGAAAATCCAGAATAATACTATAAGTCAAGTTACTACACCAAGAAAACCAAGACCTGTAGCTTCTCCATCTGTTAAAATTGAAGTCAAACCAAAGTATTCTGCGGATGTAATTTTAGAAAAGGGTTCAGCTTCTGATAGGATTACAATTACAGATCAAATAATAGTTTTGGGAGCTTCAACCGGTGGAACAGAGGCCATAAGGCAGTTTTTAAAACAACTACCACCAAAAATGCCTGGTATTGCAATTGTTCAGCATATGCCTGAAGGATTTACAAAATCTTTTGCTAATAGTTTAAATAATATTTGTGAGTTAGAAGTGAAAGAGGCTGAAAATGGAGATAAGCTATATCAGGGTAGGGTTTTAGTTGCGCCAGGTAATCATCATATGCTTTTAAAGCGCGTTGGAAAGGAGTACTTTGTTGATATAAAAAGTGGACCATTAGTGAATAGACATAGACCTTCTGTAGATGTATTATTTAGAAGCGCATCCAGATATGCAGGAAAAAATGCTACGGGTATTTTATTGACTGGTATGGGGAATGACGGAGCAAAAGGATTACTGGAATTAAAAGAATCGGGAGCAAAAACAATAGCTCAGGACGAACATAGCTCTGTAGTATATGGAATGCCTAAAGAAGCAGCTAAACTTGGAGCAGCCGATAAAATTTTATCATTGGAAGAAATTGCTCCATACATAGTTAGATCATTATAGTAATTTTGAAGAATTAGCTTTATCAGGTTTAGAATGGTAAAGTGCTTAAAAGTTTTTAATTTCGTTCACGAAACATAGGATCTTCAGACTAAAACAAAACTGATTATTGTGAAAAAAGCAGAATTAATACGCATACATAGAAGATATACTTTATTTGGAGTTTTATTCGGGTTATTAACATTAATTATTGTTGTATTAGCCAATTTAGGTTCCAATGTATTTTATCAATCAAACAGACCTTTGATTGATATGTTTTATATGTTTCCTGGATTGTGGTTTTTATTAGCGTTACCTGTTATTACCGGTGCTATTGGATATTTATATGCACTAAAATTTGTAAAAATAATTAGCAAGCAACGCAAGTATATTAAATCTGAAATTTCAAGATCCAAAATGGTTCTTAACTTCATTAATAACTTGCGACAAGGTAATTTAAATAGTTCGGATATAAGTCTGGAGCATAAGGATCAGTTAAGTAAATCTTTATTAAAACTAAGGGATTATTTAGTTAAGAGTAAAAAAGAGCAAGAACAGGGAAGGCTAGAAGAAGAGCAAAGAACCTGGGTAACGCAAGGTTTAGCCCAATTTGCTGAGATATTAAGAAAGAATAATGACAACCTTGAGGAATTATCATATAACATAATTAGCTACATGGTTAATTATTTAAAAATTAATCAAGGTGGCTTTTTCTTACTAAGTTCAAATAATAAAAACGAAAAGTATTTTGAGTTGTCAGCATGTATTGCCTTTGACAGAAAGAAATTTGCTGATAAAAAAATCAGCTATAATGAAGGGTTAATTGGAAGATGTGCACAAGAAAAAGATACGATTTATATTACTGATGTTCCAAATGAGTATATAACAATTACGTCTGGTTTAGGTCAATCTAATCCTAAAGCGATTTTAATTGTTCCATTAAAAGTAAACGATGAGATATATGGTGTAATTGAGTTAGCTTCGTTCTCAGAATTTCAACCTTTTGAAATCGAATTTGTAGAAAGAACTGCAGAAAGTATTGCTTCAACAATCTCAACAGTACAGATTAATATTCAAACAACAAAACTATTGCATGAAACGCAAATTCAGGCTGAGAAAATGTCTCAACAAGAGGAAGAGCTACGCCAGAATTTAGAGGAAATGCAAGCAACACAAGAAGAGTCTGATCGTAGAGAGGTAGAAATGAAAGGTATTCTTGAAGCTATTGACAATTCAGCAATTAGTTGTGAGTTTGAAACGGATGGATCATTAATCAGTGTAAATCAATTGTTTTTGCAAACATTTAAATATTTACCTGAAGAGATAGAAGGTCAGAATCTTAAAATATTCTTCTTCCAGGAAGATATTGAAGATTTAACAAAGATATTATCAGATCTTAAAGGAGGACACAACTTTAAAGGTCGAGTTAGAAGACGTACTAAATTAGGGGAAGAAATTTATTTACTTACTACTTATACGCCTGTAATTGATAATCATGGAGATATTGTTAAGATTTTAAGTCTTGAAAATGATGTAACTGAACAAGTTAATATGGAAGAACAGATGAAGAGTTCGAAAGAAGAACTTGGTGTTATGTTAGAACAGGCTCGTGATGAAATGAAGGAACAGTTTAAAGAAATCGAGGCTGTAAAAATAAGAAATGAAAAAATGTTGGAGGGAGCTCTTGATGCTATCATTACAACCAATAAAGAGGGAGTTCTAGAATTCTTTAATGAAGCTGCAGAAAAACTGTGGGGATATGAAAGAAGCGAGGTACTGGGGCAACATGTTTCTATGTTATTTTCAACTGAGACTGCAAAAAATGATTTGTTTGTAAAAGCATATGTGAATACTGAGGAGGAAAAAGTTATTGGAGAGAGGAAAGAAGTTCCGATTAAGAATAAATTTGGTGATGATATACCAGTTCTGTTTCTTTTATCAGAAGCTAAAGTGGGAGATGATCACTCATTTACTGCTTTTATCCAAAATGTAGAAGTAGAATTATTTTAATCAACTAAGCAATTACGTGAGCAAAATAACATTCAAAGAGTTTCTTGAGGAATTAAAAAACCATACGCCATACAATTTTTGTGATTATTCTGATAATTCAATTCAAAGACGGATTGAAAAAGTTCTGAAAGATCATAACATGGATATGGATCAACTATTGATGAAAACAAAATCGGATGAGAATTTTGTTGAGCAATTAGTTGATGACATTACCGTGAATACTACTGAACTATTTCGTAATTCTGAAACATGGGAGTATTTGTATAAGGATGTTATACCTGGTTTAAAGACAAAATCTAATATAAATATTTGGCATGCAGGATGTTCTTCCGGACAAGAAGTTTATTCTAACTTAATATTGTTTAATGAGTTAGGTTTGTTAGATAAAGTTAAGGTTGTAGGTACAGATATTAATCAAAAAGTTATTAAAGGTGCCAAAAATGCCGTTTATGATTTAAAGTTTAACAAACAATATATCGAGGTTTATGATCAGTTGATGAATAGTATTAATCCTAATGGAAATCCCTTTGACTATTACTTCGATATAAATGAGAGTGAAGATACAATTAAAGTTAAAGACTTTATTTCAAAAGTGCCTGTTTTTCAGAGACATGATTTAGTTGAAGAGGAGATACCATTCTATCAAAAATTTGATATTATTTTTTGTAGAAATGTTTTGATTTATTTTAATTCTGATCTACAAATGAAGATTGTAAAAAAGTTCTTTGATAAGCTATATGATGGAGGAGTTCTTATTTTAGGAACTCATGAAGCATTACATGGTTTTTTTAAAACCCGTTTCGTGAAGCATGGCATGGTATACACTAAAAGTAACAAGTTTCATTTAAAATATAAGTAATTAAATGGCTATTGGACCATCGATAAGCGATATAAGAGAATTGACGGCAGCTTTATCAATCAAGCTAAATGTCGATTTTAATAATTATGGTTTTTCGTTTTTAAGACGCAGGTTCGCTCATATTTATAATGTACTTAATATTAAAAATACAAGTGAATTTATTCGTGAGATAAAATCAGGCAGTATACTTGAAGATTTTTGTTACTTTTTTCCGGTGCCCATAAATGAAATGTTTCGTGATCCTTCATTCTGGAGAGCACTAAAGAATAGGGTAATTCCAAGCATGTCAGAGGAAGAAATTAGTTTTTGGTTCCCAGAGTTGGTTTCGCCAGAGGAACTTTATTCTTTAATCGTGATCCTTGAGGAATTAGGAGTAAGTAGTAAAAGCAGAATATATTGTAACATAGAAAGTGTTAGAAAGATAGATGAAGTAAAAAGTGGTATTATTAATTCAAAGTACTTAGAATTAAATAAGCAGAATTATAAAAGACTTGAATTAAGTACAAATTTTAATCATTATTTTATCGAAGAGAAGGAAGGTTTACAGTTAAAAAGTGATTTTTTAAATAATGTTTGTTTCATAAATGCAAGTTACTTTAGCCAGCATCCGGAAGAAGAAATTTCAGTAGTTATTTTTAGAAACAGGATGTTATATTATAACCTTAAACTTCAGGAAACAAGTGAAAAATACTTACATAATCGAATAAAAAGAGGAGGATATTTATCCATTGGAATTAAGGAAAAAATTAGTGAAGCGAATTCCTGTATGTATGAACTTTTTGATGAAGGTGAGCAAATATATAAGATTTGAATTTAAATGGTAAATAGTAGAGCTTCATATTATAAAGCTATAGTAATCGGCGGATCGGCAGGAAGTTTTTCTATCGTAAGTAAAATATTGTCTAATATTAATTCAGACTTTAAGTACCCGATTGTTGTTTGTTTGCATCGTTTAAAGCATATTAGAACTGGTTTATTGGAAGGTTTAAAAATAAAATCGAATCTACCAGTTATAGAACCTTTTGATAAGGATAAATTAGAGCCTGGAAAAGTTTATTTAGCACCGTCCAATTATCATATGTTTATTGAATATGATTCTTCCTTGTCTTTATCTACAGAGGATGTTTTAAATCATAGCAGACCTTCTATTGATTATACATTTTTTTCTGCGGCTATGGCTTTTCGTGAAAAGATGGTTGGAATTTTATTAACCGGTGCTAATAAAGATGGAGCAAAAGGTGTAAAGGAAGTTTCTAATAAAAAAGGTTATACGATAATTCAAGATCCAAAAACATGTGATGTTGATACTATGACAAAGTCTGCACTTCAATTATTTAATCCGGATGAAGTATTGTCTCCAGAAGAAATAATTAATTTTTTAAACAAGATGTAATTCGTTTTAGATGATTAGAAATACTACATATCGTTTATATATAATCTCGGGAGCTGCTTTTGTTTTTGCATTATTTAAGGATGTATTTGTTTCAGATTTATCGGCCAAGTATATGATTCTTGAGTTAATATTTCTCGCCTTATTTTTAACAATTGTCTATATGTTTGATTGGACGATTAGGAAAGTAAAAAAGGAACGTTTAAGCTTTGAGCAGAAATATAAAGACTTAGAAGATACGTGCGATCGTAGGGTATATGAATTATCATCCAAATTAACCGAATTAGAGCAGCAACACTCAGGTAAGACTAATACAAAAGAGGTAGAAAAAATTGCTCTAAATATTAATGATAGTTTAAAAGGTAAAAAGGGTATAAATGTAGTTGCTAAGGAACTTTTAAATAAAATAAGCCATTTTTATGAGTTAGGTGTTGGAATTTGTTATTTTATAGACAAACCTTCGGATACATTTACCGTAAAGGCTAGTTTTGGTTTAGACGAAAATGTTAAAATTAAAGATTTTAAGATAGGAGAAGGTTTTAATGGTCAGGCTGTTCATGATGAGGAGATCATGGTCTTAAAAGATATTGATGAAGCATATTTCGAAATTGAATCAGGGACAGGCTCATCTAAACCAAAAGTAATATATCTTTTACCTATTATTCAAAACAATAAAACTATTGGACTTTTGGAGTTAGGTAGTTTTAGTTTGTTAAATATCGATAGTCATTGGAATACAATAAATGATTATATTTCAAAGTCGATTTCTTTATAATATAGGAATATGTCAGCTAAAAAACTGAAAAAATATTTTACTAAATATTTGGATATGTCTTCGCTTTCTGAGCATAGCATATTCTTTATTACTGCATTTTTGTTAATCGCTTATTTGTTGGTTTGGAGTGGTTTTGTAGAGTTTACCAAGTTATCTTTCTCTCTTAAATCAATAGTATTTATCCATAAAAGTGTTTTAATATGGTTTGTTAATATTTTAATTTTACTTGTTCCACTGTCAATAATATTCTTCTTAAATTATCAAAGACATAATAAGTATAAACAGAGAAAGGAAATTCACAAATTAGAACAGGAAATTAAATCTAATATTGAAATCGCCGATTTAATTAGAATGGGAGATTTTAATAAAATATTACAACTTGCTGATAAAGATAACTCCTTGTATAGTCTTGCTAAAGACTTGATGGAAACTAACCGTAAGGACGAGGAATTAAAATGGATAACAAAAGGTAAAGAGTTGGTAAATGAAGTATTACGTACATATCGTAATATAAATGAATTGGCTTTTTATATATTAAAAGAAATCATTAAGTATTCAGATGCAGCTCAAGGTTGTTTTTATTTATTGGAAAATGATAAGCTAATAAATAAAGCTACTTATGCTTTTGGAAGAAAAAGGTTTATCACCCAAGAATATAGTATTGGTAGAGGTCTTGTGGGACAGGTTGCTTACGAGAAGGCCATGATTTATCGTACTGAGATTCCTGATGATTATTTTACAGTAAGCTCTGGTTTACTCGGAGATACTAGACCTAAGAGTTTAATCATTTTACCTTTAATGCAAGACGAAGAGTTGCAGGGTGTAATTGAAATAGGCTATCTAAATACAAGTATTCCTAATTATAAGCTACAGTTTGCAGAAGAACTGAGTTCAATGATAGGAAGAACTATTTACGCACAAAAAATAAATGCACGTACGGAGGTTTTGCTTAAGGAATCACAGGATATGACAGTTACTCTTCGTCAGAATGAGGATACCCTTAAGCAAAATGCGCAAGAAATGATGATTGCCCAGGAAGACTTGGAAAGATCTAATGAATTGCTTGAATCAAAAGTACAAGAGGTTGAGAATGCCCAAAAAAGGATGGTTGCATTATTAACGAATGCTTCCGAGTTTATTTCTATATACGACGAAAATCAAAGGCTTGTATTTGAAAGCCCGTCAGTTAAAAGAATTCTTGGATATTCGGACGATGAAAAAGTTATTGGGATGGATCCGGAGATGATGACTCCTCGTGGATATAAAACGATCAATAATTTATTTAACTATTTAAAACAAACACCAGGTGGCGAAAGTGTTGCTCAATATTCATACTTAAAGAAATCTGGTGAGAAGTTATTTCTTGAAACTAAAGGTAAAAATTTACTACATGATCCAGCCATAAAAGGGATCATATTTAATACTCAGGATATTACTGAGAGAATTAGGGCTGAGAAAGAGGAAAGGATGAAAAGTAGAATGCAGTCTCTTTCTGAAAACTCTCCAGATATGATTTTGAGAATTAATACTTCTGGTAAGTTGGTTTACTCAAATCCTGCAGTAGGTAATTTTATAGGACTTGCAACTTCGGAGATTACCAAAAAAAGGATTACAGATTTAAATATCGACGAAAGATTCATCGACTTTGTTAACAATGTTTTAATACAAATAAAACAAAAGCAAGAACAAATCATCGATGAAATTAAGATTACCTCTCCAAATGGAGAAAAAATAATGCAGATTAAATCTATACCGGAGTTTAATGATGATAGAGTTTTAGAATCTGTATTATTTGTAGCTCATGATATGACTGAGCTTAAGCGCATAGAGCAAGAGATTAAAGAGAAAAATAAGAAGATTTCTGATAGTATAAACTATGCGCAAAGGATTCAGACTTCAATTTTACCAGATACAGAATTTATACAAAGACATTTTCCTAGATCCTTTATTTTCTACCGCCCAAAAGATGTTGTAAGTGGGGATTTTCCTTGGTTTGTTAAAAAGGATAACATTTTTTATGTAGCTGCGGTTGACTGTACTGGACATGGTGTTCCTGGTGCTTTGTTGTCATTTATAGGTTATTTTCTTTTAAATAATATTGTTAATATTGATGATAACTTTAATGCCGCCAAAATTCTCGATCTTTTGCATGAAGGAGTACGTTCAACATTAAAGCAAAATGAAGAAGGCAATAATGGTAGGGATGGAATGGATTTGGCTTTATGTAAAATTGATAAAGAAAATAAGACAATACAATTTGCAGGAGCGCATAATCCTTTATATTTGTTGAGAAAAGGTGAATTGATCGAATATAAAGGATCAAGAAAAGGTATTGGAGGTAAACCTTTACGTAAGAAAATTGAGAAAGATTTCGAAAACAATGAAATAGAGTATCAAGATGGAGACAAAATCTTTATCTTCTCTGATGGTTTACCAGATCAGTTAGGTGGCGAAAAACGTAGAAAATACCAAAGCAAACGAATTAGGGAAGCCTTAACTGAAAAAGAAGATTTAACAATGGCACATTTTGCTCGTCATTTTTCTGAAGACTTTTATAGATGGATGGGAGATGAAAAACAAGTGGATGATGTGTTATTGATTGGAATAGAATTGTAAGTATGCATTTAAAATAATTATTGCAATGGGAAATACACTAGATAAGCATAGTTTTTTGGATTTTGCTTACCAGCTTTATCGAACTATGAAAACCAATGAAATTAGTTTAGTTTATGAAGGAGAGGTTACTCAGGATATAACCAAAACTTTTACTTCTTTAACTGAACGGAATCTTGCTAAAAGTGAAGAATCTAACGCTGTGCAGAGAAAAGTATTTAATGTAATGGTGGAGTGTTTACAGAACATTAGTAAACATGCTGATTCAATGGGGGATGAAGATGAAGCTGAAAGGCGTGGTATTGTTATGGTTAGTAAAGGTGAGGATAGTTACAATATTATTACAGGTAATATTATAAAAAACGAGAAAGTACCAGGATTAAGAGAAAATCTGGAACAGGTTAATTCATTAGACAAGCAAGGTTTATCAGAGTTATATAAAACTCAAATGAAGGATGGTAGAATTTCTGATAAAGGAGGAGCAGGTTTAGGGCTTATCGATATTGCTAAAAAAACAGGTAGCGTCTTGTCCTATCAATTTAAAGAAATAAATGATGAAGTTTCATTTTTTATATTAACCTCCACAATTAAAAGAAACAAATAATTAACGATTAAATAAAAAACCATGGACGTGATCAATATTCAGGGAACAGACGATACCCCAAATGTAATTCTTGACAAGGATAACGGGAAATTCGAACTCTCAGGTCGCTCATTGCCTGAAGATGTGAATATGTTTTATGAGCCAATAATGAAATGGATTGATGGCTACTCAGAGTCTCCGAGTGATATTACAGAATTTAATTTTAAACTAGAATACTTTAATACAGCTTCTTCTAAAATTATTTTAGATATATTATTAAAATTTGAAGAAATCGTAGAAAATGGGAATGATGTAAAAATTATTTGGCATTATCACGAAGAAGAAGAGGATATGCTAGAAGCAGGTGAAGAGTATGCAGATATTGTTGAAATTCCTTTTGAGTACGTAGCATATACAGATTAAGCTTTAATTGTAAGTTGTTGAAACATTAATTTATGAGTGAAGAAATTTTAAAAGCCTTAATGCAACTGTTTGGTTTAATTGCCAAACAGGACGGAGGTGTTCAAGATAGTGAAACTGAGTTTGTAAAGAACTTTTTAAAACAACAGTTAACTGCAGAAGCTGTTGAGGAGTATTTTACATTATTCCAAAGTTTTGCTATCGACAAAAAAGTTAATGGCAACAACGATGATGGAAAGATAAAACTTACTTCGATGAAGGATTCCGTTAGGATAATCGGAATCTGTAAAAAAATTAATAAAAAGCTTAATAAGGAACAGAAGGTTGTTGTAGTTGTTCGTATGTACGAATTAATAAATGCCGACAGAAGATTTACAGATCAACGTATGGCCATTATTAATACAGCAGCCGATGTTTTTAGGTTATCTGAAGAAGAAAAGAAAAATATTGAAGGGTTTGTTGTAAATAATGAACTCGATGATTTGGATTTTGAGGATTTACTTATAATAAACTCAGAAGAGAAATCCGGAGAAAATAGAGAGCATATTCAGACTGGTAAACTGGATGGAAATGTTCTTATTTTAAGAGCTAAGAGTGCTGAATTATATTTCTTAAGATATACCGGAAGTCAGGATATATTTTTAAATGGTTTATTATTAAATAAACGTAGCATTTATCTTTTCCCTAAAGGTAGTTTTCTTAAATTTCCTGCAGGAGCACCGATTTATTATACAGATGTAGTTGGTCATTTTATGACAGATGCATCTACTCCAAAAATTTCTTATGTTGTTGATAAATTAGGATTTACATTCAAAAACGGTGGAATTGGACTGAGAGATGTAAATTTAGCAGAGGAGCATGGGCGATTAGTTGGTATTATGGGAGCAAGTGGTGCCGGTAAAACAACTCTATTGAATGTTTTATCTGGTATAGAAAGTCCAAGTACAGGAGAGGTTCGTATCAACGGAGTAAATCTGCATAAAGAAAAGGAAAAAATTGAAGGTGTAATAGGTTTAATTCCTCAAGATGATTTATTAATTGAAGAATTAACTGTATTTGAGAATCTTTATTACAATGCTAAACTTTGTTTTAAAGATAAAAGTGAGGAAGAGATTACAGAGCTTGTTAACGATACGCTAAAGAGTTTAGGCCTTTTTGAGAGAAGAAATCTTAAAGTAGGATCTCCATTAAATAAGATGATTAGTGGAGGACAAAGGAAAAGATTAAATATTGCACTCGAATTAATCAGGGAACCGGCTATTTTGTTTGTCGATGAACCAACTTCAGGTCTTTCCTCCAGAGATTCAGAAAATGTAATGAATTTGCTACGAGAATTAACCTTAAAAGGGAAATTGATTTTCGTGGTTATTCATCAGCCATCATCAGACATTTATAAAATGTTTGATAAAATGTTTATTCTTGATACAGGAGGTTACCCAGTTTATTATGGTAATCCAAGTGAATCATTAATATACTTTAAGCAGTTAGATGCTCAGATTAATAGTGAACAAGGTGAGTGTCCGCAGTGTGGTAATTTAAATCCTGAAATGGTATTTAATATTATCGATGCAAATGTGCTTGATGAATATGGAAATTATACCAATAAGAGAAAAACGAGTCCAAAGGAGTGGAATAAACATTATGAGAAAAATATTACCATTCCTAAGGTAGCTGAAGTCGAATCTGCACCTCCTCAGTCTTTAAATATACCATCCTGGCTAAAGCAATTTAAAATATATACACTCAGAGATTTCTTCTCAAAGGTTGCAAATAAGCAATATATTTTATTAAACCTGCTGGAGGCTCCAATTCTGGGTTTAATATTATCATTCTTAATTAGATATATTGTTGATCCAGATTCGAACGTTTATATTTTCAGGGATAATGAGAACATTCCGCCATATATTTTTATGGGAATTGTTGTAGCCTTGTTTTTCGGTCTAATAGTTAGTGCCGAAGAAATTTTTAAGGATGCAAAAATACTTAAACGCGAGGCTTTTCTAAATTTATCAAGATCAAGTTATCTTGTATCAAAAGTATTGTTGCTGTTTTTAATTTCTGCTATTCAAATGGCTCTATTTGTTGGTGTGGCGAATACCGTTCTTGGAATTAAAGGAATGTACTTTGAATTTTGGCTTGCCTTATTTTCAGTCTCCGCATTTGCGAATATTTTAGGTTTGATATTATCTGCATCTTTCAACTCGATAGTTACAATCTACATACTTATTCCATTAGTGATGATTCCACAAATGGTGCTGGGTGGTGCAATGTTTACTTTTGATAAATTAAACAGGGATATTTCGAGTGCTGATAAAGTGCCTTTTATTGCCGAGTTTATGCCATCGAGATGGATTTATGAAGGTTTAATGGTAGATCAGTATAAAAACAATAAGTTTAAGAAGCTGTTTTTTGATGTTGAACAAGAGGAAAGTACAACAGATTTTAAGATAGTACACTATTTTCAAGAGATTGAAGAGATTTTAGATGAATGTAAAAAAAGCCTAAATACTAAAGAAATTGATAACGATCAATATGAGATAGATTTATCCTTAATTAAAAACGAAATTTCGAGAGAAAACAGAAGAAATAATAAGTATGCTTTTACCAAGGTAGAACAGATAAATAAGAAGGATTTTAATTTGGATGTTTATAATAGTCTACTTGCTCATATTAATCAGCTTAAAGAATACTATACTAACCGTTTTGTGGAAGCAACCACCAAAAAGGAGCGAATGATCAATCTAGCCATGTCGAAATATGGCAACGAAAAGTTCAATGGTGTAAAGGATCAATATCTTAATGAAAGTATTTCGGATATTGTAAGAAAGGTATTTGAGAAAAATAAAATATTAAGAGAAGGTGATAAGCTAATTCAAAATGTTGATCCGATATATCAAATGCCCGAACCTGAACATTTATTGGCTTTTAGAACCCACTTTTTTGCACCCAAAAAGCACTTTGTCGGAAGTTACTTTGAAACGTTATGGTTTAATATTAGTATGGTATGGATATTTACTATATTAATGTACGCTATTTTATATTTTGATTTATTACGTAAATCATTTAAGTTTTTTGGAGAACTTAAATATCTTAAAAAGTAACCTTTTATAAAGGTACTAAGTATAAGTCACAAGTTTTTATTATTAAAATAACTTATCATGTTAAAGAAATTATTTTACACTACGGCTATATTTGGAGGAATTTTGTTGTTTTCTGCATGTTCTGGAAATTCTAACAAATCTAACCAAGAAGGTTCAGATGATTTTAGTTTATCTGACTCTGCTTTAAGTCAGGATGCACCACTTGAATTATCAGAAGAGATTATTGGTGATGTTATTCAAAACATTTCTTCCCCTGTAGAAATGGCAGCTTTAATTAAAAAGTCTGGCGTAGCATTCTCGCAAAAAATATTGAATAAACCTGAAAAGGTGGATGATTATAACACCAGCTTTAAGAGAGCTCTTAATTTAGGTGTTTTTAGTGCTGATTTAGGTTACATTAATACATTTGATAAAAATAATATTGTTATTTCTTATTTATTGTCAGTTAAAGATTTAGCAGAGGGAATTAAGGTTGGTCAATTCTTTGATTTTAATGCCTTAAAAAAGATGGCAACTAACAGTAATAATCTTGATTCTCTTATGGAAGTTTCTGTAAGTAGTTTCAATAAAATGGATTCTTACTTAAGAGAGCAGCACAGAAGTAACGTAAGTGCTTTAATTGTAACTGGCGCTTGGATTGAAGGTTTATATATTGCCAGTAGCGTAATTAAAGAAACTAAAAATGAAGATTTAATTAATCGAATTGGTGAGCAAAAGGATATTATTGACATTTTACTTATCATCTTAAATAATTACGGTAAAGACCCAAACTTTGCTGAAATGGTGACCAGATTAGAACAAGTTAAACAAGCTTATGATGGAGTTAAAATAACTACAGAATTTGGAGAGCCAAAGAGGATAGAAAGAAATGGAACTTTGGTTATTGTTCAGGATGAAATAAGTCATGTTGAAATTACACCTGAACAATTAGATGCTATTGTAGCAGAAATTAACAACTTAAGAGATTTCATTGTTTCATAGTAAGTTTAATTGAAACAATTATCTTTGTGTTGTATCAAAGTATCCTAAAAATATATTGCTCAAGTCAATTATCTTTCTGGTATAATTTATGCTTAAGATGATAATTAGAATAGACTTGACATTTTTAAAATTTAGATAATGATGAAAAAGATATTAGTATTAGTGGTTTTAATGGTTTCCACTTTCTCTATTAAAGGATATTCACAGTGTGGAGATGAACTGTTAAAAGTGGCTTTAAAGGAGATGGGTGATGCTCAATATATGAAGGATTTCAATATTGATTTAAAAAAAGCTAAAAAAGATACAAAAACTGGATTTATAAAGTTTAGTGTTATTCTTAATAGCCGAAGTCATTATAAGTTTAATACAGCAAATAGTACATCGAATCCAGAAAGAGTAATAATGCAACTTTTTGATGGTGATAAAATGTTGATCAGTAATTTTGAAGGAGGCAAAATGTATGATTCTTTTGAGTTTATTTGCAGGAAATCTAAAGTTTATAATTTAGTTTTTTCTTTTAAAGGTGGAGAAGAAGGGTGTGCAAAAGCTGTAATGTCATTAGTGAAACAATATTCTGCCGGAGAGATGAATTTTTAATGAAGATTCAATTTAAAATTAAAATAGAGGCTACTTATTATAAGTAGCCTTTTCTTTTATCTAAATTTTAACCCAATCTTTTGTATTTGAAGATTTAAAAATTGCATCAATTACTTTCATATTTTTTTGAGCGTCAATTGGAGAATATGGGTTTTGTTTTTTATTTATAATGCTATCAGCAAAAGCTTCAAACATTAAACCATATTGATCACAAATATCAAAAGTAATGGTTCTGTCTCCTTGTGCTGTTGAAATTAAGATGCTAGATGGGGTATCAACGTATGTATTAAAAGGGACATCAATTTTAATAGATCCAGCAGATCCTATTATAGTTACATTTTGGTTTGGGTGACTTAAAGTCGAAACTGTAAAGGTAGAGTGGCAACCATTAAAATCCATCATAGCTGATGTAAGTGAATCAGTTTGAAAGTCGTTATGTATGTCTTGAAGTGAACATACTCTGATGGGTTCTTTGTCCAATAAAAATCTGGATATTGAAATAGCATAGCACCCTATATCCATAAGGGCTCCACCTCCAAATTCTTTTATATTTCTTATGTTGTTAGGAGCGGGATTATGGTAAGCAAAAGACGTTTGTATTGATTGAATAGATCCAATTTGGTTTGTTCTTATTATATTTCTAGCATGAATCCATTGCGGATGAAATTTATACATAAAAGTTTCCATCAAATTTACACGACAGGTATTTGCAGCTTGAATGCACTCTAAAGCTTCTTTTTCGTTTAATGCAATTGGTTTCTCACATAGGATATGTTTTCCTGCATTGGCAGCCTTTTTAACCCATTCCAAGTGCATATGATTGGGTAAAGGAATATATACAGCGTGTATATCCGGATCATCTAGTAAATCTTGATAACTAGAGTATGCTTTTTCTATGTTAAAACTATTAGCAAAGTCTAGTGCTTTTTTGTTATCTCTTGACGCGATTCCAATTATTTTGCAATTCGTAGTTGATTTTAATGGTAAAACGATTCTTTTTATCAAATGATTTGAAACGCCTAATACACCAAAATTAATTCGTGACATATTAATTAACTTTATAGTTGTACAAAAAGTTATTTTCACCGCCAACAATTAAATTAAAGTCAGTACTGTTTTGTTCTAAGAAACCAATACTAAACCTGGATTTTCCGCTTAATGGGAAATCCTTATAAATTGATCCATTATTATTATATAGGAATATTTGGTGGTTTTGATTATCATATACTCCAATTTTTTTATTTACTGATGAGAACTGGTAAATATCTGCTTGAGGTAAAATATTTCCGTCTATTGAGGTTTTAAATAATTTACTACCTGTGTTATTAAAAACCATCAAATTGTTTTTGGTTAATAGGATATACTCTAAACTTTGAGATTTATCTATATTACTAGCGATAAATTGATGTTTATCATTCGAGCTGATTAGTTCAACTTGTGAAGTTACTCCTGTATTTAAGTTGATCTTTCTGGCGTTACAATTCCGATCAGATGTTAATAAGTATGGTTCACCATTATTAATTTCTAAATAAAATAAACTGTTATTGTTAGTTATAAAATCGTTTTTGATTTTAACTCTTTCTTGGCCTTTACGATTTAAGATGTAGTTTCTTTTATCATCAGAAAATACAATATAATCTTTCCCTTGAACTCGAAAGTGTTGAATGGGTTTTGAAATAATTCCTTCACTTTTATTAAATTTCCATCCTGTAATTTTTTTACCAGATTTATTAAAAACATAGGTGTTAAAATCTGAACAAGCGATAAAAATTCTGTAATTCCTATTATTGTCGTAATCAAATAGTGCTAGTCCATTTGTTGCCTGATTGGCTAAAAGTATTGGATATTTATCAACATTATTACCATTTCTATCCAGTAAATAGATTTTATTTGCTGTATTAAAGAGATACTGTAATTTATTATTTCTGTAGTAATCAATTTGATGTATTTCACTAAGGATAGGTTCCTCTATTTGTTTTTTCCACAGTACTCTTCCAGAGTTCGATATTAAATATAATTTGTTTGCATTGTCCTGAACAAGAATTTCTTTCTCTTTTGTATAGTGATTAAGAACTAAAGTTGGCTTTTTATTTACTGTACTATCAAGACCACTTTGCCATATAGTTTGTGGTTCTTTCGACTGCATTGGATTGTGCTGAAAGCTAATATTAGTATAAAATAATTCATTATTATTAGCTATTTGTATTCCCAATCCATAGAATTCATTAAGGGTCTTTTTTTGTTCTTTATTTGGATTAAGAATCGAAAAGTTGCTTTGGGTTTCAAAAATTGAACTTAACTCAGAAGGTTTACAGTATATAAAAATGTTGTCTTTGTAAGAAAAATTTTCGGTAAAGTTTCTGTAATGATCGTTTTCGTTAAGAGTTTTGTTTAAAACATTGTGATATATGAATGAATGTAATGACTTCTCAGTATCGGAGAACACAATGTAATTATCAATGTATGTATAATACTTACTAGGCACGTGTTTGCAGTATAATTCTAATAAATAGGGAATTATACTAGCTGCTTTATTTTTATATATTGGGTGTCTTGATTCACTGTCTATTTCGTAATACGAATAAGGTTCTATTGACTGTGAATTTAATTTTGAGATTAAATCTTGGGTTTTGGATTTACTTTTTGTTTTTGCTATAAAGCAGGTGTGAGTTTTGACTGATTGCTGTATAGCATTATCAAATACTAGCGCAAATTCTTCTTCTATAATTGAAAATACCTTATTTATAGCTTCATTAAATTGTAAGTCTAAATTAAGATCTTCTATTTTTGTCTTAATTGTTGAACCTTTATTTTCGGTGTTGAGATAATCAATGTAGTTTTGTTTTAACTTTTGACTACTATCATAGCTATAGGAAAGAAGACAGATATTATTGTCTGGAATAACTTCTGTAATTCTTGAAGAATTTGGATTAATTCCCTTAAATAGTTTGTATAGTTTGTTTTGATTTGAAGAGTTAATAAAACCATTTATTAAAGTATTTGATTTGTAAAGGTTAATATCTAGCTCTGCCCAGTCCGAAAGGTTTCTTAAAACATCAATTGAAGTTTTACTATTTTGGTTAAATGTTGGTCTTAATAGATCTGGAAAATAGCTAAAATTAATAAATGCATTTGCGTGTGTATTATTACCACTTGTCTTATATAGTTGTGCAAATACTTTATCCTCTAAAAGAGAAAACTTGGTTCTTAATTGTCGTAGAGAATTTTCAATTAAAATTGTACTTTTTCCTAAAAGTAATATTCCTTCATAAAAGGATAAATAATAGGGTGCACCTTCATTATTTTTCTTATTAAGTTCATATATGTTTGTTGAATTATATTTTCTCTTCGAAATATTCCAACTAGTAATCTCATTCTCTATGAAGTTAATAATCTCTGATTGTTCTGCTTTGTTACTAATTGGAATTAAAAATAAGGAGTTAATATTTTCATTTCCTGTATTATGTAATGATATGGTCAGAGGTCTATTTAATAATTTTTTTGTAGAAGATGAATTAAAGATTGGGTCTTGTTGAAATGTATGTAAGAACAGGTTAAAACTTTGAAACCAATCAAAACTGTTACAGAGGGTTTCTGTATACTCTAGTTTTTCAGTTATTAAATCTATTGCTTTTAACGGAGATTTAATCTGAAAGATTATGGCAGCATCTGTAGGTACAGCCTTAATTGTGATATTGTTTTTATAATTTTTAAAATTAGATAAATAAAAATAGGTAACTATAAGTCCAGTAATAAGAATTAAAGAAACTAAGCTATAAACAACTTTTTTATTCATAAAACTATTTGCAATAAATGATGAATGCTTTTATTGCAAAATTACAATTGCTTATTACAATTGCTAAAAATTATAGCTATTTAATAACCATTATTTTGGTAACCATGGACTCAGATCCATCTTCGTTGGTTGCAAATACTAAATATACTCCGCTTTTAACTCGTTCGTTATATACATTCTTTCCATTCCAAACCATTTGCCCTCCTGTTGATATAGCTTGAAAAACTAATTTACCTGAAATATCTGTAATTCTAACAGAGGAGTCTTCAATTAGTCCTTTTATAGTTATAATGCCTTGGTATCCTGGTTGAACGGGATTTGGAAAAGCATATATATTATTAAAAGATTCTTCACCTTGAGTTGCTGTTCCTTTATATGATTGAATTCCTTTATTAGTAGCAATAAACACTTCTCCTGTTTCAGGATTTATAGCTATTGAATTAATAATATTTGAGATGAGAGGACTATTGTCTATATTAAATTTTAAAAGAGTACTGCTACCATCTTGAGAAATTAAATAAACACCATTATTGGTTCCAATCCATTTTCTGTTTGCACCATCAACAGCAATAGTGTTTATAGACTCGTTTTCCAACAAATAATCCGCTAATCCACTTCCATCATTTCTTGGTATTTTAATACGTGAAGCTATTGGTTTATCTGTTTCAAATATTTGGTGCGGTCTATAATAAACAAATATACCAGTATTAGTGCCCATCCAGATGTAACCATTTTGGTCTTCTACAAGTGATAATGGAGATGTTTTTATTTCTGTGCCATTTTCATCCCAAATTAATAATTTAGCATTTCCACTACTATTTACATTACCTGCATATCTATAAGCGTCATCTGAATCGTTATCAATAGTTCCATCTGTAGAATAAACGAATAATCCTTTAGGATTATGAGCTGACACACACCAAATATGCCCCCACTTTGTATATATAGATTGCCTTAACCATGGAGTAGAGTCATCAGTTCCATAAGTTTCGTAATTATTAATAAACCATCCAAAATTATTTTCCTCACTATTATCTTCAATCAGATAAGGTTTTATTTTTATGGGGGCAATTGGGCAAAGGTTGTTAATAAACAAGTTACCCTCATTATCAAAAACTAACCCGTTGCTTATTTTTACAGAACCAACATTCTCTATACTACTATTAGTTTGATCATATTGATTTATTAGTTCATTATTAAGAAACTCAAGAATTCCACTATGAGCACTACTAATGAAAACATGGTTTTTATTAGTAGGATCAATGGCTATATCATTAAAATTTCTAGTGTTTTTTATCAATATTGTTTTAGAATTAGTTTTAATAGTATCTGTACTTTCATTGTATATAATCCAATCTCCATCCGATAAAATGGAACATTCTCCTTTTCTCCATACAGGATCAAAGAGGTGATAATTACCAGGAACTGACCATAATGAATTTGATGTAGCAACTACTTTCAAACTTTCGTTGGATGCGGGCCCATCTGGGGTTAATTTAGTGTCAAATATTTCGCTTTTCTTGAATAATCCATTTTTTGTATCTCCTAAATATATATTTACATTATTATCAAAAATAATATCTGAAAAGGATGGGCTGTACTTATTATTTTCTGTATCGTATTCTGCAATAAAATCTGCATCAGACTGAAGGTCATTATATATTAAAATTTTATTGGAAGAAATAATTGCAAGCTTACTACCTATTGATTTAATTTTGATAAAATTTGATGTTGATTGCCAAAGACTCAATGAATTATCGTTTAAAATAAATATATCACCTTTATTGCTGTTTTTCATTACAGCAATTAATTGATCTTTAAATATCTCTATTGATAAATACTCCTTTGTATTATTACTAACGAGTTCCCACGTTTTATAATAATTAAGGCTATTACTGTTTTTAGGTGCGGCTAAAATTCCATTTTCTGTTGCCGCATAAATTGTATCATTATGTATAGAAATTTCATTAACTTTCATATTTAAAGATTCATCCCCAATGTAATAGGTATCATAAATTTCTTCATTCCTGTAATCTAAAACAAGGATGCCGAAATCGGTTGAACAATAAGCCTTATTGTCAAAAAAATAAATATCATTAATTTCTTTACTATAGGATAAAGACTTCATTTTTAAATCAGGAATGTTGGAGATACTTCCATCGCTGTTTAAAATATCAAAGTTTCCGTTTGCGTATGCAATTAAAAGATCATCTGAATTTGGTATTGTTGCAATTGTGCTTATAGATACATCATGTAGTCCTTTAGATTTTGTATACTCAGTAATATAATATTCTTCTTTATCATAAGAAAACATGCCAATTTCAGAAGCGGCAAATATATATTTAGAATTTTCAGCTAGACAATGAACATTATTATATGAAAGGTAATCATTCCAGCTACCAACAGAAGTTTGAGCTTTAAGGTATACAGAAGAAATAGAAAGGAATAAAATAAATATATATCTATAATTAGGCATTTTATATTATTTGTCGAAATTAGTATTAAGATAATTTACAAGCTTTTCTACAGCTTTAGCTCTATGGCTTATTTTGTTTTTTTCATTTAAATCCATTTCAGCAAAGGAAACATCATATCCATCTGGAATAAAAATTGGATCATAACCAAATCCTTTTGAACCAGTTTGTGTAAGTGCAATTTCACCTTTAACTTCACCTTCAAAAAGAACTTCATTTTTATCAATGAGTAAAGATATAACTGTTCTAAATCTTGCTTTGCGATTTGACATACTAGACATGTTTGTTAAAACTTTCTGCATGTTTTTCATTGCATTTTTATCTTCGCCTGCATATCTGGCACTGTAAACTCCAGGTTCTCCATTTAATGCTTCTATTTCTAATCCTGTATCATCAGCAAAACAATTTATATTGAATTTATCTGTGATATAATGTGACTTTTGAGATGCATTTTGTTCTAAAGTAATACCTGTTTCCGGAATATCTTCTGAATAATTAATATCACTTAAGCTTTTGATTTGTATAGTTTTGTTGTTTAATAACTGTTTTATTTCTTCCAGTTTATTTAAATTATTTGTTGCAAAAACAAGTTCCATAAATGTTATAACGTTATTTTGTCGAACAAAAGTATTTATTTACTGCAAAAAAAAACAACGACTGAGTGTCGTTGTTTCAATATTTTAGATTTATTTTTTAAAAACCTCCATATCCATATTTCATTAAATCTGTTCTTGGATTAATTACCATTACAGGAACTTTTGAACTATTCGCTATTATCTGTTGTTCATTAGCTCCTAAAACATAATCATGGAAAGCAATATCTCTTGTAGTCATTATAATAATTGCAGAAGCCTCGATTTGGTGTGCAAATGATATAGTTTCATTCGAAAATGAACCTTTACCTTCAGATAGAGATAGTTCATAATCGATACCTTTTTCTTCAAGAAAATTTTTACAAAAAACCAGATTTGCTTTTGTTCTAGGTTCAATTACACCATCTTTTGTTGAACTACTAAATAAATAAACTTTGGTTTTTAAAAACTTAGATAAGAATTCTGCCCAATATAGCTTTTCCTTATTCTCTGTTTTAAAATCAACTGGAAAAACAACTTTTTTTACATCGTTGCTGTTTGGCTTATCTTGAACCACAAGGTAAGGGATTTTAGAACCTATGATTACTTTAAGTGCCCAACTACCAGTTAGTTTTTGCAATCCTTTAATGCCATGCGTTCCCATAACCACAATAAGTGCATTGTTTTCTTCTGCATATTCGTTTATGGTTTTAAAGATTGTACCCTCTCTAACAGCAAAGGAAACATCAATTCCGTATGTCGACTTTATTTCTTCCTTCTTCTGTTCTAATTTTTTGGTTGCCTCTTCCAAATCTGTATCTTTTTTTACTATATGAAGTAAACAGATTTCAGCATTATTTTTTTGCGTTAAATCTTTAGCGTGCAGAATTGCATGCATGGCAACTTCCGTAAAATCGTAAGGAACCAGTATTATGTTTTCAGACTTCTCCATTTAATAGTTTATTAAAATACAATGGTTATTTTGCGAAATAAATATACTACTTTTGATAAAAAATCAATAATTAACGATTTAATGAATTTTTCGTGCCTTAATTTTTTACTACCATTTGTACGAAAACCTTATACAAAAGTTCACTGTATTTCAATAATAATAGTATTTCTTAGCACTAGTAATATATTCGCTATTAACAAAAGTGTTGTTCAATTTATTACTATTGAGGATGATACTTTTACTTTGGATAAAGCAAATGATACTATTTTTATTGATCAATACAAAGGTCAGAAGCTTGTATTTAATCTAGCACCTCAAAGCAAAAAAGAAATTTCTTTGCTAAATTATTATTTATCGGGAATAGATGTAGATACTACTCGATGGACATATGAAAACATAACTTCTTATGAAAATTTAGAAAGTGGAACTTATGTTTTTAAAGTTAGAAGAGAACAAGCTGTTCAACAAAGCGTGACAATAAATATTAATCGAATTAATTATCATTATCTAGTTTCTTCTATAATTCTAATAATAGTCGTAGTTCTATCATTGGTTATTCTAAAATTTGGTTTTTTAAATGTTTTAAATAAAAAAGTGAGTAGCTTTCATCAGGACTCCATTGCACCGCTTTTAAAAAAGTATTTAAACAAAGATGATGACGATGCTTTCGATAATAGAAGACTGACGCATAAAGCTTCTGTAAAGTATGAAAAGGTAACTGTTTTGTTTGCAGATATCCAGGGATTTACTAAAATAGTTGAGCATATGAATCCAGAAACTTTAATTGATGAATTAGATCGTTTCTTTATTCATTTTGATGAAGTGGCCGATAAATATAAAATTGAAAAGATAAAAACCATTGGCGATGCGTATATGTGTGCAGGTGGCCTTCCCGAAAAAAACAGAACTAATCCGATAGAAGTTGTGTTGGCTGCTATTGAAATGCAAAGGTATATGCAAGATACTGGTAATGATGCCAGAAAGAACGGTAAGGATTTTTGGGAATTAAGAATTGGCATACATACAGGTCCTGTTATATCTGGAGTAATCGGGAGGAAAAAATTGTCTTTTGATATTTGGGGAGATTCAGTAAATATTGCAAGTAGAATGGAGTCTTCAGGGGTAGCAGGTAAAATCAATATTTCAGGAGTTACTTATCAGTTGATAAAAGATTTCTTTGTCTGTGAATATAGAGGTAAGATGCCAATAAAATATAAAGGAGAAACCGATATGTATTTTGTAAAGGGTATTGTTCCTCATTTATCTGTAAATGAAGAGGGTGTTTTTCCTAATGAAGATTTTTTTACTAAACTACAATGGATTAGATATAACGATGTTGAAGAGGCAGTATTAACACAAATGAGAAATGAATTACCATCTTCTTTAAAGTATCATAATGTTAAGCATACGATTGATGTGTGCACACAAGTTGAAGTTATTGGTAGAGCTGAAGGGTTGAGTAGTAAAGAGTTATTGATACTTAAAACAGCAGCTTTATTTCATGATACCGGATATATGATTAACCCTTTAAGGCATGAGCAACAAAGTGTTCGATTTGCTAAAGAAATGTTACCGCATTATAATTATAGTACCAATGAGATTGAAGCCATAAATCAATTAATTATGGTTACAGAATCAACAACAGAACCTTCGGTCTTGATGGAAAAAATTATGAAAGATGCCGACTTGGATTATTTAGGAAGGCCTGATTTTATACCTCTCTCTGAAAAACTTTGGGAAGAACTATGTCATTATAATGGTAAGATTTCCCAAAAAGAATGGAATAAAAAACAATATCAATTTTTGTCTAAACATGTTTACTATACTGAAACTGCGAAAAAACTGCGACAGGTAAATAAAGAAATACAAATGAAAAAAATTAAAGAATTATTAAATTAGAAAACGTATATTTATTTATAAATCTTAGAGTTTGGATTTCATGTTCTGAAAAGTCTCTTCGATTATGAATAAAGTTTTCTTTTTTTTATTTTCTTTGAAAAATATTTAGTCAAATATTTAAGCTAAAATCTGTAAAAATGGCAAAATCATACGAACCAGAAAGTAAATTACCTAATATGATTGGGTCTGGAACTAAAATTACCGGGAATATTGAAAACCAACGGAGATATTATACGTATAGATGGCGAAATAGAAGGTAATATTCAGTCTAAAGGTAAAGTGGTAGTTGGTCCTAATGGTAAAGTAAAAGGGGAAGTTAACTGTTCAAACGCTGAGGTTTCAGGTAAAAAGTAACATGGCTTGAAAGCTATAGTTTCACTTCTTAAATCTTATTTGCCAATATTCATTATATTGTTGTTGAGTAATATAATAATTGGTAAATTGTTTTTCAATCAAATATTGAAAGATCTGATTTATATTCAGGTTTTCGTATTTGGATTGTACATTTTTGTTATATGGGCAACAAAATATCTAGGAAGTTTGTTTGTGTCCAAAAAGCTGGTTTTTATTCTATTAGGTTTGGGCTTTAAAATGCTGGTTGCATTAGTTTTTGTAGTGAGCATTATTTTAAAAAGTGATTTATATAAAGAAGAACTGTCAATTGCATTTATGATAAATTATCTTATTTATTTGCTATTTTATGTTCTTACAATCATTAAAGAGGCCTGATTTAAGAATTGATGATTAGAAATAATTCGGAAATGAGAAAATTTCTTTATTCTTTAGTAATATTATTTGCATTCATTTTGAATATACAAGCGTCTGATTCAGAAGGTCACAAGAGTGAACAAGCTGATGAAGGGTTTGATCCTACCGAACTTATTATGCATCATATTTCGGATGCACATTCGTGGCATGTTGTTAGTTGGGGTGAAGGAGAAAATGAAAAGCATATCGAAATTCCATTACCCATTATTTTATTTAGTAGCGGCAAATTACATTTTTTTCTATACTCTCGGTTTGATCATCATACACATATTGCAGAAAGTCAGGGATCATATTTTCTATACCATCATGGGAAAATTTATAATACAGATAAAAATGGGACTGTAGATAAAGATGAACATGGACATATTCTTAATGCATTACCCATTGATTTTTCTTTGAAAAGAAATGTATGGTCTATGTGGATTTCTATTGCGGTATTAATTTGGGTTTTTATTTCTGTTGCCAAAAAATACAGCGGATCTGAGCCTAGTAAACCAAGTGGTATCCAGTCTTTATTAGAGCCTGTAATTCTATTTGTTAAGGAGGATATTATCGACATGCAAATAGGAAAAGAAAAAGGTAAAAAGTATGCGCCATATTTGCTGACTGTGTTCTTTTTTATCTGGATTAATAATTTAATTGGACTAGTGCCATTTTTTCCAGGAGGAAGTAATTTTACAGGAAATATCTCGGTAACGATGGTTTTAGCATTAATTACTTTTTTTATCACTAATATTAATGGAAGCAGAAGCTATTGGCGACACACTTTAGTTGCGCCAGGAGTTCCTTTTTTTGTTAAAGTATTACTGATTCCCGTTGAAATTGTTGGCCTATTTACAAAGCCTTTTGCTTTAATGATACGTCTTTTAGCAAATATTACAGCCGGGCATATTATTATTTTAAGTTTGATTTCATTAATTTTCATTTTAAAATCTATTTATATATCACCCGTTTCAGTACTTTTAACAATAGTAATGTTTACACTCGAGTTGTTAGTAGCTGCTTTGCAAGCATATATTTTCACATTGTTATCATCACTATTTATTGGAATGGCAGTTGTTGAAGAAGAACATTAACAATAAATATTAACTATTTTCATTTATAAATTATTGAATTATGGAACCAATTTCTCTTACAGCAGTAGGTTTAGGTATTATAGTTTTAGGAGCCGCTCTAGGAATCGGTAAGTTAGCCAATGGAGCTATGGAAGCAATGGCACGTCAGCCGGAAATCAGTTCAAAAATACAAACAGCTATGATCGTAGCAGCAGCGCTTATTGAAGGTGTTGCCTTATTTGCTGTTGTAGTTGCACTATTAAAAGGATAATAGAACTTTTTTTATTGGGTTGAATTAAAAAAGAGGAGTATGGATTTTTTACTAACGCCAGATCCAGGTTTAGTTTTTTGGACGACTGTGTCGTTTGCTATTTTGGCTTTTATTTTAAAAAAGTATGCCTGGGGTCCAATTTTGCATGCATTAAAAGTAAGAGAAGAAACAATTGAATCTTCCTTAGATGCTGCTAAAAGAGCAAAATCCGAAGTGGAAGATTTGGTTAAGGCCAAACAAGAAATGATGGATGCTGCCAAAAATGAGCGTGATGAACTTCTAAAAGAAACACGTGAGTTAAAAGAAAAAATTTTGGCAGAAGCACGTTCTGGTGCTAAAGAAGAAGCTGATAAACTCTTGGAGTCAGCCCGAAATCAAATAGAAGCAGAGAAAAGTGCAGCAATACGAGAATTAAAAAAACAAGTTGCAGAACTTTCTGTTGATATTGCGGGTATTTTAATTGAAGCAGAGCTTAAAAAAGATAATAAGCAAACTGAAATTATTGACAAATACTTAGAGAAAGTAAATTTTAACTAATTGCGGGGTGAAATTGATTTAAGTATGAATGACAGTTTAATTTCCGTAAGATACGCAAAGGCTTTATTTCTTTTAAGTAAAGAAAAAAAAGAAGTTGATCATGTTTATGAAGACATGAAGAAACTCTCTGATTACTTAAAAAGCAGCAATGAGCTAATAAGTCTACTCGAGAGTCCTGTGATTACTCCGGGTAATAAGAAAAAGGCATTTAGTTCTGTTTTTAAAAAGCAAATTCATGAATTAACAATGAATTTCTTAAATGTCTTGATTGACAATAAAAGAGAAATTCTATTGTCTGCCATAGCTCGTGATTATCAGGATTTTTATAAAGCTGAAAAAAAGATTAAATCAGTTACACTTTATACTGCTTTTAAGCTAACAGATGACTATCTACAAAAGGTAAAAGGCATATTGCAAAAAGAGCTTGATGCTAAAATAGAAATGAAAATTAGAGTTAGGGATAATCTAATTGGAGGTTTTATTTTAATGGTAGATGGAAAAATGATGGATGCTTCTGTAGCTCATAAATTAAAAGAAATTAAAAAGAAACTGTTGAATTAAGTACTACCGATTAAATTTGAACGAATGGAAAATATTAGACCTGCCGAGGTTTCGGAAATATTAAAAAAACAAATTGAAGGGTTTACTTCCAATACGGATCTGGAAGAGGTTGGTACGGTAATTCAGGTTGGTGATGGTATTGCACGTGTATATGGTTTACAAAATGCCAAAGCTAATGAATTAGTAGAATTTGAATCGTGTAAAGGGGTTGTATTAAATCTAGAACAAGATAATGTTGGAGTTGTATTATTGGGAGCTTCTAAAAACATTAAGGAAGGTGATATTGTAAAAAGAACTGGTACAATTGCTTCTGTTAAGGTTGGAGAAGGCATGTTGGGAAGAGTAATCAATACCAATGGTGATCCAATAGATGGAAAAGGAAGTATTACAGGTGATTTATATGAATTTCCTTTAGAAAGAAAAGCTCCTGGAGTAATATATCGTCAGCCGGTAAAGGAACCATTACAAACCGGACTTAAAGCGGTTGACTCGATGATTCCAATTGGTAGAGGTCAGCGTGAGCTTATCATCGGTGACCGTCAAACTGGTAAAACAGCTATTGCAATTGATACGATCATCAATCAGAAGGATTTTTATGAGAAAGGCGAGCCTGTATATTGTATTTATGTAGCAGTTGGCCAAAAGGGTTCTACAGTGGCACAAATTGTTAAAACTCTGGAGAAACATGGTGCTATGAAATATACCACGGTTGTTTCTGCATCAGCTTCAGATCCTGCAGCAATGCAATTTTATGCTCCATTTACAGGTACAGCTCTGGGTGAATATTTTAGAGATACAGGTAGAGCTGCTTTAATCATTTATGATGATTTATCAAAGCAAGCTGTTTCGTATCGTGAAGTGTCATTATTATTGCGTCGACCTCCTGGTCGTGAGGCATATCCAGGTGATGTATTTTATTTGCACTCTCGTTTATTGGAACGTGCTGCAAAGATTATTGAATCAGATGAGATTGCTTCTCAAATGAATGATTTACCTGATTCAATAAAGGATAAGGTTAAAGGAGGAGGATCACTTACGGCATTACCAATTATTGAAACGCAAGCAGGTGATGTATCTGCATATATTCCAACCAATGTAATATCCATTACAGATGGTCAGATATTCTTGGAAAACAATCTATTTAATGCGGGAATTCGCCCTGCTATTAACGTAGGTATTTCGGTTTCTCGTGTAGGAGGTAGTGCTCAAATTAAATCCATGAAAAAAGTGGCAGGTACATTAAAACTCGATCAAGCACAATTTAGAGAACTTGAAGCTTTCTCTAAATTTGGATCTGATCTTGACCCCGCGACTAAAGCTGTTCTTGATAAAGGACGTAAGAATGTTGAGTTACTTAAGCAACCGCAATATTCACCAGTTAACGTAGCACACCAGGTAGCTCTTATTTATTGTGGAACACAAGGTCTATTATCTGAAGTTTCCGAAGATAAAGTTAAGGAATTTGAAACCAGCTTTATTGATGATTTAGAAATGAGACATAAAAATACCCTGGAAGCATTAGGTAGTGGTAAAATATCTGATGATGAAACTAAAGTAATTCGTGAAGTTGCAGCTGATGTAGCAAGAAGATTTAAATCGGCAGAATAATTTAATTGGATATAGATGGCCAGTTTAAAAGATATAAAAACACGGATAGGTTCGGTTAAAACAACTCGACAGGTAACGAGTGCCATGAAAATGGTGTCTGCTGCAAAGTTGAAGAAGGCTCAGGATGATATTGTTCAAATTAGACCATATGCGGATAAACTGAATGAGATTATCTACGACCTTATCAATGCTATGGATGAGGATGTGTCAATTCCGCTAGCGGAGAGTCGTGAACCAGACCATGTTCTTGTAATTATGGTTACTAGTAACAGGGGACTTTGTGGAGCTTTTAATTCTAATGTGGTAAAAGAGGTGAATCAATTTATTCGGGAGAATTATTCTTCACATTTAAAAAATGGTTTCATCGATGTTATGGCAATTGGTAAGCAAGGTCAAAAACTATTAAAGTCGCAGGGAATTGAGTGTAGCAGCGATGAAAATGATGTATATAACCATGTAACTTTTGGTGAACTTGAAAAAATATCGAGCAAAATTATCACTGATTTTCTCCAGAAGAAGTACGATCGTGTTTTTTTAGCATATAATGAATTCGTCAATGCTGCTGTTCAAAATGTTAGTATACATCAATTTTTGCCATTAGAGTTACCAGAAAAAGATCTTTCACATCAATCTTTATACTTGTATGAGCCAGATCAGGATGAAATAATTAATGAACTATTACCAAAATCATTAAAAACGATATTTTTTAAAACCATCCTTGATTCTGTTGCTGCTGAGCATGGAGCAAGGATGACTTCGATGCACAAGGCAACAGATAATGCAACTGAGTTATTGGGTGATTTGGAATTAAGTTATAATAAAGCGAGACAGACAGCTATTACCAATGAGATATTAGAAATTGTTGGTGGAGCAGAAGCACTTTCTAAATAAACAGAATATTAAAATATTTTAAAAAGGGTTGGTAATTTAGTTTGCCAACCCTTTTTTGTGTATTATTAAACAAGTATTAACCATTTAATCTGTCAGGTATGCGCATAGAATATGATATTAAATTAGGTTTTAAAGATGTAATGTTTCGACCTAAACGATCAACCTTGAAAAGCCGGTCTCAAGTTAGTTTGGAAAGGACTTTTAAACTAAAACATACAGATTCAGAATGGTCAGGTATACCCATTATGGCTGCAAATATGGATACTGTGGGAACCTTTGAAATGGCCAAAGTTCTTTCTTCACAAAAGGTATTTACAGCTATTCATAAACATTATTCCTATGAGGAATGGAATCAATTCTTAACTAATGCAGATGATGGAATTGAAAATTTTATTGCAGTAAGTACAGGAACAAGTTTGGATGATTTTGCAAAACTAACTACCATAATAAATGAGCATCCTAAACTTAAATTTATATGCATTGATGTGGCAAATGGTTACTCTGAACATTTTGTGGAGTTTGTTAAAAAGACAAGAGAAATGTTCGTCGATAAAATCATTATTGCCGGAAATGTTGTTACAGGAGAAATGGTGGAAGAATTGATTTTAGCAGGTGCTGATATTATAAAGGTTGGAATTGGTCCTGGCTCTGTGTGTACAACACGTATAAAGACAGGTGTTGGTTATCCGCAGTTATCTGCCATTATAGAATGTGCTGATGCTGCGCACGGTTTGGGAGGTTTAATTATTAGTGATGGTGGCTGTTCAATGCCTGGAGATGTAGCTAAAGCATTTGGTGCCGGAGCTGATTTTGTGATGTTGGGAGGTATGTTGGCTGGTCATGATGAAAGTGGTGGTGAAACCATTGAGAAGGATGGGAGGAAGTTTAAGCAGTTTTACGGTATGAGTTCTGCAACAGCTATGAAGAAACATGCAGGTGGTGTTGCTGAGTATAGAGCCAGCGAAGGAAAAACAGTAGAAGTACCGTATAAAGGCTCGGTGGAGAATACACTTCAAGATATTTTAGGAGGTGTAAGAAGTACGTGTACTTATGTAGGTGCTCAGAAATTAAAGGAATTATCTAAAAGAACAACTTTTATAAGAGTTGCCGAACAGGAAAACAGAGTTTACAATAAATAGGAAGAGGCTGTCTAAAATAGGCAGCCTCTTAAGTTTTATATGTATAATATTCAAGTATTATTTTACGTTTCTTCCTGTATCCTGATGAGTAAGCTTTAACAGTTTTTTCTTAGTTAAAATTGAGATCCTATACATGACAGGAACAATAACTAAGGTTAGGAACGTTGCAAAAGTAAGTCCAAATATTACTGTCCATGACATTGGAGACCACATAGACGCCATATCTCCACCAAAACTTATATCAGGATCAAAATTATTTAGCAAGCCGATAAAATCAATATTAATTCCGATAGCCATTGGAAATAATCCAAGAATGGTAGTAATTGCAGTTAATAAAACCGGGCGTAGCCTCGTTTTTCCTGCGGTAACAATACACTCTGTAGCAATTTCAACCGGGAGAAATATGCTTTCTTCTAATCCCAACTCTTTTCGTTTTTGAGATTTTAATAGCTCAATGTAGTCAATCAATACAATGGCATTATTTACCACGACTCCAGCTAATGAAACAATACCAATTCCTGTCATGATGACTACAAAGTCCATCTTAAAAGTAGCTAATCCACCAAAAACCCCAATTGTACTAAATAGAACACTGGCAATTATAATAAATGGCTTTACGATAGAATTAAACTGAGATACCAGAATAATTAAAATTAAAACAATTGCCAAAACTAAGGCAAATGCCAGAAATTCCATAGATTCAGCTTGTTCTTCCTGTTCACCTGTAAATTTATACTCGTATCCGTTGGGCATATCAAAATTGGCTAAAACAGATTTTATTTGTGCATTTACATTGTTTGCATTATAGCCTTCCAATACGTTTGAGTAGAGTGTAACGACCCTATCCAAATCGATTCTTTTTACAGCATCAAATGTGGTTGTATATGTGTAATTGGCCACAGCTGATACTGGAATTTCCAACAGTTTACCCATGTTATCTCTAAAGATCATAGTTTGATTCATTAAAGCAGGTACACTGTTTCTGAACTCTTCTTTTAATCTCAATTGGATTGGATATTTATCTTCACCAATTTTGAAATCAGAGATTTCGAATCCAAATAATGCTGTACGTAATGCTTCCGAAACCTGACCAGTTGACATGCCAAAGCGTCGAACTCGTTCCCTGTCAATGCTAACAATCATTTCAGGCTTGTTGACGTTAAGATCCATTTTTAAACCCTCAATACCTTCAATCTGTTCCTTCTCAATTAGCTGTTCAATGGTATCTGCCAGATAGATTAATTTCTCAAAATCGTAACCTGATATTTCCAGGTTTATTGGCTTTCCTGTTGGAGGACCATCCTGGTTTCTATCAATGGTAAAAATAGCTCCCGGATAGTTGTAAGTCAGCTTTTCATTAAACATTTTAAGTATTTCAGCTGTATTTACATCCTGCCTGTCTTCGTAATCAATAAAGGAAATAGTTACGAGGCATTTGTTATCGCGACTTGAAAAATCCAGATCATTCTCTAGACGTGCACCATCACCAACGTTAGTTAGTACAGATTTTACAGATTCCTTATAGGGTTCAAGCAGATCAATCACATCACTTTCCAACTCTTTGGCAAATTTATCAGTGGCTGTAATATGCGTTCCTGCCGGGAGTTCAACAAAAATATTAATAAAGTTAGGATCACCGGAAGGAAAAAATACGGTATTAGGCGATCTTAAACCATAAAATATCATGGTAACAAAAAGCAATCCGACTGTTCCTAGTAATAAAAATATCGGCTTACTTCCCTGAAGTGTGTTCGTTAAAAATTTGGTGTATACTCTTTCGAGGTAATCTAAAAAATCAGTTTTAAACCAAATTCCAATTCTGGCAAAGAAGATCAGGTTCATAAACGATACGAAGGCAGCAATAAACAATAGGCTTCCTAAAATATTAACGCCTATAACAAAAAACAGTGTTCCTAAAATAAGAAGCACTCCTATGATTCTATATACCAATTGTTTTTCAGGAAGTTTGTCTTCATCGGTGTGTTTAATAAACATACTTGAGAATACCGGAATAATTACCAGTGCTACAAATAGAGATGAGGATAGAACAATGATGAGTGTAATGGGTAAGTATCTCATAAATTCACCCATTAAAGAATTCCAGAAAACCAGTGGAAAAAATGCTGCTAAGGTGGTCGCTGTTGAGGCAATAATGGCAATAGCAATTTCACCTACGGCTCTTCGTGCGGCTTCCAAAGGTTTGTATCCTTTATCTACAAATCGGTAAATATTTTCAACTACTACAATGGCGTTATCAACAAGCATTCCTAAAGCCAGAATTAAACCAAATAATACCATCATATTAATAGTGTATCCAATCATCTGTAGAATTACAAAGGAAAGGAACATGGATAATGGAATAGCTAATCCAACAAACAGAGCATTGCGTGTTCCTAAAAAGAAAAACAGTACCAAAACAACAAATAGAATACTCATTATCATACTATTTTCCAGACTGCTTAATTGTGCCTTTACCACATCAGACTGATCATTAGTAATGGTGATTTTTAAGGATTCTGGAAAAACACGCTGTTCTTTAACTTCCTCTAAAATCTGCTGTATTTGTGCGGTTGCATTTAGCAGATTTTCACCTCCTTTTTTTACTACTTGAAGTGAAATTACCGGTTCCTGACCTAAGCGAGTAATACTGGATGGTTCTTCGTATCCGTCAACCACTTCAGCCACATCGCGTAGGTAAACTACTTTACCTTCTTCTGATTTTATAATGATGTCTTTCATTTCGTTGACATCAGTAAATTCACCTAAGGCACGTATAGATCGACGAGAATCACCCAACTTAATTTCTCCACTCGAAACACTTAAGTTCTCTCCTCGAATGGCATTATTAATGTCATTAAAGCTTACTTTGTAGGCCGACATTTTAATAGGATCGGCATTAATTTGAATTTCCTTTTCGTTGATTCCCTGAATATCTACTTTCGATATTTCGGATATGCCTTCAATTCTATCTTCCAGAATTTCACCGTATTTTTTAAGTTCATCAATACTATAATCCCCTGAGAGGTTTATATTCACGATAGGAAACTCTGAAGCATCAATATCCTGAACTACAGGGTCGGAAGGAAGATCATTTGGCAATTCACTCATCGCATCGTCAACTGCGTCTTTACAGTCTTGTAAAGCCACTTTTGTTTCCACATCACTATTAAATACAATGAGGATATAGGAAAGTCCTTGCGATGAAGTAGACTTAATGTCTTTAATGCCATTAATGCTTTCCAGTTCTTTTTCTATAGGTCTGGTTACCAGATTTTCTATATCCAGTGGCGAGTTGCCTGGATAAGGAGTCATTACCATAATCCATGGTAATTTAACCTCAGGAAATAATTCCTTGGGAAGGGATATATACGATATTAAACCAAACGCCATCAGTGAAAACGTAAGGAGTAATATGGTTGTTTTATTTTTTAAGGCTAGTGTTGTGAGTTTAAACTCTCTAACAATTTTATCGGTAACACTGCCTTGATCTATATTTTTGTTTTCTTCCATTGTTATCTATTATTAATGGTATGAATACTTATCGTATTTCAACAGGCGCTCCGTTTGAAACTGTATTAAATCCTTCAACAATAATTTTTTCGCTTCCTTTTAATCCTGATGTGATAACAGTTTTGTCTTTGTAAGATCTGCCTGTTTCAACATATACTTTTTGAGCATTTTTATCTTTATCAACAATGAAAAGGAATTTTCCCGAGATGTCGTTTTTAATAATGGTAGAAGGAACGATTAAAGCATTCTGCATATTGAAATCGTTGATTTCTAATGTAGCTACCATATTTGGTTTTAGTTTTTCATCCATGTTGTTCAGCGAAAGCAGAATATTAAAAGTACGGTTATCGGGATGAATAATATTTCCGGTTTGCTTAATTGGACAATACAATTCCATACCCGGATATGTTGTAAATGTTACTTTTACTGTATCTCCTTTGTGAATGCTTGGAATATAAATTTCGGATATATCAGTGTTAATTTTCATTTTGGATAAATTCACCAATTGCATTATTCCTCCAGCTGCAGGTGAAGAAAGCTCTCCTTCTTTGGAAATGATATTATCCACAATTCCTGAAAAAGGAGCACGTACATTATACAAAGCCAATTGAGCCTGTTGAGCAGCAAGAGAACTTTCAAGGCTCTCTTTTTGAGTTTTTGCCTGAAGATATTCTACTTCGGAACCAATTTTCTGATCCCAAAGATTCTTTTGCTTATTATAAACTTTTGTCGCTAAATTCAGATTTGCCTGAATTTCTTTTATCGAGTTGGAAATAATATTAGAGTTTAAAGAAGCCAGTAACTGACCTTTGGAGACACGTTGGCCTTCTTTTACATGTATGTTTGTAATTTGTGCTGCAACTTCAGGGTTAATCATAGCAATATTTTCAGCCTCCAGGATCCCACTGGTTAAAATATAATGGTTAAAAGCTTGAGGAATTACTGTTTCAATTCTTACCGGAATCTTATGAATTTCGTGTTCTGAAACAAGCTCGGCCAGTTTCTTTTCAATCTTTTTGTTTTCTTTTTTGAGCGCATTGATAGCCTCCTTGTTTTCTTTTAGTTTAGCCTTTAATTCATCCTTTTCAGAACCGGCACAACCAGCTAAAATTAGAAATGATATAGCGTAAAATATTATCTTTTTCATGAGTGTTATCTTTAATTGTTTGTTGATTTGCGATGTTATTATAATTGTGATGTAGCCTTTTGATATTCTAAATACATACTAAAGTAGTAAGCACAAGCACTATGAAAAGAGATGACCGCTTCAACTTTTTTATTCTCATTTTGAGAGAGGTCAAGACTCGACATCATGCCATTTTTGTATTTGGTAAGCGAGTTATCATAAATTCTTGTGGCAATTTCTTTTGAAACTCTTGCATTTTCAAATTGTAGCTTAGCATTTTCTAGATTTGATTTAGAAATCAGGAGGTTGTGCTTAAGGTTTTGCGACAGCATTTTTTGTTCAACACTAAGTTTATCTAATTGAATTTTTTTCTGTTTAAGTTGAGCTGATCTCATACCACTTGAAAAAATTGGAATACTTAAACTTACTCCAATAGCAGCACCTTTTGTATTCAGCATATTACTTAAATCGTCACCCATCCAAATTTTATCGTAATTAGCAAAAGCATATAATTTGGGAATAGCTAAAGCTTTTTGATTTTGAATGTCTAGATTTTTAATATCTATTTGTGTAGAAAGAATTCTGTAATCGATATGAGAAGTGATATCATTTTTAGTATCTACTTCATTAGGAATGGTAACTAATAATTCTTCAATGTTATCCGTAACCTTAAGAGGTTTTTCAATTGGATATCCCATAGCAAATTTCAGAACAGAAATGGCTATTGTATATTGGTTTTCTGCATTCAGATAAAGTTGTTTCGATTCACTTACCATTAGTTTAACCTGATCGAGATCAATATCATCTGTAAATCCATTTTCGTAATAAGCTTGTGCTTGATTTAATGTATTTTGATTCGATTCGTAATTAGTTTTAAAATCCAAAATGTTTTGCTGGGCTACCAATACCAGAAAATAAGTTTCTGCAACAGCCTGCTTAATTTCAATATCTGTTTTGTCTTTGGCATTTTCAGATAGAGCTACATAAACTTTACTGGCTTTTAATCCAACAAGGTATGAGCCATCAAATAGTAGTTGATCGACACGACCTCCTAAAGAACCTTGGTATTTAGTCCCCATTTTAAACCTTAAGGTGTCTAAAACCACTTCTTGAATCAGAATATTGTCTATGAGTCCAGCGCTTGCGCTAACCTGTGGTAATCCTATAGCCAGTGTTTCTCTCACTTTCTTTTTAGCTATTTCAATATCTTTTTGAGCATTGATAGCTTGATATCCATATTCGGTAGCATAGGCCATGGCTTGCGATAGCGAAACAGAAAGAGTATCGGTTTGAGCATGTACTATTATACTAATGCACAATAGTAAGGGTGTAAGTAGTTTTTTGATTGTGTTGCACATATATATGATTTTTAGTTTTAAGATAATAATTCGCTCTTTAAAAGTTGATTAAGTTGTATTCTACCCTTTTCAGAACAGATACCATTCATATGATATATAAAAAACTGATCGGAATAATGTTTTGAACTTAAATCGCTTTCAGAAAAGGCATCTAATTCTGGATGAAAAATGGCAAAGGTTAAAGTGATACTTAATTTTACCATAAAGTCGGCATCAATATCTTCTCTCAATAAACCTTGATTTTTACCTACCTCAATAAATTTTATTGTGCTTTCCTGAATCAGTTTAGTTCTAAATATTTTAAATCCTTCAAATATTTGCGGGTAAAATTTTTTAAGATCATAAATGAAAGTTGGTTTAATTTTCAAGCAACTTTCCAGGTGTTTCTTTCTCTGATATACTTCTTTCTCTATGACATTTAAATCTGTGTTATTATATTCTTCAAAGATGTTTTGCATCTGCGTTTTCAAAAAACCAATTGCTTTATCTACAATATCAGCTTTATCATTAAAAAGTTGATAGAGTGTTTTTTTCGAAATTCCAAGTTCAACAGCAATATCATTTGTGCTCATACTCTTAATTCCATATTGCAGAAAAAGTGAGGTGATTTTTTCAATATATTCATTAAGCTTCTCTTGCATCTTGATAGACTACGCTTTTAATAATTTGAATATTTAAATAATTGATACAAATTTATGAAAGGAATTTCGATTGGAAACTATAAATACAAAAAAAGTTTCTTAAGTTTTTGTAAAATTTTTGTTCGATATCGTTAAAATTGGATTCTTCAAATAAACCTAGCATCCAATAATTTAATTTCATTTTCGTTTATTGATGTGAAGGACGTTTTGCGAATGTAATTAGTTACATTCGCCGATGTAAATAATTGATTAAGATAAATGAGACTAAAAACAAAAGTAATGTTGATGGTATTCGTGATGCTATCAGTTGCTACAAGTGAGGTACTTGCGCAGAAACGTCGCAGAAATAAAGGTACCAGTAAAAGAGAAATCAGAAAGCGACAGGAAGAAGCCAATGAGAAAAGTGAATACAATAAATTTAATGAGCTTCAGCCAATGGGACATAAATCGTCCCAGGCTCGCATCGATTATTTATGGAGTTATGAAACAGCGAATACTGTGCCTGTTTGCGCAGGTGATATTAGTTTAATTACACCATCAAGATTTTCTATTTACAGAGGAGTTGAATTTGGAGGATCAATTGGTTTATTGCCCATTGCTCCAAACTTCTATTTAAAAAAGAAATGGAAAGAAGGCAAGTTCTATTTTTCAACCCGTCATCAAGTATATTCATATAGTCCCATGTTATACTGGGCTCAGGAATATGATGCTTACAATATTTTTCCTGGAGAAGAACGATTACCTGTAACTGTGGCACTTAAAAATGAGTTGTTGCTTAGTAAACCGTTTTTAAAGGATTTAAAGTGTGGAAGTGTAAAACAGCCTTTTATAATTGTTACAGCTGGATTGGCTTATGATTATGGATTACCCGTTGAAGAGACATCAGTTAAAATCATGCCGAAAAAATTTCTTAAACAACGAAGTGATTTGATACTTGGTGGAGGAGGAATGTTAAGTGCCCGTTTGCAAGGAGATTTTTATTTATATCAGAATTTGTATTTAACAACTGCCATTAGAGGTTTATTTGGATCTTCGAACGTTGGAAATTCCATCGAAAATAATTCTCATTTAAAGTTAATGATTTCACCCCGATTTTCATTGTCAGCTGGTTATTGGTTTACTTTTGGAAGTGGTGACGAAACCCCGGTTTTACCATTTTTTGATATAACCTATCATTTTGGAAATAAGCAAGGACGTGAAAAAGGACTGTTTGGTAAGATGTAAAAAAAGCATCCTTTGGGGATGCTGGTTTTATTAGATAGTGAAAAATGCTATAAGCATTGCTAGAAACATGATTTGTAATAATAAAAATCTCACAGGGATTTCAATTTTTCTAAGCTTGGTAAATTGTTCAGATAGCATATTTTTCATGACTTGAGATTTTGGGGTTCTTTGTTTAGACTGCTTTTTTTATTAAGGGTTGCTTTGTTTTCGAAAAAAAAATTAAAATTTATTTTTATTCTGCTGAAGAGGTTTTTTTTTAAAGCATTTAAATACCTTTATTTGTATAAACAAGAGTGAACAATTTATGATTAAATACACGATCACATACTTAAATTTGTCATGTTTGAATAATACAAACATTAGGCTTTGGTCTACAGGTTTTGTTATGTGTATGATGTGCAATAACTAAAAACTGAACGCATTGTATTTTGTATATAATTGATAAACACTTCTGAATATAATGCGTTAGGCATTAGGAAGGAAAGTGAAAATACATTATCAAAAAACAATATACGATGTCAGAACAAAAATTTGAAACGCTGCAACTGCATGCAGGTCACGAGGTGGATAAAGACACCAATTCCAGAGCAGTACCTATCTATCAAACTTCTTCTTATTTATTTAATGATTCAGAACATGCTGCTAATTTGTTCGGATTAAAAGAGTTTGGGAATATCTATACCCGAATTATGAATCCAACGACAGATGTATTTGAAAAAAGAATTGCTGCGTTAGAAGGAGGAGTAGCTGCTGTGGCTGTATCTTCAGGACAGGCAGCACAGTTTATCGCTTTAAATAATATTCTTGAAAACGGCGATAATTTTGTTTCAACATCATACCTGTATGGAGGAACTTACAACCAATTTAAAGTTCAGTTTAAACGTTTAGGAATTCAGGTTAAATTTGTTGAAGGAGATGATCCTGCAGATTATGAAAAAGCCATAGACATTAAGACAAAGGCTATTTATCTAGAAACAATTGGTAATCCAAAATTCAATATTCCTGACTTTGAAAAGATTGCAGAAATCGCCAATCGTCATGAAATTCCTTTGATTGTTGATAATACTTTTGGAGCAGGTGGTTATTTGTTTCGTCCGTTGGAACATGGCGCCAGTGTAGTGGTAGAATCTGCAACAAAATGGATTGGTGGTCATGGTACTTCCATTGGTGGCGTTATTGTAGATGGCGGTAAATTTAATTGGGGTAATGGCAAATTTCCTTCGTTAACAGAGCCAAGTGAAGGTTATCATGGAATGAAGTTTTGGGAAGTTTTTGGAGAAGGTAGTCCATTTGGAAATATTGCTTTTGCAATTCGATGCAGAGTTGAAGGTTTGCGTGATTTTGGTCCTGCTTTAAGTCCTTTTAACTCCTTTTTATTATTGCAAGGCTTAGAAACACTTTCGCTACGTTTAGACAGAACTGTGGAGAATGCTTTAAAAGTGGCTAAATGGTTAGAGGCTCATGATGAGGTGGAGTATGTTAATTATCCAGGATTGGAAAGCTCTTCGTATCATGAATTAGCTAAGAAATACCTGAAGCGTGGTTTTGGAGGTGTAATGACTTTTAAAATTAAAGGAGGAAATGAAAGAGCTGATAAACTGATTAATTCCTTAAGTTTAATTAGTCACCTGGCTAATATAGGTGATGCCAAATCTTTAATTATTCATCCTAGTACTACTACACACGAACAGCTTTCTGTTGAAGAACAAAAAGCTTCAGGAGTGGAGCCTGGCTTATTAAGGTTATCGGTAGGGATAGAGCATATTGATGATATATTGGAAGATTTAGAAAAAGGAATTGCAGCTTCTAAATAAGATATAAATTTAACACCCGCATTGATTGTGGGTGTTAAGCTTTACTTTCTTCCAGCGCTTCGGAAACGTTAATGGAATAATTACCAATTTTTTCGCATTCTTGCAGAATGTCAATAAAAACAATGCCTTCGTCGTAGGAGTATTCATTGATTTTAAGGCTCTCCAGATGTTCTACTTTAAGTTGTTCGTAGTATAAATTAATCTGTTCTTCTACCTTATTTGCTCTTCCTAAAATAATTTTCTTCTCATCCATATTCAGGTTTTGCCTCATAACCGTTAGGGCTTCTTCAACCAGATTAAACATTAAATCCAGTTTTTCCATAATAACCGGAGAAAACTTAATGTTGTTTTTGTGCATTCGGTTTATAATACGGGCCAAAATATAGCTGCTGTCTCCAATGCTTTCCAAATCACTTACCAGTTTTAACATGCCTCGTATCTTAACCCGGCTTTTCTCGCTTAATTTTCCTTGTGATACTTTGGCCAGATAATTGGCAATCTCAACTTCTACGTCATCACTTATCGACTCGTATTTTTCAATATTAGAATAGAGCTTATTAAATCGTTTGTCATTATCTTCTGCAATTAGCTTTCGGTTAAAGCCCAACATTTTATTGGTATGTTTTGCATAAGATTGTAGTTCCTTTTTCGCTTGAAGAATTGATAATTCTGAGGTGGAAAGCATTCCCGTTGTAATGTATTTTAATTTAAACTCTTCACCTTCTTCACCTTTATGGGGAACGAGTTCAATAATAATACGATGCATTAAAGGAACAAATCCAATAAATAATAAAAGATTAATAATATTAAATGAAGTATGAAATAATGCCAACGCAAACGGAATTAATGCTTGTGGATTATCAACCGAAACCGCATTTATATTATTAATGACTTTTTCGATATAAGATGTGTAAGGTGTAAAAACAAAAAGCATCCAGATTACTCCTAATAAGTTAAACAGGAGGTGGACTCGTGCTGTTCGTTTAGCTGATATATTTCCAATTGTGGCAGCAATATTTGGGGTAATAGTCGTACCTACATTTTCACCTAAAATCATAGCAGCTCCTAATTCATAAGGAATCCATCCCTGACTACACATCACAAAAGTAATGGCCATAGTAGCTCCTGATGATTGTATAATAACGGTTAATAAACTCCCAATAAAAAGAAACAATAATACCGAGGTAAAACCTAGATTCGTGTAGTCAGATAAAAAGCTTAACAATCCCGGGTTGCTATTGATATCGGGGAAAGTGGTTTTTATGAAATCCAGACTCATAAATAAGATGGAAAAACCAATGATGGCTTCACCCCATGATTTATGACGATTTACTTTCGAGAATACTAATGGAAAACCAACAGCCATTAATGGAAGGGCATATTCTGTAAAGTTAAATCTAAAACCAAACAAAGAAATGAGCCAACCGGTAATAGTCGTACCCACATTGGCTCCCATTATTACTCCAATTGATTCCACTAATGAAACTAAACCGGCGTTTACAAAACTTACAACCATAAGAATGGTAGCACTTGACGACTGAATAGTTGCGGAAACAAGAAGACCGGTAAGTACACCCAAAAACCTATTGGAAGTCATGGCAGCAAATATGCTTCTCATTTTTGAGCCGGCCACCTTTTGAAGGGCCTCACTCATGAGTTTCATTCCAAACAGAAAGAGTCCAACAGCTCCAACGAGTTTAAGTAAGTCTATTAATGAGTAATCCATATGTTACCGTCTTGAATGAATTTTAAAAATAGTAACAAATTTGCCTGAAACTTGTTTTTACGTATTCAGCGTAGCAAATTTCCAAAAAATATTTTGTGCTACTAAGATATTGTATTGTTAGCAACAACAACGTATTTAATAAATATTTCTTGCATAGGTTTTAGAAAATTAACCTGCTAATGGTAAATTAAATTCTAGAAAAGAAAAAAGCCACTTATTAATAAAAATAAGTGACTTACCAATTGTGGGCCCACCTGGGCTCGAACCAGGGACCACCTGATTATGAGTCAGGTGCTCTAACCAACTGAGCTATAGGCCCGGCATATAAAAACAAAATCTGTTTTGTATATTGCGGATGCAAAAATAGTAAGATATCTGAATTATTCAAATACATTTTTAAAGATTTTATGACAAATTTCGGAGTTATTAAAAACGTAATATTTGATTTGGGAAATGTGGTGATTGATATTGATCTGAATATCACATATGAACGTTTTAGAATGTTAGGTTATGAGGATAGTAGTGATTTTTTAAGTAAGTATAACCAAACGCATTTTTTTCATGATTTAGAGGAAGGGCGTATTTCTGCTAATGAATTTGTTGATGAGGTAAAAAAAAGAATGCCTTCAGGTGTTAGTGATGCGGATATAATTGAGGCTTGGAATGCTCTGATATTAGATTATAAAGAGGATAGGGTTAAATCTATTCTTAAGTTGAAAGAAAGTTGCAAAGTGTTTTTGCTAAGCAATACTAATGAATTACATGTTGGAAAGTGTGAAAATAAAGTACCCATTGTAGGATCACTGCATACCTTATTTGATAAAGTATATTATAGTCACCAAATGAATATGAGTAAGCCGGGTGAGGAAATATTTAAAACACTAATGAATGATGCAGGTATAGATGCAAAGGAAACTCTATTTTTAGATGATTCACCAGCTAATATAAAAACAGCCCACAAACTTGGAATGAAAACCTGGTTGGTTGAAAATCCAAATGAATGGGCACATAAGATAAACTTGATGTTGTAACATCTGTGAAGATGTTGTATTATTTAATCAATAACCAAACATCTTCTTTATTTGGTAATTGCTTTTCTCTTTTAAGTGCAGCTAAGGCTTCCTTTTTATCATAAAAACCTTCGTATGAAACTTTGAAAAAGTCTTGATTTACACCTCTTCTTCTAACAATGATTTCAGAATCAAAGCCTTGTTGTATTAATTTTGACTGAAGAATTTCAGCATTCTTTTCGTTTGAAAAGCTTCCAGCTATCAAAAAGTATTTATTCTCAGGAGCGATAACTTCTTCAACAACTTCTTCTTTTTCAACTACCGGAGGAGTTGTATCTTTGGGAGCAACCGGAGGTTTAACAACCTCTCTTTTAACCTGTTTCTTTGGTTCTTCCTTTTTGCTTTTACAACTATAAAAACCAATTGAAAACAGAACGATTATAATTAATAATCTTTGTACCATATCTTTTAAAGTGATTTGTGTCCTTAAAAATAACAATATTAATTTATTTATAACATAAATATTATCAGTGAACACCATAAAAAAAGGGAAAGCTCTTCAACTTCCCCTTCTGGTATATTAATATTGTACTGGTCTTATTCTACAAATTTATAACCAACTCCCTTAATTGTTTTAATGTGGTTTTGACCAATTTTTTCCCTTACTTTTCTAATGTGAACATCTATGGTTCTGTCACCTACAATAATACTGTCTCCCCATACCGAATTATAAATTTCATCGCGGGTAAAAACTTTATCCGGCTTTGAAGCCAATAGCATTAGAAGTTCAAATTCTTTTTTAGGAAGAACCAATTCGTCACCTTTATTGATAATGATATATTTTTCTCTATCAATAACAAGGTCACCAATTTTTATCATATCCGATTTTTCTTCCGGCGCACTCATTGATTCCGGATTGTATCTTTTAAGTAATGCTTTTACTCTGGATATTAAAACTTTTGGTTTAATAGGCTTTGAGATGTAATCATCAGCACCAGCATCAAAACCTGCAATTTGAGAGTAATCTTCACCTCGAGCTGTTAAAAAAGCAACAATTGTATTTTTTAAACTTGGTATGCGTTTAATTTCTTCGCAAGTTTCAATACCATCCATTTCTGGCATCATTACATCTAATATAATGAGTTGAGGTAACTCTTTTTTGGCTATGTTAATGGCATCCATGCCATTTTGTGAAGTAATAACGTTAAATCCTTCTTTTTTTAAATTGTAACTAACGAACTCTAAAATATCCGGTTCATCGTCTACCAATAAAATTTTATAATTATCAGCTTCTATCATTTTTAAAGCGTTTGATTTTGGGGTGAAAGTTACATTAATTGATTAAAATTATGGCTCACCATTGTTAACCAAATGTAATTAAATTGTTATAATATCCTTTCTTTAATTAATGTGTTTAGCAGTTTTGGCTTTTGCCAAAGTAATAGTAAAGCTAGTTCCGCTTCCAAATGTACTGGTAACATTAATGGTTTGCTTGTGTGCTTCAATAATGTGTTTTACAATGGCTAGTCCTAAACCTGTACCTCCTTGTTCGCGCGATCTGCTTTTATCTGCACGATAAAATCGCTCGAAAATTCTTGGTAAATCTGTATCCTTAATTCCAATTCCATTGTCCTTAACTTCAATTAAATAACGGTTGTCCATATCATAAAAATTCACCGAGGTTTTACCTCCCTGCCTACCGTAGTTTATGGAATTTACAACAAGATTACTGAAAACCTGAAACAGCCTTTGTTTATCTCCATATACCATTAGTTGTTTTTCTCCGGCTTTATTGAGTTTAAGTTCAATGTTCTTATTTTCAGCTCTTATCTCTTGTAAATCAAAAATATCTTCAATGAGTTGGAATAGATTAAATGATTCCTGATTAATCTCTAATTCACCTGCTTCTAATTTCGAAATGGCTTCTAAATCTTCAATAATACTAATCATACGATCAATACTTTTTTCGGTACGATTAAGGTATAATTGATTGATATTTTTATCATCAAGTCCACCATCCAGTAAGGTTAAAATGTAGCCTTGTATATTAAATATAGGTGTTTTTAGCTCATGAGATACATTACCAAGAAATTCCTTTCGGTATCTTTCCATTTGTTTTAATTGCTGAATTTCTTTGGTTTTGCCCTGCATCCAATTGGCGACCTGTTTATTAACTTCGGTAAAAGGATCTTTATCTTTATTAATTTCTATGCCGTTACCTGTTGATGGTTTAAAATGATGTATGGTTTTATAAATCGGTTTTACTTTTGATTTGATATACTGATTTATAAAGTAACCTGCATACAAACCATAAATGATAACCAATACAGGTATGGATATTAATAAGGATATGAGGATATTAGGAGAGAAGTAGTTTGCTAAAAAAAACAGAACCGTCAGGAAAAAATAAATGACTGTTGATAATATGGTTATTTTCTTTGATGTAATGTTTTTCATCTGTTTAAAATTAGCAAAACTTTGATAATCAGAACAAATTTTAATTGTACTCCTGTGTGGCCAAATTATTTATTCCGGCCATGCCGGTTTCATGTGATGAATGATCTTAATATGCACTTAATAAATTTAGAGGCATAAAAGTTTAAATGCGATTTTTAAAGATAACGTAATATAGCATTAGGGGCAAATGTACTATCATTTGTATAGATTGCAGAGAGATTAAAGTGAATTTTATATGAAATGTGCCAATGGAAAGTGCATACATAGTCAGTTCATTTTAGTTTATATGATATCAAATTATATTTGCGCTTTATTTTGGTTTTATGGAATATCTATATGTGCTTGTTGTTTTATTATTGGTGTTGGGGATTGCTGATCTGGTTGTAGGAATTTCCAATGATGCTGTAAACTTCCTTTATTCAGCCATAGGTTCCAGAGTTGCCAAATTTAAAGCTATCTATTTAATTGCCGGTGCCGGTCTCATTATTGGAACCATTTTTTCAGGTGGCATGATGGAAGTAGCACGTAAAAGTATTTTTTATCCCGAAAACTTGTATTTAAGTCAGTTGCTCATTCTTTTTTTAGCAGTTATGATCACTGATATCATACTGGTTGATCTTTTCAATACTTTCGGATTTCCTACTTCTACTACCATAGCTATTGTTTTTGAATTATTAGGCGGTGCACTTGCCCTTGGTTTAATTATAATAGGAGGTGATAATCCGGATAAATTAAATATTAGCCATTTAATAAATACGCAAAGGGTATTTTTAATATTAACCGGCATTGTAATATCTATTGTTCTGGCCTTTATTTCAGGCAGTACTATTCAGTTTTTAGCACGATTGGTTTTTACATTTCGATATAAAGAAAGGTTTAGGTTTTTATTTTCCCTGGCAGGTGCTATATCGTTAACCTCTATTTTATTTTTATTGCTTAAAAAGGATATTTGGCTGGCAGATTTTATTTATAAATTATTGCATATAGGCGCCGATTTTAATTTAATCATTATCCTTTCTTTATTTTTTGCTATAACATTTTCGCTATTTATTGTGTTGGCTTTAATTTTCAAAGTTGACATTCCTAAAATTGTAGTTTTATGTGGAACGTTTGCATTGGCCTTATCATTTGCTGCAAACGATTTAGTGAATTTTATAGGCGTTCCTTTAGCTGCTCTTGAAGGTTTTGTTTCTTTTAAGCAGTCTGGAGTGTCTGATTCTTCTCAGTTTTTGATGAATATCTGGGAAGGGGGAGTATTAAATACTAAGCTTTTTGCTACAAACTGGTATAACTGTATTTATATTTTTGCCGGAATCATAATGGTTGTAACCATGTTTTATTCAAAAAAAGCACGAACTGTTATGAATACCGAATTATATCTCGGCAGACAAGATGCTGGTTATGAAAATTTTGAACCTTCTGCCATGTCCCGGTTAATGGTTAGAGCTTTTTTGTTGGCATATAAAGGGATAATTTCAAAAGCACCTAAAAAAATGGTAGCCAGGTTTTCGAATCGTTATAAACGATACGATGATAATAGATATAGTGAAAGTGAAGAAATAATCTATTTTGATACGGTGCGTGGGAGTGTAAACCTTGTGGTTTCAAGTATACTGATTACGATTGGTACTTATTTTAAATTTCCATTATCTACAACTTTCGTGGTTTTTATGGTCGCAATGGGGACTTCATTGTCTGATCAGGCATGGGGTAGAGATAGTGCTGTGTATAGAATTTCAGGTGTTTTATCTGTATTAGGAGGTTGGTTTATTACGGCTAGTGTTGGGTTTGTTGGTGCATTTATTATTACGGTTTTTATATGGTGGGCAGAAATCTATGCTATTATAATATTAGTAATGATGCTATGTTTGATTATATATCAAACCAATAAAATACATAAAAAGGCAAGGCTTCAGAGAAAGGCTATTAAGGCGGCCTACAAACGACAAGTAAATAATGATATTGAAAATCTGGTTGATTCAGGAAGTGAAAGAATCAGAAAGCATATTATAGAAACACTGAAAATATATATACTCGCTATTCAGGGTTTTGTAGATGAAAACACAAGGCAGTTGAAAGAAACCTGTGAAAAAGCCAAATACCTCGAAAAAGTATCTAGATCTATTAAAGAAGAATTATTCGAAAGTTTTTCAGGTTCTAAAAACAGTACTTTCGATTCCGGACATTATTTTATACAAGCTATTGACTATTTAGGCGAATTATCTCAAACCTTGCGCCGCATTGCCGATCCTGTATTTACTCATGTAGAAAATCAGCATAAAGGATTGTCGCCATCTCAAAAAGAAGATGCTTTGTTTCTATTGGAAGAGGTAGCCGGTTTCTTTAATTACTTAATTCATATAGAAAAGGAGCAGCGGTTTAATGCTGTACCGGAAATGATTGAGAAGCAAGAGGTATTGTTAGATATAATTGAAGACCTTAGACGGAAACAATTAAAACGGATTATGGTAGGTGTTGGAAAAACAAAATCGAGCATGTTGTTGCTGGAGTGTTATGCTGAATCTAAGAATCTTGTATTATATACTATTAACCTGTTAAAGTCGCATAGGGATTTTTACCAGGAAAGGGCTAAATAATATTAGCAAAATATTTCATTTTACTTACCTGATTTGTCCTTCTTATACAGGCACACTAAATCAATGTTATTGCAGTGTTAAACAATCGTTAATTGGTCTATTTTTAACATTGGATTTACTGATTGATTAAGATGTAAAGCCGCAGTTAATCAGGTGTATAAAGATTAATTTACATTAACCTATACTTCATATACCCTTAAAGTTTACTTATCGAATAGCCCATTTTCACAACATATTTTTGCTTCAGAAATCGAGATCTAAACTTGAATTAAGTAAGGAATCTTTAAAAACAAATTTTTAAATAATTTTAAAATGAAGAAGACGTTTTTATTACTTGGACTAGCAGTAGCCTTATTCACTGCTTGTAGTGATGACGAAACAAAAGAAATTTTAGTAGACAAAGATGCTAATGTTGTTGAAGTGAAATTTAATATCAAGGAAAATACAACTTGGTATTCTGATAGCATTTACCAATTAGGTGGAAGAATTGCTGTTGAAGCAGGAGCTACCTTAACTATTCAACCTGGTACTATTATTAAAGGTGAGCTTGGTGAGGGAACTAATGCAAGTGCGTTACTAGTTGCTCGTGATGCTAAAATTAATGCTGTAGGTACTGCTGATGCTCCAATCATCTTTACTTCTGAGCTTGATGAAATTCAACCTGAAGATGTTGCTGCAGGTGAATTTGCTTCTCCTAACCTTACTTCTACTCAAAGTGGTCTTTGGGGTGGTGTTATCATTTTAGGTAATGGTGTAATTTCTGCGGCTAATGAAAATGATGAAGATGTTTCAGAAGCTCAAATTGAAGGTATACCAACTTCTGATTCAAATGGTCTTTACGGAGGTTCTGACAATGCAGATGATTCAGGTAAATTCCAATATATTTCTATCCGTCATGGTGGTTCAAACATTGGTGCAGGTAATGAAATCAATGGTCTTACTTTAGGAGGCGTTGGTTCAACTACAAAAATCTCAAACATCGAAATCGTAGCTAATGAAGATGATGGTATTGAGTGGTTCGGTGGAGCTGTTGAACTTACAAATGTTGTTGTTTGGAATGTTAATGATGATGGTATTGATACTGACCAGGCTTGGGATGGTTCAATTGATAACTTCGTAGTTATTACTCCTGCAGGTAGCTGTTTTGAGCTTGATGGTCCTGAAGGAAGTATTGACCCTGCTACTGCTCCTCGTCACACTATCAAAAACGGTTTAGCTATTGCAAAAAATGATGATCGTACAATTGGTGGTCATTTAATCGATGTTGATACTTCTACTCCTGTAGATATGATGAATGTTAACTTCATTGCTCCTCTAATTGTTGATGGTGCTGCTATTGCTAATGTAACAGATGATGAAGTTGTTGTTGCTACATTCGACAATGTATATTTTGATGTTGATGCTGCTAACCTATCTATGTTAATGAAGACAGGTACAATTCCTACAGGTATTGCTGCTGGTACTACAAGTACTGTTGATACATCAGTTCTTTCTTGGACTTGGGCTGCAAAAGCAAGTGCATTTTAATTTTGTAAAACATTACGCAAAATAAAAACATTTTTATTAGCAGGCTCTCATTTTTGAAATGAGGGTCTGCTCTATTTTAAAATCATATACACAGTGAAAAATTTATTAATTGTCTTTTTCGTTTTTATAACTGCATGGGCACAAGCTCAGAACGGGAAAATTAGAGGAACAGTTATTGACGATACTACTGGAGAGACACTTGTTGGGGTGGCAATAGTAGTTGAGGGAACAGGAACAGGAACAATTACGGATCTTGATGGAAAATTTTCTCTTGATTTGGAGGAAGGGAATTATAACCTGAAAGTTGCATATATATCATATGAGCCACGTACTATTGAGGGTGTTCAAGTAAAAGCAAACGATATTAATGTTTTGGGAGACATTCGTTTGGGACAAAATATACAAGATATTGAAGAGGTTGTTGTAAAAGCTAAAGTAATCAGAACTACCGAGACTGCTATTCAAACAATGAAAAAGAAATCTACGGTAATGCTTGATGGTATATCTGCAGCTAAAATTCAATTGATAGGAGATGCAACAGCGGTTGAAGCCGCGAAAAGAATTACCGGAGTGTCTATTCAGGATGGTAAATACGTTTATGTACGTGGTTTAGGAGACAGGTACTCCAAGACAACGTTAAACGGGATGGATATTCCTGGTTTAGATCCTGATAGGAATAGTATCCAGATGGATATTTTCCCTACTAACCTTATTAATAACATGATGGTTAGTAAAAACTTTACAGCTGATCTACCGGCCGATTTTACAGGTGGTATCATGAATGTAGAGACCAAAGACTTTCCAGAAAGAAAAATATTTAGTGTATCCTTAGGGACTTCTTATAATCCCGACATGCATTTTAATTCTGATTATTTAACCTATGATGGCGGGAGTACAGATTTCTTAGGTTTTGATGATGGAACCAGAGCTTTACCTTCAGGAGCTAAGAGTAATATCTTTCCTATTAAAAATACCGATGCAGAGGTAAGTAATTTTGTAAGAGGATTTAATTCAACTTTGGGAGGTACCAGAGAAACTAGTCCTGTTGATTTTAGTTTGGGTATTTCATTTGGTAATCAAATTGATCTAGAAACATCGGACAAAAATGTTGATAAAGCACCAAAGTTAGGTTATATATTGTCGGCTTCTTACAAGTCAAAATATAAATACTATGATAATATTCTTTTCGGGGAATATCAGCTAAACCCTGATAAAGCTAATAATGAGATGGTTTATGCCACTAAACGAGATGGAAATCTAGGCGAAAGAGAAGTTCTGGTTGGTCTTTTAGGGGGTATTGCTTATAAAACTAATTTCTCGAAGTTACGCTTAACGTTGATGCATTTACAAAGTGGTCAGAGTACGGCTGGTATTTTTAATGTAGATAATAGTAATGCTGCTGGTCAATCTGGGTACAAGGCATTGTCAAATAACCTGGAATATAACCAAAGGTCATTGACAAATTTATTTCTTAATGGAAAACACGTATATGCAGACTCAGATTGGGAAATTGACTGGAGGATTTCTCCTACACTTTCAAAATCTGATGATCCGGATATCAGAAAGACTGCTTTTTCTATTAATGATCTTGGAGATATGTATTTTTCTTCAGGAGAAGGAGGTATGCCATCCAGAATTTGGCGCTCATTATTAGAACTAAGTGCAAATGCTAAAATTGACTTTACTAAAAAATATAAGTTCAATAGTGCCGATGCCAAACTAAAATTTGGTTTGAACGGTTATTATAAATCTAGAGAATATGAAATTTTAGAGTATTCCTTAAAAAGTAATACTTCTCGTAATAATTGGGATTCTTCTGATGCGAATCTGGTTTTAATTGAAGAGAACCTTTTTACAGGAGCATACGATGCAGAGGGTAAGCAACTTTATTATAAATCTGATTATTCTGATCCGAACTCAAATGAGTATAAATCAAATGCGAGAAACCTGAGCGCATATATATCCAATGAATTTAATGTTTTTCCAAGGTTGAAGACCACAGTTGGGGTACGTGTTGAAAATTATGTAATGCGTCACACTGGGCGAGATCAGGCATATGCTAGCGGAAATACAATAGATGGAAATAATTTAGATAATGATATCGTACTTGATGATACAGGTATTTTTCCAACATTAAATTTAATTTATACTTTGAATGAGGATCAAAATTTAAGAGCTGCATATTCCAGAACCATTGCAAGACCATCCTTTAAAGAAATGTCTTTTGCTCAAATTATTGATCCGTTGTCAAATAGTATATTCAATGGAGGTTTATTTAAATACGATGATTGGGATGGCAATTTAGTATCAACCTATGTTAATAATTTCGACTTAAGATGGGAATTATTTGGTAAGGATGCTCAAATGATTTCGTTTAGTGGATTTTTTAAACAATTTAAGGATCCAATTGAATTAGTTCGTATTCCACAACAAATTACCAGTACTGAATATCAACCACGTAACGTTGGAGATGCTCAGTTAATTGGTCTTGAATTTGAATTTAAAAAGAACCTTGGTTTTGTATCACTTGAAAATCTGAACCTAAGTGGTAATCTAACCTTGGTTGATTCGGAGGTTGAAATGACTGATGCTGAGTATACTTCCCGAAAAAATCAGGAAAGAACGACAGGTGAGAATGTTGATAATAAACGTGTAATGGCTGGTCAGGCACCTTATGTGGTTAATGCAGGTCTTACATACGGAATTGCCGAGAAAGGTTTTGATGCGGGTGTATTTTATAATGTTAAAGGAGAAACATTGTCAATTGTAGGAGGTGGTATTTTTCCTGATGTATATGTAAAACCCTTCCATAGTTTAAATTTAAGTGTTAACAAGAAGTTTGGTACAGACAATAGAATGTTAGTTGAGTTTAAAGTCTCAAACTTATTGAACAACGATTATGACGAAGTATATAAAGCTTATGAAGCACAAGATCAAATATTTAAAAGATATAGCCCGGGGCAGTCATTTAGTGTTGGATTTAAGTACAAGTTATAAGAATATATAGTCATATACATAAACGCGACCCTCGCCATTGGCGGGGGTTTTTTGTTTTTAATATACTGAGTTCCGATAAATTGTTTATTTTGCTCTCATGGAAAAATTAGATGCATTAGTTCAGAAGCTTAAGGAAGTAGGGGATAGTTATTTAATGTTTTCAGGTGGATTGGATAGTTGTGCTATATTGGGAGCTGCTCAATTGGCTCAGGTTAAGGTGACACCGGTTTGGATTAATAATGGTTTTGGAAGAGCAAATGAATACCTTATTAATAAGCAAGCCGGTTTATTAGGAAACAATGATTTAAAGGTGATATTGATAGAACCGGAAGAAACAGTTTTGTATAATCCTGTAGACAGGTGTTATCATTGCAAAGGACAAATTATTTCTGCCATCAAGAAGATAAGTCTTAGTAATCCTATTATGGATGGTACAACAGGAAGTGATAATGGCTACCGACCAGGAAGAAAAGCTTTAAATGAATATGGTGTGATTTCTCCTTTGGCAGAACTGGATATTAGTTCTACGGAGGCTAAGGATATGGCCTTAAAAATGGGCGCAGACAAATCTATTGCTGACTTGGAAAGTTGTCTGGCTACAAGAGTAAATTATAATTTGCCTTTAACTGTTGAATCACTTCAGGTAGTTCGGGAGATCGAACAAAGCATTATCAATGAAACGGGAGATTTCAATGTGCGATGTCGATTAGATGATACGGATCATGTCAGAATTGAATTGGCGAGTGAAGAAAGTTACACTGCAGTGCTAGATAAAGATTTCAGGGAGAAATTAGTTAAATTAGGCCAACAAGTAGCTATGTTTACTACCATCGATTTACAAGCCTCCCGACCCAATGCCTATGATGCTAGAATCAAAAAGTAATGAAATGCTAAGAGCCAGGAGCTAAGGGCTAATAGCTAATTGTTCATTGTTAACTGATCACTGTAAATTGACAATTATGACCTTTGACGAACTATACGGTAAAATACAATCTGGAGAAATAAGTAAAGAAGAAGCCCATCGCCATTTTTCATTGGAATGGATGGAAACAGCTAACCGATATATTTTGGATGTAAACCGCGGTATGCGCACTAATATTCCTGAAATTATTTACGGAGAATATAAATCACTGGAACAGACCGTTGAATTAGCATCCCATATCCTTCAGAAACATCCGCGTGTGGTTATTTCACGGAGTAAATTCAATCAGGAGCTGGAAGCGTCTTTTAAAAGTAAATATCCAGTCTTGTCAGGTCAGAATGTGTTGGTAATTGGAGAGCTGCCAAAAGCAGAAGGGTATATTTTAGTGGTAAGTGCCGGAGCTGCCGATCATCCTGTTACTGAAGAATGCGAATTTATTTTAAAAGCAGTCGGGGTTAATCCTATCGTTTATGAAGATAGAGGTATTGCACATCCTACCCGTGTTATTGAGGCTATTCAGCATGGTGTAAAAGAAAATGCCAAAGCCATCATTGTTGTGGCTGGAATGGAAGGTGCATTGGCTCCTTTTGTTGCCTCATTGGCTGCCTTACCGGTTATTGGTGTGCCGACTTCGGTAGGTTATGGTTTTAGAGCTAAAGAAGCAGCTTTAACCTCAATGCTGGCTTCTTGTGCACCTAATTTAACGGTGGTGAATATAGATGGCGGATTAAGGGCTGCAGTAGTGGCAGCATTAATTTGCAAGAATAGTAATGCTTAAGCTCGACTCTTTCGGAGTCCTGTTGCTGTAAATATGTATTGTTAATTAAGAAGCAATGCATCCCGCATTATGCTTCTATAACCTTCTTTTCGCACACCCATATTTTACGGGCAAAATTGACTTTTCCACTTTTGCCTATACTGCAAAAATCTATAATCTGAAAGCCTAAATCCTCGATAATATCTTTAATGTCAGATGTAGATACTATCACCATTCGATTGGTTATTTTTGTGGTTGACTCAATAATATGCTGGGCTGTATCTTCGGCAGCGTAGGTAAAATGATTATACGGTAAGTCTATAATGGCAGCATCATACTTTTTTTCCAGGTCTTTAATATCGGAACGATATACCTGACTTGTATAATTGAAATGACTCAGGTTTTTACGGGCATGGTGACAAACTTTCCAGTTGATATCGCAACCTTCTATCTGGTAATCGGAAAAGCAAGCCTCCAGCAATATGGAACCAACCCCACAACAAGCATCCAGCAGCTTGGTTTCTTTATTACTCATTGCTGCTATATTTACTATCGATTTGGCAATATGCATATGGATTGAGTTACTGTTGGAGTGTGGCTTCTGCTTGTGTTTATGCCAGTCAAAGCCATTCTTATGCAACTCACCAAAGCACCATACTCCCTCGTAAAAGCAAAGTGCGTATGTAATACCTGGATTATAATAATCGGGTGTGCCATCAATAGCATAACCAATGTCTTTCAATTTCTTGAGTCGTTGGTCATAGGCTGTTTTGTCACCATCTAAAACTAAATATTCAACCTTAAAGCCTTCTTCTTTTAATTGTGCTTCTTTAATTTTATCAATCAAGAGATTATAATCTTCTGAATACAAGTGTATATCTAACCTCTTTTTTATAAATGCACTATTGGCTGGTTCTGCCTTTATATTGGAAACAAGTAGTTTGTTCTTGTCTTCCTGATTAAATATGTATTTCGATTCAAGTTTGCACAAGGCACTTTCGTGGTGGTCGTAACTGAAGAAATAAATGTATTGGTGTGCCTGCATTTTGTGTATTTGATGGTGCTAAAATAATTAAATGTATGCAATTAAGTGTAGTTGCATTATGAATAAGGATTCTGAACTCGCTACAATATTACCTATTGCTGCACACATCTTGGTTCTTAGCCTACTCTTACTTGACTTTAAAATAAAGCAGGATTTTACTTTAATAAGCGGATTACCTCTTTCACCGTCATCTTTTCTTTGATGTTTCGGTCCTTTGCCAGTTGATTACAAACAGAGATAATACCTTTGTCAAGTATATCTTGTCCGTTAAAAATTTCTGCACTCATGCAGTCTACTGTGCATGCAAGAATTCCTGTTTTACTTAAAGAGTCAAGACTTTTTACACCTGCATTGTTTTTTCCAATTCCGGCATCATTAAAAAACACCGCTTTAACACCATGCTTTTGTGCATAATGTCCGGCACTTGCTCCGCCATGTGAACCACATACAACAATATCTCCGGCATTATCTGAGTTTAAAAACGTAATGCTATCGGTTACCGTAACCGTTACACCATCAATCTGTGTTTGCTTTTGTTTTTTTAGGTCAACCTTGCTCGTGTTCTGTTTCTCTTCGTCCTTGGTAGAATATTCTGAATGATCACTTGTTTGTGCCGATGAAACTTGTTGGATGATATGGCTTATTTTAGCAACCGCTTCTTTTACAGCATCACCAATTTTTATTCCTGCAGCTTCTGCTAAGGTATTGGCGTGACTTATCATTCCACTTTCCCAGGTATCACTTGAAATACCGATCTCGGCACTATGGTGATCAACTGCACAGGCCAAAATTCCTTCAGCCTCATATTGTGATAAACCTCTGATTCCTGCCTGATTTTTTCCAATACCTGCGCTGTTTAAAAAAACAGCTTTTACATGACAGTTTTTTACTTGCTGGGCTAGTGCTCTGTTGCCACCGCAATGAGATCCGCAAACAAGAATTGGACTTGTGTTGCTGGATTGTAAATCACCTAAACTATCCAACAACACTACACCTTCTGGTAAATTCATTTACTTTTAGTATAAAGACGAAAGTATAAAGACAAAAGATTAAAAATTGGTTGTTGACCAATGTCTATTGACTTATCAACTAATGAACTATTGATCTATTGAACTACTTAGCAGCAAGCTCTCCACAGGCAATTTTTGCACCCATATTGTATGCTTTAATATTTCCTTCAACAAACCTTTCAGGAACACTTTCTTTTACAATTTGAATCATGTCATCATGAGAATAGCCTCTTAACTCAGCATAGTAGCCTAGCATCACCACATTCATCATTTTGCTGATATCGAATTCAGGGTTCTTATGCTCTTCCGGGTTTACGATAAATGTTTTGTTATCTGCTTTCCTAATAAGCTCTGTTTTCGATTCAGGTAAATCTTTTTGCAGTCTTGTATTTACGCTTGTAGAAGTTAACTCGAAGGTACTTGTTAAAACAATGCCATCCTCTTTCAGACAATGCAGATAACGCAGTGTTTCTGTTTGTTCAAAAGAAATCACGTAATCCACATCACCGGCTTTTATAAAAGGTGACAATACAGGTTTGGTTGAATAACGAAAATGACTTTCGACACCTCCACCTCGCTGACCTAGGCCAATCACATCAGATATTTTTAACTCATACCCAAGTTTCAAATAAAACTTACTTAAGAGATTACTAAAAAGAAGTATCCCTTGTCCTCCAACACCAGTTATGATGATATTTTTTCCTGTATCCTGCATTTTTATTGTTTTATCGCTTCCTTGTGACATACTGTAGAACATAAACCGCAACCTGTGCAAATATCCTGGTTGATAACTATTTCAACCGATCCATTCTTTGTTTTACTCTCAATTGCTAAACAACCAATATTGATACATTTACGACATTGAACGCACAGATCCTGATCAATATAATTTGGGGTTTCTTTAGGCATCTTGAATTTGGTAATACACGGTTTTTGAACAATAACTACGGAATTTGTTTTTGCGTTAACCGCATTAAGGATTGATTCTTCAAGCTTGTCAATTTCATATGGATCAACGCTTACGATATCTTCAACACCGATAGCTTCGCATACTTTGGCAATATCCAGCTTTTTTTCTGCTTTGTAGTTAAATCCAAACTCACTGGAAGCCACACTCTGTCCACCTGTCATGGCCAAACAGCTGTTATCAACAATAATTACCGTTGATTGACTGTGGTTGTATATCAGGTTTGTTAACCCATTGATACCAGTTGACCAAAAACCACCATCACCAATCATGGCTACAAAGTTTTCGGAATAATCTTTAGCAATATTGTATCCATGAGCTAGTGCAATACTTGATCCCATACATTTTTGCAAAGAATAAGACTCCATATGCGGAAAGCAACCAATAAGACCACAGGTTACATCAGCAGCTGCCTTAATTTTATGTTTCTTTAAAATTCTTGAAATAAAAGTGTGAGAACAGCCGGCACAAGCCACAGGCAATCTGAATGGAACATCTTTCATTGGCGTTCTCTTAGGCGCTTCAGGAACCAGTTTTTCCTCAATAATATCCGGTGTAAAACGTGTCATTTCCGGAAACTTAGGGAACAATTCTTTCCCGGTTACCTTAATGCCCAAGTCCTTAATATTTTTCTCAAGAATATCATGGCCATCTTCAATCACGTAAAGTTCCTCTACGTGTTCTGCCAATTCACGAACCAATTTCTCCGGAAGTGGCATGATAAGACCTAATTTTAAGAATGAAGCTTCGGGTAACACTTCTTTTGCATAATAGTAGGGTGTACCTGCTGTTATGATACCAATCTTTTTACCATTCAACTCCAACTTATTAATATCGTAGTCGTTGCAGTTTTCGGTTAGTCGTTTATAATGAGCCGGAAAATCATTAAAGCACTTAGTTAGTTTTGGATGCTCTGAACCTTTAGCCTTCATCATAATCGTTGTCATGATGACCTTACTAAAACTAATTGGATATTTTTCGCGGCATTTTGCTTCGTAAGCTAACTCTTCGTTAATAACAACGCGACTGGTTGTTTTACAGGTTACAGATGTAAGTTTAAGAATAACCGGAGTACTGTATTCTTCACTAATCTCGAATGCTTTCACCATAAAGTCTTTTGCATCCTGACTATCGCTTGGCTCCAACATAGGAAGACCGAACATATTACCATAATGACGACAATCATTATAATCATCACCCGCTAAACGGCCCACATCATCAGAAACAACCAATACCAATCCGCCATTAATCTGACTTCCGGCAGCTCCTCCCAATGCATCCGCAGCCACATGTAAACCTACTGTTTTCATTAATGCCAGGCTTCGGTAACCGGCAAATGAAGCGCCAATAGCAACTTCTACCGCTACTTTTTCATTAGTGGCCCATTCACAATAAATATCAGGGTATCTTAGGTGGGTGTAATCCATTACTTCTGTAGAAGGTGTACCCGGAAATCCGGCTGCAACCTTTACGCCTGCTTCAAAAGCTCCTCTGGCAACTGCTTCGTTACCATTCATCATTTTCATTGCGGCAATCTCATTTCCTGTCTCCATATTCCAAAGTGACTCCTCTCGCTCTTACGTAGTTAGTTTATTTATAATCTGTAAATCCGGCCAAAAATAGCTTAATTATAATTACTTCACAAGTTTAGGCATGCATTTACTTTAAATAAAGTAGGATTTTTGTCATGTAATCAGGAAAATTATTAAAGGTTATTTTATCCTTAAAATTAGCATTAAAGCCATACCAAGGTTAAGGATGAAAACTGTTCAATAAAATAAATGTGAAGGTAGTAAGCGGTTTAGGTACGGTAAGTATGTGCTAGCAGAGCTTTCTATCAGTATGATAAAACTTAAAGATGGTACTTTGTTTTAAAATATCACATCATTTCTGATTAGCAAGACAATGTATTAACAAGCAATAATTCAATGCTTACAAATATTCATATTCACAGAAAAGTGCAGCCTGACCAATTCTGTTGTTATCAGCATCGTATACATTCCAGAGCATTACATTTTTAATTTCAAAGCGCTTACCGGTTTTTGATATTCGGATACCGGAATAATTTTTTGAATATCCTTTCTCGGCCACTTCCGCTAAAAACGCTTCCCTTGTACCTCTCTCGTCACTCTCTGCTGAATATTTAGAAGGCATACCAATAAATTCTTCCCAGGGCATTTCAAAAAGATCCAGTGCCGTTTGGTTGGCATAATTAAATGTTGGATCACTTGAGCCATTATGCGCTAAAAGTACATAATCAGCATTAAATGCTTGTTTGGCCTGTTCTTCCATACTCAAGGAAAAATCAACTATCTCTATATTTGCTAACTTTTTTAAACTTTTTGTAATAAGAGTAATATATTCTTTTAAATAACCGTTTTCGCTGCCTGGCAAGTTTGTCTTGTTCATTATTTTGCTGTTTTTATATTATAAACATACCTTTTTAGATGATCATCATTTCTTGTTTTAATCGCAAATGGTACAAAGTCTTTTTTAATTATTGGATAGTCATTAATGTGCATATAACTTTTAAAATTCAATTCGTGAATTCTTTTCACCTCGCTTAATAAATCTTTATCAGGCTTCTCTTTTGCTTTTGAGATAACCGTATTCAGATTTTCATTAAACCATTCCGGATAAAAACGCATATAAACGTACTCAACTTCTTCTTGGTCTGGAAAAACAATGGCTTCAATTTCGCCAAGAATGTTTTTCCCAATAAAAGCCTGTCCTGATTTTATCTTGATAGAATCATTCAATTCTAAATTTGTTAATTGAAAATATTCTTCTTCAGAATATCTTATTTTCCATGTTAAATCAAGAATTCCTAATATCAAGATGACAGCTAATAGTCCAATGATTAATTTCTTAGTTTTCATGTTTAGGTTGTTTTAGTTTTATACATTTAATACAACGATTGGCAACTTGCAATTATTGGTCACCACTGTTCAAAAATCTGGTGTCATTCATATTAAGTTTGTCTTCGAAAGTTCCAATTTTCTTAAAATAAAAATATCTTAATCTGTCAGAACATGAACTATAAGTCTTATGCCCCGATACTGAATAACTAAGCATCACAAAAGGCTTAATTTTATCTTTGTTATATCTAAAACCTCTTCCAATAAATTCAATGCCTCCATTAGGATAATCAATATATTCATTAAACACCTTGTTTATTAGCAATCCAGCAATAACCTCATACCCGTTTTTATTATAAAAAAGGGTATCAATAATGGTTTGTTTGTATTCTAATGAAAGTGGTAAATCTATAGCCCAGTCTCTTTCTAATGTATCCTCATAAAATTGACTACCAAAGTATCTACGTGCTAATTCTGCAGGTTTTAGTATAACTTCTATTTTTATTAAACTGTCAACCTGTTTTTGTAATCTAGCTTTGTCTAGATGGTAGCTACTTGAATCAACGTCAACTTTATAAACAAATTCTGTAGGAGTTGTCGTGTCAATCATCTCTAAATATAATTCATTGACAGAATGGCTAATATATTTTATCGCAAGAGGAATACTTAAAAGCAAGAAAATCCAAATAGCTGCTTTTTTAGAAAAATATTTAAATGAAAATATTAATAGAGCAATAGATAATACAAATATCAGTAGAGAGGTGTAAATAAATGTCTCAATAATATTTCCAAACGCAGAGCCTCCACTATCATTCAATGCATGAAAAATTGAAATGACAATTCCTAATAATAATATTCCGTATAATATTTTAATCCCGTACTTCTTCATTTGTTACTTGTTGCCAACGGCTTGCTCCAAGGAGCCTAAAGGAATTTAAACTTACAAAGTTTCCAAATTGAGCTAAGCTAAAGCTGCACCTTATTTAAATAGTCAAATTGGCAGATTTGGCGGGGCTGATTAGAGCCACTGCCGACCGAATACCCACAGAAACCGCTATTGCTTATATTTATTATTGGCTGCAGTTATTTTTTTATTCTGATGTTTATAAATTTTGTCCCATGCCTTTCTTGTAATAATAGCAAGGTTATCTTTCTCCATATCAAAAATAGAAACATATTTCTTACTCATTACATAATGTTGTTTCCATTCAACATAGTCTTTGTATAGCAGCAAAGTACATATATCTGTCGAGTTAATATAATCTGATACTACATGAGAATGATATGTTGATTCCAATTTGTTTTTAGGGTCATCAGACTTATAGGGATATTGCAGTAATGATTTATGAATCTGAATCTTATTTTTTAAACTATTTTTCTTATCATACTCTAATAAATAATCATTCCTAATTATAACCAAATTACTTACTTGAGGTCCAGTCAAGACAAAAACTTTTCTTTCTTTACCCTGAATTAATGGAATCGGGTTTAGAGCAGTGTTCTTATAAAATGTAAAAAAGTTGTCTGAATTACTTGATATCCTCTTAATGGCATCTTGTCGTATTTCGATTAAATCTTTTTCAAGGGAAGTAACCCTTAAATTTAATGTATCTATTTCTAATGGTGTATTTGGTATACTATCAAATTGATAACGGACTAATAAACTATCATTGTTTTCCCTACTGAAAAAAATAGTCATTATTTCATGACTATCTGATTCATAAGAAAGATATCCACCAATTGAATTTCGTTTATCGGGAAATCTTGATAAGAAATCATCAGTTCCATTCCATGATGCTTTTTCAAGTCTATATAGTAATTTCCCTTCAGCCAATATTTCATCAGAGTTCTGTCCGTATGCGATTGAAGAAATACAAATTGCAATTAATATCAATATTTTTCTAATCATTTTATTCGTTAATTATAATTGTATGTTTATTAACAGTTTCTATTTGCAGCCAACGGACAAGTATATGCAAAGTGGGCGATTGCGAGCTTCGAACTTATCAAACCGTTACAATTTTGAAGCGGGCTACAACCGTTGAATTTACTACTATCTCGCCTATTTTGTATATACATTGTTGCCAGCAGTTATTATCTATTTTTTTCCAATTATCTTCATTTACCAATCCATATTTGCTGCAGTATCAAAATCATGAATTATCTTTTCAGAGAACTCAACCATCAAATCCATTTCTTTTGATAAGGTTTCGTATGTGCCATCTGATGCATAAGAAAGAATTGTCGGTAATGAACATTTCTGTGTATAATGCATTGCAGGGCCTGATTCGCTATTCCATAAAAATTCAACGAACCTTTCTATTAAATCGATAACGCTTTGTTCATTAAATGATAAAGTCCCTTGTAATGAAAATTTATTCTTTTTTCGTTTATGACTCATAATGACTGGAACAGCTCCAGCACCAGAGTGAAATCTAAATGCATTTCCATCCTTACCAAAAGAACCATGTGCAATAAAATTCCTTAATTGTTGTCTAACGATAATTAACTCATTATAAAACTGCTGAGATTCTTTACTTTCCATTGAAATAGCGGTTTTAAACTTCTTTTTCCACTCATCTCCGATTAGAGTGCTTATTTTCTCGCCATCACAAAGACCATTTTGGATAATCGCAAGGTGAATAAATAGGTGTTCTGTCCAACTGAAAAAACTCTCAATACATGATATTGCTAACCAATTAGAATTCTGCTTGAATTCAAAATCTAAGGATTTAATCGTCATATATTCACCATATTCAGATTTACCAGTAATCTTTTCGGTCTTTCCCTTATTATCAATGTATTTGTTATATTCCTCTTTGTACAATTTTAACAAATAGTCAAACCTTTGAAACAATTGACGATTATTATTTACGACATTAAATTTTGAACTTAAAACAGCTTGTTCCGCTATGTAATCATAGTATTTCTTTATACTTTTTATAGCACTATTTATTTTCTTGGTTATTTCTTCTGCCATTACTTCATCCTTTTCTTTGTCCTGAACAAAGACTCCAACACCAAATTTTCGATGTTCAATAAGGAATGCCTTACCATTATAGTCAATCGGAAAAGACCATGCGATTTTTTCAAATTGACCTAAATTTTTGAATCCTAATAAATCAGCGAACAAAAAATATACAAGATAATAATCAGTTAATTTTCTTCCTGAATCACTTCTTACCGCAGAAAACAAAAAATCCTTTTTTGCTATTGTTTTATCATCAATCGGCTTTATCGGAGAAAGTCTTTCTAAGGCAATTGTTTTGTATTTATCTATATCAATCAATCTGTTTATTTTGATTCGTTATGTTCTCGTCTGGCTCCTAATTGCTGGCAACGGAACGATAAACACAATTGTGTATATCGTTCCAATATGCTTTGTTTTAAATCTACCACGAATATACATAATAATATCAAATGGTATAAAACAATACATAATTCCTATGCAACCTTGATATTTTGATTAGTATCCATATATAAGCACCTGGTGTATCTGGCTCATATGCGCTTATTCAAAGCTGTATAAACTAAAAAATACTCAATGTCTCTGCGCCTCTGTGTTAGAAAGTCAATGCATATATTGATTATAATATTCTACCATTACAAATAAATACTTCTTGCGTTATCGGTAAAATAGCCTTAAATTCAGATTACTTAATTGATATAAGCTTCCGGCTGGTCATATAGCAGCGTAAAAAAACTCTGCAGATGAGGGCAAGGAAGGGTCTCTGTTTATTCACTAAAATCTTTAATTATGGCTTTACGATATGGCTTAGTACCGAATCCCTTAACAAATAATGGTAACGATTATATGGGTGTAGTTACCGAAAATGAGACAATCACCACCAAACAAATTGTAGATCAAATGATAGGTAAGGGTTCTACCGTTACCAAGGCCGAAGCGCTTTCGGTTATTGAGGAGTTTAGCTATGCTGTGGCAGAGGCTATTGGTAATGGGCATAATATAAACACCGAACTATTTAAGATATACCCCAGTGTAAGAGGTGTTTTTGAAGACGAAAACGACAGTTTCGATAGTAGTAGGCATACCATTCGTTTAAACCTGAATGCGGGAAGCAGATTGGCAGAGATGGTTAGTAATATTGATTTACGCAAGGTTGAAATCACCAGCCCTCATCCTGTATTACAAAAGTTTACCGATTTAAAGAGCAATGTCGTCAACGAGCGTTGTACGCCTGGTCAAATAGCATCTATAAAAGGTAGTCTGCTTAAGTATAATGAAGACGATGAAATGCAGGGCATCTTTTTTATAGCACCCGATGGTTCCGAAACCAAGGTAATGCAAGTGGTTAAGAATAAACCTTCGGAATTATTGTTTTTTGTGCCGGACAGCTTAGCCGGAACCTATAGTGTTGAGGTAAGAGTGATTCCACACAATAATAAAAACATCAGAAAAGGTCGTTTAGAAGTGGATATTAGTGTTACGGTTTAATACCTACATACCCTAAAAAAAGCCGAATTAACCTTCGGCTTTTTTTATGCCTATATGCTCAGATTATCTGATCCAGTACCTCATGATTGTCTGACCCGGTACCTCATGGTTGTTTGATCCAGTACCTCATGGTTGTTTGATCCAGTACCTCATGGTTATCTGACACGAGTACTACAGATAGTCTGAGCAGTGTGCTCAAGGTTTGTTAGTATGTTATATCTGATGTTGAGGCTTGTATTTAGATATAAGTTTTCAGGACTTAGATTGATTTAACTGACCCTCATTTATACCTATAATCTACCTTTTTGCCTAGCTATTTATTTTAATAATTCATCCAGTACTTTTCTTACCTCGTTGGCATTAGGGCTTATTGCTAATATTTTACCATTCTTATCGACTAAAAAGGTACCACCTCCTGAGTTACCAAGACCATATTTTTCCCATAGTTTACCTTTGTCGTTGAGTTCAATTAAGTTTAACCATGGGTAATTGTCTTTTTTAGCTGCATTTACTCCGGCCGATAAATCTCTTTCCCTTGCAATACCTACAATGGTAAACCCTTTATCTTTATAGGCTTCATAAATGGGAATCATACTCATCGCTTTTTTTCGGCATGGCCCACACCACGAAGCCCAGAAATCAACCAAAGCTACTTTACCCTTTATTTGTTCCGAAAGTTGAACAGGATTCCCTGAAAAATCGGGAGCTGTAAAATCTAGGAATGTACCTCCTACCTTTATGGATAGATAACTATTAATTAGGTTTTCCATTTTTATGGTATATGGATGTGCTGGATACTTTTTAGCAAAAACGGATTGGTATAGTGCTATATATTCCGAAACCTTGTCTTTATGACGATCAAGAAACTCACCCAACCTATTGACCAACAAACTATAGGTCATAATGGAAACATTTTCTTTGATATATTGCATTTCCCAATGACAACCCTTCATATACATAGCTTCATTCTCCTTATTGAGTTGAATGGCTTCAGGAGTATACGCCTCACCTGAATCTCTCATTTTATACAAAATGGTGCGCAGGCTATCTTGTTTTGTTCTATCATCAGCTTTCTCAACTTCCTTTTCAAGTTTCATAAACTCTTTAGTGTAGTACTCTTTAGCAGCATACAAATGATCCATCTTTTTATTTAACTCTTCTGTCTCTTTCATGAATGAATTTTTAAAGAGTGAATCCTGTAAGGCCATATAATCATTATAAGCGGTATTAAGGGCACCTCCTTGTACAACATTCTGCTCGTATTCTTCCATAGGAAAAAGGGTAAAATTTATCGTATCTGCATCGGTGAAGAATTTAACCGGTCTCCAGGCTCCATTCATCGACTCATCGAAAAAAGTGAGTTCGTATGATTCCTGATGATTACATCGCAATACATATTCAAACTTTCCGTCGTTTATAGGGATATATTTTCCTGAAACCCGATCATCACCCCGTTCTTTAGTCAGTATTAAGCGACTGCTATAAGGGCGGTTTATCACCTCTCCTTTTAAAGTACATTGTATAGCGGTTACCGGTGGTGGCGTTTTAAATGTCTTAATACCTAAAATACGAAAAGCCCTATCAAATTCACCTTCCATAAAGTCAAATGAAGTTTCCTCTTTTAGCAAGGGTTCTGTATATAGGGTAAAGGATAAATGTCCTGTAATAGGCATGGTTACCCGTTCATCCAGTTTATATCCCTCGGAGCTTAACAGTTTATAGATATGCCCTGATTGTCCTTTCAGGTAACTCCCTGAATAAATAGATACCCATGCGTCAGGGTTTGTTGAGCTGTAGAAATCGCAATGTAAAACAGTAACAGAATCTCGTAATTCTAATTTATTAATAGCAAAGGTTATTGTATTGCTTGCTTCAAAATCAGGATACTCAATGATGTTATTTTGAGCTTTAATAGTTGTATGGTTTAGCACTAAGCCTAAATACATTAAAAATATTAATTTCTGCATAGTTTAAATATGTTAATTAGTTATTGATAGTATTATTTTTAATGGTATTCTAGTCTTTTAATTTATGGTTGGCGAACTAATGGAAATTAAACAAGCTTTAAAATCTTCTACTATTAGTAAAAGTTTAATTAGCTATTTAAGCTTCTTACTCTACGCTAAATACCATATTATTAAAATCAAAAATGGCTTTATTACAGTATTTAAAAATATCACTTCCTAAATTACCTTCAGTTGTACCATTTTTATCATCGTTTTCCTTGTCTTTTGCTATAGCACAATCATTTAACATTTTGATTTCTTTATCGTTAATTTGAATTTCTATTTGATTGCATTCATATTGATAACGAGTATATGTATTAGCTCCACTACAACCACCTACAAAACCAGAGTGTGATATAACTTCCGGTTCTATAGGAATATTTCCCCTGTGCTTTTCAAAAAAATCAGTATTGATGAATAATCCATTTATTCCGCCTGTATCGAAGAAAGTTAAAAAGTTGTCATTGCATATTTTTAGATTCATATAAAGTTGACCGCCAAATCCATTTATGGGTGAGCTACCATTAATATAGATATTACGTTTACAGGAAGTTGAATTTCGTTTAGGGAATGACATTGTGTTTTTTGCAAAATTGAATTCAATAACACCTAGTTTTTTAATAATTGGCATACCGAGTACTACGTCAAATTTAGAATTCAATAAAGAATCGCAAGTAGTCTGATAATGATTAGTGCTATCTACACTTTCAATATTAACGCAAACCGGGACATTGCTTATAATGAATTTTCCTAAAATAAGGCTGTCTATTGTGCCAGTAAGAACTTTCGTATTCCCATTTAGCAATAAAGTGTCGGTATAATTGAATTTCACGCCAATTCTTTCTGCTGTAGCTCGATTAAAAATATAGCAGGTGCTAAAACCTGTGTCGAAATAAGTTCGTAAATCAACGCCGTTCCATTGGGCATTAAAATAAATTCCGTTATCGGATGTACTGGGTGATAATTCAACTTCTCCATTGTTATATGATCTTTTATCAACGATTTCCGGAATTATTACTTTACTCTTCCAATCGTTAAAGGTGCTAGCTGCAATCTCTAAATCGTGTATTAAAGTAGGGGATTCTATGGTTGTATCGCTTTGCACAAGATTGATCATTTTTCGGCATAATATTTCGCCTTTCTCAAATTCTTGTTCTCTGGCACAAATATGTAATAAATAATTACCTATTCCCGATATTAAAGTAGGTGTATCTTCGTTTCGTAAATTCTTCTCTAACAATTGCTCGTAAGCATCAATGCTTTGGAGTGGTTGATTGAACGCTTTACTTGTTTCGGCCACATATAAGAGTTTTACAAATTCGTTATTGATACTATCCTTATGTTGATGGTAATATTGGTCAATTTCAAACCATTTTTTAGTTGAAATTAAATCGAATAATTCTTGATTATAATTAACCTGTTGTGCTGAAGTCAATACACTTATTGATATGACAAGAAGGAGGGTTAAATTTATTTTTCGCATTAGATTGGTGTTTGTTCTATTTTAAGTGATTTATATATTTGTCTAAGGTGATTTGACATGTTTGGTGGTGATGCTGTAATCCCAAGCACATAAGAATTTATCTTAAGCCAATACTTTAGAATTATTGTTATCTCTTTCATTACATATCTCTTTTGTTAATATTATTCTCTTAGTTCCAGTTTTTAAAATACCTCAATATTTGATCAATTTGATTGTCTTGATTTAAATAGAAATCAGGCACAATTCCGTGTTTGTCAATTTGATTTGCAGGAAGTCCATATACTTTTGTCGTGGGTGCAGATATATATAAAGAATCTTTGATTACTTCAAAGTGCCTACAATTACTATAATCAAAGAAACCACCTGTATTTTCTCCAAATATTTTTGCTTTAAAACTTTGCTTGGCACAAAAAACAAATTGCTCTCCGGCACTTCCAACTTTTCTATTAACTAAAACTGCAATATGCTTTGGATACTCATTCGTTCCGGTATATTCAAGAGTCCTAATTAATTGCGATGTGTCATTTATCCATGGCGCTTGGATAAACTTATCTTCATTTTTCGGATTCCAAGTGCCGATACTTATTTTAATTGTGTTTTTGAAAAAGAACCAATTCTGTGGAGTTGCAAGAAATTTAACATTCTTCACAAATATGTCATTTGTTGCCAAAATTGGCAATATACTCTTAAATGCAGCATCGCCTCCACCTCCGTTATTTCTTATATCAATTATTAAGTTTGTGCTTTTTGAAATGGTATCTATACTTACATTAATAAGGCTATCAACAAGCTCACTATTGGCAAAAGAACCGATCTTTAAATAGCACGTATTGTTGTTTAGTACCTTAAATTGATATATCCTATCCCTATATTTATTTAATTTTTTAGCGGCTACACTTTCATCGATGTAGTTTTTATATTGATAAAGGTGTAAGTCTTCAAAAAAGTTAAGGTAGGTTTTTACATGGCCTTTTAATTGATCCAGATTTGTTATTGAATCCTCCACTAACTGTTTTTTAAAAAAGTTATAGTATTCTTTTTTGTTCTCAACTTTATCCTGAAATCCAGCATAGTTTTTCTCTATATCATTTATTACTTTCTTAAACTCATAGTGATAATTTTTTTGCGCAAATATTAAACTAGGAAATAATAAGGTAACCAATAGTATGTATTTCATTTGTTGTGTATTTTAATGAATGCTTCTTAATCAAGTCTGTATTCACCATTATTTCGCATTAAACCTCAATGTTAATGCTATCGAATCAGAAAATCTTGATTAATATTTAGGGATTATAAACCGTCGTTCTGTACCCTGTTTAATTTTATTTTAGAAAGTAACATTGCAACTCCTATCAGTTGGAATAATACAAAATGTCCAGATATTCCTCGAAATTCATATGCTTTGTATTTATAGTATTCTTCTTCTGTTATTATGCGTTTAATATTTCCTTTTGATTCTAATACAAATTCATTCTCAATTTTCTTGGGTGAATAGCCTTCAGATAGAACTAGTAATGAAAAGAAAAAATTAAAGAAAACGTAAATCACAGAAATTATCAGTACTATTTTAAACTTCTTAGAAATAGCTTTTAATATATCATTCCATATATTATTGGATTTAGATTTATCTACAACCTTTTTTGTTAGTTTAATTGAATATCCAAAAGTAATCAAAGTACTAATTCCTAATAACAAAGTAATAGACGCATTACTAGTCTTAAGGTCTGGAATATATGTCAAAAGGTGAAATACTATATTTATACCTAAAAGTATAATACCAATAACGTAAAAAAAACGAGTCATTTTCTGGGTTAAGTTTACTGAATTAAAAGCCTTCACATTACAATAAACACTATATGTGTATAGCGTTTTCTTAAGGTTTGTATAAACAATCACCCAATATACATAATATTCCGACATGTGAAGTGTCGATTGTTAAGGAGAATTCGTTTATTAGAGAAACGAATATAATTGCAATAACATAGGCTTAAACAACAAAAGCCCTTAAAAAAGGGCTTTATGAAGTATAATTTGTCTTGGTGTATCTATTTACCACTGAATATCCACGGAGGATTTCAATCGGTTTGTCCAAGATTTATTTTTTTCCGAAACATAGAAATGGCCTACGCTGGGTCTGTAAACACTTACTTCCTGTTTTTTGTCTCCGTCAAAATCAATAGGTAATGGTAGATCACCATTTGCGCCCCACTGAATTACTTTTCTGTTTTTATCTTCATCACCTGTATAAGACTCGTTATTTAAACTTATATGCCATTCTCCAGTACTGGGTCTCCAAATGGCTACTTCTAATTTTCCATCTCCATTGGTATCTATAGGTCGAGGAATATCATTGTTGGTACCCCATTGGATTGTCCAGAATTCTTTGTTTTCTGCTGAAGAAGAGCTATTATCCAGTGATATATACCAGCTTCCGATAGAGCCGGGACGGTAGGTAGCAATATTGGTTTTGCCATCACCATTGTAATCGCCAGGCACGGGAATATCTTTTTCGCCTCCCCACTGTATGGTTTCAATTGTATTGTCATCTTCAGAAAAAGGGTGGTTGTCCATAGAGATTATCCAGTTTCCTAAATATGGTCGCCATACAGCTATTTCTATTTGTCCATCACCATCGTAATCACCTGGAACAGGTATATCACCCCATTGACCAAGATGAATAGCCCTGTAATTTTGTGCATCGGAGTTAAATGATTGATTATCCAACGAAATATACCATACGCCTTCTGAGGGACGCCAAACAGCCATTTCATCTTTACCATCGCCATTATAATCGCCCGGAACAGGAATATCTCCTTTTGTTCCAAACTGACTTATAATACATTCATCTCCTTTAGAATTCCAGGGTTTGTTGGCTGTAGAAATATACCAATAGCCATTCTCAGGTCGCCATATCGCCACTTCCTCTATTCCATCTCCGTCGTAATCTGCTGGAACAGGTACATTGGCATTAACGCTTAATGGAAGGGCTAATGAGCAAATTAGTAGTTCCTTGGCCAGTGTGTTTTTCTTAAAAAAGAATAAGAAAAAAGGAACAAAAGCTGCTATTAGAGGAACATAAAAGTACTTGGTCAATAATGACTTTACTCTTCCTGAAGCACTTGGTTTAATTTCAGGTTCATCATGAGTATTTCTTAACTGGTTCATTGGTACACCTAGTACTTCAGCTATGCGTTTCATCGAATCACCTCTTGGAACTGTTTCCTGGTTTTCTATTCTCTGAACGGTTCTTAAACTTAAGCCACTTTGTTCCGATAATTTTTCCTGTGATAAGCCTTTTAATTCTCTTAGCTGTTTAATCTTCTCTGCGTGAATTGTCATAATATTATTTTAAGGTTTTGCTTTGTTCAAAGGTATCATTTTAGCCATGTAGAATATAACAATTGCTTACGTCATTTTTACGTCATTTCAATGAAAGTGCCGGATGACGTGGGAAAGGAGAGGAGCATGAGCATCGATGGAAGATAGTAATCTATATCGTATTCTTAAGATTATAATCCATCAGCAAACATAGCATTTACAATTTTACAGTGGTTTATTAAATCTTCTCTGCAAGTATATTCGTGAGTGTAGTTGATACCAAATGGCCAAAAATGCTGATGGTCTTTATATAAAAGAACTGATGAGTCTCCTTTTATTTCTCTTAATATTTTGGTTGCGTTAACGCCATTGTATATTGAGCATTTTATAGAATCGTTATATGCACCTAAGGATGACCATTTGTAACTCGTTCCTACTTCAAGTGTGTGTGAGATCTCATGAATAGCGGTGCCTGTGTTCATAAAAATACGATTAGGGCCGAATCTTATATTTCCGTTGATATTTCCATCTGCCCTAACCGAAGGATCATTCACATAATAAACCGTAATGTGTATAGCGTTTTCTTAAGGTTTGTATAAACAATTACCCAATATACATAATATTACGACATATGGAGTGTAGATTGTTAGGCAGAATTCGTTCTTATTGAGAAATGAATCTTTTATTGGAGTTCGACTCCTCCGGAGTCGCAATAAACCTAAACATATATGTTCTATAAATATATCACCCCTCCAGAGTGAATCATAATAGTAATTATTTGGTTTAGATAGGCGATTTAACCTGTCCGATTAGAGATTTTATATGTGTAGTTTATATGATACCAGCGGTATCAAATATCTATAGAAATGAATGAAGGGTAATATCTGACGACTCCGGAGGAGTCGAACTGCACGATATCATTTATCCAGATCTTCAAATATAAATTGGTTCTTAAACTCAATTTCATACTTATTTAGAAAACCAATATATTCTTCTCTAAAACTTTTTTGTTGATGATGATTCTTTTGGTTGGCAATATATTGACAAACATTATCTAATTGCGAATGACTATAAGAGAACGCGCCAAAACCCTCTTGCCATTTAAACTTGTATTTACAAAAGCGATTATGAATTACAAAATTTGTAGAAGCTTTCTTTATTTCACGAACTAGGTCTGATAAATTACAATTTGGCTTCATCCCAATAAGAAAATGTATATGATTTTCTGTTCCATTAATGGCGATTAATTTCTGTCCTTGATTCTTAATAATTCCGGCAATATATTTATGTAGTTCTGGTTCCCATTTAGGATTAATGGATGCTTCTCTGTTTTGAATAGCGAATATTATTTGGATATAAATCTGAGAATATGTATCTGCCATGCCTGTAGGTTTTTATGAATAATATAATTTAAGATAATGCTTTTTGTGGTAAAGTTCGACTCCTCCGGAGTCGCAATAAACCGAAACATAAATGTTCTATAAATATATCACCCCTCCAGGGTGAATCATGATAGCGATTATTTGTTTTAGATAGAATATTTAGCCTGTTCGATTAGAAATTTCTATTTGTAGATACATAATTATGATACCAGCGGTATCACATATTTATAGAATTGAAGGAGAATAGAGTGTAACGACTCCGGAGGAGTCGAACTGATATAATCATCAACAAAAAAAGCAAGCCCAAACGGCTTGCTTTTCTTTTATTATGTTGTAAGCTATAAGCTTAAATATTCAGCATCTCAACCACTTTGTTGAATACGTTTTCTGCTGTGAAGCCAAATTTCTCGTCCAACACTGTGTAAGGACCAGAGAAACCAAAGTGATCTAATCCCCATACTGTACCATTAGCACCTACAAGGCTTTCTAAAGTTACAGGTAAGCCGGCTGTTAAACCAAAACGTGGAACATCAGCAGGTAGTACTTCTTCCTGATAGGCTTTATCCTGGTTGCGGAAAACACCTTCAGAAATAGCAGATACAATCTGAATTTTTAATCCTTTTTCTGCTCTTAGTTTTGCAGCACCATCTACTAAAGTGGCTACCTCAGAACCACTGGCTAAAAGAACTACATCAGGATTTTCATCTTTTTCAACCACGTAAGCTCCTTTTTTAGCTTTTAAAGCTTGCTCGTAAGAGCTTCCTGGAAGGTTAGTGATATTCTGACGAGAAAGAATTAATGCAGAAGGTGTACTGGTATTTTGTAATGCCATTTCCCAGGCAACAGTTGTTTCTTCTGCATCAGCAGGACGCAATACTAAAGTAGAATTTTGTCCGTGGTGATTCTTTAATCTTTCCATTAAACGAATCTGAGCTTCCTGCTCAATTGGCTGGTGAGTAGGACCATCTTCCCCCACGCGGAAAGCATCGTGAGTCCATACATATTTTACAGGTAATTGTTGTAAGGCAGCAATTCGAACAGCAGGCTTCATGTAATCAGAGAATACGAAGAAAGTACCTACTACAGGAATGACACCACCGTGTAAAGCCATACCGTTAGCTAATGCAGCCATGGTTAATTCTGCAACACCTGCTTGTAAGAACTGACCAGAAAAATCTCCTTTAGAGAAAGCTGTTGTTTTCTTAAGGAAACCATCTGTTTTATCAGAGTTTGCTAAGTCAGCAGAAGAAACAATCATATTCTCAACCTGATCAGCAAAAGCAGCTAATACAGTAGCAGATGCAGCACGAGTAGCGCTTCCTGCTTTTTGCTCAATAGCACTGAAGTCAACATCAGGCGCTTCTCCAGAAAAGAATTTAGCAAATTTGGCAGCTAATTCAGGGTTTGCTTTTTCCCATTCTGCCTGCTCAGCTTTTTTAGCAGCTGCATATTCCGCTTTTTTAGCGTTTGCTTCAGCATAAAGCTCAGCTACATCATCAAATACCTGGAAAGGATTAGCAACATCGCCACCTAATGCCTCAATCGTTTTGTCGAAGCTGGCACCAGCAGCAGACAATGGTTGTCCGTGTGTTGATACCATTTTTTCGAATGAAGAACCATCTTCAGCAACAGCTCCTTTTCCCATAATGGTTTTTCCAATAATAAGGAAAGGTTTTTCTGTTTCAGCCTGAGCTGCATCCAATGCTTTACGAATTTCATCAGCGCTGTTTCCATCGATTGTCATTACTGACCATCCCCAGGCTTCATATTTTTTAGCTGTATCTTCTACCGTTACAGCATCCGTTTTTGTAGATAACTGGATGTCGTTTGAGTCATAGAACATAACCAGGTTATTCAATCCAAGGTAACCAGCAATACGACCGGCTCCCTGCGAAATTTCTTCCTGGATACCACCATCTGAAATAAAGGTGTAGATGTTATGATTCATCCAAGATCCAAAACGTTCGGCAAGGAATTTTTCAGCAATAGCAGCACCAACAGCCATAGTGTGTCCTTGTCCTAATGGTCCGGAAGTATTCTCAACTCCTCTTTCAAAATCTACTTCAGGGTGTCCTGGTGTTGGGCTTCCCCACTGACGGAAGTTAGATAGTTCTTCCATAGTGTATGCTCCGGTTAATGCCAACTGTGCATATAACATGGGAGACATGTGCCCCGGATCTAAAAAGAAACGGTCTCTGTTTACCCAATTTCTGTCCTTTGGATCATAGTTAAGGTATTCAGTATAAAGAATGTTAATAAAATCGGCTCCGCCCATGGCACCACCCGGGTGTCCTGACTTTGCTTTCTCTACCATGGCAGCAGAAAGTAGTCTGATGTTATCAGCTGCTCTGTTCACAGTTTTGTTGCTCATTTTAAAAAATAATTACGGTTTTAGTACATTAATATTTACCCCTATGATCCTTTTAAAAATCCCGACAAAGGTAAGTTTTTTTAAGTACGATGTGAAGTATTTAGGCTAAGTAAGTATAACTGCTATATTAAAAGTTGTTTAATTGTTCTGTTGGGTTGAATATCCAGAATATCAAAACAATGTATTTGAATAAGTCAAACCTTATGTTGGCATGTATTACCAGCCCGAAAGAATATTTATGCCCAAGTTTCCTGTATGTACTTTGCCCTGGTGAATGGGGAAAGCATAATATGGTTCAACAATAATAGCTCCTAAGAGATTAAAACGTAAAGCGGCTCCGGTGCTCATCAAAGGAATTCTTTTAGACAGTTCGGAGGTGGTTAGATTAAATGAGGGCGAGGAGTATCTGTCCCAGGCAATTCCTGCATCGTAAAAAAGAGCCAGTTCAGAGAACAGGAAACGGGATTTAATCCATGCGTAGTTTCGGGGACCTGTAAAGGGAATCCGCCATTCTACATTAGATACAATAATTTTAGATCCCAGTAGTTGGTTGGTAGAAATCTTTCCCTCCTCTTCACTACCATAAAAATTGCCTGCCTCATATCCTCTGATATACCAGGGATAACCAATAAACATGCTGATTAATCGATTGCTGTCGCTCTCTTTTCCATATCGACCATAATGATAAAACCGGAAGCCGAGAGTATAGGGTTTAAAATTAAAATACTTTCTATAATCAAGTAATAGCGCATTCATGTTTACACCATGAAAATATCTTTCATAGCCAATACGTATTCTTTTACCCTCGATGGGTGATGCTAATCCGAATTTTGAATTATCAATCACGTAAGCAGCATCAATAATTCCTACCGTAAACGCTGAAGGTGATGATATGAGTTTTCGGTCACTTCGATATGAAGTATAAATAGAGTTGGGATTATGTATTTTCTCGGTTCTATAACTATAATATGCTGCTGCAATTCCTGCTTCAATTCGGTGTGCTTTGTTCAAAGGATAGAAGCCAAAAAAGCTGAGCTTGTCCACAAAGGTTCGTTGAAAAAGGTAGCTTATTTCTGAACTTCCATTTGTTTCATCCGATTCACTAATAAAGTAGCCTGTTCGATACGGAATGTGGGATAAGCTCGTGCCCAGTTTGATAGGTTTCTTTTGGTTGATGTAGGCTACTTGTGCACCAAAATCATAAATCTCCCCGTTAATACTTACACCCGAATAAAGAATGTGCTCCCCAAAAATATCGCTGAATCGAGCTTCTATACTTCCGGCCATACCTGTTCCATATCGGCTGGTCATAATTCCGGTTGAGGTATTGCCAATATAATCTAGTTTAAATTTAGATTGCACCTTCTCTTTGTAAAAACTATCTATCGAGCTATTCACTTCTTTTGTGGCAGAGGCTAAATTATAATCCACATCAGATGGAAATTTGGAATAGGGCATTAATCGTGAAGCATAATTATTTACGGAATGATTTTCAATAATAGTTCCTGTTTTCTGAATCTGCGGTATGTTGGCTTTTAAAATAGAAAAGCGTCCTTCCCACAACATATTATAATAAAGGTTGGAACCAGATGTTGTGAGTGCAGGAGAGAGGTGAGTCATTCCGGTAATGCCAGTCGGATATTGAGTGAGTTGAGAAATAGTGTTTTCTTCGGTGTTGATCTGATACAAATTTCGGGTGCCATCTCTATCAGATAGAAAAAACAGGTGATGAGCCTGATCGCCAATGACCGGATTCATATTTTGTGCGCCGTCAAATGTATCGAAAACCTGATGTGTACCGGTTTTTAAATTGTAAGAAGCAATATTATAAAAGTTCCGGTTGAGGTTGATTTGTGTTGGATAAGGTTCATCTGTGGTGTAATATAAAATGTGCCCAGACTTATTCCAGTTGGGTTGCAAATTACAATAAGTATCGTTGGTGATATTTTGCAGTTGATTGTTTTTTAGTTGATACAGGTATAGATCAGAAACACCATTTTTAAGGCCTGTAAAAGCAATGCTCTCTCCATTGGGCGACCATGCCGGAAAACCAATGCCATCAATATCCGGGAATGAAATAATTTCTACAATTTTAGCCGTTTCTGTATCAAATATGATAAAGGCACTCTGACCTTTAGTATAAGCCACATATGCAAAGTGCCTGCTATCGTTCGACCAGCTTCCGGCAGTTTCTAAAAAACTAATAGCATCAATATCATCGCTGTAGGTGGATGAGTATAATTTCTTTATCAACTCGCCGGTTTCTGCATTGGCCATGTATAAATCCAGGCTAAATAAATCCCGTTCGGATAAATAAATGAGTTTCTTTCCATCCGGACTCACGGATGGAGACAAGTTATATCGCCCACTGTTTTTATGAGAAATAATTCTATCGCCATGCACCGAAAATGTAGAATCATTAATATTTTTGAGCAGATGATGGTGAAGCTCATTTTTCCATAAAACCGATAGCGAATCCATAGAAACCAGAAAGACATCTGATATGGCTTGCTCTATACCTTTGTTGGCTGTTTCCAACAATAAATGCCGAATGTATTGCTCTCCATATGTATAGGCAATGTAGCTCCAAAAAGCTTGTCCATACCTATAAGGAGAATAGGTATAATTAACTGTCATTTGCTTTAGGGATGGAAAATGCTTGTGAATCAAAGCATCCCTCATCCATAATGCAGTGTGACTATCGGTATTACCTTTGGATAAATATTCAGCCATTCCTTCAATCATCCATAAAGGGATATTCTGGACAGCTGATATCCCTAAATTGGTTTCGTATTGCAGAAGATGATACTGAAAAGCATGCACCATCTCATGACCCAAAACATGATTTGTTTCCTGAGCAGAAAAGTTGACGGGCATGACTATGCGCCTTTTTATACCTTCGGTAACACCACCTGTTCCTACACTAATATGACTGCTGATGGCAGTTGTTTGCTGAAAGTCGGCATGGTTGCTATAGAATATAATTGGATTTCGAATATTAAAAGAATCGCGAAATACTTGTTGATGATATTGATACCATACTTCACTTTGTTGTGACAGGTTTTGAATTAAAGTATCGGAGTAAAAATAATGGTAAAGTTCAAAGTGAGGTGTATTATATAATTCGAAGTTAAATTGCTTGTATTGTGGTTTGTTTTGTCCAAAGTATTGGGCAAAAGAATTACTGAGTTGAAAAAGTAAAATCAGTAAAATTATTCCATATTTAATCCTGTCCCTGTGCATGTTTTCCCATACATGTAAATGCAAGTTACATTCTGAATGTGGCTTATGCAATTAAAAGCTTAGTTCTTTTGCTCCCTTTCTGTTCCTTAAAAAGTAGTGAATTTAAAAAAGATAATCAGGATTTAAAATCATAGGAAATTAATACCACAACCATTTATATTTTTGCTCGCCTTTCTCGCTTAAAAAGCTAACTTTGTAGGTCGCAGAAGATATGTTAGCGTTGATTTTAAATAGTTGATAAACAATGTTTTTAGTTTTTGATACCGAAACCACCGGACTTCCAAAGAATTGGAAAGCACCCATTACCGATACAGACAATTGGCCAAGGATGGTTCAGCTGGCATGGCAATGTCACGATATTGAAGGGAACTTTTTATACGCCAAGAATCATGTGATTACACCGGATGGCTATACCATCCCTGAGGATGTGGTGGCAGTGCATGGTATTACAACTGAAATTGCTCATGAAAAAGGGATTCCTTTAAAAGAAGCCCTGGATGATTTCATGGCCGATGTGGCTAAAAGCAAGTTTATCATTGGCCATAATGTAACCTTCGATATCAATATTGTTGGTTGTGAGCTTGTTCGCTGCGAAATGGATGAGCAGGTATTGGTTAATGCACCTATGTTGGATACCATGACTGGTAGTAAAGAGTTTTGTGGCTTAACCAGAGGTGGAAAATTAAAAAACCCAACACTTACTGAGTTACACATCAAGCTCTTTAAGGTTCCGTTTGAAGAGGCACATAATGCTGCTGCCGATGTAGAAGCTACTTCGCGTTGTTTTCTTGAGTTAGTCCGAGTAGGAGGAATGTCTGTTCAGCTACTTCGTATGACGGAGGCCGAGCTCGAAGCTTTTCGAAAAAATAACCCTTCCGAGATTCAGTTGGTTGGAATTGAGTATGAATCTTTTAAAGTAGACGTATTTGAAGATATTCCGCTCGAAGAAGAAGAAAGAATTATTCAGGAGGCTGCTAAAAATGCGGAAACAAAAGCTTTTGTCCATCTGCATGTACATACGCAATATTCAATTCTGGATGGTGCTAACAAAACAGGAGCTATTGCAGCCAAAGCCAAGGAAGACGGTCAAACAGCTGTTGCCATTACCGATCATGGTGGTATGTTTGGGGTGAAAGAGTTTCATGTAGCTTGTAAGAAAAATGAAGTAAAGCCCATTATTGGTGTTGAAGCCTATGTAGCACAGCGCGGTCACTTACGTAAAGATGATAAAACCGATTCATCAGGGCATCATCTTATTTTACTGGCTAAAAATTATAAGGGATATCAAAACCTGCTTAAACTGACTTCTATTGCCCATACAGATGGTTTTTACTATAAACCGCGTATTGATAAGGAGTTACTGGAAAAATACAATGAAGGTGTAATCGCATTGAGTGCCTGCCTTGGTGGTGAAGTATCTCAACATATTATGCAGGGAAACCTGGATAAAGCCAAGGAAACAGTACTTTGGTACAAAGATGTTTTTGGCGAGGATTATTATCTTGAAATGATGCGTCACATCAACAATGACCCTATTTTACGACGTGACACCTGGCAAAATCAAGCTAAGGTTAACAGGGTTTTGATGAAATTAAGCAGAGAGTTGGGCGTAAAAGTGGTGGCTACCAATGATAGTCACTTTACCAATGAAGATGATGCCGAAGCACATGATATGTTGGTGTGCTTGAGTACGGGGCGTGATTATACCGACCCAACCCGGATGCGATATTCTAAGCAAGAGTGGTTTAAAACTTGCGAAGAAATGAGCAAACTGTTTGCAGATATTCCTGAAGCATTAGAGAGTACTGTTGAAATTGCCGATAAAGTGGAATTCTTTGAATTGGATAGCGATCCAATTATGCCTCCGTTTAATATTCCGGAGGACTTTGGAACTTTTGAAACTTATAAAGCCAAGTTTACCGAGGAGGACTTGGTAAAAGAATTTGGTGAGGAAAGATATGGGAAACTAGGAGGATATGATAAAGTGCTCCAAATTAAACTTGAGGCTGATTATCTTGAACACCTAACCTATGAAGGAGTTAAGCATAGATATCCGGATGATTTTACTGACGATAAAAAAGAGCGTATCGATTTTGAACTGGAGACCATCAAAACGATGGGATTTCCGGGGTACTTCCTTATTGTACAGGATTTTATTAATTGGGCCAAAGACAATGGCGTACTCGTAGGACCGGGAAGGGGTTCTGCAGCAGGTGCTGCTGTTGCCTACTGTGTTAAGATTACGGATGTTGATCCTATAAAATATGATTTGCTGTTTGAGCGTTTCCTGAATCCCGATCGTATTTCCATGCCCGATGTTGATATCGACTTTGATGATGATGGAAGACAAAAGGTACTGGATTATGTAACGGATAAATATGGCCATGATAAAGTAGCGCATATATGTACATTTGGAACCATGGCTACCAAAAGTTCCATCAAAGATGTTGCTCGTGTACTGAATCTTGAATTATCAGAAGCAAACCGACTAGCCAAAATGGTTCCTGAGGCACCTAAGATGAGTTTTAAAAAAGCTTATAAAGAAGTGCCTGAACTCGAACAGGAAAAGAATTCCCCCAATCAGCTGGTTGCGCAAACCCTAAGTTTTGCGGAGCAACTTGAAGGAGCTGTGAGACAAACCGGGGTGCATGCTTGTGGTGTTTTAATTGGTAAAAATCCGTTAGACGAGCACTTGCCTGTTATGCCAACCAAGGGTGAGGAATTGCTAACTACGCAATACGATGGACGCTTTGTAGAAGATATTGGTCTTTTAAAAATGGACTTTCTGGGACTAAAAACCCTGTCTATTTTTAAAGAAGTATTAGATAATGTAAAACTCTCCAAAGGAATTGATGTTGATTTAGCGAATATTCCTTTGGATGATGAGTTAGCCTTTAAACTTTTTGGTAACGGAGAAACGACTGCTGTATTCCAGTTTGAGTCCCCGGGTATGAAAAAACACTTAAAGGCACTGCAACCAAACCGATTCGAAGATTTGGTGGCGATGAATGCCCTGTATCGTCCGGGTCCGATGGAATACATTCCATCTTTTATTGCCCGTAAACATGGTCGCGAAGAAATAGTGTACGATCATCCCATGATGGAGCCCTACCTGAAAGATACCTATGGAATTACGGTGTATCAGGAGCAGGTGATGCTTCAGTCCAGGGCATTAGGAGGATTTACCCGAGGCGATTCCGACTCATTGCGTAAAGCTATGGGTAAGAAGATTATAGCCATGATGGATAAACTAAAATTAAAGTTTATCGATGGCTGTTTGGCTAGCGAGGAATTTGTAAATGCCTGTAAAAATGGGGAAACTACAATTGAGAAGCCTGAAGATCTGATTGAAAAAATATGGAAAGACTGGGAAGCATTTGCCAGCTATGCCTTTAATAAATCGCACTCGGTTTGCTATGCCTATGTGGCCTACCAATCGGGATATTTAAAAGCCCATTATCCTGCCGAATTTATGGCGGGGGTTCTTTCACGTAACTTAAGTGATATTACCAAGATCACCACTTTTATGGAAGAATGTAAAAGGATGGGATTGGATGTATTGGGGCCTGATGTAAATGAAAGTTACCGTAAGTTTACAGTAAACAAAGAAGGTGCGATTCGTTTTGGAATGGCTGGTGTGAAAGGTGTTGGAGCGGGAGCTGTAGAAGAAATTATCAGGATACGAGAAGAGGGAGGTCCTTTTAAAGATATCTACGATTTTGTAGAACGTGTGAACCTGCAAACGGTAAATAAGAAAAACCTTGAAGCCTTGGCTGCGGCAGGTGGTTTTGATGGATTTGAAGATGTGCACAGGGCACAAATGTTTGCCTCTCAACCCGGAGAGGAATTTTCGTTTATAGAGAACCTGATCAGGTATGGTAACTTATATCAGCAAGATAAGGTGTCTGCTGCTAACTCATTATTTGGAGCTGTTGGTGCAAGTGCAGCCATTACAAAACCAACCATCCCGGTTTGCGAGGAATTTTCAATACTTGAAAAGCTTGCACGCGAGAAAGATTTAATTGGTATTTATTTATCTGCGCATCCATTGGATGTATACAAACTAGAGATCAATCATTTTTGTACTACTAAATTTTCTGAACTGGAAGATCTGGAAAAGATGAAAGGCAGGGATGTTACTGTAGGAGGTATGGTTACAGCTTCCCGATCGGGGACAACCAAAAAGGGAAATCCATATGGCATTATGACTGTGGATGATTATACCGGTTCTTACGAATTTGCCTTCTTTGGTAAGGATTATCCTGATTTTGCCAAGTATATGGTTGAGGGTTATTATATCATGATTAGGGCTAAAGTACAGGAAAAAGCCTGGACAAAAGATGGAGAGCTGGAAGTAAAGGTCAATAAAATTGAAATGCTGGATGGAGTTCGGGAATCCAGAGTGTCCGGTATAAATATTCAAATTCCTTTACAGTCCTTAGATGAAGCTTTAGTGACGGAATTGGCTTCTTTATCTAACGAAGTAGATGGAAATGTTTCTTTGAAGTTTTCTATCTACGATAAAGAAGATAAGATGAATCATGCTCAGTTTTATTCCCGATCAACAAAAATAAGTTTAACAGATGAGATTGTGGATTATTTAGAGGGACATCCGGAAATTTCGTTTACTTTGTCGTAATGCTAATTAAATACTATTTTACATTGTTGTTGCTAGGTGTATATAAAAAAGAATGTAAGAAGGGGTGAGAAGATGCATGGTGTATAATTGAATTTTAAAATTATTTTTGTGAGCTTATAACTTGTTGAAATTTATTGGCCCTTTTTTTAGGCCATTAAACAGTTATATGCTATTTTAGTTGTAAACAATTGATCAAGATATAGATATCTAAAAACTGAACTACACGCAATGAAGCAAAACTAAATTGTTATTTTTGTGTTAGTTCAGAATAAAGAATTAAAGTATAAATTTTATAATATTTCGTTATGGCTATTGAAGTAACAGACGCAAACTTTGAAGAAGTAGTATTAAACTCGGATAAACCAGTATTAGTTGACTTTTGGGCAGAATGGTGTGGACCATGTAGAATGGTAGCGCCAGTAGTAGCTGAGTTGGCTGAGGAGTACGGTGAAAGAGCGGTTATTACTAAAATGGATGTAGATAGCAATCCAGGAACTTCAGTAAAATTTGGTATTAGAAACATCCCTACTATATTATTCTTTAAGAATGGGGAAGTTGTTGATAAGCAAGTAGGAGCTGTTCCAAAAACTATATTAGCATCAAAACTAGATGCATTAATGTAAAAAAATGCAGAAAGAAAATTAATAGGAAAAGCTGTCTTGGTTAAGGCAGCTTTTTTTATGCTATAATCATAAAGCTGATCACGACTAGTCCAAGTAAAAATCCGGCATATACTTGTTTGGAGTTATGCGCTTCCAAAAAAAGTCTTGCACTGCCAATTATTCCTGCAATAGCTGTAATAAGTATAACCCATATTGCCGTATTCACATTGTATTTCAAAGCCATAGAAATTACTGCTCCTAAAAGACCTCCAATGCCTACCATATGAATACTTATCTTCCAAAAAAAAGTGATGAGAATAGATAAGAGAACGGTGATAATAGTTGCTAAAAAGAACAAGGGAATAAATGAAGGTAGAGGAAACTTTTTAAGGAAAAAGTAACCTAATACAAAGAATCCTGCTGTTGTCAATAATGGAATAATTCGTTCCCTGGTGCTTTCCATCTGTAGGGATTTTATTAACCCTATTTGTAAAAATAATGGCATAATACTTAGTGGTAAAATGCAAGTACTTACAAATACAATAATGGTTACTAATCTGCGGTATTCAAATGGTATAAAAGTTAAATGGCTTTGCGTGCTGAAAATAACAAATAAACCTAAAGTTGGCAGTAGTAAAGGGTGAAATACGGTTGAAATTATAGTAGCAATTCTTTTTCCCATCATAAATTCAGGTGATCTTTCTTACAATTCTTTTCTTAATCTCGCTACAGGAATATTTAATTGCTCTCTGTATTTAGCAACTGTTCTTCGTGCAATGTTATATGATTTTTCCTTTAAGATCTGAGAGAGCTTATCGTCAGTTAATGGCTTTCTCTTATCCTCACTTTCAATACATTCTTGCAGGATTTTCTTAATTTCTCTGGTAGATACTTCTTCTCCCGATTCTGTTTGCATTCCTTCCGAAAAGAAATATTTTAAGGCAAATATTCCAAAGTGAGTTTGAATGTATTTACTGTTCGAAACCCTTGAAATAGTAGATATATCCAAGTTTGTCACCTCAGCAATATCTTTTAAAATCATTGGCCGAAGCTTGGTTTCATCACCTTCGATAAAATACTCTTTTTGATATTCCAGAATAGCATTCATGGTCATCATCAAGGTGTTCTGGCGCTGTTTGATGGCATCAATAAACCACTTGGCTGAATCCAACTTTTGCTTTACAAACATCACGGCTTCTTTCTTATCCTTGGAGCGATTCTTTTTATTAGTTGAGTAATCCTGCAGCATATTAGAATAGGTTTGACTAATTCTAAGTTCAGGAACGTTCCTCGTATTTAATGAAAGCTCAGGTTTACCTTCTTTAATTTCTAAAATAAAATCTGGTATAATATGCTGAACAGCCCTATGCATTGGATTGCTGTATGAGCTGCCTGGTTTAGGATTTAATTTTAGAATTTCCTCCATGGCATCCTTCACGTCTTCCTCTTCTAAATGAAGACGTTTTGTTATTTTATCGTAATGCTTTTTGGTAAATTCTTCAAAATGATGTTTGATGATGTTATAAGCATCATTAACAGCAGGAAAGGAACGATCTTTTCTGTCGAGTTGTAGAAGCAGACATTCTTGTAAATCACGTGCGCCTACACCAGCCGGTTCAAAATCCTGTACTATTTCTAATACATCAAGGGCTTCACGTTCATCAACTTCCAGGTTTTGACTAAAAGCGATGTCGTCTATAATTTCATCAATCTCTCGACGTAGGTATCCATCTTCATCAATATTACCCACAATATATTCAGCAACAATCTTTTGATCATCATTTAAAATACGAAGGGAAAGCTGATCGGTAAGGTGCTCATGAAAAGTAGTTCCTTCCGAAAAAGGGATATCTTCGTGTTTATCATCTTTTGAGAAATTACGGGATTGCAGCTTATATGCGGGTATATCCTCGTTTTGAATATAGTCATCAATGGAGAGTTCGTCTTTTTCAACTTCCTGTTCTTTTACTTCAGGTTCACCATTTTCCGTCTCTCGACCTTCGCCGTCCAATTCTAAAACAGGATTCTCCTCAATCTCCTTTTTTATGCGCTGCTCCAATTGTGCTGCCGGTATTTCCAACAGTTTTATCACCTGAATTTGTAATGGTGATAATTTTTGAAGTAACTTTTGTTGTAAGCTTTGTTTTAACATATAATCTTTCTTCAGCCTGTTGTGTTATAAGAACTATAATCTGTAAGAGTGCTGTATAACTGTTAAACTACAGTAATACCAGAAGCTTTGAGTACACAACAAAATTAAGATAATTCGAGCAATAATGTACAACTGTTATGCCGTTTTTTTAATAGCATACAACTTTAAGGGGTATTGTGGTTTGATTTTTGTAAGAAAAAAAGCAGCTTATCCATGGACAAGCTGCTTTGTATTATTGTTTTATAACTAATTAAGCAATTAACTTAAAATTCTGCATTCTTTGGTGATCTTGGAAATGGAATTACGTCTCTAATATTGGTCATTCCAGTAACAAACAACATTAATCTTTCAAAACCTAAACCAAATCCACTATGTGGTACTGATCCAAATCTACGTGTATCTAAATACCAGTACATTTCTTTCTCTGGTAAATCTAAAGCACGCATTCTTTCTACTAATTTGTCGTAGCTTTCCTCACGTTGTGATCCACCAATAATCTCACCAATTTGAGGGAACAACACATCCATAGCTCTTACGGTTTTTCCATCTTCGCTTTGCTTCATGTAAAAAGCTTTAATCGACATTGGATAATCTGTTAAGATAACCGGCTTTTTAAAGTGCTTTTCAACCAAAAAGCGTTCGTGTTCCGCTTGTAAATCACTTCCAAAACCATTAATTGGATATTGGAATTTACCTTTTTTATGCGGTTTTGAGTTCATTAAAATATCAATGGCTTCCGAGTAGGTTAGACGAACGTAATCGTTTTCTGCCACAAATCGCAATTTCTCAATCAATTCCATTGATTTTTCATCAGCCTTTTTATTCTTTTCTTCTTCCTGCAAACGCTTACTTAAGAATTCTAAATCTTCCATGCAGTTTTCTAATGCATAGTTGATTAGGTATTTAGTAAACTCTTCAGCCAAATCCATATTGTCGTTCAGGTCATAAAAAGCCATTTCAGGTTCAATCATCCAAAACTCAGCCAGATGACGAGTTGTATTGGAGTTTTCAGCTCTAAAAGTAGGTCCGAATGTGTATATTTCAGACATGGCTAAAGCAGCTAATTCTCCTTCTAACTGACCTGAAACAGTCAAGTTGGTTGATTTTCCGAAGAAGTCTTTATCAAAATCAACTTCTCCTTCTTCCGTTTTCGGGATATTATTAACGTCTAATGTGGTAACTCTGAACATTTCACCGGCACCTTCAGCATCAGATGCTGTAATAATAGGTGTGTGAATATTGTAAAAACCTTTTTCCGAGAAAAACTTGTGCACTGCAAAAATCATGGCATGACGCACACGTGTAATAGCACCAAAAGTATTGGTTCTAAAACGCAAATGCGCTATTTCTCTTAAAAATTCCAAGGAGTGTTTTTTCGGTTGTAATGGATATTCATCTGCATTACAATCACCGATTACTTCTATTGATTCTGCCTGAATTTCAACTTTTTGACCACTACCGCTTGATTCTGTCATTTTACCTACTACAGAAATCGCTGATCCTGTTGTAATTCTTTTAATTAATTCTTCATCAAACTTTGGAACATCTGCAACTATTTGCAAATTATGAATAGATGAACCATCGTTAAGAGCGATGAAATTAACGAATTTATTACCTCTTCGAGTTCTTACCCATCCCTTTACATTTACTTCTTTGCCGAATTCCGGATCTTTAAGAATTGCGGCGATTTTAGTTCTGCGCATATGTTCTATTTAATAATTCTTAATTTTTAAAGGCCGTAAAATTAGTGAATTGTTCGCTAATCATTAAGCAGATATGATAATTATTGATTTTTTTTAACGAATATCTGTAAAACAAAGGGTATAATAATGGTTTGGTGCAAAAAAAAGCCGGAAATTACTCCGGCTTACATATTTTATTGTATTGTAATCTTACTTTTTATTGAAAATGGCCAATTTATTATCCATATTCATATAGTACTTACCTTTATTTAAACCTGATACTTTAATGGTAGCTCCGTAACCTTTAAAAATAATACCTCCATATTCATCATAAATCTCATACATGGTAGGTGCAGAGAAGGTAATTAAATCATCTACCCTTTGTGGTGCAAAAGTTACTTCAGGTTTAGTTGAAGCAAAAGTTATTTCCTCTGAGTATTTAGATTTTCCTCTGTAGTCCGATTGTTTAATTCTAAAACGATTTTCACCAGAGTGGAAACGAACCTGAGCTTGATAAGAGTTTGCATCCATTGTTCCGTTACCATTTACTCTACCAACTTCTACCCATTTGTTCCATCTGAATTGCTCAACAATAAACGGAAGGCTACCTGATTCTTTTGCAGTGTTCCAAATAACTTTATTGTCTTTCACTTCAAGTTTAGTTATTTCAAAGGTAGCACGAGCATTAAGCACTTCAGGATTTAATACAATAGGTTGACATCCTTCTTTGTATTTAATAGCTACTGTTAATGGATCTCCTACTTTAAATCCATATACTGTTAAATCAACTTCAAAAGCACTGGAATTTATTTCGTCGGTAGATGTAAGTCCGTTTACAGTAACTTCATATACACAAAATCCAACCCCGCTAGGAGCAAAAGGATTTTTTACAAATAAATTGTCTCCCTGAAAAGTACCATTGAGAACTATTTCTTCAGATTTTACAGATGCAACTGTAAAAACAAGGAGCAATGTAAGGTATAAAAGTCGTTTCATGTATCTTAAAATCGGGTTTATCTAAGGTTCTGCAATTTAGAAAAACATAATTTACCGTCCAAAAAAAGATCGGCAATGGGTATTAAAAATACATAATTATTTCATTGGACGTGACAAATGAATAACTTTTTAATACAAAAGGACTTCAAAAGGGTTGGATGAACCTATAAAAAATTATACAGGATCAACCCAATCTCCATTTTCTTTAATGAGTTGAATTAGTTCGTTAACTGCATCTTGTTCATCGATATTTCTTTTAACTACTTCTTTTTGATGATATAAGGTAATTTTGCCAGGGCCAGATCCAACATAACCATAGTCTGCATCTGCCATTTCTCCCGGGCCATTTACGATACAACCCATTACTGCAATTTTAAGTCCTTTTAAATGAGATGTTTTTGATTTTACTTTTGCCGTTGTTTCTTGCAGGCCAAAAAGCGTTCTTCCACATCCCGGACAAGAAATATAGTCTGGTTTTTCGAATCTTACTCGTGCCGCTTGTAAAATTGAAAAGGCCGTTTTGTTCATCAAACCTTCTTCTACTTCTCCATCTGCTTCTATCCAGATTCCATCACCAAACCCATCCATTAACAATGGGCCAAAATCACAAGATGCTTTTATTTGGGTTAGATCATTAAATGTTTCGCTGTATTTTTTGTGTAGAATAACCGGATTTTTAATCTCATGGTTATTGAACCATAGAAATGCTGCTCTCTGTTCAGCCACACTATTCATATGCTTACTTTTTAGAATGAGGATGGCATTCTGATGTTCAAGAATAAAGTTTTTAAATTCATCTCCTAATTGATCATAGCATACAGAAACAAAATGGACAGCATCTTTTTTAGCTATATTTTCAATTCCGGATTGATAATCGAAAAATGGATATGCTGCGTTATGGGCATTTAAGATATTGTTCTCAAAAATATAATCCGGCGTATCTAGAATTGATTTTTTATTACTAATAACAATGGGAACATTATTATCTCCAATATTTAAAACAGAAGCAGATTTTCGCTTTACATAATTGAACGGGGAATAAGACGATATATCGACAACGGGTTTTATATGAGGGTGGTTTTCTTTTTCTAGCGTGTATTGGATGATAGCATCAGCAACCGGAATTTCATTTTCAGGATTTTCTGTTAAGGAAACTCTAATAGTATCTCCAATACCATCTGCTAGTAAGGTTCCAATCCCAACGGCAGATCTAATTCGACCATCTTCACCTTCACCGGCTTCAGTAACGCCAAGGTGTAGAGGGAAATACATATCTTCTTCATGCATTTTTTGAACTAGTAACCTAACCGTATGAACCATTATACGTGCATTACTGGCTTTAATGCTGAGTACTATATTGTAGAAATTTTCTGATTGGCAAATACGTAAAAACTCCATGCAGGATTCAACCATCCCTTTAGGAGTATCGCCATAACGGCTCATAATTCGGTCGGATAAAGATCCATGATTGGTGCCAATGCGAATGGCCGTGTTATTTTTCTTACAAATTTTTAAGAGAGGAATAAGTTTACGTTTAACCAATTCTAATTCCTCATAATAAGTTTCGTTTGTGTATTCGATGGTTTCAAATTTTTTGGCACCATCAACAAAGTTACCTGGATTAATACGTACTTTTTCTATATGCTGTGCGGCAATTGATGCTGCATTAGGATTAAAGTGAATATCGGCAACCAGAGGGCCGTTATATCCTTGTTCTGTAAGTCCTTCCTTTATGTTTTTTAGATTAGTAGCTTCTCTTTGCCCCTGTGTGGTCATACGAACCATCTGTCCACCTGCATCAAAAATCGTTTTGATTTGTTCGACAGTAGCTTCCGTATCGTTTGTATTGGTGGTAGTCATAGACTGCACAACAATGGGATGATCATTTCCCATCAATAGATTACCAATCTTAACTTCGGAGGTTTTATATCGTTTGTATTGAAAAAGATCTATGCAATAATTTGATGCGCTCATTTTAATAGCTTTTATGAGCACAAAAGTACGTTTTTTAGTTTCATCTTTTAAAAAATAGCATTTAGTATTTGATGATGTTGATTAACTTTACGCATCAAAATTTAAGATTATGTCTATATCCGTTTCTGAAGTATCGCGCTTATTTGGTAAACAGAAAGCTTTAAATAATGTATCGTTTGAGATTGCTTCCGGTGAAGTGGTTGGTTTTTTGGGACCAAACGGAGCCGGGAAATCAACAATGATGAAGATTATTACCGGGTATCTTCCTCAAACGAGTGGGATAGTAAAGGTTTGTGGCATGGATGTCGATGAGGATAGTCTGGAATACCGTAAAAAGATTGGTTATCTGCCGGAGCATAATCCGCTTTACCTGGATATGTATGTAAAAGAATACCTGAATCATATTGCTGGTATTTATAAACTAGGAAGACAAACTAAAAGTAGAGTTGAGGATATTATAGAAATGACAGGCTTGGTTCCTGAACGAACAAAAAAAATAAAGGCTTTATCGAAAGGATACAGGCAGCGTGTTGGTTTGGCGCAAGCTCTTTTGCCTGATCCGGATGTTTTAATATTGGATGAACCGACAACAGGCTTAGATCCAAATCAAATTATTGAAGTACGCGATTTGATAAAAAAAGTAGGGGAGCAGAAGACAGTGATGCTTTCAACGCACATTATGCAAGAGGTACAAGCTATTTGCGAAAAAGTTATTATCATAAATAAGGGTGAAATTGTAGCCAATGAAATGGCCAGTAATCTTACAAATACTGCATTGAAAAGTAATTACGAGATTAGCTGTGAATTTCTTCAGCCTGTTGCAGAGTCTTTCTTTTCAACTATGCAGGAGGTGATTAATGTACAGTTTATTAATTCAAAAACTTATCAGATTACGGCGAAAGAAGATATAAGGGAAATGATTTTTGATAAAGCTGTTGCTGAAAATCTAAAATTAATAACCCTTAATCAAGATCAAAAAAGTATGGAAGATGTGTTTAGAGAACTAACACTTGCCAAAAGTGTATAGCGAAGACCGATTAAGGCGCAAGACGTTCTTTAATCCATTTATTGTTTTCTAAACGAAATCGGATTCTGTCATGTAATCTTCCGGAACGTCCTTGCCAGAATTCAATCTCAGTAGGATATAATGCATAACCTCCCCAATGAACGGGACGTTTAATTTTTTTAGATTTGGCTTCCTGAAACCATTTTTCCAATTGTTCTCGATCTTTGATAATCTGGCTTTGAGGTGATGCGATGGCACTTAACTGACTGTCAGTTGGACGGCTTTTAAAATAATCTTCACTTTCCTGTTCTGCTAATTTCTCAACTACACCGTTAATTCTAATCTGGCGTTCTAAATCTGGCCAAAAAAAGTTAAGTGCAGCATGATGGTTTTGTGCTAAGTCAGTGCCTTTTTTACTGTTATAGTTGGAGAAAAAGCAAAAACCATCTTTTTCGTTAATTTTTTTCAGAAGAACAATTCGGGCAGAAGGTATACCGTTTTCAGAGGCAGTTGCCAGTGTCATGGCAGTAGGTTCAGGTATCTTCTGATCAATAGCATCATGTAACCATATTTTAAATTGCTCTACAGGGTGGTCTTTCAAGTGCTGAATATCCAATGATTCTTTAGTGAAGTCTTTTCTTATATGGGATAAATCTCTGTTCATTATTTTGTTTTGTGGAGATTAAACAGATAATCCGGTGTTTAAGTTTACTTAATTCAAAACATTTTATTAAAAAGGAAAACCAGCCGTAAAAAACCATCGGCTTTGCTTATGCAATGTAGATCGTCCATATCCAAATTTAATGGGACCTAAGATGGAGTTATATGATAAAACAATATTGGCTCCAACTACAATATCCTCAGATACTAAACCTCGCACTGGAACGAAACTCAGATACTCAAACTTCGACTGATAATCGATCGCCCCAACAGAAAAGTGGGCGTAGGTGCTATTAAATAATTCGTATCGCAAATTAACCTGCGACATAAAAAATTGTTGAGCTGTAATTTCTTTGGGCATCATCCCGGCAAACGGAATATCACCTGATCGTGCTGTGGCTTTTAATCCTCCAATATGAAAATACTGTGTGCTTCCTAAGTCCTTTGTTGCCCCTCCTAGAGCAGCCATGTACGATATGTTTAGTTTTGAGTTAAGAGGAATAAGCTGTTCGTAATAGGTGCTAAATTTTAAATAACTCTCATTAGGAATATCCACAAGGTCGTTTAGTTTAATAAATGAACTGTCTGAACCGGTATAAATGATGCCGAAATCTATTGGATATTCCAGGTTTACATCAAAAATGTTTCCTGTACTAGCAAAGAACTGTTCGTTGAAAGAGTTTTTATTGTAGTTAAATTTTACACCCCACCAATGGTTTCCAATTTTCTCAACATTATCAGCCAGTAAGTCCAGCAATCCTCTACCTGAATTATTAATCTGACGTTTATAATACACACCCATCCTGAAAATACGCTTGGTATCCGGGGTAAATAAAAAGCCGGTTTCCGAGTTAGTGTAGTTCTGTTTAAAACTACCAATTTCATTTCCATTGTCGGAGAAATAAGGAATAGAATTCCCCTCAAATCTAGCTTTTATATAGTTTGCAATCAATTGCTTACTTCCTTTGTAATCAATAAATTCAGCGTTAAGAATAGGGTACTCGGAAATGTTGGCGCTCATGGATATTTTAGAACCTTTAAGAATACGGTTTCTAAATACAACATTAAAAATGGCACCGGCTTTATAAGTGTTATTATACTGAAGAGAAAAATTGTATTTGCTTCTATACGATTCTGTAGGAAGCAAAGTTAAAATATATCCATTGTTACCTTCATCTAATCTGTAATTTACATTGTCAACATAGCGCGTTCCAATGAGGTGATGCAAGCCTTCGTTAATTTCGGTTTTACTGTAATATTTATGAGGCTCAAGTCCCGACTTACCAATCACAAATTTATCATTCAGGTATTTAAGATTCTCTACTTTAATGTCTTCGATATAAATTTTGCTTAGAAGCTCCGGTTTTTCTATTTCCTTTTTAGGAAACTGATCTAAAAATTCAGCTAATGAAGCTAATTCATCATATCTTTCGCGAGCTGCAATTTCGCCTAGTTCAATAATGGCGTCCCCGTCAAAAAAGCTGGCAGCACTGTAGTTGGCCAAATCTGGTGCAATGAGTATGTCTGTTTCATCAAGCGATCTTTGGGCTTCAAAATTACTGCGAATCATCGCTGCGCCCATTAATATATCACCAATGGAACTGAAATCATTGATATTGGGTTTTTCTCTAAAACCAACATTGACGGCTATGATGATATCAGCCCCCATTCTGCGACATGCCAGCACAGGAATATTATCCAAAACACCCCCATCTACCAACAGCATACTATCCAATACAACTGGCGAAAATACCGAAGGAATGGCCATGCTGGAACGCATAGCTGTTACCAGATTTCCAGACTTAAAAACATGCGTTTCCCCAGATATAAGATCTGAAGCTACACATTGAAAAGGGGTTTGAAAGTCATTAAAATTATCGATTCCTGTTATATGCCATGTGAGGTAATTCATTTCTTCTGCAATACCTTGTCCAATAACCATGGCATTAGGTAATGCCGGCCCTCTGGGGGTTAAATCAAATTGAAACAAAAAGCGGTTGTAGTCGTGCTTTTCTTCCTGCACTACTCTTGAAAGCGGAATTTTATCGCTGAGCATGTTATTCCAGTCCATTAAGCGAACTATAGAATCCAACTCATTGGCTGAGTAGCCAATGGCGTATAATCCACCCATGATGCTACCCATACTAGTTCCGGTAATGTAATCCGGACGTATATCTAACTCTTCAAGCACTTTTAAAACACCAATATGAGCCATACCTTTGGCTCCACCACCACTTAAAACCAAGCCAATTTTCGGTCGGTTCTCTTGTTCTGGATCCTTCTGACTCCAAATCTGGCTTGAAATGGATATAGAAATAATAATCAGGTAGAGTCTTAAATACATGAGTTTAGGGTTTTGTTATTGTTTGTTTTTGGTCAGAATTACAGAACCATACATATCATTTAAAGGAATAAATTGTTCCGGGATGGTCTTCTCAAACTCATCAACAGCTTTAATTACACCTTCCCAGTTATGGTTATAATCATGAACAAGAATGCTTCCTCCTGCACTTAATTTAGGATAGAAGAACTGCAGTCCATCTAATGTAGATTGGTACAAATCGGCGTCAAGATGAACAAAGGCAAACTGCTTGTCGGTGATATCCTGAGCTGTGTCCGGAAAAATTCCTTCCAGGATTATAACGTTCTCATTACCTCTTATATATTTTTCAACTTGTTGTTTGTCGGTTTGCTCAAAATTAACGGTTTGGGGCCTGACTGTACCGTCACAGTCCTCTCTGATAACTTGTTTTGGTAATCCTTCAAAGCTATCGAACAAATAAAGTTTTCTATCGGGTAGTTGATGATGAATGATTTTAGCGGTTTCTCCCTTAAAAACACCCACTTCTGCAAGGTATCCGGGGATATTTTGTTTTGAAATATGATGAAGCGTAAACCAGATATGGTAGAATCGATTTCTGTCTTTAAACTTACGTTCTATTTGTAATAGCGTTTTGGCTACCTTTTTTTGTTTCACCATTTCTAACCACAGGTAAGGTTTAAATATTTTATAATTCCAGTAGCTCCAGAAATAGCTTATTATAAGCCATGCCAGAATATTTAAAATAATCAGGTTGACAATCAAAAAATAGTTCATATCAGCTAGTGTTTTGCTCTGCCAAATTATTAAAAAATGTGAGGAGTACAGAACAACTTCGTTGATTTATAGCTGTTGATTTCGTTTTTTGATGGAATTGGTGGATTTATGGTTTAATATTTACCTTCATACTTATCAATTATTCTTCTGTTCTTTCTTTCTCGTTGTTTTTGCAGTTTTTTGGTTTGATTACCTTTAAAGCTAAACTCGTAATCAATGCTAAAAATCAGAGCACCTCTACCAGCATAACTAAACCCTCTATTTTTGCGATCATTGTATGTGGCACCTTCATATGGTACGTTATTGATGGCAAGATTGAAAGCGATAGCCTGACCTTCCCAACCATATTTATAGCCTACTTTAAATTCAGCATATAAGTTTTTTTCTCTAAGTTTTGTAATGCTTTGGAGCTCATCATCTGCATTATATAGTTTTAACTTGGCAGGACTATAATGGTATCCTGTTTCCAGTGAAGTACAAATATGTCCTTCTCCGTCTTCATGAATATTTCTGAATGAGAAATTAATACGTGAATATAAAGAATGACCTCCTCCTGAATTATAATAGTAGCGTGTGTCATTCAGCCAAACTTCATTTTCATTTCTTGCCGTTATGGATAACTTATAACCGGAATCAAAATCAAATTTATTAAATGGCTTGAATTTATAATAGGCTCCTAACACCATTAAAAATGGTGAATTATCATCATCTTCATCGTAATAATGGTTCTCTGATTCGTCATTGTCCGGACTAAAAGATGACTCTATTGTAGATTTGATTAAAGAAAAAGGATCCATTCCTAATGTAACTCCCATATAGTGTTTTTGTGGTTTATCTTCTTGTGCATGAGTTGATGAGAGAATAGTTATAAGAAGAATGGATACAAAATAAAACCTGGTTATCATGAATAAAAGTTTGATTATAGACAGGCAAATTAACAAAAAGCAGACCATCATTTTGCTGAAATAATCCTTACTTTTGATAAAAATTGAAGATTATGCTTAATGTTTTAATCGTATATGCCGTTGAAGAAGAGCGCGTGCAAGTTGACATGCCTCAATGTATATTTCATTATTGCAGAACCGGAGTAGGAAAGATAGCTGCGGCTTTAGCAGTTGAAAGAGCTATTGAGCAACATCATCCGGATGTAGTGCTTAATATAGGAACTGCAGGAACGCTTGATTACGAAATAGGTTCTATCCATTTGTGCAGACAATTTGTTGACAGAGATATGGAGAAACTCCAGAATTTTGGAGTGGCTTTTAATGAAGATTTTACGGATGAGGTGGAAAAATGTGGTTTTTTTAAAGATTGGGATTTTGATAGTACTTGTAATACAGGGGATACATTTTTAACTTCTTCAGATGGTACAGGAGATGTGTTCGATATGGAATCATTTGCGGTAGCCAGAGTTTGTAAAATGCATGATATCCCTTTTGTTGGTGTTAAATGTGTTACGGATATTATTGGCCAAAATTCTATTAAACACTGGGAAGAAAAGCTGGCAGAAGCACAATCCTTATTACAAAACTTTGTTGATACGAACTATTTAACTGTACCTGATAAATATGTTGGTCGTATTGCAGAAAAGCTTATTGGTGATTTAAAACTTCAGGCACATCCGGAAGGGGGTTGGTATAAGGAAGTTTACCGATCTGAAATGCAGATTGTTCAGTCAGGATTACCAGCGTCTTTTAATGGAGATCGTAATGCATTAACCTCAATATATTATTTGTTAGCTAATAATCAGTTTTCTGCCTTTCACAAAATAAAATCTCCGGAAGTATGGTATTTCCATCAAGGTATGCCGTTGATAATACATATGGTTGATAAAAATGGGAACTATATGCATATTGAGCTTTCCGACACTATGAATGGCCATCTGCAATATACTGTTGAGCCTGATTGCTGGTTTGCTGCAGAAATTAAAGAAGGGTATGGATATACGCTGGTAAGTTGTGCTGTTGCACCTGGGTTTGAATTTAGTGATTTTGAGTTGGCATCCAAACCAGCATTAGTGGCCTTATGTCCTTCTCAGCAAAATTTAATCCAAAGGTTATCTTTATAACGGATCATTGGACTATAAAAAAAGACGTGTAATTTGTTTACATGACGCTTATTATATAATTACCTCTATGGTTTCTAAATATGCAATTGTCATATAATCTATCAATTAGGATGTTGAAGATATTGATTTAATAAGCACAAAGGAATCTAATCCTTTGTGCTATATATTGAATTAATTTACTTTTATCTCAAAAGATACAGGAATGGCCAATTTATATAAGGCAGAAACACCGCAATATTGTTCTTCAGATAATTGAACGGCACGTTGGAGTTTGTCCATTGGTAAATCGGTACCTTTAAAATGATAAATGACTTTCATTGTATCGTAATATTTGGGATGTTCTTCTCTCATATTGGCTTCTACAGAGATGGTTAAATCATCAATATTTACGCGCATTTTCTTAAGAATAGAAATCACATCCATACCTGTACATCCGGCAAGAGCCACTAACATTAATGGTTTTGGTCTTGCTCCGGCATTATTTCCACCACTCTCTTCTCCAGCATCTACCTTAATTTTATGTCCGTTAACTTCTGACTCAAAAGTCATATTTTCCAGCCATTTTAAATCAATTGAAGTTTTCATGAGTTTTTATATTTTGGTTATAAATGATTAATTTATGCAAAAAATATAGGGTAATAGATGATTTATTACAACAAATTACTAATTCCTACGTATTTTAAACTCCAAACCTTAAGGTGAAACAATGTTTGGTTTTATTATTATGGTTGAATCAAAATCTCAAACAATTGAAGCTTAATTTCTATCTTTGCAGAGTTAATTTAGCAACTAAAATTTATTAATTAACTATAATCGTATCTTAATGTTTTATACATTTTAAGAAAACGATGGATTTATATTGAAATAACACTATTTTTACAGGATAAATTTAATAGAGTAAGGAATGAAGAACGTTCAAAGTGTTTCATATAACGAGCCGGTTGATCTTCGTGCTTTTGAAATATTTAAAGGTTTAACGAATGAGGAGGTTGATGAAGTGAACCAATCCATGACTGCTACATTGCATAAAAGGGGAAGTACAATTTATCATGAGGGGAGTAGAATTAATGGAACTTTTTTGGTAGTAGATGGCATACTAAAAATATTTAAAACAGGATTTGACGGGAAGGAGCAGATTATTCGATTTGCTAAAGCCGGGGATTTAATAGGTTTTAGATCTGTAATTAGTGATGAGTTAGCTTGTAGTACCACCAAAGTAATTCAGGAGACTGTTCTTTGTTATTTTCCGGGAGATGTCTTATCAAAATTATTGAAAGAAAATCCAACTTTTTCAATGGGTTTGATGAAGTTAACCTGTAAGGAATTAGGTGAATCCAATAAGTTCTTAACAGATATTGCACAGAAAACTGTAAGAGAAAGGTTAGCAGAAGTGTTATTGTTATTGATGGATACTTTCGAATTAGATCAGGATCATACACTTCAAATTTCGTTAACCAGAGAAGAGCTTGCAAATATGGTAGGTACCGCTACAGAGTCTGTCATTCGATTACTTTCAGAATTTAAAGCGGATAAATTAATAGAGCTAAACGGAAGAAAAATTAAACTGCTAAATATTCCAAAACTAATTAAAATAGGTAACGTTTACGTTTAATAAAAATATGTGATTAATTCACCACGAAGGGCAATTTTCAATAGGAAAGTTGCCCTTTATTTTTGGGCACAAAAAAAGACCTGAGGGCAGCAGGTCTTTTCTTTTCCGGATTTTTTTTTATCTGATTTAAGGGAAAAGGGTATTAATTTTTCCGAGCACTAATATAGAGTTTATTTTTATTTTTTAACAAACATTTAACAAATTATTTTCGACCAGTTGCAAATATATTGTGTTTTCATTGCTTTTATGTGCTTGTAAATGAGTTTTAAGAGAAAATATCTGATGTGAATCGGTTTGAAATTGAACATTAACATCTTTTACAATAAATCTTAGGGAAAAGTTAAAAGGTTTTTCGAGGTAGATCCTTAAAATTTCTGATGGGTATTAAACCTTTTCTTACATTTGTTATCCAAGTACCGAGTACTAATTAATGAGGTGAAAAAATGAACAGCGTGAAGAGTTTTATAATATTAGTTTGTTTCTTTTTTATTGGGGTGGTTGTACATGCGCAGGAAGCAAAACAGAAGAAAAAGGTAGAAAATCCAAAGCAAATAGCTATTCGTACCAATAGCAGGGAAAAAGCCTTTGTAAAAAGAGATAATTTTCATCGACGAAGAGATATGCGTTTGATGAAAATGAAAAAGAGAATGGGAGAATCAAACCTAAAACAAAAAGAAAACAAAGCGAATGCTCAATTAAAGCAAAAAGGAAGAGCTGCAAAAGCTAAAGCAATAGAAAAGAAACGTTTGGCACAAAAAAAGAAAATGCAGAGGCTGAAAAGAAATCGTAAGATTAGAAAGAATATCAGGCGATAACGAAACTTCTATTGTGCTATAATTTAATATTGAAAGCTTTATGTATAAAATCATATCTATTCTATCCTTATTTCTTGCCATTCAAATTGCTTTAAACGGACAAATATCAGAATTGGTAAAAGAAGGTAATACTTATCTGGATAACCAGGAGTATGATAAGGCCATTGTATCATTTAAGAACGCAGTTAACCAACAGCCAGAAGATGCTAACTTATATTTTTATCTGGCGAATGCCTATTTTGATAAAGGAAATCTTAAATATGCTATTCAAAACTACAAGCAATGTGTTCAATTCGATTCTAACTACAAGGATGCATTATATAATATGGCTAATGCTTATTATGAGCAAAACGATTTTCAAGAAGCCATCAAAATATTTGATCGTTTAATTGGAGTTGATAATCAATACTACGATGCTTTTTTTGACAGAGCGAGTGCCTATTGTCAATTACAAGAATATGAGAAGGCGATTGAGGATTTTAGTCGCGGATTAAAAATTAATCCTGAATATAGTTTTGCATACTACGATAGAGCCAATACATATTTTCAACTTGGAGACTTTGTGAATGCGGTGCTGGATTATACCACTGCGATAGAATTACAAAATGATATAGCTGATTTTTATTTTAACCGTGCTATTGCTCATTTTAATTTAGATAGTAATGAAGCGGCCTGTGATGATTTAAGCAAAGCATCAGAATTAGGTGATGAGGATGCTGACTATTATATGATGGAATTTTGTAATTGATACAGTTTGCGCCTTTATCTACAAACTCATTTTTATAGGTTTAAATTATTTCTTTTTGTAAGACTATTTCGCTCTCTTTTAGGTATATTTATAAGAATATCCTAAATGTAGAAAAGATGAATTACTATTTTAATAAAACCACTGCTTATTCATTTGAAGAGGCCATTGAAAAGGTAACTCAGGAGTTACAAAAAGAAGGTTTTGGTGTTCTGACTGAAATTGATGTTAGTGCTACCTTAAAGAAAAAGTTAGATGTTGATTTTAAGAAGTATCGAATTTTAGGCGCCTGTAATCCTCCATATGCCTACAAAGCCTTAAGTGCTGAAGATAAAATTGGCACTATGTTACCTTGTAATATTATTGTTCAGGAAGTGTCCGGTGGCCAGGTTGAAATTGCAGCCATAAACCCATTGGCCTCCATGCAGGCTGTTAGTAATAATCAGTTGGGAGAGATAGCTAAGGAAATCACAAATAAGTTAGAACAGGTAATCTTAAAGGTTTAATCTGATGGAATCAAAACTAATCGTTATCTATAAAGGGAATCCCATGGATTCAGAATTGGTTACCGAAATGCTTAATGACAACGGTATAAAAGCCAGTTTAAAAAATCAATATATGGGCGCGATTGCACCATGGCATGTTACTCCCGGCGGTTTTGAGCCTGTTGAAGTTGAAATTTTAGAAGAGGATAAAGAAAAAGCTCTTGCTTTAATTGATGAGTTTAATAATAGTTTGGATTAATCTGTTACCAACTTATCATATAAGTTACACCCATATTGATATAGCTACTCCACTCTTCTTCGATATAGGATGGTTGATTGATCGGTTTAAAAGCAGAATATGATATGTTCAGCATAAAATCGTTCCAGTAATAATAAACAGGAAAGGTAAAACCGATGGTGTTGAAATTGAATTCATTCTGCTCTTTAAATAAATCCCAAATAACTAAATCACCGGGTAGTTCACTCAGCTTTCTTAGTTTCTGAGGTCTTTCTAATAAACGATTTCTTAATATTCTATCGCGGTTGGTTTCCGGGTTTTTAATATTTTCAATAAACTCATCAACTGTTATATTTGGAAAATCACTGGCATAATTGTACAGAAATAAATAGTTACTATATGCATCAGTATTGTAGTAACTAATATTGCCCAAATAGGCAGATATGTTCGGTTCAAAGCTAAGCATATTGTCTTTGTGAAATACATTATCAAAGTCAATAGAAATGCCTGTTTCTAGAGAAAGAAATAATTCATTCGTTGTTCCTGTATAATACCCTCCGGTTATATCAGCCGTCCACCATTTGAGTTCAGAAGAAATACCTGTAGCATAAGCATGTTCGTAAACTGAATTTAAGGCATTGGAATTTTTACTGTATGAAAAATGACTGTAAGATGCATAGGCACTGAGCCAATCGTTAAAGTCGTAGGAGTATCCTAATGATAATCCTAATTCCTGTGCAGATTTAGAGCCGCTTTCATCAGCATTCCAAATGTTTGTGCACATCAAAGAAACATCTAATCCCCATGGAAAATAATAACTGGTCAGTGAACTCAGGTTGGGTTGACTGCCAAAAATACTCGTTCTTCCATTGATACTGTTATCAGATGTGTAATCTAAACTAAAAGCTAATGACGAATACTTGTAGTCATCCGCACTCCCATTTTGTGCTAATACCGATGGGCTTATCAAGATAAAAACAAAAAATATAGTAAAGGAGTATCGCATAGCTTGTGGTTAAATTCTATCCAAAAAACAGGTATCCAATTATAATGGATGCAATAATTCCGGCCAGGTCGGCAATTAAACCACAGCCAATGGCATGGCGTGTGTTTTTAATTCCAACAGAACCAAAATAAACAGCTATAATATAAAATGTTGTATCTGTAGCCCCTTGAACGGTGGAGGCAATTTTAGCAGCAAATGAATCAACCCCAAAAGTTTTAAAGGATTCCACCATCATGCCTCGTGCTCCGCTTCCGCTTAATGGTTTCATAAATGCAGTAGGAAGTGCATCTACAAAGCGAGTATCAATGCCAAAGAAAATGCAGACTTCTTTAATGCCGTCGGTTAAATAGTCTAAAGCTCCAACTTCTCTAAATACGCCAATGGCAACCAATACGGCAATTAAAAATGGAATAATTTTAATGGCAATTTGAAAACCTTCTTTTGCTCCTTCTACAAAGGCTTCATACACATTTATTTTTTTGTATGCCGCCATCGAAATAAACAAAATGATAATGGAGAATAGCAGAATATTACTTCCCACATTAGATACCAGCTTGACTTGTTCTTTATCTAACATTGAAACGCCATAAATGGTACCTAAAACCAATAATAGCATTCCTCCCAGGTAAGCCAGGATAATAGGATCCCAGAGCTTAATTTTTTGAACGTATGATACTGCTAACAAACCAGCTATGGTTGAAAAAAATGTAGCCAATAGTATGGGCAAAAAAATGTCTGCAGGATTAGCTGCTCCAAATTGTGCCCTATATACCATTATACTAATAGGAATTAATGTTAAACCCGAAGTATTTAGCACTAAAAACATAATTTGTGCATTGCTGGCACTATCTTTTTTCTTGTTTTCTTCCTGAAGCTGTTCCATGGCTTTTAATCCCATGGGAGTAGCAGCATTGTCTAAACCCAGCATATTGGCAGAAAGGTTCATAATCATGGTTCCAAAAGCCGGATGTCCTTTAGGTAATGACGGAAAAAGCCGATTGAAAAGAGGAGCAATTAATCTGGAAATAACATTTACCATACCTCCTTTTTCACCAACCTTCATTAATCCTAGCCACATGGAAAGTACTCCTGTTAAGCCAATAGATATTTCAAAACCAGCTTCGGCAAAAGTATAAGTAGCTTTGATCAGGTTAGGAAAAACTTCCATATCCTGAAAAACTATTAGTTTAACCAGCGCGACTACAAAGGCAATTAAAAAAAAGGCAATCCAAATGTAGTTTAGAACCATGTTATTTGGGTTTTAATAAAGATGTATTAGAAGGTTCTTTTTACAGAATCATCGTTTTTGTATTTCTCGTGTGGAGCACCAAATTCTTTGCACGTTACCGTATCAATAGGAATCTCCCAAATTTTTACATTGCGAATAGCGGGTCCGGAATACTTAAACTTTTTATCGGAATATTGCTCCATTATTATATTCAGCGCCTCTTCTTTTTTAGCGAAATCCTCCTGAAAAATCACTTTTCCCCAAGCTACGACACTCTTGGATTTCATACGGTAACTACAGGCTACCTCCGGATGTTGAAATGCCAATTCATGATCGGTACTGAAAGTCACGCAGATATTTTTGTTTTTATTCAGAATATCAATGATTCTACCTTCTGGTGCAGAGTGAAGATAAATGACATTATCCTTGTAACCAAAGTTCATGGGTAGCACATAAGGAACATCACCGTCCACTACGCCTACAAAACAAACATCACATTTTTTAATGATGGTTTCAATTCTTTCCTGATCTAAATGTTGTACAGTTTTCATATTTAATTTTGCTCTTTATTACTACATGGAACTCACAAATAAAATTAATCATCTTCAAAAAGAGTAATTAGCTTAATCAATTTTATATGTTTTTTTGTTTAAATAATAGTCCGGTTTCCTAATTCCTTCGACAATAATGCTTGCAACTGCTGCAAACGAACCATGGTTTGCATAATCTCTAAAAAGCGGGCTTCGTTTTGCAGAGCCTCGGCTTCTTTTAACTCCTTTCGCATCTGTTCCACCAATATTTTTACCTTTTTCAATTTAAGCTCGTTGACGACTTTAGGAATAAGTTTGTCTAAAATTAATGATTCGTCCAAATCTCCGGAACCAAAACGCTGATGAATTTTACTTAAAGCATATTCCCGGCTTAATAAATCGGAGGACAATTGACTTACCTCTGGATCCATATGGCTCACAAAAAATTTGATCGCCTCAAATCCTTCTCTTCCTTTATTTTCTTCGTAAAGTGTAAATATTTTATTGAATAAAGGATTCTCACTTTCCAGTTCATCTTCCTGAATCTGATTCAAGATATAATCGCCAACCGTAATGGCTTCAATTGTATGCCCTTCCTCATCCTCATGTTGCTCAATCATTATTTTGTCACCATACTTGATGATGTTTCGAATGAGCTCTTTTTCTTCCACCTCATAAGGATTGGAAGAAGCAAAACCAGGACTCACTGCATCAGGCACATGATGTACCGGATTTAGCTGTATGCTGGGTGTATTATTTTTATATTGTTCCTGACGGTTTTTTCGTGTTATTTTACCAATCTCGTTATACAGTACCTGCTCTTTCACATTCATCAGGGCACTGCACTCTTTCACATATTCTCCACGCACGATGTTATCCGGAATCATGGAAATGGTTTTCACAATATCCTGTAATAAACCGGCACGTTTTACCGGATCATTTTCGGCATCTTTTAAAAGAAGACCGGTTTTAAATTTAATAAAGTCACCTTCGTGTTGTGCAATGTATGCCTGCAGCTCCTCAGCATTCCTGTTTTTTGAGAATGAATCAGGATCTTCTCCTTCGGGCAGTAGCAATACTTTTACATTCATACCCTGTTCCAGTACCAAATCAATTCCTCGCAAAGAAGCTTTAATACCTGCCGGGTCACCATCATAAATTATGGTGATGTTGGGTGTAAAACGAGCGATTAGCCTGATTTGATCTACGGTAAGTGCTGTTCCGGAAGAGGCAACCACATTGGTAATTCCTGCCTGGTGAAAAGAAATAACATCGGTATAACCTTCAACCAGGTAGCAACGATCCTGACGAGTAATTTCCGTTTTGGCTTGAAAAATACCATACAAGATTTTACTCTTATGATAAATTTCAGATTCCGGAGAGTTGAGATATTTGGCTGTTTTTTTATCTGTTTTCAGAATTCTTCCACCAAAAGCAGTAGGCTTTCCCGAAATACTGTGAATTGGAAAAATAACCCTTCCCCGAAAACGATCGGCTTTGTAATTGTCTCTAACGATGGTTAAGCCAGTTTTTTCAAGAAACTCTACTTTAAAGCTATTTTTTAGGGCTTCATCGGTAAAAGCAGATTTGGCTTCAGGCGAATAACCCAAGTCAAATTTTTGAATAATGTCGTCTCTAAAGCCCCTGCTACGTAAATAGGATAAACCAACAGACCTTCCTTCGTCGGACTTATGTAACTGATCGGTGAAGAACTTTTGTGCAAAACTGGAAACGGCCATCATACTTTCTCGGTCGTTTTTTACCTGTTGTTGCTCAGGACTTAGTTCAACTTCTTCAACATGAATATGAAATTTTTTGCCGAGTTGTTTAATGGCATCAATAAAGGATATTTGCTCTACATCCATTAAAAAATTAACGGCATTTCCTCCTTTTCCACATCCAAAACACTTGTAAATTCCTTTGTGTGGAGAAACCGTAAACGATGGAGTTTTTTCATTATGAAAAGGGCAATTGCCTATATAATTGATGCCTCGTCTCCTTAAGGAAACAAATTCGGAAACAACATCAATAATATTTGCTTGAGAAGTCTCTACAATTCTATCTACGGTACCCTGATCTATCATGAAATGGAATCATCTTGAAATAAGAAAGACAAAGATAAGAATTGATCGGGATTATATAGGGTGGCGACTTTATAAATGCGAAATATCAAGCTCGAAATTATAATACAAATTGAACACTTCTTCTTCACTGTTCCTTCACTGATTAATTTATATGAGTGAAGGAATAGTGTACTATAACTTAAGGATCAGAGATGTTATCACGATTTAGATATAAGGAAAAATTGATACAAGATAAAATGGGTTGAGGATAGGAAAGGAAGCTTATTTCTTTGATAGTTAAAGGGATTTATTATTCGACGATGGGACAAAAAGAGTCAAATTCGTTTTGCTTCCATATTATTTTTATTATGTTCGTTACTTCATTTCTATCAATCTAATCTCTATAATGAAAACAAAATCTTTAAACTTCATTGCATTAGCATTTATTGCTATTTCTATTATTGCTTTAACTACTAATTGGTCTCCTGTAAATAAGGACATACTTACAAAAACCATCCGTTATAATAAACAGAACCGTCAGGAGAAATTATACCTGCATACAGATAAACCAATCTATTCTACTAATGAAACTGTTTGGTTTAGTGTATATTTAAATGAGGTAATAACTAATCAGTTTAACACAACAGAAAGAGTTGTGTATGTTGAATTGCTTAGTCCGCATGGAGAAACGGTTCTTAAAAAAGTATATAACATAAATGCCGGTAGAGGTGCCGGACAGTTTGTTTTAACTGATACGCTAAGTACAGGAAATTATTTGTTGCTTGGTTATACCAATTGGATGAGAAATATTGGTTCTGATTTTTATTTCAAAAAATCTATTACCATCATCAATAAAGATAAGTCGAATGTTCTTGTAGGTGAAAATACTCCGTCTGAAGCGGTAGAAAAAGAGGAAATAAGGAAAGTAACCTCGGTTGCCTCAAAAGGGAAAAAGTCCGTTCCGGATTTCAACTTACGTTTTTTCCCGGAAGGTGGGTATTTAGTACATGGTATTCCTGTTAAAGTTGCTTTTGAGGGAAATTTAAAAAATGGAAAGACACCTGTTTTTGAAGGGGAAGTAATGAATGATAAGGGAGAAGTAGAATGTGCTTTCAAAGCTCTATGGGAAGGAAAAGGTTTTTTTACGATGACGCCGGATCAAAGTAAAAATTATAAGGTTGTTGTAAATAAGAAGGATACTTTTAAACTCCCGAAAGTACAAGCCAATGGTTATCAGTTGGCAGTAAGTTCTTCGCCCAAAGCCAAGGATATTAAACTGGATATTCAGTATCAGTCGGCTAAGCCATCCGAAGCCATCCTTATTTTAGCGATGCAGGATCAAAAGCCAATGTTTGCCGTTGCTGATACTATTCAAAAAGGCCATAACTACATTACTATCGATAAGGCAAAATTTAATACCGGTATTGTGCAGTTTACCTTGTTTGATGATCAAAAAATCCCTCAATGCGAACGTTTATATTTTGTCAATCATGATGATTTTACAAGCATACAAATAAAGCCACAAAATGAAAATCCGGGTTATAAAGAAAAAGTAACCCTAGATATCACCACTTTGAATGCAAAAGGAGAGCCGGTTCCGGGTTCTTTCTCTTTAGCAGTGACCGATGCCGAAAAGATTCTTGATCAACATTACAACCCGCTCGACTTTGTAAGCTATAATATTTTTGGAGCGCATTTACCTTATTATACAGGCGATGCATCTTTTGCTATGCAGAATACTTCGGAAGGTGCCTTAAAAACAGAGCTGGTGATGCTTACAAACGGATGGAGGAGATATGAATGGAAGGAAGTGTTAAATGATACACTGGCTTTACCTGAATATTTGGAGGAGCCCGGCATTTATATTAAAGGTAAAGTGCTGAAAAAAAGTGGTAATAAATTAGCGCCTGAAGGTGTGAAAGTGTATATGTCGTTTAGAGATACAAGCAGATCGGACAGATATATTGCAGAGGTTGATGAAAGAAGTGAGTTTACATTTTTGCTTGACGATTTGAATGAAACTTTAATTGCGACCGTAACTACGAAAAACAAGGATAAAAAGACAGATTATACCATTGAGGCTTATTCAAATTTAGCGCTGGAAGGATATGATCATAAGTCGCAAAAATATTTATCAGATAAAGAACATACCGAAAATGTTGAATTTCAAGGCGGAGAAGTGGATGAAAGTCCGGCAGCGCTTGTTGAAAGTAACCTAGTTGTAGAATTGGCCAGGAAAGTGAATAACAATTTCTATATGGATACCACACAGGTGAGTATTGCTGAGGTAAAAGTAATGGGCGATCGTATTCGAAGTAAAAAAGACAATATGATTGTGGCCTATGGTGCACCAACAAAATCGCTGGGATCTAAACAAATTGAAACTCTAGCAGAAGAGCGTAGTTGGAACACAGGGTTAATCAGTGTAATTGAAAGGGCCATCCCAGGTCTTGAAATATCGTTGATTTCCAGTGACTCTGCAGATGTTTCTGAATATATTCAGTTTTCACCAAGAGATCGTCAGCGACATCGTTTTTTAGTGTATGTTGATGGAGAAATGGTGGGCGCTACGGATGATAATGGTGTATTAAAAAGAATGTTAAGTGCCTTTACAGTAGAGGATTTAATTGGTTTTGATTCAAGACAGGTTAATTCGATTGATTTGATTTATCCACAACAAGGAAGCAAGAAGTTTGTAACCAATGCTGATGCGTTGCAAAATGCACAGAATACGAATACCACTAACCCTATGGGTATTGGAATTACGGATACAAGAGTAGGTGTTTCTAACACAGGAGAGCCTGTAGATCCAATTAAGGATCTGGAGGAAAATCCTTTGTATTACACATCGCCGGAAGCGATCTTGTCTATTTATACCAAATCGGGAAGAGGCTTATTCTATAGCATGCAAAAAGATGACAAAGGAGTCATAAAAGTTCAGGTTACCGGCTTTACCAAAACAAGAAGTTTTTATTCACCTGATTATAGTAATAGCAAACTTGATATTAAGCAGGATAATCGTTCTACGCTATACTGGAACCCGATTATTAATACCAATAAGGAAGGGAAAGCGCAGGTTACTTTTTACAATTCTACCAATTGTAGTCTTTTAAGAGCTGAGGCTGTTGGATTATCTTATGCCGGTCAGCCCGGGAATACGCGTATTGTTTTTGGAAAGGAACATGAAGTAGTTGAAAATAATTCAGCTACCATAATCAAAGAGACCAAAGAAACTGATGAAAATGAAAGTATGGTCGCCGGAAATTGGAGTGATGATTCTAAACAAAAGTACCTGGTTAAATCATCTTCAGGAAATACTGTAGCCTATGCTTTTGCAAGTGTAGCTGGAAATAAATGGAGTACTCTTGCCGATGCGAATGGCGTTTTATATATCGATAAAGATAAGGTTGCTGAAACAGATACGCTGTTTATTAGCGATTGTAGTGGTGAGAGTTTGAAACTAGTTGGAACAGATTTCTCTCAATCAGAATTGGTATTGAAGCCTGATTTAGCCTTAAGTGCTGACGAAGAAAAAGATGGAGAAAAGATCTTTAGCATCGCCCTTAGAAGCATTACAAAAACCAAGTTGAATCAGGGTGAATTTGCTCATGCCATATATCGTCAGCAAATATTTAAAAGAAGTGAATTGCATCATTTAGTGGATTTGAAATCAGAATTACATCTTCCTGACTATGCTGATGTTACTTCGGCATTTACTTCAAATCCTTTAGTGGGACGTATCTTTAAAGTTGAAAACTACGATAATAAATCAGCATTCAGACCTTACAATAACTCGAGGTATAAAGTACCTATTCTGGATCCTTTCTTTGCGGATGCTACGTTCTTAAAAGCATCGTTTAAAAAGCACTATGAATTTACTTATCAGGGAACTTGTATGTACCAAAACAGAAAGATGTACAAAGTGGGCTTTGATCAGAAGGATAAGGTAATATGGCCATTGTCGAGTGGATATGCTTTAATCGATGCTGAGAATATGGATTTGCATACGTAAAATGGGAAAGCAGTAAAAAAGGTGCGGATTATGTTACTTCGGATATGTATATGTTAGGTGGTGCACACAAAAGTACCTTCTCGCTGATTAAAGATGATAATCAGGCTTACTATACCTATGCAGATGGTGTTTGGAAATTTAAAGGTGCTACACAAAATGTTGGTTTCTGGTTAGGTAGTGATAACTTTAGCTATCAAAGAGAAATGCTGGTAACTGACTATATCGAACCAATTAAAAAATACAGACCAGCATCTGTAGAAAATATGAACAAACGCTTTATCCTTGTAAAAGAACCAAAATATTTGCCTCACCTTTGGAGAGAAGCCTGGTTCTTACCATCTAATAAAGTGATTGAAGAGAATATTCAGTTTATGCACGAAATAATATTTCTTACAGAAAAGAAAGAATAAATATTTCGACAAATAATTAAAAAGCCGAAACAGGAGTATGTATAAAACCTGTTTCGGTTTTTTTATTGAAATGAATTTTAGCATTTACCAACCGCCCGTTAAGTAATTAGCAACCTTTTGCAAGGTGTCATTTAATCCTCCGGGTTGATTAAGAAATTCGATAAATGCACCGGCCCATCTGGCTAATAAACCATCACCTCCTGCTCCGTATGAGGCTGCACCGATGGAGTACAAAACAAACAGGGCATATAAGCCACTTAAGTATAGTACATGGCGTTTCTTTAATGTTTTACTAAAGTAAAATATAGCCATCGTAGCAATGGTAACAATGACCAACATAATGCGGATATCAATCAATGTAGCACTGGCCTCTCTAAATTCTATTTTATATCCGGTAAACAGCAAAAAAATGGCTAAAGGTAATCCCATACTAATGGTGATATCAAAAATATTGGAACCAAGCACATTGGATAAGGCATCATCATAGTTTCCTTTTTTCGCATCCTTAATGGAAATAATGGTATCCGGAATACTACTGGCAGCAGCTACCAATACTAAGGCAATGAATAATGGATTAATATTTAAAGCTTCAGCCATTCCTTTACAGCTTTCCACCAAGGCAGCACAAGTGATAGCGATAATAGTTGTTGATCCAAGCAATAATATCCAGCTTCTTCCAGCTCTGCCTGATGTTGATTTTAACTGATAGGAAGTATACCAGTTTTCCGCTTCAAAAGTATGTTCTTTATGAGCCAGTTTATCTTTACTCATAGATAATAAAGTGTAGGCCAGATAAATCAAATAAAAGAAAGTGAAAATCCAACCATGCCAATGAGTGATGTAATTGCTGGATAATAGAACTAATAACAAAATTTCGGCACCAATTAAAAAGAGCCCATCTCGCAATATCACTTTTTTAGCCACGTTTACACCTTTAATTCCTGCTACTGTGGCAATCACTACCCAAATTACTAACATGGGAATTACAATGCTGTTAAAAATTGCAGAACCGGTATTTCCTCCTACGCTGGCGGCTAAATCTCTGCCTAAATTAGCTTGCGTGGCTAAAGCCAGAAAGAATACGGTTGTGAGTAATTCGGGCATGGATGAACCAATGGCATTTAGTGTTGCCCCCTTTACGCCGTCGCTTAAGTTTCTTCCCAGATAATCCGTCGCCACTTCAAATACATCACAGGCTTTTGCCATAATAATGGTTGAAATGATCATAAGAACTAATGCGCCGTACCAGGTGTCGAAAAATAAATGGTATATATCCATAAGAGTTTGCTTTTGCTTGTATTGTAAATTAAGAAAATTAACTGATCCAATAAATAAGGAGTACAAATTATTTATGTTCTTAATTATGATCTTGATATGTTTAATACCTTAATTTTTTTGTTATATTGGTGACTATGAAAAAAAGATTATTCTGCTGAATGATCAATCCCTTAAATCAGTGTTTGAGTTTGGTTCAAACGTGAGCCTTCTCTTTTGATTGAGTTTATTATTTTACAAGACATAAAATCCCAGTGTTAATAATAAATCTACTCATATAAATCAAAAACAAATTAAATCTATTGAAATTATGGTGACACAATTATTTTGGATCATACCAGTAGCATCAATTTTAGCCTTGGTGTTTGCCTGGTTCTTTTTTAAGAGCATGATGAAAAGTTCTGAAGGGACGGATAAGATGAAAGAAATTGCGCAACACGTTAGAGATGGTGCAATGGCTTATCTGTCTAGACAGTACAAAGTGGTTGGACTGGTTTTCGTTGTTTTGCTCATTATTCTTGCTATTCTTGCCTATATGGGTGTTCAAAACCCATTTGTTCCTATTGCGTTTTTAACAGGAGGTTTCTTCTCCGGTCTTTGTGGTTTTTTAGGTATGAAGACGGCTACCTTTGCTTCGGCTCGTACTGCTAACGGTGCTTCAGAATCTTTAAATAAAGGCCTTAAAGTGGCTTTTCGAAGTGGTGCTGTAATGGGACTTGTTGTAGTAGGTTTTGGATTGCTGGATATTTCTATTTGGTATTTACTGTTAACAAAAGTTGTTTATACAGCTGATCATATGGCCAATGGATTACATTTTATGGGGCTTGACTTTGTTCATGCCGGCATGGAAGAATCACAAAAATTGGTTGAGATTACAGCTACCATGCTAACCTTTGGAATGGGAGCTTCTACACAGGCTCTGTTTGCCCGTGTTGGTGGAGGTATTTATACGAAAGCGGCTGATGTGGGTGCCGATTTAGTTGGTAAAGTTGAAGCCGGAATTCCTGAAGATGACCCACGTAACCCGGCTACCATTGCAGATAATGTAGGTGATAACGTAGGAGATGTGGCTGGTATGGGTGCCGACCTTTATGAGTCGTACTGTGGTTCTATATTGGCAACGGCTGCTTTAGGAGCCGCATTAACGGTAAACAATGGAGAATCGTTAGCCGGAAAAGTTATAGCGCCCATGTTAGTGGCTGCCATTGGTATTATCTTATCTATTGTGGGAATTTTTATGGTTCGTACCAGAGAAGATGCTTCGGCAAAAAGCTTGTTAAACTCTTTGTTGTTGGGAACAGGAGGAAGCTCAATTCTTGTGTTAGCCGCCATTGCAGGTATGGCTTCTGCCGGTTGGATTTCATGGGGTATCTTTGGTGCCGTTGTAACCGGATTAGTGGCTGGTGTTATTATCGGACAAGGAACAGAGTATTATACTTCTGATGGTTATAAACCAACTCAAGGTATTTCAAAGCAAGCGCAACAAGGGCCAGCAACAACTATTATTGATGGAGTAGCTGTTGGTATGTATTCAACCTGGATTCCGGTGGTGACCATTGTTGCAGGTATCATTGGTGCTTTTGGTTTTGCAGGTGGATTTGGCAATTTTGCCGAAGGTGTTTATGGAATTGGTTTTGCAGCGGTAGGAATGCTATCTACTTTGGGTATTACACTTGCTACAGATGCTTTTGGTCCTATTGCAGATAATGCTGGTGGTAATGCGGAAATGTCAGAGCTTCCGGCTGAGGTTCGTGAGAGAACAGATGCTTTGGATATGCTGGGAAATACGACTGCAGCCACAGGGAAAGGTTTTGCCATTGGTTCTGCAGCCTTAACAGCTATGGCTTTAATGGCAGCATATATGGAAGAAATTAAAATATGGTTAAAGCGTGCTTTAGTGGATGGAGAAACCGTTGTTCAAAACTCGATTCAATTTGTATTGGATTCGTCAGTGGAAGTGGCAGAAGGTGTAAAAGCTGTAGTTATCTCAGAAGCAACTTTAAAGGACTTTTCCACATTCTACGATCTATCCTTATTTAATCCATTGTTGCTAGCCGGTTTGTTTATGGGCGCTATGATGGCTTTTGTGTTTTGCGCCATGACAATGAAAGCTGTTGGAAGAGCAGCCGGGTCTATGGTAGATGAGGTTCGTCGTCAGTTTAAGGAAATACCCGGTATTTTAGAAGGAACTGGTACGCCTGAATATGCTAAATGTGTGGCTATTTCTACCAGAGGAGCACAGCGAGAAATGTTGGTGCCATCTTTATTAGCCATTGTGGTTCCTATCATTGTTGGAATTATATTTGGTGTTGCTGGTGTGGTTGGATTATTAATGGGAGGATTAACCACAGGGTTTACCTTAGCCATCTTTTTAAATAATGCTGGTGGGGCATGGGATAATGCTAAAAAGTATATTGAAAAAGGTAATTATGGAGGAAAAGGTAGTGATGCGCATAAAGCAGGAGTAGTTGGTGATACTGTGGGTGATCCATTCAAAGATACATCCGGCCCATCTTTGAATATCTTAATTAAGTTAATGACGATGGTAAGTGTAGTAATGAGCGGTTTAACCGTAGCATTTGCAATATTCTAGAATAAATAAGTTTTTAAAATTTCATTACCCGGTATAGTTTTCTGTACCGGGTTTTTCATTCTACTAACATATATTGAATAAATAAAGTTGAATTAAGAATTGTAAAAAGTTAAACACAAAGGCATAAATTACTCTATGCTCCCTTAAGAATAAGGTTTTAGCGGACAGGGCAAAAGTGATAATTCCTTACAAAGTATTTTAAATATCTTCCGCTTAATAAATAAAAACTCTGTGGCTTAGTGTCTCTGTGTTATTTTTTATTTACATTTTCATACCTTGAGTTATATTATAAACCATTAATTATGATTTTACCTACTTTTTCAGATGTTGAAGAGGCTTATATTCGAATTGAGCCCTATGCACATCTAACTCCGGTGTTAACCTGTTCGGCATTAAATGCTATAACAGGAGCTGAATTATTTTTTAAATGTGAGAATTTTCAAAAAGTAGGTGCTTTTAAGTTCAGAGGAGCTTGTAATGCAGTATTTGCTTTAAGTGAGGAGCAGGCCGATAGAGGTATTGCTACCCATTCATCAGGAAATCATGCCGCAGCTTTGGCTTTAGCTGCCAAATTAAGAGGAACACATGCTTATATTGTGATGCCTAAAAATGCACCGGAGATTAAAAAGAAAGCCGTAGGTAGTTATGGTGGTGTGATTACCTTTTGTGAACCTACCTTAATCGATCGTGAAGAAACACTGGATAAAATTATTCATGAATCCGGGGCTCTGATGGTACATCCATATAATCAATTAGAAGTAATTGCCGGACAAGGAACCTGTGCTTTGGAGTTTATACAACAACAAAATGATTTGGAGGTGATGATGGCACCTGTAGGTGGAGGTGGTTTATTGAGTGGGACATCTATTACAGCAAAATATTTAAATCCGGATATTGAGGTGATTGGTGCTGAGCCTGAAGAAGCTGATGATGCTTATCGCTCCTTTAAGAGCAATGAAAGATTACCCATGTCCAATCCTCAAACCATTGCAGATGGTTTGTTAACTGCCTTAGGAACACTGACGTTTGAACTTATTACTAAATATGTGGATGATATTTTTACAGTAAGCGAAGAAAGCATCATCAAAGCCATGCGTTTGATTTGGGAAAGAATGAAAATTGTAGTGGAACCTTCAAGTGCGGTGCCCTTGGCTGTAGTGATGGAAAATAAAGAACGGTTTAAAGGTAAAAAAGTAGGAATTATCCTAACAGGTGGTAATGTGGATGTTGAGAAGTTGCCTTTTTAATTTAAAATTAAGGTAAAAGTTGTGTTTTGCGAGCTTGAATGCACTTTTAATGATCCACCGTGCAAACGCATTATTTGTTTCGAAAGACTTAAACCAATGCCGCTTCCATTTTCTTTTGTAGAATAGAATGGAACAAATATTTCATTCAATACAACCTGAGGAATCTGAGGTCCGTTATTTTGAATTGAGATTTCTGTTTGGTTCTGTATCGTTTCTTGAACCTCAATAATTATTTCTGGATTGAGCGTTTTCTCTAAGGCTTCAAAACCATTCTTAAAAATATTAATAACAACCTGAGAAAGAAGTTTTTCATCTGCACTTACTTTAATGTCTTTATTGTCCAATTGTAATTTAAAATTAACATCTGTTCCATATGATCCTGCCTGACTTAAGAGGATGTTTTTTTCAAGAAAAGCATGTAGTGGAATAATAGATTTATTAGGCTTTGGCAATCTGGTTAGTTTGCGATAAAGGTCAACAAACTTGATTAAACCAACACCTTGCTCATTAATGACAGATAAACCTCGTACCGTTGTTTGAATGACAGATTCATCAATATCATCTTTAGAAACGGGAGAACCATTTTGTGTAAATAAGTAAGAAAGACTATCTGCCAGGGAAGTAATGGGTGCAATACCATTCATTATTTCATGGGTAAGCACACGTATAAGTTTTAAATAAGAATCCAGTTCCTTTTCGTCCAACTGTTGATCGATATTTTGTAAGGTTAATAACATCAATTGTTTCTCGTGCTGAATAAAAGGTACTGATTTAAGTAATATGTTTTGTTTTTGTTTCGCACCATCGAGCTGAAATAATTGCTGTTGTTGAGATTTCATTTCAACTACTGTTTGGAAAAAATCGCTATTCACTTTACTCAGCTGCTTAATATGACTTAATTGTGAAAGATGCAACAGCTCCCGGGCTGTAGTGTTGGCATGAATAATAAAACCATTTTCATCATAGGTCAATACGCCAATACTGATATGCTCGATGAGTGCTTTAAAATATTGCTCTTTTTGTTCGTTTTCCTGAATAGAGTTTTTAACTTTTGTATGGACTCTATTTAGATTGCGATATATCTTTTTTAAGGTTGGATTATTCAAATTTTGATTTGAATGGATGCTAAAATCATCGTTTAAAATGGCTTCTAAATAATAGTTAATATGATCTGGCACTTTGTTCTGAAGCCGAAAAAACCAGGATACAGAAATGACTATTGTAAACCCAATTCCTATTGTACTGCTAAAGTGCCAATATATAAAACTATATGTAATTAAGGAACTTAAGGATGTAATCCATAAGATGAATAAAAAATTTTTAAGCTTGTAGTTTTTTAACATAGCGAAGGTGTTTGCGCAATTAGTTGATTCCAAATTTCTTCATTTTGTTATACAAGGTTTGTCTTGTAATGCCTAGTTTATCAGCAGCAGCACTTATATTTCCCGGGGTTTTATCCAATGCCTGATAAATACAATTCTTTTCCATTTCTTCTAAATTAAGGGAACTTGAATTTGCAGTGAGAGCACAGCTTGATGTTCTAAGTAAAAAATCATCTGGTTTAAGCGTTTGGTTATCACTTAATATAACGGCTTTTTCAATGCTGTGTTGAAGCTCCCTTATATTGCCAGGCCAATGATATTTTAATAGTTTTTCTTGTGCAGAAAGGTTAAGTTTTAAATGTGGTTTATCGTATTTATGATTGTATTTTTTTAAAAAGAAATTCGCCAGTAGCAAAATATCGTCACCCCTTTCTCTTAAAGGTGGAACTTCAATTTGAATGGTATTTAAGCGGTATAATAAATCTTCTCTAAATTCAGCGTCATGTACCATTTGTTCCAGGTTTTTATTGGTGGCTGATATCAATCTTATATTTATAGGTATGGATTTGTTGCTTCCCAAACGGGTTATTTCACGAGTCTGCAAGGCAACCAGCAATTTTGCCTGCAAGGAAAATGAAAGATTGCCAATTTCATCTAAAAATAAGGAGCCGTTATGTGCCACTTCAAATTTGCCAACCCTGTCTTCACGGGCATCTGTAAATGCACCCTTTACGTGGCCAAATAATTCACTTTCAAATAATGTTTCGCTAATGGCTCCGATATCTACATTCACTAACATTTCGTTGTTACGTTTTGATAAACGGTGAATTTCGCGGGCAATTAACTCTTTCCCAGTTCCATTTTCACCCGTAATTAAAATATTCGTATCTGTTTTTGCCACTTTCCGAACCATATTGAGCACATGCATTAGTTTAGGAGAATTTCCAATAATGTATTGGTTATCTTTATTTACCTCTTTTTTTAATACTTGTTCTTTTAGCTTTAAGGTGTGTACTTCTTCTTTAGAGCAATGGAGTTCAATAGCAGATTGTATGGTGGCCAACAATTTGGCATTGTCCCACGGCTTTAGAACAAAATCTGTAGCTCCCTGCTTTAGTGCATTGACTGCAAGTTCAACATCTCCATAGGCAGTCATCATTACAACAGAGGTGTTAGGTTTTTTCTTTTTATTTGATTAAGCCAATAAATACCTTCATTGCCATTATTAATACCGCTGGTAAAATTCATGTCCAGCAGTACCAAATGATAATGTTTTTCATCAAGTTGATGATTGATCTGATTTGGATTAGAAAGACAAGTCACATGAAAGTTTCTTAAAAGCAAAACCTCCAATGCACTTAGTATACTTTTATTGTCATCAACGATTAAAATATTTTCTTTTTGTGACATAGTGTTAGATTTTGCTTAAAGGTATATGATTTAGCACCGTTGTAATATGCAAGTGTCAAATAATTTTACAGATATGTGTCAAATATTTTTACTCTTCATATATGGGTGTGTGATGTATGATGTTGACTATTAGCTTGAAATATATTTTGGCATAATTTCAGATCAGAGATTGTCAAAATGATAATATGAGAGTTGCCATCATATATATAGTACTTTTTAATTATGTAGCATCAAATGCATTTAGTCAGAAGAAAATGGATTTGTCGTCATGTATCGATTATGCCATAAAAAATAATTTAATCATACAGAATAATCGAATTGAATACCGGAAGGCAAATGAATATTACAGGCAATCAAAAAGAAATTTAACACCTAGTATTCATGCTTCATCTAATGCTCAGGTTTATTTTGGCCGTTCTATCGATGAAAATACTAATGACTATGTTAATCAACAATGGTTTTCAAATTCATATGGATTAAGTTCATCTATAACGCTGTTTAATGGTTTTCAGAAATTGAATACCATAAGGTTAAATAAGTTTTTGCAGCAGAATGCAAAGCAAGCTGAACAGAAAGAAGAAGATGAACTCGCCTTTCAGGTAATGCGATCCTATTTTGATGTATGTTTTTATACCCAATTAATAAAGATTGCTGAGGAGCAGGTGGAAACAAGTCGTTTCGAATTAAGATCGATGACTCGTCAAGTGGAATTAGGCTTAAAATCAAAAAGTTATTTACTGGAGATAAAAGCGAGTTTAAAAGCTGAAGAATTGTATTTGCTGCAAATGCAAAATAGTAAGGATCGTATCCTTATGAATTTAAAGAAACATATGAATTTCCCTCAAGAGGATACCATACTGATTGAAGAGTTTAGAGAAATAAACCATCCTATTCAAAGTTGGAATTTGGATGATGCATTTAAAAATAATGAAAACTCCGATCCTGGTATTTTACAAGCACAAGCTGTTCTAAATGCAAGTCGCAAAAGGTTGGCCATCTCAAAAGGATTATTACTTCCCAGTATTTCCGCTTATGCCGGATTAAGTTCTGGGTTTTATGAGACAGCCAAAAATGATGAGGGAAGAACAATAAATTTTCATAGTCAATTGAGTAATAATTTGAGTGAGTACGTGGGTGTTTCGCTATCTATTCCTATTTGGCATAGATGGTCCCACTACTCAAATGTTAAACTATCCAAGCTAAACTATTTACAGGCGCAAAATAATTATCAAATCGTAAAGCAATCTTATGATACCGATTTGGAGGAAGATATTCAGAAAATGAATGCACTCCAAAAGGAATATGTAGAAAACATAGAGCAAAATAAACTGAATGAACAAGCATTTAATGTGGCACAAAAAAAGCTGAACAAAGGTTTGATTGATGTTGTGACTTATTTTTTAGCAAAAAACAGGTTAGCTCAGGCGCAAGCTCAAAAACTAAATGTTGAAATGCAAATAAGAGTTCAGTATAACTTGCTTCAATATTATAAAGGAATCAGGTTTTGGGAATAAATAAAAGGTTAAAGGTTTAAAATGGGAAATAAATCCTTTTCACCATTAACCTAAATAAAGCCAAAAAAGCGAAAATGGACAGAGTTATAGAAAAGAAAAAAGGTTTAAAACGTAAGCATATATTTTGGGTTGTTGGTATTTTGGTTCTTACATTTTTTATATACAACATGCTTTTTGCAAGCCATGTTTCTGTATATAGAGTGAACAGGGACAAAATTACGGTTGGCGAAGTAAAACATGAGCAGTTTAATGATTACATCTCTGTTTTGGGAAAGGTAGAGCCTATATCCACCATATTTTTAGATGCCATTGAAAGTGGTAGGGTACAAGAACGGTTTATCGAAGAAGGTGTTATGGTTAAGAAAGGGGATATTATTTTAAAATTGGAAAATAAGCAGCTTTATCAAACTATTTTAAATAGCGAAGCGGCTCTGGCCGAAAAGGAAAATTACTTACGTAGTACGCAAATTAGTTTTGAGTCAGAATTGGTTTCATCCAGAAGAAACTTGCTGGATAATGAATTTCAGTTGATTAGAAAAAAACGTACATATGAGCAGTATCAGGATTTATACAATGATGAATTGATTGCAAAAGAGGATTTCTTAAGAGCGAAAGAGGATTATGAGTATCAGTGTAAACTGATAGAAATAAACCGACTCAAAGCTAAAAATGATTCTTTAATACGTCTGACATCCATGAAAACGCTGGAGCAGGATTTGGAGAAGATGCGAAAAAACCTTGCGCTGGTATATGAACGCCTGGATAATTTAAATGTAAAGGCTCCGGTTGACGGACAGTTAGGTATGCTGGATGCTGAATTGGGTCAGTCCATTGGTCAGGGAAAGCGCATTGGAATGATCAACGTACTTACTAATTACAAAATTAAAGCGTCCATCGATGAGCATTATATAGATAGGGTGATCCGGGAATTGAATGGTAGCTTCGAACGAAATAAAGACACTTTTCAACTACATATCAAAAAAGTGTATCCAGAGGTAAGAGAAGGGAAATTTGAAATTGATATGGTATTTGATGGCCATAAACCGGATCATATCAGAACAGGACAAAGCTATCATATCAAATTGCAGTTGGGAGAATCCAATAGTGCAACTCTATTAAACCGGGGAGGCTTTTTTCAAAGTACCGGGGGACAATGGGTGTTTGTACTCAATAAACAAGAAACGGAAGCCGAAAAACGCTTCATAAAAATAGGGAAACAAAACCCACAATATTATGAAGTTTTAGAAGGCCTCGAACCCGGCGAAAAAGTCATTACCTCAAACTATGAAATGTTTGGGGAGAATGAGAAGATTATTCTCCACTAGCATAGTGCACTGAGCTAAGAGCATACAAAATAAGGATAATAGGTTAAATGGTTGTTGGAAAGAAAAGTTTTGTACTTTGGATTTTATTTAACATTAAACATTGAGACATGACATCTTTTAGATTTACTAATTTAGAAATATGGAAAGAAGCAATTAAGCTAAACGATTACTTTTTTGAATTAGGTGACCATCTAGCCGATACAAGAAACTATAGAGTTGCAGAACAATTAAGAGGTGCTTCTTTAAGTATTTCAAATAATATTGCAGAAGGCTCAGGTTCTAATTCAGATAGGGATTTTGCTCATTTTATCAATATAGCGCGACGTTCAGCATTTGAATGTGCCAATATTATGTACGTTTTATTTAATCGAAAAATAATCACTGAGTCGCGTTTTAAAGAGATTTTAGAACGTTTAGATGTTTTATGTAGAAAACTAACAAATTTTCGAAAGTCGCTTTTAACAAAAAGTAATTAATGAACTTGTGTAATTGCACTAAGCTATTTGCTCTGTGCTCTAATCTATAATACTATGATAAAAACAGAAGAATTAACCAAAATCTTTCGCACTGAAGAAATTGAAACCAGTGCTTTGAATAATGTAAGCCTGCATGTTGAGAAGGGCGAATTTGTGGCTGTGATGGGACCTTCGGGTTGTGGGAAGTCCACCTTGCTCAATATCATCGGGCTTTTGGATAATCCATCTAACGGAAAATATTACTTTGACGGGAAAGAGGTGGATGGATTAAAAGAAAGACACAGGACACAGCTTCGTAAAGGAAATATAGGATTCGTATTTCAAAGTTTTAATTTGATTGATGAATTGAATGTGTTTGAGAATGTTGAATTACCTCTGATCTATCTAAAATATAAAGCCAAAGAACGAAAGGAAATGGTGGAGAAGGTTTTGGAGCGCATGAAAATCAGTCATCGCCGTAATCACTTTCCTCAACAATTATCAGGTGGACAACAACAAAGAGTGGCCATAGCCAGAGCCGTTGTTGCCAATCCAAAATTAATATTAGCCGATGAGCCCACAGGTAATCTGGATTCTAAAAACGGTTTGGAAGTAATGAATCTACTCACCGAATTAAATAAGGAAGGAACTACGATTGTAATGGTAACACACTCCATGCACGATTCTGAATTTGCGCATAGGGTAATTAACTTGTTTGATGGAGAGGTACTGACTCAAGAGGTCAAAAAAGAGTTGGGCGAAGTATTAGTCTAGAAAACTGGATGTCTCTTAATTCCTTCAAAATATGCTTTGTGTAAATAACTAATGCGATATGCAATTACTCTATAACCCTAAAATAGTATTGTTTAATTTGTTGTTATTGTTTTGCTTTTTTTCGTGCCAGAACAATAGGCTAAAAACTAATGAGAATAGTCTAATTCAAACTATTAAAATTGAGGAAGAATTCAAGTTCCATGAAAAAAGAAAGATGGATATTCTTCATCAAAATTTGGCAGATTCTATTGCTAAACTGCCTAAAGGTATGAGGTTCTTAGAAGATCGCTCAACAGATAAATATTTTAAGCCAATTGTTATCGACATTGAAAAATCGAGGTTACATCCGGTAAACGATTCCTTAAAATGGTCATCACTTTTTAAGCGTGTAAAATACATTCGCTTAGAGCAAGATCCGGATTCGTTGATTTCAAGGGTAAGTGAATCTGGGTTATTTGGAGGTTCTATACTTTTTGGTAATAATCATATATACTTTTCCAATCATGTGGGAACTATAATACAGTTTACACTCAATGGAGAGTTCTGTCAGTATGTTTGTAAAAGTCAATTGTATTATGATAGAAGCATACCTATCTATAAGCAATTCGTTTTGTTTCAAGGTGCCAGGAATCCATATTTTGTTAATGGTAAACTTTACTATAAGTATGAAGATCAGATTGAGAAGAAGTATTACTGTGTAGTTTTTGATGATAAGGAGGAAAGAAAGCAGAGTCTTCAGAAGGGAAGTAGTAATGAGGTTATGGTAAATACTAATGTTAAAGGAAATTTAAAACTGAATTTTAACAATGGGAATCATCTACATTATGCTACACATCCATATTTTATAAACGATAGTCTTATAGCATATACCACTACACGAAAGGTGGTTGGAAAAGAAAATAATTTAATAAGTCTGGCAACTGATAAATGGGATACGTTATGTTGTTACCCAAATCATGATAAAGTGGCAAATTTTGGCTCTACTGTCTATCGAGGTGTAGAAGAAGGAAATTCATACTATTATAATAACATTCTTCATTTACGACAAGCATATAATGACACAGTATACATGCTTATGCCTCCTAATAGATTGGTTCCGAAATATATATTGAAATTTGGTGATCAAGGATTAGAAAATGCAACGGAAGCTGTATCTCCTCATATTTCGTTGGAAGATAAGCTAATTATGGAATCGTTTCTGGAAACGAAGAATTATCTTTTTATTACCTATACCAAGAATTATGTATGTCCAAATAATAAAAAAACAGGTACGGTATTCTATTCAAGAATTCTATTTGATAAAGTAAAAAAGACGATTATATCTGCATATATGGATGAACCTGTCAATCAGGATTTATCAACTAAAAATATTGTCAACGATTTTGATTTTATGCCATCAAAATGGCCTGATGGCGTCACACAGCAGGGAAATTCATTTATACAATATAGAAGAGAACAGCTTAAAAGTATGCCAGGCGTAGAGCTTAACAACAGCAATCTGCATGATAGTGATATCATAATCGCTGTGTTTAACGAGAATTAGCCAACAAATCCAAAAAACATGAAGCAAGATTTCATTATAGCATACAGGTATTTTATTAAAAAACCCGTTTTTTCAATAATCACTTTTGGAGGGTTTACTATTGGTATGGCTGCCTGTTTACTTATCTATTTTTGGGTGCATCATGAGCTTAGTTATGATAGGATGCATTCAGATTATCAGGATATATACAGGGTGTTAAAGCTTTCAAAAAAAGGTGATAACTTTGAGAAATCTCCTGGGAGTTACAGACCCTTAGCTTCTTCTTTTAAAGCGGATTATCCTCAAATTGAATGGGCTACTTATATAAGTTATTCCAGTGAAAGTTCGCCTTTGCAAGTGGAAGATACTGAGGAGAAGATTGAAGCTAAGGAAAGCTGGACCAACAGTGACTTCTTTAGAATATTTACTGGTTTTACCTTTGTCGAAGGTAAACCGGAGACTGCGTTTAATGATCCTGTGAACGTAGTAATATCTCAGGATATTGCCCATAAATTGTTTGGATCAAATCCTGCATTAGGTAAAAAAATAATAGTTGATAAATATGGAAAAACGATATATCGGGTAGGAGCTGTAGTGGCTATTCCAAACAATAGTCATGTAGGATTTGATTATCTTTTATCTGAAAAAAATGCTAAGGTAAAGCAGTATGCCAGCTCGTGGAGTGATAGTTATTATATAAGATCATATATAAAGCTGGCTGCGAATTCTGTAATTGATGATGATTTTTTATCCAATATCTCAAATCAAATTACAAGGTATACCAATCGTTCTGAGAAAATTCTTTTTCAACCATTGACAGATATTCACTTATATTCAGATTATGAAGATAATCTATCCAATAGGCCATTGGGAAATTATACTTATGTGTGGCTTTTTTCGGGATTAGCTTTTCTTATTTTAGTGATGGCTATATTTAATTTTTCTGTATTATCCATTGCCAGGGCTTCTGAACGTACAACCGAAATTGGCATAAAAAAAGTAAGTGGAGCCAGTCGTTGGTGTTTTATCAGACAGTTTATAGGAGAGTCTGTCATTCAAACTATTTTAGCTTCACTGATAGCTTTAGTATTAATAAATTTGTTATTGCCATGGTTTCAGCAATTCACAGGCAAAACGATTTATATTGAGTATACGTTTTCACTCATTTTAAATTTAGGTTTGATTGTTTTATTGACAGGTCTGTTTGCGGGAGTTTATCCAACGTTATATCTATCGTCATTAAAACCTAATCAGATTCTTAAAAAAGCCATTATTTCCGGGGCACCTAATAAATTAATGAAATCATTGGTTGTCTTTCAGTTTGTCATAACTATGGGTTTTCTTATTTCATCGAGTGTTTTTATAAAACAAATACACTTTATTCAATCGCAAAGTGAAGGAATTAATCATGATAATATAATAGTGATTCCAACAGGGTTGTGGTATAGTAACCGTGGTTTTAAGGATGAGTTATTAAAGAATCCAAGTGTTATTAGTGCGAGTGCTGGATATGCGCCTGTCAATTTTAAGTGGCAATTACCATTTTCGTTAAACCATTTAGGAAGAACGGATAGTTTATATGCTTCTTTATTATGGGTAGATGAAGACTTTGCAAAGACTTATCAGTTAGAGTTAATAAAAGGTCAGTTTTTAGGTATGGATTACAGTGCGTACTGGAAAGAATGGAAAAACAAGCATAAACAGGAGAGTGGTACAGCAGCTTTCCCCATTGTGATTAATCAAAAAGCAGAAGAAATCCTGCAACTAGAAGATCCTATTGGTTCCAGGATTGGAAATTTAGTTATTGTAGGTGTAGTGAAAGATTTTTATTTTAGAACGGCTCATCACCCAATAGGTCCTGTTATACTTACAAATGATCCTCAGAATATTGGTATGATGAATGTGAAGATTTCTCCCAGTAATCGTGCTGAAACGATTGAATATATTCGGGATACCTATCAGAAATATCGTAATGGACGCGAGTTCTCGTATCATTATTTTAATGATCTATTGGCCAAAGAATACGCCAAAGAATTGTTTATGAAACGAATTACCTTGCTGTTTACGGTTCTTGCCATACTTATTTCTATGCTCGGAATACTGGGTATGTCGTGGTTTTCTGTAGAAAGAAGAACCAAAGAAATAGGTATTCATAAAGTAAATGGTGCTAACACTTTTCATTTGATGTATTTACTCAATATTCAGTTTGTAAAAAACATGGTCGTTGCTTATGTAATAGCCAGTCCAATAGCTTGGTATGTGATGAATAACTGGCTCGAAAACTTCGCTTACAAAACAGAAATCAGCTGGTGGATATTTGCTCTTTCAGGAATATTCGCTTTAAGTATCACATTAATAACAGTTAGTTGGCAAAGCTGGAAAGCAGCGACAAAAAATCCGGTGGAGGCGTTGAGGTATGAATAGTTTTGAATTATATCGAGTTGACATTTAAATTATAATAATATGAGACGATTTGTTCGTGTTTACCTGTTTAAAATAATATTAGTGGCCATTGTGGTTGAATTGTTTGTACTGGGGTATAACCAATATAGAAACAAACCTCCTGAGCCTGCTGATGACTGGTTTGAGTCTTATGGCGGGAAGACACTGGAAGTTAAAGTGCTTAAAAATGACGCTGATATAGAAGGGGATTCTTTATTTATTGCAGAATGTGAGCAACGCGATTATGCACAATTCAATATTAAAGGTGATAGAATCGAAGTCATTTTGGATAATTCTTTTGCTGGAAAGGATAGTGTGAATTATTATGTCAGTGATGGTAATAGCAAATCGAAGGCTTATATCAAATATAATGTAATTGAAAACTTGCCCCCTGAAGGAAATATTAATTACTTGCATTTGTGCCAGTGGAATAAAAAATATCGCTTTAATCCTTTAGCAATGGTTCATGATAGAGAAGGAGATACTGTTTTTATTGAGTCATATACCCAGCCTGCTCATGGACAATTAAGTTTAGATAGTCAATTCATATATATTCCGGAAAAGGATTTTTTTGGAGAAGATAGTTTGAGTTATATAGTATCAGATGGTTTTACATCATCTGAACAAATATGGTTGAAAATTACCCGAAAGAATTTGCCTGTTATTCTTAATCAATGGCAGGATATAAGTATTGTGAATCCCGGTTTTGAATTACCCGAAGATGGTAAAAAATACCAGTTGCTTTCTAAAATTCCGGGGTGGAGTGATGATAATGAACAATTTGATGCTGCAGGTAGGCAAGCTTCTAATTCATCAGGTGTTGTAGGTAAAATGAATGGTTTTTTTGCAGCTCATATTGGAGGGTCAGTTTATCAGCCAGTTAGCGATTTAATCTCAAGCAGACAAACCACATATAAATTGTCATTCTTAGTAAATTTTTCAGGAGGATATAGAAATCCTAAAGACATTGATTTTATGGCATCTATTGGCGCTTTTTCAGTAGATGGTGATCCCTCACAAAGAAAAATTATAGAAACTCGCCATATTAAGGTTCCTGCTTCTAAAGACGGATATAAACGTTACGAACTACTATTTAAAATACCAGCCAACTCACCTTATGCCAATCAACAATTGGCCATTGAGTTTGACACAGAACAGCTGCAATATATTTGGGTAGGTATCGATGATGTAAAACTTAGCAAACTAGTACAATAACTTCTTAAAACCTATCTATTATGAATACTGCATTTAAAGCCTTTATACGAAACTATAAAAAAAGAAGTGTTATTTACTCCATAACCATTGGTGGTTTTGCTATTAGTATGGCCGTTTTCTTTTTTATCGTGGCATTTATCATCAATGAAAAAAAGGTAGATAAGCATATACCTAATGTAGAATCCATGTATCGAATGGTAACCAGAGGGTTTGTAAAAGAGTCTCCTCTGGATGTTGCGGAAATAGCTCAAAATACCATTCCTGCAATAGATCAAATATGTGTATATACCAAAGAGTATGTGATGTTTGATTATGAGAAGGTTTCTGAGAAAATTCAACTTCTGACGGTTGATGATCGTTTTTTTAATATGTTCCCGGTTATAGCAAAGCGTGGAAGTATTTGGAGTGAAGGAAGTAAAAATGAAGTACTAATTACCGAGGAGTATGCAGAAAAGATTTTTAAAGGAGATGATCCTATAGGTAAAACGGTGATTATTGGAGGAAAACATGCCAAGCAGGTGGTGGGTGTAATCAATAATCCCACTAAGTACAGTTCGCTGCAATACCAGGTTATTCATCCCTTACAAAATGATTTGTTTAATGTTTGCTGGCCGGGTCGTAATGGAGGGGCTTATAAGCTAAATACAGCATTTTGTTTATCACCTGCCATGAATGTGGACACCGTAAGATCACATCTGGATAAAGCACTTGGAAGATATACTTTGAACCGTTTAAAAGATAGAGATAATAACTTTGTTCAGGCTTATTCAGAAATATACTTTTCAAATGCATTCGACGAACATAGGCATGCTAACGTACAATTAATAAAGCTATTGACTTACATTGCTATTGTCATATTATTGTTGGCCATACTGAATTACATAAATCTGTCTACAGCATCTAATTTAGAACGTTTTAAAGAGGTTTGCATAAGAAAGACAAATGGAGCTCATAATTTAGAAATCATCAGGCAGTTTTTGTCAGAATCGTTTATGGCTTGTATTATAGCTTTAGTATTGAGTATCGGATTAATTGCCTTATTGTCACCCGTATTTAGTACAATTCTGGATCAGGATTTTAATGCGATCAAGCAATTGGGCGACATGAAGATGATCGGTATGGTGATTATCACATTTATTTTTGTGGGATTGATAACAGGTATCGTTCCTGCACTTATCGCTGCATCATATAGTCCTATTCAGCTACTCCATCATCGTGTAAAACGTTCAGGATTTGCGGTTCGTAGTATTTTTAATTCCATACAATTTGTTGTGACTATCGTTTTAATTATCTGTCTATTGGTTATTAATGAGCAAATTGAATATGCAAAAACCAAAGATTATGGGTTTAATAAAGAACAATTATTAAGTATCCGAACCGAAGGTAAAGCACATGAGCAAATAAAGTCTATTGCGGATGAATTAAAGAAATATGCCGCTATAGATGATGTAACAACTTCAATGGGTATACCCTTACATGTTGAGTTTTCACGTAGTGGAAGAATGAGGGTGGAGAATGACGAAATAGATTTTATGCTGGGAGAATTGCGCGTAGATGAAAACTTTATACAGACCTATAAGATTCCGTTACTTTTAGGTAGAAATGTTCGTGAAGAAGATTGGAATACCGGATTAATAAATGAAACGTGTTTTAAGGAGCTGGAGTGGAAAAATTTAGACAATAAACGTTTGTGGGGAACTCAGATTGTTGGTGTAGTGAAGGATTTTCACTCAAGATCATTAAATAATAAAATTGGAAACATAGTATTACGTTATGAGAATGCCGATTATAACGGGTATGATTACATAACAGTTAAAATGAATGGTCAAGCTATTCCTGAAACGATGGCTCATATTAAGTCGGTAATAAAGGAATTTGATCCCTATGTTAATCTGGATTTCAAGTTTTTTGATGAGCGTATTAATTTGCTTTATCACAAAGAGGAGAAGCAAGCTAAAGCGATTCGGTTTTATGCTATCATAACCATTTTAATTTCTTTAATGGGCTTGATTGGCATGGTAGAATTTGCCAGTAAAAACAAAACAAAAGAAATAGGTATTCGCAAAGTAAGTGGGGCTCATATTTGGCAAGTAATATTGCATTTAATAAAAACCTTTGGACTAGGTGGATTAGCCGCATTTATTATTGCAGTTCCGGTAGCTTATTATGTGATGAATAAATGGCTCGAAAACTTTGCTTACAAAACAGAAATCAGCTGGTGGATATTTGCTTTAGCAGGAATAATTGCTTTAGGTATTGCATTTATAACCGTTGGCTGGCAAAGTTGGAAAGCAGCGACAAGAAATCCGGTGGAGGCGTTGAGGTATGAGTAAATATTAAGATTCTTTAAACAAAAAAATCCGGTTGTACATATTATTGTAGTATACCGGATTCATTTGTTTCTTGTTGGCATAAAGCCATTAATTTTCTTACCTCTTGTACTTCGTTTTCATACTCCCAGTAATCGGGGTGCTGCACAAGATACTCTTCTAACAATTGCTTTGCGTTCATAGCTCTAAATTTTAATGTTAGTAATGCAACTTATTAATACAAAAGTAAAGAGATATGATACCTTGTGGATTAAGAATATCCTATATTGATGTTATTTTTATGTTAGGAATCTGAGGCATTTTAATATTAATGTAAAGGGCTATCATTTAGTTAGTATTAAATTTGTCAGTTAACATCTACATCAAGTTCATAAACAAACCAGGTACCACCCTCATTAACTTCGCGGAAATCGATATTCTTTACTGTTTTTTTAATAGGAGGAAAAAACAAACTATATTCCATCTCTCCGTTCTGAGTTTGACTACGCCTGATTGTTTCATCTAATTTTGTTCCTTTAGCACTCGTAACATACAAGTTTTCGCCTCCATTACTATCTCTAATACATGATTTAGAAGGGATATAAACCGTACCACTATTGTATACTTTAAAATGAAGAATCGTTGCAGTATCACATAATTCAATTTTGGTGATATGAAATCCTCCGCCGGACGATGCCGTAAATCCGGGTTCCTCAACATATCGACAATTTCCATTTTTACCTTTTCGTGCTGATTTTACCGTTTTATCGACACCTATATCTGAAGCTACATTAATTTCAAAAAAGTGCCAGAAATTACCATCCTTTCCTGATCTGAAATTAATAGAACTGACCTCTCTCTCTATTTTTGGAAAATAGAGTTTAACTCTATTCATTGATTCGCTAACATTATTATATTGTTTATCGAGAAGAAGTTCTTCACTTGAATATCCTATAATATGATTCGAAACACCATAAGATAAACCCTCTGCCTTTTGAATATAAAGAGAATTTCCCCCCTCGCTGTTTTCAATATAAGTTTTAGATGATAAATAAACCGAAGTTTGTGCTGAGCCTTCCAAATTAAAGCACAGAATGGTATTATTTTCAGTTATTTCTACAGAGTATAAACTGGCGGTTTCTGCATTTTTTGCTCTATAATGAGGATCCATAAAAAACTGCGCAGTTAAAGCTACTGGCAACATACACATCATCATCATCCATATTCTAATGGAATTTAATTGTAATACTTTCATAATTATAAAGTTTAAAGTTAATTATATTCTACAGTGAAAGACCATGGTGTTTTTCTACCTTTTAAAGCACGTCCGCACTCAATTTTAATACTAGCGATATCTTCTCCAATTTTCGCCAAATCAATTATTTCATCGCCTATCGAAATGCCTCTTTCGGTTTTAGTTATTTGTTCGTCATCTTCTGTTATTTGTGGCATTCGATCTACAAAAACTTCTTTTTCTTTATAAACAATTCGGGTTTTGTAAACAGTGTCAATTCGCGGTGCTTGGTTTTGTAATAAGGTTAAAGCGTCAGCTACATCAATATATTTTCCTTGTAGGTTTGTTTTTGTAAGCTCCAATTGCTCTATTTCATTTTTAAGTTGGGTAATCTGTTTATTTTTCGATAATATGACCACATAACTATATGCAGCAATAAGCAATATCATCGAAGCTGCTGCATATGCCCAGGGAGCAATACTTCGTTTTTTATGTGGCGTGTTCAATTGTACTTTTTTCCATACCTTATTTTGTACGCTTTTATCAACATTACCTAATGATTGACTCTCCTGTGTTCGGGAAAACTCATTAAACTGTTTTTCTAAATCTGATAGTTTCATGCTGCTCACAATTACTAAGTTTTTTTACAATCAGGCCACGCGCCTTAAATAGCTGACTTTTGGAAGTAGAAATGCTGATATTCAGTTTTTCAGCTATTTCCTTATGCGTAAATTCTTCCACCACATACATCAGAAATACAATACGATATCCATCAGGAAGGGTATTAACGACGGATAGAAAATATTCCATATCAATACCTCCACCTAAATCATGGGTAAATTCCATATCCACCTCTTCCAATATGTCGTTAAATTCCATCTTCTTTCTTTTATTCAACAATCTTATTGATTCATTGATAACGATGGTTTTGATCCATTTTCTCAAACTGCCTTCACCTTGATAATTAAAGTTCTGCTGATTTTTAAAGATCCTGACAAAAGCTTCACTCAAAGCATCTTCAGCATCTTCATTAATTTTAAGGTAACGAATAGCCACTACCAACATAGGTGCATAATACCGTTCAAATAGTATTCTTTGTCCTTTAGGAGTATGCTGTATTTTGGCTAATTGTTTTTCTTTCAATGTTAAAGATTTGTGCTTTTATATATGGTAACCCGGAAATAAGAGACGAGGTTGCCTAAGGTTATCATTTTTTTTGTAAGAATGAAGAATATGATAATTAATAAGAATGCTTAGAGTATACATATACATCATTTTATTGCAAAATAGTCTACATAATAACTTTAGATGTTTATATTTATTCGATAACTTAATTTGCCGAGTGAATGAACCACAATTTTACCCTTAAAGAATATTCAAAAGAAGATATCCAAGCCGTAACGGAAATTTTCAATTACTACATTACCCATAGCTATGCAGCCTATCCCGAGGAGCTTTTCTCACCCGAATTTGTAGAACAAATGCTAGATAGTGAGTTGCCGAAGTTTGTAGTAAGTGATGATGGTAAAGTAATAGGATTTGCAATGGCCTATAAATATCATCCGGCCAAAGTTTTCGATAGAACAACCAAATTCGCCTATTTTATAATGCCGGAATATACGCACAAGGGTTTAGGAAAAATGTTACTTCAGCAACTGGAATTAGCTTGCAGAAGCATTTCCATAGAAACAGTGCTCGTTCATATTTCATCTTTAAATAAGCCAAGTATTCAATTTCACTTGAAGAATGGTTTTAAAGAATGTGGTCGTTTTAAAAAGGTGGGTAAGAAGTTTGGGAAGGACTTTGACGATGTTTGGATGCAAAAAATGCTTTAGAATAAGTTGGTACTAATCCGGGTATGCTAGATAAGGCTAATACCAAACATTTCATACACTTATGTGTTCTTTATCTATTGAAACCTAAAAGCCATCCAAATGAATGCTAGACAATTATCCCTGATTGCCGGAATCAGTTACCTGATTATATTTTTTGCCGCCATATTTGCCAATTTCATGGTGATTGAGTCTATACTCAAAAATCCGCTCGAAACCATACAACAGCATCATCAGATGGTTAGGTTTGGGATTATGGCCTTTCTTATCACTGCTGTTTTTGATGTTGTAGTAGCCTGGGCATTGTACGAATTGTATAAAACACATGCTTTGTCTGGACTAAGTGCTGTATTTAGAATAATACATGCCACCGTTATGGGCGTAGCTGTTTTTGCACTTCCGGTAGCTTTAGAAGCAACCACACCGGAATCCATCCTGCATCAAATCGATATCTTCAATATAATCTGGCTTATTGGATTGTTTTTCTTTGGGATTCACCTGATTATGCTTAGCCGAATTATAAAAAAGCCAGCTTTTATTATGCTTTTTTTATTGTTGGCAGGTGTCATGTATATGATCGATACGGCTGCACATTTTTTAATGGCCAACTACGAAGATTACAGTTCTGTGTTTTTAGCTTTGGTAGCCATACCAAGTATATTTGGGGAGATGGCGTTTTTTATTTGGTTGTTGGTAAAGGGAGGAAAGTAATACTTAGAAATCAAACTACATGTTATCATTCTTTCGAAAGATCAGACAATCATTATTAACCGGGAACAGGTTTAGTAGGTATTATACTGTATGCTTTGGGTGAAATTGTATTGGTCGTAGCTGGTATCTTAATAGCCCTTTCGATAAATAACATGAACCAGAATAGAATCAATCAAAAGAATGAGCAAATCTATTTATTGGGATTAAAACAAGAGTTTAGCATTAGTAAAAACAAACTGAAGGAACTAATTCATGTCAATGAGCATAACTATAACGGGGCGATAAAAATTCTGGAGCAAATCGCACATAAAAAGCCACATATAGAAGAAAAGGATTTTTTGAATCTTCTTTTTGATACCTTTTCATCGGATGTGGCATTTAATCCGAATAACTCTCTTTTAATTGAAATTATTAGCTCCGGTAATCTGAAAAATATATCCAATCCAACGCTTCGTATTCAGCTGACCAGTTGGATTTCTACCCTGGAGGATATTTCGAGACAGGAAAAAGATCTGGAAAAGCAAAGGGAATATGTGCTTAACCTACTTCGATCGAATAAATACAGTCTTGGTACTATTTTTAAACAAGCTAGTGTGTATGATGCCTTGCATTTACCTCCAACCGCAGTAAACACAAGCAACCTAAATCTGTTGGAGTCAACTGAATTTAAAAATAACCTTCTCATGTTTGTGTTAGCCAGTCATGCCACTGAGGAAGCACATTATTTGCCTTTGATGCAAGATTTAATGGGTATATTGGAAATAATAGAACAGGAAATTGATTCAACTAATTAAGTAAGCCTTCAAAGTTAGCCAGAAATATACTACTCAAACAACCTGAGCACACTGCTCAGACTATCTGTAGTACCCGTGTCAGATAACCATGAGGTACTGGATCAAACAACCATGAGGTATTGGGTCAAACAATCATGAGGTACAGGGTCAAACAATTATGAGGGTACGGATCAAACAACCGTAAGGGTACGGATCAGATAATCGCGAATATACAAATCAGAAAATAAGGATTCACCTCTTCTACTATTAGGGATAGTTATCCTTAATAGTTAGGGATGCATATACCTAATGGTCAGGGATATTTATTACTAACAACCATGGATAGTAATTCACTAATTATATATAGGTGCCTAAAGAATGCTTCCAGAAGCCATCATAACCATATATATAAACCCGGATATATTAGAATATTGCACAAATAATATATATTTTGGGATCGTAATACTGTTAAACCTAATTTATTGAATAGGATACCCCTTATATATGCAAGGATGTTACTGAGTAAAGAGCATCTTATTATCCGGTTCCTTAATTCATTTACAAGTCATTTATTGTATGGATACTGATAAAATTAAAATCAAGCTAAAGCGCCATATATCACTACTCAAAAAAGAATTTAAACATTTTAAACGTGGGGTAAAGGTTAACTCGCAATGGTATGGCAATGCATACGGAGGTTTTTTTGCACATCCCGATTCTATTAAGGATACTTCCATTGTTTATTCATTTGGTATAGGCGAGGATATTAGCTTTGACTTATCCTTATATCAGGCGCATAAATGCCAGGTTTTTTGTTTTGATCCTACACCTAAATCCATTGCCTGGATGAGCAAACAAGAGCTTCCTCAAACCTTTTCGTTTTACGATTACGGCATTAGCAGCAAAGATGAAAAGGTAGATTTTTACCTGCCTAAAAACCAGGATCACGTTTCGGGAAGTCTTATACAGCATAAAAACATCAATGCAGAAAATAAGGTGGAAGTGCAGATGAGGACATTGCAAAGTGTGGTGGCTGAATTAGGACATACATATATAGATGTGCTTAAAATGGATGTGGAAGGCGTGGAATATGATGTGGTAGAAGATGTTTTAAATGCAGAAGTTACCATAGGTCAGATACTTATTGAATTTCACGATCGTTTTTTTGAAGACGGCCTACATAAATCCAGAGAGGTAGTTCAGAAACTCAATGCCAAAGGCTACCAGGTATTTGCTGTATCCGATTCTTTAGAAGAAGTCTCTTTTATTCATCAATCTTTATTGTAGAATTAGATAATTACGAAAAACACAATGTGTTTTAGGGATTATAGTGGTGCATTCCCTATCCTGAGAATCCGGATTAATTTCTGTTGCTGACTGATGAAATTTTTAGATTGTTTTTAAGATAAATAAATTACCAATGGTCAGAACCCACAGACTTATTATTCTGATTTATAACTATGGCACAAGTAAAAAATGATTATAATAAATTAATTTAGCTCATACTATCATGAAACCATTATCACCTAACAACCGATTCTATAATCTATTGATACCTATCGTATTAATCATGACTTTAATCTCTTTAATATATAGAATACTTCAAGTTGAGTTTAACTTGCTTTTGTTTTTTGTCTTATTTGGAGGATTGTGCTTTTTGATTTTCTGGCTTTTTAAAGCTCTTGAAAATAAGAACATATTCTATGATGATAATTTTATTTATTTGAGAAATCCTAAAACAGAAGAAAAAGTTTCACTTATGAATGTAAGAGAATTAAAACTGACTTTGTCAGACATAAAATTTATGGGAATAAAATTTTTAGAATATAGAATTGAATATGAGAATGAATTAAATAATCTTGATACTATACATTTTTGGATTACTTTAGGTAGTAACAAGCTAGATGAATTTGAGAATACCTTAAAAAGTATAAATCCAAATGTAAAAGCAAAACATTGGGCGACATCTTTTGACAGCTAATAATAATAACGCAGCACAGCACGCAATAAATGTCAGCTGGTTGTATAACGAAATTTAGGAGTTATACTAATTCTAGGCAGTTAGTAGCGGCAACAAGGAATGCAGTTTCTATTGCCAGCCGTCACTTATCGCAACTGTTGTAAACTATTAAGTGAAAATATACTAAATGAGAGAATTAATTTTATGTGTAGCTATTCTAGTTGCATCAGTTAATATAGCGACATCGCAAACGCAAAGTGAAATTATTATTGGTAATTGGGAAAGGATAGAAAAGAAATTAAATGAGAATTCTGGTTTTCAAATACTCATGGGTGGCAATGATTCTCCCAAAAAAGAAATGGAAACATTAATTTGCTTCAAAAAAGATAAAATTGCACATATAAATCAAGGTGTTAAAAATGCATCTGAAAGGAACTGTTATGCGGGTAAATATAGTTTTACTGACAATGACTTAATTATTGGTACTAGAAGTTATAGAATTATAAAACTTGATAAAGACAGTCTGATTATAAGAGAAAACAAAGATTGGTTACCAGAGGCTTTTAAATATTTTAGAACCACAAAACTGGTGAAAGAGGTTCTTGAAAACGAAACTATTGAAACAAAATATCCTAATGGAAATATTAAAGAAAAGGGAACTTTTCATTATGGATTTATGCATGGAAAATGGGAAGAATTCTATGAAAGTGGACAAATAAAGTCAGAAAAACATTTTTCTAATGCGTTTCCTACTGGAATTTGGAAAGAATGGGATGAGGACGGTAATTTGATTAAAGAAGAAAAGATAGGACTTTAGATAAAAAATAACAGTTTGCAACAGCCTGTAATAGTTGATTGCCCGCATTGGATCCCTGCGAAGCTTATTGGCAAACCAACTAAGTTGTTTATCAGTGTTTCAACTAATTTTGTGTTGTAATAAAAAAGTTAATCGGTACAGCAGCTAATGAGAATCGTTTCAAAAATATTAACAGTTCTATGGACTATATTCTGGGGGTATGCAGGAGTCTCAATTTTAATTAAAACACCTTATCAAATAAAAAAGGACGAAGAGTTAATTAAAAATGAATTAAACCCTTGTATTAAATTTGTTGAAACATTTAAAAGTAAGAATAATAGATTACCAAGTTATCGCGAATTCTACACATGGGGAAGTGATTTTTTTAAAGATTATACAAGCGATTTAAAAATAGAGGTTGATTCTTTACTACTAGGAGTGGGAAGGGTAAAATATATTAGGAGTAATTATGGAATTATTCTTGATGACCTTAGTAAGTTTAAAGAAGCTAATTGGAAAAAAGATTATGCAATTGGAGTATGGCGTGGGGAGTTGATGGAATATTATTTTTCATGGAATAAAGAATATGATACAAATAATTATTCATGGATTGATGCATTTAAAACATTCATGGCATTAATTGGAGTAGGTTTATTGCCATTAGTATTTTGGAAGATTTATTTAACAAAACGAAAAAAAACCTAAATCAAGTTATCTCAAAACACCCTACAGTAACGGACTTAGCAACCTGGCCAGGGATTCCTTGGCTTTTTGTTTTAGAGGGCGTTTTCTCCATTCCGAAAGAATCACGCGATTGCTGTCGGCAAAGTCATCTATAAATGTTTCTTTTACCTGCACGGCAAAATCCGTATCGTAGACAAACGAGGTGACTTCAAAGTTTTGCTCAAAGCTTCTAAAATCCATATTGGCCGAACCAACGGAGGCTACCATATCGTCCGATACCATCACTTTACTATGGATAAATCCTTTTTGGTAGAAGTATATTTTAATACCGGCCAGCATCATCTCCTTTAAATACGACATGGAGCAAAGCTTGGTAATATAGGCATCCGATTTTTCGGGAATAATAATGCGCACATCTACACCTCCCATAGCGGCAGTTTTCAATGCCATCAGCATACTTTCGTTGGGCATAAAATAAGGCGTGGCGATATACACATATTTTTTAGCGGTGGTTATGATCTTAAAAAAGCCCATCATAATTCCGGCCCAATCTGTGTCCGGACCGCTGGCACTTATCTGCACCAGTTTATCACCAACGGGTTCTTTGGCAGGATAGTATAGAATGTCCGATAATTCCTCCTGACTTACGAAATACCAATCGATAGAAAAAATAGTTTGCAGGCTGTTAACCGCATCACCTTTAATCATCATATGGGTATCGCGCCAAATCCCGTAGGAAGCTTCCCCATGAATATATCTGTCGGCCACATTAATACCGCCCACAAAACCTACCAATCCGTCAATAACCACAATTTTACGATGGTTACGATAGTTGATTTTACTCGTTAACACCGGGAATCGCACTTTCAGAAAAGGAAATATCTCTATCCCGGCTTTCCAGAATTCTTCGTAATCTTTGTTTTTAAGCTCCCAAGAACCCACATCGTCTACAATCATCCTGATTTTCACGCCCTCTTTGGCTTTTTCAAACAGAATGTTTTTAATGGTATTCCCAATCTCATCTTTGGAGAAGATATAATATTGTAGGTGAATAAACTGTTTGGCTTTCTGGAGTTCCTCAATCAGGACATTAAACTTTTTATCGCCATTGTTGAGCAGTTGTATTTTGTTACCTGCAGTTACAATAGAGTCGCTGTTGTTTAATTGCAGCTGTACAATCTGTTCTTTTTCCTTTAGTACATCATCGTCTAAACGATAAAACTGCGATAAATCCTTGGTTTGTTCTTTGGCAACAGAACGGATAAATTCATGGTTTTTTAAACCTTTGCGTCGAATTATCTTCTCTTTTCGGAGGTTCTGCCCGAAAAAGATATACAGGATAATTCCTAAAATAGGCAGCAGAAGAAGTACTAAAATCCACGATAATGATTTTAAGGGATTTCTATTCTCCAAAATCATGACCCCGATGACCACTAAAATGGAGATGAGGTACGAACTGGCTATGACGGTAAATATAATTGAAGATAAATTCTCTGTCCACCACATGTATTCCGCGTTTGGTAATTGCTGGGTTTAAAATTAAATGTTTTAAAGTATACAACTACACATTTCGGCCATATATTAAGCGACTGTTGCCAATTATTTCGGTTTTTATCGGATTAAAATCAATTTGAGGACCTTTTACCCCGCTTCCAAATGTTTTATCACCAACAAAGAGCCTTACTTCGTCCCATAAGTTGGCATCAATAAAGCTTTGCAATACTTGTTGCCCTCCTTCAATAATAATAGATTGAAGTCCTTCTTTAAAAAGCTCTTCCAGTATCTGGGGAACTATATCTTTTTCAAAGTCAATCTTTTTAAAGATCAGATGTTGGCTGTCTTCTTTATCTTCTTGCGTAAATACAAGGGTACGAACACTTCCATCTAATAAATGGTGGTTTTTAGGAACTCGTGCCGTTTTATCTATCAACACTCTAACAGGACTATGGCTAGGCCACTCGCGGGTAGTAAGTGAAGGATTGTCCTTTATGGCGGTATGGGTTCCTACCATAATAGCCTGTTCTTCGCTGCGCCATTTGTGAACCAGCTTTTTAGCGATGGTGTTGGTAATCCAGGTTGGTTGCCCGTAATCTTTGTGCGAACGATCAATATCGATAAAACCATCCAGCGTTTGTGCCCATTTTAAAATCACATAAGGGCGTTTTTTCTCATGAAAGGTAAAGAAGCGCTTATTTAATTCTCGGCTTTCATTCTCCAGCACACCAACTTTTACATCCACTCCGGCTTCCATTAACATTTTAATGCCTTTGCCGGCTACTTCAGAAAAGGTGTCGGTACAGCCAATCACCACACGGGGTATTTTACTTTCTTTAATTAAAAGAGAACAGGGCGGTGTTTTACCAAAATGCGCACATGGTTCAAGGTTTACATACAAAGTAGAATCGGTTAACAAAGATTTATCTTTTACAGAATTCACGGCATTCACCTCAGCATGGGCTTCTCCGGCTTTATGGTGGAAACCTTCGCCAATTATTTTTCCCTGGTGTACAATAACAGATCCAACCATAGGATTAGAGTATGTGTTGCCTAGTCCTATCTTTGCCAGATCGAGGCAGCGTTGCATATATTTAATATCCTCTTCCATATATGCAAAAATGGTTATTTTTGTCGCACATTAAAAATCATTACCATTAATTCATGGCGTCAATCACTGTAAAAAATATATCCGAAGAGTTTCATAAAGTGCTAAAAGGAATGTATCCTCCTGAGGAAATCAGGAATTTCGTTTGGATAATCATGGAGCATTTACTCGATTTTACCAAAACGGATTTATTGGTGAAAGATGATACTGTTTTGAGTGATGATCAGCTTAGTTTTTGCAAGGATGCGATGGAAAAGCTGGCAGTGCAAGTGCCTGTTCAGCAAATTGTTGAAAGTACTGTGTTCTATGATTTAAAGTTTGAGGTAACGCCCGATGTTTTAATTCCTCGCCCCGAAACAGAGGAGTTGGTTCACTGGATTCTGGATGATCTGAAACAAAGGAAAGAAGTATCCATATTGGATGTAGGAACCGGTTCGGGTTGTATTCCTATTTCAATAAAGGTAAATCATCCCCAGGCAATAGTTTCTGCATGGGATATCTCCGATAAGGCGCTAAATGTTGCGAAAAGCAATGCCAATCTCAATCAAGTTGATATTCTGTTTGAAAAACAAGATGCCTTAAATCCGGAACTCAACGAACGAGATAAAGTTGATGTAATCGTGAGTAATCCGCCTTATATTCGTGAATTGGAAAAGGAAAGGATGCAAAAAAATGTACTGGATTATGAACCGCACCTGGCTCTGTTTGTTGCTGATCATGATCCGCTTATTTTTTACAGGCGAATAGCGGAATGGGGTAGAGAATTGCTTTCTGAAAATGGTTGTTTGTATTACGAAATAAACGAAGCTTTTGGTAAAGAAACCTGCGAAATGCTGCAAGAATTAGGCTATCAAAGTATAGAGTTACGAAAAGATTTGTTTGGAAAAGACCGGATGGTCAAAGCCATTTGGAAGTAAAAGTTAAATAGCAGAATTGGAACTAATTTCCTGCGCTACCATTTGTCTGATATCTTCAAAAAATAAAGCAAATTCCTCGTGAAGCTCCTCATACTGTTCTGTCATTATTTTAATGGCACACTCCGATTTAGCAGGTAAAGAGCTATGGTTAGCCATAATGGCCAATGATTTTTCAATACCCCACAAATGTTTATAGTTTTCTAATCGTCTGCTTTTAATTAGAAAAGGTAAAAAGCCCTTTACTTGATTAGGCAATGAAAAATAATGCTTCATAAAATAATGGTGAACACTATCTACATATTGCTTTAATGATGTAGAATGATAATGATGCCAGTTTTTTGCAAGATAATGATCGTAAATCACATCAATAACCACCGAAGCATATCGTTGATAGCAGGGCTTAAATCGTGCAGTGCTTGTTTTTACTACTTTATGCTGGTCGGTAAAGGCATCTATTTTACGATGTAACAAAATACCTTGTTGAATCTCAGGCTTGTAATGTTCCACCTTTCTTCCTTTCACATAATCACCAATAAAGTTGCCCAACATTAAAGGTCCGGGATCTCCCGATAAATATAGATGCGCTAAAAAATTCATAATTCAAAAATAATAACGATTTCAGAAATAAAATCATTTACTTTATGTGTTGTTATGCAAGAATGCGATTTTAGTATCGTTTGTTATTGAAAAACCTAATGATAACACATATATGAAGAACGTAATTATTTTAGGCGCAGCAGGCCGTGATTTTCATAATTTTAATGCTTACTTCAAGAATAACCATGATTATAAGGTGGTTGCTTTTACAGCCACGCAAATTCCAAATATAGCCAATCGTAATTATCCCATTCAATTAACCGGAAAACATTATCCGTATGGTATTCCAATTCACGACGAAAAGGATCTTCCATTTTTAATTAAAAAGCTGAATGTAAATGTGTGCGTATTCTCGTACAGCGATGTCAGTTATCAGAAGGTAATGAGCCTGGCTTCTATTGTGCAGGCTGCCGGTGCTGATTTTAGAATTCTGGGTCCGGATAATACTATGCTGAAAAGTCTAAAGCCTGTTATTGCTGTATGTGCTACCAGAACTGGTTGTGGCAAAAGCCAGACTTCACGTAAAATTGTGGATTACCTGCAAGCCAGGGGTAAAAAGGTAGTGGTCATTCGTCATCCAATGCCGTACGGAAATTTAAAAGATCAGATTGTACAGCGCTTTGCTACACTTTCCGATTTAAAAACCAATAAATGTACTGTTGAGGAGATGGAGGAATATGAACCACATATTGCCAATGGAACAGTGGTTTATTCCGGTGTTGATTATCATGATGTTTTGCGTGAAGCTGAGGATGATCCTAAAGGCTGCGATGTTATCGTTTGGGATGGAGGAAATAACGATATGCCTTTTTATAAGCCGGATTTGTGGATTACAGTGGCCGATCCTCACAGGGTTGGGCATGAAAAGAATTATTTTCCGAGTGAGTTAAACGTACGTATGTCGGATGTGGTGATTATCAATAAAATTGATAGTGCCAATGCGCAGGATATTTTTCAATTGAGAAGCAATATTCAGGAATTAAATCCTGAAGTTAGTATTATTGAAGCAGCTTCTCCTATTGAAGTAGATGATGCATCTATTATCAAAGGAAAAAAAGTGTTGGTTATTGAAGATGGTCCTACATTAACCCATGGAGAAATGAAATTTGGTGCCGGTTATCTGGCTGCACTAAAATTAGGCGCTGCGGAAATCATTGATCCCAAAGAGTATGCTGTAGGAGAAATTGCATCGGCTTACGAAACTTATCCTCATATTGAAAATGTATTGCCGGCAATGGGATATAGTCCGAAACAAATTGAAGATTTAGAGAAAACCATTAACAAAACGCCTTGCGATGCTGTGATTGTAGCAACGCCGATTGATTTATCGCGTTTAGTGAAGTTTACAAAGCCAAATACACGTGTATATTATAGTCTTCAGGAAATCGGAAAGCCAGATTTAAGAACAGTAATAGATTCTTTTATAGAAGCAAAACTTTAGACCGGAGTTATCGTCTTCTACGTTTAACCGAATGATATGGATCGCCAAAACAAGGTAAGGCTCTGATGCCATTGTCTTTGGGCGATCTTTTTCGTTTGTTGCCACACCCAAATAGCAAACCAGCACCAAAACGTAAATTGGCATTGCGAGTAGCTGTCAGGTTGAGTAAGCCGGGTAGATTATCTGTAACCGCATGTAAATGAATGATGCCTAGTTTAGCACCTATACCCATGCCTAAATTATTAAACTCATTATTTTGTAGGGTGTAGGAGGCACTGTAAAAAATATTTTTAGTGACCGCTAAGTTTGCTGAGAAAGTGAGCGAGGGGTGAATTTTATATTGGTAAAACTCTGAATGAAATACTGCTCCCATATTAATGCGTTCATGAAGGTCGCGTGCTATGCCAAGGTATACTGAAGGGCTTAAAGGAGATGCATATCGTTCCTGCGTGGTCTCTGGATTAAAAGAGTTTTCCAATGAGTCAATTACTTCGTCGATATTGGCTAGCCCTTCAGAAACCGTTTGTCCTGTAATATCCAAAGTTCCGTTAGTACTATATCTATAAGCATCAGATTTCCAGTTGATATAACCCAAATCTAAAAAGGAACCTGAAAACGTAGTTTTATCGTCAATATGGTATATAAAACCAAGATCAGCTGCAAAACCTTTGTTTTTGGTATTCATCATATAATCAGATCTAGTCAGGTTATCTCTGGTTTGGAAACTATCAAACCGACCTTCCTCATCAATGTTAACATCTACAGGAAAAGAACCGTACATTTCTGCAGCACCATCTATCAGTGTGTTAAAGGTAACATCATCCGTCGAAAGGAAAAAATCCATAGGCTTAGCGTATACATTCGACTTACCAAACAACATTTTAAGTCGAGCACCAACCTCCCATTTTTCATTGATATCTCTGGCCCAACCTAAGGCATATTCACGGTAATGATAAGCCTTGGCGCTTGTTCCATCCATATTTACTTCCTGACCTTCGAATTGCGTGTTACCACCGTTGATTAATAAGGTCATATTTTTATTAATGATGGTATAGGTATTTACTTTTTCGGTAACCCCAAAGGTAAAATAGTTGTTTTTGTATCTATATCCCGCATTAAGTATTGAGATATGTGCCTGGGTGGCAATTAATTCATTTTTTTTAAAATTTTTTATGGCATTATCCGGAGATATATCTAATTCGCCATTTTCTCCATCTACAAGCAGATCATTCACGGTAAAGCCAGTTGAATATGCATTTGCATGTGTTGATCCTATAAGAGGGAATGCAACATATAAATTACAATCTATAGATACTGCCGGATTCACGATGTTTGATTGTGGCAGGTGATGCATCAAAAATAGGGTGTTGTTCTGCTGGGCATATAACTGAAAACATGCAGTTAAAACAATGAAGATCAGATTTAGTTTCTTGGAAAGCATAGTTCTAGTTTACAGGATCCTTTAATGCTGATCGAATACCGACATTAATACTAATAAAATAGGAATCTATCTGATCCATTATTTCTGAACGATTGTCAAAATCACGGATAACAATCCAAAGCAAAATCTCTTTGGATTCAATTAAAGATGGGATTTCGTCTTCGTAGAAAGGTTCATCATGAATGAGTTCAACAGGTTCATTAATAATAAATGATGTAGTATCTAATTCAGGTTTTTCCACAATTAGGTGTGGGTCTTCAAATACAAAACCCGATGATCCACCTCCTTCTTTCAAAAATACTGGTGAGATTTGGAGTTCTGCAGGAAAGGAATTTATAACGTTAAATCTTAAAATCAGGCTATCGAGATCGTAGAAATCTTCAGGAAACATTTCTTCAAAATCAAAGCTAACTTTATAAGTAATTAAAGCACCATTGAAGACTGATCCGCCGGCAAAGTCATCAGCCGTTAAGGTAACGCCACTAACCGGAAGCGAAACATTACCTTGCCAAATATAATTATCGGTATTTACCTTACTCAGATCTTCTTTTACGCAGGCTTGAAATACCAACGCAATTATAACCAGTGTAATATAAATATGCTTTAATTGCATATCAATAAATTAATTGTTAGACCAAAACTACTAGTATAACTGCGAAAATCAGGAAAAAGTATTTTATTATAACTAATTATTTAAAAAACTCCGTTTCAATATATTGAATAAGAGAGTGAATAATTTGAATATGTAATTCCTGTATCCTATCAGAATAACCCTGATGGGGTATTCTTAATTCAACATCACAGTTATCTTTTAAAACGCCACCGCTTTTCCCGGTGAGAGCCACTATTTTCATACCTTTTTCTTGGGCAACCTCTACTGCTTTTAAAATATTCGAAGAGTTACCGCTGGTACTAATTCCCAGCAATACATCATTTGTATTCCCTAAGGCTTCAACATATCTTGAAAATATATGTTCAAAACCATAATCGTTTCCTACACAAGTAATATGAGAAGGATCAGAAATAGATACCGCTGCCAATCCTTTTCTGTCTTCTCTGAATCTTCCGGATAATTCTTCGGCAAAATGCATGGCATCACTCATAGAACCACCGTTTCCACATGAAATTATTTTTCCTCCTTTTTTTAAACTATCAACCATTAAATCTCCGGCCTCTTTCAACTTTATAAAGTTGTCATCGTCTGCAATAAAATTATTCAGAAGTTGTTGTGCTTCTACAAAATTTGCCTTAATGCTTTCTATGCTCATGTAAAAATCAGTAATTGTTCTATTTTTGGTAAATATACAACCGGATTTCCATCCTGAAAATATTTTCATCAAGATAAATGAAACAGAAATTATACGATATTATTTTTGAGGCAGATACAAAGGCTGGAAAAGCATTTGATATTACCTTGATTGTCCTGATTATTTTTAGTGTTACCATAGTAATGTTAGAGAGTCTTCCCGGAAGATCGGTCCAGTTTTATAGAGTGCTAAGTATTATGGAGTGGACGGTTACATATGCCTTTTTATTGGAATATGTAGTTCGCCTATGGGTAGTGCGTAAATCCTGGAAATATGCGTTAAGCTTTTTTGGAGTTATTGATTTATTAGCCATCATACCTTCATTTATAGGTTTAATTTTTACAGGTACGCATATGCTGATGGTTTTACGCGCATTGAGATTGTTGAGAATATTTCGCGTGCTTAAATTAACCCGTTATATAAATGAAGCATCCCATTTATGGAAAGCACTGGTGGCCAGTAGAAATAAGATTGGTGTTTTTTTGTTTACCGTTTTTATTTTGGTAATAATACTAGGTACACTTATGTATATCATAGAATCGGGAAAGGGAAGCGGTTTTACAAGTATTCCGATTAGTATTTATTGGGCTATTGTAACTTTAACTACTGTAGGATATGGAGATATAGCTCCGGTAAGTGCTTTGGGACAAACTTTGGCCGGAATGGTGATGATATTAGGTTATGCTATTATTGCAGTACCTACCGGAATTGTTACCGCTGAGCTAACCAGAAAAACAGATGATAAAACAACTACACAGGTCTGTCCAAACTGTTTGCAGGAAGGTCATGATAAAGATGCCCGGTTTTGTAAATTTTGTGGAGAGAGATTGTAATAGGAGAAAGAAAGAGTAAAACTACTTTCTTTCTAAATCCAAATAGGTGTAATTAAATTCATTGCTGTTGTCATTAGAAACATCTTCACGATAGTTTTCTTTCCATTCTGAGTAATTAAATTCAGGAAAGAAAGTGTCTGCATCATTGTAAAACTGATTGATAAGTGTCAGATAAAGTTTATCTGTTTTAGGTAAAAAAGCCTCATAGATAGTAGCTCCACCAATAATAAATACTTCTTTTTCATCTTTACAAAGTGCAATTGCTTCTTCCGGGGAACTTACCACCTCAGCACCTTCAATTTTCAACTCTGTATTTCTCGAGATAACGATGTTTCGTCTTTTGGGAAGCGGGCCGTTAGGTAAAGATTCAAATGTTTTACGCCCCATAATAATTGGGTGTCCTGTTGTTAAAGCCTTAAATCTTTTCAGATCGTTGGGGATGTATGCTAATAAATCATTGTTTTGGCCTATTGCATTTAATTTGGCAATGGCTACAATTATCGAAATTTGTGGCATAGGTTACAATTTAAACGGAAATATCTCCTTTAATATGTGGGTGAGGATCGTAGTTGCTCAATGTAAAGTCCTCATATTTGAAATTATCAATATTTTTTACATCCGGGTTAATATGCAGGCTGGGAAGATGACGAGTTTCGCGGCTCAGCTGTAGTTTTACCTGCTCAATATGATTATTGTAAATATGTACATCACCAAGTGTATGCACAAAATCTCCCAATTCAAGACCAGTAACCTGAGCAACCATCATGGTTAATAAAGCATAAGAAGCAATATTAAAAGGAACGCCTAAAAACAAATCCGCACTTCGTTGATATAATTGACATGATAATTTGCCATCTGCTACATAAAACTGAAATAGAATATGACAAGGAGGTAATTGCATTTCATCTAACTGACCAACATTCCAGGCACTTACAATATGTCTGCGTGAGTCCGGGTTGTTTTTGATGGATTCAATTACCTGCTTTACCTGATCAATATATTCGCCATGAGCATTGGGCCACGATCGCCATTGATATCCATAAATAGGACCCAGTTCACCATCTTCTTTAGCCCACTCATTCCAGATACGCACACCATTATCTTGTAAATATTTTACATTTGTGCTGCCTTTCAGAAACCAAATGAGTTCGTGAATAATGGATTTAAGATGAAGTTTTTTCGTGGTGATTAAAGGAAAGCCATCTTGCAGATTAAAACGCATTTGATGCCCGAATACACTAATAGTTCCAGTTCCCGTTCTGTCCTCTTTAACAGCGCCTTCATCCAACACTCGTTGGCACAATTCAAGATATTGATGCATAATTTTTACTGTATAATTGCAGTGAAAAGTACCGCTTTTTTTAATTCAACACAAAAATAGAAAATTATTTAAGTTTTAATAGATAGAGAATTAGTTGCTTGGTTTTAAATCCAAAATTGTCATTACAGGATAATGATCGCTGTAATTAACTTTTTTTCGCTCAAAATTAAAGGCATCAAAGCTTTTGTCGAAGAAAATAAAATCTATCCTAAATGAAGGTAGTTTCCCGTTATAGGTTCCTCCAAAACCACTTCCTGACTCTATGAAAGCATCTTTTAAATCACCTTTTACAGTTCTGTACACATAGGAAACCGGGGTGTCGTTAAAGTCGCCACACACAATAGTTGGGTAAGGTGAATTTTCGATGTGTTTACCAATGGTTCTGGCCTGTGTAGCTCTAAGAGAAAAAGCAACATTCATTTTATTAAAGATGGCTATCGCTCCTTTACGCCTTTCTTCATCAGTTTTAAATTCAACACTATCAATAAAATTATAGTTTTCTTCCTTGAGTCGAATGGACTCCAAGTGATTGTTAAAAAGCCGAACTTTTTGCCCCTTTACTTCTATATCCGTTTGCATACTAAAATTGGTAGTATTTTTAAAATGCAAAGAATTTTTACCAATGATTGGATATTTAGAAAAAGTAGCTAATCCGTACTTTTTTCCTGAGCGTGTTTGTGAACTATATTCCAGATGTTTATACTTAAATTGTTTAAACTGGGATAGAATATTGTTTTCGGAATAATTACTTCGTTTGTTATCGATATAAAATTCCTGAATACAAAGCACATCCGGATTCTGGTCTTTAATTAATTGATATATTTTTTGTGGCGTTGTTTTATCTCCTGTCCATAAGTATTTATCAAACATTCTAACATTGTAGGACATTACACTTAAGGGGTTCTCCAATGATGTTTTGTCTTTGTTCTTTTTTCCGTTTAACTGAAAAACAGCATGCCATTGCGACCAGGTAAAAATTAAAGCAATTAATGAAAATAGTAATCTTTTTCTTTGTTTTAGAAGCCAGTAAATAGCAAAAAATAAATTTGCCACCCAAATAAATGGAAATCCAAATCCTACAAAAGACAAAAAACTGATATGTTCAGCGCTAACATGTGCACCAATATATACCAACGTTAATAATACGATGGCAATCAGGTTTAAAATAAAAAGAAAGGTGCGGGCTATTTTTTTCAAAACAAAATGTCGTTAATTGTTGCTGGCATTAAACAAGTCGTCTTTTTCCTGTTTGGATAAACTATCGTAACCACTCGTTTTAATTTTGTCTAAAATGCGATCGATGTCGGCTTGCTTTCTCTTCTTTTGAGCATTGTACTCCATGTCGTTCATTGGGCGCGAAGGACGAGAATGGGTAACTTTCATTTTTGGTCTGGAAGAAAAAGCACTGACCAGCCAATCCATAAAACGATTAAAACGAAGGGTAATATCTTTTCCTTTAATTAATCGAGATGCAAAGTATATTCCAAACAATGTTCCGCCAATATGAGCCAAGTGTCCTCCAGTGTTGTTAAAGGAGGAAATAGAAATTAAGTCTAACACCAACATACCAATAGCAAGGTATAATATTTTAACCGGACCGATTAAAATAAGATGAACTTTATAGCTGGGTGAATAACTGGCTGCTGCAAAAATAATAGCCATAACTGATGCAGATGCACCCATCATAATGGCATTATCAGCATATAAGTACAAAGCGGGAAAAACATTATAGGATATAATATATAATAGTGCTCCTGATAGACCACCCATAAAATAAACGCCTAGCAATTGGCGTGGATTAAAGTATTGTAAAAAGATTCTTCCAAACCAAAAAAGGTATAGCATATTAAATAAAATATGGAAGAAATCGTAGTGTAAGAACATATAGGTAAATATGCTCCATGGTCTGAATAAAAGAGATGTTGGATCAGCAGGTACACTTAACCATGATTTGATTAACTCAACAATATATGGAAGCTGCATAAATTTAAGCAGTATATCCAATATCAGCATTACTAAAAAAACACCTAAATTGATATAAATGAGTCGGGTTAAAACGCCTCCGTTTTTAAATGAATCCCTTATTTCATCTGCAATAGCCATAGTTTATTTATTTTGCTAACACCAATATATCAAAAAGTTTTAAAACTGTTTTCTTCGCCAGTATTTAATTAATATAAAACCAAACAACATCCCGCCCAGATGAGCCAGATGAGCCACATTGTCGCCAGGATTATTGGCCATCATCATATATAATTCCAGTGCTCCATATCCTATCACAAAATATTTTGCTTTAACCGGAACAATCATATATAAATAGATTTGCTCGTTGGGGAATAACATACCAAAAGCTAACAATAAACCAAATACTGCACCTGAGGCACCAACGACTGGAATATTTAATAAGCGAAGAATATCAATTACAGAAGATAAATGTTTTTTTACTAAATCTGTTTCCTGCATTTTAATTCCATAAGTATAGATATCAGAAACAATTTCCGCAGGCAGAGATGAAGACAGCATTTTTACTCTAATAAATGCAACTAATACATATAATAAACCAGCACCAATTCCAGTGAACAAGTAATAAAAAAGAAATTTCTGAGGTCCCCAAACTCTTTCCAATATGCGACCAAACATAAATAAGGCAAACATATTAAAAAACACATGAGTAAAGTTCGCATGCATAAACATATAGGTTATATACTGGAAGAATTTAAAGTGTTCACTTCCTGGTGTATATAAACCCATGATGTCGTTTAAGTCAAATCGGGTAAAACCAATTCCTGGTATGTTCACTCCTCTTGAAAAAACATACATGGCAAAAAAGGCCAGACCATTAATGATAAGCAGATTTTTTACTACTGGTGATATATTTCTAAAGAATGATCCTTGTTGATACATATTATTTTCTATTTTGATTCAAAAGGTTAACAAGCATTAAGCCAAAATGATTAATGTGTGTTTTATTCAATTCTTAATGTCAGAATGTCACTTAAAACGCATTTCAATCTCATCGTTTGACAAAATGGAAACGATTGATTTGCCATCGGGTGAAAAATTAGGAACTTGACAAGCGAATAATTGCCCGACTAATTCATCCATTTCTTCATGTGTTAAAACCTGACCCGATTTAATAGATGATTGTCTGGCCATAGATTTGGCAATGCGTTCTTTTAAATCGACTTCAAGATTCACTTCACCGCTTTTATAGGCTTCAACAATTTCGTCAAGTAACAAACGAGGATTCATTTTTTCCATGTTAACCGGCATTCCTTTTACTTCAAAAATCTGATCATCAACCTGATTTAAGTCAAGTCCAAATAGTTGTAGTTCAGGCGATAACTCTTTAACAACGTGCGCATCTTCCTGATTAAACTCCAGTTGTTCAGGAAACAAGCTTTGTTGCGTCATACTTTGGCTCGAAGTAATGGATTTCATCAATCGTTCAAACAAAATTCTTTCGTGTGCTCTTTTCTGATCAACCATCATTAAGCCTGATTTACCAGAAGTTAGAATGTACTTATTCTTAAATTGAAAATAAGATGATCCAATATTGCTCTCCGAAGCATTCATGCTTGTAGAAGGAATAGTTTGTTGTTCCGGTTGAGAGGGTATGTCCCAGTTACTTGTAGTAACGGTTTTAGCTTCTTCTTGCTCAAAAGGCATTTGACCTTTGTCAGACTCAAAATCGTTGTATAGTTGTTCCCATCCTTTGGGCGTTGGAGAACTGCTTTTACCCGAGTAACTTCCACTTGAGGAAGAGGAACCTGAAGAACTATGCGATTTTTGTGTTTCGAAAGGATTAAAGAAAGGATTTACTTCAATCTCCGGTTCTTCTTTTTCTGTTTCTTTATCGCTAAGAGGTATGTTTAACATATCGGCTGTATCAAAATCGATACTAGGGATCATATTATGTTTTCCCAGACTTTCTTTAATAGTCGCATTTAATATATGCCATATAGCTCTTTCATCCTCAAATTTAATTTCGGTTTTAGTAGGATGAATATTAATATCTATAATTTTAGGATCAACTTCGAAATATAAAAAATAAGCCGGATATGTATTTGGAGGAATCAGGTTATCATAAGCCTGCATAATGGCTTTATGCAGATATGGATGACGCATGTAACGCTGGTTAACAAAAAAGAACTGATCTCCTGACGTTTTCCTGGCCGATTCCGGCTTTCCTATAAAACCATGAATTTTTACGAGCGTTGTATTGGTTTCAACCGGTACCAGTTGATTGTTCATGGACTTACCAACCATATTTATAATTCGCTGACGCAAAGATGATACCGGTAGTTGGAAAAGTGCCATGTCATTGTTGTGAAGGCTTAAATTGATATCAGCATTGGCTAATGCAATCCGTTGAAATTCGTTAATGATGTGACGAAGTTCAGTACTGTCCTTTTTTAAAAATTTTCTTCGAGCCGGAACATTATAAAAAAGGTTTCGAATAATAAAATTACTTCCATCAGGACAACTAACCACTTCTTGTTTTTCTATTTGCGAACCAGCTATTACAAGTTGTGTGCCGAGTTCGTCACCATGCTTTTTTGTTTTTAGTTCTGTTTGCGCAACCGCAGCTATAGAAGCTAAGGCTTCTCCGCGAAAACCCATGGTTCGAATGGCAAATAAATCGTTTACATTTTGGATTTTTGAGGTGGCATGTCGTTCAAAAGCCATACGGGCATCAGTGGCTGACATTCCACAACCATTATCAATAACCTGAACCAGGGTTCGACCTGCATCTTTAATAATTACTTTAATATCGGTACTTCCGGCATCTATGGCATTTTCAACTAATTCTTTTACCATAGAACCAGGGCGTTGAATAACCTCTCCTGCTGCAATTTGGTTTGCTACTGAATCGGGTAATAACTGTATGATATCTGACATAAACGAAGTTGACTATAAAAAACAAAACATCTGTAAGTCAGATGTTTTTGTATATAATGGTGATAATTAAAGTTTTTGCAAAATGACTACATATATTTTAAAATCCATTCGGTGCTGGACAAAAATAAATAGTAGAATAGAATAAATAATCCGATTAAAATAATGGCAAGACGTAGATTTGAACGTTTCTTTTCTTTTCTGGCTACATCAAAATTACCATGAATTTTTCGTCGCATTTTACCTTTGATTCTCTCCTCTGTACTTCGGTTATCTTCTTCAAGCTCTAACCCAAGTTCCTCTTTAACCCTTCTGGCTCTTTCATCGCGTTCTTCTTTTGCCTCATCGTAATATATCGGTGTATGGCTAAAAGTCCGATGTCTTGCTGTTTTAATAAAGGTAAATCTCATAACTAAAATCTTGTGTCAATAATGGGTTTGCAACAAACCTTGTTCCATATTGTATGGAATCAACATACAAAGATACAAGTAAAAATTCACTATTGGAATTATAGAAATTTTAATTTGATTGAATGACGATAATAGGTTGTTCGGAATTTTGCTTATGAGCAGTATAACAAGATTTTATAAATTTGAGATTTGACTTGAGAAGTTCTTTAATCAGTTAAACCAAGAGTAACTTATTAATTAGTCCAAAACGAAATATCGATGTATGCTCCATATAATAATATGTCATCGTCTTCAATATCGGAACGTAAGCGACCTTTGATTTGAATGGTACGAATCTGGTTAAATTTATCAACCAATCTTACCTGAATTAACTGAGATGTATCTCCATTTATCCAATTGTCAAATCCTGTAGTAAATTTAGCAACATCCACACCTAAAATAAGTGATTTAAACTTAGTGAAAGAACAATCAATACATGATTCAAAACCTAACACGTTTTTAATTCCTTCCGATAATCGAAGGGAATCATCTTTTACATTATAAATCCAATATCCAACGGCTCCTTCCGTACCCGGAGCCTCACTGTACTTTTCCAAATCTGAGAGTTCAGGCATTAATTTAATCTGTTTTCACACAATTGATAATGAAGCAATATACAATTAAACTTTGTAATATGCTTGGTGCTTAAATGAATTTGTATCTAACAAAAAGGCTACTTCTCCATTTCCTAAAACGCTTGCAGCAGAAATTTCTTTGTGACTTTTAACTAACTCTCCCATTGGTTTTAGGACTGCCTGATGTTGTCCAACAATTTCGTCTGCAAATATAGCAAAGCGATCATTATTTTTTCGTACTACAATCATTTTGGCCATTTTATTTGTTTCTCCGTTCAATTCAAATTGTTGTCGAAGAGAAACAAATGGAATCAATTCTTTTTCGAAATCTATAGTTCCATGTCGTAATCGATGGTTTACATCAGTATATTGTTTTTGCGAACAAACCTCAACATCAGATAATGGAATTAAGAATTTCATTTTACTTGAACGAACTAATAAGGTATCTAAAATAGCGATGGACTGCTGAAGTTTGATGGTAAATGATGAGCCTTGACCTGGTGTACTGTTTATTTCTAGTTCACCTCTCATTTCTGCAATTTTTTGTCTAACCACATCCATACCAACACCTCTTCCGGACAATGAAGTAACACCATTGGCTGTTGAAAAGCCAGGTTTGCAAATAAGTGAATAAATATCCTTGTCACTTAAGTTATTACCATCGGTGATAATACCTTTTTCAATGGCTTTAGCAATTATTTTTTGTTTGTCCAACCCTTTACCATCGTCAGAAATCTCGATAAAGATATTATTTCCTGAATTACTGGCTTTAAGGCGGATTGTACCTTTAGCATCTTTACCTGATGCAATTCTGTCTTCTGGTGTTTCTATACCGTGATCTAATGAATTACGAAGCATATGCACCAGTGGTTCAGCAATCATATCAATAGAACTTTTATCGAGTTCTGTTTCCATTCCATCAGTTACAAACTCTACTTCTTTATCCAAACTTTTAGAAACATCTCTAACCAATCGGCTAAATTTAGGTATCATATCTCGTATTGGAATAAGTCTGATGTCTAGGGCGTTATTCCTAAATAATTTAGAGAGGCGATCTAGTTTTTCTATCTGAGGTCTGATGACTTCCAAACCTTTCTCTGTAGAACTCAGATTAAGTTGAGAAGAAGTTGTAATGAGCTCACTAACCAAATACATTAAGTAGTCCAATTTTTCTGAATCAACAGAAACCCGATTCATGTTTTGTTTGATTGAAGCAATCAGAGAATCCGGATTGTTAACCTTAGACTCAGAAGTACTTACCTTGGGAGTTATAGGTGCTGTTTGTTGATGTGTTTGAGCATTTAAATGTAACTCTTCTTGATGTAAAAGCTCCTGTTGGTTCTGATCCATCTCATCCTTATTGAAGATATCAAAGTCTGCCACTTTACGAATAATGCAGTATTCATAAACGAACATCAAGGCATCTTCAATATCCAAATCGTTAAATGATCCAACAATAAAAATACTCCACCTTTCTTCTTCTTCCGCTTCAACAGGAAGTGCATTGATGGATTTAATTTCACCTATTTCAGCTAAATCTTTAATGGCATAAAAAACGTTGATTCTTCTGTCAACAACACTTTGGTGAGTATGTAAAATTACATTGTAAGTAACCGTTTTATCTTCAGTATTAGGAGTTGGTTTAAGGCTAGGTTTTGAATTGTTTGATTTTAATGCATATGTGTTGCACCAGTTTATAAGTTCTTTTTGTCGGTTTAATAATTCCGGGTCGGTAATTTTTTCTTCCTTTAATAAAGCAAAAAGATGATCAACAATAACAAGGGTTGTATCCAATACATCTTTGTTTACTTCAAGAGCACCATTTCGAATCAAATCATAAATATTTTCAACGTGGTGTGTAAGATTACTCATTTCGTCATAACCATACATTCCACTCACTCCTTTAATGGTATGCATTACTCTAAATACCTCTTGGATAATATCCAGATCGGTTGGATTTTTTTCCAATTTTAGAATAATCATTTCCATGGAATTAAGCAGGTTGGTTGCCTCCTCAATAAAAAGATGTTTGAATTTTGAAATATCGTTGACGTCCATGTTAATGTAATTTGTCTTTTTGAATAATCTTTACTGGTTAAAAGAAAGGCCTTAATTAGGCCTTTCTAATCTTTCTTGGTTGTATTTTACATCGACTCATAGTTGGAAATGTCACTGTCAATAATTCCAAAATCAATTAGAGGTTGATTTTCTGACATGTGGCTTTTGCCATTTCCATTGCTTGGTGCAATAGTATCTGATTTAGGTTGATTGTCGTGTTTATGAACAATTGTATTTCTCCAATCAGAGATTTGATTGTTTTCAATAGTAAAGAATTGTGTAATTCTCTCCAAATCTTCAGCTTGTGCGGCCATTTCTTCAGAGCTTCCTGCCATTTCTTCCGATGAAGAGGCGTTCTGTTGAGTAACCATGCTAAGTTGTTGAATAGCTGTGTTTACCTGATTTACTCCTGACTCTTGCTCGCGACTGGCAGTAGCTATTTCCTCAACTAATCGTGATGTTTCCTGAATATCTGGAACTATAGATTTTAGAAGACCGTTAGAATCTTCAGTCATTTTTAAACCTTTCTCAGCAAGGGCTACAATTTCACTTGCTGCCAGCTGACTTCTTTCGGCCAACTTTCTTACCTCAGCTGCAACTACGGCAAAACCTCTTCCCTGATCACCTGCCCTTGCTGCTTCAACAGCTGCATTAATAGCTAAAAGGTCTGTTTTTTCGGCAATTTCAACAACCACACTAATTTTGGAGAAAATATCTCTAACCGCCATCATACTATCTTCGGAAGCCAACGCTACTTGTTCAACAGAATTAGATGACTTGCTGGAGATATCAAGCGTTTTAATGGCATTTTCTGTGTTTTGCTGAATGTTAGCAGCCATTTCTTCCATAGATGAAGAAACTTCTTCTGAAGCAGATGCCTGCTCGCTTACGCCGGATGAAATTTGTTGTGCCCCTGAACTTAATTGCTGACTTGCACCTGCAATGTTATCAGCTCCAGATTTAATGTCACCAACAATGGCTTTTAATCGCGACACCATTTTTTTCAATGCTTCTGCCAGCTCTCCAATTTCATCTTTTTGATTTATATCAACTGTTGAGGTTAAATCTCCCTGAGCAACCTGATCCGCAAATTTTACTGATTTATTAATAGGTTTTAAAAGACTTTGTGTGATATAAACAGCCAGGATACCTGCGATAATAGCAGCCAAAACCATGAAAATGATAACTCCAAAACGTGTATTTCTGGCTTCGTCAACCATTACATCATCTGTCAAAATATAATCTTTTGAGCTATCAATTGCTTTTTCAAACAGCTCGCCAACAGTATGTAAATGAGCCATTGTTTCGTTTTGATATATATGGTTTGCTTCTTGCATACCGGCTAATTCAGTTTCGAACCAAGTGCTAAAATTGTCTAGTTTGGCTAATACTTTAGAGGTGCTAGGCTCAATGGAATTTGTAAAGTAACGCTTTGCTTGTTCTTTGTTCCCTTGCGCCAGATAACTTTCTGCCTGATGAATACTGGTGTGTAACTCATCATGTGCTTTTTCTAGTTCGGATAAAAGCGCATGTGTTTCAACATGGTTTTCCTTGATGTGCTTCAATTCATCAGATAAAAGCCATTTACCAAAATTACACTGTGTAGGATCTTTAGTTACATTGATAATGCTTCTGTTATCGATAAAGATGGCATCTTTTACTTTAGCCAACCATTTAACATGGTCTGTTTCGGCTTGTTTAAGTTGTGCTGCAATTCGCCAGTCTAACTGTTCAAATACATCTCCAATTTTAATGGCAGATTTATGTAACTCCTCATGTGGTTTTTCAAATTCATCGAAAATAGGTTTTAATCCGGGAGCTAATTCTTCTGCATGTTGACGACCTTCGCCATAATACCATTGTCCGAAAGCACATTTATGGTGGTCGGTTTGTACATGAAGTTCAGTTTCTGTTTCATCTGTAAGTAGTTTGTTAACTTTGCTGGCCCATAAAAGATGGTCAACATATTTGTCTTCCAGCTCAGCCCTCAGTTCGTTACCGTCGATTACTTCTTCTGCATCTTTAAGAATACTTCCAATTCCAAAAATGGACCATAAACCGGTAACTACCATTATAATGATGATAATACCAAATGCGATGGAGAATTTTCTGCCTAGTTTTAAATTATTCCAGTTCATAACTTGTATTAATTAGGATGATGTTTTATGATTTTAAATAGTTTGAGGTTCTTGAGTGGCATCGGTTTTTAGGCGTACAATATCATCAGAACCAATTGCAGCTTCAAGGTCTAGTAGCATAATGAAGTTGTTGTTTCTATGCACTACACCACGGATGTATTCAGAGTTGTACCCTTGTCCAACTTCAGGTACAGGTTTTATATCCTCTTCTTTAATCTCAATAACATCAACCACTTTATCAGATTTAGCACCAACAATGTGTTCTTGTTTATTGAGTTCAAGATTAAGAACAATGACTACAAATTTTTCATCCTCTAAGTAGTCATCGAGATCAAACTTTAGGCGAGTGTTTACTACAGGTATCACATTTCCTCTAAAGTTAACCACTCCCGAAATGCACTCAGGTGCTTTAGGAAGATGAGTGATGGTGTGTTCTTCACCTGTTTCAATTATTTCCAAAACCTTATGTACGCTAACTGCAAATAGTTCATCCTGCAGTCTGAATAAAAGGTATGATTCCGTATTTTTCGCTTCCATAGCTTTAAATCAATTTATTCTGGTTTAATAAATCTGGAATCAAAAGTAGAATGCGTTAATTAAACTCAATAGGCCTGATTATACCGTTTGAAAATTAAAAAGGGGGATTTGTAAGATAGAAAATGTACCTATTTTGAAAGGTGAAAGCTCTTTAGTGGAAAACGGTTTTGTATTCTAGTGTAACCTTTTTTATCTAGTTAAAAAACAATGTTTTATTCTGAGTTTTTATCCGAAAATAGCTATACTATAAAAGTATGGTTTTTAAGGTAACCCTTTAGTAGGGGGGTATTCAAACTAAATACCTGTTTAGTGTTTGGCAACATCAATTTTAGAAACTAAATTTTAAAATGTGCGTAGCTAATATTACCTATATTAAAGATATGTATTTATATAATTATAGTTTTTTAATATCTTTCACTTTCTCTGAATTAATTGAACTGATGCCCGAAGATTCTAAAGATATAGCCCTCGTTATTGAAAATAGTCAATCGAATATTCAACTCTATAAACTAATTTTTAAGGATGTGGAATTTGAGGTAGTTTATACTAACTCATTGGATGAGGCAAAACAACAAATTTTAAACACACCGATAAAAGTAATTATTTGTGAATTAGTTAATTTAGGAGGAGATGCTATCTCGTTTTTTGAGAAAATGGAACTTGAATATCCGTCTATAAAAAAGATATTAGTTACAGATTATATTGAACCTTTATTGCTCTCGAGAGCTATTCAGAACGGTAGGATTTTTAATTATCTGGCTAAACCGGTTGATCCGGATAGAATTAAAGTGGCCATTTATTCAGCGTTTAAGCAATTTAACCTAGCTCAGGAAAACAATGAACTGATTGATCATTTAAAAACCAAAAATCAAGAGCTCGAACAATTATTTCTGGATTTAAGAGAAGAGGAAGAAAAGTTTAGGAATGTCTTTAATGCTAAACCTGATCCAGCTTTTATTATTAATAATGAGGGTTGGATACTTCATTCAAATCCAAAGGCACAAAAACTGTGTGTGCATGCTAATGGTAGTAACCTATTTGATTTAACAAGTCCACTTGATAAAATTAAAATTCAGACTTACGTAGAAGCTATCATGTTAGGGGTAAAGCCAGCTATTGAGGTTGAAATGGAAGATAATAGTTGTAATTGCTTCAGGCAAAGTATAATTGAGGGATATCCAATAAAATTTAAGGGTATTCAAGCATTTATGATCTCTTTTAATAATATTTCTGAAAGAAAGGAAATGCAAAAAGAAGTAATGCGCACCATAATTCAAACAGAAGAAAAGGAGCGGCGAAGGTTTGCTCAAGAGTTACATGATGGAGTTGGGCCTTTACTTTCAACTGCGAAGTTGTATTTGCAATGGTTTAATAAACCGGCCTCAAAAATGGATAAAGGAGTAATTATTTCAAAAATTGAGGAAACACTGGAGGAAACATTAATCAGTATTCGTGAGATCTCAAACAATATAAGTCCAAATACTTTAGTTACCTTTGGGCTTAATACTGCCTTAAAGACTTTTATCAATCGTATTAAAAATGCCTCAGCTATTCAATTTAAATATAAGAATAGTTTAAATGTGCGATTAAACGAACAATTAGAAGTCACTATTTATCGATTACTCTGCGAACTGATAAATAATTCTATAAAATATGCTGAAGCCAGAAAAATTAATGTTGAGATTTCGCAAAATAGTACCGTAAATATTAATTATTGCGATGATGGAAAGGGATTTAATGTTGCCGAAGCTATGGATAGTAGAAAAGGAATGGGATTGATGAATATGAGTACTCGCGTTCAATCGCTAGGTGGGCAATATGTTATAAACTCATCACCAGGTATGGGAACTAAGGTTTCGGTAAAATTATTAAAAGAATAGCAACTTAATTTATCTCAAATGGATAGTCCAAAATTATATTTAGTAGATGATCATTTAATATTCAGAGAAGGCCTTAGGAATTTGCTCGAGTTTGAAGGGATTGGTAAGGTAGTAGGAGAATCGAGCAATGGTAAAGATTTTTTAGATAAGGTGGAAAAAGCAGATCCAGATTTGGTTTTAATGGATATCTCAATGCCGGTAATGAATGGAATAGAAGCCACCAAGCTAGCCATTGAACGTAATTCTGAGATGAAAATTATGGCCTTATCGATGAATGGCGATGAAGAATATTATTATAAAATGATCGAAGCTGGAGTAAAGGGCTTTCTATTAAAGGATAGTGGTATTAAGGAGATTGAAAAAGCTATTTCGGCAGTTATTAGTGGAGATAGCTACTTTTCAAATGAATTATTAAGACGAATTATAACAAACTTAGGTAAACCTCTTGAGAAAAAGGCAGAAGGTAAAAATCTTCTTTCCGATAGAGAGATGGAAGTATTGGTTGAAATTTGTAATGGCTTAACGAATGATGAGATAGCAGAAAAGCTCTTTATAAGTGCTCAAACTGTCAAAGGGCACAGAAGTAGCTTATTATCAAAAACAAATTGTAGAAATAGTGCCAGCCTGGTAATGTATGCCATCAAAAATAAATTGGTAGAGTTATAAAAATAGCTTTGATACAGTATGATACGCAACTTAACACATAAATGGGTCTTGCAGTTTAAAATGGCGCAAAAGCTTTGCGGGGCATATGCTATGTTTGTTGTCATCAAACAAAATAATAATCGAAATATTGTTTTTGAATATCCACACAAGGCAATGCCAGGTATTGATGGTATATTTATGAACCACAATAGTTCCTGTGAATTAGGTCAGTATATATCTAGTAAGGATATTAAAAAACAATCACCCAGTTTTAAGGGTAATTATGCTGCATATATTTATTCTGTCTGCATTAAAAAGGTAGAATTCTTTGGAGAGGTACTTTTTTTATTTGATGAAGATAAACAATTAGAAACTGAAGAAGAGGAGTTGCTTAGTGGTATTTGTTCAAATATCTCTGATCAAATAAATATACAACTATCATTTACTAATCCTGCCAAAGAAATAAATCCTAATGCCTTAGATTATTTACTGGATTCAATAAATGGGATTCCATGGCGAATGAATTTTAAAACCATGGAGTTTACATACATAGGCGAACAGGTTGTTCATATTACAGGTTATAAACCAGAGGAATGGCCAAACCTAAAGGAATGGAGTGCAGCTATTCATCCCGACGATAGAGAAGGTGCTGTTGACTATTGCTTCAATGAAAGTATAAAAGGAGATGATCATCTGTTTGAGTACCGTCTTGTTAAAAAAGATGGTGAGGTAATATGGCTACAAGATGTAGTTAAGGTTAGTTTGGGAGAGGATGGTGAGCCACTTGAATTAAATGGGTTTATGATTGATATTACCCGACAAAAGCATAAGGAACAGTATGATATGCTTTTACAAAATCAATTGAAACATATTCTAAGAGCTACGAATACCGTAATGGATATTGTAGATCATGAGGGAAATATTATTTTTCATAGTCATGAGAATATTAATGCTATTTCACAAAAGTGTTATCAGCATTTTAGTAATCGAAACGAAAAATGTGAAGCTTGTCCTCGAAGAAAAAAAATAAAGTCAAAGTCAACCTTTTATTATAATCAGGAAGATAAAACCTATCAGGTAACAGCATACCCTTTCGAGGTTGAGCAGGGTAAATTGTATATGGGTGAAGTAAGGGTTGATATTACAGATAGGGTAAAAAGAGAAAATGAAATGGCCAAGTTGAAAAATCAACTTGAGTTTAGTATGAAGGCAGGAAGTATTGCTTTTGTAGAATACGATGTTAGCTCATCAATGCTATCTGTTAATCATGTATTTAATAAAATTACTGGTTACGACTTTTCAAATCATCAGGTTGAGTTAGACTGGTTGTTTTCCAGAGTTCATAATGATGATATCAAGTGGTTAAAAACAAGTTTTATAAGAACTTCAACTAGCAAAACGAATCAAATTGATATTGAGTTTAGACTTTTAAATGCTTCTAATGTTTATATATGGGTTAATTTTTCGGGGTTAATAAAGAGTACAAGTGAAGGTTCTTTTTTAGTTTCCGGAATTATTAAAGACATAACGCCTGCTAAAAAGTTGTTGGGCGATTTACTGGTTGAAAAAAACAGAAGCTTAAAAGCTATGGAAGCAAAATCTATGTTTTTGGCTAACATGTCGCACGAAATTCGTACCCCCATGAATGCCATAATTGGTTTTTCGGAGCTTCTGGGTAAGCATATAGCTGAAGAACCATATAAGGGTTATATCAAATCAATTAAGGCCAGTGGAAAAGTATTGCTTGCATTGATCAACGATTTATTAGATCTCGAAAAAATTGAGGCCGGTAAAATGTTGGTTAAAAAGGATAATACTGACTTTGTAATTTTGGTAGACGAAATTGTTCAAACCTTTGCTATGATGGCCAATGAAAAAGGTTTGGAGCTGAAAATTAATAAGGACTCTACTATTCCGGGTACAATATTAATCGATTCATTAAAACTTAGGCAGATACTATTGAACCTGGTGAATAATGCGATTAAATTTACAGAAAAGGGTACTGTTAGTATTGATTCCGATTTTGTACCAAATGCAAATACATCAACAGGAACGCTTACGTTTTCAGTTACAGATACGGGTATTGGTATAAAAAAGGAAAAACAAGCTACTATATTTGAACCGTTTATACAGGATAAAAATGCGAATGATAAGGATTATGAGGGTACTGGTTTGGGATTGTCGATTGTTCAAAAGCTAGTGGCAATGCTTGGAGGAAGTATTACTTTAAGCAGCCAGCCAGACAAGGGAAGTGTTTTTACTATTGTTATCCCAGATGTTGAGGCTTCGCATGATATCCATGCTGAGCTATCAGAGATACTTCCCGAAAAAGTCGATTATGCTAAAGAAAAAATTCTGATTGCAGAACGTAAAGGTTCTGATTTAGAGGTGCTGGAAGCAGTGTGTAATAGTTTAAATTTGGAATGTAAAACGGCTTCCAATATTGATGAAATAATCAAACAGGTTCATATTTTTAATCCTAAAGTAATTATACTGGATGCGGAATTGGATGGAGCACTAGAAAACGATTATGTCAATAAATTAAAAAATAAAACGATGGGCGAACCTGGAGTGCTTGCTATCACTTCAGTTAACAATAACCGCCATTTTAAAAAATTATTCCACAAGGGATTTAATGGTATTATTACAAAGCCATTAGTGCAGCACGAATTGGTTAATGAGCTTAATCGTTTTATTAAAAAGAATACCCAAAATACGGCAGAGAAACAAATTGAAATGCCTGAATTTTCGTTAGATGAAAAAAATATTTTATGTCACACTTTTCATAAAACTTTAATTCCAATTTGGGTTGAGTTTGATGAATATTTATCATCAGATAATTTGCAAGTATTTTCCCACGAGCTTAAAAAACTAAATGAAGAAGTAAGTTGGAAAGCCCTACATAAATTTTCAAAGAAACTAGATTCAGCAATAGATAGTTATGACTTTGAATCGATTCAAAAATTATTAAGTAATTTTAAGTATTTTGTAGATTTATCAGTAAACTAACCAAACTATAAATCACAATCAAATTACCCGGATATGATGAAAAGAAAAGTTTTAGTTGTAGATGATAATCCTAAGAATTTGCAGGTTATTGCAGCTTTGTTGTCGCAAAATAATTATGCTGTTGAAGTGGCTCTAAATGGAAAAAGTGCCATAAAATGGTTAAGTAACACTGATTTTGATGCGGTTTTACTTGATGTTATGATGCCTGAATTAAATGGTTTTGAAACCTGCGAAATCATAAAAAGATCACCAGAACATACTAATTTACCCATCATTTTTTTAACTGCTCGCCATGATATTGAAAGTATTACCGAAGGATTTGAAAAAGGTGGCGTTGATTATATTACCAAACCATTTAATCATCAGGAATTACTGGTGCGTTTGGATACCCATATCGAATTAAAGCAGTCAAGAGAAAAACTGGTTGATGTTAATAAGTGGTTAACCAGTGAGGTTGAAAAGAAAACAATGGAATTACAGGAGGCTAATGAACAATTGTTACAATTGGATAAGGCTAAAAGCGATTTTTTAAATTCCATTAGCCATGAGTTAAGGACACCATTAAATGGCATAGTTGGTTCTATAAACTTATTAAAAGCATTGAAACATGAGGAACATACAGAGGAGATTTTGTCTCTTTTGTATTCTTCTGTTTCTAATCTTGAAAAGTATTCTTATGCAGCGCTTCAAATATCTAGTTTACAACTTAAAGGTGACGCTAGCTTAAAGCTTCAACCTACCAATATTTTACCGATTGTTCATTCATTGGTTGATCGAATTATGGCAAAATCAGAAAAAGAGGAGCTTGAGTTCTGCTTTAATGCAGACAGAGAGGAACTGGTAGTAAACGTCGACTATACGTTTATTCAAAATGCTCTGAATTCGCTTTTTGAATGTTCTTTAACTTTTACAGCAAAAGGTAAAATTGAGGTTGAAATATGCAGCCAAGGGGAAGAGTCAAAAATTATCATTAAAGATACAGGTAGTTTATATGAAGGTCAGGAGCTAAATCATTTTTTTAAATCCATCAGCAACCAAAATCATCAGTTTTTAAGGAACAATGCTATTGAGTTGTATCTAGCAAAAACAATCATTCTTTTGCATAAAGGAAGTATAGAATTCAAAAACAAGGAAGATGGTAGTGGCACAATTACAACTATTAAACTGCCTACGATTAAATCCTATGAATACGTGGATTAGATATATTCTTACAAATGTCAGAAAAGTTTCATATTCCGGTCAATTATAGTTTTATGTTTAAAGGTGGATTTTTGGGAAAGGTTGCTGTTATAATTCTTATTGTGCATATTTTTCTATGTTCAAATATAAAGGCTAATGAGAAAAGGGTTTTGCTAATTAGTTCGTATGGCCCAAGTTTTCCCACTTTTTTTCAAATGATTGATGGAATTAAAAGTGAACTTAAAGGGCAAAATATTGAGCTGAATATTGAATTTATAGATGGGAAGCGTTTTGCAGATTCTGTAAATATTCATAATTTTTTAAATCTTATAACACATAAATTAGAAAAGCTTCCACGGTTTGACGCAGTAATTACGAGTGATGATATTGCGTTACACTTTGTTCTGGAACATCAAAATACCTTATTTTCAGAAATTCCAATTGTTTTTACTGGAGTTAATAATATTGATTTTGCCCTGGCACAAAATAACAATGAGTGGGTGACAGGTGTAGCAGAAACAGTTTCGATGCAGGAAACACTGGCTTTAATGATGGATCTTTTTCCGGATACAGAGCGATTGTGTGCTATTGTTGATAATACAATTACAGGCCAGGGAGATTATAAAATGTTCAATCTTTGTAAAGAAAAATTTAGAGATGTTGCGTTAGAATGTTTGTCTTTAACAGATCTATCCTTTGATGAATTTGGTGACAGTTTGAAGAATATCCCTGATAATATGCCTGTATTGTTGATATCTGCCTACAATGATAAGAACAATAATAATTTAAACTTTAGCGAAAGTTTAAAACTGATAAAGCAAAACTTATCAGCGCCTCTTTTTCATATTTATTACCATGGACTTGGTGATGGAATATTGGGAGGAAAGATGGTTTCACATTTTGAGTTAGGTAAGGGTGCAGCAAATATTACTCAAAAGATTTTGAACGGGGAAAAGGTTAGTGGTATTCCTGTCCAAACAAAAAGTCCTAATAAATATGCTTTTGATTTTAATGAAATAAAAAAATATAAAATAGATCAAGCAAGTCTCCCTACTTCATCGAAAATTATTAATAAACCAGAATCTTTTTTTTACCGCTATCGCATTCAGATATTAAGTATTTTGGCTTTTGTAGTCTTTCAATCGTTTATAATAATACTGCTTTTAGTAAATATCAAAAAGAAAAAGCAAGTTCAGGGGAGCCTTAAGAATAAGGTGGATGAATATCTTTCGTTGAATGATGAGTACCTTGCCTTAAACGAAGAGTACAAGACCATTAATGAAGATTTACAGGTTAAGAATGAAGAACTAGCTTCAGCAGAAGAAGAGTTAAGGGCAAATTTAGAAGAACTTTATGCTATAAATGATCAGCTTGAGTTGAGTGAAGAAAGATTTAGACTGGCGTTGGAGGCTAGTAATGATGGACTTTGGGACTGGAATTTAATAAGCAATGAAGTGTTTTTCTCTACCCGATGGAAGGCTATGCTGGGCTATGAAAAGAATGAGCTTGAGGATTCATTTGAGGTATGGAAGAGTTTGTTGCATAAAGATGATATTGATCGTGCTATTTCTGAAGTTGAAGATTATATAAAAGGGAAAAAAGATAAGTATGAACTAGAGTTTAGAATGAAGCATAAAGCAGGGCATTATGTTTTTATTCTGGCTAAGGGTATATTAATGAGGCGCAAAAATGGAAGCCCTTATCGAATCATAGGTACTCATCAGGATCTGACACCCAGATACATTCTGGAAAAGCAATTAAAAGATCAAATTTCGGAATATCTTCAGTTAAATCAAGATTACCAACGTATTAATGAAGAGCTTAGATCTCGGAATCATGAATTGATTGCAGCCGAAGAAGAACTTAGAGCTAATTTGGAAGAATTAGAACTAAAGAGAGAAGAAATAGAAGTTAGTGAAGAAAGATTTCGTTTAGCCATTGAAGCAACTAACGATGGTATTTGGGATTGGAATTTAGAAACAGAAGAGGTCTATCTCTCTCCAAAGTGGAAAGAAATATTAGGATATCGAGATGAGGAATTGCCAAACAAATTAGATACTTGGAGAGATTTGGTTCATCAGGAGGATTTGCCAGTTGCGCTTGAAAATGTTAACGGTTTTGTATCCGGTAATTCAGAGACTTATGATGTTGAATTTAGGATGAAGCACAAAGCGGGGCATTTTATCCATATCTGGTCTCGTGGCTTAATGATGCGAAATAGAAAAGGGAAGGCTTATCGAATTATTGGAACACATTATGACTTAACAGAGAGATACGCACACGAAAGAGTTTTAAAGGAGCAGGTTGAAGAAAATCTTTCATTATATGAGGAATACAGAACAATAAGTGAGGAACTAAAAGTAAAGAATGATCATTTGCTGTCAGCAGAGGAGAAGTTAAAATCAAATAATGAAGAATTATTTAAAAGAAATGAGGCTCTAAAAGAAAGTGAAGATCGTTTTCGCTCTTTGTTTGAGAATCATTCATTGGCATTTGTGCTTTGTGAAATAATAAAGGATGAAAATGGTAGAGCAAAAGATATGCTAATTAGAAATGCCAATCCTGAATTCATTAAACAAACCCAGGTGTTAAACAAGGCTGTAAAAGGAAAAAAATGGTCGGAGGTATTCAAAAACCCTGATTCAGGTATCTTAAGTAGCTTTTTTAATGTGGTTGAGAACAACGAAAAATATCGTTCTACTATATATTCAAAGCATTTAGATAAGTATTTCGATGTAAATGCATATTGTCCAAAGGATAATTATTTTTCCGCAATATTTGATGATATAACGGCAAAAGTAAGAGCTGAAGAAGAACTCGAAACAGAAAAAGACCGTAGTCAATTAATTCTTAAAGGAACTAATGCTGGTACCTGGGATCATAACCTGGTAAAGTCGACGCTTAATTTGAATGAGAGATGGGCAAATATGCTGGGCTATACATTGGCCGATTTTGGAGAGATAAAACCTGAAGCATGGGCTTCTTTAATAGAAAGTAATGACTTAAAAAGCATACATTTAAAATATCATGAACTTTTAAGTGGTAAGATTGATTTTCTTGATGAAGTAATTAGACAGAAACATAAAGATGGACATTGGGTTTGGTTGCGTTCACGGGGTAATATTGTAGAATGGGATGGTGAAGGAAATGCAGTAAGAGTTAGTGGTACGTTTATGGATGTTTCAGCTTCGCAGGAAGCTAACATAAAACTAACCCAACAGCGCGATGAGTACAGCAGATTGTATAAAACCTATGAACAAGTAATTAATGGAGCAACTATTGGAACTTTCGAAAGACATGTGCCAACAGATAGAGTGATACGAAATCAGGTTTCTGCAGATATGATTGGTTTTAAGCTGGAAGAATTAGGTGAGGATAATTCTTTTTGGATGAGTAGGGTGCACCCTGATGATTTGGAGAAAACGAATTTTGGATGTGCGATAAAACAAGACTCAAGCATACAAAGTTTCGATATTACATATCGAATGTTGCATAAAAAAGGTCATTATATATGGGTGCAATGTAAAGGAAATGTAACGGACAGAGATGAATATGGAGCTCCTGTTAAGGTGAGTGGAATTACCATGGAGATTACTAAACAAAAAGAGGCTGAGGCTGCATTAATTAACAGTGAACGAAGGTTTAAAACCATTTTTGATAAGAGTAAAACAGTTATGCTCATTGTAGATCCGGAATCAAAAATGGTTGTGGATGCAAACGAATCAGCTCAGCATTTTTATGGTTATTCTAAGGAAGAGTTTGATCAATTAAGTATTCGTACAATTAACCGAATTGATCCACTCACTATTGAGCAGCGGATGAAGGGTGCAATTAATGAAGAAAGAAATTACTTCAAGTTTAAACATCATCTTAAATCCAATGAGATAAGAAATGTGGAAGTATATACTTCTCCTATTATTGTAGAGGATAAAAAACTATTGCATTTAATAGTTATTGATACCACAAAGGCGGATGAAGCGGAATATCAGATTAATCAGATTAATAAACGTTTTCAAGGACTGGAGCGAATAGTGCATTACAAAGCCAGTTCTATTAATGATTTATTGCAATATACTCTTCAGCAGATTATTGATTACACCAATAGTGATATGGGAGCCGTATATCATTACGATGAGGTAAAAAGTATATTTTATTTAAATGATTGGTCGGATAAGGTAGCCTTGTCTGTTAAGGCTGCTCAAAACGGGAAAGAATTACATAAGCAGGATTGCTTAAATTTGGCTGTAAAAAACAAGGAGACTGTCATTATTAATCATCCTGAGTCTAATTATACATTCCAAAAAGGCCAGCAAGGTCAATATGTAAAGTCCATAACCATTCCTGTAGTTGCAGATAATAAAGTGGTGTCTGTTTTTTGGTTGGCTAGCAAAAATAACGAGTATTCTCGCTTTCATGCTGAACAAATTATGCTCTTGTTAGATACTACCTGGATTTTAGTTGAACGTCAGAAATTACAGGATACTCAAAGTAAAATTTTGTAAGTTCTTATTCAAAAATGCCTTATAAATTAAGAGTAATGTAATGTTATTTTAGGAGGAAGATAAAGTTATCTATAACTAAATAATGCTTTAATATGTTGTAGAATACATTTTTTGAGGACTTAAGTATGCGCAATTTATTATAGTTTTGCACCGCATCTTGAAAAATTAAAGAAAAAAATCTCTAAATAAACTAACATGCAGTATAAAAGTGTAAGCGCAGAAGAAGCAGTTAAGGTAATTAAAACTGGCGACAGAGTTCACCTGAGTAGTGTAGCGGTGACTCCTCATAAATTAATTAAGGCTATGGTTGAACGTGGCCGTAACAAAGAATTTTATGATGTAAAAGTTCAACATATCCACATTGAAAACAAAGTTGACTTTGCAGATCCTGAGTTTGAAGGCGTATTTGTGTCTGAGCAATTTTTTGTAGGAGGTAACCTACGTAAGCAAACGCAAGCTGGATATGCAGATTATATTCCTGCTTTCTTAAGTGAAACACAAAAGTTAATTCGTGAAGGTTATTTAAAGGTAAATGTTGCTTTAGTAATGGTTTCTACTCCGGATAAACATGGTTTTGTTTCTTTAGGAACTTCTGTAGATGCTACTAAAGCTGCTATTGAGTGTGCAGATGTTGTAATTGCTGCTGTAAACCCTAATGTTCCTCGTGCCTGGGGTGATGCAATTTTCCACATGAGTGAAATTGATTATTTTGTTGAAGATGACAGCCCGCTTTATACGCATGATATGGGTGAGTTAACTGAAACAGATATCGAAATTGGTAAAAATGTAGCTGAGTTAATCGAAGATGGTGCATGTTTACAAATGGGTATCGGTGGTATTCCAAATGCAGTGCTAGCACAGTTAGGAAACCATAAAGATTTAGGTGTACACACTGAAATGTTTGCTGATGGAATCCTTCCATTGGTTGAAAAAGGTGTTGTAAACGGTAAGCGTAAGCAAATTGATCCGGGTAAGATGGTAGCATCTTTCTTAATGGGATCTCAAAAATTATATGATTTTATCGATGATAACCCAATGGTGGCCATGATGGATGTGCGTCACACAAATAGTGTGAATATTATCCGTCAAAACCATAAGGTAACAGCTATTAACTCCGCTTTAGCTATCGATATTACAGGTCAGGTTTGTGCCGATTCTATTGGGACTAAGCACTATTCTGGTGTAGGTGGACAAATCGACTTTATTCGTGGTGCAGGTTATTCTGAAGGTGGTAAGCCAATTATTGCCATGCCATCGGTAACTGCTAAAGGTTTATCAAAAATTTCTCCAATCTTATTGCCTGGATCAGGTGTAGTAACAACGCGTGCTAACATGCACTGGTTTGTAACTGAGTTTGGAGCAGTTAATTTATATGGTCAAACAATGCAGGAAAGAGCTAAGCGTATTATCTCTGTGGCTCACCCTGATCATCAGGAAGAGTTGGATAAAGCTGCTTTTGAGCGTTTTGGCCCTCACTACCACTATGTAAATAAGAATATCTAAGATTATATTCTAATACAACTATAAAGTTTTCCCAAAGCTGCTTCATATTCGGAGCGGCTTTTTTTGTATTTACAAGCGCAGGTATTTTATACGGTGTAAAATATTATTCAAAGATTCACGTTTTTATGGATGAGTATTTTACATTATTTTTATGCCTTATTATAAGGTTCTTCATGAAAAAACATCATATATATATATTACTAGCCGAAGCTATCTTGGCTTCTGTCCTTTTAAGTTGCTCTAGTGGTAAAAAAGTAATGCAGGCACAAAAAGCATTCGAAATTGGAGAGTATACCAAAGCGGCAGAACTCTATAAAAAAGCTTATTCTAAAGAAAAAAACAAATACAATAAGGGAGAGTACTCTTATTTTATGGGAGAATGCTACCGGATTGTCAATCGACCAACTAAGGCTGCTTCTGCATATTCCAAGGCAGTACGATATAATTACCCGGTACGGGAAGCACAATTGTTTATGGCAGAATGCTACCGTGAGGCTGGAAAAATAGACAAAGCTATTCCTGAATATGAGGCTTACCTTGAAAAAGTTCCGGCCGACATCCGTGCCCAAAAAGGATTGGCATCTTGTATGATGATGCAGAAAGACCCCAAAGCTAATCGTTATATTGTTGAAAAAATAAAGGCGTTAAATAGTAAGTTTAGTGATTTTTCTCCTGCGTTCGTGGGAAAATCTTTCGATTATATTATTTTCTCTTCCATGCGTACTGAAGCTAAGCGAAGAAGAAAAAATAGAATTACAGGCCAGGGAACTTCTGCACTATATTTCTCAAAAATTGATAGCAAAGGAAAATGGTCGGAGCCGGAAGCGTTTGAAGAACCTATTAATAATCCGGGCTTTGATGATGGAGCACCTAATGTAAGTAATGATGGAAAGTCATTGTATTTTACCCGTTGTCGATTTGATAATGAGCATCCCATTGGGGCAGAGATAGTATATTGTGCCCGAAGTGGAGGAAAATGGGCAGAGCCTGAAACTATCGTTATTGGAGAAGATAGTCTTGTGGTAGCACATCCGGCTATAAATGCCGAAGGTAATGTGTTATATTTTGTAAGTGATCGTGAAGGAGGTTTTGGAGGAAAGGATATCTGGAAAACAGAAGCCTTGAGTGAAGGTCAGTGGGGTGAAGCCCAAAATTTAGGTTCTGCAATAAATACGCCGGGTGATGAAATGTTTCCATACATGCGAGAAGATGGTGTTTTTTATTTTAGCTCAGACTCGCACAAAGGTTTTGGGGGACTGGATATCTTTAAAGCCGAACTGGATGAGGAGGAACAATGGCAAGTCGTAAACATGGGAATGCCTGTTAATAGTAATGGAGATGATTTTGGAATTACTTTTAAAGGTGATCAGGAAGAGGGAGTGTTTTCTTCATCGCGAGGAAGTTCAAAAGGAGTGGATAATCTATACAGTTTTATTTTACCAAAGCTTAATTTTTCACTCAATGGAACCATTACCAATGTAAATGGAGAAGTGGTGCAGAATGCTTATTTAAGACTTATTGGTAGTGATGGTACGGCTTTAAAAGTAAATGCTCCTTCGGATGGAACTTTTAAAGTAAAGCTAAAACCCGACACCGATTATGTGATGCTTATTGCTTCAGAAGGATATTTAAATCAAAAAATTAAGTTTAGCACTTCAGGTGAAATGGATGATAAAGACTATGCATTTGATGTTGTGATGGAAAAACCCATGCAAAAGGTGGAGAATTAGCAGGAAATTCTTTTAGCTATGTGAAGTAGTTTTATTGTTACTCCACAATTTTCTCAATTACTTTTTTGGGAGAAGCATGTTCTTGATAGTAATTTTGAGCTCTGGTACTTAATTCTTCACGATAGTTTTCATCATGTAATAACAAGGTAAGGTCTTCTTCAATATTGTCTGTATCTAATATTGTATGCAATGGCAACTGACCAGAACCATATAAAGGAAAATAATTGGAGAGCTTTGTCGAAATAATAGCTTTTCCCATGGCAAGATATTCTCCTAGTTTCCAGCCGTGGCAATCGTGTACTGCAGGAGTGTTAAAAGCTATAGCAGATTGTTTTGTTTTTTCTACATAAGTAAATACATCCATTTTTTTGGTAAAAGCTACATGCTTGTATTGCTCATAATCAGGGTGTGAAGGACTGGCAAATAAACCACCTTCGAAGTCTACATTTAATTTTTTGCATGTTTCAATAAATCGCAAACGAAGTGGATTTGTTGTAGTAAGACAGTTCTTGTGCGGCCATAACCTTCCAATCATAAAAACATATGTTTTTGTTTTTGGGGCTGACGAAGATGGACTTTCATAATCCTGAATCGCAGGACGTTCAAATTGATCTATGTAATCTTCGTAATGACGCTTGAGTTTTATATGAGGCTTTCTTTTGCTTCGCAAGAAATTACACAGGCAATGTTTTATAGTTTCTTTCTTGTTCCATATTTTAATACCAAAACCCGGAGGAATAACTATTAATTTTTCCTTCTCAAATACCACCTCTTTGGTATTGTTTATTTTGGCATAGCGATCGCACCAATTGTAAGCATTCTCATCAATAATTGTCTTGTCCCAAAAATCAATTATATATCTTTTATATTGATCATCTTTTTTTACAACAAAGGCCATGTAATGATCATACAACTCTTTGTCCTCTCTCTTTTTTAAACCATTAAAAGGCTTGGCAGAAAAGTGAACATTATCTTTTCCATAGAAATCGTACAGTCCCTGGATGTAATAAGATGAGTACAGCACTTTAATGCTGGGGTCGATATATACTTGAGCCGATTTTTGCATTTTTTTGAGAATTGGATAACGAAAGTAAAATAACATGGAGTTAAATACAAGTCTGCTATCAGTATATGTTATCGATTGGTCAAAAATTAAGTTTTAGTTAACATGCTTTTGCTTTTACTAAATGGAATTTGACCCAATCTATGTTTTTATGATGCATATTGTTGGTTAAACTGTCTAGTATTCTGTATAGTGATAAATTTGTATTATTTTTGTGCTCCGAAATTTGTAAAGTAATTTTCAGTGAGTTCAGATTCAAGGTACAATCAAAGAGGGGTTTCAGCATCCAAAGAAGATGTGCATAACGCCATTAAAAACATCGATAAAGGCTTATTTCCAAAAGCTTTTTGTAAAATAATTCCGGATATTCTTTGTGGAGATGAGGAGTATTGCAACATAATGCATGCTGATGGAGCAGGTACAAAATCCTCGCTGGCATACATGTATTGGAAAGAAACCGGAGATGTAAGTGTGTGGAAAGGTATTGCTCAGGATGCTTTAATTATGAATCTTGATGATTTGCTTTGTGTAGGGGCAACAGATAATATTTTGGTTTCGTCTACCATTGGTCGAAATAAAAATTTGGTTCCGGGAGAAGTAATATCAGCCATTATCAATGGAACAGAGGAATTATTGGCTGAATTACGCGAAATGGGTGTTTCTATTTATTCTACAGGAGGTGAAACGGCTGATGTGGGTGATTTAGTAAGGACCATCATTGTCGATTCTACTGTTACTTGCAGAATGAAAAAAGCCGATGTCATTGATAATAAAGACATCAAAGCAGGAGATGTAATAGTTGGTTTAGCATCTTACGGAAAAGCATCTTACGAAAAAGAATATAATGGCGGAATGGGAAGTAATGGTTTAACTTCTGCACGTCATGATGTTTTTGCAAATTATTTAGCTGAAAAATTTCCTGAAAGTTTTGATCCTTCAGTACCTTCAGAATTAGTTTATTCCGGAGGACTAAAATTAACGGATGAAGTAGAAGGTGTGGATATTGATGCCGGAAAATTGGTGTTGTCTCCTACCAGAACATATGCGCCGGTTATTAAAACAATTTTAGATAAATATCGTTCTCAAATTCATGGAATGGTTCACTGTTCTGGCGGTGCACAAACTAAAGTGCTGCATTTTGTGGATAATCTTCATGTAATTAAAGATAACTTATTTGCAGTTCCTCCTTTGTTTAAAACCATTCAGGAGCAATCGGGTACGGCTTGGGACGAGATGTATAAGGTCTTTAATATGGGACATAGAATGGAATTGTATGTATCGGAAGATATAGCTCAGGAAATAATCGAGATTAGCAAATCGTTTGATATTGATGCTCAAATTGTAGGTAGATGCGAGGCAAGTGATAAAAAAGAACTGACTATCGAAAGTGAGTTCGGAAAATTTAAATATTAATAGGTATAAGATATGCCATATTCAGGATTTATATAAGTGTAAGGATCTTACTTTTCTATGAAAAGGAATGAGAGCCTTATTTCTTATTTTAAAATTCTAAAAACATTCAAATGAGCGAAAATAAATTATTAGATATGTTAGGCGGGGTTGTAATCAAATTTCAGGAGGTTTCTGAACAGATTACTGATCCTGAGGTGATTTCCGACACCAAAAGGTATGTAAAGCTTAACAAAGAGTATAAAGAATTAGAGCGTGTAGTAAAAGCGCACGATGAATATAAATCAGCATTAGAAACCATCGCTGAGGCAAAAATGATTCTAAGGGAAGAAGATGATGCTGAAATGAAGGAGATGGCCAAGATGGAGCTGGATGAGATAGAAGATAAGCTTCCTGAAATGGAGGAACAAATTAAGCTTCTTTTAATTCCTGCCGATCCTGAAGATGGTAAAAACTGTGTGGTTGAAGTGCGTGCCGGTACAGGTGGTGATGAAGCCAGTATTTTTGCCGGCGACTTGTTTCGTATGTATACCAAATACTGCGAAAAGAAAGGCTGGAAGGTTGACGTAACCCATATGAACGAAGGTACTGCCGGAGGTTATAAGGAAATTGTTTTTAATGTAACAGGTGAAGGTGTTTATGGTATTCTGAAATATGAATCAGGCGTTCACCGTGTGCAACGTGTTCCGCAAACAGAAACACAAGGGCGTGTGCATACATCAGCTGCATCGGTTGCTGTTTTACCGGAAGCTGAAGAGTTTGATATTGAATTAAAGCAAGAGGATATTCGTAAAGATACTTACTGTTCATCAGGTCCTGGAGGTCAGTCGGTGAATACAACTTATTCGGCTATTCGTCTTACGCATATCCCTTCAGGAATTGTGGTAACATGTCAGGATCAGAAATCGCAGTTGAAAAACCTGGATAAAGCTATGGGCGAACTAAGAACACGTTTGTACAATCTGGAATATCAAAAATATTTAGATAAAATTTCTTCTAAGCGAAAAACAATGGTTTCTACAGGAGACCGTTCTGCTAAGATTCGTACCTACAACTATCCACAAGGTAGGGTGACTGACCATCGTGTGAATTTTACTTTGTATAATCTACCTGCAGTTATGGATGGTGACATTCAAAATGTTATCGATCGCTTAATTGTAGAAGAAAATGCAGAGAGACTAAAAGAAAGCGAATTGTAAAGACTTTCGATTTTATAAACTTTGAACTTTAAAACTTGATTAAATGACTTCTCAAGAATTATTTGAAAACATTAAAAAGAAAGAAAGTTTTCTTTGCGTTGGATTGGATACTGATATTAATAAAATACCTCGTTTTTTATTAGAAACTACCGATCCTATTTTTGCTTTTAATAAAGAAATTATTGATGCAACTGCTGAGTTTACAGTAGCATATAAGCCTAATTTGGCGTTTTACGAAAGTATGGGTGTTGCCGGATGGAATAGTTTGGAAAAAACAGTGAACTACATCCGATACAACTATCCAGATTTGTTTATTATTGCTGATGCTAAAAGAGGTGATATTGGGAATACATCGAATATGTACGCCAAAGCTTTTTTTGACACGATGGATTTTGATTCAGTAACTGTAGCGCCTTATATGGGAGAAGATTCAGTAAAGCCTTTTATGACTTATGTAGATAAATGGGTTATTCTTTTAGCACTTACTTCAAACAAAGGAGCAGCTGATTTTCAGTATGTAACTGAGAATGATGAGAAGTTGTTTGAAAAAGTAATTAAGACTTCAAAAGAATGGGGTACTGAAGAAAATCTTATGTATGTAGTGGGAGCTACAAAAGCTGAGAAATTAAAAGAGATCAGAGATATTATTCCAAATCACTTTTTATTAGTTCCGGGAGTTGGTGCTCAAGGTGGAAGTTTAGCCGAGGTTGCTGAGAATGGAATGAATGAAAAATGTGGATTGTTAGTAAATTCCTCACGAGGAATTATTTATAAAAGTGGAGAAAAGGACTTTGCAGAGCAGGCAGGTATTGCTGCAAAAGAGGTTCAGCAAGAAATGAGTTCTCTTTTAAAAGCTAAAGGATTGATTTAAAATAATCGTACAATTTATATATAGAAAAGCCTCCGTTAAGGGGGCTTTTTTGTTTGGTACTTTTCGCAGTTTACTTTTTCGTAAAATGTTTAGTATATTGATAGTAGATCTAATTACTAAACGTTTATAGTTATGTTTGAAGAGTTTTTGCATTTTATTTGGAAGCATAAGTTGTATGCCCAACAATCTCTTTTAACACACCAGGGTCAATCTGTAGAGGTAATTCATCCGGGCGATATAAATTCAAATGCAGGCCCTGATTTCTTTAATGCTAAAATAAAAATTGATGGAACGCTTTGGGCTGGCAATGTTGAAGTTCATGTAAAAGCATCCAATTGGTTAGATCATCAACACCAAAACGATAAGGCGTACGATAATGTTATATTGCATGTAGTTGAAGAAGTGGATTCGGACACATTTACTACACAAGGACAAGTAATTCCTATTTTAAAACTACCATATAGTTCATTGGTTTTTCAGGAATATTTGGATCTAAAAAATAATAAAGACTGGCTATCATGCGGATCAAAACTTAATTTAGTAAATCCCTTTGAATTTAACATGTGGTTGGATCGCATGTTAGTGGAAAGGTTAGAATATAAAATGCAGGATATAATTCGTATTCTTGAGCAAACTAATAACAATTGGGATGAAACATTTTATCGTCTTTTATTTCGAAGTTTTGGTTTTGGAGTTAATGGAGTTCCATTTGAATTATTGGCACAATCAATACCTCTCAAAATTTTATTAAAATATGCCGATAATATTCAATTGATCGAAGCCTTGCTTTTGGGTCAGTCTGGATTTTTAAATCAGGATTTAAAAGGAGATTATGCTCAAAAATTATTGTCAGATTATCTGTTTTTAAAACAAAAGCATCAATTGGAAGCTGTACATAATTACCTATGGAAATTTTTAAGACTGAGACCAGGTAATTTTCCTACCATAAGGATTGCTCAATTGTCTGCTTTGTTGGTTAAACTTAAAGGTGTTTTTGGAAAAATACTTAATGAAAATGATTTAAATATTTTAGAAGATAAACTCGATGCAAGTGTCTCAGTTTATTGGAAAACACATTATACATTTAAGAAAGAATCCAAGTCGAGCGAAAAATGTTTAGGTAGGAGATCGAAACAGTTATTGATTATTAATACAATCGTTCCTTATTTATTTGCGTTTGGGAAACAAAATGGACAAGAAGCATATGCAGAAAAAGCAATTGAATGGTTAAGAAAGATAAAAGCAGAGCAGAATAATCTACTTAATAAGTGGAAAGAGTATGAAATTGTAGCAAAAAATGCCGCAGATTCTCAGGCTTTAATATATTTGTCAAACTATTATTGTAAGCAACAAAAGTGCCTGCATTGTAGAATTGGTCATAATGTATTAGCGATTAATAACTAGCGTGAATAGCAGAGTTCCATATTTAGATAATTTTAGAACCATAGCCTATGGTGTAGCAGCCTTAATTTTTATGGTTTTGTTGGGTAGTGTCGGGTATATGGCTGTTGAGCATTACTCTTTTGTAGATGCCCTTTATATGACCATGATTACTGTGTCTACAGTGGGTTTTAGAGAAGTGTTTCCTCTGTCGGATGGAGGAAAGATATTTACGGTTATTCTGATTATTTTTAGCTTAGGAATCTTTGGTTATGTTATTACTTCTATCACACGTTTAGTTGTGGAAGGAGCCTTGCAGCAATCTTATAAACAATATCAAGTGAAAAAGAAAATTGTAAAACTCGAAGATCATGTGATCGTGTGTGGATTTGGTAGAAATGGTTATCAGGCTTGTGAAGAGTTAAAAGAACATGGAGAAAAGTTTGTGATTCTTGAAAAACGAGATAATGTGGTTGCAAGAATTTTAGAAGATCCTACATTACTATATGTTCAGGGAGATGCAAGTTCTGAGGAAGTATTGGATGTTGCTCAAATCCGAAGAGCTAAGGCATTAATTACTGCTTTGCCTAACGATGCCGATAATATATTTGTGGTGTTAACTGCAAGAGAGATGAATCCAAAGCTTAAGATTATTAGTCGAGCTAGTGATTTTCGTTCTGATGTTAAGTTAAAGCATGCCGGAGCTACTAATGTTATTATGCCCGACAGAATTGGAGGACAAAGAATGGCAAAACTGGTAACGCAACCAGATGTTGTTGAGTTTGTAGAGAATATTCTACTTCAAAAGAGTAAGGAAGTAAAACTTACTGAGGTAGAGTGTGAGTGTATGGCTGAAGAAAATCAAGCGAAGACTATACAAGAATTAAATTTGCGAAAAAAAACCGGAGCTAATTTAATGGGATTAAAAACACCAGAAGGTACCTATATTTTTAATCCTTCACCTCAAATAAAATTATCGCCTGAAGATAAACTGTTTGTATTGGGAACCGATGAGCAGATAGAACAATTTAAAGAGATATTGAAAGATAAAAACAATTAAGAAAAGATTAACGGTTATTTTTAATGATCCCTTTTTCATTTTCTTAATTTTAAATGTAAATTCAAACTAATAAATACTTTGGCTTTATTTTTGATTTGATCAATGATAAAGAATATTAACCAAAAATGGTCGTTATGAAAATTAAACAAACAATTGGACTTGGCGTATTAGCAATCTGTCTTACAATAGGTACATATAGCTGTAAGTCAAAAGAAAAAGTGGCCACTAACAGCGAAGTTGGTGAAATTTTGGAAGATATGCCTTGTGAAAATGCAGGTCGTTCCGATAAAAAATATTTTAGAGCTTTCTCTATGGCAACTAGTAGTGACTTAAGCCTTTCTAAAGAAAAAGCACTTTTATTAGCTAAGCAACGTTTAGTTACTTTAATTGAGTCTAATACAAAATCAGTGACTGATCGCTATGTTAATGAGCGAGAAATGGGTTCTGCTTCTGAATTTGAGCAAAAATTCGAAAACCTTACTCGTGAGGTTGCAGATGAAACAATAAGCAATATTGTTGTTGCTTGCGAAAAATCAAGTGTATTACCAAGTAAAAAGTACCGTTCTTTTGTAGCCATCGAAGTGGAAAAAGAGGAGCTACTTAATTCCATGAATAATCGTATTTCTAATGACGCTAAACTTCAAATAGATTACGATAAAAAGAAATACGAAGAGATATTTAATCAGGAAATGGAAAAAATGGCTGAAGAAAGAGGATACTAATCTCTGGTTGTTTTTAAGATATTAAGGCTACTCTTTTTGGGGTGGCCTTTTTTTCGTTTTAATTATTATGTGCTAAGTGCAGGTGTTAATGATGTGAATTTGGGAACATATTGGTCTATAATTTAGGCATTTAATATTTTGTTTGATTTTAAAGTTTTATTATCTTAAGTATAGTAAAACTCTAAAACCCAACTTATGATTTCAAATCCCTTTTATTACAAATTTCACCCCTCAGAATTTTATGAATTTAGTGTAAGAATTATTTCTATTTTAAATGCATTGGATACGGAAATTTTAGGGCTTTCGAAGCCACTTAGCGAGGCAAGTGTAGCTACTAAAAGATTAGGAGAAATGTTAAAGCTCTCTAGTGGAAAGGATAAAACGTATGCTTTACTAAAAGCGGATAGTCTAAGGAATGATGCTATTTCTGCCATTAAGCATTATTTGTTAGCTTGTCAAAAAAGAAATAATACAACCTGGCAAGTTTCGGCTAAACTACTTATTGAAGCGATACAAAAATATGGATGGCAATTAGAAAAGGATTGTATCGAAGAGGAAAGTTCAAAAATAGAGATGTTATTGAATGATTTAAAGGAGTTTCCTCAATTAAAAGAAGCGCTTGATACCTTAAATATGAAAGAATGGCTTTATGAATTGGAGGATGCGCAAAGGGCTGTTGATTTACATGTTAGAAACTGCTTTGGTAATATTTCATTTGAAGAAAGTAGTCTTTGTAAGGAAATTAAAAACTCCTACGATTTGGTTTTTCGATATGTAGATGTGATGCAACAAATTCAGCCGAATCGCATTTATGTTCAGATTATCAATAAGATAAATCAAACAATTGATGAATTTAATAGCGAGGTAAGATCAAGAGCCAATAAAAATGGACTTATAGCAGAGGCAGTTGATTAAATGTTGTAATTTATAATAAGTGAGTTTAACATCCGGTATGATTATATATCGGATGTTTTATTTTAACATAAAATTGCGTAAATTGATGGGTATAAATTTCTAATCCCTTTTCTATGCTTGTAAAAACATATGGAGCCGCAGTGAGTGGTATTGATGCGGTTACTATTACAATCGAAGTAAATTTTTCAAAAGGTATCAAGTTTTTTTTAGTGGGGTTGCCGGATAATGCAGTAAAGGAAAGTCAACAAAGGATACAATCGGCATTGGGAGTAAGTGATTTTAAATGGCCTGGAAAAAAGATCGTTATTAATATGGCTCCAGCAGACATTCGAAAAGAGGGATCATCTTATGATCTTCCCTTGGCTATTGGAATTTTAGCAGCGTCTAACCAAATTGATAATGATTCACTAACGGATTATATTATGATGGGAGAGTTGTCTTTGGATGGAAGTTTACAGCCTGTTAAGGGAGCATTGCCTATTGCAGTTAGAGCAAAAGAAGAAGGATTTAAGGGCTTAATTTTACCGGAGCAAAATGCACGGGAAGCTGCTGTTGTGCAGGGGCTGTCGGTTTACGGTGCACAAAATATAAGAGAGGTTGCTGATTTTTTAAATAATGAAGGTGATCTAAACCCTATTGAGGTTGATACTGAAGCGGAGTTCTATAAGCAAATGATGAATGATGATCTAGATTTTGTTGATGTAAAAGGGCAGGAATCTGTAAAAAGGGCCTTAGAGATAGCTGCAGCAGGTGGGCATAATTTACTAATGATTGGACCTCCTGGCGCAGGAAAATCGATGATCGCAAAACGATTACCTTCTATATTACCACCATTAACCTTAGATGAGGCTTTGGAAACAACAAAAATTCACTCTGTTGCCGGTAAAATTCAAAGTAATACAGCACTTTTAACTCAACGGCCTTTCAGAAGTCCACATCATACTATAAGCGATGTAGCACTTGTCGGTGGTGGAGGATTTCCTCAACCGGGCGAAATTTCTCTTGCTCATCATGGTGTTTTGTTTTTAGATGAATTACCAGAGTTTAAACGAACGGTTTTAGAAGTGATGAGGCAGCCGTTAGAGGATCGGGTAATCAGTATTTCCAGAGCAAGGTTTAGCGTAGATTATCCGGCTAGTTTTATGCTTATTTCAAGTATGAACCCTTGCCCTTGTGGCTATTTTAATCATCCGGAGAAAAAATGTGTATGTAGTCCGGGAGTTGTACAGCGCTATTTAAGTAAAATATCTGGTCCTTTACTTGATAGAATAGACCTGCAGATTGAGGTAGTGCCTGTTCCGTTTAAAGAATTAAGCAATGCTGTAATATCTGAAAAAAGTAGAAATATCAGAGAAAGAGTTATAAAGGCCCGTAAAATACAAAGTGAAAGGTATAAGGATATCGAGGCTGTTTATTGCAATGCGCAAATGAATTCCAAACTTCAGCGAAAGTTTGCTATGCCAACATCCGAAGCAATGGAGATTTTAAAAAATGCAATGGAAAAACTTGATTTGTCGGCCCGAGCATATGATCGGATATTAAAGGTTGGAAGAACGATTGCTGATCTTGAGGGAGAAGAAGTTGTGCAATCGCACCATATTGCAGAAGCAGTTCAATATAGAAATTTGGATAAGGCAGGCTGGGTCAATTAAAAGAAGGTAAATTTCCAGATCAGAAAGAATCTAAAATAATCAGCCATTCATAGCTAGTTATAGAACGATCTTGTATATTTTTGAACACTATTTAAACCAATTAACTTAGATATTAAGTATGGCAGATGAGTTTACAACCAATAGTCTAATGGATCCTATTGGAAGATTAATGGGATTAAGATATAAATCACATCCGTGGCATGGTATTAATATAGGTGATGAGGCACCTGAGATTGTAACAACTTTTATAGAGGTGGTTCCCACAGATACGATTAAGTATGAAATTGATAAGTCGACTGGCTATTTAAAAATAGACAGACCGCAAAAGTATTCAAATGTCGTCCCGGCACTTTATGGATTTATACCACAAACATATTGTGGTCCTAGAATTGGTAAGTTTTGCGCAGAAAAATCAGGAAGAGAATCAATCCAAGGAGATGGAGATCCGTTGGATATTTGTGTGCTTACGGAAAAGGAAGTTCCACATGGTGATATTATTGCACATGCTCGTCCTATTGGTGGTTTTAGGATGATTGATGGTAATCAGGCAGATGACAAGATTATTGCTGTTTTAAAGGGAGATATCGTATATGGCAATATGAAGGACATTGAAGAATTACCCGAGCTTGTTATTAATAGACTTAAGCACTATTTTTTGACTTATAAGGATATGCCGGGTTTAGATGCCGATTGTGAAATAACGCATATTTATAATTCAGTTGAAGCTAAAGAAATAATAAAGTTATCAGCTTTGGATTATGATTCCCGTTTTGATAGTTTAAGAAATGCACTTTCAAATTATTAATCGAATTTTAGAACGTCTTTTACCAACTTGTAAAAGGCGTTTTTTATACTCGCCTTATTTTCTCACTCTTTACTTTTTATTAATTATTCCTTATCTTTTATACAATTGAAAAATTGTAAATGGAGGAATTATTATGCCACTATCTAAATTAGAATCCTACTTAAGGAATGAGGATGTATCCTTTAATAAGATTGTACATCATAAAACCTACACAGCGCAGCGTACAGCAGCTGATACACATATTTCAGGTAAGGAAATTGCAAAAACGGTGATTATGAAAATTGATGGCCAGATGTGTATGGTTGTTTTACCTGGAGATATGCAGGTTGATTTTAATTTGTTAAAGGAAGCTACAGGAGCTAAGGATATACGTTTAGCTACAGAAATGGAGTTTAAAGATATGTTTGAAAATTGTGAGGTTGGTGCTATGCCACCTTTTGGTAATCTGTATAATATGCCTGTTTATGTTGCGGAAGCATTAAAAGAAGATGTTTTTATCGCTTTTAATGCAGGAACACATAGTATGCTAATCCAAATGAAGTATGCAGATTTTGAAAGGTTGGTTCAGCCTACAATTATGAAGATTGCTCATCATGCGAATTGTTAAGTTTTAGGGAGGAAAGGATTTTTGACCTTCTGTTAATTAAAAAGTATGTTTCTGAATTATCTCGTTTAGAAATTTCTTTCCGGGTTTTAAATTAAAGTAAAAAAGCTGTTCCAACGTTTTGGTAACAGCTTTTTTTGCACTAGCAAAATCGAAAAGGGTAAAAAAATAGTAGTTATTTTTTAAATCATTCTCACTTAAATCAAACGAAATCTTAGATGTATTTCATTTGTTTGTGATCAAAATCAAATTTGTTTTTTGATTTCGATGTACAAATGAATAATAGTTTTGATAATACAGCAAATAAAAGGTATTACAAGACTTTCAAGGGGGTAAAAAACTTTATTTAGGGACGAAAATATATTATGTGGGATGTATTTTGTAAATTTTCATTCCTCTAGAATTGTATTATTTTTACTATTATTTTGTTTTTAAGAATTAATTTATCACTACTTTCGTGTTTAAATGGATTTGAATCAAAACATACCGGCATATTTAATTTCGAAACGGAACATTGTTAGATTAATCATCTTTACTGCGGGATTTGCATTACTCTTTATTAATCTATACTCGCCATTTGATGTGCGCAATTGGTTTGGTTTTGATTTAAAATCACAGGAGCTCTTGTTGTATTCTAGTCTGGTAATATTAACTGGAGTGTTAGTTGCTGTAGTTTCAAGGGTTATTCTTTATCATTACAATAAAAAAGAGATAAGAACCAAAATATGGGCTTTCATCTGTATAATAGGTTTGGAAGTTATATTTATGTCTTTGTTTTATACAATATACGAGTCGGTATTTATAAAAAATGATACGAGGAATTTTCTAGAAGTTTATCAAGCATCGTTTCAAAATACTGCTTTGGTTTTGTTATTGCCATATGCCGTTATGTGGCTGTATTTTTCTTGGTTGGATAAGGCAAATAAAATAAAAGAGTTGACGGCTTCGGAAGACACAGTTCCTATTGATGGGAAAATGATGGTTCCATTTTTAGATGAAAAAGGAACTATGCGAATCACCTTAAAACTGGATGATATTTTGTATTTAAAAGGTGCTGATAATTATGTATCCATCTTTTATAGAAATAAAAATACTGTTTCCAAGTTCTTACTGCGCAATACTATTAAAAACCTTGAGGATCAAATAAAAGAACTACCAATTACAAGGTGTCATCGTTCTTATATGGTTAATTTTGAAAAGATTAAGGTAATAAGGCGCGAAAAAGGTATTCATTTACTCGAAATGGATACAGACACGCCTATCGAAGTACCTTTGTCCAAAACATATATGAATAAAGTTTTTGAGGTCTTTGGAAAAATTTAGTTCTGAAGAGGAAGTACAAATAGGGTAAAAATCCAACAACCTACGCAAAAGTTTGCCACACATTCTAATCCTGCAAACAATATTAAAGCATAAGATAATGTTTCACTAACAATAGATAAGCCTGTTAATTGAAATATAAATATTAGGAATGTAAAAATAAAACCTAATCTTGCTGCAAATATTTTAGGGGCTTTGTCGATAAGTTTGCCTTTTTTTCGAATGTTAGCAGAAATGAATCGCGATAGTTTTGCCACTGGACTATACTCGCCTTTTGTAAATCCTCTTAAAAAGAAATCAACTAATAAAAATGCAGGTATCAGTATGTTATTTGTTAAAACATATAAAAATAGAAGGAATACAACTATTGATCCACTTATTCGTGGTATTAAATCAGATATTCTCTCTGAAGATAATGGACATACAAGGTTTTTCATGTTTATTAATTTTGAAGTTGTAATAGTTAAACCTTTGTTCGATTAAAAGGTTTTTCTTTTAAAGCATATAAAGCCTATAATAAAAATAGGGAAAAGGATTTTATAGCAATAGGTTTATTTTAATTATCTATATATTTGTGCAGAAATTAAGATTGCATAATTGCAGTATTACAGGTAAACAAACTTTAAATATCCTTGTTAGTAAGCTTTGGTTTATTAAAATAAAATACCTTAATAAAGATGTTAGAAAAATGTAGATTTTGTGTATTGTTGGTTCTAATTGGAAGTTTATTTGCTTGTGTTGAGAATAAAACTGATAAACAGAATGTATCAGTAAGTATTTTACCGCAGAAATTTGTGATAGATTACCTGACAAATGAGCAATTGCCAGTAAATGTTATGATACCAAAGGGTAGTAGTCCTGCTACTTATTCGCCAACTCCAAGGCAAATACAGTTGTTGGAAAATTCTAAGGTGTATATTAAAATTGGTCATATTGGATTTGAACAATCGTGGACTGATAGAATTATGGAAATTTTTCCATCTATTCAGATATATGATTCTTCGCTCGGTATAGAATTAATATCAGAAGAAGATTTTCATCATGGAGATCATGTGCATAAGGGTGGAATAGATCCTCATATCTGGACATCCCCAAAAACGATGAAAACAGTTGTGGAAAACACAAAGGGTATTTTAATTAAAGAATTTCCTGAGTTAAAGGAGCAAATTGAGGAAAATGCATACAAACTGTCAAATGAAATTGCTAGGTTGGATAGTTTGTATTTTAATGATATGGCTAATCTAGAGCGAAAAAGTTTTTATATATATCATCCTGCATATACATATCTGGCAAGAGATTACGGTATAGAACAGATTTCAATTGAAACAGAAGGTAAGGAACCTAGTGTAAAATGGATTCAAAGTATTGTTGAAAAAGCGAAGAAAGAAAATATAAAAGCTATTTTTATACAAGAGGAATTTGATAGAAAAAATGCAGAGCTTATCGCAAAGGAGATTAATATAGATATTGTTCAGGTTAATCCTTTAGCTTATAATTGGCTTGAAGAGATGGAAGGGACTCTAAATAAATTTAAGGAAACGTTAAACTAAATGGAACCTTTAATTAGCCTACATAAAATTAATGCCGGTTATAATGGTAAAGTTGTATTAAAAAATATCAACTTGGATATTTACCCGAATGATTTTATTGGCATTATTGGACCAAACGGAGGAGGTAAATCTACCTTATTAAAAGTGATTCTTGGCGTTCTAAAACCGTTTTCTGGTAAAATAAGTTTTGAACAAAAAGGTATGCTAAGGCATATAGGTTATTTGCCACAAATGAATGATGTTGATAAAGCCTTTCCTATAAGAGTTTTAGATGTTGTATTATCCGGTTTGTTAGGGAAAAAAGGTTTAATTGCACGATATCATAGAAAGGATAAAGAAAAAGCCATTGAGCTTTTGGATTTTGTTGGGTTAAAAGATCTTCAAAATCGGGCGATTGGTCAGTTGTCTGGCGGGCAAATGCAAAGGGTGTATCTTTGTCGGGCTTTAATGAATGATCCTAAATTATTGATTTTGGATGAACCTAATAACTTTGTAGATAAGCATTTTGAATCGGAATTGTACGAGCTTTTAAATGAGTTAAATAAAAAAATGGCCATATTATTGGTTTCTCATGATATTGGTACAATTTCCAGTTTTGTTAAGACCATTGCATGTGTGAATGAATATTTGCATTATCATCAATCCAATAAAATATCAGAAGAGATTTTAAAGACGTACAATTGCCCGATTGAATTAATAACGCATGGTCATGTACCACACAGGGTATTGCATAAGCATTCTTAAAATAAATGGAAGACTTTTTTAGCATATTTCAATATTCATTTTTTACCAATGCACTGATTGCAGGAGTTCTGACAAGCATAGTTGCTGCCATAGCCGGAACATATATTGTATCCAGAAAAATTGTATTTATAAGTGGGGGAATAACACATGCTTCGTTTGGAGGTATTGGATTAGCTTATTTTTTAGGTTTAAATCCTTTTCTAGGAGCTGCTGTTTTTGCTGTGTTATCTGCCGTAGGAATTGAGTGGAGTGCATCGAGAGGTAATGTAAGGGAAGATAGTGCAATAGCGATGTTGTGGTCTTTAGGAATGGCTATTGGAATTATTTTTGTGTTTTTAACTCCAGGTTATACACCAAACTTAATGAGTTTTTTATTTGGAAATATTCTGACAGTAACTAACTCTGATATAATTTACCTACTGATTTTGACCATAATTGTTATTGGGTGTATTATATTATTTTATCGTCCTGTTTTATATACTGCTTTTAATGAAGAGTATGCAAAAACAACTGGAATTAACACTAAAGTTGTAAAGTATATTACGGGTATTTTGGTGGCGCTTTCTATTGTGTTGAGTATTAGAATTGCGGGTATAATTTTGGTATTGTCTCTTTTTACAATTCCGCAAGCTACATCATTTATTTTTACGCACGATTTTAAACGTATTATCTATAGTTCAGTAATATTTGGATTTGTGGGAGTGTTTACCGGATTATTGGGTTCGTATTATTTTAATTTACCATCTGGAGCTGTAATTATCTTCTCCCACATAATAATATGGATAGTTGTAAAACTTATTTTCAAAGTAATTGCTATTCTGAAAGTAAATTAAATAGCGTTTCTCCAATTGCTAAATCAATAGGCGTTGTTATTTTAATGTTTTCTCTGTTCCCTTCTGTTAGGGAAATTGAATTTCCTGCGTACTCAAATACACTGGCATCATCTGTAAAGATTTCCTGATATGGCTGCTTATATGCTTTCAAGATTTCTGTATATTTAAAAACCTGAGGAGTTTGTACCATTTTATACTGATCTCTCGGTACAGCTATACTTTGATTATTTTCTGTTTTACGAATTGATTCGATGGCATCGGTAACAGGAATGGCGCTGCCTGTTCTTTCAGCTGTATTGAAGCAATTGTTTAAGGTTTGATTGGTAACCAGTGGCCTTACCCCATCGTGGATAGCGACAAGGCATTCTTCGTTAATTTTATTTAGTCCGTTTTTTACACTTTCGTAGCGAGTAGAACCTCCTTGTGCGATTTTTACTTCGATGGAAAAATTATGTTGATTACATAGTTCTTTCCAAAATGGTAATTGAGATTTAGGTAAAACTAATACTATTATCGCAGTGGGATTATAGTTGTGCAATCTTTCAATGGTATGCATTAAAATAGGTTTTCCACACCATTCTATAAACTGTTTAGGGATTTCACTTTGCATTCTGGATCCACTTCCTCCGGCAACAACTATAAAAGCTTTTTTCATTGAAATAAATTTTGTTCAAAAGTAATAAATAACAGCAGAAAGATTACTCAGATCTCTGCTCTATTCTTAACTTGTAATTATTAGTAAATCGTTTTAAATTGTATTTTTTATAACGTTTAATGAGTTTATATTATGATACCTAAAGAGATATTTGATTTTTTAGTTGAGTTGAGTGTGAATAATAACAAAGATTGGTTTCATGAGAATAAATCAAAATATGAGATTGCTAAACAATCATTCGAACAGTATGTGGATGGGTTAATTGCAATAATTCATGGCATTGATCCGACTATAGGACACCCGCATGCAAAAGATTGTATTTTTAGAATCTACAGGGATGTTCGTTTTTCAAAAAATAAGGAACCATATAAAAACAACTTTGGAGCTTATATAGCACATGGAGGAAGAAAGAGTCCATATGCTGGTTATTATCTTCATATAGAACCAGACAATAGTTTTTTAGGAGGAGGAATTTATTGTCCTCAACCTAATGTTCTAAAAGGTGTAAGAGAAAATATTTTGGATAATGCGGATGAATATCTATCAATCATTGATGACGAAAAGTTTAAAAAGGTCTTTCCTGAAGTATGGGGAGATAAACTTAAAACTGCACCAAAAGGATTTTCAAAAGATGATCCTAATATTCATTTGATTAGAAATAAATCATTTGTGTTAATGCAAAACTTATCTGATAAAGAAATTCAGTCAAAGAATTTTGAAGAAAAGATGATGTGCGCTTTTGGTTTGATGAAGCCATTTAATGATTTCATGAATTTAGCAGTGAAACATGTGCTATCGTAAAAAAAGATCTTGAATTAAAAGGGAAAATCGTCTTTTAAAGGTTTGTGCAAACTTTCTGTTTCTTCAGGCTTGCTGGCCATAATATGTTGTGGATTGCCTTCAATGTAAATAGCTTTATGCGGGTACTCAACAGGGCAGGGATGTTCGCATGCACCGCAGCCTATACATATATCTTGATTTACCTCTGGAATCACAAGTCCATTTTTATATGTAACCATTTGTACAGCTTTTGTTGGGCAATGTTCAGAACAGGCTCCGCAATCTGTTTGTTCCCGGTAAACAACACAATTTTGTTGAACAAAGACCGCTTTACCAATTTGGGTTAACTGTTTCTTCTTAATGTCTAAGGGAAGAATAGCACCAGTTGGACAAATTTCACTGCATCGATTACAGTCGAAGTTACAGAAGCCACTATTTGCATAATCCATATGTGGTTGCATAAATCCAATTATACCATATTCTTTAACTGCTGGCTGTAGTACGTTTGTTGGGCATGTTGAAATGCATAAGCCACACGCAGTGCAGATGCTATTGAATCTACTAATGTTCTCAGAACCAGGTGGTGAAATTGGGTTTTTACGAATGGATAATTTATAGTTAGAATTTGTACCTGTATTGAAAATCGTGTCTGATTGTGCTAATATGGTTGAGCTTGCCGTAATTGTTAAAAGGGTTGCGATAGCTTTTCTTCTATTTATTCCATTAATGTTTTCAAGCCCTTTGTTAGATGTTAAAGTATTGTCTGGTATCGCATAGTGTATGGCTGAATCCTGACAGACATTTAAACAGTTGTAACATGATACACATCTCGAATGATCGATGGTTTGTGTTTTTATATTGATGCATTCACTTTTACATATGCCCACACACTTATTGCATTTAGTGCATGATTTGGAATCAATGTAAAATTTGAATATTGATTTTTTAGATATTATACCTAGTAATGAACCAACCGGGCATATTAAATTACAGAATAATCTTCCTCTTTTGTAGGATAAGAAAGCTATTAATAGCAGAAATGCAATACTGTAGGCTGTGATTAGCCATGGGGTATTTGACGTTTCAATGATATTTGCAGAATAGATTTCTTGTTGATGTAGATTTGAAGCTAAAATATTATTTAACCAAACAGCAAGAGGTTTTATATTGTAAGTAAAAATCCTTCCGCTATTACTATATGGATCTAAAAGGTTAATTAATAGAGAGGTGCCTAAGATTAAGCTTAGTGTAGTAAAGACTAAAATAGTATATCTGGTTTTGGGTTGTTCTTTTTTCCATCTGAAATAAAATTTTCGTGCACTTATCTTCTTTGAAACCCAGGAAAAAATATCCTGAAGAATACCTAAAGGACAAATGGTTGAGCAATATACTCTACCTAACAATACTGTAATGATAATTATCACAATAAAACCAATTGAGAAAATGCTGGTAATCTGAATGAATTTAAGTAACGAAGGAACAAACTGGAGATATAAAATTTTAGAAGTTATATGCTCCGGTAATACTTCGTATAAATCAATGAAAGAGAATAATGTGAATGTAAAAAACAAGAGCGCAATGACAACTCTTGTTTTTTTTAGAATGGCGTATTTCATTGATTATGATATTTTAATACGATGGATATTAAGTTCTTCTAGATTCATATTACCCATTCCCATATTGTGAGCTATTTGAATATGTCCAACATCTTTAGGGTCTAAACCAAACATTTTAGCAGCAGCAGCATCTGTTGCCACAATATCTGTAGAAATGATCATCGCTTTAAGGTTAACTACGTCAGCTGTTGAAACTCCTCTGGGGCCATTTTTAGTCATCATATTATAACCATCAATAACGGTTAAATCTGGTTTACGATAGGTAATAAAGTCGGCAATGCATTGATTAAGGTCGTTGCTATGGTAAAACTTTCGATCCCAGACAACACCCATTAAGTTTTTCATTCCTAATGATAGTTTGGTGGAAGCATGGTGTTTAAGAACTGGAACGTTAATAAATACATCTGCAGATTTAATGAGTTCATGCACTTTGGTTTTCTTTAGGGTTTTTCCGTTAGGAACATTTACTTCGGAAAAATAACTCTCGGAATTGCCAGGAACCATCTTACCACCTGCATCTTTTACGTATTTTTCAATTTCACTATTTGAATAACACCTATCCCATTTATTACATGTTTTATCGAATACGTTTACTTCAGAAGCACCAGCTTCAAGGCATTTTTTAACGATATGTCCAACAATTCTTGGGTTTGTGTTTGCGGCTCGTTCAGGTGGTGCATCCCAACCAATATTAGGTTTTACGAGTACGGATTGTCCCTGCTTTACAAATTTGCTTATTCCTCCCAAAGCATCAATCGCCTTATCGAACATTTCCTCTGGTTCTCCTCCTCTTACAGCTGCTAATTCAGTTTTTGCAGCAGGATTCGCCATGATTTCTTCCAGTCCGCCAAAGAAAGGACTTATACCTGATAGCATGGCCAAGCCTACACCTGTGCGCAAAAAGTCTCTTCGTTCCATAATATTGCTGTATTGATTACTGTATAGTAAGTTACGGCTTTTTAAGAACAATAGAGAATGAAGGCTTTATTTGTAAATGGAATAAATAAAAAAAGGGAGTAGTTTTTGCTACTCCCTTCAGTTTTAAATAAAATGTTCTTTAAAATTCTTTCGTACTTGTAAGCTTGCCTTCGGCATCAAATTTTTTCCAAGTACCTGTTTTCTTACCGTTGTTGTAATTCATGTCATAACGTAGAATTCCGTTTTCATCATAAATCTGCCACTTCCCGTGTTTTTGGCCGTCTTTATAATTAGCTACAGCAATTTTCACTCCCTTGTTATTCCATGTTTCCCAGAGGCCGTCCATTTCGTTATTCTTATATGAACGTACTTCCTGCTTAAGCTTGTTGTCGAAATAGTAAATGGAAGCTCCCTGTTTTTTTCCATTTTCTACAGACATTTCAACTCTTTTGTTTCCACTAGGATAATATTCTACATAAGTGCCTGTGTATAATTTACCTTCAGCATCATAGTATACTCCCTCTTCACTCACATTTAATTGTGCCTGGCTGATGGTCACTAGACCAACAAATACCAAAACTGTCATTAATATTCTCATGGCTCGTAAATTTTAAAAATTAAACAAAGCCTCCCACAATAACCCTTGTTATTGCTATTTATTAATTCTTGTGTGTACTCTAATTTCCTGTTAACGTCAAATTAACATTAAATTTACAATACGACCAAATTTTCAATGTTAAGTTTTAATGAGATAAGATAATTGATACTCTAAGTGACATGTAATCAATAAAAAAAGCCGAATAAATTAATATTCGGCTTTTGTGTAGTATGTTAATTAATTATTAATTCACAAGACTCATTTTTAAGTTGAGTGTGTTGTTTTTACTTGCGTCAACTTTAATATCTTTTTTACTGACTTCCTGATAAGAAATCATTTTTGCTTTTATGTTGTATTTTCCTTCGTTGACATTAGAGAAAGTAAAGTTACCGTCAAAGTCAGTATAGGTTTTTTGGTTTGTACCTTCTAAAGTTACTTCAACGCCTACTAAAGTTTCACCAGTGTTTTCGTCAATAATTGAACCGGCAATTTCTGTAGTTGCTTTAGCCACTTTTGCTTCGTTTGTTTTTTCTCCCTTAAAACTACTTAATGATATGGTAGCTACAATAGCTAATAATAATGTAATTTTCATCTTCCTTTTGTATTTAAATTACTACCTTATTTAAAGAAGTAATTTGATTGTTTTTAATTCCTGTTTGTAGTTTCAAAAGTAGATGATGAATGTTATCTGAATATTAATGTCGCTTTACATCTTTATTAAAAAAACAATAATAAGTTGCTGTTTTTAATTGCGTTGCTTAATAATTTATTAACCTTAAAACTGTGTTTGGATGAAGACTTACTTACATGATTTGTTTCAGCTCTTTTTTCCCAGGGTTTGCTCAATTTGTGGAAATGCCTTATATGCACACGAAAGTTTTATTTGTAGAAAATGCCAGCAATCTTTACCCAGATCTTATTTTCATATGGGAGATCAAAATCCTTTAGAACAAATATTTTGGGGAAGAATTCAAATTGAAAAGGCCGCTTCGTTCTTAGAATACCGAAAAGGTAACATGGTGAAAAGTATATTGCACAAAATGAAATATAAAGACTGTAAAGAGTTGGGTTTTGAGATAGGCAAAATATTTGGAGAAGAACTGTCGGAGGTGAATTATTTTAGTGATGTTGATTACATAGTACCTGTTCCTTTGCATCCTAAAAAGATGTATTTAAGAGGTTATAATCAAAGTGAATGGATTGCGAATGGAATAAATGAAAATATAGGAGTTGATGTGGTAACAGATAATTTATTTAAGGTGATCCATACTTCAACGCAAACTAAAAAAGGGCGTTACCAAAGATGGGAAAATATTCAAAAGAGTTTTGATCTCAGGTATCCGGAAAGGTTTGTCAATAAGCATATTCTAATTGTGGATGATGTTTTAACAACCGGTGCAACTATTGAAGCCTGTGCATCTCAATTGTTGAAAGTGAATGGTGTTAAACTGAGTGTGGCAACTTTAGCCTATGCTACCAATTAGTAAATTAAAATAGTTTTTCAAATTCGTAATATACCGAGAGACTCACCACGTGGTTATATTGTCCGAATTTACCATCCATCCAATGGGTCAGATATTGATCATCGTATTCTCCTCCATAGGCTTTTCGAACTCTGGTAAATGAATACGACCATCTTAAGTTGGCATATAGGCGATTATAAAAATGATAATTAACGCCAATAATTCCAGAAAACTCGTAATCTTCAAAAGGAATAGATGCTTCCACAATGCCATATTGGTCTTCCTCTTTGGAGTTAATGAGTATTCCAAAAGCAACACCAGCTTCCAGCGATACTTTGGTCATATTTAATTTAACGAGTAAAGGAATTTCAATATAATCGAAGCTAAGTTTATATAAATTATAATCGCCGGTAGATTCGTTTGGATTATGACGACTTCCCTTTTGCTTATAAACAATTTCGAATTGTGCACCCCAATCCGGGTTTAAAGATCGGGATACATATAGTCCGGTGACCAATCCCATTTTATTGAAACCAACATAAGAATCGCCATGTACCTGACTAAAAGTAGCACCTCCAATGGCTCCGGCTTTAAACTCCTGACTGTTGACTGATATTGAAATAAGAACAAATGCAGATATAAATAGAAATAGACGTTTCATAATAACAACTAATTTACGATCAATATACAATCAATATACAATATCGAAGCGTAAGGTTCAATTTGATGAAGATATTAATTAGTTACCAATTGATCCATTAATTCCTCCATTCCTTCTGAGGCTTTTTTCTGGATAAAATGAATATTGTTTTGAGGAGTAAAAGCAGGATTACCCGGATCGATTACATAAATAGGCGTTGCTTTGTTTATGTAATGTAATAAACCTGCTGCCGGGTATACATTTAAAGAAGTTCCAACAACAATAACCATTTCGGCCTTAAGAATTAAATCAACGGCATCATCCATGGCAGGTACTGCTTCTCCAAACCAAACAATGTGAGGCCGAAGTTGGCTTCCTTTTTCACATTGATCTCCAAGTTTTAATTCCCAATCTTTCATTTCATAAACTAATGAATCATCGATAGTGCTTCTGCATTTCTTTAACTCTCCATGCAAGTGTAGCACTTTTGTAGATCCGGCTCTTTCGTGTAAATCATCCACATTTTGAGTGATAACCTGAACATCGTATTTCTTCTCCAACTCCGCAATTAGATGATGACCATTGTTGGGTTTGCATTCGAAGAGCTGCTTTCGGCGCTGGTTATAAAAATCCATTACCAATTGAGGATCGTTTTGCCAGGCAATTGGACTGGCTACTTCTGTAACATCATATTGTTCCCATAATCCGCCCATATCCCTAAAAGTCATAATGCCACTTTCGGCACTCATGCCAGCTCCCGAAAAAACCACTATTTTTGTTTTGGTCATCTTATTTAAATCTTAGATTATGTTGTGAAAGTAATAAATGAGATAATTAATTTCAATGTTTTCTGAATATCTACACTATGAAAAAAGACTATATCGAGTTGCTGGAAATAGAGTTTTCTAAAAATGCTAATGAGGAAAATGCTAAAGCTCAAAAGAAATACCTCAAAGATAAGTTTGAACATTTTGGATTAAAAACACCTGTTCGAAGAGAAATACAGAAGCCTTTTTTACAGAAAGAATACCTTCCTGCTAAAGAAAGCCTAAAAAGTATACTCATTGAATTATGGGATAAACCACAAAGGGAGTTTCAGCATTTTGGACTGGATTTATCGTACAAATACCTAAAACAAATAGAGCCGGAGGATATTGAGTTATTTGAATATTTGATTTTAACGAAATCGTGGTGGGATACGGTTGATGGGGTGGCGCCCAAAATGGTAGCAGAGTATTTTAAAAAGTATCCGGAACAAAGGGATGAATACATTGAAAAGTGGTTGAGATCAGGCAACATATGGTTGCAAAGAAGCTGTCTAATCTTTCAGCTTTTCTATCGGGAAGAATTAGATACAGAATTACTAACAAAAGTGATTCACCGATTGAATGGCACGAAAGAGTTTTTTATTAATAAAGCGATTGGTTGGATTTTGCGCCAGTATGCACGAACGAACCCACATTGGGTAATTGATTTTGTAGAAGCTACAGATTTACATTCACTATGTAAAAGAGAGGCGTTGAGGAATATTGTTTAGTGATCAGTAAGCAGTAAACAGTCTTCAGTCAGTAGTGCACAGTTAGCAGTCGGCAGTTATCAGTAAGCAGTACACAGTCCTTAGTTTTTTAGTTCTTGTAGTACCCAATCTTTTTTACGGCGGGAAACAGGAATGGAGGTGCCGTTGTTCATTTTTAGATAACCGCCATCGCTTTTAATAAATGAGCTCACATGCTTTTTGTTGATGACATAGGTTTTGTGGGTTCGGATAAATTCAAAGCCGGACAAAATTTCTTCTATCTCAATAAGCGGTTTCGAGACCAGCAGTTTTTTGCCGTCGTTTAAATGTATGTGGGTATAGTTGGCTTCTCCCTGACAGAAAACAATATCCTTTACGGTGATGTATTCAATTTTATCTGAAAAAGGAAGGGCTATTTTTTTGTGTTGCAATTCTAAGTTCTGGTTTTTTAAAAATGCCTCCAGTCTTACATCTTCCATTTTTTGGTTGTCGATGAATCGGCGAATGGCTTCCTTTAGTTTAAAGGTATCCAGCGGTTTTAGGATGTAATCCAAAGCAGAAAAGCGAATAGCCTGAATAGCATAATGATCGTAGGCTGTAACAAATATTACTTTAAAGTCCGGCGATTGAAAAAACTCAAGAACATTAAAGCCGTTTCCATCAGGCATCTCTATATCTAAAAACACCAATTGTGGTTTGTGTGTCTGAATGGTTTCAATGGCATTTAGAGCAGAGTCGGCTTCAGCTATTATTTCTACTTCAGGGCAGTACTGTTCCAAAACGCCACGGAGATTTTCTCTGCCGTTTCTTTCATCATCAACAATAATAGACTTTATTTTTTGCATCGATTCTTCTTTTAATCCTTAAATGATCAAATTCCGTGCGCGACTATGCGTATAGTTTTAATAGTCTCACCCAGATTACTTTAAACTATTCTTCCGGAAAACAAATCTGCACTTTTGTTCCTGCAGCATGGCCATTTTGATCTTTCACATCTTCAATATCCAATTGGTATGCTGTACCATACTTCTCAGCGAGTAAATTTAATCTTTCCTCACTAAAGCCTATGCCTTTACCATTGGATTTTGGATTGGCTTTACTTTGTTCCCGGCCTATTCCGTTGTCGCTAATGCTAATGCATAAGTTATTTTGTGGCTGATTAACTTCAATATTTAAAATGCGTTGATCCTTTTTAGGCGAAAGACCATGAAGCACCGCATTTTCTACAAAAGGTTGAAGAATAAGTGGAGGAACAAATACCGCATACATATCTATAGCTTTATCAACTTTTAGTTCAAACAGAATATCAAACCTAAGTTGTTCCAATTCTACATATTGCTGGATGAGTTCCAGTTCTTCGGCCAGACTGATTTCTTCTTTTTCGCTGTTTTTTAATACCCCTCGTATGAGACTGGCAAATTTAGACAGGTATTGATGGGCTTCGTCGTTTTGTTTTTTCTGAACCAGGTTTTGTATGGAATTTAGGCAGTTATACATAAAGTGTGGATTCATTTGTGCCCTAATAGCGGTAAGCTCCAGTTCACGAACTTTGGTGTTAAGTGCTGCTGCTTTTATTTTTTGCGCAGCTCTTCTTCTGTAGATAAACCATGACAATAAACCCATAAAAATTAGAATACCTAATGCTATTAAAATAATACGAAGGTTACGTATCGTTTTTTCAGGAGTCTTACTTGTGTACTTCGACTCCAAGGCATCCAGTAATAAATTCGGTTGGCGAACTAATTCGCTGATCGTTGGCGCATCTCTGTTCACTATTCTTCCATCAACATCTATGATTATATGATGTGGAAATGCAGAAAAGAAGAATTTATCTTTGAGTAAATGTGTTTCCTCATCCGTTGCTAATAACTTTGTTCCTTTAAAGTTTAGCTTATTCATGGCTTCAATAGATTGGTCTGAGAAATTATTTATGGCTATAAAAACAAATGCTACATCCTTATCTTTATATATTGACTGTATAGTATCGTTTTTATTTTCTACAATGGTTTTTAAATAGCCTCCTGCTCTTGGGTTAAGGAAAGCTATATAAACAGCTTTTCCTTTAAAGTCAGATAGTTTTACAGAGTTACCTTGAATGTCTTCCAATTGAAAATCATAAGCTAAAGCACCAATGTCTGCGTTACTAATTTTTTCAAAAGCTTCTTTAAGTTTAGAGATTTTCGAACTTAGAGGATACTCATTAATAAAACGATGGAATAGTTTAGTATACACCTCTCTACTGCCACGTTCCATTGCATCTTCTACAGTTTCGTATTTTAAAATATACTTTGTTTTACCCTTATATATTTTATGACAGGAGTTATAGCGGGCTTCGTAAAGAAAATCCAAATAGTTTCCAATTTCAGGCTCAATCGTATTTCCAGTGCCAGTAATTTTCTTAATTTTTTCATCAATATAAAAGAAAGCATAAAAACGAATAAAGCGGTCGTAGCTTGGTGAAAAAGACATGAGGTCGTTGTCTACATGAATTAAATCTTCATAACTTAAGTATTCTTCAGTAATAGTGTCAGTGGGAGAAGCTCCAAATTGCTTGGCATAGTAGTTTCGGTTTTGCTTAAACATAACTAGTTTTTCAACTGCACTCATAACCGTTTCATAATAATCGGAAAGGTAGATTTCAGGAGCAATTGTCGTTTTATATTGGTTGACGAATGCAGTTCTACGATTAATAAAATCATATACTTTATTGTAATACGTTTTGTATGTATAATCAACATGTTTCCATGGGTTTGCGTAAATATCGTTAACGAATAGGTTCTCTTTTTCCAGGAATATAAATCGGTTAAAGAAATAGTTGGCATGATTGCTTCCAATCCCGGTTGCACTAATGGTTTCATCAAAATGATTTAAATCCACTGTCAGGTAAATATCATCGCCGGGAAGTATTTGAAACGTGGCGAATTCTTTATGAACCAAATCTATTTTCCTGATATCGTCAATGTGAAGACGAATTTCAAAAGTACTGTCCTTTTTTAGTGTACTTGAGATGGTGTATTCATCAAAGCCATTGGCTTTATCTTCGTGCCATTCTATGTAAACACGCTCGTTTAAAACTGGATTTTTAATTTTACCTCTGATGGTTACATTGGTGTTTATCAATGTTGTGTCCTTACTTATTCCGTTTTTACTATACCGGCAATTATAAGGTGTTTGATTATTTACGATTAGCACCGTTCTTTCTGTTTCTGTTTTGTCTTTTACCTGATCTTTAGTAATAACATGACTTTGCCGTTCTAAAATAACCCCATTTTTAGGGTTTACCTTTAATTCGCTCTGTTTACTGGTAAGCGTTATGTAATTTGAGTTAAGCTCAGCAATACTATAAGTGGCATTGTTAAACGTTATTTCTTCATTCAGTTTAATTTGCTGGGGTAATGGAACAATAAATGGTTTAAAAATATATTGAAAACTTATTTTATATATTTCTAAGTTTTTCGGAAATTCTTTGGTTAATGGATCTATAATTTCAATGTCTGAGATTTCTCCATTTAATGATAACTTAAAACGGATCGTATCTAAATCAGCCACAGAAAATGAGCCACTGATGTTTTTTTTCTTTTTTACACTGGCAAGATCTGAATAATAATAGGTACCTGATTCCCATTGGTTATTTTGTTTGTTTTGGTTCCTAAAATAGGAATCAATTTCAGTAAGGTGGGATTCGATAGAATAGCCCGTGTTTGTAACATCTAAAACTTTGAAAGTAATGCTGCTACGATCCATTCCTTCAAACTGGTATAACTTTTCGTTGTTTAAAGAATGCTTACTTTTTCTATACTCAAAAACATCCCCTTTTTGTAGTCGTTGTTGTTGGGCATGGATGGTGGTAAATGCAAAAATGCTAAGTAGGATAAAGGTTATTTTCTTCATTTTTTAAGATTAAGCGTTGAATATACTAATGTTTTACAGAAGTGAAGATAGAACGGCCTTGTGGTATATACATTAATGAATGTAGGAGCGGTTATATTGATTGATTGAATGGCGTTTTCAGATAGCAGTTATCAGTAGGCAGTTGCCAGATAACAGTAAACAGTATGCAGTAAAGAGTAGATAGTTATTCGTACTAATGTGGAGCATAATTAATAGTTTGTCCAAGTAGATAAAAGTGTATCCGTTGAAAGAATGGACAATATCATAGTTGGTAGATATATAGTTACATCTGGTAAAGGTGAAAAACAGGCAAAAATATTTACCAGAATGGCAAGAAAACCTACCAACCTGGCAAAAATAGCTACCAGATAGGCAAAAGGGTCAACCAACATGGCAATAAAAGCTACCAGAGAGGATGCTATCATTATAAGGGCATAGTGCCGCCAAAATGAAAAGAAGAAATATTGAGAAATAGATTAAAGCACTAATCCCACCTGATTTACTTCTATGTAAGTATTGTAACTTACTTCTCATAAATAAGTATATTATCTTAATAGGAAAATTTGTAGCATGCGAATGATAGATAGTATCAAAAAAGTTGCCCAAACCAGTGAGTTTAACAGGAAAATTACGGATGTGGCAGTCCTGTCGACTATTATTTTTATTATTCCCTTAATATTTTACGTGAACTTTATAGTAGATAAAGTTTATCATCCCATATCTATCATCTCAAACTATGTTTTGCTGGTTATCCTATTTGTATCTATACCGTTTTTTAAAAAAATACCTTTTGTAGTAAAGCGAGGATTATTTTTTATTCTGCTTTATTATTTCGGAATAAAAGCCATGTTGTTGGGAAATCTGGAATTTATGTCCACTATCTTCATCATCCTTATTAGCTATACCCTTTTAACATCCTCTTTACGTACTTCTATAGTTTTGGTGAGTAGTGCTTTTGTAATGTATCTGTTATACCCTATCCTTTTTTATTTCAAACTCATATCTTTCTTTTATGATCCCGAATTTTATCATTATGATATTGATATGCTTTTTGTCAGAACTTTTGAAGTGATGATTGGGGCGGGATTTATGACTGCTTTGGTGTACTATGTTTTTAAAAATAACAATAACAATATTGCTCTTTTAAAAAAGCAAGTTGATGAATCGAATGTGCTAAATAAAAAATTATTAGGAGAGGTAGGTGAAAGAAAAAAAGCGGAGGTGTTAGCCGAGCAGCAGGCCAATAATTTTAATAGTCTTTTTAACAATAGCTATGATGGATATGCGATGTTAGATAAGGATTTTAATATTGTAGATGTGAACCAATCCATACTAAACATGACTGGTTTTTCGTACGATGATTTAATTGGAAATAGCGGTTGGATATTTATTCATAAGGAGTATCATGACATTATAAAACAGCGAAGAGAATTTCTGTTAAAAGGAGGAAAGCTTCCGGATTTGTGCATTGAGGGGGTGACTAAAACCGGGAAAAGATTAGTGGTTTATGCGCAAAATATAATTATTGGAGAGCCTGATAATATATCTTTTTTAGTAGTGTTAAAAGATATAACAGAACAAACAATTGCTTCTGAAAAATTGCTGAAAAGTGAGCAGATATACCGTACTTTGTTTGAACAGACCAATGAATCTATTTTAATAATGGATGGGGATAAACTCGTGGAGCATAATAACGTGGCTCATCATTTATATAAAGATATTGATCAGTCTCAAGAGAGCATTCCATATGCATATCCATATCTTGAGCTTGAAGGATTAAATGCAACAGTTAACCTGTCTGAAAAAATTGAACTTACCTTGAATGGGGTTAATCAGAGTTTTGAATGGAAGCATTTTTCTGATTCCGATAAACCAGTTTATACTTTGGTAAATCTGCAAGCTATGGAAGAGTTAGGGTCTTCGTATTATATGGTAGTTGAAAAGGATATCACCGAAAGAAAGCGCAATCAAAACCTGGTGCTTAGCTCAATAATTCAAACAGAAGAAAACGAACGAAAGAGAATCTCATCAGATTTGCACGATGGAATTGGGCCCATTTTAACTACAATTAAGTTATATACGCAGGCATTGTTAGATGAATCAAATCCCGAAAAACAAATTGTAATTAAAGGAAAGCTAATGAATCTGGTAGAAGAAGCCGTGAATAGTACCTCTGAAATTGCTTTTAACATTAGTCCGCATATTTTAATTAATTACGGAATAGTAGCTGCGGTAGAATCCTTTATTAACAAGTTCAGTATTTCAGAGAAAATGGAGATTGAATTTAGTCACAATAAAGTCGGACGCTTTGATGAAAACAAAGAAATTACTATCTATCGACTTTTTACAGAATTGATCAATAATACGATTAAACATGCCAATGCTTCTCAGGTTGTGTTCGATATAAATGAAGACCAGTATTTTATTAAATTATTTTATAGTGATAATGGTGTAGGTTTTGATCCACGGGAAGTAATTTCCAATACCGTAGGAATGGGTTTAGGCAACCTAAAAAGCAGAATACAATCATTTAATGGCGAGTTTCTCTTAAAGAGTAGTCACGGTAATGGTGTTAAAGTAAATATTAAGATACCTAAAGACAAAATGATATGATAAATATTGCTGTAGTTGACGACCATGAAATGTTTAGAGAAGGCCTTGTTTTGGTTTTAGGCCAGATAGAGGATGTTAATGTAGTGGCTGATTATTGCTGTGGTCATGTTTTTCTGGAAAACATGGATGATTTAGATATTGATATCGTTTTAATGGATATTAAAATGGAAGGTATGAATGGTATTGAAACCACGCAAAAGTTAAAAGCTAAAAAGCCGGATATTAAAGTTATTGCGGTAACCATGTTTGTAGAGGAATCCTATTATATGCAGATGATTCAGGCAGGTGCCCATGGCTTTATTCTAAAAAAAGCAGGTAAATATGAGTTGGCACATGCTATTCAAGAAGTAAGTAAGGGAGGTAACTATTTTGCCCAGGAGATATTGCAAAAGATGGCTTTTAAAGCCATTGCAAAAACTGAGGATAAGGAAGAGCAGCTTACCAAAAGAGAGGTGGAGGTACTACAGCTTATCTGCGAAGGTTTATCTACCAAAGAAATATCCGAAAAGCTATTTTTAAGTCATAAAACAATAGAAGTTCATCGATCAAATATTCTTCGAAAATCAGATCAAAAAAATATAGCACAATTGGTGATTTGGGCCGTTAAAAATCATTATTGCGAATTATAACAGGCTCTAAGGCTTTATTTAAATAATGAAACGATCATATAATTTTACTTCTGAATTTTTAGGAGGGATGATTGGTCGTTATGTGGAAATCATCAAGTCGGCTGGTATCTTATGCAATTCTTCTGCGACTTCTAACACGTATTAGCCTTATCTCAGGAGATATTTAGTATCATTCTAAAACTAACTAAGGGTTTACCCTTAGTTTAATTAATTAGTTCACTACCCTAATATACAGAATTCCCCTCTTTTACACATTTATGTTTCGTTGCATTTTTGTATCGTAAAATAAATGCAATGAATAAAGGGTATCGGGTAAGTATTGTAGATGATAATAAAGTATTTAGAGATGGGCTTCGGTTTTTTATTGAAACCCAAACTAATTGGGAGATTTTACAGGAGGCTTCTTCAGGTATTGAGTTTCTGGAAGCTGAGCGATCAGACTTTCCGGATATTGTATTTATGGATATCAACATGCCATTGCTCAATGGTATGAAAACCATTCAAGAATTTTTTGCCAAATACGCCAGATATAATGTTAAGGTAATTGGGATTACTATGTATTCTAGCGAATATCAGTTGCAATCCTTAATAGAGGCTGGATTTAGTGCTTGTGTATTAAAAAAAGATGTTTATAACTGTTTAAAATTAGCAGTAGACAAGGTCATGTCAAATGGCATGTATTTTAACAAGTTTATTAATGTAAATAAATAATTTAAAGATGAAGATGATTGGGAAAAGCATTTTATCAGTAGTTGTAATACTTGCAGCTATGTTTTTTAAGAACGATGTAAAGGCGCAGGAGAATTGGGAACCGCAGAAGAGAATTACAGGTTATATTTCAACAGAGTTCAATTATTTTGATCAGTTGGAAGGGTATAAAAACAACTATGGCGTGGCATTGTCAGAAGCAGGAATATTGACCAATTATAAACCAACTAAAGATTTAACATTTACTGCTGTGTTTGTTTACAGACCAGATTTCTCATTCAACCAAATGCTAAATGAGGCCAATGTGCAGTATGATGTAAGTGAAAGTTTTGGTCTTAAAGTAGGGCGTTTTTTAACTCCTCTAAGTCCAATGAATACTTACTATTATGCTCCTGTAAATAACAGTGCTACCTTACCGGTACTTATATCTAATCACGAGTTTTTTCCATTAAATATGGATGCAATTTCTATTAACGGAGGTTTTGGTGAAAACATAAAGGTTACGTATGACTTTTTTGCTGGAGGATATAGAAATACAACTTGGATGAAAACCGGAGCTATCGGTTTTTTTGGTGATGAGGTTGTTTACTATCAAAACATTATTGGTAGTCCAAGCACTATTGATGAGAGTTTTAATAGTTCATACAACGTGGCAGTTGGAGGTAATGTGCGTTTTGCATTACAGGATTACGCCAAGGTTGGTTTTAGTGTGTTTGCACCAAAGGAAGAAACTTTTCCGGTATATTATCATCACCTTGGGATGCCTGTTGATTTAACCATGAATAAGGTGGCATATGGTCTGGATTTTAACTTTAAGTATAATAATACTCGTTTAATCGGAGAGGTTTGGAATTCAGATTTGAAAATTCAAGATGCTACAGTAGATTTACATGGAGCGTTCGTGGAGCTGAGTCACGAAGTAGGTAAGTTTACCCCGTTTGCCAGATACGAAGACCAAACAACAAATGATATTCATTTTCATAGATATACAGGAGGAGTTGTGTTTAAGCCTACATTTGAAACCAATGTTAAATTAGAGTACCTGCATTACGAACATGATGTTCAAAATGTGGATGGTTTAGTAGCATCTTTTATTTATTCTTTTTAAGAACGTCATTATTTAGAAACCAAATAATAAAACACATAATAATTAGAATAAGATGAAACGAGCCTTAAGTAAATTTTTCTCACCAAACAGGCTGACTAAAATGGCGAGTTCCATCTGACTAATAAAAACAAAATTTAAGAAGATGAAAAAATATATATTTCTATTTGTAGTTGTTGTATTCTGTACAATATCAGGAGTTTCAGCTCAGTCTTATAAAATCATTGTAAATAAAACCAATGCAGTAGAAACCATTTCTCAAAAAGAGTTAGCAATGGTATTTTTGAAAAAGAAGAAGAAATGGGAAAACGGAACTTTAATTTCTCCGATTGATCAGCAGGCAAGTGCGCAGGTAAGAGGTTCATTTTCGAAACAAGTATTTAAAAAGAATGTGGCAGCCATTAGAAGTTACTGGCAACGTGCAATATTCTCGGGAATGGATGCAGGTCCGATAGAAAAAGAATCGGACAAAGATGTTATTGAGTATGTAAAAAATAATAAAGGAGCTATTGGTTATATTTCAGATACAACCCAGGTAAGTGGCGTAAAAGTGCTGGCCGTAAAATAGCAAAAGATATTTCAACAAAAACACATAAGAAGAAATGCCATTCCTGCATAAAAGGAATGGCATTTTTTTATCATTAAAAATGTAATTTCTACAAATAACTATTTAATAGATTCTTGATGGCTTCGTTGTTATGTAAGCGGAAGTTGTTTTTTACCACTTTACCTTCTTTGTCTACCAGCACATAATGTGGGATGCCATTCACTTCAAATTGTTCGCAAAGTTTGGTCCATTGTTCCTGCGTAGTTTTATAATGGTCGCCCTTAATATTTGGTATCATATTCATGTATGAACCCATTGGAGAACTGGCTGCAGAAATATAAACAAAAGCCACATCCTCTTTAGCCATTTCTTCTTTTAGTGGCGCAATTCTTTTTATTCCACTGCGACAAGGACCGCACCAGGTAGCCCAAAAATCAACATACACCACTTTGCCTTTGTACTTCGACATGATGGCATCAAAAAGTAAGCTGTCCGATTCAACCACAGGCATTTCTTTAAGACATCTTTTTGCTATTTCTTTATTGGTTTTAATAGCAGCAATGGTTCTTTTGTTACTTTCTTTAATGTAATTGCTTATAAAAGGAGTAGTGATACCTTCTGTTAGAAAATCTAAATACTGCTCTGAAAATGGTGAATATTCTGAAATAATCTTCCCACAAAGATCTTGAGCAGCCATTAAATCGGTCGCCAAACCGTATTCTAAATTTAAAACATCATGAAGACTAGTTGTAACATTAAAGATGCGCTTCTTAATTTTATATGCTTCGTAAATATCATTGTGATTATTTTCAAATGCTTTGATTTGATCAGCAAGATATTTTTTAGTTTGTATTGCTTCTTTTATATCTTCACGTTTTACCAACTGTAGCCATTTATCTAGATATTTTTTATCCTCATCCGAAAGCTTAGGGGTGTTTTTTAGTTCTTCGATTACAAGTGCAATATCGGCATCTTTACCATGTTTCTCCCAAGCTGCGTTCCACTCAATACTATTTTTTCTGAACAACTCCATATGACGCTCCTGAAGATAGAATTCATCTAATTCAGTTGATGCATCTTTAACTTTATTAAGCTTATCAATGAGTGATTGCTCTTCATTAGTTATGGTTATATCCCTCTCTTTTAAGATTTGGGCTATTTCATAAATGGTTGGATTTGAATAGTATCTCGATCTTGTAATATCGGCATATTTTAATCCATTGATAAACGTATCATAGTTGATGGAAACAAGTGCAACAGGGTTATTTATAAGAGCATCATTTACAAATTGGTAATTCTCGGGTTTATAGGAAGGTATATCAATCCCTAGTTCTCTTTGCTCTCTGGGAATATTGTGTTTTTGGCGGTAGGCATCTTCATAAATCCATTCGTATTCAAACTTACTGGATGTGTAACCATATTTAATTCCTAGTTCTGAAATTTGTTTAGCCTTTGGTGAAACATGCAGTACTACTGCTAATGAATCCAATTTTTTCAGATTTTTATCCATATGAGTTTGTTGAAGATCGATATACGCTTCAACAGACATATTCAAAATTTTATTGATCCTTGTTTCATAGCTAAGGCTGTTGAAATGGCCAAGTTTTTTGATATCCCGATTGATTAATCCCATTTCGCCCATAAATATAGATTTTCCGGAACCAATGATTTGAATAAGTTCTTTGCCCGGTTCAAGAAATACGCTACCGTTAAAAACGTTAGATCTTACATAAACAGACTGAGGGTGTAGGATAGGAAGTTTAACCGAAAAGTGACCTTTTTTATCCAGTTTGCCAGAAAATTCTTCCTGATCACCAGTTAGAATATTATTGACATAAATAGTCAGGTCTTCAAAGCCGTAACGAGGTGAGAAGTTGGTAATATAACCGGAGTAATCAGCAGAATCAGTGCTAAATTGGATTTCTGTATAAGATTTAGCATTCTCACCAAAATCCCAATGTTGTACTTCTGATGTTGACTGACAAATTGGAATTAACAGGTCTTTGGATTCACCAATGCTATAGCTGCCTTTTTTGTTTTGCACCAATAAGTTAAGCTTGCTGTTGTCATTGATAAGTTCAATAGTTCCTTTACTATTTTTAAGCGCAACTTGCCCGTATTCCCATTTCTGATCCTTATAAAAAACTTCATTGTCGAAGAAGCAGATTAGCAGATTACCTTTCATCTGGTTTAACCAGCTTCCTAATAGGTGAGCAGGAAGAGGAGAGTTGTTTTCTTCCGGATTTAAGCTGATGTCGTAAATAAACCAGTTACCGCCATCATTTCCTTCGCCAAAATCAATTTTAGAAGTGCTCTCATCCATTTTAGGGAAAATAAGTTTATAACGGGCAATGCCGGATTCAGGTACACTTCCACCTCCGTTTAGTTTAATGCCCTCAGCGCCTATGGCAAACTTTTTTTTCTGCGTATGAACATCGCAGATGTACGACATATCCGGTACCCAAAATCCTTGACCGGGAAACGATTCATATGCAAACGATAAGATGGTTGAAGTGTCGGTAAGTTCAATTTGTTCAATACTTAAACCTGCAGCGGCCGAAAAGTTGTACTTTGCTTTAAAGGTTTTGGTTTGGGCTTGAATACTCAAGCTTAGCATTACCACTAAGGTAATGAGGCTGATTTTTTTCATTAGTTGTTTTGTTATAGTTAATTAATAGAATTATGGTATTGATTTTTTTGAAATATTAAGAATAAAATTGGGTATTATGGCTTTCAATTGTGCATCACAATTAGGCAAAGGTAGTTTTGACTTATTATTTGGTTAAAAAAAGAGGGTGTGAGTTTTTAAAAGAATATCTATGACAAAGGAACTTTCGTTCTCACAACCCTCATTTAGTTTTTATAATGTACTTAGTTCTTCTGTTGATTTATCTTCAAACGGAATATTTAAGGCATCCAATAGTGATTTCGGATTTCGGATTAAATAGCCTGGTCGTTCTGCATCTCTCTCCACAATTTTTCCATTTTTGTCAATAATGTAATATTCCGGAATACCGTTAAACCAGTATTTATCTCGGATAATGGGTTCCTGATCTTTAGCAATTAGTTTTACGCCTCCCACATTGTTTTCGTCCATGTATTTTTTTACGCGCTCGGTATTTGCTTCGCAGGCTACATAAATAAACACAATGTCTTTGTCTTTCATTTTTTCTTTTAGTTTGGCCGAGTAGTTTTCTATCTGGTAACGACATGGTCCGCATCCTGTTCCCCAGAAATCAAGGTAAACTACTTTTCCTCTAAAATCAGATAGCTTTACTTTCTGGCCTTCTAAATCATCCAACTCAAAATCGTAAGCCATTTGTCCCGGCGAAACAGTTTGAGCCTTCGCATAGACCGTTTCTATTTTATTCAACAATTTTGTGTTTGGATATTCTTCCCTGAAATCTGCCATCGTTTTTTGCACCAAATCCCATGAACCTCTTTGAATAATATCTCCTAGACTAATATAATTTAAGTAGTAGGCACTTAAACCGGAATAAACCAGTTTTGTGTACAACACGCGTTGTTGATAGTGTTTATCCATACCAGAGAACGATATCTGGTTTTCATCTCTAAATTGATCGTATAAATCAAAATAAACGATTTCTCTGATGGTGTGGTTGTAGTCGGCGGCAAAACTCATTAAGTCGTTATCTGCATGAAAATCTTCTCTAAAATCAGAGTAGCTGTCATCAATCTTCAATGGCTCTTTGCCAGCTTCTTTACGGTAGTAGCTTTGCGATCTTGGGAAGTTTTGTTTAGAAGAGTAATTAGTCAGGTAACTATTATATAAATGTCCCAGGTATTGTTGAGGAGGAAGTGTGGCTCTGTATTTTTTAATGAAATTAGCCTTCAATGTGTATAATGAATCACAAAGATTTTTAAATTCATCAGCGTCCAGATTAGCATAAGCCTCTCTTAGTTGATCGTAGTAGTTTCTTGGTTTTAGATTATTTTCTTCTTCAAATAAAAACTGATCGGCTAAAAACTGGTTTTTCTCGCTTCCTCTGCCCGTCCATTTTATGGTCTCGTCAAAGGCGTCCATATTTAATGTAAGGTACAAATCATCACCCGGAGCTAGTATCATTGGCGTTACCTCATGATGCCAGAAAGTAAATTCCATTGGCTCGTCGAGATACATTTTAAAAGCAAAAGTTCCATCTTTTTCCGGGTGAATAACAAAGGCTTTTCGTTTGTATGAACCGGGCAGACTTTCTGTAAAATCAATAGAGATATGTGAGTTAGGATCAAAGTTGGTTAACTTGCCTTTAAAGGTTACGTTGGTTTTGCTATAAACGGAATCGTGTATGACATGATTCTCATCTCTGTAATGGGCTGTGTAAGCTTCGTCTACTTCCACAATTGTTTTTACTCTTTCGGTAATCGAAGTCCAGTTTTCATAAGAAGCGATTACAGAATCTCTTTTACTCCAGTCATATTCCTTTCTTTCGTATATGGATTGATAGGTTTTATCCTGATTGAAATCGTAGCCTAATTCACTCTTTGGGCTAATCTTGTAAAAAGAAGCGGGTTCAAAAGTAAGTTTATCGGTATTTACGAACTCGTAAATAAGCGATCCATCTTTATTTTTGGTTTTTAAACTATAATCCTTGTTGGACATTTTGTTTTTACCCAAAAATAAGGTGCCAAAAAAACTGTTTTGAATTCCCATTTTATTTGCGTCAGTGATGGTGCTGTCACCTTCCACTTTAATACCCTTCTTTAAAACAGTAACAATAAGTTTTTTACCGGTGAATATATTTTCTGCATCAGGAAGAAAAGAGTAGTTAGATTGTGTACTTCTCCATTTTTTGCCCATGTTTTTTCTTCGGGCGTAGTTTTGAAATTCAATAAGTTCTATCTGGTACTGGCTGTTGCCGAGAGGAATCACCTGCCAGCTTTCTTGTTCGTAACGCTCATAAAGGTCGGTTTTGGTTGTATTACCTACAGTTCTAATGATAGAATCATTTTTAAAAGACTGCAGTTCGACAATAAAATTTTGCTTTTGTGCAAAGATACTTGTGCCTGTAATAAGGCAACATAAAACTACTAAACGAAATAGAATTTTCATTTTTAAAAATTAAAGTTTGGAAATTAAAATCTGGGCTAATCCTAAGCTATCACGTAAAGTGAGAGCATTATGAAACTGCCGAAAATACATCAATGGTGAATTGATTAAAAGAGATTTAAATAAAGGTAAGACAATGTAGGTTGTTGATTTGATTAAATAATTCAACATGTTTTTGGTTTCAGGTTTAATTTGGATATAAATTTAGTATAATAATATTATTTACAAAATAAAATTAGGCGCATTTTGCTTAGAGTGTTGAATAGATTCCTCGTTAATCAGAAAAGCTGGAAAAGGGTAAATAAATTCACTGCTGAACTACCTTACCCCACCGCTGAAGGGCTTCAACTGGATGCTGAACTATATTACTTTGCCGCTGAACAGTATTCCCCGGGCGCTGAATTGCACCACCTGAGCGCTGAAGTGCTTCACTTACCCGCTGAACTACTTTATTGACCGCTGAACAGTTATTCCGTCAGCTTTAAGCTGTTTTTATTCAATGTAGTTCTGCTCATTATTAATTGGTGTTTCGAATGGCTGTCAAAACAAAATATAAAGTTTAAAAACACTGTGTCATAGCGCCTCTGTGTTTTATTATTGTTAATTCAAAACCGTTTTATAAGTCATTTTCCCTACATTTGCACAAATATTTATTCCATGATAAAAATTATTGCTGATGATAAAATACCTTTTCTAAAAGGTGTTTTAGAGCCGTTCGCGGATGTCAGATATTTACCGGGTGCAAAAACAGGGGCGAGTGATATAAAGGAAGCAGATGCACTGATTACACGCACACGAACCCAATGCAATAAAAGTAATTTAGCCGACAGTAAGGTTAAAAAAATAGCTACAGCAACCATTGGTTTTGATCATATAGATACAGATTTTTGTAAGGCAAATAACATCGATTGGTCTAACGCACCAGGATGTAATTCAGGTTCTGTGAAGCAATACCTGGCTTCGGTACTGGCCTTAATGGTAATGCAGCAAAATGTTAGGCTTTCAGAAAAAACCATTGGTATAGTTGGCGTAGGAAATGTAGGGAAAAAAGTAGCTGATTTAGCCGGAGCAATTGGAATGCGGGTTTTACTGAATGATCCGCCAAGAGCGGAAAAAGAAGGGACCGAAGGCTTTGTGGAATTAGATGAAGTCATTCAGCATTCAGATATTATTACTTTCCATGTTCCGTTGCAAAGAACAGGGAAGTTTGCCACGCATCATTTAGCTAATGCATCTATGTTTAGTCAGTGTAAAAAAGGAGTAGGTATAGTTAATACATGTAGGGGCGAAGTGATTGATAATAAAGAGTTGTTGGAAGCTATTCAAAATGGCACGGTAGCGAATGCTATTTTGGATGTTTGGGAAAACGAACCGGATATCAATCTTCAGTTATTGGATAAGTGTATGGTTGCCACGCCGCATATTGCAGGTTATTCAGCCGATGGTAAAGCAAATGGTACGGCAGCGAGTGTTCAGGCCATCAGTGAGTATTTCAATTTACCATTAAAAGATTGGTATCCTGATGATATTCCGCTTCCTGTGAGGCCGGAAATCCATATTGACGCACAGGGTTTATCGGTGCAGGATGTGTGGGTAAAAGCAGTATGGCATACGTATCCTATTCTGGAGGATGATGAGCGATTAAGACGAAGTCCGGATACATTTGAAGTATTGCGAGGATCCTATCCTTTACGCAGAGAATTTCAGGCTTATCATGTTCAATTAAGTAATGGAACTGAGGAAATGAAAGAAATGCTGAACAAAATGGGTTTCTGTCATGTTCAATTAATCTAAAAAATGAATTGATCATATTTTCATATTAACTTTGAAATTGACAAGAATAAACAAATAGCATTAAACGGACTGGTAAATTCAATTTCCAACAGAATTTATATACCGTTACATCTGACCATAGAAAAATAAATTAAGCGATGAATAAAAAAGCAGATATAGGATTGATAGGTTTAGCGGTAATGGGCGAAAACCTGGTTCTGAATATGGAAAGTAAAGGCTACACCGTAGCTGTTTATAATAGAACAACCGAAAAAGTAGACAAGTTTGTTAACGGTCGTGGTGCCGGTAAAAACTTTATAGGAACTCATTCTATTGAGGAGTTAGTGGCTTCATTAGAACGTCCTCGTAAGGTAATGATGCTGGTTAAAGCCGGAGGTGCTGTAGATGCCTTGATTGACCAGATTATTCCTCACCTGGAAGAAGGTGATATCATTATCGATGGAGGAAATTCTCATTATCCGGATTCTGTTCGTCGTACTAAATATGTAGAAGAAAAAGGATTGCTTTATGTAGGTTCCGGCGTTTCGGGTGGTGAAGAAGGTGCCTTAACCGGCCCGTCGTTGATGCCTGGAGGATCGGACAAAGCATGGCCTTTTATCAAAGATATTTTCCAGAATATTTCTGCCAAAGTAGAGAATGATGTGCCTTGCTGCGATTGGGTGGGGCAGGATGGTGCCGGACACTTTGTAAAAATGGTGCACAATGGTATTGAATATGGTGATATGCAGTTGATTAGTGAAGCTTATCATATTATGAAAGAATATGTGGGTTTAACGCACGATGAAATGCACGACATATTTGATGAGTGGAATAAGGGAGATTTAGATAGCTATTTGATAGAAATTACCCGTGATATTATGGCTTACAAAGAAAATGGTGAGCCTTTGGTAGAAAATATTTTAGATGCCGCAGGACAAAAAGGAACCGGAAAATGGACCGGTATAACTGCCCTTGATTTGGGGGTTCCATTGACCTTAATTGGAGAGTCTGTATTTGCGCGTTGTTTATCATCGCAAAAAGCAGAGCGTGTGGAAGCGGCTAAAGTATTAGGATCACCGATTAAGAAATTTGATGGTGATAAAGCACAATTTATCAAGTATATTAAAGATGCTTTGTTTGCTTCTAAAATTGTATCCTATGCGCAAGGTTATGTATTGATGCAAGAAGCAGCCAAAGAAAACAACTGGGATTTAAATTACGGTGGTATTGCTTTAATGTGGCGCGGTGGATGTATTATCCGTTCGGCATTCTTAAGTAAAATTAAAGATGCTTTTGATCAGAATCCAGCTTTACCAAACTTATTGCTAGATCCTTATTTTAAAGATAAAGTATCTGAAGCGCTAGAAGGATGGAGACAAGTAGTGGCGCATGCCGTGATGAATGGTATTCCGGTACCTACTTTCTCAAGTGCCTTAAGTTATTTTGATGGTTACAGAACCGAAAAATTACCGGCTAACTTATTGCAGGCACAGCGCGATTATTTTGGTGCCCATACCTACGAAAGAGTAGATAAGCCAAGAGGCGAGTATTTTCACACCAACTGGACAGGTAGAGGTGGCGATACAGCTTCAACTACTTATGATGTGTAGTTTATTTTAGACAAAAGAAATTTAGACGCTATAATATATTGTTTATCGTGTAAATAAGTCTCATGTCTTTTGTCTCATGTCTATCAATCTATTAGAATTAGATATTATTACAAAGAGCTTTACCCAGGTAGAGCTCTTTTTTTGTGCTAAAAATACAAGCCCTACGAATTTACTTGGTATTATTTTGTTATCTACCCCTTCGAAATAGCAATAAACTGGAAGTTTTTTAAACATTTTCATATATTGCCCCTATTAAACAACCTAAATGTCTTGCGTATGAGCCAAGTTGATATTCATCCGTTATTGCAGGTAAATGATAAAATCATTGCCGAAGAAATTAAAAGAGTACTGGAAAATGAAGGCGTTTACAGCCTTATTGTTTCAGACAACCCTGCGTCCTCCTTTTTAAATACGTACATGGGAACCACCGCCATGGATCATATGGTTATTGAAGTAAGTGTAGAAGACTACAATAAGGCCGTTAAGGTGGTTGAAAAGCACGGTTACCAGGAGTTGTTGGTGTAAACTGACTACTAAGCCTATCTAATTTTGAAGGCTTAAATAGAGTTGACTGGTTTCATAGTGCGTAGGCCTGAGCAATAGTACGAGCCAGCGGAGGAGAGAGATCTTCAAGAGGGCACTTGAGGAGCTTGTGCGCAGGCTTGAATTGAAGATAGATGCGGGTTGAAGTGTTCTATTGCTCTTGATTTTTTCCTTCTTTTTGATCAAGCAAAAAGATGACCTGTCTGGTAAGACACTATTCTAATTAAAGATAAAGTGGATATCTTATCAATAAAATGAATACTTAACCCACAGTATAAACACTTTTCTAAAATCCATAACACACATTATGAAAGCCTTTTATTTTCCGGCTTTGTTACCCGGATAGCATTCGTTTAATTTTCAGAATAATATTTCGACATTATTCAGAACTTTCAAGTCGTAAAGCTGTACTAATAGTTTGCCTCGTAGAATCAACTAAAAAAATTAAATTAGCTTAAACTCCTGTGATAATTAAGTTAATTTCTATAGCACGCAACCATTTTGTTTTTGTTAAGTCATTTTACAAAAAATATTTATCTTTCGCACTTAATTAACAACTTAACAAAATTATGAAGAAAACTTATTTGCTTATAAGTATGATGGCCATCTTGATGCTTTTCGGCATAAATACTTATTCTCAAGAAAAAGAAAAGAAATCTCCCTGGAGTATTGGAGTCTATGCAGATGCAACACCTTATCTTGATACTGATTTACACGAATATTCTTTTATCAGAAAAGATGTAGAAGATTATTATGATACATATGATTATGTATATGGAACTTTCGATTCCTGGAAAGTGGGGATCAGATTGGAGCGACTTATTTTAAATAATAAACTGGCCATTTATTCCGGGATACATTATTCAAATTTAAGGAGTAGCATGGAAGCGGATGATTATGGATCTTCACCTTTTATGCTTGTTAACATTAATCCAACTGGTCAGGATTTGCATTTTATTAGAACAACTTCGTTTAGTCAAAATTCCGATTATATCGGATTGCAAATAGGAGTCAAAGCATATGTGTATTCTGCAAGGTATGCTTTATGGTATCTATCAAGCAGTGCTGATATCAATCGCTTGATTGATCATAAAATGACAACTCATTTTTACAACGATAACATGAGTGTTTATTCAGAGGATATTGAATCTTTATTTGGCGATCCCTCAAACACTTTTAGTGCTATAAATCTTGCTGGTGGATTAAGATTTGGAGATGTATCGAAAGCAGGTTTTACATTAGAAATGGGACCTAGTTTTCTTTTATCTAATCATAATAGCAGTATTACAAAGGCTACGGTTGGATTTAATTTTCAGGCTTGTTTTTATTTACCTTTTTAATTCAATGATCATGTTAAAATATATTACCATTATATTTATTCTTATCGGGTTTATCAGCTGTGATAACGATGATTTATATATCGAAGAATCTATTTTTATTTCTGATCCTGAAGTTTCTGGTTTGCCCATATACTCCGAGATGGGATATAACACTTTTGGTGTGCGTTACGAAAGGGACTTTATTATACAAGATGACAAGTCTTACCCTTTAAAAATTGTTGCAGAAAACAATACTACATCATTTATATTTAGTGGTAGAAACGGTTATTATGAGGAATTTAATTTCACACTTCATATTCATGATTACAAGCCGGCAGATCTGGAAGATTTATTGAATTTAAATCAAACTACGATAGATTTATCTTCCGGGAGCGCAGATATCGAAATTAAGGAAAATGATATAAGCTTAGATGTGGAGATTATTTCCGGAGAGTTTGAAATTGTAAAAGCCAGAAAGCTAATGGTTGATGAAGACGAAAAAGGCGTGATTTTGTCTGGAGTATTTCAATTTAAAGTTTTTATAGATGGTATTCCTGTTGCATTTTCATTAGGAAGATATGATACTTTAATTGCTTATTCTAATTTCTTTGTTTTGGATTAGAAAAGTCATTATTGGTATAAATTTTTAGCTAATACATGTCTTTGTTAATGTACAACTTCTCATAAGTGAAAGTATATCTTCATTGGGCATTAATGTTTATAATAGGCTGAAAGCCTTAAGTTTCATAACTTGTGGCAACGCTACAAGTGTTTGTGTGCTATATGTATTCAGGCTGAAAGTCTGTAACTTAAGTTTAGAGTTTCAGACCTTCAGCCTGACATTTCTATAATGTCAATTGCAAGGAGCGATGCCCCTTGTTGCGAAGTTCAGGGCTTTCAGCCTTTTGTAATACACTATATTCATTGATTTACATCGTTTAACAGTGAAGTATAGCCTTTAAAAGGAGTAGTCCCGAAGGGGAATAGGTTTTAACGATAACGGATTTCTAAAACTCCACTTTTACGCACATAGTAAAAGCTCTGTATTTACCCGCTTTATAACCCGGATACCATTCGTTTAATTCCTGAACAATTTGTTCTGCAGCATCCAGAATTTTCTGATCGGTATTTCCAAAAGGAACGGTACTTTCCATTTTACCCTTTTCATCAATTACAAACTTTACATAGGCAGTGCCTTTTAGCTTTTGCTCTTGTGATATTTTGGCTGCTTTTGAATACAGCTCAATCCAAAATGTTTCGTAACTGTATTGATAGTTTGGTTTGTGTGCCCTAGTATAATCTGGAGTATAGTTTTCTGCCTCCATTTTTTGTTTGGTAAAAGGTATATCTGTTTTACCTAAATATTTTTCTTTAACTCTTACTTGTTCATGTATATAGTAATAATCATCTCTTAGAAGCATTGGTGAAATATTCTTATCTCCACTATATATCACTTCCATGGTTTTAAAACCAGGATTAGAAAATACTAATGTGTCATTCGGATCGATGTTAATTGTATATCCTTTATAGTAATCAGATTGAGTAGAAATATTTTTTCCTTTTATACTAATAGTAGTTTGGGGTCGAGGACGAGTTAATATTTTTGTTTTATAACTTCCATCGTCTTGCAAATAAAATAAAGTATCCGCAAAATAAACCTGTCCTGAAATAGCTATGTTTCCAGAAGCAGAAATAGGCTGCTTTTTCTCTAAACTAATTTCAAGTTTATCTCCGGAATGATAGATGACCTTTTTATGGTTGTATTCCGGATGATAAAAAGACAGTATAGCTCCATCATATGCATTTAATTCAAACATGCCTTTGCTGTCACTGATAGTTCCAATATTATTATCGTCCTCCACAACAATATTCGTATTAGGCAAACCATTGTTTGTGATAATTTTTCCCCTTATAGTAATTTCCTTCTTAGGATGAGAGCTAACATAAATGACTTCTTGCCCACTATAAATTATTTCTTTAGGATATCGACCTGGAAGTTTCCAATTTATAGTGTCTCCAATATTAATAGGTAAAGATATAGGCTCATCAGGTACAGGTATACTTGTTCTTTGACCATCTTTAATGGTGATTACTCCACTGTGCATTATCTCACCCATAATTATTGCCTGCTTGTATGAACCATCCATCTGTTTTACCTTGATAGTGTCAAGGGGTGGATGAAATAAGAGCTTAACACTATCCGTCTTATCTTTCCATAATTCTTTATAGTTAATGATTTTATTGTCTTGTTGTTGGTAGATATATTCAGGGGTGCTAAAGGCCCAGAGTATGAGTCCGGTTAAAGGCAAAATCAGTAATAGCTTTATTTTTCCCCAGCGGGATTGTTTTATATTTTTCATCATTTTGAGTCGTTGTTTGTTTTGGGAAGTTTGGAAGTGGTTGGCTAACAATATGGCTTCCGTTCCCATGGTTTCACATAAAATAGATTGTATGTAGGTATTCAACTGCAGTCCTGTATCTAGTACGCCTCGGTCGGCAATATATTCCAGGTTGTTTTTTACGCATTGCTTGTAGAGCCAAACCAATGGATTCATCCAGCATAACGCCAATACTAATTCACTTAAAAGCATATCTACCCAATGATGCTGCTTTTTATGGATAAGCTCGTGTATAAGCACTTGTTCTTTATGCTCTTCCAGGTATTCTCTACCCGGAATAAAAATAAAGGATGCAAAGGTCATTGGGTTTTTAACTTTGGGGTGCAGATAATACTTGTTTGATTTCCACTGTATTTGCTGCGCTGTTTTTAATAAGTAGAAACTATAAACAAAGGAGCCTAAAAGTCTCAGCAAAAAAAGCAAAGAAATGCCGGCGTACATCCACCAAGCCAGGTTTTCCCAATTGATGTGCACTTCTGCAGGTTTTGTAACAACGTTAGCGGGTATTTCAGGAATAATTTCCGTATTGATGGCAGCAGGAGTTACATGATTTTCTGCAGACTCTATTACATTCGGCGTTTCTATTTCAATGTATACCGGGTAGGCAATTCGCATAAATGGAATACTTAAGGTTAACGCGAGCCCACACAGCAAAAAGAAACGGTTAATGCTAAAGTGCGATGATTTATTCATTAGTAGGTAGTAAACCAATAAAAACAAAGTAATAACTACCGAGGATTTTAGAAGCAGGGTTAACAGTTGCATGGTGATATAAGATTTAATTGTTTAGGGTTATGGTTAAATCAGGTTACTACGTTTAGCAACCTGATTTAATATGTAAATTTTACTCAAACTCAACTTCCACTAACATATTACAAGATACAGGATTTCCTCTCTGCTTGCCGGGTTTCCATTGATCCAGTTTAGATACAATATCAACCGCAGTCTGGCTTTCCTTTGTATTGGTTTTTTCCACTGATCTTACATTTTGTAATGTACCATTCTCATCAACCGTAAAAGCTACTTTTATCGATCCTTTTAAATTGGTTTTTTCGCTTTCGTATTGCGCCATGGAATATAATTGTTGCCAGTAGATTTCTATTCCACCTATATATTCAGGCATCTCTTCAACTATAAAAAATATAGGTTCATCATCATCACCTTTTGATACTGGAGGTGGTGGCGGAGGAGGTACTACCTTGTCTGCTTTTTTATTTTTTACTACTTCCACTGGAGGAGGCGGTGGCGGAGGCGGAAGAATTTTACCTTTAAACTGAGCACGATATTTACCCGGATCAATTAATAAGGTAGCTTTTTTCATAATGACATTTAGCTCTTTGTTGTTAGATATCAAAATTTCCTGTGTTTCATATCCTATATAAGAAAAAACCAGCTTGTCACCTTCTTTTACATCAATTCCGAATTGACCGTTTTTATCTACTATAGTTGCCTTTACAACCTGACCATTTTCTTTTGATATAGCAACTACGGTAGTTTTCGGTAAATTACCTACTATTATTTGTTTGTCATAATTGCCTGTTTCCTTATTCAATACCATTAAGGTATCTGATACATTTACATTTCCCTTAATATGAAATGTTACAGCATCTTTTTTTTGCATTCCATTTTCGGGGCTGTAAGTTACTTCGGTATTATCCAATGTACCGTTAGTTGGAGGCTCCTGAACATACACAGGATTTTTAAATGCCCATAAAAATGCACTTATCAAGGGCAGAAGGAGTAGCAATTTGAGGTGTCCCCATTTGCTTCTTTTTACTTTTTTCATCATTTTTAATCGCTTTTTAGTTCGGGAGTCACGGAAGTAATTAGCTAGCACGATTGCTTCCGCTCCCATTGTTTCACAAATAATCGACCTTATATAAGGTTTTATCTTAATACCAGAATCCAATACACCTTGGTCTGCAATAAATTCCAGATTTTGTTTTATTAAGCGGTTGATATACCAGGTAAAGGGATTAAACCAGAATAGTATGGAGATAATCTCACTTAGGAACATATCAATCCAATGGTTTTGTTTTAAATGTACTCTTTCGTGAACCAGCACTTCATGTTTATTATCTTCTAAATAAGAATGATTACCCACAAAAATCTTATTTCCTAATGTAAATGGAGATTTTACTGCCGGGTGAATACAAATAACAGCACCTTTCCAATTCACTTTTTCTGATGATGTATACTCTTTATAAATGGAGAGTAGTTGAAATATTAAGCGGGCACTTAGTAGGGCTACACCGATAAAATAAATGGTTTGGAGTATAAAAAACCAATTGATTTTTTTTATTGAATTAGCGGTTGTTGTAGCCTCAGAATTAAAGTTATCCTCTATACTTACCTGTTTAAAAAGTTCGTTGGTTTCCATGGTGTTGGATATCGGAATAATCACTTTGTAACTTATTTCTAAAAGAGGAAGAAGTACAATCGATGCGATTCCAAACAAAAAGTAATAGCGGATCACATTGTAGTTATTATCGTTTCTATATACCATCAGGTAAAAACAAAGGATGACTACAGATATAATCAGTGAGCGAAAAATGTAGGAGTCCAGATTCATTTTAAGGGTGTTTTAAAGATTGCCTTGGTGTTATTGATTATCATCGTTATCCGATGCTTTGAGCAGGTCTTCCAAATCTTCAAGACTCATGTCGTTATCTTTGGCAAAGAAGGTAGCCAATCGGGCAAAGCTCCCGCCAAAATAGTTTTTCAATAAGTGCTTTACCTGGTAAGAGGAATATTCCTCTTTTGATATCAATGGAAAATACACATAGGTATTACCCACGGCTTTGTGATCTACAAATTCTTTGCTTTTTAAAACTTTTAATACCGTAGCCACTGTGTTGTAAGCTGGTTTTTTATTTTTAAATCCGGCCACCACTTCTTTGATAATGGCTTCCTCTTTTTGCCATAAAATATGCATTACTTCTTCTTCGGCTTTTGTCAGTTGTTTCATCTGTTTGTAATTGTTTTTATTTGTCAGATGGAACTCACCAAAAAATACTCATTCTCTTGTGTGAGAACTTTTTCTTTTGGCTCGTTTCATGCCTTTATATTATTTACTGCTTCATTCTATTATTAAAAACATAGTACTACAAATGTAATATTATAAAAATAGTATCAAAACTATTTTTATAGTATTTTTCTAATATCCTTTATGTGAGTCGCATATGTAAAAGGTTTATTGGGGATTAAAATGTTAGAATTTCATTAACATCCATATCCTTTTATTGTATTATCTTCATCATTTTAAACTAAAAGATAAATTGAATGCAATTATATATTGATCCAACCGGTGGGATAGCAGGGGATATGTTTTCTGCAGCATTAATATCAGCTGGGGCAGATGAATCAAAAATGTTATATGCTTTAACTACTGCAGGTAATGCTATTGGTCAATCTCAAATAACTACAGAAACAACACATGATGGAGCCACGCGTTTAAAGATGCATATTCATCATAACCATGGTCATTTAGGCGCATCAAAAGCACGAAAACTCATTCATGAATTATGTGTGGAGTTAGAAATTGAAGAAGAATATGCTGAATTTGCCAATAGAGCACTGGAAGTATTGATTGCTGCGGAGAAACAAGCGCATGAAGAAAATACCTTTTTAACGGATCACCATCATCACAGTCACGATCATCATGATCATGAACACCATCATCAAGATCACGACCATCATCACCATCATGAGCATGAAGAAGCCTGGTTGCACGAAGCGCAGGATATTATTATCGATATAATTGGTGCAGCATATGGTTTGCAATTACTTGCAGCACCAACTACAGCTACTTTAATTAAGCCGGTTTCATTGGGTGGGGGAAGAATTAAATTTTCGCATGGAGAAATGCCAGTGCCTGCACCGGCAACAAAAATAATCATGGATAAATATGAGATATGCCATCAGATGGGTCCCTTAAATATAGAACTCTGCACACCTACCGGTTCTTCTGTATTGGCAGCCCTGGGCGTTAAAGAGTGTGTCGATGTTCAAGTAAATGGAGTTTCTTTTGTAGGTAAATCCAGAGGAGGAAAAGATTTGGATATTCCGCCTTTAACCATTTATCTCAAGTAATTTTTGAACTATAGCCAATACATCTTGTTCATTTTTAAACTCAATAAGTAACAATGAAAGAATTTTGGGACGAACGTTTTGCGTCGGAGGAATACCTGTATGGAGAATTGCCTAATGTGCAATTTAAAAGGTTTATCGATGAGAACAAACCGGGAAAAATATTATTGCCAGGTGAAGGAGAAGGACGTAATGCGGTTTATGCAAGTCAGCAAGGATGGCAGGTGTGGGCAATTGATCAAAGTGATGAGGGCAAAAAGAAGGCTGAAAAATTAGCTCATAATCATAAGGTTGATATCAATTATATCACTGGAGATTTGTTGAAAGCGCCATTTGATGCAGACTGTTTTGATGCGGTGGCACTGGTGTTTTTTCACTTGCCTACACAAATTAGATTAAATATTCATGCACACCTTTATCATTTGCTGAATAATTCGGGCAAAATGTTTATTACGGGTTTTTCAAAAGAGCAGTTAAAGTATCAAAGTGGAGGGCCAAAGGATATAGAAATGCTATACACACCGGAAATATTAGCTAATGATTTTTCTCAGATGAAAATCGTTAAAAACATCCGGTTTAATGAACATTTAAATGAAGGTGTTGGTCATCAGGGAATAGCTTCTTTAATAGAATTTGAAGCCTTAAAGTCTTGATTAATTTTTGCCAATTAAAAGTGGTTCGGCAATTAAAGGATGTCCTGGATTAGATAAAATAACTCGTTCCAGAATTTCATGCAATTCTTCATCATCAAAAATCGGCATCCAATCACTGTTGGTAAACTCGTAATCTGTATTTCCGTTTTTTATTTCTTTCATCACAAATAAATTTATTCTCCCACAAATACTATCGATCTCACAAATTCAACGACTATGCCAAAAACAATTTTTCCAGAATTAAATCATCGGTTTAAACAACAACTCGATTTTATAATTGAAATTGACCGTCTCAAAAAAGTTGTACGTCAAACCTTGTTAATGGATTCATCAAAACAAGAGAATGATGCAGAGCATTCGTGGCATATGGCATTATCTATCTTGTTATTAGAAGAATATGCAATCTTAAAAAATGTTAATTTATTAAAGTCGGTGAAAATGGCATTGATTCATGACATTGTAGAAATTGATGCCGGAGATACTTTTGCATACGATGAAAAGGCGCACCATGATAAGACGGAAAGAGAATTGAAAGCTGCAGATCGTATTTTTGGTTTGCTGCCCGAGGATCAATATCTGAGCTATAAAAATCTGTGGTTGGAGTTTGAAGAAGGTAAAACCCCTGAAGCTGCATTTGCCGGAGCCATAGATAAATTTATGCCAATTCTACATAATTATATCACAGAAGGAAAGCAATGGAAGAAGCATAAAGTAACAGCAGAAATGGTGTTGAAAAGAAATGCACCTATAAAAAATGGGTCGGAGGTTTTATGGAGTATAGTTGAAAATTTGGTCGATGATGCAGTTGTAAAAGGATATCTGCATAGGGAATAAAATGGATTTTAAGTATTATACCCTTAATCTGGTAAGCTAAAACAAATTATAAATAATAAAATTAACTTTTGCCATAAGTATAGATTATGGTATTTTTGAACAAAATGTAAAAATGGAGAATAAGGATAATAGATGGGAAGAACTGTTGCTAAAGGTGAGTAAGCAATTTAATGTATTGGCAGATTTTGATTTTTTACTTTTTTTAGTCGGTATACAAGAAAAAGGTTCTGGCTTTATAAAATACTCCAAGGAGGAAAAAATGGATTTAATCAATTTGGCAAGATGTATTTTATTTGAGAAAACCGGTTATTATAAAAAAGAAGGAGAAGATGAAGCTGGCTGGCCTGAGTTTGCCGTAGTTAAAGATGTTAAGAAATTGTTGCCATCAGAAAGGGAAGCTATTTTGAAGGAGGCTATGATGTCCTACTTAGAAGATAAATTATAATAAAAACATAAACCTATGAAGAATTTGGTTTTTCTGTGCAGCATTATTTTGTTGCTTGGATTTACAGCATGTTCGCAAGATGTAACTGAACCCATCGTTTTAATTAAAACCAATGTGGGTGATATTAAGCTTAAGCTATATAACGAAACACCTGCACATCGAGATAATTTTATAAAGCTGGCTAAAGAAGGATTTTTAGACAGTACTATTTTTCATAGGGTGATTAAAGATTTTATGATTCAGGGTGGAGATCCGAACTCCAAAAATGCAAAACGAGGAGAAGTTCTGGGAGAAGGTGGTCCTGATTATACTTTGCCTGCAGAATTTCATTATCCTCAGTATTTTCACAAAAAGGGCGCTTTGGCTGCAGCAAGACAATCGGATGCTGTAAATCCTGAAAAGCGCTCCTCTGGTTCTCAGTTTTATATTGTGCAGGGAGAGCTGATTGAAGATTCGGAGCTTAATAAAATTGAACACCAAATGCGTGAAATGAAGCGAAGGGAAATTTTTAATGAGTTGCTTTTGCAATATGAAGATTCCCTAAATATGTTGCAAAAATCTGGTGATCGAAATAAAATGATGGCTATGCAGCAAAGTATTATGCAGGAAGTGAATATAAAATATGGAGAGCATCCGGAGTTTAATATCCCTGAGGAAGTAAAGGAAGTATACAAAACTGTTGGAGGAACTCCTCATTTAGACGGAAGTTATACTGTTTTTGGAGAAGTAATTGAAGATAAAAATATCATTGAAAAGATAAAATCCTGGTTTGGCAAAAAGTATGGATTTGAGGTAATTGACATCATTGCTAATGAAGAAAAAGATGCCAGAAATAGACCGTTCAAGGATATTCGTATGGAAGTAAAAGTGATTAAGGAGTAGGTGTATGTTGAGATCAGTATTTTTTTTATTATTGTTTTTAAGTGTTTCCGTTTATTCAGGAGCACAAAGCAGGTATGTAATTATAACCACCAACTTGGGCGATATTAAAATAATGCTGTATGATGATACGCCTAAACATCGTGATAGCTTTATTCAATTGGCGAATGAAGGGCATTTTGATGGAACCTTGTTTTATCGTGTGGTTAAGAATTTTGTCATTCAGGGAGGATCTTCCGATTCAAAAAATGCACCGGCAGGTAAACATATTGGTTATGGTAGTTCCAAGTTAAATATCGATTCAGAGTTTAGGGAAAATCGCTATCACAAGAGAGGGGTGATATGTGCCCCGCGGCAACCGGAGGATATTAATCATTTTAAAATGTCCGATGTAAGTCAATTTTATATTGTACAAGGAAAAGTATATACCAACGAAGAACTGGATTTGTTGGAGAAGGCAACGAATAATCCGATTAAAATAAAGCTTAAAAAGAAATATTATCTGCCATATAAAGAAGAACTGCAAAAACTGAAAACAGAGAATCCCAAGGAGTTTAATCGCAGGTTGCGCGAGATTAAAGAAAAGATCGCTTTTGATTATGCGCTATCGAATAAACTTGAATTTACAGAAGAGCAAAGGAAGGTTTATACAACCATAGGCGGTTTGCCGGAATTGGATGGAGAATATACTGTATTTGGAGAAGTAGTTAGTGGAATGAGTGTAGTCAATAAAATAGCGGCTCTAAAGACCGATAAAAATAGCAGACCTTTTACAGATGTGAAATTGGTAGTTAGGGTTTTAAAAAAATAGTTTATGCGTATCGTAGGAGTTTTATTGTTTTTATCGCTACTTATTGGGTGTAAACCCAAAACACAAAAAAGCACTATTTCTAAAGAAGAATATGAACGCCCAAAAGGTTCCTATAAACGAAATATAAAGGGCATCGTTTCTATTGAAACTTTTGATCATTACAACAGGGTGTTAAATCAGGGTTATGGATTTTATATTGATCCCTATCATTTGGTGACTAATCTTGATCTGATTAAAGGAAGTTATAAAGCCAAAGTTTCTCCGGTTGGAACAGATGATTTTCAGGATGTGGCAGGTTATACGGCTTATGATATAGACGAGAATCTGGTTATTTTAAAATCATGGCGTGAAAACCTGAATTATCTGCATCTGGATAAATCCATCAAGTCAATTCCTGATTCATTAGCCAGTCTGTATCGACGAAGTCGCAAGTTATATGCACCTAAAACCGGTGTTTCAGTCGTTTCAAATGATAGCGTAAAAAAATATGTGTTAACAGAGAATTTAAAACCGGGATTGCCGGCTTTTACTTTTTTGCATCATCTTGTGGGTTTGGTTCAATCACAACAAACAGATAGTGGAAATATATCTGTGCTGATTCCTTCTGTTCAAATTCAGAAACTGGCAAAGGAAAGTACTAAAGATCCCAAATCAATTTATGGGCTCAGACGAAAAACAAACAAGGTTTATCCTTCTTATAAAAATATAAAGGGCTTTAGAATAGTTACAACAGAGGGAAACATTGATATTCGCTTGTACAATGAAACGCCTGTTTTCAGAGATAATTTTATCAAACTTGTCAGTGATCAGTTTTACGATAGCTTGTTGGTGCATAGGGTGATTAAAGATTTTTTAATTCAAACTGGTGCGGCAGATAGTAAGCATGCCAAAAAAGATGACGTGGTGGGTTGGCAGGGACCAGGTTATAACCTGAAAACAAATATTGTAAAAGGGCTCTTCCATAAAAGAGGAGCGGTGGCAGCTTCAAAGATGCCACCGGAGCGAAATCCTAAAGACCGATCGGATGGCTCACAGTTTTATATTATTTCTGGTAGGGTTTTTTCAGAGGGTGAATTAAAAGATATTGAAGAAGAAAAAGGATATCGGTTTTCACAACAACAAAAGCAAGTGTATAGCACAGTTGGAGGTGCACCACATTTAGATGGTGATTATACCGTTTTTGGAGAAGTAACCAATGGGATGGATGTCGTGGATAAAATAGCAGGAGTAAAAACTTACGCTGTGGACAGGCCTGTAGACGATATTCGAGTGTTGAAAATTGAGATTTTAAAAAAATAGAAAGAATTAACTGTGCAGCCTTTGTTGCCAGGTTCCTTTCTTTTTAATAAAAACTAAGCGTGTAATTGTTTGCTTTTATTAAATTTGCAAACTTAAATGAACGAAAAATAGAGCCAGCAATGCTTGACAGAATAAAAGCTTTACAGGAGGAAATTAAACAGCTAACGGCTAAATCGGCAGATGAAGCAGAACATCTGCGTATTAAATATTTAAGTAAAAAGGGAATTATCTCTGAGTTATTTAATGAATTTAAAACGATACCGAACGAGCAAAAGCGTGAAGTAGGTAAGGTTATCAATGTGCTTAAAAATGAAGCACAGGATATGATCAATAACCTTAAAGAAGGATTTAGCAATACGCAGGTAAAAGGTACCGGTGTTGATTTAACTTTGCCGGGAACCCTAATGAAATTAGGAAGTCGTCATCCGCTTTCATTAGTAAGAAATGAAATTGTAGATATTTTCAGTAGACTTGGTTTTAACGTTTCTGAAGGACCAGAAATTGAAGATGATTTTCATGTATTTACTGCTTTAAATTTCCCTGAAGAGCACCCTGCCAGAGATATGCAGGATACTTTCTTTATCGAAAAAGATCCGGATGTTTTATTACGTACGCATACCTCTTCTGTTCAGGTTCGTGTAATGGAAAAATCAGAGCCGCCAATTCGTTCAATTTTTCCGGGACGTGTTTTTCGAAATGAAGCTATTTCAGCCAGAGCACACTGTATTTTCCATCAGGTAGAAGGTTTGTATATTGATGAAAATGTATCTTTTGCAGATCTAAAACAAACGCTTTTATATTTTGCTAAGGAAATGTTTGGCGAAAAAACACAAATTCGTTTGCGTCCTTCTTATTTCCCATTTACGGAACCATCTGCTGAGATGGATATTTCTTGTTCACTTTGTGGAGGTAAAGGTTGTAATGTTTGTAAATACACCGGTTGGGTTGAAATATTAGGTTGCGGAATGGTTGATCCAAATGTGCTGGAGTATTCTAATATTGATAGTGAAAAATATACCGGATTTGCTTTTGGTATGGGAATAGAAAGAATTACGATGTTAAAATATCAAATCAAAGATATTCGACTGTTCTTTGAGAACGATGTGCGTTTTCTGGAACAGTTTAAAGCGAATATTTAGATTGAAGAAAAAATACAGAAAGCCGGCCTTGTTAGAGCCGGCTTTTTTAATTCCATATATGTAAATTCCCGTTACGAACTTCTGTGTTGTATTTCTTTAAAGGCCACTTCGAGGGACCTTCTAAAACTCCGCCATATTCATTGGCAATACTAAAAACAGAACCACAGGTAGGGCATATACAATTAATACCGTCTTCCTCCAACTCTACTAAACTACTCATACTTTTTTCGTATGGGCACATAATATCGAATGCATAATATTCGTCTGCAGTAAGCATAAATATGGCCACGCCTGCAGTTCCAATAGTTCTTCCGTATGTATCTCGGTTAACAATAAAAGGATTGGATTGTGTATAGGCAGGATCTATATTAATAAAATCAATCTGCGTTGTAAACCGAACATTAGGAATAATCTCTTCGGATTCTTCTTTACAAGAATATGAAAAGAATGTGCTAATTAAAAGGACTAAGCCTAAATAATAATATTTCAATTGAGGATTTTTAATCTTCATAATTCATTTCATTAGTTTTTCTCACACTATACTTAGATAGAAAAAAAATGTCAATTACTCTTCTAATTAAGCTGTATATAAAAGAATATACATGCCAGTGCAAACATATTAATTTCAGTTATAGAAAAAGAGTGTATTTTTATATTTATTAAACAGATATTTTTTAACTTTAGTGTTTCAAAAAAATATTATGGAAGATTTAGGCGATTTTTTATATATCATATTAGCTATTGTTGGAGTTATCTTTAGTATTCTGAAAAAGAATAAGAAAGCTGCAGCTGATGTACCGCCAGTTGTTCTTCAGGATGATGGTGAGGATATGATGTCGCCGGTATCAGATGATAATGAGATAATCAATATTCCAAAGTTCGAGAAAGTAAAGGAGTCAAAGAGTCAATCGGTAGGGGAAAGAATAAAGCAAATGGAATCAAGCTATCAACCAATACAGAAAAAGACCAGCGCTAAAACTGAAAAGAAAATAGAAGTGGAAGACAATACTTCTGGTTTTGAGTTTGATATAAGAAAAGCTGTCATATACTCCGAGATACTAAAAAGGCCTGAGTTTTAATAGGCAAATTTCTGGTTTAGTACATTATTTTATATCTTTGCATACAAAGAGTTTCGGTTTTCCGGGATTCTTTATTTTTTTATATAGTAACCACAATAAGGAGGAAGAAAGATGTCAAACGTAAGTTATCTTACCGAAGAGGGTTTGAGAAAATTAAAAGAAGAGTTACACCAGTTAGAATCGGTGGAACGCCCAAGTATATCAGCTCAGATTGCTGAAGCTCGTGATAAAGGTGATTTATCAGAAAATGCTGAATATGATGCTGCAAAAGAAGCTCAGGGTTTGTTGGAAATGAAAATTTCTAGACTAAAGAATTTATTAGCTAATTCCCGAATCATTGATGAGTCAAAAATAGATACATCGAAAGTGCAGTTATTAAATAAGGTGAAAATTAAAAACCTTAAAAATAATGCTGAGATGACTTATACATTAGTTCCTGAGAGTGAAGCTAACCTGAAAGAAGGAAAGTTATCAATTGATACACCCATTGCAAAAGGCTTGCTAGGTAAAAAAGTAGGTGATCAGGCGGAGATAAAGGTACCATCAGGTTTAATGACTTTTGAGATCGTGGAGATTTCTATTTAATATTATTCGCATTCTTAAAACCAATACCATGTCAACCATTTTTTCAAAAATAATTGCTGGTGATATTCCTTGTTATAAAATTGCAGAGGATGAAAAGTACTTTGCTTTTTTGGATATCAATCCCTTACAAGAAGGTCATACATTGGTTATCCCCAAAGTAGAAGTGGATTATATTTTTGATCTGGATGATAATACCTTAGCAGGATTGCATGTCTTTGCCCAAAAAATTGCTAAAGCAATTGATAAGGCTGTGACTTGTAAGCGAGTTGGAGTAGCTGTTTTAGGTTTGGAAGTGCCACATGCTCATGTTCATCTGGTTCCTCTTCAGGGTGAAGGTGACTTAAACTTTGCAAAACCCAAAAAGCAATTTACTCCGGAAGAATTTAATGCAACAGCTGAAAATATAAAGCAATTTTTATAGCAGTAAAAAATATCAAAAGAAGGTGGAAATAGAAGTTTCTACCTTTTTTTTGCTCTATATTTTGATAGAATAGAAACTGAACTTTAAAATTCAGCCTGGCTATCAGTATCTAAATATAAATCAACTAAACCTTCAGGCAATTGAGTTTCCAAAGTCTTATTTCCATCATCAATATTTAGTATAAAATCTTCATGAATCGGCATAAGCACTTCTTTCCCTTCGTAATCTAGTATGAATATAGGGTTGTCTGATATTTCTTGTAAGTCAATAATTGTACCTACATAACCTTTAATTTTGTCATTTACTTTATAACCTTTTAAGGCAATAGGTATATATTCATCGCTTTCTTCAAGATCATCCTTATCCAGATAAACCTGAGTGCCTGATAAATCCTTTGCTTTGTTTTCAGAATCAACAGTCTCCAGTTTTATGTAAATGCTTTTATTACTTTTAACTCTGTAAGATTCAACATAAAAAGGTACTAGTCCGTTATCGATATCTAACAATAAAAATTCAGGATCAATATTTTCGGCATAAATACCTTCGCCTAAAGTAAGTGCAATTTCACCTTTTACGCCATGAGGCTTTTGTAAAAAACCAATTTGTGTAGAATCGCTATATTCAATCATGTCTGCCTTATTTTGAATCGTTAAAAATAATCAAATACAGGGCATAAAAAAACCCTCACGTTAAATGAGGGTTATTTTATTCAAAAGAAATAATTTCAAATTATTCAGCAGTTGGTTCTTCAGCAGCAGCATCTCCTTCGCTGGCAGCTTCTTCACCTTCTGTTGCTTCAGCAGCAGCCTCTGCATTTGCAGCTTCAGCCTCTGCAGCTAATTCAGATTTCTTTTTAGCGATAGCTTCAGCTCTTTCGCTGTTAATCTTAGCTTCACGCTCAAGATTTTCTTTAGCAGCATCAGCAGCTTTACCAGCTAAACCATCAACTTTAGCTTGAACTTTAGCTTCTTTTTCAGTTAACCAAGCCTGAAATCTTTTTTCAGCTTCAGCTTCATCAAAAGCACCTTTTTTAACTCCGTCTAAAAGGTGTTTTTTCATCATTACCCCTTTATACGACAAGATTGCTCTTGCTGTATCAGTAGGTTGCGCTCCGTTTTGTAACCAAGTAAGCGCTTTATCGAAATTTAAATCGATAGTAGCAGGATTGGTGTTTGGATTGTAAGATCCAATACGCTCAATGTACTTACCATCACGTGGTGCTCTGCTATCTGCTACCACTACGTGGTAGAAAGCATGCCTTTTACGTCCGTGTCTTGCTAGTCTAATTTTTACTGGCATGTGTTTAAAATTTTATTTGTTTAACAAATCTTGCAAAAAACTCTGTTTTGCGGGCGCAAAGATAAGTAATAAATTTAATAATTAAATTATTTGCGCTTAAAAATTAGAAAGTTACCATGGTTATTCTGAGAATAATCGATAATTAAAGCAACAATTTCATTATAATCTTTTATGCCTTTATTTACATTGTTACTTTTTAAATAGGTGTCGTTTACTTTTGATGCCACTCTATCTATGTTCTTATTTTGCCATTGTCTCCAATGTTTGTTTTTACTAACTAGGTCATTTACAATTTCAGGTTTAATGGCTTTTAAATAATCAGGGTAGTTTTCAAGATGTTTAGCTTCACGAAGAAAGTAGTTAAGTACAAACAGCCAGGCTGAATATCTTGTAAACTGATCTTTGCTGTTAATACATGCCATCCAGCCATAAAAACTTGCTTCTGCTTCGCTTGTTATACCAAGTTGATGCGCTTTTTCATGTCCAATAACGCTTGGTTCATCCCATGGAGTTAGATATTTGTTTATTTGAATCTCGTTAAAGAACGGACCATAATAGCCAAGGATAGTTGCTTTAGCAAAGAAACTACTAAAAGTTATGTGTTTTGGTTTAATACTTAAAGGCAAATTGTCAATTTCTAGTTGACTCGCTAAACTCTGATAAGAAGTTTCTATGGCACTAATTGACTTTTCCTTGTCGTAATCTTCAATGCTGCAGTAATTGGAATTTGCATTGTCTATTACTGCCTGTAATATACTTTCAAAAAGTTCATCCTTATTATTTGTTCTCTCCATATTCAAGCGGCTATAAGCATCTTGCCTGTAGTAATTAAAGCCCCATAACCAGTAAAATAATATGTAACATATTGAAATTGTTTGGATAACTCTTACAAAAAAGAACTTCAGTGTCATCTTTTTAAAGACGACAAGAAGAATGCAAATGAAAAATAGTAATATGAGGGTGATGTAGAATACATCATCTATTGAAAACGGAACTATTTTGGATAGAGAAGTAAGAACTTTTGAAATATATGGGTAAATGCCTTGTGCATATAATATTTCAGTATAGATTGGAAAGGAAGCTGCTAACTTAACTAAAATTGCAGTTGCTATTGCTGCAAGCAAAGTGACCAGGAGCTTATTCTTATAAAAGGTAAGTTTCATTTATTATTATAATTGTTACTTTCGCTATTTAGCAAATATAATTGTAATCAAATTAGGAAAATCATGCGCATTCATTTTATTGCAATCGGAGGAGCTGCAATGCATAATTTAGCCATTGCACTAAAAAATAAAGGATATAAAGTTAGCGGTTCAGATGATGAAATTTTTGATCCGTCGAAAAGTCGTTTAATAAAGCATGGTTTGTTGCCTGAAAAGTTTGGTTGGTTTCCAGAAAAAATATCCAGTGAATTAGATGTGATTATACTTGGAATGCATGCCCGTAAAGATAATCCTGAGCTTCTAAAAGCCTTGGAAATGAATCTGAAGGTTTATTCCTACCCTGAATATTTGTATGAACAGTGCAAAGATAAAAAGAGAGTTGTCATCGGTGGGAGCCATGGAAAAACGACAATTACTTCAATGATTATGCATGTATTAAAAGACCAGAATGTGCAGTTTGATTATATGGTTGGAGCTCAAATTGAAGGTTTTGAAACAATGGTTAGTTTGAGTCATGATGCTCCTGTTGCTATTTTTGAAGGGGATGAGTATTTATCTTCGCCAATAGATCTAAGGCCGAAATTTCATTGGTATAAACCTGATATTGCACTTTTAAGTGGTGTTGCCTGGGATCATATTAATGTTTTTCCAACATGGGAAAACTATACAAGTCAATTTAAAATATTTGCGGATTCCATAGAAAAGGATGGTACATTAATTTGGTGTATTTACGATGAGGTGCTGCAAGATATTGCAGATAACTTAAGGACTGATATCAAATCTTTAGCTTATGATGAATTACAAACAAAGAATAGTCAAGATACACCTGTAGTTAGTTTTAATGGAGTAGATTACGAACTTTCTGTATTTGGAAGTCATAATCTGCAGAATATAAATGGAGCCAGATTAGTTTGTGGGGAATTGGGCATTACTGATGAACAGTTTTTAGAAAGTATATCGACTTTTAAGGGAGCTCAGAAAAGATTGCAATGTCTAAAAGAAGATAATGATTTTTGTGCTTTTCTTGATTTTGCGCATTCACCATCAAAATTAAAGGCAACTGTTAATGCTGTAAAAAACAAGTATAGTCAGAACAAGCTAGTCGCATGTATGGAGCTACATACATTCAGCAGTTTGAGCAAAGAATTCTTACCACAATATAAAAATACAATGCAGGATGCTGATGAAGCATTGGTCTATTTTAATCCAGAGGTTGTACACCATAAAAAATTACCGGGAATTTCTGAAGAGGAAGTTTATGATGCTTTCGGAACGAGTAATGTAAAAGTATTTTCAGATTCTACCGTATTACAGACATACCTAAAAAACAAAACTTGGAAGAATTCAACGTTACTATTTATGAGCTCAGGTAATTTTTCAGGTATTGATTTTACTTCATTTGTCAATAATCTTGTTGTCTAATGATGCTTTTCTATTAAACAATAATATTTGACTAGTTTATGCTTATCACGGAAGTGGTTAGTTTAAGATCATGTCTTATTGAAGCATTATTTGTCACAATTTTCAAATAAGAGTTGACTATTTAGCGTAATTTCTAATCAATTTCATATGTTCGTAATCGAACAACCTGCTTAAGGGATGATTTTCTATTTGGCATTTCTATTTGATTTGGTATTTTTAATATGCAATATATCAGATAGATGTATTTGTCACACTTTTGTCACGCCTGTTCTTGTGTAATTATTGTTGCTTGTTTGTACTTTAGATGTGGAGGATTAAGAAAAGGAGAATACCATTTTTTATCAATTAATACCTAAACCACATTTTGACATGGATAACAAAATGAATTTAACCAATGGACTGTCGAAGTCAGATAAGAGAAAATATTCTTATGAAAACTTTAGAGCCTTTTATAAGGACTCGTCACAAAGTGGAGATACATTAAGTAGTGCATCTCCAATTAAGCTTCGTGCAACTAGAAGTTTAATTACGCGACGTACCACTTTATTGCGTGAATCTTTTAAGCCTGATACCCGTGTAATGGCTACCTCACTACTTGTTCCTTCTGAGTTTGCCTGGGCTTTGGATTGCATCCCTTTAAACCTGGAAATGTTTAGTAGCCTATTAGCTTCCCATTCCCAGATTATTGATCTCAATAATAAAGGAAGTTTGACAGCTCCCAGATGTAGCTTTATAAATTCCATGAAAGGTGCTTTGGTCGAAGGCTTAATTCCAATTCCTGATGTGCTGGTTAGTTCGAGTGCGTATTGTGAAGGCATTGGATTGTCTTTTGAAGACGTTCGTAAGGAGTTTAATATCAGTCATTATCATATTGAGTTGCCAGTCTATGCCTTGGATAGTTCCGTAACTCATCTTGCTGAGCAATTAAAAAGTAATTTTCTCGAAATAGCTAAAGATCTTAATATAGATGAGGATGAAGCATTAAATAATTTTAAAAAGGTAATGTATCATTCGTCCATAGCAAGAAAAGAATTTCTGGAATTATGGAATTATAGAAAATCAAAAGGTCCTGTAAATTTAGGCCTGGAGCCATTACACTGGCATATGCAGTTTTTACCAATGTGGGGAGATGAGAAGGCGGTAGATATGTGTGCCAGATTAAAAAACGAGTTTATTGATTATGCGGATAATCTAACTGATGATCAGAAAGAAGGTGTGCCTGTTGCTATGTATGGATTAATTCCATATGGTAGAACAGATGTTTGGAGTATTTTAAATGAGGTAAATGCGTATATGTCTTTTGAAGGGGTGAATTACCTGGGAGAGTATGTTATGCCTGATTTAGATAATTATGATGCTTTAAGTGTTGATGATCTGTTTGAGAACTTAGCACAAAACCTGATTAATGTACCAATGCGTGGTGGAGACATAATTGAGAAATCAGACCGCTTTATGAAAGAGGCTAAGCAAATGGGCAGTAAGGGAATTATGATTGTTTCACATGAGCATTGTCAATTGTTAGCTCCTCGTTTACATGAGCTTGAGAATGAGGCAACAAAAAATAGTTTAAAAGTAGTTTCACTGGGAGGTGATTGTATCTTAGGAATGCCTAAAGGACCAACTTCTTTTAGGTTGCGTACATTTTTAACTTCACTTCAGGGTATAAGTCTTAAAAAAGAAATAAAACCATCTATTAAAAACGAAACTAATATTACTGAAAGTGGGTATAAGTTGGGAGTTGATTTTGGAAGTGGATTTAGTAAATATATCTTGCTGGATGAAAATCAAGAAGTTGTTGAGCAAGGACTTTTTTCATCAGGTATTGACTATCCAGGATTATTGTCCGAAATTAGAAAGAAAATTAATGTAACCAAACCGGTATTACTAGGCGTTGCCGGAGTAGGAAGTGATAACCCAATATTCAGAGATATGGTAAACCGCCAAACCACAGAGATGAATGCCCTAATTAATTCATGTCAGAAGCTCTTTCGTAACAGAAGTGAGTGTTTGGTTGTAGATATAGGTACACAGGATGTTAAAATCCTACACTTTGAGGACATGAATTCTTCTCCTTGGATAAATACAAATAAAAGTTGCGGTGCAGGTACAGGAATGGTATTGGCTCAAATTCTTGAAAGATGGAAACAAACAAATCCGAATTTTACTTTTGAAACACTTGATCAATTAGCCTTTGAAGCAGAAGAAAGTGAAGTGATAAATACAACTTGTGGAATTTTTGCAGTTACGAATGTTGTTTCTGCACTGATACAATCTTCTGACGAAAAGCGAAAAGCAATACTTAGGGGCTTATATGAATATGTAGCTACACAGGCGATTAAACTTCTTCCCAGAGAATTACAAAAAGGAGGAGAGGTTTTTTTAACTGGAGGAGTTGCTAATCATAAAACGCTTCAAAAAGTTTTTAGGGAAAAAGGTTTTACACTTATATCACCAGATCTTGATATTCATCCGCAGTATCTGGTGGCATTTGGTTCTGCCTTGTCAGTTTGATACAATTTAAAGATTATAGCTATGGACATTTTTTTGTTAGGTAATTTGTTGATTATTGCTGCTGCAATGCTGTGTTGGTCACTGTTGTATGTTGCTTTTAAGAAGACATTCGTTTTAATTATAGGGTCGGTTTTTTTAGGCGTTATTGCTTCAGTCGCCTGTTTTGCATTTACGGTAGGACACAAAGGACTGATTCATCTTGCCTGGGCAGTGCCTATAGCTATAATCTTGATTTTAAGTAGTTATTATTTATTGTCAAAAAAGGTAAAGGAACCTGTTCAACATATCACAAATGTGTTAAAAAGTATGAGTGAAAAAGATCTCACTGTAGGTGTAGATCCGAAATATAGAAAAGAGAAATATGAGATTAAGGCTTTAGTTGAGTCCGTTATAGAGTTGTTAAACTCTAACAGATCACTCATGTCAAATCTAGATGTTAGTTCTACAAATCTGTTGAATTCTAGTTCTCATATTAATTCCAGTTCTTCTACCATCAGTAATGGTGCAACAGAACAAGCCAGCGGAATAGAAGAAATTTCTTCATCGATTGAAGAAATGACAGCAAATATCCAGAATAATGCTGACAATGCACAAGAATCGAAAGAACTGAGTTTGACAGCAAGCAGAAAGCTTGCGGATTCATATAAAGTTATTGAGGAAGCAACTCATTTGATGAACAAAATTAATTCTGAAGTGAGTGTTGTTACACAGATTGCAGGTCAAACTAATATTTTGGCATTAAATGCTTCTATTGAAGCTTCAAAGGCAGGAGGAGCCGGTAAAGGATTTGCTGTAGTAGCAAATGAAGTAAGGAAGTTGGCGGAATTAAGTAATGATTCTGCTGCTTTTATTACTAAACTTGCTAAAAATGGAGTAGAAAAAGTAACAGAGGTTTTAGAGGAGATTGGTGGTTTAGTGGAAGGTACATCAAAATCTTCGGAATTGGTTGCGGAAGTGGCTGCAGCTAGTCAGGAGATGAATATTGGTGCGAATCAGATTAATTCATCTATACAGGAATTAAGTAAAGTTGTACAAGAGAACGCAGCCTCAAGTGAAGAGCTTAGTGCAACTTCGCAAGGTTTATATGATACGGCGCAGAAGCTTGCAGATATAGTAAAATCTTATGAATATCGTGAAACGCAAGTTATTCAGATAGATAAAAAAAGTAGTAAAGAGAAAACAAGAACGGCTTAGAATTATAGTGTTTTAGATTAAGAGTTCCGTTTTAAGCTTGTAGTTTATTTATGATGTATTGAGTTTGGTTTTTGGTAAAAATTAGAAGCTATGGTTACATTTAATTATAATGAGGAGAAGGGGTATGTTGAAACAATGTTTATAGATGTTGTTAATCAGGGAGAAATAGTTAATTATTTGCACGCTTTAAGGCAGAGTGAGATATATCCTAAAAATTTAAAAATACTAATTGATGATACGCAAGGAATTCTTTCCTTAAAGCCTCATCAGTTAAACGAAATTCTTAATGAGAATATTAGATTATTTGAAAGGTATGAGAGTTTAAATGTGGCTATTGTGACTGATAGACCAGTGGATACTGCACTTGCAGTTATATATACTAGATTAATACAACTTGAACGTTATAAGTTTCAGGTTTTTAATACCAAAATGGCAGCTGATTTATGGCTGAATAAAGGTATGGGTAAGAATCCTCACCATATTGTATCTAATGATGGATATAAAAATAATCTGGTGAATTGATTAGGCTTACCTGTTTAAATTGTTTCTGTTTTTCCAAATCACAATAAAAAGGGGCTATGCAAACGTGCAAGCCCCTTTTGAATTATAATCGTATCTGGTATTTTACTAGTACCTGTAATGCTCCGGTTTATAAGGACCTTCAACCGCAACACCGATATAGTCAGCTTGCTCTTTTGATAATTGCGTAAGCTTTACTCCTAATTTAGCTAAGTGAAGTCTGGCTACTTCCTCGTCTAATCTTTTAGGTAATGTGTAAACTCCAATTTCATATTTGTTCTGCCATAATTCCAACTGTGCCAAAGTTTGATTAGTAAATGAGTTACTCATTACAAAACTAGGGTGACCTGTAGCGTTACCTAGATTAACTAATCTACCTCTTGATAGTAAAATAATAGCATGTCCATCAGGGAATTCAAAATAATCAACTTGTGGTTTAATATTAGTTTCTTTAATTCCCGGATATTTTTCAAGTTTTTCTACCTGAATTTCATTATCGAAGTGACCAATATTACAAACAATAGCCTGGTCCTTCATTTTTGCCATATGCTCTATGGTAATGATATCTTTGTTACCAGTAGTAGTAACGTAAATATCAGCTTCTGCTAAAGCATCTTCAGTTGTAGTAACTTCAAATCCTTCCATAGCCGCTTGTAAGGCACAAATCGGGTCAATTTCAGTAACTAAAACTCTGGCACCAAATCCACGCATACTTTGAGCACAACCTTTACCAACATCTCCGTAACCACAAACAAGAACAGTTTTACCTGCTACCATTACATCTGTACCTCTTTTAATACCATCTGCTAAACTTTCGCGACAACCGTATAAATTATCAAATTTTGATTTGGTAACAGAATCATTCACATTGATAGCTGGGAAAAGTAATTCTCCTTTTTCCATCATTTGGTATAAGCGGTGTACTCCGGTAGTTGTTTCTTCACTAACACCCTGGCATTTTTCCGCCACTTTAGTCCAACGAGTAGCATTTTTATCCAACTCAATCTTTAAACGACTGATAAGTTCACGGTAATCTTCACCTTCGTTGCTGTAATCTTTTTCAAGAATAGAAGAATCTTTTTCAATATCGCGTCCCAGATGAATCATCATGGTAGCATCACCACCATCGTCAACAATAAGATCAGGACCTTCACCATTTCCAAAGTCTAATGCACGTTCAGTACACCACCAGTATTCTTCAAGGGTTTCACCTTTCCATGCAAAAACAGGAACACCTGCTTTAGCTATAGCAGCAGCTGCATGATCCTGCGTGCTATAGATGTTACAGCTACACCATCTTACATCAGCACCAAGAGAAACCAAAGTTTCAATAAGAACAGCAGTTTGTACTGTCATGTGTAATGATCCCATTATCTTAGCGCCAGAAAGAGGTTTTTCTGATCCGTATTTTTCGCGTAATGCCATTAACCCAGGCATTTCTTTTTCAGCTAATGCTATTTCTTTTCTTCCAAATTCAGCCTCATTCATATCGGCCACTTTGTATGGAAGAGAATCTGTTAATATCTCAGACATAACTTTTTAATTTAATTGAGTTGCAAAAGTAATAAAATAAGTGCGTGTTAACTAATTGGGTAAATTCTAAATCAGCTCAAGAATGTGTTTAGCCGCGGATTCGTCTTTTTTTAGTTGTAGTTTGAGATCTTCAATGCTATTAAATTTCATTTCTTCCCTGATTTTATCAACAAAAAATACTTCAATCTCTTCGGAGTATATGTCCTGATTGAAATTGAAAATATGTACTTCAATTGAAATTTCGTCAGTATTATCTACCGTTGGTCTCTTTCCTATGTTGATCATACCTTTAAAGTTTTGTCCTATTACATGAACTTTACAGGCGTAAACACCAATAGCAGGGATGAGTTTGTATTGTTCGTTGGGTATAATGTTGGCAGTAGGGTATCCTAATCTTCGTCCAAGCTTTTGACCTCCTGTTACAGTTCCAAAGATCGAAAACTGATAGCCTAACATTTGATTCGCATTTTTTACCTGCCCCAGATTTAGTTGATTTCGGATATAGGTAGAACTGATTTCTTTATCATCAAATAAGGCTGCATCTACTTTTGAAACAGAAAAACCTAGTTTTTTTCCAATTTGTAAATACTGTTCATAATCGCCTACCCTATCCTTGCCAAACCGATGATTATATCCTACAACCAAATGTTTCATACCGAGTTTTTTTATCAAAACATCTTGAATGAATTTCTCAGCGGTGAGGTTGGCAATTTCTCTGCTAAAAGGCAAAAGAATTAAAGCGTCAATATTTTTCTCACTAATTAGTTTTGTTTTTTCATCTAGTGTTGTAATGAATTGAAGTTCTCCCGGATTAGCTTTGTTTAATACAATTCGGGGATGAGGCCAAAAGGTTAAAACTACCGATTTAGCATTTAACGCGTTCGCTTTTTGCATAGTATGTTCAAGTAGCTTACTGTGACCTAAATGTACGCCATCAAACATCCCAATGGTTAACACCACATTTGAATCATTAAATGTATTCGGATCAGAATATACCTTCATGCTTCGTTTTACTTTTAGAGGACAAAAGTAACTTTAAAACCGGAATTCCTTAAACTTTGTTTTCATGAAGTTTAAAAGCCTTTCTTAATCTGAACTTTTCAAAGTATCTAATAGCTTGGCTTAGAATATCAAAGTAAAGTGTTAAATAAAGAATAAAGGTAGACAACCATATGGTAATCACATTAAATAAAGGTGTTGGAATCTTTATTCCTGCGAATTGTTTGGTTGGTGCCAAAAAGTGTGCACGTCCCCATTTTGAACTTCCATCTCTTAAAACAGGATCTTTTTTAGAAATATATTCGTTACCCTTGAATTGAATCTGTTTTAAGTTACCTTTATTTAATAATTGTGCTGTAAGTTTAGTATTACTATACTCCTGTTTTAATTTAAATACTTGTTCTGCTGAACCAAGTGTTTTTACTAGTTCTTTATAAACCTGATCTTTTTGCGATTTACCTTCTTTGTAAATAGATTGAAAATAAGTAGTCAGCGAATCTAATATAACTTCAGTTCGTTTAATGTTGATCTGATTAACATTATCTGGTTTTGATGCAATAAATGCAGCAAGGCCAGGTGTGGTTTTTTCAATCAACTTATTTAATTCTTTATTTATTATGGCGTCATGAAGTTCCGCTTCTTCTGTATTGCCTTTTTCCAATAGTCTTTGACAAGAGATATTATGTTGTTTCAGTTTAGGAATGAGAAGACTTGAATAATAAGAAGCATTACTTATTTTTTGCTCATATTCGAAAAAGTGCTTTTCGTACTCGTTGTTTGCAAATTGGTTAACAGCTAATGCTTCGTATGCCCATCTCGAAGTCATTATATCTCCTATTCTAGGAACAAACTCTTTAGGTGCAATGGAGTTATGTAGTTTGTCGAAATTTACAATTACTCCACTGAATAATAGCTGAGGAACTAAAATAAGAGGTATCAGAATATAAATGGCCACAACAGATTTTAACCCACTACTAATATTGAGTCCAAGCATATTCGAAAAACAAGCTGTTGAAAATAATATCATCCAATAGCTAAAAGTTAGTCCTTTAATCTCAAGTATATAATTTCCAATCAAAACCAGAGAAAGCGTTTGAATAGCTGATATCCCAAAAAGTATCATTATTTTACTGTTCAAATAGCTGGATCGACTAAGGTTAAGGAATTTTTCCCTTTGTAGTAACTTGCGATCTTTAATGATTTCTTCTGCACTTACGTTTAAGCCTAAAAATAGAGCAACAACAACAGCCATAAATAAATAGGCTGGGATGTTATCGTTTTGACTGAATATATATTGGTTAATGTCAGTCTCGCTTCCGGCTATATATTTGGTAAAGAAACCCAGTATCAGAGCTAAAACAGGAGCCTCTAAAAAATTAATCATCATATACTGACGATCTTTCCATTTTGATAAACTGTCCCTGTAGCTGTAAATTAGAAACTGTTTTATTCTTCCCGGAATATTATATAAGTTGTGAGGAAGCTTTTCTATCGTTTCAGGCTCTGTATTGTTTTTCCATTCAAACTGACTTTCTATGTCATTTTGATATAATTCGTACCATTCTGCGGGTTTTACCTTTCGTTCACGAATTAAGCGACCGTTAGGATCAACCATTCTGGCTTCTATGATTCTGAGAGGTTGTTCTACTTTAACATTACCGCATAAGTAACATTCGCTGTCTTCAGGGTTTACATAGTTAGCTTTTTGCTTAAAGTATACAATGGCATCCATCGGATTTCCATTGTAGATAATATAACCTCCTTTGTCTATTATTAATAATTTATCCAGTAATTTATATAAGTCAGAAGAAGGTTGATGAATATTAATGATGACCAACTTTCCTTTTAAAGTCTGTCTTTTTAGTAAAACCATTACCTTTTCTGAATCCATTGAGGATAAGCCGGATGTAGGTTCGTCCACAAAAAGAATAGAAGGTTCTCTGATTAACTCAAGTGCAATGTTTAGTCGCTTACGTTGTCCCCCGCTTAAAATTTTATTTAACGGACTTCCAACCACTAAATCTCTTGCCTCAATTAAATCAAAATCTTTAATAGCAGTTTCAACTAGTTCCTGAATTTTTTCGACTGAGGAATCGCTAAAGCAAAGCTTGGCATTGAAGAACAGGTTTTCATAAACAGTTAGTTCTTCAATTAATAAATCCTCTTGAGGAACGTATCCAATAACCCCTTTTAATTCTTCTTTGTGTTCATGAATATTGAGGCCATTGATATGTATTGAACCGTTTGATAATTTGTAGCTACCGTTTAGAACATTTAATAAGGTGGATTTTCCGGTGCCACTTCCTCCCATTATTCCAACCAATTGTCCGGAACGACCTGTAAAGCTAAAAGGATGTATTCCTGTTTGTTTGTCGTTAAACTTGTACGTCACATCTTTTGCTTTCAGCATAATGCGACCCATTTCTGTTTTTTGAACAAACACTTCAGCCACTCTTCCATAATATACAGGAGACATACGCGAGGTTTTGATCACTGAACCAACAGAAAGGATATACGAGTTATTTCGCTCTACTTTGTGACCGTTTAAATACAAGTTACGATCTCCGGAATATCTGAAAATAAATGTATGCGTGCTTTTAACATAGAGAACCCAAACATAAACCTGTTGTTTCTCGTTATACAGATGTTTAAAGTTGGGTAGAGGAGGCTCTTTTTGGCCACTGATAACCAAAACCTTTTCAGGATCGGAAATCTCCATAGGGCCTTTCAGAATAAATGATTTGAGTAGTTCATAATCTACCGGGTTAATCATCATTCCTCTGGAAAGCTTATCTACAACATCGTAGGCTATAGTGCTGATTTTTTCCTCTTTGCGCATAAATTCAAAGAGTTGCACAAAGAGCCATATTTTAGATTCGCTTTGGAGTTCTTTATTTAGTTCATCGCAAATATTGTTGAGTTGGTTGTAATTGTCAGATGATTGTTGCTCTACTTTTGATTTTATTGGACTATAAGTATGTTTGTGAAAAGATTGAATATAGTAATTAAACCTTTCCAAATATTGGTCAACATATTCTTTATTAAAGTTACGTTGAAGCTCTTGTTCAATCAGTTTTCGTGCACTGTCTAATCGGCTCTCCTTTCTTACATTTGTAAGAAGAGCATATAATTTCATAAGTGCATCTAATAACGTCTCGCTCATAACCTTTTGTGTACTTTTTTAGCCAATGTGTAAAATGTAAATTCGAATATTTACTGTATAAAAATACAATTTACTAATTAAACCAACCTTCAATTATGGTATGTTTATCATAAATAAAAAAAGCGATCCTGATGACAGTGACCGCTTTTAAATGTTTTTCAGGTTATTATATCTTATTCTGTAGCCACAAATTTTTTGCGAATAGTTAAGGACTCTTCTGCAATTTGTATCATTTGCTCCTGAGTAATTGCAGTACTCTCAATACTTGCATAAATATTAGCCATGTTTGATAAATCATCAATGGTTTCAGCAATGGCTTCATTACTTTTATATTCAGAAAGAATTTCCATCAGTTTTAGTAAAGGTTCTTTTTGTTTTAGAACAATCTCAACCATTTCTTTACTATTAAATGTTTCTTCAGAAATGTGAGTTGCAATATAAAGACCTTCTACCCACGCGCCTGCCATTACTAATGCTGATACAGGTGCTCTGTTATTAGCGTGAAGAAAATCGTAGGTATCGTAGAATGAGTTGGTAATTAACTCAACTAATGCTTCTTTGTTATCTTCGTTAGCTTCTATTTGCTCTGGTAAATCTTCTCTAACAGCTCCTGTTAAATCTAAACCTTCCAATAGTTTTCTGGAAGCATCAATAAAATTAATAGTTTCTTGTTTTTGATTGTATGTACTGGCATAACTTAAATCACCACCATATATACCAAGGTTAAGCGCTTTTGCTTTTTCAGTAAAATATTTATCTGAATTGGCAGGATTGTTAGCTAAATCAAAAATATATGCAGCTTCAATTTTATTTAACATTTCCACAATTTCGTACGAAGTCGGAAGTGGATAAACAAATTCTCTAACTTTTGTTTCTACTTCGTCTTTCTCAATCTGAACAGTTTCTTTTTGTTTTTCTTTTTTAGATGAACTGTTACAAGATGCAATAATAACTGCAAGTACAAGAACTGAGGCTAAGCCTAATAGTTTTAAATTTTTTATCATTTGTTTAGTTTTTATTTTATCATGTCAGATGAAACGTTCAACAAAAACTTAAATTAATCATATCCGTTTCATGTGTTAATTAATAGATGTAATTAACATTTGCTACAAATATAATTTATTTCAAAAACAAATTGATTTTTGTTCTTTTATTTTTATAACAAATTGAAGTTTACGATAGAATAGCCTTATTTTTTAATCGGCATATTCTTCATCATACGGAAATTTCATATCCTTAAGCATCATTTGAATTGTAGATCTGCCATTGTACACGTTTTCTTCAATGGTGTAACAAATGTCAAAAGGATTTCCTGTTTGTAGTTTATCTAAATAGTCGCCCATTGAAAAGGCTATACCTTGCTTTATGGAACCTGACTTTTCTTCGATGAGTTCTACTTTTAAGTGATCCTGATCTTTACCTACTTTTTTACTGGTGCCATAATCGAAAACTCTTTTGGTTACAAAAACAGGTTTTAGATTACCTGGACCAAAAGGTCTGAACTGTTTGAGTATTCTAAAGAATTTATCGTTAATATCTGTTAGACCAATTTCTTCATCCACCTCAATCTGCGGAATGAGTTGATCTGGTGTAATATTGGCGATCACAAACTCTTCAAATCGTTTTTTGAAAGCTGGGATATTTTCAACTTTTAGTGTTAATCCGGCAGCATACATATGTCCTCCAAAATTTTCCAGCAAATCGCTACAAGAATCGATGGCTTTATATAAATCAAAGCCTTCAACGGAACGGGCTGAGCCAGTTGCAAAACCTTTTGATTCGGTTAGTATAACAGTAGGACGATAGTAGTACTCAGTTAATCTGGAAGCTACAATGCCAATTACCCCTTTATGCCATTCTGGTTCAAACAGAACAGTTGATTTTTTATTCTTTAAATCTTCGTTTGTGTCAATTAAGTCTAATGCTTGTTGGGTGATATCTCTATCAAATCCTTTTCTCGTATCGTTACATTTATCAATATCGATACTCATATCGGATGCCTGTTCTTCGTTTTTACTAATTAACAAGTCAACAGCATCGCCACCGGAATCAATTCTGCCTGCAGCATTAATTCGAGGGCCAATTTTAAAAACTATATCGCTAATGGTTATTTCGCGACCTTGTAAACCTGCTACTTTTATGATGTGCTTCAATCCTATGCCGGATTGGTATTTAATTTCTCTAAACCAAAAAAGGCCATCACCCTGTTCTCACCTATAATTGGTACGATATCAGAAGCAATACTTACCACAACCAAATCAAGGTAATCGTAAAGCTGACTTTCGTCGATTTTCTGTCTTCTACAAAAAGCTTGTAAAAACTTAAATCCTACACCGCAACCCGATAGATTTTCATCAGGATAAGTACAGTCGCTTCTTTTAGGATCAAGGCAGGCGGCAGCATCAGGCAACGAGTCTCCCGGTGTATGGTGATCACAAATAATAAACTCAATACCCTTTTCTTTTGCGTACTCAATTTTCTCAACTGCTTTAATTCCGCAATCTAAGGCAATAACAAGAGATACATTATCTTCTGCAAAATGATCTATCCCTTTATATGAGATGCCATAACCTTCTTCGTACCGGTTAGGTATATAAAAGTTGATGTGTTTAAAATAAGGTTTTAAGAAAGAGTAAACCAAGGATACAGATGTTGTTCCGTCAACATCATAATCGCCATAAACCATTATTTTTTCATCATTCTCAATCGCTTTTTCCAATCGGTCAATTGCCCGATCCATATCTTTCATTAGAAATGGATCGTAAAAATGATCGTAAGATGGTCGGAAAAAAGTTTTAGCCTGGTCAAAAGTTTCAATGCCTCGCTGAATTAATAAATTGGATAGAAACCTGTCGATATTAAGGGCATGCGACAGGTGCTCGACCTTTTCTTCGTCAGCAGATTCTTTTATGTTCCATCTTTTCTCCATAAATTGTATGAGGCCAAATTTTGAAAGGCTAAATTTCCCAAAAAAAATGGATAATCAAAACAGCCAATAGGCTATTTGACACATTTGATGCGGGATGTCTTACGTGTAATGTGTCTGAATCGTTGCTGAATCAGGTTCTTAGCTCAATTCTATGCTTGAATATTTAATTGAAATACTTTTTCTAAATGTGTTAGCAAATTCCTTTTGACTGCTTCAAAATCCTGTTTTTCGCCTAGTTCTTTCTCAATGGAGGTAACCCCTTTATCTATAAATCCACAAGGATTAATATGATTAAAATAGCTAAGATTATTATTTACATTAAGTGCAAATCCATGCATACTGACATAACGGCTGGCTTTAACACCAATAGCACAAATTTTTCTTGCTTTGGATGGGTTGTCTTTATCAATCCATACTCCGGTTGCTCCATCCATTCTGTCTCCATTAATGCCATAATCGGCAATGCAATTGATAATGGCTTCCTCTAATTGATGGATATAAGATTTTACAGTTAAGCTCATTTCTTCCAAATCAAATATCGGATAACCTACAATTTGACCTGGCCCATGATAGGTAATGTCACCACCTCTGTTGCTTTTATAATAGGTGGCATTGATTTGTTTTAAGAAATCATCGTTGATTAACAGGTTGTTTACCGCGCCGCTTTTTCCTAAAGTATAAACATGCGGATGTTCGCAAAAAAGTAATTTATGCGTGATTTCTTTCGGACTATCTGAGTTTTCGCGATTATACAATTTTACATCTATGATTGACGAAAAGTTTTCTTCCTGATAATCCCATGCTTTTTTATACTCGATTAATCCTAAATCTTCAAATACAGTGTTAGTGTTCATGATTTTTCTTTTTCTGAATTAATCTTTTAATGCGTTAATATGTTTTTCTGCATGGTATGAAGAACGCACCATTGGGCCACTTTCTACATATTTAAAACCAATTTCCAATCCTATTTTTTTATATTTCTCAAATTGCTCTGGCGTTACATATTCTTCAACAGGAAGGTGTTCTTTTGAAGGTTGTAAATACTGACCAATGGTAAATACTTTTACACCAGAATTGTAAGCATCTTTCATTGTTTCAATTACTTCCTCTTCTTTTTCTCCAATGCCAACCATTATTCCTGTTTTGGCAACCACGCCAGCATCAGCAATATATTTTAAAACATCTAAACTCAAATCATATTTGGCTCGGCTTCTAATTATTGGCGTTATTCTGCGAACTGTTTCCAGGTTATGGGAAATAACTTCGGGCTTCGCATCTATTACTTGTTGGATTAGATGTCTTAAGCCATTAAAATCCGGAATTAATACTTCCTGAGTTGTATTTGGATTAAGTTCCTTTACTTTTAAAATAGTTTGATGCCAGATGTCGGCACCTCCATCTTCCAAATCATCTCTGTCTACAGAAGTAATAACAGCATGCTTCAATTTCATGATTTTAATAGATCGGGCAATACGTAAAGGCTCCTTTGTATCAACTGCCAAAGGTTTTCCTGTTTTTACGTTACAGAATTTACATGATCTAGTACAAATATCACCTAAAATCATAAATGTGGCTGTTCCAGCACCCCAGCATTCTGCTGCATTAGGACATTTTCCACTGGTGCAAATAGTATGAAGCTTGTGGTCTCTTATGGTTTGGTGCATCCATTTATAGTCGGCAGTATTGGGTAGTTGTATTTTTAACCAGTCAGGTTTTTTTGTTCTTACTTGCATAATCTCCTTCGTTTCATTTAATTGAATATTCATCCCACTCAGTTGTGATGAACATTTAACCTTTCAAAGTATAGCTGCAATAGTAATTAATTCAATCCTATTAACCTATGAAATTTGTAAGGTTTAAACCTCTTGTTCATCACTTAATGAATACCTAAACATTAAAAAATAAGTTAAAGTTCACTACCTATGTACTTTTGTGCCTTCGATTTTTAAGCTTAATGATTATCTTTGCATCGATTTTTCTTTAAAATTTTCAGAAAAACATAAAAGCTATCTCATTGATTATGTGCTTTTGATATGCATTTTATCGGTGGGAATCATTAAATATTTTAATTGATAATAATTGGTATGAGCGCCGTTGAACTAAGCGAACAGGAATTAATCAGACGTAATAGTCTGGAAGAATTAAACAAATTAGGCATTAATGCTTTCCCTGCCGAGGAATTTGAAATCTCTCATTATTCTGAGGACATCAAAAAGTTATTTGAGGAAGACGAAAACAATGAGGAGTTGAAAGAAATAACTATGGCTGGAAGAATTATGAGCCGTAGAATTATGGGTAATGCTTCGTTTGCTGAAATTAAGGATCAACAGGGGCGTATTCAGGTTTATTTTCGTCGCGATGATATTTGTGAGGGAGATGATAAAACTATGTATAACACCGTATTTAAGAAATTACTTGATATAGGTGATATTGTAGGAATTAAAGGTTATGTTTTTAAAACTCAAATGGGTGAAATATCTGTTTATGTAAAAGAGTTTAAAGTACTAACTAAATCTTTAAAACCACTTCCAATTGTTAAAGAAAAGGATGGTAAAACATATGATGCGTTTACTGATCCTGAGCAACGCTACCGTCAGCGTTATGTTGATTTAATTGTAAATGATCAGGTAAAAGACACTTTTTTAAAGCGTACCAAGATTATTAATACTATGCGTAACTTTTTTAATGAAAAAGGTTACCTGGAGGTAGAAACACCAATTTTACAATCTATACCAGGAGGAGCTTCAGCTCGTCCGTTTATTACACATCATAATGCCTTAAATATTCCATTATATTTAAGAATCGCAAACGAGCTTTATTTAAAAAGATTAATTGTTGGTGGTTTTGATGGAGTTTACGAGTTCGCCAAGGATTTCCGTAACGAAGGAATGGATAGAACACATAATCCTGAGTTTACGGTAATGGAAATTTATGTAGCCTATAAAGACTATAAATGGATGATGAACTTTACCGAAGAGATGATTGAAAAAGTGGCATTGGCACTTCATGGAACGACTAAAGTTCAGGTTGGTGAAAATGAAATAGACTTCAAACGTCCGTTCAAGAGAATTTCGATGATTGATTCGATCAAAGAATTTACAGGATTTGATATCTCTGGAATGCAAGAGGAAGAATTGTTTAAGGTTTGTGAAGAACTTGGAGTTGAGACTGATCCTTCAATGGGTAAAGGAAAATTAATAGATGAGATTTTTGGTGAAAAATGTGAGGGGAATTATATTCAGCCAACTTTTATTACCGATTATCCTGTTGAAATGTCTCCGCTTTGTAAAAAACATAGAGAGAATCCTGAATTAACAGAGCGTTTTGAGTTAATGGTAAATGGTAAGGAATTAGCTAACGCTTATTCAGAGTTAAATGATCCTATTGATCAGCTAGGTCGTTTTCAGGATCAGTTAAAATTATCTGAAAAGGGAGACGATGAGGCTATGTTTATCGATATGGATTTTGTTCGTTCTCTTGAATATGGAATGCCTCCAACATCAGGAATGGGAATTGGTGTGGATCGTTTAGCTATGTTGATGACCAACCAGCAATCAATCCAGGAAGTTCTTTTCTTCCCGCAAATGAAGCCGGAGAAAAAAGTAGAAGCAGATGGTGTAGAAAAGTTTATGGAGCTTGGAATGGCACAAGAATGGGCAGAAGTAATTATAAAATTAGGATATAAAAAAGTGGATGCCCTAAAAGAGTTGAAGCCGACGAAAGTACACCAGGAAGTGTGCGGATATAATAAAAAGAACAAATTAGGATATAAAAATCCGTCACAAGACGAAGTTAAGGCTTGGTTAGCCTAAGAGAAAATCTTAAGGTTAATAGATAAACACTATATATGGACGAATCATCAAGAGTAGGAATAATAGGGAGTGGTAGTTGGGCAACAGCTATTGCAAAAATGCTGATGAACAATGTGTCGGATTTGAATTGGTATTTTCGAAATCCTAAGCATATCAAAAAGTTCAGAAAGCATGGGCACAATCCTAATTATCTTACAAGTGTTGATTTTGAAACTGACAAAATTCACTTTTATTCTGATATCAACCATATTGCAGAAGAAAGTGATGTGTTAATATTAGCCATACCATCGGCCTTTTTAAAAGATGCCTTAAGTGATTTATCAGTTTCTTTAAAAGATAAATTCATGGTATCAGCCGTAAAAGGTTTAGTGTCTGAAGAGAATATGATTGTGGGAACATTTTTAAATACTTTTTATGATGTTCCCCTCGATAATATTGGCGTTATCTCCGGGCCTTGTCATGCAGAGGAGGTGGCCTTGGAACGATTATCCTACTTGACTATTGCCTGTCAGGATGTTAAAAAAGGGCGTACTTTTGCATCATATGTGGACTGCGGATATATTAAAACCACTATTTCAGATGATATTTATGGTACTGAGTTTTCTGCGGTATTAAAAAATATTATGGCTATTGCTTCAGGAATTTGCCATGGTATGGGATATGGCGATAATTTTCAGGCTGTTTTAATGTCAAATGGTATTCAGGAAATAAAGCGCTTTGTAGATACTGTTCATCCGATTACTCGTGATATTAAAAGTTCTGCATACCTTGGTGACCTGTTGGTAACCGGCTATTCACAGTTTAGTCGTAACCGTACATTCGGAACAATGATTGGTAAAGGATACTCAGTTAAATCTGCGCAAATGGAAATGTTGATGATTGCAGAGGGATATTATGCAGTTAAGAGTATCAAGGAAATAAATGAAAAGTATAAAGTAAATATGCCCATTACGGATGCAGTTTACAACATCATTTATGAGCGAATTTCGCCATCCATTGAAATTCGCCTGCTGACCGAAAATCTTCGATAAATAACTAGTCCTTATTCATAAAATCAATTTCACATGGAAAACTTAAAAATTGATATCTCAAAAACTTTAGATTTTGTTGCTGAAGATAAAGTAATGGGGTATAAAGCAGAAATTGCTGCAAACCTGAAAGCTCTATATGAGAAAACAGGAAAAGGAAATGACTTTTTAGGTTGGGTTAATTTACCATCAAGTATTGATGATGCTCAACTTTCTGATATCGAAGCTACAGCTGCCAGCTTAAAAGAAAAGGCTGAAGTTGTTGTTGTAATTGGTATTGGCGGAAGTTACCTTGGTGCAAGAGCAGTTATTGATGCTTTGTCTAATAGTTTTGATCACTTATTGACAGACCGAAAAAATCCAGTTGTGGTTTACGCGGGTCAGAATATTGGTGAAGACTACACAGCTGAGTTACTAGACTTGTTGAAAGATAAATCCTTTGCTTTAGTTGTTATTTCAAAATCAGGAACAACAACAGAGCCTGCTATTGCATTCCGTTTATTAAAAGAACTTCTTGAAAGTAAATATTCAAAAGAAGAGGCTAAAGATCGTATTGTTGCGATTACTGATGCTAAAAAAGGAGCATTAAGAACTTTAGCTGATCAGGAGGGATATAAAACTTACGTTATTCCTGATGATGTTGGTGGACGTTTTTCAGTTTTAACTCCGGTTGGTTTATTGCCAATTGCTGTGGCTGGTGTTGATATTCGTGCTTTGGTTAAAGGAGCGCAGGATATGGAAAAAATTACAGCTGATGAAGCTGAAAATAGTGCAGCTGCTACTTATGCTGCCGTTCGTAATGAATTGTACCGTAATGGTAAGGGAACCGAAATCTTAGTGAACTATCAGCCTAAATTACACTTTGTTGCTGAGTGGTGGAAGCAGCTTTACGGTGAAAGTGAAGGTAAGGATGGAAAAGGAATTTTCCCTGCTGCGTGTGATTTCTCTACTGATCTTCACTCAATGGGACAGTGGATTCAGGAAGGAGTTCGTAATATTTTTGAAACTATTATTACCATTACTAATGCAAATAGAACTGTTAAGATTCCAAACGCAGATGCTGATCTTGACGGATTAAACTATTTAGCCGGTAAAAGAGTTGACTACGTAAATAAAATGGCTGAACTAGGAACTTTATTGGCGCATGTTGATGGAGGAGTGCCTAATATTAAAGTAGAAATTCCTGAGCTTAATGCTTATTATTTAGGACAGTTATTGTATTTCTTTGAAATCGCTTGTGGTATCAGTGGATATCTTCTTGAAGTAAATCCATTTGATCAACCTGGAGTAGAGGCTTACAAGAAAAATATGTTTGCGCTACTGGAAAAGCCTGGATTTGAGGCAGAAACTGCAGCGATTAAAGCCAAGTTGTAAGAGATAAAATGATATAAGTATGAAACCCGGGGAATATTCTCCGGGTTTTTTTATGTTTGAGATTCTAATATTTTGGTTTGTGGAATACTTGTATTTAGATAGAACAGGTTTTTGGTATAAAATTTAAAGCCTAATTTCTGGAAAAATGCAAATAGCTTTAGTTTAGCTGTTTCTTCGTCAAAATCGCCATCATCGTATCGCATTGATTGTGTAAAATCATCTAGTTTACCTCCGGCTTTCCATTTTTTTCGTGCAGTAATGAGTTGAAATGGAATAACCTCAATGGTGATTATCGAGAATAGATTCTGAAAACGACAATAAAAATCCTGAAGAACAATAGCTCCTAATTTTTTGCCTCTAAAACCTGGTAACAAATCCAGTTCCTTAATAATACAAATATTTCCTGGCTTTATTTCTTCATCTAACTTGTTAGTAAAAACTCCGGTTTCCAGATTGATGAAATGTTCGCAATTGCCAATTAACTCCTCTTGGGTTTCAAGTGTTTTTAGAAGGTCATTTCTTGTTTGTTGTATTTGACTTAGTAAAATGACAGAGAATTTAAACTGACCAACTTTCATATTTATACCAGAATCTTTATCTACAAAAACCTCAGCTTCGAAGTTGTTAATGAATTTGCAGTCTGAATCATCTTCTAAAGTGGAATTTAATTTATATGTTATGGAATAGTCAAAAGTACTCATGTATAAAATATTTAGTTACAATGTATAAATAATGCCGGTATTTCCAACGGTTCAATGTAAACGAATTTTAAATGTAGATAGTGAAATGGGTGAAAGCCGTTGATTTATAAAAGCATAAAAAAGGCTGAATCAATTTTGACTCAGCCTTGAATTTGGTGTTTATTTTTTTGCAACTTTAAAAGTAACTTCTTTGCTCGTTTGGTTCCCTAAATTATCACTAGTATCTATGGTTACCGTATAAGTTTTTTCTTGTTTAAACATTTGGACATCGGCAGGAGAGCCAGAGATGGCATAGTTCTTTTTGCTTCCTCCATCTATAGCATACCAAATTGAGTTGGTTCCGCATTGAATGTCTGTAGCGCCAATATACATTTTTACAAAAGGAGGATAAATATTAACTTCTTTTCCATCAATAATTTCTTTTCTAATAGGTTTGATAGAAAAATTCACAAATATTTCTGGTCCTACATTATCAATAACCACTTCGCTTTCTTTTGTAATTTCCTGGTTGTTTACATTATCACTTGATGAAAATGATATTTTATGCCAACCGTCTTCTTTAATGTTAAAAGAATTTCCACTTGATTTTTCTTTCTTATCTATAGCATACGTTGTTTGTTGAACACCTGATGCATTATCTTCGGTGATTAAGATTATTTCTGTTTTACTATTGATAAACATTGTATCTCTATTGAATAACTGTGGGCCTTTAAAGTCAATACCTGTGTTTGGGGCTTCATTGTCTAAATAGACAGATAATGTCTCAATGGTAGATTTATTTGAAACCATATCAAATGCTCTATAAAATAATGTTTGAACTCCATTTTGATTGTTGAAGTTGAATGGCTTTTCGTAGGTGTTATCAAGCGTTTTGTTATTGTAACTATATGCAATTTTACTGATACCAAGTTGATCGTCTTCTCCAATTAGTTTGCATTTACTTCTTTCCGAAACATAAAGGTATTTACCAATATATTGATCCCCTTCTATTAATGCGGAGGCACTTGGAGCTACCTGGTCTACTATAAATGCGTAGACATTAATGTCATTGTTTGTTCCGTGATCTTTGTCTGTAATATTACCTACATTATCTTCAACCCAAAATTTAAATTTATGTTCTCCAGTGGCAATGTAGCTTAATGGAATTTTGCTTGAATAAATTTTAACTGGTTTGTCATCGATTTGATATTTAATGTTTTTTATTCCTGAAATTTTATCTTCAGCTAATAGTTCGATGAAGGATCTCCCTGAAGCTGTTTTTCCTGATATTTCACCATCTAGTTTCCAATTCGCAATTGGAGGTGTTTTGTCTATGGTAAATTTATCAGTACTAACGTTTTCAATATTTCCAACATGGTCAATGCTGTAATAGTGTAGTGTATATTCTTTTTCTTCTGTAAAGCTTAAACTGTCTTTATATGGTAGGTATGGTTGCCCATCAATGCTATAATAAATAGATTCAACTCCTGAAGTTTGGTCTTTTGCAGATAAAGTGACTTTTAATCCTTTGCCATAATAACGTATATTATTTTTCAAAAAAGTTGGTGAGTTAAAGTAGCTGCTATGTGTTGTTGGTGCAATGCCGTCTGCGTATACTTCAAATACAACATCTGCAATGGGATATACTAGCTGTTTTGTTTCAGGATCCACTTGCGAGGGAGTTCTTATGGTATTTATACCTTCAGTATCAAAATAAAAAGGATTGCTATATTTTTTGGATTCTTCGCTTTCTAATTTTTTTGCAGTATTAGTATTGCTTGGATCGGTACCTAAAAATAAATACATAGGTTCGTTTTTGTTAACGTATAGTTTCCCATCTTCACTTTTATACATTTTCGGTGTATGCCGCAATTGTTCCTGACTTTTTGTTTGAATTACGGGAAGAGTTAGTAGTACTAGGGCGTAAATAATTTTTTTCATGGACGTGTTTTTTAAGTTATACTAGTAGATACGTTCCTGAAAAATATGAGGTTACTGCTTTGGTCACTAAAAACAAGTTGTTTACTTAAAACTAATATTTGAACGATAAAGTCGAAAAATATTTGTTTTAAAATCTTTTGTCAGTATTAATAAGAATAGATTGTATCTTTATTTCAAATTTTAAATATATGTACCAGCATAATGACCTGTCAACTCTGGTCTCTCAATTTATAAATAATACAAGTCAGAATGTTTTTTTAACGGGAAAAGCCGGAACCGGTAAAACTACCTTGTTAAAAAGAATTACTCAAAATACGCATAAAAGTGTCATTGTGGCTGCTCCAACAGGTATTGCTGCTATTAATGCCGGAGGGGTGACATTACATTCCTTATTTCAATTGCCGTTTGGTGCATTCGTACCAGATAATAATGGTTTGGCCGGAATTAATTTGCAATCGCAAATAAATACACCACGAACACTTTTAAGTTCTTTTCAAATGCATAAAACAAAACGTAATATGCTGAAGAAATTGGAGCTGCTTATTATTGATGAAGTGAGTATGTTACGTGCAGATTTATTGGATGCTATAGATCTAATATTGAGAAGTGTTCGAGGGAAAAGAGATGTTCCTTTCGGAGGAGTTCAGGTACTTTTTATTGGAGATCTATTGCAGTTACCACCTGTAATAAAAGAGGAGGAGTGGAGAGTAGTTGGAAAATATTATTCAAGTGCTTTCTTTTTTAATGCGCAAATCTTAAGACAAAGTCCTCCGCTTTATGTGGAGTTGGAAAAGATTTATCGTCAATCGGATGAGACTTTTATTAAACTCCTGAATAATCTTAGAAACAACATTATAACTTCCGATGATAAAGGGCTGCTTAATAAGTATTATAAATCAAATTATCAGCAAACAACAAATGATGGGGTGATATTGCTGACAACACATAATAAAATAGCTGATGAAAAAAATCGACGTGCTTTAGAGAGTATTTCAGAGCGATCTTTTTTTTATAAAGCTGAAATTGAAGGTGATTTTAATGAGTATAGTTACCCTGCGGATAAGGAGTTGGAGCTTAAAGTTGGAGCTCAAGTCATGTTTACAAAAAATGACTATTCAGGAGAGCAACGATATTTTAACGGAAAGATTGGCGTCGTCAGTAAATTACTTCAAGATGAAATTGAGGTAACTTTTTCTGATGGTTCTGAACCCGCATTGGCAGAACTTTATACCTGGGAAAATAAAAAGTATAGTGTCAATAAAGAAACCAACGAAATTGAGGAGAATATAACAGGGACTTTTAAACAGTATCCGTTGAAATTAGCCTGGGCAATTACCGTTCATAAGAGTCAGGGGCTTACTTTTGACAAGGCTGTAATTGATGTTCAAAATGCATTTGCCCCTGGTCAGATATATGTAGCGCTTTCTCGATTGAGAAGTTTGGATGGGTTAATTCTTAGTTCACCTATTCCGGAAGAAGGTCTTCAGCAGGATGCGTCGCTTAAAAGTTTTTCATCATCAAAGAAAACATTAGATGAACTTGAACAGGTTTTACAGGAAGCATCTAAAAAATACATGCATCAATTTTTAATTAATGCTTTTGATTTTTCTAATCTGGTTCAGGAAATTAGTCGTCATTTAACTTCTTACACCAAGGATGCCAAGCGCTCTGTTAAGCAGCAATATAAATCTAATGCTGAAAGTTGGCATAAGGAGACGCTGTCGTTAAAAGAAATTGCCGATAAATTCAGAAATGAGTTAAACAGGCTTGCTTTATCTGGAGACCCGGTTTATTTAAATAGAATAGAAGAAAGGCTGGTAAAGGCAATTGCATATTTTGAGCCGCTAGTTAAGGAGGTTCATGATGACATTAGGTTGTTATATAAGATGGTAAAAGCAACTAAAGGGACTAAGGCATTTCAAACAGAGTTGTTGGATTTATCGAACCTTTACTATGGGCAATTACAGGTGATTTATAAGGCGCAGACCTTAGTTCAGTCTGCCATTAATGGGACTGATTTTGATAAGATGGCACTGAATAATCCAGATTTCGAAGCTTCCAGAGAAACGGATGTCAAGGAAAAGAAGAAGAAAGAGCCTAAAAAGAAAAAAGAGAAAGTAGATACTAAAAAACTTTCCTTTGATCTGTGCCAAAGTGGAAAAGGAATTGAAGAGATAGCGAAAGAAAGATCTTTGGCTCGAACGACCATTGAAGGTCATTTGGCTCATTATATTGCCTTGGGCGAACTGGATGTGTTGAAATTTTTAGAAGCTGATAAAGTAAATGCGATTGAGAAGAGTATACATAAACTCGACACCTTTAAACTAACTCCCTTGAAAGAAGATTTAGGCAGTGATTTTACCTTTGGTGAAATCAGGTTGGGAGTTGCTGCCGTAATTGGACAAAAGACTGATTAGTACAAAATGTTATATCTTTGAGATGATTTTGTAAAAAGTATGGCAAAAGTCAAACAAAATATACCGACGTATGGGCTTCAGTCCTTTAGTCACCCACAATATGCAAGCAGGCAGTTTCATGTGGAACCTTTCGATGCCAATCGTCATTTTAGGGTAAGTTACCCTCATCGTCACGATTTTTTTGAAGTGCTTTATCTTACAAAAGGTTCAGGAAATCATGTGATTGATAGTAGTCAGTATAAAATAGAACCGCCTTGTGTTTTTTATATGTCGCCGGGGCAGGCGCATAAAATTGAGTTTTCCAGTGATATTGAAGGTTACTTGTTTATTTTTGCGGCTGAGTTCTATTTGTTTGATAAGAATAACCAAAATCGCCTGTTAGAATTTCCATTCTTTTTTAATATTCATCAGGACAATCCGCCTTTACAATTATATGATGATTCCGATTGTGAATTCTTGAAGCAATTATTTAAAAAAGGAATTCAGGAAGTTGCTAAAGAAGATGGAGGCAATGTTGATTTGCTAAGATCAATATTAGATACCATTCTTAATTATACTTCAGGTTTATATACAATTGAAGAACAGGGGGTGTCATCCGGAAGAGGTCATTTGCTAGTAAAACGTTTTTTTCAGTTAGTAGAGGAAAATTACCAAAATAATTTAAGTGTAAATCAATATGCTGATTTATTAGCCATAACTGCGAATCATCTTACTCAAACAGTTAAGCAGTTGACAGGGCGTACTTCTAATGAAGTTATACAGAGTAAGCAAATTCTTGAAATCAAGCGATTGTTGATACACACTAGTCTTACCGTTACTCAGATTGCGGACCAGTTAAACTTTGCCGATCAATCTTATTTCACCAAGTTTTTTAAGAAATCAATTGGGGTTACACCGGCTAAATTCAGAGCCGAATTTGTTAGGTAAATATTTATGCAAATCGTATGCATAAATATAAATCCATGAAAAGTACCTAATAAAAGTGTTTTTTTACGATCATAATTCCTTTTTTTATCTGTTGATTTGTAATGTGAAGTTGCGTACCTTGCTTATCGCTTAAAAAAGAATAAGTTATTACGCAATTTAAGCAAGTAATTATTATAAGAAATTTCAAATATTTAATTTTATTAAAATGGCTAATTATTTTAATACATTACCGTTACGTGAGCAATTAAACCAATTAGGAGTTTGCGAATTTATGGATAGTTCAGAATTTGCAGATGGTGTTGAAAAGCTAAAAGGTAAAAAAATAGTTATTGTAGGTTGTGGAGCTCAAGGTTTAAACCAAGGGCTGAATATGAGAGACTCTGGTTTAGATGTTTCTTATACATTAAGAGAGGCTGCTATTAAAGAGCAACGTCAATCTTGGAAAAATGCTACTGAAAATAACTTTGCGGTAGGTACTTACGAAGAGATGATTCCTACTGCTGATATGGTAGTTAACCTTACTCCTGATAAGCAGCACACTAACGTGGTAAGTGAAGTAATGCCATTAATGAAAAAAGGAGCTACTTTGTCTTACTCTCATGGTTTTAATATTGTTGAAGAGGGAATGCAAGTTCGCGAAGACCTTACTGTTGTAATGGTTGCTCCTAAATCTCCGGGTTCTGAGGTTCGTGAAGAGTATAAAAGGGGTTTTGGTGTACCAACATTAATCGCTGTTCACCCTGAAAATGATCCAAATGGTGATGGATTAGAAATTGCAAAAGCCTATGCTGCTGCAACTGGTGGACACAGAGCTGGTGTATTACGTTCTTCTTTTGTTGCTGAGGTAAAGTCTGACCTTATGGGTGAGCAAACTATTCTTTGTGGTTTGTTACAAACAGGTTCTATTCTTTCTTTCAATAAAATGGTTGAAAAAGGAATTGATAAAGGATATGCTTCTAAATTAATCCAGTATGGATGGGAAGTAATTACTGAGGCTCTTAAAATTGGTGGTATTACCAACATGATGGATCGCCTTTCAAATCCTGCAAAAATTGAGGCATTTAAAATTGCTGAAGAATTAAAAGTAATTATGCGTCCATTATTCCAAAAGCATATGGATGATATCATGAGTGGAGAGTTTTCTTCTACTATGATGGTAGATTGGGCAAATGGAGATAAAAACCTATTAGGCTGGAGAGCTGAAACAGGAGAAACTGATTTTGAGAAAACACCAGCTGGTGATGTTGAAATCACAGGACAGGAGTACTTTGATAATGGTCTTTTAATGGTAGCTTTTGTTAAGTCTGGTGTTGAATTAGCGTTCGAAACAATGACAGAAGCTGGTATCAAAGAAGAAAGTGCATATTATGAGTCACTTCACGAAACTCCGTTGATCGCTAATACCATTGCTCGTAAAAAATTATTCGAAATGAACCGTGTAATTTCTGATACTGCTGAGTACGGATGTTATCTGTTTGATCATGCTTGCAAGCCTTTGTTGGCAGACTTTATGAAGAAAGTAGAAACAAACATTATCGGTAAAAACTTTAACGAAGGTCTTGAAGGTAGCGTAAGCAACAAAGAGTTAGTTGAAGTGAACGAAGCAATTCGTTTCCATGATGTAGAAATCATCGGAGCTGAGTTAAGAGAAGCAATGACTGCAATGAAAGCAATCATCTAATAACTGATAATTTTATAAATGCCCTGTTTGTTTTTATAAACAGGGTATATCATTTAATTCAGGTAGGTGTTTCTTTAAGAAGAAATACCCAAAAAGAATGAGTGAAAACTTTATGGAATTGAACCATGTGTTTAAAAGTTTGATTCGTTTTTAAGTTTTAATTAGTTAATAATTTCGGAGTTGTTCGTCTTTATTTATCAGTTATTCAGTATTATAGCTTTGTAGTTGTGGGGTGTGTATAAACATGCATTTATTCTGCGTATTTATGTATATAATGTATGTGTTCAAGTATAAAACACTATAAGTCATTCATAAATAGATAAAAGGTAAATGTATAATTCTACATTTATTTTTTTGGAGATTAAAAAAAAACTCTACATTTGTAACGGTTGTTATACAACGAAAAAGCAAAGCGAAATGAATAATATTTTTTCACTCATTCTCATTAACGTGATTCTCTTGGTCATTACCAAGTGGAAGTGAGAATGCTGTGCAAAAATTAATATATAGGATATTTTGTATGAGCCTTTCTCACATATTGTTGAGAAGGGCTTTTTTTTTGCCCAAAAATTTAACGCATAGTTTAGCTGATTAGCTATAAAAATATAAACCATTGTATTTAAGCTGGACATTTTAGGTCTAAGGTCTTGATACTTGTGTCTTGATACATAACTATTATGAAGAATAAATTAAGAAGTGCAACAACTACAGAAGGTCGAAGAATGGCCGGTGCTCGTAGTTTATGGAGAGCCAATGGAGTTAAGGAAGAGCAATTCGGAAAACCAATGATTGCGATTGTTAACTCGTTTACACAATTTGTTCCTGGTCATGTTCACTTACATGAGATTGGACAAGAGGTGAAAAAAATGGTGGAAGCACAAGGTTGTTTTGCCGCTGAGTTTAATACTATTGCAGTAGATGATGGTATTGCAATGGGACATGATGGTATGTTGTACTCTTTACCTTCACGTGATGTGATTGCTGATAGTGTGGAATATATGTGTAATGCACACCGGGCAGATGCCATGGTTTGTATCAGTAACTGTGATAAAATTACGCCGGGGATGTTGATGGCAGCCATGCGTTTAAATATTCCTGCAGTATTTGTATCAGGGGGGCCAATGGAAGCCGGTAAGGTGGGTGACAAAGCATTAGATCTTGTTGATGCTATGGTAATGGCTGCTGACGATAATGTATCAGATGAAGAAGTTTCTGCAGTGGAGGCAAATGCTTGTCCAACATGTGGCTCTTGTTCTGGTATGTTTACTGCCAACTCAATGAACTGTTTAAATGAAGCTATTGGTTTAGCATTACCTGGTAACGGAACTATCGTAGCAACACATGCCAACAGAAAAGCGCTTTTTGAAAAAGCGGCTAAATTAATTGTTGAAAACACATATAAGTATTATAGAGATGGTGATGAATCCGTATTGCCTCGTTCAATAGGTACTTTTAATGCATTTAAAAATGCGATGACCTTGGATGTGGCCATGGGTGGTTCAACAAATACAGTTTTACACATTTTAGCCATTGCCCATGAAGCAGGTGTAAACTTTACCATGGATGATATCGATAAAATATCGAGATATACTCCTGTATTATCGAAAGTAGCTCCAAACTCGCATTATCATATCGAAGATGTAAATCGTGCCGGAGGTATTCTTGGAATCATGGCTGAGTTAAATCGTGCCGGGTTATTAGATACAAATGTTTCAAGAGCTGATGGATTATCATTAGAAGAGGCTATTGCAAAATATGATGTAACCAATTCTTCAGTTAGTGAAGAAGTAAAAGATATTTATACAAGTGCTCCTGCGGGTATCAGAAACCTGACAATGGGCTCACAGAATACGCATTATGCCGAGTTGGATTTAGACAGAGAAAACGGTTGTATTCGTTCTGTTGAAAAAGCTTACAACAAAGATGGTGGTTTAGCTGTTCTTAAGGGAAATATTGCTAAAGATGGTTGTGTTGTGAAAACTGCCGGTGTTGATGAGTCAATCTTTATTTTTAAAGGGAATGCCAGAGTTTATCAATCTCAGGATGCTGCTTGTGATGGAATTCTATCAGGAGAAGTGCTAGCAGGTGAGGTTGTTATAATTACTTACGAAGGTCCTAAGGGAGGACCAGGTATGCAAGAAATGTTGTATCCTACTTCATATATTAAGTCTCGTCACTTAGGTGCAAAATGTGCCTTAATTACAGATGGAAGATTTTCCGGAGGTACATCAGGTTTATCAATAGGTCATGTTTCACCAGAAGCAGCAGCAGGTGGAGCTATTGGTTTAGTACAAACCGGAGATGAAATTGAAATTAATATTCCGGAACGATCCATTAATGTATTAGTTTCTGATGAAGAACTGGCAGAAAGAAGAAAAGAGGAAGAAGCTAAAGGAGATAAAGCATTTACTCCTGAGCCAAGAGAGCGTCAGGTTTCAAAAGCACTTAAGGCTTATGCCAGTTTGGTAAGTTCAGCTGATAAAGGAGCTGTAAGATTAATTTAGAAAGTTGAGAAGATATAGGTAAGAGGTTTGTATTCTTACCTTATAATTATAGTTTGAAATTTATATATATTTATTTGAACCTAAATAGTACACACATTTACTAAAGGATTTAAATATGTTAGTAAAACCACAAAGCCAAATACTCATGGAAAAGAACACCAAAGGAAAAGAGAGAATTTCCGGTTCAGAAGCAGTGCTTCGGTCATTATTATGTGAGGGAGTGGATTTAATTTTTGGATACCCTGGAGGTGCAATCATGCCTGTGTATGATGCCCTTTATGATTATCAGGATAAATTACATCACGTTCTCACTCGCCATGAACAGGGAGCTGTTCATGCTGCGCAAGGATTTGCAAGAGTAACGGGTAAAGTGGGTGTCTGTTTTGCTACTTCAGGACCAGGAGCAACAAATACGGTAACAGGAATTGCCGATGCAATGATTGATTCAACACCAATGGTGGTGATTACCGGTCAGGTAGCTTCTCCTCTTTTAGGAACAGATGCTTTTCAAGAAATTGATGTAGTAGGTATTACACAGCCAATTACCAAATGGAACTATTTGGTAAAAACAGCTGATGAAATTCCAGAAGCCATAGCAAAAGCATTTTATATTGCGGCATCAGGTCGTCCTGGTCCAGTTGTTATAGATATTGCTAAAGATGCTCAATTTGGAGAATTAGATTTTGAGTATAAAAAAGTAAATCATATTAGAAGTTATACGCCCGCTCCTTTAACAAAGCCTGCATCGATACATGATGCTGTTGAAATAATTAATGCAGCAAAAAAACCTTTGGCTTTAGTTGGTCAGGGTGTAATCTTAGGTCAGGCAGAAACTGAATTAAAAGAGTTTTTAGATAAAACTGGAATACCAGCAGCCTGGACATTATTAGGATTGTCGGCTATGCCTTCTGATTATGAACTGAATGTAGGTATGTTAGGAATGCACGGTAATTACGGTCCTAATGTAAAAACCAATGAGTGCGATGTGTTGATTGCAATTGGGATGCGTTTTGATGACAGGGTTACGGGTGATGTAAATAGCTATGCAAAGCAAGCTAAAATCATTCATTTGGAAATTGATCCTGCTGAAGTAAACAAAATCATTCCTGCTGATGTTGCAGTGTTGGGAAGTGTAAAAGATACTTTGCCAATGTTAACACAAGAAGTGAAAGGAAATGCACACCCGGAATGGTTAGCTGAATTCAAATCTTGCGATAAGCTGGAAAATGAAAAAGTCATAGAAAATGAAGTTTACCCTAAGTCTGGAGGTATAACAATGGGTGAAGTGGTAAACAAAGTTTCGAAAGCGTTTGATGATGACGCTGTTGTGGTTACTGATGTAGGTCAGCACCAAATGATGGCATCACGATACTTTAAGTTTAAGCAATCCAAAAGTATTGTTACTTCAGGAGGATTAGGAACCATGGGATTTGGTTTGCCTGCTGCATTGGGAGCTAAACTTGGAGCTGCACATAGAGATGTTTGCGTGTTTATTGGTGATGGAGGTTTCCAGATGACGATTCAGGAATTAGGAACGATTTTCCAAACAAAAGCAGCTGTTAAGATCATTATTCTAAATAACAACTTCCTGGGAATGGTACGTCAGTGGCAGGAACTTTTCTTTGATAGCAGATATGCTTCAACCGAATTGGTGAATCCGGATTTCCAGATGATTGCAAAAGGGTATGGTATTGAAAGTGCATTAGTTGAATCCAGAGATACATTGGATGAGGCTATTGAGCAAATGGCTAAACATGATGGACCTTTCTTACTTGAAGTAAAAGTGGAGAAAGAAGGGAATGTATTTCCAATGGTTCCTTCAGGTTGTTCAGTATCAGATATTCGATTAGAGTAGTTTTTTTAGTTCATGTTTAAAACTTGAAACCATGCAGCAAGAATTCACCTTAACCATATTTTCAGAAAACCATGTTGGTTTGCTCAATCAGATTACAACTGCCTTTACACGTAGAAGTATCAATATTGAGAGTTTAAATACTTCAGAGTCATCTCTCGAAGGAATACATAAATTTACCATTGTAGTGTATTCAACTCGTGAACAAATTGAAAAGTTAAAAGGTCAACTTGAAAAGAAGATTGATGTTTTAAAAGTGTTTGTTTTTACAACAGATGAAATTATTCATCAGGAAATAGCATTATATAAAGTGCCAACAGAAGCTTTGTTATCAGGAAATGAAATAGAGCAGATTGTGCGTAAATATGGTGCTCGTATCATGGAGGTTACACCTGAATATACTGTAATTGAAAAAACAGGGCACAAGTCTGAAACACAGGAATTATTTGTTAAGCTTGATAAATATGGTGTTCTTCAGTTTATTCGTTCAGGTAGAGTGGCGATAACCAAACTCAGAACTGAGTTACTCGAGAAATACCTGAAAAAACTGAGAACAGAAAATAAGATTAGAGGAATAGAAACATTATAAAATATGAATAATAAGGATAGAGGTCTTCCCGGCTTCTTCCATCTTAAATAATTATTTTAGTTATGGACAATAAAGTTTATGTTTTTGACACCACGTTAAGGGACGGAGAACAGGTTCCAGGTTGCCAGTTGAATACTATTGAAAAAATAGAAGTAGCTAAGCAACTCGAAAAACTCGGTGTTGATATCATTGAGGCCGGGTTCCCCATTTCAAGTCCTGGGGATTTCAACTCAGTGGTCGAAATCTCAAAAGCTGTCTCAAATCCAACTATCTGTGCTTTAACGCGTGCAGTTAAAAAGGATATTGAAGTAGCAGCTGATGCCTTAAAATATGCTAAAAGAGGTCGTATCCATACAGGTATCGGAACATCTCCTTATCATATATATCAAAAATTAAACTCAAATCCTGAGGAGATTATTGAGCGTGCTGTTGCAGCTGTTAAATATGCTAAGGAAAGAGCTGATGAGGTTGAGTTTTATGCCGAGGATGCAGGGCGTAGTGAAAATGAATATTTAGCTCGCGTAGTAGAAGCTGTTATTGCTGCTGGTGCTGATGTGGTAAATATTCCTGATACGACTGGTTATTGCTTGCCATCTGAGTATGGAGCTAAGATTGCTTATCTGAGAAATAATGTTCCTAATATTGATAAGGCTATTCTTTCAACACACTGTCACAATGATTTAGGTATGGCTACAGCGAATACTTTAGCCGGTGTTGTAAATGGTGCTCGTCAGGTTGAGGTAACCTTAAATGGTTTAGGTGAGCGCGCTGGTAACACTGCTTTAGAAGAGGTGGTTATGGCTATTCAATGTCATAAAGATCTGGATTTTAAAACAGGCGTTGATGCTAAGCAGATTATTAAAACCAGTAAGTTAGTTTCTACCTTAATGCGTATGCCTGTACAGGCTAATAAAGCAATTGTAGGGCGAAACGCTTTTGCTCACTCTTCAGGTATTCACCAGGATGGCGTATTAAAAAATCGTGAAACATACGAAATTATTGATCCGGCTGATGTTGGTGTAAAAGAATCTAGTATTGTACTAACTGCAAGAAGTGGTCGCGCTGCTTTAAAACACAGATTAGAGGTACTAGGATATAAGCTGGATCAGGAGAAACTAGATCAGGTTTATAAAAACTTCTTGGTATTAGCTGATTCTAAGAAAGATATATCAGATGAAGATATTGAAGTTTTAGTAGGGCACGAAAAGAAAGAAGAAAGAGTTTTAAAATTGGATAAGTTCCAGGTTATCTGTGGAAAGTCTTGTATTCCATCAGCAACAGTAACGATCAATCACAATGGTAAAGTAATGACAAGAAATGCTATTGGAGATGGACCGATTGATGCTGCTTATACTGCTATTAAGAATATGCTTGAAGTAGATGTTGTTCTTGAGGAATACTTGGTGCAGGCAGTAACAAGAGGATCTGACGATATAGGAAAAGTTCACGTTCAATTAGCACAAGATGGTAGAACCGTTCATGGTTTTGGTGCTAATGTAGATATTATGACTGCTTCGGTTTGGGCATATTTAGATGCTTTATCGAAGATTGTATAATGAGACTGATAGAATGTAGATAAAAGATAATAGACAAAATCTATGTATCTCTTATCTAAAGTCTCTTATCTGTAAAATTATTATAACTTATAAATATTAGAAAATTGGCAGGGAAAACGCTTTTCGACAAAATTTGGGATATGCACGAAGTGAAGACCATCGAGGATGGACCTTCAGTATTGTATATCGATCGCCATTTGGTTCATGAAGTAACCAGTCCACAGGCATTTGCCGGTTTAAAGGCAAGAGGAATTAACGTATTCAGACCGCAAAATACATTTGCAACGCCTGATCACAACATTCCTACAATTAATCAACATCTTCCAATCGCAGATGAGATTTCTCGTTTTCAGGTAGATACTTTAACTCAAAACTGCGAAGACAATAACGTAACATTATTTGGTTTAGGACACCCTAAAAATGGTGTAGTACATGTAATTGGACCTGAAAATGGAATTACTCAACCAGGTATGACTATTGTTTGCGGTGATAGCCACACTTCAACACATGGAGCTTTCGGTAGTATTGCTTTCGGAATTGGTACTTCTGAGGTTGAAATGGTTCTTTCTACGCAATGTATTATGCAACCTCGTCCTAAAACCATGAAAATTAATATTGATGGTGAGTTGGAAGCAGGTGTAACTGCAAAAGATATTGTGTTATATGTAATTTCTAAGCTTACAACAGGTGGAGGTACCGGATACTTTGTTGAGTTTGCCGGTTCTGCTATTCGCGGTTTAAGCATGGAAGGACGTATGACAGTTTGTAATATGAGTATCGAGATGGGTGCTCGTGGGGGACTAATTGCTCCTGATGAAAAAACTATTGAGTACGTTAAAGGGCGTGAGTACGCTCCTAAAGGCGCTGATTGGGATGCGGCTGTTGAAAAATGGAGAGCTTTGGTAACTGATGATGATGCTGAGTTTGATAAAGTATACAACTTTGATGCAGCTGACATTGAGCCAATGATTACCTATGGAACAAACCCTGGAATGGGTGTAGGTATCACTCAAAATATCCCAACTTTAGATACGGTTGAAGAGTCATCCCAAAAAACATATTTAAAGTCGCTTGATTATATGGGATATGCTCCTGGTGAAGCTATGTTAGGTAAAAAAATCGATTGGATTTTTGTAGGTAGCTGTACCAATGGTCGTATCGAAGATATCAGAGCTTTTGCTAATGCTGTAAAAGGTAAGAAAAAAGCTGACGGTGTTACAGCCTGGATCGTTCCTGGAAGTCACCAGGTAGAAGATCAAGCCATCGAAGAAGGATTAAAAGACATTTTAGAGGAAGCTGGTTTTGAATTACGTCAGCCAGGATGTTCTGCATGTTTAGCGATGAACGATGATAAAGTTCCTGCAGGCAAGTATTCAGTTTCTACAAGTAACCGTAACTTCGAAGGTCGTCAGGGACCGGGTGCAAGAACATTGCTAGCCAGTCCGCTAACAGCTGCAGCTTGTGCTGTTACAGGTGTAATTACTGATCCTCGTACTTTATAATCTTAAAAACTAAAGAAAATGCCAATAGATAAATTTGTAACATTAGAGTCGACATATGTACCTCTTCCGATAGAGAATGTAGATACCGACCAAATTATTCCGGCTCGTTTCTTAAAAGCTACAACTAAAGAAGGTTTTGGTGATAACTTATTTGCCGACTGGAGATATAACAAAGATGGATCAGCTAAAGCAGATTTCGTTTTAAACGATCCAACTTATTCAGGAGAAGTGTTGGTAGCAGGAAAAAACTTTGGTTCAGGATCGAGCCGTGAGCACGCAGCATGGGCTGTACATGGTTATGGTTTTAAAGCTGTTGTTTCCAGTTTCTTTGCTGATATCTTTAAAAACAACTCTTTAAATAACGGAGTTTTACCGGTAGTGGTTTCTGAAGAGTTTTTATCAGACTTATTTGCAGCTTCTGCAGATAACAAAGTGGTGATTAACCTTGAGGAGCAAACTATTACCAATACAGCTAATGGTAAGTCAGAATCGTTTGAAATTAATAGTTATAAAAAGAACTGTTTGTTAAACGGTTATGATGATATTGACTATCTTATCAGCGTTAAAGAAGAGATAGAAAGCTACGAACAAAACAAAGCATAATAGATGTATAATGCGGCATAAATCTAACCGGATTTGTGCCGCTTTTATGTTTAAACTGATGATGATTACATCATCTTATTCTGCAGGTTTATCCTGTGTTCATCATTCACCCATAAGATAATATGAAGATTGAAGTAATGGATACAACGCTCCGTGATGGGGAGCAAACCACCGGGGTATCTTTTAACGAAGGTGAAAAGCTGGCTATGGCCGGTTTGTTAATTGAAGAATTAAAAGTCGACCGTATTGAAGTGGCATCAGCCCGGGTGTCGGAAGGCGAATTTTCTGCAGTTAAACGAATTACCGAATGGGCGAAAAGGCGTAATTGCCTTGAAAAAATTGAAGTGTTGGGTTTTGTTGATGGAGATATTTCATTGAAATGGATTCAGGATGCGGGTGGAAAAGTCATTAATTTATTGACGAAAGGTTCGCTTAAACACGTGCAAAGCCAGCTTAGAAAAACGCCAGAAGAACATATCGATGATATTTCTGCCTTAGTGCAGAAAGCAAACGAAATGGGAATTACGGTGAACGTGTATCTTGAGGATTGGAGTAACGGGATGCTCACTTCTCCGGATTATGTATATTTCGTAGTTGGAGAAATTCAAAAGATGAATGTGAAGCGTATTATGCTTCCGGATACATTGGGTGTTTTAAATCCAGATCAGACTTTTAAGTTTTGTTCCGACATGGTGACGAGATTCCCGGATGTACATTTCGATTTTCATGCACACAATGATTACGATATGGCTGTGGCCAATGTGTTTTCTGCTTTAAAAACCGGGATGAAAGGAATTCATACCACCGTAAACGGTTTGGGTGAGCGTGCTGGTAATGCTCCTTTGGCTAGTATTATCGGAATTTTAAACGATCATTTAAAGCTGGAAAATAATCTTGATGAAGAGAAGATTACGCAGGTTAGTAAGGTAGTTGAGCAATTGTCAGGTCTTCGTATTCCCGAAAACCAACCTATAACCGGTTACAATGTATTTACGCAATGTAGTGGTGTACATGCCGATGGCGACAGCAAAGACAACCTGTACTTCAATAGCCTAATGCCAGAGCGTTTCGGAAGAAATCGTAAATATGCATTGGGTAAAACTTCTGGTAAAGCTAATATCAAGAAAAACCTGGAAGAGTTAGGTATCGAGCTTGGACCAGAGGATATGAAGAAAGTAACGGCAAGAGTGATTGCATTAGGCGATAAAAAAGAGTTGGTCACAATTGAAGACCTACCATTTATTATTGCCGATGTGTTGAAAAGCTCTCAAATTAAAGATGCCATTAAAATTAGAAATTATAACCTCTCACTGGCATATGACCTTCGTCCATTAGCTTCTATAAGTATTGAGTTAAATGGAGAAAGACATGATGAAACAGCTGTGGGAGATGGGCAGTATGATGCCTTTATGACAGCTCTTTGGAGAATATATACTCGTTTGAATAAAGTTCACCCGGTACTGGTAGATTATTGGGTAACAATTCCTCCTGGAGGTAAAACAGATGCCTTGGTAGAAACCGTAATTACATGGGATTATAAAGGTGTTGAAATAAAATCAAGAGGTTTGGCAGCTGACCAGACAGAAGCAGCTATTGAAGCTACCATCAAAGTGTTAAATGTAATCGAAGAAGGTACTTTAACGCGTCAGGCTGATTGGAAAGAGAAATTAGAGAAATAAGTAAAATAGACAAAAGTATTAGGATTCAAGACAAAAGATGTTAGCGTTAATTACTTATGCAGTCTTTAGCCTTTAGTCTTTATACTTTATACTAATATTGAAATTATGAAATTGAATATCGCTGTTTTAGCCGGTGACGGAATAGGTCCCGAAATTGTAGCACAGGCACAAAAAGTAATTGATGCTGTTGCTACTAAGTATAATCACGAAGTAGTTTATACACCAGCATTAGTTGGAGCTACTGCTATTGATCAGGTTGGTGATCCTTATCCGGAAGCTACGCATGAGGTTTGTATGAACTCTGATGCTGTTTTATTTGGAGCTATTGGTGATCCTAAGTTTGATAATGATCCTAAAGCTAAGGTTCGTCCAGAGCAAGGATTATTAGCGATGCGTAAAAAATTAGGTCTATATGCAAACATCCGTCCGGTAGCAACTTTCCCTTCTTTGTTGGAGAAAAGTCCTTTGCGTTTAGATATCGTTGAAGGTGCTGACTTGGTTGTTGTTCGTGAATTAACAGGCGGTATTTATTTTGGTGAAAAAGGTCGTTCAGAAGACTTGAAGAAAGCTTTTGATACTTGTACTTATACAACCGAAGAAATTGAGCGTATCCTTAAATTGGCCTTTTCATATGCAGGTAAAAGAGATAAGCGATTAACGGTTGTTGATAAAGCAAACGTATTAGCTACTTCTCGTTTATGGAGAGAAACGGCTCAGGCAATGGAATCTGATTATAAAGATATTGAGGTAGATTATATGTTCGTTGATAATGCAGCGATGCAGTTAATTCAATGGCCTAAGAAGTTTGACGTAATGGTTACTGAAAATATGTTTGGTGATATCATTAGTGATGAGGCTTCTGTTATTACAGGTTCTTTAGGTTTATTGCCATCTGCATCTGTAGGTGTTCATACTTCTGTATTTGAGCCTATCCACGGTTCTTATCCACAGGCTGCAGGTAAAGATATCGCTAACCCAGTTGCAACAGTTCTATCTGCTGCTATGTTGTTAGAATCTTTAGATTTATTAGATGAAGCTGCTTTAGTACGTGAGGCTGTTAATAAATCATTGGAAGAGGGTGTGGTAACTGAAGATATCAGTAAAGAAAATGCTCACAAAACTTCTGAAGTAGGAGATTGGTTGGCTAAATATATTGCTGGATAATCTTTGATTAGACAATATACAATAACCCCTGTTTGGCTTAAGTCAACAGGGGTTTGTTTTTTTATGAATGTTTTCTCAAGACCTTTGTAAAATATCCTGCGAAATCATTTTTATGTAGCTATTGCACTAATAAGGTATCACATTCCAAATACCATTCTTCATTTTGCTTTAATGATTTAAACTGACTGTGAGCACCCAGAATACTTGATAATAGCTGGTACTCTTCCATTTTATAATGTAAAGAATATTGAGTATTCAGAAAAACCATAAAGGAATCAAGGCATGTTCCCTGATAACCCGTAAGGCTTGCAATATTTTCACGTGAGGTAAAGTAATTGAATCTAGTACTTTCATCCGCAATTTTTTCAAGCTCTTTAACACGCTCACGTGCTAAGGCTATCGGATCTTTTCCTCCTAATGAGAGCGAGACACCAAAAGTACCACTGGCAGCTTTCTTATCCGCTTTACCCCAGGCAATGGCTTCTTCAAAATCATTACCCCATGAGTTAACCATCTCCTTGGCCAATTCATCTTCTGTTTTGGGTAATTTTAAATCTTTAAAGGCTTGTTTAAAATGGGCATATGAATAATATCGAACCACTTCTATTTCATCTAAAGCATAAATATTAGTTTGTACATTCAACATTACGGCTTCATCCATCGAGTGCCAAATGCCGGAAACCACCCAGGTAGTATCTTTATATCCCAAGCTATGAAATCGAATGGTATCACCTACCGAACCATGAATTTTAAAATAGCCTTCTGTATCGCTTAAAACCACTTCTCCGGTTTTTTCATTCTTCACAGCACCAAAAGCAACAGCGTCTCCATTTTTTTGCTTTTTTAAATAAGCTTCCATTTCCTTTGACTCATCCGACTGGGCAAAGGAAAGAGTAAATAAGCTGAGTAGAAATAGTGTTATAGCATATTTATTTGTTTTCATTTTTTTGCTCAAATTCAAGTTTTAACGCTTTGATTTTTTCTTTTACCAACAAGGGATTATCCCTGGAGCTAAGCTTTAGGTGAATGTTGCAATAAATGATAAAGTTGGTTAGCGTATCACCTTTGTCATAGCCGGACACTTCCTTTATGATTTCAGGATTATAAAACAGGTTTATTTTGTCTTGCTCTTTTTCCTGTGCCAGCATCCGTTTTGCATTTCTTTTTCTTTTTTCTCTTTTACTGGTATGATAATGTACATAGCTAATCGGACTTACCAGAGCTGCCAGAACAGGTGGTTTCTTAGAGAAATCATCGCTTCGTAAAGCAGGTGGTGTATCACTTTTTTTGCCGAGTTCAATACCTTCAGGTAAATGCAGATGCATTTCGTTTGTAGATACCTCTACTTCCTGAATCATATACGAACGTCTGGGTAATGAAATCGTCATTCCATCCGGATTATCTATAAACTCTTTCACTTTTATGACTTTTCCTTCGTAGCTCAATCCAAAAACTTTGAGTGAATCGGTACTTTTAAATACATGCCTAAAGGTTCCTACGGAATCAGTCACAAAGCGTTGGTAAGTTTCATAGCTTATTACCTGAGCGCCTTCAATCGCTTTGCTGTTTGCTTCATCTTTTACAAGTAATTTTACCCATACCAATGAAGTAGATTCTTGTTGGGCGTACATGTAGCAAAAACTAAATAAGAATACAAATAAGAAGGCCAGGCGCATACCAATTCCAAAATTTAAAGTCCGAAAATTATAAACAAATGAGGATTTAGAAGTTTTTTTATCCGGGATTAACCAAACTTTAACCTATGTGCGTTGTTACAATATGCGTACCGATAAACTGTATACTCTTAAATAATACCGATTATATATCAAATTCATATATAATGAAGTAGTATGATTTGCAATTAGATTGCATTCATTATACTTTTGTGGCAAATTATAAATTCGAACAAAGATGTTAGAACAATACAAAGAACTTGTTGAGAAAGCCTGGGAAGACAGGGAGTTATTAAAAAAGGAAGAAACACAAAACATCATCCGTGAGTTAATGGAGATGTTGGATAAGGGTAAAATCCGAGTAGCTGAGCCAGATGGAGATGATTGGAAAGTGAATGAGTGGGTTAAAAAAGCAGTAATCCTTTACTTCCCTATTCAAAAAATGGAAACCATTGAGGCTGGTCCTTTAGAGTTTCATGATAAAATGGCTTTAAAAAAGAACTATGCTGAATTAGGTATTCGTGTGGTTCCTCATGCTGTAGCTCGTTATGGTGCTTATATTTCAAGTGGTGTTGTTTTAATGCCTTCTTATGTAAATATTGGAGCTTATGTTGAGGCCGGTACAATGGTTGATACCTGGGCTACTGTTGGTAGTTGTGCACAAATTGGTAAAAATGTTCACTTAAGTGGTGGTGTTGGTATTGGTGGTGTATTAGAGCCAGTTCAAGCTGCTCCGGTTATTATCGAAGATGATGCTTTTATCGGTTCTCGTTGTATTGTTGTTGAAGGTTGTAGAGTTGGAAAAGAAGCTGTATTGGGTGCCAATGTAGTATTAACTGGTTCTACAAAAATTATTGATGTAACAGGCGACGAGCCGGTAGAATATAAAGGATATGTACCTCCTCGTTCTGTGGTTATTCCAGGAAGTTATACTAAGAAGTTTCCTGCCGGAGATTTCCAGGTTCCTGCTGCTTTAATCATTGGTAAGCGTAAAGAGTCTACCGATAAAAAGACTTCATTAAACGATGCATTACGCGAAAATAATGTAGCTGTTTAAATAGTATAAAGTACTCAGACGAAAGTATAAAGACTGATTTACAGATGATGATCTTTATACTTTTGTCTTTATACTTAAATCTAATTTTATGATCGACGATATTAAGAAAGCCGTTGAGGTATTACAACAGGGAGGTTTAATTCTTTATCCTACTGATACTATTTGGGGAATTGGTTGTGATGCCACAAACGAAGAGGCGGTTAAAAAGGTATATGCACTCAAACAACGTGAGGATAGCAAAAGTATGTTGGTGTTATTGGACAATGATGCCAAACTAAATTCTTATGTAGATGAAGTGCCTGAAATGGCTTGGGATTTAATTGATTTGAGTACAAAACCGATTACTGTAATTTATCCAAACGCAAAAAATTTAGCTCCTAATTTACTGGCAGAAGATAAAAGCGTAGGAATTAGAATTACAAAAGAAAACTTCTCACAGCAGTTATGCCAGCGCTTTAAAAAACCTATCGTTTCCACCTCTGCTAATATTAGTGGACAGCCTTCGCCTATGAATTTTACTGAAATTAGTGAAGAAGTTAAAGCCGGCGTTGATTATATCGTTCAGTTTCGTCAGGAGGAATTGGAAAATCCTGCACCATCGAGTATTGTTAAGCTTGGTGTTAATGGCGAAGTACAAGTAATTAGAGAGTAATATGTCAGAAGAACAAATAGCATTTAATCATCAGGATCAAATTCAAATTCGTTTTAACGATATTGATGGATTAGGCCATGTAAACAATACTACTTTACAGGAATATTTTGATCTGGGTCGTTTAGGGTATTTTAATACTGTATTCGAGAATAAAGTGGATTGGGGAACATTTGGTGCTATTGTGGCTTCTATTAAAACTGATTTTATCTCACCTGTATTTTTAAAAGATCAGTTAGTGGTGAAAACCAAAATTAAATCCATTGGCAATAAAAGCATGCAAATGGTTCAGCAAATTGAGGATAAGCAAGGTGCTGTAAAAGCAATATGTCAGTCTGTGATGGTTGGTTTTAATCCAAAGAATCATGAATCAGTCGTTATTCCTGAAGATTGGCGAATAAAAATTGGCGCATTAGAAAAATTGACATTTTAAGTCCAATCCTCAAGTGGATAATTTGATTGTAAATTGTTCCTTAAAATACCTTTCTGCCTTATTTTGATATTCTTTATTGACAACGTAGGATTATCAAATTGTGATACACAAGTGCAAATTGATTATCGAAAAAGTATTTGTGTTTAAACCTGCTGCACATAGGTTAGTACAAATCTCCACTTGTTTGACTAATATCTCCACCCATTTTTTATTAATATAAGGCATATTTGCATAAGGATCAAAATGACTCATCTCATTAGGATTAATGCTTTGGGTTAGACTGTCCTGTCAGATAAAACAAATAAGCGTTGAAACTAAAGAAAAAATGGGTAAGCTGAAGTTAAATTTTATATTGGTATTTTTTGCTATTGCCGTATTGGGATGCAAAGCTCAAAGTAAGCAAATGATTGTGCACGATCCGGTTGCTATTGAAGCCGATGGAAAATACTATATGTTTGGAACCGGTCCGGGAATTGAGTCTGGTGTTTCTGATGATATAGTAAACTGGACTAAATATACCTCTCAGGTATTTGATCCTATGCCGGATTGGTTTAAAAAAGAAGTGCCAAACTTTAACGGACATATATGGGCTCCGGATATTATTTATCGCAATGGAAAATACTATTTGTATTATTCTATTTCATCTTTCGGAAGTAACCTTTCTGCAATTGGAGTAGCTACAAATACAACGCTAGATAGAAATAACAAGGATTCTAAATGGGTAGATCATGGCATTGTCGTTCGATCTTATCCGGGTCGTGATAACTGGAATGCGATTGATCCGAATATCATTTTTGACGAAAATGATGTGCCCTGGATGAGTTTTGGTTCTTTTTGGGGAGGTTTAAAAATCGTGAAATTAAATGATGACTTAATTTCTTTGGCTGAGCCGCAAGAGTGGTATACCATTGCTGCAAGACCACGAAATTTAGGCACAGATGAAGCAGAGGCTGGCAACGGCGCTATCGAAGGACCATTTATCATTAAAAAGGATGAGTACTATTATATGTTTGTGTCATTTGATTTATGTTGTCGTGGAGCTGAAAGTACTTACCATGTTCGTGTGGGGCGATCAGAATCAGTAACAGGACCTTACCTGGATAGAGATGGTGTTCCGATGACGCAAGGTGGTGGAACATTAGTTATTGAAGGAGACGATGATTTTTATGCCATAGGACATAACTCTGTTTATGATTTCGGAGGAACGCATTACATGTTTAGTCATGGTTATGATGCGCATGATAATGGTTTGCCAAAACTTCTTGTTCATATTTTAGGATGGGATGAAGCCGGATGGCCTTTTGTAAAGGAATATCTTAAAAAATAATTTTCACAAAATATTGATCACTTTAAGTTAGTATATGAAACCACAAAAGCTTAGTATCCTTGAGAAAATAGGATACGGATCGGGAGATGCAGCAGTTAATGTTGTGATATCTTCTATGTTCCTTATTATTACCTATTTTTATACGGATATTTTTGGAATCAAGCCTACAGATGTTGCATTAATGTTCTTGTTGGTTAGATTAATTGATGCAGTTAGCGACCCGTTGATGGGTGTTATTACAGATAAGTATAAATTCAAATCCGGACGATTCAGACCATATTTTCTATTCTTATCCGTTCCGTTTGGGATTTCGGTATTTCTTACTTTTACCACGCCGGACTTTGATTATGCCGGAAAACTGATATACGCATATTTGACTTACATACTGGTAACCTTAATGTTTACTTCGGTTACTATTCCTTATATTTCTTTAATTGGTGTATTAACCAATGATCCTAAAGAGCGTTTGTCTGCTAGTGGATATCGTCTCTTTTTTGCTAAAGTTGCTGCTTTTGGTGTTTCTATTTTAGTGCCGATTATGGCTAAGGAATTAGGGTCAGGAAATATGGCGCGCGGATACCAGTTGGCAATGGGTATAATGGCCTTAAGTGGTACACTGCTTTTTTTATTCTGCTTTTTTACCACCAAAGAACGTATTGAGCATATCATTGAAAAAACTCCATACTTGGAACAAGCAAAGTATTTATTTAAAAACGGGCAGTGGTTATTATTACTGGGTTCTTGTTTGTCTGGAACAACAGGGTATGTTATTCGTGCATCAGTAGCTATTTTCTATGCCAAGTATTACCTGGGTGGAGATGAAGTGGTGCAGTCAACATTTATGGGAACTGGAGTTGCCGCAGCTATATTGGCGATGCCTTTATCTACTTTGATTACAAAACGTTTTTGTAAAGTGAAGCTATTTTGGTTGTCACAATTTGGGGTCGGTATCATAAGCATTCTAATGTTCTTGGTTGTTAGTCCAATTGAAAGTAGTACTATAAATATTGAGTGGACAAGTTTACATTTCTTATTTGATATGCCTTTCCCAGTTGGAGTTAACTTAACCCCATCAAGTATTATTCTAGCTTATGTTTTGTATTTCGTTCTTTCTTTAGTTGTTGATGTACACGCACCAGTATTCTGGACGGCTATTGCTGAAGCTGTTGATTATGGCCATGCAGAAACCGGAGTTCGTGTATCTGGACTAGCATTTGGAGGTATTTCATTTGCTCAAAAAGCAGGAATGGGAATTGCTGGAGGAGTTGTTGGTTTATTGCTTGCCGGTTTTGGATACGTTGCACCTAGTGAAGGTAATTTATCACCAGTTCAATCTGATTCTGCTTTATTGGGTATTGCTTTAATGCTAACATTGATACCTGCAATTTTTCATGTTATCAATGGTTTGTTAATTATGCGATATAAGATTACTGATAAATATTACGAAACGATAAAAGCAAAAATTCATATTTAAGATGGCTACAGAATCAAATAAACCGTTTGTTGAGCAAAGAGCTGATCCTTTTGTATACAAACACACCGACGGTTATTATTATTTTACCGGTTCGGTACCAACCTATGATCGTATTGAGCTTAGAAAAGCTAAAACAATAGATGAATTAAAAAGTGCCGAAACATTTGATGTTTGGTTTAAGCATGAGTCGGGACCAATGAGCCGCCATATCTGGGCACCCGAAATTCACTACCTGGATGGTAAATGGTATGTTTATTTTGCGGCAAGCGAAGAAGAGGATATTTGGGCATTGCGTCCATATGTGCTGGAATGTAAAGGCCAGGATCCTTTAAAAGATGAATGGGTAGAATTAGGTATGATGCAGGCTGCCGATGGTGATGAAAAATCATTTATCGATTTCTCTCTTGATGCTACGATTTTCGAGAATAAAGGAAAAAGATATTTCTGCTGGGCTGAAAAAACAGGAGGGCAGTTTGCTGCCTCTAACCTATATTTGGCCGAAATGGAGTCGCCCATTAAACTGAAAACTGTTCAGTTTATGCTGACTACACCGGATTATGACTGGGAAAGAGTTGACTTTTGGGTAAATGAAGGTCCTGCAGTTATTAAAAATGATGGTAAAATATTTATTGCATTTTCAGCCAGTGCTACCGGAGCATGTTATTGCATGGGTTTAATGGAAGCTGATGAGGATTCAGATTTGTTAGACAGAAATTCCTGGAAGAAATCGCGATACCCTGTTTTAGAAACAGATTATGACAAAAAAATATACGGCCCCGGACATAACTGCTTTACGATAGCTGAGGATGATAAAACGCCTTTGTGTGTGTATCATGCCAGAGATTACGAAAAAGCGGTTGGAGATCCAACAGTGGTGCCTAAAACGGATACCAGGCCATTAGAAGAAATTATTGCCGATCCTTTATACGATCCAAACCGTCATGCAAGAGTGATGGAGGTAAAGTTCGATCAGGACGGCAGACCCGTATTTGAACTGTATTGATTTAGGATGATTTGGGATTATGCATCTTTTGTAAGGAAATCATCTCCTGATTTCCTGCAAAAGGTGTTTTTTCAGAAAAAAAATTGAATATGGATAAGTGTAAAGTGTTGAGAAAAGGTAAGCTCTAATTGAAATCTCTAAAAAATTCGGAGCTGCCTTTACTCATACTTGTTTCTGCTACCTTCAAAAGCTATTATTCTATAGTTTTTACCATTTCTTCAAAATCCAGCAAGTCTTTATTGTTGACCACAATCATCTTAGTCCTGTTTTGTTTATTCAGGACGTAACTGAAAATACCCCAGAGCAAAATAAGTTACTCCTCTACTAAAGTTTCTTTATCAAAACATAAAAAACATCTGGAAGTCCTAAGATGACGCATGATATATGCAGATGATGACCAGAAAAATGCAGATGGCGAGTAGATGATTACAGATGATCATGTCATAATTAAGATGACGATGTCAAATATCCAGATGGCAGCTAGAAGATAATAGAGGATAAGCAAAATGCCCAGAGGGTAAGCTGATGTAGATAGATGGTGAAAAAAATATATAGAGGACGATATAATTAACTGAAAAAGCCAGGAGAAAGATAACTCCTGGCTTTAAATTAATTATGGTTTATGTAGTTTTTACAATCCTTTTACAAATTTTGAAGCGCGTATATTGTCTCTGTCGCTAACGATAATAACGTAGATACCATTGTTTAAGGATGAAATATCTAAGTTTATGATTGATTTTTCTGTGTTAAGCTGAATTTCTGGTATTCCGTTCATGTTGAACACTTCAACACTACATCTTTTATAATCGAAGGATTGTGGTATTTCAATAGTAAGGGTCGATGTTGCCGGGATAGGGAAGAGCTTGAGTGTTTTGATTTCGTTTTCGTATGCGATTGTTTTCATGTCTGCAGATTTTAAATTAGATACAGGAATTATTTCCCATTGAGCATTGTTGCTGGTTGTATTTGCCCATTGGGCACAATTAGCTCCATTAGATGTTCTGCCCATACCATCTATAAATAAAGTAGAACCAACGTTTTGGATTCTAAAATACTTGCCATCGTAAGCTTGTATTTGCCAATGAGCATTTTCGTGGGTTGTATTTGCGTATTGACCTAGCGTACTTCCGTTTTCACTTAGCCCCATGCCATCAACTAACAAAGCAGTACCTACATTTTTTAGTTGATAGTAACTGCCCGAACGAATAATTTTCCATTGCGAATTAACATGCGTTGTATTCGCATACTGACCACATGAGTCTCCATTTGTAGTGCGTCCCATTCCATCCAAGAGTAAGCCGGTAGCTCTGTTCTTTATCTGAACGTAAGAATTATCTGCGTGTAGTTTAAAAGTAGCATCGGTTTCTTCTATGGAGTCTGTTACTTCATCAATGATTAAATTATAGTTGTCATGTTTAATATATTTTCCAGGAAAGTTGTAGGACTCAAACGAAGTCAAATTATTATCAGCTAATCCGGGTGTTAAATAAAAAGTAGCGTCAGCCTTATCTGTATCAGTATCTATTTGATCTAAAATAAGATTGTAGTTGTAGTGTCTTAAATAATAGCCAGGGTAGTTTACTGATTCAAAGGAAACACCTTCAGTATCGGCCAAACCGCTAACCATATTCCATTGCTTATCGTTAACAGGCCAGGCTCCTACGCTGATTTTAGCTAAGTTATTCTGATGTCTGATATAATATCCGGGAAAATTGTATGATTCCCAACTAAGGCCAGAACTTGATACTCCGGCTTGAAGATGTGTCAGGGTTCCGTAGCCTGGTTGGTCAAAAGTAGTGGCGTGTCCACCAGATCCGCCTTCTGCTCTTACATATTGAGCCATGGCTGAAATAAAGGGGATTTGATCTGCCTCCCCGGCAATATTAGCATAGTGGTTGTATATCATATCCCAAATTGGTCTAACTTCACCACGGCCACCTGAGCCAAGAACAGTTTGTTCGTTATAGGAACAATTAGTTCCGTTGTACCAAACATAGGTTGTAAACGGAACATCATGACCTAGATTGTATTTAGCTACATATTCGGCTCCTTTTCTAAACCGGGAGTCATCATAAGAATACATGTCATCTCCTTGATTCCATGCAATCTCGCAGAAGCTGGCCATAAGACCAATGCCCAGAATACTGTGGCCTTGATCGCGTCCACTTTCTTGCCACTGGCCTAAAGTAGTGGAATGGATAAAGGGTACAGCTCTTGAAATACAGCCATTTCCAGCACCGTTCTTAAAGTATTCAATACCCTTATTATAAATTTCGGTATCATCGCAGAAAACCCCAACAGCCAGCATTCCTGCCATATTGGCCAAATCCCAGTTAGCCCAATAGTTGGTTACACAGGCATCGTTATGATCGGCTCCATAGCTGTTTCCAATTAAAAATCGTTCAACCAGAGGATAGTAGTAAACATTCAGTAAATAATCCTGAAAAGCAGGGACATCAAAACCACTATAATCTCGCATTATTTCTGCAATATTTGCAAACTGATACGAAAAGAGTCCCGATGCCAGGTATCTATCAGCGTTACCTGTTAAAGAGGTGTGAGTTGATGACCAATTGTTTAATATTTCTACAGCCTTGTCACCATATGCAGTATTACCTGTTATTTTCCATAAAATGGCATGGTGATAGGCAGCAGCTACATCACGGTATAGTAAAGAAACATTATCTCCGGTTCCTCCTCTTATTATTGTAGCTGTGGCACGAGGGCTCCAGCTTAAATTCGCAAATTCACTGTTGACAAGTTTGTCGTAGCTGGAGATCCAGGGTTCTTCTTCGGCATTTACTTTTTCTGCCATCCGGTTAAAGTCGTCCTGCGAATGCAAAATGCCAGGATGCGAAAAACTTTGTGCCATAAGATGGCTCATCAGAACCAGAGAAAAAACTGTAAGGACAATTTTTTTGCCTGAAGTCAGGACTTTTTTTTGTAGTAGATTTTTCATTTTCATCATTAGAATTTATTGTTAATAAAAGTGATAAAAAGCAAAGCTGAGGAAGGATTACGTTGGTAGAGTTTAGAGCGTACGAATCCTGATTCAGTAATTAGTACTGAACCTATTCTTTAGGTATTGGAGACTGAAAACGCTTGGTTGAAGTAAATAGTAGAGGGAAGGTAAGCTGAGTAGGAATGACAACTCCTGCTAGCTGTAGGAGCTGTCATTAGGAATAAATCATTTATTTAAAGGAGACCGCATTTACATGCTTTCCTTGATGTCCAATATCAGATAGTTGTTTCTGTTTTTCTCCGTTGATTTGTATATTCTTAAAACTGACGTTTTGTACTTCTCTACCTTCATAACCTTCTATAATGGATGGATTGGCATAGGTTCCATAAAAGAAAAGATTCTCGACAGAGACGTTTTCTATTCCTCGTCCCGGATATTTACAATATTTTTCGTTGTAATACACCCTGAAATTAAATAGCATTCCTTCCTGTATGGATTCAATTCGAATGTCTCGATAAGTAATGTTTTTTACCAGGTTATTATCACCCGCACTTATGGCCAGGCAGCCTTGGTAGTTACGGTCATCTTCGTCGTGCTCAAGTATATCAATATTTTCAAAAAGCACATTGTCGATGGTATCTCCTCCTGCTTCTGCATCGCCGTGCAAGCCTATATTGGTAGGGTGTGCAATGTCAGACCATAGGGTAGAATTCAATACTTTAATGTTTTTAGCATTGCCATAAAAATCCCATCTGTGCCCGTAAATAGCGATGCAGTCATCTGAATTTCGCATAAAAACGCCATCGATATTCACATCGGAGCAGCTCATTAAATCAATTCCATCACTCCAGCCTCTGCAACTAAATGACTTTATGTTTTTAATTTCAATATTTCGTGATTGTCCACCATAAATGGCGTAGTGTTTGGGGTTTATAAAAATGGGGCCATTGACACTCACATTTTTAGAAAATTTTATTTCAACACCTCTTTCAGGATGATATATTATTCCATGTCCTATAATATTCACATTGTTTGCATTTTCAACCAACAGCTTTCCTTTAAGAACTGCTGCTCCATCAATAAAAACAGTTTTGTTGGACGGAATATTAAATGCGTTGTTAGGTAATGAATCTGCAGAATGAACACCCGGTCCAAAATAAATGAGATCGGGATTATTTTTGTCTATTTGAGCAAGGATAGGATTGGCAAATACATGAAGGTTATGTAATTTATCGCCATTTACCTCAAGTGATAATTTTAAAGGTTTATCCAATTCAAACAATATATTGTTTTGATCTATGCTGTAGTCAATTTCCAAAGCCTTTGGTCTGATGTCTACTTTCTGAATAAAACCATTATTCTTTTTAACCAACACCTCAACTTTTCCGGTGAAGTCAAATGAAACCATGGATGCATTTTGTACATTATCCATATCCACCTGGACTTTGTACTCATAAAGATCCTTCCATTCACCACCTTTTTGTCTGACTAAAACAGTAAAATCATCGTTATGTGCGGAATAAAGCAATTGTTTAGGAACCGGGTATGTAATAAGTTCCTGAGAAGATAAAGTAGTAGAACAAAACAGTAGTAGAACAATTAAATGTTTGAGCATTTTATTAAAAGTTTATATCAATTTGGATTAGCAATATTATTAAGATTAATGTTGGAACTCTCATTCTAAGTCAAGGAAAACATCCCATTTTAAAAATTGATACTCCTATTTTTGGGCGATTTATATGAAATTAGTTTAGGCGGCTTTTTTATTTCTCAACGAAGATGGTTTGATACCAAAAGCTTTTTTAAAGCAGCGTGAAAAATAAGATGCTGTTGAAAAACCGGATCTCATCATAATGTTATAAATAGGATGTTCGGTGTTAATGATTAGCTTTTGTGCATATCTCAAACGTTCATCAATGATAAACTGCTTTGCAGATTTTCCGGTTGTTCTTTTCATCTTACGATAAAAGGAATTGTGACTCATATTCATAGAGTCAGCTAATTCACAAACCGAATAATCCGGATTGCTTATGTTGAGCTTAATAAAGTGCTTTGCTTTTTCTATAAACAGTTTCTCCGAAGCCTCAATTCTTTCGTCCATTATTGTTGAAGTTCGGTCTTCCTTTTTATATTGTGAAATATTGAATTTAAAGTAGCGAAGTAGGCTTAGTATTTTATAACTCACGATATGGATAGGTTCTGAACCCATTAATACTTCAATTCCTCCTTCGTTAAGCCATTTGTTAAAGTCATTTTTGTTTAGTGTGTTGCCTTTTAATATAAAAAACACATTTCGGTTTAGTTTTGAACTACGAATTTGTTGGCAGTAATGCAAAGCTTCTTCATGTTCACCCATATCTAAATGAATAATGATATCATATTGATTAGTGTAGGATAGATGACATGCACTTATCCAACTAAATGTGTTATCAACTGCAACAGATTTATGTATGTTCTGATAAAGTTGCCTGGCAGAAACACTGTTTTTATTGGCTATAATCAGAACTCGGGCATTAAAATCGATACTTTGATACATGACATTCAATTTAAATCTTACAAAAATTCATATTTGAAAGAGTTCAAATATCAATTGTTTGATTTTAAAAATGAAGGTTATACAGTTGAATTGAGTCTGATTTTAAAGAATGAAACCAGATCAAACCTGGATTATGTATTAAAGATTCGTTATGAGTATTGAAAATGCAAAAAAAACAAGAGCTTACTGAAACGAGGCATAGCACGGCTATGGTAAGTTGAAGGAAGTTAATGAAATGACTTGTTTTGAAGCAGTTTCAATATATAATAGACTTTTTAATGCATATTCCGGGTTAAATAGGAGAGAATCTTTTATTTTAGTTGGTTAAGGTATTCGCTTGGGGTAATACCAAGTTCTTTTTTAAAGCTTCGGTAAAATGATGATTTTGATTTAAAACCACACTGTTCAGCAATGGCCATAATGGTGTATACACTCATATCAGCCTTGTTAATACGTATTTTAAATTCTTCTACTCTGTAGTGGTTTATAAAGTCCCTGAAATTTGTGTTAAGCTCCTGGTTAATAACCTGGGATAATTCGTGTAATGGAACTTCAAGGTAATTGGCCACTTCAGTCTGCTTAAGGTCATCGCGCAGAAATGGTTGCTGCTTAAGCATATGTTCCTCCAGTCGGGTTTTAATATCTGCTATCATCGTTTCATTCAGTTTCGATGTAGAGTACTTTTCCCTATCGGATTCTACTTGTTCAGGAATCACTTCTGCACTGTTTTGCTTTTTACGAATAATGAAAATGCCAGCGGCAAGTATTAAAACAATTAAAATTAGCAGGTAATATGGATTAAAAAGAGAGGGTTTAATATGAATTTTTAAAGAAGCATCTACTTCATCTTCTCCGGAAGCATTTTTTAATTTAAAAATATAGTTTCCGTGTTTTAGGTTTTGAAATGTTACTGCATTGGCATCTTCAAGTTCTTTCCATTCCTTGTTATAACCTTCCAGTTTATATAAATACGTGTTTTGAGGATTAACAAAGTTAATGGTATGAAAGCTGAATGTAAACGTGTTTTCGTTTGATTTTAGAAGAATTGATTCTGTTTCGAAAAGAGGGTTTTCTAAAAGAATACGTCCGTTAAACTCCTGGCCAGATAACACCGGTTTGTTGTCAATATATAAAGCATCCAAAATGACTTTTTTGTAATGTGACTGAGATGTTTCGGGAATCAGATCCGGATTGAAAGTCAGAATTCCGTTTATAGTTCCATAACAGAAGTATCCATTTTGTAAGGCGCATACCGAACCTCTTTTAAATTCGTCATCCAATATGCCATTTCCTTTACCAAAAGTCCTGATATGCCCCTCTGGTGAAATTCGGGCAATATTCTTCTGGGTAGCTACCCAAATATTACCTCTGCTATCTTCTTCTGCTGCCATCACCACATTATCCGGAAGTCCTTCTGATTGCGCATATGTTTTTATGGAATCTAATTTAGCGTTAAGTACGGATATGCCTTTACCTTCTGTACTCACCCAAATCTGTCCTTTAGAATCTTCCATAATATGGTTAATTCGGCATTCATTAACGACTGAATAATCAGAAAAGTGTTCGAAGAAAGGAACTTTGGTGGATTTATACTTTTCCAAGTCAAACATATCTAGTCCTAAATAGGTACCTGCAAAAAGTCTGTTGTGGCTATCTATTAACAAAGAAATAACCATATTACCTTTTATACTTGTGCTATCATTGGGATCGTGCTGATACTTAATAATTGTATGATCATCTCGATTGAAATTAACAACACCAATCTCCTGAGTTGTTAACCACAAATTTTGATCATTATCTTCTTTAATTCTCCAAAAGCAATCCAGGCCATATTGATCGGAAGAGTTAATGACTACTTTTTCTTTGCTATATCCATTGCGGTTTTTAGTAAGTTTTAAAAGCCCGCCTGTCCATGTTCCAGCCCATATGGTATTGTTTTTATCCTGATAAACATCCAGAACTTTTTCAGCTACTTCAACAGTACCTTTTTCAGGAGAATGCATAAACTCACCTTTGGAGTTTATGGTTTGACTTTGGATTCCACCATAATAGGTTCCGTATAAAAGTTTGTCTTCATCTAATTCCAGAATGGAGGTAACCATTTTGCCGGATTTACTATTAGCTTCAGTATAGTCGTAATTAAAAATACTTTTTTGTAATGAGGTTTTGATAACACCATCGTCACGAGTACCAATCCAAACCTGGTGTTTCTTATCGATATAAACCGTTGTTTGCTCTTTAGGAGATATTGAAGACAAATTGAGCTTGGTAACTAAACTATGGTTTGTGGGATTGAATATGTAAGTCTGATCTCCAATCACCCATAAGTTTCCATATTCGTCCTGCGCTTGTTTTAAAGCATATGATGTATGAAAAGTTTTAAGTAGGGAGAGCTTTACTTCATTTTCTTTAGAATGATCTCCAAATAGATAAAGTTTATCATCGCAATTTACCCAGTAATCGCCATTGGCAGTAATGATTGCCTTTTTACTTTTTCGATCAAAACCAGAAACTTCCGGATATGAGAAGTGTGTAAAAGAATCATTTTTTGCATTGTAAAGCTTGATGGAATCACTTCTGGAAAAGAGAATTAATCGCGACTGCTCATCTAAACCAAAGTCTGTAATGCCTTCTTTAACCAGGAAAGGATATCGGGTAAATTCAACCTGTTTTGTACCTTGAGTAATATCAAAGGAACTTAAATCCAATCGACTTAAGCCATTTTCATCTGATGAAATCCAAAGAAAGTTATGGATACTATCATAATACAAATATGAAATGGTATTGTGGATTAGACTATGGGCATTTTCTTTATCCGAAACGAATTGATAAAAACGGTTTGTTTTATAATCATATAAATTTAATCCGGCCGTGGTTCCAACCCAGACTCTGTTGTCAGCATCAATTTCTAAAGCATGTACCCGGTTACTGCATAAACTGGTAGAATCATTTTCATTATGAAGATAGGTGGTAAAATGGGAGCCATCGTATCTGGCCAAACCATCATAGGTAGCCATCCAAATATATCCCAGGTGATCTTCTACAAAATCAACAACTGTATTGTTGCATAAACCATCTTTGCTACTTAGTTTCTGAAAACTAAGTTTATTGTAGTCGATTGATTGAGCGTGAATAGCTTGAACAATAGCAAGGAAACAGAAAAATGTAAATAATATTTTCAACCGTATGTGAGTAAATCTTGCCATTAGTTTTTCTTAATGCTCATTGTTAAAAGTTGGTTAGAAAACCAGGTGATATTATTTAACTCTGTTTGGGTTGTTGGCAATAAATTCTTTCCAGCTTTTTACGGTTTTACCTTTCTGAATGTTTTTGTTCTGAAAAAAGTGACATAAAGCTGCGGCAACACCATCTGTTGCATCCAGATATTTCGGCTCAGCTTCTATTTTTAAATATTGCGATAAAAAATGAGCCACTTGTTCTTTACTTGCCCCACCGTTTCCGGTTATAGCTTGTTTAATCTTTAAGGGTGCATACTCAAAAACTGGCAGATCTCTGGAAAGTGCAGCAGCCATAGCTACACCCTGAGCTCTTCCTAACTTAAGCATTGATTGCACATTTTTACCAAAGAAAGGTGCTTCAATGGCTAGCTCATCAGGTAGGTACTGATCGCACAATCGCACAACGGTATCGTATATTTTTTTTAGTTTGATGTAATGATTGTCGTATTTTTTTAGTTCCAGCACGCCCATAGACATTAAAGATGGCTTATTACCTTTTATTTTAATAACGCCATATCCCATAACAGTTGTGCCGGGATCAATACCTAAAATAATTTTTTCTTTAATCACGCAATTTTAAATTGACTTTAAAATAGTACTAAAGTAAACGGCTTCCTGACCAAATTCTGTGGCCATCTGACCTAAAACAGTTGGTGATTGCTTATTAATAGTCTCCAGCTCGCTGGGTGTACTCACCTTCCATTGTACTGAAATGGTTTTGTGATCACCTTTATCATTTGATAATACCTCAAAGGCATTTACTTCGCAAGCAGGAAGTAGTGTTTTAAATAATGGTTTATACGTATTATTCAGCCAGTATTGCCAATCGCTAAATTTGTTGTGACTAACTACAAATGTGGTATTAAATATAAACATAACGTCCTTTGTTTTTCTTCCCCTCTATATAAATGAAAAGGGTAATGCTTAAAAAGAATTACCCTTTTGTATGTCTATTTTATCATGTCAAATCCACAGTATGGAACCAATACCTCAGGTATTTTAATTCCATCAGGAGTTTGATTATTCTCTAATATGGCAGCAACAATTCTTGGTAAAGCCAATGCACTTCCGTTTAAGGTATGTGCTAGTTCCGCTTTTTTCATATCCTTACCCTTGTAACGACATTTTAGTCTGTTAGCCTGATAGTTTTCAAAGTTAGAAACTGAGCTTACTTCTAACCAACGTTCCTGTGCTGCAGAGTACACCTCAAAATCGAAAGTAAGTGCAGATGTAAAGCTTATATCACCACCGCATAAACGAAGTATGCGATATGGTAAGCCTAATTTGTTTACTAAATTTTCTACATGTGCCACCATGCCATCTAAGGCTTCGTATGATTTTTCAGGATGCGAAATCTGAACAATCTCTACTTTGTCAAACTGGTGTAAACGATTTAAACCACGTACATGTGCTCCCCATGAACCTGCTTCGCGACGAAAGCAAGGTGTGTAAGCCATGTTTTTTAATGGTAAATCTTCTTCGTTGATAATCTCATCACGATATATATTGGTAACCGGTACTTCAGCAGTTGGAATCAGGTATAAATTATCAGCTGTTGCATGATACATCATACCTTCTTTATCCGGTAACTGTCCTGTACCAAAGCCAGAATCTTCATTAACAACAATCGGGGGAAGTACTTCGTTGTAGCCTGCTTTTTCGCCTTCATCTAAAAAGAAATTAATTAAAGCACGTTGTAAGCGAGCTCCTTTTCCCTTGTAAACGGGAAATCCGGCACCGGTTATCTTCGTACCTAATTTAAAATCGATGATATCATATTTTTCAATCAATTCCCAATGAGGTAATTTTTCACCTTCAATTTCCTTGATTGTGCCACCTTCTTTAATTATTTCGTTGTCATCTTCACTGTTACCTTCAGGAACAGATGGATGAGGAATGTTAGGCAGCTTTACTACTTCGCTATCTAATTCCGTATTAATTTCAGTTAGCTGCGTATTCAGTTCTTTGATAATTTCTTTGAGTTCCGAGGTTTTGGATTTAGCCTCGTTAGCTTCTTGTGCTTTACCTTGTTTAAAAAGCATTCCAATTTCTTTGGAAAGAGCATTCATTTCTGATTGCTTCTGATCAACGGTGCTTTGCGTTGATTTTCTTTTGTTATCAAGGTTAATGATATTTTCAACCGTTTCTGCAGCATCAAAACGCTTTACTTTAAGGCGTTTAATAACTTCGTCTTTATTTTCTTGAATAAATTTTAGCGTAAGCATTATTAGGCGTTATTGTATTGTTGATATAAGGATAAAAAAAATCTCCTGAATTCGTTACGAAAGTAACAAAAACAGGAGACTCATAAAATCTTTCGAAATCTTTTTTATTCAGCAGCAAAAGGTTCTACTGATACATAAGATTTGTCGTTTCTTTTCTTACGGAATGTAACTGTTCCATCAACAAGTGCAAATAAAGTGTGGTCTTTACCCATACCCACGTTGTCACCTGCGAAATGCTGAGTCCCTCTTTGACGAACGATGATGTTTCCAGCTTTAGCAGCTTGACCACCAAAGATTTTAACACCTAAACGTTTACTTTCGGACTCTCTACCGTTTTTCGAACTACCGACTCCTTTTTTATGTGCCATCTTATTCTAATTTTTTTAATTATCCAACTAAAATATCTTCAATTTGAATTTGAGAAAACTGTTGACGGTGACCATTTTTCTTTTTGTAACCTTTTCTTCTTTTCTTTTTGAAAACGATTACTTTATCACCTTTAACGTGAGAAAGAACCTTTGCGGTTACTTTAGCACCTTCAACAACAGGAGCACCTACTTGTACATTTCCGTCATTGTCAACTAAAATTACTTTTTCAAACTCAACAGCAGCTCCTTCTTCTTGAGCCAAACGATGAACATAAATCTTGCTGTCTTTTTCTACTTTAAATTGTTGTCCTGCAATATCTACAATCGCGTACATCACAAATCATTTAAAAATTTCATCCAGAAGGCGGGCTTTTTCACTCATTATCAGCCACTTTGTTAAGCCTTACAAGAAACATTGGAGCACAAAAGTACACAATAATTTTATTCTCGCAAAAAATATTTTTTATAAAAGTATGAATTTCAGTTGACTTACTCTTGAATTTAGGATAGAAACAGGTGTTCTTGGCTTGTTATTATTAGTACTTTTACGGAATTGCCGGTTCGTCTTAAAACATTTTGCTATATTTGTTTTAATTAAGAATTAAACAATCACCTTCGCTTTACGAAGTTAATTTATGAGCAAGAAAAAAATAAAACTGAATATTCTTGGCTTGTCTTATAGCCAAACTCAATCTGGTGCGTATGCGCTTGTTTTAGCAGAGGAAGATGGGGAACGCAGAATTCCTATAATTATAGGAGGGGTAGAAGCTCAGTCTATTGCCATTAAATTAGAGGGTTTAGAACCTCCTCGACCACTTACACATGATTTGTTTTTAAATTTTTCAAAAGCATTTGGAATTGAAATTATAGAGGTGGTTATCTATAAGTTAGAGGAAGGAATATTTTACTCGGAACTGGTTTGTAAAAAAGATGGAGAGCAATTGAGAATTGATTCCAGAACTTCGGATGCCGTAGCGTTGTCTTTACGTTTCAACTGTCCTATTTATACTTACGAATCTATTATAGAATCGGCGGGTATCGTACTAGATGTAAATAAGGATCAAGAAATTGAATTGGAAGTAGACGATCAGGGTAAGGGTGAGTCGAAGTATGGCAAGAAGTCTTTGGATGAATTAAATAAATTGCTGGAAGAGGCTGTAACAAACGAAGACTACGAAAAAGCTTCTGAAATTAGGGATGAGATACAGCGTAGAAGTGCATCCTAATTACCATTTACACACATTATCATGATTAAAAAAATAACTGCGGCTGTTATAATTATTTTAACAGCTGTATCTCAACCTGCTTTGGCTAATAATGTTGTTGATGCAGCACAAAGTGGAGGTTTTTCAATTGTAAGTTTATTGCGTGGAGCACTAGGAATGCTCGTTCTTATTGCAATTGCATGGCTATTTAGCTCAAATAAAAAAGCCATCAACTGGAAAGTGGTTGGCGTAGGATTGTTTATACAGCTTTTTTTAGCAGTGTCTATTTTAAATATTCCATTTGTACAATCCTTCTTTGAATTTATAAGTAAACTGTTTGTTCAAATACTGAACTTTACAGAAGCGGGTACTGCATTCTTATTTAAAAGTTTTGGTACTGGAGAAATTGAGTCGCCTTTATTAAACTTTGCAGTAACTATTTTACCGACCATTGTATTCTTCTCAGCATTAACGAGTTTGTTGTTTTATTTTGGAATTATCCAGAAGGTTGTGTATGTGCTGGCATGGGCAATGACTAAATTAATGCGTTTGTCAGGTGCTGAAAGTTTATCTGTTGCAGGTAATATCTTTTTAGGTCAAACGGAATCTCCATTGATGATTAAGGCTTACCTCGATAAGATGAATTGGTCAGAAATGTTACTGGTTATGTCAGGAGGAATGGCTACGCTGGCAGGGGGTGTTTTAGCTGTGTATATCAAAATTCTTGGAGGAGGTGTTCCTGCGCAAGAGGTGATGTATGCCAAGCACCTATTAGCTGCCTCCATAATGGCTGCTCCGGGAGTGGTTGTTATCTCGAAAATATTATTGCCTCAGACTGATAAAATAGATAATGAGGTAAAAGTTAGTAAAGAAAAGATTGGTAAAAATGTATTGGATGCCATATCAAACGGAACCACAGAAGGCCTTAAGCTGGCTGTTAATGTAGGAGCCATGCTGTTGGTTTTTATTTCGTTTATTGCCATGTTAAATTATATCTTTTTAAAAATTGGGCACTATTCACATTTAAATGAAATAATTGCAGCATCAACTGGTGGAGAATATAAAGAGTTGAGTTTACAATTTATCCTGGGATATATTTTTGCTCCTATTATGTGGTTGATAGGTGTGTGCTCTGAGGATATTGATCTAGTGGGGAGAGTATTAGGTGAAAAATTAATCATGACCGAATTTATTGGTTATGTGAGTTTAGGAGAATTAAAAGAAGCAGGAGCCTTTGTTCAACAAAAATCAATTTATATAGCCACTTATGTTCTATGTGGTTTTGCTAATTTTGCTTCCATTGGAATACAGATTGGAGGGATTGGAGCTTTAGCGCCTAAGCAAAGATTAACACTAACACAATTAGGCTTACGTGCACTGCTGGCAGGAACATTAGCATCCTTACTTTCTGCTACAATAGTGGGTATGATACTTGGATAATAATTACTTTAGTTAAGATATTGGAGCCGGATGTTTTTAATAGCATTCGGCTTTTTTTGTTTCGAACTTGTAACTTCTTGATCATATGAAGCGTCTCATTTTTATCGCGTGTAGATTTTTTAACTTGAAAACTAAATTTGAGAAAAATGAAAAACATGAAATTTATTCTGTTGATGAATGCAGTGCTTTTTTTAACAAGTAGCTGTATCATTAACGATTTAAACGGGCAGGCTAATATTGTCATTGATCAGGCTCAGAAAGATTTTGATAATGTTGCCTCCATTGTGGTAAAGGGATCTTTTTGTAATGTGAATGTAATTGGTCAAAATGCGGAAAACGTAGCATTTAAAGGCGAGATTAAGTCAAATAAAGAGAGAGAGGATGTAAAGATAAGTTATAAGCAATCAGGTTCTGATTTGGAAGTGTGGATTGAAAGACCCTCTTCCTTAAGAGGATCATTTAAAGGTGTTTTGGATTTTAAAGTACCAATGAACACAAATATTAAAGTGAAGAATTCTTCAGGGTCGGTGAATGTTTCTAATATTGGCCAAAGTATAGTGGATCTTTCTGCCAGCTCTGGTAGTATTAAGGCTGAAAATATAGATTCAAATCTAGATGTGGTTACCAGCTCAGGTAGTATAAAAACTATAAATATTGGTGGAGATTTGCATATCAGTTGCTCGTCAGGAAGTCAGTATATGAATACCATTGGAGGAGATGTGGAAGCTAAAGTATCTTCTGGTGGAATCAAAGCTGAAAAGGTAAATGGCAATTTGACAAGTACAAGTTCATCAGGTTCACAGCATTTAAGCGAGATAAATGGAGACGTAAGAGCAGAAGCATCATCTGGAAGTATCGGAATTCACACTGTTAAAGGTGATGTTAGAGCCAGCGCGAGTTCTGGCAGCATAAAACTTACACATATAGAAGGAGCCTTAAATCTTCATACTTCAAGTGGAGGGCAATATGGAGAAGATATAATACTAACAGGAAATTCTTCTTTTAAATCATCATCTGGTGGAATTAAAATGGGATTAAGTAATGGCTTGGATGAATTATCATTTGATCTGACAGCATCTTCAGGAGGTTTGCATGCAAAAGGTACTAATGGAAAGAAACACCTGGAAATTAAAAAAGGAGATATCCTCGTTCATGGTGTTAGTTCATCAGGAGGACAAAAATATTATTAAAAAAGAAAAGCTGCCTGAGGCAGCTTTTTTTATTGTATTTCAGCTAATGTAAAACTTTCTGAATTTGTAATTCCCTTATCCGTTTCTATTAAGGTGCAGCATTCGTTATATAAATCGTGTTCGAAAAATAAAATGTAATTATTCTCAAATGCCTCATTAATAAAGGATCTCTTTTCGTGCATAGCAGTTATAGGGTCTGTGTCATAAGCAGCTACCCAGGCTTCAGGAATACTTGCCATTACCGGGATAAGGTCGGCCATATAAACTATGGTTCTATCTTTATATTTTACGAAAGGTATGATTTGACCTTTGGTATGACCATTGAAAATCCTCAACTCTACTTCCGGTGTTAAGGAGTAATTATCATTAATAAATTTCAATTGACCAGCTTCTAAAACCGGCATAATATTCTCTTTGAAATATACAGAGCCCTCTCTAACATTGGGGTTGTTATAGTTATCCCATTGTGATTGAGCAACCCAATAATTAGCCTTAGGAAATGTTAATGATAAATTTCCGTCTTCATCCTTATGTACAGCGCCTCCACAATGATCAAAATGAAGATGCGTTAAAACAACATCAGTGACTTCATCTAAGCTTGTATTTACGTTTGCAAATGACTTTGTTAGTGAATCATCACCATTTAAATGCTGGTACGAGTAAAATTTTTCACTTTGTTTATCCCCAACACCAGTGTCAATAAGAATGACTCTATCTTCGGTTTTAACCAAAAGACAACGCATACTTAAGTTACAATAGTTATTCTCGTTGGAGGGGTATTTCTTACTCCACATTACTTTGGGTACAACCCCAAAAATAGCACCTCCATCAGCCATGAAGTTGCCAGTTTCAATTTTATATAATTGCATGTAAACTAATATTTCTCCTTACCGATTAATTGGCGCTATGGATGGCTTTTACAAAATCATCAACCGTCCAGTGTTCTGCATCGGCAATCAGATTTGCTTGTTTATAAAAGCTTTCTCTTTCAGCAAGTTTATCTGCGATGAATTGTAATAATTCAGCACCATCTTTACCTGCTATTAAAGGTCTTTGTGATTTTGAAGTTTGCAATCTGTCGTAAATGGCCTGAGGCGAAAGCTGGAGATAAATGGATAAACCGGTTTTATTCATCACATTCATATTATCGAAAAAACAAGGAGTGCCACCACCAGCTCCAATAATTACTTTTTCAAAAGCACTTACTTCATTCAGGCAGGTTTCTTCCATCTTACGAAAAGCATCTTCGCCTTTTTCCTCGAATATCTGAGGTATTGTTTTGTGGTATTTATGTTCGATATAATGATCTAGGTCAAGGAACGTCCAACCGTCCATCGCATCAGCAAGCCAACGACCAAGGGTTGATTTACCACTCCCCATAAATCCTATTAAATAAACTCTGTCAACCATTCGTTTCTTTTTGTATTGCCTTTAAAATAAAGACATCTGATCTTTGTCGTTATCCTTTTCTTCCTCTTCGTTGTTGTTTTCTTCTTCTGGCTCAGGAGGCTCAATAATCTTAATCGGTTCTAATTCATTAATCTTTGAAACCTGATAAGTAGTAAGTCTTTTACCTCTGGCCTTAAAGCTTTTTACACCAATAAAGTCATCTACCTCTACAATCATCTTGTCTCGTTCCTTATCTTCGCCGCCAAATTTGACTTCTAAACGAGGATAATCAACAGTGGTAATCCGAACTAGATACGATTTTGGATTATCTCCAATAAAGCTTTGAGGTTTATTAGATGGTTCAAGTTGGAATCTCTTCAAATAGTAGAAATCCTGATCAGCATCAAAATAAGCTACAGACCAGACTTTGTCAGGATTATTTTTTTCAATAAGAAGAATGTTGTCTTCGTAATGGTTTGTTAAATCGAAATTGGTATGGTAAAAGTTTCCATCTTTTGTAATGACCAGAATTTGATCCTCGGCATGGAACTCGCCTAAATAATCACCTCTGCTATCAGAATTTAAACGTAATACATCTTTGTCGAACCAAATTTTTCTTCCACCAAGCGTAGAAATTCCTTTTTTACGAAGCACAACTTTCTGTACTTCATGTTTGGTTAAAATATTACCCATTGCTCCTCTGCCTTTAATGGCAAGTTCAGCCATATCAAAATCAAAAATAATATTTCTGATACGAGCTTTAGGTTTTAAGGTGACTTTTAGAACTTCTGCTTCTCCGTTTGGATTTGCGCTAAAATAAGTGATTTCTGAACCTTTAGTTCCTTTGGTAACATCATACTCTTTATCGCGAGTGATACCTGTAACGGCAAATCTTTTAACGTATGTGGCACCAGCTTTTCCATCGCGATAAGCTACATTATAAATGGTACGTTTATCTGACTTTTTGAATACTGCCAGATGAATAACTCCTTTGCCGATAAAGGCTTTGTCGGAAACTTTGGTAATCAAATATCTACCATCCTTGTAAAACAGGATAATGTCGTCGATATCTGAACAATCACATACAAACTCGTCTCTTCGTAATGAGGTTCCCATAAAACCTTCCTGACGGTTGATATATAGTTTCTCATTTTTTACAACCACTTTACTCGCCTCAATATTTTCGAAGCTTCTAATCTCGGTTTGGCGAGGATGGTTTTTACCGTATGTTTTTTTGATATGCTTGAAATAATTAATCGAGTATGGAATAATGTTTTCAAGGTTGTACATTATTTGTTCCATTTCCTCCTCAAGCGAAGCGATATATTCATCCGCTTTTTTAGCATCAAATCGGGAAATACGTTTGATTTTTATTTCCGTTAATCGAATGATGTCATCTCGGTTTACTTCTCGGCGAAGTTGTTTTTTAAATGGTTCTAAACCATGATCTATAGTTTGAATGATTGCTTCAAAAGTCTCACAATCTTCAATTTTTTGATAGATTTTATTTTCGATGAAAATGCGTTCCAACGAAGCAAAATGCCATGCCTCTTCTAATTCACCTTTTCTGATTTCCAGCTCACGAGTTAACAGGTGAACTGTATGATCTGTATTCTGACGAAGAATAGTTGATACACCAACGAATTTAGGCGTGTTATCTTCAATTAAACAGGCATTTGGAGAAATGGAAACCTCACAATCGGTAAATGCATAAAGTGCATCAATGGTTTTATCAGTGGAAACACCATTCGGTAAATGAATCAGAATTTCAACCTTTTCGGCTGTGTTATCATCAATCTTCTTAATCTTGATTTTACCTTTTTCATTGGCCTTAATAATTGACTCAATAAGTGTGGTAGTGGTTTTACCAAAAGGAATATCAGTAATATTTAAAGTGCGATTATCTTCTTTGGTAATTTTTGCACGAACTTTAATGGCTCCACCTCTTAGTCCGTCATTATATCTTGAAACGTCCACCATACCTCCGGTTGGAAAATCCGGGAATATCTCAAAATCTTTGTTTTCAAGATGAGCGATGGAAGCGTCGATGAGTTCGTTAAAGTTATGAGGCAAAATTTTAGATGCCAGACCAACAGCAATACCTTCAACACCTTGCGCTAATAGAAGTGGGAACTTAACGGGAAGCGTGATGGGTTCTTTGTTTCTACCATCGTAGCTTAATTTCCAAAGGGTTGTTTTGGGATTAAATACAACCTCCTGAGCAAACTTAGTTAAACGTGCCTCAATGTAACGAGGAGCAGCGGCGCCATCTCCAGTAGCAACATTACCCCAGTTACCTTGTGTGTCGATTAGTAAATCTTTCTGACCCAGCTGAACAAGTGCATCACCAATGGAAGCATCCCCGTGAGGGTGAAACTGCATGGTAAAACCAATGATGTTAGCCACCTTATTGTATCTGCCATCGTCCATGCGTCGCATAGCATGAAGAATACGCCTTTGTACAGGTTTTAAACCATCGTTAATATGAGGTACGGCACGCTCTAAAATTACATAAGAGGCATAGTCTAAAAACCAACTTTTATACATGCCTCCCAAATGTGTTATGCGTGTGTCCGCAATTGGGTTTTCGGTAGTGTGTTCCTCATTGGAAGCAGACTCCTCATTGTGGTTTGGCTCTAATTCCTCTTCGTTTGGTGTATTTATTTCGTCACTCATTCTGCAAGTGTATTTTACAAATCAAATTAAGCTGGATCTTCTTCAACAACCAGGTTTTCAATAATAAAATTCTGACGGTTCGGCGTGTTTTTTCCCATGTAAAATGTCAGAAGATCTTTAACTGCATCTTCTTTTTTCAACCTCACAGGTTCCAGGCGTACATCTTTGCCGATAAAATGTTTAAACTCATCAGGACTAATTTCTCCAAGACCCTTAAAGCGTGTTATTTCAGGGTTTTTGCCCAAGCTCTTAATTGCTTTTATCTTTTCTTCATCCGAATAGCAGTAAACCGTTTTCTTTTTATTTCTTACCCTGAATAATGGGGTTTGCAGTATATACAAATGACCATTCTTAACTAGTTCAGGAAAGAATTGCAAAAAGAAGGTGATTAAGAGTAAACGAATGTGCATGCCGTCCACATCGGCATCCGTGGCTATAATCACATGGTTATATCTGAGTGTTTCAAGGCCGTCTTCAATATTAAGAGCTGCCTGAAGAAGATTAAACTCTTCGTTTTCATACACTACCTTTCTGGTTAAACCATATGAGTTTAGTGGCTTACCTTTTAAACTAAAAACAGCTTGCGTATTTACATTACGAGCCTTTGTAATAGAACCACTAGCAGAGTCTCCCTCCGTAATAAAAATGCTTGAGTTTGGAGCATCTTCTTTATTGCTGTTGTAATGTACGCGGCAATCTCTTAGCTTTTTATTGTGCAGGCTTACTTTTTTTGCTCTTTCTTTTGCCAGTTTTTGAATTCCGGAAATAGCTTTACGTTCTTTTTCAGATTCCAGAATTTTCTTCATTAAAATTTCTGCAGTAGATGTATTTCTATGCAGAAAGTTATCGAGTTCCTTTTTTACAAAATCGGCAACGTAATTTCTAACAGAAGGGCCATTAGGACCCATATCTTTAGAGCCCAACTTGGTTTTTGTTTGTGATTCGAAAACGGGTTCTTCAATTTTAATACTGATGGCTGCAATTACCCCGGTTCTGATATCAGATACATCGAAATTTTTATTGTAAAATTCCCTGATAGTTTTTACCAGCGCTTCTCTAAAAGCAACAAGGTGAGTTCCACCTTGAGTTGTATGCTGTCCGTTAACAAAAGTGTAATATTCTTCTCCGTATTGATTTCCGTGTGTTAAGGCTATTTCAAAATCATCGGTTCCTAAGTGAATAATAGGATAGATTCCCGGAGAGGTCATGTTATCATTTAATAAATCTAAAAGACCGTTTTTCGATTTATAAACCGTTCCGTTGTAATGGATAGCTAAACCTGAATTAAGATAGGTGTAATTTTTAAGAAGAGGTTCAATATACTCATCTCTATAGGCGAACTTCTCAAAAATGCTATCATCAGGTGTAAAAGAAACAAAAGTTCCATTGGCTTCGGATGTTGGTTCAACATCATATTCCTTAACCACATTTCCTTGGGAGAAATCAACCTTTTTACATTCGCCATCCCTAAAAGCAGTTACTGTAAAGTCTGTAGAAAGTGCATTTACAGCTTTGATACCAACTCCGTTTAGTCCCACTGATTTTTTAAAGACCTTAGAATCGTACTTAGCTCCGGTGTTCATTTTAGAAGCCACATCAATCACTTTTCCTAAGGGAATACCTCTACCATAGTCGCGAATGGTAACGGAACCTTCATTAACAGTCACTTCAATTTTTTTACCGAACCCCATCATGTATTCATCAATGGAGTTATCCATAACTTCTTTTAAAAGAACATAGATACCATCGTCGGGATAAGCACCATCACCTAATTTTCCAATGTACATACCCGGGCGTCGTCGGATATGTTCTTTCCAATCCAGGGTTCTAATGGCATCTTCTGAATATTGTTGCGACATACTCTTACTATTTAATTTATTTCAGACCAGTATACTAGTAGGTTGATTCAGGTTATTTTAAAAAATCTCTCAAATATAATAAAACGGAAATTTGTTTGGTAATTCTTTTATCAACAGGCAGGGTGGTTAATATGGAGAAGTGTAACTATTATCGGGTTAATCAGCTTGTTAAAAAAAACGGACTCATTAATATGAGTCCGTTTATTGCAAATTTCGTGAACCGATAACTTAAATTTAACGGTAAAAATACTCTCCGCATGAAAACGAGTCATTTTGGAGAATGAGTAATATCAGGGTAAAAAAAATCAAAAAAATCCTTAAAACATAGTGATTTAGCGTTTTTTTTAAGCTAAAATGATTTTTTATTTATTTGATATAATTCCCATTTGTTTCATTAGGAATGTAGCGTTGTGATTTTGTGTAACTCCCGGATGAAGTTTATAGTCAAAAATAAGTTCGTTTTTTTTGTTAATCACTTCAAAACATAAGTTTGTAATTTTGCCTTTATTTTCTTTTTCAAGAATGCCAAGTTCCAGATCGTGAGTGGCTATCATGCCATATGCATTCAGAGATAGTAGTTTCTTTATCAACTCCATAGAGCCAAAAGTCTTATCTTTTGAATTGGTGCCTTTTAATATTTCGTCCAGTATAATAAATACATCCTGACCTTTCTCGAGTTGTTCAATAATATATTGTAGTCTTTTTAATTCAGCATAAAAGTAGCTTTCGTGTTTCATTAGTGAATCGGTGGTCCTCATGTTTGTAATAAGTTTCATTGGTTTAAAGGTCATGCTTTGAGCACAAACAGGAAGTCCACATCTTGCACTTATTATGCTGATGCCAACTGTTCTTAAAAAAGTGCTTTTACCTGACATGTTGGCTCCTGTAATTAAAGTAAAGATAGATTCTTTAAGATCATAATCATTACAAATACGTTCACCTCTAGGAATTAGAGGATGTCCTAAATTCGTAGTTTGTAAGATGGTAGAATTTGATGGAATAGGGTAAGAAAATTCCGGATGATTATATGTGTATCCTGCCAGACTATTCAATGCATCAATTTCGTGGACTACTTTTAGCCATTTTTGAAGGTTTTGCTTATTTTCATTCAGCCATTTTTCAATTTTAAAAACATATTTAAAATCCCATAGAAATATTCCATTCAGAATTACGCCGGCCAGCATCCCATTGCGTTGATCGAATTGCCCCATATAATGACTGAGCGTTTTTATTTCCTCAGATGCATTATGGTTTTTGTGCTTAAGACTACCCTGAAGATATTTTAACTTTTCTGAAGAAAATTGATTTTTATTGATTAAATCCATGAGGATGGCAAACTTCTCTAGGATTTGGTTTAAGGATGAAAAATGATGGTTGACTTTGTTAAGTGGCTTTAGGTGTGCACCGACGATGCCTAAATTGATGAAAAATAAGCTGGTGGTTATGGCAGGTGGAAAGTTAAAGAAATTAAGAACCAAAGATGCGATAAACAGGTATGGAGCAAGCTGAATGTACCCTTTAAACACCCGACTTTTATTTTCAAAAAATGAAGTGTATTCAGAGAATGTATTTATTTTATTTATGTCATCTTTTGTTTCCTGAAGAGTGTGCCCCTTGGCATAAAAATGTTGTCGGAAATTTAGCTTTGAACTGAGTTCCTTAATCGCCTCCTGTTCTTTAAGTATGGTATTTGATTCTAATAAAGGTGAAGATAGTTTTGTAGCAAGTTGGTTCGATCCTTCCAGGGTCGCAGTACGATTGAGGTATTGAAAAAATGAACCTTCTCCAAATAAATCCAGATCATAAGAATAATCGTGTTGGGGATTTATATAGTTTTCTCCGTTTTTAAATTGATTATATTTTCCCTCTAAAGCAGTTAATTCGGCCTTGTTAAGCTCTTCGAGTAAAATGACTTCAGCTTTAGCTCTTTTTAATTTATTAAATTGTTTGATTAAAATTCCAAATGACGTAGCAAAGCCAACAAATAAAATGGATGCAAATATTACCGAAAAATTATACAGATAAATGGGAATAGCAATCATCAGGATGAAAATCACTAGTCGATTCCATCCTGATTGTATAATTTTTTTAGAAAGTTGTTTTTCTTGTGTGTTATATTGAAGTTGTAGCTGGCTATATGTTTCTTTTATTGCATTGTATCTTGATTGGATTCCTCCAGTGCTTTCCATATCATATCTTTTAATTCTGTTATGCCTAAGTTGGCCACCGAAGATATAAAAGTATATGGAATTTCAGGAAGATCCATTTTTATTTCTGCTATCAATTCTTCGTCTAAGATGTCGCATTTTGAGATAGCTAGAAGACGCTTTTTATCGAGCAATTCCGGATTATAACATTTAAGTTCATTTAAAAGAATTTCGTATTCTTTTTTAATGTCATCGGCATCAGAAGGAACTACAAATAAAAGAATAGAGTTTCGCTCGATATGTCGCAGAAATCTTAATCCAAGACCTTTTCCATCACTTGCACCTTCAATAATTCCGGGGATGTCGGCCATTACAAATGATTTGAAATCGCGATAACTAACAATTCCCAGATTGGGAACTAAAGTAGTAAATGGATAGTCTGCAATTTCTGGTTTGGCGGCAGAAACCACAGAAAGTAGAGTGGATTTACCTGCATTGGGGAAGCCAACTAAGCCAACATCAGCCAATACTTTTAATTCCAGAATAACAGCTACCTCAACAGCATCTTGCCCTGGTTGAGCATAGCGAGGAGTTTGATTAGTGGAACTTTTGAAATGTATATTTCCTCTACCGCCAAGCCCGCCTTTGGCAAGGATAAACTCTTGATTTTCTTCTGTTATTTCGCAGATTACTTCTCCGGTTTCAGCATTTTTTGCAATGGTACCCAGTGGAACCTGAATCTCTTTGTCCTCACCCTGAGCTCCGAAACTGCCTTGACCACCACCAGACATTCCATGCCCGGCAAATACGTGGCGCTGGAATTTTAAATGCAGAAGGGTCCAGTGATTACGGCTTCCTCGAATTATTACGTGTCCACCTCTACCTCCATCTCCCCCATCAGGACCACCTTTAGGAATAAACTTTTCACGACGCATATGCATCGATCCGGCACCTCCTTTTCCTGAACGACAGAATATTTTTACGTAATCTACAAAGTTGCTGCTTGCCATAATCTCTTTTTAAGAAATGAATAAGCCACGGTTATTGATGAAACTCAATGCCGTGGCTTGTTGTGTTTTTATATTGCTATTACTTAGCGCTGTCTATAGCCTCAGAAATTGCACTGAAAATTTCGTCGATTGAACCCACACCTTGAATTGATTTATAAACTTTTTTCTTTTTATAAAAATCAATTACAGGTTTAGTTTGCTCTTCGTAAACGGTAATTCTTTTTTCAATAGTCTCCAAGTTGTCATCAGAACGACCTGAAGTTTCGCCTCTTTTTAATAAACGCTCCACTAGTTCTTCTTTTGGAACTTCAAGGTTAACCATTACTGATACTTTCGATTTATATTCAGCTAATAGTTGATCCAATGCTTCTGCTTGGGCCTCAGTTCTAGGGAAACCATCAAATATAACTCCATTTGAGTGAGCTAGTGATTCGATTTTATTGTCAATCATACCAATAATAGTTTCATCAGGAACAAGTTCACCTTTATCGATAAAGCTTTTTGCAATAGTACCTAATTGAGTATGACCACTAATTTCAGCTCTTAGTAAATCGCCTGTAGAAATGTGCGATAAGTTATACTTCTTAATAATATTTTCACTTTGAGTCCCTTTACCTGACCCCGGAGGTCCAAAAATCACTACGTTTAACATCTTATAAATCTTTTTTATTTTTCAATAACGGTATATATGTCTGGTAGGTTACGACCGTATCCATCGTAATCTAATCCATATCCAACTATAAAATCATTTGGAATCTCTAAACCTAAATAATCTACCTCAATGTCTGTTTTGCAGGCTTCCGGTTTAAAAAGTAAACTGGCAATTTTTAAATCTTTGGGTTCGTAACCTAATAGTTGTTTTTTAATTTTTGTAATAGTGATACCAGTATCAATAATATCTTCTAAAACAACAATGGTTCTGTTTTCAATATCCTCCGTTAATCCAATTAACTCTTTAACTTTTCCGGTGGTGCCGGTTCCTTCGTATGAAGAAAGCTTTACAAAACTGATTTGACAAGGGAAGTTAATTTTCTTCATTAAATCTGCAGCAAACATAAATGAACCATTTAAAATGCAAATCATTAGAGGATTTGTATCTGCAAGTTCTTTATTCATTTGTTCAGCAATATTTGCAATTGCCTTGTCAATATCTTTAAATGGGATAGACAGTTCAAACTCTCTGTCTAATAACTTTATACGATTCATTAATTGGGGAAATTTTTATTTTAATGGCGCAAAAATACAAAAAAATACCAAGCATGGCTTATTTTATTTTATAACTTATTAATTTTGCGACAGTTTAATCAAAAATTTAAATAATTAATTATGCAAGCAGTTGTTAGTATAATAATGGGAAGTACATCGGATTTGCCGGTGATGGAAAAAGCCGCACAGGTGCTGAATGATTTAAAAATTCCGTTTGAGATTAATGCATTGTCAGCTCATAGAACACCGGAAGCTGTTGAGAAATTTGCAAAAGGTGCAGAAGATAGAGGTATTAAAGTAATAATTGCTGCAGCAGGAATGGCTGCTCACCTGCCTGGGGTAATAGCTTCAATGACAAAATTGCCAATTATTGGTGTGCCAATTAAAGCTTCATTAGATGGTTTGGATGCACTTTTAGCTATTGTGCAAATGCCTCCGGGAATTCCTGTTGCTACTGTTGGTATCAATGGTGCCCAAAATGCTGGTATTCTTGCTGCTCAAATGATTTCATTAGGTGATCGTGAATTAGCAGAAAGAGTAGCTGAATTTAAAGAAAACTTAAAAACGAAGATCGAAAAAGCAAATAAAGATCTAAGTGAAATTAAGTATGAGTTCAAAACAAATTAAAATTTTGTTTTGTAAAAAATAGACAAAATTATTTGTCATATAATTTATTAAAAGGTAACTTTTTGTTTCAAACAAATTAGTTGCCTTTTTTTATGATACCTAACCGTAAATTATTGTGTTTTTGCTGCATTCTTATTTCTTGTGGTTTAATGGGGCAGTCGAATTTTTTTAGTTCGCCAAAAGCTATGGGGCAAGGTGCTACAGGTGTTGCACAAAGTGAGTTTTCAAATACTTCAGTAAATCCTGCCAATATTTCTCAAACAAAAGAAGTTTCCATTTATACTTCTTATCTACTTCCTTATTTTATTCAGGATTTAAGCGAAAAAGAATTAGGACTGGTTATTCCTTTTAAAAAGGCTAATCTTGGATTTAGCATAAACCAATATGGATTTGATTTATATCAGGAAAATAGTGTGGCAATTACCTATGCACGCAATTTAATGCCAAACTTATCATTGGGTTTTCAGATGAATATACTTCAGCATTACATAAAGCAGTCAGGTTCGGGTTATCAGTTGGTAAGTAGCATGGGAATAATTTATGATGTTTCTTCTGTATTGAGTTTTGGTGCTCAGATTTATAATATTGAAGAGTCCAGTTTTTTAATTGAAGAATTTGAGTCTCCAATACCTTCCTTGTTTGTGTTTGGCTTTAGTTGGAAGCCGGTGAGTCAATTCGAACTTTCCGGCGAATATGAAAAAGTGGGTGATTATACGAGTTTGTTAAAATTTGGAATGGAATATAAGCCTGGTGATATTGTGGTGCTTAGAACGGGAGTTTTAGGAAAACCAATCAATTACACACTGGGAGCGGGCATTTATTTTAATCGGTTTGAGTTTGATGTAGCTATGGCTCATCATGCTGTATTGGGCGTTTCTTCCAGTTTTGGCATAACATATTCTTTTAGCAAAGTACGATGAAGAATATTTTTGTTATACTTTGTGTTGTTATAGGATCTAGTAGTCTATATGCACAGCAACGCTTAAATCCGGAAGAGGTTGTGATGCAGGTGTTGGAGTCATTAGCAGAGAATGATGTTGATATAAATGCAGAATCTAGTTTGTTTGATGATTTAATTGATTTGTATGGAAGTCCAATAACCTTGAACGATGCCACCTACGATCAACTGGAAAAGTTGATCTTTCTAAGCGATTTGCAGGTTAAAAGTCTATATGAATATATTCAGGATTATGGCCCCCTAAGTTCAAAATATCAACTGCAAGGTATTTCATCTCTTTCTTTAATGGATATTAAGCGATTGTTGCTGTTTGCTAAAATTGAACCTTCTGGTGATATAGCGAATGAAAAGAAATACTTAAATGGATATGGAATTGTGCGCGATCAGTTTAATTGGGAAACTGCGAAAGGATATCAAAACGATACAGCTTCTGCCAGATATTTAGGTAATAAGCATCATTTATATTCAAAATTTCAGTTGCGATATGGGAAAAATCTGCGATGCGGATTTGTTTTAGATAAAGATGCAGGAGAGCAAAATTGGCCGGTCGATTTTACTTCTGCATATGTGAGTTATGAGAGTAAGAAGTTTATTAAGTATGTTGTGCTTGGAGATTATCATGCCAACTTTGGACAAGGATTGGCTATGTGGACTGGAAGTAGTATGGGAAAAACAACAGACCCATTGTCGATTAGAAAGCGAGGAAGAGGTTTACGTCAATATTCCTCTGCAAACGAAAGTTTATATTTAAGAGGAGGTGGAATAACTATAGGGAAAGGAAGCTGGAAGAGTTCTGTTTTTGGATCATATCGGGAAAGAGATGCTTCTTTAAGTTATTATGATGATTCGCTAAAGATAATGGCTACTTCATTTCCGGAAACAGGATATCATAGAACGTCAGCAGAACTTCAGAAGAAAAATGTAGTTGATCAATATGTGTTGGGAATTAACCTTGATTATAGTTTCAGAAAGCTTGATCTTTCTCTGGGAGCAGTTTATCAGGAGTATGATGTTGACTCCATTCAGTTAGATGAAATATATAAAGTGAATCTTAACATGAAACCTAAATCGCTAAACTACTGGGGAAGTTACTTGTGGGGGCATGATAAGTTTGTTGGATTTGGCGATGTTGCTTTTGATTCTAAAGGAGGATATGCGCTTATGAATGGCCTGCAGTTTAAACCAGTTTCTTATGTTTCTTTAGCGATTCTCTATCGATATTTTTCAGTTGACTATTATGCTCCATGGCAAAATTCTTTTACCGAGAATTCTAATGCAGCCGGGGAATCTGGTTATTATATTGGATTAACCGTTTTTCCTGTTGAAAATACTGTGGTAAAAGCTTATGTGGATTTGTTTAAAACAAATTGGTTAAAATACCAGGTCGATCAGCCAGCTAATGGTTACGATATACTTTTTCAGATAGAACGAGAGTTTAATTCTCATTTTAATGTGTATCTACTTTATAAAGAAAAGGAGAAGAGCGTAAATTTTAATAAAGACGAGGTTTTGGGTTATCCAACTGCAATACAAAACCTAAAGAAAATTAGAGCTCATGCAGATATGAAGATCGATGAAAAGTGGAGCTTGCAAAGTAGGGTAGAGCGCTCCTATTATCAAATTGAAAATGAGTACTCAGATGGTATGCTTGCATTTGTTGGGTGCAAATACAAATCATTAAATAATAAACTTGGTTTTTGGTTTCGCTATGTTAGATTTAATACGGATGATTATGATTCGAGAATTTATACTTACGAGAATGATTTGCTTTATAATTTCTCGATTCCGTCATTTCAGGAAGATGGCGGAAGAGTTTATGCCATGTTAAAATATCAGTTGTTTCAGAATTTAAAATGCTGGATTAAAGGAGGTCGAACTTTTTATTATAATAAAGAAGCAATTGGTTCGGGGCTTCAGGAAATAGAAGGAAATACCCGAACCACAATTAAAATTCAGCTTCAATATAAATTTTAGTTACCTACCTCGGAGATGAATTTAACTCTAACCAGACGGATGTTTTCTTCGGAATATTCATCTTCGCCTAATTCTTCGAGAGCACTGGCAATGTCATCTGTTTCAGCGTCTTCTTTAAAATAATAGAAGATGTCATCGCGGTGATCATCGTCCATAATCTGATCGATGTAATAGTCAATATTTACTCTTGTCCCGGAATAAACGATGGATTCAATTTCTGTAAGTAACTCATTCATTTCAATTCCACGGGAGCTGGCAATGTCGTCCAAAGGAATTTTTCTGTCTATACTCTGAATTATGGCAATTTTATTTTTTGATTTATTGGCCACAGTTTTCACTACCATGTCAACAGGGCGTTCGATTTCGTTTTCCTCAACGTGAGATTTGATGAGCTTAACGAATTCTTTACCAAAACGATTCGCTTTTCCAGATCCAACGCCTGGAATATTCATCATTTCTTCCAATGTAATTGGATAATGAATGGCCATCGCTTCAAGAGAAGGGTCCTGGAAGATGACGAATGGAGGAAGATTTTTTAGTTTGGAAATCTTTTTCCTTAAATCTTTCAGCATATTAAAGAGTTGAGGATCTACTGCAGCAGTTCCTCCAACGGCTTTTTCTTCAACGTCATCAGTTTCAAAATCATGCTCTTGGGTAATCATGAATGATTTTGGATTGTCGATGAATTCTTTTCCTGATTCACTCACTTTTAAAATGCCGTAGTTCTCAATTTCCTTGATTAACAAACCTGCAACTAATAGTTGTCGAATAACGGCATTCCAATATTTTTCTTCTTTCTCCTTGCCTTTCCCAAACAGTGGATGAGTCTCGTGTTTATAGGATTTTATAGTTGAGTTGCTATGTCCGGCAAGAAATGGAACTATATAATCAGCCTTAAATCGCTCTTTAAGTTCAAGTATAGTGGATAGCATTAATGCTACATTGTCCTTGCCTTCTGATTGTTCTTTGGGGTTGCAACAATTATCACAAGTGTCGCAGTTATTCTCTTTGTGTTTTTCTCCAAAGTAATGCAAAAGGATCTTACGTCTACATATAGAGGACTCAGCGTAAGAAACCGTCTCAAGCAATAACTGTTTGCCTATTTCCTGTTCAGCAATCGGTTTTCCTTGCATAAATTTTTCCAGCTTCTGAATGTCTTTATAGCTGTAGAAAGTAATACATTTCCCTTCTCCACCATCGCGACCTGCACGTCCGGTTTCCTGATAATATCCTTCCAGACTTTTAGGAATGTCGTAATGTATAACCAAACGAACATCTGGTTTATCTATACCCATACCAAAAGCTATGGTAGCTACGATAACATCCGTTTCTTCCATCAAAAAAGCATCCTGGTTGCCTGCTCTGGTGGCGGCATCCATTCCGGCATGATATGCTCTGGCTTTAATCCCGTTTACAATTAATGTTTCTGCCAGTTCTTCTACCTTTTTACGACTTAGGCAATATATGATGGCTGATTTGCCAGTGTTCTCTTTAAGGATTTTGATGATTTGCTTGGTGGCGTGTTTCTTAGGGCGTACTTCATAAAACAAGTTAGGTCTGTTAAATGAAGATTTAAACACCAACGCATTGCTCATTCCTAAGCTTTTTTGAATATCGCTTTGTACCTTAGGTGTTGCCGTTGCTGTTAGCGCAATCAATGGTTTTGAACCTATTTCTTCAATAATAGGTCTAATTCGTCTATACTCAGGTCTGAAATCATGTCCCCATTCAGAGATACAGTGCGCCTCATCAACGGCATAGAATGAGATTTCAACTTGTTTTAGAAATTCTATATTTTCCTCTTTGGTTAAAGATTCCGGAGCTACGTAAAGTAGTTTTGTTTTACCGGATAGCATATCTTCCTTAACCTTATTAATAGCGGCTTTAGTTAACGATGAATTTAAGAAGTGAGCTATACCATCATCTTCACTGAAATTACGCATAGCATCAACCTGATTTTTCATTAACGCAATCAAAGGAGAAATAATGATGGCTGTACCAGGAAGGATAAGTGAGGGTAGTTGATAGCACAACGACTTACCTCCACCTGTAGGCATCAATACAAATGTATCATTCCCTTTTAGTATATTTTCAATAACTTCTTCTTGGTTACCTTTAAAGGTATCGAAACCAAAATGTTTCTTCAGATGAGTTCCAAGATCAACCTTTTTTCCCATAACAAAATAATTATCCGTCTAAAGTGCAAGTTAGCACGATATTAGATCGACAACAATATTAATTCTCCACAACGCGTCGAACAAAAGTACTTTTTCTTCTATAAAATAACGCATTTATGTATAAAAAAATGCTGGTGCGCTAGTCCAACATGTGAAATATCAGCTTTGTACGCTGTAGTTCTCCAAGAATGTGAAAGTTAATACAAAATGTGGAGAAATCGTATATTGGCATTGTTAAATTACTATGTTATCTTCGCAACCGATATAAAATAATAGCTATAGATACTAAAAAGAAGACATTAATAATGAGTAATTCACAAACAGATGATATGACATTTTTAGAGCATCTTGAAGTATTGAGGTGGCATTTAGTTCGTTCCTTTGTTTCTGTGTTTGTGGTAGCTATATTAGCTTTTGTGTTTAAGGAAGTTGTATTTGATATCATTATTTTTGGTCCTAGTCAGCCTGATTTTTATTCTAATCACATGTTGTCTATACTAGCGGATCAACTTAATATGCCAGCTTTAAGTATTAATCAGAAAGAAATTGACTTTCAAAATATCCAAATGGCTGGTCAGTTTACTACGCATTTAAAGGTTTCATTTATAGGTGGTTTGGTGGGAGCTTTTCCATATATCTTTTGGGAGTTCTGGCGTTTTATTAAACCGGCTCTTCAGCAGCAGGAATTGAAGCATTCTCGTGGAGCTATTTTTTTTGCATCTATTTTATTTTCAGTAGGTATACTGTTTGCTTATTATGTTATTTGTCCATTGTCTGTTCATTTTTTGGCAAATTACCATGTGAGTGATAAGGTTGAGAACATTTTAAGTTTGGGGTCTTACATATCAACAATAACGTCTATTGTGTTAGCAGGTGGGATTATTTTTGAGCTTCCTATCTTAATATATTTTTTAGCAAAAGTGGGGCTGGTTTCAAGTTTAACATTGAAAAAATACCGAAGGCATGCTATCATTGTTAGTTTATTGTTGGCTGCTATTATTACACCTCCAGATGTAATTAGTCAGGTGTTAGTATGTTTTCCTCTTATATTTTTGTATGAAGGCGGCATATTAATTGCTAGGAACATTGAGAGAAAAAAAGAAAGAAACCTTTCGTAATGCTTACGATTTAAAAGAAAGTTATGTCAGAAGAAAATCTGGTTTTACATACCGATAATTTGGTAAAGAAATATAAAAGCCGAACTGTAGTTAAAGGAGTTTCAGTAAAAGTGGAACAGGGCGAGATTGTTGGACTGTTAGGTCCAAATGGTGCTGGTAAGACTACTACCTTTTATATGACGGTAGGTTTGGTAACTCCCAATTCCGGCGAAATTTATTTAAATGACACAGTTATAACCAAAGAGCCAGTTTATAAAAGGGCGCAAAGAGGAATTGGATATCTTGCGCAAGAAGCTTCGGTTTTTAGAAAGCTCAGTATTGAGGATAATATTAAGGCTGTGCTGGAGATGACTAACTTTAGTAAAGAGTATCAAAAAGAAAGACTGGAAGAATTATTAGATGAATTTAGTTTAGGGCATATTCGCAAAAGTTTAGGGATTCAGCTTTCAGGAGGAGAAAGACGTAGATGTGAAATTGCACGGGCATTAGCTATAAATCCAAAGTTTATTTTGTTAGATGAGCCTTTTGCAGGTGTTGACCCTATTGCCGTGCAGGATATTCAGGAAATAGTAGCTAAACTTAAGTACAAGAATATTGGGATATTAATTACCGATCATAACGTACACGAGACGCTTTCAATTACTGATAGAGCCTATTTGTTATTTGAAGGTAATATATTAAAAGCAGGAACTGCTGAGGAATTAGCAGAAGATCCAGAAGTTAGAAGACTTTATTTAGGGAATGACTTTGAATTAAAACGAAGAACATTTGATATAGGAGGCTGATAATTAAGGAGAAGTAAATAATTTTAATTTTTTTTGAAATAAAATTTGCATAAAAGATAAAAAAGAAGTTATCTTTGCATCGCAAAAAAATAACGCGGATGTGGCGTAATTGGTAGCCGCGCTAGACTTAGGATCTAGTGCCGAGAGGCGTGGGGGTTCGAGTCCCTTCATCCGCACCAATAAAAAAATATAAAAACCGTCTCACTTACGATGTAAATCGGTAGTAAGACGGTTTTTTTAAATTTAATATGTTGATTTTGATCTCTTGAAGATCACACAAAAAGTTCACTAATAATTATTTAGCCGATGAACATCTCAAAAGAAAACATTGATGATTTAAATGCAGTATTAAAGCTTACTGTAGAGAAAGAAGATTACGAGAGCCGTGTTGATGAGGTATTGAAGGATTATCGTAAGAAAGCCAATATGCCAGGTTTCCGTCCAGGAAAAGTTCCTTTTGGCATGATTAAAAAGATGTACGGTAAACATGTGTTGGCCGAGCAAGTGAACAAGATTGTTTCTGAAGAATTATCAAAATATCTTTACGAAAGTAAATTAAACATTTTGGGTGAGCCACTTCCAAGTGAGTCACAAGAAACAATTGATTTTGAAACACAGGAAAACTTTGATTTTAATTTCGATATAGCTGTAGCTCCTGAGTTTGAGGTGAAGTTGTCGAAGAGAGAAAAGTTACCTTATTATACTATCGAAGTAACTGACGAAATGTTGGATCAGCAGATTAAGCAGGCAACAAGTCGTTTTGGTACTAGCGAAACTGTAGAAGAAGCTAACGAAGAGTCAATGATTAAAGGTGATTTAGTTCAACTTGATCAGGATGGAAACGTATTAGAAGAGGGAATTAAAGCTGAGGATACAGTTCTTTCTGCCGCTACCATTAAAGATGATGAAGTTAAAGCTAAATTAAGCGGAATTAAAGTAGGTGAGAATGTTGTGATTAATCCAAAAACTACATTTGAAGATGCTACTCAAATTTCATATATGCTTAAGATTTCTGCTGAAGAGGCTGAGCAAATTGATAGCAACTTCCAATTCACAGTTAAGGAAATTACAAATTACGTAGCTGCTGAGTTAAATCAGGAATTGTTTGATCAGGTATTAGGTAAAGATGTTGCCACTACAGAAGAGGAGTTTAATGCTAAAATCAAAGAAGATTTAGAAAAAACTTTATCATTCGAAAGCGAATACAAATTCTCTATGGATGCTAAAGAAAAGCTGATGAAGAAGATTGATATCGCGTTACCAGAAGCTTTCCTAAAGCGTTGGATTTTGACTACAAATCACGATAACGATCAAATTACTGAAGAATCTCTTGACAAGGATATGCCAAATTACTTAGATGACTTAAGATGGCAGTTGATTAAGAATGAGATTCTTAAAGTAAACGAAATTAAAATTGAGGAAGCTGATGTACTTGAAGTAGCTAAGAAATCAGCAAAAATGCAGTTTATGCAGTATGGTCTTTCAAACATTCCTGAAGAGCATTTAGAAAATTATGCTAAGGAAATGATGGGACAAGATGAGCAACGTAGAAATATGTCAGAAACTGCAGCTCAGGAAAAGGCTTTAGCGTTTATCAAAGAGGCTGTTAAGATTGATGAGAAAACGTTAAGCAGAGACGAATTCAATAAGCTGTTTGAAAAAAACTAGGCTAAATAGCTAAAGCAAGGTTATATTTTTTTAATTTAGCTTTTCAATATTAGGAAAAGAAAAATTTTAAAATTATGATAGATCCAAAAGATTTTCACAAGTATGCAACAAAGCATGTTGGAATCAATAGCCTTGCTTTAGATAAATACACAACTGTAGCAAGCGGGTATATATCTCCAACAATTATCGAAGAGCGTCAGTTAAACGTAGCTTCAATGGATGTATTTTCCCGCTTAATGATGGATAGAATTATTTTTCTGGGATTACCGATCGATGATACTGTAGCCAATATTATTCAGGCACAACTTTTATATCTGGAGTCGGCAGATGCACAAAAAGATATTTCAATTTACTTTAACTCACCGGGAGGTTCGGTTTATGCTGGTTTAGGTATTTATGATACTATGCAGTATATTTCATCCGATGTGGCAACTATTTGTACAGGTATGGCTGCATCAATGGCTGCTGTTCTTTTAACAGCAGGAACAACTGGTAAACGTTCTGCTTTAAAGCATTCAAGAGTAATGATTCACCAGCCAATGGGTGGTGCACAGGGACAGGCTTCTGACATTGAAATTACTGCAAGAGAAATTCAGAAATTAAAGAAGGAGCTTTATACTATTATCTCTGATCATTCTGGAAATACTTTTAAGAAAGTAGAAAAGGATTCTGATCGTGATTACTGGATGACAGCTGATGAAGCTAAGGAATACGGTATGATTGACGAGGTATTAGTCAGAGAGAAAAAGTAAGATTATAATACAGGATATTATCTTATGCAGAATACTGTTTTTGCGGTATTCTGCATTGTTGTTTTTAATATTTAAACCGGGAGAACTATGGATAAGTGTTCGTTTTGCGGGAGAGAGAGGAAAGATACCAATTTATTAATTGCGGGTGTTTCAGGACATATTTGTGATAGTTGTATTGAGCAGGCGCATGGTATTTTGGAGGAAGAGTTTAAGAAAAAAGGTGGTTTTAATGTAGATGACATCACACTTTTAAAACCAACCGAGATAAAGATTTTCCTGGATCAGTATATTATTGGTCAGGATGAGGCTAAGAAATATTTGTCAGTTGCTGTTTATAATCATTACAAAAGATTACAGCAAAGAAACTCATCTGACGATATTGAGATTGAAAAATCAAATATCATACTTGTGGGAGAAACAGGTACCGGAAAAACATTATTGGCGCGTACTATAGCCAGAATGTTACATGTACCTTTTACCATTGTGGATGCTACAGTGTTGACAGAGGCAGGTTATGTTGGTGAGGATATCGAAAGTATTTTAACCAGATTGTTGCAGGCTGCTGATTATAATGTTGAGGCTGCTGAGAAAGGAATTGTTTTTATTGATGAGATAGATAAAATTGCTCGTAAAGGAGATAATCCAAGTATTACCAGAGATGTTTCAGGTGAAGGTGTTCAGCAAGGTTTATTGAAGTTACTTGAAGGTTCTATTGTAAATGTTCCACCTCAGGGTGGACGTAAGCATCCTGAGCAAAAAATGATTCCGGTTGATACAAAAAATATCCTTTTTATCTGTGGTGGAGCGTTTGATGGGATTGAGCGAAAAATCGGACAACGTTTAAATACCAAGGTAGTTGGTTATGGTGCTAGTAAAGCTAAAGATAAAGTTGATCAGTCTAATTTGTTACAATATGTAGCACCTCAGGATTTAAAATCATTTGGATTAATTCCTGAAATTATTGGTCGTTTGCCGGTTTTAACCTATCTAAATCCATTGGATAGAGAGATATTAAGAAGGATTCTACACGAACCTAAAAATTCAATTATCAAGCAGTATGAAAAACTATTTGGTATTGATGGTATAAGCTTAACTTTTACCGAAGAGGTATTAGATTATATCGTTGACAAAGCGGTAGAGTTTAAGCTTGGAGCAAGAGGTTTACGTTCTATTTGTGAAACGATTATGATGGATTTGATGTTTGAAGCACCATCAAAGGACGACAAGGAGTTAGTGATTACGATTGAGTATGCGAAAGCAAAAATTGATAAAGAAAGTCTAGCTCGTTTAAAAGCGAGTTAATTTTGATTAAACTATATGATAAAGGCCCTTTTCTATTGTTAGAGAAGGGCCTTTATTTTTAATCTAAACCTATATAAACATACTCGTCATCAATTTTTACAGGATAAGTTTTTATTTCATAATCTTCTCCGGAAAGACATTTGCCTGATTTCAGAGAGAAGGATTTTTTATGAAACGGGCAGGCTACTTTGGGTTCATCTCCATCAGATCCAATTAAGCCTCTGGAAAGCGCCTGTTGTTTTTGGTGTGGGCATTGGTTATCGGTGGCATACCACTCACCTTCTGATTTAAAGTAATAAATAGCTATTTGCTTATCGTCGATCATTATAGCTTTACCTCCGTCTTCTTCAAACTCAGAAATTGGGGCTGCTTCTATCCATTTTATTGTTGTTGTATCTGTCATGTTCTTGTTTTTAATGGTAAATAAATTGATGTTACCTCTTTGGTATAGATAAAATGATTCTACCAATTGGCTGGTTTCTTCATCTCGCGCATAGCGACAAACTGAATTGAATTATCAGTAGCATCTGAATTAACAAAAGGTCTGAACTTTTTAATCATCTCCGGATCGTCCACCACTTTCTTCCATTCACATGCATAAGTGTCAATCAAATTCTCCATATCTTTCTCTAATTGCTCACCGATACCCAGAGAGTCTTCAATTACAACTTGTTTTAGGTACTCTAAACCACCATCTAAGTTATCTAACCATTTTGCAGTTCTCGTTAATGGAGCAGCTGTTTTTACATAGTACATTAAAAAGCGATCCAGATATCTGATGCATGTTTCTTCGTCAATATCGGTTGCGAATAGTAAAGCGTGTTTGGGATTGGCCCCTCCATTTCCACATACATATAAATTATATCCTTTATCTGTAGCGATAATTCCAAAGTCTTTACCGCGTGCTTCGGCACATTCACGAATACATCCGGAAACCCCTCCTTTTAATTTATGAGGAGACCGTAGTCCCTTATAACGGTTCTCAATTTTTAGCGCAAAAGAAACAGAATCCTGCTGTCCATAGCGGCACCATGTTGATCCAACACAACTTTTAACCGTACGAAGAGATTTACCATAGGCATGTCCACTTTCAAATCCGGCATCAATTAACTCTTTCCATATTTGTGGTAGCTCTTCAACTCGAGCTCCAAACATATCAATTCGCTGACCTCCGGTAATTTTTGTGTACAGATCATATTTTTTAGCTACTTCTCCAATAGCAATTAACTTGTCTGGAGTGATTTCTCCTGCAGCTACACGTGGAACAACAGAATAAGTTCCTCCTTTTTGAATGTTGGCTAAAAACTTGTCATTTGTATCTTGTATGCTGGCATGTTTGGTAATGTGTTCGTTCCAAATGCTTGCTAAAAGAGACGCGGTTAAAGGTTTGCAAATTTCACATCCACGACCTGTACCATGTTTATGCAGTAGTTCCGGGTATGTTTTGATTTCTCCTAACTTAATTAAGTCGAATAACTCCTGGCGGGTATAATCAAAATGCTCGCAAATGACTTTTTTAACTACTTTACCACTGGCTTCTAACTTAGCAGTTAATAAGTCATCAAGCATCGGTACACATCCCCCACAACCGGTTCCTGCTTTGGTCGCTTTTTTAAGTTGACCTACCTGAGTGATGTCAAATTCATCAACAGCTTCAATTAATTTTTTTTTGTTTACGTTTTCGCATGAACAGATCACAGCTTCATCAGGAAGATCAAGAACACTTAGCTCAAATCCTCCTTCTGCATTTTTAATAATTAAGCCTTCCGGGTTTGCAGGTAATTTTATTTTACTAGCATAGGTTTGGTAGAGCATATTGTAATCCTCTGTATCACCAACTAAGATTCCTCCAAGTAAGTGATTTCCATCTTCTGAAACATAGATCTTCTTATAAATTCCGTTTGGAATATTGTGATAAACAATTGGTTTTGCTCCTTCCGTTACACCAAATGCATCACCAAAGCTGGCTACTTCAATCCCTATTAGTTTTAATTTAGTAGATAAATCTGCTCCTTTAAATGAAGCTTCATCTCCTTTTAAATTGTTGGCGCATACTTCAGCCATATCGTAACAAGGAGCTACAAGTCCCCATATAGCACCCAAAGCAAGAGCACATTCTCCAATGGCATAAATAGAAGGATCAGATGTTGTCATTTTTTCATCTACCATAATACCACCTCTTTCTCCAACGGTTAATCCACATTCCCTTGCCAATTCATCCCTTGGACGAATACCTGCAGAAATAACCACCATATCGGTTGTTAAAACCGACCCATCAACAAATTCCATCGCATCAACTTTACCATTTCCGTTAATGCTTTTGGTATTTTTATTTAATAAGATATCCAGATCTAATTTTTCAAGTTCGGATTTAAGCATATCAGATCCACTATCATCCAGCTGGCGTGGCATTAAACGAGGAGCGAACTCTACGACGCTTGTTTTTAATCCGTCATCCATCACTGCTTTTGCAGCTTCTAATCCTAGCAACCCTCCGCCAATAACCGCTGCAGATTTTGCTTGAGGAACATAGGCTTTAATGGCATCTAAATCTTCTACTGTGCGATATACAAATACCCCTTTTTTGTCAACTCCGGGAATGGGAGGGACAAAGGCTGCTGAACCTGTTGCCATGACTAAAATGTCATAGGCAAATTCATCACCATGTTTATTAATCGCTAACTTTTTCTTACGATCAATGCTGGTTATTTTATAGCTGGTTCTTAATTCAATACCGTTTTTCTGGTACCATTCTCTAGGTGCCATTTTGAGATCACGAACAGATGTGCCTGTATAATAATCAGTAAGGTGTACTCTGTCGTATGCAGCCCATGGCTCTTCTCCAAAAACAGTAATATCGTATATTTCAGATAATCCTTTTTCAATAAATTTTTCGCAAAACTTGTAGCCGGTCATTCCGTTTCCAACTACAATTAATTTCTTTTTTGTGCTCATATATGCATTGTTTTTAGTGGCTTATGATGGCACATAAGCGTTGGTGTCTTTAGCTTTTTCAATCATCATAGTGATTTCAGGTTTGCAACTTCCGCATCCTGTTCCGGCGTTGGTTTTTTCGCAAATCAATTTTAGGTCGGTAATTCCTTTTTCAATGAGTTCAGAGATGTTGCCTTCGCCCACATTGTTACAGGAACAAAGTACTTTTCCTTTTACCTGAACAGCAGAGGTATCGCCTCGTAGTAGTGTTTTTCTTTTATTATATAGTTCTGTCTTGTTCTGAATGAGATTTTTGTATTCTCCAAATTCTGTGCGGTCGCCCATTAATATAGTACCCACCATGATATCCTGATGAATAATACATTTTTTATAGTATCGGTATTTTTTATCTAAAACAGTAACCTCTTCATAACTAATACCTTCAGGTGTTTTAATCATGCCCACTGAGCATAGTTCAATACCAGGAAACTTGAGTATGTTCATAGGGACAGAACCTGTATAATAGGACATTAAATCTCCCATAAAATACCTCGCTAATATTGTTGCTTGTTGTTCCGCTGCTGAAGTAATACCATAAACATGGCCTTTAAATTCTGCAATTTCACCTAAGGCATAAATGTCTTTTGCAGATGTTTCAAACCTCTTGTTAATTATTACGCCTCTGTTAACCTGAATGTCGGCCTCTTTTAATAATTCAATATTTGGTTTTGTGCCGATAGCATAAACAATGGCATCAGTAGTGAATGATTTACCTGATTTTAAGTTTACTGTAGAATTACCATTGTTATTCGGAGATATGGATTCAACTTCTTCTTTCAAATACAGATCTACATTCATCTCACCAATTGTATCACTGAGCATTTGACTGGAGATTTCATCCAGCTGCTTGTCCATTAATCTTGCATTGCGATGAATAATGGATACATGTATTCCGAACTCCAATAGTGAACTGGCAATTTCCAATCCTAGTAAACCTCCGCCAACAATAGTAACCGCATTCTTTCCTTCTAAATTTGTTTTTAATCGGTCAGCGTCTTCTCTGCTTCTTATAGTATAAGTAGATTTAAAGTCAATCTTTATTCCGGGAGGAACGTTAGGACGAGAACCGGTGCAAACAATCAGTTTATCGTAACAGTAATCATTACCCTTGTCGTCTATAATGTACTTTTGTTCCTTATTAATGCTAACGATTTCACATTCGCTAAATAATTCAATATTCCAATCCTCTAAATCACTTTCCTTGTATTTTTGAATATCCTGCCAGGCTTTATGTCCGGTTAAATATTCAGGTAAAAGAATGCGATTGTAAAAAGGGTGTTTTTCTTTTGAAAACACCTTGATGGTATCACTCGAATTTTGGGAACGATATTCGGCAATAAATTGATATGCTGCAGCTCCTGCTCCAACAATGGCAATGGTTTCTGTTTCTTTAGTGAATTTTCTAACCTCAACTGCAGCGTATTTGAAATCAGGTTCTTTTGAAGCAGGATCAACGAGATTACTTGTTAAATTATTAGCTCGTGAGAAGTCTGAATTTAAAACTTTCCCCCAATGCATAGGTAAAAATACCACCCCCTGTCTGATGTTATCTGTCACCACAGCTTTTACCTGAACTTCGCCTCTTACATTTTCAACCACGGCCATTTCACCATCTTTGATATTTCTTTCTTCCGCATCTTTGGGATGGATTTCTAAAAATGGTTCGGGGATATGCTTATTCAATTTGGAAAGCTTACCTGTTTTGGTCATGGTGTGCCATTGATCCCTGATTCTACCTGTTGTTAAAATCAATGGAGCCTCTTTAGTTAATGGTTCCGATTGATGAGGCATTTCTATGGCAAAAAGTTGGGCTTTTGTATCCGGCGTATAAAATTTAAAATCGGTAAATAAACGTTCTTGTCCTTTATTCTGTCCTTCAAAGAAAGGCCATTGAGCTGATTGATGCTCTTTTAGGTGGGCATAACTTAATCCACTAATATCAATATTAGTACCTTTTGTTAGGCCTTTATGCTCATAAAAGATGGATTCACAATCAGGAAAGTCCATGTTTTTAAAACCCATTCTATTGGCAAAGTCTAACAGAATATCCACATCAGCACGTGCTTCTGCCGGAGGATCAATAGCTTTTGGTAAATAACTAATTCTTCGATCTGAATTAGTCATGGTACCTTCTTTTTCCAACCATCCGGCTGCAGGAAGTACAATATTCGCAAACTGAATAGAAGCCGCATTTTTTGAAATGTCCTGTACAACAACAAGGTCCGCTTTCTTTAACGCTGCTTCGACTCTTCTAGCATTAGGTAAACTAACTAATGGGTTAGTACAAATAATCCAAATAGCCTTTAGTTTACCATCCAGTATAGCATCAATCATTTGTGTGGCAGTGAATCCTGGTTTGTCAGGAATGCTGTCAACCTTCCAGTAGTTCGCTACTTCTTCACGGTGCTGAGGGTTAGCCAAATCGCGATGTGCTGGAAGCAAATTCGCCATTCCTCCAACTTCTCTGCCGCCCATGGCATTAGGCTGTCCGGTTAACGAAAAAGGACCGTTACCAGGTTTACCTATTTTACCTGTGATAAGTGAGATGTTTAAAAGAGAAAGGTTTTTATTTACCCCTATGCTGCTTTGGTTTAAACCCATGGCCCACATAGAAATAAAACCCTTTGCATTTCCAATCAACTCCGCTGTTTCAATAATTAAGGCTAAAGGAACCCCACAAGATTCTGCCAATGATTCCAGATTTTCACCATCTAGCTTTTCTTTAAGTGTATTAAATCCGGAAGTGTATTTTTCTATAAATTCCGAATCGGTATATCCCCTCTCAATTAAAACCTTGGTAATGGCATAGTTTAAGTAAACATCAGTACCTGGCTTTAATTGAAGATGAATATCAGCCATAAAACATGTTTGTGTTTTACGAGGATCAGCTACAATAATTTTAACATGCGGATTTTCCTGTTTGTGTTTTTCTATTCTCCGGAATAGAATAGGGTGACACCAGGCCGGATTAGCGCCTGTAATAAAAATACAATCAGATAATTCAATGTCGTTGTAAGAAATGGGTACTGCATCTTCACCTAAGGCTTTTTTGTAACCCACTACTGCGGAACTCATGCACAAGCGCGAATTTGTATCAATGTTATTTGTGCCGATACAAGCCTTGGCTAGTTTATTAACCACATAATATTCTTCGGTAAGGCACTGGCCTGAAACGTAAAAACCAACAGCGTCAGATCCATGCTTTTCAATTATAGAAGAAAAGGATGTAACGATGGCGTTTAAAGCTTCGTTCCATGAAGTTTTTTGAAGATTATCTGATTTATTTTTTCGAATAAGAGGATGTAGCAAGCGGTCTGAAGTGTCGTTAACAACGTGTCCTAATCCCAACCCTTTAGAGCATAACATACCTTTATTAACAGGGTACATTTTGTTGCCCTCTACTTTTATGCTGTTGGTGTTGTCTTTAAGAACGGTAACGCCACAACCTACGCCACAATACGAACAAGTTGACTGATATTTCTGCATGTTTTACTGTCTTGTGAAGAAGAATATCCTTACGGTTTGTAAGAATTAAGCTTCTTCTGATGTCAAACTAATATCAGAATCAACTCAAAAAGTAAGTAATCAAAAGTTCAAACAAAGATAGGGTATTTTTGTTTAAGTAAAAAAGATAAAGAAATCTTTTTTTATTTGAATTGTATTGGCAGAGTTAGTTTTGTGATGTATAAGTATTACAAACAGAGTGGAATATGAATTTTACTTGAAGATGTTATTTTTGAATCAAAAAGAAGTAGCATGTATTAAAAGTACTATAAAATGGTAACAGGAATATTAATAACCGGGGGTAAAAGTTCCAGAATGGGCTCAGATAAAGCTTTTGTTAATTATAACGGAAAGGCATTAGGACAATGGTCTTCTGAGCTGTTAAATAAATATTGCGATCATATTATTGTAGCCAGCAATAATCCGGATCATGCGAATTGGGGCGATGAGATAGTTGCAGATACTTTGGGAGACGGTCCTATTGCCGGATTGTATGCTGGATTAAGTAAAAGTAATACAGTCTGGAATCTGGTTTTGCCTTGTGATACGCCTAATGTAAGTGAGGCTGTTATTGAAAAATTGTTAGAAAGTAAAGATGGGTATGATGCCGTAGTGGCAGTGGATGCAAATGGAAAACAACACCCTTTGGTAGCTTTGTATCACAGGCAGGTATTAGAAGTTATAAGCGGAGAGATTGAAAAAGGAAAACTGGCCATGATGAATATACTGGATCAAATTCAGGTAGGTTTTGTGCAGTTTTCCCAAGAGCATGTACTGGATAATATTAATTCAAAACAAGAATTAAGGTGATTGTAAACTCGATGATAATGATTTGCGGAAGTGGTAAGAATGTAGGAAAAACCACTTTGTCGTCTTTATTAGTAAAGTATTTTTCTGACAAAGGGAAACGGGTTTATGCCTTAAAAACTTCTTCGCATTTACATCAACTGGATAAAGATGAATGCATCCTAAAGGAGGGGGAAGATTATGCTGTGGTAAAAGAAAGCCGGAAAAATAACAAGGACAGTTCATTGTTATTGCAAGCAGGAGCAGAAGAGAGCTATTATATTCAAGCATCGGATAAGCATACCATGTTTTCCCTGAGTAATGAGTTAGTACATCAATTTCCTACTGATGCTATTTTTATTTGTGAATCGGGCGGCTTAAGGGAGTATATCCGACCTGCATTATTTTTATTTGTATTGGGAGACAAGGCCGATAAAAATATGCAATATCAACCCGAAGCAGATTATGAACTTAGGTTTGGAGAAGATTTTAATAATCAATTGATCTTAAACAAATATATAGACCTGGAGCGTTTTATTTAATGATGATGGTGCGGTTCTGCACAATCACAATTAGCCCCCCATTCACTGGTTCCGTCTGCAAAAAACTCATGTTTCCAAATAGGCGCTTCCTGTTTAACCCGGTCAATAATATAACGGTTGGCATCATAGGCTTGTTTCCTATGAGCGGAAGAAGTGACAACAACAACAGCCGTTTCGCAAATACCTACTTTACCTATTCTATGAACACAGGAAGCATGTTGTAACTCCCATCTCTGTTTAGCATCTTCAATTATACGGGCAATTGTTTTTTCAGCTAAAGGAATGTAGGCTTCATAATCAATATGCAATACTTCTTTGTTCTTGTTTAAATCGCGTACATCTCCACTAAACATAACAATGGCTCCTGAGCGATGGTGTTTAGCTTGGTTATAGTAATGTACTACATCTATATTTTTATCTGTTATGTGCATGATTTTTTTCTAAAAAATAATATTAACTCAACCTCCACTTGATGGTGGAATTATAAAAACCTCCATTTGATCTTTGATCATTGTTTCCGTATCCACAAACTCTTCATTGATTGCTGCACGTGATCTGGAAAGTATTTCTGCTGCATCAGGATATTTTTCGGCTAATTCTGCGATAAGTTGTTTAATGCTTTTATTATCGTTATTCAATGTCCATTCTATGGCTTTTGGAAATGTACGTTTTAATCCTGCAAAAAAATGTATTTTAATCATGTTGTTATCCTCCAATATGTCTCATGCTCATTTCATTCCCAATAAAACGAAGTGGTTGTTTTTGTTTAAGAGCCATCATTAATTCTTTATTGATAGACTCACCTTGTTTAATTTTTTTCAGAACAGATAATCCTTTTACAGCACTAATGCAGCCATAAAGTTTTCCATAACTGTCCAGGCGTAGACGATCGCAGTCTTTGCAAAATGGTTCTGATTCGTTGGCGATTATACCGAATTCGTAATTGCCCTCGTTAATCTCCCAATAATTGGCTGTTGCTGATGCAATTCTAAGTTTTTTGTGCGTAGGATAAACCTGATGTATTTCTTCCAATATTTCTTCCTGCGAATAAAAGTAATCGTTATAATTATGGTGCAGGTAGCCCATTTTCATTAATTCCAGAAATCTAACGGGTATATCATGTTTCATACCAAATTGAAGCAAAGAAATAACTTGATGATCATTGATTCCTTTTAAAATGACTGAGTTTATTTTAAGATCAAAACCAACTTCTTTTGCCGCATAAATCCCTTTTAAAGTTTGTTTCAGCATGCGTTTACGAGTCATTTTTTCAAAAACGTTTTCATCTAAAGCATCCAGCGAAATGTTAATAGATTTAAGACCTGCTTCTCTTAATCTAGGAGCAAGCTTTTCCAGGTAAAATGCATTAGTAGTAAGCGCAATATCTTCAATTCCACAATCCTTAACCTGTTTAATTAAATGAACCACATGTGGGTACATAAGCGGTTCGCCACCAGTAATCCGTATCTTTTCAAGATTTAATTCATTATGGAGCACCTTTACAATATCTACCATATCAGCTACAGTTAACGTGGGTTTTAACTGAGACCTGATATCATTTGCATGGTTTTCAGGAACACAGTATGTGCATGCCATATTGCAAGTGTCTGTTAAACTTAGTCTTAGCTTTTTGAATTTTCGTGTTTCCATAATTTAAAATAATCGCGAAGATATGAATGTATTACAGTTGATCAGAAAAAATGTTTATTGAATACATATTCAATTAGAGTTAATTTGCTTTATTTAGAGAAAAAAATGAACGAATATATCTCTTTGATGTTTATATAATTGTTTAAAAATTAAAAATCTACAATTGTACCTCCCTTAAAATAGGCTTGCGTACTTAAAAATTGATATTTTTCTAGATTGGCCTGTTGTTTTGATAATTATTAAAAGCGTTAGTTGATGTTTCCTAAAAGTACCGATTGTATAAGTTGTGTAAATACAGAATGCCTTATAAAAAGACATATTTCTGAACCTGAATTGGAATCCTTTTTAGTGAGTAAAAATACAATGCGCTGTCGTAAAGGTCAGAGTGTAGTTCTAGAGGGTGCGCCAATTCATGGGGTGCATTTTGTGCACACAGGCAGAATTAAGCTTTTTAGTACTGGTATTAATGGAAGAGAACAGATATTGAGGTTTGCTATTAATGGTGAAATGCTGGGGCAAAGTGGATTTAGTTCGAGACAATGTTATTTGAATGGTGCTATAGCGCTGGAAGATACTACGATGTGCCATTTTACTTTGGATGTAATGAAAAAGATGTTGCAGGTTTTTCCTAAACTAGCCTATGACTTTATGGTATATTACGCAGAAGAATTGAATAGAAGCCAAACCAAAATAAGAATGTTTGCGCATATGACGGTTCGTGAGAAAGTGATTGATGCATTATTATATATAAACAGAAAGTTCGGACATAAGAATGGTGCTATTGATATTCAGCTGAGTCGAAAAGAGATTGCTGATTTTGCAGGAACTACAGAAGAGCAGGTAATACGAATTTTGTCTGCCTTAAAGAAGGAAAATCTGATAGAAAGCTATGGAAAAAAGATTGGGATACCGGATTTGGAGGCATTAAAAAAGGAAATTGATGAACATCATTTCTTTTTGCAGAGCTAGCTAAGTGTCATAAAAAGAGATGAATATAATTTAAACCTGCGTTTACGCAGGTTTTTTTATGCGATAAGGTTTGTAAAAAGATGATAAAAAGACGTTTAAAAGCTACCCGATTGCATATAATGGATGTTTTAACATCCATAATTTTACATCAGAATCAATTCACAAAAGTAAGTAATTAAAAATCCATTAAGCAAAGGCATAATGGTAAGGGATAAAAGAAAGAATCTTTCATTTTTTTTGAATCGATAAAAGAATTAAAGCTCTTTAATTCATTAGAAATGGAGATGGTATTAATTTTCAACACAAACTCATTAAAAATCAGTGATCACGTAGCGGTGGTTTTTAATGAGTTTAAAACTTAAACTCACATGAAAAAATTATTCACATTTGTTTTAGCCGTTTTTTGTTTGGGAGCCTTAAAAGCTCAGGTCACTTTTACAGGGCAATACCGTGCACGAGGTGAAGTGCGTAATGGTTTTAAAACTCCAATTTTGGAAAATCAGGAGCCTGCAGCTTTTGTTGAGCATAGAGCTCGTTTGGAAGCGCTATATAAAAAAGACAAAGTGGGCTTTAAAGTTTCTGTTCAGGATGTTCGCATTTGGGGAGAGACAGGTCAAATTAATAAGTCAGATCAATTGTTAAGCGCACATGAAGCTTATGGCGATTTTTATGCTTCTGATAAAAGTACTTTCAGAATTGGGCGTCAGGAAGTAATTTATGATGATCACCGATTCTTCGGTAGTTTGGATTGGGCCATGCAAGGACGTTCGTTAGATGCGGTTCGATATATGTATAAAAGTGAAGGTACTCAGTTTGATGTAATGTTAAGCTGGAATCAGCCAGGTTATGGTGACGGCGCTCCGGAACCAGCTAAACTTGTTGGGAATACCTATGCCATCACTACCCTTGGTGGAGCTAATCCTCGTATTTTTAATCTTGGATTACCTAAGAGTCAACAAATGATATATTATAAAAAGAGTTTTGAAAGCGGTAGTGTAGGTGTTATGTTGGAGAACGATTTATATAATTCGTCTACAACAAGCAGTGAAACCTATAGTAATATGACCTTGGGTATTTCGCCAAGTTTTAAGTATGGAAATCTAAAATATGGAGGTCAATTCTTTTATACTGGAGGAACAGCCAATAAGTTGGACGATGGAAATGGAGGCATTACCAAAATTGACTTATCCGGATTTATGATAAATGCTTATGTGCAGGCAACTGAAGTTACAGGTTCTCCATTATTAGGATTTGACTATTTAAGTGGAGATGATCAGAGTACCGGAGATAAAGTGGAAGGTTGGGCACCTAAATATGGAACAAATCATAAGTTTTATGGTTTTATGGATTACTTCTATGTAGGTAATCAACATGGAGGAGGTAATGCTGCCAGTGCGGGGTTAGTCGATATTTATTTAAAAACAACATTTAAAATTGGAAAAGCGAAATTATTGGCACACTTGCATCAGTTTATGTCAGCAGAAGAAAGGGTAAACGCAACAAGCGGAGAGAGCTACGATGGAGCTTTAGGAACTGAACTTGATTTGGTTTTTGTTAAAAAGCTAGCTCCTGAATTAGTACTAAAAGCGGGTTACTCGCAAATGTTTGGAATTACGGAAACAATGAAACAATTGAAATTCGGTAACCCAGATCAGGAGATACAAGGAATGCAGTCATGGGGATGGTTAATGGTTGCTTTTACACCTAAGTTTTTATAGTAAGATTATAGGATACTTGATGAAATCCATTTTTAACGAATTAAATTAAGACTGTTATGAAGAAATTAAATATGATCAAATTAAGTGTTGTGGCATTTGCAGCTTTATTGATGACTGCCTGTGGTGGTTCATCTTCGAAATCAAGTGCATCTTCAGAGGATAGTACAGCTAAAAGTACTTTATTAATTGAAAAACCACAGTTAACCTTCGGTTTTATCAAGTTAACTGATATGGCTCCTTTAGCCATTGCAAAAGAGTTAGGATATTTTGAAGAGGAAGGATTGTTTGTTACCATTGAAGCACAAAGTAACTGGAAAAATGTATTGGATCGTGTTATTGACGGGGAATTAGATGGTTCACATATGTTAGCAGGACAACCAATTGCAGCTGCAGCCGGTTTTGGACGCCAGGCTAATCTGGTAACACCATTCTCAATGGACTTAAATGGAAACGGTATTACAGTGTCCAATGCCATCTGGGATAGCATGAAAGAACATGTACCAACGGATGCAGATGGAAAGCCTGTTCATCCTATTAAAGCGGATGCACTAAAGCCTGTAGTTGAAAAGTATAAAGCCAATGGTAATCCATTTAAAATGGGGATGGTATTTCCGGTTTCTACACATAATTATGAAATAAGATACTGGTTAGCTGCCGCAGGGATTCACCCGGGAATGTATACCGCCGATAACATTCAGGGACAGGTAGATGCTGATGTTTTATTATCCGTAACACCTCCGCCACAAATGCCGGCCACTTTAGAGGCAGGAACTATTTATGGATATTGTGTTGGTGAGCCTTGGAATCAGCAGGCTGTATTTAAGCAAATTGGTGTACCTGTAGTAACGAATTACGAAATCTGGAAAAATAACCCTGAAAAAGTATTTGTAATGACAGAGAAGTTTATCTCAGAAAATCCAAATACAGCTATCGCCGTTACAAAGGCTTTAATCAGAGCAGGTAAATGGTTAGATGAACCAGGTAACAGACCAAAGGCAGTAGGTATTTTGTCTAAATCAGACTATGTGGGAGCTGACTCAGTAGTAATTGCTAACTCTATGACCGGGACTTTTGAATTTGAAAAAGGAGACAAGCGTTCATTACCTGATTTTAATGTATTCTATAAATACCATGCAACCTATCCATTCTACTCAGATGCAGTTTGGTTCTTAACACAGATGCGTCGATGGGGGCAAATTCCTGAATCAAAATCTGACGAATGGTATGCGCAAACAGCTCAAAAAGTATATCGTCCAGATATTTGGGAAAAAGCGGCAAAGCTTTTAGTTGATGAAGGAAAAATCAGCTCTACAGATATTCCAACAACAGATGGATATAAGACAGCTTCAGGAGAATTCATTGATGGTGTTGTATTCGATGGTAAAAAGCCGAATGAGTATTTAACTAAGTTTTCTATTGGTAATAAAGATATTTAAGATGGTTCTTTGGTTTTGAACCAGGTTGCACGATCAAACTTTACCCTATGTATGTTTCATTGTTTTTAGTTGGTGAAACTAGGAAAGGTACATCCTTTTCCGGAAGAAAGATGTGCCTTTCCCTCAACTAAAAACTTTTTAAACAAATGCCATTTAGATAGTTAGTCTTAAAAATGTAAAAGTAATGAGAGTTATGATAAGAGTCTCATGTCTTTTATCTATTGTCTAACGTTCTATTCATATCCAACTAAAAGCAATTCAAATGGAATCAAAAATAATACAAGCGTGTAAATGGGTTGGCTTAGGCTTTTTGGAGCCACTCATTATGCTTATTCGAGGTAAAGAAGTTGAGAAAAATATTAGGCTGGTATTCAGAAAAATTGTAGTACCGGTATTGTCCGTATTTTTATTTTTAGGAGCATGTGATTTAGGTGCTAAATATCTGTATAATATTGAAAGAGATCGCAAAATTGAAAAGACAAGGGATGTACAGGGAGATGAAGCAGCTTTACAAATGCAGGAATGTATCGATTCTGGTGATGTAAGTTGTAAACCAAATTCTCTGCCCTCTCCAGCTGATGTTAAAAATGGAGCTATCGCTTTATGGGAAGATCATAAAATGATTGCAGAGAAAAAAAGTGCTTTTAAAGAAAAAACAGCTGCACTAAACAAGCAGCGTAAAGAATCAGGGCTAAAACCTATTATTTACACAGGAAGGCCTTCGTTTGTAGATCAGATTATAACCAGTTTAAAAACGGTTTTTGCTGGATTTTTATTAGCTGCGTTATTAGCTATTCCGGCCGGTATTGTATTAGGCTTGAGTGAAACCTTACGTACTGCCTTAAACTGGATTATTCAAATATTAAAGCCTGTATCTCCGGTTGTTTGGTTGTTATTAGTGTCGATGGTAATTAAAACGGTACTAGCCAATTCAGATTCGGATAAATCGTTTATCATTTCATTTATTAGTGTCGGTTTTTGTAGTATGTGGGCTACTTTGGTGAATACTGCCATGGGTGTTTCATCGGTAGATAAAGATTTTTTAAATGTAGCTAAGGTTCTTCGTTTAGGAGTATTAAGCAATGTGTTTAAAGTGATTTTGCCTGCATCCATTCCAATGATATTTACAGGACTAAGAATTACGCTTTCGGTTTCGTGGATGGTGTTGATTGCCATTGAATTATTAGCACAAAGTCCTGGATTAGGTTCTTTTGTTTGGGAAGAGTTTCAGAATGGAGCAAATGATTCAAATGCAAAAATTATTGTAGCGATGTTTGTGATCGGTATCATTGGATTTTTGTTGGATAGAATCATGATGTTTATTCAGAAGTTAGTAAGTTTTGATAGTAACTAAACCCGATGGATTATGGCTGCATTTTTAGAATTAAGGAACGTATCCAAATGGTATGGTTCTGGAGAAAACAGGGTTGAGGTTCTTAAAAATATCAACCTGACTATTGAGGAAGGTGAGTTTATCGCTATTGTTGGTTTTACCGGTAGCGGAAAGACTACTTTAATAAGTTTAATCGCCGGATTAATTGAACCTGATGAAGGGGAAATTTTATTGAAAGGGAAAAAAATTACAGGCCCGGGACCGGATAGAGGTGTGGTTTTTCAGAATTACTCATTATTACCTTGGTTATCTGTTCAGGGTAATGTAGAACTGGCTGTAAAGCAAGTGTTTCCTAAAATGAGTGCTTCTGATCGATCAGAGCACGTAAAAAAGTTTATAGGTATGGTAAATCTGACGCCCGCATTGCATAAAAAACCGAAGGAGCTTTCCGGAGGTATGCGTCAGAGAGTATCGGTTGCCAGGGCATTGGCGATGGACCCGGAAATATTACTGTTGGATGAACCTTTAAGTGCGTTGGATGCGCTTACAAGGGGAACATTACAAATGGAAATTGAAAAAATCTGGAGAGAATCCAAAAAAACAGTCATGCTGATTACGAATGACGTGGATGAGGGCATCTTACTGGCAGATAGAGTCATTCCATTAACGCCTGGTCCAAATGCTACTTTGGGTACAGAATTTAAAATTGGTTTTTCCCGACCTCGAGATAAGGCTGCAATCAATGCAGATGATAATTTCAAAAAGGAAAGAAATGATATCATTACTTATTTAGATGAGGTTGGTGAGCACAGAAGTTCAAGTAAGCAAGAGGCGTTTGAGTTGCCTGATTTACAGCCGAAATTAAAGCCAAATAAATTTGTGATTAACCGATAAAACCTGTCATCATGGAAACATTAGAAAAAGAAAAAATAATGCTGGAGTGTTCCAACCTGAAAAAAGCATACCCTACAAATAATGGTGAGTTTGTGGTGTTGGAAGATTTTCAGCTTCAAATAAAAGAAAAGGAATTTATTTCCATCATTGGTCATTCGGGGTGTGGTAAATCAACTTTGTTAACAATGATTGCCGGCTTAAATGATATTACCAGCGGGAAAATTCTGTTGGAGGCCAATAAAATTCAGGGAGCAGGACCCGATAGAGCGGTGGTTTTTCAGTCGCCAAGTTTATTTCCCTGGATGACTGCGCTTGAAAACGTGATGATTGGTGTAAAGCAGGTTTTTGGACATGCTACTAAAAAACAACGCGAGGATATTTGTAAATATTACCTGGATAAAGTGGGTTTGGCAGATGCGTTTCATCAAAAGGCCCGAAGTCTTTCTCAGGGTATGCAACAAAGAGTAGGTATAGCCAGGGCTTTTGCTTTAAAACCGAAAGTATTACTTTTGGATGAACCATTTGGGATGCTGGATTCGATGACAAGGGTTGAATTGCAGGATGTGTTAATTGATGTTTGGGCTAAAGAGAAAATTACGGCTGTCATGGTTACACATGATGTGGATGAGGCTATTTTCTTATCTGACAGAGTAATTATGATGACCGGAGGGCCTTACGCCAAGGTAGGTGATGTGGCAAATATTAAACTTCCTCGTCCAAGAAACCGCAAAACCACAATGGAAGATCCTGACTTTTATAAACATCGTCAGCATTTGCTCGAATTTTTAGATCATTAATAAGGTGCGTATGGTAAAAGCAACATGTGATACGTGTGAAAACACCAATTGTTTAATTCAGAAACATATACAAAAGGAAACATTACAGCCTTTTATCAAACAAAAAAATGCTTTTGCTTGCCAGTCTGGACAACAGTTTATCCTTGAGGGAGCACCGGTTAGTGGACTTTATTTTATTTATAAAGGAAGTGTAAAAGTTTATAAACAAACGGATGAGAACAACTTTCAGATCATTCGTTTTTCAAAAGATGGAGAGATCGTAGGACATCGGGGATTTGGTACTAACTATGTATATGATATTAGTGCCAGTGCATTAACTAATTCGGTATTGTGCCATTGGGGAACGGAAATTTTAATAGAGATGTTGCATAAAACGCCTGAACTGATGTTTGATTTTATGCTGTTTTATGCCGATCAGCTGCAAAAAAGTGAGTCCAATGCCAAACGTTTTGGAAAGATGAGCGTGCGCGAAAAAGTGATTAACGGACTCCTTTTTATTGAAAGCAAGTTTGGTCAATCCGATGGTTTTTTCAATCTCACCTTATCCCGTAAGGATATTGCTGATTTTGCAGGAACATCACAGGAGCAGGTGATTCGGGTGATTTCGAAATTAAAGAAAGAAGGACTATTGGTAACTAAAGGAAAAAAAATTGGTGTGCCAGATCTTCCTAAGATGGAAGCAGAACTGGGTGAGAATGGTTATTTTCTTGAAGGTTAGCATTTGGCATATGCTTAAAATCCATCTATCTTAATCGGATAAATTTAAAAGTCAATGCTCACTCATCACGAAGCTTTAAAAAAAATATTATCGGTAGCACATATTCTACCTTTGGAAAACATTAGTTTAGAGGATGCATTTCAGCGTGTGAATGCCGAAGGGATTATTTATGATATGGATATGCCGCCCTTTCATAAATCGGCAATGGATGGTTACGCCTGTGCCAGAGTAGATTTAGAAAAGGAATTGGAGGTTGTCGATACCGTTTTTGCAGGTACATCATTCCATGTGGAGGTAAAACCCGGACAGTGTGTAAAAATTATGACAGGAGCTCCTGTCCCCAAGGGTGCAGATATGGTTTTTATGCAGGAAGATGCGGAATTGATTTCTGAAACATGTGTTCGTTGTACAAACCCCAATTCCAAAACAAATATTTGTTATCAGGGTGAAGACGTTCAAAAAGGGCAAGTAGTGGTAAGTGAAAATACCATCCTTGATTCCAGACATATGCCACTTTTGGCAGGTGCCGGTTATCATACCTTGAAAGTATTTAAACAACCGTCTTGTGGTATCATTACAACAGGAACAGAATTGGTTGAACCAAATGAAAAGCCTGGTGTAAATCAAATTAGAAATAGCAATGCCTCACAAATTCAGGCACAGCTGCGATCCATGAATGTCCCATTTCATTATAAAGGAATTCTTCAAGATAATGAGGAAGAATTAAAGTATAAGATTCAGGAAGGTCTTGTGCAAAATGATGTGTTAATCTTGAGTGGTGGCGTTTCTGTGGGAGAGTATGATTTGGTTCCTGATATCCTGAAAGATTTAAAGTTGAAAATAGAGGTGGATAAAACGGCCATTCAGCCGGGTAAGCCCATGGTTTTTGCACATGGTAACGGTAAGTATGTGTTTGGACTGTCCGGAAATCCGGTGGCTTCGTTTATTCAGTTTGAGCTGTATGTGAAACCATTTTTATGGGCTTTGCAAGGGGTAAATTTTAAACCACTACGTTTTCAATTACCATTAGCCAGCAACTTTAATCGCCGGAAAAGTGTGAGACATATGTTTGTTCCTGCCAGGATAAATGAGGAAAATAAGATTGAAGTTATTCAGTTTCATGGATCGGCACATATTAATGCACTATGCAATGCGGATTGTTTGATGGAAGTTCCTTTGGGAGTAAATCAAATTAATGAAGGAGAATTTGTATTTATTAGACCATTGTCATGAGTAAGTTAACCCATATCAATAAAAAAGGTGAAGCCAATATGGTAGATGTTGGCGATAAACCTGTTCAACAAAGAGCTGCAATAGCTTCTGGTTTTATTAGCTTACAGGCCGAAACACTTGAGTTAATTGAGCAAAATAATATGAAAAAAGGAGATGTACTCGCCACTGCCCGCATTGCTGGAATTCAGGCCGCGAAACAAACCTCGGATTTAATTCCTTTGTGCCATACTTTGCTTTTAACCAAAGTAGAGGTGTCATTTGAAATGGAGCCACAGGGAATAAGGGTAAAAGCCTTGGTGAAATGCGACGGTAAAACCGGGGTGGAAATGGAAGCGCTTACCGCAGTGAGTGCGGCTTGTTTAACTATTTACGATATGTGCAAAGCGGTTGATAAATCGATGGTGATATCCAATATTGAGTTGTTGCACAAAGAAAAAATATAGTTCGTTATGGCAGAATTAAAGTTGGGTGTAATTACCATGAGTGACAGAGCATCTGCTGGTGAGTATGAGGATGAAAGTGGCCCGCTTGCAGAACAGTTATTCAATGATTTTCTGCAAAGTAAAGGGGTACAGGTTGAAACTCAAACAGCAATCCTGCCAGATGATGAAGGGGAACTACGAAAGACTTTATTACAGTACCTCAAAGAGGTAAATATTATTTGCATTACAGGGGGTACGGGTTTGGGACCTAAGGACATTAGTCCGGATGTGGTAAAGCCTTTATTAACTAAGGAAATACCGGGTGTTATGGAATATATCCGTGTGAAATATGGGGCAAAATTTCCCAATGCTTTACTTAGTAGAGCTTTAGCAGGAGTAATTGGCGATGTACTTATTTATGTGATACCAGGAAGTCCTAAAGCAGTTAAAGAATATTTGGACGAAATTTTACCAACGATATTACACTCTATCAAAATGATTCAAGGAGGAGGTCATTAAAACAAGTAAGAAGTTCCTCCATAGCCGTACTCCACTGGAAAGTTTAGTTTCTCCTTCATTTTAGGAACTGCCTTAATCCCTGAACAGTGATTAAAGGCTGCTTTGTGAATAGTAAATTGTTGTAATGCTTTTATGGTGTGATCTACTTGTTCTTCAGATGCCCTGTTTAAATGTGTTCCTCCAATAACAAACTCTATTTCATTGATACCTGAATAATCTACTGCAGTACGAAGCATGTTTTCAATTCCGTTATGCGCACATCCCGTAAAAACTGTAATTTTACCTCTGTTTTGAATAACTACAAATAACTCATCGTCAAAAGAATCCGGGATGAGTTCTCCGTTTCTGTGCACATACAAAAAGGAGTCTGTAAAAGTATAATCAGCAGGTCTGTTTATTTTTCCCAATACATGAAATTCCGGTATCAATTCCAGCTTATCATCCACCCATACAATTCTATCCTTGAATAGTTCCAGCTTATCTTTAATCGGAAAACTAATATCTCGATCCACACCTGTGCTCATGCTGTGTTTATCATCAAAAGCAGCTTCCTTTTTCATTACAATTTGTGCATGGGTATTGAGTTCAAGAAAAGCCTTCAGACCACCCGTATGGTCATAGTGCCCGTGACTCAGAATTACATAGTCTATCTTACTCAAGTCCTTGTTCAGGTTTTTAGCATTCTGAATAAAAGCATCGCTTTTGCCCGTATCAAAAAGAAAGCTTTTGTCCTTAAATTCAATTAACATGGAAAGTCCGTGTTCACTACGAAATACAGACTCTGTCTTTTCATTATCTATTAAAACGGTTATTTCCATCTGCATAAGTTCATGAAATTTTCACAATTGAATGGGTAAAGGTATGAATGAATGTGAATTTTTAAGGTATAAATGGGTAGCTTTTCTTTGTAGTTTGTTTGTGGCTTGTTCATAGATATTTATCTGTGATTTTTAACATTGTAGTATATTGACGCTGGTGTTTTTGGAATTTTGGTTTTGTAAATCGTTTTTGCTTTATCCAGAGATCAATACTAGCAAGAAGAATTAAGCATATTGTTTAGAATTGATAAATTATGCATGTAGGATTAAAAGCAGACAAATTAAAGAGTAATGTTTTATTGCTTACATTTGGATCTTTATTTTGTTATCATTCACAAAATTTCGCTCAATTATTTTTATTGTGGGGAAGAAAATTTGTAGAAAATGCTATTTGAAGATCTGAAAATTATTGAGCCTATCATTAAGGCACTAAAAAAAGAAAAATATGTTGAGCCAACAGCTATACAGCAAAAAGCGATTCCATTCATATTAAATAGAAATGACGTTTTGGGTAGTGCTCAAACCGGGACTGGCAAAACTGCGGCTTTTGCTATTCCTATCCTGCAGCACCTTTATCTCGATCGGATGAAAAATAACAAATCACGTAAAATCAATGCGCTCGTTATAAGTCCCACCCGGGAATTGGCAATTCAAATCGGAGAGAGTTTTACCACATATGGAAAATTCACAGGACTTAAAAATACAGTTATTTTCGGAGGTGTGCCTGAGCGCGCTCAAAAGGAAGCCATCCGTAGAGGAGCAGAGGTTCTTGTGGCAACACCAGGAAGGCTTCTTGATCTTGTGGAACAGGGTTTTATTAATTTGGATAACGTTAAATATTTTGTGTTGGATGAAGCTGACCGTATGCTCGACATGGGATTTATACATGATATTCGAAAGATTATAGCCAAATTACCAACGAAAAGGCAATCATTGTTTTTTTCTGCAACAATGCCTAAAAATATAGTAGAACTTTCAAGGAAAATATTGAGAAATCCAAAGAAAGTAGAAGTAAATCCGGTTTCTTCTACCGCTGAAACCATACAGCAATATCTGTATTATACGAATAAAGCAAGTAAGAAAGATTTGCTAATTCATATACTTAAGGATCAAGAAATGGATCAGGTATTATTATTTTCCAGGACAAAACATGGTGCCGACAAAATAGTCCGTAACCTGAAAAAGCAAAAGATTACTTCAGCAGCTATTCATGGTGACAAGAGTCAAAACCAAAGACAAAAAGCCTTGGTGCAGTTTAAAAAGGGAGAAATAAGGGTGTTGGTAGCTACAGATATCGCTGCAAGAGGTATTGATATTGATAAATTGAAATATATTATAAATTATGATATACCGAATATTGCTGAAACTTATGTCCATAGGATAGGTAGATCTGGCAGAGCTGGTGAAGAAGGTACGGCTATTTCCATTTGCGAACCGGAAGAAAATGCTTTTGTAAAGGATATTGAAAAATTGATCAAACAGAAAATACAACTTGTTGAAGAAAACCCATTCCCACAAACAGATAAGCCAATGACAGAAATGGAAAAAAAGGAATGGGAAAAAGAAAAAAAACAAAGAAAGAAAGAATTTTTTGCGGCAAGGGATAAAAAGCAAAATAAACCACATATATCAAAAAAACGCAGGGTAAAAAAATAGAAGCGTAGGATATGGTTAAACTAAATGCGAATGAAGACCAGTAGTTTACGAATTCTAAGAGTATATAGCTGGCTCACTTCCCCTTGTTCGCAAATCCTTCGGGTTTCTTGGCAGATTGTTCTTACAGTGTTCGCAAAAGCTTCGCAAATAGTACTTGAAGAACACTTGATGTAATGCCCATAAGGAATAATTACTATATCAAATAGGAATAAATAACTAAGCCCATTTGTATGGGTAATATTTGTATTTTTAAGCTTTACTATATGGTGGGTTATTGCACCATTTTAGTATGATGAAAAGAGAGGGAAGTTAAAAGTTAGTTTAAGGACATTATAGAACCTACCAGATTAATTTTAGTTAATAGAATGATTAGAAAAAATTTAATTTCAATAATTATCTTATTGCTTTTTGTATCATGTTCTTTCAAAAACAGAAATAAAGAGAAAGCCTTAGAATTTAATGATAAAGGTGTAACCTTTATGATGGACTCTAAAAATGATAGTGCAATAGCTTGTTTTGAAAGTGCCATCAAGTTGGACCCAAAAATTAAATCCGCATATCGTAATTTACGATCATTATATGCAAAGGTAGGTTTAATCGAAAAAGCCATCATGGTATCTGAAAAATATCTAAAGGTTGAGCCAGAACTCGCTGAAATTTGGGTTGGTACTGGAATGTTTTACGACAAAATTAGTGACTCGTTAAAGGCTAGAAGTTTTTATAAAAAGGGAATAGAATTATTTACAAAACGGCTTGACGAAAATGAAGAAGATAATCTTCAAAATAATAGGTTGAATAGAGCACTTGCATATATTCTAATTGGAAATGAAGAGTTAGGTCAGAAAGAAATAAAAGAAATACTGGTTGAAGATCCAGATAATGAAATAGCAGAAATGTTTGAAGGTTTAGGTAGAGAAGAGATATTAAATCAATAGAATTGCCTACATAAAGCATAGAATTAGAGGTGGTTCGGTAAAATACCTATGGTTCCTGAACAGATAATTCCAAACACCTTGAGTATATTTTCACAGAAACTTTGGGAAGCTACTTCCAGATACCTTGGAACGATAGTTCCAAACACATTGGAAAATTAAGCTCAAGTAATCATGATAGAAATCTGATGAAATAATTTGTTGCTGTAAGTTGTATATTACCTGCTCTGCAACCACTAAATAACCCTTGTCCAGGAAACTTTTCGGCCAATAATGGAAACGCCGATATAGCCTTTCACGTTTAGTACATTTTCGTCATCGTCAAACCACATATAGCATTTATAGGTACTTCCTGTTTGTGGATCGTAAATAGTGCCAGAGATCCATTCCTGATCATCCTCGTCGTATTTAAAACCTTTTAGTAATTGTAAGCCTAAAATAGGTCTGGAACGAAGTGCTTCATCAGGGTTTTCCTTATCCAGTTTAGGTTCTCCATCATTGGTTGGTTTTTTTAACCAAACAATCTTTCCCGAAAAAGTACCGTCTTCATTTTGGCTAATTTCAATTTTAGAATCCTTGTCCTGTGTGAGCCAGGTTCCAACTACTTTATTTTTGTTAGCCAGTAGATTAGCTGAGAAAAGAAGTGCTAATAATATGATTTTAAAGTGCATAATGTTTACTTTAGTTGTAATTGACTGTAAAAATATATTCTAAAATTGATTTACGATGAAAAATAAAAAAATGTTTGCCGTTTTATTGATGTTTCTGGTATTTATAATGCTCTTGAGTTCTTGCGTGCCAGGTGGAGGACATTATAATCCGGTAAAGCCAGCAGGTTTCTTTTCCGGTATATGGCATGGTTGGATTGCTCCCTTTACTTTAATACTGAGCATTTTTAATAAATCCATTTCTATTTACGAACCCTTTAATACAGGTTGGTGGTACGATTTTGGTTTTTATATCTCTATTATTTCCGGTTTTGGTGGAATTCAGTTTTTTCGAAAGAAAAGAAAGTAATTTCATATAAATCATAGTATTAAGCTATGATCTTCACTCTTGTGTAATGATCAATAAACCTGTATTTTATATTTTTCTTAATAGCAATTTTTGTAAGATAGTTCGAAAATGGCAGACTTTAAAGATCAAATAATTTAAATATTTGGAAAATAAAAAGATACAAAATTAGGAGTTATTAATAATTGCATTACCTTTGACGCAGTATTATTTTAATTACAGTAATGAATAAAGGAACAGTAAAATTTTTCAATGAATCTAAAGGATTTGGATTCATTAAAGAGGACGAAACAAATCAAGAGTATTTCGTTCACGTAACAGGATTAATCGATGAAATTCGTGAAAATGACGAAGTTGAATTCGAACTTAAAGAAGGCCGTAAAGGTATGAACGCAGTAAACGTTAGAGTACTATAATATATTATACAGCTTTAATGAAGAAATGATTAAGCCGGGAATGTTATTCCCGGCTTTTTTTATTGTAAAGAATGTAAAAGCTCTGCATAAATATTTTGGCAGCAAGACTTATCTCTTCGCTGCTTTTTTTATTTTTAAAATGTTTCTTAATTTCAAGCTGTATTTATTATAACTAACCTCTTATGTCTAAAAAATTTTTAACCGTACTGCTTTGTTTAGCCACTCTAACTCCTTACGCACAACAACTCATTCCTTCAGATAGCCTCATTAATTCAGGAATAAGTCTTTACGATGAAGAAAAATATCAGGAAGCATTAGCACAATTTAAACTGGTAAATGAAAATGATACCAATTATAATTGGGCAGTGGCCGAGATTGCTATGACTTACCTGACACTGGAAAATTATGATAGTGCCGTAATTGTAGCTGATTTAGGATTAAGTATTCCAGGTAATAATCATAAACACCTTATGCGAACCAAGGGTACGGCTTATGATTATATGGGCGAATCTGATCTGGCTATAAAAACCTATACCGAAGCCATAGAAAAATACCCATTTAACTACTTGTTGCATTATAATTTAGGTATTACTTATTTAAAAGTAGAACAATATGCCAAAGCGCAACAACAGTTTCAGGAAGCTTTACGCTGCAACCCTTATCATGCATCCAGTCATATGCAATTGGGTAAACTTACAGCGCGTCAAAAGCAATACACAAGAGCTATGCTTTCGCTCGAGACTTTTTTAGCATTGGAACCTTATAGTGGGAGAAGTAACGATGTGTTGATTTTTGTAGAGAACCTCTCTAATAATTATATAGATACTGCAGATGGAGATTTTATTGACCCCATTGAAGCCAATACGCTTTTCGAAGAACTCGATCATTATATCAAAGCCAAAATTGTGCTAACCGATCGCTACCCTTTGCCTATCAGTTTTAATGCATCGCTGGTTAAACAAACTAAAATGATGCTGGATGTATTGCCAACAAGTGGTGGCGATGATGATTTTTGGATGCAATTATACGTACCGTTTTTCAGAGCTATAAAAAATGGAAATCATCTGGAGTCCTTGTTGTATACCTTATTACGTTCAACTGGAAGTGAAACGGTTGAGAAATATAACAGTAAACATGAAAAGGAACTGGGTGCTTTTTATAAAACAGGTTCTAATCTGAGTAACATTAAACAAAAACGTTGGGCTAACTTCAATGGAGAACCTCAATTGTTCGATTTTGAATATTACGATAATGGGCGAATTTATGCAGTAGGGAACCATACTAATGAGGATAAAGAGGAAGGAGAATGGAGATATTATCATTCAAATGGGGAGTTAAATGCATTAGGTTCTTTTAATAATGGAAATAAAACCGGAAGCTGGACATATTGGGATAAACTAGGACAAATATCTTCCTACGAAGAGTTTAAAGAAGGTAAGCTGGATGGTATTTGGAAATCTTACCGACAAACAGGGAAAGTTGGTGTAACAGCTCCTTATGTTGAAGGACAGGTTGAAGGACAGGTGATTTGGTACGATATGTTTGGTAACAAAACAGGCGAAGCTTCTTACGAAAAAAGTACGCCTCAAGGTTCTTCTCAAAACTATTTTTCTAATGGTGTTGTAAAGGAAACTTTTACCTATAAAGATGGTGAGTTGGACGGAGATTATAAATCATTTTATGCCAATGGTCAGATTAAAATCCACGAATTTTATGCCGACGAAAAAGAGAATGGGGAGTACAAAAAATACTATGCCAATGGAAAGGTATCCATGATGGGTATTATGAAAGATGGTGAGGAAGAGGGAGAATGGAAATCTTATTATCCCGATGGTAGCTTGCACCAGTTAAAATATTACAAGGCCGGATTATTAAGCGGAAAGTTCACTGAATATTACCGAAATGGAAATGTAAAGTACGAGGTGAATTATAATGATAAGGGTGAGTATAATGGCACTTATAAATACTATACTTCGAATGGAGAACTGTATTTGGAAGAAGAGCATATCAATGGTTTAATTACAAAGGTGTCCTCGGTAAATCGGAATGGTGAAAAATATGCTGTAAGCGGTAGTGAAGATGGTACCTTCTCTTTTAAAACCTATGATATTAATGGTCGACTGTCAAATACAGGTTTTTTTAAAGAAGGTAAGCGCGATGGAGAATGGATTTATTTTTACAAATCAGGAGAAAAATCTCAGACTTCATTTTATATGGATGGTCAATTGGAAGGAACCTTTACCATATTCCATCAAAATGGGAAGCCAAAGCAGATTTATACTTATGTTAATGGAGAACTCAATGGTATATATAAAGAGTTTGCCAGCAACGGAAAATTAACTAAACAAGGATTGTATAAGGGAGGAAGTCAGGATAAGCTTTGGTCTTATTATCGAACAGATGGAAGTTTGGAACAGGAATATTTTTACATCGACGGCTATGTAAATGGCTGGTTAAACAGCTATGATGTGGATGGTGTAATGGAGTTCAGAAATAAGTATATCAAAGGAAAGTTAGTCTCACATGAAAATAGAGATGTAAATGGAGACGTTATCAATATAATTGATCTGGTTGAAGAACAGCAATACCCAATAATAAGAGAAAAAGGATTTGTTAATGGAACGTGTGGAATTGTAGGTGGTCAATACGAAGGTGATTTGGTATTGTATCATCCTAACGGACAAGTTTCATCTAAACGTCAGTTTTTGGATGATAGCAGAAACGGTAAGTTTTATAGTTATTATCCAAGCGGAAAATTAAGAACAGAGGAAAACTATATTTTAGGTTTGTTGAACGGAGTAGAAACAGATTTTTACGAAACCGGAGAAGTAAAGATAAAAACCAACCATCTGTATGGAAATAAAGATTCCATAACCAGTTATTATTATAAAGATGGAACGCTGAAGCTTCTTGAAAATTACTGGGATGATTTATTGCACGGAGATACTTATCATTACGATATTACCGGAGAAGAAATGGTAAAAGTAATTTATGAAGAAGATGAGTTGATTGGTTTTCAGTATAAAAAAGAAGGTGAATATACCGATACAATAAAACTGGAAGGTGGTGAATTTACGGTGAATGCTTTTTATAATAATGGACAGAAAAGTTTCTCTCAATCCTTTAAGAATTACTTGCCTCATGGCGATAAAATTAAATATTATGCCAACGGAAAGGTTCGACAGTTTAAGCAATATAAAGATGGTTTGCTGAATGGTAAATGTTATAGTAATTATCCTTCAGGTAAAAAGAAATTGGAATATACGATTGTTGATGGTTTGTACGATGGCACCTATGTTGAGTATTATACCAATGGGAATGTAAAAAAGAGTATTGAGTATAAAAAGGATGATAAACATGGCGAAGCTAAAAACTACAATGCAGAAGGAAAATTAGTTTCGGTGGAAACTTGGAATAGTAGCAGATTTATTGGATATAAAGAAATGTAAACTTGTATATCTAAAGAATAGAAGAAGCATTGTTATAAAGAATGTAGATAATCTCCCAGAACCATTTCATAAATGAAGAATACCAACTATAAATACTTATTAGTAGTAGTGCTTTTGTTATTACACCTACTGCCAATACAAGCAAAAGAAAATTACGATGAGTTAGCCACTAAATATCAAAAGCATAATGCCGTTGTTTCTAAATTAGAGTTTGCCTATGTGATCGATATGGACGACGATTCTCTCCTGATTACTCTGGAAAAAACAAAGGAAGTTCTTATTCTCAATGATTTTTCCAAAGGTTTAACCAAAGACTATATCTTTTATGGAGGTTTTACTCAAATCGAAGATAAAGAGGCTTATACATTAGTGCCTGTAGAAAAAGGATACGATAAAATAAAGGTGCAGCAGTTTAAAGAAACCCATAGTAGTGATGGAGGCATCTTTTACGACGATTCAAAAATGTACCAGTTATCCTATCCATCCTTACAAAAGGGTGCAATTACGCATCTGAATTATACAACTCGTTTTTTAAATCCTAAATTTTTAAACCAATGTCATTTTCAATCTTTTATTCCGGTTGTAAACGCTAAGGTTTCGGTAAAAGTACATCGGGATGTTGAATTGGGATTTAAGGAGTTTAATTTTGAAGGAATTAAGAGCAATTTTAATACCTACACAAAAGGGAAATATGTGTATTATGAGTGGGATGTAAAGGATTTAGAACCTTACCAATATTATGGTGAGTTTTACACTCCCAGTTACTATAGTCCGCATATTGCTTTTTTTATTAAAAGCATTAACAAAGAGCCATATTTTGGTACTTTGGATAAGCTCTACGATTTTTACTACAATTTTATTTCGAGTATTAAACCCGCTGATAATGAAGAACTGAAAAAAACAGTAGATGAAATTACAGCCGGTTTAAGCGACAGGGAAAAAGCCAAAGCCATTTATTATTGGGTACAGAGTAATATTAAGTATTTGGCTTATGAAGAGGGTTATGCAGGTTTTGTTCCAACCCCGGCAGCCGAAGTTTTTCAAAAAAGATTTGGCGATTGCAAAGGCATGTCTTGTCTGATAAAAACCATGATGGATTTGGCAGGTATCGAAAGCTATTTTACCTGGGTAGGTACGCGTCATAAACCTTATAAATATATAGAACTGCCTTTGCCTGCTGTGGATAATCATATGATTGTATCGCAAATTGTAAACGATACTGTCATTCTATATGATGGAACTTTCGAATACCTCGACTATGGCGTTTATCCTTATCATATTCAAGGAAAGGAAGTGTTAATTGGGATAGATCAGGACAAGTATAAAGTTTTTGAAGTGCCAATAACTCCTGCTGAATATAGTATTGCGATCGATTCTCTTAAAATAAGACTGGAGGATACCAAACTAAAAGGTACAGCTCATTTACATTATACCGGTTTTAATAAATGGCAATTAGCCCATGCTTTAGACGGAGTAAAACCTGATAAATATAATCAGTCGCTGAGTCATCATTTCGAAATGGGGAATAATAAGTTTGAAGTAACAGACCATCATATTACTAATTTGTTTGAATACGATCAGCCGGCTGTTTTATCCTTCGATTTTGAGGTGGGAGACTATTATAAAACAATGGGTGACGAAATTTATCTGAATATGAATTTGGATAAATCTTACGAACAAATGATTATTGATACCATCACAAGTACTTTTTCACCGCTCGAAAACGATTTTAATTTGATAGAGCGATATGTCACTGAGTTCGAAATTCCGGAGGGTTACGAGTTAACTTACATTCCTAAAAACAGTAGCTTTTCAAATCCAGAATTTGGCTTTACAATTCAGTACCAACAAAAAGGAAATAAAGTGATTTTGAATAAGGAACTCAAATTTGAGTTTCAGTTGCTACTGGAAGATAAAATTGGTGCGTGGAATAAGATGGTAAAAGCATTAAATAAGAGTTACAGAAGTACATTAGTCTTAAAAAAGAAAAACTAACCCGATAAATCATGAAACATATTTTATCAATTATATTATTAAGCCTTGTTGTTGGTATACAAGCGCAGGAGAAAACAGAAATATGGTCGGCAAAACCAAATTTTTCCGAAATAAAGGAAAGTAACAAAGGAGAAAATGTGGTGGGCATTCAGCTCGACGAAAAATACGAGTATTTCTATTCTGACGAAGGTGACTTATTAATGAATCATACCATCCATAAAAAGTTTCGTTTAAATAATGATGAGGCCATCAATGGCTTTAATAAGATTTCTGTTTCATTGGCAGATGTGATTGAAATAGTTGATTTAAAAGCCAGAACCATTAAGCCCGATGGAACTTCGGTAGAGTTTGATAAAAGCAATATTCGCGAAGTTAAAGATGAGGATAGTGGAAAAAGTTACCAGATTTTTGCCATTGATGGAATCGAAAAAGGAGATGATGTGGAGTATTATGTGGTGCGCAAAATGTATGGGAATAATTTTGGACGTAATTTCTTTCAGTTTTCTTTTCCACTGCAAAAAGCCACATTCGAATTGACCTGTCCTAAGAATTTGATATACGATGTAAAAGGATATAACGGTTTCCCGGATGCTACTTTTACTCAATTAGATGAGGAAACAAATCAGTTTAAATGCGAAGCAAGCAATATTCCGGCTATCAAAGACGAGAAGTTCGCTTATATCACTCCTCGTTCACAACGTATTGAATATCGCTTAGATTATAACTACGCTCATAATAAAGCCCAAAAGCTAACCTGGGATGATGCGGCTTTAAGAGTTTATAGTTCAGTGTATTTTGATGTTTCCGAAAAGATTGTCGATAAATGGGTTAACCTGATCAATATTCAGGGAAAAACGGAAGAAGAAAAAGTGTTGGAAGTAGAAGACTTTCTAAAACAAAACGTTTATGTGGAAGAATATAATATTCCGGAGTTTAGTGACTTGGCTTTTGTGTTGGAGAACAAAGTAACCGGAAGTAGAGGCATTGTTAAAGTATATGGAAATATTTATAAAAAGCTGGGCATCGAACATCAATTGGTATTGACTTCGGAGCGTGATAATGTTCGTTTTGATGGCGATTTTCAATCTTGGAACTATCTAGATCAGTATCTCATATATTTTCCTACATTAAATAAATTTATCGACCCTTCTAATGCCGGATTTAGACTTGGCGTTATTAATGGAGAATTATCTGCAACGGATGGTTTATTTATTGAGCCGGTTAAAATAGGTGATTTTGAATCAGCCATTGGAAAAATAAAGCATATTCCTGCAACTTCATATAACGAGAACTACGATAATATGATTATTGATATGACCGTAGATGTGGAAAACGACAATGTGCGTATTGTTACCGAGAGAGGTTTAAAAGGTTTGAGTGGCGGTTTTTTTATCCGTTATTATAAGATGATGGATGAGGAACAAAAGCAAAATATATTAAAGGAAATGACATCAACCAAGGCGCCTAATCCAACGGTTAATGCTTTGTTTTTAAGAGAGTCGAGCGATATAGAAGCCATTAAGGACGGTGAGTTTTTGGTTCACTCCGATTTTACTACCGATGCCTTTTTAGAGCAGGCAGGTCCTAAACTGTTATTAAATATTGGTGAAACCATAGGTCCTCAAACTGAAATGTACTTTGAAGAAGACCGAAAGGCACAAGCCGAAAATAACTTTAACCGCATGTATTACCGCGAAATTACTTTGCATGTGCCCCAAGGATATAAAATTATAAACCCCGAAGTAGCTAAAATAAATGTAGTAGAACAATCAGGCGATGAAAAAATATTCGCCTTTGAATCTGACTATACCTATCAGGGAGATACCTACAAAATCATTATCGACGAATACTACAAAGAAATTTTTGTAGAAGATGAAGCATTCGAGGGCTTTAAAAATGTGGTGAACGCAGCAGCCGATTTTAATAAAATTGTATTGGTTTTAGAAGAGAAATAATTCCTATTAACTATTAAATTGTAATGCCCCAAAGGGGCAAAGTAGTCTAACCCGGTGCATTCGCGCCGGGTATTCAATCACCTCTATCCTCGACGCACCAATAACTTTATTTGATATACATACTTTCTTTGCGTCGAAATACTGGCTAAAAGTTCAGAAACTACTATTTCAACTTTACTCTAATAAAATTATCCTTCTACAGTTTAGTTGTAACTGTTTTAAGTTGATTAACTTATTTGTTAAAGATGATAAATATATGATGATTAAATAAGAGAACGACAAATCATAACCTTATTGTGGCATAAAGCTTGATAAGAGAAGCTGAATTACATAATAACCTGAGTTCGATTCTTAACTATTTTACAATCAATGAAATAAGGATACAATAATCTTTGAAATAATTGCAAATAAAAATGGATTTTACTAATTTAAAAGTCTGACAAACAAATAATTAGAAGTAAAATCCATGTATTTAAGTAAAGATAAAATTACGGAAATTTTCGTTTTAGTTGATGAATTTTGCATTGAATTTGAAAAAACAGTTACTAGGCATAGCTTGGGGAATAAACCCAAGAAAAAGCCTAGAATGAGCCATAGCGAAGTGATTACCATAATGATTTTGTTTCATTTTGGAGCGTTTAAAAATTTAAAACATTTCTATTTGTTCTATGTAAAAGAACATTTACGGCAAGATTTTCCTAGAACCGTTTCTTACAATCGGTTTGTTGAAATACTCCAACAAACAGCCTTACCCATGACCTTGTTTCTAAAAACATGTTGCCTGGGTGAATGCACTGGAATTTCTTATGTGGACTCAACTCCTATCCGAGTTTGCAAAAACAAACGCATACCAAGACACAAGGTTTTTGAAGGCTTGGCACAAAGAGGAAAATCAACAATGGGCTACTTCTTTGGTTTTAAATTGCACTTTATCATAAATGATAAGGGAGAGATCCTAAATTTTGTAATTACTCCCGGAAATACAGACGACAGAGAGCCCCTGAAAAATCAAAAGTTTGTTGAAAAAATAAAAGGTAAACTATATGCCGATAAGGGGTATGTATCTAAAAAACTCACTGAAGTACTATTTATTGACGGACTCCACCTAATAACTTACATTAGAAATAATATGCGTAATGTAATAATGGAAATGAAAGACAAGCTCTTGTTAAGAAAAAGGTCTGTGATAGAAACTATAAACGATGAACTTAAAAACATATGTTCTATTGAACATTCCAGACACAGGTCTTTTGAAAACTTTATTACTAATATGATTTCTGGTTTAATTGCTTATTCTTTTTTCCCAAAGAAACCTGCTATCAAATATGATGTAATAAAAACTGATCAATTAGCTCTTTTTTAAAATCGAACTCAGGTTAATAAATTAAAAAATGAAACACATTAAAGAACCATTCCTAATTGTTATAGTACTATTGTTTTGTTTATCTGCAAAAGCTCAAAAAAAAGCCAGTGTCGAAAAAAATGTTTTTGGAGTTCAGATAGGATTACCTCCATTGTTTTTATACAACGAAACTAAACTGAGTAATTCAATCGCTTTACGAAGTGAATTATCCATGTCATTAGCTTTTGAATCCTATGGAGGAAATACAAATTGGGGTATGGCTCCTGCATTAACATTAACTCCCCGTTATTATTACAATCTCAATAAACGATTATCAAAAGACAAAAGAATTGATAGCAATAGTGGAAATTATTTAGGGTTAATGTGCGGTTACAATACCAATTGGTATAAATCATCGCAAATATTCAAGCAATCGCCTGAATTATTTGTTATTCCATCATGGGGTATCCGTAGAAATATAGGAAATTCATTCGATTACGAGTTTAGTTGTGGTGTTGGTTATATGTGGACTTATCACGACTACACCTATTACGATTTCTTTGGAAATAAAGGTCAATATCAAAACACAGAAGGTGATGTTTGTGTATCCCTGCGCCTGACAATAGGTTATCATTTTTAGAATTAAAAATAACTTAACCCGGTGTATTAACGTTGGGTAGTTTTTCATCATCCTCCCCAATACTTCATAGGACGCATCTTTAATGTAATGCTATTTTGTGGAGGAATGTCCAAATTCAGGTATACAGAAAATTCTATTAATAGATTACAACTCCTTTTTCCTTCCCAATATAGAATACACCATAGGCAGTTTATTCTCCAAGCCTTTTATCTGAAATTTACCTTTCTCTAGTTCAATGGTATTTTCAAAACAATCATATGGAGAGTAATTATATTCCTGAAAATCTTCAATTGAAATACCAGCCTTTATAAGTGCATTGATAACTGTACTCAGACCATGATTCCAATTCACTGATTTTTCCTTAATGAAATCTTTATCATCCGTATAAGTACCTTCCAATTCCTCCACAATAGCTTCGCTGTCCATATAAGCATATTCAATCTTCGAAAAATCATAGCTAAACATCCAAACCACAGGATGAAACTCAGCCATCACAAATATTCCTCCTGGTTTCAAAAAATGCTGAACTACATCTGCCCATTGCTTCATATCCGGAAGCCAGCCAACTACACCATAGGATGTAAATACCATATCGAACTGCTCATTTAGTACCTCTTTTAAACCATACACATCGCAGCAAATAAAACGAACATCAACACCTGTTTGGATGCTTAATTGTTTTGCTTTGTGAATAGCTTTATCCGAAAGAGCTATTCCGGTAACATCTGCTCCTTTACGAGCCAATGAAATACTATCCTGTCCAAAATGGCATTGTAGATGTAATATTTTTTTGCCTTGAATATTGCCGAGTAGTTCTAATTCAATAGAATTGAGAGAGTCTGAGCCCTTAATAAACTCAGGTACTTTATAAAAGTCTGATTCAAAATGAATGTTAGTTCTTTTGTTCCAAAGGTTTCGGTTGATCTCGATATAGTTCATGTCAGTTTAGTATCAATAAAGAATATGAAAGGGGGAAGATACATAAATATTGAAAATATACTATGGTACTAATACGATTAACATAATTACATTGAAGAACAACAGTGCACTATATAACAACTGTTTGTTAATATAGAATACCATGCTACGCAAATAAATAAAGAACAACAATTCATAGATAATTACCTTTCTAACATAGAAAACCATTATACCATCATAGCTAAGAACCATACAGACATAGAAAAGGTATTCATAAACATAGACCTTAAACGCATGCACATAGCAATACAACCCATGCGCATAGATGCAAAAACCATATGGATAGCTAAGTAGTCCATGTGTATAGATACTATACCCATCAAGAAAGCCAAAGAAATTACACACATAGATGGAATAGCCATGCACGTAGCAATATAATCCATACAGTCAGATGCCTTATCCATACAGACAGTTATGCAACCCATGCAGTAAGAATAAGTAGCCATATAGTTAGAAGAATGCTTTAATGAGATAAAAGAAAGGAGTATGGAATTAAAACAATTTGCATCATTCAATACATGCTATTAATAGTATTCAGAAAGAAATATACCTAGTTGAGTCAAGTAGTTTACGCATTGAGAAAAGTATTCATTCTACTTATAAAGCCGCCCAAATGAGCGAAAATATACAATGCATTACTAAGTCATATGTTATTGTGTGCTTGGGATATTTATCAGGTATGCAGTAGTTTGTGTGTTATGGTTGGTTTTGCCTATATTAAGGTTCAATAATTGAGAGCTAAGAGTAATTATAATACAGTAATATAGAAAGACTCATGAAAACGAATTATCTAATCTTCTTGTTCATTTTATTAAGCTTACTATTATCTGCACAGCAACAATCCGATATTTTTACAGGAAGATGGTATGTTCCTAATGTTAAATTAGCTGATAGAATTCTTCATTTTAACAGAGAATTAAATGATAGTATGTATTTGGAAATGAACTTTCAGAATTCAGGTGCGGTAGAAATATCTGAGAATATTATTCCTCATTATTATAAATATGCTAAAGACGAAGTAAAAGATATAATTTCTCTTTCCAGTAATTTAAACTATAAATGGGATTTAAATAGTGCTGATTCCTTATTTACATTGAAATGTAAGAAATGGAATAGAGAATATCATATTTTAGACTACAGTAAAAACCACTTTACATTAAAAATGATAGAGAATAAGGTGCATAAACAAGGAGGCACATATTATTTTATCTCAGATGTAGATGTTAAACAAATCTCCCAATTAGATACTTTAGCACTGACTTCAGATTTTAGTAAGGGTTCATTAACCAGGATAAAACTCAAAGAGACCAACCAGTTTACCATGTTTTATAATGTAGAAAGGGATACGCTTAAAAAGCGAATGGACGATGGCACCTATGTGGAGCAAATAATTGAAAATTCAGATCAACTGCATGGTATTTGGCAATCTAATGATCTTACTCAATTTGTAAGTCTAAAATTTAACGAAGCCACCACAAATAACTATAAAATAACAGAAAGAAACGAATTGTTATATTTTATAAAAGAATGATGAATTAAAATGTAATTCACAAAAAGTATACATCTCAGAAATATTCATTGCTCTTTGTAATAATAGATAAGTCCTTTTTGAAAAATAAGAGGAAAGATATTATTGAAAATTTTAGACCAGACAATTATGAAAAAAATTCTTTTGGCCTTTTTGCTGATAGTTATCGTATTTCCATTATGTAACCAGGAAACTAACTTAATAACCTGAGTTCGATTCTTAACTATTTTACAATCAATGAAATAAGGATACAATAATCTTTGAAATAATTGCAAATAAAAATGGATTTTACTAATTTAAAAGTCTGACAAACAAATAATTAGAAGTAAAATCCATGTATTTAAGTAAAGATAAAATTACGGAAATTTTCGTTTTAGTTGATGAATTTTGCATTGAATTTGAAAAAACAGTTACTAGGCATAGCTTGGGGAATAAACCCAAGAAAAAGCCTAGAATGAGCCATAGCGAAGTGATTACCATAATGATTTTGTTTCATTTTGGAGCGTTTAAAAATTTAAAACATTTCTATTTGTTCTATGTAAAAGAACATTTACGGCAAGATTTTCCTAGAACCGTTTCTTACAATCGGTTTGTTGAAATACTCCAACAAACAGCCTTACCCATGACCTTGTTTCTAAAAACATGTTGCCTGGGTGAATGCACTGGAATTTCTTATGTGGACTCAACTCCTATCCGAGTTTGCAAAAACAAACGCATACCAAGACACAAGGTTTTTGAAGGCTTGGCACAAAGAGGAAAATCAACAATGGGCTACTTCTTTGGTTTTAAATTGCACTTTATCATAAATGATAAGGGAGAGATCCTAAATTTTGTAATTACTCCCGGAAATACAGACGACAGAGAGCCCCTGAAAAATCAAAAGTTTGTTGAAAAAATAAAAGGTAAACTATATGCCGATAAGGGGTATGTATCTAAAAAACTCACTGAAGTACTATTTATTGACGGACTCCACCTAATAACTTACATTAGAAATAATATGCGTAATGTAATAATGGAAATGAAAGACAAGCTCTTGTTAAGAAAAAGGTCTGTGATAGAAACTATAAACGATGAACTTAAAAACATATGTTCTATTGAACATTCCAGACACAGGTCTTTTGAAAACTTTATTACTAATATGATTTCTGGTTTAATTGCTTATTCTTTTTTCCCAAAGAAACCTGCTATCAAATATGATGTAATAAAAACTGATCAATTAGCTCTTTTTTAAAATCGAACTCAGGTTAATAGGTAATGTATATGGTTCAACCCTGAGTACTTCCTATATTGATGCAGAATCTTTTCGTATGACTCATCATGTTACGCTATTGCGTGATTCTGTTGACAAAACAAAAAGGCGTTATAAGATTGCTCTTGTTCCTCCAACATACATACGTAAAGGAGTATATTATTTTGTTTCGGATGTTGATGAACAGGTTTTTAAGCAGGATACATTAAAATTGGTTAAGGATGTGCGGAAAGGGTGCCTGCCAAGGATTCATTTAAAAGATACAGGTCAGTTTTGTATTGATTATAATGTGAAATGTGATACGACGAGATATGGAAGATATAACATAAAAGAATCAGATAAAATTTATGGATTATGGCAATCCAATGATCTTTCGAAACGATTAACACTTAGTTTTAGTAAAGAAATAATAAACCATTATCACGTGTTAGATAAAGGAGAGTACGTTTATTTTATAAAGAGTAAGTCATAATTAATATTGTTTAGCCAATCATTGAAAATAATTCTAGCGTTTCTTAGTGAGTAATTCTCTTTGCGTTCTTAGCGTGAAACTGATAAAAAATAAAAGCCATCCCGAAATATCGAGATAGCTTAATTATTTAATAAATCCTCTGGGGATTAATCATCTAGTTTAATTACTCAGCAGCCTGAAGTAATAATCCAAGAATTTCAGAAGCTGCTTTTGATACAGATGTACCAGGACCAAAAATAGCCACAGCACCAGACTCATATAAGAAATCATAATCCTGTGCTGGAATTACACCTCCACAGATAACCATGATATCCTCACGTCCTAGTTTCTTTAATTCTGCAATTACCTGAGGTACTAAAGTTTTGTGTCCGGCAGCCAATGAAGAAACACCTAATACGTGTACATCATTTTCAACTGCTTGCTTAGCAGCCTCAGCTGGTGTTTGGAACAATGGTCCCATATCTACATCAAAACCTATATCTGCGTATCCTGTTGCAACAACTTTGGCACCACGGTCGTGACCATCTTGTCCCATTTTTGCAATCATAATACGAGGTTGACGACCTTCTTTTTCAGCAAACTCTTTAGCTAAAGCAGTTGCTTTTTCAAACTCTTCATCGTTTTTAGCTTCGCTAGAATACACACCACTAATTGAACGGATTACAGCTTTATATCTACCTGCAACTTTTTCGCAGGCATCAGAAATCTCACCTAAAGAAGCATTTTTCTTAGCAGCATCTACCGCTAACTCAAGTAAGTTACCCTCACCTGTTTCAACCGCTTTAGTGATAGCAGCAAGAGCAGCCTGACACTCTTCCTCGTTACGCTCAGCTTTTAATTGCTTCAAACGCTCAATCTGAGAAAGACGTACTGCTGTATTATCGATATCCAAAATGTCAATTGGATCTTCTTTTTCCAAACGGTATTTGTTTGTACCCACGATAGTTTGTGTACCGGCATCAATTTTAGCTTGAGCACGAGCTGCAGCCTCTTCAATACGCATTTTAGGTACACCACTCTCAATTGCTTTTGCCATACCACCAAGTTCTTCAACTTCTTCGATAAGAGCCCAAGCTTTCTCTACAAGATCATTGGTTAATGACTCTACGTAGTATGAACCAGCCCAAGGATCAACTGCTTTACAAATTTGCGTTTCATCCTGGATATAAATCTGTGTATTACGAGCAATACGAGCAGAGAAGTCAGTTGGTAATGCAATTGCCTCATCCAATGCGTTAGTGTGTAACGATTGTGTGTGACCTAAAGCAGAAGCCATCGCCTCAATACAAGTACGACCTACGTTGTTAAATGGATCTTGCTCTGTTAATGACCAACCTGAAGTTTGAGAGTGCGTACGTAATGCTAATGATTTTGGATTTTTAGGATTGAATTTCTTAACAATCTTAGCCCATAACATACGTCCTGCACGCATTTTAGCAATCTCCATAAAGTGGTTCATTCCAATAGCCCAGAAGAACGACAAACGAGGAGCAAATGAATCGATATCCATACCGGCGTTAACACCAGCACGTAAATATTCTAAACCATCAGCTAAAGTATAAGCTAACTCAATATCTGCAGTTGCACCAGCTTCTTGCATATGGTAACCTGAGATAGAAATAGAGTTAAACTTAGGCATGTTTTTAGAAGTGTACTCAAAGATATCAGCGATAATCTTCATTGAGAATTTAGGTGGATAGATGTAAGTATTACGCACCATAAACTCTTTTAAGATATCATTCTGGATAGTTCCTGATAACTGATCTAAAGTAGCTCCTTGCTCTAAACCTGCCACAATGTAGAATGCTAATACAGGAAGTACAGCTCCGTTCATTGTCATCGATACCGACATCTTATCCAATGGAATACCATCAAAAAGAATACGCATATCTTTGATAGAATCGATAGCTACACCTGCTTTACCTACATCACCCACAACACGCTCATGGTCTGAGTCGTATCCACGGTGAGTCGCTAAGTCAAATGCTACAGAAAGACCCTTTTGTCCTGAAGCAAGGTTTCTTTTGTAAAATGCATTGGATTCCTCAGCTGTTGAGAAACCTGCATACTGACGAATTGTCCAGGGACGCATAGCGTACATACCTGAATATGGTCCGCGTAGGAATGGAGGTAAACCTGCTGTATAGTTCAGGTGTTCCATACCTTCTAAATCGTCTTTTGAGTATACACTCTTAACCGGAATTTGCTCTGGAGTAACCCAGTCTTTTTTAATTCCGTTCTTTTTCTCCCACTCTTTAGCGTTTACGCCGCCACAAGGAGAACTTTTTTTGAAATCTATATTTTTAAAATCTGGTCGCATAATTAAATAGTATAAAGTATAAAGTATAAAGACTAAAGATTTAATCAGTTACTATTATACTTTGATTTTAATGCAAATAACATTTTTTGTATTTCCTGAATCTGAGATTGAATTGGTTCAAAATTAGATTCAGGTATATAATTGAGATCAACACAAAGTATCAATTGTGTTTCAAGTTCAAAACAAGAACCATAAGCCATATCCAAAAAGCGATTAAAGTCTTTGTCTGTTCCTCTACCTGCTCCTTCTGCGATATTGGAGGGTATTGAAATTACAGATCTTTTAATTTGACTTATTAAGCCGAAAGTTTCTTCTTTGGGTAATTGAGTAGTTAGTTGGTAAACATCTTTAACCAAGTTCCTACCTTTTTGCCAAACTTTTAATTCTCTAAAATTATGCATTCTAAAGTCTTTATACTTTCGTCTTTATACTTTTGTCTATGCTTTATACTTTTGTCTTAATTACAACCCTAACTCCTTACTAAATCCTTGAAGTGTTTCAAGAACGTTAGAACGAACGTTGATAAAGTTTGTGATACCTTTCGCTTTTAACTCATCTGCACAAGCAGGAGCACCGGCAACCACAAAAATAGCTTCTCCGTTGATTGCTTCGAATGCTTTAGGAGCAGCTTCTGTATATTCGTCATCAGAAGAACAAAGAACGATAATGTCAGCACCAAATTCTTTAGCTGCTTTCACACCTTCTTCTACAGTAGCAAACCCGTTATTGTCTTTTACTTCGTATCCGGCACAAGCAAAGAAGTTGCTTGAGAACTGTGAACGAGCTAAACGCATTGCAAGGTTACCATAAGTAAGCATAAATACTTTTGGTGTTTTTTCAGCTTTTTCAGTAGCTAAACGTAAAGCTTCAAACTCTTCAGCACCACGGAACTTAACGATTGGCTCAACCACCACGTCTCCTTCGCATTTAGTTTTGCAAGTTTTAACCTCAGTGATAGCCTCAGCCACTTTTTCAGTGAAATTAGGGAACTGGTTGGTTCCAAGTAAGTTTTCACGACGAGTAGCAATAGCTTGCTTACGTTTATCAGAAGTTGCATTAACAGTTGCCTGAATAAATCCTTCTTTTAAAGCAGCAAGGTATCCACCTTTTTCTTCCACTTCTACAAACAATGCCCATGCTTGCTCAGCAATGCTGTTTGTTAAGTTTTCGATGTAGTAAGAACCAGCTGAAGGATCGGCAATCTTATCGAAGTGAGATTCTTCTTTTAATAATAACTGTTGGTTACGTGCAATTCTTTCAGAGAATGGCGTTGACTCTTTGAAGATAGTGTCAAAAGGTAAAACAGTTAATGAGTCAGCTCCTCCGAGAGTTGCAGACATCGCTTCTGTTTGTGTACGCAACATGTTTACATATGGATCGTAAACTGTTTTGTTCCATTGAGAAGTTTCGCAGTGAATAGCCATTTTAGTAGGCTCATTTCCTGCAGGACTGTATGACTTAACGATAGTAGCCCATAGCATACGAGCAGCACGTAGTTTAGCAATTTCCATAAAATAGTTACCGCCTACGCCAAAGTTAAACTTCATAGAAGAAGCCACATCATTAACAGAAAGTCCTTTCTCTGTTAATTGAGCGATATACTCATTACCCATAGAAAGTGCAAAAGCCAACTCTTGTACAATGGATGAACCTGCGTTGTTGAAAAGACGCCCGTTAACACAAATTGATTTAAAGTTTGGTAAGTTTTTACCAGCTTCAACAATCTCTTTGGCATGTTCAAACATTTCGTCGTACGACTTGCATGATTTACCAGTTGAAGTTAAACAACCAATTGTGTCAAAGTTTACCGAACCTTTAACCTTAGTAAGATCGCGGTTTGTCTTTTTTAGGTGAGCAATAACTGCATCTAAAAGTTTTTTGCTACCATGTTTTGCAGAAAAGTTGATTTCAACATCATCAGAGATAATGTTTTTTAATACTGTTTCAATTGCAGCATTAAAATCATCTATTTTTTCGCAAAATGTAAATCCTAAAGATGTAACACCTTTAGTTAAAACATCCAGTGCTTTTTCATTAGCAGCTGTTGCATCCACAGCATTAATGTCTTGACGAACAAACCACTTGTTGTCTTTTTTAGTTCCTCTAACGTAAGGAAATTCACCAGGAAGGCTATCCAGGTATTTCACCCCATCAAGATCCTCGTTACGATAAAAAGGACGAACATTAAAGCCTTCGTTTGTTCTCCAAACCAGCTTCTTTTCAAAGTCAGCACCTTTTAAATCCGCTGTGATTTTTTCCATCCATTGCTCGGTGGTAACAGGTGGAAACTCACTTAATAACGGTTTTTTAGTTTTATCTGCCATAATATAACTGTATAACTGTTTGTTTTTTTCAGACCGCAAAATTAAGTCTTTTACCCAATTAACCGAAGTCTTTTGGTCTTTTTAAAACCTGTTATGTAGCATGATTATCAGATAAGTATCTTTTATTGAAGAATTATTTCTTTATTGTTTTTGTTGTAATTATGTGATTGATAGAAAGATATATCCTATTGTTAATAGAACTTATAGTGCTTGGTATGAGTCAAAAAATTAGTGCTTAAACTAAATTCGTGTATAGTTTGAACAAGGTTAATAGGAACTGTATTGCAACTGGTATAATTACAATAAAAATGTATATTTGTCCTTTCTTCCATTCTCCGTTTTAAAGTCTGTTTTCTTTATAAGAACAGCAAAGATGCTATCAAACAAATAGTCATCAATACTAGTTATATTTAGTAATTTGGGATAACTTAGTTATATATCCTGTTTTTTAACGACGATGAATTTCAAGGAGGATCATATCTTTTTACAAAAGCTGGCAGAAAAGCATATGGCTGCTTATCAGTATCTGTATGAGCAGTACTATCGCATATTGACTTTATATGCCATGAAGTTTGTTGATGATCAGAGTGTAGCTGAGGATATGGTACAGGATTTATTTATCAATATTTGGGAGCAGGGTAATACATTTATTAATATTAGTGCTTTTAAAAGCTATCTGTATAACTCAATTCGCAATAGTGCTCTGAATCACATAAAACACCTGTCCGTTAAAGAAAAGTATGCAAAGAATATAAAAGGTAAAGACTCCGGTGTTTTTGATTTGGATTTAGAAATTGAACAACAGGAAATTTACAAGCTGGTATATCAATTGGTTGAGTCACTGCCAGACAAATGTAGGGAAGTCTTTGAACTTCATCTGCAAGGAAAAAAGAATTCAGAAATTGCAGAAGTTTTAAAAATTTCAGTGGAAACAGTTAAAACGCATAAAAAACGTGCTATAAAAAAGATAAAAAGTAAAGTTGACCCCCGGCTTTTTATGTTGTTGCTTCCTTATATTGTTAGTTGATTTTAAAGGTGACCCTATTTTTTTACATCTTTTTTAAAATTATTGTACCCCTTTTTCTCCACATAGTTGTTTTAACTATAAACGGAGAAAAATGGAAAGAAGAATTGTTAACAGATTAATATATGAATATCTCATAGGAGAGATTTCTGAGAGTGATCGAAAGAAGCTTGAGGATTGGGTTAATGATACTCCAGAAAATAAAGCGTTTTTTGATAAGATTAATGCTTCACAAGAAATTTCAGAGACTTTTACGGTTTATAAAAAAATCGATTATAAAAAGGCTTTTTCTGAGTTTGTATCGCATACAGGTCATAAGGTTCCGAAAATTCAACTTTCGAGTTGGTTGAAATATGCGGCAGCCATTGTATTACTGATCGCATTATCAACACCGGTTTATTATTTACTACAAAAGGATGAGGCTCCCGTTTTACCCGGTTATTCACATGCTGTATTAATAACAGAAGATGGTTCGGAAATTAACTTACAGGAAAGAGGTACTCGCGATATTGCATCCAATAATACAATAGTAGCAACAAATCTGAATGGTACTTTATCTTATCATAATACGGCAAGTAATTCTGAAGCTAAATACAATACTATTAAAGTACCACGCGGAGGCGAGTATCGTATCACCCTTTCAGATGGAACTAAAGTGCATATGAATTCAGAAAGTACCTTGACTTACCCCATTGCATTTAAAGGAGATACAAGAGACGTTGAGTTAAAAGGAGAAGCTTACTTTGAAATTGCTCCGGATAAGGATAAACCATTCTATGTTTTAACCGATGAAATTAAAGTGAAACAATACGGAACAGCATTTAATGTTAAAAACAGGAAAAGTGATGTGATTGAAGTGGTACTCATACATGGTAGCGTTAGTCTGATATCAGGAGATGATCAAAATGAGTATAAGATTAAACCATCGCAGTTGGCTTCTTATAGTAAAAGTAGTAAAGATGTTGGTGTTGAAACGGTTGATGTAGAGCCATATGTGGCATGGACTGAAGGTAAGTTTATATTTAACGATAAAACCTTAAAAGAAATAATGGAAACACTGTCTTTGTGGTATGATGTGGATATTCATTTTGAGGACAAATCATTTGAGAAACTGCGATTTACAGGAAATATTCCAAGAAAAGAACCTATCGAGAATATTTTAAAATCAATTGAATTTACTACCGAGGTGAAAATGGAAGTGAAGAATAAAACCGTGTTTATAAACGACTAGGTTTAGTGTTAGTAATTAATAAAGAATGAGATAAAGTATGGAATTAAAGATTATGTATAGGGTTTGTAAAATCTCGTTTTTGGTTCTTTTTCTATTCGGAATAATACCTGTTGTTGAAGGGCAGGATGCTGATAGAAAAATATCATTGAATTTAAAAGAAGCCACGGTAAAAGAACTGTTTGATGAAATACAAAATCAGACGGATTATAGCTTTGTATACAATACGAAGGATACCGTTTATATTAAGCCGATTACCATAAAGGCAGTGAATAAGTCGGTTCGTTATATTTTGGATAAGGTATTTAAGGAGAGTAGCTTCGTTTATCAGATTGAGGGTACCATTATTGGCATTAAGTATAAGCCTATTGCTGATGCAAAAGTACCTCAGGCAAATACGATTTATGAAGAAAAGAAAGTTACCGGCGTTATTACGGATAATAAAGAGCAACCCATACCTGGAGTAAATATCTGGATAAAAGGTACACGCAGAGGTGTAGTCTCTAATGAAGATGGAATGTTTACCCTGGATGTTCCAACTGATACAACTTACTTTATTCGCTTTTCTTTTTTAGGAATGAAAACACAGGATTTAGAATATACCGGTCAGGCGATTCTTATAGTGGAAATGGAAGAGGAAATGTCAGAACTGGATGAAGTTGCTGTGGTGGGAAACGGAATGTTTACTCGTAAAACAGAGACTTTTACGGGGTCCGTTGTTTCATATGGTAAAAATGAGTTGAAAAAAGTAAGTAACCAAAACATACTGGTTAGCTTACAAACTCTTGATCCGGCTTTTTCTATTGTGGAGAACGTTGAGTTTGGTAGTGATCCCAACAGAATGCCTGAAATTCAATTGCGAGGACCTACAAGTTTAAATGTAGATATTGAAGGTGAATATGAAACATCTCCCAATCAACCACTTTTTATATTGAATGGCTTCGAAACCTCAATGGAGAAAGTGTATGATATGGACATGAATCTGGTTAGCAGTATTACCATATTAAAGGATGCTGCTGCCAAAGCAGTTTATGGTTCAAAGGCAGCTAATGGAGTGGTGGTTATTGAAACAGTTCAGCCGGAGCAAGGAAAACTCAGAGCAAGTTATAATGGTAGTTTGGATATTACAGTTCCTGATTTAAATTCATATAATGTGACCAATGCCAGCGAAAAATTGCAAGCTGAAGTTCTGGCTGGAAAATACACTTCTTCAAATGCATATACTCAGGCGCAATTGACCGAAGAATATAATGAATTGTATAAAGAGATTGCAAGAGGTGTAGATACCTATTGGATGGCAAAACCTCTAAGATTAGGAGTGGGGCAAAAACATAGTTTGTATTTGGATGGAGGTGATGAGGCTATGCGTTATTCCGGGAGTTTGAGCTATAACAATATTGCGGGTGTTATGAAAGGTTCTAACAGAACAACCATAAGCGGTAATGTTACTTTATCATACAGGTATAAAAACCTGATTTTTAGAAACAATTTAACAATAGATGATAATGTTGCTAAAAATTCACCATATGGTTCTTTCTCCGATTATTCCTTAATGAATCCTTATTACAGAATTCGTAATGAATCCGGAGCTTTAATAAAGGAATATGATAATGGGGTTTACAATCCATTGTACAATGCCGGATTAAATATTAAAGACCAAAATACATATACATTAATAACAGAGAATTTTTATGGAGAGTGGAATATTAAAAAGAACTTAAAAATTACCGGACGAGTTGGTTTCTCAAAAAACTTAAGCGAAACGGATGTTTTTAAACCGGCATCACATACGGATTATGCAAATGTTTCACCTACTTCGAGCGATTACCTTTTGCGTGGACAATACACCAAAGCAAACGCCAAAAGTATTAATCTAACGACTAACTGGGGAGTATCGTATTCTATTGAAAAAGGTAAGCATCTATTATACACAAACTTATTATATAACCTGGAAGAAGCAATTAGTGAATCAAGCGGTATGACGGCAGTGGGGTTCCCTTCAGATAAAATGGACTACATTTCTTTTGGCAGCCAGTATGTATCTGGTGGAAGTCCTTCTGGTAGTGAAAGTACTGTGCGTAATGTTGGTATTATTGGTTCTTTTAACTATTCGTATGATAATCGTTTTTTGGCAGATGCTTCTTATCGTCTGAATGGTTCTTCAATGTTTGGTGCCAAAGAGCGATGGGGTAATTTCTGGTCTGTTGGTTTGGGTTGGAATCTTCATCAGGAAGGCTTTGTGCAGGAGATGGAATGGATTAACCTTTTTAAGTTAAGAGCATCATTGGGTTATACTGGTTCTCAAAATTTTAACTCATACCAGGCCATTTCTACTTATTCGTACCTGACGAATAAAACATATAATGGCGATATGGGAATTGTGTTGTTGGGCTTAGCAAATGATCATTTAAAGTGGCAACAGGTTTATGATCGAAATGCTGGTGCCGATATAGCTCTTTTTAAGAATGCTTTATCACTACGAGCAGATGTGTATAAATCAACTACTACCAACTTATTAACTGATGTAACCTTGCCGCCATCTGCTGGATTTTCATCTTACCGAGAAAATTTAGGTGAAACACAAAATCAGGGTTTTGAATTAAGCTTTAATTACAGGGCGTGGTCTAAACCGTCAACAAGAAGTTCTTTGAATGTTTTTTTAAATGTGAGTCATAACACAAATAAAATATCCAAAATATCAGATGCTTTAAAGAAGCTAAATGAAGTTCAGGATCAGCAAAAAGAAGAGTATGGAGAGACTGACGAAGAAATAGCATCGCAGCAATCACCATCTATCAGATTTGAAGAAGGACAGAGCATGACTGCCATTTGGGCTGTTCGTTCAAAAGGTATTGATCCCATTACAGGACAAGAAGTATTCCTGAAAAAAGACGGAACAACTACCTTCGAATGGAGTGCTGCTGATCAGGTAGTAGTGGGTGATGAAACGCCGAAATTCAGAGGAAACATAGGAGGAAATATTCGTCATAAGGGATTTGATTTGAATATGGTGTTTACATACAGACTGGGAGGACAAACTTATAATTCAACCTTGGTAAATAAGGTAGAAAATGTAGATGTTTTAAATAATAATGTGGATAAAAGGGTTTTAACAGATAGATGGAATACGCCAGGAGTGCCTGCGAAGTATAAAAGCATTATGGACTATTCTACTACTAAACCAACATCGCGCTTTGTAGAGGATTTAAATGAACTGATTTTTTCATCGGTGAATATTGCCTATGATTTCTCAGAAATGAAATGGGTGAAAAACAGCCCTTTTGATTATGTGCGCTTAGCTTTTAACATGAATGATATTGGAAGATTAAGTACGGTTAAGCAGGAGTATGGTCTTTCTTATCCAAGAGCGAGAGTGTTTTCATTTTCATTACAATCAAGATTTTAAAAAAGGATAACTATGAACAAATATTATATCATCATAAGCAGTCTTGTTGTGCTTCTCTTTCTTAGTTCCTGTGAGGAGTGGCTGGATGTGAGTCCGAAAACAGAAATTAAATCGGACGATAATTTTGCCAGCGAGCAAGGCTTTAAAGATGCTTTAACAGGTGTTTACTTGTTAATGACGGATGGTTCACTTTATGGTCGTGAGTTATCCTTTGGAATGACCGATGTGTTGGCCCAGTACTATACGGGTATTTATCAAACGTCGCATGCTTATTATCATCCTTACAACTTCGACTATACCAATGACGCAAGTGTGGCTGTCATCAACAGTGTATGGTCAAATATGTATAATGCTATTGCCAATGTAAATGAACTTATTGCGCAAATAGAGCAAGCAGATAAAAGTCTTTTTACTGGTCGTAATTACGATTTAATTAAAGGAGAAGCCTATGGTTTAAGAGCTTTCCTTCATTTTGATCTGCTTCGTTTATTTGGGCCATCTTTTGCCAGCGATGCCAATGGTACTGCTATTCCGTATGTTACCAACGTAAGTACTAGCGTAACGCAAACAGCAACCGTTCAGCAAGTGTTAGAAAAAGCCTTGAGTGATTTAGAAATGGCTGAAAACAGCTTGCTGATTGATCCTGTAATAGATGGGAACGATTCTGGATCTGCTTTTGATGAGACTTATGAACGCGATCGTTTTTATAAGTTTAACTATTATGCTGTAAAGTTATTGCAGGCAAGAGCCTATCTGTATATGAATGATTATACAAAGGCACAGGAAGCTGCTCGGGTTATTATCGATCAAAATTATTTTACATGGACGCCGGAAACAGAGATTACAACTTCAGATGAAGATGAAAGAAACTTTGTTTTCTCTGAAGAACTAATTTTTGCTCTATATGATAGTAACTTAAGAGATAGCTATAACAGTTATTTTACAGGAGATCAGGGTTTATATACGCTGGATGAAAACTACGAAGGTATTTACGAATTGCATAAGGCAGGTTATTATGGCGATTATCGATATACCTACTTAACTAAGTTATTAACGGATGTTGATATTCGTTTTTCTACCAAGTTAAAACAACCAGGAGGCAGTACTGGAGCTTTCTTATATCGTATGCCTTTAATGAGAATTAGTGAGGCCTACTATATTGCTGCAGAATGTGCCAATCAGTCAAGCTTGGGAGCCGAGGCAGTTGCCTATCTAAATACAGTTCGACTTCATCGGAATTTGCCGGATGAGTTATCAGAAAGCATATCGCAAGCTGAAATTACAGAAGAAATTTATAAAGAGTACACAAAGGAGTTTATGTGCGAAGGGCAATTGTTCTTTTATTTCAAAAGATTGAATAAGGAATTTATTCCTGTGCCTTCAGTGAGTAATGGGTCTTTGAGTTATTCTTATGTATCACCTAATTACATTCTCCCATTGCCGGATGATGAAATTGAATATGGAGGACGAAGCAATGAGTAAGTTAATGACATTCATTTTACCACTAATCTTAGGTTTACTAATGGCTTCTTGTGAAGAAAACGAAGTCATGGATTACGAGTTAGATGGGAAAGTATATTTCTACGAACGATCTGTTATTAATACGGTAGAAACCAGAGTTACAGAAAAGAACTATTCTTTTGCGCTGCAAAATTCGGCTTTAATGACAGATACTTTTTTTATAAAAGTGAAGTTGATGGGAAATGTTACCGATGTAGACCGAACCTTTAAAGCAAATGTAATTCCTGAAGAGAGTACTGCGGAGGAAGGTGTGCACTATCAATTATTAACAGGAGTAATGGAAGCGAATACGTATGAATCTTACTTGCCTGTGGTTTTGTTCAGAACAGAGGATATGCAGGAGGAAGCGGTACATATTGAGCTTGAGCTAACGGATGATGGAGATTTGGGTGCTGGTAATGCTGATGACTTGAACTTTACCTTAACCTGGGGCGACATTCTGTTAAAACCTGAACATTGGCCAAGCTACTTCTTTGGCGAATACAGCGCCAATAAATATCAGTTTGCGATAGATATTTTAGGATTAACTGACTGGCCGCAAGCAGAGAGGGTTACAACAGGGCCGGAAGAAGGCATTTATACCTTATCAGAGATTCAGGGTTTTGTGAATACGCTAAAAGAGGCATACGAAAAATACAGAGAAGAAAATGGACCTATCTATGTAGATGATGAGGCTGAAATATTGGAGGAAATATACTATGGTTCGAAATAGCAGTGCATTGAAAATGAAAGCAATCATTATGAAAAATAGCAGTAAACTTATACTGACATCATTAATCATGTTGGTGTTTCATGCCTGTTATAATGATGAGGGTAATTATGATTACAAAGATATCAATGAGGTATACGTAGATACTGTGGATAGTAAAACTTCATTTACTATTGATCAATTCGATACCTTAAGCATTCATCCGGATGTAAAATTTACTATCGATCAATTAGGAGAAGATGATCTATCTTATAAGTGGGTTATTTATTCAGATGCTTGGAGTAAAGATGAAAGTTATGCAGAGGAATTGTCTTCTGAAAAGAACCTGAATGTTCAAATTACACAGGAGCCGGATGATGATGAATATGCTGTGATGCTGTATATTACCAATGAGCAAAACAACACGGTATCTCAGTTTAAGTACAGTGTAAATATCTTACCAAGTGTGGTTTCCGGTTGGATGGTTTTACACACTGACGAAAATGGACAAAGCGACCTTGATTATATTGCCACAACTAATGCTGTTCCAACTTTAGATACAATAAAGTGGCTGCGTAATGTGTACTCTGCCATGAATGGAAATAAGATTATTGGTGAGCCTCAATTTGTTTCAGCTATTCGTGAAAACAGTTCGGTTATCGACTATGTATATGTAGCAACAGATCAGCAGTTTTTACAATTGGGTGGAACTGATTTTCAATTATTAAATCAGGATCTAGATTTATTTAAAGTTACTCCGGATTTCATTGCGCCGCAGTTTATTGGGCGTGGCGGATTTTGTCATTATGTGAGTCTGTTGATTAATAACGGGCAGGTTCAAAACATCAATAATCAGGCATCGCAGCAATGGGATGTTCAGTTTTCTCGTTCACTTTCTACAAGTAGTAGTCTTGAAGGAGATATTGATATGGCACCTTATGCTTATTTTTCAGATGGTTGTGCTGCCAATACGGTAGGTCAGGCAGGTGTAATGTACGATCAACTGAATCAACGTTTCGTGCGTCTCGAGTTTTCATTCTGGGAAGAGGCTTCTGTTATTCCTTTTCCGGAGCAAACCAGTACTAAATTTGATGTGAATAATATAGGTAAGGAATTGTTATTCTTTGAAAAAGGATATAACGGACATGCTTTTGCTGTATTTACAGATGGTACAAGTCGTGAATTATATCGTGTCGATTTTAATAAATCCAATCCTTTATATGATGAAAACGGAGATCCATATGAGAATGAGGCAATTCATAACCTCGCCGTAAATACTTATGACCTGAGTGAACTGCCGGAAATTTACGACGCAAAGCATTATGCTTGTGGTCCTTTGGGTAATTTCTTTTTGTATGCATCCGACAACAATATATATACCTATAGCTATGCCGCTTCTAAAAAAGTAGCCACTCTTATTAATGATCCTTTCCCCGAAGGAGAGGTCATTACTTCTATGAAAATATATAACACCGATTGGTTTTATCCTTTGGATGATGTGAATGCCACTTTACTCTATGTGGCTACCTGGAATGGAACAGAAGGCAAGTTGTATGAATTTAAAATTAACAGAGCTTCCGGACGATTAAATAATAAGGAAGAAATTGATGGTGTCATCAATACAAAGTTGCCTACTAGTGTATTTACCGGTTTTGGTAGAATTGAAGATATGTGTGTAAAACTGGAGGGTTTGGACTAAAAAAATAAAACGCAAAAAAGTATTTATAAACAAGATGATTCGTTCAAAATGATGTTTGATGTATTTCATTCATCCTGGTCGTTAACATGCAAAATTAAAGACATGAAGAAAGTTTTAAGTTATTCAATAATAGTTGTATTCGCATTTATTGCGTTGATTTCGTGCGAAAATGAAACGCAAGATAAACCTCTTGTTTTAAATCCTGAAATGGTTACAATTGGTGAAGAATTGGCCATTTCTTATGATGCCAGTCAAACAAATCTGGCAGGGAAAGAAGAGATCGAGGCTGTTGTTTATTTCTGGCAAAACTATAATTGGATTGCCCACGAAGTGGAGTTGGATGAAAGAAGAGGCCTTTGGAAAGGGAAAGTACTGGTTCCTAAAGATGCAGCTATAGTAGCACTTAAGTTTGTTAGCGGTAATGAGTTTGATTCAGGAGCTCAAAATGCCAATGGAGCAAATACCTATGTGCAGTTTACGGTAGATGAAAATAAAGATAACCTGCCGTCATCTTATTTTGGCTGGGCATTATTACGTGCTCCGGGCTTCGAGAGATATTCTATTCCAGGCTATGTGTCCGATTCAGCTAAAATTGATACCAAGCAAATATTCTTCTTTTGGGTTAATCAGGAGATGAAATTGTTTCCTGAAGAAAGAACTAAGGTGGGATACTACGCTGCACAGGCTATTCAAATGAATAATAAAGCCAGAGGTAACAATATTATAAAAGAAGATATTGATTTGATTCTAAAGCAGGATAGTGCTAACGCTGGAACTGAAGAGGAGTTGCTTAAAGCATATGAAATGGCTAATATCTATGAGCCTTATGGAGAATTACCTCAATCAATAGAACAACTGGCATTAAGTAAGTATCCAAATGGAATATTTGCACGAGATAAAGAGATTCTAAGAATATTCCGATTGGCAGATCCAATGGAAAAAGAAAAGGCATTGGCGGTATTTGTAAAACAATATCCATTAAATGAATGGAAAAATGTCGACACACAAAATGTAGGTCTGTATTTGGGTAAAAACTTCCAGAGTGTGGTTTATAACCAAATCATGAAAAATAATAATTACCAATTATTGACTGATTATATTCATGAGATTCCTTACGATTATTTGTATTCATTCTACTGGCACATTGTTCAAATTCCTTATATGCGCGGACAGCTATCTGCACAAGATGTATTGCCTAAAGCTAAGTTGTTGTTAGATGAAGCTTTTAACAGGCCCAGAAAAACAAGAGAGTTGGTTTATACTGATAAGGAATGGTATCAATATCTACTGCAGTACAGAAAAGACGCTTTGTTAGAGTACGCAAAAATTCTGGACGAAACAGGATCGACTGATAAGGCATATGATTGGGTGCAAAAGATTGAACCTTACTTTGAAAACAAGTCAGCCGATTTCTCTGATTTCTATATAAGCTTACTTGATAAAACAGGAAATGAGGATAAGATTAAAGCCGTAGTAGAAAAGGGTGTTGAAAACAATGCAGCCTCACCTGAAATGTTGGCTATCCTTAAAGCCAATTATTTGGAGGAAAATGGTTCGGAAGAGGGTTATGAGGAGTATTTGTCTTCGTTAAAATCAGAGGAGAAGAAGAAGCAAATGACCGAAAAAATTAAGGAGTCATTCGTTGATGAGCCTATTGAGCTTTTTGAATACGAATCCATGTCAGGTGAAAAAATTGACATGAAAGAGTTAAAAGGAAAAGTATTGGTGTTGGACTTTTGGGCAACCTGGTGTGGACCTTGTAAAGCTGCAATGCCGGGTATGAATATGGCTTATCAAAAGTATAAGGAAGATGAGAATGTGAAGTTCTTCTTTATCTCTACCATGGAGTCGGACAAAGATTTTAAGAGTAAGATCAAAAAGTTTATAGATAAGAAAGGCTACGATTTTACGGTATTATATGACGCACATAATCCCAAAACAGACAAAGGTGATTTAGCATACTATACCTATTCAAAAGCTTTTGGATTTTCAGGAATTCCACAAAAAATGATCATTGATGGTAATGGCCATCTTAGATGGAGATCAACTGGTTATTACGGAAGTCCTTCTGCATTAGCAGATGAAATCAGTTACGTTATTGAGCACGTTAAAAAGTAATTCATAAATATAATTAATAACCTAAAATTAAGTAACATGGCTAAGATTTTTACAACAATCATGCTTGGACTAAGCCTTTTATTGGCTACTGCCCAAAATAGTTTTGCTGTTGATAGCAAAGTTGGATCTATTGATTATTACAGTTATCTAACAGGTGATCCACGACCAGAAATACCAACCTCAACTACCCAAAAGTTCTATAATGCACAAGGTCAACTTAGTTATGAGCTTGGTGCTTATGGATTGACTACTTATTCATATAATGAAGCAGGCTTGCTTTCTGAAAGCGTTGATTATTATTTGGATTATGATTTAAATATTTGGGTTTTTTCAACTAAAACAAGCTTTGAGTATGATGAGTTGAACCAATTAGTTCGTCAAAATTCTTTAAGCGAAGATGGAACTGTTACCGGATATACCTTGTATGAAAACTATATCAATGGTAAATACCAGGATAGTAAAAATATGTCAGCGGATGGATCTACTATTTATTACTGGCAACAATTTGAGTATATCTTTAATGGAGATGTGTTGGAATCAACTATTCAAAAATATAAGCCATCAGCAGAAGAAGATGCAGTTATACTTGGAAAAATAGATTTCACTTATGCGAATGATTTGCTGGAAACAGAATCTTTTTCTCCATATGTAAGTGATAGTTACGATAATACTGCTGACGGTAGCTATACAAAAACTTATACTTATGATGCTGAGGGAAATTTAATTGCGGATAAAAATAGCTCTATTAGCCGTTGGGGAAATTATGATGATGAAAATGTTTATAATTACAACGATTATAGTGCCGATTACTTGCCTACAAATGTTTCTATTGAATTAGTTACAGGCGAAGAAGTAGCTCCTAATACAGTTGAAATTACCTGGGATGCTGCTGTTTCTGGCGATGTTACCGGATATATGGTTATTGTAGATGAATTAGTGGATCAGGTTATTACTGGAACTTCTTTTACCACTACTTCTTTAATTAATGGAGAGCATATGTTTGCTGTATTGCCAATAGTAAATGGAATGCCAAGTACAGCAACAGACTTAATCAGCTATAACGTAAATGACGAAGGCGTTGTTCCTGCTGAGAATCTTTCTGTGATTTCAATTGGAGAGTCTGATGAATCAGGTTACTATCCTGTTGAGTTAACCTGGGATGCTCCAGCAACTAATTCAGTGATTACTGGTTACAGAGTGTATTATAGCACTTGGAGTTATACTGATTTTACTGAAACAAGCGGAACATTATCTATTCCATATTGGTCAGCAGAAACTACAGATGAAAATGGAGATGTGATTGGAGTTGATTTGCAGTTGTATGTAGTGGCTATTTATTCTACTGGTTTTGCAGAAGCATCAGATATGGTTACTGTAAATGTAGTAGATGGTACAGTTACGGCTATTGAGGATGAAGTCGCTTCGGTATCTGTGTCTGTATATCCAAACCCAGCAACCGATTATCTAAGATTTTCAGAAGCGGTTTCTGTTACCGTGTATAGTATGTCTGGAGCGGTTGTAGCCAGTTCTTCTGCTTTAACAAACGAATTGAATATTTCAGAATTAAATGATGGTGTTTATATTGTTGAAACAACATCTGTAAATGGATACAAAACAATTACAAAAGTGATTGTTAAATAATATTTCCGTAAAAAATTAAGTTAAAGGCGCCATCATAACAATAGCTATGGTGGCGCTTTTTTTTACTAAAACAAAGATTATATGAGAATCATAAGCTTCCTTGTATTCCTTTTATTGTTCGGTATAGTTGATGCCCAAAAGTATTTTTCCGATTCTATTCAATGTTACTCCGATAGTATTTTATTAGCCGGAACCTTAACCTATCCTTCTCAGGATGGTCAATATCCTGCGGTGATTATTATTTCAGGAACAGGCAAGCAAGATAGGGATGCCTCTTTTGCAGATCATCGTCCGTTTTATGAAATAGCAGACTGTCTTACTCAAAAAGGTTTTGCCGTTTTAAGAATGGATGATCGTGGTGTTGGCAAAAGTAAAGGGCTTTATGAAGAGGCCACCACTAAGGATTTTGCCAAAGATGTATTGGCCGAAATAGACTTCCTAAAAAATAATCCTCATATCGATGCCGCACGAATTGGACTAATCGGGCATAGCGAAGGTGGCGCTGTGGCTTTTATGCTATCAGCTACTTCTCCCGATGTAAAATTTATGGTTTCACTGGCCGGATTAGCAGTAGATGGATATAATAGTCTCATCTACCAAAATAAAGCTATTTTGGAATCCAGTCCTTATATTGATTCTACTTTGGTAGATGATTATATGGATTTATACACCACCTTATTTAAGGCAGTAAAAGATACACCTATTAAAGACGAAATTGATCCGGTGTTAGACCTGGTCTTTGAACAATGGATCAGCAGCCAAACAGAGGAATCTTTAAAGGCCTTTAATATGTTAGACGGTAGAGATATCAATTTTATATATAGATATAAAAGCATTGCACGAAGTAGATGGTACAGAGAAATGATACAGTATAATCCGGCTGATTATTTGTCGAAGATTACCATACCCGTATTGGCGCTGAATGGTGATAAAGATATTATGGTTACACCAGATGAAAATCTGGCGAATATAGATCACTACCTAAATCTGGCCGGAAATAAACATTATAAATTGGTGCGATTAGAAGGACATAATCACCTGTTTCAGCATTGTAAAGAATGCACCCAATCTGAAATGAGAAACCTGCCGGAACCTATATCTCAGGAAACTTTAGATATTTTATCGGAGTGGTTAATGCTGTTTGTATATAAATAGAAACTAGTTTCTTTTTTTTACTCAATTCTTTTAAAATGATAATTGTACATATCGCAACATGGGGATATTAAATCTAAAGTATCCCTGTTTCTTATTTGCGCCAGTTTTTGCTCAGGATACAAATACATGTAATTTTCATTTTCTCTCATGTCTGGCATAAACTTTAATTGAAGTTTTTCAGTCTGGTTTGAATCCCATATATCCAATTCTATTTTTCCCAATTCACTAAGTGAGTTACCTTTTATAATTCCATAGATGCCGTATGGCTTTATTTCTAATTGGTCGAAGTGAAGTTCATGACCGCTTCCTGCAAAACCACCATTTACCTTAATTAATTTCCAACTGCCATAAATATCCAGATGCTCTGTTGGAATAATTTCGGAAGTATAATAAGTCTTTTTGTTAATATCTGATATTCCGGGATATTTATTTTCCTTATCACATTGAAAACATGTGAGTCCTAAAATGATAAGAATTGAAATAGCATTAATCTTAAGTTGCATGTCTTTTTTTTGTTATGATGAAGAATGAAGTTTATGGTTGCGTTGATGAGATTACGTCTTTAATTGCTGAATTAGTTATTAGTGTTAAAGAATGGTTACGCTTATTTTTGATGATAGAATAAAACCAGTTTTTTAATTATTAATCTACATCATGAATAAGTTATTTAGTTTTTTGTTTTTAGTCATGTTTGTTTCTGTGCGGCTTTATGCACAAAATGGAAATGAACAACCCTTTCATAAATGGGCTTTAACACCTCCAATGGGTTGGAATAGTTGGGACTGCTTTGGTCCTTCTGTAGTGGAGGCCGAGGTAAAAGCCAATGCTGATTATATGGCAACTCACCTTAAAGATTTTGGTTGGGAATATGTAATTGTGGATATCCGGTGGTATGTCGATAATCAAACAACCGGACATTATAATAGTTATGCGACTTCCGATTTTGTATATGATGAGTACGGAAGATATATGCCGTCGCCAACTCGTTTTCCATCGGCAGCAGATGGAGCCGGTTTTAAACCTTTAGCTGATTATGTACATAATTTAGGTTTAAAGTTCGGTATTCATATTGTGCGAGGTGTTCCTAAAGAAGCCGTATTTAATAACTTACCTATTAAAGGGTATGAATCGAAAACCGCAGCAGATATTTACTCCACAGCATACGAGTGTACCTGGTTACAGGATAATTATACGGTTGTAGCAGGCGTAGATGGAGCTCAGGAATATTATAATTCTATTCTGGATTTATATGCAGAATGGGGCGTAGACTATATTAAAGTAGATGATCTTTCCCGTCCATATCATGATGGCGAAATTGAGATGTTAAGAAATGCCATTGACCAAACGGGCAGACCTATTGTTTTAAGTATGTCGCCGGGCGCTACTCCTCTTGATCAGCATGAGCATGCCACAAATCATGCTAATATGTGGAGAACGATTGATGACTTTTGGGATAACTGGGCACAGTTAAATTATTCTTTTGGAATTTGTGCTAATTGGGCGCCATATATTCGTCCGGGAGCCTGGCCGGATGCTGATATGCTACCAATGGGTAAATTTATCAGAGGAGAGCGCGCTACCGATCGCTATACTTATTTTACCGAAGATGAGCAGTATACTTTAATGACGCTTTGGACGATGTTTAAATCCCCTTTGATGTTTGGAGGTAATTTGCCTGATAATGATGCATTCACCAATAGCTTGTTAACAAACGAAGAGGTGTTGGAAGTACATAGTAATTCGGTAAACAATCAGGAGTGGCTTAACGAAAATGATGTAGCTATCTGGACTGCCGATGATCCTTTTACCGGAGATAAATTTGTAGCCTTGTTTAATAATGGTGGAGACGGTTTTATTAGTACCAAGGATTTGGTTTACCGAAGTGGAACGGTTTCAACTTTAACAGATGGATATGGTGTTGATATTGACGTGGAAATTCCTGCAGGAAGTACCGAGTTATATTTAATTGTGAATGATGGAGGAGAAAACTATAATTGCGATCATGCCGATTGGATTAATCCTCAAATTATTCTGGATAATGATGAAGTAATAAGCCTGGTTGATCTAGACTGGGAGTATGCTACTTCTGGGTGGAGTACGGTTCAGAAAAATAAAAGTATTTCCGGAGGAACACTCAATGTGAAAGGAACAACTTATGATGTGGGATTAGGTGTGCATGCTCGTTCTGTTGTCGCTTATTCTATCCCGGATAATACAGTTGGCTTTCAGGCTTTCGCCGGATTGGATATTGGAGGAACCAATCAGGGATGTGGGTCAACAGTGGAATTCTTGATTTCGACCCATGATCCAACTACCAGAGAAGTAAATGTTAACTCAGCCATTGCCAATAGTGGAAGAGTGAGTAAGACTATTCATACCGAAGGTGTTCAGTTAGAAGCTGATATTACCGGAGCTCAAAAACTGTATTTGGTTGTGACAGATGCAGGCGACGGTATTAGCTATGATCATGGCGACTGGATTAACCCTGCCATTTATACCGAAGAAGGAGATTCTGTTATTCTTTCCGACCTAACATGGACAAGTGCAACCAGCGGATGGGCAAGTGTTCAGAAAAATAAAAGTCTGGATGGAAACACGCTTACTGTAAATGGACAAGCATATGATTACGGTTTTGGGGTGAATGCTTATTCTATTATTGAATTTGATTTGCCGGAAGGCTACACCACGTTTAAATCGTTTTGTGGATATGATGATGAGGTAAGCAGTGCTTCGGAAGGCGTTTCTATCGAGTTTTTAGTCTATACGGAAGATCCGGCTGTTTCCGAAAGTGTAAGTGTTCCTGTTGATTTAACAGCTTTAGGATTTGAAGGAGCTTGTACATTCAGAGATTTATGGGCTAAGGAAGATCTAGGTTCTTACTCCGGATCTGAATTTGTTCAGTCAGTAGCTGGTCATGGAGCTAAGTTGTATCGAGTGTCTGCTGATTCACGTTCAAGCCAAATTGTAATTAATTTACAGCCTTCTGCAACCATGCTAAAAGAAGGTGAGACATTAACGCTAAATCTTAGTGTGAGTGAGCCGGATGGTGGAACAGGTACTGGGCCAACAGGATGGGCGCAAATAATGCAAAATGATTCAGTCATCATAAATACAACCATTGACGAGGCCGGAGAGATTCAGTTGCTTACTACATTACCTGCAGGTGTTTATACCTTTAAGGCCAATTATGGTGGTAATACAACATATGCTTCCTTAGTATCTGAAGAAGTAGTAGTAACAGTGGAGGAAAATACAACATCGCTGAATAAGAAAAGCGCGAGTAGTAAATATGTTTGGGTTAGTAAATATGGAGGTGTAAGCTATTTAAATGGTTTGGCTGTAGGAGATAAAGTTTCTGTTTATGATTTAAACGGTAAAAAACTTTCTACTCTGGTTGCCGACTCAGATAAAGTAAAATTAGACAAAGACGGATTTGTAATTATTGAAGTTAAATCCTTGTACGGAGGACAAACATTAAAAGCGAATTTGTAAATTATAATTCAAAGATAAGAAGAAGGCTGTCTCCATGGAGATGGCCTTTTTGTTTATCTTAATTAGTGTAATCAATACTTCTGAATTAAAAATATACCGCCCAATAATAATAAAATACCTATAATTCTTCCCGGGCTAATAGTGTGGATTGTAATGCCAAAAAAACCATAATGATCAACAATGGAGGCTGCAATTAATTGGCCTGCAATGGAGGCAGCTAAAACAGTAGTTACGCCAATTTTAGGGATAAAAAAGATAACTGAAGAAACAAAAATAGCACCCAGCATACCTCCGGCAAACAAATACCAGGGCGCTGTTTTCACATGAGCCCAATCCGGCATGTGTGTTTTAAAAATAAAGTTAAGTCCAATTAAAGCCAGTGTTCCTACTAAAAAATTTACCAAAGCGCCTTGTAATGGATGTTTTAAATATGTAGTGAGTTGCGTGTTAATACTTCCCTGTATGGCTAAAAAGCAGCCAATGCCTAATACGATTAGTGTATATATGTATTTCATTAAATTAAGAGTTTAAATGTAAATCGATGCTTCTACTTGTTATTGAATATAGAATATTTGTACGAAGTTATGCTTTTGCTTGCATCATGCAAATTTGATAGAAATGCAGTGCTTTAAATTAAATTAATAATTGAATAAGATTCTATTAATTATGTGGAGTTGTGTATAAGGTAGCTTTGCAAACTGTTATTTATCAATGTTTTATAATGGTTCTTTGCTATGGAAGCTGCTTTGTGTAATCATCATGATTTAATTGATCGTCCCGTTAATGTTCAGGAACTCTTAGGAGAGCAGGATATTAACCATTCATTTGGAATCCCTGATAAGGAAGTTATTCCCTTTAGTCGAAACATCCGTTTTTCAACGGAAGTGCTTTTGTGCTCAGTTGTGTCGTATAATGACCAAGTATTTTTGGTTGGAGGCGAATCTGCCAACGAAATAGCTTTGATATGCGAAACGCATAAGCTGCATTATAAGATTAAAAGAAAGTTGCCGACTCCTGCTTTGTTGCAACAGATGATAGCAAATCACTCCAATTTGTCAGCCATCTTTCTTGTGTTGGATGATTTGAAAGGAATAAAAGAAGCGGAGTTAGAAGCTTTTATATCGCAATGCAGTAAATATAGAATAGAAGTGATTTTGTATGATAAGGGCTTTGTTTTTAATGATGAATTCTTCAAGCTGGAAGCTTCTTATGTGATTTCATCAGACAGGGATAATCCGGATCATTCTGTTATTATAGCCCGAAGGAGTAGTCTGGTTAAAACTGAAGGAGTATCTCCCGATTTTATCCACGATTTATATTCCTATTGGCAATACTTACTTCGAAAACGTGATGTTCTATCTATTCCTTTTTGGGCTTAGTGTGATGTGTGAAGGTGTTAAGTTGTGAGTTCTTTTATCTGCTAGTTTACAATTATTTAACGCAGGATTTTTATTTACATTTTCTTTAAGTTCAGTTTGCAATTAGTTGTTTTTTGCCAGCTAGTTTTGTCCTAATAATTGTTGGAGAAAATGAATACAAATCAGAAAAGAGCACCCAGGAAGGTTGAAGCTGTTGTGATTTCTGACTTACATCTAGGAACACGCAGTTGTAAAGCAAAAGAGCTATTAGGCTATTTGAAATCTATTCAACCAAAAACTTTATTGCTAAACGGAGATATCATCGATATCTGGCAGTTCTCTAAATCTTATTTCCCAAAGCCACAACTGAAAATTGTTCGTCAGATTATTAAAATGATGGAGCAGGGAACTAAGGTGTATTATATTATCGGAAATCATGATGAGGCTCTGCGCCGTTTTGTGGGTGTTAATATGGGTAATATTTCCATCGTAAATAAAGTGTTACTCGATATGAATGGCGAGAAAAGCTGGGTTTTTCATGGCGATGCATTTGATGTGGTGATGCATCATTCAAAATGGTTGGCAAAATTAGGAGCCACAGGTTATGCAATGTTAACTGCCATCAATAAAATGGTAAATGGTTTTCTGGCTTTGTTTGGGCAAAGACGTATTTCACTTTCCCGTGATATTAAGCGGATGGTAAAGACTTCTAAAAAGACTGAAGTAACCACGCGTTTCGAAAAAACAGTGAGCGATTTAGCTATTCAAAAGAACTATAAATATGCTATTTGTGGTCATATTCACTGGCCTGCAAAAAAAATCATTTCTAATGATCATGGTTCGGTTATGTATTTAAATTCCGGTGATTGGGTTGAGAATCTAACTGCTCTGGAGTATGTAGATAACGATTGGCAGTTGGTGTATTATAATCCGGAAGAACCAGAATCTGCTGATGAAGAATTGGTGGATATGGATCACTTACTGGGTTCGGATAAGCTGCTTTTTAAAACCATGTTTAAAGAAATCCTAAGCGACAACTAGACCCATAAGCTACCTGTTTCGGGTAGTTTACGCTGCGTTTGTAACTTAATGCCAGGTATTATGAAAATTCTATATGCCATTCAAGGAACAGGTAACGGCCATGTGGCTCGTGCCTTAGATGTAATTCCGCAATTAAAAAAATGCGGGAGTGTGGACATTGCTTTAAGCGGAAATCAAAGTGATATTGCATTGCCCTGGCCTGTAAAATACAGGTATTCCGGAGCGAGTTTTATATTCGGGAAGAAAGGAGGGGTTGACTTTCAAGCTACCCTTAAAAACATTAATGCTTTCAATTTATTTTCAGAAATACTTAAAGTGCCGGTTAAAGATTATGATATAGTGATCAATGATTTTGAACCGGTAGTGGCCTGGGCTTGCCGATTAAAAGGAAAACCATGTATTGGCGTGTCGCATCAGGCTGCTGTTTTACATCCGGATGCACCTAAACCAAAGGTGAAGAGTGTAATTGGTAGAGCTATTTTAAAGAATTATGCTCCGGCCAATCAGCACTATGGTTTTCATTTTAAGAGTTTGGGAGATGGTTTTTTTACTCCGGTTATTCGTGCTGATGTCAGAAAGTTACAACCTACAAATGGCGAGCATTTTACCGTGTATTTGCCTTCTTATTCTGATGAAGTGATTACCGACTTTTTATCTCGTTACTCTGAGGTAGAATGGCAAATCTTTTCAAAGCATAATAAAGAGACTTTTACTTTTAAAAATGTGCATGTTCAACCTGTTAATAAAGATGGTTTTGTGAAAAGCCTTGTTTCGTCTAAAGGCGTGCTTTGTAATGCTGGTTTTGAAACACCTGCAGAGGCTTTGTTTTTAAAAAAGAAACTGTGTGTGCTTCCCATGACAGGACAATATGAGCAGCAATGTAATGCGGCCATGCTGGCATCTATGGGAGTGCCCGTATACAATACACTCAATCATATAGAAGAAAGTGCTTTTAGAAATTGGTTGAAAAGTGATGCTATTGTAGAGGTGAATTATCCCGATGAAACCAACTGGATTATTTCGTCTATTGTAAAAGCACATACGCAACAAATCGACGAACCTGTATTTGCCTAATGAGCCAATACGTTCAATACTTAATACTTTAATCACTCATTTAATATGAATAAAATAACTGCCGAAAGTCTTGAAGAAGCCGGGTTGTTATCTATTAAAAATCCTGTAGCGCAAAAGCTGCTTTTTAAATACTTAAAGATTGATCGAATTAATGATTTGATTCAATATTCGCATATTTCAACCGAATCAACCCAAGCTAAAATCATAGATAAAGTTCTGGAGAGATTGAATATTCAGGTGGATTTGCCGGAGACAGAACTGAAGAATATTCCAAAATCAGGGCCGTTTATTGTGATGGCTAATCATCCCTTTGGTTTTTTGGATGGCATTATCATGATTAAGGTTCTGAGTGATTTATATCCTGAATTTAAAGTAATGGCCAACTTCTTTTTAAAAGAAATAGAACCTTTGGCAGATTCTTTTATCGAATTAAATCCTTTCGAAAATAATAGTTCCGACAATGTAAATGGCATAAAAACAGCATTTCAGCATCTTCGTTCAGGAAGTCCTTTGGGTATTTTTCCGGCTGGTGAGGTTTCTACTATGCAAAAGGGTTTTGGTAAAATTGAGGACAAAGAATGGGACAAAGGTGTGGTTAAGTTTCTGAAGAAAGCCAATGTTCCGGTAGTTCCCATGTGTTTTAGCGGGCATAACAGTCTTGTGTTTCATTTATTAGGAAAAATACATCCCTATTTACGCACGCTTTCAATCCCTGGTGAATTTTTTAAAAAGGAAAATACAACAATACAGGTAAGAATAGGAAAGCCAATACAACCGGAATTGTTAAGTGAGATGGATAGTGTTAAAAGGGTAGGGAAATATTTGCGAACTTGTTTGTATGCCTTGGACTCAAAACCGGATGTTAAAAAGAAGCATCATAAAGTTAGCCATAGAACTTCCAGAAAGCAGGTTGCTATTATGAGTCCGCTTGCTCCGGAAGTGTTGCAAACTGAAATTGATGCCATCAAAGAGGAAGCTTTACTTTTTGAGAAGTCAGAATACCAGGTGTATCTTTCAAAACCGGAGAATATTCCTAATGTTATTAAAGAGTTGGGAAGGCTGCGCGAAACTACTTTTAGGGCTGTTGGAGAAGGAACTAATCAGGCACTGGATGTTGATCATTACGATTCGTATTATTCTCATTTATTTATCTGGCATAAGGGTCAAAAACAAATTATCGGAGCTTACCGGGTTGGCTTTGGTAAGGAGATCTTGAAAAAGAGGAACCGTAAAGGTTTTTACATTACCAGCCTTTTTGATTTGGATAAAAAAATGGAAAAGGTTTTGTCTAAATCCGTAGAGTTGGGACGATCTTTTGTGGTAAAAGAATTCCAACAAAAGCCATTGCCCTTATTTTTGCTTTGGCAGGGAATTTTAAGGATATTGTTAAAAGATCAATCCATTCAATATATTATTGGTCCTGTAAGTATTAGCAATGACTTTACTCGTTTCTCCAAGGATTTGTTGATTGCCTTTATTAAAAAGCATCACTATAATTATGAGTTAGCAGCTCATGTGCATCCTAAAAAGGAATTTAAGGTAAAAACCGACTCGGATTCGATAGAAGTAATTCTGGAAAGATATGAAGGAGATATGCAAAAGCTGGATAAGTTTATCTCGGGAATTGAACCGGAATATCTTAAAATCCCGGTTTTATTAAAACAATACATTCGTCAGAATGCGCAAATTATTGGTTTTAATGTCGATCCAAACTTTAATAATTGTCTGGATGGTTTAATGATCTTAAATGTGAAAGATCTTCCGGAAGAAACCTATGGCTTTTTAGGAAAAAAATAAGGCTGTCGAAAAAGACAGCCTTTGGTATATCTAAATTATTTCATCAATTTTTTCTGCAGGACGAGCGATAACAGCTTTGGGGCCGTTAATAACAATGGGTCTTTCAATAAGCTTAGGATTTTCAACCATAGCATGTATCAATTCTTCATCAGATAAATCTTTTCCCTTGATTTCTTTTTTAAAGTAATCTTCGGTTTTACGCAAAAGCTCTTCTGGTTTAATATTTAGTTTTACCAGAATTTGCTTAAGTTCCTCGTAGTTAAGAGGCGTGTCTAAATATTTAACAACGATGGGAGTAATCCCTTTTTCTTCCAAATATTTAAGTCCTTCGCGGCTTTTTGAACAGCGAGGATTATGTAACATAGTTATCATAGTCGATTATTTTATTATAGTTGTTTATAGATGCTCAGTTATTGGGCGGTATCGCCGAATTCCATTAAAAAGGCTTTGGTAAATATATCAATATCGCCATCCATTACGGCCTGAACATTTGAGGTCTCTACATTTGTTCTTAAGTCTTTTACCATTTTATAGGGTTGAAAAACATAGGAACGAATTTGTGATCCCCACTCAATTTTCTTTTTGTTACTCTCGATTTTATTTTGCTCTTCCATTCTTTTTCGCAACTCCATCTCGTATAATTGCGATTTTAAAAGACGCATGGCATTTTCTTTATTACCTAGCTGAGAGCGCGATTCCGTATTTTCAATGATAATACCGGAAGGAGCATGTCGTAAACGAACACCGGTTTCTACTTTGTTTACATTCTGACCTCCGGCACCACCTGATCTAAAAGTTTCCCATGTGATGTCAGAAGGGGTAATGTCTATTTCGATGGTGTCATCAATTAAAGGCGCTACAAAAACAGAAGTGAACGAAGTCATTCTTTTGTTGGCAGCATTAAAAGGAGAAAGTCTGACTAAGCGATGTACCCCGTTTTCACTTTTCAGAAAGCCATAGGCATAATCACCTTCAAACTGCAGTGTAACTGTTTTTACTCCGGCTTCGTCTCCTGCCTGATAGTTCATTTCTTTTACCTTGTAATTGTGCTTTTCACCCCAGCGAATATACATGCGCATAAGCATATCTGCCCAATCCATACTTTCAGTACCTCCTGCTCCGGCATTAATTTTGAGTACTGCCCCCATTTTGTCTTCTTCGCGGCGAAGCATGTTTCTAAGCTCAAGTGCGTCCAGCTTTTTTAAAGTGTCTTCAAATAAGTTGTCTATGTCACTTTGCTCGGCTTCTCCTTCTTTTAGGAAGTCAAATAAAACATTCAGGTCGTCTATTTGTGTTTCTATTTCTTCGTAATCGTTGACCCAGGCTTTAAGTTCTCTAAGCATTTTCATGTGCTTTTCGGCTGCTTTGGCATCATCCCAAAAATCCGGAGCCTGAGAACGCATTTCTTCTTCTTCTATCTCGATTTTTTTACGATCGATGTCAAAGGTACCTCCTTAACGCCAGCTGGCGTCCCGCTAATTCTTTTAGCTGTTCAATAGTAGTCATTATATAAATTTTGGAGCAAATTTAATCTTTTTATCTGCAAAGCTAAACTATCTTGAAGATGTTCTGCTTCGGGGTATTTTACTACAGTATCTCGACATAAATTTAATGGATTTATAATGCCCGAGTTGTCCGGCTGTGTCCCAATCCTTACAGCATTGTTCTTTCATGCCTAAGTTATAGTAGGCAACGCCTCTGTTAAATAAAGCGTGCGTGTCATTTTCGTTTAATTCAATGGCTTTGTCAAAGTCAGCAATGGCTTCCAGATAATTCTCAGTCTGAATGCGTAAAGTGCCGCGGATTGAATAGGCTCCAGGTAAAAAATGATTCAGTTGAATGGTCTTTGTAATGTCTTCCATAGCCAGGCTGTCATTATGAAAATATTGTTGAAGCAACCTGCTCCTTTCGTAGAAACCTTTGGCGTAAAGCGGTGAAGCAATAATGGCTTCGTTGTAACATTTAAGTGCTGTTTCTATATCTTCTCTAAGTTTTACTGCCAGCAGGCCAAAGTCAACTAATGCTAATGCAAAATGATCATTGTCTTCTATGGATGCAATTAAGCTTAAAAAAGCCTCTTTGTCTTTGTCGTTATCTATGAATGCTTTAGCTAAAAAATAATGATATAAGAAGTGTTTGGGCTTTTTGAGCTTGACAGTCGTAAAATCCGATCGCATTCCCATGTGATTTTCATATCTTCTTCGGGATTCACCTCGGAAAATAGTGGCCTCAATATTATCGGGTACAGTTTTTAAATATAAAGTAAAGTGTTTAGCTGCATTCACCCAATGACCATAAGTAAAGCTAAGGAGTCCTTCAAGGAAAAAGGGGTTCAGGTTTTCTTTGTAGTTAAAGAAAAGTGATTTTTTCCAGTCGTTAAAGGGGTGCGAAACCCACAAGCTATCATCAATCAAATGTGTTGTCAAAAAATGTTTTTCGCCTGTTTCCTTCAGGTAACCGGCTATGCCTATTAAATTTCCATTTTCGTTAATAACAGGAGCTCCAATTGATTTTTCGCCAAAGTTTGCATCCAGTTTAACCACACGATCTAAAAATGGACATTGATATACCTGACTGGTAACTCCAAGTGTAACACCTGCTTCGCTTTCGCTTGGGTGGCTAAATATTAATACTTCATTTTTATTGGTTTCTATCTGTTGCGAGGGAATGATGTATTCAAAGCCTTTTTGCCTAGTATCTCGTACTTGAAATAAGGCCAGGTTAGCCATTTTATGTGTGGATAAAATTTTTGAGATGCCAAATTTCCTACCATTTCGCAAAACAACTCTTATAGAATCACTTTTTGAAAAAATAAATGTGGGTGCAATGGCCATTCCATTGGCATTGATAAAAAATCCTGAAGCAGTGGAGATGATATCTCCATTAATATCAATTGCATTGATCGTAAAAACAGATTTCTCAATTTTGTTAATCTTGTTTAAAACGGGTTGAGCATTTGATGTATTGAAACAAATAAAAAAGAAAAATATAATGTAAAGATGACTAAAAATCGATCTCATAATGTTGTTCTAAAAAACAGACACAAGATAAGGAAAATGGATTTTTTTACTGGATACTTAACTGGTATGTTTGAGAAAAAGAATGAAAATAATGGTGAAGGTTAAAAAAAACAAGGCAATCTGATTAGATTACCTTAGTTTTTCTGGTTCGTTGTGCAATCAATGCCGACTTCAATTCTTGTCGAAACTGCAAGGTATGGTGGTTTTTAGAAGAAGTCAATAGTGATGAACAAAAAAACGCAACTTTTCAGATTTGAAAAGTTGCGTTTTACTAAGGGTGGAAGACCGGTCTCGAACCGGCGACCTCCGGAACCACAATCCGGCGCTCTAACCAACTGAGCTACAACCACCATTTTTGCTAAAAGCGATGCAAAGATAATATTAAATTAATTAGTTTTGCAAACGTTTAGTACAAAAAAAATAAATAAAGTGTGGTGTTGAAGTTTTGTGTGGTGAAAATTAGTGTTTTATAAAATAAGGATCTGATGAAGTTTTTTTTGCAAGATGATATATCCAATGTAGTAGATGATATTTTAAAGCGTTTAAGAATGCTGATGGATGGAGATGTTTCTGCTCAGATGAAAGATTATGGTTTAGAATATGAATTGAATTATGGAACCAGTGTGTTTTTGCTAAAAAAGATGGCTAAAGAATATGAAGGAGATAATGTATTAGCAAATCGCCTTTGGCATAGAAGCTGTCGGGAAACGAAAATTCTGGCTACGTTGATTGCGGTTGAGGAGGATTCTTCAAAAGATATGATTAATGAATGGACTGTTGATTTGGATAAAAACGAAATAGCAGAACAGTTAGGTGCGAATTTACTGTGGCGATTGTCAGGATTACTGCAGATTTCAAAGGAGTGGCTCAATGACGAAAGTATGTTTAGGCAGGCTTCTGTTTGGGCTGCTTTAAGTGTATTTCTTCAAAAAGGAGGTGAATTAGATTTGAAATTTTGTGACGAGATGTTGGAGAAGATTAGTGTTGGACTAGAAACGGATTCGCATTTTCTGCAACGAACTAAAGGTCGTTTTTTGAGACAGCTTTGTCGTAAATCAGAAGATGTGTTGCTGAAGGTGCAAGATTTAATCAATGGCTTATCAGGGAATGAGAATGCTGATAAGTTGGTATTAGATGTGCAAACGGAAATAGATTTTCTTAAAGAAAAATAGCAGTGTATCGCTTTACTTTGAATTCAAAAAAAAGATTAGCAGGTATTAATATTCACAGGGTAATAAAAGTCAGGTTTTTTGATTCTCCTGAACATTAAATTTGTCAGAAGTAAATTGATGTGAATATGCTAAAGAACGAGTCTTATTTTAAAAAGTACAGAGAAAATACAATTGGATTTAATACTACAATTGAAACACCATTTGGTGACAAGCCACTTGTTTACGCTGATTGGATTGCCAGTGGAAGACTTTATGGTCCGATTGAAGATTTGCTTAAAAATAAGATAGGTCCTATGGTGGCCAATACGCATTCTGAGTCTAGCGACACAGGAATGATTATGACCAATATTTATAAGCAGTCGCATCGTATTATTAAAGATCATGTAAATGCTTCTGCTGATGATATAATTATTACGGCAGGAACGGGTATGACATCGGTTGTCAATAAATTGCAAAGGATTTTAGGGATGAGGGTGCCTGAACAGGCGCAAAGGTATTATCATATGCCTCCGGATGAACGTCCTGTTGTTTTTATAACCCATATGGAACATCATTCCAATCATACTTCCTGGCTCGAATCAAATGCTGATGTTGTGGTACTGGAACCAACTGAAGATTTATTGGTTAATCCTGAATCGTTAGAGAAAGAAATTGTAAAATATAAACATCGAACCCTTAAAATAGGCTCGTTTAGTGCTTGTTCAAATGTCACCGGAGTTCAGGTTCCTTATTATGAACTGGCTAAAATAATGCACCAAAATGGAGGTTTTTGTTTTGTGGATTTTGCTGCTTCGGCACCATACGTTAAAATAGATATGCATCCCGAAGATCCATTGATGAGCTTAGATGCTATTTACTTTTCTCCGCATAAATTTTTAGGAGGACCGGGTAGTGCCGGGGTTGTTGTTTTTAATAGTGCCATATATCATAATCATGCACCGGATAATTCTGGAGGAGGAACTGTTGATTGGACTAATCGCTGGGGTAAATATCGCTATGTAGATGATATTGAGGCCAGAGAGGATGGTGGTACGCCAGGTTTTCTTCAGTCAATAAAGGCTGCTTTGTGTGTGAAACTCAAAGAAGATATGGATTGGGAAAAAATGATGGAGCGAGAAAAGGAGCAGGTGGAAAAATTGCTCACTGCTTTTAGGAAAATACCGGGTATGAATATTTTGGCCAATAATGTGGATGAACGTTTAGGTGCTATTTCGTTTTATATTGATGGGCTTCACTTTAATCTGGTAGTTCGTTTATTAAATGATTATTTTGGTGTTCAGGTTCGTGGAGGTTGTTCTTGTGCAGGTACTTATGGTCATTATTTATTGCATGTAGATTATTATACTTCCAATAAGATTACCAATAAAATTAATAAAGGAGATTTATCTGAAAAACCGGGTTGGGTTCGTTTGTCAATTCATCCGACTACCTCCTCTGGGGAAATAGATTATATCATCGATGCAGTTAAGCAAGTTGCAGAAAATGCAAATGAGTGGGAAAAAGACTATGAATATGTTGCTGCAAAAAATGAGTATTTTTTTAAAGGAAAAAAAATCAAGCTTCCTTCCGACTATGATTCATGGTTTCAATTCTAGGACGTGTTTTTTCGTTTGAGTGCAAATTTTTATAGATTTAGGATTTATAGCATCTGAATAAAGATAAAAACAAGAGTATATTAAGATGTAGTTAAAATTATGTGTTTGATATGCAGGTACTCAAGGTTGAAAACTCAGGATTAAAACGAGATTTTTTAAAAGTTGTAGAGAAAATATATGCCGGGGATGAGCATTATGTTCGCCCATTGGATGTGGATATCGAAAATATTTTTGATCCTAAAGAAAATGTTTTCTTTTCACATGGTTCTGCAGTTCGTTTTGTTCTAAAAGATGATGAAAATGAAACGATAGGTAGAATTGCAGCATTTATAAATGAGAAGAAAGCTTATGGATTTGACCAACCGACCGGAGGGCTTGGATTTTTTGAGTGTATAAATAATAAAGAAGCTGCTTTTTTATTATTCGATACTGCTATAGGCTGGTTAAAGGACAAAGGAATGGAAGCGGTAGATGGCCCTGTCAACTTCGGCGAAAATGATAGTTTCTGGGGGTGTTTAGTCGAAGGCTTTTCTGATCCTACTTATGGAATGCAATACAATCCTGATTATTATAAGGAATTCTTCGAGTCGTATGGTTTTGAAACATATTTTGAGCAGGTTACCAATAAGCTAGATGTAAAAAAGCCTTTCCCGGAACGTTTCTGGAAGATAGCGGAATGGATAGGTGAAAAACCGGATTTTCATTTTAAACACTTTCGATGGAAACAAAAGGATCAGTTTATTAAAGATTTTGTAGAGATTTATAATGATGCCTGGCAGTTTCATGAAAACTTCACTAAGCTCACACCAAAGGATATTGAGCCTACATTTTATAAGGCAAAACCAATTGCTGTTGAAGAATTTTTGTGGTTTGCTTATTATAAAGAGGAGCCAATTGGCTTTATTCTTCTATACCCTGATGTTAATCAGATATTTAAAAAATTTAATGGTAGGTTGAATCTAATTAATAAGTTAAGATTTTTGTGGCATACGCGTAAGAATAGAATTACAAGGTTGAGAGTGGTAATTCTTGGAGTGAAAACCAAATTTCAAAAGTCGGGAGTTGAATCAGGGATGTTTTATCACCTTAAAAATCCAATTTATAAACGCCCATGGATTGACGAGCTGGAATTGTCCTGGGTAGGGGATTTTAACCCAAAGATGCGCACGTTGCAGGATTCTATGGGAGCAGAATTCTCTAAAAAACATATTACTTATCGTTTTATTTTTGATCCAGCTAAAAGAAAAAATGTACGATCGCTTGAAATACCTCGGGATACTAAAGAAAAGAAAGTGGCGAGTAGTCAGTAATCTTAAGCCTTTAAAATAGGATGCAGGAGGGCTTGTTTAAGTAAATATTTTAAATAAATGCTTTTTCTTTTGCAGGTTAGATATTTATATTTACCTTTGCAGTCCGTTAAGAAATTTGAATATTAAAGAGATAAGAACATGAAAAAGGAAATTCATCCGGATAATTATCGCTTGGTAGCTTTCAAAGACATGTCAAACGAGGAAACTTTTATTACTCGTTCTACAGTGAATGCCAAGGATACAATTGAAATTGACGGAGTAGAGTATCCATTGGTGAAATTAGAGATTTCTAACACATCTCACCCTTTTTATACTGGTAAGATGAAACTTGTTGATACGGCAGGACGTGTTGATAAGTTTAGAAATAGATATCAAAAACACATGGATAGTAGAAAAAAATAAGCATTATAGCTTGTACTTGTAAAGCTTCGGTTACACCGAAGCTTTTTTTTTATCTACTCATTTGTAAAAATGATTTTGGCATGGCGATTGACATGCTAATAGACATTGAAAAATGAAGAATAGTAATGTCATTATGGCATAATTCTTTTCTTACCCCAAAAAAGTTATGGATAACATTAAGATATCGTTTGATAATATTGGATTGAGTGATTCGTTTGATTCTGAAGCAGAGTTTATTCCTATTGTTTCAGATGATGAATCAGACCTGACAGATATTGAGTTGCCGGATGTGCTGCCAATTTTACCGCTTAGAAATACCGTTTTATTCCCAGGAGTTATAGTGCCAATTTCTTTAGGTAGAGAGAAATCATTGAAATTGGTAAAAGAGGTTCAGAAAAATGACGGCATTTTTGGTGCAGTAGCGCAAAAAGAAGCAGAAGTTGAAGATCCTTTATTAGAAGATTTATATCCTGTTGGAACAGTGGCTAAAGTGCTGAAGATTCTTGAAATGCCGGATGGGTCTACTTCTGCTATTATTCAAGGTAAGTTGCGGTTTGGTATTGAGGAGTTTGTGGAAGCTGAGCCTTATATAAAAGCCAAAGTATCGCAATTGAATGATGTTTTGCCAGAAGACGATAAGACACGTGATTTTGAAGCATTAGTGAGTTCGCTAAAGGATCTGTCTCTTAGAATAATTAAATATTCGGCCAATATACCGTCAGAAGCTTCTTTTGCTGTTAAAAATATAGATAACTCAACATTCTTAATCAACTTTATTTGTTCAAATACTGATATATCAGTAAAAGATAAACAAACCCTGTTGAAGATTAATGAGTTGAAAGCAAGAGGGATGAAGTTGCTGGAGCACTTAACGCGTGAAGTTCAGTTGCTTGAGTTGAAACATGATATTCAGAGTAAAGTAAAGTTGGATATTGATCAGCAGCAACGCGAATATATGCTTCATCAGCAAATGAAGACCATTCAGGATGAATTAGGTTCAAGTCCGATAGAGCAGGAAATAAGAGAGCTAAAGGAAGATGCCAAAAAGAAGAAGTGGGGAAAGGAAGTTGCCGAGTTATTTTTGAAGGAGGTTGATAAATTAGAAAGACTTAACCCTGCTACCGGAGAATACTCAGTGCAATATAATTACTTGCAGACGTTGTTGGATATTCCTTGGAATGAATATACTAAGGATAAGTTCGATATGAAATCGGCTGAAAAGATCCTAGATAGAGATCATTTTGGTTTAGATGGAGTTAAAGAGAGAATTCTGGAGCATTTAGCTGTTTTAAAACTTAAAGGAGATTTAAAGTCTCCAATCATTTGTTTGCATGGACCTCCGGGAGTTGGTAAAACATCTTTAGGTAAGTCGGTGGCAGAGGCTCTTGGAAGAAAGTACGCCAGAATGTCATTGGGTGGAGTTCATGATGAATCTGAAATAAGAGGTCATCGAAAAACTTATATAGGAGCGATGCCAGGTCGTATTATTCATAATATTAAAAAGGCCGGAAGTGCTAATCCTGTATTTATTTTAGATGAAATTGATAAAATAGGAAGTAGTGCACATGGTGATCCTGCTGCGGCATTACTTGAGGTGTTAGATCCGGAGCAAAATGAAAACTTCCATGACAATTATCTGGAAGTTGATTTTGATTTATCGAAGATTATTTTTATTGCCACCGCAAATACATTAAGCACTATTTCTCAACCACTTTTGGATAGAATGGAGTTAATAGAAGTAAGTGGTTATGTATTGGATGAAAAAGTTGAAATTGCCAAACAACATCTTTGGCCTAAACAGCTTGAGGATCATGGAGTGAGTAAAAGTAAAGTTTCTTTATCTAAAAAGGTAATGAGTTTTATTATTGAAAACTATACTCGTGAGTCCGGGGTGCGTGCTTTAAATAAAGAGTTGGCAAAGCTTTCGCGTAAGTATGCTTTAAAAATAGCTACAGGAGATGAGTTTAAAAAGACAATTACTGTTGACGATATAAAAGCAAATTTAGGCGTTGAGCGTTTTTCAAAAGAAAAATGGCAGGATACGCATGTTCCTGGCGTGGTAACTGGCCTGGCTTGGACGGCTGTTGGTGGCGAAATTCTTTATATTGAAACAAGTTTGTCTAAGGGGAATGGGAAGCTAACTTTAACCGGAAACCTTGGTGATGTAATGAAAGAGTCTGCTGTTTTGGCTCTTGAATACATTAAATCTAATTATAAGGATTTAGGTATTGATCCAAAAATGATGGAAGAATCTAATATTCACGTTCATGTTCCGGAAGGGGCTATCCCAAAAGATGGTCCTTCGGCAGGTATTACCATGGCAACAGCTCTTGTGTCTTCCTTTACTGGCAAAAAGGTAAAGAAGCGAATTGCTATGACAGGAGAAATAACCTTAAGAGGTAAAGTCTTGCCTGTTGGTGGAATTAAGGAAAAGATACTAGCGGCTAAACGAGCAGGTGTTAAAGAAATAATCCTGTCAAAACACAATTTAAAAGATGTGTCTGAAATAAAGGATATTTATATTGAAGGTATTGACTTTCATTATGTGGATCGAATTACGGATGTATTGAAAGTTGCAATAAATTAAATAAAAAAGCCCCGACGAATCGGGGCTTTTTTATTTAGTGAAGATTAATTAAAATTTCTTTCTTTTCATCCGTACTGTGTATGTGTTTCTTCTCAAAATCATTAATAAATCTTTCCATTTCAGGCGTAAGTCGATTAAGAGCTCTTCTTATAATACTTTTGGGAATGTGTTTGTAATACGCTTGAGCAATAGCACCTGTTATACCTGCAATGGTATTGCTAGGGCCTCCGATTGAAATGGCTTTTCTAATGGCATCTTCAAAGTTATCAGAGATTAAAAAAACGCTTATTGCTATAGGCGCAGGCGAAGGTAAATTGGGACTTGTAACTTCCAAGTGTAATTTTTCCAGCGTTTTTTGAAAATCATATCCAAATTCAGAAGCGATATAATCTTTTATTTCCCTTTTGTTTTTTCCTTTCTTAGCCAGAAAAATAGCAGCTGTTACAGCTTTAGAAGCTTTAATCTTTTCAGGATGATTGTGTGTTAATTTAGTTGTTTCTTCTGCTTTTAAAAGTGCTTCATTTAAATCTTGAGATGCAAAGCCAATGGGACAGATCCTTCTGGCTGCACCGTCTCCATTACTAAAATAAGGCTCCTGTTTGTCGGACACAATCCATTCTTTAAAGTTGCTTCTGTATCCTGCATATGGGTATTTTTTAACCCAATCTTTGAGGCACTCTTCAAAATTCTTTTTATTAGAAATAGCATCGGCAGTAGCCATTGTTAAAATGGTGTCATGCGTAAAGGATGATATAGGTTTGAATAATTGAAAATCCGTTGACGATTTGTTATCAATAACAAACGCCGATCCGATAATATCTCCAATAATAGCTCCTTTCATTTTCTGTGGGATTTTGGTTCATACTAATTAATTGATTGTTGTTTTGTTGCAGAGCTAATTTATGATTAAATTTTGATAAATAATAAAAATGTTAAAGAATATTAATTCGCTAAGCTTTATTTAGGGTTTTGACTATTCAGGTTGATGATTCAGATTTGCGTGTTTTTAAAATTCATTTTTGTAATGTGGTGATATGTAATTTATTTTAAGATTTGTGTTGAAGTTGGTAAATAATATTTCTAAATTAAATGAAAATTGAATTACGAACATGGAATGTTAAAAAAATAATGCACGTGTTTTTTAAATTAACATAATCGTTGATGTAAACTTTTTTCTTGTGAAGGAAAATCTGAAATATATACTGGGAGGTCTGGGGGTGCTAATCGGAGTGTATCTGATATGGTATTTTAAGGCTATTGTCTTTTTTATATTTATATCTGCCATTTTATCCTTAATAACCCGACCCGTCTTTAACTTTTTACAAGGGGTTAAAAGAGGAAAACAAAAGTCAAAGCTACATCTTTCAAAAACCTGGAGTGCATTAATAACCGTACTTGTTCTTTGGTTGTTTTTACTTGGATTTGTTAGTTATGTTGTTCCTTTTCTCATTGAAGAAGTGCAGTTTTTATCGCAAGTGGATTTTTTTATGATGCTGGAGAGGTTGGATAAAGCTACTACCCCCATTTTTAAGCCACTTAATGATACTATAATTGGAAATGTGGGTGTGCCCTTGATAAAGGAGCAGCTGAATGAATTTTTGGTTTCGATATTTGATTTCGGAAAATTACAGGAAATGGTGTCGTCTATTGCAGATTTTATAGGTAATACTTTTATGGCCTTATTTTCTGTTTCTTTTATTACTTTTTTTCTTTTAAGAGATGAGTGGCTTTTACTTGAGGCCATTAAAATGTTTGTGCCCGAAATATATTATCTGGGAGTTGAACATATGCTTTGGTCAATAAACAGATTGTTAAGGCGTTATTTTATTGGAATAGTTGTTCAAATAACTTTAATATCAATTTTAGTTATATGTGGATTTTTAATCGTAGGGTTAGAATTTAGACATGCTTTAATTATAGGACTTTTTTCTGGATTTATTAATATTATACCATATCTGGGGCCTATTATAGGAGCCACTTTCGGAAGTCTGGTTTCTTTAGTTGTATTTCTTCAAATGGTAAATCCGCCTTCTATATTTTTGTTTATGGGGGGAGTTCTCTTAATTTATGTAATAGTTCAATTGTTAGATAATGTCGTTTTTCAGCCTGTTATTTTTTCTACGAGTGTTAAAGCTCACCCATTAGAAATATTTTTAGTGATTATTATGGCGGGCTATATTGGTGGTATGATTGGTATGTTTTTAGCAATTCCTGTTTATACTATTATAAGGGTAGTTGCGAAAGAATTTTTTTCTAAATATAACCTGGTTAGGAAATTAACTGGTAAGCTTGATTAAAGATAAGGAGCACAAATATACAAAGCGGTAATGATTAAAAAATGTAAAAATATATGAACATTATTTAAACTCATTCCTTATTTACTTTGACAACAACAATTTGTCAGGTTAATTTTTTTTGTAAATTGTAAGGGGAGTTGAAATTTGCGGGGAGGATAATCGGTTTAAATCTTATTATAATATGAATAAATTGTTCTCGTGTAAGCCTGTATACGTCAAGTTTATTGTGTTAATATGCTTGTTCTCTTTTCTAACACCTAATTTATTCTCTCAAGAAAATAATATAACCTTTAAAGAATCTGAGCAATATCATTTGATGATGGGGGAGCGACTTTATCATGGGCTAGTTTCAACCGGAGGGGATAATCCTTCTTGTATTTCCTGTCATGCAAAATTTACAGGTGATGAAATTAACTGGAACCCATCAGCAATGGAAATTGTTATGGCAGCAGATTCCTTATCGGAAGAAGAATTTAAAGCTGCGCTAAACAGTCCGTCAGAAGGTTTTATTGCTAAAGTTCATAAAGGTTATAACCTAAGTGATGAGCAGTTAAGTCAAATTCGATTTTACTTAGAAAGTCTTAGTGAGAAAGGTGTAGGGGAAAAACCGGGTTCATATCCTCAATTGACCTTGTTTTTAATTATAGGTCTGTTAATGGCATTAGCTCTTGTCGATTTGATTTTTACTCATAAAGTTAGGTACAAGGTAATTCATATCTTAATTATCCTAGCAGGAATTTCTATTCATTTAAAAATGGCATATACCGAAGCGACAGAGCTAGGTCGCAGTGAAGGTTATATGCCTGATCAACCTATTAAGTTCTCTCACCAGGTTCATGCAGGAGATAATAGAATCGATTGTAAATATTGTCATTTTAATGCCGAAAATGGTAAGTCTGCAGGTATTCCAGGTCCAGGATTATGCATGAATTGTCACTTGATTGTTCGTGAAGGAAGTCGTTCCGGAAAATCGGAAATAGCCAAAGTAGTTAAGCATTTTGAGGAGGGTAAAGATATTGAGTGGATTCGAATTCACAACCTTCCTGATCATGTGTTTTTTAGTCATGCCCAACATGTAAATGCGGGCAAACTAGACTGCAAGGAGTGTCATGGTGCAGTTGAGGAAATGCATATATTAAAACAGGAGAATGATTTGTCGATGGGTTGGTGTCTGGATTGTCACAAAAAAACCAATGTTCAATTTGCCAATAATTATTATTCAATTTACGATAAGTATCACAAAGAACTGGCTGAGGGAGTTAGAGACTCTATTAAAGCTATTGATATTGGTGCTAATGATTGTATGAAGTGTCACTATTAGAGGTGCATTTTGAGTTTATTCCTTATCTAATCATATTATAAATCGTTCGAATGAAGAAATACTGGAAAAGCATAGAAGAATATAATAAAGGATTGGAAGATGATTATCAGCATCTGCCGAATAAAATTCAAGTGCAAGAAGCGTTAAAGTCCAATCGGAGGGATTTCTTAAAATACTTTGGTTTTGGAGTTGCTTCTGCTGCTGTTTTGGCGAGCTGTGAACGTCCGGTAAAAAAAGCAATTCCTCTGTTAATTCAACCAGAAGAGATAAGGCCTGGTGTTGCGAGCTATTATGCATCCACGTTTTATAATGGTGGAGAGGTAGTGCCAATTTTGGTTAAAGTGCGTGATGGAAGGCCTATAAAAATTGAAGGTAACGATTTATGCGAGTTGACTAAAGGAGGAACATCGGCACAAGTGCAAGCTTCATTGCTAAACCTGTATGATGAATCTAGGCCTAAAGAACCATTGTATAAAGGAGAGCAGATATCATGGGAACAGGCAAATAAACAGATTTTAAATAGCTTAAGCAATGTGGAAGAGAGCAAAGAGATTGTTTTTCTAACGCAAACTATTATAAGTCCATCTCAAAAAGCACTTATCGATAGACTTCAAAGCAAATATGCTAATATTAAGCAAATTACATTAGATGCACATTCGTATTCAGGATTAAGAGAAGCTTATTCAGAAATTACCGGGACTTCCATAATTCCAAACTTTCGATTTGATAAAGCGGATGTAATTGTATCATTTGGAGCCGACTTTTTAGGAACCTGGTTGATGCCAACTGTTTTTACTAGTCAGTATGTTGAAAATAGAAAACTCGATAACAATCAGAAAAAGCTGTCCAGACATATACAGATTGAAAGTCATATGTCACTAACGGGTTCTAATGCAGATGATCGATTAGTAATTAAGCCCTCTGAGGAAGGGCGGTATGTAATATCTTTGTACAACGAAGTAGCAAGTGCTCTTCATGTTTCAACGCTGGATAAGGGTGGATTTGAAAAGGAAATGAGAGCTGTGGCTAAAGAATTGGTCAAGACAAAGTCATCTTTAATTGTGTCTGGCTCTAATAATAAAAACATACAATTATTAATTGCAGGAATTAATTTCTTATTACAGAATTTTGGTCATACCATTGATGTTAATAATGAAGTAAAGTTATTTCAAGGAAAGGATAAAGACCTAAGTCAATTTGTGAAAGAATGTAAAGACGGAAAAGTAGGAGCTTTAATATGTTTAGATGCTAATCCGGCTTATAATTTGACAATTGCAGAAGAGTTTAAAAATATAATAAGCAAGATCGATTTAACGGTAAATGTGACATCTCAAAATGATGAAACCAGTTCGTTGTGTCAATATATTTTGCCGGCAAATCACTTTCTGGAATCTTGGAGTGATACGGAGATGTTGGCCAATGTTTACAGTTTAACCCAACCTGTTATAAGACCAATTTATAATTCAAAAGATTTTAATGAGATATTATTATCCTGGTTAGGTGAGAATGTGAGTTCATATGACTACCTGCATACATATTGGCAAGAAAATATTTTAGGACAGGCATCAGATGAAAATCCGTTTATTTCCTCTTGGAAAAAGACCTTAAGTGCTGGAGTATTTGTAGCAGATAATATACCAATATCCAATAAGTACAATCTTCCTGAGATGTCTAAGGTAGCATCGGAAATACTTAAGAATAAGGTAAGTGATGGGAGTGAATTAATCGCTTATTTATCAGTTCCTGTAGGAGATGGTAAAATGGCCAATAATCCATGGTTACAAGAGTTGCCGGATCCTGTATCAAGAGTATGTTGGGACAATTATTTTTCTGTTTCACCAAAGATGGCAGAAGAAAATGGCTGGTCGCAGGGAGATGTTATCTCTATTAATAATATTGCTTTGCCTGTATTTATCCAACCAGGTAACCACGACGAGGTTATTAGTGTAGCTTTAGGATACGGTAGGAAAATGGAAGGGCCTAATCCTGAGTTGATAGGGAAAGATATAAAACCCTTGTTGGTAAAAAAAGATTCAGCAATAACTTATCATACTTTCATTTCTGAGATCAATTCAACAGGTGCAACCTATGAATTAGCCACAACTCAAACTCATCATTCGATGGAAGGTAGAGCCATTGTTCGCGAAACTACCTTAAGCAGTTACTTGAAGGATCCTGCATCGGGAAATGAGATGCATGAGGATATAGAGAAGCTTCATACCACATTGTATAAAGAGCATGAATACAAAGGTCACCATTGGGCTATGTTTGTTGATTTAAATTCTTGTACAGGTTGTAACGCGTGTGTTGTTGCCTGCTCTGTTGAGAATAATGTGCCAGTTGTAGGAAGAGATGAGGTGAGAAGATCTCATGAGATGCATTGGTTAAGAATTGATAGATATTATACGCAAGCGCCAGATGATCCTTCATCATTGCGTGTAGTTCGACAGCCTGTAATGTGTCAGCATTGCGACAATGCACCTTGCGAAAATGTTTGTCCGGTAGCTGCAACGAATCATAGCTCGGAAGGAATAAACCAGATGGCTTACAATCGTTGTATTGGAACCAGGTATTGCAATAATAACTGTCCATATAAAGTACGTCGCTTTAACTGGTATGATTATACGGGAGCAGATTCTATTCCTTTCAATAGAAAAGATTCTACCGGGATGACTACAGATTTAAAAAGATTAGTGCTTAATCCGGACGTGACTGTTCGGGCCAAAGGAGTCATTGAAAAATGTTCATTCTGTATTCAGCGTATTCAAGAGAAAAAACTGGAAGCTAAAAAATCAGGAGAGCCATTAAAAGATGGAGAGATACAGACAGCATGTCAACAAGGGTGCCCGGCAAAAGCCATCACTTTTGGAGATATGAATGATGTGAATAGTGCGGTAAGTAAAATGATGAAAGATCCTAGAAGGTATCATTTATTAGAAGAATTGCACACTTTACCCAGTGTGGCTTATTTGACCAAGGTCAGAAATATAGAAGAGAAAGAAACTAAAACTCAGGACCATAAAACGCATAGCTAATGTATGTATCACCAATTAGGGAGCCTTTAGTTACCGGGGCCAAGAGTTATAAAAAGGTAACTGATGATATAACTAAGCCAATGGAAGGTAAACCGGGCAAATTATGGTTTGCAGGTTTAGGTCTTTCATTAATGGCATTAGCTTTCGGTGGATTAGCCATCTTTGTAACCGTATGGGATGGTATAGGAAGCTGGGGATTAAACAGAACCATAGGATGGGGCTGGGGGATTACCAATTTTGTATGGTGGGTTGGAATTGGACACGCTGGTACTTTCATTTCAGCCATACTTTTGTTATTTAGGCAAAAATGGAGGACTAGTATTAACCGAAGTGCCGAAGCAATGACCATATTTGCTGTAATGTGTGCAGGGTTATTTCCGTTGCTTCATATGGGAAGGTTACCTCTTGGCTTTTTTGTTTTTCCATATCCTAATACCAGAGATCTTTGGGTGAACTTTAACTCTCCATTACTCTGGGATGTGTTTGCCATATCCACCTACTTTACTGTATCACTATTGTTTTGGTATATGGGTTTAATTCCAGATATAGCTTCTATTAGGGATAGGATGAAAAAGGGTATAGGAAAAAAGATTTATTCATTATTAAGCTTTGGTTGGACAGGTTCTGCGAGACATTGGGCGCGTCATGAGAGTATGAGTTTAATATTAGCAGGGTTGGCGGCGCCATTAGTATTGTCCGTTCACTCCATTGTAAGTATGGACTTTGCCACCTCCGTTATACCAGGATGGCATACTACTATATTTCCTCCGTACTTTGTTGCAGGAGCTGTATTTTCAGGATTTGCCATGGTGCTTACCCTAATGATCATAACCCGAAAAGCTTTGAATCTTGAAAACTACATAACAGTCGGCCATGTGGAATCTATGAACAAGGTTATTATAGCGACTGGTTCAATAGTTGGAATTGCATACCTGACAGAGCTTTTTATGGCTTGGTATTCAGGAGTAGTTTATGAAAGATATGCCTTTGTAAACAGAGCCTTTGGTCCATATTGGTGGGCATATTGGATTATGATGACATGTAACGTTATTACACCGCAATTATTTTGGTTTAAGAAGATAAGACGAAATCTAGTGGCGACATTTGTTATATCCATATTTGTAAATATAGGTATGTGGTTTGAGCGTTTTGTAATTATTGTTACCTCATTACACAGAGATTTTTTACCGTCCAGTTGGGCCATGTATTCTCCTACATGGGTAGAGGTTGGCGTTTATATCGGAACTTTTGGATTGTTCTTTACTATGTTCTTTTTATTTATCAAATTTTTCCCTGTTGTTGCGATAGCGGAAGTTAAGAGTGTTCTAAAAAGTTCAGGTGAAAACTTTATTAGGAAAGGAGGTAAAAATGACAACTAATAAATTTATGACCGGCATATTTTGGGATGACAAAGATCTTTTAAATGCGATTAAAAGCATTCAAAATAAAGGGGTAACTATCTATGATGTAAGAACACCATTCCCTGTGCATGGCTTGGATGAAGTGTTAAAGTTGAAACGATCTAGATTACCTAGATTGGGCTTTATTGCTGGAGCCTTAGGAGCTATTCTGGCATTCTTTTTTCAGATGTGGGTTTTTACAGCCAGTTGGCCAATCAACTTTGGAGGTAAACCATATCTATCAGTACCTTCTTTTGTTCCTGTAACTTTTGAAATGGCTGTGTTATTTGCAGCGATATCGCTTGTTTTTGGTTTTCTTATCAAATCAGGCATTGGTCCCGGAGCTCCAACTATCATATTTGATGAAAGAACAACAGATGATGCATTTCTTGTTGTAATCCAGGTGGATGAGGGTAGTGCAGCTTCAGAAGTTAGTGCAATTTTGAGTGAGGTTGGAGCCGAAGAGGTTAAGGAAGTTGAACCTTCTAAAAATGAAGACGATGTATAAAGATTTTGTCATATCTAAAAAGTTAAAGATAATACTTACGACAGGAGCAGCTTTGGGTGTCCTTCTAATTATATTAGGTCTACTTGTAGGAGAAATTGATGGACATAGGTTTTGGGCAAATATTCTATTAAACGGTTTTCTGATTATTGGTTTAAGTCTGGGAGCTGGTTTTTTTGTATCAGTTCACCTTATTTCAGAGTCAGGATGGCAAACATCAGTTCAAAGAATTGGTGAGGCTATGGGGACTAAGATTTGGCTTGGGGCCTTAATGATTATTCCTATTGTTTTTGGAGCCCACTCCATATATCACTGGTCTCACACCGAACATTTAGATCATATTCTGGAGATGAAAAGTGGGTATCTGAATCTGCCTTTTTTTGTTATTCGTATGGCTGTATATTTTGTTGGTTGGATATTTCTATTCTCAAAAATAAGGCAGTTATCTCTGATGAGTGACGAAAATACAGATGTGAAATTATTTGCCCGTTTAAGGACATTTTCAGCATTGTTTATTGTTTTCTTCGCCGTTACAAGTTCTACCTCTGCGTGGGATTGGTTAATGAGTATCGATGCACATTGGTTTAGTACACTTTATGGTTGGTATACTTTCATTGGCATGTTTGTAAATTCAATTGCGGTAATTATTATCTTTTTAGTTGTACTGCAGAAAATGGGCTATATGGATCATGTCAATGAAGAGCATATGCATGATCTGGGAAAGTATTTGTTTGGCTTTAGTATTTTTTGGGCTTACTTGTGGATTTCGCAATATCTGTTGATTTGGTACAGTAATATTCCAGAAGAAACAACCTATTACGTGACTAGAATAAAAGGTTTTGAAACCTTGTTTTATGTCAATGTGGTAATCTGCTTTGTTGCTCCATTTTTTGCTTTGATGTCACGCGGTAATAAAAGAAAATCAGATTGGTTGCTAGGTACAGCTATTGTTGTATTTGTAGGACACTGGATTGATTTATTTTTAGCCATAATGCCGGGAGCAGTTGGGGCAGAGCATTCTTTTATTGGATTGTTTGAAATTGGATTAACAGTATTGTATGTTTCAGTTTTTGCTTGGTTTGTATTTAAAACCATCTCTCAAGCTAAGATTGTTCCTGAAAATCATCCTTATTTTAAAGAAAGTTTTGATTATGAAAATATTAAATAGATATGTCTCAATACTAGTGTTGGTTTTAATATTTCTTTCTTGTGATAATGATCGAAATAAGCCTGGTTATAGTTACTTTCCTGATATGGAACAGTCGAGAAGTTATGAAACTTATACAGAGAATCCAGTTTTGGAAGGAGGTAAAACCAATTTGCTGCCTGTTGAGCATACCGTTCCGAGAGGTAATATACCATACCAATTTGAGAAAACAGATGAAAATAGAAAGCTTGCAGGTTTAAAGTTGTTAAATCCTTACTTGAGTCAAGGTAAAGATGCAAAAGCTATTGAAGAAGGGAAGCGTCTGTATAATATTTACTGTATCCATTGCCATGGAGAAAAAGGAGATGGTAAGGGATTTCTATATACAAGTGGAAAATATTCATATCCCCCGGCTAGCCTATTAGTAGATAAGGTGGCAGGAAATCCGGATGGTGAAATTTTTCACGTGATATCGGTTGGGTTTGGAGTTATGGGTGCTCATCAAGGACAGATTATGCCGGATGACAGATGGAAGATCGCGTCTTATATTCGGGAAGGGTTAATTAATAAAACAGATAGTATTCAAAATTGAGTTGAATTAGAAGTTTGCGCATCATTGGTATTAATTGCTTCAAATGATGTAGCAACTTCTTCATTTTTCTTTTTAATATCCTGAGGTAGTTGTTCTATTGGAATTCTTCTTCCGTTTTTAGTGGCAATAATAAAAGAGTCATTAAAGCCCATTCTTTTAATATTATTCCAAAATGTAAATGCTTTCTGATAATCATCAAACCTTCCCAACGTATATTGGCAAATGCTATCATAAGTTTCTTGATTAATAGCAACCAGATTTGTTTTAAAGTCAGATAAGTTTATTTCCTTAAATGCTCCTATCTGAATCCGATATTTATAACCTTCCTCATTTCTTGAGTCAAGGTTTTGTTTTATAATTTCTTTTAAGCTATCCCGGTATAAAACGAGAGTTGACGAAAGTGAAGTTTGTTGTTGGTTGATAGATTTAAGTTTTTCATTCAGTAACGATACCTCTTCGTTCGAGGTACTTCCGGTTAATGAAATCATACCTTTAATCACCAGAACTACGAATAAGGATACAAAGAAAAAAGCTTGAAAATATAAAGCTTTGCGCAGTTTTGTAATCTTTCGGGATTGATTTTTACTTATAGTTCTTAAGCGTTGTACTTCTTTGTCAACGGCTTCTTGTCTTAATTTATCTTTTCGGATTTCAAATTCTTGAGATGTCATGTGTGTTGCGCTTAAAATATCACCTAAAAGTATAAAAAAATAATTTTTTCACCTGATTACCTAATAAATAAATGCGTTAGTCTACAAATTAAGTTCTTTTAGCACTTCTTTTATGCTGGCGTAAGTGTTTTTTGTTTTGTTGAGCGCTTCTTTGGCTGGGATCCATTCCGCTTGTGTTATGTCTTCCTCTTGCTGAGGAATAGGTGTGTCATCACCTGTGTATGACATTTTGTACCAATAAGTTTTCTTAAGAACCAATTTTCCTTTTAAAGGATAAGTGTGAAAAGTAGGTTGTAGCTCATTTTCTATTTTTAATGGAGAAATAGAGCATTCTTCTTCTACTTCCCGAATAGCTGTTTCCTGAATTGATTCATTTTTTTCGGCTTTGCCTTTGGGTAAATCCCAAACTCCTAATCTGTGAATAAATAAAATCTCATTGTTAGAATTAAAAACTACTCCACCTGCTGCATTGATGTTTTTAAAGCATGATGAAAAATTTTCCATTAACTCTTCCAGATCATGATGATAAATAAAAGCCTTTTGAATATCTTCGTTATTATTAAAATTGGCAATAAAATCATTCAACTCCTTATTGTTGGAATATTTAAAAATAGCACCAAAATCATGAGATAGATCACGCTCTATGTTGTTGGTTAAAAAAACAATTCTATCCTTAAAAAAAACTTTATACATTTGCACCATGGAAAAAATATCAGAATCTATAGCAAAACAATTGTTGCAAATTAAGGCAATAAAATTGCAACCTACAAACCCGTTTACATGGGCTTCTGGGTGGAAATCTCCTATTTATTGTGATAACAGAAAAACGTTATCTTTTCCGGAAGTAAGAGATTACATTAAAATGCAATTTGTGGAGGCTGTAAAGGAATTATATCCGGAAGCGGAATATATTGCAGGCGTGGCAACAGGAGCTATTGCTCAAGGAGCTTTAGTGGCAGATGAATTAAAAAAACCATTTGTTTATGTTCGTTCTTCACCCAAAGGACATGGAATGGAGAATTTAATTGAAGGTGATATTACTCCAGGTAAGAAAGTGGTTGTTATTGAAGATTTAATTTCAACCGGAGGGAGTAGCTTAAAAGCAGTAGAAGCTTTGCGAAAAGCAGGATGTGAAGTGATGGGAATGTTGGCTATTTTTACCTATGGCTTTCAAACTGCTTCAGATAACTTCGAAAAGAGCGAAGTGAAAATTGATACTTTAAGTAATTATCAGGCATTAATTGAAGTGGCTGCATCAACTGGATATGTTTCGGCAGATGACGTTAAAGCATTATCTAACTGGCGAACAGATCCTGCCAATTGGGGTAAATAATAAAAAAATGACAAAATAATATGGCTCAATAGTTTTGCTATTGGGCCTTTTTTAATTTAAGAAATGACAACGTTTGAAAGTGATATAAAAAAGGCTTCGCAGAATGATGAAAAGATTTTTTCATTTATTTCGGACTTCAATAATTTTAAGGATTTAATACCTCAGGATAAAGTTAAAGATTGGCAAAGCACTGAAGATTCATGTCGATTTAAAGTGGAAGGTATTGGTGAGGCAGGTCTTAAAATTATAGATAAAGAACCGTTTAAAACAGTTAAGTTCTCTACAGATGGAAAGGTGCCGTTTAATTTTTATTTGTGGGTGCAATTAAAGCAGGTAGAGGAGAATGACACAAGAATTATATTGACGATTAAAGCTGATTTAAATGCAATGATGAAAATGATGGTTAGTAAGCATGTGAAAAAGTTTTTGAATATGCTGGGAGATGCGATCGCTAATTATCATTATCAATCATAAAATCAACTTCTTTGAAGGCATAACTGCGTAGATGGCCGTCTTTGGTTTTAAGTTCAAGATGGCCATAAGCATTAATACCTGTTATCTCTGCTTCAAAAATTTCTTCACCTTCTTTGTATTTAAAAAAGCCTTTGTTTCGGTAAAGTTTATTTAGGTAAGATTGGCTAATTTGTTTTTCTTTACTGTGTTTTAATAACGAAAGTTGATCAATAATTTTTCCGACTAATTGATGCAATGATTGCGTTAAATCAAATTCTTTGTTTGTTATGTTTTTTAGAGAGATAGGATTTGGTGCATCGCTGATAAATGTTTCCTGATTAACATTAAGGCCAATGCCAATAATGGATTCGCTCAGTAAGTTTTGACAAATAGCATTTTCAATTAATATTCCTGCAATTTTTTTATTTCTCCAGTAAATGTCATTGGGCCATTTTATTGTAAATCCATCTGCGAATTCATTCAGAAAATCAATGATTCCTAAGGCTACTGCTTTAGAAATTAAAAATTGATCCTGGATTTGGATGTAATTTGGTTTGATATACAAACTAAAAGTCAGATTTTTGCCAGCTTCGCTTTCCCATGAGTTTCCTCCTTGTCCTTTACCCTCTGTTTGTTTGTTGGTAATGACAATTGAGTATTCTTCTAAATCAGTTTCAGATTTTAATGATTTAAGCTTTGCGTTAGTTGAGGGTAAAAAATCAAATGTATATATGTTTGTTTGCATTTTTTATTCTAAAAGTTGTGCCATTTTGTCATCGTGACATTAGACTATTTGATGAGCACAAAATTAATCAGTAAATGCGAAAATAAAAAAAGTAGTATCTTCGTGTTTTTCTAGTAAATTAGCAGCTTTATTGCCAGAAATAAATATAAAAAATTAAAAATATTAATGATAAAAGAGGAAAACGTATCAGCTGAACAATTGGTAGATGCCGTTGTTGAAGGTATTCAGGAGAAAAAAGGCACAAATATTGCTATTTTGGACATGCGCGAAATTGATGGTAGTATCTGTCAGTTTTTTGTAATCTGTGATGGGGACAGTAATACACAAGTGGGCGCAATCGGTGATTCAGTTGAAGATTACGTAAGAGAAAATCTAAACGATAAACCATATCATGTTGAAGGTAAGGATAATTCAGAGTGGGTTTTGATTGATTTTGTAGATGTTGTTGTACATGTTTTTCAAAGACCAGTCAGGAGTTTTTACAATCTGGAAGAATTATGGGCTGATGCCAAAAGAACCGACATCGAAAACCTATTTTAGTCAGTTATTTTATTATTAAGCTAATGAGCGAAGAGCAAAAACAAAAGAAAGAGCCTGTTAACCAGGGAGGAAATAATCAAAATCCTAAATTCCCAAAGTTTAACGGCTATTGGATATATGGCGTAATATTACTTCTGTTAATTTCATTTTTTATGGTGAATCAAAATGAAATGATGAAGGAAATACCCTATAGTAAATTTACTTCGGAATTATTGCCTTCAGGAGATATTGAGAATATCACTGTAGTTGGAAATGAAGGAAAGATTGAAATAACTATAAAGAAAAGTGCATTAGAGAAGTATAAAGATGACTTTGGAGAAAGCTTTCAGGCTATAAAAGAAGGAGGACCACATTTTTGGTCTGAAGTAGGAAACTTGGAGAATTTTGATACATTCATAAAAAATGCAGAGAAAGAGTATGGGGTAGAGTTACCATATGGTTATGAAAGGCGATCTAATTATTTTAATGATATTTTAAACTTCATGTGGCCATTGCTGCTATTACTTATTGTTTGGATTTTTATTTTCCGAAGAATGGGAGCACAGGCCGGAGGAGCTGGAGGAGGCAATATTTTTAATGTTGGAAAATCTAAAGCAAAGGTTTTTGATAAGGAGTCCAATATTAATGTTAATTTCAAAGATGTAGCTGGGCTTGCAGAAGCCAAAACGGAATTAGAAGAAATAGTAGAATTTTTAAAGAAACCTGAAAAATATACGAACCTTGGAGGTAAAATACCTAAAGGAGCATTGCTTGTTGGACCTCCGGGAACAGGTAAAACTTTATTAGCTAAAGCTGTTGCTGGTGAAGCTAATGTTCCGTTTTTTAGTATGTCAGGGTCTGATTTTGTGGAGATGTTTGTAGGTGTTGGCGCATCTAGGGTTCGTGATTTATTTAAAAAGGCGAAAGAAAAAGCTCCTTGTATTGTTTTTATAGATGAGATTGATGCCATAGGTAGAGCGAGAGGGAAAAGTCCTAGTATGGGCGCAAATGATGAACGCGAAAATACTTTAAATCAGTTATTAACTGAGATGGATGGCTTTGGGACTAACTCCGGAGTAATTATTTTGGCTGCTACTAACCGTGCTGATATTTTGGATAGAGCATTAATGCGTGCGGGTAGATTTGACAGGCAGATTCATGTAGAATTACCAGATATTAAGGAAAGACAACAGATCTTTGATGTTCATCTTCGTCCATTAAAGTTGAGTGAAGAAGTGAAGTCTGAATTCTTAGCTAAACAAACACCAGGTTTTTCGGGTGCAGATATTGCCAATGTTTGTAATGAGGCTGCCTTAATTGCAGCAAGAGGAGATAAGAAAATTGTAGAAAAGGAAGACTTTTTAAGTGCTGTTGATCGTATTGTAGGAGGACTTGAAAAGAAGAATAAGATTATTTCCAAAGAGGAGAAAAAAGCAATTGCTTATCACGAAGCTGGTCATGCTGCTACAAGTTGGTTATTGGAGCATGCACATCCTTTAGTAAAAGTAACTATAGTTCCAAGAGGAAAAGCATTAGGTGCCGCCTGGTATTTACCTGAAGAAAGACAGTTGACAACGGTAGAGCAAATTTTAGATGAGATGTGTTCAACTTTAGCGGGTAGAGCTGCAGAGGAATTGGAGTTTGGTAAAATATCAACAGGTGCTTTAAACGATCTTGAAAAAGTGACAAAACAAGCTTATGCTATGGTAAGTTATTATGGTATGGGTAAAAAGCTGGGTAATATAAGTTACTTTGATTCAAGTGGCCAAAATGAGTATGGTTTTACTAAACCTTATAGTGAAGAAACTGCGCGTACAATTGATAACGAAGTGGCTAAAATTATCGAAGAACAATATGAAAGAGCGAAGCAGATTCTTACAGAAAACAAAGATAAGCATCGTGAGTTAGCTGAGCTTTTATTAGAGCGAGAAGTAATTTTTAGTGAAGACTTAGAAAGTATTTTTGGTAAAAGAAATATCAATAAGCATATTGTTCAGTTAGCTGATAACGGAGCAGAAGTTTCTAAATCAGAAGAAGAAGATTCTACTTCGGAAGAAACAACAAAAGAATAAGTAAATGGATAGTCAAGAAGCCAGGAATAAAATACTATCCAAATTAAAAAAAGCACAAAGTGAAGGGAGAGAATATTCTCTCCCTTCTTTTGATTCAGAAGAATCTGTTTTTCCTAAACCAGAGCATTTGTTAGATACTTTTAAGCAAGAGCTTGAATTAATTGGAGGAACAGTACACCTCGGGAATTCAAATGAGGAATTAGTTAAACAGCTTATAGAGTTTTGTAAGTTTAAACAGGTAAAAACTGTTTTTTGTCTTGAAGAAGGATTTCAGAATCTTTTGGTACAGTCTGGTATAAAAGTACTCAACTCTGAATCTGATTTTACAGATATAACTATTGGGCTTACCGCCTGTGAATATTTAATATCCCGAACAGGAACAATTGTGGTAAGTAGTGGTCATAAATCTGGCAGAAGGTTAAATGTATTTCCACCTATACATGTAGTTTTAGCAAAGGCATCACAACTGGTTTCTTTTCCTGATGATGCTTTGTTGTCTTTAGAGAAGAAATATGGCAAAGACTTCCCGTCATTAATTTCGTTTATAACAGGAGCCAGTAGAACAGCTGATATTGAGAAGACATTAGTGATGGGAGCCCATGGTCCAAAAGAATTATTGGTTTTTATTAATAAAAATGAATAATTATCCGTTAATCTAATTAATTTTGTGGCGATATTAATCGTTTTCTAATGAATAATTTTTGGCAACGCACTCTTACCGGAATTCTTTTTGTTTTGTTAATTGCAGGAGGAATTTTCTTTCATCCTTTTTCCTTTTTTATTGTTTTTTTTATTGTTGTAACAGCTGGTATAACAGAGGTCAAAACAATTCTTTCAAAAACAAGTGTTGCGATTGATTTACTTAGTACATTATTGATTGCTGTTTTTTTATTTGTTTCCACTTTTTTGGTCAGCTCCGGTATTTCAAAAAGCAGTATCTATTTTATTTTAATTCCGATCGTAGTTTTTCTGTTTGTAAGAGAGTTGTTTGCAAAAAATGAGAACCCAATCAATAGCATTGCTTCAAGTTTGTTTAGTGCTTTGTATGTGGCAGCTCCATTTGCATTATTAAATATACTGGCCTTTTATAAAGGTGTTTATGATTTTAAACTTCCCCTTGCCATTTTTGTTTTGGTTTGGATAAATGATACGGGAGCCTATTTATCAGGAGTGAGTATTGGAAAACATAAGTTTTTCGAAAGAATTTCGCCTAAAAAAACCTGGGAAGGTACAATTGGAGGTTTTGTTCTTACCTTAATAGTTGGGTATGTGCTTTCGTTGTTTTGGGCAAATATGAGTGGATTACAATGGCTGGTGTTTGCTGGACTTATTTCCATATCAGCAGTGTTAGGTGATTTAATAGAATCATTGTTTAAAAGAAGTGTAGGCATAAAAGATTCCGGTTTCATTTTGCCGGGTCATGGAGGTATTTTAGATAGATTTGATGCAGTGATATTGGCCATTCCTATGGCTGCGTTTTTTATAGAGTTTTTTAATAAGTAAAGAGTTAGAAATGACTATACACAAGGAAGGATTTAGAACTATTTTATTTGTTGCTGTTGTATTGGCCGTAATAAATATAGTACTTAATTTATTTGTTGGTTCAGAGCTTGTAAATTGGATTATTTATATCGCTTCTGGAATTATTTTTTTAGTGATTGTTAATTTTTTCAGAAGCCCCAAAAGAATATGTAATCAGGACGATAAGGCTGTTATTACTCCAGCAGATGGTGAGGTTGTGGTAATTGAAGAAGTTGAAGAGCCTGAGTATTTAAAAACACGTTGTTTGCAGGTTTCTGTATTTATGACACCATTAAATGTTCATGTAAATTGGTTTCCGGTAAGCGGTCTTATAAAATATGTTAGACATCATAGTGGAAGGTTTATGGGGGCGTATCTACCTAAGTCATCAACAGAAAATGAAAGAACTTCTGTTGTTATAGAAACTGAGGATGGAAAAGAAATATTAGTGAGGCAAGTTGCTGGAGCTATGGCCAGAAGAATTGTTTGTTATGCTAAAGAAGAAGGTAAGGCAGAGCAAGGCGCTCAAATGGGTTTTATTAAATTTGGTTCAAGGTTAGACCTTTATCTTCCCTTAGATGCTGAATTAAAGGTTAAGATAGGAGATAAAGTTACAGGTACGCAAACCGTCATTGCTAAGATTTAAGAGAATATATTATTTTATATACGTAAGGCTTCTATTTTAAATAGAGGCCTTTTTTTATTAAACAAAATGAAATCTACACTGTTATTCAATAACTTAATTTTGTTTTTCGATATTTTTTGTCGAATTTAATACAGTAACATCCTTAAAAATCTATCTAATGGAAAATACATCTGCATCTTTACTTCTAAATCAAAAAATTAAGGTTTTTAATTTCTTTGCCTTTCTCTTCTTTTCTGGAATGTTTAGTTTGTTTCTTTATTATAAGATACTTGGAGGCGTTGGCTTTAAGCTGTCTTCAGGATTTTTTGGATTATTAGAAGGAGGAGTTGGTATCGGTATCTTAAGCATAGCTGTTGTGGCGACTGCATTTTTATCAAAACAAGTAGATTTAAGATTAAGTAAAATTTCTGTATTTGTAGGATTATTATTACTTGCTTATGCCGGATCGCAACTTTTTATTTGGATGGGTAAATTCAATGATGGTTTGTTTATTGGAGGGGAAGTATTAAAATCGCTTTCAGTAGATGATATACTTTATTTTACTTTCTATTATTTTTTAAGTGGTTTTCATATATTATTTGCACTGGTTTTAGGAGTACTCTTTATTATTAGTGGGTTAGGAAAAGATGAAGAGAGAGGTTTAAATATTAAAACATTGTATAAGATTATTAAACCTCTATATTTTGGAGGAATAGGATTATTTCTTTTATATCATGTCTGGAATTAATTAATCTTTAATATATAATTCAAAGGAAGGAGGTGATGATAGTCATCTCCTTTTTTTGATTTTAAAGCATATATTAGCGAAGAAATATTCTAAAACCACAGAAAGATGAAGATTCAATTTTTACAAATCCTTTCGGCATTTATTGTGTTGTTTGCTGTTATTGATATTTTAGGATCTCTTCCTTTAATTATTAATTTAAAAAAGAAGGGGAATAAGATAAACTCATTACAGGCGGCTTCAATTTCGTTGGTTATTTTATTAGTTTTCTTTTTTGTAGGAGAACCACTCTTAGGATTATTTGGAGTTGATATATCCTCTTTCGCAATTGCAGGTTCTTTCGTGCTCTTAGTAATGGCATTCGAAATGATTTTTGGAATACATATTTTTAAACACGACTCGCCTGCCGGAGCCAGTATTGTTCCCATAGCTTTTCCACTAATTGCAGGTGCCGGTTCTTTTACCACAATTTTATCCTTAAGAGCAGAATTCGAGGCTATTAATATTATCATAGCTCTTGTGTTGAACATTATCGTTGTCTTTTTTGTGTTGCGATCAACAGATAAAGTTGAAAAACTGATTGGTGAAGGTGGCGTTTATGTTTTACAAAAGTTTTTCGGGATAATTCTATTGGCTATGGCTATTCGGTTATTTTTATCCAATTTTGCAAATCTGTTAACTCAGTTTTTACCTGCATTAAAAGGTTAGGATGGCAAAGAAAAATAAGTTTTATGTAATCTGGAATGGACATAGCCCGGGTATTTATGATTCCTGGGCAGATTGTCAGTTGAATATAAAAGGAGTAAGTAATGCACGTTATAAAGGCTTTCCTACTTTAGATGAAGCGAAAGCTGCGTATGCCGATTCACCGGATAAGTACTGGGGGAAAAGTGCCCAAAAAGAATCTCATCAAAAGAATATTGAAGAAAATCCCAATATTATACAAAACAGTATTTCTGTAGATGCGGCTTGTAGTGGAAATCCAGGAGTTATGGAGTATCAAGGGGTATATACCGGATCAGGAACCCAGGTATTTATTAAGAAGTTTAATTTAGGAACTAATAATATAGGGGAGTTTTTGGCTATAGTTCATTGTCTGGCTTATCAAAAACAGCATAATTTAGATTTGCCCATTTATACAGATTCAAAAATTGCGATGGCTTGGATTAAAGCAAAGAAGTGTAGATCCAAGTTGGATAAATCACCGCGGACCATGGATTTGTTTAATGTTATTCAACGTGCCGAAGAATGGTTAAAGGAAAATACTTACTCACAAAAGATATTAAAGTGGGATACCAAAAACTGGGGTGAAATTCCAGCTGATTTTGGGCGTAAGTAATTAATTCATTTCCCTGAGTGGAATAGTAAATTCTACTAATGTTCCGGTTTGGTTAAATTTCGATTTATCTTGAACGGTTAAGTTAATTTTTTGTCCAAGGTGATTTTTGTTTATCAGGAGTAACCTTTCTTTAGTAATTTTTATAGCCAATGATTTGTGCTTCTTGTTGTTGGTAGTTGGGTTTTTTCTATGTACTTCTTTCTTTTTTGATAAAATGCCAATGCCATTATCTTCTATTCGGTATGAAAGATTAGTTCCTTTTTTCTCAAATTTTACTGTAATTTTTCCGTCTTTCATTTTGCACAATTCACCATGTTCAAAGGAATTTTCAATAAACGGTTGTGCAAGCATTGGAGGAATCATTGTTTTTGAACGGTCAATATTTTCGTCAATTTCAATTTCGTATTTTACATTGTCGCCAAAACGTTTAATTTGTAAATCTATATAATAATCTAAAACTTCTTTTTCTTGCGAAAGAGTGATGAATTGTTCTTTGGAGTAATGTAGGACCATACGCATCAATCCTGCAAAATCAGCCAAAAAATCTACCGATTCCATTGTCTTGTTTTCTAGTATATAGCATTGAACAACCGATAGGGAATTAAAAATAAAATGGGGATTCATCTGGGTTCGTAAAACGTTTTGTTCCAGAGCTAATAAGCGCTGTTTTTCTTTCATTCCTTTGTCGCGATTAAAAAAGAAGAAGAAAACACCTCCAAAAATTAAAATAAATGAAATAGCCAAGAAAATGATGGTGTAAAGTCGATTTCTTGATTTTAATCTGGTTATTTGATTTTGATTTTTTTGTTTTAAGTATTTATTTTCTAAATCCAGAATTTTATTTAGATTTTCATTGCTGTAAATGCTGTCTGAAAGGGTTTTGTATGTTTCGAATGTATACAAAGCTTTTTCAAAATTACCGATTTCTTTATAGGCTTCGTATAGGCTAAAAAGGTTGTTTATCCTTATTTCTGTAAGGCCAATTGACGCGTTTATTTTTTCGCATTGAGTATATAATTCAATGGCTTTTTGTTTATTACCTTGTTTTGCGCATACATCTCCAAGTGCAGCATAGGTATTTAATAAGCCTGTTTTGTCTTTTAGTTTTTTAAATATAAAAATGGCTTTGTTTAAATATAGATTGGCCTTATCAAAATCCATTGTTCTAACATGGTAATAGCCGATATTAGTATATACGGATGCAATACGGCTGCTGTCCTGAAGTTGTTCGTACGCTTTTAATGCATCTTTGTAGTATTGAAGGCCGTCTTTGTATTTTTCTTGCGTAATTAAACTAACACCAAGGTTGAGTGATATATCCGCAATGGATCGTATTTCTTTTAGTTTTTCGTATATTTTTAAGCTTTGTTGATAATAAGATTGCTGTAATTCATAGCGTTGCCAATTTCCTGCTATCAAGCCCATATTTTGTAAACTCTTGGCCATGCCAATACTGTCATTTAACAATGACTCTAAATGATAGCTTTTATCGTAGTAGGATAGAGCAGTTTTGTAATTAGCTTTTAGAAGATAAATAAGACCCAGATTGCTATAGTTGCCCGCAATTTTCACACTGTCATTTAATTCTTTTAAAAGTGGTGCTGCATCCATATACATTTGAAGTGCACTGTCGTAGTTTTGTTGGTAATAGTTAGCTTCTCCCTTAATAATGTATGCTAATGCCTTAAGATTCTTATCGTTTTTTAATGTAAGTTCTATTATTTTGTTAGCAATGCTGTCGGCTTTGTTTGGATTACTATCTGCTATATTAATTGCTGTTTTGTATAAAGAATCAATTTGTTTGGCCTTTTTTGTATTGTGATCAGAAAATGAATTCTGTGCAGTAATAAAGTCTGTAACGAGCAGTAAACAAAGAAAAAGAGCCAGAGTGTATTTCATAGAATAAGTTATTATCTGGCTAAAATTAAAGGATTAATTGAAATAAAAAAAGCCACTCAAAACTGAATGGCTTAAATTAATTAAGTTGAAAGAACTATTTTTTATCACAAGCTTTTTTGCATTCTGCTTTTTTAGCTTTGTCACATTTTTTAGTGCACTCTTTCTTTTCTTTTTTATCACATTTCTTTTCACATTTCTTCTCTGTTTTTTCTGGCTCTTGAATAGAGTCATTAGCCATTACAGGAGAAGCTATTGCTAACATAAACATAAATAGAAACGAAACTGCAATTGTCTTTTTCATACTAATAGTTTTAATGAGTTATTAACTTAACAATTTTGATACATCACAAATATTGGATGAATGGACTACAATATATGTTATTTGCTTGTTAATGCTTGTTAACATGATGTTAAAGTGCTGAGTTGGAATAGATATAAATCCTATTTTTGTGAAGTGAGAAGAGAGAATGATTGTGAAATGAGTAGTTTAAAACACTATTAATGCGAAGGAAATTAGATCGTCAGTCACTATTAGGTATTGTTACTTTTGGTGCGTTGTTGTTATTATTGGTTATGCAGTTTCTTTTTTTAAAAAGAGCTGCAGATCTTGAAGAAAAGCATTTTAATCATAGGGTGGTTTTAGCATTAAGAGAAGCTCGCAATGAAATAGCCAGGGAAGCGAATGCATGTAATCATATGAATAATTTTGTCTGTGGAAATCAGTGTCCAACAGATATACTTTATATAAATTTTCAAAAGGTAGATAGTATTCTTCAGTCTAATCTGGAGATTCATAAGATTACACTTGATTATACGTTCGAATTTATTAATGAATCGAAAGGTGAGTATAAAAAATTATGCCTTACTTGTTATGAGCAGTCCCTTAATGGATTGTTAGAGCAAAATGGTATTCGTTTGCAAATTAAATTTCCGCACCATAGTCAGTTTCTTTTTGCTCAAATGGGATACATGTTTTATTTATCTATAGGAGTAATCATCTTTGTAATGGTATCGTTCTTGTTTACTTCACGATTATTTAAAAGGCAAAAAGGAATGCTTATTTACACGAAGGATTTTATTGATAATATGGTGCATGAATTTCAAACTCCAATCGCCAATATTAAATTAGCTTCAAATCTGGTTAAAAAGAATAAAGACTCAATGGCATTTGATAAATTGATGAATTATTGTGATTTAATTCAGTTGGAGAATCAGAAAATTGAAGGTTATGTTGGAGAAATTCTTGGTGTAGCTTCAATGACAAATGATCATAATGTGACCAATACTTTGGATGTTCATAAGGTTATAAAAAGAAGTGTGGAGGATTTTAGGCAAAATAGCGAATTGAATAGTGCTCAAATTAAACTTGATTTTAAAGCAACAAATTATATTATTTCAGGAGAGGAAAAGTACTTCCATCATTCGATTAATAATTTAATTGATAACGCAATTAAATATTCAAAAGATTCACCTGATATAAATATTTCAACATATAATTTGCGCAAAAAGTTAATTGTAGAGGTCCGCGATAAAGGAATAGGTATTGATAGAAAGGATTATGGTAATATTTTTCAAAAGTATTATCGTGTTTCTCAGGGAGATATTCATAATATTAAAGGTTTTGGTTTAGGGTTGCATTTTGTGAAAAGAGTAGTTGAAAAATACAACGGTAGCATTCGTGTAAAAAGCCAGGTTGGGAAGGGGAGTACATTCTCTTTGTTTTTTAAGGTAAAAGAGTAAATGTTGAAGAAGATGGTTTTTTTGTAATTTAGTTTTTTGTTAAAAAATAAGACAAGTAAATACTATTAGCCTATACAAAACATGAAAGTAAAAACACGCATACTTCTTGTTGAAGATGATACAACAATGGGGTTTTTATTGGTGGACTTTTTAGAGTCTAATGGTTTTGATGTTAAGCTATACAAAGATGGGATTTTAGGATTGAATGGTTTTGTTAATCATACTTTCGACTTTTGTATACTCGACGTTATGCTTCCTGGGATGGATGGTTTTACCTTGGCTCAACGAATACGAAAAAAGGATAAATCAATACCAATTATATTTCTAACAGCAAAAGTACTCAAAGAAGATAAAATCAAAGGATTCAATATTGGGGTGGATGACTATATTGTTAAGCCGTTTGATGAAGATGAACTTTTGTGTCGGATTAAAGCCATATTAAACAGGTGTAATTCTGATGTTGAAGACAAGGTTGTTTTGTCGGGAATCGTAAAAATTGGCAGTTACACTTATGATCCTGATAACTTAATGTTAAGAATTGAAAAGGATGAGAAAAGATTAACCCATAAAGAGAATGAGGTTTTAAAAATGCTGGCAAGTTGTAAAAATAAACTCGTTCGCAGGAATGAAATTTTAAATACACTTTGGGGTGATGATGATTATTTTAACAGTAGGAGTCTGGATGTTTTTATTGCTAAACTGCGTAAATATTTAAGACAGGATGCAAATATAAAAATCGAAAATGTTCCTACTGTTGGTTTTGTTTTAAAAGATAAGTAAGTAACCTAATGTGTAGTGTCAAATTGTTGAATTTGAACATTCTATCAAAATATTCTGCTTGAAATAAGAGGGCGAGTTTAGGTTTTTTTCCAGTAGTTATAAATAGATTCCATAAAGTGGAAAATTTGTAATTATCATGTCTTTAGGCTTTTATGGTCTGCTAGCTGTATCGTCTATAAACAATTGTTGACATATGTTTGTTTTTATAATGTTGGGTAAACGCTGTAAAATTTACTTAATCAGGGATTTATACTAAATTGCTGAAAATTTTATTAAGTTGAAGGTGGTTATATGGTGAAGAAAACATTAATAATAGGAATGTTTAGCCTGATTTGTTTTCTGATTTCTGCATTTACGAACTTTACAAAACAAAAGGAAAAACAGGTCGAGACTGCAAAGAGCGACAGGCTGTTTAAAAAGGCTATGAACCTCGCGGGGCAGGATAATTACCGTCAAGCCATAAAGGTTTTTAAGGTGCTTTTAGCAAATGATCCAGAACACTTAGATGCCTTGTTTAATATGGGTTTGTGTTATTTGAATACAAGCAATGGTGCCGATTCTGCAGTTATCTCTTTTAATAAAGGTTTAGATATTTTGACAGATGAAGAAAAGCAAGGGTACTTGGGGGCAGAGCTGGGGCTGTCGTTAGGTAAAGCATATCAGGTTTTGCTGAAGCCTTTAAAAGCAATAAAAATTTACGAGGAACTAATTGAAGATGCTAATCCGCAGGATACATCCTTTATTAAGGATGTAGAGCGTGAGATTCAGATTTGTCATCATGCCAATTTTTTCATACAAAACCCAATTGACTTAGATGTTAAAAATTTGGGTTCAACAGTTAATTCTGCTTATGACGATCATAGCCCTTTAATAGCAGTTAGTGAGAGCGAATTGTTTTTTACTTCCAGAAGGAATTGGATAAAACTTTCGTTGCTATCTGATGGGCAATATGCCGAAAAAATTTACACAGTTCCGTTGTCTGCTAATAATTGGGAGTCGGCTCGTTTGTTAAAGGTTTTCTTTAAGCAAAACGAACATGAAGCTGCAGCTTCCTTATCTCCTGATGGAAATCAATTGGTGCTTTTTAGAAATGATATTCACGGTAAGAGCTTGTATTTAAGTAACTATAATGGAAAGTCATGGTCAAGTCCTGAAAAACTGCCATTCCCCATTAACAGTTATGCAGAAGAAACGCATGGTTCGATTTCTGCGGATAAAAGTACCTTCTTTTTTACAAGTGACAGAGAAGGAGGATTCGGAGGGTTGGATATATATATGGTGAAACGAAATGAACAGGGGAAGTGGGGAAAGCCTCGTAATCTTGGAAAAAATATAAATACACCCTATGATGAAGAAACACCGATGATTCATTACGATGGTAAAACTTTGTATTTTTCTTCAGAGGGGCATAATACCATGGGGCGTTTAGATGTTTTTTATAGTCAGATGAATACCGATTCTACGTGGTCTATTCCAGTTAATATGGGTTACCCGATAAATACTCCGGATGATGATTTCTTTTTTGTGCCTACTATAAATAAAAGTCATGCTTATTATGCATCCTCAAAGTTTGCTGATAATTATGGGGGGTCAGATATATATCAGGTTACTTTTAAATCAGATAGTCAAACAGAATTGGCAGTAGTGGAAGGCAAAGTAGATAAAAGTCTTGGGAAGGAATATGAAAAGATGAGGATTTTGGTGACTCGAAGAGAAGATAATAAAATAGTGGGAGATTATCGTCCTGGTCCGCAGGATGGCAGCTATATGATGTTTCTGGAAACAGGGTATGAGTATAGTGTTTCTGAGGAAAATGCCGAAACTAAGCAGGTTAGGGAAAGCTTCGTAAATGTTACGGAAGACATGTCTTATAAACAACAAAAGGTGCCTTTGGAATTTTTTAATGTTGCGATGGAGGCCCCATTAAAACATTATCCGGTAAAACAACAGGATCAACTTGTAGTCAATAAGGAGGAATTAAAAGAGAATGAAAGTAAAGTTGAAACAAAGGAAGTGCGGGTTCAGGAAGATGTGCGTGAAGAAATGGTAAATTCTCAAAAAGCTATTGTTAAAAATGTAGATAAGAAAAACAATAAGGATATTACAGATATAACTGAAGCAAAGGAGCCTAATGTAAAAAATATAAAGGCCTTTATTAATGGAGAACAAAGTGTTGAAAAGCAAGTTTCAACCAGAATTAATGGTTATACATTACAATTGTTGGCTTTAAAAGAAAAGCCTTTGGCTGATTACAGTTTCTTTAAAAGAAAAGGATTAGATAGTATTCAGGAGTACCGATGCATCGATGGTTTTACTCGATATACTTTTGGTTCTTTTAAAGATTACAGATCTTCGCTTAAGGTAAAGAGAGAATTGTTGCATAACAATAAGTTTTCTGACATTTGGATAAGACCAATAACTGACTTTGAAAAAATAAGTATTGTTGAAAAGTAGCGTGTTGTATGTGTATGGAATATAATGAATTAAAAAAGCCGGAAAGACACCCCTGACTTTCCGGCTTCCTCAAAGATTTCTGTGTAATCTAAACCTATTTTGAGAGACACTAAGATAATGCTTTTAACGCGCTTTTTCAATTAGTTGAGGTAAAATATTTATGATTTTTATCCATGTTTTTTTAAGGGTAAGTATGATAAATGTTTTATTCCTTTTCTAAAGTTTTCCTGAAGCTTAAAAAATTTCAACTCCGTATATTTTTTTTATTTTTGAGCATATTCAATTATGACTATATGCAAAAAACATTAACAAATCCGAATGCATCCTTTGGTTCTATGCCTGTATTTATGACAGCAATTTCTACCATTTTAGGAGCGATCTTGTTTCTAAGATTTGGTTGGGCTATTGGACATGTTGGATTTATTGGAGTTCTAGCGATCATTATTATTGGGCATTTGGTTACCATACCAACTGCATTAGCGGTTGCTGAAATTGCCACAAATCAAAAGGTTGAGGGTGGAGGTGCATACTATATTATTTCCCGTTCTTTTGGTTTAAATATTGGAGGTTCTATTGGAATAGCGCTTTATCTGTCTCAGGCTATTAGCGTTGCCTTTTATATTATAGCTTTTGGAGAAGCTTTTGATGCTGTCTTGCCTTATCTGCCTTTTGAAATTGACCCTTTAGTTTTTAAAAAAATAGTAACGCTGGTGATGATGACCATTTTAAGTGTGGTTGTGATCATTCGAGGGGCAAATATTGGAATGAAAGCCTTGTATGTTGTTGTCGCTATGCTGTTTCTTTCTATTATTTTGTTTTTTATTGGAAAGCCAGCAGATGGGAATGTCGAATTTTTGTTCAATGAAACAACACAAAATCCTAAGCCGTTTTTTTATGTATTTACCATTATATTTCCTGCTTTTACAGGTATTGCAGCAGGACTTGGTTTATCAGGAGATTTGAAGGAGCCAAAAAAATCGATACCTAAAGGAACGTTGTGGGCAACATTAATTGGGATGTTGATTTACATACTTATTGCATACAAATTAACAATATCTGCATCGCCAGATGAGTTAGCCGGCGATCAGCTAATTATGCAACGTATAGCATTATGGGGGCCAATAATCCCAATTGGATTGGCTGCGGCAACCTTATCTTCGGCTATTGGCTCAATATTGGTGGCGCCTCGAACGCTACAGGCAATAGGTTTTGATGATATTCTTCCTTATCCCAATTTAAATAAATGGTTAGCTAAAGGAAAAAAAATAGATAATGATCCGGCAAATGCAACTATAATCACCATTGTTATTGCTTTCTTTTTTGTAGGTATAGGCGATGTCAATTTCGTTGCACAGATTATTTCTATGTTCTTTATGGTAACTTATGGGGTTATTTGTCTAATTAGTTTCCTTGAACATTTTGCAGCAGACCCATCTTATCGTCCAACATTTAAACATAACAGATGGTATTATTCTTTAGCAGGAGCGGTTTTCTCATTTTGGCTAATGTTTAAAATGGATTTGACTTATTCGATACTATCGCTTTCAATTATGGGAGTGATTTATTATATCATCAGTAAATATAAACCTGAAAGACGCGGGTTGGAGAAGCTTTTTAAAGGTGTGGTTTTTCAATTGAGCAGACAGATTCAGATTTTTGTGCAGCAGGCCAATAAAGAAGAACAAGAGTATAATTGGCGTCCATTTGCTGTATGTGTAAGCTCAGACTCATTCGAAAGACAATCAGCTTTTGATTTGTTAGGGTGGGTTTCTCATAAATATGGTTTTGGTACTTATATTCATTATATAAAGGGATTTTTAAATAATAAAACGAATCTTGAATCTAAAGACACTTTGGAGCGTCTTATCTCCAGAGCGAAAGGAAGTAATACAAGGGTTTATATTGATACTATTATCAGTCCATCTTATACTTCTGCAATTGCCCAGGTTATTCAACTATCTGGTATCTCAGGAAAAGGAAGCAATCTTATTTTATTTGAGTTTCCGAATGAAAATCCGGAATCTTTAAAGAATGCACTGGATAATTATGCATTGTTCAATTCCTGTAAGCTGGATGTTTGTTTTTTAAATACATCACTCAAGGGTTTTGGATATAAAAAAGAAATTCATGTCTGGATTGGGCGTCATGATTTTTATAATGCGAACCTGATGATATTATTAGCCTATATTATTTTAGGGCATCCGGAATGGCAAAAAGGTTTTATTAAAATTTATTCATTGGCTTCATCGAATAAGTTTGATGATGAACGACAAAAATGGCTCGATTTAATTAAGTCGGGTAGGTTACCAATTGCTCCCGGTAATGTTCAAATGATTCCTTTTGAGGAGGGAGATAACAAAGAAAGTGTAGTTAAAAAACAAAGTAAGGATGCGGATTTAACTATTTTGGGTTTTTCGTCGGAAGACATTACTAAGGGAACCGAAAGGTTTACAAAGTATGAAGGAATGGGCAATATATTATTTGTAAATGCGTATCGTAAAAAAGAAATAGAGTAAATCAAACTCATCATTAAACCATGAAAAAATATCAAAAGGTTAAAGTAGAGAATAAACCAACTTTTGAAAACTGGCTCGAGAAACATAGCAATACATTATTTTATATTTTACTAGGTGTACTTACCTTATTTAGTTTTTTGTATTTTGATATTAAGCCTAGCATTGCAGGCGATGATTCATCATATGTTAACAGAGCGATTAATTTTTTATCAGCAGATAAGTTTCCAACATATCAAGGTCCTGCTTATCCTTTGTTTTTGGCTTTGTTGATTAGTATTTTGGGAATGAATCTGGTCATCTTAAAGCTAAGTTCTGCATTGTTTATGATTGGTTTCTTTATTATTTTTTATCGATCATTAAAAGGTAAAATATCTTATCTGAGTTTGTTTTATACCTTAGCTTTAGTTGGAGTTAGTAATTACATTCTCTTCTTTTCAAGTCAAACATTTTCAGAACCGTTATTTCTTATTCTTCAAACTGGATTATTTGCGTTGATTTTTAAATATGATAGTCGAGAAGAAGCAGGTTGGATTCCTGGTAAAAAGGAGCTGAAATATTTACTGTTGATTGCTGCTATTTGTGTCTTAATGTTCTTAACCCGTACCATTGGATTTGGTATGATTTTAACCTTATTAACCTATTGGCTTATCAGCAAAAAATATAAACGAGCTTTACAGGTTGTTGTGATATTTAGTGTATTGATAGCATCCTTCTATGTGATTCGGAACGCAGCCTGGGAAATGCCTGCTAAATCAAGTCAACAAACCGGGCAGTTGTTGGATAAAAATCCATATAATAAAGATCAAGGAAGAGAGGACTTTGTTGGTTTTTTAACCCGATTTAAGGATAACTCAAATTTATATTTGTCAAAGCACTTGATGAGAATAACTGGCTTTCGTAAGCATGGAGATAATTCCGTCAAACCTGTTATCACGATTATATTATATGGCCTGTTTATTTTTGGATTAGTTTACTCTTTACGAAGAAATAAGTATTTATTTCTAATTGCACTTTATCTGGCATTTATGCTCGGCATAACATTTTTCTCTTTACAAAAATTATGGGATCAGTACAGGCTAATTGTGCCATTTGTACCTCTTGTATTATTGTTTTTAGTAGAAAGCATAGTTTATGTTGGAGAGCATTATAAATTATCGTTTGTTAAAAAAGGACTGATGGCCATACTAGCACTGTCTTTGTTATTGGCAGCAGGAAGAGGTGTTAATACAATGGATGTTAAAACCTTGTCTAAAAATCTGGCTGGAGATAAGTTTGCTGGTTATACGCCCGATTGGGTTAGTTATTTGCAAATGGCAGAGTATTGTAATAAGAATTTGAAAAAGGATGATTTTGTCGCATGTAGAAAACCAGGAATAGCCCGGTTGTATGCAAAGGGAAAGAAGTTTTATGGAATTTTTCGAATTCCTTCTGATGATCCGGATGAACTATTGGCTCATCTGAAAGAAAGAAATGTGACGCATATAATGATGGGTAGTTTGCGTAAAAATCCATATCAATATACAGGTCAAAGTATAAATACGATTAAACGATATATGGCTTTTATTGCCAGAAAATACCCGAAAGCTTTTATTTTGATTAAAAAGTATGGTGCACAGGAACCAACTCACCTATTCAAAATAAATTATGATGTAATTCAAGAAAAAAAATCTACGTCAGATGACTCCATACAGTAACGAAAAAATTAAAAAATATTGGAACGAGTTTTCCGTAAAATGGACTAAATACAGAAAAAGAAGATCTTATTACTGGAACTCTATATCTAAATTTTGTAATTATTTTATTCATCCCGAAAGCAGTATTCTTGAAGTAGGATGTGGACAGGGTGATTTATTAGATTCCATTAAAGGAAAGGAAAAGGTTGGGATCGACTTTTCTCCAAACATGATAGATATTGCAAAACAGCGATTTCCTGATATTCAGTTTTATGAAATGTCAGCAGAACAGATTGCATTAGATCAAAAGTTTGATGTAATTATTTTATCTAATCTCATTGGGGTTTTACCTGATGTGGAATCAGCCTTTGAACAGTTAAATAAAGTTTGTCACGAGAAGACGCGGATAATTGTTACATATTATAATCGGATGTGGGAACCATTTATTCGTTTCGCAGAACTTTTGGGTGTAAAACGAAAGTCGCCGCAGCAAAACTGGCTTTCGTCGAGTGATATTCAGAACCTGCTTTTTTTATCTGGATTTGAGTCTTATAAAGAGAACCGGAATATGTTTGTTCCATATTATATTCCATTCGTTTCTACTTTTTTTAATCGCATTTTAAGTCGACTTCCGCTATTGAACAAGATGGGCTTAAATCAGTTTGTGTTTGCTCGTCCAATTCCTAAATCTTATACAGATGAAGAGGCAAATGCTCTATTTAGTACATCAGTGGTTATTCCAGCAAGAAATGAAAGTGGTAATATTGAGGAAGCAATTTTAAGAATGCCAGATTTTGGTAAGCATATCGAAATCATTTTTGTAGAGGGAAATTCAACTGACGATACCTGGGATACTATCCTTAAGATTAAAGAAAAATATAAGGACACCCATGATATTAAAGTAATGCAGCAGGAAGGCAAAGGAAAAGGGGATGCAGTTAGAAAAGGGTATGCGAATGCTACGGGTGATATTTTAATGATTTTAGATGCTGATTTAACTGTTCCGCCTGAAGATTTACCGAAGTTTTACAGAGCCTTGGCAAAGGGTAAAGGTGAGTTTATAAATGGGGTGCGATTGGTTTATCCGATGGAAAAAAATGCCATGAGGCCTTTAAATACAGTTGGTAATCACTTTTTTAGCAAGTTGTTTAGTTATATTTTGGAGCGGCCTATTAAAGATACTCTTTGTGGAACTAAAGTGATGTTTAAAAAGGATTATGAAAGATTGGCAGCTAACCGTAAGTTTTTTGGTGAGTTTGATCCTTTTGGTGATTTTGATTTGCTTTTTGGTGCTTATAAGCTTAATCTTAAGATAATTGATTTGCCAATTCGTTATAGAGAACGAAAGTATGGCGATACAAATATTAGCCGATTTAGACATGGTTTAATTTTACTTCGTATGTCCATGTTTGCTGCTGTGAAAATTAAGTTTTGGTAATACTGGTTTGTGGTGTAAATCTATTTTTACAACTTTACCCTGAAATTTATAATTAACAAATAAGTTAAAATGAAGCGTATTGCTATTTTTCCGGGTTCATTTGATCCTTTTACGATAGGGCATGAAAATATTGTGCTAAGAGCTGTTGGTTTGTTTGATGAAATTATAATTGGAATAGGATATAATTCTAATAAGAAGGATTTCTTCCCGGTGGATAAAAGAATAGAATGGGTACAGTATTTGTTTAGTGAATATCCGAATATTAAAGTAGATAAATACGAGGGATTAACCGTTGATTTTGCTAAGGATAAAGGTGCCGGATATATTTTAAGAGGTATTAGAACGGCAGCTGATTTCGAGTATGAGAGGGCAATTGCGCAAGTTAATAAAGCGATGACAGGAATTGATTCTGTTTTTCTTTTAACAACTCCTGAGCATACGCCGGTTAACTCTTCTATTGTGAGAGATATTATTAGACACGATGGTGATGCCAGCCAGTTTATTCCAGAGAAGATTAGAGAGAAAATGGCCAGTTTTAAATTATAGTATGAGAATAACTTTAGTTGCTTTACTTTTAATTACATCTTATTCTTTAAAAGCTCAAAACAAAGTGAGGTTTTGGGGAAAAGCTCCCGAGTATAAAAATATGGGTCTGACTATTACATCTCAGACGAATTTTATCACTCGTCAGTTTAATGAATTAAGTTCTTTTCTGGTAGCTAAAGATGGTAATTTCGATGTAACATTTGAAGTTTCTGAAATAACGAAGGTTTATATTTCTCTTGGTGAAATTCAGGCTTATTTATGGGTTGAGCCGGGTGTAACTTATAATATTGTATTGCCTCCTTACATTCCTTTAAAACAGGAAGATAAGTTAAATCCATTTTTTAAACCGCAACAAGTAGTACTTGGCGTTATCAATCAAGTGACTGATAATGTAAATAAGAAAGTACTTGAGTTTGATGAGTTTTATAATAGTATATTTTCTAAGAATATAGCTCGAATTGTTCTAACCAAAAACAAAAAAGCTTGTTATGATATAATCAATAAAACAGACGAAGCTTTCCCTGCGGATAGTGCAACCTGGTTTTATAATTATAAGTTTTATTCATACTTCGATTTATACGATTATATTTATTCAAATAAGCCATCGTATGTCATGAATATGGGTTTTTCGGAAAAACCTATTCGTTATCAATTAGATACTTACTGGAGTGCTTTTAATAAAGTGTATAGTGATTTTTTACACTATTATTTTAACTCAAACCGTGGAGCAGAGTTTAAAAAAAGTTTCGAGACTACTACCTCATTTGATACAATTTGTAATAGTCTGACAAAGGATTCGTTGTTTGCGAACCGGCAGTTAGCCGAATTGGTATTAATTAAAAGCATTTATGATGGTTTTTATTCCGATATGTACAATAAAGAGAAGCTTATTGAAATATTGGAATCGGCAGAAGGAAAATGCAGTAATCAGAAGAATGAACGAATTGCCAGAGAGGTTTTAGATAAAATTAGTAAACTATTGGTTGGATCAGAAGCGCCTTCTTTTGATTTGTATACCTTATCCGGCAGGAAAACCAAAAGTTTAAATGATTTTGATGGGAAATTCGTGTATCTGAATTTTGCCAATACTAAAAACTATGCTTGTAAAAAAGATTTTCAGGTGTTGGAGGAGCTGGCTAGCATATACAAACGAGATATGCGAATTGTTACCATCCTAACAGATGAAGATCCGGATGAAGCTTTACGCTACATTAATCACAATCAGTTTAGTTGGACGTTTTTACATTTTGGCCAAAATGCTAAAGTTCTCATGGATTATAACATCAAAGCTTTCCCAACTTATTACTTAATTAATCCTGAGGGTGAATTAGTTTTATCACCAGCTCCCGCACCGGAAGAAAATTTTGCACCTGCTTTTTCTGAGGTCTTTAATAATTACCGACATAAAAAGTTGAGACAAAACAGACCGAAAGCACGTACCATATACGATTTGTAGATTTTGGTAGTTATATTTTATAATATGATAGGATAAAAGAGTTCTTTTTCTACTTTTTCCATGGATTGACTATATTATTTGATAAATAGTTTTATCTAAACGTTTGAACTCAACCTTATTCAGCGGAAAAATCATTATTATTGCATAAGTATTAACACAGCAACCTTACACCTTATTATATCTTTCCAATTTGTACGATAAAATTGGACTAAATATTTCATAGCGTTTCTATCGGGATGTTTATGATTTTTGTTAAGGTTGATCTTATCAGAAATACATGATAAATAAAACCAACAAATCCACTTTTTTGCAACAGACTCTCTTTTTGTTGCTATTTTTTTTCATGAGTACAATGTTCGTTGTTGGTCAAGATTTACCGACGGCTAATTTGTTACAAACAGATACTGCATTTTGCGATACGGGAGATGCTAAATTGCGATTAGAGTTTACCGGGGCTTCTCCATTTGCCTTTAAATATAAAAGAGGAGGTACCACTTATACCGAAAATGGAGGAGGTAACATTATTGATGAAACGTATTTTGAGCTGACAATTGGAGATGTTTCTTCATCTGAGCTTATAGAATTAGTGGCAGTTTATGATAGTAATTATCCGGTAGGTGGAACTTCAGGAAATGTAAGTGGAAATCTAAATATCCGTGTTGACGAAATGCCAGTCGTTTCAGCCGGAGAAGATAAAATAGTTTGTGGTTATGAGTTCAAAATGGAAGGTGTTGTTACCGGAACGACAACCAGCATTATTTGGTCTGATCCAGGAACCTTAGGTTCGTTTGATGATATCAACTTACCTACTGCAGTTTTTTCTGGCAATACAGAGGATTCATATTTACTTACTTTAAATGTTGAGAATGGAACTTGTGAAGACACAGATGATGTTAATGTAACATTACAAGGTTCTCCAAAGGCTGAAATTACAGATGGTTCATGGAAGTTCTGTTCAACTTCAGGAACAGAGAATAAACTTCCGGTTGAGGTTAATTTTACCGGGAATGGTGATTTTACCTATAGCCTGAAATCAGATATTCAAACTACAAATCCAGTAACAACGTCAAGTTCAAATATAAATATTGAAATTCCAGTTAATGATTCTCAAATTTTTGTTTTGGAATCAGTTGTAGATGGAAACGGTTGTGCTGCAGAAGTGAGTGATTTAACAGGTGCTAAAGAGGCATTTAATGTTAAACCCAATCCTTATGCCGGAGATGATGTTGTTGAATGTAGCCAAGAATATACATTGCAGGCAACATTGTCTGAAGGGGCAACAGGAGCTTGGTCTTCTGCTGCGTCCGGAATTTCATTTACAAGTTTAAATGATAAGAACTCAATTGTGTCATCCTTGTCATATCAATTGGCAACCTTAATTTGGACAGAGGAAGTTTGGACTGATGAACTAGGAAGCTGTTATGATAGTGATGAGGTAGTAATAAATTTTGCAGAGTCACCAAAATTATCTATTTCAGGAAATAAAAGTGATCAAATTTGCGAAGATTTATCAACAGCAATCAATTTAGTTGCAACAGGTAATTTGCCATGGAATGTGGAGTACAACAAAGGTGGAGGTACTTTAGTCGAAACCATACACAACTCAAACTATACAAAAAGCTTTGCAGGGTCTGAGTTAAATATTGGAACTAATGTCATTTCTTTTACAAAAATTACAGGATCATATGGTTGTGTAACAACCTATAGTGATAACGTTTATTCAGTTTTGGTAGATAAAATGCCAACGGCTAATGCCGGACCGGATGATGAAATTTGCGGTAAAGATATTACGCTTGCAGCTTCGTTCAATTTAGAAACAAGTGTAGGAGAGTGGAGTGGTTCAGGAGAATTTGTTGATTCAAGTGATCCTGAAACTTTTTTTACCGCCAATAGTTTTGATGTAAATCCTGGGCAAGCACAGGTCTTAACGTGGACTGAAACGAACGGAAAATGTGAAGATACAGATGAAGTACTGATTAATTTTCATAAAAAACCGAATCCTGTATTTGCAGGAAATGATACTACCATTTATGCTATAGATAATATTGCTTTAAATGCTTTGCAACCTGATGAAGGAAATAACTACGAATGGTCCTTCATTGAGAATGATGCCAATATTGAAAATGTTACTAGTCCGAGTACTGTTTTATCAGGTTTAGAGGAAGGAGTTTATAAATTATTGTGGACGGTTTCGTTACAGGAGGGAAGTTGTCCGGCCGAGACAGACGAAATAGTGATTACGGTAAAAAATCTTTTCTCACCAACAGGTTTTTCTCCTAATGGCGATGAGTTAAATGAAACCTTTCAAATATTGGGAATTGACAATATTACCAATAATCAGGTAACCATTTTTAATAAAGAGGGGAAAGTTATTTTTAAATCGAAAGATTATCAAAATGATTGGAGAGGTACAGGTATGGATGGACAAGATGTACCATCAGGAACATATTTTTATGTGCTCGAAGGAGATCAGCTTAGCAAGCCAATTAAAAACTATTTAATTATAAAAAGATAATTTCCAATTCGTTGGAATTAATATATTGATATAAAGATGAGAAAACTTAACCTGTTGGTATTTATTATGCTGTTGGCACTGACGGATATTTCTGCTCAGCGGGAATTGATAATGAGTCAATATATGTATAATAAATACAGTATTAACCCTGCATTTGGAGGTTCTCATGAGTCGCTGTCTACCTATGGATCATTTCGTAAAAAATGGGCAGGGTTTGAAAAGTCGCCATCAGGCGCTTTTTTTACGGTTCATTCACCTCTTAAAAATGAAAGAGTTGCTCTTGGTGCTCAATTTTTTAATGATCAGGTTGGTATTATTAGTAATACTGGTTTTAGTGTTTCATATGCCTATAGATTACAGTTGCAGAATGATGCAAAACTATCTTTGGGAATTTCAGGAGGTTTAGTGAGTTACAAATCGGACTGGACCGATGTGTTGCTTGTAGATACAGAGGATAATACTTTTGCAGCGCAGGAACAAACTTCAGCGCCTTGGATTGGATTTGGAGCAGCTTTGCTTCATAAAAACTATTTTGCAGGATTTTCTGTGCCATCTCTTTTGTTTTATGATCGATATGAAACAGGAGAAAGTACGCTGGATTTTGCAAAAATAGACTATCTATTCACCGGAGGATATATGTTTAATTTATCTGATGCAATAGTTATCCAACCTTCAGCTATGCTTAGAGTGAATATGGATCAGGAAACGTTTGTAGATATCAGTGCAACTGGTTTTTTAATGAATGCTTTTATTTTAGGAACTTCATATCGTACCACAGGAGAAATAGTTGGAATTGTTGGTTATCAATTGACTTCTCAGTTTAGATTTACTTATAGCCTTGATTATGATATTGATCCCATTGGATCATATAATAATGGGACACATGAAGTCGCATTGCAGTTTAATTTTGGATATAAGATTAATTCTCCAAACCCTAAATTCTTTTAGATGATGCGTACAATCAAAATACTATCTATTTGGATATTTATATTGACCTTTTTTACTGCTCTTAACGGACAAACAGTTTCTGTTGAAAAGTTAGATGTGAATAGCTCTATTAAGAACGATTTTGCCCCGTTTGTAATGGATTCTGTTTTATATTTTACATCTAACAGAAAACATGAAATATTAAGGTCTTATCTCGATCAAAATAATGAATGGCTTTATCGCATTTATTTAGCGCAGATAAAGGGGGAAGGAGATTTTGGAAAGGAATATCAGTTAAATGGAAATCGCTTATCTAAACTAAATACAGCATCAATTTGCTGGTCTGAGGATAAGTCTAAAATATTTCTTACACAGAATCAATATACTACGGTTAAAAGAAGTAAGGGAAGAGAAAATTTGCTTGGTATTTTTATAATAGATAATAAAAACGGTAGCTGGAGTCGTCCGGTATCATTTACTCATAATTCAAGAAGACAATATTCTAACGGACAGCCAACCATTACGCCAGATGGTAATACGATGTACTATGTGTCGAATAAACCAGATGGGTTTGGGGAGACTGATATTTATGAGTCAAGTTTTGTCAATGGAGAATGGACAGAGCCGGTTAATCTGGGTAAACAGGTGAATACAAGTGGGCGAGAAGTTTTTCCATTTTATCACCCATCCGGAAAATTGTATTTTGCATCCGAAGGTCATAATAGCACAGGAGGCTTAGATATTTTTTATACCAGTAAAAATGGAAATGAGTGGTTAGAACCTGTTAAGTTGGAAGAACCCATTAATTCAGAATTCGATGATTTTTCCTGCTATATTTTTGAAGATGGAACCCAGGGTTATTTTGCCTCAAGCAGATCAGGGAATGATGATATTTATAAATTCTCAAACCCTTTTCCTTCTTTTGCTGATGCTCAGCCACAAGTGGAAGATAATTTTTGTTTTACAATTTTCGAAAATGGTCCTTTTATTGCAGACAGTCTTCCTTACGTATATCAATGGTATTTCGGAGATGGTTTGTTTGCTAAAGGATTAGAAGTGGATCACTGCTATTCTAAACCAGGTACGTATAATATTCACTTAAATGTAGTGGATACATTAACCAATGAGGATTTATATACAGTAACCAACTATGAAATTAATCTGGAATTAACCCAGCAAATATATATATCAGCTTTGGATACGGTTAAAATTAATGAACCTGTATTATTTTCAGCTGAAAAATCGGAGCTGAAAGATTTTGTACCAAAGCAATATTACTGGGATTTTGGAGATAGTAATAAAGGGAAAGGTGTAACTATTACGCATGTTTTTCGAACAAAGGGTATATATACGGTAACCTGCGGTGCTATCTCTAAAGATGATCCAACAGAAAGAATGAGTTCAACACGACAAATTATAGTAACAGAGTAATTTTACAACACATGCTAAAAATATCAAGCGTTCTATTCGTTTTATTAATCACACTACAATCTTTTGCACAACCGGTTCCTGCGGTAGATGAAAATATTCCTCACCTGGTTACATTTGGTAAATTAGGAGATCATGCCTGGGGCGATAATGATTTTTGCCAGGTTATTTTCTTTTCAGTACCTAAAGATCATACGGAACCTATTTTTATTAGGGTTTTTGATCCCGATGTTGGTGGTGCAATTGATGAGCAGCAAGGAGAGTGGGAAACTCGTATGAAGTATAGTATATATGGCGGAATTGGTGCTTGTTCAAATGAAGATGCCAGGAGAATTAATCTTAATGGAGATTATAAAAGTGGTACTTTGTTAGGAACAAAATCTTTTGCTGAAAATCCACGATACGATAATAACTGGTATACATTTGGTCCGATTAATCCAACGGAAGGAGAATTGCTTCCGGATTATGGAGGTTATATTTTTAAGATTGTGGTAGAAGGAATTGGAGGTGATGATGGTAACCTATATAACTTGTTTATGAGTACTAGTGGAAGTGAAAATCAACCGGTAGAGGGAGCTTTTGCTTTTTACTTTAAATATAAATTTCGTTTGCATGATAATGTAAATGAAGTGTCGCACATCTATCCTTTTATAGATAATAACGTTGTTGCCATCAAGCAAACTAATTTTGATTGGGATAATGATGGTATCATTCGAATTATATCGGTAGCAAAAAATGGTGAATTTTTAAAGGTTTCGGGCGACAATGACTGGAGTCAGAGTGAGCATACCATTCACCCTGATGAAAAAAACACATCTTACGATATTCAAATAATCAAGAAAAAAAGTGCCAATATTAAGAATAATAATGTGGTGATTTTTCTTGAGAATCAATATGGTGAGTTAATGCCATTCTACAGTGTTCCTATTGGTGGTATTCCAAAGTATAAGTATAGTATTGGAATTAAACCAAAAATCACAAAGAAATAATAAAAAGGCATGATATCTAAACTATTAAAAAAACTGCAATGTTGGATTACAGTACTGTTGGCTTGTAGTTCATTAATAAGTCATGCTCAGTCGTATGATTTTAAGAGTTTTGATTCGGATGTTGGCTTGCCTCAAAACTTTGTTTATTGCCTGGCTCAGGATAATAAGGGGTACTTATGGATTGGTACCGGAGAGGGTCTGGTAAGGTACGATGGTATACAGTTCAAAACATTTACGCAAGCAGATTCTTTGTCTTCGGACTTTGTACAATCGCTATTTGTTGCAAAGGATGGTACTTTATGGGTAGGACACAATAATGGTTCCTTATCTTATTATAAAGATGATCATTTTTACAAAGTTACACCTGAAGAAAAGGCTACCAGTCCAATTCAGGATATTTGTCAGGATGATTTAGGTAATATTTGGGCTACTGTTCAAAATAATGGACTTATAAGAATTGATGAAGATAAGAAGGTGCAAGCCTTTTTTGATCGGGATTATTTTGGAGATAAACTTTACTATTCAATAGAGTCGATCAATGCCCATAAATTTTTAGTAGGTACTTCAGAAGGGCTTATGTCCTTAAAGCTGTCCAGTAATTTTGCAGTGCAATTTTTTGCTCCTATTACGGATATTCCTCCAACAAAAATTAATACAATTGTTAAACGTAAGGCGATTGATGATCAGTATTGGGTGGCAACAGAAGATGAAGGATTTTATCTTTTTACCTATTCTGATAATAAAGCTAAACATTTAGCCAATAATAAGCTATGTGTCAGGTTTAATATTGAACACGAAAATATACTGGATATATTTGAAGAAAATGATGGAAACCTGATGTTGGCAACATGGGGAAATGGAGTTATAAAGTTATTTTTAGATCCATCCAGTCAGACATTTAAGGAGTCTTTAAATTTTTCATCTGAAAATGGTTTAAATCACAACTTTGTTAAAGCTATTCTAGGTGATAGGGAGAATAATTATTGGTTTGCCACTTTTGGAGGAGGAGTTTCGGTGCTGTTGAATGATTATTTTATTCACTATAATCTTGACGACATCGGATTTAAGCAAAGCAAAGCCATTTCAGTTATCGCTAATGAAAAAAGTTTATGGATTGGCCTGGATAATGGAGTTTTGAAAACAGATCCATATTGTTTTATTGATCATGAATATTATGACAATGCGCTGGGAATTCCTAATGATAGAATTACAGGTTTTGATTATGATGAGAATGGGAATTTATGGGTTGCATCTTATAGTAAAGGGTTATATTACAGAGCAGCAAAGGATTTGAGATTTAAAAAGTTCAGATATACAGATGATATTATTGATCCTATTATTAATGATTTATCCATATTAAATGGGGAAATGTATCTGGCTACTACAGATGGTTTTTATACAATCAACCTGACAACAAAGGGTGTTAAACGCCTGACAACTCAAAATAACCTGCCACACAATAATATCAACTTTATTTTTATCGATAATGAAGAAAACGTATGGATAGGTCCTAAGTCGAGTGGTATTTGTAAGGTTGATTCTGCAAATATTGAGATTCATAGAATGTCGCCTTCTCCATTGGATGTTTCAGGAATGACGATTGACTCTCAAGGTAATTTCTGGTTGTCTACTATTGGCAAGGGGGTTCTTAAATTTAATCAGGATACCTTGGAACAAATTTCATTATCAGATGGATTAACAAAGAACTATTGTTACGATATCGTTTGTGATAAGAATGATAAGTTGTGGGTTTGTCACTGGCCAGGCATTAGCTGTATTGATATTAAAACAGGGCAAATTGAAAAGTTTGGCTTTAGAGATAAGATGGGTGGAGATTTTTATCGTGTATGGGAAGATAAAAGTAAGAATGTTTGGTTTGCTTCGAGTAATGGTGTTGTTCAGTATTTTCCGGATAGAGATAAGAAAAATCTGGTTGGTCCAAAACTTAATTTTACTTCAATAGATATTTCAGGAAAAAAGTACCGTCAAAACCAGGAAATAAAATTACCATATCCATATCGTAGGCAATATTCAAAGATAAGGGTGGATTTTACAGGTATTAGCTTTAAAGATCCTGAAGCAGTAACCTATCAGTACAAAATGGAAAAGGATGGGGATGAAGGTCAAAAAGAGTGGGTTTCTATTGGATCTACAAATTTTAGAGAGTATGAGTTTTTACCGGATGGAAAGTATACTTTAAAAATTAAAGCTTTTAATGCTGATGGAATATCAAGTGCAAGTCCGTTAACGCTGCAGTTTGAAATAGCCGCTCCGGTATGGAAAAAGTTATGGTTTTATCTAGTTGTGCTTGTCGTTATTATAACTGTATTTTATTTCATTGTAAAATTCAGAGAAAGACAGCTGAGGCTCAAGAAAGAAGAATTGCAAAGAGAAGTTGATTCACAAACCATTATTTTAAGGGAGCAGAAGGAAGAAATTGAGCGTAAGAATTTAGATATTACAGCAAGTATTAATTATGCAAAACGTATTCAAAGTTCAATACTTCCACCGCTGAATGAATTAAGGGAAACTTTCCCGGAATCATTTATATTCTTTGCGCCAAGAGATATTGTTAGTGGAGATTTCTATTGGTTTAAGAAAAGTAAAGATAGTTTCTTAATCTGCTGTGCAGATTGTACCGGGCATGGCGTTCCCGGAGCTTTTATGTCGATGATTGGAACAACTTTGCTTAATGATATAAGTAAGATGGAAAGTGCCCAGTCACCTGCAGATATCCTGGAAAAACTAGATAGTAATATTCGTGTTTTATTGCAAAAGGATGCCAGTGAATATGCCAAAGATGGTATGGATATTTCCGTAATAGAAATAAACTTTAATAGTAATGTTGTCCGTTTGGCTTCCGCTAAAAGACCTGTTTTACTGTATATTAATAAAGAACTTACGATTTACAATGGTACGCGCAGAAGTATTGGAGATGATGAAATAGCAACGCATTCTAAATTTATGAATTATGAATATGAATGCTCAAAAGGTGATGCTATTTATTTGTTTTCAGATGGATATACCGATCAATTTGGTGGACCTAAAGGGAAGAAGCTTATGAAGGTAGGAGTAAAGAATTTACTCGAAGAAATAAAGGATAAACCAATGGATAAGCAAGGATTGTTAGTGAAAGAGAACTTCCTTAGTTGGAAAGGGGATCAGGAGCAAATTGATGATGTATTGTTTATGGGAATAAAACTGTAAAATAGTTTAATATATAGATTAAAGCTCTACTTTACTACGTAGGGCTTTTTTTTATGTAGTATAGCGTATATTTTTTTATAAATATTCCATCTAGTCAGATTAGGTTTAACCCTCAAAAAGCATTAGGTAATTTATTACGCATCAAAATACTTCAAAACAAGTCACTTCATTGCTTCAATTCAACGCACCAGAACGTTGCATGCTTCGTTTTAGCAAAGACTTGTTTTAATGCAATTTTAACGCTCACTAAGAAGTTCTAATACTTAATGTGAGTTTGATTCATAGAATAAGTTGATTTATCTTTTTTAGATTTGATACTGGAAAGATGAGAAACAAAAAAAGGAGCCTGAAGCAGACTCCTTTTAATATATAATTCAAATAGAATTTACTTCACTAAGGTCATTTCATTGATAAGATTGGTTGCTCCTGCATATTTGTCAATGATAAACAAAACATATCGGATGTCAACATTGATACATTTTTGAAGTTCTGTTTCAAAAGCAATGTCTCCACTCATAGCTTCCCAATTACCATCAAAAGCAAGGCCAAATAGTTCACCGTTCGCATTTATTACCGGACTACCAGAGTTTCCTCCGGTAATATCATTATTTGTAGTAAAACATACGTGTAATGAACCGTCTGCATCTACATATTGTCCGTAGTCTTTGTTATTATATAAGCTAATTAATTTCTCAGGAACTTCGAATTCGTAATTACCCGGCTCATATTTTTCAATAATTCCTTCAAGTGTGGTGAAATGCTTATAAATAACAGCATCTTTGGGTTCGTAATTCCCAACTTTACCATAGCTTAATCGCATAGTAAAATTAGCATCCGGATAAAATACTTTTTCAGGCTGCATTTCCATCAATCCTTTAATAAAAAGACGATTGTTTTTAGATTCAGCATCTTTTAAGGCACTATAACCACTATAAAGTGAGCGATAAGTTTTCATAACGGATTTAGCCGCAATAAATACAGGATCTTTCGTTAAGACTTTTAATTTAGGTTCTTTTAAAAACGCAGTTAATTTTTCCTGATCTACGAAAATTGATTTTTTAAATACATCATCACTGTACTTTTTAAAGTCACCTTTGTATTTTTTAATGATCACTTCATCCATAAAAGAAGGATGGTGTTCTGCCGGAATTTTATCGTAATATAATTCAAGCATTGCTCCAAATACTTTGTGGTCGGTAGATTTACTATAGTCTTTATAAAAGGCATCAAGAGAATGAAGAACACGTTCGGTTATTTCTTTTATCTTTTCTTCATTTTCTTCCTCTAAAGCTTCTTCCAGTTTTATTGTTTTAATTCCTTGTGCTATGATTTCTGTTCCTCTGATGGCACACTCAACAATATAATTTAAAGCCTTAGCTTCTTCTTTACGTTCTGTATAAACCTTTTCAAGCTGATTTAATACATCTCCGTATATTTCCTCTCTTTTAGCATCTTCTTTAACCCATGCTTCGAACTGTTTCTCCAATTCTCTTTTCTGACCAAGAACATCTAATTTTTCCAGTCCACGGTTCATTCCAATACTATTTTTCCAATAGTTTGAGCTGCGACTAAATTTTGATGCATATTGGATATTTACTTTTTCATCAGCAAGCATGTCTTTTTTCCAGATATCTTGTTTAACACCTCTTGGAACAATTCGAGCATCATTAATAACATCCATTCTTTCTGTAATTCCCCATGAAGTTAGGTAACGACTTGTGCTTCCCGGAAAACCGATTGTCATAGCAAAATCTTCAGGATTAACTCCTTTTAGAGATACAGGTAGGTGATGTTCAGGTGTTAATGGAACATTATCTTCTGAATATTCAGCAGGTTTACCATCTTTATCAGCATATACTCTAAACATACTAAAGTCGCCGGTGTGTCTTGGCCACATCCAGTTATCTGTATCAAATCCAAATTTACCAATAGATGAAGGTGGAGCACCTACAAAACGAACATCAGTAAATTCTTCGTAAGCAATTAAGAAATATTGGTTTCCTTCAAAGTAGTTTTTAACAAAAATAGAGTAATCATTTCCTTCAGATGCTTCGTCCCTGATCGCTTTCTGGTTTTTAAGAATAGCTTCGGTTCTTTCTTCCTCAGTCATGTCTTCTGTAACGCCCTCTAAAATTTCGGTTGTCACATCTTTCATATACTTTAAAAATGTTACAGATAATCCCTCTGCTGGCAATTCTTCTTTTAATGATTTTGCCCAAAAACCATCTTTCAAGTAATTATGCTCTACCGAACTTAGTTTTTGGATATCACCGTAACCGCAGTGGTGGTTAGTTAATATCAAACCTTGATCAGATATTAATTCACCTGTACATCCTCTTCCGAAGATAACAACTGCATCTTTTAAACTGGATTGGTTAATGCTATAAATGTCTTCTGCAGAAAGTTGTAATCCCATTTCGGACATTTTATCCATATTTAGCTTCGATAATAATGGTAGAAGCCACATCCCCTCATCTGCTTTTATGCTTCCGGAAAAACCAATAACAAAAGCAAGAATTAAAATTGTTAATTTCTTCATTCTTTAAATAAATAAGTTTCACGGTTAAGAGATTCATTATGACAATGAGAATTTAATGAATCAGTACCGTATGTTAATTGTTTAATAAAACAAAAGGTTCAAACTAAGACTTGCACAATAAAAGAAGATATTCAATCAAAAACAATGATAATTATTACATTGATACCTCTTCAAATTATAGGTTGAGTTTAAGTTGCGTATCTAATAATTTAAAAGATTGTCGGTGATAAGGGGTTGTTCCCAACTTTTCAATTGCTGCACGATGCGCTTTGGTTGGGTACCCTTTATTCTTTTTCCAATCATATCCCGGATGCTCAATTTCTAAATTTTCCATTAACTCATCACGATGAGTTTTAGCTAATATACTGGCAGCCGCAATAGACATGTACTTACTATCTCCTTTAACAATACAAGTATGCGGAATGTTTTTATAAGGTTTAAATTTATTGCCATCAATGAGTAAATGCTCTGGTGTTATATGTAGTTGTTCAACTGCTCTTTGCATTCCGATAATGGATGCATTAAGAATGTTTATTTCATCAATCTCATTATTACTAACAATGGCTACACCCCAGGCAATGGCTTTCTCTTCTATTATAGGTCTTATTAAATTGCGTTGCTTTTCTGTTAGTTGTTTTGAATCGTTTAAGAAAGGATGCTCAAAGTCCTTAGGCAAAATAACAGCCGCAGCCACTACAGGACCTGCCAAACATCCTCTTCCTGCTTCATCGCATCCTGCTTCAATAGTATTTTTATTCAGAAATCGTTCTAACGTATTATTCATGGTGTTGGCATTTTGCGAACGTACTTATATTCTACTTTTCGTTATAGATTACTTCTAATATGGTTTGTCCGACTGCTTTCAGTGTATTTTTGTCAATTACATCCATGTTATCTTTGTGCGTATGCCAGTAAGCACCAAAATGGGATTCTGTAGAAGGATCGTGTTGAATAATATCAATACAAGGAATGTTTAAATACTTATTTACATAAACGTGGTCGTCAGTTATTGGTCCCCAGCTATCATATATAAAATATTGACCATAGCCCAGATCGTTGGCTTTATCCCAAATCTTTTTTACCACTCTTTTAGCCATCTGAAGAGATCCAGCCTCCTGATAGAATTTAGCATTAGAAGCTCCAACCATATCTAATAAAATTCCATAACGGGCATAATAATTATTTACATGAGGATTTTTGCCCCAATATTGAGATCCTAAACACCAAGTGTCTGGTATATAGTTTTGGGTTTTAATATGATCCGGAGTACCGTAATCTTCTGCATCGAAGAAAATGATATCTACACCTATGTGAAGTGGTTGCTTTTGCAATTGGCGGGCAATTTCTAATAATACGCCGACGCCGCTACCTCCGTCATTTGCTCCTAAAATAGGTTCGTTTTGTCTTGAAGGATCATCGCAATGGTCTGCAAATGGTCTGGAATCCCAATGGGCAAATAACAAAATACGATCATTTAATTCAGGCTTGTATTGACCTATAATGTTCTTGGCTTTTAAAAGCGTGTTGTCAAAAGCTCTTACTTCAGCATCCTGAACTATTACATTAGCTCCTAATTTTTCTAGTTTATTACTGAGATAACTGGCACACTTTAAATGCGCATCTGTATTAGGAACTCTTGGACCAAAATCAACTTGCTTTTGGATATAATGATAAGCAGAATCAGGATTAAATGAAGGTACAACAACTTGAACTTTTTCTTTTTGTTTCGAAGAAGTGCTGCTAGTTGAACGCTGATTGCAGCTTGATGCAAAAACTATAATAGCAAGGGTTATATATTTAATCATTATATCCGTTTTTTTTAGTATTTAAATTTGGTAATTCTTTTTTATTTCAGTTCCCAGCTTGCGCCTTCTGCACCATCTTTAATAACAAAACCTAAGTTTTGAAGTTCATCTCTAATTTTATCAGCAGTAGCCCAATCTTTATTTTGTTTAGCTTCGGTTCGCATGTTAAGCAGAAGTTGCATTACATCGTCCATTTTTGAGTTTGAATCCTCACTTTTATCGCTATTTAAACTTAAACCCAAAATATCTTCAACATAAACATGCATGATATTTTTAAGTTCAACCAAACTGTCTTCGTCTATGCTAATTTTTCCATCGAGCAAACTATTGATCGTTTTTACAGCGTCAAATAAGTGAGCAATTAAAATGGGGCTATTTAAATCATCAGCAATGGCAGAATAACATTTATCTTTTAATGAAATAACATCGACGTCAGAAGTATTGGAAGCAACAATATTCTCCATGTTTTCCATTGCCTCACTTAATCGATTAAGACCTTTTTCGGCAGCTTGAAGGGCATCATTACCAAAATCCAGGGTGCTTCTGTAATGGGCCTGTAAAATGAAAAATCGAATCGTCATGGGACTATATTCCTTTTCAAGTTTCTCGTGCTGACCCGTAAAGAATTGCTCCAAAGTGATAAAGTTACCCAATGACTTACCCATCTTTTGACCACCAATGGTAATCATGTTATTGTGCATCCAATATTTAGCAGGAATTTTACCGTTATCAACAGTACTTTGTGCTATTTCACATTCGTGATGAGGGAATAATAAATCCATTCCACCGCCATGAATATCGAATTGTTCACCCAGATATTTCTTACTCATAGCAGAACATTCAAGGTGCCAACCTGGAAATCCATCGCTCCATTCGGAAGGCCATCGCATGATATGCTCAGGTGAAGCTTTTTTCCAAAGCGCAAAATCTAGTGAATCTCTTTTCTCACTTTGTCCATCAAGCTCTCTGGTGTTGTTTATAAGATCTTCGATCTTACGGCCAGAAAGAATGCCATAAGGATGATCTTCATTGTATTTTTTTACATTAAAATATACAGAGCCATTGCTTTCGTATGCATAGCCTTTTTCTAAAATTGATTTAATCACCTGAATCTGCTCAATAATATGTCCTGATGCACGTGGTTCAATACTAGGACTTTTTACGTTAAGCATTTTCATGTAATCATGGTATCGTTCTGTATAATACTGAACAACCTCCATAGGTTCCAATTCTTCAAGTTTGGCTTTTTTTGCAATTTTATCTTCACCTTCATCAGCATCATTCTCTAAATGGCCAACGTCAGTAATGTTTCTTACATATCTAACTTTGTACCTTGCGTAACTTAAAAAGCGAGATAATAAATCAAATGTTATAGCAGGTCTGGCATGACCTAGATGAGGATCGCCATATACTGTTGGGCCACAAACGTATAAACCAACTCGTCCCGGTGTTATAGGTTCAAACGCTTCCTTTTGTCTGCTAAGTGTATTGTAAATATGTAGTTTTTGCTCCATTTTATTATCGATAATTATACAGGAGGTCAAAATTACAAAAAAGATACAATTCACAGTCAGTATCTATTGATTATCGCTATGTTGAAATATCATGCTTTATGATATTCAGTTAATTAAGAATGAATCCAGATAGCTAAAGAAGGGAGGTGAATTTATTCATTCGAGTAGTTTATTGGTATGCTGATCAAAAAAGAGCATTCATTCATGAACGTTTTTTCTTTTTTTGAGTACACAAAGGAAATTATTGGAGAGTTTATGTCAACAAACAAAGATCGGGAGTTGCTGTCAAAACAGTTAAATGTAAAAGGAGATTGGGAATCGTGTGTTTATGATTTATTTAATCCAAGAAACCCTCTCAAAGGTGAAGCTTTCTTTAAGGATACTATTTTAAAGTTGTGCAAATATCTGGATGCAGATTATGTTTTTGTAGCTAAATTAAATGGTAACGACAAGGAGCTTGATGCTGTTGCATATTGTGATAAAGATGAGTTATTGCCATCGTTTAAATTTGAATATGATGGAACTCCATGTGAGAATGTACTGTCTCAAAATAGTATTACCTATAAAAGTTCTGTTCAGGTAAAATTTCCAGAAGACTTACGCCTAAAAAAGATGTCAATTGAAGCCTATAGTGGTGTGCCATTAATAGGTTCTGCTAAAGAGCCAATTGGTGTATTAACAGCTTTATTTTGTAAACCAATTGAGGATGCAAAAAGAGTAGAGGCATTAATGTATATGTTTTCTTCACGATTAGCTTTAGAGCTGGAACATCTTGAAGAGCAGAGAGAATTAAAAAGGCGAAATCTTGAATTATTGGTTTTTAAAGAAGAGTTAATACGCAAGAATCGCGAATTAGATGAGATGAATCAGGAGCTCAAAAAAGCCAACCTAAAAGCTAAAGAAAGTGCTAAGCTTAAATCTTCTTTTCTTGCCAATTTGAGTCATGAGATACGAACTCCAATGAATGCCATTATTGGATTTACTGAATTATTGCGATCAAATGATCTAAACAAAGATGAGCGTCAGGAATATTTAAATATAATTTATCAGAATGGAAATCAGTTGATGCGTGTAATGGATGCGCTAATTGATATTTCTAAATTACAAGCAAAAGTTTATATCGATAAGAAGGAGAAAGTTCACGTAAATAAGATTCTAAGCGATATTCATGAAAATTATTCTGAAGAACTCTCAGTTATACAAAAACCTGTAGAATTTAATCTGATTTTAGGAGATAAGGATGGAAAAGATTTAATGTATGCCCATAAAGAAGCTTTATTAAAGGTTTTTGATCACTTATTAAGTAATGCGTTTAAGTTTACAAAACAAGGGAAGGTATATATTGGCTACACCATTGAAGATGATTGTTTTGAGTTTTTTGTAAAAGATACGGGAATAGGTATTCCAAGCGGTTTTGAAGATTATATTTTTGATTTGTTTCGTCAGGCAGAAATCGAAAATTCACGCGAATTTGGAGGAAATGGTATCGGTTTATCCATTGTGAAAAAATATGTGGAGATCATGGGAGGAGAAGTGTGGGCTGAACCTGATCAAAAGGAAGGAGCACTGCTTAAATTTACAGTTCCAATAAGTTAATTCAGCATAAGACCTAAAATAATCTATGCGTTTAAAAAATAAGCAGCACGTTACTTCTGGCGATTGCTTATATGGCAGCCATCAATAAACCAATATCTTTAGATGGGATAGAAAAGGTTTCTCCAATATAATGATTCGTAAGAATACCTCTATATATATATAAGCCATTCCTGAATCCGGGATCGTCCTTAATCATCTTATTAACATTGCCATTTTCAGCCAATTGCATTAAAATTGGTGTAAAAATATTACTTAGTGCAATAGTAGCAGTTCGAGCCACATGCGATGCCACATTAGGAACACAATAATGAATTACATTGTGCTTAATAAATACAGGATGGGCAAAATCTGTACAAATCGAAGTTTCAAAACATCCACCTTGTCCCATACTTAAATCAATAAGTATTGAACCTTGCTTCATTTGAGCAACTTGATCTTCAGTTACCATATAACTTAATCCGGATTGTAGGTATCTTAAGTTACCAATAACTGCATCTGCAGATTTTAATGCTTTTGTTAATGCTTTAGGATGTAAAACAGAAGTAAATAGGCGTTGTCCGATATTGAGTTCAAGTTCTCTCAGATTTTTAAAAGAATTGTCAAAAACTTTTACAGTTGCACCTAACCCTAGTGCCGCCTTAGCAGCACTTTCTCCTGCAGTACCAGCTCCTAATATCACAACTTCTGATGGAGAAATGCCTGTTATTCCACCAAGTAAAACACCTTTCCCATTATGAGCTTTGCTTAGATACTCACTAGCTACCATGATGGAAGCAGCTCCTTCTATTTCACTCATACTGCGAGTTACCGGGAAACAACCATTTTCATCTTTTAAGAGTTCAAAGGCTATGGCATTCACCCTTTTACTCATGATTTTTTTGATAAGTTCCTTGGATTGCTGGTGAAGTTGAACTAAGGAAATGATAGTTTGATCTGCTTTTAAAAGATCAATTTCTTCTTCCTTAAATGGGGATATTTTAAGAACAATTTCGGCTTTGAAAACTTCGTTGGCTGAATTAACTATTGTAGCTCCACACTCTGCAAAGTCTTTATCAAAGTAATTAGCAGGTTCACCGGCTCCTGTTTCAAATAAAACGGTGTGTCCATTTTCAACAAGTAACTCAATGCCTTGAGGAGTTAAAGCAATACGGTTTTCAAATTTTGACTTTTCCTTAGGGATACCAATCGTAAGTTTTTTACCCGATCTTTTAACCTCAAGCATCTCTTCCTGAGGCAGTAATCCTGTATTGTATAAAGGAAAGTTAGATTTGTCAATTATTCCAGCCATTTACAACTAATATTCAATTCAGATCAACAAATATTCGGAAAGTTAATAATTATTTCTAATAACTAATACCAAATAGTTGTTGTCTGAGTGAAATTATTGTGAAATATTTTACAGTGCTCCTTTTGTACTTGGAAGAGTGTTGTTAAAAACGTCTTTTCTGATGGCCATTTTAATAGCTCTTGCCAGTGCTTTAAAAATACCTTCTATTTTATGATGCTCGTTATCTCCCGATGCTTGTATTTGCAAGTTGCTTAATGATGCATCTGAAAAGCTTTTAAAGAAATGCAGAAACATTTCGGTTGGCATGTCGCCGACTTTTTCACGTTTAAAATCAGCTTCCCAAACCAACCAGGGTCTTCCTCCAAAATCCAATGCTACTAAAGCTATGCAATCATCCATTGGTAGACAAAACCCGTAACGCTCAATCCCTCTTTTATCGCCAAGGGCATCTTTAAAGGCCTGACCTAGTGCCAAAGCAGTGTCTTCAATGGTATGGTGCTCATCTACATGTAAATCGCCATTTACTTTAATGCTCAGATCACAACCGGAATGTTTCCCGATTTGCTCTAGCATATGATCGAAAAAATGAAGGCCTGTGGCAATATCACATTTCCCGGTTCCATCGAGGTTTAGTTTGATATGAATATCAGTTTCCGATGTGGTTCTTTTTACCTCTGCAGTTCTTTCTTTTGAAAATAGGAATGCGCAAATATGATCCCAATCAGTACTTATTAAACTGCAGATATCCGTAAGGTCTTGTTTTTCCAAGTCTTCTTTAACTTCATCAATATTTGCCATGAAAATAGCCTGGCAACCCATATTTTTAGCTAGTTGAACGTCAGTAATTCTATCTCCAATTACAAAAGAATTAGGGAGGTCATACTTTGCATCAAAGTATTGCGTCAACATAGCAGTTCCCGGTTTTCTTCCAGGAGAATTTTCTTCTGGAAGAGAAGGGTCGATAAATATTTCATCAAATTTAACACCTTCTCCTTCCAGTGTTTGCAACATTTTATTTTGAGCAGGCCAAAAAGTATCTTCCGGAAAAGAATCAGTTCCTAATCCATCTTGATTTGTAACCATAGCCAGTTCAAAGTCTAGTTTATCAGCAATTTTTTGCAGGTTAGAAATTGCTTTAGGATAAAATTCCAACTTCTCCAGACTGTCCACCTGAAAATCAACAGGAGGTTCTTTGATAATGGTACCGTCTCTATCTATAAAAAGTACACGTTGCATATTATTGTAAATATTTAGTTTTTAAGCTTAATCCATTCCGGTTTTAATATACTCATGTTATACACGGAATGGAATTGATTTTCGATGACAAATGAGTCCCTTAAAAGGCCTTCGGTTTTAAAACCGCATTGTTTATAACACCTAATAGCTCCTTTGTTAAAATCGAATACACCCAAATCAATTCGGTGTAAATGGAGTTCCTCAAAGGCGTATTTTAATAGTGTCTGAATCATTTTCTTACCAAAACCTTTATTTCTTGATTTAGGATTGCCAATTAAAAGTCTTGAAATTCTGGCACTTTTATTTCGTTTGTCGATGTTATTTAGTTCGCAGTGGCCAATAATGTTATTTTCTTTCGTTTCAACAACTTTAAATACTTTTCTGCTATTAGGTTCAATGTGTTTTGCTAATTGCTCCGTTGTAATTGGAAAGGTAAATGCAGGTCCGGCAAACTGAAACATGAATTGGTCTGAGTCTATCCAATTGATCAGTAGTTGAAAATCATTGCAAGTAAATTCTTCAAGCCGGATCTGTCCACTTTCATCCATCATGATTAATTAAGGTATTTATCCAATCCGTTGTAAAGCGCTATGTTTTCTTCTTTACTTCCAATGGTAATTCTTAAGCAACCTTCACATAAAGCCACTGTTGAACGATCTCTGATAATAACACCTTCATTTACTAAAAAGTTGTAAATCGCTTTAGGTTCGGTTGTCTTGACTAACAGGTAATTCGCATCTGACGGATAAATCTTTTGAACGAAGGAATAGTTTGGAAGTTTTTGAAGCATAATTTCTTTTTGCTCCAATAAGGTATTCACCCATTCGTTTTTATCACCCTCAGACTCCAGTAACTCCAATGCCTTTTGCTGTGTTAGGATATTGATGTTGTATGGATATTTAATGTGACTAAAGATAGAGATGATCTCTGGTGATGCAAATGCCATTCCTAGTCTAATACCTGCCATTCCCCAGGCTTTGCTAAAAGTTTGTAAAATGATAAGGTTGGCATATTTATCAAGGCATTTTAGAAAGCTTTTTTCAGGAACAAAATCAATGTAAGCTTCATCGAGGATGACGATGCCATCGAAACGTTCAATTATACTAATGATATCACTCTCTTTAAAACTATTGCCTGTAGGGTTGTTGGGAGAGCATATAAACAGTAGTTTGGTGTGATCATCACACGCGTCTAATAAACCATCAACATTTAGTTCGAAATCAGAAGTAAGTTTAACTTTTTTTGTAGCAATGTTATTGATGTCGGCTGCAACCTGATACATTCCGTAAGTAGGATCGATAGAAACTATATTATCAACACCAGGTTCGCAAAATGCTCTAAAAGCTAAATCGATGGCTTCGTCGCTTCCATTACCAAGGAAAATGTTGTTGTCCTCAATGCCTTTTATTTGTGCGATTTTCTTTTTAAGCTTTCGCTGATAAGGATCCGGATACCTGTTGTATGGAGCGTTGAATGGATTTTCATTGGCATCCAAAAAGATAGCTTCTTCACCGGAATATTCATCTCTGGCAGAAGAATAGGGTTTAAGGGATTTTATATTAGGACGAATTAATTGATCTAATGACTTCATTTGTTTAGTATCAAAATGCAAGATATGGGAGATTCGATTTTCTCATTTCTCATGTCCTGCCAGTAAATAAACTATTTTAATGACTTTAATCGAATGGTTACTGCATTCTTGTGGGCTTCCAACTGTTCTGTTCCAGCCATTTCTTCAATAGCGGGACCAATATTTAAAAGTCCTTCTGGTGTAATTTTCTGAAAAGTTATCTTTTTCATATAACTATCCAGATTTACACCGCTATAAGCTCTGGCATAACCATGAGTTGGTAAAGTGTGGTTCGTTCCCGAAGCATAATCACCTGCACTTTCAGGAGTGTAGTTTCCAATAAAAACTGAACCTGCATTGGTTATTTTATTGGCTACTTCATCTTCGTCTCGCATTGCAATAATTAGGTGTTCAGGAGCATATGAGTTGGTCATATCAATCATTTCCTGTTTGTCTTTAAGCAGGATGATACGACTGTTTTCCAAGGCTTTTTCTGCAATCTCCTTTCTCGGTAAGGCATCCAACTGAACTTTTAACTCTTCCTGTACTTTGGGAATTAAATCTACAGAATCTGTAATAAGAATAACCTGGCTATCTACTCCATGTTCAGCCTGACTTAATAAATCTGAAGCGATAAATGCCGGGTTTGCAGTTTCATCAGCCAACACCTCAACTTCTGAAGGTCCGGCAGGCATATCAATAGCAACATCTTTAAGACTAACCAATTGTTTAGCTGCGGTAACATAACTATTTCCCGGACCAAATATTTTATCAACTTTGGTAATAGTTTCAGTTCCGTAAGCCATTGAGCCAATAGCTTGAACACCTCCAAGTTTATATATGTTTTTTATACCGATTAAGGAAGCGGTATAAAGTATGGCTGGATTTATCTTTCCATCTTTATCTGGAGGAGTGCAAAGTACTATTTCTTTACATCCGGCTATTTGAGCAGGAACGGCCAACATTAAAACAGTTGAAAACAAAGGAGCTGTGCCTCCAGGGATATATAATCCAACCTTTTCGATGGGTACACTTTTTTGTCGACAGACTACACCAGGCATTGTTTCTACAACTCTTTCTGTTGTAAGTTGCGCTTCATGAAATTTTTCGATGTTTAGTTTAGCTAAATAAATAGCATCTTTTAACTTCGATGAAACTTGTAAACACCCTTCGTCCAATTCCGCTTTGCTTACCAACAGCTTTTCAGGAGCATGGCCGTCAAACTTTTCAGAATAAGCTTTGGCCGCTTTATCTCCGTTTGCTTTGATGTCATCTAAAATTCCCTGAATTGTATTGTAAAGATTGCTCAGATCATTTTCGGGGCGTTCTAAAAGTTTTGCCCACTCATTCAGTGGTGGATATTCAAATACCTGCATGTGTGTCATTATTAGTAAGAGCTAACTTTTGCAAGAATTATGGAAGAGCATAGTTTACCTTCATTAGTAAACTATGCTTTAAGATATTTGCTTTATAGAATAACTCTAATCAATCAATTCAATGTTTGTAAAATTAAAGAATCATCTTTTCAATAGGGAAGGTGATAATACCTTGTGCCCCGTTTTCTTTTAATTTGCCGATGATTTCCCAGAATTGTTTTTCTGAAATTACTGAGTGGATTGAACTCCATCCTTCTTCAGCTAATGGAAGAACTGTTGGACTCTTCATTCCTGGTAATATTTTAACAATCTCCTGAACCTTATCGTTAGGGGCGTTCAGTAAGATGTACTTGTTTGAGTTAGCTGCCATTACTGAATTAATGCGAAACAGTAACTCCTCAAGTAATGCTTTTTTCTCAGCAGAAAGTCCTTCAGCTTGCACCATTAGTGCTTCTGACTGCATTACAACTTCAACTTCTTTCAAACGGTTTGCAACCAAAGTACTACCGGAACTAACAATATCAAAGATACCGTCAGCTAAACCAATACCCGGAGCAATTTCTACAGAACCAGCTATTTCGTGAATCTCAGCATCAATATTTTTTTCGTTAAAATACTTTTGTAAGATAACAGGGTAGGACGTAGCTACTTTTTTGCCTTTAAAATAATCTAGTCCAGGGTATTCATCCGCCTTTGGAATGGCTAGAGAAATTCTACATTTGCTAAATCCTAATCTTTTAGCAATAGTTAATTTAAAGTCTTTTTCTTCCACTTCATTCTCACCAACAATACCTATGTCAGCTACTTTGTCAGCGATAGTTTGTGGAATGTCATCATCACGTAAAAATAAAACTTCAATAGGAAAGCTTGGAGATTGTGCAACTAATTTGCCGCTTCCTACATTGAATTTAATACCGGCTTCTTTTAATAAAGCCATCGAATCATCGTGTAATCTTCCTTTTTTCTGTAAAGCAATTCTTAATTTCTCCATTTTACGAATTCTTTGTTATGATTTAAGTTATTTTAATTCTTAATTATAAAAACAAAAAAAAGAGGGCTTACAATAATGGTAAGCCCTCTCTATATTATTTTGCACAACAATCTCGGCCCACCTATGGTAGATTAAAATGATGTCCGTGATGATGTGTGAAATTTGTCATTGTTTTTGTCATTTTGCTGCTACAAAAGTAGATGATATTTTTTAAGATGCAAATTTCTTTTGTTGAATTAATGTTAATTAATACCAATTTGTATCAGTGTTTTCATTCATTGACTATGGAAATATAATTAGATGCTATGTGAAGGAGGTAGTTTTTCCTATTTTCGTAAAGATTTTTTTATAGATGGTAAAACAAAAGATAATGAAGATAAAACAACATATTCCTAATTTTTTAACAAGCTTGAATTTATTATGCGGTGCGCTCAGTGCTTTTTATGCCTTTCATGGACTTTTGAGTGTTGCTGCAATCTTGCTTTTTATAGGTGCACTTTTTGATTTTTCGGATGGATTTGCAGCACGTGCTTTAAAAGCATATTCACCAATGGGAAAGGAGCTGGATTCCTTAGCAGATATGGTTAGCTTTGGATTTGCACCAATGGTGATGTTGCATATGATGATTAAAAAAGTGTTGTTGGGTAGTTTAAATGCTGATTTTTTATCAGGAGAACTGACGCATCAAATTTTTATGCTGTCACCTTTTGTGATTACAGTTTTTTCTGGTTTAAGATTAGCAAAGTTTAATGTTGATACGCGTCAATCAGAAAGTTTTATGGGTTTAACCACAACTGCCACAGGGCTTTTTCTGGCTTCTCTAGCTTTTGTATTTGCAAGAAATGAAGGTTGGATGTTGGATTTGTTACAAAACATTTGCTTATTGATGGCGTTTATTCCTGTATTTTCATTTTTACTCATTTCTGAAATTCCTATGTTTTCTTTAAAGTTTAAGAATTTTAAGTTTGGTGAGAATCTGGATAAATATGTTTTGATAGGAGGGAGTATATTGTTTTTAATCTGGCAGGGAGTTGGAGGTATTGCGCTGACTATTGCCTTGTATGTTTTATTCTCATTAGTTAAGCTGGTCTTTGTTAAATTAGCTTCTGAAAAAGAATAATAAAAAAGCCCTGAGAAAATTCCCAGGGCTACGTGTAGTTAAACTTAATTATTCTAATTAATTAAATATCAAAATTATCTGCAGGCTCTTGATGAGCTTCATTCGCTTTTTCAAATTTTTTAAGCATCCATTTAACTGATTGGTAACTAACAACAATTAGTAGGGGCCAACTTAAATACCATATTAACTCGTGTAAATACTTCATATCTGTATTTTTAATTTTAAACTTCTGTTTTAATATCTCAGTTTTAAATTTAGCCTGACTAGTAGATATGGATGTCATCAGACTCGATCTCCTCCTGGTCAATTTTTCGATTGTTAATCGCTTTCCAGGCATACCAAATGTAAGCTAAAACAAATGGTATCATCAAAGAAACGTAACTCATCGCTGTTAATGTAAATTTACTTGAGCTCGCATTTTCTATAGTTAATGAGCTCTGTAGATTACTTGCAGAAGGATAAAAAGCGGTATTGTTATATCCGGCAATTAAAAGCAGCATCAATACAGTAATAATTGTTCCTGGGCCTGTATACCAAATACCTTTTGAGCTTGGTTTTAAAATGCTGGTAATAATTCCATACAATACCAGTAGCACTCCGGCTAAGAAACCAACTGCAATTAAAGGCATCTCAATAAGATTGTTAAAATACTTATATGGTTGCATGAATACTTCTTTTGTATCCGGGTTAACTGCAAATCCATCTCTTACTAAAAGCCAAATTGTAAAGACTAAAAACAGAATAACAAAAGGTACTCCATTAATCAATAATTGCTTCTTTGCTCTTTCAAGAATCGGTTTGCTGTCTACTGCATTCATAAAATATAGGATTGCCAATACTCTGGCTAAAAAGAAAACAGTAAGCCCCAGTGATAGGTTGTGCATATTTAATGCTGCTTCTAATCCATGAAATGGCGTATCCCAGCTTGATTGGTTGTAATCGTTAACAGAAAAATTAGAACCAGTAAAAAATGTAGCTACAGCAGTACCTATAAAAATAGTTCCGATTAACCCATTAATAAATAGAAATGTTTCGTAGGTTTTAGGACCATACACGTTACTTGGTCTGTTTCTGAACTCATAAGCTATCGCTTGAATAATAAATGCAAACAATATAATCATCCAAACCCAATAAGCTCCTCCAAAACTCGTACTATAAAAAAGTGGAAATGAAGCGAAAAATGCTCCTCCAAAAGTAACTAGCGTTGTAAATGTAAACTCCCATTTTCGTCCAAGAGCGTTAACTAAAATGGTTTTTTCATCTTTAGACTTTCCTAATACGGAAATTAGTGTTTGTCCACCCTGAACAAACATCAAAAATACAAGGATGGCGCCTAGTAATGATACCAGAAACCACCAATATTGTTGTAGTGCTAAATGCGATAAATTTTCGAACATTATTGCTTCCCTCCTTCTTTTTTAGGTCCGATTTTAATTTGTTTAGTTAGGATTTTTACTTCAGCAATTAAGAGTGCAGTAAAAGTAAAGGCAAATAGCCAGAATGTTATCATTACAGATCCTGTATCAATTTGCGATACAGCCTGTGAGGTTGTCATCAGGTTTTGGATTACCCATGGCTGACGACCTACTTCCGCAACTATCCAACCTGCTTGTGACGCAATGTACACTAACGGAATAGTCCATACAGCCGTCCATAATACAATCTTATTGTCGGTAAGTTTGTTTTTAAACAACAACCATAAAATTACGAGGAACAATAGTAAAAAGTGACCTCCTAAAATAACCATGATATGGAATGCGTAGAAAGTTAATGATATCGGAGGAATCATTTTAAATGCATTCTTTTCAAGTTGTACTGGATCGGGATCGTAATAGCTTCCATAACCGAAATACTTAAAGTAATTATCAATCCAACTCTGATCTTCGAATTTAGCTCTTAAAATTGCAGTTTCCGGACTGTTTTCCTTTTTTGCCTTTTTATATGCAGCTAAAGTCTTTTGCGCTTCATATCCTCTTTTAATTTTTTCTTTATAGGACATAACACCCCTTTGCTCATTGCCTAAAATTAAATCCTTAATACCAGGAACAAATGCATCGGCTTTTAAAAATGCCATATAAGAAAGCATGTTTGGGATTTCAATTTTAATTCTGAAATCTTCCTTTGCAGTGCTATCCATTGGGTCATCCTGCGGATCGCCAATTAGTCCAATCGCAACTAATGGGGCATTGGTTTTGCCTTCGTATAAGGCCTCCATGGCAGCAAATTTCATGGGTTGCTTTTCTGCCATCTCTCTTGCTGAACTATCTCCTGATGCAATAAGCATAATAGAAGCCAATACACCAAATGTTGCAGAAACGAGTATGCTTCGCTTGGCAAATAAAATTTCTCTTTTCTTTAATAAAAACCAGGCACTAACTCCAACCACAAAAACAGCTGCCAAAACAAAGCCAGATGTAGTTGTATGTAAGAATTTAGTTACGGCACTCTGAGATAAAAATACATCCCAAAAGTTAACCATTTCGTTTCTTGCGGTATCAGGATTGAATTTCATGCCTTGTGGGTCTTGCATCCATGCATTGGCCACTAAAATCCATACTGCAGATAGGTTTGCACCAATTGCAGTAAGCCATGTAGAAGTTAAATGGAATTTTTTACTGACTTTTCCCCAGCCGAAGAACATGACAGCAATAAAGGTACTTTCCATAAAAAACGCCATGATACCTTCAATGGCAAGTGGGGCTCCAAAAATATCGCCTACAAACCAGGAGTAATTACTCCAGTTAGTTCCGAATTCAAATTCAAGAATAATTCCGGTAGCTACTCCGATGGCAAAGTTGATTCCAAATAGCTTCATCCAGAATTTTGTAATTCTTTTCCATTCCGGATTGCCGGTTTTAACATAAATGGTCTCCATAAAGGCTATAATAAAGCCCAATCCAAGTGTTAATGGAACAAAGATCCAATGGTACATGGCAGTGAGTGCAAACTGAGCTCGCGACCAATTAACCAATGATAAGTCTACTGATTCTAACATTTTAATTAACGGTTTAAGGTGTTGTTATTTGTTCTATGACATGATTTGCCCTGTCATTGTCTGTGGCAAATTCCTTTTTAAGCTTGTTCTGAAAAAAGAGTAATTTGAATATAAAAAATATAATAAAGAGTTTTAGCAGAATGATGAACCAAATAGATCGAGCCCATCCTGGTAAATTCTTAAATCCATCTATATAAAAGTCTATTATTCGTTTCATTCGTAATGTTTGTCCATCAAAAACAAGTTTGCAGAGGTTTTGTTTTAAGGAAAATCAAAATTAAAGAATAAATTCGGTAATTCGTTACCTAAAATGTAAAAAGTCAGAATTATAAACAAAAAAAAGCGGTCGGGATGGTCCCGACCGCTTTGATCAAATATTTAAAAGCTATGGTTATGAGCTTATTTTAGTTGTAAGAAGATTGTCCGTGCTCGTGGATATCCAAACCTTCTCTTTCTTCTTGTTCAGAAACTCTAAGTCCCATTGTTGCTTTAAGCACTTGGAATAAGATTAAACCTAATCCGAAAGCCCATGCACCGATAGTAACAACTCCAATAGCCTGGCTTACTAATAAAGAAGCGCCACCGCCATAGAATAAACCACCGTCTGTTGCAAAAAGACCTACTAATAAAGTTCCTAAAGCACCACATACACCGTGAACAGAGATTGCACCTACAGGATCATCTACTTTTAATTTTTTATCGATAAATTCAATTGAGAATACTACTAAGAAACCTGCAATAGCACCGATGATAGCAGCACCGGCTGGAGAAACAGCATCACATCCAGCTGTAATACCTACAAGACCTGCTAGAGCACCGTTTAAAGTCATTGATAAATCAGGCTTGCCATAACGGAACCAGGTAACAAACATTGTGATTAGAGCACCTGCAGCAGCAGCTAAGTTTGTAGTGATTACGATGTTCGCAACAGCATTAGCGTTATCACCGCTGATAGCTAACTGAGATCCTGGGTTAAATCCGAACCATCCTAACCAAAGAATAAATACACCTAAAGCACCTAATACCATGTTGTGACCAGGGATAGCGTTTGCTCCGCCATTGTATTTTCCTAAACGAGGACCGATTGTCCAAGCACCAGCTAAAGCAGCCCATCCACCAACAGAGTGTACTACAGTAGAACCTGCGAAGTCATGGAATGGAGTTTCCATAGTAGAAAGCCATCCGCCTCCCCACACCCAGTGACCTGAGATAGGATAAATAACAGCAGTAATTACTACTGAAAATACCAGGTAAGTGCTGAATTTTGTACGTTCTGCCATAGCTCCAGAAACAATAGTTGCAGCTGTTGCAGCAAATACTGTTTGGAAGAAAAGGTTATGCATATCACCTTCGGCATTGTAAAAGAAATCAAATGCTCCAAGGAAAGCACCTTCGCCACCGTACATAATGCTATATCCAATGATCCAGAAAAGTAGAGAACCCAGTGAGAAGTCCATGAAGTTCTTCATGATAATATTACCCACGTTTTTTGCTCTTGTAAAACCTGCCTCAACTAAGGCAAATCCTGCTTGCATAAAAAATACTAAAATACCGGCTATCAGTATCCATAATATATCTAAAGCGCTGTTTGCATCCATAATATTGTCTTTTTAATGTTTTTAAATCAGATTATTAGGGTTTGATTACTTTTCGTAAAGAGTTTCTGGTCCTGATTCTCCTGTGCGAATTCTGTAAGTGTCAGCTACGTCAGTAACAAAGATTCTTCCATCACCTATCTCTCCGGTTCTTGCAGCTGCCATAATAGCTTGAACTGTTTTTTCTAGGTTTTCATCACGAACGATGATAGATAACAAACGACGCTCAATAATACTTGTATCATATACAGTACCTCTGTATAAGTGACCTTCTCTAGCAGTACCTACACCACGAACATCCCAGTAAGAAAAGAAAGTTATGTCTTGCTCTTCGAGTGCTTTCTTAACACTTTCATATTGTGTTAGTCTAATAATTGATTCAATTTTTTTCATGTGTTCAATTTTTAATAGTTGGTCGAACTAAAATATTTTAAATAAAAGAAGGTGAAATTGCAGTTCTGACTGGGAAACAAAAGGTGGAAAAACTACCCTTTAATTTAACGCATATTGGAGAGAACAATCGCTTGGTTTTCAGTGTTGAGAAATGAAATGCAGAAGCAACGACCTCACCTTCTTTTTTAAATTTATATCATTAGAAAGAATAAATAGCAGCTAATGAGAATTGAGATGCTGATTTAGTTGGATCTCCGTTTTCTTTCATGAAGATTTCATCTTTTGCAGAGTCTAATCTTAATTCACCAATGAAAGTAAGTGGACCTTCGTAGAAGTTTAAAGTAAATGTATTAGAAAGAATGTTTTCTGAACCAATCATCCATCCGTTTCCATTCTCAGCATCTTTTTCCATGAAATATTCTCCTCTGTAACCAACAGATACTTTATCAGAAAGACTTAATTGAGGATAAAGGGCAAAACCAGTATATCCAGCATCTCCATATTTGTCAGCAACAGAATAGTCAGCAGCATTTAGTCCAAGATAAAATGCATCTGTAATTTGGTATCCTGTAGTAAGGTCAATGATTGTACCTGATTCAGGACCTGTAACAAAGTTAATGTATGCGTCCCATCCTTCTACTGGAGAAAGAGATAATTGAGCGCCAATGTCTGAAAGACCATCAACATCTTGGTATACATTCCAGTCGTTAAAGAATCCAACCATTAAGCCAACTCCATCTGTAATTGCCCAGTCTACTTTGAAACCTGCATTTTGGAATGGTCCAGCAGAGAATAAGTAAGATGTAGAATAGTTAAAGTTTGCAGCAGGAGAAATTACCTCGTATCCTACAAATGTACCCATATAACCGGCAGTTAAAGAAACCGCATCGCTTAATGCATAACTTGCGTAAAGATTTTGGATATTAAATGCTCCTCCCATTGGAATTGATTGAGAGCTTCTTGGTCCAAAAGAAAGTTCTCCATAGAAACTTGTTTTACCAACTGTTTTTGCAAAACCTAAATCAATCATACCGATTGAAATTGAATTGTGTTCGTCTGCAAATGAGGTTGGAATTTGGCTTGAACCTGAAAAGTCATACTTGAAGTAGGTGTCAACAGAACCAGTAATTTCTAATTCAGATGATTCTTCTTGTGCTTTCATGGTTGCACTACCGAATGCGAATAAAATCGCAAAAGCTAAAATTACTTTTTTCATTGTAATAGGTTTAAAAAAAAATAGGTTACACAATCTTATTATAGAATTTTAAAAAAAAATCAACGGGGTGTTTTAGGGGTGTTGATTAAAAACTAGGAACATTTTCCTAAGGGGGTGTTGTTTTTAAAACTCACGTTACAAAAATGTAGTTTTTTTTAATACTGCCCAAATAATTTTGGGGTTAATTTTATTAAAAGATGTAAAAAATAATTTTAACCCCTAAAATATAGATGTAATAGATGGATGAAAGTAAAAAATACAGATGTTGATATTGATTATTGTAGGGGTTGTTTGTTGAAAAGTGGTTTTTAGTAATTTGTTATTTGGTTTTTAAAATTATTATAATTCAAAATAAGGGATATACTAATTTATAAAATGGATTTTAAAAAATCAATAAACAGTTTATATAGATTGCTTTTTTACATGTTGTAAATATTAAGAGAAATCTATTAATACAATATTAATATATGAGGTTTATTTGTTGATTAAGGTAAGTTAGATAAAGAGATGCAATAAAAATTGTATTCTTATAAGTGATCGTAGCTAAGAATTTTTGTTAGTTAATGAGGTGATATCTTAAAAAAGATAGTGAACCATTATATATTATATAGGATGACAACATAAACTTGATTTCATATTTTTTTTCGCTTGTTTTATAATGCATAGTTAGGTTATTATAATAGAGACTATCTATATTATATATCCAGCCTTCAATTCATGTGGCACTCTTTGCTTTATTTTAATGGTTATTATTGAAATTTATTAATGTTAATAGAAGAAAAGCATGATTAAGCTTGAAGTATTTTTAGAACTTGTGCGATTTTCAAAATCTTATTAATAGTTAGAAATCTATATTATTATTATTATATATCCTAATTCTTTTGTTGAAGTTGCAGAATTGAATTGTGATCTGATTGAAAATGTTTTATAAAAAATAGTGCATAAATATACAGGAGGATGTAATTTTATGCATTAATTTGTAAGGTGCAGTATAGTAGGTATATATGTTTAAATAAGATGGGTTTAGTATGATAAAAATCATAAAATAATACCGTCAAAACTCATCTTTTAACGTATGTTAATGGTACTGTTTTGGAAAATATAATTGAAAAAGCTATTTTTGCTTCCGTTTTCAAAGTAAATTATTGGAAAAATTTATAATTACTATCTTTTTTGTGAACGTTTGTTAATGGTTTGACAAATGTTGAAAATGGTAGTAAATTTTGGGAGATTGATCGCTTCGCTTGGTGGATCAGGTTTCAGTAATATTCCTTCTTTATTAATATATAGATATGATGCAAAAGAGATTTCCAAAGGCAGTGGGACTGTACGACCCTGCCAATGAGCATGATAACTGTGGGATAGGTTTCGTGGCTAATATCAAAGGTGGTACTTCACATGATATTGTTACACGTGGTCTTGAAGTATTAGTTAACATGACCCATAGGGGTGCAGAAAGCTCAGATAATAAATCAGGAGACGGTGCAGGAATCCTTCTTCAGGTGCCACATGAATTTTGTAGCACACTTGGGTTTGATTTACCGGAGCCTGGAAAATATGGTACTGGGTTGTTATTTTTACCGGAAGAAGAAAGAGAAGCTTTACTTTGTCAAGAGGTGCTAAATGCAAATTTTGTTGACGAGGGGCTTGAGTTGATTGGATACCGTGATGTTCCTGTAGATAGCAGTGTGATAGGTGAAATTGCTAAGCGTACTGAACCAAGAATTCGACAGGTATTTGTAAAAGGTAACTTTGAGCAAAATAAATTAGAGCGTAAGCTTTATATTGCCCGTAAAGTTGCTGAGAAAAAGATCAGAGAATCAGAATTAAAGGAAAAAGAAGCCTTTTATATTCCTTCTTTATCTACAAAGATATTTATTTATAAAGGGATGTTAACCCCAGATCAGGTGGGTTCATATTTCCTTGATTTACAAAATCCAAAATTAAAGAGTGCTATTTCTTTAGTTCACTCAAGGTTTAGTACCAATACTTTCCCATCTTGGGATTTGGCACAGCCTTTCCGTATTATGGCTCACAATGGTGAGATTAATACAATTAAAGGTAACCGTTTATGGATGCAAGCGCGTGAGGCTTTGTTAAAGTCAGATTTATTTGGCGAGGATTTACAGAAGATTTTCCCTGTAGTTGAGCCGGGTAAAAGTGACTCTGCTTCATTAGATAATGTATTGGAGTTTTTATTCTTAACAGGAAGAAGCTTACCGCAAGCTTTAAGTATGTTGATTCCGGAGTCGTGGAATGATAAAAACCCAATTCCTAAAAGTTTAAAAGCTTATTACGAATACCACTCTACAATTATGGAGCCATGGGATGGTCCTGCTTCTATTGTATTCTCTGATGGTAGATATATCGGAGGTACTTTGGATAGAAACGGTCTTCGTCCATCACGTTATGTAATCACAAAAGATGACATGATTGTAATGGGTTCTGAGGTAGGTTGTCAGGTTTTTGAACCACAAGAGATAAAAGAGAAAGGTCGTTTGAAGCCTGGTAAATTATTATTGGTGGATACCAAATTAGGTATCATTATACCTGACCAGGAAATTAAAGCGCAAATTTCTCAAAAATATCCTTTCGAAAACTGGTTGAAAGAAAACCGTATTCGCCTTAAAGATATTGAAGTTAAAACAAGAGTTAAGTCTTCGGTTGATCATTTTGATACTTACCTAAAAACATTTGGGTATTCTCGTGAGGATTTAAAGACATTAATTACTCCGATGGCACAAACAGGTATGGAGCCTGTTACTTCAATGGGTAACGATACTCCAATTGCTGCTTTATCGGATAAGCCACAAAGATTATTCAATTACTTCCGTCAGTTATTTGCCCAGGTTACTAACCCGCCAATTGACCCGATTCGTGAAGGATTAGTAATGGCATTAACCAATTATATTGGTTCTGCTTCAAAGAATATTCTTGAATATAGTCCTGCACATTGCCGCTTAATTAAATTCGAAAGTCCAATTGTAACCAATACGGATTTAGGAAAGATTAAGGATTACAGAAGAGAAGAGTTTTCTCATGTAACCATTCCAATGACATATGCTGTTAAAGAAGGCGGAAAAGGAATGGAAGCTGCTATTGAGAAAATGTGTGCAGATGCAGAAAAAGCAGTAGATAGTGCTAAAAACTTCATTATTCTTTCTGATAGAAAAATTAATAAAGATACAGCACCGGTTCCTTCTTTATTGGCTGTTGCAGCTGTTCATCACTCTCTAATTAAGAAGCAAAAACGTATGCAAATCGGTTTAATTGTTGAAACCGGTGAAGCACGTGAAGTAATGCATTTTGCTTTATTGTTAGGATTTGGAGCTAGTGTGATTAATCCATACATGAGTTTTGCATCAATTGATGACCTTGTGAAAAAAGGTGATATTAATATGGATTATGCTGAGGCTCGTGAAAACTATATCAAAGCTGTTGACAAAGGATTATTAAAAATCCTTTCGAAAATGGGTATCTCTACTTTAAGAAGTTACCATGGAGCTCAAATTTTTGAAGCGGTTGGTATTTCTAAAGATATCGTTGACAGATTCTTTACAGGAACTTCTTCTAAAATTGGTGGCGTTGGATTCGAAGAGTTAGCTCGTGAAGCTGAGTTGTTCCACGAAAAAGCTTATTCTGATCCAAAACCAAACGAAATTGTTAACAGTACAGGTTCCTACCACTATCGTAAGTATGGTGAGAAACATGGATGGAACCCTGAAACAGTTGGTTTGTTACAGTGGTCTACCAGCCAGGGCGATTACGCTAAGTTTAAAGAGTTTAGTAAAAAGGTTCACGAAGACAACCAGGATCCATTATTCTTAAGAGGATTCCTTAAGTTGAAAGAAGATCGTCAACCTATAGATATTAGTGAGGTTGAACCAGTTTCTGCGATTACAAAACGTTTTGTAACAGGAGCGATGAGTTATGGTTCTATCTCTAAAGAGGCGCATACTGCTTTAGCTATTGCGATGAATGAAGTAGGCGGACGTAGTAACACCGGAGAAGGTGGTGAGGATGCTGAAAGATTCAAGTCGAATGCACGTAGTTCAATTAAGCAGATTGCATCAGGTCGTTTTGGTGTTACTAACAACTACCTGACTAATGCAGATGAGCTTCAGATTAAAGTAGCTCAGGGAGCTAAGCCAGGTGAAGGTGGTCAGTTACCTGGATTTAAAGTAGATAAGATTATCGCTAAGCTGAGAAATTCTACTCCGGGTATTACTTTGATTTCTCCTCCTCCACATCACGATATTTACTCTATCGAGGATTTAGCGCAGTTGATTTATGATTTGAAATGTACAAATCCAACAGCTAACATTAGTGTTAAGTTAGTTTCTGAAACTGGAGTTGGTACCATTGCAGCTGGTGTGGCAAAAGCACATGCTGATCTAATTGTAATTGCAGGTACAGAAGGTGGAACTGGTGCATCTCCAACAAGTTCGGTGAAGCATGCCGGTATGCCTGTAGAGGTAGGTTTGGCAGAAACACAGCAAACACTTGTAATGAATAACCTTCGTGGAAGAGTTAAATTACAAACAGATGGTCAATTAAAAACCGGATTGGATGTAATTAAAATGGCGATTCTTGGAGCTGAAGAATACGGATTTGCAACATCTGCATTGATTACCTTAGGATGTATCATGATGCGTAAGTGTCACTTGAATACTTGTCCTGCTGGTATTGCAACTCAGAATCCGGAATTAAGAAAACGTTTTATTGGTAAGTATAAAAATGTGGTGAACTTCATGAACTTTATCGCTGAAGAAGTTCGTGAGTACTTAGCACAATTAGGATATAAATCATTAGACGATATCATCGGACGTACTGACTTGATGGAGCAGGATCCAAATGTTGGTAACTGGAAGACAAAAGGGATTGATATGAGCAACTTGCTTCATTTCCCTGAAGAAGCTAAGATTTATCCTTTACACAATACCACTACACAAAAGCATGGCATCGAAGATGTAATGGATGTACAGTTGATTGATGAAGCACAACCTGCTTTATTAAATCAGGCAAAAGTTTGGATTGCTAAGGAAATTGGTAATACAGACCGTACGGTAGGAGCAATGCTTTCAGGTGAAGTGAGTAAGCGTTACGGAGAAGATGGTCTTCCTAAAAATACCATTAACTGTAAGTTTAGTGGTTCTGCCGGACAGAGTTTTGGTGCTTTCTTAACAAGAGGAGTATCATTTAAACTGGAAGGTGATGCCAATGACTACTTAGGAAAAGGTCTTTCTGGTGGTAAAATTGTAGTTGTGCCTCCTGCAGGTTCTACATTTAAGCCGGAAGAAAATATCATTATTGGTAATACAGTTCTTTATGGTGCAACTACCGGTAATGTATATGTAAGAGGAGTTGCAGGTGAGCGTTTCTGTGTACGTAACTCAGGTGCTGCTGCGGTTGTTGAAGGAGTAGGAGATCACTGTTGTGAGTATATGACGGGAGGTAGAGTAGTGGTAATTGGAAAAACAGGACGTAACTTTGCTGCTGGTATGAGCGGAGGTATTGCTTACGTGTTGGATGAAGAAGGAAACTTCGACTACTACTGTAACAAAGGATTAGTAGAGCTTTCGCCTGTAGAAGATGCGGCTGATGTTCAGGAATTACAATTCTTATTGAACAAGCATTTACTACATACAAACAGTGAAAAGGCACAGGATATTCTGGTTAACTGGAACAAGTATCTGCCTAAGTTTGTGAAGGTGATTCCGTTTGAATATAAAAAGGTGCTTCAGGAGCAAAAAATCAAAGAACTTGAGCAAAAGCTTAAGGAAACTGAAGATGCACCATTCGTGAATGAATAATTAATTATCAAGTCTTTGAATAAAGAAGGAAGTCCAAAAGCAAGTCGGTGCTCTTTTGAGTACCGGCATTTTGGACAAGCTTCTCAAAAAATATAAAGTTATGGGTAATCCAAAAGGTTTTATTGAGGTAGAGCGTATTGATAGCGGCTACCGTCCCGTAAATGAGCGTATTGATGATTATGGAGAGGTAGAGCAAACGCTTAACGAAAAAGATCGAAAACTCCAGGCGTCAAGATGTATGGATTGTGGTATTCCTTTTTGCCACTGGGCTTGTCCTGTAGGAAGTAAAATTCCTGAATGGCAAGATGCCATCTATAAAGGAGAGTGGAAATTAGCTAGTGATATCTTACATTCTACAAATAGTTTTCCTGAATTCACAGGTCGTATTTGTCCAAATCCATGTGAAAAATCATGTGTATTGGCTATTCATAAAGAAGCGGTAACCATTCGTGAGAATGAGGCTTCAATTGTAGAAAAAGCTTTTGCTGAAGGTTATATTCAGCCTAGAGTGCCACAAAAACGTACAGGTAAAAAAGTAGCGGTTATTGGTTCGGGACCTGCAGGTATGTCATCAGCTGATTTATTAAATCAGATGGGACATGATGTTACTGTGTTCGAGAAAGATGAGGCTGTAGGTGGTTTATTGCGTTTTGGTATTCCTGATTTCAAATTAAATAAAAAAGTAATTGATCGTCGTATCGAAATTTTTGAGCAGGAAGGTATCAAATTTAAAACAAATCAATACGTAGGTTACGATGTAAAAGGTGAAAAAATCCTTCAGGATTTTGACGCTGTTGTGTTAGCTATTGGTGCTATGCAACCTCGTGATTTACCTGTTGAAGGTCGTGATTTAAAAGGCGTTCATTTTGCCATGGAGTTCCTAACTCAACAAAACAGAGTAAACAGAGGAGCTAAAGTAACCAACAAAGACCGTATCAGTGCAGAAGGTAAAAATGTATTGGTAATTGGTGGTGGTGATACGGGTTCTGACTGTGTGGGAACATCAAACCGTCATAAAGCGAAAAGCGTTACACAAATCGAAATATTACCTAAGCCTCCGGTTGACAGAGCTGAAGGTAATCCATGGCCTTACTGGCCAAACGTGCTAAAAACATCTACTTCGCACGAAGAAGGATGTGAGCGTATGTGGAGCGTATCAACTAAGCAATTCATCGGTTCTAACGGAACACTTAAAAAAGTGGAATTAGTAGATGTAGAGTGGACGAAAGATGAAAAAGGTGCTTGGAAAATGAATGAGGTGGCCGGTTCTGAGCGTATCATAGATGTAGATTTAGTGTTCTTATCTATGGGATTTGTTCACGCAGTGCACAAAGGATTGGTTGAAGAGTTAGGTATTGAAACTGATCAAAGAGGTAACCTAAAAGTCAACAATACTTATCAAACAAGCGTTGATAAAGTATTTGCTGCAGGTGACTCACATAATGGTGCCAGTTTAGTTGTAACAGCTATTCAAAAAGGTCGCGAAGCGGCTGAGAATGTAAACAACTTTTTAATGGCTGAAAAATAGAACAGATAGTATAGAGGTATATTATAAATTAACAAAGCCACTCCAATTTTGGGGTGGCTTTGTTGTTTTATTATATATATGCATTGTTTCTCGAAATGACGCTTATGTATATTTATGTTAAAAAAATAATCTTTTCATAAGTTCTTATGTGCAGAATATTAGGTTTATATTATATATATTTGATTTGTTTAGTATAGATAATATTTAATAAGCATTAATTATGAAAATAAAATTAACCATTCTTAGCCTTTTAACGTTATTGCCTCAATTAATTATTAGTCAAATAAATTTCAAATACTCAGAAAATTTTACAGCAGTATGTGGTTATGAAGGATTTGATATATATGGTTCGCCTGATGAGCCATATGTATATGTTAGTAACGATTCAATTCATATATTAGACGCCTTCGAATCTCAATGTTGCCCTAAGTTTGCATTTCAAATTTCAGATATCACAAATGATAGTATTTATGTGACATTAACAGATACTGCTTATTTAGCCTGTCCTTGTACTTGTAACTGGGGAGTAACCATGAATATAGGAAAAGCAAGCTCTAAAGAACTCAAAATTAGTTATAAAGGAAATTGGTATTCGATTGTTCCTGATGATTATAAACCATTTATTGTAGATAGCAAAAAGTATACAAATGTTACCAGTTGTATTTTTGGTCAAGGGACCTTTATTACAGAGTTTGTTATGGAGAGAGATGGTGAAGATAGCAATATGGTTGATAATTATTTCTCAAGATCGTATTATCCATATAGAAATTCTGAAGAATACTTTTATGAAGTAAATGGGAAGGTCTTTTTTGTTGACTATATAAGAAGTATTCTTGTTTATGACTTTATGTTATCGACAGGTGATTCGGTTGAAGTGGGAGATCCGGATATACATAGCTATAAGTTAATAGTGGATTCGGTTAAATATCTTGATTATGGAGATAATGAATTACGCAAGACCCTATATTTAGGTATTGAAGGGAGTTACACCTTCTCTATTTGGGTTGAGGGGATTGGTGATCTTCATGATCCTTTAGGTTACTGGCAGGATATAATTTTGAATGGATGTTCTTCGGCATTTGCATGCTGTTCTGTTGATGGGAGGCTATTGTATAGGAGTCCTTATTATCCTGATTGTGGCCTATTCTCATCTGTTGATGCTACATCAGTAAATGATTTTAAAATTTCACCAAATCCTGCAGTTGACCGAATATTTGTAGAGGGTAATTTGAATGGCCAAATGAATTATCAGATATTAACCATGGAAGGATTTGTTGAAATGGAAGGTGCACTTGAGTCGGTAATAAGTTTAAATCTGTGTTCTGGAGTTTATCTTTTTGTATTGAAAGAAAATAATAAGGTGATTAAGACCGAAAAGTTAGTTGTTGATTGTCATTAATAAGTATAAAAGATGGGGCGTTTTAATAAGGACTAAATGAACTCTTTTTAAAACAAAAATATGCAACAATACAAAAGCCACCCCAGGCATAGTCGTAAGAAGCATATCGCTTTGATATAAAATACATTGTGTCTATATTTAGGAAACAACAAACCCCGAAACTGGGCACTTTTGCCCAAAAACGGGGTTTTTCATTTTTCTAATAGTGATAAAGTTACAAAGTATTCCACATTTTCAGGCATCCTTGCCACTGTTTTCTATTGAAGATAATTTTAACTTGCTCTACGACCAGTTTCTCGACACCGATTTGGGCAAGATTTTTATAGCTATTCCGTGGGAAGAGCTGATACGCTCCTTTAAACTGAATGAAAGCAAGAAAGGCCCAAACTGTATATTTTCTCCGCAAGGTAAGTTGGCACTGATGGTTCTAAAACATTACGCAGGCTGTTCGGACAAAAAACTGATAGAACAGTTCAACGCCAATATCCATTACCAATTTTTCTGTAGCACAGTACTGGGGCTTGGGCAGCACATCAGTAACTATAAAATTGTGAGCCAGATACGCTGTGAGCTGTCCGGAAAGCTGAACATCAAGGATGCGCAGGGCGTACTTGCATCCCATTGGCTCCCTCACATGGAGGAGCTCGAACAGATATTGACGGATGCCACCTGTTACGAAAGTTCGGTTAGATTCCCCACCAACCAGAAACTGTTGTGGGAATCGGTAGATTGGGCATACGGGCAGCTTAAATTGATATGCAAATATAGCGGCATAAAACTACCCAGAACAAAGTATCTCAAATGGAAAGAGCGGTACTGGAGCTACAGCCGAAAACGCAGAAAACCCTCGAAAGAAAAGAACGCATTAACCCGAGGATTGCTCAAGCTGCTGCACAAAATTCTTAATGAATTGGATGATATCGAAAAACAAAACAGGATAGAAATGCCCGGCAAATATTGGGACAAGAAACAAATAGTGAGAAAAGTGTTCCTGCAGCAACAGTACCACTTCGATACCGGCGAAAAAATAAAAGACCGCATAGTGAGCCTTTCGAAAAGTTATATACGTCCCATTGTCAGAGGAAAGGAAATCAAAAAAGTTGAGTTTGGAGTCAAGCTCAATAAGCTTCAGATTAACGGCATAAGCTTTATCGAACACCTTGATTTCAATGCTTTCAACGAAGGCACCCGTTTCCAATCCACCGTGTTCTATGCTCAGCTGCTCACCAAAACTAAGACTAGGCTTGCCGGTGCAGATGCCATTTATGCCACCAACAAAAACAGGAGCTTCGCCACGCAAAACAACATCAGAACCGATTTTGCCAGAAAAGGAAGACCTGGAAAATACGAGTCCGAACGTAAACAAATCGCAAAATTGATCAAGAAAGAACGGGCCACAAGGTTAGAAGGAAGCTTTGGAAAAGACAAACAACATTATCTCTTAAATCGCGTAGGAGCACGAACCAAGGACAACGAGATACTATGGGTCTTTATGGGTATACACACAGGCAACGCTCTGGAAATAGGAAGGCGAATGCATCGCGCCAAACAAAATGCTGCCTGTGCTGCCTGATGTTATTTTAAGATATGTTTGAAATGTTTCCGGCTCCCCAAATGGGAATCGTATGCCCAAAAATGCGCAAAATTAAGGTTTATGGCTTTGAGGAAACCAGTCATATAAGTTATGTAAACAAAAAGAGTCGGCATTTTAAACACCGACCCTTAATATTTATTGCTTTTTATCTTACTTCTGAATCTGCCACCCCAACATTGGAGTGGCTTTTTTTATAGCGGAGTGATAAGTTTACTTATTCTGATAATTCTTCTGGCTCCGTTTTTTTGCTTCGTTGTGCCACGGTATTGTTATAGCCATCAATTAGCTCCTCAAGGTTATTAATCAATGTACTTAGAGCATCCGATGGATTAATGACCTTATAAGCGTTTATAAACTCATCTAAAATTTTGTATTTATTCAAGGCATCTTTTAGGAGTTCTGCAGTCTTTACCTGATCGTTATAATCTGCTTTTTCTTCTACTCTATTTAAGTATTGTGTATTAAACTGCTCATTGGTATTGGTCAAATGAGCCACAATATCACTTAAACTTAATAATTCAATAGCTTCTACAGCTTTCTGTTCCTGCAGGTCGTTACAAATGTTTTTTAGTACTGTCGTTTCTGCCTGGTAGTTCATTCTATAAATACTTTCTCCGTATTTATCTATGGTGCGTAATACCAGGCGGGCAGCCTTGGCTTTGGCCTCATCAAAATGTTCGGTATAAGCATCCGAAACTTTACGCATCGTTTTAATATCATTATCGCGTAAGTTATCCAGATCTGATAATGTTAGTGTAAATTCGCTGGACTGTGTCTGCTTAAAGCTGCTACTTAAACGTTGGTTAGCCTGGTTTAAATCATTTACCTGGTTTTCGATGTTTAAACTGCCTACATCTGCTTTTAAGCAAATGCTCACCACATCTTCTAAAAATTGTAGTTGTTCAGTATTTCTGAACTTAGTAAATCTAGGTTTTTGTTCCATTCTTTAGTTTTTATAGAACTCAATTGGTTAAAGTAACTACCCTAATCATTTGAGTTAAGAGGTTAAAAAAATTGTAACACCCCGCATCGATTTCAGTGCAAGATCAACATAATTAAATACACTGAATGATAATAGAAGCTGTATCTAATATAATATTTGTAATCGAAAGAAAAAAGGATATTAAGGAACGTCACATGCTAAAAGGTTGAAGAATTATGCGACAAAGCTTCGGCAGCTGCCGAAAACGCGGAGACTTGTACAGCAAGGTTTCGGCTAATGCCGAAAGTCTCTTGTATTTTGCAGCATAGAATTGGTACGTGCCCAAAACTACCTGCACTTTGCAACAAGGAATCGGCACGTGCCGAAGGCTTCCTGCAGGCTGCATGGCACTTTTATCAGATCAGGAGGCCACTTCGTCGGAGATTTGTTTCAGTATCCACAGCAATGGATTTCATTTGCTGTATGAAACCATTAATTTTATCGACCATGAAATATACATTCAAACCATTTTCACTTGTACTACTTTTTTTGATGACTTTGCATCATCTTGCATTTGCTAATAATTCATCTACACTGCCCGAAGTTCCCTGGCGAGCTATTGCCATGATGGAACGAGATCATCCCGGAGGGCACTGGGAAGGTGATATTACCGTTAAGCTAAGGGGGAATTATACTACATTGGATTCTCTGTTGTTGAGCAACTCCATGAAGCTGATGAATGAAATGTGCGAAACTATCCAGCTAAGTATGGATACTATTGATAAAGGAAATATTGAAATCTATTTCACCGATTCAATCAATGAAAAAGTCATAAGTAGTGTAATACCAATTGTTAGCCGAGAAGAACCGTTTTTTCATTATAATGGTATGAAGAATGATATGAGGCTTATGCAGGTTAGCATCATGATTGATGCCACCACTTTTGAGGATAGCACTCGGCAAAACTATATTACCAACATTTTAGCAAGGTGTTTATATTCTAAATATTTAAGTTTTGATTACCAGTATAAAAAAGGAAGAGAGGTAATTGATAAGCCGGTCAGTATTTTTAATTCTGAATATTGGAGTGGTGATTTTCATTATAAACCAGATTTTAGTGCTGCATTTAGTCCCTTTGATAGCTTGCTTATAAAAACTGTATATGCTGCTGATTTTAAAACAAAGTTGCCAACAGCCATAAAGGAGTTTGCTCCTGTACCTAGGTGGGTAAAACGGAATGCAAAAATGGTGTTGATTGTACCTCTTGTACTGGCTCTTTGTCTGTTTGCGGGATTGATATTTATATTTTATAATAAGCTGGGTAAACGAATTTATAACAAACTACTCAGGTTTAATGTAACAGCTGCCCTTGTATTGATATTGCTAGGGGTGTTTGGTGTACTTTATTATAGGATTTCAGACTATTTACGTAACCCGAATATTAGTTTTTTTCAATGGTTAGATATTGCAGCTGCCCTTTTAATTACATTGATTGTTGGTCTTATCGCCGCAAATCTTTTTCGATTGATTGAAATAGCTGTAAACCGATTTGTAAACAATAAATACATCAGGGTATTTATTCTATTTCTATCTATTGCCTTTATTCCCAGCGGAGCTATTACCACTATTGTTAATTTCAACTTTAAAAAGGATTTGAACAGTGAAGGTATTACTGCTTTAGTAATTATTTTTATTGGATTTGTAGTTATTGGTATAGTGAGAGCATTGGTTGCTTTTTTTATCATGAAGGAGAAAGAAATAAAAGTAGAGACGGAAGTTAAACTGGCTAACCTGCGCGAGTTGAAAACAAAGGCAGAGTTAAATGCTTTGCATTCGAAAATTAACCCCCACTTTTTGTATAATGCCCTCAACTCTATTGCCGGACTGGCGAATGTGGATGCCGGAAAAACCGAGCATATGGCTTTGTCGCTTTCTAAGCTGTTTCGATATGCCATCAACAAAGAACAATCTGATTGGTCTACCATTGAAGAAGAAATGGAAATGGTAAAGATTTACCTGGATATTGAAAAGGTGCGTTTTGAGGATCGCCTTACGTTTGAAATAGATTTAGCTGAGGACTTAAAATCAGAACGAATCCCTCGTTTTATCATTCAGCCATTGGTGGAGAATTCCATTAAGCATGCTGTTTCAAAAATGGTAGGACAAGCCAAAGTAAAAATAGCTATCCATAAAAATGAGCAGGGCTTAATGATTGAAGTGGGTGATAATGGGCCTGATTTTCCTGCAGATTTAGAAACCGGCTTCGGCTTGCAGAGTGTATACGATAAGCTGGAGATTATGTATCCCCATCGTTTTGAATTACATTTTTTAAATTCGCCCCATAAATGCGTCCTGATTAAACTTTTATCCACTCAACAACAAACAGCTGTTGCTTAAAAATAGTAAGTCATGAATACCTATAAAACCATTATTATTGATGATGAGGCTATCGCACGAGAGCGATTAAAGCGGCTTCTGAATGATTGTTGCCCGCAGGTTGAGATTGTTGCTGAGGCAAAAAATGGAATAGAAGGGGCGAAGCTGATCAACGAACTCAGGCCTGACCTCATATTTTTAGATATTCAAATGCCCGGTAAAACGGGTTTTGAGATGCTGGAAGATTTAACGCATGTACCTCATGTGGTGTTTTGTACAGCCTACGAGGAGTTTGCTTTAAAGGCCTTTAATACCCTGGCCTTGGATTATCTGGTGAAGCCGGTGGAAGAAGAGCGCTTGCAAATGACCATTCAAAAGCTGGAACGCTTTGCGCATGCGAGCTCCACTTTTCAAGTGGCCGAATTGCTTCAAATGGTGCGGCAGCAGCCCGAGGCTAAAAAGCTTCAGTCTATTGCCCATAAAATCGGAGATCGGGTTATCCTGATTAAAACAGCAGAAATCACCTATTTTATGGCCAAGGAAAAGTATGTGGAGTTTTACACGGGTGATGGTAAGCAATATTTAAGCGAGATGACTATAAAGAAGCTGACAGAAAAGCTTCCTGAAAGCTTTTGCCAAATACACCGGGGCATTATCGTTAATCGGGATCGTATTAAAGAATACCGTAAATATTTTAGAGGTAAGTATATTCTTGTGTTGGATGATTCGGCAGCTACTAAGCTCGAAACAGGTCGTTCTTATGCCCATATAGTCAAAGAGCATTGGGCTATGGAATGATGGCTTTTAAACCCGCAATATGCATTAGGACATCTATTACGCATCAAAATTACTTCAAAACAAGTCACTTCATTGCTTCACTTCAACTCACCAGAACGATGCTATGCTTCGTTTCAGTAAAGCCTTGTTTTATTGCAATTTTAACGCTCACAACGAAGTTCTAATACATAATGCGGGTTAAAGATATTTTTTCTACAAAGTTCTGTTTGTACAAAGAAGTTAACTTCTTTTGAAATTCCAGAACAACTTCAGTATTTGCATAAGATATCCTTTCATCTAAAAAAAATAACATCTCTGCACCCCTTTATACAAAAGGAATTCAAGAAAAAAAACGAAAAAACTTTCAAAAAAATTACACTGCTTTTTAAACCTTTTTAATCTGAGGCTATCCAAGAACACGAAGACAAGAAAAAAGAACATGTTCGAAAAAAACAATAATTAAAAACCTCGATTAAAAAAGATAGATATGAAAACGAAAAATTTAATATTAAGCGGAGTATTCTTTTTAGGATTAGTAGCATTTAGTTCTTGCGATGATAGCAGTAGTGTAGTAGAATCATTGGATAACTCGTTAGATACAGATGTGATAGAACAACAGGAAGCTATTGAAGATGCAGTAGAAAGTGTTTTTGATGATATAGAAGCGACCCTTTCTACAGATTTTGAAATGAGTTCGACTACGCAGCTAAAAAGTGCCAGCGAAGATGAAATGCCGGTGGGATGTCCAGCTGTTATTATAGAGCATCCTGAGGATACTACCTATCCTAAAGTAATTACTTATGATTATGGTACTGAAAATTGTGAAGATCGTCATGGCATATTAAAAAGAGGAAAGGTGATTGTGACCAAAACTGGTCCCCACTGGGAAGCAGGATCTGAAAGAACCGTGGTATTTGAAGATTTTTATGTAAACGATAATAGTATTGTTGGTTCGCGCACCTTTCAAAACGAAGGACAAAACGAAGATGGCAACTGGTATTTTTCGGTAAATATTGATGTAACTGTAGAAACTACCGAAGAAATTACCTGGACACATCAGGTGAGCAGAATCAGAACTCTAATTGCAGGTGCCGATACACCAAGATATCCATGGGATGACCAGTTTTTAATTACAGGAACATCTTCGGGTTCAAGTTCATTAGGCTATAGCGTAACACGTGAGATTACTACCCCGGTATTAAAAAAGAAAGATTGCAGATTCCCGGTATCGGGCATGGTTGAAATTGTGAGAACCAAAGATGGCGTTAGTGCAAAAGCCTGGTTGGATTATGGTGAAGGTGAATGCGATTATAAAGCTACCGTTACTGATGAAGATGGAAATGTAGAAGAGATATTATTAGGTAAAAGATTTAAGTGTAGAAGATAGATTTGCCGGATAGAGTTGTGTAATGAATAAGGGTGCTTCTTTTTTAGGAGGCATCCTTTTTTATTTGGTTGATTGGTCAATGGGAAAATAGTCAATGGTAATTGGTTATTCGTTTATGGGTCATTAGTAGAATAGTCAACTAATGACCAACATCCAGTCATCCAATGACTACTCTCTATTGACTATATGAAAATAGTATAACAATAGCTGGCTACCGTCATATAAATAGCCATTCCGGTTATATCGTTCAGTGTGGTAACGAAAGGCCCGGTAGCTACGGCCGGATCAATTTTAAGTTTATTCATTAATAAAGGAATAAAAGTGCCAAGTAAGGATGCAAATATAACTACAGAGAAGAGCGCTATACTAGCAGAATAAGTGAGTGAACTATCGGCATTATCTATCCAATTAAAAATAAATAGTAGTGTAGATAATATAGAGGCATTTAATAAGGAAATGGCAAACTCTTTAATAAGTTTTGTCCAGGTTGTTTCCAGTCCCATATTTCCCGAAGCCAGGGATTGTACTATGATTGCGGAGGATTGCATTCCAACATTACCCGCCATCGCAGCAATTAATGTCATAAAAATAGAAATGGTTGGGTGCGCATCGGTTAATTCACTAAAACCTAGAATGACCCTTGAGGATAAAACACCTCCCAATAATCCAATCAGCAACCAAGGCATACGTGCTCTGGTATGAATCCAAATGCTATCGGAAGTTTCTACATCTTCGGTAATACCGGAAGCCAACTGGTAATCTTTTTCCGCTTCTTCACGCATAAAATCTACCACGTCATCAATGGTAATTCTACCCACCAGGCGACCAATCCCATCAACAACCGGAAGGGCAACCAAATCGTAGCGTTCCATAATGGAGCTTACTTCTTCGCCTTTGGCATCGGTTTTAACCGAAATTAAATCGGGATTGTAAATATCTTTTACCGTAACTTTTTCGCTACTTAATAATAGTCGTTTTAAAGAAAGTGTACCTTTTAAAACACCGTCATTATCTACCACATACACATAGTATACCTCGTCCACTTCCTCTCCCTGACGTCGCATACTTCGTAAGCATGTAGGCAGGTTCCAGGATTCTTTTACCTTAATAAATTCCTTACCCATTAAACCACCCGCAGTATTTTCGTCGTAGTTTAACAGATCAACAATATCGCCTGCTGATTTCAGGTCTTCCATGTGCGAAAGCACCTCCTGCTGGCGCTCATCGTCCATTTCACCTAGTACGTCGGCAGCATCATCCGAATCCATCTTGTCGATGAATCTCTTAGCAATTACTTCACTGGGTAAGGAATCCAGAAATCGTGAACGTTCGTCTTCATCGAGTTCCGTAATTACATCGGCAGCGGTTTCATCATCAACTAAAAAGTAAACATATTTGGCTTCCTCTAAATCCAGCTCTCTGAATAAGTCGGCAATATCTGCAGGATACATCTCTTCCAGCTCAATAAGAATCTTTTTTTCCTCTTTAAGCTCTATTTGCTCCCTGATTTTGTCTACAAATTCTCTGGTTAAAATAAAGTTAGCCATCGTACTCTTTGTTTAGTAATGCTTAATCCTGTAAATTCTTTTCGATGAATTGTGTCAGTTGTATAAACTCATCCACGCCCAATTGTTCAGGTCTTTTCTTAAATAATTCCAGTTCTGCTATATTTTCCCTGTTGAAAGGAATGGCTTTTAAAGAATTACTCAATGTTTTACGGCGCTGGTTAAATCCGGCTTTTACTACCCTGAAAAACAATTTTTCGTTGCAAGGCAATGCTTTGGTTTGATTTCGTACAATACGAATTACTCCCGATTTCACTTTTGGAGGAGGATTAAACACATTTTCATGAACCGTAAATAAATACTCTACATCATAGTATGCTTGCAGTAATACGCTTAATATACCATAGGTTTTACTTCCCGGAGGTGCAGTTAGTCGTTCTGCCACCTCTTTTTGCAACATTCCCACTACTTCCGGAACCTGATCTTTATAATCCAGCACCTTAAAAAAGATCTGGCTCGAGATGTTATAAGGGAAATTACCAATAATGCTAAGTGGCTCTTCGGTAATTTCTTTCAGGTTCATTTTTAAAAAGTCACCGGAAATAATATTGCCATGCAACTCGCTGTAGTTGGCCTCAAGGTATTCAACCGACTCGGTATCTAACTCCACTACCTTTAATTGAATACCTTCTTTGTGAATTAAATACTTGGTTAAAACGCCCATCCCGGGACCAATTTCCAGTACGTTGGTTTTGTAATTTGTTAACCCGTCGGCAATTCTTTCTGCTATTTTTTCATCGGTTAAGAAATGCTGTCCCAGGTGTTTTTTTGCTCGTACGTTTTTCATCCTTTACAATAGTATTTAATCCGAACTCAGCTAATTGGGAGCGCAAGGGTAAGTGTTTCATGCTACTAAAGTTAAAAACTTTGCACAAACAAATAATCTTTTATAAAATTGCACCCTCGAATCTGCGGCAAAGGTATAATTTTAAATTGTTAATTATACTTATATTTTAGTGTCGGAGAGGAGTTCTAAAAAAAACGCATTGAAAAAATCATTCATTAATATCATCAAGTTTCTTATTTATTTATCGATAGGGGGAGCTTTGATGTGGTGGGTATATCGTAATTATGATATGCAGGAATTAAAAGCAACCTTAAGTGATGGTGTAAATTACTGGTGGTTGTTTTTAGCCATGGTGGCCGGATTGGCTAGTCACTTTAGTCGTACCATCAGGTGGCAAATGATTATAGAACCCATTGAAAAGAAAACACGCATTAGCAATACCTTTTTTGCCGTAATGATGGGCTATTTTGCCAACTTATTAATTCCCCGCATGGGAGAAATATCCCGTTGTGGTGTATTGAGTAAATACGAAAATATTTCGGTTTCCAGATTAATCGGTACCGTAGTTGTAGAAAGGTTAATGGATGTGATTATGCTGTTGCTTTGTTTATTGCTGGTATTGGCCTTGCAGTTTAATATAGTAGCCGACTTTCTTTTTAAAAATACAGACTTTACCAAGTTTACCAATCTATTTACAAACATATGGACGTATGTGGTTATTTTAGCCATTGTGATGCTGGTACGTAGTTTTAAGCGCTGGTTTTCAAAAACAACACCATATATTAAATTAAAGGCACTGTGGGCTAAGTTTGCAGAAGGATTTTTAGCCATTAAAAATGTAAAGAATAAATGGGCTTTTGCATTTCATACCGTTTTTATTTGGGTGATGTATTTCTTTATGATTTATGTATGTTTCTTTGGTTTTGAGTTTACTTCGCATTTAACGGCGCTGGCCGGATTATCTGTATTTGTGCTCGGAAGTTTAGGAATGGTGGCGCCGGTTCAGGGAGGCATGGGGCCTTGGCACTTTATGGTTATTGCATCTTTACAGATGTACGGTATCTCTAAAACCGAGAGTGCAGCTTTTGCTTTAATTGTTTGGAGTTCTATTAATGCCATGATTGTAGTCATGGGTATTGTTTCTTTGATTGTTTTGCCGGTTATTAATCGTCCAAAAGCTTAATGGGCAAATGGCTTATATCGCGTAAATGGTTGGGAATACTCCTGGCTTTGTTGAGTTATAGCTATATTTTTTACCGAATTTTTCAGTTCCGGCCGGAGGAAGGATTTTTTTCTTCGCTTGGACAGCCCTGGTATAGTTGGGGGCTGTTACTTCTTATTCAGATTGCACTGCTGTTTTTTAATATATTTTTCGAATCGAAAAAGTGGCAAACTCTGATTGAGCCAATTTTTAAGGTTTCGATTGTAGAATCAATACAAATGGTATTGGCTGGATTTGCATCAGGTATTTTTACCCCAGCCAAGTTAGGAGAACCGTTAGGTCGATTAATGAATTTCGACAAAAAATATTGGGCAAGCGGTGCCGTATTAAATTATCTGGGAGGAGTTGTTCACAATACAATCATCGTTATTATTGGTTTAATAAGCTTGTTTTTAGGATTAAAAAATAGGGCATATGCAGAACTTTCATCTTTGCTGAACTTCTTTATTATTTTTCTTTTTATCGCCATTGTAGCCACCTTGTTATTGTGGCTGAAAAGATTATCAATAAAAAGCCTGTTTAAGAAACTAAGTGTTTTTCAGAACTTGAATCATATAAAAAGTCAAATAAAACAGTTATCGCTTGCGTCGATAGTGAAAATTGTTGGTTTTAGTTTTTTTCGCTACGTAATTTATAGTCTGCAACTCTTGCTAATGCTATGTTTTATGATGGGTTGGGAACTTACCGATGTTGGTTATCAAATCCCTGTTTATTTTCTATTTATTTCGATTGTACCTTCTTTTATTCTTTCTGATATGGGCGTCAGGGGATCGGTTGCATTGTTCTTATTTTCAGCTTATTCACTTGGTGAGTTTAGTGTATTATTAGCTGTTTTTTTAGTATGGCTGGTGAACCAGGTTATTCCGGCACTGTTAGGTAGTTATTTTATAGTTCGAACAAGAGCTTAGTATCGTTGTTATAGGTGTTTAGCAAAGTTTTAAAGTAAAATATCTTTAATTGTTAAAAACTCATTATCTTTAGTTCAATTTTTCCGGGTATAAACCTTTAATATTGACAGAACTACAATGGAACAATATATATTAGACTTAATCGCAGAAAACAATAGAGTTATCATTCCTAATTTTGGTGCATTTATCGTTTCCAAAGAACATGGAATAAGTATCTTATTCAACAACTTTCTAAGTTTTAATGATGGATTGTTAGTGAATTACGTGGCGGAGAAGAAAGGTGTAGATACCATTATTGCAACAGAAGAGGTTTTTGAATATGTAGATAAGTTAAAGGGTGAGTTAGATGAGAAAGGAACTTACGAAATAGATAAACTGGGTACTTTTAGAAAGGATGAAAATGGGATTCTTCGTTTTCAACAAGCCGATGATTTCGCTGATCAGCTTGCCAATTCAAAGGAAAAAGATTCGGAAGCGACAGAAGAGGAAAAGGATGAATCTCCCAAGGAAGAGTCTGGCAAAAAGGTTTTTGTTTTAGATGTGGAAGAAGATAAAGTAGTTGAGCATAATGAAGAAGCAACTGCTGAGGAAAAGATTGAAGTACCTGATACCAAAGAGGAACCTAAAAAAGAACCTGAGTCAATAAAAGAACCTGCAGTATCATCAGCTATAGCCGAAGAGAAAGAAGAAAGCAAGACTTTCGTAACAAATACTTACGCTGAAAAAATGAAGAAAGAGCGTAAGAAAAACGAGCGTGTTATTCTTATTGTGGCAGCCATCGTTGTTTTAGCCGTATTGGCTATTTACTTCTTCGTTTTTAAGGATACTCCGAGTAAGGATAAACTGCAGGAGGTTAAACAAGAGATTGTGAAACCAGAGATTAAAGAACCTGAAGTAACAGACTCTATGCCTGTTGAACCTGTAGTTGAAAAACCGGAAGAAATTAAAAAAGAGGAACCTGCTCCTTTATTGAATACTGCAAAAGGACAGATTCATATTATTGTGGGCGGTTTTAAAGAAGAAGATAATGCCATTAAGATGGTAGAAAAATTGCGTGGTCAAGGTTTTGAAAATGCGATGATGATTAAAAAAGGCAATATGAATTTAGTAAGTATTGATTCTGATAAATCGTATAGTGTTATTGAAGCGAAGCAACAAGATGTTTTAAACAATCAAAAACTAGAGAGCTGGTTGTATACAATAAAGTAACAATGAACTTTAAAAATATAATCCCGGGATTAGTTTAGCTAATTTCGGGATTTTTTATTTGCATTAACTCTTGTAACAATCCTAATGGAAATCTTTAATATCATAACAGCTGTTTGTGTTTTGACTTACATTGCTTTGATTGTCTATTTTATCAAAGGGTGGAATCGATTAAGCTATCCTAAACAAGAAGAAATAAGAAGATGCGAAATACCGCTTACAGTTGTGGTAGCTTTCAGAAATGAGGAAAAACATTTGCACTCTTTAATAAAATCACTTGTTCTGCAAAATTATCCCAACAATCAATATAGTGTAATTCTGGTAAATGATGATAGTGATGATGGTTCAGAGAAAATAGTACAAGAGGAAATAAAGGCATATCCTCACTTTAGGCTCATAAACAATAAAGGAGTGGGAAAAAAGGAGGCTATTGCTACAGCGATGGATTTGGTATCCACGAAATATGTTGTGATGACGGATGCGGATTGCTTGTTGAAAACAGATTGGTTGGTATCAATTGCTATGGGAATACATAAAGAAGATCCTGACTTATTGGTTGGGCCGGTGCGACTGGTTAATGCCAATTCTACATTAAAACGTTTTCAGGTTATTGATTTTCTCAGTTTGGTTACCTGTGGCGCCGGAGCAATTGGAATGAATAATGCCATTATGTGTAATGGAGCTAATCTGATAGTAAAAAAACAAGTTTGGCAAGAAGTAAGGCAACATCTGAATCATAAATACTTGTCGGGAGACGATGTGTTTCTTTTGCATTACTGCAAAGCGCAGCAAAAGAAAATTTCCTTTTTATTAAATTCAAGTGCCATTGTAGATACTTATCCTGCCGAAAGTTTGAAAGATTTGTTTTTTCAAAGAATTAGATGGACTTCAAAAAGCAAAGCGTACAAGGATCGCTTTTCTTTGTTTGTAGCATGGCTTGTTTTTATAACGAATCTATTACTGTCAGTTTTACTGGTAGGGCTTGTTTTCTGGCCTAAAACTTTGGGATATGCATTTATTCTGGCACTATTAGGCAAAGGCATAATAGATTATATATTACTTCGAAAAGGAGCCTCTTTCTTTCATATTCAACTACCTAAATTAGCATTTGTCCTATTCTCATTATGTTATCCGCTGTATACATCAGTTATTGTGCTTTTATCGGTACTAAACATTACTAAATGGAAGGGAAGAGCGCTTTCTCAGAATTAAGTTTTTTTACATTTTATTTAACCATGCATTAATGCAAGCATAACAATAAGTTTATCCTTAAAATTTCACGGAATTACGCTGTCGGCATATTTTAGTAAACCCATTTTAGAAAGGTAAGACGTGAAGTTAAGTAGTAAGTTATTGATTTGGTTTTCTGTGGTTTCTGTTGTAATAGCTACAATTACCATTGGGATTAGTTGGTCTTTTTTTAATACAAAACAAAAGGCTTCAGATTTATCTGGCGACATAAATAATGTCTATTTTGGTTTTCTTAAGCTAAAAAATATTACCAATGACTTTTTTGCATTGGAAACCATTGATACTACCTTTTATGTGACTGGCGAAAGTGAATATTTAGAGCAGGCTTATTTGCAAACTACACACATTAGAGAATCGCTCAAAGATTTGGTATTAAAGCACGAAAATTCAACCAATGTTATTGAATCCATTCAGGAAATAGAAGGGGCGTTAAGAGGAAGGGATTCTATTTTTTCTATGTTATCGGTTTTTGCCGCACAAAGAGGATTTAAGGATTATGGAATGATTGGTCACATGCGGGATTATGCCCATCGATTGGAGAAAAAGCAACTGATAAACAAAGTAGATCTCCTTAGTTTGAGACGAAGAGAAAAAGATTACTTGCTGCGTCACCATTATGTTTACGTGCAGTATTTTAACAAAATAGCAGATAAGATCAGACACGAATTGATAGCTGTTTCAAGTTCTCATCCTGAGGCTGAAGAAATCCTATATGAGCTAAAACAATACAATGTTATGTTTTTGAAAGTGTCTCAATTAGATACAAAAATGGGACTGCATGACAACAGCGGATTGAAAGGGAAACTGAATGAAGTGGACAAGGAGGTTGAGCTAAAATTTAACGAAGCACTAAATATTGCCAATTTCAATAAAGAGGCTGCTATATCTCAAATTGAGAAAACTTTTATTTTAACGGTGGCATTTATACTGCTGATTTGTTTCTTTCTGGCTAATATTTTATCTCGTCAGGTCACTAAACCTCTATCTCGATTAACCCGGTTTATTGAAGGTATTCTATTAAATGATTTTAGGAAAATGCCAAGTTTAGGCAAGGCAATTAATACGCATGAAATTAAGGTTTTGTATCGCGAATTTAATTTGATGATAGATCAGCTTAAGCAAAACCAAAAAGAAAAAGATGTACTGATTAATCAATTATCTGCCGGAGAAAAGAAATACCGAGAAATGGCAGATAAATTACCTCAGGGATTGTTTGAAACAGATAATTCGGGTGTGCTACTTTATGTGAATAAAGTATGGCAAGACTATTTTGGGTATCAAAAGTCAGAAGTTGAATATAACTTGAATATGAATCAGATCATCTCCCGACGAAAAAATATAAAAGGCATAAAAGAACAACACGAGGTAGTGGCACATCGTAGTGATAAATCTTGGTTTCCGGCTTTGATATACATGGATGAGATCGTTGTTAATGGAGAGCAAAAAGGATATAGAGGAGTCATTGTAGACATTTCGGAAAGATATGAGTATGTCAATTTGCTTAAAAGAGAACGAAGAAAAGCACAGGAATCTGATCGTTTGAAATCTGCTTTTTTGGCTAACATTTCCCATGAAATCAGAACCCCGATTAATGCCATTTTAGGATTTACAACTTTATTAAAAAATAAAAATTTCACGCTGAACGAAAGACAGGTTTATCATGATATAATCGAAAAAAGCAGTAAAGAACTTTTAAAGGTTTTTGAAGATATGATAGCTGTTTCGCGCCTGGAGAGCGATGATTTTAAGCTGGAGTATAAAAATGTGAATCTAAAGGAATTTGCAGATGAGTTGAAACTCAAAGCCCTTACAAAAGCCTCCGAAATGGACAAAAAGTTGCTTCAGGTTAATTACGAAGAAGTGGCAGGTTCAGATTATCTGGACATGCTGACCATTGATAAACAAAGGGTTCTTGATGTGTTGGATCGATTGATGGAAAACGCAGTAAAGTTTACCTCCGAAGGTCATATCACCTTGGGACACAAAGTGCAAAAGTCAAGAATTATATTTTTTGTAAAGGATAGTGGTATTGGTATTCCTAAAGATAAACAACAACTTATTTTTGATCCTTTTAGGCAAGTGGATGAATCGAATACGAAAATACATGGAGGTGTTGGTCTGGGTTTATCAATTTGTAAAGGTTTGGTTACCCAAATGCAGGGTACAATATGGATGGACTCTGTTCCGGGTGAAGGAGCAGGATTTTACTTTAGCATACCTTTTAAAAAAGTCAGTAATTATACTTTGGCGTCAACTAATTTCTGCACCAAGCCAAATTTAAGAGTAATGGCGTAATTCTTTAAGGCAAATTGTCAGGAATAGACTTGTTGGTTTTTGCCCCCAATTCCTTCATCTTTTCAGCTCTGCTAATCAGGTTACCTTTGCCGTTTTTTAGTTTCTGCATGCTCTCGTTATAGTTGCCTTGTAAGGAGTTTATGTTGGCTCCTATTTTTTGCAGGTCGCTTACGAAGCCTACGAGTTTATCATACAATGCACCGCTTTGACGCGCAATTTCTCTGGCATTTTTGGTTTGATTTTCTTGCTTCCAGATGGAAGACACTGTTTTTAATGTGGCTAAAAGAGTTGACGGGCTTACAGGTACAATTTTTCGTTCCCAGGCAAAGGAAAACAAATCGCTATCGGTTTCTACGGCTATGGCAAAGGAAGCTTCTACAGGAATAAACATCAATACAAAATCAGGGTTGTTAATGCTTAGTGCAGATGGATAATTTTTTTCATGCAAACCTTTTATATGTTCTCTTAAACTCAGAATCTGTTTTTTTAAGGCAGCATCTTTTTCTTCTTTAGTTTGTGCATTAATATATTCATCATAAGCTAACAACGAAAGTTTGGAATCAATGATCAAGTGTTTGTTGTCCGGCAAATCAATAATTACATCCGGACGAATAGATTTTCCTTCTGCATTTTTATCACTCACCTCTCTTCTAAATTCTCTGCCCTCGGTCAGGCCGGATTGCTCCAGTACTCTTTCCAAAATCATCTCGCCCCAGTTACCCATCTTTTTTACATCGCCCTTTAATGCTTTGGTAAGATTATTGGCTTCGTGACTGATTCTTTGATTAAGCTCATATAATCGTTTTACCTCAGCCTGTAAACTCAATTTGTCTCTGACTTCTTTGTCGTAGGTTTCAGATACCTTTCTTTCGAACTGCCCAATCTTTTCTTTTAAAGGAGTAAGTAGCTGCCCAATATTTTCCTGGTTTTGAGCACTGATTTCTTTGGAGTGATGTAATAATATCTTGTTGGCAATATTTTCGAATTCGGAGGATAACTTAGCTTGTATTTCTTTTACTTCTTCGGTCTTTTGTTGGTTGATTTTAAGTAAGTGTGCGTTCTCTGTATCAATGGAAGCAATATGCATATTAGCCTGCATTAAGTCTCTTTGCAAGCGTTCTTTTTCTGCAGAAAGTTTCTCATTCTCTTCTTTAAGTTGTTTGGTTTCAAGCTCAAACTGTAAGCCATTTTGCTGCTGCTTTTTGAGTCTTAACTGAAAAAATAAATAGCTTATTATGGAAGTAAAAGCAATGGAAATGCTAATTGATATGATAATTTGAATAGTGTTCATGGTATAAACCCGTAATATGCATTAGAAAATCTATTACGCATTAGAATTGCTTCAAAACAAGTCACTTCGTTACTTTGCTTCAACTCACCAGAACGATGTTATGCCTCGTTTCAGTAAAGTCTTGTTTTATTGCCATTTTAATGCTCTTAACGAAGTTCTAATACATAATCCGGGTTAAAAATAAAACAACAAAGGGATACTCCATTGAATATCCCTTACTATTTTTTGAAGAATAAAATCTTACTATGGCATTTTATACATGTATGCATTTATATTCATTCCGGCGCCAACTGAGGTCATCATTACATAATCGCCACTTTCTAATGAATGACCTTCCAGCTCTCCTCTTACAATTAAATCGAAAAGTGTAGGAACAGTTGCCACAGAGCTATTTCCAAGCGTTTTTATGGTCATTGGCATAACACTATAATCCACTTCGCGCTGACCATATAGCCTAAAAATTCTTTTTAGAATAGCTTCATCCATTTTAGCATTAGCCTGATGGATAAGTACTTTTTTTACATCACCCAAAGTAAGATTGTTAGCCTCAAGACATTCCTTTGCCAATAAGGGCACATTAGTTAAGGCATAGTTGTACAAACGACGCCCCAGCATTTTTAAATAAAGATGATCTCCTTTTAAATCTTTATTGTAAGAATCACCCATGTGTAATAAGTCGAGATGTTCTTCGGTATCTGTTCTTGCAGCATGCTTTAAAATACCTACCGGCTCTTCACTTTCTACTGCTTCTAGTAAAGCAGCTCCCGCACCATCTGCAAAAATCATGGCATCCCTGTCGTGTGGATCCATCATGCGACTCAGTGTATCAGCTCCAATAACCAGGGCGCTTTTAGCATCACCTGACTCGATGTAATATTTAGCCTGTATCATAGCCTGTGTCCATCCCGGACAACCAAAAGTGGTATCGTAGGCTATGGTTTTAGGATTTCTTATTTTTAGTTTGTGTTTAACTCTTGAGGCCAGAGTAGGCATGATGTCAGGAATTAAGCTACCGTGTTTTATATCTCCCAGGTTATGAGCAACAATAATATAGTCTAGTTTCTCTCTATCGAAATTAGCCGCTTCCAAAGCTTTTTCTGCAGCTAAAGTGGCTATATCAGAAGTAACCTGATTCTTTTGGGCACACCTTCTTTCGGTGATATCCGTAATCTGTTCAAATTTCTGGACAATTTCTTCACCAGGTGTATCAATGATAGAACCATCACTATTTAAAAACAGTTGATTGGCAAAATCAATGTTCTTGACTGTTACCGTAGGGATGTAAGATCCCGTGCCGGTAGCAACAGCATAAATTTTCATTGTATTCGAATTTGCTAATACCTTAGAAAAAGACGCATTTTACCCAACTTGCACCTATCTCTAAGTTCAATGGCTTAAAAACCAGTTACTACTATTTATTTAAAAACTTTAACTCGAATTTAGAACCATCCCAAACGCCATAAGACCTGTGATTTACCCAATCTCCCAGATATATAAATTGGCTGTTATCAGTAAAGCTTTGATGTAAAGCTAAATGACGGTGTCCAAAAATAAAATAGTCAAAGTGTTCCTTTTCAAGTTCATCTTTAGCGTGAAGCATTAACCACTCTTTTTCTTCACCTAAAAACTTCGATTTCTCAGAATTCTCATTTTTTAAACGGCTTTGTTTTGACCACTTACGAGCAAATCCAACTCCAAAATTGGGATGAAGACGTGCAAACATCCACTGCAACAACTTGCTGGTAAAAACCTTTTTTAAAGTGTTATAGCTTTTATCGTAAGGACCTAAACCATCTCCATGAGCCAAGTAAAACTTTTGATTGTCAAATTCTACCTTGTATGGGTCACGATGGATGATCATGCCGGTTTCTTTTGGAAGGTAGTCAAATACCCAGATGTCATGATTGCCAGTAAAAAAATGCACCGGAATACCTTTGTCGGTAAACTCACATATTTTGCCTAAAAAGCGAGAAAATCCACGTGGTACAACATGACGGTATTCAAACCAAAAATCAAAAATATCTCCTAACAGGTAAAGTGCTTTGGCATCATCTTTAATCGAATCTAACCAATCAACAAATATTTTTTCGTGCTTCCTGCCATCTTTAATAGATGGTGCACCCAGATGCACATCTGATGCAAAGTATATTTTTTTACCTTTTTCCAAAAAATTGAATTTAAACGCGATCCATAAAAAATCGAACGGACAAAGATATTAGTTTTATTAACGCAAAAAAGGGAAACTCTATTCGAATTTCCCTTTTTGATATTCTATATGATCCGTTAGTTTAACAGATCATGTAATTTTTCATCTAGAATTCTACCAAATAAGTCTTTACCAATGATCTCGCCATCTTTACTGATTAAGTAGTTTGCCGGTAATTGCTGTACATTGTATAAAGACGCAGGATAAGATTTAGTATACTGTAAATCGCTAACATTAATCCAAGGTAATTTATCCTCTTCAATAGCCTGTTCCCACAATATTTTGCTTTTATCCAGTGAAACCTGATATACTTCAAAACCTTTGGATTTATACTTTTTGTATACTTTCACTAAGTTTTGATTTTCCTTTCTTGATTTTTGATCCCACGATGCCCAAAAAGATAGCAATATCATCTTTCCATTTAAAGAAGATAGTTTAACGGATTTTCCATTGATATCTTTTTCGTCAATTTCAGGATAACCATTTACAATTGAGTTTGAAGCCAACAATTTCTGCGTTAATTCTTCTTTTTTCTGTTCCTGTTTAATTCCTAAAACAAAGTTTTTAAGTTGCTTAACTCTTGGAGATTCAGGGTACAAAAGGTCGAGACTGGTTGCTACAGCGCCAAACATATTCATATCGCGTTTTAAGTAAGGGTCCAACATTAATGTTCCGTTATCATAACGCTGAAAAATAGCGTAGTAACTGGCAAAGGAACGAGGGTTGGTCATAATAAAATCAAAAGTAAAATCTTTTTGATCTTCAATTACCTTAGATATCTCAGTTTTAATATTTTCTTTTGCCTTAACATCCTGACTTTCGATAGACTTGTACACGTTAGCTAAACTATCTACTCTTTCCTTGGTCGTTTCAAACTTGCGGTATAAAGTTCTAACGTAGGCAGACCCCATAGAATTTTTAACCGTGTAAGAATTCGAAAGATTATCAGCATCCGCCATTATTTCAATATTTTCGGTGGTATCTCCCAAAAGGGTAATAAAATTATTTTCCGATAGTTTTAGCAATAAAAAAGTTGGATACTCTAGTTTATCTAAAGCAAATTTAAAAGTGCCATTACTTTTTAATTCAGCGGAATCAAGAATAACAGTACCATCCAGGTTTAACTGTTGTAAATAAATTTGTTTTCCTTTTCCATTTGCAATTTCACCACTAATTTTAAATTTTTCCTGTTGGCTACAAGAAGCGATAAATGCTGAAAAAGCTACAAAAAGTAAGATTCGAAATATATTCATGAGTATACAAGTAGTTTGTTTAAGCTATTAAAATTAAGCGATCAAATATATCATTATTTTTTAAGATTGGCTGAGATGGATTGACTCAGTTCTTCATCCCAAACGTTACGATTATAAATGACACCGGCAGTATCAACCATAAAGTTACATGGCAGAGATGTGATGCCCATTTCCTGCAGGTCGGATGATTGCAAAGCGGTAGTGTCAATTAAATGCCAATATGGGAGTCTGTTTTGTTTAATGCTGTTCAGCCACATTTCTTTGTCCAAAGTGTATGCAACCATCATAGTTTTTAAACCTTTATTGCCATAACGATACATTAAAGATTTGGTCTGCTTTAGTTTTTTATCATCCAGTAAATCATTTCCATTCCATAATACAATATGAATTAAATCTCCGCCAGTCTCCTTCAAACTCACTTTCTCATTCCAATTGGTTCTCGCTTTTAAACTAGGAAAAATACCTCCATGATCATATCGCTCTTTTGCCCTAATGATAGAATATGCTTTCATTAGATCTTCATCGTAGGAAGCGAAAAGTTTTTTTAGTTTTTCATCTGCATTCAATTTTTCAGCATTGTCTAAAAAGAGTTGGATATTTTCTTTCAATGGAAATAAGGCTACGTTACCATGTTTTTGGTTAAGCATCAGAAACTGTACAACATTTGAATGTGTGCCTTGTCCAATTTTTAGCGCTTTGTTTTTGTATTGATTGATGAGCTTTTCTCTTTTTTGATAGAGTTTGATTTTACTTGAATCACCAGGCAAAACTTCTTTTATTTCAAGTAATTCCCTAGTTAGTTTATCCATCTCGCTGGCAAATTGTTGCGTATTCTTCTCCAAAGCCCAAATGGTTGAATTAACAGGAGAGTTATTGCTTTTGCAATTGCTTACATCATTATTATCAAACCAAATATTAATGTAATCATCAGGAGATAGAAATAGGTTTATCTTCTGCTTGTTAATAAGTAAAGTGTAAAATCCGACTTCAGTAATATTGTTTTTAGAGATAGAAAACGAACCTTCGCTTGTAATTTCAGCAGTGTCGAGGTGATTACTTTGCCCATTCTGAATTAAATAGATAACAGGAGCAGAAGCGCCCATACCCGATATTTTTCCCTCAATTAAAGGAATGGTTTTAATCTTCTTTTCTGAACATGAAAAAGTAAAGATTATGCTTGCTAGTAATAAATATGCTGTGTTTCTCATCGTCTTAATTTTTCATTCACTTTCAACAGAATATCATGCCTATGATTGCAAAAGTTTTACTGATGAAAATAGTTGTAGTCTTTTAATAAATCAATTAAAAATTGCTTGGCCGAACCATTGATTTCAGTGATGTTTAATTTTTGCTTCAGTGCATTTTGCAATTTCACATGCATCGAGTGGTAATTGATTTCTGTACCTGTATTATTTCCTTTCTCCACAAAAGTCAACACTTCTTTAATTGTGCTGGCGTCATCATCGTTTAAGAGCTCAGCTTGTTGGTAAACCGGCATATAATCCTCCGGTATTTCCATGTAAGTAGTGGAATTTAATAAGTTGTTTTTTGCCAATTTAACCACAGTTGTTCTTGCAGCCATATCTCCCAATCGTTGCGATTTATCACTTACCAAAATACTAATAATGGCTACTGCCCCGGAAAAAAGCGAAATGTCAATCAAACGAAATACCCATCGAAGTATACAGCTACCTAAAGTGAGTTCAGAACCATCTAACTTAGCCACCCTAATTTTTAAAACCATCTTACCAAATGATTGCCCATTTAGGAATATCTCACAAAGCAAATTATAAAACACCACCGGTATATAAAAAATACCATGCCATAATAATAAACCACCTCCCGAACTGGTAAAAATAAGCGCCCATATTAACGACCAGGAACCTAAAACAAGCGTATCAAAAGCAAATGCTAAAATACGATCGCCAATACCGGCAATTCTGTATTCTAAATCAATATTCTGGGTGGTGGAAATATTTACATACTCCATAGGATAAAACAATTGCTGGGTTATGATTGAAATGATACATACCATACATAATATTTGGGTTTAATAGTATGTAATCAAAATAAAATTATAGTTGTCAAATGTAACAATTTTACATTGAATAGTTATATTTGATGCTCTGTTGTGAGCAATTACCATTTGTGCAAATAGCTTAACCCTATTGTAGTGAAAGAAATTACTTTTATAAACCGGAATAAAAAACGCTGGCAAAACTTCGAAGATAAAATGAAGCAAAGCAGTAGTTTAAATCCGGATGAATTGGCCGATCAGTTTATTCAGTTAACAGACGATTTGGCCTATGCAAAAACATTCTTTCCTAAATCCGGTATTCTCTCTTATTTAAACTCGCTAACGGTTAAAACTCACACCGAAATCTATAAAAACAAAAAGGAAAAATCGAACCGTTTTAAAACCTTCTGGAAAACGGAATTACCTCTTGAACTATATCACAGTCGAAAATACTTTATTTTATCCTTTGTAATATTTACCATTGCTGCCGTAATTGGAGTTGTTTCTGCTTTAAACGACGATAGCTTTTTGCGTTTGATTTTAGGAGACACTTATGTAAATACAACATTGGACAATATTGAAAAAGGTGATCCAATGGGAATTTATGGCAGTGCCGGCGAGTTCGAAATGTTTTTTAGGATTACCTCTAATAATATTATGGTATCCTTTATGGCTTTTGTTTTGGGTATGCTTACTGCTATTGGAGTTGGTTTTGTTCTTTTTAAAAATGGCATTATGCTGGGTGCTTTTCAGGCTTTTTTTTACCAAAAGCAATTGTTTTCGGTTTCTACCTTGGCAATTTATATTCATGGAGCACTCGAAATCCCTGGAATTGTAATAGCAGGAGGTGCCGGAATTATATTGGGAAATAGTTTTGTCTTTCCCCATACACTTCCCCGGGTAACCTCTTTTGTAAAAGGAGCCAAGCGAGGTTTAAAAATCATGGTTGGATTAATCCCGGTATTTATGATGGCCGGTTTTTTGGAAAGTTTTGTTACCCGTCATTATAACACTATTCCGTTATTTATTAATTTAATTATCATATTAGGTTCATTATTCTTTATTATCTGGTACTTTTTTGGTTATCCTAACAAAGTTTACAGAAGAGTACAGCAAGAAAAAGAACAACAGATGAGCCAGTCATATATTTAAAGCTTTATGTTTGAGGAAAAAGTAGAATTGCGTAGAAAAAGAGAGTTCAGCGATGTACTTAATGCATCTTTTGGATTTGTAAAACAGGAGTTTAAAGTTTTAGGAAAAACGCTTTTGTTATATGCAGGTATTCCTGTTTTAGTCCAGGCCATTTTAAGTGCGTTTTATGTTGATACAACCATCACTGATATTTTTACAAACATTGGAAATAACCAGGTGGCAGTCAATGAATATTCTGGAGGAGCGCAAGGAAAAGCCTTGTTGTTTAATTTAATTAATATGGTGGTTACTGTCTTTTTAACAGGAATCGCATACTGCTACATTGTTTTGTATAAAGAAAAGGGATCAGGTAATATTGAACCCAAAGAAGTTTGGAATAAGTTTACTGAATACTTTTTGTCTTTTATTGGGTTTAGTATTTTAAAAGGTATTGTTATTATACTCGCTCTTATAGCTCTTATTATTCCTGGTATTTATGTTTTGGTACCGCTTTCAATGATTTTAATTATAAAAGTAGAGGAAAATAAAGGTTTTAGCGATTCATTTTCAAGATGCTTTTATTTGGTAAAAAACCATTGGTGGGAAACCTTTGGATTAATGATTATTGCCGGAATTATTGTGATGATTACTTCAATGGTTTTCACCGTTCCAGCAGCCGCATTAGGTATAGCAGAAACTACTATCTTGCAAAATGGACAAGGCATGAATACCGTTCCGATTGTGATAACAGCATTGTTTTCAACTATAGGAACAGCTGTCATTACTCCATTGCCAGCCATTATTTATGCTTTCCAATATTATAGTTTGGTAGAGCATAAAGATAATTTATCGTTATACGACAAAATAAACAAGATTAACGAAGAGCCAGAAAAAGAGAATGAGTAAAAAACTTTTTTATACGCTTTTATTATATCAGTTGCTTTTGCTTTGCGGTAAGAGCAGTGTTTTGGCGCAGGATTCAACTAAAGTAGATGCCTGGGATCGCTCTGCTGTTGACTATCGCCCTGCTTCTGTTGAAAGAATGGAGGCGTATAAAAATATGGCTAAATACAGGTATGATCGTTTTGAACAACCTGAATCGTTGTGGGATAAAATTAAACGCTGGATTTTATCTAAAATTATGAATTCAGGTATCAGCAGCAATGTAATTATGTATATCCTCATAGGAATTGCTGTTCTGATTCTGCTCTTTATCATTCTTAAACTAATTGGCGTTAATATTACCGGCTTGTTCATTTTCACGCGAGATACACAGGTTACCAATTTAAATTTTAAGGCTGGCCACGAGGATATTTATCAAGAAGACCTGGAATCTATTTTAAAAGTTGCTATTAAAAATAAAGCTTATCGCGAGGCTGTAAGGATTATGTATTTACTGTGTTTGCGTCAGTTGGATAGTAATGCGTGTATCGATTGGAAACCCTGGAAAACAAATAAAGATTATTACTACGAAATAAAAGATCAAAAGCATAAGGAACTGTTTAAAGAATTAGTCTTAAGCTACGAATATGTGTGGTATGGCCAGTTTAAGGTAAAAGATGAGCACTTTGAAATTGTACAAAATGAATTTAGCTCCTTTAATGATGTAATTGGGCAATCCAAAAAGTCGGCATAATAATGGCAAAAAGCATCGAAAATAAATATCTGATATTTGGACTGACTGCAGCCTTTGTATTGTATATGGCTGTTCTGATTCTAAGTCCCGAGCCTATAGATTGGGGATTGAGTTTTTCAAAGGACGATGATATTCCTTTTGGCAATAAAATCCTGTACGATGAGTTGCCACAGCTTTTTCCTGAAGATCAGATTAAAACTGCGCATTCTCCTATTTTAAATTTTCTGGATCATGTTCAGCCGGAAAATACGGGAATAATCTATATCAATACCGAAATGAAACCGGATGATTTGGACTTAGGAAAAATACTGGACTTAGTTAATGCCGGAAATCAGGTGTTTATTGCGGCCATCAACTTCTCTCCAAATCTAAAAGATACATTGGGGTTCGAAATTGATGAAAGCATTGGCTTTAATTTTAGTCAGGACAAAAAGGCAATATTAAAATTGGTGAATCCTAAACTAAAAACGCCTTGGGGATACACCTATAAAAAAGCCTATCATAAAGTCAGCTTTTTATCTTACGATACACTCAAAACAACGGTGCTTGGTATTGATGAAATGGCGAAAACTAATTTTGTCAGAATTAAATATGGCGATGGTTATTTCTATATTAATCTGAATCCATTGGCCTTTACCAACTATAATTTATTGATTGATGAGAATTATGAATATGCTTTCAAATGCTTGTCGTACCTTCCTCGCCAATCAGTAATATGGGACGAATATTACAAGCAAAAACCTATGGCTTCGGGATCTGAATTCCGATATATTTTATCGCAAAAAGCCTTAAGAAATGCCTGGTATATTTTGTTCTTTGGTGCACTTATCTATATGATTTTTGGCGCTAAACGAAGACAGCGAAAGATTCCGGTTGTTGTACCTCCTGAAAATACTACGCTCACCTTTATAGAAACCATTGGAAGGTTGTATTTCAGAAAGAGAAACCATCTGGACATTGCGCAAAAGAAATACACTTATTTTCTGGAATTTCTAAGAACGAAATATTATATCAACACGGCTGTTATTAATGATGATATGTATCACGAAATTGAGGAAAAATGTGAAATCCCTTACAGAACCATTAAGCAGTTGTTTGATATTGCTGAGAAATTAAAGAAAGTAACCCAAATTTCCGAAGAGGACTTGGAACAGTTCAATAAAAAGATTGAGTTCTTTTATTCAAAATGTAAATCATCAAAAAAATAAGAAACAAGATATGGAGAATCAGGTACCGTTTGAAAATCGTATCAACCTGGAAGAACTAAACCGGGCGGCTTACCAAATAAAAAACGAAATAGCAAAGGTTATTGTTGGTCAGGAAAAAATTGTTGATTTAATGCTGACCGCTTTATTAGCTAACGGTCATATTTTGCTCGAAGGTGTTCCGGGTGTGGCTAAAACTATGCTTTCAAAGCTGATTTCAAAAAGTATTTCCACTCAATTTAGTCGTATTCAGTTTACGCCTGATCTAATGCCGTCGGATGTATTGGGAACGACCATTTTTAATGTGGGTAAATCTGCATTTGAGTTTAAGTCGGGTCCAATATTTTCAAACCTTGTTTTAATTGATGAAATAAACAGAGCCCCGGCTAAAACACAAGCCGCCTTGTTTGAGGTAATGGAAGAACGTCAGGTTACGATTGATGGAGAATGCTATCCAATGAACGCTCCATTTATTGTGTTTGCCACCCAAAATCCGGTGGAGCATGAAGGAACTTATCGTTTACCGGAAGCACAGCTGGATCGTTTTTTATTTAAGATTGAATTGGATTATCCTTCACTGGAAGAAGAAGTTCAGATCTTATCCAACGCACAGGAACGTGAAGACAAAAATGAATTATCGGAAGTAAATCCTGTAATTTCAGCAGAACAAATTGTGGTTTTGCAACAAACGGTTAAAAAGGTGTTGGTTGAGCAGGACTTGATTAGATACATTGCTCAAATAGTAGAGAAAACACGAAAATCCAATGCCCTGTTTTTAGGAGGTAGTCCAAGGGCTTCGTTGGCGGTATTAAATGCAGCCAAAGCTTATGCAGCTATTGAAGGGCGAGATTTTGTAACTCCGGAAGATATTAAATTCGTGGTTATCCCAGTGTTAACACATCGCGTAATTTTAACGCCGGAAAAAGAAATGGAGGGTGTAAAAACCAATACGGTTATTCAACAAATTGTTGACTCTGTTGAAATTCCTCGCTAGATAAATCTTGTTAGTTTTAATCGATTATTGCTGTAATGCGTAAATTCTGGAAATCGCTTTTTTTAACTCATCGTTTTTTTGCTGCTTTGGCCATTGTCGTTGTATTGATGGTTCTTGGGCAATTTTACGATATGTTTTTTGTGGCCGGACAGTTGCTTTTTTCTTTAGTCATTTTGCTATTCGTGGTGGATAGTATTTTATTGTATACCGGAAAAAGCAGTAACAGATTATTGGCCGGAAGAATATTGCCTGAACGTTTTTCAAATGGTGATCAGAATGAAGTGCGACTGACATTTAAAAGCAAGTTTCCTTTTAAAGCTTTTCTTACTTTGATTGATGAAGTTCCGGTACAATTTCAGAAAAGAGATTTTAACGAGAAATTTATTTTAAATTCTGGAGAAGAAAGGGAATTTACTTACCAGTTGCGCCCTGTAAAACGGGGAGAATATCAATTTGGCGCGTTAAATATTTTTGCACGCTCGCCAATTGCTTTTATTTCCCGCAGATATATTTATAATCAAGATGCAATGGTAAAGGTGTACCCCAGCTTTATTGAAATGCGCAAGTTTGAATTAATGGCGATTTCAAACCGACTAACAGAGATTGGGGTAAAGAAAATAAGAAAGGTGGGTCACCAGATGGAGTTTGACCAGATTCGGGATTATATTAACGGCGATGATTACAGAACCATAAACTGGAAGGCGACTGCCCGAAAGGGACACCTGATGGTTAATCAATACCAGGACGAAAAATCACAGCAGGTTTTTAGTTTAATTGATATGGGGCGAAGTATGAAAATGCCTTTCAATGGTATGACTTTGTTGGATTATGCTATTAATACTTCGTTGGTAATTTCTAATATTGCCATGCTCAAACACGATAAAGCCGGACTGTTTACTTACAGCAATAAAATTCATAACATGGTTCCGGCTGCCAGAAACGGAAGGCATTTGCAATCGATTATGGAAGTGTTGTACAATCAGGAAACCGGTTTTTTGGAGCAGAATCTTGAATTACTTTATGCTACGATTAAGCAAAAAGTACATCATAGAAGTTTGCTGATGTTGTATACCAATTTCGAGAGTCTGAGTTCTGCCCGCAGACAAATTCCTTTTTTACAGAGTTTGGCAAAAAACCATTTGTTGGTTGTAGTGTTTTTTGAAAATACGGAAGTATCAAAACTGACTGAAAAGAATACGGAGAGCATAGAAGATATCTACATTAAAACCATAGCCGAAAAGTTTACTTTTGATAAAAAACTGATCGTTCACGAATTGCAACATCACGGTATTCATGCTATTTTAAGTGCTCCTGGTGAACTTACCGTAAACACGGTTAATAAGTACCTTGAAATTAAATCCAGAGGTTTGTTATAAAACCGCTTTCCGATTTTATTGTTTATCATATATGAACTCTACTACGCTACATATCAAAAACATGGTTTGTAACCGCTGCATTAAAGTGGTTAAGGATGAATTTGCGCTTTTAAATCTGGAAATTGAAGAAATTGAATTAGGCAGCGTTAAAGTATCCGGTGATTTGGAGATAGGTAGAATAGATGAAATACGAAAGGTGCTTCATGAAAATGGCTTTGAGCTTATTGATGACAAAAAGAGCCAGGTGATTGATCGAATTAAAACTCTTATAATCGAAAAAATTCATCACTCGAATCAGATTGATGAAAAAATAAATAGCTCCGATTATCTCTCTAAAGAATTAGGATATGATTATTCTTATCTCAGCAATTTGTTTTCATCGGTAGAAGGCATTACCATTGAAAAGTACATTATTCATCAGAAAATAGAAAAAGTAAAAGAACTGTTGGTTTATGATGAATTGTCTCTAAATGAAATTGCTTTTCAGATGGGATATAGCAGTGCGCAGCACTTATCAAATCAATTTAAAAAAATAACCGGCTTAACGCCTTCCCACTTTAAAAAGTTAAAAGAGAACAAACGGAAACCTCTGGATGAAGTGTAATCCAAAAATGATATAATTCTTTTCCATAAAAATGTAAACTTTATAAGCCCTATCGCCTTTACTTTGTATTGTACAATGTATTGACGGGAAAATTACTTTTAAGTGGCATCAACCACCTCCCCACTCATACTTCGTGGTACTCCTCTTTCAAAAGGAGGAGATGAGGATGCTGTTTGTTCCCCTCCTGAATTTTAGGAGGGGTGCCGAAGGCGGGGTGGTTTATAAAAAATATAGATTTTCATTAGTACATGGGATTAGTAATCGAAATAAAAGTGTTTTCCTAATAAAAAAAACAAAGCAATGGAAGTAAAAGATTTTATATTGATTTTTTTAGGGGACTTTGTCAGTATTTTAAGTGAAATGGCTCCTTACCTTTTATTAGGATTCTTTTTTGCCGGATTATTACATGCCTTTATTCCTCAACAAAAAATAGAAAAGTACTTTAACGGAGGTTCCCTACGTTCTTCGTTTTTAGCTTCACTGTTTGGAATTCCATTACCTTTATGCTCATGTGGTGTTATACCAACAGGTACCGCTTTTTACAAAAACGGTGCATCTAAAGGAGGAACAGTTTCATTTTTAATTTCTACACCACAAACCGGGGTGGATTCTATTCTCGCTACTTTCTCTTTAATGGGATTACCTTTTGCCATTGTCAGACCGCTGGCTGCTTTAGTTACAGGGATCTCAGGAGGATTAATTACAAGTAAAATCACCAAAAATGAACCCATTGAAAAAGTGCATCATCAGGATAAACCTGAGAAAAAGAACCTAAAACAGAAAGTTGTTGATGTTTTTAATTATGGCTTCGTGGTTTTTATTCAGGATATATCAAAATGGTTAGTTATAGGCTTGGTGTTGGCGGCCATTATTTCAGCCTTAATTCCCAACGACTTTTTTGAATTGTTGAATCTGCCACCGATATTACAGATGTTGTTGATACTGGTTGTTTCCATTCCTTTATACATTTGTGCAACTGGATCTATTCCCTTGGCTGCCATTCTTATTTTGAAAGGTATTAGTCCCGGAGCTGCATTTGTATTGTTAATGGCAGGACCGGCAACTAATGCGGCTACCATAACCATGATAGGGAAAGTGCTCGGTAAAAAAAGTTTAATGGCCTATTTGGGAACCATTATAGCAGGAGCCTTAATAACCGGCGTACTGATTGATTATGTTTTACCCATAGAGTGGTTTACTCAGACCATTACTCAGCATATTAGTCACCAACATCATATGTCATTAAACTGGTGGCAGATTGCTTCAGGTGTTGCTCTGCTATTACTAATAGTAAACGGCTACATCCAAAATCATTTACAAACAAAACAGTCAGATAACAAACAAATAATAACAGATATGGAAGTAAAAGTATTAAAAGTAGATGGCATGACCTGTAACCATTGCAAGGCTAATGTAGAAACAAACCTAGAGAAACTGGCATTTGTGGAAAGTGCTAAAGTAGATTTAGGTGAAAAAACCGTAACGCTTTCCGGTAACGAAATTAATGAAGAGGAAGCCAAGGCTTTGATTAATTCATTGGGATATAAGAGCCTGTAATTTCTGGTTATCGATGAAAACCTTTGAATTTAAAAAGCTCGAAATTCAGCATAAAGAAAGCTGGGTAAAGCGAAAACTGTTAAATCCGCATGTTAAAAGAACATTGGTGCTCGCCGCTATTGGAGCAATAGCGGCTTATGCTATTTTCTATTTTTCGCAGGGAGCAGGAACAAAAGCATTCTGGAATGAAGATGCTTTTAATCATGTATTAATGGGACTTGGATTGGGAGTTTTTATTACCAATAGTCCTTGTGCTCGAGGAAGATGTTAAAAGCAAGTATGTTCCAGCAATATTTTAAAACCTAACCCTATTAGTACCAGACCTCCGAATATTTCGATTCCTTTATTGATTTTATTCCCTATTTTTTCGCCAATATATACGCCAACGCTGGAAAATACAAAAGTGGTTATGGCAATAATAAGCATAGCCAGTTGAATGTTTACTTCTATTATACCAAAACTAATTCCCAGTATTAAGGCATCAATACTGGTGGCAATGGCCATTCCGATAAGAACAATTGATTTTGTAGGATCTGTTTTAGAACTCTCGCCATCTTCTCCGGCTTTAATACCATCATACATAAGCTTAGCTCCAATGCCTAAAAGAATGACAAAGGCCACCCAATGATCATAGTCGGCAATTAACTTTTTAAAACTACTTCCGATTAGCCAGCCAATAAGAGGCATGAATCCTTGAAAAACAGCCATAAACATGGCCACTTTTAAAATATGCTTTAAGCGCAGATATCTGCAACATGCACCTGTAGTAATACTGGCTGCCAGACTATCTATAGACAAGCCAATGGCCATAATAATAAGAGAGAAAAGACTCATGAAAATCCCTAATTTTAAAATCGGCCAGCAAAAATAAAAGTTAATTTGGATAGACCGATTTTAAATTAAGCATACCTATTTATTAGGGCCTTTCAGATCTGTTTCTTTTCGTATTTATCATCCTGAAACAAGAATAAAATCCCAGTAGTTTAGACTTTAGAATGGCTCTAAAAGTATCAAAGTGATAAGTATAAAAGCTGTTAGATTGAATGATAACGTTTTACATCCTGCATTTTCCCCATGAGCTGCTCGTTTTGATGAGCCAACACGCAAAGTATAATTGTTTTTGTAGAATAATTAATAGTTATATACAAACCATTGTTAATTTATTCATTCAACTATCAATTAATTTTGCATCCACAACAAACATTAATGAAATATGCGAAATTTGAAAACACTATTCACGTCTTTCAATAAAAATACTTTATTGGCTCTTCCCATAGGTTTAAGACTTAAATTATCTATCTCTATCAGTGTTAGTGTAATTATTATTTTACTAGGACTAACCTTATATATTTACCAGAAGTCTATCATCTTCAATGATGCAAAAAACCATTGTTATTTATCTATCGACGATTTAATTCGTTTTACTGAGAACGAAATTGAAGCATCTGCATATCACGTTGAAAAATATGGACAGTCTGTGGCTCACTTTTTAACATCTTATGAGAATATGCGAATTGACGAAAGTAAGTCATTCTTGTACAAGGCGAATATCCCAGGTACAAGTAGAGATACAGTGCTAAAAGTTCCTGCTGTGTATTCAGGAAAAACGGTTTTACAAGGAGACTCTACAATTGTACCCAAGTTACATAAAATGGGGGTGTCATTTTTTATATATTTTCAGAAAGTAGATAATTACTACGTAGAAATAGTACATAGTGAGTATCCTGACAAAATGAAAAAGTTCGAATCATGGCTTAGCCCTTTAAACAGTGGCAATTGGAAATTTGATTCACCTCATGAGTTTAAAAAGAGCTTCTGGAATGGAAAAAAATGGCTTCAGGCATACAGGCTCTATGTGCTAGAAAATGGTGAAATTAAGGCCAGCTATGATAATGCAAAAGAAAAAATTATTGGTGCCCTTGTTGTTGGAATTAATGAACGTAACGAAGCTAAACTAAAAAAGACCTTTACAGATAAGGTATTTTATAAAACAGGACTCTGCTATCAGATCACAGATAGAGGTAAAGTTAATTATCACAAGAATATAGAGGATTCTAAAAATATATCCGATTTAGAATATTGTAAACAAATTATCGCAGAAAAACATTCTGAACCGACCTACATATCAGTTAAAGATACTTCTGGAGTGCGTAAATTCTACTTTTACAAGTACTTTTCTAAAACCTACAATAATGTTGTAATTGAAATACCTGAAAAAGAAATATTCGCCTCACTATATGCCTTGCGAAACGGCATTATTATAGCTGTTATCGTAATCATACTAAGTATTATTCTAATTGTTTCCGGCGTAGCTAAATCCATTACCTCACGACTCTCTAATGCCATTGACTTAGCGAAAAAAATATCGAACGGTGTGTTAACTGATTCAATATTTATCGATAGCAAAGATGAACTGGCAGAATTGGGAGGTGCGTTAAATCAGATGAATGGTATCTTAAATAATACCGTTGGAAATATTAATGACACGGTTAAAACAATAGATTCAGCAAGCGGTATTTTAAAAGATACATCTGCAGTTATTTCCAACGGTGCCATTACACAAGCCTCCTCTCTGGAAGAAGTCTCTGCTTCAATGGAAGAAATGACCGGTACCATTGAGCATACAACTTATAGTGCCCAGGATGCTGAGAAAATCTCTAAGGAATCGGCTATAAATATTGATGAAAGCAGTAAGGTTTTGCATGAAAGTGTTAGCTTCTTAAGCGATATCAAGGATAAAGTTTCAATTATTCGGGATATTGCAAGACAAACAAACATTCTGGCTTTAAATGCCGCTGTAGTGGCTGCCAATGCCGGAGAGTATGGACGTGGATTTACCGTTGTTGCAAGAGAGGTACAAAAACTCGCCGAACGCAGTAACGATGCCGCACTTGATATAACAACGGTCTCTCAAAAAGGAATTGAAATTGCTCAGATAGCAGCAAAACAATTATCAGATCACGTTCCTTTAGTACAAAAAACTGCCGCTCAAATAAAAGAAATTGCTGAAGCTAACAATGAGCAAAAAATTGGAATCGATCAAATAAACTATGCTGTTCAGGGTCTTAATTCTATTACGCAGCAAAATGCAGAACAGGCTACAAAAATCAGTCAAAGCATTGAGCTTTTTACCGAGAATACCCAGAGTTTATCTAATATGGTACAATTCTTTAAAATTAAGGAATCCTAAAAAGAGTTATCCAAAACTGCTATAGTTTTGTACTAATGAATTTCTGCAAGGAGTTTGTGTTTATAATTAACTCCTTGCAGAAAAGTCGGTAATACTTTCTCATATTATTGTCACAGAAAGCGCCTTGAATACTTTGTGAATATACCCAGGTTTATAAAATCTAGAATTAAAAATAACCTGTCCGGAATATAGATTATAGAATACTTTCCTGTTTCGATTTTACATACTCAATCATCATAAACAGGATAATAATCTCCAACATTTCTGCAGGTATCAATACAATAAAACCTACAAAAGAAAAGATAAGTGTGATAAAGCATGCTCCGGCAATAATTTCAAATATACCTGCATATTTAGCCGTACGTCCTATTTTTCTTCTGAGTTGCACTAAGCTAAAGCCATAAATAAGACCAATAGTACCAAATGTTAGGCCCATAGCTCCCATGATAAATTCCTGTTCGGCAATTTGATAATACACCATGGCAATATGATAACCTACATACAAAACATTGAGTACGATGATGATGATAGAGCTTATTTTGAGTAATAGGTGCTTATAAATATTTCCGGTGATGATAAAGCCTCGCATAAAAAAGGTAAACGAAACCATCGAAATTATTTTAATAAGTACATACAGTATTCTTGGATAAATAAGTTCCTGATCTTCGTACAAAAAGTAATCTGCAGCTCCCTCAAAAAAGCCAACAATAAAATAAATGATTCCCATTGTGGCAGCTAAACTAAACTGTTTAGTTAGCTCTGCTGGCTGGTTTTTTAAGTTAAAATCCAGTGCAAATATTTTATTTATAAAGCGATTGGTTGTTGTGTTGTTATCATCGTTATCGCTTTGTTGCTCATCATAACCTAAGGCAGCCAATATGATTTTTATCGTATAGTTGCGCGGTGTTACTTCTCCCGACTCAATACGCTGAATAGTTCTCACGCTAACATGGCATAATTCTACCAATTCTTCCTGGGTTAGCCCTTTTTCTTTTCTAAGTGCTAAAATCCTTTTTCCTAATTCGGGTTGATTAATTTTCATGATTTGTTAGTTCGGTTTTGTAGTGGAACAAATATAATGATATGGATAAGAAGCAGCCATCTCCACTTCTTTTTCTAGATATTCCGGAAGTTTATCCATGCCCAGATATATACAAACACCACTGTTCATTAAGTTTAAGTTGTCCGCCACGGTAAATGTCCTAAACTGTTTGTATATATCTGTATTGGTGCTTTCGGTAATGCTTAATGCCTTGATGTCATTAAAGTTTTTAAAGTCTAGTTTTTGCAAATCTATTTCCCTTACTTCTTTGTTGTGTAGTGTAGTAAAAGTAAGTTTTTTGTTCTTGCTGTCGTATACCACACTCCATTGTGTACCGTAGTTTTTATAAAAAGGAGTGCTCAAAGGTGCATTTACTTTTTCTAATACCATAAAAGCATAAGGGGCCATTTGCTGACTTATATATGAATCAATCGTGCTTGCGCCAATAACAACAGCTTCTTCTGAGTTGTATTTCTCAAATGTACTAATCGTAGGAAGTGAACCACCTTTAAATGTGTATTTGCTAACATCAGTACAGCTCTTTTTAAAATAATCGTTACATATAAAGCCCGAAGTAGCATAGTCGTTGTAATAACATATGAGCTGCCCTTTTATATACTCAACAATGGCAAAATTGCCCTTCGCATCACTGACTAAATAATGACAGACCTCAATGGACTGATTGGAAATGCGTATTTTATCTACCTTCTCAATAACTTCTTTTACCGAGGCGTAATTATCAAGTACATATTGAATCCACTGTAACATATCCACAACAGGTCGTTCATCCGGTTCCGGATATTGAGGCTTATCTTCTAACGAAAGACCGACAACCACCAACCCTGCTTCATTAATACCTTCTATTGGCTGTTCCCTGCCCAAAGCATTAAAAGTAATACTACCGAATTTTGCTACCCATTGTGCACTTTTTTCTCCTGGAAAAGGAATGCTTGTTTTAAATAAATTCTTAGGATTAATCATGATTACTCCTTGTGAAGAGCGGTAATCGTAATTCCGACCTACAACATGTGAATCACCCCTTTTTAAAATAAAAGCAGTACAAGCTATATTGTATTGGGGTATGATGATAAGCGCCGCAAAAATGAATAGACGTATTTTAATAAGATTTATAAAAATCTTAATCGAATTATACATTGATGTTTTCATAACTGTGATGTTTTATTTTCAACAATGCTATTTCAATTCCCGATTCTTTCAAAATATGTAGCCCGAACTTAACCCGCCATTAACCTGACACTTTTGTAATGTTCAGTATATCTGTATGTAGTAGGCTTGTAAGATGAGTTGTGTTTTTTATGATGATGAGGTATTTTCTTTATTTAGAAGCCGGTTTTTATGGATATTATTATTGATTTTTCGAAAAAAACAGATCAGTTATGTTTCTAAAAATATTGTTTAGTATTTAGAATGCACTTTATATGATTGTATCTAAAATGGACTTTATTAAAACGAGGCTTGTACAAGTGTAAAAAGCTTCCTTTTAAGAATAGTAACTCAATTCCATACGTAAAAAGAATAAATATTTTAAGGAAGGAGGTTTTTACCTCTGTAAAAAGGTTGTTTCTACAAAAGGCACCCTTTTTACAAGCGTAATTTTGCTCTCCTTCAAATTTTCGGCGCTTTTATGTGTGTAATTGCTGCATTCAATTAACCAAACAAGCTTTTTATACACGTAATTGACTGACTTTTTGGAAAGTGACCTTTTTACACCTGTAAAAAGCAAAAACAGAATATGGAGGCTTTAATGTTTGTAAAAGTCCGAATGCCATGAACTTCAAAATAAGGGCATCGCTTTCTAGCGTTCGAAGCCCCTCTTAATCGCAATTGAATATGCAGCATGGGAATCAACTCTCCTCCTTATTCAAGAAGGAGTACGACGAGGTACGAGTCGTGAGGTGGTTTTCAATATTTAGATCCAATTATTATGGTTATTCCAAGTTCAAAGGTATGAAACCACCTCCCCTCTCCTTTGTCGAGGTACTCCTCCTTCGTAAGGAGGAGAGCAGATTTACAGCTTGCAAATTACTCTTAATGAGAATGTCAATCTCTTTTCACCCCCAAAGAGTTATAGATTTTTACCATTTTCTTTCGGATATAATTCATCTATTCGTCGGTAATTCTCCCGAAATCGTCGATGATATTTTCGTTTTGCATGATTTATTACATAATTCGTTGTGATTTTAATCGGTTTTACATCGTTAAAATCAGTGAATTGTTAAAGTTGACAGGTGGCTGGTTCATATGATTAATTGTACATTCTTTCTCGCACAGGAAAACACTTAATACAGGAGAGCAACATCTGCATATTAAACCAAAAATGAAGCTCATGCAAAAAATCTTAAAACTGATGCTGTTGGGAGGCTTTCTTACATTGGGGCTTGTTGGAAAAGCGCAATCTTTCAGTATTCTTACCACAGGAGAAACATCCACATCTTACAGTTTGGATGATATTGAAAAAGTAGTGTTTACCAATGATAATTTTAAGGTATATACCACTAGTCGCGATGAGGATTCCTACAGTATTTATGTTATTGAAAAAATGATGTTTGGAGGAACTGCTACCAGTGTGGATGAAGCTACTTCGGAAAACCCAATTAAGTTATACCCCAATCCCGTTAGCGATGTGCTTACCATTGAGTACGATGCAAATGTTGCATATGCCACCATTACTGATATGATGGGAGTTGTTATTAAAAACATCAGTCTTAATCCTGCTAAAACAACCATTGATGTGAGTTCTTTACAGCCAGGAGTTTATCTCCTTAGCCTGGAAAAGCAAGTGGTTAAATTTATTAAGCAGTAAAAGTAGAGATATATGAAGAAGACGATTACTATATTTTTTATGGCCATGATGCTGATGCCGGCCATAGCGCAACAATATATCAATATTTATAAGAATTCAGTCATCAATACTTACCAACTATACGAAGATGATAGTTTGTATTTTAACGATGCGCGCAGCATGCTTTATTTTAGCAATAATGGCTTGATTAACGAGTTTGTTGTGGATAATGTAGATAGTATTACCGTAGGCGTGAACACGGATAATAACATTTATATCGATTTTCAGGAAGATGGTGTTGAAATTACCAACCCATTGTTAAGTAGCGGGGTTTCCATTACGAGCACAGGAAATCATGTTACCATCAATTCTGTTTATGAAGTGAAGGATATCAATTATATCTGTTCGGGTACGGCAAGCGATGGATCTATCACCATGTATTCGCCCAAGCGTTTTAACCTATTGCTCAATAATCTGGATTTAACCAATCCATCAGGAGCAGCCATCAATATTCAATCCGATAAAAAGGCCACCATTCATGCTGTCAGTGGAACATCTAATGTACTAACAGATGGAGCTACTTACGTGATTGCTGATGCTGAAATGGATATGAAAGCGGCTTTGTTTAGCGAGAGCAAGCTTAAGTTTATTGGTACCGGAACACTTACGGTTAATGGATTAGGCGATGATAAACATGCGATTGCTTCAGATGATGAAGTGTTGCTTGAATCCGGAAATATTATTGTGACTTCGGCCAGTAAAGATGGCGTTCATGCTAAAGATGGATTTTATATGCAAGGAGGAGCTCTGAACATTACAGCCAGTGCCGATGGTATTGATGGTGATGAAGGTATTGTTGAAATTTTAAATGGTTCTATTACGGTTAATGATTTGTCAGATGATCAAAGTGCCATCAAGTGCGATAGTACTTTTACGGTTTCAGGAGGAACCATTGTGTTGGATGTGGCAGGAGATCAGTCTAAAGGATTTAAGAGTAAGCAAGGTATGTTTTTATTAGGAGGCAGCATAAGTGGAACAGCTTCTGGTGATGTAGTATTGGAAGCCTCCGGTTCTGGTTATGATGCATCTTATTGTACCTTAATTAAAGCCGATAGCAGTATTGTAATAGATGGAGCAAGTATTGATATTGTCACTACAGGAACGGCAGCAAGAGGTTTATCCTGCGATGTAGATATAAATATGGAAAGTGGTGAATTAACTGTTGTTTCCAGCGGTGATGGGGATGCCTATACTAATGCAGATGGCGAAGCGGATGCCTATCATGGTGCTTGTATTAAAGTGGATGGTGATTTAAATATTTATGGAGGAACAGTAGCCTTATCTAATTCAGGTAGCGGAGGAAAAGGAATTTCGAGCGATAATGATATTGTTATTGGTGACGGAGTTACAGAACCTGTTGTGAGTGTAACGACAAGTGGTAGTAAAATTACCGTTTCATCAACCGCAAGTTTTGGAGGACCAGGAGGTGGTCCGGGAGGATTTGGTGGTGAAGATGATGATTACGATGAGTCAAAAGCCATAAAAGCAGATGTAGCCTTTGTGATGAATAGCGGTGAGCTAAATGTGAATTCTGCCGATGATGGAATCAAGGCATTGGAATCTATTACTTTCGAAAATGGGGTGGTGAATATTACTAATGCCATTGAAGGCGTTGAGGCACCTAATATTACCTGCAACGATGGGGAAGTGAATATTAATTGTTCCGATGATGGTTTTAATGCTACTTACGGCACAGGTTCAGAATCAAGTGATGGCAGTTTGTTATCCATTAATGGAGGACAAATTTACATCAGCGCTTCCGGTGGAGATGCGCTGGACAGCAATGGCGAAATTGAGGTTAATGGAGGTACAACTATTGTACATGGTCCTCCGTCATCACCAGAAGTAGGGTTGGATGTAAATGGTTCGGCTTTAGTTTCAAATGGTTTTATTGTGATATCAGGAATTAACTCCAATATGTCTGAAGGGTTTAGTACTTCATCGAACCAATATTCTTTGATACTAAAATCAAGTTCTACACTAAGTGCCAATAGTATTATTCATATTCAGGATGCTTTGGGTAATGATATTTGCAGCTTTGCCCCGGAAAGAAATTACAGTCATATTGTATTTTCATCACCTGAGTTAAGTTCCGGATCGACCTATTATATATATACCGGTGGATCTTATTCCGGAACCAATACCAATGGTTTGTATACCGATGGTACTTATTCGGCAGGAACTCAAAAAACATCTTTTACTATTTCAAGTAAAGTAACAACAGTGAGCTTTTAAGGTTAGGTTTTGTTAAATAAATCAAGCCCGGTGGAGTATTTTTCATCGGGCTTTTTATTTTGATCTATTATGAGGATACTCAAAGTTCAACCCGGATTATGTATTAAAGAATCGTTATGAGTATTGATAATGCAATAAAACAAGAGCTTACTGAAACGAGGCATAGCACCGCTATGGTGAGTTGAAGGAAGTTAATGAAATGACTTGTTTTGAAGCAGTTTCAATATGTAATAGACTTTTTAATGCATATTCCGGGTTCAACTCTTCCAGAGTTGCTTTGTAAAGTAATATTTGGATATATAGGGATATCCTTTTCGGGATAATAAAACCTCTGTGTCTTTGTGTCCCAGTGTTATTTTTAGTTGATTTCATCTTACATCATCCTAAAAAGGTATTTGTAAAGCATATTTACACATAGTAACAATCTCAAAAAAAAGATTTAGTTTTGCCGTCGATGAATAAAAGACAACTTCATAATGTTCAGTCTGTAAAGCTTTATTTTAAACAATGGAAAAATAAAAGCTTTGCTGCATTTTGCTCTATGGGCAAGGTGGTGCATATTGGATGTTTGTCTGTTTCTGTTGCGCAATGGATAGGTAAGCTGATTGAATTGGTGGATGAAATAGTTCAATTAAGTGAAAGCCGTGAGAATGATGATGAGGAAGTGTGTTTGAAGGAACAAGAGTTGCTTCAGGTATTGCCTGTTGAAGTTACAGCAGATGTAATTTGTGGGAGAAGTATAGATAATAAATTAAAATATGAACTGCCGTTAATTGGATGTATTTCCGATTAACGGCTTTTTTTTGTCCTTATGGTAAACGATTTAAAACAACGCGTATTAGCAGGTGGAACCATCACCGAGAAAGAAGCTTTATGGCTTTTGCACGAAGCAGATAAAGAGGAGTTATATCAGGCGGCTAACGAAATTCGTCTTCGTTTTAAAGGAAACGAAATGGAAATGTGTAGCATTATGAATGCCAAGTCGGGAAAATGCACCCAGGACTGTAAATGGTGTTCGCAATCGATGTTTCACAAAACCAATGTAGAGGAATATGAGTTGGTGGATTTAAAACAGGCCGAAAAGCAAGCAAAAGAAAATGCTGAAAAAGGAGTAAACAAGTTTTCCTTAGTAACCAGTGGAAGATCCATCTCGAATAAAAACCTCGATCAGTTGTGCGGTGTGTATAAAAACATTCAGAAAACAACGCCAATCCACTTATGCGCTTCCATGGGATTATTAAACCTGTCTCAGTTAGAAAAGTTAAAGGAAGCCGGCGTGGAGCATTATCACTGTAATATTGAAACAGCACCTTCTTTCTTCCCTAAAGTGGTGACCTCGCATACCATGGAGGAAAAGATCAGAACCATTCGTTTTGCACAGCAATTAGGTATGGGAGTTTGTTCTGGAGGTATTATCGGTATGGGAGAAACACCGGAGCAACGTGTGGAAATGGCCTTTACATTAAAGGAGCTGGAGATTGAATCTATTCCAATTAATATTTTAATGTCGGTAGAAGGAGCAGCTTTAAAGGTAGAAGAGCCTATTTCGGATGAGGAAATTTTAACCACGTTTGCTTTGTTTCGCTTTATTAATCCAACGGCCAATATCCGTTTAGCCGGAGGTAGAAGCCTGATTGCACACATTCAGGATAAAGCTTTGGCTGCCGGAGTAAGTGCAGCATTGGTGGGTGATTACCTAACTACTATTGGAACCAACATTAATCAGGACAAGGAAATTTTCCAGAATGCTGGTTTTACTCTGGCTCAGAGTAAGTGTAAACAGCACGTATAATGGGCATAAAGAAGTTATAGACGAAGCCATAATAGGGATATTAAGTCTTTTACTTTCGTCTTATTACTTTATACTAAACAGACAAAATGAACAAACAACAACTTCAATTCGATAAAGAACATATTTGGCATCCTTATACTTCTTCCACCAAACCATTACCCGTGTATCCGGTGGAGAAGGTGGAAGGTTGTACCATTCATCTTTCATCCGGTGAAAAACTGGTGGATGGTATGTCTTCGTGGTGGGCAGCTGTGCACGGCTACAATCATCCTGTGTTAAATAAAGCTGTGGAGGATCAGCTCAAGAAAATGTCGCACATCATGTTTGGCGGTATCACACACGAACCTGCCATTGAACTGGCCAAAAAGCTGGTAGAGATAACGCCGGAAGCATTGCAAAAGGTTTTCTTTTGTGATTCAGGCTCAGTGTCTGTGGAGGTGGCTTTAAAGATGGCCTTGCAATATTGGTACAGCAAAAACAAACCTCATAAAGTAAAGTTTGCTACTATCCGAAATGGTTATCATGGCGATACCTGGCATGCCATGTCGGTATGCGATCCGGAAACCGGGATGCACCATATTTTTAATGGTCGTTTACCCATCCATTATTTTGCAGATCAACCTGTCTGTCGATTTGAAGAACCTTTTAAAGAGGATGATATTCAATCTTTAAAAAGCATTGTGGAGGATAAACACGAAGAACTGGCTGCCATCATTCTTGAGCCTGTTGTGCAAGGAGCCGGAGGTATGTGGTTTTATTCTCCCGATTATTTAAAGGCGGTAAGGGAGCTGTGCGATCAGTACGATATACTGCTTATTGCCGATGAAATTGCCACCGGATTTGGTCGTACCGGAGAGTTGTTTGCATGCAATCATGCTTCGGTTACACCGGATATTATGTGTTTAGGTAAAGCCATCACCGGCGGATATATGAGTTTTGCAGCGACTTTGGCAACCAACAATGTGGCAGATACCATTAGTAACGGAACGCCGGGTGTTTTTATGCACGGCCCCACTTTTATGGGTAATCCGCTGGCTTGTGCCGTGGCTAATGCTAGTATCGAATTATTATTATCTGATGATTGGCAGGATAAAGTAAAACATATAGCCCAAAAGTTGAAGGAAGGATTGTCTAGGTGTACTTCTCTAAATATTGTTAACGATGTACGATGTTTGGGAGCCATTGGTGTGGTGGAGTTGAAGGAGTCTGTAGATATGGGTGTAATTCAAAAAGCATTTGTAGAGAAAGGCGTTTGGGTGCGTCCTTTCGGTAAAATGGTTTACCTGATGCCTCCTTTTGTCATCTCCGATGAAGAGTTGGAAAAACTATGTACTGCTTTGTTTGAGGTGGTCAGTGAAAATATGGAGGTGTAATCATGGAGGCATATCAAAACGAAATTATTCAGCTGGAGAATATGGGTCAGAACAGAACCCTGAAAGCCATCGAAAATGGTGAAAATGGTTCTTGTGAGTACCAAGGCAGACAGATGCTCAATTTATCATCCAACGATTACCTGGGTTTAGCAACTGACACCAAGCTGAAAGATGATTTTTTGCAGCAGCTTCAGCAAAATCTGCATTGGTTGGCTATGGGAAGTGGATCTTCCAGATTGCTCACAGGTAATAGCTCTTTGTATGATGAAACAGAAACCGCATTAAAAGAATGGTATCAGGCAGAAGCTGCTTTGTTTTTCAATAGTGGCTATCATGCCAACTCCGGAATTTTACCAGCTTTGGCTCAAAAAGGAGATCTTATTTTATCAGATAAATTATGTCATGCCAGTTTAATTGACGGCATTCGTTTGAGTGCTGCCGATCAGGTTAGATACCGTCATGCTGATTATGCACATTTGGAATCCATTCTTGAGAAGCGCAGACATTTATATCAACGGGTTTTTATTGTTTCCGAATCGGTTTTTAGTATGGATGGAGATACGATTGATCTGAATCGTTTGGTGGCTATTAAAGAGAAATATGATGCCATTTTGTATATAGATGAGGCGCATGCAGTTGGTGCTTTAGGCGAGAAAGGACTCGGTTTATGCGAAGTACAAGGTGTGGTTAATAAGATAGATATCATTCTAGGAACCATGGGTAAAGCGATGGCTTCCGTTGGGGCGTATGCTATCCTTAGTGATACGCTAAAAAAAGTATTGATCAACAAAGCACGAACCTTGATTTTTACTACCGCATTGCCTTCTGTTAATATGGCCTGGTCCAAATTTATTATTGAACGCATGGCTGAATTTAAACCGCATCGTCAGAAATTACAGCAATTAACGGATAGATGTAACAGTAAAGTCAAAGAGTTAGGCTTTGAACCATCCCATGGATATATTATTCCATTTATTGTTGGCGAAAACAAAGTAGCCGTTGCTTTAGCAGAACATTTGCAGCGTAAGGGTTTCTTAATATTTCCTATTCGACCACCAACAGTTCCCAAGGGTACGGCACGTTTAAGAATGTCGTTGACTGCCAATTTTAATCCTGAAGATATCGATAACGCGATGGAAGAAATTAAAATCTTTATGACAGATCTATTGTAATTAGTATGAAGGAAACCTGGATTCAAAATAACAACAGCAAAATCATTATATTTTTTAACGGATGGGGGTGTGAAGCGCATCGATTCACCCATTTGGTAACGCACTTCTATGATATATTATTTTTAAATGATTATCGGGATTTGACTCTATCTAAAGAAGTATTGGATGAGGTGAAATCATATGAAGAGATTAATGTGATAGCCTGGTCGTATGGTGTTTGGGTTGGATCAAAAGTATGTGCAGCATACGAATTGCCAGTTAATTATGCAGTAGCCGTAAATGGAACATGTATGCCAATGCATGATGAGTATGGCATTTCAGAAGAGATTACCAAAGGAACCCTGAAAAACTTATCTGAAAGAAACTTGATGAAATTTCAACGCAGAATGGTAGGTGGCAGCGGAGGCTGGAAACGTTTTGAAGCAGAAAAGTCTCATAGAGAGCTTGCAGAGAAAAAAGAGGAATTAGCAGCACTGATACAACAATTCGAAACGAACCAGGGAGTACCTGAATTTTATAATAAGGCCATTGTGGGTAAAAACGATTTAATATTTGCAGCGCAGAATCAAAAGGCCTTTTGGCAAGGAAAGGTTGAAGTGGTAGAAATAGAAGCGCCTCATTTTTGTTTTTGGAATTACAATACATGGGAAGAGATTTTAAAGGAGGATGAGCATGATTGAAACCATAGCAGTGAAGCAGGAGCACAATAAAAGTTTATTGCAAAAGCGATTTAGCTGTGCTTGTAAAACGTATGACACGCATGCTGTTGTGCAAAAAAAAATGGCTGATATTACCGTTGATTTAGCCAGAAAGTATGTCTCAAAGCATCAAAAACAAATGATGGAAATAGGCTGTGGTACTGGTTTGCTTACAGGCAGAATCATGCAGGAATTTCAGTGCTCTCACTACTGGGCTAATGATTTGGTTGGAGATGTTGAAGGCGTGATTAGTGCTAAGATAAAAGAAGATACTTCATTTTTATTTCAACAGGGCGATGCTGAGAAGATCGAATTTCCTTTAGCTCAGGATGTGATTTGGTCGGGAGCAACTATTCAGTGGATAAAGAATCTGGATATATTCTTTGCTCGTCTGGCAGCATCGCTCAAGCAAAATGCTTATGCAGCACTTTCTTCCTTTGATGTTTATAATTTTAAAGAAGTAAAAGCAATTACCGGCAAAGGAATTGATTACAAGGGAATGGATGAGGTACTGGATGTGGCCTCTTCATATTTCAATGTATTAGACAAAAAGAACTGGCAACAAGTATTGTATTTCGATTCACCCAAAAACGTTTTGAAACATATGCGTTTTACGGGTGTAAATGCTGTTTCTCCTACAAAATGGGGCAAGGCCGATTTGGAGCAGTTTAATCATTCTTACGAATTGTTTAAGATGCCTGAAGGTTACCCTTTAACATATCATCCTTTTGTCCTTATTTTACAAAAAAAATAAAGAACCAATATGTCAACCTATTTTATATCGGCTATTGATACAGATGCCGGAAAAACGATCATAACCGGATTGCTGGCAAGGCATCTAAAGCAACAAGGACGTGAAGTAATCACTATGAAAATGGCCCAGACAGGCTGTTTGGAATACTCAGAAGATATTGAAAAGCATCGTCAAATAATGGGGATACCGTTGTTAGAAATAGATAAAAAGCAGGAGACTTGTCCCTACTTATTTAAATTTCCGGCTTCGCCTCATTTGGCTGCCGATATGGAGTGTGTTAGCATAGATGAAGATAGAGTTTATCAGGCCGTACAAAATATCGAAATGCAGTTTAAAGATGTGCTGGTAGAAGGTGTGGGCGGTTTAATGGTTCCGATGAATGATGAAGTGATGGTGGTTGATTTTGTGCAACAGCATCAATTACCGGTTATATTGGTTACATCAGGAAGATTAGGTTCAATCAATCATACTTTACTTTCGTTGGAAGTGATGAAAAATAGAGGAATTGATGTATATGGTGTAATCTATAATCATTACCCTGTAACAGCACCTGAAATTACGACAGATTCCGCTAAGGTGATTAAAAGCCATCTGAAAAAGTACTATCCGAATGCACTTTGGGGTGAAGTTCCTGTTATTAATGAAGGAGAAGAATTGCCTGAGGTGGAGTTGGATAATGATTGGTTTTAAACAAAAACACCAGCTGGTTTCCCAACTGGTGTAGTATTTTTAGCTTTTGGGTTTAATCTTTAATTTCTGACCCGGATTAATTTTGGATGAGCTAGTCAATCCATTCAGTTTCATAATATCGGCATTGGATATTCCCGGGTATTTTTTAGCGATAGACCAAAGGTTGTCTCCGCTTCTAACCGTGTAATATTCGTAATTTGCATCCAGCGTTTTTGGAGTAGATTTGGAGCTAGCTGTAGTAGTTTTTACGGTGCTTCCATTTGCCTTTTGTTTTTCGGCATAACTCATGGAATTTATTTTGCTGTAATAATCCACTTTGTTCTTCGGAACATATATCACCAACTTTTGTCCAACACGAATGATATTTCGTCTGATATTATTCCAGTAACGTAAGTCGGAGGTGTACACATCATACCAATCTGCAATTAAACCAACAGCATCACCCGATTTAACGGTGTAAAAAACTTTAGCTTTGTTTTTTGGCGCAGCCGGAGCGCTGTAATGATTGGAAGGATTTACAACCAAACGATCTGAAGCAAAATATTTCTCGCGTTTGTATTTAAAAATGGAATCTTCCAAAGAAATAAATTGTTCCGTAGCATCAAATGGCAATTTCAGACTGTATTTTTTCTTTTGTGCAGGAACAACATCTCTGCGATATTGTGGATTCAGCGCTCTAAGTGTTTCTGTAGAAATACCTGTAACTGCTGACACTTGATTGAAATGTAATAAATCCGAAACCATAATCGTATCAGTAGCCTGAACGATATCGACAGGTTGTGGCTCAATTAAATGCTCCTTGTAATAATTCATGGTATAGGCTGCAGCTATAAATGCCGGAACATATCCACGGGTTTCTCTAGGCAAGCGATAATAGATTTTCCAAAAATCACGTTTACCACCAGAGCGATAAATGGCTTTGTTTACATTACCCGGTCCACAGTTATATGCAGCAATTACCAGGTACCAATCTTTGTAGGTTTTATATAAATCTTTCAGGTATTTAACGGCAGCTTGAGTAGATTTTACCGGATCTCTTCTTTCATCGATATAGGAATTCACATTTAATCCGTACATTTTTCCGGTTCCATACATAAACTGCCATAAACCAGATGCCCCAGCTCTCGAAAATGCTTTAGGATTTAAAGCTGATTCGATGATGGGTAGAAATTTTAATTCTATTGGAAGTTCTTCTTTATCGAGTTCTTGTTCAAAAAGAGGAAAGTAGTACTCAGAAAGTCCAAGCATTACGCCAACCTGATCTCTTCTTTTTTGTGTGTATAATTCAATGTAAGCTTTCACTTTTGAATTAAAAGGAAACTCCATTGGAGATTCAATAGCTTGTAATCGCTCTATATATACAGAATCAGCTATTACTCTTGGAAAATCAATTGGAGCTGTAACAGTTGGGTTTGCCAGACTATCCAGGTTTTCGGTAAAAAAACCACTTTCAACATTGCCATCCAGTTTTACTGAATCTTGTTGTATGGAGTCAGCTTGGATGGTTAACGTGTCAGATAAAACAGTATTTTGTTGGGCTTGTATTGAATAACAGGATGTAGCAAGTGCTATTCCTAATATTACTTTCTTAAACATTTTGGTTTGTTTTTAATGTTGTGTTTCTTAAAATACAAATCGCACCTGCATTCCCAGGCTATTAAAACCTCCATAAATAGGTTGAATGAATGGCTCCACGTGCATGCTCAGGTCATTGCTTACGTCAAAGGTTTTAAAGTGAGCGTCAACACTGGCATCAACCAGATTTATAACATATGCTAATGCTAAACCAACGTAGCTCATGTCTCTGTATTTTTTGTAATACTTCTTTTTGCTCTCTAGTGCGCTTTCGTACCAATCGGCATAGGATGCATCAATACTCAAACGATATTCATGGTCTTCGCGAGACATTCCCCTTGGTCTTACATTTTTATTTAAATAACTCGTATTGCCGGGGTCTTGAAGAAGATAATCTCTGTAAGCTCTTCTGTATTTATTGTAGTTCTGAGTATTGAAATTTAATCCATATATCACACCACCTATTCCTCCATATAGCAAAGGAATCTTCCAGTACTTTTTGTTATAAGCCTGACCTAATCCCGGTAAAATAGCCGAGTAAAAGGTAGCTTTATGAGGGGAGTGAGGTTTCACTACCACAGGTTCTGCAATTATGGTATCTGCTGAAATAATATTTACCTCACCGCGCTGTGCCAATATTTGATGAGAATAGCTGGATGCTGCAATAATTAAAGCAATCAGGAATTTGATCCTATATTTATTCACCGATAAAAAATTCAAATAAGTACTTTTTTTAATTGGTGCTGCTAACAGCAAAAACTATTCCTTACTATTGATCTTATCCATAATGGCAATAATTCTTTCTAAATCTTCATCCGATTTAAAAGGAATTACAATTTTACCATTGCCTTTTTCATTTCTTGTGAATTGAACTTTTGCATCAAAAACGGAAGACATCTGGTTGCTCAATTGTTTGTACTCCTCAGGAAGATCAGTTTTCTCTTTTTTAGGCTCTTTTTCTTCCTTAGGTTTATTCATATCACGAACGATTTCCTCTACTTTTCTAACCGAGTAATCGTTAGCTACAATTTCTTCGTAAATTTCAATCTGAGTTTCTGCGTCATCAATATTAATGATGGCACGTGCATGTCCCATGCTTAATTTTTTATCGCGCAATCCCAATTGAATTTCTCCGGGAAGTTTTAATAAGCGTAGGTAGTTGGTTACGGTAGCTCTTTTTTTACCTACACGCTCCGACATGCTTTCTTGCGTAAGATTACATTCGTCTATTAATCTTTGATAACTGATGGCAATTTCAATCGGATCTAAATCTTCACGCTGAATATTTTCAACCAAAGCCATTTCAAGCATGGTTTCGTCATCAGCAGTACGAACGTAGGCTGGTACTTTTTCCAGTCCTACAATTTTTGAAGCTCTAAAACGTCTTTCTCCGGCAATTAACTGGTATTGATTTCCGCTTTTACGAACGGTAAGCGGTTGAATCACTCCAATCTCTTTAATTGAGGCAGCTAACTCTTCTAACTTCTCTTCATCGAAACGTGAACGAGGTTGCCATGGATTGGCTACAATTTTGCTCACTTCAATTTCATTCATTCCCTCTAAAGGCTTTCCTTTAGTAACTTCATCAGCGTTATCTATAAGAGCGCCAAGCCCTCTTCCTAAAGCATTCTTTTTTGCCATTCTAATTAATTATTGCGAATCGAATTATATCAATTTTTGCGTTTGGTACTTAATTTCTTGTAACGACGAAACCGTTCTTGTTGCAAAAGCAAGTAGAGAACGGTTCCCTAATATTTTAAATACAAAGATTATTTCAATACTTTATCCTTATTGTCAATCTTTGTCATGTTGTTTTTTTGTAACAACTCGCGAGCCAGGTTCAAATAATTGATAGCTCCTTTACTTGAAGCATCGTACTCAACGACAGCTTTACCATAACTCGGTGCTTCACTCAATTTAATATTTCGGGTAATCAATGTTTCAAATACCATATCCTGGAAGTGACGTTGCACCTCTTCTACAACCTGATTTGATAATCTTAAACGAGAATCATACATGGTTAATAAAAAGCCTTCAATTTCCAACGTTGTATTTAAACGACTCTGAATGATTTTAATGGTATTTAATAGTTTTCCTAATCCTTCTAAGGCAAAATATTCACACTGAACCGGAATAATAACAGAATCAGCTGCAGTAAGTGAATTTACCGTAATTAAACCAAGAGAAGGAGAACAGTCAATTAGTACAAAATCGTATTGATCTTTAATCTGGTTTAATACATCCTTTAAAACATTTTCCCTGTTGGGCTGATTAAGCATTTCAATTTCAGCTCCTACTAAATCAATGTGCGATGGAAGAATATCAAGGCCTTTAATCTCAGTTTGTAACAATGCAGATGAAGGTTCAATTCTGTCAACGATGCATTCGTAAATGCTTGCTTCAATTTCTCTTAAGTCAAACCCAAACCCTGAAGTGGCATTTGCCTGAGGATCGGCATCTACTACGAGTACTTTATATTCAAGAACGGCAAGGCTGGCAGCTAAGTTAATAGCCGTGGTTGTTTTTCCAACTCCACCTTTTTGATTTGCCAGTGCTATAATTTTTCCCATATTGTGGAAATTAAATGAATTTAAGTTGTGTTTTCTTTGTTAACTGGTTGTATTTTGTTGGAATTTAAGCGATAATGGCTTTTGAAACAAACAAAATAATCATAATTAAAAGTCAGTCAAAGTTAAAATTTTAATTAAAAAAACATAAACCTAATCGCATATAAAAATATGTACGTTTAAATAATCATGTAATTGTTTGACTAGTATTTTTTTATAATGGTATCTTTTGAATACATTCTTTTAACAGCTTTTCTTTGTCTATAGGAACTACTCCTGATTTTTCGCAAACCAATCCTCCGGCCATATTAGCTATTCTGGCAATTAAGCGAGGTTCTAAATCCTGAATTAAACACAAGGCACTTACACTGATTACGGTATCTCCAGCTCCGGATACATCTGCAATGCTTCTGATTTCGGCAGGTACAATAGCGGAGTTGTCATCTTTTTTATTAATGAAAACGCCATGTTCCGATAAAGTAATCATCAATGTGTCGATGCCCTGTTTTATTTGAAAATCTTTTCCTGCTTTCGATAAGGCTTCTGTTTCTCCCTTTTTTAATTCCAGTTTACATCCTTCTGTAAATTCTTTAAAATTGGGTTTAAAGAAAGTGACACCTTTGTAATCATTGAAATTCCTTTTTTTAGGATCTACCAAAGTAGGTATGCCTTTTTCGTTAGAAACAGTTACAACTTGTTCAATTACAGAAGGGGTTATCACACCTTTATCATAATCCTCGAAAATAATGGCATCGATTCTGAATGTTTCTGTTAGGTGTTTTAATTTGCTGATTAATTTAGTCTCTGAATCTTGGTTAATCGGTGTGCATATTTCTTCATCAACTCTTAATAAATGCTGATTTTGACTTATTACACGCGTTTTAACCGTCGTCATGCGATGGTGACAATTTACGATGCCCTCTTTGCTTAGTTTTTGATCCTTTAAAAGCTTAAAAAAATCATGACTTCTTAAATCATCTCCAATGACAGAACATAAAATAGGATTAGCACCTAAAGCTTGTATGTTTAGTGCCACGTTGGCTGCTCCTCCAAGTCGATTTTCTCTTCCTATTCCTGATAAGATTGGAACGGGAGCTTCTGGTGATATGCGATTGACGTCACCCCAGAGATAGGAATCAATCATTACATCACCTATTATTAGGATGTTTTTATCGTTAAATGAATCAAATAGTTGCGAGAAAAAATCTTGTGGCATCTGTTAAATTTTGCACAAATATATAAAAAATGAGGAAGAGCAATGTTTGTTTAAATTGATGTGATATTTAATTATAAATCCAATGTTTTGGTTAACAGAATTTATAATTCGAATAAAAGGATGATAGAGTGTCTTATTTACTGTGGCTAAAACTCATATAAACCAGTATATTTTACTATTTTTGCAGCCAATTTTTCGAATACTTGTGATAGATGTCATAATTTTGTATTGAAAAACGAACAATCGTAAGGTAAAGGGAGTTAACTATCTCCAGTAAGTTAAGATATGGATAGAACGAAAAAGTTATACAAAGCAATTCAAGAGCGTGTTCTTTTGTTAGATGGCGCAATGGGAAGTTTGATTCAAACCTATAGGTTAGAAGAAGAAGATTACAGAGGCGAACGCTTTAAGGATTATCATATGCCTATTAAAGGTAATAATGATTTGCTTTCTATAACACAACCCCAAATTATTAAGGAAATTCACGCCAAGTATTTAGAGGCAGGTTCGGATATTATTGAAACCAATACCTTTAATGCAACATCTATCTCTCAGGCAGATTATGATATGCAGGCTGCCGTATGGGATATAAACTATGAGTCTGCTAAAATTGCAAGAGAAGTTGCTGATGAATATACCTTAAAAACTCCTGAAAAACCAAGGTTCGTATGTGGTTCTATCGGACCATTAAATAAGGCGCTGTCTTTATCGCCTGACGTGAATAATCCTGGTTATAGAGCTGCTACCTTTGATGAAGTAAAAGTGGCTTACAAAGAACAGGTTGAAGCTTTAATAAAAGGTGGTTCTGATTTGTTGATGATAGAAACGGTATTTGACACCTTGAATGCAAAAGCAGCTCTTATTGCTATAGATGAGGTGTTTGAAGAGGTAGGTAAAAAATTGCCAGTGATGGTTTCTGGTACGATTACCGATGCCAGCGGTAGAACTTTATCCGGACAAACCTTGCAGGCGTTTATTGATTCCGTTTCTCATATGGATATTTTGAGTATTGGATTAAATTGTTCATTAGGAGCAGAGGAATTGGAACCTTATGTAACAGAGTTAGCACAAAAGGCACCGTTTTATATAAGTACACATCCTAATGCAGGTTTACCAAATCAGTTTGGAGAGTATGATCAAACCCCGGAGCAAATGTCCGGATTGATTAGTAAGTGGCTCGAAGATGGTAAAGTAAATATTTTGGGTGGTTGTTGTGGAACAACTCCGGAACATATAGCTGCATTAGCTAAAGTGGCAGAGAAATATAATGCCCACAAAAAAATAGAAGCTCCTGAAGAAACGCACTTAAGTGGGTTGGAGTCACTACAGATGAGAGCGGATACCAATTTTATTAATATTGGAGAAAGATGTAATGTAGCTGGTTCTCGTAAGTTCTTAAGGTTAATCAAAGAAAAAAATTACGAAGAAGCGCTAACTATAGCACGTCATCAGGTAGAGAATGGTGCGCAGATTGTGGATGTAAACATGGATGATGCCATGTTGGAAGCGAAGGAAGAAATGGTCAACTTTTTAAATATGTTGATGTCTGATCCGGATGTTTCCAGAGTGCCTGTCATGGTGGATTCATCTAAATTTGAAGTGATTGAGGCTGGTCTAAAATGTTTGCAGGGTAAATCTGTCGTAAATAGTATAAGTTTAAAGGAAGGTGAAGAAGCTTTTCTTAAACAAGCCCGAACTATTAAAAAGTACGGAGCTGCTGTTGTAGTTATGGCTTTTGATGAGAAAGGACAGGCTGATAATTTTGAGCGAAGAAAAGAGATTTGCGGAAGGGCCTATAAGTTATTAACAGAAGAGTTAAACTTTCCTCCTCAGGATATCATCTTTGACCCGAACGTATTGGCTATAGCAACGGGCATTGAGGAGCATAATAATTATGCGGTTGATTTTATTAAGTCATGTAAGTGGATAAAAGAAAATTTACCACATGCTCATATTAGTGGAGGTATCAGTAATCTTTCATTCTCTTTTAGAGGAAATAATGTAGTTCGTGAGGCCATTCATTCAGTTTTCCTTTTTCATGCAATTAAGGAAGGTTTGGATATGGGAATTGTAAATCCGGCTATGCTTCAGGTTTATGATGATATACCAAAAGAGTTGTTGGAGTATGTAGAAGATGTGGTATTTAATAAACGTCCGGATGCAACTGACAGGTTGGTTGAATATGCTGAAACCATAAAAAATACGCAGCAAGGAACTGAAAATATCCAACAAGCAGCATGGAGAGAGGGTAATCTGGAAGAAAGACTGACGCATTGTTTGGTAAAAGGTATTAGCGATTATTTGGATGTAGATTTAAAAGAAGCCTTGGAAAAATATCCAACGGCATTAGATATTATTGAGCAACCACTCATGGATGGAATGAATGTAGTGGGTGACCTATTTGGAAGTGGAAAGATGTTCTTGCCTCAGGTGGTAAAAACGGCCAGGGTAATGAAAAAAGCAGTGGCAATTTTACAACCTATCATCGAGGAAGAAAAAGCATCTACTGGAGCGAGTTCAAGCAATGGTAAAATATTAATGGCTACCGTAAAAGGTGATGTTCATGATATTGGTAAAAATATCGTGGGTGTTATTTTAGGTTGTAACAACTACGAGGTGATTGACCTTGGGGTAATGGTGCCAACAGAAAAGATACTTAAAGAAGCGATAGAGCAAGAGGTTGATATAATTGGTTTGAGCGGATTGATTACCCCTTCTTTAGAGGAGATGGTTAATGTAGCCAAAGAAATGAAGCGCTCAAACTTTAAAGTGCCCTTGTTGGTAGGTGGAGCTACGACTTCTAAGGTTCACACGGCTGTTAAAATTGAGCCTGAGTATGATGAACCTGTGGTGCACGTGAAAGATGCATCTAAGAGTGCGCAGGTAGTTAGTGCCTTGCTCTCAAAAAACGGGAAAGAAGCTTTTGTTCAAAAAACAAAAGAAGAGTATGAGGTTATCCGAGAACGAAATTCTAATAAGCGTCAAGTAGTCATTGCTCCAATAGATAAAGCAAGAGAAAAAAGCTTCAAGATTGATTGGTCACAAGAGGAAGTCTTTACGCCAAATATGACTGGATTAAAGGTTTTTGATGATTATTCAATTGCCGAAATTAGAAAGTTTATTGACTGGACATTCTTCTATCAAGCCTGGAATCTGACTGGTAATTATGATGGCATTGAGGAGGTTAATACTCCAGAGCAGGAAATTGAATGGCTTAAAAAGTATAAGTCAGAAGATGCGCAAGCTAAGGCTAAAGAAGCACTAAAACTTTGGAGAGATGCGCAGGCAATGCTTGATAAAATTGAAAAGGATCAAATGTTAACACCTAAAGCGGTGTTTGGTATTTTTCCTGCCAATTCTATTGGAGATGATATTGTGGTGTATACTGACGAATCGCGTAAAGAGGAGAAATTAAGGTTTCATCAAATTCGCGAGCAACAAGATAAACCGGGAAAAGAAGCTTTTCATTCATTGTCCGATTTTATTGCACCGGCATCTACCGGCGTAAAAGATTATATCGGTGGTTTTGCGGTAACTTCAGGAATCGGTATTGAAAAGTGGGAGAAAATGTATGAAGATGATCACGATGATTTTAGTGCTATTCTTTTAAAAGCATTGGCTGATCGATTAGCTGAGGCTTTTGCTGAATTGTTACATTTTAGAGTCAGAAGAGAGTTCTGGGGTTATGCGCCTGATGAGGAATTTAATACTGAAAACTTTATTCGTGAACGTTATCGTGGAATTCGTCCTGCATTGGGTTATCCTGCATGTCCCGACCACAGTGAAAAAAGATCACTATTTGACCTGATGAAAGTGGAAGATAATGTGGGCATTACCTTGACTGAGCATTTTAGTATGTATCCAAATGCATCTGTTAGTGGACTTTATTTTGGTCATCCTAAAGCTATGTATTTTGGAGTTGGTAAAATAGGTAAAGATCAGGTAGAAGGTTTAGCCAACAGAAAAGGAGTTGCTACTGAAGAGGTAGAAAAATGGATTCCGATCAATTTAAGTTATAAGTAAACAATAATTATAACTTTATTTGTAGTCGAAAAAATAAGAAGAAATAAAAACTAAGAATATAATGACAGCTGCAGAGTTAGTTTTAAAAGATAAAGAAACCAAGTTTTCATTTGAGTTACTACCTCCGTTAAAGGGTAATAATATCGATAAGGTGTTTAAAACTATTGATACATTAAAGGAGTTTAATCCTCAATTTATCAACATTACCTCACATAGAGAGGAGTATAAATTTGAAACAAACGATAGTGGTTTTGTTGAAAAAAAAGTGATTCGTAAGCGTCCGGGAACGGTAGCTGTTGCGGCTTCTATTCAAAATAAATTTGGAATCAAAGTGATTCCTCATATCATTTCAAGAGGATTCACACGCAGCGAGACTGAGTATGCTCTTATTGACCTAAATTTCTTGGGAATACATGATATTTTAGTGTTAAGAGGAGATGATAATCATAAGGATAAGTATCCACCTCGTTCGGAGCAGTGTAATCAATATGCCATTGAATTAGCGCAACAAGTGAATGATCTGAACAAAGGCGTTTTTCTAGATGGAACACAAAATGATCCATTTGAAACTCAATTTGCTTATGGCGTAGCGGGTTATCCTGAAAAGCATGAAGAAGCACCAAATATGGAATCTGACTTAGATTTTCTAAAAGCTAAAGTAGATGCAGGTGCAGAATATGTAATGACACAAATGTTCTTCGACAATCAAAAGTATTATGATTTTGTTGACAAGTGTCGTGCTAAAGGAATTAACGTGCCAATTATTCCGGGATTAAAACCGGTGACTGCAGCAAGCCAGTTAACCGTGTTACCAAAAATATTTAGTTGCGAAATTCCGGAAGATTTTGCCAAAGAGCTTCGCAATTGTAAAGATAACGATCAGGTTAAACAAGTAGGAGTGGAGTGGTGTACTCAACAAGCTTTAGACCTGAAAAAGAATGGTGTACCGATTATTCACTTTTATACTATGATGGCTACGCAAAGTGTTAGAAAAGTGGCAGAAGCTGTTTATTAATTTGTTAAGGAAATTTTATTGATATATGTCCGGTTCATTATACTGAACCGGATTTTTTTATGCTCAAGCAGAAATCTTTAAAATATTTAACCGTAAGATTTTACAAACTTCTTAAATTTCACATTAACTTTAATTGAATTATCATTAAGAGTTTTCATATTTACGGGTACAAATCAAAAGCTATTATGTTGTTAAGATCTATTAATCCGGCTAGCGGAGAAATTGTTCGGGAATACCCGGAATCTCAATGGGAAGAAATTAATAATGTTATACGAGATGTTCACAGTGCAGATAAAAGCTGGAAAAAAACCTCGATTTCACAAAGAGTTGATCTTGTTAAGAAACTGGCTCGTTTGTTAGAGATTAAAAAAGAAGGTTTAGCTTTTACTATAACTGTGGAGATGGGTAAGCCAATTGTGGAATCAAGAGCCGAAATTGATAAATGTATCTGGTTGTGTAATTATTATTGCGAGAATATAGATGACTTTTTAAAGGTAAGGCATATTCAGACGGATGCATCAGAATCATTTATCTCCTTACAACCACTAGGCGTTATTCTGGCTGTTATGCCTTGGAATTTTCCGTTTTGGCAGGTTTTTAGATGTGCCATACCCTCTATTTTAGCAGGTAATACAATTGTTTTAAAGCATGCGTCCAATGTCCCTGGATGCGCCATAGCTATTGAAGACCTGTTCTCTGAAGCTGATTTTCCAGAGGATATATTTCGGTCTGTTCTTACTTCGAGCAGAAAGGTAGAGCGAATGATTGCTAATAAAAAGATTGCAGCAGTAACTTTAACCGGAAGTACGAAAGCCGGAATTGCAGTTGCAGAAACTGCAGGTAAGTATTTAAAAAAGAGTTTGCTTGAGTTGGGCGGAAGTGATCCTTATGTAATTTTGGATGATGCTAATATAGATGATGCTGTTAAGGCCTGTGTTAAAGGAAGATTGATTAATACAGGTCAGAGTTGTATTGCTGCTAAACGTTTTATTATTACAGAAAAAGTGTATGATGAGTTTGAGGATAAGTTTGTAAAAGAAATGAAATCATCTACGATGGGTGATCCATTTAACGAATTTAACCAGCTCGGACCTTTGGCTCGAGGTCATATCAGAGAGGATTTGCTAAGTCAGGTAAATAAGTCGGTATCTATGGGAGCTAACCTTCTTTGTGGTGGCGAAATTGATTATGATATTGATGGATTCTATTTCCCACCAACGGTATTGTCAAATGTTCAATCAGGTATGCCAGCTTATACCGAAGAACTTTTTGGGCCGGTAGCATCTCTTATCAAAGTAAAAGATGAAAAAGAAGCAATTGAAATAGCTAATGATACATCGTTTGGATTGGGCGCTGCTGTTTTTACACAGGACATTGAAAAAGGTAAATATATTGCTGAGAATGAATTGGAGGCCGGCTGTTGTTTTGTGAATGATTTTGTGAAGTCTGATCCACGCTTGCCTTTTGGAGGAATAAAAGAAAGTGGATACGGTCGGGAATTATCTGTTTACGGTATTCTTGAATTTGTAAATTTAAAAACTGTTTACGTTAAGTAGAATGACTTTTCAGGAAGCCTTGGTTAAAGCATCGGGTATTTGTGCGCGACAAGAAAAGTGCATTTTCGATATAGAGAAAAAGTTAAAGGATTGGGAGTTAAAGTCTGAAGATGCAAATAAGGTAATTGACCAGTTAATTAAAGAGAAATTCATTGATGAGGATCGCTTTATTGCTTACTATGTGAAAGATAAGTTTCGGTTTAATAAGTGGGGTAAGATTAAAATTAAATGGCAGTTGAAAGCCAAACAAATTTATGGTAGCCGGGTAGATGAGGCCTTGAGTAATATTGACGAAGAGGAATATAAAGATACTTTGGCGCAATTGTTGAAACAAAAACGTTGTAGCATCAAACAGGATGATAAATTTAAAGTGAAAGCTTCACTGATTCGTTATGCATCATCACGAGGATTTGAACCGGATTTAATTTATCAACTGCTCGATAGCGAAGAATTAAAAGAAATTATTTAAATCATAACCTATGTTTACCGCAAACTCAAAATTAAACTACTGCTTCCAAATAGTATTATTAATTGCATTCTTCAGTTGTTTTTCTTTCTCGTCATTACAAGCTAAGAGAAAGCCATCTTGGGTAAAACAACGACCTTCCGATCAGGAATATTATATCGGTAGAGCAATGAGCCTAAAAGAAGGAGGAGAAGTTACTTATAGAACAGAGGCCAGAAATAAAGCTTTAAAAGAACTGAGTTCTGAAATCAAAGTGACTATTTCTGCGAATTCAATATTGCGACAGTTCGAAAATAATTATCTGATAAAAGAAGAGTTTGAATCTCAAACATCTGAGTCGGTGGATGCTACTCTGGAAGGTTATGAAGTTTTTACCTGGGAAGATAAAAAAGAATATTGGGTTATGGTTCGCCTTAATAAGGATAAGTATGCGATGCGTAAAAAGATGAAGTTGGATTACGCAAAAAAAATGAGTGCTACTTATTATTATGATGGTCAAAAGGCGGTTGGTAAGGGTAATATTTATGAAGGATTGCTGTTTTTTGTGCAGGCTATAAAAGCAATCAAAGCTCATGTAAGCGAAGATTTAACTTATAAAGATATTGAAGGGAATTTAAACCTTGGAGCAGATATTTTTAGTGCTATACAGGCGGCATTTAGAAAAGTGAAATTGGTTTCAGATCAGCCAACTTATACAATGCAGTTTAGTAAAGAAATGGAATATCCTTTAACTTTAAAGGCTTATTATATTGATGCGTTAGGTGAGGAAAGAGCTATTCAAAATTTACCACTCAAATATCTATTTACTAAAGGAGAAGGAGAGTTGACCACCAAAGGAACGACAGGTCGAGACGGCAGTGCCAGATGTGATATAATCAGACTAATTTCAAAAAGAAGAAGTCAGGAAATTACAGCTCTGTTTGATCTTGATTTATTTCTGGAAAAAGAAAGTGAAGAAGATAAGGTCTTGTTAAAAGCTTTTTTTCATAAAGAATATCTGCCAACTGCTAAATTCAATATCGAAGTTCAAAAGTCAACTGCTTATGTGGTTATAAATGAAGTCATATTTGGGGAATCATCTGATCAGGGAATTTTTGGTAAAATGATGCGTTCCGAGTTAGCTCAAAGTTATTTTAATATCACAGAAAATAAAGATGAAGCTGATTTTATAGTAAAAATTGATAGCGAATTTATTGCCGGAGATGAGCGTAGAGGAAAAGGCTATTCCGTTTTTATTGCTTTTGCCGATTTTCATATTTCTATTGTCGATAATTCTTCCAGGATGGAGATTTTTGCAGATGGTTTCAATGGTGTACGCGGTATGCAACCAGGTAGTTATGAGTATGCGCTTAAAAATGTTAGGGAAAAGGTAAAACAGAAAATTATTCAAGAAATCTTTCCCAAAATGGAGCAGGTAAATCTGTAATCTTAAAGTGTTTTAATATCAATTCGATAGTTTAGCTATTGATGTTCAGATTCAAATATGGATTTTGGTTTGTAGGCGTAATAACCTCCAAAAATTGATGCAATTAATGAGACAATGTAAAATAACAGACTTAATGTAATTGCATGGTTTTGATTTAATCCTAGGTATTGTGAGCCAAACATAAAAGTAACTTCTCTCAGCCCTAGGCCTCCTGGTGGTGAAATGGGAATTGCCGACATAATGCTGGATAAAAGAAAAAGAAATAGGTAATCATCATGTCTGCCAGCTAATTGTGCCCCCATTGCTTTTAAAATAATTATAGCAGAAAGCATTTGTAATCCTTGAATTACAATAGATAGGAAGAAAACTTTCCAGGTGGCTTTAGCTAAATGGGAGCTGAATAGTTTTAGATAGATATAGTAACCTGCTGCTATAAAAGGTATCAAAATTACAAAGTAGTTCAGATATGGATTGATCCAAATAAGTGTATCGTGGATAAATTTTATTCCATTTTCAGGTGTTTGGGTTTTGGTTAAATCATAATCAATAAAATAAACCAATCCACATAAGTAAACCAAAATTACAGCCAATCCGCTCAGTCTGTCTGCGAATATAGTCCCTATCAATCTTTTCACTGAGGTGTTATGGTACTTATTAATTAAAAAAACTTTGTACCCATCTCCACCTATCCCTCCAGGAAGAAATAAGTTATAAAACATGCCTAGCCAATACAACTTAAAGTTTGTAAAGGTGTCTATCTTTACTGGAATATATTTGTAAAACGTATTTAATCTTAGTGCTGAAACAAATTGAGAAATGACATAAATGATAAAAGAAAGAGTAAAAAGTCCAAAGTCAATTTTTTTAATTGTTGTTATTACTTGTTTGAATTCTACTTTAGAAAATACGTAAAATAGAGCTATTACAGCAAATAATATTTTTGCTATTAGCTTTATGGATTTGGAATGTTTTTTAAAAAACGACAAGGCTAAATTTATTTTGTTTTCAATGCTTGTAAAAGTAATACTTAATTTGGTTGAATAATGAGTGCCTTATTTTGACTTTTGTTTTCTGGATCTATACCATGAAATTAGACTACCGTTAAATTTCGATTTATATGCAAGATTTAATCTGTAGCCAAGTAAATAATGTAGGAGAAAGGTATAGCCGGTTCCAATTAACGCTCCGGCATATATGTCCATAAAAAAGTGTTGACATAAATACACTCTGGAAATACCAACTAATAAAGCTAACGTAAAGAATATACTGCCCCAATATCTGTTTTTTAAGATGATTGTCATGATAAATGCACCTGCAAAAGCTGTCATGGTATGACCTGAAGGAAAAGATCCTGAATGGTGGTATTTGAATCCTTCAATAATATGGTAAAAAGTATCTGTTCCAAGGTATCTGGCAGGGCGTGGCATGCCATTAAAAATCACTTGTTTTAAAAGGTAGGTAAATATACCTGCACAAATTAAGGATGCTGCAAATAATATGGAGTAATAATATCTTTTAAATAAATATACTACTGCTAAAATTCCAAGAGTTCCACCTAGCCCTATGTCTGTATATAGTTTAAAAAAAGTATCCCAGGAATCATTAGCTATGCTGTTTATGGCGAGTAAAATATCACCTTTTGAAAAAGTGGCAAGTAATATTGCTCCTACAATGGCGAAAATAGCCATGCAAATGATAAATACTTTTGATGATCTTGGGATGTAACTATTCATTTTTACTTAAAGATTAAATCCTTGTTTTTTGAGTGAGCAAAGATAAGATATTAACCTGAATTCGATTAAATTTTCAAAATTCAGGTTATGAAGTAAAAATGAATAAAGTATCTTATTTTGCGACTAAAGATTTATTTTAAAAGGTTTTCGGCTAGTTCTTCTTCATAGAAGAAATCATCACCGCCAAATGCAGGTTTTAAATCATCAATCCATTGTGCCTGACAGTCGTATTTGGCAAAAAATGGTCGGGCAACCCAATCGCTGTTTCTACCTTGAATAAACTCCATCACAATTATTTTTTCACCCTTTAATTCAGTTACGCCAACAATTCTAATTTTTCCGGGCGTACATGACATACTTGGACCTCTTACTGTTCGCGCAATGCCACTAACTTGAGTGTAGGCTTTTTGGAAGATTTGCCAGGCTTTTACTACTGGAATACCAAAATACTCTTGTGCTCCGGTGTCTCGGGCAATAAACATATAATAAGGAACCATGCCTAATTGCACTTGTTTACGCCACATTTCTGCCCAAATAGAACTATGTGCATTGATATGGTTTAAAACGGGAGATTGTGTTCTTATAATTGCTCCTGTATTTCTTATCTTCTGAATGGCTTTTTTAACCGCCTCTGTACTTAATTCCTGAGGATGGTTAAAATGGGCCATAAATGAGAGAGATAATCCTGAACTGGTAATACGTTCGAAAATGGAAAGCATCTCGTCTGCATCGTCTTCGGTAAGGAAGCGATAAGGCCAAAAGCTAAGGGATTTAGAGCCGATCCGGATCGTTTTTAGGTGCTCAATTTTTGCATCAAGTATTCTTGAGATATAAGTATCTAAAGTTTTTGCTTTCATTACCATTGGATCACCGCCGGTAATAAGTAAATCTGTTATCTCAGGATGAGCTTTAATATAATCTACAATTAAATCTGCTTCTTTCATAGAGAATTTAATATCTCCATCCATGTTGGTAAACTGTGGCCATCTGAAACAGAAAGTACAATAGGCGTGACAGGTTTGACCTTGCGTTGGAAAAAATAGCATGGTTTCTCTGTACTTGTGTTGTACACCATTTAGTTTTTCTCCATTTAACTCTGGAACATTGTATTCGAGTTGTCCTGCTGGATGAGGGTTTAGTTTTTCCCTGATTGTATTGGCTTCTTTTTTAATCGTATTTTTATCCGCTCCTGAAAGAATGAGGTCTGCCATGCGATTAAAGTCATCTTCTGGCAACATCCCTTTTTGTGGAAAATTAAGGATGAACATCGGATCATCTTTAAAATTTTCCCAATCGATCAATTCATCTACCACATAATTATTGGTTTTAAAAGGGAGTACATTTCCAACTACTTCAATATTTAATAAATCTTCTTCCGATAAATTTGATATTTGTGGAATCGTTTTAAAATTATGCAATGCGTAAGTTCTATACCTCATCGTCCAACATTTGTTTAAAAAGTTTCTAATCTCTCAACACAACAACAGCACACTACCCATAAAGAATGAAGGCAATCTGTCCCATCTCTTTCAAATAGAAAGAGGGCTAAAGTTTTTATAAGATTTCGATGCCCCTACATCTTAAAAAGACAGATTCTATTAAAAATAGTCATTTTTAGCCATAACTACAACTAATTAACTTTCAATTAACGAAATTGTAACATTCAGTGTTTTAGTTTGTTATGGGCAAAATGTGCAAAACGATGGCAAAAATAGTGAAAATATGTAAGAAATTACCTGATTAACTCACTTCTGTTTGTATCTAATTTTATAAATATAAAAAGTAAGGTTGTAAAGCCCCAAAGAGAAGAACCTCCATAACTAAAGAAAGGAAGAGGGATTCCTATTACCGGAGCTAGGCCGATAGTCATACCAATGTTAATTGTAAAGTGATAGAAAAAGATGGATGCAACACAGTATCCATAGATCCGACTAAATACAGAATGTTGTTTTTCAGCCAATATTATTATCCGAATCATTAAGGAAATAAATAGGAGAACTACCATAAAAGTTCCTATATACCCCCATTCTTCGCCGACAGTGCAAAAAATAAAATCGGTGCTTTGTTCAGGAACAAAATCAAACTTAGTTTGTGTTCCTTGCAAATAGCCTTTCCCGGAGAAACCTCCTGAGCCTATAGCAATTTTAGATTGATTTACGTTGTAACCAGCACCTAGGGGATCATCTTTAAATCCTAATAGTACATTCACTCTATTTCGTTGATAGTCGTTTAGTACATTATTTACAAAATAATCGGATGTAAAGGTAAAAGTAATAGCTCCCCACATAAAAATTAATGCGAGAGTTATAGGTTTAATTTTTTTTGCAATTCCTTTTATAATAAGAAAAACACTCATGGTAACCATTCCTGCCAGTGCAAATAAGTCCCATCGTGATGGGATTTTTATGACTTTAAATGCCAGGTAAGCAACAGTTAAGGTTAAAACTCCTAATAAAATGCTGTAACCAACTATTTTTTTCTCAATGTTTAGTACCAGATAAATGGATGTGCCAGCTGCAATTATACCAAAGATAACAATGGTTGGATAAACTAAGGTTAAGACAGAGACAATGGCTACAATTAAACCAAAAACTAAAATATTACCGGATAAACCTTCTCTGTAGAAGGGAAGAATGAAAACGAAAAATACCAAAGCTGAACCGGTATCATTTTGAAGAAGGATACAGAGGACAGGCAAGGCCCAAACTGCAAGAATTCTGGCAATATGACTATATTTTTTAAACGAAAAATCATAACGGCTCATGAGTCTGGCAAGTGTTAAAGCTGTAGCAATTTTAGCTAACTCTGCCGGTTGAAACCTAACAGGTCCTAATTCAAACCAGGATTTAGCTCCATTGATTTCTTTACCAATAAATATTACGGTAAACAAAAGGAAAACAGATAGTCCGTAGAGAAAATACGAAAAGGCAACATAGAACTTACTATCGGTCATGAATAAAGCCCAGATTATGATCAGAGAAAGAGCAATCCAAATAATTTGTTTGGCATACTCTTTTCCAGGATCGAAAAAAACCGGATTTTCAGGATTGTAATTCGCTGCGTATATATTAAACCATCCAAAAATAACTAGCATGGAATAGATTGCAACGATAATCCAATCTACTTTTTTAATGTAACTGTTATTTACCATGAATCAGGTCTCCTTCCAACATTCTTTTTTCAATCCATAATCTGGATGAATGAATTTCCTTTTTTAAGTATTTTTCAACCATTAAGCTTGCAATTGGAGCTGCCCAGGTTGATCCAAATCCTCCATTTTCAACATATACAGCAATGGCAATTTGGGGATCTTCTTTTGGAGCAAAAGCAATAAAAACAGAATGGTCGTCGCCATGCGGATTTTCTGCCGTTCCTGTTTTTCCGCAGATGGTTAAATCCGGAACGCGTGCTAATCCTGCAGTACCTTCATCACTCCAAATAGCCATCTCCATGCCATCCATTACCGGATTGAAATAAACAGAATCGACTCCGGTTTGGTGAACTGATTTGAAACGGGAAGGTATCGTATCGTTCTCAATTTCTTTAATAATATGAGGGGTGTAATAATAACCTTTATTGGCAATAGAAGCTGTCATGTTAGCCATTTGTAAGGGTGTTGTTAGCAACTCCCCCTGGCCAATAGCTAAAGAAACTACCGTAAGAGAGGACCAACTTTTGTTGTAAATCTTATCGTAAGTTTTACTGTTGGGAATAAATCCTCGGTTTTCGTTTGCAAAGTCTACTCCTAATTTATAGCCAAAGCCAAAATTCACCAGGTAGTTTTTCCAAAGTTCAAAACCTTCCTGAACTGTGGCGTTTTTAGGATTATCGATAATGCTTCTAAATACCTGGCTATAGTATGCATTGCAAGAGTTGGCAATGGAACGTCTTAAATCAAGAGGGCTAAAGTGATGATGGCAACCTTGATGAAAACTACCAACAGTATAGCCCATATGACATTCATATTTCGTTTCCGGTTTTAATACTTTTTCCTGTTGCCCAATGGCAGCCATTATGGTTTTAAAAGTAGAGCCAGGTGGATACCAGGCCATAATAGGCCTGTTAAATAGTGGCTTTAAGGAATCAGTGCTTAAGGTTGAAAAATTACCAGCTCTCTTTTTACCCACTAATAAAGAAGGGTTGTATGTTGGACTGGATATCATTGTTAGTATTTCTCCCGTTTTTGGTTCAAGTGCAACAATTGCACCTATTTTATTGGCCATTAGATTCTCTCCATATTGCTGTAAATCAATATCAATGGAAAGCGAAATGTCTTTTCCTGCTTCAGCAGGAATGTCGTATTCTCCATCTCTAAAAGCGCCCTTTTCACGACCATGAACATCTACTAAAACATATTTGTACCCTTTCTCACCTCTTAAGAATTTTTCATAGGTTGATTCTATGCCATTGATGCCATGGTAATCACCCGTTGCATAATAGTCATCTCTCTTAATATCCTGAGGACCAACTTCGCCAATGTATCCAAGAATATGTGCTGCGTTAGGGAATTCGTACTTTCTTAGAGTTCTTCTTTGAACGAAGAAACCATCAAACTTATATAGTTTTTCCTGCAGATATCCATATTGTTTAGCTGATAATTGCTTGTAAAAGATAGAAGGTTTAATATGTGATATTTTCTTGTTCCTGAGCTTTGCTTTCATGTTGGCAAACAACGCTCTCAAGTCGGACATGTCAATATCTAAAGCTTTGCAAAAAGTAACCGAATCCATAGGTTTAAGTTCTCTTGGAACGACCATAAGATCATAATCTGCCTGGTTTGAAACAATGAGCTGACCATTTCTGTCATAAATTAAACCTCTGGCCGGAAAATTTACTATTTCACGTCTGGTATTACTTTCTGCAGAGTATTTATAAGATGGATCGTAAACCTGAAGAATAAAAAGTTTAATGGCAAAGGTGATGCCAATAAACAATATTATTAAACTGATGACTATGGTTCTTCGATTAAAGTTTTCCACCCTGTAATTCGTTTAAATTCGTCTTTTCTTTTGGAATGTAAATAATAAGGTAATTCCCATTATTACCAATGTAAAGAGAGTGCTACCAATAGTTTTAATCAATATGCTAACGATATTTTCAATAGAAAATGATTCTATAATAAAATAGACAAAGTGATGAATGAAAACCAGAATGGCTGCATATTTAAAAAACCAGGGAAAGCCATAGTACGAAGGTAGCGGAAGGGTACCTGGTTCATAATTATCTCTAGGGGAAAATCGGGATAGAATAAACGGTCGTAAATAGGCAATAAGCAAGGTTGCAGCCATATGCATACCTGTCGTGTTTGAAAACATATCGATACTTAAGCCTAAAATAGAAGCCAGCGTTAATAATAGCCAACCTGGTGTTTCGAACGGAAGAATCAATATGAAAATCACATAGAGATATGGATTTAAATATCCTGAAAACTCCATTTTATTTAATATAACTACCTGTAGTAGCACATAAAAAATAAAGTTAAAAATATATCGAGGTATAATACTAATCATAGCTTGCTCTCTTTTTCAAGTTGCTTTTGTTGCTCTTGTAAAATATTCTCAACGACTTCCACATAGCTAAGGCTAGAGAAGTCAACGCTAAGTTTAACTTTGATTCGATAAAAACTTTCTCCTTTAGGATGTATAACTTCGTCTACGGTTCCAATTAAAATTCCTTCAGGGAAAGTAGACGAATAACCACTGGTTACAATTTGATCCCCTAGCTTAACAGATGCGTGTTCAGGAATTTCATCCAGAATGGCATATTGTGTAGTTCGGGTATCCCAGCTAACCGATCCAAAAAAATCGGAGTCTTTCAGTTTTGCAGAGATCTTTAATCGGGGATTAAGAATAGATAAGGCTGTGCTAAAATTATCAGAGCATTTTATCACGATTCCAACTATGCCTCTATTGTTTAATACGCCCATATCTGGCTTAATGCCATCTCTTAAACCTTTGTTTAGCGTTATGTAGTTAAAGTGTTTTTTTACCGAATTGTTAACTACTTTACACGCTCTGTATTTATATCTGTTTACAGAGGAGCTGTCACCAATTACGGCAAAATAATCTTTTGATTGCTTAAAAGATGTAGGGAGTTGGCTGCGCAGAAAGGCGTTTTCTGTTGCTAATTCCTCGTTTACTTTTTTTAGAGCAAAATATTGTTCAATATTATTCACACGCTCAATAAGGCCTCCTGCTATACTAGAAGAAGAACTAAGATATATAGCGCGTTGGTTTTGATTATAAGTGACAATAAGTATAAATGCAATAAGTTCGAAGAGAATAAATAAGAAGGTGAAATGATGTTTGAGTATAAACCGTATAAAATTCCTCATTCGATTGGTTGTTGTGTTATCAGACTAAAGAAAATGGTTAATTTTTTCCTTTTGTGGTACTATCACGGGTAAAGTTAGTTTTTTAAGTTGAAAGAGGTGTGATTAGCCACTTAAAAAATGTACAACAAATTAAAAAATAAAAAACCCGGTTACTTCTCTAAAGTATTAACCGGGTTTATAAATATTCTTATTGACTTATATTATCTCATTAAGAATGAGAATTTATGTCTGTTTTTAAGTGCTATTCCTGTTCCTCTGGCTACAGCATGCAAAGGATTTTCTGCAATGTGGAAAGGAATATTGATTTTATCCGTTAATCGTTTATCCAATCCTCTCAATAATGCACCACCACCAGCTAGGTAAATACCATTGTTAACGATATCAGCATAAAGCTCAGGAGGAGTTTGTTCCAGTGCACTTAGAATTGCCGTTTCAATTTTTGAGATTGACTTTTCTAAACAGTGCGATATTTCCTGATACGAAACAGGAACCTCAATTGGTAACGCAGTCATTTGGTTAGGGCCTTGCACAATATAATCAGATGGAGCATCTTCTAACTCAGGAAGAGCAGATCCTACATGAATTTTAATTTCTTCTGCAGTTCGCTCACCCACTTTAATATTATGCTGACGACGCATATATTCCATAATATCGGCTGTTAAATCATCACCGGCAATACGAATGGATTTATTGGTTACGATTCCACCCAATGAAATTACAGCAATCTCAGTAGTACCACCACCTATATCTACCACCATGTTTCCTTGTGGTGCTTCAACATCAAGCCCAATACCTAATGCGGCAGCCATAGGTTCGTAAATCATATACACTTCACGTCCTCCGGCATGTTCCGAGGAGTCACGTACAGCCCTTATTTCAACTTCGGTACTTCCTGAAGGAATACAAATTACCATTGTTAAGGAAGGAGTGAATAATCTACTGTTGGTATTTATCAGTTTAATCATTCCTCTGATCATTTGTTCTGCCGCGTTAAAGTCGGCAATAACACCATCTCTCAAAGGTCTGATAGTATAGATATTGTCATGTGTTTTACCATGCATCTGACGAGCTTTCTCTCCAATAGCCATCAGTTTGTCGGTTCTTCGATCCAAAGCCACAATTGAAGGTTCGTCTACCACTATCTTATCATTATGAATGATAATTGTGTTGGCCGTACCTAAGTCAATGGCAATGTCCTGAGATAAAAATGAAAAGAATCCCATTGGGTTTGGATTTATTAGTGTTTAAAATGACGTTTTCCTGTAAATAGCATTGCTATTCCAAATTCGTTACATGCTTCAATCACTTCTTCGTCACGAATACTTCCACCTGGCTCAACAATATACTTTACATTATATTCGTTGGCTGCTTCAATACTATCACGGAAAGGGAAGAAAGCATCAGAAATAACCACTGAACTTTCAATGTTTACTCCTTCTTTCATATCAAATCGAGGCATAGTCAACTGGCGTAAGCTATCCAGGCGATTAGGTTGTCCCATACCTGCTCCGGTTAACCAGAATGAACCATCTTCGTTTTCTGTTACAATGGCAATGGCGTTGCTCTTTAGGTGTTTACAAGCTGTAATACCAAATTTGGCCAATTCCATTTTGGTGGCATCAAATTCAAGCTTGGTAACATTTTTAAATTCAGAATCAACACCTTCATCTTCATCTTGAACAAGAATTCCACCGCTTACCGAACGAATTAATTTTTCACCAGTAATTTCGTTTTTGATCGGTGTTTCTAATATTCTAAGATTCTTTTTCTTTCCAAAGATTTCAAGCGCTTCAGGTGTAAATTCAGGAGCAATGATGATTTCAACAAATCTTTTAGAAAACCATTCAGCAATTGCTCCGGTAACAGTGCTTGTAAAGCAAATAATACCACCGAAAGCACTAATAGGATCGCCAGCCCAAGCTAATTCTAAAGATTTTGTAATGTCGTTAGTTACAGCTAAACCACAAGGATTAAGGTGTTTTACAACGGCAACCGCTTGTTTGTTTTCGATGTGCGTTACAGAATGAAATGCATCACTGGCAGCTTTCCAAGCAGCATCGGCATCAAGCATATTGTTGTATGAAAGAGCCTTTCCTTGTAAAACTTTTGCATTTGCTAAAGCAGCTCCTTCTTTGATGTTATTGTATTTGTAAACAGTTGCTTTTTGATGTGGATTTTCACCATATCGTAAAACCTCACCATCGTTTAAGCTGATACGCTCCATATCTTCAACATCAGGATTGAAATAATTGAAGATAGCAGAATCGTAATGAGAAGAAACTCCAAAAGCAGCTGCTGCAAAAGCTTTTCTTTCTTCGGTAGTTGTTACACCGTCATATTCTATAAGAATTTTCTCAAGATCTGCATATTGAGCTTGTGATGGTACAATAACCACATCCTTAAAGTTTTTAGCTGCTGCGCGAATTAAAGAAATACCGCCGATGTCAATTTTTTCAATGATATCTTGTTCTGATGCTCCTGATGCAACTGTAGCCTCAAATGGATATAAATCAACTACAACAAGATCAAACTCCGGAATTTCAAACTCATTCAATTGTTCTTTGTCAGAATCGTTATCTCTACGCGATAATATTCCGCCAAATACCTTTGGGTGAAGTGTCTTAACTCTACCTCCCAAAATTGAAGGGTAACCGGTTATGTCTTCAACTGCAGTTACTTCAACACCTAAATCTTCAATAAATGTTTTAGTTCCTCCTGTACTGTAAATTTTAACATCTAACTTATCAAGTAATTTGATAATCTCATCTAATCCATCTTTATGGAAAACCGAAATAAGTGCTGATTTAATCTTTTTTGAGCTACTCATCTTTTATTTATTATGCAATAATGAAATATTTAGCGAATGGGATGTAATAGTACATCAATATCTGAAATATTTCGCAAATTTTAAGACTTGATAAAGAGTTAAATATGCGAAAATTTCTTGACTTTCGGCAAAATTAAGAAAATAAGCACATTTATCAAGGTGGGATTTGAAATTCTTCATAGATTTATAAAGATTATCAAAATGTTGTGTGGAGCTGAGGTTTTACAATGATTTTAATACTTATACGATATGATTATTGTTTATAAGTTTCTTAAGGAGAGCTTCCTGTTTGCGTTAAATGCATTGCGGTCGAATAAATTAAGAACCATATTAACCCTGAGTGGAGTAACCATTGGTATATTTTCTATCATTTCGGTGTTTACTTTGATTGATTATCTGGAGAAGCGATTAAGAGATAGTATTCAATCGCTGGGAGATAATGCAGTGTATGTGCAAAAATGGCCTTGGACACCACCGGAGGGAGAAACAGAATATCCCTGGTGGCGATATTTAAACAGGCCAATTCCAACGATTGAGGAACTAAGGGAAATAGAAAGAAAATCGCAATTGGCTGAATCATCTACTTTTGCGATTAGTGCCAAACGAAAAATTGTTTTTGAAGATAACTCCTTTGATAATGTGCAGATATTGTGTGTGTCTCATCATTTTGATCAGAATTGGTCTTTTGAAATTAGCGAAGGAAGGTATTTCTCACCATATGAATCAAAATCAGGTTCGAATGTCATTTTATTAGGGGCTGAAATTGCGGATCAATTATTTCCAGGAATCGATCCGATTGGTAAAAGAGTAAAAATTGCCGGTCGTAAACTAACGGTTATCGGTGTAATATTAAGACAGGGGAATGATATTTTTGGAAATAGTTTAGATAAACAAGCCATAATGCCGGTGAATTTTGCCAAAGGTATTTTTAATGTAAGAAGCGAGCGTAATGATCCTTTTATAATTGTAAAAGCCAAAGAAGGAATTGCCGTGGAGGATTTAATGGATGAACTGGAAGGTGTTTTAAGGGCAAAACGAAAGATAAAACCTAGTCAGGGAAATACTTTTGCCCTTAATCGTATAAGTATTATTCAAAAGCAATTTGATGGCTTGTTTGGTGTGCTGGATTTAGCAGGTATCTTGATTGGTGGTTTTTCCATTTTGGTTGGTGGATTTGGAATTGCCAATATTATGTTTGTGTCAGTGAAGGAAAGAACGCGGATTATAGGAATTCAAAAGGCTTTAGGAGCCAAGAGGAAGTTTATTTTGTGGCAGTTTTTATTCGAGAGTACTTTTTTAAGCTTGATGGGAGGGGCAACAGGCCTGCTTCTCATCTTTATAATTGTATCAGTTTTTAATTCGATATTAGATTTAGCAATACCACTTACTTTTTGGAATATTTTTAGGGGGATAATGATTTCAGTTGTGTTAGGTGTTGTTTCGGGTTTTGTTCCGTCAAACAGTGCCAGTAAAATGGATCCGGTGGTAGCTATTAATAATGTTTGACGATTGAAGTTAATACAAAAAAAGCCACTCTAATGAGCAGCTTATTTTGTAATGGTGATTTCGATTAAATCGATAATATTTCTGTTAATCCTAGTAAGGCAGGATTAAGTTTCTTTTTGTTTTTAAGCGCTTGGTTGAATGGAACGTGAGTAATGTCCTTATTTACCAATCCAATCATGATACTTTTTTGGTCATCTAATAAAGCTTCAATGGCCGAAACTCCCATGCGGCTGGCAGTAACCCTGTCGAATGAAGAGGGTGTTCCTCCACGCTGAATATGTCCTAGGATGGTCACTCGTGTATCGTATGCCGGGTATTCTTTAGAAACTTTTTCAGCAATTTGGATAGCTCCACCGTTAAATTTTTCTCCTTCAGCAACCAATACAATACTACTGCTCTTGTCTTTATTCATCCCTTTTTCAAGGAAATGATAAAGTTGTTTAAAATCGGTGTCAATTTCAGGAACCAGGATAGCTTCAGCTCCGGAGGCAATTCCACTTCGTAAAGCAAGGAAACCTGCATCGCGTCCCATTACCTCAATAAAGAAAAGTCGACTGTGAGCACTGGCTGTATCCCTGATTTTATCAACAGCTTCCATTACTGTATTTAAAGCTGTATCATATCCAATGGTATAGTCGGTTCCATATAAATCGTTATCAATAGTTCCGGGAACTCCTACAATTGGAATATTATACTCTTGTCCAAATATTCGTGCTCCGGTAAAAGTACCATCACCACCAATTACTACAAGTGCATCAACAGCATGCTTTTTTAAATTTTCGTAGGCTTTTTTTCTACCTTCCGGAGTTCTAAAACCTTCGCTTCGTGCAGATTTTAAGATAGTACCACCCTGGTGAATAATATTACTTACCGATCTGGAAGTCATGGGTTCAATTCTATTCAGAATCATACCATGGTATCCTTGTTTTATTCCCACCACTTTTAATTTATGGTAGATGGCCGCCCTTACAACCGCTCTAACGGCGGCATTCATACCCGGAGCATCCCCTCCTGAGGTAAGTACTCCGATTTTTTTTAGTTGTCCCATACAGTTTATTTGTCATTTGTTATTATTCCAATTTTTCGAGCAACTTGCTCCATTAGCCATGGAGGTGTTGAGGTTGCTCCGCTAATACCTACCGAATGAAGAGGTGATTTAAACCATTCTTCTTTTACTTCGGAGGTATCGCTAACAAAAAATGAACGATTGTTGGATTCCAAACATTTTTGAAAAAGCATTTTAGCATTACTGCTCTTCTTTCCTCCAACAAATACAATCACATCGTGCTTTCGGGCAAAAAGCATTAGTTTCGGTAACCGGCCTGCTACTTGTCTGCAAATGGTATCAAATGATTTAAACTCTACATTTTTATTGATGTGTTTTTTTAGGAAGGTGGTAATCTCCTTAAACTCATCAATACCTTTGGTAGTTTGTGCATATAAATGCGTGTGTTTGTTTAAATCAACTTTTTGAATGTCATTTAACGACTCTATAACAATGGCCTTGTTATCTGTTTGTCCCATTAATCCTATTACTTCGGCATGTCCGGCTTTACCATATATTACCAACTGACCATTGATGGCCTTTAGAGCTTCCCACGATTTTTTAATTCGCTGTTGAAGCTTCAAAACTACCGGGCAGGTAGCATCAATAATGGTATGCGCTTTGCTACTGGCGTTAGCATAGGTAGTGGGTGGTTCACCATGGGCGCGTATAAGAATTTTTTTATTGTCTAAGCTTATTAGATCATCATTCGAAATTGATTTTAATCCTTTAGCTTCCAGTCGCTCCATTTCCATATTGTTGTGTACAATATCGCCAATGCAGTAAAGGATGTTATTTTTCTCTAATTCAGACTCTGCTGCTTCAACTGCTTTAACAACACCAAAGCAAAAGCCGGAAGAAGGATCAATTTCGATGTGTAAAGATGACATTTTTATATTTTATTTGCTCACTTGTTTTGTAATTCCTGTGTGATTTAAATGTTTTTTAACATCCGTGTGTTCGAAATCACAAATTAACCAAGGAGGAGCAATTTATTTTAATAGGTTTCTTGATTTTAATTCATTTAAAATAAACTGAAGTTGTTCGTCTTTATTTAGATGGCTATTATCTAAAACGATAGCATCATCAGCTTTTTTTAACGGGCTTTCATCGCGGGTTTCGTCAATATGATCTCGTTTTTTTACATTTTCCAATACTTCATCAAAGGTAATAGCTTCATTCTTGGCCTGATATTCTTTAAACCTTCTTTCTGCTCTTATTTCCGGAGATGCAGTCATAAAAAGTTTTAAATCGGCAGAAGGGAAAACCACAGTTCCTATATCTCTTCCATCCATAACAATACTGTCTGTTTCTCCCATTTTTTGCTGCAATTCAACCATTTTCTTTCGAACAAAGCCGAGTGCGCTAATCATACTTACATGGTTGCTAACTTCCAGACTACGAATGTCGTTTTCTACTAATTTTCCATTGAGATATGTATCATTCATTTTTGTTTCAGCATCAAATTTAAATGAAATAGAAATCTGATCCAGCGCTTCCTGCAGAAGATCCTGATTGATAGCTCCACCTTTAATAATTTCGTTTTGCAAAGCATAAAGCGTTACGCAGCGGTACATAGCACCAGAATCGATGAAGATAATATTTAAAAGTTTAGCTAAATCTTTGGCAACTGTACTTTTGCCGCACGAAGAATAGCCATCAATAGCAATTACGAGCTTTGAGGATGTTTTTGTCATTGTAAAAAAATTGAGGGGTAAAAATAAAACGATTGTTTGACTTTTGCCTCAGTTTTTTTCTTTAATTCTTAATAAATAATGGTAGTATTAATTACCATTAAATTGGTGTTTACCTAAATTGAGATAAGTTGGTAGAGATGGAGAAATGGTTGGAAGATCCACCTAAGTGATATCGTGCTGAACCATACGAGAATAAAAACTTGTAAACTTTGAATCCAAAGCCCCATGAGAATCCTGCTGTAGAAAGACGCTCTTCGTAACCCAGTTCTTTGCGTCGACGATGATTATAACCAAAGTCAACATGAAAACTTTTAGAAGGCATAAATTCTACTCCAAAAACCATATGTCTCATTAACTGATCGCCAAAATCTTTGCCTTTATCTTTACCGTCTTCTGAGCTATAGCTTGCATTTTCTTCGTCATACGCTGTATAGGTTAAATCCCAGTCGAGCAAGTGCTGTGCAGTGACCGAAAAACGGAATGGAGCATGAGCTAGTTTTTTTGTAAATCCGAATTGTAAATCCGAAGGCATTTCTTCCTGTACATCGTTGAACGATTCTATTTGTGAGCCAACATTTTTTAGGACTAATCCAATTGAAAAGTCATTTTCAGGAACATAATAATGAATACCAAAGTCGGCAGCTAATCCAAATGAAGTATATACATCAAATTTAGAATAAATAGGTTTGGCAGTTATTCCCATTGAAAGTTTAGGGGACAGTTTTCTGGCATAGCTTAGATTAAATGCATATTCAGCAGCGGTAGCTGTTCCTAAAATTTCATCGTATTCGTTTGTTCTGGTAAATTCACCATAATTGATGTTGTGAACACCTAAACTAAATGATCCAACTTTCTCAAAGTGTTTAGCAAAGCCCACATATCCATAATTGATACCTGTCATATATGGAACATAGTTTAGCACTAAATTCTGATCCATTTCTTTTTTTAACAAAGCAGGATTATGGTAAGCCATATTCATATCATTATCATTGATAGTGATATTGGTACCTCCCAAAGCTGCAACTCTTGCTGAGTTTGTTAGGTTTAGGAAATCGTAAGTGCTTTCTCCTCCTTTTTGTGCATCAACAACAATAGCGCTAACTCCAAATAATAAAATGATAAAATACCTCAGCATATAGTTATTCTCTTTCTTGACTTTTTAAAGAACGACAAATATATAGTTTTAGTATATATGATCGGCTTAAGAAATTTATCATCTGTCAAATAATAATGATAAACGTTCTATGGAAGTCGTTTTAATACTGCTTTTTTAAGGTTTCGAGTACTTCGTAAACGGCCGGACAAACAAATGAGTTACGGTAGGTGAGGTTCAGAATCTGATAAAATCTTTTGCGATCTGTATGAGGGTATTCCCGGCATGCACGTGGCCTTACTTCATAGATCATGCAATAGTTGTCTGGCATGAGAAAAGGACAAGGTGTTTCTTTAAAAACGTAATCATCGTCTTCATCTATTTCAAAATATTGATCAATTACATCCGGTCTTTTCATTTTTAGATGTTTGGCAATCCTGTCAATATCTCTGTCAATAATTATAGGACTGATTGACTTACAGCAGTTGGCGCATTGAAGACAATCTACTTTTTCAAAAGCTTCAATATGTGCATTGTACACATCGTCGTCAAGCGATTTAGGTTTCTTTTTTCGAAGACGAGTTACAAAAGCTTTGTTTTCTTTGGCTTTGTTGTTGGCTAATTCTTTATAACGTTCTAAGTCAAGCTGCACTTTTTTTCTTTTTAATCTGAGATACAAATAATCCGGTTACAACAATAATAATCCCCAGGGCTTTTTGAAAATCAATGATATCACCTCTTAGCCACCAGGCAAAAAGGGCAGTGAAAACAGGTATCAGGTTGACAAACATATTTGATTTAGCGACACCTAATTTTTTAATAGCCTGTGTGAAAAATATAAAAGCCAAAGAAGAGGCAAAGATAGCTAATTGTAGTACGGCTAACCAAGAACTTTCTGAAATATCGGATTGGAAAAAATCCTTAGATTCCCAATATCCAAAGAAAGGCAGAAACATAAAAATACCAAAGAAGTTTTGGTAGGCAATAATATTTACCGGAGAATACTTTTTCGCAATGTTTTTTAATGTAAGTGAATAGCCAATTGTGGATAAAACGGCAATAAACATGAGGGTTATTCCAAGTAATGATGCTTTTAACTGAAATCCCCCTTCAAATACCATGGTGCCAACGCCTATAAATGAAATTATAATTCCTATCACGGCAATGGGTGTAATTCTTTCTTTTAAAAATAAAAAAGCAAATAAAGTTGCAAATATCGGTACTGTGGAAACAATTACGGCAGCAAGGGTGCTGGATACGAGTTGCATTCCAAAACTTTCGGCCATGAAATATAAAAATGGTTCAAAAAAGGCCAATATTAAAATAGCTTTAAGATCTTCTTTTCTTAGTCTTGTGAACCTTTTGCTTATGAGTAAATAAGCGAACAAAAGAGCAGAGCTGATTATTAAACGCAAAAAAACGGTTGATAAAGGCTCTAGAGATTCATAGGCTTCTTTAACCCAAACAAAAGAAAAAGCCCAAAATACCATTGAGAATATGATATATAAAAATGATGAAATCCCTGATTTTTGCATTTGTGAAAAATTTGAAAGGCAAATGTAGATATTTAATCATCATATTTTTAATGATAAAAATTCTATTTCTGATGACTTTTAATGTGTTATAGTTTAGCTATTAATATGCCTAAGAAGGGTCGAGAGTCCTTTGTTTTTGTTGAGCACTAAAGCTTTGGAGTTGTTAAAAAAACATACATTTGTAACAATTTTCAAATTCATGAGCGCCACATATTTTGCAGATATAATTTTACCGGTTCCATTGCCGCGTTTGTTTACTTACGAAATTCCTGAGGATTGGATAAGTGATGTAGAAATTGGTATGCGTGTGGTAGTTCCCTTTGGCAAAAAAAAGTATTATTCCGGAGTGGTTTATGCTATTCACGATCAAAAACCGGAAGCGTATGAAACCAAGGAGATTATTTCCTTATTAGATGATGCTCCCGTGGTTAATGATATTCAACTGCATTTTTGGAAATGGATTGCGGAATATTATATGTGTACGCTTGGTGAAGTATATAAGGCAGCATTGCCTTCTGGTTTAAAATTGGAGAGCGAAACCAAGGTCCATTATAATTCGGAATGGCATCCTGAAGGGAAGCTAAGTGATAAAGAAAGGTTGGTGCTTGATTATCTTTCAGATAAAAAAGTAGGAACTATTCAGGAATTGAATGGCATTACAGAATTAAAAAACTCGTTGCCAGTCATTAAATCATTGCTCGATAAAGAAGCTTTGTTTGTAAGCGAGCGTTTAAAAGATGGATACAAGGCCAAAACAAAAAAGCTGGTGCAGCTTTCTCCTGATTATTATGCAGAGCAAAAGTTACAGAATGTTTTTACGGAATTGAGTCGGGCAAAAAAGCAGCTAGAGGTCTTAATGGTGTTTTTTACCACGATTGGAGGTGCAAATCAAAGTAATTTTGGTAAAGCAATTGATAAAAACGAATTACGAGAAAAAAGCGGTGCCTCACTTTCTGTATTAAATGAACTGATTAAAAAAGGTATTTTGTTGGAAGTGGAAGCTGCTGTTTCCAGACTGCAAACAGATAAGTTAGATACCAGAGAACTGCATCAATTAAATAAAGCGCAACAGCAAGCTAAAGATGAGATAGAATCCCGGTTTGAAGAAAAAGAGGCTGTTTTACTGCATGGTGTAACATCCAGTGGAAAAACAGAGATTTATATTCATTTGATTCGGGAACAAATAGATAAGGGCAAACAGGTGCTGTATCTTTTGCCTGAGATTGCGCTAACCACACAAATTACCTCCAGACTTAAAAAAGTATTTGGCAATGAAATAGGTATTTATCATTCTAAATATAGTGATGCGGAAAGAGTAGAAGTCTGGAATGATATTTTACACAGGGAAAACTACAAGGTTGTAATTGGAGTACGATCTTCTGTTTTTCTGCCGTTTGAAAATTTAGGTTTGATTATTATTGATGAGGAGCATGAAAATACATACAAGCAGTTTGATCCAGCTCCCAGATATCATGCCCGTGATGCAGCTATGGTTTTGGCTCGTCTTCATAAAGCTAAAGTTTTACTGGGCACCGCAACACCATCTATAGAGACTTATCAGAATACGCAATTAGGTAAATATGGATTGGTTGAACTTTTTGAAAGGTTCGAAGGAATTAAAATGCCTGAAATCGTTACGGTAAATGTGAGAGAGGAGCAACGTAAAAAGCGAATGCAATCTCATTTTTCTCCACAATTGGTCGAAGAAGTAAATCAGGCTTTGGAAAGAGGAGAACAAGCCATTCTTTTTCAAAACAGAAGAGGATTTTCTCCATATTTAGAATGTGGTCAATGCAGTTGGGTGCCTAAATGTGATTATTGCGATGTGAGTATGACATACCACAAGCATATCAATCAATTGGTTTGTCATTACTGTGGAAATTCACAATATTTACCTAAAACTTGTAAGGCTTGTGGTTCTCCGGCACTACAAACAAAAGGATTCGGAACGGAAAAAATAGAAGAGGAGATAAAAATTATTTTTCCCGATGTAAGTGTTGCCAGAATGGATTTGGATACTTCCAGAACTCGAAAATCACACGAAACCTTAATCGGGCGCTTTGAAAGAGGAGATGTAGATATTCTGATAGGTACACAAATGATATCTAAAGGTCTGGATTTTGATAATGTGAGTGTGGTAGGTATTTTAAATGCCGACAGTATGCTAAATTATCCCGACTTTAGAGCTTTTGAGCGCAGCTTTCAGATGATGGCACAAGTGGGAGGTAGAGCAGGAAGAAAGTTTAAACAGGGAAAGGTAATTCTACAAACCAGCAATCCGGATAATCCAGTCATTAGAGATGTAATCAATCATAACTTTCTCAATCATTTTAAAGCAGAGCTAGCCGAAAGGGAAGCTTTTAAATATCCGCCGTTTTATAGACTTATTTATCTAACCATCCGTCATAAAAATCCAAATACAGTTGAACAGGCATCTGATTATTTAGGACAATATCTTCGCAATGTTTTTAATGAACGGGTAGTTGGTCCGCAAGCACCTACCATAAGTAAAATTCAGAATTGGCATATCAGAAAGATCATGTTAAAAGTAGAAGGAGGTGTGTCTTTGCCAAAGGTTAAAGAAATGATACGCTCTGCTATTGATACAGTGGTTAGCCATCCCGGTTTCAAAGCAGTGAGTGTTCAGGCAGATGTTGATCCAATGTAGTGATTAAATTTTTACATTTTAACACTTTTCTTTACATGGAAATAGTCTATTATAACAATATAGACCAATCTTCTATCTAACAGTAAGTGAATTGTGTAAATTGTTCTTTCCGTGAAATTGTAATAGGTTTTTACTCCGCAGATTTTGTGTAAAAAACACAAGTGTAAACAAAAGTTAAAAAGCGTGTATAATAACTAATTCGCCATTGGGTTGATGAGTGGTTTTATAAATGGCAGTATGTGAATTAGTTGTAAGGGTGTAAGGTTGACGATTATGAGATGTTGTTATTTGTTGTAAAAAAATAACAATGATTAATTAGTTCTCTAAGAATGACAAATTTAGATAGCTGGCCTTTTTATTCATTCTGTAATTTTAATGTAATCGAACTACAAAATACGCTCTTAGTTGAAAGAGGTGTTTTATGTAAAGGAGAGTAGAAAACCTTAATTGCTAATTAAAATTTAGAATGTTTATGAAAAAATTTTATCTATTATTTATTGTATTGTGCGTTGCTGCATTTTTTAATGTAAATGCACAAAATTTAATTTATTCGGAAGACTTTGAAGGGGATGTTTCTGATTTAACTATTGTTGGCCCTGCGGATGCTACAATTGGTGTTTTTGAAGATTCTGGAGATGCAGATCATGGAACGGTATTTCACAACAACCCAACTTCTACAACTGATGCAAGAACTCGTTATCTACAATTGCCAGCTACAATTTTCTCAGATGCACAAGCTGCGATTAATGCATCTCAAGGTTTGACAATTTCATTTTGGGTAAATGATAATAGTGTTGGTGTAGATGCAGATGGATATTGGTGGTCTGCTATGTTTAGTGCCTATGCTGCAGCTCCTGCTCCAAACAATGACAAACCAATGTTTCAGTTAAACACAAACAAAAGATTAAATGTGAATTTTGACTTAGTAAATTCAGATGGAAATAACTATGGTTGGTTTGATAACATTGACTGGGGTGCAGATAATTTGGAAGTGGTTTGGCTTGATAACGGAGGTTGGCATTTTTATACAATCGTGTTAACGCCAACTTCATCAAATGTATATATTGATGGCGTGCTGTCAAGTACTAAAGTAGCAGATACAAATAATGGCACAAGAATCGATGGTCTTTTTAATGTTATAGGAGACTTAACATACATTACAATCGGAGGTAATTCTGCTTGGGATTGGGGTGATGGAGATACACCTTTTTCTTATGACAAAATTAAAATTTATGATGATGTTTTATCATCAGCTCAAATTATATCCTTAATGAATACTGACGATATTGTTGCTCCTATTTTAACAGTTGACAAGTCAAGTTTATATTTCGATGATATTTCTACTGAAGGTTCTATTGTGGTTAATGGTTTAAATTTAACCGGAGATATAAGTATTGTAGCACCTACAGGAATTACTGTTGATCCAACTTCTATCTCTGCTGCAAGTGCAGAAGATGTTACAGTAACTGTTACTTATGATGGCTCTACAGTTGTAGATGGAGACATTACATTAACAAGTGGTGATTTAGTTGAAACAGTTGCTGTATTAACTTCAAATAATGATTGTTTTATTCCATTGCATGATGCCGGTAATATGATCACAGATCCTACTTTTAGTGCTGCTACACTTGCAGAAGGAGGTTTTGGTGGATGGGGGCCAACAGCAATTACAAATGAAGGAGCCTATTGTGGAAGAGGAAGTGCATATGTTCGTGGTTCATGTTGGCCTGATGGGGGGTCTATTGACTTTACTTTAAGTGCTGCTAATGGAACTCAATTAAAAGCAAATACAACTTATAGACTTCGTGCAATGATCAACTCTCAGGCAACGCCAGGAACTATTTTTCAGTTAGTGGTCGCCGGAGATAATGCAGGTAATATATATTTTGATATTGCCGAAACAACAGGTTGGGAGCAGTTTGATCAAACTTTTACAACTAGTGCATCTGTAGGAGATGGAGGTCTTTATTTTAATTCTTGTGCTGCAGATCAAGGTAAAACGTCACCTGCAATTACAGATACTTGTTTTATTGATAATTATGAATTGTATGAAGAGATTACAACAGATGTTGAATCTTCTACATCTGGAGCAAAAGTATATGCTACAAGTGGAATGATTAAAGTTGAAGTTGATGCTGTATCATCTGTTGTGGTTTATTCTTTAGATGGTAAAGTAGTAGCTTCAGAAACTGTTGAGAGTTCAGAGACTATTCCTGTATCAGCTGGATTATATATAGTTGTTATTAATGGAGAGGCAACTAAAGTAATGGTTTCTAAATAAGAAGTAAGCCTTTTTAAAGAAGGAGTTTGCCAGTTTTTCTGGTAAGCTCTTTTAACTAGTAGTTATTAGAAGTTTGACTTACAATTGCTATAATTTATTATACAGGAATTTGGTGAGTTTTCTTTTATAGCTTTTCATATAATAATTGAAAGTTGGTGTCCAACTACTGTTGCTAACGAGTAACGGTAGTTGGAATTTTTTTGTATTTATTTCAGCAGGGCATTGATTATTTCTGCCTCATAGGCAACCCAATTTTCATAGCCTTTCCCATTCAAATGCACACCATCTTTGGTGAGTTCTTTTTTCATTTGTCCATCTGTGTCAACAAAAACACTATAAAGATCAATGACCTTATAATAACCTTTCTTCTCATTCTGCTTAATTATTGCATTAACGAGAACTATATCATCTTTAAGGTGTAGCCTTCTGGTTGGTAATATAGTTCTAATATAAATTTTTGTATCAGGTAAATTTTTGTTCAATATTCGTGAAATCTTAACCAGATTTTTACCAACATATTTTGGTGAAGGAATAATCTTATCATAAATAAGATTGGGACGATTTTCTTCTTGGTGATGTATATTTGATAAGTCGTTAATGCCAATTAAAATAAAAATGGCTTTGGGTTTATAATAAATAATTTCGTCTAACCTTTTCAATACACCATCTGTTATATCACCGGCAATTCCACGGTTTTTAATTGTTTTAGTTCCAAATTTTTCATTCCAATCTCTTCCTTGTTCGGTAATGCTATTGCCTATAAAAACAATATCGCCAAAGTTTAAAGGATTCTTTTTAAAAGTTTTTATCCTTTGCTTATAATGGTTTTGTGTCCAGTTGTTATGGTATTTAATTATGGTTGATTCCGAGGGGTAAAGTTTTGATAGTTTGATAGAATCATTACTCTGTTTTTGAGCTAAAGAACCTTGAGTAATTAATAGTATTAAGAATAAATATGTGATTGATAAGTATTTTCTAATCATTTTATTTTCTTTTAAATAAGGCTTAAAAATAGACTTCATAGTTCAAAAAATCATGTAGAATTGTTTTAAGGTATGGATAATTGTGTTTCAAAATTCTTCTAATCGCTTGAAGTAATGCGTAGACCAACTTTTGTGCAGGTGTAGCAATGTGCAGTTCAAATAACTATTTTTGTAAAAGTTATTATATTGTAAAAGATTGGAACATACAAATGTATGAGTGCCTCGTGATATGTATAATGATGGTATGACAATAAAAATTGGATTTATAATAATATTTGTTTGTTGGGCAAGTACATTGGCGTCAAAGAGCAATGATAGACTTGTTGCTCCAAATTATTCTGTTCACGCCCAATGGAAAATGCAGCACCTATCGGTTGATGAAGGCTTATCAAACAACTATGTAAAATCCATTACCCAGGATAAATACGGGTATATATGGATTGCTACCGTTTTTGGCTTAAACAGGTTTGATGGTTTAAGAACTCAATATTATTTTTATAATGATGAAGATGTAAATTCGTTGAATTCAAACTATATTTCTGCCTTGTATTGTGATGCAGATAGTAATTTATGGATTGGTACTGATAAAGGATTACATCAATATGATTACTTGAAGCAAGAGTTTATTCGTGTTACTTTAAAAGATAGTTTAAACAAAGAAGTATTTGCCATTGCTCAAGGTGAAGATAAGCGTTTGTGGGTTGGCACTTCTTCCGGTCTGTTTTTTAAAAAGGATTCTAAAGCCGATTGGGAAAAGCTATCGTTAATTAACAAAGGTTTACCCAATGATTCCATATATAGAGTGTTGGTTGATAGAAAAAGTAACCTTTGGATCAGTACCTATCAAACCGGTCTGTATTTTTATAACAAAGAATCAGGAAAAGTAACTTCATTCAGGCGTAAGCCAAATAATCCTTCTTCCCTGGCTGATGATTGGGTACATTGTCTGTATTTGGATAAAGATGATGATCTTTGGGTGGGAACATATAATTCAGGTTTCTGTAGATTAAACAAGACAGATAGTACTTTTGTAAATTATATTCTCGATCCAAACCAGGAATTTACCAAGCGTGTTAGGACTATTTTTGAGGATAAAAATGGACGATTATTTCTAGGAAGCAGACAGGGACTGTTTTTGTTTGATAAAGATGAAGAAAGAGCTTATTTGTACGGATTAAATACGCACCCGGTAACTCAATTGAGTCAAAATTCTATTACTTATAGTTTTTGCGATAATAACCAGAATATTTGGTTGGGAACGCATTCGGGAGGTGTGAGTTATGCAAATATGTATGCTAAGCAAATTATTCACTACAAAAGCATTCCTGGTGACAGCCGTTTTTTGAATACGGGAGCTGTACATTGTTTTGAGGAGCTTGGAAATTATCTTTTAGTTGGAACTGAAAAAGGGGTTAATGTCCTCAATAAGAAGAGTAATGATTTTTCTTATTTGAAAAATACTCCCAACGATCCTTCTTCTATTAGTTATAATGATGTTAAACAAATAGCCGTTTCGTCCCCGGATAGTATATGGATTGCAACCAACAAGGGAGGGCTCGACTTAGTAGGTTCTGATTTTAAAGTTAAGCGTCATTTTGTACATAATCATTTGGACACCTCGTCCTTGCCCACGAATAATCTTTACAATGTGCATGTGGATCGCTATCAAAATATTTGGGTTGTCGGCAACAAAGATTGGGATAGAAGAAAATGTATATTAAGTAGATACGACAAGGGATCAGATACATTTCTGCATTATGAAGAAGATTTTTTTATGGGCGTATACGATTTTCATGATCGTAACATGTATGTAGGAGGAGTGTATGGCTTTTATCGGTACGATAAAAAAAATGATCGCTTTGAAGCATTTGTTGATAGCAATTTAATTTATCGAACAGATGTTTTGTATATGGATGATAAAGGTGATATGTGGGTAGGTAATTACAAGGGTCTTGCTAAGTACGATTTTAAAAAAGGTGAGTTTGTTGATATTAGTAAGGAATTAAAATTTGGAACGAAGGAGGTATACGGTATTCTTGGAAAAGGAAATACACTTTGGATTTCTTCTAATAGTGGATTAATTCGGTTATTAGATATTTATTCAAGTCAGATTAAAAGTAGGATTTATAACCAAGGAGATGGTTTACAAAGTAGAGAGTTTAATTATAATGCGTACTATGAAGACAGTAAAGGTTATTATTATTTCGGTGGTGATAATGGGTTTAATAAATTTCACCCGGATAGTATAAAAGATAATCCATATGCTCCTCATGTGTATTTGACATCATTGCAAATCGGAGAAGATGAAGTGTTACCAAATCAAAAGGTAAATGGGAAAATAATTCTGAGTAAATCTATTGCGGAGACATCGGGTATTGAGTTAGGTAATCAAGTAGAGGATTTTACTCTTCGTTTTGATGTGTTGCATTATGCCAATGCCAAGGCTAATTCTTATAAGTATAAAATCAGACAATCAGATAAATGGACTTTTGTTAACGCATCACACAATTATATCAACTTTCGTAATTTAAAAGAGGGTGATTATCATTTGGTTATCTATGGAATTAGTTCCGATGGAGTGGAGAGTAAAACTCCTATTCAACTAGAAATTAAAATTAAACCAGCCTTTTATCAAAGAAATTCCTTTTTTGTTTTACTACTTGTTTTTGTTGCCTTGGTTGTTATTGCTGCTTTTAGGATAAGAACAAATCAATTAAAAGCTCAAAAACATAAGCTGGAGCAACTTGTGAAAGAAAAAACCAAGAAACTGGAATGGTCTAATAAGGAATTGCAGGATCAGAAGGAAGAAATAATACAGCAAAGAGATACTATAGCTGAAAAAACAAGAGAGCTGGAGGAGCATACGAAAACCCTTCAGAAAAAAGTGTATGAAAGAACGATAGATCTCGAAGATGCAAAAGAGCGCGCTGAACAAAGTAACCGATTGAAAACTGCATTTTTAGAAAATATGAGTCATGAGGTTAGAACTCCTTTAAATGCTATTATTGGCTTTATTAATATTATTGATGCTGATAGAGACAATAAAGAAGTTTGGGAGTTTTTTGATTATATCCGATCAAGTGGCGATTCTTTAATGAAAATTATTGAAGATATTATTGATTTTTCAAAGATCAAGTCAGGAACACTCGATGTGTTTCTGGAGAAGATGCAACTGGATGCTGCTATAGACGACCTTATGTATGTTTATAGTAAAGACCTGTTGAAGCATAATAAGATGTATCATCAGGATGTGACGATGAAAATAGAAAATCTGCATAGTCCTGTTGGTTTGGAAATAATCTCAGATATTTATCGCTTCAAGCAATTGTTTGGAAATCTGATCAGCAATGCCATTAAATTTACACATGAAGGAGAGGTGACTTTTGGTTTGTATAGCCTAGAAAATGGCATTTATACATTTTATGTGAAAGATACAGGGATTGGTATCGATTCAGATAGTTATCAAGATATCTTTCAGAGTTTTCGAAAGTTAGAGGATCGTTCAGATAATTTGTACAGAGGTAATGGACTTGGTTTGTCTATTGCTAAATATCTTGCAGAATCTATGGAGGGGAGAATATGGTTGGAATCGGTATCTGGCGAGGGGACTAACTTCTTCTTTTCTATAAAAAGTAGCAAGCAAACAACAGAGTCGGTGTATATTAAGAATAAAGAGGACGCTGCTGCATTTCAGCTTCCCATTTGGGAAGATAAAACGGTTTTAATTGTAGAAGATGAGGAGGTTAATTTTGAATTTTTAAGTGCCGTTTTAAAGAAAACGAAAGCGAATATATTACATGCTTCAGATGGACAACAGGCTGTCAGTATGTATCAGCAAAATAAGGAGCGGATTGATATTATTTTAATGGATATTAAATTGCCTGTAATGACAGGCTATGAGGCTTCTGAGAAAATTAAAAGTATAAATTCGGATATCCCAATTATTGCACAAACGGCATACGTTTTTTCTGCAGATTTAGACAAATATAAAGGGGTTATTATTGATGATTTCATTGCAAAACCGATATTTAAAGAAGAGCTTTTGGTAAAAATGGATAAATGGATGAAGGTTAATGTACAATAGGTCTTTCAAGGGTTTACTTTTGCTTGTCAGTTTTTTTAGCCAGTTTCAGTTATTTTGAGAAATTTTTATTATGCTTGTTATGCATATTGGTCAACAGACTTTTTTTATTTCAACACATAGCTTATAAGAATGCTAAAACCAGCTAAAATATTTTTGTATTATTTAATAGTGTTTTTGGCATTTGGAGTTATTAGTTATTTAATACCCGAAGAAGGATTTCAGCTTGGGACGTCAGAATATAAAATTAGATGGCTGCCAATTTCACGTTTACTTCAAGAGAGAAGAGAAGATTCTTCAAGGGTTATTTCAAAAGCGGATACGACAATCAATTCAATAGGGCTGGATCGCTTACAAACGGATAGTTTGCAAGTTGATACTATTCGTGTATTTAATGATTCTGTAAAAATTTCTAATGCATATAAGTTGGAGTACCCCTTGGGCTTTCAGTCAATGTTGCATTCGTTTTATAATAAAATCAGTACAGCCGAGGATTCAGGAAAGGTTATTCGAATACTCCATATGGGAGATTCTCAGATAGAAGGAGATAGGATATCTAAATATTTAAGAGAGAGGTTTCAAACGAATTTTAAAGGGAGTGGTCCCGGACTGGTGCCGTTATATGATCCTCATAAGCAATTTCCGTCGGTTTGGATTAGCAATGAAGGGGTTTGGCGTGAACATCTGGTGTATTTATATCCTCGGTTAATAGTGAGCAATCAGTATGGCATTTTGGGAAAGGTAGCCAAAATTGATTCCATTGGAGAATCATCTGTCATGATCAGTCAATCTTCTATGGCTTTACCTAAGGCTTCTCACTTTTATAAATCCCGTTTGTTTCTTAAAAATATCAGCAAACCGTTAGCTATAAAAGCATATTGGGGACGAACATTGATAAGCACAGATTCTCTGTCAGTGGATGATCAGCTGACAGAAATTAACTGGACATTTAAAACGGCTCCACGAAAATTTGAACTGCATTTTGAGTCGGAAGAAAGTCCACTGTTTCTTGGATTAAGTTTAGATAGTTTAAGTGGTGTGGCAGTAGACAATATTCCCATGAGAGGGCAATCATCTCCGCGTCTGGATAAGACCGATACATATTTATTTAAATCGATGGCTGATTACATGAATATTGGGATGGTGATACTTCAGTATGGAACGAATATAGTACCTACAGTAACTGAGGATTATAATTTTTATAGAATTACTTTTTATCGTCAATTGGAAATCCTGAAGAAAACAATGCCGGGAGTTCCTGTTGTAGTAGTTGGAGTTGGGGATGTTGGTAAGCTTAGCGAAGGAAAGGTAGAATCCTATAAGCATATTGTTAAAATTAAAGAGGCCCAAAAACAGGCCGCCTTTAAAGCTGGTTTTGCATTTTTCGATTTGTTTGAAGCCATGGGAGGAGAGGGGTCTATTTTAAAGTGGGTAAATGAAGATCCGCGTTTGGCAATGTCTGATTATACGCATTTTAATAAACAAGGAGGGAAGAAAGTGGCAGATTGGATTTATGATGCCATCATGAATGAATATTTGTTAGAAAAGCAGGATTCTTTAACTTCAGTCAATCAATAACAGGTTTAATTGCTCTGTTTTACTTGTCTCCATAGGTTTAAAATGTGAGCCAATGTAAGAGCGAATTACTATAAAATTATTATTTTTAACTGCTACACAAATAATAAGCTTGGAACACTTCATTAGTATATTAAAATATGACCCAAACGCAGGATTTGTATTTACACATTATCTGTTTTGGTTGTTTTATGGAGTTGTTCTTTTGGGTAATGCTGTATTGTTTAAAAAGAGCGTTTTAAGAAATGCCTTCTTGTTTTTAGCCAGCATATTCTTCTACTATAAAGCCGGCGGTTATTACTTTTTTCTTTTGTTATTTTCAACACTCGTAGATTATTCAATAGGTCTGGGGATAGGTTATTCTCGAAAGAGACTATGGAGAAAAGTGTTGTTGGTAACCAGTATTTGTATAAATATTGGGATGTTAGGATATTTTAAGTATAGTTATTTCGTGGCAGATATTATTCAGCAAACTTTGGGTTATAAACTAAACGTAGCGAACTATTTTTCGTTATTTACAAATCACTTTTTTAATACTAAGCTTGAGGTTTCAACTATAATATTGCCAGTCGGCATTTCCTTTTTTACTTTTCAAACTATTAGTTATTCGGTGGATGTTTATAGAAACCGAATTCAACCCGTTAAAAACATTTTAGACTTTGGTTTTTATGTATCATTCTTTCCTCAGTTGGTTGCAGGACCTATTGTAAGAGCATGGGAGTTTATTCCTCAATTGCATCAAAAGTTTGTATTGTCAGAAAAAAGATTTTGGTCAGCAGTATGGCTAATAATGGGAGGACTGTTTAAAAAAATGGTTATCTCCGATTTTTTGTCTGTAAACCTGGTTGATCGTGTTTTTGATTCACCTATGATGTACAGTGGAATAGAGTTGCTCATTGGTGCTTATGGGTATGCATTACAAATTTATTGCGATTTTTCTGGATATACTGATATTGCTATAGGAGTTGCTTTGTTGTTGGGCTTTAAGTTGCCAGATAACTTTAATTTACCTTATGTGGCTACTTCTGTAACGGAGTTTTGGCGTAGGTGGCATATTTCCTTGTCTTCATGGTTGCGCGATTATCTGTATATTCCTTTAGGAGGAAACAGGCATGGTACGATTCGTAGAGGTATTAATCTGATGCTTACTATGTTGCTTGGTGGTTTATGGCATGGGGCAGGCTGGCTATTTATTATTTGGGGAGCCTTGCATGGGCTGGTATTGTTATTTGAGAAAATGCTTTGGGGAGCCTTGAAAAACACCCGAATTAAAATTTCCCGGTTTGTGGGATTCTTATTTACTTTTCACTTTATTGTTTTTAGCTGGGTGGTTTTTCGTTCTCCGGATTTGGAAACATTACATCTGTTTTTTATAAGAATGTTTAGCGCATTTTCTTTGTATGATTTTAAAGAGCTTTTCTTATCTTATTCAAATGTATTTATAGTCATGTTTGTAGGGTATATGTTACATTGGTTACCTTCTGAGTTGGAGAGGTTATTTAAATTCAACCTTTTAAAGGCTAATGTTGTTATAAAGATGATAATAGTTGTTGTTTTTGGAATAATTATTTATCAATTTAGTCTTTTGGATATAAAGCCCTTTATTTATTTTAGGTTTTAGTCTTTTTCATTGTCATTTAATCCTTTTGAATAAATCCATTCAGTTTTATGGAAGAGGGCATCTTTTGCCTGTTTTGTCTGTAATGTAAATACACTACAGGTACTCAAATTATTGTGTTTATGAAGTTAGTTTTTATACATATTATACTGCTGTTATTAGTTATTCCATTTTGGCTAAATGGCCAACATCACTTTTTTCGACAGTATTCGCTTGAGGAAGGTTTACCTCAATCTGAGGTGAATGATATTGCTGAAGATCAGTTTGGGTATTTATGGATTGGTACCAATGGAGGAGGTTTGTGTAGATTTAATGGAAAGGACTTTGAAGTATTTACGAAAAAGGATGGTTTGCAGGAAGACTTGATTATGGGTCTTTATAGCGATATAAATTATGACCTTTGGATAGGATCGCCCAAAGGAATATCAAAATATGATGGTGCACAATTTAAGCACTTTATTCAGTCAGATACAGCTCTCTTTCAGGATAGAATGCAATTTTTGGAAACTATAGACGGTTCTGTTTGGGCTGTTGTAAGGGAGGTGACAGGTAAGAGGGCGATCTATCAGTTTAATGGTGATAGTATTATTAATTTCACTCGTAAGTATCAAGAAGAATTAGATGGAAAAAGAATTTTTTTCGTAACCAAATTGGGTGCTAAAAAACTATTGCTTTCTACCAATGAAGGTATTTATGAGATAGAAGGAGGTGTTTTAAAATCTTCTTCCATAAAGAAAGATTACGCCATTGAGGATCGCGTTTTAGTGCCTTTATTGCAAGGTAAGTATAGAAATATCTGGTCCTTATCTTTCTCTATGCAAAATATGGAGTCAGAACTGGTGCAACTTAGCTTTGATGGAACTGTAAAAAAAGTGAATTGGCCTGAAGAATTTCCCCTTGATCGGGTATTTAGAGTGCATGAAGACAGAGATGGAGGAGTGTGGATAGCTGTTGCTTCTGGAGGTATTGTGTGGTTTAAAAACGGTGAGTTTAAAATTTTTAATAAAGCGAATGGATTAAATACTTCATTGGTTACCTCGTTTGGAGAGGATAGAGAGGGGAATATGTGGTTTGGAACAAGCGGTTCTGGTTTGTTTAAATATGGAGGTGATAAATTTATTTCTTTTAATAAGGAAAGTGGGCTCGGAGGAGATATTGTAAGGGCGATTTTTCAGGATAGTAAGGGAAATATTTACATGGGAGATGATAACAATACGATTTCAATGTATGATGGTCATCGCGTGAACATGCTGAAGAGTTCTTCAGATATTCAAATGGGACAAGCTCGTAAAATGGTTGAACTTGAAAACGGACATTTGTTAATAGGTACTTTGTCGGGTCTGTTTTTGTATGATCATAAGCAGTTTAAAAATATATCAACGTATTATGGACTAAGGGATGCTGCTCCTGTTGTGGATATGATAAAAAATGAAGATACTTTATGGATAGCTGTATATGGGGTAGGACTTTTAAAATATCATAACGGAAAGAAGGAATGGATTAAGCCGGCAAATTCAGGTCTCAAATCTACTTTTATTACCAACTTATTTATAGATTCTCAACATAATTTATGGGTGTCTACAACAAAAGGAGTCTATAAATACGATCACGAAAAGTTTACGCACTATAATGATCGCGATCAGTTGAATTCAGCATGGGTGTTACAAACAGCCGAGGATAAGGCAGGTAATATTTGGTTCGCTACATTTACAGGCGGGTTAAATCGCTTTGATGGCGAGCATTTTACTTATTTTGATAAAACAAAAGGAGTTAAATCTGATAATATTTATTCAGTAATTGCTGACGTTGAAGGAAATATTTGGGCAGGAACTCAAAATGGTGTTGATAAATTAACTATTGAGAATTCGGGTGAAGTTGTGTCTATTCAAAACTTTGATAAAGATGATGGTTTTATTGGAATAGAAAATAATGGAGGGTGTAATTTATTAGATAAGGAAGGGCGTTTATGGTTTGGAACTATTAAAGGAGCTATGATGTATAATCCAGAGGCCGAAAAAATTAATTACCTTGAACCGCCTGTGCATATTCGAAAAATATTACTCGATTTTAAAAAGCCAGATTGGGAATCGGATACGCTTGGTTTTGAATATGACTCTTTATCGACTTGGTTTGAATTACCTCAAAACCTTAATCTTTCATCTAAAAATAACCACATAGCTTTTGTGTTTGATGCACTATGTTATACTGTTCCGGAAAAAACAAAATACAAATGGAAGTTAGAGCCTATAGAGCAGGAATGGTCTCCTGAAAATGACTTTAACATGGCTTTCTATCCATCGCTTCAACCGGGTAACTATACATTTAGAGTTATAGCTTGTAATAATGATGGTGTATGGAATGAGGAAGGGGATAATTATAGTTTTGAAATAAAACCTGCATGGTATCAGTATCTAATCATAAAAATATTAGGAGTTCTTATTTTGCTTGGTGTTCTTATGTGGGTGATACGATTAAGAATTAATAAGGAAAAGGATATTAAGCGAGAGTTAGAATCCAGACTAGCACAAAAAAAGCTGGAAATACAAAAGCAACAGGCTGAAATAAATAACAAAGCTAATATTCTGGAAGAACAAAAAGAGATGCTCGAGAGGCAGGCTGACTCTTTAAGCTCAGCAAATCAGGATATAGAAAGGTTAACGCGAATTGGTCAATTGGTTACGTCCAATTTGTCACTCGATAGAATCGCAGAATTGTTGTATAGTGCAGTTTCTAAGGTTATGAGTTCCGATGTTTTTTCTGTTGGCTTGTTTAATCCGGAGGAAAAGTCAATTGATTTTACTCATGCCTACTTAAAGGGAGAAAGGCAGCCGTTTACCCGTTACTTAATCGAAGATAAAGAACGTTTAGCTGTTTATGCCTTTACTCACGAAAGAGATGTTTTTATAAATAATTTTTATGAGGAGTATAAGAATTTTATTTCAGAAGTGAGACCTGTGCCTACAGGAGCTGAAACCGAATCGGTAATATATGTGCCTCTTAGAACTGCACATGAGATAATTGGAGTTGTTTCTGTGCAGAGTTTAAAGAAGAATGCTTATACAGATTATCACTTTAATTTTATTAAGAATATTGCTAATTATGCTTCTATTGCTTTTGATAATGCGAATAAGTTTCAGAATTTGGTGGATGAGCAAAAGGCTTTAATCGATAAGCATGAAGGGGTGTTAGGTGAAAAAGATTTATTGGATAAGCAAAAACAGTTGTTAGAGGAGATGAATCTGGATAAAAACCAATTGTTTAATCTTTTTGTAAAAGGAATTCAGCAACCATTAAATCATGCAATAGGTAGAATGCAAACTTTTATGCAAGAATCCGATAATTGTACAAGTGAACAAAAGTGTTTCTTAAATGAAATGTTAAGTAGTTTAAGGCAGCAAAATGAGATTGTAAATAAAGTATTAGAAGTAAGAAATATAGAAAACGAGTTTTATAGCTATACACCTGAGCCTTTTGAGTTAATTGCAGTAATTAAAGAAGTTGCCAATGGTTTGGAAATGTATTCCAAAGATAAAAACATCAATGTTATTATAAGCGGGAAAGAAACGGAAGTGAATCTGGATATGAACCTGTTGGTTAAAATACTTGAAAACCTCATGTCAAATGCAATTCGTTTTTCGCCTGAAGGACAAGAGGTACGGGTTATTGCAATAAAAGATCAGGAGAGAATAAAAATTGAAGTGCATGATAAAGGTCCGGGGTTAACGGAAGAAGAAAAAGAAAAGGTTTTTGAGAAGTATAGCAAGCTTCAGAATATGAATGATGATTTGCCTACATCGGGTCTGGGTTTATATATCGTTAAAAAGTATGTCGATGTCATGAATGGCAGAATTTCCTGCGAAAGTGTCAGTGGTTTTGGAGCATCATTTATTGTAGAATTTCCTATCGAATCATAAAATATAATTGGCAAACTTTTTGAGTATTGGTTTGCGTAATTAGATAATTTTAAATCGTAATTTTATGGGATTAATAATCATATGTGTTGGTTTTTTGTTGCTGAGTTGGATTGTCAGTTCAACTTTAAAAAGCAAGTTTAGGAAGTACTCAAAGATGCCAATTGGTTATGGTTTGAGTGGGAAGGAAGTTGCCGAAAAGATGCTTCGCGATCATGGCATTTATGATGTACAGGTGATTTCTGTTCCAGGACAATTGTCCGATCATTATAATCCGGCTAACAGGACTGTAAATTTAAGTCCAGAGGTTTATTCTGGAAGGCATGTGTCAGCTGCTGCTGTAGCAGCGCATGAATCAGGTCATGCTGTGCAGCATGCACAAGGTTATGCGCCTTTGGAAATGAGATCTGCATTAGTGCCAATTCAAAACGTGAGTGCTACAGTTCTGAATGTTATTTTTATGGTTTTGATTTTTGGAGGTATGCTATTGCCTGGAATCTTGCCGTATAAGTTAGCATTGCAGATTATCATTTCATGTTATGCTGTGTTTACCTTGTTTTCATTAATCACCTTACCTGTAGAGGTAAATGCTTCACAAAGGGCTGTAACCTGGTTGAATAATGCTGGTGTGGTAACAGGAATGGCGTATAATGGAGCAAAGGATGCATTAAAATGGGCGGCTTATACTTATGTAGTTGCAGCTTTGTCTTCTTTGGTTACTTTGATTTATTATATTCTGCAATATGTAGGTATGGACGAATAGAATTCTATATGCTATAGAATAGCCTCTTTCTTTTGTAGGAAGAGGTTTTTTATTTAAAAAAAGGCATAAAAAAACTTCCCGACATGTATTATAATGAGGGGAAGTTCAGTGAGGCCTTAAAGAGCCTTCGTTCTCCTGGCTAAAGCTCCTAGATGTGTACTTGATTGTGCTCTGCATAAGAAAGTTTACCTTGGTTAATCATCGAAATCACGAAATTCATACCTTTTGTATGTGAGATTCTCAAGCTTTTAAAAATTTCACCAATGTGTACTGGTTGTTTTTCACTAACGAAGGTGATAATTTTATCTTCCATGCTAGGACTCCGATCAATTCTTTCTGCTTCTTTTGTCATAATTTTTAAATTTTACGAGGTTAATACTAGTTATTTTGTATAAATATAGCCAATTGATGTCGAAAAAACGGGGTAAATAACAAATTTTAATAATTATTTAACGCCTACTAACGTTTTTGTACGGGTATCAATTCAATAAAAATAATAAGTTATACCGATATTAAATGAAACGTTTGAGGAATACAATTGTTTCAATGATGAATGGTTTATTCATACTCTAACTACTAATTTAGAATGATTTTTAGTGAGTTGGTTTGGAGGTAATGAATATAGTTTTCAGAAAAGAGAAATACTTAGGAACCTGAATAAATCAAAGTTTAGCTTGAATATGTTGATGCAGAAGTTCTGTTTTTTCTTTAATATCCTTTGTTAAGGCCTGAACAGATATGGTAGCTCCGGATATGGCGTCAATATTTTTACCTACTTCAAGGCTATTGTTTGAATTGTGACCACTAAACTGTTTTAGCCATCCTTTAGCCATTACTTCATGGCCATGTGTGGCAGCGTAATTAAATACTTTAACTAATTCCACATTTGCATCTGCATTAAAAAAAATAAAATAGTCAAAGTATTCTGATGGTTCATCTGTATTGCTTTGAATTGCACATCCTCCTGCTCTGCAACTATTTACTCTTCCTATATAGATAAAGGAATTTTTATTGTCTTTCAAAGAAAAAAACTTGCCTTGAAATGAATTGATATTGAGCTCGTGTAAAACATCAATACCCAATCCCCATTTTTTATCTATTTCTTTGACAATTGCTTTGTGTGAGTAATTAATGCCTTTTTGTGATGATATACTAGTGCTATAAATGAATAGCATTAAAAGTATAATTGCTTTGAAATATTTGTAGTTCATGATTATTGAGAAATAAAGAAAACCTACCTTTTTAAAAAGGTAGGTATATACTAATTTAATAGGTTGTCAATTAAAACATAACACCAAATCCTGCATTAAAAATAGTTGTGGCTTTGTCTTGAGCTGCTGATTTTACAAATTGCAAGTCAGTTTTAAAAGCTGCATTTGGAGCAACTTTCCAGGTTAAGCCTGTAGTAACAATATTTGCTGAGTTAGCAGGATTTCTAACGATTCCTTCCTCTAAAGTGTTTTGCGTATCATATTTCTCATATCGTATGAAAGGAATAAGTGCTGTCTTAATCTCAGACATTGTGCTAAATACATCGTATCCAGCTTCAATGTAATATCCAATCATTGATTTTCCTAGATCGTTATTTTTGCCATCAGTCGCTGTAAATTCATTGTATTCTTTTGTATTCCCGAGACTGTTGTAATAAAGTTGTCCTCTCAATTGTAAACCGCTATTTGAATATCTAAAATCAGCTCCTAGCATTGAGATATTAACTACAGAAGAATCAGCTTTAGCTAAGGCTTCATTATCGTTTTTATCAATTCCATCATAAAGTGTACTTTGTGTTTTTCCAAAGTAACCAGATAATCCAATGTTTAGTCCTCTAATTCCAAAATATTCAATTTTGGTAGCTAAATTAGGTGAACTGATATAGGATTCAGCACCTTTTTGACGTCCTTTTCTTAAGCCATCTTTGGATCTGAATTTTCCAGAACCATCATAGCCATTGAAACCGTTCATAACATATAATTGGTACTTCATTTTTGCAGGGGTTAATGTTCCTGCAAAACCAACTCCAACCTCCCGCCAGGTAGTCGGTGCAATAACTTTGTCAACGGTGGGTCTCTCTACTCCATTAAATGTTGTTGGTTCGTGGTATTCATTGATTATTCCCATTGGAGTAAGCATTAAACCTGCTCTTAGGTTTAGGGCATTGTTAATTTTATATTGCAGAAATGCTTGTTCTACGTATACTTCACTTACGTGTTCAAATTCAAGTTCTGTAATGAATTGTGTTCTTTCATTAAAACGGTAACCAAACAACATTACAACACGGTGTACGTCTAAAGTTCCGTTATTTCTAACATCACCATTTAAGGTTTGGTTGAAATGAGCTTCAGCATATCCTCCAATCGTTAAATTTCCATCTGTTTGAAGTAATCTTTGTGCAGAATTTTGATAAACATTTTGGTCATTTGGCGTTTGTGCAAATGTTGCAGCAGTGCATAAGGCGACTGCTAAAAGTACAATAGTCTTCATCATTATTTGTTTTTTATAGTTTCCTTTTCTTATAATGGGGGAGCATTAAAGACAAAACAAAAATATGAGTACAGGAGGAAGTGAGAAATACCAACAAATAGGTAATGTGGTGCTTAAAGGGTCGAATATTAGAATGTATCAGTCTAAAATGTGTAAGCTAAGTTGGATAATGTGTAGATAATCAGGGATATGGCTTTTGTTTGTGCGGAATGGTAGGTTGTTTGTATCCCTATTTATTGGGACAAAAAAAGGCTCATAGAAAATGAGCCTTTACTTATATTATTTATCGAAGATCTATAAACTCCAATAATCCATTTCATTAATTTGCCCTCTGAAAATACCTTTGATATCAATAAAAACAGCATCGTTAGAAGATATGCTTTGGAAGTATTTTTCATCCAAATTAACGTATTCCTTATGGTTGACAGCAACTATAACTGCGGCATATTTATCTTTAATTTCAGGAATAAGTTTGTAGCCGTATTCTTCAAATAGTTCTTCAGAATCAGCATATGGATCTATAACGTCGACATTAGCACTGTAAGAAACTAACTCGTTGTATACGTCAGCAACTTTGGAGTTTCTAATGTCACTAACATTTTCTTTAAAGGTAGCACCCATGATAAGGATTTTAGCACCATTTACATTATGCCCCTTTTTAATTAGTTTTTTAATGGTTGTTTCAGCAACGTAGCTTCCCATACTATCGTTAATGGTACGCCCGCCATTTATTATCTTAGTATGATAACCCAAAGCATTAGCTTTGTAAGTAAGGTAGTAAGGATCTACACCAATACAGTGACCTCCAACTAAACCAGGGAAAAATTTTAAAAAGTTCCATTTAGTTCCGGCAGCTTCCAACACTTCGTAGGTATTGATGTTCATGCGATCAAAAATCAATGATAACTCATTCATTAATGCTATGTTTACATCACGCTGTGTGTTTTCAATAATTTTTGCAGCCTCTGCTACTTTTATTGAGCTGGCTTCGTAAATACCTGCTTTTATGATTGATTTGTATACTTCTGCAATGATTTTAGATGATTCTTCATCACTACCCGATACAATTTTAAGGATCTTGGTTAGTGTGTGCTCTTTATCGCCCGGGTTAATTCTTTCTGGCGAATAACCAACTTTAAAGTCCGTACCGAATTTTAGTCCTGATTCTTCTTCTAAAATAGGTACACAATCTTCTTCTGTACAACCAGGGTAAACGGTTGATTCAAAAACAACAATATCCCCTTTTTTTAAGGCTTTACCTACAGTGCGGGTTGCGCTTAGTAGAGGCGTTAAATTAGGTAGGTTATGCTCATTGATTGGAGTTGGTACTGCAACTACGTGAAATGTAGCTTCCTTTAAATCGTCTATATTGTTTGTAAATAAAATATCACACCCTTCGAAAGCAGATTTTTCCAACTCTTTACTTGGATCAATCCCTTTTTTCATTAAGTCAATTCGATCTTGTTTAATATCAAATCCAACGACTTCCATTTTTCTAGCAAACTCAAGAGCTATGGGTAGCCCAACATATCCTAGTCCTATTACCGATAGTTTTGTTTTTTTGGCTAATAGTTTTTCTAACATATTGTAAAGTTTTTTAATTTCGGCTCAATTTCATATTTATTGTTTATATAAACTAATGTATTTTGAATATTGATCACTTTTCTTTGACCGAAAGCATAGCATGCATGATAAATTAAGATTATACAGAGGTATAAAAGCTTAAAAGCCAAAATTTAATCCAAATGCCAACATTGTATTGTTGTTTAAATATGGTTCTGCCAAATAATTGTATGTTTCTTTGTTATGGGTGCTGTATTTCTCAATATCTACATAAATAAAGGCATCATTAATTATTTGGTACTGTACAGTTAGTTTTAATGCATTCTTGCTGAATCTTTCTTCCTCCATAAAGGCATAACCCTTTCGATTACCTCCCCAGAGATTCTCTATTTCCTCATTTTCTTCCAGTAACTTTTGGTTGTCCAATCCTTTTCGTAAATGAGTATATGATAGCAATAAATCTAACCCTCTTATTGGTTTGTATCGTATGGCTGTATATATCTCGTCTGCGTTGTCTTTTAAATAATGGCCAAGGTTGTAGTGATTACTTTCGTAGGTTAAAGATGGAATATAATGGGTGTAAGTAAATGGGTTGGAACGTGTGTATTCTGCTGTCAGACTCAGATTTGGCAATAGGTCAGTGGCTCTGGCTCCAAGCTTGATGCTTATAAAATTTGATTGCTTTTCTTTATCGAACATATTAGAGATGGCTATCTCATCAATAAAAACACTAGTATATAAATGTAAATTTTTTATCTGACGACTGCTGATGTCGAAGAACATTTGTGTGTTATGGCCAACGCTGTTTCTGGAACCATTGTATGAATGATCGGCAGATTTATAAAATAGAAAAGGTATAAAGTAAGTAGGATTAATGTTACCGTCACTATAAATAATGCTGTTTCCGAAAGAGAAGTTTAATTTCTTCCACGGTTTGAGCGTAAAGAGGTTGGCTGCTAAAAATTTATTGGTAAATACTCTTCTGGTGTCATTGTAAAGATTATAAGATCGGGCACTGTCCACGACTTCGGAAGCCAGCCAGCCATGAATGTAATTTACTTCGAGCCACTTAACTGGTTTAAAATGAAATTTAATTTGGGCAAAACTTGGAGTCCTTCCGGAAAAGATATTTGATCCATGATAATTATTTCCCCACACGAAATGATCCTTTACAATGCCAATGCTTCCGGATTTCCAATTATAGATTAGGCCACCTCTAGCCTCGCTATAATCTTTTTTATCAGCACCTAATTTATAAACAGCACCAGGATGTTGTGTGAGTATATCCGGGCCTCCAAGAGATTCGCTTTCGTAGTTATCTCTTAGACTTCCGTAAAATGACAATTTGTTTCCCCAATATCCAAAAAACTGTGCTCCATTCCATCTGTGCTGAACAAGATCATTACCGTTGTAATAAGCCCTTCCTCCTAAAATTCCATTTACTGATAGTTTAAAAGTTGAATCGCTGTAATAAAATACATCAAATCGTTTATCGAAGTCTTTTTGCTTGTGTAATTCCTTATTATAATCTTTTAAATAGAAGGTAATCTCTTTGCGTTGACGCGGAGTAAGATTATTGCTCGTATTTGCCTCCAATAAAAACTGTGCTATTTGGATTCTTGAATATGGTTTTACAGCAGAGTTTACCTCAATAATATGCTTGTTAGCTAATTCATCAATAAAATCATAAATAGATTCATTACTGATGTGCTGAGGCACTTCCTGCGAAAAGGCGTTAGGGAAAATAAATATTATAACTATGCAAAAAGAGGCAAATAGCTTATTCATAATACTGAAAAATATTTAGATGGTTATGAGGACTTGTTGCCCGCAAGTACATCTTGATAAACTTGCAATAGTTGGTCTGAGATATTATCAACATCTAAGTTTTTGATTTTCTCACGACCGTTGGTTCTCTTGCCAAAATGTAAAGCTGTATCTAAAGCGTTGGCTAACTCTTCCGGATCCGGTTTAACAATAAAGCAGCCATCAACATCTTGCGTTATGTCTGCTACATCACCTACATCGGTAGAAACAATAGGAAGTGAACAGGCCATTGCTTCTTTAATCACGTTAGGAGAGCCTTCCCAAATTGAAGTTAAGAGCAAAACGTCAGCTGCATAATAATATGAGGGGACTTTATCTATCTCAACATTATTAACAATGGTTAACTCAACGTCTTCCGATTCTAAATGAGAAAATGCTTCCCGTGCAAGAGCGAAGTTTTTTTCTTTTCTTTCGGGGTCAGACACCCAAAGTACATGGGCAGAAGAGCTAAATCCGGCTTGTCTACGAGCTATCTCTCTATCTATTGGTTTAAATCTGGCAAAGTCAATCCCGTTAGGAATAATCTGCGCATCTTTTATTCGCAGACTTTTATACATCTTTTGAGATTTTACAATGGTTTTATTCCAAAATAATTTTGAGAAAATTCGAGTGATAATTGCAGTTGCTTTTTCCAGACGATAGTCTGAGCCCATTAATGAAACAACTAAAGGCGTTTTGCCTGCAAATGCACAAGTAAAACCTGAATAACCAAATTGGGCATGGACAATATCAAAGTTACCTTGTTTAATAAAATGGCGTAGTTTGAATATATGAGTTAAGTAATTGCTTATACCTTTACCTGTTATGTCATAATATTCAACATTAATACCTTTTTTTTGTAGCGATTCACCTTGCGTGGTTACCAAAAGTGTTCTGGCAAATATCTCCTGGCTGCTGTATACGTATAGAATTCTTAGTTTTTTGAAATTCACTACTCAAAAATTAGTTAGCGTAAAATTAACGAAATAACTTAATAAAAATGTATTTATTAATTCTAAGCTTATTAGAATTGATAAACATCAAAACATTTTAGATAAATGATAAGGATTTTTCTACTCTGTTGTTTCAAATACAAATAAAATAAATCTTGAAACTTAAAAAAACTACACACGTAGGAATTTGAGTAAATATGGTAATAATAACTCAACAAAATAAAATTATGAGAAAACTTATTCTTGGTATCTTAGGATTAGGACTATGTTTTACTGGGATAGCTCAGGAAATTGCTACACAAAAAAAAGATGCATTTGAAGGTGTAAAAAGTATTAAGGTTGATGGTGATTTCTGCGCCGTTAACATTACTGGTAGTAAAAACAGTAAAGTTTCCTTTGAAGGGGAGATAAAAGCAGAAGAAAACAAAGATCAATACAAATTAGAAACAAGCCTTACTGATGGAGTTTTAAGTATTAAAGTTGAAACGCCTGCGCAATGGAGATCTCATTGGGGAGAAATTAATCTGTCAATTCCGAAATCATTAAATGTTGAAATCAATACTCAGTCTGGAAAAGTAGAGGCTGTTGATTTGGAAGGAATTAATTTGAATGTGGTTTCAAAATCAGGGCATGTGGTTTTGAGGAATTTTGAAGGTGCTGTTTATTCAGATTCACCAGCTGGAGATTTGAAAGTTGATGGAATGAAAGGTGCTTTGAAAGGGAAAACTAAATCTGGTTCGGTGATTATTAGTAATGTAGCCGGAGATTGCGATATTACAAACAATAAAGGCGAATCCATAATTAATAATATAAAAGGAAACCTGACAGTTTGGGGTGGTGCCGGTACTCAGGAAATAGAAAATGTTGAAGGAAATGTAAAGCTAAAATCAACAAGTGGCGATACAAAATTATCTTTAGCAAAAGGGAATATTAGTTGTAGATTGTTTGATGGTGCGATAAAGTTATTTAATACAGAAGGCGTTCACGAAATTGAAACCTCTACAGGAACTATTACAGGAACCAGAGTGCATTTTACCGGTTCATCTTCGATTACTTCAACAGAAGGGAATGTGAAAATTCAAATGAGCTCAAAAGAAAATCTGGCATTTGTATTGAAGTCAGATAACTCTTATTTGCGAGCGATGGGTAAATCGAAAAAGAAATCATTGAAGATAGGAAAAGGCGATATTGTAATTACGGGTACAAGTACCTCCGGAAGTCAAGCTTATTATTAGACGCATAGATATTTGAAGAAACAAGAGACTGTTCAACCTGGGCAGTCTCTTGTTTTATTTATGGCGTATTAGTTATTTCCTAAAATAAGTGGTAAACCGTCTTTGCCAGACCCGATAACGACTACTTTTGCATTAGGTGATTCTGAAGTACTATCACATAAAGTGTGTAAATAGTAAAATTATACCTCGAAAATTAATTACTGAATAGTTTTCACTATTTAGTAATTGATTTTGAGGAGTCCCCGCGACAGCGGACGATATACTATTTGTTTAAAATATCAGGATACAATCTTGAGTTATTTTATTTATTTTTAAACAGATAGTATACTTATGAAAAAAGAAGATCTATTAAACAGCGACTTTCTTAAGCAATTTAAGAATGGAGAAGAACTCAATGATTTTCTTCACCAACTTCAAAAACGCGGCGTTGAGCAGATTCTTGAAGGCGAATTAGATGCTCATGTCGGCTACGAAAAACATGCTACCTCAGACTCTGAAAATGCAAGAAATGGTCATACTTCGAAGAAGATCAGAACGATGTATGGAGAGTCACAGATCAAGGTTCCTCGCGATCGTCAAGGTACTTATAACCCAATGATCGTTCCTAAACGCAAGAACATTATTGACGGAATAGAAAATGTAATCATATCTCTTTATGCTAAAGGCATGTCCAATAGTGACATTGAACAACAGATTAGTGAAGTGTATGATTTTGATATCTCACCGTCAACTATCTCCAGGATCACATCTAAAGTCACCGAAGACATTATTGCATGGCAAAATAGACCTCTTGAGCCTGTGTATCTGATTGTATGGATGGACGGTATTGTTTTTAAAGTTAGAGACAACTCAAAAGTCATCAATAAGACCATTTATATTGCGGTTGGTCTGAAAGTTGACGGCAAGAAAGAAGTTCTTGGCTTATGGCTGGGAAAGAACGAATCATCAGCCTTTTGGATGAGCGTATTAACCGATATAAAAGCACGTGGAGTCAATGATATATTGATTACCGCAACTGATAATTTGAATGGCTTTACCGATACGATAAAGAATGTATTCCCTGAATCAAGCACACAGATATGTGTTGTTCACCAAATACGAAATGCTTGTAAATATGTAGTATGGAAAGATAAAAAGGAGTTTACTCGTGATATGAAATCGATTTATGAAGCTCCTACTAAACAAGCAGCTGAAGCAGCGCTTGAGGATTTTGCTCAAAAATGGGAAAGCAAATATTCTTATGCCATCAAAAGCTGGCGCAATAACTGGGACGAATTAACTGTGTTTTTTGACTTCCCAATTGAGATTAGAAAAATCATATACACAACCAATTTAATTGAAAATTTAAATGGGAAAATTAGGAAATACACCAAAAACAAGCTCTCATTTCCTACAGATGAAGCTGTAATGAAGTCTGTTTTTCTGGCGGTGAGAGAAGCAACTAAAAAGTGGTCGATGCCAATCCGAAATTGGGGTATTATCCACAATCAGTTTTTGGCTATATTTGAAAATAGGATCCAGTAAATATACTGAACCCTGATATTTTAAACTTACACACTTTCTAGCTTAGTGTCGATTCTGATAATTTTATAGTTGCATCAATACCTTTTTGTTTAAGAATACTTTGTGTTAAACTGGCGTTGATAATTCGGTTGTAGTTAGCTATACCTTCTGCTTCAATTCTTCTTCTTTCAGCCTCACTTTTCTCTTTGTCTAATTTAAACTGGTAAGCTAAAGCCTCTTGTTCTTGCTTTAATTTACTCTCAATAGCAGCCTTAATTTGAGCGGGTAACTGGATTGAACGAATTAATAGCGCACGTAATTCAATATTGTTATCTTTTAAAACCTGAGAAGTTTCCTGCTTGATTAAATCTTCAACTTCTTTTCTTTTGGTAGAGAATAATTCTTCTGCAGTATACCTTCCTGTAACACTTCTTACCACAGATCTTACTTCTGGAATCACTAATACATTAATATAATCTTTACCGAACTTTTGATGCAGCGTACCTATTTTATTGTACACAGGATTAAAACGAACAGTGATATCCATATTAATAGACATACTGTTTTTATCTAATACATCCATAGTCTCTTCTCTGGTTTGTTCTTTTACTTTGTATGTAATTACTTGATTCCATGGTGCAATAACGGTTAAACCTTCTGATTTAATATTGTTTAAATCTAAACCGATCGTATATGGCTTAAATATAACCGCTCTTTCGCCTGGTTGAATGATATGGAACATTCTACTTCCAAAAATGATGAGTAATATGGCGGCTCCAATAAACAGGCCTAAAATAATAGGTGATACTTTGTTTTTCATGTTTATATAATTAGATGAATTTTTATAAAAGTATAAATAGTTTTTATCATCAAAGAATTAATTCGATGATTTCCTGCAGTGACTAATGCATAAGTATATTGAATAGTTATTTAAGTAAAATAAATACTTTAAATTTTAGAATGCTGGAACTAAAAAGAAAAAGGTTCGTATATATTTGCCGACGAATTTATAAACTAACTTATCTAATAATGAAAAACAATTTATTTCTTTTAGCAGGAATACTTTGTGTGCTTTTTACATCTACCCTAAATGCACAAAGTATTTCCATTACTTCTCCGGGTAATGATACTTCCTATAAAGTAGTGGATGAGGTAACTTTCGAATGGACTTATAGTGGTGAAATTACAACGTTGGAGTTATTGCTCTCGGTTGATGAAGGTAGCTCATATCAGGTGGTATCTGCCCCTTTTAGTGCAGATGATGAAAGCTACGTATATTCAATACCTGTGGAGGCTGATGCTGGTGAGTATCTTTTTAAATTAAAAGATGCCAACGGAGCTACAGAATCTACTCCGGTTAATTTATTTCTTGAAGAGTCTGTTAAAATTAGTATTGACAAAACGGATTATATTACACTGGAGGATATTGTATTTACATGGGTATGTACCCCTGGAATTACAACTTTAGATGTTAGAATGTCAACTGATGGAGGAAGTACTTTTGGTGATGTCATTACAGGAGAATCTGTCGATGCTTCATTAGGGACATATAACCTAACAATTCCAGCGAGTGCACCTTCTGGTGATTATTATATGATTATGGCAAATGAAGATAATTCTGTGCAGTCCAATGTGGTTATGCCATCGTTAACCGATAGTCATTTTGCAGGTGTATATGCTATAAACCCAGAAGATATGTCTTCGGTTACATCTGATTTGTCAAACTTGACTAATTCAGGAATTCTTGCAGTAGAGTTCGAAGAATCTATTGAAATTATTGGAGGAAAGACGATTCACTTACGAAGTGATGATACTGATCCAGCAACAGATTTAACTTTTAGTACAGATAATTCATCTGTAGTTTATACGGATAGTGAGGATGAGAGAACCTTGTATATTGATGCATCGGCTTATTTGCCATTGGAAACAGGAGCAACTTATTATGTTGATATGGGTGCTGATGTCGTTATCGATTTGGCAGGGAATGCTTTTGTAGGGTTTACGGATGACTGGACATTTACAGTAAATGATTCTTATACTTTAAGTGGAAATATTACCTATGATGGCTCTTCTGCCGAAACTTTGTATATTCTTTTATTTAGCCTTGAAGATTGGATGGCAGGAGATTTCTCAAATCCGGTGGGTTCAATTATTCTTCCTGATCCTTCATATCCTGATGTTTATAATCTTACCGATTTAGTAAATGGTTCGTATGTGTTGTTGTCATTTATCGATGTAAATGGCGATGGACAATTAGATGAAGAAAATGAACCTATGTATGCTAATGGTGAAATTCTAATTGCAGGAGATGATCTAACGGGTGTTGATATTTATATGGAAGATCAGATTAATATTGTTGATGATTTCACATTGGATGTACCTGCTTCTGAGTTTTATAATCCGGATGAAGATTATACTGGATATTTTACTGCATTAGGAGATGGTAACTATGTTGTACCAACCTTAAATGGATTAACAGCAGCAACCATGAATTCTTTCTTGATGGCAGAGAATTTATATGGTATGGGTTTCTGGATTAAAGAAAATGAAGGAGAAGCGAATAACCTGGAAGATGAATTAGCAGGTTCATATCTGGATGCAGGAACATCATTGCACCTTGAGTATACATATGCAACGGATAAAGAAATTAATTTTGTTGCAGCCGGAAGTATAATTAATGCTTGCTCAATAGTTAAAGGAGCAGAAGAAAATAGACTGATTATTGATATGGTAATTGTTGATCCTGTTCATTCTGCAACAGGAGATTTTGGAGCATCTTGTGGCTTAACAATTAGTTGCGATCCTGTGCATACGGGTGGAGTTAGTGCTTATGGTTCTGTATTTTATGGTGATTTGTATTCTCACGATATGGGAATGACTTTAACTGCTTCTTCCGATAGGATAGGAATGCGTGTAAATGGAGAAGCTGGATATGAAGCGCATCTTACAGGTTTGCTATCAGATGCATTTTTAATTAACGTGCTAGGGTTTGATGAAAACGATATGCCTACAACCAGTGCGGATTTAGGAGGTCTTATACCTGATTTAGGTAATGGAGATTATACTGTCGATAATACTTTTAATGCAATTACTGAAGGTTTTGATATGGATGGAGATGGTTCTGATAACGATATTTATAAGGTTACCATAAATAACTCTAGCTGGTCGGAGCATGACTTGTTGTTTGGAATGAAAAATATTTCAACAGAAATGAATAAGGCAGGTAAAGAAAACTTAATTTCCTTATTTTCTGATTATATCCAAGTTAATGACGCAGTGAACAGTATAACTGTTTATGATATGTCCGGAAAAGTTGTGGAAGTTATTTCTAATCTTGAAGCAGGTTCAAAAATTGCAACAGATTCATGGAACAAGGGCTTGTATTTATTAGATGTTAATCAGCTCCAAGTTGAAAAATATATTAAACGATAGTAATTAGAATGCTACATTTATTTGAGAGGCTGTCCTTTAGGTAGCCTCTTTTTGTTTTCAGGTTTTTGTAAAAGAAAATGGTATATATTTGAATTTCAATTTGTATTATGCAAAAATTCAAAGGATACTTTCTTATTATGGGTTCGGTATTGTCCTTTGCCATGATGTCGGCATTGGTAAAAATGGTTCCCGAAGTTAATTCAACCATCACAACATTTACCCGCTTTGCTGTTGGTGTAGGTATATTGAGTATGCTGGCTCTAACCCGACGTATCAAACTAAGTTTTGTAAACAGTCCTATTTTATTGCTTCGTGGATTTACAGGCGGACTGGCTGTGTACATGCTTTATTATTCCATCGTAAACTTAGGAGTAGGAAAAGCAACAGTGTACGGTTATTCATATCCGGTATTTGCAACTGTATTTAGTGTATTCTTTTTTAAAGAAAAAGTTAGGATAGTGCAATGGCTATTTATATTCATGGCCTTTTGTGGTATTTTCCTATTGTCGGTTAAGGATGGAATGGATATAACCCAGTTTTCGAAATACGAAATCATAGCATTGACAGGTTCTGTGCTGTCTGCTATCTCTGTTGTTTTAGTAAAGAAATTGCATGATACTGATACGTCTTATGCTATTTTCTTTGCGCAAAGTATTCTTGGTTTCTGGTTGTTTATTTTTCCTGCCAATGCTTCTTCGCATCAAGGGGAATTTCCTGTGGCGATTATTTTAATAGGTTTAGGTGTTGTTTCTGCAATTGGTCAGTTACTTATGACCGAAGGTTATAAATATGTGCCGGTTTCAAGGGGATCTTCTATGCATATGATGGTTCCTGTTATTAATATTTTACTGGGTTATTGGTTTTTTCATGAAACTCTAACGCTGAAAGAAATAGCAGGAGCTGCAATGGTTGTGGTGGCTTGTCTTGGCGTTATAGGAACTAAAGGTATTCGATTCCGCTTTTTTAAACCTTGGTAAGGAGAGAAAAGGGCATAAAAAAAGTTTTTACTCGAACAGACTACCATCTTTCCTGTGAGATGGCCTACTTCTTATTCGGCAAAAACCTTTTGTTTCCTGATGTAAAAGTAGGGTAGGTTTGTTAATCTATCATAAAAGCAATATTAAAAAACGGTTAACAGTTGACAATTAAGAGTGATCAGTAAACAGGTTCACTGATTACCGACCACTACAAACTGTTATACGTCTGTTTTTTTCCATCTACCTTTTTTAAACAGCCAATAGGAGATAGAAGTCATCGTGCTTTCGGCAATAATAATGGCTAAAAAAGCACCTTGGTAACCCATGCTGGTATGAATAGCCAGGATATAAGCCACTGGTATTTCAATAATCCAAAAGGCAACCAGGTTTATGCGGGTTGGCGTTCTAGTATCACCGGCTCCGTTAAAAGATTGTACCAGTACCATTCCTAATCCGTAAAAGATAAAACCAATGCTTACAATCCTTAAACACTGCGCCCCTATTAATACAATTTGTTCTTCTTTGGTGAATAGCTCTATAAAAAAGCTCGGTGTGGCTATGAAAACAATACTTATCAAGCCCAGAAAAATCATATTAATGCGAGCAGTAAACCAAACCGACTTTTCGGCTCTGTCAGGATGTTGTGCTCCCAGATTTTGTCCAACTAAGGTAGATGCAGCATTGCTTAATCCCCATGAGGGCAAAAGAATAAAAATAATGATACGGATGGCAATCGTATAGCCCGCTACCGCTTCACTACCAAAAGTGGAAATAATTCGTACCAGACCTATCCAACTCGAAGTGGCGATTAAAGATTGAAAAATACCACCGGAGGCAATATTGAGCACTTTCCAAATTCTTCTCCAATCAATGCGCAGTTTACTTCTTAATAATTTAACCCGGGCACTCCCTTTAAATAGAATATGCAATTGGTATAAAACGGCTACGCCACGCCCTATGTTAGTTGCCCAAGCGGCACCTTCTATACCTAACTGTGGGAAAGGTCCTATGCCCAGAATTAAGAGTGGATCTAATATAATATTTAAACCATTAGCAATGACCAGGACTCTTAGTGAGATGGCAGCATCGCCTGCTCCGCGAAATATAGCATTGTTAATAAATAATAGCATAATCACTATGTTTCCGCCAAGCATAATAGTGGCATATCCGCTGTAATGATCGAGCAGGTTTTGGGAAGCGCCCATTAATTCCAGAATTTTATGCGAAAATAAAAGTCCCGGAATGGCAATAATTATAGATATAAGAATCCCAGCAGTGATGGCTTGCCATGCAACATGTGCAGCTTTAACCGGTCTTTTTTCGCCGATGCGTCGGGATACCAAAGCAGTGGTAGCCATGCTTAGTCCAAATGCTATGGCGTAAACAACAGTTATTACAGATTCGGTAATGCCCACAGAAGCCACTGCATCAGCTCCTAGCTTAGATACAAAGTAGATATCTACAATGGCAAAAATAGATTCCATGATCATTTCTAATACCATGGGGATGGCTAATAGAAAGATGGCTTTGCTGAGTTTTATTTTGGTGTAGTCGGTAGATTCATTGCCGATTAAGGCCTGCCATATGTTCTGGCAAAGCGAGATGAATCCTTTCGAGAATTTAGTTTTTTGTTGATGAGGTATATTTAATTCAGTCATTTTTCAATCGTTGTAAGATAAAACATCGGGATAAACTTGCTTGTTTAGCAATAGAAAATAAAAAGTTGGGTGTAAATACATACACCAGTGCTGACGTGTTTACATAATTTGACATGGTACTAAAATTTTAAATGATTAATAAATGTTGAATAAAAGACACGATAACAACCGATCGGTTGCTTTTGAGTTCTGTTTTAATAATAAATTCTATAAAGGAAATACATCCGCCGCACGAGAGTTTCTGAATTTACCAACAGGTAAACCAGACATTGGGCGATATGTAACAGAAAGTCATCATAATGATGCAAAGAAAAGGAAAAAATAGTTTAGGTGTATAATTTTTTGTGAGAAAAATGGACCGAGAAGGTGTGGCGTCTTTTTTTTGAACACAAAAAAAGCCCCGGGTAACCACTCCCGGAGCCAAAACATGGATACAAACAAATGAGAAAATAAATTATAATTCGATTTCAGAAACTGTCTTTTTTGCTCTTTTTTTCACTACTTCATTATTGTCGGCAATAATTTGGCCAACGGTGCGGGTAAATGGCCCATATGTTTCAGGATCTACAGTATACATTGCTCTTAGATATACCACTAATTTGCTATTCACTAGGTTTAGTACTTCTTTTTTTAAGGCAGAAGCGTTATTAAAGGTACCTTCGTTGGCTTTGTTTTGTTCGTAGCTTAGATGACTGGATTCAAAAGCTTTTTGGGCGTTTTGCAAGGCTGTAATACTTTCGTTTGCTCCTGATATTAATGCAACATCTACCTGAGCTTCAGCAGTTGTAAGTTCATTTAAAAGCGAGTTTAATAAAGATGTTTCGGTTGCATAGTTTTCCTTAACTACTTTTAGTCCGTACTGATTAAAAATATCCATAATATTAAGTGCTGCTTTTCGAATGGTGTCGTCCGGGTGATGCGTATACCCATTAATTAAATAATAAAACGAACGGGCTGCATTATCGCGTATTTCGTCTTTTGTGTCTAAGTCCGATTCTGCTTTAATACGATTAATAGCTTTGTTGAATTGCTGAGATAGAGGTTGTAATGTACTAAAAATAGAAGTCAGGTGACTGTCGCTGTTTAGGTTTGAGTTTAAGAATGCAGAAATAACTCTTAGAGTAGTGGTATCTACCTCTGTAGTACGGCTTTAGTTAATAATTTTTTCAATCATACTGATAGTTTTAAGGTTATTAAAATGAGTGAACTATATTAAAGGTATGATATATTTCTGTTAAATGAAATAGCTGTTGTGAAAATATTATCTTAAAAAGGAAGTATTTTTAGAGGCGTTTTTATGAGCATTGATTGTTTTTTGCGTAGTGAAATTTTGCACGTATGAATAAATGACGATTTCTTGAATTTTGAAGGTTTGTATATATGAACAAAGCTCGAATTTTTGCCGGCAAAGCTTTGCTCGTATGTACAAAGCAAGAAATTTCCATTTTTGGCCTCTTGTACATGCGAGTAATAGTTAATTCTTGAAGAATGAGGCTTTGTTCGTTAGTTCTAATAAATTTTATATCATTGTTCTGGACTATATTTAAGAATGAAAAATGACCAGAGATTATTTGATTCTGACTTTTGTTTTACTATTACTGTGTAGTTGTAATAATGAATCAGGATATATTCATGGATTCGAAATTCATTTTGTAAAGAAATCTTCAGTCAAGCGTTTGTTACAGCCTGTCGATTCGAATAAGTGTAAAGAATTTAAATAACTAGCATACATGCAATACTTTGACAAATTATCTTGGAAAATGAATAGCAAAATTTACACCCTTTCGTTTTTGTTGTTTACCGGTATTTTTATTCATTATTATATTCCTCAATTTACAGAAAACGAAGAGGTGTACGCAATTGCAACTACCGTTTTAGGTTTAGTTTTAGGTGTTGGGATTATTTCTGATTTTAATAGGCTTAATAAAGTAGGGGTGTATGTTGCGTATGTATTGTTATCGGCAATTATGCTGGTATATGGTATGATTATATGTGTTTTTTATCTGCCTTTTAAAATACTTGATTCGGTAATGGGAATGATCTTTCCTTTTGTCCTTATAATTATTTATTGGCCCTTGTATGGTGTTTTTAATAAAATGTTTAATCGCGTTCCCAATGAAAGTGATAAAGGTTTTGGAGCCGCGTTGTTTGTAGCTGCTAGTATTATTTCTGGATTATTATATGTATTTGGAGGTATGGATGTAATTATCCTGCTTCAGGATGAATTTTTTACCTGGTAAACTATCTTATTTTTGTCCCTAACTAAGCCACAAAGTTCGAGAACAAAAAACAACAAGTTTTGTTAGGCTATATAACTACAAAAGGGTCAGGTAAAATTAGGGCTGTAGTTGGCTTATGGCTTACGAAACAGTATAGAGCGCATGTATGGGGCATAAAAAACAAGACATAAATTACCAACTGATGCTGGATGCTTCTCCAGTGGCATTGTTGCTCCTGAATAATGCGGGTGAAATTATTTACCAAAATAAACATGCCGAAAAATTACTTTTATACAGCAAAGAGGAAGTGTTAGGTAAAGAGCTTTCATTTTTGTTTCCAAAGAAGTTTTGGGGTAACTATGGTAGTTTTTTCGAAAAACAGTTGGCTCAGGCTGATTGGGGGTTAGAGGGCGAGAATAAAGTATTTTTTGCCAAGAAAAAGAACGGCAACATGTTTCCTGTAGAACTAGGCATAAACTCAATTCAGGATCAAAACGAAAACTATATGCTTTTGGCTTTGCATGATGTGAGTGATAGTAAGAATGCTTCTGCTTTGTTTGAGCTAGTTTTTGAGTCTGCACCCAATGCGATTATTCTGGTAGAAGGAACAGGTAAAATAGTGATGGTGAATAAACAAGCTGAGTCCTTATTTGCTTATCAGCGCAAAGAATTGTTGGGGAAGCCAATGGAAATACTGGTGCCGGATCGTTTTAAAAAACACCATCCCGATTTAAGAAGGGAATATCATCATAAGCCGGCAACAAGACCGATGGGAGCAGGCCGGGATTTGTTTGCATTAAGAAAGGATGGTGCTGAATTTCCTATTGAAATAGGACTCAATTATATAGCCAGGGACAGCGAGCAATATGTGTTGGCTTCTATTATTGATATTTCTGAGCGAAAGAAGACAGAACAATTATTTAAAGATTATACTCGAAAAATTGAGCATAAAAACCAAGAGCTTGAGCAGTTTACTTATATGGCTTCGCATGATTTACGTGAGCCTTTAAATTCGATTATAGCTTTGCTGTCATTGGTTACCGAAGATGATTCAAATCAATTGAGTGAATCTGTTAGGTATCAATTTAACCTGATTGAAAAATCAGCCTATCGTATGCTAGAGTTAATTACTGGTTTGGTTGATTATGCATTGTTGGGCAATAATGAGGAGCGAAAGGAAGTAGATTTAAATATGACGATGGAACATGTGTTGAATGATTTGAATTCAGCCATCAATAAATCAAAAGCCGAAATTACCATTGAAGAACTGCCAAGTGTGAAGGTTTATGATATTGAAATGCGCTTGTTGTTTCAGAATTTAATCAGCAATGCTATTAAATACCGTAGGCCAGGGGTTTCTCCACAAATTAAAATATCTTCTCAAAAAAATGGTGCCTACTATCTGTTTTCTGTAAGCGATAATGGTATTGGTATAGCACAGGAGCAACAGGATAAGATTTTTCTTTTGTTTCAGCGTTTGCACCAACGTAAAGATATTGATGGAATCGGAATTGGTCTGGCGCATTGTAAAAAAATTGTAGAATTGCACGACGGTCGTCTTTGGATTGAATCGGAACAAGGTGTTGGCAGTACTTTTTATTTTTCATTACCTATAGAGGTGGAGTGATTATAAATTAACTCAAACTCACCACAGCTTTTTGTTGCTTGCCATCCATTAAAATTTTCAATGGTTCTTTAAACGAAACATGCGTAAAATATTCTGTTTGCTGAATGAGATCTTGCTGTTTTAGTATATCGAACTTGACAAACTCACTTTCTTTTCGGTGGTGAACCGAAAAATATCCTACATTCATGGAGGTCACATTATGAAAAAAGTGAGAACCTAAAGAAGCATCCAGGGGAAAATCTTCCAATCCCATTTCCACAATTACCTTAGCATGCGAAATCTGCGACCACAGTACAGGGATGCCGGTAAATTTATCGCGTGTTCCCCATCTGCCAGGTCCAATCAGTAAGTACTCAAGATTGTTTTTTTCAAAGTATTGATTTATGCTGGCCATTTCCCTGGCCATTTCATCTGTTTTGGTACGACTAAATTTTTCCGGATTCATAAATACCACATCTTTAATATGGTCAACTTGTCCATTGCCCATTCCTTTTTCTGAGGTCAGAATTATTTTATCTTTATCAATTTGTTCAAAGTCGATGGCAACTTGGTTCTCGGTTCGGATTAGTGGTTTAATCTGTAGTAAATATAATGTAGGAAGTTTATTCTCCATATTTAAATCCACTGCGAACTCTATTTCAACTGGTGCACCCATTGCTTCCTTGAAATAATCCAAAAGCAAATCAAGTGATTTAGCCAGAGGTATATAGTCAAATTTTAAGATGTTGGCAAAATTGATGATTCGGGGACCTTTCTTATGCAAATTGTATACAATTCGATCGTAACTATAATCATAAACAGAGGCGCACAATCTTAGGTTACCGTCTTCTTCCGCTTCTTTTATAGAGAGTTTTTGAATAAAAGAATCTTCCTGAGCCACATTAAAATCTACCTCCTGGCTTTCCATGTTTAATGCATAAAAATGCGTTTGCGAGTCCTTTATCTGATCCTGAATAGCATTGAGTTCCAGGTTTGGATATTTAGGACAGAAACGCCAGGCTTTTTCTCCGCCAACCACATATTTACCTAAGCCAATTCCTAAAACAGCAAAGCCGTCTTCGGGTTTCATATATGAAAAAGGGTAGTAATTATAGCTCTGAGCAATGCCGCTTATGTGAGGGTAAAAGCGGTTGTGCGCATGCTCTCCCACTACCTTTTGAATAATAACGGCCATTTTTTCTTCCTCAATTTTATAGTTGACTGCTTCAAAGTAAGCTCTTGCCGAATCACTGAACATGGAAGCATAAACCAGTTTAATGGCAGATGATAATTGTGTATATCTAACCTCAATATCGGGATGGTTATTGGGTAGCATAAAGGTTTCGTACACTCCGGCAAAAGGTTGCAAAAGAGAGTCTTCAAATAAACCGGAAGATCTGATAGCAAGAGGCTCCTGAATGACTTCTACGTATTTTCGAAGTTGGTTCTTAATGCGTTCGCTAAATCGGGCTTTTAAGAATAAGCTTTTGATTTTATCAAATTGTTTTTCTACATAAATCTTTTGGTAAAGATTATTGCGTTGCACAAAATTTGAAAATTCATCGGCGCCTATAATAGCAGTTGTAGGAATTCTAATTTGTAGTTCCGGAATTATCTTTTCAAAGTCCACATTCTCAACAAAATTGCTTAAAAAGGCTAATCCTCGTCCTTTGCCACCAAAACTACCTTCACCCATACGGGTAATATAACGGTTGCTATTAACCAACGAGGGTTCAAAAAGAATAACTCTTCCTCGGAGTTGCTCTAGTTTTACTTCCTCAAAAACGCGTAATATCGCTTGTCGTAATTCATTTGAGCTGTCAAAGTCTTCAATGGAATAAGGGCGTAGGCGCTTTGCCATATTTATTTCACCACGCGCCATTAACCATGTGCTGATACCATTTCTTTTGGCATGATACAAAAGTGATTCTGCTGATACCGTTTGAATGCATTTATGAAATTCTTTAAGGTTTCGGGCAGTTGTAACAGTGATGCCTCTGGGGTTGCAAAAAACAAAATTGCCAAAGCCTAATTTGTGATGAATGAAATCAAACATATCCTGTGAAAGCGATTCAGAATTCTTATCGATAAAATCAGCGCCAACCAATGCTGCTTTTTTGCGGTTGTTGATGTCCGAAGACTGCATCAGAGTAGGTATGTTTACTAGGTTTTTTGCATATTTAATAAGTTCAACACCTGCATTCTCATCGTGTATTCCGCGCTTGCTATATTTTACGTCGGTGATGATGGAAATTAAGTATTCTTTATAGTTATTAATAATTTCAATAGCTTCTTCATAATTGCTGACCAGAAGAATTTTAGGACGTGCACGCATTTTTAGAATTTTATGCAATTGATCGAATCCTTCTTCAGCTAAAATTACCTGTGTTTGCATCATCATATGTGAGTACAAAATAGGTAGATATCGAGAGTAATATTTTTGTGAATCTTCAACCAACAGAATAACCCTGACGTTTCCAATTCGTGTATCTTTAGCCACATTCTTTTTGTCCTCCACATACTTAATCATGGCTAAAAAAACCTTGGAATCACCATTCCATACAAAAACCTTATCTATGAATTTAACATTGGGGCCGTTTTCATCAAAAAAACGCAAGTCGCTGTTGTTATTTACCATAAGCAGTAAAGGCATGTCCGGCAAATGAACTTTTATTTCTTTACTGATGTCAACCGGAGTTGTTTTATCCAGTCCAGCCATTACAATCACCATATCAAAGTTTCTGTAGTTAAGCATTTCAATGGCTTCTGCAGCGTTGGAAACAGATGTAATTCGTGGAGCAGTATATAAGTTTAGTTGCAAAAATTCGCCGTAGATCCGGTCAAAAAACTTCCCCTCGCGTACTATGGAATAGGCATCATAGTAGTTTGCAATCAGAAGGACTTCTTTTACTTTGAACTCCATTAGTTCAGCAAATATGTCCTGATCGTTTTTTTTGCGGTTGTATACCTTATTCAAATTGTGCATGCGTATGTAGTTTTGTGGTATGGCAATCGATCAAACGAAGTTACTAAAAAGCCTTCATCTTAAAATGATTTATGTTAGTTAAGTTTTTGATCTTTGATTATTAAAATCTTTTATGACATTGGTTTGTTATACATTAGAACTTGCTTTTTATTGAGTATGAGAAAAACGGTATTGTTTTATGATGGAAATTGTAGTTTGTGTCATTGGAGTGTGCAATTCATTTTGCGATACGAAAAAGATCACTCCATTCATTTTGCAAGTTTACAATCAGATTTCTTCAAGCGATATGTATCAAAACTGAATTCCACGGAAAATATTACGGACTCCGTGATTTTAATTCGTAACAATTTTTGGTATCAAAAAAGTAGTGCCGTTATTGAGTTGGCTAGTTTGCTGCGTTTCCCGTTTTCATTATTGCGTTTGTTGAAAATTGTTCCCAAATCAATAGCAGACAAATGTTATGATTTCATAGCCCAAAACAGGTATCGATGGTTTGGTAGGAGACAAACCTGCTTTATACCTTCTTTTCAATTAAAGGGTAGATTTTTGGAATAATTATGTTTATTTTCGGCTGTCGTGATTATAATGGAGTTTAATTATTATTTTTTTGAAAAAATAAATGAAACTGTGCCATTGTAATTTCGTAGTAAAATGGAGGAATTTGGTATTTCTTGAATTTCCCGGTTATCTTAATGATAACGATTTATTCAATATGTTTAGCAGAACATCATGTTCCTATATATTTGACAGCTTAAGCTTATGAAATCAAAAAAACGTTTGCAGGTAGTATTATTCTTACTACTCACACTTTCTTTTCAGCATATATATGCAACCCGTTATTATGTAGCAAGCGATGGAGCAGGAGCCGGTACTTCCTGGTCTGATGCACTCAATGATCTTCAAGCAACTATTGATGGCGCTATTGCCGGAGATGAAATTTGGGTAAAAAGCGGAACTTATTTACCTGACGCTACGGATAGAACGATTTCATTTATTTTAAAATCAGGCGTAAAAGTTTATGGTGGTTTTCAAGGTGTGGAGACTAATTTAGATGAGCGCATACTTGCCGATAGTGATGGCAATGGAAGAATGGAACATTGGGAGTTTCAATATCCAAGTATTTTATCCGGAGAGATTCAGGACGATGGTGATGAAAGTAATAACTCACATCATGTGGTTCTTATACCTGCAGCCGCAGATGCAACAACTTTGTTGAGCGGTTTTGAGATTCGAGGAGGATATGCAGATGTAACTTATAGTTCCAATGACGGACCGAATGCTTGTGGAGCTGGTATTTTAGCATTGGCAGGTAAAGTAGAAGATTGTCAGATAATTGATTGTAAAGCCATTTATGATGGTAATATGTCAACGGCAGGAGCAGGTATTTTTGCATTAGGAGCGCAAATAAATACTTCAAAAATATATAACTGTATAGCCGAAAACACATCAGCAACGGGAGGAAATGTTATTGGAGGTGGTGTTTATATGAATTCAGGAAGTATGCTGGATTCTTGCGTGATTTCTTCATGTTATGCCAGTTGTTCAAGTTCCGATGAAGCCTTTGGAGGTGGTGTTTATATGAATAACTCTTATATCTGGGATAGTCATATTAATAATTGCTATGCTACAGGAACAAATGGAGATGGTGGCGGAATATGGATGATTAGTAGTAATCTGATTAACTCTGTTGTAAACAATTGCGAAGCAACAAGAAACGGAGGAGCGATTTATGTTCAGGGTTCTAATGTTATCAATTGTGTTATTGCCAAAAGTAAAGTTACCGGAACTATGAGCCTGGGTGCAGGCGTTTATGACTTAGGAAGCAGTTCTATACACAATTCTGTTTTGTGGGGTAATTACAAAGGGGAGAACCTTTCGAATCTTAGGGCTTCTGTTGACGGAGATGTAGGTAATTGTGCTTCCGATCAGGATTTAAGTGGTAGCAATAATATTCTTATTTCAAGTGATAATGATGGAAGTGAAGAAGGTGTTCTTTATCCTAGATTTATAGGCGAAACTAGTTTTACAGGAGTAACAAACGGGCTGGAGCCTAAAGAAACAAGTTTGTTGAATTCAGATTGGAATATTGAATATACATCCGACCTGATTGAAAAAGGAAATAATAGTGCGTTGAATGAAGCCATGCAAGGAGATTTGAATGGAGACGGGGATCAAACGGACAGAATAGAAAAATTCACCGATCCCTTGGGCGAGAATCGCTTGTTCAATTATAACGTTGATATCGGTGCTTTCGAAAGTGTATTTATCGATCTTGTTTTGCCATCCTCTCCAACGGTTGAATATGGATCTGCATTAGGAGATATTGTTTTAAGCGGAGGTAGTGCAACAGATAAGCGTGATGCTTCTAGTATAATTGGGGTGTTTTCTTTTACGGATACAGAAGTTGTTCCTCCATTTACAGAAGAGAGTCAGATATTTCAGGTTACTTTTACCCCTGATGAAAGTGTAAGTTCTCTTTACCCTTTGCATTATGATAGCCTTACAGTCACTATTACAGCAAAGGTTTTAACCATGAGTGGTTTGTCAGCTGAAGGTAAGGTTTATGATGGAACTACCACAGTTACCAGCTTTTCAGGTTCGGCTATTTTAGAAGGAGTGGTAAACGGAGATGATGTTACCCTAAATACAGGAGCCATTTCAGCGGAGTTTGAAGATGAAAACGCAGGAATAGATAAAGGTGTTGAATTTACCGGGTATCAATTATCAGGAGCTAATAAAGATAATTACGTGCTGTCATTAGTGGGAACTACTGCTACGATTACCCCAAAAGAGTTAAGTGTTACCGGGGTTGGTGCCGATAGTAAAGTTTACGATGGAACTAGTGATGCTTCGATCAGTGGAACTCCTTTGCTATCCGGGGTTATTGATGGAGACGATGTGAGTGTAGATCAGAGTTCAACAGCCGGAACTTTTGAAGATAAAAATATAGGAACAGGAAAAACGGTTACCTTTAATGGCTTTACTTTGGCTGGAACAGATAAAGATAATTATTCCTTAAGCCAGGAGGTTATTTCTAGTGCTGATATTACAGTTTTAAATGTCCAGGTTTCAGGACTTAGTGCAGAAGATAAAGAATATGATGCTTTACGCGATGCAGTAATATCTGGTACTGCCGAGGTTTCTGGTTTTATTTCAACCGATGATATTGTTTTGGTAGAAACAGGAGCCAGCGCTCTTTTCGATACAAAACACGTTGGTTTCGATAAACAGGTGGTTTTGACAGGCTATAGTTTGTCTGGTGCAGATGCGTCTAACTATTCCTTGTCGCAACCTAATGCTCTTACAGCTTCTATTTTGGCCAAACAATTAACTGTTTCAGGCTTTTTTGTTGAAACAAAAGAATATGATGGAACAACGCAGGCTATCATTACAGGTGCTCCTGTGCTAAATGATGTATTGGCAGGAGACGATGTTAACTTAAATTCTGCAAGTGTAGGAGGTGTTTATGCAGATGCTAATGCAGGTGTAAATAAACCGGTAACAGTTTCAGGTTTGTCATTAAGTGGAGCCGATAGTGGAAATTACACTTTGGCCGATCTGCAATTAAATGGAAATATCGATCCTGTGAGTATAGCTATTCTGGCAGATGCACTTTCTAAAGTATACAATGAATCAGATCCGGAGCTAACGTATTCAATAACTTCTGGTGCATTGGTTGGTGGTGATACATTTGATGGAGCTTTAATCCGAGAGTCTGGTGAAGATGCTGGTACCTATCAAATACAACAAGGTGCTTTAGGTTTAAATAGTAATTATGTAATTAGTTTTACGGGTAATGATTTTACCATACAACAAGCAGCTAACAGTATTGACTTTTCATGGGAAGCACCGGTTGAAAACGCAGCTATTGATTTTGATCAGAATTTAACCATAACATTAAATGCTATTGCAACATCTGGTGAGCAAATTGATTATCAGAGCTCAGATCAAAATGTGGCATATGTTGATGATGAAACCGGTACGCTTTATATTCTTTCATATGGAAATATAACTATTACTGCTAATGAGAGTAGCAATCAAAATTATGAATCAGCTACTCCCGTTACTTTAAACTTGTCTATTGTGCCTAAAGTAACAGCACTTCGAAAAGGTGATAATATGCTTTTGATAGATAATTCAGATTTATTATTTGGCGATGTTCGTGATGATGAACTATCAGGAACATATCAGTGGTACAATAACGGAACGGCTATTGCTGGAGCCACAAAACAATATTATTATAATGCTTCCGGATTAAGTGGAGAATATTATTGTATGGTTACGACAAATTCACGCGGAGATGAATTTTCAAGTAATACAATTGCTATATCAATACAACAAGCTATCAATATTTATCCTTCACCGGCAATTGTAGGGCAGGCCTTTAATGTAGAATTGGATGGTTTTGATCAGGCAGATTTAAACAATAATTCCGTTCAGGTATATTCTATTACAGGAGAGAAGTTACAGCAGGTTTTTAATCTAAATCAAAGCAATACAATGTCGATAAGTAAACCGGGAGTTTATATAATTAAAACGACAGGCGGGAGTAAGTTGGCTAAGCGATTAATAGTTAAGTAAAAAGTTAAATTTTAATAGATACCATTGTGAAAAAACTATATAATTTCATTTTCTTTTTTATTGGTCTGCTTTTATGTATGCCGGCAGTAGCTCAAATTAAATTACAGCCTTTTGTAGGAATAGGGTCGCAATCATTGAACTATACTTATGAAGGGGCAAGTGTATCCGGAGCTTCGGGTGTAAATTTTGGAGCAGATGTGTTTTATTATCTGACAGAAGATTTAGCTGTTGGTGCCGGGCTTCGACTTACGTCTTATAAATCTGATGCCACTATTGGTGACTATGAATATTTTAGTACAGGTACAGACAAAGATGGAGATGCGTACGCATTAACAAAGACTTTTGCTGATATCGAGGAATCGCATAAACTTTCAGCCATTGAAATACCTCTTTTAATTAGATATCAGAAATGGGTGAGTGGTAGTATTATCGTTTATGGTGCTACCGGGCCTGTGTTTGTGTTGCCGGGTTCATTAAAAACAACATTTAATAGTGGCGTAGTAAGCTCAGAAGGTTTTTATGAAAAATGGAATCTTACTATTGATGATGCATCCGGATATGGATATATAACAACTAATTTACCTGATATTGAACCTGAATTAACAGCGAAAACATCATTGTCGTGGGCATTGGAAATTGGAGGTGAATATTTTATTAATAAAAGATTGAATTTGACGCTGACTGCATATTACCAGCCTGGTATGTCAAGTTTTATGGAGGCAGAGGAGCAAAATGATGTGTTTGGATATCGAGGTAGTCTGGCTGAAGCTAGTAATGCTAAGTTGAATAAGGTGGGTATAAAATTTGGAATTAATTTTGACCTGACACCTACAGAAAGATCAAGTATTAAGAGTATTCGATAAAAAATATTTAAAGCACCAGTTAATGGTGCTTTTTTTATATGTATAAATTACCTTTCATATACGTCTTGCATTGACCTCCAATATATACTCTTTGTCCTTTTATTTCGCAGTTTAATAAACCTCCACGAGGACTAAGTTGTGCAGCCGTAAGGGAATTCTTTTTAAATTGCTTGGCCCAGTAAGGAGTTAGCGTAGTGTGAGCAGAACCGGTAACAGGATCTTCTGGAATTCCTGATTGAGGAGCAAAGAATCGGCTAACGAAATCAACCTTTTCACCGGGTGCAGTAATAATAACTCCTCTACAGTCCAGTTTTTTAATTATCTCCAAATTAGGGACAAAATCAGCCACTTGTCGTTCGTTACTTAAAATAAACATTAAATCAGTTTTTCCTTTAAAAACGCCCTTAACCCAATGTTTAGAATCTACCTGCATTAGTTCCGGTAATTCTGCAACAGGTTTATATTCATCCATAGGAAAATCAAGCGTTAGATAGCTGTCAGATTTACTAACCCGCAAAGTACCGCTATTGGATTGAAATGTAACTTCTTCACCTTCCAAATCTTCATGGTTAAATAAAACATGAGCAGCAGCAAGAGTCGCATGCCCACATAATTCTACTTCGGTAGTAGGCGTAAACCATCTAATTTCAAGATCTGGTCCACATGGTGTAATAAATGCTGTTTCTGCTAAATTATTTTCCATGGCTATTTTTTGCATGGTTTGTTCATCTAACCACTTATTTAATATTACAACGGCTGCAGGGTTGCCTGAAAATAGCTCTGAAGAAAAGGCGTCAACCTGATAAATATTTAGAGTCATGTTTGTTCAACTTTAATGGGTTAATGTTCAAAAATAGACAATTAAATATCAAAAACGAAACTATATCAACAGATATAAATTATACATCAAAACAGGCAACTTTTCATGTGTTATCATCGTTAAAATTGAAAGAGAATTACTATCTTAATACAAGATTATTATTTGGGATTACTAGATTTTGAATTAGTTGCTGTATAGTTGTAATGTGCATGTTGATAGTGTTTTGTAAAAATGGAAGGAGGTTTTGTTTTAATTTATTTTTAATGCTGTTTTAGCATTTGCTTAACTTATTACTATCATTTTTGCACCGTGAAAAACAATACGGTTTTAACCAAAACTATATATCATGTTAGAGCATCAAAAAAAAGTATTATTGGGAGTTTCTAAAAATCCTCATCTTTTTAGAAAAGAGATCGAAAAATCATTGAGTTGGTTAAGCAGTAATGAAACTGAACAACTTTACAAGTGGGTAAAAAAAGAGTTTGGACTTTATTATTCACAAATGTTAAGTGAGATTTTTTACGGAATATCTGCTTAATTAAATTCTTGTCAAATCAGCAGAGAATCTAGTTTACTCTAATTTTTAAAGAATTAGGTTCTCTACTGATTTAGTTCTAATTTTAAGAGGTTTTATTTTTGAATTTATAGATTGTAAGCAAAATAAATTTTGATATTTCAAAAAATATAATAAAATTTGCGTTCGCTAATAAATTATAAGCAAATGACAAAGATAATGAACAATTCATGGTGGTGGCACTGGCTTTTTCTTAACTAAGAAGAGGTGAGAGCTTCGCTATTATAAAATATTTTAAAATGGCTTGCCGTAACCTCGGTAAGCCATTTTTTTTGCTAACAACTCAAATAAATTAAAAGACCAATGGAGTCCATTCATATTAAAACTTCGGCTAAAAAAGTACCGGCAAACATTGCTGATGTGATTACGCCGGTTAGCATATATTTAAAATTAAGAGATTTATATCCAAATACAATTTTGTTAGAGAGTTCTGATTATCATGGTAATAATAACTCACAGTCATTTATATGTTTTCAGCCTATAGCAGAATTTAAAGTAACCCAAGGTGAGGTAGATTTAACACTGCCTGGTGGTAAAATTGTAAAAGGAGAAACATCTGAAGAAAAAGATATTCCAGCACAATTAGATTCTTTCTTAAATGCATTTGATGTTCAATTGCCTGATAATGCTCCGCTTGTTAATTTTCTTTATGGTTATTCATCATATGATGCCATTCAGCATTTTGAAACTATAAAGTTTAAAAATAAAGTCCAGAAGGATTATGAAGTGCCTGAAATGAGATATAATTATTATAAATATATCCTGGTATTTAATCATTTTTCAAACCAACTACATTTAATTGAAAATTTGCCTGAGGGTGAGCAAAGTGAATTAGATGGTATTTTAGAATTGTTACACAACAGAACTGTACCTAGCTTTTCTTTTCAACCAGATAGTGATGAGGTATCTAATGTCACAGATGATGAATTTATTGAAATGGTGAAAAAAGGGAAAGATCACTGTTATAAAGGTGATGTTTTTCAGATTGTACTTTCTCGTCAGTTCAAGCGTAAATACTCAGGAGATGAGTTTAATGTTTACAGAGCGCTACGCAATATAAATCCTTCTCCATATCTGTTCTTTTTTGATTACGGGAGTTATAAAATATTAGGATCATCACCGGAAGCTCAGTTGGTAATAGAAAAGGGTGAAGCGACAATTAATCCAATTGCCGGTACATTTAAAAGAACCGGAGACGATATTAAGGACAAAGAATTGGCTGAAAAGTTAAGTAATGATCCTAAAGAGAATGCGGAGCATGTGATGTTGGTGGATTTGGCCAGAAACGATCTGAGTAGAAATTGTGAGAATGTGAAAGTTAAAACTTATAAGGAAGTTCAATATTATTCGCATGTATTGCACTTGGTATCTGATGTTAGGGGTCAATTACAAGAGGACTCAAATACATGCAGAGTGATGGCAGATACCTTTCCTGCAGGAACCTTATCCGGAGCACCAAAGTTCATGGCGATGGAATTAATTGATAAATACGAGAATCAAAATCGGGGATATTATGGTGGTTGTATCGGAATGATTGGTTTTGATGGGTCGTTCAATCAGGCGATTATGATTCGATCGTTTTTGTGCAAGGATAATACCTTGTACTATCAGGCTGGAGCAGGTGTTGTTTCTGAATCAGTTCCTGAAAGTGAATTAGCCGAGGTGAATAATAAATTAGGAGCGCTAAAGAAAGCGGTAGAGTTGGCTACTGAGTTTTAATTTTGGAGGAAGAAAAAAATGAATAAAAAAATATTAGTTTTCGATAATTACGATTCATTCACCTATAATTTGGTGCATTATATTGAAGAAATAGTTGGTTATAAGGTAGATGTAATTCGTAATGACCAGATTCCGATTGAAGAGATAGAGAAATACGATAAAATACTACTTTCGCCAGGACCTGGTATCCCCAAAGATGCAGGTATTCTTATTCCACTTATTCAAAAATACGGTTCCACTAAAAGTATTATGGGCGTGTGCCTTGGAGAGCAGGCTATAGCTGAAGCATTTGGTGGTTCCATATCCAACTTACCTAAGGTGTATCATGGTGTTGCTACGCCTGTTGAGATAACTGTAGATAGTGAAGTTTTGTTCCGCGATATTCCTAAAACAATCAATGTTGGAAGGTATCATTCGTGGGTTGTGAATGATAATGATTTGCCGGATTGCTTTGTAGTAACTTCCAGAGATAAGGAAGGGAAAATAATGGGAATTCATCATAAAGAATATGATGTGAGAGGTGTGCAATTCCACCCGGAGTCCATTCTAACGGAGTATGGTAAAAAAATGATGGAGAACTGGTTGAATTCATAGACCAGGAACCTTAAATTCTTAAAGTTTAATTGTCTGATTTGAAATGAAAGATATTCTAAAAAAACTCTTTGAGTATAAAAAACTATCGCGCTCAGAAGCAAAAGAAATGCTGATTAATATTGCGGGCGAAAAATATAATGCTTCTCATGTTGTTGCGTTTCTGTCGGTTTATATGATGCGTCCGATAAGTGTAGAGGAATTAAGTGGTTTTAGAGATGCCTTGCTGGAACTGTGCAGAAAAATTGACCTGTCAGATTTTGATGCCATCGATATTGTAGGAACCGGTGGAGATGGAAAGAATACCTTTAATATATCAACCTTGTCGTCAATTGTAGTAGCAGGAGCCGGTTATAAAGTAACCAAACATGGGAATTATGGCGTTTCTTCTTCTTGTGGTTCTTCTAATGTGATGGAATATTTAGGGTATCGTTTTACAAATGAGGAGGATGCTCTGAAAACCCAGGTGGATAAGGCTGGAATTTGCTTTTTACATGCCCCGTTATTTCATCCGGCGATGAAAGCAGTGGCGCCATACCGAAAAGAATTGGGTATGAAAACCTTTTTCAATATGTTGGGGCCATTGGTTAATCCTTCTTTCCCTAAAAGTCAGTTGCTAGGTGTTTATAGTTTGGAATTGGCCAGATTATATCAGTATCTTTTTCAGGATACGGATAAAAATTACACCATTATTCACAGTTTAGATGGCTATGATGAAATTTCGCTAACAGGCGACTTTAAGGCGATTACAAATAAAGGTGAACAATTAATTTCTCCTGAGCAATTAGGTTTTAAACGTATTCAACAAGAAGAAATATTCGGTGGAGATACAGTTCCGGAAGCAGCCAAGATATTTACAGATATCTTGGAAGGAAATGGTACGGAAGCTCAAAATTCTGCCATCTATGCTAATGCAGGAATGGCTATTCAATGTATGGATAGTTCGAAATCAACAGCAGAGGCTATTGAGTTGGCTAAAGATTCTCTTTTATCAGGGAAAGCCCAACAAGTATTGAAGACATTAATAGAATTACAATAGTGTAAATTATTGAGAACAGGATTATAAATCCAATTTCATAATACACGTATCATAGTCAGAGAAATGAATATTTTAGATAAGATTGTTGCACAAAAGAAGATAGAGGTTCAGCAAACTCAGGAATATAAGTCTGTTGAAAAACTAAAAACATATGACTGCTTTCAAAAGCAAGTTCCTTCATTAAAGGAATATCTTACGGATGGCAAACACAATGGAATCATTTCGGAATATAAACGAAAATCACCATCCAAGGGCATTATCAATAGCATGTCAAATGTGGATGATGTGGTTCCTTTGTATGAAAAAGCCGGTGTTAGTGGTATTTCAGTACTTACCGATTCTGAATTTTTTGGAGGAAACAAAAGCGATTTAATTGCAGCAAGAAAAATTACTACTGTACCAATCTTGCGCAAAGATTTTATGATATCGCCATATCAGGTTTACGAAGCAAAAGCAATTGGAGCAAGTGCCATCCTGTTGATTGCAGCTATTTTATCTTATGATGAAGCTCATGAATTATCAAAGCTAGCCAAGGATCTGGGATTGGATATATTAATGGAAGTGCATAGTATGGAAGAGTTAGAAATTGTAAATCCTTTAGTGGATGTAGTTGGTGTTAATAATCGCAACCTTAAAACCTTTGAGGTAAGTTTGCAGCAAAGTATCGATTTAGCCAAAGAGATGCCTAAGGATGTTGTAAAGATATCTGAAAGTGGAATTTATACGCCAGAAGATATTTTTCTATTAAGGGAACATGGTTTCCAGGGATTCTTAATCGGTGAAAATTTTATGCGCACACAGAATCCGGGTCTGGCTTGTATTGAATTTTCAGAATCAATAAAACAAAAGGCATGAGTGTAAGTCCTAAAGTGAAGGTTTGTGGAATGCGTGATAGTCATAATATCGATGCCATTGCCAAATTGAAACCGGATTATATGGGCTTTATTTTTTATCCAAAGTCGCCTCGTTTTTTAGGAGATGATTACAATGCGAGTGCGCTGGGTAGAATTCCAAAGACAATTAAAAAGACCGGGGTTTTTGTAAATGCAACAGAAGATGAAATTGCAGAAACTATTGTAAAGTTTGATTTGCAGGCTGCTCAGTTGCACGGAAACGAAAGTCCGGATTTGTGCTCTAAGGTGAAGGCCATGAATGTTGAAGTAATAAAGGCTTTTCAGGTAGGGGAGGATTTTGACTTTGATGTATTAAATCCTTATAACGGAGTTTGTGATTACTTCCTGTTTGATACAAAAACAAAGCATTATGGAGGTAGCGGACATAAATTTGATTGGAAGATTCTGGATAAATACGATAATGATATTCCTGTGTTTTTAAGTGGTGGAATATCAATTGATGATGTGGAGGATGTAAAAAAACTGCAGCATTTGAATATATATGCCGTGGATATTAATAGTAAATTTGAAGTTGAACCAGCTCTGAAAAATGTAGAAATGGTTTCTGAATTTATGACAAAACTGAAAAATAATTAGCAATGAGCTCAAAATATAACGCAGACGAGAAAGGGATGTATGGGCGCTTTGGAGGCGCATGGATACCTGAGATGTTACAACCTAACATTGATAATCTTAAGAAAGTGTACCTGGATATTATGAATTCTGAAAAATTTCAGAAGGAGTATCTTGAGTTATTAAAAGATTATGTAGGTCGTCCATCTCCATTGTATTATGCCAAACGTCTTTCTGAAAAGTATGGTACTAATGTGTACTTAAAAAGGGAAGATCTGAACCATACCGGAGCCCATAAAATTAACAATACGTTGGGTCAGATATTGTTGGCTAAGGAAATGGGTAAAACTAGAATTATTGCAGAAACAGGAGCTGGTCAGCATGGTGTTGCAACGGCTACAGCTTGTGCTTTAATGGGTATGCAATGTGTGGTTTACATGGGAGCTCTTGATATTGAACGACAAGCGCCTAATGTAGCTCGTATGAAAATGTTAGGTGCAAAAGTTGTAGCGGCGCAATCCGGAAATCAAACACTTAAAGATGCAACCAACGAGGCGTTGCGAGACTGGATTTGTAATCCGGAAGATACCTTTTATATTATTGGTTCTGTTGTCGGACCACACCCATATCCCGATATGGTGGCGCGTTTTCAGAGTGTAATCAGTAAGGAAATAAAAGAACAGTTTAAGGAAAAAACGGGTAGCGAGTATCCTGATTATGTTGTGGCCTGTGTTGGAGGAGGAAGTAATGCATCTGGTACTTTTTATCACTTTTTAGATGATCAGCAAGTTAAGCTTGTAGCTGTGGAAGCCTCAGGTTTAGGAGTTAATTCAGGGGAAACAGCAGCAACCATTGCTTTGGGTGATGTGGGTATTATTCACGGAAGTAAAACATTTTTAATGCAGGATGAGGATGGGCAAATTGTAGAGCCATATTCTATTTCTGCAGGTTTGGATTATCCGGGTATTGGACCTCAGCATGCGCATTTAAAAGACACGGACAGAGCTATATTCTTAGATGCAACCGATCAAGAGGCATTGGACTTTGCTCTTGAGGTAACCCGATTAGAGGGAATTATTCCAGCAATGGAATCGGCTCATGCCTTTGTTGCTTTAAAAAAGATGAAGTTTACAAAAGATCAGTCGGTTGTGATTACCATGTCAGGAAGAGGCGATAAGGATATGAATACGTATATGGATAGATTTAATCTTAAGTAATGGAGATAGGTTCTGTAATTTCATTTATTGGCGCTTCAATCATTTTGATTTTGATGCCAGGGCCAGATAATATTTTTGTACTGACAGAAAGTATCACAAAAGGTCATAAAAATGGAATTGCTATCTCTGTAGGACTTTGTTCCGGAATATTGATTCATACATTGGCAGCTGCAACCGGATTGTCGATAATTATTCAAAAATCGGCCATGGTTTTTTCTGTAGTCAAATATTTAGGAGCAGGGTATCTTTTTTACTTAGCCTTTATGACTTTTAAAGAAAAAAGATTAAAAGTTGAAATAACGAAAAGCATTAATGATCAGCAAACAGGTTTCTTTAAATTATGGAGAACAGGGATATTAATGAATGTATTAAATCCCAAAGTGGCTTTGTTTTTCATGGCTTTGTTACCTCAGTTTGTTAATGAGAATGGATATTCTGTAACCTGGCAAATGATTTGGTTAGGAATGATATTTTTAATGTTGTCATTAACTATTTTTTCATTGGTTGCTTTGCTGGCCGGTAGTTTAGCGAAATATCTAAACCGTCCACGATTTTGGCAGATAGCGAAATTCAGTAAAGTTGGTATTTTGACTGTTTTAGGAATTGGTTTGATGCTTTCTAGAAAATAAAAAGGATTTAATATTGAAGATGGAAAAATCATAGTTCCACCTTCTTAATAAAATAAATATGAATCGAATTAAACAATTGTTTCAGGATAAAAGGGATGTTTTATCCATCTATTATACTGCAGGATACCCAAATTTGGGTGATACCGTACCTATTTTAGAAACACTGGAAGATGCGGGAGCAGATTTGGTAGAGATAGGTATTCCTTTTTCAGATCCTTTGGCTGATGGTCCAACTATTCAACATAGTGGAGAAACAGCTCTGAAAAATGGTATGAGTTTAAATGTATTGTTCGATCAGTTAAAAGATGTAAGAACAAAAATTACAATGCCTCTGATTTTAATGGGATACATCAATACGGTGTATAAATATGGATTAGAGGAGTTTGCAAAAAAATGTAGTGAAGTAGGGGTAGATGGCGTTATTTTACCGGATTTGCCATTTCAGGTATATTTGGATGAGTACAAAGAAACTTTCGACAAATATGGAGTAAGTAATATTTTTCTGATCACTCCACAAACCCCGGATGAGAGAATTAAACTGATTGATGAAAAAACCAACGGCTTTATTTATATGGTTTCTTCAGCATCGGTTACAGGTGCTAAAAAAGGACTGAGTGAGGAACAGCTGGCTTATTTTGATCGTGTGAAAAAGCTAAACCTGAGTAATCCTGCTCTAATTGGTTTTGGAATCAGTGATAAAGACTCATATCAGGAAACATGTAAATATGCTGATGGTGCTATTATTGGAAGTGCATTCGTTAAGTTGTTAGGGCAGGAGGGAGATTTGCATGCTAATATAAATTCATTCATAAAAAATATTAAGGAATAGGTAAAACAAGACAATTGTCATCTGTTTTATTTCGGTTCTTGCTTTTTATAACTAATTTTGCGGACTCAAAAATATTTTAGTAACGCATTGATTTATTTCGTGTAAAATTATTTTTCAAATGGAAAATAACGGAAATACTGCCATTATAAAAATCCATTGTCCAGATCAGAGTGGAATTGTTGCCAGAGTAACAGACTTTATTAATCTGCATCATGGAAATATTATAAGTGTTGATCAGCATGTAGACCATGAAGAAAATTTATTTTCGATGAGGGTTTCATGGGATTTAACCAACTTTAATTTACCAAAGGAGGAAATTAAGCCAACGTTTCAAAAGTTTCTGGGTGATCCATATCAAATGAAATGGACCCTGAACTATACAGATGAAGTTCCTCGTATGGCTATTTTTGTATCAAAAGCTTCTCACTGCTTGTATGATTTATTGGCTAGATATCAGAGTAGGGAATTTCGTGTAGAAGTGCCGGTGATTATTGGTAATCATAAAACACTTGAGCCAGTGGCTAAGCAATTTGGAATTGACTTTGTGCATATTCCAATCACAGCAGAAACCAAGGTAGAACAAGAGAAAAAAGAACTGGAAATACTAGAGAGCTATAAGGTTGACTTTGTAGTATTAGCTCGTTATATGCAGGTTGTTTCACAGGACTTTATTAATCATTATCCTGAGAGAATTATCAATATTCATCATTCGTTTTTACCTGCTTTTGCCGGGGCAAAACCTTATCATGCAGCGCATAAACGAGGAGTAAAAATTATTGGAGCAACGAGTCACTATGTGACTTCAGATTTAGATGCAGGACCAATCATTGAACAGGATATCAATAGAATTTCTCATCATGACTCAATCAAAACCTTAATTCAAAAGGGTAAAGATGTGGAGAAAATTGTGTTGGCAAGAGCTGTAAAAGCACATATTGAGAGAAAAACGTTAGTATATCAGAATAGAACCATCATTTTTAATTAAAGTGTAAATGATTAAAAGGCTTCTCTTATTAAGCATTGTGTTGACTTCGTTATTTTCATGTTCTTCAAAAGAAAATAATAACAGAGGATATATTGTAAAAGTAGGAGATCTTGCACCTGATTTTAATACAACACTAGAAGATGGAAAGTCATTTCAATTGTCCGACCATAGGGGAAAAGTAGTGATGCTGCAATTTACAGCAAGCTGGTGTGGTGTGTGTCGAAAAGAAATGCCTTTTATTGAAAATGAAATTTGGAAAGTTCATCAGGATGAGGATTTTATTGTTGTAGGAATAGATCGAGATGAACCATTGGAAAAATTGATGGAGTTAAAGAAGGCAACGGGTATTTCATATCCATTAGCATTGGACCCGGAAGCAAATATATTTAGCTTATATGCTTTAAAAAAAGCAGGAGTTACACGAAATGTGATTGTGGATAAGGAAGGGAAAATTGCCTATTTAACGCGTCTTTTTAACAAAGAAGAGTTTGATTTGATGAAGAAAAAAATTGAAGAACTTCTAAAGAATTAATGATAAGAATGAAGGTTGCAATTATAAAATATAATGCTGGAAATATTCGTTCGGTAAGTTTTGCTTTAGAACGTTTAGGCGTTGAGCATGTAATTACTGCAGATCCGGAAGAGATAAAAGCAGCAGATAAAGTGATTTTCCCGGGAGTGGGAGAGGCTAGTTCTACCATGAAATATCTTAAGGATAATAAAATGGATGAATTAATTGTTAGTTTAAAACAGCCTGTTTTAGGCATATGTTTAGGTATGCAATTAATGTGTAGTCACTCAGAGGAAGGAAATGTGGATTGTCTTGGTATTTTTGACGAGCCAGTAAAGAAATTTGTGTTGCCTAATCCTAATCCTGAGTTAATAAAGGTTCCGCATATGGGGTGGAATGCTATTACCAATGTAAACAGTGCTTTATTTGATTCGTCTCTTGAAGGTAAGTATGTATATTTTGTACATAGTTTTTATGTAGCTCTAGGAGAGCATACTGCAGCAACTACCAATTATATCCATCCTTATAGTTCAGCATTGCATAAAGATAATTTTTATGCCACGCAGTTCCACCCTGAAAAAAGTGGAGATGTAGGTTCTAAAATCTTAGAAAACTTTATAAAACTGTAAAATGGCATTAATAGATATAATTCCGGCAATTGATATTATAGACGGAAAGTGTGTGCGACTAAGTCAGGGTGATTATGACCAAAAAAAGGTATATAATGAAAACCCATTGGAGGTAGCACGTATGTTCGAAGAACATGGAATTAAAAGACTTCACTTAGTGGATCTGGATGGAGCAAAAGCAGGTCATATCATTAATTATAAAGTATTGGAAACGATAGCATCCAAAACTAATTTAATCATTGATTTTGGTGGAGGATTAAAGACCAATGAAGATTTGCATATTGCTTTTGAGAGTGGTGCAGAAATGATAACCGGAGGTAGTATTGCCGTTAAGAATCAGGAAGTATTTTCTGGGTGGATTGAAAAATACGGTTCAGAGAAGATTATTTTAGGAGCCGATGTGAAGGATGAGAAAATAGCTGTTTCCGGATGGTTGGAAACTTCGGATTTGGAATTGATTCCTTTTATTAAGGGGTACACAGATAAGGGCATTAAAAAAGTTATTTGTACTGATATCAGTAAAGATGGTATGTTACAAGGTACCTCTACGGAGCTTTATAAAAAGGTATTGAGTAAATTTCCTGAATTGTATTTAGTGGCGAGTGGAGGTTTAAGCAGTATGGAAGATATTGATGCTTTGGTTGAAGCTAAAGTGCCTGCAGTCATTACAGGAAAAGCTATTTACGAAGGTAAAATTGATTTGAAACAATTAGAAAAGTACGCATAATGCTGGCAAAAAGAATTATACCTTGCTTGGATATTAAAAACGGGATGACCGTTAAAGGAATAAAATTCGTAGGAATCAAAGAGGTTGGAGATCCGGTAGAATTAGGAGCGTTATATGCACAACAAGGTGCAGATGAATTGGTTTTTCTTGATATTACAGCAAGTCATGAAGGACGAAAAACCTTTGTTGATTTAGTGAGAAGGATAGCGCAGCATATTAATATTCCTTTTACTGTTGGAGGTGGAATTAGTGAATTAAAAGATGCAGAAGCACTTTTAAACGCTGGAGCTGATAAAATAAGTATTAATTCTTCAGCGGTTCGTAATCCTCAGTTGATTAATGATATGGCAAAAAACTTTGGAAGCCAGTTTGTTGTGGTTGCCATTGATGCCAAGCATTTTGATGGAGATGAGTGGATTGTAACAGTTAATGGAGGCAGAATACCGACAGAAAAAAGACTGTTTCCATGGGCTAAAGAAGCGGAAGAAAGAGGAGCTGGAGAGATATTGTTTACTTCCATGGATCATGATGGTGTTAAGCAAGGTTTTGCCAATGAAGCTTTGGCTAAGATGTCTACTGAACTTTCAATTCCAATAATTGCCAGTGGTGGAGCCGGAAGTATGGAGCATTTTAAAGATGTATTTACAAACGGAAAAGCAGATGCAGGTTTAGCAGCCAGTATTTTTCATTATAAAGAAATAGCCATTCCTGATTTAAAAAGTTATTTGCAACAGGAAGGAATTAACGTGAGGATATAATATAGGGTGAATACCCTTTCATAAAAAGAGAATAAAAGTAGTAACAGTTAGTATTAAGGAAAAGGAGCAGTGTTTTTGAAACCGATAGGTTTGTTTTCCATACTTTCGTCTTTATACTTATAATAGGAAAATGAAAATAGATTTTGACAAATTAGGAAATGGTTTGGTGCCAGCTATCATTCAGGATGCAAATACCAATAAAGTACTAATGTTGGGTTTTATGAATGAGGAAGCTTACAACAAAACCCAAAAAGAAGGAAAAGTAACTTTCTTTAGTCGTACTAAAAGTCGTTTGTGGACAAAAGGCGAAGAGTCAGGAAACTTCTTAAACGTGGTATCTATTATGGTGGATTGTGATAATGATACTTTACTAATCAAAGCCAATCCAGTAGGACCAACTTGTCATACGGGTGCAGATACTTGTTGGAATGAAACGAATGAATCGGATATATCGTTTTTAAGTCAATTGCAGGATTTTATTGATAAGCGTAAGGAAGAAATGCCGGAAGGTTCATACACTACATCTTTATTTCAAAAAGGAACCAGAAAAATTACGCAAAAGGTTGGTGAGGAAGCTATAGAAACAGTAATTGGTGCCATGGCTAATGATGATGAAAACTTTTTGTACGAAGGAGCTGACCTATTATATCACTTAATCGTTCTGTTAACACACAAAGGTTATAGAATTGAGGATTTAGTCAGAGAGTTAAAGAAAAGACATAAGTAATACTTTATCCGAAAATAGGATTTATTGTAACATGATATAAAGGCTGTCTTAGTTTAAGATGGCCTTTCTTATTGAATGGGGAGAGTGATTCTAAACTCAGAACCTTTATTAACTTCACTGATCACTTCTATTTTACCGTGGTTTAGTTCAATCATTTCCTTCGATAGGGATAAACCAAGACCTGTTCCTTTTTCCTGAGATGTTCCTGCAGTTGATAAAAATTGTTCAAGATTAAACAGCACCTTTTGTTTTTCCGGATTAATACCAACTCCAAAATCCCGAACAAAGAATGTAATGATAGAATCATCATTGGACGGAATTATTCCACATATAACCTGAGAATTAGGGTGTGAGAATTTAATGCTGTTATGCATCAGGTTTCTAAATACAAATTTAAACATCTCAACATCACCATTCATCATGAGATGGTCTTCAATTCTGTTTTCTAATTCTATATTTTTGGCTTGAGCTAAGGTTTTTAATGAGCCCATACAGTCATTAATGATGTAGTAGGGTGAGAATTTTTCTTGTTTAATGGCCAGCTGTCCTAATTGTGATTTAGCCCATGTTAATAAGTCTTCAAGAAGCTTGTAAGTTTGTTCACTTGCTTCCAGAATTCTTCTGGCAAATTCCTTAATTTCTTTAGTAGTGAAATTATCGATGTTTTTTTCCAGAAGTGTAGAAAATCCCAGGATCGCGTTAAATGGGTTTCGAATATCATGTGCAATAACCGAGAATAGCTTATCTTTTGTGTTGTTGAGTTGCTTCAGCTGCTTTTCACTGGCAATAAGTTCCTCCTCCATTTTATGGCGCTGCGTAATATCGACAATCATACCTAAAACTTCCTGAGCTTTACCTTCTTTTATTGAGATGGGTGCTGCAAATAAATCAGCCCAGAATTCAGTTCCATCGGTTCTTATAAATTTACGTTGAACATTAAAATTCTTCAGTTCTCCATTAAATAACTTTTTAAAGTTATCGTCAATGATGTCAATGGAAATGTTTGTTACATGGTCAAAATAGGAAGTAGGAATAGTTTCACCATTATCATAACCCAGCATTCTTTTTAGCTTGGAATTAGCAAGCTCAAATTCCCCATTCTGACTAATTACTCCTACACCCATTAGGGAGTTGTCAAAAATGGCATTTAAGCGGTTTTTCTGTTCTTCTAATGATTTTTCCGTTTCCTTTAACTTGGTAAAATCCATACCTACAGACTGGTACTCCACAATGTTACCAAAGGGATCAGTCAGAGCACGATCGATCCATTTTTGCCATTGTGTTTTTCCATTAGGTAATTTAATTTTTTGAACGTATTCGATATTTGGGTTTGTAATGGAAAGATCAATTAAGCGCTCTTTTAATAAAATGCTTTCTTCATTACTTAGTAAATCAAAAAGGTTTGTTCCAACAACTTGTGCCGGAGTTTTATCAAGGTAATCGGCATAATAGGAATTCACATAACTAAGTGTTCCTTGTTTATTAAATCTTCTGATTAATGCAGGTGAATCCTCTACTAAAGTAGAATATCGTTGTTCACTTTCCTGTAAAGCAATGATGTTGTTTTTGTACATTGTAATGTCATGTACATACATGCAAAACTGGTTGCTTTCAAGCGGAAAGGTTCTCATGTTAAGATGTTTGTTGATGCTGACAAAATAATGTTCAATATTTTGCTTCTCAACCAGCATATCTAAAATCTTCTTTTCGGCATTAGGAAAGTCAGGCAGAAATTGCTTCAGGGTTAACCCAACCAAACCTAAACGATTAAAAACGCCTCCGGCAATTGGATTTGATTTAATAACAATCAAATCGTCTACTTTATCATCAATATATACAGGTTTGAATAAAATAACACCAACCGGAGCATTGTCAAACAATTCGTCTAATAAAAACTTTTCCTTGTGAAACTGCTCTTCAAGTTCTTTTTTATAGGTGATGTCGTCCTTTACTGCTATATAGCCATTAATCCTATCATTCTTTTTAATGGGGGAAATTTTGGCTTCTTCCCATATCAATCTTCCGGATTTTGTTTTGTTTAAGAAAACGCCTTCCCATGTGTCTCCGCTTTTAATCGTTTTCCACATATCACGGTAGAAGGAATCGTCGTGATAATCAGTTTTTAAAATGCGCGGATTCTTACCAATGACTTCGTCTCGGGTATAGCCATACTTATTCTCAAAAGCATCGTTTACGTACTTAATGTTTCCTTCAGAATCGGAAACAACAACAATATTCTCCAGCTCATTAAGTGCTAAAAGTAGTTCGTCAAATCCTAGCATATTCCCAATATATGGTTTAAGTATAGCCTCAGTGTTGCAATTACGTGATTTTATCGGTTTTCTGCAATGTTCATTTGTCCGATTTCCTGTAAAAACAATAAAAAGTTGAGATATTCAATTACTCTCTACATTTACTTACATTGTAAATTACTTACTTTGCAAAAAAAAATGGCTAAGGAACGCAAACCCCATATTGGTATTTTTGGAAGGAGAAATTATGGAAAAAGCACTTTAATAAATAAGCTGGCTGACCAGGATATCGCTATTGTTTCTGATGTTGCAGGAACCACTACGGATCCGGTAAAAAAATCCTTTGAAATTACAGGTTTTGGTCCGGTGGTATTAATTGATACAGCTGGTTTTGACGATGTTGGTGACTTGGGTAAAATGCGTATTGAAAAAACGATTAAAGCCATTAAGCAAATAGATCTGGCAATATTGTTAGTTAGTCATAATGTACTGGATAAAGAGGAGTTGGATATTGTCAAAGAATTTAAAAATTACGACGTGCCATTTGTCGTAATTTACAGTAAAAGTGATTTGTCTAAGCCGGGTAATGAGATTGAAGAAAATGTAATTAAAAATGGAGCTGCTGATTTTATCATCTTTAATCGAAATGACGATGTAAATGTTATCATTAAATCAATCAAAAAGTCAATTCCGGAATCTGCTTATGCTAATCCAAGTTTGTTAGGTGATATTGTAAAGCATGGAGATATCGTTTTATTAATTACTCCCATTGATATAGAAGCTCCTGAGGGAAGATTGATTTTGCCACAGGTACAAGCTATCAGGGATATTATAGATAATGATGCTGTTTGTATTGTGCTCAAGGAGCGAGAGGTAGATGCTTTCTTATTAAAAACAAAAATAAAACCGGCTTTGGTTATAACCGATAGTCAGGTGTTTTTGAAGGCAGATGCATCTATTCCTAAGGATGTTCCTCTAACAAGTTTTAGTATTATGCTGGCAAGATTTAAAGGTGATTTTGCCAATTATTTACATGGTACTCCTGAAATTTCGAATTTAAAGGATGGTGATCGTGTTTTGCTGCTGGAATCCTGCACTCATCATGTATCTTGTAACGATATCGGCCGATCTAAAATACCTCGTTGGATTTCGAACTTTACAGGAAAGCAACATGAATATGATGTAGTAGCCGGATTTGATAATCTCCCTCACCCAATAGAAGCGTATTCGTTGGTTATCCAGTGTGGAGGATGTGTTATTTCAAGGAAGCAGTTAATAAATCGATTAAAACCAGCTATTGATGCAGGTATACCTGTTACCAATTATGGAATGGCTATTTCTTACGTTTTAGGTATTTATAATAGAGCTATTGCACCGTTTACTGCGATAAATGAAGATGCAGAGGATTATTTATAGTTAAGCTTGAAGCAGATTGATTTCGTCGAATAAGTTTGAGTCATTTATGTCAGTGGCAGTAGACCATAAACCATGTTCAATGAGATATTTTTTTAAGATAAGAAAGTAGGTAAGAGGAAATTCATCTTTTTGCCAAATTTGCTCGTAGTTCAGCAGCCCTACGTCTTTTATAAATCGATCGAGTTCGGAGATAATCGCTTCCACAAATTCAAAAAAGTCACAACTAGCTTCGAGTTTAGTTTCTGCAGCACTTTCATCAAACATATCCTTGGAAACCGTGACTTTAATATGGATTTGTTTACCATCTAAAGTAGAAAGAATCCATCTCATGTGGCAATGCTCGCAATACCAATCAACCCAACAAACATTCTCTTCGTCCCACAGGTGATTGGGCTCATATACCATTCCCACCAAACCTTTTAGCAACTCAAACAAGGGATTACTGACATTTGTAATTTCAAATGCAATATCTTTATCAAATACTACAAGATTGCCGCTTGCAATACCCGGTGGAGTTATTTGATAAATAAACTGAACCTGTTTACTCATTTAGAATTATGCTAAAATATAGGTTAAAAATAAGAAAGATGTTTTAAAATCAAACACTCTATATTAATTATTGTCAATAACATCCTTTAAACGGTAACCTAATTTTAATAATTGTTCGGGGTGAAGTAGTTGTTTAAGCAGATTTGTATCTACTAATTTTAGCTTATCATTTGCTTCAAGAATAGAGCTATGTGAACTGTTCATTTCTTTGGCGAGTTTACTTGCATTGTGGTAACCAATATAAGGAGATAGCGCAGTAGTTACAGAAGGATTCATTAATATAGATTCTTCATCCGGTACTTTCTGGAATTGGATCTCTTTTATGAGATTATCCTTAATCGTTTTATTGCACGAAATTAAGAGCTTGATGCTTTCGATAAGGGCATGGCCAATTGCCGGCAAATAAGCATTTAAGTCTAAACATCCTTGCCCGCAAAGATTACTAATTAGTAAATCATTGGCATAAATTTTATGAGCAGAAGAAATAACGTACTCAGGAATAACCGGGTTAACTTTACCAGGCATTATGGAGCTTCCAATTTGTTTTTTAGGCAATATAAGCTCTCTGTTCTTAAACAAGTCAGAACCCATTAAACGTAAATCAGAAACCATTTTTTCCAGATTTACTGCATGTGCCTTTAGGGTGGCATGAACTTCAACTAAAGTGTCCAGGTTTGATGTGTTGTCGGATAAGTTTTCAGATCTTGTTATAGGAAGTCCGGTTAGTCTTTGAAGTTGATTCACCACTTCCATAATGAAAAAGGCTGGAATAGAAACACCCGTTCCAATGGCTCCTCCACCTAAATTCACTTCTTTAATACGTTCAAAACATTTGCTTACACGCCACCAGTCTCGTGACAAAGCATTGTTATATCCGCTAAATAATTTGTCGTATGAGGAAGGCACGGCAGCCTGCATTTGCGTATAAGCCTGTCTTAAAGAATTACGTGTTTTGCTTTCAATGTTTTCGAGGCTTAGCAAAAGTTCATTGATGCTTTCGTCTAATTCTTTAAATAGATGGATAACAGCTACTTTTAGTGCTGTTGGAATAACATCATTAGTTGATTGATAGATGTTCGCATCCTCAATGGGATCAATCATATCATAATTTCCAGGCTTTTTGTTGAGTTTGGTTAAAGCAAGGTTCGCTATTATTTCGTTAATGTTGAGGTTAATGCTTGTTCCTGCTCCACCCTGAATGGCAGGCACGATAAAATGTTGGCTATGCTTACCTGTACTTACTTCAATAGAAGCATCAATTAATGTTTGTATGACTTCGTCAGAGATGAATTTTATTTGTTTTTCGGGATACTTTTTTAGAGTGGCTTGTTTGAACTTTAAATAGGTTTCGTAACAAGCTTGCTTAACCGTACCAACCGCTTTGTACCATTCAATATGGAAAGGTGTTTGGTCAGGAAAGTTTTGTTGTGCTCGCACAGAATTTATACCGTACAAAGCATCTTCGGGTATCTCAATGGTTCCAATAAAATCACTCTCTCTTCGCATAGGCCTCTTTTTTACTCCTGATGAACAGCATACATTTTTACATCACTGTCGGTTATTTTTTCTGGACAAAGTATAATTAACCTTTCAATTACATTTCTAAATTCTCTGATGTTTCCAGTCCAGTTAAGTTTCTGAAGTTCCTGAACGGCTGATTCATCTATTTGCTTTTCAGAGATGCCCAATTCATCACAAATAACCGTAATAAAATGTGATGTCAATAAAGGAATATCTTCAACGCGATCGTTTAGCGAAGGAACATGGATTAAAATAACGCTTAATCTGTGATATAAATCTTCCCTGAAATTATTGTTCTGAATTTCTTCTTTTAAGTTTTTGTTGGTAGCGGCCAATACTCTAACATTGACTTTAATGTCCTTGTCGCTTCCGACTCTGCTAATTACGTTTTCCTGGAGGGCACGTAAAACTTTGGCTTGTGCATTTAAACTCATGTCTCCAATTTCATCCAAAAAGATAGTGCCTCCGTTGGCTTGTTCGAATTTACCTTTACGTTGCTTGTGTGCGGATGTAAAAGCACCTTTTTCGTGACCAAATAATTCGCTCTCTATTAGCTCGGAAGGAATAGCGGCGCAGTTTACCTCAATAAAAGGTTGGTCTGCACGGTTGCTTTTTTCGTGAAGCCATCTGGCTACTAATTCTTTTCCGGTACCATTTCCTCCAGTTATTAAAACCCTGGCATCGGTTGGAGCAACTTTGTCAATCATCTCCTTTACCTTTTGGATGGGTTCTGATTCTCCAATCATATCGTAGGTTTTGCTCACTTTTCGTTTCAGAACTTTGGTTTCAACTACCAAATCTTTTCTTTCGTGTGCATTGCGAATAGTAACCAATAAGCGATTTAAGTCCAATGGTTTTTCAATAAAATCATAGGCACCTTTTTTTATCGCTTCTACTGCAGTATCGATATTTCCATGTCCGGAAATCATCACAACAGGAACATCTTTGTTTTTAGAAATGATTACATCCAGCACTTCCATGCCATCCATGTTTGGCATTTTGATATCGCACAGTACAAGATCGAATTTATCTTTATCAAAAAACTCAACCCCTTCCTGGCCGTTTTCTGCTAAAACAACTTCATGACTTTCATATTCTAAAATGTCTTTTAAGGTATTTCTAATACTTTTCTGGTCGTCGATAACTAATATTTTAGCCATATGAAGTTTATTTATTGTTGTTTAATATTTGATAAATAGCACCTTCTTTGAGTGCATAGTTACACTGGTAAAAATGATCTAAAGCTAAGTGCTCAATCATAAATTTAATAAAGATAGAAGCCAATACAATCATTTCGACCCTGTGTGGATCCATCCGTTTCATTTTAAGTCTTTCGTCAATATTACTATTGATATATTTTTGATGCAGACGGATGAAATGCTTGGATGAAATTTGATAGCTGGTTAATTTGCTCATATCAAGGTATGGATGTTCTTCAGCTGCAATCATAGCTGCAATGGTATCAAAGGAACCCGAAGAACCAATTAAAGTTGAAATTTGATGATTCTTTAATTCACTAAAAAGCAAGCCCAGATTCTCAGAAATTAGCCTTTCGACATGAGCAACTTCTTTTTCTTGTATAGGCTCAGAAGGTTTAACCAAGTCCAGCATTCTGGCGGCTCCCAGTTCGAAACTGTGTTTCCAGATAACGCCGTTTTTATTGGCGATAATGAATTCGGTGCTTCCGCCACCAATATCCATAATAATTACTTTTTCTTCGCCGATGGGTACAACTTGTTTTACACCATCATAAATTAATTCAGCTTCTTGTGAGCCTGGGATAACATTAATATCTAAATCAAATTTATCTTTTACTGCCTTAACAAAATCACCACCGTTGTTGGACGATCTGATGGCAGAAGTAGCAAAACAATGAATAGATTCTACTTTGTAATCCTGAATTGTATTTAAATGCGTTTCAATCGCTGTTAATCCTCTTTCAAAAGCCTCGGGCGTAATTTGTTTATTGTTAATTCCTCCTTTTCCTAGTTTTGCAGGGTATTTTGTTTCTAATAAAATGGTAAAGTTATTTTCTTTACTTACTTCAGCAATCAACAAATTAAAGGTGTTGGTTCCCAGGTCAATTATTGCAATTTGCATGTTCTGTTTTGTTATTTTCCGGCGTGAATAAACCACTTCCAGATTTCTTTATAATTTACTTTTTTACCGTACATCAATATTCCTGTTCTGTAAACTCTGGCTGCAAACCAGGTGAAAAATATAAATGAGGCTGCTAATATAGTCATTGATAAAGCCAGTTCCCAAGCCGGTACATCATATGGAATTCGCGACATCATTACAACAGGTGAAGTTAACGGAATCATCGAAAACCAAAAGGAAATATCTCCATGAGGATTTCTAAATACGGCCATGGCAACGTATATAGATAAAATGAGCGGCAACATAACCGGCATAATAAATTGTTGCGTTTCAGTTTCGTTATCTATCGCAGAGCCAATTGCTGCAAACAAGGATGAGTAAACCAGATATCCTCCGATGAAATAAAATAAAAAGAAGCTTAATGTTACAGGAAGGTTGGCATCTTTTACCATTCCTAATATCTTATTAAAGCTATCCTCGGCCTGACTGTTTTTTGTATCCGGTTGAATTTGCTCAGCTTGTTGATTGTCTATAGTCTGAACGATTTCTGTTGGTTTAGGAGAGCTGTAAAGAGTCGTTTTAACTACGCTGACTACTCCAATTGTTAAAATAATCCATAAGAAAAATTGCGTTAAGGCCACCATCCCAATACCAATAATCTTTCCCATCATTAACTGAAAAGGTTTTACCGATGAAATGATCACTTCTACAATCCGGTTTGTTTTTTCTTCGATGACACCGCGCATTACTTGTGTGCCATACATGATCATGATGATGTAGATTAAAAAAGCGGAAACCATGCCTATTACGATGGCAATTTCAGCACTGCTTTTCTTTTCTGTTCCATCTTCACCAAAACGAATGGATTCTACATTTACTTTTAGTTGGTTTAGTTCGTCAATTTTCTGATCTAGACCTTCAATGTTGTAGCTCTCCAGTTTTAACTGACGCAGGTGATTATTCAAGTTTCCTTTTATATTGTCAATCACATCCATGGTTATTTGTCCATGAGAGTATAATTGTACAGCTGGTTTGTTTTGGATTAAATTCTGTTCAATAACCAAAAGCGCATCGTATATTTTAGTGACTTCCTGCTTGTCGTCATCAACTTCAGCTAGAGGCTCATATTTGATATAATCCGTACTTTTTAAAGCTTGAATATATTCTCCTGTTTGATCATCAATGGCAATCACTTTTTCGTGCGTATCTTCCTGAGTCGCCAACCAACCAGGAACTACCATCATGGCAGCAAATATTACAGGACTTAAGAGTGTCATAATGATAAAGCTCTTCTTCTTAACCCTGGTTAGATATTCGCGCTGTATTATTAAAAATATCTTATTCATTTGATTCGGTTATTTATCGATTGGTATTTGCGTTTTCAACAGCTTTTATAAAAACTTCGTCCATGCTCGGAAGAATCTCTTGAAATGATCTAATCTTAAAATCAGGTAATAACATCGAAAGAAGTTGGTTGGTGTCTTCGCTTTGGCTCATTTTTATTTTAGCCATAAAACCATCGTGATGTTTCTGTATAGATTCAATTCTGTAATTAGGACTTAGCTTGTTTGTAAAGGCTTCCTGATCTCCTGTAAAATCAATCAATACCTCGTTGTTTTTGAAAGACTGTTTGATATCGAAGATATTCCCGTTTAAAATACCTTTGGATTTATTGATAAGGCATATGTTATCACACAGCTCTTCCACAGAGCTCATATTATGCGTAGAGAATATAATGGTTGAACCTTTTTCTTTTAGTTCGAGGATTTCTTTTTTCAGGATGTTAGCATTAATAGGGTCGAAACCACTAAAAGGTTCATCAAAAATCAATAGTTTTGGTTCGTGTAGCACCGTAACTATAAACTGAACTTTTTGCTGCATACCTTTAGATAATTCCTCAACTTTCTTATCCCACCAGGCACCAATTTCAAATTTATCAAACCAGTATTTAAGTTTTTTGTAGGCGTCGCTCTTTGACAGTCCTTTTAGTTGTGCCAGATATAAAGCTTGTTCGCCGACTTTCATTTTTTTATATAAGCCTCTTTCTTCCGGTAAATAACCAATATTAGTGATATGATCGGAGGTAAGAGGTTTACCATGAAAAAGTATATTTCCCTGATCGGGCATGGTAATGTGGTTGATGATGCGGATAAATGTAGTTTTTCCAGCACCGTTAGGACCAAGTAAACCAAAGATTTGGTTTTCAGGAATTTCTAAATTTAGATGGTCTAAAGCCAGATGGTTGGCATATTTTTTTACCACCCCGGAAGCTTCGAGTAAGTTCATAATGGGTATACGGTATTAAATTTTCTCAAAAATAAGATTTAATTATTTAATACCGAATTAAAAATAAATAACAAAGCCAGGGTTTTAAGAAGCCTCTTCATAAAAAGGAGAGAAGTCTTAACGTGCAGTTTTGCCTCTGTGTACGAGTTTTATTCCGTACTCTTTTTCAATAAATAAAAAATAGTTGTATAACTTGTAATTGAGGTCAATGCCATAATCGATATGTGCGTCATAATCTATGGGTGTTTGGTAAAAGTCGCCATATTGTAACTGGTTATTATATCTGATATTCCACTCTGTTACATATTGTAAATTCCATGATCTGTAGTATTGGTTAGAATAAAACTCCTTTGATGGTTGGGTAGCTAAAAAGGAATCGTATTTTACATCCATAATGATAAGTTCGTACTCTGTTGAATCTTGTTCTTCTGCAGATTGAATGGTTATAGTTTCTGCTTGCGATGTTTTTTTAGAAGTTGAACATGATGCAAAGACCAGAATCGCGAAGAGTATAAATATAGTAAGTCTCATGGCTGGATTATTTAATTACTTACTATAAAGTTACAAAAAAAGCCCCGAACATTATGAACGGGGCTTGTATATTATTTTTTGCTTTCTTCGATTAGTGATATAAAATCATCAAATAAAAACTCGGTGTCAGTTGGACCACTGGATGCTTCCGGGTGAAACTGAGTAGAGAAGAAAGGTTTAGACTTATGTCTGATTCCTTCGTTACTCTTGTCATTTACATTGATAAATAATGGTTCCCAGTCATCAGTTAAGGAATCATTATCTAAAGCATAACCATGATTCTGAGAGGTGATGTAACAACTATCTGTACCTACCTTAATCGCAGGGTGATTATGAGCTCTGTGACCGTATTTAAGTTTGTATGTTTTTCCACCGGAAGCAATTCCTAATAATTGGTTTCCTAAACAGATACCAAAAATGGGTTTTCCAATTCCGATGGCCTTTTTAATGTTCTCAACAGTTGTGTTACACATTTCCGGGTTTCCCGGACCATTGGATAACATGATTCCATCGTAATCTTCCTGCGTAAAATCGTAATCGTAAGGAACCTGAATAACTGTTGTATCTCTCTTTAAAAGACAACGAAGGATGTTGTATTTAGCTCCTGTATCCACTAATACTACCTTGTGTTTTCCGTTTCCAAACACTTTGCGCTCTTTGGTACTTACTTGAGCTACAAGATTGTCGTGGTTAGGATCGTATTGTTCTATGTCTTGATCTTCATCAATAATGATCTTTCCTAACATGGAACCTTTTTCGCGTAAAATTTTTGTTAAAGCACGAGTGTCAATGTCAAAAATTCCCGGTACTTCATTTTGAATTAACCATTCGCGTAAAGAGTTCTTTGCATTCCAGTGGCTATATTCAAATGAGTAATCAGAAATAATTAAACCTGAAATATGAATTTGATCCGATTCATAAAATAACGGAACATCATTTTCATCTTTGTCATCTTTCGGCACACCATAATTACCAATAAGTGGATAGGTTGAAACCAAAATTTGTCCTTTATAAGAAGGATCTGTTAAACTTTCCGGATAACCTGTCATGGCTGTGTTGAAAACAACCTCTCCTGCAACAGACTTATGATATCCAAACGACTTTCCTTCAAAGATGGTTCCATCTTCGAGCACCAACTTAATTCCTTTTATTTCAGGCATAATATCAAGATAATCCATTATTTATTATGGCAGATATGTGTTTGCAAGAAAACATAGCTTGCCTATTATTTCGGGCGCAAAGTTAGTAAATATTTGCAATCCTAACGAATAAATTTATACTAGAAATGAATAAATATTAAATAAAAATTCACACAAATGAATAAATATGCAATTTAACTGATGCGTGATTCAAAAATGAGTTAAATTCCTAAAATGCTATTCCAAAATTTTAAAGAGGATATTGATAAAACTTGTGATTAATAAATGGCTATTGTTTGTTGTATGTACTAACTTTAATAATAACGATAACATTATCCAATTCAAGTGAGGTACAGTTTTTATCATAAAATCCTTTTGCTGTATATAAGTCTAATGCTTCATCACATATGCATTGGACAGCTATATACAGATAAGCCTTTCTTTGTGTCTGTGAATAGTGTAAATGGTAAGTTTCAGGTTCATACAAATAAGTTGCAAAACTTTAATGGAGTTAAACCTTATGGTATAGATGTGGAGGTTGGGAGGTGGTTGTTCTCCGAAAAGATGCAGGATAGCTATGGTATATACTCTAAGTGGGGTTTGCTTTTCAACTATACTGATTTTAATCAAGAGGAATTAGGCTACACGCTGAACTCTATAATGTTCATTGAGCCACTTTTAAAAGCAAGAGGAAGATGGCGTGTTTCAGTAAAATTTGGAGCAGGAATAGCTTTTATGAGCAATCCTTATAGTCAATTCAGTAATTCGAAAAATCTTACTTATAGTACAAAACTTGCATTTCCTTTAGTTGGAAGTGCTAATGTTTATATGTTTTTAAATAAAAGATTTGCTTTAAAACTAAGCGGATCTTTCAGGCATATTTCCAATGGAGGAATCAAGGAGCCTAACCTGGGAATCAATTACCCTATTTATGGCTTAGGAGTGGAATATTTGTTTCATGATTATAAAGTTCAACCATTGAATACCAAAAAGATTTATAGAGATAAAAAAAAGCGAATGGCAATACTAGTAGGATACTCGCAAAAGAGAGATACTATTTCTTCAGAAGTGCATAATATCATGAATTTAATGTTGAATAGAAGTTATCAAATGTCAAAAGCTATTGGTATTTCAATGGGTGGATTATTAGAATTCGATCAAAATCAAGAAGAATTGATGGAGCAATTGGGTGTAGGGCTTTACTTTGGGAATGAGTTTATTATTAGTGATATACGGTTTGGTCAGCAATTGGGAGCTTATATAAAAAAACGAAGTGATGCTCCTAATTTACTTTTTCAGAATTATTATCTAAGGTATTTATATAGGAAACGTTGGGTGTTTGGAGCAGATTTAAAGGCACATGGCATCGTGGCTGATTACCTTCTGATTCAGGTAGGATTTGTGATTTCAGATTAAATAAAAAAGGCTGTCTGAATTTCCCCCACAGACAGCCTTTTCATTACCCAATCAACAAAAACACTTATCTCGATTCCAAAGGAAGATAAGTAGATCGATCAATTACACACTTGTATGCCGGACGAATAATACGACGGCTCGAGAATGTAACCTCCTCTATACGATGCGCAGCCCATCCTGCAATTCGGGCAACCGCAAATATCGGAGTGTATATTTCTTTAGGGATTTTGATACATTCGTATACAAATCCTGAATAAAAGTCAACATTAGCACAAATCACTTTTGCATTTTCTCCTTTAAACTGGTAAAATACCTCAGGAGCTAATTCTTCAATTAGTGCATATAAATTAAACTCATCCATCAAGCCTTTTTCTTCGGCTAATTCCCTTGCTTTTACTTTTAATAGAACGGCACGAGGGTCGGATAAAGTATATATGGCATGACCAATTCCGTAAATTTTTCCGGTTTGGTCAAAGGCTTCTTTATTTAAAAGCTTCGTTAGATATGCTGAAACTTCTTTTTTGTTAGTCCAGTCCTTAACGTTTTCCTTGATATTTTTCATCATATCAATCACCTTAAGGTTAGCTCCACCATGCAATCCTCCTTTAAGAGAACCTAATGCAGCAGCGATAGCAGAATAAGTATCTGTTTGAGCTGAGCTTACAACGCGAGTTGTAAATGTAGAGTTATTTCCACCTCCATGCTCTGCGTGAATCACTAAAGATAAGTCTAATAAATCAGCCTCTAATTTTGTGTAATCTTTTCCCTTTAACATGTAAAGGAAGTTTTCTGCTAAACTCAAATCTTTCTGAGGGTGACGTATAATTAAAGATTTACGCTGGAAAGAGTGACGCATACCATAATAAGCATAGGCTACAATTACCGGGAATTTAGCAATTAAGCTTACGGCTTGCTTCATTAAATTTACATGACTAAAATCTTCCGCATCCTCATCTGCCGCATATAAACCTAAAACAGAACGAGCCAGCATGTTCATCACATCACGACCTCGCAATGATAAAATCATGTTTTTTGAGAAAAACGGAGGTAGCTCACTTTGTTCTGCTAAATACTCTGTAAAATCAGTCAGCTCATCTTTATTCGGAAGATTTCCGGTTAATAAAAGGTAGGCTGTTTCTTCAAAACCATGTCGATTATCGGAAAGAAATCCATTAGCTAGGTCCTTTAATTCGACACCACGATAGTAAAGCTCACCTTCACGAGGGATTAGTTTACCATCCTTGTTATCGTATCCAACGACATTACCAATATGGGTTAAGCCAACCAATACACCTGAGAAATCGGCATTTCTTAACCCCCTTTTAACCCCATATTGGTCAAAAAGTGATTTTTCGATTTCGCAAGATTGTACGGCTTTCTTAGCCAGATTTTCCAATAATAACATACGCTTTTCTCTCTATTTATTTTTTGTTTAATGAATCAATTGCCTTTTTAACTTTTTCAAAATCGAAAGAGTTAATCAGGTTTTCCATTTTGTTTTTCACCTGAGGGTTACATAAGTTTCCTATAGTACCTTCATGTGAATGGTTAACATTTATTTCCGGTTCAAACTTTCCTTCTTCAATCTGTGCTCCAACTTGCTTGTAGGCATCTCTAAACGGAACGCCTTGCAAGACCAATTTGTTAACCTCCTCAACACTAAATGCATATTTATACATTTCGTTATTGAGTACATCTTTTTTTATCGAGATATTATTTACCGCAAATGTGGCTAAATCCAAACAGCTTATCAGTTCATCGAAAGCCGGTAAAAAATTCTCTTTAATGAGTTGTAAATCTCTGAAATACCCTGAAGGTAGATTTCCGGTAATCATTCCAATGGTTTCCGGCAGAGCCTGTATCTGATTACATTTTGCTCTAATCAACTCAAAAACGTCAGGATTTTTTTTGTGGGGCATTATACTTGAACCGGTAGTTAATTCTCCCGGCAAAGTTAAAAACCCAAAATTCTGACTCATATATAAACAAGCATCCATGGCAAATTTGCCAACAGTATATGCAACTGAACTTAATGCCATGGCGACATTTTTCTCTGTCTTACCTCTTCCCATCTGAGCATAAACAACATTGTAATTCATGTTGTCGAACCCAAGTAAGTCAGTTGTTAGCTGACGGTTTAAAGGGAAACTACTACCGTATCCGGCTGCAGCACCCAAGGGGTTTTGGTTGGCTATTTTCCAGGCTGCTTTTAGCATATGCATATCATCTGTTAAACTTTCAGCGTATGCGCCAAACCACAATCCAAATGACGATGGCATGGCTACCTGTAAATGTGTATAGCCAGGTATTAAATAATCCTTATAAGCTTCGCTTTGTTTTTGAAGCGCATTAAAAAATTCATTGACAGCTTCAACGACTTCTTCAATTTTACTTCTAATGAAGAGTTTCAAATCCAATAATACCTGATCGTTTCTGGATCGTCCACTATGCACTTTTTTTCCAACATCCCCAAGACGCTCTGTTAACATCATTTCTACCTGAGAATGTACATCCTCAACGCCATCCTGTATTTTAAAGTTTCCTTTAACAGCTTCGCTGTAAATGTTTTTAAGCTCTTCTAACAACTGCTTAAGTTCAGCATTTTCTAGTAAGCCAACACTTTCCAGCATGGTTATATGAGCCATCGTTCCCAAAACATCAAAGGGAGCAAGGTATAAATCCATTTCCCGATCTTTACCAACCGTAAAGCTCTCTACCTTGTCATTTACTTTTATTCCTTTATCCCAAAGTTTCATAATGATTCCACTGAAAACTTCCACTTAATAAAAAGCGGTTGTTTTTGTAATGATGTTTTGCCCCAAAAATAAGGTGGTGATTATGATCTGTTAACTGCGTTATCCCTCAACTTATAATTGACGCAAATATAAATTAATAAACTTATAAATTCAAATTAACTATACGAATTTATGACATTTGTCACATTTTTTAACTTTTAACTCTAATTCTGTAATTTTAAGCCATTTAGAAGATTATAATAAATCTTAATACCTTCTTCAATTTCTGTAAGTTTGATATATTCATCAGCCGTATGTGAACGTGCAGAATCGCCAGGCCCCATTTTTAGCGTTGTAAAACTCATTAAAGCCTGATCACTAGTAGTTGGAGAGCCATAATAACTCCTATTCATTTCCAATCCTTTTTTGACAACAGGGTGATCCAACGAAATGTGCGAGCTATTTAAGCGAACACTTCTGGGCGTAACTAGGCATTTTACTTTCTTCTGAATAATATCTACCACCTGCTGATTTGTATATTTTTCATTTACTCTTACATCAACAACAAACTTACAGGAATCCGGTACAACATTGTGCTGAGAGCCTGCCTCAATTTGGGTTACCGACATTTTTACCGGACCAAATAATTCAGACACATCAGGAAATTCATACGTTTTAAACCATTCAATATCCTGTAGTGCTTCATAAATGGCATTTACTCCTTCGTTTCGTGCTGCATGACCGGCTTTTCCTTTGGCTTCGCAATCCAGAACCAATAAACCCTTTTCGGCAACAGCCATTTGCATTTGAGTTGGTTCTCCAACAATGCCCAGTTCAATAGAGCCTAAATCGCTTAGAATGGCAGCAACTCCATTAGTTCCGGAAATCTCCTCCTCAGCTGTGGCTGCAAAAACTAAATTGTATGCTTGCTCTTTTTCTGATAACAACAAAAAAGTAGCTAGTAAAGAAACGAGTGGCCCTCCGGCATCATTACTTCCAAGTCCGTAAAGAGTATCGCCTTCAAGAGTTGCATCAAAAGGATTGTAAGTCCATTTAGAGGAAGGTTTTACTGTGTCGATATGAGAATTCAATAAGATGACAGGTTTATTCTTATCTTTTTTTCCAGACCAGACCCATACATTATTTCCTTTACGGTTAACCTGAAGGCCTTTGTCTTTTAAAAAAGATTCCATTAAATCAGCAGCCTTATCTTCCTGGCGACTTAAAGATTCAATAGAGATTAATTGTTTTAGCAGTTCAATAGCTTGATCTGCATAGGTTTGAAAATTGTCCATTATACATTAGTTAATAGTGTTCCGCTATTCAAACCTCCCTTTAATCCTTGTGTGTTGGTAATGTTAACTTTGCTTACTCCTTTTTGCAGAGCATCAAAGCCGTTATCCAATTTAGGAATCATACCTTCTGCAATTATACCGCTTTTTTGATATTCTTTAAAAAGCTTATGCGATAATTCTTTAATAACCGCATTGTCATCGTCCGGATTACTCAATACACCTTTCTTTTCAAAACAATATACCAGGTTAACCTTGAAATGTTTAGCCAGTTCGCCAGCTAATGCAGAAGCCATCGTATCGGCATTGGTGTTAAGCATATTACCTTTCCCATCGTGAGTAAGTGGTGCAACAACAGGAACTACTTTCTTACTTAACAATTCCTTTAGTTCCTCGACCTGAACAGACTCAACATCACCAACAAAACCATAATCAATTTCTTTAACAGGACGTTTTATTGCTTTTATAAGATTTAAATCAGCTCCTGTTAAACCAATAGCATTAGCTCCTTTGGCTTGTAAAGAAGCTACAATGGTTTTATTCACCAATCCTCCATACACCATCGTAACTACTTTTAGTGTTTCGATGTCAGTAATTCTTCTGCCATCTACCATTTGGGTTTCGATACCTAGTTGCTCTGCCACTTTGGTTGCAGATCTTCCTCCTCCATGAACCAACACTTTTAATCCAGGCAAGGCAACAAAATCATTTAATAATTCCTCAAGAGATTCAGGTGTTTCAACTACTTTACCGCCTACTTTAACTATGGTGATTTCTTGCATCCTATTACTAATCGCTTAAATATATTATGAACAATGATTACTGGTTTAGATTTTCCAGCATCCTTTTAATAACCGTTTGTGCAGAAACTACTCTGTTAGCAGCTTCTTGCACCACTAAAGAGTTTTCACTTTCAATAACTCCATCAGTTACAATCATATTTCTTCGAACCGGCAAACAGTGCATAAATTTAGCATTGTTGGTTAATGCCATTTTTTCTTCATTTACCGTCCAGTCCATATCCTGATTTAAAACCTGACCATATTCGCTAAAGGAAGACCAGTTTTTGGCATAGATAAAATCAGCTCCTTCAAAAGCTTTGCGCTGATCGTATTCTACCTCAACTCCTTCAGTAAATTCATCTGACAATTCGTATCCTTTAGGATGTGTAATAACAAAATCAACATCCGCTTCTTTCATCCATTCAGTAAAAGAATTAGCCACAGCTTGAGGCAACGCTCTTGGATGCGGAGCCCATGTTAAAACAACTTTTGGACGTTCTTTTTGCTTGTGTTCTTCTATTGTAATCAAATCAGCAAACGCTTGTAATGGGTGACGTGTTGCAGATTCCAGACTAATTACAGGAACGCCTGAATACTCAATAAATTGATTCAATACTTTTTCGTTGTAATCGTCTTCTTTATTTTCAAAAGTTGCAAATGAACGTACCCCAATTAAATCGCAATATTGACCAATTACAGGCACTGCTTCTTTAATGTGTTCCGGCTTGTCGCTGTCCATTACAACACCCATTTCTGTTTCTAGCTTCCATCCGTCTTTGTTGATATCCAGCACCATTACATTCATACCCATATTCATGGCTGCCTTTTGCGTGCTTAAACGTGTACGTAAACTAGAGTTGAAAAATACCAATATGATGGTTTTGTTTTTTCCTAATTCCTGAAATGCATAAGGATTCTTTTTAACTTCAAAAGCATCTTTTAAAGCTTGTTTTAAATCCCCTATATCGTCAACTTTTAAATATCTTTTCATTTTATAATAGTATTAAGATAAAAGTATAATGACAAAAGAACACTGCCTCGAAGCATTGGGAGTTCTTTTGTTTAAGTTTTATTTATGCTGGTCTTGTGTGACCATTTCCTTTAACAAGCCATTTATAACTTGTAAGTTCTCTTAAAGCCATTGGACCTCTTGCATGAAGCTTTTGAGTACTGATACCAATTTCTGCTCCGAGACCAAATTGTGCACCATCTGTATAAGCTGTAGAGGCATTGGCATAAACAGCAGCAGCATCTACTTCGTTAAAGAAACGGGCTATATTTTCAGCATCCTCAGCAATAATAGCTTCGGAATGTTTGGAACTAAACTTATAGATATGATCCAATGCTTCATCAATACTGGCTACTGTTTTGATTGACATTTTATGAGATAAAAATTCAGTACCAAAAGATTCTTCAGTTGCTTTGTTTAATAATTCAGCCGGATATTTCCCTTCCAGTATTTGATAGGATTTTTCATCAGCAAAAATCTCAACATTAAAATCCTTCATACCATCAACAATTTTAGGCAGATTATTTAGATTATCCTGATGAAGAATCATGCAGTCTAATGCATTACAGACACTTACTCTACGTGTTTTTGCATTTACTACTACATCAGCAGCTTTTTTTATGTCAGCAGAAGCATCAACATAAGTATGTACGATCCCTGCGCCTGTTTCAATTACCGGTATGTTGGCATTTTCGCGAACTGAATTAATCAAGTTTTGTGAACCCCTTGGAATTAAGATGTCAACATAACCAATCGCATTCATTAGCTCTGTTGCAGCTGATCGGTCGGGTGGTAAAAGCTGTAATAATTCTGGGTTGAAACCTTCCTCTTTTAATACTTCATGAATTAAAGAAACAATGGCTTTATTTGAATAGGCTGCATCGCTACCTCCTTTTAAAACGCAAGCATTACCAGACTGCAAGCAAAGAGAAAAAACGTCAAAAGTTACGTTTGGACGCGCTTCATAAATTACGCCAATAACCCCTAGTGCAACTCTGACTTTTTGAAGTTCCAAACCATTGTCCAATGTTTTTTCTTCCAAAACTTCTCCAACTGGATTTGGCAGTTTAGCTACATTTCTAATATCAGATGCAATACCTTCAATTCGCTCTTTAGTAAGTTTCAAGCGATCGTATTTGGGATCATTCATATCCATACGATCCAAATCCTGTTGGTTTGCATCCAACAATTCCGGAATTTTACTTTCAGCTACGTCTGCCAGTTTGTTAAGCAGCTTTATAATATCCGCTTTACCAACTTTAGATAAGCTGCGAGCGGCTTCTTTAACTTTTTCGAACTGAGGTAAACACTGCATGTTATTTGATTTTCTTTTGATTTTTAATTTTAAATGTCAGAAAAAAGATACAAATGATCGTAATGAATTAATGGTTGATATTTTCCATCATGCAAATGCTCATCTGCTTTTAGTCTGTCATACTTTGCTTTACCAATTCCAATAGCTTTGCCATTTTCAGAAATGATTTTAAGCAAGTCTCCTTTTTTAAAGTTTCCATTTAGTTTGGTAACGCCAGCTAATAATAAACTGGTGGCTTTATCTGAATTTAATGCTTCAAAAGCGCCCTGATTAATATGTACTTCGGCATTGGCAAAGTCTTCTGAATAAGCCATCCACTTTTTAACTGCCGGATATTTTTCACCAGGAAGAAAACGAGTGTGTTCAATATCGTCAGCTTGATTGTTTAAATCAACAAGAATATTCTCCTTTGTTCCATTAGCGATATGTACCGAAATACCAGAAGCTGCTGTTTTTTGTGCAATTCTACATTTTGTTAACATCCCGCCTCTTCCAAAATCTGATTTAGTTGTAGAAATGTATCTAGATAAATCAGCATTTTTACTATGTATTGTTCTGATTACTTCTGTCCCTTCTTTAGAAGGATCGCCATTATAAATACCGTTGATATTACTCAAGATAAACAAAGCTTCACAATTCATCATGGAAGCCAAAAGGCCAGCCAACTCATCATTATCTGTAAACATTAATGCAGTTACCGAGACTGCATCATTCTCATTAATGATAGGAACTATTCCATTGTTCCACAGTGTGGTCAGACAGTTTTTCATATTCAGATAATGTTCTCGTGATCTGAAATCCTGTTTAGTAACAAGAACTTGCGCACATTGAATCTGGTGATTTTCAAACAGTCCTGAATAGGTGTTTAAAAGTTTTACCTGTCCAACAGAAGATAAAAGCTGGCGCGATGATACAGTATCTGTCTTTTTGTTGACCTGAACCATAGATCTACCAGCAGCTACTGCTCCTGAAGAAACCAGTATAATTTTCTTATTTTTTTTATGAAGTTCTGCAATCTGATCTACCAAATGCGAAACCCTTTCGGTGTGAAGTGTTCCGTCATTTTGAGTCAGTACATTAGAACCTATTTTTATGGTAATTGAATTAAACACTTTCTCTGAAGATTGAAATAGATAAGAGACTTTGGTTTTGACTAAAAACTATTTTCCGTTTTCAATTTTATTGAACGAGGTTAATAATCCTTTAATTAAAGAAGAACTAAAACCTTGATGTTCCATTTCGTTCAATCCGGAAATAGTAACCCCTCGCGGAGTTGTAACTTTATCAATTTCTTGCTCAGGGTGGGAGCCTGCTTTAATAAGAAGATCGGCAGCTCCTTTTACGGTTTGAGATGCAATTTGTAAAGCCAAGTCTGCTCCAAATCCTATTTCAATACCTCCTTGCGTAGCTGCACGAATAAATCTTAGCGCATAAGCAATACCGCAAGCAGCAAGCACAGTTGCCGAAGCCATTAATTCTTCAGGAATAATAAGCGCTTGTCCTACTTGCTTAAATAAAGTAAGTACAATATCTTTTTGTTCTTCGCTTGCATTGTGAGCCGAAATACAAGTCATAGACTCGCCTATAGCAATAGCCGTATTTGGCATGGCTCTAAAAATAGGTAATTGCTTGCCAAGGTAATTCTCAATGGTAATAGAATCAATGCCAGTGGCAAGAGAGATGATGATAGAATTATCTTTAAGAGAAGGCGCAATCTCTTCAATAATTTCTTTTATTTGATATGGCTTAACACCAAGAAAAATGATGTCGGCATTGGCTACAGCTTCTTTATTATCTGCAATGGTATTGACTCCTAGGTCTTTTAGATTTTGGAGAAGGCTTGTTTTTCGTCTGGTTACTGTAAGATTAGCTGCTGCAATAATGTTAGAGTCTACAATTCCTTTTGCAATTGCTTGTCCCAGGTTACCGCCTCCAATGATGGCAATTTTTTTATTTTCCATTGTACGCCTTTTGTTATTCGAGTATTAAAACAAGAATAACCAAAAGGCTTTCGATGAATTAATACTCTACACCATTAATTTCTACTTTAACATGTCCCCAGTTTTCTCCGGACTTAATGCGATATAATTGCATTTCGCTAATACCGAACTGTTTGGCAATAATCTTAAGTCTGGATTTGCGTTTGGGATCAAATATTTTTCTTTTTAAACGCATTACCTCAGTTGAAGTAAGTTTGTGCCCTTGCACTGTTTTGCGTCCTTTTTGCTTTTCTCTTGCTTCGAGAACCAAGGGGTTGTTTTGCTGATGTTCAAAAACTTCGTCCTTAGTGCTCCATTTTAAGTTGTCAACAAAGTTGTTGTTTTTGTTGTAGTCAACGTGGATGACAAACTTTGCATCTTCTCTTGGGTTGTCAATAAAATATTGCGCAACCAATTTATGAATATAGTAAGTTTTAGATTTTCCAAAAGGTCGGACAGGTAAAGTGGCGTAACCTCTCAGTTTACCTCCTTTAATAATATCGCCTTCCTTGATAGAATCTGTATAACTTATTACACGTCCGTAATTTGAAATAGCGTACTTTTTTTTAAGTGCGCCTTCTTCAAATTGAATTTCTTTCCACTCTTCGTTCCAGAAAAAATTGTTCATGGCCTGATGTTGTTTTTGTTAATCTTGGTAATAGCATCAGGCCCAATCTTTATACTGATTCCGCTAACTTATCTAGGAACAGATCTGCTTGTTCCTGATTCAAATTTAACGGTGGTAAAATTCGGATTGTATTCTTACCTGATACCCCGGTAAAGATTTTATCTTCAAAAAGAAGTTTTTTTCTTAATTTGACTATTTCTTCATCAAATTCTAAGCCAATCATTAAACCATGACCTCTGACTTTACATGATTTTAATGTTTTTTTAGCTTTTTTAAGAATATGCTCTCCGATTGTTTTAGCATTCTCAACCAAACTTTCTTCCTCAATTACCTCCAAAACAGCTAAGGCTGCGGCACAAGCCAAATAATTTCCACCAAAAGTAGTTCCCAGCATTCCATACCAAGGTTCGAATTTATCCGAGATTAATACACCTCCAATTGGAAATCCATTTCCCATTCCTTTAGCCATGGTAACTAAATCTGGTTTTACATTGCTATACTGAAAGGCAAAGAATTTTCCAGAGCGGCCATAGCCGGATTGAATTTCATCTAAAATTAAAACCGCTTCATACTTTTTACAAAGCGTTTCTAAACCTTCTAAAAATTCAGGATCTGGAACTATAATTCCGCCAATACCTTGTATTCCTTCTATTATTACAGCACAAACATCTTTATTTTTCAACTCGCTTTCTACAGCATTCAGGTCGTTTAATTCAAGAATAGCTGATTCGTGATTGCTGTTAACGGGAGCGATGATTTTCGGATTATCCGTAATAGCAACAGCAGCAGAGGTTCTTCCATGAAATCCTTTTTTAAAGGAAATCACTTTCTTTTTGCCAGTCACAAAAGAGGCGAGTTTTAAAGCGTTTTCATTTGCCTCAGCACCCGAATTACATAAAAACAAATTGTAATCCTTTAAACCTGAAACTTCGCCCAATTTTTGGGCAAGATCTTTTTGCATTTGGTTTTGAACCGAATTGGAATAAAAACCTATTTGATGAAGCTGATTTGAAATTCGCTCTACATAATGTGGGTGAGTATGACCAATGCTTATAACAGCATGGCCTCCATATAAATCAAGATATTTGTTTCCTTCTTTGTCCCAAATGTAGGCGCCCTCGGCTTTTACAGGCTCAATATCAAACAGTGGGTATACATCAAATAGTTGCATTTCTTCTTTGTTTTATGTTGGAATTGTGGTTAAAACAATCCTGCAGGACTCTTGGATTTCCTGCAGGATTATAACAAGTCTTCAGTTGTTAACACCTAATTTAAACCTTTTTGAACATCCTTAATTCGTTGTCTTGTGGGTTGGTTAATTAGAGCTTAATACTTGGTTATGTTATGCTTACTAACTAAAATGCCACCGATTTAAGGCGAAGACCTGTGTTTTCATCTAGGCCGAACATCAAATTCATGTTATGAACGGCTTGTCCTGATGCTCCTTTAACTAAATTGTCAATCATGCTAATTACAAGGAGTTTATTGTCGTGTTTTTCAATAAAAACAATTCCTTTATTTGTATTGACCACTTGTTTTAGATGTGGATTGCTATCCGAAACAGTAACAAATGGGTGGTCTTTATAATATTCTTTATATAGAACAACAGCTTCTTCTTGCGACATATCGCAATTTGTATAAGCTGTAGCCATTATTCCTCTTGAAAAATTACCTCTCACCGGGACAAAATTAACCGCTTGGTCAAATCCATGCTGTAACTGCTTTAGGGATTGCTTAATTTCTCCTAAGTGTTGATGTCCAAAAGCCTTATAAACAGAAATATTATTGTTTCTCCAGCTAAAATGTGAAGTGGCTGTTGGTTTTTGACCGGCACCTGTAGATCCGGTTATGGCATTTACATGTACTTCATTTAATTTTCCTGCTGAAGCAAGAGGCAATAATGCCAGTTGAATTGCCGTTGCAAAACATCCTGGGTTAGCAATTTTAGTTGCTGATTTAATGGCTTCCCTGTTTAATTCAGGTAAACCATATAAAAAGTCATTTCCTTCTGCTTTTAGACGATAGTCGTGGCTTAAATCAATTATTTTAATATGTTCCGGAATCGAATTCTCAGTTAAAAACTCTTTCGACTTACCGTGCCCCATACATAAAAAGATCACATCCACAACATTGGTATCAAGAGTAGCTACAAATGCTAAATCAGTGTCACCTAACAAATCAGTATGAACAGAGGCAATTGGATTTTCTGCATTACTTGTACTCTGAATACAAGTGATATCAACATTAGGGTGTGATAGTAAAATTCTCAATAATTCACCCGCTGTATAACCTGCACCTCCTACTATTCCAACTTTAATTTTATCCATATTATTCAATGTCAAGCTGACCTTTGTTTACGTTATTGAAAATTTTAAGCTGGTTACCCAAAATGGAAGTAAATCCTTTAACATCGTCTCCAGACCAACCTTTATTCATCTCACCATAGTCTCCAAAACCTGAGTTCATTAAGTCATTCTCAGACTCAATGCCAACTAATTCAAATCTGTAAGGTAAAAGTTTGATTATTACTTTCCCATTTACATTAATCTGTGAATTGTCAAGGAATTTTTCAATATCACGCATAACAGGTTCTGCATATTGAGCTTCGTGCAACAGCATTCCGTACCAGTTACTTAATTGTTCCTTCCAGTACATTTGCCATTTGGTTAATGTATGCTTTTCTAAAAGGTGATGCGCTTTGATGATTAACATTGGAGCTGCAGCTTCAAAACCTACACGCCCCTTAATTCCAATTATAGTATCACCAACATGTGTGTCTCTTCCGATAGCATAGGCCGAACCTAATTCTTCAATTTTTCGAATGGCATCGATTGGAGTTGCAAAAGTTTCATCGTTAACAGAAGCAATTTCACCTTTCTTAAATTCAATGATTAATTCAGATGGCTCTTGCTCTTTCAGTTGACTAGGATAAGCTTCTTCAGGAAGTGTTTTGTTAGAGGTAAGTGTTTCTTTACCGCCAATACTTGTTCCCCAAAGACCTTTATTAATGGAATATTCCATTTTTTTCCAGTCTTTTTCAACGCCATGTTTCTTTAAATAGTCAATTTCCGCCTCACGAGATAATGTTAAATCTCTAATTGGTGTTATGATTTCAATTTCAGGAGCAATAATTTGGAATGTCAGGTCAAAACGAATTTGATCATTTCCTGCTCCGGTGCTACCATGGGCTATATATTTGGCACCAATTTTTCTAGCGTAATCAACAATGGCAAACGCCTGAAAAATTCTTTCCGAACTTACAGATAATGGATAAGTGTTGTTTTTAAGAATGTTACCATAAATCATGTAGCGAATACAATTTCGGTAATATACATCAGTCACATCCAGTGTTGCATGTTGAGTTACACCTAAATTATAAGCACCTTCTTCAATGGTTTTTAACTCATCTTCTGAAAAACCTCCTGTATTAGCAATGGCAGAATAAATATCCAGTCCTTTTTCATGCTTTAAGTATTTAACACAAAATGAAGTGTCTAATCCGCCGCTAAATGCTAAAACTACTTTTTCCATTTCTATTTATATTTTATAGCAACTTGTAATGAGTTGCAGTTTTAATTACGATATTAATTTAATCTGAAGTCTATTCAGAAAAGACTTTTTGTTGTCTTTCTTTTTATTTCCTTTTAAGAAAACAGATTGCTTGAATCTAATCCAACGACTGTATACGCCAAGGCTTTTCTCGTTTTCATTGTGCTCCTCGTGTTTAGGATCATATAACATGCCTGTGCACAAACAATGGCGCCTGTTGGTTCTAACAAGAATGTCATAATTTACGCAGCTTTGGCATCCCTTCCAAAACATTTCATCATCAGTTAGCTCAGAAAATGTAACGGGCTTATAGCCTAGTTCCGAGTTGATTTTCATTACAGCTAAGCCTGTGGTTAAACCAAATAACTTAGCATTTGGGAAACGCTTACGCGATAATTCAAATGCTTTGGATTTAATTGCTTTAGCCAGACCTTTACCTCTGAACTTTTCTTCTACAATCAATCCGGAGTTAGCTACGAAAAGATCGTGTCCCCATGATTCGATATAACAAAATCCGGCAAATTCATCTCCATGCAAAGCAATGATGGCTTTACCTTCATTTATTTTTTGGATGATGTATCCCGGACTCCTCTTAGCGATTCCTGTCCCTCTTACCTTTGCAGCTGATGCAATGGTGTCCAAAATCTCATCTACATATTTAAGATGAAATTCTCCGGCAACATCTATTTTAAATTCGTTTGTCATTTTGTACTGGTCAAATCCAATAATTCTTTGTCAATTACAATACTTTATTTTTCAATCCTGGGATAAACAGTGTTAGCACTTCCAAAATATGAGCTTTAGAAATACCTTCTCTGTTAATTAATAATATGGTGTCGTCACCGGCAATTGTACCTAGTATTTCGTATGGATCGTGACTATCAATTACTGAGGCCACACCATTGGCAAAACCGGGTCTTGTTTTAATGACGGCTAAATTTCCTGTAAAATCAATAGATAAAACGCCACTTACCGGGAAATCATCATGAATATCTTCGATAGGTTTGCTATTTCCTGAAGGTAATTCATATATATAACCTTTTTCCGGATGTGGAATTTTAGCCACTTTTAAAAACTTTAAGTCGCGCGAAAGTGTTGCTTGTGTAGTCATGAATCCTTCTTCTTCTAATAGGGATAAGAGTTCTTCCTGGCTGCTCACTTTTTGTGTGCTAATAATATTATGAATAGCGTTTAATCTTTGCGCTTTAATCTTCATTGTATAAATATTCAATAACAATGCAAAAATATTCACTTTTTTAAGATTATCAAAAGGAATTTGCAAAATATTTGTATTTTTGCAGCCAATATACATTGGCTTACTGTGCGCTGTTGTTTAATTTTCAGAGTTTAAGCGCTATGTAGGCAGCTTGGTACAGAGAAGTGTATGGAGGTATGCAGCTGTTGAAATGACTTAAAATGTGATTTTGGGCTGAAGAAATTTACGAATAAAAATGCATAAGAATACGATTACATCAATTTTATAATTGCCATTTAAACATGAATAAAGACATTAAAAAGGTAGTAATACTTGGTTCGGGTGCGCTAAAAATCGGCGAAGCAGGAGAGTTTGATTATTCAGGATCACAGGCTCTTAAGGCATTGAAAGAAGAAGGTATTGAAACTGTTTTGGTTAATCCTAATATTGCCACAGTTCAAACTTCGGATAAAATTGCCGATAAAATATACTTTTTGCCGGTTACCCCTTACTTTGTTGAAGAGGTTATTAAAAAGGAGAAGCCTCAGGGTATCTTGCTGGCATTTGGAGGGCAAACAGCATTGAACTGCGGAACGAAACTTTATTTATCGGGTGTATTAGAAAAATATAACCTTCAGGTTTTGGGTACGCCAGTTCAGGCAATTATTAATACTGAGGATCGCGAAATATTTGCGAATAAGTTAAAAGAGATTGATGTAAAAACGCCTGTTAGTCTTGCTGTAACTTCGGTAGAAGAGGCAGTTAAGGCTTCTGAAAAAATAGGTTTTCCGATTATTGTAAGAGCTGCTTATACTTTAGGAGGTATGGGTAGTGGTTTCTGTAATAATACAGAAGAATTGATCGCTCGTGCAGAAAATGCTTTTTCTTATTCTAACCAAATCTTGGTTGAGGAATCATTAAAAGGCTGGAAAGAAGTTGAGTACGAAGTAGTACGAGATAAGTACAATAACTGTATTACGGTTTGTAATATGGAAAACTTTGATCCACTAGGTATTCATACCGGAGAAAGTATTGTAGTTGCACCTTCACAAACTTTATCAAACTCAGAATATCATAAATTAAGAGAGTTGGCGATTAAAATTATTCGTCATATTGGTGTGGTTGGAGAGTGTAATGTACAGTATGCTTTAGATCCTAAATCAGAGGATTATCGTGTAATTGAAGTAAATGCCCGTTTATCACGCTCGAGTGCATTGGCTTCGAAAGCAACAGGTTATCCATTGGCTTTTGTTGCTGCCAAGTTAGGTTTGGGTTATGGGTTGCACGAGCTAAAGAACTCTGTAACTAAAGTAACTTCAACGTTCTTTGAGCCGGCACTTGATTATGTTGTATGTAAAATTCCTCGTTGGGATTTAAATAAATTCAACGGAGTAAGCAAGCAAATCGGAAGTAGTATGAAATCTGTAGGTGAGATTATGTCTATAGGTCGTACTTTCGAAGAGGCTATCCAGAAAGGACTTCGTATGATTGGGCAAGGAATGCACGGTTTTGTTGCCAATCAACCATTAAAAGGAATTGATGTAAAAACAGAATTGGCAGAACCAACCGATCAACGTATTTATGCTATTGCAGAGGCGTTTGAAATGGGCATGTCAGTGGAAGAGATTCATCAATTAAGTCATATTGATCACTGGTTCCTTGAAAAACTAAAGAATATCTATGATTTAGAACTGGATCTTAAAAAATATAACCATCTAGAGGATTTACCAAGCGACCTGTTGCGTAATGCAAAACGTGCTGGTTATTCTGATTTTCAGGTAGCCCGTTGTGTATTTAAGAGTACAAGCGAGGTTATTGGAAACGATTTATTAAAAGTAAGAGCAGAGCGTAAAAAGCGAAATATTCTACCGGTTGTTAAACAAATTGATACGATGGCAGGTGAGTTTCCTGCGCAAATCAACTATTTGTATTTAACATATAGTGGAACCGAGCACGATATTGATTACGAAAAAGACGGTCAATCAGTAGTTGTGTTGGGTAGTGGTGCATATCGAATTGGTAGTTCTGTAGAATTTGACTGGTGTAGTGTAAATGCTTTAAATACAATTCGTCAGCAAAAATATCGTTCAGTAATGATTAATTATAACCCGGAAACTGTAAGTACGGATTATGATATATGTGACCGATTATATTTTGATGAACTTTCATTTGAACGTGTTTTAGATGTAATTGATTTGGAAGTTCCTAAAGGAGTTATTGTTTCTGTAGGTGGTCAGATTCCAAACAACCTGGCAATGAAACTTCATAAGCAAGCAGTGCCTATCTTAGGAACATCGCCAGAAAACATTGATAATGCAGAAAACCGTCAGAAGTTCTCCGCAATGTTGGATGAGCTTAATATCGATCAGCCAAGATGGAGTGAGTTAACTTCGGTTGATGATATTTATACGTTTGTTGATGAAGTTGGATTTCCGGTGTTAGTTCGTCCAAGTTATGTGCTTTCTGGTGCAGCCATGAATGTGGTGAGTAACAAGGATGAGTTAGAGCACTTTTTAACTTTAGCAGCTAATGTATCTAAAGAATATCCGGTAGTTGTTTCTGAATTTATTGAAGAAGCTAAGGAAATTGAGGTTGATGCTGTAGCTAAAGATGGTGAGCTTGTGGCTTATGCTATTTCAGAACACGTTGAGTTTGCAGGAGTTCACTCCGGAGATGCAACCATTGTATTTCCTCCGCAAAAACTTTACATCGAAACAATGCGTCGTGTAAAACGAATTGCCAGAGAAATTGCCAAAGCATTAAATATTTCAGGACCATTTAATATGCAGTTGTTAGGTAAAAACAACGATTTAAAAGTAATTGAGTGTAATCTGAGAGCTTCCAGAAGTTTCCCGTTTGTTTCTAAAATTCTTAAGATTAACCTGATTGATTTAGCAACACAGGTGATGTTAGGAATGCCAGTGGAAAAGCCAAATAAAAACTTATTTGATTTAGATTGCGTTGGTATTAAAGCACCTCAATTCTCTTTTGCTCGTTTAGCAAAAGCAGATCCTGTATTAGGTGTAGATATGTCATCAACTGGTGAGGTGGGATGTATTGGAGATAACTTTGATGAGGCAATTCTAAATTCTATGCTATCTGTTGGTTATTCAATTCCTGAGAAAAATATTTTAATTTCTTCAGGTCCAATCAGATCTAAGATGGAGCTATTGGAAGCTGCAAGATTGTTAAAATCAAAAGGCTTTAATATTTATGCAACCGGAGGAACGCACAAGTTCTTTGAAGAGAATGGTGTAGGAACAACGCATATACATTGGCCAAGCGATAAAGATAAGCATCCAAATGCATTAGAGATGATCCGCGAAAAGCAGATTGATTTAGTGATTAATATCCCTAAAAACTTATCAAAAAGTGAGCTAAATAATGGATATACCATTCGTCGTAGTGCGATTGACTTTAACGTGCCGTTGATTACAAACGCTCGTTTAGCAAGTGCATTTATACAGGCTTTCTGTAAAATGGGTAAAGAAGACATCAGCATCAAGAGCTGGCAGGAATACAAATAATTATTTAAAATTAGATATTAACACAAGAGGCCACTGAGTTTTTGCTCAGTGGCTTTTTTGATTTTGCATGTTGTATAAAATGAATCAAACGTTAATTTCCTTTTGATCCTATAAGATAATGCAATGTGGATATTGAAATAAAACCAAAGCAAACTTAATGACTGTTAATAAATTATAGCAAAATGTAGAGAGGTGATGTGTGTTAAATCATTTGTATTGAGGATTATATTGATTCTTACATAGATTGAAATCTTGTGATAAAGTAGGTCAATTGTTAATATTTTATTATTTTGCGTGCCATTTTTTAGGAATTTTAACAAGATGAAGTTGGTATGCGGATTGTATTTGTAGTTTTATTAAGCCTGTCGTTTTCTTTCACTTTTTCTCAGAATTTTAAGTTTGAATCCATTGCGGAAAATAAAGTGACGCCTGTTAAGAGTCAAGGTCAAACAGGAACTTGCTGGGCATTTAGTACTATATCCTTTCTTGAATCAGAAATAATGAGAATGGGAGGTCCTGAGCTGGATTTATCTGAAATGTACATTGTGAAACATGTATATGAGCGAAAAGCAAAACAGTATGTTTATTTACATGGAATGGGGAATTTTAGCCAGGGAGGACAAGCACATGATGTATTGAATGAGGTCCATGATTTTGGTTTGGTTCCAGAATATGCCTTTAGTGGAAAAAAAGACAGCACGCTAGCGCATAATCATTATGAGATGGAAGCGTCTCTGAAAAATTTATTGCATAATTATATTAACCAAAAAAATGCCAGTCCATCTCAACTATGGTTTGAAAACATCAATTCCATATTGCTCAATTACCTTGGAGAACTTCCTAACGAAGTAAACTACAAAAAACGGAGCTATTCTCCATCAGAATTTGCCAAAGGCTGGGGAGTAGAAAAAGCTAAGTATATTGAATTAAGCTCTTATACACATCATCCATTTTATAGTCAATTTGATCTGGAAGTTCCTGATAACTGGTCACACGACAGATATTATAATTTACCTGTTGATGAATTAATTGAAGTGATGAAAACCGCATTGAATAATGGGTTTACATTGGTTTGGGATGGTGATGTATCTGAAGATTTTTTCTCCCATTCTAAAGGATTAGCTATTGTTCCTTTAGACACTGCAAAAGGTTTTGTTCCGCAGGAGGAAAAGCAGGTGACTCAAGACGAACGTCAGAACGCTTTTTTTAGCTGGAAGGCAACAGATGATCATTTAATGCATATTGTTGGTCTGGCTAAGGATCAAAATGGAACAATCTACTTTAAAACCAAAAATAGCTGGGGAACAGAAAGCAATCCATACGGCGGCTATGTTTATATGTCGGAGCAATATTTGCGAATGAATACAGTTGCTATCATGCTGAGCAAAGATGCCCTGTCAAAAGAGGTTTCAAAAAAAATATTCAAATAAACACAGCCGTTGACTTCAGAAAAAGAACTTCAGCTTAGGGAAATAAAACAATATGTAAAGACAAAAATGATGACTGTGGATGCAGGTCATGATTGGAGTCATATTGTTCGTGTTGTCAATAATGCCATCGCCATCAATACAAGTGAAAGAGCAGACGATTTTTTAGTTCAAGCCGGTGCATTATTGCATGACATAAGTGACGAGAAATTATTTGATAAACATGCAGCAGAAAAGGAGTTGCTAGATTTTCTGAAATCTATTAATTTGAATAAAGCTGAAATTACAATACTTCTTGAAATTATTGATTCAGTTTCTTTTGGGGCAAACATTAATCAAGACAAGGAACTATCTCTGGAGCAGAAAGTAGTTCGTGATGCTGATCGTTTAGATGCATTAGGAGCGATTGGTATTGCTCGCACATTCCATTATGGAGGCAGTAAGAATCGGTTGCTTTTTAATCAGAATATTCCACCTCAAAAATATCAGACAAAAGAAGAGTACAGAAATAGTGATTCTCCAACCATCAATCATTTTTACGAAAAGCTATTAAAGTTGAAGGATACGATGGAAACTGTAAACGGAAAAGCCATTGCTCATCAACGACATGAATATATGTTAGGATTTTTAAAGCAGTTTTTTAGTGAGATTGGAGAGGAAGGTTTTATATTTGAAATGTAATTCTAAACAAAACAAGCTTTTGTTATATGAATTATAGCGAGATGCATTAAATAAATGTGCATTTCAGGTATAAACGAAATAGGATTCCTATAAACAATCAACTATACATGACTTCGAAAAAAGTTAAGCCTTCTAAGAAAAATCAAAAGAAAAAAACAACACATTCTAAATCTAAATCATCCTTTAAAAGAAGACTAACTGTTTGGGGTTTAAAAGGATCTGGTTTGTTAATTGGATTGGCCTTTGTGTTTTTGCTATTCATATATTTGGGGGTATTTGGTAGAATTCCCAAGAAGGAAGAATTAGCACAAATCGATAATGACATAGCTTCGGAGATATATTCAGAGAATGGTGTGCTAATGGGAAAATACTATTATCACAACCGAATGAGTATTGAGAATAAGGTAATTTCTCAGCATGCAAAAAATGCTTTAGTAGCTACCGAAGACAAACGCTTTTTTCAACACGAAGGGTTCGATTTAGTAAGCTTAGGACGTGTACTCTTTAAAACAATAATTCTTCAGAATAAAGCGCAGGGAGGAGGAAGTACTATTAGTCAGCAGTTGGCGAAAAACCTATATCCGCGAAAAAAATATGGCCCTTTCTCCATGATGGTAAATAAATCCAAAGAGATTTTTATTGCCTCACGCCTGGAAGAAGTTTATAGCAAGGAAGAAATTTTAACGTTGTATCTAAATACCGTTCCGTTTGGAGAGGATGTTTATGGGATTGAAGCTGCTGCACAACGTTTTTTCAGTAAGCATTCTTCGCAGTTAAAACCTCATGAAGCGGCTGTGTTAATTGGAATGCTTGCCGCGAATACTGCGTACAACCCCCGGCTAAATCCGGAAAGATCAAAGAAAAGAAGAAATCTGGTTTTGGACAGAATGACCGAATTTGGTTTTTTGAATAAAGAAGAAGCCGAAAAACTAAAAAATACGGAACTAGATTTAAACTATCATAAAATTGACCATAATACTGGAATTGCGCCATATTTTAGAGAAATAATCAGGAAAGAGGTTGAACAAGTTTTAAGCGATAAATACGGTGATCATTATGATATTTATAAAGATGGTCTCAAAATCTATACAACCATAGATCCCACATTGCAAAGGTATGCTGATGAGGCAGTACAACAACATATGGCTCGCTTACAAAATGAGTTTAAAATTCATTGGAAAAACAGAGATCCATGGAAAAGCAAACCTGCTGTTTTTGAAAAGGCGTTACAAAATTCTGCGAGATATAAGCAATTGGTTGCTGGTGGTAAATCTCAAGATGAAATTTTAAAAGAAATGAGTCAGCTTACTAAAATGACCATTTTTGCTTACCCCGACGAAAAGGAAGTCAACCTTTCTCCTTTGGATTCGGTAAAACATTATTTAAAGATATTAAATACGGGTTTTATGGTGATGGATCCGCATACAGGAAAAATATTATCCTGGGTTGGAGGTGTCAATCATAAATACTTTCAGTACGATCATGTTACTTCACGTCGACAAGTAGGTTCAACCTTCAAGCCTATTGTATATACGGCTGCATTATTGGATGGAATGTCTCCATGCGAATATATTTCTAATGAACGTCGAATTTATGAGGAATATAATAATTGGTCGCCGACAAATTCCGGTGGAAATCATTCAGGGTATTACTCAATGAAAGGCGGACTTTCAAACTCTGTGAATACCATTACGGCTGAAATAATGGTACAAACAGGAGTTGACAAGGTGCTTGATTTAGCTGAGCGAATGGGCGTAGATTCAAAGCTGCCGGCAGTACCTTCTTTAAGTTTAGGTGCTGGAGAAATCTCTTTAAAAGAGATGCTTACCGTTTATAGCTGTTTTGCCAATAATGGTGTTAAAATGAAACCATTTGGCTTATTACGTATTGAAGATAAATCGGGCAAAGTACTCTATGAGCATGAAGATCAGATTCAGGGTTTTCCGGTATTGGATAAGCAGACGGTTGACTTGATGAACTACATGCTACAGGGCGTGGTTGAAAATGGAACGGGAAGAGATTTAAGATCAGTTTATGGTGTTCGAACCCAATTGGCCGGAAAAACCGGAACTACACAGGATAATGCAGATGGATGGTTTATTGGATATTCGCCAAACTTACTTGCAGGGGCTTGGGTTGGCGCAGAAAGTCCTGTGGTACATTTTAGGTCTACGGCGCTGGGACAAGGTTCTCATATGGCTTTACCTATTTTTGCTTTATTTATGAAAAAAGTGGAGCGTGATAAAAATTACCATAAGTATTCCAATGCTTATTTTCCTCCATTAAACAGAGAATTGGCCGATATGGTTGATTGTGTTGATTTCTCTGAAAAAGATCCTGATCGTTCGATCCTTGATTTTTTCACAAGAGATAGATTTAGTGCGGACTCTTTAAGCCTAAAAGAACGAAGAGAAAGGAAGGATAATGCTCAAAAGCGTAAAGAAAAACGTAAGGGCTTGTTAAGGAGAATGAAAGATTTATTTAAAAAAGACTAAAAGCGTTAATAGTCAAATTTGAAGTTATTATACTTTAGGATTTACCTGTTCCCAGATTTATTTGTTTTCTAGGGGTTTACATTTTAAAATAATTTTCTTAACTTTTTTATGGTCGACATGTTGAGGTGGGATTTTCTCTTTTCAATTTAACCATAAACCTAAAGTTATGGAAACAAATATCTCTAAACTTGCCAAGGAAATTCGTCAATTAAGAAAACAACTCGAGGTAGTAAAACAGGAGAATAGATTTTTAGAGAATAACCTGAGGTTGTTTAAATCTAATGAGGAAATTGAATTTTGTGAATTTGAGACAATCGTTGATAAATTTCCTGATCCGGTTTTTATTCTGCACGACTATAATGAAAGTCATATTGTATATGCAAATGAGGCTTTTGAAACATTATCAGGTTATAGCTTTAGAAAAGAAAAGTATTTTGATGCTTCTGCATTGGTGCATCCCGATTTTGTACATGTCGTTAGCGACCATCGTAGTCAAAGAAAATCTGGAAATAAAAAATTACTTGCCTATGAAGCCATTGCAGTTACCAGTGATAATAGACATGTTTGGTTAAGTTTAAATTCTATAGTCGTTAAATTTAAAGGAGTAGAACGAAGCCTTATTCATGCCAAAGATATTACGCATGAAAAAGAAATTAATGAGCAAATACTGAAATCAAAAAATAACTTTAAGTCTCTCTTTTATTACGGTAATAACATCAACCTGATTATTGATGATAATCATGCTTTAATTGTTGATGCCAATCATATGGCAGTTGAATTTTTTAAGTGTACAAAGGATCAATTGGTTGGAAAGTCATTGTATACTTTTTTATCAGAAGATCAGCCTTTAATTTCTTCTGTAAAAGATGAAAATACACGATTAATCAATTTTGTGGTTGGTAATGGAGAAGTGAGAGAAACGGAAGTAATTATAGGAGAAATTAAGCTTGAAAGGCAATTTGTATATCTGTATTCGATAAGAGATGTCACACAAGCGAATCAGCATCAGCGTAATCATTTGGAAAGCGAAGCACGATATAAAGCCATTGTTGATAATAGTTATGATGGAATTTATATTTATAAGAAAGATAAAGTGGTGTATGCAAACAAAAAGGTTTTTGAAATCTCTGGTTATGTTGAGAAAACATTTTTTCAAGCCAATTTTTGGAACGTAATCCATCCGGATGATCGTCCAAGACTTCAAGGGTACGCATTAAGACGAGCCAAAGGTTTACCTACCGAAAATTCATATTATGCGAAAGTTATTTGTGCAGATGGTACGGTAAAGGAATGTGAGTTTTCAACGACCGCTATTCAATTGCTTGGAGAATATGCAGTGCTTGGAGTCGTTCGGGATGTATCTGAGAAAAAAAGGGCAGAAGATGAACTTCGGAAAAGTGAAGAGAAATTCAGATTTATTGCTGAAAATTCTATCGATATCATCTGGCAGGTAGATCGTCGTTTGCGTGTAACCTACGTATCTCCTTCTTTAACTAAAGTATTGGGATATTTGCCAGAGGAATGGCTTGGTCTGCCCGTTTCGAAATATATGGAATTTAAGGATTTTGTATCGCTCGCCCGTTTAGCTCTTACAACCATGAATTACCCCAGTCAAAACCCACTTGTCAAGCTCGAAGCTAAATTCAAACATAAAAGGTTTGACGTGAAAATTCCAATTGAGATTGAAGGAAAAGTATTCTACTCAAAAGAAAAACAAGTTTTGGGGCTTCATGGAACCGCAAGAGATGTGTCGGAAAGATATTCCATGGTAAAAGCGCTTAAAGAAAATGTAGCGCTCTACAAAGCCATCTTCGGTAATACAGGAACAGCCACCTGTATTACAGCGTCTAATGGAGACATTATATTAGTAAATAAAGAGTTTGAATTTTTGAGTGGAGGTGTTTTTGATCAGGAAAGTTATCTTTCTATTTACAACTTTTTGCCAGATTTACTTCACGAAAATGCCTCTTCAAAACCTAAAATACCAATTTGTAAACATCAGGAATATGATTTTATAAATACAGAAGGGATGCATAAGCCAGTCGTATGCAGTGTGCAAACTATAGAAGGTAGTCGTAATTATGTGATTTCAATTTTGGATATCTCAAAACGAAAAGGGGTTGAGTTTGAATTAAAAAAACTGAATGAAGACCTTGAGGAAAGAGTAAAAACCAGAACTCAGGAATTGATGGTGGCTAACAATGCTAAATCTGAATTTTTAGCCAATATGAACCATGAAATACGGACGCCGATCAACGCCATTCTAGGTTTTGCTGAGTTGTTAGAGCGAAACGTTGTGGAGCCCAAAGCGCGAAACTACTTGGATTCAATATTAGTGAGTGGCAGGAATCTATTGTCGATTATCAATAATACACTAGACTTATCGAAGGTAGAAGCTGGTAAGTTAGATTTAGATTTAGGTCCCGTTAATATTGAGCGTCTGGTGGAAGAGTTGGAACAAATGTTTAAACTGAAGGCTGCTAATAAAGGGATTCGGCTTAATAGTCTGATTCAAAACCATCGCCCCGATTCGTATTATGTGATGGATGGAAATCGGTTGAAGCAGGTATTGATAAATCTAGTCAACAATGCCATAAAATTTACAAAGGAAGGGGAAGTAGAAATAGGACTAAATATAAAATCTAAGAACAGTGACGAAAATAAAAAAGCATCTGTTTCCTTTTATATAAAAGATACAGGCATTGGTATACCTGAAGTTTCTATTACAAAGATTTTCGAACCATTCTCTCAGGTCAATAATTTCTTTGAAGATGGATCTTCAACAGGAACAGGCTTAGGTCTTTCTATTTGTTTAAAGCTTGTTTCCTTGATGAATGGCCGACTTACTGTTAAAAGTGAAGTGGGAAAAGGAAGTGTTTTTACCATGGAATTTAAAGATGTTGATGTATTTGAAAATAAAGATGGAGAAGTATTTGAAATAGAAGAAGGCGTAGAAAGCAGAGCGTTTTTACCTGCAACTGTGTTGGTTGTTGACGATATTCATTTGAATAGAATGTATCTGAAAAGCATTCTTTCTGAAATGGGCTTATCATCTGTTATATGCGGAAACGGCGCAGAAGCTTTAGATATTTTAAATAAAGAGAAAATCGATTTAATCATTACAGATCTAAAAATGCCTATAAAAGATGGCTTTGAATTAAAGGCTGAAATTGAAAATATAGAAAGTGTAAAAGATACGCCTATCATAGCCGCTACGGCGATGACCAATCTTGATAATATAGATAAGATTAAAGCCTATAATTTTTCATCATTTGTTTTAAAACCATATACTATTGATGATGTAAGAAGAGAATTAATCAAATTTTTACCGCAGGAAATTACCATGGAAGATAGGCAGAATGAAATAAAACCAGCTGGTATAATTGTTAATATGAAGGTATCGGAAAGTTTATATCAAAGATTAAATAAATCAGTTTATCCTAAATGGAAACAATTGAATAAAATACTGAGTCATAAAGAAGTTATTGAATTTGGTGAAGAAATGATTTTAATAGGAAATGAATTTAATTTCAGCTCCATGATTCAATACGGTAACCTTTTAATTGAATCCATGGACTTATATGATATCAACCAAATTGTTATCATGCTCAAAGAGTTTGGAGATATGATGCATATGAACAAGCAGAGTTTTAAAAACTGACATATTTTCAGAAGGGGAAAGACGGACACATCTTGCCCCTTCTGAAAAATTGACTTTATAAATCAGATTGAACCATTGATTCAACTTCGTCGGGTTGAATTGGAATTCTTTCTCCAAGTATATGACTTCCGCTTTCTGTGATTAAAACATCATCCTCCAAACGAATACCGCCAAAACCTTTACAGCTTTCTACTTTGTTGTAATTGATAAAATCGGTGAATTTTCCTTCACTTTTCCATTGATCAATAAGTGCAGGTATGAAATAAATACCGGGCTCTATAGTGATTACAAAATTGGTTTCCAGTTCTCTTCCCAATCGAAGTGCAGATAAACCAAATTGAGAACTGCGTTGTATTTGATCATTATATCCTACAAAGTTTTCTCCGTAGTCTTCCATATCATGCACATCTAAACCTAACATGTGACCTAAACCATGAGGCATAAATAAGGCATGAGCCCCGGCACTTACGGCTTCATCAATGTCACCTTGCATAATTCCCAGCTCTTTTAATCCACTAACAATGTTTTTGGCAGCCATTAAGTGAACCTCTTTATTAGTTATTCCGGGCTTACAATTGGCAATGGCATGGTTATTTGTATCCGCTACTATTTGGTAAATTTCTCTTTGTTTCTGCGTGAATTTCCCACCAACAGGAGATGTTCTTGTATGATCTGTAGCATAATTTAAGGTTGATGAACAGCCTGCATCTACAAGTAATAAATCACCTTCTTTGAGCGAATTTCCATGATAATGGTTGTGAAGCGTTTCTCCTCTTACAGAACAAATAACAGGAAAGGATACCATCCCTCCTCCAGATATAGAAATTCCTTCTATTGCTCCGGTAATTTCCTGCTCTGTTCTTCCCGGATGTGCCATCTTCATAGCGGTAGTATGCATTTGATAAGCTACTGCCATCTGCTTTTCCATTTCCTCAACCTCCCAGGGTTCTTTTATAGATCTTAAAGAAACGCAAGCTTTAATAAATTCAGCTGAAGCCATTTCCTTAACTTGTGATGGATGAACATCTAAAAGTTTGCCAATAGCAATTAAATTTTCTCCTCTGTATGGTGGTGTAAAATGGATTTTTCGTCCTTGTTGAAGCGCTTTTTGAATCGTTATTTTTAATTCACTGAAAGGATGAGTTTTTGCAATCCCTACTTTTTCTGCATTTTCTTTTAGCGATGCCTGAGGACCCATCCAAATAATATCATCCATTGAAAAATCATTGCCGAACAGCACTTCCTCACCACTTTCAAAATCTATTATGCCTGCAAGTCCTTGGTAATCGAGACCAAAAAAATATAAAAAAGTACTGTCTTGTCTAAAATGATACACATTATCAGTACAGTTCATACCTGTATCAACGTTGCCTAATATTAACGCAATTCCTTTATCAACCTTACTTTTTAACCGGGATCTTCTATTTAAGTATACTTCTTTTGAAAACATATGTCCTTAAATTTTAGACAGCAAGATATAAAAGAAGGAATCCTTAAAATATGTGATTCGTCATTTCTGGCATTTAAATACTTGAATTAGGGAATTCATTAACATGTCTGAGTGTTAAAACTTATTAATTAAATTAGAATTAATCTAAATAAATGATGTTGCTAATAAACATTTTTGTTTTACTGTGTGTTTTAGATAAAAAAGGGTATGGAAAAGATAGATATCAAAACATTAAACGGACATTTATTTACTTGCGATAAATGCAGCAAATTCCATTTTGAATTTAATCAGTTAGCCATAGACTTTACTTCTATAAAGGTGCTGGAAGACTTTTTGAACTTCTTTAATAAGATGGATGGAGAAATGTTTGAGAAAATGAATCAGGCAACAAGTTATGTTCGAAAAATTCATGTGCCTTTTCCTAATACTTCCATTAAAATGGTTCTCTCACAAACCGATTTAATTGAATTAAAAGTTTTGGTTCGTACTTTTATTAATGACTACAAAGCTGCTGAAGAAGAAAACAGAGCAATTAGAGAATTAAGTATTATTTCAGAAAAACAACTCAACTAGAATTGTAGGATATTTTTAACAAAGATTCACATTTGAGTAATTAATTACCTTTTATGCTTGATTTGTATATAGATATGACCAACAGATACTTCTGATTATCTATTATTTTATAGTAATCACTACATATAGGGATTTCGTATATCAATGAATAGCTCTACTTTTGCATAAAATATAATGCAGAATGGAGACAAAAGATTTTGTGAAAGGTCGTTGGTGTGAAGCCATTGACGTTAGAGATTTTGTGAAACTGAATATATCACCTTATGAGGGTGATTATACTTTTCTGGAGGGACCTACTCCAAATACCAAAAAACTTTGGGATATCTGTACCGAAGCTTTAAAAGAAGAACGTGCCAATAATGGGTTAAGAGGTGTGGATACCAATATAGTATCGATGATTAATTCATTCGCTGCCGGATACATAGATAAGGAAAGTGAAGTTATTGTTGGTTTACAAACGGATGAGTTACTGAAAAGAGCCATGAAACCTTATGGCGGTTTTAAAGTAGTTCAAAAAGCTTTATCTGAGCATGGTTTAAAACCTTCAGATGTGGTAAGCGAAGCGTTTGGAAAATACACAAAAACACACAATGATGGTGTTTTTGATGCCTACACAGATGAAATCAGAAAATTTCGTTCATTAGGTTTTTTAACAGGTTTGCCAGATAACTATGCCCGAGGTAGAATTATTGGTGATTACCGAAGAATTGCTTTGTATGGTATTAATCGCTTGATCGAAGGTAAAAAAGAAGACTTAAGAAATATAACCGGTCCTATGAGTGATGATACCATTCGTTTACGCGAGGAAGTATCAGAGCAAATTAAAGCGCTTTACCAGATGATTGAAATGGGTAAGCGTTACGATTTGGATTTATCCCGTCCTGCAGAAAATGGAAGAGAGGCTGTACAATGGACTTATATGGCTTATCTGGCTGCGGTAAAAGAGCAAGATGGAGCAGCAATGTCCTTGGGTAGTGTATCTTCATTTTTAGATATTTATATCGAAAGAGATGTGCAGGCTGGTATTATTACTGAGGCACAAGCACAAGAATATATCGATCATTTTGTAATGAAGCTTCGTATGGTGCGCCATTTGCGAATGGAGGCTTATGAGCAAATCTTTGCTGGTGATCCAACCTGGGTAACTGAATCGATTGGTGGTATGTTGGTGGATGGAAGAAGTAAGGTAACAAAAACTTCATTCCGTTTTTTAAATACGCTATATAACCTTGGACCATCTCCGGAACCAAACATTACTATTCTTTGGTCGAATAATTTACCTAAAGGATTTAAAGAGTTCTGCGCAAAAGTGTCTATCGATACTTCATCTATCCAATATGAGAATGACGATTTAATGCGTTGTCATCGTGATAGTGACGACTATGGTATTGCTTGTTGCGTATCTTTCCAGGAATTAGGAAAGCATATTCAGTTTTTTGGTGCCAGAACCAACTTGGCTAAAACATTATTGTTAGCCATTAATGCCGGTAAATGTGAAAATACCGGAACCGTTATGGTGGAAGGAATTCCTTCTATGGCCAATGATACTTATCTGGATTACGACAAAGTAATGGAGAGTTTTAAGATCGCCATGAAAGAAGTAGCCCGTGTATACAACGAATCGATGAATATCATTCATTATATGCACGACAAGTATTATTATGAGAAAGCGCAAATGTCATTAATCGATACCAATCCAAAAATTAATTTGGCTTATGGTATTGCAGGACTTTCAATTGTTGCCGATTCTCTTTCTGCCATTAAGCATGCCAAAGTAAAACCTCTTCGTAACGAAGACGGATTGACGGTTGATTTCCAGATTGAAGGAGATTTTCCAAAGTACGGTAATGATGATGATCGCGTAGATTTAATTGCCCGCAACCTGGTAAATCACTTTAGTGAAGAATTAAAAGAGCTCCCGGTATATAAAAATGCTAATCCAACACTTTCTGTTTTAACGATTACCTCGAATGTGGTATATGGTAAAAAAACAGGTGCAACACCGGATGGTAGAGCTAAGGGAGTTCCTTTTGCTCCGGGTGCAAACCCAATGCACGGACGCGATACACACGGTGCTATTGCATCATTGAACTCTGTAGCAAAAATTAATTACGAAGATTCTCAGGATGGTATTTCAAATACTTTTTCTATTGTTCCTAAATCTTTAGGTTCAAACGAAGGGGAAAGAATTACTAACCTGGTAGCTGCTTTAGATGGTTATTTTATTAAAAATGCACAGCATCTAAATGTAAATGTTTTGAATCGTGAGGTGTTGGAAGACGCAATGGAAAATCCTGAGAATTATCCTCAGTTAACTATTCGTGTATCAGGTTATGCGGTTAATTTTATCCGTTTATCACGCGAACAGCAGCAAGAGGTATTATCTCGTTCTTTCCACGATTCTATGTAATTAATTGGGAGGTATAATCATATTCTATATATTCAGACCTGTTTGTCAATCATTGGCATACAGGTCTTTGCTATTTATTAGAATGAGAATATAAAATATGGAATTAAAACTAAAGGTACACTCTATTGAATCTTTCGGAACGCATGATGGGCCGGGCATCAGAATGGTTATTTTTCTTCAGGGATGTAACTTAAAATGCCAGTATTGTCATAATCCGGATACCATTCCTATGCAAGGTGGACAGGAGTATGAGTTGGAAGAATTGGTGCGTAGGGCAGTAAATATGAAGCCCTATTTTGGAGAAAGTGGAGGCGTTACCGTTTCCGGGGGAGAACCTTTATTGCAGAGTAAGGCATTAATTTCATTTTTTAAATTGTTAAAGGAAAACGGAATTCATACCAATATAGATACCAATGGCTCTGTGTTAAATGCTGATGCAAAGACCTTATTGGATGATTATGCCGACTTAATTATGGTTGATATCAAACATACGCATGCCGAGGGTTATCAACAACTGACCGGAGTGAATGGTTTTGGGTCTTCCTTGAGGTTAATTCAACATCGCGAAGCTACAGGAAAAGCTGCCTGGTTAAGATACGTTTTAATACCCGGTTATACGGATGATCCCGAAGAATTAAATAAGATGGGAAAACGTTATCATGATTTTACTTGTATCGAAAAGATTGAAATTCAGCCTTATCATAAGTTAGGGATTCATAAATGGGAATCATTAGGTGAGGATTATCTGTTAAAAGATGCGGTTGAAAACACTGCAGAACAAATTGAAAATGCCAAGCGAATTTTAGAACAATATTTCAAAGAAGTAAAAGTAAACTAATTGTGCCTGGTAAACGATTAAAGAGTTTGAATGAATTATTATTGGCGAAAAGCTAATGACTAACAACAAAGAGCTAAGAAAAATATGAGCTTATTTACACCACCAGAAATAATTAAAATTGCAGGGGAAGCTGCCATAACCAAGGATAAATACTCTGCCAAAAAGATTTTAACCTTAAGCTTTATGGCCGGGGCTTACATATCGTTTGGAGCATTACTTTCCATTTTAGTTGGAGGAGGTATTCCCGGAATTGCAGCTGAAAATCCCGGAATAGCTAAATTGCTATTCGGAGCAGCATTTCCTGTTGGTCTGATGATGGTTGTGATGGCAGGAGCCGAATTATTTACTGGTAACAACGCCTATTTTGTACCCAATGTATTAAGTGGTCGTCAGAGTTGGAGAGCACCTTTGCGAAACTGGGGATTGGTTTATGTTGGAAACTTTGTCGGTTCTATTGTGGTGGCTTACTTTTTAACGCATTTAACCGATATTGTTTCTTCTGAGCCATGGCATGATTTAGTGATAAAAATTGCAGAAGGCAAAACTTCTAATCCATTTTATAAAACCTTTTTAAAAGGAATTGGAGCAAACTGGTTAGTTTGTCTGGCCTTATGGATGGGAATGTCTGCCCAGCATACCAGTGGTAAAATATTAGGTATCTGGTGGCCCGTAATGGCTTTTGTTACTATGGGTTTTGAGCACTCCATAGCCAATATGTATTTTATTCCGTTAGCCATCTTCGAAGGAGCTCAAATTACATGGTCGAGCTTTATAGTGGATAATCTTATTCCGGCCACTCTTGGTAATATTGTTGGAGGAGCCTTTTTTGTTGGTGCCTTATATTGGTATGCTTACGAAAAGAAATAGATTAAAACCGCATTTTGCTTTATAATTTTCTTATGAGCAATAAGATGAATAAAACAAGCCGTGACTAAATAGGCAAGCCTCCATTTTTTGATATTTTTTCTTTGACTAAATAGTCATTGATTGCCTGGCTAAAATCTAAGCTTTAACTAAATTAGTCATGTTCTCTTTGTGGTCGAAATACATGGCTTTAAGAATGAATAATGCTACCTGCTGAAAAGATAAGAACAAGTAGGTAGTGGAATAAAACCATATCAACATTTTTCCTATTTTTACGGGAAATATATAATTCATGAATATTCCTGATTATCCATCTTCTCTTAATCAATTGTCTACACTTTTAAAAGGTGAAGTTTCGTTTAGAGATCTTGATCGTGCTCAACATGCTACCGATGCTTCTGCTTATCGCGAAAAGCCAATTGGGGTAGTATGGCCAAAAGATGATTCTGATCTTCATATGATCATTGACTTTGCTTATAAGCATAAGATTGAGCTTATCCCGCGTGGAGCTGGTACTTCTTTGGCCGGTCAGGTTGTGGGCAGTGGTCTGGTTTTAAATATGTCTAAATACATGAACCGGATTATTGAACTTAATGTGGAGGAGAAGTGGGTGATGGTTGAGCCAGGTGTGGTATTGGACGAGTTAAACCAATATCTGGCACCTCATGGATTGTTTTTTGGCCCGGAAACCTCCACTTCAAACCGTTGTACTTTGGGAGGTATGGTTGGTAATAACTCTTGTGGTTCTCACTCTTTGGTTTATGGAAGTACCCGTGATCATTTATTGGAGGTACATGGATATCTGGCAAATGGAGAGAGTGTTGTTTTTAAAGAAATTCAGAATTGGGAGTTTGACAAAAAATGCCAGCAGGAAGGTTTAGAAGGGGAAATGTATCGCGAAATAAAGGATATATTATCCAAGCCAGAGCATCTTGCCGAAATTGAAAAGGAATATCCTCATAAAGAAATACATCGCAGAAATACTGGATATGCCCTGGATATCCTGGCTGAAATGGTGCCTTTTGTAAAAGAAGGAAAGCCATTTAATATGTGCAAAATGATTGCAGGATCGGAAGGTACTTTAATGGTCGCAAACAAGGTGAAACTTAATCTGGTGGATATTCCACCTAAAGAGCAAGCCTTGATTTGTGTGCATTTTAATAGCTTACAGGAATCTCTGGAGGCCAATATCGAAGCTTTAAAGCATGCACCAAGAGCGGTGGAGCTTATTGATGATAAAATTTTAGATTTAGCCGGGCAAAGTGCAGCGCAGCAAAGTAACCGTTTCTTTATAGAGGGTAGACCTGCTGCTTTATTGGTTATTGAGTTTGCTTCTTCTTCGAAGGATGAATTAAATAAACAAGTTGGTGCTTTAATAAGCGATTTCAAGGAAAAGGAATTGGGGTTTGCTTATCCAGTTGTTGTAGGAGAACAAATAAAAAGAGTATGGGCTTTACGAAAGGCTGGTTTAGGTGTTCTTTCAAATATGAAAGGCGATAAACATCCGGTTGCTGTTATAGAAGATACTGCATTAAGACCTGTTGATTTACCTGCATTTGCAGAGGATATTAAGGATCTGTTAGGTGCTTACGGTAAGGATTGTGTTTTTTATGCACACGTTGGAAGCGGGGAGTTGCATTTACGACCGGTTTTAAATTTAAAGGATCAACAGGATGTACTCTTGTTTAGAAAAATAGCCCGTGAAACAGCGCATATTGTAAAGAGCTATGACGGTTCTTTAAGTGGAGAGCATGGCGATGGTAGGTTAAGAGGAGAATTTATTCCGCTGATGGTTGGTGATTTAAATTACAAACTAATGTTGCGGGTGAAAAAGGTATTCGATCCTGAAGGTTTGTTAAATCCGGATAAGATTGTAAATACCCCTCAAATGAATACTTCTTTGAGGTATCGGATCGCCAATCCGTTGAAGCAATTCAAAACGGTATTCAATTGGGAAGATACTTTAGGGATTGTTAGAGCGAGCGAAAAGTGTTCTGGTTCGGGAGATTGTTTAAAGTCGGAAGTGATTGGTGGTACTATGTGTCCCAGTTATATGGCTACAAAAGATGAAAAACATTCAACACGTGGCCGGGCGAATATATTACGTGAGTATTTTACAGGAACACTAGACTCCGAGAAGCTGTTTTTAGAGGATGTGTATGAAGTGTTAAATCTCTGTTTATCATGTAAAGCTTGTAAATCGGAGTGTCCTTCAGGTGTTGATGTGGCAAAGCTTAAGGCGGAGTTTTTACAGTATTATTACGTTCAAAAAGGTACACCTCTTTCTGCTTTAATGGTTGGATATACGCCCTCAATACATAGTCTGTTTTCGGTATTTCCCTGGTTATATAATTTGGGAGTTAAAACACCAGGTTTAAATAAGGTGATTCTAAAAATGATGGGTTTTAGTACAAAGCGGGAGATTCCGGCTATGAAAAACCGATCGTTAAAAACATGGTACAGATGGCATTCAAAGTCGGTTGCTAAACAGAAAACAGTTTACTTTTTTGCAGATGAGTTTACCAATTACCTGGATAGTGATATTGGTATCAAATCCATTCTTTTGCTGGAAAAATTGGGGTACAGGGTAGTGATCCCTTCTCATAATAGTAGTGGAAGAACATATATTTCTAAAGGCTTATTGAAGAAAGCTCGTAAAGTAGTGAATAGAAATATTGAATTGCTGGCTCCAATGGTATCTTCATTAAGTCCCATTGTTGGTATAGAGCCATCTGCAGTGCTGACTTTACGTGATGAGTATGTGAGTTTAGCGAAAGAGGATTTAAAGCAAGAAGCGGAAAAAATAAGGAAATGCACTTTTACTATTGAAGAGTTTCTGGCCAATGAAATGAATAAAGGGCGCATTCGTAAAGAACAATTTACTTCATTGCATAAAAAGGTGAAGTTTCATGGGCATTGTTATCAAAAAGCATTGTCCAATACCAAATACATTAAGCAAGTGTTGTCTTTCCCGGAAAATTACGAAGCAGAAGAAATTGATTCGGGATGCTGTGGAATGGCTGGTTCGTTTGGTTATGAGAAAAATAACTATGCGGTTTCTATGAAAATTGCAGAAATGAAATTATTGCCTGCTGTAAGAGAAACAGGTCAGGAAACCTTATTGGCAGCTTCAGGAACGTCGTGCAGGCATCAAATAAAAGAAGGAGCTAAGCGTGATGTACAACATCCGGTAGAGATTTTGTTTGACGCCCTGTTGTAATAGTCTACTTTCTTATTTTAATGGTTTCATACCCATTACAATAATATCATCAACTTGCTCGAGATCACCCATCCATTCTTCAATTTTTTGATGAAGAATAGCTTTTTGATCTTCTGCCGGAAGTTTATGGATATTCAATAGTAAATGTCTGAATCTTCTGTATTTAAACTTTTTACCTTCAGTTCCACCAAACTGGTCGGCATAACCATCAGAAAAAATATAAAAGGTATCATTTTCTTCCATGGCTATTTCTCTTTTTGAGAATAACATTTCTTTATCTCCCTGGAAACCTATTGGGAAGCGATCTCCTTTATATACGAATATTTCATTACCACGCACCATATATAATGGGTTGTATGCTCCGGCAAAAGATAACTTTTTCTCCTTTTTATCAATCATGCAAAGCGCAATGTCCATTCCATCGTTGACATTGGTACTGCTTTGTTGGTCAAAGTCAACATTCTTCTTAAATGTGGCGATGACTTCCTGGTTGAGTTTGTCTAGTATCTTTGCAGGACAGTACTCAATGCTGCTGTTAATGATCCACTTAAGCATATCGTAGGCAATGATAGACATAAATGCTCCAGGAACGCCATGTCCGGTACAATCCACCGCAGCAACAAATATTTTCCCATCTACTTCGTGCATCCAATAAAAATCACCGCTAACTAGGTCCTTAGGTCTAAAGTAAACAAATGATTCGGGTAGTGTTTGTTTTATTTTTTGCTCTGTTGGAAGAATGGATTCTTGTATTCTTTTAGCATAATAAATACTGTCTGTTAGGCTTTGGTTGATTTTTGACAATAGTTCTTTTTGGGCTTCTATACGTTTTTTATCAACGGCTTTTTCTTCTAGTGATTTATAAGCTGACTTGTAGTGTCTTATGCGATAGTTAATAATAGACTGAATCAGGAATATTAAAGCTATCAGATAGAAAGCATAAGCATAATTCGACATCCATATTGGTGGAATAATTCGAATATTTAATTGAGCTGCTTCGTTACTCCATATTTGATCGTTGTTGGCTCCTTTTACATGTAATACGAAATCTCCGTCAGGTAAGTCAGAAATGTTAATTTCATTTTCCAAAGTAACAGGTTGCCATTCGTCGTCAAATCCCTCCAGGTATACCTGAAACTTATTTTTATGAGGTTCTGAGAATTCCAATGCCGCATATTTTACTTTAAGCATGGAACTCTTTCTGTATTTTAAACGAATATCTTTTTGGTCAGGCTTAAAGCGCTCAATTAGTTTACCTCTATGGTACAATTCAATTGTAGTAAACTCAACTTTAGGACGGTGTAGATTATAATGTACTGAATCTGGATGAATAAAAGCCAATCCTTCTACTCCGGCAAAATAACAATATCCACTCTCTGATTTCTCCACAGCTCCACGGTTAAATACGTATCCGGGTAAACCGTCAGCTATATCAAAGTTATATATTTCATCTTTGTTTTTAATCAGAGAAATTCCTTTGTTTGTACTTAACCATACGCCTCCGTTGTTGTCGCATACAACACCATAAATCATATCGTTGGCTAATCCACTGGAATGTGTATAAAATCCTGATTTATCTTCTTTTTTGCTGTAATAACTTAAGCCGGAGCGGGTTCCAAACCAAATTCGTTGTTTGTCATCTTCGGTAATAGATAGGATGAAATTGTTACTTAAAACAGATATGCTATCGTTACTATTTCTTAAATGACCAAACTCTCTTAGTGTATCGCTTTTGGTGTCAATAAAATTTACACCATCGTTGGTTCCTATCCAGAGTATCCCTTCTGAATCCAAAAAGAGATTATTGATTTCATCACTGCAAATACCTTCGTTGCTGTTTTTGTCTGCAAAATAGTTGGTGATACTTGTCCCATCGAAGCAATATAATCCAAACTGTGTTCCAAACCAGATGTTACCTTGCAAGTCTTCTTCAATGCTGTTGATTCGATTTGTTTTTAATAAGGATTTAACTTCTTTGTTGTAAGTGTATGAAAATTCGCTTATCGTTCCTCTATCCAGATGAAAAATATAGATTCCATTATTGGTACCAATCCAAATTCTGTTTTTACTATCCTCGCACAAAGCAAGCACAATATCTTCTCCGGAATTATACAAAGATTTGTTCACCGCATAACTGTAAACGTAATTCATCTTTGTATCAATTATCTTAATTCCTTTATCGGCAGTACCTAACCATATTCGTTTGTTTTTATCAATAATAATGCTTCGGTAATCCGATGTATTTAATCCATAATACCCTTCATCTCCTGCTTTTATCGATTTGAATTTTTGAGGTTTAAAGTCGAGCTTTAATAAACCTCTGTATTTTGTACCTACCCAGAGTAAACCTGAATTGTCTTCAAATAGATAGGTAATGTCAACTTTTGATATTAAACTATTTTCTTTATTGAAGATGTTTTGAGGATCATATGAAATTTGGTTGTTGTCTTTGTTGTAATTCAGTAATCTTAATCCCTCTTTTGTTCCTGCCCAAATGGCTCCTGAGCTATGTTGTAAAAGAGCATAAATACTGCTTTCTTTTCTGCTTAAACCGATTACTTTTTCTGTAGTAAACGAACTGCTGTCATTTTCGGTAAGAGAATACAAGCCTTGATTTCCACCAAGCAGATATTTGTTTGGTGCAAGCTGAATGATATCTGCAATAGCACCTAAGTCATTAGAAAATAAGTTGTACCGATGATCTACAATAAGTCGTTCGTAAAGCTTTTCGTTGGTGTTAAACTGGGCAATACCTTCTTTCGTTCCAATCCATAAATGCGAATTTGATTTATGAAAAATGGGAACTTTAATATTGTCTTGATATTTAAAGATATTGCTGTATAACCCATAGACTTCGCGTGCAATCGGAGAGGTGTATATTTTTAAGAGGTAATTGTCTGTTTTTACCCAAAACGAAGAATCAGATTCGAATGCTATGCTGTAAATATTGTCTTCGGGTAGCGCATTTTGTTTAGAAGATTTACTACTGTAGTTAATAAAAGCATCAGTTTCCCGATCCCATTTATTTAAGCCTGCGCCAATGGTTCCAATCCATAAATTCCCATCTTTATCTTCCTGAATACAACGAACGTGATTTCCTGAAATAGAAGTTGAGTCTTGTAAATTATGACGATATATTTTAAAAGAGTAACCATCATATCGGTTTAATCCGTCCTCTGTTCCTACCCAAATAAACCCTTTGCTATCCTGGAAAATAGAAGTAATCCCATTACCAGAAAGACCATCATGGATGGTGAAGGTGGTAATGCTAACATCTTTTTCAGCACTTGTTAAACAATATGCTGAAAATGAGCAAAAGCTAAAGGTTAGTATTAGAAGCAGAACCCTCATTTTGCCCTTAGTGAACCAATTGAAATTATGTAGATTCATAAGTGCAGCTAAATTAGCAAAATGTCTTAATTATAGCAGGGGATTCTGTAAAAAAGGACAAAAAAAATCATGCGAACTATGATTTATAATTCGCATGAAGAAAAGTGTATGGTAATTTAAATATTATAAGTCTGCTTTATCTAAAAACCATTGCAGGTTTTGCGATTTTGGACGTTCAATAGGAAGACCATATAATCTGTCCCAAATGAGTTGTGTTAAAACGCCTAATGCTCTTGAAACACCAAATAGCACTGTGTAAATTGGATATTCCTTTATGCCATAGCTTGTCAAAAGAGAACCGGAAATAGCATCTACATTAGGCCATGGGTTTTTGACTTTGCCAGTGGCTAATAACACATCGGGTACCACATTATATATCTTTCTTACCAATTGGATATATGGTTCATCTGGAATGTATTTATTGGCAAATTCCATTTGAACGGTAAAACGTGGGTCTGTTTTTCTTAATACAGCATGACCGTAACCTGGTATTACACGTCCCTTACTTAAGGTTTCTTCAGCGTAAGCTTTAATCTGATCTTCACTTGGATTATCGCAGCCAATCTCACGCTTCATTTTATTTAGCCAATGCATTACATCCTGGTTAGCCATGCCGTGCAGAGGTCCAGCCAAACCGTTCATTCCCGCTGAAAAACTATAATAAGGATTCGATAAGGCAGAACCAACCAAGTGAGTGGCATGCGCTGAAACATTTCCTCCTTCATGGTCTGAATGAATGAGCATGTAAAGACGCATCAAGCGTTTTACTTCTTCACTGTCGTATCCCATCATATGTGCCAGGTTTCCTGCCCAATCTAAACTAGGGTCAGGTTCGATATGATCGCCATTATGAAATACCCTTCTATATATATATGCAGCAATAATCGGAAGTCGACTAATTAAATCCATCACACCTTCGTAGGTTGGATCCCAATAGTCTTTTTTATCCATTCCTGTTAAGTAAGCTTTTCTGAATTGCGATTGAGTGGACATCGCAAGTATAGCCGTATTGAACTGAATCATGGGGTGAGCATCCTTAGGCAAGGCCTCTATCACATCATAAACATGTGGAGGAATTCCTTGTCCTCGTTGCGCCCATTGTTCGCTAATGTGTTTGACATCTTCAGGTGTAGGAAGCTCTCCCGTGAGCATTAAATAAAATATGCCTTCAGGAAGCGGTTCTCCGTCATCATGAATCTTTGGAAGTTTTTCTTTTAGCTCAGGAATAGAATATCCTCTAAAACGAATGCCTTCTTCCGGATCAAGTTTAGACGTACAGGTTAGTAAACCTACAATTCCCTTCATACCGGTTAAAACTTGTCCCATAGTGATTTCCTGAATCACTGTGTCGCCATGTTCTTTTACCAGCTTTTTTACTTTCTCCGCTTTGGGTTGCGCTATCTCAATTAGTTTTTGTTTAATATAATCCATAGTCTTTAAGTTGCTGAAATGTTTAAAATACAAATTATAATAAGATTAGGATAGCCTACGCCTCACTTTCTTCAAACTTAATTCTTATCCTAAAAAATGTTAAAATGATATCCCTCGAAATGTAAACATCGTTATTCATTTTTTGTTCGAAGCTATCGCTCGTATCTCAGAGTCCTTCTAATTCATGATTGAGTATTCGGTATTGGTACAAATTATGGTTGATTCTCTTTTGATTTTTTGGATTGGCGACTTAAAATAAATCGTCTTGTTACTCTAAGCATAAGCCAATACATGATTCCCAGAAAAATTATATCGAACCAAACAATGAATTCATATTCAGGCATGGAGCTAACTCCAAATGCATAATAGATAGTGTAGGGTATTAAGTTGAAATAATTAGGTCTTAACATTAAAATAGCTAAAGCAACTACTCCAATTAATGGATATAGGTATATAAGAAATGATTTCTTCATATTGGAAAGTTTGTTCTGAATTGCCATCTGTTTCCAGTGACTGTTTTATCATCTTTAGTTAGTTAATAATATCATCAATATTCACCATTTTCTGGGTGTGATCATCGTCGTAATCAAATAACATATTTCCTTCTGAGCTCAATGTTAGTTTATTTAATTTGTACCAAATAATGGCTTTCCCAACATCTACTCCATTTAAAAAATGCAATTGAAATTCATTTTCCCCAGATTCTATAATTTGGAGGTGACTATTGTTTTTGATCCGCATTGAGAACAAGGATACATCTTTTTCTTTATAAGTTTCTACTTTAATAATACCTCCATTGTTAATAACAAACTGCATACTCAACAAACCCTTGTAAATATCGGGGTTCTCTTTTCTGAAATCAGGATTGTTTTTATTTATTAGGTTATGAACGGTTAACCCGGAAATTCTACCACCATTGGAGGATAGTGTTTTAATGGCAGCAAACAAACTGGCCATATGTTTATTGATTTGTAAATCATTAACTTCCTTTAAATACTTTTCCAGCGTGTTTTCGCTGTTGTAATTGGCTGTTGACATGGTGATAGGAACCTCCTTGGTTAATCCTTCAATTTCTCCAACTATACCCCTTACTACAATTTCGTTGTTGGAATCCACCGTTATTTTTGAGTCAAACCTCACTTTGTCAGTCGGGAATGAAAGTAAATCTATTTTACTACCATCAGCACGATATTTACCATAAAATGCCAGTTTTTTACCTTCCGGAACTTCAAAGTCTAAATTTTCTTTTAAAACAGGATATGATTGATTCGATAATCCAAGAATAAGATGAGCTGGAGTTTCGCTTTGGCAGATTTTACTTTGGTTGATAGATATATTTCCGGCATAATTTATTAGTGCATATACATTCCCTTTTTTACCCACATTAAAAGCTTGCGTATAGCCATAGTTACTACATTGAACAGGTAAAAACCATTCCATTTTTCCCTGGTTGTTAAAGGTGGCAAACCATAAATCCCGAGTGCCATTAGAAGTTTGGTAATTTTGGTTTCCTAATACAATTCGATCGGTAAACCAACCGGAGGCGATGTACGTTCCGTTTTCAGCAAGTTGTCTTTGGTTGATAAATATCTTGCCTTTATTACCATTTTCCAGGCTTTTGTTGATCCGTTGCCAAATGTTTCCCAGAGAATTATTATTGTTGATTTTGATAGCCAGGGGTTTGTATTTTTCATATTCAGGCATTACGGCGCCGACAGGAGCATCAATGTAGGTGGGGTCGCAAATGGTATAATTTTGACCGGATACCAAAAAGCTGTAGCCATCAACTGGTTGCGAAAAAGAAACCGCAGCTGCCATATGACTGAAATAGGTTAATGCTACAACATCTAAATTCAATAAATCATTCACAAGGCGTGTAAATAAAACCGTTCTGTCTTCGCAATCCGAGAAAGGATAATAAAAAATTTCATCAGGGAAAAACATCTTTTCCTTGGTAAACTGATCGCGATCGGTTTTGTATTCAAACGAATGGTGCAAGTACTTCATCAGGTAGGAAACAGCTTCAATTTCATTCATGCCTTCTAACTTAGGCTTAATATGATCGTATAGTTCTTGCTTAACAGAAGCTGACATAGCTGCATTCAGATATACCGTATTATCGGTTTGTGGATAACTGGCTAAAAACTGAATAATGGTTTTATTCATTTTTAAAGTCACAGGACTGGCCTCGTTGGGAAGCAAGGTGGTTTTACTTACTATATTTTGAGGGTTATCAAAGTTAAGGCTGTAAGGCAGGTTTAAATCTATTAGTTTGGCGGCACCTCCAAAATTATCTTCGTAAGTGTATATTTTTTTATTAGCCAATTTGTTGTTCATCAGGTAATAATTAATACCTGAAATGCTATAATAGGGTTTTTCAAAAACTTGTTGTGCAAATGGGAGCATTAAACAAAGCTCGTTGTTGATGTATCCAATTTTGGCTAGATATCCGGCCTGGTTTAAAGTAGCCCATTCCCAAAGAGTTTGGTTGTTGGTGGATGTAAATAATTTTTGTGCTGATAAGTGGATGATTTGATAAATTCCCCAATCATTCAGATTTTTTTGCTGCGCATATTCGATTAATGATTGAATATAAACATGGTAATACGTTGAGGTATAATCTTCCCAATATTGTGCGAAGCATTTCGGATTAATTTTGTTCAGAGATAATGAAGAAGATCTTTTATCTATAAGAAGTTGAGCTTCACTCCCGAAAAAATCGACTACGAATTTTTGTTTATAATTATCACTTTCTTCCGGCAAAGAAAAAATGGGTGATATGGAGTGGGCCGGGGCATCAAGAACTTCAATTTCTGGAGCAACAGGTTCGGGTATTTTGGTTAAAGTTGTTGTGGGATCTATTTTTTCAACAGGAATAAAAATGGGCTGATCAACAGGTTTAGGAACTTCTATGGGTTTAATTACTTCTTCTTTTTGTTCTACTTGTTTAAAAGCTTTTTTCAAATAACTTTCAAAAGCACTATTCATCCTCTTAATTTTCTCATTATATTCCTTTTGCATGCGTTCCATTCTTTGTGCATACTGTTCCTCCATCTGTTGCATTTTGAGCTCATACGCCTGATTCATTTTTTCAAAAGGATCTTTATTTGTAACCTGGGCATTTAACCAGTTTCCTATAAAGAGTGCTGCAAAGAGTATAATGATAAGTTGTTTCATGATCGTGTTTTTATTGTAGCCGCTGTTGAACTTGTTTTTAAAGATATTTGGAAAATGGATAAAACAAAAAATAAGCCAATTAAATTTTTATTGATAGGAAAGAATTTGGAGTAATAAAAAAAGAGAGTCCGTAACAGAACTCTCTTTGAAAGAAAATAGCACAAATGGTTTTATATTTTGGTTTTAGTTCGGCCTAGGCAACAAGGTCTTTTATTGTAGGTTCAATAATTGATACTGGTAATCTAAGTATTAAACAATCCTGATAGATTTTTTTATCTATATTTTCCCATATTATCATACCTACTTCACACATTTCTTTTAGATTGCCAAATAAACTGTTTGCAAGTTTGGTGTGTTTCGGGTTTCCTTTAGTACTGCTAAAATTTTGGTTTAAAGGCTTGTTTTTTCTTTTGTTGTTTGAACCCGAAGAATTCATTAGTAATTTGAGTTTTTCATGTTTTTTTATGACAACTTCTTGAAATTCTTCATTTAGTCCATACTCTTCATATTCCTCTAAAGCACTATCTAAAAGATGTATTAATTTGTCAATACGCATAGATAGCTCCTGGAATGAGAAATTAAAATTACTGTTTGTAATCATTGTGCGGGATTTAAGGGATTTAATATTTAATTAGTTGTTTTTAATAGTTGAATTAGGTTCTCGGTTTAAAATTAGAGAGAGATTAAAGATTGATTATGAACCTATTATTGTTGAAAATTTGTAGATATGAAAATATAAAACATAGAATAAAAAAGCCTTGCTAAAGGCTTTGGGCTTTATGAAAGGCTCTAAAATGTTGACTAAGCTGCTAATTGAGTATTATCAATACTGCATTTTAAATGGGAGACCGCAATGTTCTAAAAATCAATGGAAACAAGTATTTTCTTTAAGTGTGGCTTTTTATATTGCAGTAGAAGAATGAGTTAAACTGTCTATGTGTAAACTATACATGTTGTAATAATCTATCACTTAAGAAAATGTAAAAAACAGAAAAAGCAGTCTGCAAAGTGCAAATTAAGCCATGTAAAGGAAATTGGAGCAACTTAAAACATCTATGAACTAGCGTATATTCTGAAGATATGAGAGTGTATTTCAGTATTAGTAAAACTTTATTGAGATTTTTTTGTTTAGAGGTTGTTTATTAGTTGTTTACTTATTTGATTGGAGATGAAAGATAGTTCTTTGAAAACCAGAATTATAGTTTTAGTGAGTATACTAGTAGTTGCTTTTTTAGGAGTAACCATTTTTACTCAGTATTCCTTAAATAAATTTAAGAAAAATAATACCGTAAAGGATGAAGTTAGGGATTTAGAGGTGTTGGTTTTACAACTTCGCCGTAATGAGAAAGATTTTCTGGCCAGATCGATTAAGGATCCCGGTTTTTATAATAATGAGGAAAATAAATACCTGAAATCATTTGCTGAAGAAATATCGAAAGCAGAACGTATCACTAAGCATTTTAAAGAGTCAAAGTTTATTGAAAATGATATTCAATTATCGGCTAAGGTTGATTCTATGTTTCAGCTTTTTGTTACTTATCAATCAGACTTTAATTTGATTGCGAACAATTATAAAGAGCTTGGATTTAAGGATTGGGATTAGTAGGTGAAATGCGGGAAGCGATACATGATATTGAAACAATAATCAAGGATCTTGGAATGGATAAAGCCCAGGTGTATATGTTAACGCTTCGAAGAAGGGAGAAAGATTTTTTGATTAGATTGGATGTGAATTATAGAGATAAGTTTAAGAATGATCTTGCGCAATTTCAAAATTATATAAACGCTGCTCGTTTATCTTCAAATCAAAAAACAAATATCAATCAACTTCTTGAAAATTATTCAAATACATTTTATTCTGTTGTGGATAAATACTTGGAAATTGGAATTTCTGAGGACGAGGGTTTGATGGGTGAAATGAGATCGACAATTAAAAAGGTGGAACCATTAGTGGTGGATATTAGGGATGTAATGGATCAAAGAATAACAGCTGATATCAATAAAAGTATGGTTTACCTTTTATTGTTTATAGTATTAAGTGCAGCTGCAATTATAACATTTACCATTATTACTTTACGGAATATTTTTGTTTTGCTGGGAGGAGAGCCTAAAGAAGTGGCTTTCATTGCTGAGCAAATTGCCAAGGGAAATCTAAATGCTAATTTGAAAGTAACAAGCAAAAGAACATATGGAGTAATGAAATCTATGTTACACATGGCTGATACTTTAAAAGAAATGATTTCGCAGATATTGGAAAGTACAGATCAGATTGCCATGGCCAGCCAACAGTTAAGTCAGACTTCTTCGCAAATTTCAACCGGAGCATCAGAACAAGCTTCGTCAGTTGAAGAAATAGCATCAACGATAGAACAAATCACCGGTAATATTATTCAAAATAGTAATAATGCTCAGGAAACCAATAAAATTTCACAAGGGGCCCAAACAGGAATTCAAAATGTGAATACACAGGCAGAAAAGGCATTAAGTGCTAATAAAAATATTTCAGATAAAATACAGATAATAAATGATATAGCTGTTCAAACTAATTTGCTGGCTTTAAATGCTTCTGTGGAAGCTTCAAGAGCTGGGGAACATGGTAAAGGATTTTCGGTTGTGGCAGCGGAGGTGCGTAAATTGGCAGAATTGAGTAAGTTAGCAGCTGACGAAATAGATGTTTTAGCGAAAAACTCCTTGCAGCTTTCTGCGGTTTCTAAAGAAGAATTAGAAGCACTTTTGCCTGAAATAGAAAAGACTACACAATTAATAGAAGAGATTGACTTTGCTTCTAAAGAACAAAATACAGGAGTTGAGCAAGTCAATAGTGCCATACAGCAACTAAATTCTGTAACACAGGAAAATGCTAGTGTTTCAGAAGAAATGGCTGCCAGTTCAAAAGAGTTGGAAATTCAGGCAGATAAAATGCAGCAGCTGGTTTCCTTTTTTAAACAGTAAGAAAGAGATCTATTTTTATTTTCTATTGGGTTCTGCTTTTAGCGGATCGTCCGGCCATTTATGTTTGGGGTATTTTGTTTTAAGTTCCTTTTTGACTTCAAAGTAGGCGTTGTTCCAAAAGCTGTTCAAATCGGAAGTGATTTGCACTGGCTTAAATCCGGGAGATAGCAAATGCATGATTAAATTTATTTGGCCCTTATTAATTGAAGGCGTGTTCTTCATGCCAAATACTTCCTGTAAACGAACAGCCAGAATTGGAGTATCTCCATTGGCGTGATATTGTATTTTGATGTTAGATCCTGTCGGTACTTTAATTTTTTCAGGAGCAAGGTCGTTTAATAATTGTTGTTTATCTATGCTCAAGTGGTGCTGTAGAATTTCTTTCAGATTTAGTTTTTTCAGATCTTCAGGCTTCTTTATTTGTGTTAAGTATGGTCCAAGCCATAGTTTGTTTTCGGCAAGTAAAGTGTTGGTGCTAACGTTGGGCCAGCTTTCATCTTTGTTCCATATTCTTAGGCTTAGAACCCTGTTTTGCCATTGAATAACCTCCTGATTCCAGTCGAGTAAGTGGGAACCATTTTTAGCAATCACTTTGGATATGGCATCAATTTTAAGATCAGTGTCGAAGTCCCTCAATGGCTTTGTTTGCAAAATGATTGATCCGATGCAAAGATTTCGTGAGGCTGAAAAACCACCACGTTTGCTATCCCATTCAACCCATTCTTTTTCTTTAACCAAAGAAGCCAGATCTTTGGGGTTGAGCGGGGATGCTAAAAATATTTTTCCAACCGCATCTCGCTGATTGGCATGGGCTACAGCAAGCCATTCTTCATGAGCCAAATCGTCCTTGTGTCCCGCTGCTGCTATCGTTCCGTTTGCTAATTTAAATTGAGCATTGTTTCCTGGTTTTGCATGTGCAATTCTTTCAGGATAAGCATGGACCAGCAATAAACCCGTTTCGTATGGATCAACAAATTCATTCGAAGGTTTGGTATTCAGTATTTTTCGATATTGTTGAGCTATTTTTTCAATTCGCCTTAAAGCTTTATTGTCTATCTGACCTTTTCTTTGCTTTCTTAGTGCTTCTATCCTAAGGTTTATGTCGATACCGGAATCTTTACCCAGAGGATCACGTTCTTCCAATAGAGCCGCAACATCGGTAGCCAAATCTGTTAAACCTTCTTCTTCTGCTAAAAGTAGCATATGTGCAATTCGTGGATGGCAGGGAAGTTGGTTAATCTCTTTTCCATGAGCAGTAATGCGACCATCTTCTATGGCTTCCAGTTGTTCCAGTAATTTAGTTGCCTGACTTAAGTTACCTGCAGGAGGTGGGCTTAACCAGGTAAGTACTGAAGGATCAGATATTCCCCATGAAGCTAAATCTAATACCAATGAAGAAAGGTCTGTTTCTAATATTTCGGGAGTTCTGTGTTCTCTTAAGCGTGTTTGGGTGGCTTTGCTCCACATACGATAACATTTACCGGGAGCAAGGCGTCCGGCTCTACCGGCTCTTTGGTCTGCGGCATCTTGTGTGATTTCTAAGGTCACTAATTTAGAAAGCGCCGTATTGGGATCAAACTTTAAGGTTCTGGAAAAGCCGCTGTCAATAACTACCTTAATTCCTTGTATGGTTAAACTGGTTTCTGCAATGGAAGTGGCCAGTACAACTTTTCTTCTGCCTTCTTTATCGGGTAAAATAGCAGCCATTTGTTTTCGTGGAGCTAATTGCCCATATAATGGATGAATGCAAACTTGCCTTAAAGATGATTTTAGTAGCTGTTCTGTTTTACGAATTTCAGCTTCGCCTGGTAAAAACACCAGAACATCACCTACTTCATTCTTAATTACCTTTTGCACCAATCGGGCAGTTAATTCAGGGAGTAATTTTAAGTCCGTTTCTCCTTCGTATGTAATGTCAACCGGATATTGTCTGCCTTCACTCTGTACTATGGGAGCGTTTAGTTTTTCGGATAAGCTGGGTAGGTTTAGCGTAGCAGACATGATCATAATCCGTAAATCATCTCTTAATATTTGTTGTGATTCTCTGGTAAGAGCCAAAGCTACATCTGCAAATAAACTTCGTTCGTGAAATTCATCAAATATAACCAGACCAATATTTTCAATGGCATTGTCGCTTTGTAGCATTCGCGTAAGAATACCTTCTGTAACAACTTCTATTTTTGTTTTATCTGAAACGCAATTATCAAATCGAATGCGGTAACCCACCGTTTCACCCACTTTTTCTCCAATAAGCTCTGCCATTCTGGTCGCAATAGTTTTGGCTGCCAGTCTTCTTGGTTCCAGCATCACAATTTTTTTATTGCCTAACCAATTCTCATCACTTAGAACTAAAGGTAAAATGGTACTTTTTCCTGCTCCGGGAGGTGCATGAACAATTAAGGTGTTTTTTTGACTTAAGTTGCTTTTTACCTCATCGATTATTTCGACGATAGGTAGATCAATATGTTGGAGAAATGAATTCAATTCGAGCTGTTTTATATTTTGGAGTGCAAATTTAGATAAAAGTCCTCAATTGTATTGGTCTAAATGAAGTCATTCAGGGAAATCGCTTTTAAGAAACAATTGCCCTCGCTCACCTCTAAATCTCCTAAAGGAGCCTTTGTGCGCTGCTCCCTTTAGGGAATTAAAGGGTGTGTGAAAGCAATAAAATAGCATTATAAAGTTAAAAGCAATTTCCCTGTGAAGTCATTGAGCGAAATTACATTTAAACAATTTGAATATAAGCAGGTGCGCAATTTTTATTTTAAACCGTCCGCAGATTACGCAGATTTGGATTATTAACAAATGGCTTTGAGGTTTACGTGAGAATACAGTAACCTGAGCTAAATTGTGTAATCTGAGGATATGCTCTCGATTGCGATGCAACCTTTTTTTAATGTGTTTTAAAAGGTGATTTTTCTATAGGTTCAACACTCATTTGACTCGTGAAAATGACTTCGTCGTAATATCCGGTAGGCTTAGACGATATTATTACAGTTGTTATACATATGTTCTTCACTATTTCTTCACATATAAGCACGAATGAGTGAAGCAATAGTGAAGAAGAAGTGAAGGAATAGTGAAGGAATAGTGAAAGAAAATGGTATCGAAGTCGAATTAAATATGGAGAGAAGGAGATCATGCACATTGAAAAAATACAGTGTGAATTGCAAATGAGTAGTTGGGAGAAATTTGATTCTGAAAAGGGGATCGACAGGGTTTGGTTTATGAAATCTGAATGATAGCGAGGTATATCTTATTTTCAAGGAATGTGTGCAGGGAATTCGCTTTTAAGAAACAATTGCCCTCGCTCACCTCTAAATCTCCTAAAGGAGTCCTTTTGCGCTGCTCCCTTTAGGGAATTAAAGGGTGTGTGAAAGCAATAAAATAGCTTAATAAAGTTAAAAGCAATTTCCCTGAGAATGTGTATTAATGGAATAAGATATCAGATAAACAAAATATAAGTTTATAATTCAATTTGCTTGACTTTTAATTATATTCTTTATTTATTTGTGTGCAAATTATGATAGCCACATATAACCTAAAACTTAAATTATGATGTATTCTTCTTCGGTGCATATTATGGATAATTGCTGCACTTCACTTCCTTTATTTTCTGCTATTTCTCGTTGTCTATAGCGTATGCCTTAAGTTGATAATAGCTTAAATGGCTTTAGTGGAGGCTTTTTATGGTAAAATTAACAAATTATATTTTATGAACTAGATATCTACGGTTGACTGTCTTTATGTAGTAGGGTGTTAATTAAATTCTGCAATTAATACTTTAAAGATGGAAATATTATTGGCAGAAAAACTTGGCTGTCGCAAAATAAATCGACGCTCAAATCAATGTAATTTGCTAAGCCAAGCATTTTAAAAGAATTGTAAAAGTAATATTATGAATTTAAAAAATTGTTTATGCATTGCACTATTTGCAATGGCAATATTAAGTTCTTGTAATAAGGATAAAGAGATTAGTGTTAGCAAAGGAAAACAAATTGTAGAAGTTAAAAACCTGTTAGAATTGCCAGATTCTATAGGTGTACAAGTTGAAGATGGGATTCTCTCATTTGAAAGCGAAGCTTCATTACAAAAGTGTATTGATTATCTCAATCTTATTGGTAATAGTAGTTTTGATGAATTTGAGGAACTTTTAGGATATACATCCTTTAGAACTTATTGTAAAGAAAAATCAGAGACCTACAGTGTTGAGGATGATTTGTTCGGGACTTTGATGAATCAAGATAGGCAAATTATTGTTGCGGACTATTTACTAACTTCAAATTTAGAAGGGCAAACAACTACAATTAAACCTCTAAATAGTCCTAACTTAAAATCAAGTGGGTATTTACTTGAAGATAAAGTAGAGCTTAAATGGGAGGAAGATTTATTTGAGTATTTAGAAACAGGAAAAAGCACTGTTTCATCCTTAAAAAGGAGCTTTTGTAATAATACTGATAAGAAGGAGGATTGGGTGCATTTAGATGATTATGATATGTTTGGGAATTTAGTTTTTGGTTCAAGAATTCAAGCTAAGGTTTGTTTTCAGAGATCAGGCTGGTATAATTCTATCATTATAAAATTTAAACTCGAAAGGTCAGCCAAGAACCCAGCATGTTATTATCTGCATTATAAAACATTAAATGCAAAATATCAAAGAAGGAATAGAAGTACTACTTCATTCTCAAGAGAAAAAAGCAGGTATGCATATGATCAAGGAGATGAGATTTCTAACAGGCCTTATTCTGGAACAAGAAGATTAGCATGGGCTGATGTTCCTGTACAATTTGATTTTATTGCGAAAATTTATATGGCAAGTACAAGTGGATGGCCTAGTGATGAAGAATCACCGGTATTAGAGGCTAAATCCATTGTTTTAACTATGAAGTGTACTTAAATTTAAGTTGGGTGGCGAGTAAATATTACTCGTCACCTTTATTCTTGAATTCTAATATTTTACTTCTGTATTTTTAATTCCATTTTTATGAAAATCTTATTTGGTTTTTTATTCTTCTTGTATTGTGTTGGGAGTGATATAAATGCACAAATACCAGACAAGGGACGAAGTTTTTCTGTTGATTTATATACAACAGAAAATGTAAATATTGAAAACATTTTAGGCTTAAAGTTCGATTATGCTATTAAACCTAAATACTCCATTGGTGCATATGTTGGTTTTAATAATTATGCTAGAGTTCATAAACAAGGTTATCAGCTCAGTGGACATCAGATTATGTTTGGCTTTAATAATAAGTATTATTTAAAGAATATAGATGTTTTATTTAGACCTTATTTTTCCGGACAGATTGGTTATGCAACAGGTAAATCTAGTATGATTCCTTATTATAGAGATCAAGCTCGGAATGATATAAACTATGGGGTTTATATTGGCGGTCAGTTGGGGTTATATAAGTCATTAAAAATGTTTTTGGAATTAGGTTATGGAAATGATCATATCACAAACTTTGGATTAGCTTATTGTTTATGAGAATTGTGTTGTTGCTTGTTTGTGCACTCGTTTTATCTTCTTGTTTTAAAGAGGTAGATATTTATCTTTCTAAGCCAGAGCCAAGGTTGGTAATTGGTAGTTATATGACTCATGATGTTGAGATTGAAGCGGTGGTTACAAAAGTAGTTTCTGCTTCGGATACCGTATATACCTTACCTGAAGAGGCAGAAGTTGTGATTAGTGCTAATGGCGTAAGTTATCCCATGCAATATGTAAAAGATTCTTTATATCGTGCATCGCTAAAGGGGCAGTATGGTGTGGAATACGAATTGGTGGCCAGTGCTGCTGGCTACCCAACAGTAAGTGCTACAGATAAAATCCCACTACCTGTAGACTTTACAATTGATAAATACGTACCTAAGGCAAATGTGGATTATGAGGGTGATGATATTTCATCCATCACCATTACTTTAAAAAATGTTCCCAAGGATAGAACATACTTTGAACTTAGGATGATTGGAAAAGTGTTTGATGTGTGTGGGCAAGGAGAAGATAGTCAGTATTATGAATATTTAAGGAGCCAGGATATTGTTGTAAGGAATGAAGGGGTGGTTAATTATAATTACACCGGTATTGGTTTGCTGTTTAGTAATGAGTTAATCAATGATAAAGCCTACCAATTTTCTTTTGAATTCTTTAATATGGTTGGGGATGCATGTAATGGTATTGATGAGGTAGAAATACAGTTGCGCACTGTTTCTGAAAGTTATTTCTTGTTCAAAAAGCGGTTATATCTAAATTTGGTCAATCAGGTTGGGGACTTATGGGATGGTTCAGGTAATCCGGTTGATGCTTACACTAATATTAATAATGGCTATGGTATTTTTGCCGGTTACAGCCAAATTTCTCATATTAAAAAATTATAATGCGTTTATGTATATTGTTGCTTATCTGTCTTCTGTTGGTGGGTAAGCTGGTTGCGCAGGTAAATGTTTCGGGGCACGTGGTGGATGCTACGACCGGTGAGCCTTTGATTGGCGTGAGTGTCTATTGTAGTGATACGGAACAGGGGCAGGCCAGTAATTCTTTTGGTTATTTTAATTTCAACTTTACCAAGAAGGGAGTTTACTCTATTAAGTTTACTTACGTAGGATATGAATATTATACAGAAGCCTTTAGTGTATTGTCCGATACCTTGGTATTGATAAAGCTAAACCCGGGTATTGCTATTCAAGAGGTGAGTGTGAATGCAGAAAGACCAATTGAGCAGCGGGCTGAAGTAAGCGTAAATAAGCTGACGATGAATGAGGTCAAGCGTATTCCTGCTTTGGGTGGAGAGGTGGATTTAATTAAAGCTTTGCAGTTGTTACCCGGGGTTAGTCAGGGAGGTGAGGCAAGTAGTGGAATGTATGTGCGTGGGGGAAGTCCGGATCAAAACTTGATTTTACTGGATGATGTGCCTCTGTATTATGTCAATCATTTGGGCGGGTTTGTTTCTACTTTTAATCCGGATGCTATTAATGATGTAAAGTTGATAAAAGGCGGTTTCCCGGCTCGTTATGGTTCTCGCTTGTCATCGGTATTGGATGTTAGGATGAAGAATGGTAATAACAAAGGATTTAAAGGTAATGCAAGTATTGGACTGGTATCTTCAAAAATAACATTAGAAGGTCCTGTAAAAAAAGAAAGATCTTCGTATTTAATTTCAGTGCGAAGGATGATGTATGATGTACTGATGCGCCCACTTACTCCATTGTTGTTTAACGGCGCATCAATGGGATACCATTTTTACGATGTAAATGCCAAGTTTAATCATATAATAAATGAGACGGACAGGTTGTATTTTAGCTTTTATTCTGGAGATGACAGAAGTGTAAATTCATTTAGTTCCAAGGAGAGTGATGTCAAATCCAAAGGCAGATTAAGATGGGGAAATACGCTGGGAGCTGCGCGCTGGAATCATGTTTATACACCAAAATTATTTAGTAATGTTACTGTTTCTTATACGCAATATAGAAATGCTATTAAACAGAATTATAATGGAGATGGGCTGCAAATGGAATATCAATTCTTGTCCAGTGTGTCGGATTGGAGTTTGAAGAAAGATCTTGAATGGTATATTAGCAATGCATATACATTTCGTGTTGGCGGAAGCTTTATTTATCATCAATATATGCCTACTCGTATCCATAACCATCAGCGTGTTGACGGGGTTGATAATGATTCTACTTTAGTACGTTATGGGGAAGAGGCACAAGAGGCCAATGTTTATCTTGAAAATGAAATTCAATTGTTCCCAAATGTAAATCTGAATGCAGGTATTCGTTATGCCAATTATATCGTTAAAGACAGGTCGTTTCCGTCCTTAGAGCCTAGGCTGGTATTGAATTATAATTTTTCAGCTACCCATGCCTTTAAGCTTGGTTATGCTAAAATGCAACAAAACGTCCATCTGCTAACGGGTGCCGGAACAGGGATGCCAACAGATTATTGGTTACCTGCTACAAAAAAACTGGCTCCTCAATTGTCTACTCAGTATTCTGTCGGTTGGGCACATACCTCGGCTAATAAAATGTATGAGTTTAGTGTAGAATCCTATTATAAGGAAATGCGTAATTTGATATCCTTTAAGGATGGAATATCACAATTTACAGGCTTAGGAAATTGGCAGGATCATATTGAGGGAAAAGGTACAGGGATTGCAAAAGGCATTGAGTTTCTGGTTAAAAAGAATAAGGGAAGAACCACTGGTTGGATAGGCTATACATTATCTAAAACCACGCGTAAATTTAATGAAGTAAATCAGGGAAAAACATATTCGTTCAGGTATGATCGACCTCATGAAATTAGTATAGTATTTCAGCAACAGTTAAGGCCAAGTATAGATTTTTTTGCGACATGGGTATATCATTCTGGCAATGCAATTACCTTGGCTAAGGAAAGTTATATCATCCCTCATGAACAACGAGATGAGTATGAGAAGCCTTATGTTCGTGTGGAAAAATATGATGGAAAGAACGCTACTCGTATGGAAGCTTATCATCGCTTGGATATTGGAGTGAATTTTATAAAAAAGAGAAATCGTGGCGAACGAATTTGGCGATTGAGTATATATAATTTGTATTGCCGTCAAAATGCCTACTTCTATTTTTGGAGCAGGGAGCTAGGGGCGGAGTGGTTTGATGAAACAGAGCCCCGCTTGTTTAAGCAAACTTTATTTCCAATCATTCCATCAGTAAGTTATAGTTGGACTTTTTAAAAGTATGTGTTATTGTATTTGCCTATATGATTTCTAATATTTGAGGGATATTTATAGTTTTGGCGTCTAGTAATATGAATGCAAATCAATATGTAGAGAAACGAGCCATTATAAAAAGTTCTTATTTAAGAGGATGATTTTCAGGGCAAGTTTTATATGGCAATAAATACAATTTTTAAACAGATGAAATTAACAATGCGTGTGGCTCACCGGTATGTGGGCTTTTTTTTAATTGGTATCATGAGTGTTTATGCCATAAGTGGCGTGGTTTTAACTTTCAGAGGAACCAATATTTTTAAGCAAGGAGAGAGTATAGAAAAGCAAGTGGATGCCGACCTGAGTTCAAATGAATTGGGGCGAGTTCTAAGGATGAGGCACTTTAATGTGGATAGTATTGCTGGCGATATTATGTATTTTGAGGATGGACAATATAATGTGTCTACTGGTGACGTGAGTTATATATCGTACTCATATCCTGATTTTGTTACTAAGATGATTAAGTTACATATGACTTCTTCGAGAAATACCATGGCTTGGTTAACGACTATCTTTGGTGTTGCCTTATTGTTTTTAGCGGTGTCGTCTTTCTGGATGTTTAAGCCTAAAACTAAAAATTTTAAAAAAGGATTAATTGTAGCCATTGCCGGAATCGTTTTTACAATAATTATTTTGTACCTGTAAATTCGTTCTAAAAAGTATCTATTTATATATTTTGATCCCTCATGCCCCTTTTTTATTTGAGGTTTGATGGATTATTTATTTGATATAATGTAGGTGCCTCCAAATAAAGACAAAAGCCTTTTAATGAAAACTTTCAATTTTAAAATCTCTTTTGGCAGATAATGGCATGAATTAAGAAAATTGTTATAAGTATTTACTATTTTAGCCGCGATTTTCTCAAGTTAGGCGTACGTGTAAGTGAGAATTGAATTGTCTCATTCTCTGTGAACGGAAATGTAGACAATAAATTTACCACGTTTGAGTTGATTAAAATAGTGATTGTTAATGGAGTTTGGAGTTAATGATCGGTGTTGATAGATCACCATTTAATTTTCGTTGAGAATAAAAAAGGCAAATATTACGCATGAAGAATATTAAAGTTGGCCAACAAGAGTTTGGTAAGGATAAACTTTTTCTAATCGCAGGTCCCTGTGTAGTTGAAGATGAATCCATCATGATGAAAACTGCTGAGACATTAAAGCAGATCGCAGAAAATCTTAATCTTCCATTTATTTTTAAATCTTCTTACATTAAGGATAACCGTAGTTCTGTGGAGTTTTACCATGGTCCTGGTTTAGAAGAAGGCTTAAAAATGCTTGAAAAAGTAAAAAATACTTTTGATGTACCTGTTATTTCAGATGTACATCAGGCCGCAGAGGTAAAGCCAGCTGCAGAAGTGTTGGATGTAATTCAAATACCAGCGTATTTGTGTATGCAAACTTCTTTGGTGACAGAGGCTGCTAAAACAGGTAAGGCTATTAACGTAAAGCATGGACAGTTTTTAGCTCCGGAAAATATGATTAAGCCGGTTCGGAAAATTGAGCATTTCGGTAACAAAAATATCATGGTAACTGAGCGTGGTTATACTTTTGGATACAATGATTTAATTGTTGATCCAAGAAGCTTTTATGAGATGCAACAAACCGGATATCCGGTAGTGTTTGATATTACCCATTGTATCAGAAGATATGGTATTCCAAGTTCTGATCCTAATGGAGGAACGCGTCAGTATTTGGGTCCAATTGCACGTGCAGGGGTAGCTGCTGGTATCGATGGTATCTTTATTGAAGCGCATCCGGACTGTACCAATGCACTTTGTGATGCAGCCAGCCAATATCCATTGGATAAATTAGAGGAATTCCTTAAGCCTTTAATTGAAATTCATAATATCGAGAAACAAACTAGAATAGAAATTTAAATATCACCAAACAAATATTTTACCATGGAATTATATCTTGATTCTGCTGACATAAAAGAAATTGAAGAAGCATTTGAACTAGGTTTTATTGATGGATTAACAACCACGCCTACTTTTATGCACAGACATGGCATAACAGATATCGACGGAGCAATTGTTGAGCTATCTAAAAAAGTGCCTGTTTTAATGATTGAAGCGCTGGGAGATACAGCCGAAGAAATTGTAGCTGAGGCAAAACGTTTATTAAGCTTAGGTTTAGATAAGAAAAAAACTGTATTTAAAATTCCAGCTTCCTTAGTTGCGGCAAAAGCATGTAAAATGCTTCGCGATGAGGATATGATGGTGAATATTCACTTGGTATACAATATTCAGCAAGCATACATGGCTATGGCTGCAGGTGCAACTTATGTTTGTGTATTGGTGGGTCGTATGCAAGATCAGGGATACGATGCTTTAAAATTAGTGAAGGATTGTGTTGATTTAGTGAATAAGTATAACTACGATACTAAAATCATGTTCTCTTCTGTTCGTCATCCTGAACATATCAAAAATGCGATTGAGTTAGGTTGTCAAAATATCACTATTCCTTGGGGTATTATGAAAAACCTAAATAACAATAACTTTACAGAAATAGGTACACAGCAGTTTGTGAATCATACACGTCAGATGACAATGAAAGTAGGTGAGGTTATTGGAAGTAAAAATCCAACTATCGGATTAGATGCTTTGGTAACTGATGCTACTGTTGAAATGACTAAATATGCCACAGGTGCAGTTTCTGTTGTTGATGCAGAAGGAAACCTTGTAGGTATCTTTACTGATGGCGATTTACGTCGTCATATGAATATTGATGGTGAGAAAATCCTTACCATGAAAATGAGTGATTTTGAAATGAAAATGCCTATCAATGTTGATATTGACGAAAAGCTGCATACTGCAGTTGGCATTTTTAAAGAAAAACAAGTGGACAATATTATTGCTACAAGTAATGGTAAGCCTGCAGGTATGTTGGATGTTCAGGATTTGGTAAAACTTGAAATTTTATAAGCAAAGTTTCATTATCTACTTTATCCCTTTAGTGGATATACATATAATATTATATAAGGGGTGATTATTTCTAATCGCCCCTGTTACGTTAAGGACAAGTCTTTTGTCTTTTGTCTAATCGTCTAAAAACAATAAAATGCCGGGTACAGAATTATTTGGTAAAGAAGAAAAAGAACAGGTAATGGAAGTCTTGGAGACTGGAATCCTGTTTAGATATAATCACGATGAACAAAGAAAAGGTATTTGGAAAGCAAAGCAGTTAGAAAAGGAGTTTGCTGAATATCATGGTGCAAAATATTGTCACCTGGTGTCAAGTGGAACGGCTGCAGATGCGGTTTCTCTAGCAGCTGTTGGTGTTGGGGCTGGTGATGAGGTAATTGTTCCTCCATTTACTTTTATAGCACCTGTAGAAGCGGTAGTTAATTGTGGAGCAGTGCCTGTTTTTGCAGAAATTGATGAAACGCTTTGTTTGTCTGCAGCGTCTATTGAGGCGGTCATTACACCTAAAACAAAAGCTGTAATGCTTATCCATATGGTAGGTGCTATGGCACAGATTGATGAAATTGTTGAAGTGTGTAATAAGCATAATATCATCTTAATTGAAGATACTGCTCAGGCTTTAGGTGGGTCTTATAAAGGTAAGATGTTGGGTACTTTTGGTAAAGTGGCCTGTTATTCTTTCGACTTCTTTAAATTGATTACTGCCGGTGAAGGTGGAGCAGTATTAACAAATGATGAAGAAGTTTATACAACTGCTCATACCTGGTCTGATCATGGTCATAGTCATATAGGAAACAATCGTGGAGCAGAAGAGCATCCTATTTTAGGAACTAACTATCGTATCAGTGAATTGCATGCGGCAGTGGGATTGGCTCAGTTTAGAAAAATCGATTATATCCTGGAAAGACTTCGTGCAAATAAAAAGGTATTGAAGGACTACTTGAAGAAATTTCCACAGGTGGAATTTCGTAATGTGCCTGACGAAGCAGGAGATTCTGCTACGGTGTTGAATTTCTTTTTACCAACACAAGAGGAAGCGAAAAAAGCTTGTGCAGATTTAGGGGCTGAAGGTGTGGCTGCAGCATATTGGTTCGATAATAACTATCACTTTATTAAAAACTGGGATCACCTTAAAGAGTGTAAGGTAGCCGGACCGGTTGGAATGCAGTTTTTAGATAAGCCACAGGATTATAATAATTTAGATCTGCCTAAATCATATGATTTAATCGGAAGATTGGTGTCGATCAATTTGAATATTACAAGTACTCCGGAACAATTAGAGGCTATTTGTAAAGCTTTCGATAAAGTTTTAGGATAATAAAGAACTAGATAAGGAAATATTACTCAAAGGCACCAAGAGCAAAGTAAACACGAAGAATTGACTTGGTGTTTTATCTTGTTCTTAGTGTCTTTGTGGTTTTATATTGTTTAAAATATACAGAGGTGTAGCCTTTGGAATAATTTAAGAGTCTTTGGAACATTAGTCATGTGTATATCGTTGACTGATGACTAATGACTATTAACTAATGACTAATTATCATGCTATACGATTTTAGAAGTTTTGTAAATCCGGGTCGTTATGCTTTCGGAAAAGGAAGTTTTAATCACTTAGGAGAATTAATAGATAAACAAAAGAATGAAACTAATGATTGGGTTGTGTTTATGATTGATCACTTTTTTCAGGATAAGAAAGAAGTGTTAGACCGTATTCCTACAACCGATAAAGACTTGGTTATTTTTATTGATCCAACGGATGAGCCTAAAACGGTATTGGTAAACCAGTATCGCGACCTGATTTTAATGCATGATGATGCTAAACCAGCTGTAATGGTTGGTATGGGAGGTGGAACTTCTATGGACTATGCCAAGGCTACAGGATTAATGGTTACAAACCCTGGTGATTCGAAAGATTATCAAGGCTTGGATTTAATTAAAAACGAAGGAATTTATACTATTTGTATTCCTACAATTACAGGTACAGGTGCAGAAGTTTCGATGACGGCTGTTTTGAGTGGTCCGGAAAAAAAACTGGGTATTAAATGCGATTATACCATACCAAATGAAGTTGTTTTTGATCCAGAGTTATTAGCTACAGTTCCTGATGAAGATCGCTTTTTTACAGGAATGGATAACTTTATTCATAATGTTGAATCTATGAATGGTAGCTGGATTAATTCTATGGGGCTGGCTTTTGCTGAAAAATCAAACGAAATTACCGTTAATGTTTTCATGAATAGATATGAGAATAGATTGGAGGCAGATGAGAAAATGATGGTGGCATCTATTATGGGTGGTAATAGCACTACTTATGGTCAGGTGGGTGTTTGTCATGCATTGTCTTATGGGTTGGCAGTGGTTTTGGGTACGCATCATGGAGTCGGTAATTGTATTGTATTTAATCAGCTTGAAAAATATTATCCGGATGGATATAAAATATTTAAAGAGATGCAGGCTGCTCAGGGTGTTGATATTCCAGCGGGAATTACTGCCGGATGTTCTGAAGAACAATTTGATCATATGGTAGAGGTTGCTTGGGCATTGGAGCATATGTGGAATAATGCTTTTGGTGCAGATTGGAGAAATATAATTTCGAAAGATGAATTAAAAGATCTTTTTAAAAGAATGTAAATTTTAGATAATAGATTTTAGGATAATAGATAAGAGACTTTGGGGAATTCTTATCTTTTAAATTACTATAGTCTGTTATCTTTTATCTAAAGTCTAAAATTCTATTTATAATGAATATAGTAGGAATTATTCCAAGTCGTTATGCTTCGAGCAGATTGCCTGGAAAACCATTGGCTATGATTGGGGATAAGCCGATGGTGCAATGGGTTTATGAAAATTGTCAAAAGGGCTTGGAGCATGTTTTTGTTGCGACAGATGATCAGCGCATTGTAGATGCTGTTGAGGCTTTTGGAGGGAAGGCAGTGATGACCAGAGAAGATCATACCAGCGGTACGGATCGTTGTGCTGAAGCAGCGGTTAATATCGAAAAGAAATACGGAGTTAAGTCTGATGTAGTTGTTAATATTCAGGGTGATGAACCATTTTTTGAAGCGGCACAATTAGAAGATATAAAATCGGTATTTAGTGATCCTGATGTTCAGATCGCTACCTTAATTCAGGAAGCCAAAGATTTAGATCAGGTGTTGAGTCTGAGTGAGGTAAAGGTTGTCTTAAATCACAAAGGAGAAGGTATCTATTTTAGTCGATCTCCTATTCCGTTTCTAAGAAATGTAGATCAGAAGGATTGGTTGCAAAATCAAACTTTTTATCGTCATTTGGGAATTTATGCTTACCGAACAGATGTGTTGAATGAGGTGGTAAAGCTGGAACAATCGTCTCTTGAAAAAGCAGAGTCCTTAGAGCAGTTAAGGTGGATTGAAAATGGATTTCCGGTTACTTGTGTAGTAACAGAGTTAGATGAAACCATGTGTATTGATACACCTGAGGATTTACAAAAAGCAAATGAATTGATAAAGAAGCTGTAAATGAATATTCAAACGCAATTTGAAGAGATTGGAGGTTTTTTTATTACTCCTGTTGAAGAATTAAAACAAAAGCTGTCTAAAATTAAAGCCTTTATTTTTGATTGGGATGGTGTGTTTAATAATGGATCTAAGGTAAGTAATGAAGGTAGTAGCTTTGCTGAGCCTGATGCCATGGGTGTTAATATGCTCAAGTTGGATTATTGGCTTAGGAATGGTCAGTTGCCAGCTACCTTTATTGTAACAGGTGAAGAAAATAAAAGTGCTCAGTTTTTGGCTAAGCGTGAGCATATGAATGCCGCATTTTTTAAGTGTAAATTTAAAGTGAGAGCTTTAGATCGTATCTGTAAAGAAAATAATCTTAAGCCAGAGGAAATTGCTTTCTTTTTTGATGATATTTTAGATGTAGAACTGGCGCGATCTGTAGGAGCAAGTTTTCAAATTAATCGAAAGGCGAATCCATTGTTTAACCAATTCTTGGTAGATCATAAAAGTTGTGATTACAGAACCGGAAGTCTAGGCGGCAATGGAGGAGTTAGAGAAGTTTGTGAGTTGATTATTGGTTTGGTAGGGAGTTTGTCTAATGCGATTGAAACAAGAATTGAATTTTCAGGAGATTATACAAAATATCTCAATCAAAGAAATTTGATTGAGACTGTTTGTGAGCCGGTAGAGTAGAATTATTGATAATATAAAATATGAATACCCTCTTTTAGTTTATGCTGGAAGAGGGTTTTGTTTTTTGAAATTCACAGGAATTGGTGCTGTGGTACGAAATGTAACTAACAAACTGTAATCGAGTGTTAAAAAAGTAATTAAGTGCGAAAAAAAACTTGTTTTAATTTGTTCTTTTTCATTGAAAATTAGTACTTTTGCATCGCTTTTTGTCTAAAATTTCGAAAAATGCCTGTAAATCAAGGTGTTTTATTGGGCTAAAAGTGTAGTTATAAGCTGATTTTTAGAATTTTTATTTAAACAATTTTAGTTATATGCCAACAATTCAACAGTTAGTTCGTAAAGGACGCACCAGTTTGGTTGAGAAAAGTAAATCTAGAGCCCTAGATGCTTGTCCTCAACGAAGAGGTGTTTGTGTGAGGGTGTACACTACTACACCAAAAAAACCGAACTCTGCCATGAGAAAGGTTGCGAGGGTTCGCTTAACTAACGGTAAAGAGGTGAATGCCTATATTCCGGGAGAAGGTCATAACCTACAAGAGCACTCGATCGTTTTAGTACGCGGAGGAAGGGTGAAAGATCTTCCAGGGGTACGTTATCACTTAGTACGTGGAGCGTTAGATGCCTCAGGAGTAGAAGGACGTACACAACGTCGTTCAAAATATGGAGCTAAGCGTCCTAAGAAGTAATTTAATTAGTGTTTAACTGAAGTTTTGTTTATTGGTGAGTTAAAACAAAGGTTGAGTAAAAAGTTTTAAAGCTTTTGAAGACACGGAAAACATTGACAGCCAATAAGAGACTAATAAACAAGAAAGAATGAGAAAAAGAAAACCAAAGAAGCGAATATTGCTTCCAGATCCAAAGTTTAATGATACTTTGGTAACTCAATTTATTAACAACCTGATGCTTGATGGTAAAAAATCTACTGCTTACAGTATTTTTTATGACGCATTAGACCGCATGGCTGATAAAGCTGAAAAAGAGGGTAAATCAGCTCTTGAAATGTGGAAAAAAGGTTTAGAGAATATTACTCCTTCTGTAGAGGTGAAAAGTAGAAGAGTAGGGGGTGCAACTTTCCAGGTGCCGATGGAAATTCGTCCATCAAGAAAAGTATCTATTGCAATGAAAAACCTGATCCTTTTCTCTCGTAAAAGAAGTGGTAAGTCAATGGCAGAAAAACTATCTGCTGAAATTGTTGCGGCTTATAATAATGAAGGTGGAGCCTTCAAGAAAAAAGAAGATATGCACAGGATGGCTGAGGCTAACAGAGCATTTGCTCACTTTAGGTTCTAATCATCTAATCTTTTAAGGAAATAATAAAATGGGAAATACAGATTTAAAATACACCAGAAATATCGGTATCATGGCGCATATCGATGCAGGTAAAACCACTACAACAGAGCGTATTCTGTTTTATACTGGTATTACTCATAAAATTGGTGAGGTTCACGATGGTGGTGCTACCATGGACTGGATGGAGCAGGAGCAGGAAAGAGGTATTACTATTACTTCAGCTGCTGTAACAACCAACTGGAACTACAATAACGAATCGTATAAGATCAATATTATCGATACCCCGGGACACGTTGACTTTACTGTTGAGGTAGAGCGTTCTTTAAGGGTGTTAGATGGTACTGTTGCTTTATTCTGTGCTGTTAGTGGTGTTGAGCCACAGTCTGAAACTGTATGGAGACAAGCTGATAAATATGGCGTGCCTCGTATTGGTTTCGTAAATAAAATGGACCGTTCAGGTGCTAACTTCTTCGAAGTAGTTCGTCAGGTAAGAGAAATGTTAGGAGCTAATCCTATTCCTGTTCAGATTCCTATTGGAGCTGAAGACGATTTTGAAGGTGTTATCGACCTAATCGAAAATAAAGAGGTAGTATGGTTCGAAGATGATCAACTAGGTTCTCGTTACGAATTGCAAGAAATTCGTGAAAGCTTAAAAGCAGAAGCTGAAGAGTGGAGAGGAAAATTAGTTGAGGCAGTTGCTGAATCAGATGAAGAGCTAATGGAGCGTTACTTCGAGGATCCTGAGTCTATTACTAAGGAAGAAATGATCGAAGTAATCCGTAAAGCTACTATCGATGGAACTATCACTCCAATGATGTGTGGTTCTGCATTTAAAAATAAAGGAGTTCAGCGTTTATTAGATTCTGTTGTGGCTTTCTTACCTTCACCAAGTGATATTGAGGAAGTTAAAGGAACTAATCCTGATACTGGAGAAGAGGAAACAAGACCACATGATGTTAGTGCGCCGTTCTCAGCATTGGCATTTAAAATTGCTACAGACCCGTTTGTTGGACGTTTAGCATTTATGCGTGTTTACTCAGGTAAAATTGAGGCAGGTTCTTATACCTTAAATACACGTACAGGTAAAAAAGAGCGTATCTCTCGTTTGTATCAAATGAAATCAAATAAGCAGTTACCACGTGAGGTAATTGAAGCAGGTGATATTTGTGCTGGAGTTGGTTTCAAAGATGTTCGTACAGGTGATACACTTTGTGATGAAAAGAATCCTATTTCTTTAGAATCAATGACTTTCCCTGATCCGGTAATCGGAGTTGCGGTTGAGCCATTGTCACAAAAAGATATCGATAAGTTAGGTGTTGCTTTAGGTAAATTAGCTGAAGAAGATCCTACTTTCCGTGTACAAACAGATGAGGATAGTGGTCAGACCGTAATTAGCGGTATGGGTGAGCTTCACCTAGAAATCATTATCGATCGTTTAAAGCGTGAGTTTAAGGTTGAGTGTAACCAAGGTCGTCCTCAGGTAACATATAAAGAAGCTATTACACAAACTGTTGATCACCGTGAGGTATTTAAGAAGCAGTCTGGTGGACGTGGTAAATTTGCCGATGTTATCGTAACAGTTGGGCCTCGTGAGGATGGAAAAGAAGGACTTGAGTTTATCAACGAAGTAAAAGGAGGTAACATTCCTAAAGAATTTATTCCTTCTATTGAAAAAGGTATTAATGAAGCAATGCAAAACGGTGTGTTAGCCGGTTTCGTTGTAGATAGCTTAAAAGTTGTACTTAAAGACGGTTCTTTCCACCCTGTGGATTCTGACCAGTTATCTTTCGAGATTGCAGGTCGTCAGGCTTTTAAAGCAGCTTGTGCTAAAGCTAAGCCAGTTTTACTTGAGCCAATCATGAAAGTTGAAGTTGTTACTCCAGAGGAGTACATGGGAGATATTATCTCTGACTTTAACAAACGTCGTGGTCAGGTAGAAGGTATGGAATCTAAAGCTGGTGCTCGTGTAGTAAAAGCTAAGGTGCCTCTAGCCGAAATGTTCGGATATGTAACAGCTCTACGTACTATTTCTTCAGGTCGTGCTACTTCATCAATGGTGTTCTCACACTTCGAAGAAGTATCTAAGCAGATCGCTCAGGAAGTAGTAAAAGAAGCTGAAGGAAAAGTAGAATTATTATAATAAGATCTCAAGATGAGTCAAAAAATAAGAATCAAATTAAAATCTTACGATCACAACTTAGTTGATAAGTCAGCTGAGAAAATCGTTAAGACTGTTAAAACAACAGGAGCTGTAGTAAGCGGTCCAATTCCACTTCCAACTCACAAAAGAGTATTTACAGTGTTGCGTTCAACATTCGTAAATAAGAAGTCGAGAGAGCAATTTCAATTATCATCATACAAGCGTTTGATTGATATCTATAGCTCAACTGCTAAAACTATTGATGCTTTAATGAAATTAGAATTACCTAGTGGAGTTGAAGTAGAAATCAAAGTTTGATAAAAGAAAGTAAATAAGTTCACATAACCTGTTAGCCGAAATGCAGGTTGTGTGAATCGATTATTTAATATTTAATATTGTAACAATGCCAGGATTAATTGGAAAAAAAATCGGAATGACTTCCGTTTTCAGTGCCGAGGGAAAAAATATTCCATGCACTGTTATCGAAGCTGGCCCATGCGTAGTTACTCAAATTAAAACTGAGGAAACTGACGGTTATGCGGCTGTACAGCTGGCGTTCGACGACAAGAAGGAAAAAAGTACTTCTAAAGGTGAGTTAGGCCACTTTAAAAAAGCAGGTGTAACTCCAAAAAGAAGTGTTGTTGAATTCAAAGGATTCGAACAAGAACTAAACTTAGGAGATGAAGTTACTGTAGATATCTTTTCTGAAGATATTTTCGTTGATGTAACTGGTACTTCTAAAGGAAAAGGATTTCAAGGTGTAGTTAAGCGTCACGGTTTTGGTGGTGTAGGTGGTTCTACTCACGGTCAGCATAACCGTTTAAGAGCCCCTGGTTCTATTGGTGCTGCATCTTACCCTGCTCGTGTATTTAAAGGTATGCGCATGGCTGGGCGTACTGGTGGAGAACGCGTAATGGTAGAAAGCCTTAAAGTATTAAAAGTAATTCCTGAAAATAACCTTCTTATTGTAAAAGGTTCTATTCCAGGAGCAAAAGGTTCATATGTAATTGTTGAAATGTAATGGAACTAAAAGTATTAAGCATAACAGGAGAAGAGACCGGAAAAACTGTTGAGTTAGCAGATTCTGTTTTCGGTATTGAGCCCAATGATCATGCTATTTATCTTGATGTAAAACAGTTCCTTGCAAATCAGCGTCAAGGAACCCACAAAGCAAAAGAAAGAGCAGAGATCACGGGTAGTACACGTAAGATCAAAAAGCAAAAAGGTACGGGAACAGCTCGTGCAGGTAGTATTAAATCACCTGTATTCAGAGGTGGAGGTCGTATTTTTGGTCCTCGTCCACGTAACTACGGATTTAAGTTAAATAAAAAGTTAAAGGAGCTTGCTCGTAAGTCAGCTTTATCTTATAAAGCAAAAACAGGTAGCATTATTGTTATCGAAGACTTTAACATGGAAGCACCTAAAACAAAAGAATTTGCTCAAATTCGTAAAAGTTTAAAAGTAGACGGAAAACGTTCGTTAGTTGTGTTAAACGAAGCTGACAAAAACGTTTACCTTGCTTCTAGAAATATTCCAAAATCGGAAGTTGTAACATTAGCTGAATTGAATACTTACAGTATTATGAAAGCCGGAGCGTTAGTTCTAGTTGAGAGTTCAGTTGAAGGATTAGGTAATCTTTAATTTAAAGCTTAAGGAGATTTAGAAATGCAAATATTAATTAAGCCAATAGTTACTGAAAAACTCAACGAGCAAAGTGAAAAACTAAATAGCTTTGGTTTTGTAGTAAACAAAGACGCAAATAAGCTACAGATTAAGAAAGCGGTTGAGGAAATGTACAATGTAACTGTTGAAAGAGTAAACACCATTAATTACGCGGGTAAAGTAAAAAGCCGTTACACAAAAAGTGGTGTGCAGGTAGGTAAAACTGCTGCTTACAAAAAAGCAATTGTTACTTTGGTAGAAGGAGATAAGATTGATTTTTATAGCAATATTTAATTAAAATGGCAGTAAGAAAGCTAAAGCCCACAACACCGGGGCAGAGACACAAAATTATTGGTGCATTTGATACGATTACCTCAAGTACACCAGAGAAGTCCTTACTGGAACCCATCAAAAAATCCGGAGGTAGAAATAACACCGGAAAAATGACCATGCGTTATAAAGGTGGGGGTCATAAGAGACGTTACAGGGTAATCGATTTCAAGAGAAATAAAGACGGTGTAGCTGCTACAGTTGAGTCAGTACAATATGACCCTAACCGTAGTGCACGAATCGCATTATTAGTGTATGCTGATGGCGAAAAACGTTACATTCTCGCTCCTAACGGATTAGAAGTCGGTCAAACTGTATTATCAGGAACTGGAATTGCTCCAGAAGTTGGTAATACTTTACTCCTTGCAGATATTCCTTTGGGAACGATCATCCATAACATTGAGTTACGCCCAGGTCAGGGTGGTATCATGGCACGTAGTGCTGGTACTTTTGCTCAGTTGGCTGCTCGTGACGGAAAATTCGCTGTGATTAAGTTACCTTCTGGTGAAACCAGGATGATTTTAACAACTTGTCGTGCTACAATTGGTGCGGTAGGTAATTCAGACCATGCTCTTGAGAGATCTGGTAAAGCCGGTCGCTCTCGTTGGTTAGGACGTCGTCCAAGAGTTCGTGGTGTTGCCATGAACCCAGTCGATCACCCAATGGGTGGTGGTGAAGGAAGACAATCTGGAGGTCATCCAAGATCACGTACAGGTGTACTTGCTAAAGGCTTTAAAACTCGTGATAAGAAAAAAGCTTCGAATAAGTACATTATTGAAAGACGTAAAAAATAACGGGTAAATCAGAAGAACATTATGAGCAGATCACTAAAAAAAGGCCCTTTTATAGATTATAACCTAGAGAGAAAAGTTCTAGCCATGAACGAGTCAGGTAAAAAATCTGTAATCAAAACTTGGGCAAGAGCATCGATGATATCTCCTGATTTTGTTGGACATACCATCGCAGTGCACAACGGTAATAAATTTATTCCTGTTTACGTGACCGAAAATATGGTAGGTCATAAGTTAGGTGAATTTTCTCCAACACGTACCTTTAGAGGTCACGGAGGTAACAAGAGATAAGTAACCTGACGAAACAGTAACTTAATTAAAGAGAATTTAAAATGGGTGCTAGAAAAAGACTCAGAGCAGAAAAAATAAAGGAAGCAAAAAAGCAAGCTTATTTTGCCTCGCTTCGCAATGTGCCTACTTCTCCACGTAAAATGCGCCTGGTTGCAGATATGATTAGAGGAAAAGAAGTAAATGCAGCTCTAGATATGTTGAAGTTTTCTCCAAAAGAAGCTTCAAAAAGAGTTGAAAAACTACTTCTTTCAGCTATTGCAAACTGGAAAGAGAAGAATGAAGGGGTACGCATGGAAGATGCGAATCTTGTAGTAAAATCAATTAACGTTGATTCTGCAAGAATCTTAAAAAGATTGAGACCAGCTCCGCAAGGACGTGCTCACCGCATCAGAAAAAGATCGAACCATGTAACCATTTATATTGATAGCAACGTTGATAACCAAGAAGAATTAAAAAGTTAGCTAGATGGGACAAAAAGTAAATCCAATAAGTAACAGGTTAGGAATCATCAGAGGATGGGATTCTAACTGGTTTGGCGGAAAGAATTACGGAGATAAGATCCTAGAAGATACCAAGATCCGTAAGTATCTTAACGTACGTCTAGCTAAAGCTAGTATTTCGAGAATTGTTATTGAACGTACACTAAAGCTGGTAACGATTACAGTACACACGGCTCGTCCGGGTATCATTATCGGTAAAGGTGGTCAAGAGGTTGATAAACTAAAAGAAGAGTTGAAAAAAATCACCGACAAGGAGGTTCAAATCAACATTTTTGAGGTGAAGAGACCAGAATTAGATGCCATCATCGTAGCTAATAATATCGCTCGTCAGTTAGAAGGCCGTATCGCTTTCCGTAGAGCAGTTAAAATGGCTATCGCTTCAACCATGAGAATGGGTGCTGAAGGTATCAAAATTCAAATTTCAGGTCGTTTAAACGGTGCAGAAATGGCCAGATCGGAAATGTATAAAGAAGGAAGAACTCCACTTCATACTTTCCGTGCAAATATCGATTACGCTCAGGCTGAAGCATTAACCAAAACTGGTTTGTTAGGTGTAAAAGTATGGATTTGTAAAGGAGAGATTTATGGAAAACCAGATCTTTCACCAAATTTTGCACAACAAGATAACAAGCGTAGAGGTGGTGGCTTCAAAAAGAGAAGAAAGTAATCATCAGCTAATGTAAATGAGTTAGAAAGATGTTACAACCAAAAAAAGTTAAATACAGAAGAAGGCAGAAAGGTAGAATGAAAGGCGATGCTCAACGTGGCGCGCAATTAGCATTCGGATCTTTTGGAATTAAAGCCTTACAAAGTAAATGGATTACCGGACGTCAAATCGAGGCAGCTCGTATCGCGGTAACCCGTTACATGCAACGTCAAGGACAAATCTGGATTAGAATATTCCCTGATAAACCAATTACCAAGAAGCCTGCAGAGGTGCGTATGGGTAAAGGTAAGGGTAGTCCTGAAGGATTTGTAGCTCCTGTTACTCCGGGAAGAATCATTATTGAATGTGAAGGAGTACCATACGAAACAGCAAAAGAAGCATTGCGTTTAGCAGCTCAAAAATTGCCTGTTACTACTAAATTCGTTGTAAGACGAGACTATGTTGAATCTAAAAATTAAGAGTAAATGAAGACTTCGGAAATTAATGAAATGGCGATCAACGAGATCATCGAGAAGATCGATACCGAAAAAGCTGAACTTATTCGTTTTGAACTCAATCATAGTATTTCTCCATTGGAAAATCCAATGCAGATTAGAGACTTACGTAGAAACATTGCACGATTGCAAACTATTTTGCGTCAAAAGCAATTAACCGAAAAATAGTTTAGTAATGGAAAATAGAAACTTAAGAAAAGAACGTATCGGTATCGTTGCAAGCAGCAAAATGGATAAGTCTATCGTGGTTGCTGTTGAAACGCGTGAGAAACACCCTATTTACGGTAAGTTCGTGAAAAAGACAAAGAAATTTCACGCTCACGACGAGAAGAATGACTGCAACGCTGGAGATACAGTGAAAATTATGGAAACTCGCCCGTTGAGTAAAACAAAGCGTTGGCGATTAGTAGAAATTATCGAAAGAGCTAAGTAATCATGATACAACAAGAATCCAGATTGGCTGTTGCCGATAATAGTGGTGCCAAGGAAGTACTCTGCATCAGAGTACTTGGCGGTACTAAAAAAAGATACGCTAGCATAGGTGATCGTATTGTAGTAACTGTAAAAAGTGCCATTCCTTCAACTGAAATGAAGAAAGGTACAGTTACTAAGGCAGTAGTTGTTCGTACAAAAAAAGAGATCAGAAGAGCCGACGGATCATATATCCGTTTTGATGAAAACGCATGTGTGTTGCTTAACCAGGCAGGTGAAATGCGTGGTAGCCGTATCTTTGGCCCTGTTGCCAGAGAATTACGTGATGGATACATGAGAATTGTTTCATTGGCTCCTGAGGTGCTATAAATTTTTAAAAAGATAGCAATGGGAAAGTTACATATTAAAAAAGGCGATACAGTTATCGTAAACGCCGGAGAATATAAAGGACAAGAAGGGAAAGTTCTAGAAGTTCTTGTAAGCAAGAATAGAGCTATCGTGGAAGGCATCAACATGGTTTCAAAACATGCTAAGCCAAATGCTGATAACCCACAGGGTGGTATCCTTAAGCAAGAGGCTCCTATCCACATCTCTAACTTAAACCTTAAAGATCCTTCAACCGGAGAAGCAACTCGTATCGGTCGTCGTAAAAACGATGAAGGTAAATTAGTAAGGTTTGCTAAAAAATCAGGGGAGGAGATCAAGTAATGAGCTATACACCTAGTTTAAAAACAATGTATAAGGAACAAGTTGTTCCTGCATTGATGAAGGAATTTGAATACAAATCAGTAATGCAAGTTCCAAAATTAGAGAAAATTGTAATTAACCAGGGAATCGGTCAAGCTGTGGCCGATAAAAAAATGGTTGATATTGCAATTAAAGAGCTTACTACCATCACAGGTCAAAAAGCTGTTCCTTGTCTTTCTAAAAAGGATGTTTCTAACTTTAAATTACGTAAAAAAATGCCTATTGGTGTTCGCGTAACTTTAAGACAAGACAACATGTATGAGTTCTTAGAAAGATTAATTCGTGTGTCATTACCAAGTATTCGCGACTTTAAAGGAATCAACAGTAAGCTTGATGGACGTGGAAACTATACGTTAGGTATTGAGGAACAAATTATTTTTCCCGAAATAAATATTGACGATGTTAATAAGATTTTGGGTATGAATATTACCTTTGTGACCTCAGGAAAAACTGATGAGGAAGCTTTTGCTTTATTAAAAGCATTTGGTTTACCATTTAAAAACGCAAAAAAGAATTAATATGGCCAAGGAATCAATGAAGGCTCGTGAAGTAAAAAGAGCCAAGCTTGTTGCCAAATATGCTGCAAAAAGAGCGGCGCTGAAAGAGGCTGGAGACTACGAGGGACTTCAAAAGTTACCTAAGAATGCTTCACCTGTTCGTATGCACAATCGTTGCAAGATCACTGGTCGTCCAAAAGGTTATATGAGACAATTTGGACTTTCCAGAATTCAGTTCCGTGAGATGGCAGCTGCAGGTTTAATACCTGGAGTTAAAAAAGCCAGTTGGTAAAAAAATAGGTTTCAAGTATAAATATTGTCCCGTCATCGGGATTAATTTAAACTTTTTAAAATGACAGATCCAATAGCAGATTTTCTGACTAGAATCAGAAATGCCATTATGGCAAAACACAAGGTTGTTGAAATCCCTGCTTCAAACTTAAAAAAGGAAATGACTAAAGTTCTTTATGACAAAGGTTATATCCTAAACTTTAAGTTTGTAGATGACAACAAACAAGGGATTATTAAAATTGCATTGAAGTATAACGCAGAGTCTAAAACTTCAGCAATTAAAACTCTTAAGCGTATCAGTACACCAGGTTTACGTAGATATGCAGGCTATAAAAATATGCCAAGAGTATTAAATGGATTAGGTATTGCCATCCTTTCTACTTCTAAAGGTGTTATGACCGATAAAGAAGCAAGACAAGCTCAAGTAGGTGGTGAGGTTTTATGTTACGTTTATTAATTAAGGAGGAATTATTATGTCTAGGATAGGAAAACAACCCATCGAGATACCAGCCGGCGTTACAGTAACATTAAAAGAAAACCTTGTAACTGTAAAAGGGCCAAAAGGAGAACTTACGCAAGAAGTAAATCCAGAAATGACTGTAGAGCAGAATGATGGAGTTATTGAAGTGAAAAGACCTTCAGACTCAAAGCCACATCGTGCAATGCACGGGTTATATCGTTCTTTAATTAATAATATGGTTGAAGGAGTTTCTAAAGGTTATGTACAAAAATTAGAATTGGTTGGTGTAGGTTATAGAGCTACAAACACTGGTCAAATTCTTGAACTAGCTTTAGGATTCTCTCACCCAATTCATATGCAGTTGCCTGCTGAAATTAAAGTAGAAGCTGTAACCGACAGAAAGAGTAATCCGATTATTACATTAGAATCTGCAGATAAACAGTTGTTAGGTCAGGTTTGTGCAAAAATCCGTTCATTACGTAAACCAGAGCCTTATAAAGGTAAAGGTGTTAAGTTTGTTGGAGAGCAAATCAGACGTAAAGCTGGTAAGTCTGCTAAAGTTTAATCTGATTAAAACAAAAAATTATGGCTTTTTCTAAATTAGAAAGAAGACAAAAGATAAAAAGAAGTATCCGAAGCAAGGTTTTGGGTACTTCAGAGAGGCCAAGAATGTCGGTTTTCAGAAGCAACAAGCAAATTTCAGTTCAGCTTGTAGATGATGCAACCGGTAAAACATTGTTAGCAGCCTCTTCACTTGAAAAAGAGATTGCAGCTGAAAAGGTTACTAAATCAGAACAGGCTGCTAAAGTAGGTGCATTAATTGCTTCTAAAGCTAAAAATGCCGGAATTGAAACTGTAGTATTTGATCGTAATGGATTCTTATACCACGGTAGAGTTAAACAATTAGCCGATGCTGCACGCGAAGCAGGCCTTAAATTTTAATAATTATGGCAGGAGATAATCAAAAAGTAAGAAGTAATAACGATCTTGAATTAAAAGATCGGTTAGTAGCCATTAATCGTGTAACCAAGGTTACCAAAGGTGGTAGAACTTTTAGTTTTTCTGCTATAGTTGTTGTTGGTAACGAGAATGGCATTGTAGGATGGGGCTTAGGTAAAGCCAACGAAGTAACAACAGCTATCGCCAAAGGAGTTGAGGCAGCTAAGAAAAACCTTGTTAAAGTACCAGTACTTAACGGAACTATTCCTCATGAGCAGTATGCTCGTTTTGGTGGAGCAAGTGTTTTTATGAAGCCAGCTTCTCACGGTACCGGGGTTAAGGCCGGTGGTGCGATGCGTGCTGTACTTGAGAGTGTTGGAGTAACAGACGTTTTGGCTAAATCAAAAGGTTCTTCTAACCCTCATAACCTTGTAAAAGCTACTATTAACGCGCTTAAAGAATTAAGAGATGCGAATACCGTAGCTGAGCATAGAGGTGTTACGTTAGACAAAGTTTTTAACGGATAAGAATTTAAAAAATGGCTAAAATTAAAGTAACTCAAGTAAAGAGTAAAATCGGTTCTACAGAGCGTCAAAAAAGAACTTTGCTTGCTCTTGGGCTAACTAAAATAAATGCAACTAAAGAATTTGAGGCAACCCCTCAAATTCTTGGTATGGTTGATAAGGTGAAACACCTGGTTAGTGTAGAAAAATAATTGATAACGAATTAAGTAAAATTAGATATGGACTTAAGTAATTTAAAACCTGCAGAAGGTTCGACCAAAACAAGAAAAAGAATTGGTCGAGGACAAGGTTCTGGTCGCGGTGGTACATCTACTCGTGGACATAAAGGTGCCAAGTCCAGATCTGGTTATTCTAGAAAAATTGGTTTCGAAGGAGGTCAGATGCCTTTACAGAGACGTGTTCCTAAATTCGGTTTTAAAAATATTAATCGTGTAGAGTATAAAGCGATTAATATTGATGTACTACAAGTACTTGCTGAAAAAAAGAACTTAACTGTAATTGACGTTGATACACTTCGTGAAGCTGGTTTTGTAGGTAAGAATGACCGGGTGAAAATTCTTGGTAACGGAAATATTACTGCCAAAATTGAAGTGAAAGCTCATGCCTTTTCTAAATCAGCGGTGAGTGCTATTGAAGCTGCTCAAGGTACCGTTGTTAAACTGTAATTTACAATGAAACTGATCGAAACAATTCGCAACATTTGGAAAATTGAGGATCTTAAATCCCGTATTTTAACTACCATAGGTTTAGTATTAATTTATCGCCTTGGTTCATTTATCGTATTACCGGGTATTGATCCAACTGAATTAGCTGCTTTAAAGAACCAAACTTCTGAAGGAGTTATGGGACTGTTAGATATGTTCTCTGGAGGTGCATTCTCAAATGCATCTGTATTTGGACTAGGTATTATGCCTTATATCTCAGCTTCTATCGTTATTCAACTTTTAGGAATCGCAGTTCCTTATTTTCAAAGACTGCAACGTGAAGGAGAAAGCGGAAGACGTAAGATAAACCAAATAACCAGATATTTAACGGTTATCATCTTGTTGTTTCAATCTCCAGCATATTTAGCTAACCTTCCTGCTGAAGCAATTTCTTCTCCAGGATGGATGTTTAAAATTTCATCGATAATCATCTTAACGGCCGGAACAATGTTTGTTATGTGGCTGGGAGAGAGAATTACCGATAAAGGCATTGGTAACGGTATATCATTAATCATTATGATTGGTATTATTGCCAGATTACCATTTGCAGCAGTAGCTGAATTTGTTTCGCGTTTGGAAGAAGGTGGCGGATTAGTTATGTTGTTGATTGAGATCGTGGTTCTTTTCTTTGTATTTGCAGGATCAATTTTGTTAGTGCAGGGAACACGCCGTATTCCGGTTCAGTATGCTAAGCGTATTGTAGGAAATAAGCAATATGGAGGTGTTCGCCAATATATACCTTTAAAAGTAAATGCAGCAGGGGTAATGCCAATCATTTTTGCACAGGCTATCATGTTTGTGCCTGTAACATTGGCTGGTTTTGTAGATAGTGATTCAGCAAATAATTGGGTAACTGCCATGTTTGCTGATTTTACTGGAGTTGGATATAATGTTGTATTTGCATTGTTAATTATTGCATTTACTTATTTTTATACTGCCATTACTATCAATCCAACCCAAATGGCTGAGGATATGAAAAGAAACGGAGGTTTTATTCCAGGTGTTAAACCCGGAAAGAAAACTGTTGAGTTCTTAGATTCAGTAATGTCGAAAATTACATTACCAGGATCTGTATTCTTAGCAATGGTTGCGATTTTACCTGCATTTGCTATGATGGCGAATGTGGATAGAATGTTTGCACAGTTTTATGGTGGAACTTCTTTATTGATTCTTGTAGGAGTTGTTTTAGATACATTACAACAAATCGAGAGTCATTTATTAATGCGTCATTATGACGGATTGATGAAATCAGGAAGAATTAAAGGTAGAACTGGCGGTGGACCTGCTGTTTACTAATATAAAGTAAGGTCGTTCGTATAATGATATATCTTAAGACAGACGAGGAGATTGAGTTACTTCGAGAAAGTAACATGTTGGTAGCAAAAGCACTGGGTGAAATAGCCAAAATTATTAAACCAGGTGTTACAACATTAGAGCTAGATAAAATTGCTGAAGAATATATTAGAGATAATGGAGGAATCCCTGGGTTTTTAAACTATCAGGGATTTCCCAATACTCTTTGTACTTCTGTTAATGAACAAGTAGTACATGGTATTCCAAATAACAAGCCATTGGAAAATGGAGACATCGTATCGGTGGATTGTGGAGTACTAAAAAATAGTTTTTATGGAGATTCTGCCTATACTTTTGAAGTAGGAGAGGTAAGTTCTGAAATAAAAGAGCTTTTAACTACTACAAAAGAATCGCTTTATAAGGGAATTGAAAATGCAGTTGCCGGAAAGCGATTAGGAGATGTAGGTTTTGCAATTCAAAAGCATTGTGAGGATAAAGGTTACACAGTTGTACGAGAAATGGTAGGACATGGTGTAGGAAAAAACTTACATGAAGCTCCTGAAGTTCCTAATTATGGCCGAAAAGGAAATGGTTCCATGTTAAAAGCAGGAATGGTTATAGCGATAGAGCCAATGATTAATTTAGGAAAAAGAAACATTGTTCAGGAAAGCGATGGATGGACGATAAGAACCATTGATAAAAAGGTTTCAGCCCACTTTGAACACTCTGTTGCAGTAGGAAAAAATGAAGCTGATATACTTTCTAGTTTTAAATTTGTAGAAGAAGTATTAAATTTGCAGTCTGAAAATTAAAATAAAGATAATATTATGGCTAAACAAGCCTCAATAGAACAAGACGGAACGATTATAGAAGCCCTTTCAAATGCCATGTTTAGAGTGGAATTAGAAAATGGGCATGTTATTACGGCGCATATCTCAGGTAAGATGAGAATGCACTATATTAAAATTTTACCAGGAGATAAGGTTAAAGTGGAAATGTCTCCATATGATCTTACTAAAGGTAGAATTTCTTATAGATACAAAAATTAATTCTATATTAAAATGAAGGTTAGAGCATCTGTTAAGAAAAGAAGTGCTGATTGCAAAATCGTAAAACGCAAAGGGCGCTTATATGTAATTAACAAGAAGAATCCAAAGTTTAAACAACGTCAAGGATAAAATAATATAATAATTATGGCTAGGATTGCTGGAGTTGATATACCAACCAATAAAAGAGGTGAGGTATCATTAACATATATTTTTGGAATTGGGCGCAGTGCTGCTCAAAAGATCCTTGGCGCTGCCGGGGTAGATGCTAATTTAAAAGTTAGCGAATGGACTGACGAACAAACAGCTAAGATTCGTGAAGTAATTTCAGAAGAATTTAAAATCGAAGGTGAACTTCGTTCTGAAATTCAGTTGAACATTAAGCGTTTGATGGATATTGGTTGTTACCGTGGTATTCGTCATCGTATTGGTTTACCATTACGTGGACAAAAGACAAAAAATAATGCCCGTACACGTAAAGGAAAGAAGAAAACTGTTGCAAATAAAAAGAAAGCAACTAAATAATAATTGAAATATGGCAAAGAAGACAGCGAGTCAGAAGAAAAGAGTCGTAAAAGTAGAGGCTCAGGGAGAAGCACATATTCACTCATCTTTCAATAATATTATTATTTCGTTGACTAATAAAAATGGTCAAGTAATTTCTTGGTCAAGTGCCGGTAAAATGGGTTTTAGAGGTTCTAAAAAGAATACTCCTTATGCTGCTCAAACTGCAGCTGCCGATTGTGCCAAAGTAGCATTTGATTTAGGATTAAGAAAGGTGAAGGTTTATGTAAAAGGACCAGGTAATGGTCGTGAATCAGCAATTCGTTCACTTCATTCTGCAGGAATTGAAGTAAGTGAGATTGTAGATATTACTCCAATGCCTCACAATGGTTGTCGTCCACCAAAAAGACGAAGAGTATAATTAACTACTAGTTATTAACCATAAATTGAGTTTTTGGGTTTTGAATTATGAATGATTATATATAGAACCTCCTCTCTATAATCTCGCGGCCTTCATATTCATAATTTGAAAACAAAAATTTAAAAACATTAATTTAGAAGAATGGCTAGATACATTGGACCAAAGACGAAAATTGCCCGTAAATTTGGAGAGGCAATTTATGGTTCGGATAAAAATTTTGAAAGAAAAAATTATCCGCCAGGACAACACGGAAATAACCGAAGAAAGAAGACTAGTGAATACGGTCTTCAATTAAAGGAAAAACAAAAAGCTAAGTATACTTACGGTGTATTAGAAAAACAATTTAGTAACCTGTTTAAAAAAGCATCTCGTGCTAAAGGTATTACCGGTGAGGTATTACTAGGGTTATTAGAGTGTCGTTTAGATAACGTAGTATACCGTATGGGAATTGCTCCTACAAGAGCTGCTGCTCGTCAGTTAGTATCTCACAAGCATATTACTGTTGACGGAAAAATCGTAAATATTCCTTCATATTCAGTAAAAGCGGATCAGATTATAGGTGTTCGTGAAAAATCTAAATCACTTGAGGTGATTAGTGAATCATTGGCATCATCTTCAGTACATAACTTTTCTTGGTTAGAGTTTGATAATAATACCTTCGTAGGTAAATTCTTAAACGTACCAACAAGAGAGGATATTCCTGAAAATATTAAAGAACAATTGATCGTTGAATTATATTCTAAATAATTAATTCTTATGGCAATATTAGCATTCCAAAAACCAGATAAAGTAATAATGCTTGAATCGGACAAGCAATTTGGTCGATTCGAATTCCGCCCGCTTGAACCGGGTTATGGTATTACAGTTGGAAATGCCTTAAGAAGAATTTTGTTATCCTCATTAGAAGGTTTCGCTATTACATCTGTAAAAATTGAAGGTGTTGATCATGAGTTTTCAACCATACCTGGTGTAATTAATGATGTAACCGACATTATTCTTAATCTTAAGCAAGTTAGATTTAAACAGATTGTTGAAGAAGCTGATAGTGAAAAAGTAACTATCAGTGTGTCGGGAAAAGAAGAGTTAAAAGCCGGGGAGTTGAATAACTTCATGACTGGATTCGAGGTTCTAAACCCGGATCAAACAATCTGCTTAATGAACCCTGATGTTAACCTTAAAATGGAATTAACCATTAATAAGGGAAGAGGGTATGTTCCAGCAGAGGAAAACCGTTCAGTAGATACAGAGTTTGGCGTTATCGCGATCGACTCTATATATACTCCAATCAGAAATGTAAAATATGCGATTGAAAATTATCGTGTTGAGCAAAAAACTGATTACGAGAAATTAGTTATTGAAATAGAAACAGACGGTTCTATCCATCCAAAAGATGCTTTAAAAGAAGCAGCTAAGATTTTGATTTACCACTTTATGTTATTCTCAGATGAAAGAATTACGCTTGATTCTGATGAGAAGTTTGGTAATGAAGAGTTTGATGAAGAAGTTTTACATATGCGTCAACTGCTTAAAACTAAGTTAGTGGATCTTGACTTATCGGTAAGAGCACTTAACTGTTTGAAAGCTGCAGATGTAGAAACATTAGGAGAGTTAGTTCAATTTAATCGTAATGATTTATTGAAGTTTAGAAACTTCGGTAAAAAATCGTTAACAGAGCTTGATGATTTATTACAAGTAATGAACTTAACTTTTGGTATGGATATTACTAAGTATAAATTAGACAAGGAATAATTGCGATGAGACATAGAAAAAAGTTCAATCACTTAGGTAGAAAAAGCGCTCACCGTAAAGCAATGTTAGCTAACATGGCAACATCTCTTATTATGCATAAGAGAATTAAAACTACTGTTGCTAAAGCTAAAGCGTTACGTATGTATGTTGAGCCGCTTATTACTAAATCTAAGGAAGATTCAACTGCACAACGAAGAGTTGTTTTTAGTTACCTAAAAGATAAGTATGCCGTTTCTGAATTGTTTAGAGAGGTTGCTGAAAAAGTGGGTGACAGACCTGGAGGTTATACAAGAATTTTAAAGCTTGGTAATCGTTTAGGTGATAACGCAGAAATGTGTTATATCGAGTTGGTAGATTACAATGAAAATATGTTATCTGCTGGTAAATCTTCTGAAGGTACGAAAAAGCGTCGTACACGTCGTAAAAAAGCTTCTACAGCAGCAGCTACTGAAACTGCAGTTGCTACAGAAGAAACTACGGCTGCAGCAGAATCAACTGAGGCTCCTGCTGATGCTAAAGAATCATCAACTGATGAAGAAAATGCTAAAGAATAGTGAATTAATAGTTAAATACTTGTATTCATGAAAATATAAAAGGATAATCGCCTCGTGCCGTTATCCTTTTTTTATAACGTTGTAAACTCAATTTTTAAATAAGTCAATATTATGGGACAAATTTCAAATGTTCACGCTCGCGAAATTTTAGATTCTCGCGGTAATCCTACTGTTGAAGTAGAAGTAACTTTAGAATGCGGTGTTGTAGGTCGTGCTGCAGTACCTTCTGGTGCTTCTACCGGAGAGCATGAAGCTCTTGAACTAAGAGATGGTGATAAAGGTCGTTACTTAGGAAAAGGTGTAGAAAAAGCTGTAGCTAACGTAAATGACGTAATTGCACCTGAATTAGTAGGTTTTAGTGTTCTTGATCAAGTTGGAGTTGATACCAAAATGCTTGAGATGGATGGTACTAAAACTAAAAGTAAACTAGGAGCTAATGCTATTTTAGGAGTTTCTTTAGCAACTGCTAAAGCTGCTGCTGAGTACCTTGAAATGCCTCTTTACCGTTATATCGGTGGAACTAATGCTTGTACTCTTCCAGTTCCAATGATGAACATTATTAATGGTGGTTCTCACTCTGATGCTACTATTGCTTTCCAAGAGTTCATGATTCGTCCTATTGGAGCACCAACCTTTAAAGAAGGTTTAAGAATGGGTGCTGAGGTATTCCACGCTTTAGCTAAAGTATTAAAAGGAAAAGGTCTTTCTACTGCTGTAGGTGACGAAGGTGGTTTCGCTCCTATGTTAGGTGGTACTGAAGAGGCTATCGATTGTATTTTAACTGCTATTAAAAATGCAGGTTACAAGCCAGGTCGTGCAGAAGATGGTGGAGATGTTTCTATCGCTATGGACTGTGCTTCTTCTGAGTTCTTTAAAGATGGTGTATATGATTACAGTATTTTTGAGCCAAACGGAGTTAAAAGAACTTCTGAAGAGCAAGCTGCTTACCTAGCTGACCTTGTAGCTAAATATCCTATCGATTCTATCGAAGATGGAATGGATGAAAATGATTGGGACGGATGGGTTGCTCTTAACAATAAAGTTGGTGATAGCTGCCAGTTAGTTGGAGATGATTTATTTGTAACTAACGTAGATTACTTGAAGAAAGGTATCGAATTAGGAGCTGCTAACTCTATCTTAATTAAAGTAAACCAAATCGGTACTTTAACTGAAACTTTAAATGCAATTGAAATGGCTCACAGAGCTGGTTATACTTCAGTAACTTCTCACCGTTCAGGTGAAACTGAAGATGCTACTATTGCTGACATCGCTGTTGCAACCAATAGTGGTCAAATTAAAACTGGTTCATTAAGCCGTTCTGATCGTATGGCTAAATACAACCAATTACTTCGTATTGAAGAAGAATTAGGTGCAAGCGCTATTTACGGTTATAAAAAAGTAAAAAAGGCTTAATTACACCTTTAAGATAAATAATGAAGGCTGTTCGTTTTGAACAGCCTTTTTTTATTCATTTTTATTGTTTCAAGTTTGTTTCCTGATCCCAGTGAGCCTTTTCCATTAGTTTATTGAAGTTCGTTGTTCTAAACATGATCATTAGATAGGCAATCATTCCAGTCCAGCCTGTTTGGTGGCTGGCTCCAATTCCGGCTCCATTATCACCATGAAAATACTCGTAAAATAAGATATGGTTTTCCCAATTAGGATCTTCCTGAAATTCTTTGTTCCAACCATAAACCGGGCGATAACCTTTTTCGTCTTTTTTAAAAATGTTTTCGAGGCGTTTAATGATTTCCATTGCCACCTCTATTAACGTCATCATATTTCCCGAACCAGTAGGGCATTCTATTTTAAAATCATCGCCATAGAAAGCATATTGCTGATAAAGTGCCCTGATGACTACAGTGTTGGCAGGTAGCCATATAGGGCCGCGCCAATTGGAGTTCCCTCCAAACATTGTACTGTCAGATTCTCCTGGAACATATTTTACAGAAAACTCTTCATCGTTCCATTTAAATACATAAGGATTTTCTTCGTGGTATTTAGATAAAGAACGAATTCCAAACTCACTTAAAAATTCGTTTTCATCAAGCATCACTTTTAGTACACTTTCAAGTTTTTCTTTATTCAGTACACCAAGAAGTCTTCTGTTGTTTTTTCCCTTTATCATGGGATTGTGAATGTTTTTCGATAGCCTTTTGGTTCTTGTTATCATGTATTTGTGCTTTTGTGCTATCGAAGGCATCATCTCAAGGTGATCCGGTTCTAGCACGGTTGCTGCACAAAGAGGTAGTAGTCCAACTAAGGATCTTACTTTAAGTCGTGTAGCTGTACCGTCAGGAAAACGTAATACATCATAAAAAAACTGATCTTCTTCATCCCACATTTCATCTTCATTGTCGCCTATGCGATCCATGGCAGATGAAATTTCCAGAAAGTGATTGTAATAATCAACTGATTTGTCCCTATATTCATCGTAACCTAAGTGAACTAATTCAAGGCATATTTCGAGCATATTTTGGGCGTACAGCGCCATCCATGCATTACCATCCGATTGTTCTATATGACCACCGGTTGGTAAGGTATGGCTTCTGTCGAATACGCCTATGTTATCTAATCCTAAAAAACCACCTTGAAAGGCATTGGTTGAAAGAGGGTCTTTATGATTTATCCACCAATGAAAATTCCGGTCTAACCCGTCAAAACATTTTTTTAAGAATTCCTTGTCTCCATAGCCTTGCATTTGTTTACTGTTTTTGTAAAGTGTAATCACTGCAAATGCATGAACCGGAGGGTTTACATCGTTAAAACTCCATTCATAAGCCGGAATTTGTCCGTTGGGGTGTTGATAGTTTTTTTGAAGAAATAAGCTTAGTTGTTCCTTGGCAAAATATGGATCAACCATTGTTAATGGCAGGGTATGAAACGCCAAATCCCATACAGCATACCATGGGTACTCCCATTTATCAGGCATGCTTATGATATCACTGTTTTTAAGATGCTCCCAATCGTTATTTCTTAACTGGCGGCGGGGACCTCCTCTAAATTCATCAAGCCATTCAGAAACATTAAATTCATAATACTGTTTGGTCCAAAGCATACCTGCCAGTGCTTGACGAATAATTCTTTTTTCGTCTTCACTTGTATTTTCAGGGTAAATATCTTGATAGAATAGTTCTGTTTCCAGAGCTCTTAATTCCATATTTTTATCAAAACTACCGAAAGAGTGCTTCGGCATTTTTGCTGATTTTAGCGAAAGCTTAAGTTCTATACTTTCACCTGCCGGAATGTTTACATCAAACATAGCTCCGGCTTTTGTTCCTTTGTGTTCCGGATTAACAGCCTCGTTGTTATGGTTAATGATAAATTCATGAAAGCCATCTTTTACGTACTCCGATTCATTTGGTGAATTATGAAGACGTTCAAAATTAGTTTCGTTATTAGTAAAAAGCCATAAAGGAGATAGTTCAGAACTTAAAACATAATCGCCCAAAGAGTCATTTTTAGCAATTACAGAATTATCATCCAGGAGTTCTATTATTGGTTCGGTTGTTTGGTGGTTCCACCATGTATTTCGATACCATAGAGTTGGCAGTAGAACTACATTAGCATCCTTACTACTGCGATTATATGCTGTAATTTTAATTAGAATATTTTCACATTCTTTTTTTGAGTACTCAACATACACATCTAAATAATGGCTGTCTTTAAAAATACCCGTATCTAAAAGCTCATATTCAAAATCGTTATGTGTTCTGGCAGCATTAGTATCTACAAGATCAAGATAAGGGAACTCGTTTAATGGATACTTATACAAGTATTTCATGTAAGAATGCGTAGGAGAAGAATCCAGATAGAAATAGTATTCTTTTACATCTTCACCATGGTTACCTTTGGGGCCGGATAAACCAAAAAGTCGTTCTTTTAGAATTGGATCTTTTTTATTCCAAAGAGATAATGCAAAACACAGATTTTGTTTATCATCACTTATTCCTGCAATTCCATCTTCGCCATATCGATAAACACGGGAACGAGCCTGATCGTGAGAGAAAGAAATCCACGGATTATCATGTCTGCCGTCATCTTCTCTTACAGTTCCCCATTGGCGCTCACTTAAATAAGGTCCCCATTTTTTCCAGGCAACTTCACCTTTAAAGCATTCGTCAAGTCTTTTCTTTTCGTTGTTCATTAGCCAGAATAATATAGGTTTATGCTTAAAATAAGGTAATATCAGAAAAATACAATATTAATTGTTAAGAGTACAATCAAATATGAACCTTAACATTTTTTATAACCTCACACAGGCATAAAGGTTGAGGCATATTGGGGTTTTATATGATATGAATACGTTTTTTTGAATTATTCAGGAATAAATTCTAAGCCAAGGAACTTTATCTTTATTTTCTTTTCTGACCTCTTGTTTTTGGTTTTTTGTATTTGATAGCCAGCTTACGTCTATAGGAACCGCCTAAATTTACTTTTTTGTTTTTCTCTTTTTTCTCATGAAAAGCAGCACCTTTAGTTGCGTCTATTTTAGGTGTTTTTATGAGTGTTTTGCCTGCGATTTCAAGGATCTCACTGTCAATTTGTAGGGTGGAGACCTCTACCTCTTCAGGTAATTCTTCAAGCTTAATTTGCGTATCCATTAATTTATTGATACTCTTCCAAATGTTTGCTTCATCTCCGGAGACAAATGAAATCGCGTTTCCTTCAGCCTCCGCTCTACCTGTTCTACCAATTCGATGCATATAATCTTCTGGTTCTTCAGGCATGTCAAAATTAACTACATGTGTAACGTTGGAAATATCCAAACCACGAGCAATTAGGTCAGTTGCTATCAGTAATCGAAGTGAACCTTCGGTAAATTCATTCACCATTCTAAATCTAAAGTTTTGTGATTTATTAGAATGAATAACTCCAATTTCTTCTTCAAATATTTCTTCAAGTTGTGCAAAAAGAAAATCGGCCATCGTTCTGCTTTTTACGAAAATCAGAACTTTATTCATGTCAGATTGAATATCTAAAAGATAAAGCAGAAGGTTGATTTTTGTGTAAAAGTTTGGAACATTGTAGGCTGATTGAAATATTTTATCGACCGGAGTTCCGGATGCAGCCACCTCAATTTTAATTGGATCATAGAAAAAATATTTGATAATTTCCTCTACATCAAAGGTTAATGTGGCAGAAAACATGAGGTTTTGTCTTTTCTCCGGCAGAAGATCTACAATTCTTTCCAATTGAGGTTTAAACCCTAGGTTGAGCATCTCATCAACTTCATCGATTACTAACTTTTGAATCGATTTTAATCGTAATACGCCGGTTAAAGTAATGTCAATAAGTCGGCCTGGTGTAGAAACTAATACATCTAAACCTTCGTAAACCATTTGTTTTTGCGTGTTAATATTAGTACCGCCATAAACACCAGCAATTCTAACACTCATGTATTCAGTTAACTTTTTAAACTCACCAACTACCTGTTTCACCAATTCCCGGGTAGGCACTAAAATTAAAACACGAGGGTGGCGTTGTTTACTGAATTTTAAATTTCTTAATATTGGTAATATATAAGATATGGTTTTACCTGTACCGGTTTGTGCTATTCCAACCACATCACGGCCCGACATTGCAACCGGAAAAACTTGTTCTTGAATAGCCGTAGCTTCTTGTAGCCCCATTTCGTCAAGGGCATTTAAAAGAACTGTATTTAAATTTAATTCAGAAAACTTCAAAACGTAAAATTTTAATTTGGGACAAAGATAAGATGATATTTACAATACAACTAAAGACAATTGAAATGTAATAAAATGTTCCATAAAAAAAGGGGTTGTGAACTTTAAACACAACCCCTTTGATTTATATATAAACTGGATATTTTACTTTCTATCCCAAATCTTTTGTACATATTCTTCAATGATAAAGGTTTTGCATGAAGTTTCGCCATGGTCAATTTCAACAGGACCAATGGCACGTGCAGTTTCAATAACTTTATCGCGCAGAGCTTCCGTTCTTCCTCCAATAGAAATAAGACAGTTGTTCATGCCTTCTTTAGCTCTGTTTGGAGATGTTTGTATTTCCGATTTTATCTTTTGAATAAAACCAATAAAAAATAAATCACTTCTTGATTCATCATTTTGTGCAAAATAATTAAGGATTGCAAAACCAACTCGTTTGATATACTCATCAGGAGATTGAATCCAAAGGTACATGATGTCTAATCCAAATCGTGTTTTAGCAATAAGTTCCGCAAAGCAGTCTGCAAGTGCATAGTAATTAATAACAGAAACCCATTTGTTTGCTTCAATGCGCGTAATAGCTGCAGGATCTGCAATCATACAGGCGAGGATGCGCGCATCCGTGTTTCTGGTAGCCCAAAGTTGTTTTGCAATTCCATGATTTGTTCCTTTTTTTCCAGAGGGAGAAACAACTTTGTTTTTAATTTCTTTAAGATCGGCAAAGCTTACGCCAAAGAGGTCACCCTTAGCACCATGTCGCTTGTAAACTTTTCTGTTTTGCTCAGTGCCACACTTTTCTAAATCGGTATAAATATCTTCAAATTTCATGTGTGTAAAAATACGAAAAAACAAAAAAGTTTAAAAGTTATCTTTTTGTTTTAAAGAAGTTTTTTACAATTTCAGAGCACTCGTCTGCTAAAAAACCTTGTTTAATATTTGTTTTGGGGTGTTTGATAAGGGGGGAGTGTTTTAAAAAACCTCTTTTTTTATCGGGAGCCCCAATTACTATTTCTCCAATTTGTGACCACGAAAGCGCACCTGCACACATGGCGCATGGTTCAAGAGTAACGTACAGTGTACATTCATTTAAATATTTCCCACCTAAAAATTCGGTGGCTGCTGTAATGGCTAGCATTTCAGCATGAGCAGTAACGTCTTTCAGTGTTTCGGTTAAATTGTGCGCCTTTGATATAATTTGTTGATTGCAAACAACGATGGCGCCAACAGGAATTTCATCTTTTTGTGCAGCTATTTGCGCCTCTTTAAGCGCTTGTTTCATAAAATACTCATCTGAAAAATTGATTTTGCTCATCTTTATACTTTAAATGGGTCAATACCTGTACTTTTATCTATTTTCTTTATATTTTCGCACCTTGAAAAGATTAAGTGTTGGTAAGGCGAAAATAGTAATTTATCAACACGGCGCATGTATTCAATGAATATTTAATAAGTATAGAAAATGTACAGATCACATACTTGTGGTGAGCTAAGACTTACCGATGTAGACCAAAATGTAACCTTAAGTGGATGGGTGCAGAAAGTTCGTAACCTTGGGGGGATGACTTTTATTGATTTAAGAGATAGATATGGTATTACCCAATTGGTTCTTGATGAAACAAAAAAAGAATTAAGCGAGGAAGCAAGAAAGTTAGGTCGTGAATATGTGATTCAGGCTAAAGGGGTAGTCGCTGAACGTAGTAATAAGAATTCAAAAATCCCAACCGGAGAGATTGAGATTTTAGTAAGTGAGTTTACCTTATTAAATGCTTCTGATTTACCTCCATTTACTATTGAGGATGAAACAGACGGGGGAGATGACCTTCGTATGAAATACAGATACCTGGATTTACGTCGTAATCCGGTTCGTGAAAATTTAGTGCTTCGTCACAAATTAGCATTTGAAGTTCGTAATTATTTAAATAATGAAAGCTTTATTGAAACAGAAACGCCTGTTTTAATTAAGTCTACTCCTGAAGGAGCACGTGATTTCATTGTACCTTCACGTATGAATCAGGGTGAATTTTATGCATTACCGCAGTCACCTCAGGTGTTTAAGCAGTTGTTAATGGTTGCTGGTTTTGATAAGTATTTTCAGATTGTAAAGTGCTTCCGTGACGAAGATTTACGTGCGGATCGCCAGCCTGAATTTACACAAATTGACTGTGAAATGTCATTTGTTGAACAGCAGGATATTCTTTCAACTTTTGAAGGAATGACCAAGCATTTGTTTAAAGTCATTAAGAATGTTGATTTAGATTTTGATTTTCCTCAAATGCCTTACGAGGAAGCGATAAAATTTTATGGGTCTGATAAACCGGATATTCGTTTCGATATGAAGTTTGTTGAAATGAAAGAGCTTTTAGTTGATTGTGGCTTTAAAGTTTTTGAAGATGCAGAATATGTTGGTGGTATTTGTGCAGAAGGATGTGCTGGATATAGTCGTAAAGAATTGGATAAGCTGACGGATTTTGTTCGCAAACCACAAATTGGAGCACAAGGTTTGGTGTACGTAAAATATAACACTGATGGAACATTTAAATCATCAGTAGATAAATTCTTTGACGAGGCAGCATTAAAACAATGGGCAGAAGCATTTGGAGCAAAGCCAGGTGATTTATTGTTGATTTTAGCCGGGGCCAAAGCGAAAACACAAAATGCACTTTGTGAGTTGCGTTTAGAAATGGGTAGTAGATTAGGTTTAAGAGATAAAAATAAATTTGCTCCGCTTTGGGTAGTTGATTTTCCATTGTTAGAGTGGGATGAAGATACAGCTCGTTTTCACGCGATGCACCATCCGTTTACTTCACCTAAAAAAGAAGATATTGCTTTATTGGAGACTGATCCAGGAAAAGTAAGAGCGAATGCTTATGATTTAGTTATAAATGGTGTTGAAATTGGCGGAGGTTCTATTAGGATTCACAACGATGAGTTACAGCATAAGATGTTTCAATTGCTTGGTTTCTCTGAAGAGGAAGCGGAAAGTCAGTTTGGTTTCTTAATGAATGCGTTTAAATATGGAGCGCCACCACATGGTGGAGTTGCTTTTGGGTTTGATAGATTAGTTTCCTTGTTTGCAGGAATTGATTCGATTAGAGATGTAATTGCTTTCCCTAAAAATAATTCGGGAAGAGATGTGATGATTGATTCTCCATCACCAGTTGCAGAAGATCAGCTAGAGGAATTAAATATAGCTTTAAGGAAAAAAGAGAAATAGTTTGTCTGGATAATATACAAAAAAAGCGCTATTCCAAAATTTGGAATAGCGCTTTTTTTATATTTTGTAGTAATTATTCTTTATAGAAATTCTTCACAGGATTGGCATACATTTCCATCAGGCTGTTGTATATAAAGGTTTGGTCTGTAGATTCTAACCTTGATATATGCTCATTTATATAGGCCTCAAATATTTTTTCATCTTCATTAGTGTATTTAGAAGCAAAATGTTTGGTGCCACTTAATTTATCCGAAGCAATAAAATTACCTGGCCAAAGTTTATAGTTGTTGTGTATTTGATCGTCAATGATTCCTGCTAGTTTTTCTAATTGCTTATTTTTATCAAAAGCAGCAAGGTCGTTTAGTTCTGCTTTAATAGGAGTTCCTGCTTTAAAATGTACTCTTCCTTTTCTCCCTTTAATTCCAGCTCCCATATGCCTTAAGTCATCCGCCTGGGATTTCTTGTAATCTGGATTTTGCTTTTTTAATAAAAACTCATGAGCTTTAAGATAATCACATGGGTCGTATTCATAAGAGATGGACAAGGGAACAATTTGTAATTCTTTAAAATTTTCTACAAAGTTTCCATTTCCACTCATGTTTAGCATTTTAAGCAAACTGGTTTGCGTTCTGTCATCACCGTCTTTTGATCGCCCTTCTCTTTGAGCTATCCATACATTTTGTTTTCGTTCGGTAATGTTAAAACGTATGTATTTAGACATTAATAGTGAGCTTTGCAGCATTTGTCTGGCCGGAAGGTTTCTTCTTACAACAAATGACTTATTAAGTTTGACCAATTTGGTAATCCAGGGATATATTAATAAGTTATCTCCAATGGCAATTTCGCAGGTGTCATGACCTGCATCATACAATGAAACACTTAAAAAAGCTGAGTCTAAAACTATATCTCTGTGGTTCGAAATGAATATATAATTTTTGTTCGGGTCTAATTGATCTAAACCTTCAATTGTTAAGCCTTGTGTGGTGTTTTTAATTATCTCTTGAATATATGGATATATTATCCCTATCTGGAACTCTTTAATAGAGTTTACATTTAAAAGTTTTTGAATAAACACATCTATAGGAATATGAGGGAAAAGAAATTTGAGTAGTTCCACAAAAGATTCTTCCTGCATTAACTCTTCAAAAATCGAATGTATTTCATTATCCCTGTATGGACGTATTTCATTAAAGTCTTGATCTGTTACCATATTTTGGTGAAAATTTAATTCACCGCAAAAATATGATAATAGCTACACAAACTTAAAAATATAGAGAAAAAAGTTTGAGCATTAAGGATATAGGAATCTTAATATATTCCATATTCCAAAATATGGAACAGATTCCATTTTGTAATCATATAGAGGCGTGGTTAAAATTTAAAGTACTGAAAATCAGATGTAAAAAAATTTTGGCACATGCTTTGGAATTACCCATTCCGAACACAAACACACAAGTTATGATTAAAGTGAAAACTTATAACAATACAATATTAGTATCCTTCGAAGAAAGTAAACTTCAGGAGAATAAAACGGCAGATTTTAAAAATCAATTTCTAAAAAAATTAACATCTCCTTACTCCAACTTAATGATCGATTTTAGTGGAGTCAATGAGATAGATCAAGATATGATTAATGCCCTTATTGCCGGTCAGCGTTTATCAAGTATGAATAAGTGTCAGGTGAGCTTATTCAATGTAAAGGAAGAGGTGTATAAGACATTATTTGAGGCTAAAGTAGATCATCTGTTTTTCTTTTGCGATTTACCAAAGCCATTTTCTCAAAACTTATTAATAGCATAAAAGAAGTGTTGTGTTGATCAATACCGGAAGTTGCAATTCTTGTCCCCACTTGAATAACTTCCGGTATATTTTTCAACAAGCGGAAAGGATGTGTTGTAGGTAGAAAATTTAAAACTACCTTAGCAAAATTTAAGAGTGTTGTGTTGATTGATGCCGGGGGTTACATGCATTTTGTCCCCAAAAGATTGTAGCTCTCGGTGTTTTAATCAAAAAAAATATAAAACCATTCATATCCTTATAATAGGGTACGGTGGTAAAGCATTTAAAATGTGTTGTGTTGATTGGTACCGAGATTGTCGAAGGGATTGCATGCCTGGGCAATTCTCGGTATTTTTTTTTCGGAAAATTGTGAAGCATTATTCAATTAAGTTATGATGTTTCACTTAATTGTAATATTTTGACATGCGACCTAATGGTTGAAAATAAAGTAGATCAGCGAATGTTTTTAGGAAAGGTATGCAACCTGTAGTGTGCGTATTCGTAATAAAATTGGTTTTGGGTAATAAGTTTTATAAATTACTTGATACCTTTATCGAGAGTAAAAGCAGGTTGATTTTGCGGGGTACCGATTTTCCTAATATTAAAAAATAAACTACGCCATGAAACGAGTTCTTGTTCCCATTGACTTTTCTGAGAGTTCCCTAAATGCATTGAAATTTGGAATACAAATTGCGAATAAATTGCAGGCTAGCCTCAGAGTAGTGCATGTAAGAAATAAGAAATTAGCACAAAAGTACCTTCAGCATAAAGTGCAGGCTTTGTTAAATGATGATGTTGAAGTTTGGTTGGATGATGTTATTAAAGAATATAAAGAATCATATAGAGTCTTAAATGGTGTATTTGATAGCAAAATATTAGAGGGGAATGTTTTCAAAGAAATTTCAAACCAAGCTAAATATGATGATACTACGCTTATAGTGATTGGGACACATGGGGCTTCTGGTTTTGAAGATAAATATATTGGAAGTAATGCTTTTAGGCTAGTGAATGCATCTACAGTTCCTGTTTTGACTGTTCGTCCGGAAAGAGATTGGCGAGGGATCGATAAGGTAATATTGCCTGTGACCATGCATAAGTCAAGTAGGCAGAAAGTACCAGCTGTGGTTGGACTAGCTAAACTTTTTGATGCCAAAGTTCATGTAGTTGGACTGAAAGAAAATGGTTTTAGTTTATTGGAAAGTAGAGTTAATTCTTTTGTAAAACAGACAGTTAAGTTTATTGAGAAAAATACGGATTTAAAAGTGGAGTCTGAAATATTAACAGGAAAGGTTAAATCCAGTTTGTTAATGGATTATGCTGCCAAGATTGATGCGGATGTGCTGGCAACAAATGTTAATCATTCTTCAACTCCATTTGAGAATTTTTTTAAACCTTTTGCCAATGAGTTGATTAATGAATCGGCTTGTCCTGTTCTTGTTGTTCCTACAAAAGAATCACTATCTTTGTACGCTTAATAAAATAAATGGAGATGATGAAGAAAAGTTTTGTTTTGGGATTTTTTTTATGCTTAATAGCAAGTGTTGCAGCTCAGGATAAAACACATAATATAATTGATGAAGTTACTTCGTCTAAAGATGGCGAAGGAAAAGTAGTTGTCATTCAAGATCCTGCGATTAATGATTTGTTGAAAATACATGTAGATCAAAATAACAGAAGCAAGGGGGTTGAAGGATTCAGGATCCAACTTTATTTGGGGTCAAATAATAATGCCAAAAAAGAAGCAACAGAAGTAAAAGGGAAGTTGTTAGAATTATTTCCGGATGAAAAACCTTATATCATGTATGAGGCTCCTTTTTGGCGTGTACAGGTGGGGGATTTTAGAAGTAAAGCTGAGGCTTTAGGTCTTTATCGAAAGTTGAAAAAAGAATTTCCAAGTTGTTATCCGGTGCCGGTGAGTCATATACCTCTGGAAAATTTACAGTAAAATATACATGCGCCCTCTAAATGGAGGGCGTTTTTTGTTATTGTGTTAATTATATAGGAAAAACAATTAGACAAAAGCACCTTAACATTTATTAATGGGTTTTTGTTGTTGGGGAAGCCAAAAAAATAGAATAAATTTGCGCTTTCTAAAAAATAAGTTAGTCTCTTAAAGTTATGAGCGATCAAATTAAGCATGAGTGTGGGTTCGTATTAATTCGATTACGAAAACCCCTGGAGTATTATAAAGAGAAGTATGGTTCGTGGATGTATGGTTTGCACAAACTATATCTTTTAATGGAAAAGCAACACAACAGGGGACAGGATGGAGCTGGAGTGGTAAGCTTAAAACTTGATCAGCATTCAGGTTCAAGGTATTTGTCAAGAAGACGATCTAATAAACAGAATCCTATTCAGGATGTGTTTTCAGAGATTAATAAAGCCATGAATAAGGTTGATGGAGGTACACCTGAATTAATGAAAGATCCGGAGTGGGCGAAAGAAAATATGCCTTTTAGCGGAGAATTATATTTGGGACACCTTCGTTACGGGACTTTTGGAAGGCACAGTATCGATTACGTTCACCCAGTAATGCGTGAAAATAACTGGCGTTCAAGAAACCTTGTAGTAGCGGGGAACTTTAACCTGACTAATGTTGATGAGATATTCCGAAACTTGGAAGATTTAGGTCAGCATCCTAAGGATTTTACCGATACAGTAACAATTCTTGAAAATGTAGGTCACTTTTTAGATGAAGAAAACCAGTTTTTATTCCGTCAGTATAAAAACGAAGGTTTTTCGAATCGAGAAATTTCGCATAAGATTGAGGCTAATCTGGATGTTAGAAAGATTCTAGAGCGTTCAAGTCGTAGATGGGATGGTGGATATGTAATTGCAGGAATGATCGGCCATGGAGATGCATTTGTGGCCAGAGATCCATGGGGTATTCGTCCGGCATCTTATTATATTGATGATGAAGTAGTCGTTGTGGCTTCAGAAAGACCTGTGATTCAAACTGCCATGAATGTGGGAATCAGAGATGTGAAGGAATTAAAACCTGGTCATGCCTTAATCGTTAAAAAGAATGGGGAAGTTTCAGAAGAATTAGTTCGTGTGCCTCAGGAAAGAAGATCTTGTTCGTTTGAAAGAATTTATTTTTCACGAGGAAGTGACAAATATATTTACCAGGAAAGAAAAGAGCTTGGTAAATTGCTTGCCCCAACATTGTTGGAAATGGTAGATTATAACCTTAAAGATACGGTGTTTTCATATATTCCTAATACTGCCGAAACTGCCTTTTATGGTATGATTGAGGGGGTTCGTAGAGCATGTGACAAGCATAAGATTAAGAAGATAAAAGAGCTTGGTACCGGAATAACCGATGAGCAATTAGAGGAAATCATGAATGTGGAACCTCGAGTTGAAAAAATGGCAATCAAAGACGTTAAAATGAGGACGTTTATTGCTGATGATGATAGTCGAGATGATTTAGTAGCCCACGTTTATGATGTAACCTATGGTGTGGTGAAAAACCAGAAAGATACTCTTGTAGTTATTGATGATTCTATTGTACGAGGAACTACTTTAAAAAAGAGTATCTTAAGAATTCTGGATAGACTTCATCCGAAGAAAATAATTATTGTTTCTTCTGCACCTCAAATTCGCTATCCGGATTGTTACGGAATTGATATGGCGAAGTTGGGTGACTTCTGTGCTTTCCGCGCAGCTATTGAGTTGTTGAAGGAAAGAGGAATGAAGAACATTATTGATGAAGTTTATAAAAAATGTAAGGAACAGCAAAACCTTCCTAAGGAGGAAATTGTGAATTATGTAACTGAAATTTACAAGCCTTTTGAGGATCAGGAAATTTCGGATAAAATTGCAGAAATGCTGAAACCTGTTGATATTGATGCTGAAGTGTCTATTGTATATCAAACCGTTGATAATTTACACAAAGCCTGTCCGAATGATACTGGAGACTGGTATTTTACAGGAAATTATCCAACTGCTGGAGGAAATAAAGTGGTGAATACTTCGTTCATTAACTTTATGGAAGGAAAAAATGCAAGAGCTTATTAAGAAATTAAACATATAGAGATTATTAGGCCACATGGGATTTTTCATGTGGCCTTTTTATTTTGTGTTTAATATTCTTTTAGCAGTTTTGATATAGGAGTATATTTCGCTGGGATGATGATTAATTTTGGTTTTACTTCTTTTATGACCTAAGCGAACAATAATAGCCTTCTCCTTTTTGAGAATAAAAATATACTGGCCGTATATTCCTCTAGCGTATGGAATCTGATCTTCATTTAAATTTGCAATCCACCATTGGTAACCATAAAATTGTACCGGCTTATTCTCTTGCGGATCATTTAAATAGGTAGCAGGAGAAGTTGATGCTTCAATGTAGCTTGGTGAAATAAGTTGTTGTTCATTGATAACTCCTTTGTGCAAAATTAAGCTGCCAATACGGGCAAAATCTCTGGCGTTACTGTAGAAGCAACAGTATGCTTTTTCATCCCCATCTTTTTTATCCAGACTCCAAAGTGCATTATTAGTGGCTCCTAGTGGTTTCCATAGTTTTATAGATGCATATTCGGAGAGGGTTTTACCTGTTGCATTTTTTATAATAATGGCTAATAACTGCGTATTGCCACTTTTATATTTGAAATCCTTTCCGGGAGTTTCTACTAATTGTAATTCTGTTACTAGTTCATTTACGTTCTCTCCATAATAGGCTTTGGTTGTCATGGAAAAGGGGTTGGCATAACTTTCGTTCCAATTTAAGCCAGAGCTCATTGTTAGTAAATTCTTAATGGTAACCTGATTGTTAGCATTGTCTTTAAACTCAGGAATAAAATCACCAATGGATTGATTTACACTTTTGATATAACCATCGTCAATAGCTGCTCCTATAAGTAAACTAACAATACTTTTAGCAGCAGAAAATGAATTGGAAATCGTTGTACTATCAAAATGATCCCAATATTCTTCGTATAAAACAGAGTCTTCTTTTATAATTAGGAATGCAGTCGTTTTAAAATGTTCGAGCGTATCCCGCTCAACCTTGTTGAGTTTTTGATTCATGTATGAAGAACTTTCCGGCCAGGGAATACCTTCTGCGTTTTCAACTACTCTGTTTTCAAAAATGGAATGATCTTCTATGCCCGGAAATAAATAGATGATGGCTCTTTTTAGATAAATTGGTGTAATGGCATAGAGTAGTGCCAGAAACAGAAATCCAACTAAAATACTTTTATGTGATTTTTTAAGGCTCACGAAAGTGTTTAATGATTTTTAATTAATTCTCAGGATTCCATTCTTTAAATCGGATATATTCAGGAAAAGCATGTGGTTTATAAATAGATTTACCACTTAAAGTTCTCAGACATTCCTGAATAGCTTCAGCCACGCTCGGGTGTGGATAAAATATCTTTAACACCTCCTGAAGACTGTTACCCTGATACATCAAATGGGCTACCGAAACGATATAGGCTGATGCCTGAGGTCCTCCTGCACGCATTCCTAAAATACGCGGCTCGTCATCATTACTAACAATTATTTTTACAAAACCATTGGTGTTGCGCATAGCAATGGCTCTATTCACCAGTTTGTTTGAATAATAAGCTACTTTATGCGGGATTTTTTTAGCACGTAATTGTTTTTCATTAAAACCCACAGAGGCTAATTCCGGCTTAAAAAACATGAGTGTTGACATATGCGAGTAATCCAGAGGATAGCATGGCGTATCTGCAATTTGTTCAGCCGCAAGCCTGCCTTGAAATTCTGCAACGCTATATAGTTGTGTATGTCCGGTTATATCACCTGCAGCAAAAATATGGCAGGTGTTATTTCCATCTCTTAAAACACAATGATCAGCAATTTCCAAGGTTCCTCTTTCGCTGGTTTCAACTCCGATTTCTTCCAGACCTAGGTTTTTGGTGTTAGCTACTCTACCAATAGCAACCAGGACTACATCCACTTCAATTACTTTACTATTACCTGCATCGTAATCCAATACAATTTCAAGATGATCGGGTTGTTTATTGATGGTTTTTAAATGTGCGGTATGATGAATAATAACGCCATTATCTTCCAGGTTTTTTGATACGAAATCACTTACGTCATCATCCTCGTAAGGAAGAACCCGGTTTGCCCGGTCTAATAAATGAACCTCGGTTTGTTTAAAGTTGCTAAAGATGGTTGCAATCTCACAACCAATAATTCCTGAACCGATGATCAGCATTCGTTCCGGAAATTTTTTCAGTTTTAGCAGATCATCAGAGTTAATAATTCTTTTGTGATCAATTTCTAATCCCGGAGCCTGACGAGGAGTTGCTCCAGTGGCAATTACAAAGTTTTTGGCTTTTACTTTTTCTACTTCATCCTCGTTTGTAATGGTTATGGTATAAGGATCGATGAATTTGGCCCAACCTTTTTTTAAGCACAATGAACCATTTTCAGACTTGTCTTTAGAAAATGTTTCAATTTGACTGAGCATTTGATATTGCTTCTCTTTGGCTGCATGAATAACCGTTTTTATCACTTTAGAAAAGTCAACACTTAAACTCCCGGAGCGGTAGCCACGGTCGGTACGGGCTGCTACAGCATAGTCCATACTTAATTCGTACATGGTTTTGGAGGTTAGGGCACCGTTCATAATACCGGCACCTCCCAAATGTGCTCCTTCTACAATGCATATATTAAGTCCAAAGTCCAGGGCGCGCATTGCAGATGAAAAGCCCGCCGGGCCTGAACCTATTACTACCAGGTCAAATTCTTGCATAATTTCTCTTTTGAATAGAATAACTTAAAGTTCAAAAAATAGTTCAAACCTGTATAAATGTAGAGTAATATGTCGAATCAAACAATTTATGGGGAAATATCCATATGTTTTTTAGGGGGGAGCCCAGGTTTAGGGAGTATATTCGCTTCTGTAGAAATCAATTCCTCAGATAGGTATTTGCTGTAAGTGCTTGTTGTTGTTCATTTTTACTATATTTGCCGGCACAAATCAAAAGTTAGAGATAAATAATTGCTTGGTTTAATGATTATTCCCCATGCACTGTTGAGTGTAGCGGGCTTAAGAAATAGGCGTTGAACTGATCTTAACTAAATGAAATGTTTCGGGTGCGCTGGCATCTGATACAAAATTGAAATTTGTATGAAGGCATATGTATTTCCTGGGCAAGGAGCCCAATTTGTAGGTATGGGAAAAGACCTGTACGAAAATTCTGAAGAAGCTAAAGCGCTTTTTGAAAAAGCAAATGAAATTTTAGGTTTCAGAATTACTGATTTAATGTTTGAAGGAACAGATGAGGACTTAAAGCAAACTAAAGTTACTCAGCCTGCTATATTTTTACATTCTGTATTATTGGCAAAAACATTGGGCGAAGATTTTAAGCCTGAGATGGTAGCTGGTCACTCATTAGGTGAGTTTAGTGCATTAGTTGCTGCCGGAGCCATGTCATTTGAGGATGGATTAAAATTAGTTTCTCAACGTGCAATGGCTATGCAAAAAGCATGTGAAGCTGAGCCTTCAACTATGGCTGCTATCGTTGGTTTAGAGGATGCTATTGTAGAAAAAGTTTGCGAAAGCATTGATGAGGTAGTGGTTGCTGCTAACTATAACTGTCCAGGACAGTTGGTTATTTCTGGTTCTTTTGCCGGAATTGACAAAGCTTGTGAAGTATTAACAGAAAAAGGAGCTAAGCGTGCGTTGAAACTTCCTGTAGGAGGTGCATTTCACTCGCCATTAATGGAGCCTGCTCGTACTGAATTAGCTGCTGCTATTGAAGCTACTGAATTTGCAGCACCTATATGTCCGGTGTACCAAAACGTAAGCGCTACTCCGTTTACTGATCCTGCTCAAATTAAAGAAAATTTGGTTGCTCAGTTAACTGCGCCGGTAAAATGGACGCAAACTGTTCAAAACATGATTGCTGATGGTGCTTCTTCTTTTACAGAAGTAGGACCAGGTAAAGTTTTACAAGGTTTGGTGAAAAAAGTTGACCGCAAAATGGAAGTTGCAGGCGTAAGCAGCTTGTAATATTTCGATAAAATATTTTTGAAACCGGTAGTGTGTCACTGCCGGTTTTTTTATTTTTCTTACATTGGCTATTCTCAAAATTAAAAGTTAGAGATCTGTTAAAACTTGGCAAATGAAAACCATTGATATTAATTGTGATTTAGGCGAAGGAGTGGGATCGGATGCGGCTATAATGCCATATATCAGTTCGGCGAATGTAGCTTGTGGTTATCATGCCGGAAATGATCGTTTAATGGAAGAGGCTATTGTTTTGGCTTTAAAGCATGGTGTTGCCATAGGTGCGCATCCGGGTTATCCCGATAAGGAAAATTTTGGAAGAGTAGCCCAGGATTTACCAGCTTCAGAAATTTATAAGCTTGTATCAGATCAGATATTACTTTTTCAAACGAAAGTAAAAAAAGCAGGCAGTGCATTGCATCATGTAAAAGCGCATGGAGCATTGTATAATCAGGCTGCTGAAAATAGTGAAATTGCCAATGCAATAGCTCGGGCCATCAATGATATCGATTCTCAAATGATATGGATTGGTTTGGCAAATTCAGAGATGGAAAGAGCGGCTCAAAAGACTGGGTTAAAGTTTGCGGCAGAAGCTTTTGCTGACAGAGCGTATGCCGCAGATGGTTTGCTTTTATCCCGCAATAAAGAAGGAGCTGTTATTCATGATGTGGATGTTTGTAAAGAAAGAGTGATGATGCTGGCAAATGGAAAGGTAAAAGATGTGAATGGAAATATTTTAAACCTTCGTGCTGATACGATTTGTGTTCATGGAGATAATCAAAATGCATTGGAAATGGTTAAGGCTATTCATCAACATCTAAAAGAAAATCATATTCAAATTGCAACTTTATGATAGCATTTTTACCTTCCGGAGATAGTGCTTTTTTAGTTCGTTTTGGTAATGAAATATCAGAAGAAACGCATCGGCAGATTAGAGGGTTTGTGTCTCTGTTATCTGCATCAAAAATAAAAGGAATAGTAGAGTTGGTTCCGGCTTATGGTGATGTGCTGGTGCATTACGATCCTTTGCAGCTTAAATGGAAAAAGTTATTAAAGCAATTAAAAAAGCTGGCCGAACAAGCTGAAAATATTCAAATGCCTACACCTGAAGTTGTGAAAATACCGGTGTGTTACGATGAGGAATTTGCAACTGATATAAAAGAAGTGGAACGACAAAGTGGATTGACCAGGGAAGAAGTTGTTCAGATTCATTGTAGCAGAAAGTACCTGGTATATATGTTGGGTTTTACACCCGGCTTTTGTTATTTAGGAGGCATGGACGAGCGCATCGCGACAGCAAGAAAAGAGAAACCCGCGTTGAAAATATCTGCAGGTTCGGTTGGTATTGCTGGAGAGCAAACTGGAATTTATCCCATCGATAGTCCCGGAGGTTGGCAGATAATTGGAAAAACACCACTAAAAATGTTTGATCCTTTAAGAGAGAAACCCTTTTTAGTTGAAGCAGGTTGTTATCTGGAGTTTTATCGCATCAGCAAAGCAGAATACGATAGTTATGATCAGAATAATTAACCCGGGAATATATACCAGTATTCAGGATTTGGGTAGGTATGGCTATCAACAATATGGAATGCCGGTGGCTGGTGCTATGGATTCTTTTTCGCTAAGGGTGGCGAATAAATTAGTGGGTAATGCACAAGATTTAGCTTGTCTGGAAGCTTGTTTTACCGGGCCTGAGTTTGAGGTTCTGTCGCCATCTGTTATGGGAATGGCAGGAGGAAAAGCACCTGTGTGGATTAATAATCACGAGGTAGATCTTTATTCTAATCAGCACCTGCAAAAAGGAGATGTGGTTAAAATAGGAAGTGTTGAAGAGGGGTGTAGATTGTATATTGCTTTTGCAGGTGGTATTGATGTAAATCCTGTGATGGGAAGTCGTTCAACCTATAGCAGAGCACAATTAGGCGGTTTTAATGGGCGACAATTAATGTGTGGTGATGAAATGCTTTTAGGCAAACCTGTTAAGAAGGTGAAAAAGAGAAAACTTCGAAGGGATAGCTTATTGTCATTAGAACAAGAACAAACGCTTAGAGTAATTGGAGGAAGCGATATTCAACGTTTTGATATAGATGGGGTGAAAACTTTTTTGACTTCAACTTATACCATTTTGGGACAGAGTGATCGGATGGGCTATCGGTTGGAGGGACCTTCTGTAAAACACCTTGCTGGTGCTGATATTCTTTCTTCGGGAATAGGCAATGGAGCTATTCAGGTGCCTGGAGATGGCCAACCTATAATTATGCTGGCTGACAGGCAAACAGTGGGCGGTTATGCCAAAATAGCGAATGTTATTTCTGCAGATCTTCCTTTGCTAGGGCAGATGAAAGCTGGAAATAAACTTACTTTTCAACAGGTGCATTTGGATGAAGCGCATCAATTATTAAAGGAACAAGAGAAAAAGTTGAGGTCGGTTATCTTGTGATTCTTATAGCAATATAATAATGTAAAGAATCTGCTATTTGTTATTGAGATCGAACTGAAATTTAGCATTGGCAGCATTTTATTTTGAAATGGAGCCAAATCCTGGAATCGACTTCATTTTATTTGCAAAAAGCACGCAATGCAATGATTTGTGTCGATTTTATTTGTGAAATGGCCACAATGCAAGGATTTGGCATGATTTTATTTCTGAAATGTCCCCAAGGCAAAGATTTGAGCCCATTTTATCTCCGAGAAGCTCCCAAGAAAAGTATTTGAGCTCATTTCATTTTAAATTGACGCCACGCCAAAATAAGAATCTGTTTAACACGGATTTTAAATTCTGTAAGCTAAGGCTGAAAGCCTTTAGCTTCACAACAAGGGGCATCGCTCCTTGCAATTGACATTATGGAAATGTCAGGCTGAAGGTCTGATATTTTAAAATTAAGTTTCAGACTTACAGCCTGAATATACATTACACTTAATAACTTGGGGCGATGCCCCAAGTTATGGGATATAAGGCCTTCAGCCTTTTGTAAATAGATTTGACCCTTGATTCATATTACTAAACAATAATATGGGTTTAAGTAAAAATAATTTGGGTGTTTTCTCCTCCGCACATGGCATAAAAATCACCTACTGTTAGTACATCCGAAACTTCTTCGTATAAATCATCTTTGGTTAGTTTAAACATGTCCATGGCCAATTTGCAGGCGTACAGTGCACCGCCGCCAGCAGTAATCATTTCTAAAAATTCATCCACAGGAGGAATGTCCAACGCTTCCATTTGTTTTTTCATCATAGCCGAAACACCACATTCAACTCCTGGAATTATACCCATTAAGGTTGGGAATGGCAAGCCTCCCGGCATTCTCATGGCGGGGTTTCCTACGGTTGAAGTGTGCAGCTTGTTCATTTGTTTTTTGGTAATAGCATCCAGTCCAAAAAATGTAAAAAACACCTTGGCTTCAATACCTTCCATTACAGCGCCGTTGGCCAAAACTAAAGTCGCATACACGTCCTCTATAGAACCTTTGGCGCATATGATACAAACTTTTTTTAAGGGATTATCTTCTTTATTCATGACTATCGATTTAAGTTATTGAAAAACATGGCTAAACGCAGCTGGCAGGTTTAGGAATACCGGCTATTTTAGAGGCGTATTTTAAAGGGCCGCCAGGGAATAGTTTGTATAATCCTTTAATATCGGTAATGCCTGATTTGCCCACTTTTCTTATGGTCAGCACTTCGCCGGCTTTAAATTTTTCTCGCAGGTAGTCCAATACTTCAAAATGTTTATCACTAAGGGTAATACCAATTTCTTCAGCAATAGCATGAGCTACATCTTTGTTCCATTGATCAGGATTTGTTAAGTAACCTTCGTTGTTTACATCAACGGTTTTGTCTGCATATGTTTTTTGTTCCATGACTTAAGATTTTATGGGTTATTATTCTTTTGAAATATTCTTCATAAACATGACCATGAAGCCCATGGCCTTTTTCATATCTGGTTTATTCAACTCTCTTATTAATTTAAAAACAGAGATCTCGGGGGCGTTTTTAATTTCCAGACTTTGGTAAACTTTTAAAGCATTCTGAATCGATTGCATCATTTCAGGTTGCGTTAAATTTTTAATGGTATTCACTATGGTTACAATGTTGTCTGCCAATAAGCTTACATCTTCTTTGCTAAAGTTGGCCACAACGTTATCGAGTATTTTAAGCGATTCTTTAAAGAATTCGAAGTAGCCTTTTTGCTCAAACTCGTGGAGTTTGTGGGTCAAATCAATAATCGATTCCCGAGCCAGAGGGGCTGCGTCTTTTACAAAGTCAACCGAACTCTCGAAAAGCGTAATGATCTCCGAAATATTATTCACATTATGAAGCAGTTTTATGCCTAATAGTTTTACTTCTTCAATATCTAACTCAACGCGTTGGTTTTCCAGTTCAACAACGGCAGAATCGTACATATCTTTACCCACAATCTGAAGGTCGGCAATCAGGTCTTCAACACTTTCGGCCTTTTGGTTTTGTTGATGAAGCGTGTCCAATACCAAATCCATTTTTTGATTGAGCATATTAATTTGCTCTTGTATATGTTGCTCATTCATCATGGTGCGATTTAAAAGGTTACACGTTTTTTGCCGGCCATGGTCATATCAGCTTCAACAGGCAATTCTTTTCCTTTTAATAAAAGATGCCAGTAAATCCAGCGGAACATGATTTTACCATAGTGATTGACTTTGGTGTTTTTGAGTAATCCAAAGGGGCCAATTCCGGGTAGTGGAAATGTACCTGGCAGTGGCTCTGTTTCATAATTGAAATCGATCAGTGCACCTTTTCCATAACCTGTTTCAATGTAGCAGTTGGCATGCCCGTCGAAAGAAGCGGTTAAAGGACGACCTTCTATGGCATTCATTAAATTGTCAAACAAAATTTCCGAAGCAAAGTGCGCCACTGAACCGGCTTTAGAGGTTGGTATATTAGCCGCATCACCCAATACAAATATGTTTTCAAAATCGCGGTGACGCAGGGTGTGTTTATCAGTAAATGCAAAGTTAAGATCATCTCCCAATCCACTGCGTTCAATCATGGCATCGCCCATATTTACAGGAACAATGGTTAGCGTATCAAACGGAACCTCTCGTTCATCGTATGAGATAAGCGCCTTCTTTTCATTGTCCACTTTTTCAATATAAAAATCAGCTACCACATTTATATTTTTTTCTTCCAGTAGATCGGATAACATTTTGGTGGCAATGGGTTTGGTAAATACACCAGCCATCGGCGTAACAATGGTAATATCTACTTTATCCCGAATGCCTTTTTTAGTAAAAAATTCTTCTGCCAGAAAAACGAACTCAAGCGGTGCCACCGGACATTTATAAGGAATTTCGGAAATAGCCATGACTAATTTTCCACCTGTCCAGCTTTTAAAGTGTTTTTGTAAGGCCAGTGCGCCTTCAATGGTATAAAAGTCAAAAATGTCTTTATACCACAATTGTTCTTTTAATCCTGGTGTTTCGTCAGGATTGGTTTTAGTACCGGTGGCTATAATTAAAAAATCGTATTGCAATACCTTTCCGCCTTCCAATAACACCTTGTTTTGTTCGGCATCAATTCGATCAATTCCGGTGTACATTACTTTTACACCCGATGGAAAAAAATTGCTTTTAGGTTTGATGACATCCTTTTTGTGGTAAATACCAAAGGGAATAAATAAAAATCCCGGTTGATAATAGTGTGTGCGATGCTTATCCACTACCGTAATATCCCATTCCTCCTTTTCGAGGGCATTTCGTAATTTATTGGCCATCATTGTGCCGGCAGTTCCTCCTCCCAATATGACTATCTTCTTCATAATTCGATTTTTATATAGATTAATATGTTTCTCTTTTAAAAAGAAGGTGAGACGGGAGATAGAAAAGTGAGCGATAGATTTCTTTTAATAATGCTGTTTTTTTATGTAATTTAGAAAGGTATCCCTCACTTTCATATTTAACCATTTTGGTACATGGTCAACTCCTGGTTCCGAATTACATATGTAAGTTAATACAAGGGTTTGGGATGCCATTAGGTGATGATGGTAATAAATATCAGTTTATGATATATATCAATTGGGGAGATTAAAATAATGTGATATAAGTCAAGTATATGAGTCTGGAATGTAGCTGTGAAGCATGTGAATTAAAGGAATTGTTTTTTAAAAATGTTTCTACCGATCAATTAAACAGTCTTTGTTCGAGCCGGATTGAGCGGAATTATAGCAGGGGAGATTATATTATTGAAGAAGGACGTTATATTGAGGATTTTATTTATTTAAAAAGCGGTTTGGTAAAACTTTTTGTGACTAACGATAATGGTAAAGAACAAATCCTGTCCTTCGCTAAACCTTTTGACTTTGTAAGTTTACTAAGTCTTTTTTCGCAAAAAAAATACAGCTATTCAGTTATTGCTTTGGAAGAATCTACTACCTGTAATATCTCCATTGCAAATGTGCGGAATTTGATATTGGAAAATGGAGATTTTTCGATGAGTATTATTGAAAAAATGAATACAGTAAGCGATGCTGTCATTCATGAATCTTTAGAAATCAGACGGCGTAATTTAAGAGGCCGGATTGCTTATGTTTTACTTCATTTTGCCGATGATATTTATGGGAAAAAGGATTTTGAATTACCCGTAAGCCGCAAAGAAATTGCTGAATATATTGGTATGACCACGGAAAATGTAATTCGTGCGCTTACAGAATTCAGAAAAGATGGGATCATTAAAATATATGGAAAGTTAATTGAGATTGTAGCCTATGAAAAGCTAAAGCAAATCTCGGAACATGGATAATGACACTAAGCTAGAAAGTGTGTAAGTTTAAAATATCAGGGTTCAGTATATTTACTGGATCCTATTTTCAAATATAGCCAAAAACTGATTGTGGATAATACCCCAATTTCGGATTGGCATCGACCACTTTTTAGTTGCTTCTCTCACCGCCAGAAAAACAGACTTCATTACAGCTTCATCTGTAGGAAATGAGAGCTTGTTTTTGGTGTATTTCCTAATTTTCCCATTTAAATTTTCAATTAAATTGGTTGTGTATATGATTTTTCTAATCTCAATTGGGAAGTCAAAAAACACAGTTAATTCGTCCCAGTTATTGCGCCAGCTTTTGATGGCATAAGAATATTTGCTTTCCCATTTTTGAGCAAAATCCTCAAGCGCTGCTTCAGCTGCTTGTTTAGTAGGAGCTTCATAAATCGATTTCATATCACGAGTAAACTCCTTTTTATCTTTCCATACTACATATTTACAAGCATTTCGTATTTGGTGAACAACACATATCTGTGTGCTTGATTCAGGGAATACATTCTTTATCGTATCGGTAAAGCCATTCAAATTATCAGTTGCGGTAATCAATATATCATTGACTCCACGTGCTTTTATATCGGTTAATACGCTCATCCAAAAGGCTGATGATTCGTTCTTTCCCAGCCATAAGCCAAGAACTTCTTTCTTGCCGTCAACTTTCAGACCAACCGCAATATAAATGGTCTTATTGATGACTTTTGAGTTGTCTCTAACTTTAAAAACAATACCGTCCATCCATACAATCAGATACACAGGCTCAAGAGGTCTATTTTGCCATGCAATAATGTCTTCGGTGACTTTAGATGTGATCCTGGAGATAGTTGACGGTGAGATATCAAAATCATACACTTCACTAATCTGTTGTTCAATGTCACTATTGGACATGCCTTTAGCATAAAGAGATATGATTACATTTTCTATTCCGTCAATAATGTTCTTGCGTTTAGGAACGATCATTGGGTTATAAGTACCTTGACGATCGCGAGGAACCTTGATCTGTGACTCTCCATACATCGTTCTGATCTTCTTCGAAGTATGACCATTTCTTGCATTTTCAGAGTCTGAGGTAGCATGTTTTTCGTAGCCGACATGAGCATCTAATTCGCCTTCAAGAATCTGCTCAACGCCGCGTTTTTGAAGTTGGTGAAGAAAATCATTGAGTTCTTCTCCATTCTTAAATTGCTTAAGAAAGTCGCTGTTTAATAGATCTTCTTTTTTCATAAGTATACTATCTGTTTAAAAATAAATAAAATAACTCAAGATTGTATCCTGATATTTTAAACAAATAGTATATCGTCCGCTGTCGCGGGGACTCCTCAAAATCAATTACTAAATAGTGAAAACTATTCAGTAATTAATTTTCGAGGTATAATTTTACTATTTACACACTTTATGTGATAGTACTTAAACAAAAAAAGGAGCTCCCCAGCTCCTTTTTTCTTCTAACATAACCATCTCTAAATTAACCTAGCAGTTTTTTTACTAAGTCGGCAATTTCTTTACCATCGGCTTTTCCACCTAGTTCTTTTGAAGCCATGCCCATCACTTTGCCCATTTCTTTCATAGAAGTGGCTCCTGATTTTTCAACAATAGCTTTTACTAACTTTTCTAACTCTTCTCCAGTAATTTGTTCCGGTAAAAATTTGGCAATTACTTCTGCCTCTGCTGTTTCTTTTTCGGCTAAGTCTTCGCGTCCTTGTTCCACAAAAATGGCAGCTGCATCTTTACGTTGCTTTACCATTTTTTGCAATATCTTTAAACTTGCTTCGTCACTTACTTCTCCGGCTCCTGCGGTATTTGCCTCAATCAGCTCTTTTTTAATTCCTCTTAAAGCTTCCAAAGACACTTTATCTTTGGCTTTCATAGCTGTTTTTATTTCTTGTGTAATCTGATCTAATAATGCCATTTTATACTTGTGTTTATTTGTCCTTATTTTTAATCTACATTATCATGTAGATATGGATTATCTCTTACGATTTTAGTTTTTCCATCTTTTCCTTCAGAAATACTAAAGCGAGATACTTTATATCGAGACTCATCTTCTTGCGGAGCATTCTCGTGTTTTACTTTTTTACGCTTGTATGCAGGTACATTTTCCAATCGCTCAATATATCGATCATCTTCCATTTCTTCCGGAGAAATAGAGAAGCGTTCCCCAATACCACTGGCTATTCGAGAGCTCTGATACCCTTCCATTACATCCGGCTTTGGTGTTTCTGTCGGCTTTTTCTGAACGGTATCTTTGTAAAACATATTTATTCTATCGTCTTTGGCTTTTTCAATCGCATCAAAATCAATTACCCTGCTTGAACCTTCTTCGTCAGAATTATCATCTAAATCTAATAATAAAGGTTCTTCATCGTCTCCAACATTTAAATCCAATACTTCTTCAGATGATGATGCTTGTTCATCTTCCAATGAAAATTTTTGGACTTTAGGTTCATTGCGATTAGAGAATTCAGCAATGTTTTTAGTATTGAAACCAGTAGCAACAATGGTTACTTTTACCTCGTCATCACGGTCTTCTTCCGTTCCGGTTCCCCAGATGATAGATGCACTCATTCCAACTATATCCTGAACGTAGTCGGTAATTTCACCTACTTCATCCATAGTAATTTCATCTTGGCCAGAAGTAATATTCAATAGTATATTTTGTGCTCCTCTGATATCGTTGCTGTTCAATAATGGAGATTCCAGTGCTGCCTGAATAGCATCAATTGCCCTGTTTGCACCAGATGCAGAAGCACTACCCATGATGGCTACACCACTATTTTTCATTACCGTTTCCACATCGGCAAAGTCAACATTGATATAACCGTGGACAGTAATGATTTCTGCAATTCCTTTAGCTGCGGTAGAAAGTACATCATCTGCTTTGGAGAAGGCATTGGATAACTTTAAGTCACCATACATTTCACGTAATTTCTCATTGTTAATCACCAGCAATGAGTCTACGTTTTTCTCCATTTCGGAGATGCCATCTAAAGCCTGGTTGATACGAAGCTTACCTTCAAACTTAAAAGGAATGGTGACAATTCCAACAGTAAGAATTCCCATTTTACGGGCAGTTTCTGCTATAATAGGAGCGGCACCAGTTCCAGTTCCTCCACCCATACCTGCTGTAATAAATACCATTTTGGTATTATCCCCAAGTACACTTTCTATATCTCCAATGTTTTCAATGGCAGCCTGTTTCCCTTTTTCAGGTTTGTTACCGGCTCCTCTTCCTTCAGTTAGCGATTCCCCTAATTGTACTTTGATAGGCACAGGGCTGTTGGCCAAGGCTTGTTCATCGGTGTTACACACCATAAAATTAACATCCTTAATGCCCTGATTGAACATGTGATTAACCGCATTACTACCACCGCCTCCTACGCCAATTACTTTGATTATACAATTACGGTTTTGAGGTATGTCAAAATTCATTAATTCCTCACTCATGTTATATAATTTTAGACAAAAGTAGAAAGATAAAGGACATAAGACTTTTAGCTTTCTACTTTCAACTTTTTAACTTCACTACATTTCCACGTCTTTCTCGTCGAATATTCCTGCAATGGTCTTTTTAATACCACCAAATAAGTCGCCTGTAGTATATTCAGGTTTTTCTCTACGTTTTTTCTCTTTACGAGGTTGACTTGTTTTCTTTGGAGAAGAATCAACTTCGTCAAATTCATCGGAAAATAGTTCCTGCTCTACAATTTTCTTCACCGGATTGTCCATCGCGCTAAGCAATAAACCTACACTGGTTGAGAACATTGGTTTATTAGTCTCCTCGTTATTTGTTGGAGCCAAATATTTATTTGGTGTGCCAAGGCGAACTTCAAGACCTGTTCTGTATTTAACTAATTGAGGTAAATTCTTTAGTGAAGAACCTCCTCCGGTTAATACAATACCGGCACCTAGTTTATCGTATAGCTTTGAGCATTCAATCTGATACATTACGTAGTCAACGATTTCTTCCATACGTGCCTGAATGATGTAGGCTAATGATTTAAAAGAGATCTCTTTAGGTTCCCATCCTTCAATGCCTGGAATCGTAACCACCATGTCTTCACGTTCTAAATCACCTAAAGCCGAACCAAACTGAGTTTTTAATGCTTCAGCTTGTTTTTGCAATACCGCACAGCCTTCTTTAACGTCAGAGGTCACCACATTACCTCCAAATGGAATGACTGCTGTGTGTTGAATAACTCCATCATAGAATATAGCGACATCAGTTGTACCACCACCTATGTCTACTAAAACTACACCGGCTTCTTTCTCTTCATCAGTTAATACTGAACGAGCTGAAGCCATCGGCTCTAAAATCATATGATTGAGTTTTAAGCCTACACGGTTGATACATTTTTCAATGTTATTTACGGAGGCAATTCTTCCCAAAACAATATGATAGTTACCTTCTAAACGACGGCCTGACATACCAATTGGATTCTTAACTCCGTTTTCGTTATCCACCACATAATCCTGCGAAAATACATGTAAGATATTTTCACCAGCTTCCAATGGGATTTTGAAATTATCCTTATACAATTGATCCACGTCATATTGCGTAATCTCATGATTGGTTTCAATATAACGATAACCTCTGTTTTGTAAGCTTTTAATATGCTGACCGGCAATGCCCACATATACATCGTGCAGTTGAATGCCATATTTACTTTCGATGTTAAAAACAACATCTTTAATGGCGTTCACTGTTTCCTCAATGTTTAGTACAACACCTCTCTTCACACCTGTCGATGGTACTTTTTCAATACCAACGATATGAAGTCTCCCGTCCTCTGTTTTTTGTCCAACAACAGCTACAATTTTTGTGGTACCGATGTCGATAGCAGCAATTATATTGGATGTATCATTCATGCTTAAATTGTTTTTGCCGAATGTAATAGTCCCATAATGGGATTTACACTACTTTATTTTTTTGTACAAATTACCTGACCTTCAAACTTTAAATTGATCTCCTTGTAATTATTCCATTCTCTTGGATGTAAACCATTTTTATACAAAGCGTATAGGTTTCTCATCTTTACAGGATAATTTTCAAGCGACCCTAAATGTATGATTTGATCACCAACGCGGGGAGCTAACGAAAACTCTCCGTTTGATTCTACATAAACTTGTTCGATCTGTGCCTTCCAGAATTCATTTGCATTGATAAACTTTACAAAATCTATCACCTCGTTCAGACTGTCCAGTTTGTTCATATGTCCGCTTACAACCAATGTGTGTGCGGCATATTGTTTAAACAATGGCATTTCATAACCGTTTTCATCTAAATACCAGGAATCATAACCTGAAAAAACACGACAGATCGGTTTTCTTTGTTCCAGTTCCACATTCAATCTTCCGCCAACGGTGTAATAGGCTTCACAAGATTTAATGGCCTCATGTTTTTTGATAAATTGCTCAATTTCTTCACAATCTACCTCTTGAAGCGCATTGCCTAGAATAGCAGGATATTTTTTCAACAACACATTTCGCATTTGTGCTGAAGTGATAAATCCGGTTTCTAAACTATCTTTAACCACCACCTGAACATCGGAACAAACTACCTTGCTTTTCCCATTGGAAACAAAAGCAAATAGCACAGGAAAGTATGCTAGTACTAAGCCCCACAAAATCATATTTTTAACTTTCGTCACCATACTTTACTCCTAAGTTCAATTACGTATAAATATATTCGATAAATCAAAAATGGGCTATATTCAAATCCACTTACTTATAAACAATTAAGTTCTTTTTATTAACGATTTGTTTATATGTTTTTCCAAAATTTGGCATTATTAGCCCAGAATTAGGAAATTATCCCAAAAATTCCACCACTTTGTCAATTTCCTTATCAATATCTCCAGCACCCATCATCAATAATAATTCAGGTTTTAATGCCTGAATATTTTCCATTAATTCTTTTTTAGTTGACAGTATTTTAACATTCAGATCAACTAAATCTAAGATCATTTGAGAATTCACACCTTCCATTGGCTTTTCCCTTGCGGGATAAATGTCAAGCATAATAAGTTCGTCCAGTTTACTTAAGCTTTGTGCAAACTCGCGATGGAAATCGTTGGTTCGGGAAAATAAATGCGGTTGAAATACGCCTGTTAATCTTTTATCAGGATACAGTGCTCTAACCGATTTTACTGTGGCATTAATTTCTTCGGGATGATGTGCGTAATCATCGATTAAGACTAAGTCTTCAGTCTTGATGCGATAATCAAATCGACGACGAATACCTTTAAATTCAGGTAATGCCTTTTTCATTTCCAGTTCTTCTACACCTGTAAGATAAGCGACAGAACATGCTCCCACTGCATTTTCAACATTTACCAATCCAGGGATGCCAACCTCTATATCAGGAATTATTTCTTCCGGAGTTTGTAAATCAAAATGATAGGCTCCATTAATTAGACGTATATTTTCTGCGTAAAAATCAGCTTTATTGTCGTTTAAAGAATACTGATAATGTTTAACCTTATCATTTGGATTGAATACTAATTCAATTTCTTTTTTAGTTAACAAAGTGCCACCTGGTTTTACCAATGCAGCAAACTCCTGAAATGATTCTTTTACAGAACTATCATCTCCATAAATGTCCAGATGATCTGCATCTGCACTGGATATTAAAGCCAGATGTGGAGATAGCCTTAAAAATGAACGATCAAACTCATCGGCTTCTAATACCACATAATCCGATTGATCGGATAGTAGAAGGTTTGTTTTGTAATTCTGAGAGACACCTCCTAAAAAAGCACTACAATCTACTTTTGACTGCTTTAACAAATGTGCAATCATGGTGGAAATAGTTGTCTTTCCATGGGTTCCTGCTACGCAAACACCCTTTCGCTGACAAGTCAATAAACCTAAAACCTGAGATCGCTTTTTTATATTAAAGCCCTGCTGCCTGAAATAATTTAATTGTTTATGATCATCAGGAATAGCCGGTGTATACACAATAAGTGTAGTAACCGGACTTTTATATTCTTCCTGAATCAAGGCAACATTATCTTCGAAACAAATGGTTATTCCTTCTTTTTCCAATTCGCTGGTTAATAAAGTAGGTGTTCGGTCATAGCCGGTTACAGCATAACCATTCGCTTTAAAATACCGGGCGAGGGCACTCATTCCAATCCCTCCGATACCAATAAAAAATACACTATTTACTTTATCAAAATCCATCGAACTATTTTTTTACTAAGAGCATTAGTTCTTCCACAATATGTTTTGCTGCATCAGGCTTTGCAAAACCTGCTACATTCTTTTTGAGTAATGTTAAGCGTTCTTCATTGTTGAGTAGTCCTAAAACTTTAGAAACAAGATGGTCTGCTACATCTTTATCTGCCACCATCTCAGCGGCATCTTCCTTAACCAATGCCATCGCATTTTTGGTCTGATGATCTTCGGATACATTTGGCGATGGAACAAATACGGTAGCTTTCCCTAATAGAGCAATCTCCGAGATAGAAGAGGCTCCTGCTCTTGAAACTACTACATCTGCTAAAGAAAATGCAGCTTCCATTTTATCAACAAAAGCCATTATTTTTATTTGATCATTCTCCTGAACTTCTTTTGTTATATGATCATAGTAATATTTTCCGGTTTGCCATATCAATTGCACTCCCTGATCAATCAATTGTTGATAACCAGCTTTTATTCCTTCGTTAATCGTTCTGGCTCCAAGACTCCCTCCGGTGACAAATACTACTTTTTTATCAGGATCCAAGCCGAAATAAGCAGCCGCTTCTTTGCGATCAACCTTACTCAATAAGTTTTGTCTAATTGGATTACCTGTCAGTACAATCTTGGAAGCGGGAAAAAATCGATCCATTTCGGGATAGGCCACGCATATTTTACTTACTTTTTTAGCTAAAATACGATTGGTAACTCCCGGAAATGAATTCTGCTCCTGAATAATAGACGGTATCTCTTTTTGAGAAGCTACACGTAAAACAGGTCCACTTGCATATCCTCCTACACCAACAACTACATCGGGATTAAAATTTTTTACAACCTTTCTTGCTTTGAGCATACTGGCTGCCAGCTTAAAAAAGAAGGTGATATTTTTAAATGTTAACCTGCGCTGAAAACCTGCCACAGGTAAACCTACAATATCATATCCGGCAGCAGGTACTTTTTCCATTTCCATTTTACCCTCTGCTCCAACAAACAGAATTTCAATGGTTGAATCGGTCTCTTTTAATGCGTTTGCTATGGATACAGCAGGAAATATATGTCCTCCTGTTCCTCCGCCGCTGATTATTACCTTCATCTTATTAAACTTTGATATTGTAGTTAAAAGTGACTCAGTTATTATGGGTCACTTCTTGTTTTTATCTATAAATAATTTCTAGGCCAACTCTGTTTCTTCTTTTAACTTTTGCGCCTCTTCCATGTTGTTTCTGCTTACAGCAAGAATTCCTCCCATCGCTACGCAGGTAAAAATAATTGAAGTACCTCCCATGCTCACTAAAGGCAATGGCTGCCCTGTTACAGGAAATATTCCTACTGCTACTCCCATATTAAAGAAGCCTTGAAATACCAGCAGATATGCCAGGCCTATGGCCAGAAATGCAGGGAAAGTCCGCATGCTTCCTCTTACAATTACACCTGCTCTAAATAAGAAAACCACATAGCACATAATCACCAGTAAGGCACCTATAGCTCCCCATTCTTCTACTATAATGGCAAAAATAAAGTCACTATATGGATGAGGTAAGAAATTTCTTTGTTTACTATTACCAGGTCCTTTCCCTAAAATACCGCCTGTAGCCACTGCCATTTGTGCCTGGCGTGACTGATAACTTCCTTCAGATTCCTGATTGTCGTCATCCATAAATCTTTCAATACGTGCTTTCCAGGTTTCTGCTCTATGAAGAAATGGTAAATAAGGTGATGCCAGGAAAATTAAGGCAACAAAAAGAGCTACTGCAGCAACGGTTCCAAATAAATATTTAAAAGGAACGCGCCCAATAAACATGAGAAGGAACGAAATAAAACCAATTAAAAATGCTGTTGAGAAATCTTCTGTAAAAATTAATCCACATACAACAGCTACATATGTCATGATAGGTTTAAAAGCATCTTTGGCTCCTCCGTCAGCGTCCTGATGTCGCGCGAGTGTTCTGGCGATATACATGACTAATGCCAATTTAGCCAATTCGGATGGCTGAAATGAAATACCAATTCCAGGTACAGTCAGCCAGCGTGAAGCCTGATTCAGGCTCATACCTGTAATCAATGTAATAAACAATAGGCCTATAGAAACCCACAATGCCACTGTTGCATACTTGGCGAAATTTCTGTAATCCATTTGATGAATGCCCCAAATTGTGGCAATTCCTACCAATAGAAATACAAAATGCTTAAACATATAATAATAAGTATTTCCTCCCTGGTATTTATAAGCCAACGATCCCGTTGAACTGTAAACAGCCAGCAATGAAATAGCTGCCAACACCGCTATCACTCCCCACAAAATAGGGTCGCCTTTAAAATACCTTTGTAAGGTCGCTTTTATACCCATTTTATAAATCTATAGATTGCGTACACACTCTTTAAATATACGACCACGTTGCTCGTAGTTGTCAAACAAATCAAAGCTTGCACAGGCCGGTGAAAGTAAAACGCAGTCTCCTTTATCTCCTAAATAATAAGCTGATTTTACTGCCTCAGCCATATTGTTCGTTTGAACGATTGTTGGGATAACACCTTCAAAGCTTTCTAGAAGTTTAGAATTATCTACGCCTAAACAAATTAATGCCTTAACTTTTTGCTTTGCCAACTCCTTAAGTTCGTTATAGTCGTTTCCTTTGTCAACACCTCCGGCTATCCAAATCACATCTGTTTCCATACTTTCCAGTGCATACCAGGTCGAATTAACATTAGTAGCTTTCGAGTCGTTAATGAAATCCATTCCACGAACTTTCAAAACCTTTTCAAGGCGATGCTCCACACCCTTAAAGCTCAACAGAGACTCTCTGATTTTGGGTTTACGGATTCGAAAAATGTTGGCCACAATACCTGCTGCCATCGTGTTGTAACGATTGTGTTGTCCTTGAATAGCCAGTTGCTCTACAAATACACTCATAGCATCTCCTTTTAGATTAAACACTATTTGCTTTTCTTTATAAAAGGCTCCTTCACTTATCTCTTTGTTGTTTGAAAACGGTAGTTGCTGAGCCTTTATCTCTCTTCTTTCCAACTCTCGTTTGATATTTTCATCATCAGCACAGTAGATGAAATAATCCTCTGCTGTTTGATTTTGTAATATTCTGAATTTAGAATCGATATAGTTTTGCATTTTGTAATCATATCGATCCAGATGATCCGGTGTAATGTTCATTAAAATGGCTATGTCGGCTTTAAGGTCATACATGCCGTCCAGTTGAAAACTACTTAACTCCAATACATACCATTCTTTTGGTTCTTCGCTAGCAACTTGTCGCGCTAAGCTTTGTCCTATATTTCCTGCTAAGCCCACATTTAATCCTGCATTTGTTAAGACATGATGCGTTAATAATGTGGTCGTTGTTTTTCCATTGCTACCGGTGATGCAGACAAATCGCGCATCGGTATATTTGGCAGCAAATTCAATTTCGGATATTACCGGGATTCCTTTCTTTCTCAGTTCTATAATCATTGGAACTGTGTCTGGAATGCCGGGGCTTTTTACCACTTCATCTGCAGAGAAAATTAGCTCTTGCGTATGTTTTTCTTCCTCGTAAGCCAAGCCATTTTCATCCAATTCCTTTTTAAAGGCAGGTTTAATGGCGGACTTATCTGACACAAAAACTTCAAAGCCCTGTTTTTGTGCCAGTAAAGCCGCTCCGACACCGCTCTCTCCAGCGCCTAATATAACAACCCTTCTTCCCATTCAGACTTAACGTATCTTTAATGTTACCACTGCCAGTACTGCCAGAATAATTCCAACAATCCAAAAGCGTGTTACTATTTTTGATTCTGTATATCCTTTCTTTTGATAATGATGATGTAAAGGAGCCATTCTAAAAACTCGTCTTCCTTCACCGAATTTCTTTTTTGTGTATTTAAACCATGACACCTGAATCATTACAGAAATATTTTCAACCAGGAAGATTCCGCAAAGAATTGGTATTAATAGTTCTGTTTTTATGATGATGGCAAAAACGGCAATGATTCCGCCTAGGGTTAAGCTTCCGGTGTCGCCCATGAAAACCTGAGCAGGGAATGAATTATACCATAAGAAACCGATAGTGGAGCCAATGAATGCACTCATGAAAATCACCAGCTCTTCGGATTGGGGTATATACATGATGTTCAGATAATCCGCCCACATAGTATTACTGGATACATAGGCCAGTATACCAAGCGTGGTTCCGATAATGGCCGAGGTTCCGGTGGCGAGGCCATCCAGTCCGTCCGTCATGTTTGCTCCATTAGAAACAGCAGTGATGATAAATATTACAGCCAGCACAAATACTACCCAAGCCCATTTTGATGTGCTTTCGCCCAGAAAACTAACAAACCACGCATAATCAAAACGATTGTTTTTCATAAATGGAATGGTTGTTTCTGTACTTTTTACATCTACGGTAGCAGGACGCTCTTCTTGCTCTCCATTTTCAAGTTGTACAATTACTGTTTCGCCGGGAACTTTTTCGCGAACCACCACGTCGTTACTAAAAAACATAGTTAAGCCAACGATTAAACCCAGTCCGATTTGTCCAACAATTTTAAACCTTCCAGCTAGTCCTTCTTTATTCTTTTTGAACACTTTAATGTAGTCGTCTAAGAAACCGATGGTACCTAACCAAACAGTAGAAACGATCATTAATATGATGTATACATTGGATAGTTTGCTAAATAATAGTGTTGGTATCAGGATAGAGGCAATGATAATTAATCCTCCCATAGTAGGCGTTCCTTTTTTTGCATATTGACCTTCTAAATCAAGGTCTCTTACCACTTCGCCTATTTGCTTTTTCTGAAGCTTATTGATCACCCATTTTCCGAAGATGGTGCCAATTAGCAACGAAAATATAACAGCCATTCCTGATCGGAATGAAATGTACTGAAACACACCCGCTCCGGGAAAATCAAACTGCTCCAGATATTCGAACAAATAGTATAACATCTCTCTATTATTAGTTTATTATTGACCAGTGCTTTTGTCAGCAGAGGTTTACAACATTTCAAATATTTCTCTAATTACTTCTCTATCGTCAAAGTGGTGTTTTACACCTGCTATTTCCTGATAGTCTTCATGTCCTTTTCCAGCTACCAAAATAATGTCGCCTCGTTTGCATAACATGCATGCTGTTTTGATTGCTTCTTTACGATCAACAATGGATACCACTTTAATCCTGCTTTTAAAATCCACGCCTTCCATCATATCATCTATAATAGTTTGAGGATTTTCTGAACGAGGATTATCTGACGTTAGAATTACTCTTGTGCTTCCATTGATAGCCACTTTGGCCATCTCTGGCCTTTTGGTTTTATCGCGATCGCCACCTGCTCCAACTACCGTTATTAGTTCCTGGCCTGGCTGACGAATTTGATTAATCGTTTCAATTACATTTTTAAGTGCATCTGGCGTATGTGCATAATCTACAACTGCTGTAATTCCGGATTGAGATCGAATAGTTTGGAAACGACCATCAACCGAACTTAAGCGGCTTAAGCTAAGTAATACCTCTTCCTGATTTCTGCCTAATGAAATAGCGGTGCCAAATACAGCCAGTAGGTTTTGTGCGTTGAAGCGCCCAATAAATGGCGTCCATAACTCATTGTTGTTGATCAATAATTGCATTCCTTCAAACATACTCTCTACGATCTTAGCTTTATAATCAGCCATAGCTCGAATTGAATAGGTGTTAATGTTGGCTTTGCAATTTTGCACCATCACCATTCCATTCTTATCGTCAATATTCACCAATGCAAAAGCATCCTTCCCTAATTCGTCGAAGAATGTTTTTTTAGCTTTTAGGTAAGCAGCAAAGGTTTTATGGTAATCCAGATGATCATGGGTGAGGTTGGTGAAAATCCCTCCTTTGTATTTTAATCCGGCAATTCGCTTCTGGTCAATGGCATGTGAACTTACTTCCATAAAACAATAGCGACATCCGGCATCTGCCATCTCACGCATAATTTTATTTAAAGCAACTGGATCTGGTGTTGTATGCGTAGAGGCTAGTTTCTCGTTGCCAATATAATTTGCGACAGTACTAAATAAGCCGGATTCAAAGCCCATGTCTCGAAATAACTCGTAAAGCAATGTTGCAATAGTTGTTTTCCCGTTTGTACCTGTTACACCAATCAGCTCTAATTCTTTAGATGGATTATTGTAAAAGCCCGAAGCAATTTCTCCTAAAGCTTGAGCAGAATCCTTAACAAGAATAAATGCTGTGTTTTTATACAACTCTTTTGGTAATTGTTCGCAAACGACTACCGGGCAGCCGGCTGTTACTGCTTGTGGAATAAATGCATGTCCATCTACATGAACTCCATTTACGGCTACAAACACGGTATCTTCATTCACTTTTCTTGAATCGAAGGTGATATCAGAAAAAGTAATTTGCTCGTTTCCAATCAAATCTTCAACCGAGGTCCATTCTTTTATTTGCGATACAATTGCCATATAATATTATATATCTATCCCAACTTTAATATAATTCTGGAGCCATTCTGTATTCTTCTGCCGGCCGTAACTGATTGCTCAATCACTCGTCCTCTGCCGGATACGATGACATTTAGTCCCATATTTTCCAATAAGCAGACTGCGTCTTTGGCGCCCATTCCTTTTACATTAGGAACTAGTCCTTTTACAAAGCTCTTTCTGCTAAATTCAACTTTGTGTTCCTGAGCAGTAGTTGAAATCCAGTCAGATTCCACGTCTTTACCATCAATAGTGACATTGATTTCGCCAAATACGGCAAGTAATTCATCTTTAATGCCACCTTTTGAATAAGGTAAGATTCCTTCTGTAGGAATCGGATCTGGATGCTCATCTAACATCTCAAATCCAGATGCATACACCCGATCGGCTATATCTTTAAAAACAGTACCTGCTACTTCATTTCCATAATACACATTGTTAGAAGGGCCATTTACCACAACGATACAAGAATACTTTGGTCTATCTGCCGGAAAGTATCCTGCAAAAGAAGCTTGGTATTCAACGCCACCGCTTTTGTAACCTTGGTTGCCTTTAGCAATTTGTGCAGTTCCTGTTTTTCCTGCTATTTGGTAGTTCTTATTTCTAAGGTTTTTAGCTGTTCCTTTTTCTACTACGCCTTTCAAAAGATCGTGCACTTGTTCAATGGTGCCTAAAGAGCATATAGAAGGATTGATAACCGTAGGTTCGTAGGATGCTATTTTTTCTCCATGCTCATAAACGCCACTTACAAAATAAGGCTTCATTAGTTTTCCATTATTTGCTATGGCATTATAAAATGCCAGCGTTTGGAGCGGAGTGAGTTTTGATTCATAACCAATAGAGATCCATGGTAAAGAAGTTCCCCACCAATTCCTTGAACCCGGATATTTAATCATTGGATCACCTTCTCCTTTTATTTCTAGGCCTAATTTTTCATTTAGACCCATTGAATAAAGTCTGTCGATAAATCTTTTGGGATCAGATTTGTAGTGCTCCACAATCATTTTGGATACTCCCACATTTGATGATTTTTCAAAAACCTCACGATAGGTAATCTTTCCAAATCCTCCATGGTGACTGTCTCTCATGGTTCTATCGTAGAATTTACAAACACCTTTTCCAGTGTCAATGGAATCTTCCAGATTAATAAAGCCATCTTCCAGGGCAGCAATCATGCTGGCTAGTTTGAAAGTTGATCCAGGTTCAGTAGCTTCACCAATGGCATAATTAAAATAGTCTTCTATATAATTGCCTTCACTTTTACGATGAAGATTTACGATTGCTTTGATCGCTCCTGTTTGAACTTCCATTAAAATAGCCACGCCATGATGGGCGTTGTGCTTTACTAATTGTTGACGAAGAGAGTTTTCTGCAACGTCCTGAATTTCAATATCGATAGTGGTTAATATATCCTTGCCGTTTTTAGGGGGCATTACTTCTTCCGGAACCCAGCGCCCGGAAATGCGAGTAAAGGAACTTACGCCATTTTGACCTTTTAAAACGTCGTCAAAAGCACGTTCGAGACCAACCATTCCACCTTTTTCTTTCTCGCCATATAATTTACCTACGGTACGAGAGGCTAAAAGTCCAAAGGGTTTTTTTCGTTGATCCAGCTGTTCCGGAATAAATCCACCCACATTTTTGCCTAAACGAAAAATTGGGAACTCTTTAATTTTCTTTAGTTCAGTAAATGAAACGCGTCTCCAGTGTATTCTATGGTATCTTCTTTTCTTTTGACGTGCCTGAATTAAACTGCTTTTATATGCTGCTGTTGATTTATCTTTAAAAAAAGTAGAAAGGCAAATGCTTAAGCTGTCAATGTTCTTATCAAAAACTTCGTCGGTTAAGCCATGAGCCATCATATCCATATAAAGCTTATAGCTTGGAACGGAGCATGCAATTTTTCTCCCGTCACAAGCCAGGATATTTCCTCTGTTGGCTTCGATCTCTCTTTCTTTGGAGGTCATTTTTTCTTCCATCGCACGCCATTCCTGACCTTCAACGACCTGTAGGTATACGACTTTACCAAACACAAAAACAGCCAACACAACCAGTGCCAGGTAAATGACGCCAACTCTCCACGTTATGTCTCTTTTTATTGTCATTGCTATTTTTGCTTATGCACTACTATTTTTCTTGGAGGTTCGGTAAGCTCATGTAATTCAACTCCAGCTTCCCTAACCTTATTTAAAATCACTGATTGTTTACTGAAATACATCAGGTCGGAAGAGGTAGTGATGGCCTCAATTCTTAACTCCTGAATGTCTTTATTTAAAGAAGCGGCTTCCTTTAGCAGCTTTTCAACTTTAAAATGATTGGCGATATACAAGAATGCCAGTACGGTTAAAAACATAAAATAGGGTAGTTGCTTTACTACGACTTCGCGGGTTAAAATTCTACCCGATACGAAATCGCTTAAAGAGATCTTTTTTACATTTTCATCTCCTGAACCAACAAACTCCTTATCTTTTTTTTGCTTCGCCATCCTTATATCTTTTCACAGATTCTCAACTTGGCACTTCTGGATCTGGTATTTTCCTCCAATTCTTTCTCTGTAGGAAGAATTGGTTTTCGAGTAATTGCTTTAAAGGGTACATCTATTTTTCCAAAGAAATCCTGATCGGGTTGCGATTTTTCACAATCTCCTGTTTTCATGTAGTTTTTCACTAATCGATCTTCCAGTGAGTGATAGGAGATAACGACTAAGCGACCGCCCTCAGTCAGTACGTCTTTGGTTTGGTGCAGCATTTCTTTTAAAGCATCCATTTCGCCGTTTACTTCAATTCGTAAGGCTTGAAATACTTTTGCCAGAAATTTGTTCTTTTCACGAGCAGGTACGCATGGTTCGGCTATCTCCAGTAAATCTGATATCATTTTAAAAGAAGCTCCTGATCTGCGAGATAAAATCCCTTTTACCAGTTTACCGGCATGTTTTATTTCGCCATAGTGTTTAAAAATTTTGTACAAATCATCTTCTTCGTATTCATTTAACACCTGCGCTGCTGTTAAATCCGATTTTTGATTCATACGCATATCTAATGCTCCTTCAAAGCGAAAAGAAAATCCTCGTTCCGGTGTATCGAAGTGGTGAGATGAAACACCCAGATCGCCCAGAATTCCATCTACTTTATTGATGCCTATGTATCTCAAAAAGTGCTTTAGGTATCTGAAGTTATGGTGTACAAAAATCAATCGTTCATCATCAGGTCGATTTTCGTAAGCATCTGCATCCTGATCAAAAACAATTACTTTTCCACCTTTTAGTTGCTTAAGTATTTCGCGCGTATGACCACCTCCTCCAAAAGTGACATCTACATAAATGCCATCTTCTTTTAGTTGAAGACCATCAATGCATTCGTGCAATAAAACCGGTATGTGATACACTTCGTCCATTAGGCATCCTCCTTTGGTTGGTTACTTTCACTGCGCCCCAAAATATTCTCCATCATATTGGCCAACTCATCGTCATTCATGCTACTTCCTTCATATTCCACTTTACTCCACATCTCAATCTTATTGTCCACGCCAACCATTACAACTTCCTTGGGTGAATCTATTTTTTCCATCAGCCTTTTGGGAACCAGCATTCTTCCATTGGCATCAAAAGTTACTTCTGCAGCTGCTCGGATATACTGGCGATAAAACGCATTTTCGTCCCGATTAAACATATTTACCTTGGAGCGCACATCTTCAACATGCACTTCCCAATCGGGATATGGATATACCAATAAGCAGTTTGCATACAAATCTTTTCTGACCACAAAACGCGACTCTTCCATTGCGCTCATCACCTTTTTAAAGTGAGAAGGCAGTACGATTCGCCCTTTTGCATCGGCTTTACAGATAAAATCACCTATAAATGTGGCCATTACGATTTGATATTAATTTTTGTAAAAGTATAAAAATTTCAAACCACAATCAACCACTTTAAACCACTTTATTACACTTTGTTGATAAGTTTTCTTTATTACGGCCTTTTAATAGTTATTTTTTGCCCGTAATTATCTGGTGCTTTAGCATTTTTTTTCTAAAATTGGCACTTCATTTAAAAGCCACGCATGGAGGAAATACATAATCAGGAAATTGTTAGAATTGATATTGAGAAGGTTTTTGAAGAAAAGAACCCGGCTATTTTAAAATGGATTCCGGGGTTTGTTATTTCGTATCTGAAAAGAGTCATTCATCAGGATGGGTTAAATCATATTTTAGTTGATAACCCTGATAGCTACAATGTGGAATTTGGAAAGGCTTGTACAAAACATTTCGGAGTAAATAGTCAAGCTATTGGATTGGATAAAATTCCAACTGATGGCCGATATTTGTTTGTTGCCAATCATCCGCTTGGAGGATTAGATGGTATTATTTTTATGAATGAAGTGGGAAGTGTTTTTGATAAAATCAGATTCCCTGTTAATGATATTTTGCTGAAAATAGGACGTTTCAATGATATTTTTGTTCCGATAAATAAGCATGGTGGGCAATCGAGAATGGCAGCTCAAATGATTGAAGATACTTTCGCATACGAAGGACAAGTATTGTTCTTTCCAGCCGGTTTGGTGTCGCGAAAACAAAAAGGAGGCATTGAAGATTTAGACTGGAAACCGAATTTTATTAAAAAAGCCATTAAGCACGAAAGAACCATTGTTCCAGTTCATATTGAAGGCCGAAATTCAAACTTTTTTTACAATTTGGCCAACTTAAGAAAAAGGATTGGACTCAAAGCAAATATTGAGATGTTATATCTTGTAGACGAGATGTATAAGCAGAAAGGGAAGAATATTAAGCTTAGATTTGGAACTCCAATACCGTGGCAGGATTTAAAAAATGGGGAATCGCCTAAAACGTGGGCTGAAAAAATAAAGGAAACAGTATATAGCTTACCAAAATTAATGTAATTTTGCAGCTTGCAAACATCTAGATATTTCATGGAATCTATAAAACCAATTATCGCTCCAATAGCAAAAGATAAGCTGGAAGCTGAGTTGACGAAAGAAAGATTTGTTCGTAATACGAACAAAGGCGGTAACAAGATTTACGACTTTATTGGTGTGGAAGCACCTAATTTAATGCAGGAGGTAGGCCGCTTGAGAGAAGAATCGTTTCGCCAGGCAGGTGGAGGAACAGGAAAAGAAGCGGATATTGACGATTACGATTTGGCAGAATCACCTTATCGACAACTGATTGTATGGGATCCGGATTCAAAAGAAATCTTAGGAGGCTATCGATATATTATGGGAAGTGATATCCCTAAGGACAAAGACGGAAAAATTATTACAGCCACTTCAAGATTGTTTCATTTCTCAAAGGAGTTCTTAGATGATTATCTTCCTCAGACTATTGAGTTGGGGAGATCATTCGTACAGCCACAATATCAATCAAGTAAGCAAGGAGCAAAAAGTTTATTTGCATTGGATAATTTATGGGATGGCTTAGGTTCATTGGTAGTGGATCACCCGGAAATGAAGTATTTCTTTGGTAAGGTAACCATGTACACACATTTTAATCAGGAAGCCAGAGATTTAATTCTGAGCTTTATGAATAAATACTTCAATGATCCTGATGCTTTGGTTTATCCTTTGGATCAGTACAAGGTGAAAATTGGTTTAACGCCTGAAAAAATTGACTCTATTTTCAAAGGTCCTACTTTTGTTGAAGACTATAAAGTATTAAACAGAAAGGTAAGAGAGTTGGGAGAAACTATTCCTCCTTTGGTTAATGCCTATATGAATTTATCTCCTTCTATGCGTTCATTCGGTACTGCTGTAAACGACCGTTTTGGAGATGTAGAAGAAACAGGAATTATTATCCCTATTGAAGAACTATACAAAGGGAAAACAGAAAGACATGTGGAGACTTACAATCCTAATGAACCACATGATTAATATTGACCTGGAACATTAATCATATATTGATTGGAGACGATTAAGTCTCTTATAAAGTAAAAGCAGTAAAAGATGATTTTTTTACTGCTTTATTTTTTTGCTCCAATTCGCAAATAAACGGTAATAATATACCAAATCGATAGTATACATATCGTGCGTTGCTGTTTCGTCTAAGTTTTGTAGTGTTGTTTCTTTTCTTTTGCGTTTAGCTCCACTTAGCTTATCAATGAGATTCCAATTTTTATCGAAAATAAATGCTGTTGGAAAACTAAAGTTGATGTTTTTGTCGTTATGAAGTTTCGAGAGTTCCCGAAATAGGTTGTACTCCGGATCTAAATAAATTTCAACCGGCCAGTTTTTTTCTTCTATAAGTCTCAAAAATCTCTGATCAATGTCTTGACTAGCTATTGCTATTACTTTGCAGTGCGTATTTGTCTTCCATTCCTCAAAATGGTCTCTAATGGCATCGAGCATTTGAATACAAGGTATACAGCCAGTGTGCCAGAATTCGATCATAACAAATTTATCTTCATTTAAGAGCTGCTTACTATTGACAGTTTCCCCATGTTTGTTTTGGAGTTGAACTGAAATGGGAAATGTAATTTGGGCGTTTGTTGGATTAAATGCAAAAAGAAAAAGCGTAATGAATAATATAAATGTGACAGATACCTTCATGTGGATTTGGGTTGAGTTGGCTTTAAAAATAATTAAAAAAACAACAGTGAATTATAATGTGGGTAAATTGTGGTAGGAGAGAGGATTGGGTTCTAAGCTGTCAGAAAGGTGGTTGTGATTTATTTTGAAAGCTGAGAAGCCTCTGATTCGATCGATTATCTTAAAAAAAAACCGAAATATTTTTATGAACAATGGTTGCACAGATAAACATATTAAGTAGTTGTTTAATATTATTGGCTTGCACAAATATGCGAACCTAATTTTTATTTTTTTCTGCACGTGCACAAGTGTGCAAGACCCATTTTATTTTAAAAATGCCCATTGCACAGATGTGCAAGCCTCACTTTTTAATACAGAACCGTTTGCACAAGTGTGCAAAGCCAACTTTTAAAATTTTTGACTTTTGCACATCCGTGCATTATCCATTTAATTTGAAAAACACCTCATGCACAAACATGCAAAGCTCATTTTAGAAAAATGTTAGACATGCACAAGTGTGCAAGCCTATCAATACTTAAAATTCACTCTGTTTTCATCCTTACAAAACACAAAGAGGCTGCATCCATAAAGTACAGCCTCTTTGTTTCTAAACGGTATGTATTACTACTTACTAATGACTACTTTTTTCGTAACCATACCTTCATCGCTAACAATAATGATATGATATATACCGCTTGCTAAATGCTGCAGATTCAACTCTATGGTTTCGTCTTCTGCTGGCTGTGTATTAAATACGGCACGTCCATCAGCGTCAAAAATCAAAATTTTAAGAATCTGAACATCACCTTCCACAATATAAATTAATCCACTGGAAGGATTAGGGAATAAAGTGAAATCAACAGATGGTTCTACTTTATTGTTATCTGTAGTTAAGGAAACTACCACATCCACTTTATCGGTACTGGTTGTTTTTCCATCTTTTACAGATAAAATAAAGGTATACACACCATCAGCCACAGCTTCATCAACTGTAAATTCCGGCATTTCAGCATTGATATCATCTAACACAAATCCTTCAGGAGCGTACCAGGTATAGCTTAATGCATCGTTGTTTGGATCTGATGAGCCAGATGCATCCAAATTGTAAGTGCCTGTAGAAGAAATCAGCATATCCTCACCAGCATTGGCAATAGGAGCCTGGTTAGCACTAGAAACTGACCATTGGCCATTTACTATGCCTACTCCCGCAATTCCGCTAGAGTTTTTATGTAAGGATGAAATATTTACGCTCATCACATATTTACCTGTAACCACTGGTAATAAATCTAAACCGGATAAGGTAAAAATGGAATCGGAAACCTGCGTAAAGGCCAATCCACTTAATGGTACAGGTACATTGTCAATGGTTAAGCTGACAATATCACTTCCAATTGTTGTTTCCATAATGTTTTTGGAGAAAACAATTTCAATTGCAGAAGGATTGCTGGCAACTGTTGTAGTTGGAATGCCTTTAAGCTGAGCGGTTAACGGAGCCTCGTCAACAAATACAGGTATGGAGGCAATGGCCGGATCACTGGTAGCATTCACACTATGGGCTTCAATCTTCATATGACCACCTGTTGGTAATACAACCGGAATGGTTAATGCACCTGTTGATACGCCTTCTTCAACAGCCAATTGTGTTAAAGTACCATTGTCGTTTTGGTATATTTCAATGTCGTCCAAATTATCCGGAACATCCATTATGACATCCAATACTTTGGTTGAAGTTATACCATCGGCATCAGAGAATCCCAGATCAGGAGCTATTCTCAAGTTCTCAACTGGAGCTGCACCGGAACGGTCTACTGTCCATGTGAATTCATAAGGTTCACTTCCTGTAAGTCCGGCACTATCGCTAATCTGTTCCATATGAATAATTAAAGTATAATTACCCTCATGGTAAGTCAATAATCTGAATTGTGATAACAGATATCTGTTGTAATCCAGTTCACCCACATGAAGTTGCGATAATGGTTGTTGCACATCATCTAACCAAAGTTCAATTTCCTCAATGGTAAAGGCGGTGATGCCTTCAGAAAACTCTACTTCCATTTCGGCATAATGCTGCCAATCGTAGCCATTGTCGGTACTTGGTCTTATTTCAACCACCTCAGGAGCTGTGGTATCCACTTTCCAGCTTACCGTTTGTTGAATTAATCCGGCGGTTCCTTCACTGCTTTCGATAGAGGTTAAATCTATTTCGAGCGTGTATTCTCCATCTAACAACATAAAGTCAGCTAAACCAGATAATAAGAACAAGGTATCGCCACTCACATGAGTTACAGATAAATTACCTTCAACCAGACTACCATAGTGACTAATTGCAAAGCTTTCCGGAGTAACTGTAGCTATATCTACCGGAATATTGAATTCAATTTCAAGTGTATTGAATGGAGGACCAGCCAAGGTTTCCGGTAATCCGATAAAGGACTGAACAGCTGGCGCACCAAGGAATTGTGTCCATGAAACAAACTTACCTTCGGTGCCACTAATTCCAAACTGATCATAGATTTCGTTAGCCTGAACGGTTAATACATAATAACCATCTCCGGTAGTTAACGAAGTTAAATCAATATCAAAAGTATAGGCATCCACAGGGGTTACAGTAACTGATGCATCCATTATGTCATTTTCACCTTGTAACCTTAAGGTCAAATCTTCATGGTCGAAAGTACTGGCATCAATTGGTTTATTAAAGATAACCCTTGCAGCAGGAACCTGTTCGGTAACCATATGATCCGGAGTTCCGGTTATGGAAACAATCTTAGGTGCATCACCCTGATTTACTTTCCAGGTAATGATATACTCTTCTGTTTCCATGGATGGGAAATTATCTACAAAGTGCAATTTGTCTTCGTAAACCGGTTCTTTACCATCTGGCAAGGTAACGTGTGTTAACCACATATTATCCAAAGGAATTTCCTGACCATCGCTCACACGAGTAACACTTTCAATACTGAAGTTACCATGTCCCGGATCATTAATCTTCAGATAATTCCATCCAATGTGCTCCGGTGAGGCAAATAAGTAAGTGCTTCCCGTAGTTGGGAATCCGGTCATAATAGCTGTACGAGCCTGTTCGACATCCAGCACTACCTGACCCTGAGAAATGTAAATGGCATCAGGTGTTTCTTTCGAATCCTGCACTTCATTTACCAGGAAGTCGTTAATGCCGTCGTCCTGCGTGCCGTAAATACGAATACTCTTAATTAATTCATGCAGTTCGGCGCCGCTTACAAGACTTAAGTCCGGATTACCTCTGCTGTCGAGGTGGGTAACATGTGCTTCGTAATTGATAAAGTGACCCAATAAATCAGAAGTAAACCACCATTGTCCAATTTTGGTTGTCATTGGATCAATATGTCCAAAGTCAATATTAATTAGTCCAAGTTGCGTAGGTTCACCCTGAAGGTTAGAACCGATTAACTCAAAGTGAATCGCCAATCCTTTTTCATTTTCAATGATTTCAGGCTGAGCCGATTCGATGACTACATTTTTGGCCTGACCATATCCGTTGTTTTCAATCATGACAGCTAATTCTGCCGGAACAATTGGTTCAACCACATTTTCGGTAAGTGCATCGTCACCTAAAATATCACGTTGCATAAAGTAATGCAAGAATAAATCAGGCGAAGGATGTACATCCAGCGTAACCGGGAATAATGGTTTGGTTACTGTAGTTCCGGTAAATGGATCTAAGTATGAGAAACTACCTCCGAATGAATAACTCTTCGGTACAGTTGGGGCAGCACCTTTTTCCGGTATAAATAATACTGTAGCACTACCTTTTTGGTTGGCACCTAAAGTACCTGTTCCATCTATTCCGGTAAGAATATCCAGCGCTTTGGTTTCAATTTCAAACAAATCATTGCTTAATCTTCCGTTTTCGTCTTTGATTTCAAGATTCAGCTCGATTTCTTCCATTGGAGTTGTTTCGTTACCATTAAAGATGGTTAATGTACCTTCAAAGGCTTCGCGGGTCATAGTCAATTTTTGCGAAATCTTGATAGTAACAGAAGCACACACGCTACCTCGTTTTTCATCAATTTGTTCCTCGATAGTTGTGATGCTTGTGTTGTACATCTCATCTACATCATAAAAGTCTCTGCTTTCAGTATAGTCTATAACTGTTTGTACGTCTTCGTAACTCTTATTTAAAGCCGATTGATCCACGATGTCGGGATATTCTTCAGTTGGAGAATAGATGCCGGCATTCCAGGCTTCAATAGTTATATTCCATCGGGCAACAAAGGCTGCTATTTCTTCCGGTGTAATATCGGTATCTGCCATGGCAACCAAAATGGCTTCCATTTCAGATGCAGAAATAGGTTGTTGATTATCAATGTAATTAGTAACCTGATCCACAAAGTCGATAATGCTTTCTTTTGTTTTCCAATCAAGCGTTCCAAAATACTGATCGAGATAGTTAAAGAATGCATCCATTTCAAACTGAATGTAGGACAGGTCAATAGCTGCCTGATCAATTATTGGAGGAATTGTTCCAGCCTGAGTGCTTTTTAGGTTAGGCGCTGCAAAACCACCAAAACCTCCCGGAGGTCCGCCTCCGATAGAACCATAGCAAGTAATGAGTGCATCCAATATAGCTAAAGGACATCCTATTGGTGTAAAGCCAAGTCCGCACATTACAACATCTTTTAGAGAAACACCATCGCCAAATGAATATCCGCATGCAAATGCATTACCGTAAGGGCCGGCACATCCAATGGCATTCACAGCAAGAGCTTCAATACACTCGTCGCAACTGGTTGTATTGGATGAGATAGAAGGTGTACCTCCTGATGAGGACAGGCCACCGCCGCCACCGCCACCCAGCGATGGGCCGCCGCCGTAGCCTCCACCACCGCCGCCGCCAAATGGGTCACCCCATCCGGTTCCGGTACAACTTCTTCCGGTGTAGCTAAACATGGCACTTCCTTGTTGCCATCTGCCATTATCTCCACAATAATAGGAGTACACGGTGATGACATAATCAGAACAGCTTCCGGAGGATTGTGTCGCACTGGCACTTTTTATCGTTTGTGCATCTTTGCGTCGCATAATTACAGGAACCTGAATAGCTTGTTGAGCCAACAGATCCATAACTGAGTAATTGCTTACAAATTCATATTCATCATCTGTTGGTAAAGTTAGTTCTACATCGTTTGCTGTTATTAACCCTTTGTTTGTTAGAGTAATTGCGAAGGTGTAGGTTTCATCACCAATCAGTGCAGGCATCGTTTTCGGCATTTCAATAGTCACCACTGGAACCGGTACGTTGGTTTCGAATTCCATGATGAGGTCTATTTGATATTCATCTTCAATCTCAGTCGGAATTACTTCCCAGGTATAAGTGATGGCCTGGAAACTAAGGAATATACTTTGGGTGTTGGTTCTACCCGGATCAATGTAAATAACATCCTGATAACCTTCGTGCTTATCGGCCTGTATGTACATACGGTAAGTACCTTCAGGAATATCATTAACTGTGAATAAACCATCTGAATCGGTAAACCCTTCAGCTATAATAATACCGCTAAAAGGATGTCGAATAACAACCTGAGCATTGGCCACATGAGGCGCTTCGTCTGTGTAGTAGGTATACTCATCAATAACATCTACAACCAGGTTTCCAGTTTCTTCAGAAACGGCCTCAATGCGATAAGGAATAAAAATGTTATTTCCATTGTCTACATTAATAGCGATATTTCCGGATATTGGCGTATTCAAAGGAATATCGTCACCTGGTGATAACTGCAATGTAACCGTTGTGGTGTCTCCGGAAAGAATAGTTGGAATGGTGTCGGTAGTTAATAAACTCATCCATTCAAAATCCGGAATATCAATGGCTACTTCACCTGTTTCACCTGCACCATCATTAAAGATTCTGAACTCGTATAAACGAGATTTTCCTTTGGTCATAGTAGTGTTAATACTCGAAGGTAAAGACTTGATATGTCCTTGTTGAGCCTGGCAATAATAGTATACATTAAAGCTAAGTTCAACCCCTTCGTTCGATACTAACTGAACAGGAACTTGCAGATAGTCGTTGCTTTCGGTGAGGCTGGTTCCTCTGATGTTATAGGAGAATTGAGCAGTACCGCCACCAGGCAATACATCTATTGTATCAATTTCTAATTCAAAGCCCTCTGGAACTTCTCCGGTAATGAATTTAACCTCGGTTAAATCTACATTACTTAAGTTTTGAAGGGTGATGTTACCTGTATTGTCCACATTGTACAGAATATCCCAAACAACCCAACGGTCACCCAGACGTTTCATACCTAAAATATCAAACTCATCCTGTATTTCATCCAGTTTTTGATCTGGATAACAAGCGCCAACAATATAGTGTCCGGCACTGCCTTCAAGTGGTTCAAAGGTAGTCGTATAATTACCCGATTCATCTGTGGTCACTTCTATTTCCTGACGAATGCCATTTGTAATCAAATAAACATCTAAGCCTACATTTGGCATAGCTTCACCATGTATAGAAGTAGCTGATCCGTATATGGTAATTTCACTTGGTTTAATGAATTGTTCTTCATCAACCGTAGCCATACCATTATATCCGGGAACTAATACAACAGCCACAGGAGTGGTGGTGTTGTTGACATAAATAAGCTCGGTATGGGCAGAATTAGGATTTACTTTTAATAATATATTGTAATCTCCTGTTTTATCAGGAACAGTTACCAATTCCCAAAATTCAGTGAATTCTCCCGGAATAATTGGGGCATCCAACATGAATCGTCCAAGTTCGTCATCATTATCATCAACCAGAGCATCACTGGAAAGGAAAACACTCACCTCAAAACCTGTTGGAGAAGGAGCTAGTCCCTGATTCAGTATCTGGCATCGTACTTCCAGTTGATCACCTGTTACCACGGTTGGACTACTTATCGTCAGATCAAGTGGATGCAGATCCGGTTTGTTCTGATCTGTAACATATATCCATCCTACACCTGGCGTAAAGCCTTCTGCTTCTGCCCGGATAGTAACTTGTTGATTGCCATCTTCCTCGTCATCGTTAATGGTAGATATATTAGCAAAGGCCGATATTTCACCTTGAGGAATAGTTAAGGTGGCTGGCAGACTTAACTCTGTGGCATCATTATGAAATAAATTAACTGTAAGTGGACTGTCTGTAGGTGTGTTTCTTACAACAGTAACCTGACCAGCATTTTCTTTTCCTTCAGGTAATGATAAAGGATTAAAGCTTACGGACAGCGTTGGTCCATCATTATCTAAAACCGTAATAGTATCGGAAACAACACCGCCATTAGCAGCTGTTGTATTACAATTACAGGAAGATAAATAAACCGCACCTGTTAGAATTACATCTCTGGTACCATCAACTAATCCATTGTCAATAGCACCCAGATTAAATTGTTTTTGAGGTGTTCCAACCGGCAAAGTAACTTCACTTGGGAAGAAAAGCGCATCGTTATAATTCGTCGATAAACGAACTCTTACATAACTGTCTTCTGTATCTGTTTTTCTAAGGATACCCCAGGTGGCATAAGGACCGCCGGATTCTGAAATGGTATCTGTAAATATTTCCAGTTCTATACCCGGTATGTCATCATCTTTAATGTTGACAATGCTTTCGGTTTGATTCATGCCCGGAGAGCTGATGCGCATGGTTACCGGAGCAGTTAATTCTGCTATATCATCATCAGTAATATTTACAGTAACATCTACGGATGGTTCATTAGCAGGAATAGTCGCTTTTTTATCAAAGGTCCATTGACGTGTAGATGTTGAATACAAATCAACTACTACTTCCTGATCAGTTATCAGGTTGCGACTTATGGTTAATGTAAGTACATCGCCTTCGTTGGCTTCTGTTTCGTTAAATGCAGCACTTAACGAAACTACTTCATTATCATGCACGGTAAATACCACAGTGGTATCGTTATGCGAAGCTGCTGTTGCTGTGATGCCTACATCTCTTGATCCATCTAAGATTTCATTATCAATAACTGACAAATAAAAAATAGAAGAATAATTGCTCGCAGGAATTGTAACCGTGGTTGGTATGGTAATTTGATCGGCTACATCAGTATTTAAAGTCACCTCTAAAGGTGTTGCCGGGTTACTGCTCCTTGAAACACGACATCTGAGTTGTGTACTTGAGTTTTCAACCAATGAACTAGTTGGAATGTCGATGTAAAGCTGGCTTCCGATATTTATGGTTGAAGTGGAAACTAAATTATTGTTGCTTTCGCCTCCCGGTTCTTCTATTAAATCGTTATCAGGAAATAAGGAAACCTCAAGATGTGTATCACCTGAAAAAGGTAAGGTATTAGGAATTTTAAAACGTGCAGATCTGACTAACGACTCACCCGCATTTAAATTTCCTTCGTATAAAGGTGTTCCGCTTAATTGTACTTTTAAATCGGTAAGCGTATTTAATGATACTTTTTCAGTCCATCCACCAACAGCGTCAACGCCTGTGTTATTCTCAACTGTCCAGGAAATGGTAACGCTATCACCTGGTTGCACCATGCTCTCTGTTGCAGAAATGCCAGTAACTTCAATATCCGGTAAAGCTTTTCTATTCACTGTGATAGCTTCGGTAGTAATACCAAGGTTGTTGTCGTTATTGGTTTCGTTTACATTGTTATACACATCAGATCGTACAATAATATAATAGGAACCATTGTATTCTGCAGGAAGCGTAACATCCAGAGAACCTATGTAATTACTATTGCCTAAAACCTGAGTGGTATGTCGCACTCTACCCAAATACAAGTCGTTATTGTCATATATATCATCACTTGAAATATAAACAACATCGTACCAACTATTTTCAACGGTAGCGCCAATATTAATATTATCAACCGTAAACTGAATGTTGAATAAAGTGGCTGATTCAACTGTGGCTGGTGGTGTAACGGCACTGACTGTTAAATCCGGCAAACCTCTGGTGGTAAAATTAGCGGTGCTACTGGTATCGCTGTTGCAACCATTATAAGATATAATTCGCCATAGATAATCGGTAGCATTTTGTAAATTGTAAACCGTTCGATATGTACCGGTAATGTTCGAAATGTAAGGCGTTTCTGGTTCCGAATCACCGTTCTTCCACAATAATAAGCCATAGTAAGAATTCTCGGCAGAACCTTCCCAATTGAAGTTTACTCTCGTATCTACATCAATGGCATCATTGGCCGGACTTATTAAATTGGCTACGACCGGAGGAGGACAGAATGCATGCAATATTTCCGGTGCACTATAATCCGGTATCGCATCAGCTTCAAAACTTATGTCTTCCGTGATTTCATAAATTTTGTCATTGAAAATATCATAATATCTCAAGGTAATAGTTTCGCCTGAAGCGCTATTGCTATAAATACGTAGTTTGTAGACTTTATCTCCGGTTAAAGGAAATGTTTCAGAGGTAGTTTGTGCTCCCCTGATCTGATTTCCCACATAGGCTATAATAGCACCGGATTCTAAGTATGACCCACTGAGATCAACCTGAATGGCATATTCAGCATTGAACTCATATTGTCGATTGAATTCAGCCTGTGATGGTATATTCGGAAGTTGAATGGTTGCCAAAGCATACAAGTTCATCAATAAACTCACAACAAGCAGCAACCCTTTTTTATAGATTACCCTTCCGGAAACAGACTTTTTCAAATTTCTGAATTGGTATGTATCGTTATTATTTTTCATTACTTACTTCTTTTAATGAACTTATGTAGATAAACCTGTGCCTCTGTTTCAACCTCTATAAAGTATATTCCCGGAGGTAACTGACTAATATTGATTGAGGCAGCACTTTGGTTATTGTCTTCTTCCAATACAATTGAACCTGTGGCATTGTATATTACCTTGCTTTTAATAGGATGTGTACTGTAAATATAAAGGACATCATCTGCCGGATTAGGAGCAATTGTTAGCGTATTTTCCAATTCTTCTGAAATAGATCCTGTAGTAACAGGCGCGATTAATATTTCAGGATGATAGGCTCCTCCAATTACATCATCTGCTTTAAATAAAATGGCACGATCAAGAGACAGCTCTTTGCCTTGATGCTGAGCTCTAAACGTGATGTTTTCATCAGTATGGTTACCATAATAAGTCAGCACAAAGATGTATCGGTTTAAAGCGCCTGCATAAACAGCATTGGCTTTACCGCATAATACTCCATTATTGTATGCCATCAAACAATCTCCTTTTTGCGTAATGGCTGCCCTATTTGCATCGGCCAGTTCTCCAATAATATTAGCTGAATAGCTATATTGTTGATAGAACGAATTGACTTCCTTGGTGCTTTTTAAAGCTGCTATGCCTTGTCCAGATGATACTGCATCTGCATCGTATCTAATAGAACCAGAAGATTGCACATTTAATTTGTATCCGTGCATCAGGTTCAATTGTGTAATATCCCCAGTCCATCCGGATTCTGCATAATAAACAGAAGCACCAGGTTCCCCTTTTATAACAGCGCCGTTTGGAATAGATGAAGGAATAATCGCTTCGTTAATATCCGCATCTGCATTTAATAAGTATGGTAAACTGTTCCAACCCCATGTTACCGGGACGGATTCCAAAGTAGGATTGATTTCTTTACCAGTAACTTCCCAGATGCCTGTTGCATTTTTATACAGTTTTGTACTAAGGAAATATGGGAATTCATCTAAATCACCATACCAGCCATAACCACTGTACCATGTAGCCGAAGCAAACGGAGATTTAATGTAATCCAGCTCTTCAAAACTTAAGCTGCTCATTACTTCGTCAATTGCCGGGTTGTTCGGTATAACAGGTAATGATAGCATATTCCAACCTGCTGAAATATTTCTACTTAAGGTTACGTCAGGAATATGAACGCTCACAGTCCATGTTTTTGTGGTAGTCATATCCTCTGCTGTAACTACATATGTTTGCGGAATAGAAAAATCACGATGTGTTCCTCCGATAGGGTTGATTTTTGCCCATTCTGATAAATTAAATACCGGAGCCAAGTCTCTTACATCGTAACCATACGGCATATGCATAACAGCTGTAGCTTGCTCTTCGTCAATATCTACAGAAGACATATTGGCTAAAGTGATACCAAGTATATTAGCTTCTGTACTTAATATATCTATGTTTTTTACATAAATATGAACTTCGTCGGCAACAGAGTTGGCTTGTCCGTCATTTACTACCAGACTAAATACCAATGTTGAATCATAGTGCACAAAAGGTGCTGTGAATTCCGGTTGTGCAATGGTATTTGACGATAGCGTAACTTCAGGAGGTGCAGTCCACAAATACGTAATTGCATCATTATCCGGATCATGCGATAAAGAACCGTCCAGTTGAACCGGATCACCTTCGTTAATAGTTTGATCAGAACCTGCAAAAGCAACAGGTATCTGATTAACCTGAAGGATTTCTATTGTCACCGTATCTGCTTCTGAATCTGCAATGCCGTCGTTTACAGTTAGTTTAAAACGATAGCTGGTATTGTCCTCAACAGAAGGAGCTATAAATGATGGTGTTTCACTATGTGTATTGAAAAGAACAATGCCATCCAGTGATTCCCAATTGAAAATTAATTCCTGATCATCAGGGTCGCTTGAAGCGGAACCATCTAAACTTACGCTATTGCCTTCCGGATAAGAAGCATCTTCTCCGGCATGAGCGGTTGGTACTTTGTTAACCTGAAGCACGGTTACATCAACCATTGAAGGATCAGAATCACTGGTGCCATCGTTAGTGATTAAGCTAAAAGTTAAAATAGTATTTTGATTCACTTCCGGCGCATCAAAACTTGGATTCACCAGTGTGGCATCGTCTAAAACGATTCCTTCCGGTGCAGTCCATAAATAAGTGATAGGGTCATCATCTAAGTCATATGAACCGGATCCGTCCAGCTGTATATTGGTGTTTTCGTTGGCTGAAAAGTTATTTCCAGCATCAGCTACCGGACGATAAGAATCTTGTTCTACTCGTGTTATAACACCATTATCAAGTATGCTAAATAACTGTCCTTCGTTTAAACTAAAACTACCAAAATTAACACTGGTTGTGCCTAAAACAGGAACGGTATTCTTAATTCGGAAATTGAGATAAAATACATCATTTAAATCAATTGGATTTGTGCTGGCACCTACTAGCTGAATATTCCCGCCTTCTACAATTGATTCAATAATCATACTGGAGTTGAGCGGTTCTATACTAACAAGTTCAAGCTGATTTGTATTAAAGGTGATGTTACCTTCAAAACTGTAAATATCTCTACCTGTTGGTAATTGAGAAGTACTAATGGCTACTCTTGTATCTACATCCAGATTACCATCAGTGTTATTTATTTGCAGAGTGTGATCATAAACCGTAAATGTACCTGTGGTAATGCTGGCACCAAAGTTATCTGTGGCAGTAACATTAAAAGTACCTCCTGATATTCCGGTAACGACACCACTTTCATCAACAGAAGCAACATCGGTATCTGAAACCTCATAGGTATACGGAGGATTTCCATTACTCACGGTCAAATTGATGTTTTCACCATAAGATATAGATCCACTTGTTGGACTAATGCTTAATACCGGTAGTGTACTAATTCTGATATAGTCATTAGTATTAAACGAAAGTAAAGTCTCATTAAACAAGGTATTTTGAAAAGCGATATAGTGATTCCCCGAATTAATAGCTTCAAAAGGAATATATACTAAAACGCCTGTACCAGTAATAGGAGTAGATGAAGCAAAAGTCAAATGAAGTCTGCTGCCTATCACCCTACGTTCAACGCTGGTTGCAAAATCTCCTTGCTGAACCGGATTTTCAGAAGGAGTAACTCCGGAAGGAAAGGAAATTTCAATGGTACCTGAAAAGATTTGCGTTCCGGAAGCCACTTCAATCTCCAATGGGAGTAAAATAGTTTCCGTTGGCCATCCGGTAACGTCATTAGGTATCTTCATTCGAACACCTCTTACATCAAAACTTCCAGAGGTGTAATTGATATTGCCATTGTCATCTGTAACATAGGCTTTGGTGTATCCGGGGCCAACAGCCCTGAGTATATTGTCATCTTCAATAAGAGCGACGGCATTATTGGCTGAACTGTAGGTGTATGGCGCCAATCCTCCAGAAGCAGATAAGGTGATGGCATCTCCCACAAACATTTGTCCACTATCCGGACTTATATTTGGATAAGAGATGGCAGAAGCAGTAATATATCCACTGGTAAAAGAGGAAGCAGGAGCTCCTTCATTCACATAGGATTGGTTACTATCAAATCCGATATAATTATTCCCGGAACGAACGGCTCTGAATTTTAAATAAATTACATCGCCTGTTCCTTCTAGAGCATTAGCTCCTGCTCCCGACATTCTTAAAGCACCGGGAGTGCTGGAATTGATTGTAGGCAAACCCCATGAATCGAGCATGCTTCCAACAGAATCAACATCTAGAAATTCATAATAAGATGTTGGATAAGTGACCTGGAATCGATAGGCATAAACACCTTCTCCGGTAAGATCCGTGCTTGTTTGCAAGGCAACCACAAAAGTATCTTGTTCTTCAATGCTGGCACCTTGTATATTAAATTCGATCGTCTGTGCATATATAGCTGGGCTTGATAGTAAAATCAAACTCAGTATACACAGCTTTATATAATGACGAAACGTATCCATAGTACTAATGATTTATGAAGAGAGGATAAGTTCCTCTCTTCGGTGAATGACTATTGTGCCGATACTTTTTTAGTTATGCTGAATTCCTTATTACTGATTGTGATCAGCAGTATCGCTGAACTCTCATCAGTAATTCCAGGAATGTCGTAACTATATTCGCCAGCATCTAATTGGCTGCTCGACCATTGATGTAATGTTCTTCCACTTAAATCGGTAATCGTGATGGTGGATTCAGGAATACTTGTGCCGATTGGTACCTGTATCATCATATTTCCATCAACAAAGAAAACTTGGACAGCTTCTTGTTCTGATTTATCAACTAAAGTGGAAACTGGAGGAACAACTGTGATATCAAAGTAGTGCTCAACATTAGTTTCGTTGGCCATTACCTGAATAAGTGTAACCTTAGATAAGGTAACAGCCGGATTGATCAATTCAAATTGTAATAAAATGGTTGACTGATTTAAATCAAGACTATGGGCTGAGGCCATAGAGATATTAATATTTCCGTTAGCCATATTAAAACCACTTGCTAACATAGTACCTGTTGAAATATCATCAGATGTTACATTTAATAGTTTTAAATGAGCCGGATTACATTTTAATTTTAAACCAACAGCTTTTACATTTTCAGAGCTACTGAGGCGAATCGGAATGTTGAACACAGTTCCTTCCGGATAAATATCTTCTGCTTCAATAGTCAGAAGGTTAGGATTACCAGATTTTAGCATCGTCATTGGCGCAACGATATCGTTAAAGTTGGTAATTAAACCAATACTATATTGTAATACTAAAGACGCGTCATAAGCTGTAATGCTTGCATCTCCAGATACATCGGCTACAGTTTGTTGTTGCGTAGTTAAGGTGATATTGCCTACATCGTGTTGTAAGATAAGAGAGGCATCATAGGGCTTGATTTCTCCATTTAAACTAACATCACCCAAAACAGGACTACCTAATATTGTATTCCATGGAGTGAAAGTAACGCCATCGGTAACAGCTTTTCCAAGTCCGTCCGGATTTAAGGTAGCATGATATGGTCCGGTAGCATCTCCCCACCAGCAGTTCGGCGCATCAATGGTATATTCCGGAGTTGAATTCCATATTGAATATCCTTGTGTAGGATGAAAGTTTATAAAGTCACAATTAGTAATACTTGGATTGGAATTATTTCTGGAAATCATTCCAAAATGATTGTTATCGAAAAGGCAATTACTAATATTAGGCGATGAATTATCAAAGTTTACAGCTCCCCAGCTATAATAGGTGCTAGAAGCATGTTTTATAATATTGTAATCCATCTGGCAATTGGCATCAATGGCTTCATTATAAAAGTAAATACCATACCAGTGTGTTCTGCTAGGTAGGTTAGAATCGCCATCATTATATGTATCGCCACCGAAAAAGTCATCGGTACTGGCTGTGAAGACAATCTTTTCAGATTCGGTACCTACTGCAATTAAACCATTGTGAACGCGCAGTGCACCACTAGGCACAAACTTAAAGACTACACCCGGATTGATGGTTACTACAGAACTGGTTCCAATGGTGTAATCTCCTATAATATATGGTATATTGGTAATGCCTGCAAAATCATGCTTGCTTACTGTAACATTTTGCGTTTGTGTTTCATCTAAAATTCGTATTCCTCTTCCTGTAGAACCGGAAATTGTATTTCCTGTATGGCTACCCGGATAGGACGTAAGCGAAGTAAGTAATGGGTATGCAATATTGTTGAAAGTACAGTTATTAACAGTTGCAGTGCTTAAACCATTCAAATAAATTCCCTGTTGGGCAAAGTTCTCAAACAAGCAATTTTCAATTGTTGGAGAAGCGTTATAGCATTTAACCGCATTGGTGTAAGTATATCGGAAAATTGCATGGCTAATCGTACTGTTATCATCACTACCATCATAATAATAAATATGAGATCCTCTGTTATATTGTGTCCCGAGGCCATTCATTTCTAAATCTTTTGGATATCCATAAGCATCGTCCTGATAACTGGTAAAAACAACTGGTTTGTCAGCCGTTCCTAAAATATCCAGTCTTCCGTTCACATACCATCTGGTATCTCCGTTTGATTTAAATGTTAAACCTGCCGGAATAATCAAATGATCATTAATTGTCATATGCTCATTTAATACATAAGTAATGGTGTCGATGCCGGCAAAGCTTCTGATAGGAACGGTTCCGCTTACTGTTTGACCGCGTAGACTAATTGCAATTCGGGGAACATTGGCAACGGTATTATTGCTAAATGTAGGGCTTGCAAACATATCCATATGAATTGGATCAGCTCCTAAATTGTAAAATTGAGAATTACTAATGGTAGGATTGGCATCGCCATAAATAAGTAGTCCGTTGCGATAAGAAAAGTTCATCAACATATTGTCTATTCCAACCGCACAACTGTTTATGTTTAAACCATAATATAAATAGCGAATATCAGCATAAGTAATCGAGTTAATATTATCCAGCGATCCGGCATTAAATGTTATTCCATTCCAATTACCAGATGATGGAGCAGAAGCTGTTCCGTTCATATTGGTATCTCCAGCAGCGGAATCATCGTGTATTGAAGTGAAAATGATTTTTTCGCCACTTGTTCCATTGGCAGAAAGACCTCCATCTATATATAAATATGCTCCGTTTTGGAATTTAATAACTGTTCCGGGGTCAACATTAACGATGGCATTGGTTGGAATGGTTTTACTGCTTTCGATTACATAAGCAACGTTGCTGTATCCTGCAAAATTCATAGGTGTTAATGTTGCTGTGTCAGTAGCAAAACCTACCAGATTAATACCATTACAAGTAACATTGTTAATGGTGTTACTTATTAGGGTTGGTTCTCCTTCGTTAAAGTAACGGCTAACGGGATAGTAGTTGATATCTTCAAAATCGTTGTTGATTATTTGAGCACTTTCTCCAAAATAAACCGCTCTATAACTATTGGTGATGTCGGAATTACGAAGAATATTATTATTCCGAACATAAACACCATAATAACCATTGCTATATCCAGCGTATTTTATGATCCAATTGTCTAAGGTAGATAGCTCCGTGCTGTTTAAGAAAATTCTACCTGAGGTTGAATTCCCTATGGTACTACTTCCGTTATTGTAAGTATCAAAGGGATTTCCAGATGCATCATCGGCCTGATGTGTAAAAACAATTGGTTCTTCTGCCGATCCAATACCTGTTAGTGGACCATTGGCAAATATATCCCAATCGTGCTGGTTACATTTAATTACAATTCCAGGATCAACATCAAGAGATCCGGCAGCATCAATGGTTACATCTGCAGTAAGCAAATAGGTAATATTATCAATGCCTACAAAGTTCAATTTGCGTAAGTGGCTATTGCTGGTTACCGTATTGCCAATAACCCCAATGGCTCTAGCCTCAAGATTATTAAAGTGAAGTGTGTCGCCGCTAAATGAAGGTTCGGCATTCCAATCCATTGAAATATTATATGGATATGAATATTCTCTTATTGAGGCACCAAATGAGTTGTTTGAAAATGAAGGTAAACTACGTCCTTGAATTTCTACATTGTAATTGTTGTTTCGGAAAATACAGCTATCAATTACAGGTGAAGCATCAAATATACCTAAAGCAGAATAGCTCCTGTTATCGTAAGTGGCATTTTCAAGGATACAATTTTTTAGTAAACATTCACTGTCATTGGAAGCATTATTAATATTCATTCCAAGCCAATAATTATTCCCGACTCTTGTTGTAAAGGTTACAGGAGAGGCTTCGGTACCTATCGCTTTAATAATTCCGTTTACAGCAATATAAGCTCCGGTATTTCCTTCCAGTACAGCACCGGGCTCAATATTTAACTGACCGCTTTCTAAAATGCGAAGTTCTGAGTTGTAATAATAAGGAATACCAACATCCGGCATATTAAATACTTCATCCAAATCTCTAAAATCAATAAAGATGAAATCATTTGTATTACCGGTTAAAGAAACATTTTCACCAACTGTAAAATTACCGCCGTTGGTATCTCTGAAATAAATAGGATAACTTGTGCTGGTAACACTTGTATTGTCAATGTCCAGTGTTCCGTTTTGATAAATATCAATTCCATATCCAGAGAAGTTTTGTAATGTACAGTTGTTTGTTAAGGTAAGTGATCCCTTTCGTACAAACATTTGCTGAGCATATTCAACCGTACAGTTATTCAACGATACATCTGCAAATTCTGCATAACCTTGATACCCGACGTATATTCCCTGGTAAAAACCGGCAACTGGTGTATCTGTATTAGCAGTGAAAATTACTTCAGAGGCATTCATGGTACCTCTAACATGGATGTAAAAATTTGAATTAAACCGAACTTCTACGCCCGGTTCAATGGTGAGAGTAATACCCGGATTAACGGTAACATTGTTAATAATAATATAAGGGCTATTGTCAACTGTTAAGGTGGTGTTTGAAGAAATTGTTCCTCCTAAATCTGCCGCTTGCATTTGGTTGATTCCTAAAATTGTTAATAAACAAATTAACAAGGTAAATCTATGTTTCATAACTGGGGAGTTTAAGTATATACACGATTACATAAACTCCTAAAAACGACTAAATTTAGGGCAATGTCAATGAAAAAAAAGAGGAAATAATACCCTTTTGATAAATTATTTTTTGCAGTAGATAAACAACTGTTTAAAGTATGTTAATTTTAGGTATTTACAATGCTTAAATTCCTGATAGTCTATATTTTAATAGTGGTATATTGTTAGATTGGAGAGAGTGTGATTTGGTTGTAAAATATTGATTGATTGCACCTTTGTTTAAGGATAAAAAAAAGTCTTTATCATAAGCAAAAAGCACTTCTTAATTTAACACGTTTGGCATGGAAAAAAGGTGTTTTGTATTGTTGAATAAAAGCCTTTAAAATACGATTATTTCAACCTTTTAAGTTCAGCCTTAATATTTTTGATTTCGGTTTTAAGTTTGGTGATGTCTTTTAAAACAAAAGAAATTTCGTAGCCGTCGCTGATGGCTTCCTTATCGAATTTTTCCATTAAAATGTAATGGTACTTTTTTCCAATAAACTGTACTTTTAAAGGTTTATCAACATTTTGAGCAATAAAGTCAATGATGCCGTTATCTTTTCCATCTTTATAATTTACTACTTCCCAAAAAGAACCGCCATCTTCAAACTTTCGGTTGTCAAAACCATCTTCCGGAATGACTTCACTTTTTACCGATTGACCTTTGTTGTATACTTTTATTTGATTGTGATGTATGTAATGATCGCCGGAGTATCTGCTGGAAATATAGAAGTTACCTTCCATATCCAGATGGGCACGAAGATAAGTGCGATTGTATGAATTTTGCGGTTTCTGACGTTTGTGAATTAAAATCTCTTTTTCACCATAATCATTGCTAACTCTGAAGTTTTTCATATAAACCTTGAGCTCTTCCTCTTTTTTCAAGAGCAGACTGTCATAAAAAGACAGGTTTCTTTCTTGCTCACTAATTTTTATTTTGCGTATGATGTCTTCGGCTCGTGTTACAAACTCAATCTCTTTCGGAAAACCTTCAATTATAGAATCCAATACCACCTTTGCATCGTTAAAGTTCTTTTGCTGATATAGTTCCTGAGCTCTTGTGAATTTTTCTTTAGCTACTTCTTCCGGTGTTGGTTCGCAAGCTATGGCTAGTATTGAAATACTAACTAAAAATAAAAAACGATTGAAAAGAGAGATTTGTACTGATGTCATTTGTATATGTTTTGAGCAAAAATAAAAAAACCGACAGAAAATGCCGGTTTTAATTTGTGTTTAGTAGAACTAATTTAAAAATTCAAGATCTTTTACAGTAACGTTAAGGGTTGACTGGATTTCGCCATTTTTACTTTTGTAGCCTGAACTGTGAGGTTCTCCTTCAATTAATACCTTTTTGCCTTTTTTAATGTAATCGGCAAATTTAGTGTCGGCATCTTTTCCTCTCCACATAACGGCTCTAACCCATTCGGTTTTTTCAACTTTTTCGCCTTTTGAATTTTTGTAGTTTTTCGAAACGGCAACGTCAAAATTAATTACTTTGTTGGTTTCGGTTTCCTTTACTGTGGCGTCGTTTCCAACATTTCCACACAAAATTAATTTTAGCATATTAATAATTAGTTTGATTAACTTAATATGAATATACTACATAAAAGTGTGGATGTCAACGGAATCCTAAAAATCTTTTTCGGTATCCTCTTTTAAAAGTTTCTTAGTGCTTAATAAACCACAAGCAGCATAAATGTCTTCGCCACGCGATTTTCGAATGGTTGTGATAACACGTTTTTTCTCCAATACTTCCTTAAACCTTTCCATAGTTTCATGCGATGATCCATTTAAGGGTGTATCCGGAATTGGGTGGAATTTAATTAGGTTTACCCTCGATTTTAAGCCATCAACTAATCGCACTAATTCTTTAGCATGTTCAATAGAATCATTTACTCCTTCAAACATAATGTACTCAAAGGATATTCTTCTTTGACGACCAAAATCATATTCCTTTAGCGTTTCAATGACCTGTTCTATTGGATATACATTTTCGATAGGCATTAGTTCTTTCCGCTGATCGTTATAAGGGCTGTGCATACTTATGGCTAAATGACATTCGCTTTCTTCAATAAACTGTCGCATAGCCGGAATAACACCAATGGTGGATACATTAACACGACGAGGACTCCAGGCAAAACCCCATTCTGCAGTAATAATTTCAAGGCTTTTTAATACCTCATTAATATTGTCCATTGGTTCGCCCATTCCCATATAAACCAGGTTGGTTAATTCATCGCTTTCGCTAATGCTAACCATTTGATTTAATATTTGACCCGCAGTCAGATTTTTCTGAAAACCTTGTTTGCCAGTCATGCAAAACAGGCATCCCATTTTACAACCTACTTGTGAACTTACACAAAGTGTTTTTCTGTTTTCAGAAGGGATATAAGCCGATTCAATAAATTGATTTACATTTTCGGTGTGGAACAAATACTTTTTTGTACCATCAACTGATTCCTGAACATTATCAAATGCAGAAAGACCAATCGTATATTTGCTTTTTAAAAGCTCCCGGTTCTTTTTTGAGATATTCAGCATATCATCAATATTGGCTATCTTCTTTTTGTATAACCAATCTGCTATTTGCTTAGCAGTGAAGGCCGGAAAACCCAATTCCTTAACAATGCTTTTTAACTCCTCTAATGTTTTTCCAAATAAGGCTTCTTTATCCATCTTCAACAATTTCTGCAAACATTTTAATTTGTTGGCAAAGGTAATAATTTACGAATGAGTTATTTTACTTTTCGGTAAGCTGTTTTGGGTTATGTTAGACTTATACTTTTGAGTATGGTTAATTTAATTAGTTTTACCTTATACTTATGGTATAGATTAATCTTGGATTACTAAGTTTAAACAATGGATATATATAAAATAAGTGATCATTAGAAATAAAGGGATGAGAAAAATACTAGTATATGTGTTTCTGTTTTTTGTAATTGTTTTAAAAGTAAATGCAACAAGTGGAAGAAGGGTTTCTCCTCCGTTGTTTAAGGTTATGCATGATTATACTTATTATTTAAAGGCAAAAGTTATTGAAAAAAAAGTTTGGTATGATTCTTCTTTCGGTTATCATACCATTAATTTGGTTTTGTTAGTCAAAGAGAATTTTAAAAAGAATATTGGAGATACAATCATTGTAAATACTATACGCTATAAAAAAGATGAAATATATCAAGATGGTTTTGAAAATATATTTATGGACTTGCAGCTTAATAGTATCTATTATTTTGGCTTAGATAGTAATTTATCATTATCACCTTATGTATTATATAACAAAGTTAAACTAGGTTATTATGTGCAATATTCTTGTTTTTCACAATTGGATTTTTTCTTATTTAGGAGGTTTAGAAATTATAAAGGTAGAAAGATGGAGGTAAGTAAGTTTGAACGAAAAATTAAGAGAAAGCTCAAAACTGAATCTTAATTGTAAATAAAAGTTAGTACACCTCTATACTTCTCTACTATATAAAGCTTGATGATTCGTTTATGTTATTAGATATTTGAACTCTCAGATAATGACTTAAAAATAAATTTCGGCCATGATGCTTTCAAAGTCAACGCCTTTGTTGAGTAAAATATCTCTCACTTCTACTACCATTTCCGGATTGCCGCATAAATAATATTTGACATCAGCAGGCAATTGTTCTTGCGATTTTAACCAATGAGTTAATCTTCCTTCAATTACCTCAGGACCGTTTTCGGAAGTACAAAATCGCATGTATTTATCTCCAAGCGTATCGGCTAAATAATCCTGAAATAAAAAATTAATTAATGTTCTGGAGCCGTGCAATACTTTTTCGGGTTTGGACTGATTGGATTGTAGCATAGAAATAAATGGGGCAATTCCTGTACCTGTGGCAATCCACCATTCCTTTTGGCCGGAAGACACAAATTTTCCAAATGGTTCTGAAACCAATAATACATCACCGACATTAACTTGGGAAAGGGGAGGAGTGAGGAGCCCATCCGGTTTTACATCAAACAAAATTCGCATTTCATTTTCCTTATTTCCACTGCAAATGCTGTAAAGTCTTGGATCATCTTTTTCGTTTAAGGATACAGCCACTACTTGTCCGGGAATAAAATCATATTTTTTCTCGAACGAAACAGTAAAATATCCCGGTGTTATTTCTGTAACGCCGTTAACGTGATGAGGAAATAGTTCTTTTCTTTTTCTTGCCATGGTAATGTTTTGCTTAAAAACGAAACAAGCCGCACTTTGTTTAGTGCGACTTATTTTTTATACGGTAAAGCAATATCGTTTATTTAATCGGAATATACACTTCGCTGATCCATTTTCTCTCGTCAGGCTCTAATTCAGGACTGGTTAAGTATACCTCGTAAGGTGCAATTTTATCATTTTCTTTCACCTTATGCGTTTGTAAGTAACTCATTCCGGCAGCCCAGGCGTTTGAAATATGTTCGTAATCACCGGTAAATTTTATTTTTAAAGCTTTGCTAACCGGAATTTTTCCTGTGTAAAAAGGAGCTTCAACAGCCAAACTGTCTTGAATAGGTAGTGCCGTGGTGTACTCGCAGTTTTTTTCTACAAAATCAAATGTGTGATAGATACTGAAAATCTTATCGTAGCTTAAACTTTTTTCGGCAGCATATGTGGTAAGCTTAGTAATAGAAGCTTTCATCGTGTTGCTTACTTCGTCCATGGTGCAGCTGGTTTTTTCGCCGATATACGAAACAGAAGGGGCATCCACAATTCCAATGATCTCAATTTTAGAGGCCACGTAACCTTTTTCTGCTAAATCTTTAATCATTTTTAATCCACGCTCGAAATCCATTCCAATCATTGGATCCATCATTTTGGCCATAAAGCGCATCATAAAAGGCATTTCGCCTTTCATTCCCCATGTTACTTCAGTTACTGAATCGTTTACATTATTAAACTCCCAGTACACGTTCGATTTGGATTCGTAGGGTTTTAAAAAGTGAATGCTTTGATCTATGGTTTTGCCTTCATTAATATTTTCGTGCTTCATAATTCCCGAACCAACCAATTCACCTTCCCAAGCGTAAGAATCACCAACGCTTGCTCCATTTCCGGTAACATCCACCTTAGCATCAGGTTCCATGCATAACCAAGGCGACCAGCTTGTCCATTGATTGAAATCCTTTACGAGCCCAAAAACTTCTCCATTCGCTTTATTTACGGTAATTGATCTTTTTACATCATAACTTCCATCCAGTGTGGCCAGCCAGATACAAAAGGCTCCAACAGCTATAACAATAACAGCGAGAATGGTGATTAGGAATTTTTTCATGATAATGTGTTTTAGTTTGTGTTTTATGTTGTTTAAAGTAAGAATTAAAAATCACTAGTTCAATACAAGCGACATGATCTCAGATCCTATACTTTCATTATTTGTATGGTTTAGTGCGGTAATCTGAATGCCATAAATATCCTTTTCGTTTGCTATGATATCCTGAATTGGGATTTTATTTTTTTGCGTTATTTTAATGAGTTGTCTAATGCCGGCCTGCTTAATCAGGTAAATGGCAAATTTTATATCATCTGTTTTAGAGCCCTCGTGTTTCCATCTAAGCTGTTCTTTTTTTATTTCTAATTCATAAGGAGCTTTAGGTGCAGAGTTATTAATCCATGGCATTGGAGGAATAAGTGCGGGGTATTTATATAAATGGTTTTTCAAAGTATCAGTAAATCCCAGTTCGTTTTTAGAAAAATGCTTATGACTAAAAAAAACATTTCCGCTTGCCTTTGGGGTTTTTCTTACAATATCTATTTGTAGAGGAAGTTGAGAAGCATTTTGCCATTCTGGTTTATTGGCATTGTTTTTATACAAGGCATGCCCAATAAAAATAGAGCGTTCGCATGCCTGATCCGACCACCATTGTGTAAGATGTTCAAAGGGAACGGCTTTATTTTCGGTACTCCAGTATAGCTGTGGAGTCAAATAATCAATCCAGCCCTTCTCTATCCAAAGCAATACGTCGGCATACAAATCATCATAGTTTGTAATTCCTGCATTTGTCAACGAGCCTCTTTCGTCTCTGATTTGATTTCTCCATACTCCAAAGGGACTTATACCAAATTTAATATTTGGGTTTATTTTTTTGATTGCCAGATTTAAGTCTTTAATGGTTTCGTTAACATTGTTTCTTCTCCAGTCACCAATGTCGGGAAACTGATTTTGGGATGGCATGTAAGCGGCAGAGTCAGGGAAAGCTTGACCAGCAATGGGGTAAGGGTAAAAATAATCGTCAAAATGAATACCGTCAACCTGATAGTTACTCACTATTTCCTGTACAATGTTTATAATATGATTTTTGCATTCTTTGATTCCCGGGTTAAAATATTTTTTGCCACCATAGTTAATTACCCATTCCGGATGCAATAGTGCCGGATGGTTTTTGTGTAATTGTTGCGTTGGAGAATTGGTTATTCGGTATGGATTAATCCAGGCATGTATTTCTATGTTTCTTTTGTGCGCTTCTTTAATCCATATTTTTAAAGGATTGTAGCCCGGCCTTTTTCCTTGTTCCCCTGTTAAGTATCTCGACCATGGTTCTATTTTAGATGGATAGAAGGTTCCGGAACTTGGTCGCACCTGTAAGAAAACCGTATTAAAGTTGTGATCCTGATAAAAGTCTAATGCTTCAATAATCTCTTTTTTCTGCATTTTAGCTTTCAGCTGAGCAGATGAAGGCCAATCGATGTTAGCCACAGTGGCAATCCAGGCACCTCGCAATTCAACAGAAGGTGTTTGTGCAAATGAGTTTTTCAGACAAATAACTCCGAGTAAAAAGATAATAAAACAACGCATTCTATTCATTTTGATAGCCAAAGATGGTTTTTTTTATTAAAAGAATCTAATGTTAAGAAATTAGAAGAATGGTAAATAGTTACTCTATTATGAAACTTTATTTGTAATTTACTCGAACAATCGAAAATACCTTGCACATAATTTCGTTGATGCTACATTTTATTAAAAATATTTGGTTGGTTATTGGCTTGCTGGCAATGACTTCATGTCAGTTCTTTGAGCCTGCCCCTCAAAATCCTTCTGTCCCATTAATATACTTTAGTTTTAATGGCACCAATACTTCAAATGGAATTGAGTCATTTAAGGTATTCGGAAATCAAAAGATGTCTTATGCTGCCGGAATTCAGGATTCGGCCCTTGATCTAAGTATTCATTCCTTGCATCGGAAACCTGTTGTAATGAATACTAAAGGCAATTTTATACCACAGGAACAGCAATCTTTTTCTGTGATTGTCTGGGTAAAAATGGACAAAGACGATAGTGAGGTATATGGTATTGCCGGTAATAAAGGATTGAATACAAGTGCAGAAAGTGGGTGGATTATATCTTCAACTTCTGATGGAGCCTGGCAGTTTGAGGTTTCTGATGGTTATCATTATCAAAAATATAAAGCTACGCCTCAGCGTCAGAGGATTAATGATGGAAAATGGCATCAATTGGGTTTTTTGATGGATAAGCATGAACAGATGGCGCGTACTTTTTTCGACGGAAAACAGGTTGGCGTTTTAAGTTTGGAAGGAATTCAAAGTTTTGATGCTGATTATAATTTATTCATCGGGTGCGACCCGGCTTCTCGCGATTATACCAAAGATACTTTTAACGGCTTAATTGATGAGGTGGGCGTATGGTCAAAAAAATTAGAAGATGCTCAGTTTAGAGAAGCATATTCGTATATTAAAAAGGAGCGATTAGCTTCGGTTCTTGAGGGAAGTGATTCTATAAGAGTAATGACCTGGAATATTTGGAATGGCGGTCAGCAGATGGGAAAAACAGTGGGTTTAAACATTATTGCTGATAATATTAAAAAGCATCAGGTTGATATTGTTGCATTACAGGAAGAGTTTGGATCAGGTGAATATATCGCAGACAAATTAGACTATTATTTATACAGAAGAAGTGAGAACCTGTGTTTGATAAGTCGATTTCCGCTGGGCAAACATTACAATATTTATAAGCCTATGAATTCTGGCGGAGTAGAAGTTTTGGTTAATGATGAAACATCACTCCTGGTTTGTCCTGTTTGGTTAAATTTTCAACCTAATATCAATGGTTTGTTAATGAATACCTCAATTCCAACAGATACAATTATCGATATTGAAAATGATACGCGAGCCAATGAAGCTACTTTTATTTTAAGTGAGTTAGATCGACTGAACAATGACATGAGAACCAATGCGGTTATTTTGGCTGGTGATTTTAATAGTGGCTCACATCTTGATTGGACCTTAAGAAATAAGCAGAATAAATATCAAAAAGAAATTCCATTTCCTGCCACCCAAAAAGTAATGCAAAAGGGTTTTATTGATGCTTATCGCGAAATGTGGCCGGATGAAATATTGCATAGCGGGAACACCTATTCTCCACTGTTTAAAGAAGGCTATCAGGATAGAATAGATTTCATCTTTTATAAAGGTAAAACCTTAAAAGCGATCAATGCAACTGTGATCAATTCAACTACTCAGATATTTCCTTCAGATCATGCTGCCGTTGTTGTTACATTTAAATTGTAGCAGAAAATGTAATTTAGGATAAGGGTAAAATATGGTTTATCTTGTCTTATAATTACAAAAGGTGACATATTGAATGCGGCAAACAAGCAAAGAATATAGCGACCAATTTATTTTTTCGAGAATAAAAAAGGGAGATGAACAAGCTTTTGAGCAAGTGTTTAAAACACATTATGTGTATTTAACAACTGTTGCAAAATCTTTTGTTCATGATATTGATTTGGCTGAAAGTATAGTGCAAAATGTGTTTGTTAAGCTCTGGGAAAACAAGGATAAGTATGACATTCACTCCTTAAAAGCTTATTTGGTCATTGCTGTAAGAAATACATGTCATAATGAACTAAAGAGATTGAAGCACGAACGCTTTCTTCAAAAAACTATAGGAGAGGAGGAACTTGTTACGCATGTTGATTATTCAGATACCGGAGTAATCGAGCGGATTCATAAAGTTATTAACCTTCTGCCTGAGCAAAGAAGAAAAATTTTTAAACTAAATCGCCTGGATGGTCTTAAATATCGTGAAATTGCTGAAATGTTGAATATTTCTCCTAAAACGGTGGAGGTGCAAATGGGAAAAGCCTTAAAATTTCTTCGGGAGCATCTGTTAGAATTAAAAAAGCAAATCTATCATATGCTTTGGTAAATTTAATGATGTGGATAATGAGTACTATAAATTGTATTGAATAAGATGAATGCAGATAAAAACATAAACTGGGAATTGGCTGCTAAAGTATATGCCGGCGAGGCAGATAGGCAGGAGCAGGAATGCTTTGAGCAATGGTTAAGGTATCCGGAAAATCAACAGGAGTGGGAAAAAATAATGAATGAATTAAAGCAGGTGGATCATGCTTTGGTAAATGAAACGGTTGATGTTGATAAAGCCTGGGGAAAGGTGAAATCCAGAATGACTAAACCTAAATATGCAGTTTTAAATATCAAGCAATCTGTTTATGTAGCAGCAGTAGTGGCAATTATTCTGGCAGTTGTGTTTTTCCTCTATCCCAAAGGAATAATTAATGTAGATCAGTATTTAGTAGAGTCCGTTAATAAGGATGTGCTTAAAAAAGTAGAGCTAAAAGATGGTTCTGTTGTTGATTTAAACTATAAAGCAAGGTTGTCTTATGATAGTCAGTTTGGAAATGAGATAAGAGAAGTGAAATTAGAAGGAGAAGCTTTTTTTGATATAATACCAAATAAAAATAAGCCTTTTGTTATTCTTACTAATGGAATGAAAATTAAAGTACTGGGAACTTCGTTTAATGTAAAATCCACTTCAGGATCAGGATTAAATGAAGTTAATGTAAGCTCAGGTGTTGTGGAAATATCAAGTGTAAATGATGCCAATAATAAGCTTGTTGTGAAAGCTGGAGAAAAAGCAATTTTTAATTTAACTCAACATTCTTTTGCCAAGGAGAAGGTATTAAATGATAATTACCTGGCATGGAAAACGAAAGAAATTGTTTTTAAAAATGAGGAACTAAGTAAGGCTTTAGGTATAATTGAAGATGCATACCATATCTCCATATCTTATCCGGAAACATTTAATATTGATGAGGCTAAACTAACAGCGACATTTCATAAGCATAGTATTGATTTTATTTTAGATGTCCTGGATAAAACTTATCATGTAGATTTTACTCTTGCTAATAACAACTAGTTGTCATTAATTGGTATATTTATAATTATTGACAACGGGATGAAGTTTTTTAAAATCTTTTTTTGCATATGGCCAATGTTCTTTGTGTCTCATCTGGGATGGGCGCAAGATGTACTTGATGAATTGGTTTCTGTGCAATATCCGCATATTAAAATTCATGCATTCTTAGATTCAATTCATCAGAATTATAATGTAGATTTTTCTTACGATCCTTCTGTTATTCCCTCAGATTCATCTTTTGTAGCCGTTTTTGATAAACAAAGTTTAGAGGAGGTATTGAGCATCATCTTTAAGAACCATCATGTAGGGTTTGAATCCGTTGATAGGCAAATAATCATTACAACATATCAAAGAGAGGTATTTGTAAAAGATTTTATTTTACTAACAGGAGTAGTGGTTTCTGCAAAAAATGATCAACTGTTGCCTCTGGTCAATTTGGCGTTAAAGGATGAACCAATAGGGACAACAACAAATATGGAAGGTCAATTTGAGTTTTTAATACCTGAAAAATTCATCGGCAAAAAGATTTACTTTTCTTCAATTGGTTTTGAGGCTGATAGTATGACTATTCCTGAAGAAGATACAATTATACAAATATCTCTTGATCCACAAACGGTCCGATTAAAAGAGGTGGAAGTTCGTTATCTGATTGCTGATGATATTGTCAAGAACTTTTTAAAGAATAAAGAGAAGAATTATCCGGTAGAATCAGCCTTACACACTGCATTTTTTAGGGAAACTATTCGTCAGGACGGCAAGTTTATAGAAGCCTCGGAGGCCATATTAGATATTTATAAAAGTTCATATTTAAAGACTTTCGATAATGAAAAAGTTCGATTTGTAAGAGGGCGAAAGCGGGTTGAAGACACCCGTGTTTCATATGCAAGGCTTCGGCTGGCAGGAGGACCAGTTTTGTTTTCAAGAATAGATGTTGCCAAGCATCTGGATTTTATTTCTGAAGCCAACGATAAAAACTACTTCTATATGAATAAAGGAAAGGAAGTTATTCAGGATAGGGTTGTTTATAAAGTGGGATTTAAACCTGTGGTTGAGTTAGAAGATATTTATTACGAAGGAGATTTGTATTTTGATATTGAATCATTTGCCTTGATATGTGCCGAATTCAGCATGACCAAGCGAACTTTGCGACAAAGTGAAAAATACCTGATTCAAAAGCAGGCTAAAAAAGTGAAGTCGTCTCCTGTATTTACACACTATTATATTGATTATAGAGCATATAATAATAAATGGATTTTGAACCGGGTTAGCGGAGAGCTAATCATTCGAATTCATGATAAAAGAAATAAAGTGAAGTCTGAATACTTAGCAACGGCAGAAATGATTATAACGGATTCAGAGGCTGCAGCAGGAAGACGTATTAAATATTCGGAATCATTTAAACCAAATTACGTTTTGGCAAAAGAAATAGTGGACTACGATCCGGATTTTTGGAAGAATTATAACGTTATTAAACCTGAAGAAGATCTGGAAAAAGTATTTAAAGCAAGTGTAGTGGATATTAACGTGGTGCCTAAACCTAAAAAAACCAAGCCTTAGCTTGGTTTAATTGTTATTTGTAATCTGACATCGAAATGTATTAGGCGCAATGTTTCTGTAAGTACTCAATTGTTGAACCAACTGATGAAAGTTGTTTTAACTCAGAGTTTTCAATCTCAAGTTGAAATTTAGTTTCCAATAAGAATAAAAAACAAGTTAAATCCACATCGTCCATCAATAACTCCTCTTTTAAAGCCGCGTCCTCAACAATTTTATTTCTGGGTACTCCTGTTTTTCTTAAAACTTTATATAAGTTTCTTCTAATTGTTTCTTGCTTCATCTTAGTATTCTGTTTTGCTTATAAAGCAGGTTTCGTTAGGTATGACAATTCAATAGTTTATTACACGTATATAAAAAGTGAATTTTCTAAAGAAAAATTCGAAAGTATATTATGTGTGATGTTTTTAAATGTGTTTAAAGTTCATGATCACAGGTGGTTGTGTTGGTAGTGAAATAATTATTTAAGTTGCATTTTTTTTTGAAAGCTAGCTGATTATCTTTGTTCATCCTTATAGAAAAATTTAATATAACGCAAGATGAATACGTGGTTTGAGTGCAAAGTAAAATACGAGAAGATTGATGAGCAAACAGGTAAACAAAAAAAAGTGAATTTGCCTTACCTGATTGACGCCGTTTCATATACCGAAGCAGAAAGTAGAATTCATACTGAAATGGAGCAGTATGTTTCCGGAGAATTTTCTGTTCCTTCTATAAAAAAGGCTAATTATACCGACTTGTTCTTTTATGAAGATGGTGACAAATGGTACAAATGTAAAGTTGTTTTTGTTTCTATAGATGAAGAGGCCGGTAAAGAAAAGAAGGTGGCTAATCAAATGTTAGTGTTGGCTTCAGATTTAAAAGAAGCCTATGAGCGAATTCATGAATCAATGAGTGGAATGACGGTTGATTATGATATTACAGCTATTATTGAAAGTAATATTGCCGACGTATTTCCTTATTTTAAAGATGAGGTGAATGAACCTATCCCAGATAATTTAAAACCTTTAGCTGAATTTGAGGCAGAAAGAAAGGAAAACAATATAGAAGGCGATAATATCGATTTAGAATAAGAATCCATATTATTTAGGATAAGAAATTATAATAAAAGGAATACGTTAAGTGTTCCTTTTTTTTGTGTGATAGATTGAAATCACAAATATTAGGTATTTACTAGCTGAATAAATAGCATTAAATTTATGTTTTCGAAAAAAAAGAGGATTGTTTTAATTATTACAATTTTATGCTTAGTTTTGTCGAAAATGATAGTAATACTATCAAAATAACAAATTGTAAACGAAGTTCTTTACATTTTTTAAGAAAGTATGTTTTTAAACCTGTTTTAATTTCAAATCGTAGATTTTATAGGGGTTTTTAATTACAAAACATGAACTCTTAAGGATTATTTTATATTTAAATGAAGAAAAATATCTTTAATTGATTATTTTTGCGATCGATTAAGAAGACTTTATAAAATCAAATGATAATGAAAGAGGAAGTATTCAACTTAAAACCAACCAAGAAGGATCGTAAGGATATGATCCAGTACATCAACCTTCAATTGGCTGCACTTGGTCAACCTCTGTTTCAGGATGAAACGGATGCCCAAAAAAAGCTGTCGAATGCAAAGTTCCTTGATTTAACCGAAGGACTTATCAGTAGTTTTAGAGAAAAATCAAGATTGTTGTCTGATCACCTTTCTCCGGTTGATACGAGAATACAAAATTTTATCGATGATTATCTTAAAGATGTAAAAATTGATAAATCACTACGTATTCCTAACAACACATTTGTGCTGAACCAAAAAGGATTGGCTCGTGAAATTAGTTTGCCACCTAATGGCGACACCTTTAAGAATGAATTGGTAACCTCTCTCAGGGTTAAGCAAGGGATTCTTAATAACCCGGTTCATGATAAAAGGACAACCAAAGGTACTTTCCATATTGTAGAAGGTGGATTACCAATTCCATTGGATAAAAAATCAGTACCTCAGGTAGCATTTGCACATTTATTAAATGCGGCATTAAACCCACCAGAAAAATACAAAACTTTACCTTTTACATCTAACCAGGAGGATCAGGCAAAAGTGATGTTGTCATTATTGATGCGTCCGGTTGTGTGTCCTAAAGTAGATGGTGTAATTGAGGAGAAGAGTATGGAGATTCGTTTCTTTGCTCCTGGTTGTTTAGCTAGTAACCTTGATTTCGTTGAAAATATTTTTGGAAATGCAGGAGATCATAACCTGGCTCAAAATGATGCAGCTCTTGATGTTGAGCACTGGACGGGTCATACGGGTTGTGTGATTTTAGCTCCACAATTAACAAGCTTAAAGAAAAAAGATGTTGGTCTTCCTCATATCTCAGAAGCTACAGATCGTCAGAAAAGAGACGGTATGTGCTGGGAGAAAGAAGATGAGCTCTACAATGAAGGAGGCGCCTTTAAAATAACTTGTAGAGATGAAAGAGGTGTGGTTATTACACTTATTGCAGATAACTACTACGGTTATTCTAAAAAAGAAGTAAAAACTCAAATTGGATATTCGGCTAACCTTTATGGATTAGTAGAAGAAGAGCATGCCGGTGGTGCTGTTGCATTCCCTCGTGGAATTATGAGCGAAAATGTTTTCGGAAAAGATTTCTCTTCTAAGTTTGAGTATGCTTATAGCTTTAAAGAGGCAATGACTCTTTTAGCTGATAGAGTAGAAGTGAAGCCTGAAGGCTATGCTATCGATAAAAAATACACTGATATTATTTATATCCCTGAAACTGCGGATATCGATATTCAGAAATCAGCTGTTAGCTGGGATAACAACGGAAGTGAGTTTGCGTTAAAGTTATCTCCAAATAAAATTTATGTTCATCCTTCTGGAGATAAGTTCCAATTGGTGAAGCACCCGGCTCAGCCACTATGGAGAATTGTACATACTAATGCAGAAGGAATGTTCTGTCACAAGCCATGTACAGTATCAGGTGGTGGTAAGTCAGAAATTTCTAAATCTCTTCAGAATGCTATTAAATATGGAACATTCAACATTCAGAACTTAGAGGAAGACTTTAAATTAGCTGATGAGATTATCAACAAAGATTACTCTGACCGTTGGAAAAATCATAAGCCTGACGCAGCAACACATGATACACGTAGTTTCTTAAGTCCAAAGCGTACTTTAGGTTCTGCAGTTAAGTTGCTAACTCCTTCTGAGCAGTATAATGATGAGTACAATGAGTTTTTGAAAAATATTCCTGAGCACATTCGTACTTTAGTGTTATTTGTAAAACGTCTTTACAGAAACGATAAAGAAACAGGTAACTGGAAAGATTATATGACTGTTGAATTTGTAAATGGTCGTAAGGGTACAACTTTAATGTATAAAAACAATCCGGTTATTGGTTCATACGTACGTATTGGATTTAGCCAGGATGGTAATTGGTTAGTGCATAAGTTACGTTCTGACTTTGTTCCTAGTCATAAAATTCAAATGGAAGATGATATTACCGCTTCTATTGTTTTACCTGCGAATAAAATTCAGCACTTAAATCCTGAGTATACTAACCCAAGTATTAAGGTTACTAAAAACTGTGAAAGCCACTTGTTCCAACGTCCGGATGAGGCAGTTATCAGAGGATATGATGTTGGTGCAGAGTTTGATATTGTTCAGCCTGGAACATTTTTAACAAACTACGAGCCGTTGCGAAAAGCAGATGCTATTGAGTTAATAGAAGATGCTATTAATTTTGATAAGTATACACAACCAGTTAAAGACTTGATTACAAAAGTTGCTGAAAGTGAAAAAGACGGGTATTTTGTAACTCCTTCGCATACGCGTATTGTAGCTGATGGTCCTACTAAAAATCCACGTTACTTAGAGAAAAATATCTATGCTGTTGAAACAGAAGATAGTTATTTGGCTGATGTAGGTGTTCGTTTAAGAAGAAGAATTAAAACAGATGAGCCTGTAGTAACTACTGTAAATGCAGTATTACCAGGACGTAGAAATAATCCGGTTGATAAAGAAAATGGTATCAGACCATTGAGTGTTTACAACCCAATTCATTATCAGGAATTACCAGAATTATTTATGGACTTTATCTGTAGTTTAACAGGTAAATCTCCATCAACAACAGGTGCAGGTTCAGAGGGTGCTTTAACTAAAGGTCCTTTTAACATGCTAGCACCAACATCGGATTTGAATAATGCTTTATTGTCATATATCTTAACAGAATATCAAGGATTCAGTTCTGCAGCAGGGTATGTAGGTAAGAGTCGTTTTGATCACGATATCAGTCTTCTTATTCCTGAAATTTGGGCTCGTTTAGTACCAGAGGATAGAGATCCTAAGTTATTAATTGAAACCGGATGTTTAGAAAAACTAGATGATTTCGAGTATGAAGGACAAAAAGTAATGGCAAGTCGTTTGGGATATCGTATTACAGATAACTTTGCATTTAGATGTATGAACCGTCTGTTTGATGAGCCTCAAGCTGTATTTAGCGAAGAAATGCTTAAGCCGGAACTTCAGGGAATGGAAGATTTTGTTGATGGTATCAATAATATCGTTGAAGCTCAGAAGAAAGTGGCTCTAGCCTATTTTGAAGATGGAAGTGTTGAAGCAGCTGTCCCTCCTTTGAAGATTCTTCTTCATATTATGGCATACGGTGAGTTTGAAGGAAAAGAGATCAGCGATCCAGAATTACGTAAGTACTTCGAAAGAGAATATGTAATTGAGAGTGATTGGTATAAAGAGCGTTTAGCTCTAAAACAAGCTAAAGAAATTGAGTTTACATCAAAACAATTAGCTGATTTAGAAACTTTCGCAGCTCAACCAGAGAATGCACTTCTTGTGGAGCAAATGAACATCGCTAATAGAATTTCTATTGCAAAAGATAGATTAGCTTATGTGAAGTCAGATTCTTATATTTCTGATATTACAGGTACTATCGGAGCAGATCCTTTGTATAAAAAGTAATTACAGCAATCTACTATATTTAAGGCAGCCAGTTTGGCTGCCTTTTTTTGTTTATAAATGTTGAGAATTGAGTAAGTGAATGGGTAGTCTTTTAACCGGAATTATGTATTAAAGATTCGTTATGAGTATTGAAAATGCAATAAAACAAGAGCTTACTGAAACGAGGCATAGCACCGCTATGGTGAGTTGAAGAAAGTTAATGAAATGACTTGTTTTGAAGCAGTTTCAATATGTAATAGACTTTTTAATGCATATTCCGGGTTTAATCAATATTAGAATTGCAAATTTGTGATTTTAGGGAGCTGTGGTGGTTAATTCTCAGTCATCTGCATAGGGTAATATGCTTTGGTTGTTTTTGATTTAAATATAGAGTGAAAAAGGATTGATTTCAATCTTTAGAGGTTTGTGATTAGTTGTCATTAATTAGCCTATTTTTATTGCAGCTTATAGGATGGAGATATCACAAGTATATTTTTAGAAAGAAGAGTGGGTGTAGGGCTTTAATGAGGCAAAAAAAGCCTTCGAAATCAAAGTTTCGAAGGCTTTTTTGTATAAGGTGAAATATTACTAGAAATATTTTAATCTATCATCTTTAACTTCAGCAGCTTCTTTAATAGAAGGTGTTAAGCGATATGTCTTGCTTCTGTTTGTTTGTAGAAGCATTGACTCAGTTCCTTCTAAATCTGGAGTGTCGTTTACACTTTCAGAAGTTACTTTAACAACATATACGGCGTTGTTTCCTTTAGCTGGAATCGAAATTTTATCTACATCGCTTAGAGAAGCAAGTGCAATTAAAGCAGGCTCAGCTCCGGCTCCAGGAACCTGGAATGATGCAAAGTTAATGTTCGTTGCAGATTGAACTTTACTTTCCATTTTTTGAGCAACTGAAGATAAACTTTGGCTTGAAGCAATAGCTTCTTTCATTTTCTTAATGATGATTTCTGCTTTTTTATCTTTAGCTAAAATAGCTTTAATCTTACTTTGAACAGATTTAGAATCAACGTTCTGGTATCCTTCTTCAGTAGCTTCGGTAACTACAGCAATTACAAATTGGTTTCCAAATTCATAGATTGTTGGAGACATATCGTTTACTTCTGCTTCAAAAGCCCATTGGATAAGGCGTCTTGAACTTTCTAAACCATTTACATTTCTGTCAGAAGCTCTCAATGTTGCAAAACGAGGAGTTAAGTTCTCTGTTTTGATGCCTTCTTTAAACTTGGCTGCAGTATTGTTAGTAGCTGCAAATTTATTGGCTTGAGAATATATCTGCTGATAAGTTTTTGAACTGTACTTGATTTCACGAGCAAGGGTTGCAATGTTGTACTTAGTAACAAGTTTACCTACAGCCTGTATTTCGATAATATGAACTCCAAATTGAGTTTCAACTTTAACAACATCTCCTTTTTTTCCATTGAAACATGCATCATTAAAAGGTTTAACCATGGCTCCTTCTTTGAACCAGTTTAAATCACCTCCGTTGATAGCAGATCCTGTATCTTTAGAGTTTTCTCTGGCTAGTTTAGCAAAGTCAGCTCCTTTGTTAATTAAAGCCATTAAGCTATCAGCAACAGCATTTCCTTTTGTTGGATCTTGTTCCTGAATTAAAATGTGACGAGCTTTAACTGAATCAGGCATTTGTTTAACACTGATAATACGGCTTAACTTATAAGCGTTATCTTCAAGGTAAGGACCGTAAACATCTCCTTCTTTACCATTTTCAGCAAACTCTTTTAAAGATAAACGTACGTCTTCTAATTTTAAGTTTTTATCCTGGTAAGGAATGTCCGAATTCATGGTTACAAATTGAGCTGCATTTGTGTTTTCGCTGGCAAATTCAGACTTAATTTCAGTAATCCATTTCTCAGCTAATTCTTTGTCTTCTTCTGAAGGATTTACAACGTAAGAAACGTACTGAATAGTTCTTTCTGCAGCTTGTTTAAAGTCTTCTTTGTTATTACTATAATAAGCGCTGATTTCGCTGTTAGAAATCTCTACAGTACTGTCTGGAATAGTAGTGTATTTTACAGCTACAAAGTCAAAATCTACATTTCTAAGTTTAGCATTTGCTTCACTTTCAACTTGACTTTTTGTTACATAAAAACCTTTTTGGAATAAGTTGTTGTACTTGCTGTTTAACTTATCATTAACCAGGCTGCGTTGCAGAAATTGCCAGTAAAATTCAGCTCTTGGATCGTTTTTACGATTTCTTAAAAAGTTAAGAACAGCCGATTGGTCAAAAACACCAGTTTGTGGGTTCGTAAACATCTGACGGATTCCAGGGTGAACATTTTTACCTGTAGCCATATCTAACACCTCGTCGGTAGTAACTTCAATACCTGTTTGTTCATATTTTTCACCCATGATAACATCCATTACCATTTGGTTCCAAACTTGTTCTCTGATTTGGTATTGGGTGTTTTCGTCAAGACTACTTTGGTTTGAACTTATTTTGCGAAACTCTTCGCTTTGTGTAATTTCGTTTTGGTATGCAGTATATGATATAACAGTACCATTCACTTCACCAACTTCAATGTCATTTGGGTTAGTACCTCCACCTTTGTTGCTAAAGAAATCTGTTAATATAAAAGCAAGCAAGGCGAAACCTACGAAGAAAGCCACAAGGATTCCACCTTTTTTTCTAATTCTCTCTAATGTTGCCATTCTGTTTTATTGTTAATTTTAAATTTTTCAAAAATCAGGTTACGAATATACAAAAATTTGGATAACACGATGTGGGGATGCGCACAGAATAAAGAATTTGAGAAAAAAAACATAACAATTGGATTGTGTTTAAATTAGTTAAGTTTAATCTCAATAAAATATGCTTTCGAAATCCCCTTCAATTAGGAGTTTCCTTCTATTGTTAGATGAATTAAATCAATTCGATTATCTGATGCAACTTGTATTTGCATTTTAAATTGATCAATGGATATTTCTTCTCCATTTTTAGGGATGGATTCATTATGATGAAGAATGAATCCTGCAAGCGTTTCGTAATTATCTGATTGAGGAAGATTTAAATTGTACTTATCATTAATGTAGTCAATTTCCCATCTGCCGGAAAAAACAAATTCATGATCTGAGATTTGTTTTTCAATCAATTCAGAAACATCATGCTCATCATCAATTTCTCCAAAAATTTCTTCCAGAATATCTTCCATGGTTACAATTCCCGAGGTTCCTCCAAACTCATCTACGACTAACGCAATACTTCTGTGTTCCTGTGTAAAAACTTCCAGCAATTTATTAGCAATCATAGTTTCCGGAACAATGGATAATGGGTTGATAGCATTTTTAAGTTGTTTAGGTTTTTTGAACAACTCAGAAACGTGAACGTATCCAATTATGTTATCGATAGAGTTTTTATATACTAATATCTTAGAATATCCGGTTTCAATAAATTTTTGCTTTAGAGCATCTAAACCTTCGTTTATTTCTATGGCAACAATTTCGGTACGCGGTATGGTACATTCACGGACTTTAATTTTAGAAAAATCCAATGCGTTTTTTAATAGCTTAACTTCTTTAGCTACATCATCGTCATTCTCTAATTTTTCATGGTGTTGCGTTATCAGGTTATCCAAATCTATTCTTCCAAGTACCATGCTGTTGTTTTTGCCTGGAGCTGGAGTTTTTAAAATCTTCAGTAATAAAATATCACTGAGTAAAACTGTTAATTTAGATATCGGATAAAAAATAATGTAAAAGAAAAGCAAAGGAACAGAGGCTGTATTTAGTATTAAAATAGGATTAATACGAAACAGTATTTTAGGTAAAAACTCAGCAGTAATTAAAATGACAAGTGTTGAAATTGCAGTTTGAGTAATAAGAACGCCTGTTGCTGAGGATAAATATATTCTAATATAAGGTTCAAGTAACTGTCCGGTTTGAAGTCCATAAACAACCAAAGCAATGTTGTTTCCAACCAAAAGTGTGGAGATGAAAAGGCCAGGGCTGTTTAAAAAGATGTCAATGATTTTACTGAGCATCGGAAATTTCTTCTTATTCAGCTCAATTAAAAGCTTATTAGAAGAAATAAAGGCCATTTCGCAACCAGAAAAGAAGGCTGAAAATAGGAGTGTAATTATAATGATGGTTACGTGATCCATTTATACGATTAGTTCTGAATATGTAGCGAAAAATAATAATAAACAAGATAAATGAAAATACTTTAGGTATAGATTATTCTTCTTCATCGATACCAATTGTGCCACTCATTTTTTTTAAGCGATATTGTTTCATGTTTTCGGTGGCAGTTAAACCATAACCCGTTATTATTTCATCAGTAGTAGTTATTTTAACGAACTTTTCTGTATAAATATTTTTATTTCTTTGATCCCAGAAGAGTTGTTCTGTATTAAAGATTACTCCATCTTCATTAACTGCTTCAACATTAAAACGTAAGTCCCAAAGTTGTTTATTGTCGTAAAAAATGGCGTAGTTACATTTTATTTTTGAATCCATCACATTGATAGAATCATAAGTGATAATTTGTCCTCCTTTGGGGTATTCCTTATAAGGGTCTTCTGCTTTATCAAAGTTAAGAAGAAGTGGTGTAGTAATATGGTATTTGATGATACCGGAGTCCGTGATAAAAGTCTCAAAGTCCTCGATTTCGAGAGAGGGTGTGTTTTGGTTAGCTTCCAGAGCCTTAATTTCTTCTGGTTTATTGGAAGTACAGCTCGCATTAAAAAATAAAACTGCAAGTAGCAAAGTACTTGCAGTTTTAAATGATATATGAATAATATTTTTAAAATATTCAGATTTCATAAATAGATTATTTAGCTCTTACAGTAGTTGTAACGCCAATCCATCCGCCAACAGCATAAGAGTCTCCAACTTTATGTCCTTCGAAGAAAATTTCTTCTGTACCAGGGAAGTGTTGAGAATAAATACCTATTAGCTCATTTGCTTTATCAGCTACAGTAGGATCAATTTTTTTAGCTTTGATAAATTGATCAACAGCTGCCCAATATGCAGTTTTGTGCTCAAATTCTTTAGTTCCAAAATTCGGAGCAGATGTTGCATAAAGGTTTCCAACCAAAATATAAGGATCTCCCCAATTTGATTTTAATTCAATAGCTTTTTGAGCATTGGTTTTAGCTTCTGGCAACTTACCCTGATTAAACTTAATTAAGCCTAACTGATAATAGAAAGTACCTTTTTGATCTGCTTCTTCTTCAAGATTTATTGCTTCGTTGTAGAATTCAACAGCTCTATCAAGGTCCTGAGATTTTAAGTACATACGAGCAAGTCCGTATGCTGAAGAAGATGAAGGCTCGATAGCATGTAAACTCTCAGAAACATCATAAAGTAACTGGGCATCTTCGCAGTTAGCTCTGGCTAATAGTTTGTTCACTAATTTTAACCAATCCAGATTTTCTTTATTTTCAGCTAATTTAGGACCAAAAATCTTTTCAATTGTTTCGCAGTCAGCAGCGCCACTTGTAGCAAAAAGTTTTTCAACGTTATCTTTAACGCTAGTTAAAACTTTAATAGTTTTCTCGCTTTTACTACCTTTAATTTGTGCACTTAAAATGTCCGTAACTTTAACATAGTTGTTAACTACAGACTCAGCATCAGATTGGCCTGCTCTGTACATAGCCACGGTATTTGTCATGTACGTAGCTAATACTGCAACCTCACTTCTTGTTTTTTGTCCGGCAATTGACTTTTCAAACATATCCTGAGCTTGCTTTCTGTAATCTGCATCAGTCTTTTTGTACTTCAACATTTTAGTTGCCTTACGACCCAGAATATAGTTTTCGTTGTACTTGCGATGAGTACCCATATACTTAATTCGTTGGTCGTATATGCCCATTAGCTGGTTGAAAAGCTCATCTTTTTTAGCCTTATCCTTTTCATTTTTAATACGCCATTCCGTTATTTTAACTCCGTCAGTATAAACCTTAGAGCTTGAAAGTGGACATTCGTTGTAACAAATTTCCCACGATGGAATTGCATCAGCGTAGCTTTTTTGTTTAACGTACTCTGTAAACAATGATAAGTTTTTAAGGCATCTGAGACTGTCTTCTCCATGGCCGTATTTCGACCCATCTTCAACTCCCTTTTGCGCAAATGCTTGTGCACCAAGAAGGGTTATCATTCCCGTAATTAATAATTTTGTAAAAATCCTTGACATGGTGTTATAGGTTTTAAATAATTGTTATTCAAATTTTCGTTTGTAGAACCACAACTCGTGAATGCTAAAGTTGGCCGTAATTCTACCATATGTTTGTTTATTAAAATCATTCCCGCTTGAGCCTTTTTGGCCAAATTCAGCAGATAAGTTTATGGAGGTTTTGGATCTTTTCAGTGGTAGTCCTAATCCAAAAGTTATGCCATAGTTATATAAGTCTTCGTTATTAATGCTAATATTCTCGTTACGATAGTAGGCTCCGGCTCTGTATTTAACTCTGGCTAAGTAACTTTTTGCAGATCTGTTGTTAGGTATAAATTCTGCACCAGCAGAAAAACTAGAGGTATTATTTAATGTGTATGATTTATCAAAGTTATTTGTTTCCGCCCATGGTTCGTATATGTAATCTAAGCCAACTTTTAACTTATTTTCAACATTATATGATATACCTAATCCTATTTTTGAAGCAAGTTCCAAGTCGTTACCATCGAATTCACCTTTATAATGTTTTAATGTATCCACACTAATTCCGCTTGCAAAAAGATTATTGTTATCACCAAAAGAACTGCCTCTGGCAAATAAATAAGTAGAATCGCCTTTTAAAGCCAATTTTGGACGAAAGGTCATACCAATAATTATCGATCTTTCTTCATCCAATTGATATTGGTATTGAGCTCCAAAATCATATAAAACATTAGTTACGCTCAATTCTCTGTAAATACCATGTTTTAATGCAGATGCATCGTCAAATGATGATTTTGAAATATTTCTAATGTTTCCAAATAGATAAGAAATGTTAGCTCCAAGAGATAGGTTTTTAGCAGGAGAAACTGCCAAACCAAGGTATAATTGTGTTAAATTACCTGTTCCTAATAATTCAGAAGATGCACCAACTGAGTTATCTATGTGAGAAAACTTATATCCTGAACTATAGAGCGGTTTAAAGCCAAAAGAAGCTGATACTTCCGGAACAACTGAAAATCCTAATGAAATGTAGTCAAATACCATATCACTATTCTGGATTTCACCTTCACTTGTAGATTGATTTTGCCAATAATAAGACATTCCTCCATCAAAGTAAAAAGATAACGAATCCATTGCTGTCAATGAAGCTATATTGTGATTGTTAATGCCATATGATGAGCGCATTCCAATTCCCGTATATCCCATAGCGGCTGAGCCGGAATATCCAATATGTTGTTGTTCGCCAAGTCCGAATCGGGAAAGCGTAGAGTAGGTTCTCTGCTGGGCGTTTAGATTAAGGAAAGAGCTGACGGTTAAAAGTGTTAGCACAGCAAGTGCTAATTTATTTATTTTTAGCATTATATTCTAGTATTGTATTTAAACCGGTTAGTACCAAATTAAGATCTACAAAGATGGGATTTTTTAGATTTTTGGCAAAAAAATATGCATCTCCTCCTGTTAAAATGGCTTTGGTGTTGTTATTCAGTTGTTTGTAGTGGTTTATGTAGGCATCTATTTCGAAAAAAATACCATTTTGCACGCCAGAACAAATCGCTTCTTGTGTGGTTAACCCCATAAATGGAGAATCATCCATGGCTTTTAAAAGCGGAAGTTTTTGTGTGTTTTGGTGTAAAGCATTAAAGCGGGTTTGTAATCCAGGTGAAATATTTCCACCCTGAAAAATATTGTTTTCATCAAGATAATCAATTGTAATAGCTGTTCCTGCATCTATAATTAATTTAGGAATTCCTTTGTCAGGAGAGTAGGCTCCAACCAGAGCTGCTACTCTGTCTTTGCCCAAGGTATGTGGTGTTTTATAGTTGTTCTTGATAGGAAGTTTAGAATTAGTACCAAGAATATGAATGAGCACAGAGCTGTTTATTTTAAGGAGCGTTCTTACCTCGGTAAAACTTTCGAAATGGTGCTGAACAGATGAAATAATAACTTGATCAATAGAAAACCGACCGAAAATATCAGAAATAAACTTTTGGTCAAGGTTTTTGCAGGAATCAGTATGTGTAAGCTTCCCCTTATCAAAAACACCAAATTTGGTAAATGTATTTCCCTGATCTATGACTAAATTCACAAATTAATTGATTTTTATTCTGGACAGCCTCGCTAAATTATTTGTTATAGACGCCCAGAGGCTTTATTGGTATAAATGATTATTTAAGCCGCTAAATTAGTAATTTTAGTGGGTATGGTAAAAAACTAAATCTTAATAATATAATATGCGAAAAGTATTCATCGTAGAAGATGATCGTTTTATTACCGCAATCTTCACCATGTTTTTGCGGGACTTAGGACATGAGTTTGTAGGAAAAACCAGCTCTGGAAAAGAGGCCATTGAAATGTGCAAAGAATTAAAGCCTGATGTAGTTTTAATGGATATTCATTTGGATGGAGATCTGGATGGAATACAAACAGCAGAAATGTTAAAAAGAGAACTTGAAGTACCAATTATCTACATTTCGAGTGATACATCTTCTCCTGTAATCGAAAGAGCGATAGTTTCTAATTCATATGGTTATTTGGTTAAGCCAATTAATAAAAAGGAATTAGGGATAAGTATTGATTTAGCCTATTATAAGCATAAGGTTGATCAGGAACAAAAAGAGAGAGAGCAGGGATATCGTGAATTTATTTCTGATTCGCCTATGGCAATAGTAGTGCTTAAGGATGACAAAATAATGTATTTGAATCGGATTGCATTGGATGTTTTTAGAACACATTATATTGAAGATGTGATGGGCTTACCAATTAAAAATTTTATTTCTGAAAAAAGTTATGATGAGTTTTGTGAAGTTATCGATTCATCCATTTCTCAGGATAAAAGAATTAAGCCCTTTTTAGCTAAAATGAAAACGGTTCATGGAGAATATTACTGGGCAGAGATTACTGGTTCAAAAGTGAAATTTAATAATCATCACTCGGTACAGTTGATAATGAGAGATGTTTCAGCGAGAAAATTAAGTGAACGAAAAAATAAAGTATACGAGAAAGCACTTTTCGATAGAAATAGAGTGTGTTTTGTAATGAATAGTAAACTTCAGGTGATTAAAACCAATGAGTTTACGAATAAATATTTAGGTGAAGCTGATATTGTTGGGAAAGAGTTTTCTGAAATTATTACCAAGGAAAATGTCTGGTTAAATGATATAAACCAAAACTGTTGTAAATCAAATTCAGAAATGGAGGTTGATGTAATATTCAACGAAGAACAAAGCAAAACATGCAATGTACATTTAGTTTGTGAAGTCAATGGAACTGTTTCTGAAATTATAGTAAGCGAAAAGTGTAGTAACTAAAGCTTATAAGAAAATATATTTATTAGGCTGTCAATGTTTGACAGCCTTTTTTTATACCTATTCTTTTACGGGATTGAAAATATGCTTGTGCATATGGTCAAAAATATCTTTCACAGCTGAAATACTTTTGATGACAGGAAAAACCATGCTAAGCTTGCCATTTTTCTCTTTCATCTTTACATCCTTGGACTGTTGTTGAAGATATGCTAAAATGCCTGTAAATACGGGTGATTGAAAATATGGAGACTCCTGATTGGAAACGAAGTATATGATTAGTTTGCTGTTTTTGTAAATAATCTTTTCAATTCCTAAATCAATTGCTTTCCATCTGATTTGAACCACCTGGATCAGTTCCATACTAGTTTCAGGAATGCTACCAAAACGATCGCAAAGTTCATGTTTAAAGGCTTCGAGTTCTTCTTCGTTTTTTAAACCATCTAGTTTTCGGTAGAGTTGCATTCTTTCGGCAACATTTTCCACATATTCTTCAGGTAAAAATAATTTGGCATCTGTTTCAATATTACAATCAGAAACAAATTTTATGTTTTTATCCTGAACTTGATTTATTTCTTCCTGATATAGCTCTTTGAATTCGGTTTCTTTAAGTTCTAAAATTGCCTCGTTTAAAATACGGTGATAGGTTTCAAAACCAATATCGGCTATAAATCCACTTTGCTCTCCACCAAGTAAATTACCTGCACCACGTATATCTAAATCTTGCATGGATATATTGAAACCACTGCCGAGATCAGAAAATTCCTCAATGATTTTTAATCTTCTGCGTGCTTCTTGCGTCATTGAAGTTTGTGGAGGAGCCAACAGGTAACAAAACGCCTTTTTGTTAGAACGACCAACTCGTCCTCTTAATTGGTGAAGCTCGCTTAAACCAAAATGATTCGCATTGTTGATAATAATTGTATTGGCATTAGGTATATCCAAACCTGATTCGATAATGGTGGTTGCAATTAAAACATCAAAATCGCCATTGATAAAATCGAGCATGATTTTTTCAAGAGTGGGGCCGTCCATCTGGCCATGAGCTACTACCGTTTTTACCTCAGGCAGTATGCGGTTAATCATAGCCTCGATTTCAAAAATATTTTGAACCCTGTTATGAATGAAAAACACCTGGCCATTACGATCTATTTCATAAGAAATGGCTTCCTTAATAATTTCATCATTGATAGAATGTAATTCCGTTAAAATCGGATGGCGGTTTGGAGGAGGCGTATTTAATATAGAAAGATCGCGAGCTCCCATTAACGAAAATTGCAATGTCCTTGGAATCGGAGTGGCCGTTAAGGTTAAGGTGTCAACATTGACTTTTATTTTCTTCAGCTTTTCTTTAATACTTACTCCAAATCGTTGCTCCTCATCAATAATAAGCAAGCCCATATCCTTAAATTCAACATCTTTTCCTATAAGGCGATGAGTGCCGATAATAATATTTAACTCTCCTGTTTTTAAGCGACTAATGGCATGTTTAATTTCTTTCGGCTTTCTTAATCGGCTGATGTAGTCAATTTCGCAGGGAAAATCTTTTAAACGTTCTTTAAAAGTATTGTAATGTTGCATGGCCAAAATGGTGGTGGGCACTAAAATGGCAACCTGTTTGTTGTCAGCTACAGCCTTAAAAGCGGCACGAATAGCAATTTCTGTTTTTCCAAAGCCCACATCTCCACAAACAAGCATATCCATCGGAGTATCCTTTTCCATAGCTTCTTTTACCAGTCGAGTACTTTTTTCCTGATCTGGTGTATCTTCATAAATAAATGAAGCTTCTAGTTCGGTTTGCAGATAGCTGTCAGGAGAAAAGGCAAATCCGGGTTCCTGCTTTCTTTGTGCATATAAAGAAATTAATTCACGGGCAATATCTTTTACCTTCTTCTTGGTTTTGTCTTTTATCTTTTGCCAGGCAGCTGTTCCTAGTTTGTTGATTTTGGGTGGTGTTCCATCTTTACTTTTGTATTTACTGATTCTGTGTAAAGAATGAATACTGACAAGTAACACGTCGTTGTCTCTAAAAACCAAACGAATTGCTTCCTGCTTTTTACCATTAACATCCGAAGAAAAAAGACCTCCAAACCTACCAATACCATGATCAATATGAACTACATAATCGCCAGGGTTCAATCGACTTATTTCCTTTAAAGAGATAGCCTGTTTGGCAATTCTGGCTTTATCGGTACGAAGACTAAACTTATGATAACGTTCAAAAATTTGATGGTCGGTATAAAAACACAACTGCATATCATGGTCAATAAAACCTTCGTGCAGCGTTTGCGGAATAGCTTCGTAATGAACCAAGCTTTCCTTGTCTTCAAAAATGGCCTTTAAGCGTTCATGTTGCTTCGGATTTTCTGCTAGTATGTAGGTAGCGTAACCTGATTCTTCTTTTTTAATTAAATCATCTTCAAGTAAATCAAAATTCTTTTGAAATACTGGTTGTGGCGATGTATTGAACTTTATTTCAATTGCATCTTTAAAAATGCTTTTCTTACCAAATTCAATACTTTGAAGCTTATGAAGTTGATTATGAAGAATTGTTGATTCTACAAATAAATCGATAGAAGGAATATCTTCTTCTGACTTTTGATGATGTCTGTGCTTTATTTTAGTGTAGGCTTCATTTATTTTTGAAAAAGTGAAATCAAAGTCATATGCCCAAATGGAAGTGTTTTTTGTAATAAACTCCAATAATGATATATGTTCTTTATCGATGTTTTTAGTAAGATTTGGAATAATGGCAATTTCTTCCAGCTTGGTTTTTGATAGCTGATTTTCTAAATCAAAAGTACGAATCGAATCTACTTCATCTCCGAAAAAATCAATTCTGTAAGGATCTTCATTCGCAAATGAATAAATATCAATGATGCTGCCTCTTACCGAAAACTGACCAGGTTCATAAACAAAATCAACGCGATTAAATTTGTATTCATTTAAAACTTCAGTTACAAATGAAATATCCAGTTGTTCACCTGTTTTTATATTTAGGGTTGAATCTTTTAGTAAACTATTAGATGGAACTTTCTCAAATAGAGCCAGGGGATAAGTAATAACAATTCCCATTTTTGATGCTCCAGCCAAATAATTTAATGCTTCGGTTCGCAGAATAATATTGGATGCTTCCGTATTTCCATATTCAGGTGAGCGTTTGTAGGTAGAAGGTAAAAAATACACGTCGTCTTCACCCAAAAGTTGCATGAGATCGTTGTAAAAATAAGCTGCCTCTTCTTTATCGTTTAAGATGACTAAGTGTGCGTTTTCTGAGATAGAAGCTGCAAGTAAAATACTTTTAAAGGAACCAATAGCCCCTGAAACAAAGATATGAGGTGTTTTTTGTTTAACAGCCTCTTTTAGTTTTAATAATATTGGATTGTTCTGGTAGTGGGATAGCATATTTATCTGACTCACGCTGCAAAAATTTCAGGCAAAAATAGTCAAACTTATTGTATCTAGGGGTCTAATGAAACCTGAAATAGATAGAACTTATATTTTTGATGTTTTAGGTGTCAGGTTCAAATAACTATATAAACTATGATATAAGGTTATTTATTTAGTTTTACTGATAATGGATAATATCCTGGGTTTTCAAATCCAAGGATTAGAAAAGCTGTCTCTCCCGTTTTAATAAATTGATCGATTTCAAGGTTTTTAGTTGTTGGTGTCTCATCGTTTTTACCTAATCGAAAATAATTTATTAGAGAACTTTCTCGTTTACGAGTTAAGGAGTCTCTTTTTGTTGATTGCAAAAGTTTGATTACATCTTTAGGTAGTTTACTCTTAAGCACATCAGGTTTAATAGGAGTTACTTTATTTTGTCCAAGATAAAAGCTTACATCGTTTAAAATGTTTAAATCATTGTTTGTATGATTCGTTATTCTGACAGCTAGTACGTTTGTTGTGTTAGTGTTATCAATGATAACGCGTTTTTGATTTTCATTTCTAACAAGAATATCATCTTGGTAAGAGAAAGATATTCCATCATTAATGTAATGAACAACGTAGTTGACACCCTCAGGATTAACGTTGTAGTAGCTTGACTTACATTCTGGCAGAAGTATGCATGAACAGAATGAAAGTAAGATGAAAATATTTTTACGAAACAATTTCATTAATAGTTTTTCTCCAAATCCATTGCAAGAAAGTAATAAATAAATTTCCAGTGATTTTTATTTGATTAATGAATCATGAAATATTATTAATAGCCAATATAGGATTATTACAGCTATTACGTATGAGAAGTTATAAATATTTAGTGTTTGAACTAAATTAATTTTGGATGAAGAGTAAGATTTTTTTATTGCACTTATAGGAAAAATTCAATAATATTCTAATTATTACTTTCTGGAGCAGTTGGTAATATAAAGAAAAACTTACTACCTACATTTCTTTTGCTTTCAATTTGCAGGTTTGTATTGTGTTTTTTTAATAAGTCATTACAAATAATAAGGCCTATTCCAGCTCCTTTTTCGTTGTGAGTTCCCTTTTGTGTGTAGTGAATGTTTGGGTGTAAAATGTTATTTATATCTTTTGTAGAAATGCCGATGCCAGTATCGATAACAGCCAATTCGATTTCCTTTTCAGAAAGGGGAGTGGCTTTTAAAAAAATTTCACCCTTAGGTTTGGTGAATTTGATAGCGTTAAAAATTAAATTTCTAACAATAGTGGTAATCATCTCCTTATCACAATAAACTCGTTGGTCTTTAGGAAATGTGTGCGTAATTGTTATTTCTTTTTGTAAGGCAATCTCCCTATAAAGGGATTGATTTTCCTTGAAAATGTCGGCAACCTTATAACGTTTGGGGTCAAAATTATATTGATTTAATTGTGTCTTAGTCCAGTTTAAAAGGTTGTTTAAAAGGTTGTAGGTTCTTCTGGCGTGTAAGTATATTGTCTGGATATCAGATTTATTTACTTTATATTCCTTTTTTTCACTTTTTAATAGAATGTCAAAATAACCGATTAGCGAGGTAAATGGGCTTCTTAAGTCATGAGAAATAATTGTGAAAAAACGGTCTTTCGTTTCGTTTAAATTCTCAAGTACATCTTTTTGAGAGCTGATTTGATCTTTCTCTTGCGATATGTTTTTTTGTGCTTTGTATAGTTTTACCGAAAACCGTTCGATAACTACAGCGGCCACAATAAACAGAATGGAAGCTACTAAGATATATGAAGAAGATTTGTAAAAAAGTAAGGGGTCCTGAATGTGAAGATGGTGAATAAAAAAGGAGACAGCAACAAAGCTTAGTGCAGATAAGCCAATATAAGTTATAGTTATAGCAATACTACTCATTGAAATACCCAAGGTTGCCAATGCGATTAATAATCCGGAAAAAAATGTATAGAAACCATTTGATTCTGGAGACAAACCTGCGTACATAAGAGATATGGTTAAATTCATGATTAATATTGCAGAAGCATTAATTAATCTTAGTTTTGATTGAAGCTTGTAGATGTAACTACAAATTAAAGCAATGATTAACGCAGGGATACCAATGGATATCCTAATGTTAAAAAGTCTATTAAAGGAAATCGCAGTGCTGTGAAAATCTAAAATGGCAAACAATAAATAACCAACAATATAAAGTAGAAGTAAATTACGAATATAGTGTTTGTTGCTATTAAAAAGCCATTTCTCAAAGTCACTCGCACTTTCCCCCATTTCTTTATTCCAGTGCATAGTATTTCTGTTAATCCGTGCATTTAAAGTAATGCATAGCAAAGTTAGGTCTTTGCTATATTTATATCTAATGAAAGTTGCTAAAAAACTTTAAATACCTGACAAATACACGGATTAATCAGAAATTAGTTGTTTATCCAAATACTTTAATGAATTCTTCTACTTTGGATACCATATTACTTGATCCGCAATAAAAAGGAGTTCGTTGGTGCAGTGAGTTTGGTTTTAACTCCATAATTCTTTTCTTACCATCGGTAGCTTTTCCACCGGCTTGCTCTATAATAAACGCAATTGGATTACATTCATATAATAGCCTAAGTTTGCCTTTCGGAGCACTTTCGGTAATGGGGTACATAAATATACCGCCTTTTAACAGGTTTCGATGTACATCTGAAACCAGAGAACCAATATATCTGGATGAATAAGGGCGGTTTGTGTCAGGATCTTTTTCCTGGCAGTATTTAATGTATTGCTTTACTCCTGCAGGAAATTTTAAATAATTGCCTTCATTGATAGAATAAAAAGGCCCGTCTTCAGGGGTTTTTATGAGTTGATGTGATAAGCAAAACTCACCAATCGAAGGATCTAATGTAAAACCATTTATACCTTGTCCAGTTGTATAAACCAACATGGTAGATGAGCCGTACAGAACATAGCCTGCAGCAACTTGTTCTGTACCAGGTTGTAAAAAATCTTCCATGGTTGCTTTTTCACCCTTTTGTGTTTTTCGTTTATAAATGGAGAATATGGTTCCAATAGAAACGTTAACGTCAATGTTAGATGAGCCATCCAATGGGTCCATTAAAAATACATACTTCCCATTGCGTGCAACATCATCATCAAAAAATATAAAACTTTCGTTTTCTTCCGATGCAATGGCGCAAACTTCACCACACGAATGCAAAGAGTTTATAAAGTGTTCGTTAGCAAAAACATCTAATTTCTTTTGTTCCTCTCCCTGAACATTAGATGTGCCCATTTCTCCTAGTATATCTACCAAACCAGCTTTATTTACTTCGCGGTTAACTATTTTAGCTGCAGTGCCAACATGGTGTAAAAGGTGGGATAAATCACCTTCTGCTTTGGGAAATTGAGCCTGATTTTCGAGGATAAATTCATTAAGTGTTGTAACTTCAAATTGATTCATAGACTTGATTTTTGGGATTTGTATTTTTATGATGATCAGTTAATATTAATCTTTAAATACTAATTTGATGCTGATAAAAATCACCATCTTAAATAACTACAATAGGCTTAAAAAGTGAGGTAATCGTTATATTTGACATACTTAAAGTTTTTTCATAATGGTACAGGTCTATAAGTTTGGAGGAGCTTCAGTTAAAGATGCTTCCGGTATTAAGAATGTTTGTCGTATAATTCAAAAATGTACTCAACCTTTGCTGGTGGTTATTTCTGCAATGGGAAAAACGACCAATGCAATGGAGGATCTTGTAGAAGCATATTTTAATCAAAACCAAGCGCAAATTAAAAAGGCATACGATGTTATTTATGCCTATCATAACCAAGTTGTACAGGAATTGTTTGAAAGTGAGGATGTATTTCTGCAAGAGTTTGATAAACTCTTAAAAAAGATATGGGAAAGAGTTATGATTAAGCCTGGATTGGACTATGATTATGAGTATGATCAAATTGTTCCGTTCGGAGAAATGTTGTCTACAAAGATTGTTAGTGCATACGCTAATTCTTTAAAACTGCGGAATAAATGGTTAGATGTGCGTGAACTACTAAAAACCGATGATAATTATAGGGATGCTGGAATATTGTGGGAGTTAAGTGAGGGGTTTGTTAAAAAAGAGGTCAGTTTTGAAGAAGATGCTATTTATATAACACAAGGTTTTATTGGATCTACTATTAATAATATTACAACTACACTCGGTCGCGAAGGTTCTGATTATTCAGGTGCTATACTAGCCCATATTTTAAATGCGGAAAGTCTTTCCATTTGGAAGGATGTACCAGGGGTATTAAATGCTGATCCTCGTTGGTATCCTAATGCACAACAATTAGAGGAGATTTCGTACCCGGAGGCGATTGAGTTGGCATATTATGGAGCTCAGGTTATTCATCCTAAAACTTTAAAGCCATTGCAAAGTAAGCGAATTCCATTATTTGTAAAATCTTTTGTAGACGATAGTTTGACAGGAACTGTAATTCGAAGTGTAGAATCAGAACCTTTAGGGTTACCTGTGTTTATATTAAAGCAAGATCAATTGTTTATTACAATTTCACCAAAAGACTTTTCTTTTATAATGGAAGATAACTTGAGTGATATATTTGCAGTTTTTAGTAAACATAAAACCAGGGTGAATCTGATGCAAACATCAGCATTAAATTTTTCAGTATGTATTAATAATGTGCGCGAGGTTGATCAGCTAATAAAGACGCTGCAGAAAGATTATTTGGTTCGTTATAATGAAAATGTAGAATTAGTTACTATCAGAAATTATAACGATAATGCTCTGGTGGAAATTACAACAGGAAAAAAAGTGGTAGATTCTCAATTAAGTAGAAAAACTGCGCGATATGTATTAAAGAAGAGTGAATGGAATTTTGACAATGAAATATCAAAAATCCTTTAAATAAAATGCCGCCCGATAACCTCTTAGATTGCCTGTTTCATCATAAATCTCGTAGGCTAAAAGAATTTGCAATATTTCTTTGTGTAGCTGATTGGTTTTATTATCGAATTTCCAGGTTTCGGAGAATTGTAATTTACCAACATTTTTTCTATTAAACTCAGATTTGGATTCAATACTCCGGATGTCGTCGATACTTAACTTCTCATTTGTATAATAATCATATGCGATTTTTTCCTTATTATAAACCTTGTCAAATAATTCATCTACAATTTTAAGTTGATGAACAGCCTTAACTTTTTGCGATTCCCATTCGTTTAATGTATCCGGATTGTTGATGAGTACTTCATATATAATTGTATCAGCCCATAAGCTATAATCAGCCTTTGTATTTGAATGATTGGATGATGGCTGATTGTTGCAGCTCAATAACGATAGGAAAATGATACACGTAACAACAATGGAAATGTAGGTCTTCATAAAATCGAAATAATAAGCGAGCTTACTATTGCTCGCTTATGTAATTATAATGAGATATTGATTTAATTATAACTGAAAAAGGAGAGTGTTAACAATCTATTTTCTAAATAAAAGTCGTTCCCCTTTTTTATTGTCGTTAAAAATACCATTGTGAAATGCTAAATGACCGTTTACAAAAGTATGACTAACGTAATGTTTAAATTCTTGTCCTTCAAAAGGACTCCATCCACATTTTGAATATATATTATCAGAAGCAACCGTCCAGTTCGATGCCGGTTCAACAATAACAAGATCTGCTTTATAACCTTCTCTAATAAAACCACGATCTTTTACCCTGAATAATTTTGCCGGTGCATGGCACATTTTATCAGCAACTTGTTCGTAAGTAAATACGCCTTGCTCAACCATTTCTAACATAGCCACCATAGCATGTTGTACTAACGGCCCTCCGGAAGGAGCATTAAAATAGGTGCCCTCTTTTTCTTCTTTTGTATGTGGAGCATGATCAGTTGCAACCACATCAAGTACTCCATTTTTTAATGCTTCTCTTAGCGCATCTCTATCTTTTCTTGTTTTAATGGCAGGATTCCATTTTATAAGAGCACCATATTTTTTGTAATCCTCATTTGTAAACCAAAGGTGGTGAACACAGGCTTCTCCAGTCACTTTTTTTTCTTCAATAGGCATATCTTTATCCAATAAAGAAAGCTCTTTGGCTGTAGTTAAATGTAATATGTGCAATCTTGCTCCATGTTTTCTTGCTAAAGCTGCTGCTTTTTCAGAAGATTTATAGCAAGCTTCCTCTGATCGTATCAGATGGTGCATCTCGAATGGAACCTCCTCGCCATACTTATCTTTGTAAGCTTTTAAATTGGCCTGAATAGTATCTTCGTCTTCACAGTGAGTGGCAATTAAAGTAGGTGCTTGAGAGAAAATGCCTGCCAGTGTATCTCCATTGTCAACCAGCATATTTCCGGTAGATGATCCCATAAAAACCTTTATTCCACACACTTTTTCAGGGTCGGTCTTTAAAAGCTCTTCCAGGTTATCATTTGTTGCCCCTATGTAAAATGAATAGTTAGCAATTGATTTTTCAGCGGCTAATGCATATTTTTCTTCAAGAATTTCCTGCGTGGTTGCTTGAGGTTTTGTATTAGGCATTTCCATAAAAGAAGTGATTCCTCCTGCAACAGCAGCTCTAGCCTCAGTATAAATCTCAGCTTTATGAGTCAATCCTGGTTCCCGAAAATGAACCTGATCATCTATTGCTCCCGGGAAAAGTAACTTTCCTTCTCCATCGATTACTTCATCTGCATTTGGAACTGGTTCACCTTCTTTTATAATTTTTTCAATAATATCATTTGTAATAAATACGCTTCCAATAAACGAATTGTCTTCGTTTACGATTTTTATATTTTTAATTAAAGTAGATGCCATAGCTTTTAATAAATTATGAATCGATATATATAATGTATTAGTATAAGATATTTGAATCTAATTTGTTTGTCAATATTTATCGTTCATACTTTTTAAACCAACTGGCTATTTTCATTTTAATGACACCCCAAACGGCTTCGTTAAAAATACCGCCACTCATTTTCGAAGTGCCTTGCTGTCTATCTGTAAACACTATGGGCACTTCTGCAATAGAAAAACCATATTTCCAGGTAGTGAATTTCATCTCAATTTGAAATGCATAACCTTTTAGTCTGATTTTATCTAATGGAATGGTTTCCAAAGTTTGTCTTTTGTAGCATTTAAATCCGGCAGTAGTATCCATAATTTTCATGCCTGTAACAAAACGTACATAAACAGAAGCAAAATAAGACATAAGAACTCTGCCCATTGGCCAGTTGACTACATTAACACCTGATTTGTATCGTGAACCAATAGCTAAATCAGCCCCTTGCTTACATGCATCATATAATGCTAATAGTTTTTCTGGTGGATGAGAGAAATCTGCGTCCATCTCAAATATATAGTCATACTGATGTTCTATGGCCCATTTAAAACCTGTAATATATGCGGTTCCTAAACCTAGTTTGCCTTTTCTTTCTACAATATGAAGTTTACCTGCATACTTATCATTCTGAAGTTTCTTTACTATATCAGCAGTTCCATCTGGAGAATTATCTTCTATTATTAAAATATGAAAATCTTTAGGGAGATCAAAAACGTTATCTATTATGGCTTCGATGTTCTCCTTTTCATTGTAGGTTGGTATAATAACTAAACTATCGCTCACGGTAATTAACTTTATAAATAAATGAAGCTACGAATATAACAACAACCTAAATAACTAAGTATGATTTTAATTAATTTATTAAGTTTATTATTATACAATTGCTTTTGTTCTGAACTAATGTTTTAATGTGTGGTTTACTGACTGTTTTGACGTGTAAATTAAAATGAGAGAAATATAGGTATTTATAAAGATTAGTAAATGTGACTGTTGAGTGTTGTTTTATGATTTTCTTTGAAAAAAGTGCAGGTTAAATTTTGAAAATAGAAAATAAGTAGCTTATCTTTGCACCCGCTTTTAAGGAAAAGCAGCTTTAAAATTTGAAATGTTTGTAAAAATAATTGAGATTACAATGGTGTAATTATTGATTTGGAATAAGTTTCGAAAAAGTAAAATACTTTTTGAGGAAATAAAGAAAAAACATTTGGAGAATAGGAAATAAAGTTGTTATCTTTGCATCCGCTTTTAGAGCGACACTCAACAAGGGTTGAGGAGTAAAAAAAAGATTGAAAATAAGCTTCGGCTTAAAAGATATAAAGAAGTTAGTAATAAGACTAACATCGTTCTTTGAAAATATTGAAATGCACACTAAAAAGGAAAGAGTGATTCTTTGAGTTAAAGCTCTTGTAAAGAATAATAGGCTGTTAAATCAGTCATAATAATTTTTATACAACGAAGAGTTTGATCCTGGCTCAGGATGAACGCTAGCGACAGGCCTAACACATGCAAGTCGAGGGGTAACAGGGAAGCTTGCTTCCGCTGACGACCGGCGCACGGGTGCGTAACGCGTATGAAACCTGCCTTTTACAAGGGGATAGCCCAGAGAAATTTGGATTAATACCCTATAGTCTTGATTGTTCGCATGAATGATTAAGTAAAGTTTCGGCGGTAAAAGATGGTCATGCGTGACATTAGCTAGTTGGTAAGGTAACGGCTTACCAAGGCAACGATGTCTAGGGGTTCTGAGAGGAAGGTCCCCCACACTGGTACTGAGACACGGACCAGACTCCTACGGGAGGCAGCAGTGAGGAATATTGGTCAATGGACGCAAGTCTGAACCAGCCATGTCGCGTGAAGGAAGACGGTTCTATGGATTGTAAACTTCTTTTATACGGGAATAATGTGAGCTTCGTGAAGCTTTTTGAAGGTACCGTATGAATAAGCATCGGCTAACTCCGTGCCAGCAGCCGCGGTAATACGGAGGATGCGAGCGTTATCCGGATTTATTGGGTTTAAAGGGTGCGTAGGCGGACTAATAAGTCAGTGGTGAAATCTTGCAGCTCAACTGTAAAACTGCCATTGATACTGTTAGTCTTGAATTTAGTTGAGGTAGGCGGAATGTGTTGTGTAGCGGTGAAATGCATAGATATAACACAGAACACCGATTGCGAAGGCAGCTTACTAAGCTATAATTGACGCTGATGCACGAAAGCGTGGGGAGCGAACAGGATTAGATACCCTGGTAGTCCACGCCGTAAACGATGATTACTCGTTGTTGGCGATACATTGTCAGCGACTGAGCGAAAGCATTAAGTAATCCACCTGGGGAGTACGTTGGCAACAATGAAACTCAAAGGAATTGACGGGGGCCCGCACAAGCGGAGGAACATGTGGTTTAATTCGATGATACGCGAGGAACCTTACCTGGACTTAAATGTAGATTGCATAGATCAGAGATGATCTTTTCTTCGGACTATTTACAAGGTGCTGCATGGTTGTCGTCAGCTCGTGCCGTGAGGTGTCGGGTTAAGTCCCATAACGAGCGCAACCCCTATTGTTAGTTACCATCAGGTTAAGCTGGGGACTCTAGCAAGACTGCCGGTGTAAACCGTGAGGAAGGTGGGGATGACGTCAAATCAGCACGGCCCTTACGTCCAGGGCTACACACGTGTTACAATGGCAGGTACAAAGGGCAGCTACACAGCAATGTGATGCTAATCTCTAAAGCCTGTCTCAGTTCGGATCGGAGTCTGCAACTCGACTCCGTGAAGCTGGATTCGCTAGTAATCGCGCATCAGCCATGGCGCGGTGAATACGTTCCCGGGCCTTGTACACACCGCCCGTCAAACCATGGAAGTCGGGGGTACCTGAAGTCTGTTACCGTAAGGAGCGGCCTAGGGTAAAACTGATAACTAGGGTTAAGTCGTAACAAGGTAGCCGTACCGGAAGGTGTGGCTGGAACACCTCCTTTCTGGAGAGAGTTTTAAGTAAAATTAAAGAACCTCTTACCTTTTAGCATTTCAAAATTTATAATTAGTCCCGTAGCTCAGCTGGTTAGAGCGCTACACTGATAATGTAGAGGTCCCCAGTTCAAGTCTGGGCGGGACTACTTTTACGGGGGATTAGCTCAGTTGGCTAGAGCGCCTGCCTTGCACGCAGGAGGTCATCGGTTCGACTCCGATATTCTCCACTGATCTTTTTTAAGATTAACGTACATTGACATATTGGCAAAACAATCAAAATCATAGGTTAGCTTTAGTGCGATAGCATTAAAGTTATACCAACAAGAAAGTAAGCAAGGGCGCATGGTGGATGCCTAGGCTTTCAGAGGCGACGAAAGACGTGATAAGCTGCGATAAGCCACGGGGAGAAGCAAATATTTATTGATCCGTGGATTTCTGAATGGGGCAACCCAGTATATTGAAGATATACTATCCCTTCGGGGAGGCAAACCCGGGGAACTGAAACATCTAAGTACCCGGAGGAAAAGAAAACAAAAGTGATTCTCCTAGTAGCGGCGAGCGAACGGGGATTAGCCCAAACCAGTGTTGTCTAGGCAGCGCTGGGGTTGTAGGACTGCAATATGAGTAAATAACCAAATTGGAATGCTTTGGAAAGAGCAGCCAAAGAGTGTGAAAGTCACGTACAAGTACAGTTATGAATCTAGCAGTATCCTGAGTAGGGCGGGACACGTGAAATCCTGTCTGAATCTACCGGGCCCATCCGGTAAGGCTAAATACTCCTGAAAGACCGATAGTGAACCAGTACCGTGAGGGAAAGGTGAAAAGTACCCCGAACAGGGGAGTGAAAAAGTACCTGAAACCGTGCGCTTACAAGCGGTCGGAGCCCTTTTAGGGTGACGGCGTGCCTTTTGCATAATGAGCCTACGAGTTAGTCGTAGTTAGCAAGGTTAAGTTGTTAAGCAACGGAGCCGAAGCGAAAGCGAGTCTGAATAGGGCGACAAAGTTAGCTGCGCTAGACGCGAAACCAGGTGATCTACCCATGGTCAGGTTGAAGTTCCGGTAACACGGAATGGAGGACCGAACCAGTTAACGTTGAAAAGTTTTTGGATGAACTGTGGGTAGGGGTGAAAGGCCAATCAAACCTGGAAATAGCTCGTACTCCCCGAAATGCATTTAGGTGCAGCCTTATTTTAATCTTACAGAGGTAGAGCTACTGATTGGACGAGAGGGCTTCACCGCCTATCAACTCCTGACAAACTCCGAATGCTGTAAGATGATGAATAGGAGTGAGGGCATGGGTGCTAAGGTCCGTGTCCGAAAGGGAAAGAACCCAGACCATCAGCTAAGGTCCCCAAATGTATGCTAAGTTGAACAAACGCGGTTTGATTGCAGAGACAGCTAGGATGTTGGCTTGGAAGCAGCCATTCATTTAAAGAGTGCGTAACAGCTCACTAGTCGAGCGATCGAGCATGGATAATAATCGGGCATAAGTATACTACCGAAGCTATGGATTTGTACTAAGTACAAGTGGTAGGGGAGCATTCTAATGACGTAGAAGCAGTGTGGCGATGCATTGTGGAGATATTAGAAAAGCAAATGTAGGCATAAGTAACGATAAAGGGGGCGAGAAACCCCCTCGCCGAAAGACTCAGGTTTCCTGATCAACGCTAATCGGATCAGGGTTAGTCGGGACCTAACGCGAACCCGAAAGGGGTAGTGGATGGCAAACAGGTTAATATTCCTGTACCTGCTATACAATGAAAGTGACGTATCGGAGAGATTACTACGTACTGACGGATATGTACGTTGAGCCTAGGCTTCGGCCGAAGCGAAGTAAAGCATCTGGTACCAAGAAAAGCGAGTATAGCGGCCCGTACCGTAAACGGACACACGTAGTTGGGTTGAGTATACTAAGGCGCTCGAGTGATTCATGGCTAAGGAACTCGGCAAATTAGCCCCGTAACTTCGGGATAAGGGGCGCCAGTTTAGGCTGGCCGCAGAGAAATGGTGCATGCGACTGTTTATCAAAAACACATGGCTTTGCAAATTCGAAAGAAGACGTATAAGGCCTGACACCTGCCCGGTGCCGGAAGGTTAAGAGGAGATGTTAACTTCGGTGAAGCATTGAATTGAAGCCCCGGTAAACGGCGGCCGTAACTATAACGGTCCTAAGGTAGCGAAATTCCTTGTCGGGTAAGTTCCGACCTGCACGAATGGTGTAACGATGTGCACACTGTCTCGGCCATGAGCTCGGTGAAATTGTAGTATCGGTGAAGATGCCGATTACCCGCAACGGGACGGAAAGACCCCGTGAACCTTTACTATAGCTTAACATTGATTGTGGGTAAGTAATGTGTAGGATAGGTCGGAGACTTTGATGCTGCGTCGCCAGGCGTAGTTTAGTCACCCTTGAAATACGACCCTTTGCTTATCTGTGGTCTAACGAATTCATTCGGACATTGTTTGGTGGGTAGTTTGACTGGGGTGGTCGCCTCCAAAAGAGTAACGGAGGCTTTCAAAGGTTTCCTCAGGACGATTGGTAACCGTCCGCAGAGTGTAATGGCACAAGGAAGCTTGACTGTGAGACCGACAAGTCGACCAGGTACGAAAGTAGGACATAGTGATCCGGTGGTTCCGCATGGAAGGGCCATCGCTCAAAGGATAAAAGGTACTCCGGGGATAACAGGCTGATCGCTCCCAAGAGCTCATATCGACGGAGCGGTTTGGCACCTCGATGTCGGCTCGTCACATCCTGGGGCTGGAGAAGGTCCCAAGGGTTGGGCTGTTCGCCCATTAAAGTGGCACGCGAGCTGGGTTCAGAACGTCGTGAGACAGTTCGGTCCCTATCTGTTGTGGGCGTAGGATATTTGAGAAGACCTGACGTTAGTACGAGAGGACCGCGTTGGACATACCGCTGGTGCACCAGTTGTTCCGCCAGGAGCATCGCTGGGTAGCTATGTGTGGAAGGGATAAGTGCTGAAAGCATCTAAGCACGAAGCCTGCTTCAAGATGAGATATCCTTGAGGGACGTTAAAGACGATGACGTTGATAGGCTGTAGGTGTAAAGGCAGTAATGTCAAAGCCGAGCAGTACTAATTACCCGAAACTTTTAGTTGGGCGCTAAGGTTTGAACTGTGATTTTGATTGAAGCTAGTATGTTAATAACAATATTCAGGTGGTTATAGCATAGGGGTTCCACCTCTTCCCATTCCGAACAGAGAAGTTAAGCCCTATAGCGCCGATGGTACTGCGTAACAGTGGGAGAGTAGGTCGCCGCCCATCTTTAAACAAGAGCAATCACATTTTTTGTGGTTGCTCTTTTTGCGTTTATAGAGTTTTATAAAGGCATATTACCATGTTTTTTGGGAGGATTGGTTTCACTTTTTCGTTTCGCTTTTATTTTACTAATCAGATTACCATACGCATTTTGCCTATACTCATCTGATGGGTGGCCTCTAAAGAGCTTTACGGGATGAATAGTTAAAGCCTGTTAGGTATTAACCCGAAACTAGCAATCCGCAACAACCTGTCAATAGCTAACTGCCATTGTTTATAACCTACACATTTTTTCCGTACCAGGTATTACTTTTGTCCGGAACTGGAACCTAACGTGAACATGGCATCTTCATGGTTTCTTCGAGGTTTGTTGGAGCTTAGTTTGATCTTGGTCAAAGATACCACCTCGAAAACATGCAGATAGCCTAAATATCGCCTGAACTTAGGGTTAATTTATCTGGTAGGAGGGGCGCACAAGAACCGGAGACTGTGGGGACAAAGGTTGAAGGCTTAAAACATTCCTTTACCTTGTGAACTTAAATTGATATTACGCTACCGGCGTTATTATGTGTCAAAGGTGAAATAATTAGTTTGATAATAGTTAAAGGTAAAACATAGGAAATATGTGCAAAGGCCAAAAAATTCTCGTTAATAGTGTAAAATTTTCATTTGAGTGGTATAATATTTGACTTAGAGACAATATGACCAAAACTTTTCGATTATGGCTGTTTTAAATAATAAGTTTTTAGAAGGTTTGAGTGGTAGCCTTGGGAATATTGTCATTTATGAGCTAAATGGGAAAACAATTGTACGCAGTAAACCTGGATATTTTAGAGATAAGAAATCGCCAAGGCATCTGGCACAGCGACAAAAAATGAAATTGGTAAACGATTTTCTTAGACCATTTATTCATATTTATCCCAGAACTTTTGGATTAGAAAATACGGAGAAAAGTCCTTTCTATTTTGCCAAATCCTATAATATGAAGTTTGGTGTTAAAGGAGCGTATCCAAATCTTGAAATTGATTATACCAAGGCTTTGTTTAGCAAAGGTAGTGTACCTTTACCCAAAGAGGCTTCAGCAACAATACAAGGAAAAGACTTACTGGTGGAGTGGGGTACCAGTGACATAGAGTTCAATAATAATAGGGATATGGATACTTTAATTTTATTGATGCGACATAAGGCTGAGAATCTTAGTCGTTATACTTTTTCAGGGGTGAGAAGATCAAAAGGTAATTTTTTATGGGAAGGTGTTTGTAATAGAAATATTAATGAAATGCATCTTTGGATTATTTTTAGAAATGCTGCAGAAAGTAATATTAGTGATAGTATGTTTGTTGAAATTAAATACAATTAATAAACATAAATGACTGTGGATTAAAAACTGAAATGAGTTAAAATTGCCATATGCATTAGAAAATCCATTACACCTTTTTAACCATTCAGATTCAATATCAAATGAAGGGTGGCAATGGTGTTTATATTTTACTTATTGAAAGCAATGATGGTAAACAAAAGAATATCCAGGTAATAAGGCGATAGTAATCATATTAGGATAATAATAAAACCGAGGAACTAACTTTAATAATCCCTCGGTTTGTTATTGTCTAATGCAAAATATTATTCCTTGCTTTCTTCTTAAAAGTTTATATCAACCCCCTGTCTTTTAAAAGCGCATTTTCATCCGGTTCAGAACCTCTAAAATCTTTATATAATTTCATCGGATCTTCTGTACCACCTTTCTCTAATACGTTATGTCTAAATTTAGATGCCGTTTCTTTATCAAAGATTCCGTTTTCTCTAAAAGCCTGGAATGCATCAGAATCAAGAATTGCAGACCAAATGTAGGCATAATAACCTGCTGAATATCCTCCCGAAAATACATGGTTAAAATATGAGCTTCTGTAACGTAATACGATTTCAGGTATTAGTTTCATTTTCTTGATGGATTGTGCTTCGAAGGCGTTTACATCATCCAAATTAGGATTAGTTAAAGTATGGTAATCCATATCAAGAATAGCGGCGGCTAAGTATTCTGTAGTAGCAAACCCTTGATTAAATTTGCCACTCTTTTGAATTTTTTCAATTAATTCATCAGAAATAACTTCACCAGTTTTGTAATGCTTTCCATAATATTTTAATAATTCCGGTTGAGCAGCCCAATGTTCCATAACTTGAGATGGTAATTCAACGAAATCGCGAGGAACGGCAGTTCCTGATAAAGAATGATATTTACATTTAGATAGTAAACCATGTAATGCGTGTCCAAATTCATGAAATAGTGTAGTTACTTCATCAAAGCTTAGTAATGCTGGTGTGTCAGAAGTTGGACTGGTAAAATTACATACCATTGTAATGATAGGATTAATGTTTTTACCATTTAATACTTGTTGTTTACGATAAGAGTTCATCCATGCTCCACCTCTTTTACTTTCTCTTGGGTGAAAATCCATAAACAAAATACCAATATGAGATCCATTAGATTCTTTCACCTCAAAAGAAATTGCATCTTTATGCGGAACAGGTAAATCAGTTCTTTTTTCGAAATTAAGCCCATATAATTGGTTGGCAGTATAAAGAATGCCGTCAACCACGTTTTTTAGTTCAAAATAAGGTCTGATTTGATTTTCATCAAGGTCATATTTTTCTTTTTTTACTTTTTCAGCATAATACCACCAATCCCAAGCTTCTAAATCAAAGTTGTGTCCTTCTTTTTTTATTAACGCTTGCATATCCTTTGCTTCTTGTTTGGCTACAACAAGTGCTTTATCCATTAAAAAAGCTAACTTTTCGTTTACTGTTTCAGGCGTTTTTGCCATGTTTTTCTCCAAGATGAATGCAGCGTGGTTTTTATAGCCTAAAAGTTGAGCTCTTTTTACACGAAGAGAAACAATCTTCTTAATGTTTTCTTTATTGTCGAATTCGTTGTTGTTGTCTCCTCTGTTAATATAAGCTTTAAATAACTTTTCTCTTAAATCTCTTTTTTCAGAGTATTGTAAGAATGGTGTAATGCTAGGACGATGTGTGGTGAAAATCCATTTGCCAGGATGACCCTTTTCTTCTGCTAATTTAGCAGCTGCTTCAATTTGTCCGGATGTTAATCCTGCAAGATCCTCTTCTTTATCAATAATGAGCATGTAGCTATTTGTTTCATTAAGTACATTGTCTCCAAATTGTAAAGTTAAAACGGATAGTTCCTGATTAATTTGGCGAAATTCTTCTTTCGCTTTTTCATCTAAATTAGCACCTCCTCTGACAAATGCCTGGTATGTTTTTTCAAGAAGCATTTTTTCTTCCTGAGAAAAATCTAAATCATCTTTCTTATCATATACGGATTTGATTTTTGCAAACAATGTTTCGTTTAAATAAATATCATCATTAAGCGAAGAAAGCATGGGGGCAACTTCCTTGGCAATGTTTTTTAATGAATCATTGGTGTTTGCACCTAAAAGGTTATAAAACACATTGCTAACTTTAGTTAAAAGTGGGCTGCTATATTCAAGTGCTTCAACCGTATTCTTAAAGGCAGGTTCTTCTGCGCTTGTAATAATTTTTTCAATGTTTTCTTTTTGTTCTTTAATTGCAGCTTGAAATGCTGGTAAATAATGCTCTGGTTTAATTTTATCAAAAGGAGAAATACCAAAAGGAGTGTTGTATTCACTTAATAAAGGATTTGTGCTCATAGATTTTTCATTTTTGCAAGCGGAAGCCATAATTAGTATGGCCAGAAAAAATAATGTTAGTTTTTGCATGATGGATATTACTTTAAATTATTATTGAGCTGCTAAAATAGTTCATTATCAGCTTTATTTATATGATTGAATTCATATTTAAGAGTCGTTAGATATATGAGGTGTGATAAATAGTAATTATATGAACTCAAAATGATGTTATATGATATTAAAACAATCAATATTGTTACAAATTAATATCGTCTAAAAAGATAGAAAGTTCAAAATTAAGAGAGAGGGTTTGAGCTAAGTGCTTAATAAAGAAATAATTCTCTAATTATAACAGGTTAGTCTGTTTAAATTAAATGTGCTATAAAATATTGATATTTAATTGGTCACGATATGTGTTTTATGTTGTAAAACAATCTTTTTTTTGGGGTGATTGCATGGAATAGGTCATTTTTTAATTTTATTTTTGTGGCTCAATTTAAGTATACAATAAATTTAAAATCGATTATAGTATGAAACCAACGCACATTGAGCACATCGGAATTGCTGTTAAAAGTTTAGATGAAGCTATTCCTTTTTATGAAAAAGTATTTGGATTAGAGTGTTATGCTGTAGAAGAAGTTGCTGAGCAAAAGGTGAAGACAGCTTTTTTCATGATTGGACAAACAAAAATTGAGCTTTTAGAATCGACAGATCCAGAGGGGCCGGTTGGTAAATTCATTGAGAAAAAAGGCGAAGGTGTTCATCACGTAGCATTTGCAGTTGAGAATTTGGCAGATCAACTTATTGCAATTCAGGAAGCAGGAGTTAAAGTAATTGATAAGACACCACGTCAGGGAGCTGAAGGTTTAAATATTGGTTTCTTACATCCAAAATCAACATTCGGAGTATTAACAGAATTGTGTGAAGATCCTTCTAAATAATAAATTGTAAAGTATTATTTCATGTCAAATCAAGATAAAATTAATAAACTAATTGACCTTAGAAATGAGGCCAAATTAGGTGGAGGTCAAAAAAGAATTGACGGTCAGCATGCCAAGGGTAAAATGACTGCTCGCGAGCGTATTGAAATGCTTGTAGACGATGGTAGTTTTGAGGAGTTCGATATGTTTGTTACGCATCGTTGTGTGAATTTTGGAATGGAGAAAAACAAAATTCTAGGAGATGGTGTAGTAACCGGACATGGTACTATCGACGGACGAGTAGTGTATTTATTTGCTCAGGATTTTACAGTTTTAGGAGGTTCTTTATCAGAAACTTTTGCACAAAAAATCTGTAAAATTATGGATATGGCCATGAAAGTAGGTGCACCTGTTATCGGAATTAACGATAGTGGTGGTGCTCGTATTCAGGAAGGGGTTACTTCTTTGGCCGGATATGCTGAAATCTTCCAGCGTAATATTGAAGCTTCTGGTGTTATTCCTCAAATTTCTGCCATTTTTGGGCCATGTGCTGGTGGAGCTGTTTATTCTCCTGCTTTAACTGACTTTATTATGATGACCGAAAATTCGAGCTATATGTTCGTTACAGGTCCTAAGGTGGTTAAAACAGTTACAGGTGAGGATATTACAACTGAAGATTTAGGAGGTGCTGCAGTACACGCATCTAAATCAGGTGTTTCTCATTTTCAATTAGAAAATGAAGAAGAGGGTATCATGTTGATAAGAAAATTATTATCATACTTACCTCAAAATAACCTTGAAGAACCACCATTGTTAGAAGTAGATGACCCTATCGATAGAATGGTTGATAAATTAAATACCATTATTCCTGATAATCCAAATCAGCCTTACGATATGAAAGAGGTGATCTACGGATTAGCTGATGATGGCGAATTTTTAGAGGTTCATAGAAACTATGCCAAAAATATTATTGTAGGTTTCTGTCGTATGGGTGGACAGTCTGTGGGAGTTGTAGCAAACCAACCAAGCTTTTTAGCAGGGGTATTGGATTGTGATGCTTCTCGTAAGAGTGCTCGATTTGTGCGTTTCTGTGATGCTTTTAATATTCCAATTTTAACTCTAGTTGATGTGCCAGGATTCTTACCAGGTAGTGGACAGGAGTATGCTGGTATTATTACACACGGTGCAAAATTAATGTTTGCTTACGGAGAAGCAACTGTGCCTAAAATTACAGTTACTTTAAGAAAGTCGTATGGTGGTGCACATGATGTAATGAGCTGTAAGCAACTTAGAGGTGATTTAAATTATGCATGGCCTTCAGCTGAAATTGCTGTAATGGGAGCTAAAGGTGCTATCGAAGTACTAGAAGGTAGAGCTATGTCTAAAATTGAGGATCCTGCAGAGAAAGCTAAATATGCTGCAGATAAGGAGGCAGAATACACTGAGAAATTTGCTAATCCATACCAAGCAGCATCTTATGGATATATAGATGATGTAATTGAGCCAAGAAACTCAAGGTTTAGAATTATAAGAGGTTTACAAAGCTTACAAACTAAAAAACTAAGCTTACCTCCAAAGAAACATGGTAATATTCCATTGTAATTCATAAAATGAAAAAGGCAAATTCATATTATCTGTGAATTTGCCATTTGTTTTATTACAGGAAAAGATCATAAAAATATTAGATATGAATTTATTAGTTGTTACCACAGAAACCTGGACCATTACACTTTTAGGATGGGTAATTGTTTTTGCAGCTTTACTTTTTTTGGTAGGCATCTTTTTAGCTATTCCAAAAATTATAAATAGAAGTGTAAAAAAAACTCGTCGAGAAAAAGGTAAAGAAAATATAGTTGATGATCCATTAGCTATTTCAGGTGAAACAAATGCAGTTATAGCAACAGCATTGTATATGTACTTTAATGAGTCTCATGACGAAGAAAGTAACGTTATTACTATTAAACAAGTAAGAAGGCGTTATTCTCCTTGGAGTTCTAAAGTATATGGAATGAACAATATGGGATTTCCAAAATAAATCACAGTCTTGATTTAAGAAGAAGGCAGTGATTTTAAACCTTAAAAAATAGACAAATGAAACGAGCAAGAGAAGTTCATTAATTCATCTTTGTTTTAAAATGAATAGGGAATTTTTCAAGTGAGTTCCATGCAACAAATGAAAAATTTATACGCATGAAAAAATTCGAATTTACCGTAGCAGGAAATCGTTATAATGTAGAGCTTAAGGAATTTGAAGATTCTGTAGCTACCATTGAGGTGAATGGAACTACTTATGAAGTAGAGGTTCATCAGGAAGTTAAAAAAAGTAGTAAAACACCTAAGTTGGTTCGTAAAGAAGTAGTACGTAAACCAGGTGAAGGAGCCGTTCCAACAAAGGGTGCAGGAGCAGGAGCTTTAAAAGCACCACTTCCAGGAAATATATTTAAAATTGATGTTGCTGCAGGAGATGTAGTTCAAAAAGGTCAGGTTCTTATTGTAATGGAAGCCATGAAAATGGAAAACAATGTTTTGGCCGAGAAAGATGCTGTAGTTAAGAATGTAAAAGTGGCTGTTGGTGATGCTGTTCTTCAAAATGATATTCTAATTGAATTTGAATAGTATGAAGAAATTAGTTACAATAATGATGATGTTTGCTGTAGTATTTGGTATTCAAATGATATTTGGTACTGATGCTGCAGCTGCAGTAGAAGGAGGTGCACAAACTGGAGCTGCGACCTTAGAAGGCCTTCAAACATTATGGAATTTTACCGGATTTGCAAATGTTGAGTTTGGTAATATTATCATGATCTTGGTTGGTTTGTTCTTTATTTTTCTTGCTATAAAGTATGATTATGAACCCTTATTGTTAATACCTATTGGTGTTGGTATTTTATTAGGAAATGTGCCATTTGTAGAAGGCTACAAAATTGGCCTGTATGAAGAAGGATCAGTGCTGAATTACTTATATTTTGGTGTAAAACAAGGTGTTTATCCGCCACTGATTTTTCTTGGTATAGGAGCAATGACGGACTTTTCTTCTTTAATATCAAATCCGAAATTAATGATTTTAGGTGCTGCTGCTCAAATAGGGATTTTTGCTACCTTCTTGGGGGCCTCTTGGTTAGGGTTTACTCCTCAGGAAGCTGGAGCTATTGGTATTATTGGTGGAGCAGACGGACCAACTGCGATCTTCTTATCTTCAAAATTAGCACCTGAGTTAATGGGGGCTATTGCTATAGCAGCTTATTCTTATATGGCGTTAGTTCCGGTAATTCAACCGCCAATTATGCGATTAATTGTTCCTAAAAAGGAGCGTGCTATAAAGATGAGACCGCCTAGAGCAGTTTCTAAAACAGAAAAAATACTATTTCCTTTAATAGGTTTGATTCTGACAACCTTTATTTCACCTTCTGCATTACCTTTACTGGGTATGTTGTTTTTTGGTAATTTACTTAAAGAATCAGGAGTTACGGAAAGGTTAGCTGATACGGCACGTAATTCATTGATTAATATAATCACTATTTTGCTTGGAGTGACAGTTGGTGCTTCTACGCAAGCCGATTTCTTTTTGACGGTAAGTTCGCTTAAGATTTTTGGTTTAGGTGCTTTATCGTTTATGGTTGCTACCGCAGGAGGTTTGTTATTTGCAAGGTTATTGAATGTGATGCTTAAAAAGGATAATAAGATTAATCCTTTAATTGGAGCGGCAGGAGTTTCTGCTGTGCCTGATTCTGCGAGAGTAGTGCAGCATGAAGGATTAAAAACAGATCCAAATAATCACTTATTAATGCATGCTATGGCACCAAATGTTTCAGGTGTAATTGGTTCAGCTGTAGCAGCAGGTATTATGCTTAGCTTTTTAATGTAAGATTTTACAATTAAATAACTTTTAAAAAAGCCATCACGTAAGTGATGGCTTTTTTTGTTAAGTATTAATCAGCATGAGGTGTTAACAAAAATTAACAAAAAGACATATAAATTTGCAATTAGAAAGCTTTGTGTGTATATTTGAGAGTGTTGTGGCAATTTGCTCCATTTTTTTAATCTCTTTTTTTGAATTGTTAAAAACAAAAACAAAAGAGTGTGTGTTTTGAAAATAGGGGTAATTCCTCATTATTTATTTATTTTAATAAAAATGCACCTCAAAAATGAAGGGTGTTTGTTTTAAAGATTAAAAATATTTAAGTTTGCATTGTGGAACAAGAAAGGTTATTGTTCTGAAAGAAGAAACGTCGAAATATATTTCGATTTGAAAAGATGGATTAATACAAATTGAAAGATAAAAGAATCTAATTTGTAGTTTAACTAATTTATTTGTTAAGATAATATTAAAATTATTATATATTTGCGAACATTGTTTACAAATTATAAGTGTTCCCCCGCTTTTGTAAATAAAGTTAACTCACATAAATATTACCAATTAATTACAAAAACCTTTAATCGTATGGAAGTCAAAAATAAATTTCAACAAACTTTTTAGATAGAGATTAAATCTCTATACGTATAGCTATCGGTATGTATGTATTTATATATATACTTATGGTAGAGCTATGATCTTTTGCAATAGACCTTATTGCGAACTCAATTGCATTGTCTTAAATTTTAAATACACAATTATTAATTTAAACCTTTTGTTTTATGCGGAAATTAGCATTATTTCTGTCACTAATTCTATTTATAGGGTTAGAGACTTTGACAGCCCAAACAAAAGCTGTTTCAGGAAAAGTTGTCGATAATCTTGGTGAGGCGATTCCTGGAGTATCTATTGTTGTTAAGGGCACTACCGTCGGAACAGTATCTCGTCCGGACGGTTCTTATCAATTAAACGTACCAGAAGATGCAACGGCTATTGTGTATACCTTTGTAGGTATGCAAATGCAAGAAATTCCTTTTACTGGCCAATCTACCATTAACGTTACAATGGAGTCCGATACTGAGGATATTGACGAAGTTGTTGTAACTGCATTAGGTATTAAAAAAGAGAAGAAAGCTCTTGGTTATGCAGTGTCTGAAGTAAGTTCAACACAGCTTGAGTCTACTCAGGCAAATAGCATCGGAACAGCTTTACAGGGACGAGTTGCAGGTGTTCAAATTTCTCCAACCTCTGGTTCTCCGGGTGCTTCAACAAGAGTTATTATACGAGGATTAACATCGTTAACTCAAACAAACAAACCACTATATATTATAGATGGTATACCAATGAACTCAGAAACATCAGGAGGTAATAGTACGTTAGCTGCTACTAATGCAACTCGTACTGTTGATTTTGGTGATGCAATAGGTGATTTAAACCCAGAAGACATTGCTTCTTATTCTGTTCTAAAGGGAGCCGCAGCTACTAGTATATACGGTTCTCGTGCAGCAAATGGGGCTATTGTTATTACAACTAAATCTGGTAAAGCCAATCAAAAAATGAGAGTTGATATTTCAAGTTCAGCATCTCTTACAGAAGTAGCTAGGTTACCATATTACCAAGAAAAATTTGGTCAAGGATGGAGTGGTCACTTTGCCTATGATGAAAATGGAAGTTGGGGACCTGAACTGAATGGTGAAATAAGAGATATAGGTAATGCACGAGATAATCAAATTAAAACGATGCCTTTCTCATTTCAGGAGAATAGCCTTAGAGATTTTTATGAAATGGGGTATTCTACAAATAATTCAGTTGCAGTTTCTGGAGGTTCAGAGCTAATTGGATATTATGTGTCCTTAGGTAATACTCATGAAGATGGTGTTGTTCCCGGAGATGTTGATGTTATGGATAGGAGTTCTATTTTATTTAAGGCTAATGGAGGAACCGAAAAAACTAAAATTGATTTTTCAGCGAACTTTGTACATAAAAAGTTAAATGTAGTTGCAACAGGACAAGGAGATGATGCTGGAGGTGGTAAAACTCTGTTTCAAGAAATTGTTCAAAACCCTGTAAATCACTATATACCTAATTATAGAGATTATATGGAGAAGTTCAATGATCTGGATTACTTTTATACTCCTTACGCTCAGAATCCTTACTATGTAATTAATGAGAATGGGAATGAGTATAAGCAGAATAGATTTATAGGAAGTCTTAGTATAAGTCAGGAGCTAGCTAAAGGACTGAATTTATCTTGGAGAGGTGGTTTAGATACTTATAGCTATTCTTATGAAGACTATGGTGCAATTGCCGCTATTACAGAGGGAACACCTAATTCATCTGCGAATGACGTAGTAGGAGGTGTAACTGATGAATCTCGAAATATTATGCAGTGGAACTCAGATTTAATGTTGAACTATACGAATAGTTTTGAGGTTGGTGGTTCACAATTGGATATGACAGTCTTGTTGGGTAACAACCTAAACCATAGGTATAATAAGCGTTCTACAATTATTTCAAAAGGTCTTGTTGTTCCGGGTTATTATAATGTTCAAAATATTAGTGGTAGTGCTGATATTTCTACCTATGTCTCAAAAAGAAGAACGGTTGGTAATTATGCTCAAGTAGATCTTGGTTTGAATGATTTCTTGTTCCTACAATTAAATGGACGTACAGATATGTCTTCAACATTACCTTCAGATAAAAATTCTTTTTTCTACCCTGGTGTAAATGCAGGTTGGATATTTACTGAACAACTTGGAGATAATAATATTCTAAGTTACGGTAAGATTAGAACTAGTTACGCATTAGCTGGAAACGCTGGATCTCCTTACTCTTTGGAAGCATTTTATGCTCCAGCTCAAATTAGAGCAGGTGGTTTTGGTGTTACTAATTATCCTGTAAATGGAACTGCAGCATACGAAAAGGGATTGACTTTAGGTAATCCAGGTCTTAAAAACGAATTGTCAAAGGAATTCGAAATAGGTGTAGACTTAAGATTTTTTAGGAATCGAATTGGATTAGATATGGCATATTATAATAAAGTTACAGAAGACCTTATTATGCTTGCTGATATCGCTTCTTCTTCAGGATATTTAAGACAATGGACTAATTTTGGAGAAATTGAAAATGATGGTATTGAGTTAAGCTTAAATGCTAAAATTATCAAGTCAAGTAAATTCTCATGGAACTTAACGTATAACTTTACTAAGAGTAATACAGTGCTAAATTCTCTTAATGAAGATATTGGAGTAACAGAATATGTTATTAATAGTGCTTACGAAACAGAATTTGTGGCTATTGAAGGTGAGCAATTAGGTATGTTCAGAATACCTGATTATAAATATACTCCAGATGGAAAAATAATTGTTGGAGATAACGGTTTACCAAAAGAAGGAGATAAGACTTTAATTGGTTCATCTGTTCCTGATTTTAAGATGACTGCTGTAAATGAGTTTTCTTATAAAAACTTAGGATTATCTTTCCTAATTGATTATCAAAAAGGTGGTAAAATGTATTCCTATACATCTAATATTACTTTCTGGTCTGGAAACAATGAGCAGTCTACAACTAATGACCGCAGACCATATGTTGTTCCAAATTCAGTAACAGAAGCAGTTGATGGAGATGGGAATGTGACATATACAGAGAATAGTACACCAATTTTAAATAGCTGGCATGAGTATTATTCAAGTAATACAAATAAACCTATTGAAAGAAATAGAATTATTGACAAGACCTACATTAAACTTAGAGACCTCTCATTATCTTATAGGTTTAATTCGAGTATGGTTTCAAAAATGGGATTGTCTAAAGCATCGGTTTCAGTTTACGGACGTAATTTATTCTTATGGACACCAGCAGGTAATAGTTTCGTAGACCCTGAACTTTCAACATGGGGAAATGGTATTGAAGGTTTAATGGGTGAGTTTGGAGGATCTCCATCTGTAAGATCTTATGGTGTTAAACTAAATGTTTCTTTCTAAAAAACAAGGATATATGAAAAATAAAATATTTTTATTCAGTTTATTGCTGATAGTTTTCGCTTCATGTGATGATTTTTTGGATGTTAATGAAAATCCAAATTATCCTCTAGCGGTGGATGACTATTTGGTACTTCCTGCAGCTCAAGCTTCTATTGCTAATGTAATGTCTGCAGATTATGGTTTACTTGGAGGTTTTTGGTCTCAACATTGGGCACAAAATAATACCTCGTCTCAATATAAGTCTTATGAAACTTATGCAATGAGTAGTAATGCAAATGTTGTAAATAGATCATATCGTGAGTTATTTATTGGAGGTTTGTCAGACAATGAAATTATCTTACGTAATGCAGAAAGTGGAGAGAATTGGGGGTTATATTTAATAGCTGCTACAATGAAAGCATATACGTATCAATATTTAGTAGATTTATATGACAATGTTCCATATACAGAGGCATTTAATGGAGAAGACGGTTTGTTTAATCCTAAGATAGACAAAGGAGAAGATGTATATGATTCTATCTATTCTTTATTAAATACTGCACTTTCAAAGGATTATTCAAGTTTTAGTAGTACGGTTTATCATGATTATGACTTATTTTTTGAAGCGGATCTTGATTATTGGCAAGAATTTGCTAATAGTATTAAACTAAGAATTCTTCTTAGACGGTACGATGCAAACCCAACATATGTTGAAGCTGAATTGACATCTTTGCTTGCGACAGGTGCATTTCTTAGCGAAGATGTGGCATTAACAAATTTTGCGGATGAGGATAGTAAAACAAATCCTTTGTATGAAAGTGATCAAAAGCAGCTAAATACTACAAATAATATAAGAGCAAATGCTACTATGGTTTCGTATCTTGATGAAAATAAAGATTCTAGATTAGAAGCTCTGTTTACTGTGGTTGGAGGTGATATCCTTGGGATGGTTACAGGTTCTTATGAGGTGCCTTCAACTGAATTTGAAGGACCTAAGGTTATTTCTCAACCAGTTTTAACATGGGATATGCCTGCAAATTTAATGACAGTTGCAGAAACTGAGTTTTTATTAGCTGAAGCAAATCTTAGGTTAGGTAATGTTGAAGATGCCAAAACACATTATGAAAATGGAGTTAACAGTTCTTTCGATAGAATTGGAGCGGAAGTAGGAATTCTTTTGGTTGATGATTCTGATCCCGAAAATGTAATTGCAGGAAAATATGCATTTCCAGAGAATGGAACATTTGATGATCAATTGAAAGCTATTATTATGCAAAAATGGGTTGATTGTGCGGAAGGACAACGAGGTATTGAATCATTTATAGAGCAGGTTAGAACAGGATACCCAGAGGTATCTACTGTTAGTGATCAAGTTCAGGTTGGATATGAATTGCCAAATGAATATGTACCAGGTACTTTAATTTATAGTAAAAAAGGTTCAACAGGTGGCAAATTTCCTCAGCGTTTACCTTATGCTGATGCAGAGCTTAATTATAATTCAAATGCTAAAGCATATAAGGATTTAGCAGATCAAGATGTAATGTTAAGTAATGTTTGGTGGAAACAATAAAAAAATAGGAAAATGAGATATATTAATTATTTAGCAATAGTTTTACTCTTCATTGTTGCAGTTTCATCATGTGAGTCTGACTATGAAGATAATATGGGGATCACCTCTTCTGTTGATTGGGATTATCATGGAGGAAATCCAATTGTACTTTTTAAAGGTACTCCCTATGTGGAACCAGGTGTTGATGCTTATGAAATAATTGGAGAAGATACTACAGAATTAGAAGTTGAAATTTTAAACGAGGTTAATGTAGATATCACTCATTCATATAAATTAGTTTATAAGGCTGTAAATTCAGAAGGATTTGAATTCTATCAAACGCGTAAGGTTAATATTGTTAGTTTTACAGGTTATGATACAGTTGAACTTCCTGAAGGTACGTATGATGGAATACGAATTGGCCGCGCAGGTGGTGAAGTTCAGATTACTAAGTTAGCAACGGGGGTTTATCAAATAAGTGATTTATTAGGAGGTTATTATGATCAGTATGTTGGTTATGGCCCTGATTATGCGGCTCCTGGAATATTAGTTGTAGAAGAGGATGGTAATGTTCGTTCAGAGTTGGGTAGTGGTGGCTTTGGTCCTGTTGAAATTAGTGGATTTTCATATGATTCAACAACTAAGGTTATTACATTTACTCAAACTTTGGTTGATTATGACTTTTCTTTTGATGTTCAATTAACTTTTAAAGAATAATAATATGAAGAATTATTTTGTATATATATTTATTTTAGCGACTACCATTCTAAGTTCTTGTGATACAAAAGAGGATTTTGAGCAGATAAATTCAAATGTTGTTGAAGTTGCAGGAGAATGGTGGATTAAGTTTACCTATAACGGTAATGAAACAGGTTATTACAATTTTCTTACAATGAATACTTCAGATGATTTATCTAACATAATGTGGATTACAGATGAAGGAACATGGAAGGATATAAAATTTAAATGTCCTCTAAACCTGTCTGCTAAAACTTTTTCTGGAACTAATTTGGAAGATATTGCTTCAGATAATACAGTAACAATATCAAATGGACAAATTGTTATAGATGGAGGTAAATCTACAACAGGTAGAACTACTGATCTTATTACATTTGATATTGAATTAAGTAGTGAACCAGGAGTGATATATCAAGCAGAGGGAACTAGAAGAACTGGTTTCGTAGAAGATGATCACTAGTAGTGAATTAAATAACAACTAAGCTGTGGTGGGACACATAGATTAAAGGTTTAGTTGTGTGAGTGGGGGCAGGCTTTTTAGCCTGCCCTTTCTGTTTTATTTCGAAAACTTATTTTACTTTTAATGGGATTCCGCTAACCATTAATATAACTTCTTGTGCTTGTTGAGCAATGTGTTGATTCATCCAACCTTGCAGGTCAGTAAATTTTCGTTGGATTTCATTTTCTGGCATACCACCAAGACCAATTTCATTGGTTACGATAATAAATTCAGCATCTTGTTCTACAAGTTTTGCGAATTCTGTTTTGGCTTCATCTAAAGATTTTTCAATTTGGCTTTTGTTATCAAAATAGAAGTTGGTAAGCCATAATGTTATACAGTCAATTAAAACTACTTTTCCTTTAAAATCATGCCTGGATAAGTATTTCTCTTCTTCTATATTTTCCCATCTGTTATCTCTATCTGCTTTATGCCTTTCAATGCGTTTTTCGTGCTCTTTATCCCAAATTCTTGAGGTAGCTAAATAAATAGGCTTTGGACTTCTTTTTAGCGCTTCATTTTGCGCATATGCGCTTTTCCCGGAACGTTGCCCTCCTGTTATTAGAATAATTTTTGCCATATGTATTTCGTTAATTGGTCAATAGTCTTTGGTCAATAGTTTTTGTTTATTTAACTGGCAACCTAAGTTTGGGTTATGGAGAGCGAAGAATTCTTTGGTATGATTGCTTGTGTATTAATCATATTTAGAATAAATCTCATGTCTTTTGTCTAAAGTCAACCGATCTAGCTAATTATAAATTCAATTTCCTCAAAACTATCATGAACGACGACTTTAATAATTGCTCCATAGTTTAACTTGAGTTTAAAGATATTTTTTAATGGTATTTGCATCAGGTTTGCCAAAATACATCGCATAACTCCAGAATGTGTTACAATCGCTATTTTTTCACTGTCTGAAGATAAAATTGTTTGATTATAGAACTGGATGGTTCTATCGTAAAGTTGTTGAAGGCATTCACCTTGTGGCGGTGAGGTGTTGACAAAATCTGCTGACCATGTTTCCATCTCAGACTGAGGTATATCTGCCCAAGGTAAGAATTCCCATTGGCCAAAATTCATCTCTTTTAGGTTGTCAGAATAAGAAGTATAGGTGTGAGGGAAAAGTTTTTTTGCTAGTTTTTTGCATCTTATTAAAGGACTGGAATAAACTATTTGAGGCGTAAAATCCAGTATAGCATTTTTAATGTGAACAGATTCTTCTTTAAAATCACTTTTGACATCAATATCAGAAATACCATAACATATACCTGGTTTTATGTCAGGTGTTGTATGTCGAATTAAATAGAGTTCCTTCATATTACAATGTCATCCATTTTACAATAGCTAAAACACTTAAATAAAAGATTACCTCTGTAACTTGTTGTATGCTTCCAAGGCAATCACCTACATAACCTCCAATCCATTTCTTAAAATATCTATCCATAAAGAACTTCGTCGCCAATAAAGGAATCACTGTAAAATAAATTATCCAGTTTTGAAATATAAGAATGGATGTTAGTCCAATAATAGCAGCGATCCATAAATCAAGGATATGCAGATTTTTGGTTACGGGTTTTGATTTGCTTAATTCGTCTTCTCTTACATAAGGTAGAGTATACATGGTAGAAACGGCCATAGTTCTACTCATACTATGACTGGCAATAAGAGCTGGAATAATCAGCATAGAAGGAATAGAAACTAAGGCGTAAAACTTTAATGCCAGCATTAAGATCATACCAATCATACCATAAGCACCCACTCTAGAATCTTTCATAATTTCCAGAATTTTCTCTGATGTCCAACCACCACCAAAACCATCACATACATCTGCAAAGCCATCTTCATGAAAGGCTCCGGTTAATAAAATGGTGGAAACCATGGAAAGTATAATGGAAATTTCTTTTGAGAAAAGGAAGCTGCTAAGCCAGAAAATAAATGCACCAAACCCTCCAACCAAAATCCCAACTAAGGGAAAATATCGATTGCACTTGTTTAAGTTTTTTTCAGAATATCCAACCCATTTTGGAACAGGTATTCTTGTAATAAACATTAGTGCGGTAAAAAATAATCTTAATTCTTTCAATTTATTAGCTTTTATACAATGTTGTACTAATTAACCAATGACACAATAACTATCTCTCAATCTTTATTAGAGACTCCGGCGTCTTCAAAGCTACTCATCTCATTAAAAAAGTTAACGGCACTTTGAATAATTGGGAATGCAACGGCGCTGCCAGTTCCTTCTCCAAGTCGCATGTGAATATCTAAAATAGGCTCTGCTTTTAAATAATCAAGCATTAATGAATGCCCTTTTTCGTGAGATTTGTGTGAGAAAATACAATAGTCCAAAACTTTTGGGTTGATGTCATGAGCTGCTAGTAAAGCAGAAGTAACGATAAAACCATCAACCATAATAGTCATTTTAAGCTCAGCAGCTTTAAGCATTGCGCCTGCAATAGTTGCAATTTCAAAACCACCTAAAGCAGCTAGTTTTTCCAAAGCAGTGCTTTTATCAGCATGCAATTGAACAGCTTTTTCAATAACGGATGCCTTATGCTTAATTCCTTCTTTATCCATTCCTGTACCTGCTCCAGTTGCATCCTGAGCAATACAACCTGTATAGGTACAAAGTAGAGCTGAAGCCGCTGTCGTATTACCAATTCCCATTTCGCCAAAGCCAATAATGTTTGTACCTTCTTTGTTTAGCTTTTCTACCATATCAGCTCCGTTAGCAATAGCCTTTTCACATTGATCTGTAGTCATGGCTGCTTCTTTAGCAAAATTTTTGGTCCCATGAGCAATTTTTAAATCAATAAGTTGGGCTGTTGGATCAAAATTAAAGTTGACCCCAGTATCTGCTACTAATAGTTTAATATTATTTTGCTTGGTAAAAACATTGATGGCGGCACCATTGCCTAAAAAGTTCATAACCATTTGAAAAGTTACTTCCTGTGGAAATGGACTTACACCTTCTTCGGTAACCCCATGATCTCCCGCGCAAACTAATATGGCAGGATTTTTTAGTTCCGGAGTTAGCGTATTCTGAATTGAAGCAATTTTAAGAGTGATATCTTCCAATTTGCCTAAAGAACCAATGGGCTTGGTTTTGGTGTTTATTTTATGAGAGATTTGCTCCGTAAGGCTCGTTTGTGGTGATTCAATATTGAAAAGCATATGATTGTTTATAAAAATGAAAAAGCGCTTTGAAGTCTATCAAAACGCTTGCAAAAGTAATTATATTTTTGTTATATATCTTAAATTAAAAATTCCATCCAACACGGATGCCTGATGTTAAGGCTAACGGAAATTCTTTAACTCCTCCAATAAAAGCTTTGTGCAGACCAAAACTATATTCGTCATCCCCGAAGCCATAACCAACACCAATAAAACAATCAACCACAAAGCCATTTTCAAAAATCCATTGTTTACCAAAATTCAATAATATAGCTCCCATATAATTTGTTTGTCGGCTGGAAGGAGACTCTTCAAATGAAATATAATCAAAGCCATAATAATCGTATGCATAAGACGAAAAAGCAACTTCAGGACGTATATAGGTGCCTTTTAAAATGTGAGCAAATTTCTGACCTTTTAAATAGTAATCCGGACTTTTTATAAATTTATAACCAAACTTTATAAATATACCTGATTCATTATAATCGCCAGTATCCCAACCTGCGCCAATAATTCCTAATGTTGTTTCAAAACTTCGACCAGGCTCAATGCTTTTTTCGAAACAAATATTGGTACTGTTAAATAATGGAGATAAAAATCCGATTTTAATATTATTTTTTTTGTTGGAGACATAGTTTTGAGGATCGTACAAATACTCAGAAAACTCCAATATATTTCCATTTGCCAAAATAACTTTATTGACAAGGTCTTTATTGATTCCAAATAAAATACTTTCGCTCATATCGGGCGATAGGTATTTAATTTCTTCATCACCAATTTCTTTAATGATACATTTTATGGTATCAGAATTGGTTTTAATTAATTGATCTTGTGCGGAAATTTGTTGCACATACCCAAAGCAAATAAGGATAAATAGGTTTAGTTTCATTTTTGTCATTGTTTTATGATTAAATTATATATGGCTAAAATAATACTTACGATTCGAATATTTGGTTTAATAATTCAATTATTTATTAATGTTATGTAAAAAACTATTAAACGAAAAATCCCCAAAAATGATGGGGATTTATAAAAAAATAATATTTCAAATTGTTCTATCTCATATCAATTATATCTACATCCGGGTTGGCGTTTGCATCAAACACAAACATGCTGTCGTTCATTGGAGTGTTTGTTTTTAATGTTTTAACCAGAATGGTGTAATTGTTTCCATCTTTACCTATTTGCTTAATGGTATAGAGCTGCATTTTTGCTTTATCTACTTCTAGTTTAATTCTGGAATAAGGTTTATCTCTGTTTATAGGAAATAAATCAATAGCATATACGGTAATACCATCCACTTCTTTTTCACCTAAAAAAGCATATTTAAAACCTGTTTCATAAATAGTGAAAATAGAAGCCGGGTTGAGGGTTTCTTCATCTTCTAAATCCGGTTCGTCTACATTTACTTCTTCTGCATCAATCATATGTGTCCATAGGGTTTTGCCATCAAAATAAGTGTCAACATCCATTAAATTAGCTTTGTATTTTTCTCCTTTAATGGAGATGTTTCCTGTATATTCTTCTTTGATTTCTTCCTGAAGATTTTCCAGGCTAAAAGAAAAGTCTGCCTGAATAGTTGTAAAAGTTTTGGTCTTGGCTGAAAGTTGATCCAAAATTTCTTTTGCTTTCTCTGGATTTTGCCCGGAAACCAGAGCCGGGATAAATGCTATTAATAGTAACAGTTGCTTCATTTTTCTGAATTTAAATTCTTCTTTATTGTGTTAGTGGATTTCATAATTTCAAAAACAATACCAAAAAACTACAGGCCTTTTAGTATGTGTTCTAGTGAGACTTCGTCAGGAACCAGAACCTGGCGGGCTTTGCTGCCTTCAAACGGACCCACAATACCTGCAGCTTCCAGCTGATCTATAATTCTTCCGGCTCTGTTATATCCAATGGAGAACCTTCGTTGAATTAAAGAAGTAGACCCGGATTGATTAGCAACCACAACCCTGGCTGCTTCTTCAAAAAAGGCATCTTTGTTACTCATGTCTACTTCACCTGCTTCAGATGATGTTGAATCTCCAACATATTCGGGCAGCAATAATGCACTCGGATAACCTTTTTGAGAGCCAATATAGTCATTGATTTTTTCAACTTCAGGTGTATCAACAAAGGCACATTGTACACGAACTAAGTCGCTGCCTTGAGAAATTAACATATCGCCTCGACCAATTAACTGGTTAGCTCCTGGCGCATCCAGAATTGTTCTGGAGTCAATCATAGAGGCTACCTTAAAGGCAACACGAGTAGGGAAGTTCGCTTTAATTACACCGGTAATAATATTGGTTGAAGGCCTTTGTGTGGCAACAATCATATGGATTCCTACCGCACGAGCCAGCTGAGCAATTCGGGCAATTGGCATTTCAACTTCTTTTCCGGCCGTCATAATTAAATCGGCAAACTCATCAATAACCACAACAATATAAGGTAAGAAACGATGCCCATTCTCTGGATTTAAATTTCGTTTTACAAACTTATGATTGTACTCTTTTATATTTCTGGCGTGAGCTTTTTTCAGTAGGTCGTAACGAGCATCCATTTCAATGGTTAATGAATTCAATGTTGTTACAACTTTTTGAACATCAGTAATAATGGCTTCGTCGTCTTCATCCGGCAGTTTGGCTAAAAAGTGACGCTCAATTTTACTGTAAATATTCAGTTCCACTTTTTTAGGATCGACCAAAACAAACTTGAGTTGCGATGGGTGTTTTTTGTATAATAATGATGTGATGATGGCATTTAATCCAACAGATTTACCCTGACCTGTAGCTCCGGCAACCAGCATGTGAGGTGCTTTGGCTAAATCAATCACAAAAGTTTCGTTTGATATCGTTTTTCCTAAAGCGATAGGCAATTCATATTTTGTAGTCTGAAATTTCTTAGCTCCAATAATAGCTTTCATCGAAACAACTTCCGGTTCACTGTTTGGAACTTCAATACCAATAGTTCCTCTACCCGGAATAGGTGCAATAATTCGAATTCCCAATGCAGCTAGCGATAGGGCAATATCATCTTCCAGGTTCTTAATTTTTGAAATTCGTACACCCGGAGCTGGAACAATCTCGTATAAAGTAACGGTTGGACCAACAGTTGCTTTAATACTCTTAATCTCGATTTTATAATCGATAAGGGTATTAACAATTTTATCTTTATTGGAGTTTAATTCTTCATCGGTTACCGGTTCATTTCCGGCATGATGATCTTCCAATAGATCAATGGAAGGCAATTGGTAACTACTCAAGTCTAGCGTTGGATCATAGTCTCCCAAAGGTTGTGTTCCTTTTACTTCAAAGTTTTCTTCTTCTTCAATTTTTTCAATAGTAAAGTTTTGGTCTTCTTCATTATCGGTGCCGTTATTCTCTGAAATATCCAGTTCAACCGCTATTTTTTCATCAGGTATACTATCATCTGCAGGAGTTGAAATTTGTTTTACCATAAATTCCGGCTCCGGCTCTTCATCTAAATCTATTTTTACCGACAACACTTCGTCAAAAGGAGGAGTTTCAGTTACAGCTTCTTCTGTTTCTGAATCAGAATGATCTGGCTCTTCAACTTTTTCTTCAACCAAACTGGTATCATCTTTTGCCGGATCAAAAGTATTGTTTACTGGAACTGCGATTTTGGAAGTGAAAGGTTTTCTAATAAGAGGTAAAAAACCTTCGAAAGTAAAGGTCAGATATGCAATTAAAGTAAAAAACAAAAATAAGATGATACCTACATTTCCAATAGCAGCCATTAGCCATTTACTCATAAAATAGCCCATTTCACCACCCAAAAGAATGTAATGGTTATTAACGGTATCAAAAAACAAGTAACCTAACAAAATAGACAACCAGGCTCCTGTAAAAAAGCAATGCCACAGGGTTTTCTTTATGGAAGTAAGTTTGATGTTTATTAATCGAAAAGCGATTACAAAAAGTGAAACCACTATAACTAAAGCAGGAATTCCAATACCTGAGTTGATAAATAAATCGGCAAACCAGGCGCCTAACTTTCCTGTTTTATTCTGAACGGTAATATCAGAATCCATTATAAATTCAAAGAAACGAATATTGAATTTGCTATGGTCGGCTCCTCCGGTAAAAATAAAGGAAACAAAAGCCACCAATAAAAAAATAGAGTAGGCTATGAGAAATAAACCTGTGAAAAAACGTACTCTGAAATCAGTGAATCTGTTTTTTAAATCGTGGATTAAGCTTTTTTTCTTTGCTGTTTTAGATTTAGGTTTTTTAGATTTAATGCCCATTGAAAATATTTTGTTAATAAGAAGCTTTGCGTCGAGACAAAATTAATAAATGTCATCCCTTTTTTAATGAAAAAGAAGATTCTTTTATAACGATTTTCAAGGGAGGATATTATGTCTTGATTTCTAGGCTTAAGATAAAAGAAAAAAGGTGAATCTCAAGTAAAGATGATTTCAGGATTTACTGAAAGTTATTGATTAAGGTTAATACCATACCTTCGATTTCTGATTTAGAGGAAGTTTTCGCATCGGTTGGTAGTTCAAAGAGTTTATGCTCCGGTGTTTCGAAATCTATTTTGCAAGCAGAAAAATGAAAGCGAATATCATTGTAGTCTACATAAAAATCTAAAACAACTCCCGGTACATCAGCCAAAGGAGTATGTCGGTTAGGGTTATTTAGTTTGATATCTTGCGTATAATACACAAAAAACGGATCTCCTTTAGGATACGAAATCTGCGCTTTTTTACATGTTAGTCCTTCAATTTCTTTTGTTTCGGTATAGTTTAAATTGATGCTGGGTTTGATATCCTGATCAAAGAAAAAGAAATTGGAAGCCAACGGCGCTGTATGTATCAATTTGTTATCGATAAAACGAAATAGCGTAGAACAGGAATCTTGTGTTGATGGAGAATAGAAATCGAGCGCAAAAATATTGAAGCTTCCTTTGAGCCCTATTCTGGTATGATCTTGCCAAAAACTAAATTTCATATGCTTAGGCATTAAGCTTGTTGTTGGAAGATCAGCAATTTCTTCAGGGTATTTAATGCTGTAAGTAATGGTTCCCGCATCCGGGCGCTCGTTATGAATTTCCTTATTGACACAACTTTGTATGACAATTGACATGACGGCTATGTACAAAAGGTTTTTCATTTACTAGCTCAATTTATTTTTGATGCAGCACATACAATCGGGTTCATTTTTAGTCCTAATTTCACGAAAATAGTTTTCAGAAATTGATAGAATTAAAAGTGTGGATTGTTTAGGTGGCTTTTTTATCCTTTCAAAAATAGATATAAAAAGTGGTATGCCGTGTTCTATTCATATAGAAATAATAGAACTTAATCAAAACAATAGGACTATTTAAGGGAGCAGACTCTTAAAATTGAATTAGTTTAGGAATAGGTTTAGTAAAGGAGTTGAAATTTATTTTACGGGTAAAAATATCTCTGAAATCATACAACGTGCACTGCCTCCTCCAATTTTTTCAATGGTACTTACATTCATGGGGCAAATTTCTGAATAGAACGAGATACTTTCTAATTGGTCTGGAGTAAGGGCGTTGTAGGCGCTTTGCGACATCACCGTAATGTCAGCTTGCTTATTATTTAAGGTAATCATATTGCCGGCAAACTGATTTACCTGTTCAAGACTAATGTCAATGATTTCATGTCCTGTATTTTCCAGATTTTCTATCACATTCGTTTTTTCGTTTTCATCCGCAATGCTTTCTAAACAAATAACCGCAAACTTTTCGGACAGACACATCATTACATTGGTGTGATAAATTTCTTTTCCGTGGGCATCGATAGCAGTAAACGGCACTGCTTCGTAACCGATCTGATTGCAGAGTTCAGACAATACATCTTTGTCGGTTCTGGGAGATAATCCGGCATAGGCCTTTTTATGAACGTGATCGAAAATAATACTGCCGGTTCCTTCCAGAAATTTGTTTTGCTTTTCGTATTCTGATAAGTCGATGATTCTTGAAATCTGGAACTTTTCTTTTATCGTTTCTATAATCTCGGGACGTTTTTCTGCCTGACGATTCGGAGTAGCCATAGGATATAAAATGGCCGTTCCGTTGTGATGGAATGTTCCCCAGTTGTTGGGGAAAACAGCATCGGGTTTAACCTGCGTTTTCGTATCCTGAATAATCGTGACATCAATGCCTTTTTCCTGTAAGCGACTGGCAAATAAATCAAATTCTTCAATGGCTTTTTGGCTAATATCAGAAGCTGATTGCTTGCTTTTTTGCTGAAAAGCATTAGAAACCTCTGTTTGGGCATTAAACCCAAATGATGCAGGGCGCACCAGAAATATATAAGATGTACTTTGTTGCATAACTATTGTTTTAAGGAACCAAATTTTGCACAATAATTATATATAAATGATGATAAACGTTAGGAGAATTATATTTTTGCTTGTAATATTTTAATCAAAACAATCTAAACTAAAATGAAGCACTTCTTTTGTAATTTATTTTTCTTTTTATCCACTTCTATTTTTGTTCTTAATGCTCAGCAGTGTCCGGTTGCTACTCCAAAAATAGCCGTAAAAGATACTTTCTATCATCAATATATTATTTCAGATGACTATAGATGGCTTGAAAAAACGCAAAGTCCTGAAGTAATGGAATGGGTGAAAGAACAGGATAAATTTTCGCAACGGGCATTAAATAAAAGTTTGGTCAGAACCAATGCACGGAGGTGGATTGACCAGTATGGTTACTATAAAAACAAAAACTACCATAAGGATGGAAAGTTCTTTTTTACTTATGGTTTTTATAGTAGCGTAGAAGTTCCCTGCTTATTTTATAAATCAAAGTACAATGGAGAATTTACCGAGCTTGTTAATCCCAACTATATTTCTAAAGATGATGTTGTAGATATAAAAAGGTATAAAGTATCCGGGAATTCAGCATATTTAGCTTATCAGTTTAATCGAAACGGAAGCGATTGGGCTGAAATGAAAGTAGTCAACTTAAAAAATGGCGTTCATTTAAAGGATCATTTAACAGGTATTAAATTTTCGAATATTGCCTGGATGGGAGATGGGTTTTTCTATTCCACTTTTGAACAGGATCATCAGTTTGGGGAAACCAAATTACAGAAAATTTACTATCACCAATTAGGGCAGGAGCAAAGTGAGGATGAACTTGTATTTCATCGGAATAATCCATATCTCTTTTTTGAATTTAAAGTATCGCACGATGAAAGATTCTTAATTATTACTGAAGAAAACGAGCGGGCAGGTGTAACGAATGTTTTTATTAAAGATTACCAGGCAACCCTGGCTTTAGGCCTTTGGTAATGAATTATAAATACGGTTTAAATATCCTGGAGGAACATGACGGGAAGTTTATTGCTATTTCTACGCAAGAAAATAATTGTGGTGTTGTGGTAGAAATTGATCCCTTAAATCCTACTCAGTGGAGAGCCATTACGCATAATCTAGAAAAATCGGTGTTATTGAATGTAAAGCCAATGAAGGATGTGTTTATTGCTACATATTATTCGGATAGATGTCCTGTTATGTTGATTTACAAATATTCGGGAGAAGTATTGTACAAAAAAGAATATGAGGCAGGAACATCTTTGTCGAATCTGGAAGGAGAATTTGAAGATGAAGCTTTTTTCTTTGAGTTTGGTTCATATACCATTCCACCAATCAAATATAAAATGAACCTGGAAACCATGAAGACGGAATTGGTTCATTTTGCCGAGATATCATACTTTTATAAGGAAATAGAAACAAAACAAGTGGAGTATATTTCGGAGGATAGTGTCGTCGTTTCTATGACATTGGTGTATGAAAAAGGATTAAAGCTGGATGGGAATAATCCTGCTATATTAAAAGCCTATGGAGGTTTTGGAAGTATTTCGATGCCAAGGTTTGATGCCGGAATAGTTTACTTTATTAAAAATGGTGGTGTTTTTGCTTTTGCGAATATCAGAGGTGGCGGAGATAAAGGAAAACAGTGGGCTCAGGATGGAAGAGGAGATGATAAGCAAAATAGTTTTGATGATTTTATTGCTGGTGCCGAGTTTTTGATTCAGCATAAGTATACAAGTGCAAATAAATTAGCCATTACGGGAGGTTCTAACGGAGGATTGGTTGTGGCAGCAGCAGCAACGCAGCGACCGGATTTATTTAAATTGGTTGTTCCCAAAGTTGCGCCAACTGACATGTTACGATTTGAAAAATTTACGGTTGGGCATTTTCATAAAGATGAATATGGTACGGTTACTGATAGCGCCAGTTTTCTGAAACTTTTGGATTATTCACCTTATCATCATATTCAAAAAGAGCAGAATTATCCGGCGATGTTAGTGGTAACTTCCGATCACGATGACCGAGTGCCTCCATTTCATTCGTATAAATTTGTGGCAGCGCTTCAATCCCGACCTGCACAAACAAATCCTGTTTATTTAAGTGTACTTAAAAATGCAGGGCATCACGGAGCAACAACTTACTCGGGTTATTTGCAGGATAAAGCCGAAATGTATGCTTTTATTATGGATTACTTATCGAATGAATAGTATGCAGTTGGTGTTTTAAAAAAAATGAAATAGGTAAAGACAAAAGGCAATTTAGTACCACGTCTTTTGTCTTACTTCTTTTACCACTCAATTTCCTTTAATCCCTTGCTTCTTAAAAACTCGTTGGTTTTGCTAAAATGTTGATTGCCTAAAAATCCACGGTGAGCAGATAAAGGCGATGGATGTGGCGATTTTAAAATACAATGTTTATTCGGGTCGATAAAGGCTGATTTTTTGCCGGCATAAGCTCCCCACAGTAGAAATACCACATTTTCTTTTTCTTTGGCCAATAGTTTTATCACACTATCGGTAAATTCTTCCCAACCCTTTTTTTGGTGCGAACCCGCCTGATGCGCTCTAACCGTAAGCGTGGCATTTAAAAGTAACACACCTTGTTTAGCCCAGCGTTCCAAATTTCCGCTGGCAGGAATATCTACACCACAATCACTTTTAATTTCTTTGTAAATATTGACTAAAGAAGGAGGGATTTTTATTCCATCGTTTACAGAAAAGCATAATCCGTGTGCCTGGTTTACATCATGGTAAGGATCCTGTCCCAGTATGACGACTCTGGTTTCGTTTAAAGGACAAAGGTCGAATGCATTGAAGATTTTTGCAGCCGGAGGAAAAATAGTTTGCGTTTTATATTCTTCTCGCACAAAGTGGGTTAATTCCGTAAAATAGGGCTTGTTAAATTCATCTTGAAGTAATGTTTTCCAGCCTTCTTCAATTTTTACATTCATGATAATTTGTTTGGAGGCAAAAAAAACAAAAATAGTCGAGAAAAATAAATGATAGTTTAACTAAGTTCATTTTACTGAAAAAGATAAGTTTCTCATCTTATTTCAATAATATAAACCTGTAGCCGTTATATAAAGGAATCAATTAGTTGTACAAGATATGAAAAAAGCATTATTACTATTTCTTATCATTGTTGGTCAACATGTAGTCCATGCACAAAAATCTTTTGGAGATAAACTTTCTGAATCAGCTTTGTTGCTAACTCAGGATGAGGTGGCTTATGATCCGGCGTATTTTTCTATTTCATATCCTAATGGAGATATTCCGGCAGGTAAAGGTGTTTGTACAGATGTGGTGATTCGAGCTTACCGAAAATTGGGAATTGATTTGCAAAAGGAAGTGCATGAAGATATGAAAGCGCATTTTCAGCTCTATCCTAAACAATGGGGTTTAACAAAACCGGATTCTAATATTGATCATAGAAGAGTTCCTAATCTGATGACTTTTTTTAGTCGTCATGGCGAGGTTTTATCGCTGTCTGATCAGGCGGAAGATTATCGACCTGGCGATATTGTCTGTTGGAATTTAGGAGGTGCTGTTACTCATATTGGAATTGTGAGTCATAAGAAATCTGCAGATGGTAAGCGATATTTAATTGTGCATAATATTGGAGCAGGACAAGTTGCAGAGGGCTGTTTGTTTGCATTTAAAATAATAGGGCATTATCGTTATAAAAAATAAATGGAATACGTATTGACAAAAGCTAAACTCATTAGACTAATAATTTTATTTTGCTCAAGCCGCAAGGGCTTTTACTTTTCTTCTACAGCAAAGAAAAGTAAACAAAAGATGCCGCCGCTGCTGATAAAATTGCTAAAAACCAAATCATTTCACTAAAATCAAAGAACTCGCTGCGCTCAAACAGCTTCGATTTTTACGTTTCACTCTTTGTTTTTTTATACGCATTTTATCAGAGGCGGAGAAACAACGTTGATATATGAAGATTGATCAATAGTTATTTTAGGCATAAAAAAAGGAACACATCTGGTTTGAATCCAAACGTATTCCTTTTTAAGAAAACTATAATAAAATTAGTCGAAAGTTTCTCCCAAAGTAATTTCAATATAATAAGTGCCTTCCGGCATTAAAGGAATCGTGCTTCCTTTGGTTTTTTCACCGTTTACATACATGTAATTTACGCCACCATTCACGCCATTAGGATTCTTAATTTCTATGTTGTAAGTAGCCCCTCTAAACTGACGTGTAATTTTATAACCTTTCCAATCTTTAGGAATGCAAGGATTTATTTTTATTCCTTTGTAATCGGGCTGAATTCCCAATATATATTGGGTAATGGTATAGTAATTCCAGGCTGCAGTTCCGGTTAACCATGAGTTTTTGGCTTCACCAGGTTTAAAGGCATCTTTACCAGCAATCATTTGAGCATACACGTAAGGTTCTGTTTTATGCAAATCGCTTATTTCTTCGAGATAAGCAGGGCAAATTTTTCTAAAATAGTCCCAGGCTTGTTCTCCTCGTCCCAGTTTAGTTTCGCCAATGATAATCCATGGATTATTATGGCAAAAGATACCTGCATTTTCTTTATAGCCCTGAGGGTAGCTGGATATCTCTCCGTACTTCATAATGTACTCGCTAAAGGCCGGATTGTTAAGCACAATTCCGTATGGCGTATCTAATCGATCTTTAACGCTGTCCATCGCTTTTTCAACCAGGCCTTCTTCAAGTCCCACTTCAGCCATGGCGCACCAACCGTTAGATTCAATAAAGATTTTACCCTCTTCATTTTCGTTGCTGCCAATTTTCTCCCCAAAAAAGTCGTAAGCACGTAAAAACCATTCGCCATCCCAACCGTGTTTTTTAATGGCTTCAGTCATAGCATCCACATGTTTTTGCGCTCGGGCAGCTTCATCCTCTTTTCCTAAAACGTTACACAATTCAATATAATCTTTTCCATATACCACAAATAACCCGGCAATCATTAATGATTCAGCTTTTGATCCTTCTGTTTTATTTTCGGTGGTTTGGTACGATTCATTTGGGTCGTTGGAGAAACAATTTAAGTTTAAACAGTCGTTCCAGTCGGCTCTTCCGATTAAAGGTAGTTGATGAGGTCCAAGGTTATTAATCACATGGTTAAAAGAAACCGTGAGGTGATCGAATAAGGTTTTGGCTACGCTCATATCATTATCAAAAGGCACCATCTCATCTAAAATGGAGAAATCGCCTGTTTCTTTAATGTAAGCTGTGGTTCCAAGAATTAACCACATTGGATCATCGTTAAAACCACCACCTATATCATCGTTTCCTCTTTTGGTTAATGGTTGATATTGGTGATAACAACCGCCATCAGGGAATTGGGTTGAGGCAATATCAATAATTCGTTCGCGCGCTCTTTCCGGAACCTGATGAACAAAGCCAATTAAATCCTGGTTGGAATCGCGGAATCCCATACCTCGACCAATTCCACTTTCGAAGAAGGAAGCCGATCTGGAAAAACAGAATGTGATCATACATTGATATTGATTCCAGATATTCACCATTCGGTCCAGTTTTTCATCACCGGTTTCAACGGTATAAATGCCCAGTAATTTATCCCAATATTGATTTAATTCGGCAAGCGCCTGATCTACTTTTTCTGCCGTATCGAATTGAGCAATGGTTGCCTTGGCTTTGGTTTTATTGATTACACCTTTGCTTTCCCATTTTTCCTCTTCGTTATTTTCAACGTAACCTAAAACAAAAACTAAATCTTTGCTTTCTCCTGGTTTTAATGTGATTTCTAAATAATGAGAGGCTATTGGTGACCAGCCATGCGCATGCGACATACCTGGTTTTCCATTGCTAACCGCTTGTGGATTCTCAAAGCCATTGTACATGCCGATGAATGTTTCCCTATCGGTGTCAAAGCCTTGAATCGTTTCGTTAACCGAATAAAATGCATAATGATTTCTTCGTTCTCTGTATTCTGTTTTATGATACAAGGTGGAACCATCCACTTCAACTTCTCCGGTAGAAAGATTACGCTGGAAGTTTTCCATATCAGTGGCTGCATTCCAAAGTGCCCATTCTGTAAAGGATGATAATTGAATTTTTTTGGTTTCAGAAGAGGTGTTGCTTAAGGTTACTTTTTGAACTTCAGCCCAGGTTTTAAGCGGAACAAAAAACAGACATTCGGCAACAATACCGTTTTTCTCACCTTTCACTTTGGTGTAGTTCATACCATGACGGCATTCGTAATTGTCAAGCGGTGTTTTGCATGGTTTCCAGCCCGGTGACCAGATGGTATCACCATCTTTTATATAAAAATATCTTCCACCATTATCCATCGGAACATTATTGTAACGATAGCGCGTTAAACGGCGAAATTTGGCATCTTTGTAAAAACTATATCCACCTCCGGTATTGGAGATAAGAGAAAAGAAATCTTCATTACCAAGGTAATTAATCCATGGCCATGGAGTTTGAGGAGTAGTAATAACGTACTCTTTGTTTTGGTCGTCGAAATATCCGTACTTCATTTTTCACTTCTTAATTATTTGATTATTGTATTAGTTTAAAATTGCTATGCTTCGTTGCTTCTTCTGTTGTTTAATTCAAGTGTAATTTCATCAAGCTTCTCTTGATTTAGCGGGTAGAGAGTCATAAGTATAGCTGCTAAAATGGCAACTGCAGATGGTACCCAACTCATCAGCATTTTAATGGCGGGTATGGCTTCCGGAATAGTACTGGCATCCATTCCATCATATTTATATAGTGATAAAATGATTCCAATAATGGCACCAGCTAATCCTCCTCCAAATTTGGTGACAAAAGATCCAGCAGAGTAAACTAATCCGGTAGCACGTCGTCCATTTATGTATTCCGAATAATCGGCTACATCACCAAGCATGGTAAAAAATAATGTGGGGAAAATAGCTGCTGCAAATTCAGAAATAATTCCAATCGAAAAGATTGCGATTGAATCTTGTGGCTTACAGAAAATGAATAAGGCGTTTACTGCTCCGGAGAAAATTAAGGCGTAAATAAATAATTTTCTCTTTCCTAACCTTTTGCCTAAAGGAGCTGTAACCATAGCACCTCCAATTGACGCAATCATTAAGGCAACTAAAAATGAAGCAGCTAATAATTGGTTGTGCATATAATGTGTGAAATATATAATTACAATTCCTTGCTTTATGGAGTTGTAAATAATAAATAACAAACCTACAATAAGTAATATAAGCCAGGGTTTGTTGTTAATGAGATCTTTAAAGTCTTTTGATAAATTGCTTTGCTGCGTTTTAGGTGGTTGTACTCTTTCCTTCGTGCTGTAAAAGGTAATGACCATAAAAATTGCCAGAAATACAGATAGCAGATAGATGGAGTAGCTGTATCCTTTCTTTTGGTCGATCAGTCTGATTTTTTCGGCGCTTAATTCTTTTTCGCCCTCAGCAATAAAGTGATATTCTTTTGCAGCATCCATTGTGAAACTAATGTAGTTTGCTGCTTTTTTAGTGGTATCGGGTTTTTGATTAGCCCAGGTAAATAAGGCAATACCATCTTTAGTTTTAATGTTGGCGTTAGGAACAAATTCAGGAGTAGATACAACAACTTCGAATTTTTCAGCTCCAAGCTTATTTACTTGAATCTGAGGATTTACATTACCAAAATGAAGTACCAAAAACAAAAGTGCACCCTGAACTAACATTCCTCCGGCAAATGCACCAACCATTCTGTACGATCCAATACTGGTGCGTTCTTTATTATCTCCGGTCATAACCGCCATTAAGGCTCCGTATGGAATATTATTCGCAGTATAGATTAGAGTAAACAAGATGTAGGTGACATATGCGTAGACTATTTTACCCGTTTCTCCTAAATCAGGTGTGGTAAAAAGCATGGATAAGATAGCAGCTAAAGGAAAGGCAGTCCATAGGACCCAAGGGCGGAATTTTCCATATTTAGAGTTGGTTCTATCTCCTACAATACCCATGGCCACATCGCTGACGCCATCACTAAGGCGTGCAACAAAGAGTAAAATTCCGGCAGCAGCTGCATCTATTCCGTATACATCGGTGTAAAAAAATAGCAAGAAAGTAGAAACGCCTCTCCAAGCAATGTTGGCAGCACCGTCTCCAAGGGCATATCCTATTTTTTCTCGTATTTTTAATTTCTGTGTTAAAATTTCTTTCATTGATGTAGATTAATTTTCAATGCTGATTTAATAAAGTAGATTTTGTTGTAAGTGATTTTATATCCAAAAGTCAAATAGTTCCTTTTTCGTTTTTTCATACACCTCTCGACTGAACATATATAGTCTTGCCGGTTTGTGAGCTACTCCTTTTTGTTTTTCATCCAAAGGGATGAGGTATTTCATTCGTGCAACTTTTTTTCTGAAGTTTCTTTTATCGAATTCGGTATCCAGAATGATCTCATAAACATTCTGAAGTTGACTAAGCGTAAATTTGTCAGGTAATAATTCAAAGCCGATAGGTTCATGCTTAATTTTATTGCGAAGTTCTATGATTGCCGCTTCAACAATTTGATTGTGGTCAAAGCCTAATTCACCAATTTCATGATAAGGAACCCACTTTACATTGCGCCCTTTCCATTCCAATGTAACGTCTTGTGTTGCTAACAAAGCGAAGTATGCTATGGAGGCAATGCGAGTGTCCGGATTTCTATCGTTGTGTAAAAGCCATTTTCTATCGTTGGGTTTGTTTAATCTATCCGGGTGAGCAAAAGTTTTAAATTGTTCCAGATAGATATTTTGAAGTCCTGTTAAATCAAAAAGAATACGATTGGCAGCTTCGTCTATATCTTCATCTTCAAAAATGTGATTACCGGTTAGCGTTTGATCACTAAATAAAGTTTCTTTTGTGTTTTCGTCCTTAAGTGTTCTATCTACAAGAAGGATATTTAGCTTATCAAAATCGTATCCAAATATTACGCAGTCTACAGAAATGTAGTTATTTAATACTTTGTTTGTCATTTTTATATCAAATGAATTTTATAAAAGTGTATAAAATACACTAAGTAATTTGAGGCTAAAGTAAGAGAAAATTTGAATGTTGTCAAATTTATTTTCTTTTGAGTTAAGCATGTGTATGGTAGTGATTTATAAAGAAACTTCTGGATATACTGTTAATATTGTAGAACTACGCCATCTGGTATTATTATTAAATAATAATTTAGAGTGATTCTAATTAAATAGATAAGTTTTGTTTTTTAACGAATTAAAAGGTGATTGTTGATTTTAAGTGGCACATATTCAATTTGATATATGTAGTTTTTATGTAGATTGAATTTAAACTATAGTGATCTAAATATATCTCAATAAAAATATATAGATAAATGAATACATTTGTTTTCCTTTTCGTATGAAAATATGTAAGTAAAACTATTTATCTTTAATAAGCCCAAGCAGTAGAACTAAAATAAACATCTATGAATAAGGTAATTATTTATTCCATTGTTGTGACGATTCTTATTTTGGTGGGGATTAATATCTTCCATAAAAATGAACCAATAAATTTGTCGCAATATGAATTAAAGCAAAGTTTTGCTACCAGTCCAATCCCTTCAGTTGATCATGCTCAATTTGAAATTTTACATCAAGAATTTGAAACACCCCAAGATGTAACTGAAGCCTGTTTAAGTTGTCATAATAAAACCCATGAAGAGATTATTCATTCCAGCCACTGGAACTGGGGACGGGTTGCTTATGTTGAAGGCAAGGGTATTGCCAAAATTGGAAAGCAAAATGTATTAAATAACTTTTGTATTGGAGCAAACAGTAATGAACAAGCCTGTGCCAAGTGTCATATTGGATTTGGTATGACAGGAAACAGGTTTGATTTTAACAATGCACGAAATGTGGATTGTATGGTTTGTCATGATGGAAGTGATGAATACATAAAAGGAGCAGCTATGGCTGGATATCCAGACCGCAGTGTTAACCTTACAAAGGTAGCTCAGCATGTTAGCAGACCATCAAAAATTAATTGTGGAAGCTGTCACTTTTATAGTGGAGGTGGTAATAATGTGAAGCACGGAGATTTGGAAGAAGCCCTGCTCGCATGTGATAGAAATACTGATGTGCATATGGCACAAAATGGTATAAACATGACTTGTGTGGATTGTCATGGTGGCGAGAATCATAAGATAAAAGGAAAGTTATATTCGGTTTCTTCAACGAATGTAAATCGTTTACATTGCGAAGAGTGTCATACATCTAAGCCTCACTTAGATGATTTATTAAATCGTCATTATTCCAGAATTGCCTGTCAAACTTGTCATATTCCAACTTACGCCAAAGAAAATGCAACAAAAATGGCCTGGAAATGGTCTGAAGCAGGAAGATTAAAAGATGGTAAACCTTATCATGAAGAGGATTCTTTAGGAAACCATACATATTTGTCTATAAAAGGAGAGTTTAAATGGGGTCGCAACGTAGAACCAGAATATGCCTGGTTTAATGGAACAGCGCAACATTATATTGTAGGAGATAAGGTAGATTCTATTCCTGTTCAGATTAATAAATTGTTAGGATCTGCAGAAGACATTCATGCTAAAATTTATCCGATGAAGGTGCATCGAGGAGATCAGATTTACGATCCGGAAAATAAAATGTTGATCCAACCTAAGTTATATGCGCCTGAAAAAGGAGATAGTGCATTTTGGGTTGATTTTGATTGGAATTTAGCTGCAGAGGCTGGAATGAAAAGGTTGGGACTTCCTTATAGTGGCAAATATGATTTTATTGAAACAGAAATGTATTGGCCGGTTAACCATATGGTTGCTCCCAAAGATCAGTCGCTGCAGTGTGTGGATTGTCATACCTCAGAAAAAGGAAGGTTAGCTAATGTAGCCGGATTTTATATGCCGGGTAGAGATAGAAATAAATGGGTAGATATGATTGGCGGATTATTATTCTGGGGATCCTTAATAGGTGTATTTCTGCATGCATTGGCCAGGTTTGCCAATTCTTTAAGAAAAAATGAGGTGGAATCAGAAGAAATTGATGTTTAACTAGACAAACGAATAATATGCAAAAAGTTTATATATATAAAAAGTTTGAGCGTTTCTGGCATTGGAGTCAGGCAGCGTTGATTATATTTTTAGCCTTAACAGGGTTTGAAATTCATGATTCAATCCATTTGTTTGGCTTTGAAAAAGCAGTGGCATTCCATCGTTCAGCTTCGTGGTTGTTATTAGGTTTAATTGCCTTTAGCATTTTCTGGCATTTTACTACCGGAGAGTGGAAACAGTATATTCCTACTATTTCTAAATTAAAGGCTCAAATACAGTATTATACTTTCGGAATGTTTAAAGGTGAACCGCATCCAACCATTAAATCGGTTCATAAAAAACTAAATCCATTGCAAGCGGTCGTTTATCTAGGATTTAAGTTAGTGATGGCTCCGGTTGTTATTTTATCGGGTTTGTTGTACATGTATTATAAAACATTTGATGAAAATGATCTTGTAGTGGCTATTGGAATTCCTTTGGAATGGATTGCTGTAGCTCATACAGTAGGAGCCTTTTTACTCATTGCTTTTATAGTTGTGCATGTGTATATGACCACTACAGGACATTCGTTAACCTCAAATATTAAGGCCATGATAACTGGTTGGGAAATGTTAGATGAGGATGAAGAAGTTGAAAAGGAAGATATTGAGAAACCTGAAAATAAGAAGTCATGATGAAAGAATCACCAAAGCCATATATGAATCCGTATTTAGCCGGTTTCTTTTTAGGATTCGTTTTGTTGGCAACAATTTATATTACCGGAAGAGGTCTTGGTGCCAGTGGTGCATTTAAAAGTGTAGTAATTGAGACAGTAGATAAGGTTGCTCCTGATCATGCAGAAAATACAAAGTATTATGCAGATTATAATGCATCTCACCCGGAAGGACCTTTAAAATCATGGTTAGTTTTCGAAGTATTAGGTGTATTAATTGGTGCTTTTCTCTCAGGGATTGCTTCAAACAGAGTAGGCTTAAAGCTTGAAAAAGGACATGGTGTAAAGAATTCTACCAGAATTATAGGTGCAATTATAGGAGGTGCCTTGTTTGGTTTTGGAAGTCAGTTAGGACGGGGATGTACTTCCGGTTCGGCATTAAGCGGAATGGCAGTCATGTCGTTTGGAGGTATTATTACCATGTTGGCCATATTCGGAATGGCCTATATGACCGCATATTTTTTTAGAAATTTATGGATTAAAAGACAATAATTATGGGACCGTTAGTACCGGAATTAATAAGTGGTGAACTGAATTATATAATAGCCCTGATTATTGGAATAGGGTTCGGGTTTGCATTAGAACAGGCAGGGTTTGCCTCAACAAAAAAATTAGTAGGTCTGTTTTACGGATACGATTTTACCGTTTTACGAGTGTTTTTCACTGCGGGAGTAACTGCTATGGTAGGTGTTATCGTATTAAATCATTTAAATCTACTTGATGTAAGTATTATCTATATTAATCCAACTTTTTTATGGTCGGCACTTATAGGTGGAGGAATAATGGGACTTGGTTTTATTATAGGAGGTTTTTGTCCCGGAACCAGTGCTTGTGCTGCTGCAACTGGAAGAGTGGATGGAATGGCATTTATTGTAGGTAGTATTATTGGAATATTAGGATTTGCAGAAGGTTATCCATTACTAAAGGATTTGTATTTGGCAGAATCCTGGGGACCCGTTTTAATGTCTGATCAGTTAGGTATGTCGCGTGAGGGATTTGGCCTGGTTATGATAATTGTTGCCGCAGGAGCTTTTGTGATGACACAAATAATTGAAAACAGAATTAATGGTAAGGAAACTAAATGGTTTAAACCTGTTTTAATAAAGAACAGTATTTTAATTGCAACTCCAATTTTAATTGTACTGTTAGTTGTTATCACTCCAAATAAAACGGAAGTGATGAATACACGTATTGATGAGAAAATTGCAGCTGGAGAATGTAACCCAAGGCTAATGGATGCGGATAAATTAACTTATGAACTTATGAATCAATATTATAAATATAATGTAATTGATGTTCGCTCTCCTGAGGCATACAAAGCTTTTCATATTCCAACAGCCATAAATATTCCGTTGGAGGAATTAAGTAGTCAGCAAAACCTGGGTATAATTATTCAAAATATTAAAACCAATGTATTTTATGGAGATGATATGATGCAGGCACAAAGAGCTTGTATGGTTTCTAAATATTTTGGTAAATCAGATAATTTTGCTTTGCATATCACTGCCGATAATTATGAACAGCAATACTATAACATATCGGAATTAACTGATTACAGTACTAAAGAAGACGTTGAGTTGTATACATTTAGAAAACATGCAGCGGAAAAGTTAAAGGAGATAGAAGAGTCTGTTGCTAATTTAGATAAACTTGTTATTAAAAAGGCTACTCGTGTAGCCGGAGGATGCAGTTAATCAATAAAATATAAAGATATATAAAAGCCTGTGTGATATTCATACAGGCTTTTTTGTAAACAAATGTTAAATTTTCTACCTTGTTGTTCAAAAATTACCAAATTATAAATTGTTATGAGTAAGGAATGTGAAAATTTAAGCAACTGTGGTTTCTTCGTAAAATATGGAGAAACAAAGAATTTAGTATGTAAAGGTTTTATTTCGATGTATTGTAAAGGCGATCGAATGATGGAATGTAAAAGAATGGCCTATAAAAAAGAGCATGGAGTTAAACCTTCGGATGATATGATGCCCAGTGGCCAAATGGTAGCCGGTTCGCAAGCTCAGGTAAAAGCATAAAAAAACGCGATCTTAAATTTTATAGGATCGCGTTTCTTTTTTATTTTGTTTCGGAATTATAGCCCGGCAGCAGTATGGTATACGTTTGCCACATCTTCGTCTTCATCAAATTTAGCTAGCATTTTTTCAAATACAACCGTTTCTTCCTCGCTTAATTCTTTTGTTGTAGTAGGAAGTCTTTCAAACTCAGAACTGATGATTTCAAATTCATTTTCTTCTAAAAATGATTGAATAGATCCATAACTTTCAAACTCACCATAAATAATGATATTGCCTTCTTCCTCAAATATTTCGTTGGCTCCTGCATCAATCATTTCCAACTCCAATTCTTCCAAATCTAAACCTTCCTTATTGGCAACTTTAAAGTGACATTTGTGCTCAAACAAAAACTCAACACTTCCGGTAGTTCCCAGCGAACCTCCTGCTTTATTAAAATAACTTCTAACGGCACCAACAGTTCTGGTATTGTTATTTGTAGTTGCTTCAACTAAAACGGCAATTCCAAAAGGACCATAACCTTCGTAAACAATCTCTTTCCAGTCCTCGTTATTTTTTTCTGTTGCTTTTTTAATTGCTCTGGCTACATTATCTTTTGGCATGTTAGCCGCCTTGGCATTTTGAATAAGCATTCGCAAGCGCGGGTTAGCATCCGGTTCCGGGCCACCTTCTTTTGCAGCCATTGTTATTTGTCGACCTAGCTTGGTAAATGTTTTTGCCATACCTGCCCATCTTTTGAGCTTGGTGGCTTTACGATATTCAAATGCGCGTCCCATTATATATTATTTACTTACAATTTTTTAAACGCACAAAGCTATAATTCCTAAGCAAAAAAATCAACAAATTAGTTAAAGAAACATAGCATAGTATCTAATTTTACCCCTCAATCCAATCAATTACAATTTCTTTACACATGTTTTTACCGTTAGTGAATTTAAAAATGTATGTTTGATCATCTTAAAAATGGATAGTTGTGAAAAGATTTAAATGGTTTCCGTTGTTTAGTACCAACTTTGCCGGGGTTTTAAACGATAATCTGTTAAAAACTTTAATTGGTTTTGTTTGCGTAGCATGGTTGGGGAACGATAGTAAAGCTACCTTGGTTCCTGCTGCTAATGCGTTGTTGGTGTTACCCTATATTTTTCTTTCGCCGTGGTCGGGAAAATTAGCCAAAGAACACCCCAAAGCTCAAATTATTCAATGGGCAAAAATGGCAGAGATACCTATCATGGTAATTGCGATAACTGGTTTTTTTACATCCAATGTTTATGTTGTGTTAGTAAGTATGTTTTTAATGGGGGTACAAAGTTGTATTTATTCACCCAGTAAATACGGTATTATACGCGATATTGGAGGAAAAGAAGGAATTTCGTTTGGAACAGGAGCTATGGAGATGATTACTTTTATAGCTGTTTTATTGGGAACTTTTTTCGGTGGATTTATTTCTGATTTAGATAATTACTTTGATGATCCTAAAAAAGAAACCATTGTATTGAGTGCAGTCTTAATGTTTTTGGCATTTGTTGGATGGTTTACGAGTTTAAAAATTCATCCTATAGAAACAGATCCGGAAGATGATTCAGAGGATACTTTAAATCCATTTTTATTTCCGTTTAGATGGTTTAAGTGGTGCAAGCAAGTTGTTGGATTAAATTATACAGTGTTGGGTTTATCGATGTTCTGGTTGATCGGTTCAATGATACAAATGAATCTTTACATTTATTGCGAAAAAGTATTGCAACTATCTAACACAGCAACAGGTTCAATTATGGCCATGGTAGCTGTGGGAATAGGTGTTGGTTGTTATGTTGCCGGTGTAGTTTCTAATCATAAAGTTAAAACGAGCTTAGTTCCAATAGGAGGTGTGGGAATGAGTTTAACCATGTTAGCTATATTGCTGGTAAAACCTGACGCTACTGTATTTACAGTATTGATTATTGTATTTGCGTTTTTTGCCGGATTCTTTAAAATACCATTAAATGCATTTATACAGGATAGAGTTAAAGGCAGGGAGTTGGGGCCGGTGATTGCTTATAATAACCAAATGGTTTTTGTGGCAATTCTGATTTCTTCAGGAATCTTCTCTCTTGTTATAAAGTTATTTAATGCTCAAACAGTGTTTTTAACCGTTCTTTTGCTTACCTTATTGTCTACCGTTATTATTTATTTAAAACTACCAGGAGCTGGTAAAAGAAAGGATACGTAAGAATTTAGCAATATTTAGAATTATAAGTATACAAACTGCTAGAAGAATTCAGTGAAAGTTTAACGAGAAGGATGAGGATATGAAGGAAAGACATTTTATTGTTAAGGCAATAGCTCAGTTTATATTTTTTATAGGCAGATTATTACTGTCTCTTCGTTATAAGGTTGTAATGGTAAATACCGACAGTATTGATAAAAAACGTCCGGTTTTATTTTTACCAAATCATCAGGCTGTTGTAGATCCGATGATATTAGTAAGTCATATTTACCCTTATAAAAATATAGTTCCGGTTGTTACGTCAACTTATTATGATTTACCAATATTGAATCGTTTTTTTAAAAACTGGGGAGCTGTTAGAGTAAGTGATATTGAGAGAGGAAGTCGTAATGTAAATGTATTAAATGATATTTCTACAGCAGTAAAAACTGCGTTTAATTACCAGCGAAGTATTGTAATTTATCCATCAGGACAAATAGCAGAACAAGGATTTGAAAAGATATTAAATAAAAAAGCAGCCTATCAAATTGTAAGTGAATTGCCGGGAAATGTGCAGGTTGTAGGCGTTAAGATAAAGGGTTTGTGGGGCAGCCGGTGGTCTAAGGCCTGGACCGGTAAACCTCCGGCTTTTGCCAGCAATGTTCTTAAGGGAATGTTGATGTGTTTGGCTAATTTTTTGTTTTTTATGCCACGCAGGAAAGTTGAAATTAGCTTTGAGGATATAACGGAAAGGTGTAAAAAAGAGGTGGTGGACAGCCGTAAAAGTTTTAATCAATATTTGGAAAAATTTTATAACTCAAAAGGTGTTGAAAAACCTCTTTTCTTAAAAGGATTTTTTTACACTACTTCTTTAAAAAGAAAGCTGCCTTCATCTTTGCTAAATGAACCATCAGAAAAAGAAGGACTCCATGTAATACCTGAAAGTTTTCCTTTAGCTATAACTAAGGGTGTTAATAAAATTATAAATAAGAAATTAGAGCGTGGCGAGGTAGATGTTTCCAAAGAGGACCATTTAGTGAATGATCTGGGAGCTGATTCTTTAAGTTTAGTTGAAATTATTTCAGAAATTGAAAGTGAGTTTAAGGTTTCATCAGATGTGGAAATATCTGTTTTTACAAATGTGAAACATTTGTATGCGTTGGCAAATGGGAATTTACAGGAAAATAAAATATTGCCGGATTGTTCGTTTGGTCGAAGAGCGCCCTTTTATGATTTTATTAAAATTAAAAACCTGGATAGTATTCCAAAGCAATTTATAAAAAGGAGTAGTTCTCATAAAGGACTTCCTGTTTTTTATGATGCAGTGATGGGAGAGTCAACCCGGGGCGAATTCTTTTTAAAAGCTTGCGTAGTTGCTGAAATCATTAAAAAGAAATGCAAAGCAGATCATGTTGGCATAATGTTACCGGCACTGCAAAGTACATCATTACTTATTGTGTCTACATATTTGGCCGGTAAAGTTCCGGTTATGCTGAACTGGACAGTCGGAAATAAGGTGCTGGAGCATTGTGTTAAAGAAGCTTCAGTTGAGCATGTTTTTACAGCAACATCATTCGTAGAAAAAATTAAGGATCAATTACCTCAATCCATACATAGTAAGTTAATCATGATGGAAAAAGAGGTGGCCAAAGCAAGTGTAGTCACCAAGATTATAGGCTTGGTAAAAAGTAAATTCCCGAAAGCTTTAAGGATTCGTCAAGAGCTGGATGATACAGCTGTTATTCTTTTTACTTCGGGTAGTGAAAACCTTCCCAAAGCAGTGCCTTTAACACACGGGAATATTGTGCATGATTTATCCAGTACACTAACAACAGTAGATTTTAGTCGAAATGAAAAGCTAATGGCTATTCTTCCTCCATTTCATAGTTTTGGATTTACTGTTCTCAGTATTTTACCATTAATTACCGGGGTTCGAACTGCATATTATCCTGATCCAACAGATGGAAAAGGAATTGTGGCTATGATAAAGCAAACTTCAGCTTCATTGTTAGTGGTAGCGCCCAGTTTTTTAAAAATAATTTTATCCAATGCCAATTCGGATGAATTGAGTTCAGTTAAATATGTGGTGTCAGGTGCAGAAGCCCTGTCTTCTGATCTTAAGAAATTGTTTCAGGAAATGTTACCCAAAGCATTGCTCATTGAAGGGTATGGTATTACAGAATGTGCCCCGGTGTTATCATTAAATCCGTTGCAAAAACAAAAGGATAGGAGTGTTGGGCAGGTAATTAAGGATGTAGATTGTAAAATTCTGGATCTGGAAACTAATGAGATTTTGTCCCCCAACCAGGAAGGAATGATTTGTTTTAGAGGGGAAAATATATTTAAAGGGTATCTTAATAAAAGTATAGAATCACCATTTATACAAATACACAAAGAATGGTATTATAAAACCGGAGATTTGGGTTATCTGGATAATGAGAATTATTTATTTATTACCGGAAGGTTAAAACGTTTCATAAAAATTGCAGGGGAGATGATCAGTCTTCCTTCTATAGAGCAAATTTTATTAGAAAACTTTGGAAGTGAGGATGAAATAACCGTGGCTGTAGAAGGAAGTGATAAATCAAGTGCACCTCAAATTGTGCTTTTTACCATTAAAAATATAAGCATTAAGGAAGCCAATGATTGCTTAAGGAAAAACAATGCTCCGCCAATAGCTAAAATATCAAGAGTTGAAATATTACCTGAAATACCGGTTTTAGGTACAGGAAAGGTTAATTATAAATTATTAAAGGATAAAGTCGAAAATGAAGGGGGTTAGTTGAAGATAGAAGTTATATATCTTCAAAATTATCTTATTTGAAGAGTATCTTTTGTAAATTAAATCTTTTATTCAAATTGTATTTAATATTATTTTCGAAAAAGATTTTTCAAGAATTACATGCTACATTTTTGTTATTGTAGTTTTAACCTAATATCAAAATAGACTTATAGAAATAATTTGTCGTTTTATGTAATTTCATCAACCAATTCAAGCTATCTGCGTTTGAATTGTAAGGTTGATTGTATACAAAGAAGAAAGTGCTGGAGAGTATCAACTTTAGTGAATAACAGAAATTAAACTTGAATATATAATGCCTAAAATTTTTACACTAATTAGTGTTGCATTGCTGGTAAGCTTGTCAGCTATGTCTCAAAAAAATCCTAGCCTAAACAAAGACAGTATCTTAGGTGGCGCAACAGATAAGACTAAAGCGCAAAAGGAAATGAAGAAAGCTCAAAAGTACTATCGTATGGGTGTAGGAACGCATGACGAAGCACTAAAGTATTATTTGAGATTGCATGAGTATTATACAAACGACCCTGCTCTTAACTATAAAATTGCAGCTTGTTATTTGGGAGGATCAAATAAAAAAGCGGCACTACAATATTTATTGAGTAGTGAGCCTTCTGTTGCTAAAGATTATTACTTTTTACTTGGAAAAGCTTATCAGTATAATTATCAGTATACTGAAGCAAGGGAAGCCTTTGAGAAGCATTTTGAGCTGCAAAATAAATGGAATCGAAAAGGAAAGCTAAATCAGCTGATGCAGCAGAAACGTGAGTGTACTTTTGGTCAGGTTGCCCTGCAGGATTCAACTCCGGTTTTTATATTCAACCTTGGACCTGTTGTAAATACATACTACGACGATTATGGAGCTGTAAATGTAAGCGAGGATTCCTTGTTTTATTTTACATCTCGTCGTCCTGATAAAGAGCCATCTAGAAGAGTTTCTCGCTTTAAGTTTAATGAACAAATCATATTGGCCGAAGGAAGTTTACAGGATGATCCAACATTGGCACAATCATTAAAAGGTTTAAGAGGTAAAAAACACTATGCTGTTGCCGGTTATGATCATCAGCAGGATTTACTATACTATTATAAAGGAAAAAAGAGGACCGGAGAAATTTATACTACTGATGTAGTAAAAGGGAAAGCAAAAAAGAGAAAAAGTTTAAATGGAGCTGTTAACCATATTGCATACAAAGAAACATCTATTGCAATTGACGACAATGGAATGGCCTATTTTATTTCCGATCGTAGAGGAGGAGAAGGCGGTAAGGATATTTGGTACTGTAAGAAAAAAGGTAAAAACAGATATGCCAGACGCAGAAATATTGGAGATTTGATTAATACACCATTTGATGAAGAGTGTGTATATGTTACTCCTAATGGAAAAACTTTATATTTTTCTTCCAATGGCCATGATGGAATGGGCGGATTTGATGTTTTTAAATCAGAAAAGCAGGAGAATGGAACTTGGGGAGAACCTATTAATTTAGGATATCCAATAAATAGTCCTTCTGATGAATTATTTTATCGAACTACTCAGAATCCTGATATTGCACTTTATTCTGCAGTAAGAGCTGATGGCCATGGAGGATTAGATATTTATAAGATTATCAAAGATAACCGTATTCCTTTTACATTATCAGGAGTTGTAACAGATCAAAAAAGTCAGGATCCTTTGCAGGCATCTTTAAATGTTTTTGATTTGGAAACAAATGAATTAGTTGCATCAGCCGTTTCAGATTCAATATCGCAGCTATACAGTATGGCATTTGAAGATGTTAGCAACTATTTTATTCAGGTAGATGCAGAAGGTTATGAATCTTTGGGAGATACAATTATTTGCCCAACTGAGCGTCATGCTGAGCTTATAATGAATTTTGAATTAAATAAACTGAAATCTCCTTTTACTATCAGAGGATATGTTAGAGATTCGGCTACTTATGAACCCGTTTTAGCAACCATTAATTGTTATGATGCGGTAGCAGACACGCTTTTAACCAGACAGGTGACCAACGAAGAAAATGGAAAGTATAGTGTTACGTTTGCCGATAAGTATCTGTTGAGAATAGAGATTAGTGCAGAAGATTATTTTACTTTAAAAGATAGTATTAATACTCAGTTTATTGATTCTGCTTACATAAAAAGAACCTACGATTTAGTAAGTAGTAAAACCCTGTATTATTTAGACGGAAAGGTTCAAGCTGAAGGGATGGCCGAAACTGTAGATGCTTCGTTGTTGTTTTACCAGTCAGGAGAAGCATATCCATTTGAAGCAACAGATACCGATTCATTGGGAATGTACAAAGTAGTTTTTGATTCAGCAGGTCCTTTTGAGGTGGAGGTTAAATCTGAAGGTTACTTCTTTATCAATGATAGCATTCAATTCTTGGAAACAGATAGCCTTCATAAAACGGTTGATTTTACCTTGAAGAAAATGCAACGAGGTGCAAAAATTGTAGTGGAGAATATTCTGTTTAACTCAGGGAAAACTTCATTACAACCTACATCTTTTGCTCAACTCGATAAACTGGCGAATTTATTAAACGAAAACAGAGATATCAGAATTGAGGTTTCAGGTCATACTGATAATACCGGTTCTGCCACAGTAAACAAAAAACTATCTAAAGCTCGTGCCTTAGCCGTTCGAAATTATTTGATAACAAAAGGAGTTGAAGAAGAGCGTTTAGAGTATGAAGGATATGGTTTAGATCAACCTATTGCACCTAATAATACAGCAGAAGGAAGAGCCCAAAACCGAAGAGTGGAAATAAAAGTTATTGAATAGATTGAAAATAGTGATAAATAATAATTATATGAAGAGTTTGAAAATTCATTTTATGGTAGGAGTGCTCCTGTTTCTAATGGTTATGGAAGGTTGCGTAAAGGATACCATCAATGTAGATGATATTTCGGATAAGGCAAACAGAGAATACAGGTTGGATTTACCAGGACTGACGCTAAGAATAGATTCATTAAGTCATTTAGTTGATGAGTTCGATGGTGCTGATACCATTGTTAAGTATGATGAAAACGGTTTGCTGTATTTGTTTTACGAAACAGAATTTGATGTGAATTGGCCTACGGTATTAGAAGTTAAAGATGCTTCAGGAACGTATTCGGTTGATATTGTACCGGAAGTTCCTTTTAATTCTCTTAAAAGCGGTGCGAATAATAATGAATATATCATTGAAAATTCTGAACGAATATATTTAAACGACAATGAGGATGTTAGAGTAGATTCAATTTACCTGGAGAACGCTGATATTCATATGAGTTTTAATGTTCCTCCGGGTGCTGTTGAATCTATCACAATAAAGATTCCTCAATTATATATTGGCGGGCAATCATTCGAAGATGTAGTTAATCCGGAAACAACAAGTTACTATTCTATCGATGTTACAGATGGCTATATGAGTTTTATAGATCAGCTAGCTCCTACAGGATATATAGATTTGATTACAGAAATAAAACTACGGGAAGATTATATTCCTGTAAATCCAACTCCTGTGTTTATTAGTTACAATATTAGTGATATTGTACCGGATAAAATTGTTGGTTATTTTGGTCAGGATCATATATATGATAATAAAACTTTAGATATCGAATTTGAAACTTTTGAAACTAAAAATATCGGTGTGGATATTGAATTCAAAGATTTCTTAATTGAGATAGAGACTGAAAATTCGTATGGTTTACCATTTCTTTTTACTGCAGATAATTTAACATTTACAGGAAAAACAGAAAGTTCAGATGAGGAAACAAAGTTGGTTAATCTTTTGGATGATTCAAATGTAATCTATTTAGAACCGGCTCCCAATGTTGATTCTCCAGTTACTACAATCAAATCATTTAACAGTGAAAATACCGACTTGGTAGAACAAGGAATATTAAAGTTAACGGAATTTACACCGTATAAATTAAGTTCCGATATTACAATTATGACCAATCCGGATGGAGACACAGGAAATAGAAATTTTCTTTCAGATGCAAGTTTGATTAAATCCAAATTGAGAATGAATGTACCATTATGGATAAAGACTTCTAATTATCATCGTTCAGATACAATTGAGTTCGACTATAATGATGAGTTTGAATCTGATGATGAGTCATTGTCTGACAAGTTACAAAAGTTAAAAGCTTCTTTTGAATTTGAAAATGGAATGCCTTTCGATATCAACCTGCAGGTTTATTTTGCTGATGAAAACTATACCTTGGTTGATTCTCTTTTTAAAACAAAAGAAGAACAAGAGGTTATTAAAGCTGCTGAAATTGATTTAACTACTGGAAAAGTAACCAAGAGCTCATTTTCAACATTCGACGCAGAAGTAACTAAGGAAAACCTGGATCAATGGAAGAGCGGAGATGTTAAATACATTATCATTTATACTAAAGCAGGAACAAGTGGTGGAGATAAATTTGTGCAGATAGCTAAAGACAATTATTTAAAAGCAGTAAGTTGGTTTACGGCAATTGGAAAAATTGAAGAGTAATTCCCAAAATAATAATGAATAAAATGAATAAAGTGATCAGTCTAATACGAAAAAATATTTTATTATGGATGGGAATATTATGTTTCTCCTCCACCGGGGTGCTGGCTCAAAACTCAAGCTTATTGTATTATTTTGAGAATTTGCCTCAAAGCAACTATTTAAATCCGGCTATGATGCCAAGAGCCAATAGTTTCGTTGGTTTACCGGGAGCTAGTGGAATTGCCTTGGATTTTAAATCGGATATAGCACCTAAAGATTTAATACAAAAATCTGGAGGTATCTGGGTTCAGCCTTTAGATGCTGATTTTAATTATGATGAGTTTTACAAAAGCTTTGGAAAATCAGCATCAATAAATGCATCGGTAGCCTATGCTCCTATTTATTTTGGATTTAGAACTAAAAAAGGATATTTCACCTTTTCTTTACAGCAGAAGATAAATGCGCGTTTTGGTTTACCAAAGGATTTATTTCGCCTGGCCGAAAAAGGATTTGGAAATGGAGAAACTTTAGATTTTAAATCCATGCAAACTAAATTGGTTTCGTATCATGAATTATCTTTTGGATATGCGCATCAGATAGATGAAAAACTAACTGTTGGTGTACACTTGAAACCGTTGTCTGGAATTGCAGCTGCTCAGATGAAATTTAATGAGCTTTCCATTAGTAATAATCTTACATCATACACATTAAATGTAGATGGAAGTGTATATTCTTCTATTCCTTTTGTAGAGGTAACTGAGGATGAAAATGGCTTTCCTGATGAAATTGATTCAGATGAAGATTTAGAAAGCTCAGATTTTGTTAATCAGGCAACACCAAAATTTAAAAATTTCGGAATAGCTCTGGATTTAGGTGCTGTTTATGATTTGAACAATAAAGTATCATTTTCTGCAGCTTTGAATAATTTGGGGTATGTGAATTGGAAATCAAATCTCAATTCATCAGAAGCCTCAGGAACATATCGTTTCGAAGGGCCAAATATTAGTATTCAGGAGAGCGACGATATTGGTGAATCGTATGAAGCCATTGGTGATAGTATTAGAGACGTTATGGATGCCAATACTGGTAAAGTAAAATTCTCGACAGGATTGAGTCCTGAGTTGATGCTGGGTTCAGTGTATCATGCTAATCATGTTTTGGATTTAGGTTTTCTTTCAAGGAGTACTTTTGCAAAGTATAATTTTAGACAAGAGTTTGTGTTGTCGGCTAATTTTAATCTTTATAAAGCATTTAGTACCACACTGGCTTATAACCATGAAATCAAAGGTTCTAAAGATTTGGGACTTGGTTTTGCATTAAGAGGTGGGCCATTTCAGTTTTATTTGATGTTAAATCACATTCCGTTTTATTATGATAAGATTGAGTCAGATGATAGCAAATTTATTGCACCAACCAAAGCAGAAACTTTTTCTGTAATGACAGGAATAAACTTTGTATTTGGTAAACATGGGTATCGTAATAAACCAATGATTGGTAGATAAAACACAATAATTTATACAAAATATTGGGGCTATCTCATCTTAATTGAGGTAGCCCCTTTGTTTTTTGTAATGTCTTAATATCAATACCATAAAAAAATCTATACCTGGAATAATAAAATTAAAAGGTCTAAAATTATATCCTTTTATATTGTAATAATATAGTGGTAATTCTATACTTATATATGCCCAAAAATTATTAAATTGGAGAGAATTCATACTCATTTAATGATTGTACAACAGCAAATATCTAGGTTAAAGATTATTGGGTTATTTCTGTTAATTTCAATTCAACCTCTTTTCGCACAGCAGTTTAATATTAAATTTGAAAATCTGACAACTGAGGATGGCTTATCGCAGAATAGGGTTGATTGTATTTGTAGAGATAGTCTGGGATTTATGTGGTTTGGGACGGTTACCGGATTAAATCGCTATGACGGATATGAGTTTAAAGTTTTTAAAAGCGATCCTAATAATACTAACTCGCTAAGTCATGACTACATAACAAGTATTAAGGAATTTAAAGATGGGTTTTTAATTATTGGTACTTATGATGGATTAAATATTTATGATACCAAGATGGATCGGTTCTATCGGTTTTATAATGATTCTACAAAAAAAGGTCAAACTTTACCGGGAGATTATATTTATTCTGTAGAGAGGTACAGTGACAATAGTTTTCTTTTGGGAACCAATTTAGGAGTAGCGGTAGTCTCCATACAACTCAAGGAAAGAGTTCCGCAATTATCATTTCATAAATACCAGGTTTTTGATGACTTTAATTATACCATAAAACATAGTAATATCCGCTCTGCTCATAAGATGGATGAAGTGATTTGGCTGGGAACTTCAGATGATGGACTTTTTAGGTTGGATACAAAAAAGAACGAAATAAGAACTATTATCTTACATGATCAGAATGATGTTTTAGTGAGTAGGATTAATAAGTTTTTACACAATAAACAGAATGAACTTTGGGTGGCAACAAGTACAGGTTTGTACGTTCTGGATAAGGATGGAAACCTTTTAAAAACCTTTTATAATCGAACAAATGATTACAATGGGATGGCTGGTAATCATGTTCAGGATCTTATAGAAGATACAGACGGAAACTTATGGCTTGGTACTTATGGAGGATTAAGTTACTATGATAAGAAATATAATGAATTTGTAAACTTTTATAGCGATCCCAATGATGAAAATAGTTTAACAAACGATTTTATTCATTGTATTTATGACGATGGTAATGGTATTATTTGGATTGGAACAGAAAACGGAGGAGTTAGTAAAATAGATAGAAATACTAAAGTTTTTTACTGGATTCAACAATCGGATAGCAACCCCGAAGGATTACAGGGAAATATTATTAATTCAATATTTACCAATAGTGATAATGATTTATGGATTGGTACTTCTGGACAAGGTTTAAATCATTATAATCGGACAACTGGAAAATTCTCAAGTTTTAAGCACGATGACGATGATGCATCAACAATTTCGGGAGATGTAATTTCGGCAATACTATGTGATAAAGATGAAACTATGTGGTTTGGTACCTGGGGCTGGGGATTAAATCGTTTGGATTCTTTAGATGGAAAGCCTGTGTTTACAACGGTTCTTTCGGAACCTCACGTATTTATTGCAGGAATTGTTGAAGGTAAATACAATCGGCTTTGGGTATCCACATCAGAAGGAGTGTTAGTGAGAGATGAGGAAACTGGCCAGTTTAATCCCGTTCTGCTACATCAGGTTCTTGGAAATGATATTCGCTATTTTGGAGATATTGAAATAGATGTAAGTGGAAATATTGTTGTTACCACAGAATCAACCAGGCTCATTATTATCAGACCACAGAAAGATTATCAAAGGCAACTTAATCCTACTAAGAATGACATTCTTCATTTTAAATATAGTAGAGATTTGCCTAATACTTTACCCCGTATGTTGTTAACCTCGCATACGGATAATGACGGTACATTATGGATAGGTTCCAGGGGAAGTGGAATGGTAAAAGTAATTACCAATACATTGGATATCTTCGATGCCAGTATGGTTGAGTTTCGGCATTATACAGAAGACCAGGGTTTAAGTGATAATCTGGTGGTTGAAATACTGAGCGATAATCATTCTAATTTGTGGATTAGTACTGCAAACGGACTATCGCGTTTTAATTACAAAACGGAAACGTTTACTAATTTTTATGAAGAAGATGGTTTAACAAGTAATCAATTTTTTTGGTATGCTGCTCACGAAGATTTAAAAGGTAATATGTACTTTGGTACAACAAATGGGGTAAACTATTTTCATCCAGATAGCATTAATATCAATATGCATATACCTGATATATTGATTACCGACTTTAAAATCCTAAATAAAGATGTGGAGATTGGAAGGAAAGGAGTGCGAAATCATATTGTATTGCCGCAGAGTATAGCTCATGCTCCGGAACTAAACTTATCTTATAAAGATTATATATTTTCTTTTTCATTTTCTTCAACAAATTACTCAGCAACTCATAAAAACAGATATGCATATATGCTTGAGGGGTTTGATAAAGATTGGATTTATACAGATTCGGAACATAGAACTGCGAGTTATACAAACATAAAAAAGGGAAGCTATAAGTTTAGAGTAAAAGCATCTAATAATGATGGTATTTGGAATGAAACAGGAAAGGTCATCAAAATAAATATACTACCACCATTTCATAATACCTTGTTTTTTAAGATACTAATTAGTGTGTTGTTGGTTTCTATTGTTTTACTGGCCTATGTATATCGATTAAAGAATTTAGAGCAGAAAACTAAAGAGTTAGAAGCTGAGGTTGGTAAAAGAACTGATCAGTTGCGTCAGACAAATATGGTACTGAGAGATAAAAACAAGGAAGTTATTTCGCAATATCATGAGATAGAAAATAAAAGTGAAGAAATTCAGGCTCAGAACGAGGAGTTGGAAAAACAAAAGGAAGAGATTGAAAATGCTTACAATGAATTAGCTGTTTATCAGAATAAGTTAGAAGACCTGGTAGATGAACGAACCAAGGAATTAAAAGAAGCTAAAGAGCATGCGGAAGAAAGCGATCGCTTAAAATCTTCCTTTCTGGCGAATATGAGTCATGAAATAAGAACTCCTCTGAATGCCATCATGGGTTTTAGCTCTTTAATCGCTGTTTCTGAATTTTCTGTAGAAGAATTGGAAGAGATGAATGAAATGATTCAAACCAATGGAAACGCTCTGATGCAGCTTATTAACGATATTATTGATATTTCTCTCATCGAAGCCAATCAATTAGAAATTTATAAATCTCAATTCGAATTAAACAGTTTTCTGAATACACTCTATACCAGTATGGAAAGACAGGTTAGTTTAAATGATAAACTGAAAAACCTTAAAGTACAACTGGCTATTCCAAAAGAACTGGAGAAGGAACAGGTATTAATTACGACAGATGCCGATCGTTTAACCCAAATTTATAACAACTTATTTGGAAATGCACTTAAGTACACCAAGGAAGGCTCTATAAAAATAGGATACGAAATTTGTAAAGATAAGAATCAGTTATTGTTTTTTGTAGAAGATACCGGCAAAGGAATAGCTAAAGAGCATTTGAATGATATTTTTGGTCGGTTTACAAAAATTGAAGAGGATATCTCAATGTTGTACCGGGGTACTGGTTTAGGGTTATCTATATGCTCTAACCTTGTATCTATACTTGGAGGAACTATCCATGTGGAGTCAAAGCTGGGAAAAGGGTCGAAGTTTGTTTTTCAATTACCCGTAAATATTCAGGAAGACGGTGAAAAGGTAGATCTGGCTAAGACAAAAAATACTGTTCAGAAAGATGTAAATTGGGAAAACAAAACTATTTTAATTGCTGAGGATGAAATACATAATTTTGAGGTGTTAAAAGCTTTTCTTCGAAAAACGAAGGTAAATATTTTGTGGGCAAAGAACGGACAAGAAGCAATTGATTTGGTTAAGCAAAAGAATGGAGCTATTTCGTTGGTTTTAATGGATATTAAGATGCCTGTGTTGAGAGGAGATGAGGCTACAAAAGAAATTAAACTACACTACTCAGTTCCGATTGTGGCACAAACGGCTTATGCTACAACTCCGGAAGTTAAAAAGTTTATGCAATATGGATTTGATGATTATGTGTTGAAACCAATTGAAAAATCTTTGCTCATAGATAAAATTGGGAAATGGTTATCGTGATACAAAATAACTTCATATCACGATAACAACTTAAATATTGAGTTATTGATTTATACTGCTTATTCGATAGGCCATTATTCGATTGTTAAAAAAAGAAGGCACTAATAATAAGTTTAATTCAGGAATATAATCTATATCTGCAGCATTAATTTTTTTCTCACGAGTGTCTAATAATTGAATTTTTGACCAGTCTTTTGCTGATATATAGAAAATTTCGCCACTCCAGCTTGAAACAATAAAGTCTTTGTTGCTCAGCTGTACAATTCCGTCGCCATGCCCAATTTCGCTAGTTAATACCATAGTAGTGCTGTCTCCTTTGTTATAAAAGCCAAACTCATGGCCACCGGAAGTAGCATAGTACAAACCATCTTTACTGTAATAAAGTCCATTTAAGCGGTCAAAATTTTTACTTACTAATGTATCCATTTGGCCATCTTTAATAGTGTAAATAGTCCCGCTGGCAGAACCGGATACAAACACAATTCCGTCCGGAGAAACAGTTATATCATTAAGGTCTGTTTTTCCTTCAACTGGAAATGTATTAATAATGGATTGTGAGGCAATATCAATTTCAACAACCTGGTTAATATCTGTTACAAATAAAGAATTGTTAACGATACCCATGCCTTTCGGTCCGCTTAAACCTTCTATCCATTTTTCTTCAAGTATATTACCTAAAGTGTCAATGGTAGATATGAATCCATTACCGTCTAGTTCCCAAGGAGATTGATTAACATTGGAAACGTAAATAATTCCCGTTGGTTTATGATAAAGCGCAGATTCGCATGTGGTTAAAAGGCTGTCTGTTTGCCAAACTAGCTGCAGTTTGGGAGCGTACATGGCTTCCTTTATTTTCTTCTTTGTGTTAGAAACACAGGCGCTTAAAGCAATGAGCAATGATGCAGCATAAATGCATAAATGAATTTTCATGTTGATTGTAATTAGGTTAAAAGAATAAATTCTTGTAGAAGTTAATACAATGAAAACACTTACCCAAATTAGAAAAATCTGCAGAGCTTATTCATCCTCTATGAGCTCCTTAATTTCTTGCAGGTGTAAATGAAAATGCCTTAAGAAATCAATAACCATATTTTGCAGACTAACTAAACCATCTTCTGATTGAGAATCCCACTGCTGTTCCAATTTATTCTCATTAATGTTTTTAATTACATGAACAAAATGAATATGCGTGTATTTCCATAATTGAATGAGGTCAGACCAGTTTTCTTCCTGATAATTTTGAATAGCAATCCATCTGTCGTTATTTCCATTTGTGGCATAATTAGGAAATATGAATGGACTTTCTTGGTATTGAAGGTGAATAATACGGTGCGTGTTATTTGATACAGAATCAACCATGTGACCTAAAATCTGTTTAATACTACGGTTTTGGTTATTTTTTCTTGTCTCTAATATTTCATTTTTGATGGTTTGTAGGGTTGGTTCCCATGTTTTTAAACCTTCAGAAATCCCTTCGCATGTTGCGTTAAATAAGTTTGGCATAATTGTATAGTTAAATTGAATGTGAATGCTATTTATAAATCAATGTTTTCAGACATATATTTTTGAGTGTATGAGCAATGTGTTAGGCATAATAAACAGGTTGTACATTGTTTCACATTGATCCTGGAATCTCGTTTTAGATTTGCTTCCCAAGCTATTCCAAATATACAATTAGAAGGACAAATTTGTACACAACTGTTGCAATTTCCGCAATCATATTTGGGTAAATCAAATGGATTTGATCTTACAGGAGCATTTGTTAAAACAGAACTCATACTTATAGCGCAACCATATTTTTTTGAAACCAACAGGTTGTTTTTACCAATCCACCCTAAATTAGCTCTTAATGCTATTGTTTTATGAGGAAGAGGAGCAGTCATATTTTGCTCATCATAATGATGATGATTCAGCAAATTATTTTCCGATTGAGAAAAAGATGTAAAGCCTTTCTGGTTTAAATAAGAAGAGAGATAGTCTGCTATAGCGTCTGTTTCTTTCTCGGTTTGTGTGAACTCATCATTTGAAAAATCGCCCTTCTTTTTTAAATCTGCAACGTATGCAGGATTTCTGGTAACATTTTGAATGAACTGAGGAGAAAGAAATTTTACAATTAATATGGCATAATTGTATTTAACTAGCGTGAATGCATTAATGTCTGAAATATCCACAAAATGTACCTGATCAGCTCCTTTGGCAACTATTTCTTCGGATATTATTTTATTCATGTACACTTGCCTTATGCTTCGGCCATGGCTTGATTTAAACCTTTTACAATTTCATCCATATTAAATGGTTTTCTGAAGTATTGTAAAATTAGGTTCTCTTTTAAAGCTTTTTGTATCTCATCATTAATGTCATAACCCGTTAGGATAAAATATTTTTTATCCGGATATTTTTCTTTGGCCTGGGTAATAAACTCAACGCCATTCATTCCGGGCATTTTCATGTCGCTGATAATTGCTTTAATGTCCTTATGCTTGTCAAGCATTACAAGACCTTCATATCCACTAAAAGCAGTTACAACTTCATAATCCCAGGAAAAGTTTATAGAGAATAATTCAACATTTATTTCTTCGTCATCAATATATAATATTTTCGTTTTTATAGCCATGATAATCAGTTTATAGGTAAAGATATAGTTACTTTCGTTTTTTACTCTCAATTTTGATAGAAAAATTTGTGCTGCTCTATAATTTTAGTCTAATAGATAATCATATTCGATTTTTTTAGGAAAGCAACTTAAGTAAAAGGATTAATCTATCTGAAATTTAATTGTACGCGCATAGATTAAAATATTCCGATCAACGTCATTGGTGATCTGTATTTTTTTCATCAGAAAAGGTGAGTTAGTTCTGAAAGGTCATCATAATACAAGCATAATTTGTAATTAAAAATCTATATTTAATATAGGTATAGTGTTTGTAAGTTTCAGTAATATAGGAGTATAAAGATAAATGGCTCTATATATTTTGTAATTGGAGAATTAAAACAACAATTTGCGATTGCTAAGATTAAGGTAAGACATAATAATATGGGTAAGATCAAAATTTATCATACATATGAAGAATTTAATCTTTCGAATTATAAGCGAACACAAAATCAAAATAAATTAAACGAGCCATGAGAGAAACTTCTGAAAAGCGAGAAAGACTAATTTGGCGAGTTTCTATGTGACAATTAAAAACACTTTAAATACATGAAAAAAATTATCATTTCAATAATTCTGTTTTTTGCTGTGATTGTTTCTTGCTTGCAACAGAGTAAAGAAGGGGATTTAAAACATAATGCACCTGGGAAAATTGTGGTATATCAGGTGTTTACCAGATTGTTTGGAAATACAAATACCACGAATAAGCCCTGGGGAACGATTGAAGATAATGGAGTCGGTAAGTTTAATGATTTTACTGATAAGGCTTTACGAGAACTAAAAGATCTGGGTGTTACACATATTTGGTATACAGGTGTTCCACACCATGCTACCTGTACTGATTATACAACTTACGGTATTGATAATGATGATCCTGATGTGGTAAAAGGTCGTGCAGGTTCACCCTATGCCGTAAAAGATTATTATCAGGTGGATCCGGATTTGGCCGTTGTTCCATCAAAAAGGTTAGAAGAATTCAAAGCATTAATTAACCGAACCCATCAACATGATATGAAGGTAATCATTGATATTGTACCTAATCATGTTGCCCGATTTTATAAAGGATTGAATAATCCTGAGGGTATTTCGGATTTTGGAGGGGAAGATGATAATTCAGTAGTTTATGAAAAGGATAATAATTTTTATTACATCATCGGAGAACCCTTTAAAGTGCCTGAGCCATTAAATAATTATCAACCTTTAGGTGGTGAAAAAAGTGTTTTAATTGATGGGAAATTTGAGGAAAATCCTGCAAAATGGACAGGTAATGGATCGCGGTTAGCACAGCCTGATTTTTATGATTGGTACGAAACCGTGAAAATTAATTATGGAGTTAAGCCTGATGGGTCTTTTGATTTTGATACACTTCCGGATATTTATGCACAAAAAGATTTTAAAGAGCATTATCGTTTTTGGCAGGATAAAGAAGTTCCTAATTCCTGGATGAAATTCAGAGATATTGCTTTGTTTTGGTTAGAAAAGGGAGTGGATGGGTTTAGATTTGATATGGCAGAAATGGTTCCGGTAGAGTTCTGGAGTTTTATGAATTCATCTATTAAAATGAAAAAACCGGAGGCTTTTTTGTTGGCCGAAGTGTATCAGCCTGCCTTATATCGAGATTACATCCATAAAGGAAAAATGGATTATTTGTACGATAAGGTTGAGTTATATGATACTCTAAAACACATCATGCAGGGACATGGATCTACAGATCACATTACACCGATTCAAAATGGATTGGCGGATATTGAGCATCATATGCTGCATTTCTTAGAAAATCATGATGAGCAAAGGATTGCCTCTCCTGAGTTTGCAGGTGATGCACAAAAAGGAAAACCTGCAATGGTGGTTTCTGCCACATTGAGTTCTTCTCCTACGATGATTTATTTTGGACAGGAAGTGGGTGAGCTGGGAGCAGAAGAGCCTGGTTTTGGAGATCCATCGCGAACTTCCATTTTTGACTATGTCGGTGTTCCTCACCATCAACGATGGATGAATAACGGAAAATTTGATGGAGGACAATTATCTGATGAGGAAAAAGATTTAAGAGATTTTTACAAGAGACTTCTAAACTTCACTACTCAAAGCCAAGCTATGAACGGAGCTTTTGAAGATCTTCATGACTATAATCGGAAAAATACAGTCGGATATACCGATAAGGTATATTCCTTTATGCGATGGAATAAAAATGAAAAGTTGATAATCGTTTCAAATTTTAGTGATTCGGAAACCATGAACTTTGAGCTAAAAATTCCAAGACAGATTTGTCAGAAATTAGGATTAAATGCTGAAAAATATGAGTTAAAAGATCAATTGTACCAAAGAACAAATCAATTGGAGTTGGATGAAATTTCAGCTAAAGTAATTGTAGCATTAAAACCTTTAGATTCATTTATTTATAAAATAGATTGAAGTTGGTAAGTCTTTTATACCCAATTAACTACCCAAAAACCCAACACCTGATTAAGTGTTGGGTTTTTATGTTTTAAGCTTCGTTTATTTCCAAAACTCTTCTTCTTTAAGGGCTTCAATTCTGGTAATACAGAACTCTTCAATCTGTCCAGCTTGCCTATTGGTACTATCTTTTTGATATATGGCCAATAAATCTTCGTATTGCTTTAATGCTTCGGTTTTGTTTTGCAAGCTGTAATCGTATAGGGTTGCCATTTTAAACCGTACATATTTGCTTTCCGGTACATTGTTTAGCATGGTTATGTATGTTTCCAATTCTTTGTCGTATTCTTCTTTCTGTTGATAGTAAAAAGCAATTTCGTTATAAATTAAATTTAGTGTAGTTCCTTCTACTACTAATAAATCCAATGCGAGTTTTAAATGCTTTTTACCTCTTTCTAAATTCGGAGGAGAGGGCCAGTGTACTAAACTACTCCCTAAAATATATTGTCCTTGAAAGTCGGTTGAATCCATAGAAACATATTGATCTAATACAGGAATTGCTTCTTCAAATTTTTCTTGCTTCCAATAGCACATTCCTAAAAACTTAGTGGTAACTAATGAAGAATCACCTTCTGCATAAAGCCTTTTGTAAATATGGCTAGCCATAGATATAGAATCCAGATTGTACAACACTTTTCCATATAGGCGAAATAATAAGTGATTGTTTTTAAAATCATCCTGATAAAACTGGTTGAAAAATGCGTAGGCAGGTTCATATTTTTTGGTTTTTAAATAGATGCTTAAAGCTTTAGAAATAACCATTGAGTTTGGTTGAATAGCACAGCTTTTTCGGTAATAATATATAGCACTGTCTTTTCTGGAAGTAGATTTATATAAATCTCCCAGTTGGGTGGTGATAAACCAATTTGTAGTATCTGCTTCGTAAGCTTTCAGAAAAATATTTTTAGCCTTTTGAGTTTGTCCTATTTTTTCGAGAGCCAGCGCTTTTCTTATTTGATAGTATTGCGTATCTGTTTTTTGTGCCAACAATTGATCGTGTAATTTTATAGCAGATTGATAACGTGACATCTTAAAATAAACATTCTCTAAATGAATTTTAGCCTCTGTTTGACTCGAATCAACTTCAATAAGTTTTTCTAAAATAGTAGCTGCCTTGTTGTATTGATATTGCTTAACGAGCTGCAAAGATTGTTGTAATATAACAGAATCGCAGTCGTTTTGAGTGGGGGCAATTGTAGTGTCTTTGACTTGTGCATATAGGTTATTAATAATACTTATTTGAAGTAATAAGAAAATAATAACAGCTGAGTTTGCTTTGGTAAATGTCATAAATTCAGTATTTTGAGATGTAGTTAAAACTATTCAACTACAAATTTAGTTAAAAAATTTGTTAAACTAAAACATTAGTTGTAAGTTTGAACTAACAATTTAGTTTAATTTTATTTCAAGACAGATATGTTAGCTATTTAAGTATTAATTTTAATGTATAAGTCTTGCATTTATTCTATTGGAATGAAAGAGTTAACAAAAGCAGAAGAACAAGTAATGCAGCAACTTTGGGATTTGGGCGAAACCAATGTAAAAAGCATTATCAAAAAATTACCGGAACCCAAACCGGCATATAATACCATATCTACTATTGTGAGAATTCTGGAAAACAAAGGTTTTGTAGATCACAAAAAAGCGGGTAAGGGATATGTGTATTTTCCTATTGTAAGTAAAGAAGTATATAAAAAGGCGTTTATGAAACGTTTTATGTCTCAGTATTTTAAAGGCTCTTTAAAAGAGTTGGTTTCCTTTTTTGCCAAAGAAGACAAAATGGATATCAATGAGTTGGAAGAGCTGATGGATGATATTAAAAGTGAAATAAAAGACCAAAAATAAATATTTAGCTATGGAATTTTTTATCAATTATCTTTTAGAATCGTCAATAATATTGGGCATTCTGGTTGTGTTTTACAGAATTGTATTACATCACGAACCTCTTTTTAAGTTTAACAGGGTATTTCTGTTGCTATCGCTCGTTTTGGCAACAGTTGTTCCTTTTATACATATTTCTTTGCAGTTCCAATCAAGTAATCAGGTCGATACTTCAGAATTTGTCAATTTGCTGGGTACAGTAAATGTTTTTGCTGATGACGTAAAGCATTCGGTTGTACCGGTAATCGCCCAAAGCAAATTTTTTAATTGGCTGTACATAGGTGGTGCAATAGGATTATTGGTTCGGTTGTTAATTGGTTTAGTGCGATTGGGAGCACTTTCCCGAAAGGCAACCTGGATCAAACACAATGGTATTAAAGTGGCAGATTTGCCCGGCCGTTTTAATCCATTTTCTTTTTACCGTGTCATTTTCGTTAATCGATCCAATTATTCAGGTAATGAACTTGAAAAAATATTGATTCATGAAATGGCGCATGTTCGCTTAAAGCATTCTGTGGATGTTTTACTTTTTGAAATTTTACTAATTGTTCAGTGGTTTAATCCTTTTGCCTGGCTGATAAAGGCTTTGTTAAAGGAATTGCATGAATTCCAGGCCGACAGATCTGTTTTAGAGCAGGGAACTTCGGTTGGAGATTACAAAAGTTTGTTATTAAACCAGGCTGCGGGTGCCCGCCTCATGCCTGTAAATAACTTTAATCAAAGTATTACTAAAAAACGATTTAAAATGATGACCAATAATATTATTAAAAATAAAGCTTTCATTAAGTATTTTACTTCCTGTGCAATTATACTGGGTATTAGTATGTTTTTTGCCTGCGAAAATGCAACCTTAGATGATTTATCTAATGAGGAAGAAAGTAGAGCAGAGTTAAAAAGTGTAGCTAGTGATGCCGAAGAAGATTTAGCACCTACCTTTTATATAGTTGAAAAGATGCCGGAATATCCAGGTGGTGAAATGGAATTAAGAAAATTTATTGCACAAAATGTGAAGTATCCGGTTAAAGCTCAGGAAAAAGGTATTACCGGAAAGGTTTATGTGCAGTTTGTGGTTTCTGAAAGAGGAGAAGTGGTTGAATCCAAGATTGTAAGAGGAGTAGATGAATCTCTCGATAATGAGGCTTTACGTGTAGTAAATGCAATGCCTGATTGGACGCCTGGTTTGCAACGAGGAGAAAAGGTAAGGGTTTATTATACCATTCCTATTAATTTTGTAATGCAAAGCAAAGCTCCTGCAAAAACAGTAGAAAAGCCTGATGAAAATGAAGTTACTGTAGTAACTTATTGATAAGATTCTTTTAAAGGTATTTAAAGTCACTCAGATTTGAGTGACTTTTTTTGTTGGTGATAATTGTGTTTCTCTGTTTGTATAGCTAACTTTCTATTAGTTAATCAAAATAAGCAGCTATGGAAACAAGAATTATTTTAGGAATCAGTGTTTACGATCGTCAAAAAGAAGCCGGAGATGTACAAAAAGTGCTTACACAATTTGGTTGTTCCATCAGAACACGATTAGGAATGCATGAGGTAAATGAAGATATGTGTAGTAAGCATGGTTTAATTATTTTGGAACTATATGGAGATCCTAAGGAACAACAAAAGTTGGAAGAAAATCTTAAAATAATTGAAGGTGTAGAAGTTCAAAAGATGGAATTCTCTCAAAAATAAAGTGTTGTTATTCAGAACTATGAGTTGATCAATGAAATGTGCAATGCCAATTAATTGGTAGACGAATACCTTTATATCCGAAAAAGCCATTAATTTTGCACTTTCTAAAGTAAAAATAAGGCATGTCAATAATTTACCATCCACAAAGGTATAAGCTAGAGGATAAATCGATGGAAAATTTCATTGATGACAATGAGATTCATGAGTTTTTAAGAGAGGCAGAAAATCCTACAAAAGAGCGTGTGCGTGAGGTTATCAGCAAAGCATTGGATAAAAACAGGTTGTCTTTGCAAGAAACAGCCATTCTTGTAAATGCCAATGATCCGGAGCTGATCAATGAAATAAAGGAAGCTGCCAAAAGCTTAAAGGAAAGAGTTTACGGAAAGAGAATTGTACTATTTGCACCTTTATATATTGGTAATTTATGCATCAATAATTGTACGTATTGCGGTTTTAAAGCCGATAATAAAGCACAAAAAAGAACTACACTTACAACTGACGATTTAGTTGAGGAAGTTAAAGCGCTTGAAGATGCAGGCCATAAACGATTAATTTTGGTTTACGGTGAGCACCCAAAATATAATGCCCGTTTTATTGCGGAGTCGGTAAAAACGGTTTATTCAGTCAAACATAAAAACGGGGAAATCAGAAGAGTTAATATTAATGCTGCTCCCCTTGATGTTGAAGGATTTAAAACGGTTAAAGAAGCCGGAATTGGTACCTATCAGATTTTTCAGGAAACCTATCATCGGGAAACTTACCTGAAAGTTCACAAAAGCGGTTTGAAAAGGGACTATGATTGGCGTATTACCGGATTAGACAGAGCCATGGAAGGTGGTATTGATGATTTGGGAATAGGTGCTTTATTGGGACTTTATGATTGGCGATACGAAGTGCTAGGTTTGCTTAGACATGTTAATCATTTTGAGTCCGTTTTTAATATCGGACCTCATACTATTTCTTTTCCAAGAATTCAGGATGCATCCAATATTGATATTGATCCCAAATGGAAAGTTTCAGATGAAGATTTTACCAAATTAGTGGCTATTTTACGCTTGGCTGTACCATATACTGGATTAATTCTTACCGCCAGAGAACCTGCTGCAATAAGAGATGAGGTATTACAGTATGGTGTTTCCCAGATTGATGGCGGAACCAATATTGAAATGAAGGGCTACTCTCAGGATGAAGAGCAACAAGATTTAGATAAGGAACAATTTGTTATCAGCGATGATCGTTCGTTAAATGAAGTAATGGAAGAACTGGTTGGTAATGGCTTTATTCCGTCTTTCTGTACTGCCTGTTACAGACTAGACAGAACAGGAGAGCATTTTATGGAATTCTCAGTTCCTGGATTTATCAAACGTTTTTGTCAACCGAATGCCATTTTAACTTTGGCAGAGTATTTGGAAGATTATGCTCCAGAAGAAACCAAGCAAAAGGGGTATCAGTTAATACAAAGTGAGCTGGTAAACTACGAGGATGAGCGTTTTAAGGAAAAGCTGATTGAACGATTAGATAAAATTAAACAAGGAAAGCGCGATTTGTATTTTTAAATTGAATTTAACCTTTAACACTACCTACCATACTTTATTGCTTAAAATCTAAAATTGTATGAAAAGGATAAATGTAAGTATCATATTACTAATGCTTATTGCATTTAGTTGTGATATTATTGAGAAAGAAGAAAGTACAACGGACACGGTTGAAGCTAAAGATGCTATTGTGGATTATTCCATTGCTGTTCGTCAATTTCAGGGTGTGGGTAATGAGGTAAACGCAAAAACTGCCGGCATGGAGGATGATGTTGTCTCCATGATTAAAAGTACAGTACAAGGCGATTATCCGGTAATAAGCATTGAACCTGCAGACTTTAGTACATTTCCAAAAACGGTTACTGTTGATTACGGTACAGATGGAGTTACCGGTTGGGATGGCCGGAAAAGAAGAGGGAAATTAATCACCACCCTAGAAAATGGCTGGTACCGCGAGATGGGATCGGTGCACACCACCACATTCGAAAATTACTATCAAAATGATTATAAGATAGAAGGGGAGCATATTGTGATTAATACCGGAACGAATATGTCTGACCAATATACTTTTAAGGTTCAGGTTAAGAATGGAAAGATAACAGATGATTCGGGTAATGTGATTCAATTTACACAGGATACGCAGCGTACCTGGATTGAAGGAGAAGAAACACGTTTAAACGTTTGGGATGATGTGTATGAAGTTTCCGGCACGCAGTCAGGAGAAGCATCAAATGGTGTTGCATTTGACCTAACCACAAGAAATGATAATCCATTATTAGTTGATTTATCTTGCCCATATATTAAAAGTGGAATTCTGGATATAGATATTGAAGGTTTACCTGCTATGAATATAGATTATTATCAGGATTTAGACGCAGATGACCTTGCTGATTGTTCTCCAGGATTTACACTTACGATAGCTGGAGTTAGTACTACCATTCAATAAAAAATCAAATACTTAAGAATCCCTTGTCAATGTTTTGGCAGGGGATTTTTTGTTTAAACTAAATGATTCTTGCATTGTTTGAATGGATATAAGAGAACATTCTGCAATCATTTCCTTACATTTAAAAAAATCTACAAAACAAAACGACCATGGCCAATTCAAAAATCAGAAAGCAAGATGCTTTGGATTATCATACCAAAGGTACTCCCGGTAAAATAGAAGTCATTCCAACTAAAGCAACTAAAACACAACGAGATCTGGCTTTAGCTTATTCTCCGGGTGTTGCGGAACCTTGCCGAATGATTGCAGATAACACCGAAGATGTATACAAGTACACAGCAAAAGGAAACCTGGTGGCCGTTATTTCCAATGGTACTGCAGTATTAGGTTTGGGAAATATTGGCCCGGAAGCTTCAAAGCCGGTGATGGAAGGAAAAGGCCTGTTATTTAAAATTTTTGCCGGTATCGATGTTTTTGACCTGGAGTTGAATACGACTAATGTTGAGGAATTTATACAGGTAGTAAAAGCCTTGGAACCAACTTTTGGTGGAATTAATCTGGAGGATATTAAGGCACCGGATTGTTTCGAAATTGAAAGCAGACTAAAGGCAGAGCTCAATATTCCTATCATGCATGATGATCAGCATGGCACTGCGATTATTTCAGGGGCAGGATTAATCAATGCTTTACAAGTCTTAAATAAAAAGGCTTCCGAGGTTAAGATGGTTGTTTCCGGAGCAGGAGCTTCAGCCATTTCTTGTATTAAAATATTTATAGAACTAGGTGTATCAAAAGAAAATATAATTGTTTGTGATTCAAAGGGTGTTATCCGTAATGATAGAGAGGGTTTAAATGCGATAAAAAAAGAATTTGCCACAGATAAAGATTATCATACGCTTGAAGATGCCATTGTGGGAGCAGATGTTTTTTTGGGTCTTTCGCAAGGAAATGTTTTAACACCGGAAATGCTTAAAACTATGGCTGCAGATCCCATCGTTTTTGCATTAGCCAATCCCGATCCTGAAATTCCTTATGATTTAGCCATGGCTACACGAGATGATGTATTGATGGCTACCGGAAGATCTGATCACCCTAACCAGGTAAATAATGTATTGGGATTTCCCTTTATTTTCCGCGGCGCACTGGATGTAAGAGCAACAGAAATTAATGAAGCTATGAAACTGGCCGCGGTAAAAGCGATAGCTAATCTGGCGCAAGAGCCAGTTCCGGAAGTGGTGATCAAGGCTTATAATCGTGATACGATTTCCTTTGGTCGTGATTATATTATACCCAAACCACTTGATCCTCGTTTGCTTACAGAAGTTGCGCCGGCTGTAGCAAAAGCGGCTATGGATAGCGGTGTTGCAAAAAATCCGATTAACGATTGGGATGCTTATAAAACTGCTCTAGTGAAACGTTTGGGTAATGATGATCAAATTATCAGACGATTAACCAATAAAGCCAAGCAGTTTCCTAAGCGAATCGTATTTGCAGAGGCTGAGGATTACAGAGTGCTTAAGGCTGCTCAAATCGCTATGGACGAAGGTATCGCAATACCTATTTTATTAGGTGATGAGGAAAAAATACAGAAGTTGATAGATAAGCATCAACTCGATTTACATGATACGCCTGTTATTAACCCACAAAGTAAAGATTCTGCGGAATTGGTAGAGCGGTACAGTAAAGTCTTTTTCGAAAAAAGGCAAAGAAGAGGTTACAACTTTTATGAAGCTGAAAATGAGATGAAGAAGCGGAATCATTTTGGTTGTATGATGGTTGAAATGGGAGAGGCTGATGCCATTATTTCGGGGATTAGCAGAAAGTACACGCAAACCATTAAACCTGCTTTGCAAATTATAGGTACCGAAACTCCAGGAAAGAAAGTATCGAGTATGTATTTGATGCTTACCAAACGTGGTCCGCTTTTTTTTACCGATACCACGATGATCCCGAATCCTACATCGGAAGAATTGGTAGATATTGCTTGTCAGGCAGCTACTGCTGTTAAGCAAATGATGAATATTGAACCGAAGGTGGCATTTCTAGCTTATTCTAATTTTGGTTCTTCTGATGATCCGGAGCCAAAGTTGGTTCGAAAAGCTGCGGCTTTAATGAAAGAGAAGCATCCGGATATTATTTCGGATGGAGAGATACAGGCCAACTTTGCTTTTAATCAGGAAGAGCTAAAGGAAAACTATCCGTTCTCTACTTTAGTTGGAAATGAACCTAATATATTAGTGTTTCCAACTTTAACATCAGCTAATATTGCCTATAAACTTTTACAGGTAATGAAAAGTGCAGAAGCTATAGGTCCCATCATATTAGGAATGAAGAGACCTGTGCATATTCTGCAATTAGGTAGTTCGGTTCGTGAGGTGTTAAATATGATAACCATTGCTACTATTGATGCACAAATAAAACAGGAAAGAAGTTAATTCGCACAATTAATAAATACTGCAATGCAATCTGTCCTGTTCGGTTAATTGATCAATAGTTAATGAATTAGACTGTCGATGTAGTATTTGATCCATTTTTACAATAGCATCCTGACCCATGTTTTTTGATCCACATATAAAAACATGGGCTCCATCTTTTATAAATTGACTAAATTCTGCTGCATGCAATTGAAGCACATCCTGAATATATTTGACTTGACTTTCTTCTCTTGAAGAAACAGGTTGAAATTGGATTTCAGGAAATTCTTGAGAAAGTTCCAGCAGTTCTTTGTAATATTTATGCTGAGCACGGTGCTTTTGTTCTCCCCAGATAACCCATACTTTAGACTTGTATTTTTCTGTTTGCCACTGTTGTAGTAATCCTCTGACAGGAGCATAACCGGTTCCGTTTGCCAGAAAGATAATCGGTGCATTTTTGTCCTCAGGTAAATAAAAATCAGGAACGCTAATCAGCTTAAAATTGATTTTATCTCCCGGATGTATGCTTTCATTTAGGTAGACAGAAGCTGCTCCTTCATGGATTGAATCTTTATAAGAAAATCTGATTGTTTTAACCATTAGGTGCAATGCATCATCTTTACTCCTTTGGAAGTTAGCAATAGAATATTGTCTTTTCTGTAATGGAGGAAGTAAGCGAATAAATGTACTCGCATTTAAAGATGATGGAAAATTTAGATAAAGATCAAGTGCATTGCCTTTGCTTATAAATTTATTGAGCTTTTTGGGCTTGGATATGAGTTTATGCAGATCTTTGTTGTTAGCTTCCAGGGCATATGCTTTTACGGTTACCTCACTTAAACTACTAATTTCTTTGTTTTCTATAAGACTTCTTTTTACAGAGAGTTTTTTTGCCATACTATCCACAAGCAATTTAGGGTTGACTGGCGTGATTTCGATTAAATCACCCGGATGAAATGTAATTGGCTTATTGAAATGGTTGATTTCAATATGATAAGTTTCCTTTTCGTAACAGTCTTCTCCCAGTTTTTCTGATGCAACAATTTCTCCTGAAAAGCTATTGTTCTGTTTTAAACTATCTGCACTAATGTTTTGAGATGGACTACTATCCGTCTTACCTTCTAGTTTCCGTATAACTTCACAGATCCATTTGGCAGCGGATTCTCCAAAATCTTCATCGCAATCTTTTCGGGGTAATATAGCAGTCGCACCAAGTTGAACAAATCGTTTTTCAAGCATTTTGGCGGCTTCACAAAATTTCTCATAACTGGAATCACCTAATCCACAAATGGCAAACTCTAATCCATTGAGTTTGGGCATCTCAGAAGAGTGAATTTTCTTATAAAATTTGCGCGCTTTATTAGGAGGCATTCCATCATCATGCGTACTTACAACTACAATTACTTTTTTTAATTGAGGCAGTAAATGAGGATGAAAAGAAGACATGTTTTCAACCGGAAGGTGAATATTATTCGTCTTGCTGTATTTTTTGAGTTCATTGGCAACCATTTTGGCATTACCTGTTTTGGAGCCATAAAGAATTAGTGTTTCATGGGCATGGTTGGTTTCTTTTTTCTTTTTAAAAAGATGAAGCATGACGATTTAATTGATGAGAAAGTGAATATTTTTGTTTTTGATTGTTTTTCTTCTTTTTTACCCAGATAATAAAACCGGTTACTGGTAAACTGGCACAAATTAAACTGACCAGAAAAACCAGTATTTTACCAGGTAATCCAGCTATACCTCCCGTGTGAATATCGTAATTCATCATATCCAGCTTTTGGGCAAAGGATGTTTCATTATATCTGTCTCCTTTTATTCTTAATGGCTCTAAGGTATATCGATCGAAGAAATAGGTGTTGTGGTTATAAAACTTACCTTGGTATTTGTACATCACTATTTCATAAGCATCGTCGTCATCGTGTAAACCAGGGGTAATGTAAATACGATGAGGGTTGGCTTGTTGTTGTAATGCCAAATAAAATGCCTGATCAATGCCGGGAATGGTATCCGATTGAACAAGATTAGCTTGTGTTATATCAGAATGAGGGTGGCTGTGTTCTGGTTTGCTTTCTCCTGCAGAAGTAACATAGTAGAAAGAATGAGCAAACCAGTCAAATGACCAAATCAGTCCGCTGGTTGCAATTATCAAACCGAAGAGTAGCATATAAAAACCCAATACATTGTGTAAATCGTAATTGAGCCTTTTAAAACTAGCTTTCCATTTAATTTTAAAATTTTTGTTAAGTGATGTTTTGTTCCATTTTTTGGGCCACCACATAATAAGGCCGCTTAGCAGAAGAAAAACAAAAATCAGCACTGCAGATCCTACTATAGGTCGACCAATATTTTTGGGAAGCCATAACGAGGTATGTCCTTCCTCAATAAAATGAAAGAAATTAAACTGCCCTTTGGCCAATGGCTCTTCTTTTTTAATGAACTGTGCCGTATAAGGATTCATAAATACGACTACAAACTTGCTTTTGCCATTCGTGTTTATCCAGAATCCAACAGCTGCAGCACCCTCTTTTCCTTCGTAGGTTAATCCGGTGGGTTCGTGATGAGGTACGTATGCTTTGGCTGTATCAATTAATTGACTTGGCGGGACAAATGCTTTGTTTTGAGGTTCAACAAATCGCCAGGGTTCTGTCGTATCTTTAATTTCTTGATGAAAAACATAAACACTACCGGTAATACAAACGATAAATACAATGATGCCGGAACTTAAGCCCAACCATAAATGTAACCAATTAATCAATGCTCTGAATCTGCCCATATCACATACTAATTTTTAAAAGCCGAACCATTCCTTAGCTTCCGGTGGATCTAAAGAATGGTTCGTTAGGAAAACAATTAATAACTCTTCCCAAATGATAAACTTTGGAAATAGGATCAGGTATTGGTTATTGATTTTTTATAGTTTGAAGAAACCGGCAACAAAGTTTGCTTCTACTTCTGCTCCTTTTGTAGATGTATAATTTTCTACATCAATTTTATATACATAAGTACTGATGTCTTCAGGGATACACATGTAAATGTATTGATCTTCGTAAAGGGCAATTGATTCCAACTTTCGTCCAATACCAGTATGGTCAGGTACGCCGCTGATATAGTTCAGGCTTGCGTTATACAAATCGATAACAGCCGGACGCAAGGGGCCATCTGACCAGATCGCTTGCTCGCTGTTGTCATCCATATTCATTAAAGTGAATACTTTACCATTCCCCAGGTATTTCATATGAGCTGTATTTTTACCTCCGGATAAACTTTCTACATCCATAAAGTAGTCAGTGTCAAATTCGGTTTCTCCTTGTTTAATACGTAAAATAGCTCCATCTTTAGTTGTTTGACTAAAACCGTTGGCCGGATTCGAATGAGATAAAGCGTACACATCTCCATTCTCATCTTTTAATAATCCTGATTTTGCACCAAAACCTCCAATTGGACCAGTTCTGGTATCAGTTATTTCTTTTATGAAATTTAATTCAGGGTATGAAAAAACAGCTATTCTGGCTTTGTCGGTATAACTTGTTGAATAATCTGTAGGGCTACTGATGTAATAACTTAAATACACATAATCGCCAGACTGTACTAACCCGGAATAGGCAGGAGCAGACAGTTCTGTGATATCTGTAACTGCTGTTTTCTTCGTTTCAGAAATAGTAATGGTTTCTGCATCAATTTTATGGAAAGTCACCATATCCGAGGTATTTGAAACCTCAACAGCTAATAAAATACCATCTTCTGCTTTTATAATGTCGGATAAACTATTATCAAAATCAGAAACTCCACCAACTTCTTTTAAGCTGTAGCTATCATCTTTCTTTACTCCAACCAGATTGTTTTCTCCAAGCCCGGTCATGCAAAGTATTTGATCATCAATTTGATTATAAGTATAGTAACCAGGTTGCGTTATTCCCTGGTTTTTGGCAGATAATGTTCCACTCATGACATCTTCGTATTGTGCCGTGTAATAGGTGAATGTTCCATCAGAACCTTGAATAGCTAACGATAATACATAAGCATCTTCTCCCTGATAACCCATGTTATCATCTTCTTCGTCTGTACAGGCAGTAAAAAGCAATGCGGAACACAACATTACGCCGCCGATTATCCATTTTCCAATTTTTTGTGTTTGCAACATATTATATGATTTAAAAATTATTCAAATATTTTTCAGCTATAGATTATACCTGAGCTTTATATAAAAGGCTCTACCTGGTTTCTGCAGATAGTACTTATCGTATAATCGATCGTTTAACAGGTTCCTGCATTCGACAGAAATATTGTATTTACCATCGTGTAGATTACAGCTTAGTTCAATATCATGAGATAGTTGTCGGGGTATGATGTAATCATCATTATTTGACCCCATTTCAGTCCATGTTAAGAAGTATTTTTCTACATAATTGAAATGGTAGTTCAAGCTGTATTTTGAATGATCAAAGCATAAGTCTTTCCAGGAAAAACCCAGGTTTGCATTCCCAAAAAGATAAGGTTTGTTGGGTAATCGAAAACCATAATGAAAATTCTTTTGATACCCGGTTCCTGTGTAAGATTCATTATAAACCAGTTTGGCTTGATCAGTAATATCCTGAAAAGTCAGGTTTCCACCAAAGTGAAAGATATCTTTCCATTGGTATTTTATGTTTCCTTCAACACCTTTTACCCTGGTTTTGCTTAAGTTTTCGAAATGGGTGACAGGACTGGCTATGGAAACTACAGTGTAAATCAAGTCTTTGGTATCTCTGTAAATAAAGCTTCCGCCTATATTTACTTGATGATTGGTTTTAAACCGTTTACTAAATAAAGCACCAATATTATAGTTATGACTTTGCTCCGGGCCAATTTCCGGATTGGCTTCAATTAAAAAGCCATCGCCAAACATTTCCTCTGGACTAGGTAAACGATAGGTGTGTTCGTAAGATGCTTTCACTTGAAGTGATGGCCAGATAAAATAGGAAGAAGCCAGACCAAATCCCATACTTGACGAAGAAGACTTATATTCTTCAGTTCGTTGAGTTGGTAAGGCAAAATCATATTGCTTGCTGGATTTGGCATTGATATGTAAAAGTTTTCCAAATGCTGTGGTATTCCATTTATCATTCCAGTTGAATTGGTATGAAAGTCCCAGAATATGTTTATTTAATGATTTTGGAAACTGGTTTTCAATTTTATCAGGATTAACCTTGTCTTTGGTATCGCGATGGAAATACCCGTAAGCATAATTTAGTGCCAGTGAACTCATTGGGGAAAGCGCATAATCAAAGTTTAGCTGACTGCTTGCCTCTTTATCTTTCATGGTGGTAAATGTTCTTAGTAATTCACCATCTTCTGACTGTTGTCCATTGCTTGATGTAGAATTAAAGGATTCTCCCAGCCAATTAAAACGAACGCCTTTTAAGGTATCGATGTATTCACTTTGAGTAAAATTGAATGATGCAGATGCATGCACATTCAGCTTGTCGATTAGAAAATCTTTCTTTTGATATTTTAGCGTAGGAACCAAAGATTGACTATTACGGGTAATACCTCCAAATACGGTTTTCATGGTGGCTCCGGTCTGTATTTCTTTATCATTTCCTGCGGCTAAAATGCCAAGCAATAAATGATCGGCAAAGCTTTTGTTAAGCCATCCACTTTCAACTTGTATAGCTTTTGATTCATAGCGGTCATGAAAGCGTTCAACTTCCGCTGTGTCAACGATGGTGTTATTTTCGTTGCTAATGGGAGCCCATACTTTGTAATTGTTGTCACTATAATTGTAATAAGCATTGGTTCTGATTGTAAAACCAGTATTGGCATTGGTATAAGCTCCGTTAACCGATAAGCGATGTGTATTAAAAGAGCCCAAACTATAGGATACATCTAATAATTTCTTACGTTTTTTAGTGATGATATTTACAGCGCCACCAAGGGCATCGGCACCCAGCCACACAGGAACTACTCCTTTGTACACTTCAACTCTTTCAATAAGATTAACAGGGATATCGGCCAGACTCATCGAACTTCCATAGTTATCCATGGGAATGCCATCCATAAAAAACTTAACCTGATCGCCCGAAAAGCCATTTAAGGTAAATGTGCTTGAAGAACCTAAACCTCCATCTTCTAATATTCTTACCCCGGGGATTTTATTTAGAATTCGTTGCGCATCCGAATTAGAATTTTGAAATTCCAAAGCAGATATAGCTGCCACTTCATATGACAGTGTTTTTATTTGTGTGAGAATGGATTTTCCATTCACTTGAATGTCTTCAATTTGAACAGATTCCGGGTTTAGTGTTATGTCAATTTGTTGGCTTTGCTCCTGAGTTATCTCAATTTCGAATTCCACAGGTTTGTATCCGATAAAGCTGGCTTTGTAAATATATTTTCCATTTGGTATTTTTTCAAATGCATAAAAGCCTTCTACATCAGTAACAGCTCCTATCCAAACACTTTTATTTTGAATAACAATGTTTGCCCCTGTGATAAAGGCGCCTTTATTGTCTTGGATATGACCGGTTAATTGCTGAGTAGTTTTTTCTTGCCCATAAGAAATAGAAGCAATGGTAGTAATACTAATAAGTAAACCAATTATTTTTCTGCCCAAATCACTAGAAATCCTCATCACCTTTCCCCTTTTGCTTTTATTTAAAATATATCTAAATAAGAATATTTGAATGGCGAAAATACCCGACGAGATTTCTTTAAGCAATCCCAATAAATGGGTATTACTTTTATGATTTAGATAGGTTTGATTGATTTTAGTTGAGTTGAATATTGGAATTATACGTTTTATATGTCGTGTTCTTAAACTGCTGGTATGCATTAAGATTTAGGTTGAGTTTTTGAGTTGAAATGAATGAAGCCTGCAATATCAGCTGTTGATATTGAAAGACTATTTGTTTTATAGGAAAATACAGGATTGATAAATGAAGGATGAAATTCAAAGGTTATTGAACCTGAAACATGAATATCCCAATTTGTGGTGAGTTGAATGTTTGCATGATGTATTTTATTCTCACCGAACAGTTATTTGAAAAAAGCTATATTAGACTGCAAGAACTATTACTCAAAAAAAGAGCGTATGCTTAAAAAAATCATCATATCAGCATTGGGATTAATCGTAGCCTTATTTTTATTGTTTACACCATCCGGTAAAATATCTTTTATCGATGTTCCCACTGACAACTATTTTAAGGAATCGATTTCAAAGGCTGGGATTGCTTATGCCAGTTGTCGCGTGGTGAATGCATCCGTGTCGGTTATTCAGAATTCAACTTTAGAATTGGAGCCGGCTGGTGTTGGTGTTTCACTTGCCGTTGGTCAAATCCTCGATCCCATTGATGATATGACAGAACGTTTGTCAGATATTCTGGTAACTGCTATTGTTTCGCTGGGCGTTCAGAAGCTGGCATACGAAATGAGTATTTGGTTTGCTCCTTTTTTGTTAGCTGTACTTTTATTGACTTATGTTTTATTCATCTGGTTTCGAAACAATAAAACAAAAGCACTTCAACAGCAAATTCTTCGATTGATTTTTCTGGTTATTGCACTTCGTTTGTGTCTTCCGTTTTCTTCTTTAGTGAATGATATGGTGAACAAGCATTTTTTTGAAGAAAGAATAGAAACTGCTAATGCAGCCCTTAATACCGGTTCTGCTGAGCTGGATAAGTTAAGCGAATTCTCCATGCCGGAGGTGGATGGGTTTATTGGAACAATAGAAAATAGTGCCCACTTTTTAGCGCAAAAAGCCAAAGAATTTAAAAAGGCGCTGTCAAAACTATCAGAAAACATGGGCAGTTTAATAGATAATATGTTGCGCCTCACTTTTTTGTATGTGGGATTGTTTATTATTCAGGTTATTGTATTGCCTATTCTTTCGTTTTGGGCGATTACAAAACTGGCTAATGGCTTATTTAAAAGTAATATTCCAATGCTTATTAAGCACCGTGAATTGAATTCTAAAGAATAATATCTCCGAAACTAAAAATGAAAGGCTGCTCCAATATTTACACCTATCCCCATTAAAGTAGGGTTGCTTTTTTCACTATGATGGTTATGAAAAAGTACGTGGTTAAACTGTGGCTCTGCAACTAAACTGAATTTATCATTTAAAGCATAGGAAACAGGCACAGAAATGATTCCGGAGAAATTATAATCGCCAATTTCAAGTTTTACTTCGTTTATCTCCCAACGGAAATCATTTTTATGACTGATGTATTTGTCAACAGACATTCCACATCGAATCCCAATTTGAATTTTACCTTTCTCAAATAGCTGATATCTTAAACTTAGTGGTAGAGAAATATATTCATAATAGTAATAAAAAGATGCAGGTTGAAATACGTTACCTACATAGGTTCCATATGAGTCCATCTCACGTAAGTATTTGAATTTCGAATACAAAAAACGGGTATCTAAACCAAGTTTGTTGAATAATTGGTGTGTATAAACTAAACCAAACTCAATGGTGGCTCCAACATTATAACGTTCATTGTCATCTGAAAATACGATTTCAGTATGTTTGGGTTGAAATAGGATACCAATAGAATTGTTTTGTGCAATACATGCCAATACGCTACTTAGCAACATTAATAAAACTACACTTACTTTTTTTATCATTATTCACTTAAAAATTATCCTACCAACATTTTTCTGATTTCATCATAGCCTACAACTTCTTTGTTTTTCATGATAGAAAGCTTAATGATTTCATCTATTTTATCTTCTCGGATTCCTAGTAGTGCTCCTAATTCCTTACAAAAATCAATTTCTTCCACATCTACACTTAAATCCATTTTCATCATTTGAATAACTCTGTAAAAAAGGATAAAGCGATCTTCATCATTTGCTGGAGGAATAAAGTTATACTGATCTGTATTTTCGTATATGTCTTCAAAGTCAGACGTAGAAATATTTAGTTTACGAGCCATTAGGTTCAGGAACATATTCTCCGAGCCAATTACCTTTCCATCTGCTTTAGCCATTTTAATTAATACAGCTAACTGTCCTTTCTCCGAATCAAAATAATTGTTTATCATATTTAAAAGTTTTGTGTTTTATATTTTTTAGGTTTCACGCAAAGTGCGCTAAGCATATCGCAAAGTTTATAAAGTTTATTCTCCCTTCTCCATGTTCCCTGTTAACTGATCCCTGTTACGAATTCCAAATACACTTTTTTAGGGTTTGCGAAACTTGCGCTATACTTTCTGTAATGTTTTCCATGCCTTCTATAACCTGTGCTGTTTGGTTGTTTCCTCCGGCTTTTAGTTTCTGGTTCTTTTGGAAAGTCATTTTAATTTCTTCCCATCGTTTTGTTTCTTCTTCTGATAGTTTTTGAACGATTTCTTTAAACTTAAGCATGTTGGCTTCTGCTCCCGAAGTCAGGGTTTGCGATTCTCCTTCGTAATGCGACATAATCAAGGTTTCCAGCTCAGCATCGTTCATGATGGTTACGACTTTTTCCGTAATCTTATTCATATTACGATACGAACCTTGCAGTTTAAAAGCCGGTTCAGTTCTGTATTCCTCCGCTTGTGCAGCAGAAGCAATATATTGTTGATTTACTTTTGAAATCACATTTCGGATAATCATTAATTTTTGCAGGATATTCACATAATCATTGATTTGTCCATGCGTGTGACTGGCTTCAAATTCAAGTCCGTCTTTGCTTCCCGATTCAGCCAGTTTAAGCATGGGGTAAATGTCATTGTGACTTTTGCTAGCCAGCTGATTCAATACCTTATTGGAGGTTAAGGCGTTTTCGATGTAACTCATATTGAATATATCTGCTGTGTCTCCCAAAATATCACCCAGGTTATAAATATCCGCACGGTTAGCCAACATATCCGGAATCTGAAATTTATCACCGCTTTCGGTATAAGGATTACCAGCCATGACCACGCAAACTTTGCGTCCTCTGAAATCGTAGGTTTTACTCTTTCCTTTGTACACGCCTTCAATTTTACGCTGCGCATCACAAAGCGAAATGAATTTTTGCAGGAATTCAGGATTACAGTGCTGAATATCGTCCAGATAAATCATCACATTATCGCCCATTTCAAAGGATAAATTCAATTTGTTTAGCTCTTCTCGAGCACTGGCATTACCAGCTTCAGCCGGATCGAGTGAAGTCACTTCATGACCAATAGCCGGGCCGTTAATCTTCATAAAGATGATACCCAAACGACTGGCAATGTATTCCATTAAGGTTGTTTTACCATATCCGGGAGGCGAAATCAACAGCAACATACCCATTAGGTCAGTACGTTTGCCTTCTCCGGCTGTACCTAATTGCTTGGCCAAATTATCACCCACTAATGGTAAGTACACTTTGTCAATCAGTTTATTTCGAACGAAAGACGAAAGTACTCTTGGCTTAAATTCCTGCAAGCGAAGGTCTTCTTCGAATTGTGCGACCAACTGTTTTTTGACATCGGTAAATGCCAGAAAACGTTCTGCCGTGTTTTTCTCATATTTCTTCAGTTTGGCAATAAACTGGTTGTAATCGAATAGGTATTTGCCTTCATTTAATACCGGATGCGTTCCCTGGAAATTATCCAGTTCTTTGCGCAAAGTAGCACGAACAATATTTTTACTGTCGAAGCAATTAAGCATGAGTAGCACGGCCACTTCATCCAAATATTGTAGTTTGTTTTGTAGTTGTGCGGTATTGATAAAGGCACTGATCCATTTTTTTATCAATTTAAACTGCGCTATTGGATCACTATTTAATTCATCAACAGATTGCTGATACTGGTTGCTGGCCGATTTGTCTTTTATGAAACGATTAAAAGCTTCGTACAATTCAGAAGCTTCATAATCGATAACAAAGTTTTCATCCTGAACCACTTCATGGAAAAAATATTCGGCAGCTTCTTCTACGTGGATGGGATCAAACAACCCGGTCTCCTCAACAAAATTTCCGATCTGATGCTTAAGTCCATCAATAATATATTGGAACTCTTGTGCATCGGGGAAGACTTCCAGTAATGCACCAACTCCTTTTAATTGTTTATAATAGCTTTGTTTTATTTCCGGTGTGGCGTATTTATTCCAAAACCAAACAGCACAAGCCCGCGCCTGTGTTGAATACTTTAGCAAGCCCGCAGATTTTAATAACTCGACAAGTTCTTTCACTATAATCAGGGTATCCATATCGTGCACGCCTTTTACATAACCTTCGTTAAAGCGTTGCCCCATGTAATCGCGAATGTAATTCAGGATATCATCCTCTTTTAGCGCAATTAAATTGCCGTTAAAATCCTGCTGACATTTTTCAAATACATGATAGGCTAAATATTCGGCGCGATATACTTCGTTATTTTCGGATGGAATACTTTGATCCCATAAATCCTTAAATGAATTAAACTCTGCGTTGGTAACTTTTTCGTAGAAATTGGTTCCCGTTAAATGAAAATACATTTCATGGTCTTTAAAAACCATGGTCAGTTCGCAAGGTTGTGTATTGACAGAAAAATGATGCTCGCCAAATTTGATGATGTTTGCTCCGTCGACAAATAACTCTGTTTTGTCTTTTAGCTGACGAATAGCTTCTTCCTTAATGGTTTTAAGTTGACTTTGAATGGCATCTGCTTTTACAGAATCATCCAATGCGATCAACTCATCTACTATATTCCGAAGCTTCTCGATCATGAGATCTGAAGCATAGTAACCATTGATCTCGCTGACTTCAGAAAATTTAGAAACCCGGTTTTGTATCGCTTTTAAAATACGATCCGAGGATTGAAAAAGTGTATTTGCCCTCTTGTTGCGGGCTTCAACCAGACTTATTTTCTTAGACTCAAACGAGTTGTATATCTCATCGCGTTTGGTAGCAATTTTTTCGATAAACTCATCAAACTCCGAAAACTTACCTTCCAGTTCTTCAATCTGAACCATCAGTTTGGTCTGATATTCCACGCATTTTTCAGGTGAATCAGAAAGTTCCAGGTAGTTAGTTAAACCCTGGCTGATAAGTTTGATTTGCGCATTAAATTCTGCCGTTCCTTCCAGACTTAATAACTCTTTTCGCTTGCGTTTTAAGGCTGCATTTACCTGGTTAAAGCTGGAATAAATGGTTGATATGTTATCTATGATTCGTGTAGTCTCTGTGGCATCTTCAATCTTTAAGTTGCTGACAATTTCAATCAGCATTTCCAGTTCACCGGAGGTTTGATTTAAATCTTCCTCAATATCATTGGCTTTCACTACCTTTTTAACCTCGTTGATGGTTGTTTTTAATTCATCCACCTTTTGGCTATATGGTTCAAGCGCTTCCGGTTTCAATAAAAACTGAACACAGTCATTAGAGATATCCTGATTAAATACTTCCAGGTTTTCTTCCTCCTGCTGAATGGCTTCCAGATCAACATAGCGTAGCTCTTTTAGCGAAATAGTTTCACCCCTGATGGTGCGCAGTTCTGCTAATACATCGACATACTGGTTTATGGAACTAAAAGAAGTAGCTTTTATTTTTTTAGTGAGTTCTTCCACCAAAGCCATTACACGACTTACTTCCTGCGCTGAGTTTTTCTTTATGCTGACAACCTTTTCATATTCATCAATGGCATTTCCCGCTGTATCTTTAATTTGAGTAAGCGGCTCCTGAAGATTATAGGTTTCCGGGTTGCTTATCCAGTAGTAGGCATCAAGTATATCACCTGCTGTTTTCTGAATATCAAAATACAAGTTGGCATAACTATCTTCTTTTTGAATTAGTTTAAGTACCTCGTTACATTCCGACATTCCTCTAACAATGTCTTTGTTTCCTATTTTGTATAATATGGAGGTTTGATTGGCCTCTATTTCTGAGTGGAAGTTATCATCCAGGTAAGGTGTTTTCCATATTTGAAGGACATGATGTTTTTTGGGTGCACCATCGGTTTTAAAATAGCACATTTCGCCATTCTCAAACAAAGAGTAACCATTACAGATAATAGGTGTTTCTACTTGTTGCGCAATTAAGTTATAAGAAAGCAACACATACTCTCCACTGTTTTGATTATAGAAAATATAAAGATAATCTTCTCCGTTAGGGGAGGGGATACGACGTAAATAGAGCATTTCGGAGAGCTCATTGTCGAAAATTTTCATCTCCCCGGTTTGCAAATAATAACCATTGGCAAAGATAATACCGTGGCTGTCGGGTAGTAGCACGCATGAATCTTCTAAAGAATCAATTCTTACGGCCTCTTGTATTTTTTTATTATAAACAATGTATCTAAACTGTTCTTCCTGGTAAGGTTTTATTTTTAAAACAATCAGATTGTCGATAATAGAATAATAAAACTCCGCATCGTCCAGCGTTTGTGTTTTATGATCTACTTCTTCTGCATAAATTCCCAGACCAGAATCGGTATTGTTTTCAATTTTAATGGTTAGGTCACCTTCTGTGGTTTCCACAAATATCTGATCTTCGATAGAAATATGAGGGAATTGTCCCTTCACATGCATATCGCGGGTTGTTTTTGTCCATTTAAACTCGTGTTGGTCTGGAAAAACAAATTCGTGGTCGCTTCGGTTATCCACATACTCGATGTGATCGCCTTTAACCAAAAACTTAAAGGTTTTGATATCGAATTTGCCCTTGCCGGTTTTAAATACCAGGAAAAGAGAAGTCCCAATTCTACCAAACTTTACAAATTGGGTGTCCTTATAATAACGATAAAGGTTTTTAAAGTCTTTTATAAACTCATCAGAAATGAGCATGTCGAGTGATTCCTGCGTAAAGTTGTGTTCATCGGCATTATAACAATACACACTGAATACATCAGAAATATCCACCTCTTTTTTTAAACCGATTAAAACATTATAACCAAAAATAAAGGCATTTCCAATGGCCACCATATCTGATGGAATGCAATTATTCTCCGTTGAAATTCTTTCGCTGCCAATTAGGGACGTTTCAATATTTCCAAAAACCTGTTTCCGCTCTTCATTTAATTGATCTAAACGTTTGCTTAGTTCCTTGCCATGTTGCGAAAGCCGGTTCTGGATAATTTCGTAGGTACCCTGTTCTAATTGCGGTTCTGTTGCTGTGTTTTCAGTTTCGTTAGGAGGTGTGGTAGCCATAGTATTTTGAATTATGGAAAAGAGATATGAAAATATCATCAGAAGATATGAGTCTACATCTTAAATGATTATTCTGCCTATCTCCGGCAATTATTTAACTGAATGGATTGAGAATATAATATTCCAAAGCACAAGTTTTTATGGATTAAATAAGGACTTGTGCTTTGGAGATGTTTTATTAAGTTTAAAAAGGATCTATGCCTATTTCACTTGCTGATTTATTTGAAACGCCTAAACCTTTGGCAATATCTAATAGGTTAAAAATGGATGATTTGTCTCCTTCATTAGCAGCCAGATTACCAATTTTAAATAAAAGATTAGATAGTGTCAGGTTTTTCATGTCTTCTGTGCTTACACCAAACTGATCGATAAATTTGCGAACATTGTGCTTAAACGACTGACCATCTTCGCTAGAGAAGAAAGTGTCTTTTACTTGCTTTAATACATCGCTGTTATCCACCATACGGTCTACACTTTTACCATTGGAGATGGCATTCATAATCTGATTGAAGAACATGGTTTCGCCACCCACTATATCAATGTTAGCAGCCTTAAGTGCTTCGCTTAGTACTTTAGCCTGTGCAGAGGCAATATCCTTTTGAATATTGATTTTGGCCAACTGAATATCTTTGTCCTTGTTCAGGCGTAGTTTAAACTCTTCATGCTCTTTTCCAACGCCATCCATCTTTTTCATGGCAGCTGCCTTTTCTTCTATACCTTTCGCTTCAACTGTAAACTTCTCGCTGTTTACACGGTTTTGAGCCATTCCTTCTTTTTCAGCCGCTTGTGCTTTTGCTTCAGTTACGCTGGCTTCCGACAAGCCTTTTTCTTTAATCGCTTCTGCTTCAGCTTTCGATTTTTCCAGAATTATTCTGGCCTCAGCTGTACCTTCTTTCTCTTTGGCTTCGGCTTTAGCCTCAATTACCTGCGCTTCAGAAATACCTAAGGCAGCTGCTTCGGCCGCTTTAGCTTCAGCTAATATTTTAGTGGCATTGGCTTCTTTGTCGGCTGCCTCCTGAGCTGCTTTGGCTTCTAAAATACGTTGCTCAGTTTTATATTCTGCCGCTTTGCGGTTCGCTTCGGCGCTTTTAATTTCAGTAACTAAGTTTGTTTCCGCTTCTTTTTCAGCCTCCTTGATAGCAACTAATTTTTGTCTGTCTGCTTCGGCTTGTGCTTGTGTATCTTTAATTTTTTCTTCTTCAACCACAACTGATTTCTGAACCTCGATACGCTCACGGATTACTTCCTGCATTTTCTTTTGCTCCGCTTCCATCAACTTATCTTTCTCAATACGAGCCATCGATACAATTTTCTCACGCTCGTTTTCTTCCAGTTGCTGATCTTTTAATACGCCTTCGTTTTCAATGGCTTCTGTACGCTCTTTGTTTTTGCGCGCCACAATTACCTGGCGTTCTTTATTTTCTTCTGCTACCTGAATTTCTTCTTCGGTAGCCAGACGTGCATTTTCGCTAATTAATTTTTGTTCTTGTTCAACTTTGGAAATTTCGGCTCCTTCACGGGCTTTTATATTGGCAATTTCTCTTTTCTGCTTCTCTTCCGTTTCGGCCAATTGCTTTTCAAGTTGCAACACAGTCTCCTTGGCTTCTACATCTTGCTTGGTTACGGTTTTTTCTTTGTCTCTGCGAATTTGGTTCGCCATTATTTGCTGCTCCGAAGTTATTTTGGTAATCTTTTTAATACCTTCTACATCCAAAATATTATCCGGCGAAAGCACTTCAATAGAGGTTTGCTCCAAAAAGTCAATGGCACAATCATCCAACACATATCCGTTTAAATCGGTACCAATTGTTCTTAGAATTTCCAGTTTAAACTTTTCGCGAGAGTTATATAATTCTACAAAGTCGAATTGTTTACCTACTGTTTTTAAAGCTTCAGAAAACTTGGCGTCAAATAAATCGACCAATGATTCTTTATCCGAAGCTCTTTTACAACCAATGGATTGTGCCACCTGAATCACATCTTCCGAAGTTTTGTTTACACGAACAAAGAAGTTGACTTTGATGTCGGCTCTCAGGTTATCTTTACAGATCAAACCTTCTTTACCCATACGGGAAATGGTTACTGTTTTTAAGGTGATGTCCATAATCTCCATGTGGTGTAAAACTGGGATAACGAACATTCCACTGAACGAAACTTTTGCGCCTCCTGATCCGGTGCGTACTAAAGCTTGTCCCTGGGTGGCCTTACGCCAGGTTTTAATAATTAGTACAATAAAACCAAAAGCTATTATTCCAATAACAATCAGTACAATTTGAGGAATTCCTGCTAACATGTTTTTCTAGTTTTTATATGGTTCAATTAAATAAATCTTTTTGTCGGAGTTATAGTCAATGACAAGGCAAGTTTCGCCTTTGCTTAACGTATATTGTTCTTCTGTAGACATTACATTGATGATAAAGGAAGAGCCATCTATTTTAATTTCGGCTTGTCCCATTTTATTGTAAGTAGCACTTAGCGTTACAGTACACACTTTACCTGTTAATCGTTGGTTGCTTTCAATATCGCTTTCTGCTTTGGCAAATAGTTTTACAAATGGAGTCGTTAAAAACTTAGTTACAAAAGCACTGATCAGTATATTAGGTATCAGGTAAACTAAAGAAAGCAATGCTAAATCATTATTTAAATAATAATTCATGAGTAAGGAGATTATCCACATCGATAAGGCCATAAAACTCATAATAAGCATAAATGGCACCTTACCTAGGTTAAAAAAGGTAAGTGCAGAGTTTACCCACAAAACAGAATCGCTTACACTCACCTCTGCATTGGCATCTACGTCCACGTCGGTATCTATATCTACATCCGCATCCGTATCAATGTCGAAAGAATCCACATTAAAAATGCCAATGATAACAGTAATCCAATAAAGTAGTACAAGTATAAGCAGACCGGTAGGAATAATATTGACTATAGAAAAAGAAGCCTCTATCGTTTCTCGCATAATAGGGTTAAGTTAGTTGTTTATTCAGTTCCAGGTTTTCTGCCCCAACAGCAGATCAAAAATCAAGACGGACGAATATAGAAAAAAAAATCAAAAACAGGGCGTTATTGAAAATTTAAATCAATGGTTAAAATCGTTTTTACTTAATACAACAGGGACACAAAGGAGTTGAGGATTTCATTAGCTATGATGTTTATCTTAAAGCCTTATGAAATAAATTATGATGGCATTTTACACCAATACATATAAGATCAATTGTCATGATAAGCTATCATTATAGATAAAATACTATTCGAAAAAATATTATGCGATATGATTACGCGTGGCCTCTTCTTTAAATGGCTTCCGTTTTAACTAAAACGTTAGTAAGACCGGGAAGTTGAGAACTTGTTCGAAAATCACCCGGCCGCACTTATGTTTTAGCAAAAAAAAGAAAGGTATTTAAAAAGTAGCCTTGATTTTCTTTGCTCACTTTCTTTTATCAAGAAAAGAAAAGTGAGTCGGGTTTGGGTGAAACGCCAATTTTTTTCTGGAATAGTATGTTTTTTCTATTATTTAAATCTATCTACTAGTAAAAGCATATTACAATCCACAATGCTTAAGCAAAAACTGCATGGCTTTGTCGTTACTTTCGTTAAAACGCCAGTGTCCGGAAATAGGCGTGACCACTATTTCCTTAGGAGCCTCAATTACATTTACTGCAGCATAAACGGAAGTAGGAGGACAAATATGATCGTTATATCCAAAGGAATAAAAACCCGGAACCTGGATGTTTTTGGCAAAATTAACCACATCATAATAGCGCATGGTCTCTATTTTTTCAGGCGTGTTGTTTATTTTCTGGTATTTAGGGGCAAACATATGCGGCCATCCGCCAACTCGTCCGTTTAAATAGGCGCTTACATCGCACAAAGCCGGATAAAATGCAGCTATGGCTGTTACGCGCTGATCTATACCTGCTGTTACCATGGTTAAGGCACCTCCCTGACTTCCTCCGGTGACTACAACATTTTTACCATCAAACTCGGGTAAAGCACATAAAAAATCAATACTGCGAACGCATGCCAGATAAACACTTTTGTAGTAATAATTCTCTTTATCATCTAAATTAATAAACCAATACTCATTGAAAGCATTTTTAATGTTGTTGTAATCGCTTTTAGACAGTTCCGGAGAAATACCGTGAATTTCGATGCTTAAACTAATAAATCCGGCTTCAGCATATTTGGTATAAGGCTCAATTTTCTTAATTCCGGCTCCCGGAGGTGTAAATAGCACCGGGTATATACCTTCCTTTTTTGGTTTGCATAAATACCCATATATGCGTTTACCTTTTTTATAATTCTGAAAGCTGACCAGATAAACATTGACTGATCCCGTAGAATATTCAGGCATATACATAAGTTTTGCATCCATAGGCAGCTCCTTGTTTTTAGCTATGGCCTCACTCCAAAATTCATTAAAATCATCAGGAAGCGTTACGGTAGGCTCAATCTGCTCCGGGGCATAAGCCAGCTTTACTTCGTTTTTATAGGTATAGCCATTTACGGTGGTAGAAACTTTTAATTGTAAAAAACCGGGCTTTATTAAACTACCGAGATTCAGTTTTCCTTTGCCATTCTTTAATTGCAGACTTCCTTTTTCGTATAAGCCCACTATTTCGCGTCCATACTGGTATTCAATCTCTACATTGGGAACAGCAATGTTATATTGTAAAACCTGAATATCAACTGATGCTTTTTCGTTTAAATCATATTTCCAATCAGCTTTGTTTGGGCTGATTAAAATATCAACCTGCTTAAGCGGAGGCTTGGAATACTGTGCCTGTGTTGTATTTACGATTAAGAATAAGTTAATTGATATTAGGGAAATGTAGATTAGCTTTTTTAATATACGATTCATAGTAAGCTGGTGTTAATTTTAAAAGAAACACAAATTTAATGAATCTTTACATTAACTAAGAGTTATTCTTAATGTTTTGATCGACTGGCGCTTCGCCCAGACCCGACTTCCTTTTTTAGCTTAATCCAAAAAAGAAAGCAAAAAAGATCAAGGCTGCACCCATTTCTCACAAAAAACTACGGTTATCTGACTGAAATCGTTTAAACTCACTACGTTCAAACAAAAACGATTTTAAACCGTCAAACTAACCTTGTTTTTTGGTTCAATGGCTGAGGCCGATTAGAACCAGATATATACCTTTCTTTATTTAAAACAGATATGATTTTAACTACATGCCTTATAGTAGTTTATTCTTTTTGTAAGAATAGTGCATGTTTTTCCAGGTAATCAGCATTACTGCAATAAGCCAAATGATTGCCCAGACTGCTTTGGGGAATATGGGAATGATTTCTGTGAATCTGGCCAAATCGCTGGATGGTCCTGCATTATAATCCATAATGATATAAATAATACTGGCCGTTCCTATGATGATAAGTAAGTTAGCTACCAAATTTTTGGACTTTTTGCTAATCCAGAATGCCAATGCGGCTATCACAATTAATAAAGCCGAAGTAAACCAATGGCTATACCACCAAATAGCCGTAAATACCAATAGAGCAATAAGTAAATACAAGGTGATAATACTCGATTTGGGTTTACATAAACCAATAAACAAGAGCAAGTTTCCTAATAAGGCACTGCCAATATAACCTCCCATCAATATTAAGGGTATAAATCCTCCGGCAGTTACCGCATGTCCGGAACCATCCGATTGTATATACACCTCGTGCACACTCCCGCCTGTTATTAAGGCAAAAAGGGCATGACCCAGCTCATGTAAAAAAGTAACGAAAAGGTTTATGGGCATTAATGCATAAGCCCCGTAAGGTACATAGTTCTGTATAACCCAATACAAAAAGGCAGTAAGAACAATCAGGAATAGTTTAGATTTCATGTTTAGTATTCGTGTGATATGCGGCGCAAGATAATATAAAAAGTAACGTTTGGTACACATGTATATGTTAACTTTTTGCTTTTTATTATGTTTGTTATAGAATTGATATTAGTTTTGGATACACATTAAAGCATAATGCCATGGGAGTAATTAGATTGGTTAAGAGTGATTACGAAATGTATGAACATATAGCCTTGCAAATTTTAGTAGCTATTGAACGCGACGAATGCAAAAGCATGAAAGCCTTTTATAAGAAGAATAAAGGCAAAAATCCCCTTCCTCCCGATGAAATAAAAGGCTTTCCTTTTATCAACGATGAAGAATTTGATTCCCTTAAAATAGATTTTGATCACCCGGCCAAATATAAAATCCGAGATTTAAAGAAAGTGAAGGGGTGAGTAGGTTAACATTCTCACCTAGCTTACTATATACGCTAATAATTCATAATATTTGGATAGCATATAGAGCAATAACATAAAAATAAGTGCTTCCCCAGCACAAGAAGTTTAAATATTTATCCAGATTACTATAGTGATTGTAATTAAGGGAGGAGATTATAAGAACGCATTGATTATTCCTGAATTCAAAACGTTTAATAATAAGGTCATTTACCTTATTCCACGAATGCTACAGGCTATTTTTCAGGAATGAGAAGGTAATATTAGAACTAGAGTGTCTATTTTTTGAGTCGAATTATCTATTTTTTACTCAAAACATGACTTCCCGTCAGTCTGATATGTCACCCCGTCATCCTCAGTGTCTTTCCCGCTAGTCGCAGAAGCTATTTTTATATTCACAGAGACTATTTTAGAATTCAAACATGTCTTCCCGTCAGGCAAATAAAACACTCCGTCATTCTTAAAGTCTATTCCGTTTGTCGCAGACTATATATTTGTGAACACATAAGCTATTCCGCTAGCAGAATACCTTCTTTGTAAAAATGCCAGTCTATATCTAATCAGTAATATATAGCATAATGAAAAGAATATGCAATTACATCAATCACTTAATCCTTTTTAGTTTTCACAAATAGCCAATAGAAGAAATTACCAGATAGAATACAAAGAAATATAACAATACCGATAGGTTTTAAATTTCCGCTGTGAAACAATGCAGGAATGGAGCCCATAATAAAGCTGATAATAAAACGCACTACGCCAATAGAGGCATTGGCCGCTCCGCTAATCTCAGGCACTTCATTTAATATGATGGCTACCCCATTTCCGAATATCATACCAAGGCTACCTACAATAATAACGATGGAGCTAAATATCCATATAAAGGTTGGATTTCCTGTTAATACACTAATCAGGATAATACTTCCTCCAACTAGTTGAAGTAATAATCCGGTGCGTAGTAATTGATGAGGTTCACGGCGTTTTAGCATGCGTGTACTTACAAAAGACAGCAATACATTTAGTATTACATTGGCTCCAAACAACACGGGAAACGATGCTGATGAGTATCCAAAGTATTCGATGTAAATAAAAGAAGCTGAAGTAATAAATGTAAACATGGCTGCTGCCGAAAGGCTGGTGCAGATTAGCATGTAAACCGCTCTTTTCGATTTAAAGAACGTTTTGTAGTTTGCCACAAAGCCATTTACTTTCACTTTTCGTGTAATATGTTCCTTTGAACGTGATTCGGGCATGACAAAGGCAAACAGTAAAAATATAATAGTACTGTAAATTCCTAAAAAGTAAAATATCAGTTTCCATTGCCCAAACTCCAGTAAAACACCTCCAATTACCGGAGCAAATAGAGGAGCCAACATCATAATCATAGATATAATGGTACCAATACGCGCTACTTGTTTACCATGGTACCAGTCTTTAACAAACACCATGGCTACTACCGAACCAAAACCACCTCCAAAGGCTTGCAAAAAGCGTAATATCCAAACATGTTCTATGGATGTGGCTTGCGGAATAAGAAAGGCACAGGTGCTATAGATGACAATTCCGGTAAGTGCAATGGTTTTTCTACCAAATGAATCCGAAAGCGGACCTCCAATAAAGTTTCCGATCGCAAAACCTAAAAAATACAGTGTTAAAGAGAATTCTATTTTATGAATACCTACGCCAAAGAATTTAGACATCACCGGCATGGCCGATAAATAGGTATCTATAGCCAATGGCGACATGGCTGTTAACAAAGCTAATAGTACGGTTATGGTGGCAATAAATTTTTTGCTTGTAATTTCTATGGTCATGTGAATTGTTTACTTTTTTTTTGAATGTGCAAAGTTACTCATCAGCCTGGTTTTGCGGATGAGATATCTCACAGGGAATGCTTAAGGATTGTTAAAAGATTTTGCTTTTAGTCATTAGCTATTGGTCAATAGTTATTCACCAATGACAAATTTCCTGTTCGTCCTTTAACCTTTCATCCCTTCTCCTTGTTCCTTTCTCCCTGTTCCCTTCTCCCTATTTACTCAACCACTGTTTAAAACGAGGTGTTTTTTCCGTAGAAATAATGACATCAAAAGGTAATGCCGGTTCGAGGTTTATTTTTAGTTTACTCTTGGAATAGACCACCGCATCTTTCACGGCTTTAATGTGCACAATACATTTTCTGTTGGCTCTGAAAAAATATTTCGGATTCAGCTTAGCTTCCAACTGTTCCAGCGTATTGGGTAAATCGTAACTATGCCCATCAAAAGTGGTAATAAATACCGATTTGTTTTCTGCGTATACCGAGGCAATATCATCTACTTTTACAGTTTTAATTTTATCCCGGTACTGCACCATAAAGCGTTCCTGGTACTCATTCTGCTGTAAGTTAGACTGAATAAGCTGCGTTAATTGCTGGTAATCGAACTGGTTTTGCTCCTGTTGAATGCTATAAATTCTTCTGAACTTTTCAATGGCCTGCGATAGTCGTTCTTTCTCAAACGGTTTTAACAAATAATCAATGCTCATTTGCTGAAATGCATCTATTGCATATTGATTAAAAGCCGTTGTAAAGATGATAGGCGTATCTACCGTAACTTGTTCAAAAATGCTAAAGCTGTTTCCATCCGACAGGTGAATATCCAGAAAGATTAAATCAACCTGAGTAGATTTTAGGAAATCCACGGTTTGTTGAACGGATTCCAGAATATCAATCACTTCAAAATCCGGCGCAATACTATTGACCAGGGCATTTAACTTACGTGCCGATGGCATTTCATCTTCAACTATTAAAACTTTAATCATGATTGGCAGGAATTAAGGTAATGGCAACTGAATAACTATCTTCATTGACTTCAACAACAGGTAATGCTACGTTTAATAATTCGCATTTTTCGCAAATGTTAGATTGTCCCGTATGTGTGGAATCCGACATAGGTTCTTCTCTTTTTTGCAGGTTGTTTTTTACTTTCAGAATATCTCCTTCATTTAAAATATCAATCTGCAAAGGATTTGTTCGGGACACCATATTGTGCTTAATAGCATTTTCAACCAGCACCTGGAGCGTTAACGGAGGAATCTGCATCTTTAGCTTTTCACTTTCAATGTTAATTTGATAATCAAAGCCATCCTCAAATCGGAATTTATATAATAATAAGTAGCTTTTAATAAACTCTATTTCTTCCTCCAGCGAAACCAAATCTCTTTTATTAATAGATAGCACATAGCGATAAACCTGTGCAAACTTTGTAATAAAACGGTCGGCTTTGTCCACATCTTCATAAATAATAGAAGAAAGCACACTCAGGTTATTGAACAGAAAATGGTGATCGAGCTGCGTTTTCAATGCTCCATATTTCATTTTTAAATGATGCTCTTCAATTTTCTGAAGCTTGTTGGCCAGTTGATTTCGCTCATTCATAGCCAGTATTGTTTCTATCAAAACCAGATATAATGAATTCATCATTATAGGTACAATATACAAAAGCTCCCGGCCTCCATGCGGCATTCTCATGGGAAACAGCTTTAACTTTTCAAGATACAGTAATGATGATATGCCTATAAATGATAAAGTAATAACAAGTGCAATATCAGCTAAAAGCCGAAGTGTCCATACCTTACTCCACGGAATTTTTTTATTGAAAAAGGATATTGCAAAATAGAAAATGGTAACAACGATAGAAGCATGTGTTACAATGGTTATGACTTTCCCCAAAGGCATAAAATGTATCACCTGATCGATATCGGCATACCCCGTTAACAACATGATGATTAAAGAGGAAGATATTACCAGTAATACCACCAATGGCACCATTAAAACTTTTAAATCGCTGTTTCTCATTTTGTAGATTTATTTCTTTTCTCAGTTTTTCATTACTCGTTAAAACCAAGTAATTCTCCGGTAATCTGCATTAAATTGTATTCAGACACTTTGGCATTAAAACGGGCATCATTGTAATTGTTAGCCACATTAAGCATGTTTTGCTGAGCTGTTCTGAACTCGATAGATGTTACACGTCCAAGTTTAAACATTTCTTTAGTTTGCTCAAAATTAAGTTCGGCTTGCACCAGACTGCTTTGTTGTAAATCTACAATGCGCTTTTTATACGTATAATCAGTATAGGCATTAATGGCATCTCTCTCCAGTTCTGATTTTGCCAATTGCGTTCTTTCTTGTTCATTTAAAACATTAAGCTTGGCATTTTTTACCTTGGTGCGTTGTTGTTGCCCGTTAAATACATTAAATCGTAATGAAAGTCCACTGTTTATACCATTGCTTTTATTGTACAAAGTAAAACCGGCACTGTTTTCTACCTGACTGTAGCTGTATTCACCATAAGCCGATAATGTTGGGTATCTGCCTGCTTTGGCCAGCTTTAAATCCAATTGAGTAATTTCTTCTTGTTGAAGCTGAGTTTGTAAGCTTGTATTGTTTGCAAGAGCTTTTTCCACCACTTGTTCCTGGTTGAAAATTTTATCAAAACTCAAATCGTCAATGACACTGTACTCACTTCCTACAGGAATACCTAATGCTACATTCAAATCTTTAATAGCCATCAGGTAAGCTTGCTCTGTATTTAAGATGCGTGTGCTGTCGCTGTTCATATCTACTTCGGCATTGAGTACATCCAGCGTATTGGCCTGACCGTATTTTTTACGATCAACGGCTTTTATATAACGCTCGGTTGATATCTGCATTGATTCTTTAGCCAGTTTTAAGTTTTGTTGTGCGCTACATGCCTGGTAATATAATTGAACAACCTGCAAAATCGTCATTTCCATTTGTTGTTTGAATATTACCTGTTGCTGTGCATCTAATTGCTTCAGTTTTTTATAGGTATAACGATTTCCAAAACCATCAAACAAAGTATAATCAACACGTGCACTTCCATTGTATTGTGTTGTTTCAACATCATCCTGATTTATCACTACTGTAGCCGTTTCGCTTTCGGTATCGTTTATGCCGTAGCTGGCTCCACCACTTAATGAAACAGATGGTAACATTCCAGCATTGCCTATACTATTGTTATTTTGAACAGCTTGCAACTGATTTTTCGCAATTTTTAAATCGTAATTATGCTCCAAAGCTGTTTGTATGGCTTTATCCAAGTTCAGTTTATCAAAAGATTCCTGCGCTTTTAAGGAAGGTAGTCCCCATAAAACAAGGACTACCAATATTTGAATTTTATTAAACATCTTTTTGTTGTTTGTGGATGGATTACTCTTCATTGTTTTCGTATTTCATCTCTTTAATGGCATTTTCCACTTCTTCGTTTGTTAGTTTTCTTCCTTTAATAACAGAAAGAATAGTTACCCGTGAATTATTAGTTATAGTTAATACTACAGGTAATAATACCAATGTAGTAGTAGTAGCCATAATCATTCCGTAGGCCAACGAAAGAGCTACAGGAATTAAGAAACGAGCCTGCATACTGGTTTCTAATACCATTGGTGCCATACCCACCACTGTGGTTAAGGTGGTCAGCAATATCGGGCGAAAGCGCGATACACCAGCATTTATCAAGGCTTCCTGGTATTTCATACCTGCTTTTAAGTTTAGATTAAGTGCATTTATTAATACCAGACTGTCGTTGATCATTACCCCAACCAGGGCTACCATTCCCATAAATGACATTAAACTAATGCTCATACCATGAATCCAGTGTCCAACTACTACACCTACAAAACTTAAAGGGATCATAGCATACACCAACATACTTTGCGCCACAGAACGTAAGGTTAAAATAACGATGGCAAACATCAGCAATAACACTACCGGAATAGTTATCATAGCGGAATTCTTTACTTTGTCTGTTTCTCTTTTTTGACCATCGTAAACCGGACGTACTCCCGGATATTTTTCAAAAAGCGGGTCTAATACTTCCACTCTCAGATCTTTCATAATATCCGGAACCGAGGAACCCGGATCAGTAAGATTGGCTTCCAATTGTACTTCGCGCTCAAAGCTTAAGTGACGAACATTGGAAACTCCATTTACCGTTTTTAGTGTAGCTATCTCAGTTAATGGATAGGCTACTCCGTTACCTAAACGGATTTTCATATTCTCTAACTGGCCAATTGAACGACGGTTTTCAATATCATATCTTACCCAAATTTTTACTTCGTCTTTTCCGCGCTGAATACGCTGTGCTTCGCGACCAAAAAAGGCATTTCTTACTTGCGAAATCACATCCTGATAAGTAATACCCAGTCGTAATGCTTTTTCTTTCAGCGTAAGCTCAATTTCCCGGAAACCAATAGGTGCATTATCCGAAACATCAGTTAACTCCGGTCTGTTTTTAAGGATGATTTTCAGCTCCTCTTTTGCCGCTTGTAACTCTTTATTGTCATCACCTACCAAACTCAATACAAAGGGTTTTCCAAAAGGATTAAAACCTTCGTATAGTAAAGATTCAGCTCCCGGAATATCACCTACTTTTTCTCGAATTCTTCCAATAACCTGGTTGGTGGTAGAATTTCTGCTTTCTGCATCCACCAATTGTACCATAATAATGGCAGAGTGCCCGGAACCTTTAAATTGCTGGTACACTTTATCGATGATGCTTTTATCTTCTGTGTCGTTTTCTTTTAAATCATCATTCACCTCCCAAATGGCATTGTAAATTTTATTCAATGACAATTGAGTTACTTCGTCTTCAGTTCCGGCTGGCATAACCAGTGAAACAGAAAAGTTATCACCCTCAACCTGCGGGAAAAAGGTAGAGCCAACCACTCTGGCACGTACCAAACCGATAGATAAAATAAATAGAGCTGTAAAAACAGCAAGAGTTATAGTACGATGATTAATTGCCCAACTGATAAAAGGCTTATAGTAGTTTTCGGCAAAATGAATAACCCCTTTTTCGGCCCATCCCATGTTTCTTTTCCACCAGCCAGCATCTCCTTTGCTTAAAGCTTTGGAATGTGCAAGGTGCGATGGTAGTAACAATAATCCTTCAATTAAGGATACAAATAAGATGAAGATAACGATGATGGATATTTCCTTAAACATATCACCCATTCTTCCATCAAGAAAGATAAAGGATGAGAATGCAATCATGGTAGTGATTACGCCTGAGAATACAGCGGGTGTTACCTCCAGGGTTCCATCGATAGCGGCCTTAATCGGTGTTTTACCCATGGCCCAGTGTCGATAGACATTTTCGGCAACCACAATAGCGTCGTCCACCAGAATACCCAGCACAAGAATTAATCCGAATAACGAAAGCATGTTGACAGTAACTGTTGTTACCTGAAGCATGATAAACATGCCGAATAAAGAGAAAGGAATTCCAATAGCAACCCAAAGTGCGATTCGGGGATTTAAAAACAAGGATAAAAACAATAGTACCAGTAATATACCTAATCGTCCGTTTCTGAAAAGAAGATCGATACGTTGGTTAAGCAAAATACTGGCATCCCTGTTTACTGTTGCTTCTAGTAAATCCTGTTCCTGGTTAAATTTCTCCAGGTATTCTTTAATGGTTTCTGTAGAGGACAGTACATCCTCGTTAAAAGTATTGTTAATGGTAAATACAACCGCTTGTTTACCGTTAAATAGTACTTGCGAAGGTGTATCAGCCCACATATCTCTTAACTCAGCCACATCTTTTAGGCGAATAACACCACCATTGGCTGTGCTTCTTACAACAATGTCTTCAATACCCTCGCTCTGGTAATTACGGTTTCTAACACGAATATAAAACTCCTCTTCACCATCTTTTACACTACCTCCTGTCATAATAAGGTTGGTAGAAGATACTGCTTTAGCAATTTCTTCAAAAGTGATTTGATAGGCCTCCAATTTTTGCTCATTGAGTAAGATGGCAATTTCTTCGTCAGGGTAACCTCCAATTTCAATTTTTGAAATACCCGGCATTTTTAACAGGTCGTGCTCAATATCACGGGCAACAGATTTTAGTTGCTTTAAGCTTACCTGCTTATTGTCTCGGGCGGTAATAACAAAGGACAACGCAAAATTAACATCGTCGTGTTTGTAAGTCACTACCGATTCAATATTCACCGGGAATGAAGCAATTCGCTCCACTTCGTTTTTTACTTTAATTAAGGCCTCGTCCATATCGGTACCTTTTTCCATCTCAATGGTTACCGTACCGCTGTTTTCGCGCGAAACAGAAGTAACACGTTCCATGTTCTCAAGGCCTTTAATGTTTTCCTCAATCTTAAGGATGGCACCTTCTTCTACCTCTTCGGGAGAAGCACCAGGATATAAAATATCTACATAAATATTTCGTAAAGGCACATTAGGAAAGAAGTTTCGCTGCATCGTCAGCAACGCAACCGCTCCAAAAATGCCCACAAAAATCATAATCAAATTAACCGCTAATGGGAATTTGATAAAATAGGATATTATTTTCTTCATGAATTATTCTTTTTTAAACACTTTTCAGTTACCAGTTATCAGTTACCAGTTATCAGTCCACAGTCTTCAGTCTACAGTAGCCAGTTTTTAATTAGCAGAATACTATTGACTGCCTACTATTGACTGCCCACTGCCTACTGTTTACTGTTCACTGCATACTGCATACTGCTCACTGTTCACTGCTCATTGTTCACTGTAAACTGTTTACTGTTCACTGATAACTACCGGCATTCCTTCGTAAGCATTTTTAATAACAGTTGACAATACAGGTTCGTCGCTGTTTAAACCTTCCACAATGGCCAAATCACCCTGACGCATTAACACAGTTACCTGTTTGCGTTGTAGTTTTCCGTCTTTTACCACGAATAATTGGTTTTGATCATTCAACATCTTACGAGGAAGACTAATGGCGTTTGCAAATGGATTTAGTGAAATATTTGCAGTAAGGAACATGCCCTCTTTAAGGTTGGTACCACGAGTACGAATAAAAACTTTTACACTTTGCGATAACTCATCAATATCACCACCAATACGTATAACTTTTCCAGTCCATTCGCCTTTAATTTCTGTCGAATTTAAAACAGCCTCAGTACCCGGTTCAATATCGCGCATAGCAGTTAATGGCAGCGTTACTTCAAGGTCGTATACTTCAGGATTAATAAATGCACCAAGTTCTGTTCCTGGACGAACTGCTTTACCAGCGACTACTTGAGATGAAGTTACAATACCGTTGAATGGTGCTTTGATGGTGTACTTGGCAAACTTTTCTTCGCCGGATTGAATATTATAATAACTAGAATAAACGCCTTTGCCACTTAAGAAAAATTTCTCCTGAGAATCATTTGGTTCAGGCATAGTTGGTAATTGCTTATTTACATCAATATCCAACACATACTGACGCCATTGAGTATATGCTTCAGGGTAATCCGATTTTAAATCCGGAAGAATAGAAGTCAGTAAAGTAATAAAGTCACTTTTGGCAGCTAGCAGGGTCATTTTGTATTCCTGTGCATCTACGGCCAGCATAACTTCTCCCTTTTGGTATTTTTTACCTTCTTTAAATAATTGAGCAGATGCTAACAGTTGTCCATCAACCTGCGAAAAAATCTCGAAACGTTCTACCGCTGTAAGTTTACCAGTAGAAGTTAATTCGTAAGCTACTTCGCCTGCTTTAGGATAAATTACATCTATTAAAGTGGCTTTAGGTGCTTTGCTTGTAGCTTCCGGAGCCGTTTTTGCAGGCAACGATTTTACTATAAATAATACCAACACTATTATAGCAATAGCGGTTGAAATGGCAATGATTCTCTTTTTCATGTGTATATATTTTACTTGTTTTCTACTATGGATTTTCGCTTACAAAATTGAATTATCAAAGGAAAAGGAAGAAAATTAAAGGAGTGAACCGGTATATTAATGTGTTGAACCGAAAATGGAGCTGATAAATGAGAAAGAGGGAGGATGAAAGGCAAATAAAGATGTGGTAAGGATTTTTTTAGAGAGAAAGATTAGCTTCTATAAAACAGAAGGGACACGCTACGTATCTAATACGTGCCGTCCCTTGCAATATCACACACCTCAATTAAGAAGTACCTTTAATCCCCAACTGCCTTAGCTCCCCAGCAGATACAGTTGGCGTTTCTTTATTCTTTATTTTTGTTAAAACCAGTAAGCCTACTTTTTTAGCGTCTTCCTGATTTGTAAATGGCATATTTCCGCTTAGAACAGGAATGCAATCCTGATGAATAATGCACTTGCCATTTTTAATGACTTCGTAACCCCAGTTGTTTTGTTCGTTAAATGTTTTGACTTCCAGAACCGGGTTGTTCGATATCTGGCAACTAGCCAGAATAATGGTAGCTACAATACTTATAATATTAATCTTTCTTCTCATATTCTTCACCTGGTTCCAGTGTCCAAACATCATCAAAAGAGTAGCTTCCGTTTCCACCTGTTGCTACGTAACCTACATTGTCAATAGTAAAACCAACAGCACCAGATCTGGCCGAACCTTCAAAATCCGTTTTCTGTGTCCAACGATCTTTAGTTGCATTGTATTCCCAGGTTTCTGAACTTACATATCCCTGGATTCCTGTGGTTACATAAGCTTTACCTCCAACAACAAATGTTGCACCTAAATATCTTGAAACATTATAGTCGTCATCGTAGTCGTCATCTTCGTAGTCAGTTAACTTACCTAATTCAATCCACTGATCGTTTTCTACATCGTACTTATACATATCATCTAAATACGAACCGTTATTCAATCCACTTAATACATATGCTTCTCCGTTTAGTACAAAGTTCATTGCATTGGTACGTTTAGATCCACCGACACTAGTAACTTGTGTCCAACTGTCTGCATCAATATCGTACGACCAGAAATCTTTCAAATAGTTGTCGTCGTAACCGGTTCCTAAATAACCTTTCCCGTCAACATAAAAAGCTGTAGCGCCATATCTGGCAGAACCAGGAAAATCATTTAATTGCGTCCATTCGTTTGTAGATGGATTGTACTCGTAAAAATCGTTTAGTTTGTCATCACCGTCAAAACCGGTTCCGCAATACCCTTTTGTGCTTGAGCTAAATCCAATGGCTCCATTTCGTCCGGCTCCCGGAAGGTCAGCAACCTGTTTCCAGTAGTCTTTTGTTGCATCGTAAACCCAAAAATCAGTTAATCGCTCCTTATTATCAATATTGTATCCGGTTCCTACATATGCTTTTCCATCAATAGTAAAGCATATGGCCTCCGTTCTTGGAATTCCATCAAAGTCAGCTTTTCTAATCCAGTTCCCTAAAAAGTCATCGTCATCATCGTTCTTGCATCCCACAAAAGAAATACTGAATATGAATAGTGCTAAAAATATTTTATATGCTCGATTTGTCATGATAAAATTGAAATGTTAATGATTTAAATACTTCGCAAACATAGTTGGAGTGATTTACACAAAAGGTATGACTTAGATATACCCATCGTTTTTATCGACCTATTGGAAAAATACACCGATGAATTTGATCGGGTAGAAAAACAGAAAATTGGGCCGGGGCTGTTAGATGGCTCTATTTTGCAGGGAATATCGCAAAGTCTGTGAAGAAAAAGGTTTTTTCTTTCGAAGAAAAATGGCCTTTCGTCGATAAATATGCCCCATTAAACCATAGCATACCTAAACTCTATACAACTTGCCTTTTATTTGTGCGAAAAATAAGCATAAAGAGATGTATAGATTTTTATTTGCATTCATAATATTGGCTGTGATATTTAGTTCGTGCGATGACCAAAACGAACTGAAAATGGGGCAGGAGTATATGGATAATAATTCCGAGATTATTTTAATTGATGATTTGGAATTAGAATTGAGTACAGTACAATTAGATTCAGTTGCCACTTCGGATGCAACGGGAAAACTGGTAGGAAAATTCCAGCACCCTTTGATTGGTGAAATAAATTCCGAATCGGTTTGCAGATTAGATCCCCAATTAAGTTACGATATAGAAGATGAGGATATTTTTGATTCTATTACCATTAGTATGTATTACGATGGTTATTATTTGGGTGATACGGCCGAAGTATATAATTTTTCGGTATATGAACTGGAAACGAACATCGAAGATTTAGATCAATCTTCTTACTATAACTCAACAATTGTTGAAACGAGTACAGAACCACTCGGATCATTTTCTATTTTTCCTCGTCCTGCAAAAACAGATAAACTGGAGTTTAGATTGCCTGATGCCTTTGGTAGCAATTGGTTTAATATGATTATGGAAGAGGCAGATGAAATGAAAGAAAATAGTAAGTTTTATGAATACTTTAATGGTCTTGTTTTTAAAGGCGACGAGAATAATAAAGCATTATTAGGTTTTATGGCAGAAGAAGACTCGGTTTGCATTAACCTATATTACCATAGAGTTGGAGAGAGGAGAGAAGAACTTCAAATAAAGTTTGGATCAGAGGGCGATATCTACGATTTTAATATCTGTCATCATAATAAAGAAAACACTCTTTTAGCATCCTTACAAACACAGGATGAAGAGCTAAAGGCAAGTGAAACAGGTAATGTGTCGTTTATTCAGGGATCAACAGGGTTAGCTACAAAGGTTAACTTTCCCGGGCTCGCAGAGGTTTTTCAGCTGGTGGAACTCGATCAAATTATAAAAGCAGAGTTAATACTTGTTCCTACTAAAGAGTCAGAGGATATCAATGATTTACCCGAGTATCTGATTGCTTACGAATCTGACCGGATCAATAGTTTAAACGATGTGGTGGAGGATGGTAGCGGAAACACAACGGCTTTGTCTCTCAATCCAGCGGATGATAACTTCGAAAGTCAGGAGTATTACTCCATCGATATTACCGATTACATTGTTGAATGCCTGGTAACAGGATATTTCGATAAGGATAACGCTTTATTAATAACGCAAGAAAGCGATGAACTTATCAATACTGTGTCGACAGTAATGCTGGGGGCAGAGGATAACGAAGACTATAAGCCTAAACTAGTTCTTTATACCTATTACTATTAACAGAAATAAAATGCTATATAGATTATATAATTTAAGAAGTGGATTGTTGTTGGGTTTATGCCTATGGGTTTTTCAAGTAAACGGACAAAATAGTTCTCCGTCGGCTTATACCTCTTTTGGCATAGGGCGTATTGAAGAAATTGGTTCGGCCAGGTACAAGGCAATGGGAGGGGCAGGAATTGCTTTACCATCGGCTTATGGTATCAATAGCCTAAACCCGGCTTCGTTGGCGAATATTCATGCCGAACAAATGTATATTGATTTGGGTATTAAAGGAAATTATACCAGTTATTCTCATAATACACAATCCGGAACCGGACTGTCTGGAGGTTTAAACAATTTATGGCTGGCCTTTAAGTCAACTAAAAATTTAAAAACAGCAGTGGGTTTAAGGCAATATTCATCGGTGGGATACAATGTGGTTTCATCCGCATATATTCAGGGAACCTCAACGGCCATTGCTAAAAATTATGAAGGAAGCGGCGGTATAAATCAATTGGCAATCAGTAATGCACTAAAACTGGGAAATAACTTTTCATTGGGAGCGCGTGTGTCTTATCTGTTTGGAAAACTGAAAAAGACTGAATTGTTTACTTCCTCTGAAATTGGTGGTGAATTAAGTATTCAATATGCCGACTTTTTGCAGCAATTATATCTCGAAACCGGATTCCAGTATGCCATCCCATTTGAAAAAAGTAAGATTACCATTGGGGGTATTTATAACCTCGAAACCGTGTTTAAAAGCGATAGAGAAGTACTTACTTCAAGTACGAGCGGAGCCGGAATTACAGAAGAATTAGATGGCGATGATTATAGTTTGCCAGCTCTTTATGGAGGAGGAATCAGTTGGACTAACCAAAGTGGAATCAAAGTAGCATTTGACTATAAAAATCAGGATTGGAGCGGATTGTATGATGGCAGTAACCTGGTGCAACTTAAAAATAGCCATTACTTTAATGGAGGAGTAGAGTATTTTAGAAAGAAAAGCAGAAGAGCTAATCCATATCTGTGGCGTATGGGTGGGTTTTATCAGGATTCATATATAAAAGTAAAAGGAAATACTATAGTAGACAGAGGAATTACTGCCGGAGTGGGTATTCCTTTACGAACACAAAAATCATATTTAAATGTCAGCTTTAAATACGGACACAGAGGTACGCGTAGCGGTAGCCTTATCACCGAAAACTACTACGAAATAGGAGTGAGCATGTCTATGGTGGAAAGCTGGTTTAGAAAAATGCAGTTTGATTAACGGTTTTCAGTAAACAGTTATCAGTAAACAGTTAACAGTAAGCAGTAATCGGTCGACAGTAATCAATATTCAGTTAGCAGTAATTAGTTTTTAGGGACAGTTGGATGCTTGAACTAAGAGGATATTTATAAAGGGTAAGTAGTTAATTGTTAAAAGTAGAAAGTTAATCGGCGATCGGAAGAGATAATAAATTAAAGTACAAAGTTAATTTATAATCATAGCTATATTATTCATAATCAAATGAAAAAATATAATAATCAAAGAACAATATAATAGAAAAAATTAGCTTTGATTCTAATGAAATTAGTTTTGACTCCATATTTTGATATATGATTCAGAATTAACTTATCATGATTTATTTAAAAACAGTTATGATTTGAATATTATCCGCATTGATGATGAATAATAATTGATTGACTCCTATTTAAAGTCATTCCAAGGCCTATTTATGGGTGATTTCTATCTGTAAATTGATAAATGCAGGATACTCTTATCGAATTTTAGAAAACAGATACTGCTTACTGCAAACTGTTCACTGCTTACTGCAAACTGTTCACTATTGAACTGATAATTTACCTTTTTCATTAATGGAGTAGGAAAGGCCTGTGTTGGAATTTAAAATGGTGGCCGAATAACTTTTGTTTCGTGCCTGAATTTTGGGTTTAAACATCATGCTGGAAAGATCGAGACCGGTATCTTTAAGTCCTGCTATTTTATGCGCATAGCGATTGTGCTTTTTATAATGAAGTTGTTGTGCGTAGTAAATATTTCGGAGTTCCCATTTTACTTTCCTTTCAAATTCCTGCTGATTAATGGCTTGATTTGTTTTGTTCAGGTTTAGCAAATGCCATTCGCCCCAGAACTCAGGCGTGTAAATGCTGTTTTCGTCCATATAATTCCAAACCCACTTATCTCCTGGATATTTTATTCCTGTTTCGGGATCAATTAGTTTTTTGTAAATCCCAGAAACTATGACTGAAGACCAGTGAATACGTTGCACATTGGCTTTCCACATTTCTATGGGTTTGAGTATGTTTTTATCATCCAAAATAAAATTAAAGGGTATGGAGCACTCAACCGACCAGTAGGTATCCAGATCGGATGGATTGTTAATGGAGCCTTCAACAAATACTTTGCATCGGGCAGTGTTTTCATCTAATAAAGAAAAACGGAGTAAGGGAGCAATGCTGTCTCGGTTTCTGTATTCACCGCAAAAATCGCCCAGGGCATTTATCTTTAAAACCACATAATCATACTCATCAGCATCAGCATCAATATATAATTCAATAAAATTGTCATCAAAAAAATAGGATTCACAGATATCATGCCTTGACCAAATATGCTGATCGAAAATAACGGCGGCAAAATACAAGGAGTCACTACTTCTGGCCAATTTGTATTTGGTGCTGTAATCGGCTGTCGCAATGTTATTATCGGCTTCGGAAACCAGTGTTTTACTCCAGGGAATGTCTTTCCATTCATCATCTAGTATAATACCATCAATAACCGGCGCTTTAGCTAAAGGGTAAATGTTGTATAGCTTGGGCGATATGTAAGAAGGATGGTTGGGTAAGCCATATTCATTGCGACTTTCTACTTTTTCCGAAGCTTCGTTACAAGCGCTCAAAAAAGTAATTAAAATGAGGAACAATATGTAGTATGACTTATTTAATAGCATATTTCAGACGTGCGTGGTATTTACAATTTACATTATATATAAAATCCATGCAAGTTTTTACCTATGTTTAAAGTGGCCGTTTTTAAATGGGAAAAAACTGTATAGCAAGGCCCGAAAAAAAGATGATTGCCCCTGCGATAGCGTGAACATATTGTGCGCTTTTTTTCAATGAAATAAACGAAAAACCATAAATGCCTAAGGTAACGGTACCCAGCATGGTTAATAAGGTGGTAATACTAAACGACAAAGTAACTAAAAACATCCCGGAAATACTTTGTTGAGCGGCCGGATACATGATAAAAGGTATAAGTACTTCGCACGGACCAAGCACAAAAATGATAAAGAGAACCCATGGTGTAATTACTTTACCTTCTTTTTTTTCGTGAATATGACTATGATCGCTGGTGTGGGAATGTTCGTGGGTGTGAACTACGCCGCAACTGTGTAAATGGGTGTGCGTATGTTTTTTGCTTTTGTAAGCTTTTCTTAATCCCCAAACGGCATATAGCAAGCCAAAAATAATTAAAGCCCAGGAGGCAAGATTACCTCTTGAGGCTTCAATAATATTTAATTTTTCGAGTCCAACGCCTAAAAATATGCCAACAAAGCCTAGTAAAACAGAGCTTAATACATGACCTAGGCCACAAAGAAAAGTTAAGCCCAGAATTTTAGTTAGTTTCCAATGCTGCGCTTTTCCAATCATAATGAAAGGCAGGTAATGATCCGGACCTAAAATGGTATGAATAAACCCGGCAGATGCCGCAGTTGAAGCTAGTACATGTATGGCTGTTGTCATATCTAATAATTATTTAGATGTCGATTTCAACAATAGTAATGCCACTTCCGCCTTGCTGAATGTGTTCATCCCTAAAACTACGAACATGTGGCATGGTATTTAGCATCTCGCGAAGCATCTGTCTTAAGATTCCGTTTCCTTTTCCATGCAAAATTTTCACAGAACTCACTTCGCACATAATCGCATCATCAATATGGTTGGTTACATTTTGAATTGCTTCGTCTGTGCGTTGCCCGCGAACATCGATGTCTGGTTTAAAGGTAAGCTTTCTTTGTCTGACTTTTTCAGATAAATTGGCTCCAAGGCTATTTTGATTCATAGAACGCATGGCCTGCTTTACTTGCTTGTTGCTGATTTTTTCTAATCGGTTAAGCTTCACATTGGTGATTAACTGTCCAAAAGCAACGAGTGCATTCTTGCCATTTATTTCCATAACCTCGCCAGGTAACGACTGTCCTTCTAGCCGCACTTTGTCTCCTGTTCGTATCGTTTTATCCTGTTCGCTCGCTGGTTTTTTTACAGATGCTTTTTTCTCCTGTTTTTGATGACTTTGTTTCGCTACCTCTTGTTGGTCATCCTCAACTTTCTCACCTTTCTTTTTCTGACGATTCTTGATGCGTTCTATTTCGCGTTCAATCTTTTTTTGTTGTTTATCGTCAGTTTTATCCAGTCGCTCTTTAAAGTTATTTAAAGACTCACGCGCTTTTTGGGTTCGTTCTTTTTCGGCCTGGCTTTCCTTTATTTCACGAATGGTACGCTCTATTTTTTTGTTGGCAGTAGCCATAATTTCTTCGGCTTCCTTTCGCGCTTTCTCAATAATTAGCTTTCGCTCTTTTTGCGTTTGTTCCAGATGCCCTACATATTTCTCGTACACATCTTCCAATTGCTTGTCTTTACGACGGATATTATCACGTTTCTTTTCCCAATACCTTTTATCTCGAGCAATTTCTCTCAGGTGTTTATCAAAGTTAATGTGATCTTCTCCAATTTGAGCTTTAGCTTCATCCAGCAAATCTTCAGGCAATCCGATTTTTCGGGCAATCTCAAAAGCAAAAGAACTACCAGGTTGTCCAATCACCAGCTTAAACAAAGGCTTTATCTGATGCGTATCAAACTGCATGGCTCCGTTTTCAATCCCTTCTACACCAGAAGCGTAGTGCTTTAAGTTGGTGTAGTGCGTGGTAATTACACCATTCAGAGCCATGTCATTGAATTTTTTCAGTACCGATTCTGCAATGGCTCCACCTAAAGCTGGTTCTGTTCCGGTACCAAATTCATCAATCAGCACCAACGTTTCCGGCGTTCCGTGTTTTAGGAAATATTTCATATTCAACAGGTGAGAACTATAGGTACTTAGGTCGTTCTCAATAGATTGCTGATCACCTATGTCGATAAAAATATGCTTGTAAATACCAACGGTACTTCTTTCATCCATCGGCACTAATAAACCACACTGAAACATGTATTGCAATAAACCAACGGTTTGTAAACAAACAGATTTACCCCCGGCATTAGGTCCCGATATTAAAACAATACGCTGCGATTTATTCAGTTGAATATCCAAAGGCACCACTTCTTTTCCTTCAGCAGAATGCTGTAGATACAACAAAGGGTGCGAGGCTTCTTCCCAGTTTACTTCCGGGTGATTGACCATATTTGGTAAGCAAGCATTTATCTGAAGCGCAAATTTAGCTTTGGCTCTGATAAAATCCATGATACCTAAAAACTCATACGAATATATTAAGTCATTCAAATACGGACGAATACTATCCGAAAAGGCTAGTAGTATTCTATTTATTTCCCTTTTTTCGGCATATTCTAATTCTCTAATTTCATTGTTGATTTCAACAATTTCGGTAGGTTCAATAAATGCCGTTTTCCCTGTAGCAGATTCATCATGAATAATACCATTTAGTTTTCTTTTGTTTCCGGCAGGAATAGGAATTACCGCTCTACCATCCCGAATAGCCACATTGGTATCTGAATCCACCAGCCCTTCCATTCGGGCATGATTTAATATCGAAGCCATTTTTCTGGAAACACTGGATTGCTTCTTTATAATTTCACTTCTTATTCGGGCAAGTTCAGGCGAAGCATTGTCTTTTATCTTACCAAACTTATTTAGTATTTGATCGATGCGTTCAAAAATGTAGGGGTACACCATTACTTTTGAAGCAATTTCGCGCAAAAAAGGATAGGCCTTGTCCTCTTCTTTCTTTTTAAAGAAACGGACAATGTCTTTTACTGACATTAAGGATCGCCTTAAATCAAATAATTCTCTTTCTTCCAGAAAAAGTCCTTCCACTTTTATCCGGCTCAATGGACCGCGAACATCTATATAATAACTGGTTGGAAATGATGATTCCTCAACGCATATTCTTTTAAATTCGTTGGTTTGATTTACCCATCGGTGAACCACGTCGTGCAAAGTAACAAAGCGCATTTCGTCAACACGTTCTTTACCCAGCGAACTTAAACATTGGTTTTTTATTAAATCTCTTATCTTATCAAACCGAATCTTTTCCTCAAAAAAATCAGGATATATCAATTGTTCTTGTTTTTAATTGTTAATGTAAAGCCACTTCCCATTGAAGTGGCAAAAATAGTAAAAAAGATAGCTGAATAGGAAACCATATCCATCTGCCTTATCGATTTCAATTTATTTATCAGGCCTTTTTGTTTTTACCTGTTTTATTAATTTCGATAAATTCTTTTCTTTTCTTTTTCTGTCTGTTACCGACGATTCGTAATGCTGTTGCTCCTTATACAATTTTATATAATTGTGGTAGCTTTCTGCATTTAATTCTCCGCTATCGATCGCTTCCAGAACAGCACAGCCTTTTTCATGCGTATGTGTACAATCACTGTACTTACATTGATCTGCTAATTGTTGTATCTGGTTAAAGCTATCTTTTAAGCCTTGATCAGCATTGGCAATTCCAACTTCTCTCATTCCGGGATTATCGATCACAATACCACCATCTTTAAGCACAAATAATTCTCTATGAGATGTGGTATGTTTCCCTCTGTCTACATTCTGACTGATAGCACTTGTTTTCAATTGTTCTTCTCCGATAAGTTGATTGATCATAGTAGATTTCCCAACTCCAGATGAGCCCAAAAAACAATAGGTTTTCTCAGGCAAAATATTTGCACTAAGTGTATCGATACCTTCTAAGCTATTGCAACTGGTAAATAAAAGCAGATACTGAGGAATCCGTTCGTGGATCTCCTTTTTTATTTGCTCTAATTCAGCAGTGTTACATAAGTCAATTTTATTGATCACTACAATAGGTGTAATTTTAGCATCCAGACAGATGGTTATATATCGTTCCAGACGGTTTATGTTAAAATCGCGATTGACTCCTTCTACAATAAATGCATAATCAACGTTTGTAGCAATAATTTGTTGGTCACTTTCTTTACCAATCGACTTACGTTGAAGTTTATTTTTTCGGTACAGAATTTCGTGAATTAGAGCTTTGTTATCATCATAGATGCTAATGGAAACCCAATCTCCAACAGCCGGAAAGTCAGCTCTGCTTTGTGCCGAGAATCTTAAATTTCCCATTATTTCGGCATCAAAATTTCCAAGTTCGTTTTTTACCGTATATCTTTCTTTATGTTCTGAAATAACTCTGGCGACTTTAAAATCAGGTGATAGTGTTTTCTGATGAAGTACTTCGTCGCAAAAACCTAAATGATATAAAAAGGTATTCATTTTTGTTTTGAAATAAAAAATTAAAAAATCAGGAAATAGATACGACAGGTGCTTTCACGCAGTGTTTAACTGGTGAGACATAAAAATAATAACCACCTGTCGGTTACACCGAATACACGTGATTCAAGAAGGTAATATGTACAGAAGTAATTTTCATGAGCCACAAAGATAAGCTAATAAAATTTAGAATCAAAAAGTTAAACAAGAGCAAGGATATTAATTGGAGTGTTGCCTAAAATCCTTATATTGATAGGAAAAACTGGTTACTTTATGTTTACACCCGATCCCCAGAAAATTTTAATAGTTGATGATTCTAAAGCAAGTATTCAGGCCGTTGGTGATGTGCTTAAGGAATATACTTGCATGGCAGCAACTACGGGCGAAAACGCATTGCGAATTGCCAATGGTCCTAAAAAGCCAGATTTGGTTTTGCTGGATGTGGTTATGGATGGGATGGATGGATATGAGGTTTGTAAAGCGCTAAAAAAAAATACGGAGACTAAGGATATTCCAGTGATTTTTATGTCAGCCATTGACGATCCGGATGTCATGGAAAAGGTTTTTGATGTTGGTGCTTCTGATTTTATCAGAAAACCTTATCTGGATACAGAGCTTAGGGTGCGTGTTTCCAATCAACTTCGGTATAAAAAGACTTTAGATAATAATGCCATGTATTTAAAGTCAATTGAAGACATTTATGATACGATCACCGATAGCATGTATTATGCGCAAAAAATACAACAAGCTACCTTGCCGCATAATTCGTACCTCGAAAAAGTGATGGATGAATACTTTGTGATTTATAAACCACGTGATATAGTGAGTGGTGACTTTTACCTGGTACACGAAATTGAGGATAAATTATTGTTGGTTGCTGCAGATTGTACGGGGCACGGTGTTCCTGGAGCATTGATGAGTATGATGAGTATGGCTTTAATTAATGAGATGATTAATATTGAGCACGTTTATCATCCCGAAAAAATACTGAATCAATTACGTAAGTTAATTGTCAATACATTTAGAAATTATGAGGAAGATGAGATTTCGGACGGATTAGATGCAGCAATTGTACTTATTGATTCGCAAGAAGATAAAATGTATTTTGCCGGAGCTAATTCCCCGCTATATATAATTAGGAGGGGAGAGTTGATAGAATTTAAAGGGGACCGAATGCCGGTAGGAATTTATCCATCACAAACCCCATTTAAAAGTACGGTTATTCATTTAGAGCCTGAGGATTGTATTTACCTGTTCTCGGATGGTTATGCCGATCAGTTTGGAGGAGAGGCCAACACTAAGCTTAAGACCGTAAATTTCAAAAAGCTTCTAGCGAAATATGGCTCGTATCATATGCATCACCAAAAGGAAGCGTTGAACAATTACTTTATTGACTGGATGGGATATAATGAGCAGGTTGATGATGTCTTACTAATAGGGTATCGCTATAAAAAGAATAATTAAAAAAAGCGGATTCATTTAAAACCCGCTTTTATATTTAATGATTAACCATTTTTCTTAATGTTTGCTTGAGCTGCAGCAACTCTGGCAATCGGCACCCTGAAAGGAGAACAAGAAACGTAATTCATTCCAACAGAATCACAGAATTCAACAGAACTAGGTTCACCTCCGTGTTCACCACAAATACCGACTTTTAAATCAGCTTTAGTTGAACGTCCTCTTTCAGTTCCCATTTGAACAAGTTGGCCAACTCCTGTTTGATCCAGCACCTGGAACGGATCTGTTTTAAGGATTCCTTTCTCAAGATAAATAGGTAAAAATTTATTGGCATCATCACGAGAGTAACCAAAGGTCATTTGTGTTAAGTCGTTGGTTCCAAACGAAAAGAATTCTGCGACTTCAGCTACTTTATCAGCAGTAAGAGCGGCGCGTGGAATTTCTATCATGGTACCAACCATATATTCTACTTTATCACCTCTTTCATCAAATATCCTAGAAGCAGTTTCGTGAATTATTTTTGCCTGCATTTTTAATTCCTCAACAGTTCCAATAAGAGGAACCATTATTTCCGGTTTTGTAGCTATACCTTTAGCTTTTAGATTAAGTGCAGCTTCGATAATAGCGCGTGCCTGCATTTCGGTTATCTCCGGATATGTATTTCCTAAACGACATCCTCGGTGTCCCAACATTGGGTTAAATTCAGATAAATCTGATACTTTGGTTTTAACCTCTGCTAAGCTAATACCCATTTCTTTAGCCATTTCCTGCTGAGCCGCTTCTGTATGCGGAACAAATTCGTGTAAAGGAGGATCGAGTAAACGGATAGTAACTCCAAAACCCTCCATCGCTTCTAAAATTCCTTCAAAATCACCTCTTTGGAAAGGTAATAATTTATCAAGAGCAGCTCTTCTTCCTTTTTCGTCAGATGAAAGAATCATTTCTCGTACTGTTTTAATTCTTTCTCCTTCAAAGAACATATGCTCAGTACGACATAAACCAATTCCTTCAGCACCAAACTCTCGGGCTACTTTTGCATCTTTAGGGGTATCTGCATTGGTTCTCACGTTCATGCGAGTATATTTAGACGCAAAATCCATGATGGAACCAAAATCTCCATCTAAATCAGGTTGACGTGTTTTAACCTGACCGGAATACACCTCACCAGAAGAACCATTTAATGAAATCCAATCACCTTCGTTATAGGTTGTGCCGTTAATTCTTAATGTTCTTTCTTTATAATCAATTTTTAAAGCTCCAGCACCAGAAACACAACATTTTCCCATACCTCTGGCAACCACAGCAGCATGAGAAGTCATTCCGCCACGAGCAGTCAGAATACCTTTTGCTACTAGCATTCCTTCTAAATCTTCAGGAGAAGTTTCTATTCTAACTAAAATAGTTTGAGGAAATTTATTCGCTTCATCAGCAAAAAAAGCAATTTGTCCGGAAGCTGCACCTGGTGAAGCAGGAAGACCTTTTGCTAAAACTGTTGCATTACCAATGGCTGTCATATCAAAAACAGGGTGGAGTAACTCGTCCAGTTTATTGGCATCGATCCGCATTAAAGCAGTTTTGTCATCAATAACTTTTTCCCGATATAAATCCATGGCAATTTTTACCATGGCAGCACCTGTTCGCTTACCGTTACGTGTTTGAAGCAGCCATAGCTTACCATCCTGTACGGTAAACTCCAGATCTTGCATATCTTTATAATGTGCTTCTAGGTTTTGCTGAACTGTATTCAGTTGATTATAAACCTCAGGCATTGATTCTTCCAGTGAAGGATAAAATTCAGCTCTGTCTTCCTCTGTTACAGCCTGAAGTTTAGCCCATCGTAATGAACCTTCTTTTGTAATTTGTTGAGGCGTTCTAATTCCAGCCACAACATCTTCTCCTTGCGCATTGATCAAGTATTCACCATTAAATACATTTTCTCCGGTTCCGGCATCTCTGGTAAAGGCTACTCCTGTAGCTGAGTTGTCTCCCATGTTACCAAATACCATAGCCTGCACATTAACTGCGGTTCCCCATTCATCAGGAATACCTTCCATCCTGCGATAAAGAATTGCTCTGTCGTTGTTCCAGCTATCAAAAACAGCCATAACAGAACCCCACAATTGTTCCCAGGCACTTTCAGGAAAATCATGTCCGGTTTGTTCTTTTACCGCCACTTTAAAAAGTTTTACTAATTCTTTTAAGTCATTAACTTCAAGTTCAGTATCTAAATCAACTCCTTTTTGTTCCTTTACTTCTTCCATGATTCGTTCGAAGGGATCGATTTCTTCCTTCGATTCAGGCTTCATACCAAGTACAACATCTCCATACATTTGCACAAATCTGCGGTATGAATCCCAGGCAAATCTCTCATTTCCTGATTTTTTAGCAATACCAATTACCGAATCATCATTTAATCCTAAATTAAGAACTGTATCCATCATACCCGGCATCGAAGCTCTCGCCCCGGAACGAACAGAAACTAATAGAGGGTTTGTTTTATCTCCAAAAGATGTCTCTGTTAAAGCTTCAATATTTTTAATTGCCGCTTCTACATCACTTTTTAACAAATCAACTACTGCATCCTTTCCCAACTCATTGTATTCTGTACAAACATCTGTTGTAATTGTGAACCCCGGAGGTACTGGTACACCAATCAGATTCATTTCAGCCAGATTTGCACCCTTACCTCCAAGTAGGTTTCGCATATCCGCCTTTCCTTCTGCTTCTCCGTTTCCGAATGTGTAAACTCTTTTTACAGCCATAATTAAGGAATTTTTAAAGTTAGATAAAATTGAATTTTGGGATAATTCATGTTAACTGTGCTATTAAAGTAAACGATTTTTTTTGAAAATGAGACTATTAAATACGATTTTTTGTAAAGCAAAAAATACAAACTAAACAATATATTCATATTTGGTAGTTGTTGATTAAAAATTTTGTAAGAATCAGAAATAGAGATGTTTGTGGGTGTTAGAGGTTGGGGTTCGAAGTTTAGTTCAAAAGGTTTTATAAATCAAAAAAATATTCAAATAGTAGGATTTGTGCGCTATGTGTTGTAAACCAGTTAGTTTCGGTATGGTGTTGCGATTAATAATTTGTATGATACACTTACTTTTTTCGAACTATTTGATTATCTTGAAAAAGCATTGTTGCTGTAAAAATTATTATTACATGATTATGGGTAAGATACAGCTAAGGTTTATCATTCTATTTTTTATTGTATTTTTGACCTATCGTATAGATTGTCAGGAAGTAAAGTTGTGGAAAGATACAGCATTTACTACACAAATAGATCAACTTAATGAAGAAGTGAATGACTTATCTTTTTCAATTACCAATAATCTAAATTCAAATGATTCCACCATTACTAATATTGTTGATCTGCTTAGTCAGAAAAGTGAACTTATATCTCAAAAGTTGACTGCTGTAGAAGAATATGTATTTAATGACGAGGAGGTACAGCAAAGGGTGGGTATCTTACAAGGAAATATTAATTCTTTATTTGTTGAATATCAGGAAACTATTGATGATTTAAAAGATTCTACATTATTTTCCAAAGCATTAGATATTATTCATTTAAAGGATAAGGTGCTTCAGAAGGGAATTTTTTTGTTGGATGATGTATATATGAATCAAGAAAAGAGAGACGATTTATTAAAAACACCTGTCGATGTTAATGAGATTTGTGAGTTGTATAATATAGACAACAAGGTATATAATATACTTTTTAATATTGAAGATTCGGATACAATTCAAGGAAAAAAAATAGAAAAAGTGACTAAAGGGTATAGCCCATTTACCAATGTATATCAGGATTTTATATTTTTTGCAGATTCTTTGGAGTCCAAAGAAGGGGGTAATAAAGATACTCTTGGAATAGTTAAAAGAGATATTTTACCAACCACTGCATATTCTGCTATTATTGAAGAAGATAGTGTTGTTTTTGATTCTCTTTATCAGATTGCAACAAGCGACTCCTTATTTCCACATCAACTAGTAAGACGTTTCGATAAAGAATCATTAAAAAAGTATTGGCGAATTTATCGACAACAGTGGAACACTCCTGTTCAACAAGAAGATGATGACCTTATTGTAAAGGCAGATAATATTGTAAGTAGCGAGTCTAAAGTGAATGCTAGCAATGTTTCAGATCAAGAACAATTAGAGCCTGATATTCCAACAATAGGAAGTTCTGATGAAGAAGAAATTATTTCACATGCAGGAAAGCTTAAAGAGGATAATGCAACTACAGAGAATTTAGGTTTATACTATGTAGTTCAAATAGCCGCAAGTAGAGATCCTATTTCAGATAAACTCCTTAAAAGTCTATATGCAGATACAGAAAATATTAGAGTTATTGAGGAAGAAGACTGGTATAAATATCAGATTGTGCAATTTGAAGATTATCAGAGAGCTTTAAAGGTTAAAAATGAACTTAGAGTAAAAGGAGCTTTCGTAGTGGCATATAAGAATAAGGAAAAGCAAATATTATGGAAAACCATTAATTGGAAAAAATTTACAAAGCAATCTTCAAACTTGAGGTTTTACGTGCAGGTTTCTGCTAGTCGAAGCCCAATGCCTTTAGAGCAGAAAATTGAATTAGAGAAAAAAATAGGCGGTTTTTTAAGAGAAATAGAGGAAGAGGATTGGTATAAATATCAATTAGAAGTAGGAGCTTCGTATCCGGAAGCAGTTCTGAAATGGAAACAAGTTGGCTCCGCCGTTTCATTCTTAGTGGCTTATTACAACAATAAGAAGATAAATATGATAGATGCAATTAAAATGTATAAGGACAATAAAACTAAATAGTCATGAAAAGATTACTACCCTTATTTAAAAACAAGTATTTTATTGGGATTATTTTATTAGTCATAGGATCATCGTGTGTAAATCTTAAAAAGGTTGAGCTTATGCAGAAAAAATCAATTTCAGATTATTCATCAGAAATAGTCAATGATAGAACTGCAGCTTACAAAATAAATTCAGGTGACCATTTATATATTAAAGTGTATAGTTCAGATGCACAAACTAGTCGGTATTTTCAATCTGATTTTCCAGAATTAATGAACTCATCCTATATATATCTGAATTCATACAAAGTAGATAATGATGGATATGTAAGCTATTCGTTTACAGGTAAAACTAAAGTGAAGGGCTTAACTGTGGAAGAAGCGCAGGAGGCAATTAAATCTACACTAAATCAATATTTTAAAGATGTTAATGTGTATGTAAAGCTGGTTAATTTTACTATCTCTATTTTGGGAGAAGTAAAATCACCAGGAAATTATACAGTGAATAGAGATCAACTTACCGTATTGCAGGCCTTAGGTATGGCAGGAGGATTAACAGAATATAGCGAGGCTGAGCAAGTAATGCTCATTCGTAAAAGTGAGAATGGAAGTAAAGTTTATTATTTTGATTTGACGGATAACGGTATATTACAATCAGAATATCTTTATCTATTACCTGATGATGTATTGTATTTTACTCCGAGAGGTAGCAAGCAGTTTGTATTTACAAAAATGCCTTATGGTTTTGTGTTTGGTACCATATCATTTGTTCTTTCTATTATTGCATTTTCTACCAGATAATTTAGTAATTGGTGATAAAAACTCAAGGTAATAATCCGGAATATTATATCGGGCTTATATTTAAAGGTTTAAAATATTGGCCCGTTATTGTTGTGGGAATAGTTGTAGGGTTTGCTACAGCATACTATAAGGTTAGTAATACACCAGCAAGGTTTGAAGTAAGCTCACAGTTGTTGGTAAAAGATAATAAATCACTATCTCCTCAAGCTGTTATTGGCTTAGGTGGTATTGGCAAAAGCGCAATCGACTTAAGTGATGAAATAGGGATTTTAAAGTCTTATCAGTTTGTAAAGCGTGTAGTATCTAATATGCAGCAGGAAGTTTCCTATTATATACCACAGAAAAATTATAACACCCGATTATATCCCAATCGTGTTTTTAAAGTTTACTACAATTCAGAACATATTCAGCCTATTAACCACTTGTTTGAACTCAAATTTTTAAATGATTCAAGCATTCAAGTAACTTCTGTCAATGAGGGTTGCACAGGTTATAATTATCTTAAACATGAGACGGTAAATTATGATGCCCAATTTTTTATGGATACGATTGTTCAACCAGGACAGGTGATTGATAATGAATTTTGTAGCTTTTATATTCATCGAACAGAACTTGATAAAATAACTCCTGAAAAGCATTTTCTTTTCAGGTTTAATTCTCTAAATCAAATTGTAAATAGTTTTAAGAATTTCAGGGTTGTACAGGAAGATCGTTCATCTATACTTTCTATTTATGCTCAAACAGGAAATGTCAAATTAATGGTGGATTTTTTAAACGCTTTATCATATGAGTATTTAAAGAAAGGGATTGAACGAAATAATACAATAGCCATCAATACCATCCATTTTATCGATAGTCAAATTATGGATGTGCATGATTCGTTGTATCAATCAGAAAGATCAATGCAGAGTTTTATCGTATCTAAAGGAGGCTTTGATATGAACGTTAAGTCTGAGTATATCTACACAAAATTAAGGGACCTGGAAGAAAGACTTTCGGAAATAAGCATACAAAATAAATATTACGACTATTTAGATGAGTATATTCAGCGTACAGATACTTTAGATAGAATGATTATTCCATCATTATTAAAGGTTGAAAATCCATATTTGGTTGAACTACTTGATAAATTGAATGATATAATATTTCAGTACACAGAAATAAAAAGCAGAACGTATCAGGCTACTCCTATGCTTGCTTCTAATCAATTGCAGGCAGAGAATATCCAATCTATGATTCATGAAGTAATTAAGGCTACAAAAGAGAATTTGGCTCATGAGCGCAATGAAATTCAAGTGAAAATAGATGAGGTAAAAAGTGAATTAACTTATTTGCCTGAGGATAAACAACAGTTCTTAGCTCTGCAGAGAAAGTACACTATTAATGAAAATTTGTATACATTTTTACTTACGCGAAGGGCTGAAATGGAAATTATGAAGGCTTCTAATATTCCGACAAGTGAAGTGCTTGATATGGCCAGAGGTAATAATGTTAAGTTTATCGGCCCTGTAAAATCTAAATTGTACTATAATAATGTATTGATTGGTTTTGCAATGGCAATTGGAGTTATAGTAATACTGATGTATTTTAACGATAAGGTTTATGAAAACAAAGATATTGAATCGATAACTGATATTCCTATAATCGGGCATGTTTTGCATAATAAATACGAACAGGGATTTATCGTGCCAAAACAACCTCAATCCTTGGTTACAGAGTCATTTAGAACATTGCGTACAAATTACAATTTGTTGAATTTAAAAAAAGATTCGGTGGATGTCGTATTAGTCTCGTCGAACAATGTCGAGGAAGGAAAGAGCTTTGTTTCGATGAATCTCGCGGCTAGTTTTGCCCAGAATAATTTAAAAACGGTCATTCTTGGATTTGACCTTCGAAAGCCGAAGTTATCATCTCATCTGATTAAAAATAAAGTGGAGGAAAATGGAATTACTCATTTTTATACCAATAAGTGCAAGGTAGAGGAATTGGCTATTTCAACAGAACAAAATAACTTGTGGTTTATGCCTTCCGGGCCAGTGCCAATCAATCCGGCTGAATTGATATCACTCAAATCAAAGACAGAAGAGTTATTTGCATTTGTCAAGAGTAATTTTGATGTGGTAATCATAGATACAGCTCCCTTAGGAAGGGTGTCGGACTCGTATTTGTTAATGGAGTATGCAACCTTGAATTTACTTGTTGTAAGGAACAATAAAACAAGAGTGAGACATTTCTCTCATTTAATAAAACATTTAACAAAAAAGAGAGAAGCACAATTTGCTATTGTAATTAATGATATTAGTGTGAAGACGAATAAATATGGTTATGGTCCGGGTTATGGTTATGGGTACGGCTACGGCTACGGCTATAACAAGTAAAAGGGCGCTTTTGAAGCACCCTTTGTTTATTTTTATAAAGCGAATTTTTTAACTAATTCTTTCGATTTCATTAGATAATCAACGTATTGAGCCCTTTTGTAAGCAAAAGGTTCTTTTAAATTGTCTTTAGCTAATTTACCTTTAAAATCATTGATAGAATTGTAGCCCTTATTCTTCATCCAAACAGCCATATCTTCTAGCATAGTGGTTATTTGAACTAGGCCATTTTTATAAATGGTGCTTACAATCTGAACAGCATCAGCTCCGGCAAGAATTAAAGAAATCATATCCTCTGTATCATGAATTCCATTGTTGGCACATAAAGAGCCATGCACTGATCCGGATAGTAATCCTGTATATCTTAAGGCCAGTCTGTTATCGTTTTTACTACTTAAATTATAAGGCATTTTCAATTCTTCCGTTTCAGTATCAATGTCCGGCTGAAATAAACGATTGAAAAGAATAAAGCCATCAGTACCTGCTAAATCAAAATTACGAATAACATTAAGCGTATTGGAATAATATGGACTTAGTTTTACACTGACAGGAATACTAACTGCAGCCTTTACTTTTTTTAAGGCTTCTAGTTGTTCTTTCTCAATGTCTTCAGCTGTCTTTTGATTTTCACTAATAGTATGATAAAAGTTAAGCTCTATACCAGCTACACCAGTTTGCTCCAAATATTTAGCATATTCAACCCAACTTACATCATACAAACAATTTAAACTGGCAAAAACAGGGATAGAAACAGCTTCAACAACATTTTTAAGTGCCATTAAATGTGCTTTTGGACCACTGTGTTCAATGTTTGGAAATAAAGAGGTCATCTCTGCATTTCGCTCATCATATTCATGTAAATCTTCATCAAGTTCAGCTGCTTCTAAATGGATCTGTTCTTCAAATAAAGATTTATAAACAATGGCAGCAGCACCTGCATCTTCAAGTTTTTTGGCCATGTTTATATCAGTAATAAGGTTACTAGCTCCAACAATAATGGGATTTTTTAATTCAATTCCCATGTAGTTTGTTTTTAAATCCATAATCATGCTATGTTAAGGGGTTAATACCTTTCTATAACAGCTTAGTATTGAAATTGTTTTTGCGTTTTTCAATAAAAGCAGAAACAAGATTATTTTTTATGGATTATGAAATGTTAGGCTAGAAACTCTTGATTTGGTTGGTTTTAATGTACTGTGAAAAAATTAAAGATAGAACAGCAATGGCTGCACCAGCAATAAATGGAATTTTTGAGTCAATCATCCAGAGGGCGCCTCCTAATGCTGGGATTACAACTGCTGAAATGTGATTAATAGTAAAGCCTACTGCCATTGAAGGAGCAATATCTTCCTTTTTACCGATTTTTTGGAAGTAGGTGTTTACTGCCATGGCTGCGCCAAAGAATATATGATCAAGAACATACAAAACTGCAATGGCAGTGCCGTTTTGTACAAAAGCATAACCTAAAAATATTCCTATCAGAGAGGCATACTCTATGGATAAAACAAGTCTTTCTCCAAAGCGGTTAATGGCTTTAGCGATTAATGGAGCAGTAAAATAGGTAATAACATTGTTAACAATAAAAAGGATTGCAATGGTCTCTACTTTGAATTTAAATTTTTCTACTAATAGAAATACCGCAAAAGCTACAAAAATTTGTCTTCGCGCACCACTTAAAAAATTGAGTACATAGTAAAGCCAATATTTTTGTTTTAGCACCATTTTTTTTTGTTGAGGAGCAACTTCCTTTATTGCAGGATTACGCATTGTGGCGATCATACCAATGATAACAAGGATAATTCCAAAAAAGATGAATATCTGGTTTAGTTCAAAATATTTGCTGATTATCCAAATGATACCTCCAACAATAACATTAGTTAATGCACCGTACTTTTTAATATCTCCCATTACAATGGGTACTTGTTTTAAAGAAAAGTGTTGAAGGGTTAAACTTTTGTTGACTGTTTCGAAATAGTGAAAGCCTAAAGACATGACAAGTGTGGTGAAAACCAATCCGGCAAAAGAGGGTAATAATCCGGTTAAACTAATGCCAATTCCCATCAATAAAACCGATAGTGCTGCCAGTTTATGTTCTTTAATAAATAGCAAAAGATAGATAACCAATAAGGCTAAAAAACCGGGAATTTCACGAACAGATTGAATTACGCCAACCTGAAATCCTGTAATGCCTATGATGTCAACAGCATAGTTGTTGAAAATAGTTCTCCACGATTGTAGTCCTGCAATTACACTTACCGATAGAATGATCAGGTAAGCATACATTGGATTGCTTTTTATCTCTTTCATCAAATTGACATTAATAAAGTGAGGGTTATTGTAACCTTTGGGCTACAAAAGTAGTTAAACTCAATTATTACCACAGCTAAAATTTCATTTTCAACTATCTTGTCATCTAATTGTTCAAGAGTGAGAATATCGGTCAATTTTAAATGAGAAATTCAATTCAAAAACATATCAAAAGTGTTTTGTTAATATTAGCTGTGTTTGTTCCATGTACTGCACTTGTAGCTCAATCTGAATTTGGAGGATTTGAAAATATAGGTAAGCGAGAAGGTCTCTTGCATACCAGAACTACCTGTGTTTTTAAGGATAGTAAAGATTTTATTTGGATTGGATCATCAGATGGATTAATGCGCTATGATGGGGTTTTATTTGATGTTTTCAGGCGTTCGAAGCAAGACACTATCGCATTAAGCGATAATACGATCACTTGTATTATCGAAGATAGAGAAAGCTACGTATTTTGGGTAGGAACGCTCTGGGGAGGGATTAATCGTGTTGATATCACCAAAAATGACTTTAAACATTATTACCTGCCTCAGAAAAATAATGAAAAAAATATCCCTGTAGGAATAAGCTGTATGTATCAACTATTAAATGGCAATATTTTGATTGGTACGAATATTAGGGGTTTATATATATTCTCTCCTCAGACAGGAGAATACAGGTCGCTAGATGAACTACCTGATATCAGAGTGTATGATATTGTGGAAGGAGATTCATTCCTATGGGTTTTAACCGCAAAGGGTATTATGTGTTTGGATAAATACAACGGAACTTTTCAAACAGATTATGATATAAATGGCGAATTCTACAAAATAAGTCATGCAAAAAAACAGTATAACAGAATAAGAGGTTTATCCCAAAGAAAAGATGGGAATATATATTTTACTATCGGATCTCGTTTCTATTGCCATGATTTAAAATCGAATGAAGTAAGGATTTTGTTTAAAGAAGATTCTAATGTTGTTTTGGTAAAAGTGATACCTGACCATTTAGGAAACTTCTGGATTACATCACTTAATAGTGGCTTATTTTATTATGATTTAAAAAGTAAAAAAGTCAGCAATTACACTTTTAATATTCAGAATCCTTTAGGTTCAATTCCAAGTGATAAAATTAAAGATGCCTGCTTTATCCCTGAGCAAAAAATAGTGTTTTTTGCAACAGATAAAGGGATTAGCAAATACGATTATCATAAAAACCTGTTCAGGCAGTTTGATACACGCAAGTTAACCGATAGAGGAGTGAAGCATCTCTCCATGGTTTATAAAGATTTTGATGGAGGATATTGGTTTTCTGTAAAAAGTGGTGATTTATATTATAAATCAAGAAAAGATAAGGAGTTTAAGCTGATAGAAAATACAAAAGCACGTTTTATTTATCAGGCTTTTCAGTTTGATTCAAGTGATGTTTATTTTGCAACAGATAAAGGATTACTTGTCTACGATTTTAATTCACGTCTGATAAATAAATTGCCCATCAAAGGAGAAGAAGATTTAAAGAATGTCAATTTTTTAAAGGGTTTTCAAAAAGCGAAAGAAGAGGCTTGCTGGTTATTAAGTAATGCCGGACTTATACATTTCAAACGCAAAACTAAGGAGTTTCAGTTTTATCCTCCGGATAAGGATATTATAGATAAACGTTTTGGGCGTTTAACTGGTTTGTGTTACGAACCGGATAGTTCTGCTTTGTGGTTTACATCCCGTTCAGGGAGTTTTTATCGTTTTGATTTGACATTAAAGTCGTATCAGAAAATTGATGTCGATTACAAATCAATTGAAAGCCAATATCCTTTGGTTGTAACCGATATTGTATTTGATAAACATGGCAAATTATGGGTTTCTACCTTTGGAAAAGGCTTGCTGATTTTTGATCCTCAAGCGAATATCTTATCAGAAGAGTTGGCCATTGAAGAATTGGAGAGCTATAGCTATGCTTTAGTCTATGATGCTGGCAAGGATCAAATGTGGGTGACTACCAATTTTGGAATTACAAGAATTAATACCTTAGATTATAGCTTAACATCTTTTAATGAGAGAGATGGCACCTTTTGTGAGGTTTTTAACCGGGGTGTAGGTGATGTAAATGTAAATGGGGATATTCTGTTTGGAGGATTGAATGGATTTGTAGAGTTTAATCCAGATTATTTTCATATTAATAAATACGACAAACCTGTAGTGATTAACGCATGGTCAAAAGGAGCTCAGACCAGTGTGGTGGATAGCGAAATTTATGAGGATATTATATACTTGAATGATACTTCGGTTTCGTATTTACGAAGTAAAGGAAAGGTTTCTTTTTATGCCTCGTTTTTAAATTATTCGCATAGTTTTAGAAATAAGATGAAGTGGATGTTGCAAGGTTATAATAATAGCTGGCAAGAAGGTTATCCGGCGCAAGCTTTATCATACAGTAATTTAAAGCCGGGTGAATATGTTTTAAAGGTAAAGGGTTATAATAGTCATGGAGTAGAGAGCAAAAAAGAAACACGTTTGTATATAAATGTGAGGCCGAGGTATTACGAAACCTATCTCTTTAGAATATTCCTGGTATTACTTTTTATTACAATACTTTATTTGATATTCAGAGTTCGGATTGCCTGGTATCGCAATCAAAAGGAATTGTTGCTTGAAGTCGTTGTGAAAAAGACAAAAGAAATTTCGGATACTAATAAGGAATTGGAAGAATCGAGAGAGGAAGTGATAAAGCAGAAAACGGAGCTCGAAATACATAGAAATTATCTGGAAGATCTGGTTGAGTTGAGAACTAAAGATCTTGAAGATGCCAAAACAAAGGCAGAAGAATCGGATCGCCTGAAAACAGCTTTTTTAGCCAACTTATCGCATGAGATTCGAACACCAATGAATGCTATTATCGGTTTTTCAAGCATTCTGCAAACAGAGGAATTTGAGGTGGATCAGCAAAGGAATTTTCTTCAGGTAATTGGTCAAAGTAGTGAATCATTACTGGCTTTAATTGATGATATCATCGATATTTCAAGAATAGAAACAGGAAATGTGAAAATAGTGAAAGATCATGTTCATATCCCTGATTTGATTAAAGAAACTTTGAACGAACTCATCTTTGAAGACAAAAGTGATGATGTTGATTTTGTTCAGTTGATGGAACTTAAGCCTGAGGATGTAACGATGATAACAGATCGATATCGTTTAAAACAAGTGATTTCCAACTTAATTAGAAATGCACTTAAATTTACAAAAGAAGGTCATATTCATTTAACAGTTAAAAGCTCGGATAAAGATGAATTAACTCAGTTGGGGTTTGAGTTAGGAGAGAATCATGTAAGAGATTTTAATCCTGTACTATTCATGGTGGAGGATACAGGAATTGGCATTGATAAAGAAGATTTAAAAATAATATTTCATCCCTTTCAAAAGGCAAAACGGAATCAAGAGGTATATAAAGGCATGGGCTTAGGCTTGAGTATCGTTCATAATATTATTAAGCTATTACAAGGGCAGGTTATTGTTGAATCGGAATTTAATAAAGGAACCGTATTTAAATTTTACATTAATGCGTTTCCTGAAATTAACTGATAAGAATCTTTAATCCATTGCTTTATTTGATCGTCAAATTCTTCCGAAGTTTGAATTTTAACTTTGCAAAACACCCTGTTTTTTGAAATGCGCTTGCTAAATGCAATGGGGAATTCATCAGTAAAATAAGGTAACTGAAATTCTAAGGTGACTTGCTTGCTGGTGGGATAAACAGACAAGAAGTTAGCTTTACATTTTAACAAAATACCCGTTTTAACCCCGTTTATTTCGCAATCTTTAAAAGCTCCGCAATAATCCAAAATCTCATTAATCAGTTTTTGAATTGATTCTGGCTTACCAGCAAGATGATCTTCAACTTTTCGGCTATAGCAAGAATGATATTGACTCGGAGCCTTAAACTCCTTTTTGCATTTGGGGCATATCCACATAATGTTATTTTTTAGCGCCAGCTTTTCTATTGGCTAAACTGTATAATACCAATGATATACCAATAATTAGCATGCCGATGATGGGAATGAGTTCTGGTTTTTCATCTGGGATGATGAGCCAGCTTAAAATGGCACCAAATATAGGAATGATGAATTTCCAGATGTTTAAATCAGAAACCAATACATTAGGTCGTTGTAGTAAAAAGAACCAAATGGTAAAAGATGCCGCTGATATAAAACTTAACCATCCCAATGAAATATAATAAGTGGCAGGAAAATGAAAGCCATGAAAAGGCTCCGAGATTAAGGAGAGTAAAAACAATCCTAAACCGCCAATTATCATTTGCCAAGAGCTTAAAATGGTAGCAGGAATTTTACCTTTTTGCTTTGAAACAAATACGTTTCCAATGCCAGATGAAATATTCGCTAATATTAAAATACCCATTCCGGCCAGTTGTTGCATTCCATCGGTTTTTCCACCCCAACCTTTGTGGTAGGCAATTAATATGATGCCGGCTATTCCCAAAGAAATAGTAAGGAATTTTTTTGAAGTAAGTCTGTCGTTTTTTTGCATAACTGAAGCCACCAATGCAGCAAACAAAGGTTGAGAACCTATTAATATAGCCGCAATGGCTCCGGGAACTTTGCTTAAACCAATGTAAAAAAGTGCATATAAAATAAAGGTTTGAAATAAAGATACCTTTACTATTTGCCAGGGATGCTCTTTTAAAGCGCCTAAAAATTGAGGGATATTTTTAGTGAGAGGTATAATTAACAGTCCTGCAATAAAAAAACGAATACCTGCAAATTGCAGTGGGGTAGTGTATTGTAAGCCAACTTTTATTCCGGCAAAGGCGGTTGACCAAAACAAACAGGCAATAATAGCCAGTAAATATGTACTTGAAAGTATATGCTTCATGTTTTTTTGTAAAATGCTAAGTTAGCCGTTTTATCGATTCTTGCTTTGAATGTTAAAACTGATTAGATTAAAAGAGGTAGTAAAAGAGTTTTGAAGCTAAAATGTTTTAGGGGTGATAAATTTTGCAGTATAGCTTCGGCACATACCGAAATCGCCCTGACTTTTGCTGCATAGTTTCGGCAGATGCTGAAATCGTCCTGACTTCTGCAACAAGGTTTCGGAACGCACCGAAAGTCTCCTGTGTTTTGCAGCAAAGGATCGTCACGTTTCGAAAGCTCCCTGCACAATGCATGAGTGCTTTTATCAGATATCAAAAAAAAAGGCTCCCAACTTGGGAGCCATAGTGCTGTGTGTTATTGATGCCTTTATGGGATCATCTATTCGCAAGGACAGTAAGTGCTATACCATCCCCATCTTCTGCATTGAAATTCTGTACCTGTACTCCAGGCTGTTTGTTCCCAGTAATAACGTCTCATTTTCTTTGCAACTACAGCATGAGCAGCAATAGGTATGCAACCATTTTCGTCTTTGCAAATATTCGCAATGTCAGCCAAAGGAATCATTAACAAACCATTGTCTAAATCTTCAGTGTGATATGGGAAGTTACCAATTTTGGGAGTTCCTTTTCTTGTAGAAGGCATTTCATCTATACAGCCAACATATACATGGGCTTCTTTAAGCATGATTCCTTCTTTTACATCATATTTAATGTAAAGGTAGTCTGCATCTTCCCAAACAATTAGATCACCAACATCAAAGAAACGTCCGGCAATAATATCTCCAACTTTTACAGGTGGACATTCTTTGCAGCTTTGCCAGCAATAATCCAATACGTAGTTTTCACTCTTAGTGTTGTCTGTTGTTAACCAATACCAGTCGTAGCTTTCGCCATTGTAATTCATAATTTTAATGCTAAGCTTAAAACAGTCGCCCCAAGCTTCTTCCACAGGAATTTTGTAGGTAAGATGTTCCGGATATTCAACCGAAGCAAAGCTTTTTCTATAAGGAAAATCTCTGTATTCTGTATGAGGAGTGTCCCCTTCTGCCCAAACAGCAACCGACATTTCACGAATAGACCAACCTTCTTCAGGAGCTACTTTAACGTATAAAAATTCTTCATCATTGGCTATGGTAACAAGAGCCGATTCAAAGAATGGATACTGGCTAACTTCTCCACAAGGATCAAGTTGAACATCTTCGATACTATAATACCAGGCATTTTTGAAAACATATACCCAAGGATCTATGGTATCACTTTTTAACCCGGCTTCCGTACTAATTTCATTTAATTCATTATCGGAGCTACATGCACTAAATGTGAATATAGCCATGGTGATAATCCCCAAAAACAACACAACTTTTTTCATCTTTCTATAATTTTAATTTGTTTATCGACGTAGGTCTAATGTGTGAGTCATTAATATGACCAGCGTTTAAGTAATATTTATAGGAGCTAATTTCCTGCTATTATAGATCATTGTCAATTGAGTTTTGATAAACAGCCTGAAAAATGGTTTAAACGTAGGGATAGAAATGAAACCTTTCTTGAATAAAGCTTTCTGAGGGCGATTTTCAATGTTTAAATGTTGTAAGTTGAGGTTTCAAAAATCCCCTTATATTTGTTATACAACTTTTATAAAAACATATTGAAATGAAGAAAATTTTAACAAGTCTGACTCTACTTATTTTTATTTCTACTGTATCTTTCTCACAGTCGAATGATGATAAAGTTTATGCAAAGTCATTAAAAAAGATGTTTGAAGTTTCGGGTTCAGAAGAGGCTTATAAAACGGCCATTACTCAAATGATGGCTATGTTTAAACAGCAGTATTCGCAAGTATCTGCAGAAACATGGAACGGAATGGAAGCTGAAATGCTAAAAGTATCAATGGATGATTTGGTTACTAAGCTTATTCCGGTTTATAAGAAATACCTAACACTTGAGGATGTTGAAGGTATGATTGAATTCTATAATTCTCCATTGGGTAAAAAGTTTGCAAAAAATACGCCTTTAATTATGCAGGAATCGATGCAAGTTGGCCAGCAATGGGGTATGGAATTAGGCAAAAAATTTGAAGAAAAATTAAAAGGAATTAAATAAACACTATTGTACTAAACGTCTGGGGCATCTCAGGCGTTTTTTGATAGTTCAATAATAATTGCCGTTTTTGCATTGATCGTTAAAAAACTATCGAAGTTAATTTTTCTGCCACTTAAAATATTTATTCCTTCTTTGTAGTTCTCCAGAACTTCCTTAAATCTTGTAGTTTCTAATCGAATTCTTCTCTTTAAGTTGTTGTTTAAAACAATCATAACGACTTCTGTTTCTATATATCTAAAGTAAACATATACATCGTTTTCAGGAATAAAGTGTTTGTTTTTGCCATATTTTAAGGCATTGGAATTCTTTCGAAAGGTGAGTAGTTTTTTAAGATAGTTGTATACTTCATTTTGTTGTTTGTTTCTGCCTTTAGATGAAAATGCATTAACAGGATCATCCGACCATCCACCAGGAAAATCGAGTCGAATATGGGCATGTCCGTCCAAACCGTTACCATTCATTAATAATTCAGTGCCGTAATATATTTGCAGAATACCTCTGGTTGTAGCAGCATAAGCCAGTGCCATTTTTAATTTGCGAATGTCATTATGAAAGGCATGAAGAATACGACCCTCATCATGATTGTCAGGAAAAATAACCAGATTCATAGGGTCTGGATAAAGGTGATCATCGGCTAAGGTATTGTATAATCTGCACATTCCGGTATTCCAGCCTTCTTCTTCGTTAAAGGCCATTTTTATCGCTTCCTGCATTGGGAAGTCAATGATACTGGGAAGATAAGAGTTAAATCCATCTTTGTTGGGGAAGTTTTTTTGCCAATAGCACAGTTTAGAAGCATCGTTAATCCATGCTTCTCCAACAATATTAAAGAAAGGATATTCCTGCAAAATTCGTTGAGCCCAAATAGCCATACCATGTTGATCGGGATAAGGGTAGGTATCCATTCGAATACCCTTTAGTCCCGCATATTCAATCCACCAAATGCTATTCTGAATTAAATAGTTTAATAGCAGCTCGTTTTCAAGGTTCAAGTCAGGCATATGTGTATCAAACCAACCTTTAACCGATTGTTTTTTATCTATCTCAGAAACATAAGGATCTGATATGGTAGATAAACGATAATTTGAGCGGGTAAAGGTTTCCCAATGATTAATCCAGTCCTGCTGAGGTAAATCATTCATCCACCAATGATGGTTTCCACAATGATTAAAGACCATGTCCATGATCATTTTTATGCCTCTTTTGTTACATTCCTCTGTTAAATTTTTGAAATCTTCATTACTGCCTAATCTCGCATCAACCTTATAAAAGTCAGTGATGGCATAGCCGTGATAAGAGGAATGAGGTTGATTGTTTTCTAATACAGGAGTTAGCCAAATGGCTGTAAACCCTAGATTTTGTATATAATCCAAATGATCTAATATTCCTTTTAAATCACCACCATGCCTACCGTAAGGTTTTTTACGATTTACCTGTTCCAACATGCCTTCAACCTGATCAGCCTCTGGGTTTCCATTTGCAAATCGATCCGGCATAATAAGGTAAATGGCATCAGAAGAGTCAAAGCCTTTTCGTAGTGGAGCATCTTTTTCTCTGGTTAGTAATGGATATTGATGGATACCAATTAGTTTTTCATTTTTATAAAACTCAATTGGGAAATGTTTGCTTGCAGCTTGTGGTGAAATTTTTAAACTAACAAATAAATAGTTGGGATTCTCGACCTGTTTAATTTCCTGAAGAGTAACGTCATCAGAACTTACCTTAACTTGAAAAGATGAAATATCATCACCATAAATCATCAGTTGCAGCAAGTTGGAGTGCATGTCAGCCCACCAGAAAGGAGGTTCTATCCTGGAGAAAATATGTTTTGTTGTATTAGTTGGATTGTTTTGCGTCATGATCTTGGTTAATATTCACTAAAGGTAGAGAAAAACACCATTGTAGCTAAAAATAAAAAGCACAACCTTACAAATGAAGATTGTGCTTAGACTAAATGTTAAAAACGTAACACTATCGGGAAATAGTAATTGATTTTCCAGGTTCAACATTAACAGGCTTTTGGTAAACAAAAAGTCCTATCGTATTAGTTGCATGAGACATGATTTCAACCTCCTTGGCACTAACTCGTACTTCTAAATCATTTCCTTTAAAGGTGATTTTAAAAGCATATTCTTCCCATTGTTCCGGAATAACCGGATTTAGGTAAAGTTTCTCATCGTAAGCACGTTTCCCACCAAATCCTTCTACTATGGACATCCAGGTTCCTGCCATACTTGTAATATGAAGACCTTCGTGTACTTCAGCATTGTAATCATCCAAATCTAAACGAGATGTGCGTAAGTACATTTCGTAGGCTTTATCTATTTTTCCAATTTTAGCTGCTAAAACAGAATGCACACAAGGAGAAAGGGAAGACTCATGAACTGTTCGAGGTTCATAAAAATTAAAGTTTCTTTCTATTACTTCAGTACTAAACTCCTCTTCTAATACATATAATCCTTGAAGCGTATCTGCTTGCTTTATAAAGTTAGAACGTAATATACGATCCCAGGACCAATGTTGATTAATTGGTCGTTCTGCAGGATCTAGATCGTCAGCCATTATTTGCTCCTTATCCATAAAGCCATCCTGCTGCATAAAGACTTGTAATTCCTCGTTATAAGGAAAATGCATGTTTTCAACGATGTCTGTCCATCGTTTAGTTTCTTCCTCGTTAAATTTTAATTTAGATAACAAGTTATTGTAACTGCCAGCATTATTTTCTTTTACGTAATTCAATGCTTCCATGGTATATTTTAAACACCAGGTAGCCATTTTATTAGTGTACCAATTGTTGTTGATATTATTTTCGTATTCATTAGGGCCGGTAACCCCAAGCATTACATATTTCTTTCTGGCCTCAGAAAAAGTAATTCGTTGACTCCAGAAACGAGAAATACCGATCAATACTTCCAGTCCATATTCTTCCAGGTATTTTTTATCTCCGGTATGACGTATGTAATTATGAATGGCAAAAGCAATCGCGCCATTACGATGAATTTCTTCAAAAGTAATTTCCCACTCATTATGACACTCTTCTCCATTGGCTGTAACCATTGGATAAAGGGCAGCCCCGTTTTTGAAACCTAATTTTTCTGCATTTTCAATAGCTTTAGGCAGATGTTTGTAACGGTAAATTAATAATTGTCGGGTTACTTCAGAAGGTGAAGTCATTAAAAAGAACGGAATGCAATAAGCTTCGGTATCCCAGTAAGTAGTACCTCCATACTTTTCTCCGGTAAAACCTTTCGGACCAACATTAAGTCTTTCATCTTCTCCGGTGTAGGTTTGATTTAAATGAAAAATATTAAATCTAATGCCTTGTTGAGCAGCAACATCACCTTTGATTTTGATATCGCTATGTACCCATTTGTCAGCCCATTTTTGTTGATGATCGGCAAAAAGTTTGGAAAAACCTTTGTGTGCCGCATAAGAAGCCAACTCCTCCGCATTGGACTTTAATTCATTGGTATTGTAGTTTAAAGAAGAGGTTACACCAACATACTTTTCAATTGTCGCTTTTTGGCCTTCTTTAACTTCAAGTTCAACCTTGTTTCCTACCCATTTAGCCAATTGAATTACTTCAGGTTCCAGGTGAATAGGTTTCTCATCTAATAAAATATGATACTTCATAGCGAAACCACATCGGAAATCAGATTTTTTAGTTTGGGATTCGAGGTAAGCAGAACCTTCTCCAGCATAAACATCTAGTACATTCCAAAATTTTTCATCATAGTTGGAGTCTTCATTTTCGATGTCCCCATCAATATAAGGAGTAAATGAAATATGTCCACTAAAGTTTAAAGGCGTTACCTCGTATTGTATGGCTCCATTTTCGGTATCCGCCATACTCACAAAACGACGTGATTTTACGTGAATCTGTTTATTATTTTTTAAAGTAGCTTTAAACTCTCTCTCCAGGTATCCTTCTTTCATATTCAGGGTACGCACAAAGCCTTCTACTTTACACAAAAAAATATCAAGCTCTTCTCCATCAACATGTACATTAATTCCTATCCAGTTTGGGGAGTTTAGTACTTTGGCAAAGTATTCCGGGTATCCATTTTTCCACCATCCCACTCTTGTTTTGTCCGGGTAATAAACGCCAGCCACATAACTACCTTGTAAACTTGGGCCAGAATAGCTTTCTTCGAAATTTGCTCTTTGCCCCATTTTACCATTTCCTATGCTAAAAATACTCTCAGAAGCCTGGTGGTTGTTAGGATCAAATCCCTCTTCGATGACACACCACTCATCATTTTTAAGATATTTTTTCATTTCTCTGCTTTTTCTTGATTACAAATAATTTAGTCGTTAAGTAGGTTAAGCTTTTGCAAATTCATTTTGTGAAGACCACTTATGACAAAATGAGCTTTACCTAATACGTCTTCGCTGCCAATGCCTATGCATTTCATACCGCCGGCCAACGCTGCTTCAACTCCGGCTTCTGCATCTTCAAAAACGACACAGTTTTCAGGTTGCACGCCTAATGCTTCTGCTCCTTTTAAAAATACTTCCGGATCGGGTTTTGCCTTGGCTACATTTGTTCCATCAATAATAGCATCAAAGTATGATGTTAATTCAAGACGTTCTAAAATGGTCATGGCATTTTTACTGGCAGAACCAAGTGCTATTTTAATACCTTCCTTTTTAAGTTGATCTAAAAATTCTTTGGTTCCCGGTAATATCTCCTCTGGTCCCATTTTTAGAATATATGAACGATAGTTCTCGTTTTTCTTCGTGGCTAAAGCTTCTTTTTCAGCTTCTGATTTTTCTATTTGCCCAATGGATAAAAGAATATCTAACGAAGTCATTCTGCTAACACCCTTTAATCGTTCGTTATCTTCAGGAGTAAAATCAAAACCCATTTCATTAGCTAATTCTTTCCATGCTATATAATGATATTTGGCTGTATCTACTATAACCCCATCTAAATCAAAAAGACAAGCTTTTACTTTTTCCATTTTCGTCTCATTTAAAAATTAAAAATTAATTGGCCTCTTTTTTTTGCTTCACAAATGTTACAGAAATAGCTGCCAGTATCATACTTATTCCAGCTATTACAATCATGTAAATAGCTTCTCCTCTAAATGCTTTCATAATAAATGGAGAAACTAAACCGCTTAAAATCTGTGGACCTGCAATGGTGAAATTAAATACGCCCATAAATACACCCATTTTATCAGCAGGGATTGATTCCGAAAGAATAGCATACGGCATGGCTAAAATACCTGCCCAGGCAATTCCGATACCAAACATTGGCAAAATCCACATAGTGGCACTTGTAGGTACGTCAACTTGAGTTATCAGAAGATTTAAATGTATAATTTCTCCACCCTTAATTAAGAATGCACTTAAATAACCAATGCCGCCTAATAGCAGAGATAAGGAATAAACCGTTTTACGACCTATTTTGTTGGCTAACTTACCCATAAAGACAGAAAAAATTGCCGCAAAAATACTGTAGGCCGCGAACAAAATTCCAACCCAGTCTCCTGCATCCTGTGCTGCCTGTGATGTACTGTCTCCAACTTCACATCCCCAAACATGTTGGGATACTGCTGCAGTCGTATAAACCCACATTAGATAAAGTGCAAACCAACTGAAAAATTGCACAATAGCCAATTGTATCATGGTTTTTGGAGTACTTTTCAATAATCGAAAGAATCCTGCCAAACCTTTAAATTGTGGATCAACTTCCTTTTCAGCATCAATACCTTTATATGCAGCGTATTCGTCAGGTGGATATTCTTTGGTTTTTATAACAGTCCAGATTACTGACAGTAAAAGCACACTACCTCCAATATAAAAAGACCAGATTACCGATGGCGAAACCTGTCCTTCATCTGCCACATTAGTGATATTTAATGAATTGGTTAAAACAAAAGGAAGAATTGAACCAAGAACTGCTCCGGCATTAATTAAAAAGCTCTGCGTAGAGTATCCAATGTTTCTTTGCTCAGGAGGTGTCATATCAGCAACTAATGCTCTAAAAGGCTGCATAGTAATATTAAAAGAACCATCCATCAGGGCAAACATAAATAATCCAAAAATCAATACAGGCATAATAGATACAACTATGGATGCATTAGGCATCATAAACATGGCTAATGCTGCAATAACAGCTCCTCCTAAAATGTAAGGACTTCTTCTTCCTAGTTTATTCCAGGTTCTGTCACTGGCAGATCCAACAATTGGTTGAACAATTAATCCCATGGCTGGAGCTGCAATCCAAAATAAAGGGAGTGAATGTAAATCGGCACCAAGGTTGGAAAGAATACGACTAACATTTGCACTTTGTAAGGCAAATCCCATCTGAATTCCAAGAAAGCCAAAACTTACGTTCCAGATCTGCCAAAAGGATAATCGGGGCATCTTCTTCATAAACAAATTGTATTACATGACTAAAATAGAAAACTCAATACACGAGTTTTGTTCAGGTTAAGTGATATTAATAACCTGGTTTTTTGTCCAAGGAGGTAAATTAGTTAGCAAATTTCTGAATAGAAATATGCATGGTGTTAATTAATCTTAATTAAATCGTGTCCAATGATTTAAAATCAGGTCAAAGATAAAGCATAAAATTGGTAATAGCCCAATTGAAATACGAATGTAATGATGTTATTGTAATATTGATATGTTGAGAATGCCATATTGCAACCGTTTGCGAAAAATATTTTTTATCAATAAAATAAATGAAATTTTTTTAAAGGTTGTTTCTGCAAACGGTTGCAATATGCAGTTTAATCAATGGTTTTTGATGTAGATTCTCTTATTCTTAATACTGGCGTAAGTGTCTTTGTTTGAAAAGTGTGTAATTCACCTTCATTTTCTATTTGGTTTATCAAAAGCTGGATGGCTTCTTTCCCCATTTCTATGCCTTTTTGCTCTACCGTAGATAATGGGGGGTAGGCTATAGTGGCATTAGGGCCATCTCCAAAACCAATAACAGAAATATGATCCGGTACTTTAATACCATTTTTCATTAATACCTGCATGGCAGCAATGGCGGTAGAGTCATTGACTGCAAAAATGCCATCAATTTCATTAGCGAGTTGCAAAATCTTACCGGCATTGGCATACACATCATCTCTCGTGTCACATTTAATAACATATTCCGGATTAAACGGCATCCCCACTTCATTAAGGGCTTGCTGGTATCCCTCTTTTCTTCTTTGCCCAATAGTAAGGTGCTGAGGAGCTGCTAAGTGTAATATATTTTTGCAACCTATAGATATTAAATGATGTGTCGCAATTTTTGCACCTTTAAAATCATCAATTATTACCTTATCAGCTTCAATGGATGCCGGTGCTCTATCGAAAAAAACAACAGGAATTCCATGATCAATTAAATTATGAATGTGATCAAGGTCGAGCGTTGTTTTACTTAATGACATTAATATTCCATCCACTCTGTTATCTAATAAAGCTTGTGCATCACTTACCTCCCTGTTAAAATCTTCGTTGCTTTGACATATCATTACGTTATAACCGGCAGCATAAGCTACTTTATCGATTCCTGCCAATACCGAAGAGAAAAAGTGATGGACGATTTCAGGTAATATAATACCTATGGTATTTGTTTTACTTCTTCTCAAATTTAGCGCTAAAGCATTCGGACGGTATTGTACTTTCTCGGCAAAAGCCTGAACCATTTTCTTTGTTTTGGGGCTGATATCCGGGTGATCTTTTAATGCTCTTGAAACAGTAGAGGGAGATATGCCTAGAATTTTTGCAATGTCTTTTATAGTTACCTGGTGTGCCATTTAGTTATTACACATTTATAATATATGATTCGATAGAAAGCTATGAAATAATTAATACAATAATAGTATAATTTCTTGATATTTCTCCTGATTCAACAGTGTCATTCCCTCTGTAATAGCCAAATAATATGAGATATATCATTATTTAAACAAACATATAAAATGTTCAAAATATGTTGTACAACATGTGTTTGTTTTGCAAACGACATCGCAAACGCCACCGCAAACGTTTGCGTTAAAAAATGTCAATAAATAAGGTGCTGATGTTAATAAATGTGTAAATTCAATAGAGCTTTGTTGTAGTTTTGTAATGTCCAAAATGAGTTAGAGTAGTTGCTATTTATGGTGTTTAGAAACCTTTAATTAAAAAAAGTCCACAATTTAAAATCAGTTTATTTAAGAAAATTAAACAAGTTTTTTAACTGTTAAATCTTTAGTTTATGTTTAAATCATTTCGAATTAACAAAGTCACTATGCTACTCGCAGGTTTGTTGTTTATAACAAACTTGGCATTAGCCCAGCAAGTGACTGTGTCCGGCGTTGTGAAGGACGCTAGTTTAGGAGATGTACTACCCGGTGTTACTGTATTAGTAAAAGGAACAACTATAGGAACTATTACAACACCAGATGGAAATTATTCCTTAAGTGCTAATAAAGGGGATATTTTGGTATTTTCTTTTATCGGTTATGCACCACAAGAGGTTGTTGTGGCTGATGATAAGATAATAAATGTCCAATTACAATCAGATGTTATTGGTGTTGAAGAAGTATTAGTTGTCGGTTATGGTATACAAAAGAAAAGAGAAATTACCGGATCTATAGCAAAGGTTGATGGAGAGGCGTTAGCAAGTAAAATAGCACCTTCTGTAGAATCATCTTTATCCGGTTTGGCAGCTGGTGTAAGTGTAACAACTGGTAGTGGAATGGCAGGTTCAAGTGCAGTTGTTCGAGTAAGAGGTGTTGCTTCTATTAACTCTTCAGGAGATCCTCTTTACGTAATTGATGGAATTCCAATTACCAACGATATTTTTGGTCTAGGAGGTCGAACAGGAGGTATGAATGTGAATCCATTATCATCTATAAATCCTAACGATATCGAATCTGTAGAGGTTTTAAAGGATGCATCAGCAACAGGTATTTATGGATCAAGAGGTGCAAATGGGGTTGTTATCATTACAACCAAAAGAGGAAAAGATCAAAAGCTAAAAATTGATTTTAGTACAAAACAAAGTATTAGTTCTCCTACCAAGAAGGTAAATATGACTAATGCAGAGGAATGGTTGACTTTATATCAGGAGGCTTGGGAAAATGATGGAAATACTGGCATTCCTCAAAATTTGCCAGGAGGAATGACATGGGCAGATGCTCAACAATATGATACAGATTGGTGGGATGAAATTACTCGTGTAGGTTATAAGCAAGACTACAATTTAGCTGCAAACTTTGCAATCATGGATGGTTTAAATGCAAGAGTTGGTTTTTCATACACGGATGATAATTCTTATTTGGTAGATAATAATCTTGAAAGAGTAGGAGGAAAGTTAAATTTAGATTATAAGCCAACTAGCAAATTAAGCATAGCACTTTCGTCGTCTATTTCTAATACTTCAATTGCACTTCCAGGAAATCCATGGGATGGAGGTTTAGGTGCTGCAATGGGATACGCTTTGCCTATTTATCCAATTTATAATGAAGATGGAACTTTCTTTAATGGAGGAGGAAATTCGGCTAACCCGGTTATGGTAAATGAACTTAAGGATGAAAGTAATGAGGATTTACGTACAATTAACAGTCTAAGTATCAATTATAATTTGTTAAAGAATTTAAGTTTCAACTTAACGGGAGCTGTAGATTATATGAATTTTAAAAATACAGGTCTTGAAAATTCATATCTAAGATCATCGGATTATGATTACGAGTGGGAAAATAAAAGAGAAGTTATTAATTACAATTATAGTATTGTAGGTACTTATGATTTCAACCTAAATGAGAATCATGATCTAAAAGCTATGCTTGGACATGAACTACAAGAATCATTGACTACAGGGGAGAATTGGAATAAAGATGAAGGAAGAGATGATGTAATAGAAACAGAAACCTTAAGTGATGAACAGTGGCGATTTATTTCATTCTTTGGTAGAGTAAATTACATGATGAAAAGCAGGTATATTGCTCAGTTTACTCTACGTTCAGATGGTTCAAGTCGATTTGGCGCCAATAATAAGTTTGGATATTTCCCAACTGTTGCCTTAGGTTGGATTGTATCAGAAGAGAATTTTTTAAATAGTAGTAATGTGCTAAGCTTTTTGAAGTTAAAGGCTAGTTATGGTATAACCGGTAACTCTGCAATTCCAAATAATGAACATGTTGGGACAATGAAATTATCGGCAACTGCAGAACAAGGCTACAACGGTCAGCCAATTAGATACCCTGAACGATTTGAAAATCCTGATTTAAAATGGGAAACTACTAAAACTTATGATTTAGGTTTTGAAGCCAGATTCTTTAAAGGAAGGATTGGAACAGAAGTAGCTTATTTCTTTAAAAACACAGAAGATGTTTTTGTTGACGTTGCTATTTCAGCAACCTCAGGGTTTGGTAGTCAGTGGCAAAACTTAGCAACTATTGAGAATGAAGGTGTGGAATTTAGCTTAAATACCAAAAACTTTGATGGAGAATTCAAGTGGTCAACAGACTTTAATATTTCTACACTAAGAAATGAGGTTACAGATCTTGGAGGGTTAACAACAGAAGAAATTGGTGGAGGTACAAATGATACCCGTATTTTACTTGGTTACCCTGTAGGTACAAACCGATTAGTTCGAGTTTCCAGAATTGATCCCGAGGATGGTCGACCTATATATTTAGACAAAGAGGGAAATGAAACAAAGACTTATAAATTTGAAGGTGGCGAAGGATATGCAGTTCCTGTAGGAAAAGTGTTGCCTGATTTTACAGGTGGTGTAACCAACACTTTCTCATATAAGAATTTTCAATTGAGTGCATTAATGACTTTTAGTTATGGTGCTGATATTTATGATTCTTCTGCAAAAAGACAAATGGGCTTAGCATCTGACTGGAACTGGCGTACTGACATTTTTGACAGATGGCGTCAACCTGGAGATGTGGCTAAATATCCAAGAATGTCAACAACAGGTTCAACTTACGGTAAAGATGGTGAGCAATGGTTTAATTCATCCATGTGGTTGTTTGATGGATCCTATGCAAGACTAAAGAATGTAACACTGTCTTATAACATGCCATCAGAATTAATTAAAAGGTGGGGATTACAAAGTATGCGACTTTCTATATCAGGAACTAACTTGCTTACATTCACTAAATATCCGGGAGCAGACCCTGAAGTAGCCAGAGATCATGATGATGCAAGAGACCGTAACATGAGTTCAAATGTTAGTTTCTTAACTCCTCCTCAGGAACGGGTATTTACTTTTGGATTAAATGTATCATTCTAAAATTAAGAGCAATATGAAATTTAAATATATAACAATACTAATTCTGGTCCTTGGGTTTGCGTTGCAAGGATGTGAAAGTTTTCTGGATATTTCTCCGGAAGACGATACGGTAGTTCTAGAAAAAGATGCACTAAAGACAAAAGGAGATCTTCAGGAACTTTTAAATGCCGGATATGATGTGGTTAATGGTTTCTACGGAGGAAGGTTTCAACGTACTTCTGAATTACTAGCAGATAATATGGAGTTAAAAAGTAGCATAACTGACGAGCTTGTAAATATTTATAAGCGTTATACAACAGGTTATTTTACTGATAATGAGAGTTACGAAGAAGCATATAGGTGTATCATGCGGGTTAATACTGTGATGGAGAACGTTGATAACGTTTCAGATATGGACGATGACACCAAAACAAGGATGATTGCAGAATCAAAGTTTCTGAGAGCAATAGCACATTTTGCAGTAGTTCGTTTATTCGCTCAGCCATATGGGTTTACTACTGATAATTCACATGCAGGTATTGTAATAAAAACCAATACAAAGGTGGAATTATTAGCACGAAGTACTGTAAAGGATGTGTATGATGCGATTATCAAAGATTTAAAGGATGCAGAAACTGATTTACCATTGGAAAATAGTAATGGAGTATATGCAACACAGTGGGCTGCTAAAGCTGCTTTAGCAATGGTTTATTTTCAAATGCTTGATTATGAAAATGCATATGTAAAAGCTAATGATGTAATAACTAATGGAGGTTTTGTCTTTGATACAGATGTTAATCAAAGATTCCTTACGGAAAGCGAGGGAGATATACAACCAAGTAATGAAGGTATATTCTATTTAGCCTCAGATCCTGTAAGTGGGAAATCAGTTGGTGGTGATTTCGGAGTCTTTAGGTCAGATGGTACCAATAATCCAAATGTTAGAATTTCTTCAGATGTATACAAAAAAGAAATAGTTACGAATGCAGGCGATTTAAGAGTGGATTCCTGGTATGAAGTAAAAAATCCTGGTGCAGATAATGAGTTTGTTGCATTGACAAAGTTTAATAGGGACTATAATAATATTCCTGTTTTTTACTTAACCCAACAGATGTTGATAAGAGCAGAATCAGCTTTGTTAAAGAATTCTCCAGAAGTTTCAGTTGCTATTACTGATGTAAATACAATTAGAGAAAGAGCATATGGAGATGCATCTAAAAACCTTCTTGAAGCTTCTGATGCATCTGTAGTTTTAGAGGCTGTTCGTAAAGAGTTTCGATTAGAATTAATGGGTGAAGGAATGCGATTACATAACCTAAAAAGGCGTGGAGCTGGAGGCGAAGAGAATGTTTTAGTACGTGGGGTTGAATGGGACTATGTAGGTCTTGTTATTCAATTTGCAGCATCCGAACCAAACGAACTATTTGAAGCGAATCCAGAACCAAATTAAAAATTAGACACATGAAAAAAATATTAGTATACATCATTGCCCTAATCAGTATTGTAGCTTGTCAACCGGATGAAATACCATCAATTGGAGAGCCAACTGATTACAAACCTATGTTAACAGGAACATGGCAAATTACAAGCTTTATTCAGGTTGATGTAGATGCAGAGTCTAAGAGCTTTCCAGCTTTTGCAACAGAAAAGGATTTAACCAATGTTTTTCCTGAACACTCATATACTGATTTTAAAATCACTTTTAATGCAGATGGAACTTTTACTACAGAAATTGGAAGTTCATATATGGATTTAATGGCAAGTGGAAGTTGGTCTTTTGATGATGAGAAATACCCTTCAGCTATTATATTGGTAAATGGTGATGAAACTCAAACTATAGGTTTGGGTAGTTTAGCTGATGTTGTTCTTGGAAAAATGAGTTTTAAAGAGGAACGAAAGCAAAAGGATACGGGCAAGGTTAAAATTAGATATACCTATAACCTGGAGAAGAATTAGTATCTGTTTAATTAAACTTAAAAATATTACGCATGAAAAGGTTATATATAATAAGTTGCTTCCTAATAATAGGACTGTATGCTTTGGGACAAGTACCAACGATTACAACAAGACCTTCTGAAATTGATGCACTTACTGAAAATGTTACATTTACTTTTGATGTAACAGGAACAGATGTAGAGGGACTTACGGATGTTTATATCTGGGCGTGGAGTCCTCAGCTAAATCCCTCAGAAATACTATTGGTTTATGATCAAGGAAGTCCAAGTTGGGGAAGTATTTCTAGTAATGCAAAATTGTCGCCAGTTGATGGTCAGTCAAATATTTTTGAAATAGTTCTTCCGTTAACAGTAACAAGAGGAGGGGTTGAAGTAACGTTTAACAATGTGGCAGAACTATTTGGAGTGGCAGATACACCAGGTAAAATTAAAGAGTTTGGATTCTTACTCAGGTCTCAGGATGGTTCCAAACAAACCCCAGGAGATCTAGAATCAAAGGTTACATTGGTTCCTTTAGAGTTTGGAGAATCTTATTTCCGGGTATTTCCTGCTAAAGTATCGAACAAAGACGTTGTCAGTACTTATGTAAATTTAAATCTTATTGATGAGTTAGATGAAGAAGACTATAAACTATTAGCGTGTGTATCATTTACTGCTGATATCAGTTTAAAAGATGCTAGTGGTGAGGATATTCTTGTTTTAGAGGGGGTTTCTACAGTAAGTGAGCGCGATATGGAATATGCTGTTACTTTTATTCCGGCTAGGTTAGGCGAGTTTCCCGATGGAAAGTCAATTGATGATGTAGTCTCATGTTCAATCCTATTTAAAGGTCAATTGAAAATATCCGAATCAGAAACTGAAGAAGTAGAATCATCAATTTTTGAAATTGAATTTCAGGATTTAGAATAAGCTATCATTTAAGCATAAAATCGTTTATTATGAAAAAAATAATTAATATAATTTTTCCATTTCTTCTTATAACAGGATTATTTTCATGTGCAGAAGATGTGGGGGATTTTACAGTGTATGGAGAAGCAATTACTAATTTTGAACTTGACTCTCCAAGCCCCAATGATACCATAATTATTAACACGGGAACAAGCGACGAGCTTATTGATTTTAGCTGGGATGAAGCTACATCAGGTCTAGGTGCAGATGTAATATATAGTGTGTTAATAGATGAAATAGGAGGTGACTTTACTACTCCACTATTAACGAAAAAATCAAATTCAGAAGGAAATTTAGCTGTTGTATCAGTAACTTTTGGTGAATTAAAAGCACTTTATGACCAGGTTGTACAAGAAGGAGAAAGTGTTGCAAATGTAATTTGGACAGTAAAAGCAGAGAACGGTTCTCCTAATGAAATTAAGGCTCAGACCGCTCAGTTGTTAAATTTAAAATTAGGTACTGATGGGATTTCCAATTTTAACCTGACTTCTCCTTTAAATAACAGTCTTATTAAGTTGGATGGAGAAACTCCTGATGAAACATTTGTTTTTAGCTGGGAAGAAGCATCAGCAACATCTATGTCGGATGTATTGTATAAATTGGTATTCGATGATATAGATGGTGATTTTAGTGATCCATTATTAAGTATAATGTCTGATAATGATGGGTTAAGCAGTGAAGTGTCATTGTCGTTTACAGATTGGAAAACCTTATTTGAAGGTAATGGAATGAAGGATGGAGCTTTCAAATGGACTGTCATAGCTGTAAGTAATGAGTTTGAATGGCAAAAACAAGAAGCCGTATTTTACCTGGAGTTTGTAAGTTGGGCTAACCCAATTTATATAGTTGGTTCAGGAACCGAGGTTGGTTGGAATATTGATGAAGCATTGGAAGTTTCATTTGTAAGTCCAAATCTTTGGACAGGGGTTTATACGCTTATCAATGGACAGGAGTTTAAGTTCTTCCCTGAAAAAGGAAGTTGGGATAATGGAATAGGTTCTGATAGGTTTACAAACTTTATGGGTTGTACCGAGAAAGCCGATGGAAACTTTATTGTGAATACAGGTGCAGATGGAGAATATGTGGTAACTGTCGACCTTAACTCAGGAACAATTTCTGTTTTCGAAGCTCCTTATTTAGTCGGAGGATCTACTGTAGTTGATTGGAATACAGACAATGCTTATCCTTTAGTTAGAACAGGAAAAGGCGTTTTTGAAACTTTTGAGTATATAACAACTGATGGATGGGGCTTTAAGTTATTACCAACAAAAGGTTGGGATGGAGATTATGGAGCAAGTGCTACGACAGAAGGACTTTTAGCTCAGGATGGTGAAAATAATATTACAGTTCCTCAGGATGGATTCTACCATGTAAAAGCGGATTATAATAACATGACCTATAAAGTAACAGAGGTAACTTGGGGTATTATTGGAAGCGCAACGCCTGGTGGCTGGGACACTGATACCAATATGACCTTTACAGGTTCAGGTAAAGGTGATTATACCTGGACCGGAAATATTTCACTGACCGATGGAGAAATTAAATTTAGAGCTAATGATGGTTGGGATATTAACTTAGGTGATACTGATGCTGATGGTAGTCTTGAACCAGGAGGTACAAATATTAGCGTGAGTGCTGGTAGTTATACGGTGCTAATGGTTCTTGATCCAGTCGCGGGATGGAGTTATACATTAACAGCTAATTAATAATTTTTAAGAGGGTTGTGTTGTGCAACCCTTTTTTTCTTCTTTTAAAATAATTCTTTTGGCTGATATGCGATTAATTCATTTTTTTATCTTGATCTCATTGGTTTTTGCGTCATGTAAAAATCAGACTACAATTCAAAACAAGACCACACATCCTCCCACTTGGGCTAAAGATGTAATATGGTATCAAATTTTTGTGGAGCGATTTTATAATGGAGATACGCTTAACGACCCAACTCCGGAAACGATGTTTGCAGCATCTAATTTTAGAGAAACTCCTAATGATTGGGAAATAACACCCTGGACAAGCGATTGGTATACAGAAGATGATTGGGCTAAAGAAACAGGATTAGATTTTTATGGAAATCTTCAAATGCGCAGATATGGAGGTGACTTGCAAGGTGTTTTAAATAAGCTGAACTATCTTCAGGATTTAGGAATTACAGCTATTTATTTTAATCCATTAAATGATGCTCCTTCGTTACATAAGTACGATGCGCAGAATTACAGGCATATTGATGTAAATTTTGGTCCTGATCCTTATGGGGATATTGAGGTTATAAAAAATGAAAATCCGGTTGATCCATCTACCTGGAAATGGACCTCTGCAGATAAGTTGTTTCTAAAGGTTGTAGAAGAAGCACATAAAAGAAATATTCGCGTGGTATTGGATTATTCCTGGAATCATACCGGAGTCGAATTTTGGGCATGGAAGGATATTGTTAAGCATCAGGAAAAATCTAAATACAAAGATTGGTATATTATTAAATCGTTTGATGATCCCAAAACAGCTGAAAATGAATTTGAATATGAAGGTTGGTTGAATATTTCGAGTTTGCCAGCCCTTAAAAAAGTAAATGCTCCGGCCGATCACAAACCAGGTCATCCATACGAGGGCAATTTACATCCAGAAGTAAAAAAGCACGTATTTGCTGTTACAAAAAGGTGGTTGGCACCGGATGGAGATGTGAGTAAAGGAATTGACGGTTATCGTTTAGATGTGGCTGATCATATTCCAATGGGATTCTGGCGTGATTACCATGATTTTGTCAAATCCATCAATCCGGAAGCTTATTTGGTTGGAGAAATATGGTGGGAAGAATGGCCGGACAAATTAATGAATCCGGTACCTTATGTAAATGGAGATGTTTTCGATGCTGTTATGCATTATCAGGTTTATCGTCCTGCCCGTTACTTTTTTGCTAAAACAGATTTTGAAATTGATGCCAGCCAGTTTGTAGATAGCTTAAAGTATCAATGGTCGAGGTTAAGTGATAAAACAGCAAAAGCCATGATGAATGTTGCGGCAACACATGATTCTCCAAGGTTGTTAACTTCATTTGCCAATTCAGGTAAATATAAATTCAGAGCAAAACCCAATGATGATACTACATACATTACTGGGAAACCGGGAAAAGAGACATATCAACGACTAAAATTGTATCTGATTCATCAGTTTACATCTATTGGTGCTCCACACATTTGGAATGGAGATGAAATGGGAATGTGGGGTGCAGACGATCCGGATTGTAGAAAACCTTTATGGTGGTCAGAATATTCATTTGAACCTGAGAATAAAAATAATATTCAGCAACAAGAACCTGTATATGATTCAGTTGGGTTTGATAAAGAATTATATGATTTCTATAAAAAGTTGATTAAACTTAGAAATAATAATTCTGTTTTGGTTGATGGAGAAATAGTGTTTGTTGAAGCCAAAGAGAAATTGTTGGTGTATAAAAGAGTGAATGATTCAAATGGAATATGGGTGTTGTTAAATGTAGGTGATGAAGAGGCAGATTATGAATTTACAAGCAAAATGAGGTTTACAAACTTGTTGACTGATGCTGAATTTAAAGGCGGTAGTGTAACTATTCCTCCATTAACTGGACTTGTATTTTCTGCCAAATAAATTAACCAGCCAACACACTTAATTTCATCATACCTATTTTAATTAAAAATAAAATGAAGAGGACTTTATTCATATTAATTATATTAAAAATAAGCTTCTTACTGGAAGCGCAGGTCATCAGTGCTGATCCTGTTATGCCTGTGGACGATCAGCCTGTAACTATAACATTTAATGCAGCAGAAGGAAGTGCCGGATTGGAAGGTTACACCGGGGATATTTATGCACATACAGGCGTTATTACTTCGGAAAGCACAGGTTCGTCTGACTGGAGATATGTGAAAGCAGAATGGGGTGAGAATATTACAGCATGTAAATTGACATCTATTGGAAATGATATGTATACCCTGGATATTCAACCTTCCATAAGAGAATTTTACGGAGTACCAGATGGAGAAAAAATAGAACAGCTGGCATTTGTATTTAGAAGTGCAGATGGAAGTCAGACAGGTAAAACTTCATCAGGAGGTGATATATTTCAAACAATAACTACAGCAGACTTAACAGTTACTTTTAATTTACCAAAAGAACTGGCTGTATATCAGACAGGATCAGAAGTGCAAGTATCCATTATTGCTACAAATGCTTCTGAAATTAGTGTTTATTTGGATGAAGCAGAGGTTGCAACGGGGTCAGGCAATTCTTTGCAAGCTTCTTTTTTTGCAGGCAATGTAGGTAAATATACTTTAAAAGCGATTGCTTCAGATGGAAGTAATTCTGTTGAGCAATCCATTGATTTTTATGTAAGAAGTGAGGTTGTTGAAGAAATGATGCCAGCTGGATTAAAAAGAGGTGTTAATATTAGAGATGACCAAAGTGTTACTATGGTTCTGTTTGCTCCATATAAAGAATTTGTTTACGTTATTGGAGAGTTTAATAATTGGCTTCCTGATGACAATTATTTAATGAAAAAAGATGGAGATTATTTTTGGTTAACCATTGATGGCTTGGATAAAGATACAGAATATGCATTTCAGTTTTTCATTGATGGAGAAATAAGAATTGCAGATCCATATACAAACAAAACCTTAGATCCGGATGATCAATATATCTCAAATAATGTATATCCAGATCTAAAAGATTATCCTAGTGGCTTAACAGAACATGTGGCTTCACTTTTTAAAATTAACAAAGAAATATATAATTGGAATATAACCGAATTTTCGAATCCGGAAGTGAATAAACTCATTATTTATGAGTTACATATCAGAGATTTTACTGCAAATGGTGATATTAAAACAGTAAAAGATTCTATAGCTTATTTAAAGAGGTTGGGAGTAACTGCTATTGAGTTAATGCCTTTTAATGAGTTTGAAGGAAACGATAGTTGGGGTTATAATCCTTCATTTTATTTCGCACCAGATAAAGCTTACGGAACCGAAAATAATTATAAGGAGTTTATCGATGTTTGTCATCAAAATGGAATAGCTGTAATCATGGATATGGTTCTCAACCATTCTTTCGGTCAATCTCCTTTTGCCAGAATGTATTTAGATGGTGGAAAGCCTGCAGAGAATAATCCGTGGTATAATCGAGATTCTAATATTGAAAATAGTGGTTTAAGTTGGGGGTATGATTTTAACCATGAAAGTGAACATACAAAGGAGCTCGTGGATAGTATTTGTTCTTTTTGGATCAATGAGTTTAAAGTAGATGGTTACCGTTTTGATTTTACAAAAGGATTTTCGAATACACCTTTTACAGTAGCTTCTGATGAGTGGGCAAATGGTCCAGATCCTGCTCGAGTTGCTATATTAAAAAGAATGGCCGATGAAATATGGAATAGAAAACAGGATGCCATTATAGCCTTCGAACATTTGGCAGATAACGTTGAGGAAAAAGAATTAGCCAATTACGGTATTTTGCTTTGGGGAAATCACAATCATAATTTTAATGAAGCAACTATGGGATATAATGAAAGTGGTAAATCTGATTTTTCATGGGCATCATATAAAAATAGAGAGTGGAACAATCCACATATTATTAATTATATGGAGAGTCATGATGAAGAACGAATTATGTTTAAGAATTTGACTTATGGAGCATCAACAGCAGGTTATGATATAACTAAATTAAAAACAGCTTTAAAAAGGACAGAAGCGGCTGCTGTATTTTTAATGTCTATACCGGGGCCTAAAATGGTCTGGCAATTTGGCGAGTTAGGATATGATTATAGTATTAATACTTGTACTGATGGGACTATTGATGATGCTTGTCGAACAGGGAGAAAACCTATTGTATGGGAATATCAGGAAGAAGTAAATCGATTATCGTTATTTGATACGTACAAAACTATTATTGATCTTAAAAAAGAGGAACCAGTATTTTCAACGGAAGATTTTGATATGAATGTTTGGTCTGGCGTTAAAAATATAAGCTTAAATTATGAGGGATCAGATGTTCGCTTAGTTGGTAATTTTAACCTGACTTCTCAATCTGTAGTTCCGGGATTTAGTTCAACTGGCTATTGGTACAATCATTTTAAAGGCGATAGTGTTAATGTAACGGATTTGAATATGCAGTATTCTCTTGAAGCAGGAGAGTTTGCCTTGCTTACTCAAAGAAAGTTAAAAGGTTTTATGCCTCATACGGGATTAGGAGATCCATTGTATTTTAAAGATGCTTCTATTTCGCCTAATCCGGCAACATCTGAGCTCTTTATACAAACCGGTGATAAACCTTTTATGGGTTTTTATGTGATGGGTGTAACAGGTGAAGTTATTTCAACTACCTGGGAGACTTCTTATTCTTCAACAATTCAGATAGAGCATCTGTCACCGGGTGTTTACTTTCTGGTTTTGAAAGGAGAAAATAATGTACAAAGAGTATTTAAGTTTATTAAACGGTAGAATAAAATACTAAATGAATAACAAATAATCCCGATTTCAATTGACTTTGGGATTATTTTCCTTCTCCCGAGAACAATGTTTTAATTGTATATAATAAGATTTTAAAATCAATTACCAGCGTTCTGTTTTCAAGATATTGTAGATCATACTGAAGTCTTTCTATCATTTGATCAATGTTTTCTGCATAGCCATATTTTACCATTCCCCAGGAAGTGATACCTGGACGTATCGAAAAAACATGAGCATAATGAGGTGCCTTAGGTAATATTTGATTGATAAAATGCTGTCTTTCTGGTCTTGGACCAACTAGTGACATGTCTCCAAGAAGAATATTTACAAACTGAGGAATTTCATCTAATCGCCATTTTCGCATAAACCTTCCTGTTGGTGTTATTCTTTCATCATTGGAGGAGGAAAGTGCAGGTCCATCTTTTTCAGAATCAGCGTACATTGTCCTGAATTTATAAATGTAAAAGGGTCTTTTGTTTTTTCCAATTCTTTCTTGTTTATAAATGATTGGTCCTTTTGATCCGTATTTAATAAAAAGAGCTGCAGGTATTATTATAGGTATGCTGAATATCAATCCTGCAACTGCAGCACATATATCAAAGGTACGTTTAAAAAGCTGTTGCCAAACAGGTACTATATATGTGCCAATGGTTAGGTAAGGGAAACTTTCCAGGCTTTGGTGTTTAATTGCTCCATCAATAAGAAAATCGTTCTCCACAAATAATCGTATTAAAATGTTTTTATGTCTTAAATTGCTAATGATATAGTTAAGTTTACTATGTTTTACATGAGGTAAGCATATTGTCGCTTCATCAGCATCTCCTTTTTTTATAGCCGGACCAATATCATCTATTGTACCGAGACAAGGGATTAATTCGCTTAAATCGTAAGTGTTTCCATGGTTATCACTTAAATAACCAATATATCTGTTTTCTAATTTAATTTTCTCAAGTTTTGCTTTTTCTAAAACATCTTTAATGTGATCATTATTTCCAACGAGTAATTGTTTATAGCCTCTTTTCCCTTTCTTCATAAGATATTGAAGACGATAGATGAGCATCATCCTACAATAATAAATAAAAACAAAATTAAGAATTAAATACCTCATAAACAGGCCTAAAAAATTAACGTTGATTTTTAAAGAAGTATTATTACTAATAATTAAAAACAGAAGTGTGGATACAATAAAACTAGTAACTAAAGTGGGACCTAAAACTTGTAGTCCTGATTTTCTTCCTGTTAGGCTGTAGTGTCCGGATATATAAAATGAAAAGATCCAGAATGAAATAATAATGAGTACTGCTACATATAAATTAGGAATGCTTGATGCTAAAAGCATTTTCTGATGAAAGAAGCTGTTATATGGTAATCCATACTTGTTTATAAATAACCAGTGGCATGTCACTAATGCCAACAAGTCAATTATTAGGTGAGTAAAGGCTATCCTTTTGTCACTAATTCTTTTAAATGCAGAGGTATTAATATTCCAGACCATATTGGATCACTTCGAGGCACTAATATAACGTGAAATGTGCATATAAATTATAGACAGAGGTATTTTTTATAGGTAAAATTGTATTAAAATTTTAGAGAAACTTTATTTTTGACTGCGATTATTGCGTATGGAAGATACATTTAGACATAAAGGATTAAGAAATCGTTTAGTTGATGAAATTGTCCGGAAGGGAATTAAAGATGAAGCAGTGTTGACTGCAATAGCAAATGTGCCTAGACATTTGTTTTTTGAAAGTACTTTTATACAGTTTGCTTATCAGGATAAAGCATTTCCAATTGGAGCAGGACAAACGATTAGTCAGCCCTATACGGTGGCATTTCAATCTCAGCTATTGGAGATAAAACCTGGACATAAAGTTCTTGAGGTAGGTACTGGTTCTGGATATCAGGCCGCGGTGTTGTGTGAGCTTGGAGCTAAAGTGTTTTCCATTGAGCGTCAAAGAGAATTGTATTTAAAAAGCTCTAAGCTTTTGCGTCGGATGGGTTATAAAATGGGTTTTTATTTAGGAGACGGTTATCAGGGACTTCCTCAATTTGCTCCATTTGATAGTATAATAGTAACAGCTGGAGCTCCAAAAATTCCGGAAGATTTATTGACTCAACTAGCCATCGGGGGTAGAATGGTAATTCCAGTTGGGGGAGATAATACGCAGGTGATGACACGAATTACCAGGGAGTCTGAGACAGATTTTAGCCAGGAAGAATTTGGTTATTTTGCATTCGTTCCCATGTTAAAAGGAGTAGTGAAATAAAAGGTTTGGTTTATTACCTTTTAAAAAGGCATGTCCTTATCATGAGGAGATTCTGGAAAATCTGGTAATCCAAAGTCATTGCTCTGAGGTTGTTGCTCAAAACTTTCATTTGAACTTGGTTCATTCATTTTTGAACCATAGGTAACAGAAGCTCCACCTGCGTCCATTCCTAAATCACTACCAAATACACCAGTTTCCGGGTTTTCGAATCGAGCCAATTCACCTCTAAATCGCAGTCTTACATCTCCAGTGGCACCATTACGGTGTTTGGCGATGATGATTTCACCCATGCCAATTAATGAGTTTCCTTGTTCATCTTCGGTAATTTTGTAATATTCAGGTCTGTGAATAAAACATACCATATCGGCATCCTGCTCAATCGCACCGGACTCCCTAAGGTCAGATAGCTGAGGGCGTTTTCCTTCTGCTCCGGCACGTCCTTCTACACCACGGTTAAGCTGCGAAAGCGCAATGATAGGAATATTTAGTTCCTTTGCTAAACCCTTCAAATTTCGAGATATTAAACTTACTTCTTCCTGACGCGAACCCGGATTCATACCATTGGCATTCATTAGCTGAAGGTAATCGATGATTACAATTTGAATATCGTGTTCTTTTTTAAGTTTTCTACATTTTGCACGTAACTCAAAAACAGAAAGACCGGCTGTATCATCCACATATATTGGGGCATCAATTAGGTTTTGTATTTTATGGTCTAATTGTTCCCACTCATAACTGGCCAAATTACCTTTTTTAATTTTTTCGGCAGGAAGCTCCGTTTCCGATACAATTAAACGATTAACAAGCTGAACGTTGGCCATCTCCAGAGAGAAAACAGCAACACCTTGTCTAAATTGTAAAGCCATGTTTCGAGCCATAGATAGTACAAAGGCCGTTTTTCCCATCGCAGGACGGGCTGCAATTACAATCATATCTGTACGTTGCCATCCTGAGGTAATTTTGTCTAATTCATGAAATCCAGAAGGAACACCACTCAAACCATCTGATCGTTGAGAAGCCACCTTAATCATTTCAATGGCTTCATCAATAACCGGGTTAATTTGCGTCACCCCTTTCTTCATGTTACCCTGACTTAATTTAAAGAACGAACTTTCGGATTCATCCAATAAATCATCTACATCAATAGATTCATCATAGGCTTTTGTCTGAATTTCAGAACTTATTCTAATGACTTCCCTTTGTAAATATTTTTGCCAAATTATTCGGGCATGGTATTCAATGTGAGCAGCAGAAGCCACTCGTCCTGTTAACTGAGTAATAAAAAATGCTCCTCCAACTTCTTCTAGAGAACCCATTTCTTTAAGCTCTTGTGTAACCGTAAGCATATCCACCGGCAAATCTTTGGAATTCAGATTTTGAATGGCAGAATAGATTTTTTTATGCGTGTCTTTGTAAAAACATTCTGGTTTTAGAATTTCCCCAATAGCAGTAAAAGCATCTTTTTCAAGCATTAATGCACCTAATACAGCTTCCTCCAGTTCCAAAGCCTGAGGGGGCATTTTACCAACTTCTAAATCCATATTGGGAGAAGCTTTTTTACTTGAATAATTTCTCTTTTCTGCCATAATCACAAATCGTTTTTAAAAAAGGGGACACAAATTTAAACAACAATCTTTAGTCTTCAATATAAGTTTTCAAATAGTTTCAAAATAGTTTATAAGAGGCAGTGTATCAGTGTTAAGTGCAAAAGATATTTTAAATAATAAGTTGATCAATAGTTTATTTATCTTTGCAAATTATTATCTATGATGAAGTATGATTTGTTTTCCCAATGCCAAAATTAATATTGGCTTATATATCACAGAAAAGCGACTAGATGGATATCATAATCTGGAAACTTTATTTTATCCATTGCAACTTAAAGATGGTTTAGAAATTATAGAAAATAAAGGTAGCAAAGAGCCTTTTGTATGGAGCAGTAGCGGTATACGTATTGACGGTAGTCCAGAGGATAATCTATGTATTAAGGCATTGATGCTGTTAAAGCAAGATTTTGATATTCCACCTGTAAAAATGCATTTACATAAAGTAATTCCTTTTGGAGCAGGCTTAGGAGGAGGATCGGCAGATGCTGCTTTTACTATAAAAATGTTGAATGAAATGTTTAGCTTAAATATTTCGATAGATCAACAACTTAAGTACGCATCTCAAATTGGTGCTGATTGTGCTTTTTTTATTCAGAATACGCCGCATACAGCAAAAGGGATTGGGGATATTTTAATATCTAATTCTACAGATTTAACTGGGTTTTATTTACTACTGGTAAAACCAGAAATTCATATTTCTACTCCTGAAGCCTATAGTGGAGTTGTTCCCAAAGTTCTTCAGGTATCTATTGAAGAAAAGCTAAAGAGTCCTGTTGAAAACTGGAAAGATGAATTGCAAAATGATTTTGAAGATTCTGTTTTTCCAAATCACCCTTTTATTAAAGAAATAAAGGAGGAGATGTATGAAAATGAAGCTATTTATGCATCAATGACAGGAAGTGGTGCCGCGGTATTTGGTTTATTCAGGGAAGAACCAGATCTTGAATTTAAAGATTGCTTTATTTGGAAAGAGAAGATATAAAAAAAGCCCCAGGATAGAATCTTGGGGCTTTTGTGTTATTTAAAGTAAAATATTACTCTTCAATAAGGATCATTAATTCACGCTTAGGAATTTTATCACCTTCTTTCACGCAAATTTCTTTTACCTTACCATTAAATGGCATGGCAATTTGATTTTGCATTTTCATAGCTTCAAGCACTAAAAGTGACTCTCCCTCTTTAACTGTATCTCCGACTTTCACATTAATTTTAATGATTGTTCCCGGAATATAAGAGCGAATTTCACATGGATCTGGTGCTTGCCATGCTTTTCTGTTCGCAAACTTTTTAGTAACCTTAGTTTGGTACTCCAAACTGTGTACTCTAAAGCCAACTAATTCGTCTTTATTGCTCATAACTAGTCGATTTAAAATGGAGGAATGCCATGTTTTTTCTCTGGATGATGAACATCCTTACCTTCAGATACTTCTAATGCATGTAATAAAATATTACGCGTATCATTAGGTTCAATTACTGAATCAATGTATCCTTTAGCTGCAGCAACATATGGGTTCGCAAATTTCTCTTTGTATTCTTGAACCTTTAGTTGACGCATTTCATCCGGATTCTCAGCTCCATCAATTTCTTTCTTAAAGATGATATTAGCTGCACCTTCTGGTCCCATAACTGCAATTTCTGCAGTAGGCCATGCAAACATAAAGTCGGCACCTAAGTGACGAGAGTTCATAGCAATGTAACCACCGCCATAAGCTTTACGCAAAATAACAGTTACCTTAGGCACCGTAGCTTCAGAGTAAGCATATAATACTTTAGCACCGTGACGAATTACTCCGGCATGTTCCTGATCAACTCCAGGAAGATACCCAGGCATGTCCTCTAATGTTACAATTGGAATATTGAAAGAATCACAGTAACGGATAAAACGAGCTGCCTTATCAGAGCTATCACAATCAAGTACACCAGCTAATACTAAAGGTTGGTTAGCTACGAATCCTACAGTTTGTCCATTTAAGCGACCGAAACCGATAACAATGTTAGCGGCAAATAATTCTTGAATTTCAAAAAAGTCACCATCATCAACAATACCTCTGATTACATCACGTACGTCGTATGGATTTCTTGGATCAGCAGGTATAAGATCTTCAATGTTACCTTTAAATGTAGGCTCTTTCGGTGGGAATTCTTTTGCTTTTTTGCTATTGTTCCAAGGAATAAAAGTGATAAGCTTTTTAATTTGCTCAAAACATTCTTTTTCACTGTTTGCAAAGAAGTGTGCGTTACCAGTAGTTTCTGCGTGAACACGTGCACCACCTAGTTCTTCCATCGAAATCTCTTCTCCTAATACAGTTTTAATTACTCCAGGACCAGTAATAAACATTTTAGAAATGTTGTCTACTACAAAAACAAAGTCTGTTAAAGCAGGAGAATATACTGCACCACCGGCACAAGGACCTAGGATAACTGAGATTTGAGGAATAACACCAGAAGCAATTGTGTTTCTATAAAAGATTTCACCGTATCCAGCTAAAGAGTTAACTCCTTCTTGAATACGAGCACCACCAGAGTCGTTAATTCCAATTAAAGGAACACGCATTTTTAAAGCATGATCCATGATTTTTGTAATTTTGCGGGCATGCATTAAACCTAAAGACCCACCAGCTACGGTAAAATCTTGCGCAAAAATACAGATTGGTGCACCATAAATAGTTCCGGTACCAATAATCACACCATCACCATGAAGTTGCTTTTTGTCCATGCCGAAGTCTTTTGCTTCATGCTCAACAAAAAGATCGTACTCCGTAAAGGAATCCTGATCAAGAATGGCAAGAATACGCTCACGGGCAGTCATTTTACCCATTGCCACTTGTTTCTCGATGGCTTTTTCACCACCTCCCATTTCAACCTTTTCCTTTCTTTTACGAAGATCAAGGATGTGTTTTTTCAATGACATAGTTAAATAATTTTAATTAACCTAATACAAATCAGCATCTTACAAATAATAATGCGATTGCAATTTCAGGGTACATAATTACAAAAAAAAAATGAAACAAAAATCAGTAGGTAAAAAAGCTTATAATAAGCCAATTACACGATGGTTTGATGTTTTTATTTAGGAGCTTTATTGTAAAGATATACGCCGATAAGTGCAAATAGCATGTTAGGTAACCATACTGCTATTACAGGGTTCATATTTCCATTAATAGCAAAAGTAGTTGATACTGTCATAAATAATATATATCCAAAGCTCAGGCCAAGTCCAATTCCTATATGCAATCCAATTCCTCCGCGTACCTTTCTGGAAGCTAAAGAAACGCCAATCAGGGTTAGGATAAATGCAGAAAAAGGATTTGCCCATCGCTTGTAATATTCAATAACGTAAGGTTTGATAGATCCAACGCCTTTTTTAGTTTGTTCATCAATATAGTGGGAAAGTTCGGTATTTGTCATCGTTTCAAACCAGTTATGTTCTGATTTGAAGTCGGAGGGACTCATGTTAAAAACAGTATCAAGTTTACTTCCTTCAGTAATTTTAATATGTTCTTCGTTTATAAAATCCCTGATAATATAATTTGTCAGAGTCCAGTTATTTGAATCTTTATTAAAGGTAATGCTTTTTGCTGAAAGTTTAGAAATAAGTCTATTCCCTTCAAAGCGTTCTGCACTAAAGTGACTCCCTTTATTTCTGAAACTGTAGAATTTACTCATATAAACAAATAAACCGGGCTCTAATTGTAAATGAATATCATCTAATCCGGTATCTTTTTTATTTTTCACATATACTGATTCAAACTCAAGCCTTGTTTTATTGGCAGGAGGGATGACGTATGCGCCAAGGTAAAATGAAAATATTGCTACAATAAGTGCACTCACAAAATAAGGAAACATTAATCGTCTAAAGCTCACGCCTCCCGATAGAATAGCAATAATCTCAGTATCGTAGGCCATTTTAGAAGTGAAGAAAATAACCGCAATAAATACAAATAGAGGTGTAAATAAATTGGCAAAGTAGGGAATGAAATTAAAATAATAATCCACTACAACAGCTTTTAGAGGAGCTTCTTTATCCAGGAAGTTGTCTATTTTTTCGGTGATATCAAAAACCACAGCAATACTAATGATCAGTAATATGGCGAAGAAATAGGTTCCAAGGAATTTACGTATGATATAGCGGTCAAGCTTTTGAATGGCTCCTCTCATAAAAGTGGTATACTTTAATAGTTTACAAAAAAACGAAAATTAATTGAGCAATACTATTACACATTCTTTTTTATAGTCTTACAGACATTTGTTGAACCATTTTATCTTTCCATGGCCTAAAATCTCCAGCCTGAATGTGTTTTCTTGCTTCTTTTACCAACCACAAATAAAAGGCCAGATTATGCAAACTCCCAATTTGGGATGCCAGCATTTCTTTTGAAACAAATAAATGTCTTAAATAGGCTTTGGTATAATGATGATCTACAAAAGATGTTCCTTCAGGATCGATAGGTGAAAAGTCATCTTTCCATTTTTCATTTTTCATATTCATTACGCCACGAGATGTAAAAAGCATTCCGTTTCTTCCATTACGTGTTGGCATCACGCAATCAAACATGTCTACGCCTAGTGCAATGGATTCTAGAATATTGATTGGCGTACCTACGCCCATTAAATATCTGGGTTTGTCTTCTGGTAAAATTCCGGTTACCACTTCAGTCATTTCATACATAACCTCAGCAGGTTCGCCTACAGATAATCCGCCTATAGCGTTACCTTCTCTTTCAAAAGAGGCAATATATTCTGCTGATTGTTTTCGTAAATCTCTGAAACCCGCTCCTTGTACAATGGGGAAAAAGGTTTGGTTATGATCGTATTTGGGAGAAGTGGCATCAAATTGTTGAATCCCTCTTTTTAACCAGCGATGGGTTAACTCCATAGAGTTTTTTGCATAATTATGGTCGGCATCTCCCGGAGCACATTCATCAAATGCCATAATAATATCTGCACCAATGATACGTTGAATATCTACTACATTTTCAGGTGTAAAAAGATGTTTGGAGCCATCAATATGCGAACTAAATACAGCTCCTTCTTCCTTTAGTTTTCGGTTTCCACTTAACGAAAAAACCTGATAACCTCCACTATCGGTTAATATTGGTTTGTTCCAGCCGTTAAATTTATGTAGTCCACCCGCTTTTTCAATAATATCCAATCCCGGACGCAAATATAAATGGTACGTATTTCCAAGTATAATTTGAGCCTGAATATCATTTTCCAGGTCTTTAAAATGTACACCTTTTACACTTCCCACTGTACCTACAGGCATAAAAATAGGAGTTTCTATTTCTCCGTGATCTGTAGTTATTTTTCCTGCTCTGGCTCTGCTTTGCGTATCCTTTACTTGTAATTCAAATTCCATTATGGTTGTTATTTGGGGCTGCAAATATAAAAATACATTGTTTATCAAGGTACTTCAATTTTATAAAAAAACATCTTAACTTGCTTTTATTCAAAATGAAAATATGTTTGATGTGTTTTATAACTAGTATCCTGATACCTGATTTAGCTTGTATATTAATGATTGTATGCTTGCCTGTCAGTTAAAATTTAATCATATTTGAAAAGTGGAACTTTCAGAGCTAATACCAAGCGAAGGCATAGCACTCTATGTGAGTGTTTTTATTTTTTGTATGCTGATAATTCAGTTGTTTTATTATTTATTCTATTACGGTTATTTTCTTCGTTTTTTGAAAAAACCAGTAGGGAATAGAACCTACTTTCCACCTGCATCCATTATTATTTGTGCGAAAAATGAATCTAAGAATTTAAAAAATCACTTACCACAGATATTGGCACAGGAATATCCTTCGAACTTCGAGGTGATTGTTGTAAATGATGCATCTGAAGATGATTCTGAATTGGTTCTTGCTCGTTTTAAAGAAAAAAACAAACATCTTTATTATACAAGTATTCCTTACGATAAGAAATTTCGACATGGAAAAAAACTAGCTGTTACAATTGGGGTAAAAGCCGCAAATAATGAACACCTGCTCTTTACAGATGCCGATTGTTTACCTGCTGGTAAACATTGGTTAAAAAATATGATGCAAGGTTTTGAGGGAGACAAAGAAATTGTTTTAGGTTATGGACCGTATCGAAAAGAAAAGGGGTTCATCAATAAGTTGCAGCGTTTTGATACCTTTTATATTGCGATGTTATATTTATCATTAGCTTTAAGAGGTCGGCCTTATATGGGAGTTGGTAGGAATTTGGCATACAAGAAATCATTATTCCAAAAGCACAACGGATTCCAAAAGCACCAGCATATTTTATCCGGAGATGATGATCTTTTTATAAGGGATGCAGCAACAAAGAAAAATGTTGGAATTGTAGCTTTACCAGAAGCATTTACTTATTCTGAGCCAGTGACAAGTTTTAAGGAATGGAGGAGGCAAAAAAGCAGGCATTTAACAACGGCACCACATTATAAATTTTCAATTCGACTTATTTTAGGCCTCGAGGCTTTAAGCCGACAATTATTCTGGACCCTTTCTTTAATATGTGTTTTTTTTCCTACTTTTGTCTATGTGGTATTGGCATTTATATTTATTAAATTGTTAGTACAAATTATAGTTCAAAACAGTATAGCAAAAAGGTTACATAGTAAAGATTTGATTGGGGTTGGAGTGTTGTTTGATATTATCTTACCTTTTATAATCGGATTGTTATTAATTGGCGGAAAAAGACAAGCAAAAAAGAATAAATGGACTTAAACCCAAACTTATCGGACAAGGCAAAACACGATTTTTCATTGGTTCAGTTGGCAGTAAAAGGCGATCAAAAAGCTTTTGCAGAACTAATGGGAAGGTATCGAGATGCAATCTACTTTATGTTGTTGAAAATGGTAAACAATAAAAGTGATGCAGAGGATTTGACCATTGAAGCTTTTGGTAAGGCTTTTAAAAATATTCATCAGTATTCTCCTAATTATGCTTTTAGTACATGGTTATTTAAAATAGCCTCTAATAACTGTATTGATTACCTGAGAAAGAAACGAACTAATATTGTTTCAATTGACGGAAGCCATATTAGTGAAGAAAAAGAAAATGATTCGCCAATCCATTTAAAGGATGAAACGCCAGATCCGGAAGAAGGAATGATTAAACAGCAGAAGGCTATATTGATGCGAACTGTTGTAAAAAAACTAAAGCCTCGATACCGTACTTTAATTGAGCTGCGTTACTTCAATGAATTTTCTTATGAAGAAATAGCGCAAGAACTAGATTTGCCACTGGGTACTGTTAAAGCACAATTATTCAGAGCGCGAGAGTTATTATTCAATACACTTAAAAATACCGACGTTAAGCTGGACTAGTCAGAGAGGGTCGCAAGCAGGAAGTTTTATGAGCTTAATAGAAAAATACTTTCCGGAGATTTCGGATGAGCAAAAAATATTATTTCAGAATCTTGAAAAGTTATACCCGGAATGGAATGATAAAATAAATGTTATTTCCCGTAAGGATATTGATGAATTGGTGATTAGGCATGTTTTGCATTCTTTGGCCATTGTAAAGTATACTAAGTTTACCCCAGGAACTAAGGTGATTGATGTAGGTACGGGAGGAGGATTTCCAGGAATTCCATTAGCCATTTACTATCCGGAATGTCAGTTTCATCTGGTAGATTCCATAGGAAAAAAGATAAAAGTGGTAGAAAAGATTGCTTCCGAGCTTGGACTTAAGAATGTGAAAGCTGAGCAGGTACGATCTGAGAAAGTTAAAGAAAAATACGATTTTGTGGTGAGTAGGGCTGTGACAGCTTTTCCTCGTTTTGTTTCTTTAACCCGACATCTTATCAGCGACAAGCAAAAAAATGCTATTTCAAATGGTATTCTTTATTTAAAAGGAGGCGATTTTGATGAGGAAATTAAGCCTTTTGCAAAACGTACATCAATTGTTGATTTGACTGATTATTATGAAGAGGACTTCTTCGAAACGAAAAAGTTAATTCATCTTACCTTTTAGTATAGGTAGAGAACTGTGATCCAAAAGGAAACATTTTGCAAATTATTTCTATTTTTTTTTGGAAGAAGAAAATAAAGATGTATTTTTGTAGTCCGAAAATAGAAAAATAACGAACTGTCGAAAGATATAAAAGCATAACAAAATGAAAAGGACATTTCAACCTTCTAACAGAAAAAGAAGAAATAAGCACGGATTTAGAGCTAGAATGGCTAGCGTAAATGGTCGTAAAGTATTAGCTTCAAGAAGAGCTAAAGGTAGAAAGAAACTTTCTGTTTCTTCTGAAAAAAGACATAAAGCATAAATAATTGCTTCAATTATATAAAAAAGAGGATTCAATTTTTGAATCCTTTTTTTTGTGCTTTATTTTTAACGTTGTTTCGTTTAAATGAATGAGGTGGATTGTTTCTGATGCTTAGCAGAAAAGTAATAAATTACCCTGTCCATTAAGATCTATTATTAAACTCACGTTATTTTATATTATTTTTGAGCTCGTCTAAAGAAAAACACATACACATATGTCTGTACTGAAGTTTCTAATTAGTAAAAGGTTTCTGATTCATATTGCCTCAGCGTTGGGGTTAATTGCATTTATATTAATTGCCACTTTTGTTACCTTAAATATTTATACGCATCATGGTGAAAGCTTTGAAACGCCAGATTTTTCAGGTCTAACAGAACGACAATTTATAGACTTGGTGCGACAAAAAGATTTAAGATACAGGATTATTGATTCGGTACATATTAGTGATATAACACCAGGCGCTGTAGTAGAGCAAACTCCAAAACCGGGTAATTTGGTTAAAGAAAACAGGACTATATTTTTTACTATTAATGCCTATTCTGCAGAACAGGTTCCTATGCCTAAATTAATGGATTTTTCATTACGAAATGCGCAGGTTACACTGGAGTCTTATGGTTTAAGAGTTGGGCAACTAATTTATATTCCATCAGAATATACGCAGTTGATTTTAGGTCAACATTATGAGGGGAAACCAATTGAGCCAGGAACTTTAATAGCCAAAGGTTCTACTATTGATTTATTAGTTGGTCAAGGTCTAAGTAATAAAAAGACAGAAGTGCCTGATTTAATTGGAATGACTTTAGAGGAGGCGCGAAATTATTTATTGGCTAATTCATTAAATATTGATGCCGTCATATACGATGATAGCATTCCAACACCAGAAGATAGTTTGAGAGCTTTTGTTTGGAAGCAGTTACCGGAAAGTGAAATAGGAAAAAAATTACAGTTAGGATCTTCATTAGATATTTGGTTAACGATAGATTCTTTTAAAATAATGCCCGATACTTTGATGGTAGATTCATTAGGGGTGGATTTAAATGTAGTAAACCAGTAAGATGACTGAGGAAAAGGATAAAAGAGAAGAGTTAGAGGAGTTGGGGGATGAGCAAAACGAAATGTTTGAGCATTTTAGATTTGTGACAGATGCCGGTCAGAAACAGATTCGTATTGATAAGTTTTTGGTGAATAGGATGGAGAACGCTTCTCGTAATAAAATTCAGGAAGCAGCTTCAGCTGGAAATATTTTGGTGGATGGTAATCCGGTTAAGTCTAACTATAAAATTAAGCCCAACGAAACCATAACGATTGTTATGGAATTTCCTCGTCGGGAACTTAAAATTATTCCGGAAGATATTCCTTTAAATATTCATTATGAAGATGATCATCTGATTGTAGTGAATAAAAATCCTGGTATGGTTGTACATCCGGGGCATGGAAATTATACAGGAACCTTAGTGAATGCATTAGCTTATCATTTGAAAGATTTGCCTCTTTTTAATGATAATGATCCTCGTCCGGGTTTGGTGCATCGCATCGATAAAGATACATCCGGATTACTGGTTGTAGCCAAAACAGAGCAAGCTAAAAATAAATTGGCAGCACAGTTTTTTGATAAAACTACAGAGCGTTCATATATTGCATTGGTTTGGGGTAATGTTGAAGAAGATGAGGGTACGATTACCGGTCATATTGGGCGAAGCGTAAAAGATAGAATGCAGATGTGCGTATATCCGGAAGGCGATCATGGAAAGCATGCTGTTACGCATTATAAAGTGCTGGAAAGATTGGGTTATGTGACTTTGGTTCAGTGTGTATTGGAAACAGGAAGAACGCATCAGATACGTGCCCATATGAAATATATTGGTCATACATTATTTAATGATCAGCGATATGGAGGTGATCAGATTTTAAAGGGAACCACCTTTTCGAAGTATAAGCAGTTTGTTCAAAATTGTTTTAACGTATTGCCTCGTCAGGCTTTACATGCCAAATCATTAGGGTTTGTTCATCCACATACTGGAGAGAAAATGAGTTTTGATACGGAAGTTCCACAGGATATGACAGATGTGATTGAAAAGTGGAGAGTTTATATTGCGAATAGAGAGATGTAATTTGCTTTCAGTTTAGAATCTCATATTATCAAAAAGAAAAAATAAACACAGCATGTCTAAAAAAAATATCGCAGTTGTATACGGAGGAGATTCTTCTGAAATAGTTGTGTCCAGAAAGAGTGCACAAGGCGTTCTTTCATTTATAGACAAAGATAAATACAATACTTATCCGGTATTGCTGACTACAGAGAAATGGGTAGCAGAAGTCAATAATCAGGAGTATTTCATTAATAAAGATGATTTCTCATTTCAGTTGGAAGGAGAGAAAATTGACTTTGCTTGTGCTTATATAACTATTCATGGTACGCCGGGTGAAGATGGTAAACTGCAAGGGTATTTTGATATGGTAGGCATGCCTTACTCCACATGTGGTGTTTTGCCGGCTGCGCTTACATTTAATAAGTTTGCTTGTAATACATATCTCAAAGGATTTGGTGTTTCAGTAGCTGACTCCTTATTGATAAGAAAAGGGACAGAATATAATGTAGACAGGATATTGGATACGCTTGGTTTACCTTGTTTTATTAAACCTAATGCCGGAGGTTCAAGTTTTGGAGTAACAAAGGCAAAGAAGATTGCCGAGATTGGTCCTGCAATTGAAAAAGCTTTTGAAGAGAGTGACGAGGTCATTATTGAGCAGTTTATAGATGGTAAAGAATTTACTTGCGGATTGTATAAGGCAGGAGGCAAAGAAACTGTATTTCCCGTTACAGAAGTGATTCCGGCCAATGAATTTTTTGATTTTGAGGCTAAGTATACTGCTGAAAAAGCCCAGGAAATAACACCAGCCAGATTATCTAAAGAAAATACAGACAGGATACAAAAAATATCATCCATGATTTATGATATTCTTGGATGTAAAGGGATTGTACGTGTGGATTATATCTTAAAGGATAATAATATTTATTTACTAGAGGTGAATACAACTCCAGGTATGACAACGACAAGTTTTATACCTCAGCAAATTGCAGCAGCAAATTTAGATATTAAGGAAGTATTTACAGATATTCTGGAAAGCTCGATAAGATAGTATGATTGAAAATATAAAAAGAAAGCGTGGTCAAATACTGGCCACGCTTTTTTTTATTATATGAATTTCATTTATTTGCTTATGAGTTCATACTCTTCGGGAGAACCACAAGTACAAATTAGGTTACGATCTCCAAATGCATCATCCACTCTGGAAACAGTCAACCAAAATTTATTTTCTTTAATCCATTCCAGTGGAAATGCTGCTTTTTCACGTCCATAAGGATGCTGCCAATTATCGGCTACAACTTTATAGTCCGGATGCGGTGCATTCTTAAGAACATTATCCTCTTTATCGGCCTCTCCTGATTCTATTTCTTTTATTTCATTGAAGATTCCTTTGAGTGCTTCAATAAACCTGTCTAATTCCTGCAAAGATTCACTTTCAGTAGGTTCTACCATTAAAGTGCCGTGAACGGGGAAAGAAAGTGTTGGTGCATGAAAGCCATAATCCATCAGACGCTTTGCAATGTCCAGTTCGCTAATTCCGGTCGTATTTTTAAAATGACGACATTCCAGGATCATTTCGTGAGCTACTCTTCCTTTTTCACCAGTGTAAAGAATACCATACTCATCTTTTAAGTGATGAGCCAAATAATTGGCATTCAAAATAGCTACTTCAGTTGATTTAGTTAAACCGTCGCTACCCAGCATTTTAATATAACCATAGGTTATGGTCATTACACTAGCGCTTCCCCATGGAGCGGAGGCAACAGCGGATATTCCTTTTCTGCCGGTTTTTACAACAGGGTGAGTAGGTAAAAATTCTACCAGGTGTTTCGCAACTCCGATAGGTCCAACACCAGGTCCACCACCACCATGAGGTATAGCAAATGTTTTGTGCAGATTAAGGTGGCATACATCAGCTCCAATCAATCCCGGGTTAGTTAAACCAACCTGTGCATTCATATTGGCACCATCCATATAAACCTGACCACCATTTTCATGTATGATATCGCAAATTTCAACCACAGAAGCTTCGAATACCCCATGTGTTGATGGATATGTAATCATCAGGCATGATAAGGTGTCTTTATGTTTTTCTGCTTTTTCTTTTAAATCAGCAACGTCAATATTTCCTCTTTCGTCACATTTTACAACGACTACATTCATTCCGGCCATTACAGCGCTGGCTGGGTTTGTACCGTGAGCGGATGAAGGAATTATCGCAACGTTACGTTGATGATCACCTCTGCTTTGATGGTAGGCTCTGATAACCATAAGTCCGGCATACTCACCTGCAGCACCTGAATTAGGCTGTAAGCTGACATCTGCAAATCCGGTTATCTCTGCTAAATCTCTTTTCAGTTCAGCAAATAATAAATGATAGCCGGCAGCCTGATCGCCTGGAACAAATGGGTGAATACCTCCAAATTCAATCCAGCTTAAAGGTAGCATCTCTGTAGCAGCATTTAATTTCATGGTACAAGAACCTAAAGAAATCATCGAATGAGTTAAAGAGATATCTCGTCTTTCCAGCTTTTTAATATAACGCACCATTTCGGTTTCAGAACGATAACGTTTGAAAACTTCTTGCTGTAGGTAATTACTTGTACGAAGTAGTGTTTTATCAATGGTACATGTTTCTGGAATATCTCTCATTTCAGGTTCATCGGTACAAGCTGCACGAGCAAACACTTCTAATATCCAGTTGACATCTTCCAGGTTGGTAGTTTCATCAATGCTAATTCCTACATCTCCATTGTCAAAATAACGAAAGTTCATTTCAAGTTCTAAGGAGAACTTTTCAATTAAATCTACTGATGCGTGAGGTGCCATCGAGAAACGAATCGTATCGAAATAGTTATCATTTAATTGCTGATAACCTAATTTCTCGATTTCCTGTGTTAATAAGGCTGCGATATTGTGTATTTGTCCTGCAATACGTTTAATGCCTTCAGCTCCATGATATACTGCAAAAAAACCAGCCATAGTAGCCAATAAAGCCTGAGCTGTACAAATATTTGAGGTAGCTCTTTCTCTTTTAATATGTTGCTCACGAGTTTGTAAAGCCATACGCAATGCTCTTTGACCATTGGAGTCTTTCGTAATTCCAATAATACGACCAGGCATAAAACGTTTAGAAGCTTCGCGAGCAGCAAAGAAAGCAGCGTGTGGACCTCCATAACCCATAGGTACTCCAAATCGCTGAGATGAACCAAAAACAATATCCGCACCCCATTCTCCCGGAGGAGTTAACAAAGCTAAGCTTAATAGGTCTGCAGCTACGGCCACTTTACATTCCTGCGCATGAGCTTTTTCAACTATACTTTGGTAATTCTCGATATTACCATCTGAATTAGGATATTGAACAATAATTCCAAAGTGCTTTTCACTTGGAGTAAATTCATTCCAATTACCAAATTGTATTTCAATATCCAGAGGATTAGCACGCGTTTCGAGAACAGCTCTGGTTTGTGGCCAAACTTTTTCATCTACAAAAATGATGTTTGCTCCGGACTTAACCATTGCTCTTGGACGAGAATTGTACATCATCACCATTGCTTCTGCAGCAGCAGTTGCTTCATCCAATAGTGAAGCATTAGCAATTTCCATCCCTGTTAATTCTGTAACTACCGTTTGATAGTTAAGTAGAGCTTCTAATCTACCTTGAGAAATTTCAGCCTGATAAGGAGTGTAAGATGTATACCAAACCGGGTTTTCTAATACATTTCTGTGTATAACTGCAGGGGTAATTGTATCATAATACCCCATCCCGATATAAGTATTATACACCTTATTTTTGGATGCAATGTCTAATATTTTCCTGTAATACTGACGCTCTGTTATTCCTTTAGCCAACCTTAACGGTTCTTTCAAGCGGATATTCGAAGGAACGGTTTCTTCAATTAATGCTTCCATGGAATCAACTCCAATGGTTTTTAGCATTTCTTCAATTTCGTGATCACGAGGGCCAATATGCCTTGTTACAAATTTATCTGTAGCCATATTTGTTATTAAAATAATCTAACAATAGAAAAATGAAAGAGTTTGCCTTAGGCAATAACTATTTTTTCGATGGCTATAAAGGTAAGATGTTAAGGGAATTATAAAAATGATTGATGTAGTAATTAGGGATGATTTTTGTCAGAATTGAGGACACTAATAAAAGGAGATATAGTTGTTGGAACTCATATCTCCTTTAATATTTTAAATTCTTTTAGTTGAAATTGAATGGACTAGAAAAAAGAATTGTTTACTTTCTCATGTCCGATTGTAGTTGAAGGGCCATGCCCACAATAAACTACTGTATCGTCAGGTAGGGAAAGTAAATGTGTTTTAATACCTGAAATTAGTGTATTAAAATCTCCTCCCGGTAAATCAGCTCTACCAATACTTTCTCTAAACAATACATCGCCGGCAATAACTGTATTTTCTTTTTCAAGATATAAAGCCAGCCCTCCTGGAGAATGCCCGGGAATATGCAATACTTTAATGGTTGATCCGCCAAACTCAATGGTTTGATCATGTTCCAGATAATCTTTTAAAGCAGGAGGATTCTCTTGCAATTGAATTCCCATTTGCGCAGCATAAGGCACCATTTGTTCTATCCAGAACTCATCTCCTTTATGCGCTTCGGCTCCTAAATTGAATTTTTCACAAACAAAACGATTGCCAAATACATGGTCAAGGTGTAAGTGCGTGTTGAGCAAGCGAACGGGAGTTAATTTGTTTTCTTTTAAAAAGGAAACCAAATGACTTTCTTCTTCCGGCGATAAACATCCCGGATCAATAATGATGCAATCTCCGTTTTCGGCTTCAAGGATGTATGTATTCTCTTGCCAGGGATTGTAAGGTAGCATATGAATTTTTAGCATATTCTAATTTTTGGACATCAGCATTAATGCTTATTTAGCATTTACTAATGGTATGAGTTGTTTTAAATCAGTAATTTCATTCTTGAGTTCTCGATTGTGAACTATTTGGTTTGGGTTGTAAAAAGCATAATCTAATCCGAAGTTAATGGCGCCTTCTATATCTGTTTCCAGATTGTCGCCAATTATCAGGCATTCTTTTTTACGAGCATTGGCACTTTTTATAGCATATTCAAAAAAAGCTGTTTTAGGTTTGGATGCACCAATTGTTTCTGAAATAAAAATTTTAGAAAAGTATTTCTCCAGATTGCTGTTTTTCAGTTTTATAAATTGTACTTCTTTAAACCCATTGGTAATAACGTGTAAAGTGTGCCTTTGTTTAAGTGTTTCTAGCACTTCTATGGCGTTCGGCATTAAGGCTGTTTTAGTAGGACTAACCGTAATGTAATCTTTGGCAAAGTCCTGGGCTAATTTTTCACTGGTAATTCCAACCTCAAAAAAAGGAACATAGAAACGATCAAAGTTCAGTTTCTCTTTGGTTATTTTTCCATCTCTGTACGATACCCATAATTGTTCGTTATGCTTTTCGTAACGCTTATAAAATGCTGTGAAGCTTTGAAAGGATTCGTTTAGCTTGTATTTGTTATATAATTGCTCCAGCGTATGAATGGAGTTGGTCTCGAAGTCCCAAAGCGTATGATCCAGATCGAAAAAGAGATGTTTGTATTTTTGCATAGCCGATAAATATCTTGCAAAGATAGCGCTAAAACAACAAACTCCGCAACGAAGCGGAGTTTGTATTATCTTGTTTAATGAAATCTTAATTCACCTGAGCAACCATAAAGTTAGAAATGCTCCAAAAAGCTTCTTTGTCCAGAATTTTTATGGTTTTCACATCTTCTTCGCCAGAAATAATTTCATAGGAACCTTCCGGATGATTCGTTAATATCTTAACTTTAGGACGAAATAAAGGAATTGTTTCCACCTCGCGAATATCTATCTTGGTAAAATAATCTTCGTTAAAATCATTGCTTAGTACTTTTACTTTCCCAACAAGCGGCAAACCTTCATTAGAGATTACTTTGTGTTCTTTTAATTCTTTTTTAGTGCCAAAAGCATAATAGGCAGTATTCAGTTCAATGGTAGTTGAATCCAATACGGCTTTAGTGTTTTTATTTGCAGCTCTTATAGAATCCAGTACCTGGCTCATTCCTTCAACCGTAAAGTTAAGTGCAGCAATTTCGATATTTTTAGAGCCTAACTGCTCCTTTAGTGTGATTATCTCCACACTTTTATCTTTTAATTGTCGGTTAAGACGAGATACCAGGCTGTTTAAATTTTTATTGTCAGAGCTGGTGGATTGCAATTTGCTTTCCAGCTCAGCAATTTTTTCTTTGTTCGCTAACATCAAATTATAAATGTCTTTGATGTCGTCATTAATTTTCTTTTGAATGTCGGGATTAGCACTTTCGGGTGTACCCATGTTTACTTCAATCAGCTTTTCTTTTGCTTTAATATCCTGCAAATTCTGATCGATAGCTACCAAAGTATTTACCAAATCGTTAGTAATTTGTTGTTGCTCAATGGCCACGGAAACCAGAGAATCATTTTTTTGCTCTAATTCTTTTTGCTTTGATGAGTTACAGGCAACCAGACCTAGTAACAAAAATGGAATTAGTTTTTTAATCATAATGTGTTGTATTTAGTGTGTTTGATGATTTCCTTAGTTGGAAATGTATTTATTTAAACGTCTTTGTTGGCATATTTATTTTCTTTTTTGCTTGTTGGTTTTTCTTGTTTACCTTCTACAACAACCACAATCTCACCTTTTACGGTTTTACTGCCAAAATACTGCGCCAATTCGCTTAAGGTACCTCTTTTATTTTCTTCGTGCAATTTAGAGAGTTCTCGACTCACTGAGGCTTTTCTTTCTTTTCCAAATACTTCAGCCAGTTGTTCCAATAATTTTACAAGCCTAAAAGGGGATTCATAAAATATCATGGTTCTGGATTCTTCTGCTAAAGCAAGCATTCTTTTCTGGCGCCCTTTTTTTTGCGGAAGAAAACCTTCGAAACAAAAACGATCATTGGGTAAGCCCGAATTAACCAAAGCAGGAACAAAGGCTGTAGCGCCAGGCAAACATTCTATATCTACATCTTGCTCTGCTGCATGTTTAACTAACAGATAACCAGGATCGGAAATGGCCGGAGTACCTGCATCAGAAACCAGGGCACAACTTTCTCCGGCCAATATTCTTTGCACAATGTGCTCTGAAGTTTTATGCTCGTTAAACTTATGATGAGAGTGCATCTTAGCATCAATGTTAAAATGCTTAAGTAAGAAACCGGTTTTTCGCGTGTCTTCGGCCAGTATAAAATCCACTTCTTTTAAAATATTTAGCGCTCTTAGCGTAATGTCTTCCAAATTTCCGATAGGAGTGGGAACAATGTATAGTTTGCTCATATTATCAGTATGCAGTTTTCAGTATACAGTTATCAGTATGCAGTAAACAGTAAGCAGTAATGCATTATTAAAGCTGTCTACTATTTTTTACTGAGTTTAGAATTTTCTTTCTATATAATTATAAAATGCCTTGGTGGCTTCTGCTTCTTCGTCCCAGGTAAAGTTAGACTGAATAAATGAACATGCCGAGTTATAATCAGGCATATCGTTTAATTGCTGCAATGTTTGGTTCATTAATTCATTACGGCCTTCAAATAGTTCACGCTGAAACATAAAACGGTCGTTGATTCCCAGACCTTTGGATAAATCAGCTACCGGTTTTCCTTTTAGTGTTTTTTTAAGGTTTGAAACCTGCGTATTGGCCATTTTATCATTAACCGATTTTTTTTCCGCAATTAAAGATTCACCAAGCGTTTTGTTGTTGTCTTTCGTCTCCTTTGTTTCAGGTTTTACAATAGGTTCTGATTGTATCAGGACTTCTTCAACATTTGCAGGTTCTACCTGGTGGATTTCTGGTTCTTTTATTTTTTCAACGACAGGTGCTTCCTCCATAACTTCTTCTTGAACTACAGGAGCTTCTGTAACTACAGGAGTTTCTGGTTCTTCAATTTTGTGCTGAGATTCTATTTTTTCTTCAATAGTCTCAGGTTGTTTTTCAGAAACAACAGGATTAGAGTCTGAGGCTTCAGGTAAATCCTCTGTTTGAGCAGAGGAAGTTCCTATATTAATCTCCTTAAGTAAACTAAGCTCTTGTGATAAGTGGGTCAGTTTGCTTTCCGTAAGGTCGATAAAAGCAGAAGGAATGTTTTTTTGTCCCTGAAAAGATCTCACCATGGTTTCAATTTCACCAAGGTCTTTCAGTATTATATTGATTAAAGTTTCTTTATCCATAATAATATCAAATCAAACTCTTTTTTTCTTATTTTGCAAAATTAGCGAATTTAAGTAGATCGCTACAGAATAAAAGTACCAAGAAAAAAGCAAAGTCAGCTAATTAAGTAGGTAAATGCTTTTCATCCTTTATTGTAGAATAATTTATGTTTTTAGAAAATAAGCGTAACACCAAGGAAAAACAGGGCTGGATTGAAGTGATTGCCGGTTCCATGTTCTCGGGTAAAACAGAGGAATTGTTACGTCGCTTGCGAAGAGCAAAAATAGCAAAACAAAGAGTTGAAATATTTAAACCACATGTTGATGTTAGGTATAGTGAAGATGAAGTGGTTTCTCACGATGAAAATTCTATTTTGTCTACTCCAGTTGAAACTTCAGGAAATATTCTTCTTTTAAGCGGAAATGTGGATGTGGTAGGAATCGATGAAGCACAGTTTTTTGATGTAGGACTTACTTCTGTTTGTCAGCAGTTGGCTAATCAGGGAATAAGAGTTATTGCTGCCGGGCTGGATATGGATTTTAAAGGCAAACCATTCGGGCCAATGCCGCATTTGATGGCAGCAGCCGAATATGTAACTAAAGTGCATGCTATTTGTATGCAATGTGGTGAATTGGCGCATTTCTCGCATAGGTTATCAAAGGACGAGAAGTTGGTTATGCTAGGCGAGAAGGTAGAATATGAACCTTTGTGTCGTTCTTGTTTTAAAAAGGTAAATAGCGGTTCGTAATGATGCAATCATATTTATTTAGCGAAGTAAGTCAGTGGATAGATTGCGAGGCAAATATTTCCAAAGATGTTCATTTTTCTCACCTTATTACAGATAGCCGTTCTGTCAGTGATCCGCAAACGTCCATGTTTATTGCCATAAATGGGAAAAATCATAATGGTCACGATTATATTGAATCTTTATATCAACAAGGTATTCGCTGCTTTTTAGTTGAAAAAGATTTTCAAATATCAGAGCAACTTACCGAAGCTAATTTTTTAAAAGTAAATAATGCTTTAGCAGCTTTGCAACAATTGGTGGCTTTTAAGCGGAAAAAATATAATTGTCCGATAATTGGGATAACCGGGAGTAATGGAAAAACTATTGTGAAAGAATGGATTTCACAGATGATAGGAAAAAGCAAGGTCGTAGTTCGTTCTCCTAAAAGTTACAATAGTCAAATAGGAGTTCCACTTTCTGTTTGGCAGTTAAATGAATCATGTGAAGTAGGTGTTTTTGAAGCAGGAATTTCTTTACCCGGAGAAATGGAAAAAATTGCTTCGGTTATTATACCGTCAATTGGTGTTTTAACGAACATTGGAGCTGCTCACCAAAAAAACTTCAGCTCGAAAGCGCACAAGTTGAAGGAAAAGCTCAATTTGTTTAAAGATGCACAAACCATAGTTTATAGAGCGGATGTTGATTTTATTCAAAATGAAATACAACAACTTTATTCAGGTAAGAATTTATTTAGTTGGGGAAAAGATAAAGGATGTACCATTCAAATCGTATCAGAATCTTTAGGTGCGAACAAGGCTAGTTATACGATTCAATACTTAGGGAAAGAAGATGTGTTGCATTTCCCTTTTTCAGATCAGGCATCTCTCGAAAATGCAATGCATGCTGTTGCTTGCATGCTGTTATTAGGTTATGATATAAGTTATATAAATAAGTCTTTGAAGGGTTTAGTTCCGGTGGCTATGCGCATGGAATTAAAAGAAGGGATTAATAATTGTATCATAATAAACGATGCTTATAATTCCGATCTCTCATCGTTGGCAATATCACTTGATTTTTTAGTGCAACAAAGCAAACAGCGTACTTCGAAGCGTACATTAATTCTTTCGGATATTTATCAAAGTGGGATAGAAGATGATGAATTGTGCAGGCAAGTAAATGACATGTTGATGCAAAAAGGCATTGATAAACTTATTGGTGTAGGATCCGTTTTGCGCACAAATGCGAATTTATTTGAAATAGAAAGTTCCTTTTTTTCAAGCACAGATGAACTTTTAGAAAAACTGTCGTCACAAACCATAAAAGACGAGGCGATATTAATTAAAGGATCAAGGAATTTCGAGTTTGAAAAAGTCACCGAACTATTAGAAAAGAAACATCATCAAACCAGTTTGGAGATAAACCTTAATGCACTGGTTGATAATTTGAATTACTATCGTTCAAAACTAAATGAAGGAACAAAGCTTTTGGCTATGGTAAAGGCTTTTAGTTATGGTAGCGGTTCTTTTGAAATAGCCAATGTACTGCAACATCAAAAGGTAGATTATTTAGGCGTAGCTTTCGCTGATGAAGGTGTGGAATTAAGAAAGGCAGGAATTTCTTTGCCTATCATTGTCATGAACCCGGAAGCGAAAAGTTTTCCCATGATGTTGGCTTACAAACTAGAGCCTGAAATTTATGGTTTTAATGAGTTAGAGCAATTTGTTCACATATTATCACAGGAGGGAATTACGGAATATCCGGTTCATATAAAGTTCGACACGGGAATGAACAGGTTAGGATTTGTTGAGGCTGAGGTGCCTGAAATTATTCAACGATTAGCTAATGCTCCTGAAATCAGAGTTAAATCCGTTTTTTCTCATTTGGTGGGAAGTGATGATGCTCAGTTTGATGATTTTACGAAAAATCAAATATTGAAATTTAAAGAATTCACTAATAAGCTGAAAGAAGCTTTAGGGTATGATTTTATCAAACATATTTTAAATTCAGCCGGTGTATTGCGATTCCCGGATGCTCAGTTTGATATGGTTCGGTTGGGAATAGGCATGTATGGTATTGGTGCTGTAGATCAACATAAATTAAGGGTAGTTACCCGATTTAGATCTTATATTTCTCAACTAAAAAGAGTGAAAGCTAACGAAACGGTTGGGTATAGCAGGAAAGGAAAGTTAGCTTATGATGCTGAAATAGCAGTTGTTCCGGTTGGGTATGCGGATGGTTTGAATCGCAGATTGGGAAATGGCGTAGGACAACTGATGGTTAATGGTCAATTAGCTCCCATTTTGGGTAATATTTGTATGGATATGTGCATGATTGATGTAACTGGCTTACAGACTAAAGAAGGGGATGAGGTGGAAATTTTTGGTGCCGATAATTCGGTGATGGATTTAGCCGCATCTTTAGGAACGATTCCTTACGAGGTATTCACCAGTATCAGTAGGAGAGTGAAACGAATTTATTATTACGAGTAAAAAAAAAGAGGCTGCTCAAAGTGAACAGCCTCTATATTTTAATTTAAAATTTCTTTAAGTTTTTCTTCAAGTGCAGAACCTCTTAGGTTTTTCGCAATGATTTTTCCTTCTTTATCTAATAATAAAGTAAATGGAATTCCAGTTACACCATAAGTATTCGCAATATCACCTGTTCCGTCGATAACTTGAGTCCAGGATAAACCATCATCAGCAATTGCTTTTTTCCAAGCAGCAGAATCACGATCTAAAGAAACAGAAAGAACATCGAAACCTTTACCTGAGAATTCATTATATGCTTTAACCACGTTAGGGTTTTCCTGACGACAAGGACGACACCATGATGCCCAGAAGTCAACTAATAAAACATTACCTCTTAATGAAGATAAAGAAACTTCATCACCAGTTACTGATTCTAAAGTAAAATCAGGAGCAAGGGCACCAATTTCAGTTGCCTTTTCTGCAGCAGCCGCTTTTTCTAATGGCTCAATTGCTTTTTTCAGATCAGCAATGTATTTGCTTTCTCCAAGGTTGCTCTCAAACTGAGCTATCATTTCTTTTAGTTCATCTAACTCAAATTCACTGGCAGCCTGCAAAGCCATGTGTGCACCAACAATATTGTCTGTATTTGTTTTAACAAAGTTGATAAAATATGCTTTTTGCTCTTCCATTAATTCATTTACTTCTTCGCGAAGCGCTTGCATACCATCTTTATCACCAGATCCCATGGCTTTTTGGTATTCATTATTAATTTCTTCCATTCTGGCTCTTCCTGGAACATCTTTAACAAATGCAGTATAAATGTCAGTAATAGAAGATCCGGTAATAACCGCTTCCTGAATATCTGCAGTATTAGCAGTAATGTTTATGTTAGCATTTTCTCCAAAGAAAACAATGGGAACTTGTTGCTTGTCAATAAATATAAGATATAACTCAGGTTCAGTTACAGCACCGGTAAAAGTAAATTTTCCTTCTACGATGTCAGCAGTATCCAATGATACAGGCATTCCGTCTACAATATTTTTTAATACAGCCTTTCCTTCAGTAACATCTTCAAGCGTACCATTAATTGTATAGGTGGATTGTTGACAAGCAACAAATGAAATAGCCACTAAAAGGCCTAAAATAATTTTATTCATTGTGTTTTTTTTAGTTGGCAAAAAGTGTTTGCCTTGTTGATATTTATGGATTAATTTTTTTAAAGTAAGTATTTAATAGTTCCTGGGCAGCAGCAAAAGAACTTATTTCATCATTCAGTACTTTAGTCTTATAATTTTCAGTTAAGCTTGACAATTCAGGATTGTTATAAAAATTGGATTTAAGATTTTCATTAATCGTTTCAAACATCCAGTATTGCGACTGCTCATTTCTTCGCTGCGTAAAGTAACCATTTTCTTTTGTTTTTACGACATACTCCTTCACCATTTCCCATAATTCAGAAACACCCAAATTTTCAAGAGCAGAATAAGTTTCTACTCTTGGTATCCAGCCCGACTTTGTTGGAGGAAATAAGTGTAAGGCGTTGGTATATTCTGTTTTAGCCATGCGGGCTCTATCTATATTATTACCATCAGCTTTATTGATAGCGATAGCATCAGCCATTTCCATTATGCCTCGTTTAATACCTTGCAATTCGTCTCCAGCTCCAGCCAACATGATCAATAAAAAGAAATCAACCATAGAGTGCACGGCAGTTTCGGATTGACCAACACCAACTGTTTCAATAAAGATGGTATCAAAACCTGCAGCCTCACATAAAATGATGGTTTCTCGGGTTTTTCTTGCCACACCACCTAAAGAACCTGCAGAGGGTGAAGGGCGAATATAGGCATTGGCCTCGCCAGAGAGTTCTTCCATTCTGGTTTTGTCACCAAGGATACTTCCTTTAGACCTTTCACTACTTGGGTCAATAGCCAGTACTGCCAATTTTCCTCCTTGCTTAATGATGTGCATTCCAAGTGCTTCAATGGTTGTACTTTTTCCGGCTCCAGGAACACCTGTAATTCCCAAGCGGATTGAATTACCCGCAAATGGTAAACATTTTTCAATAATTTGCTGAGCGATAATCTGGTGGTCAGGTTTTGAATTTTCAACTAAAGTAACTGCCTGACTTAACAAGGTTATATCTCCATTTCTGATTCCTTCAAAGAACTCATCAACAGAAGGTAGTTTTCTTTTCTTTCTTAAAAAGCGTTGAGCAGCAGCTTTATTAACTGTTTCAATATTTTCAACGCCTTTATTTACAATTAGATTTTTAAAATGAGGGTCGTTTTCTATATGGTGATGATCGTCCTGATTCATATTAAAAAGTAATGTTTAAAAATGCGAATTTACATTTTAATCTTTATAAAATTGGAATAGCTTACATTTTAATCCCTGAAAGAATATAAAACGTAAAAACGGAATACCTATGGAAATCGTCCATAAATATTCCGTTTTTTAAATAGTAAAATATCCTTAGTTTGCTATCACCGTTCCTTGAATTCGCAATAAAATATTGCTGGCTAAAGGGTCGTTTGTGATTACAGTAACGGACTTATTTTGTCGTCCTTTTTTACCAGCAGAATTAAATTCTGCGGTAATTGAAGTTTTTTCTCCGGGAGCAATGGTCGTTTTGGCTGGCTTAATTGCGGTACAACCACATGAAGCTTTCACCTTTCTGATAATAAGATCAGTCTTACCTGTGTTGGTAATGTAGTAGGTATGAGCTGTTTTATCTCCTTGCTTAATTTCTCCAAAATCAAAAACTTTATTGTCTACTTCAATTTTGGCAGCTTTGGCTTTTTGATCTGCGCTCCAACTAGCAAAATCTTCCTGGATATTGGCATTTACGCTGATTCTGTTTTTATAATTCTTTTCTCCATTTAAGGTTAAAAAGATTTGATCATAAACAAAACCCCAGTCGTTTTTGATTTTTGCATTGTACGTAGCTTCAATAACACCTTTCTGTCCGGGTTGTAGAACTTCAGGCTTAGCTTTTATCGTAATGTGCTCAGGCACTCTTTCAAAACTTATAGATATTTGTTTATCTGAAGAATTTATTAATTCAACAGTTTCTGATTTAGTTTCGGACGGTTCAATGCGAGTAAAGCTAATATGCGTTGATTTAAAGCGTAAATCCCCAACTACTCTTGGATAAATATCTTCAACCGTTTTAGGTTTTTGTAAAACTTCACCTGTAATTCTTAAAACAGTATTCGCTTGTTCTGTATTGGCGGTGACAGTAATCGTTTTATTAAAATTACCAGGTCTGTTTCTTGGGTCAAATGTCGCTTTAATATAACCTTTTGCTCCTGGAGCAATTGGAGTACGAGTCCACTCTGGTGTAGTACAACCACAAGATGCACGAACATTGTGAATAACTAATGGCAAACTTCCCGTGTTTGTGAAATTAAAGGAGTAGGTAACCTTACCGTTTTCTTCTTTTATTTTACCAAAATCATGAATTGTATTATCAAATGAAAAGGCAGGTTTTGACTGTTGCCCGATCACCAATGACAATTGCATTAATGCGATAAATAAAAAAACTATCTTTCTCATAATTATAAAATTTTGTTGCTAATTATTACCTCTATCTATGAATTAATAATTAATAAGTATTGTAGTTAGTTTTTACTCTGAGATGGAAATTCGATACAAATCTAATAAAACAAATGTTTCTGCATGATTTGAATTGATGAATTAACATCATATTAACGCTATCCATTTGAATATATATGCTGAAAGTGTTGGATTTCCTATATAAATACTAGGTGTGATTATAATCATGTTTTTCACAGTTGTAAAGCTATTAATATTGCCTTACTTTTAGATTGATAAAACAAATTCTAACCAAAGTCAACATTTTTTTATTAGCGTTGTTAGTTAATCGTTGAATCCATTTTATGTGATTCAACAATTCATGTTTTGGAATAATTTCATATTAAGCAAATATATTATAATCATATGCAATACGATTTAGTAGTTATTGGAAGTGGCCCTGGAGGCTATGTTGGAGCTATCAGAGCTTCGCAATTAGGATTAAAAGTGGCTGTTGTTGAAAAAGCGGAGTTGGGAGGTATCTGTTTAAATTGGGGATGTATTCCAACAAAGTCATTATTAAAAAGTGCTTCTGTTTTTGAGTATATCAAGCATGCAGAATCATATGGAATAAAAATAGAAGGAGAGTCAAAAGCAGATTTTGATGCCATGGTTAAAAGAAGTAGAGAAGTGGCTGATGGCATGAGTAAAGGGATTCAGTTTTTGCTTAAGAAAAATAAAATTGATGTGATCAATGGTTTTGGAAAACTGGTTGATAACAAAACAGTAGAAGTAAGTAAGGAAGATGGTTCTAAAGAAAGTGTAAGTGCCAAACATATTATGCTGGCAACCGGAGCCCGAAGCAGAGAGCTTCCTAATTTACCACAAGATGGAGATAAAGTAATTGGATACAGAAAAGCATTAACACTGGATAAAAAACCGGAATCAATGATTGTTGTGGGTTCTGGAGCTATTGGGAGTGAGTTTGCTTACTTCTATAATTCAATAGGTACAAAAGTGACTTTGGTGGAGTACTTACCTAATATTGTGCCTTTAGAGGATGAGGAAGTATCTAAACAGTTAGGGCGTTCCTTTAAAAAAGCCGGAATTGATGTGATGGTTTCTGCCGAAGTACTAAGTGTAGATACCAGCGGAGATAAGGTTAAAGCAGTTATTAAAACCAAAAAAGGAGAGGAAACTTACGAAGCAGATGTAGTATTATCAGCAGTAGGAATTTCTCCAAATCTGGAAGGCATAGGATTGGAAGAAGTGGGTGTTGCTGTTGAAAATGGCAAAATCAAAGTAGACGAATTCTACCGTACTTCAGTAGAAGGGATCTATGCAATTGGAGATATTGTTCCGGGGCAAGCTCTAGCACATGTGGCTTCTGCAGAGGCTATCACGTGTGTTGAGAAAATTGCAGGGCATCATCCAGAACCGATCAATTATGGAAATATTCCTGGTTGTACTTATACATCTCCGGAAGTAGCTTCGGTAGGAATGACTGAAAAAGCAGCCAAAGAAGCCGGATATGAATTGAAGGTTGGTAAATTTCCTTTCTCTGCATCAGGAAAAGCAAGTGCGGCAGGACATAAAGATGGCTTTGTTAAATTAATATTTGATGCAAAATATGGAGAGTTATTGGGAGCGCATATGGTAGGAGCTAATGTTACTGAAATGATTGCAGAGCTGGTTGTTGCTCGTAAATTAGAAACGACTGGTTTGGAATTGATTAAATCAGTGCATCCTCACCCAACATTGTCAGAAGCTGTTATGGAGGCAGCAGCAGCAGCTTATGATGAAGTGATACATATTTAGAGATATTTGAGCTTATTTAAATATGGGTTCTCAGCATCTAGCTGAGAACCCTTTTTTTATTTGGCACTTTTCAGATAAGCTTTTACTTCCATAGCAACTCTTTGGTTGTATTCAAATGCCAGAGATTTGTGATTTACCAAATCAACGATGGTTCCAATCAGGCATAAACCACCGGTAAAGAAGTATAAAATACCCATTCCAATCTGGTTAATCATGAATCTTTGAATACCAGCAAATCCTAATAGTCCAACAATAGTTAATACAAGCATCATTTGCGGATCTCTGCGGCGAGACCTGTATATCATAGCAAACGTTTTAATGTCTTCTTCATCATGATCTTTTAATAAATTATTGATGAAGGTAGCTTCTTCCAAATCTAGTTCAGGAAAGTAATTAATGATTTGATCCATGTTTATTAATTTTAAATAAAGGGTTAATGTTAAATATCTTATAAATTCTAAAAATGAGTATGATAACAGCAAAAAAGCCTAGTGGATGACTTTTAAAAGCTTGCGTAATTTCTCCTCTGAATAAAAAAGAAATAGAATGACCGATACCACATCCCGGGCAAAATCCTAAACCGCTGTTTTTTATAAGACACAGAGAATAGTGGCTTTCCTGATGAGGATCGGTAAAAATTAAAGCTGTTAAAGCAGCAACCCATATAAATCCTTCCAGTTGTTTACGGTTGATATGTATAGTGTAATGCGTCATTCTTCGTTTATACCATTGTGCTGTATATCGGGAATAATAAATGAAAAAGTAGATCCTTTTCCTTGTACACTTGTAAACCAGATTTCGCCACCCATTATTTTAATTAGGGATTGAGAAATATTGAGTCCTAAACCAACACCTCCATGATGACCGATATACAATTGATCAATTCTTCTAAAGCGTTCGAAAACAAAGTTTTTTAATTCTTGCGGAATACCTATCCCGTGATCACGAACAGAAAATAATAAATACCTATCGTAATTCAGCTCAAATTTATCCAGCTGTGACATGGATTCAATATCTTTTCTATTTAAATGCTTATAACTTAGAGTAATTGTTCCCGAAATCGAATATTTTATAGCGTTGTTAATTAAGTTTTGAAGCACCTGATTTAACCTGTACTTATCTGTATATATGATTTTAGGCCCATCTTCCGGTTCTTTTAATCGTAGTTTGAGTTTGGGTTTTTCGTATTGATCTATCTGCAAAGCATTACGTTTTACTAATTCATCAGCAAACTCATGTAGCGATATTTCGCTGTTGTTCAATTTAACCTCATTGGAATCAATTAAGGATAGATCCAATACATCATTAACCAGTCGTTCTAAAATTTGAGAACTTTCGTGAATATGTTTTACAAATTCATCTAACTCAGTATCTTTATTTTCAGCCATCAAAATATCCGAAAATCCGATTATAGCATTTAAAGGTGTTCTGATTTCATGAGAAACATTAGCTATAAATGAAATTTTTACAGATTCGGATTGCATAGCTTTATCTCTGGCAGTTTCAATTTTTAAACGATATTCTTTTTGTTTTTTGTTGTTGATAATCAGGATTATAATAATAGCAACACAGGCTGCAATAAAAAAGAAATTAACAATAATGAGGTTCTTAAATTTATCAAAAATAGTTTCTGGTTTATTTACAATTACTGCATCTCTAGGTAATAGGGAAAAGTCTACTTTAAACCTTTTTAATTCATTATAATTATAAATCAGGTTTCCTTTTGGATAGAGGATGCGCTCTGTTATTTCCTTCTTGTCTGCAATTTGAATTACGATTTTTGCGAGTAAAATACCTGTTTTTATACCCATGTTTTCTTCTCCACCAACCAAATGATCAATCCCGGTTTGTGTGTTTGAAAAGACTGGTATGTGTAATCTGGGCTTAAGTGTATTCAGTATGTTTACATATGGTTTGGAATAACTTTCAGTTCGATAAAGATTATTGAATAAGTATACCATATCATTATCTCCCAGAGTACTTAAATAATCCACAATAGAATCTTTGTCATATGCTCTGACAATATTAAACTTTGGTTCATTAAAATTTTGTATATATTCTTTAATAATATCCACATATATAGAGTCTGAATAAGTGTCGTTTATTATTGCGTGAACCACTTCCCTTTGAGGAAATAATCGTTGCATACTAAAAAATATGTGGGTTAGAGCCAAGCCTTCAACAATACCATAGGCATCAATATTTGAAAAGTCATAATCTTCAATGTTTGGGATGCCGCAGAAAACAAAAGGTTTATTAATAAATATTGAAGAGTCTTTATGGTTGAAGTAAAAGTCAACTGCATTATTGTCTGCAGCAACAACGATATCAAATGAAGTATTTTTGTATTTGTTGCGTATATATGCATAAAAGTTGGAGAAAGTGTGGTGACGGGAAAACCGTTTGGTATCCATAAATTCGCAAAAGTAGTTGATATGGGTTGTAGTATCCAGTGATTCACGGAAACCTTCAGTTACCGAATCCGTCCAGGGATATCCTAAATTATATGAATTTATATAAAGTACATTGACGTATTCTTTTTTATTATCAGCCTTTATAATTGAAGGAAAAAGAAGAATAACAACAAAGCATATTTTGTAGTAGATTAAATTCACCAGTTTAGTTTTTTTAAATGTAGTAAAAAAAATGTTTGACTGGCTAAAAGAAATAGCTTACCTGGGGGAAAAGGTGTTTAAAGATAATAATTATTTCATCCAGTAAAAGTAAAGGCGATAAAGTTTATATTTAATCAATAAAAACTTTAACCCGCATTATGTATTAGAACTTCGTTGAGAGTATAAAAATTGCAATAAAGCAACCAAGTGGCTTGTTTGAAGTAATTTTAATGCTTAATGGATTTTCTAATGCATATTGCGGGTTTAACCTTCTTTTAATAGGCAAAGCTACTGCCTCCTAAAAACTCTCTAATAATGGAGGTGGGAGGTATGTTTTTTTCTGCAATAGGTTTAAAATAACTAAAAAAGTAGAGTAACCTGTTTGCCTCTGCATATTCGGGTTTATTATGAGGAACTTCTAAGAGTATGGGTTCTACGTGTTGTTTCAAAACAGCCAGTTCATATAAAAGAGCAGTATTAAACATGACATCAGCTTCTTCCTGGTAAGGAAAAATATGTTTGTCTTCACCTCTGCGCACACTTTGCCAACGAGCCAGCGTTTCTTCAGCAGAATAATTCCTGTATTTGTAATCTCTTACAATTCTTCGGATCAATCTGTTATCAGTTGTTGGAATGCGGTTGTGATCATCGATATTGATAGAGGTTAAGGCCGACACATAAATTTTAAATTTAAAAGAATCGGGTATACTTCGGGTTAATTCTGGATTTAAACCATGGATACCTTCAATAACTAAGATGTCATCCGGATTTAATTTGGTTTTTGTCCCATCATAAAATCGTTTCCCTGTTTCAAACGAAAAGATGGGTAATTCCACTTCTTCGCCTTTTAATAACAGGCTAAGATCCTGGTTAAACTGGTCAATGTCCAATGCTTCAAGAGCCTCAAAGTCATAATCGCCATTTTCGTCTAAAGGAGTATGTTCTCTATCCACAAAGTAATTATCAAGAGACAAAGTTTGGGGTTTTAAACCAGATACCATTAGCTGAATAGCAAGACGTTTACTAAAAGTAGTTTTTCCGCTGGAAGAAGGACCGCTGATTAAGATAATTCGAACTTTATCTTTTCTGTCAGAAATCATATCGGCAATGTGACCAATTTTTTTCTCGTGAAATGCTTCAGATACTTTAATTAAACGTTCTGCACTATCTTTCTTTTGCTGAAGATTTAAATTATGAATATTGGTAACATCTAATACTTTATTCCAATGGCTGTATTCCTGGAAAATTTCAAACATTTTGTTTTGGATAACCAATTCTTCCACATTCTCAGGTTCAAAACGTTTGGGAATTTGAAGTAAAAGACCATTGTAATATTTATTAACATCAAATACTTTTAAATAGCCGGTTGAAGGAACCAGATATCCATAAAAAGAACCGGCACAATCGCCAAGCTGGTAATATGAAGAATAGTTTTGACCTTTACTTTTTAGTAGCCCAATTTTATCTTCGAAGCCATTATCTTTAAAAACAGTGATTACTTTATCTGTTTCTTTTTCTGTGTATTGAAAGGGTAGATTCTGATTGACGATATTACGCATATAAGCATTGATCGCAGTAATCTGATCAAAAGTAATTTCTTCTTCTCCGTCTAACTCACAGTACACACCTTTGGATACAGAGTGTTCAACTCTTAATTTTGTTCTAGGCATCAACTTTTCAATAGCATAATACAGTAAAAAAGATAAGCTTCGGATGTACATGCGCATCCCATCAGGATTTGTAATATCGATGAACTCGATGGTTTTGGGATGAAATATTTCATAAGGTAATTGCTCAAGACTATTGTTAACCAAAGCACCCAGAGTTTCACTTCTAAGTTGTATGTTTTGATCTTTAGCAACTTCTTCGAGAGTAGTTCCTCTATTGTATTTTTTGTATGTGTTATTGTTGATACATTTTATTTCAATCTGTTGACTCATAATGCTAATTTTAAGGTTGTGTTTTATGCGTTCATCTCTTCTTTAAGATATTTCGCAGTATAACTGTCTTTTGATTTTATTATTTCTTCGGGAGTTCCCTGACATAAAATCTCACCACCAAAGCGTCCTCCTTCTTTACCAATATCAATAATGTAATCTGCCACTTTTATTACATCAAGGTTGTGTTCAATTACAATTACAGTATTGCCTTTATCTACCAGACGATTCAGGACATCAAGTAAAACTCTGATATCTTCAAAATGTAATCCTGTAGTTGGTTCATCTAATATGTAAATGGTTTTCCCTGTATCTTTTTTAGCTAATTCAGAGGCTAGTTTTACCCGTTGCGATTCTCCTCCGGAAAGCGTTGTAGAAGGTTGTCCAAGCGTTATATAACCCAAACCAACTTCTTTAATTACTCTTAGTTTGTGTGCTATTTGTGGAATGTTCTCGAAAAAATCAACAGCCTGATTAATGGTCATATCAAGAACGTCGCTGATTGATTTTCCTTTATATCTCACCTCAAGTGTCTCCCGGTTGTACCTTTTCCCATTACAATCCGGACATTCAACCATCACATCAGGTAAAAAATTCATTTCTATTACCTGAACACCTCCTCCTTTGCAAGTTTCGCATCGGCCTCCAGCCATATTAAAAGAAAAGCGACCCGGTTTATAATCTCTTATTTTTGATTCAGGAAGTCCGGTAAATAATTTTCTGATTTCATCAAAAACTTTGGTGTAGGTTGCCGGGTTCGACCGAGGTGTTCTGCCTAATGGAGACTGATCTACGTCCACAACTTTATCTACATATTCTAAACCATCTATTTTTTTATAAGCCAATGGATCTTTAACAGCTTTATATACATGCTGGTTAAGGATAGGATATAAAGTTTCGTTGATTAGCGTTGATTTTCCACTTCCGGAAACGCCACTAACACAAATTAGTTTCCCTAAGGGAAATGTAGCTGTTACATTTTTTAGATTATTTCCGGATGCGCCACGAAGAACTAATTTGTTACCATTACCATCTCTTCGTTTATCTGGAATGGCGATTGTTTTTTTATGGTTAAGATAATCTGCAGTTAAGGTATTGGCTTTAATCACCTCTTTAGGATCGCCGTGAGCAACAATTTCTCCGCCATGCCTTCCTGCATATGGTCCCATGTCAATCAAATAATCCGATTGAAGCATCATGTCTTTATCATGTTCTACAACTAATACGGTATTTCCAGTATCTCTAAGTTGTTGTAATGAATGTATGAGTTTGTGGTTATCCCTTTGATGCAGGCCGATACTTGGTTCATCTAAAATGTATAAAACATTAACCAATTGCGATCCAATTTGAGTGGCCAGTCTAATTCGTTGACTTTCGCCACCGGATAAAGTCATGGCGCTTCGGTTCAATGAAAGATATCCTAAACCAACGTCCAACAGAAAACCTAAACGGCTTTTGATTTCTTTTAAAATTTCAGCAGCAATGGTTTTTTGCTTAGAACTCAGATGTTCCTCTATGTTTTCAAACCATTCTGCCAACAGAATCAAATCCATTTCTGATAATTCAGCAATGTTTTTGCCGTTAAGCTTAAAGTGCAAAGCTTCCTTGTTTAGTCTTTGTCCATCACATTCCGGACATTGAGATGAGGTTACAAATTGCCCAACCCATTTTTTTGCTTTCTTACTGGTCTCTGTGCTTTGCTGTTGCAGGATGTATTTGATTACACCATCAAAACTGATAAAATAGTTTGAAGAAGTCCCAAGAGGTGTATTTTTTAAAGTAATGGGTTCACTTGTTCCATTTAAAATGGTATCTAAAGCTTCTTCCGGAATATTTTTTATCGCTGTTTTTAAGGTAAAGCCATACTTTTCAGCAATCGCTTCCAGTTGCCAAAATATCAAAGTGTTTTTATATTTTCCTAAAGGAGCTATTCCTCCCGCTCTAATACTTAAGGAGTCGTTGGGAATCACTTTTTCGATATCCACCATATTGATGCTTCCAAGACCTTTACATTTGTTGCAAGATCCTTGAGGCGAATTGAAAGAGAAGGAGTGAGGAGCGGGTTCATTGTATGATATTCCCGTAGTAGGGCACATGAGTTTTTGCGAATAAAACTTTGCTTCCTGACTTTCAACATCCAACATCATCATAATGCCTTTACCATTTTTCATGGCCAGAGCAACGGAGTCTGCTAAGCGTTTTTCATCCTTGTCAGATACTTTTATGCGATCAATAACCATTTCAATGCTATGGTTTTTGTATCTGTCAACTTTATAGCCGTGTTCCAGTTCTACAATTTCACCATCCACTCTGGCGTGCAGGTATCCTTTTTTACGGATTTGTTCAAAAAGTTCCTTGTAGTGTCCTTTTCTATTTTTAACTAAAGGAGCAAGCACCATCACTTTTTTACCTTGAAAATTACCTTTGATAAGGGAAATAATTTTTTCGGTGGTGTATTTTACCATTTTCTCACCCGTGTTGTACGAATAAGCATCAGAAGCTCTGGCATACAACAAACGCATGAAATCATAAATTTCGGTGATCGTACCAACAGTAGATCGGGGATTTTTATTAGTTGTTTTCTGTTCAATAGAAATTACAGGACTTAAACCGGTAATTTTATCTACATCGGGACGTTCCATATTTCCCAGGAACTGTCTGGCATAGGCCGAAAAAGTTTCAATATATCGACGCTGGCCTTCGGCGTATATAGTGTCAAATGCTAGAGAAGACTTACCACTGCCACTCAAACCTGTTATAACTACCAGTTTGTTTCTAGGAAATTCTATATCTACATTCTGCAGGTTGTGAACACGGGCTCCATAAACAGAAATGGCTCCATCTTCAACATAAACTTCTTCTTCAACTAAAGCATTTGTGTCTTGTATATTTCCCATAATCTACCTTTCTAAGCTAGCAAATATAGGAAAACAAAAAGAGATTAGTTTTGATCACCAGAAGGAAATGATGGTAAAAAAAACACCGAAGTGTTGGCAACAAAAAATCCATTGAGCTTGTCAATGGATCTTATATATTTTGAAAACTATTTTATACTTCTGTTATAGTTTATTCAATGATGAGTTCTTGTTTTTCTATGGAAATATGATTTTCATTAAGTATATGAGGAACTACTACTTCACTTTGTATAGGTTTAGAGGGTAGTTCTTTTAGTTCACTATTATTTTTAGGAAGACTAATTTCGTAGGTTTTTCTTAAAGAGTTTGTTAACTCATTTTCGCGAAGCCAAGGGTTAAGATCCTTTAGTTCTTTGTATGATAAATCATATAATCCTGCAAAAGTTGCAATATTATTAATTGTTGAATCAATAGTCACTTTTTCGGTCGGAATAACAGGGTATAAATCCTTAGGTTTTACGTAAAATCCATATTGTGTAGGATTTGACAATATTTCTTTTACCGCAATAATTCTGTAAACGTATCTCCCTGTTTCTTCTCCTAATAACAGGTTATAATAGTCTGAAGCTTGTTGTTTATCGAGTTGTCTATTGATTCCTCTTTTACCTGCATTATATGAAGCGGCCACTAAAGTCCAGTTTTCATATGTTTGATATGATTTTTTTAGGTATTTGCAAGCTGCAATTGTCGCTTTTTCTAAATGATAACGTTCGTCAATTTCACTGTTGATTTCAAGGCCATATTCTATTCCAGTGCTTTTCATAAATTGCCAGATGCCAGCTGCACCTGCCGGAGAAACTGATCGGGGCATAAGTCCGCTTTCAATTACTGCTAAATATTTAAAGTCATCAGGAACACCTTGCTCTTTTAATATTGGTTCAATAATTGGGAAGAAACGATTGCATCTTTTTATAAAAAGTACGGTTTGTGATTGCCAATAGGTATTAACTAAAAGTTCTTTATCAAGGCTTTCTTTCACCCAGTGCTTTTCAACGGGCACTCTTTCTTCTGCAAAATATATTGTATCCGGAATGTTCAGGCTAAAAATAGAATAGGCCTTTTCAAAACTTGGTTCATGCAATTCCTTCGTCGCCGGTTCAGATGAATAGGTGAAAAGTTGAAAAATGATATAAACGGCTATTATACTTGTTGAAATAGATAATAATTTAATGTAGTTGTTGGTTGATTTACGCTTCATAATTATCCCCCTCGTTATTGCTTTCCGGTTTGCGCTCGAAAAATATATAATACACTTTAAAAAGAAAACTCTTCAAAGAATACGTTGCAGATTTACTTTTTGTTGTGATAAAAACTAAAAATTTACACAAAGTTTTTATACAAATTAACTATGCATTAAGAAATGCTAAACGCAATACGAATATGTATTTTTTATCTTGGATTTAAGTTGATTAAAAAAGCCGGTAATTGAAAATGAATTACCGGCTGTATAATGTTTAGATTTCTTCTTGTTCTTCTTCAGGCAACTGCTCATCCAGTTTGTCATCCATCTTGCTTATATCGTATGATCTAAGCGGATTTTTCGACAGTTCTTTATAAGAGCTTCTGTTTTTAAAGATATCTATAGCTGCATAAATAGCTTGTCTGAATGATTCTTCATCTGCAGAACCCTGTCCTGCAATTTCAAACGCAGTTCCATGATCTGGTGATGTTCTGATGATTGGTAATCCTGCAGTAAAATTCACACCCGAAGCAAATGAAATTGTTTTGAACGGGATTAGACCCTGGTCGTGATACATAGCTAAGATGGCGTCAAACTTAGATAAGTTATTAGAACCAAATAGTCCATCAGCAGGGTATGGACCTAATGCCATAATTCCCAATTTTTTAGCATCTTCAATCGCAGGAATGATAACCTCTTGTTCTTCTTTTCCTATTAGGCCTTCATCGCCGGCATGAGGATTAAGACCCAAAACCGCAATTCGTGGTTTCCGAATAGTAAAATCTTCTTTTAAAGAACGATTTAATATTCTCAGTTTATCTAGAATTTTATCTCTGGTAATGCTCTCAGAAACACTGTTAATCGGAATATGTCCGGTAACAACACCTACTTTTAATACATCACTAATTAAAAGCATTAAGGAACCATTTTTTCCAAATTCAGATTCTAGATATTCTGTATGTCCTGGAAAGCTAAAGTCGTCGGATTGAATATTTTTTTTGTGAATAGGAGCTGTTACAAGAACGTCAATTTTATTTTCCTTTAAATCAGAAACTGCAGCTTGCAAAGCAGCATAGGCAGCTTCTCCTCCCATTTTAGTTGCTTTACCAAGCTCTACTCTTATATTGTCATCAGCACAGTTAATGATGTTGGCTCTTTTGGGATGAGCACCTTCAGCACTTCGTATATTGTTTAAACTTAAATTTGAAATATTTAATGTTTTACGATGATATGCGGCAACCTTGGAAGACCCATAGATTATGGGTGTGCACATGTCAAGCATACGATTATCACTTAGTGTTTTAAAAATGATTTCGTAACCTATGCCATTGATGTCTCCATGGGTAATTCCCAATCTTATTTTATGTGTATTCATACGATCCTTTTGTATTTCTTCCTCAAACAAAACCTTTAATTTTCCATTATTTTAGAAAAAAAGAAGGTGAGGGCTTAAATATCGCCATTTTTGTGAAAGAATCGGTCTAAAAATTAATTTTTTGTTTTGGCTTTTAAAAATTGATATAAAAGTCTTACTCCAACTCCTGAACCACCTTTACCTCTGTAACTGCTTTCCTTTAAATGAAAAGAAGGACCTGCAATATCAAGGTGAATCCATGGATATGTAATGAAGTTAGATAAGAATTTACCGGCTGTAATGGCTCCTCCTTCGCGGCTACCTAAATTCTTTATGTCGGCAATGTCAGATTTAATTAAGGCATCATAATCGCTCCAGAATGGGAATTTTACAATGCGTTCGTGAGTTTCAAATCCAACAGATTCCAGTTCATTAAATGTTGTATCATCTGCAGTACCCATGGCAACAGTAGCGTATTCACCAATAGCCATCACAGCTGAACCGGTTAAAGTAGCCAGGTCAATAACTAATTCAGGTTCGAATTTATTGGCATAACTTAAGGCATCTGCAAGTATCAATCTACCTTCCGCATCTGTGTTTATCACTTCAACGGTTTTGCCATTGTGCATGGTAAGAATATCACCAGGAACATAGGCATTTTTACCAGGGCGATTATCTGTTGCCGGAACTAATCCTATTACATGCAGAGGTAAATTATTTTTAGCAACGGCAGCTAATGTTCCAATCACAGATGCAGCTCCGCCCATGTCACATTTCATGGTATCTAAACTTCCAGGAGGTGTTTTTAAGTTAATACCACCTGTGTCAAAAACAACCCCTTTCCCAACTAAAATAACCGGTTTTGTATTAACCGCATTTTCTGGTTTCCATTCCAATATTGAAAAAGTAGGAGGGTCGATACTGCCTTTGTTTACCGCTAGCAAACCACCAAATTTTAGTGCTTCAATTTTGTTTTTGTTGAATACCTCAGCATGAAATCCATCTTTTTTTGATTGTTCCAAAATGAAATCACTCAGCTGTGTTGCATTTAATTTATCAACGGGTTGGTTTACCAGATCACGTGTAATATAAACGGATTCCAATAGGTTATTTAATTCGTTTAATTCACATCCTGTAATAGCAGAACTGGCAACGTTAATATCTTTGACAATATTTTCCTTTTCCTCTTTATCAGATTTATATCTGACAAAAGTATAGGAACTTAAAACAAGACCTTCACACAATGCAACAACAGCTTCTTTATTACCTAAAACATCTACAATAGCTACATCGGAAACGTCTTCAGATTTAAGCTTCTGATAGATGCTATGCGCGTCAGTTCTCACTTTTTCAAGGTCATCATTTCCTGTTTTGTCAATTATCCGAATAAAAACTTGTTGATTTAAACGATTGATATGAACCAATGACTGTTCTTTTTGAGCCTTCTTTTTTATGTATTCTATTTCGTTATCCGAAATTTTAAAATCTTGTAATAATTCAAGGTCATTTAATAAGAAAATTAAATTTCCTTCGTGATTTATGTCGATTGCTTTTTTTAATGTAGGACGCATAATTCTAACTTTATTTGTATGATACTCAAATAACAATAAGGATAGATGAATGTTTTGGTTTTTAAGTAAGCATATTATTGCCGGAATTACTTTGTTGCCTGAAAAAATCTCTTGTAATTACTTTTTTTAATTCCCGATGAATAATTAATTCAGTTAATACCTCATTGTATGGTTTGTCCGGCAGTTGACTTTCGTACAGGCTTATTTGTTTTTCACTTATATCAATTCTATACAAAAAATGCATAAATCGATCTAAACTATCAGAGATTAAAGAAGCAACATGATCTTTCATCTGATCGAATAATTCATCATAAAAGAATTCTGCCTGTCCGGAATATTGAATTTCCAGACCGAACTCTCCAAAATCTTTTTGAATTTGTCTTCCTGTTTCTACGATCAGGTCATTTTGGCGTGAAGCTTTAATCAGGTCTTCTCTAGAGGTTGCCGGCAGTTTCATTATTTTGATTGCTTAACTTGTTTGTAAGAATGCAGTATTGCTTCGAGTTGTCTAACCTGATTTCTTTTTTTAGGTTTTTCAGGATTGTACACGTAGCCTTCTGTTACAATAAGTTTGTTTCTTTCCTGATTTAAGTGAGCCATGCTAACAAACGGGCCTCCCATCATATCTCCCTGTACTTTCCACAAGCCTCTTAAAACAACCGTATATAATGAATCGGATGAATTAATTACATTGTAACTAACTGGAATTTGATGTTCAGTTGTCATGTATGATCCCTCTGAAGGTCCGGGAACCTGCTCCATTAAAGTTTTGTCACGACCGTTTAATAAGTATTCTTTAGAAAAAGAACCTTCTCCAACATAATCTAATTCATATATAATTAGGCCAAGGCTTGTTTTTGCTGTTTCGTGAGACATCCATAAAAAGCCATCTTCCTTTTTTCTTAAAGAAAAATCTCGTGGTACTGTTACAGAAGCGCCAAAATGAGAAGTAGTTAAATCAGATAATTCTTTATTGAAAGTTCTTTTAAAATAAGTAGTCAATCTTTCTCTTTCTGCTTTGGTAAAAAAGCCTACAAGTTTCAATTCATTCTCTACCAGCATTTCTTTCATACTAGCGGTGTCTTTGGCAAAAATTTTAACTAAGGCTTGCTGTTTTGCCCAGGTGCCTTTGTAGAATTTAATGCCTTCCTCTTTTACGCTTTTGTCAACTTCTACCATAATTAAATTACGATAGGTTTTCATAAAATCAGAAAGTGAACGGTAGGGGATCACAGAAACATCAAACATAGGTTCTTCCTGAGGAAGTCCCATCATAGGTTGATTCATCATTTCCCAAAGTGTTTCTCCGGCTTCGGATTTTTTTACAGCATCATTCATTACAATTATCATAACACCTGCACTACCCGATGGATTCGGTTTGTGAGAATTGGGTTTTGTTTTACAGCTGCTAAGGATAATGGTTAACGCTAGTAAAAGGAATAAGGTATGTTTCATGATTCTCTAATTTAGTTTAAAACTTATGAAACGCAGTATGCAACTAATCTTTAATAGATTTTGGCCGGTTTCATAATTAATGAATTATTATTATGTATTAGATTACCGTAATGGCAATTCTATTTTAGTTCTGCCAAATTATCTACTTCTTCTTTAATAAAAAAGAATTTGTTGGAATTGTCTTTAACCTGTATGATCAATTTTTGACCAGGATGAATTTCTTTATTTTTCAACTTATTCCATTTCATTATATCTTCAACTGTACAATGGTAGTTGATAGCAATTTTATGAAAATACTCACCTTTTTGCACAATGTGTTCTATTGGAATGGTTTTGTATGTATTTTGAGTAGCTCTGTTTCTTTCCTGGTATTTGTATAATTCAGGTTCCTTTTGCACAAAAGTACTTGCGAAATCTTGTGGAATAAATAATCTAACGGGATCTTCATTTACAGGAATGGTTTCTTTGGTAAAAACCGGATTCAGAAAACTTAGGTCGTCGATGCTAATGCCAACAATAGTTGAAATTTGTTCAAACGAAATACTTTTTTGAATGTAAACAGTATCTAACTGGTTAAATCCAAACTTGGCAGGTTTATTTTCGATATCGTAATTTTTAAAATAACTCATGGCATAATTTGCGGCAATAAACGCAGGAACATAACCTTTTACCTGCTCGGGTAAATTGGGGCGAAGTTCCCAATAATTAGTTTTACCACCTGATCTTTCAATGGCTTTTTTTACCACTCCGGCGCCTCCATTATAAGCAGCGAGAGCCAATTGCCAATCGTTAAATGTTCGGTAAAGATACTCTAGGTATTTGCATGCGGCTTCGGTTGCCAGAACTGGATCACTTCTTTCGTCAATATAGGTGCTCACTTTTAAGTCGAACATTGAGCCGGCATGATATAAAAATTGCCATAAGCCGGTTGCACCGGATTTAGATTTAGCTCTGGGATCAAGGGCTGATTCTATAACTGCCAGATATTTAAGTTCAAGAGGTAAATTGTATTTATCCAGGTATTCTTCAAAAAGGGGAAAATATAATTTCGAGCGACTAATGATATTGGCCAGATGATCTCTTCTTTTTACGGTGTAAACATCAATATATGCCTGAACAGATTCGTTGTAATCCAGTTGGATGGGAGTTTGATAATTAAGCGCTTCCATTCGTTTTTCAATCATCCATTCCGGAAATTGAGGAATTGTTTTTTCCTGGCTAAAACAAACGAAAGGAAATAGAATCGCAATCAGAAATACATATAATTTCATGCGTATGCATTTATATATTATAGACGAATGAGCTTGTATGAGAAATCATATTTCAAGCTCATTTCATATTACTTTAAGTTAAAGGTCATAGTACCTATGTTTCGGCCGTCAGCAAAAACATCAGCTGTATAATCCCCCTCAGTCAGTTCTCCGGCATCAACCTGATAATATAGGCATACATCCAGTTCATCTCCTCCATATTCAATTACTCTTTTAGCAGAATAATTAATTTCACTGTTTTCATAGGTAAAAATATCTTCTTTGCTATGGTACAATAAAGCCCCATCCGGTCGTAATATTCTTAAGTACACGAGCTTTTCTCCAACTTCGGCAGTGATATTTTTTTGTATCGTAAAACAAATCCTGATTTTTGAAACACGGGAATATTTATTGGTCGATCTTCCTTTTGAATTCATACCGCTTGCTTCAAAATTAAAGGTTTCGAGTTTTGAAGCTATTTCAACCTTATGTTCCAGATTTTCTTTTACTTCTTCTAATTTGGAATAGTTGGTTTGAATATGCGTTACTTTTTGCCGGTATTGCTGGTTTTCTTCTTGTAATGCCTTGTTGGTTTGATTTAAAGAATCAATTTGAATGACATAGTTTTTTAAAACTTTTCGTAAGGAAGATAACTCTTTTTTATACTCCCTGATTTTTGAAGCGTTGGTTGCTTTTATGGTTTGAATTTCTTCGATAAGGTGCGATATTTTCTCACGATCCTGCTCAAGCAATTGATTAAGGGTGTCGCTATTGGTTTTTAAGGAGTCGTAATCCAATGCAAGGTTTTCAAATTCATAGGTAAGTAAATCCTTTTCAGCTACCATTTCATCTACTAAAACCTGCATGGCACTTTGGTTTTTATAGTACAAATATCCCAAAGTAGAAATAATAACAATGGAAATAGCAGCGATGATAATGGCGGTTTGGTGTGATTTATGTGGTTTCTTGTTGTCGTTAGTGCTCATGGTAACGGTTGTGCTTTTAATATTGACGACAAATTTAGAATTTTTTAAGGCATTACATAATATATGATTGGGATATAATTCATATTATTTCCCGGATATAAAAGAAAGATTGCAGAATTGATTTAAATTTGCTCACTGTTTAACTTTGAATTTATACATTCCATGCGAAATATTGTTTTTGGACTTATTACTTTACTCATCATTGTTTATTCTTGTGCCAACCCGGGGTATCCTACAGGAGGTCCAAAAGATGAAGATCCACCGATTTTAAAGAAATCCACACCCGAAATGAATGCCTTGAATTACAAGAAGGATGTGGTGGAAATTGAATTCGATGAAATTATTAAGCTTGATGATGTATTTCAGAAATTTGTTGCATCTCCTCCCTTAAAAAAGCGACCAACTATTGAAGCCAGAGCTAATAAATTAAGAATTAAGTTTCATGAGGAGGAAGTGCTACAGGATAACACCACTTACACGCTTGATTTTGCAGATGCAGTGCAGGATAATAACGAAGGAAATCCATTAGAGTCATTTGTGTTTTCTTTCTCTACCGGTGAAATTGTAGATTCATTTGCCATTATGGGGAATGTTTGGGATGCTTTTGACCTGTCTCCAATTGAGGGAACCTTAGTGATGGCACATATAAATTTAAATGACACTGCCTTTACTCACGATATTCCGGTACGATTAGGAAAAACGGATGCAGACGGTCATTTTGCAATCCGTAATCTGGCTCCCGGACAGTATAAAGTTTATGCCATCGAAGATGGGAATCGTAATTATATGTTCGACCAACCCGGAGAATATATTGCCTGGTATGATTCTATCGTTGTTCCTTCAATGGAATATGTTGACATTCCGGATACATTAGAAACAGATTCTGTCGTTTTTCATAAAGAGCTGGTCTATCAGCCACACGATTTAAAATTATTTCAGTTTAAGGAAAAGAGCATTCAACAATATATGTTGGGTAATGAGCGCAAAGATTCTAACACACTGGCATTCTTTTTTAATTTACCACTCGAAAATTTCTCTATAGAACCCGTATTGCCAGAATATACCAACAAAGATTGGGCTGTTCTGGAGCCTTCTGTTGAGAATGATACCATGTTTGTTTGGATTACAGACAGTACTTTGTATAATAGAGATACGCTGAACATTTCTTATTCATTTTTGGGTTTGGATACTTTGAATAATCCTTTACAGATAAAAGATACATTGAAGATGTATTATTTTAGAATGCCGGAGAAAACCACACGTCGAGATAAAAAGAAAGGGAAAGAAAAAGTAAAAACTTTGAATATGGCTAAAAAGTCAACGAAAGTGGATTTGTTTAAAGATTTTGCTTTTATAATGCCTACTCCGGTTAAAGAGGTGGATATAGAATCATTTACGCTATACGAAAGAGTAGATACGCTTTTAGAGGAAAGAGAATTTACATTGTTACAGGACTCTTTGTTTAAAAGAAGATACACTTTACATACTATAAGTAAATGGACACCGGGAGCCAGTTATTTATTGTCGGTTGATTCAGCTGCAATTGAAGATGTTTATGGGTTGAAAAATGATTCTATTGGTGCTATGTTTTCTGTAAAAAGTATCGATTCTTATGGAACCTTACTCATAAATATGCTGAAAGGATATGATAATTGGTTAGTGCAATTGCTTGATAACAGCGATAGAGTAGTTCAGCAGAAATATGTTCCAAAAAATGGGAAGTTTGCATTCCAGTATTTAAAACCGGGTTCATACCAATTAAAACTGGTATTGGATAATAATAAAAATGGAAAGTGGGATACAGGTAAGTATGATGAAAAAAGGCAACCTGAGAATGTATATTATTATGGAGATAAAGTTGAGGTAAGAGCTAATTGGGATGTTTCGGTTGAATGGAATGTAGATGATTTTGACCTGTATAAATATGTGGAGGAAAACAGGAAGTCGGTCAGAAGACAAGATGAACTATAGTTTTAATCATTAAAAAATAAAGTCATGTCAGTATTAGTAAATTTTGCCATGTTTCCAACGGATGCAGGTGTTAGCAAAAGTGTACCTGTTAGTAAAGTAATTGATTTTATTAAAAATAGTGGAGTGAGTTATACTTTTGGTGCTATGGGTACGACTATTGAAACCAATACTATGCCGGAAGCATTGGAAATTATCAATAAGGCCTATCAAATTCTCGAAAAAGATCATGAGCGTATTTATACTACCGTAACGATTGATTCCCGTAAAGGTGAAATGGGAAGAATGACCAATAAAATTAATGCTGTTGAAAGTAAAATTGGTAAGGTTAATAAATAAGCCAATGTGTAAGTATTGTGCTAGCCTAAAGGTGCTTCTTTTGCTATTTGTAGCTGGCTTAGCTAGTGTTAATGAGGTGAATGCACAATGCAATGTTCAGAATTATACTTTTCAGGGAGGCGAGGTTGTTACATACCATGCCTATTATAATTGGCATTTTATTTGGCTTAATGCCGGGATTGTGCACTTTTCTGTAGAGGACAAAAACTACAATAATACAGATTGTTGGTTTTTATCGGCTTATGGAAGAACATATAGTGGATACGACAGGTTTATGATGGTGCGCGATACCTTTGAAGTATATGTAGATAAGAACAGATTTGCGCCTTTATATTATAGACGTGCGACTAATGAAGGAAGCACGCACTCCAAACATAATTACTGGTTTAATTACGAAACCAATACGGTAAAGGCCAGGTTTCAAAGGGAAGATGAGACAGAATTAAAGGATAGTGCACTGATACTACAGGATTGTACTTCAGATTTACTGACTATGGTTTACAAGGCTCGCAACATTGATTATTCTCAATACAAGGAGGATGATAAAATCCCCATTAGAATGATTGTAGATAGTAAAATCTACGATTTATACATTCGCTATTTAGGGAAAGAAACCATAAAGAACAGAGATGGACGCCAGTTTAGATGTTTAAAGTTTTCTCCATTATTAGTGGCAGGTACTATTTTTAAATCAGGGGAAGATATGACGGTGTGGGTGACAGATGATGATGCCCGTATTCCAATTATTGTGGAGGCGAAAGTACTGGTAGGTTCAGTAAAGGCTGTATTTGTTGATGCTCAGGGTTTAAAAAATCCTATTGAAGCAGAGGTATTTGAAGATTAAATATATTTGAGTTCAAAATCTGGTTTGCTTAAAGAACCTCAGATGCGTAACTTTATAAGAAAGCGTTTGAGTGTTTTGCAAAATGGGGAAATTAGAAAACTATATAAATGAACTACTGTCAGAATTTCAATGCCATATAAAAGAAGTGCGTAAACACGGTGATGAAGAATCGATTCACGCATTAAGACTTTCTTTAAAGCGCATTTTTACCCTTATTAAATTTATCGACTTCATAGAAATTCACTTTTCTTCGGAACCATCAGGTGTTCGTAAAACTTTAAAACAACTCTTTAAACAATTAGGAGAAATACGGGATTTACAGTTAGCCTTAAAAACGCAAAAGCTTATTTTAGGAGGTAAATCATTAAAAAAGATTGGGCGTATAATTAAGCCTATTCAGAAATTTTATAAAGCACAATTGTTGCATATTCTCAATAATTTTAATGATCAAGAAGTGAGTGATCGGTTAGGAGAGCTACTTAGGATTTTAACTTGTTTTAAAAAGAAATACCTGATTGATCAAGTTCGTTTGAAATTAGAAGAGGATATACAGAATGTTGGTTTTTGTTTGGCACAGAATAAAGTAGATTATCATTTAATCCGGAAAAAAGTAAAGCAGCAGTACTATTTATTGTTATGGATAAAAACAATATCCAAAGAAAAAGTCAAGCAAAGCGCTTTTAAGTTGCGAAGGCAATTGGCAGAGCTATTGGGAATGTGGAATGATGTTGAAATGATGCAGCTTGTTTGTCGTCAGGTTGATTATAGCTTTTCTGATAAGGAAAAACTAAAATTGAAGTTGTATCAAAGTAGTATTGAAAAGCAGTTGAGTCATGCGGAAATAAATCAGGCTATCCGAATTTAACAAATAGCCTGATTTATTATTTTTTACTTCAAACTTAGTTTAAAGCCATATTTTCTTGTGGTTTTGAAACTACAATTTTCTGGTTTAATTTTTCAATGATGGTTTTGTATAACGATTTAAGCTCGTTATATGCCGAAGCGGGGTACGTTGGCTTTTTAAGCTGGTATACAGCTGATATCACAATTTTATTTTCTTCTTTCTGCACATTAAAAGCGATAGCAGTATTGTCCGTGTTTTTGTTAATCGGTTCAGGTAGTTGTTCAACCTGATATCCTTCTGGAATGGTAATTTCTGCCAGGTATGTCTTAGTTAGCGGGTTAATCAAATCTATATTTAACTCTCTTTCTTCCTGCTTAAAAGGATTGGACTGAATGGCCATGTGCATAAAAGGTTTAAAAATCATAAGTCCGTCAATCTGATCGATTTTACTGTTAAAGGAAAAATCGTAGTTAAACATTCTTGTATTTTCTTCCAGTTCAGCAATATTAATATCGCCAATCAGGTTTAAACCTCGTTTATGAAGATTTTCCTTAAACTTTTTATCATCGCGCTCATAGGATTTCTTCTCCTTTATGGATTCGTAGCCCTTGGTTTGAACAATAACTTTCCCAGTTAACTCATTTTTTTCAGGATCAAGTTTGTAGCTAAACCGGGTAGCTGTTACAGAAGGAACATTGTTTTTAATCGTAATCCAGTTTTCACTGCCTTGTTTCACCAGGTATCCATTGCCATTATAGTATGATTCTGGCATCATATTATTGGGGCAGTATGCATCGGTTGCATCCAGTAAAACTTCTTTGTCTTTTAACCGAGCCAGAATAATCACATTATTAAATAAATCACTGAAAGGAAAATCGCTATTTATCTTACCATGATCTCTTGTACTGATAATTACCGGATCAGCATTTATGCCCACGCTGCGCAAATATCCTAAGGCCATTAAGTTAATGTTGGCTGTATTTCCGGTTTTTTCGGTGGTAAATTCTTTTATGGATTTGGCAGCCCATTTATTGATATAACCATTGTGTTTGTAGTTGTATTTCATATGATTTAAAATGGCTTCCACTTTTTCGTCTTCAGATGCATTCAGTAAAGCTACGAATTCTTTCTTTCCAATCTTTTCAGCCTTTTTAATATACTTTCCAAATTCTGCACTTTCTAAAAAATCTTTGGATAATTCGGGCCAGGTAGTCATGATTTTTTGTTTTCTTCCATCCGGGTAATTAATTTCAGACAATTGGAAATCAATTTTTTTAATGTAGTCTTCTCTTGATGAAATAAAGCTTTCGTCTTTAAAAGAGCCTACGTTTTTCAAACCAAAAGTGTAGGTTAAGTCTTGAAATTCAAGTCCCATAAAACTTTGTGCTATTCCTTTGTCAGTATCCTTACTAAAATGATCAAATTGAGTAAAGCCTTGAGCTCTGAACATGTAAGTGTAAAAAGGAATCATGCTTGTTTTGTATTCACTATAAATGGTAGGTATGTTCGACTGAAATTCCCAGTCTGGCAGATGAAACATAAATGGAGAAAGTATAGTGTATTTCACATCAAGAATGCAGCCTTCTTTAATATTAGGCAGGGCAAATTTTTTTCGATACCAGTATTTATTAATGGGTTCTTCAAATATTTGCTCGTCTTTAAGAACTGTTTTTTCCATTGTGCCATTATTGACAAAAAAAGTGGTTGCTTTAATATCTCGAACCCTTTCTCTGTCAGAGTTACCTATGTATAATTCAATTGAAAAGTTGGCCTGGTCAAATGCAGCTTCTTTAAAAATTTTAACGCGTTTATGTCGTTCAAATTTCATAATAAATCCACCATCCTCTTGAATAAAACGAGCAGATCCTTTATCGAATATGGTAACCGCTGGTGCATCAGGTTCAAAATCGCATTGAGTCATTTTTAAATAATCAATGCTCTCTTGGTTTTGAGACCATAGTTGCATTGAAAAAAACAGTGCGCAGGATAGGTAAAGAATAGTTCTCCTCATTTTAATTTTGTTAAAAGGTTATGATTGCTTTTTGATGATCCTTTATGCAGGATTCAGTTATAAACTTGTTGAATTCAGGGTATTCTTCTTTTAAATATCTTCCTTGTTTAATTTGAAAAGTTCTAATCACCATCAATTGGTTTTCCTTTATCTCAAAGTGTTTTTTATACAGACCATAAGGTGTTTTATTCGATATATTTTCTAATCCTATTAGTTTTTGAATAGGCTTATTAAAATGGTAGGCGACAGTATCGCATCTGTTGAATGGGCTTGAAATGAAAACATCTGTTTGTCTTGTGGAATCAGGTGTTAATTGGTACATGATGGGGCGGAAAGGACTTAAAAGAAATTTCGTTCCTAGTTTTTCGTACAGTTGATCTACTTTGCCTTTTAATAGCAGATGGATAAAACACGAATCGCGATGAGGTCGGTTAATTTTAAATTCTTCCACATCTGTTTTATAATTAAAACCGATGTAGTCGATCGATTCTTTTTTATCACTTTCTGAAAGATGGTTATTAAAGGCCTTCAGATTGTCGAAAGAAGCTCCCCGCAAGTTTGCATTGCATTCGAAACTAACAGTATCTGAAATATGAATTTGAGTATAATAGGTATCCAGACTTTCGTTTAAAGATAAAGCAGGTGTTTGCATCAGTTTACTGTTGTCTTGAATATTTAATAAAGCTTTTCGGTTTTGAGTAAAAGTACCCAGATAGTTAAATGGAGAAGTTTTATCGGTACATTCCAGCCATATAGTATCCTTTTCCAAAGGAACACAAAGTATGATGTGGTTAAATTGGTTGGAAGGAAAATCGGAGTTAATTCTGTTGGGTTTATCACCAGCATAAATGGTTGTGTAAATTGATTCGATTCCTGCTTCTTTAAGTAAAGCCATGGTGTAATTACTCAGGGCTTTGCAATCTCCATGTTTATTGTTGCACACATAGGTAGCCGGATGAGGAACCAGGCCTCCAATATCTTCGGAAACATAAATATAACGTGTGTTATCCTGCATGTAATGATACAGCGTCTTAATTTTTTCGGTTTTATTTGGCAGGTGATCTGTGAGTTGATGTACCTTATTTTTTTCCTGTTCGGTTAAAACATCCAAGCCTATTGCTAAGTAGCAATGCCAGTTCCCAAATTCCTTCCAGGTGTTGGCGCTTCCCGGAATACCGTAGGTAAACTGATGCGGAATAACAACCACATGCGGAAGTTGGTCTTTCAAATGAGGAGCGTAGGATTCATATTCGGGATACTCGAAATGATTGACTTGCCAGTGTAGTGTTTTGCTTTCTTCGTTTTTAACAACGTAGGCTGTATCTGTTTTAAAATTATAAATATTGAGTTCTTCGTTTAAGGGAACTTCAACGCTAAGAGAGGCCGATTTTACCGGAACATCTTTCCAAAGAGCCGGATTCCAGTCAGCCAAAGAAATATAGTTCTTAATCGTATAGGAATAGCTGTACTTAATGGTATATGGGAAGCGATTGTGAATTAAATCAAATGTCATTAAGCGCTGATCTGTATAAAACTCACTTTCGGAATAAGGCGTTCTGATGATAATGTCTTTCTTTTTTAGTTTTCGGATTTCATTACCCCAAAAGTCGTGAATGGAAGCTTTTATATTTTTTACTGAATAAGTATCTGAATAGGGGATAGCAATTTCTGCATATTGTGCGCCTTTGGCATTGTTAATTTGAAGTTCTACCTCAATGTTTTCAACTACTTTTTTACCATCGTAGATGATTTGGGTAGTGTAGTTTTTTAGCTCAGCATTGTGCTTTGAAGCATTTAGGATTGAGCAAAAAAGTGTTAGTAAGGTCAGGAGTGTGATCCGCATTTATATTGTTTTGCACGAATATAAAAATTTTGTGTGAATGGAGAAAGTTGAAGTAGCAGGAACTCAGATACCTTCATTTAAAAAGTGCATTTAGACATATTAATCCAGAAAAGTATCTTATTAAAATGAATTGATGTATTTCTCCAAAGAAAAGTCTCATCTAAAATTCAGATTCTACTTTTCTTTAAAAAAATGGCTTATCTAAATTTCATATGGCGTATTTCTGAATAGAAATGTGATATCTAAAACTAAAATGCGACTTTTCTCAAAAAAATAAGTTATCTGAAAGTAAGATGCTCCATATTTTGATTGCAACACACTATATGAATTTACAAAGCAAAAAGAGGCCATCTCAATTGAGACAGCCTCTTGAATCTCGTATTCACTTAAACATAAAATATAAAAGTGCTCAAACTAAATTAAATTGATATGTATTAAGCAAATGGCTTGGCGAGATTATGTTTTAAAATATTCATCTGTTATGGTTGAAGTGATATGCAAATAACTTGCCATAAATTACAATACTGTATGGTAAATAAATGTTTTTTATTTTACTTATTGTTACTTGTGAAAGTATGTATTTCAGTTGGTGTTAAAGAAAAATAAGAATGATATATCTACGTCATTTATGCAGCATTTTATTTAATGGCTTGTAAATGTGGGTAAAGAGAAGAGGTTCTTTTCATAGTTTATTAAGATTTTGTATAGGTGCTTTATAGATTTTGAGTGCTAAAATAGATCTTATAAAACTAAATAGCAAGCTAAGGAGTAGTGAATATATTTATGTAATATGTTTTTTAGGAAAGAGTGTTTTTGCTTTAGATGCTATACATTCTATTATTGGGGAGTTTTATTTTGTTAATAGGGGAAATATAAACATGAAAAAGTCTGTTACTTTGCATCATGATTCGCCACCCCAGCAACTCATAACACAAATAAACAGACTTTTTCGAGTAGTAGGAATGGCCATGAACCATCCCCTGCGTAACCTATATCCTTGTGCCAAAGGTTAAAAGGTTAGCCAATTTATTGGAATAATTATAAGACAATAGTATAATTTCTTTCTATAGTGTATATTCTGGTTTAAAAGCGCTATCTACCCAGTTTTTTATTGTTCTTAATGATGTAATCATTAATTCTATATCCTGAGTAGCAGAATCTGCTGAAACTACACAAGAGCATTTGGTTTGTAATTCATCTGCCTGTGCTTTAATTTCTGCAGGAATTAGCTCATTTTTTTCAAGTGTAGCGATAATATTTTCCAAGCCATGCCCATATGGTTCCATACCATTTTTATAAAGCATAGAGCTCATTAAGTATTCAGCTGCAAGCGTGATTACATTTATTGTAATATTTTCTCCAAACTTATTGGATTTAGAGAAGCTTACTGCATTGTGAAAGTATTCTAAACCTTCGTCGTAAATTTTTCTGCTGTTATTCATAGTTGTTTTTTTTCGGGATTTATAGATCGAGAATTAATTCTCGTAATTCATTATTGTCAACGCTGTTTTTTTTGCTTGCTGCCAGTTGCTTTACTTTGGGTAAAATTTCTTTTCCTTGCTCGGCACTCAGTTGAATACCCATTTGAGCTAGGGTATCTAACACTACTGCTACACCGGAGTGTTTTCCTATAACAAACTGAGATTGTTTGCCCACTTCTTCCGGATGAAAGGCATGGTAGCTCATAGGATTATTCAGTAATGATCTGCAATGAATACCGGATTCGTGGCTGGTAATTAATTCGCCTGTAATTGGTTTTGTTTGACTTACTTTTCGTTTTGATACATTTTCTACAAACTGGCAGACTGTATTAATGTTTTTCAAATCAATTTTCAGGTCTTTATTTAATGAGAATTTAGCTGCAGCAGCTACTTCTTCAAGTGGAGCATTTCCTGCTCTTTCACCTAGTCCGTTTATGGTTACGTCAATGCTGTTGCATCCGGCTTGTAATGCAGCAATGCTGTTGGCAGTTGCCATGCCTAAATCGTTGTGCGCATGAAATTCTAAATCCATATCTGGGAATAGTTGGCGATAACTGGAAATCATTTCATGAACGGAGAAAGGATTCATTATGCCAACGGTATCTGCAAAGCGTACTCGTTTAACACCCAGACTGGTTGCTTTATCTATATATTCGGCTAAAAAGTTAGGATTAGCTCTGGAAGCATCTTGCGCACCAATGCCAACAAATTCAAAATGATTATTGGCTAAGCCAATCATAGTGGCCATTTGATCCAATACCCATTTAGGATCTTTACCAATAGCTGCTAACTGTAGATCACTAACCGGAAATGAAATGCTGATTCGTTTAGCGCCTGTTCTTTTGGCTGCCATTATATCTGATACGGTTGCTCTGGCCCAACATAAACTATCAAAAGCAAAACCTTGATTGATGATAGTTCTGATGTCTTTTTCCTCCTCAATAGAAATAGCAGGAGTTCCAACTTCAGCTTCCTGAACACCTAATGCTTCAAGCATTTGAGCAATTTGTATTTTTTCATCTAATGAAAAAACAACACCGGCAGCTTGTTCGCCGTCTCTTAAAGTAGTGTCTATCAGATATTGTTTCATGGTGTATTCAGTTATCAGTTAACAAAAATTGGATAACAGCAATCAGTAAACAGTTTCATGACATAAGTGAGCATTATTTACTGTTTACTGATCACTATTGATTGTCTAACTTAATCCGAGATTAAATACTCTTCTACTGCTTCTCCTTCTTCAAGGGCATCAAGTATTTCATCAATTTTTTCTTCTGTAATTTCACCGTACCATAAGTTGTTTGGGTGGATTACCATAATTGGTCCCTGGCTACATACATTTAAACAAGCAGTACTTGATACAGCAGCATCAATACCTCTGTCGTTACACTCTTCAGTGATATAAGGGATGAAATCTGTAGCTCCGTTTTTGTTACAGAATCCTTGTGCATCTCCTGCAACACGGTAAGAATTACATACCAAAATGTGATATTCAGGCTTTTTCATTTCTTGAAAATTATAGGTTAATAAAACTGTTTATTTGTCTTTCTTTCTGGTTATATATAAGGATTGGTTTGGTTATTTTTGAATGGATCAACCACATCCGGTTCCTGTTCCTGAACAACCTGCTCCACACTTAAAGCTTTCTGCTTTTGTAACCGTTCTTAGTTCGGTGCCTTTGTATACTGAATCCATTCCCTGATCAATAAGTCCCGACATTTCGATTACTTCTAAGCCTGACTTACCAAGAATTTTAGATGGTTTTGGACCAATACCTCCTACTAAAATAGCTTTACAGTCGCTTAGTATTTCTCCTAATTCTTCCCAACGTTTGTCGCCGCTTCCTTTTGGAGGAGTAACTCGTTGATTCACTAATTTGTATCCATTAGGAGTTTCCTTGAAAATATAAAGTCTGTCAGCTTCTCCTAAGTGTTGGTTAACCAGGATTCCTTCGTTACTGGCAACTGCAACATATGGTCTTGAGTCAGCATCTCCTTTATCAATTCTTACTTTGGCAGCTTCTGTTAATAGCTCCATGGCTTCAGTACTGTCTTTACCTAATAATCCGGCAGCATCAGCTCTACAGCGACTACAGTGTGTCATTGGAGGAAGGTGCTCAGCAATACCTTTTCTAATTTCTTTCATGTAAGAAGAAGATGGCTCTTCTAAATCAGAGAACGGCGTATCTTCAACAGGAATTAAAGGAATGGTATTCATTAAGTCAACACCCATTTCTGCTAACCCTTCAGCTAATTCTGTCAGGTGATCATCGTTAACACCCGGGATTACTATAGCATTTGCTTTTACAGTGATTCCTGCAGCCTTTAATTTTTTAATAGCTTCTAATTGTTTTTCCAATAAAAGCTCAGCTCCTGCCAATCCAAAATATCCTTTCTTTTCAAAACGAACCCAACGGTACACTTTTTCAAGAATTTTAGGATCTAATGCGTTGATGGTAATAGTTACATGGCTTACTTCCAATTCTGCCAATTCATCTACGTAAGGAGCGATGTTTAATCCGTTTGAAGAAACACAAAGGATCATATCATCAAAGTTGGAACGAACCTGACGTAGAGTTTCCATTGTCTCATCAGGATTTGCAAAAGGATCTCCAGGTCCTGCGATTCCTACAACTGATAATTGAGGCATTTTTTCGCGCAGTGATTTTAAGTATACAATAGACTGCTCTGGAGATAAAATATTTGAAGTAACACCAGGACGACTTTCGTTAACGCAGTCGAACTTACGGTTACAATAATTACAACTAATATTACATTTAGGGGCTACAGGTAAATGCACTCTGGCATATTGTCCTTTAGCTTCTTTATTGAAACAGGGGTGTTTTTTAAAATCGATCATAACTTTGATTTTTTGATGATTTGACATCAGATAATAGACTAATGCCTGTTATCTCTTATTCCAATTAACTCGTTTTATTTTACATGTACTTCCAGCCTACCTCGGATTTTTCTTGTTTGTAATCAATCATGGCATTGCCAATCTTGTCAAACATTTCCTGGGCACCTTTATAGGCTACATGTTTTAATCTAGAACCGCCCATTCTGTCATGTATCGGAAATCCTGCTCTTACAAGAGGGATACCTAACTCACGAGCTATATAGTACCCTTTACTGTTACCTACTAACAGGTCGGGCTTCATATCAATACAGTATTCATTGATTTTTTCGTAATCCAAATCATCTAACACAATGGTTGAATGACCATGAACCGGAGCACTTTTTTCAATTTCTGGTTTTAGTATTCCGCTGCTACCTCCTGAGGCGGCAAGAATTACTTCAACACCTATTTCATCTAAAAAGGCTGTCATGGCAATTACAAAATCCTCTTCACCGTATACCACTGCTTTTTTACCGAATACATATTTGTGTCCGTCTGCGTAAGCATCAATTAAACGACCTCTTTCCATGCTGTATTTGGTAGGCACTTCATTACCGCTTAATTCTTTCAGGATGTCAAACAGGGCATCGGTTTGTGTAATTCCGAAAGGAACATTGATGGCGTAATTTTTAACACCAAATTCCTTTTGTAAATATTCAGCTCCTGTTAAAGCCAAATTTTTATTTTTTACTCTTCCGGCCAGATTTCCTTTATTTAGTACAGGACCAAATTCGATACTGGCTTTGGCTCCTCCCATTAATTTTAGATCCTCTACAGAAGTTCCACCATCCGGTATTCTGTGATAAGTATCCCAAACCGGGTTATCTAATGTTTCAGAATAATCAGGAACCATGATGTAATCAATTCCAAAATCTTCTAAAATATCTTTTAGCATTCTAAGATCTTCGGTAGAGATGAAACCAGGAAAAATATTTACTTTTTCGTTTGGTTCAACCTTAGTGGCAAAGGTCTTAGTAATAGCAGCTACTGTTTCGTGGAATCCATCCATATGAGATCCCTGATAACTTGGTGTAGATGAGTAAACAAATTCAGGAATTGTTTCGTCATCAGCATGAGCTGCTTTGTAATTTCTTAAAGCTTGTCCGATATCATCACCAATTGTTTCGGCTAAGCAGGTTGTACAAACACCCACTACTTCTGGTTTGTACTGAGCAATTACATTTTGAATTGCCATGCTGAGATTGCCTTCTCCGCCAAAAATAGTTGACTCCTCACTAAAATTGGAAGAGGCAATATCAACAGGCTCTTTATAGTGACTGATCAAATATCTTCTGATATAAGTGGCACACCCTTGTCCACCATGAATTACAGGTACACAACCTTTAATTCCTTTATATGCTACACTTCCGCCAAGTGGAGAACACACTTTACATGCATTCCTGGTGGCTACGAAGTTTTTTCTTTCTTTTAATACTGGTATTTTGTCGGCCATTCTTTTAGATTTTAAGATTATTAGACATTAGATAAGAGATTAAAAAGCAACCATTAGGTCTATTATCTCTTATCTCAAAATCTCTTATCTGGAAATAAACTTCCACACCGGGCTACAAACAGAAGCATAAACTTCTTTTGCAAAGTTGAGCATACCGATATATCCGGCTAATGCTTCTTTACGCTCATGGTTGTGGTCGCAAAATCCTAAACCAAGTTTATAGGCTATTGGACGTTCTTTAACTCCACCTATAAATAGGTCTGCACCTGTTTTCTTAACAAAGTCTGATAATTCATTTGGATTGGAATCATCCACGATTACTGTTCCTTTGTCGCAAAGTTTACTCAACAAGTTGTAGTCATCTTTATTTCCTGTTTGAGATCCTACAACAACTGTCTGCATTCCTAATAAGCGAAGCGCTTTTACTAAGCTGATAGCTTTAAAGGCACCGCCCACATATATGGCCGCTTTTTTACCTTCCAGCTTTTCGCGATAGGGTTGAAGTGCAGGCATTAACTTTCCTAGTTCTTCAGAAACTAAAGCTCTCGCATTAGCCATTAATTCAGGATCGTTAAAGTGAGAAGCAACTTCGTAAAGTGCATCCGACATGTCTTCAATACCAAAGTAGGATACCTTTTTAAATGGTATTCCGTATTGTTCTTTCATTGAACGGGCCACGTGCATCATACTTCCAGAGCACTGTACCACATTCAGTGAGGCTTTATGAGATCTGCGTACCTGTTCAATACGTCCGTCACCTGTTAAGCAGGCAATAATCTCTACGCCAATTTTTTTGTAATATTCAGATAAAATCCAAAGCTCACCGGCCAGGTTAAAATCACCTAAAATGTTAATGCTATACTTAGGTGGAACATATTCATCGTCTGTTCCAACAATAGTCATTAAAGCATCACACGCCGCTTTGTATCCATCTTTTTTAGTTCCTTTAAAGCCTTCGCTCATTACAGGTATTACATCTACACCTGTTTCTTTTGTCAGCTGTCGGCAAACAGCTTCTACATCATCCCCAATAACGCCTACGATACATGTACTGTATACAAAAACCCCTTTCGGTTTGTACGATTCAATTAATTCGGTAAGGGCGCTATATAATTTTTTTTCTCCTCCAAAAACCACATCCTTCTCTCGTAAGTCAGTAGAAAAGCTTAAACGGTGTAACTGAGGTCCTGATGACATTGCTCCTCTGATATCCCATGTATAGGCGGCACAGCCTATGGGTCCATGTACAATATGCAGCGCATCAGCAATAGGGTAAAGCACTACCCTTGAGCCACAAAAAACACAAGCTCTTTGACTTACAGATCCTGCAACAGACTTTTTGTCGCAAGCTAATTCATGTTGGTCTTCGCCTATGGTAACAATCTGGGGTGTTCTATCTTTTATAAATTTTGACATAATATATTCGATTTAATAGAAAGATTATTTCATTAGACTTTTAGACCTTGATAAGAAAGAATTGACCAGTATTCGTCAACTGTCTTATCTCGAAATCTTTTAAAATAGAGTAAGTAAAAGACCGGCGGGGTAACTTAAAATTTAAATATTTATACCACCTATTATTTAGAATCTCCGGCGTTCCGAAGCAAAAATCACCCCGCTAGTCTTAACCTCTGGCAAACACAAAATCTTATATAGAATTTTCGACAATTAGATAAAAGATAAGAGACTTGAATCTCAGGTCTCTTATCTAATTTGTCTTTTTCTATTACATAACAAGTTCTACTTTTTCTTCTGGAGCATTCTCGTCTTGATATTGCATCAATAGATCTAATATCTTTTCAAGAATTCTGATACCACCCATATAACCTAAAGTTGGGAAGTAAGAGTGTCCAACACGGTCAACGATTGGGAATCCCATTCTTAAGAAAGGAATCTTCTCGTCAAGAGCGATATACTTACCGTAAGTATTACCGATTAATAAATCAACTCCTTCTTGCTTAATCCATTGGTGTAACTGGAACATATCAGCGTTAGCACCATTTTTGAATTTCACTTGATCAATCTTATCGCCGAATACAGCTTTCATCTTCTTATCAAAACCTTTTCCTGGAGTACCCGATACTACGTATGCAGGAACCATATCAAGATCTAACAAGAATTCACACATTGGAATTAATTGATCAGGATCTCCGAATAAAGCAACTCTTTTTCCGTAGAAATATTGGTGCATATCTGTAATCATATCAACCAAACGACCTCTTTCTCTTGTGATTTCTTCAGGTACAGATACTTTACCAGCTTGAGATAAAGACATAATAAAACGGTCGGTTGCTTTAACTCCAATTGGAAGATCAATTAGATCGAAAGGAACTTTACAGTTGTTATCTAATGCTACAGCTGCTCCTTTAGTACCCCACTCACCAAGTGCTACAGTTTTCATACTGTCGCCCATGCTTACTAGCTCAGGAATAGTAGTACCACCTTTGGGATACATTTCGAATTTACCGGTCATTGGTGCATCCAAAACATCAGAAGTGTCAGGAACCAATACTGTTTTAATACCCATTGATCCAGTAATTCTTTTTAGCTCACGCATATCAGAAGGCTCAACCCAACCTGCAAGAAGGTTAATTTGACGTTTAGCCTCGTCAGTTTTCATTGGGAAGTATTTAACGATAGCTTCCAACATATTGTGATATCCAGTTACATGAGATCCAACATAACTTGGAGTTGCAGCTTGAATTACATGCTTTCCTTCTGGAATTTTACCATCACCATTTGCTTTTGCAACAATTTGACCAAGGTCATCACCAATTGTTTCAGATAAACATGTTGAGTGTACAGCAATAATTTCTGGATCGTACACCTGGAAAATGGTAGTAATCGCTTGTAATAAGTTAGCTTGTCCACCGAATACTGAAGAACCTTCAGTAAATGAAGAAGTGGCAGCCATTACAGGCTCTTTATAGTGACGGGTTAAAGCCGATCTGTGATAAGAACAACACCCTTGTGATCCGTGACTGTGAGGTAAACATCCGTGAATACCAAGTGCAGCGTACATCGCACCAACTGGCTGACATGTTTTAGCCGGATTTATGGTTAGTGCTTTTCTATCTATTTCTTTTTCTGTTGTATGTCTTAATAACATAGTAAATTCCTCCTAAATTAAGCGTTAATAGTCATGCTACCTACAATCTCAGGCTCTGATTTCCAAGGAGTATCAATTAACTTCCAAACATCAGTAACCAACATGCGTTCCATTTCCTTAAAGAAATTGATAGCTCCGCCGAATGCAGTGTAAGGACCACCGTAATCGTAACTGTGAAGCTGCTTCAATGGTACTCCGGACTTTTGAACTACATACTTCTCTTTAATACCAGCACAGAAGATATCTGGCTTGTAGAACTCGATTAATTTCTCAGTTTCATAGTGAGAGATATCATCGATAACAAGAGAGTTTTTAACCATATCAGGCATCATACCTTCGTAGTCGCTAAACTCATAACCTTTAGCTTCTAACTCAGCTTTCTTAGCAACTAAGTCTTCGCGCCATAATTCAGGATTTTCAGTTTTAGTAACAGTAATTTCTTCGATGTTACGCGTATCTGCATCAATCTTAATGTTAGGAATTACTTTACGTCCTTCGTAATCATCACGGTGAGCAAACTCATAACCTGCAGAAACAGTTGTCATTCCAAGCTCTTTGAAAAGCTCTTGGTAGTGGTGAGCACGAGATCCACCTACGAACATCATAGCTAATTTACCTTCTGTTTTTGGCTTAATAGAATCCATTACAGCTTGTACTTTAGCAGTCTCACGAGCAATTACTTCTTCTACTTTAGCTGTTAATTCAGCATCGTCGAAGAATTCAGCAATTTTACGAAGCGTTTTGGCCGAAGCTTCAGCTCCAATAAAGTTAGCTTTGATCCATGGAATACCGTATTTTTCTTCCATCATCTCTGCGATGTAGTTGATAGAACGGTGACACATAACAATGTTTAAGTCAACAGTATGTGCATATTCCATACTTTGTATAGTTGAGTTACCTGAGAAAGTTGAAATTAATTCGATTCCTACTTCTTCAAATAAAGCTTCTAATTCAAAAGCATCACCACCAATGTTGTACTCACCTAATAAGTTTAATTGGAACTTACTTTTACGAGGACGGTCATTTAAACCTACAACGTTTTTAAATACTTGGTTGTTAGCAATGTGGTGACCAGCAGACTGAGATACACCGCGGTAACCTTCACAAGAGAAACCAAAGATGTTAATTCCCAATTCTTCTTTCATTTCGCGAGATACAGCGTGAACATCATCACCAATCAAACCTACCGGACAAGTTGAGAATACACCAATTGCTTTAGCTCCGAATAATTCATGTGCTTCACGAATAGCTTGCTTTAATTTTACTTCTCCACCAAATACAATGTTTTCATCTTGCATATCAGTTGAGAAAGCATACATCATGTAGTTTTCATCAGTAAGATTTTCTGGTTTAGTTTGGTTACGACGAGTTAACCAAGCGTAAAAACTACATCCGATAGGACCATGTACTAAGTTGATGATATCTCTTGTAGGTCCTAATACTACCCCTTTACAACCTGCATAAGTACAACCTCTTTGAGTAATAATTCCAGGTACTGTACGAACGTTTGCTTGAACTTCCTGATCTACTTCAGGGTCATTAGCAACCATTGCTTTTGCACGTTTTTTACCTACTTTGCGGGGATATTTTTTTACGATTTCCTCTACCAACGGAGTTGGATCAGGTAATCCTGCTGAAAAATCTTTCTTTTTAACCATTTGTTTTGTTTTTAAATGTTGTAAAAACTAAAGTGTTTATTAGTCTACTGCTTTGCTACCTGTAGTACCAGTTCTAACCTGGATTACGTCCATAACTGGCATCACAAATATTTTTCCACATCCATGAGGAGCATCTTGATTTGCTTCAATGATAGCGTCAACAGCAGGTTGTACAAAAGAGTCGTTCACAACAATCTCTAAAACTCTTTGTGCACGTAAGCGAGGCTCTTTGCCCATATGCTCTAAAGCCTCAGGCTGATCATTTTTTACGCCTTCAAGTATCTTTGCTTCCCAAAGTCCTTTTCCTCTTCCAAATACTTTACCCGATGCAGTCATCGAAGTAATATTGGCCTCTAGAAGGGCTTTTTTAGTAGCATTCATCTTATCGATGTTAATTATTGCCATTACTTTCTTCATGTCTCAGACTTTTAAGATTTGTAAATCAGGTAAATTATTAAAGCTCTTTTGCTCCACTAGATATAGTGTAAGCTTCTTCAACTGGAGTGATAAAAATTTTACCATCACCAAATGCTCCTGATTCGCCTGAGCGTGCAGTTTCCATAATAGTTCTAACAGCGAAATCTTTATCTTCGTCTTTGATTACCATGATCAATTGTTCTTTTGGTAATTCATCATAAGTAACATCTCCAATTTTGATTCCTCGTTGTTTACCTCTACCTACAACTGGTGATTTTGTAACAGCGATATAACCTGCTTCGAATAATGCTTTAAGGACTACACTTGATTTTTCTGGACGTATAATTGCTTTGATCATTAACATTTTCTGGGTCTCCTATTATTTAGTTTGTGAATTGTTGAGCTAGCTCAACGGAAGTTTGTTTATTGTAAAAGCATTCTGTATTCAGTCTCAGTAGGCAGTATGTCTGAACTGCTTACTGTAGACTGATTACTTGAATTAGTTCATGATACCGAAGTCCATTAATAATTTCTCTAGCTCTTCAATTTCAAGAGGAGTAGGAATTACAAACATTTCGTTTGAGTCCATTGCTTTAGCAAGAGATCTATACTCATCAGCTTGAGCGTGATCTGGAGCGTGCTCGATTACAGTTTTTCTGTTAATCTCAGCGTGCTGAACCATGTTGTCACGAGGTACAAAGTGAATCATTTGAGTTCCTAATTGCTTAGCTAACTCTTGGATCATTTCTTTCTCGTTATCTACTTTACGAGAGTTACAAATTAATCCTCCTAAACGTACAGTACCAGCTTGCGCATATTTTTGAATACCTTTACAGATGTTGTTAGCAGCATACATAGCCATCATCTCACCTGAAACTACGATGTAAATTTCTTCTGCTTTTCCATCACGAATTGGCATCGCGAAACCACCACATACTACATCACCTAATACATCATAGAAAGTGTAGTCGATAGCAAATTCTGGATCCCATGCACCTAATTGCTCTAAAAGGTTGATTGAAGTAATGATACCACGACCAGCACATCCTACACCTGGCTCAGGACCACCTGACTCAACACAACGTACACCTTCGTAACCTGGTTTTACTACATCGTCTAACTCTACATCTTCACCCTCTTCACGTAATGTATCTAGTACAGTTTTTTGAGCTAATCCACCAAGTAATAAACGAGTTGAATCTGCTTTAGGGTCACATCCTACAACCATGATGTTTTTTCCCATTTCAGCTAAACCAGCTACAGTGTTTTGAGTTGTTGTACTTTTACCAATACCACCTTTTCCGTAAATTGCTACTTTTCTCATCTCTAAAAAATTTTTAAATAGGTTTATACTAATTGTCTGTTTGGTTTCTTATATGCCATAGAATGTGCCAAAAAATGATTTAGTACTGATTTTTGAGATGTAAAAAAGCTTGTAACTAACAGGTATAGAGAGGTTAAAAAATAATTTATTTTTGATTTTAAGTTTTGGCACGCTTAAATACTTCTACATTAATGTAGGAAAAAGGCGGAATCTTACTATTTAAGTTACATTTTGTGTAATGTGCAGGTATATAGGTATATATAATTAGGTTGGGATTTACTTAATTACAAAAGGGTAGGAAAAGGTACTTTTTTGAAGAGTGAGTATATTCAGGAAAATAGAGGAAATTCCTAATTGTCCTTAAAGAATGGATAAAGTTTATGCAGGATTTGGTGTTTTATGTATATATATAATATAGAAAACACTCATTATTCTAATTTGGTATATAATATAATTGTATTGTAGGTTGTTCTTGGGTCTGTATATATTATTATATGCCGCTTCTTAAAAGTTTTTTAAGAGGAGAGTATATAGTATAATATATAAATAACCATTAACTGATGTTTATATCACTATACTGATTTAGCTATTGAATAGCTACTTTTAATTTTCTCAAATCAAATCTATCAATCACCCAGTGTCCATCTCCCTACCGTTCCAATGTCTATCTCTCTACCGTCCCAATGTCTATCTCTCTACCGTCCCAATGATTATCTCTCTATCGCCCCAACGATACTGGGGAACATAATATTATTGCATGGAATTGGAAGCTTTTACTTTCATGTAGTTATAAATACATAATTATATAGAGCTTATTTTTTTAGTAAGCTCAGTTTTTTGGGATTTATAGAAGGTTCCGGGTTTAGTGCATTATGCAATTCAGTAAGTATTTTTTCTATAGGTATAGAGTCCGGAATCAAAGACATATCAAGTTTTGCAATATTTTCGGGAGTGGCATATACACCAGGAACCCAATGGTTGGGTGTTTTTAGTTCCTTATATCGATATTTGGCAAAGTCAAGCATGTCGTAACACTTCCAGAGTTTGCGCCACAATAATAAAAGGGGCAAATTTATTCCCGGGCTGTCTTCATTGGTGTTGTATGCGTCATACCAGGAGTGTGGGTCTTCTGTTGCCATATTGTCGAGTAGTTGCTTGCTTTGTTCATCTTGTTGCTTGGTTGTAGCGTTATAATTAAAAATCCCCTTCATTTCATTAAAGTGACTTGGGTCGTTTATGCCAAAAGATAAGGTATGTACATTAGGTGTGTTCAGGCAAAAACGCGCATTCCACTGAATTGGAGTGCAATGAGGTATAGCACCCTTAACTTTATCAGGAGCTTTGTATAATTGTCCTCCTTTGTCGTTGGGTGATATGATAAATACCCCCATATCTTTTTGCTCGGCTAATTGAATTGCAGCAAGGTTGCGCTGGTAGAAATAGTAATAATGCAGATTTACAAATTCAAATAGGTCTGTATTAATACTGTCAGTTATGGTTTTTAAGGAACCGTGTGTACTGAATCCTACATGTTTTATAATACCTTCTTCTTTTAATCTTAGAAGTTCTTCAACTGATCCTCCTGTTTTGCAGGCTGTTTGCATTAATTCGGGTGTGTTAATTCCATGCCAGCCATAAAAATCAAGATAATCTGTTTTTAGCGTATTTAATTGCTCATCTATTAATTTTCTGGTTTCATCAGCAGTTGAAGGATTTCCTTTGGTCATCAAATAATAAGAAGACCGGTCTATTTTTAATTCGTCATTGAGCGTCTTGCCAAAAACAGTTTCACTTTTCATGTAGCCATGAGCTGTTTCAAATTGATTAATCCCGTTTTTTATGGCCAGGTCAACAATTTGGTTGCAGTTATCTTGTGTCTCTGCAGGGATTTCGTGTCTGGGGTTATCCCATCCGTGTTTAAAACGCATCCCGCCAAGGGTTATTACGCTTAATTTTTTCTCAGTTTTACCAAATCTTCTATATTCCATAGCTTATTAAATACCCTGATGATGATTCTAAAATTATTTTGCCAATTGATATAGCAAGGTATAATTAATATATATGTTCAAATTTATTTTTAGATGAGCATAAATAAAACGCGACAAAGGTAATCTCTTTTTTATGGAGGATCATATTTGTAAACACTATAATTTTATATTTGCAAATAAGATAATTTAAAGAAAATGAGTGTAAGATTGCCCGCAGAATGGGAGCCGCAAAGTTTTGTTCAGTTTACATTTCCACATAAAAATAGTGACTGGGCATATATGTATGATGAGGTTGTCGACTGTTTTGTGCAGATAATTGAAGCTGCAGCATCCTTTGAGCCTGTTTTACTTGTTTGTGATTCGGAAGAACAAGTTTCGTCTTACTTTAAAAATCCTACTCCTTATATAATATATTATATAGAGGCAGCGTCAAATGATACCTGGGCGAGAGATCATGGAGCTATTTCTGTTATTAAAGATGGAGAGCCGGTATTGCTCGATTTTGTTTTTAATGGTTGGGGTAAAAAATTTGAAGCCGGATTAGATAATACAATAACATCTATTCTGCATAAAAAGTGTTTGTCGGAAACGCCATTGATGGCATATGATTTTGTTTTAGAAGGAGGAGCAATTGAATCTGACGGTGAAGGAACGCTTTTAACAACATCAGAATGTTTATTGTCTAAGTTCAGAAATCCTCATTTAAATAGAAATGAGATAACAGATTTCTTAAAAGATGCATTTGGATTAAAAAAAGTGCTTTGGTTAGATCATGGATTTTTAGTTGGAGATGATACCGATTCTCATATTGATACATTGGCTCGAATTTGTTCTTCAGATACAATTGCGTACGTAAAATGTGATAATCATGAAGATGAACATTTTGAAGATTTACGAAAGATGGAAGAGCAGCTTGGTACATCTACAAATACTCAAGGTGAGGCTTATAATTTGGTGGCACTTCCATGGCCCGAGGCTTGTTTTGATAAGGAAGGAGAAAGATTGCCGGCAACATATGCTAATTTTCTTATTTTAAACAATGGTGTATTAGTGCCGGTTTATGGCGTGCCTCAAGATGAGGAAGCATTACGAATTATTCAAAATATCTTTCCAGATAGAAAAGTGCTTGGAATAAATTGTCGACCTTTGATTGATCAGCATGGATCTTTGCATTGTATTAGTATGCAATATCCCAAAGGAATTAATATAAATATGTAAGGGTAGTTTAAGGCTTAAGAAGTAAATATAAAAGGATGAATAAGTTAAAAGTCGGAATTGTTCAGCAGGCATGTGGTAACGATAAACAGGCTAATATAAATAAAAGCATTGAAGGCATTAGAACTTGCGCTGCTCAGGGAGCCGAGCTGGTGGTGCTGCAGGAGTTACACTGTGGGATCTATTTTTGTCAGGCCGAGGAAGTAGGAATGTTTGAGTGGGCAGAGCCGATTCCAGGACCTTCGTATCATCAATTTGCAGCTATCGCTAAAGAGTTAGAAATAGTTTTGGTGACATCTTTGTTTGAAAAAAGAGCTCCGGGATTATATCATAATACCGCAGTGGTTTTCGAAAAAGATGGTTCAGAAGCTGGGATGTATCGTAAAATGCATATTCCGGATGATCCGGCTTATTATGAAAAATTTTATTTTACACCAGGAGATTTGGGATTTAATCCAATTCAAACTTCTGTTGGAAAACTAGGAGTATTAGTGTGTTGGGATCAATGGTATCCTGAAGCAGCGCGCTTGATGGCCTTAGCTGGGGCTGAGATTCTTATTTATCCAACAGCTATTGGTTATGAAAGTACAGATAGCGATGAGGAAAAAGCTCGTCAGCGAAACGCATGGATGATTTCACAGAGGGCACATGCCGTGGCAAATGGATTGCCGGTTGTAGCTGTGAATAGAGTAGGTGAAGAACCGGATTGGACAGGTGTTACCAATGGAATTAAGTTTTGGGGAAGTAGTTTTGTGGCTGGGTCACAAGGCGAAATTATTTGGGAAGCAAATCAGGATGAAGAATTGAGTCGGGTTATTGAATTGGATAAAGATAGAACAGAGGAAGTCAGAAGGATATGGCCATTTTTTAGAGACCGAAGAATAGATGCTTATCAGCATATCATAAAGCGATATCGGGATTAGTGTTGAAGATTTTTATGGATTTGTTAAGATAATCTACAGATAAAAGAAAAGCTGGAAATGAAAATTCCAGCTTTATTTATTATAAGTTGTTTAGCTTACTAATGCTTCATTCAATGTATTTCTAAACTGAACTGCCTTTCTAAAAAATGATTCATTCTCTCCAAACTCTATGATTCGGTTTACTTCACTACCGCATTGGGTACACTCCCCTTTTACTTTAATATCATTAAACCGATCCAGGTATATAAGGTAATTAGATACACCATATTGGCATACATCATTACAAGTATTGCAAAAAACACCGTTTTCTAATAAATACTTTAAGCCTTTTTTTTCATGATGATTTAATAAGGCATTGAGTTGTACTTTATTTATCTCAATGTCAATGTAGTTATTCATAGAGCTAAAATTTTAAAAGGTGCAACATTTATTAACTGTAGATAATCTTAATGTTAAGATATTGATATTTTTTCAAAAAATAAATACACTTACAGTTCAAAAATGGTTTTTAATACTAAAATTTGAATACTTATGCATTTATGTTTTAATGTTTGATTGTTTTAGAGAATCGAATTTTAATGTGAAAATTCTTAAAAAAATGTTGGGATAATTGAATAATGTAGGGGTTTAAGATGGAAACATTATAAATAAGAATGTGGTTTGTTTAAAATTTAGGGGTTGGATTTATGAATTGTTATATTTGAGGAGGATTTTGCTATAATTAAATTGGGGTAAGGTAATATGCATAAAAATTGTAAAAAAGGTGGGGAGGATTGTTACGGGCTTAAAGAAATGACATTGTTATTTGAAATTAGTCAGCGATTAATTTCAAGTAAGGAATTAAAAAATGATTTGTCACCGATATTAAAAATGTTGGTTGAATATCTGGATGCCGAAAGAAGTTTCTTAACTATATTTAATCGTAATAATTCCAATATTTATATTGAGGCGGCTTATGGAATGAGTCAAAAACAACAATCTCTGGGAAAGTATCGATTAGGAGAAGGTGTTATTGGGAAAGTAGTTGAGTTAGGTCAGCCTATTGTTATTCAGGAGATTTCTAAATCGAATTTGTTTTTAAATAAAACTCGTTCTGAAGTTAGTAAAGAAGGGGGCGAGCTCACATTTATATGTATTCCTATTGTTGCAGAAAATAAAACCACAGGCGCCTTAAGTGTGGTACGACCGTTTAACCCGCATATTACCTACGAAGAAGATATTCACTTACTGTCAATTGTAGGTTCTTTAATTGCTAAAACCGTTAAGGCACGACAAGAGAAAGCGGAAGAGGTGGAAGCCTTAAAGCAAAAGAATCAAGAACTCGAGTCGGAAGTAAAAGGAAATAATTTTGCTACGAATATTATTGGTAATAGTAGCAAAATGAGAGATGTGTTCTCTTTAATAGAAATGGTTGCCCGAACAAATAGTACTGTTCTGATTAGAGGAGAAAGTGGTATTGGTAAAGAGTTGGTGGCAGATGCTATTCATACTGAAAGTGCCAGAAAGAATAAGAGTTTAGTGAAGGTAAACTGTTCGGCTTTACCAGATTCTTTGATTGAAAGTGAATTGTTTGGTCACGAAAAAGGAGCGTTTACCGGTGCTGATCAGCAAAGGAAAGGTCGTTTCGAAATGGCTGATGGAGGAACTATATTTTTAGATGAGATTGGTGATTTACCGCTTTCTACTCAGGTTAAGTTGCTGCGTGTAATTCAGGAAAGAGAGTTTGAGCGACTAGGTGGTACCGAAACTATAAAGATAGATGTTCGAATTGTATGTGCTACTAATTGTAATTTAGAACAACAGATAGAAGATGGTTCGTTTAGGGAAGACCTATTTTATAGAATTAATGTGTTTCCAATATTTGTTCCATCGTTGCGTGAGCGCAGAAATGATATTCCAATTTTAGTAGATCATTTTATAAATAAGTTTAATAAAAAGAATAGGGCATCCATAAAAAGAATTACCACTTCAGCTATTGATATGTTGATGGTGTATTCTTGGCCAGGTAACGTAAGAGAACTGGAAAATGTAATTGAACGTGCCTGTATTTTGGCAAGAGATAATGTGATACATAGTTATAACCTTCCACCAACATTACAGACTGCAGATTCAACTGCGACAGGAATGCATGAAGGAATGACTGGCGTATTGGAGCGTTTAGAAAAGCAATTGATCATAGAAGGGCTTACTACGACCAAAGGAAATATTACAAAAGCAGCAGAGTTGCTTAAGATCACGGAACGTATGTTGGGTACCAGAATTAAAAAGTATAGAATTGATGCGTGGCGTTACAAAGTATAATACTATAACTGTATAAGTATACAAATAGAAAGGAGTGATAGAATATATCGCTCCTTTTTTATTTTGTTTTTTTTCACTTGTTATTCACTTGACAACCAATGCTGTATTTTGTATCTTGCCATTCTGCGAAAAAATAATTGGAAATTAGATTTGGAAAAGAGAGATAATATGATTTATCTTTGCAGCCGCTTAAGACAAGAGGTTGTCAGGAAAGAGCGATAAAAACTGACGTATTGATAACAACAAAAGGGATTAAAAACCTGGTTTATAAAAGGTTTTTGAGAGGCGAGAAAAAAGTTTAAATTTTTTCAAAAAATGATTTGGAATTTAAATTTAAAAGTGCTTATCTTTGCAGCCGCTTTTAAAGAAGGGCGCAAGGGTTATTCTCCTGTAAGAAATAGGGTTTTGAAAAGCTTGAAAATAAATGTTTTAGCTTATAAATAAGCTTGAAAAAATAATTAAAAATTTTTTCAAAAAACATTTGGAGAATAGGAAATAAAGTTGTTATCTTTGCATCCGCTTTTAGAGCGACACTCAACAAGGGTTGAAGAGTAAAAAAAAGATTGAAAATAAGCTTCGGCTTAAAAGATATAAAGAAGTTAGTAATAAGGCTAACATCGTTCTTTGAAAATATTGAAATGCACACTAAAAAGGAAAGAGTGATTCTTTGAGTTAAAACTCTTGTAAAGAATAATAGGCTGTTAAAACAGTCATAATAATTTTTATACAACGAAGAGTTTGATCCTGGCTCAGGATGAACGCTAGCGACAGGCCTAACACATGCAAGTCGAGGGGTAACATTGTAGCTTGCTACAGATGACGACCGGCGCACGGGTGCGTAACGCGTATGAAACCTGCCTTTTACAAGGGGATAGCCCAGAGAAATTTGGATTAATACCCTATAGTCTTGATGATTCGCATGAATGATTAAGTAAAGTTTCGGCGGTAAAAGATGGTCATGCGTGACATTAGCTAGTTGGTAAGGTAACGGCTTACCAAGGCAACGATGTCTAGGGGTTCTGAGAGGAAGGTCCCCCACACTGGTACTGAGACACGGACCAGACTCCTACGGGAGGCAGCAGTGAGGAATATTGGTCAATGGACGCAAGTCTGAACCAGCCATGTCGCGTGAAGGAAGACGGTTCTATGGATTGTAAACTTCTTTTATACGGGAATAATGTGAGCTTCGTGAAGCTTTTTGAAGGTACCGTATGAATAAGCATCGGCTAACTCCGTGCCAGCAGCCGCGGTAATACGGAGGATGCGAGCGTTATCCGGATTTATTGGGTTTAAAGGGTGCGTAGGCGGACTAATAAGTCAGTGGTGAAATCTTGCAGCTCAACTGTAAAACTGCCATTGATACTGTTAGTCTTGAATTTAGTTGAGGTAGGCGGAATGTGTTGTGTAGCGGTGAAATGCATAGATATAACACAGAACACCGATTGCGAAGGCAGCTTACTAAGCTATAATTGACGCTGATGCACGAAAGCGTGGGGAGCGAACAGGATTAGATACCCTGGTAGTCCACGCCGTAAACGATGATTACTCGTTGTTGGCGATACATTGTCAGCGACTGAGCGAAAGCATTAAGTAATCCACCTGGGGAGTACGTTGGCAACAATGAAACTCAAAGGAATTGACGGGGGCCCGCACAAGCGGAGGAACATGTGGTTTAATTCGATGATACGCGAGGAACCTTACCTGGACTTAAATGTAGATTGCATAGATCAGAGATGATCTTTTCTTCGGACTATTTACAAGGTGCTGCATGGTTGTCGTCAGCTCGTGCCGTGAGGTGTCGGGTTAAGTCCCATAACGAGCGCAACCCCTATTGTTAGTTACCATCAGGTTAAGCTGGGGACTCTAGCAAGACTGCCGGTGTAAACCGTGAGGAAGGTGGGGATGACGTCAAATCAGCACGGCCCTTACGTCCAGGGCTACACACGTGTTACAATGGCAGGTACAAAGGGCAGCTACACAGCAATGTGATGCTAATCTCTAAAGCCTGTCTCAGTTCGGATCGGAGTCTGCAACTCGACTCCGTGAAGCTGGATTCGCTAGTAATCGCGCATCAGCCATGGCGCGGTGAATACGTTCCCGGGCCTTGTACACACCGCCCGTCAAACCATGGAAGTCGGGGGTACCTGAAGTCTGTTACCGTAAGGAGCGGCCTAGGGTAAAACTGATAACTAGGGTTAAGTCGTAACAAGGTAGCCGTACCGGAAGGTGTGGCTGGAACACCTCCTTTCTGGAGAGAGTTTTAAATAAAATTAAAGAACATTTTTTTTCTTAGTAGTGCATTTCACATTGTCTAAAATATAGACAAAACGTACATTGACATATTGGCAAAACAATCAAAATCATAGGTTGACTTTAGTGCGATAGCATTAAAGTTATACCAACAAGAAAGTAAGCAAGGGCGCATGGTGGATGCCTAGGCTTTCAGAGGCGACGAAAGACGTGATAAGCTGCGATAAGCCACGGGGAGAAGCAAATATTTATTGATCCGTGGATTTCTGAATGGGGCAACCCAGTATATTGAAGATATACTATCCCTTCGGGGAGGCAAACCCGGGGAACTGAAACATCTAAGTACCCGGAGGAAAAGAAAACAAAAGTGATTCTCCTAGTAGCGGCGAGCGAACGGGGATTAGCCCAAACCAGTGTTGTCTAGGCAGCGCTGGGGTTGTAGGACTGCAATATGAGTAAATAACCAAATTGGAATGCTTTGGAAAGAGTAGCCAAAGAGTGTGAAAGTCACGTACAAGTACAGTTATGAATCTAGCAGTATCCTGAGTAGGGCGGGACACGTGAAATCCTGTCTGAATCTACCGGGCCCATCCGGTAAGGCTAAATACTCCTGAAAGACCGATAGTGAACCAGTACCGTGAGGGAAAGGTGAAAAGTACCCCGAACAGGGGAGTGAAAAAGTACCTGAAACCGTGCGCTTACAAGCGGTCGGAGCCCTTTTAGGGTGACGGCGTGCCTTTTGCATAATGAGCCTACGAGTTAGTCGTAGTTAGCAAGGTTAAGTTGTTAAGCAACGGAGCCGAAGCGAAAGCGAGTCTGAATAGGGCGACAAAGTTAGCTGCGCTAGACGCGAAACCAGGTGATCTACCCATGGTCAGGTTGAAGTTCCGGTAACACGGAATGGAGGACCGAACCAGTTAACGTTGAAAAGTTTTTGGATGAACTGTGGGTAGGGGTGAAAGGCCAATCAAACCTGGAAATAGCTCGTACTCCCCGAAATGCATTTAGGTGCAGCCTTATTTTAATCTTACAGAGGTAGAGCTACTGATTGGACGAGAGGGCTTCACCGCCTATCAACTCCTGACAAACTCCGAATGCTGTAAGATGATGAATAGGAGTGAGGGCATGGGTGCTAAGGTCCGTGTCCGAAAGGGAAAGAACCCAGACCATCAGCTAAGGTCCCCAAATGTATGCTAAGTTGAACAAACGCGGTTTGATTGCAGAGACAGCTAGGATGTTGGCTTGGAAGCAGCCATTCATTTAAAGAGTGCGTAACAGCTCACTAGTCGAGCGATCGAGCATGGATAATAATCGGGCATAAGTATACTACCGAAGCTATGGATTTGTACTAAGTACAAGTGGTAGGGGAGCATTCTAATGACTTAGAAGCAGTGTGGCGATGCATTGTGGAGATATTAGAAAAGCAAATGTAGGCATAAGTAACGATAAAGGGGGCGAGAAACCCCCTCGCCGAAAGACTCAGGTTTCCTGATCAACGCTAATCGGATCAGGGTTAGTCGGGACCTAACGCGAACCCGAAAGGGGTAGTGGATGGCAAACAGGTTAATATTCCTGTACCTGCTATACAATGAAAGTGACGTATCGGAGAGATTACTACGTACTGACGGATATGTACGTTGAGCCTAGGCTTCGGCCGAAGCGAAGTAAAGCATCTGGTACCAAGAAAAGCGAGTATAGCGGCCCGTACCGTAAACGGACACACGTAGTTGGGTTGAGTATACTAAGGCGCTCGAGTGATTCATGGCTAAGGAACTCGGCAAATTAGCCCCGTAACTTCGGGATAAGGGGCGCCAGTTTAGGCTGGCCGCAGAGAAATGGTGCATGCGACTGTTTATCAAAAACACATGGCTTTGCAAATTCGAAAGAAGACGTATAAGGCCTGACACCTGCCCGGTGCCGGAAGGTTAAGAGGAGATGTTAACTTCGGTGAAGCATTGAATTGAAGCCCCGGTAAACGGCGGCCGTAACTATAACGGTCCTAAGGTAGCGAAATTCCTTGTCGGGTAAGTTCCGACCTGCACGAATGGTGTAACGATGTGCACACTGTCTCGGCCATGAGCTCGGTGAAATTGTAGTATCGGTGAAGATGCCGATTACCCGCAACGGGACGGAAAGACCCCGTGAACCTTTACTATAGCTTAACATTGATTGTGGGTAAGTAATGTGTAGGATAGGTCGGAGACTTTGATGCTGCGTCGCCAGGCGTAGTTTAGTCACCCTTGAAATACGACCCTTTGCTTATCTGTGGTCTAACGAATTCATTCGGACATTGTTTGGTGGGTAGTTTGACTGGGGTGGTCGCCTCCAAAAGAGTAACGGAGGCTTTCAAAGGTTTCCTCAGGACGATTGGTAACCGTCCGCAGAGTGTAATGGCACAAGGAAGCTTGACTGTGAGACCGACAAGTCGACCAGGTACGAAAGTAGGACATAGTGATCCGGTGGTTCCGCATGGAAGGGCCATCGCTCAAAGGATAAAAGGTACTCCGGGGATAACAGGCTGATCGCTCCCAAGAGCTCATATCGACGGAGCGGTTTGGCACCTCGATGTCGGCTCGTCACATCCTGGGGCTGGAGAAGGTCCCAAGGGTTGGGCTGTTCGCCCATTAAAGTGGCACGCGAGCTGGGTTCAGAACGTCGTGAGACAGTTCGGTCCCTATCTGTTGTGGGCGTAGGATATTTGAGAAGACCTGACGTTAGTACGAGAGGACCGCGTTGGACATACCGCTGGTGCACCAGTTGTTCCGCCAGGAGCATCGCTGGGTAGCTATGTGTGGAAGGGATAAGTGCTGAAAGCATCTAAGCACGAAGCCTGCTTCAAGATGAGATATCCTTGAGGGACGTTAAAGACGATGACGTTGATAGGCTGTAGGTGTAAAGGCAGTAATGTCAAAGCCGAGCAGTACTAATTACCCGAAACTTTTAGTTGGGCGCTAAGGTTTGAACTGTGATTTTGATTGAAGCTAGTATGTTAATAACAATATTCAGGTGGTTATAGCATAGGGGTTCCACCTCTTCCCATTCCGAACAGAGAAGTTAAGCCCTATAGCGCCGATGGTACTGCGTAACAGTGGGAGAGTAGGTCGCCGCCCATCTTTAAACAAGAGCAATCACATTTTTTGTGGTTGCTCTTTTTGCGTTTATAGAGTTTTATAAAGGCATATTACCATGTTTTTTGGGAGGATTGGTTTCACTTTTTCGTTTCGCTTTTATTTTACTAATCAGATTACCATACGCATTTTGCCTATACTCATCTGATGGGTGGCCTCTAAAGAGCTTTACGGGATGAATAGTTAAAGCCTGTTAGGTATTAACCCGAAACTAGCAATCCGCAACAACCTGTCAATAGCTAACTGCCATTGTTTATAACCTACACATTTTTTCCGTACCAGGTATTACTTTTGTCCGGAACTGGAACCTAACGTGAACATGGCATCTTCATGGTTTCTTCGAGGTTTGTTGGAGCTTAGTTTGATCTTGGTCAAAGATACCACCTCGAAAACATGCAGATAGCCTAAATATCGCCTGAACTTAGGGTTAATTTATCTGGTAGGAGGGGCGCACAAGAACCGGAGACTGTGGGGACAAAGGTTGAAGGCTTAAAACATTCCTTTACCTTGTGAACTTAAATTGATATTACGCTACCGGCGTTATTATGTGTCAAAGGTGAAATAATTAGTTTGATAATAGTTAAAGGTAAAACATAGGAAATATGTGCAAAGGCCAAAAAATTCTCGTTAATAGTGTAAAATTTTCATTTGAGTGGTATAATATTTGACTTAGAGACAATATGACCAAAACTTTTCGATTATGGCTGTTTTAAATAATAAGTTTTTAGAAGGTTTGAGTGGTAGCCTTGGGAATATTGTCATTTATGAGCTAAATGGGAAAACAATTGTACGCAGTAAACCTGGATATTTTAGAGATAAGAAATCGCCAAGGCATCTGGCACAGCGACAAAAAATGAAATTGGTAAACGATTTTCTTAGACCATTTATTCATATTTATCCCAGAACTTTTGGATTAGAAAATACGGAGAAAAGTCCTTTCTATTTTGCCAAATCCTATAATATGAAGTTTGGTGTTAAAGGAGCGTATCCAAATCTTGAAATTGATTATACCAAGGCTTTGTTTAGCAAAGGTAGTGTACCTTTACCCAAAGAGGCTTCAGCAACAATACAAGGAAAAGACTTACTGGTGGAGTGGGGTACCAGTGACATAGAGTTCAATAATAATAGGGATATGGATACTTTAATTTTATTGATGCGACATAAGGCTGAGAATCTTAGTCGTTATACTTTTTCAGGGGTGAGAAGATCAAAAGGTAATTTTTTATGGGAAGGTGTTTGTAATAGAAATATTAATGAAATGCATCTTTGGATTATTTTTAGAAATGCTGCAGAAAGTAATATTAGTGATAGTATGTTTGTTGAAATTAAATACAATTAATAAACATAAATGACTGTGGATTAAAAACTGAAATGAGTTAAAATTGCCATATGCATTAGAAAATCCATTACACCTTTTTAACCATTCAGATTCAATATCAAATGAAGGGTGGCAATGGTGTTTATATTTTACTTATTGAAAGCAATGATGGTAAACAAAAGAATATCCAGGTAATAAGGCGATAGTAATCATATTAGGATAATAATAAAACCGAGGAACTAACTTTAATAATCCCTCGGTTTGTTATTGTCTAATACAAAATATTATTCCTTGCTTTCTTCTTAAAAGTTTATATCAACCCCCTGTCTTTTAAAAGCGCATTTTCATCCGGTTCAGAACCTCTAAAATCTTTATATAATTTCATCGGATCTTCTGTACCACCTTTCTCTAATGCGTTATGTCTAAATTTAGATGCCGTTTCTTTATCAAAGATTCCGTTTTCTCTAAAAGCCTGGAATGCATCAGAATCAAGAATTGCAGACTTAATACAGGTATAATATCCTAAAATAATACTTCCCCAAATACATGGATAAGATATGAGCTTCTGTAGTTTAAATAAGATAGTTTCATTTTTTTAATGGATTGTTACTTAAAAGCGTTTGCAATATCCAAATAAGGTTAGTTAAAGGATGGTAATAGAATCAAGCAAAGCGTAGAACAAATGTTTATTTAACTGTATAGGTATAACAGACTCTACCGTTGATTTAAAAAATTCCATTGTAGATAAATCGTACTCAAATCTAATTATGGATTGCTACCAAAATAGCTGTGTCTCCTTTGTATTGGTTCAATATAAACTACAAAATAGGTACTATTAGTGAGTTATAGCAGAAAGTTAAGGTTAATTTTAGGTTAACAGTAAATGTGTTGGTTGAGTATTAATGTAAAAAAAATAAGTTAAAAAGAAATATAGTGTGATTTTCTGTCTGTAAATACACATGAAATAAAGTATGAATATTAAAAAATATATTTCAAACTATAGGAGCTAGATTGAGTATATTATCTAAATATATTAATAAGTTAAAAAGAGATATATTAAGGTGTATTGTGATTAAATTTATAAAGAGCATTAAATGAGCATTTAAAATTATATAAAGTCCAAGAGGATGCGCGGTAAGTCATTGTTGGTAGTGGATTTGTATGACGATTATGATTGATATAGAGTTATCTTTTTTGTGTATAAAAAGGTTAAAAAATGACATTAAATGTTGAAAAAATGCAATATGTCACTATCTCTTCATCACTAAATTTGCTAGTACATGTACATGTTATATGCATTAATGTATAATATTAAGTTTATTTAAAATCATTTTAATTTAAACAAAATGAAAAAACTAAAGAAGTTAAAGTTAAATGAAATGCAGGATTTTACTGCAATCGAAAAAGAAGAAGCTAAGTCTTTGAAAGGAGGATGGCTTCGTGACGCAGATACCTGGATGACTCTATTAATCCAAAAGGATGGATATAGAGGAGGTGGTGCTGTGGCTTATTTGGGTAGTATGGCTTACGGCAGTAAAAATTACTATGCCGGGGTAACGCTAAACATGAGCGAATATGGATATTCTGTTACCCATCATATGGGAGATACGGCAGGATCAATTACAGCTAGCGGTGCAAGAGATTCTCATATTTTATGGACAAAAGATTCTAATAACAACACATGGACAAGTGAAGCATTTGGAGCTTCTGTTTACACTGCAGGAGTTGCTGCAGGTAATACTATGCCTACTACTACTGGTAGTTGGACCTAGAAGCTGTTGTAAATTAAATATGTTCGGTAGCTATTGTGGCTGCCGGACTTTATTATGAAGTACTCTTATAATATAAATGGGATATTTGCGTCTTAATGGCTGGGTTTTGATAAGAGTAAACTCAGTGAAGCTTGAGTTAACGCATTGAGGTGTTTGTTTTAATGCAAAGTATAAATAGGAGTACTTACAATTTAAGCAAATTAATCATGATAATATGAAAAAATTAAGAAAGCTGAAGTTAAATGAAATGCAGGATTTTACTGCAATCGAAAAAGACGAAGCCAAATCTCTGAAAGGGGGATGGCTTTTAGATTCAGATACTTGGATGACAGTTCTAATTCAAAGGGATGGATATAGAGGTGGTGGAGCTGTGGCTTACATTGGTAGTATGACTTACGGTAGTAAAAATTACTATGCCGGAGTAACTTTAAATATGAGCGAGTATGGTTATTCTGTAACTCACCATATGGGAAGTACCGCTGGATCGATTACACCGAGTAATGCACGCAATTCTAATGTAATGTGGACTAAAGATTCATATTATAACACATGGAAAAGTGATGTTATAGGAACTGATGTTTATAATTCAGGGGTAGCAGCCGGAGGTATTATGCCTACAACTACTGGAAGTTGGACATAGAATAGCGTTCTGTAAGTATATAATAAGGGTTCAGTGGCTTGTCGCCACTGAATTATTACTAATAATTAATTCTGTAATATGAATTCGTAATCGATAGTAGGTTAATGTGTGAGTGAAAAATATATGAGTAATAAACATGTAAAATATTAAGTATATAAAATATTAGAAATTGGAAGATATATGAATCTTATGATTTAGTTTGTAAGTATGAAAAATATGTAATTTATAGAAATCGAAAAAAGGCTCGGGTTTTATTTAAAGATAACCACAGTGAAGACCCCCTGTGGTATTGATTAAAACACAGAAAAACAAGTAATAAAGTTTGTGTTTATTTCTTACGCAAAAAGAAGAAATATTCTTTGTTTGACCAATACGGTGTGTTTAAATGATGAATATAGTTAACAAAAAGATAATAAAATGTAGAAAAATTACTATTCTATATGTAAAATATATAATTAGATTTGATGCTGTATATACATTTTTTAATGGATTAATGCAATATATTTAGTTAATGTAAAATCTAATTAAGTTAAACAAAATGAAAAAATTAAAGAAGTTGAAGTTAAATGAAATGCAGGATTTTACTGCCATTGAAAAAGAAGAAGCCAAAGCTTTAAAAGGTGGCTGGTTAAGAGATCAATCTACATGGTTTGATTTAGCGGTATTTTGTGGTTATAGGGCTAGTTCATATGAAAGTATTTCGTATTTAGGAAGTTATAATAATGGAAGTAAAACCTATTATGCAGGAATGAAGATCACTCAACTGTATGGTTCAGAAACATTTCATATGGGGGATGTGGCTGGAGTAATTAGTCCAAGTGCAGCCAGAGATTCTCATATTTTGTGGGAGAAAAATTCAAGTAGTAATACATGGATGAGTACGGCATTAACAGCAAATGTATATACCGCAGGTGTTGCAGAAGGAAATACACTTGCTACTACAACAGGTAGTTGGACTTAATAAACAAATGGTTCGGGGAATTATTCCCCGAACGTTAAAATGCTATAGATACTAAAATACCTAATTTTATGATGGAGAATGCCATTCGCCAAACGGCAGAAATTTTAAAAGCACAAATATTTAATTATTCAAACACAGGCTTGTTAAGTGGACAAATGGGGGCTAGTTTATTTTTATATTTTGCTTCCAGAATATTAGATGAAAAAAGATATGAAGATGTTGCCGATACATTAATAGATAATATATACGATAAAATTTCTGATGAGCAACAGCCTTATCATTTTGATGATGGTTTGTCCGGTATTGCCTGGGGATTTCATTACCTACATAAAAATGGTTTTTTAGAAGGTGATTTAAACGAAGTACTAGAGGATTTGGATGATAAAATATACCATTATATCACATTTAGTGAGAATATGGAAAATGCGGGTGTTCAAACTCTGGTAGGATTTGGATTTTATTTGATTGAAAGAATTAAATACTGTAATGAGTCATTCAAATCCGATCGTAAACTTTGTTTTGAGCGTTTATTAATTTTTATTGTAAATAGGTTGTCTTTTTTATTAGAAAAAGATAAACGTATAATTCAGGAGTTACATGGTTTTAGTTTGTTATATGGTTTGCCTTTGTGTATAGTATTTTTAGCTAGTGTTTATAGTCTTAATATATATAATCGAAAAGTAGAAAGGATATTTGAGAATATTTCTTCTTCTGTTACTTCAACAATTCCAATTAGTCGAGCAAATAGGTTTTATTTGGTATTTGCTTTAAAATTTGCATTACAAAATTATAAGCAGGATGATTGGAAGAAACACTGTGAACTATTAATAAATACAATTGATATTAATACAATTATTGAAGAGGACTTTTTAAATATTGAAATTCCCTTTTTAAATGGCAAAGCAGGATTTGCTTTTTTATTAGATAAATATGCTGAATTATTTGAAGACGATCATCTTTCCTATGACCATGAGTTATTGGTCAATTCAATTATACATTCATCCTTTTGGGATATTAAACCTGATAAATTAAACATTAATACTTTAAATGTAGCAACTGGTATCGCAGGTATCGGTTTGGTATTATTAAAAACGAAACAACCAGTTGCGTATTAGTATCACATTTGGGAGTATAAAAATTCTATCCATTTAATAAACCATCATTTCAAATAGTATGATTAACGGATGGTTGCAAAAAATTAAAAAAAGAAAGTGTTAAAAGATCGTTTAATTTTCCCTAGTTATATTCAGCACGATCAGATGGATTGTGGCCCTGCATGCTTAAAAATTATTGCCAAATACTATGGAAAAACCTTATCTATGAAGTATTTGCGTGATAGGTGTTATATCACGCGTGAAGGTGTTTCGTTATTTGATATTGGACAAGCTGCAGAAGTTGTTGGTTTTAGAACTCTGGCTCTAAAATTAAATTTTGAAGACTTAAGAGATAAAATGCCTTTGCCATTAGTTATCCATTGGAAAGAAAAGCATTTTGTTGTTGTATACAAGATTACGAGAAATAAGGTTTATGTTTCTGATCCAGCTTCAGGTTTGTTGATTTATACTCATGAGGAGTTTAAAAATGCCTGGTTATATGATAATAATATTGGGGCTGCTTTGTTATTAGAAACAACTCCTGAGTTTGATAATATTACAAATAATGAAACAACTGCATCTTTAACATACTTTAGGCGGTATCTGAAACCGTATCATAAGTATTTGTTTCAGGTTATTTTAGGGATGTTTGTTGGAATCCTGATTGGAGTTATAAGCCCTTTTATAAATCAATCTGTAGTTGATTTTGGAATAATGGGAGGTAATATGAGCTTTATTGAAGCTATGATGATAGCTGGTATTGTTCTGGCATTTAGTTCATTAATTTCAGGGTTTATACAAAGTCGTTTAATGCTCTATGTTTCCGAAAGAATCAATATGAGTATGGTAAGTGATTTTGTTCGAAAAACACTAAAGTTACCCATTGCCTTTTTTGAACGGAAGACTGTGAGTGATTTGCTAACACGTATTGGAGATCATGGACGTATACAGTCGTTTGTTATGTCAACTTTTCTTGGCATCTTCATCAATTTACTGCTGTTAGTTATTTATACCGTGTTAATGTTGTACTATGAACCAACAATGTTTTATATATTTTTTGTTGGTAACTTAGTTTATTTTGGTTGGATACTGTTGTTTCTTAAAAGAAGAAAAAAGTTAGATAACATACTCTTTGAGTTAAGGACAACTAACCAAAATGCCATGCTTGAGATATATAATAGTGTTCAGGATATTAAGGCAAATGGTATTGCAAACAGCAGAAGATGGCGTTGGGAGTTGAGTCGCTTTAAAATATATGGCTTACATGTTAAAAATATGGATCTGGATCAGATTGAGGCGGCAGGAGCTTCTTTAATCTTGAAGTTACAAGGTGTATTTTTAACATACATAGCCGCATATAATGTTATTGAAGGAAATATGACTTTAGGTATGATGACTGCAGCTCAATATATACTTGGTCAATTGTCAGGTCCTTTAAGCAGTATGATAGGGTACATCACATCTTATCAATTTGCCCAATTAAGTTTAAAGCGTGTAAATGAAGTAATTCATGAAGAAAAGCCGGAGGAATCAAAATCTTCGAATGATGTGCCAGAAAATAAAACCATAAAATTAAATGGTGTTAGCTTTCATTATAATCCCAATTTAGGAGATGTAATTAAAGATATTTCACTCACAATACCTCAAAATAAAGTTACAGCTATAGTAGGAGAAAGTGGAAGTGGCAAAACTACTTTAGTTAAGCTCTTAATGCGATTCTATGATCCTAATAATGGAGAGATAGAGGTAGGTAATATTGGTGTTGATAGTATAGATTTAGATAAATGGAGAAGGAGTTGTGGTGTAGTATTGCAAGATGGAAGATTATTTAATGAAACCATTATGTATAATATTACGCTTCAGGATGACGAGAAAGATATAGATACAGAACAACTCAAGAAGGCCATTATATTGGCTAACCTAACTGATTTTATTAACGAGCGACCACTGAAAGTGTATACGATGTTAGGTGAGAATGGATTAGGATTAAGTCAGGGGCAAAAGCAAAGAGTATTGATAGCTAGGGCTATATATAAAAACCCTGATTTTATATTTCTTGATGAAGCAACCAATTCCTTAGATGCCAATAATGAAAAAATAATTTCAGAGAATCTAAATCAGATTATGGAAAATAAAACAGCTGTTGTTATTGCACACCGATTGTCTACAGTAAAAAATGCGGATAATATAGTTGTTATGGAAAAAGGTACAATTGCAGAACAAGGGACTCACGAGGAATTAATATCCAGAAAGGGAATGTATTACAAACTAGTGTTTAATCAACTGAATTTAGGAAATTAGATTTTGATAATATGTTTGATGTTAGATTAAGAAGATCGTACGAAGAAACTATATATAATTATCGTCCGCCTTGGATTCATAGGTGGGGTAATACGTATGTATTCATTTTTTTATTAATTGTGGTTGGTGGAAGTCATTTTGTAAGATATCCTGATGTAATTGCTGGGGAAGTAGAAATAACAACTATAAATCCTCCAGTCCATCTAAAGGCTAAAGTATCAGGTAAAATACAAAAGTTATTGGTAAAAAATAATTCACAGGTAGTTACTAATACTCCGCTTGTGTTACTTGAGTCTTCTGTGAGCTGGGAGGATTTTTTAGAGGTTAAAAAAAATGCGCAGGAACTTTTATCGTACACTTTATCGGAAGGGAATAATGAGATTCTCGGACAAATGAATTTTACTGGGCATTTGACATTAGGTGCATTACAAACGAGCTATGAAGATTTTATTGGAAGTTATTACGAATTGGCAGACTATTATTTTTATCAATTTAATCAAAAAGAAATTGTAGCTAAAGAGCAGCAGTTGAAAGATTTAAATGAGCTGACTGATATTTTAAATCAGCGTAAGCAAATTGTTGATGATCAATATGAAGTAGGTTTAAATCAGCTGTCAATGGATTCTCTCGATTATGAAGTGTCTGGCGTGTCGAAGTATTCATATTACGAGAAAAAATATAATTTACTGAATTCAAAAAGTAATGTTCTTGATGTCAATAAACAGGTTGCTACAAGTACCTCAACAATTTCACAACTTAAATTTGAAATACAGAGCCTTAGGGTAAAGGATGAGATTGAGAAAAAACGTTTGTGGATTAATTTTAAGCAAAAATTACAGATTCTCTATTCTAGAATAAATGAATGGGAAGATGATTATGTTTTATGTTCTCCTATTAAGGGAGTTGTAAATTATGCCTCTTTCTGGGCCGAGAATCAAAATGTTAATGCTGGTGAGATTGTGGTTTCTGTTTTACCAGATTCGCAAGCAGAAGTTAAAGCTCGGATTAGGTATCCAATACAGAAGTCAGGAAAAGTAAAAATGGGGCAGAAAGTGCATATTAAACTAGATAACTTTCCTTACAACGAATTTGGTTTACTGAGAGGTGTAATTGAAAATAAGTCAACCGTACCTAATACAATAGTTTCCGGAATTAGTGGTAATGTGATGATGTATAGTGCAGATGTATTGTTGGATAAGGGTTTGGTAACAAGCTATAAAGATACATTACCTGTAGTGCAGGAATTATATGGATCAGGAGAGATATTAACAGATGATATTAGTTTATTGATGCGCTTTTTTAGCCCTCTTAAAGCAGTATTTGAAGAAAAAATTGAAAAATAAAATAAAATGGAAAAGATAGATTTAAAAGATACAACTTTTATAATTCCAGTTAGGCTTGACTCAATAAATAGACTTGAAAACCTAATGATGGTTGTGGATTTTTTAATTGAGAAATTTCATACAAATATAATCATATTAGAAGCTTCAACCTTTTGTAATGGATTAGTTAAGCGTTTACTCCCTCAGACTGTTAATTATATGTTTTATGAAGATTTAGATCCTATTTTTCATCGAACATTTTATATCAATGAAATGATGAAGTCATGCCAAACTCCTTTTGTTGCGGTATGGGATTCGGATGTAATTCTTGGATCAAGGCAAATATTGGAATCAATCACTTTATTGAGAGAAAAAAAGTCTGATTTTGTTTATCCATATAAGGATAAGTTTCTTGATACCAGTAAAACAATTCGTGAATTATATTTTTTAAGCAGGAATTTTGAATTGTTAATAAAGCATAGGAACAAAATGAATGAAATGTACCCGCCAAATCCTGTGGGAGGTGCTTTTATTGCTAATTGTGAGTCATACATTAATTCAGGTCTTGAAAATACGGATTATTATGGGTGGGGTCTCGAAGATGGTGAAAGGTATTATCGTTGGGATAATCTCGATTATAAAGTTATGCGTGTAGAAGGTCCTATGTTTCACTTATCACATGATCGTGGTATAAATAGTAGCATACATTCTTCAGATTCAGCCAAAATTAAAGAAAATGATATCACACGCACCAGGATGATGAATAAAAGTGAAATGGAAAAAGTTATTACAAATTGGAAAAAGTAAAGCCAAGAGATATTTGTTTTATGCGTTTAGTGAGGAATTTAGGAAAATTTTTGTTGCTGCTAATAATGTTTGTTGGAGTACAGATTAAATTGTATTCGCAAGAATTAAAAAGTGAATATACTTTAGAAGAATTTATAAAATTAGCTGAAAAATTGTCTTTAGTAAGTATTGAAGCCAGGAATGAATATATTAGCAGTTGCTACACATATCAGGATTTCAAAACAGGTTATCTGCCATCAGTTTCGTTAAGTACAACAATTCCTAATTTCAATCGGTCTATATCTTGGAATGATGATTTGCAGAGTTTTATAGAAAAAAATAATGTTTCCAGTACAGCTAATCTAAGTATGAGTCAAAAGGTGGCTCCAATGGGTGGAACACTGACAATGTCAAGTAATTTGCAACAAATCGTTTTGTTAGGAGATGATGGGAGTACCACTTACTTTTCTTCGCCATTAAGTTTGTCATATAGCCAGCCGATATTTGCTATAAATAGCATGAAATGGGAACGAAAAGTTTCTCCAATAGAGTTTGAGAAAGCAAAAAGAACTTATGTTTCATCTATTGAAGATAACTCAGTAACTGCAATAAGGCGTTTCTTCTCATTTATCTCCAAGCAAAATACCTTGGATATGGCAAGGTTTAATTATAGTAATCTCGACACCTTATACCAGATGACGAAAGAGAGGTGTACTTATGGAGCTGTGTCAGAGATAGACTTATTGAAAATGCAAGAGTTGCTTTTAAATGCGAAGGAAAGGCTTATTAATGCAGAATTAAATTTTAAAAGTGAAAACAATTCAATGATGGATTTTCTTGGACTAAGTTCACATTTTTCATTTAAACTTATGGTTCCTGACAGGCCTAATGCTCCAGATGTAAATTTCGATGATGTATTAGAGAAAGCAATTCAATATAATCCAGGTTCATTAAGTCGCGAGTTAAATATTCTGAAAGCAAAAAAGGAATTAATACAAGCCAAAAAAGAGAGATTTTCTATGGATCTAAGCATTACATATGGTTTAGACCATTCTTCAGCAAGTTCATTAGCTGCTTTATATGAACCGCCATATTCAGACAGGCAACAGGTTTCGTTGGGGCTTTCTGTTCCTATAGTTAACTGGGGGCAGCAAAATAGAAAAGTAAAACTAGCTCAGGCAAAAGAAGAACTAGCTCAGGAAGTTTATGAAAGAGAAGAACGAAAGTTTGTTCAAGAGGTTGATATGCAGGTACAAAAATATAATGCTCATAAGTCAATCTTAGACTTGACTTCTTTGTTGGATTCAATTGCGATTAAAAAATTTACAATGAGTAAAGAACGTTTTAAGATTGGAAAAATTAGTGTCAGAGAATTAAATGATGCACTAATCGAAAAAGACAATGCTAATGCTAGATATTTAACAAATCTAAAAAACTATTGGATTTATTTTTTTTCAATGAGACAGTTGACGCTATATGATTTTAATAAAGACAGACCATTGTTAGAAGTTTATGAAGAGTATCTAAAGCCTTAAATAAACATGTTATGAAATCAGCTTATTTAATACACGCAGATAAAAACCCCAAGCAGCTTTTAAGATTGATAGAGACACTGGATTCAGACCAAAGTGTCTTTATAATTCATGTGAATGGTTTTACCAATTTAAAAGCTTTTAAAAGATGTTCGCAAAATTTTCAAAAAGATAATATTCACTTTGTTGAATCCAGAATAGAGTACAAGGGTGCAGGATTTCGAAAGGTGGAAGCAATCATGTTTTTAATAAAGTTTCTATTTATAAATAATATTGAATTTGATTATGCTCATTTAATTAGCTCGGTAGATGTTCCTCTTGTAAATTCAAAAGAAATTCAAGAGTTTTTGTTAAATAATAATGAGCAAAATTTCTTAGCCTGGCAAGAAGTAAAAGAGGGCGACCTGACAAGTGCAGGATTTGATAGAGTAAAGTATAAGTGGAACCTAAATAATCAGGATAATTGTCGATATTCAGATTTAGAATATAAAAAATCTAATCAATTTTGGAATGAGGATTGTGTAATGCCAATATATACAGGTAGTATGTATTGGAGTCTTAATTACAATTGCCTTAAGTTTCTATACAAAGAGTGTAATGAGAAGAATAAAATATATCGTTTTTTTAGATATGCATATAAGCCTGAAGAGATGCTCTTTCATACAATGATTATGAATTCATCTTTTAGAGATAGTGTTGTAAATAATTCTCTTAGGGTTGAAAAAAAGAAAAATAAAAAGGTTATATCTAAGGGTTTTTCTATTGGAGACAAGCCTATGTTGTGGGCTAGCTCTATTGATCATATTCAGGATAATCATAATGGAAGAGTAAATACGGACTTATTTAAAGAACGAGTATCATTAAAATCATCAAAAAATTGTGTGATTTCGCCTGTAGGAAAACAAAGCTTGCATAAAAATTGGATTGGTGAAGATGCAGATTATGATCTACATTTAATCGTTTACGATGATTCATTTGAAAATTATAAAGCAGATTCAAAATACGTTATAGAAGATAGGGGGTTTAAGTTTAAGCTTTTATACAGGTATTTGATAAAGAATCAATGGATTTTAAAGAAATACGATTATTTCTATTTTCCAGATGATGATATTGATATTGATTTGAACAATGTGAATAAATTGTTTAAATATATGAAGGAATATAGTTTAGATATAGCACAACCAGCTGTTGCAAATTCCTATATTATTTTTCCAATAACTACCAGGGCATTGGACACCGTGTTACGATATACCAACTTTATTGAAGTTATGCAACCATGTTTTTCGCTAGAAGCTTTAAAAAAAATATTGTTCACGTTTAACGCCAATAACAGTGGTTGGGGAATTGATTATCATTGGGGAAATCTGGTGGATTTTAGAAATTATAATATGGCTGTTATTGACGATGTGTACTCTGTTCATACAAGGCCTGTTTCGTCTAATCATGTTCAGGATCTAAAGGATTATATAAAGCTGTATGACTTAAGTCTGGAAGTGTTTCAATTATCAAAAATTACAAAGGATAACCTAGCTTATGAAAACTTCAACTAAAGATTATGATTATTTAATAGTGGGTGCCGGTTTATTTGGGGCAGTGTTTGCTTATTTGCAATCTCAAAAAGGTAAGAAATGTCTGGTAATAGACAAACGAGATCATATCGGAGGAAATATATATTGTGAAGAAATAGAGGGAATAAATGTGCATAAATATGGCCCTCATATTTTTCATACGGATAAAAAATACATTTGGGATTTTGTTAATTCATTAGTAGAGTTTAATCATTTTAGATATACACCTTTAGCATACTATAAGGGAGAATACTATAATTTGCCTTTTAATATGCATACTTTCTACCAGATGTGGGGAGCAGCCACTCCAATGGAGGCCAAGCAAATCATCAATGAGCAAGTAGAAAAATTTGGGTGTGAAGTACCAGGTAATTTAGAAGAACAGGCCTTAAGTTTAGTAGGCAAAGATCTGTATCAAAAACTGATAAAAGGTTATACCGAAAAACAATGGGGGATGGATGCTACGCATGTTCCTGCTTTTATTATTAAACGTATTCCTCTAAGATTTATTTACGACAATAATTATTTTGATGATCCATATCAGGGAATACCAATAGGAGGGTACAATAAATTAATAAATAAGTTGTTGGATGGTATTGATGTTAGGTTAAACGTTGAGTTCTTGGAAAATAAATCATATTTTGAACTTATTGCGGATAAGATTTTATATACAGGCTGTATAGATGAATTTTACGGATTTACATATGGCCAATTAGATTACAGGAGCTTAAGGTTTGAAACAACATTGCACGAGTGTTCAAACTACCAGGGTAATGCGGCAGTAAATTATACAGATAGAGAAATACCTTATACCAGAATAATAGAACATAAGCATTTTGAGTTTGGGAATCAGGAAAATACTGTAATAACGAAAGAGTTTTCTACTGATTTTACAAAAAAAGATAATGAACCCTTTTATCCAATTAATGATCATAAGAATAATGAAGTCTATAATAAATATAGGGCTCTTTCTGAACAGCAATCAAAATATATTTTCGGAGGAAGATTAGGTAGTTATAAATACTTTGATATGGATGATACAATAGAGGCAGCTATGCAATTAGATATGGAATTGGAAAAAAAATTAACTAAGGAGATATGCAATCTATAGTAACAGGAAAAGTAGAAAATAATAAAATATTTCTGTTGCCACCGAATCAGGGAGGGATCGAGTCTCGATGCGATAGCGTCATGGCATTATTTACAGAGGCATTTAATAAAATAAAAGGAAGCTTTAATTTTAAGGATACTGTATTCTTTATCAATACATGGGATGCATCTTTTATTATAAATAATCAATTAACATTTGGTTTTACGCAAGGCGAAAATGTGGTAGCATGTCCAGATTTTACTTTTGATAAATGGGTAGAAACCGGAATTGAGAATTTTGAATCGGTTGTAGATAATATAATAAAGAGAGGAAAAGAGCCTTACTCCGTAAATAAATTATTTTGGATAGGTACTTTATTTACTCAGCAATTGAGATACAAATTGCATGATTTAGGGCAATTATATAAAGATGATTTTGAGATTATATCCATGGAATGGATAAAGGAACATGCTAAAGGCCATAAGCATAAGCAAACACAATATGTTAGTTTACCTGATCATTGTAATTATAAGTATTTAATTGATTGTGGTGCAGGAGGCTGGAGTGCGCGACTAAAGTTTTTGTTGTTCACAAACAGACCTTTGTTTTTAGTAGAAAGAGATATCAATAAGCAAGATTATTTTTATCATCAACTTAAACCATATGTGCACTATATTCCACTTTGGCAAGATCTAAGTAATCTTCGTTCTCAATATGAATGGGCTGAAAATAACTATGATAAAGCATGTGAGATAGCAAAAAATGCACAAAAGTTTGCCGTTGAAAATTTAAATAAAGAAGAAGCATTAATGTATTTAGCAAACCAAATGCTACTACAATTTACTTAAAAAACGAATTATGCAGGAAGTAAAACACAAACAGGCTTTTTTATTATTAAGCAATAATCCTTCAGATAAAATTGTTTCGCTCTACAAAGATATTCAAGAGGCAACAAAGGGTATGGGCAATGCTTATTTTTTATTTCATTCTAACATAGGTATTATTCCAGATAAGATAAGTAAGCTAAACTATTTTTCGTTTTCAAATAAAGATTTATTTGATCTAAAGTACATTCCTTTAGAACCCAAGTTTATGCCAATTAGCTCCCATTTTCCTTTATTCTATTTTTACTTAAACCATAGAAATTATAGCCAATATTGGCTCATTGAAGATGATGTAAGGTTTAATGGAGATTGGTTTGATTTCTTTAGTTCTTTTGTTAATGATCAATCAGATTTTATTTCAAGTCATATAAAACCTTTTTCAGAAAATAAACAATGGGATTGGTGGAATTCATTACGACATAGTAAAATAAATATTCCTCATGAAAGTAGAATTAGGTCTTTTAATCCAGTATGCAGGTGTTCAAATAAAGCGCTTCATTTACTTCATAATGAACTTCGAAATGGATGGATCGGACATCATGAAGTGCTGCTACCCACTTTGCTGAAGCAAAAAGGATTAAAGTTATTAGATATTAGTGGAGAAGGAGATTATAAAAATACAGATGTAAATATCAAGTTTTGTTCGGATGAAACCATGAGGTTCAGACCTGCTTTTAAACAGATCGGAGATGAACAAAATGTATTGTATCACCCTATTAAAGAATCTCTGGTTTGATTATCTATTAATATTTTAAGAATACATGTAATCCTTTGTAATTTTCTATATTTGCTTGAATCCGAACAAAAGTTGTTTATTACAGTTTATTCTTATAAAAATGCAAATCGTAATTTCTCCGGCTAAGTCTCTCGATTTTGAGACTCCACATCAAATAAAAACACAAACATCTTATCGACTCGTTAAAGAATCAAAAGAACTAGTTAAAGAACTGAATAAGTTTAATGTCTCAGATTTAGAAAAGCTAATGAAAATTAGTACAAAACTTGCTGAGCTAAATTATATGCGATATAAGGAGTGGAAATATCCATTTGAACAAGAAGAAAGTAAGCAGGCTGTATTTGCATTTAAAGGCGATGTTTTTACAGGATTAGATGTGTATTCTTTATCAGAGAACGATGTGGATTATTTGCAAGATAAATTAAGAATTCTATCAGGTTTGTATGGTATACTAAGGCCCTTAGATATGATTTTACCTTATCGTTTAGAAATGGGAACTAAACTACCTCTTTTAAAAAATAATGGTTTGTACGGTTTTTGGGGCAGTAAAATTACAGACTTGTTAAAAAAGGACATGGAGGAAAATGGGCATAAAGTTCTGGTAAACCTGGCATCCAATGAATATTTTAAATCGATAAAGGTTAAAGAATTAAATGTACCGGTAGTAACGCCTGTTTTTAAGGATCTGAAAAACGGAGAATATAAGATGATCAGTTTTTATGCTAAAAAAGCACGTGGACTCATGACCAGATTTATTGTCCAAAATAAAATTGATAATCCCGAAGATTTAAAAGCTTTTGATTCTGAAGGCTATTATTATAACAATCAATTATCTAAGCAAAATCAGCCTGTTTTTACAAGAGATCATTAATACATAAAAGGTTAGCTAAAATATTTTCAGCGATAAAAATAATTGAAGACCTCGAGGTAGTTTATTGATTTATTAAAGAATTTTCGTAACTTATTTGATGCGATTATTAACCTAAATCAAAAATCTATTGTCATGGCAGAAAATCATATTATAGAACGTTATGGTAATCTTTTGAAGGAAGAACAATTGGTTACTATGAATGATAAAATAATGCCCAATACATTTGTGTTGGAGGCACGTGAACCTTTTCCTGGTTTTTTTAATTATTACAGTGATCGACCTAATGAAACAACGCCACTGTATATTTATTTAGTTGTTGATCAGTTGTACACGCTGGAGGAGGTTACCAGAGCTCGCCAGAATATTAAAAAATATTTTCCTTCTAATTTTCATGCTGATGCAGGGACAGTTACTGTTTATAATAAAATGTATCATGTTATTAGAATTAGGCATCTGGAAAAATATGATCAGATTAAAGGTTTACAAACTGCATTTATGGACGAAGGAATTGTATTTAAAAAGAAACCTGGGAAAAAGATTGAAGCACCCGGAATAATTCGACTTAAGAAGTTCTTTCATCTGAAAAATGTAGGAGAAGGTTTATATTTAGATCAGGTAGAAGAAGATCATGGCTATATTGTTTTACCTCGTCATGTAAAATGGGCTGAATTTGAAGAACTAACAAGGAAGGCCAAGTATAATTGGGATGGAAATATGTTTGATGCTGCCTTAGGTCACTTTCACCACAACTTTGATATTCAGGATATGATTAGAATTTATAATCCTAATATTGATTTAGATTTGTTGAAGAATATTCAAAAAGTATACATGGAACAAATCAAATAAACAAAAGCTCCTTTTAGGAGCTTTTGAACTACTTGGTCTAATAAGTTTTTTAAATTAATTAACATATAAATAAACTATAATTGTCGGAATATTAAGAGGGAATAGTTAGGTTTGTACATGTTGTAATTTATAATGTGAGCTTAATGAATTTACATAATTATTTCCTCGTATTCTTTTGTGTTTTGTTGTTCAGTTCCTGTCAGCAAAAATATAAAACCCAAGGCTATACTGGCCAAAATATTTCCATAGATAAGCAACTTCCTGTAGATTCAAGTATGGATTCTGTCATATACCCATTCAAACATAAGATTGATGAACAGATGGACAGGATAATTGGTCACAGTACAATCGAATTACTTGTATATAAACCAGAGAGTCCTCTTTCAAACTTTGTGTCAGATGTTATTTACAGCAAAGCACAACGATATTTAAATGACAATAAAGCAGATTCACTTTCATTAATAGCTTTAATGAACATTAAAGGAATTAGAGCGCCAATTGCAAAAGGGGAGATCTCAGTACGAAACATTTTTGAATTGATGCCCTTTGAAAATGAGCTTGTTATATTAAAACTTTCTGGGGATAGCATTGTTTCCTTATTTAAAACCATAGCCTTATCCGAAGGAGATGGAATTGCTGGAGCCAAGGTAGTTTATAGCAATTCGAATATTAAAGGTATTTGGCTTAATAATAAACCATTGGATTTATCTAAAAACTATTATTTAGCAACTTCTGATTATTTAGCTAATGGAGGTGATAATTACAGTATGATATTAAATCCATTGCGAAGAGATAATGTAGGAATCCGATTGCGAGAGGCAATTATAGATTATATTGAAGAGCTTACAGCCAAAGGAAGAAAAGTGGAAGCTGAAATTGAGAATAGAATTGTGTTTAATTAGACTAAGAGATCATTGATGAAAAGAAGAAGTTTTATAAAGACAGTTGGATTAGGTTCTGCAGCAGGTGTAGTTGGTTTATCTTCGTGTATTGGAAATGCAGCTCAATATAAAATTACCATTTTACATACCAATGATGTTCATAGTCATATCGATCCATTTCCGGAGAATCATCCTTCTTATGCAGGAAAAGGAGGATATGCAAGAAGGTCGGCACTTGTAAAAAAAGTGCGAAACGAAGAAGAGCATGTTTTACTATTAGATTCTGGTGATATCTTTCAGGGAACGCCTTATTTTAATTTTTATAAGGGAGAATTAGATATTCGTCTTATGGGAGATATGCAATATGATGTAGCTACTATAGGTAATCACGAATTTGATAATGGAGCAGAGGAATTAGCTAAACAAATCAAAAAGGCAAAATTTCCTTTTGTTAATTCAAATTATAATTTAGAAAAATCTGCTTTAAATGGACTTTTAAGCAAGTATAAAGTCATTGAAAAAGGTCCTGTAAAAATTGGAATAATTGGTTTGGGAATTCAACTTCAAGGTTTGGTAACACCACTAAACTGCGAAGGAGTTATTTATAACGATCCGGTTATGGAGGGAGATAAAACTGCAAAATATCTTAAAGAGCAAGTAGGTTGTCATTTAGTTATTGCTTTATCTCATTTAGGATATGAATATAAAAATGATTTTTTAAGTGATATAGATGTGGCTAAAAATACCTCAGGTATAGATGTTATTCTGGGTGGACATACGCATACCTTTCTTGATATTCCTACAGTAGTTAAAAACAAAGTTGGTAAAGAAGTTATCATTAATCAGACAGGCTGGGGAGGAATAAATCTGGGGCGTTTAGATTTTACTTTTAGCAATAATAAAAAAGAGCGCCAATTGGTTTATAACGCCCAATTATAGTTATTGCCAATAAAGTAAAAAGTGTTTATAAAGAAGTAATCTTCCTATCTTTGAAAATAAAATAAATAGATAAGATATGAAGATTCCGATTATAGACCTTAGCCTTGAAAACCTGATTGAATTAAAAGAAAAACATGATTACAGTGAGCATTTTAAACTGGTAGTCTGGCCCAGAGCATTGGTTTGGTTAGGCTTAAAGGAACAGTTTAAAGAATTTGATACCCTTCATTGGAAAATACATTATACTCCGGAAAATATGCATAATAATATGATATCGATGCATATCGGAGATCCAGATGAACAAAAGTTCAATTTTTATTTCCAGATTCCTTTGGTTCAAAAACTTAGTTTTAATTTGTACCTAGGAGATAGTACCTACAACTTTTTTGAAATACATCCATTACTTATAGAAAAAGGCGTTATTAAGAAAGACGAAATTCCTATTCAGGCTACTTCTACAATTTTGCCACATCTTGTTTTATCTGACTCAGAAAGTAAGTATCAAAAGGCTGTTTTGTGGAAAATAAATGAGGAGAATTACAAGGAACAAGTTAAAAATGATCCTCTAATTAATTTGCTACTAATAAATTTTAAAAGATTTATACCGCCCTTACAGAATATTATTAATGGAGAATGGATGTTAGGCTAGATTTTATATCTGGTATGTTTAAATAAAAAGCTCTGCATAAATAAAATACAGAGCTTGAATTTTTTATTCAATTGGTAATTGTCGTTTAAAAGTTTCTTCTAAAGAAATAATTGTTTCTGTAGAAGATATACCGGTAATAGATTGTAGGCGATCGTGCAACATTCGTTTTAAGTCTTCGTTGTTACGAGCGTAAATTTTGATAAAAATAGCATACTGTCCGGTAGTGTAGTGACATTCAGTAACCTGAGGTATCTCTTTTAGCATTTCTACCACCTTGTCAAAAAGACTGGCTTTCTTTAAAAAGATGCCCATAAAAGCACATGTTTCGTAACCAATTTTAGCAGGACTAATTACGAATTCAGATCCTTTGATTACACCTATGTTCATTAAACGCTGTATTCTTTGGTGAATAGCAGCACCAGATACCTTACATTCTCTGGCTACCTCTAAAAAAGGTATACGTGCATTTTTTGTTATAAGAGATAATATCTTTTTATCTAAACTATCAATTTGTAGATTGTCCATTTTGTATTGTTAGCTTATAAATTGTAATAAAACTAAAGGATTTACTAATGATTTGTTGCAAAATTAACAAAAATGCCCTGATGTTTCAACAATATTTGTCATGTTATTAAACAAATATTCATTTGAACTTATGATTTGAAATGACGAATTGTAAAAGTTCTAAATGTTGATATTCAGTGGTTTTTTAGTTGTTTTAGAATGGGTTATTTAATAAATACTTGGATTTGAGGTGGTTTCGGTTGGAAATTGAAAAACCTTTAAATTGAATTCCGGGAGTACAGCCAATATATGATCAAAAATATCAGCCTGAATAGCTTCGTAATTGGCCCACTCCTGATCGTTGCTGAATACATAAATTTCAATTGGAAGTCCTTTTTCAGTAGGTTGTAAATGTCTCACTAAAAAAGTCATGTTATTGTGAATTTTTGGGTGGTGACTTAAATAGCTTTCAAGGTATTTTCTAAAAACACCGAGATTGGTCAAGCGTCTGCCATTAATGTTGGAAGATTCGTCTATATCAAATTGTTCGTTGTATTGAGAGAGTTCCTCTTCCTTGCTTTGAATGTAATCCTGTAAAAACTTAACCTTTTTAAACTTTGAAATCATCTGATCATCACAAAATTTAACCGATGTCATATCAATATTTACCGATCTTTTAATTCTTCTACCTCCAGATTCTTCCATTCCTTTCCAGTTGTGAAAGCTTTCACTTACCAAGGCATAGGTTGGAACGGTAGTAATGGTCTTGTCCCAGTTTTGAATTTTAACGGTATTCAGTGTAATTTCCAATACAGTACCATCTGTTTTATGAGAAGGCATGGCCACCCAATCGCCCGGCTTTACCATATTATTTGCCGAGAGCTGAATACTTGCTACAAATCCAAGGATGGTATCTTTAAACACTAAAATAAGAACTGCGGCAATAGCTCCCAATCCTGTAAATACGGCTGTTAGTTTAATATCGAACAGAATGGATATAATAATTAAAACACCAACTATTGTAAATATCAATTGTAATCCTTGTACATAACCTTTAATGGGTTTCTCTTTACTATATGGTTGCAAGTCGTATACATCCATTATAGCTTTAAAGAAGGAATCAACCAGGAAAAGAATAATTAAAATAAAGTACACTGCCACAAGATTGTGCATCACCTCATTAATTTCTTTAAACTCTTTGAAAATAAAATCTAGGGAAGAGTAAATGATAATGGCCGGAACAAGAAGTGCAGCTCTCTTAATAAGTTTTCTCTTCACAAAAAAGTCATCATACTTAGATTTTGTTTTATGCATAAAACGTTCAACTGTTTTTACCAGGTACCTTTTAGCAAAATAGTGTGCGACTTTAGCCAAAATGATAACAATAATTGAATAAACAGCAACTTCAATATAATCGATTATTTTTTCGCTTAAACCTGTTTTTTGAAGTAGTTGCTCTAAAGAAGAGCTGATATTTTCTGTTTGGAGTTGTGTTTTGTTAATGATATCTGACATTAGATAGTTTTTTAAGCATCTATAATTTGTACATTGTAAACTTTTACAAAGGTATAATTTATTGATATTATGAAGAAGTTTTGGATAACAGTACTATTGTTAATTCCTGTTTTAGCATATAGTCAGTTTGAAGATTATTTTACAAAAGGAAGTTTAAGAGTGGATTTTGTGTTGACTGGAAATGATAAAAATACAACAGCTTCCCTTTTTGAATTAAAGAAAGAACCTTTTTTTGGAGGAAACCTAAAAAAAACGATTGATGAGTTTGATTATGGAGAGTTTCGTTTTTCAGTTAAAGATGCTGAAAGTAATCAGCTGATTTATACAAGAGGATTCTGTTCTTTATATGAAGAATGGCAAACGACCGAAGAGGCGCCATTGGTTCAGAAAAGTTTTTATCAGACTATCACTTTTCCTTTTCCTAAGAAAGATGTGTTTTTAACAATAGAGCGTAGAAGCAGAGATGGTCAGTTTTATGAGATCATGTACCAAAAGATAAATCCGGGTGATTTTAGTGTCAATCAATCTCACTTAACAAATGTTGAAACACATAAAATTGTGGATAATGGAAGCAAGGATGAATGTGTGGATATCGTTTTTATAAGTGAAGGGTATACGGCAGCTCAAATGGATAAATTCCATACGGATGTTCAACGTATGTATGATTACCTGATTACACAAGCACCTTTTGATAAATTAAAATCTAAGTTTAATTTTTGGGCAGTAGATGCTGTTTCTCAAGATGAAGGGGTAACTGATCCCAGAAAAAATATTTGGAAGAATACGGTTTTAAAATCGAGTTTTAATACGCTAAATTCAGACAGATATTTGGAAACGGTGCATACCTTTTTAGTGAGAGATTATGCAGCATTGGTGCCTTACGATCAAATTTATATTCTGGCCAATACCGAGAAATATGGAGGAGGCGGTATTTACAATCATTTTTCACTCACTTCAATTGATAATCCACGCTCATTAACCGTTTTTATTCATGAATTTGGACATGCTTTTGTTGGATTGGGAGATGAATATTTTGGACCGGACGAGATTTACAATGATTATATAAATCAAGATATTGAACCTTGGCAGGCTAACTTAACTACTTTAAAATATTTTTCTTCGAAGTGGAAGGATTTATTGGATAAAGACACACCAGTTCCAACGCCATCAGCTGAACAGTATTTTAATGTAACAGGCGTTTTTGAAGGTGGAGGTTATGTATCAAAAGGAGTTTATCGACCAGCTTTTGATTGCAGAATGAAGACAAATGAGGCAGATGGATTTTGTGAGGTTTGCCAACGGGCAATTGAAAAAATGGTGCTATTTTTAACCACTGACCAATAATTTAAATTTAACTAAAAGCAATATGCAACACCAGGCATCTGAAAAACGATACGAGAAAATGCTTTACCAACGATGTGGAAGAAGTGGTATAAAATTACCGGCAATTTCATTAGGCTTATGGCATAATTTCGGTTCAGTTGATGTTTATGAAAACGGGAAAGCCATTATTTTTGAGGCCTTCGATAAAGGAATAACCCATTTTGATTTGGCTAATAATTACGGTCCGGAACCGGGTAGTGCCGAAGAAAATTTTGGTTCTGTTTTTAATAAACACTTAAAAGCTTATCGCGATGAATTGCTGATTTCGACGAAGGCAGGATATTATATGTGGCCCGGACCATATGGCGAATGGGGTTCCAGAAAGAACCTGTTAGCCAGTTTAGATCAGAGCTTAAAAAGATTGAATGTTGACTATGTAGATATTTTTTATTCACACCGATTTGATCCAGAAACACCTTTGGAAGAAACGATGATGGCTTTGGATCATGCAGTTCGATCAGGAAAAGCACTATACGCTGGAATTTCTAACTATCCGCCGGATAAAACGCGAGAAGCGGAATCTATATTGCGCGAATTAGGAACGCCGTGCTTAATTCATCAAGCACGTTATAGTATGTTTCAGCGTTGGGTAGAGGATGAACTATTGGATGTTTTGGAAAAGAGAGGTGTGGGTTTAATTGCTTTTTCTCCTTTAGCACAAGGCTTACTAACCAATAAATATATTAATGGAGTGCCTGATGGTTCGCGTATGACAAGAAACCATTTTCTAAAAGAAGAGCATTTAACACCTCATAAACTTGATGCCATCAAACAGTTGAATCAACTGGCTATGGATAGAGGACAGTCCTTGGCACAAATGGCCATAGCGTGGTTGTTAAAAGATGCAAGAGTAACTTCTGTTTTGGTTGGTGCCAGCTCAGTAAAGCAATTAAATGATAGTCTTAAGAGTTTGAAAAACCTGGATTTTGATCAGGAAGAACTATTAAAAATTAAAGAGATTATAAAGGATATTAATGCTTAGAGGATGATTTAAATATCTCAGAATAAAGAAAAATGAAACCCGAATTGTTATTTGCAATTCGGGTTTTATTTTTAGTTAAAATATTTTCTTTTTACCTGATTTCTTCTTGCCACCAAATCCGAAGCTTGAAGAACCTTGTTTTTTAAATCAAGCGGAAACTGAGGGTGATCTTTAAAAAAGTAATCAATGATTTTTAAAGATTCATTTGAACTATATCCTCTTAACGTGTTGTTTAACCATCCGGCAGGAAAGAATATATCACCAGTTTCTTTTATTTCTTCGGTTAATGATAGCGCAGGCTCCAGATACTTTAATTCACTTTCGTTATGATAAGGGTGATGCAAGAATGCGATGGCGTTTAACACCCAGTTTTCCTTTTGTCGGAATTCTTTTTGTTGAAGTTGGTTGAAAAAATTATTACGAATCTCTTCATCATTAGAAAATACAGGACTGATAAAATCCATTTCTTTATTCAGGTTCTCATCTTTAATTTGTTGAGCTATATTTTGCAGATACTCATTGTTAATCTCTTTATCTTTTAATGCTAATTGGTATGCTGCCCTGCATATTTCTCTATCAGAAAGATCTATTTTTTCAACTGCTCCTTTTTTGATAATTTTTTTAAGCTCTTTTAATGCAGAAGGACTTATAACGATATTAGACCAGGTTTCGAACAGAAGTTTTTTCGAACCGGAAATATTGGTATTGCTCATTTTTTTCCGGATTGTATTTTCAAGAGAAGATGCTATTTTTTCCCTTTCTGCAGAAGGAATCATTTCCCAATAGATCGTTTTTAATTGACGACATTCTAAGGTTAGCAGTTGTTGATTTTCCTCGGATTGAATAAAGTTTTGCAAGGCCTTAATGTACTTGATCGGATGAATATTGCCATGTAAAAGATTTTCATAAAGCTGCACTAATACACCACCTTTCATTAAATCAGATTCAAAATTTTGTAGGTTTTCTAGAGTATATTCAATTGCATTCTGATTCATTAAAAATAAACCATAACCATTTTCATCAATTCCGGGAATGATAATATTCGGAGAAACAATTGAGCTGTCTAAAACTGTTTTTGCTGACAATATTTCCAACTCTTCTTTTTGCAAGATAGAGTCATTTAAATAAGCAAAAGAGATTCTTTGAGCCCAAACCTTGCTACTATCGCTATGCTCCGGTTGTTGTATGGCAAAACATTGATCGTTTTCTTCAGTAAATTGTATAATTGGTCTACCAGCTGCATACACCCATGTGTTACTCCAAAGTTGTAAATCATATTCAGAATGATTATTCAATATCTCCATCAATTGTTTCCAGGTGGCATTACTGTAGCTGTATTGTTTTAAATATTCTGATAACCCTTTTTGTAATATTTCTTTGCCGGCAAGGTTTTCCAATTGTTTCATCATAATAGGAGCCTTGTGGTAAATAATACTACCATACATAGAACCTGCATCCTTTAAGTTTTCCAAATCTTGTTGAATAGGATTGGCGCCAATGGTGCGGTCAACAGCATAAGAGCTTGGAAAATGAGCTCTTAAAAAGGTCAGTTGATGATTTAAATTGGGAAATTGTTGTTCAACGATTTTATCAGCCATGAAATTAGCAAACACTTCTTTTTGCCATACGCCACTAAACCATTTCATGGTAACTAAATCTCCAAACCATAAGTGAGCTGTTTCGTGTGCGAGCAATTGCGCTCTTCTTAAAAGTTGTTGTTGAGTTGGATTTTCGCTTAAAAACAATAACTCCGATCGGTAATAAATAGCGCCAGGATGTTCCATTCCTGCAAATTGAAACGAAGGAATACACACCAAATTGTAATTTTCAAAAGGAATAGGAATTTGCGTATAATCCTCAAGCCAATCAATAGCATGAAACACTTGCTTAAAAATAGCCTTAAGGTTGCTCTCCACTTTACCCGGATCGTTTTCCATATGGTATAAGGTTATTTTTCGGTTATTTTGTTCCATTGTCACTTCCTGAAAATCGCCCACAGCAAAGGCCCATAAATAGGTACTAATAGGTTTTGTGGTCGTGAAGCCTATTCTTTTTCGATTATTCGGTAAATCTTCATAAAAATCCTGCTGTCCATTGGTAATAGCCGTTAGTTGTTTGGGCATTTCAATTTCGTAAGTTACCGAAGCTTTCATATCAGGTTGATCGATACACGGAATAGCTGTTCTTGCTTTGGCTGGGACAAACAAAGAATAAAAGTAATTTTCGTTACGGTTTAAGGCATCATCACCTAAAGTAAAACTTATTTCTAACTGGTTTTTTCCTTCTGTTAAAAAACGATGCGGAATAATCAAGTGTTCGTTCTCTATAGTGAAGAATGCTTTTTGATCGTTAGCTATTACAGATTTTACCTGTTCCGGTTTTGCTTTAAAATCTAATACAAGGTCGGATGCGGGATTGGCTTTATTTAAGGTGATAACCGAAGTGCCCTTAATTTCAGCTTGCATATCGTCAGGAACGACCAGGGTTAATTTGTAATCTACATCTGATAAATCTTGGAATCTTTCCTGAGCCAGACTTAAAGAAACACCAGGTTGATATATTTTATTTTCGGCTTGCTTTTTACATGCTGTAACAATGCTTAAAATGACTATCAATAAGGCTATATTTCGATACATAGTGGAATGTTTTTTGTTGATGAAGGTAAATATAAGCATTTCCGCTATCATCAAAACTTAAGGTTTTTCAATTTAATTTTTCATAATAGTGGAGTAGAGTCGAATGAATATTTTTTACTTTTAGGAAATGCAGTTCAGTTTTAATGGATTTTAAATGACACAAAGCAGAATCATAGAAATTTACTCAGGTACATTATGGGAAGCTGAAATGGTAAAGAGTTTACTGGAATCTGCAGGAATAAACTCATTTCTTAAAAATAGTGTCTTAAATTCTTATGCATTGGATCCGATAAAATCCGAAGGTGTGCAGGTTATGATTGTGGAGTCGGACTTAACTTCAGCAGTAGCTATAGTTGAACAATTTAAACAAAACAGAAATTAAAAATAAACTTCCACAACCAAGTCATTTCTATGAAACAAACATTACTTCTACTTTTTCTACTCATAGCATCTTATGCATATTCTCAGCAAATAGAGGGAGTTATTTTGGATGCAAAAACAAATCAACCAGTTCCATTTGCTACTATTTATTTGAATGGGACTACTTATGGAACAATTAGCGATTCTATTGGGCATTTTTCATTGAATTATAAAGAATTTAGAGGAGAAGTTGTTTTTAACCATGTAAGTTATGAGTCGGTTGTAAAAAATATTAATCAGCTTAAGCTTGATGAGATACTTATTTATTTGCAGCCTAAAACTGTTGAAATTTCATCGGTATCAGTAGAAACAAAAGGGTTACGACAAAAAAATCTGGATTATTTTAAATCTATCTTTCTGGGAAGCGATCAATGGGGCAATAAAGCAAGTATCTTGAATGATAGTGTATTGTTTTTTAATATAGAATATCGAGATGTCGTTTATGAGGATGATACTACAAAGGTGAAATCTCATTTTGAAGTGAAAGCGGATGTTCCTTTGCAAATTTCTTTGCCCGCACTTGGATATATTTTGGAATATGATCTGGTGAGATTTACAGAGAATTATGATTCGGTATTGAATTCAAATGTGATAAAAAATTATGGGCATTTCTTTTTTAGGGAAGTAGATATCAAATCTAAACGACAAAAAATAAGAATTCATAAAAAACGCTTGAAAGCCTATTATAACTCAACTATGCATTTTATGCGATCTGTATATCAGAATCAACTGAATGAAAATGGTTATCTGGTTTATAAAAGACAAGAGCCTAATGATACTATTAAAATAAGAAAATTAGAGCGAGTGGGTTTAAAGCCAGATTCAATTAGTACGTATAATTCGAATATGGACAAAACCATTAGTGGTTTGAGAGGCAGTAAGTTTTTTATAGAGTATTATGAATATGGAAATAAACCAGTTTTCGTTGATAAACCAAACAAGAATTTGTACAAGGTACATTACTCTAAATTATTTATTATCGCAGATACCTGTGAACTCCGAAAAGATGGAACGATGGCCGGTGGAGAGTATGTTTTTAAAGGAGATATAATTGCCAAGAGAATAGGAGCTGCTTTGCCTTCTAATTTTAATCCGGATGAAAATTAATTAAATGTAAAGGTTATATATCTATAAAAAAGAGTAGTTGGTCGATTGTAGTTGGGTGAGTTTTGGTTTCCATATAATATTGCACAAAAATAAATATTAATGAAATGAAAACTCTTGTGACTATGAAAAAATGGATAATCGCTCCTCTGTTTTTTTTGTTTATGGTAGCTTGTTCGCAAGACAGTTATCAGTCAATTCCCTGGCAAAGTAAGCTCGTGGAAGTAGATGGTGTGGCTAATGAATGGAATATACCTTTAAAGCATTATGATAAAAATTTAAAATTGAATTACCAGTTCAGTAATGATGGGGAATATCTTTATTTCGCTGCCCGTACTACTGAAATGCAATTGATTCATCATATTATGCGTGGTGGATTAACCATAGAAATGGATACGATGCCTAAAAGCAAAAATTATCCATATAGCCTTACATTTCCTTTTATGCCTGCTCACCCAAAAATGGGGCCAATGCAAGGTGAACCTATGAGGGAAAATAATCCGACAATGGAGGCAGATACTCAGGAACCTTCCTATAGTGAACCGCAATATTTTAACCCAAATCAACAACAGATGATGAGCCCAATGCTTAGTCAGTTTCAAATAAAAGGTTTTGGTGGAATAGCAAAGGATTCAGCATTAGTTGTTCCAATGGATCAGGCTGGAGGTATTAGAGCGCATTGTACTCCTTCTGAGGATGGAATTTTATTTTATGAAGTAGCGATTCCTTTAAATTCTATTTTTTCAGAAAAGTCGGCAATACTTGATACAACAAAAATATACAGTTGCAGTATTTCCTTGGCGATGAATATGAATGAGCATAAACCAATGCCTCAAAACGGAAATATGGGAGATATGCCTCAACCTCCGGGAGGAGGAATGGGTAATCCAGGAGGAGGTATGGGAGGTCCACCTCCGGGAGGTGGAATGGGCAGTGGCCCTGGAGGAAATGGAGGATTTCATGATGGCAGAGATATGCAGCCTCAGCAAACTGACTTAAGTAAGCATAAAATAGAACATAGTTTTAAACTTTCATATCAACTCTGATTATAAGTTGTTTTCCATTAAGAAGGCTGTTTATTACAAAAGTGTAACAAACAGCCTTTTTTATTTTGGTATCTAACTTTTAATAGATAATAGTAGTTGTTATAGCTTGAAGAATTGTAACGAATGATTAAGTTTTTGTGCTCTGCTTAGTAAAACATCTGCGCTAGCGGATAAACTATCAGCTGTACCTGCATTAACCTGCGTTACGTTGTTTAACTGTTGTAAAGCTTCGTTAACTTGTTCAACGCCGTTATTTTGTTCGCTGCTTGCTGCTGCTATCTCCTGAACCAGCGAAGTGGTTTTATTTATTTCAGGAATTAGCTCAAGCAATTGCGTATTGGAAATATTAGATTTATTGACGCTTTCTTCAACCAATTTTGTTATAACAAGAGCCGCATTTCTGCTTCGATCTGCCAACATTCTAACTTCGTTAGCTACAACAGCAAAGCCTCTACCGGCATCTCCTGCTCTGGATGCCTCAACAGCTGCATTCAGAGCCAAAATATTGGTTTGTTCAGAAATTTCAGATATTATCTTAATATTCTCCGCAATAGAATTAACCGATTGATTACCATCGTCAACAGCTTCGTGAGTTGAATGCATAACTGTGGATGAATTGGAAGCTATATCTTTTGCCTGATTACTGTTGAATGTATTTTGCTCAATGTTTGCAGAGATCTCTTCCATGGTGGAAGAGATTTCTTCAACGGAAGATGCTTGTTCGCTACTGTTTTGTGCCAATTGGTTGGCATTGGACGAAAGATCTTTTCCACTTGAATTTAAAAAGTCTGCACTTTCGTTTACCTCTGTTAAAACTTGCTTAAGGTTTTTATTTAGTTCAATAATAGATTCGTTTAAAATACCAAGTTCACTTTTTTGCTTTTGTTTCTGAATTGAAAAGTTTAAATCGCCTTCAGCCATACGTTTTAGTTGACTAATGCTTTCATCCAATGGCTTTTTAAGTTTTTTGTGTATAGTGATAAACACAAAAAAGCCTACTAAAAAGGCAGAAGGAAATGACCAGCTCATGTTAATCAGTTCTGTATTTCCTACGATAAAAGAAACCATACTGGAATAATAAACCAAAAGTAAGGTTAGTTTTAAAATGGTTGCTAGTATTGATTTTTTAAAAATCCAATTAATCAATAAGATAGCAAAAGGGTAAGAGGCCACTAGCGTTAGCCCAAAAATCATAATCTCTGACATCTGTTTTTCCTATTTTGTCTTCATAATGTTTGATGCAGAATGTGTAATGAAGTAATTGATTGCTGCATCAAAGTTTGAGTTAATAACGAGATTCTTTCGGCTTGGGTTACGTTTATTTCCTAGTAATAAAGTATTGTTTTAATTAAAATTTGGTAATCAATTATTTAATCATACATTTGTAGTGTTATAGTATAATAGTACACTAATCTTATGTAGCTAAATTATGATTAAAATTGAAAACCTCTCTTTTTCATATTCTAAAAAGAGTAAACTCTACAATGAACTAGATCTTCAAGTCGAAAGTGGCAGCATTATTGGCTTGTTAGGAAAAAATGGAGCGGGTAAATCTACTTTACTCAAACTAATGGCAGGACTTCTAAAACCTCAAAAAGGTTCTCTGTCAATTATGGATTATACACCTTTTGATCGAAAGCCAGGATATTTACAAGATATCTTTTTTGTAGCAGAGGACTTTTCTGTTCCATCTGTAAGTGTAAAATCTTATATCAACGCTATGTCGCCACTTTATCCCAAATTTGATAAAGATAAAATGGACAGACTGATTGTTGAGATGGAGTTGGAAGGGAAAGGAAACCTTGGAAAAATGTCTTATGGTCAGAAAAAGAAATTTATTATTGCTTTTGCGCTGGCAACTAATTGTAAGCTATTATTAATGGATGAACCTACTAATGGACTAGATATTCCCTCTAAAGCCTTGTTTCGAAAAATTTTGGCAGGAGCATTATCCGACAAACAAATAGCATTAATCTCAACCCACCAGGTGAAGGATGTCGAAAACTTAATTGATAGAATTGTTTTGATTGAGAACGGTAAATTCATTTTTAATGAAAGTACCCTTGATATAAGCGATAAATATGGTTTTTATACTGTTTCGCATTTAAATGGAGATGATTATTTATATAAAGAAATGGCTCCGGGTGGATATCGGGTAATTAAAGGTGGCTATCAGCAGGATACACCCATTGATATCGAATTATTATTTAATGCTATTGTTAACGGAACTAAACTCGAAATTCATGAACCAAGTATTTAACCTAAAGCGATTTTTAAATTTCGCACGCTGCCAATTTTTAATGAATAGAAAAACATATGCCTATACGCTTGGTGGATTTTCCATTATCCTATTATTGGTTGAAGTCTTAATTATATTGACAAATAATAGATATTGGAATGAGCATAACTGGACAGCTATGTTTTTAATCACAATTGCTATAGCTGGTTTGTTGATTATTGGTCATAGTTTTCCTTTTTTGCGTAAAAAAGCGAATACACATCAATATTTAGTAATGCCTGCATCCGTAGTAGAAAAGTTTGTGCATGAGTTTCTATTTAAACTTGTACTTTTTATTACACTGTTTTTTCTGCTGTTTCCGTTTATTTCAGATTTAGCTTTGAATATTGTTTATTTCATTGGAGTAAAAAAAACTTTAGTTTCATTTTCTTACAGGCAATTGTTTATTGAAGAAACGGAGATTGTCAAATTGGTAACTTCCATTTTTTTACTGGCTTTCTCATTAGCTTTTGCCGGTTCTGCTGCTATCAGAAGATATCCACTAATAAAAGTTATTCTAATTATTGGGGGACTTTTTCTCACATGTGTAGGCTACTTCTATTTAATATTTGAACATTGGAATCTAGATAGAGGAGTGGAATATGTAATGAGAAATATAATGAAGGACGAAATAGTTGCATTAAATGTAGCATTGTCTATTATAGGATTTACCGTGTTGATGTCGTGGACTTATGCATTCTTTAAACTGAAGGAAAGGGAAGTGTAATATGGAGTTTAAAAGTTCAAAAGGAATTTTTCAGCAAATTGCCGATAATTTATGTGATAAAATTTTATCGGGTGAATTTAAGGTGGGAGATAAAATACCATCTGTACGTGAGCAATCTGCCTTGTTGGGAGTGAATCATAATACCATTATGCGTACTTATACCGAATTGCAAAGAGATGGTATTATCAACAATAAAAGAGGTATTGGGTTTTTTGTTGCAGAAGAGGCAATTGAAAAAATTCAGGAGCATCGCAGACAAGAATTCTTTGAACATACCTTACCTGAAGTGGAGCATCTTGTTTCTCTATTAAAAATTAAGATGTCCGATGTAACCCATTTAATCTCAAAACTAAAAGAAAATGAAAATCAGTAGAATCTTATTTATATCTTATTTTTCCTTGTTTGGTCTTGTATTATTAAGCTTCCTTGTTTTTGGATTTGCATATAAGGATAAGGAAAGTAATTATTGTAATTCAGTAGAAAATATCGAACAACGAATAATTGAACTAAATGAATTTAAATATATCGTTCAAAGCGAAGGAACACATGTAATTGTTAAAAGTGATAGCTTAAGCAGATTGGTATATTCAGAGTTTAACAATCGGCCAGAATTAAAGCCATCCTTTAAAATTAGTCATGACACCTTGTATGTTTATAAATCTTCAAATAATTTGAGTAATGGTATTACTATTATTTCAGATGATTTAAATTTTATAAAAGGTGAGAATTGTAGAGTAGAACTATTTGGGATTAATCAAACAGACTTTAAGATAATTGCCAATAAAACTAACGTAAACTTTCATGGTAATACGCATATTAAGAACCTGGAATTAACGCTGCATAATAATTCTGAATTTTCAGGATGGCAATATTCTATACAATCATTAAAGTTGGATGTTGATAACTCAAAGTTTTGGGTAAATCACAATATTGTTCTTAATTCTATCCAAGGAAAAGTTTCAAATTGTTCTAATTTTCAGGTTCCAAAATCACATAATTATAATTTGAAAATTGATGAAGCAACGAGTTTTAATTAGAGCAAAAACTATAGTTTAGTATAATTTTAAAGGGAAATAAGAAACCCGGAATGTCATGTATGATAAGATGATATTCCGGGTTTTATTTTTTATTGAGCTAATGAGAATCGGAAACTTACCCCAAAGTTGCTGTTGGTTGTAGGGTAGGAAAGCGAGATGTAAGGTGAATTAACCACTCTGTCGTAATACAATTGCATATTAAAACGATCGCTTAATACATAGTCGGCCGTAAATTTAACGGTATTAATTTTTTGACCGGATGTCAGCTGACTAACGTTATCTTCAATTCTACGGATCAACGCAATGTTATCTCTGATAGAGAAATCAAGTCTTAAATTTAAATCGCTCGATATCTTCTTTTGACCTCCACCTTTGCCACCCAATATCATATCCATTTTATCAAATCGATATCCAAATCCAAGAACTAATTCATGGTTATGGTTTTCGATTAGCTGGCTGTTGGCTAAACTAAGGTTTAATGTTCTGGTTTTCTTGTTTTCAATACGTGTTGTCAGGTTGTTTTTCCATGTAATATTAAAGCCAATTAACGGACTAAAGGTTTCGTTTAAGGTAACGGAGTTAACCTGATATTGCGAATAAAAGTTGCCTTGTAAATCCCTAATCCAATTGATACCTGTAGCATTGTTATCGTCAAAGTCGCTATTGGTTACATACGATCCAACATTATATGTAGAACGGTAACTATGCGTAATATCAAACGAACGAACATATTTTTGGAATAGTTTAATTTTAGATAAGCCATTGTAGGTAAAGCGCCAGTTAGGCTGAACTTTAGCCAGATTAGGGAATATGTTCAGGAATATATTATTGGCATCTTTACCACTATAAGCAGCCAAAAATGCAGGAATCAATACTTCTTGTGAGTTTAAACCATATCCAGATTCAAAATTTTCACTTTCCGGATTGTAACCTTCGTTATTCGTTGGATTAGTTAGACCTATACGTTTTTCAATAAGTCGGTTAGCAATTAACTGTCTGTTTTCTAAAAACTGATTATAGGCTTCCGATTCGTAAGTTCCTGTTTTACTTACTTTTTGGAATGCGGTACCAATAATATTATAGGTCATTGAAAAATTACCACTTTCGCGCGTATTCATGGCCGTAAAACTGCCATTATTTTTAAAGTAATATTCATTTAAATTATTGGAATATCTGCGGTTTGCAGTTAAGTCAATTCGTAATCCTTTTAGCGGTTCAAAAGTAGTTTTAATAGTAAAATCCTCCTGATGAGTCATCACATAAGCCTGATTGATACTATCTGTCGTTATCCAACCTCTTTCTCCAGCTTTTTGAGCAAAGTTTCTGTCTTGCCAACCGGCCACAAAACCAAATCCCGGCGCATTGTACCCATTAAAGGAACTGCTACCTAATAATTTTGTACTTGGTAAATATCCAGGCAAAATAGTTCCATTGGTTTCGGTATAATTCAATGAAATATTTTTAACTCCGGTAGCTACCATGGCGGTGTAATCAACAATGGTTCCCAGTATGGTTGTTTTGTCTTCGCGTGTACCGGTAGCCATAATGCGTGCGTTATCGTAATCGCTATCTGGTATAAATTCGGAATTGTTTTGATCAATAGTCGTGGTTTTACCTCTGGCTGTTCTACCGTTCTGATCATAAATTCGAATCCGCACATTATCGGCTTTCAACTTGTGCTTAATAATATAAGGTTCACCTTTTTTCAGTGTAATTCCTTCTTTATTATATCTTACCGTAACCTTGTTGTTCTTCTTCTGATTACCTCTGGATGTGCCATATTTGCGCGATAAACCTTTTAAGTATTTGGAACGGTTGTATAACGTGGTTAAGTTGAATTGTGTTGTTCCCTGAATATTATTGGAGTTACTTATTGTATTACCCCAAACTATATCAGAGCTGGTAGTTTGTGGTGCTGTTTGCCAGCGGTACATACCGGTGTATTTAATATTGGCACTGGTCCAGCTTAAATATGGCAACTTATTAATAGGTAACTTGTAACTAACATTGTAATTATGCTGATAATTGGTTACTCTACCACCATTCAGGATGTTGGACATCACAGAATCTTTCCAGATTTTATAATCATCTTCTAAATCTTTATTCACCTCAAGCACACTTAGCGGTTCATCTATTCTTGCATTGGTGGTTGATTTAAAATCAAACTTCAGGTTTTTAGTCAGGTTGTAGCGTAAATCAAAATATCGATTCCAATTAAAGTTTTTGCTAACTGTTAATGGAATTTTAAATGTTGGATTATTTAAATTTCGTAATTGTTCCTGACTGTATCTTCTTATCATTTCATTACGATAAGAAATTTGGGTTGGCATCAGGTAAAAGTTAAAGTCTTTAATCACCTTAAAAGCTTCTCTTTTTAGCGCATTGTTCTTTTTAAATGGTTCAATGGCTTTAGGACGATTGTTAAAATTATAGGCTAATACTCCTCTATAATTTTTGTCAATTTTTTCCTCCGTATTAATATCTCTTGCTTTAGTGATATTATAAGAATAAGTAGCTGATACGTTGGAAATATCGTAAATGCGCGATTTATTATTCTTAGGTTTTAGTTTTACATTGGTAAAGTTGATGCTTTTTCTCGTAACCACATCCTGTGACATGCGCTTAATACTGTCTTTTTCAGCTTCACTTTCTGCATTATCTAAAGCTACATCTAAAGGAATATCCGGATCTAATGGATAATATTCAGGGCTGGCAACTTCTTTAGAATATCCATAATAGAAAGGAATAGATAAGCGCGATTTAGCACCTGTAAACTTTCCTAATTCCAGATTAGTGGCAATATCATACTGGTAGAAATCTTCCTGACTTCTTTCAGTTACACTTTGGTCGATACTACCAAAACCAACGGTATGTGTGTTTCCTGCAAGTGAAAGGTTACCCAAATCCGAAAGCTTGATGTTCATACGTGCTGTGGCAGCCCAACCACCGTCTTCATCAAAATCGGTTAATCGAAGTTCATTAAACCACACTTCAAAAGATACATCTTCGTCAGCAATACTTCGCACTCCAATCATAATAGTACGAATATTACCCAGGTTAGGATTACCTTTAATCTTAATATAATTTTCACCTACTTTAACGGGATAAACCTCGTTTACAGGATGTGTACTTTGGTTTCTTTTTAATTTTACAGATTGTAGCTCCTCAAAGGCAAAATCAAATCGGTTACTTTCAGGCCAAATATCGTCATCGATTGTAGCACCATGTGCAGTCATCTCCAAAGGAATTTCGTATTCGTAATAGTTATTCTTGGTATCGGATCCTAATCGAATAAATGCTCTTACGTTATTGTCTCCTATTTCACCATTAACGACTTCCTCTGCATGAACTTCCATTTTTAATCTCCCATACTGACGCATATCCATACTCATTGTTTTGAACACAGCTTTACGATCGTTTCTGGCTAAATCTGTTAGTTTTAAAGAAAGAGATTGCTCGTTTAATTCTTGAAGTTGTGGGTTGGCCGGATCAATAACCCTGTCAACCCCCGGAGGTAACACGTAGTTAATAGGTGATCGGGTTGAGTTTTCCTCAATATTTACGGCTCCTACCTCAAATGAAGTTTCGGTATTAGGAAAAACAGTTTCATCTGTTTCTGCTAGGTCACTAGTGTATTTTCTCCAGTCACTTCGAACTAAATCGAGTGTTGCAAATCGTAAAATAGTAGTATCCTGGAAGCCATGCATAAACATACGCAAGAAACGGATAGAGCGCATATCGCTAATACTACCCACAACAGAATCAGGTACGTTTACAGGTATTCTGAACTGATACCAGTTAATCGTTTCTGTTTTCTCATTTTTTAAGTTTACTTCTGCAGATCTGATATCGGCAATATAATTTCGCCCTACCTCCATTTGATTAGGATCGAGAGTTACTTTATATTGGTAATAGCTTTCACTTTCACTTAAAGTATTATCCCGGTTAATATCCTCCATATTGGGATTAGATATGGAAGCAGTTGCATAGGATTCCGGAGAATACTCAGAAGGAACTGAGTTCCCTTCCGGTCCGTTAAAGTTTTTATATCGATCGAGAATCGTTAGTTTTTGAGAGTCATAATCACTACCTCTAAAGTAATGATAGTCATCAGCAGAAGGGTCGTTAATGATATTACTATAGGCGGCATCACTTAATCCACCGTTGCCTCTCAGGTTCTCGATAGAATTCATGAAATCTTCATAGAAAGTTTTTTCCTGATCACTGGTTAATCCATCTAAACCAATATCTTGTCGGATACGGGCATCTGCTTCGTTACTAAAGGCACTAACCAAACTTTGTTTAGTAGGAACTAATCCCCAGGTGGTTGTGTCTACTTCAAAGGCTTCGTCAGGTCCTGGCATTCCCTGTTCAAAGAACTTCCTTGAATCACGTAATACATCTTCAGAAATATTACCCAGATTGATGTATAACTCTCCCGCTTTTTCCGGATCCTGATTGTAAATAAAAGGATCCATCAACCAGAACTCGATGTATTCTATGTTAGCAGCTTCAAAATCACTGGTTTCCACACGACGTTGAATACCTCCCCAGTTATCTTCCGGAGAATTTAAATAACCATCATAATCCAGGTTGTCTGAGAAGTTATATGGTCCTCTTTCTTTTGGATAATAGGCAAAGTTCAGTACCGAAATATTAGTAGGTGTTCCGGTTGCCACATCCTGTTCCGGGAATAACTCTTTTATATAAACCTCACGCGAATAGTGGTTGGACTGTAAGTCGAGATTATCTTTAATGTGCTGCGGTGTAAACTGGTTATTTCTCGAAAACAAAGGATCGATCATATACCAGGCTACTTTAGCCCTGTTATATCCTGTTGAAAGATCATTAATGTTGGTGGCATTTTCTCCCAATAACAGTTCATCCTGAGGTGCACTGGCCAGATTCCATGCTGTCCAGTTGCGCATATCAATAGATATTTTGGTGCCCTCAAAGTCATCGATAAAAGCTTCTCCTTCATCTTTAATAACATTAGGGTGGCCGGGAACTAATTGCGCAAACTCACCTTCAAAAGTAATACTGGAAGGTTCCTTCACCTGTAACAGCGGAATGTTATTTAATACGTTGGTTAGCCATTGCGATTCAGAGAAATAGGATGTGTTAAAACCATAAATGGTATTAGCAATCGGTTCATCTCCAAAACTCACTTTTTGTGTAAGCGGACGTTCACGCAAGTGCATTAATGTTGCCCCAATGTTAAAATCCTTATTGATTTGATAATTCATATGGGTTCCCATCAGCGTTTTGGTTTGCAGATTAAACAAACTCTGGCTTTCTAAGGAAACCTGTATGGGTTGACCACTATTTACTAATCCCTGATTTATAATTTTAACGGTACCAAAAGAATAATCTACCGTGTAATCCACATTTTCAACCAGCTTAATCCCTCCGGCTGTTACAATAACCGAACCTTGCGGGATATTTTGTGCATTTAATGAAATTTCACTGCTGCTGCTAGATTTATAAGAACCGGTTAAACGGAATTTATTTTTCTCTGCGTCTTGAGTTGCCAGGGTTTGGGTTGAATCATATAATGCCTGATAGCCATACTTTTTCCAAAGACTACTATTTGCATCGCCACCTAACTTTTCTAAAAGATGAGAACCAAATGGTTCCAGTACAGGGAAAATGACGCGACCATTTTGTGAATAAATAGTATAGTTTTCGATATAATCAAAAGTTCCGTCGGACTGAGGATCGTAAACATCATTCAGTTTATCCAGATCCATAATGTTTAAAAAGAGTTTCCCCTTTAATTCATGCTCATCCGGAAAATAATTGATTAAAGCACCTGTTGAATCATCTACATAAGTAACATCAAAAACAAAATCCTCGCGGTTTACCTGGTATGCACCAATGGCATAAATGTTTTTCATCATCAAATCCCAGGTAGGTTTAACCGAAGGAGTTAGGTTGGTACTTTTTATAAGTTTCAAGAATAATGTAGCACTTGATTCTAAACCATCACCCGAGAATTCCCCTACTTTTTTAGTTTCTCCACCATAATCATATTCAAAAGCCACAGCTAATACTTCATCTGCATTAAGCGACATGTTTAAAGAGATAAATCCTAAGCGACTGTTTAAGGTATATTCAGATGCAGATAATAAGCGTGCACTTTCTATTTTTTCGAAATCTTTACCATTTACAAGATTCGTCCCATTAAAGGTTGAGCTAATTTGGTTTACATCTCGAACGGCAGCATAAGAGTCTGTTAAAGTTGTGTATACATTATTAGCTTCGTTATCCGGAGCAGTGTAAGCAGGAGCCACCCATCTGTCATTATATATATTTTGTCCTGTTTCCCCAATATCCATTAAGGCCAGTATGTTTCTGGCTTCGTCATATTTTCCGGCACGGTTAGTTACCCAAACTTCAATTCTGGTAATATTGATAGGAGAGGTGGTTGGATAATTTTTTTGTGACGACTCATAAATATCCCTAAAAAAGTTGGATAAGAAGAAGTGTCTGTTTTTATCGTATTCATTAATAGGGATTTCGAACTCCTGCGTTTGTGCACCACCTTGAATATCCATAACCGAGGTTTCTCCTTTTTGCTGCGAAAAAATGGAGGTCACGCTAAGTTTTCCAAACTGCATTTCGGTTTTTACACCAAACAGACTTTGGCTACCCGTAATTAAAGTACCTGGTAGAGGCAGAGATACATTACCGGCTTCAATAGATTGAATGATATCGTCTTCTTTTCCCTCATATTCCAGTTTCATTTCATTTTCAAACTCAAATGTAGCCTCAGTATTATAGTTTATACCCAGTTTCATTTTGTCGCCAATGGTACCCTGGATATTCATTTGAATTTTTTCCTGAAAATCGAATGTGGTAGTTTTTCTCAGGTTTTCCTGCAAAGTAGGGTTGTCAATTTTTGTATGACTCACGCCGATTTTTAATTCGGCCATACCTTGTGGCTTGATATTAATCAGGTTGCTACCAAAAATATTATCCAAACCTCCGGCCAAATTAAAGGATGGGTTTAAAATGCTAAACTTTCCATCTTCACCTTTATTACGCGAACGAGCTTCCCAATAGGATAGCATAGATTTTCGGGTTTCTTCATCCATGTATTCATTTAAGGTCATGGAATATGGAAGCTTTATATTGATATTGCCAATTTTACGGTATAAATGTACCAATCCGGTTTTTTGATCGTATTCAACAGTATATTCAAGGGTTTCAGATTCCGGAAGTTCCATTGCTTTTTGTTGCTCCGGATTAATAAAAGGATTGTTGTTATCTGGAACCAGGTCAGGAAAACGCTGACCATTGCCTTGTTGCAAGGTGTCAGGTTGCTGAGGATTGGCTCCTAAATCACCATTTTGCATGTTTGGTTTAGCCCCTGTATAAGCGGAGCTGACAAATGCTGTAAGTATAAAAATACTTGTAAATATATATGGAAAAACTTTGCTCAAGTTTTTGTACATGGTTATAGCTTACTATTTATTAACAGCTGATGTTTAGTTATTAAAGCATTTTAAGTGCTTTTTTAATCACTTCTTCCACTTTTGCACCGGGCTCTGCTACTAAAATTTTATCAATTACTTTTTGTGCACTGCCTTTTACAAAACCTAACATCACTAAAGCAGATAACGCCTCATCCTTTATTGTATTGTTTGGTTCTGCAAATATTTTTTGATCTACAGGTTCTTTTCCAAGCTTGTCTGTCAGGTCTACAATAATACGCTGAGCCGTTTTAGCGCCAATTCCTTTTATCCCTTTTAATACGTTTACATTGCCGGTTACAATGGCATCATGAATTTCTCCCGGTGACATGGAAGACAACATCATACGAGCCGTATTTGAACCAATACCACTTACAGAAATAAGGTGCGTGAAAATATTTCGTTCTGTTGTCTCGTAAAATCCATACAACTGGTGCGCATCTTCTCGGATATGCTCATATAAATACAGTTGAATCTCCTTTTGGTTCTGAAGCTTCGTGTAGGTATTTACCGAGATATTAATAAAATAGCCCATGCCGTTGTTTTCAACAATACAATGAGCCGGGCTGGCTTCTATTATATGACCTTTGATATATTCAAGCATTTTCAATTATCAGTTATCAGTGAGCAGTTATCAATTAACAGTGAACAATTATCAGTAAACAGTAATTGGTTAATTATAGCTCCTTTATATTATCATGTTTTATTTATTCGGGTTGATTTTAATATAGAAAATAGAATTTTGGCTAATTCATCTGCCAATTGATATAAAGCAATGTGTTTATCTTGCGATATAAGTTCTACCTTTAATAATAAATCCAACCAATATTTTGTTTCTAAAGTCTCTTTATAAGCGATGCTCACTTTACTTGAGAAATCAGCACTAGAAATTGCTCCGTTGGCTTCAGCGAGATTGGCACCAATAGAAGTACCGCTTTTTTGTAATTGCCTGGCTATGTCATACTCACGGTTGTTTTCTTTTAAGTGTTGACAAAACTTAATGACTTCAACTGAAAAAGCGAGGGCTTTTTCATATGCTATACTTTTACTCATTAGGTATTAAGATTGGTGGTTTTGTGAATTATAAACTATATTTTATTTTTTATATTAGTATTCTTATTGTTTAATACTTTTGTTCTTAAATATTCCTCGCTGTGAGCTTAATATTGTCCCTTGTTTGTTGTCTACTGTTATCTGATCACCTTTCCCTGTTAACTGTTCCTTGTTAACTGATCTCTGATAACTGTCTAGTGAATCGCATTCCAGCCTTGTGCCTGAATTTCTACTTCCTGATCGCTGTCGGTAACCAGAAATTTACCTTTGCTTTCTTCGGTTATATGGCCAATGGTATGAATTTTTAGATCCGTTTCTTTACTGAATTTTTCGTAATCTTCCATGGAAATGGTGAATAACAATTCATAATCCTCACCGCCGTTTAAGGCTGCAATAGTTGGATTCATATTGATTTCTTCGGCCATTAAAGAAGTGGAATGATCAATTGGAATTTTGTTTTCGTAAATGCGACAACCGGTTCCGGATTGCTTGCAGATATGCAGAATCTCAGAAGAAAGGCCATCTGAAATATCAATCATGGCAGTTGGTTTAACGCCAATTTCTTTTAAAAAGTCAATCACATCTTTTCGGGCTTCTGGTTTTAACTGACGCTCTAAAATATAATCATAACCAGATAAATCAGGTTGAACAGCAACGTTGCCTTCGTGTACTCTTTTTTCGCGCTCCAACACTTGTAAGCCCATATAAGCGGCACCTAAATCGCCACTTACACAAATTAAATCGTTAGGTTTTGCACCACTTCGGTAAACTACTTTTTCTTTTTCGGCTTCGCCAAGAGCAGTAATACTAAGGGTTAAACCGGTTAATGAAGATGAGGTGTCACCGCCAATTAAATCTACATTGTGACGTTCGCAGGCCAATTGAATACCGGCATAAAGTTCTTCGAGATGAGGTAATTTAAATTTAGAACTAACACCTATGGATACAGTAATCTGTTTAGGAGTGGCATTCATGGCATAAATATCGCTCAGGTTTACCATTACAGCTTTGTAACCCAGGTGTTTTAATGGTGTGTAAACCAAATCGAAATGAATACCCTGTAATAATAAATCTGTAGTAACAATGGTTTGTTTATCCTTGTAATCTAAAACAGCTGCATCATCGCCCACACCCTTTACGGTACTTTCACTTTTTATTTCAAACTGTTTTGTAAGGTGCTCAATCAACCCAAATTCGCCTAAAGACTCCAGGCTTAGTTCTTTATTATCGCTCATATAGCTCTCTACATTATTCTTTAAGCCTGCAAAATTAATAAAAAATGGTAGTCTATAGCATAATATTAACGGGCATTATGGATAGGGTTACAAATTGTCAGAAAAAATAAAGGCGAAGCCCATAAAAAAATGACTTCGCCTTTGGGATATGTTTTAAAAACCTTTAGTAATTACATATTTTTTCTAAAGATATTTTTTCAATTCTTTTTTTAACTCACCATTACTCATGTGATGCATATCGGGATGAATAATTTCTCCGTTTTTGCCAACTAGTACATAATGAGGAATGCCACTGATATTGAACTTGCTGCTTAAATAATTCCATTCATCGGAACTAACACGATAGTGTTCGCCTTTAATATCCGGAATTAAACTGGACCAGGTTTCTTCAGGTGAAGAAGTGTCGGTAATATATACAAAAGCAACATTTTCTTCTTCCATCTCATCTTTTAGAGGTTTAATATTTTTAATACCTCCTCTGCATGGGCCGCACCAAGTAGCCCAAAAATCAACATAAACTACCTTACCTCGGTATTTTTCCATCATTGAGTCGAAAAGTTTATCTGCAACAGTTTGAGGTGTATCATTAACTACATAGCCCATTTCCTTTTTATTAGCTTCAATTCTTAACTTAGTTTGTTCATTAAGTTGCTCAATTTTTTTATAGATACTTGGCGTTTGTATTTCTTTATCAACTTCATCCATATCTTCATCAGACAAAGGAATAACTTGATCATCGAGTTTATACTTTAATGTTCTTGCATAACAAATATCAGAGGCAAAACCAAGTTGAATATTAAGTTTTGTCGTTAGGTTTTTCTTGTATGTTTCCCATCGTAAAAGGTCTAGTGCTTCTGATAAATCTGATTTGTAGCGAGAATAAAAGGCATATATAGAATCTAAATCATTAAATATGATTGTGTGATACTTTTCAAGGTTACTTGTATAGTTTTCTGATTTAACTAACGTTAGTAATTGATTATCCTCTTGAGTAAAATTAGTTTGTTGTTGCTTTAGGTATTCAAATATTTCTGATGTGCTTACCGGATTATTGGTAATCTTTTTTAAAGCTGTGATTTCTTCCTTGTATTTATTACGAAAATCATACATTAACTTTTCATTATTGCGGTTAAATGCTATTACATCCTCTTTCTCATATAAGTTATTTTGGGTATTAATTTTTTCAATTATATCTTTTTCATAATCACTTAATGTGTGTCCGGCTTGTTTCAATACAGAACTAATATCAAGTAAAGCATAGCCTTTATTTTCGGCTTCTAGTATGTCGAGTGATCCAAATTTACCCAAAAAAGTATGGTATGATTTACATATTGCTGCCAGGGGATTGTTCACGTTTTCTTCGTTCAGGAAGTCGTAGAATTCAGCAGTTAATTCATCGAGTTGATAAGGGGCAGGATCTTCAAAAAGTTTTAGGTTGTGTTTGTGGTAGTATGACAGATAGTAATCCCAGCTGTATGACAATAATAAATTGGTATAAAAATACTTTAATTCATACTTTTGTACCTGCCATGCTTTTTTTCCTATTTTGCCAGTTTTTAGGATTGAATCAACTTTGGCAATAGCATTGTCTCTGATACTAAAGCAATATTCTTTAAAACCGTTGGCTGATAATGCTAGCAGCTTTTCATCTTTTTCTTTGTAATTGAATTGGTTGAATTTAGTAAGATGGGCCAAATCGGTATTGATTTTAGCTGATTCTCCCATAAATAAAGATTCTTGATGGCTATTAGTGTTTATTAATTGAAAGACTTTCTTTCCGGGTTCCAGATAAATGGAGCCACGATAGATATCGGATCGTATGTAAGACTCTGTAGGGGAATAAACGGGGATTTGTGCGGAGAAGTAGCCATTATCAGCAATTTCAATTATATATTGATCTTCATTTCCGGTAAATATGTTTGGAATATGTACTGTCATGGTTTTTATACCTACTCTTGGTGTGTAACCTTTTATAAGGCCACAGAAAACAGCTGTGTCTAATTCAAAATCAGGTGTTTCGTATGTCTTGTCATTTCCCGGATCTCTTTTGCAGATATCTGTGGATTGCGTACAGAAAACAGGGCTTATACCAGATTCAGATATTTCGCATTGCCCTTGTTTATTCCATTTTAAAGTCAGCTCAACAGAACTCGAATTGTTTTTAAGTTGGATAGTTCCTGTTTTTCTTTTGAATTGAACCTGATCGTATGTCCATACTTTGTTTTTATAAATAGCCATGGTATCATACAATCCAATTTTCCAAGCCCCATTTTCAAGGTAAAACCAATTGCCGCTTAATTCCTTTGGTAATACAGACTCTGAAGTATTTCGAATGGCGATATCATAGATAAACCACGAACCACCGTCATTGCCTTCGCCAAAATCTATTACAGAAACACTGGGATCTAATGCAGGGAAGATCAATTGGTATCTTATATTATCTGATTCTTTGAAACTATACCATTTTGAAAGCGGAATTCCTTTTGTGCTTTTTACAAATATTTTTTCTCCTCCGGGAATAGGCTGTATATATGACTTGTCAGGAATAATAATATTGCCCTTTCTCTCATCTTTATAATAAAAGCTAAGAATGGTAGAACTATCGGTAAGTTCAATTTTTTCCAGTTTGAGATTTTTCGATGTGTTTAGTCCATGATTAGGTTGGTTAATTGTTTTTTGCTTATCTGCAGCTTTAGTTTGACCGTGCGAATGCGCATAGGTAAATAATATGCATAAGCATAATAAAAAGGTTTGTTTCATAATTTGGGATTTAAATGATTATATGTTAATAAAGATGCTTAGTTTATTAAACGTAATATTATTGTAAAATATTATGTTGTGATAAAGAGATGAAGTTATTTTGCTTTGGAGCTGAGCTATAAAAAAGGCGAAGCCCATATAAAATGACTTCGCCTTTGGATTATGTTTTCATATGCTTATCAATAAAAGTTAAGCTATCTCTTTATGCTTTTTAAAAAGAATAATCGTAGCCCAGGCAACCATTATAGTTTGCGCGGCAAATAAAAATTGTATGATTTGCTCTTGGCCAAGATGAGAAAATGTGGCGATGGCCTCTGTTGCATATAAAGTAAAAAGTATGATAGGTAGGTATTTTGTCCATTGCATGCCACGACGAACAACAAGGCTAACACCTGCAATGAGTAACATATTAATAATGGCGATAGTTAAAAATTGCGGATTAAAGGGGATAGAAGCCTGTTGAATTAGGAATGAAATCAAAATCAATCCTGAGGTAATAAACAACAAATTGGATGATTTAATAAATGCGGAGCTAATGGTATTTTTCATAAGTTTTAGTGTTTGAATGAAGTAAGTATTAAAGCTTATTAAAAGAGAATTAATACTGATTCGGAAATGATTTAGTGTAATTTAAATGTAACGCTTTGTTAGTTGATTTCCTAATAGAGGGAGAGTTGGTTAGGGAATTCGCTTTTAAGAAACAATAGCCCTCGCTCACCTCTAAATCTCCTAAAGGAGCCCTTTCGTGCTGCTCCCTTTAGGGAATTAAAGGGTGTGTGAAAGCAATAAAATAGCATAATAAAGTTAAAAGCAATTTCCTTGCAGAGTGGGTGTTGAAGAAAGGAGCTTAGCTTGTCTTTTCTAAACTCCTTTTTATGATTCAAAATTCTTTAAAATGCAGCAACGCCCTGGGGTTTTATTTTGTCGATAAAGCCATCTGCATTAAAGTTTAAGCTATCAATACATAATTCTCTAAGCAAATCGGTGGTTCCTTCAGGAACTGTTTTGCAATGCCTGTGGTATAAGATATAATGTTGATCTTTCTCCTTAAATACACAATGATGTCCTGGGCCATAAGTTAATGAATCGGCTGATGTAGATAGGATTGGATCGTTTTGACCTACTGTCCAGGGGCCGTATGGTGTATTGCCCACTACATAGCGTACCTTATAAGTGTGTGTGGTTACTTTTCCGTCGGAATAGGTTAAATAATACTTATTGTCTTTCTTAACCATAAAAGGAGCTTCAAAGTAATGAGGAGGAGTAATGTCTTTTATTTCACTATCGAAGCCAACCATATCACCCTTTAATTTTACCACAAAGCAGTGACCATTCTCCCAGTTCCATCCTGAGCCCCAGTATAAATATGCTTGTCCATCGGTATCAATAAAACATTCGGCATCAATCATGTGATAACCCGGTAGTGCATCACCCGGAATAAGGGGAGTGTTGTCTTCTTTGGCATTTTTCCATGGACCGGCCGGATTTTCGCTCACGCCAACCCAAACTTCGCTTCCAACAGAAACATACATGTAATAATTACCATTGGGTGCTTTTACTACAGATGGAGCCCAAACTCTGGAATTGGTAGAAGTGGGGCTGGTACAAGCTTCTTTTGTTGGCCAGTTTAATCGTTTTGCCTCCCAGTTTTTAAAATCGCTGGAAACCATTATAGCTAGTGAGTCACCTCCCCAAGGATCGATGGTGGCATATACATAATAATTGTCTTCGTATTTTACAATTGAAGGATCGGCATAATATCCTTTAATAATAGGATTTTGAATAGTAGATTCCTTGGGTGCAGGCTTACAGAAAGTAAGGAAAATGCTCATAGAAAATAGCGCGATGAGCTGTAAGGTGTTTTTCATAGTGTTTTTGTATTTATAATTTGTTAATAATACGACTAATTATGCTGAAATATTATAGGGAGGTATGATTTATTTAGGAAAAACAGGGAAGGGAAGGCAATATTTAAGTCAGGGAAGAACTTATTTGACTAAGGGAAGGGTCAGAGTAGGTGAGGGAATGAGTTATTGGGGTATTTTTCCACTCATCTATGCCGAGGGAATGAGTTATTTAACTGAGGGAAGGGGTGTGCATGCCGAGGGAGATACCTATGAACCCGAGGGGATGGTCAGACTACCCTCGGGGATAGTAAAATTAAGGCTTTTGAGTAATTACACATTGAGCTATTGTCCCACTGCATCCTTCATAGAGAGCTGAATTCGTTTTCTAGCTCTATCTACCTCGGTAACTTTAACTTTTACATGCTGATGCAAAGACACAATATCATTAGGGTCGCTGATAAACCGATCTGCCAATTGAGAAATATGCACCAAACCATCTTGTTTTACACCTACATCAACAAAAGCTCCAAAGTTGGTTATATTGGTTACAATGCCGGGCAATATCATACCTTCCACTAAATCTTCAATAGAGCGCACGCTTTTATCAAATTCAAAGACTTTTATTAGCTGACGTGGATCTCTTCCTGGCTTTTCCAACTCTTCCATGATATCCTTTAGCGTAGGCAACCCCACTTTATCGGTCACATAATCCTCCGGGCGAATAGAAGAACGAAGTGCATTATCCTTTATTAAATCCTCCAGCTGACACTTTTTGTCCTTTGCCATTTTTTCCACAATCGCATAGGATTCAGGATGCACTGCGGAATTATCCAGTGGATTTTTAGCATCTGTAATTCTCAAGAAACCAGCCGCCTGCTCAAAAGCTTTAGCTCCTAAACGCGGTACTTTCTTCAGCTCACTTCGAGATGAAAAGGCGCCGTTTTCTTTCCGAAACTCTACAATATTTTTGGCCAATTGTGGTCCTAAACCAGAAACATAAGTTAATAAATGCATGCTGGCCGTATTCAGGTCAACACCCACTTTATTTACACAGGATTCCACGACCTGATCCAAGGACGATTTTAAATTAGACTGATCCACATCGTGCTGATATTGTCCCACACCAATAGATTTTGGATCGATTTTAACCAACTCAGCCAAGGGATCGATTAATCTTCTTCCGATAGAAACCGCCCCGCGAACTGTTACATCATATTCAGGAAACTCCTCACGCGCTACTTTACTGGCTGAATACACAGACGCGCCATCTTCACTCACCACAAATACCTGAATATCCTTGTTGTATTTTAAATTTCGGATAAATGCTTCTGTTTCGCGTGAAGCCGTACCATTACCAATAGCGATAGCTTCCACGCGGTAAGCATCTACCAAAGAAGTAATTTTTTTAGCAGCCTGCTTTGTATCCCTTTGTGGAGGATGCGGATAAATATTTTCGTTATGCAATAAGTTACCTTGTGCATCCAGACATACCACCTTACAACCGGTTCTAAAACCGGGATCGATAGCCAATACTCTTTTTTGACCTAAAGGCGATGACAATAATAATTGCCTTAAGTTTTTCGCAAACACCTGAATGGCTTCGGCATCGGCTTTTTCTTTTGAAGCATTGGCAAATTCAGTTTCAATCGACGATTTTAGCAAGCGTTTATACGCGTCTTTTACCGCCATTTCAACCTGCTCAGAAGCTTCGGTATTTCCTTTTACAAAATACCTTTCCATTCTTTCCAAAGCCTGTTCTTCATCCGGCGCAATAGAAACTTTTAAAAAACCTTCCTTTTCACCTCTTCGGATAGCCAACAAACGATGACTCGGGCATTTTTTTAGTAATTCACTAAAATCGAAATAATCCTTGTATTTAATACCGTCTTCTTCTTTTCCTTTTACCAGGGTAGATGTGACTACGGCATTTCTCTCAAAAACAGTACGTACGATATCACGCGCAACTGTATGTTCATTTACCCACTCAGCTATAATATCACGCGCACCCTGCAAAGCTTCATCCACATCAGGCACTTCACTATTCACAAACTGGCTTGCTCTGGCTTCAACATCTCGCTCGTATTGCTTCATTAATATTTTTGCCAAGGGCTCCAATCCCTTTTCTTTTGCCTTAACCGCCCGTGTTTTTCTTTTGGGTTTATAAGGCAAATAAATATCCTCTAACTCAGTAGTATTATAGGTAGAGGCAATCTTTGCTCTTAACTCATCCGTTAAAACACCCTGCTCATCCATCGATTTTAAGATGGCTTCTTTTCGCTTTTCCAGTTCCTGAAGCTTTTCGTAACGTTCTTTTACTAAGGCTACATTTACCTCATCCATACTGCCGGTTCGTTCTTTGCGGTAACGGCTAATAAAAGGAACCGTGGCTCCTTCATCAAGTAAAGCAATGGTATTATTAATATGAGTAAGCTGTAACTGTAGCTCTGAAGCAATAATTTGAGCAATTTGTGTTGACATAGGTGTATATGCAAATATTAATTATTTGAGCTTTTCTTTTTGAAATAAGGTTTTCCTTTCCCTTTTTTGAATCCCTTTTTCTTGCCTTTATTTCTTTTCAATTTAGATTCAGGATTATATTCAGGTCCTGCTTCATAATCCGGAGGCAAAGGAATTTTATAAATATTTGTTTCAATCAGTTTTTCAATCTTATAAAAATCAAGCTGATCATCATCGGTAATAAAAGTAATACCCACTCCCTGCGTTGCAGCTCTTGCCGTACGACCAATCCGGTGCACATAATCTTCCGCATCATTGGGAACATCAAAGTTTATAACCAAATCAATTTTTTCGATATCGATACCACGGGCTACAATATCGGTGGCTACTAATATCTGAACATTTCGGTTTTTAAACTCACGCAGCACCTCAATTCGCTCACTCTGATCGAGGTCTGAATGAATTCCCCGGGCATTAAACTTATTACGAACTAAAGCCCGAACAATATCGTTCACTCTGGATTTTCGTGATGAGAAAATGATAATACTCGGTAAGTCTTTACCCTTCAGAAGATCGACAATCAAATCCACTTTCTGATGCTCATGCACCACATAAGCGGCTTGTAAAATACCTTCTGCCGGTTTTGAAATGGCAATATTAATTTCCTCGGGCTTATTTAAGATCTCTTTCGCTAAATCTCTGATTTTTGGAGGCATGGTAGCAGAAAACAAAAGACTTTGCCTGTTTTCTTTGGGTAGATAACTAACGATTTGCATTAAATCATCAAAGAAACCCATATCCAACATACGATCCGCTTCATCTAAAATTAAATGCTGTACCGTTTTAAAATCCACATAGCCCATGGTCAAATGCTGAATCATTCGTCCCGGTGTGGCCACGATGATATCGGCACCTGTCGTAAGGCCTTGTTTTTGCCTGTCCCACAAATCTTTATCATTTCCACCAAAAACAGCCAATGAAGTTACATCCAGAAAATAACTAAAACCTTCCACCTGTTGATCAATCTGCAAGGCCAACTCACGTGTAGGTACTAAAATCACAGCTGTAGTTCCCTTATGACCTTCGGTTACGATCCTATCCAGTACAGGGAGTAAATAAGCTGCCGTTTTTCCGGTACCGGTTTGCGCACAAGCAATAAGATCAGCACCTGTTTTTATGACTGGAATGGTTTTTTCCTGCACAGGCGTTGCTTTTTCAAAGCGCATGGCATCTAAACCATCCAGTACTTCCTGACTAAATCCAAATTCAGAAAACTTCATAGGTTTTAAATTAGATAAGGAAATTGATTTTTACAAGATCTGAATTCATTCTCTTTTACTCTACATATAATACTAACCCTTTAAGGTATTCACCTTCGGGATGATAAATATTTACAGGATGGTCTGCCGGTTGCGTCAACTGATTTAATATTCTCACATTTCGTCCTGATTTAGCTGCAGCAGAGAATACTGCTTTTCTAAATGCATCTTTGCTCACAACCTGCGAACATGAAAAAGTAAAAATAATACCTCCTGATTTAATTTGTTCGAATGCTTTTGCATTCAGTTTTTTATAACCTTGCAATGCGTTGTTCAGTACATTATTGTGCTTGGCAAATGCTGGTGGATCTAATATGATTAAATCGTATTTATCTTTAATGTCATCCAGATATTTAAAGGCATCCACAGCAAAAGCATCATGACGTTCGTCGCCAGGGAAGTTGAGCTCTACATTTTCTTTGGTCAATTCAATAGCTCTTTCTGAACTATCAACAGAATGAACCAGTTCAGCACCTCCTCGCATAGCATAAAAGGAAAAACCTCCTGTATAACAGAACATGTTTAATACAGATTTTCCTTTACTGTAATGCTCAAGCAATGCTCTGTTTTCTCGCTGATCTACAAAAAAACCGGTTTTTTGTCCCTTCTCCCAATCTACCCTGAACTTCAGACCATTTTCAATGGCAATCCTTGTTGTGGACTCACCATATGTATATCCGTTTTCCGGTTCTACTTTGGCTTTAAACGGAATGGTACTTTCCGATTTATTATAAATGGCTTTTAATTCTTCTCCATACAACTTTTTCAGAATCTCATCAATAGTATCTTTAATTAAAAACATACCTACAGAATGCATCTGAACAACAGCAGTATCACCATACATATCTATAATTAACCCGGGCATATTGTCTCCTTCGGCATGCACCAAACGATAGGCGTTTGTGCTTTCATTTCCTACCAGGCCCTGATCTTTTCTTAGCTGATAAGCTTGTGTTATTTTGTTTTCCCAGAATTGATCCGTTACCTCAACTTGTTTAAACGAAACTATACGAATAGCTATAGATCCTATTTGATAATGACCTAAACCTAAAAACTCGTCTTTATTGTCATATACCTCAACGATTTCACCTTCTGCCGGCTGGCCATATATTTTTTTGATAGCTCCACTAAAAACCCAAGGGTGAAAACGACGTAACGACTGGTCTTTGCCAGACTTAAGAACAATTTTTATATAAGACATGTGGTAATAAATATATATTTAAATGTGGTAATCAACTTAAGATTTAGGTACATCATCTTCTTGTACCTGAACTACTTTATTTACATCGAGCACCTTTAGTTTTTTGTAAATCTCCAGAGCTACCCATGAATCTGTTGCAGCGTAAACCATTTGACCTTGAGAGAGTGTATCAGCCTCCCAGTTAGAAAGGCGCTGACGTTTTGAAACTCTTATTTTCAGCAAAATACCAGCTAGTTTTTTAAGCGAAAAATCCTTTAAACCCTTTTCTACTGCCATACTCTGCAATTCAACAAATCCGCCAGGATCAAAGGAAATCAATTTTTGCAGACCTCTAATATCATCGCGTATTCCTACGCCCACTTTCATTACTTTTTCGGAGCTTAACAATTGTTGCAAACCTTCAGTAATACCCGTTTTATTGGTACGGATTAAATAAGTTGATTTTTCGGTTGTTAATTGTAATAAAGAAATAAAATTAGTTTTTCCTTTTTTAAATGAGGGCCTTGTTTCTGTATCAAAACCCAGAACCGTCTCTCCGTTTATTTCTTTTATAACTTGTGAAACTCCATCTTCATCTTCCACCACTACGATTTCTCCGGTATAGTGCTGTAAGGGTAATTCATTTAATGCTTCGTTTGTAATTGTGTTTTTAATCAAAACGTCCTTTTTTAAATTTCTTCATCATCCTGCCATTGATCCTGAAACCTGTTAAACCAATCTTTATTGCTTTTTTGGTCATTATCCAAGATTTCTGAATCAAAATCCAAATCCTCTTCTAGTTCTTTCTCGTTGAACAAAACATGGTGACATGCTCTTAGCACATTTACCATTTTTTGTCCCCAATACATTTCAAATCCATTCACCAACTCAGCCAGTGCATCATTCATAATTTCTGTAACACCAATTCTATAGGCAAACAAAAAGTCTTTCACATACTGATAAATATCTGCTAAATTTTCGGAAATACTTTGCGCTACGTCAGCCTGCTCCATTTCGTTACCCGGAACATATACTTCCAAAAAATCATCATACTGTCCCAATTTATTTAACAAGCCATGCTGAATTCTCACATAGTCTTCTTCACGAACCGTTTTTTCAATTTCTTCTTCTAATTCAAATTCCGGCTTGGGTAAAACGATGGTCTTGATATACAGAAGTGGTAAAATACGCGTTAATACGGTAAATAATTGTCTGGTTGTCATTTCATCCGCATTCTCTAACTGAACACAAAACTCATTTCCAACAGTAACAAATTCCAATACGTTTTTTGAATAAACTAAATGATCCAATCCTTCTTCCATAAAACTTGTAGCTTTTCCTCAAAAACACAGGTATTATTTTCTACATCATAATTCTATTCAGATAAACAAGTAGATTAATTTCTATGCTTTATTGCGCAAAATTAACAATTTATATGAGAAAAATGACTAATAATTTATGGGTCTGTAATTTCATAAGAGATTATTTATCACCCACAATTACCGCTCAAACTAATTCAAACTATTCTCAGAACTGTTGCAAATCTTTATCAGCAGTAATTTTTTTTGAGTAAAATGATTTAAAAGCCGGTCATTATTCAAACTTTTTTATGGCATAAAAATTGTTTTTTCACCAGCACAGACTATTAACAAACTATTTTTTACAATGAACAAACCAACCGTACCTTTTTTATTTTTAGTCAGCCTTATCGCTATTTGCATGAGCTCCTGTGAAGCATATCAATACGCTACTTTCAGTAGTTCTTTACCTCAATCGCAGTACGATGATTTTTTCTTTGAGAACGATACCTTGCAAGTTGTATATTCTTTTAATGGAATGGATTGTCCTATCAATATTGATATTTACAATAAATTATCTAAGCCTTTATATATTAACTGGAAACACTCTGCTATAGTTTTAAACGGAGAAACCATTTCAATGGAACCTAACGGGCAATTATTTAATACTTTTTCCTCGGTAGATTCCATTTCTGAAATTTACATTCTAAACCAATCAAATATTATCCCACCTCAATCCTTGCTTTCTATTGATCACTTAAATCTGGCACATAATTTCTTAAGTATAGCAAAAGCTGATTCATCACACAGAAAAAAGATATCTGCAGAAGGTGCTGATCCTATTTTTACAAAGGTTCATTCTTTTCTAAAACCTAATTCACCTTTATATTTTAAAAGTTACATTTCACTTTCAGATAATAGTAAAGATTTGGACAGATTTATGTTAGAACATGAATTTTGGGTATCGGATATTTATAAAACCACTTCCAGTTCATCGAGTCAATCAAAGAGTACCTACTTCGTAAGCAAAACCACAGATTTTGGAAATTTTATGTATACAGTTACTGCAGCAACTGTTTTAATTGGGTATATATTTTTAAAAGTAGCTGAAGTTAGTGCACAAGAATAAGGATACTAAACTTTAGCGAAGAACCCACTTCCCATTATCTTCGGGATAAATAACCTGATTGTCAGCTAGCCAGTTAAAAATATCAATCCATTGTTTTTCGGGCAACTTTAATTGTTCTTCTATTTCTTCTAATTTTCGTGGTGTTGATAAGATCTTTTTTAACTTAATTTCCAATTTATCAGCTTCCATACCCTGAATACCTTTCTTCTTTTTATCAATACACACATCGCATTGACCGCACTCCTCAGTTTCTTTTTGTCCAAAATATTGTAATAAAAAACGACTACGACAGATATGGGTATACTCACAATAATCAATAATTGCCTGTACTCTTTTTTCGTATTGCTTTTTACGATCCTTGTACACCATATCCGGCAATTTCATATATTTTATCTCTTCCCGAGCTTGAATATATTGTATCAGAGGTGTTTTCTTTTTGGGTAGATAATGAATGATTTTTAGGTGATCTAACTTATTTAAATACTGATAAATCAAATCAACATGAACATTTGCTCTTCTGGCTAATTCTTGTTCATTTACCACCACGTATTCGGTAAAAAAGCCGGTGTACGATCGCAACAAAAGCTTGATAAAATTATTAAACTGCTCATTTCGAACCTGAAAATTATAAAGTTCCATGTTGTTAGCCAGAAAATGCACGCGAGATGGAATATTTGACTCTTCGCTATATTCAATATACTCAGCTCGCTGTAAAATTTTCAGACTATTAAAAACAGTAAGCATATTAAATTTATAAGATCTGCAAAATTGAACCATATCAAAGTCGTATACCATTTCTTCTCCATGTCCTGATGCCAACTGAAAGAAATTACCCAATGCATTATAAACTCTAAATATCTCTTTCTTTTCAGGAAATGAAACGGTCACATTTCTTTTCAAACGGGTCTTGTCGGCATTCTCCCATAGCATTACTGCATATGCTTTCTGTCCATCTCGACCCGCTCGACCTGCCTCCTGAAAATAGGCTTCTATAGAATCCGGAGCGTCCATATGTACAACCAAACGCACATCAGGTTTATCTATCCCCATTCCAAAAGCATTAGTGCATACCATTACCTGAACCTGATCATTCATCCATTCGCGTTGCCGCATATCCTTTGACTCATGTGCTAAACCGGCATGATAATAATGACTCTTAATCCCATTCTCATTCAACCAGGCCGCATACTCTTTGGTCTTTTTTCGGTTTCGAACAAAAACCACCGTACAGCCATTTATAGAACTGATTATTTTAACCAGTTGATTTAATTTATTATCCGTTTGGCGAACGATATAAGCCAGATTATTTCTCTCAAAACTCTTTTGAATTACATTTTTCTTTGCAAAAAGTAAACGATCCTGAATGTCATCAACTGTTTGAGGAGTTGCCGTTGCGGTTAAAGCTAAAACCGGCGCTTCCGGAATTTCTTTTCGCAGTTCAGCAATTTTCAGATAAGACGGTCTGAAATCGTAGCCCCACTGACTAATACAGTGCGCCTCATCTACCACAATCATGCTCACATTAAACTGCACCAGTTTTTCTAAAAACAAAGGCGAAGATAAACGCTCTGGCGAGAGATATAAAAACTTATAATCACCTAAAATACAATTGTCGTAGGCAATATTGATTTCTTCGCGGGTAAGCCCTGAATAAACAGCAACTGCTTTAATGTTTTTCTTTCTAAGGTTGGCAACCTGATCTTTCATTAAAGCCACTAAGGGTGTGATTACCAAACACACGCCATCCATAGCTAAGGCAGGCACCTGAAAAGTAATTGACTTTCCACCTCCGGTAGGCATCAATCCCAGCGTATCATTCCCTTCCCCTATGGAATGAACAATCTGATCCTGCATAGCTCTAAAGCCATCAAAGCCCCAATATTGCTTTAGTATTTTAAGATATTTCTCCAAGAGTTTTTTAATTTGAAGTTCGAATATATGTATAATATTGAAATACACATTTATTTAATGGGGAACAATAAATATGCTTCCAAACTCTATTTATAACTACTCCTTTATTACAGAGACCTTACGTAATTTATATCATTTTTTACTAGATTGCACCAATCATAAATAAATATACTACTATCCCTATGCAAAAAACAGAAAAACTATACGAGGTGATGGGTGAGCTACTTTATGCAGTAGCTAAAGCCGATGGTGTTATTCAAGCTGAAGAAAAAGAAGCATTGAAAAAATTGCTTCAGAATCACCCTTCTCAAGAAGATATTCTTTGGTCTTTCGAGTACGAGGAACAACATAATTCTTCAGTTGAAGAAACTTACAACAAAGTCATTAACTATTGTCACAGTTTCGGTCCTGCTCCCCAATATCAGGAGTTTATCAACGCAATGGAAATTATTGCCAAGGCTGCCAACGATATCGAAGAAAGTGAATCGAAAATAATTCAATCTTTTTCGAAGGATTTGTTGGCTAGATTTCAACAAGATGCAGAAAAGTTACTGACTTTTGAAAAAGATATTGAATAGTGCATTTACAATGACACATGCAGAAATCGATCAAATATTAAACAATTTCCACTTTACCGAACTTAAGTGGATCAACGCCAAAGATATTGTTGTGGCTCAGTGGGTGCGTGTTAAATGCACCTTTGGCTGCAGCGATTACGGCTTAGGAACTTGTCCGCCAAATACACCTTCTGTGGCTGAGTGCGAAAAATTTTTCAGCGAATACGACAAAGCCATTATTATACGATTGCAAAAACAGGCAGATAAAAACAATTACCCTTCAGATTGGTCAAAAGAAATGACCAGCAAACTGCTTTCTGCTGAACGTGAGATATTTTTAGGAGGATACCCCAAAGCTTTTCTATTAAACCAAACCTGTTGCTCACTTTGCTCCAATTGCAGAGGAGACAGATTATCCTGCACAAACAAAAGATTATCCCGCCCAAGCCCAGAAAGTTTTGCCGTAGATGTGTATACCACGGTTAAAAATGTAGGTATGGAAATAAATGTTATTTCAGAAAATCCTTCTGAAATGAATAGAATAGCCATTTTAATGATAAATTAATACACTAAAATACAAGGCGTTAATAATTCTGTTTTTATCAATTGCAAAAAAATCTTAAAGCCTCTTGAAGAACCAGATATTTTAGTAATTTTGCCAAAATTTTCTAATTCATATAAACCATCTATATCATGTCATTTTTAGAAGATAAAGTAACTTCAGACGGCCTAACATTTGATGATGTATTATTAGTACCGGCATATTCACAAGTTTTGCCTCGTGACGTTAGTTTAAAATCAAACTTCACACGAACCATTACTATTAATACACCTATTGCTTCTGCCGCCATGGATACCGTAACAGAAGAGCGATTGGCGATTGCCATTGCACGTGAAGGAGGAATTGGTGTAATCCATAAAAATATGACCATTGAAGAACAAGCCAAAAAGGTTCAGGTGGTTAAAAGAGCTGAAAACGGTATGATCTACGATCCGATTACTATTAAAAAGGATAAAAATGTAGGTGATGCTTTGGCTATAATGAAAGAATATAAAATCGGGGGTATACCTGTAGTTGATGATTATGGGTATTTAGTAGGTATTGTAACAAACCGTGACCTTAGATTTCAAACTGATATGACTAAAACATTAGCTCATGTTATGACGTCTGAGAATTTAGTTACCACCAATCAAACTACAGATTTAGCTTTAGCGGCCGAGATTCTGCAAAAGCACAAAATAGAAAAACTACCTGTTGTTGATAAAGACAACAAGTTAATTGGGCTTTTAACCTATAAAGATATTACAAAAGCAAAAGATAAGCCTCTTGCTTGTAAAGATGAAATGGGAAGATTAAGAGTTGCTGCAGGAGTTGGAGTAACTTATAATACATTTGACAGAATTGATGCTTTAGTTGAAGCAGGTGTTGATGCTATTGTAATTGATACAGCTCACGGTCATAGCCATGGTGTAATTGAAACGCTAAAACAAACTAAGAGTAAATACCCAAATTTACAAGTTGTTGTAGGAAATATTGCAACAGCGGCTGCTGCCAAAGATTTAATTGCAGCCGGAGCTGATGCTTTAAAAGTAGGAATTGGCCCGGGATCTATCTGTACAACAAGAATTATTGCTGGTGTTGGTATGCCACAACTTTCAGCTATTTATTCAGTTTCTCAAGAGGCTAACAAGCATGGAGTACCTGTAATTGCTGACGGAGGTATTCGTTATTCAGGTGATATTGTAAAAGCCATTGCTGCAGGAGGTAGCTGTATTATGGCCGGATCATTATTTGCTGGTGTTGATGAATCTCCAGGTGAAACCATCATTTATAACGGACGTAAGTTTAAATCATACCGCGGAATGGGATCTGTAGAAGCAATGCAACAAGGTTCTAAGGATCGTTACTTCCAGGATGTTGAAGATGATGTAAGTAAATTAGTTCCGGAAGGAATTTCAGCTCGCGTTCCTTATAAAGGTTTCCTTAAAGAAGTAATTTACCAGTTAATTGGAGGTTTAAGAGCCGGTATGGGATATTGTGGTGCCGGTACTATTAACGAGTTGCATAATGCCCAATTCACAAGAATTACACCTGCCGGAGTTGAGGAGAATCACCCACATGACGTGACTATTACACGTGAAGCTCCAAATTATACCAGATAAGGATAATTTTTAATTCATATACTAAAGCCCGAAATCTTTCGATTTTCGGGCTTTTTTATTTTCTTTAGTCCCCCAAATAAATAGAATATTACACAATAAATTCATACTTAAATTGTTTTACTAATTACAATTTCAAGAACAACATTATGATACGTAAAAATGTAACGCTTTTATTACTATCCGCTTGGGCTTCCATAAGCGTATTTGCTCAGGACTCTCACACTTTGGTAACTATAGAAGATCAAAATTACTCCATTGAAGAGTTTGATTTTATTTATAATAAAAACAACAACTTTTCAGAGGAACCTAAAACTAAAAAAGAATACATTGATCTTTTTGTAAATTATAAACTTAAGGTACACGAAGCATGTGCACAAGGCTTTGATACCCTTCCTTCATTTACCAAAGAGTTTAATTATTATAAAGATGAATTAGCTAAACCTTATCTTTCGGACAGTAAGGTTACTGAGCAACTTATTCAGGAAGCTTACGATCGTTTAAAAACAGAAGTCAATGCAAGTCATATCTTAATTAAACTTCCTCCTTCCCCAAGTCCGGAAGATACATTAAAAGCTTATGAGAAAATTAGCTCTATTGTTGAAAAGTATAAAAACGGTGAAGATTTTAACAAATTAGCTCAGGCTAATTCTGATGATCCATCGGTTAAGAAAAACAAAGGTAAACTAGGTTATTTTAGTGGATTCATGATGGTATATCCATTTGAAACAGCTGCTTTCAATACTCCTGTAGGCGAAATTTCACCGATTACCAGAACATCTTTTGGATATCACGTACTTAAAGTGCATGATAAAAGAGCTAACCGAGGTGAAATAAAAACGGCACACATAATGCAAATGTTCCCAGCTAACTCTCCTGAAAGTGTGGTAGAAAAAAAGAAAGCTAAAATTGATTCGGTTTACCAGTTAGTATTAAAAGGTGAAGATTTTGCTGCCTTGGCTCAAAAATACTCTGAAGACAGAAACAGTGCTAAAAACAACGGAGAGTTACCTTGGTTTAGCACAGGAAGAATGATTCCAGAATATAGTGAACCAGCTTTTGCATTGGATAGCATTGGAAGTATTTCGAAAGTGATTCGTACTCCTTATGGTTTTCATATCATTAAATTACTTGATAAAAGAGGTGTTAAACCTTTTGATGAAATGAAAGAAGAAATTACCAACCGTATTTCTAAAGACGAAAGAGCTTTTCAGAGTAAAAAAGTGGTTGTAGATCGTTTGAAAAAAGAATATCAATTCGAAATGAACAAAGAACTTCTTGCTAAAATTACTGAAGATGCAAAAAGAAGAAGTACTTCTAACGAAGCCTTTTTTACTAAGTACGATAAAGGTACCTACATTGCTAAAATGGAAGGCTGGCAGTTATCATCTTCTGAATTAATGGCTAAGTTAAAAGAAAATCGTCAGTTTATACCAAACAAACGAGCTGCTCTAATCAGTAAGCTTACCGATGATATTATTGACAATGCTATTTTGGAGTTTGAAAAAACAAAACTTGAAGATAAATATGCTGATTATAAATATCTGGTTAATGAATATCACGATGGATTATTGATTTTTGAAATCAGCCAAAAGGAAATCTGGAACAAAGCTATTCAGGACAGCACAGGTATTGCCAACTATTATAATGCACACCAGGCTGATTATTTTACTCCTGAGAAACTAGAAGGGAAAATTGTATTTAGTAATGATAAAAAAATCATTGGCGAAATTGAATCGCTTGTTGCCCAAAATCCTGAAATAAGTGCTGATTCACTAAAACAGATTTATAGCGATATTAAAGTTTTAGAAGGAACTTTTGAAAAAGGAGAATACAAAGCGCTTGATCAGCAGTTGTGGAATGATAAAAAATCAACTGGTAAAGTTGACAACGATTTTAAATATCTTTATGGATTTGGTAAGCTAACAGAAAAACAGCCTAAAAAACTGGATGAAACCAGAGGTCAGGTTATTGCTGATTTTCAAACACAAATCGAAGAAGAGTGGATTTCAGAATTGAAGACAAAATATAAGCCTGAAATCAATTTAAAAGCTTTAAAATACAGCGCCAAAATCAAAAAGAAATAAATCATTATTTCGAAAAAATATAAGTAAATTGGGCCTTTCCATTCTGTTATGCAGGATGGAAAGCTTTTTTATAACAAATAATACATGATTAAAACACTTCCGATATCTATTTTCGTGGTTCTTCTTACCGGCTTGATGAGTTGCAAAAGTTCTACTGAGGATACAACAGCTAAACCTTTGGCCAAAGTTGAAGATCGTGTATTGACCTTAAATGAACTGGAGAAAGCTATCCCCAAAAATTTAAGTAAAAACGATAGCATTGCTTTTACTCAAAACTTCATCAATCGATGGATTAAATCTTCCCTTTTACTAAGGAAAGCGGAGCTCAACCTAACTCCTGAAGAGAAGGATATGGAGCAAATACTGGCCGATTACCGGGCATCTTTACTCATTCATAAATATCAGCAAAAGCTATTACTGCAAAAATATTCTCCCCTCATTTCTGGAAAAGAAATTGAAGCGTATTACAATACCATGAATGAAAACTTTAAGTTAGATAAAGACATCATTCAAGGCATTTTTATTAAAGTACCTTTTAATGCGCCTAATTTGCCAGATCTTAGAACCTGGTATAAGTCAGAAGATCCTGACGACTATATCAAGCTCGAAGAATACGGATTTCAGAATGCTCAAAAGTTTGAAAATTTTCTGGATAAATGGGTATCTCTGGATGACATAGCTAAGCTATTTCCGGAACCATTGCCTAACCGTCGATATTTTTTAAACAATTACAAAAACTACGAAAGTTCAGATAGCCTATCTCGTTACTTTTTATCGGTTACAGCCTATCATAAGGCAGATGAAATTGCTCCGTTGCAATATGTAGAAGGTAAGATAAAAGCGATACTACTCAATAAAAAGCGAATTGAGTTTATTCAAAATCTGGAAGAAGAACTTTACAAAGAAGGATTAAAACAAAAAATTATAAAATTCTATTAAATTTGCCGAAAAAAAGAAAGAATGCATAAACTATCTAAATTATTCATTGTCACAATATCATGCACATTATTATTTAGCCCCCAGCTAAGAAGTCAGAAAAATGTTATAGACGAAGTCATCGCCGTTGTTGGCGATAATGTCATTCTTAAATCCGATATTGAATACCAATATCAACAAGCAGTCATGCAAGGTATGTCGGCCCGTGGTAATTTAAAATGCATGCTATTTGAGCAACAATTAATTCAAAAGTTATTATTGGATCAGGCTATCCTGGATAGTGTTGAGATTAGTGAAAACAATGTGATTAATGAGGTTGACCGCAGAATGAACGAGTTTATAAACCGTGCCGGAGGAAAAGAAAAACTGGAAGAATGGTTTAATAAATCGGTCATTCAAATTAAAAAAGAACAAATGAAAATGGTTCGTGAGCGGATGCTTACTGAATCAATGAAATCTACCATTACTGAGAATATTGAACCAACTCCTTCGCAGGTTAGGGCATATTACAGAAAAACACCACAGGATAGTTTACCAATGGTTCCTGTTCAGTATGAAATTCAAAAAATTTCTGTTTATCCTAAAATCGAGCAAAAAGAAATAGATCGTATTAAAGCCAAATTAAGAGATTTTCAGAAACAAGTTGCCGAAGGAAGAGACTTTGCTACACTGGCTGTTTTATATTCAGAAGATCCGGGAAGTGCCAATAGTGGTGGTGACTTAGGTTGGACTACACGAGGAACCTTTGTGCCTGAATTTGCCAACGTAGCTTTTAATATGCAAGAGAAAAATAAGGTTTCTAAAATTGTACAAACTGAGTTTGGTTACCATATTATTCAATTGCTAGATCGAAAAGGAGAACGTATTCATGTTCGTCATATTTTGCTAAAACCTAAGGTTTCTATGGAGGCCAACAAAGAAGCAGTTGCCAGATTAGATTCTATTACAAACATTATTGATGAAGAAAAGATGAGCTTTGCCGAAGCTGCATTGTATTTCTCTATGGACAAAGATACTCGCAATAATGGAGGATTAATGGTAAATATGAGAACGCAATCATCGAATTTTGAACTGGCAGCAATTCCACAACCTCAATTGGCAAAAGAATTACAAAAACTGGAAGAAGGTGGATTATCTAAACCTTTTAAAATAAAAGACGAGAAGGGTGGTGATGTGTATGTAATTATCAAGCAAAAAAGAAAGATTCCACCGCATAGAGCTAACTTAAAAGACGACTATCAATTAGTTCAAAATATTATGACTCAGCAAAGAAAACAAGATGCTTTTGATGACTGGGTAAAAGAAAAACAACTCGACACATACATTACCATCAATGAAGAATGGAAAGACTGTGATTTTGAGTTTAAAAATTGGATAAAATAGTAATTTTGGTTATTTTGTCAATCGGTTATTGGAGGGTTGACGGATGAAGCTTACTGGAGAAAAAAAAATTACATTTTTAATTTCATTGTTTATTATTGCTGTTTCTTGTTCAAGAGAAGCTTATAATATATCATATAACGGGGTAATTGTGGACGAAGAAACCAATTGCCCCGTTCCTCTTTCTTCTATTCAATCATCTTGCTTATTTCAGAAGAACATTGATGAATCGGGTATTGATAAAATCAACACCACAACCGATAGTCTTGGGCAATTTAAACTTCAGTTCGACAAAGGTTACCAAATTAATCTGGCTATAAAAGCCGAAGATTACCTTGAAAGTACCATACAGTTCAATCCTGTAAAACAGACTCCAGATACTATCTTTCTGAAACGAAAAATGGTATTGCAGTCATCCATTTCTAGCAAAGAAAATGAGACTACGCCGTAACAGGTTAATACTATTTTCAAAAAGAAATTTTGGTCTGAAAATTGATTCAATCGTATCGATTTAAATGAATATGATGAACGCAATTTTTTATCGCTACCACAAAAAATTTAATAAGCCTGATTTATTTTCGTTATTTAGGTTTTACTGCTATTTTTGCCCCCTTAAAAACCACTTTAATTCAACTGGTAAAATGCCAATATCCAGAGTTATAAATATTGCTGTTACATTCCTTTTATTTATTTCGGTTCAGGTTTCAGCTCAAAAAAAAGTAACTGTAAATAATGCAGATAGCTTAAACTACGACGAAGCCATTTATGGAATTGATGTTCAGGTTTTAATTGGAAATGTAAAATTCACTCACGAAACAGCTGTTATGTTTTGTGATACAGCATATCGTTTTAAAGAGGAAAACAGGATTAAGGCAACCGGAAATATTCATGTAATTCAAAACGACAGCCTTCATTTATACGGTAAAAAACTGAATTACGATGGTAATACCGGAATGGCACAAGTTAGAGAGAATGTTAAACTAGTAAATAAGGATGTTGTTTTAACTACCGAATATTTGGATTACGACAGAGTGAATAACTTTGCATACTATTTTAATTTTGGTAAGATAGTAAACAAAGAAAACACCCTGACGAGCAAAAAAGGTTACTATTACCCTAATAGCAATCAGGTTCATTATAAAGATAGCGTTGTAGCTAAAAATCCTAAATACACTATCTTTTCAGATACACTTATCTATCATACCCAAACTAAAGTCTCCAGTATTGAAGGGCCTACTTTTATTATAAGTGATAGCAATACTATTTATGCTGAAGCCGGATATTACGATATGCTCCATGACGAAGCGCTATTAAAGGAAAATGCTTACATCGAAGGAGAACAGCTTTTAAAAGGAGATACCATTTATTACAACCGGTTAAGTGGTTATGGAGAGGTATTTAACAGCATGGAGCTGCATGATACAGCCAACCACGTTATAATTAAAGGAGATTATGGATTTTACAATGAAAAAACCAAAGATGCCTTAACAACCCAGAAAGCCGAACTGCTTCAGATTTATAATAACGATACTTTATTTCTTCATGCAGATACGCTTCAGGCAGTTCCTCTGGAAAACGGAGAAGATAAATTGATTAAAGCCTATCGAAAAGTAAAGTATTATAGAAGAGACATGCAGGGGCGATGCGATTCGATGGTTTTTGATTCAAGAGACACTACCAATACTTTTTTTATCGATCCTATTATGTGGTCGCTGGGAAATCAGCTGACTGCTGATGTGATAAAAATGTATACCAAGGATGAGGTAATGGATAAAGTGGATTTAATCAACCGATCTTTTATTATCTCAGAGGAAGACAGCGGAAAATTTAACCAGATTAAAGGTAAAATGATGACCGGATACATTCGTAATAATGAAATATATAAAATAGATGTGGATGGTAATGCACAGTCTATTTATTATCCAAAAGATAAAGAGAATGTAATTGGTGTTAATCGTGCTGAATGTAGCAATATGACTATTATGCTTAAAGAGAGGGCTGTTGATCAAATTACGATGCGTGTTTCTCCAAACGGAAATATGAATCCTCCATACCTGATTCCTGATGAAGATTTGAAGATGGAAGGTTTCTATTGGCTTGAAATTTTCAGACCTACAAAGAGAGAAGATATATTCTTTTGGGAATCACTTCCAACCATTGATAGAGGAGAAGATAGATCAGAATACAATTTAGATGATACCTACCTGGAAGATTAAATGGAAGCAACGGTCAGGATATGAGGTGTTTAAAAAAAGTGATGTTCTTATTTAAAGAGGTTTTTAATATCCTCTTTAAATAAATATCGAGAAAGCAATATTGCTGGTACTAAAAACAATATCATAAAAAATACAGAACCTATTGTTCCTATAGTTTCTAATTCTCCATTCATTGTATAAATATAAGGTAAAGAGTAGATAATAATCAAAACTGAGGTTGACAAGGAACTTAATAGTGTAAGATTTAGCCCAACTTTTTTTATTGATTTTAAGAGTAAACCGGAGCTTAGCAATAAAATTCCATTTAAAACAAAATAAACAGGATGAACATATTGTAATTCTGAATTGAAATTTTCACTTAAACTTATAAATAACCAAGCCGGCAGATTACTTAATATCATTAAGCCTCCCAGAATCATTAAAACTTTTGCTGAAGTTTTTATTTTTTTAATCTGTTCATTTCGCCCCATAAATTTACTTATTACTGTTTTGTAACTACAATTACTACCAACGAGCAAATAAAAAAGCGTTATAAAAATTAATTTTTATAACGCTTTTATTTTTTACTTTCCCTGTTTAATACTCATCTTCGTTAAAGAAAAAATCATCCTTACTTGGATAATCAGGCCATATATCTTCGATACTTTCGTAAATATCTCCCTCGTCCTCAATCTCCTGAAGGTTTTCGATAACTTCTAATGGTGCCCCCGAACGAATTGCGAAATCGATTAATTCGTCTTTAGATGCTGGCCAGGGTGCATCCTCTAATTTTGATGCTAATTCTAGTGTCCAATACATACCCTGAAATTTTAAATCTTATAATTTGTTTATTACTTCTTTGTATTTTCTGCGAATATAAAAAAAAAGTAAACACTTACAACTCGGGAACCCACGGAATTTCAATAATATTAAAATGTTTTGATAAGTGACGTGATAAAACAAATAAATAATCCGACAACCTATTTACGTACTTGATTACCCATGGGTTAACTTCTGTCTCATCCGCCATATCTAATATTCTGCGCTCTGTTCTTCGGCAAATAGTTCTGGAAATATGACAATAACTTACAGCAGGATGCCCTCCTGGCAAAACAAAATTTTTCATAGGAGGCAGTGCAGACTCTAAGCGATCCATTTCCTTTTCCAGTCCTTCAATGATACTTTCATCATAATTTAAACGATCTCTTAAATCTGTAACATTGGAGTCTGTAGCCAAATAGGCACCTATCACAAATAATTTATCCTGTATATCAATGATTTGCTTTTCAGAATCTTTATCAATATCATAAGACCTAATCATGCCGATAAATGTATTTAACTCGTCTACCGTGCCGTAAGCTTCTAATCGATAATGATTTTTCGAAACTCTTGTTCCTCCGATTAAGCTTGTTTTACCCTTATCTCCTGTTTTTGTATAAACTAAACTTTTGCTCATCTAAATATTTCGTGCTATTAAATTATGAAGAAGTAACAGCATCTTTCTAAAAATGTTTTTATGCTTCCTGAACCACTGTTACATTCTCGTTAATTTCATCGGACTCTACCAAACCATCTCTTAATCGTATTATTCGGTGTGCATGTTGTGCAATATCTTCCTCGTGGGTTACTAAAATAATGGTATTTCCCATGGAATGAATTTCATCGAATAATCGCATGATATCCACCGAAGTTTTTGAATCTAAGTTACCTGTTGGCTCATCGGCCAAAATGATCGACGGATTGTTGATTAAGGCTCTAGCAACTGCAACACGTTGTCTTTGACCTCCGGAAAGTTCATTTGGCTTATGAGCAGCTCTTTCTTCCAGACCAACTTTATTTATGGCATCTTTTCCTTTTTTTAGTCGCTCAGGTTTGGGAATGCCAGCATAAATAAGTGGTAGCATCACATTTTCCAGTGCAGTATAACGAGGTAAAAGATTAAAAGTCTGAAATACAAAACCAATTTCTTTATTTCTGATTTCAGCCAATTTATCATCAGTCAATCGGCTAACGTCGGTTCCGTTTAAAATATACTGTCCATCTGATGGCGTATCCAGAGCACCAATAACATTCATAAGGGTAGATTTCCCTGAACCAGAAGGTCCCATAATGGCTACGTATTCACCTTTTTCTATTTTAAGATTAACTCCGCGTAAAGCCTTTACTACTTGGGTTCCGACCTGGTAATGTTTTGTGATTCCTTGAATTTCGATTACATTATTCATAGTATGGTTGTTTTAGAATTACAACAAAGATAATTTTTTTAAGCAGACAGGCACCTTATGGCTTATGATAAATTATACATTTATCAACGCTCATTAGTAAACGTAAATTTTAACAGAAAATTTGATCCTTACCTATATAAATTGAAACTTGAAAAGGATAAGATCTTAAGGCCACCTTACTATATAGTGTTGCTTTTGGACATCTTTGTTAACAATAGTAATGCCAAATCGAAATAAATCGAACGAAATAGAAATAGAAGGATGTTGAATAATTTCATTCCATGCTTTTTGCATTCCTGCAGACCAGTAAATGTCATCAAAAATAAACACTGCTGAAGATGATGCCTTAGCTAAGCATTGATTAAAATAGTTTATGGTTGGCTCATAATCATGATGACCATCAAAATAAACCATATCAATTTGATCTACTTTTTCGCATATATTAGGAAGTTCATCCTCAAATGACCCAATTTGCTGAATAACATTAGAAACTCCTGCTAGCTGAAAATTTATTTTTGCTTCTTTAGCAATGGCTTCAGAACCTTCTATGGTATACACCTTCACTTTTTTCTGGGGAAGAGCCAAATACATCGTTCCCAAACCTAAGGATGTTCCTAATTCTACAATTGTTTGAGGTTTAAAGAAAGAAACCAGTCTTGAAATCAATTCACCCTGCTTTTGAGGCGTTGCATTGTATTTTACCAGATCTTTGATTGCTCTTTGCTTGCTCTTAAACTTTTTAGAACCAGCCCCAAACTCTGCTACTTCAATCTTTCTTCCGGCCTCCAATAAATCCATCCTGATCTCATCAATTAAATCAAAATGATAATAAGGATGGCGTTCGTAAAAATAATGACGCACCAAATCATAAGCAAAAGGCGGATGCACTCCATGACCTCTTCTATACTTCGCTTTTCTTAAATAACCAAAATATGCTTGTAATTGAAACCAGTTCACTCCTCAGAATTATTTACATTTGAAGGGCGCAAAGATATAAGAAAAGAACTAGTCTTTACTTTCTAAGGATTTTAAGTCTTCTATTTCAGGAAGGATAAACTTGTTAATCACTTTCTTTGCAGACTTATATCCAATTTCGATTAATTCATCTACTTTAAAATAATCCCATGGAGAGTAATTTCTGATCGATCGGGGCTCTATGTAATAATCGCAATAGGTACGACTTTGCCACACATTTTGAGCAATTGCGAGATTAAAAACTCTTTCTCCAACTTGCTTAGCTGATTCTATTTTCTCTTCCCGGGCAACCGGATTTACATTAGAGCCAATTATATATTGTGTTTCTCCAACTAATGCTTCTGCTGGCAAATTATGAAAAAGTCCTCCATCTACGTATGTAAATCCATTTATCCCAACAGGTGTAAAAACAATAGGTACACTTGCACTGGCAATCACCCAATCCATTAATTGCGATCCTTTGTTTACAATTTCACCTTTGCCTGAATTTAAATTAGTAACCGCCACATAAAATGGCCGTTTCAGTTTTTCGAATTCATTATGTCCAATATGTTTGATTAAAATTTCTTTAACCCCATCTAAACTCAATAAACCGGAACGAAACCATTCCACCTTAAACCATTTGTAAATTTTTTCATCATGAATTAACTGTGTAATCTCATTCGATGAAAACCCGGCTGCATACAATACGCCAACTATGGCTCCCATACTGGTTCCTGAAACCTGGTCTATAGTAATATTATTTTCTTCAAGTGCTTTAATTACGCCTATATGGGCAATTCCTCTTGCACCACCACCACTCAATGCGATTCCAATATTCATATTATTCATGTTTTAAATATATGAACAATAGGGTAGAATTTGCAAACATCAATGATTATTAAAAAAACATCATATTTCTAACTAAGAAGAATCGCTTTGAACTTTCTAATATTTCTTTTATAAAATCAATTGCGCCATTAATCATTTAATCTGAAACTGCATCTTCCTAAATTCTAAATAAAAGCCTATTTTTGCAGCGCTAAAAAAAATACCCAATAATCATGAATAGTACATCAAGTGTTAGCATTGGAACTCCCCTGTCTCCTTCTGCTACTAAGGTAATTATGTTGGGCTCAGGAGAACTGGGCAAAGAGGTTGTTATCGAATTTCAGCGATATGGCGTTGAAGTAATTGCAATTGACAAATATGAAAATGCTCCGGCTATGCAGGTAGCTCACAGGAGCTATATTGTTTCAATGCTTGATGGAGAAGCTTTAGCTAAAATTATAAGAGAAGAAAAACCGGATTACATCATTCCGGAGATAGAGGCCATTGCAACAGATACATTAATTGAGCTGGAAAAAGAAGGCTTTAATGTTATACCCACTGCCAATGCCACAAAGCTAACTATGAACAGAGAGGGTATCCGAACTTTGGCAGCTGAAGACCTTGCATTGAAAACATCTCCATATAAATTTGCTGGAATCAAAGAAGAATTTGATGCAGCAGTGGCAGAAATAGGTTATCCGTGTGTGGTAAAACCGATTATGAGCTCTTCCGGAAAAGGACAAAGCGTTGTTAAAAGTGAGGATGATATTGATTATGCCTGGAATTACGCATTGGAAGGGGCCAGAGGAAATAGCGATCGTGTTATTATTGAAGGATTTGTAGATTTTGATTACGAAATCACGTTATTAACGATTAGTCATGTAGGAGGTGTTTCTTTTTGTGCTCCAATTGGTCACCGCCAGGAAGGTGGAGATTACCAGGAATCATGGCAACCTCAAGCCATGAGCGATAAAGCTTTAAAGGATGCACAGTTTATTGCAGAAAAAGTAGTGAAAGCCCTTGGAGGAAGAGGTTTATTTGGAGTTGAGTTTTTTATCAAAGGTGACGAAGTTTACTTCAGTGAATTATCTCCTCGTCCGCATGATACAGGTATGGTAACTTTGATTTCTCAGGATTTAAGTGAATTTGCTTTACATGTAAGAGCTATTTTAGGCTTACCAATTCCTAATATTGTGCAGCATGCTCCGGCAGCCAGCAGTGTTATTATGGTGGAAGGAAAATCGAGTCAGGTTTCTTTTACCGGGCTGGAAGCTGCCTTAGCAGAACCTGATACACAGTTACGCTTATTTGGAAAACCGGAAGTGGACGGGGAAAGAAGAATGGGCGTTTGCCTTTCCAGAGGAGCTTCCGTTGAAGAAGCCAGAGATAAAGCAAATAAAGCAAGTGTAGCTGTAAAAGTTAATTTGTAGAACAGTCACTTCATAAAAAATAATAGGTACAGAGATTTCATCTTTGTACCTTTTTTGTTTTTGCATCTTATCTCACCTTTGGAACATCCACCGCAACTTACTATTTTTGGAGCTTGCATTTATTGAATTCGAAGTTCATGTCAGAGTTAGCTACAAAAGAAATAACCTATTTACCGGGAGTTGGTCCTAAAAAGGCTGACCTACTTAAACATGAACTTAAAATTCAGTCTTATGAAGATTTGCTTTACCATTTCCCTTATAAATATGTAGACAGAAGCAAAACGTATAAGATTCGCGAGATTAATAATACCTCTTCTCATATTCAACTGCAAGGAAAAGTTGTCGGATTAAACACTGTAGGTCAAGGAAAGTCGCAACGCTTAGTCGCTAAATTTGCCGACGAAACGGGTGTTATTGAATTGGTTTGGTTTAAGTTTATCAAACAGATTAAAACAGGTTTAGATCCTAATGCTGAGTATATCATTTTTGGAAAACCAAGCAAATTCAATCAAACCTACAATATAGTTCATCCGGAAATGGAAAAAGTGGATGCCGGCAAACCTAAAATTGCGTCAGGTTTGCAGGCCTTTTATCCTACTACGGAAAAAATGAAGAAGGGCTTTTTAAATTCCAAAGCCATTCAAAAAATGCAACAAAATATATTTCTGTCTTTTTCCGGGGCTATATCAGAAACGCTCCCGGCCTATGTGGTGCAGCAATATAAACTGATGTTATTGGATCAGGCTTTAAGAACTATACATTTTCCGCCAGATGCACAAGCGCTGCAAAAGGCGCAGTTTAGATTAAAGTTTGAAGAGTTGTTTTATATTCAGCTTAATATTTTACGTTTAAAAAAGCAACGAAACCAAAACATTCAAGGTCATATATTTTCAACTGTTGGAGATTATTTCAATCATTTCTTCTACAACAATTTACCTTTTGAACTAACAGGTGCTCAAAAAAGAGTAATCCGTGAAATAAGAAATGACGTGGGCTCTGGTAAACAAATGAACCGCTTACTGCAAGGTGATGTTGGTAGTGGAAAAACAATGGTGGCTTTAATGGTAATGCTCATAGCTCTTGACAATACCTATCAGGCTTGTCTAATGGCACCTACAGAAATACTTGCTAGCCAGCATTTCGAATCCATTCTTGATTTATTAAAGGGCATGGATTTAAATGTGAAATTACTCACTGGTTCTACTAAGAAGAAAGAAAGAGAACAAATTCATAGTGAACTAAAATCAGGAGAACTTCAAATTTTAATTGGTACCCATGCTTTATTAGAAGATGTGGTTCAGTTTCATAATTTAGGAATGGTGATTATCGACGAGCAACATCGCTTTGGTGTAGCCCAACGTGCCAAACTTTGGAAAAAAAACCATATCCCTCCACATGTTTTAGTAATGACAGCCACACCCATTCCCCGAACGCTAGCTATGACTGTTTATGGCGATCTGGATGTTTCAGTTATTGACGAACTTCCTCCCGGTCGTAAACCTATTGAAACAAGGCACTATTTCCATAACCGAAGAAATAACCTCAATAAATTTATTAAGACTGAAATAGAAAAAGGCCGACAAATTTATGTGGTATATCCTTTAATTGAGGAATCTGAAAAGATGGATTTTAAAAACCTGGCTGAAGGTTTGGAATATATGCAATCTGCTTTTCCTGAATACAAAACGACAATGGTTCATGGTAAAATGAAACCAGCAGAAAAAGATGCAGCCATGCAGGAATTTGCCAGTGGAGAAGCACAAATATTAGTGGCTACTACTGTTATTGAAGTGGGTGTTAATGTACCCAATGCTTCTGTAATGATAATTGAAAGTGCAGAGCGTTTTGGTTTATCGCAATTACATCAACTTCGTGGACGAGTAGGTCGTGGAGCAGAACAAAGTTACTGTATCCTAATGACAGGGCATAAACTGGGAGAAGACACCAAGAAACGGATGAATATTATGGTAGATTCCAATGATGGTTTTGAAATAGCTGAAGCAGATATGAAACTTCGTGGACCTGGCGATCTGGAAGGCACTCAGCAGAGTGGACTTCCTTTTGAATTAAAAATTGCTAACCTTACACGCGATTCTCAACTATTACAACACGCTCGTAATGTGGCCAACGCCATTTTAGACAATGACCCACTTTTGGAAAAAACCGAAAACCAGGTACTAAACAAACAACTTACAAAATTAGCCCGTCAGAAAATGAACTGGAGTTTGATAAGCTAATTCACCTTTGACAAAAGAGGTATTTTTAAGCTAGCCTCCGAACCATTTTTCATACGCTTAATTGATATAATCCAAATATTCACGAAATGAGAAAAAGCGATTGAATCTTCCTTATTTTTTAACACTTAAAAACACTTCAATATTGAATTAATGTTAAACCATGCCTTTTTATGCGTTTTAATTAAAGAAATATTTCTTTATAACTCTCATAATGTCAATACTTAACATGATAAAATGCAGTTTTAAGAAATTGTAAAAAAAAATATTTGTGCAAAAAACTAAAATTGTAATCTCTACTTTACACTATACATCAAGGTTTTGCAATGTGCAAATAGCAATTCTATTTATTTATACCAATTCCAAATAGCAAAACAGCTCTTTTCTGTTATATCTGAATAATTACATTTGTTCAGAATTATCCCATAAAATCATGCCGGATATCAAGTTAGTAGAGCATACAGGTTATATTGAAGCCACCTTTTCAGACCATGTTCAAGTTCGCATTATAAGCGAATCTGCATGTGCATCTTGTCATTCAAAAGATGCTTGTACGGCTTCTGATATGAAAGAAAAATCCATTGATGCATTTACCAATGGAGTAGAAGGGTTGGAACCAGGAAAGAGAGTAGTCATTCAAGGACAAAAATCTTTAGGGTTAAAAGCGGCTTTATTAGCCTATATTCTTCCTTTTATCCTTGTCCTAATCACATTATCGATAAGTTATTTTTTAACACAACACGAAGGAATTGCAGGCATAAGTGCCTTAGCTATTTTAGTTCCATATTTTGTAGTGATTAAATACCTGACACCTAAGCTTAAAAAAACTTTTGTATTTACCATTAAAGAAATAATCGACTAGATAAAATCAAAATAAAATGAACGTAGTAGTTATAACTATTTTAACACTTGGCATACTTGGAACAGTTGCGGCTTTAGTGCTTTATTTTGTAGCACAAAAGTTTAAAGTGTTCGAAGATCCCAGAATTGACCAGGTGGAGGAAGTATTGCCTGCGGCCAATTGTGGTGGTTGTGGATTTCCGGGATGTAGAGCGTTTGCCGAAGCCATGGTTAAAAGTGATGATATCTCAGAATTGAATTGTCCGGTTGGTGGAGCTGACACCATGAAAGCAGCAGCTTCAATTCTAGGCAAAGAAGTAGCAGCTGCTGATCCTATGATCGCAGTAGTGCGTTGTCATGGTACATGCGAAAACAGACCTAAAACCAACACATATGATGGTGCAGGATCTTGTGCTGTATCGGCATCTTTATATGGCGGAGAAACAGGATGCTCATTTGGCTGCCTTGGAGAAGGAGATTGTGTTACAGCTTGTACTTTCGATGCCATTTACATGGATGAAAAAACAGGCTTGCCTGTCGTGAAAGACAACTGTGTAGCATGTGGTGCCTGCGTGGATGCTTGTCCTAAAAATATTATTGAACTAAGAAAGGCAGGTCCAAAAGGAAGAAGAATCTTTGTTTCCTGTATTAACAAGGACAAAGGTGGCGTAGCTAAAAAAGCCTGTTCTGCTGCTTGTATTGGTTGTAAGAAATGTGAAAAGGAATGTCCTTTTGATGCTATTACAGTTGAGAACAACCTGGCATATATCGATTACAACAAATGTAAATTGTGTCGTAAGTGTGTAGCTGTTTGTCCTACAAATGCTATTCATGAAATCAACTTTCCTCCTAAAAAGGAAAAGCCGGTAGCTAAACCTGCTCCTGCAAAGGAAGAGAAAGCTGTAAAAAATGATATTAATACATCTTCGGATATAAAAAATAAGGAGGAATAAACGTGTTAAAGACTTTTTCACTTGGAGGTATCCATCCTCCCGAAAACAAATTTTCGGCTGGTAAAAGCATAGAAACTTTGCCGGTACCTGAACAGGTTGCGATTCCTATTGCACAACATATTGGAGCTCCGGCAAAACCTGTTGTTAAAAAAGGTGATACCGTTAAAGTTGGAACTATCATTGCTGAATCTGCTGGTTTTGTTTCTGCAAATATTCACTCTCCTGTTTCAGGAACCATCTTTAAAATTGATGATATTATTGATGCCAGCGGTTATCGCAAACCGGCCATTATCATCAATGTTGAAGGCGATGAGTGGGAAGAAAACATTGACCGTTCTCCGGAATTAAAAAAAGATATTACTGCTACACCTGAAGAAATATTAAAAGCTGTAGCCAATGCCGGTATCGTAGGACTAGGGGGAGCTACTTTCCCTTCGCACGTTAAACTTTCGGTTCCTCCCGGAAAAAAATGTGATATCCTTATTTTAAATGCGGTAGAGTGTGAGCCATATTTAACTGCCGACCACCAGTTGATGATGGAAAAAGGTGATGAAATAATGGTGGGTACCCAAATATTAATGAAGGCATTAAAAGTTGATAAAGCAGTCATTGGTATTGAAAACAACAAGCCTGATGCCATTAAGCACATGCAGTCATTAGCTTCATCTTACCCGGGAATCACCATTGAACCATTAAAAGTTCAGTATCCACAGGGAGGTGAAAAACAATTAATCGATGCTTGTATTAAACGTCAGATTCCTTCAGGAAAGTTACCGATTGAAGTGGGAGCTGTTGTTCAAAATGTAGGAACAACTTATGCAGTTTACGAAGCAGTTCAAAAAAACAAACCTTTATTTGAACGCGTGGTAACCATAACAGGTAAATCGGTGACAAAACCATCAAACTTTTTAACAAGAATAGGTACACCAATTAACAATTTAATTGAAGCTGCGGGTGGATTACCGGAAGACACCGGTAAAATTATTGGAGGTGGTCCTATGATGGGTAAAGCATTAGTAAGTACAGATATTCCTGTTACAAAAGGAAGTTCCGGTGTTTTAATTATTAAAAACGAAGAAGCGCAGCGTAAAAAGATGCAAAACTGTATCAAATGTGCAAAGTGTATCTCCGTTTGTCCAATGGGATTAGAACCATACCTATTAATGACTGTCAGCGACAAGGCTGTTTGGGATCGTGCTGAAGAAGAAAAAATCATGGATTGCATTGAATGTGGATCATGTAGTTATACCTGTCCTTCAAACCGCCCTTTATTGGATTACATCCGCTTAGGAAAAGGAAAAGTGGGACAAATCATGCGCAGTCGCAATAAATAATTAACACAGTAGAAATAGACAAATATTATTCATATGAGCACATTAACTATTTCACCCTCACCTCATGTCCATAGTGGGGATAGTGTGAAAAAAAATATGTACGGGGTAATAATTGCCCTTATCCCGGCCATGCTGGTGTCTTTTTACAACTTTGGCATGGGAGCCATCGTTGTAACCTTAACCTCACTGGTATCTTGTCTTTTATTTGAGCATTTAATTCAAAAATACTTATTAAAACAAGAAACTTCTATATGGGATGGATCAGCTATGATTACGGGAATATTATTGGCATTTAACATCCCAAGTAATTTACCAATTTTTATTATAGTAATCGGAGCCCTTGTCTCTATAGGTATTGGTAAGATGGCTTTTGGAGGATTAGGTAACAATCCTTTTAACCCGGCTTTAGTGGGAAGGGTATTCTTATTAATTTCTTTTCCGGTTCAAATGACATCATGGCCAATACCGGAAAGTCTTCCTTTTTCATATACCGATGTAATTACAGGAGCTACGCCATTAGCTGTAATGAAAGAAGCTATTGCCAATGGTGAGCTACCAACCAACGTACTAAACGAAATTCCAAGTTACAGGGATTTATTTTTAGGATTACAAGGTGGAAGTGCCGGCGAAATGGCAGGAATAGCCATTTTAATTGGATTAGGAATTATGCTTTTCCGTAAAATTATTACTTGGCATATCCCAACTGCAATTATTGCTACTGTTTTTGTATTTACAGGAATGCTTCACTGGGCTAACCCGATGATGTATGCTCCACCGATGTTCCATATCTTATCAGGAGGTTTGTTTTTAGGAGCTGTATTTATGGCCACTGATTATTCCAGTTCTCCAATGAGTAAAAAAGGAGGAATTATATTTGGTATTGGTATCGGTGTTATAACGGTTGCTATCAGAACCTTTGGCGCATATCCCGAAGGTATTTCATTTGCCATTCTTATTATGAATGCATTTGTACCATTAATTGATAAATATATTAAACCAAAACGTTTCGGTGAGAAACCGGCGGTTGCTAAATAATTTGTAAATCATGGCAAAAACAGAATCTACATTAGTAAACATGGTACTTGCCTTGCTGATTATTACAGCAATAGCAGGTGGCTCACTGGGTATGGTTTACAAGGTAACCAAGGAGCCCATAGCACAGGCCAAACTGGCCAAGCAGCAAAAAGCAATTCAGGAAGTAGTTCCGGGTTTTGATAACGATCCAACTACTGAGATGTATGAAATAACCTCTAAAGAAGGATACAAACTTGAGGTTTTCCCTTGTAAAAAAGGAGAAGAACTATTGGGTGTAGCTATTTCTTCTAAAACAGAAAAAGGATTTAGTGGTGAAATTAAAATCATGGTGGGTTTAAAACCTGATGGCAGCATTATTAATTATGCAGTCTTGGAACACAAAGAAACACCTGGATTAGGATCAAAAATGGGTGTTTGGTTCCGACCTGATGCTCCAAAAGCCGGCGCTGTTGAGGAGGAAAAAAGCAGCAAGCTTTTTGAATGGATTTTTGGTAAAAAGTCAGCAGGAGGTGGTAACAAAAGTATTTTAGGTAAGAATCCGGCCAATACTAAAATGATCGTTTCTAAAGATGGTGGAGACATTGATGCCATTACAGCAGCTACGATTAGTTCAAGAGCATTTTTAGATGCTGTTATGGTAGCTTACACAACTTATATGGAAAATGCAGATACCACTGCAACAACAGAAGAGAAAGGAGGACAGTCATGAGTCAATGGAAGAATTTTTCAAAAGGTTTCTTTAAAGAGAATGCCGTTTTTACCCTGTTATTGGGTATGTGTCCTACTCTCGGAGTAACCTCATCGGCCATTAACGGTTTAGGAATGGGATTAGCAACCACATTTGTTCTAATCATGAGTAACATTGTGGTGTCGTTGGTTAAGGATTTTATTCCTGACAAAGTGCGTATCCCTTCATTTATTGTAATCATAGCCTCCTTTGTAACGGTAGTGGAATTGTTAATGCAAGCCTATCTGCCTGCACTATTTGAATCATTAGGATTATTTATTCCGCTTATCGTTGTAAACTGTCTTGTACTGGGTAGAGCTGAAGCTTTTGCTTCTAAAAATGGTTTTCTATCTTCTTTAATTGATGGTGCAGGAATGGGACTTGGATTTGCGATGGCATTAACCATGCTTGGTGCAGTTCGTGAGTTCTTTGGAAGTGGTAAAATGTTTGACATGGTATTGTTCCCAGAGCAATATGGAATGTTAGTATTTGTTTTGGCTCCGGGTGCATTTATCGCATTGGGTTATTTAATTGCCATCATTGACAAACTTAAAAAAGCCTAAGAAATGGAATACGTTTTAATATTTATATCAGCCATCTTTGTTAATAACATCGTATTGGCGCAATTCCTTGGAATATGTCCGTTCCTTGGGGTTTCTAAAAAAATATCTACCGGTATTGGTATGACAGGAGCCGTAACCTTTGTGATGGTAATAGCCACTATCGTTACTTATTTATTACAAAAGTTTGTTTTAGATACTTTTAATGTAGGCTACCTGCAAACCATTTCTTTTATTTTGGTGATTGCAGCTTTGGTTCAGCTGGTTGAAATTATTCTAAAAAAAGTAAGTCCGCCCTTGTATCAGGCACTTGGAGTATTCTTACCATTAATTACAACAAACTGTGCTATTTTAGGTGTAGCCATTATGACTATTCAAAAAGACCTTAATCTATTGGAAGCTGTGGCATTCTCTACAGCTACTGCTATAGGTTTTGGATTGGCATTAATCATTTTTGCAGGAATTCGCGAACAATTAGAACTAGTGGATTTACCAAAAGGTATGAAAGGTACTCCCATTGCTTTATTAGTAGCGGGAATATTGGCATTGGCCTTTATGGGCTTTGCCGGTCTTGTATAGATTGAAATAAAAATTGAGATAAGAAAAGCCGTTCTTGAGAAATCAGGAACGGCTTTCTTTTTGCGTGCTTTTCTACTCAATTGTAAAACTTCGTTAAATACAGAAATAAATCCGTATTCAACTTTGCAGAATACAGTATTAATTCTACTTTTGCACACTTCTATATCTAGGTGTATAGATATATATACTTCTAGTGTATTATATGTTAGAAATATAAAACTTTTAATATCATATAAACTCATGGCAAAATATGTAATCGTTGGTGGTGTTGCAGGGGGAGCTACTGCAGCGGCCCGCCTAAGGAGATTGGATGAGCAGGCACAAATTATCATGTTTGAACGAGGTGAACACATTTCCTATGCCAATTGTGGACTTCCTTATTATATCGGAGACACCATTAAGGATAGAGAAAAGCTGTTGGTTCAAACCCCGGAAAGCTTTAATGCTAGATTAAATGTAGACGTAAGGACTTTTCAGGAAGTAAGCAAAATCAACAAAGAAGAAAATTCTGTTGAGGTTTTGAATCATAAAACAGGTGAAGTATATAAAGAAACCTACGACAAGTTAGTTGTTTCGCCAGGTGCAGAACCAGTTAAGCCTCCGATTACAGGAATTAATGATGAGTCTATATTTACATTAAGAAATGTAAGAGATACGGATAAAATCAAATCGTTTTGCGACAATAAAAAACCGCAAAGAGCGGTTGTTGTGGGTGCCGGCTTTATTGGTTTGGAAATGGCAGAAAACCTGCATGAACTAGGTATGAATGTTACCATTGTAGAAATGGCCAGCCAGGTTATGGCTCCATTAGACTACGAAATGGCAGCAGAAGTACACCAGCATTTAAAAACTAAAAATGTTGAGTTCTATCTAAAGGATGGAGTTAGTTCTTTTAAGCGAGATGGCTCTAACCTAACCGTGAACCTTCAGTCAGGCAGAAGCATTGAAACCGATATGGTTATTCTTTCTATTGGCGTGCGTCCGGAAACTAAATTAATTAAAGAAGCAGGTTTAGAATTAGCTGAAAACGGAGGGATCAAAGTAAACGAATACCTTCAAACTAATGATGAGAATATTTATGCTTTAGGTGATGCTATTGCCTTTCCTCATCCCATTACCAAAAAATATGTAAATACATATTTGGCTGGTCCTGCAAATAAACAAGGACGTATTGTTGCGGATAATATCGTATTGGGAAATACACGCAAATATAAAGGGGCAATTGCTACGGCTATTGCCAAGGTATTTGACATTACTGTTGCCTCAACCGGTATGCCTGCTAAAGTATTAAAAAAGGAAGGTATTGAATATATCTCAAATATTATTCACGGATCTTCTCATGCAGGTTACTACCCAGGCGCTTTACCTTATACTTTAAAAATATTATTTCACCCTAAGACGGGTAAATTATATGGAGCCCAAATGATCGGTTACAAAGGCGTTGACAAGCGCATTGATCTGATCGCCACTGTTCTTTTAAATAATGGATCTATTTACGACCTTCAGGATATTGAACATGCTTATGCGCCTCCTTATTCATCTGCTAAAGATCCGGTTAATCAGGCAGGATATGCTGCAGAAAACATTATTACAGGAAGAGTAAACATTATCAACTGGGCTAATTTATCAAGATTAGACTCTGGTAATATTACCTTAATTGACGTTCGTACGCCATCAGAACATGAATTAGGTCACATCGAAGGAAGTATCAACATTGAAGTGGATAAAATTCGTGAGCGTATAAATGAAATTCCTCGCGATAAAAAGATTATTATTTACTGTGGTGTTGGTATTCGTGGATATTTTGCTGCCCGAATTTTAATTCAGAATGGCTTCGAAAATGTTTACAATCTGAGTGGAGGTTACAAAACTTACGAGCATACAACCAGCAAGCAAAGTAACGAGGACATTTTTGAATCAAGCTACATTGCTAAAGATGACCATATTTATAGAGGAAAACCTGCAGATGCTATATTGAGCGACATGGTTAAAACCATTGAGGTAGATGCCTGTGGTTTACAATGCCCTGGACCGGTATTAAAGTTAAAAGAAGAAATCAATAAACTGGAGTCAGGACAACGTCTTGTTCAAAAGGCCAGCGACCCTGGTTTTATGAAGGATGTAAAGTCATGGTGTAATGTTACCGGTAACAAACTTATTTCATTAGACTCTAAAGAAGGTATCATCACAGCTGTAATTGAAAAAAGCGGAGCAAAGGCAGCTAATACTGCAAAAGCTTCACAAAATGTAGCATTGCCCGATAATAAAACCATGGTTGTTTTCAGCGATGATATGGATCGCGCCTTAGCTTCACTGGTAATTGCAAACGGTGCAGCTGCCATGGGTAAAGAAGTTACCTTATTCTATACTTTCTGGGGACTCAACATCATTAAAAAAACAAACAAACCTAAAGTGGATAAAGACATGATGGGTAAAATGTTTGGAAAAATGATGCCTTCAAATGCCGGAAAACTAAAACTATCCAAAATGAATATGATGGGTATGGGTTCGGTAATGATGAAAAAACGTATGCTATCTAAAAAGGTAGATTCTATTGAAGATATGATTCAAACCGCTTTAGATAATGGTGTAAAAATGATTGCCTGTCAAATGTCGATGGATGTGATGGGGGTAGATAAGGATGAGTTAATTGATGGGGTAGAAATTGGCGGAGTAGCTACTTATTTAGAAGAAGCTGACAAATCAAACTTAAACTTATTTATTTAAGAGGACTACAGTTATTACAAAGTAGAATTATCATACAAAAACAAGGGCTGCACAAATATGTGTGGCTCTTGTAGTTTTTAGGTACTTGGATATTTGACAAAAAATAAAGGGGAATAAAAATATTCCCCTCCCTTTTCTTTTCTAATGCAAAACGATTTCCTTAAAGACTAGTACCAAATACTTCTTTTAGGTGGATTTCCGTATGACTCAAAAGTGTCACCGTTTCCGTTAACCACTTTCATTAATTCTTCAACGGTAAAGTCAAATCCATCTTCAATTGCTCTCTTTACAAATTCCTCTTTAGAATTTGCAGAATTGTACTTAGCACGAAACGCTTCGTCCTCGCCCCCTTTAGTTAATAGGGCTTCAACACTTTCTACTGACATAATGTTACATTTTAAAGTTTATGGCACTAAAATAGCAATAAAAACAATTACACCTTCCATTTTAGAACCACTCATGGTATATTTTTTATTATTTTTTAACTACGCCCCTGAACAAAATGACTATACGGTTGTTTTTTTGTATCTTTTCTTTAATCGCACCTACATGGCAAAAAATACATATTTAAACTTCCATATCATTATAAAAATATTGACTATTAAATTTTTAGCCTAATAATCTTTCAATGCACTTTACAATACAGTGAAGTTTTAATTTAATTCCTCTTGTGTGATCCACGAATTCGAATTTGTTTTTTGCAGTATTAAAAAAAAGAGTCACATTAATTAACTAAATGCAACTCTTTCCCATTATGGGTTCGCCCTTTATTACGCCCAAATGTTAATTATCAATTATATTTCTGGCATTTTGATATCCCTTATAGAACTCCGCCTGGCTATCTTTAAAAATCAACATTGTATTATCCATAATCGGTTTTAATAAGTTATTTCATGCTTTACCTTTCTTAATGTTTTTTTTAATATTTTCAAATAAAATCCGACCCTTGTAGTTAGAACCTTCTACCCCTATGATTGACATCAAAAATAGTCTATTATCGTTTCTAATTTCCCTAGATCGTAAGCCAGCTTAAATATTTATCTATATTTGTGTAATTTCTTATAAAAGTTTGAAAAAATAGGGATGTTATGCAGAAAATCAACGATATTTTAGTACTTATCGATTCTTATATAGGGAGTAGTCCTTGGTTTGTTTATTTTTTATTAGGGGTTGGACTCTTCTTTACCTTATACCTAGGTTTTCCACAATTCAGATATATCCGTTACGCGCTAAAGATTGTAATGGGTAAGTTCGATAAAGAAGGAGATGAGGGAGACACTTCTCATTTTCAGGCTTTAGCCACAGCTTTATCAGGAACTGTTGGAACGGGAAACATCGCAGGGGTAGCTTATGCCATATATTTGGGTGGACCGGCTGCTTTATTTTGGATGTTGGTAACTGCATTAATTGGTATGACTACCAAATTTGTTGAGGTAACATTGTCTCATAAATACAGAGAAAAAGCAGAGGACGGTACGATATCTGGTGGACCGATGTATTTTATGAAGAAACGTCTGGATTTTAAACTTCCTTCCGGGAAAATAGTCAAGTCAGGTAAAGTAATGGCCATTATATTTGCCATCGCCACCATAATATCTTCATTCGGAACAGGGAACCTACCACAAATCAATAGTATCTCCGATACAATTAATACAACTTTTGGAGTACCTCATTATATCACCGGAATTGTTTTAGCTGCATTATTGGCTGTAATTATTATTGGTGGTATTAAAAGGATTGCAAAAATAACATCAAGGTTAGTTCCTACTATGGCGGTTATTTATTTTATAGGAGCCATTGCAGTTATATTATATAACTACCAAAATATACTTCCTTCAATTCAATCTATTTTTGCTGATGTATTTACAGGTTCAGCTGCCCAAGGTGGATTTTTAGGTGCCACAATTGCTTTTGCATTTAACCGGGGAGTAAACAGGGGGTTATTTTCCAACGAGGCAGGACAAGGTTCTGCACCAATAGCGCACTCTGCAGCCAGGGCTCACGAGCCTGTTTCTGAAGGGTTAGTTGCATTGCTGGAACCATTTATCGATACCATCATCATTTGTTCTCTTACTGGTCTGACTCTATTAGCATCTGGAGTTTGGACAGAAAAACATCAAAATGTTTTTGAAAGAGCAGATATGCAGATTGTCCAGGGCATATATGATGACCATATGGAAGATGATAAAGCAGCTTTAGGTTATCATATAAAAGGAAATGAAAAATTGCCGCTTTTTACTGGAGATCTAATCATTGAATCAGGTCAAATTATAAATGATGTTACCATATTGCACGCACGTTCTGTAGCAGAACAGACTAAAGTCTTTATTGGAGAAGGGTTGTTTTCAGGAAAAGTTTCTGTTGAGAATGGAGTAATTCTTGAAAAAAACAAAATCAGATTTGAAGGAAAATCATTAATTCATAGTGCACCTTTAACTACTTTGGCTTTTACTAAAAGCTGGTTTGGCGACTTTGGTAAGTATATTGTTTCAATAGGACTTTTATTGTTTGCTTTTTCCACTGCCATTTCTTGGTCTTATTATGGTAGTAGAGCAGTCATTTTTCTGGTGGGAATGAAAGGGGTTAAATATTATAGAATCATTTACGTTCTTGGATTCTTTGTTGCTTCGTTTACAGATACTACTATAGTATGGACTTTCGCAGGTATTACAATTGCTTTAATGACTGTGCCTAACTTAATTGGTATTTTTGCTTTGCATAAAGAAATGAAGTCAGAAGTTAATTCTTTCTGGGGTGAGTATAGCAAGCGTTTTCCAGAGGATAAGCTTCCTTTGTTTCAGAAGAAGGTGAGTAAAGAATAGTTTTAATGTTCAATAGATAAAAGTCTGATTTGGTAATAGAGGACATTTTTTGTTTACTATTGCCTTTCTATTTGCTCTCTTTTTACCTAAGTTTGTATTAGCTCTTGTTTTAATTTACTTTTTAAGTTCATTAACAACGATTTTACAAATACTCAGAAATGAAATATTTAGCCCTAAATATTAAAAGAAGCACTGTATTAGTATTATTCATATTCCATCTTGTTGTTAGTTTTGCACAAGAATTTCAGAAAGAAAAGTTGGAAGCACTATTTTTAGAGATAGATTTTAATACGGTCTATTACCCTAAAGCAGCTAAACTTCAATTGGATTCTCTTAAATCATCATTTACGGTTCAACAGATTGAAGAATATAAAGGATATATCCATTTTTTGAATGCTCAGTCATTTTATAATGATTTGGAAGTAGACTCTTCTCTGCATCATTTAGATAAAGCATTACCTTATTTTACACAACAAGAAAATAATGTTTGGTTAGCTAAAATCCAGTTTCTTTTAGGTGCTATTGCTGAAGCTACTGGTTTATATGAGCAGGCAAAAATTAATTATTACGAAACTATTAAGTTAGTATCAAATCAACAAGAAGAAGGAGGTCTGGCTTATTTAGGAATTGCCAGGTGTAAAAGAGCACTAGGTGAAGTTTATTCCGAGGAATTGAAAAAAGGTATTAATTTACTTGATAATTCTAAAGTGAAGGAGGTTACCTTATATTCAAGGTTAGTATACTCTCTTTTTAATCTAAACGATAGTAAATCAGCACAAGATTTAGGTGTTCTTATTAAAGAATATGAGAAACTTGGAATGTATACAAGAGTTGTAACAACTTATAAAGTATTAGCAAGTAGATATAATGCAAAAGGTATGTATGATTCTGCTCATGTGTGTTGTGATAAAGCAATCGAAATAAGTGAGTTGTATGATGTAAGTAAGATTACACTACCTGCGTTGTATCAATTTAAAGGAGTGCTTCATTTTAAACAAAAATCATATAATATAGCGGATGTTTATTTTAGTAAATCTTTGGCTTTATATAAAAAAAACAATCAATCCAATAGGATGCTTTATTCTTATCAATATTTACATCAAATTGATAAAGCAAAAGGGAATTTTGGTAAAGCCTATGATGATTTGCTAGAGTATATAAACTTAATTAATAAAACTTCTTCTAGTGAAAAAGTTAGAATGGCCAAAGTGTTGGAGATCAATAATAAGGTTGATTTGATGAAGAGTCAATTGGTACAATTAAAAGCAGAGAAGAAAGCCAGTGAGTTTATGTTGACGCTTGTAATTGTGATCACTATTGGGATATTGGGAGGGATTGGGATTTATATCTATCTGTACCAAAAGGAAAAAAGGGCAAAGGTTGAAGAGTTAAATAAGGAATTTCATAATTTGTTAATTGGTATTGGAGAGAAGCAATTATTGGAACACCGATTAAGTAAAAGTTCTAAAGGTAAAGAGTTACAATCAGAGCAGGTTAAGGTATTTCCTGTAAATGTAGAAGAGAATGATTTGGGAGATAGTTTCGACAGTTGTTATATGGAAACTATTAATTTATTTACGGATGCATTTCCCCAATTAACAAAAACGGAAGTGAGGTATGCTGTAATGTTGTGTTTAAAGTTACCGATGGAAGTAATTTCAAAAGTGCAACATGTTCAAATTGCTTCTATTAGAAAAGCCAAACAAAGAATTCGAACAAAATTGGATATTGAAGGTAGTTTGGAAGATTATTTGCAAGAATTTAGAGAAAGATCTATCTCAAATTTGGCTGTTTAGGCTAACACAATAAAGGTTATTTTTTTATTTGTATGTACGAAATCGATCAAATAAGCAATGTCGTACTTTAGGAGTTAAAAATTGTTGAGTTTTTTTCTTTAAAAGGTAGGATTGTATTGTGTTGGTAATGAGACGAAAGTGTTTTGTCACGCTTTTGTCACGCCGCGAATTCTTCTTTTTATTTGTGCCCCTTCATATTTGTGACAAACAACTATAACATCGTTTGTCATGAAAAATTTCACAAAATTATTTAGAGTCTTTTTTATTTCCCTAGTCATTATATTTTCTTTTAATACATACATGTCTGCAGGACAAGAAGAAGACCCTATAATTGTAGTGCGGAGTAATTTTATGGAGGAAGATCCTTTAATTGAAGTTCAAGGTAATGTTTTTGAAGAAGACCCTATAATTGTGGTTAGGAGTAAATCAAAAGAAGAGGATCCAATTATTGTGGTTAGATAAAACTATTAAACAATGCCCTACACATCAATACAAAGAGAGATAGTTGAAGTGGATATAAGTAGGTTTATAACCATTGATGATGTAGTGTCTAATGCTCAGGAATTTTTAGAATTAAATCATATATATTCTTCGCAATACTTGTTGTTGGTAAATGCTACAAATTGTAGAACTAATATTGGTATAAAGGATTTGGATAATCTACAATCGTTGAATACGGAGCTTGCCGAAAAATTTTCCTTGTTAAAGGTGGCGGTTATTGTAAATGATCCTGTGTATACAGCAATATGTATGGTTTACCAACAACTTATTAAAATGAATTACTATCATTTTAGAGTTTTTTCAACAAAGCTGGCTGCACGAAGATGGTTGTTAAGTTAGGTTAATTATGGAGAATGTTATTTTAAATAAAAACAGACGTATGCCTCTTTGAGGAACAATGCGTTGGTTTGAATATAGGTTGCTTAATATCTTGAGAAAAATTTGAATAAGAATTCTTTATTCCCAAATCTTAAATTCTTTAATGCCAAATTTTTAACAAGATTAAATCCGTTACATACTAAACGTAGTATGTGGCGGATTTTTATATTAATTAAGTAAACATATAATTTTTCTATACTTGTGTTTTTGTTATCTTTATTGTATAATTAAGTGGCTGTTTAATCGTAATAAGGCTTCATTGTAAATGTATGAGTACTTCATATAAAATTAAATATAAATTTCTTGAGGAATTTAATTTATTAGTAGAGCATCATAGTGGTAATGTAAAGCTGGAAACAGTTATAGAATCACGTGTGCGATTAAGTGAATTAAATAAGTTAAATACTGAATCAAAATTTTTAATTGACCTTAGAGAGTCACATTTCTCCAATGACATAGATAAAGTTAAGGAGTTTGTTGTGTACCTAAATGATAATTTTGCCTCTCTCCTAAAAAATCAAATTGTTTTTATTACCGAAGAAGCTAATCAATTGGCTATGGCAACTCTCTTTAAAATGTATCAAAAAGATAAAGCCAGAAATATTCATGTTTTTTCCAGCCTTGATTATGCACTTCTTTGGTTAAAAGTAGATGTGGATATTGCAGATATGGAAATAATGATCAAAGAAAAAATGGAAACATTACCTTCCTATTCTTAAAAATTCTTTATTCGTTTAAATAATAATCCAACAACCCTTGTAGCTTTTCTGTTGATGATTCTACTCCTCCAGATCTGTTTCTGTACTTCCAAATTAATCTGTGATTATAGATAAGCTCTTTTAATTCTTCAGCAAGTTCTGTTTTTGTTATTTTATCAATGTTTTTTGTTGCTAATTCAGGTGCTTCAAGTCTGGCAATACCTAATTTAATCCCGTGCTTTGCTAATGTAGCTGCTTGATCCAATTCTTTAATTATGATAGTTGAGTCAGAACTTTTAATCTGTGCTTTTTTTAATAATTCGAGTGCTTGATTAATAGTGTTTTGTGCTTCTATTAATCCATTTTTATTAAGTTTTTTAGTCTGAAACTGTCCTTCCATCGTCCATTTATATCTTCGAAGCATTAAATGAAAGGCATTTGCATTTCCTTCCGGTATATTGCTTTTTAAATAAGCATCGCCCAATTGTAGAATTGCTTTGGCAGCATTTTTAGTTGTGTCCTTCAGAATGTATTGGCTAAGGATATCTTCAAGTTGTACCGTTGGATTAAATGAACTATTCCAGGAGTATGCCGAACCTACAGCCATTGTTGGATAACAAACAGAAAGAGGTTGCCAGTGTCCCCAGTCTCCCCAATTGGTATTTAAATAACCTTTTGCCTTATGTTTTTTTCCTTCTTCTGCAGCTCTTTTAAGATTAATAAAAGCATGGTGGTTTCTTCCAATTTCAGATCGCCAGGTAGATGTTCCCGGGCAAACGTAATAATCAAGGCCAGCCTCTTGAAATTTGGGAAGCTTTTCTTCGAAAGGGTAGGTGCTTTCGTAGCCCCACACCAATGCAGTCATGTTTTTAGGAATGTCTGGAATTAATTCTGGATGGTTAAGAACAATATCACCCCAAAATTGAGCCTTTTTTTGGTGAAGGTTAACTTCATTGTTTAATTTTTTAATGAAGTTAAGATATACGGTACCTTTGCCTTCTTTCTCACAAACTTCTTTAGTAAGGCCGCTTCCTAATTCAACCGTTTCGTCACAACCAATATTAAAATATTGACTACTGAAATTTGGGAGTAATTCACTGTATAATTCTTGCATTAATATAAGCGAGCCTGGATTTATAGGATTAAGGCTGGTTCTTTTTCGTTTTCCCCATATGGTATTGCAATCTGTTGGGCAATTAGCCAAATGAAGGTATTCATCGTGTTTGAGCCAATTTTCCATATGCCCGAATGAGTTTTGATTAGGCACTAAATCGATAAATTTTGCCTTGCAATAGGTATCTAGTTTCTGTATTTCATCAGGAGTCATTGGTGAGGAGTTTGCCCAAGCTACCTTATGGTTTTTATAAGCAAAAGTATGTTCTGTGTAAAGTTGAAATTCATTTATTTTCCAACTAGCTAAGAGGTCAATAATGTGATATAAAGTTTCCATAGTAGGAACTTTATCTCGACTAATGTCTAACATATATCCTCTTCGTTCAAAGTCTGGCCAGTCCTTAATTATCATACATGGGACAGCAATTTTATTGTTGGAGCTGTATTCGAAAACTTGATTAAGTGTTTGTTTTGCATAGAAGAGTGCGGCTTCAGATTTGCCTTTGATGATAATCGATGTTGAATCAATGGATAAGAAATACTCATCGAGGTGTGTTAATGTAGTGTCAATCGAAATGGATAAGGTGTTGGTTATTAGCGGTGATGTGTATTGTTTTATATTGCCAGTGATATTCAACGCTTCTATTCTTTCAATAAGTTTGGCTATTGGACCATTACCAATTTGAATACCATTTATTTGATTTAAGAACCCATTATTTAAGTCTACTTGTTTAGGGTAAGGAAATAAATAAGATTTTAGATCCTGACTATTTAAGTTGCTAATAATTAGTAGAAGTAGAATTGTAAGTTGAAATGCCTTTGATTTCATAGTTTAAAAATCGTTATTAGGTAAAATGTCTAAATGTAAAGTCTGCTTTCAATTCGTTTAAATAATTAGTAAACCTAGTTCTTTTAATTTTTGAAAGGTAAAACTGTGCATAAATATAGGAAAATCACCTAAATCATGTTGATTGTAGCTTTCTTCAAGTTGCGAAAAAGTAAAATCTTCAGTATTACTAATATGACATTGCTTCAGTATTTCAAATATCCATTTGCCTGATTTTTCTTTGATTTGCAAAGATTCAGAATGACTCAATATATGAAATGTTAATTCAGCCATAGAAGTTGATTTGCCTTTTTTGCGTTTAGTGTAATATTTAATTTCAGGCAATGATTCAGGCCAAATTATTTTCGATGAAGGACTTTCTAAACTTTCATGTTCCTTAGATAAACATTTTTGGATGTAAGTTTTAGGTATAGTTGTTTTAGGAATTCTAAATTCAAACCAATCTTGAAGTGGAAAATCAATTCCAACATCATGCATGTAGTTATAAATCGATTTTTTCAAACCTTCGCTAAATTGTGAGTGCAATGCGCCATCTTGATCAATGTGGGTTAAATCATTATTGGCAAAAGGGTTATTAGTGCTGCAAGTGATCTGAATTCCAAATTTGTCTGGATTTTTACCAACCGGACTATGAGCTGTTAGTGCAAACTGATGCCAAAATCCGGATAATATAACTTTTTCTTCAAATAACTGCCTTACAACTTCAAGTGCATCAATGGTTTCTTGTTCTGTTTGAGTTGGAAATCCATACATAAGATAGGCATGGGTCATGATTCCCGCTTGAGTTAGGTTATCACAGACTTGAGCAACTTTTGAAACACTTACTCCTTTGTTGATAAGAGAAAGAATTCGATCGGATGCTACCTCTAATCCGCCGGAAACAGCAATACAACCTGATCGTTTTAGCAATCGGCAAGCATCGCTTGTGAAGCTTTGCTCAAATCTTATGTTGGTCCACCAGGTAACATTTAATTCACGTCGGATTATTTCTTTTGCAAGCGATATCATTAAGGCTGGAGGAGCAGCTTCATCAACAAAGTGAAAACCGGAACAACCCGTTTGTTTCATTAGAGTTTCCATCTTGTCGCATAATGCATGTGCAGTGCCAGGCTCGAACCTTGCAATGTAATCCAGAGTTGTATCGCAGAAAGTACATCTTTTCCAATAACAACCATGTGCCATGGTTAGCTTGTTCCAGAAGCCATCACTCCAAAGACGGTGCATGGGGTTGGTCATTTCAATTACAGACAAATATCTATCGGGAAATAAGCCTGAGTAATCTGGCGTAGGTGTGTTTCTAAACCTTAGGTCTTTATTAGTGGATGAGTTCAGATAAACTAATTCATCATCTTTTAAAGTAAATGTTCTAAGCAAAGAGTCTAAAGAACACTCTTTATTTATGTATTTAATGATTTGATGCAAAGGAATTTCTCCGTCATCTAGGGTAATGAAATCGATGAATTCAAATATTCTTTTGTCCTTTATCGATCTTAATTCCGTGTTAGGGTATCCTCCTCCTAATACTATTTTTATGTCAGGATAATGCAATTTAATATACTGTCCGCACTTTAAAGCGGCAAATAAATTGCCAGGAAAAGGGACAGATAATCCAATGATGCCGGGCTTATGTTTTTGAATGGCTTTGGATAAGATTTGTTCCTGAAAATGAATAATTAGAGAATTCTCTTGGGTTAATTCATTGTAGATGTTGTCAAACGTAAAAGCAGAAGAACTAAGTCTTTCTGCATACCTACTAAAGCCAAAGTGCTCATCTACATTTTCAACAATAAAATCACTAATATCCTCTAAAAATAAAGTAGCCAGATGTCTTGCCTTATCCCGGATTCCCATGTTTCCAAAACTCCAGTCCAAGTCATCAGTGTGTTCAAAGCGACTCGCTTGAGGTAAAAACGTGGTTTCACAAATTGTATGTGCTAGCATTTCGTTTTTACCTTGCAAAAACATAATTACATCATCAATACAGCTTTCATATCTCTTTCTTAAAAACATGATACGTTTGCTGTTATAGGATAATTCTATGTTGGTTGATTCAACAAAATCAAATATTTGAGTTAAACCTTGTTGAGAAAATATTTTTAAAAGCAGTTCGAGTCCTAAATCAAGCTGACCTCCATTGATACTTATTTCTTTTAAGTAGCCTAAAAGATACGAAGTAGAAGGGTACGGAGTATTTAGTTGGGTAAAAGGAGGAGTTATTAATAGAATCTGCGTATTCAATTTAATTTGTTTTAGAAAGCAAAATTATAAAAATACTTACGACCAATGCAAATACCTTCAATCCATTTTTGATTAGAGGAGTAAAGCTAAAGTAATTTGAATTTAAATTAAGAATCATCTTCTTATTAAGGTTTTTTAATTGACATTTCTAATGTGCAGTATATTAGATGTTAAGGAGTGTGTTTTTGATTTTTTTGATTATTAGATGAACTTTTTAGCGAAACCTTTTAAGAATACTTTCGTTAATGTTGACAAATGATTAGAAAAATATTACAAAAGGATGTTTTTTAATGATGAATGAATAGTGAAGGTGCCCGCGAGGTTGAAATAGGTTTTGGTTTTGGGGAAAATCAAAAAAATTAAAATTCAACAATCGTACTCTTTTAAATTACATAAAGATTTAATATTTTCGACGACACAACAACACAACACAACAACACAACTTATTGACATGCTAAAATTTACTTTTTTATCGCTAATAGTGTGGGGACTAGCGATTCAGATTACTTCAGCCCAAGGTGGCACATCTTGTGAAAACGCATTAGTTTCAGATCAAGGTTTTAACATTGCAAACAACTCAGAAGGAGATCAGTGGTATACTTATGTACCAGATCGTGACGGTAAAGTATTGGTTTCAACTTGCGGACAAACTGACGCGGATACTTATGTAGAAGTTTTTGACGGATGTGGTTACGAACCTATCGCAGTTAGTAATGATTATTGCGGAAAACAAGCAGAATTAACGTTTCAGGTTAAAGGTGGTGAAACCTACTGGATTTGTTGGAGAAGTTATTATACAAGTCAGGATTACGAATGGTTTATGAATGAATCAACGTCTAAAGCTGGAGAGTTCTGTAGTGACCCAATTATCGTATCGGAAGGAGCAAATGTAGGTACAATTCCAACTAAATTTTACAGATGGTATGAGTTTACAGCAACTCGTAATGGTAAAATTACTGTAGAAGCCATGAGTGAAGTAGTAGGTGACTGTAAAGTAGCTATATTTAATGATTGTTCTTATACAGGAAGTTTAAATACAGATGATAACTGGAATCCATCAAAAACAGCCTTTGAAGGTGTAGCCGGAAATTCATACTTAATTGCTATTTATAATGAAGGTAGCAACGAAACAGTAAATTGGTCAGTTATTGAAGGTGACTGGGAAGCTGGCGAGCGATGCGAAAATGCAATAAGCATCAGTAGTGTTGAAGGAATGGCGATAGATCATACTTCAGGAACAGATAAGTGGTATGCTTACCTTGCACTTCAGGATGGCGACATTACTATATCTTCAGTAGGCGTAACAAGCGAAGATACTTACCTTGAGGTTTACGAAGGGTGTAATTCAGAGAAGGTTGCATTTAGTGATGACGCTAACGGTTTACAATCAGAGATAGTAATCAATGCTACAGCAGGTAATATCTACTATATTAAGTGGGATGATATTTTCCAACCACAACAATATGCAATGAGCCTTAAAGCTGGAAATCTAGCAACAGACGTATCGCAACTTGAAGAAAATAGTACAGTAGGTATTTATCCAAACCCATCAGTTGATGGACAGGTACAAGTTGATCTTACAAGTTTTGAATCGGACTTGGTAACTGTTAGTGTGGTGAGTTTAACCGGAGCTACAGTTCAGGTTGCTAAATTAGCTGGAGGACAAGTAGTACCGCATGATTTATCTCAACTATCTCCAGGTATCTATAATATTGTAATGGAAGATGTACAAACAAGAAAAGTTGTTAAGTTTTTGAAGAAATAAACATATAACCGCACATTTTGAAGGATGCACTCCGGAATTAATATTCCAGGGGTGCATTTTTCGTTTAACTCGCATTATGTATTAGAACTTCGTTGTGAGCGTTAAAATTGCCATAAAACAAGGCTTTACTGAAACGAAGCATAGCACCGTTCTGGTGAGTTGAAGTGAAGCAATGAAGTGACTTGTTTTGAAGTAATTTTGATGCGTAATAGATTTCCTAATGTATATTGCGGGTTTAATACTGTTTGTTGTACTTTTGAAAGCCTGAAACTTAATGATAGAGAATTAGAAGTACAATAGAAATCTGATATGATCACCTTTTTACTTGCGATATTAATATTGATTGTTGGCTTTTTTACCTATGGAAAATTTATTGAAAAGTTTTTTGGAGCCAATGATTCTATAGATACACCGGCTATTACGAAAAATGATGGTGTAGATTTTTTACCTCTGCCTACTTGGAAAGTATTTACAATACAATTTTTAAATATTGCTGGATTAGGACCTGTTTTTGGTGCTATTCTGGGTGCTAAGTATGGCCCGTGGGCTTATGTTTGGATTGTATTAGGTTGCATTTTTATGGGTGCAGTCCACGATTATTTTTCAGGTATGCTTTCCATCCGAAATGGAGGTGCTAGTATTCCTGAGATTGTAGGCAAGTATTTAGGTAATGGATTTAGACAGTTTTTGAGGTTGTTTACGTTACTGTTGTTAATCTTTGTTGGAGTAGCCTTTGTTTCAGGTCCTGCCGGATTGTTAGCGCATCAAACTAATGGAGGTTATGATTGGTGGGTATATGGGATTTTTGCCTACTACCTTTTGGCAACTTTACTTCCTATAAATAAAATAATTGGTGGCATTTATCCATTTTTTGCGGTAGCCTTAATATTAATGGCATTGGGAATTGCCGGAGCAATGGTATACTATGGCTTTATTGGTGAGTTTCAGATGCAGGAATTAAATTTGGGAGACTTAAGGAATTTTCATGATAAGCCAGCTTCAAATATTTTATTTCCCATGCTATTTATAGTCATTTCGTGTGGTGCGATTTCAGGATTTCATTCTACACAGGCACCTATGATGGGACGGTGTTTGAAGAGAGAAGGACTAGGTAAATATGCCTTTTATGGCGCTATGATTGCAGAAGGTATTGTGGCTATTATTTGGGCAACAGCCGCCATGAATTATTTTGGAGATGCAAATGGATTAAATGAAACTATGGCCATCAAAGGTCACAAACCTGCATGGGTAGTAGATGTTATTTCAAAAAACTGGCTAGGAACAACCGGAGCTGTGTTTGTAGCTATTGGAATTATAGTGTTACCTATATCAACAGGAGATACTGCTTTTAGAAGTGCCAGATTAACTTTGGCGGATATTTTTTCGTATTCACAATCTAAAATTAAAAACCGATTATTTATAAGTATTCCATTATTTGCTGTCGGTTACTTATTAACACAATTGGAGTTTGAAACTATCTGGAAATTTTTAGGACTTTCAAATCAAGTGTTAGCAGTAGTTATTTTATGGACCTCAGCGATGTACTTAGCCAAAAATAATAAGAGTCATTGGCTACTGACAATTCCTGCATTGTTTATGACAATGGTTTGTATAAGTTATGTTTTAGTGGCTCCTCCAACCAGTGGTGGTTTCGGAATAGATGTGTATTGGGGATATACAATTGGAAGTATTGTGACAGTTATTGCTTTGATGATCTTTTTAATGAAATCAGGAAAAAAGTAGTGGATGTATCCCTTAAGAATACACCCACAAAACAATTAGTATTTTACAACGAGTTCATCTAAACTCTTTCTTACTTTAGGTCTGTTTTGATAGGCGTCATCTTTTGAGCGATAACCAATTGTAGCCATTACAACGCTGGTTAAGTTCTTTTCTTTCAGACCTAGAATTTCATCAAATTGAGCAGGATCAAACCCTTCCATTGGGCAAGAATCTATTTTTAATTCAGCACAAGTGCTCATTAAAACTCCCAAACCAATATAACATTGTTTACTTGCCCACTTAAGCAGGTCTTCAGCAGAAGTTGCATTGATTTTGTTTTTCATCATGCCTTCATATTCCGCTAATTGATCTTTTGAAGCTCCTGTTATATTTGCAATTCTATCAATAAATTCATCAACGTGATTGTCTGAAAGGTTATTTTTTGCTGCAAACACAATAACCTGCGAAGCATCACTCACTTGTCCTTGACCATAAGCGGAAGCTTTTAGTTTATCTTTAATTTGCTGGTCTTCGATAACCAATACTTTGTATTGTTGTAAACCGTAAGAGGTAGGAGCAAGATTAATCGCTTCGAGAAGTATGTTTAACTGTTCTTGTGTTAATTTCTTATTAGGATCAAACTGCTTGGTTGCGTATCTCCATTTTAAATTATCTAATAATTCCATTCTTAATTTTTTTGATTGAATAATAATTGAATAACCAAGATTCAGCTAAAGTGTTTAGCTGCAGAGTGTGATAAAAATCATGTAAAATACATAGACTTAATTTTGAAGAAAGATCACGGGAAATTTGATATCAATAAAGACCTGTTTTATACCTTTTATTTATCACTTCATCCTGATTTTAAGTGAAATTTTAATGCATACAAATAATTTTACACATAGATTGAACACTAAACATTTTTTTACGTTTAACATGGAATTGTTAATATTTTTATACATTGCAATCCGTCTTGAAAAGTGACCAACTACTTATAAATGATTGTTCATTCTCGCTCTTTTCTAAGGTTTTATTTTGGATCTTAAAGTTTACAGATGACCGAACTGTAGAGCTAGGGTGTGACTGAAAAAATGAAAAACTGACAACAATTTTTATTAATAAATAGAGTTAACCATAAATAAGTATTATGCATTCAAAACTTCAGGAATTAACGGATAAACTGTATTCTGAAGGCGTTCAGAAAGCCAACAAAGAAGCAGAAAGTATCCTGGAAAAGGCCAAGCAAGAGGCCGAAAAAATTATTTCCGAGGCAGAGCAAAAAGCTTCTCTAAAAATAGAGGAGGCTAATAAGCAAGCTGCGGAAACACAGCGTAATATTGAGGCTGAAATTAAATTGACTTCGCAGCAAGCCATTTCTTCTTTGCGCCAACAAATAGGTAGCAGTATTACGGTTAAAACAGTGGAGCCAACATTAAAAGAAGTTTTTTCTGACAAGGACTTTGTACAATCATTAATTTTAAAAGTTGTAGAAGGTTGGAGTAAGACCGGAAACTTTGATATTAATATTGTATTGCCAGAGGCAGATAAGGCCGAGTTGGATAAGAAGATTAAAAACAGTTTTGCATCAGAAATGAACAAGGGTTTAACTTTTGATTTTGATGCATCTCTAAAAGCAGGTTTTAAAGTAGGGCCGCAAGACGGGAGTTATGTAATCAGTTTTACGGAAGCAGATTTTCAAAACTTCTTTAAATCTTTCCTTCGTCCTAAAACAAATCAATTACTTTTTGAAGAATAATTGGCATGGCAAAAAATTATTATTGTTTGGTTGCCGGCTTGCCTGATATTTTATTGGGTGATAAAAAAGTGTTGCATACGTCAATTGCGCTTAGAGAGATGCTAAGTGAAGAGTTGACAAAGCAGGACTTTAGCATGGTTCAAGCCATATATTTGCCTTTCGATCATTATAATCTGATAGATTTATTATACCATCAGAAAAAAGAATTTGACCCAAGAGGAGTCTTTACTATTTACGAACTGGAGTCGTTAACAGACAAAAGAAGTTTAGAATCTCTTGAGGGAGATATATTTCCTACGTATCTGGTTGAGTTTGCAAAATTGGTGGTAGCAGCAGAAGAGCCTTTGGAAAGGGTGAATGCTGAAGTAATCTTATTTAAGATGTATACCGAATATCTTACCACATTTTCCAATTCCTTTTTAAACGAGTATATGAATTTTGAGCTGAATCAAAGAAATATATTCACAGCATTAAATGCCAGAAAATATGGCATGGATTACGAAAAGGAACTGATTGGAAAAGGAGATGTTGTAGATGCTTTGGTTAAAAGTAGATCGAGGGATTTTGGATTGGCCAACGAACTTGAATATATCGAATCATTGATTCAGATATATGAAGAGGAGAATATACTGGAACGTGAATTAAAAATAGATCGTCTGAAATGGGATTACCTGGATGAGGTAACCTTTTTTAATTATTTTACCGCAGAAAGAGTAATGGCATTTGTCTATAAGCTATTGATGGTGGAAAGATGGATTGCTCTGGATGAAGAAAAAGGTAAAAAATTGTTCCAGCAACTAGTGAACGAATTGGATAATAGTTACGAATTTCCTGAAGAATATAAATTACGCCATGGAAAAAAATAATAAAACTACCGGTGCAGTTGCCGGTATTATTGCCAACCTTGTAATTGTTGAGGTGGACGGACCTGTGGCCCAAAACGAAATTTGCTTTATCCAGCACTCAGAAAGTAATCTGATGGCTGAGGTAATTAAAATTTTGGGTAAAAACGTTTACGTACAGGTTTTTGAAAGCACCCGTGGATTAAAAGTAGGTACCAAGGTGGAGTTCGAAGGTCACTTATTAGAAGTAACCTTAGGGCCGGGTATCTTATCGCGCAATTACGATGGGCTTCAAAACGATTTAGATAAAATGGAAGGTGTATTCCTGAAAAGGGGAGATTACACCGATCCTTTAAATAGAGAGCAAAAATGGGACTGGAAACCTTTAGCTAAAGCTGGCGATCAGGTGATGGCCGGAAGTTGGCTAGGGGAAGTTCCCGAAAACAGTATGCCTCACCGTATTATGGTACCATTTAAATTTGAAGGTACCTATACAGTGAAAAACATTGCTGAAGCTGGACAGTTTACTGTTGACGAAGTGATTGCTACTGTTACAGATGCTGAAGGTATTGACCATGATTTAACCATGGTGCAAAAATGGCCTGTTAAAAAGGCAGTAAAAGCTTATAAAGAAAAACCACGTCCGTTTAAGTTGTTAGAAACAGGTGTAAGAACCTTAGATACACTTAACCCGATTGCTGAAGGAGGAACAGGTTTTATTCCAGGGCCTTTTGGAACAGGAAAAACAGTATTGCAGCATGCGATTTCAAAATATGCAGAAGCTGATATTGTAATTATTGCAGCCTGCGGAGAGCGTGCTAACGAGGTGGTTGAGGTGTTTACAGAATTCCCTGAACTGGAAGATCCTCGTACAGGACGCAAATTGATTGAGCGTACAACCATTATTGCGAATACTTCAAATATGCCAGTTGCTGCGCGTGAAGCCTCGGTATATACAGCCATGACCTTAGGCGAATATTATCGTTCTATGGGATTAAAAGTGTTGTTGATGGCAGATTCAACTTCTCGTTGGGCACAGGCACTTCGTGAAATGAGTAACCGCTTGGAGGAACTTCCGGGGCCGGATGCCTTCCCAATGGATTTGACAGCTATTATTACAAGTTTCTATGCGCGTGCAGGCTTCGTATACTTAAGTAATGGAGAGTCAGGATCGATTACGTTTATCGGAACAGTATCTCCGGCAGGGGGTAACTTAAAAGAGCCGGTAACAGAATCTACCCGTAAGGCTGCTCGTTGTTTTTACGGACTAAATCAGACGCGTGCTGATAGTAAGCGTTATCCTGCGATCGACCCAATTGACAGTTATTCAAAATACCTTGAATACCCTGAAGTAATGGAGTATTTAAGCGAAAAGGTAGGAGAAAACTGGTTAGATAATGTGAATAAAACCAAAACCTTATTATTAAGGGGACGAGAAGCGCAGGAACAAATCAATATTTTAGGTGATGATGGTGTTCCATTGGAGTTTCACGAACGTTTTTGGAATTCAGAATTAATTGACGCGGTTATTCTTCAGCAGGATTCTTTCGATAAAATTGATGCCAACTGTCCAATGCCACGACAAAAATATATGCTTGAAAAAGTATTGGATATCACAGAAAAGAAGTTTGTTTTTGACTCTTTTGAAGAGGTAAATGGTTTCTTTAAGCGTGTGATTAATCAGCTTAAGCAAATGAATTATGCCGAATGGGAATCAGATAAATTCAAAACGCATGAGGTGGAGTTGGAAGAATTAATGAAAGAACGCCTAAATTAAAAACTATAGATGCATGGAAACACAAGCATTTCAAAAAGTATATACAAAAATTACTAACCTGACTAAAGCAACGGTTACTTTAAAAGCTACTGATATCGGTTACGATGAGATGGCTTTGGTAGATGGCCGTATGGCTCAGGTGGTAAAAATTATGGGCGATGAGGTGGTAATGCAGGTTTTTGGTGGTACCGAAGGTATTCCTACCAATGCCGATGTTGTATTCTTAGGTCGTCCGCCACAATTAAAAGTTGGAGATCAACTGGCAGGTCGTTTCTTCAATGCTTTTGGGGATCCGATTGACGGAGGTCCGGAAGTGGAAGGTCGAATTGTTGAAACAGGAGGTCCTTCTGTGAATCCGGTTCGAAGAAAACAACCATCGCAATTAATTGCTACCGGTATTGCGGGTATTGACTTAAATAACACCTTGGTAACTGGGCAGAAGATTCCTTTCTTTGCCGATCCAGACCAGCCTTATAACCAGGTGATGGCTAACGTGGCATTAAGAGCCGAAGCAGATAAAATTATTTTGGGAGGTATGGGATTATCAAATGATGATTACCTGTACTTTAAAAATGTATTCGATAACGCCGGTGCGTTGGATCGTATTGTAAGTTTTGTGAATACTACGGATGATCCACCGGTAGAGCGTTTGTTAATTCCGGAAATGGCCTTAACAGCTGCGGAGTATTTTGCAGAAGAAAAGCAGCAAAAAGTATTGGTATTGTTAACTGATATGACGCTTTACGCAGATGCTTTGTCTATCGTATCAAACCGTATGGATCAGATCCCATCTAAAGATAGTATGCCGGGTTCGCTTTATTCGGACTTAGCACGTATTTACGAAAAAGCGGTTCAGTTCCCACATGGAGGATCAATCACGATTATTGCCGTAACTACTTTGAATGGTGGTGATATTACCCACGCTATTCCGGATAACACTGGTTATATTACCGAGGGTCAGTTGTTCTTACGTATGGATTCTGATGTAGGTAAAGTAATTGTGGATCCATTCCGAAGCTTATCTCGTTTGAAGCAGTTGGTAATTGGAAAACAAACGCGGGAAGATCATCCTCAGGTGATGAATGCTGCCATTCGTTTGTATGCCGATGCGGCCAATGCCAAAACTAAGCAGGACAATGGATTTGACCTAACAGATTACGATGAGCGTACACTTCAATTTGCCAAGGCATATTCAGAAGAGATTTTAGCCGTAGATATCAACATCGACACAGAAAAGATGTTGGATACCACCTGGGATCTGTTCCAAAAGAATTTTGCACGAGAAGAAGTAGTGGTTCGTGAAGAATTTGTAGAAAAATACTGGAAAAAATAGTCAGTTAGCAGTGATTGGTAATCAGTGATCAGTTAGCAGTGATCAGTGGATAGTAGGTTGTTGCTAATTGAGCATGCGATATAGGTAAATACCTATGGAGAGACTAAATAAATAGTAATGTGTGATTTCATAATCATTTTTTGGAATTACTCTAATAATATAAAATGGCCGTAAAGTTTCAATACAATAAAACCTCGCAACAGCAGTTGGATAAGCAGCTCAAAATAAGAGTGCGCGCTTTACCAACGCTTCAGAATAAAGAAGCTGCGTTGCGTATTGAGGTTAAAAGAGCAAAGAAACGAGCTGAAGAGCTCGGGCACGAACTTGAAACCAAAATGGCTGATTTAGATAAAATATCGCGATTATGGGGCGAGTTTGATATGAATGCCATTTCTATTGAAGATGTGGTATTAGAAAGCAAGAAATTAGCTGGAGTTCAAACGCCTGTATTGGTAGATGTTGTATTTAAAAAAGAGCCATTTGCACTTTTTAGTAAACCGGTGTGGTTTTTAGATGGGGTCAAAATTGTGGAAGAGCTGGCAAAAATAGCTGTGGAGCGTGAAGTGTTTTTGCGCAAAATGCAATTGCTGGACGTGGCCCGGAAAAAAACGACACAAAAGGTAAACTTATACGAAAAGGTTCAGATACCAGGTTATCAGGATGCCATTAGAAAGATTAAACGATTCCTTGAGGATGAAGAAAATCTGTCTAAGTCGGCACAAAAAATTGTAAAGAACCGTCAGCAGGCACAACAGGAAATGGAGGTGAAATCATGATTGAATCAATGAAAAAAGTCTCCTTACTGGTATATCATGCCGAGTATGATGGGTTTTTAGAAAAACTGAGAAATCTGGGTGTGGTGCATGTTGAGATGGGGGAGAACGAGCTAAGTGACGAAAATGCATCCAGAATAAGCCGGATCAATCACCTTAAAAATATTATAAATGAGCTTGAAGCTCGTAAACAGGAAGGTGAAACAGAACTGGAAATTACCAATGGCGATGAACTGTTGCAATTGATTGAAGCCAAGAATGAAGCTTTAAATAAGTTAACGCAGGATATGGTTGCGCTCGAAAAAGAAAAAGAGAGCGTGCTGCCCTGGGGTGAATTTAAACCTGAATCACTGCTGGGTTTAAAGGATGCCGGGTATCATATTCAGTTTTTAATTTGTGAAGAGAAAAACTGGGATGAGGAGTGGCGCGAAGCTGCCGATATAGAACTGGTAAATCAGGAAAATGGAGAGCTGTTTTTATTAGCGCTAACCAAGGGTGAGCCTTTGAATCATCCAAATTTGGATGAAGTCAATTTATTGCACCCGGCTTCTTATTTTGAAGCACAGATTGCAGAAAGAAGTCAGGAGTTGGATGCGCTTAATCAGGAATTGAATCATATCGCTTTGTATGCACCAAAGGTGCTTGCCGAAAAGGTAGCGCAAATTCAATCGGAGATTGATTATTCCATGGTTCATTCCAGTGGCGAAAAGTATGCTGAAGATAAACTAGTGGTTTTAAAAGGATGGATTCCTGGTGTTGAGGAGAGTTCATTTAATAAGGCAATGGAAGAGCAAGGTGTGGTGTATTTAATTGAAAATCCTACACCGGAAGATGCCATGCCTATCAAATTAAAGAATAATAAATTTGCCAGGTTATTCGAGTCGATAGGCGAGTTGTATACGCTTCCAAATCATAAAGAGCTGGACTTAACGCCTTTCTTTGCGCCGTTTTACATGTTGTTTTTCGGTTTCTGTTTAGGTGATGCCGGATACGGAATGTTAATGGTGTTGGGAACCTTGTTTGGCTTAACTAAGGTTAAACCAAAGTTCAAACCTTTACTGTGGTTAGGGTTCTTTTTAGGCCTGTCTACTACTATTATGGGTATTGTAGGAGGTACTTTCTTTGGAGTGATGTTTGGTAAAGACCCAACTTCCGGAGAATATTTACAACCTTGGTTTCAGCAATATCAGGAATGGGTGTTAAATACCGATAACTTAATGATATTATCGCTGGCGCTGGGTTATGTACAGGTTATTTTTGGTATGATCCTAAAAGGTGTAAACCTGGCCAGAGTATATGGATTTAAATATTCGGTAGCGCAGATAGGATGGATTATCATTGTTGGTGTATCGATCCCTGCAATTGGATTAGCAAGTCAGGGTATGATTGATCCTGCATTAGGAAAACAAATTGCCTTGATATCAGCTATAGTTGGCGGTATTCCTGCTATTTTCTATAACACACCGGGTAAAAATGTTCTGTTGAATTTTGGAACCGGTCTTTGGGATAGTTATGGAATGGCTTCGGGCTTATTGGGCGATGTGCTTTCGTACATTCGTTTGTTTGCCCTGGGTTTATCCAGTGCTATCTTAGGTAGTGTGTTTAACTCGCTGGCTATGGATTTAAGTCCGGAAACGGTAGTGTTACGTCAGTTGGTGATGATTCTGATTTTAGCTTTTGGTCATAGCTTAAACTTGTTTATGGCACTGCTAGGATCATTTGTACACCCATTACGTTTAACATTTGTAGAATTTTATAAAAACGCCGGATTTGAAGGGGGCGGCCATAAATATGAACCCTTCTCAACAAATAAGTAATTAAAAATCTAAACTAATAAAATTTAAAAATAGAAATTATGGAACCAATCGTTTTAGCTTATATCGGAATCGGATTAATGGTAGGTTTATCAGGTATCGGAAGTATTTATGGTGTTTCAATTAGTGGTAATGCGGCTATTGGTGCAATGAAAAAAGATGCTTCTTCTTTTGGTAACTATATGGTACTTTCGGCTTTACCAAGTACACAAGGTCTATATGGTTTCGTTGGATTCTTCGTTATGAGTGGTTTATTAGGTGGTACGATGAACTGGACTATTGCAGCTGCTGTTTTTGGTGCTGGTTTAGCGATGGGATTAGCTGGTTTATTTTCAGGTATCCGTCAGGGACAGGTTTGTGCCAGTGGTATTGCAGCTATCGGTTCAGGACATAAAGTATTTGCAAATACTATGATTTTAGGTGTATTCCCTGAGCTTTATGCTATCCTTGGATTGCTTGTGGTTATCTTAATTAATGGTGCGGTAGCAGCATAATTTAGAAAATTAGATATTTAAAATTGAAAAACCGGTGGCTCTTGTCATCGGTTTTTTTGTTTTTGGATATGCTACTAAGCAAACTTAATTTCTAATAATAACTATAAAAAGCGCATAAACAAAGGTAGAGAACTACTACTATGGCTCGGAGAACAGCTTGGTTTGCTCGGAGAAGTATCCCATCCATGGTGAGAAGTGACTTGTACACCTCGGAGAGGTACTCATTCAGCACGGAGAATTGACCTCTTTAGGTCGGAGAAGTACTCCTTTTTTGGTGAGAAGTACTCCATTGCCTCGGAGAACAGATTCATTTAGTCGGAGAAGCGTATACACAGCACGGAGAGGTGCGTTAATTTTATGTTTTATTATGATTTCTTAGAAAAAGTCTTCATCCTCAATTAAGGCTTCTACTATAAGTTTGTAGCTAATACTTTTAGTATTTCCGTATGTGTAGGTTATCCCGTTATTTTTAATGTGATAATAGCTACTCCACATACTTTGATATTTTAAAATGTTCGAATCTTGTTGCGATACTTGTTTTATCAACGTGGTATCTTCGGCATTCAGTAAATTAAAAAATGCTTCCCAGGAATATTTTCTTAATGTGGCTATGCTCAAACTGTCGGTTCTACCATACAGAGCTGCACTTTTGTTGACATCGTAATTTATATAAGCCTCCGTTTTTTTGAAATTCAATTTGCTAAACTCAAATTGTATGGGAGATATGAATCTTTGACCCAATACAATAGAGGAAATCATCAGTAGTAAAAGGAGAGGTAGCTGTTTGTGCATAGTTCTTTGGTTTGGATATTTTTTTTATATAAATAGGCGTTTGTATTCTTTGCGATTAAAAGTTAAACAAATTCTAAATAATGCTCTTATACATACTATTAAAATTATTGAATAGGCTAATATTTGAACTTTACTTATAAGGTCAAATAATGAAAAACTATCACTACCTATAGTGCTTTCACTATTGTGAAGAGGAAAAAAACTTGAAGTAAACTTGCTGAACGCAAATGCATAGAACAATAGCCCTAAAAAAGATAAGGAAATAAATACCCAACTAGATATGACAAATACCTTTCTTGCCCAATGTCTATACCTGATTAATCCAATCGAACTAAAAAGAAAAAAGATGGCTATTATTCCTAAAAGGATCCTAATATTTAGTAATACAACCCAGAAGCTATTTATACTGTTTTCAGTTTCCAGGAAAATATTCAATGAGTTTTTAATATCCAGATCCTGGATAATGATCATATAATTGACCACTGATAGAACAGTAAAATAAATCATCAAACCTGAAATTATGGCAACAATCCACCCAACAGTTGATATATGTACTTTTCTCTTTATAAATAATTCATCAATTGGTTCTAATTCCATATGTATTAAATTTAGTAGTAAAGCTTGTTGTTAAAATAAGGTTAAGGTTATGAAGTCGTGGCAAATTGTTTGTATTGTCCTGCAATGCGATTGTGAAGAAAGGACAATAAACAAAGAGTACTATCACATAAAGTGTGTAAATAGTAAAATTATACCTCGAAAATTAATTACTGAATAGTTTTCACTATTTAGTAATTGATTTTGAGGAGTCCCCGCGACAGCGGACGATATACTATTTGTTTAAAATATCAGGATACAATCTTGAGTTATTTTATTTATTTTTAAACAGATAGTATACTTATGAAAAAAGAAGATCTATTAAACAGCGACTTTCTTAAGCAATTTAAGAATGGAGAAGAACTCAATGATTTTCTTCACCAACTTCAAAAACGCGGCGTTGAGCAGATTCTTGAAGGCGAATTAGATGCTCATGTCGGCTACGAAAAACATGCTACCTCAGACTCTGAAAATGCAAGAAATGGTCATACTTCGAAGAAGATCAGAACGATGTATGGAGAGTCACAGATCAAGGTTCCTCGCGATCGTCAAGGTACTTATAACCCAATGATCGTTCCTAAACGCAAGAACATTATTGACGGAATAGAAAATGTAATCATATCTCTTTATGCTAAAGGCATGTCCAATAGTGACATTGAACAACAGATTAGTGAAGTGTATGATTTTGATATCTCACCGTCAACTATCTCCAGGATCACATCTAAAGTCACCGAAGACATTATTGCATGGCAAAATAGACCTCTTGAGCCTGTGTATCTGATTGTATGGATGGACGGTATTGTTTTTAAAGTTAGAGACAACTCAAAAGTCATCAATAAGACCATTTATATTGCGGTTGGTCTGAAAGTTGACGGCAAGAAAGAAGTTCTTGGCTTATGGCTGGGAAAGAACGAATCATCAGCCTTTTGGATGAGCGTATTAACCGATATAAAAGCACGTGGAGTCAATGATATATTGATTACCGCAACTGATAATTTGAATGGCTTTACCGATACGATAAAGAATGTATTCCCTGAATCAAGCACACAGATATGTGTTGTTCACCAAATACGAAATGCTTGTAAATATGTAGTATGGAAAGATAAAAAGGAGTTTACTCGTGATATGAAATCGATTTATGAAGCTCCTACTAAACAAGCAGCTGAAGCAGCGCTTGAGGATTTTGCTCAAAAATGGGAAAGCAAATATTCTTATGCCATCAAAAGCTGGCGCAATAACTGGGACGAATTAACTGTGTTTTTTGACTTCCCAATTGAGATTAGAAAAATCATATACACAACCAATTTAATTGAAAATTTAAATGGGAAAATTAGGAAATACACCAAAAACAAGCTCTCATTTCCTACAGATGAAGCTGTAATGAAGTCTGTTTTTCTGGCGGTGAGAGAAGCAACTAAAAAGTGGTCGATGCCAATCCGAAATTGGGGTATTATCCACAATCAGTTTTTGGCTATATTTGAAAATAGGATCCAGTAAATATACTGAACCCTGATATTTTAAACTTACACACTTTCTAGCTTAGTGTCAAACAAAGGTGTCAGGACGAGCAACTTCATTTATATTTTGTTTCTGCGTGTTAGCAAAAGTTATTCTTTATTCAATTTCAATTTTATGTGTCACCCCATTTGACGAGAATTCTAAATCCAGATCATTAATACTCACAGTAAAGTTTAAGTCATTAAAATTAAGGTCGCATTTAGTGTCAAAAAAATCAATTTTATTAATCTTTAATTCAAATGGTAAATACTCAAATCTTCTATATGTTTTAAATGAATATCGAATGGATTCTGATGTTACAAATCCAAAGCTGTACCGTCTTGTTTGGTAGCTTTTCTTGTTGTTATTGAAGTTATAAATTTTATCAGTTTCATAGTCTTGAGAAATAACGATAAAAAGTAAAATTCCGATTAATCCTTGTAAGAAGCCAATAACTAATAATATAGATCCAATAGATCGAAATATTTTAGAATAATTATCTTTCAACTTATAAAGCCGTATAATAATTACACTTAAAAACAGGTATTCGATAGAAAAAACAAAATAATCTGGATAATCTCCTTTAAATGAAAGTCCTTGAATAAACAATATGTTGTGGATGACAAAAACTGAAGCTAACCATATTATAGTTTTCTTATTTTTTTTGATGTTAACATATTTGGATATTATTAAACCCAAAATTGGGAATATTAGAAATGTCAGAAGATATAGAATGTATGTTGTGTTCATATAATATTTGCTAACAGATGATGAGTCAAGGTATACTTTATTAGCCGTTGTAGGCACCTGCTATTTATATCCTATATAACTAAAGGCTACTATCAATGCAAAGAATACAATTATCAATATATTTCCAATTAGACCCACCAAAAGTTTTTTTGTCTTGTTATTTCTAATTTCATTAAAGCCTAGTACTATTCCGGCAATGCTAACTCCAAAAGTCAAAGTTACTGATAATGCTAAGGGTATTTTGTTTTCACCAAGCCCCAAAGCATCCCAAAAAGTTGCTGTTCCAATTGTTAAAGCAAGTATTGTAATGCTCACTACAAATAGTCCAAATGACTTTTGTTTTGTCCTCATATTAGTTTCTATTCTTTTTGGTAGTTTTTAATTTTATCACTTTGCTTTATTTCAAACCTTTTAGTTTGTTTTCCTCTCTTAAGACTTAGAATAGCTAAATAAGTCCCGAGTAATCCAAGAAAAATACCATAATCAAATGATACTTCAACCGAAAAAAAAAATCAAAAATTCTTTCATTTGCACAAGAAGGTTTGTCAGGATTGTAATTTAGTTATTCACAACGTTACCTGGATGTTTTCGGGGTTGGTCTGCGGATTACATTCCTTTCTGCCCAACCATATGCTAATGCGGGAACAAAACTTCCAATTTGCAACTAATTCAACCCTGAAATATCACAGGCTGTTGTGCTTAGTTTCTTCCATGTCTATAATTTTACATATCAACAAAAAAATAATACTTGTCCATGGATTCAAAAGTGTCCAACAAAAAATTATCCATGTCCATATATTTTTTCTGTTTAGGTCAAACAAAACAATAATTCCAACAATTAAGTTAAATATGAAAGTTGATGATCCTAAAACTAAATTATTCACGGTTTGTATTTCTGATATGTCATTTAATTGATAATAATTTTGGAAAAGTCTTAATATTCCTAATGTTCCCCACCTTGTTAGTATTTCAAGTATAAGCAAAGTAATTGTATATTTCTTAAAAAGTCTTACAATCCTATTGTTGGTTATTAATTTTGGGGTTTTCATTCTATTCTATATATATTGTATTAAACTATTTTGAATTTATGAAATTTAAAATTTTATTTTTCATAGCTCTAAAAATTACAACTCTTTGAATAATGCTAATTAAGCACAACGTTTGCTGGATGAAGTCGTGGCGCATTAGTCGTGGTGTCGTGTCACCCGATAGGGATGACAGGACAGTAGACAAAGGCGTCAGGACGAGCCGACCGAGCCATGCTTTATACCAGCGTGTTAGCGCTTCGTATTTTCTTCTTTTAGTTTTATTGCTTTATCAATAATTTTCTTTCTCATTTTCAATTCTTTCAAGTCTGGATTGTAATTATCTAGAAATAGGACTGATTCGTTTATAGTTTCAAATAATCCTGCATATTTTAGATTAAACCGAACTATCATATTATAGATGAAATTTTGCATCATATAATTGGCTATAAGAGGGTCAGTTCCATTATCTCCCTCATGAACCAATTCATTTCGATAAAGACGTAAGCTTTCAAGGTTTTGTTTTTCCAATAATTTGGATTCCGCACCATACAATGCTAAGCACCTTTTGATTAATAAATCATTATTGTCCGTATTTAAGATTGTTTCCAACGAAGTCCACGCTTTTAAAAAACAAATATGTCTATTGGACTCATCAAATGCACTTACGTAAATATTAATCGCTTTTGTAACGACCTCTTTATGTTTGTAGCAACATTTATTAAATTTCCCAACTAAGTACTTAATACTTTTTAATACATAATCATTTTCGTCATCATTGAAAGCTAAAGCAGGTTTATTAACATGATTAGATTCAAACCAATAATATGAATCATTTACACAACTACCTTCTTCATTATGTAGACTCGAATATTTTCCCTTGCGAACCTTATTTATTGGTTTGTGAATACGTTCAAACGGAATTGCCAATTGTGAATTAGTTAATAGACATAGAAAACCTCTGAATACTTCTAATTGTTGATAAGCTTCCTCATGAGCCTCCATTAAATCTCTAGATTTCACTGAGATTATTAATTTTAAATAGTCTTTGTCTTCTATTAGGTCTAGTTTATTAACCTGAGTTCGATTTTAAAAAAGAGCTAATTGATCAGTTTTTATTACATCATATTTGATAGCAGGTTTCTTTGGGAAAAAAGAATAAGCAATTAAACCAGAAATCATATTAGTAATAAAGTTTTCAAAAGACCTGTGTCTGGAATGTTCAATAGAACATATGTTTTTAAGTTCATCGTTTATAGTTTCTATCACAGACCTTTTTCTTAACAAGAGCTTGTCTTTCATTTCCATTATTACATTACGCATATTATTTCTAATGTAAGTTATTAGGTGGAGTCCGTCAATAAATAGTACTTCAGTGAGTTTTTTAGATACATACCCCTTATCGGCATATAGTTTACCTTTTATTTTTTCAACAAACTTTTGATTTTTCAGGGGCTCTCTGTCGTCTGTATTTCCGGGAGTAATTACAAAATTTAGGATCTCTCCCTTATCATTTATGATAAAGTGCAATTTAAAACCAAAGAAGTAGCCCATTGTTGATTTTCCTCTTTGTGCCAAGCCTTCAAAAACCTTGTGTCTTGGTATGCGTTTGTTTTTGCAAACTCGGATAGGAGTTGAGTCCACATAAGAAATTCCAGTGCATTCACCCAGGCAACATGTTTTTAGAAACAAGGTCATGGGTAAGGCTGTTTGTTGGAGTATTTCAACAAACCGATTGTAAGAAACGGTTCTAGGAAAATCTTGCCGTAAATGTTCTTTTACATAGAACAAATAGAAATGTTTTAAATTTTTAAACGCTCCAAAATGAAACAAAATCATTATGGTAATCACTTCGCTATGGCTCATTCTAGGCTTTTTCTTGGGTTTATTCCCCAAGCTATGCCTAGTAACTGTTTTTTCAAATTCAATGCAAAATTCATCAACTAAAACGAAAATTTCCGTAATTTTATCTTTACTTAAATACATGGATTTTACTTCTAATTATTTGTTTGTCAGACTTTTAAATTAGTAAAATCCATTTTTATTTGCAATTATTTCAAAGATTATTGTATCCTTATTTCATTGATTGTAAAATAGTTAAGAATCGAACTCAGGTTATTAAAAAGATCAGTTCTCGCCTTTTGAAATTTCCGGGGAAATTTATGACCATAAATTTTTATGTTGCAATTACCAATCTTAATACTTTTAATCGGCAACTCTTTCACAGATATTGATGATAGTAAATAATACGATTTTATAGGTTTTTTTCGATGAGCAGCAACCTCTTGGTTTAGTACATCTAAAAAAGTTGATTTGTCATACTTATTTAGTTCAGCAACTTTTCTAAATGTTCTATTTAGTAATTGCTTCTTAATATCTGAACTATAAATATCCCCAAAGTCAATTAATGAAAGATAAATCCATTTAACTTCCTCATACCCGAATGCTTCAAAACTTATCCTGCCATCTTTTTTTTTGATAACAATGTTTTCTAATTTTTGAAGCAGAGCACTTGGAGATATTTTCTTTTCATTCTTAAACTTTACTCTCATTTCATTTAGAGGTTTGCTGGGTTATATGAGCGCTAACGATCTCATAAACCCAATTGTATTTATCGTTCTAATGTTGTTAGTTTAATTAATCATCGAATATACATAATATTATCATGTGTTGTAAAAAAAGAAGGGTGCACTTTTATTATTATAACGTAATAATTTTAAGCAAAATGTAGATTTAATAAGGTGGTTTTAGAAGCAGACGGCCGAAGTTTTTGTACTTAGAATCTTTAGGTTAACAGTATGGGGAAATAAAAAAGGATGTAGTTAGGTTTAATCCTAAAACTACATCCTTTAGTTATGTTTTATTTGGTTTTAAACTAATGCTTAGTATGCAAAAAGTTTAAATGCTTGCATCATTGCGTTTACTCTTCCTCTAACATCGGCAATTACGCTTTCGCTTTCAACGTCAGAAAGAACTTCGTCAATTAAGTCTACAATAGGAGCCATATGCTCTTCTTTTAAACCTCTGGTAGTAAGGGCAGCAGTTCCTACTCTAATTCCTGAAGTTTGGAAAGGACTACGGCTATCAAAAGGAACCATGTTTTTGTTAATGGTAATGTCAGCTTTTACCAACGTGTTTTCAGCCACTTTTCCAGTTAAATCAGGAAACTTAGTTCTTAAGTCAATAAGCATAGAGTGATTATCAGTACCACCTGAAATCACTTTGTAACCTTTATTGATAAAGGCTTCTGCCATTACTTTAGCATTCTTTTGTACCTGAGTTTGGTACTCTATATATTCAGGTTGAAGTGCTTCTAAGAAAGAAACAGCTTTAGCTGCAATAACATGCTCTAAAGGACCACCTTGTACTCCTGGGAATACAGCAGAGTTTAATAAAGAAGACATTTTTCTAACTATTCCTTTAGGTGTTTTCTTACCCCATGGATTATCGAAATCTTTACCCATTAAAATAATACCTCCACGAGGTCCTCTTAATGTTTTGTGAGTGGTAGAAGTAACGATGTGTGCATGTTTAACCGGGTTTTCTAACAATCCGGCAGCAATTAAACCTGCTGGGTGAGCCATGTCAACCATAAAAATAGCACCAATTTCATCAGCTATTTTTCTCATTCTGGCGTAATCCCATTCTCTTGAGTAAGCTGATGCACCACCAATAATTAATTTAGGTTTGTGCTCACGAGCCAACTCTTCCATCATATCGTAATCAACAAGACCAGTGTCTTCTTTTACACCATAAGCGATAGGCTCATATAATAAACCGGAGCTATTTACCGGAGATCCATGAGAAAGGTGTCCTCCATGAGATAAATCCAATCCTAAAAATTTATCACCAGGGTTTAAAACGGTCAATAAAACGGCCATATTAGCTTGTGCACCACTGTGTGGTTGAACGTTAGCATATTCTGCATCGTAAATTTTGCACAAACGCTCGATAGCCAAAGCCTCACTTTGGTCAACCACTTCACAACCTCCATAGTATCTTGCCCCTGGGTAACCTTCCGCATACTTGTTGGTCATGTACGACCCCATTGCTTCCATTACTTGCTCACTCACAAAGTTTTCTGAAGCGATTAATTCAATGCCATTTAGCTGGCGCTGATGCTCTTTTTCAATTAGCTCAAATATTTTATCGTCGCGTTTCATAAATTGAATTTAATATATCAGGATGTGCAAATTTTAAATTGAAATTTTTACAGCCTAACGTGTAACAAATTGATAGCTATCTAATATAAAAACGGATGCAAATTTAATTCTTACAGTTTGTATTAAAAAATTATTCATCCGAAAAGTGAATCAATACCCTTCGGTACACTGAAAAAATCTTTGATTTGGAAACAAAACCTTTGTATTGATCATTTTCGATAACGGGTAAATTCCAGGCTGCAGTTTCTTCAAATTTCTTCATTACCGAATCCATGTTTTCATTAATCTCGATGAAAGCAGGAGGAACTTGCATTAAATCTTCAACAGTGGTGTCGTTATATCTCTCATGATTAAACATGATTTCACGAATATCATCCAATATTACAATTCCTTTTAATTGACCTTTAGAGCCAATTACAGGAAACAGGTTTCGCTTGGCTTTGGCAATGGTTTTAACAAGCTCGCCTAAAGTGTCGGTTGATTTTACAGGTAGAAAATCAGTTTCCAGAACTTTGTTTAATCTCATTAAAGTTAATACAGCCTTGTCTTTATGGTGTGTCAATAGTTCTCCACGACGAGCCAATTGTTTTGTGTAAATTGAATGTGGTTCAAAATACATGATGGTTAAATACGAAATGGTCGATGTCATCATAAGCGGAACAAATAGCTCGTAACCATGAGTAATTTCTGCAATAAGGAAGATGGCAGTAAGAGGAGCGTGCAGCACACCGGCCATTATGGCTGCCATACCCACAAGTGTAAAGTGGCTCTCCGGCAAAACATATAGTCCTGTGTAATTAACCAATCGGGCAAAAAAGTATCCTAGTACACCACCTGTAAACAAGGAAGGTGCAAATACACCACCAACCCCACCACTACCGGTTGTAGCAGCAGATGCAAATACTTTAAATATAATAAGAAGCCCTAGTATAATTAAAAGTGCCCATTCGTATTCCCTTAAGTTGTAAAATAAACTGTTGTCAAAAACGATATCCTTATTACCATTCAAAAATGCTGTAATGGTGGTATAACCTTCACCATATAATTGAGGTAAGACGAAAATAAAAATACTTAAAACAATACCTCCGGCAAGTAGCCTGAAATAAGGGCTTTTAAACTGTTGTAGTTTGTTTTCAGTCCATATTAACATACGACTAAAATACAAGGATGTTAGTCCGCCAACTATTCCTAAAACAACATAAAAAGGGATGTTATTTAAGATAAAAGGATTCTCCAGGTGCCAGGAGAATTCAGCACCATCTCCCATAAAAAAGAAAGCCACAGTCGCAGCACTAAACGCCGAAATTAGCAATGGAACCAGCGATGACATACTTAAACCCAACATCAAAACTTCCAGTGTAAAAACCAATCCGGCCATCGGAGCTTTAAAAATTCCGGCTACCGCACCCGCAGCACCACATCCAATTAAAAGCGAAACGGTTTTATAGTTTTGATGAAATAAACGGCCTAACGATGAACCAATAGAAGCACCTGTTAATACGATGGGTGCCTCAGCCCCTACAGAACCGCCAAAACCGATAGTGAATGTACTTGCTATTATAGAAGAGAAGTTATTGTGCGATTTAATTTTTCCTCCATTTTTACTTAAAGCATATAATATTTTTGACACACCATGTCCCAGGTTATCTTTTATCACTTTTCGAGCGAAAAACACAGTAATTAATATTCCAACCACAGGATATGCTAAATAAAGTAGGTTTTGATTTTCAATATGAAAATGTCCTGTAAGTAAGTGATGAGTGGCATGAATGGTATTCTTCAACAATACAGCAGCAAGTCCACTTAGTATACCGGTTATGAGGCTGAGTATCAAAACAAAGTTGCGCTGACTTATGTGCTTAACCCGCCAAATCAAAAAACGCCTGAAAATAATTTGTGCTTTCTCCATATGAACTGCAAAAGTATAAGAATTTGATGGAGTAGCGTGTGAAATAATATTAAAAAGAGAGGTGATATAACTATAATTAGATAAATACAGCTAATTCATTTAGAATTTAAATGTTAAAAATCATTAAGTGGGCGTATGTAATAACCATATATACAGTTTATTATGGATTTATGTTGTGTTAAATAAGTATATGGCTACTTTATCCCAGTAAAAATAGATTACCTTTGCGGCGATTTAGGTAAAGACTTAAATCATTCATTTTCATTTAGATTATTCAGTAGGCTTCTCTTTTGCTGGCTTGTAAAAATGTGTACTAAGAGCGGGGTTGACTGGATATAATTAGGACACATTATTTATGATTACATTTGAAGAAACCGGTTTATCACCGGAAGTTCTTAAAGCAATTGGAGAACTTGGATTCGTAAATCCAACACCTATTCAGGAAAAAACAATTCCGGGATTAAGAGAGACAGAAAAGGACTTAGTCGCATTAGCACAAACCGGAACAGGAAAAACTGCCGCATTCGGCTTACCTATTATTGAAAAAGTAGAGGTTGATAAAAAAAATGTTCAGGCATTAGTGTTATGCCCAACCAGAGAACTTGCCTTACAAATCACCAAAGATTTAAAAAACTTCAGTAAGTATATTTCGGGCTTAAATATTTGCCCGGTATATGGTGGTGCAGATATTGGTAAGCAAATTAAAGAGCTTAAAAGAGGTGCTCAGGTTGTTGTAGGAACCCCTGGACGAGTAAATGATTTATGCAAAAGAGGCGTTTTGCAGCTTCAGGGTTTAAGATGGTTAATTCTTGACGAAGCTGATGAAATGCTTAATATGGGCTTTAAAGATGAGTTGGATTCTATTGTAGAAAATACACCGGATGAAAGACAATCTTTGTTGTTCTCAGCCACCATGCCTAAAGAAATAGAAAGCATGGCAAAAAGGTATTTGACTGACCCAATGCAAATTAAAATTGGAAAGCAAAATGCCGGAGCTTCTACAGTGGAGCATCTTTATTATATGGTTCATGCTAAAGATCGTTATTTGGCATTAAAGCGAGTAGCTGATATTTACCCGGATATATATGGTATTGTTTTTTGCCGAACTCGTCAGGAAACAAAAGAAGTGGCAGAAAAGTTAATGTCAGATGGGTATAATGCAGATGCTTTGCATGGTGATTTATCTCAAGCACAAAGGGATCAGGTAATGCATCGTTTTAGAAGCAAACATTTACAAATATTGGTGGCCACTGATGTTGCGGCTCGTGGTATTGATGTAAATGAATTAACGCATGTGATCAATTACAATTTACCTGATGACATTGAGGCATATACGCACCGTAGTGGACGAACAGGTAGAGCAGGAAAAACAGGTACGAGTATAGCTATTGTGCATACACGTGAGTCTGGCAAAATTCGAGATATTGAGCGTATTTCCGGGATTAAGTTCGAACGTAAAATGATTCCTTCCGGAAAAGAGATTTGTGGTATTCAGTTATTACATCTTGCCGATAAAGTGGAAAATGTAGAGATTAACCATGAAGAGATCGAGGAGTTCTTGCCTAAAATTTATGAAAAATTTGAGGGGCTTGAAAAAGAGGAGTTAATCAAAAAGTTCGTATCTGTTGAGTTTAATAGATTTATTGCATATTACCAAGGCTCTAAAGATCTGAATGTTTATAAAAAAGATTTAGGTAAAGAGAAGCCAAAACGCAGAAGAGGTTCCGAGAATTTTGTGCGTTTGTATATGAATCTGGGTAAGGCTCATGAACTTTCTGCACAGCGTTTAATGGGATTGGTGAACGAAAGTACAGGCAGAAGAAAAGTAGGATTTGGTAAGATTGAAGTTTTAAGAAACTTTTCTTTCTTCGAAGTAGAAGATGGTACCCAAAATGAAGTTATTGGTGCAGTCAAAGGAAAATCATTTGAAGGGGAGCAAGTGCATGTAGAAGTGGCTACTGCTAAACCACCTAGGAGAAATAATAAAAGAAGAAGTGATGGCCAAAGGTATGACGGAGGTCGTTCAGAAAGAAGTGGAAGAAGCGATAGAGGCGGTAGAAGTGATGGCGGTAGACGTAGAAGGTAATAATCTCATTTTTATATAAGTTAAAGAAGGTTGCTAATGAATGATTAGTAACCTTTTTTTATGGATTAACATTTAAAGCTTTTGGTTTTGGACGACATTAATTTGATGCGAAAGTTGTTCGATATAGGGCACAAAAAAAGACTGTCTTGGTTTGGAGGGGCGACAGTCTTCTTTATGATAGTATAGGATGATTTGTTAGGGAGGTATATTTTTAATATTTTTTAGTCAACATTCCAGCTTACATTATTTTTAATTCTTGAAATTTGCATTTCGCTTACGCAAAATAGTTTTGCAATTACTTTTTGTTTTCTTCCTTTTTCCAACATCTCTTTTATGGCTGTTACATCTTGCTTGCTTAATTTAGAGTTTGTTACAACTCTACCTTTGCGTTTTCTACCAGCTATTAATTTTTCCTGCGACCTTAAAAAACTTTCTTCTCGTGATAACCAAATTAAGTTACTTACCTGATTGTTTAACTTATTAAAGTCTTTATGGCAAACAACTGTTTTATTAGCATCATCATTAGGGATGAAAATTTCCGCTACTAATTTGTGCACTAGAAGTGTTTTTTTGCAGCCTTCAACTTTTAGGTTAATACTTTTATAACCTTTAATATTGCCAGGTTTTACAATTTTTCCTGTTATACCGTTTAAACAAAAGCTTTTTATTCTTCCATAATTGCTAATATGGTATTTTCCGTCGCATGCTGGAATTTCTCTCCATATTTCATCCGTCAGCTTTTTAAGCTTGGGTTCTCTTGCGTCTATGGTTATATTCACTTTTTTCAAAATAATACTCAGTTAAACATTTAGAATTAGGTTTGGCTAGCAATATTTTTCAAATGATTTTGCGATTAATTACAATTCAAAAATAGCGTATCAATTGCTATATTCCAAATATGTAGTCTTTGGATGCCCTTTAAAATGAGGGGTTTTGGTGAGGTGGGGTTTGTTTTTTTGTGTGGAGTGCTATACTTTTTAAATGAAATTACTGCTTTTTTAAATAAACAAGAGGGGTAATTTTTTTCAAAAAAAATCGATTTTTTTTCTCTTGTATTTATTAGTGGATTATAAAGCTATTTAAGAAATCGCATTTACCTTTCGTAAATTCATGTAGCTAAAACCGCAACAATTTAAATGTTCAGGTGTTTCATATTACTATGAATAAAAAGTTGAATTTTTGGGAGGATGGGAAGATCGAATTTGCGCTAGCTCCGATGGAAGATGTTACGGATACTGTCTTTCGGGAGTTAGTTTTGCGTGAATCAGATAATAATCTTAATGTGTTGTTTTCAGAGTTTTTATCTACGGATGGTTTTTGTCATCCTGTAGGAAGGGATAAGGTGATTCATCGTTTTAAGATAAATGATTCCGAGAAAAAATTAGTAGATCAGAAAGGGTCAAAGTTAGTCGCTCAGATTTGGGGAACTGACCCGGAAAAGTTTTATAAAACAGCTAAATATATTAATGAGAATACTTGTTTTGATGGGATTGATATAAATATGGGTTGCCCTCAGAAAAACATTATCAAAAAAGGAGCATGTAGTGCATTGATTAATGATCCGATAAGAGCAAAGGAAATAATTATTGCAACAGAAGAGGCATCGGAAATTCCGGTGAGTGTAAAAACGAGAATTGGATTTAAATCTATAGATACAGAGAACTGGACGAGTGTATTGTTAAATTCTCCAATAAAAGCGCTAACAGTACATGGAAGAACTCAAAAACAAATGTCAGAGGGAATTGCCAGTTGGGATGAGATTGCTAAAGTTGTTGAATTACGAGATGCAATTAATCCATCCATTAAGATTATTGGTAATGGGGATGTCTTAAGTGTAGGTGATGGGATTGAAAAAAAACAAAAGTACAAGGTGGATGGAATAATGGTGGGGCGTGGAATTTTTCAAAATTTCTGGATGTTTACTAATAATAACCATTTATCAGTCAATGAGAAATTAGATGCTATGTGGCGACATGCTGAGTTGTTTGAAAATACCTGGAGTGGATCAAAACCTTGGGTGATTCTTCGTCGGTTCTTTAAGATTTATACCCATAATCTGCCTAAAGCAGCTCATTTGCGTGATATGGTAATGCGTACTCATTCCTTAAAAGAACTAGAAGAAGTGATAAAAGAATATAGAAATATCACGGGTGTTTTGGAGGATTAAATTCTATAATGAATTTTGTTTAAGAATAAGGTTTTCATATATAAGTGAGAGATTAAATGCTTTACAGCTAAACCTAAAGTGGAATAATGACTTAGGGGCTGTTTTTTCTATTATTCTTCCGGAATATACTGATAGTAAACCAGCAGTAAACCACCAATAGCTAACTAATTCGCTTTCTGAAATAGCAATGTCATCCAATGATTTTACATTGCATTTTAATAGTGAAGTTTGTAGAATTAGTTTTCTGAAACTGTCATGTTTACATTGATTATATTCCTTCTTTATTATAAGGATAAGTTGCTCTTTTTCTGAATCAATAAAACTAGTTTGTTGAGCAAGGCGAGACAAGTGATATAAAATTATTTCAATTTTAGGGTATTCAGGTGAAGACTTAAAGGGGTTTTGAATAAATAAGGAATTTGATATGCTTTGCTTTATTAAATTAATGGTTTCAATATCCCAATCTTGAATAGGTAAATTGTAATAATTAAGCGAAAGAAGGTAATTGCTCAAAACACAAATATCAAATTCTATTGGCATATATTCACCAAACCAGGTTGAAGGAGCTTTGTATTTTCTTAATTCAGGGTGTCCGTTTTTAATCCTTATGTTAATGCCATTTAGGTGTTTTTCTAATGATTGATGTGTTTTAAGTACTTCTTCCTGATTAGGAGGATTTATCATTTGGATGATGGAAGTAGTGTCTATATCATCAGGCAATTGAAATTTAGAGAAATGGTTTAAGATTTTTCCATTTGGGAAGTGTTTATGAGGTCTTTTTTGCCAGAAATTGTATGAGTTTCGATCGAACCTATTTTGATAAAAAGAGAAATTTGGAGCTAATCGTTGTTGCATTTCGTCAACGCACTGCATTTCTTCTTTAGTTAGTCCTTCAAGGTTTTTCAAAATATAGAGAATAGAAGCCGAAAAAAATATGTTGTCATCAGGCCTTTGTAAATTAAAAAGATGATGGCTTCGGAATGACGAAAACATTCCTTTGTAAAAATACTCAGTATCTTTTTTATGTTGGAGCTGATAAATCTCTTGTAATAAATCTTCTCTGTTCATTTTAATAATCAGAAGAAAACATTTTTAAGTGGTTTCGATACGCCGTAAAAGCATTGGCTCTTGATATAAAACCATGATATTTTCCTTTGTCAATAACAGCAATGTTAAAGCGGCCAGATTTTCTAAAAATCTCAACCAGGTCTTCCATGGTATCATCCGGGCTAATGAAAAACTCAGGCATATACATAAGGTCCTTTACTTTTATCGAATTATATTTTTCAGGTCTAAAAATAATTTCACGAATATCGTCCATCTTAACCATACCCCGTAAAATACCTTTGTGATCAACAACGGGGAACAAATTTCTGTGTGCTTTTGAAATTACTTGCACCAAATCACCTAATGTGGCATCTGGCGAAATAATAGCAAAGTCAGTTTCAATAAGTTTGTTTACATCCATCATGGTCATGATGTTTTGGTCTTTATCATGAGTTAGCAGTTCTTTTCTGTGTGCTAACTGGTGCGTATAAACAGAATGCTTTTCAAAGGATTTGGCAGTTGCAAAACTAACGGTAGCTGTAATCATTAACGGAAGAAATAGGCTATAGCCTCCGGATAAATCAGCAATTAGAAAAAGACCGGTAAGAGGAGCGTGTAAAACACCGGCAATTAAACCTGCCATACCAATTAATGCAAAGTTTTTTACGGGTAATTCAATCCAATTGAATTTGTTTATAAGTGTGGCAAATAATACACCTGTATTTGCTCCCATAAATAATGTTGGGGCAAAAATTCCACCTACGCCACCACTGCCAAATGTTAATGAACTGGCTATTACTTTTACACCTATGGTTAATATCATGATAATTACAAAATTGAAAAAAGTATTATTCATCTTAGAAAAAATACCCTTGTCAAAAAGGTAATTTAAATCGCCGTTCAAAGCTCCGTTAATGACTTCGTATCCTTCACCAAAAAGGTGTGGAAAAAAGATAAGTATTATACCCAATGAAATGGCACCCACTGTCAATCTTGTCCAACCATTATTGATGTGTTCAAAAAGCTTTTCTATGTATTTGTAAGTTCTTGTAAAATATGTGGCTACCAAGCCGCAGGTTAATCCTAATAAAACGTAAAAAATGATTTCCTTTAGGGTGTAAGTGTGCTCAATTTGAAATGGATATACCACTTCTTGACCAAGAAAAAGATAAGAAACAATAACAGCAGTTGCGGATGAAAGTAAAAGAGGGACTAACGAGGTTAATGTTAAATCCAACATTATTACCTCTAATGCAAAAACAATGGCTGCAATTGGTGCTTTAAATATGGCGGACATAGCTCCGGCACAGGCACAGCCTAATAGCAACGTAATTTGGCGATAATTTAAACGCAATGCTTTTCCTAAATTTGCACCGATGGCTGCCCCGGTTGAAACCGTAGGCCCTTCTAATCCAACAGACCCTCCAAATCCAACAGTAAAAGAACTGGCGATAACGGAAGAAATCATATTGTGCCGGTTCATTTGGCCCTGATTTTTAGAGATAGCATACAAAACATTTGGAATACCATGTCTAACCGGACGTCTGACAACATACTTTATAAAAACTACTGTAATTAAAATACCAATTCCGGGAGTAACAAGATAAAGCCACTCAAAACCTTCCATTGAAGTAACATTATGCACCAGGTGATGTATAAAACCAACAGATTTTTTAATAACCACAGCAGCAATACCTGCAGATATTCCAACGAATATGCTCAGTAATATCATAAATTGCCTATTACTGATATGTCTTAACCTCCAGATAAAAAAGCGTTTGAGTATTGGTTCTTTTGTCATAATATAGTCCCGTACGGTTATTTGAAGCTCAATTTATGAAATATTTGCAATCAAATCAAAATCAATAAAACTGTACTTTCTTCAGTTTTTAATAAAAAATGGTAAACTATTTCATTTATTTTCTGTTTATTAATTTTGCTTAAAAGATAAACATTTATGATGCGTTTATATTTATTTGTATTGATTGTTTTTATTTCGATAAGTTCGCTTGTCGCTCAAAAAAATATATTAAAAGGTACAGTTAAAGATGCTTATTCTAACCAACCGCTGGAATTTGTTAATTTAATTGTGTTGGGAACCAACATAGGAACAACTACGGATATAGAAGGGAAGTTTGAATTAGAAATTGAGGGAAAAGAGTTCGTTCAATTACAGTTGTCTTTTTTGGGGTATAAAAGTTTGATTACAGAGGAAGTGATGATTTCTTCTGTACGGTCAAATTATATTGAGGTGTTTTTAGAACCAACTTCTGAAAGTCTGGAAGAAGTTACTGTAAAGCCATCTGCTTTTGTACAAAAGATAGAAAGTCCGGTTTCCTTAAGGCGTATAGGTGTTGATCAAATAGAAAAAAGCGCTGGAGCAAATCGTGATATTTCAAAAGTGATTCAGTCTTTTCCTGGAGTAGGAGGTTCAGTTTCTTTTCGTAATGATATAATTGTAAGAGGCGGAGGTCCATCAGAGAACCGTTTTTTTATAGATGGTATTGAAGTTCCAACCATCAATCATTTTTCAACTCAGGGAGCGTCAGGAGGGCCTGTTGGAATATTAAATGTCGATTTTATTCGTGAAGTAGATTTTTACTCTGGTGCATTTCCTATTAATAGTGGAAACGCATTGAGTTCTGTGATGGATATCAAACAAAAAGATGGTAGTTCTGATCAAACAGATTATAAAGCGGTTTTGGGAGCGAGCGAGATTGCATTTTCGGCAACCGGTCCATTGGGAGATAAAACTACCGGTTTTGTTTCTGTGCGACGTTCGTATTTACAGCTTTTGTTTAAAGCTCTTGATTTACCTTTTTTGCCCACATTTACCGACTTTCAATTTAAAACAAAAACCAAGTTTAATACCAAGAATGAAATAACCTTTTTAGGATTTGGAGCAATTGATGACTTTGAGCTAAATACTGGTGCTTCAGATTCTCCGGAAAATAAATATATTTTATCCTATATACCGGTAAATAAGCAATGGAGCTATACTGTAGGAGTTAATTATAAGCACTATTTTGAAAGTAGTTATTTGTCTTTTATTGCTAGTAGAAATCACTTAAATAACGAAGCGATAAAATATCAGGACAATATTGAAAAAGTTGAGAATCTTACTTACGACTATGATTCTTTCGAAAAAGAAAACAAGTTTCGGTTAGAATACAATGCAAGGCGTGATGGCTTCTCATTGACATCCGGAGTATCGCTAGAGTCGGTAAATTATCACAACTCTACCTATCGTTTAAACTTTAATAATAACAATGTTCAGGCAGAAAACTACACCTCGGATATTGATTTTATAAAGTATGCCGCTTTTGGTAATGTAAGTATTCCCGGAGTTTTTAATCGTGTTAATTTATCTTTGGCTATTCGGTTAGATGGAGCTAATTACTCAAATAAAATGAGTAATTTATTAGAACAGTTTAGTCCTCGGTTTTCAGCTTCCGTGCGACTTACCGATAAATTGCTGTTCAATACTAATGCAGGTAAATATTTTCAGTTACCTCCTTTGACATCCTTAGGTTATCGTGATGAAAACCAGAATTTACTTAACAAGGAAAACGGATTAAAATACCTTACAGCATCTCATTATGTGGCAGGTATAGAATTGCGACCGAATAATTCTTCCAAAATAACCTTGGAAGGTTTTTATAAAAATTATAGAAACTACCCTTTTTCGATTTCAGATTCAATAGCTATTGCCAGCAAAGGAGGTGATTTTGGTGTGTTGGGAGATGAGGAATTAATACCTACAGGTGAAGGAAGAGCCTTTGGTGCAGAATTATTAATTCGACGTAGGTCGGGTAGTGGTTTAAATTACTTATTTGCTTATACTTTTGTGCGAAGTGAGTTTAAAGATGCCAAGGGACAGTATGTGCCGAGTGCCTGGGATAGTAAGCATATTTTAACAACGTCTGTTAATAAATCATTTAAGCGAAACTGGGATTTAGGATTAAAATGGCGTTTTTTGGGAGGCTTACCTTATACTCCAATTGATGAAGATAAAACAACTCTAAAGGTGGCTTGGGATGCTAAAGGAAGAGAATATTTGGATTACAATCAATTTAATGAAGAAAGGCTCGATGCATTTCATCAATTGGATATTAGAGTAGACAAAAAGTATGATTTTAAATCGTGGAACTTAGGTGTTTATTTGGATATTCAGAATGTATATAGTTATTCTATACAGGAACCTGTAAAATATGTACCTCAATTGCAAAACGGAGAAAAAATAATTGTAAATCCAGAAGATCCGGTTCAATCTCAAAGATATGCTTTTGATAAAATATTTGCTGAGAATGGGACTTTGTTACCAACAATTGGTGTGATAGTGGAGTTTTAGCATAAAAAAATCCTACACGAAAGACGGTAGGATTGGGGAGTTTTACGGAATTGGAAAACCTAGTTCTTTTTCAATGAATTGAAATACTTCGTAATGCGTTTTGTTGTCAATGCTTCCTATGGCACATTGACGTCTTAAAAAAGCCTGTACATCTTCATTGTTGTCATAAAGGTGAGCAAAGTAGTTTAATTCATGCGTTTGCTGACTGGTAAAAACATTGTCGTCTTTTGATTTGCTTCTTGCCATAACTTAGATTTTAAGGTAATTTAGTTTTAGAGATTATAGAGAGATTATGTAGTTAGCACGCGCGTTGTAATATGCGCTTTTCCCGTGTACGTCTAAGCCATCGTTTCGCATCTTTTACGCAAGAAAAAATAGAAAGATTCAAGGATGAATAGGAAATTAAGTTTTTAAAAATTAGTGTAAGTTCTATTTCTCTTTGCCTGCTTACTGTAAAAGCAATATTTATTTTTTCAAAATTTTTAGTTGCTTTCGTTATTTCCTTAGCTAAAATAGGAACGTGAATACAATTGATTTTTTCTAATTTTTCAGGTGCTTTAATTAAAACGTTAAGGTTTTTAGAAAATAAAAGCTCATCATTGAGCCTTTCGAATAGTTGAACAAATTCAGAAGCGGTAGTGTTTCTGTCAACATATGCTTCTACAAAGTCAGATTGGTTGTGAAGTGTAATTGTTATCATAGTAATAATTTTTGGTAATAGGTTATTAGTATATCTAAGATACAAAAAAATACATAAAAAGCTAATTTATATTGATAAATATCGTTAAGGAGTTAAGGGTCTTGAATTCAGAGGGAAGTGGCGGTATTTTAGATTAAAAGTATAGGGTTTGTTTTGTATTATGTTTAGAGTTGTAAGATTGCCATTAGGGTGAGTATATTAACATGCAAGTAATTGCTTATCTTTGAAGGCTGTTTAAATACCTATTCAGAATAAAGATATTATTCCGGTCTGTTTAAGGAGCAGTTCTGCTTCTGGTGTTGTATTGAGATAGGGATGAGTAGTAAATTCATTATAAATTATAGAGTAAAATACATATGCAAAATAGAATTACATCTTTATTTAATATTAAATACCCGGTAATTCAGGGAGGTATGGTATGGTGCAGTGGATGGCGATTGGCTGCTGCGGTTAGTAATAATGGCGGATTAGGCTTAATAGGTGCAGGTTCTATGTATCCTGAGGTTTTGAAAGAGCATATTAGTAAGATTAAAAAGGCGACCGAAAAACCTTGGGGTGTTAATATTCCGCTTCTTTATCCAGAGGTAGATAAATTAATAGATATTGTTATCGAAGAGGGGGTGAAAATCGTTTTTACAAGCGCAGGTAATCCGGCAAAATTTACAGCTAAACTAAAGGAAAATGGCATTACAGTTGTTCATGTGATTGCCAATAGTCGTTTTGCAAAAAAATGTGAGGACTCAGGTGTTGATGCTGTTGTGGCAGAGGGGTTTGAAGCTGGTGGACATAATAGTCGCGAAGAAACTACCACGATGGTATTAATTCCTCAAATAAGAAAGGCAACAAACCTGCCTTTAATTGCAGCTGGAGGTATTGGTACCGGTCAGGGAATGGCTGCTGCAATGGCATTAGGTGCAGATGGCATTCAGGTTGGATCCAGATTTGCTGTTAGTGAAGAATCGTCAGCGCATCCGGTGTTTATGCAGAAAGTTCTTGAAGCAGGAGAAGGAGGAACCACACTTACACTGAAAAAAATCGGACCGGTTCGACTGATCCATAACAAATTTTCTTCTGAGGTTGCTGATGCTCAAAGTAGAGGTGCCACAGTTGAAGAATTAAGAACTTTATTAGGTAAAGGAAGAGCGAAAAAGGGAATCTTTGAAGGTGATTTGGATGAAGGAGAATTGGAAATAGGTCAGATTTCTTCCTTAATTAATGAGGTTAAACCAGTAAAGGAAATTATGCATGATTTGCTTTCTGAATATAGAGAAACAATTTCCAGACTTTCAGAAAAGGCATATCAATTTTAAAATATGATAGATATTCAAAAATATACATTGGACAATGGTTTAAGATTGATTGTCCATCAAGATAAAACAACGCCATTGGTGGCAATTAATGTGTTGTATGATGTGGGTGCGAAAGATGAAAATGAAGAAAAAACAGGATTCGCACACCTTTTTGAACATTTGATGTTTGGAGGAAGTAAAAATATTCCATCGTACGATACGCCTTTGCAAAATGCTGGAGGAGATAATAATGCATGGACAAGTAATGATTTAACGAATTACTATTTAACGCTACCTGCTTCTAATATAGATACCGGCTTATGGTTGGAGTCTGATAGAATGTCGGAACTGAATTTTTCTCAAGAATCTTTAGATGTACAGAAAAAAGTAGTGATTGAGGAATTTAAGCAACGCTATCTTAATCAACCTTATGGAGATGTACCATTATTATTAAAACCGCTGGCCTATAAGGTACATCCGTATAAATGGCCAACCATTGGAGCAGATGTAAAACATATCGAGGATGCCAACCTGGAGGAAGTAAAGGCATTTTTTTATAAACATTATGCCCCTAATAATGCTATTCTCGCTATATCTGGAAATGTGGAGCCGGAAGACGTCTTTGAGAAGGTAAAAAAATGGTTTGGCGAGATTCCATACCGAGAGGTAGCTAAACGAGAACTTTCTGTTGAACCGGAGCAGACAGAAATGCGTGAGTTAACCGTGGAACGTGATGTTCCTTCTGATATGTTTCAGATGGTATTTCATATGTGTAATAGAACCAGTAAAAACTATTATACCACAGATCTATTATCAGATGTATTATCAAATGGAACCAGTTCTAGATTATATCAAACCTTGGTAAAAGAGAAAAAGTTATTTACCGATTTGCATGCATATATATCAGGAGATATTGAAAATGGATTGTTTACTTTTGCAGGAAATGTTTCAGATAATGTATGTGTCAAGGATGCTGAGGAAGGTATTTGGGAAGAAATAAACAGAGTGAAAGATACATTGGTTAGTGAATATGAACTTCAAAAAGTGAAAAATAAAGTTGAGTCATCTCTTACTTTTTCTGAAATTAACTTTTTAAATAAGGCCATGAATTTAGCTCAGTTTGAATTACTGGGTAAAGCTGAAGATATTAACGACGAAGTAGAAAAATACCGATCGGTTACTGCCGAACAAATCAAGGATTGTGCAAATCAAATCTTAAAAGAATCGAATTGCTCAAAGTTGTATTACTTATCTAAGGAAAAAAAGGAGAGAGGATGTTAAACAGGAAAGAAGAACCGGTTTTTGCGTTGCCAACGGGTTTAAGTTTGTTGAATAAGAGTGATATAACTTTAAAAAATGGAATTGCAGTTCATTTAATAAAAGGAGGAACTCAGGAAGTAACAAAAATTGATTTTGTTTTTCCGGCAGGAGTGGTACAATCTTCTAAAGCCTTGGTAGCTTCTTTTACAAATGTTTTAATGCAGGAAGGAACAAAGTCTTATTCTGCATTTGATGTAGCTGAAAAAATGGATTATTATGGTGCATATCTGGGACAATCTACCAATTATCATCATGCGCAGATTACTTTATATGCACTGACTAAATATTTACCTCAGGTTCTTCCTGTTCTGGAGGAGATTTTAAAGTGTCCAAGTTTTAATCAGCACGAATTTGATGTTCATCTGGCTAAGAAAAAACAAGACCATCAGGTTGAATCGGAAAAAGTAAAAACGCTGGCATTTCGCAAAACTCAGGAGGTGTTGTTTGGAACAGGTCATATTTATGGAAGAGTAGCGAAAAGAAATCATTACGATGAAATTCAATTGGCAGATATAAAAGAATTCCATAAAAAGCAATATGCATCAAATTTATGTACCATATTAATTGCCGGGCAACCAGGAGATGAAATTGAGTCTCTTTTAAATACTCACTTTGGTGGCAATGATTGGTCGAATTCTACTGTTGAAAACCAGGATTTGCCGCAAATTAATAGCCATAAGGATTCTTTTCATTTAGTTGAAAAAGAAAATGCTATGCAATCTGCCATTCGTATTTCCAGAACATGTGTTACGAAAGAACACGAAGACTACCATGGTCTTTTAGTTTTAAATACCTTATTGGGCGGATATTTTGGATCTCGCTTAATGAATAATCTAAGGGAGGAAAAGGGGCTTACTTATGGCATTTCTTCTTATTTGGTGTCATATTTAAAGAAAGGCGTTTTAGGTATTGCAACCGAGGTGGTAGCTGAAAAAAGAGACTTGGCTGTAAAGGAAGTATTTGTAGAGATGAAAAAGTTACGCGAGGAGTTGGTTGGAGAAGAAGAAATGAGTCGTGTAAAAAATTATATGCTTGGTGATTTAATGAGAAATCTGGATGGTCCATTTTCTATTTCAGATGCATACAGAGGATTATTGGGTTTTGATCTGGATATTGACTATTATAAAAAGTTTGAACAGGCCATAAAAGATATAACTCCGAAAGATATTTTAGGTTTGGCAAATAAATATTTGCTTGAGAAGGATTTTTATGTTGTGATTGCAGGTAAGTAGCATTTTTTTGCTATACTTGCTTTAGTTGGTTGTTAATGTAGTAAAGAGTTAAGTAGGAGTATTTTGAATGAGTGAATCCATTTCCGAAATAGAAGAGCAAAAGGTAATTCGCAAAGAGTTTGAGGATCTAGTCAATATTTGCCCTAAATGTCAGACAGAGAAGGGGTATAAGTTGGTTAGTAAAGCCTTTGAGCTGGCTAATGAGGCACATAAAGGAGTGAGACGGAAATCCGGTGAGCCCTATATTTTGCACCCGATTGAGGTAGCGCGGATAGTAGCCGAAGAAATAGGATTAGGAAGTACGGGAGTGGCTGCTGCTTTACTGCATGATGTAATTGAAGATACCGACTATACTTACGAAGATTTAGAAGGGCTTTTTGGAACTAAAGTGGCTTCCATTGTTGATGGACTAACCAAGTTATCCGGGGTTTTTGATAAAAATCAATCAGCGCAAGCAGAAAATTTCAGAAAGTTGTTGCTAACAATGGTTGAAGATATCCGTGTCATCATCATTAAGTTAGCTGACCGCTTGCATAATATGCGAACTTTAGGTTCGATGCCAGAGCATAAAAGGCTTAAAATAGCCGGGGAAACCTTATTTATGTATGCTCCTTTGGCACACAGATTGGGTTTATATGCCTTAAAAACAGAACTTGAAGATTTAAGTTTAAAATATGAGCATCCTTCTATATACAAGGATATTACATCTAAAATTGAAAATAAAGAATTAAAGAATAAGGAAGTTCTCGAAGAATTTGTTGATCCAATTCGTACTTCGTTAGATAAGGCTGGGGTTGAATTTGAAATAAAATCACGACCTAAATCAGTCTATTCTACCTGGAATAAAATGCAGAAAAAAAATATTCCTGTAGATGAAATTTATGATGTATTAGCTATCCGTATTGTGTTTAAAAATAATGGTTTAATTCCTGAAAAAGCGCAATGTTGGAATATATACTCTTTAATTACTGATATTTATAAACCAAAACCGGATAGATTAAGAGACTGGGTTAGTAATCCGAAGGCAAACGGATATGAAGCATTGCACGCTACCGTTATGGGACCAGCCGGAAAATGGGTTGAGATTCAGATACGAAGCGAGCGAATGGATGAAATTGCAGAACGAGGTTTTGCCGCTCATTATAAATATAAAGGCTTATCGGATAAGGAATCGGAATTAGAAAACTGGTTACAGCGCATTCGTGATTTGCTCGAAAATCCGGTTTCTGATTCTTTGGAGTTTTTAGATGACTTTAAATTAAATCTGTTTGCTTCTGAAATAATGATTTTTACACCCAAGGGAGAAGTGAAAATCTTACCCAAAGGAGCTACAGCATTGGATTTTGCTTTTGAGATTCATACGCATCTTGGGTATAAATGTATTGGAGCAAAAGTCAATTATAAATTGGTTCCGATTAGTTACGAGCTAAAAAGTGGGGACCAGATTGAAATTCTTACTTCAGAGAAGCAGCAGCCTAAATACGAATGGATAAAATTGGTGACTACAGCCAAGGCCAAAACGGCTTTAAAAGATGCTTTTAAAAAGGAACGAAAAGAACTAATTGCGGTTGGAGAGCGAATTGTAGAAGAAGCTCTAAATAAAAAGAAACTGACAACCAACAATCGTATTCTGAGTAAAATTCTAAAGCATTTCCAATTAAGCAGAAAAGAAGAATTATATTTTAAATTAGGAAGTAAAGCCATTGAGCTCAAAAATCTGGATAAAATTCTTCGTACCAAAACAAGCAATAAGTGGATTAAATATTGGGGATTATCATTTGGAAATAAAAAAGATAAGCTGGCAGAAAGCAAAAAGATAGATAAGCGAAAACCGATTGTGCTTTCTGACGATACAGATGAGGCCAGTTATATCATTGCTAGTTGTTGTAACCCTATTCCGGGCGATGATGTTGTTGGATATGTTGATGAAGAAGAAAAAGTTATCCTGCATAGTCGTAAGTGTCCTATTGCCATCAAACTTATGTCCAGCCAAGGAAATCAGTTGGTTTCTGCCGAATGGACTACCCAAAAATTACTTTCCTTTTTAGCTGTTATTAATCTAACAGGAATCGATCAAATAGGTATTGTAAATAAAATTACCAAGGTTATTTCCGACGATCAGAATGTAAATATGCGATCTATTCAGTTCGAGAGCCATGATGGTATTTTTGATGGTGTAATCTACCTGTATATTCACAATGTGGAAGATTTAAATAATTTGATTTACAGGTTGATGAAGATTAAAGGTGTGCATACCGTTACACGTCAGGAGCGTATACAAAAATAGACCTTGTTTTAATTTAGTCTAAACAACTGTTTCGTTTTAAATCTGATTTATTTATCTTTAGCCCATTATTCTTAATTAGTTTATTTATGGATAAGCTGAAGGCCAAGGAAGAGGTGAAAAGAATTTTCACTGAGTTTTTACAGAAAAACGGACATAGAAAAACACCGGAGCGATTTGCTATACTTGAAGAAATCTATTCAAGGGATGGTCATTTCGATATTGAGTCACTTTATATTTTTATGAAGAATAAAAATTATAGGGTGAGTAGAGCTACGCTTTATAATACAATCGATTTACTTCTGGAATGCAAATTGGTTATCAAACATCAGTTTGGTAAAAACATTGCACAATTCGAAAAGGCTTACGAGTCTAAACAGCATGATCATTTGATTTGTGTGAATTGTGGAAGTGTTCAGGAGTTTTGTGATCCAGGAGTTCAGTCGGTATTAAATAATGCCAAGGAAACAATGCAGTTTACCGTTTCGCATCATTCCTTATATATTTATGGAACCTGTAAAAGCTGTGCCGATAAGCTGGAGAAAGATGCTTAACGGACAAGCCCTATAGTTCAGACGCTTAAATTCAAATCGTGGTTTTTAATTCAAACGAAAAATAAATTTAAAACCATGATATTTTCCCACATTTAATAGCTATTTTTGCTGGTCGAAATTTTAGGGGTACTTTTCATGCTCCGGAATTAAGATAGAATTATTTAAAAAGAGGCCATTCATGTAAATACATGATTGTATTTATGTGATGGTTTTGTGTGTGTTATTATTTCGCGTGCACAAGCAGGTCTGATAATTGAAAAATTAATATAAACATGAAAGTTGATGTTCTTCTTGGTCTTCAATGGGGAGACGAGGGTAAAGGAAAAGTAGTGGATGTACTTACACCGGAATACGATGTAATTACCAGGTTTCAAGGTGGCCCAAATGCAGGTCATACACTAGAGTTTAACAATATTAAGCATGTATTGCATAATATTCCTTCCGGTATTTTCCATACGGACAAGATGAATATTATAGGAAACGGCGTTGTGCTTGATCCAATTAGTTTTAAGCAGGAGATTGATGAACTTGAAGCGAAGGGAATGGATATTACTAAGAATTTATTGATATCTAAAAAAGCACACCTAATTTTACCTACACACAGAGTTTTGGATGCAGCTTCAGAAGCTTCAAAGGGTAAAACTAAAATTGGTTCCACCTTAAAAGGAATTGGCCCTACTTATATGGATAAGACCGGAAGAAACGGTTTAAGAGTAGGTGATATCCTAAGTAATTTCGAAGCCAAATACGAAGAATTAAAGAAGAAGCATGAGCAATTGCTTTCGATGTATGATTTTGCATACAACTTAGCTGAATTTGAAGAAGGCTTAAAGGAAGGAATTGAGTGCTTAAAGAGATTTACAATAATTGATAGTGAGCATCAAATTAACCAATATATAAAGGAAGGAAAATCAGTATTAGCAGAAGGTGCTCAAGGTACTTTACTTGATATTGATTTTGGATCATATCCTTATGTAACTTCATCGAATACTATTTGCGCCGGAGCTTGTACCGGAATGGGAATTGCTCCAAACAGAATTGGTGAGGTTTACGGTATTTTTAAAGCGTACTGTACGCGTGTTGGTAGTGGACCTTTTCCTACTGAACTAGAAGATGCAACCGGAGAAGAGTTGCGTAAAGCAGGACATGAGTTTGGTGCAACAACGGGTCGTCCTCGTAGATGCGGATGGTTAGATTTAGTTGCCTTGAAATATTCAGTGATGATTAATGGTGTTACACAATTGATTATGACTAAAGGTGATGTTTTAAGCTCATTTGAAACAATTAAAGTAGCAACTGCTTATAAAATTGACGGCGAAGTAACAGAGAATTTTCCATTTGAATTACCTGATAATTTAGAAGTAGTATACAATGAATTACCTGGTTGGAAAGAAGATTTAACCGGAATGAAATCTGAAGACGAATTTCCGGAAGCGCTTAAGAGTTATATTTCTTACCTGGAAAAAGAGTTGGAAGTGCCTATTAAAATTGTTTCTGTAGGCCCTGACAGAGATCAAACTATTGTTAGATAATAGATACAAAAAAAATTAATATCATAAGCCTGGCTAAAAATAGTCAGGCTTTTTTATTTTTGTAGGAGTCGCAACCAATAGTCTTCGTAATGGATGATATAATTGAGCCCAAGTTAATTTTAAACCCTGAGATTTGCCGGAGGAATATTCAAATAATGGTGCAACGAGTAAAAGCCTGGAGTGGCGATTTTCGTCCGCATTTTAAAACACATCAATCTGCTACTATTGGAGAATGGTTTAAACAAGAAGGTATTGAACGAATTACCGTTTCTTCTTTTAAAATGGCACAATATTTTGCTAATCATGGATGGAATGATATTACCATTGCGATTACTGTTACGGCCAAACATGCTCAACTCATCGATCAGCTGGCTTCTAAGATAAATTTGAACATTGTTTTAGAAGATGAAAATAACATCACAGAGTTAGAGCAGCAATTACATAATCCGGTAGGGGTATTCATCAAAGTAGATACGGGTTATCATCGTACGGGTATCGATGCCGATAATTTATCTAAGCTAAAGCAGCTTCTACAATTATTGAAGAATTCAAAAAAACTCATATTCATTGGCTTTTTAACGCATGCCGGACATACCTATCATGTTCATGGAGAAGATCAAATGCAAAAGATAGTCAAGCCGGCATTAGATAAATTACTCGTTTTAAAAACATTTTTAAAAGATGAATTTCCCCTGATGCAATTATCATGGGGAGATACGCCAAGTTGTTCTGTTTATAATGATTTTTATGGAGTGGATGAATTCAGGCCGGGTAATTTTGTTTTTTACGATTATACTCAAAGTGAAATAGGAAGTTGTAACTTGGAGGATATTGCTGTTTGTTTGGCCGTTCCTGTGTTGGCAGTGCATCCGGAAAGAAATGAAGTGGTGGTGCATGGAGGAGCAGTTCATCTCTCTAAAGATTATTTGAGAAAAGAAGATGGATCGATAAGTTATGGAAAAGTGATAGCCATGAATGGATTACAATGGAATGTAGACGAGATTGTAGGAGAGGTGAAATCTTTATCACAGGAGCACGGCATAATTTCTGTAGAAGGAGATAGCATTAGAAATATAAAACCAGGTGATCAGCTGGGAATTCTTCCCGTTCATTCATGCCTTACAGCAAATTTAATGAAACAATTTTGGTGTACCGATGGTAATAAAATAGATATGATGCCATAACTATATTTTGTAAGCATTAAGATTAATGGTATTATTAACGGAATTTATTTAAACAAATGTATATGAAGCAATTTTTACTTCTGATTTCTCTTATTTTTTTACTGGGTGGATGCGCCAGTAAGCGCTTTGTAAAAAAAGGTCTTCAACTTGAAAATTCAGGATTATATTCAGATGCAGCCGAGAGTTATTACAGTTCATTACGAAAAAACATCAATAATATTGATGCAAAACTGGGACTTCAAAGAACCGGGCAGTTAGTGTTGGATGATAAGATAGATAAGTTTAAAACCCAATATAATAATGGAACCCCCAAAGATGCCGTTTATGCATTCCGAGATGCTGATCAGTATTTAAATAAATTAAGTGGAGTAGGCATAAAGCTGATTTTTCCGGAGGAGCAAAGAAGCTATTATAAAGAAGTGGAAGATACTTATTTGAATAAGGTGTATGCAGATGCTACTAAAGCGTTGAGTCTGGAACAATTTAGTACTTCAGAAAGCTTGTATCAGGAAATTCTGAATATCAATGCCAATTATAAGGATACGCGTGCAAAGTGGATTGTAGCTAAGTACGAACCTCAATATAGATCGGGAAAAGAGCAAATGGCAAATCAAATGTATCGCTCAGCCTATTTTACTTTTAAGCATATTATTGATGAGGTTAAGGCTTATGAAAACAGTCTGGATTTATTGAATCAATCGTTGGCTGAGGCAAAGCTTACTATTTATATTGCTCAGGTCAATACAAATTTTTCTTCTTATATACCGGTCACTAAACAATTGACTAATAAACTAGCTAAAGGTATAAATGATATTCAATCTCCGTTATATGAGGTAGTAGGTGTTGGTGGAGCAAATCAGTCGTCCGGAAACTCGGTGTATAAAGCTTTTAAATTTGATAGAACTAAAAGTGATAGGGTTCAGAGTAATATTCCAAAGTCGAAAGCTATTTTGGAGGCCAGTATTCAAAAGTTTAATAAAAATGAAGGCAAACTGACTAAGACAGAGAAGAGAGGTTATGTGAGAAGAACTGAGGAATATGTGGATAAAGAAACCAAGTTAAAGAAAACCCGCACCGTATATGATAAAGTGGTTTATTATGAATATAAGCTGGCCAAGTCACTGACTTGTACCATTTCTTACACCTTGAAAAGAAGAGATAGGGATGAAGTGCCGATTTCTGATTCTTTTAATAAAGAATTGTCGGATAAGTTGCATTACATAAAGTTTGATGGTGACTATAAAAAATTGGTGCCGGGAACATGGAAGTATAAAGGAAAAAAATCGGAGAGTGATAAAGTATATGATAGTGAGGCAGCAGTAAAAGAATTGCAGGATTTGTACAATAGCAAAAAGACAGCCACTTCAATAACTGAAATGGAAAATACCCTTTTACAAAACTGCGTAGAACAGATTACCGGGCAAATAAAAAATTACAAACCAGAGAATTAATTCGAGATGCTTAAGTATATTTTTATTGTTTCCCTTTTTGTGTTAGTGCTGTCTTCATGTTCAACTCAAAAGAAACAAGCTGAACTATTAGAACAAAGTAAACCTGCCTGGTTGAAAGAACGACCGGTAAATTCAAACTACTACTACGGAATTGGCGTAACTCCAAAAATTGGAGCACCGGCATTATTTGAAGATAAAGCCAAAGAGAGAGCTTTAGCTGATATTTCAGGACAAATTAACTCAACGATTAAGGCGGAGGCTATTTTTTATCAGGTTGAAGACAGGCAGGGGGTGCATGAGTATTTGCAAAACAGAATCAAATCTCAGTCGACCCAATACCTGGAAGGATATGAGTATGTGGAGAAATGGGAAGATTTATCCAATGTGTATGCTTTTTACCGATTATCTAAGCAAAAGTATCAGGAAGTAAAAGAAAGGCGAAAAAGAGAAGCCTTTGGATTGGCTGCTGAAAAATACCAGGAAGCCATTCGCTTAAAAAATGAAGGAAAACACATTGAAGCGATCACGCATTGGGCCAATGTGATTGATGCTATAAGTGGATATTTAAATGCTTCTACGACTACAGATATTAATGGACAGTCTGTTGACTTGGTTTCTGCCTCTACCAAAGAGATGAGCAATATGCTGCATTTGTTGGAGTGGCAAAGTCATTCTCGCTCCTTACATCCATCCAATTATTTTACTCTGTTGGATGAACGGGGAAATAAAGTCGCTAATTTTCCTGTAAGAATGAAGTATTCCGGAGGTTATTTAGTGAATGATAAAGTAAAAACGGATGTGCAGGGAAAGGTTGATATGCCGGAGTTAAACAATCAATCAAACACAACAAAGCAGACCTTAAAAGTTGCCGTTGATTTGGTTCAATTGGGAAGACAAGTAACCAGAAATTTGTATGTGCGCAGCATTATAGAAAAACAAAAAGCGGTGAGTATCATCGTTGAAAAATAATTAGTTAAAAGATATCAAGGGCTACAATTAGTATTGTGGCTCTTTTTATTTCCAATAATATCCTATCTCAAGAACTTTAGCAGAATATTCCCTAAATTCAGCACTTCATCGGAATTAACTCCTTATTCAAATGATAACACTGTTTATTTGAACCAAACTTTAAAATAGAACCTTATGAGACAGTTGTTATTTATTCTTTTCGTATTTATTACCCATATAAGTACATCTTATGCAAATGATGATCATTCTTATGACGATACAGCCTGGAATGTCATTAGAGAAAGGCTTTTTAATGGAGAAAATACCAAGGCTTTTCGCTTCGAAGAAGATATCCGTTTTCAGGTGATTGGCGCTAAAACACATCAGGATTCAGCCGTTTTTACAAAGATGATTGCTGAATTAAATGAACTGATGGAAATCGTTCAAATTAAATTGGTGGATGAAAAGCCTAATTATAGAGTGACAATACACTATGAAGAGGGAACATCTTCAAGTGTTAGTCAGGTTCCTTCAGGCTCAAGTATAAAAAAGGTGTATTTACATCTTCGCTTGCCGAAATCACTTCAAGACAAAAAAACAATCAATAAAATATACTTCAAAGTTATACGTAATTTGACTACCGTCTATCCAAATACGAAGGACAGAAAAACGTATTATGGAGGTATTTATGATCCGACAAGTAACTTTCGTGAAGGCGATGTGGAGTTTCATTTTGTAGATAAAGAAATTCTGAAGGAATTATATTCGTATAACTTTTATAAACGCCTAAAGTATTGGATGGTTAATGAATATAGCTATGAGTCCTATTTGCATGACACTAAGCTAGAAAGTGTGTAAGTTTAAAATATCAGGGTTCAGTATATTTACTGGATCCTATTTTCAAATATAGCCAAAAACTGATTGTGGATAATACCCCAATTTCGGATTGGCATCGACCACTTTTTAGTTGCTTCTCTCACCGCCAGAAAAACAGACTTCATTACAGCTTCATCTGTAGGAAATGAGAGCTTGTTTTTGGTGTATTTCCTAATTTTCCCATTTAAATTTTCAATTAAATTGGTTGTGTATATGATTTTTCTAATCTCAATTGGGAAGTCAAAAAACACAGTTAATTCGTCCCAGTTATTGCGCCAGCTTTTGATGGCATAAGAATATTTGCTTTCCCATTTTTGAGCAAAATCCTCAAGCGCTGCTTCAGCTGCTTGTTTAGTAGGAGCTTCATAAATCGATTTCATATCACGAGTAAACTCCTTTTTATCTTTCCATACTACATATTTACAAGCATTTCGTATTTGGTGAACAACACATATCTGTGTGCTTGATTCAGGGAATACATTCTTTATCGTATCGGTAAAGCCATTCAAATTATCAGTTGCGGTAATCAATATATCATTGACTCCACGTGCTTTTATATCGGTTAATACGCTCATCCAAAAGGCTGATGATTCGTTCTTTCCCAGCCATAAGCCAAGAACTTCTTTCTTGCCGTCAACTTTCAGACCAACCGCAATATAAATGGTCTTATTGATGACTTTTGAGTTGTCTCTAACTTTAAAAACAATACCGTCCATCCATACAATCAGATACACAGGCTCAAGAGGTCTATTTTGCCATGCAATAATGTCTTCGGTGACTTTAGATGTGATCCTGGAGATAGTTGACGGTGAGATATCAAAATCATACACTTCACTAATCTGTTGTTCAATGTCACTATTGGACATGCCTTTAGCATAAAGAGATATGATTACATTTTCTATTCCGTCAATAATGTTCTTGCGTTTAGGAACGATCATTGGGTTATAAGTACCTTGACGATCGCGAGGAACCTTGATCTGTGACTCTCCATACATCGTTCTGATCTTCTTCGAAGTATGACCATTTCTTGCATTTTCAGAGTCTGAGGTAGCATGTTTTTCGTAGCCGACATGAGCATCTAATTCGCCTTCAAGAATCTGCTCAACGCCGCGTTTTTGAAGTTGGTGAAGAAAATCATTGAGTTCTTCTCCATTCTTAAATTGCTTAAGAAAGTCGCTGTTTAATAGATCTTCTTTTTTCATAAGTATACTATCTGTTTAAAAATAAATAAAATAACTCAAGATTGTATCCTGATATTTTAAACAAATAGTATATCGTCCGCTGTCGCGGGGACTCCTCAAAATCAATTACTAAATAGTGAAAACTATTCAGTAATTAATTTTCGAGGTATAATTTTACTATTTACACACTTTATGTGATAGTACTATTTGCATCTGAGGTATGAGAAGCTTATCACAGAGTTTTCTTTTTGGTTAAAAATAGTCTTAATTCTTTTCGGATTTCTTTTCTTTCTTTCGAAAGAATCAAATAGAAAACAAAAACCAAATCTTCTTTTATACATAAAACAAAGAGTTGTAATTATTTTAATACTTCCATTTTTCTTCTCAATTATAGAGTCTGATAATCATTTGCTTTTATTTGTTACTTATACCTTTTCTTTTTTAATTAATTATGTGATAATAGCTTTAATATCAATATTTACTTTAGTTTCTTTTTATTATGTAGATGCAATAATTACTAAATGGGCTAGTAAGTTTTTGGATAGGCAGATTTTATTATTGGTTAGTACCATATTTGTAATTAATATTATCTCTTTTGTCTCAATATTTATATTTCGACTAATATGGTTTGCTCTGTCGTTACAAGATTACATACAAGTTTCAATTGGGCTTTATTGGAATTTCAGTTTAACGTGGCAGGGGTTAGTTGTACTCATTGCGACCTTAAGAGTATTCTACAATATAATTCAGTATCGCATTCAAAGTATGGTCAATAAAAAGGATGTAGAGATTGCCAAAATGAAGGAGCTCAAAAATCAGGCAGAGTTAAATGCTTTGCATTCGCGGATTAATCCTCATTTTTTATATAATTCGTTGAACTCTATTGCCAGTCTGGCACATATAGATGCACACAAAACGGAGCATATGGCTACCGGACTTTCTGAGCTTTTTAGGTATTCTATCAATAAAGAAAACAAAACCTTTGTTACTGTAGCCGAAGAATTGGAAATGGTAAAAAAATACCTGGAGATTGAAAAAACGCGTTTTGGTGAAAGATTGGTGTATGAAATTAATGCTGATGAAAGTGCGCTTGAAAAACAAATTCCTAAATTTATGATTCAGCCATTGGTAGAAAATGCGATTAAACATGGGCTTTCTAAGATAAAAGAAAGGGGTAAAGTTACGGTTGAGCTAAAACAGCATAATAAGGACATGATAATAGCGGTTTATGATAATGGACCTGATTTTCCGACAGAACCGGTGAGTGGTTATGGTTTGCAAAATCTTTACGATAAGCTGGAAATTATTTATGGCGATAATGCCGGCATTAATTGGGAAAATGGGAGTAACAAGCATCTTAAAATAACGCTAAAAAATCAGTTTTAATAATGAAAACAAACCAGAGATACACAGCCATAATTGTAGATGATGAACCTTTAGCGCGTATTCGCTTAAGAAGCTTACTGGAAGAGTATACCGAAAAGTTTGAGCTGCTTGACGAAGCCGAAAATGGAGAAGAGGCCATTGAAAAAATTAATCGTTTGCGCCCTGAGTTTGTGTTTTTAGATATTCAAATGCCGGTGGTTAATGGTTTTGTGGTGCTGAAGGAACTGGACTATTTACCCAAGGTTATCTTTTGTACCGCTTTTGATGAGTTTGCCTTGCAGGCTTTTGATACACATTGCGTCGACTATCTGATTAAGCCGCTCACCAAAGAGCGCTTTGCAAAAACCATCCAGAAATTGGAGCAGCTAAACGGCAATCATACTAATGTTGATTTAACTCAATTGATTTCGCAGTTTAGTCAGCAGCAGGTAAAAAATGAAGCCAAGTCCATTCCTGTGAAAGTAGGCGATCGTGTAATTTTTGTGCGGCTCGATGAGGTTTCGTATATACAGGCCGATGAAAAGTACGCCAGTGTGGTAACCAAGCATGCCAAATCGTATATTGTAGATTCGAGTTTGAAAAAGCTGGAAGAAAAACTACCCGATTACTTTATTCGCGTGCATAAGTCGTATCTTATTAATAAAAACTTGTTAAAAGAAATCAGGAAGCATTTTAATAATCGCTTTGTGCTGATTTTTGATGATTATAGCCAAAGCAAAATTACCAGCGGAAGAAGTTATTATTCAATCATTAAATCTTTACTGGAATACTAATATTAAATAACAAATTGCATTTTTGTGGTGAAAAATCGATACCAGACAATTTATACAAATACATTAATTAAAAACTATGAGAAAATTACTAATAGCAGCAGCTCTACTTTTTAGTCTACATTCTTTTTCGCAGACAAACTGGGTTGGAAAAGAAGCTCCCGAATTAAATGTCGATAAATGGATCGACAGCAATAAAACTAACAAAGATTTATTTATAACAGACTTTGAAAAAAGTGATGTTGATTATATAATACTTGAATTTTGGGCTCCGGATGTCGCTACGGCTGTAGGTCGCATACCTCTTCTTAATGAAATTGCAGAAGAGTTTAATAATGTTCAAATTTTATCGGTAACACCAGAGAGTGATAATCAAATCCAGGAATTTCTGGGTGTTATGCCATTAAATTATCCTGTTGGGATTGATACGAGTGGTCAAACAATATCCAATTATAATATTCATCTTTATCCAACTACCTTAATTATTAATAGAAATGGTATAATAATTTGGCAAGATGATTTTCATTTTCAGTCTCTTAATAAATATGCCTTAAAAGAAATTATAAACGGAGAACAGCTAAGTGTTCGTTTAGGAGATAACGAAACTCAATCCGAAGAAGACCAATTGTACTCATTTAGCATTAATGAGCATCACTTAAATATGGGGAAAGCAAGTAGTTCAGAATCTGGCCCATATTTGGTGAGCATGGTGAATAAGGATTTAGACTATATGTTAAGCCTTTACTGGCATATAAACAGTTCCAGGGTTTTGAATTATGACTCTGCCTTTTTAAAGAAAAGGTATGATGTAAACTTTCAGGCGAGTAAAAACATTCCAATAGAAGATAATTGCACCGAAGCCATCAAATGGCTTTTGCCGAAAGAGCTTAATTTTCAACCGCAACCTGTTAAAGTAGACACAAGTTTTTACAGCATTCAGGTTATCAACGATTCAATATTGAATGGTCATTTAAGTGTTCGGAATAATTTTGGAGGTTCTCATAATTGGGATTATAGTTCAAATGATACGGTTCCTTCAATATGGAAAGCTAAGGGGGCTACTCTCTCTAATCTTAGAGATTATCTTGAAAACCAGTTTAATGTTTTAGTAAAGGTTGAAAACAATGACTCATTAAGGTATAACTTTAATCTATCTCTACTATCAATGAATAAAAATATAGTCAAGTTACAGGAGTTTTATGGTATTTCGTTGGTTGAAAAAAAGGGAAGCATTGAAATGTGGAAAATATTTACGCCAGAATAGAACTCAGATTTATCATTTCTTTCGAAAAAATCCTCAAATGAATTTCATAAGGCTTATTTCTTTCCAGCAATATGGCAAATGAATGTTAGATAAGCCATTTCTCTCGGAAAATGGTTCATATGAATTTTAGATAAGTCATTTTTTTAGAGAAATGTGAAATATGAGTTTTAGATAGACGATTTTTCTGCAGAAATGGAGCAAATGATATGTAGATGATACTTTTCGGAAAAGAAATACAATAAGCCCGGATTATCAACTTAATCCGGGCTTTATATTTTATTTTACAGGAACGTTCTTCAAGGTTTCTACCAGGAACTTCCAGAATTTATCTACCGTTTCAATATTCACTTTTTCATCAGGTGAATGTGGAAAACGAATAGTAGGGCCAAACGAAATCATATCCCAGTTAGGATAAACGGCTCCTAAAATACCACATTCTAATCCGGCATGAATCCCTTTAATTTCAGGTATTTTTCCAAACTCTTTATGGTAAACATCTTTCATTACTGTAAGGATTTCAGAATCAGGGTTTGGTTTCCATCCCGGGTATTGTCCGCTAAATTCTACTTCGGCTCCAGCTAAACGGAAAAGGCTTTCTAAGGTAGATTCTACATCATCTTTAGCAGAATCAACTGAGCTTCGGATTAGGCACATTACTTTAGTAGAACCATTTTCGGACTTTACAATGGCCAGGTTTAAGCTGGTTTCTACCAAGCCCGGCATGCTATCACTCATTCGGATAACACCATTGGGGCAAGCTTGAATGGCATTCACCAAATCATCCTGAGCCATTTCGTCCATGACAAAAGCAGGCGTTTCGCATTTTTCGGCTACCAATGACAAGGCAGGTTCTGTAAGGGCTAATTCTGTTTTATATATGCTTTCAAATTCTTCAATGGTTTCTGAAAACTCTACCACATTATTAGCCGGAACGGTTACGACAGCGAAGGCTTCGCGAGGAATCGCATTTCTAAGACTGCCTCCATCGATAGAAGATAAGCGTACGCCATATTCAGCAATCACTTCTTTTAATAGACGGAACATCAATTTATTGGCATTTCCACGGCCTAAAATAATATCCATTCCGGAGTGACCGCCTTTTAAACCCGTTAATGCAATTTTAAATGCAACAGATTTTTCATCAGCAGGTACTTCTTTGTAAGAGAAGCTCATATTGGCATTCGATCCACCGGCACATCCTACATAGAGTTCTCCTTCATCCTCCGAATCCATATTAATTAAAATATCGGCATCCAATAAACCGGCTTCCAGACCAAAAGCTCCGGTCATGCCGGTTTCTTCATCAATGGTAAATAAGGCTTCAATCGGTCCGTGCGGAACATCGGTTGATTGCAAAATGCCCATAGCGGCAGCCACGCCAATACCGTTGTCTGCACCCAGAGTAGTTCCATTGGCTTTTACCCAGCCGTCCTCAATAAACGTCTCTATCGGATCTTTTTCAAAATCATGCACCTTATCGCTGTTTTTTTGAGGCACCATGTCAACATGCCCTTGCAAAACAACTGTTTTACGATTTTCCATACCCGGAGTAGCTGGCTTTTTTATAATTACGTTGCCCACTCTATCCACACTAGTTTCCAATCCTAGTTTTCTACCAAAAGCCTCTACATAATCAGCAGCAGCTTTTTCTTTTTTACTAGGACGAGGAATTTGTGTAAGGGCATAAAAGTTTTCCCATAATAGAGCGGGGGAGAGTTTTGCTATTTCGTTACTCATATTATATGTTTTTATATGATGATGAACTCAATTGTTGATGGGTTCAAAAGTTTAAGATACGAAAATAAGGATTTGGAAAAAGAATGTGGCTGATATTGATCAGGCTGGAAGTTTTGAGGGGTACATTGTTTCACGCAAAGAGCGTTAAATGTTTTTTAAAAGAAACACAAAAGATGGTAAAAATTTAATAAGCCAATGTTGTGCGACTCCGCTGGAGTTGATAATTGATCTAATTCTTTCATCTATAAATATGTATCCCCTCCGGGGATATTTCGAATAACTTCGGAGAAGTTAAATATTTATAGAGAATAAGTCTAAGCTCAATATCAACAACCCCAGCCTTTAGATTTACATTGGTATTTTAATTTGTAAATTTGATAAAGAAGAATGAGGTGAACTTTCGCGCCAGCTAGGATAAAGACCTATCCCCCGTATCAGTCCTCATTCTCCTGAAGTTGCTGAGAACCATCTAGAATTTTAGGTTTCGAGACCTCCTAAAGGTGATAGTTTTGCAACTCTCTTTATCAACTAAAAACAAAGTTATGGAATTTAAAGAAGTAATAGGAATAGATGTTGGTAAAATGACCAACCAAGCTTTTATTCATAGCCTTAAGCTTCCTTTTAGTTTTGACAATACACCCAAAGGGTATAAAACATTATCCAAATGGGTTGAAGGTCATGTAAAATGCTCTATGGATGAAGTTTTAGTTGCTTTTGAACATACAGGCATATATTCATTCCCATTAGCAGTTCACCTGCAAGAAACCAAGGTTAATTACATTATTGTCCCAGGCCTGGAGATTAAAAGATCCTTAGGTATACAGAGAGGTAAAGATGATATTGTAGATTCAAAAAGAATAGCTTTATATGCTTATAGGAGAAGGGATGAAGTTACACCTTACCAGCTTCCGTCAAAGCAATTTATTCAAATAAGGAGGTTACTTTCTTTGAGGGAAAGGTTAGTTAAGCAAAGGGCAGGTTACGAAGGAACACTAAAAGAGAATAAACGGTTCTTAATCAAAAAAGACAATTTGTTGCTATTTAATATTCAAGAGAAGATGATTAAGGAACTAAATAAGCAGATTAAGAGAGTGAATGAGGAACTTCAAAAGATTGTTGATAATGACCCTGAAATAAAAAAGATATATAACCTGGTACTTTCAATTAAAGGGGTTGGGCCGCAAACTGCTCTATTTGTCATATCAATCACAAACGGTTTCACACTGTTTCAGAACCATAGAAAATTTGCCAGTTACGCAGGCATAGCTCCATTTTCTTATCGTTCTGGAATAAGTATAAGCGGAAGAACTAAAACAAGCCATTTAGCCAATAAAAAGATGAAATCACTACTCAGTTCGTGCGCCTCTTCCGCAGTGCAGTATAACCCAGAAATGAAGGCATATTATCAAAAACGAATCGCAGAGGGTAAACATGTTATGGGAACACTCAATATCATCATAAAAAAAATACTAGCAAGGATATTTGCTGTTGCTAAAAGAGGCACACCTTATGTGGATACATATGGATATGCCTCTTAATAAAAAGTTGTTTTTTTATTTGTTTTTATCTTAGAATACGGGGTTGAACTTTGTTTTAAACAAGCATGCGTTTTTAAATGTTTCTATCGGACTTAATAAACAGATGTTTATTTTTCACCTATTCCCATAAGTGCCCCGGTAACTGGACAAATGTGAATAACTACATTCTCTTTTTCAAGAATGGCTGCCGGCAAAGAAACTACTTGTCCGTATTGAGCCAGTTTAATTTGTTGAGATCCGATAGGTGTATTTTTATCCACAATATTTACGGTTGCATTGGCTGGAATGGTATAGAATAAACCTTTTCTTTGCGGGTGTTTTGGCTCTTCTGTTCGTTTGTTTTCTAATTTAGAAAATGGAGCCAAATCCATTTTTAAATAAATAGGTGTTCCGGTAATATCCATCGGGTCAACCAAGCCTTTTTGCTGATTAAAGCGACAAAGTACCACGTTGGCGTAGCTGCTCAAAGGATCCGGAGTAATTTCAAAGACTTTAGTTTGCTTAACGCGAACGGTTTTTCCTGCAAATAAAGAAACAAATTCCTTTTCCTGTTTAGTTATTTCTTCCAGCACTGTTTTGTAAGCCTCTCCATCCGGAGGAAGATTTTCCAATTCACCAGATAGTAATTCAGTTCTGTTGGTGCGTAATCGATACACCATATTGGCTGCTTCCTGTGCCATAGCAGCCGTTGAGGTTTTATAAAGTAACTCTTCGTTTAACGAAACATTATCAAAATGAATATCATCTAAAGATATTACAGGAGAATTATTCTCCTTTGCAGCTGGGTAAGATAGGGCAGAATTTTTAAAGCAGTTGACTCCTGCAAGAATACCATCTGAAGTTAAAGATAATTGATTGGCTGAAGTTTTACCTTTTGTAAATACGCTATATCGTTTAGATTCGTCTGCTTTTCCATTGGTAGAAATATGCACGTTTTTAATAAGCCATTCTTCGCTATCCTCTAAAATAACCTGGCTTAGATTTAAAAAACGTTGCGAATATCGGTAGTAAGGCCCTGCTTTTTTAATCACCTTCTCCATTTCTATTTCTACCACGATGGAAGTTTTAGGAAGCATGTAAGATAAGGCATTGCTGGTAGCATCAACGACTTCTGAACTTGGCTTAAACTCTACCTGAGCGGGTATTGCTTTTTGTGAAAATATACTCGACGAAATACAAATAGTTGCCAATAAGGCTATACTTATTCTTTTAAACTTAATCATATTGAATAATCGAATTTTGGGTGTTATCTGTTTTATATTGATTTACTACTTTTGAACGCTTTTCCCAGCGAACTTATTATATCGGAAGCAATTAATGATTCCTGTGATTCGTTATTTAATGCTAAATCTCCAGCTAAACCATGAATGTGAACACCCAAAATAGCTGCTTCTTTGGGCGCATAACCTTGTGCCAATAAAGCAAGAATAATACCAGTTAGTACGTCGCCACTTCCTCCGGTGGCCATTCCCGGATTACCGGTATTGTTAAAGTAACAGCTTCGGTTAGGCAAACAGGTGATAGAATTGGCTCCTTTTAATACCAGAATTACCTGGTGATTCTGACAAAACTCTTTAAGTATACTCAGTTTTTCCATGTCGTTGTTCCAACTACCAGCTAATCGCTCAAACTCTTTTGGATGCGGTGTGAGTATGGTATTGGGTGGTAATTTTTCTAGTAAAGATTTATTCTCACTTAAAATATTTAAAGCATCTGCATCTACAACGAATGAGCGATTTTCTACCTTTTCAAGCAGTTCTTCAAATGCGATCAGCGAATTTTTCTTCTTATCTAAACCAGGCCCAATACCAACAGCGTTAAAAGGTTCCAAGATTGGAAATTCTGTAAAAACCATTTCAGAACGGTCGATACTGGTCATGGCTTCGGGAACCGAGGTTTGCATAATATTGTAGCCCCAATGTGGAATATGAGTGGTTAGCAACCCTGCACCTGCTCTTAAGCAGGCTTTGGAGGCCAGCACAGCAGCGCCCATTTTTCCATAGCTACCGGCTATTAATAAAGCATGGCCGAAATTTCCTTTATGGCTAAATTTGCTTCGTTTTTTACGAATGCTGTTTATTAATTCAGTATCCACCAGTTCATGTTCTGTTTTTTGCTCCTCAATATATTCAGGCAATAGTTGAATATCCATAATGTGCCATTGCCCCACATAATATTGGTTTTGCGGATGAAGAAAAGACAGTTTTGGCATTTGGAAAGTAAGCGTAAAATCTGCCTTAACTATAGTTTGTGTAGCGCTGTTTCCTTCTGCTTTCTCGGCAAAAAGACCGGATGGAATATCTATGGAAATAACCTTGTTAGAAAGTTGATTTATTTGTTCAATAATCAGTTTGGACAGTCCTTCGGCTGGACGATTTAACCCGGAGCCGAATATGGCATCGATAATAACAGCATCAGGTTCAATACCAGAGAAGTCAATATCTTCCAAATACGATACTTCTTTTGTACAAGATGCATCAGTCTTTTTTAGATGTTTAAGGTTTATCTTGGCATCTTTACTTAGATTATTAGAGAACTTAATCAGGTAAACTTTCTTTTTAAAAGGATATGCATCTAGCATTCGGGCAATAGCCAGGCCATCTCCTCCGTTATTACCAATGCCAGCAAATATGTAATAGGATGTCGCATCAATCTTTGAAACAATCCAATCCATACAAGTTTGTGCAGCACGCTCCATTAAGTCAATTGAGGCTATGGGCTCATTATCTATGGTAAATTGGTCAAGTTCTCTTATTTGTTGGGGGGTTAAAATTTTCATTTGTTAAAAAATTAAGTAAATGCCCTTTGAAATAGCACGTAAAAAAGAACAAATAAAACATTGAACATGAGAAAACGCACTATATTGATAATTCGTTTTTTTTACATTTGTGGCTTATCGCAAAGATAATTAACAATAACTTTAGAAACATAAACAATATAATATAATTAGAACTATTAAGATATGAGTAGTACAGATCGAAGATTTTTTGGACATCCTCTAGGATTGTTCACACTTTTTGCCACAGAGATGTGGGAGCGATTTAATTATTACGGAATGAGGGCTTTACTTATTATGTTCTTAACAGGAACTTTAGTAAGTGGAGGTTTTGGATTAGCTGAAAATGATGCCTTAATTATTTATGGAATATTTACCGGATTGGTATATGTAACACCGATGATTGGAGGAATTTTGGCAGATAAAGTCCTTGGTCAAAGAAAAACTATTTATATAGGAGCAGCTACTATGGCTATTGGTCAGCTTTTATTAGCTTATTCAGCTGTTGTTTCCGGAGATGCCATGCAGCTTAAAGAACTGGTGTTTTTTGTGGGGCTGGGTACCTTGGTTTGCGGTAATGGATTCTTTAAACCAAATATATCTACCATGGTAGGTGATTTGTATGATAAGAATGATGCCAGACGCGACGGTGCTTTTACCATTTTTTACATGGGTATTAATATTGGAGCAACTTTAGGTCCTTTTATTGCTGGTCCACTGGGTGAAAATATTGCCTGGGAATATGGTTTTCTTGCAGCTGCCGTTGCCATGATCATTGGTTTTGTATGGTTTTATTTTTCGAGAAAAGTTCTTGGACCAGTAGGAATGCCTCCTAAGTATAAAGGGGAACTTTCACAATTAAAGAAAAAGGATGTCATTGAGGTTGCTTTATATATAATTGGTGTAGTTGGTGCGGTTACTGCGTTTATATTGAGTTGGAAGTTATTACCATCAATTGTACAAAGTATTATTATTTGGACTGTTGGTTTGTTAGGCTTTGGATATTTGGCTTTTAGTATTGGTTCTAATACTAAAGGTAAAACAGAGTGGAGCCGTGTTGGTGTTATCTTAATTCTGGCAATTGCCAATATTTTCTTTTGGAGTGGATTTGAACAGGCCGGAGGTACTTTTACCTTATTTGCTCGTGATAATGTAGACAGAATGATTGGAACATGGGAAATTCCTGTTACCTGGTTTCAAACCATTAATGCTATAGCCATTGTAATTTTTGCCCCTTTATTCACTATTCTATGGTCCAGATTAGATAAACTAAAGATGAATCCAAATACACCAATGAAATTTGGTTGGGGTATGCTATTCTTAAGTATCGGATTTTTTTTGATGGCATTTGCCAGTGATTTAACTAAAGGAGGAACAGTTAAGATTACGCCTCTTTGGTTGGTTCTTGTTTATGTATTACATACCTGGGGTGAGTTAAGTATGTCTCCAATCGGATTATCTATGGTAACTAAATTATCACCTGCTAAATTGGTTTCTACCATGATGGGTGTTTGGATGGGATCTTTTGCTATTGGTAACTTCCTTGCTGCTTCATTAAAGCCAATTGTAGAGAAGTTTGATTTACCACTTTTCTGGTTTATCGCAATAGAAACAGGAATCGCAGCTCTTATTTTGATGGCTATTTCTCCAATCTTGAAAAAGATGATGAAAGGAATTAAATAATTTAAGAGTAACATATCATATAGAAGGCTGTCTCAAATGAGGCGGCCTTTTTTATGCAAAAGAAATTTTCATCAGTTCAGTATCAAAGTCGTTACCAGAAAGGTGCGACTTTTTTTTAATTTTGTTTTTATAGGCATACAAAGTGTTGATAGAGATGTTCAGGATTTTAATAATCTCCTCATTATCTGTTAAACCTAAGCGGAATAAAGCTAATAATCTCAACTCTGTGCTTAATAACTGACCTGGTTTAACGCTTAACTCTTCGTCCGGTTTAAGGAGTTTATGAACCTGTTGAATAAAATTGGGAAATAAACTTAAGAACAACTCATCAAATTGATGCAGAAAAGCATCTCTTTCCTCTTTAGGTTTGATTTGTTTGAGTACATCTTGCACCTTGTTTACTTTTTTAGAAATTATAAGGTGCTGTATGGAGTTGGAAAGATTAACCAGCTTATCAATGTATGCAGAATTGGTTTTAAAAAATTGGGTTAAATATTGATCTTTAATTTTATTGACTTCGCTGAGCTTTTTATTGACTCCTGTTAGTTCGTTGTTTTTATCGTTAATGATGGTCTGTATTTTCTTTAAATTAAAAAACTGACGATAAAGAATAATCATTAAAACAATGGCTGCAATAATTAAGGCAGCACCGGCTAAAATGTAATTCATTAACGAGTTTCTTAGGTTCATTTCTTTTTCCCGAACAGCAGCTTCAATTCTGGAAAAAACGTTAGATGCATGAACCATCCTGAGTTTAGAACCAAAAAGATCGGCATTAGCTTTAGCTTCTTTTATAAATTTGTAGGCTAAATCTAACTCTCCTTGTTTATATAATTCATCTGCTAAAACAATTAAAGAAATACCTTCGCGATTAATCAACTTGTAATCATTTAATACGGATTTTATCAGGTAATTATTTTTATCAGGTAATCCTTTGGCGCTGTAAATAAAACCAATACAAGAGTTGGCTACCGCGCTGTCGTGAACTCCGGCAATTGGATTAGTGAGCATTGATTGGTAATGAATCAATGCTGAATCCATTTGTCCTCTGGCCAGCAGTTCAATGGCTTTAATTCCTGTGAGTTTTAGAGAATTATTGTTTGTAATTATTTGAGCCTCGGCAGCATAATGACGGGCAAGTTGGCGGTTTTTATTGGCGTAATAAGCATCGCTCTGAAAATCAGCCCAGTCAAAATGTGTTCTCACTAAAGTACCGTAGTAATTAATTTTATCTGCATCACTTAACAAGGCTATGGGAATACTTTTAAGCGTGTCGATGGCTTGGGCATAAAGTCCTATGGAAGTGATTAAGTCTCCAAAGTCAATTTTGATTTTAGCTACAGAAGAATACTTCCCTAATTGATACGCCACATTTAATGCTTTTTGATAGAAATGAAATGCATTGGAATAATTAAATAGTCTGTTTTCTTCCGATAATTCTAGATAGGTATTTAATAATTGTACAGGAGTATTTACTTGTGTTTTGGCTAAGTTTTTTAAACTATCTATCCGGATCTCTTTTGCTTTTATTCTTTGGGGTGACTGATCTATGGCATGTTGAAGTTGATTTAATAACTCCGAATAGGTTTCCTGACTATTTATCGTTTGAAAAGAAACTAAGAGGAATATAATTGAAATGAATTTTAGCATGCTGTATTTGGGTTGCAAAATCAATAGTAAGTTCATATGATGATAAATACAAACTTACTAAAATAAGATTGTTCAATTTTTAGTGAACAAGAAAATATCGGATTCTGAGTCGTAAAAAAATATTTCAAATTATGGAATCAAAAAAATAAGTAGTAAATTTATTAATTATTAAAAGAGAATAATTCTTATATAGTAGTATATGAATATAGAAGAAGTAAGAGAAAAAATTGCCGAGAAAGGATTAAAAGTAACACCACAAAGAGTAGCTATTTTAGAAGCTATATATAAACTTAATAATCATCCAACCGCAGAAAATATAGCAGATTACATAAAAGATACACAACCCAATATTGCTGTGGGAACAATATATAAAGTACTGGATGCTTTAGTGGAAAATAAATTAATAAAAAAGGTTACAACTGAAGCTGGTAAGATGCGATACGATGGAATTACAGAGCACCATCATCATTTATATTGTATCGAGTGTGATTTGATTGAAGACTATGTAGATGAAGAATTAAATCAAATTCTGAAAGAATATTTTAACAAAAAGAAAATCGATGGATTTCAGATTGAAAATTTTGTAGTTCAGATTAACGGAACTTTCGATAAGTGTTAATTTTTAAAAGCTAAAAAATGGAAAATCAAGAACAAGAAGTAATTAGTATGCCTAGAATCGGTGATCCTGCACCGGAGTTTAAGGCTGTTACAACGCAAGGGGAAATCAATTTTCCTTCTGATTACAATGGTAAATGGGCAATTTTGTTTAGTCACCCTGCTGATTTTACTCCAGTTTGTACATCTGAATTTATGACATTTGCTCATTTAGAAAGTAAGTTTAATGAAGCTAACTGCGAATTAATAGGACTTTCGATTGACGGATTATACAGCCATATTGCGTGGTTGCGAACTATTAAAGAGAAGATTGAATACAAGGGAATGAAGGATATTGAAGTTAGATTTCCTCTGATTGAAGATATTAAAATGGATGTGGCCAAAAAATATGGAATGATTCAGCCCAACGAGGATTCAACTAAGGCTGTTCGTGCGGTATTTTTTGTTGATCCTAAAGGAATTATTCGTACCATCATATACTATCCTTTAAGCTTAGGTAGAAATTTTGATGAATTGTATCGTGTATTAATTGCTCTGCAGACAGCAGATGAATTTGGTATTGCAACTCCAGCAGATTGGAGACCAGGTGATGATGTTATTATAGGTCCTGCAGGTTCATGCGGTACAGCAAAAGAAAGAATGGAAGACAGTGATATTGATTGTAAAGATTGGTTCTTCTGCACAAAAAAACTAGATAAGGATACAGTTTTAAATAAGGTCTTAAAAAAGAAGTAAACAAATTTAATAAGTCATGATAAACAATGAAATAGCTGCTTTAATGAGGCAGCTATTTTATTTTTAAATCTACACGTCAATCACAACTCTAGTTTAAAACAACCTCTTTTTTAACTGCTTCGTTTTCCCACCATTGTGTATAATTTTTTTCATGCGTACCGATAAGTACTTTTTCTCCAATAATTGGAGTGATCAATTTAAATGGATGATCTTGATGTAATGCGGAAATTGTTTTTAAAGGGGTGTACCAGGCATGATTGGCTAAATCAAATTTACCGGAATGAACAGGAATAAGTTGTTGTGCATTTAAGTTTTCTGCTGCCTGTAAAACTTCATCCGGATGCATATGAATGTATTTCCATGCTTTGTCGTACTGGCCGTTTTCAAGCAGTACCAAATCAAATTTTCCAAATTGTTTGCCTATTTCTTCAAAGTGAGAATCGTACCCTCCATCACCACCAAAAAACAATTGAGTGTTAGGTGTTATTACAGCAAAAGAAACCCAAAGTGTTTGATTTCTTTTAAAACCTCTACCCGAAAAATGACGGGCAGGTTTACAATGCACATCAAAACCATTGATCAGATTTGTATTTTCATTCCAATCCAATTCTATAATATTCTCTTTTTCGAAACCCCAATATTCGAGGTGAGATCCAACACCTAAACCACAAATAATTGTGTTAATCTTGGGTTTGAGTGCTTTTAAGGTTTTGTAATCCAGATGATCCCAGTGATCATGCGTAATGAATAAATAATCTATTTCTGGAATATCATCATATGTATAAATATCTGTGCCTTCAAAAGCTTTAACCGAAAAGGAAAATGGAGAGGCATGTCCACTTAAAACCGGATCAACTAACATTTTTTTACCATCAACTTGAATAAAGTAAGAAGAATGACCAAACCAAATCACTGTATTTTCATCCGGACGTAATTGATGTAAGTTTGTTTTCTGATGAGGAATAAGTTCAGTTGGTTTCTGATCTGTTTTCTTTTGAAGAAAGAAATTCATAGCTACTTTCCACATCGAATATCCTTCTGTTAATTCAGGAGTGTGGCTTAAGTTTTGAAATGCACCATCTTTATAATTTGGTGATTCTTTTATGCGAGCTAACCTTTCTCCCTGAGGTAATTTTCCGAACTTAGCTTGGTTCATCACAATGGTTCCTGCACCAAGAATTATGGCGATAAGTATAAAAAATATAATCATGATTCGTTTTGTTTTTTTGATCATACCACTGTTGTATTACAATTAGAGTATTTCTCTTCGTAAATAAATTTCTTTTATAATAACAGGCTTCAGTTCATTTCGTTCGAAGCTTCTTTTATTGCAATACAAACTTATATTCGTTAAACTTAAGCTTATGGTATAATTTGAACCAGATGTAGTTATTGGATGATAAAGTGCTTTTATACAGGACTGAGCAAAAGCTAACTTTAATCATTCTGGCTTCAAAATTATTGTTATATTTTCGCGACATTACTAATTCAACAAACAACAAAAACATAGGATATGTCGAAACAAAAACATCCAAAGGGTTTAATGATCCTGTTTTTTACCGAAATGTGGGAGCGTTTTGGTTATTATTTAATGCTGGGTATTTTCAGTTTATATATGATTGAACCTACTACAGCTCGCTTTCCAGGGCTAGGTTTTTCTAATATGCAAGCAGCAGATATTTATGGAACATTCCTGGCTCTAGTGTATCTAACGCCTTTTTTTGGTGGGTTGATAGCTGATAGAAAAATAGGCTATAGGAAATCCATTTTTATTGGTGGCTTTCTAATGTCATTAGGATATATTGGATTATCTGTTCCAAATTCAATGTTAGTCTTTTATATTTCGTTGCTTTTAATTATTCTGGGAAATGGATTATTTAAGCCAAATGTGTCAGTATTGTTAGGAAAGCTATATGAAAAGCCCGAATATGAAAATCTTAAGGATTCAGGTTACAACATATTCTATATGGGAATTAATATTGGTGCGTTTGTTTGTGTATTTATAGCATCAAAATTAAGACTTTCTCTAGGTTGGGGATGGGCTTTTGCTGCAGCTGGAGTCGGAATGATTATAGGAATTATATGGTTTTTAATAGGTTTAAAAAGAGTTCCAGAGATAAAGGAGGTGGATAAAATTTCTCCAGCCCGACCGTCCGATATTTCAATGGGTAAAATATTTTCAGTATTATTTTTACCTGCATTGGCTGCTGCTTTTATTGGTTGGATAATACCAGGTAATTTATTAGGTTCGGATTCAACAGATGCGTTTGCTTTTTTCTGTATTCCTGTACTATTATTTTATTTTACTACGTGGAAAACTGCAGATAAGAAAACAGAAAGAGAACCTATTGCAGCATTGCTTACTGTTTTTGGAGTTGTGATTATTTTTTGGGCAGTATTTCATCAAAACGGATCTGCATTGACGTATTGGGCAAAAAACAATACAAATAGGGATGTTAAAGGAGTAACGGAAAAGTTAATAAATATTGTTGCCAAAGCAGAGGAGGCTTCCACTTTACCAAGAGATATAAAACTTCAAGGCTTGCATGGAGAGGATCTGGGAACTACTCAAGGGTCTAATTCATATTTTGATAATTATAGTAAAGAACTACCTTCAGGTAATCTCCAAGGGCAACCATCAGATATCATGAGTGGAGATTGGGAGGCTAAATCAGATGAAGAAAGAAAGGAATTAGATGGAAAGCCGTCAGATTTGACAACCACCCAATGGCTTGCATTAACAGAGGCACAAAAGAAATCAGGAGGCAAGGTTAGTTTATGGCCTACGGAACTACAAGCTGCTATCAATCCATTCTTTGTAATTATTTTAACACCCTTGGTGGTAGGTGTATTTGGATGGCTTCGTCGTCGCAAAAAAGAACCTACAACACCTGGCAAAATTGCCTGGGGTATGTTGATTTCGGCATTATCATGGTTGGTTATGGTGGTTGCAGCCATTTCTTCAAGCAATGGATTAGATAAAGCATCGGTGGCTTGGTTATTTGGGGTGTATGGTGTAATTACTGTAGGAGAACTTTGCTTAAGCCCAATGGGATTATCATTGGTAAGTAAATTAGCTCCAAAGCGTATTGCAGCTTTAATGATGGGTGGCTGGTTCTTAAGTACAGCCATTGGAAATAAATTATCAGGCGTACTTTCCGGTCTTTGGGATTTATTTGAGAAAAAGTCTTATTTCTTCTTAACCAATGCAGTTTTAACTGCAGGTGCATTTTTAATTATTTTGCTTTTAATGCCTTGGTTAAAAAGAGTATACAATCAATATGTAGAGTAGCATTAAAAATAAATTGAGTTTAGAAAGGTCTGTTATATCTTGTATATAGCAGGCCTTTTTTATTGTTGCTTTTATGATATTGATTTTTTCTTAATTTTGAGATTCATTCAGACAAATTCAAACATTAATACTTAAACATGGAGCCTTCCGAAATTAAAGCTGCGTTTAAAAAGAGGCAATTCAATCAAATTATTGTTGCCGTTATTGTTATTCCAATAGTTATTGTCCTTTTTATTTTTGAGAAGAATCCGGATATGATAATCCTAGGGTTGAATAATGATCAAATAGGTATGGGAGGTATTGGTATTGTTGGTGCTGCAGTGATTTACTCTTTTATAAACTGGCGTTGCCCCAATTGCAATAAGTATTTAGGAAAGCAAATTAGCCCAAAAAATTGCTCCAGGTGTGGAGCTTCTTTAAAGTGATTAATATCTCTGTATAAATATTCTAACTCGTATATCAATGAATTTACACATAACGCTAGAAAAAGACGATTTTCTGAACTATCAGCTTTTTACTGCATCCAAATCGCCTTCTGTTAAAAAAACAATGCAAAAATACCAGATTCATATTCCCATTGCGTATGTCATATTAGCTACACTGGTAATTGTTTTAGATAATATTGCAACAGGAGTTGTGTTTTTGGCTGTGGGTGTGTTATGGTATTTCTTTTCAATACGTTGGTTAAAAAAGAAATACTACAAACATTACGATAAGTTTGTAAAAGAACGTTTTGCCAATAGGTTTGGAGAAGAAGGAAAGATAACGGTTGAGGGTGAGCAAATTGTATCAGAGGATTCATCGGGAGAATCAAAAGTGAATTTAGATGCTTTGGAAGAAATTAATGAAACAGGAAGTCATTTCTTTATAAAATTAAAAACAGGAGAGTCTTTTATTTTTCCTAAAGAACAAGTGCAAGATGATGATAGCTTTTCAGCATTTATTCAAACATTAAAAACAAAATACCATATCAGACACAATCAAGAACTCCAATGGAGTTGGAAATAATTTATTAACCAACGGATATTAATTCCGGATAAACAAACTAACCATGAATCACCAAGAGAGATTATTGTTTTGTAAAAGGTGTACTAACCGAAAAATGGACTTACAACAAGGTCTAATCTGTAACCTAACAGGCGAAAAAGCCAACTTTGAACATGAGTGTAAAGAATTTATGCAGGACGAAACTGTAAAAGAAATGAAAGCTACAGCTGATGTTAGTCTGGATACCAACCAGATTAAACAACGTTTGGCTCCTGAGATTATAGAGAAATTGAAGATGGAACAGAACCTCATGTTTGGTATTGCCATATCTGCTATTGTAGGTGTTGCTTGTGCTGTTTTGTGGGGAATTATTACAGTTACTACAGGATTCCAGATCGGATATATGGCTGTAGGTATTGGAGCTGCAGTTGGTTTTACCATGCGTAAATTTGGAAAAGGTATAGATCAGATTTTTGGCTATTGGGGAGCATTACTTGCTTTCTTAAGTGTTGCGCTTGGAAATTTTCTAAGTATTATAGGTTTTATCGCCGAGCAGGAAGGAATGGGGCTTTTAGAAACTTTATTCATGTTTGATTATTCATATTTCCCTGAAGTAATGATGGCTACCTTTGGTATTATGGATATTGTTTTTTATGGTATTGCCATTTACGAAGGATTCCGTTTTTCTTTTCGTGTAATTACAGATAAAGATGCATTTGAAATGAGTACAATAAAACAACGAGCTTAACTAACTAATAAAGTTTGACAGTCCAAATTAAAGTCAGAGAAAGAAATGATACGTACTCTTATTAAAATTGGTATATGGTGCAGTTTTCTATTAATTATAGTTCTGGCTTTAACTTGGAGTGTTGATTCATGGGTAAAGCGAAGTGCAGAGCAGCAAGTTTATAATGATATTGGAAAAGTTCCTTATAACAGAGTAGGAATGCTATTGGGAACCGCCAAATACCTGCGAGGAGGAAGAATAAATTTGTATTATAAATATCGTATAGAAGCGGCAGGGAAACTTTATAAAGCCAACAAAATAGACTATGTATTAGTTAGCGGAGATAACTCTACAAAAAGCTATGATGAGCCTACTACTATAAAAAACGATCTAATTAAAATGGGTATTCCTGCCGATAAAATATATTTAGATTATGCCGGTTTTAGAACATTGGATTCGGTAGTGAGAAGTCAAAAAATATTTGGACAGAATAAACTTACGGTTATCTCACAACGCTTTCACAACGAGAGAGCTATTTTTATTTCTCAATTTAAAAATATGGAAATGATAGGCTTTAATGCAAAAGATGTTAGTAAACACTATGGCTTTAAAGTGAAGGTAAGAGAAAAATTGGCCAGAGTAAAAATGATATTGGATTTGGTGTTTGGTAAGCAACCACATTTTTTAGGTGAGAAGATTGAGATAAAGTGAGTATTAATATTCAAATATTTCTATAAGGTCATTATATTTGAATTAACATTTATATTTAACCATTAGAAACCATAAGATTTGTGAGAAATTCTTTTTTATTTTTTTTGTTGTGCTTTCTTTTTTACCCTTCAATTTTAATTTCAAATAAAGCACAAGACTTTCATATTATTTCGAAACAAGAAAATATATTGATTTTTGAAGATTCGACATTCACAAAGGAGGTTAGTATTGCTATTGAAAAGGCGGAATATAGTATGGGATTTCCTATTTTTTATGATAGTGAATTAGAAGAATTGAGTGATGTTAAGGTATATGTTAAGAAAGGTAGAAAATATAAGGAGTTAGATTATCCAAACACCCATGAGACGGGAGTTGATATAGATTATTTAAATAGCAAAAAAATAAAATCAGTAGAAATTCCAGCTGGTTATGAAGTAAAAATCAATTATAAAATCAGGTGTACCGAGTTGATGTACTTTTCTGATTTACCATTGTTTACATATGATGATACAGATACGATTAACTATCAAGTCTCTGTACCTAATAGTTTTAGTTTTTATTATAATGTATTAGACCGTGATTCACTAGCTTATTTTTCCAAAGATTCAATAAGAGATGATGAATACACGCACTGGAGGATTAATGTTGTTCCGAATAAAGTGAAAGCTGATCCCTTAATGTACTTTGGGATTTATAGAAATCTAAAAGTTCCTTTAGTTAGAACTCTTGTTGTTCCAGAGCAATTCAGAGGTAATGAAATGCAATATATGAATAATTGGTACCTCAAAAAAGTTGAAGAAAGAAGAAGGTTAAATTCAAATACCAAACAAAAAATAGATGAGATAACTTCCGGGTTAAATAGCTCCAGAGCTGTAATAGATACATTATACGAATACGTTAAAAGAAATTTTAAATACGTAGCTATTGAAATAGGTATGGGGGCATTTATACCAACGGATGCAAATGAAGTGTACGAGAATAAGCAAGGTGATTGTAAAGATTTATCAAATTTTTTATCTGAAGCCTTAAGCTATAAAGGAATAAAAAGCCATATTGCGATGGCTGCGACTTATGATCATATTACAGACTGTACATTTCCTTCCTTGTGTTCTGCAAATCATGTAATATGTGTTGCCTATATTGAAGATGAGAATCCAATTATTATGGATCCAACTGATCCGATTCACCAGATTGATACTCCTGTCCAAAGTATACAAGAGCGAACCATATTTGTAGTTAATGAAGATGGTGGAGAATATTATAAATTGGATAGCTTTAGTCCTCAACAAAACCTAATTGACTATGAAGTTTTTTTAAATGCTGATTCAGAGCATATGAGCATACAAGGGAATTTTGAAGTTAAATACTTTGGTATTTCAGGTAACTTTTTAAAAAGAGGGTTGTTGAGCAGTGATAATCGAAGTTTTGTTGATAAATGTGAAAAGCACTATAAATCTGTATTTGGGAATCATGAAATAAGTAATTTAGATATAGATCAAAATCAAAAAAAATTTCAAGCCAATGGGCAAATATTGATTAATGGAAAACAGAGCTGTCCTAAACAATTTTAAATTTAGATTTTCGAACTGATAAAATCTGGTTTTGGGACAGTTTTTTTTAGTTTTTTCAAAATCAATCCCCCCAATCGAATAATTTACCTTGTATATGGTGGTGAATTGGGATTGGATTAGTACTCTGTTCAAAGGGATTATCCAGTAAACGTTTCAAATCGAATTTTACCAAAAGGTTTAATCTTAAAAAGGCAACCAGATTAGACATGCACCAGCCATGTTTTGCAGAAGCTTTGAGATACTTTATTATCAATATGGTAATCATTGCTGTCCAAATCTGTATTAACACAGCATTAGGTGAAGTGCCTAGAAAAGATTTGATTTTCAGCAATTGTTTAATGTCTTTAAAAAATTGTTCAATCTCCCATCTAGCTTTGTACAGATCGGATATGGTGTTTGCTGTCCAGGTAAATTGATTGGTGATTAGTTCTATTGTTTGTTGGTTAATTTCATCCCATACAACAACACGTCGCAGTTTCTTAGGATATTTACCAAAGGTTTTCGTATCCTCCAGCTCAATGTATTCGTCAACAAGTACATGTTGATGCCTATTCTCCGGAAGTTCTCGTTCTTCAAGGCGAATAAATTTGACTGCTTTCTTCAAGCGAACAACGAAATAACTGTTGCTTTTATGCCATCTGTATAGGTTTTCAAAATCAACATAAGCTCTATCAGCTACTACAACACTGTCAGCTGGAAGAACTATTTCTTTAGCTGCCTTGGCGTCGTTAAGTTTGCCATCGGAAAGATTCATGTACACAGGTAGACAACCATCAAAATCCAGCAAGGTATGGAGCTTTATAGCACCTTTCTTCTTTCTGTATTTAGCCCAATCAAACAAATTTAGACACAGGGATATGGTGGTGGAATCTAATAGCAGAATTTTTGACTTTATACGAAAACGGGTTTGTCTAAATTGGGCAATGGCAGTTAATTTATGTAATAGTTTGAAGTAATAATCCTGAAACAACTGCCATTCTCGATTCTGGTTTTGATAAGACAATGAAGATTTTGATGGAGATACTTTTAAGCCAAGATGGTTTAGGTTACCCGAAGCCGATTTTAAACCATTAGTAACATCACGTAATGAGTTTAACTTCGAAAATTGACAAAAAAGCATGGTTATCAGATGAGTCCAACTATCAATACCCTTACTATGTTTGTCTGTTTGATGTTTTTCGGTTAGAGTATTAAAAGAATTTCTGCATAAAGTTTGAATGATTTGCGCAAACAAGGTTAATTTTGTTTTCATAGCCAATTAGTATTTTTATGATTAGACACCACAAAAATAATCGCTCCAGAAAACTGGAGCCTAATTGGCTTTATTTAGGACAGATCTGAATGGAAAAATATTTAATGATGATCATAGTCGCTTCTTGTTTTTAGATTTTTTGCCAAAACTTTTTGAAAATATAGATAGAGATAAGTTATTGGCAGGAACATTTCTAGGAAATACAATTAAAAAAAAAGTTAAGGTAAGCATTGAGCTAGATTCAGATTTTGAAAGAATTAATCCAATTGAACATGTAATATCAAAAGAAGGAATTCTTCTTAAATTAAAAATTTCTAATCCGGAGGAGTCAATAATTGTATGTGAATATGAATTATTGGTAGATTATATTTTGATTGAGGAAAGCAATGTTGGCAAAACAAATGAAGTTATAGAATTATTCAAAAACATAATGAATGAACCAATTATTCTTAAAAATAAGAGCTAAAATATTATTTTTTATTGTTCTAGGTCTGTGTTTGTGCAATAATGCATTTTCTAAGGTTAGCAATAATTCAGATAAATTTGATCAGGTGTGTGAAAAATCAAATGCATATCTTCTTTATTCATATACAGATGTAGTTTATAGTAAAGTGTGGGGTAGATACGATAAACAGGTTTCGGTTCAGCAGAAATTAGTGGTAAATAATAAACTAGGTGTGGAGAATCATGCCTTTTTTAATCTAAGCAAAAAGATATGTGATAATCTGAAAATTTTAGATGTAAGAACATTAAAAGCAGATGGAACAGTAGTTAGACTGGATTCTAGTATGGTATTTGATCATCAAAATAATGAAGAATTAGATGTAATTAGATATCCGATACCTGGGGTTGAACCTGGCGATACTATTTATACAAAATATGTGTATGTTGAAAGAAGAAGGGTTAATAATCTTATGGATTATGTGAATCTATATGATTATGTTCCAAGTTATAAAACAGAGTATTCTATTTCAATTAAACCAGACCTTAATATGCGTTATAAGGCTTATAATAATTTTCCGGAACCGCAAGTCCTGACAAATGATACGTTAGTATATTGTTTGTTTAAAATGGAGGAAGTAACTAGTGTGGAGGAAAATAAATATAACTGCATACCTTGTGAATTACCATATGTGTATTATTCAATAGAAGAAGAAAAAAATAAACTAAGAACCTGGAAGGATGTATACAATCAAGAGTTTAATATTGTAACACAACCTATATTGTTAGATTATCAAAATTCTTCTTATTATTCTCGTTGGAAAAAAAGAATAATTGGAGAAGCAAAAGATAGTAGTAAATACATTCAACTCAAATTGCTCTATAATGAGATATTGCATAACTTCCAAATTATACCTTCAAGTCCAGAAGAAATATTTAAGTCAAGTGGGTATTTTCTTAAAGAACATCATTTCGATCCTATAAGTATTAGGCGTTTATATAGGCAGCTTTTAGAAGATTTGGGTATAAATTACTGGGCAGTTTTTGCACGTAGTAAACGATCAGGAAATATTGATCCGTATTACATAAGAAGAGGGGAGTATGATCATATCTTTTTTGCTTATGAGAATGAACAGGGAACAATAAACTTATTATATCCTCATACTGAAAGTTTTAAATATCAAATTAATGAAATACCCACTTCGTTGTATAGTACGCAAGCTGTAATTGTTCAGCCTGTTTTAACAGATAAAGTTAAAAGAAAGGATAGGTTTATAAACTATGATTTGGAATTAGCTGAAGTAGACTCTGTAGATATGAATGTAATCAACCTACCAGGGATGAATGCGATACAGAATTACCTCAAGCAAGTTTATTATTGTGATGTTGATATTATCAGAAAAAAAGCAACTTTTGAATCTAGTTTTTCTGTATCAGGAGGTTTATCAACAGATGTTCGAAGTTTTTATAGCATGATCAATAAAAACGAAGAAGTGGGTGAGTTTTATGATGCATTAGCTGAATTTGAAGGAGATAAGTTTGCTTTAGAAATTGATTCAGTATCGAGTTTCGATTTAAATGAAAATAGACCATTTGTCTTTAACTTTAGAGCGGAAGGTAAACTCTCCAAAGCACTAACTTTTACTAACGATAGTATTGTTAGTTTAACGCTTGATAAAATTGTCCAACATAATGAAGTGGAAAGTGAAGCGGATTCAACAATTTTAAATTATTATCTTGATTATGGTTACAATGATTTTTTTATGTTGGTTCTAAAGTTTCCATGTAATATTGAACTACTTGGAGATTTAAACAATTCAAAAGTTCTAAAGAATAGTTTTGGAGAATATATGTTTAAAGTCAATAAGGTAGGAACAAATCAATTGATAATACAGTCTAACTATAAGATTTTAAAAGATATAGTTTTAAAGGAAGACTATTTGCAAATAAAGAAAATAAATGATGTAGTTGATAAAGCAAAGAACGTGAGGTTACTGATTAAACTTAAAGATTCCTAAAATTTAGCTATGCTCATCGAAATAATAAAAGACGATATTACGCAATTAAAAGTAGATGCCATTGTTAATGCTGCAAATTCATCCTTATTAGGTGGAGGTGGCGTTGATGGAGCCATACATAGGGCTGGAGGTCAGGTTATTTTAGATGAATGTATTGAGATTCGTAATAAGCAAGGAGGATGCCCAATTGGTCAGGCTGTAATAACTTCTGCAGGAAACATGCCGGCCAGGTTTGTCATTCATACCGTTGGGCCTGTTTGGAATGGAGGAAATGCTCGTGAAGCAGAAAAACTAAAAAACTGTTATTTAAATTCTATTCGATTGGCTGAGAAAAATGGAGTTAAAACTCTGGCTTTTCCAAATATAAGTACTGGGATTTATGGTTATCCAAAAGAAGAGGCTGCACAGGTTGCTAAAAATGCGGTACGTAATGTAAAGGATTGTAAACTTGAAAAAATAACTTTTGTGTGTTTCGATGAAGAAAACTATCAGCTTTATATAAAAATATTTCAGGGGAAATAAAACTATTAAATAAATCTTATAAACAAAATACTATGAGAAATTTCGCCACCCTTTTAATATCTATCCTTTTATTATCATCATGTGGACCAGCTGTAACCACTCATATTACAAGTGTTAATTCAACGCTGGATTTTCGGGAAGAAGTTCTTGTATTAGGAATAAATGATTCAATTCCTGACGCAGTAAAAACGATTGGAGATATAAAAATAGGAGATTCTGGTTTAAGTGTAAATTGTAATTATGAAAAAGTAATAACAAGAGCGAAAGAAGAAGTAAGAAAAGCTGGAGGCAATGTACTTAAAATTACCCAACATAAAATGCCGGATATGCTTAGTTCTTGCCATAGAATAAAAGCTCAGATTCTATATGTCGATTGTGTCGAAGAATTATTAAAGGATAGGCAGGTCGAAGACACTGTTCTTTTTGAAGGAGAATACGCTTTATTACACGTTTATAGGAATTTTCCCGCTGGAGCTTTAATTTCTTATAATCTTTATTTGGGTGATTCAGTTATTGCCAGAGTAAGTAATCGCTGGAAACGTACACTTAAAATTAAGAAAGAAGGTTATAACTCTTTAATGGCCAGGACGGAAGTAAAACGAGAAATACCTATTGATATAGAGTTTGGTAAGGAATATTATTTAAAATGCAGTGTAGGTATGGGGGCAATGATAGCTCGGCCTGTATTAGAGTTGGTTGATTCCAAGCAAGGAAAGATGGAAATGGAGTCTTTTAAAATGAAAGAACTTAAGAAACGAGATTTTATTACGTTGGATGACGGACAGGAGATAGAGTGTCAAATTATTAGAGAAGAGCCTGAATTGATGTATGTGTATGTATTTAGAAATGGTAAAAAAATTGAAACACATATAAAAAAGAATACAATTGTTGATATTATAAGAAGCAAATAAAACCAGACTTAAATGAATCACTTAAAACTTGTAGCCTTAATTACTATGATGTTTTTTACATCAATGCCAAAAGCTCAGGATATAATTATAACGCAAAAGAAGGATACGATAAATTGCAAGATAACTAAGGATAAGGCAGAGTATATCCACTTTGTTTTTAAGCACAAAGATGAGGTTAGAAATACCCTGATTTCTCGAAAAGATGTTCTGTTTTATAAGAAAGGGTATTTTCAAGAAACAGAACTTACCTCAGAAGATTTAGATGAAGCAGTTGTAAAACTTCCTTCTTTTAGGATTGCAGTCAATGGTGGATATAGTTATCGGATTGCGAAGGTTTTGGATGAATATACTGAATTAGAGCCTTATATAAGAGAATTGAAAAAAGGAGTACACTGGAGTGTATCTGGAATAGGTTATATTGACGAGTCCTTAGGGATTGGTTTAAAGTATAGCTGTTTTAATTCAGAGAATTCAATGAAAAATGTAGAATATACTAATATATATGGAGTTAGGGAACAAGGAAATATTTCAGATGATATAAGGATTCACTTTATAGGTCCTGTAATATCTGCAAGATTATATAATCATAATAAAACGAATTCTTGGATACTAAGCTATGGTTTAGGTTATATGCATTATGTAGATCATACTTATGTAGGAGGTGATTTTAAAATAAGCGGAGGAACATTAGGTCAATCGTATGATATAGGTTATGATGTTGGATTAAGTAAGAACCTCGCTCTTGGCTTTCAGTTGTCATTTCTTTCCGGAAAAATTACAAAAATTAAAGTCTCTAATGGATACGATACTCAATCAATGAAGCTTGACGAAGATAGTCAGGAAGGATTAGGAAGGTTTGATTTTTCGGTGGGATTGAGGTTAAATTTATAATAAATAGCTGTTCCTGCTGGGCAGTTTGTTATATGCGTGCGAATTACTTTTAATAATATCGACAGAATTTGGTTTATGATTGCAGTTAATACAAGTATAAAATTGATATTCGATAAAGTCTGAATTTACTTTTATCTGTACAAGTAAGGAATCATTTACGAAACATTGTGGAAATAATCTGTGATCCAATAAAATTAGAGGGGCTCTGTTCGATATAGTGTTAGTTTACACTATGATTTTTCTTCTTGATATTGCTATTTTTCTTATCCTCTAAAGGTTTAACATGTCATTAACAGCTAATTCCAAAAACAAAAACTTTATTCGTTGTTACTTATTAAGAAGATGGTTAGTTGTTGTTGTTAATGAGTGTTAATTCCTGCTGATGAGCGAAGGATAAAAAAGATACTGTCGTCTTTAATGGTAGGAAACAATTTGTAATTATGAAGAGGAAGATTAGTCTGTTACTTACGATAGTAGTTATAGGAGCGGCGTCAGTATTTGCCAATGATCCTTTAACAAGTGGAGAAAAGGGAACATTAAAAGGAAAGCTTTACGATAAAAAATCAAAAGCTCCATTGGAATATGCAACTGTCGCAGTGTATAAAGCAGAAAATGATAGTGTAGTAACCGGAACCGTTACCAATATGGACGGAAGCTTTAAAATTAGTCCATTGGATCCGGGTAATTTTTATATCGTTATTTCATTTTTAGGGTATGATGAGAAAAGGTTCGATGATATAGAGATTAAAAAAGGAAGAGATATTGTTGATTTGGGTGATATCATACTTAATTCATCTTCCAGTTCTTTGGATGAAATAGAAGTTGTTGCGGATAGAAACGCTGTAGAATACAAGATAGATAAAAAAGTAGTTTCGGTGGGGGAACAAATGAGTTCTGCTTCGTTAACCGCAGTAGAAGTATTGGAAAATGTTCCTTCTATCAGGGTAGATATTGAGGGAAATGTTTCTTTGAGAGGTAGTACCGGTTTCACGGTTTTAATTGATGGTAAGCCAACCGTATTGGAACCATCTGATGCTCTGCGTCAAATGCCGGCATCAACCATCCAGAATATCGAAATTATCACGAATCCATCTGCGAAATATCAACCCGACGGTACAGGAGGGATTATTAATATTATTACCAAAAAGAACAGAACGCCGGGAGTGCAGGGATTGGTTAATTTAAAAGCTGGTAGATATGGACAATATGGAGGAGATTTTTTACTGAATTGGCGAAAAAATAAAACTAACTTTTATGTTGGTGGTGATTATAATACCCGACCTTTCCCTGGTGAATCTTATAGTGAAAGAAGAACGTTTAATGAAGGCATAACCTCCATTCAGAAATCCCAAGGAGAGAGTGAGCGTAGTTTTGATGGAGGTTCCCTGAGAGCAGGTTTTGATTGGGATATTACAGATAACGATTTCTTTTCAATTGGCCTAAGAACCGGGAAATATGATCGATCAGGATCGTCATCGCTGGATTACGTAACATATACCTCTGAAGATGAAACTGAAAATTTAGAAAGAAATGAGAGTTCTTCGAGTCGTAATGGTACTTATTATTCTTTAACAGGAAATTACCAAAAGAAGTTTAACGATGAAGGTCATGAGTTGGCAGCGCAATTGAATTATCGATACAGGGAAGGAGAAGAATGGAATGAAAACTTGTTGTATAGTGATAATTCGAGTTTGGCAGATGAAGGAACTTATACTACAGAGGATGGACCTTCAGGAAGATGGGAGTTGCGCTTAGATTACACCAAACCTATCGGAAATAATAGTGAGTTAGAAGCTGGTTTTCAAGGAAGAATTAGTGATAGCGATGATATTACCAGTTTATCCATATTTGATCCAAATCAAAACGAATTTCAACTTCAGGCAGATAAGGGTAATGCCATAAATTATAAGCGAAATATTTATGCATTGTATTCTACTTATAAAGGTGAAATTAGTAAGCTGGGATACCAGTTGGGGTTAAGAGGTGAGTTAACCAAGCGAGATATTGTTAACAGTGTGAATAACGATAAGTTGAATATAAGTCGATGGGATTATTTTCCAACACTTCATTTATCTTATCAATTACCTATGGATAACCAACTCATGGCAAGTTATTCACGAAGAATTGACCGACCAAGAGGCTACTATTTAGAACCTTTTATTACTTATGAAGACATGTATAATGTGCGTATGGGTGATCCGAATATCGATCCGGAATATATTGATGCCATGGAGTTTGGTTATTTAAAACAATGGGAAAATACGCAGTTGTCGTTTGAAGGTTATTATCGTATTACGCATAATAAAATAGAAAGAATTAAAAGCGTATTTGAGGAAGACGTATTATTAACCACCATCGCGAATGTAGGTTCTGATTATTCTTTGGGATTAGATGCTTCAATTAATACACCAATTACAAAATGGTGGGAGTTGAACCTGATGGGAAACATTTATGATTATCGTGTTGAAGGGGAGTTAAATGGTGTGAACTTTGATCGTACTTCATTTAACTGGAGCTCTCGATTAAATAGCACATTTAAAATTATAAAAACATTAAGATTACAGGTGGATGGAAATTACAATAGTCCGTCTGTAACATCACAAGGAAAAAATAAAGGATATTATCGAATTAATAGTGCATTAAGAGCAGATTTCTTTGATCGTAAGTTCTCTGCAGTCGTTCAGGTTCGGGATATATTCGATACCGGCCGACATGAGTTTGAAACCCGCGGAGAAGACTTTTATAATTACCAAAAATGGGAATCGAATGCTCCATTTGTTTCCTTTACTTTAAGCTATCGTATCAATAATTTTATTCAGAAGAAAAAAGGAGAAGGCGGAGAAGGTGGCGGAATGGATGATGATGGTTTTTAAATGTTTTGTATTACATCACCAACTATATAAACCATCTCTATGTCAATTTTAGGCAACGAGATGGTTTTTATTTTTTACTCATATGACATCAAATCGGGATATTTAAAATTGTAGTTGAGCTGTTTTTTAAGTTTCTCATTGCTAATGATTTTATATTGGCTTGGGGTTTCTTCATCAAAAGTTGGCTCCTTTCTTCCAAGTTTCATCATTTCGTGACTATAGAAATCTCTTCGTTTAGGATGAGAATCGGTGCAGGCATTATAAACCTCCCCCCATATTTCTTTTTCTAAAATTCGTTCAATTATACCGATGCAATCATCCAGGTGAATAAGATTGATAAAGCCATCGGGATTTTTAATTGTTGCACCATCCGGGAAAAAATTACCAGGTTTACGTTCTCCTCCAAATAAACCTCCAAATCGGATAACAGTAGTGGTGAAATTTTTATTTTCTGTAAATAGTTGTTCTTTTTGAGCTACAGTGCCATCTTTAATAAGAGATTCTTCGGTTATAGTGCCATTGGTGAATGGGTAAATACCCGTTGAACTGATGTATATTACTTTTTTAATATTTGATGCCTCCACATGTTTTACTAATCGATTCAGTATGGCAATATCTTTAATAACTATAGAAACGATTAATACATCAGTATTTAAGAAATCTTGGATTTCTTCTTTTTTATGTAAATCGATTAGGAAAGCTGTTGCTCCAGAAGCAGTAATTTTATCCAATTTACTTTCGGTAGTGGTAGATCCTTTAACTTTGTAACCATCTTGTACCAATGATTTGGCTAAAGGTAATCCTAGCCAACCACAACCTAATATGCTGATGTTTTCTATCATTACTGTAATTTTTATTTCTAATTTAAGAACCTGAATAATGGTTGAAAAGTTCTAACATTAAACTAAATTCTTTACTTAAGAGCTGAATATTCTCAAATATTTTTTGTCTAAGGAAATCTTATTTAAAGAACCTTTGTACATCGATTTCTTTCGATAATATATAGTTATCTTCTGTTAATGCTTTTACCATCTCTTCTGCAAAATACGGAGCCAGCATTATACCTTTAGTTCCCAAACCATTAAAAATGGCTAATTGAGGATGTGTAGGGTGTTTACCTAAAATGGGCCTGCGATCAATAACTGTAGGACGAATTCCTGCATCTTGTTTAACCACCTGATAAGGTAAGTTTACTAATTCTTCAAACCGTTTTAAAAGGTCTTTTTTTGCTTCCTCAGTGCTTGCTTCATTCAGATTTTTCCAATCGTAAGTTGCTCCCACCTTAAAGTGATGGTTTCCAACTGGCAATACAAAAAGCTTTTTGTTTAAAATGAAATCTTCAGCTAAGTCTTCACAATAAACCTCCAACAATTCACCTTTGGTTGGACTTAGTTTTACTTGAGAAAAATATGGATTTTCTATAACTCGGTAGCCTTCGCAAAAAATGATAGTATCTGCTTGTATATTTTGGTAATTCACTCCGGTTTCACTGAGTTTTAATTCATCGTAATGAAATGGAGCATCAATCAGCATGTTTTTTTCATAGAACCAATTGTGCAATGCATCTAGCATGCACTTAAGTTTTACATTCCCTGTTTTTGTTACCTTTCCGTAAGCATAAAAATGATGAATTCCTGTTAAAGGTTTTAAAAAATCGACTTGATGAATAAAATCAGAGAAGTTTTCCTGTAAGATTCGTTCTTTCCATAAGCCTTCTTCCTGCTCAGATAAGGGTTTAATCATATCTCTACTGATTATAAACTGTTCATTCAACAGTGCTTCAATTTCCTTGTAGGTTTTATGCATGGCTGGCAAGCATTGGTCTACCATCCAACTTTTAGTTAGCCGTTTAAAGACCAGTGGGTTGTATAAGCCAGCAGCAACATCAGAAGCTTTAGGTATCTTCGAATGAGCAATAATAGTAACACGATGTCCATGTTGCCATAACTTATAAGCTAATATGGAACCGGCAAGGCCTTGTCCAACAATTATAAAAGATTTTGTCATATGCTGATGTCTATAATTTAAATAAGACACAGCTCAAACAGTTTGCAGGCGTATATGTTTAGATGGTAAAAAAAATCTCCTAAAGGAATACTATCAGAGCTTTTATATTGGGGAGTCAGATTTTCTTTAAGAAAAAAGGTAATAAAATAACCTTGTAAGTGTTATAGCAGAGGTGTGATCAATTGAAATTGATGTCAGAATAAAGCAATTAATACTTCATGGAAAATTCCAGTTGCCTTCCTTCATCGTATGCTTTTTTATCCATTGCATAGCCAATAGCAATCCCAATAGAAATGCCAATAGGCATACCAATACCCAGAAATGCCATATTATCGAGGCTCAAACCAAATAAGGTTCCAATGGGTACTCCAAACACAGCAATACCAATTGCAAGCCACATATTACGATAATAATTTTGAGGTACAATTTTTAGTTTCTTCTCAATCAGATGAATAATTACTACCTGTCTCTTCTTAATTTGTTTTTTTAATTGCTTACAAGAGTCGTCCAACGCATTGATTTGTTCTATCTGGTAGTTGATAGAATTGATAATTTCTTCAGGTAAATCTTTTTTACCTAATTCTTGAATTAAAGTCTCAAACTGAACAAAAATATTTGTTAGCTTTTCATCACATCCTATTCCGACCCTGGAATTTAATTCTTTTAGTTTCATTATGAGGAAGTTTATTACAAAATGTGCCCAAATATAATTATTTGAATTTTATCATTGTATAATATTTTGTATAAAGTTTACAAATTTTAACATTTTGTTGTATTTTCGGTAAGTTTTTGAATTATAAAGGATAATGACGTTTGTTTGTTTAGTGGATATTGCATTTTCTTAATCAAATTAAAAGCGTATTTTGTAAATGGATTTCCAACTGAATTTGTGTATTAGCATTCCATCCTTTAAGAAATGTGAATGATTGAACAGGTAGTGGAGGATTTGTATGTTGCAGTTTAATAGGGTATAAGATGGGTGTTTGGATTGGGAATGTAAATTTGAGTTTAAAAACGATTATGAGACCAGGCTTTATTATTTTTTTTATATACTTCTGTTTTGCAATTACTATAAAGGCAAACTCTCCCGTAAGGTTTACACATTATTCTACTCATAATGGTTTACCTAACGATTTTGTGCTTTCTATTGTGCAGGATCAAGATGGTTTTTTATGGTTTGGAACTCACCTTGGTATAGTTAGATTTGATGGATACAGGTTTGTATTATACCAACCAGATCCGGGAAAGGAAAATAGTTTAAGCTATAAGCATGTTAATTCTATGTATGCGGATAAAAAAGGAAATTTATGGATTAGATTTTCAGAATATGCATTAAACAGGATGGCTTGTAAAACTGAACGGTTTTATAATTATAGTGCAGATGCCCATCAAGCAGGTCAAATATCAAATATCAGGGTTGACTGTTTTTACGAGGATCGGGATTCTACTTTATGGTTAGGCACCAATTCAGGATTAGATATTTACCATAATGCCAATGATTCTTTTCAAAATGTATTGCCGGATTCTATCACTGAGAATACAGTACCATCCAATTTTATCCGTAGCATCAGCGAGGATAGCTTAGGGCATTTGTGGTTTTTGTCTTCAACCGGAATAGCTTGTGTAGATAAGAAAGATACAACAGTTCATGCTATATCTGAATTTATTTCAGATCCTTCCATTACTGACATGTATGTCACGTCAATGGTGTCGGATAAAAAATCAAAACTGTGGTTTTCAACCTGGAATAAAGGTGTGTTTTGTTATGATATCAAATCGGGAAGGGTACAAAACTATTTAAGTGAACTATCTGGAAATTCAGAACTTTATATTGATCGGAAGGGAGCAGTTTATTGCTTTTCTGCACAGGATAATAGTCTGTATGTTGTTAATGCAGGTGAATCCAGAAAATCAAAATATTCGCTTTTTGATACCCATGAAACTGTTGACTTTTTGAGAATGGCTGAAGATCAATCTGGTAATTTATGGATTTCCTCATCCCGGGGATTGGCGATGTATAATAAGGAGCAAGGTATTGTACACTATGAAACAGATATTTTACAAAAAGAGTCATTAACTTCAAATAACTTCAATTTTCTATTTATTGATAAAACCAACAATTTGTGGCTGAGCAATTACAGAAGAGGAATTGATAAGGCAGATTTAAATCAAAAACCATTTGACAAGGAGTTTACTAACCCTCAGTATTCTAACCCGGTTTTTTCTGGAACGAATATAACAGCAGCTTTTTCTGATTCCAAAGGAAACTTATGGATTGGAGAGAAAGGAAAATCAATTTTGAGAATTGATCATCAAACACAAAAGAAATTAGAGGTTAAGATTAAAGAAAATGAGGTGGTTAATTTTTCAGCTTTGTTTGAAGACAGCAGAGGATATATCTGGGTGGGAAGTTATGGATTGGGTATTGATAGGATAAATCCTAAGACCTTAAAGGTAGATTACTCTAGTAAAATAGCCACATGTGATAATCATACAGAGCAGTTTTGGGGAGTTCGCAAATTTTCGGAAGATCAACAAGGAAACATATGGATAGCGGCTTCCAGAGGAGTTTTTAAGTGGGAAAGAGAAAGTAACCAGATTATTCCTTACTCTTTTTTGTATGATCAACATAACGATAAGCAAGGATTTTTCAGGACAGTTTTTATAGACAAGGAAGACGTTTTATGGTCGGGTTCCTATAATGGAGGAATGGCTCGTTATGATACGCAAGAGAATATTGTAAAAAGGTTTATTCATGATCCAGGAAATGAAAATAGTATTAGTGGAGATGGTGTTTATACAATTTTTGAGGAGTCGGACAGTACTTTGTTAGTAGGTACTACATTAGGCTTAAATCGTTATAATAAGCGAACAGAGATATTTAGTTTACTGAAGACCAAACCAAGTTTACACAACTATAGCATTTATAGTATAATTCCTGATGATAAAGGTAATTATTGGATGGCCTCGGATAATGGTTTAATTTGTTTAAACAAGAATACGCTTGAGTGTACCTTTTATAACGAAAGTGATGGATTGCCAGCTAATGAGTTTAATACTACGGCTTCCTGCAAAAGTATAAATGGCGAAATATATATAGGTTCGCCTAAAGGCCTGTTAAGTTTTAATCCGGATTTATTTAAGAAAAACCCATATTGTGCGCAACCTGCCATCACTAACTTACAAGTATATAATAGACATATTGCGCCAGGAGATAGTTTAAACGGAAGAGTGCTCTTAAAAGATCAAATTTGGGCAACACCTAAAATAATATTAAAACATTACGAAAATGATTTTTCGTTACAGTTTTCAGCCATGCACTTTGCTGTGCCTGAAAATAATCAATACTGGTATATGCTAGAAGGGCACAGAAATCAGTGGATTGAAAGTAAAACGACAGATCGACGTTGGGCTTCATTTACCGGTTTGCCTCCTGGAAATTATACATTTAGATTAAAAGCTTCGAATAATGATGGAGTTATGTGTAAACCAGATGATGAGGTTTCTTTGCAAATTGTAATATTACCACCGTTTTGGCTGAGGCTGGATTTTAAGATTCTGATGCTGTTTTTGATACTTGTTTCAATTGTTGCTTTGTTCAGGTTGCGGGTTCGTAAAATTAAGGCAGCTAATGTCAGGCTCGAAAATAAAGTTAGAGAAAGAACAAAAGAACTGCAAGCAACCAATTATTCGCTAAGTGAGCATAAGGAAGAACTGCTTGCTCAAAGAGAAACATTGGTTAGCATTAATAAAAACCTTAAAAAGTCTCAAAACAAGGTTATCAGTCAGAATAAAGAGCTCGATTTACATAGAAATAAGCTCGAGTTGCTGGTGGAAGAGCGTACTGCAGAGTTAATTAAGGCTTTGGAAAAAGCAAATGAGTCGGATCGTCTGAAGAGTTCATTTCTGGCCAATATGTCTCATGAGATAAGAACACCTATGAATGCTATTATTGGCTTTTCATCGCTGTTGCTAGATAGGGATTTGAATGATGAAACGAGAAATAAATATTTGGAAACGATTATTAAAAACAGTAATTCATTATTGGTTTTAATTAACGATATACTCGATATTTCTCAAATTCATTCTGGTCAGTTAAATTTTAAAATTAAGCCTGTTAATCTGGCTACTATTTTACAAGATAGCTATGATGTTTTTAAGTTAAATCATCAAGTGCATAACGTTAAGCTGATTTTAAATATTGATCAACTCAAAAATAATGACCTTTGTTTAATGTCGGATGAGGTGCGTTTTAAGCAGGTGCTTACTAATTTGATATCTAATGCTTTAAAGTTTACTAAAGCCGGGCAGGTAGAATTTGGTATAAAAGAAATTTCGGATAAGATTATTATCTATGTAAAAGATACAGGCATTGGGATTCCTAAACATACAGGCAACGATATTTTTGAACGTTTTGCAAAACTGGAAGATGATCCAAAACATGTGTTTCGTGGAGCCGGTTTAGGCTTGGCGATTAGTAAAAGCCTGGTAAACTTATGGGGAGGAGAACTTTGGTATGAATCTGTTGAAAACAAGGGTACTTCTTTCTTCTTTTCCCATCCTCTTTCTTCTAAAAAGAAAAAAGAGAGCGTAAAAACAGAACCATTAAATAGGGATTTTTCGGCTGTTAAAATAAAAGGAATGCAGATACTTGTTGCTGAGGATGAGGAGTCGAATTTTCAATTGTTACAGGCCTACCTAAGTAGTTGTGAAGTGAAAATATTTAGGGCAAAAAATGGAAAAGAAGCTTGTGAAATGGTGGAATCACAAAAGATAGATATAGTATTAATAGATATTAAAATGCCTGTAATGAACGGGATTGAAGCTGCTAAATACATAAAACTCCAAAATCCCGAATTACCAATAGTTGCACAAACGGCATTTGTTTACACGAATAAAGAAGAATTGATGGAACAGGGGATTTTTGACAGAGTTATAGCGAAACCAATTAAACGTACAGAACTATATAAGATATTGACTGATTTTGTATAAAACTGCTAGGTGCTTGATAGATAAAGCATGTAATAATAGGGTTTGTTTGTCAAATATTTACAATTCAAGTAAAATAGATATATACTTTTGGGGGTAAATAATAAAAAACTTAAGAATGACCCCGTCTAATCCTTTATTTGCATTAATTACATTTTCTATTTGTTTACTTACCGGCTTTTTAATTCACCGAGGTTTTAAATTAAAAGCTGCAGTTAATCGCTTTGAAACGATTGATGGCTTGCGCGGTTTTTTGGCCATCAGTGTGTTTATTCATCATTCAAATGTATGGTATAATTATTTGCAATCGGATGTTTGGCAAAGTCCTGATTCTAGATTGTTTGCGCAGTTGGGACAAACTGGAGTAACCTTGTTTTTTATGATTTCGAGCTTTCTTTTTGTAAATAAACTTTTAGAATTTAAATATCGTGAGTTTAATTGGCAGTCTTTTTTTGTTAAGCGTTTCTTTCGTTTAGTACCCTTACACTTTTTTGTAGTTAGCATTATATTTTTTCTAGTGTTTTTAAATAGTAACTGGATGATTCATTCAAGTTATTTTGGGCTACTTAAAAGTATTCTTCGCTGGTTTGGTTTTGGCTTAATTGGATTGGGAGATATAAACGAAATGGATGCGTCCATTATTAATGCCGGGGTTTTGTGGTCTCTTTCCTACGAATGGTTACTGTACTTCTCTCTTCCTATTGTTGCTTTACTCGTAAAAAATATAAAGCCGAGTTTGTTTTATGTTGTCATAGGAGCTGGATTTATTGCGATTGTGGTGCATTTTAAAACATTGGAGTGGCATCATATGTTATCATTTTTAGGCGGGGCTATAGCTCCAATTGTACTAAAGTATAATACTCGAAAAATCAACTTTAATCATCCAATTTTTAGCCTTCTTATTGTTGTATTATTGTTACTTACTTTTAGTTATTTTTCATCAACAAAAAACATAAGTAAATTATTTGTAAGCATTGTATTTACCTTGGTGGCATTAGGGAATGACTTTTTTGGTATACTTCGAAAATCCACACTTAAGTTTCTTGGCGATATTAGTTATAGTACCTATTTATGTCATGGTATAATATTATATGTAGGTGTAAATTATGTTTGGGGCATCGATCAGCTTAAGCAATTTAGTTCCATGCAGTATATGTTATTCGTTTTTACTATTGCCCCTGTTGTGGTTTTGAGCAGTTTTGTAACTTTTTATTTTGTCGAGAAGCCATTTATGAAAATTGGACAAAGCATTACGATAAGTTAATTGTAATTTTTTTTGTATATCATTATGTATTCTTATTACTTTAGAGAGCATTAATCAAAATAAATTTGAATCACACTAAATATTATACACCTACTATGAAAAAACTTTTATTAGCCTTATTGGTATTTACAGTATCTAAGGCTTATGCGCAATTGAATTTTAATCCCGGATATATCATATCCATAGAACAAGATACTATATATGGTCGAATAGCTTTAAAAGGGGATGCTTCCTTATGTAAATTTTGTTTGTTTAAGTCTGAGAATAAAAAAATAACCAAATATTTGCCGAGTGAAATTCGTGCTTTTTACATTGAAGGTATACGGTATTATGAATCCTTTGAAGTAGATGGTGAGTCAAAGTTTTTAGAAATGCTATTTAAAGGAGCTGTAAATATTTATTATTATACAGATAATAATAGCAAACAATATTACATTAAGAAAGAGGAAGGAGGGCTGGAGCCTCTTAATTATTTTGAACGATCGTTATTTGTAAATCAAAGAGGAACAGTAGAAGATGCTAGGGATTTTGATATTACTTCTTATGATATGTCCTCCTGGAATTCGGGAAAACAAAAGGTTGTTATAAGGGTTGAGCAATACAAGAAAACTTTGGATTCTCTAATGAGCGATACTCCCGGTATGGCAGGCGAAATTAATAGACTGGGAAAAGTAGAGCATAAGGAACTTATCGCTGTGTCGCAAATTTATCATCAGTTAAAGAATAAGAATGAGGATTATATGGTTTATCATCAAAACCATAAAAAGGGTTTGCTTGAATTTTCAGTGGGCTTGCTAAATATAGATTATAGCTATATAAAATCTAAAAATTCCTACATGATATATGGATTTAAAGGATATACTCCTTTAAGGGGGAGTAACTTATTTTTTGGCTATGGGTTACAGTTTGCGGCTTTTAAAATTCCTCCAGGTTATAGTGTAGTTGAGTTTCAACAAGTACAAATCCCATCTATAAATTATGGGGTTTTTCGTATTCCTTTTTCTTTTGGATATATCTATCCTGGAAAAGTACTATTGCCATATGCCTCAGTTGGATTCAATGTGTATATTATAAGAGAGAAGTATTCTTTTGCAAAGGTAGTAAACCATACACAACCATTTTTACCATCTTATAGTTTGGGGCTGGCAGCAAATGTGTATAAAAACTTTCAGCTTACGGTTAACTTGGAAGGGGATTTCTGGGATTTGAATGTATTTTCGAGTTCAAAGTTTAGTCAAACTAAAAATATTGGTCTTCGTTATCGTTTTTAATACAGTTTAAACTCTAGGGTAAGCTCACAAAAGGTTAAACTTAAATGGTTTAAGATTGTTTTTAAAGTAATAATCAGATTTGTTTTAAACCAAAAAAAAGATGCGCCATGAGAGTATTTATTGAGTTTTGGAAAGCGAAAGAGACATGGTATCAAATGTCGAAGACCGAAAGAGCCAACTACGTGGATAGAACAGGAGCTTTAATGAAGAAGTTGATGACCGAAGGTTTGATAATTGTCGATGCCTGGGGAATGAACGAGGATGTTACTGCGCAAAGAGCAGACTACGATTTTTTTGCGGTTACAAAAATGCCATCTGTTGAGTTATTGCTCCAATTTCAGGATATTTTAGAGGAACATGGCTGGTACAAATATTTTGATCAGATTAATATGTCAGGTAAAGATGTAGGAGTGGAGCAAACGACCAACCATATGATTAATCTGGAAAAAGAAGAACTGGTGATCGAAAAAAATATTTAGTGCTTATGCATATTACGGGTTTAACATAATTAACGAGGCTATTCAATGAGATTTTTGGATAGCCTCTTTTTTAATTAATAAAGTTTTATTTCGACTTACTTTTCTGTTTAAGTGCCTTTTGATAATACTTACAATATTCTTGTAATCCACATTTGGCACATTTAGGATTGCGGGCAATACAAACATATCTTCCATGTAAAATTAACCAATGGTGGGCTATGGGTAATAGTTCTTCGGCAAAATGTTTCACCAACTGTTTTTCTGTTTCCAAGGGTGTTTTAGAATTGGTCGTCAATCCTATTCTTTCCGACACTCTAAAAACGTGAGTGTCTACTGCCATGGCTGGTTTTTCGTATACTACACTGGCGATTACATTGGCTGTTTTTCTGCCTACTCCCGGGAGTTTTTGTAGTTCTTTAATATCATCAGGAACTACGTTGTTAAAGTCGTTTAACAACATTTTAGCCATGCCTACCAGGTGTTTGCTTTTATTGTTGGGGTAGGTACATGAGCGAATATAATCGAATACCTCTGCAGGTTCAGCTTCCGATAATTCTTTGGCCGAAGGATAGCGTTTGAAAAGATCGGGAGTAATCATATTTACGCGCTTATCGGTGCACTGTGCAGAAAGAATGACAGCTACCAGTAATTCGTATGGGTTGGTATAGTCCAGTTCAGTTTCGGCAATAGGCATGTTTTTCTGAAACCACGCTGTTATCTTTTCAAAACGTTCTTTTTTAGTCATTGATATTGTATTGTCAAGTTGTTTATTTGTTGAGAGTAAGGTTTGGTTAACTATAGGCTCGTCAACTTTAATCCAAAGAAAACTGTTCTTGGTCTCGAAGGACCATAAATATAACCGCTGTCTCTGTTTTTACCTGTATCGAAATCATCCTGATACTGATTGAAAATATTCTGAATACCTCCAAAAACTTCTATACCTACACCTTTTTCCAGCCATTTAAATTCGTAGGATGTTTTAATATTGTTTTCTAAAAACGATGCTGTTTCTATTAACTCATCTCTGCCATAGTGCGGAACGAACATCGACCCAGTATAAACCCCTGAAATAGCCGCTTTAATATTGTACCTTGGCGTCCATGTAAAAGTATAGTAGCCATAATCTTCAGGTGTACGCAAATAGTCTTTTAATCCCGGGTTGTTTTCTGACCAAACCACTTCTTTCTCAAACTGACTTTTTTGCAAGGTAATACCCGCTTCTAGTTGAACTCTTCGGTTATAATTACCCCTGATTTCAAAAGTTCCTCCAGCCACAGTTGATTCGTCTCCATTTCTTTTTTCTAAAACAGAATTACCATCTGTATCCGTACCGATTTCCTCTAAAATAAAAGCTTTATTTAATTGGGTGTAAAAACCTTCGAGGGTAAATCCCCAAACAAAATGTTCACTTGGTTTATCAAAGTTAATAGAAGTACTCCAGCTCTGAGAGCGCTCTTCTTTTAAATCTTCGGCAAGTACAACGCGTTGAATTCCACCTCCTGAAAAAGCAATATGCATATCGGCATCAAATGCTTGTGGCGCTCTGAAGCCGGTAGACCAGCTCGATCTGAATTGCCAGAAATCCTGTTTGTAAAGCAAGGATATACGCGGGCTTAAAATCATATTGTCCACCATGTTGTGCTTGTCGGCTCTTAGTCCTGTTAATAAAGTCAGCTTTCGGTTAATGGACCAGTCGCTTTGTAAAAATGCTCCTGTATTTTTAGTGGTTTGATCTAAGTGATATTCATAGGCTTTAATCTCATCATCCACCATATCGTAATTGTATTCTAAACCAAAACTCAGGTTGTTTTTACCCGAAATAAAATGATTTAGCATGTGGTTCAGTTGAATCCCACCGATATAGGTTTTGCTATCGGTAATCCCGTATGGAGGATTGGTAAAATGTTCATCGTATCCTTCTTCGTTATCATCTGGCATGATACCGGTATAATGATCTCTATCAGTATTCTGACCAGCAATATAGGCTGCAAATGAAGACAGGTTATCATTGAATAATAAACTATAATCCACACCTCCCATTAATACATTGTGAATGCGCTCTTCACTTTGGTCAGCGAGATAAGCAGGTCCTTCTTCTTTATTTCCTCCATATCTGTACTCATACATCGAAGAAATATTGAATTCTATTTTATGGTTGGGAGCAGGTAGCAAAAATGCGTTTAAGCCAAAAGAGTTGTTTTTTAATTGCGCCATCTCACTAAATCCATCATTGTTGTGGTCGTAGGAATCTCGCTTACGATGCGATGCAAACAAACTTAATCCGGCATTTCGTCTGTCGCTTACCGAACTGGCATTTCCATTGATGATGAAGTCGCTGGATTCACCGTTTATAACAGCAGTATTAGTATTGATGGAATAAGCATCTCTATCCGGCAAACGCGTAATTACATTTACAGTTCCTCCAATGGCACCGGCACCGTATAGCGCAGAAGCACCTCCGCGAACCACTTCAATACGTTCAATCATATTGGTAGGAATCTGCTCCAGGCCATATAATCCGGTTAAGGGGCTAAAAACAGGACGGCTGTTAATCAGGATTTGAGAATAACCACCTCCCAGACCGTTCATTCTTAATTGGGTATAATTACATGTTTGGCAATCGGTTTCCAGTCTTAATCCCGGTTGAAAAACCAAACCTTCGGAAAGGGTATTGGCCTGAATCATCTCCAGTTTTTTTCCTTCCATCACATTTACAATGACCGGGCTATCGGTAATACGTTTAAATGTTTTGGTACCGGTAATCACCACATCATCAATGGCCATGATATGCTCTTTTAACTCAAAGTTGACCTCAATACTTTTACCTGCAATAATTGTAATTTCTTTCTCAACAGGCATAAATCCAACACTATTTGCTACCAAAATATGTTTGCCCGGAGGTAAATCAATGAGCATATAGTGTCCGGATAAATCGGTGGCTGTACCTAAATTGGTTCCTTTGATAAAAATATTGACAAAAGGTAAGTGTTCTCCATTACTTTGAACATCGCCAAAAACATTCGCATCAGAATGCTCCTGAGCATGGAGTGTACTCGTTGAAATAAGGATGCTAAAAAGTATAAATGCGATATTTTTGATATTCATATTTGATTCTTTTTTTGTTTCTACAGAAATAATAATAAACTAATAGCCATCACTACCATGCCGGCAATCAGTCCATAAATTGATAAATGGTGCTCGCCATATTCTTGGGCGGCAGGTAAAAGTTCATCCAAACTGATGAAAACCATAATTCCGGCTACTCCGGCAAAGATTACCCCAAACATAGTTGGTGATAAAAATGGCATTAAGATCAAGTAACCTACAATGGCACCTATTGGTTCAGATAAACCGGAAAGAAAACTTAAGCGGAAAGCTCTTCGTCTGCTTCCGGTGGCATAATAAATAGGTACAGAAACAGCGATTCCTTCCGGGATATTGTGAATGGCAATGGCTACTGCTATAGCAATACCCAGATTAGGATCGGTTAATGCGGCTGTAAAAGTTGCCAGTCCTTCCGGAAAGTTGTGGATTCCAATAGCTAAAGCTGTAAATAAGCCCATACGCATCAGGTGTTTTCCTTTTTTATCAGCCTTGCCTTCCATACCTTCAATTTTTTCCATTTCGTGCGGGTTTTCAGCTGAAGGAATAAATTTATCAATAATGGCAATAAGCGCCATTCCGGCAAAAAAGGATATAACTGTGTACCAGGTTCCGGCTACTTCTCCATAGCCTTCAATTAAGTTATCTTTTGCCTTAAAAAATATTTCAACAAAAGATACATATATCATTACACCTGCTGAAAAGCCTAAGGATAATGAAAGAAACTTTGTGTTTGTTCTTTTGGCAAAAAAGGCCATGGCACTTCCAATACCAGTGGCTAAACCGGCAAATAAGGTTAGCCCAAAAGCAGTTAAAACGTGCGAAAATTCAATGTTTTCCATGATATGTTATTTTATCGTTTTCAGTAATTGTTTATTCTATGATTTTGCAAAAGATTCTTTTTTGTATGGTTTGGGATAGGTGAATCTTATTTCCATTTAAATCCACTTCCATGGATTTATCTAGTTTAAATACCTTTAAGATTTTAAAACTGGCACCTGTTTCAATTTTATAATGTTCGAATAATTGCTGCACTTCTTCATCAGCATAAATTAACCTGACTATTGTTCCTTTATCTCCATTGGATAATTGATCCAGCTTTATAGCATTTTTATGTTTGATGATAGAGCCATCTGCTTGCGGAATGGGATCACCATGTGGATCAAATTCAGGAAAATTCAAATATTCGTCCAGTTTTTCCAATAAATTATCTGAAGTCTGATGCTCCAGTAATTCTGCTTCATTATGTACTTCTGTTAAATCTAAGTCTAATACTTGATGCAAGAACATTTCCCATATTCTGTGCCTGCGTATTACTTTAATAGCTACATTTTTTCCAGCGTCTGTTAATTGTAACTCTTTGTATGGCTCATAAATAAGCAAGTCTTTAGCTGCTAGTTTTTTTGCCATATCTGTTATCGCAGGACCCGAAATTCCTAAACGAACAGACAAATTACTGGTAGAAGCTTTTTCACCTTCGTCGTATTTCAATGTGAATACGTTTTTTAGAAAATTTTCAACAGAAATTGAATTCATTTATTTAGTTTGCTTTTAGACAAAGTTAAGTAAGCTTAATAAATAATCAAACTTTTAATAGAATAATTCTAAATTAATCATCACTTTTTATATAAACTTCCTGTAAATAAGCTTTTGGAGTATCAGGCAAAAAATTATTTTTGTGGCTATAAGCAGATAAACTAAGGCTATTGTTAAAGAGGGAAAAATGAAGATAAATTGGTTCGTATTGATATGTATGGTGTTTTTCTTTGTGCAAATACAAGCACAAAGTAGTTCTGAAATAACATATGTAGCTCCTCGGAATGGTGAGGGTTTAACGGCTTTTTTATCTCGGAATAATTTAAATACCAATGTCTTAAAGGATGAATTTTTTAAGATAAATGAAGGACGTTTCGGTAAAAACAAATCATTACTCAAAGGAGTGAAATATAAGATTCCAACTGGCGAAGTATTCTTGAATGAACCATTGTATGGAAAGGAAAGAGAAAAGTTTAAGAAGGAATCTAATGATTTAAGTGGTGCAGTTTTTCATCTGGTGAGTGGACATGGAGGTCCAGATCCTGGGGCACTGGGAAAATATGGAGGCAAGACTTTGGCCGAAGATGAATATGCCTATGATATTACTTTACGTTTGGCAAAAAAACTGCAGGAAAATGGAGCTATTGTTCATATGGTTATTCAGGATAAGGATGATGGAATCAGAGATCAATCATATTTAGCGATGGATAAGGATGAAGTTTGTATGGAAAAAACGATTCCCCTTGAGCAAAACGACCGTTTAAAGCAACGAACAGAAGCTGTAAATCAACAGTACATTAAATACAAATCCTCTTTTCAGCGTTGTGTAATTATTCATGTAGACTCCAGAAGTAAAGGAAAGGCTATTGATGTATTTTTTTATCATGCACCTAAAAGTAAATCAGGTAAAAAAACGGCTGAAGCAATTCTAAAAGTATTTGATGAAAAGTACAATAAGCATCAACCATCCAGAGGTTATTCGGGTGTAATCAATAGCAGAAATTTGTACTTGTTAAGAAAAACTTATCCTTCAGCGGTATTTGTTGAATTAGGAAATATCCGTAATTTTCGTGACCAACAGCGTTTTATTCTGGAAAACAACCGACAGGCTTTAGCCAATTGGATGTATGAAGGCTTGTTAAATGATTTTAAAGCAAATAGATAAACTATAGAGAAAATAAGTAAAGGTTCAGAGAAGTCTTTACATCTAACGAATTAAATATATAAAATGAAACCAACTTTATTAGTATTAGCTGCCGGAATGGGTAGTCGTTATGGCGGATTAAAGCAATTAGATACGCTAGGGCCGAATGGAGAATCGATTATTGATTATTCAGTTTATGATGCTATTCAGGCCGGATTCGAAAAAGTAGTTTTTGTTATTCGTCATTCCTTTGCCGATCAGTTTAAGGAGCGTTTTGATCCAAAACTGGCAGGTAAAATCGAAGTTGAATATGTTTATCAGGAATTAGATAAGTTGCCGGAAGGTTATAGTGTGCCGGAAGGTAGAGAAAAGCCATGGGGTACTGGTCATGCTATGCTGATGGCAAAAGAAGCCATTCAGGGACCATTTGCCATTATTAATGCAGATGATTTTTATGGCAGAGAGGCCTATCAGGCGGTGGTTGATTTTGTTGAACAAAGCAAAGAGGAAACAGAATATGCGATGGTAGGATATGCTTTGGATAACACGCTTTCGGAGCATGGAACAGTTTCAAGAGGAGTTTGTGAAACAGATGTAGATGCGAATCTGGTGAATATTATTGAAAGAACGAAAATTGGTTACCTCGACGGTAAAGTAGTTTACTGGGAAGATGAAGAGACGACTGAGCTTACAGGTAAAGAACCGGTATCAATGAATTTTTGGGCATTTAAAAATTCATTTTTCACGGCGTTGGAAGAAGGATTTTTAGCCTTTCTTGAAGAAAGAGGAAAAGAACTAAAATCGGAGTTTTATTTTAATGCTTTGGTTGATACCATGATTAAAACCGGAAGAGCTTCAACTAAAGTGTTGTCGAGTGATGCTAAATGGTTTGGAGTTACTTATCAGGAGGATAAGCCTATAGTTCAGGCCAGTTTACAAGCCTTAATTGATAAAGGAGTTTACCCTGAAAATCTTTGGGGATAAAGCAAAGAATAGTTATCGGTAAGCAGTTGTCAAAAAAAGTAGCTGCTTACTGGTTGTAAATAATTGATTTAATATGACAAAACCTGAAAATGTACTAAGGTACTGCCCCAAGTGCGGATCTAATCAATTTAATTTTAAAGGCGAAAGATCATTCCTGTGTCAGGATTGTGGTTTTCACTTTTTTATTAATTCATCTGCAGCAGTGGCTGCACTAATCGAAAATAAAAAGGGAGAGTTGATGTTGACTATCAGAGCATTTGATCCGGAAAAGGGAAAGCTTGATCTTCCTGGCGGTTTTGTCGATCCCAATGAATCTGTTGAGGATGCTTTAAGAAGAGAAATCAAAGAGGAACTAAATCTGGATATTATTAAAATGGATTATTTAACCTCTTTTCCGAATGAATATGTTTTTTCGGGATATTCTGTGTTTACTTCGGATTTAGCATTCCGTTGTCAGGTTACAGGTTGGGAGCATATGCACATTCAGGATGATATAACGGATGTGGTTTTTGTGACACAAGAAAATATCAATTGGGATGAGGTTTCTGCGAATTCAATAAAACGCATCATTAAGGCTCATTGGGAACTGTAAATTGAGTTTTACCTTTTTTGGTAACCAATTACTTTTAAAATCATTAAAAAATTAACCTTTCTTCTGTTAATTTGTTAACAAACTGCTGTTTTTTTAGCAATTTTGCAATGATAAGTTTTTACACACAAATCATATAAAAGAATGAATCCGCAAGCACAAGAATTAAACGATGTAATTAATTCAAAAAATCCTGTTGTATACGAGTTGTTGTCGCAAAAAGGGAAGCATATATTTTTTCCTAAAAAAGGGATTTTAGGTCAAACGGCAGAAGCAAAAGGAACTAAAATTAATGCCACTATTGGAGCTGCAATCGAAGACGACGGTAGTCCGATGCGATTAGAGTCAATAGCTTCAAAAATTGATATGGATCCATCAATGTCTTTTCCTTACGCACCAAGTTTTGGTCGTCCGGATTTACGTGCTAAGTGGAAAGAAATGATCTACGAGAAGAACAGTAGTTTAAAAGGCAAGGAGTTGAGTTTGCCGGTTGTTACCAGTGCACTTACGCATGGAATAAGCATGGCGGGATATCTTTTTATGGATGAAGGAGAAGATGTGATTGTTCCTAATTTATTTTGGGGTAATTATAACCTGGCTTTGGTCAATGCTTACGGTGTTAACCTGACTAAATTTAACTTGTTTAAAAATGGCGGATTCGATACAGAGGCTCTAAAAGCAAGTTTAATGACAGAGGGTGAAAAGAAGATATTGATTTTAAATTTCCCAAATAATCCAACAGGATATACACCTACTTTTGCAGAAATGGATGCGATTACAGCAGTGATAAAAGAAGCTGCAGAAGCAGGTAAAAAGATTGTAGCTATTACAGATGATGCCTACTTTGGGTTGGTGTTTGAAGAAGGAATTGCCAAGGAATCCATTTTTGCCTATTTATCAGATTTACATGAAAATGTGCTGGCAGTAAAAATTGATGGAGCCACGAAGGAAGATTATGTTTGGGGATTTAGAGTGGGCTTTTTAACCTATGGTATGAAAGGTGCGGATGCCGACTTGTATCATGCCTTAGAAATGAAAACGGCTGGTGCGGTTCGTGGTAATATTTCCAACTCGTCTAATTTGAGTCAGTCTTTGTTATTACATGCTTTCGAAGCTCCGGATTATCAGGAACAGAAGCACTCGAAGTTTGTGATTATGAAAACCCGATATGAGGCTATTAAAGAGGTGTTGAAGGATGAGAAATATAAGACGTATTTTACCGCTTTGCCATATAATTCAGGGTATTTTATGTGTATTCAGCTAAAAGAAGGAATTGATGGGGAAACAGTACGCGATATCTTGATTAATAAGTATAGCATTGGTATTATTAATTTAAATAATGTCCTAAGAGTTGCTTTTTCTGCCATGGCAGCTTCTGATGCTAAAGAATTGTTTGATGGAATTTACGGAGCTTGTAAAGAGGTGACTGCAAGCTAAGAGATACATTAAGGAAATACTAAAAGGAGCTACCTGCCAGCTGTGCAAGTGGCTCCTTTTTTCTTTACGGTAATTCTTTCATAAACTCGTAGAAATAAATTAGCTTTAAACAGTAATTTATACACTATGGAAGCACAAAATCAATTCTTGGAGGAACGGGAAGAGGTGGCTCGTTTTATGCGTCGACTGTATAACAAAAACCTAACAACCAGTTTGGCAGGTAATATCAGTAAACGGGTAGGGGAGCATATTTTAATATCTTCTACCGGAGTGGATAAAGGTATGTTAATGCCTGAGCAGGTAGCTATTTTGGATATGAATGGGAATAATCTGACACCTCATATAAAACCAAGCATGGAAACGATAATGCATATCCAGATTTATGAGGATCATCCCACAATTAATGCTATCGTTCATTGTCATACAATTTTTGCATCTGCTTTCTCAGCGATGGATATTCCTATTAATGCACGATTAATTGCAGAATCCAGAATGATTATAAAAGAACCTGTTGTCGCTCCATATGGTTTGATGGGTTCCAAAGAGCTGGCAAAAAATGTGAGTGATACATTTGCAGAGAATAAAGTGCTGATTATGGAGAATCATGGTGTTACTGCTATTGGCTCTGAAATGATTAAGGCCTTTAATCGGATTGAAGTGTTAGAAAATGCGGCAAAAATGACTTTTATTACACACTTAATGAATGAAGAAAGAAGTTTATCGGATGATCAGTTAGAGCAGTTGGATAGTTTATAAAATGGTTTTTCCAGGTTAATTGTAGAGAGAAGTGTTTAAGGGATGTGTAAAGAAAAACTCGGAACCTTTATTTATTTCGCTTTTAAACTCTAAGGCACCACCTAGTAACTCAACCATATTTTTAGCAATAGAAAGTCCAAGTCCGGTACCTCCTAACTCTGTAAAATGTTGGTTGCCTTCTTTAAAAAAGCGATCAAAAATAACCTTCGATTTATTCATGGATATTCCATGCCCGGTATCTTTTACCGAAAAGATTAAGTGCTCGTTCAGTTTGTCAACGGAGAAAATAACACTTCCTTCAGTGGTAAATTTGATGGCATTTTCAATCAGGTTGCTCAGTATTTGTTTTAGTCGGGTTGGGTCGGTGTAGATTACCTGCTCCACATCCTGCGAAATGATATAGTTTACTTCAAGATTATTACCCTTAATTTGTTTTGATTTTAGCGAGAAGTTATGGTAAAGATTATCGAAGAGTAGATAAATATCAACGGGTTCTTTTTTTATGGATATTTCTCCTACCTCAATTTTTGAAATATCAATGATGTCTGAAATAATTCTGAGTAATTGTAGTGAATTATCTTCGATTATTCTGGCGTATTTTTGTTTGTCAGCATAAGGTATGTTATTTTGCTTTAATAAATCAGAAAAACCAATTATTCCATTCATTGGTGTTCTGATTTCGTGGGACATATTTGAGATAAATGCGGACTTTAAGCGATCACTTTCTTCAGCCTTTACTTTTGCCAATTCTAATTCGTGGTTAATCTTCTCTATTTGAGTATTTCTGTCTTTTAAGATTTTGTTTTTTTCTTTAAGTTTTCGCTGATTAGATTTTAGTTTTTTGGCAGTTTTAATTAAATCATTGTAAATGATTTCTTTTTCATCAATTTCTTTTTTTAATACTTGATTCGAGATTGTAATTTCTTTTGTCTTTTTTAAGATGGCATTTCTAAGTTTGTAGTTGAAAAATAAAATGATCACTACAGATGTAATTAAAATGCAAAGGAAAATTCCCAGAATCTTAATGAGGTTATCCTGAAAGCTTACCTTATTCTGAATAAAATCCTGGTAAAGGAAATTGTCCAGATTGTAATCTTTTTCTAATAGACCAAGCTGAACGTAGGTGTTTGCCATGTGCTCCCACCTGGCTTTGTGCATATATCCAATTTCAACAAAATTAGGTAAGATATATTCTTCCATCTTTCGCGCTTCGTATAATAGCTGATCTTTATTGGCATCTGAATTGTATTTCTGAAGAATGATGTCTGCTGTTTCTTTTTTGTTCTGCATGGCATAAGCCCAGCCTTTGTAAGTAGCTCGTAAAAATGCTTCCACCTTATCCGAATTTTTATTCAAATAATCTTCTGATGTAAACAAGCAATCTCCATAAAAATCTATTCCATAAGAAAGGGGAGAAATAATTACCGGATGATAACCTCGTTTTTTTATTTGATAAGGAAGGTCGATAGCGTAACCGTCAATAATTTCGTACTCGCCTTTTACTAAACCCGATACACGATCATTGTGGTGAGAAACCTCTATTTTGTTTTCAATTTCCTCTTTATTAATCAATGCTTTTAATGTGAATAGGCCATGTTCCGAAAGTCTTACCTTTTTATCCGAGAAATCTTCAATTTTATTTATCCCATAATTAGCTAGCGTAATAAAGGCTTCTGGTGAATGTTGGAAAATAGCACCCAGCACCACAATGGGTTGGCCCTGATTTTTTGCAATCATTAAATGAGGAGAGTGAACTCCTATTTGTGCTGAATTATTAACTACCCTTTCAATCGAGTTTGTGCCTTGAATTCCTTCGTATAATTTTACATGTAAACCTTCTTCCTGGTAATAGCCATTTTCTATGGCCGCATAAAAGCCTGCAAACTGAAATTGATGTGTCCAGTTCAATTGAACATTGATAGTGTCTGTGTTTGCTGCAAAGCCGGGTGGCAAAAAGAAGACACTTAATCCAATGAAAACAAGTATTTTTTTTATTAGGCTAATTGGCATGTTGAAGACTTAAGCGGTTTATAATGTAGCCCAAATTCGAGCCAATGAATGACCTGGGGCATCAATTTTTAAATCCAGAAAGTAACCGAATGGAGTTTGGTATACCTCGTGGTCACTGTTTTCTAAACGTTTTTGGGCTGCATTTAGTAAATCGAGTGTAAAAACAGATGTTGCTTTTGATTCTGATAAATGTGCAAAGGAATGCAAAATGACACGTTTAGAATTATTTTTGCGTGCAGTCCATTTTAAATGATTTACCAGTTTTTTTTCGCGGCTAATTAGACTTTGCTCTTCATCAGTTTCCTCTACTTGAATAAAAGCCAAAATAGCATCCGTAATTACCCTGGCATCTCCTGCAAGGGGAGCATCAGGTAGGTTTTGTATGTTGGCATTATATTCGAAGCTGTTAACGTAAAATACAAGTACTTTCATTATATAGATCCTGATTTAGGTATGAGCAAAATTGAAAGCACAATTTTACTAAAAATGATTTCATCGTATGTTATCAATTTTTAAAATATGGTGGATGGGTTTATTTACTTGGTTAATTGATTGATTAGTTGTTCAAAAGAACATTTAACTAAATTGGAAAAGTAATTAGTAATATTTCATCATGTAAATGTGGGTGTAAAGTGCCATTTGTAAAGGGAGGGAGTAGTTTAAAGCATAGGTATAAAACACGTTTTTTGAAAAAAAATAAGCAAATAGCAAAAAAAGATGTTGACATCTTACATTTATGGTTGTAATTTGGGGTTAGTAAAAATGCTCTCCTGGTCCCCAATAATAGGAACATTCAAAATGTGTGTGAGGTTTAGGTTAGTTTTTTTAGAATGTTTCCGATGCCTGTCTGTTCTAAGACAGGCTTTCTTTTTTTAATACAATCCTTATTTTTGTCTTTTAACCCGTATTATGTTTTAGAACTTCGTTGTGAGCATTAAAGTGGCAATAAAACAAGGCTTTACTGAAACGAGGCATAGCACCGTTCTGGTGAGTTGAAATAAAGCAACGAAGTGGCTTGTTTTGAAGTAATTTTAATGCGTAATAGATTTTCTAATGTATATTGCGGGTTGAACTAAGGTATTGAATTATGACTCCGAAAAAGATATTATTTGTTTGTTTAGGGAATATTTGTCGCTCCCCTAGTGCAGAGGCGGTTATGAATGCTAAATTGGAAGAGAAGGGCTTAGACGATAAGTACATTGTGGATTCAGCTGGTATTACCGGTTTTCATGCAGGAGAACTTGCAGATGCCAGAATGCAGCAACATGCATTCCAAAGAGGATATCGCTTAACTAGTATTAGTAGGCCTGTAAATCCTGCTGAGGATTTTAAGGTGTTCGATTATATAATAGGGATGGATCATCAGAATATGAAGGATCTAACGGCATTGACTTCTAGTGAGAATGATTTGAGAAAATTGAGTAAAATGACGGACTATTGTTCTGCTTTTGATTATGATTCGGTTCCAGATCCTTACTATGGAGGAGCTGCAGGTTTTGAGTTGGTGCTCGATTTGTTGGAAGATGCTTGTGAAGGACTTATTAATAAAATCGAAAATGAATGATGTTTTAGTTCAGGTTGCTGCGTTTTTAAACGATGAAATTATAACTTCTCAAGAAGCTGCAGGTGGCTGTATTGCACAAAGTAGTATTATTCGAACTATATCAGGAAAAACTTACTTTCTGAAGCAGGGCTTTAATAATGGCATGTTTAAATGCGAGGCAAATGGACTATTGGAAATTGAAAAAGCCAACTGTATTCGTGTACCTAAAGTGATCATGGTTGAAGATGAGTTTTTATTATTGGAAACAGTTCAGGAAGGGAGAAAAAGTACTCGGGTAATGTTTGATTTTGGCCGTGATTTCGCGAAGATGCATATGTTCAAAGCAGAAGAATATGGGTTTTTCGAGAACAACTTTATTGGTTCCAATCAACAAATTAATACGCATAAGGAAAAGTGGGATGATTTTTATTTTACCAATAGATTACTGTATCAGTACAAACTAGCTGAGAAAAATGGCTATGTGACAAAGGAGTTAGAAAGTAAATTTTTAAAGCTGGAAAGCCAGATTTCTAATATTTTGGAAGGTAGTGAAGAGGAACCTTGTTTATTGCATGGCGATTTATGGGGTGGCAATTATATGGTAGATGAGAACGGAAAAGGAGTCCTGATTGATCCGGCTGTTTATTATGGTCACAGAGAGGCTGATTTAGCCATGACTAAATTGTTTGGTGGTTTTTCTTCTGATTTCTATCAAGGGTACCAGGATTGGTATCCATTTCAAGAAGGGTATAATTACAGAGAAGGTATTTACCTTTTGTATCATGTACTTAATCACCTAAACTTGTTTGGATCCGGTTATTATTCGCAAACAATGTCTTTACTTTCACAATATGTATAAAAAAACGACTGCCGTTTAACAGTCGTTTTGTGTTTCTATAGTCAATAAAGTTAAGGTCTTGTGTATTGAAAGAGGATTTTGTAAATATTATCTATTTTTAAATAAATCCTCTTGTTTCTGCAATAATTACCATAAGTTCAACAATTTCATCATCTGTCATTTCTTTACAATTAAAGCAAGCATCATAGAACTCGACATCAGGAACACCTTTTTCAAAGTAGGATCTAAATAGAGCTCTTCTTCTATCCATTTCCATAGCTTCTCGTTTGGCTTCGGAAATTGTTTTTCCGTATGTATTGCTAATAATTTCAGCTCTCCATTCAATGGGAGCCATTAGTTTTACATGAAAAGATTTTTTAAAATTTTTGGTAATGGCTTCTGCAGCTCTACCAATAATCACTACATTTCCTTCTGTAGCTGCAGTATGAATAAAGTTGGCAATGGTATTATTTATTTTGGCATCACTTGGGTAGTAAGTATCCGAGAAAAATAATGCCAGATTATCAAAAAAGCTCCTGTTTTTATATTCAGAAACATCTTTGATAAGAGAAGGGGTTAGTTTCAATTCTCTGGCTGATTCATCAATTATTTCTTTACTTAACCACTTCCATTCGCCTTTTTTATTCTCTCTTTTAAGTTTTTCAGATAATACTTCTGCGAGGTACTTACCAATTCTTTTACCTGGACAGCCATATTCTCTGGAAATGGTGATAACAGGACCTTCAGATCTGGCGATTGCAGGTTCATCTGATTTGCCGGTTCTTTCCCGCATATATTTTAAAAAAACATTATCCATAGTGCTATTGGTTCATAGGTTAATATCTATTCAAAATATAACTAGAAAAACTTAAAGAATCAAGAAAAAAGATGGTAATAGGAGGAAAGAAAAAAGGATAGATGGAAACATCTATCCTTTACCCTTAAAATCAGCTTTGTTAAATCTAAATCTATGAAAAAAAATCTACATTACAAATGTAGCGGATTCTTTAATGAAAGAATATCAAAATAAGTTAAAGCATGTTAATATTGGGGTAGGGGACGAAAAAATGATCAATAATTAAATTCTCAGCCTTAAATTTCATAAAGTAATCGTAGTAAGATATATTTCGTCTTTTTTTGTACTTTTGCACTCCATGCAAGGAGTAAATAATGGCCGGAAAAAGAAATAAAAAGAATTCTCAAAACAAAAAGAATACGATTAGTGTATCGGCTTCTTTACGAAGAAAACACCGAACATCGTTTTTGTTGAATGAAAAAGAAAAAGAGGCCATTGAGTCTTATTGTAAAAAGAACAAGATTCGTAATAAATCAAAGTTTATGCGGGAAACATTGATGCGTACAGTACTTGATCATTTTTTAGAAGACTACCCAACCTTGTTTGACAAAAAGGATATGGATAAAATCAGAATCTGATTAAAAGGTTTTTATCCATTCTTTCAGTCTGTAATCAGTTAAGTCCGGTTCGTTATCTTCATCCAGAGCTAAACCTACAAACTCATCATTTATTACAGCCAGAGATTCAGAGAAATCATATTCGTCGATAGGCCATGAACCAATAAATTGACAGCCTTTATCTTTAATTAATTCATATAGTTTACCCATTCCATTGCAAAAAGTGTCTGGGTAAGTAAATTGATCTCCAAGGCCAAATAAAGCTACTTTTTTATCACTTAGGTCAGATTGAACCAGTGTGTCAACAAACGTTTCAAAATCATCCTGCAAGTTTCCAACGCCCCAGGTTGAAGTGCCCAGAATTAAAAAATCGTATTTTTCAATATCTTGCTTTGTTGCTTTTTCTACCGGATTAAGTTCTGCTTCATCGATAAGATCGGATAATTTTTCTGCTACAAAACGAGTATTACCAACTGATGATCCGTAAAATATTCCTGTTTTCATTCGTGTTAAATTGAATCTCTTAAATGTAATTTATAGCCTAAACACATGCGACGCCAAGAAGTTTACTTTTTGCGAATAATAAAGATACCATCCCGAAAAGGAAAAATAACTTTTTCTACTCTTGGGTCTTCTTTTACCATTTGATTAAACTCCAGAATTCCTTGTGTATAAGTGTCGTTTACATCAACCGGTTCAATTACTTTTCCATCCCAAAGAATATTGTCGGCAAGAATATAACCGCCGGAATTGAGCATGTCATATACTTGTTTATAATAATTAGGATATTGCCTTTTGTCTCCATCCATAAAAATCAGGTCGTATTTTTTATCGAGTTGAGGCATAATATTCAATGCATCGCCAATATGCATTTTTATTTTGTGAGCCAAGCCTGATTTATCGAAGAACGATTGCGTAAAGGGTTCAATTTCGTCATCAATATCTATGGTGTCAATAAAGCCATCTTCGGGAAGTGTTTGAGCCATACAAATACACGAATACCCGGTAAATGTTCCAATCTCTAAAATTTTTTTAGGTTGAATCATCCGACAAATCATTTTAAGTATCTGACCTTGCAAATGACCAGATAACATTCGAGGCCTTAGGATATGTAAATGTGTTTTTCTGTTTAATTCGTACAGTAATTCATCCTCAGGATCAATATGATCGAGTATATAATTTTCTAAATCGATAGACTTATTTTGTAGCATGTATTAATGATAAATGAGTTGAGAAAAATCATCTGGATTAAAGCACTCGTTCGCAATGTCTAATAGGTTTTCAGCACTTAGTTCATCAATTTTTTTATAGATGTATTCCAGCGAATCAACTTTGTTGTAAAGTAAATAGCTCTTTCCCAGATTAAGCATCAGGTTTTCTTTGTTTTCGGAAGCAATGGCAATTTGTCCTTTCAGTTGCTTTTGAGCTTTATGCAATTGAAGTGAGCCCAGCTTTTTCGTTCTGAATTTATTCAATTCATTAAAAACAATTTTAATGCTTTTTTCTACGTTCTTTTTGTCAGTTCCAAAGTAAATAGAAAATACTCCGGTTCCATACAAAGGTGCGTAGCTCGATTCGATATTATATGCAATTCCTTTTTTTTCGCGCAAAGCCATATTTAAACGGCTATTCATGCCAGGTCCGCCAATAATGTTGTTTAATAAATGTAAACCCAGCCTGTGAGGGTGATTGTAATCGTACACGCAATTTCCAAGGAGCACGTGGCTTTGGTAGGTGTCTTTCTGGCACGTAATAATTTTAGGAGTATGCTTGGGAATGGCTTTTCGTTTATTTATTCTTCTGTTTTCAGGAATATCGCCCAGGTATTTTTCAGCTAGCCGTATAACCTTTTTAAATTCCATTTGTCCAACCGAACAAAACACCATTTGGTCGGTATGGTAGTTTTTCTCAATAAAATTAAAGATGTGTTCCCTGGTGAATGATTTAATTGTTTCCGGTGTTCCTAAAATATTTCTTCCAATAGGATGATTAGGATAAAGCAGTTCTTCAAAATCATCATAAATTAATTCAGAAGGAGAGTCTTTATACGAGTTGATTTCGTCGAAGATGACTTCCTTTTCTTTTATTAATTCTTTCTCAGGAAAAACCGAATGAAAAGTAATATCAGAAATAAGTTCTAATGACCTTTCATAATCATCTTTCAAAAAAGTAGCATAAATGCAGGTTTCCTCCTTGGTTGTGTAGGCATTTAATTCGCCACCTACATCCTCAAGTCGACTTAATACATGGAAAGCCCTTCGTTTTTTAGTTCCTTTAAAAATAACATGTTCAATAAAATGAGCCATGCCATGTTCTTGCTCATTCTCATCCCTGGAACCAGCGTTTATAATCATCCCACAATAACCAACTTCACCTTTTTCGGGCTTATGGATTATTCTAATTCCGTTATTTAGCGTATGTGTGTTAAATTCCATGAAAAAATTATTGGAGTGCAAAAGTACTAAACAACAATGTATTTAAGTGTAGAGAAAGATAAAATAATTGCAGATTTTTTTAAAATGGTTTTGCAGAAAAAAATCTTTGTGTATATTTGCACCGCCTTTGAGAAAAGGTGTACGCACTGAAAGTAGTAGCGTTTAAGTATTGATAAAATGAAGGTACCATAGCTCAGTAGGTAGAGCAATGGACTGAAAATCCATGTGTCCCTGGTTCGATCCCAGGTGGTACCACATTTTAAAATATAAATCTGCTTAGCAGACCTCGAAAAAAAAACGGGGTACCATAGCTCAGTAGGTAGAGCAATGGACTGAAAATCCATGTGTCCCTGGTTCGATCCCAGGTGGTACCACAGAAAAACCGGTAAGTTTACTTATCGGTTTTTTTGTTTTTATAATATTTGAATAAAGTTTAAGTTGTATATCTGTTTGTAGTTTCATTTTCTGGAGCATAATAAAAGATACGTCGACTCACTTATACTTTGTTATCCATTGTAGGAGGGGCATACTTTATTTTTTAACTTTTATTGCACTGATACATTCTAAATACAAATTCCTAACAAATTCCCATTTGCCATCTTTTAATTTATAAATATCTTCAATACAACATTCACTTCCTGTGCGATAACTAACGACAGCAACTTTTCTAGATTTAAACATGGTAATGTTATCAATGGTGCCATAAGGAGGACTAAGCCAATAATAGAATATTCTATTTGATAAGAATTGTTTCTGTTCAGAATTCCAGAAATAATGCCTTTTTGAGTAAAATTTATCTAAAGTTTTTTCATACTTACTATTTAAAAATAAACAATTTTGGTAGGTCAAATCAGGTATAAAATCTCCTAATTCTTTTTTAAAAACTCTTGGTACTGTAATTATCCCTTTGTCGTGCTCAAAATCACAAACTTTAGAGTTAATTAGTAAATTTTCAATGCTGTCTGAATTAACTAATTGTAGAATTACATTTGTAAAGTCAAATATTAAGTATTTATTATCCAATTTATCATATGGGAAAAGATATTTTTCTTGCTCTAATTGGTTAATTTTTATTTCATAAAAGTCTTTCATAAAAGAAAGAAATGGCTCAATTGAGTCATTAGCATTCTGATTATTTACTTGTTTTATTTCATTCTGCCAGTTATTTATAAATAAATTAATAAGCGAGTCTGATTCTTTTTTACAAGCTGTCTTTAATAATTTATATTCAGTTTGAGCATAAATTGGAATACTTAAAGCTAAGCTGAAAAATGCTAGTAATATTGATTTCATTCTATCTTAAAATTATATAATACTATAAAACAAACTATGTTTAAAGAGGTTAAGTGTCAAATATAATTATTCAAATGTAAATCTCCATTCTAAAAAATCATGTTGTTTTGAGGCATAAAAAAAGGTTGTCCCTATTGTTAGGGACAACCTTAAGTATATTGTAGAATAATATTATTCTATTGAATAAGCTTTTTTCCTACAGGTAAAACGGTTTTTCCAGCTAAATCGTTAATGATAATAGCACCCATCATATACCATGCAGCTAATGCACAAATAATTAAATCCCAAGCAGCAACTTTTGTTAGTTGAGGGAATCCAAAGTGTGCCAGGTCTAATAAAATAAATCCAATTAATAGTGTTCCAAAGGTAAATGTCATGGCAGTATGCACTCTATACGAAGCAATAAATAAAATTACAGTGTAAAGTGTCCATGCAACTAGGAAGAAACCTACATCGGTGTGTGATGCTTTGTAAATGCCAAAGTGGTTAAGAAACCAAATAATACCTAATCCAATCCAGAACGAACCGTAACCAACAAATGCGCTATAACCAAAGTTGTTACCCATTTTTTGTTCCTGGAATCCGGCGATCATCTGTGCCAAACCTCCAAAAATAATTCCCATGGCTAAAACTGGTCCAAGACCCATCCATCCTAGGTTGTGAAATTGTAGTAATAAGGTTGTCAGACCAAAACCGGCCAAGCCAACCACTGCGGGATTTCCGTTTTTCATTTTTAATGTTAGTTTTTAATATTTAGCCCGCAAAAGTATATCAAGAGGTTGACGCTGACAAGTTTGTAATTGTTAAAAAATGTTTACAATCTACATTTTCTTAAATCGGAAGGAATGGAATTTCGAAATAAAAGGTGGAGCCTTTATTTACTTCTGATTCAACCCAAATGGAGCCATTCATAATATGAACTAACTTTTTACAAATAGAAAGTCCTAAACCTGTACCTTTTTGTTTGTTAACGCCTTCGTGTTGTGCCTGCGTAAAGCGCTCAAAAATACTGCCCATATATTGTTCTGGTATTCCGATGCCGGTATCTTTTACGTAAAAAATAATTTCGGCAGAGTAGGTAATGATTCCTATTTCTATGTTTCCGTTTTCTGTAAACTTAAGGCTATTGTTGATAAGGTTGGTAAGTACCTGTTGAATTTTAGCCGGGTCGCCACTTAAAGTGGCCAGGTTACATTTTGAAGTATTTATACTAATGGTGTTATTTCCTCTTTCGGCTACAGGTTTAAAAAATGCTACAATCTCTTTTAGTAATCTTAAAATATCAAAAGGAACCGATTCTACTTTAATGTGTCCGGTTTCTATCTTAGATATTTCCAAGACATCATTAATAATATTGAGTAATTGCTGACCGCTGGAAAGGATTACATTTAAATAATCCTCACGTTGTTGTGGGTTTAAAGATTGATTTTTTAATAGTTCCGAGAAGCCAATAATACCATTCATTGGCGTTCTGATTTCGTGGCTCATATTGGTGAGGAAAGAAGATTTTAAACGGTCGCTTTCTTCTGCTTTTTCTTTGGCCTGACGCAGCTCTTCATTGCTTCGTTCTAATTCTTCCTGTGCTTTTTTTCTTTCTCTCAAATCGCGAATAATAGACAAGTAATATTCATTGGCAGGTTTCTTTGAATTCATTTCTACGGGAATTCTATCACCATTTTTTCCAAGAAGTACACGTTCGAAAATAACAATTTGTCCTTCGTTAATAAGGTCAAAACGTAAAGGTTTTTCTACCATAGATTCAGGGGCGAAAATGGAAGAGATATGCTTATTTATAATTTCTTCTTTACTAAATCCGGTAATAGCTAAAAAACCTTTATTGGCTTCAATGATGTTTCCTTCCAGATTTCCGATAATAATGCCATCGCCGGCGTTTTCAACAACTTCGCGGTATTTGCTTTCACTTATTTCGAGTGTTTCCAGTGTGTTTTTGTAATCTGTAATATCCCGGATAACTACGATTTTAACTTTTTTGCCGCCGTAAAAGTGTATTCGAGATCTAATTTCTGCATTGAATTCTTTGCCGTCCTTTTTAATTAGTGTGATTTCAAGAGGGGTACTTATGTCCTCTTGTAGTCTTTGATTGATGATATCTTTGTAGTGGTCTGGAGCCAATTCTGTGGCATGCTTTCCTACTAATTCGTCTTTTTCGTAACCCAAAAGGGTACAACCTGTAATGTTGGTTTCAATACAATAACCATTTTCCAGGAAATATATTCCTTCAAAAGTTGTATCTGCCAGAGCATTATATTTTTCTTTAGAATCAGCTAGTGCTTGTCTTAATTTCTCAATTTCTTTATGAAGCTCTTGCATATTATCCATAATTCACTTAAAAACAGGTTAAGTCATTTGCAGTGTTAACTATTTGGTCTCAATAATAGAATAGGTTCATTAAAAGATATTAGAGTTTATCGAAGATATAAGGTGGAAAGTATCTCAAATTATACAAAAAAATGCAATATATCCACATTCGAATCATTTTGTGTTAAGTTAAATTTAGGATAAGTATATATATTCTTTCTTTGTTTTTACCTTATAATTAGATATTTTTGCGCCTTAATTTAGAATTAGTAAAAATAGAAACAAAATATATTAAAACCATGGATAAGAAAACGATTCTTGTTATTCTGGATGGATGGGGATTTGGTGATAAGTCAAAATCTGATGTAATTTCCACAGTTGATACACCTTATTGGGATAGCTTAATAGCTAAATATCCTAATTCGCAGTTGAATGCTTCTGGCGAGTATGTTGGTTTGCCTGATGGGCAGATGGGTAACTCTGAAGTAGGTCACTTGAATATTGGTGCAGGTAGAGTAGTATACCAGGATTTAGTAAAAATTAACCGCGCTTGTGAAGACGGTTCTATTGCTAAAAATCCTGAGTTGGAGAAAGCATACAACTATGCAAAAGCAAATGGAAAAAAAGTACATCTTTTAGGTTTGATGTCTCAAGGTGGTGTACACAGTAGTCAGGAACACATTCATAAGTTAATCAGTGTAGCACAAGAGTATGGTTTATCTGATGTTTTTGTTCACGCTTTTATGGATGGTAGAGATACTGACCCAAAGAGTGGTAAAGGATTTATGAGCAACTTATTGGCTCACATGGATAAAACTGTAGGTCAGGTTGCAACTGTAACTGGTCGTTATTACGCAATGGATCGTGATAAGCGTTGGGAGCGTATTAAAATTGCTTACGATGCTATGGTGGCTGGAGTTGGTGAGTCAACTACAACTGATGTATTGGCAGGAATTCAAGCTTCTTACGATGCAGATGTAACCGATGAGTTTATTAAGCCAATCGTAAAAGTAGATGCTGACGGAAATCCAGTAGGAAAAATTGAAGAAGGTGATGTAGTTGTATTCTTTAATTTCCGTAACGACCGTGCAAAAGAGTTAACAATGGTATTAACTCAGCAAGATATGCCAGAGGAAGGAATGAAAACTATTCCTTTACACTATTGCACAATGACTCCTTATGATGCAACTTTCGAAGGATTACATATTCTTTTTGATAAAGAAAACGTTAAAAATACAATTGGAGAAGTAGTTGCTAATGCAGGTCTTAAGCAATTAAGAATTGCAGAAACTGAAAAATATGCACACGTAACATTCTTCTTTTCAGGAGGTCGTGAAGCTGTGTTTGAGGGTGAAGATCGTATTCTGGTAAATTCGCCAAAAGTAGCTACTTACGATTTACAACCTGAAATGAGTGCTTTTGAGGTGAAAGATAAAGTAGTAGCTGAGTTGAATAATAAGAAATATGATTTTATTGCTTTAAACTTTGCTAATGGCGATATGGTTGGACACACAGGTGTTTACGAAGCGATTGAGAAAGCAGTTAAAGCGGTTGATGATTGTGTTGAAGCAGTTATTGAAGCTGCAAAAGCCAATGGTTACGAAGCAATCATTATTGCTGACCACGGTAATGCAGATAATGCTGTAAATGCTGATGGTTCTCCAAATACTGCACACTCGTTGAATCCTGTGCCATTTGTTTGGGTAACTGAGCAAGAAGGAACAGTGAGCAATGGTGTATTAGCAGATGTTGCTCCATCTATTCTTAAGTTAATGGGAGTAGAGCAACCAACTGATATGACAGGGAAAAACCTTATTGATGTGAAATAATTATTTCTCAATATGATTATTAAAAGCAGTAATCCCGTGGGATTGCTGCTTTTTCGTTTAACAAAACCGATACCTGAAAGTAATTATTATAAAATACAACGATGATTCAAATTGATGATAAGATAATTAGTCTGGAGCTTTTTACAGAGAAGTTTATTTGTAATATAGCAAAGTGCCATGGGGTGTGCTGTGTAGAAGGAGATTCCGGTGCTCCATTGACAGAAGAAGAAGGGAAGATCATCGAAGAAATTTATCCCAAAATAAAAAAACGATTATCGCCAGAAGCTATTAAAACCATAGAGAAAGAAGGAGCCTCGGTGATTGATTTTGAAGATGAGTTGGTTACGCCTATTATAAATGGTAAAGAATGTGTTTATACTTATTTTGATGATAAAGGAGGTGTGCATTGTGCTATAGAAATGGCGTGGAAAGAAGGAGAGGTTAATTTTAGAAAGCCTATATCCTGCCATTTATATCCAATTCGAACAAGAAAATTAAGTCAGGGAGAGGCTATCAATTATGATGTTTGGCCAATATGTGATGATGCCCGCAAGTTAGGAGAGAAAGAGGGTGTTCCTGTTTATCGTTTTTTAAAAGAACCGATTATTCGAAAATACGGAGAGGCATTCTACACTGAAATGGAGGAGTCTGAGAAGATACTAAAGGAGAAAGGTCTTATTTAAAATAGCAGAAGTATTTTTAGGAAGATTCTTTTACGCAAAAGGTAGTTTTATTCCAACATTAGTTTGGGAAGTATTCAACTTTCGATTGCATCATAAAAACTTATAGTTGTTTATTCATATACAATTCCATCACTATTTGTATACATTTTAGTGAAGCAACAGTGAAGAAGTAGTGAACGAAATGCATTTCAATCGCGATAAAAATACGAGATGATATTATTCATAAATTACCCACTGAACCTTTTGTATATTGGGTCGTTTTTATTAAAAAGTAAGACATGGAAGGAATAAAAAACTATATAAGTGAAAATAAAGAGCGCTTTCTGGCAGAATTGTTTGAATTATTAAGAATTCCATCGATCAGTAGTATCGAATCGCATAAGCCGGATATGTATAAGGCCGCAGAAATGTGGAAGAAACTATTATTGGAGGCAGGTGCGGATAAGGCAGAAATTTATGAAACGGCAGGTAACCCTATTACATATGGTGAAAAAATGATTGATCCGGCATTGCCTACAATTATGGTATATGCGCATATGGATGTGATGCCTGTTGATCCTATCGAACTTTGGAATACAGATCCTTTTGAGCCGGTAGTGAAGGAAGGAAAGATTTGGGCACGAGGTGCTGATGATGATAAAGGACAGGGTTTTATGCATGCCAAAGCTTTTGAGTTTATGGTAAAAACCGATCAGCTTCCTTGTAATGTAAAATTCCTTATTGAAGGTGAGGAAGAAGTTGGTTCTGTTCATCTTCCTCAGTTCTGCGAAGAGAATAAAGAGCTTTTAAAAAGTGATGTAATTTTAGTTTCAGATACTTCAATTCTAGATCCAGGCATTCCTTCAATTACAACAGGATTAAGAGGTTTAGCCTACTGGGAAGTGGAAGTTACAGGACCTAATAGAGATTTACATTCCGGTTTATTTGGGGGAGCAGTAGCTAATCCGATTAATGTGCTTTCAAAAATGATTGCTCAAATGACCGATGATAATGGTAGAGTTACAATTCCGGGTTTTTATGATGATGTCATTGAAGTTTCGCCAGAAGAAAGAAATAAAATGGCTCAGGCTCCTTTCGATAAAAATACCTATAAAGCAGCAGTGGGTGTAAAAGAATTAAGTGGAGAACAAGGTTACTCAACAAGTGAGCGTACCGGAATACGTCCTTCATTTGATGTGTGTGGAATTTGGGGAGGATATACCGGTGAGGGAGCAAAAACAGTGTTGCCATCTAAAGCATATGCAAAAATTTCATCTCGTTTAGTACCTAATCAGGATCATCATAAAATAGCTCAATTATTTAAAGAACATTTTGAGTCGATTGCCCCGGAAAGTGTAAAGGTTGAGGTGAGGATATTGCATGGAGGACAAGGATATGTTTGTCCCATAGATTTACCAGAATATAAAGCAGCAGAAAAGGCATATGAAACCGTGTTTAACACAAAGCCGGTTCCTGTTCGAAGTGGAGGTTCTATTCCAATTATATCCACGTTTGAAGATATTTTGGGTGTAAAATCCATATTGATGGGATTTGGTTTAGAAGCCGATGCCATCCATTCTCCCAACGAAAATTATCCACTGGAACAATTTTATACAGGAATTGAAGCTATTCCATATTTCTATAAGAACTATGTGGAATTAAAAAAGTAATCTATTAAATATTTGATTTAGTTTAAATCAGATAAGTCCCACAATATATAAAAACGCCAACTCTATTGAGATGGCGTTTTTTGTTTTATGCATGTTCCAGATAGAATAGGAGTTGACAAGGCGGAACATTAACTATTCCTTTAAATCGTCCTTTATATAAGTGTTGTTTCTACGATTAAGATTAATAATCTATGAAATAACATTAAATTTCTTCGTTTCGTGAAAAATACAGTAAAAATTGTAGACTAGTCAAGAGTATTGCTTATAAATTGTTATTAAAAACAGTCATATACTTTCGATTTTTGTTAATTATTTTTTGATTAAGGAATGTTTTAGTGTTGTAATCGAAAAAAAAATGAATTTACCGTTAAATTATGGGGTTTTACTAGATAAAAACCAGTTTTTGTTTCGGATGGAGTTTATTTTAATGAAAAAAATCATATTTTTCGAAGGTTTTAATTTAGAATTATATATTTTTGCTACGCTAACTCGAAGAAAAATTAAATTTTTAATACAATTATGGCAACATTAAGATTTCAAGCATTAAACGAGTTGCTTTCAAGAGCACCAAAAGATGTTACGTTACCATCAAATAAGGTAACTGATTACTATGGCGAATTAGTATTTAATACTGACGCTATGAGAAAGTATCTTTCATCAGATGCTTTTGCTGCAGTTAAAGCTGCAAATGAAAAAGGTGGAACTATCGATAGAAAGCAAGCTGATGGCGTTGCTTCTGGTATGAAAGCCTGGGCTATTGAAAAAGGTGCAACTCACTACACTCACTGGTTTCAACCATTAACTGATGGTACAGCTGAAAAGCATGACGGTTTTATCGATTATGGTGATGATGGAAGCATTATTGAAAACTTCTCAGGTAAGTTGTTAGCTCAGCAAGAGCCTGATGCATCATCTTTCCCATCAGGAGGAATTCGTCAAACTTTCGAAGCTCGTGGTTATACTGCTTGGGATACTTCATCTCCAGCATTTATCGTAGGTACTACACTTTGTATTCCTACTGTATTTATTTCTTATACAGGAGAAGCTTTAGATTATAAAACACCTTTATTAAAAGCTTTATCTGCTGTTGACGAAGCTGCAACTGCTGTTTGTCAGTACTTCGATAAGAATGTATCTAAAGTACACACCAACATGGGTTGGGAGCAAGAGTATTTCTTAATTGATGAGGCTCTTTATCAAGCTCGTCCTGACCTTGCTTTAACTGGTCGTACTTTAATGGGACACTCTTCTTCAAAAGATCAGCAATTAGATGACCACTATTTTGGATCTATTCCAGAGCGTGTATCTAAATTTATGATTGACTTAGAAGTTGAGGCTCACAAATTAGGTATGCCAATTAAAACTCGTCACAATGAGGTAGCTCCTTCTCAGTTTGAGGTAGCTCCAATTTATGAAGAGGCAAACTTAGGTAATGATCACAACCAAATTATGATGGACTTAATGAAGCGTGTAGCTCGTCATCATAAGTTCCGTGTATTATTACATGAAAAGCCATTTGCTGGAATTAACGGTTCTGGTAAGCACAATAACTGGTCTTTAGGAACTGATACAGGTGTTGTTCTTTATGCTCCTGGAAAAAATCCAAAAGGAAACTTACAGTTCTTAACTTTTGTTGTGAACACATTAATGGCTGTATATAAAAACCAGGATTTATTACGTGCATCTATTTTAACTGCTTCAAACAGTCACCGTTTAGGAGCTAACGAAGCACCTCCTGCAATTATTTCTGCTTTCTTAGGAACTGAGGTTTCTGCTATGTTAGACAAAATCGTTGCTGAGGTACCTGATCACAAAATGACTCCTGATGAAAAAACAGCGCTTAAGTTAGGTATTGGTCGTATTCCTGAAATTATCTTGGATAACACGGACCGTAACCGTACTTCTCCATTTGCATTTACAGGAAACCGTTTTGAGTTCCGTGCTGTAGGTTCTTCAGCTAATGCTGCTGTATCAACTACTGCATTAAGTGCTGCTGTTGCTACTCAATTAAAAGAGTTTAAAGTAGAGGTTGATGCAATCATCGAAACTGGAGTTAAGAAAGATGAAGCTATCTTCCAGGTGCTTAAAAAGTACATTCTAGAGTGTGAAGCTATCCGTTTTAACGGTGATGGTTACTCTGATGAGTGGAAAGAAGAAGCTGCCAGAAGAGGTTTAACAAATATTACTAGTGTACCTGAATCATTAAGCAAATACTTGGAAGCTCCTGCTAAAAAGGTATTAGTTGATGGTGGTATCATGAGTGAAAAAGAGCTTGAAGCTCGCGTAGAGGTTGAATTAGAGAAGTTTGTTTACAAGATTCAGATTGAGTCTCGTGTACTTGCTGATTTAGCTATCAACCATATTGTACCAACAGCAGTAACATATCAAACTAAATTAATCCAAAACGTACAAGGATTAAAAGAGTTATTTACTGAAGAAGAGTTTACTACTTTAGCTGGTGCAAGATTAGAGTTAATTAAAGAAATCTCTAAACACACTTCTGCTATTAAGAAGTTAAGAAAAGAGATGATTGAGGCTCGTAAAGTTTGTAATGTTGTTGAAGAAGGATTGGAAAAAGCCCATGCTTATGACCAAAAAGTTCGTCCTTTCTTAGATGAGATTCGTTACCACATCGACAAGTTAGAGTTGATCGTTGACGATGAAATCTGGCCATTACCAAAATATCGTGAGTTATTATTTAACTGCTAGAATATTTAAGCTAGATATAATTAAGAGGCCGCCTTTTTGGGACGGCCTCTTTTATTTATTTAACAATTAGTTTTGAAGTTTTTTCAGAGCTACTATTAAAGGTTTTAATAATGTAGATGCCTTTGTGCAATTCACTAATATCAATCAGGTTTTGATAGTTATAATTATTTTTCATGATAACTATTTTTCCAGATGCATCATAAATAAATACACTGCAATTATCATTGCTTGATTCGCTTGAGATTTGAATAAAATGAGAAGCAGGGTTCGGGAATACTTTTATGTCATTTCGCGAAATGTTATTCTCTACTGATGTTGTTATTCGTGGGATTAAAACCGCATCAATTACATGAACCACGCCGTTATCAGCCATTACATCAGCAACCGTAACCATGGCATCATTGATATAGACTTTACCATCCATGATTTTAACTTCTACTTTTTTACCTTGCAATGTTTCAATCATCTGTCCATCGCTTAAATCGGTAGACATGGCTTTGTTAGCTACAACATGGTATAGAAGAATCTGAGCTAAATCACCAGTTGGGTCTTCTAGTAAAGCTTCCACTGTACCTTCTGGTAATGCTGCAAAAGCATTATCGGTAGGCGCAAATACAGTAAACGGACCTTCACCAGCTAAGTCATCGGCTAACTCAGCAGCAACCACGGCTGCTTCTAGCGTATTATGATTTTCGCTGTTTACAATAATGTCGACTACAGTGGTTGTAGGCGGAATCAATACCGCATCAATAACATGAACCACACCGTTATCAGCCATTACATCGGCTACGGTCACCATGGCATCATTGATATAGACTTTACCATCCATGATTTTTACTTCCACCTTTTTACCTTGCAATGTTTCAATCATCTGTCCATCGCTTAAATCGGTAGACATGGCTTTGTTAGCTACAACATGGTACATAAGAATCTGAGCTAAATCACCAGTTGGGTCTTCTAGTAAAGCTTCTACCGTACCTTCAGGTAATGCTGCAAAAGCATTATCGGTAGGTGCAAATACTGTAAACGGACCTTCACCAGCCAAGTCATCGGCCAACTCAGCAGCAATCACGGCTGCTTGTAGCGTATTATGATTTTCGCTGTTTACAATAATGTCGACTACAGTGGTTGTAGGCGGAATCAATACCGCATCAATAACATGAACCACACCGTTATCAGCCATTACATCAGCCACGGTCACCATGGCATCATTGATATAGACTTTACCATCCATGATTTTAACTTCTACTTTTTTACCTTGCAATGTTTCAATCATCTGTCCATCGCTTAAATCGGTAGACATGGCTTTGGTAGCTACAACATGGTATAGAAGAATCTGTGCTAAATCACCAGTTGGGTCTTCTAGTAAAGCTTCTACCGTACCTTCAGGTAATGCTGCAAAAGCATCGTCGGTAGGCGCAAATACTGTAAACGGACCTTCACCAGCTAAGTCATCGGCTATCTCAGCAGCAATCACGGCTGCTTCTAGGGTATTGTGATTTTCACTGTTGACGATAATGTCAACCACAGTGGTTGTAGGAATAATAACTTTATCGATAAAATGAATAATGGAACGACCAAAATAAATATCAGCCCTTTTAACCATAGACTCATTTACAAATATGGATTGATCAAAATGGCTTATTGAAAGAGGATTTCCATTGATAGCTTCAAGATTTGTACCATCGGATAAGTCAGATGAACTATATGCACCTGAAACCATGTGACCTTTTAGTAAATCGATTAAATCGGTATATGGATGTTGAAAATAAAATCCTTTTTGCTCTTGAGTAAGGTTCTCAAAAGCATCTCTTGTAGGCAAAAATACAGTTACAGGAGCTTCTTCCACAATACTTTGGAAAAGAGAGTTTAGAAATACATAATGTGGATCTTCATAAAAATTAAATGAATTGCTTTCAGTTGTGCCTTTTAATTGTCCAAAAGAAGAAAGCGTGAATGGACACAGAAGTAAAAACACTAAAAACTGTCTTGTAAGGGAGTAATGATTTTTCATGACATCTGTTTTAAATTAAAAATTTATAAAAAGGAGAGAGGGTCTTTAAACAATTAAATTCAATTGCTTAGGTGTAGAATTTAATAAAACCAGGAGTTTCCAATAGAGATAGGTATAATTAAAGTCTTTAAAAATGATTAATTAATTCATGTAGAAGTTAAACAAGAGTGTATAATAAAAGTTCAAAAAGATTAAACAAAAGAATGTGATCACTTTAAGAAATATTGATCTTAGGCCTATTTATGGGCAATTTTTGAGCTAAAATTTTTTGGATATTTGATAAAAATGAAATAATAATTAGATGTTAGTTGGGTTTTTCTATATTTGGATGAAATCTACAATAATCAATAAAAATCTATGCAGCTGTTCAAATATCTTGTCTTATTACTTACTTTAATTTTTTTACAAAAAAAGGTTGTGGCCAATGAGTTAGATTCATTGTTGCTGGAATTGGAGCAGGCTATGGCAATGAAATCGAAGTACGATAATGAGAAAGAAGTAAGAATAGCAAATCTTAAAGCTTTATTAAATAAAGCAGGAACAGAACCTGAACAGCACTTTTATGTTTATGATCAGCTTATAGAGGAATATAGAACGTTTACTTTTGATTCTACTTTACATTATATTTCGTTAAGTGTAGAGTTGGCTAATAGTATCAATAAGCCTGAATTAATTTATAAAGCAGATTTAAAATTGGCCAGATTGTTGGCTTCGTCGGGTAGATATTTAGAGGCAGTAGATGTTTTAAAAAGAGTAAATGCTGTTCATTTATCAAAGGCTCTATTGGTTGATTATTATACTGATTTATTAAAAGTATATTCCGACTTAAGTATTTATACCCCTTCCCAGGAAAATCACGATAAATATGACGCTTTAGCGAAGAGTTATGCAGATTCTTTATTAACGCTTGTGGAACCAGAATCAGAAATTGCACTTTCTTTATTAGAGAAAAGGTATCGCGATGATCGCAAAATAGATGAAAGTCTCGAAATAAACTCTCAAAGACTTGCAAAAGTCAAAATGGGAACACCTTCGTATTCTGTGATCACTTTTGAGCGAGCTTTGAATTATCGTTTGAAATCGGATACAGAAAATGAGAAGAAATATCTTATTCTGTCTGCTATTTCAGATATTAAAGCATCAGTTAAGGATAATGCCTCATTGTCGAATTTGGCACTGCTATTACACAAGGAACGAAATATTGACAGAGCACATGCGTATATCAATTTCTCTTTTGAAGATGCATCATTTTATAATTCTCGTTTAAGGTTTATTGAGATATCCAATATTTTGCCAGTTATCAATGAAGCCTACCAACTTAAAAATGAAAGACAGAGACAACGGTTAAAGCGATATCTGATAATAATAAGTGTATTAAGTATTATCTTGGTCTTTGCTATTTTCTATATTCAGCGACAAATCAAAAAGTTATCTACAGCCAGAAATGAGTTGCAAGATGTGAACCAGCAACTCAACCAATTAAATTCAACCCTTTCAGATACCAATCAAAGTTTAAGTAAACTGAATGAGGAGTTAAGCGAAACAAACCATGTAAAGGAGCATTATATTGGTAATTTTCTTTCTATATGTTCTGATTATATTGATAAAATGGAAGCCTTTAAAAATATGGTTAAAAAGCAAATCTTAGCCGGAAAGGTGGAGGAATTGCTAAAAACCACTAAATCGAATAAATTAATCGAAGAAGAAACAAAGGTTTTTTATCAGAATTTTGATTCTGTGTTTTTACATATATTTCCAAACTTTGTTCACAAACTAAATAGTCTACTTTCTCCCGAAGAACAAATTATCCTAAAAAAAGATGAAATGCTGAATACTGAGTTAAGAATTTTTGCATTGATCCGATTGGGAATTAACGATAGTTCTAACATTGCAAAATTGCTTCGATACTCCGTGAATACCATTTACAATTATCGTGTAAAAATTAAAAATAAGGCCATTCATCGCGAAGATTTTGAAAAGCAGGTGATGCAAATTGGTGCCATTATACAGAACTCAAAAAACGAGAAATAATCTCTGAAATTTCGGTTTTTTATCCAAAACTACTTCAAAAAGTATCCACTTTTTAAAAAGTGTTTAAAAATGTTAATACATAGATATTCTGTGTGATACATTTTTTACACCTCTCATTTTATCCACTTTTTGTCTATATGGATTATTAAATCCATGAGTTTCTTGCTCTATTTGTTCAAGCGATAAAATCAATTGAAAAGATTGCTTTATAGAAAAATAATACTGCAGATATTTTTCTACACAACAAATTAAAATTAGCGAGCAATGAAAAAACATCTATTAAAAATTTTACAAGTAAGTCCGAGCAGGTTTTCAGGATATTTTCAAAAACTACTGGGATTTTTCTAGTCAATTATCCCAAAGTTATAGAATAAGCTACTTCAATATATGAAGGGTGAAATAGGAGGGTGATATAAATGAAGAAGCGTATGGTGTCATGATATAAAAACTATGCGCTCACAAGAATTATAACAGTTAAAAAATATTCAAATGCGAATAGATTATTCAATACAAAAGGCAGGTAAAATTGGCTTATGGCTATTGATGCTTGTTAGCCTGTCAATAAATGCTATGGCTCAGCAATCAAATGTAAGTGGAGCTGTAGTTGATCAGGCGGGAATCGGAATTCCCGGAGTTTCGGTAATGCTTAAAGGGACCAGTGTTGGTACAATAACTGATGTAGAGGGGCGTTATAGCATACCTGTAAACGATGTGAATACAGATGTTCTGGTATTTAGTTTTATAGGGATGGATACACAGGAAATCCCTGTGGCAATGAAAAAAGAAATCAATGTAACATTAAAAGAATCAGTATTAGGATTGGATGAGGTGGTAGTTGTCGGTTACGGAACTCAGGAAAAAAAGGATATTACCGGTTCGGTAGCACTCGTTGGATCCGAAGAGTTAGAATCCCGACCTAATACGCAGCAGGGGGCGTTAATTCAAGGACGTGCAGCAGGTGTTCGTGTAGCTTCCAGCTCAGGAAAGCCTTCTCAAGGTTTAAGCATTAGAGTAAGAGGAACCAACTCTATTACAGCGGGTAGTGAGCCCTTATATGTGATTGATGGAATTCCAACTTCTGATACACGCTCTATTAACCCGGCTGATGTAGAAACAATGACTGTGTTAAAGGATGCCTCGTCGGCAGCTATTTATGGTGCGCAAGGAGCAAACGGAGTTGTATTAATTACGACTAAAAAAGGGAAATCAGAAAAGCCTACCATTAGCCTGGATACCTATTGGGGATTTTCTGAAGTTTGGAAAACCCTGGATGTATTAAATGGTGAGCAATATCGCGATTTAATGACAGAGATGGGGCAGAATACAGACTGGAGTTTGTATAATAAAAATACAGACTGGCAAAATAAGCTATTTCAAAGAGGAACTTCTCAGAATTACCAGGTTTCTATTTCCGGAAAGAAGGATCAAACTTCATATTATGTTTCCGGTGGATGGGTGCAGCAAGCTGGTGCTGTAAGAAGTTCTGAAATGAACAGAGCTAACTTTAAGGTTAATTTAGATCAGGATATTAATGATTGGATCAAAGTAGGAACCAGAATATCATATACAAAATATACCGATACGGATGTAAATGATAATGCAGCCATTAATCAGGGAGGTGTAATTACCGGAGTTATTAATACGCCATCTGTAATTGGGGTTTACAATGAAGATGGAACATTTACAAGCAATCCATTTCAAAATTGGGAAAATCCAATGTCCAGTACGGATGGGTCTGATAGAGAGTATAATCAGGAGCGCTTTTTAGGAAACGTTTATGTGGATGTAAAATTTCTAAAAGATTTCAAGTTCAGATCTAATTTTGGAATTGATCAGAGTCATGGCATGTATGATTACTTTTTAGATCCGTACAGAACAAGTTATGGTCAAGCAAAAAGTGGAATTGCAACGAACAATACTAATAAAAGTAGTTTTTGGATTGCGGAGAATACCTTATCGTTTAATAAAAAAATAAGTAAGCATTCTGTTGAGGCATTAGTTGGGTCAGTTGTTCAAAAGTATCGATGGGAAAATAGTAATATAACAACCGAAAATTTTGCCAGTGATGGAATCATAACCACTAATGCAGGATCGGTTATAGCTACGGCAGAGAATAATAAATCTGAAAAAACCAATGTATCGTATTTAAGTAGATTGAATTATTCCTTTGACGATAAATACTTGGTAACTGCCAATTTTCGGGCAGATGGTTCCAGTGTATTTGGACCTAAAAACAGATGGGGGTATTTTCCTTCGTTTTCATTAGGATGGCGTTTATCTCAGGAATCATTTTTGGAGCAAGTTGCTTTTCTAAATGATTTAAAGATTCGAGCTGGGTGGGGAGTCGTAGGGAACGATCAAATAGGTAATTATGCTTATTATGGATTGGTTGGTTCTAATAACTATCCTATAGGTGGCGTTTTGCTTCCAGGCACATATCCAGCGTCTATTGATAATTACACTTTAAAATGGGAAGAATCTGAGCAAACAAATATCGGACTGGATTTAAGTGTGTTAAATGGACGTATTACATTTTCAGCAGATGCTTATATACGTAAAACACGGGATTTGTTATTGGATGCGCCACTTCCAACTACTACCGGATTTAGTTCTGCATTGCAAAATATTGGAAATCTTGAAAATAAAGGTTTAGAGTTTAGTTTAAACACTGTAAATGTTGATAAAGTCATTAATTGGAATACAACATTTAATATTTCCTTCAATAAAAATAAAGTTACTAATCTGGTAGTTGAAAGTTTAGCTATGGGCGATGTTGCCGGAAGGGGAGAAGCTATATTGCTTGAAGAAGGAAGGTCGCTTGGAACATTATATGGTTATATCTGGGGTGGTGTTGATCCGGAAACGGGAAATGCCTACTATGTTAACAAAGATGGCGAAAGCACATTCGAACCGACTCCGGAGGACAGAACGGTAATTGGAAATGCCAATCCTGATTTCTTTTATGGATTGAACAACAGTGTAAGCTATAAAAATATAGGCTTGACTGTATTCCTTGAAGGTACGTATGGAAACGATATGTTGAATGCAACCAGAATTGATTCAGAAGGCATGACGGATCCAAAAAATCAGTTATTAACAGTGAATAATAGATGGCGTCAACCGGGTGATGTTACCGATATACCAAAAGCCAGCTGGGCTGTTAAAGACAACTCTCGTATTTCAACCCGATTTATTGAGGATGCCTCTTATTTAAGAGTGAAAACTATCACGCTAAGCTATCAATTACCTAAAAGTTTATTGGAAAAAGTTGGCATTAGTCAGGCCAAAGTATATGCAACCGGAGAAAATCTTTTCACCATCACAGATTACTCAGGTTTTGATCCGGAGGTAAATGCATATGGAGGTTCAAATACCATGCAGGGTATTGATTATGGAACCTATCCGCAAACAAGAAACATGATTTTTGGTATTAATGTGGTTTTTTAAACAAGAGAATATGAGAGCAATAAATTTTAAATTATATATACTTAGTTCCTTATTTGTTTTGGGATTAAGTTCGTGCGATGACTTTTTGGATCTGGAACCTATCTCAGAAGAAACATCAGCCAGTGCATATCGAAAGGTAAGCCAGATTGAAGCAGCTTTAACAGGGGCATATGAAACTTTTCAGTCGGATGCCTATGTTTGGAATAACATTATTTTTCAGGATGTAAGATCCGATAATTATTATGCCGGAGGAGATAATCCAAATGTTTATGAAGTGGATTATTTAAAGATAGCGGCCACCAATGGTAAGGTAAATCAATCGTGGGGAAATCTGTTTAATGGAATACTGAAAGCCAATGTGGTTATGGAAAGAGCAAAGGCTTCTGATGATCCGCAATTTACTGATGAGCGAAGAAATCAGATCATTGGAGAAGCTTTGTTTCTTAGAGCCTATCACTATTATAATTTGGTGAATCTATTTGGTGGTGTACCTATCATTTTAGAGGCGACAAAATCAACGGAAGCTTCGGATGTAAATGTTAATAGAGCAACAGCAGAGCAAGTGTTTGCACAGATCATAAAAGATTGTGATGATGCAGCAGCTTTATTGCCTGAAGTTTACGGAAGTGAAGCCAATGTGAATAAAGCCAGAGCTACCAGTGGAGCTGCATATGCCTTAGCGGCTAAAGCATGTGCCCAGAAACCAACTCCGAATTACAGTTTAGCCTTGGAATATATTCAGAAAGTGGAGGAGAGTGATGCCAAATACAAATTGATTGATTATGCCGAATTATTTGATGGCGCGCATTACAATAATGCAGAATCTATCATTGAAATTCAATATTTATCAGGTAGTGATGGGAACTGGGGTCCCCAAATGTTGTTACCACCATCGGTTAGTAAAGATACCTGGCGCAAGTTTGTTACACCATCTCATGACTTAATCAATGCTTTTGATGCAGAAGGTGATGTGGTTCGTAAAAATACCTCAGTTCTTTTTGAGGCCGTTGACTGGGTTGATGAATATTGGGGAAATGCTGTTGGAAGTAGTATTCCTTTTGCTTATAAATGGAAAAATGCCGATGGCTGGTCAAGTGCCAATCGTCAATACTTATTACGCTTGGGTGATATTGTTCTTTTAAAAGCAGAAGCGCTTAATGAGACCAATCGATTGAATCAGGCTGTTGTTGAGGTTAATAGAATTAGAACCAGAGCTGAGCTACCAGAATTAACTGTAGATCAAAAAGCTTCAAAAGAAGTGCTTAGAAATGTGATACTGAATGAGCGCCGTCTGGAGCTAGCTCAGGAAGGTCAGCGCTGGGATGATTTAGTAAGATATGGTGTAGCTGTCGAAACGATGAATAACCTGGAGGAGATTGATTTAAGAACCGGAACGGCTACTGATTATGCCATGACAGAGGCTAAAATATTATTGCCTATTCCTCAACAGGAGTTAGATCGAAATCCTAATCTAGAACAAAATCCTTTATAAGAAGCAAAATGAAAAAGATAAATATACAATGTCTATGGGCACTTATGCTATTGCTGGCTGCCTGGGGATGTGCCGAAGAAAGTAATCTTGAACCTGAAGGACAATGGGAATTATCTTCACCAACCTTAGTGCAGGTTAGCAATGTTGTACTGAATGAAGAAACGCCTAATGAGTTGGTTTCCATAGAGTGGGATAAGGCTTATTCGTCGGCTCGTTATGGTGTTTATTATACTGTGATCATTGATTCAGTTGATGCTTCAGACTCTTCAAATCCAATTCTGGAGCTTAAATCTGATGAAAGTGGAAAGGCTGCAGTGGTTAGTTTACCTTATGTAGATTTAAATGATGCCTTATACATGGCTGGTTTTGATCCTAATGTTGAAATTCCACTTGTAATAAAAATTGAAGCAGCATGTTTATCTCGAACAACTTATGATGAGCAGGAACTAACTGTTGTGCGATATGACGATGATAAATTATTTATGTCAGGTAGTGCAACTGAGGTGGGAGATAATGTGAATACAGCTATTAAATTTAATCGATTAAAAAATGGTAGTGGAGAAAAGCTTAAGCAATATGAAGTATTTACGTCTCTAAAGGCCGGAGAGTCATTTAAAATTTACAACGGAAGAAGTTCTAAGGGTATTGCTTATGGTTTGTCAGAAGAGGGCGCGTTGGAACGAGATGGTTCTGCACTGTCAGTAGAAGAAGAAGGTGTTTATCAAATCAGTGTTGATTTTGAAGCTAAGACAATTCAATATTATAAAATAAACCGATTAGGACTAATAGGAGATGCGCTTACTTCAGGTTGGGATGCTGATGAAGAAATAAGTTACCAGGGAATGGGTGTATGGCAGGCTGATATCAGCTTTGTAAATGCAGGAAGTTACATTATTAGAGCAAATGATAATTGGGAAGGTATTTTAAAAAGAGTGGTAGAAACAGACAATAGTGTAGTGGCCGAAAATTTTGCCAATGCAAATGATATTGCTATCGAAAACTTTACGATAGATGAGGCTGGTTATTATACCGTTACTTTAGATCTGCAAGCTGATAATTATACGATTGAAATGGAAAAGGCTCCCGAAGAACGAATGTATTTGATTGCAAATGGTACCGATGCATATGAATTAACCATGGTGGGTGATGGTGTTTTTGCAACTACATCCTATATCGCACTGCAAAATACAGATGAGATTATCATTAATACAGAGAGTGATGGATCAGGAATGAGTTATTCCATTGCTGAATTGATAGGTGAAGGAACTGGAGATAAGGTGGAAGGGTCTGCAACAGCATCGGAGGCTACAACGCCATTCTCAGTTGCAAAAGATCAGGCATATGGATTCAGAATTGATGTGAATGCCGGAACCTTAAACTGGTATTATTATAACCTAAAACTTTTCCATTGGGATGATGATGCCGATGGTGGCTGGGATGATAAGATTGAAGCAGAAATGACCTATGTACATCCATACACATTTACCGTTACTGCTGATTTAACTGCAGATTTCGAAAGTAAATTTTTCTCTCCCTGGGATATTCAGTTTGGAGCAGGTGCCAATGATGATGCAACTGCGCTGACGGGCACAATGACTAACGATGGAGGATCAAGCAATTTTAAGAATATAATGGCAAGTGGTAGCTATACTATAACCATTGAGATTGCAGCAGATTTCGCTACTGCTAATTACGAGTTTATTCAATAAAATATACTAACAGAATCTGTATCAAAAGTCAGAATTTTAAGCCGATAAACAGCTTGTTAGATCTTTAAGCACTTCCCTATTTCCTTGAGGAAAAGGGGATGTGCACCCCAACAATAAAAAGATGGGATGTGGATTTAATTATCCTTGCACTTGCAATTTGTATGCTGAGATAAACGCTTTTGAACAGATTCTTATAAATCATTTTTTCAATGCAGATGAAACGTATTTTTGCACCTATTTTAGTGTTTTTGATTTTTGGTTTGACTGGTGCACAGTGTAAAAAAGAAAACGATCCGGCTCCACCACCTCCTCCTGCAAAGGAAAATGAGTTAGAGGTTACAAGATATCTCTCAACTTTTGGTGGAGCAGCTAAATTTACCAAGCAAGAGGATAAATATTATAAAACCGAAACCAATAGTTTCCCTTCAATTCAGGTAGACGTAAATACGACCTATCAGGAAATGGATGGTTTTGGATTTACCTTAACCGGAGGAAGTGCAATGCATTTGTATAACATGTCCTCGGCAAAAAGGGCTGCTATTCTTGAGGAATTGTTTGCTTATGATGAGGAAAATATTGGGATCAGTTATTTACGGATAAGTGTTGGAGCTTCAGATTTAGATCCTGAACCTTTTTCGTACAATGATCTTCCTGCCGGGCAAACAGATCCAGATATGGAGAAGTTTTCTATCGAACCGGACAGAGCTTATTTAATTCCGGTACTGAAAGAAATTTTGGCTATTAATCCGGATATTAAAATTTTAGGTTCTCCATGGTCACCTCCAACCTGGATGAAAACAAATGGAGAAACTAAGGGTGGTGAGTTAATGAAAGAATATTATGAAGCTTATGCGAAATATTTTGTAATGTATATTCAGGAAATGGCTAAGGAAGGTATTGTTATAGATGCTATTACAGTTCAAAATGAGCCGCTTCATCCAGGAAATAATCCAAGCTTATATATGGCACCGTCAGCGCAGGCAAATTTTGTAAAAAGTGCATTGGGGCCAGCATTTGAAGCAGCAGGTATCGAAACCAAGATCATTATTTATGATCACAATGCTGATAATACGGATTATCCTATTTCAATTTTAAATGATGCTGAAGCTAAAAAGTATATCGATGGATCAGCTTTTCATTTATATGGAGGTACAATCGATAATTTAAGTAAAGTGCACAATGCACATCCCGATAAAAACTTGTATTTCACAGAGCAGTGGATAGGTGCGCCGGGTAGTTTTGGAAACGATCTGGTTTGGCACGTTAATAACTTAATTATTGGAGCTTCTCGCAACTGGTGTAAAACCGTATTAGAATGGAACCTGGCTGCAGATTCAAATCTGGAACCACATACTGATGGGGGTTGTACGCAGTGTCTGGGAGCTTTAACTATAGATGGAGATGATATTCAACGAAATCCCGCTTACTATATAATTGCGCATGCTTCAAAATTAGTTCGTCCGGGATCTGTTCGAATTGAATCAAACCAACCGGATGGCTTGCCTAATGTGGCATTTTATACTCCGACAGGAGAAATTGTTGTGGTTGTATTAAATAACTCCGATAGTGAGAAAAAATTCAATCTTGACAGAGGAGGAGAGATGTTCATTTCTAAACTAGCATCAAATTCTGTGGCAACTTATAGCTGGAAATAGAAGGGTAAAATAGATTCTTTTAGTCTGATTTATATAAAAAGCACATGGAGCGAGTCATGAAAATAGTTTTCTCGTATGTCAATCCAGGATCAGTGTAGTCAACAATTAAATTGGCGAGTTCCATGTGGTAATTAAAAGAAAATTTGAGCATATGAAAGTAAAAATTTGGGCAGCGTTTGGCTTAGCTTTAATGGCTTGTTCAACGCAAAATCATACAGATAAAGAGGAGCCGTTTAATGTTTTTAAAACAGAGGGAAAAACGGCAGTTATATACGAAACATCAGAAGAAACAAACGATAGGTTAGCCTTAAAGGATAATTTAAAGTTTTCCTATTCACGCCAGCCAACCGAAACAGAAGTGAGTGTGTTTGTAAATACGCAAAAGAGATTTCAGAAACTATTAGGTATAGGAGGAGCTGTAACAGATGCCGTAGCCGAAGTTTACAGTAAATTGTCGCCAGAAAAACAAAGACAGTTACTAGATGCATATTATGGAGATTCAGGAATTGATTATACGCTTTTACGAACTACTATTCATAGTTGTGATTTTAGTAGCGAAAGTTATACGTATGTAGATGAAGGAGATACTGCTTTAGTTTCTTTTTCTATTGATAGGGATAAGCAATTACGTTTGCCGCTTATTAAAAAAGCCATAGCTCAGGCTGATGATTCACTGCAGTTTTATGTAAGCCCATGGAGTCCTCCTGCTTTTATGAAGGGTAGGGAAAATATGTTACAGGGAGGTAAGCTATTACCGGCGTTTTATGAGTCGTGGGCCAGATATTATGCCAAGTTTATAAAAGCTTATGAAAAAGAAGGTCTTTCTATTTGGGGATTGACCATTCAAAATGAACCTATGGCAGTGCAAACCTGGGAATCCTGTATTTATACTGCTGAGGAGGAACGTGATTTTTTAAAGAATTATTTAGGACCTGTTTTACAAAAAGAGGGATTAGGAGATAAAAATATTGTGGTTTGGGATCATAATCGCGATTTAATTTCGCATAGAGCGAATACTATTTTTAATGATCCGGAAGCTGCAAAATATGCATGGGGAATTGGTTTTCATTGGTACGAAACCTGGAGAGGTGGAGAATCTAAATGGGATAATCTTAAAAATGTAAAAGAATCATTTCCGGATAAAAACTTGTTGTTTACCGAGGGATGTAATGAAAAGTTTGATCCGGAAGCTTACCAAAGATGGTCGAACGCAGAACGTTATGGAAAATCAATGATTAATGATTTTAACTACGGAACTGTAGGATGGACAGACTGGAATATTTTGTTGGATCATACCGGAGGTCCCAATCATGTAGGTAATTATTGCTTTGCTCCTATTCATGCGGATACCAGAACAGATGAATTAATTTTTACACCATCTTATTTTTATATAGGTCATTTTTCCAAGTTTATTCGACCGCATGCACAAAGGGTAAGTACTACTTGCAGTTTTAGTAAGTTGATGGCTACTTCTTTCTTAAATGTAAATGGTGAAATGTTAACTGTTGTGATGAATGATTCAGATGAGGACATGGATTATAATTTGATTGTAGATGATTCGAGGGTGAGTTATAACATAAACGCGCATTCTATTCAAACAATCATATACTAGGGAATTAAGATGCACAGGCAGATAATTTAGATCTGAAAAGCTGATTCTAACCAAAGTAGTAACTTGGTTAGAATCAGTAATTTTACTTAAATTCAATATTTGAATATTTATAATATCTATAAGTGTATAGGGATTATATATTTGATTGATAAGTTGAGTTTCACAATCTTTGTATTGTCATCATAAATGAATGATTGATGATTAAAAAATGAAGTTTAATTATTAAAACTAAGAATTATGAAAGATTGTCCAAACTGCTGGGGATACCAGGAATACAACGGAGAGATGAAATCGGTTACTGTAGGAACTACTTACAATCGAAAAATGCCAACTGCTGATATGAATAATACAATGAATAAGGAAAAAGAACAGAAAATATGAGCGGTTTTAATAAGCTAAGTTTATCCGATTAAAATGAATCCAGACTGTGGAAAGCATTTTAATCGGATTTTATTTTTTAATGAGTTGATCAATTTGTTGCGCAGCCACTTTAACACACTCTTTGCAGCTAATGGATTTTAACTTTTTAATCTCTCTGCAATATGGACTTCCACTAATGGCGGTAAAGCCTTGGTTTATTTTTTGGATTAAATCAGCATTTTCAAGCAACAAAGAACCTGCAAACAAAGCACCGCAAACTCCTTCATCAGCTCTTCCTCCTCCATATTTTTTAGCTTCCATAATTTTGTGATCCGCAATATCAAAATCATCCTGAAATGTCTTTAATATAGCTTGTGCACAATTATATCCTTCAGCACCATGATAAAGGTTTTGAGCAGTTTGTACCTTCATCCTTACTTTCTTCGGATTTGTTTAAAACTGATACCTAAGGTTTTTTCAAACCATCTGATTTGTTTAATCTCTTTTGGAGTAACCAAAGCAAGAGAGGTTCCTCTGTTACCTGCACGAGCTGTTCTTCCACTTCTGTGAGTGTAATATTCATCTTTATCTGGCAATTGATAATGTACTACAAAAGATAGGTCTGCAATATCAATTCCTCTTGCTGCCAAATCAGTTGCAATTAAAACTCTAAGGCTTTCGTTTTTAAAAGCGCGCATTACCTTATCTCGTTCTACTTGCTTTAAATCTCCCTGAATGGCATCAGTCGCAAAGTTTTTGGCAATAAGTTGTTTGGCTAAAGTTTGAGCTGCGGCTTTAGTTTTACAGAAAATAACACCACGGGCTTTGGGATCTGAGTTTAGCATTTGAATGAGAATGTGTAGTTTTTCACTTTCTTCACATACTAAAAACTGATGATTGATATTACGGTTAACTTGCTGCTTTTTGTTGATTTCTATTTTAACCGCTTTTTTATCTAGATGATTTTTTACAATTTTTCGGATACCATCCGGCATGGTTGCTGAAAAAAGCCATTTGTTTTGAACCGAAGGAAGCATTTTTAGAATTACGTCCAATTCTTTTTTGAAACCCATGCTCAACATTTCATCTGCTTCGTCCAAAATAACGGTTTCTACTTTTCTTAAATCAACAGCCTTTCGTTTAACTAAATCAATTAATCGTCCTGGTGTTGCCACAATAATGTGAGTTGTTCTTCTTAGAGCATTAATTTGAGGGTCAATTTGTGCACCTCCAAATACAGCTTCTGTAAATATTTTTTGATCACAGTATTTTGTGAATTTAAATAACTGCTTGGCTATTTGTTGGCCTAATTCGCGGGTAGGACATAGGATTAATCCTTGTACATCTTTTTTCTTAGGTTGAATGCGATGTAATAAAGGAAGTCCGTAAGCTGCTGTTTTACCTGTACCAGTTTGTGCCTGGCCTATTAAGTCGGTATTATTTTGCAACAATAAAGGAATTACCTCAGCCTGAATGTTGGTAGGGGTAACAATATTCATCTCGTTGATGGCTTTTACAAAGTGCTTTTTAACACCTAACTGATCGAAACTTTGCATCATATCTTTTTATCTGTGTTCTAAAAGTACTACATTTTCAACATGATGAGTATGTGGAAACATATCTACCGGTTGAACTTTGGTTACTTTGTATTTTTCATCCATTAAACTAAGGTCACGTGCCTGGGTCGCAGAATTACAACTCACATAAACAATTTTTGGAACGTCTGTGGTCATAATTGTTTTTACTACATCTTCGTGCATTCCGGCTCTCGGAGGATCAACAATGATGACATCCGGGGCACCGTTTTCTTCAATAAATATTGGATTCAGCACATCCTTCATATCACCAGCATAAAACGAAGTGTTTTCAATCTGGTTATTGGCTGAATTAATTTTCGCATCCTCAATTGCCTCGGGAACATATTCCACACCTACTACTTTTTTAGCTTTTGAGGCTACAAAATTGGCAATGGTTCCCGTTCCTGTATATAAATCGTAAACCACTTCGTTACCAGTTAATCCGGCGAAGTCGCGGGTTACTTTATATAGTTCGTAAGCTTGCTCAGAGTTTGTTTGATAAAATGACTTAGGACCAATTCTGAACTGAAGCCCTTCCATCTCTTCTACAATAAACTCTTTGCCATGAAAACAAATAATATCCTGATCAGCAATTGTGTCGTTGGCTTTTTCGTTAATTACATACAATAGTGCTGTAATTTCAGGAAATTTAGCCTTTAGGTGATTTAATAATCCTTCTCTTTTTTCAACATCTTCATGATAAAAAGAAACTATCACCATCACTTCACCTGTTGAAGTAGTTCTGATGATAAGGGTTCTTAAAAATCCTTCATGATTTCGAATATCAAAGAAAGTTAAACCATTTTCTAATGCGTATTTTTTAATGGCTAATCTGATACTATTTGAAGGTTCCTCTTGTAAATAGCATTGTTCAATATCAATTACCTTATCAAACATGCGAGGAATATGAAAACCTAAACCATATCTTTCCTTTGAACCGGGTTCAATATCCATTTCATGCTCTTCAACCCATCGGTTATTAGAGAAAGTATATTCCAGTTTATTTCTGTAAAACTTATCTTTTGCAGAACCAAGAATGGTTGATATTTCAGGTAAAGCAATTTTGCCTAATCTTTTCAGGTTGTTCTCAATTTCTCTTTGCTTAAAATTTAACTGCTCGGAGTAGGGAAGAGCCTGCCATTTACATCCTCCACATTTACCAAAATGACTACAAAAAGGTTCAACTCTTATATCAGATAGTTTATGGTATTGTGTAACATACCCTTCGTAAAAGTTCTTTCTTTTTTTGTTGACTTGCACATCAACAATATCTCCCGGCACAGCATTTTGCACAAATAGTACTTTTTCATCTATTTTTGCTAATGCTTTTCCTTCCGCAGCAACGTCAATAATTTCGACTTGCTCAAACAGAGGTTTTCTTTTTCTGGATCTTCCCACCTTGATTTCGTTTTACAGAATTTTTTCAGGCTGCAAAGATAAAAAAAAGACCGCCAATTTACTGACGGTCTTATATATTATTCTCCAAAAGGATTTTCGTTAAAACTATTTTGTTTTGTAGCGCTTTTTTCGGATGCAGCTGCTGCTCCAGGAACTGGAGGTGGAGGAGTATCCGGGTCTGTATATGTCATCATAACCAAAGATATTTCACTATCAATGATTTCTTCAGTTATGCTTGGTTTATGATATGTTCTTTTACAAACTTGATTCATCTAGCCAAAAATAATTTAAAGAATTTTAAATGACTAATTAATTACTACTTTTTTTGTGCTAAGTTGATTGTCCTGAATTACTTTAATTATATACACTCCTGTTTGTTGAATTTGTATTTCATTAAGTGTTCCGGAATTCAGTTTTCCTTGTTTGATCAGCTTTCCTTCAGTATTCAGAATGCTAAAATTGGCATCCTCAGAACCGAATGTTTTAATAAATACATTCTTCTTAATGGCATAAATTTCAGCAGGCTTAGTTGTCGGTTTTTCATCGGTATTTGTCGTAAATCCATTAATAAGTTCAATATCAAATCGGGTTGTCGAATTAGTTTTCTCTGATGTAAATTCATAAAATCCATCGACAGTAAGATCAACTGTAATAATATCATCATTATCCGTTAATAAAACTTGAACGTTTTCATCAATACCTTGAATATCTTCTAGCGCAATTTGAAAAGTACCGGCTTTTGATGTTTTGTAGCACAGTGGAATAATCATATTTGAGACTAAATCCGGATAAGTGTTAATGGTTAAATTATAGCCATCAACAATAGAATATAATTCTATCAAATCACTGTTGTTACCAAATTTCTTTTTCGAATCATAAGCTTCGTAAGATTCAGCTGCCTCAGGGCTAAAAGCAATTACTTTTTCATCCTTCGTACCATTGTGTATTCCAGCTAGTCTAATATGCGGTATCACCTCTTCAGTGCTCGCAGACTTTAGGTAAGAAGTATGATTATGCGCTAAGTGCGATTTCCTAACCGTAAGGTTACCTGATACAGTTTGACCAGATTCCCAGGTTGCCTGAATCCAGAAACCATGGTTGCTTGGAATAAGGGATTCATCACCTTCAAGGTTAGTTCCAACTCCAGTGGTTCCATTATAAGTTCCATATTGACTGGTGGTTAACCAAATCCAGAATTCGTTATCTATACCAACTCTGTCGCTAGCATCGATTAAGTCCCAGTCTATTGCAGCTGGGAATGGATTACCTGCCAATGTAAATCCGGAATTTTTAGGCGTTCCGTTTGCTGTAATACTGTAACTGCTATTATTGTTAATCGCTCCGGAAAATAATAAGTCGTTGGTGCTTGATAAAATGTAACCTTCTAACGGAGTAAAATCGGTATCCGAACCATATGCATCCCAACTTCCTGTAATATTATTCCAGCTATAAATGTTTCCGTCAGAACCAATGCTTGTTAAGGTAGCACTTTGAACAGGAGAACTTATGAAATTGTATATGCTCGGATTTGAGATGTTCTGTTCTATTTTGATGTTAGAATTATTTACCGTTAACGAACCATCAACTATAAGGGAACCATTTCCTGTTGCATCACTCTTAAGAGTTAAACCTTCGGTTATCGTAAGCAAAACACTGGAATTAATTGTAACACTTCCTAAAGGTTCGATTACCATATTTGGTAAGGAAGTATTGGAGCCAATAATTACCTCAGGTGTTCCGGCAGGGATAATAGCACTAGCCCCCGGAACATAACCGGCTTCCCAGTTAGCCGCATTAGAGAAATCGTTATCTCCAGCGTCACCAGTCCATGTATTAAAAGCAGCCGTAGTAAAATCAATAGAAGAGGCGCTGGATTGTTCATTTCCAAGAATATCTTCAACTTGATTAATTGTTAGTGTATAAGTTGTTTCAGGAGATAGCATATCACTTGGTGTGATGGTTATGGCATCTGCACCTGCATTAATGGTTGCTGTAAAAGTTACTGCAGGACTAAATGAAACAATGGTTTGTAAATCCAATTCCGAAATTTGTGATCCATCCAGATTTCTGACTGCTTCGTCGAAGCTTACTTCCAACGGAGCGCCAACAGAAACATCAGTTTGTCCATCAGTTGGTGAATCAAATGATGTTATTGGGGCAGAAACATCAGCTATTGTAAAACTCCATTGCGTATAATTCTGCAAACTGTTGTAATATTGACCATCTACCTGGATAATATTGCTATTAGGAACATAAACGGCATATTCATTTTCTGCCAGCAAAGTTTCTCCGGATAAGTCAATGGATAAAACATTTCCGCTTGTGTAAACTTCTGCAGAATTTGTGTTTAAAATTAATTCATTGGATGAAGTGGTTATGTTATAGATTACAATGTTTTCTAAATCAGCCAAAGAAACAGCAGTGTAAGCATCAAATGTTGCTGTTAAAAAAGGAGATGAAGAAACATCAACGGCATCATCTAAAGGTGAAAATGTAGGATCAGATACAGGATCAATAGTTGTAAAACTCCATGTAGTATAATTCTGTAATCCATTATAATACTGACCATCCACTTGAATAACATCATTGCCAGGTATGTATACTGCGTATTCATTACCTTCAATTAATGTTTCACCAGAAAGATCAATTGTCATAACATTTCCACTAGTGGATACTTGTGCTGTATTTGTAGTTAAAATGATTTCATTTGCGGAAGTGGTTACATTTCTTATTACCACATTTTCTAAGTCGCTTAAAGTCACAGTGGAATAACCTTCGAAAGTAGCAGTTAAAGTAGGCGAAGTACCAACGTCTGTTGCATTATCTAGCGGAGCAAATGTTGGATCCGGTAGTGGTGTGACGGTTGTAAAACTCCATTTAGTATAGTTCTGTAATTCATTATAGTATTGTCCGTCAACATTAATCACATCTGCGTTGGGAACATAAATTGCATATTCATTTCCTTCTATCAACGTTTCACCAGAAAGATCTATTGTTAGTACATTACCCGAAGTAGAAATCTCAGATCCACTTGTGCTGAGTATTATTTCATTACTTGAGGTTGTGATGTTTCTAACAACAATAGATTTGAAAGCAGTTAAAGAAACAGCAGAGTAGGCATCAAATGTAGCAGTTAAAGTAGGTGATAGATCAACACCTGTTGCATCATCTAACGGAGAAAAAGTGGGGTCAGTCAAAACACTCGTAGTTGTAAAGCTCCACTTGGTATAATTTTGTAATTCATTATAGTATTGCCCATCAACATTTACTACATCGCTACTTGGTATATAAATAGCATATTCATTATTACCGAGAAGTGTTTCTCCTGAAAGGTCAATGGTAAGTACGTTGCCAGAAGTGGATACTTCAGAACCACTGGTGCTAAGAATGATTTCATTAGATGCAGTTGTTACATTATATACCACAATAGACTTAAAGGCAGCAACAGAGACTGAAGAATAGCCATCAAAAGTAGCCGTTAATATAGGGGAAGGTAAAACACCTGTTGCATCATCTAACGGAGAAAATGTTGGATCAGTAAGAGGTTCAACAACTGTAAAACTCCATTTAGTGTAATTTTGTAATTCATTATAGTAATTTCCATCATAGCTAATCACATCATTATTCGGAATATAAACAGCATATTCATTTCCTCCAATCAAGGTTTCTCCCGAAAGGTCAATCGTAAGGACATTGCCGGAAGTTGAAATTTCAGAGCCACTTGTACTAAGTATTATCTCATTTGAAGCTGTAGTTACATTATAGATTACGACAGCATTAAAAGCAGCCACAGAAACAGAAGAATATCCATCAAAAGTAGCTGTAAGTACTGGAGACTGTGAAACACCCGTAGCATCATCTAAAGGAGAAAAAGTTGGATCGGTTGCTGCAGTTGTAAAACTCCATTTAGTATAGTTTTGCAATTCATTATAATATTGCCCATCTACATCGATTACGTCATTATTTGGGATGTAAATAGCATACTCATTACTTCCCAGTAAAGTTTGTCCAGACAGGTCAATGGTTAGAACATTACCTGAAGCAGAAACTTCCGACCCACTGGTGCTTAATATTATATCATTGGATGCGGTTGTTACATTGTAAATAACAACACTTTCAAAATCAGTTAATGTGACATTTGAGTAGCCATCAAACGTAGCGGTTAGAATAGGAGATACAGAAACTTCGGTAGCGTCATCCAGTGGTGAAAATGTTGGGTCGGAGACACCAGCCGAGGTAGTAAAACTCCATTTGGTGTAATTTTGTAATTCATTATAATATTGCCCATCCACATTAATTACATCATTATTTGGAACATAAACGGCATATTCATCTCCTCCCGATAAGGTTTCTCCAGTAAGGTCTATGGTAAGTACATTGTCGGCAGTTGATACTTGAGAACCACTTGTGCTTAAAATATATTCATTTGTAGACGTTGTAACATTTCTTATTACAATGCTCTCGAATTCAGTTAAAGAAACTGAAGAATAACCATCAAACGTAGCTGTTAATGTTGGCGAAATTGAAACATCAGTCGCATTATCTAATGGCGAAAATGTAGGATCAGAAAGTGGTTCAACTGCTGTAAAGCTCCATTTGGTATAGTTTTGTAGTTCGTTGTAGGAAGTTCCATCTACATCAATAACATCGAGGTTGGGAACATAGACAGCGTATTCATGCCCTTCATTTAATGTTTCTCCAGATAAATCAATGGTTAAAACATTTCCACTAGTGTATACTTGAGCGGTATTGGTAGTTAAAATAATATCGAAACTTGATGTTGTAATATTCCTGATAGCTATATTTTGAAAATCAGTCAGAGTAACAGCTGAATAACCATCAAATGTAGCTGTCAAAACAGGAGAAAGGGAAACACCAGTAGCATCATCTAATGGAGAAAAAGTAGGATCTGTTACTTGTGCAAAAGAAATAGAGCTTATAAGCAATGTCGCTAATAATGAAAATAAAGATTTCATTTTTTAAAATTTTTATGCCGTATTTAAGTATAAAGCAATACGGTCATTTAAAGTTTATTATAAGTTGATTAATTCAAAATTGTGTGTGCCAGATAAAAATACCTATAATTTTAGTATATGCACTAAGTTATTTGTAAATGTCTGACATAATTTGATAGAAGGAGAATTACACAACAGTAAGTTTGGCTAAATAATCATAATGATCCCCCTCTGCTACCTTCTCCATTTTTAAACCGTTTTTTTCGGCGTAAAAACCGAGTAATTCATCATCAATAAACAACCATTTAAATGATTTGCCTTTTATGTCCCCGTAATCCATTTTGTACGAGATTTCACCGTAGTAGGTTTCGTTAAGATTTATTAAAATACTGCCGTCATCCTCTTCAAATAAATACCTTATGTCGGAGCTGTCTACAATTAATGAACCTCCTGGTGATAATAGTGATTTTACCTTATTGAAAAAACGATTCAGATTAGCTGTTTCTTCAGCTAAACCAATACCATTCATCAACATTAAAATGGTATCGTACTTATTTTCTTCGGGTAAATTATAGAAGTCTTCGTTAATAATGTTTTTTACTCCTCGCTGATGCATAATACTACAAGCTTCGTTGCTTATTTCATTTGCAACAACTTCCTTATTGGATTGCTGTAAGTACAAAGCATGACTGCCAACTCCGGCTCCCACATCCAAAATTTTACCTTTGCATATGGTTAGGGCTTTCTTTTCAAGGTCGGGCATTTCGTTAAACGACCTAAACAGATATTCCACCGGCAATACGTCGTCTTCAACAATATTTGATTTTACTATAATTTGAGCCTTTTTATTGCCATTTAAAAAATCGCGGCAAGCTGCTCCAAGGGCGTCTGTTGTTTTATTCAATGTAATATGTTTTGATGCAAAAATACTAAAATACCGCATCATATAATGTTGTATCGTAATATTTTGTACATTTGTGTTCATAAAATCCGTCATTGGGAAATAGACTTAAATTTTTAAAAGCAGTTTGGCGGATCTGCTTTTTTTGTTTTGGACACTTCAGTTTATTTTGCTCCGTTGCAGAGCTACACTACGATACCATATTTTTTAGCATTTAATCAGGTTGTTGGAGGAATCAATAAGTATTTTACGCCTTTCTATCGAGCCGAAAAGAATGGTTTTTTCGATTTAGACAATGAGCTTCGCCATTATGATGATATATGTATCATTCCTCAGGTGTTATGTAATTCTGGCAATGAACTCATTCAGTTTGCGCAACAATGTGCCGATAGAGGTTTTGAGGAAATCAATCTGAATATGGGTTGTCCGTTTCCAATGGTAGTCAATAAAAAGTTAGGTTCCGGTATATTACCATTTCCGGATATGGTTAAGAAAATGCTGGATGATTATTTTATGCAGAATTCAAGTATAAAACTCTCTGTTAAGTTAAGATTGGGTTTGCAAAGTACTCTGGAGATGGAATCAATTATTAAGCTCCTAAAAACTTATCCATTGAAAGAAATAATTATGCATCCTCGCCTTGGAGTTCAGAAATATAAAGGTAGTCCGGATTGGAATATTTATGAGGAATTAACAGATAATTATCCGATGGTAGCCAATGGAGATATTCTGAGTTTAGATGATATTCAAAGTTTAAAAAACAGGTTTCCCGGTTTACATACTTTTATGATCGGAAGAGGATTGTTAATGAATCCTTGCTTGCTGAAACCTGAATTGGATTGGTATCAAACTATGAATCATTTGCATGATAATTTTTTTAGTAATTTGCAGAATATGGGTCTAAGTCAGCATCAGATACTGAACCAATTAAAATGTTTCTGGGAATATCCTTCGCTAAGAGTTGAAAATGGTAAACGTATCTTACGTAAAATGAAAAAGGCAGGGAAGTTAGATGAGTTATTTCAGCTTAAGAGCCAATTGTTGAATCAGGATTTAGCTTAAACTATTACAAAGAAAAACCAGTATCAACATAATTATCGTAGGATTGGCATACCGCCGAAGAGAATTGAATACCGCAATCGATCAGGTAGTCCCATTGCGATTCATTAAGTGTTTCCAAGTCCTTTTTTATATGGTTTTGCTGCAGTAAACCATGAATAATTCCGGCGTTAAAATTATCGCCTGCGCCAATGGTACTCACAGTTTTAATTTGTGGTACAGCATAATGTTTTTTTACGAGAGGTGTTTGAACAAAAACTCCATGCGCATTGGCTGTATAAACCAAATTTTGGCATTGATCCTGGATGTTCAGATAGGCATTTTCGGAATTGGAGGCTTTATGAATATTCTCAAAATCCTCGTTACTTCCACGGACAATATCTGCCAGATTAAAATTCTCCTGCATATAGCTCAAATACATGTCTTTGTTTTGATCATGTACCTTTCTGAAGTTGGGATCATATAAAACAATACAACCACTTTGGGCAGCATGTTCGGCAAATTTGAGTACTTGCGATCTAATTTCAGGAGCAATAGTGTAGGTAGAACCAAACAGGAATATATCTCCTTCTTGGAAATCAGGAAGAGCTTGGTTTAATCTGTCTTCCGGGTAGTTTTTGTAAAAGTTATATTCAGCATCGTTTTGTTCGTTTAAAAAGGCCAAAGCTATGGCGCTCTGGCCTTTTGTATATTGCTGAATATACTGCGTATTTAGTTTATTCTCTTTTAAAAAGCTAAGAATTGTTTTACCAGCTAAATCATCTCCTAACTCACTAATCATATAACATTCATGCCCCATTCTGGCCAAAGAAATCAATGCATTTAAAACCGATCCGCCTGCTTTGGCTGATGCAGGTTGACCATCTTTAAAAATGATATCATATACAATTTCTCCTATTCCAAAAACGCGACGCATATAATGTAGGATATTAGATGTTAGTCATTAGCAATTGGCTTATTTTACCAGTTTAGAAATAGCTTTAAATTCAGCACTTCCGGCAAAACGGCAAAGCTCAAATAAAATTGATTCGTAACTGGTAACAATAATGCCTTCCTGTAGCATTCTATTAATGGCAATTCTTTTGTTTTCTGGATTTCTGGAACTCACGCAATCTTCAATGATAACTGGTTGGAATCCTTCTGTTTTTAAATCGATGGCTGTTTGCATTAGACAGATATGCGATTCGATGCCGAAAAGGATGGCTGTTTTATACTCTTCTTCTTCAAACTTGTGACGGAAGTCTTCATCATCCCAACAGCTAAAAGCAGTTTTTTCGAAGGCAGGATATTCCTCAATCTTTTCTCTGATGCCATCAATGGTTTCACCAAGTCCTTTTTTGTATTGCTCGGTAACCAGCATAGGAACACCCAATACTTTTAAACCTTCCACTAATATTTCAATGTTCTTTTTTAATTGTTCATGACCGTGAATGTGTGGAAATAATCTCTCCTGAATATCAACCACTAATCCAACGGTGTTTTCTTTTAATATTCTCATTGTATTTATTTTGTATGTTTTATTCTGTCAGTTCAATTACTTCTGTGGCATCATACCTCGAAGTAGCATGGATATAATATTGGGTGCTCAGATGTTTAAAAGCCTCCATTGCAATATCTATCCGGTTATTATCCTCTGAAATATGAGACAAAAATATAGTTTTTAATTGATTTGAGGCATGCTTTTCGACTAAGTCTACCGCTTGTAAATTAGATAAGTGCCCCTTATCACCAGCTACTCTCTTTTTTAAATAGGCAGGGTATTTACCCGCTTCGAGCATGGCATCGTCGTAATTGGATTCCAGGAAAAGGAAATTACATTGGGATAAATGAGCGGTTACATTATCGCAGGCTGCACCTATGTCGGTAAAAACGCCAATGTTATGCTTGTTTACTGAAACCCGAAAACTGCATGGCTCTGCTGCATCGTGCTGCTTTAAAAAGCTGTGAACGGAAAAGGAACCGATTTCAATGGTATCACCAGGCGTAAAAGTTCGGATGCTTTCAGGGCGCATGGTGTAATGGCTCTTTTGCAAAGTCTCATTCGACAAATAAAAGGGAATACCTAGTTTTTTGCTAAGCACTTTGGCTCCCCGATAATGATCCTGGTGCTCGTGAGTAATAAATCCAGCCTTTATTTTAGATGGATTTAAACCCCTGGCTTTCATTCGTTCCATTATTTTACGTCGGCTTATTCCTGCATCAATTATGATGGCTTCTTCTCCGTTTTCAATGTAATAGCAGTTGCCATTACTGCCCGAAGCTAACGCACAAACTTTTATCATTAATATTATATATAGTAGGTTTTTATATTTTCTGCACAAGCATATTGACTCAATAGTTGGGCGGTTTCTTCCAGGGCTATTTTTAAAGGAGCATGCTCATCTAAGCCGATAAAAATAAACAGAATGTTGTTGGTTTGGGAGCTAATCATTGTTCGGGTTGAATCGCTGGTGGGTGTGCCAAAAGCACCTTTGTTATCCCTAAAAACCGGAAGACGTTCAATATTTAACTGGCCTCTGCCAATGCCTTCATAAGGTTCGTTTTCTTCTCCAATGCCTAAAATAATATCACCTTCAATTAATTGGGCATCATACCCACAAATAGAGAAACCAGTCTTAATAGAAATAAAATTCAGGATATCCACCGCATTGGAAATTTGGTATAAACCTTTACCATTCGCAATTCTGCGCATCAAGGCTTCGGCAGCCGGGCGATAACGATTAGGATCTTTGCCTAAGGCCCGATAAGCATCTTTAGTAGCCTTTACTGTTTCGGTTTGTCGGATGGTTTCCGGAGTTAAAGCCACCTCAATACGACTTAATTCCTGATTAATCCACTGGTTTAATTCGGCGCTGCTATCCTCAATTTGGATTTGCGCTTCGAGACACCCCAACTTAATATGAGGCAATAACTGTTTTATTTCGGCATTGATAGAAATAAGAGGCATCGTACATTTTTTTGCTTGCACAAAGTTAAATAAAAAGGTAAGGTAGAAATGATGTTTGGGAATTAATTGTTGGGAAGCTTGGGTAGTTACATATTAAAGTTACTAACCTATTGCAGTTTTATATAATTTCTAAATATCTGGCTCTAATATATGAAGTACGTTATTTATCCATCTCTTTTATTAATTCAATTAATTCAGTGTTCAGGCTTCTTTTTTCATCCTGATAAAGAATCGGTCTGGGTACATTTTCATGAATTAGATTTCCGTTTTTATCAATCAACATATAATAAGGATATCCAATAGCATTATAGTTCAGTTCTGCATCTTTAGCTAGTTCTTTAGTAAGAAAATAATGATTGCCTTTCATATCTAATTTGTTAACGTAGTAATCAAATTCCTTTTGTGGCGAAGTCCTACATAAATAAACTGTGTTAACATTGTATTTTTTGAAAATTTCATCTAATCCTAATTCTTTTTTGTGCTTAATATCTAATAAACAGCCAGGACACCACGTGCCCCACAAATCTAGGAATACAGTATAGCCTGCATTGTCTTTTTTTATACGCTCGATTAACTCTGTAAAGTTTTTAAATTTATCATCATGAATTATAATTGAATCATGATGTAAACCAGACATGCCTTTAAAGTCATTGAACTCATTTTCTAAAGTAGATTTTAAGTTTGCGTTATAATTTAATGCCTTAGGATATGTACTCATAATCTGCCAAAAGGCTAGAAACCTTAATTTCTGATCTTTTATCGAAACCTTATTTTGATTTAAATATGACAAATATTGAGTCGCAAAAAACGACTGCTCAATCGTTGACGCATTATTAATCTGGTCTTTTATAAAATTGATACCAGCATCTTCATTCTTACATTCTTGATTGATTTTGTTAAGTTCAAATATTAGAGAATCTGTCTTAAATGTAGATTTTGAATGGAATTTTAAAATGTCCTCCAATTTTTTTTCTTCAGTTGAAACATCTATAGTCAGTTTAATTGTATCATTAGGAAACACAGGAAGATATATCGCTTGTTTATACCAGCTTATTTGTATTAAAGTAGGGTAGTCAATTTTTCCTGTAAAAGAAAACTCACCCTTATTGTTGTATATTTCATTATTGTAGCCAAAACTAAAGTGTGAAACAGGCTTTAAAATATTACAATTCACCCGATAATAGTTAAGATCCTGAAATTCTTCAAAATTCTTAAATTTCATCTCTACATATACAGATCCTTGAGAATAGCCTGAAATTATATGGACAAAGACGAAAAATGTTATTAATAAAAACTTCATAATACGATAGATTAAAATTGATTAAAGGATTGTTAGTTTTCGAATTGTATTGTAATACTTTAAAGCTGAAAATTACCAAGTCTCCCCACATTACATTTGTGGTTGGGGTTTATTCATAATAACCCACCTTTACCCGATATGGTAAACTATAGCCACGATCCTGAGATATAAGCCATTTATTATTATCTGGAAAAACAGTTTTTTCTCCGTACTTCTCAAAACCGCCAAGTTGAGAAAATTTAGCAGCTGTTATAGAATTTTCATTTACACTGCCCAGTTGGATATCATTATATGTGGTAACCCACCTGCCTTGAGCATCTTTTGCCCAACTGTCTTTATCAATTATAACAGATTCCAGACCTATAAAAAAGCCCTGCTTAGGTATTGAAATTCTATATTGGGTAAGGTCTACTGTATTCCAACCATATTTAATATTCTTTATTATCAGGTTACTACTAAGTAAATTGTGATCAGGCAGTTGCGTTAGAGAGTCTACATTATAAATTCTAATGCGAGCCGATTTATTTCCTTGCACAGAAGAACCTACATAAAAACTGAATTCTTCTATATAGCTGGAATAATGATAACCATTAAAAAAACGCATGATTTGTGAAGCAAAATAAAGTGGAATATAATGAGATTTCTTCCTACCACGTTTCCCAATGATCATTGATTTTTTAGTCAACTTATCACTAACAATTTCTAATTCGTCAAGTTGCACTTCTTTTTCATTCAATTGAACAACAATGCTTTCAGGAGTACTTATTGTTTCTTTATAAATCTTTTTGCTTTGATAACCAACACAAGAAATCATTAAAGAATCTGGAATTGAACTTAAGTTATTCAATTCAAAGTGTCCAAGCGAGTCGCATATGGCACCTATGTTTGTACCTTCTTTATGTATAGTGGCATATTCAATTCCTTTACCTGTTTGCGAACTTTTAATCTGTCCTTTTATCGAAACTTGAGCCTTGATATGGCATGTAATTAGGAATATCATAAACGCTATTAAACTTATTTGCTTAACCATTTTTCTTATTCAGTTTTGTTTGCTTATATGTTAGCAAGATATTCAATTAATTATACCGTTTGGTATATGTAAACGAATATACATAATAATTATTGAGTGATTTGTTTGGTTTTATGATAAAAAAGCTAGGGTGTGTTGATAAGTATTTGGTGTATAGAATGTAAGTGCTATTTTTTGAATCCTGTTTAAACCTTCTGGAATCAGGGCTTACTATCTATTATCGTTAAGGGTTACTACCCCTTATTGTTAGGGATTACCACCTCTTGTTATTAGGGGTTGCTACCCTTTATTGTTAGGGATTATAACCCCTGATTGTATGACCTTACCCTCCCAAAGCGTCTGGGCTTCCTGCCCAAGATGTTTGGGCTTCCTACCCAAGGTGTTTGGGCTTACCTGCCCAAGGTGTTTGGGCTTATCTGCCCAAGATGTTTGGGCTTAACCTAAGCATAATGCCATAGAATTGTTGATTCTGCATTTTTTTCTTTTCCTTTGTGAGCCTGGTAAACCCGGATTTTGTATTAGAACTTCGTAATGAACATTGAAATTACAATAAAATAAGGCTTTACTGAAACGAGGCATAGCACCGTTCTGTTGAGTTGAAGTGAAGCAACGAAAGTGTCTTATTTTGAATTAATTTATATGTGTAATAGACTTTCTAATACATATTGCGGGTTAACAAAGACTTTGTGTCAATTATTGGAAAAAACCAAAAATGATGAGTAAAACAGTTATACCGGAAGATTTAAAGTGCGTGATATTTGATATGGATGGGGTATTGTACGATTCTATGAAGAATCATGAAGTTACCTGGTCGGGAAGTTTTAAGGCGGAAGGGATAGATTTTCCGGCTTACGAAGCTTATATGCACGAGGGAAGACCCGGACACGAAACCATTGCTTATGTGTTTCAACAATATTTGAACAAAGAAGCTACACAAGAGGATAAAGAGCGCGTGTATAACGAAAAAGTGCGCTTAATGAGCCAGGCACCCATTGCAGAAAAAATGCCTCAAATGGAGAATCTGATTCAGATGCTAAAAGATAAGGGAATAGAGACCTGGGTTGTTACAGGTTCGAAACAACCTACTTTACTGGATCGTTTGCACGATGATTTTGGATTTCCATCGAATCAAATTATCAGTGCTAAGGATGTAAAAAAAGGAAAGCCTGATCCGGAACCTTATTTGAAATCTGTGGAAGGTTGTGGTTTTAAAGCCGAACAATGTATGGTGGTGGAAAATGCACCGCTGGGGGTTCGCTCGGCTAAAGCTGCCGGAATTACAACTATAGCTGTAAATACGGGCGTATTAGAAGATGAGGTGTTGGCTAAAGAAGGAGCTGATTTGGTTTTACCGGATACGGCCAGCTTATTTCCTTATGTTCAGTCGTATTTTATTTAGTATCTGCACGAAATCTAGCGCAAAAGACAAACTACGAATAAATCGTGGCTACCAGGTTTCTGTGTCCGCCAAAATTTCTGAACTCACAAAAGTAAATGCCCTGCCAGATTCCCAGGTTTAACTCGCCATTGGTAATGGGAATATTTAGCGAACAGCCCACAATACTCGATTTTACGTGAGAAGGCATGTCGTCGCTTCCTTCCAGCGTATGCGTATACTCCGGCCTGTTCTCCGGTATCATACTATTCATGATGGTTTCAAAATCAACTCTGACAGATGGATCCGCATTTTCGTTGATAGTTAATCCGGCTGAGGTATGTTGTATAAACAAATTTAGAATGCCTGTTTCGGGTAAGTCAAGATTTGATTCGATAAAAGAGGTTATCAAATGAAAACCGCGTCGAAATTCAGGTAATCGTAATGTTTGTTGTTTAATCATTGTTTTACTTTTCTATTATTTATTCAGGTGCCTAAAGTATAAATTATTGCAGGATGTTAAAGTTTTTCATGGCAAATTCCATGGCATAATCTTCAATCTCGTTGCATACTTCTCTGTAGGCTAACAGTTTCTCCTGATCTGACCCTTCTGCTAAAGCTGGATCTTTAAAAGGGTGACAAATGATTTTTTCCGGCTCATTTTTTAAAATGAGAGAATCAGCTGAGGTTTCATCTACAATGATCAGGTAATCATACACTTCGTTCAGGTAATCAGAAATATTGGCTGACTTATATTTATTAATATCAATGACAGATTCCATCATGGCTTTTTGTGCCAGCATATTAATAGGTTCAATATGGTTACCGGCACTGTGAATCTCTGCTTTTCCTTTTAAATAGTAGTTTAACCAGCCTTGTAGCATTTGCGATCGGGCAGCGTTTTTTTCGCTGTAGACAAGAATTTTCTTCATAGGTACTTCTTTCAAATGTGAATTCTATATGTAAAAATACACGACTTTATGAATTTACAATGTTTTTTGTTAATTCTCCTTTAAAAAACTCAAGGATATTTTGGCTGACTGTTCGACTCATTTCTTCCCTGGTTTCTAATGTAGCTGTTCCGGTATGGGGTGTAAGTACCACATTATCCATGGCTAATAATTCCTCCGGGATATGTGGTTCGTTGGCATATACATCTAAACCGGCACCTCGTATTTCATGGTTTTGTAATGCTTCAATCAATTCTTCCTGCTGAATAACACCACCACGAGCGGTATTAATGACAAAAGCTGAACTTTTCATTTGAGCAAACTGCTTTTTACCCAACAAGTGTTTGGTTTCAGGCGTCATTGGTGTATGAATAGAAACCACATCGGATTTTTCCAATAAATCATGTAAAGGCAGATAAGTAGCATTGTATTGCAGTTCGGTTTCTTTGGTAAGCTGACGACGATTGTAATACACTACTTTCATACCAAAGGCAATAGCTCTTCGGGCTAATGCTTTGCCAATTGCTCCCATGCCAATAATACCCACTGTTTTGCCATATAGCGTGGTGCTTAAATTTTTCATTACGCCGGTAAGCACACCTTCTTTTGAGCGAAGCTGACAGTTTAGCGAACCTATTTTTCGGGCAACAGCAACCATTAAGCCCATAGCTAGTTCTGCAGTAGATTCGGTTACGGGATCGGGCGTGTTGGTCACTGTAATTCCTTTTTGAGTAGCATAATCCACATCCACATTATCATAGCCAACACCAAAATTGGCAATGATTTTAAGATACGGAGCTTTATCAATAACTTCTCGTGTTAGCTTTTGTCCAAATACGGAAACAATGGCATTTGCCGATGGGAGAAATTGGTTTAATTCATATTCTGATATTTGATCTTCTTTGGGAAAAATAACTTCGAAGTCTTCCGGTAAATCGGTAAATCCACATTGGGGAATTCTATAGGTAACAAGTACTTTTATCATAACTAATTGATGAAATAAAAAGGTAAAACTAGCGTTTTCTTAGAGACTAAGTTAATACAAGTAAAATCAATAGCTCTTTAAAATGTTGTAAAATTAGGCATTAGGTTAGTCATTTTTTAAATAAAATAAATGACGAATTTTTATCGTTTGTTGCATAACGGCCTCAGCTGAAGAGCCAAAAAACAAGGTTGAATTGACGGTTAAAAATCGTTTTTGTTTGAGCTGAGTGAAGCCTGCGAGTTTAAACGGTTTCAGTCAATTGACTGTAGTTTTTTGAGCGAGTCAGGTGTAGCCTAGACTTTTTTGCTTCGTTTTTTGTGTCATGACAAAAAATGAAGTCGGGTTTGGGTGAAACGCCAAGAGAGAAAATTAATTAGGACAGAATAGGCAGTATGCTTACTTTTGTTTGACCATTTATCGGCATAAGCAGGATAAATAGGGGAGCTAACATTTTTATATTGGTTTCATGTTCAGAAAGATATTTTTATTATCCATCTTAAGTGTTTTTTCGGTAGCTATTCTGGCACAGAAAAAGCTGGAAGTGAATGGAGTGGTTCAATCGGCAGAGGGAGAGTTATTGGAGTTGGTAAATGTTTCGGTATTGGGTTTTCCTGGCGGAACAACGACTAATGAAAAAGGTGAATTTACGCTCGAGATTCATGCAAATTTACCTTTGATGCTCCTATTTAGCCGTATCGGTTATCAGGTTCATGAGCTGAAATTAACAGATATCAATCGCCTGGAGAATTTGAAGATTACCTTAAGTGGGAAAACAGAATCATTGGAAACAGTTGATGTAAAAGGGAAACAAGAGAATAATCAGAATTTCACTTCCATTGATTCAAAGCTATCTGCCAATTTACCCGATGCCAGTGGGGGAAGTATAGAAGCACTGGTGAAAACACAAATGGGTGTTTCTTCCAATAATGAATTGAGTTCGCAGTACCGTGTGCGTGGTGGTAATTTCGATGAAAACCTGGTGTATGTTAACGATATTGAAGTATACAGACCTTTTTTGATCAGAGCAGGTCAGCAGGAAGGTTTGAGCTTTGTGAATCCGGAATTGGTATCTGATATTCAGTTTTCATCCGGTGGATTCGATGCCCGATATGGCGACAAAATGTCTTCGGTGTTGGATATTAAATATAAGCGACCCACCGAATTTGCAGGTAGTGCTACCGCTAGTTTACTAGGTGGAAATATACATTTGGAAGGTGCTTCTAAGGGTGGACGCTTTACGCATATTACCGGAGTTCGCTACAAAACCAATAAGTATTTAATGGGGAAATCGGATATATCCGGAGATTACCAACCTTCGTTTGTTGATATTCAGTCGTACCTGACTTATCGAATTAATGATAAATGGCGTTTGGGCTTTCTGGGGAATTTGTCGCAGAATGTTTATCAGTTTAAGCCAGTTGATCGGGAAACCACTTTTGGAACTATTCGGGAAGTAAAGAAGTTAATGATTTATTTTGAAGGACAGGAAGAAGATCGTTTTTTAACTGGTTTTGCTGCCGGAACACTGGATTTTTCTCCTAACAACGATCATAATTATAAACTGATCGTTTCAGGATATCGAACCTCAGAAGATGAGCGATATGATATTTTGGGGCAATATTGGCTTCAAAGTTTAGAAGATGAAGAAGATCCAACTGCGGTTCCTGATTTTGCCAGTGGTATCGGAGTTGGTTCATACCTGGAGCACGCCCGAAACTACTTATATGGAGTGATAAGCAATGTGGCAATGCGCGGAGCCCATCGTTTGGGTGCAAATCATTTAGAGTGGGAACTAAAATACCAGTACGAGCGTTTTTCAGATATTATTAATGAGTGGGAATTAAGAGATTCTGCTGATTTTAATTTGCCCATTAGCGATGATAAACTCGAACTCATTTATGCCTATAATACCGATCATGATGTTTCTTCCAATCGTTTTACTGCTTTTGTACAGAATAACCGACATTTTGAATGGGGAAATAGTGATGTAAATTTAGCTGTAGGAGTAAGAACTAATTATTGGGATTTTAATGATGAGTTACTGATTAGTCCACGATTAAGTTTGTTGATCAACCCGAATTGGGAAAGAGATTTTCAGTTTAAGCTGGCAACTGGTATTTATTATCAATCTCCATTTTATAAAGAATACAGGGCACAGGGCTTAGGTATTAATAAAGATATTAAAGCTCAAAAATCTATTCATGTTGTAACAGGGTTTGATTACTATTTTACTACAAAGGAAAGGCCATTTAAATTTTCTACAGAGTTGTACTATAAAAAGATGAGTGATTTAATTCCTTATCAGATAGACAATGTACGCATCCGATATTCAGCCTTAAATAATGCCAAAGGTTATGCTGCCGGGATTGATATGAAAATTAATGGTGAGTTTGTAAAAGGAGTAGAATCATGGGCGAGCCTTTCGTTAATGCAAACCGAGGAAGATATTGACGGTGATTCTTATCAAAAAAATGGAGAAACAATTTATCCGGGATATATTCCCCGCCCATCTGATCAAAGATTGAATTTTAGCTTGATGTTTCAGGATTATTTCAGGAACAATCCATCCTTTAAAGTAAATCTGAACTTTTTATATGGCACAGGATTGCCCTTTGGCCCTCCTCGCTCAGAACGTTATCTGGCTATAAACAGAATGCCATCTTATCGAAGAGTGGATATCGGTTTCTCTAAAGAAATGACCGGAACACAACTAAATCCGAACAAAACAACCGGAGTGTTTAAAAACTTATGGATTGGTTTAGAAGTATTCAATCTATTCAACATCAACAATACCATTTCTTATTTCTGGGTAACGGACGTCAATAATCGTCAGTATGCCGTTCCAAATTACCTGACTTCCCGAAGATTGAATCTGAAGATTGTAACGAGGTTTTAAAATAAACAAAGGCTGTCCAATTCGTTGAACAGCCTTTAATTTTTTATCTAAATTTCAGATTATTGAATTTGTGGAACTCCGGTAGTTGTTCTCACTACTTTTTTAATCTTTCCGTTTTCGTCATACTCCAATTTGTCTACACAAACACTTCTTCTAAAAGGACCTCCATCGGCTAAACCGGCATTGTGATAAATGAAATAGTCATTTCCTTTAAACGTAACAATTGCCTGGTGGTTGGTAGGTGAGTTGTGTAAGGTATCGTTAATTACGCCTTGATATTCCCAAGGCCCCATAATGTTTTTACTGGTTGAGTACTCAGTAGTTGATGGGTAATGAGCTGCGTACGATAAATAGTAAGTGTCATTTCTTTTGTGAATCCATGGTGCTTCAAAAAAGTTTTTAGCTTCAACTGTATGCACCGGACCATCAGTTTCAATCATGTTGTCTTTTAGTTTTACAACACGGGCTGCATTCCACGATCCCCAGAACATATACACTTGATCATCATCATCAACATAAACAGCAGGGTCAATATTTAAAACAATAGAATTAGCAGTAGTATCTGCAATAATTGGTTTACCCGAAGCATCTTTGTATGGCCCAAGTGGGTGATCAGCAACAGCTACACCAATCGCAAAACCTTCGTGTTTTCTGGCTGTAGAATCTTTATGAACCATTGGTACGTACCACCAGAATTTACCGTGGTTCTCAACACAGTGACCAGCAAAAGCATTGGCTAATGCCCACTCAAAATCCTCCACTTGTAGTTTTACACCATGATTAGTCCAGTTAACCATATCAGGCGTTGAAAAAACATACCATTTTTTCATTAAAAAACCATCTTTACCTAATTCCTGCTCATCGCTACCAGTAAATAAATACAAGGTGTCGTCATGAACCAAAACGCAAGGGTCAGCAGTTAGTGGTGATTTAAAAAGAGGGTTTCCACTGTACTTTACCTCTTTGGGCGTACATGCTGCAAACAAAATAATGGCAGCGGTAAAAAAGAAAAAAACTACTTTTTTCATTTGTTTTTAGTTTAGCAAAACCTGAATATGCAGTGCAAAAGTGAAGAATAACCTGAGTGTTCTATTTGCTTGCTCCGAATATGTCGGTTTCTTGATTTTAAAATTTATGTGTTGAATAATAATACTTTCTTTTTATTCAAAGGCTAAAATAGATAATCCATACATAAAAAAGATAGTAATAATCGTCATTATTAGTGGACGGATTGACAAATTAAAATATACGCTTATCCACTTGATACACGAACTGTCTGATATTGAATACTTCGTTTATGATTAAATTCAAGTTTTTCATTTTTCAGTTTTTGTACCTTTGTCATGCTTGATAAAAAATAATTAAAAAGATAATCATTTCATGAGTAGTATTCAAATGACCCAACAGGAATATATAGATAGAGAAGATCAGTTTGGAGCGCATAATTATCATCCACTGCCAGTAGTTTTAGATAGAGGAGAAGGAATTTTTGTGTGGGATACGGATGGAAATCAGTATTACGATTTTCTTTCTGCTTATTCAGCGGTGAACCAAGGGCATTGTCATCCTAAAATTATTAAAGCTTTAACAGATCAGGCGCAAAAGTTAACGCTTACCTCAAGGGCTTTTTATAGCAGCGTATTGGGTGAGTTTGAAGAATACATAACTACATATTTTGGTTATGATAAGGTTCTGCCTATGAATACAGGAGCCGAAGCAGATGAAACGGCTATCAAATTATGTAGAAAGTGGGCTTACACTAAAAAAGGAATTGCTGAGAATAAAGCCAAAATAGTAGTGTGTGAAAATAACTTCCATGGAAGAACGATCACCATTATATCCATGTCAACTGATCCGGATTCCTATGCAGGCTTTGGTCCTTATACGCCGGGTTTCGAAGTAGTGCCATACAATGATATTACCACACTTGAAAAAGCTTTGCAGGATCCTGATGTTGCCGGATTTTTAGTTGAACCTATTCAGGGAGAAGCAGGTGTTTATGTGCCGGAAGATGGTTATTTAAAAAAGGCTTACGACTTGTGTAAGGCAAATAATGTGCTATTTATAGCGGATGAGGTTCAAACCGGAATTGCGCGTACAGGAAAAATGTTGGCTTGCGATTATGAAGAAGTACGTCCGGATATTTTAATTCTGGGGAAAGCGGTTTCCGGAGGTGTATTTCCTGTATCTGCTGTGTTAGCTGATGATGAGATTATGCTTTGTATTAAGCCAGGTGAGCATGGTTCTACCTACGGTGGAAATCCTTTAGGTTGCATGGTGGCGATTGCTGCTTTGGAAGTAATTAAAGAGGAAAAACTGGAAGAAAACGCTACCCGTTTAGGTGAAATATTCAGAAAAGAATTAAGTAGTGTTCAATCGGATATGATCGAATCGGTTCGAGGTAAAGGTTTATTAAACGCAGTGGTTATCAAACCTAAAAACGGAAAAACAGCCTGGGATGTATGTGTGGCTATGAAAGAAAATGGCTTAATTGCCAAGCCAACACATGGTCATATTATTCGTTTTGCACCACCATTAATTATTACCGAAGAGCAACTAAGAGCGGCTATTGAAATTATAAAAAAGACTTTGCTTTCTTTTGAATAAGAAACGTATTTAAAAAATAATAAAGGCTGTCCCTATTTTTTAGAGACAGCCTTTTCTGTTATTTAATTCTGCTTTAAGCTTAATGATTCGCCTAAAGCAAATTCATTGGTTTTTCTACTTAAATCCTGCATGACACTATTCATATCTTCAACTGCTTCTGATACATTTAAAAACAGGGTTGAGGCCTTTTCGAATTGTAATGTAGAAGAGCTGATTTGTGAGCTGGTATGATTAAAGTAATGCTGAATCTCTTTCGCGTTATCACTTATTTTTTGTGTTTCAAAAGAGGTGTTTTCAGATAGTTTTTTGATTTCGGTAGCTACCACACCAAATCCTTTTCCCATTTGACCAACTCTAGCAGCCTCAATGGAAGCATTTAAGGATAAAATATTAGTTTGTTGCGAAACATTATGAATGGTTTTAGCTATCTGATCAAACTTTTCAAGGAGTTTGCTTTGTTCGGCAAAAGCATTTTCTAACTCATTAAAACCACTTCTTAAATCTTTAAAAATAGACAACATTTTACCTATGGATTCAAACTTGTTGTTTAATGCCATAATTGTTTCCGAAACAGAACTGGTTAATTCCAGGATAACACTGCTTTTGTAATAGTGACAGTTTTCCTTTTTGTTGAGTCCGTTGAAAATAGCTGTGGCCATATCTTCACATTTCCCATAGCCACACGATGAGCAATCAAAAATTTCCTTGGACGAGTTTTTTTTCATCGATCGGAATATTTCCCATCGTTCCTCTTCGCTTGGAATTTGAATCTTTTTTAATAGACTTCTGTCGGTGTATTTTCGGTTGTATATTCCGGGTTTCCGATATTTGTCAATATTTGAACTGAGCTGCTTTTGTCCTTTTTTGTTGGTATAATTTTTAGATGTTGCCAGGCTGCGTTGTTGTATCAGATATTCGGTTTCATCTATGTTTTGATCGTGATTAATAGTCGCCGTGCCTTTGTTGCAACCATGCTCGCAGTTAAGGCAGTCAATAAGCAGAGGTGCATATCCTTTTTGAATAGAATCGTTCAAACCTTTTAAATAGTCATACACTAATTCTTTGCCCTCTATTTTTCGGGTTAAGGTATGGATATTTGCATTTTCGCGCAGTGCAGTTTGTAACAATCCACCCGGAGTGGAAAACAATACAGCTCTTTCGGCAGGAGGATTGTTGAATTTAACTTCTTCGTGGGACTTTAAATCAACTTTTTCTTCTTCTATCATTTTTTGAATGGAAGGAAAAGTGACATTTAAAACTTTTACTTCAGAAGTGTCAAATTCTTTGGCTTTAGCCAGACAAGGAGAAATGGCAATAATTCGATGGTTTTGAAATTCGGGATAAAAGTGTTTTATCATTTGAATGGTATGCATCATCGGGCTGTGAACCGGAGCTAAATAGGCCAACAATTCGGGAGCATATGTTTCAATGTAAGATACAATAGCAGGGCATGGCTGCGCAATAATAGTTTGTGGATTGTCTTTAATATGATTTAAATAAGATTTAATGGTCAGTTCAGCTCCGAAACTAACATCGAAAAAAGCATCAATACCTTTTGTTTTAAGGTATCCGTTAAGATTTAGGTAAAGATTGGGAAAGCTGGCAGCAATAGCCGGAGCTACAATAGCAACCATAGGAACAGCGTTGTTTTGAAGTTTTTTAAACTCGGAATAATCGTCAACCGGAATCCTGGCCTCATGGTGACAGCCTTCTATGCAGCTTCCGCAGGCTATACACAAGTCGCCGTTAATAGACATATGATCGCCCATATCGATATTGCAAAATTTAACCGGGCAAACCGTAATACAAGCATGACAGTTAACGCATTTTTCTTCATCAACGAAGATGACTTTTTTTAGGGAGGAATGATGTGTCATAACGCTAAATTTAAGGGTTTGTATTAATGTATTGAATTTAAGTAATTTATGGAGTAATTCCTAATCTTAAAAAATGATGCCTAGATGAATGAATTGAAAAAATGTAGAACGGTTTATTTAAAATCAGTGAAATGATTGGGTTAGGAGTAGGGGATAGTTTGGCTTAAAATATTTATATTTAGTTGGCATAAAAACTTCACATCATGGAAAAAGAACTTCAATTGTTGCATTCTCGACTTCAAAAAATAGAGGAGCGTAATTTCGATTTAAATAACTGGAAAAAAGGAACTATAGCTGTTCTGGATTCAATACTTGGGCAGGATAATCTTAAAAGAAAATTAATTGAGGATATCGATTTTCAGAATAACAGCTGGTCGTTAAGGGATACAACCGGAGATGTTGATTCTGTTAAAAAAACTTGTGCCGATGTACTCGAAACTATTATCCTGGAGCTGGAGACTTTGGGTATGGCCGAGAAAATAGTTCCCGATTCGAAACCTGAAGTAAGCAAAGGCGCAGAAATCATTAAAGAAGCGCTTAGTCAGGAGTTAAGTCAATCGCAATTGGACGATGTTTTGAAGGTATTGCACGATGAAAATGTGAGTGCAGACATGTTGGTGGATAAGTTTAAGCGTTTAGGTTATGAGGTGGCACCAAGGATTTTAGCCAAACTGCTGTTGAATTCGGAAGTGAAAAAGAGTCTTTAAAGCCATAAAGAAATATAGGATCGCTTCAACGAATATGGTTTGCCCGTTAAGAAAAAATACATTTTATATACAGGCAACACTTTCCCGCCAATAAAATATGCTTTGTACATACGAGCAAAACTCAAAAACTCAAGAAATCATGGTTTGTACATATGAGCAAATAAAGAAATCTCTTGTTTTTAAGGCTTGTCTATTGGGATAAAATAGGTTTTAAATGAAGTGTTCTTCGAATTTGCTAGTAGAAAAGGAAGTTATTCTTTTATCAGCTGATTTAATGTCGTATGCATTGCTTGTTTGTTGGCTTCAAAATGCTTTTTGTTAGCTATGATTTGATCAACTACTTGAATCTTTTCTCCTTCTTCAGATAGTTCCTGACCACAGTTTTCAATCATACCTAGAATAGTCTCTTCTGTTTGTTCCAGGTGAAATTGCAGTCCAATTACTTTTTTGCCAATACTAAAAGCCTGGTTTGTTACTTCAGGAGTAGAAGCGATACGTTGTGCATTTTCGGGTAGGTCAAATGTATCACCATGCCAGTGAAAAACAATAGGAGAGCTATCCTTAAGTTTTAATATATCGTTCTGAATCACCTGAATTGGAAACCAACCAATTTCTTTCATTGGACCAGGATACACTTTGGCACCCATAGCAGCAGCTATAAATTGAGAACCTAAACAAATTCCCAAAACCACCTTGTTATTTTGAATAGCAGACTGAATAAATTCCAGTTCACTTTTCAGCCAGCTGTATTTATCCGTATCGTACACACCCATTGGACCACCCATCACAATAAGCATGTCAAAGCTATCGATAGAAGGAAGCGTTTCGTTTTTATATTGTCTGGTGCAGGTTAACGAATGTTGATTGACGTCTATCCATTCCTGAATATTACCTAATCCTTCAAAATCTACGTGTTGAATCCAATGAATATGCATGGTATTATTATAAAGTTAAAGACGAAAGTATAAAGCTCATTCTATTGTCTTTATACTTTCGTCTTTTATCTTTTTTCTGAATTATTTATTACATCTTTTCAGGAACATCAATTCCTAAAAGCCACATGGCATTTTTAATTGTTTTTCCTACTGATTTACAAAGTACCAAACGCATCATACGTTTGTTTTCGTCTTCTTCAAACAATATAGGACAATCATGATAGAATTGATTATATTCTTTAGCTAAATCGTAAGCAAAGTTGGCGATTACAGCAGGAGAATATACTCTTCCAGCTTCTTCCACAACGTTAGGGAAGTTGGCAATCATTCGTATCAGGTTGTTCTCTTTTTCTCCAATTTCAACATCGGTTGGCGCTTTGTCAGCTACCTCAATACCTTTTTCTGCTGCCTTTCTGAAGATGGATTGAATCCTTGCGTGTGTATATTGAATAAATGGTCCGGTGTTCCCATTAAAGTCAATCGATTCTTCCGGGTTAAATGTCATATTTTTACGAGGATCAACCTTTAAAATAAAATACTTTAAGGCACCTAAGGCAATCATTCGGAAAACAGCTTCTGCTTCTTCGTCGCTATATCCGTCTAATTTACCTAGCTCCTTTGACATTACACGGGCAGTGTTCACCATTTCGTCTACCAGGTCATCGGCATCTACCACAGTTCCCTCTCTCGATTTCATTTTACCATGAGGCAATTCAACCATTCCGTAAGAGAAGTGAACCAAGTCTTTACCCCATTTGAATCCAAGCTTATCCAACAATAAAGCTAGCACCTGAAAGTGGTAATCTTGTTCGTTTCCTACTACGTAAACCATTTTATCAATGCTGTAGTCATCAAAACGAAGCTTAGCCGTACCAATATCCTGAGTCATATAAACTGATGTTCCATCCTTACGCAAAAGAAGTTTTTCATCCAGCCCTTTATCTTCAAGATTAGCCCATACGCTACCATCTTCTCTTTTGTAAAAAAGGTTTTTCTCCAAACCTCCCAGAACCATATCTCTACCTACCGTATAGGTATCTGACTCGTAATATATTTTGTCAAAGTCAACGCCAAGTTTTTTGTAGCTCACATCAAATCCGGCATATACCCATTGGTTCATCATTTCCCATAAGGCATAAACTTCAGGATCTTTTGCTTCCCATTTTCTGAGCATCTCGCGCGTTTCCAGAATTAGAGGCGCGTTGTTTTCGGCATATTTACTAAGCTCTTCACAAGCTTTAAATTGTTCGTTTTCTGCGTCGTTTAAACCTTCTTTGGTTTTCTTTTTGCTTTTTAAAGCTGCAAATGTTTTTTTGAAATCATCTACATCTTTAATAGCCGGGTATTCCGAAATTTTTTCCTTGATAATAGTATCAATCTCGGATTTATATTCCTGATCGAACTTTACATAAAAGTCGCCGACTAAATGATCTCCTTTTTTACCTGAAGATTCCGGAGTTACGCCTTCTCCCCATTTTTTCCAGGCCAGCATCGACTTACAAATATGAATACCTCTGTCGTTTACAATGTTGGTTTTAACAACCTTGTTTCCATTGGCAGCAGCAATACGAGATAATGAATATCCCAACAGGTTATTTCGAATGTGTCCTAAGTGAAGTGGTTTGTTGGTATTAGGCGAAGAATACTCAATCATCATCAAAGGTGAGTTTTCATCTGCTGTTTTATATCCATACTTCTCCTGAACTACAATATCATTAATCAGATTTAACCAATAATCAGCAGCGAGTTCAAGGTTTAAAAAGCCTTTTACCACATTAAAATTAGCTACAGCGGGTTCCTGTTGTTGAATATATGCACCAATTTCGTTAGCTGTATCTTCTGGTGACTTTTTAGAGACTTTCAAAAGTGGAAAAACTACAATGGTAAAATCGCCAGTTAAATCTTTTCGTGTGATTTGAACCTGAGCTTGATTTTTGTTTATTTCCTGACCATAAAGTTCTTTTACGCCGGCAATCAATATGCCTTTCAGCTGCATTTCAATATTCATATCTATATCTCTGCTTTTTTCAATAAGACTGCAAAGATAAAAAAGTTAACATTAGAATTAGGATTTAATTTTTAGGATGTTTGTCGAAATCTGGTTATATATAGTTAAATGTTCATCTTTAACCTAAAGTTATGAATAATCTGATATCGACCTTATTAATACTTACTGAACAAAAAATATCCGTTTATTACCTCTTTTTTCTTATTGTTTTCTTGGTGGTTGTATTCACTTCCATCGTAAGAATAAAAGAACTTTCCCATAAAAAACATAAAGCAGAACTGAATAAAAAACGCGAAGAAAACAGGAATTTGCATAAGAATATTCTTTATGCATCTGAATGTTATGATGTCATTCCAATACCTATGTGTACAGTTAATATGGTGGGTGTTATCAAATCGAGTAACAGTTGTTTCAGAGAGCTTTTTGTAACACAGGATAACTCGTTTGAATATGTTGGATTGGAAGATATTTTTCCGGAGGCGATGCTTTCTTCCTTTAAGGAAATGTGCATGGGAGAGAAGGAAGAAATGTGGTTAAAGGGTAAGTTTTCTATAAAAAAAACTGTTTATAGAGTTAAAGTAAATCAAATTCCCAAAGATAAGGATCAGTTAAGGGAATATTTGGTTTGTTTTAAGCCCTTTGTTGAAATAGAATTAAAAGATGAACATTATTTAACAGCGAGAGGTGTATTGGAAACTTTAATTCGAAAATCGACAGTACCTATTATGCTCATTAACAACAATGGAAAAATTTTAGTTGGAAATGAACCGCTTTGTAAAATATATGGATCATTTATGGGTAGTTTGGATGGAAGGAATATTAGTGAGGTACTGCCTGTTGAATTTCAGGAAGGGATCAAGAACAGTTTTTCTGAACTTTTATCCATGTCGAAAATGAATTTCAGGGGTGCATTTTCAAGTAATAGCGGACGTTTAATTCCGGTTACAGTGGGAGTTGTGAAGGTAAATCTGGATGGAACGGAAAATGTTGTAGTATTTGTTGATGATGTTTCTTTGTTGATTAGTTCCGAAAATCGATTGATTGAAGTGCAGAAAAAAGCCAAACATTCAGATTTGTTGAAATCATCTTTCTTGGCAAATTTATCCCATGAAATACGAACTCCTTTAAATGCCATCCTGGGTTTTAGTGAGTTGTTAAATGACCCTAGTGTAGAAGATGCAGATAGGACAGGCTTGTTAGGTCAAATCAAGCAAAGTGGAGAATCCCTTCTGGATTTAATGACAAGTATTATCACCTTTTCACGCATATCATCCGGAGAAGTAGGGATACAAACTTCAGAGATTGAAATGGACGAATTAATGGAACGTGTGAAGAGATTCGCATCAAAAACAAAGGGATTAACGGGTAAACTGATAAATATAAATTCTTATCACATTGATCTGCCAAAAAAAGTAAAAATAATTCTGGATGAAGATAAGTTGTTTGTTGTGCTAAAAAACTTAGTAGATAATGCCATAAAGTTTACCTTTAGCGGAAGTGTAGAGTTTGGAATGGAAGAAAGGAGTGAAAGTTTTTTAAAGTTTTACGTTAAAGATACAGGTGTAGGCATACCAATTGAGAGTCGTAAAACAATTTATGAAAGGTTTGTTCAGGCTAACTTATCCAGTACAAGGGAATTCGGAGGTACAGGTATTGGCTTGACTTTGGCAGCTGAATTGGTGAGATTATTAAGAGGTTTCTTATGGATAGAGTCAACAGTTGGCGTTGGATCTTGTTTTAATATTGTTCTGCCCAAAGTATATAGAGAAGTGGATAATAATGGAGCGATTAAGATATTAGGTGGTGATTGTTGCAAGAAATCAATATTAATCATTGACAATAGTGAAGATGCTTTTTGTGACTTACAGGAAATTACCTGTTGTAAATCGCAACAATCTTTTTGGGCTATAGATATTAATGAAGCAGTGGATATTTTTTATTCCAATTATATTGATCTGATAATGATTAATGGAGCAATACCTTGCAATGAAGAGCATCGAAATCGTTTTATATCTCTGGCACAGAAAGAAGTTCCGGTATTGTCTTTTAATAAGCGAATTGAAGAGGTTAGTAACAGCAGGCATTTTAGTTACTATCCATTTACAGAGAAAACCTTAATGGGTATTTATAAAACTTATTTCTCAGTTCATAGCGTGGCCGGAAATTAACTCAAACTCAATATCAATTAGATATTCACTATTAATATTTTGTCCGTTATAAGTAGCCGGTATCCATTCCCAATTGTTTGGGAAAGTTTTAGCCACTTTCATTACTTCTTTGTCTAATAATGGGTGTAGTTTTTCTTTAATAAATAAACTGGTTATCTGACCTCTTTGGTTGATTCCAATAGCTAGAACAACTTTGCCGGTAATATCTTTGGTTTTAGCCTCAACCGGATAATTAATGTGACTCACCATATACAAGTATGGTATAATTGGGCTACCATGAAATAAAACAGGAGTCTCCACATATTCTTCAGGATTGTTTTTATCCGATATCCGAACAACCTTATGATTGGTGTAGTCATATTCAAATTCAAAGTAACCTTCAAGAGAGAAATAAGCCCAACGTCCTGTTTTTTCTCCTTTGCTATATGCTCCTTGTTCAATAATAAAGTCTTTGTATTTTCTAATGTACCGTCCGTTTTTGATAGATACATCCTCTTTTAGTGCGGTGTATTCTTCATAAAAAGCACCGTTTGTTTTGCGTATAGTTTTTAACTCCTGACAAAATACAGAAGAATAGCTAACAAGAATGAATAGTAATATAATTGTAAAGACTCTCAACTTAAAAATATTTGAGTTATTTATCGATATATGAGGAAAAAAGACTCAAAGGCTTTAATTTCTGTGTATTATAACGTATTGAATGCTCAAAAGGTTTCCAAAACCCTTTAAGCATTCAGTAAATGACATTTTTTATAAATTCTTTTTAAGATAATCGCTCATCATTTGATATAAGTGCATTCTGGTATTACCTCCAAATATGCTGTGATTTCGGTTAGGGTATACAAACATATCAAATTGTTTACCTGACTGAATCAGTTGTTCTACATATTCAATGGTATTTTGAAAATGTACATTGTCATCGGCAGTTCCGTGAATTAAAAATAATCGTCCACTTAAGTTCTCTGTCATATTAATTGGTGAGTTTTCATCGTAACCTTTGGCGTTCTCCTGAGGTTTGCGCATATATCTTTCTGTATAAACAGAATCATAATAACGCCAGTTTGTAACCGGAGCAACGGCAATCCCAACTTTAAAAATACCGTCTCCTTTACTTAAGCAGCTTGAACTCATAAATCCACCAAAACTCCATCCCCAAATTCCGATTCGGGAAGCATCGCAATAATCCAGAGACCCAATGTATTTAGCAGCCTCAATTTGATCATCGGATTCAAATTTACCCAGATTCATATAGGTGCATTTTCTGAATTCTTCACCTCTGGCTCCAGTTCCTCTAGGGTCAACACAAGCAACAACATAGCCTTCTGAAGCTAAATACTGTTCCCAGCCTATTTGCCATTTGTCCAGAACTTGTTGTGAATTGGGGCCACTATATTGTGTCATTAAAACAGGGTACTTTTTGTTAGCATCAAAATTTAAAGGTTTTACCATCCAACCATTTAGTTGTATGCCCTCACTGGTAGTAAAGCTAAAGAACTCTTTTGGTGAAATTTGGTAATTCTTTAATTGCTTTTTTAATGCAGTATTGTCTTCAAGCGTTCGGATTAGTTTTCCGTTTTGATCGTGAAGTGTAACCGTATTCGGAGTTGTCGTACTTGAAAAATAATTAATAAAATATTTAAAGTTCTTACTGAATATGGCCGAGTTGGTTCCTTCTTCTTGAGTTAATTGATGCTGCTTTTTTCCATCAATACTCACTGCATATATTTCGCGTTGCATAGGCGAGGCTTTGGCAGCTTGATAATAAATTAACTTCTTTTTGCTATCATAACCATAATAATGCATTACATCCCAACCTCCTTTGGTTAACTGACGAAGCTTTAAACCAGCCATTGAAAACAGATGAATATGATTATATCCATCCATCTCACCTACGTAAATAAAATGTTTACCGTCCTCTAAAAAGGTAAGGTTGTCTAACACTTCCTCCGAAACAAAATACTTGTTTCTATCTGTAAAGATATTTCGGCATACACCACTTGCTGTATTGGCAATGAGTAAATCAAATTGCGTTTGAAGACGGTTCATTTTAAAAATACCCAATTTACTCTCTTCGTGTGTCCATCTGATTCTTGGAATATAATACTCTTCTGAATCTTCAATTTTCATGGTTTTGGTGGTGCGGTTTTTAATATGAAACACATTTACACTCACTGTAGAATTGGTTTCTCCTGCTTTGGGATACTTGAAAGAATATTTTCCGGGATATAAAGCGAACTCATCGTAGCTTGGGTTAGATCCCTTGTACATAGGAAAAGAAAACTCTTTTACATTGGTTTCATCAAAACGAACAAAAGCCAGTTCCATGCTATTGGGCGACCACTCGTAAGCTTTATTGTAGCTAAACTCTTCTTCGTAAACCCAATCCGGAATACCATTAATAATATGGTTAAATTCTCCATCGGTTGTAACCTGGGTGATGGTTTGGAACTTAAGTTTGTTGATGAAAATATTGTTGTTTTTTACAAAAGCTACCATCTCACCATTGGGAGAAAAGGAAGCCATTTGTTCTTTACCTCCTTCAGAAAGAGGTGTGATTTCTTTACGTGTGATGTCATAAATATAATAATCAGCCAAGAATGAGCGCCGGTAGATACTTTTTCGGTTGCTGTAAATCAATATTTTCGATTCATCTTTATTTAACTCATAACCTTGGATCTGAGTAATTGGACAGTCTTCAATGGTTGAAATATCAACTAATACATCAACTTGTTTTCCTGTAGAATAAGCATATTTTATAATTTGGGTACCTTTGTTTTCGATGGTTGTATAATGAAGTCCATCTTCAGTAGAAACCAAACCTCTAACCGTTTTAGGGTAAAAGGTGTATTTCTTATTTAAATCTTCTAGTGATACCGTTTTCTTTTGAGCAAGTAAAGTTAACGGAAGCCAAAGGGCAATTATTATTAATATCTTGTTCATTATGAAGTGTTTTGAAATTAATAGTTTTAGTAACTGGGCAAAACTAACAAAAACAAGACCTAAATCAAATGAAGTTTCTCAGGAAGAAAGAACCTTGCTTTTCAATATTTATATCATTTTAAAAGTTCTTTATGTTCAGGGATTGAGAATTAAAGGACTTACTCGTTAAAAATTAATCATACTTATAATCTACTAGTAAATAATACTTATCTTTGCCGCAATTTTTTAATATAAATTATAAACACTTGTTGAAGTTTGGGTGTTCGTATAATCTGAATTCAGCAAATAATTTAATAAAATATGGTTAAAATAACCTTACCAGATAATAGTGTAAGAGAATACGAAGCCGGCGTTACAGGCTTGGAAATTGCCAATAGTATTAGTCCTCGTTTGGCCAAAGAAGTTTTGTCAATTTCTGTAAATGGTGAAACATGGGATCTTACACGTCCTATTAGCACAGATGCTTCTATCCAGTTATACAAATGGGAAGATGAGGAAGGAAAACATGCTTTTTGGCACTCATCGGCGCACTTATTAGCAGAAGCACTGGAATCTCTTTATCCAGGTATGAAGTTTGGAATCGGCCCATCAATTGAAAACGGATTTTATTATGATGTTGATCCGGGTGAAGATGTGGTTTTAAGAGATGCTGATATGCCAAAGATTGAAGCTAAAATGAAAGAATTGGCACGTCAGAAAAATGAATATGTTAGAACAGAAGTGAGTAAAGCTGATGCATTAGCATATTTTACTGATAAGAATGATGAGTACAAGTTAGAACTTATCAATGAATTAGAAGACGGAACCATTACTTTTTATAAACAAGGAGAATTTACTGATTTATGTAGAGGACCTCACTTGCCATCAACAGCAAACATTAAAGCAGTTAAGGTTTTAAGTATTGCCGGAGCTTATTGGAGAGGGGACGAAACACGTAAGCAGTTGACAAGGGTGTATGCGATCACTTTTCCTAAGCAAAAAATGTTGGATGAGTATTTGGTTAAGCTAGAAGAAGCACAAAAACGTGATCATAGAAAAATTGGTAAAGAGCTTGAATTATTTGCCTTTTCTCAAAATGTAGGTCAGGGATTGCCTTTGTGGTTACCTAAAGGAGCCAAGCTTCGTGAGCGTTTGGAGAATTTCCTTAAGAAAGTGCAGGTTCAGTATGGATATCAGCAGGTAATTACACCACATATTGGAAATAAACAGTTGTATGTTACTTCTGGGCACTATGCTAAGTATGGTAAAGATTCATTTCAGCCTATAAATACACCGGCTGAAGGAGAAGAGTTTTTGTTAAAACCAATGAACTGTCCTCACCACTGCGAAATATATAAAGTGAAGCCTCTTTCATATAAGGATCTTCCTTTACGTATGGCTGAATTTGGTACTGTATATCGTTATGAGCAAAGTGGAGAGCTTCATGGATTGACAAGGGTAAGAGGTTTTACACAGGATGATGCACACATTTTCTGTACGCCGGATCAATTAAAAGATGAATTTAAAAAAGTAATAGATATTATTCTTTACATTTTTAAAGCGCTTGATTTTAAGGATTTTATTACGCAGGTTTCCTTGCGAGATAAAGAGGATAGAAGCAAGTATATTGGAAGTGAAGAAAACTGGGAAAAAGCAGAGTCGGCTATTATAGAGGCTTGTGAAGAGCGCGGAATGGAAACTATAGTAGAGTATGGTGAAGCGGCTTTTTATGGTCCTAAGCTTGATTTCATGGTGCGAGATGCAATTGGTCGTAGATGGCAGTTAGGTACTATTCAGGTAGATTACAACCTTCCGGAGCGTTTTGAGTTAGAATATATGGGGGCTGATGGAGAAAAGCATCGTCCGGTAATGATTCACCGAGCGCCATTTGGAAGTATGGAGCGTTTTGTGGCCGTTTTAATTGAACATACAGCAGGGAAGTTCCCGCTTTGGTTAACTCCTGAGCAAGTGGTAATTCTGCCAATCAGTGAAAAATATAACGATTACGCAAAAAAAGTTTCAAATGTCCTGAATAATTCCGATATTCGCACCGTTTTAGACGATCGAAACGAGAAAATCGGACGTAAAATTCGCGATAATGAACTGAAACGCATACCTTTTCTACTTATTGTTGGAGAAAAAGAAGCTGAAACAAATTCTGTTTCAGTGCGTAAGCAGGGCGATGGAGATAAAGGATCCATGTCGATTGAAGAATTTGCAGAGTTTATAAACAAAGAAGTTGAAGATCAACTATCTGCAATTGAAACAAATTAAGTTACTAATTAATTAAAGGAGGATTTCACAATAGCACTCAAAAGAAGAAAAAGTTTCGGCCCGCCGAAAAAGGATACACCAGAATTTCGAGTAAATAACGAAATAAGAATTCCAAAAGTAAGACTTGTTGGTGATAACATACAAGAACCGGGAGTTTATTCCACGACTGAAGCTTTAAAAATAGCTGATAGTTTGGATTTGGATTTGGTGGAGATTTCTCCTAAAGCTGATCCTCCGGTTTGTAAGGTAATTGATTACCAAAAGTTTTTGTATCAGCAAAAACGTAAACAAAAAGAGCTTAAGTCAAAAGCTGTAAAAGTAGTGGTTAAAGAAATTAGGTTTGGACCTAATACTGATGATCATGATTACAACTTTAAACTAAAGCACGCTGAAAAATTCCTTAATGAAGGATCTAAAGTAAAGGCGTACGTGTTTTTTAAAGGGCGTTCTATTTTGTTTAAAGAGCAAGGTGAAATTTTATTATTAAGATTTGCTCAGGATTTGGAAGAATTAGGAAAAGTTGAACAACTACCTAAGCTTGAAGGAAAAAGAATGACAATGTTCATTTCTCCTAAAAAAGTGAAAAAGTAGTTTCAATTATAATAAACCATTTTAATAATAGTACAATGCCAAAAATGAAGACGAATTCCAGTGCGAAAAAACGTTTTACTATCACTGGAAGCGGTAAGATTAAAAGAAAGCATGCTTTTAAAAGTCACATCTTAACTAAGAAGACTAAAAAGCAAAAAAGAAATCTTACTTACGCAGGACTTGTTCACAAGTCAGATGAGAGCAACGTAAAGTTGTTATTAAACATGAAGTAATAGGGGGAACCTTGTTATTGTATTAATTATTAACCGAATGAAAATAGCCGAAAGATTCGTCAGAGGACGGACGCTATTCATTCTAAAAACAATTTAAAATGCCAAGATCAGTAAATGCTGTTGCTTCAAGAGCAAGAAGAAAAAGGGTTCTAAAGCAAACGAAAGGTAGCTTTGGAAGAAGAAAGAACGTGTGGACGGTTGCGAAAAACTCCTACGAAAAAGGTTTAGGTTACGCATACCGCGATAGAAAAAGAAAGAAAGGTCAGTTTAGAGCGCTTTGGATTCAAAGAATTAACGCTGCTGCCCGTTTAGAAGGAGTTTCTTACTCTAAACTAATGGGATACATGACAAAGCAAAATATTGAGATTAACAGAAAAGTTTTAGCTGACTTAGCTGTAAATCATCCTGATGCTTTTAAAGCGGTTGTAAAAAAAGCTTTAGAAGCAGCTAAATAGATTAAGATAAAAACTAATTGAAGGCAGAAAGGTTATGACTTTTCTGCCTTTTTTATTTGTGCTCGGAAAGAATTCTGATAATCAAACTATCTTTATATCTTTGCTTCTCTTTTTTTGAAATGATTATTTTTAATTACTAAGGTTAATGTTAGGTTAAAGTGCGAATGATATGCATAGGCATTCATACGTACTCATATCTTTATATCACCATAATAAACACAAAACAAATGAATATTGCATTGATTGGGTATGGCAAAATGGGAAAAGAAATTGAAAAAATTGCCATTGACAGAGGACACAAAATAACTGCTAAAATAGATATGCAAAGCGAAGATACATTTGATGGCGAAGGATTTGCTCAAGCAGATGTAGCTATTGAATTTACTATGCCGGATGCTGCATATGGAAATTTTGTAGAATGTTTTAAAAGAAATAAGCCAGTAGTTTCCGGAACAACAGGTTGGTTAGATAAAATGGAAGAGATCAAAGATCAATGTGAAAATAAAGGTCAGACTTTCTTTTATGCATCTAATTTTAGTGTTGGCGTAAATGTATTTTTTGAAATCAATAAAAAGTTAGCTCAATTAATGAATGGCGTTTCTGATTATGAAGTGAGCATGGAAGAAACTCACCATATTCATAAAAAAGATAGCCCTAGTGGAACAGCTATTACCTTAGCTGAAGGTATAATCGAGAATATAGGCAGAAAGTCAGGATGGGTTGAAGGTGAAGAAGCTAAAAACGATCAAATCCATATTGAAGCTTTCCGTAGAGATGAAGTACCAGGGATTCATACCATAAAATATGATTCAGAAGTAGATGAGATTATTATCCATCACAGCGCGAAATCAAGAAAAGGGTTTGCTCTGGGAGCTGTTTTAGCTGCTGAATTTACAGCTAAAAATAAAGGCTACCTTGGAATGAGCGATATGCTAAAATTTTAACTAATACTAAATAATTATGCCTAAAGTCTCGCTGAGTAAGTGGATTAGATTTTCCATTGCAGCAGTAGTTTATATTTTGTGGGTTATCTGGGTTGAAAACTTATGGTTACTACTTGGGGTACCTGTTATAGTTGATATTTATATCACTAAAAAAGTACCTTGGGATTTTTGGAAGAAGACAAAGGATGGTAAAAAACCAAAAGCCTGGGTTGAATGGGTTGATGCTTTAGTGTTTGCATTGGTGGCCGTTTATTTTATCAATCTTTTCTTATTTCAAAACTATAAAATACCTACCTCTTCATTGGAGAAATCTTTACTTGTAGGTGATCATTTGTTTGTCAGTAAAGTAAGTTATGGACCTCGTATTCCTAATACACCTTTATCGTTTCCATTGCTTCAAAATACAGTGCCCATATTAAACACCAAATCTTATATTGAGTGGCCTCAATGGGATTACAGACGTTTAAAAGGTTTTGGACACGTAGAAAATGACGATATTGTTGTTTTTAACTTTCCAACAGGTGACACTGTTCCTGTTAAGTATGTAAATCCTGATATTTATGTTACAAGCAGGTTAATTGGTTTAGCATATGCTAATCGCGATAAAAGTATATTAGCCGGAATGGAGAATGCCAGTCAGTGGGAAGTTAACCAAAAGCTAAGAGAGATTGGTAAACAACAGATATACTTGAATCCGGAAGATTATGGTGAAGTAGTTTATCGTCCGGTGGACAGGAGAGATAATTATGTGAAAAGATGTATTGCCATTGCAGGTGATTCATTGGAAATCCGTCATAACCAGGTTTATATTAATGGCGAAAAGGTAAAAAATCCAGAAGGCCTTCAGCATTGGTATAATATTATTACAGATGGAACTAATTTAAGCTTTCGTTATTTAGATAAGCTTGAGATATCTAATGAAGATGCGGCCAATATGATGGCTGGTCCTGGTCGTTATCGTATTCCTTTGACAAGGGAAAAGGCTGAGGTTATGAAATCATTTTCCTTTGTTCGTCAGATGATAATGGATGAAGAAGTAGCTGATTCAACACAATTACCAGATGTGTGGCCGTATAGTACTGATTATATGTGGTCGAGAGATAATTTTGGGCCTTTGTATATTCCTCAAAAAGGAGCTACGGTACAGTTAAATATGGAGAATTTAGTATTGTATGATCGAGTTATTACTGCATACGAAGGCAATAAGCTAGAAGTGAAGGATAATACCATCTATATTAATGGAGATATAGCTACTGAGTATACTTTTAAGATGGATTATTACTTTATGCTTGGAGATAACAGACATCAGTCGGCTGATTCCAGATATTGGGGTTTTGTTCCTGAAGATCATATTATAGGTAGACCTGTTTTAGTTTGGCTATCTCTTAATAAAGATAAATCACTATTTGGAGGAAAGATTCGCTTTGATCGTTTCTTCAAGTGGGTGCTGGATGAATAAAATATTATTTGCTAATATTAAAAGCAGGGGTCGTCTATAACTCCTGCTTTTGTTTTTTTATAGTATGAGTAATAAAAATGTTATTAAACTGATCATTTCCATTCTCATTTTTATATTGGGGATATGGACTGAGAGTTTATTGCCTTTTCTATTAATTGGGCTTATTGCAGATTCTGCTCGTAGAAAACCTTTCTATGTTATACTTTGGCAAAAACTTAAAGGGCTCTTTGGTAGATGGTTTAAGTGGTTTGAATGGTTTTTAGCATCAACATTGGCTGTGTGTTTTGTTTTTTTTATTCAAACGAATATTGTTGGCTTATACACTTTTCAAACATCTTCGATGCACGAAACCTTGCAGGTAGGAGATGTGCTGTTGGTTAACAAGTTAATTCCCGGTGTAAGACATGATGAAGGCAGTATTAAAACATATCATAGAAGTAAAGGTTACGCTGAGATTACTTATAAAGATATTATTGTATTTAATTTTCCTGAAGGAGATTCGTTATTGAAAAACAGGCCTACAGAAAGTTATTATTATCTAAAAAGGTTATATGGGGATAATAATTTTTCACTTAAGGAAGGTTTGCAGTATCATAAAGTTAAAGATAGACCCCGATTTATAAAGAGAGTGTTCGGTTTGCCCGGAGATAGTATTGTGATTGGTAATGGACTTTTTTATGCCAACAATAAATTAGTATCCTATTCGGAGAATTCTATTGATAGATATATTGTAGAGAAGGAGTCAGCCGTTATGCTAAAAAGTAAAGGAGTACTTCCTTATACAGAACATGTAAAGGACGGTGTTTTAAGTTGGGAATTGAAGCAAAAAGATTATGATGTTATAAAAGATGATGTTAAGGGAATTAAAGCGGATTATATGTTAAAAAACTTTCCTGATCCAATGGTTTTTCCTTTTAATATTCATTTATTGTGGAATATGCATCATATGGGACCGATTTATATTCCCCAAAGAGGAGATGTTATTCAATTAACATCTAAAAACATTGAGTTCTACAAAAGAATTATAGAAACTTTTGAAGAAAACGAATTAACTATAAAAGGAGAAGAGATTTGGCTGAATGGAAAGAAAGTGACAGACTATGTCTTTAAGATGGACTATTATTGGGTTCAGGGAGATAATAGGCCACATTCGTTCGATAGTCGCTTTTGGGGATTTGTGCCCGAGAATCATATTATAGGAAAAGTGGAGAAGGTATTATTTTCAAGAGATCTCAATAAAAAAGGATGGTTGTATTTTAGAAAAAACAGATTTTTGTTAGATGTAGAATAAGACTTAAGATAGATATTTTGTGATATTTGTAATACATCTGTATTTTGGTGGATTAGATGTTAAACAACTACATTTGAACCAGTAATTAAAATTCTTATGAAAAATTCATTTTGGGTATTATTAATTTTAGCTGTTTTTGTTGTAATATTTTCCGTTCAGAATGCTGCTCCGGTTGATTTTTCTTTGTTTATCTGGAAAGGACAAGTCTCATTGGCGGTTTTATTAATTTCTACTTTTATTATTGGAGCTATTGTTGGAGCTGTTTATTATGGATTGGCAATAAAGAGATCACGAAAGAGAAAAAAGGAAAATATAGCAAAGGATATTCCTTTTGAAGTTGATAAAGAAGAGTTAGAGGAAAATGAATCAGACGATATAAAGGCTGGTGAACAATAGTATTGAATTTAGAATTGTAGGAATAAAGTGGAAAAAAATACTTTGTTTAGTATTGCCTATTTGCCTCCTGTGCAATATATGGCGCATTTATTAAATGCCGATCGGGCTATTATTGAGAGAAATGATAATTACACAAAACGTACATATCGAAACAGATGTGATATTTTAGCTGCAAATGGAGTAATTCCGCTTACTGTTCCTGTTGTTAAAGGAGGGCGGCTTAAGGTAAAAACCAAAGATATTGAAATTGCTTATGATGAGCGATGGCAGGCTTTGCATTGGCGTTCTATTGTTTCAGCTTATAATTCATCTCCGTTTTTTGAGTATTATATGGATGATTTTAAGCTATTTTATGAAACTAAATATCGGTTTTTACTAGATTTTAATTTAAAGATACTTGAAGTAGTTTTTGAAGCATTAGATACTCCTATGCAAATAGAATTGTCAGATGTTTATATAAATAATCAAGATGAGGAGATGCTTGATTTGCGACAACTTGTTCATTCTAAAAATGATTACAAGCTTGACTCTGATTTTACAGAGTTGCCTTATCGTCAGGTTTTTAGTGATCGGTTTTCTTTTTGTCCTAACCTGAGTGTGATTGACTTAATTTTTAATAAAGGACCGGAGGCTATTGATTATTTAGAGGATAGTATTGTTTGTAAAAAATGATTTGATGCGATTCCTGAAACATAGAAGGGCTCTGGGTTTATTTCTTTTTTTACTGTTTCTAGAGGCACTTTATTTTTTGAATAGAGATTATTTAAGACCTACTTTTCGATCTAATTATTATGTAGTTTTACTTTTAGGGAGCCTTCCGAATTTTCTAGCGTCTTTAGGAGCCGGGTTGTTTTTTAATTTTCCAATATTGTTAGATATATCTGCTTTAAAGCAACGCTGGTTTGTTTATGTTATAACCATTATCACATTATTCTTATTAATATTAGAAGAACTTACTCCCTGTATGTTTGGGAGTAGGGTAGGTGATATAAATGATATGATTGCCAGTGTAATTGGCTCAATTATTTCATTATTGTATTTCGAAAAGTTAAAGAGTGGATCTGAATTAGATCGTTAGTTTAAGATGAGCCTTGATGTCTGCCAATATTTCATCATGATCAAATGCCATTTCTGGAGTTTGGCTGATTGGAAACCATTGAGCATCGCAAGCATCATCTGCTGCCCGAGCATTTTTAATTTCGTCTAATTCGGCATAAAAAACAACGGAAATTGTTCTTCCTCGAGGATCCCGACCTGGTGAACCATAAGTCTTAAATTGGAGGAGTTTCTCAATATCAACCAGAGTTTCTTCTTTTAATTCTCTAATGGCAGCTGTTTCTAAATCCTCATCCATATCTAAAAAACCTCCAGGGAATGCCCAGTGATTTTTAAACGGATCATTTTTGCGTTTTATCAGCAGTATTTTCTGTGGGCTGCTTTTTGAAATTAAAATAACATCAACCGTTACTGCGGGTCGTGGATAGTCGTATTCAAACGGCATTTTATTCAGGAATTACTCTTTTAATAACTCTTAGTTTGTGAGAATACTTGTTTGTATCATGATTGAAAATTCCCTGGTGATCCAAGGTGTCAATCTTAACTTCTCCGTTGGCATGAATAATTTTTCCTGCACCTAAGCAAATACCCACATGAACAATATTACCATCTTCATTATCAAAAAATGCCAAATCCCCAATCTTAGCTTCTTCTACAAAGCTCACAATATTACCGAGTTCAATTTGCTGATAAGCATCCCGGGGTAACCAGGTACCGTTAATTTTATAAACAATTTGGGATAAGCCGGAACAATCAATACCAAAAGTAGATCTTCCTCCCCATAAATAAGGTGTATGTAACAATAAAGTAGCTACTTCGCGAATTCCTAACTCTTTATCGGCAGGTAGTTTTCCGGATATAAAATAGTCGTTTTTACCAATGGAAAAACTGTTTCTCTCGTGTCCGTTAAATACAATTCTACTTCCCGCAGGAATGCTAATTGGAGCACTGGAGCCATCTTTTACAATACTTATTCTGGGAACAGGAACCATCCAGGCATCTGCATTTTTCCATAATTCATATTCGGTTGCAGCTACCGGGAAAATTAGTTTGGCATCTATCCATCCCTCATAGCCATCAAAATCCATCTTAATTTTAGCCCACTTGTTATCTTTTTCCAAAATAACAAAAGTCTCTCCAAATAAAATCTGAGTTACTAATTCAGATCTTTCAGAGGGTTCTTTTCTAACTGGAATAAAACCATATACGCTTATAGAGCCACTCATATACCTTAAAAATTTAGTGCTGCGAATATACCAAAATATAGGAATATAGCATATTTGAGCTCATGTTTTTGCGATTAAAGCAAGGCGTAATGTGCTATATGTCTACTATTTTGTTCATATTTGCTATAGCTTAAAGATAAAGATAAATTGTAAATGAAGTGTCTTAAATTTTTATAAGCAGAGAGTAAATGTTTTGATATATAAATGGTTATTGGTTTAATGAAAATGTACTTGACCTATTTAAGAGAAAAGAGATCTGATTATATCATTTAAGCTAATGTATATAGTTTAGAATAAGTCTATAATATTGAAAGCTTGAAATAGATTGGTAAATTGAGTATTGTCAATTTGATAGAAAAAGTAAAGTAATTGGAGTAATGAAAGAGTTTTTACATAGTTTTAAAAAGTATTCAAAAGCAACTTATCGGGTACTGTTGTTTCTTGCAGCAACTGCGTTAATTGCATATCTACTTCCTCGTGAGCGTACATTTCGGTATGAATATAACAAAGGAGAACCATGGCGATATGAGGTTTTGATTGCTCCTTTTGACTTTAGAATTTACAAAACTCAGAATGAAATAGCGCAGGAAAAAGATAGTATTCTTAAAAATTTCAGGCCTTATTTTAATTTTGATAGTACAATAGTGGCATCGGTTAAGAGTGGAATGCTGAATTCTTATGAGGGAAAACTACCAAGCTATAAGCAGAAATATTCATTTCTTTCCCGAAAATATAAAAGTACATTAAATCATGAGCTAGTAGCTAATTACTTGGATACTGCATTGACTAATATTTATAGTAAAGGAGTAATTGCTGTTCCCGAAGAATATATTGAGAAGCAGAATGAGCTTGAATTAATGTTAGTTCGGAATAACCTTGCAGAGCCATTTTTAGCCAGTGAGTTTTTTACTTTACGTTCCGCGTATCAATATTTGACCAAGGAAGTTGCAAAAGGTCTGGCTTATTCTACAAATGACTTTAAGAAGCTGGAGAGTTTTATCTCGGAACTGCAATTGAATAAATATTTACTGGTTAATGTGGAGTTAAACGATTTAAGAACTAACAAAGAAAAGGAACTGGTTCTTGAAAACATGGCTTTAACAAATGGTATTGTTCTGGCTGGGCAGAAAGTCGTCGGTCAAGGAGATATTATAGATCAGAATGGAGTAAAGAAACTGGATTCCTATAAAAAGGAATATGAATCCAGGGTAGGAACATTATCTGAATACAACATCATTTTTGCTGGACATACTTTAATTACCTTATTGTTTTTAGCCAGCTTGTTTTTATTTATGTACTTCTATCGTAAAGATGTTTTTTATAATCTGAATCATATTACATTTTTATTGTTGATGCTGACTACGGTTATATTTTTAGCATTTATATCATACCGCATTCCCGACATCCCGATTTGGGTTATTCCATTTACAATTTTACCATTAATTGTAAGAACGTTTATGGATTCTCGATTAGGATTCTTCTTTCATGTTATTGCCATGGTATTGGCTTCGTTTTTTAGCGATAATAGCTTTGAATTTATATTCCTGCAAATTCCAGCTGGTGTTACCGGAATATTTAGTTTATATAAAATGGCAAGGAGAGCTCAGATAGTGAGGTCTGCCATCTTCATTTTTATGACTTATAGTGTTTTCTTTACAGGATTGCATTTGATTCAAGAGGGAGATATTCAAACTATTAATTACAACTATTACATGTATTTTGCCATTAATAGTGTTCTAATATTTATTGTATATCCATTAATCTATATTTTTGAAAAACTGTTCGGCTTTCTTTCTGATGTTACCCTGGTTGAACTATCAGATACGAATCATCCATTATTACGAAAATTAGCAGAAAATGCTCCTGGAACTTTTCAGCATTCAATACAGGTTGGAAATTTGGCTCAGGAAGTAGCTTATAAATTAGAAGCGAATCCTTTGCTAGTAAGAGCGGGTGCCATGTATCATGATATTGGTAAAACTGCTACACCAATGTATTTTACCGAGAATCAGACTTCTGGTATAAACCCTCATGATAGTATGGATTTTGAAGAAAGTGCGAAACGTGTAATCGAGCATATTGAAGGAGGAATCAAAATTGCACGTAAACACAAACTTCCGGAAAAAATAATTGATTTTATAGCCACACATCAGGGAACTACAAAAACAAAGTATTTTTATAATTCATTTATTAATAAATTCCCGGATAAAGAGCCTAATGATGCTAATTTTACTTATCCTGGACCAACGCCTTTTTCAAAGGAAACAACTATTTTAATGATGGCAGATTCGATTGAGGCAGCAAGTAGAAGTTTGAAAGAATATTCGGATGAGGCGATTGATAAATTAGTAGAGAATATTGTTAATTCGCAAATTAAGGACGGTCAGTTTTTTAATGCCCCAATTACATTTAAAGAAATTACAAAGGCAAAATTGGTGTTTAAGCAAAAGCTTAAAAATATTTACCACGCCAGAGTTTCTTACCCGAAAATTAAGAAGTAATAAAAAAAGAGCCACTTTAAGTGGCTTTTTTTATTTATATCATGATTAGAATTTTTCGTATTCTTCTTTGTCCAATTCTTTGTCTAAATCTATGATTGGTTTCTGAACTTTATGCGTAATGGGTTTATTGAGTTTTACTCCATTATCTTTGGGGTGAGGATGCTTTTTCTCGCTTTTAATATTTTCATTTTTCTGATCAACATTAAAAACAGCAATAGATCTATTTAACATACCGGATAATTGCTCCAGTTCTTTTGCAGCAGCATTAATTTCTTCTGAGTTTGATGCATTACGCTGTGTAATTTGGTTTAACTGCTGTAATGCGTTATTAATTTGTTCTACTCCGGCAACCTGTTCTAATGAGGCAGAGGTAATTTCCTGAACTAACATAGCTGTCTTTTCAATTTCAGGAGTAATTTGTTTGATATTTTGGTTCGCTTCGTCAGAACTCTCAATAGTTTTGTTTGATGCTTCGTTAATTTCATTGGCAGCATGCTGACTTCTTTCTGCAAGCTTGCGTACTTCTGCAGCCACAACCGCAAAGCCTCTTCCTTCCTGACCGGCTCTGGCAGCTTCTACAGCAGCGTTAAGAGCAAGAATGTTAGTTTGGAAGGCAATATCTCCAATAATAGAAATCTTCTCGGTAATATTATCAAGGTATTTTTTTGCTTCTGCTGAACTGTTATTACTGATTTGAATTCCTTCAACAGCATTAACTGCAATTCTTTCTGTCTCTTTAGAATTTTCAGTATTTTGTTGAATATTGGCGTACATTTCTTCCATAGAAGAGGATACTTCTTCTGCAGCAGAAGCTTGCTCGTTAGCGCCTTCACTCAATTCTGTAGATTCTTTCGCTAACTTTTCACTAGCATTGGTCATCTTCTGAGCACCAATTCTAATCTCGTCAACAACTGTTTTAATATTTTTAACCATTGTGTCTAATGCTGCAGCTAATCGGCCTACTTCATCTTTACTGTTTGTGGCAAATGAAACAGAAAGGTCTCCTTCTGCTGCTTTTTCTGCTAAAGCAATACCTTTAACCAATGGACGGCTAATTGATGTTGCAAGTGCGTAACTAAGCGTAACACCTAACAATAAAACGACTATAATGGAAATGATAAGAATTTGCTTTTCGTGATAAACAATATCAGAACTTCGATCACCCATTTGTATTAGATAGTCTAATCCAACTTCCGAAGATTTGCGAACCTCCCACATCACATGTTTAGCTTGTTCATATTTTTTTAATTCTAACAAACGTGCTTCTTTCGAGCTGGTAATAAAAGTAGGAATCAAAGAGGTGATATCACCTAAAATAGCTCGCAAAGAGGAGGGAGCGGAAGATTGTAATTTCTCCAGTTCACTATTGATTTGTTGGATATCGTTCAGTTTTAGTACGTTCTTATTGTGATTATAATCCAATAGTTTACTATAAAGTAAGTTGGATTGAGCCATTGTTTTTTGAACGCTATATGAATTCCCAGCTTCAGATGCTAGTTGTTGTAATGATATAAAATTGTCATTAATTTCCGACCACGAGGATTGACAGTTTTGTTCCTTAACCGTATAGTCATTTTTTACCTTAATAAAACCTGCAGTTAGTTTTCTTAGTTTAGCTAAATCTATTCCTCTTAAGGCTTCGTTATTACTGGTATCACTTAGCTCTATTAAATTGTCTAGAGCTTGTGTAAAGCTAGATAATTGTTGGTCTGCAACCTTGTTAAAATGATTATTTCCGGATAAATCGGTAGCATTAAGTAGTCCATTTGCACTTTCCCAAAAATGATCCATTTTAGAGGATTCATTTACTGAAGGAATATACCGGTCTGATAATTGAGTTATTTCTGTTTCAACCTTTAAAAGGTTAAATAATAGGATTGCACTGGATACCATGGTTAATAATACCACGATACCAAATCCGGCGCCAACCTTGTCTCTGATTTTAAGATCTCTCCAAGTCATAAAATTCTTATATAAAGGTAGTTGTTTTCCAAATTAAGTTTACCCAATTGGTTTGGGGGCTGAGTGATAGTACGCACAATATTACGTAAAGGTTATGAAAAAGTCAATGAAATTTTTGTTTTTTTGTTAATAGCAATAAATCCAAAAAAAGTATTTAAATGCCTTATTTTATTGATGTTTAAATTTTATAGATTTGCATGTTTTAAAACCTTATTTGTCATAATTATGATAGTTTAAGAAAAACTGAATCAATCAAATTTTAAGCAAAATTAAGAGGGGTATTTGATTAATATTGTCACTATTTTGAAAATTACTATTAAAAAAATAAGGAGGGTAATTGATAAAATATATTTATGAAATTGAAAATATGTGTATTAATCATTCAAATGAATAGAATGCTCAAAATGGAATTGACGAATTTGCGTTTGATTACTTGCTAAAAATATTACTTTTATAAAATTATATGAACAGTCTTTTAATAATAAGAAAGAGTTTTGTAATAATTCTCTCACTGAAAAAATATAACAAATGAATAAGAATCTTGGACTTGTGTTATTTATTTTGCTTGCGATTGTTAGCATAACAGGTTGTAAGCAGGAAGAAGGTTTGAAAATAGCGTTTTTGTATCCAGCAGAAGAGTGGGTTAGGTTTAATAAGGAAGCTCATTTTTTTAAGGATTATGCGGAAAAAAATGGGGTAGAAGTAATATTGGAAACCGCAGATAATGATGAATCTATACAAATTCAAAGAGCAAACGAACTTTTTGAGAAAGGTATTGATGCTTTGGTACTTATTGCTGTGAATGTAAATACTGCTGCGGCAATAGTCAGAAATGCTCATGATGCAGATGTACCTGTAATGGCATATAACAGAATGATACAAAATAGTGAGGTTGATTTCTTTGTTGCCAGTAGTAATGACTTAATAGGTAAGTTGATGGTTGATGCGCTTATTAAAGAAAAGCCTAACGGTAATTATGTATTATTAGGAGGTGATTTGTTCGATAAAAACGGGGAACAGTTGCAAAGAGCAGTTAAAAAATATTTAGATCCACATATTAAAAATGGATCTGTTAATTTAGTATATGAAACTTTTATTGAGAAGTGGAGTGGTGAGGTTGCTGCTTTTGAAATGGAAAAAGTTATTTCTTTGTATGGTGATGATATTGATGCTGTAATTGCCGGATATGATGGTATGTCGGGTTCGGTTATTGAAGTACTTAAAAAATATAACCTGGCAGGAAAAGTAGCCGTTACAGGACAGGATGCAGAAATTAATGCCTGCAAAGATATTTTAAATGGATATCAGACCATGACCGTTTTTCATCCTTTAAAAACGATTGCAGAAAAAGGAGCCGAAATAGCTATTGAAATGGCTAAAGGTAAAAAACTGGATGATTATAAGAATAGCTCTGATTTTAACGGAACTTATGATATTCCTACGCATCGTGTAAACTCGATAATGGTTACAAAAGATAATATGGAGGAAGTTCTTGTAAAGTCAGGTTTTTATAAGAAAGAGCAGTTATTTGATTAAGCTGCATTTAGATAAAATAAAAAGCGGATGGTAGAATCATCCGCTTTTTTTGTGTCTTTATTTTTTTACTAATCCGCTTCTTTCCATTAATGCATCCAGAGTTGGTTCTTGTCCTCTGAAGGCAATATATAGATCCATAGGATGTTTGGTACTTCCTTTGGATAAAATGTGTTCTCTAAAAGATTGTGCTGTTTTCTGATCAAAAATGCCATTTTCTTTAAATACACTAAATGCATCTGCATCTAATACCTCAGCCCATTTATATCCATAATAACCGGCTGCATAACCTCCTGCAAAAATATGAGAGAAAGCTGTACTAAAACAAGCTCCTTCAACAGATGGGAATAGTTCAGTTGGAGACATTGCTTTGGTTTCAAATGCTGAAACTTCACTTTCAAATGGTTTATCAATGGAGTGCCAAGCCATATCATTCATACCAAAAGATAACTGTCGAACACTTAAATAGCCACTTTGAAAGTTTGCCGATGCTAAAATTTTATCTACCAATTCATCCGGAATAGCTTCTCCAGTTTGAAAATGTTTTCCAACAGTTTTTAACCATTCTTTTTCAGTTCCCCAGTTTTCAAGAATTTGAGAAGGAAGCTCAACAAAATCACGATAAACGCTGGTTCCACTTTGACTTTGGTAAACTGTATTACTCAACATACCATGTAAACCGTGACCAAACTCATGCAAGAAAGTGGTTACTTCGTTATGTGTAAGTAATGAAGGTGTATCTGATGTTGGACGACTAAAATTACAAACTAAGGAAACAAACGGACGAATGTTTTTACCATCTTTTATATATTGTTCTCCATAGGTTGTCATCCAGGCACCACCTTGTTTACTGCTACGAGGAAAGAAATCAAGATAAAGAACAGATAAATAATCTCCATTTTCATCAAGTACCTCATAAGCTTTTACTTCATCGTGGTAAATTTTAATGTCTTTATTTTCTTTAAAAGAAATACCATATAATTTATTCGCCAGTGAGAAAATACCGTCAATTACATTTTCTAATTGAAAATAAGGTTTGGTCATTTCTTCTGTAAAATCAAACTTTTCTGTTTTTACTTTTTCTGAATAGTAATTGAAGTCCCAACGATGAAGATCATCATTTAAACCATTTTGTTGTGCATAAGATTTAACTTCTTCTATTTCATCTTTTGCAAAAGGAAGAGATCTGTCTAATAGTTCTTTTAGAAATGTATTTACCTTTTCTGGTGATTTGGCCATTCTTTCCTCCAAAACAAATTGAGCATGGTTTGGATAACCTAATAATTTTGCCTTTTCAAGACGAAGGTTAACTATTTTTTTAACGATTTCTTTATTATCATGTTTGTTGTTGTGGTTTCCTCTGGTAGAAAACGCCATGTACATTTCCTTTCTTAGTTCCCTGTTATCTGCATATTTCATAAAGGGTACGTAGCTGGGGTACTGAAGTGTAAAAATCCAGCCTTCTTTATCTTCGCTTTTAGCCAATTCGGCAGCTGCATTTTTAATAGCGTCCGGCAAGCCACTTAAATCTTCCTCTTTGGTTACGTGAAGTTTAAATTGATTGGTTTCAGCCAATACGTTTTCGCCAAATTGTAGTGTTAACTTGCTAAGCTCCGAAGTAATTTTTCTATACTTTTCTTTGTCCTCACCTTTTAACAATGCGCCTTTTCTTGAAAAGCTTTTGTAAGTGTCTTCCAGTAATTTTAACTGCTCGTCGTTTAATGAAATATTTGTACGCTTATCGTATACACTTTTTATTTTTTCGAATAAAGTTTCATTTAAAACGATATCGTTTGAATACTCGGTAAGCATTGGCGAAACTTCTCTGGCTATAGCCTGAATAGAGTCGCTGGTTTCTGCAGAATTTAGATTGAAAAAAATACTTGAGATTGCATTTAGTTGCTCTCCTGCATATTCCAATGCTAATATTGTATTTTCAAAAGTTGGTTCTTCATTCGATTCAACAATCTGATTGATATCGGTACGTGCATTTTTAATAGCTTCTTTAAAAGCAGGTAAATAATGCTCCGTTTTAATCAGGTGAAAAGGAGGGGTTTGGTGAAGGGTTGTAAATTCTTCTAATAATGGATTTGAGTTCATATTGTCGTTTTGATTTTTGCAACTTATAAATGCTATTGTGCAAAGTAAACAACAAATTGTCAAAATTGATTTCATTATAAATGGTTTTTGTTTGAATTGAGTTAATAATGTAATGGACAAAATAACAAAGTATTAGTGTGGAGAAAAATGACATTACTTATATTTTCAGGAGATTAAAGTCCTTAAAAAGCTTGATTTTTGTAACATACTTTAATTTTTGGAGTAAAAAACAAGAATGAAAATATGTATCAATCCCCAAGGTTAATTGCGGCAAAATTCTGGAATCAACAATTAATATTTGGTAAATTACTCGAAATTTAAGTTCTATGAAGTTTTCAATTCTCATTACATTTTTATTTGTTTTTATTATTCAGTTAAGTGCTCAGCAGAATGGTTTGTTAACAGAGCGTGAGCATACTAAAATTGAACGTGCAGATAAAAAAATAGACAAAGCAGAAGCTATCGTAAATAAAAAAGAAAAATACGCAGATCAATTGCAGTCAGCAGAAAGCCAGGGGCGAATGGGAAAAGTCAGACGGTTAAAAACTAAATCCAATAAAATAGTGATTCAATCGGCCAGTTACTTTAAAGATGGTTATGGTCAGAAATATAAGACATATAAAAAAGCAGTTGCTAAAGGTGTTAAGACTGGAGATTTAGGAGATAATTCAGCAGAGATATTGTCTACGGCCAATAGTGAATATAAACTTGGAAGAAAATACCGTAGAAAATCAGCTGGCGAGAATGATGTAAATGCAGCAGTCGATCTTCTGTTTAAAGCAAATGATATTGAAATAAAAGCTATTGAAAAGTTATCCTCCATTTCCAAAGAGGCATCAGTAAAAATTGAAGAACCTGTTTCTGTTCTGGAGGATTCTGTTGTTGAAGTAATAGACAGTTCAAAAATTGCACTAATGGCAGATACCTTGGTTCAGGAGGTTCCACAAGTTGTAATGCCTGTTGATACAATGCAAACGATAGATTCTACATTGGTGGTGAACACTATGGGTACCTTAACAATAAGTACAGATACTATTCAGTCAGTACCAGTCATGGAGCCAGAGATACCTGCTGTAAAAGAAGAATCTAATGGTATGGATGAATTGTATTTTTCAGTTCAGTTTCTAGCTGAAAAACAAGCCGCTTCCAAAACTAAATTAACTTCATTATATGATGGACCATTTGAGATACTTCAGCACGAGGCTGATGGTTGGTTTCGATATAGCTTTGGTAAGTTTAAAACCTGGGATGAAGCCAATGAAATGAAGAATCGTTCAGGAGTAGAAGCTTATGTAGTAGCCTATTATAAAGAGGAACGTATTTCAACCAGAAGAGCAAAAGAAATGTTATTAAATAGTAATCTATAAAAATTTTAATCAAACAATACTATCATGAAGAAAATTATAATAACAGCTTTATTAGCTGTAATCGGGTTAGGAGCAAAAGCTCAAATTGATTTAAACGAATTATTACAGGCAGGAGTAGATGATGCCAACACTTTGGCAAAACCATATTTAAACCCCTTTGGAGAAATGTTGGGTGCCAGTTTAAATAATGGATGGTATAATTCAGCGAAAACCCATAAGTTATTAGGTTTTGATGTAACATTTACCGCTACATATGTTAAAGCTCCTTCTGGCGCAAAGAGTTTTGATGTGAGCAAGTTGGATTTAAAACAATATGAGCTTGTTCCTGGATCTTCTTCTATTACTCCTACTTTTGCAGGAGAGTCTGACACTAGGGCAGAGATTAGAAAACAAGGAGATATTACCAATTTGACTAGCTTTACATTACCCAATGGAACAGGAATGGACTTCTTGCCTGTACCAATGGTAAGTGCAGGTATTGGGTTGCCAATGGGAATTGAATTAAAAGGAAGATTTATTCCTCAGTTAAAACTAGGTGATGCAGGTAAGTTAGGATTATGGGGACTTGGAGTTCAAAAAGATATTAAAGATTATATTCCGGGCGTAAAGCATGTTCCTGTTCTGAATATGTCTGTATTAATGGCCTATACTAAATTTTCAAGTTCTATAGATGTGCCTGGAGAGGTTGAAGATAATGGATCATTAGATATTGATGCAGGTGCTTTTACCTCCAGATTAATTATTGGAGTAAACCTTCCAATAGTTGCTTTTTATACAGGTTTGGGATATGGGAGAACATCCAGTGATTTTGCTTTAAAAGGTTCTTATGAGATAAATGGAATGCTTGATCCTGTTTCAAATCCAATTGATTTAAACTATGGGGTAAATTCATTTAATATGAACGTAGGAATGAGATTGCGTTTAGGTGTGATCGCATTACATGCTGATTATACACTTGGCGAGTATAGTGCTATCACAGGAGGTTTTGGTATAAGCTTTAGATAGTTAGTATAACAGACAATTGATAGATAAAAATGGCAATGAATCTTTAAAATTCATTGCCATTTTTTATGCTTACCATTTGTTGTAACTCAGCACAACATCTATATTTTTTCTTTTCTTCTCCGGGGCTTTTAATTCAACCGGATAACCAATTGTTAGCAAAGCAATGGGTTCCCAACCTTCTTTAGGTTTAATGACCTGGTTAACAACTTTAGGATCGAAATGACAAACCCAACAAGTACCCAGACCCAACTCAGCTGCCATTAGTGTCATATGATCAATGGCTATGGCTGCGTCAACATCGCAATGGTCTTTACTGTCGTACGATCTTTTCCACGAAGAATTATGGTCGCCGTAAATAATAATAAGACCAGGAGCTTTCTGAAACCATTCGCGTGTATAAGCAGTTCTAATCTGGTTTAATAATTCATCATCATCAACTACAATAAATTTCCAAGGCTGCTTATTGGCTGCTGATGGAGCAAGTCTTCCTGCGTTTACAACTTCTTTTAATAATTTATGGTCTATTTTATTATCATGATATTCTCTAACAGAATACCTGGTTTTCATGAGTTCTTTAAAATGCATGGTATTTCCTTTTTTATGATAGGCTAAATATATCAAATGTTCTTCTTATTTTTCAAACCCAAATCGACGTTTAGGTCGCCTAAATTTATTACATGTTTTTTATTCTTTCAAAAATACTTTCATTTCTACTATCACCTATTTGGTGGATTACGGTTCTATTGTTGGCTTTTCTAATTTTAAAGAAATACGCTAAACGAAAACGTTTTTTAATTGCATCGCTGGTTATATTATTGCTGTTTTCCAACCCCTTACTTTTTTATCACGTAAGTGGATGGTGGGAAGGAGAACTACAAAATCCAGCGACTCTGGAGCAACATGATGGCATTATCTTATTAGGAGGATTATCTAATTATCGTTCGAAACCGCAACGAATTCATTTTAATTCAAGTGCCGATCGCTTGTTGCAGGCAGTTGAGTTATATAAAAAAGGAAAAGCCAATACCTTCGTTTTTACCGGAGGTGCAGGCAGTTTAATTGTGCGTGAGAAAAAGGAAGGTGAATATATTAAGGATTACCTGGAATTACTGGATATTCCCAAGGAAAGCATTCAGGTTGAATGGAACTCTCGAAATACACATGAGAATGCATTTGAAACTTTAAAACTTTTGCAGGCGAAGGACAGACAAAACGGACGGTATATTTTGGTTACATCCGGTTTTCATATGAAAAGGGCTTTGGGATGTTTTCAAAAGCAAGGCATTCACGTAACTCCATATGCTACGGCTCCACTTCAGGGTAATCTGCCTCCCGAAATTTGGGATAGTTTTACGCCATCAGCTTCCGCTTTAGCTACCTGGGAGCAATTATTCAGAGAATGGGTGGGATACTTTGTTTATAAAATGAAAGGGTATGTTTAACAGCTATTAGTTTTTAGTCATTGGCTATTGGTCAATTGTCATTAGGCTGTAAAAACTGCTAACTACCTTCTGCTAATTGTTTACTGAAGACTGTTTACTGCTAACTGAAAACTGTCCACTCTTTTTCTTATTTTTGCAGGATATTTACTACACAGATACAGAATAGATGAATTTTAAACCGGAGTTGTTGATCCCGGCAGGGAACATTGAGTCGTTTCATGCGGCAGTAGAAGGTGGAGCGGATGCTATTTTTTTAGGCTTAAAGCAGTTTAATGCGCGCGGACGTGCGGTAAACTTTTCAAATCCACAGTTAATTACCATGTTGGATATAGCCGAAAAGAATAATGTAAAAATATACGTTACGCTGAATACGGTGATCAAAAACCATGAAATTCCGGAATTGTTGGATGTTCTGAATTTTCTATCGCAGACTAAAGTGAGTGCGGTGATTATTCAGGATTGGGGTATCTGGTATCTGGCTAAAAAGTTTTTTCCAAAGTTGGTAATTCATGCCAGTACGCAAATGGCGAATCATAATTCCGTAGGTGCTAATTTCTCAAAAAAAGCAGGAATTGAGCGAGTGATTTTGGCCAGGGAATTAACGCATCAGGAGTTGGAAATCATCATGCAAAAAACACAGAGTGAAATTGAGATTTTTGTTCATGGTGCTTTGTGTTATTCTTTTTCAGGATTGTGTTTGTTTAGTAGCTACCTGGGGGGTAAAGGTGCTAACCGAGGTCAATGTACCCAGCCTTGCCGAAGGGTTTTTAAGGATAATGGAAAGGATCATGCTATTTTCTCCTTAAAAGATAATCAGCAAATAAAATTGGTGCCCGATTTTGCTAAAATGAAGGTGGCCTCATTGAAAATTGAGGGAAGAATGAAATCGGCAGCTTATGTTTATCGTGTGGCTCAGGCTTATCGAATGGCTATCGATAATCATCAGAAATTGACCGAAGCAGAGGAGATGCTGAAGTGGGATTTTGGTCGCGAGAAAACCGCTTATTTCATGGGAGGTAAAGTAAAGGGAGCTATCTCTGATAATACTAATAACGGTATCTTTTTAGGGTTAGTGAAAAAACTGACTGAAGATGGTTTTATGGTGGATGCCTCAATGGAGTTGGTAAAAGGGCAGCAGTTGCGTGTGGTAAATAAGGTAGGTGAATCGGTTTCTGTGAAAGTAAAAGAGGTGGAGAAAAGTGGAGCCGGTTATCATGTTTTTACAACCAAGAGCATTCGTAAAGGTGATGATGTTTATTTAATAGGATTGCCATCGAAAAACTTTTCGAACAAATTTGAGGAACTGAAGCATCAAAATATTAAGCCAGTAAGTGGTGCTTATAAACGTAAAATAAGGCAGGATATTCAAATACGAAATCAGCAAAGTAGCCGAAATGAGTTCTTTGTTCGCATTGATAATGTGGATTGGCTTCGTAAACTACGAGTTGATGATTTTAAAGGTATCTTTTTAGATGTTTCGAAAAAGGACTGGCGAAAAATTCCATTTGATAGTCCTTTCTTTAAAAAGAATTCGTTTCGTTTTTATGTGGAACTTCCCGGTTTTATTCCGGAAACACATCTGGATGAGTTAAAACAGGATATCAAATGGATTACCCGTAAGGGCATAAAGAACTTTGTAATTAGTCATCTGTCGCAATTGGATATTTTACCTAAAGGTTGTAAAGTGATTACTAATGAAAGGGTGTATGTATATAATGATGCGGCTATTCGTGGTATCAAATCGTTTGGCGTGCAGCATGTGACTTATCCGGTTGAAAACGATTTTGAAAACCTGCAAAAAGGATCTTCGAGAGATGGCATTATACCAGTTTATGCTAATCCAGAATTGTTTTTTGCCCGTATGCCGGTTGAGGTGTATCATCCCGAAAATGAATTTATGGATAACACGGATAAAGAGTTTAAACGTTTTATCCGAAACGGAATGACATCCGTATATTCGAAAACCCCGGTTGCCTTAATGCAATACGCCAAAGCGCTGAATAAAGAAGGCTTTTTCAGATTTATGTTTGACTTACGAACAGAAACACCATCGAAACATTTACCGGTAAAACTATTTAAAAAGTTTAAAGCTTCGGAGCAATTGCAACCTTCTACTACCTTTAATTTTAAAAGAGGACTAAGCTAGGCAGTTACCAGTGAACAGTAAGCAGTTAATATTGGATTTTGTATACAGTAGGATTTTGAGTTTTGAAGCTTTGTTAGTTTGAACAAAGCTTCAAAATAGGAGAGCGACGTAATTTTCATACGAGCAAAGCTCGAAAAATCGTCAGCAAAGCAAATTTCATATAAACAAACCTTATTTTTTTAAAAAGTGGAGCTTTGTCTGTATGTACAAAGCTTCGCCGACGAAAAGTTGAACTTTGTTTAAATAACCAAACCTAAATGAACTACTATTTATTACTACAACTAACTAATGATCTAACGACCTATTATCCTAATGACCTAATTAGTGACCAATAGCTAATCTAAAATCCCCATTCATCCCGAAAAAACAACCATTCGGTAATTCCTTTTTTCTAAAGCCTTGCATTGTTGGCAATTTTGAACTGTCATTAAAAACTAATGCAATGCGAATACTTCTTAGCTTATTATTCATAGTAACATCTATACCCATGTTGGCACAAACTAAAGTCAGCGGAAGGGTGACGGATAAAAAAGGGGAACCTTTGGTAGGAGTAAATATTTATTTTAAAGATACCTATGATGGAACTATTACTGATGCAGAAGGATATTTTCAAGCAGCATCCTCCGAACCAGGAGAGTTAATTTTAATTGCCCGTTTTGTAGGTTATAAGAACTTTGAACAAGCGGTGAGCAAGGGTTCTTATACTTTAAATATTGTATTAAAAGAAAGTGCCCAGAGTCTGGAAGCCGTAACGGTTACTGCCGGGAGTTTTGCTGCCGGTGATAAACACAAAGCGTCGCTAATGAAATCGTTGGATATATATACTACGGCAGGTTCATTGGGCGATGTATCCAGTGCTTTGAATACATTGCCGGGCACGCAACAGGCTACAGATGATGGCCGTTTATTGGTGCGTGGTGGCGAGGCTTACGAAACAAAAACGGTGATTGATGGTGTATTGGCTGGTAAACCATATTATTCAAAAGTGCCGGATGCACCAACCCGGGGACGGTTTTCTCCTTCTCTTTTTTCAGGTGTTATGTTTAATACGGGCGGATATTCAGCAGAGTATGGACAGGCTTTATCCTCGGTATTGGTTTTAGAAAGCAATGATTTGTTTACAGAGGATGTATTGTCGCTTTCGTTTATGAGCATTGGTGGAGAAGTAAATTATACCGAATCGTGGCAAAATAATTCATTATCAGTTTTGGGGAGCTATATCAATTTTGCACCATATGTGGAACTCATTAATACTAAATTCGATTATGAAAAACCTACGGAGTCCTTTAGTGGGAGTTTGATTTATCGTTATAAAACGAAAAAGAATGGAATGGTAAAAGCTTATTTTACCAGCGATGCCGGAAAAACAAGATTCAAAAGTGATTCAGGTGTTGAAGGGCAGCAATATATAACCCAATCCAAAAACAATAATTACTATGGAAATGTTACTATTCGTCAGCCTTTAAATAATACAACATCCTTAAAAGCAGGAGCTTCAGTTACTTTGGATAATCCGGATATTATTTATCATACCCAACATATTCAGGATAAGGAAACCAACCTGGAAAGCCGAATAATGCTGGTGCATGAATTGGCTGATGGTCTTAAATTCAGATATGGGATAAGTAATACAGCTACTGATTTTTTGCAACACTATCAGGCACATCCCGATTCAGTAAAATATAAACCTTCTTATACCGATTTTTTAACTGGTGTTTTTACTGAAACACAGTGGCAGATTTCTAAAAATGTGGCACTTTCTGCCGGATTAAGATATGAGTATTCCTCTTTATTAAATAAGAGTAGTATGGCGCCCCGGTTAGGTATGGCCGTTGCAACCGGAAAAAGAAGTCAGCTTACAGCTTCGTACGGTCATTTCTATCAGAATCCGCAAAGCGATGAACTAAAGTTTACCGATCAATTAGATTTTGAGAAAGCAGCGCATTACATTCTGGGTTTTCAGTCCGGAAGTACTGATAAAAGATTTTTTAGGATAGAATCATATTATAAAAAGTACTCCAATCTTGTTAAATATGGTTCGGGAGAATATTATAATCCAACTTATTATTCTAATTCAGGGAAAGGAGAAGCAATAGGTATGGATATGTTTTGGAGAGATAATGTATCAGTGAAATTCCTGGAATATTGGATATCCTATTCTTATATCGATACTCAAAGAGAGTATAAGTACTACGATTTTAAGGCAAAGCCTTCTTATATATCCAATCATAATTTTTCGGCTGTAGGAAAATACTGGATTCACAAGTTAAATTGTCAGATTGGCGCTACTTATTGGTTGGCCAGTGGGAGAAATTGGTACGAACAAAACAATACAGGATTGGTCACACACAAAGGCGCTTTAACCAATCAACTGGATTTAAACTTAAGTTATATCACGCAAATAGCGGGAAACCAAACAATACTTCACCTTTCATTGTCAAATGTATTGGGAACAGATCAGGTATTTGGTTACCGCCAGGGACCTATCCGTAATAACGACGGAAGCGCTCACTACCTACCAATTTCAAACAATATTAAGCAGTTTGCCTTTGTAGGATTATTTATTACTTTGAAATAATTGTCATACTTGACACAAATACAACTATTATGAGAAAGCAATCTTTTATTTTAACGATTATTCTTACACAGTTTTTATTAATCACAACTAATATTTACGCGGCTTCTTACGAAGAAATCATGGGGCAAACCATCGAAAAAATGTATAAAGCCAAAACGGTTGACGAACTACAAGCTCTATCTAGTGTGTTTTACCGGGTTTCAGAAAAAGAAAATGAACAGTGGTTGCCATTATACTACGCTTCTTATTCATTGGTGCGCATTGCATTTTTTACAAAGGATGAAGATGAAATAGATAAACATCTGGATGTGGCGCAAGAGTATTTAAATAAATTATTAGAGGAACAAAGTGATGTTTCCGAAGTGCATGTTTTACAAGGTTTATTATATTCGATGCGTATTACCAGCGCTGCTCGCGGAATGAAATATTCCATGTTATCGAACAGTGCTCTGGAAAAAGCGGAGGCGTTAAATAATAGAAACCCGCGATTGTATTATTGTAAGGCGAATAATGTTTATCATACACCATCAATGTTTGGAGGAGGTAAAAAGAAGGCTTTACCTATTTTTAAAAAAGCAGCGACATTATTTGAATCAGAAAAATCAGATGTTCCTTTCTGGCCTTCGTGGGGAGAGTTGCACAATAAAGAAATGATGGCAAAATGTACAGAGGAATAATGAAGTGCATCAAATGAAAAAAAGTATTTCAAAAAAAATAAAACGCATTGTCTTTTTAGGCATTTTATCCTTGTTAATTGGTGTTATATGTATGGTCGGTTTATCTGGCCATATTCCCCATAGCTTTCAATCCTGGCTATTAAATGGCGGGTATTCCATCATGTTGGGCCTAGGTTTGTTTGGGAATGGATATGTCTACGGACTTTTTGAAAAAAAATGGGTGGATTGGTTAAAGCATCCTTTTAAAAGTTTAATCATATCCTTTTTAATAACCACAATTTACTCTTCTGTAGTTATATTTTTTACCAACTGGTTCTGGTACATATTGCTGGGTGATCATAGCTGGAAGGAGTTTCTAACTTTTGGAAGGAGTATTCTTATCATTAATTACATTGCTTTATATATTGTAGCCTTGTTTTTTTATGCAAGAGGATTTTTTTCAGATTGGAAGCAAAGTATTATCTCGGAGCAACAACTAAAACAGGAAGCCTTAAGTTTGCAGTATAAAGTGCTCAGCAACCAGGTAAACCCACATTTTTTGTTTAACAGTTTAAATGTATTGAGTTCTTTAATTAGTATAGATAAAGACAGGGCGCAGATATTTGTAAATAAATTATCTGGTTTTTATCGTGATCTGCTTACGTTCAAAGGAAAAGATATTGTGTCCTTGCAGGAGGAATGTGATTTTGTGAATCAATACCTGGATTTACAGGCAGAAAGGTTCGGTGATAATATTCGATTTGAAAACAAAGTAAAAATGGATATTGATTTTCAAATCATCCCTATGACCTTACAAATGTTGGTGGAAAACGCCATTAAGCATAATCAAATCAGTAAAGATCATGCACTAAATATCAGCATTTATAATGATGACGAATATTTGATGGTCGAAAACAGTTTTAAACCCTATTTAAATCCGGTAGATGGCGAAAGACTTGGATTGAAAAACCTAAGCGAACGATATAAATATCTTTCTGATAAAGCTATGGTTGTGGAAAATGAGAATCAGGTTTTTAGGGTTAAGGTACCATTGTTAAAATTAGATAAGTAGAAATAGTACGTGTAGATTTATCTTATATAAAAGTAATGGATGTATTAATAATAGAAGATGAACCGCTTGCAGCGCAACATTTATCAACTTTGTTAAAAGAATGTGATGCGTCAATACAAATTATTGATGTATTAGATTCGGTTGAATCATCGGCACTTTGGTTTAAGAATAATAGGCATCCACAACTGGTATTTATGGATGTTCATTTAGGAGATGGGCTGTGTTTCGAAATATTTAACAGGGTAAGTGTTTCATCATGTATTATTTTTACAACTGCTTATGATCAGTATGCATTAGAAGCGTTTAAAGTCAAGAGTATAGATTATATTTTAAAACCAATTACAAAACAGGCCTTAAGCCAAGCTGTTCAAAAGTATAAGGACATGAGTTTTGAAAATGAGAGGAACGCTAAGCTTTCGGATATGTCGCAAATTTTGGATGCTATTCAGAATAAAAAAAGCAGTTACAAAGAAAGGTTTGTAGTGAAGGTAGGTGCCCATATCAGACCTGTTAAAACCGATGAAATAGCATGTTTCTATAGTTTTGAAAAAGCCACCTATTTAGTTACCAATGAAGGCAAAACTTATTTGTTGGATTATGCCTTGGATAAGCTAATGGACTTAATTGATCCTTCTCATTTTTTTAGAATCAGTCGAAAGTACATTGTCTCTGTTCATGCCATTAAGGATGTTATATCTGTGGGTCCAGCCAGACTCAAAGTTAAAATTGAAGGATTTCAAGAAGATGATACGTTAGTGTCCCGGGACAAAATTAAAGGATTTAAAGAATGGATGGAAGGGTGAGATCCGTGTAATTAGTTGCCAGTAAAATTAGCTTTAAGAAAAGCAGTGTTAACTGAGGATTCAGGGTAAAAAAATGATGTCAGGAAAATTAATACATGTATTAATTCTTTTTTTCTTTATTTTCGTGCCTAAATTCAAGCGTGAAGTATGAGTATTAAAATTGTAGAAGTTTTAGACCAAGGTCAAAGAAAGAAGTTTGTAGACTTCCCATATCAGTTATATAAGAATAATCCGTATTGGGTACCTCCGATGAAAGCGGATGAGCTTAGTGCCATTACACCGGAAAAGAATCCGGCCTATGATTTTTGCGAAGCTAAGTTTTGGTTAGCTTACAAGGGCAATCAGGTAGTGGGTAGGATTGGTGCCATTGTCAATAGTCTTTGGATTGAGAAGATTGGAGAAAAAATGGGACGGATTACACGTATTGAGTTTGTTGATGATTTTGAAGTGGTTAAACCGCTTTTTTTAACTGCAGAAGCCTGGTTAAAAGAAAAAGGAATGATTGGTGTTATGGGGCCTTTAGGCTTTTCAAACCTGGATCATTCTGGAGTTTTGGTTGAAGGTCACGATCGTATTCCTTGTATGGCAAGCGATTATCATTTTGATTATTACAAAGGTCATATTGAAAACTTAGGCTACGAAAAGCGTATTGACTGGCTTGAATTTAGAATTACATTCCCGGATGCTTTGCCCGAAAAAGCATTGAAAGTATCCGAAATGATTAAAAAGCGCTATAGTCTGCAAAGTGTTAATTTTACAAGTAAAGCAGAGTTAGAGCCTTATAGAGAAAAAATATTTAAGGTTTTTAATGAAGCATTTTCAGGTTTGTTTGGGACTTTTAGGTTGCCAGAGCGTTTGGTTAAATTTTATATCGATAAGTTCTTTCCAGCGTTAAATCCCCGCTACGTTAAGGTGATATTAGATAAAGAAGGTGAAATGGCTGCATTCTTAGTAGCGCTTCCATCTATTTCTAAGGCTTTACAAAAAGCCAAAGGTAAATTGTTTCCATTTGGTTGGTGGCACTTGAAAAAAGCATTGGATAAACCATCAGAAATGGATTTAATGCTTACAGGAGTAAAGCCTGAATTACAAAAACTAGGTTTAGCCGCTATCTTAATGAACGACCTTTGGAAAACAGCCAATAGCGATGGGGTTAAATTTGTTGAAACAACAGGTATGTTGGAGGACAATCATGTGGCTATTCAATTATGGAAGTCGTTTGACCACATACAGCACAAACGTAAGCGTTGTTATAAAAAGATGTTTTAATTGGATAAACTAAATAATACAAAAAAGCCGGGTTAACCCGGCTTTTTTCATTTATATATAAATGATTGTTTTATACCAAATTTGAAGGAGGAGGGGAAGGTAAAAAATGTTTTAATTCTCTTACAGCCTTAATTGGGTCGGGTGCATTAAATACAGCACTTCCCGCTACTAAAACATCAGCGCCGGCATTAATTAATTGTTGCGCATTTGCAATGGTTACACCACCATCAACCTGTATTAACGCGCGACTACCTTTTCGTTCTATTAAATTCTTTAGATCGGCAATTTTTTTATAGGTGTTTTCAATAAACTTTTGACCACCAAAACCAGGGTTAACAGACATTAAGAGTACCAAATCAACTTCAGTAATTACCTCCTCGAGTAAAAAAACAGGAGTATGAGGATTTAGTGTAACACCGGCCTGCATTCCTTCTTTCTTAATGGCATCAATCGTTCTATGCAGATGGGTACATGCTTCATAATGAACATTTAATAAATCTGCGCCGGCCATTTTAAAGTCTTTAATGAATTTATCCGGGTCAACAATCATCAAATGAACGTCAAATGGTTTCTCAATATGAGGACGTAATGAATGTAGAACTGGTAATCCAAAAGAAATATTAGGAACAAAGACACCATCCATTATATCAAGGTGTAACCAGTCAGCCTCGCTTGAGTTAATAATTTCAATTTGAGATTCCATTCGGGCAAAATCTGCGGCTAATAAAGATGGTGCAATTAAATGCTTCATTTTTGTTTTTTTAGCTATAACAATTACGGTATATAAGCAGTTTAGATTTTAACTAAAACAAGCAACCGGAAAGATTTATTAATAATCGACAAAAGTAATAAGTTAAAGGCAAAGAAAAAAAGGGCTTTGATTTCAAAGCCCTTTATTTTTCTATCATTAATAAATTTTAACCTAAATACGATCGTAATATTTTACTTCGGTAAGTATGTTTTAAACGTTTAATTGCTTTTTCTTTTATTTGGCGAACTCTTTCTCTGGTAAGATTAAAAAGGTTACCTATTTCCTCTAAAGAATATGGCGGTTCGCCCGATAATCCGTAATATAATCTAATAATATCAGCTTCTCTGGCCGATAAAGTGGATAGCGATCTTTCAATTTCTCTTCTTAAAGAATCGGTTAACAAATGCTCATCCGGACTCACATCATCAGTTGCCAAAAGCGTATCATACATGTTGTTGTCTTCATCTTTTCTGATGGGCGCATCCATAGAAATATGCTTGCTCATTGCCTTTAAAGATTCCTTTACTTCTTTAGGTGCCAGGTTAAGAGCCTGAGCTATTTCTTCCGAAGTAGGTTCTCTTTGGTATTCCTGTTCCAATATTGAAAAGGTGTTATTCACCTTGTTCATTGAACCGATTTTATTTAAGGGTAACCTTACAATTCTGGCTTGTTCGGCAAGTGCCTGAAGAATGGATTGGCGAATCCACCACACAGCATATGATATAAATTTAAAACCGCGTGTTTCGTCAAATCTTTGTGCTGCTTTTATTAGTCCAAGGTTACCTTCGTTAATTAGATCCGGTAAACTCAAACCCTGATTCTGATATTGCTTAGAAACAGACACAACGAACCGTAAGTTGCCATTAATTAGTTTTTCTAACGCAACCTGATCACCTTCTTTAATTCTCCTGGCTAATTTAACTTCTTCTTCAGCAGATAATAATTTCACTTTACCTATTTCGTGAAGGTATTTATCTAAAGAAGGCGTTTCTCTATTCGTTACTTGTTTTGTTATCTTTAATTGTCGCATAAGTCCCGATAAGGTTAGGGGTGTTGTGATGAAAAATAATACGTTTTGTAAATATAACAAAAAATGTATACCAAGTGTTTTAGGCTCAGTAATAATTTCTACTCCCATTCATATTTTAGTTAAAGCAAAAATGATTGAATCTTAAGGAGGGAATAAGTATTTCATAAGGATTGATTCCAGAATAAGCTTGTGTGTTTTTTGTTACGGTTGTGTTTCAGTTGGCGCTATTATTTTGAAGTTTATTTATTGAGGATACTCACTTTTATAAAAATGCAATAGTACTTAGGTGAAAAAGAGAAAATATTTTGCAGTTTAGTAAGTAATTGTTTAAGTTTGCATCAAATCTTCAAGGCATACTTCTTTATTTATTAGAATGGTTAGCCTAATCAGGACAAAAAATCAAGTGAACTAAAATATTAACTGAACGCAAGTTCAATTATTAAAATTCCCCCAAAGAATTTATTGGCTAAATATATTATGTACGATATTCTTGAATTGAATAAGAAACTATTAGCAGAACTTAAAGATATTGCTAAAGAGTTGAAAATTAAGCGTGTTGATTCGTTTAAGAAGCAAGATCTTATTTATAAGATTCTTGATGAACAGGCAATTGTAGCTTCTGAAAAGAAGCAGTCTGAAAGGGCGGTGGAAAAAAAGCCTGCTAAAAGAACTCGAACACCAAAGATTGAAAAGGTTGTCGCTTCGGCAAAAGCAGAAGCTGATGCTAAAGTTGAAAAAGTAGAGGAAACTAAAAAAGTGGAACCTACAAAAGAAGAGAGACCATTAAAAGCATCGAAGCCTGATAATCAAGTTAAGGAAACAAAAGAAGTTAAGGAAACAAAAGAAGTTGAGGCTGAGAAAAGAAATGCTGAGTCATCGGTTAAAGATAAAAGGCAAGTAGCTCAACAAACAGATAACAAAGAAAGAACTAAAGATAACGGTCAGGATAACAGACGTCAATTTCGTCAGCAGGATGAAGGTGGAAGACGTCGTCAGGATAACCGAGACCAAAGAAATAGAGAGTCAGGCGGACATCGTCGTCAGGACAAGCAAGATAAATCTTTCGATTTTGATGGAATTATTTCTGCTTCCGGTGTGTTGGAAATTATGCAGGATGGTTATGGTTTTTTACGATCGTCAGATTATAATTACCTGAATTCACCTGATGATATTTATGTATCACAATCTCAAATTAAATTATTTGGATTAAAAACGGGTGATACTGTTTTAGGTACTATTCGACCGCCAAAAGAAGGTGAAAAGTATTTTCCGTTAATTAAGGTTGAAGAAATCAATGGAAGATCTCCTGAAATTGTTAGAGATCGTGTTCCATTTGATCATCTTACGCCAATTTTCCCTAATGAAAAGTTTCAGATTACAGGAAGTGGAAAAGAAAGTCTTTCTACTCGTGTAGTGGATATGTTTGCTCCTATTGGTAAAGGACAACGTGGGTTAATTGTAGCACAGCCTAAAACAGGTAAAACTGTATTGCTTAAAGAGGTTGCCAATGCTATTGCAGCTAATCACCCTGAGGTATATATGATTATCTTACTTGTGGATGAGCGTCCGGAAGAGGTTACGGATATGGCAAGAAGTGTAAATGCTGAAGTAATTTCATCTACATTTGATGAGCCTGCTGAAAGACATGTAAAAGTGGCTAACATTGTTTTAGAAAAAGCTAAGAGAATGGTAGAGTGTGGTCATGATGTCGTTGTATTACTAGATTCAATTACCCGTTTAGCCAGAGCATACAATACGGTTTCGCCTGCTTCAGGTAAAGTATTGTCTGGAGGTGTTGATGCCAATGCGCTTCATAAACCTAAGCGCTTCTTTGGTGCAGCTCGTAATATTGAAGATGGTGGATCGTTGACTATTTTGGCAACCGCACTAACAGAAACCGGCTCAAAAATGGATGAGGTTATCTTTGAAGAGTTTAAAGGTACAGGTAATATGGAATTACAATTGGATAGAAGATTATCTAATAAGCGTATTTACCCAGCTGTTGATGTTACATTGTCAAGTACACGTAGAGAAGATCTGTTGATTGAGAGGGAAAATATGAACAGAATCTGGATATTGCGTAACTACTTGTCAGATATGACGCCAATTGAAGCAATGGATTTCTTGAGAGACAGAATGAATAAAACCAGAAATAATGAAGAGTTCTTAATTTCTATGAATGATTAAGTCAACTTCAATTTAAGATATAATTTGAGGCAATCCATTTGGATTGCCTTTTTTATTGCTCGTTAGTAATTGAATCTAATTACCTAAAATTTATTTTTGAGTGTAATTTGCTTAATGTCAGGGCACACCTATTTGATGATATCGTGTAGTGATAACCCGGCTTTATAGCTTTTTGTTATTTTTACTAAGTATAAATTACACCTTAAGGGATAAAATGTAATCTGGAGATTGCAATTTTATCAATCCTAATTGTACATTTGTCATGTAATTTACATGAAACAAGAACGTGCAATCATTTTTTGACACACATAATTATCTTCTTGAGAATTTGCATGTGCCTTTAAGGCGGAAGTTAATGGACCAGATTGACTGGAGTCATCGCTTAATAGGAATTAAAGGAACAAGAGGAATTGGTAAAACAGACTTTTTACTAAGCTTTGCCAAAGAGTATTATGGAAATGATAAGAGCAGGGCTTGTTTATATGTAAATTTAAATAACCTCTATTTTACACAAACAAGTATAATTACTTTTGCCGATCAGTTCAGAAAAACCGGTGGTAAAACACTTGTTTTAGATCAAGTTTATAAATACCCGAATTGGTCAGAAGAGTTGCGTTACTGTTACGATCATTTTAAAGACCTTCAAATTGTCTTTTCCGGATCTACAGTAATGAGACTGAGAGAAGAAAATCCCCACCTTAGAGAAATTGTTCACTCGTATAAGTTAGAAGGATTTTCGTTTCGTGAGTTTTTGGAATTAAAAACAGGAGAGAAGTTTGATTCTTACTCGTTGGATGAAATTTTAAATAACCACGAAGAGATTGCAGGAGATATTATCACAAAGGTTAGGCCTTTAGCTTATTTTGATGATTATTTAAGACATGGTTATTATCCATTCTTTCTCGAAAAAGCACATTATGCTGAGACCTTAATGAAGAGTATCAATTTAATTCTGGAAATAGATATTAGCTTTCTCAGACAAATTGAACTTAAATATTTACCAAGGTTGAGAAAATTGCTTTATAAAGTTGGAGGAGAAGCGCCATTTCAACCGAATGTTAGCAAGTTAAGTGCTCATATTAATACCTCCAGGGCAACGGTAATGAACTATTTATATTACCTGCGTCAAGCAAGATTAGTGAAGTTGTTATATGATGGGCCAGAGGATATGCAAAAGAAGCCATCGCAGATTTATTTGCATAACCCCAATTTGATTTATTGTATTGAAAGAGGTGAGCCGGAAAAGGAATTAGTGCATAAGACATTTTTTTATAATCAGGTGGGATGTTGTCACGATATAACTTATTCAGATAAGGGTGATTTTAAGGTGAACGATCAGCATCATTTTGAAATATGTGATAGCACAGGTAGTAATAAAAAGATAAAGGGTTTGCTCAAAGCAAAGGATATGATAGAGATAGGAAATCAAGAAAATATTCCTTTATGGTTGTTCGGATTTTTGTATTGATTTCTTCGTCCTTTTAGGCATAAAATATTATATTTAATGTCTGAAAATCAGTAAATTAGAATAATTCTAAATAATAGTAGTTAAAACTTAAATATTAAACAAATGGCTAAAGAAAAGAAGTTTATTACCTGTGATGGTAATTATGCCGCTTCACACATCGCTTATATGTTTAGCGAGGTAGCTGCAATTTATCCAATTACGCCTTCTTCAACAATGGCGGAATATATCGATGAATGGGCTGCTGGTGGAAGAAAAAACATTTTTGGTGAAACTGTAAAAGTAGAAGAAATGCAATCAGAGGCTGGTGCAGCAGGTGCTGTTCACGGATCTCTACAAGCTGGTGCATTAACTTCAACATTTACAGCATCACAGGGATTACTTTTGATGATTCCTAACATGTACAAAATTGCTGGTGAGCTATTACCAGGGGTTTTCCATGTAAGTGCTCGTTCATTAGCCGCTCAGGCACTTTCAATTTTTGGAGATCACAGTGATGTAATGTCAGCTCGTCAAACTGGTTTTGCTATGTTGGCAACTGGTAGTGTTCAGGAAGTAATGGATTTAGCAGGTATCGCACACCTTGCTTCAATCGAGTCCAGAATTCCTTTCATGCATTATTTTGATGGATTCCGTACATCTCACGAAATTCAAAAAATCGAATTGATGGAGCAGGATGATCTTAAAGGTTTAATAGATCAAGAAGCGCTTCAGGCATTCCGTGATAATTCACTTAATCCAGAGCACCCAGTAACTCGTGGTACTGCTCAAAACCCTGATATTTACTTCCAGTCTCGCGAAGCTGCTAATAAATTCTATGATGCTATTCCTGATATGGTAGCTAGATACATGGATGAAGTTACTAAGATTACAGGTCGTAAATATGCTCCATTTACTTACTACGGTGCTGAAGATGCTGAAAACGTAGTAATTGCAATGGGATCTATTACAGATACAATCAAAGAAGCTGTTGATTACTTGAACGCTCAAGGTCAAAAAGTTGGTTTGGTTGCTGTACACTTATATCGTCCTTTCTCTGCTGATTATTTCTTAAAAGCTATGCCAGCAACTGTTAAGAATGTTTGTGTTCTTGACAGAACTAAAGAGCCGGGAGCTAACGGAGATCCATTATACCTAGATATCGTTGAAGTATACAACGGAAAAGCTGATGCTCCAAAAATTATTGGTGGACGTTATGGTCTTTCTTCTAAAGATACTACACCAACTCATATTATTTCTGTATTTGAAAACTTAGCTGCTGCTGAGCCTAAGAATCAATTTACAGTAGGTATCGTTGATGATGTTACTTTCAAATCTCTTCCATTAAAAGAAGAAATTTCTTTTGCTCAGGAAGGAACTTTCGAAGGTAAATTTTATGGTTTAGGTTCTGATGGTACTGTAGGAGCTAACAAGAACTCGATCAAAATTATCGGTGATAACACAGATAAATATGCTCAGGCTTACTTTGCATATGACTCTAAAAAATCAGGAGGTATTACCATTTCTCACTTACGTTTTGGAGATACGCCTATTCGTGCACCTTACTTGGTGAACACTCCTGACTTTGTTGCTTGTCACGTTCCAGCATACCTTACTCAGTATGATATGCTAAAAGGGTTAAAAAAAGGAGGTACTTTCCTATTAAACTCTCACTGGGATGCTGAAGAAACAAAAAATCGTCTTCCTCAAGGTGTTAAAAAATATCTTGCTGCTAACGATATCAAATTCTATATCATTAATGCAACAGCTATAGCAGAAGAAATTGGTTTAGGTAATCGTACCAACACAATCATGCAGTCTGCTTTCTTTAAAATTGCAGAGGTAATTCCTTACGATTTTGCTGTTGAGAAAATGAAAGAAGCGATTGTTAAGTCTTTCGGTAAGAAAGGTGAAGACATCGTTAACATGAACTACAAAGCTGTTGAGCAAGGTGGTGCTGTAACTCAAATTGCAGTTCCTGCAGAATGGGCTTCTTTAGAAGATAAGCCAGCTGTTGAATTCAGATCTGATGTACCTGATTTCATCAAAGACATCGTATTCCCGGTAAATGCTCAAAAAGGAGATGATCTTCCTGTTTCTGTATTTAATGGTTACGAAGATGGTACTTTCCCAGCAGGTACAACTGCTTTCGAAAAACGTGGTATTGCAGTAAACGTTCCTGAATGGCAAGCTGATAACTGTATTCAGTGTAACCAATGTTCTTATGTGTGTCCTCACGCTGCTATTCGTCCATTCTTATTAGATGAGGCTGAATTAGCTGGTGCACCAGAAGGAACTGTTGCTAAAAAAGCTAACGGTAAAGGTTTTGACGGATTACAATATCGTATCCAGGTTTCTGCATTAGACTGTACTGGTTGTGGAAACTGTGCTGATGTTTGTCCTGCTAAAACTAAGGCTCTTGAGATGAAGCCTCTTGATTCTCAAAGAACTGAAATTGAGCGTTGGGATTATATGGCTGAGAAAGTAGCTGTTAAAGATAGCATCATGAAGAAAGACATGAATGTGAAGGCTTCTCAGTTTGCGCAACCATTATTCGAGTTCTCTGGAGCTTGTGCTGGTTGTGGTGAAACGCCATATATCAAATTAATTACTCAATTGTATGGTGATAGAATGATGGTGGCTAATGCTACAGGTTGTTCTTCAATCTATGGTGGTTCTGCTCCAGCTACTCCATACTGTAAAAATAGCGAAGGTAAAGGTCCGGCTTGGGCTAACTCATTGTTCGAAGATAACGCTGAGTATGGTTTAGGCATGGCTACAGGTGTTAATAAACTTCGTGATCGTATCGAGAGATTAATGAAAGAAAACCTTGATGCAGTGAATGCAGACACTAAGGCTGCTTTCGAAGCTTGGTTAGAAAGTAAAGAAGATGGAGATAAGACTTCTGCTGTTTCTAAAGCTGTGGTTACTGCTTTAGGTTCAGAGTCTGCTGCTGTGGCTAAAGATATTCTGGCACTTAAAGATTACTTAGTTAAGAAATCTGTTTGGATCTTTGGTGGTGACGGATGGGCTTATGACATCGGTTATGGTGGTGTTGACCATGTATTAGCTTCAGGACAAGATGTTAATATTCTTGTAATGGATACTGAGGTTTACTCAAATACAGGTGGACAGGCTTCTAAATCTACTCCTGTAGGGGCTGTTGCTAAGTTTGCTGCTTCTGGTAAGAAAATTCGTAAGAAAGATCTTGGTTTAATGGCTACTACATATGGTTACGTTTATGTAGCTCAGGTAGCAATGGGATCTAACCAGGCTCAATACTTCAAAGCACTTAAAGAAGCTGAAGCATATCCAGGACCATCATTGATTATTGCTTATTCTCCATGTATTAACCATGGTTTACGTAGTGGAATGGGTGCATCACAAGCTGAGTCTAAAAAAGCTGTAGAGTGTGGATACTGGCACTTATATCGTTACAACCCGATGTTGGAAGATGAAGGAAAGAATCCTTTCCAATTCGACTCTAAAGAGCCAAAGTGGGATATGTTCCAACAATTCTTAAAAGGTGAAGTTCGTTATACTGCTTTATTAAAAGCGTTCCCAGAACAAGCTCAGGAATTGTTTGCAGCAGCTGAAGAAAATGCGAAGTGGCGTTACAGCACTTATAAGCGTTTATCTGATTTAAACTACGAAGTAATTAAGTAATTTGATTAAAAAACTACTTCATAAATGCAAAAGGCGTCCAATGTGGGCGCCTTTTTTTTATGCCTTAGGTTTTGCTTATAGATGATTTTTGTTTTGACTATTTAATCAAAGCTCAGATTATGGCCAGCAAAGCCATGACTATTTAGTCACGACATGAAAAATTGAAATTTGGAGGCATGAATAAATAGTCACGGCTAATTTTATTCGGGTAGCATTGTTTGTAAAAATCACATTTAAATGCCAATAATTATTCTATAACTTATTTAAAAAGAGAGGTTCAGTGCAAAGGTTATAAAGCGTTTCGAAAATATTTTTACTAATCAAGATTGCTGGTTTCATCTTCATTTATTTCTTCAATATTCACATCTAAAGTAATTAATGGAGAAGCATCTACTTGTTCAATATCGAGTAAGGTAATAAGTGTGTCCAGACTTTGTTCTACTTCTTTAAGTTTATTCTCGTCCAGTTTTTTTAATCGTAAGGATAACTGCTCGTGTAAAAGAGGCGGAATAGTATTCAGCAGCTTGTCTCCGGATGAAGTTAAGGTGATATTTACGACTCTTTTATCTCCTGTTTTAGGTAGCCTTGCCAGAAATCCTTTAGACTCTAATCTGTTTATGATGCCACTAACTGTGCTGGAATTTAAATTGAGTTTTTTTCTAATTTCTCCTTGTGTTAATTGGTAGTTGTCTGCATTTTTTAGGAAACCAAGGCATAGCACCTGAGGTATACTTACGCCATATTCTTTTTGGATTTTTTTGGATTCTATATCAACAGAACGTACAATTCTTCGGATTTTTATTAATATTTCAGTCGTATCCATCAGTAATTACATTAAATCTCAAAAATAATAATATTTTATATTAAAAGGGCTGACTTCAAAAGTAGACTCACGCATTTAGAGTTATGGTTTTGTTGAGTCGACTATCTTAAATACAATCAGGTAACTGGTAAACGAGGTAATGAGTCCAAAAATAATCGGATTTAAACCAAAAGGTAGTTGTACTTTTAAAATGGTTAATGCTAATGTTACTATACCTCCTGATATCATGGAAGTAAGTGCAGCAGTGCTGTTTGTTTTCTTGCTTAATAAAGCCATTAATACAGGAATTAATAATCCAGAAACCATAAAAGCATAGGAGTGTAGCATGAGTTCCAGTACATTGGTCATTTTTAAGGCAAGCCAAAGTGCCACGGCGCCAATAACAAAAGTTAATAGCTGTGATAAGCGAAGATTATTAGGCTTTTTATGCCATTTTAAAACGTCGGTTAATAAATTACCGGAAGAGGCCATTAAGCAACTATCAGCAGTTGACATGATAGCAGAAAAATAAGCTGAAAGAACAATACCTAATAAGCCAACAGGTAGTATGTTTCGAAGTAACAAAGGTAGACCTGTTTCGGCATCCACATTAGCAAGGTTGTACCCTGGAATTAAATCGTTTGTAATGGCAACACGAGCAATCATTCCTAACATTACGCCCATAAAAGCCATGATAGGGTATTCAAATAAACCAGCTATAAACCAGGCTTTTTGTGCTGATTTGGCATCTTTAGCAGAATAAATACGCTGGTATAGTGTCATTCCAATAAACCAAATGGGAATAATGGTAAAACTCCAATTGACAATTTGTTGCCAGCGAATTGAACCAAGAGATAGGAATGAATCGGGAAGCGTGGCCTGGATAGCCTCAAGGCCCCCGGTTTTATATAATGAATAGGGTAGGGCGACTAATATAAGTCCGCTCATTAAAACAATCCATTGTATGGTATCTGTATAAATAACCGCTTTAATACCTCCTAGTACCGTATAGATAACGGCAATGGCTCCCATAATCCATAAGGCACTTTGCAGAGATACTTCAGGAAATGTCGCGGAGGCTAATTTTGCCCCGGCAAGTAATTGTGAACTTGTAAATCCCATATACCCAATAGTGGAAATGATACCTGCAATAAAGGCGATTCTTTTATCATATTTATAAGCTAAAAACTGAGGGAAAGTAATAAAACCTTTTTCTCTGGCTAAATGTGCAATTTTGGGAATTAAAACAACACCACTTAGCCATGCTCCAACTAACCCCGTAAATAGCAGCCAACTTCCGGAAATACCCATTGTAAATCCTAATCCGCCAAGACCAATTGAAAAACCACCTCCAACATCAGTAGCAACAACAGAAAGTCCAATGTGCCAGCTGTTCATTTTTCGTCCACCAACAAAATAATCTTCGGTGGTTTTATTTTTTCTCAAAAAGAAAACGCCTACCCCAAGCATAGCTATGAGATAGGCGATAAATATAGCAAAGTCAACAACGTGCATATTTTAAAATTTGTGATGAATCCAGAAATGAATTCCGTTCATAATCATTTCTATAGATATGGTTCCCAGTAAAAAAGCAATAACTCTTCCTGCAATATCTATGTATTGTTCAATAAGTTCTTCCTTAATTGTTTGTATTCGATCGTGTATCTTTTTTAAGGCGATAATGATGCCCACACAAACAAGGATGGCAATAAATATTGACGCAATAGCCGCCCAATTATTTAGTTTTTCTCCAATAATAACACTATAGCTAATGGTACCCGGACCAATAAAAATAGGCATAGCTATAGCACCTACTACATGTTTTGATTCTCCTCTTAGTGTTTCAATAGAGGCACTACCTTTAAATATAAAATGGATACCTGTTAATAAAAATATGATGCCTCCAAATATTTGAAACGAAGCAAAGCTTGCGTTAAAAACGTTTTTAAATATGGAGTCGCCCAGTAGGGCAAACAAAGAGAATATGATAAAACTTATTAACCCTGCTCTAATTATTATGCGAGAAAATACCTGATGAGATTTCGTTTTAATAATCTCAATTAGGTATACAATAATTAAAAATGGGTTCAGTAAGACCAATAAAAAAGTTACCGATTTAATTATGTCTTGCATGTTTGTAAACTTAATTAGCGTTTGTTGCTAGTTTTAGTTTTGAAGAACGACCAATAAATTGAATTAATCCTTTTGAAACAAGTGAATAAATGGTTTCCTGTCCTTTTGAGTAGGACAATCTTAATTCTTTAATTACATCTCCATATCGACATTCTTCTTTTTCTTTAATAAGTGTAATTACCTCGTGTTCTAAAGGTGATACCTCCTTTGTTAAATTTTCTTTTTTGCTCATAATATTTGGTTTTTATGTTATAGCTCATTAAGAATTGTTGCCAGGATCGCCGTTCTTAAAAATTAAGAATTGCTTGCAGTTGTTCCATCCTCTGGGACCTCTTTCGCAGAATACATTTTTATATACGACTAATGAATTAATATTTTCTAGTTCTTTACCTTGGTATATGGGGCATTGTGGTGCGTATTTACAAATATCTTTTTTAGCCATGTTATAATTGTTTATAATAAATATTCATGCTCTCAATGTTGCCGGAAATATTTGTGTTTTTAATCAATGTTCCGGTATATTGATAGTTCTGTCGCAGAAATGTTTTGTTCATTGGAATGGATGCTAAACGAGCAATGGTATACAAGGTTTTTATTCCTTGTTTTTGCATTTCTTTTTCCATTGACATTAGCAGATGTGTAGCTAGTTTATGGCCCGAATAATCCGGATGTGTTGCAAAATCAGTCATTTCAGCATTTAATCCGTCAACATCCATTTCAGATGAAGAAATGGCAACAATTTTATTGTTCACCTCTACACCATAGTATTGAACATCATTTTGCATGGTATGAATGATGTACTCGTTTTTATGAATAGGAAAAGGATAGGTTTCAAAAACGATTTTGTATAAATCAGTTATTTGATCTACATCCTCGCTATTTAATCGTCTGATTTGAAAATCTAAAGATGGTTTAGGATTTTCATTTGCCGATTTACTTCTATTCTTTAATAGTAAGCTTAAAGATTCTAATTCGGGCTTTTCAATATGTAATAAACGATCAGAGTTGCGAAATTTAGATAAGAAAAATACATCTTCCTTACCTTGATAAAAATTGGGAATATGTGCTTCCTGAATAAAACCATTCGCTAGAAACAAGGGCATAGCATAAAGAGGAACTTTGCAAAATATTTTTGCATAGCTATGTTCTTTGGCTATGGAATCTAAAATCTCAAATATACCAGGCATATCCTGATGATGTAGTTTCATCAGGTATATCCTGTCGTTATGTTTTCCGTGTTGTAATACAGAACCGTTAGGTGTCTTTTCGATTGTATCACTCACTATCGTCTCTTCTATTAAGTCTCTCATTGTCTTCTGGTATTAATGATATGGTATCGCAGTTGTCAGAAAGTAATTTTTCAATACCAATAGAATTTACTTCCTCGTTTTCATTTATAATAAGATCAAGGTCGCAATTGTCACAGTCTCTGTCACACATTCTGGCTTCGTAACTGTCCGGTTCTTTATAAGTAGTTATAACGCCTTCGTAATTCCTTAGTACTACTTTATTGGTGGACCAGGAAATAATGTAGTTTGGCATAACCGGAATTTTTCCACCTCCTCCCGGAGCATCAATCACGTAGGTTGGCCTTGCAAATCCACTCGTATGGCCTATAAGACTTTCCATTATTTCTATTCCTTTACCAATTGGTGTTCTGAAGTGCGATAATCCTTCAGATAAATCACATTGATATAAATAGTATGGTCTCACTCTATTCTGAACAAGTTTGTGTAGAAGAGATTTCATAATTCTCGGACAGTCATTTACATCTGCCAGTAATACAGATTGATTTCCTAAAGGGAATCCATTGTCTGCAAGTTTAGCTAAGGCCTCTTTTGCAGAGGTTGTTATTTCGTTTGGATGATTAAAGTGCGTATTAATCCATAGTGGATGGTATTTTTTTAAAATCTTAACCAGGTTATCTGTGATTCTGTATGGTAATACTACTGGCATTCTAGTTCCTATACGAATTATTTCTACATGTGGAATAGCACTGATTTGTTCCAGTAGCCAGTCAAGTTTTTCATCAGGAAGCATCAGTGGATCACCTCCAGATAGTAATACATCTCTTACGTGAGGTGTTGATTTGATATATTCTATTCCTTTATTTAATTGGTCATTGGATGGAACAAAGTCAACATCTCCCACTTTTCTTTTTCTGGTGCAATGACGGCAATACATAGAGCAAATGTTGCTGACGTGAAATAGAACACGATCCGGGTACCGGTGTGTTATTCCTTCAACCGGGCTGTCTTTGTCTTCTGATAAAGGATCTTCTAATTCTGATTTTAAAGTAATCAGCTCATCAACACTTCCAAAAGCCTGTTTAAATACAGGGTCATTTCTAAAGTTTTCTTTATCAATAAGAGACAGGTAGTAAGGTGTTATTGAGAGAGGAAATTTATCAAAGGTTGTTTTTAGATCCTTTTTTTCTTTCTCTGAAAATCGGATGCCAGTTAGATACTCAAACTTGTCCAGTGTACGTATTGAGTTTCTTAGTTGCCATCTCCAGTCTTTCCAGTTTGATACCTGAGGTTCGTCTTGAATTTTGTTAGCAATTTCTTTCTGTGCATTGTTGTAAATCATCTCCGTATATGCTTTTATATTCAGTGTTCTCTTATTTAATAAGAATGAAGAGTGAAGTTAGATTTCAACTTCAAAGGGTTTGTTAAATACTATTTAAAATTACTTTAAGAGTAGCTTTAGGAATAGCAGTTATTTAAATAGTTTCTGTGCGAACAAAGTTATTCATTATTTGAAACACAGCCAAATTGAAATCTCAAAAGATTAGGTGTTTCAATGAATAGTTCCCAAAATATTGTATTTGTAAGTGTCATAAAGTAAGGACTTAAGGGTTTGGTTCGTTTAGGAGGGAGATGGTTTTAAATTTCAATAAACTAGAATGTTTTTAAATAAGAATTTTATGCTATGTAAAAGTAATGTTAAAATATTCTTATAGAAATAATATGGTGTATATAGTGATTGAGTAGTGAATTGCTGTTTTTATGAAATTGCTGTTTTGTTTGATGGAATATCTTGTTTAATAGTGAATTATATCCACTTTTGTAGTACTAACTATTCTCACATATTTATGATACTTAAAAAACTCTTATTGCTGCTGGCTATAGCTTTTTTTGTCAACTTTTATGCTGTAGGTCAAATTAAAAATGATGTTAAAAATTGGGTAGATGAGGTTTCTGAAGAACTGTCGAGTGTACCTGAGTTTGCTGCCTTAATTAATTATAAATTTATTGATGATATTGAGAAGATTGGGGCTATTTATTATTGGATGGCTAACAATATAAATTTTGATACAAAAGCATATTTCTCTAAAAATAAAAAGACTACCTATAATTTTAGGTATAGAAGCAGGGAAGAGATGGATATGAAAATTCAGAAAATAGATAATGAGATTGTAGATAGGGTTTTTAAGAAAAAAATTGGTTTGTCAAGAGAGTATGCCTTGCTGTTTAAAAAGTTGTGCAATAATTCAGGAATTCAATGTGAGGTAGTTGAAGGTTTTATAGAGAAACCATTAAAGTTGAGTAGTAAGAAAGCATTAAAAGGAAAAACGAAGCATGTGTGGAATGCGGTATGCATTAATAATGATTGGTATGCGATTGATGTAAGCCTTGCTGCCGGAAAAATAGAAAAAGATAAAAAGAAGTTTATTTCAGCCTATTGTGAAAGTTACTATCTGTATCAATTAAATAGTCTGTTAAGCGCATATTACCCAAGGAAAAAAAGCTGGACTGCCAAATTAAAACCTGAAATACCCGTCTCAATGATTTTGGGTAATCAGGATATTGTATCTAATTAAGAACAAAATGATAAGTAATGGTTCCTTTTTGAAATGCAGCTGCATTAGGATCGGAATTAAAACGGGCTTTTTTAGCGGCTTCAATGGCGGCCTTTTTAAGTGTTGAGTTTTGTGTGGTAGATCCCTTTAATTGATACTCTGCACTAACAACTTGCCCGTATTTATTAACTGTTACCTGAACTACTACAATTCCTTCTTCCTGAATGCTATATTGGGGTTGAGGTAGTGCGCCAACAAGTGATCTTCCGGTCAACGAAAAGCCGGATCCTGAATTGCCTAATCCGCTTCCGCTTCTGTTTTTACTGTTTGGATCTCCGGTAACATACCCTTGATTTCCGCTTCCGCCTGCATCACCTTCAGAGGAACTGGAGCTGTTTGATTTACCAAACGCATTTCCAACTTTATTGCGTGCTTCATCCGCAATACGCTGTTGCTCTTCCTGTTTTTTACGCTCTTCTTCTAATTTGCGTTGTTTCTCTAATTCAGCCTGTCGTTTAGCTTCTGCCTCAGCTTTCGCTTTTCTATCAGCCTCTTCCTGCTTTTTTCTTTCTTCCTCCAGTTGCTTTTTGCGTGCTTCGGCTTCTCTTTGTTTTTTTATTTCTTCTTCTTTTTCCTTTTGCTTTTCTTCTGCACTTTTTATTTCAGGTGATTCGTCATCGTAATCTTGTGTTTTAATCGATTCTTCAGTTTTAGGAGCTTCCTGCTCCTGTACCGGAGGAGGCGTTGTTTCCTGAGGTTCTGATGGTGTTGGTTGAGCAGATGATTTAGGAGGTTCAACAGTTCCTAAACCGGTTTCTACATTCCCCAGGTTAACTAATACACCTTCTTCTTCCTGAGGTAGGGTAGATAATCCATAGAATAGTAACAACAACAAAACGAGTACATGAAAAACAATTGATCCAATAACTCCTTGCTTATTATATTTTTTTTCTACTCTATCCATCTTATTTAGGTTGTGTAGCTAGTATAAGTTTGTATTTGTTTTTTATGGCAATATCTCTGATTTTACCTACTATAGAAAACGGTACGGATTCATCTACGTGCAATGCGATGTAAGTTTCCGGCTCAGCATCCATTATTTCTTTCAAACGTCGTTCCAATCTCCAAAAGGAAACTTCATCTCCTTCAATAAAATATTTTAAATCTTTAGTTACAGATATTGTAGTGTTGGGTTTAGCTGAAACCTGATGGTCACTTTTAGGAAGCGTCAAATCTTTTCGGGCAGGAGGCGTAACCATAGTAGATGTAATCATGAAAAATATGAGCAACAGAAATACAATATCTGTCATACTTGACATGCTAAATCCTGATTCTACTTTACTACGTTTTTTTAAGCCCATTTTAATTAGTGTCTAAAAGTTTTTAAAGTTGAAAGTTTTAAAACTATGAATCGTAAATTGATACAGCTATTGTATTCTAATTGATTTCAACATTACAACTTCAGTTCTTATTTAATATCTAAAACTACTTTAATTTGATTTGATTCTGCTATGTCAAGCAGCTTCGCCACGCTACCGGTAGGTGCATTTTTATCCGTTCGTAGTTTTATATAGGTTTTATCTGTGCTTTTAAATTGATTCAGTAAGCTGACTTCCAATCCGCTTTCGTTTATACGTTTGTTATCTACATAAAAATTACCAGCAGAAGAAACGCGAGCATTTATAAACTTCTCGATTACAACCTTTTTAGTGGCTTGTTTTGGAATCAAAAGCTTAATGGCATTAGGATGAACCATAGTGGATGTAATCATGAAAAAAATAAGCAATAGAAATACAATATCAGTCATACTCGACATACTGAAACTAGCACTTATTTTCGATCTTTTTTTTAAAGCCATTTAGTATAAAGTTTATAAAGTTCAGAGCTTATAAGGTTTTGATTAATCCAGACAGCATTTTTGAAATTTCTATAGTCATATTTTTCATCTCTTCAGCCTTTAGGTGGTCTATAAGTTTTAAGTCTAATATTAGGATTAACATTGATCTAACTTCAGCACAAGAACCTTTTGCAATAAATAGAAATTGTTTGAATTCTTTGTTGCTTTGTCTTTCAAAACCTTCTGCTATATTATTCATAATAGAAACAGAAGCTCTTTGGATTTGATTTTTTAATGAATAATCATTGATGTTTTCAAAAGACTGATATATCATTATGGTTAAATCTTTAGCCTTTTGCCATGCTAATATATCTTCGAATTGTTCAATTCTCATCAATGAAATATTACTTTATGAGCTTTCAACTTAGTAAACTTTTAACTTAATTATGCCGCAGGTTCATTAAGTAAATCCATAAATTCCATGGTTCTAGCTTCTAATTTAAAAACTACTTTCTCTACGCGAGCTACCAAAAAGTTATAGGCAAAAAAAGCAATAATTCCAACTACCAATCCGGTAACAGTTGTAACCATCGCTGTATAAATTCCGGAAGAAAGCAGACTTACATCAATATTTGCTCCGGCATTTGCCATGTCGAAAAATGCTTTAATCATTCCGATTACGGTTCCTAAAAAACCAATCATTGGGGCGCCTCCTGCAACAGTGGCCAAAGTAGGAAGTCCTTTTTCTAAGCGACTAATTTCAAGGTTTCCAACGTTTTCAATGGCTGTATTTACATCTTGTAAAGGTCTTCCGATACGGCTAATTCCTTTTTCAATCATTCGGCTAACCGGATTATCCACTTGCTGACACAAAGCATAAGCAGAATCTATCTTACCTTCATGAATATATTCTTTAATCTTATTCATAAAACTTAAATCTTCCGAGGCTGATTTTTTTATGGCTAAGTATCTTTCAATAAAAATATAAACAGCAACAAAAGACAGAAGAATCAATGGAATCATAATCCATCCACCCTTGATAGCCATATCGATATAGTTCATTTGATTTTCTACTGCTTCTGCAGTTAATTCTGCTGCTTCGCTTGTTACAGCCTGGGCAAATAAAATAGGATTCATGAATATGTATAGTTTGAAAATTAACGATGTAAAAATATAAATTGTTTATGAAATGAAAACGTAAAACAAGAGAATAAAGTATTTTGAGTACAATGAAAACGTTTTTACTATTCCTCTTTCACGGTTACTTCCTCTTCTTTTTTAGCTTTGCCTGTTATCCAGTTCCAGTATTTCCTAAGAAGTTCACCTACTGTATCAAACTCTTCCTGATATGATATACCTATTCCCTGTGTTGTTGGAGAGGAGTCAAAACTAAAATCGTCGTTACTGTGCGTGTAGGCTTTAGCACGTAAACTTCCTGATTTATTCAATTTTACATCTAAATCAAAATCACCAACAATATTACTGGATGATTGACTGGTCGGGCTGTATTTACCATATTCAACGTTGCCGTTTAGTGTTACCCGGTCGTTAAATATCTGGGTTGATAAAGCCACTTCAATTTGCTCACTCGATAATTCATCTTCAGGGCGATAGTTGATACCAACATCCACGTCGTTACTAATCTGAGATAACCAGTTGCTTAATTGTCCTGATAGCATTTCGGAGGTGTTAGCCAATGCAGCACTGTTTACACCACTATTACTACTATTGCTGGCGTTGAAGTTTGGTGTATAAAACTTATTCATCACCAATAAAGATAAAACCTGTCGGTTTAATTCCTCATCGGTACTTATGGCTTCATCAATCAGGTTTTGGTTACTTTGCTCCAAAGTGGGAGCGCTGATGTTGAATTTTATATTAGGTTGCGAAAGGCGTTTGCTTAGTATCAAATCGCAATGAATTGGAACACGCCTATTTAATTCACTGTTTTCTGTTGTTTGCCCTGATGATGGTAAGATTAAAGGTTGTATAGAAGTTTTTAGTTTATATGTAGCGGTTAAATCAATAATCGCATCATATGGATCTCCTTCCCAAATTACGGTACCTCCTCTGTTTATGTCAAAGCGCTTATTTACAATGTTTTCCAATGAAAAAAGATAGTCTCCTTTTTCAGCTACATATTCACCAAAAAAGCTTACGTCACCTTCCTTGTTCATTTGAATATTGATGTTTCCTCTTCCCCAACTTTTTAAAATATCACCAACTGCCGGATCAAAAATAACCTGAACTTCTGCATCCGGGGTAACTTCTATACCCATATTTAGAGAGAAATTTGAAATATCAGCTTTATACTCGGAGGTTTGCGAATTGTCATTTATGTCCTGTTCGGTGCGATTTAGAAAGCGAATGAAATTATTGTCTAATGATTCCTCTTTATCAGACATGGGGATATAAAACTTCGTATTTCTTTCGGTAACACCATTTAAATTAAGATTTAAATCATAAGTGCTACCGGTAACTGCTAAATCACCTGTGGCGTAAACTGTACCATAATAAAGCGGATTGTCTTTGGGTTTGGTATCCATCAATAACATATTGTTAGCGTGGATATAAAGCCCAAAGTCCATATTGTAAAAGTTCCGGTGATGAATAGCTCCTTCAAAAATGCCTTTATTTCCATTTGCATCAGTTAAGGTCATATTATCAAAGAAGATTTTTTCCGGGGTAAACATAACCGAATCTTTAAGATGGTAGGAGCATTGTAGCAGGTCTACATCAAAAATAGCATCATTTACTTTAACTCCTCCTTGCAACGCTATTCCATATGATGTTTTACTAAAAGATAAGCTTCCGGAGCCATTACCTTTCAGGTTTTGAATTACTTTATTAGTGTATAAATTCAAAAAACCAAGAGGTAGGCTGTCTAGTTCAAAGTCGAAGTAAAAGTTTTTATCGGAAGGTTTGTAATATCCCGAACCAATCAGCGGTACAATCTTATTTCTGGTGATTTTGGAATTAATTACAACCTGCTTTTCGTCTTGATCCCAACTCGAATTTAAACGAAGCAGACCGATGTCTTCATCGTTAATTCTAAAATTTCGTAGAGCAATATTACTGGTGATAATCGGATTTAAGTAGCTGTTTTTTAGGTATACAGATCCGTTCAGCAGTCCTTCTAGTTTTAATCGTTTTATATTTAATAAAGAGCTGAGTTCTTCCAGATTAATGTTTTGTATATGTGTTTCCAGTTTGCCGTTTAAATCTTTATAAATAGATCCATTGATGTTGATTTCCTGATTTAAATGGTGGACTCTAAAAGTGTTAAATCGCAAACCATTTGGCAGTATATTTATTTCAGCATCCTGTACTGTCCATGTGGAGTCAGCTATCACCACAGATGAGGGAAGGATGTGAATTTTAGCAAAGGTTTCTCCTAGTTGCGTTTTGTTAATAGTTGTATGTGTAAACAAGGCTCCTTTGTTGGCTTCTTTTTCGTCGTCATGCCAATTCACAGATAAGAGAATACTATCGTTAAAACATTCCTGATCAATGCTAAAATGATGAAGGGGTAAGAGTTGTTTGTAATAAATTAAATCAGATTTAATTTTTGTAGAAATCTGGTTATCCTTTGTTTCTAAATTAATAGCAATGTTATTTCCTGATATCACATTGTAAGTCATTTTACCCAAAGAAGCATTTAATTTTAGGTAATTATAATTACCATCAAAAGTTCCGTTGATATAACTGCTGTCAGAAACTACTATGTTGGATTTTATTGCTTGCGTCAGGCCTTCAATTTTTTTAGTTTGAAGACTAAAGTCAAATTGATTTGAGGACTCAAAGTCATCAAAATGGTCAAAGACAGAAGGCAGATATTGTGCTAAAGTCTTTTTAATGTCTTTCGGTATCGTATTTAAATTATAGTTTCCGGATAATCTTCCTTCCAAAATATCAGAACTAATATCAATGGTTTTGTAGGAACTGTCTTGCTGAGCTATTATTAATAATGAATCAACAGGGTAGGTGTTTTCATTAATCTGTATTTTTCCATCATGTATAACCGTTTTTCCCGATAACGTATTAATACTATTCCCATAGAGTCGGGAGTTAAGTTTTACTGATAATTTACTGTTGATTAAATTGGGGGCAATATTGAGTTTATCCAGATTTAAATTGTCGATAGAAGCTGTAAAGTCAAAATCAGGTACAGTGTTCTGAAAGTCAACCTTACCATTAAACATGAGTTGAGCATTGGGGTCGTTCAGATTTAAAACACCATTAAATTTTTTGTTTGAGAGCAAGCCGTTGAGTACAATTTTTTCGTATTTGTATCCGTTGATGTCAATAGAATCAACACTTCCCTGAATGTAGGAGTTAAAATTATCTTTCCCTTTTTTATATCCCTGAACTGATACGTCCATAGTTACCCGGGTCAGGTTTTCATCAGAATGGATGAGTTTCCCAATATTAAAACTTTGGGTATTGATATATCCCGAATAAACTAATTTATCATCTTCGGTAAGTTTGATGCCAATATCCGTTTTTATATCACCTAGTTTGGTTTTAAATTGACCATATGCAACCAGATTGTCTAAAAATCCGGTAAAGTTCCCGCTATATTCTATTTGCCCGATTTCCTGAAACGACTCGGGAAATTCATAACTGTCATTACCTTGTTTTAAGGATAATATCTTGGCAATGTCTACAATGGATGTTTTAAGATGTTTTACATTCAAGTGTACATATGACTCTTTAAAATTAGGAAGTCCTGAAATATCAAAGTTGGTTAGTAAATTTGTTGATGTACCTGCTATAATATTGATATCTCTTCCCTTTAAATCTTCCAGCGTTCCTGAAAAATATCCTCTAAGGTTGATTCTGTCCTGAAGTTTTGGAAAGTTAGGAATAAAAAGCTTTAGGTCTTTGTGATCCAGCGCCAGTGAGTTTATTTTTAGCTCAATGGGGATCCTGTTAAAATCGGAATTGAAATTTTGTAATGAGTCTGGAGAAACTTTAAAGGTTCCTATGCTAATAAATGAATGCAGTGTATTTAAACGAAAGTCTGTTAGTTCGATTCTGTTATCACTAATGCGAACATAGCCTTTCATTTTTTTAATATTCAAACCAGACTTTTCTTTAAGTGAAAGATTTTTAATATGAAAGAATGTTCGATTCTCCTTTTGACTGATCTTGTCAATATTTAAACTTAGATTTTTTAGATGAATATCATTAGGGTTGAATATTGAATTGCTATTGTGTGAAGCTTGCTTTTTATAACTAATTTCACTGCTCTTAAGTCTTATATCTTTAACGTTGTATTGCCATTTACTTTTGCTGGTTTTGTTTTTGAATAAGGAATCAATAATAAAAGAATAATTTGCATTGATATCATTACTAATTAAATGAGCTTTAAGTTTTGAGGCTGTTAAAGAAGCAAAGTAAATTTGTTTACTGCTAAAATCCAGACTGTCGATTTGTGCATTTATTTTTTGAATATAAAGAAGTGTGTCTTTTTGACTGTCTTTAATGAGCAGTCCTTTTAGAACTATCTTTTTTATAGGAGTAAAATATACACTTTCAACAGAAATTTCAGTTCCCAGATCTTTGGAAAGCCTGTTTGCAATCGACTGCCCGGTATAGTTTTGTACTCCGGGAATCAATACAATGAGATATAATAATACGGGTGATATTATTAATCCCAATAAGGCATAAAACAATATTTTATAGGATTTTTTAATAGCTTTGTGCTTTTAATGGCAAAAATAGGTAAAAAAGACCTTAAATAAACATCTATATTCCGGTGTTTATGTAATATTGCTTCAAATTTTGTGCAAACATTTATCGTTTAGGTTAAGAGATGAGTATTTATATTTTAGGAATAGAGTCATCATGTGATGATACATCGGCTTCTGTATTTAAAGACGAAACTATTTTGTCAAATTGTATTGCTAATCAAGAAGTGCATAAAGCATATGGTGGAGTTGTACCGGAATTGGCCTCAAGAGCTCATCAGCAAAATATAATACCAGTTGTAGATAATGCATTAAAAAAAGCAGGAGTAAAACCTGAACAAATTCATGCCGTAGCGTATACGAGAGGACCTGGTTTAATGGGATCATTACTGGTAGGGACATCCTTTGCCAAAGGATTTGCGCTGGCTAATAATATTCCTTTGGTGGATGTAAATCACCTGCATGCACATGTGCTGGCTCACTTTATTAAAGAACCCGAGGGAGGAATCGAGCATCCACAATTTCCTTTTTTATGCCTCTTAGTTTCCGGGGGGAATAGCCAAATTGTTTTGGTTAAAGATTATATGCATATGGAAGTAGTTGGGCAAACCATTGATGATGCTGCCGGTGAAGCATTTGATAAGTGTGCGAAAGTGATGGGACTACCTTATCCGGGAGGTCCTTTAATTGATAAATTGGCCAAAGAAGGAAATGCAGAAGCTTTTCAATTTTCAAAACCCAATATTAAAGGCTATGATTATAGCTTTAGTGGGTTGAAAACTTCTTTTCTTTACTTTTTAAGAGATCAGTTGAAAGAAAATCCACAATTTATAGAAGAAAATAAAGAAGATTTGTGCGCATCTCTACAAAAAACAATTGTAGATATTTTATTGATAAAACTGGAGAAAGCGGCTAAGGATTTAAAAATTAAGCATGTTGCCTTGGCTGGTGGGGTGTCTGCTAACTCTGGTTTAAGAACTGGATTGGAAGATTTGGCCATAAAGAAAAAATGGAAAACCTTTATCCCAAAGTTTGCGTATACGACCGACAATGCCGCTATGGTTGCTATAACCGGGTATTATAAATATAAGTCAAATCAATTTTCGGAACACAATGAAGCTCCTTATTCAAGGGTGTTTTTTTAATCAGCTAAATTGATAGATTGCTTGGGTTATTTATATTCTTAATCAAATAGCGTTAAGGATTTACTAAGCATATAAGGTTTATATACTATTTTTTATATTTTTGTGCAATATTCTTTATGTTATGGATTTATCTCTTATTTTTGATAAGTGTAACAGTTTTGTAGAAAAGTCCATTGGTGATGAAATGGTTTTAGTACCTTTAAGTAACAATGTGGCAGATATGAATAAGGTTTACACTTTAAATGAAGTAGGAGCTTTTTTATATAATAACATTGATGGCCACAAAAACATAAAAGAATTAACGAGCGAATTGATTGAAAAATATGATGTTACTGATGAGGTGGCATTAAAAGATATTAATAGTTTTATTAACGATATGGTTAATAAAGGCGTTTTATTCGAAAAACAATAGTTTAGAATAAGATTGATTGAATGAAAAAAAAGGATTTAATAAAAAAAGAATATAATAAGCCGGCTGTTGAAGTTGTGGAGGTTGATCATGAGATTTCGCTGGTGATGATGACAGGGCCACCTTCTGATGATGATATTCCAGAATTCGAAGCAGCTAAAGGGGTTGAAAAAGGTCCGATGCAGGCATCATCTCCATCTTCAGTTTTAAATCCTTTTGGAGGATCTTCTCCTGATTATGATAATTAATGCTGGCGTATGGGGGAGGTTGTTTCTAATTTAATACTCCAAATCGCAGAAATTAATTTTAATTGTTGTTTTTTCTACCCATTGGTTCCGAGTAAAAAGGAATCTATCAATAATTACATAAATACAAATCCAGGTGTCGAACCTGATTATACCTTGTTTTATAAAATAATATCTTCTGTAGATACAGGTGGTTATGTTTTAATGTTTAAAGGCGAGCCGGAAGAGAATGAATTCTTAAATTACAATTGGCGAGTTTTTAGAAAAGGTGAAGATATTTTAATAGTTGTAGATTTTCTGGATGCAACAGGGATAAAATCTATAGCTGCTAAATTAAAAAAAGATTCAAATTCTGTAAGCATCGACATCGTTCCTCGCAATACTATTTTAAAAGCGGAGTTGGCTGTTGATCCTTTTATTCATCCACTGGGTTCTTTGTTATTGTTTTATTTAATGCAGCAGAAGCAAGGTTTGTTGATTCATGCATCAGGAGTAAAGTATAATGATGAATGTTATTTGTTTACTGGTGTTTCCGGTATTGGAAAATCAACAATGGCAAACTTATGGGAGAAAAAAGGAGCTGCGGTTTTAAATGATGATAGATTGGTCATTCGTCTTCAGGATGAAGTGAAAGTATATAATAACCCAATGCCTTATCAACAAGTTCCTCAAGGAGGAGTATTAAATAAAATTTTCTTATTAAAGCAATCATCTACTAATTATATTGTTCCTGTTAAAGGAGTTGTGGCATATTCCAGATTATTGGGTAATTTTATTCAGCAGTTTTATGATAAAGATATCGTTAAGCGCCATTTAGAATTGATTGAAAAGTTGGTGCAATCGGTTCCTGTTTATGAAGTGGGTTTTACGCCTGATACGGAAATTGTTGATCAAATTCTACAAATGAAGTCTGGTGAATAAGGATAGAAAAAAGGAAATCTTAATAGAAACGATGTCTTCTTTGCTGAATAAGGGCATGGATGTAAAAGTGCCAGTATATGGACTGAGTATGTTTCCTTTGTATCTGCCTGGAGATGAAGTCAGGTTAATATCAATTGATATTTCTAAAGTGCAAAAAGGTGATGTGGTTTCATTTGTCAGAAATTCCGGGGTAGTGTTGCATCGGGTAGTTAATGTTAAACCTGCAATTAAAAAAGTTACTACTAAGGGAGATGGATTGATTGATAAAGATGAGCAGATTAATTTTTCGGATATTGAAGGGCTTGTGGTGGAACATACGAGGAATGGTAAGGATCTTCATTTTTCGGAAAGGAAAAAGGTAAAGACATTCATGGCATTTTTATCTCCAGTTATGGGGTGTGTATTTTATTATACTTCCAGGCTTTGGTATAAGTTAACGAACTGATTTCTGATTCTTATAGTGAAGTTTGTATTTTATTGCTTGTTAAAAAAAGTAACCGGAAAATAACTGTTATGTTTTGTGGGGTATGTTTTTGGTAATGTGTGGGTTGTGAATTTAAGTTTGTTTTCTAGACGCTTGTTGTGTTGTGTATTTCTGCTAAGATTTGCTGTTTAGGGCATTTCTACTTAATAAATCTACTTCTTTTGCTAGAAATTCAATTGAAATGAATAGATTTTGACACATATTTCACCATAGTTGGCTATTATGTGATTTTTGTTCGGGTCTTCTTCGCAAAGCTTCGATAGATGTTCGAGTATTGTCCGTTAAATGTTTGCCAATAAGTTATCGAACAAATGATGTATTTCGAGCAAAGGAGGAGCGAGTGGTATTCGAACATGTACAATTAAATTATCAAAATGTACTAGCTCGTATCATCTTTTGCTATCTTGGACGAAAAACAAGATTGGAATGCCTCGCTTAAAAAAAACTAAAATACTTCGCTCTCTTCAGATCGTATGGAAAAGCTCCCCTAAGTGGGCCTTTATGAATGCTTTAGTCATTCTTGCAAAAGGAGGAATCCCCATGTTGCTTATTTATATTATTCAAATGCTTGTCGATGTTATTACTGGAAATAAGCTTTCGTTCGGCTTTCTTGAGATAGACTCTTTGTGGGTGATTTTAATTATTGCCGCTGTTGTGTTTTTGATGCATGGTATTTTGAATGCGGTTTCAGGAGTAGTTCGAGAAAAACACTCGCATTATATAGTGGATATCGTTCAGGACTTAATTCATCAAAGAACAACAAGTATAGATTTTGAAAATTTTGATGATTATCGTTTTCAGGACATTTATTACAGAGCGGTCAATGAGGCTTCCTATCGACCTTCGCGGATTTATTATGGATTTATAGGCTTAATGCAGAATAGTATTACCCTCGCCTTGATCGCAGGCTTATTTGTGACCTTGCATTGGGGCGTGTTGCTTTTGCTTTTGTTTTTTGTAGTTCCGGTTGTTTTTATTCGCTTGAAATTCTCCAAAAGGATATTTGACTTTAAAAGAAGTCATACAGGAAATGAGCGTTTGGTTAATTATTACAATAATATTCTAACAGCAAAGCAGTTTGCAAAGGAGTTGAGGATTTTTAATTTATCCTCTATATTTAAAAAGCGTTATGAAAAAGAAAAAGGAGAATTAAGAAATAAGCAATTTTCCTTATTAAAGGAAAAAACTGTTTATGAACTGGTTATTCAAATATTGACAGCATTAGCTTTAATTGTTATTTTAGGATATATAGCACATGAAACCTTGGATGGCAGGCTAACCCAAGGTAAAATGGTGATGTTTTATCTGGCTTTATATAGAGGGTATGGTTTTTTGCAGGATCTTTTGCTTAAGATTTCAAGCCTCTACGAAGATGGTTTGTTCCTGAAGTACTTTTATGAGTTTATCGATTATAGGGTTATTGAGCATACAAGTATTAAGGAGTATGATTTTCCGGAAAAAATAACAAATGGTATTCAAATTGAGAATTTGGATTTTAAGTATCCCAACAGTTCGAGGTATGTTTTTAAAAATTTATCATTAAAGATAGGAGCAGGAGAAACAGTAGCTGTTGTAGGAAATAATGGAGCCGGTAAATCAACACTTGTAAAGCTGATCTGTGGTTTGTATGAGCCAAATCATGGAAAGATAAAGGTAGATGGAATAGATTTGTCTTTAATAAAAAAGTCTTCAATTGCCGAAAATGTCAGTGCTATTTTTCAGGACTTTATGCTTTATAATATTTCTGCAAAGGAAAATATATGGTTGGGTAATATTAAAGAATCAATAAATAGTGATGAAATAAAGCGTAGCGCTGAAAAAGCCGGGGTACATCAATTGATAGAATCTCTTCCCAATGGATATGGCACTACCTTAGGTACCTTATTTAAAGATAGCGAAATGCTGAGCGTGGGCGAGTGGCAGCGCATTGCTTTAGCTCGTTCTTTTTTTAACAATGCACAAATTGTTATGCTGGATGAACCAACCAGCTCTTTAGATGCTTATACTGAAGCAACTTTAATCAAAAATTTCGAATCTATCTCAAAAGATAAGACATCTATTGTTGTAAGTCATCGTTTTTCTACCATACATATGGCAGATCGGGTTATTGTTCTGTCAGATGGAGGAATTGTTGAAGATGGGAAACCTTCTGAATTACTAGAGAAAAAAGGTGTATTTTATAAGATGGTGAATTCAGTCAACTAAAAGAGAGTTTATGATTTGCTAGGAGTTATCTGAGACTGATTGAAGAATTCTATTATAGTAGTAATGTATATATTGAGCTAAATGAATACATTGTTATTTATCCCTTTACTTAAGTTTTTTTGATTTTGTCAAAATAATGTAACTATTTATAAGATTTGCGTACAAATGCCATGTGTAAGGTTTGTATTGTAATTGATATAACTTGTAGTAAAGTAACAATAAATAATATTTGATATGAGAAGGGGTGTTCTGCTGGTTATTCTGGCGGTAGTGGCATTTAGCTTAAATGCACAAAATACTTGGTATACATTAGCAAGTGGAGATTGGGATAATTCTGATATTTGGACTTTAGATCCGGCAGGAGCTATACCCGTGGGGAGCGCAGTACCATCAGATGGTGATAATGTAATTATTTTAAGTGGAAAAACAGTGACAGTGCCGGATGGAGTGAGTCCGTATGACCCGGGGAATGATGTTACACTTACGCAAGCTTCGGTTACTATTTATGGTAGTTTGGACTTAAGAACATCAGATGGTCATAACTTTTCGGAATTAAATGGTACCGGACGTTTATTGATGGCCGCAGATAATTATCCGACAATTTCGGATGATTCCGACTTTGTTTCTGTAGGAGAGGGTGAAGGAACAATTGTGTATTATGGCGATAGTTTTACCGTCTCGTCTTCTAATACATTTTGTAATTTGGAGGTAGATATGACTACGGGTCAAACAGTATCTATAGCTGATGATATCACTTTAAATGGTAATTTGGTGGTGTCGGATGGTACACTTCAAATTAATGATTCCGGAACAACAGCTTTAACCATTCAGGTTAATGGAGATGTCAATATAGAATCTGCGGGTAGTTTTACAGTCGGTTCAGGAGATTCATTTCATTGGTTAGAGGTATATGGTGATTTTATAAATGAAGGATCTATTGATTTTTCCAATTCGGCTCAATATGCAGAAGCTACAAATGGAGCGGTTAAGTTGAAGTTCTTAGGATCTACCAATAATGAATTTCAATGTAACGGAACAACAGAACTTTATAGGCTTTTTGTTGATAAAGGATCTGACAAAACTTTTAAGGTAAAAGTTACTGCTGATAATAGTTCTAATTTTTCTTTATATGGACCAGTAAGTGGTGCAACAAGTGATGCTACAGATGGTACAGGAGGATATCAACGTTTACCAGTTGTAATTGAGAATGGAACGTTGGAGTTGGGGTCTAATATTGTTATCGATCGTATGGGAGAGAATATAAGTGGAGATGCACCTAACGAGTTTTTAATTCCGGAATCTGGAAGGTTGTGGGTGAATGGAGCATCAATTACTACAGGAAACTCTGGTCTATCATGGCAACAGAATTGGAATGGCCTGTCATTGTATGGTACATTAAGGGTAAGCGCAGGTTCTTTTACCTGTCCTGAGTATTCTGCAGGTATTTCATATTATACCCCATCGGTTCTTTCTGCAGTTTTAAATGTTGAAGGGGGTAGTGTTAATATCCCTCAATTAGTACAAATTGATGGAGGAGCACCTTTTGTTTATCGTCAGTCAGGAGGTTATGTTAATTTTGATGTTGAAGCAGAACAGGATCATTTGCATCCCATTTGTGAACTTCCTGAGACAAATAGCGTGTTTGAAATGTCAGGTGGGTTTATGGTTTTTTCCGAACCTAAAGATTATTGGGATGGAGATATTGAATTAGGTTCTTCCTCGGATAATTATAATGTTACAGGAGGAACGGTTGAAATACAAACTAATGGAACTAATCTTCAGCTAGAATCATCTGTGCCATTTTATAATTTAACAACAACCAGTGCTGCAGGTTCGGCTTCTATAGTTAATATTTACAGTGAAGGTATAATTATAATTAATGATTTAAGTATTGGAGCGGGTACTACCTTTAATGACGGAGGGTATATTCTTTCTGTTGGAGGTGTATTTAACATTGCTGGTACTTTTTCGCAGACTGGTAGTCTGGTTTTTAATGGAGATCAGGATGGAGCCATAAATAATCAAACAGGTAGTGATTTTACACTCAATAATGGATTAATCATTAATAAAGATCGTCATCCAACAAATGGAAGTTACTATTCTGTTAGCTTAACGGGCGATGATAATGTATTGGTTGATGGTAATATTGAGGTTATCAGGGGAGCTTTAGATGTTGTAGATTATTGGCCTACGGTAACGGATAGTGTTAAAATATCAGATGGTAGTTTAGCTTCATCGGGAATAGGTGGTATAGAGTTTACTGGTTCAGCACCTGTGCTAAAGGGTAAATTTGGTAAGGAATTTAATTTTGGGAATATTCGTTTAAATAATGGAAGCAATGGTCTTTCTATAGCTACTAATATAAATGTGGAAGATTTTTCGTTTGTAAGTAGCGGAACAGGTAAGGTAAATTTAAATACCTATAATCTTACTGTTACTGGAAGCGTAAGTAATAACAATGGGAGTCGTTACTTTTATACGGATGGAAATGTTAGCGATGGAGGATTGACGCTTATTATTTCCTCGGGAAGCAACGGAGCTAATATTCAATACTTTCCGGTAGGAAGTAGTACAAGCCTATTTACGCCCATGCAGGTAGATGCGAATTCAGCGGTTTCTTCGGATGGAACAATAACGGTAATTCCTGTAGATGATTACCATCCAACTATCACCAATCAAACTTATGCTTTGGATTATTACTGGCGTGTAGAACAATCCGGATTGGATGCAGATGTTTCCAATATTAGATATGAGTTTGAACACCATGAAACGATCAATGTTCCAACTTTATATGACTTATTTGTGGCAGAACCACCTGAGGGAATGGTTTTTTATAATAATGAATGGACAGGTTTGGGAACAGGTATTAAAGTTGGTACAGATATATTAAGGTTTCCATATACCAGTACCCTGACACAAGATTATACATTTGGTGTTATTGCCGGAGGGTGGTTGTTTAATTATAATCCGGCTCCAAGAACACTTTATAGCAGGAATGCTACCGGTGGTGGAGATTTTGATACCAATACGACCTGGTCAGATACAGACCATGGCGGAGGTAGTGTAGGTGGAGGAGAACTGCCTACTGATATTGATTTTTGTATTGTCGCATCTGGACATACTGTAACCATTGATGCTAATAATGCCGAAGCTTCTCAGATATTAATTGAAGAAGGAGGAACTTTATTTATTGAGGATGGTACTTCGGGACATAATATTGCTGTAATTAAAGGTGGAGGTACATTGGTTTATGAAGAAAATAACAATTGGGCAACCTACTCACTTTTAAACGCAGATCATTCTGAGTTTTGCGAAAATGCAGCAGCAACCATTGAGTTTACCGGTACAGGGAATCCGAGAACAATGCCTTCTAATGCGGATCTTTATTATTACCCTAACCTAAAAATATCAGGAACAGGAACGGTTCAGAATGATACCGATGAAGATGTTATTATAAATGGTGACTTAACTGTTGAAAGCGGTACCTTAAATTTACTTACTTATGGAGCAGAAGTGGTAACTGTTGAGGGGGATGTAAATATAGATGCAGGAACACTAACTTTTAATCATACCTGGAGTAGTAACAGGTATTTAGATATAGAAGGAGATATTAATTTTACCGGAACAGGAACTTTCAATGATAATTCAACAGATGGTGATATATATTTAAGAGGGAGTATTAACCAAAGTAATGGAACGATAGATCTTAGTAATTCGACCATCGTATTTGAAGGAACAGAAAGTGCCTATTATACCAGTAGTGAAAATAACCCTGCTTCATTCAATAGATTAGAAATTAATAAATCAGAAGGTCGCTTAGTTAGTTTTTATTCGCACTTTGGATTAAATGGTTCTACAAGTGGTAGTGATAAAGCTTTGGAAATAGTATCCGGAGAGTGTGTTCTGGATAATGATACGATTGATATTGATCTTACTACAGGAGGTAATGCTTTTAATCTGCCTCCGGAAGCGGTATTATATGTTACAGATGGAACTGTGAATGCTTCAGGTGATTCTGGATTAAAGCTGGAAGGTTCCTTGATAGTAAACGGAGGAACGGCTAATCTGGATGGAACCATTGCTGGAGGAGGAAATTCCAATAGTAGTTATATTGAATTCACGTCATCCGGAGATGCCTACCTTGAAGTAAGCAATTCCGGAACTTTGATGGTTGGAGATCAAATTCGTAGATCAACGAGTACTGAAGAAGGTGTTTTAAGCTTTGTGCAAAATAACGCGACTATCCTTATCGGAACTGTCGGGAATAGCTTAAGCTCTACCCGTGGTATGTTTGAGGTTCTGGGAGCAGGTAGTTCGTTTTCTCAGGCTGATGGAGATATTATTACTATTGAGCGATCAAATGGAAGTTCAACTGTACCTTCTTTGTATTTTGAGCCTGAAGCAGTTTCTAATGGAGATAATGCAGGCTTTACTTTTGATGTTAGCAATGAAACAGGAGGAACATTTGTCATTTATGCGCCGGAGGATTTAAATAACGTGGATATCATCGGTGGGGCAGGAAGTGGTTTAGGAAGCGGAAATGAATTAAAACTACTTACTGTGGAACACACGATTGATGGAGATATATCGATTGGTTCTGATGTAACATTTAATGCCAATGGTTTAGATTTAATCTTAAATGGTGACCTGACCAATAGTGGAACATTTACCGCCAATAATAATACAACTTATTTTAAAGGGGCATCAGATCAAACCATAACAGGTAATACTGATTTTGCTGATTTAATTAAAGAAACGGGAAGTGGAGCTTTAATATTAGGAGTTTCTACTGCGGTAACTGTTTCTGATGATTTAACCATAAGCAATGGATCAATTAATACTGGAACAAATGATCTAACAGTTGAGGGTGATTTAATCAATAATGGTTTGTCTATTAGTTCAGGTGCTAGTCAGGGAATTGTATTGGCAGGTTCTGATGTTCAGCAAATTGGAGGTTCGGGAACTTATGATGTCTTAACTATCAATAATAGTAATGGAGTGGTGCTACCTACCCAATCCGGATCTATCAATTTTACAAGCAAGTTAAGAATGGTTGATGGTGTTTTTGATATTGGTAGAAACTTGTTGGTTGTGGATTCTGCAGCAGTAATAGAAGAGGTGAGTGCCTTTGATGAAACGAATATGATTCAAACGAACTTGTCGTTTACAGACAATGGAATTCAAAAATACTTTCCTGTTATTTCAGGTTCAAGTTCATTTACCTATCCAATTGGTTCACTGGGAAAATATACACCAATAACGCTGGATGTTACATCTAATAAAAATGGAACCGGTTCTCCTGGAAGTATCAGGGTAAAAGCTGCAGATGAACCACACGTTTCAGTTCCTGTTGCGGATCAAGGTAGTGTATTACAGTATAATTGGACTCTGGATGCGGATGATATTACTGGATTTTCAGCGGACGCTTATATGTATTCTTATGATGATGATGCAGTAGGAGATACTTCGGCTTACTATACAGCGAGAATTTTACTGGGGAGTGTAAACTGGAATAAGTATTCCACTGATGATTTTATGGGATATGTGGATGCAACAGATATTTCCAAGTTTACTTTTTCAAATACAAACGATGCAGGTATAGATGGAGATTATACGGCAGGGGCAGCTATTCCAGATGAAGTGCAGGCTTTTATATCGGTTGCAGATGGACCATGGACAACCACAACTACCTGGGCTACCTATGATCCGGATACGGAAGCAATTGGTACGCCGGGTGATGGTGTTCCTTCTGGGACAGGTCCCAAAGGAGCGGTTGTTTATATTGATAATGGCGATGTGGTAAGTATGCCAAGTAACTTTATGTCCTCTTATCGAACTAATATTAGGGAAACAGGAATACTAAGTGTAGGTAGTTCTTTTGGACATCGTTTAGGAGATGTAATGGGAACAGGAACCTTGAAATTAGAAAACGGAGATTTACCGGCGGGTTCATATGATAATTTCTTTTCAGTTTCCGGAGGTGTTCTAGAATATACCGGCTCTACGAATTATGATGTGCTAAGTGAATTGCCTACCGTAAATAGTGTAGTATTCAGCGGTACAGGAGAAAGAAGGTTACCTAATATTGATGTTCAGTTAAATGGCGATTTGAACATTAATGGTCCAAATGTGGAGAATACACATGATAGTGATATTGCATTGCAAGGGGATTTAATTTTTAGTGCAGGTACTTTTGATGCAGGAATTGGAACATCTACTATTACTTTTAATGGTTCAACGTTGCAAAGTGTCTCAGGAGCAGTAGAGTTTACATCTTCTGGCGGAGGAGAGTTTTATAATCTGGAGATTGATAATGCTTCCGGTTTAGATTTACAATCGAATGCAGAAGTAATTAACGATTTGTATTTAACAACAGGGAATATTGAATCTTCATCTACAAGCATGCTAACCATTACCAATACAGCAACAGATGCTGTTGTTGGAGGCTCATCTACAAGTTATGTAGCAGGTCCGATGCAAAAGCAAATACTAAATAGTAGTTCGTTTACTTTCCCGGTTGGATATGGAAGTACATATGGGAAATTCGATATCACTCTGGACGCTTCATCCGGCGGGTTGTGGGAGGCAGAATACATTGGTATTAGTCCGGGAGCGTATGCAACAAGAGCTATGGATCCGGAAACAGTAACTGGTGATGTTGCCTATGTAAGTCATAGTGAATTCTGGAGAATATTAGCACCTGGTGCAGCTAATGCGCAGTTGACCTTATATTGGGGGTCACATAGTGGTGTAAATCCGGATACAGATTTCCGACTAGTGGATTGGCAGGATTTAGGCACGGATGCATGGAGTGAAGTAAGTATTGGTTCTCCAAACGGAGATACGAATTCGGGTAATGTTTCAACTTCAGGAAATGTTACGTTTAATGAGTGGAGTTCGGAAGGTAATTATTATACCTTTGGATCTATCGTTATTCCTGCCTATACGTGGGTTGGAGACGTAAGTAACGATTGGTTTACTGCAGGAAACTGGTCGAGCGATATTGTACCGACAGCAGGTTCTGATGTTACCATAGTTACAGGTACGCCCAATAATGCCGAAATAGATGGTGTAGCTCAAATGAATGACCTTACAATTTCGTCAGGTACATTGACTCTGGCTGCAGGATCACAAGTAACCATCAATGGAGATCTTTCCACCATAAATGATGGATTGATTATTCAAAACACAGTAACAAATCCAAGCTCAGTTATTACATACGGAACCGTATCGGGAGAGGCTCAAGTGCAAAGAACCGGCTTTACAGAATTGAGTTGGTATCATATAGCACATGAGGTATCAGGTGTAGCAGAAAGCGAGTATGATGCTTCGATTGAGGAAGATACTTATGCTTTAAATCGGTATACAACTGTTTGGGAAAGAGTTGGAGGTATAAATGAAGTTTATAGTAATGCCTATACGTTTGATGATGAGCTTGAAGGTTATTCTTTATTATTTAGAGATGCAGGAGAAACTTTGGTCTATTCAGGTACACTAAATGGTGATGCCTCTTATTCAAAAAGCAGTTTAACAGCTCAATGGCATCATATGGCTAATCCATACCCATCATATCTTGATGTTGAGGAGGTAGGATTTGATATGGATAATTTTATGAAAACAGTTTATTTGGATACTTATAATGGCCTAGTAATTACCTATAATATTGAAACCAATGTGGGATTAAATGGAGGAACCAGATATATTGCGCCAGGTCAGGCATTTTGGTTAAGAAATTATGTGGTTTCTGATTTTTCAGTAGCATCCTCGGCAAGAGCTCATTCTACAGGAAGTTTGAAAAGTAGTGGAATGGATGATGAGAATATCTTTAGGATGGAATTAAGCAGTAGTTATGCAACAGATGAAGCAGTGGTTTTATTTGGAGATAATGGTTCAGAGGAAGTTACTCGTTTAGATTCTGAAAAACTAATGAATAGTGGAGATGCAGCCAATATTTATAGTTTAAAAGCGAGTAAAAAGGTGGCTGTTAGTTACTTGCCGAATTTACAGGGAATGCAAGAAGTTGTTCCGCTAGGTTATCAGGTTTCAGAAAGTGGAATGGAACCGTTTACTTACAGAGCAAGTAATATTGCTGGTTTTTATCCGCAGACATCGGTTTATTTAGTGGATAAATTAGAAGGAAAAACGGTAAACTTAAGAGAAACACCTTCTTATACCTTTACACCACAAGTTACCTCTTCTAATGACAGATTTGAATTGGTTTTTGAACAATTAACAACAGATGTTGAGGATATTACAAAAGGTAAAGTCGTTATATATGGAGTTAATCAATCGGCTTTTGTCAAACTAAATGAAGTCTTATTATCAGAGAGAGATAAGTTGGTTGAGGTGTATAATTTGGCCGGACAATTAATTATGCAGCAGGAGGTAGATTCAAGCGAAACAGAACTAGTTCTGCCTAAAGCAAATACAATGTATATCATTAAGGCAAGTATAGGCGACACAGTTTATCAGCAAAAAATTGTGACGACAAACTAAAGTTAAGTCAATAGAAAGCAGGTATAGATCAAGTCCGGTAGCGTTATGTTACCGGACTTTTTTTTGAGGAATATTTAGAATTAATGAAAATAATTGTCTAGTCTTTATTCTGTTTGTAAGGATTGTTTATTTCTTTTAATTCTAATGAAAAGTAAGACTTGGTTCTTATGTGTAATATTTATGCCATTTATCTCCAAAAAATAAACGTTAGTCACTAAATATAAGCAAGTCTTAACAATATTGAAACATACCATAATAAGTGCGTATAAAATATTATTTTTGCGTTCATTAGACTTTTTTAAGTATTGGGTCGAAAATATCAATAGTGGGCATTTGGGAATATAGAGTAAGTTAATTATACATGGAGAAAAGGAATTTTTTGTTGGCATTCTGTATGCTAATAAGCATTGTTGTGTGGTCTCAGGATGGACCCGGAGGGATTGGGAATGGTACAGGTAGTGATGGTCAACCTCGAAATATACTTTGGTTAGATGCTTCGAGCCTAGGCTTAAGTAATGGAAGCAATGTTGCTACTTGGGGAGATATATCCGGAAACGGATATGATGCGGAGCAGAGCACCGGAGGAAATCAACCTGTATATGTTTCAAGTTTTGCAGGCATTAATAACCAACCTTTGGTTGAGTTTGATGGTACTTCTCAGTTTATGTGGTTGCCAACAGAAATTACGACTACTGAAAATGGTATAGTAGGTGATGATTTTGCCTGTATTATGGTTGCAGGACGAAGTACTACTGATTCTGAATGGTTTATGGGAGGTAATGGTGACGGACCGTACGGAGGAAATCTTCATGTTGGTTGGAGAGATGGAAATACCTGGGCCTTTGGATTCTGGGGGAATGATGTAAATGGAGATCCAAGCCCAACTCCAGCTGCAAACACTTTGCAGATTACATATATGGATTTAAACAGATCAGCAAGCCCTGCTCGTAGATTGTATCAGGATGGAGTATCTGTGAATACGGGAACAAGTACTTCAACCCTTTCTGCATGGGAGTCGCCTACATTGGGAAGACGAAGTGGTTCAACCTACGGAGATTTATTACTAGCAGAATTAATCTTCTATAAAGGAGAATTGAATCATGCACATCGCGTTATCATTGATAATTATCTTGCCGAAAAATATGCGCTTACAATTAGCAACGATTTTTACAACAACTCAGCATATCAGACAGATTTAACCGGAATAGGACAAATTCAATCTCAGAGTTATACTTCTTCCAATAGTTCCGGATTCTATATCATCGATAATGGAGGTTTGTCTGATGGAGAATTTGTGTTTTTTGCACATGATGGAACTACCAATGAAGCTTCAGTTAGTGAGTTGCCATCAGGAGTTGAAGAACGTTGGGCAAGAGATTGGTATATAGAGAGCACAACTGGTTTCGATGTGAAACTGGTTTTTGATTTGCCGGAAGCAATAGGAGGAGATTATCCTAAGGAAATTTCAAATTACAGATTGCTTTATAAAGCCAATGCAGGAGATGCCTCATATCAGGTTGTGAGTACTGTAACCGCAGAATACGACGATAACGATCAGGTTGTTTTTCCAATTACATCAGCTGATTTAGCAAATGGATATTATACATTAGGAACAATAAATAGCACCGATAGTCCGGTAGAGGGTTTACCGGGAATTACTTATTACACGCTTGCATCCGGAAATTGGAATGATCCGGACATCTGGACCTTGGATCCTTCAGGTGCATTGCCAAACAACCCTTCTTCATTATATCCAAGTTTAGAGAGTGATAACGTAGTTGTTAAAAATGGAAAAACAGTTACTGTTAATGTAGATAACTTAAGTTGTGCCGGATTAAAGGTGGAAGGTCGTTTGGATTTGGCTTCAACAAGTGGACATTCTTTTGATGTGATTCAGGGAAGTGGACGAATTTTAATGCAGGATGATAATTTTCCTTCTGGAGATGCAAGTCATTTTATTACTGAAGGTCAGGGAGAAGGTACCGTCGAGTTTAATGGTGGAGATTTTACATTGTCTAGCGCAAGGGAGTTCTTTGATGTAGAATTAAACCTGAATACTTCTTCCAATACACTTACCATATTGAATGATCTGGAAGTAAACGGTAATCTAACATTAGTGCAAGGCGGATTAAAATTAAACAATGATGTTTCATCTACCATATTAAACCTAACCGTTGATGGAAATGTGGATGTGCAAGCGAATTCGAATATTTCAGTTGGAACAGGAAATACCATTGGATCCTATTCAATTGGAGGTACTATGCCTGCCAGCGGAGAATATCATAATATCTATCATCAATTCTCTGTAGGAGGAAACTTTACCAATAATGGTACAGTTCGCTTAACCAATCTGGATGCACCAACTTATGATCAGTTTGCAGGTAATGGAGCGGTTACGTTAAGATTTACAGGTGCTTCTGATAATACTTTTTACTGTTATAATACTACTGATTTATATAATTTAGTAATTGAAAAAGGTACTGATAGAACTTATGTATTAGAAGTGTATTCAGATGCAGTGAGTGATTTTAGATTATTTGGAGCCAACAATTATGGACGAAATACTTCCAGTCCTTTTAGTGCAGAAAATCCTGAGGTGAGAAAAGCATTGTGGGTTTATCAAGGTACTCTAAAGTTAACAGGTAATGTTTATATTCCTTCATTATCAGAAGGTGCTGTAGGAGGTGGAAATGGTGATTATGCCATTGGTTACAATGCCAAACTATGGATAGCAGGTGCAGATGTTAAAGTTTATTCTACAGCTTACGATGCAGATGATATACCAGGATTTACAACTTCAGATACTAATACAGCTGTTGGAGTTAGTACAAGTGGTAGTAACTGTGCATTGTCTCTTTATGGTGAGTTTCAGATTGACAATGGTTTGTTTGATACTGATAATAGTTATGGATTCGTTTTCTGGGATTCTTCAAATCCGACAGCAAAAATAAACGGAGGTCAGGTAAATGTAGAAAAACTATATCAGAGTGGATCAGGTACGGCAACCTATAAACAAACAGGAGGAAAACTCACCATTACTAGTGTTGGTGATTTTGATTTAAGTAATACCAATGCTGTATTTCATATGTCTGGCGGAGAGATTGAAATGCAGGCCGGAGATTTTTATGTGGGTTCACAAGAAGGTAATTATAAAGTGACCGGAGGTACTTTAACCATCAATCAAAATGGAGGATCAACGCCAGAGGTAAATACAACAGCACCTTTATATAATGTAGCGATCGAAAGATTGAATACAGGAGGAACAACAACTTTAGACTTGCAAAGTGAATTGGTTGTGCTTAATGATTTAACCATCAATGCAAATTCTTTCTTAGATCACAACGGAAATGATATAACCATTGGTAGGAATATGTGGGTTGATGAAAATGCAGCACAGGTAGGTACTAATAATTACGGTTATCTATATGATGCATCCCAGCCCAATACAACTACTTTTGATGGATCTGAAGATGCCGAGTTGTATATAGGACACTCACAAACCAATAGCGGGTACGAATTGTATTTATATAATATGGTGGTGGATAAAGCCACAGGTGCGGAATTAACTTTGATGGGAGATCCTGAAAAAGAAGCAGGTAATGTATCCACCTTATACTATGCTCGTTTAGTACAAGTAACAAATGATTTTAGCTTATTAGGAGGTTTGTTTAATCAGGGAGAGCATTCTGTCAGACTATTTGGTAATGTGGCTATTGCCGGAGATGCTCAGCTTGGTGTTTACGAACCGGGCGTAACCCAAACAAATGCCTGCTTTGTATTCAGGGGAGATGGTTTAGCTGTGGATACTGAAGAAGGTGCTGTTATTGGTAATTTTAAAATGGATGTAGATGATGCAGCCAATGATGAAATTTCCTTTACTAGTGATGTAAAAATCATAAGAATGGGTTACGTAGATGGAAAAATTGATTTGGGTAGCTATAAGCTGACTATTGACTATCTGCATGGAGGATACTCAACAAGTAATTATACTGATAATGATGCAAATGAAGTTTTTTATACTGGAGGTATTGTTTCTGATGGTGGACTTTCATTGTTGATTGATGGTAATGGAACTTACGTATTTCCTGTTGGTGTAAGTGGTAAATATACGCCGGTTCAAATGGTATTAGATAATTTTTCAGATGAGGGATATGTAACCATTAATCCGGTTGATGGTGAACTAATGACTACCGATCAGGGAGGTGGTGATTTATTGGATTATTATTGGAGAGTTAGACAGAGTGATTTTGAAACACTTCCTAATGTTAGTTTTGTTTTTGAATATGAAGATGCAGATGTTGTAGGAAATGAATCGAATTATTATCCTGGAAGAGTTTTAGGCGTAAATCCATATACTCGTTCATATATCAATGATAAAAACAGGGTAGATGATAGTAATAATCAAATCACCTATGACAACGGAAGTGGAGGAACTATTGAATTGGTTACAGCAAATTATACAGCGGGTAAAGTAAATCGATTTACCGGAGATGTGCAGGTGTTTTATTCAAGAGATAATACGCGTCAGGCTAACTGGAGAGATAATAATACCTGGACTAGAAGCGATCGTCTAGATGATATCGATAATAATGGTCAGGTTGATGATTATGAGTACCATGATAGCCGACAACCAGGGGTAAATGATTATCCTCAGGAAGGAGATATTGCAGTTATTGGTTGGGTACCATGGGGAAATACAACCAGTAGTGGTAACGAAGGTGAACCTCATGGTATTTGGATTGATAATACCACAGAGAATTGTGCAGAGGTAATTTTTACCCAAATGGAAGATGTCAGCGGAAATCCTACACCTAGAGTTTATCGTTCTAATTTCCAGTTCCGCCCATGCTTATGTATTAATAATAATGGTTCTTTATCTACCGATTTAATGAGTGGAGAGGGAATGATATGGGCGCGTTATAGTGATCCTGACTTCTCATTAATTGATATGGGAGAGTTTGCAGCCGAAGATTCTTCCTATATCGCTTATGAGAACTCTACCAACTCAAGAGTTATTTATAATACACCGGATGTGTTTCCAAACTTAATGATTGCCAACGATGGATGGGGAGGTAGTGATCGTGATATTACCTTTGAAAAAGATATTGTAACAAATGGTAATCTTGAGATTTTAGGCGATGCTGATTTAGTGTTGGATAATGATGCTGATGGTGATTTAACTATTGGAGGAAATCTTTTATTCTTCGAAATCCCAAATCCGGTTGAGGGTTCTCCTAGTGGAGGAGGTGCAGAATTGGTTTTCCCGAATGATGGAACAGAAAGAATCGTTACTGTTGGTGGAGATATTCAATTATATAATGCAGGAAACCAGATTTATGTTAATAGTGCAGATGGAACAGCTTTAGATCATGAGCTTCATGTTTCAGGTTATATTCATCAAACAGATACTGGAAACGGATTAAATCTATGTGATGGGGTAAGCAATGATAGGGTAACGCTATATCTCGAAGGCGATACTAATAGTACAATAGATATTACAGCGGGAAGCAACCCTGATTTATACAGACTTATTGTTGACAAAGGCAGCGATAATAGTACGACAGTTTCTATGAATTGTGATTTTGCCTTACAAGGAGCAACATCAGGAGTGGGAGTCGATAAGGCTCTTGAAATTCAAAATGGTACTTTAATTTTAAATAATATAGATATTGATATTGATTTAACAACTGGAGATGATTTTTTTGAGATTCCGTCAACCGGTGCATTGGAGGTAATGCAAGGAACAGTTAATACCAGTGGTAATTCAGGAATTTATTTAGATGGATTGTTGAAAGTTTCTGGAGGAGCTGTTGATATGAGTGATGGAGATAATCCTATTGAATACTCAGCGTCAGGAAATGCACAGATTGAAGTAACTTCAGGAATATTAACTGTTGGCTCGCAAATCAGAAGATCATTAACCACAGACGAAGGAATTTTAAGCTATACACAATCAGGAGGAACTGTTGTCGTTGGTCAATACAGTGCGCCGGAAAGTGATCGTGGTGTTTTTGAAATATTAGGCAGCGATAGTTATTTTGGATTTACAGGAGGAACTTTACAAATTGCAAATGGCCAGAGTAATGCAACAATCGCTTCTGTTTATTTAAATCCGGAAACCAGTAATGTAGGAGATGGAACTGTTTTAACATTTGATCCGGTTCAAACATCAGGCATTAATGAAATTGGAATTTATTCAACGGTTGCGCTAAAAAATATCTTATTAAAAGATGATGCTAACCTAGAGGTAAAACAATGGACTGTTCCTTTAACGGTTGAAGAAAACTTTGAGATTGAAAGCAATGCTGCATTCAATGCCAATGGTCAGGATTTAGAAGTGGGTGGAGACTTTACCATAAATGGAACTTTTACACATGGAAATAATACAACAATATTCACTGGAGATGCAGATCAGCTGATTACAGGAAACGTAACTTTCTATAATGTAACAAAAAATGGATCGGCAGGATTAACTTTACATACTGGTGATTCGGAAATTGATATTGAAAATGTATTAGACTTTCAGGGAGGAACACTTACTGACAATAGTAATAATTTAAATATTCAGGGGTATTGTTCATTTGCCGGAACACACGTATATGGTGGTTCAGGAAAAGGAATTGTACTAAATGGTTCTTCTAATCAGCAGTTTTCAGGAGGAGGTACGCTTGGAATGCTTACCATAAATAACTTAGCGGGTGTTGACGTACCATTAGGAAATGAATTTACCATCAATAATAAATTACGTTTAGAGGGAGGTATTTTTAATATCGATAAAAACTTATTATTACTGACTGAAGATTGTATTGTTGAACATGGGAATGATGATTTCTCAAGTACCAATATGGTTCAAACCAACATTTCATTTACAGATAATGGAGTTCAAAAAATATTCCCAGTAGTTGACAGAGATTCAGATCCGGTATATGATTTTACCTATCCAATGGGATCGGGAGGAAAGTATACCCCTGTAACTGTTGCCATTACTAATAATGATGATAATGCTGGTAGCTTAACTGTTAAGCCTGCTAACGAATATCACCCAAGTGTTGAAGATCCAAACAATGTATTGCAATATCACTGGGAGTTAAGAGCTTCAGGTGTAGAGGATTTTGAAGCAGAGTTACGATTGAAATATGAACCAACAGATGTCTATGTAGAAGCGCCTAATGATATTTCAGATTATTATACAGCTCGTTTATTATCTGACGGTACTGGAAATTGGAATAAATTTTCGGGAGAGGATGTGATAGATGAGTCTTCTAATGAATTGGTTTTTGACTTTTTAGGTACAAATGATGCTGGAATTAGTGGAGCGTATACAGCTGGATTAAATGCCGCTATACCGGATCAGGTTCCGGGGTATATCACCATTTCTGATGGAGATTGGACTAATGAAAATATCTGGGATACTTATCCGGTTTCCGGAGGAACGGTGCCGGCAGGAGGTCCACGTGGTTCATTGGTATATATTTCACATGATGTAAATGTGCCATCTAACTTTTTATCGGTTTATAGAACATCGATTAACGAAGGAGGTACTTTAAATATAGGTTCTACTTTTGGTCACCGAATTGGTGAGTTGAGCGGAACAGGAACAATGGTGTTGGCAGATCAGGGAAGTTTACCTGCAGGAGTTTATGACGACTTCTTCTCTGTGACAGGAGGAACATTAACTTTTGAAGGAACAACAGATTTTGACTTTTTAAGTGATATTAATAGTGTGAATAACCTTGTTCTAAGTGGATCAGGAGAAAGAAGATTCCCTAATATTGACATTACCGTGTTGAATGATCTAACGATTGACGGAGTTGATGCTATTAATGAATATGATCGTAATTTAACATTAAAAGGAGATTTAATCTTCTCCGCAGGAACTTACGACGCAGGAACAGGATCATCAACGGTTACTTTTTCTGGAACAGAACAACAGGAAATTAGTGGCGTGGCTGGTTTTAGCGGATCTAATGCCTTTTATAATGTAGCAGTGAGTAATGCCTCCGGTTTATTGCTAAGCTCAGATGTTGATGTAAGCAATCAGGTTAATCTGAGCAATGGATATATTGATAATACTTCAGGTTCTGTGTTCAGAATTTCAAATAATAATGCAGAAGCATTTACGCTTGGAGCTTCAGGTAAATATGTTACAGGTCCTTTACAAAAGCTAATAAATAATGGAGGACAATTTGTATTTCCTGTAGGTGCATCTGATCGAGATGGAGAAATTACAGTATTTAATACTTCGTCTGGAGCAGCAGCGTACTGGGAAGTTGAATATTATAACAATAGCCCTTCTAATGAAGGTTACGATGTAAGCAGTTTTACTGGAGATATAGAATATGTAAGTCATAATGAGTATTGGCGTATAGAAGCTCCTGCATCAGGAAATACAGCTCAATTAACAATGAGTTGGGATGCATCAAGTGGCGTAACTGCTGATAATACTTTAAGGGTTGTAAACTGGACTGATTTAGCTACGGATGCCTGGAGTGAGCTATCTACAACCAATCGCACAGGAACCAACACTAGTGGAACTATTGACCTTTCTTCTTCATTGAGTTTTGGATTTGATGGAAGTAATAATAATTGTTACTTGACTTTTGGTACGATTTCTATACCAGCCTTTACATGGTTAGGTACATCCAGTGATTGGTATGATAATTCTAATTGGTCGGGAGGATCTATGCCAACAGGAGCTTCTGATATTACCATTAACACTTCGGCTAATGATCCGATTATTGATCCAGCTAACGAAACCGGATTGGCACAGGTGAATGATCTTACAATTTCAGCAGGAGCATCACTTACGCTGTTACCAGGAGCTAAGTTTACAGTTGCCGGAGATTTGGTAACTAATGATGGATTGATTATTCAAAATACAGTTGATAACCCTGCATCCATTATTACATCTGGAACAATAACCGGAGAAACGCGAATTCAATGGAGCGGTTTTACTGAAATGAATTGGTGGCATATTGGGCATGGTGTATTAGGTGTTAGAGAAAGTGAGTATGATAATTCAATTGGAGAAGATACTTATGCCTTAAATAGATATACAACATCTTGGGAGAGAGTAGGCGGAATTAATGAAGTTTACAGTGATTCTTATCCATTTGATGACGAATTAGAAGGCTATTCTTTATTGTTTAGAGATGCAGGAGAAACGCTTGTGTATTCTGGAGTTTTAAATGGTGCTGAATCTTATTCAAAAAGTAATTTAACTGGTCAATGGCATCATTATGCAAATCCATACCCATCTTATTTAGATGTGGAAGCAATTGGGTTTGATATGGATAATTTTATGCGAACAATTTATACGGATGCACATGATGATATGGTTATGACTTATAATGTGGAGACTAACATTGGGGTAAATGGAGGAACGAGATACATTGCACCAGGACAGGCATTTTGGATTAGGAATTACGTTTATTCAGATTTTTCTATAGCGCGTTCTTCCAGAGTTCATACATCTGGAAGTTTAAAGAGCAGTGCTGTTGAGGATGAGAATATCTTTCGTATGGAGTTAAAGAGCAGTGTGGCGACAGATGAAGCAGTTGTATTATTTGGCGACAGAGGGTCTGATGAGAAAACACGATTAGATTCAGAAAAAATGATGAACAGTGGAGATGTAGCTAATTTATATAGTCTGAAGTCTGAAGAAGAAGTGGCCGTAAACTTTTTGCCAGAACTATTAACAGAACAAAAGGTTGTTCCAATTGGATTTAAGGTGTCAGCTAAAGGTATGGAAGAATTTACTTTTAAAGCCAGTAATATAAATAGCTTTTATCCACAAACTTCAGTTTATTTGGTAGATAAGTTGGAAGGTCATACTATTGATTTAAGAGAAACTCCGGTTTATTCCTTTACACCTGAGTCAACAAATAGTAATGATAGATTTGAGCTAAGGTTTGAGCAAATCACTACAGATCTTGAAAATGAAACAAATTTGCAGGATTCAGAAAATAAGGTTGTGATTTATGTTGTAGATCAGGTAGCACATATTAAACTAGATGAATCCATATTTAATGAGAATCTCAGAATGGTTAAGGTTTATAACATGGCAGGGCAATTAATAAAACAGCAAGAATTGAACGCATTAGAAACACAGATAGAATTACCATCTATTAATAACATGTTTATTATCAAAGTTCAAATAGGAGACAAAGTTTATCAGAAGAAAACGGTACCTATAATGTAAACGAGAACAAAAAATTCAACATATGTAATCCGGTAGCTGTAAGTTACCGGATTTTTTTGTTTAAATAATAATTTAATTCATCATTAAATATTTATAATTCATCTATTTCTTGGTATTTTTATTTAACCATTTTAATATTGCATCGTAAAAACCTAAATGTGAAAAGGTTTTTCCAATAATTTGATATAGAAATAATATACAACCGCAATAATATGAAAAGAAGGACTACTTTCTTAAGAGTAAAAATTACTGCTCTTTTACTTATTTTTTTCGGGCTTATTTATGCTCAAAGCGACGGAGATTATCAATTTACCAATGGTAACGGTGACGGAGACTGGAATAATGCAGCCAACTGGAATGTTTATAATAGTGGCTGGGGTGCTGCAGTAAACTATCCTGGAGAAGTTGCAGGAGCAGGAACTGTCTATATTAACGATGGTGATCAGATTGCATTAAGTGCAGATATACCGGAAGCAATCAGTGCTATTACCTTTAATGATGGATCTGTAAGTGCAACGGATATAACAGTTGGAACATACACACTTACAGTAACGGGTACAATAACATTTGGAAATCCGGATGCCGATGCCGGAGATCAAAATATATTTGTTACATCAGGTTCCCTTACTTGTGGTGAGATTGTAATGGTAAATACAGGAGTGAATAGTGAGGATACGAGAATAGATATCGAGGACGGAACACTTATAGTAAACGGGGATATTACCATGGCCAGTGCTGCTAGAAATAATATCCGCTTTGTTGGTGTCGCAACAGGAGAACTATATGTTGACGGAGATTTCAATGGAAACGGTTTTACGATGGGAACCGCTTCAACAGTATATTATAATAGTGCAAGTGCACAAACTATTGCTAATACTAGTTATCGAAATTTGTATTTAACAGGTGGAACAAAGTCTTTACGTGGGAATACCAATGTATATGGAACAATGACTTTAGGAACTGTACTTGATATTTTCAACAGGCAGTTTTATTTAGGTAATGCAGCATCCTTGGTTCCGGAAACCACTTTTAGTGAAACTAGTATGATTAATATTTCCAACAATGGATATATCCGTAGAGATGGTAATGAAACTACAGATTATGAAATGACATACCCGGTAGGTGTTGGAACTGATTATACGCCCATGTCTATCACTTCAATTAGTGGAACAGATGTAAATGGTAGATTATATATACGATTATATGCATATAGACACCCTTTAATTGTTGGTTCAGATAATGCATTAACAAGGTACTGGGATATTAGCACTACAGGTTTAACCTTTACATCAGCATCCGGATCATTTAATTATTCAGATAATGATGTATTGGCACCAATAGTTGAGGGAAATTTAACAACGGTTGGTCATTTCGATGGAAGCACATGGTTGCAGAACGAAGCGACAACAAGTTATAACCATACCACAAACGAAATTAGTTTTAGTAGTGTTTCTCAACTTGAGGGAGAATGGACATTAGGAGAACCTGCAGGTTGTTTTGATGGATTACCATCAGGTACTTTTTCCGTACAAAATGGTAGTTGGAATTCAGCTTCTACATGGAATACTGGTGTTGTACCCGGGCAGGGAGGAAATGAAGATGTTACTGTTTTTCATGTTTTAGGTGATCTGGATGTTGGCTTTACAGTTAATAGTTTAACGATTGAAGAAAACGGAGGAGTTGATTTTGATAATGATGATGTTGTTATAAATAATGATTTTATAATAAAAGGAATTGCCAATGATGACCATGCAAGTGGGACTATTAATGTAGGAGGTAATTTAACAATAAATGAAGGCGGAGATTTTAATCTACAGAATAGTATATTAGTTGTTACAGGAAATGTAACTGTAGATGGCATATTGGATGATAGTGATTCTGATGGTTCTCTTTCTATTGGCGGAGATCTTTTAATTAACACAACCGGAGATTTTAATATTCAAAGGAATATCCTGGATGTAACAGGTGCGACCAATGTATTTGGTATACTAAGTGATACAGATGGAAATGGATCTAGTACTTTTAATGGATTACTTACTATTGAAGCAAGTGGTACCTATACCTCCAATCAAAATGACTTTGATTTTATTGGGGGAATAGTCAATGAGGGTTCCTTTACTAATTCATCTGAATTTACAGTAAACCAGGATCTGACAACTGCAGGAAGTTCTAATATTCTTTTTTCAAATGATATATTAATAGCAGACAATGTTATTTTAACAAATGAAAATACTGGAGGCTTAAGTGTTGCGGATCGATTGGATGGATTAGGGGCGAATGCATCTTTTGTCAATAAAGGAGTGGTTAACTATTATGATTATCGCAGAGAACCTATGTTAACAGGAATATTAGATTGTTCTTCTTTTTCAAATACATTTAATTATAGTAGTGGTAACCGTCAGTATATTAAAGCAATAAGTTATTATAATCTTGGATGTGAAAATAATGATGATAAAGAATTGCAGGGGGGCACAACTGTTTTAAATAATTTATCAACATCAGGAACTGCCGATTTTGAATGTTTGGGAAATGATTTAACTATTTCAGGAAGTGCAATGCACTCTTCTTCTGGTGTATTTACTACAGGTGCGAATACCGTAACCTATAATGGAACAAGTGACCAGAATGTGGTTAATATATCCTACGATGGTAATCTTATTGTTGAAGGAACTGGAACAAAATCACTTCAGAATACAATAGCTGTTTCTGGCGATTTAACAGTTCAGGGTACTGCAGTGCTGGACTTAAATGGCCAGCAATTATCACCATCAGGTAGTATTACCATCAATAATGGAGCTACCTTACAAGTGGATGAAAATGCTACCTTACAAATTAATGATGGAGTTACACTTACAAATAATGGTATATTCAGTGCAGTTGGAACCTCAGGTAATCCTGCCACAGTAACAACTTTAGGTAGTGGTGGATATCTTATAAATCAATCAGACGCAACAGCTGAGTTTCATGTTTTATACGGTGTGTTTGACTATTGTGGGGGGATAACTATTACAGATGGTACGGTTGATGCAACCAATAATTTTAGCTATACCTCCTTTACCAATGGTACAGGAACAGAATATATTGATGTTAGTAATTTAGATCCGATAGGAGGTATGACAAGTATTCAAAGTGCTGTTTTTGAAACTGGTCCAACATATAATGTAAGCAGAACAGCAGGAACTGAAGTTATTACTTTTATAACAGCAACAGGAGCATTAGCAGGTGAAAATTATGATAATGATAATGCCAATCCTGGAACTTTAATAGAATGGACGGATCCAACATCAATCTATTATTCTACAGGAGATGTGTCTGCTTATGCAATAGCGAGTTGGGCTCATAATGAAGATGGTACAGGAGGAAATCCTTCTCTTGCAGATCTAACAGCAGGTACATTAACATTAATTGTTCAGGATGGTCATACGGTTACTTTAGATAGTAATGGCGATATTGATGTAAAAAAGTTAATTGTTGGAGAAGGTACATCAGGTTCGTTTTTAATTGGTGGAGATGCTACACAACAAACATTAACAGTACAGGAACTCATTGAGGTAAATACAGGAGCAACATTAATCCCAAATTCAGAAGGTGCACCAGCTCATGTTATAAATTTATATGGAAACCTCGCCAATAATGGAACAGTAAATCTGCGACAATCATTTACTCAAGTGGCCAATGTAAATATTTATGGTATCATGGAGTTTAGTGGTTCTGCTACACCAGTATTTAGTGAATTAACTTTCAAAACGGGTTGTAATGCTACAACTAACTCATCCATTGATGTAAACTGGAATTTAATTCTGGAAGCGGGAGCAGTATTTAACGATGGAGGAAATACGCATACAATTGAGTACAACTGGACGAACAATGGCGGAACCTATAATGCCACAGGGGGATTGACATTTGACGGTGGAACAGCATCTATTACTTCAACAGGAAACTCAACAACATTTAACAATGTAACTTTTAATAGTTCAGGCTTAAATACAATTAAGGAAAACACCATCATAGATGGACAATTTACAGTAAGTAATAATACCAGAGTCTCTGTTGATAATATAGCTGTAACAGTGAATGGTGACTTTACTATTGAATCAGGTTCAGAATACATACAAGCAAATAACTATACATACTTTAATGGAACTAATGCACAGTCATTAACTTTAGCAGGAACAACTTCATTCGATGAGATTAGTTTTGCTAATGGTGGGTCTAATGCCAAAACAGTTACAGGTAACATAGTTACAGGAGGAAGGCTGACAATAGATAATGGAGCTACATTAAATGGTTCCGGAGATCATGTGTTGGGTAATGGTTTAAGAATTGATGGTGTATGTGGTTTTACCGGTTCTGTTACCATGACAGGAGGTTATTTGGAAGCTACAGATCCAACTGTTTCTGCAAGAACTTTAGGAACAGCAGAACTAATTGTAGCCGGTTATGTAAGTATTCGTCATACAGATGGAGGAAGTACCTTTAGTATAACAGTGCAAAACGACGTTTCTGTGGTAGGAGGTTATTTAGTAATAAATAATGATGCAGAACTTATTGGTCAGCCTACAAATACACTTTTACTAAATTCTGGATTATCACTATATATAAGAGGGGCTGATAACTTCCCCGATGGTTTTGGTACATATGAATTTGATCCAACAGCATTGGTTATCTATGATGCAAATATAGATCAGGTTGTTAGAGGAGGATTTACCTATGGAAGATTAAGGGTGCAATCTGCGACCAAAACGGTAGATGGTCCTTTATCTATTACAGGATATCTTGATTTAAATGATGCAGTAACTTTAGATTTACAAAGTTTTGATTGTACGTTTTTAGGGTCTAGAATTTATAATTATACAAATTCGTCAATAGACGGATCTGCAGCAACAATTTATTTCGGAGGTGTAGACAATGATCAATATATTGAAGCATCTGAAAGCGGAACATATTCATTCTATAATTTGGATATCACTCAAACGAATGCAACTTCCAGTAGGAATATATTCTTCTATAACAATAGTAATATTGCTGTATTAAATGATTTAACTATTGAAAATACAATTGGAACTTCTGCTATTCAGCTTATCCTTGATTTAAATGATAACAATATTACCGGATCAGGAAATAATTTATCATTAGGTTCATACTGTCAATTAAATACGGATAATGTTAATTTTGGAACTAATGTAATTGATAATTTTACAGGTACTGTTAGTCTGGATGTAAATAGTTCTGTTTACTATAGTTTAAACGGAGCTCAGAATATTGCCGATGGAGTTACTTATGGAAATTTGGATTTTAATGGAGGAGATAAAACAGCTGAAGGTGCTTTAGATATTAATGGTGATATTTCAAGAGTGAATGGTACGCCTGTTTTTTACGATGGTGGCTTTACGCATACGCTCGCTGGTGATTGGAAATTAACAGGAGATGCCTATTACACACAAACTTCAGCTACAGGTACTATTGTTTTTGATGGTGTTGATCAGGATATAAATGGTTACAACTTTAATAACCTTACTATCGCTAATTCGGGAACGGCAAACTTATTCAGAGACCTTACAATATATGGAGATTTAGTTGTAAATGATGGAAGTTCTTTTGATGCTTCATCATTAGATATGACCATTGGAGGTGATATTACAGTTAACGGAGCAGGAGTATATTCTCAGTCCACAGGTACCACAACCTTAAATGGAACTACAGATCAGAATATCACCTTAACGGCTTCGAGTAGTTTTGGTGATTTGGATATTAATAAAACAGATCCATTAGGAGAAACGGTAACATTGCTTTCAGAGGCACATGTAAATGCAGATGTATTAATCATGCGTGATGCAGGAATTTTGGATATTACTAATCAGACCTTATATATTGGTGATGATTTAACAATCTATGACTATACAGGAGTAACTAACTTTATTTCAACAGGTAGTACGGTTGTTTTTAATGGTACCAATGCGCAGTATTTTACTACCTATCATGAAGATAATGTAGTGTTTAATAATTTGGTATTTCAAGGAACGGGAGATAAAACATTTGATTATAACAATCCTCCTAGTCCGGATTTGGCTTCTCAAGAATTTGAAGTCAATGGGGATTTTACCATAACCGGTTCTGTTGTTGAAGGAAATAATATGTCCATTTATGTTAGAGGAGATTGGAATAACAATGGAACTTTTAACCATACCCGTACTGTTTATTTTGATGGTGCAGATCAGAATATTAGTTCATCTGGATTTTATCATGTTAATTTCCAGGGAACAGATACAAAAACATTAACAGGAAATATTTCGGTTGTATATGATTTATATATTGATGGTACAGCTACTTTAGATGCTAATGGTAATGATATTTCTGTTGGCGATGAATGGTTTAATAATGTAGCGGGAGCATCCTTTGCTCATGGTAATGGAAAGGTAATTTTTAATGGAACAGCAGATGCTGATATCTATACAGGTACCACAACAGGATCTCAGGCAGGTAAAACATTTTATGAAGTTGAGGTAAATAAATCAGGAAATCGTATTGAGTTATTTGGTGATTTAGTGGTAGAAAATGATCTGACAATCTCCTCAAATGAGTTAAGAACTTCTGCTTACGATGTATATGTGGCCGGTAATTTCGATAATCAGGGAACTTATTATTGTAATAACAATGCAAGTTTGTTAACATTAAATGGATCAGGAGGTTCACTTAATTTTAATCCCAATAGTGCTACATTAAGAGGATTGCATATTAATGCACCAGGTACTACTTATGAAATGGTCAGTGATTTCATTCTTGATAATGTGAATATGACAATTACTGCCGGTACTTTGGATATTAATGAGAATACAATGCAGTTAAATGATTATGGCAGAACCATTGATATTAATGGAGGTACAATGATTGTAGATTCTGGTTCAGTAGTTCAGTTTACGAATTTACAAACGATCAACCTGAATAGTGGATCACTTTATTTGGTTGGTAAAGAAGGTATGGTTGCACAACTTCAAAACTCCGATACAAACGATGCATTTACTATCAATGCTATTGGAGGTAATTTATATGCACAAAATTATAGCCTTCAAAAAGGAAGTATTGTAATTACAGGAGCAACTTTAGATGCAACAGATAACTTAAGTAATGGTACATATACAGAAGGGGATGCAGGAACATCTTATATTGATTTAACAGGTTATGATCTTGGTGCTGGGTTAACATTAACTGGAATGATATTTAATACCGGGGCAACTTACAATATTTCACGTACCTCTGGTGTTGGAACTATCACTCTTCAAGATGCTTCTGGTGGATTAGCCGGAGAGGTATTTGAAGAAGATGATGGTGTTCCGGGAACTTTAATTGATTGGACTTTCCCTTCTGGTTTCTTCTGGGATGGACAAGGAAGTGCAGTAAATACAGATTGGAATGAACCATTGAACTGGGATGGTAATACTGTTCCAGGGCCTAATAATATTGTTTATCTGGACCACAGTAATTTATCTGATGCATATGCTGTTAATGTTGTAACTACAGATGGTGAATGTAAAAGGTTAAATATTGATATACAGGGAGGTAATCCAATATCGATTAATGTGGATAGTAATACGGAATTGAATGTTCAGGAGCATGTAAATATAGGACTGGGTGCAACATTAACGCAAACCGATAATACTTCCATTATTAATATTGGTAAAAACTGGACAAATCTTGGTACCTATACGCCAAATACAGGTAAAGTTGTATTTAATGGTGCATCAGGAAACTATAGTATTTCAACAGGTGGTGCTGGTGCAGGTAAGGCATTTTACGATCTTGAAATAAATGCAGGAACTTCTGTTTATGCTGTGGATGATTTAATAGATGTTGATAATGATCTTACCATTACTAGTGGTACATTAGATCTATCTTCTGCAAACAATGATTTAACAGTAGGTGGAGATTGGTTGCTAGATCAAGCCAGTGGAGGTTTATTTACTGCTAATAATGCTGATGTAATTTTTGATGGAACTACTCAGTCAATTACCAACGGAACCTTTTATAATTTGGTTATTGGAGGAACGAGTTCAACAACGGTTAACTCAAATATTGATATAAACAATACGATTACACTTAACAGTGGTTCTGCATTAAATGCACAGGAAAATAATGTATATGTTGGAAACGATTGGGAGAACAATGGAGGAACATTTACACAAACTGGTTTTGGAACAGTCATTTTTGATGGTACAACTACGCAAATTATTGATCAGGGAACTAATACCACTACATTTAACAATATTACATGTTCAAATTCAGGGACTAAGAACCTTGGAAATAATGTAAATGTAAATGGGGATGTAATTATTAGTGATGGAAGTGGATTATTTAATGTTGTAACCTATACCTTGACTGGAGTCGGGGCTGATAATACACTTACGAATAATGAATATCTTCAAATTGAAGGTGCGAACAATTTCCCAACAGGTTTTGAGAATCATAGTTTTGCTTCATCAAGTGAAACGAGATATTGGTCGGATATTAACCAGGATATTGAGGCCACTACCTATGGAAGTTTAAGTTTTAGAAGTTTATCAGATGGCATAACCTCTACAAAAACAGCACTGGGAGATCTTGTTGTTAACAACGATATTAACTTTACAAGTACTACCCGATTTGCCATTTTAGATATGGCCACAAATGATGCAAATATTACTCTAGCTGATAATATTGATATGCGAGGAAGTTCTTCTATTTCATGGGGAACAGGCAATGCAACACTAGAGCATATTGGAAGCAGGTGGAATATAGATGCAGATATTACCGGATTTAATAATCTAGTCTTAGCAGGAGATAATGATAAGTATGCGCAAGGCAACCTATCAATTACTGGAGATTTGGAAATTAGAAGTGGAGTAGACCTGATGATGTATAATACCAGTGGACGAGATAATTATACAATAATAACAGGTACAGCTTCTGGTACTATATCTATGGAAACAGGTTCCAGAATTTTTAATACACGTCCTGCTACAGATGGGCCAGCAATTCCGGAAGGTTTTGGGACCTATGATTTTAATGAAAACAGTACTTATTATTTATATAGTAATGGACAGGATCAGACCTTATATACAGGATCTAATATTGATTATGGTAACCTGACTTTTGATACAAATAAAGATGTTACCTCCGATGGAATTGCAGATCTCGATGTAAATGGAGTATGGGATATTGAGGATGCTACCTACTATGATGGAGGTAGAGATATAAATGTAGCAGGAGCCAATATTTATTTTACAAGTTATGTTCCATCGTCAGCAGATAGAACAATAACTCTGGATGGGTTAAGAGATCAGTATATCAGAGATGATATAGACAATGCTTTAGATTTACCAAATATTGTTTTTGCTGGAACAGGATCTAAACAATTAGGAGATGGTAACGATGTAGTAACCATTGATGGTAATTTGACAATCAATGATGAAATTACGGTAACAGCTGCGCGAAATACCATATTTAATGGAACTAACTGGACTAATAATGGTATTTATACACAAACAGCTAATTCTTTAACTTTTAGTGGTGCTTCTGATCAAACAATTGATCCGGGAGAAAGTAATGCTTCCAATTATTTTAATACGCTTGTTTTCTCAGGGGCTTCAACTAAAACATTTGTAAATAATGGTGCCGACATTAATAATGACTTAACGATAAATGCAGGTACAGTAGATTTAGGTAGTTTAGATTATACCATTTATGATGAAATTGATAATACAAGTGGAGGAATCCTAAACAGTGCAAGCGCAAACATAACGCTTGACGGAGGTGGACAAACCGTAAATTCTCCTGATTTTGAAGTGAATGATATTACAATTAGTGGAAACTATACGAAATACCTAGCTTCGAACTGGACTGTAAATGGTGATTTATTAATAGAATCGGGAACAGCGTTGAATACAACATCAACAGATTATGATATTAATATTGCAGGTAATTGGACTAACCGAGGAACTTTCACAGATTATGAATCCAAAGTTACTTTTGATGGTTCCAGCACTCCTATTGCCATAGAAACAGGAGGAGATAATTTCTATGATGTTGATTTTACACCATCATCAGCAGTTACCTATTCTTTAGTTAGTTCAACAAACAGGTTTGCTAATTTAATGTATATAGGAGCTAATGCGGAGTTAGATTTAAATGGTAAAACTCTATTCCTAGGACGAGATAATACGGGAGCTGTTACGCATACAATTGATGGAACTTTAAGTATAGACGAAGGTTCTGTTTTATATGTAAATAATGATAATCTACAGACTACATTAGATGTAAATGGAACTCTAAATATTTTAGGAACAAGCTCCTCTAATGTTGCTACCTTATCTAGCGAAACCACAACTAATCTTAATAAAACTCAGATAAATATACAATCAGGGGCAACAATGGCCGCCAGATATTATGTAGTTGAGTATGTTTCAGATGAAGGGATTAACTTAATGCCTGGATCAACCCTTGATCCCGTAAATAATTTTTCTGATGGAACTTTCTTAAATATGCGTGATCAGCAAGATGCACGTTATTTAGTTTTAGAGGCAGATTATGCCGGAGGTAATATTTCAAATATTTCATTCAATTATAATGGTACACCAATAGAAGGCAGACATTACAATGTAGAGCGCAAACTGGCAGCAACAAATATCACCTTTGAAAATGTGTCAGGTTCAGTGGGTACTTATAAATTTGAGGATGATGATCAGGCTGTTGCCTTTGATGATGGATTGTGCAGATGGCCTGAGATTACAGAAACATATTGGACTGGTGCTGTTGATAGTGATTGGCATAAAGATGGAAACTGGGATAATGGTGTTCCAACATCTTTAATGGATGCAATTATTCCGGATGAGGCAATTGATCCAATTATCTTTAGTTCAGATGCAGTTTGTAAGAGTCTGAATATTACAGATGGTACATTGAGATTAGAAAGTGATAGGAATTTAACCACTTCAGAGGATGTGATTATTTCTAATGGTTTGTTGTTTGTAAATTCTACAGCAAGTAATATTACTGTTGGAGGAGATTGGACTGTTGATACTTATGGAAATTTTAACCATGGAGATGCAACTGTTACATTTAATTCAGGTACAGGGTATGTAGTTATGAATCCGGGAACTTCGGCGTTTTATAATTTAGTATTTGATAATGCAAGTACAACTTTCGAAATTTCAGGTACAACTTTGGATATAGAAGGTGATTTAACTGTTTCAAATGGTGTTTTAAGACCAACTACAAATAATTACATATTTAATTTATATGGAGATTACACGATAACTGGAGGTAGTTTTGATGCAAGTGCAGCTTCAAATGGTACTATTGTTTTAGATGCAGATGCTGACCAAACAATTACAGATGGAGATTTTGACAACATCGAGGTAGCAGGAACAGGAAATAAACTATTTAATGGAGCAGTTGAAATTGCAGGTATTACAGACATATATTCAACCTTAACTGCTCAGACAGGATGTAGTATTACAATGAATGGAAATGTGGATATTGATGCCGCAGGAACATTTAATGATGGTGGAGAAAGCCATACATTCACAGGAGCCAATTGGTATGGTGATGGTACATATACAGGTAGTGGAACAGTAACATTTAACCGTACAAGTGGATATCAATATTTATACGATGCGACATTTAATAATTTAGTAGTTGATTGTACCGGACAACGTTTAATTCTGGAAGGAGATGTATCCATCACAGGAGATATGAGCTTTGAGACTGGAATTGCAAGGGTAGATCTTCAAACTTATACTATTACAAGTGATGGTACGGGTACTTTTACAGTAGATGACGCAGTTAATGTTTATGTATATGGAAGCAACAACTTCCCTAAATCATTTGCTACTTACGATTTAGCTGCAACTAGTTATACAAGATATTACAGTTCATCAGATCAAACTATTGAAGGAGTTTCTTATGGTCATTTAATTATGGATAATGAAAATACCAAAACATTATCAGGTAATACTGTAGTTAAAGGAGACTTATATTTTAATGAAGCAACAATAGATGTAAGTACAAACCATTACTCTTTAACTGTTGGAGGAAGATGGGATAATGATGCTACAACAGGTGGTCATTTTGTATGTAGACAAGGGGAAGTTATTTTTAATAACACTTCAAATCAAGCGATATATTTTGGAGGTGCGAATACGAATGAGTTTTACAATCTAACAATTAATGGTTCTGCAAGGGTTAGTGCAGCAAATAATTTATCCAATGATTTCATAATACAAAATAGTCTGAGTATACCAAGTGGTGAGTTTAATGCAAATACAAGGACAATCTATGTTGGTGGAGATTTATTGGCAACGGGGTCAGGTTCTTTCTATCCAAATACAGGTACATTCTATTTGAATAAAGCATCAGGTACTGCTAATATTGGAGGAAATGGTTCAAGCTTGCTAAATTTGACAATAAATAGTGGAGCTACCTATACGGCTCAAAATGATCTTACTGTAAATGGTAATTTTACCCTAACTTCAGGTGTGTTTGATGGAAATGGAAATACAATTAATCTGGGTAATGGTAATGATATTGTAACCATTGATGGAACTTATATTGTAGGTTCAGGAGGTATCCTTGGATTAGGAAATGGAACATCACTTACAGTTACTTCTGGAGGTAGAATAGAAGTAGTAGGTAGTGAATCTGGTTTGGCAAGAGTAACTCAAAACGATTCAGGTGGAAGATATGGTTTTACTGTTGAGGGTGAAATTGCTGCCGAATACTACTTCTTTGAATATATGTCTAACGTAGGTATTTATTTAACGAGTACCTCTACCATTGATGCAACCAATCATTTTAGTCATGGAACCTTTTCAAACGGAGCAACTTCTGGCCAATTGTTTAGGGTTGAAAATACCCAAAGCTTTACAGGAGGAAACCGATTAGAAGGTGTGTCTTTCCCTAATAACCCGGGAGGAAGTGCTTCTAACTTTGCTAAATATTCTGCAGTATCAGGTTCATTTGAGATATATAATTCAAATGGTGTATTTGCAGGAGAAGCTTTTGATAATGATCCGAACGATTTGATTGAATGGACAGGTCCAATTTCTTTAACCTGGAATGGATCAGTTAGTACCGATTGGAATACTGCTGCTAACTGGACTCCAAGTTCGGGTGGCGCAATTGTTCCTACTGCTGCAAATAATGTAACTATTGCCTCAGCTGTTAATCAGCCAGTAATCACCATTGGAGGTCAGCAGACGGGTAATTTAACTATTGAAAGCGGAGCAGAAATAAGAATTAATACTTCTGTTGATGATCAGGAGGTTGATCTGGATGTTGATGGAGAAATGACTATTAATGGTCTTCTTAGAACTATGTCAATCCAGGATTCTATTTCTGTTTCGGGTAACTGGACTGTAGGAAGTAGTGGTGTGGTCATGTTAAATGGAGATGTAACATTTGATGGAACAGGAAGCGCTTCTTTGATTGATAATACTTCTTACGATTTTTATTCATTAACCATTGATGGAACAAGTCAGTATCAGATTTCACGAAATACAACGGTTGATTATTTCACAATTGAATCAGGAGCTACATTTGATGTTGGACCGGGTAATTATACTTTAACAGTTAATGAGGATTGGATCAATAATGGAACATTTAATGCCCAATCTGGAACTGTTATCTTATCAGGGTCTTCTGGAACAAAAGAAATTAACTCAGGAGCTTCATCATTTAATAATCTTAGGATCAATGCTCCGGGAGCAACCTATAATGTTACAAGTGATCTTACCATTGATGAAGATTTAACAATATTGAATGGTACTTTAGATCTTCAAACTAATACGCTTTTAGTTGGAGATGGAGATGCCACAGAGGAGGTATCGGTTTCAGGTATTCTTTTAATTAATGCAGGTGCCACCTTAGATATGGGAGATGGAGCGGCATTAAATGTTAATTCAGGTGGATATATAGAACTTTTAGGTAGCGATGCATTAAACAGAGCAACATTAACAAGTAGTACAGCAGGAAGATATTCATTTGATGTAAACTCTGGTGGATCAATTAAGGCAAGCTATTACAATGTTGATTATACAGATGCAGATGGTTTATACATGCATCCGGGTGCAGATATTGATGCGACTTATGATCTATCAAATGGTATTTTCTCAAATGGATACCCTGGAACAGGAAGTTATATGACGCTTCTTCATGAAATGGGAGTTGCGCAAGATACGCTTCGTAATTTAGTCTTCAACTCAGGTCCAGCCTATAGTGTTACCAGAACTTCGGGGACAACAGTATTTTTCTTTGAAGATGCCAGTGGTGATTTGGGTAATTATTTGTATGAAAAAGATGATGAAGGAAGTCCTAGTCCATCTTCTGGTTTATTACGTTGGCCATTCGAAAATTTATATACCTGGGAAGGAGATGTGGATAATAGTTGGTTAACTCCGGGTAACTGGTATGATGATCAATTACCTGTTGTTACTTCGGATGTTACAATTCCTGCAACAGGAACTAATCCTGTAATAGACAATAGTCAGTTATATGAAATGCATGGTTTAACTATTGAATCAACTGCAGAGCTTACTGTTCAGGAAGGAGCACGTGTTACCTTAAATGGAGACTTAACAACTAACGATGGTTTAATTATTTATAATAGTGTTAATAATCCAACGTCTATTATTACTAATGGAGCTATTGATGGAGAAACAACGGTTTATTGGAGTGGATTTTCTGCTATGGAATGGTGGCATATAAGCCATGGCGTTATAGGTGTAACAGAAAGTGAATATGATGCATCGATTGGAGAGAATACTTATGCCTTAAATAGGTTTACTACGGAATGGGAAAGAGTTGGTGGGCTTAATGAAATTTATGCAGGAGCGTTCCCATTTAATGATGAATTAGAGGGATATTCTCTATTGTTTAGAGATGCTGGAGAGACCTTAGTTTATGCCGGAATATTAAATGGAGATGAATCCTATTCAAAATCTAGCTTAACAGGTAAATGGCATCATTTTGCGAACCCATATCCATCCTATATTGATGTGGAAAATGCAGGTTTTGATGTGGATAATTTTATGCAAACTATTTATGTTGATGGTCATAGTGGTTTAGTTTCAACTTATAATCTGGAAACGCATGTTGGAGTTAATGGTGGTACTAGATATATTTCTCCAGGACAGGCTTTTTGGATGCGTAATTATGTGTTCTCGGACTTCTCCATTGCCAGATCGGCCAGAGTTCATACAACAGGTAGTTTGAAAAGCTCAAATATTGAGAATGAAAACATATTCCGTATGGAATTATCTAGTGGCGAAGCAACAGATGAAGCTGTAGTTTTATTTGGCGAAAAAGGATCTCAGGAAGTTACTCGATTTGATTCCGAGAAATTGATGAATAGTGGAGATGTGGCTAACATTTTTAGTCTTAAGTCAACAAAAAATGTGGCAGTTAATTATCTACCTTCATTAGCAGAGCAAGAAGTAATTCCATTAGGATATCAGCTTGCTGATGATAATATGGAGGAATTGACTTACAGAGCAAGCAATATCAATAATTTCTATCCAAACACTTCAGTTTATTTATTAGATAAAGCAGAAGGGGTTTCTATTGATTTAAGAGAAACTCCATCATATACCTTTACACCTAAATTAGCAGCAAGTAATAATAGGTTTGAGTTAGTTTTTGAACCGTTAACAACTGATGTTGGTGATGTATGGAGTAACAAATTGGCAGGAAAGGTTGAGATATATGGATTGGATCAATTTGCTATTGTCAAGGTAAGTCCTTTATTATTGGAAGAAAGTGAAAGAATAATTGAAGTTTACAATTTAGCTGGACAGTTGGTTGCACATCATGATTTAAATGATACTAAAACAGAAATAAAACTTCCAGAACCTACTACTATCTATATCATAAAAGTGAGTATTGGAAATACAAGTTACCAAGAGAAAGTAGTTACCAAGAATTAAAAGAATTCTGATATATAAAAGAAAGTCCGGTGATGTTACATTGCCGGACTTTTTTCTGAAATATAATTGAGTTTTATAGTTGAGGATTTTGAATTGAATTATAATAGTAAGCAAAACAAAATCTTCACCCGTCATTTAAATCAAATCTGTTCTAAATAAAAAGAATATTTCTAATTTTTTAGCAGGTTATACATTGGCCTCAGCCAGTGAAGCAATGAACATGGTTAGTTTTAACGATTTTAGTCAAATAATCGTAGTTTATTGAGAGAAGCGGGGGTAGCCTTGCCTTTTTTGAGTTAAGACAATTTTAGCGAAGCGAAAATTATGAACACAATTGAAAGTAAGACCTTGTGAGCTAAAAAATAAAGTCAGGTTTTGGCGAAGCACCAGTTAATTAGAATATTTTGGACAGCTCTGAATTCAAATATAAGAAAGAATACAGGATCTAAAACTTATAACTAATTCCTGTATATAGTCCAAAACTATAAGGTTTAAATTCTTGTTGACTAGATACTGAATTTAAGAAATACTTAATTCGAGGTTCAAAATTAAAATCCAGTGACTTAATGATGGGTGTGCTTATTCCAAATCCCATGACGGCACTATAATTAATATTTTCAATGTCCGAAGTCTCACCAATATACTCTTTACTGTTGTTTTGTAATTTATAAGCATTATTTCCTATTAAAAAGTTGGTGCTGACACCTCCGGATACAGATAGGTTTAATCCTTTGTTTATGAGGTTGTATCTAAGTAATAAAGGCACTTCAATGTAATTCAGCTCTTGTTGGTAGTTTGCAGACTCATAAAAAGAGTTGCTAGTTGGATTTTCCGAACTATCTAAAAGATATTTATTACCAGATGTAGATGCTTCTGCCAATAAATCCTGTTGAGAAGAATTTTCTAGCTTTATTGTACCTAGTGAATTTTGCAGGTTGGGTTCTATAACTCTGTCTTGAATACTTGACCCATTAGAGCCAAAGCTCTCACCCTGAAATATGGGAGGAATGATTGGATTATTAAATTTTTGTCCAACCTGCGCATAATATATTCCGGTTTCAATGGCCCATTTCTTTTGGGGTTTTATATGAAGGTTAATTCCACCTGTATAAGAAACAATACCATCTTCATTATTGGCCTTGTTTTCGTTTGATGATCTGAATGAATAGGCAGGAGAAAATTGACCTCCTAAAGCAAATGAGGTATTTTTATTTTCTTTTATATTATTTTCCTCATGAAGTTTGTCAAAATAGCGGGCATAGGTTTCATTAATGTCAATGTGATTGTTATTACTAGCGAACAATTGATTGGCATCAAGCTCCGTACTTTTTTGAAAATTCGATGGCTTACGAGATGCTATTTTAGCAGGTAGTGCTTCTTTAGTATTTGCAACAATTAAATTATTTGTTGACTTATGTAGATTCTTATTATTGTTTAATGATTGCGATTCAACTGCTTTTTGAGTACCTGTGTGACCTGATATTTTAGGAGAGTTTTCTACTGTGTTTTTTTGTATTGGATCTATGTTTTTTTCTTTGCTAATTAATTTTTCTGACTTATCTGAATTCGTATTTATATGATCATTTATGGGAAGTTTTACTTGTTGAGCAATTTCTTCAATATTTACTTGATTATTGGAGGTGTAAAAATAAATAGTACCTATACTTACAATTGTTGCAATGCAGGCAGCAGCAACGCTTCTCCAAAATAGAATAACACGTTTATTTCTCTTATCTTGTAAAAGATCAGATTCAATATTATTCCATATAAAAGCAGGAGGTACCTCCGTTAAGTCGCTTAAGCCCTCTCTAAAAATATGATCTATTTTACTATCCTTCTTCATGTCAAATCTAAGCTGTTTGAGTTTTATCTTTAACTTTAATCGCCAGTTTATCTTTTAAAAGCTTTCTGGCTCTGGATAAGTTTGATTTTGATGTGCCCACAGAAATCCCCAGAATCTCTGAAATCTCAATGTGAGTCATACCTTCTAACGCATAGAGGTTAAATACCAATTTGTACTTAGGAGGTAAGGTTTCTATCATTTGAAGTAATTCTTTAGCTGTATATGGAGGAATGTTCTCATCTGGAGTATCTTCCTCAATTTTTAAATCATCAATAGATTCAACCAGGTATACTGGATTTTTTTTTCGAAAAGATTCAATAATGGTGTTCACCATAATCCTTCTCATCCAACCTTCAAAAGATCCCTCAAATCTGAATTTATTGATGTTCTTAAAAATTTTAATAAAACCATCCTGTAGATTATCCTCTGCTTCAGTTCTGTCTTTGCAGTACTGAAGGCAGATGCCAAAAAGCCAGGGAGAAAATTTTTGATATAACTTCCTTTGTGCCTTAGCATTGTTTTTCTGGCATTGTTTTATAATCTCTTTTAGGTTTTCCACGCTAAATATTACTTACCCTTGGTGCCATTAATTTAATGGCTTGGGAGCGAGATTCAAAATTTAAATTCATTTTAATTGGTATTAGCCAATAGATCTAAAATTATACGAAACTCTGTTTGCAGATAGTGATGTAAAAAAAGGAGAGAGGTTGCGTGGTAGTATCCTAATTAGTGCGCTTTTTTTAATCTGTCCATTTCTCTTTTGGCATCTTTTAGTTTAAGGGTTTCTCTTTTGTCATGAGATTTTTTACCCTTAGCTAAACCTATTTCCATTTTAGCCCAACCTTTTTCTGTTAGAAAAACCTGTAGTGGAACAATGGTTAATCCGGACTCTTTTGTCTTTCTATCTAGCTTTTGAAGTTCTTTTTTGTGAAGCAATAGTTTTCTTTCACGCAAAGGCATGTGATTGTTATAAGTTCCCCAAAAATATTCTGATATATTTAATCCTTTTACCCAAAGTTCATTTTTAATAAAATAGCAATAGGATTCTACCAAACTGGCTTTTCCTAAGCGTAAAGATTTTATCTCGGTGCCTGAAAGCTGAATTCCGGCAACAAACTTTTCCAGAATTTCATAATTAAAGTAGGCCTTTTTATTTCGTATGTTTAATTTATTTTGATTTGACATTTTAACTTTTTCTAGAGTGTGTAACTTATTGTAAAACTTAAAAAGGTTTTACTTGTTCAGCATTTTTGTTTTGAGAACGAGATGAATTATTTCACCATGAACTTAATCCACTAAACTCTACAATTAACTTAAATAAAAAATAAGGAACAAATAGTAACAATATTCCAACAATAGCACTGAAGGTAATTCTTTGCTCATTACTTTCAAACCTTCCAATATATTCGCTGCCTTTCCATACTATATAACCTGTATATAAACTTAGAGCCTGAAAAAAGAATAGTTCAGGAATAAAGGCCACTATTAGCTGAATCAAATATAAAATTACAGAACTGTATGCAATTAGTTTAAATGCGTATATGTTTAAGTCTTTTTCATTAGAGTTAACTGTAAATTTGGGCATAATTTGTTTGGTTATATAGTAGGTTATATACAAACCAAAAAATAAAGCAGAAAACATAGCTAAAGCTTGTTTTAGTGCTGTTATATATTTATCAGAATCACTATGCAAATTCAAGTGGCTTATAAAGGAAACCAAAGCTAATACGCCTATGTAGGGTAAAATATAACCACTTAAGATGCTATTTATATCCGAGTTCTCTTCATAAATATTGTTCCATTCCTTTTTAGGGGTAATGACAAGATTTTTTGTTCTAATAAATAGACTTTTATATTTGGTTCTAAGACTTTCTTTATTACCTGTCTTCATAATGATTTATTGGTCGCTATGTTTGTCTTTGTATAAGATAATATCGTTTATACATCCCTAAATAATTAAAACGACACTCTAATGTTAATTAATACGTTTCAATTTAATTAGCTTTGCAGCAGCAAAAATATAAAAATTACGAGTTATTCAATTTTATGCAGATATCCAGTTCGTATAATCTTTTAGTTATTTTAGGTCCAACTGCCAGTGGTAAAACCGCTTTGGCAGCTCCGTTAGCCAAAGAAATTAATGGAGAAATAATAAGCGCAGATTCAAGGCAGGTTTATCGGAAAATGAATTTGGGAACTGGAAAAGACTATGGTGATTATTGTGTGGATGACTATGAGGTACCTTATCATTTAATTGATATTGTTGATCCTGGTTATAAGTATAATGTATACGAATATCAGCGTGATTTTTTTAAAGCTTTTGAGGATATTCAGCAAAGAGGTAAGTTTCCTGTTATGTGTGGTGGAACAGGCATGTATATTGAAGCTGTATTAAGTGGATTCAAAATGATTCAGGTTCCATCTAATCCCGAGTTGCGAAAGAATTTAGAAACTAAAACACTGGATGAGTTAACGGAAATGTTGGCATCTATGAAGTGTTTGCATAATACCACGGAAGTAGATACAAAAAAAAGAGCTATACGTTCCATTGAAATAGAAACTTACTACAAAAATAATCCTGAAATTAAGGTAGATTTGCCTGAAGTTAAACCATTGATTATTGGAGTTGGTATTGATAGAGAATTAAGGCGAGAGAAAATTACAAAGCGTTTAAAAACAAGGCTCGAAGAGGGGATGATCCAGGAAGTGAAAGGTATCCTTGACTCTGGTGTAAGTGCGGAGGATTTAATCTACTATGGATTAGAATATAAATATTTAACCCAATATGTAATTGGAGAAATATCTTACGAAGAAATGTTTTCCAAACTCAATATTGCTATTCATCAGTTTGCTAAACGACAAATGACCTGGTTTCGAAAGATGGAGCGAAGTGGCTTTGATATACATTGGTTTGATGCTATGGATCCAATAAAAAGTAGGATTGATCAGATAATTGCTATGCTTAAATAGTCTTTGAATTATCAGAAACGTACTAAATAAGTATGATTTTTAATCAAGAATAATCATACCTTAAAGCTGAAAAAACTCTCCTTTATCTAAAAAAAGTACGGTAATCATAAACCTATTTAGGAGAACGCCGTAACATCAGTATATCAAGAATAAAAATTGATTTATTGAAGCTTGTGCTACATGGATAATATTGAGTTATATATTAAGCGAATCTCAAAACTTGCCAATCGAAATAAGGAATTGAATCGTGAGATGAATGAAATTGTAAACCGTTATAATTTTATTCAGCAACAAAACGATAAATACCTTAGTTTACTATCCGATTTTTCGTTTGATGCAGATGTTGAGAAGAAAGTAGCCCGGAAAAAAATACATCGTTTTAAGAGAGCTTCCCTATTATATGCATCTATTGAAGGATTCCAGAAGTTAAGTGGGCATCCTAATGCAGCACGTTTAATGGACAAGTTAGATGAGTTGCAACTTTCCATGGATGATATAGCCAAAAAATATGGAATTATTAAAATAAAAACGGTTGGAGATGTTTTTATTTACGGTGCCGGTATGCTTGAAGAAAACCGAACAAATCCCATTGATGTAATTTTAGCTGCGTTTGAAATGCAACAGGCAGCTATTGATGCCAATGGTGGAATTAACAATACTGCTTTTTGGGAACTAAGTATCGGAATTCATACAGGTCCTGTATTAGCTGAACCAACAGGTAGAAAATCTGCACCATATCGTTTGGCCGGTGATGCTGTTAATTTTACCAGTCGTTTGGGTAAAGCTTGCCAATCAGGTAAAATTAATATTTCGGCGATGACCTATGAGTTGGTAAAAGAGTTTTTCGATTGCAACTCTTCAGGGAATATGCCTGTAAAGTATAAAGGTTTAATGGATTCTTTTTATGTAGATGGACTTTTGCCACATTTACAGGATAAAGAAGATCCTAAAAAGAAAAACAAAGATTTTGATATCAAGTATTCTCTGATTCAGTTTTTGGATATTCAGGAAGAAGTACTGGATATGATGGAGCAGAATCTACCTGAAAAATTATTCTACCACAATATTAAACATACCATTGATGTTATTACAGAGGTTGAGTTAATAGGATGGGCTGAAGGATTATCTGAAGAGGAGATTTTGGTTTTGAAGTTAGCAGCATTGTTTCATGATTCAGGCCATGTAATTAGTTACGATGATCACGAATATCATGGAACGATAATCGCCAGAAAGATGCTGAGTAAATATCATTTTTCGGATGAAATATTAGAAAAAATAAGTAAGCTAATATTAGCAACAAAATTTCCTCCAAATCCGGATAGTATTCTGGAAAAAGTAATATGTGATTCTGATTTGGATTATTTAGGACGTACAGACTTTATTCCGGTATCAAATATGTTGTATGAAGAGCTTAAAGTGCGTGATTTAATAGGCTCTTTTACTGAGTGGAATGAAAAGCAGTTGGCTTTTATTCAGAAGCACCAGTATTTTACAGATACCGCGCAAAATTTGCGGGAAGTAAATAAGAACAAACAGATAGAGAGGCTTGAACGCCTGTTGGCTCATGAAACAAGTGAAAGTAAAAAGGTATAAGCTAAATAGCTTACATTAGATAATTAGATAAGAACTAGAAGGAAACAAGGTCACTTTTTTAAGTGGCCTTGTTTTTTATAGCTACTATTTATCGAAAACTAAGGTAAACTCCAAAATCTCTGGTCGGTTACCAATTCTTACAGGAGGCCCCCATGTGCCAAAGCCTGTACTTACGTAAAAGTGACTGTTTCCTTTCTTTTTATAACCCCTGCTCAATTCAAATATTTTCTGTGTCAGATAACCAAAGGGCCAAAGTTGTCCATGGTGGGTATGACCGCTAATTTGCAAATCTACACCTGCATTCTGTGCTTTATCTAAATTGTATGGTTGGTGATCAAGCAGAATAATGGCTTTGTTTTTATCTAAATCATTAAGCAATTCTGCAACACTTTTTCTTTGTTTGTGAGTCATTGAATTGGACTGGAGATCTTCTCTTCCTACCAGATAAAAGCTTTCATTAATCTGTAATGAAGAATCTCTTAGTATTTTTATATTATGATCTTCCAGGTATTCTACAGCTTTGTCAATACCGCCGATGAATTCATGGTTTCCGGTAACTGCATAAACGCCAAGACGAGACTTTAGTTTAAGTAGATTTCTTCCCAGATTTTGTTCGATAACCGGTTTTACATCTTCATCTAAAATGTCTCCTGCAAAAAGAATAATATCTGGATTTAAACGGTTGATTGTTTTTACCAGCTTGTCTGTTTTTCTTGGTCCTATAATCGTACCTAAATGTATATCAGAAGCAGCAACGATTTTTACACTATCCAACGAACCTCCTGATTTATGAATGGTTATTGTTTTATTTACGATTTTTGGAGTCCATGCATTTATGTGACCGATAACGACTATGCAAACGACAATTAATGTTGCAATTCCAGTAGTATACAATTTTAATTGATTGTAGTCAGTTAAAAAATGATTAGGAATATAATGAAACAACGAATTGCTCCACCTTATAAGATCTAATGTAAAAATGCAAAGAACAAAATATAACATGCCTGCAAACCAGAAAGCACCAGCCCAGTGAATAAAAGCAGAAACAGGAGAGTACCATATTTTTTCTAAGAATCGCCCTAAAGGGTAGGCAAATAATAGAAAAAGCATAATGCCTCTTAACCAGGGAATAAGTTGAGGAACAGCTTCTAATCCTTGTATGCCTCTTTTGTAAATATACAGGTTCACCAGAAAGTGAATTCCGAAAATGACAGAGAAAAAAAGTATAAATCGCATTTTATTCATTCTAATTAATATTTCAAGTTAACACAACGACTAAAATAATTGTTTGTTAGTTATTGGAAGCGTAAAAAATAAATGTAATATGAAAATCAATCTATGAAATGTATTTAAAATAATTTCGAATGAATAAACTTAATTTTAAGAGTCTAAAAAATAATATTAAAAGTACTTGATATTATAAAGGATTGAGTGTAGATTAAATGGTGTGTTAAGCAAAAAGTGCGTATTGTAAAAGATGCTTATTAGATAATTTGATTTTGTAATAACCTTTTATTGTAAAAGGCGTATCGGAAGCATCACACCTTATAACTTAAGATAAATGAAAAGACTATTGGCTTTTTTTAAGGCGAAAACCATTACAGGCAGAATTATTTCAGTAATACTTGTATTGATGATTTTAATGGTATTGGCCATTGTTATTCCGTTTGGAGTTTTGTCATATAAGTCAGAAATTAAAAAGCTTGAAGCTATGGAGCAAATGCTTAATAGAGATTATGATAAAGCTATTAAGCAAGAAGTAGAAACAGCATTGAGTTTAATTCAGGGAGTTTATGAGCGCTATCAAAATGGATTGATAACGGATGAGGAAGAAGCTAAAATACTTGCAGCTGATTTAATAAGAGGTTTGAGTTATGGCGATGGAGGTTATTTTTGGATTGATACCAAAGATGGAACGAATATAGTGTTGTTAGGATCTAAAACAGAAGGAACCAATCGCTATAACCTACAAGACGTTTATGATAATTACTTAATTCAGAATATTATTGCCAGAGCTCTTGAGGGTGGGGGATATACCGAATATTGGTTTCCTAAAAAGGGTTCTGATGTGCCTTTACCTAAAAGAAGTTATTCATTATATTTTGAACCTTTCGAATGGGTTGTTGGGACAGGAAATTACATTGATGATATTAAGGCACATGTTGATATGGAGAGAGAAAAGGAAATGGCTCGTCTTCGCAGTTTAATGGTTGTTTTGGTATTTATAACTTTGGGAATATTAATTTTAGCCGCTTTGATTGCCGTTATTTTTGGTCGGGGTTTTTCGCGACCAATAGTTGCTTTAAGTCAAAGCACTACTTTATTGGCTAATGGGGATTTACATGTAGATTTAGATATTAACCGAAAAGATGAGATTGGAACGTTGCAAAAGTCTTTAAAAGCAACAATCGATAAACTTCGAAGTATAATAGCTGAAGTAGTAGAAGGATCAGAGAATGTAGCTAATGCAAGTGATCAAATGAGTAAAACCTCGGAACATTTGTCGCAGGGCGCTAGTCAACAAGCTGCCTCAACCGAAGAAATATCTTCATCTATTGAAGAAATGGTTGCCAATATTCAATCAAATACAGAGAATGCTTTTTTAACTGAGAAGACAGCAATTAATACAGAGGATGGTGTTAATGAGCTGCAAAAAACACTTAAGTTAAATTTAGATTCAATGCAGGAGATTAAATCTAAAACCAACATTATTAATGATATTGCTACTCAAACTAATTTGTTGGCATTGAATGCAGCAGTTGAAGCTGCCAGAGCAGGAGAGTATGGTAGAGGATTTGCAGTTGTGGCTGCAGAGGTTAGAAAGTTATCCGATTATACACAAAAAGCGGCCAATGAAATAGATCATCTTACTACCTCTAGTTTAGGAGCAGCAGAAGAGTCTTGGAATAGGTTGGAGACATTGTTACCTGAGATTCAGAAAACAGTAGAGAGGGTGAGAGAAATTTCTGTTTCAAGTAAAGAGCAGGATGCAGGAGCAGGGCAAATTAATAATGCAATACAAGATTTAGTTCATATTACCTCTCAAAATGCAGCTTCGTCAGAGGAGTTAGCTTCTGGTTCAGAAGAATTATCTCGTCAGGCTTCTCAGTTAAGTAAAACGGTCTCTTTCTTTAAACTGAAAAAGAAAAAGGTATAGGTTTCCGGATACCGACTTTTGATGTATTTTCAATTTCCTCAAAAACGGCTTTTCCTTTAGTAAAGTCTTTTGAGGTTCTTTGCCACTCAAATGTTAGGCGGATTTTTCCATCTGACTGAATAGAAGAGGTACATGTGCAATTACCAGTTATTAATTCGTTAAATAAATTAGTGTGGTAATATTTAACTTGCCAATTATCATTGTTGTCAATAATCGCATCTAAAAATCCGGCTTTAACATATCCTCCTTTATAGGTTCCGCTTATCTGATTTTTAAACTGTTTGTAATGGAAGACTGTGTCAGGGTTAATATCCCCGTTTGAAGTGTAGCTTATTATTTTAAAGCTTTTGTTGTTAATGTTGATCATAAAAATTAGGTTAAGTATAAGTTGATTCAAATATAATAAAAAAAACAATACAAAAGTACTCTTTATTAGTAAGTTAAAATGTGGGGTTAAAGTGCTTTAATCTATGAATGTTTTTTTTCTTGTTTAATTAAAGAGTAGATGTAAAGAAGTATAGCTACCCATATGATACTAAAAGCAATAGCTTCATTTGTTCGAAAAGGCTCTTTATAATAAGTAATACCAATAATTAACATGATACTAGGTGCTATATATTGAAAGAAACCAACCGAGGTGAGGGCAATGCGTTTGGCTCCTTGACTAAACCAATATAATGGTAATATGGTGATAAGACCAGTTCCAACCAATAAAATGATGTCTTTTGAATTTAGATATTGAAGGGAATTATTTCCTGAAGCAAAAAGTTTAATTTGATAAATCAATGCAAATGGAAAAAGGATGCTGGTTTCAAAAGCTAAGGAAGGGAGAGAATCAACTCGAGATGTTTTTTTTATTAGGCCGTAAAGACCAAATGAAAAAGCAAGAATTAATGATAAATATGGGAATTCACCTAGTTGAATAGTTAAAAAACTAATGGCAGCAAATACCAGAATGATGGCTATCAGTTTTATTCCTGTCAGTTTTTCTTTTAAAATAGTGATTCCAAGAAAGACATTGACCAAAGGAGTAATGTAGTATCCCAATCCGGCTTGTACTATTTTATTGGCATTAACCGCATACATAAATACACCCCAATTAATACCAATTAATATCGAACTGGTGAGTAATGAATATCTGCTTTTTTTATTTTGCCATATGCTGATAAATTGATTTCTTTTTGATAGGCTTAAAAAGGCAGTAAGTGATATAAATGACCAGATGATTCGATTTGATAACAATTCCCAATCGCCAATGTGTTTGAGTTGCTTCCAATAAATAGCTAAAACACCCCACATTAAAAATGCAAGTGTTATGTAAAGGTAACCTTTGGATTGGGAGTTCTGCATTTAGGGTATAGAAAAAAAACCGGGAGAACCCGGTTTTAATATTAATTAGAGCTGTTAATTGACTCGATAATTTTTTGTTCTAACTCATCCATTAACTCAGGATTGTCACGAAGGAGATTTTTTACTGCTTCTCTTCCCTGACCAAGTTTTGTGTCTCCGTAACTAAACCACGAACCACTTTTCTTTATAATTTCATGATCTACTCCAAGGTCGATTATTTCACCTACTTTAGAAATACCTTCTCCATACATAATGTCGAACTCAGCTTTTCTAAATGGCGGAGCTACTTTGTTTTTAACCACTTTTACCCTGGTGTGACTACCAATAACATCTTCACCATCTTTAATTTGAGAGGCTCTGCGGATATCCAATCTTAAAGATGCGTAGAACTTAAGTGCATTACCTCCAGTTGTAGTTTCCGGGTTACCGAACATTACACCAATTTTCTCTCTTAACTGGTTAATGAAGATACAGGTGGTATTAGTTTTATTGATTGTAGAAGTTAACTTTCTTAAAGCCTGAGACATCAATCGGGCTTGCAGACCCATACGAGAATCTCCCATCTCACCTTCGATCTCTGCTTTTGGTGTCAATGCTGCCACAGAGTCAACTACAATAATATCAATTGCAGAAGAACGGATTAATTGATCCGCAATTTCAAGAGCTTGTTCACCATTATCCGGCTGAGAAATAAGTAAGTTTTCAATATCTACACCAAGTTTTTCTGCATAAAATCTGTCAAAAGCATGTTCTGCATCAATAAAGGCTGCAATACCGCCAGCTTTTTGAGCTTCAGCAATGGCATGAATGGCTAAAGTGGTTTTACCGGAAGACTCAGGTCCGTAAATTTCAATCACTCTACCCCTTGGGAAACCTCCAACTCCTAAGGCCAGATTTAAAGATAAAGAACCAGTTGAAATTACCGGAATATCATCAATAACATCGTCGCCCATCTTCATAATAGTCCCCTTACCATAGGCTTTATCAATTTTGTCCATGGTAAGTTGTAGTGCTTTTAATTTTTCTTTGTTAACTTCTTGTTTTTCAGCCATCTTATTTTAGTTAATTTCTAGTTCGTTATAAATTTGTTGGGTATGTTCTTTTGTTTTTACCTTTTTTATAATTTTTTCAATAACACCTTCTTCGTTGATAATAAATGTAGTACGAATAACACCCATGTATTCTTTGCCATACATCTTTTTTAATCCCCAGGCACCATACATTTCCAAAATTTCTTTTTCAGTATCTGCAATCAAATTAAATTGAAGATTGTATTTCGCTATAAATTTTAAATGAGAAGAAACAGAGTCCGGACTAACCCCAATAACTTCAAAACCCTTTTCTGTTAATTCACTGTAATTATCATTTAAATTGCATGATTCTGCTGTACAACCAGGAGTATTGTCCTTTGGGTAGAAGTATAAAATAACTTTTTTACCGGCAAAATCACTTAAAGAAATCATTTCCTCATTCTGATTAAGTCCTTTAAATACAGGTGCTTTATCTCCTTCTTTTAAATTGCTCATTGTATATTATAATTATAAGGTTACAAATATATTTCTTTAAAACTATTTTAACCTCGCTTGGTTCACAGTAATTATTAACAACACTTAAACAATCTAAATATAAAGCCTTTAAATTAGCAAAGCAATATTTTCGTTAAGTAGTATAATTTATAAATTGGCAGTTTTAGCTCTTATTCTTTCAGAAATACAACCATTAAAATCTCAGGTAAAGTACTTGTTTATATTTGATTTTTCCTCTTGAAAAAACGAATGTAGGAAAAGTGATAGGAATACAAAATGCCGCTACGTATTTCTAAAAATAATGAGATATCCGTAGGCATAACTTTAGTTTATTGACCTTATATTTATATTTTTGACCTTTGTTAATTTCAAAAACTTAATTAAATATTATGGTAAGATTTTTACAATCAGTTTGTTTGTTTTTGATCATGCTATTTACTGGTATTGGGAATAATATTAATGCTCAAAATCAGGTTTCATATACAGCAAAAGATGGGTTGGCTTTTTTTAAGGCCGAGGATTACCATAGTGCGGAGTTGGTATATGATTATTTACTTCAGAAATATCCTAAGGAAAGCAAGTATAATTTTTACATGGGAATTTGCCAGTTGAAGAACAGGTCGGATTTGTCATCTGCCATTAAGCGTTTAAATTATGCAAGAGTAAAAGGTGTTAGTAGAGATGTATACTATTATCTGGGTAGAGCTCATCAGTTATCTTATCATTTTGAAGAAGCGCAAGCTAATTATAATAAATTCATCCAATATGCTTCTTCCGGGGATCAAAGAGTGGAAAAGACAAACAAGTATTTGGAGGAGTGTAAAAATGCCAACAGAATTGCTTCAAAGATATATTCTCTTTCAGTAAACGAGAAGTCCAAGGTTCATAAGTCTAAAATATTAGAAAAATATTCTCCGGCAAAGGATGTGGGTAAATTATATAAGAATGGCGATTTTTTTGAGTCTGGTGTAAACGCTGAGAATATAATGTTCGAAACAGAAAGAGGTGATGTAGTCTATTTTTCTATGGCCTCTAATGTGGAAGATACGATGAGCATTTTTAAGATGGAAAGGTTAATCGATGGTTGGAGCGAAAGTAAAAGTTTAGGGACTCCTGTGAACTCAGCTTACAATGATGCTTTCCCGTTTATGGCTACTGATGGATTGACGCTGTATTTTTCATCAGATCGTCCCGGTGGATTGGGAGGATTTGATATTTACAAAATATACTACGATAACGAAACACAGAGTTTTTTGGAGCCTATAAATATGGGTGTACCTTTTAATTCTCCTTTGGACGATTACCTTTTTGTATCGGACGATTTTAACGAGGTGGCCTGGTTTGTTTCAAACAGAGAAACTTCGGGAGATTCTGTTATGGTATATACGATTCAGTGGGACGGTACTCAAGTAAGGAATATGGCTGATGATGTTAACCAAATTAATAAAGCAGCACAACTGGAAGATATAGGTGTAAATGAAGAAAGGGAAGGGGATGTATCTCATTCACTAGAAAAGAGTGGGGCTAAAGTGAATAAAAAGAAAGGTTTGTTTTCGTTTCAGATTGGAGATACAATTACTTATACTCAGTTTAACCAATTTATTAATGCTGAGGCAGCTTCTCTTTTTAAGGAAGGATTTAAGTTAGAACAGGAAAAAGATAGCTTGTCTTCGGTTATGCGAACTAAACGTGGAGAATATAGTCGAGTGGCTAATGAAACGGATAGAAACGAAATTGTGAATGAAATATTAAACCTGGAGAATCAGGTTTATAGTTTAGATGATCAGATTGAAGAAAAGTATTTGTATGCCCGACAAAAAGAGTTAAATGAAATTATGAACCAAATTCGAAGTGGTACATATAAAGGAGTGAAGGAGGAAGAAAAAGTTACAAAAGCGCTGAATTTTGAAGGCGTTTTTATCCCGGAAAAGTATGCTTACCACACAAATGATGAGTTTGAGCGCTATTATGCCAATACGCAGGAAATGTATTCTTCCCTTTTTTCGGTAAACGATAAACAAATATTACACGAGGCGGATTCATTATATGTCTGGGCTAATATCTTAAACCTGGAATCATCAAGGTTACTTGAAAACTCGACTAAGGTTGTAACAGAAGAGCGTTTAAAACTTAGTCAGCTTATAAAACGAAATGGAGAAGAGGAAGAGGAGGAAGAACCTACAGCTCAAAAAATGATAAAAGATTCGAAAGAATTAAAACTAATATCTACGCGTTTGTATCATAAATCACTAGATAAAAAGTATCCTGTTTTTTATTTAAAATTAAAAGATATTTCAAAAAGACTTGGTGGTGAACAAGGCGAAAAGGTAATGAACCTGGCACAACAAGGTAATGCGCATTTTAGGGAAGCACGAAATATTCTTAGAGAACCCGGAGGTTTAAATTTGGATGCCTATGAAAAGGCCGGAACAATGAAAAAGACCGGTGTTCAAATGCAAGAGGAGGCGTTAGATTTGTACTTATCACTTTTAGAAGGAGGACAAATTCAGGAAAGTCAGGGACAGAAACAAAATACGGTTTCAGAAGAGAAAAAAGTAACTGGCCATATTCAAAAGTCATATGCCGAATTACATAAAGGAGATGAAGCAAAAGAGGATTTAGTGCAAGAAAAGAAAGCTGAGAAGAAAGAGGAGTTACAACAGGAAGAGCCTGCTCAGGAAAATGAGGTAGGAGAGGAAGTTGTAGAAGAAATAGTGCGTATTTACAGAGTACAGATTGGTGTTTTTCGCAATGAACCGAATGCTGAATCGTTAAAATCAATCCCGGCAGTTTATAAAAAGAAGCTTGAAGGAAGAGATTTAACCAAGTACTATAGTGGTAGTTTTAAAACATACGAAGAAGCACAGGCAGCTGTTCCATCAATTGTTGCTGCAGGATTTTCGGGAGCTTTTGTGGTATTATTTGAAGATGGAAAACAAATCCCGTTATCGGCAAAATAATTTTTTTTATTAAATTGTAGAGTGAATGTGTTTTTAAATTTAAAAATGCTATTTTGTAACATAAAATTTTGAACATGGTAGCTTTTGGAAAAGAATGGGAAAGCGGTCATTTAAGCAAAGGTGACAGCAAATCAAAAATGTTGTTATTACATAATGATAATATTAATTCCTTTGATTATGTGATTAATTCACTTTGTGAAGTTTGTGATCATGATGATGTACAGGCTGAGCAATGTGCCTTTATTACCCACTTTACAGGTAAATGTCAAATAAAAATTGGCACTGTAGAAGAGTTGCTTCCGTTGAAAAACAGACTTCTTACTAAAAACCTATCTGTTACAATCCAATAAATTTGTATGTCTACAATTGTCATTATCCTTTTAATTGTTCTAGGATTATTTCTTTTAATATTAGAATTCTTTGCTTTACCAGGAGTAACTATTGCTGGAATCGGCGGTGCACTTTTTATTGTTGTGGGTATTTTTATGTCCTATAAAGAATTTGGTTCAGTAGGAGGAAATATTACGCTTATATCTACCATTGCTACCTCCATAATAGTAATTGTTTGGTCACTCAGATCGGGAACATGGAACAAGTTAATGCTACATTCAAAAGTTGAAGGTATAGTTGAGGTAAAAGAAGAAAATAGTATTCGGGTTGGAGATCAGGCAGTGGCTATAACCCGATTAAATCCTGTTGGAAAAGCAAATGTTAACAATATTATTATTGAAGCAAGATGCCCAGGGCATTTTGTTGATGAAAATACTCCATTAGAAGTAACTAAAGTTTTTAAAACATATATAGTCGTTAAACCTAAAAGTTAATAATTATGATGGAAGGCTTAGGATTTTTTGGCCTCTTAGCAGTCATTCTAGTACTGTTCTTTTTGATTTTGTATTATGTTCCTGTGTTATTGTGGTTTTCAGCCCTGGTATCAGGAGTTAGAATTAACCTGTTACAATTAGTTTTAATGCGTGTTCGTAAAGTACCACCATCGGTAATTGTTCGAGCGTTAATCGAAGCTAATAAAGCTGGTTTAAATAGTATAAAAAGGGATGAGTTAGAAGCTCACTTTTTAGCAGGAGGACACGTAACAAGTGTAGTTCATGCTTTAGTATCTGCAGCGAAAGCAAATATTGATTTATCATTTCAAATGGCAACCGCAATTGATTTGGCGGGTCGTGATGTTTTTGAAGCTGTTCAAATGTCTGTAAACCCTAAGGTAATTGATACGCCTCCGGTAGCTGCTGTTGCTAAAGATGGTATTCAGTTAATTGCAAAAGCAAGGGTTACAGTAAGGGCTAGTATAAAACAATTAGTAGGAGGTGCCGGAGAGGAAACGGTTTTGGCACGTGTTGGTGAAGGTATTGTATCTTCTATTGGATCATCTTTATCCCATAAGGCTGTTTTGGAAAATCCGGATTCTATTTCTAAAGTGGTTTTGGAAAAAGGTTTAGACGCAGGAACAGCATTTGAAATCTTATCGATTGATATTGCAGATGTTGATATAGGTAAAAACATTGGAGCTGTACTTCAGATCGATCAGGCTGAGGCAGATAAAAATATTGCCCAGGCTAAAGCAGAAGAAAGAAGAGCCATGGCAGTAGCTTTAGAGCAGGAAATGAAAGCTAAAGCACAAGAGGCAAGAGCCAAAGTAATCGAAGCAGAAGCGGAGGTTCCATTAGCGATGGCAGATGCATTTAGAAATGGAAATTTAGGCGTTCTAGATTATTTAAAAATGAAGAATATTGAAGCAGATACTTCAATGAGAGATTCAATATCTAAAACACCTCCAGATAAATCTGATAAATCAGATAAAAAATAAAAAAAAGTTTAGGAGCCTTTGGGCTCCTTCTTTTTTGTACGACAATTGATTACGAGTTAGCTTAATATTAAGGTGAAAATTACACGTTAATTTTTTTTTTATTTTTTATTGCAGCATTAAAACATTTTCCTACATTTGCACTCGCAATCGCAAAATGAGTGATGCACACAGGGTCTAAAACGTAAGACTTTTGAACATTTTGGAGAGGTGGGTGAGTGGCTGAAACCACCAGTTTGCTAAACTGGCGTACGGGTTAAACTGTACCGGGGGTTCGAATCCCCCTCTCTCCGCCACAAGTATTTAAATTATTTTTTCGGGGTGTAGCGCAGTCCGGTTAGCGCACCTGGTTTGGGACCAGGGGGTCGGGAGTTCGAATCTCTCCACCCCGACGAAAAAAGTTTAAATGTGAAATAAAAGTACGGGGTGTAGCGCAGTCCGGTTAGCGCACCTGGTTTGGGACCAGGGGGTCGGGAGTTCGAATCTCTCCACCCCGACGACTTAAAAAGAGAAAGAATATAAAAGCTTGTAAACTTTATGGTTTACAAGCTTTTATTGTTTTTAATAAATCATTTTAAATCCGCATTGTGGGATCAGCCGCAATATAGATCACGGATCACCTCCAATATTTGGGTCTGAGGAAAAATATGATTTATTTGTTGTTAAATAATAAAAGCAAATAAATTGAAAGAAGGATTATCCCAAGAGTGATTGGCTTTATTTCTCTCAGAAGGTATTTTGTTTTTTTGCGAATTAATACGACCAATATTTAGTTCTGATCATAGATTAGAGAAATACTATTCCTTATAAATATATAGACTATTTATTCATATAAAGCTTGCGGTTTTTTTAAGATTTATAAACAGGCGATACCTAGGTCGCTTATGATATTTCATTGCTTGCAAACGGCTTATTTATTCCTGAGCAATAGTGTTGTTTATGGTAGTGTAGCGAATTGTAACTTCTTGACCTTTAGAGTTACAACTCTACCTAATTTTGTATCTTGCCATTCTGCGAAAAAATAATTGGAAATTAGATTTGGAAAAGAGAGATAATATGATTTATCTTTGCAGCCGCTTAAGACAAGAGGTTGTCAGGAAAGAGCGATAAAAACTGACGTATTGATAACAACAAAAGGGATTAAAAACCTGGTTTATAAAAGGTTTTTGAGAGGCGAGAAAAAAGTTTAAATTTTTTCAAAAAATGATTTGGAATTTAAATTTAAAAGTGCTTATCTTTGCAGCCGCTTTTAAAGAAGGGCGCAAGGGTTATTCTCCTGTAAGAAATAGGGTTTTGAAAAGCTTGAAAATAAATGTTTTAGCTTATAAATAAGCTTGAAAAAATAATTAAAAATTTTTTCAAAAAACATTTGGAGAATAGGAAATAAAGTTGTTATCTTTGCATCCGCTTTTAGAGCGACACTCAACAAGGGTTGAAGAGTAAAAAAAAGATTGAAAATAAGCTTCGGCTTAAAAGATATAAAGAAGTTAGTAATAAGGCTAACATCGTTCTTTGAAAATATTGAAATGCACACTAAAAAGGAAAGAGTGATTCTTTGAGTTAAAACTCTTGTAAAGAATAATAGGCTGTTAAAACAGTCATAATAATTTTTATACAACGAAGAGTTTGATCCTGGCTCAGGATGAACGCTAGCGACAGGCCTAACACATGCAAGTCGAGGGGTAACATTGTAGCTTGCTACAGATGACGACCGGCGCACGGGTGCGTAACGCGTATGAAACCTGCCTTTTACAAGGGGATAGCCCAGAGAAATTTGGATTAATACCCTATAGTCTTGATGATTCGCATGAATGATTAAGTAAAGTTTCGGCGGTAAAAGATGGTCATGCGTGACATTAGCTAGTTGGTAAGGTAACGGCTTACCAAGGCAACGATGTCTAGGGGTTCTGAGAGGAAGGTCCCCCACACTGGTACTGAGACACGGACCAGACTCCTACGGGAGGCAGCAGTGAGGAATATTGGTCAATGGACGCAAGTCTGAACCAGCCATGTCGCGTGAAGGAAGACGGTTCTATGGATTGTAAACTTCTTTTATACGGGAATAATGTGAGCTTCGTGAAGCTTTTTGAAGGTACCGTATGAATAAGCATCGGCTAACTCCGTGCCAGCAGCCGCGGTAATACGGAGGATGCGAGCGTTATCCGGATTTATTGGGTTTAAAGGGTGCGTAGGCGGACTAATAAGTCAGTGGTGAAATCTTGCAGCTCAACTGTAAAACTGCCATTGATACTGTTAGTCTTGAATTTAGTTGAGGTAGGCGGAATGTGTTGTGTAGCGGTGAAATGCATAGATATAACACAGAACACCGATTGCGAAGGCAGCTTACTAAGCTATAATTGACGCTGATGCACGAAAGCGTGGGGAGCGAACAGGATTAGATACCCTGGTAGTCCACGCCGTAAACGATGATTACTCGTTGTTGGCGATACATTGTCAGCGACTGAGCGAAAGCATTAAGTAATCCACCTGGGGAGTACGTTGGCAACAATGAAACTCAAAGGAATTGACGGGGGCCCGCACAAGCGGAGGAACATGTGGTTTAATTCGATGATACGCGAGGAACCTTACCTGGACTTAAATGTAGATTGCATAGATCAGAGATGATCTTTTCTTCGGACTATTTACAAGGTGCTGCATGGTTGTCGTCAGCTCGTGCCGTGAGGTGTCGGGTTAAGTCCCATAACGAGCGCAACCCCTATTGTTAGTTACCATCAGGTTAAGCTGGGGACTCTAGCAAGACTGCCGGTGTAAACCGTGAGGAAGGTGGGGATGACGTCAAATCAGCACGGCCCTTACGTCCAGGGCTACACACGTGTTACAATGGCAGGTACAAAGGGCAGCTACACAGCAATGTGATGCTAATCTCTAAAGCCTGTCTCAGTTCGGATCGGAGTCTGCAACTCGACTCCGTGAAGCTGGATTCGCTAGTAATCGCGCATCAGCCATGGCGCGGTGAATACGTTCCCGGGCCTTGTACACACCGCCCGTCAAACCATGGAAGTCGGGGGTACCTGAAGTCTGTTACCGTAAGGAGCGGCCTAGGGTAAAACTGATAACTAGGGTTAAGTCGTAACAAGGTAGCCGTACCGGAAGGTGTGGCTGGAACACCTCCTTTCTGGAGAGAGTTTTAAGTAAAATTAAAGAACCTCTTACCTTTTAGCATTTCAAAATTTATAATTAGTCCCGTAGCTCAGCTGGTTAGAGCGCTACACTGATAATGTAGAGGTCCCCAGTTCAAGTCTGGGCGGGACTACTTTTACGGGGGATTAGCTCAGTTGGCTAGAGCGCCTGCCTTGCACGCAGGAGGTCATCGGTTCGACTCCGATATTCTCCACTGATCTTTTTTAAGATTAACGTACATTGACATATTGGCAAAACAATCAAAATCATAGGTTAGCTTTAGTGCGATAGCATTAAAGTTATACCAACAAGAAAGTAAGCAAGGGCGCATGGTGGATGCCTAGGCTTTCAGAGGCGACGAAAGACGTGATAAGCTGCGATAAGCCACGGGGAGAAGCAAATATTTATTGATCCGTGGATTTCTGAATGGGGCAACCCAGTATATTGAAGATATACTATCCCTTCGGGGAGGCAAACCCGGGGAACTGAAACATCTAAGTACCCGGAGGAAAAGAAAACAAAAGTGATTCTCCTAGTAGCGGCGAGCGAACGGGGATTAGCCCAAACCAGTGTTGTCTAGGCAGCGCTGGGGTTGTAGGACTGCAATATGAGTAAATAACCAAATTGGAATGCTTTGGAAAGAGCAGCCAAAGAGTGTGAAAGTCACGTACAAGTACAGTTATGAATCTAGCAGTATCCTGAGTAGGGCGGGACACGTGAAATCCTGTCTGAATCTACCGGGCCCATCCGGTAAGGCTAAATACTCCTGAAAGACCGATAGTGAACCAGTACCGTGAGGGAAAGGTGAAAAGTACCCCGAACAGGGGAGTGAAAAAGTACCTGAAACCGTGCGCTTACAAGCGGTCGGAGCCCTTTTAGGGTGACGGCGTGCCTTTTGCATAATGAGCCTACGAGTTAGTCGTAGTTAGCAAGGTTAAGTTGTTAAGCAACGGAGCCGAAGCGAAAGCGAGTCTGAATAGGGCGACAAAGTTAGCTGCGCTAGACGCGAAACCAGGTGATCTACCCATGGTCAGGTTGAAGTTCCGGTAACACGGAATGGAGGACCGAACCAGTTAACGTTGAAAAGTTTTTGGATGAACTGTGGGTAGGGGTGAAAGGCCAATCAAACCTGGAAATAGCTCGTACTCCCCGAAATGCATTTAGGTGCAGCCTTATTTTAATCTTACAGAGGTAGAGCTACTGATTGGACGAGAGGGCTTCACCGCCTATCAACTCCTGACAAACTCCGAATGCTGTAAGATGATGAATAGGAGTGAGGGCATGGGTGCTAAGGTCCGTGTCCGAAAGGGAAAGAACCCAGACCATCAGCTAAGGTCCCCAAATGTATGCTAAGTTGAACAAACGCGGTTTGATTGCAGAGACAGCTAGGATGTTGGCTTGGAAGCAGCCATTCATTTAAAGAGTGCGTAACAGCTCACTAGTCGAGCGATCGAGCATGGATAATAATCGGGCATAAGTATACTACCGAAGCTATGGATTTGTACTAAGTACAAGTGGTAGGGGAGCATTCTAATGACGTAGAAGCAGTGTGGCGATGCATTGTGGAGATATTAGAAAAGCAAATGTAGGCATAAGTAACGATAAAGGGGGCGAGAAACCCCCTCGCCGAAAGACTCAGGTTTCCTGATCAACGCTAATCGGATCAGGGTTAGTCGGGACCTAACGCGAACCCGAAAGGGGTAGTGGATGGCAAACAGGTTAATATTCCTGTACCTGCTATACAATGAAAGTGACGTATCGGAGAGATTACTACGTACTGACGGATATGTACGTTGAGCCTAGGCTTCGGCCGAAGCGAAGTAAAGCATCTGGTACCAAGAAAAGCGAGTATAGCGGCCCGTACCGTAAACGGACACACGTAGTTGGGTTGAGTATACTAAGGCGCTCGAGTGATTCATGGCTAAGGAACTCGGCAAATTAGCCCCGTAACTTCGGGATAAGGGGCGCCAGTTTAGGCTGGCCGCAGAGAAATGGTGCATGCGACTGTTTATCAAAAACACATGGCTTTGCAAATTCGAAAGAAGACGTATAAGGCCTGACACCTGCCCGGTGCCGGAAGGTTAAGAGGAGATGTTAACTTCGGTGAAGCATTGAATTGAAGCCCCGGTAAACGGCGGCCGTAACTATAACGGTCCTAAGGTAGCGAAATTCCTTGTCGGGTAAGTTCCGACCTGCACGAATGGTGTAACGATGTGCACACTGTCTCGGCCATGAGCTCGGTGAAATTGTAGTATCGGTGAAGATGCCGATTACCCGCAACGGGACGGAAAGACCCCGTGAACCTTTACTATAGCTTAACATTGATTGTGGGTAAGTAATGTGTAGGATAGGTCGGAGACTTTGATGCTGCGTCGCCAGGCGTAGTTTAGTCACCCTTGAAATACGACCCTTTGCTTATCTGTGGTCTAACGAATTCATTCGGACATTGTTTGGTGGGTAGTTTGACTGGGGTGGTCGCCTCCAAAAGAGTAACGGAGGCTTTCAAAGGTTTCCTCAGGACGATTGGTAACCGTCCGCAGAGTGTAATGGCACAAGGAAGCTTGACTGTGAGACCGACAAGTCGACCAGGTACGAAAGTAGGACATAGTGATCCGGTGGTTCCGCATGGAAGGGCCATCGCTCAAAGGATAAAAGGTACTCCGGGGATAACAGGCTGATCGCTCCCAAGAGCTCATATCGACGGAGCGGTTTGGCACCTCGATGTCGGCTCGTCACATCCTGGGGCTGGAGAAGGTCCCAAGGGTTGGGCTGTTCGCCCATTAAAGTGGCACGCGAGCTGGGTTCAGAACGTCGTGAGACAGTTCGGTCCCTATCTGTTGTGGGCGTAGGATATTTGAGAAGACCTGACGTTAGTACGAGAGGACCGCGTTGGACATACCGCTGGTGCACCAGTTGTTCCGCCAGGAGCATCGCTGGGTAGCTATGTGTGGAAGGGATAAGTGCTGAAAGCATCTAAGCACGAAGCCTGCTTCAAGATGAGATATCCTTGAGGGACGTTAAAGACGATGACGTTGATAGGCTGTAGGTGTAAAGGCAGTAATGTCAAAGCCGAGCAGTACTAATTACCCGAAACTTTTAGTTGGGCGCTAAGGTTTGAACTGTGATTTTGATTGAAGCTAGTATGTTAATAACAATATTCAGGTGGTTATAGCATAGGGGTTCCACCTCTTCCCATTCCGAACAGAGAAGTTAAGCCCTATAGCGCCGATGGTACTGCGTAACAGTGGGAGAGTAGGTCGCCGCCCATCTTTAAACAAGAGCAATCACATTTTTTTGTGGTTGCTCTTTTTGCGTTTATAAGACTTACAAAATCCTCTGAAGGTTTTTTATATTACTTAATCTTTTGTAATTAGGCTGTGTATGGTTTAAAGTTAAGAGATGCATACAAGTAATTTCTGTCTATTTTTCCATTAGATGTTAAAGGGATCTTGTCAATAAAGTGAAAGGAGTGTGGGATCATATATTTAGGTAATTTTCCTTTTAAAGTATCACGTATTTCCTTTACATTAATTGAATTCTCTCCTTTTTTCACGATAAAGGCAATTAACTTATTATTAATATGACCATGACCATATGTGATGATATGAGCATCTTTAATTGAATTTATTTTTTTTAAAGTATGAACAATCTCTTCTAATTCAATTCGGAATCCTGATATTTTCACTTGAGAATCTATTCTACCTTGAAACTCTATATTACCATCAGGGAAGTACCTGCCATAATCTCCGGTTTTATAAATGATTTCTCCAGTTTTAGGATGCTTAATAAATGATTCTTGAGTTAAATTAGTGTTGTTAATATACCCATCTGCAACACCGGTGCCTCCTATGTAAAGTTCACCAGTCACTTGGTCTGGACAGTCTTTCATATCTTTATTTAAAATATGAAAAGATTGGTTAGCAAGAGGTTTTCCATATGGAATAGATGTCCATTCAGGATTAACCTGTTCGATAGGGTAATATATAGACCAAATGGATGCTTCTGTGGCTCCTCCAAGGCTGATAACATCCATGTTTGGATTTATCTTTTTGACTTGCTTAGGAAGGTTAACCGGTATCCAGTCTCCACTTAATAAGGTTAACCTTAAATCTATAGGCTCTTCTTTTTGTTTGTAGCATTCCCAATATAACGACATAAAGGAAGGAACAGAATTCCAAATGGTAATTTTATGTTTTTTGAGGAGGTTATGCCAATGAACAGAAAACATGATGCTTTTAAAGTTTGGAACCACAATAGTTCCTCCAACAGAAAGCAGTCCAAAAATATCGTATACAGAGAGATCAAAGCTTAGGTCTGTTAAAGCCAGGATTTTGTCCTTATCTGTTACCTTAAATTTAGAGTTTATATCATAGATAGTATTGAAGGCTGCCTGGTGAGATATCATAACTCCTTTAGGATGTCCGGAGGAACCGGAAGTATAAATAATGTAGGCCAAATCTTTGGTAGAGGTATGCTGTTTGGGAATTGAAGAATACGCAGAAGAAAGAAGTTGTTGGTAATCAACATCTATAGTCTCAATAAAATCGGCCAAATTAAGATTTGGTGGCATATGATGGTGACTCAATGCAACTCTTGCACCCGTGTCTTTGATAAGATATTTCATTCTGTCTTCAGGTAGTTCCGGTGAAATAGGGAGGTAAACACAGCCGGCCAGAAGTACTGCAAGAACGCTGATGATTTGCTCAATACTCTTATTCATAACGATGGCTACCACATCTTTTACATTAGCACCAGATTGAAGAATTACAGAGGCCAAACGCTCAGATGCTTTTTTTAACTCTGCATACGTTATTGAATTGCAACCATAAATTACAGCTATATTGTCTGGATAAGTTTCGGCCATCTCAATGAATGGCTCGTGTAATAGTTTGTCAGGAAATACCTTTTTCGTTTCATTCACCTGAACTCTTTTTATTAGCTGATCATTTGGCGTTAAATCAAAATAATGATGATTCCAATGGTTTTCATCTATCAAAAGCTTTTCTATTTGCTTAACAAATACCGCAAACATGGTATTCACCAAATTTCCATCTATTAAAGCTGTATTGTACCTCCAACTTAAGGTGGCTTGATCACCTTCAGAATCTATTTGACAAGCCAGAATAAAAGACGATTCAGATGTGTGTACGGGCTTTGGGGTTTGAGGATGGTCGTCATTAACAAACCACACAGGAAAAAGAGAAAACATTTTCTTTTTTTCTGAATCGCTCAAGTATAAGTATGGGTTTTGTTCGTTTAATGAATAGCGTTGTTGTTTTTGAAGTTCTTTGTTAATAAGAGCAGCAGATTCTCCAAAAGAAAGATCCTGAGAATATTTTAATTTAAGAGGGTAGGATAGGGTATCGTCTTTTATATCATAAACAGAATTGTTTCTGATCAATAAACTAAATTCCTGATCTTTACTCCAGTTTGCAATCACTTCTGCGTAAAGAGAAAGCAAAAATCCAAATATAGAAATAGATCTTTTATAGCACTGTTTATCCAGTGAATGCCATTTTTCTTTAGAAAAGGTTTTCGTTATCGTCTGGATATCATCCGTGTTTTGGCTGCCGTTGGTTGTTCTTTTCTTTAAGGTCAGCAAGGGCTTGTTAGGAAAAGAATTCAATAACTCTTCCATGTTTTGTTTTGGTAGATCTTTGATCATGCTGATGTTACTAATATTTAATTGATTCTGCTAAAAGCTATAAGTAGGTAGGGTTAAATTAAATATAAAGTACACAATATTGTATGCGAAGTCAATATCTATTTTAGTATTATAGATACCAAAATTACTTATTTAAATACGATAGCCCTTTTTTTGATAGTGTCTTTTGATAAAAAATGGTTTTTAAGCTATAATTATGAAAAAATCAAAGCTGTACTAAATATTCTTGTTAGTTGGCGTTTCATCCAGACCCAACTACATTTCTTGTCTTTGTACTTAATTTACATAATTATACTCCGCCTATACTTATCGACTTGGCATACAATTTGTTCCAAATCATGCGAAGGCCTTTCCAAAGTATTCACTTTTAAATCTTAAATTATGGCACAGTTAAAGTATCATCTTGTTCAAAAAGGACAACCGGGAGTAGCAGGTGGTGGCGAACATAAGTACTATGCTTCCATCACCCAAAGGAACCACGTTACACTTAAGGAATTAAGTGAGGAGATCGCAGATGGACGTACATTAACACCCACTGATGTGATGGCTGTATTACTTTCCTTATCCAGAAAAATACCCAATCATTTGTTAAATGGAGATATCGTTAAGCTCGGAGATTTAGGTAATTTTAGCATCAACATATCATCTGCAGGCAGCGTAGCCGAAGAGGATTTTAAGGTTTCGAACATTAAAAAAGCCAAAATATTGTACAGACCTTCGGCCGATATTAAACAAAAGTTACAAACAGCATCGTACCTTAAAGTTAAAAACAACAATACTTAATCAATTGATATTATTGATAAAATCCTCAACTCCGGTTGGGGATTTTTTTTGTAGTCATATTTTCTGTTTCTGCCCCAAAAAAAAGGCGTGATCGTAAGCTTAATCACCTGTCTTCTCAATAACAATCACCTGTCATCTTAGCTACAGAGACACGTCATCTCCCTCACAACGTAACTACATCTCTGTTACTAAGACCTTACATCTTTAAAATTGTATAATTTACATGCTGATCCATGAAAAACAAACAACTGTACCTGTTTTTTTATGCAATAATATATAATATTATATTTTGTTAGGCATGGGTAAATGCATTGATTTGCTGTTTATGTGCTCGTATAAGAGTATGCCGAAAAGTATATAAACCTTATGTAAGGAATTACTTCGCTATGTATCTACTCAAAAAAAAGGACATTATATTGATATTTATGGTGTTATTGATACATAGTTGTATATATATACCCTACAGAAGCAAGCATATAATGAGCAGTGCGCCATTTAATATTATTAATTCGACTAACAGTTTAAGCCTTATGTTGGGTTAAGATTTTAGCTCATACATAAAGTTTTAGGAAGTAAAAGTTTAGAAATTTTATACGTTTTTATCATAAAAAGCATATTTTTACGATCGATCATAATTCAGTTTATGGTCTTAGAACTACTATGCGATAAACCAACTAAACCGAATACAACCCTGTGATTCACGAAGCGAAGCGTGCCATAAAGTCTGAAAATCGACTAAAAAACATCTCGAATCCAAATAAAATAAGAATCAACACACTACCTGGTTTTATATATAATAATTTTATATAAGGCCGATATATCAATAAGTTACAACAAGAAAAGCACATGTGTATAATAACGATAAACACAATACGTTTATCGTTACGTTAGCAAACATAAGACAATGAAATTTCGCACGGAAAAGATATATCTAATTCTGGTTATCTTAGTTGCACTAAGTTGCAACTCCAGACAGGGCACAAACGAAAAAATATTGAGTGATATTTTCCCCCAACTAATCGATAGTTTGTGGATTAATGAAACAAATATTATGCATCCTCCACCACCTCCCCTTTATGACCAGGACTCTAATTTAATAGGAGTAGATACCACATCTTATAATGCGATGCAAAAAGAGTATAAACAAAGATTAAGAAAAATCGATTCCATTGACTCAAGACTACTGATTGGAGTCATTGATACTTGCCGATGTTTCCAAATTGATGATTTTGAAAATAGAACTTACAGCAATGATACTCTGATAAAAAGAGTTATGGAAAATAATCCAGATTTAAACTATACAGATTGTGTTATAAAGGTAGATATGATTAAAACTCCATCGGAATATGAATTAATACTAATATCTAAATTAAAAAAACAATACGCTGATTTTTGGAATATAAACAATCGGAAATTTGGTGGATTAATTGCATTTTCAACAACAATATTTGATTCCGAGAATAAATATGGACTTATAAAAGTTGAAAAATACCCGTTCTATCTTCAAGGTTCTGGACACTTTCTTTTGATTGAAAATAATAATGGTAATTGGCGTTTAATAAAAGTATACCGTGACTGGGTTTCATAATAAGCGAGCAAATTCTATAGAAAATGATTAAAATAAATACGTTCTGTGTAATTATAATTTTGTTTTTAAGTTGCCAATCAAACTCCAATCAGCACTCTGCGCAAAAAGAAATTAACTCTGACACAATAAATAATGATTTTGATACAATAAGTTATATGGATATTGCACCATTAAAGGATTTTAAGGATTTTCAATACATATACGATACTTTGATTAAATTTAAGTCTGTTCAAAATATACTCAAAGATTCTATTAAGAGCTTTGATAAATTAGAGTTGACTATATTTAATGGCAGACATATCAATGAAACGGTGTATAGGATGCCAAATGATATGTTGGATATTCGTTTTTTAGGTACTAAACAACCCGATATTATGCAGTCTTTCACAACATTCTATTATTACTTAGATAATGATTCTATAATAGAAGATAATGAATGGGTGATTGAATATGAAGGAGGAATTAAGTTCAAATTTTAAAATATAATAGTAAAGGTACGTTTGCTAACAAGCGGTCATAAAACATTGCGCGGATAGTGCTATATTTAAACAAAATAACATTTAATCAGCGGTGCATCGGGTTGATAAGAAAGTGCTTCGAAATGCGCAACGTTTCATACCGCAGGCCGTTGGGCGTCATTAAGGACAGGAACCTGCATAGATTATGAACTGGGATGATATAAAAAATAAAATTTACAACTGGGACGGTTCATGGCGAGATATTTACGTTCATGAAACTAATCATCAAGATTGGGAGAAATGGATTGATTTTGTTAATTCAAACTATCAGATTGAGTGGAATATTTTTGAAAATGAATCAAGCAGGGATAAGATTGATTTTCAAATTATTAAAGACTATTGGAGCGGTAAAGGTGAAAATTGCTCAACAGCAAACGTTTTCATTGATAAAATTCAGATTAATGCTCACTTCTTTGATGACTCCGAGATTGAAAACGATATTGACCCTAGGGAATTTAATTCAATTGAAGACCACAATAATTTAATTGATTATATGACAAGCCTTTCAAAGACTTTAAGTAAGTATGTTTACTTGACACCTGAAAATTGCCCTGAGATTAGATTGATTAAGGTAAACGGAGATTCAGTTGAATTAAATGTTGATACCAATCCAAATGATTGGCCTGTAAGAACAAAAGAATAATCTGATATGAGAAAGGACGAAATTGCAGAAATCGGAATCGACAAGTCAGAGAGATTATATATTAAACCGAGGACTGAAAAATTTACAATGATTTACAGAAGTGCATCTGAAATTCATTGGGATAATGAAGGTTTATTCCTTTCTTCTCCAAAACCAAGAGAATGGACATATTTGGATTGGTTTAAGCATATTGTTTCATTAATCAAATCGGATTGTGACTGCAATTTAATTTTGACAGGTAAAACAATATGGACTAATATTGATAAAGTTTTAAGAGAGAATATTGAGTCTGAAAATAAATAACGAACGCCCAACAATGTGTATAGTGCATAAGGGTTTCAGAGGTTTTCGAGCGGCATCTCCCACTTTAATTTTGAGTGGTAACTTGATAAGTTTAAAGCCCGCAATCCCTTACGACACCATACACTCAACGTTGTGGTTAATTTTCAAGAACTGTGTAAAAAATACAAGTAAGGATTACTGAATATAATATCGAATTATAACTAAACTAAATTAGATGAGCAATTTAAACAAGGATGATATGTATGAAGATATGGGAGCAACATTTCAAGTATACATGATTCATTGGCTAAATGAATCCCTTAAAAAGAATGGAATAAAAGCCAAAGCCAAACGCAAAGAAATAATATCTGATTTTGCGTTTCCCTTCTCTGTCTGGAAAGACCAATATTGGTTTAAAGACTCGGACGAAAATAAAGTTTATCCTTGTTTTGCTTTTTCAGAAAATGGACCTGCTTCTGATTTAGAAATTAGTGAATTAGGAAAGGTGTATTTTCCTACGCATGGCTTCTCTTTTCATGGCTACTTGAACGGAAATTTGGACTATTATTTTACAGAAATTAATGAAGACATCTCAAAAATAGAATCAGAAATATTTGACCAAAAATAAACTAACCACAACATGTGGTAATAAGGCATTGGCGGGTTTGTGCCGATTCGATGGGGTCGAATCTCGTGCTTGCTTCTGCTCGGTCAGACAGATTGACTCTCGTCAATCCGCCACGACCTCATACCACTGTACGTTGGCTACCATATCAAACATAATTCTTAGTGAGAGACGTAATTACAAAAAGAATACAATTAAGTTGTAAGGAAATAGAGGAAGTATTGTTGAATTCTGCAGAATTCTATAAAGAAGTTGCTCCGACTCATTTTGGACAAAAGTATATGGGAGCAGTAATGAATAGAGTTTATCTAAGAAAATTAGGACAAAACCTTTTGGAATTTTCAGAATCTTGTGGGTATAGTGGGGCATTAGAAGTTATAGGAACATGCAAATTGACTGAAGTTTCATCTCATATGACAGAATTGAATTTAACTTTTAAGTATGGGAATCTTAATCCAGAAATATTAAAATATGTGTTTTTGTTTTTCTTGACAATAGGACTTGCGACTTTATGCTTTGGTGAATTAATAGGCCTTGTGTTTTTAATTCCTTCAGTTTTTACCTTTATCATAATGACCAGTAAGAATTCTATAAAGAAAGCCTTTTTGAAGAAATTGGCAATTGCTTTGAACGTTGAAGATAATTGGAAATAAATAAAATACGGTAGCCAACATGTGGTTTAAGGCATGGTGGGGTTCTACGGTAGGTAGTTACGGTGGATTCTCACCAGATTCCTCTGTTCATGCGGACAGGTAATCGGGCGACAATCCGTCACGACCTCATACCAGTGTACGTTGCAAACATTTAAAAATAGAAGCACCGTAGTTAAATGAGATTTAAGAAAAAGACAATAATATTAATAGTATTTTTAGTTGTGATTTTGGTGTTTCTCGTGATTGGAGCAACCAAAAATAGACAAATGTTAGGTTTGATTTTGTTACCTACCCAACAATACGAGCCAACAGAAATCCCAACCGATACTACTGACTTATTTGAATATGACGGATATATTAAAAATGAAATAGCCTATATTTATGTACAAGGAGGACCAAATTGGGAACTTTATGACCGAAGAATAAGCCCTTTTAATTGGATGCCTCATAGTGGAAATTATATAAGGGTATTCCCATATCAATCTCAGATTATTAATCAGACAATACTATTTTCTAATCCAATATTAACAGACAGACAAGCTCAACGCGAAGTAGAAGTTAGTGCCGAAATTCTTTATAGGACAATTAAGTATTTAAAAAACAGAAACAAAAAAGTATATGTATTCTGCATATCGCATGGCAGTCAGATTGGACTTGAGATGTTAAGAAATTACCCGAATATTTCCGATGGTTTAGCTTTGACTATGATAAGATTCAATGTAAATATAGAAGCTATTGATTTAACATCTGGCGGAAAAGTTCCGTATTTTAATTCAAATCAGGAAGTAACAAGTAGGTATCTATTACCTAAGATTCTACGATTTCAACGATTAAACAGTCGAGTGGAAAATATGGCAACTATGATGAAAGTTAGTCGGAATAGATATACAGAATTGTTGAAAGATAAAGATTTGTCCAATGTGGTTTATGTATTCGGAAAATATGATAATAAAGTTGGTTGTCCTACTCAGCATGAAATAGATTTTTTAAAGAACAAAGGAGTAAGTGTTCTTGAATTAAATTGTGGACACGATGACCTTGCCAATAGTGTCTATTTAGACAAAATAAACCAGATATTAATAAACTAAAATGAAATCACTGTTTGAAACATTTTGTATAAGCAATATTGGGTAAGTGACTAGAATCAAGGTTTGTAACCCGCTCAAACTTTATCTTGGTTTGACAGGAAACTACCACGCACTTTGCCACTAATTATACAATTTACCGTTGTAAGTAATATTATGAAGACACTACAAACTATATTGATTAGCTTTATTTCATTGACTATATACAGTCAAAATAAACCTTTCCTGATAAATTTAAACCATGATACAATTGTTGTGAATCGGGTTGATACAGTATTTACACATAGAACAAATGGCGGAGAGTACCGATATGATAATCAAGAAATTTATATTATTCGAAATGATGGACAGTTAACAACTAAATTTAGCGTGATAATAAATGGATTTAGTGAAGATTCCCAAAGCAAATTTCCAGTTGCAGAATTAGTTACAAATGGCAGACAAACTACAATTGACAATGAGAATAAGAAAGTAATAATTGAAGGGGATTTTGTGAAGGGAAAACAAGTTGGTGTGTGGCATGACAGAAGTAATGAATTTGATATGATAAGTTTCTTTGATAGCACAGGAGTCAAAATGCCCTTAGTTAAATATAAAATTGATACATCTGACCAGAAAATTTATATTCATGAGATAGATACTTTGACCTTTAAATATACTTTAAAGCAAAAGATTAACTTAATTATAAATCCAGTCAACTACTTTAAAACTGAATCAGAGAAAATGTATTCTGAAGATACAATGCGTTTTTGCATTCTCAATTTACAAATGGATACATTAAAATATGAATCATGGAAAACATCAGAGCAAGATTTTATAAGGTTTGTTTGGTTTAGAGCCGAAAATCCATTAAATCTCTGTGTTAAAGGTAATCTAAACGGATTATCATATAGCTTACATGTAACAGACGCTGAATTTGATGTGGATTTTGGAAATGTCATACAAAGAGGATTTCTTGAGATTAAAGAAACAAAAGACTTTAAGACTATTGAGAATGACCTTGACAAAATGAGGTTTTGGGGACAAATCTCAAAAGATGGATGTTATGGAGATTATTTATTTGTTGAAGCGAGGATTGGAGAAAAGTATAATTCCAAACGGATTAATTGTTTAGAATACAGATTGCCAGAGAATAAAAAGATTATGAAGTTATTTGAAAAATTAGCGAAAAAAGCTGGATTAGATAATAGCTATAAAATTGAATACTAATGAAACACTACTTGCAACACGGTATAAATAAAATGGGAGGGATTGTACTAAAATCAAGGGTTGTAGCCCGCTTCAACTTTGTAACGGTTTGACACGTTTGAAGCCCGCAATCGCCTACTTTGCATATACCTATCCGTTAGCAGCTAGCAAATGAGCGATAGAAGATTTATCATATCAGAAAAAATGGATGTATATAGACGAAAATATCTAGAACATCCTAATAGCTTAGCAAATCCAGAATATTTCAAGGAGCTTGCTGAAAAGTTTGCATTTATAAATCCAGATAACTATAAAGGAATTGGGAGAACAGTTTTAGAATCAACACCATTTTTTGCAGACGAAAGTGGAGAAATTGAAACGCTAGAACAATACAAAGATTTTGGGTTTGATAATCTTTTAGCTCGTAGAGAGATTGCTAAATTGCGTTTGGCGGATAATGAGTTTGAAGACTTAGAAAACGAGTTCTATTTTAAAAAGAAGGCAGATGTTGAAAATATTTTTCAACTTTTGGAAAATATAAACGACTATGAAATAGTAAAAGTTATACTGAACACAGAACCATCGGAATTTACATTAGGTTATGATATTGGTTGGCTTAATGGTTATTCAATTATTTGTGATACTTGTATAACACCGATGTGGCATCCACCTGATTTTGAAGATATGGAAAACATAATTAGTAGCCTCAAATTATTAAATGAGAATTGCTTGTTTAATGATTATGCTGAGGCACTTAGATATTTGGAAATTTATAATAACAAATCATGGGGAGAAAAAGGTAATTTTGAAATCTATTGGGTTGAAGGAGAAAAACCAGCAGCTAACAAGACATCATAAACCATACGCGACGTGGTTGTTCGCTAAGTTAAGATGATTTCAATAAGTGTCCGCCCAATACTTTTAAAGAAAATATTTAATGTTAAATTAATCCCCGCGCGGTTTGCATGTCCTATCCGTTAGTTTGTATTAATATGACAGACACAGTTCAAAAATTTTATACAGAATAGAAATAATGACTATATCAAGTAAAATGAATAAGATAATATTATGTCTTTTTTCTTTAATATTGACAAATTTCCTTCAAGCTCAAGTTTCGTTTGTAGATAATGGACAAAAACTAAAAAGTGATAATAGTTGGTATTTACATCTTTCCGATATGGATAAAGATGGCGACTTAGATGCATACTTTGAAAACACGCTTTGGGTAAATAATGGTAGCGGAGAAATTACGAATACAGGAAAACGATTAACAAGATCTTACTTTCCAAATTTCGCAGATATTAATAATGACGGATTGGATGACTTAATTGAAAATGACAGTATTTTTATTAATAACGGCGACTTCAGTTTTAAATTTTATTGTAAAGTCGATTGTGATATTAAAATGGCTGGAGCTTATTTTTGTGACATCAATAAGGATAGTTTAAATGATATGATTGTTACCTCAGGAAAGAGTGACAGGATTCTTTTAAATAATGGTAGAGGAGAATTTATAAATACAGGTGATAGTTTAGGAGGTTGGGGACAATGTTCGTATGCATTTGGAGATATTAATAGCGATGGATTTATAGATATTTATGTTGGTATACCACATAACCCGCCACCTGTTTTTGGAGTGGGGATTAATAAAATATGGTTTGGTAGCAAAAAAGGAACATTCGAATTAAGAGAACATAGATTAGAAAATGCAGAATCCAGAGCTGTTATATTGGAAGATTTTGATAATGACAATGACCTTGATTTATATGTTTCGGACAGAACCAATGGAGGGCGTATTTGGTTGAATGATAGTAAAGGAAATTTTACTGATAGCGGACAGCAATTAGGAGGTTTTGTTGGTGCTGCGAAAGCGGCAGATTTTGACTCTGATGGAGATATTGACCTATTAATATGTGAAGATGCCGGAGGTGAAAAAGGATTAGTATTTAGTGATGGAGCTCCAAACAAAATCTGGTTAAATAATGGAAAAGGTTATTTTATAGATAGTGGACTTAGATTAGGAAATTCCAATACAATATCAGTCTCAGTTGGAGATTTAAATGGAGACAATAAACCTGACATTCTTGGAGTAAATGTTAAATTAAATTCCTCTCAATCAGGACCACCTAAAGCTGAAAATTGTGATGTTGAAATTTGGATTAATAATACAGAGAAATAAATAACAACCTACCATATAAGTAACTGAAGACAGATCTGTCCTAAATAAAGCCAATTAGGCTCCAGTTTTCTGGAGCGATTATTTTTGTGGTGTCTAATCATAAAAATACTAATTGGCTATGAAAACAAAATTAACCTTGTTTGCGCAAATCATTCAAACTTTATGCAGAAATTCTTTTAATACTCTAACCGAAAAACATCAAACAGACAAACATAGTAAGGGTATTGATAGTTGGACTCATCTGATAACCATGCTTTTTTGTCAATTTTCGAAGTTAAACTCATTACGTGATGTTACTAATGGTTTAAAATCGGCTTCGGGTAACCTAAACCATCTTGGCTTAAAAGTATCTCCATCAAAATCTTCATTGTCTTATCAAAACCAGAATCGAGAATGGCAGTTGTTTCAGGATTATTACTTCAAACTATTACATAAATTAACTGCCATTGCCCAATTTAGACAAACCCGTTTTCGTATAAAGTCAAAAATTCTGCTATTAGATTCCACCACCATATCCCTGTGTCTAAATTTGTTTGATTGGGCTAAATACAGAAAGAAGAAAGGTGCTATAAAGCTCCATACCTTGCTGGATTTTGATGGTTGTCTACCTGTGTACATGAATCTTTCCGATGGCAAACTTAACGACGCCAAGGCAGCTAAAGAAATAGTTCTTCCAGCTGACAGTGTTGTAGTAGCTGATAGAGCTTATGTTGATTTTGAAAACCTATACAGATGGCATAAAAGCAACAGTTATTTCGTTGTTCGCTTGAAGAAAGCAGTCAAATTTATTCGCCTTGAAGAACGAGAACTTCCGGAGAATAGGCATCAACATGTACTTGTTGACGAATACATTGAGCTGGAGGATACGAAAACCTTTGGTAAATATCCTAAGAAACTGCGACGTGTTGTTGTATGGGATGAAATTAACCAACAAACAATAGAACTAATCACCAATCAATTTACCTGGACAGCAAACACCATATCCGATCTGTACAAAGCTAGATGGGAGATTGAACAATTTTTTAAAGACATTAAACAATTGCTGAAAATCAAATCTTTTCTAGGCACTTCACCTAATGCTGTGTTAATACAGATTTGGACAGCAATGATTACCATATTGATAATAAAGTATCTCAAAGCTTCTGCAAAACATGGCTGGTGCATGTCTAATCTGGTTGCCTTTTTAAGATTAAACCTTTTGGTAAAATTCGATTTGAAACGTTTACTGGATAATCCCTTTGAACAGAGTACTAATCCAATCCCAATTCACCACCATATACAAGGTAAATTATTCGATTGGGGGGATTGATTTTGAAAAAACTAAAAAAAACTGTCCCAAAACCAGATTTTATCAGTTCGAAAATCTAAATTTAAAATTGTTTAGGACAGCTCTGAACTGAAGAATATCCAGAAAAGCTATATTAGTTTTTCAACTCAGTCAGGTTATTTAATCGTTTTACATTTCTAAAATGTAGTTTAAATGTGGTGCCTTTGTCTACAATACTATGACATGTTAATGATCCGTTCATAATTTCCATTAAACGTTTGGTAATGGCCAATCCTAATCCGGTTCCTCCATGTTTGGTATTATCTATGTTTTTGGCCTGAGAGAAGACTTCAAAAATACAATTTTGTTGGTCTTCAGGAATTCCAATCCCTGTATCTTCCACAATAATAGAAAGGTTAGTAAAAGAATCTCCAGAGTTAGTAGTTTCTGCTAAAACAGATATTTTTATATAGCCTTTATTGGTAAACTTGACAGCATTTCCAACAATGTTAGTCAAAACCTGTTTGAGCCTCAAACCATCCATATAAACGAAGTCCAGTTTTGAATCTTCAAATTCAATAATTAAATCAAGCCCTTTTTCTTTCATTTTAAGAAAGAAAAAGGCTTTCAGTTCCTGAATAAGTTGTTTTAAACTAATCTGCTCTTCCTGAATAATAATCTTGCCTGCTTCTATTTTTGAAAGATCCAGGATGTCGTTAATTAAACCAAGCAGGGACTCTCCACTTTTTAAAATAGTATCCAGAAATTCCCTTTGCGTTTTATTTTCGTTCATTTCAGAAAGAATCTCTGCGAATCCAATAATGGCATTCATTGGAGTGCGAATTTCGTGACTCATATTCGCCAAAAATTCACTTTTAGCCTGGTTTGCAGAATGTGCTTGTTGAGTTGCAATTTTTAAAGCACTGTTTTTAGTCCTTAAAAAAACCACCAACCAAAGAAGAAGGCAGAAAACAATGATTAATCCAAGAACTGAGTACCAAAAGGATTTGGTTTGCCACAGAGGTACTAAACGAAGTGAAATCCAACGATTGTGAATTTCTTGAATTTCGCTAGATGTCATTGAATCTAATCCCTTTTGCAAAATCTGATTTAATATGGGCATGTCGTTTCGTGATGCATAGGTAAAATGGTAAGAATAACCAATATCACCTACTACATTTAAATGCGTGAATCCATGATACTCGGTATAATATGCTGCTGTTGACAGATGAATAATGGCTGCATACACATCAAGAAAGGATACTAATTTTATAGCCTCAGACACATTAGGAACAACAACAAAGTCAATATTGGGATATTTTTCCTGAACAAAATCAGCTGCCGCATAATCTTTAACAACAGCAACCTTTTTACCCGCAAGGTCTTCGATTTTAATATTTCCTTGATTTTTATTGGCAGAAATAATCACATTGGGTGCACTATAATATGGTGCGGTGAAATTCCAATATTCTTCACGAGGAACAGTCCTTTGCACAGCAGTACTAAAATGTATTTCTCTTTTTTTAGCTTTTTCAATAACTTCAGACCAGTTCTTAATCTTTATGGTTTTTATTTTAATATTTAATTTTTTACTGATAATTTTTAGGTAGTCTGCAGTTATCCCTTTAAATACACTGTCTGTATCAAAAAATTCAATAGGAGGAGAAAATGGATCGGGAGCATGAATGAGTTCCCCATTTAAGTTAGTAATCCATTGTCTTTCTTCAGGAGTTAATAAATCTTCTGTGTTATTTTTACAGGTAGAAAAAAATAGAAGTATGCTCAATAAGCACACATACGAAGAAATTTTTTTCATTAAATATTTTAGATCAATTCTCATATTAGGGTCGAGTAGGACAGTCAATTCATGATGTAATAATCCCTCATTTTAAATTAAAGTATCGTTATAAAATAAGTACGTTTAGTTTATACTAAATCAGAAAATGAGGTGGTATAGGAATTATCAATCACTGCAATAACAAGTTATTTATCACACAATACAAAATTATAAACAACAACTTAAACCACAATCAAAGCACTTTTTATTTTTAAATATTGTTACCAACAAATTCATTTTGTTGATTTTTGACTGGAATTAGAGGATGGATAGATTTGATATTATATCAGGATTTTTTTAAGCAGATCAGTATAGAAAATATCATACCTCACCGTATAAAGATTTGCATTCCTTTGTAGCTTCTAGATTGGCCTCAGCCAGTGAACCAAAAAACAAGGTTAGTTTGACGATTAAAAATCGTTTTTGTTTGAACGTAGTGAGTTTAAACGATTACAGTTAAATAACCGTAGTTTTTTGAGAGAAGTGGGTGCAGCCTTGAATTATTGCGATAAGAGAGTGCAAATAAAGCTTGCTTTAAATTTGCTGAACGCAGCAATAATCAGCTTTGCTAGTTTCTTTGCTTCTAAGACAAGAAATGAAGTCGGGTCTGGGTGAAACGCCAGTTAAATGAATGTTTTGGATAGCTCTGAGGAAATATGTACTGAGGACTGGAATAGCGTTCGTACATAGACTTGTTAAATGTATCATTTTCTATTTATAATAGAACTTATTCGAAATTGAATAGTATTTCCTACTACACGAATACAGACCTTCAAAAGTAAAATACCAACCATTTAAATTGAAGGATTAATATTAATTTTAAATTCATATAAAAAGAGAATTTGCTTACAAAAGGAAGAAGAAAATATTCAAATTAATTTAAAAAAGTATGAAGTATTTAGGATTAGTAATGTTAGTGTTTTGTGTAAGTGTACTTACTTATTCACAAGGTAAAAATCTAAAATTACACTACAATTTTAAAGCAGAAAAAGATGGAGTTATTAAAGATATAACAGGAAATGGTTATGATGGTTTATTGAAGAATGGTGCTTATACAGATCAAATGGGAGATCTAAGTATTGTAAATTTAGGCACCGCTAAAGGTTATATTGATTTAGGTAATAAAGTTGGTGAATTAATTAGCTCATTAGAAACTTTTACCGTTTCTACCTATGTTTGTGTTAATGAGTCTGCTAATTTAAATGCCAATGGAAACTTTATCTGGAGTTTTTCAAATAGTGATGATATTATAAAAGATCATAATGGGTGTTTCTTTTTCTCAGCTAAGACTCAGGGATATTCAATAACAAAAACAGATTACCGTACAGAATCTGGTTTTTCAAAAGAGGCTAATCTTGAAAAAGGGAACTGGAAAAATGTGTTATATACTCAAAGTGGTAATGAAGGAAAAATTTACATTGATGGAGAACTGCTTACATCAGGAAGTGTTGATTTATTGCCTCAGACACTTGGTAAAACATCTTTTAATTTTCTGGGACGCTCACCTTATGCAGGCGATACATATTTAAAAGGTTTGATTGCTGATTTCAGAATTTATAATAAAGCGTTATCTGAAAGCCAGGTTGGCAAATTGTCAACAGGTTTAAAGGAACTAAATATGGCTTATGAGGATTATAAGAAAAAACCAGTTAAATATGTAGCTAATCAAAACCCATTATTTACACATAGGTTTACTGCAGATGCAGCTGCTTTAGTAGATAAAGGAACGTTTTACATTTATTCTGGAGAAGATGTAGGAGATGGAAAATGGTATAATATGCCTAACTGGTTGGTGTTCTCTTCTACTGATATGGAAAACTGGTTGGAGTACCCAATTCCTCTAAAAATGGAAGATTTTTCATGGGCAAAAGACAATGCTTCATGGGCCTCACAAGTAATCGAAAGAAATGGGAAGTATTACTGGTATGTGTCTACAGAACATGCTACAGTTCATGGAAAATCAATTGGTGTAGCGGTGTCTGATTCACCAACCGGACCATTTGTAGATGCCAGAGGTTCAGCGCTTATTACCAATGATATGACTACTGAATATACCGGTATTTCCTGGGATGATATTGATCCAACAGTTTGGATTGATGATGATGGACAGGCTTACCTTTTTTGGGGAAATACGCAATGTTATTATGCGAAATTAAAAGATAACATGATAGAGCTGGACAGTGAAATTAAAGCCGTAAGTCTACCTGCATTTACAGAGGCTCCTTGGATTCATAAAAAAGGCGAATGGTATTATTTATCGTATGCATCCGGATTTCCTGAAAAGATTTGTTATGCCATGAGTAAAGATATTAACGGGCCATGGGAATATAAAGGTATATTAAACGAAGTAGCCGGAAATAGTAACACTAACCACCAGGCTATTGTTGATTACAAAGGCAAATCCTATTTTGTATATCACAACGGAGCTATTCAAAATAACGGAGGTAGTTATTTACGTTCGGTATGTATCGATTACCTTTATTACAATAATGATGGCTCGATGAAAAGAATTCAAATGACAACAGAAGGAGTTGATAAAATAGAATAATTAATGAACCCTATTGATTCAGGAAAAACTGGGTTAATAGGGTTTTTGTGTAAATTCACGGTTTCTTATTCGTTACTAAATGTATTTAATTAAACTAAAATTTATGAAATTTTTATATTTCCTTTTAATAGGAATTTTTATTCTTTCTTGTAGTAACAAGTCCGGAAAGAAAAGTGATAAGGATAAAGAAATGAAAGCCTATTTAATGGCTTATTTTAAAGATGACTCCCATAGTCTATATATGGCCTTAAGTTCCGACGGGTATACTTTTACCGCTCTTAATAATTCAGATCCTGTTGTGGGAGGGGATACAATCTCTTTACAAAAAGGGATTAGAGATCCTCATATTTTCCGAGGACCAGATAATGCATTTTATTTAACCATGACGGATTTACACATTTTTGCACAAAGAGCAGGGATAAGAGATACAGAATGGGAAAGAGATGGCAAAGAATATGGTTGGGGAAATAACAGAGCTTTAGTGATGATGAAATCTACAGATTTGATAAACTGGACTGTTAGTAATTTCAGATTAGATACATCTTTTGAAGGATTGGAAGAAATTGGTTGTGCCTGGGCACCTGAAACGACTTTTGATCCTGATAAGAATAAATTTATGGTTTATTTCACCATGCGATATAAAAATGGTCAGAATCGTTTGTACTATTCTTATGCCAATGATGATTTTACGAAGTTGGAGACCAAACCGGAACTTTTATTTGAATATCCTAAAAACGTATCTTATATAGATGCTGATATTACTAAGGTCGGTAATAAATTTCATATGTTTTATACACCACATGATGGAGCTCCTGGTATTAAGCAAGCTGTTTCAGACTCAATTAATACAGGTTATCAATATGAGGATAAATGGATTGATTTTGAGCCGGGAGCTTGTGAGGCACCAAATGTTTGGAAAAGAATTGGGACAGATACTTATGTTCTCATGTATGATATTTATAGTGTACATCCGCATAACTTTGGATTTGTAGAAACCAAAGATTTTAAAACCTTCAATAATCTTGGGCATTTAAACGAAGGCGTAATGAAGGCTACAAATTTTTCTTCTCCAAAACATGGCTCTGTTATTCACCTGACAGCAGAGGAAGCCAATCATTTAGCCAAATATTGGGGTAGTGATATGAAGTTTTAAGAAGGATTAATGTCTTAAAAATAAAGTGTAAATAGTGTTGCACAAGAGAATCCGCCTCTATCAAAGAAATAAAATGTTTCTTCGATAGAGGCTGATTTGTTTGTATACAGACTTTAATTTTCATGATAAAGTAAATACCACAATTATGAAGAGTTCATTTCTGGTGAATATTCATTTTTTTTAGGTATGGAAGGAGGGGAGAAACCAATTCTAACTGAAAACTTACTTCGCAGACACCTTTCTACCATGTCAGCTTTGTCTTTTAGTATTCGAAAAGATGTTTTTGTATTATTAAAATATTGTAAGTCATAGGAATCAGCTCTCCTCGTTTTAGGAGATACCCTTTGTATACTTTATTAATAAATGATGTAACTCAATAAATATATAGTATTACAAAAGGCTGAAAGCCTTGAACTTCGAAACAAGGGGCATCGCTCCTTGCAATTGACATTATGGAAATGTCAGGTTGAAGGTCTGATACTTTAAAATTAAGTTTCAGGCTTACAGCCTGAATAGTCACTTCGCATAATACTTTGGGGCGATGCCCCAAGTTTTGATATATAAGTCTTTCAGCCTTTTGTAAATAGAATTAATCCTAGATTCTCATTCCTAAACAATAATATGGATAAAGGGTAGCCTTGAATAAGGAGGAGAGCTGATTTTAATGAAGAAAAAGTATTTACATTAAAAATCTCTCTTTCAGACACTCAGCTCTTTGCCCTCTGCTCTCATCACTTATTCGATTACCGTAATAATAACGCGCTGGTATACAGTTAAAGTTGGTTCTCCATTGTCCGACACTTCACAAACCATATGAATGGTTTCTCCGGGTTTTGCATCTGTAGGAATACCTATTTTTGTTTTTGCAGACATAGAATCTTGAATCACATTCCCGGAATAGGTTCCTGCTTCCATATAATGCCACCATCTGAATTTTAGTTCGTCACCATCAGGATCTGATGAGTTTGATGCATTAAGTGTTATTTTCGATCCTGATTTTGCTTTTATGTCAAGGGGTGTGTTTTTTAGTTTAATAATTGGATGATGGTTGGCAGAAGCATAGTCATTTATACACCAATCAGCTCTGGCTGCAAAATCGTTTTGTACATCATCTAACCATCGCCATATAGGTTTAAAATAATAGGTTCTTATTTCAACTTTTTCAGGAGCAGTATCATGCTCCATCTTTTTCGACCAGCTATTACTAAAACACCATTGGCCCGTTGGTCGAGTATAAGAGGAATCAGGAAGCGGATCCATCCAAACATTGTTGCGAACCTTTACATATCGTCCGGCCCAACCTCCATAACCCGGATTTTCAGTACTTCTTAATCCTGTTGGAATGCTATGCAAGAAAGCCGGAGTGTCACCTTCTGCATTAAAGGCGCCATTGTTATTCTCGTATTTATCGCACAAAGGACCATGATTTTTAATAATGTTTTTTGTCATCCAATCTGCTTCGAAATAGCGTTTTACGTTCTCAGGAAGCACTTTAGGCCAGATATAGGCCATACAATCAAACTGATCAGAAATAATGGTAGTGATATTGTATTTCTCCCAATTGGGGCGAATGTATTTTTGATAAGTCTCATCCTGTTCCCAAATCAGGAACAAGCGCATTTTAGCTGCAGCTTCTTCCATTCTTTCAGGATAATCTTCCTGTATAATTTTAAGTGCCCTGGAAATTGTATTACAGCCTCCCCATGCTTGTATCCAAACAGGACGAGGATCGTTGCTATCCAGAAGTATTTTAACAATAAATTCAGCACCTTCTGTTCGTATGCTATCTTCCCCAATGCCATTGATATTACCGACTTTCCATTTGCTAAGCAGGTATTCGGGAGAAGGATATTCAGGATCGTGAAGTAATAGGTTTTGATACACTTTAGCATAAGCACCAATATATTCCTCAATCCATGTCACATCGTGAAAAGCATGCCAACCCGTTCCTCCAACCCAATGGAATTGAGAACTGCTGTTTATGATTCCTTCTACGTCAAATTCGTTTGATGTTAACAGAAACCTGACCATTGAAGCCCGGTCATCGGCTTCTCCATCCGTAGTAACAATTACACGTGTTTTTGTACTTTTAGTTTCGGCTTTTATTATTCCACTAAGAATAATAGTGAATGAGCATAGTAGCAATATTTTTTTCATTATGTAAGAATTCAAAATTAGAGATGAATTAGAGTGGTTATTATTCTAAATTGGAAATATATTCAGAAGGTAAGACACCAAATTTGGTTTTAAATGCTTCTCTGAAATAAGCCAGACTATTATATCCAACCATAAAGGCAACTTCAGATATGGAATATTTTCTCGAAATTAAAAGTTGTTCCGCTTTTTGTAATTTTATATCCTTTACAAAATCGTTTGCTGTTGAGCCTGTTATTGCTTTTACTTTTCTTGAGAATGAGGTATAACTCATGTTTTGCTGTTTGGCCAGAAAGGCGATGTCAATTTTTTCTGCACCCAAATTCTCTTCAATAATGGTAATTGTTTGGTTAATGAATTCATTATCCATTTTTGCCATGGAATTTGAAGACAAATCTTTTTTATAGACCTCTGATTTAAAATAGGATGCAATTTTGTTTCTTCCCTCTAGTAGGTTATTAACTCTGGTTTTTAGCAATGCAGCGCTAAATGGCTTAGTTAAATAAGAATCGGCACCAATGGAATAGCCTTCCGTTTTATCCACTTCAGAATCTTTAGCAGTAAGCAGAATGACAGGGATATGAGAGGTGCTGATATCTTTTTTGAGTTGTTTGCAAAATTCAATACCATCCATTACTGGCATCATAATATCACTAATAATAATATCAGGAACACTATCGCTGGCTTTAGATAGAGCATCCTGTCCATCAAAGGCTGTAATGATTTCAAAGGATTGACTAAATATATCAGAGATATATTCATTAATCTCTTCATTATCTTCAACAATCAACATGCGCTTTGAAAATTCCTTTTTTTCTATTTTTGGTTTCTTTTGGGATTTAATATGAATGGCATCAGGATATTGTTCTTCCAGTTTTAATTGTATAGAGAAGGTTGTTCCCTCCTGTAATTTACTTTTAACATCCATGGTTCCTTCGTGCAACTGTACCAGTTTTTTTACCAAAGCCAATCCAATACCCGTACCTGCAATCTGTTTTGTTCTTTTAACCTGAAAGTAACGATCAAATATTTTATTTAAATCTCCTTCTGGTATTCCCAGTCCTGTATCTTTTACTTTAATCTGAAGGATAGCAACTTCATTTATGGTAATTGTACGCACTATAATCTGAACACTCCCTTTCTTTGTATTTTTTAATGCATTAGAGATTAAATTATCCATTATAATTGTAATGGCTTCCTTGTCAAAATATAGTACAATAGAATCCTCAATAAACAAATCTATCGAAACCTCCTTGTTTTTATTCAGATCCTTATATTTTAAAACTATTTCCTGCAGTAGTATAGTGATATCTTCCTGTGTAACGCTTAATTGACGGCTTTGTGCTTCGTTCTTTCTGAATTCCAATAATTGATTAATTAAAGTCAAAAGACGTGTTGCGTTTTTCTGAATAAGGGAAATCATTTTAGTATCTTCAGCATCTCTTCTTTTATTGCTATTAACCATCTCTTCCAAGGGGCCAAGTATTAGGGTTAGAGGTGTTCTTAATTCGTGTGTGACATTTGTGAAGAATTGCATACGTTCCTTATTTAGTTCCTGCTCTTGCTCATAACTTTGCTGTTGAAGCTGAAGTTGATTTTCTAGCTTAAGCTTACGTCGGTAAAAAATAATGATGGCTACAACAATCAAAATTGCCATGCAGGTATAAAGTAGTTTTGCCCACCATGACAGATAAACAGGTGGATAAATTCTGAAAGAAATATGATCAATTTTATCAGACCATTCCTGATTGTGCATTCTTGCCTTCACAAAAAAGGTGTAACTACCAGGAGATAAATTACGGAAAGTAACATTGTTTTGCATCTGGGTTTGGTACCAGGTATCATCATCAACACCTTTTAATAAATAAGCATATTCAACCTTGTTTCTTAATCCGTAATCTAAAACATTAAAATTAATAGATATGCTATTTTGAGTGTGTGTTAAATGGCAGGTCTGGTTTACGGGAAGGTTTATACTTTTAAAGGGTAAATCTTCTTTGGAGTCGTAAACCTGAAGCCCGGTTATAACAGTTGGCGGCAATACCTTTTTTACGATGCTGTCATGAGGATTAAAATAACATAAACCATCCTGAGATCCGAATAAAATGGTACCGTCATTTGTTTTGGTAACTGAAGCATTTCTAAATGTTCCTAATGGAATTCCATCATTATAACCATAGTTTTTTATGCTATCAGAATGAATTATATATTTTGATATGCCGGCATTTGTAGAAATCCACATTTCACCTTTTTTACCCTCGACAATCGCTCGTGCGTAGTTATCTTTTAAGCCTTTAGCTTCATTAATATGAATAGCATCGTATTGATGATCTTTTATATGAGGAAATACTGAGGCGCCATTATTTGTACATACCCAGATTTGATTTTCAGAATCCTCATAGATGTGATTAATATTGTTAGATTTCAATACATTATTCTCATTGAAATTATATATCAATTTGAATTCTTCAGTAACCACGCTTACTCCATTAATGGCACTGCTAATCCAATAATTACCATTTATATCCTGAATAATATTTCGGATAAGTTTGTCATTTAATCCTATAGTTTCGCCATTAAACGCTTTAATATCGTGGTTTTTCGGATTGTATTTAATGATACCATCATTGGCACTTACCCAAATATTTTGATCACGATCTTCGTAAATAGCAGCGACAAATTTATTCCAACTACTATTTCTGAAAACATCTACCTTTTCAATGGTTTCTTTTGGGAGGTTATAATATATTAATCCATCAACATTATTAGCGAACCATAAATTGCCATTGCTGTCAGCCAGAGAATAAGTTATGTCTTTACTTAGGAACAGGCTTTTTTGCTTTTGAAAGTTGTCTGTTTTATTGTTTTTCTTGAAGATATCCACATACCCATTGTTGAGTCCAACCCAAAGCAGACTGTCAGGGCTATAAGCCAGGCAATGTACAGTTTTGGAACTTAAGCCATTTTGTTCTTCTTTAATAGAAGAATAAACGAGTTGTTTAAAAAAAGGCTTAACATGATTGATTACATTGATTCCTTCCCCGGCTGTGCCCATCCAAATATTGCCGAATGAATCTTTAAAAATATCTTCAATAGAAGGAGATGATAATCCAGAAGGTAAATCGTTGGCTTCAATATGCTCAAACTTATTGTTCTCTGGATTATTGATGTCAACAGATTCTAAATTCAGAATGTTTACGCCACCATGCCAGGTTCCAATCCAAAGTTGATTATCGATTTCATTTAAACTATAAATATCATGATCAGATAAACCATTAGGATTGTAGTCACTCTGTGTAAAGACTGTAAAAGTTTCTTGAAGTGGGTTATAAAGTGCTAGTCCATTATGTGTTCCCAGCCAAATTCGATTTTTCGAATCGATGCAAATATCCATTACTTCATTACCAGGTAAACTATTAGGGTTATCAGGGTCGTGTTTGTAATATTTCCCCTTAAAATCTTTGGTTGACATTACAGAAAAACCCTGACCCCAATGACCAATATATAAATTCCCTTTCTGGTCATCTGCAATACATTTAATTCTGAAATTGTGCGATATGGGAATGTTTCTTAATAAGTTATGGCTGATCGTATTCGTTTCGATATTTAATTTTTTCAACCCATTATTATACGTGGCAATCCATATATCTCCATTTTCATCAAAGCATAAATCGGTTATTCCATTCGAATGTGTACTATTGGGTGTTTGTTCATAGGTTGGGTAATGAATGAATTCTTCAGAGCTGCGATTCAACACATTTAAACCACCTCCTTTGGTTGCTATCCATATCAAATGACGAACAGAATCCACCAATATTTTATTAATCCCATTATGGCTGATTGTATTTTTCGATGTATCAGCTTTGTAAACTTTAAAGCTTGTGCCATCAAAACGATTCAATCCCCATTCTGTTCCGAACCACATAAAACCATCTTCATCCTGCGCAATACTCAAAATGTTATTATTGGAAAGACCATTTCCAACCCCAATTTTATCTATGGTATTGTTTTGTGTATAGGACTTGAACGAAACAAAAAGGATAAGTAATAATATATAATGCCTGAAAGATATCATTTCATTATACAGTTTTAGTAAGCTATATTCTTAACAAATATAATTACTTCTGATTCAAAAAGTATTGCTGTTTAATATACCTAACTGGAGTTTGTTAATTAATAGGGTTGATTTATAGTAGGATAGCGGCTGCGATTACACAAATATAGTCCATTAAAAGTAAAATTCCGACCATGATGGGAGAGTAGGCTTGTGATTAAGGGATAGAATTTGAAACAGATAAGTCCTATCAATAATTTAATTTGATACTATATTTTTCTAAGCGTTATTATATCGACCTTAATATTTAGGTTTTTTCATAGCTTAATAAGTCTCATTTTATGAAGTTGTACTACTTTGTAATTCCAAAATTTCCTGATAAATAAGAATGTAGTGACTTTTGCATACAGCTTAGGTAAGCAATCATATATTCATATTTAAATGGGACTATCAGTGAAAAGAATCGGAAAGAATGTACTTGTTACAATCATGTTTTTGAATTTATTTAATTCATGTGTTCATCAGAAAAAAGAAGTTTTTGATATAGATAAAAGCATTGCATATTGTCTTGAAAAGACAAAAATTACATCTGAATCATTGGATGAGGCAGACAGTCTTCCTCGCAATATCCTTCAAGGACAAAAAGAATGGAATAAGGTAGGAATTCATGATTGGACAAGTGGTTTTTGGCCCGGTATTTTATGGTATGCATATGAAGCATCTGGAGATAGTTCCTTGTTGAAGCAAGCTCAAAAGTTTACAAAGCCTCTAAAAGGTATTTTGGATGTACCGGTTGATAATCATGACCTGGGTTTTATGTTGTATTGCAGTATGGGTAATGGGTATAGATTAACGCTAAATGAGGACTACAAAGAATTCTTATTATTAACTGCAGATTCTTTAGCTACTCTGTATAATCACAAGGTGGGTACTATCTTATCCTGGCCTGCAATGAGAGAAAAGATGAATTGGCCACATAATACAATCATTGATAATATGATTAATCTCGAGTTGTTATTTTGGGCAGCAAAAAATGGCGGTGATGAGCGCTTATATGAGATGGCCGTTAAGCATGCAGAAACATGTATGACAACTCTTGTTCGTCCGGATTATACAACTTACCACGTGGCGGTTTTTGATACAACAGATGGGCATTTTATTAAAGGCGTTACGCATCAGGGATATGCTGATGATTCCCAATGGGCAAGAGGGCAAGGCTGGGGTATTTATGGCTATACCATGGTTTATAGAGAAACGAATGATAAGAAGTTTCTGGAGACAGCAAGCAGATTGGCTAATAGATTTATTGAAATGATGCCTGAAGATAAAGTACCATATTGGGATTTTAATGATCCTGCTATACCTAATGCTCCCAAAGATGCTTCTGCAGCAGCAGTAATTGCATCCGGATTAATTGAACTGGGAGCTTATGTTGATGTTTCCTTAAAAGAAAAATACCATCGCGTTGCCTTGGATCTTTTAAAAGAGCTTTCATCAGACAAATATGTAAGTAAAGATAAGAACCAGGCTTTTTTATTGCACTCAACAGGTCATTGGCCTCATCAGTCAGAGATAGATGCTTCTATTATTTATGCAGATTATTACTATTTGGAGGCTTTATTAAGAGCTAAAAAATACGGTTTAGATCGATAGCTTATGCATAGGGAATTTGTAATAATATTAATAGTTGTAAAACTATTATGGATAGGTTGTGTACCTGAAAGTGAGAAAGAGAATTCTTTAGAATTAGATAAAAACTTCTATGTTTCAGAAGTATGGCAGGCAGATAACGAAGATGGTACATTTACCAATCCGGTTTTATTCGCAGACTATTCTGATCCGGATGTAATTAGGGTAGGCGATGATTATTATATGACTGCTTCCAGTTTTAATTGCAGTCCGGGATTACCCATATTACATTCCAAGGATTTGATTAATTGGCAAATTGTTAATTATGCATTGCCAGAATTAGATTATAAGGATGCATTTAATATTCCTCAACATGGCAAGGGGGTGTGGGCTCCCTGTATTCGGCATCATAACCAGGAATTTTATATTTATTGGGGAGATCCGGATTGGGGCATATATATGGTTAAGGCAAAAGATCCTTTGGGCGAATGGAGTAAACCATTACTAATTAAGGAAGGCAAGGGAATGATTGATCCTACACCATTGTGGGATGAAGATGGTAAAGTTTACCTCGCAACAGCCTGGGCAGCTAGTCGAGCAGGCATTAATAGCTTACTAACAGTATGTGAAATGAACCAGGAAGGAACAAAAATCATCTCAAAAGGAAAGCATGTGTTCGATGGTCACGAAAATCACCATACAGTTGAAGGACCAAAGCTTTACAAAAAAGATGGATATTATTATATTTTCTGTCCGGCAGGAGGAGTAGAAACGGGGTGGCAACTGGTGTTGCGATCTAAGCAAATCTATGGTCCTTATGAAGAAAAAGTAGTTTTGCATCAGGGAATTACCGCTATTAATGGGCCACATCAAGGGGCATGGGTGCAGACGCAAACAGGAGAGTCCTGGTTTATGCATTTTCAGGATAAAAAAGCTTATGGACGAATTCTTCATTTGAACCCTGTGGAATGGCAACAGGGATGGCCAATAATCGGGAAAGATATAAATGGAGATGGAATTGGGGAGCCGGTAGAAAAATACAAGAAACCTAATGTAGGTAATGAGTATCCGTTACAAACACCTCAGGAGAGTGATGAGTTTAATAATGGAATTAGAGGAAAACAATGGCAATGGGCAGCCAATCATTCTCTTAAATGGGCAGTACACCTACCTGGTCAAAATTATCTAAGATTGCTAGCTTATCCCAAAGCCAAAACCAACACACCGTTGTGGATGGTACCTAATTTATTGATGCAAAAATTTCTAGCTCCTTCATTTGTGGCTACAACAAAAGTTAAGCTAACAACAGAATGGGATGTGTGGCAGAGTAAGAAAGCCGGTTTAACAGTGATGGGTGATGAATATGCTTATTTAACTATATTGAAGGAAGATAAAAAGCATAAACTAGAGCTTGTTAAAGGTAAAATGACAGATAGGTATAATGCGGAGGAAAAATTGGAGACCTCTGTTTTGCTTGAAAGCAATGAGGTGTTTTTGAGAGTGGAAGTGCAAGAAGGAGCGATCTGTCAGTTTTATTATAGCCAAGATGGAGAGCAATATATTTCAATAGGGAAATTGCATCAGGCACAGCCGGAGCTATGGATTGGTGCCAAAGTTGGTATTTTTGCCATGATGGATCCGGGAATTAGAGCTGGAGGTTATGCCGACTTTGATTGGTTTAGGATAACGAAAAACTAGATATTTGTACAAACGTAGTCTGAAAGAATATAGGATGAAAAATATTGTTTTACTTATAGTGTTTTGTGTTGGAGTGATTTCTATTTCAGCGCAGAAGCATAGTTATTTGTTGCATACAGATGCTAATGTAGCTAAATTAAAAAGACAAATTCAAAACACTCCGGCAGTTAAGTCAGCCTGGGAAGAGCAATTAGAGAAGGCGAATAAGTTGTTAGAAAAAGATCGTTGTGGAGCGGCGGATTGCCAGTTGCTGGGTTTGGCTTACCGGATGACAGGCGATGATAAGTATGCAGAGAGTATAAAAAGGATATTATTGGATTATACCTCGAGAAAAACATGGGAGGGAAGGGATCTGCTAAATCGCGAACCAGCATGGACTGGTGGATTAAATACTTCGCACACGGGTTTTTATATTAGTTTGGGGTACGATTGCATATATCATTACCTGACTTCAAAGGAACGGAAGCAAATAGCAGAAGGTTTAGTACGAGTTTGCATTGAGCCTTTAAAAAGTAATTGGCTAAATCCGCAGGAAAGCTTTCATACTTTTGATACTATGGGACACAATTGGTGGAGTGCTTGTGTGTATATGGCAGGCTTTGCATCATTAGCCATTCAAAATGAAGTTCCTGAAGCGAAAGATTGGGCTATTGAAATTTCAGAAACCATAGGTGAGTGGATTACCTATTCAGGAAGTGTTTTACAAAACAAACCGCGCAATTTCGACCGGAATGGAGGTTTTTATGAGAGTATTAACTACGCATCTTATGGTGTTTCGCAATATTTGTTGTTCAGACTGGCCATGAATAATACACTGCCGGAAATAAAACAGCCTAAAGTGGATGAATTAGAAAAGATGGCCAATTTTTTTATTCATACTACCTATTATATCGAAGGAGAGGCACCTATGGTAGTTAATTTTGGTGATGGGAGTACTTCAAGAACTGGTAATGCTTGTGTGTTGTTATTGTGGGATCTTGGATACCAAAAGGATGCTTACGCCTGGTATTTGGAAAAGACTATGCCCGGAAATAATAAAGAGGCCATTAACCTGCATACACCCAATGGTTTAATTTTAAATCCTGATTTACCAGAAATTGCAGACGATTTCACACCGAATATGCCGCTCTCTGAATTGTATAAAGATATGGGCTGGGCAACCATGCGCAATTCATGGGAAAATGATGCAACATTTGTTGCCGTAAAATCAGGGTTAACCTGGAATCACACGCATGCTGATGCAGGTTCATTTATCGTTTTTCACAATGGCAAATACCTGATTATTGATTCAGGAAATTCATCATATGGTAATCCCTTATATACACAATATTATAGTCAGAGTGAAGCACATAATGTAGTGTTGTTTAATGGAGAAGGTCAGGATAGAGAAGATCCTTATTACGGCGCAGTGAATCATGGTTCCTTGCACAATTTAGTGGATGCAGATGATTTTAAATACCTGCTGGCTAATGCTACAGGACCTTATTCACATATTTTAAAAAGAAACTATCGTCATTTCGTTTGGATAGGAGATGTATTATTGGTCATTGATGATGTATTGGCTCGCGAACCAGGCCAATTTGAATGGTTATTACATTACAATGGTGAATCTAAACGACGAGGATTGGATTTGTCCATCAAAGACGGGGATGCAGAAGTATTAGTCCGACCACTCTTCCCGGAAACATTTCCTGATGGAGGTTTAGCCCATGATTTTCCGGAGAAGATGCGATTGAAAGAGAAACAGGGCTATGAAGATCATCATCCGGAAAAGAACAAGCCATACTGGTCTGTTAGTCATTTCGAAAAAACAGCCCGCACTAAGTTTATAACAGCTATTACTTTTAAAACAGAAGAGAATAAGGATGAGTTACCGGTAATAGAACGCATTCAGGGGCAGGATTATCAGGCTGTTCGTATTACACAAAATGGAAAAACAACAGAAATATATTTGAATTTGCTTGCAGATGGGCGTATAAAACACCGCAATAGTGTAATTGAAATGAATGGCTGGCAAACCGATGCATATCTTACTGCTATTACTTTTAAAGCAGGAGTAGAGAGCAAGAATGTTGAAAATATTGAAGCCTTGTTTATATCGCATGGAAGTTATTTGAGAAAAGAAAAGCAAACTTTGATACATGCACTTTCAAAATTTACGGCTTACATAGATGGTTTTAATACGGAGATGGATATGATATTTCAGGGACAGCCTAAAGTAAAGCTTCATGTGTATGCGGCAAAACCAAAAGTATATCTAAAAGTAAATGGAAGAGTAATTAACGGAGAATATCAAAAGGAACTGAAATCAATACAGTTTAAAGTAGATTAAAACAAGAGCTGAGTATGTTTAAAAAGGCTATTGCTTCGGAATAAATTAAACCCGGATTATGTTTTAGAACTTCGTTATGAGCATTAAGATGGCAATAAAACAAGACTTTACAGAAACGAGGCATAGCATCGTTCTGGTGAGTTGAAGCAAAGTAACGAAGTGACTTGTTTTGAAGCAATTCTAATGCGTAATAGATTTTCTAATGCATATTACGGGTTAAATGCATCCAACAATGACTATGTTTATATTTATTGTAGTTGGCATGTTTAAAATAGACGAAAATCAAATGTGCAAAAATGATGAAAGAAATTCTATTTTATAACATTTGTAAAACACAATATTCCGGGTTTATACCAAAGTTCAACCCCAGCGGGGTTGAACTTTACTAGGCTTAAATAATTTACCGGATATAAAAAACTGATTTTATATCTTACAAATATCATCAATCCACTGAAAAAGCTCCTGAAGATCATAATCTCCACTATGTGGCTTTTCCCAGGGGAGCTTAAAGTCCACCTTGTATCCTTTGTTTTCCAAAAATGTGGCTAAAATAACAGGGATGGCCAGGCTGGTATCTTTATCGATGCTGCCATGTCGTATTCGCCAATATGCAGAAGTGTTGGTATTTACCTGATTGATGTAGTTCATAGGATTCATCATGCGTATTATGGATTCATTAGCCATCTTCACATTTTCAGCTTTGGTGTAGTTAAATGCAAAGTCCGTAAAATGTTTTTTCTCAGTAATGGAATCACCAAATAACATGTTTTCAGGCGATGAAAGACCAATCGCATCAAATGCAGGAGGTGTTTTTTGACGCTTCATGTACATGAAATATGCATTTAAGTCAATTTTTTTCACCGTATTGTTTTCAATAGTTAAAAAACCAAAGGAAGATAGATCATTTCCTTTATCCAGTTCACTTTGTGCAGAAGCAATGACAAAAGATGCCACATATTCATTAAAATTTCCTTTCCCGTTCGTATCCAGATTCAGTAATTTTCCCTCTTGATTATGCAGCATTAAGCTGTTAAGATAAGCTGGAAATAAATTTTTAAGTTCACTGGAAATTTTAATTTGATCATCTGTTAGTTTTGAATCCTTGTTTTCAGAATTACCCGAAGGAAATCTTGAATGATAAGTATTGATACCATTAAACTGCCACTCGTAAGCCATATCAGCATGATCAAGATTGGTAATTGGGCAGTAAGCCGAAACGGCAAAAATAGCATCACTGGCCGGAGCTGCTCCAATTTCACTTAAATAGGATTCATAATCAGAATGATCTCCTGTAGCTCCTAACAGCGTTGATATTGCTCCTCCTGCACTTGTTCCGTTAGAAATGATTTTGTTAGCATCACCAGGAATTAAAGAATCGTTGTATTTTAAATAGCGTATACCTGCCTTTAAATCCACTATACCAGCAGGAGCTTTGCCAATGTTGCTTGTACGACCCCGTGCCCCGGCAGAGGCTACGATATAACCTCTCAATATAGCTTCCGCAATGGTGTTCGGACGCTGATTCATTCTATTCACTTGTTCCTTTTGCTTTGTTTTATTAGTGTCCTTATTACCTGCATTTAGTTCAGGTCTTCTAAAACGCCTTTGATGAGGAATAAATGAAATGGGTTTGGCCGGCATATAGCCTCCAACGCCATTGGGATAAAAAATAGGCGCACTTTCCTTTGTATAACCATGAATCGTTTTTCCCTCATAATACTCAAGAGGTACATAAATATTCATTTGTTGATATGTTGTATCTATGGGATTCTCAACATAAACAATTTTTTCATAGGCGCGTACTTTTATAAGCTTACCATTATAATTTAGCTCCTGTATACTGAAATTTTCTTTATTAAAAACTAACTTTTTATTGTTTAATTGATTCCGTGATGAGCTTTGGCACGAAGTAAATATCATTGCCATAATGATAAGAAAGATAGTATTGGTTGTTTTATTGTTCATCTTGATCGTATTTTCCGGGTCTAATAATTTATAATGATAAATCTAGCTTTTAATCAGGTTTAATATTTTTATTAAATGGATATTTTATTCTTTCTTCGACTGTTTAAAGAGCCATTCTCTTACTCCATTTAATTGATAGGCGTAGTCAAAAGAATACATATGCTCACCACCGCGACCATTAACCCCTTCTGGAGTTACAGTGCCTTTGGTAAACTTTACAAAGTTAATGTCAGAACCTTTATTTAAGAGTTCCTGTATTTTTATTTCCTTCTCTGTTGCCGATAAAGTCGCACTAAATTCTGTAGAAGCAATGGAAATGTTTTTATCTAAAAGCATATTGCCCAGAGCTTCCATGCCACCTGAGGCTTTGGCGTCTCCTGCAGATACAATATAAAAGAATTTCATTTGAGCAAGAGGCTCCAAAACATTTATGTCCCATTGACTCCCAACAAAGATAGAAGCAGCAAAAATATCGGGGTAATTAGCATTAAAATAGAATGACATCATTCCTCCCATGGATTGTCCTGTAGTGTAAAGTCTGTTGCTATCAATAGGATAGTTCTTTTTTACATTATCAAGGAGTCGTAAGGTCATTTCTACTTCAACACTGGTTTCCCATTCGTCATTTACAACATAATCAGGCCCTTCATACGATGGAACAAGGACAAAACATGGGTTTTTAGACTGGCTTTCTTCCGTGGCCCATATAATTCCACCGTAACCTTGCATTAAAGGAGCTTTAACTCCTTTGCCTGTAGTACTGCCATCCGCCATAAAAAGTACTAATGGATAACTTTTGGTTTGATCATAATCTTTAGGGACAAATAAACTGTAGTTCATTGTTCTGCCTGTTTCATCATCTTTGTATTTTAAGCTCTTAAATTGAGGAGAAATGTACTCTCGTAATTTTAACAGCGTAGTATCATAGCTTTTATCTACTCCGCCGTAAGACTTATCCCACGAAGTTGTTTTAATTGTTTCTGTATCTTCTTTAGATGCGCTTTTGTTATTGTTGTTAGACATACAAGAGCTGAAAACTAAAATAAGCAGTAAGTTTAATCCAATATATTTCATCATTGTTGATAGATTTTATGAGTTGTATTTTTAAATATATAAAAATGAGAGCGAATTATCTTTTTCCACCACTGTAATACATAGCGTCTCCTTTACCAAATCCAAAGCTAATACCAAATGTTACGAACCTACCTCGCTCATTGTAACTGTATAAAGTATACTCTGGCTCATAAACAAAGCTTTCTCTATTTCTGGATTCGAAGATGTCGCGCACACTCATGTTTGCAATCACTTTACCTTTCCACATTTTCTTTCGAATGCCTACGTTGGCAAACAATGTTTCTGAAACTTCTCCCTGAATAGTTTTATAGGCTGAACTATAGTTACCTGTTAATTCTAAATCTATATCAGCCGGCAATTTGATTTTACCAGTCATTTTAGAAGACCACTGTTCTGATGACATATCAAATAGTTCATCATTAAATTCGCCTTCGCGCTCAAAGGTACCATAATTAAAATCTCCATTAAGGGTAAACCATTTTGCAGGAGTATATTTTCCATTAATACTTACACCTAATTTTTTGTTTGTGCCTACATTAATAGGTTTAGAGTAGCTTACACCATCCTCATAGGTTGATATTCTTTCAATAACGTCGCTTGTATACAGATAATATAAGCTTGTACTTAATGATAATTTGTCATAGGTAAGTATACCGGTAAGTTCGTAGGAGTCGGCATATTGTGCCTGTAAGTCCGGATTACCACTGCGCACATTATAGGTGTTCGAAATATTCTGAAAAGGATTTAAATCCCATAAACGCGGGCGAAAGATTCGCTTGGAATAGCCGGCTTGTAAACTCGTACTCGGAGATAACTTATACGAGGTATGTATACTTGGAAAAAGATTTGTATAATTCTGATCGTTTTTTTCATTGGTATTGGTTAAAACGGTATTTAAACTGGTATTTTCCAATCTAAGTCCGGCTTTAACACCCCACCTGTCTAATTCATAAGCTAAAGTACCATAAAAGCCGAGTACTTTTTGTTGCATCTCAAAGTTATTGCTTAGCGTATTGTCCAGCGTCCAGGTTGTATTGGTATAATCATATACTGCATAGTCATTACCTATGTCATTAATGGTATATGCACTTCCGGCTTCCAGTGAAACAACATCTGAAATAGGATTGGTATAATCAACTTTAAAGGTATAATTAGCCTGATGGAAATCGGTGGAAATATCCTGGTCATCGTCCAGATCAATAAGACTCTCGGAAGTATTGGAATACATCGATGATTGATCTTTACCAAAGAAATTTCCCTGGGCACTGGCCAGTAACACATGATCTTTGTTATCGGTGAATTGTTTTTTATACTGAAGGTCAAATTGCCACTTCGGATTTCCGGCAGTAGTAACTCTGTTGCGTTGCCATTGCGAAGTTGGTTCACTTAATCCCTCATAAGTATCATATAATATCTCTGATGTTTCGTCTTCAAACTCGTAGGCATAGCTTCCGGAAAGTGTAAGGATATTTAAAGGGTTAATATAATAATCGGTACCCAGTGTAATATTATAAAACTCCTCATGTTTATAGCTTTCTTCGTAGCTATACAGGCTCGAATTGTTTACCAGATCCGTATTAATGGATTTGCTGATACCGGGATAGGTTCTGTAGCCACCACCAAACTGTGTAAAGAAATTAAAATGATCGGTTCGTGTGTTTAAACTTACACCAACACTATGGTTATCGGGTATACCGGTATTTAATGACACAGATCCATTCAAACCTTTCTTTTCATCTTTTTTAAGTACGATATTGATGATACCGGAAGTTCCTTCTGCATCATATTTAGCCGATGGGTTAGTAATTACTTCTATCTTTTCAATCATATCGGCGGTTATGGTTCCCAGTGCATTGCTGCCTTCGTCGGCTAAAACAGATGATTTACCATCTATCAGCATTTGCACACCTGTGTTGCCTCTTAAACTAACAGTACCCTCTAAATCCACATTCACAGAAGGTACATTGTTTAAAACCTCTAATGCACCCATCCCGGTAGAGCTTATATCTTTGCCTACATTAAATACTCTTTTGTCTAATTTAAACTCAACGCTCGATTTTTCCCCCTGAACCATAATTTCTTCCATTAACTGATCATCTTGTTGAAGATGTATCGTGCCTAAATCAATAGCTCCTGACTTGGAATTGAACTCTTTTATGGTTGTTTTTTTATAACCCATAAAACTAAGTTCAAAGTATATATCTGAATTGGGTGTTTGCATTGTAAAATAGCCATTATCATCTGATATAGTTCCGGATAATACTTCATTTGTTGCTGCAGATAAAATAGCTATGGTTGCATAGCCGATAGCTTGCTGATCATTATCGTCAATAACCCTCCCTTTTATTTCAATAGAGTTGTTTTGTGCCGTAATAAGATGCAGGCTTACAAAAACTCCAAGTAAAATGATAACCAATCTTTTCATATTATGTATTTTCTTTATGTTTCAATTAAAATCTGCATCAAAGTTGGGGAGGAATAAATAAATAATAAAAAAGAATCTACTTAACGACACGATTAGGCAGGTAAACGACATGGATTTAAATAGTGCATTATGATTTAGTCTGGTTGAGCATTGATAGCTTGTATAAATACTATTAATGCTCAATATTATGAAGTAAATATTAATTGTATTGCCTTATAATAAGCGTGTTATAAGATGGGTAAGGGTGCTTATATCTGTATGTTAATATAAATGACATAGAATTAAAACAGAAGTCCTTTTGAATAAGCATATAAGTGCAATAAAAAGAAAAGAATGGTTGATAGGCAGGATAAAAATGTTGTTTATCGAGAAAAACAAAGAAATCAAATAAAGATGCATTAGTTTTGAAGTAATGATGAAAACAAAAATATTAAACATTTATATCCGGGAATTAATCCTACAGTTAGGGTTATTGATACTGGTGTTTGTATTCTACACCTTTGATCAACATGAACATAGCGTGGTAGAACATGAAGTGGCTTATTTTATTAATTATATGATTGCCGCTTATTTTATATCCTATTATTTATTACCTAAATTCTATTATAAAAAACGCTTTAAGCTGTTTATTATTTATGTATTACTGGTTATTGCAGCTGTTATTTATATAGAAGAAGGCCTAATAGAAAGGATATATTTTCCGGAGACACGTGGTAAGCATTTTCCGGGCGTATTTTATAATTTAGCCAATTGTTTGCCAATTTTAACCATTATAACGGGATTTAAATTTGGTTGGGATGCGCTTGTAAAGCAAAAGCAGCTTGATGATTTAAAGGATATGGTGCAGGAAAGTGAACTGATGTATTTGAAATCGCAAATCAATCCACATTTCTTGTTTAATAATCTTAATAACTTGTATGCATATGCATTGGAACAATCTCCTAAAACACCGGAAATTATACTTGAATTGTCAACAGTGCTGCGTTATATCCTTTACGAATGTCGGGATAATTATGTACCCTTATCCAAAGAAGTAAATCACTTAAACGATTTTATAAAATTGAGTAAACTGCAAGTGGAAGAAAGGGGAGAAGTTATGTTTTCTTCAGATATAAAGAATATGGGTTTTAAAATAGCGCCTTTAATATTGCCAGTATTTATAGAAAACGCATTTAAACACTGTACTTCAAGTTTATCTTCCAATGCAGCCATACATATAGATTTAGTGGTTAACGATACCGGTTTATTGGAATTTATTTGTACAAATACCTTTTCTACGCAAAGTAATACTGATAATTTATCCAAAGGAATTGGTCTTGAAAATGTAAAAAGACGTTTGCAGCTTTTATATCCCAATGCACATAAATTAAAAATAGAAGCAGAAGAAACAGAATATCGTGTAAAATTGCAGATGCAGCTTAATCCGATCGATTGATTTCGTATATTTTATTAATGAACTAAGTAACATCATATTTCATGAAGTGCATTATTGTAGAAGATCAAATACCGGCACAACGTATTCTGATTAAATATATAAAAGATGTGGGTACGCTTAATTTAGTAGGTACATTTACCGATGCAATTCAAGCGATGTCCTTTTTAAGAGAAGAAGAAGTAGATTTAATCTTTCTGGATATTCATTTACCTAAGCTATCGGGTATTGACTTTGTTAAAACTTTAGCAAAACCTCCTGCTCTAATATTAACTACGGCATTTTCGGAATATGCATTGGAAGGCTACGATTTAAATGTAGTAGATTATCTCTTAAAACCCTTTTCCTTTGAAAGGTTTTTACAGGCTATCGCCAAAGTAAAGGATACAGATCATTCCGAAAAGAAGCAGGAAGAAAAATTATCCTTCTTTATTAAAGCCGGATACGAATATATAAACGTTCTGGCAGATGATATCTTATTTATTAAATCAGATATGGATTATACGGAGATACATCTGGCTGCCAACAAGCATATATCATCCGAAACCCTGTCCTATTGGGAGCAAAAATTACCTTCAAAAAGTTTTACACGGATTCATAAATCCTATTTGGTAAGTATAGCTAAAATTAAAAAGCTGGTAGGTAATCAACTTTACCTGATTAATGATGAAGTTATTCCCATAGGCAGAGCTTACAAGGATGGATTTGTTTCCAGATTTATTAAATAAAATGTTTACCAAGATACACCCATTTAATTAAGATTTTAACATTAGTCGTTTACTATAAAAAAAGAAGACGATCATGGGTAAGCCAATACGCTGAAAAATAACTTTGACAAAGTTGATGTTTCATGTTTGTGTTTGTAATTTTGGCTTTTAGTCAGTTTAAATATGTTACTAAAAAGTCAATCGGAATTGATGTTGTCAACGATGATTTTAAATGAAAAAAGATAAACTCATGAAATATATTTTATTAAGTATAATCTTGTTTGTTAGCGGACATAAATGCTATTCAACAGATTACGATTTTGTTGTGTCAAAAAACGATTCAGGTGATTTTAAAACGGTACAGGAAGCTATCAATGCAGTTCCAGATTTCAGGAAACAAACAACCACAATTTTTATTAAGAATGGAGTCTATAAAGAAAAGTTAATATTGCCTGCATCTAAAAATAAGGTAAGCTTAATAGGGGAAGATGCGCACAAAACAATTGTAACCAACGACGATTTTGCATCAAAGAAAAATACATTTGGAGAAGAGATGGGCACAACAGGTTCATCTGGTTTTTTTGTTTTCGGAAATGAACTTACCGCAAAAAACATCACTTTCGAAAATTCATCAGGTCCGGTAGGACAAGCCGTTGCAGTTCGTATTGATGGAGATAAAATTATATTTGAGAACTGTAGATTTCTAGGTTTCCAGGACACATTATATCCTCACGGTTCAAATGTTAGACAATATTTTAAGAACTGTTATATAGAAGGAACGGTTGATTTTATCTTTGGAAAATCTACTACAGTATTTGAGGACTGTGAAATATTTTGCAAGTCAAATGGGTATGTTACAGCTGCTGCCACTTTAAAAGAAACGCCTTATGGTTTTGTATTTATCAATTGCAATATTACAGGGAGTGCCCCGGAAGGTTCTGTATATCTTGGGCGTCCATGGCGACCTTTTGCAAAAACAGTGTTTATCGAGTGCAAGTTAGGGAAGGTAATAAAGCAAGAAGGCTGGCATAACTGGAATAAAAAAGATGCTGAGCAAACGGCTTTTTACGCAGAATATAATAATAAAGGAAAAGGCGCAGTTCCCAATCAAAGGGTAAAATGGTCAAAACAGCTGACAAAGAAAGAAAGAGAAGCATATACTTTAGAAAATATCTTTGGAGATTGGCTGCCGAAGATAGATGGAGAGTAGTTATTGTAGTAGCTCTTCAAGTTTTATAATTGATTACAATTCGGTTGTCAGTTTACGGGTAATTTCAGGCATAATTAGAGTCTTGAAATGATACTGTTTTATGCAGATAATTAATAAAAATTAAGAATTAATAAGTATGTGTATGAATTGTCTCAAAATTTAAGACAAATTTACCTTTAATATAGCAGAATGTCCGGTATGATCGGGACATATTTCCTGTTTACAGCCTCCTCTCATAAGTAATTTCGTTAGTGTTATTTCAATTGAAAAATGAAGTAACAATTTCTAAGATTTAAAATCAATTTTGAATTAAAACTTTTACTTATGAAGACAAATTTACGCAAGAAAATAGCTTTGGCTGTTTTAGGAGGAGTTGCTTGTTTAGCAAATGTACAAGCTCAGGATTATGTTTTTGTTGAACCAGAAGATGGAACTATAATTATGGAAGCAGAACATTATTATAGTTTAAAAGAAGGTTCAGGTAGTACTTCTGGTGGTGCCGATTACACAGGGTTGTCATGGTCTTTTAAATCAGATGCGGTATCAACTCAATATGCAGATTTCTCAGGTCAAGGATATATGCAGGCTCCTGCTAATGCAGGTGGAGGTATTGGTGATCCTGCAGAGGCTATTTCAATAGGGCCATCAGTTACCTATAGAATTTTATTTCAAAATACAGGAGTTTATCATTGGTATGCTCGTTGTTCGTATGCTGATTGGGATAGTGATTCTTATCATTTAGGGGCAAGAGAAATTAATGGTACAGATACGTTGGCATATGACAAAATGAATCCTTATGGTGTAATTGCTGATAATTGGAATGAATGGGGATGGAATTTCAATACAGCTAGTGGAACAAAAGCTACTTTTACTGTTACTACTCCTGGATATCATGAAGTTACTGTATTACTAAGAGAGCCAAATTTTAGATTGGATAAAATAGTTCTTTCTCTTGATGATTCGTACTATCCAATTGAATTTCCAGAAAGTGAAGATTTAGCTAATGATGAAACTGAAATTGAAGGTGCAACAGCCATTGCTATCAATGAGGTAGTTGAAACAGTTGAAATTTTTCCTAATCCAGTATTCGATAATGCTACTATTACATATGATATGTTAGCTCAGGGAGATGTAAATATTAGTGTTTATGATGTGGTAGGTCGTTTGGTTGAAGTATTGGTTGATGAAGAACAAAGTGCCGGATTAAAGAAAATAGATTGGAATGTTTCAGGTGAAATAACTAAAGGAATTTATTTGGTAAAAATCACCATTGATGGCAATTCTTTAGTGAAGAAAGTAGCGGTTAAATAAATAGCAATTGATTAACAATTAAGGCAGGTTGTAAACCTGCTTTATTTGTTTAGGTAAGTATAAAATAGTGTTTTAGTTTATTGGAATATTTACCATACCCATTTAGTTTAATAAACTTCAAAGTGATTGCATTTGGGAGTTTGTGATTTTAAAATTAGTTGTTAACAGAAAAAGAATGTACAAAATAGAATATAAACGCCTTAATTTTAAGACAAAAAAGCAATTTTTTCGATTACTTGTTTTGTTTGTCTTTTTAATGTCGGGCTTATCAGTTTTTTCACAGCGATTGATGGAGTCTTTAGATAGAGGACTTGTTGCTGTTCAAACAGAAGATAGCAATGTTTTTATCAGTTGGAGAAAGTTTGCTACAGATGCATCAGATATTGCTTTTAATATTTATAGAGATGGCATAAAAGTAAATAGTACACCTATAGCCGATGTTTCTAATTATGTAGATGAAAACGGGACTGCAGATAGTTACTACTATCTGGAAATAGTTGATAATTCCGGTGTGCTAGGTAAATCGGAAGCTGCAGTGGTTTGGGAAAATCAATATAAAGAAATTCCATTACAGGCTCCAGATGAAAGTTATGTGTCGGAAGATTGTTCTATCGCTGACTTGGATGGAGATGGAGAAATGGAAATCGTGGTTAAGATGGAAAATTCCCATAAGGATAACTCGCAGTCAGGTTTTACAGATCCTGTTTATTTGCAGGCATATGAGCTAAACGGAGCTCTTTTGTGGAGTATTAATCTTGGGATTAATATTAGAGCAGGTTCTCATTATACGCAATTTATGGTGTATGATTTAGATGGAGATGGAAAAGCAGAATTGGCTTGTAAAACAGCTCCCGGTACCCAGGATGCCAGTGGAAACTATTTAAGTGTTGGGCCAGCTGCTGGTGATGATGATGCAGCTGATTATAGAAATACAAATGGATATATCCTTGAAGGACCGGAGTATTTGACTGTATTTAGTGGAGAAACAGGAGCTGAGATAACAACAGTTGATTATGTTCCCGGACGAGGTACTATATCAGAATGGGGAGATAGTTATGGAAACAGATGTGACAGGTTTTTAGCATGTGTAGCCTATCTCGACGGACAAAATCCGAGCTTAGTAATGTGTCGGGGATATTACGCTAAATCTACATTAGCAGCCTGGGATTTCGCTGATGGAACATTAACGCAAAGGTGGTTATTTAATACTGATGATAACCTAATCGGAAAAGATGGAAATGCTTATAGTCTATATGCTGGCCAAGGTGCGCATAGTCTTTCTGTTGGAGATGTTGATGGAGACGGGTTCGATGAGATAGTTTATGGAGCGATGGCGGTAGATCATGATGGACAGGGACTTTGGACAACAGGAAACAATCATGGAGATGCAACGCACTTAGGGGATTTTGATTCTGATCGAGAAGGATTAGAGTATTTTATGCCAAGTGAATCTGCATCTACAACAAATAAAGTTACAGGAGGAGATGTTGATGCCGTTTGGTTTGCCAAGGCCGAAACCGGAGAAATTATCTGGTCACATACAGTAGCAGAAACAGCTGATATTGGTAGAGGAATGGCAGATGATGTAACCGCTGATAATCCGGGTTGCGAATTCTGGGCTTATGGAAAATCATATGAATCAGATGCACGATATTCCTTAGGATTTTATAATGACGAAGGAACGAATATTAATGAAACAAGTGAATGGCCTTCCATTAATTTTGGATGTTGGTGGGATGGCGATCTTACACGCGAAATACTAAGTGGTACTACAATTGCGAAATGGTCTGCGAGCGATAAATATGCATTGCTTCAAACGGATGATTATTGTTCATCCAATAATAGCACAAAAGCAGTGCCTTCAATTAGTGGTGATATATTAGGAGATTGGAGAGAAGAGGTAATTTGGCGAACTACAGATAACAAATATTTGAGAATCTATACAACAACTGAAACAACAGAATATGGTTTGTATACGCTTCTGCACGATCCTCAATACCGATTGGCATTAACATGGCAAAATGTTGCCTATAATCAACCTCCGCATACCAGTTTTTATTTGGGAGCAGATATGCCAGCACAGCCAATACCATCTATCACAATGGTTGATCCTGTTGTAGATCCATTTATACAAATTGTAGATCCCGTTGTAAATTATATGTCGGAATTAGGGCGTTCAGTTTATATAAATACACAGGTGGTTGGTGTAGAAGGTGATATTTTAATAAAAGATGGCGATGAGCTTTTAGCAACGCTGACAGAGGCACCTTATATTGCCAAGTTAGAAGGTTTAACCAGTGGAGTCCATAGTATTACAGCATCCGGATATGATTCTAACAGTAATTTAATTGTGTCTGAACCTGCAGTTATTACTGTAGACGATGGATTTCCTAATGTTACTTTTAATTCTCCGGAAGATGGATCTATTTATGAATTATCAGAATCATTATTACTTAGTGTAGAAGCTTATGATTCTGACGGGACAATAGCTAATGTTGCTTTTTATATTAATGATGAAGTAGTTGCTACGCTTACAGAAGAACCTTATTCTATTAGTATTGATAATCCGGGATATGGTACATACGAGGTTAAGGCCATTGCAACAGATGATATGGCTAATGCTACAGAAACCGAGATCCATACGATTAATGTAGGCTTGCTTACTTTTATTCAGGAGGAAGAAACAGGCTTTTGTGGTTTTCACTCGTTGGGATGGATTGAAAGCTCAAATGGAGGTTTTACAGGAACTGGCTATGCAAATACAGATAATGCATTAGGCGAAGGATTAAACTGGACAGTTACCATTCCAGAAAGCGGAAGCTATACGCTTTTATGGCAATATGCTACCTCTACAGACAGACCTGGTAATTTGTTTATCAACGATATTCAGGAAGGAGAAACATTGAGTTTTGTGAGTACAGGTGATTGGACAACATGGATGTCGGAATCTGCAGAAGTATCTTTAGCTGCAGGCAATTATGAAATTTCATTGGTAGCTACTACTTCCGGTGGACTTGGAAATATTGACTTTTTAGAAATTATTTCGCAAACCAGCAGTGCTGTACCTATGGATTGTGAAGCATTTGCAACAGGTATTGAAGATGAGTTGTATCAATTTACAGAGGACTATATCAGAATTTACCCTAACCCAACATCTCAGTTATGTTATGTTTCAGTATCTAACAATTATGATATTATTAATAGTGTGAAGATCTATGACTTAGCGGGTAATATTGTTTATAACAGTGCTTTTTCTGCAGGCGAGGTTAAACTTGATGTAAGTGATATCAAAAAGGGAATTTATTTAATAAAAGTAGAATGCAGTTCTGGATTAGATTCTAAAAAATTGATAATAGAATAAGCTAAATAAAATCTAAGATAAAGGTAAAACTATTTCTATAATATGAAGCAATCTGGGTAGTGAACCTAAAGTTGCTTCATGTTTTAAAATGATCATTTAGCAAAGCTCTAAATAGAAAAGCACTTTTTGTTAACCTCTGCTTTAAATTCATAGTAATGAAACACATATATTTTATCCTATTGATGTTAGCTTCCTTGACACTTTCAACATGTAAGCAAAAAAATAAATCGATAAAGATCAAAGATATTGTGGTGCATGCTCCTTTTGATATGCCGCATATTAAAACCCTTGATTTTAGCGCTTGTGAAAAGCTAAGTATTGTCAAATTTGGGGCTGAACAGGGGAATAAACAAAAAACGACAATTGCAATAGAAGAAGCAATTACAGAAGCATCTGAATTAGGAGGAGCTACTGTTGTTATACCCAAAGGAGCATGGCTTACGGGTAAAATTCATTTAAAGAGCAATGTGAATCTGCATCTGGAAGAAGGGGCGGTATTAATTTTTTCAGAATCTCCTGAAGATTATCTACCACCTGTTTATACCTCATGGGAAGGTTTAGAGTGTTATAACTATTCGCCATTGATTTATGCATTTGAATGTAATAATGTTGCTATCACCGGAAAAGGACAGTTAAGGGCTAAAATGGAAGTATGGAGCAAGTGGTTTAACAGACCTCCATCTCATTTGCAGGGTCTAAAAAAACTATACGCCATGGCTACGGAACGCTTGCCTGCAGATGGCCGGGTTATGGTAAATGATACAACTAACCTGAGACCTCAATTTATTCAGTTTAATAGATGTAAAACGGTTTTGGTTGAGGGAATTACAATTAAAAACAGTCCTTTTTGGGTAATTCACCCATATATGTCAACAGATGTAGTTATTAGAGATGTTAAAATATGGGCTAATGGTCGTAATAACGATGGGGTTAACCCGGAGATGGTTCAGAATATATTAATAGAAAAATGTGTTTTTGACCAGGGTGGCGATGCTATAGCTCTAAAATCTGGAAGAAATCAAGAGGCATGGCATTTTAATATACCCACAAAGAATGTAGTGGTACGAAATTGCCAGGTTAAAAATGCGCATCAGCTATTGGCTATTGGGAGTGAATTGTCAGGAGGAATACAGAATGTGTTTGTAGATAGTTGTGAGGTCTCAGAAAATGCCAGACTTAACCATTTGTTATATGTAAAGACAAATGAACGTCGTGGAGGATTTGTCAATAATATTTTCATGAGTAATGTAAATTGTGGAAAGGTTGATAAAGGAATATTGGGTATTAAAACAGATGTCTTATATCAGTGGCTTCACCTGGTACCGTCATATGAAATAAGGTTAACGCCTATTAGTAATATTTTCATCGAGAATATTCAGGCAACTAATGTAAAATACATCTCCAAAATAATAGCCCCTAAAGAACTGTGTGCAAAGAATATTACATTTAAAAATGTAAATGCAGACTATGTTACAGAAGAAGAATTTATTCACGAAAATGTAATAAATTTTGAAAGAATTGATACAGAAACGCTGGTTTTTGAGTAGTGAAACTGATGAAATTAATCATTCATTAATCAAATATTACTTTCCTAAAAACTGTTTTACTTTTAGTGTGGATTTAAACTAATTCCACTTACTTTGATTTTTTAATTGAATTGTTACTTCTACCATATCATAATTGGTTATTTTTATAATATTATTGATATCCTTTATTGGCTGGTTTACTATTAAATGTGATTAAAAAGATGGTGAAAAATCAAATGTGGCAACATAAAATTCAAGTTTTGAAATATATCTGCATTTTTACTCTGTTATTTTTATTTCTGGACTTGTATTCGCAAAAGCGATTTGAACATGTCACCATTGAAGATGGGCTGTCAAATAATTCTATCAGCAATATTATTCAAACTCAAAATGGCTTTTTATGGTTCGGTACTTTAAACGGACTAAACAGGTATGATGGTAAAGAAATAAAAAGTTATACCTATGAGCCAGGAAATAAGTATAGCTTATCGAGCAATCGCATTTACTATTTATTTGAAGATAGCCTGAATTATATCTGGATATTAACTTATAACTTTCAGGTATTGCGGTTTGATCAGCAAACTGAAAAATTTATTAATATAACTCAACTATTTCCGCACGAAAAGTTTCAGGGAAGAAACAGGGTTCAAATAGAAAGTAGTTCGCCTTCGGTATTCTGGATAGCCTCAGAAGACGGAGGTATTATTCGTGTGAAACAGAAGAAAGGATCAGATGAATTTCAATTTGATTTTTTGGATGAGGGAATTTCGATGCCCTCAAACAAAGAAACATTTTTATTTAAAGATACCAAAGATAGAATTTGGCTGGGTACGCGCAAGGGCTTAATGATGTTAGAGAATGATAGTGTAGATTTATCCAGAGAAAATACATCTAATATTCATGTGATTGATACCAGCCATTATTTTGTCAATTGCATTGAAACGGAACAGGGAAAACTCATTTTTGGTACAGTTGCAGATGGGGTATACGAGTATAATAATGGATATTTTGCCCAATGTAATTTTTTGCCCGATTCTACCCTGAAGGTAAGAGATATTAAGCCGGGTAAAAATGGTGATTTTCTTATTTCAACAGAAGATAAAGGTTTGTTTCATGTCAACCAGAATTTAAAAGTAACCAACTACATAAGTCCCAAAGTCAGTAGTTTTTATAAAATATTTTGCGATCGCACAGGCACATTCTGGATTCGTACGCCTTTAAGAGGAATCTCCATGCTGAATCCGAATAAGAAGGAGTTAAAGCATTTTGGATTAAATAGCCACTTACGTGAATCTCTTGGAGATTCAGATAAACCAAAATTTTTAGAAGATACAAAAGGAAATGTGTGGATTGGAATATATGGAGGCGGTTTGTTTAAGTTTCAAAGGGAAACGGAATCCTTTGAGCATTTTTCCTATCATAAGGAAAATGCTTTTGGTTTGTCTTCTAACTTTATCCTGACTCTTTTTGAAGATAAATCAGATAATATCTGGGTTGGTACATTTAAAGGAGGATTAAATAAGTTAAACCTGTCAGAAAGTAAGTTTCAATACAAAACATTGGATAAAAATGCGTCCTATAAATCTCAGAATGAAGTCAGGTGTATTACCGAAGACGATAAAAACAGAATTTGGGTTGGTACTAAGTTCGGAAGTATTTACTGTTGCGATAGGAACAATAATGTCCTTTTTAAAATTCCTGAAGATTTAGCGAATAAAGATGATTACATACGAAGGAATGTTTATGCGCTTTTAACAGATGGCAATAATTTATGGATAGGAACCAAGGGGAATGGCTTGTATCTTATAAAAGATATTCTTGACTTTGAAAAGTATAAAAGCAAGTCTTTTGAAATAGTCAATTATCAACATATCGAAGGAGATCCTAATAGTATTTCCAGTAATGATGTTTATTCGCTTTTACAAGACCAGTACAGGCAAATTTGGGTGGGGACGTATCATGGAGGTTTAAATCTCATTAAAAATCCGGACTCCAAAATTTCCTTTGCCAAGTACATGTCTGATGTTTCGGATTCAACCAGTTTAAGTGACAATAGAATCAGAAAAATTTATAAAGACAGGAATAATAACCTGTGGATTGGAACAGTAAATGGTTTAAACTATCTGGATTCAAAATACTTAATTTCTGAAAATAAACCATTTCGTCAGTTTTATAAGGATTTAGAAGAGGTTAATTCCTTATCAAATAACGATATTTTTGATATTCACCAGGATTTGGCAGGTGCAATTTGGGTGGCTACTTATGGAGGAGGTCTTAATAAAATAAACATAGATTCAGATACTGTTCAATTTAAGCATTATTCGAGAAAAGATGGTTTGCCAAGCGATATTGTTTTCAGTATTCTGGAAGATAGTCATATGAACTTATGGTTAGGTACTGATAATGGATTGGGGAAGTTTTCTGCTAATAATTATACCTGCGAAATCGTTGATAATGATGATGGTTTTGGGCATGGTGTTTTTACAGAAGGATGTAAATATAAATCCAGAAACCGTGAGTTTTTATTAGGTATGCAAAATGGTTTAATTCGTTTTAACCCGGATTCTATCACAAATAATCAAAAACCATATCCAATTGTATTTACAGGATTAAAGTTGTTTGATGAAAATGTATTACCTGGAGAAGAAGATAGTCCTTTACAAGTTTCGATTGATAAAACAGATAAACTAGTACTAGAACACGATCAGAATTTTATTACCATCAACTTTGCGGTAATGGATTTTAAGTCGCCGGATAAAATTCAGTATTCATATATCCTTGAAAACTTTGAAAAGAAATGGAATAAGACAATAGGTCGCTCTGATGCAAATTATAAAGGAATACCACCGGGGCAGTATATTTTTAAGCTCAAAGCTACCGATAGTAATGGTATCTGGATGAATGAAGTTAGAGAGTTATCTATCATTATTAAACCACCTCTTTGGAAAACTATTTGGGCATACATAGCTTATCTAATTATATTATCTGTCATATTTTATTTAATATTAAGAGAGATTAGGTTGAGGCATGAGATAGTATATGAAAACAAATTATCAGAAGAGAAGTTTAAGTTTTTTACCAGTATTTCTCATGAGTTTAAAACGCCACTAACCTTAATTAATAATTCCGTGGATGATATCTCTAAAGCTACTACGTTTACTAAGGATGTTAGAAATGGTATTAATTTAATTAAAAGAAATGCTCGGAACCTGAATGATTTAATTGAACAATTAATTGATTTCAGGAGGCTACAAAAAGGGCAGATGGACATTCATGTTAGAAAAGTAGAGCTCATTTCGTATTTAAACGATATATACCTGACGTTTTTACCTTACGCCGAAAAGAAAAAGCTAAAGTTTACTTTCAATACTAATATTGATTATTTTGAAGGATGGTTAGATGTACGCTTCACTGATAAAATCATCAATAATCTGCTTTCAAATGCATTTAAGCATACACCTTCCAATAAAAAGGTTGTTTTTAATATCGAAATTTCAGAACTAAAAAATAAGTTATTGATTCAGGTTCAGGATCAGGGAGAGGGTATTAATCAAGAAAATATAGATAAAATATTCAATCGTTTTGTATTCATCGAAAATAATCAGTATTCCAATTTTAAGAGTTCCGGAATTGGATTGTCTCTGGTTAAGGAAATGGTTGAACTGCACAAAGGTACCATAAGTTTGAATACCAAGTTAAACGAAGGAAGTACATTTAGTGTTGAAATACCGATTGGAGAAGATGCGTATGAAGAATTAGAGAAAGAGTTATCAGAGGAGCAGATAATGGTGCAACAACGAAAACCTTTTTACTCAGCAATAGAAGATGTTGATGAAGAAGAAATACCTGCAACGCATCAAATTAAATCTTCACGTGCTGTTAAGTTTAAATTGCTCATTATCGATGACAATCAGGAGTTAAGAGAGTATTTATATAACAAGCTCAAAAAACATTATACCGTATTTATTGCGGTTAATGGTGAGGAAGGCGTGAAAATGGCAGAAGATGTAAATCCGGATTTAATTATAACCGATTTAAAAATGCCATTGTTAGATGGAATAGAATTAACCAAACATCTAAAGAATAATTTTGAGACCTCGCATATTCCTGTCATTCTTCTTACGGCTACCTCTTCAATGGATAGTAAGCTGGAAGGTATTGATTCCGGAGCTGATGACTATATTACAAAGCCATTTCATCTGGAATATCTGAAAAAGAGAATTGTAAATATTATTAATCAGCGAAAGCAATTAAAGGAGAAATTTGGTAAAGAACCTGGTTTTAAACCAGAAAAACTATCTGTTTCTAATAAAGATCAAAATTTTCTTACGCAGGTTATTGAAACAATTGAAGCGAATATGAAAAGCTCTGGATATACTATAGATAGTATGATTGCTGAACTAGGATTTAGCCGATCGGTGTTTTTTAAGAAAATGAAGTCTGTGTCAGGGTATGCACCTAAAGAGTTTGTTCGGATTGTAAAGATGAAAAAAGCGGCTGAGTTATTACGAGATCCTGATGCAACAATTGCAGAAGTAAGTTATAATATTGGTTATAGCGATCCGGATTATTTTAGTAAAAGCTTTAAAAACTTCTTTGGAGAAACTCCTACTTCTTACCAAAAAAAATATAAGTAGATCCTATTAAAATATAGTTGAATAGAAGAGCGAGTTGTTTATTTAAACGGCTCGCTTTTTTGTTTATACCCGCAATATGCATTAGGAAATCTTCTATTACGCATCAAAATTACTTCAAAACAAGACACTTCGTTACTTTACCTCAACTCACCAGAACGGTGCTATGTTTCGTTTCTGTAAAGCCTTGTTTTATTGCAATTTTAACGCTCAAAACGAAGTTTTAATACATGATGCGGGTTAAAAATATTAATCAGGAATATCCACTAGGAAATCTTTCCCACACAAAAAACTACAATTCTTTGTTTCTTCTCTTCAACTCACAGGAACGAAGCTATTGCTTGTTTCAGTAAAGCCATGTTTTATTGCGTTTTTTATGTTTTAACGAAGTCCTAAAACATATATCGGGGCTAATGTTTGCATGAAATTCAGTTCACCCAACTTAACAATTTGGTGTTAGTTGAAATCAACAGATTAACATCATTTAAGAAAATCCTACAATTATTGTGAATGTGGATAAAATTACTGCCTTTAAAACCAGTTTACCCCGGTCTGGAGATATTTTATTACAGGTTCAAGATACGCCTCAAGTCTAATTTAGTGCAATGTAAAAAATGTTTTAAATCTGTGGTATTCAACACTCCTAATGAGGTGTTTTGCCAGTGTGGCTACTCAATTGTTTGCCTGGCTTTGAAACCTAAACTTCAGCACTTTTTTACAGAAATAGGTAGGATAAGAATAATGTTTTAAAGGGGGAAAGAAGGAATTTGTCAATGAAAATTGACTACAAAAATGGCAATAAGCTTTGTGACTAAATATCTATCAGTATTAAAAAATTAATCCTTACAACTTTAATTAATGAATATGAAAAACAAACTACAACAAACTAAATTATTGCAATTGTTATTTGCTTTTGTAATAGTTTTTGGAATTAGTGCAACATTAAAAGCACAAACTGTTTTTACCCAAAATGAATCAGGCATTGTAGCCATTAATGCATTCGATTATACCTCATTAAGGGATGGTTCAGGAACAAGTAGTGGTTCAATAACTACTGATAATACAGTTGGGGCAGGTGATTTTATTAATGATTTATATCTTCAGTTTCCTACTGTTACTTCCGGAATTGGAGATGCAGCTGTAGCTTATACCGACGCTGTTTTAGCTACTTACACCGTAAATTTTACAGAAACGGGCACATATGAAGTCTATACACATATGTATATGGCCAATGGAGATGCCGATAGTTTTTGGTTTGGTTCAGATAATTCTTCAACGTTAGGCCGATGGGAAACATGGACTCCTAATGCACCTCAGGGAGAATGGACATGGGCGCAAAGTGAAAGAAGTGATCGTGTTACGATTTCAACAACAGGAGAACACACTTTTGAAATATATATGAGAGGGCAGGGCGGACCTTTATTCGATAAATTAGTCTTGGTAAAAGATGGAGAAACATTTGATGGAGCAGCCTATGTAAGTAATACAGATCTGTATGATTTAACCGTTGATGGTACTACAGTAACAGGTTTTGATGCTGCTACATTGACTTATGATGTGGCACTACCAGTAGGAACTACTGAAGTTACAGTTGGCGCTATCTCCGTAAACGATGCTGCAGCTCTTGCAATTACGAATGATGGTACTATTACAATTAGCGAAAGCACTGCTACTGCAACTATAGATATCACTTCCGAAGATGGTTCCGCTACGCAAACTTATACGGTTAATTTTACGGTTACTTCTGCAAGTTCAGATGCCACACTTAGTGATTTAACAGTTGATGGGACAACTGTAACAGGTTTTGATGCCACTACATTGACCTATGAAATAATGGTGCCGGGAGGATCAACTTCGGCAACAATTGCTGCAGCAGCTAATGACGAAGCTGCTGAAGTAACAGGAACAGGAGCAATTGATTTAACAGTAACAGGGTCCGGTTCGTTGGATGTACTTGTTACTGCTGAAGATGGTGTGTCGACTCACACTTATACGGTAATAGTTACTGTTGCTGCAATATATGGAGATAACTTGGTTTATCAGCAAGACGATTCCGGCTTATTAGTTATAAACACAGCTTATTACGATAGTATTACTCCGGGAATTAACCATGAGTTTATGACTACCCAGGTAAAAGAAGAAGGTGTTATTAGCGATGAATTTTTGTTAATGCCTGCAGCCGGAAAATACGATGGGGCAGCATATGCTATAGGTGATGGTCCTGAAGCACACTATACCGTAAACTTTAATGCAACAGGAGACTACACTGTTTATGCACTTACTAATTGCCCTTCGGGTAGCGAAAAATCATTTTGGGTTAAGGTTCCAGGAACAGACTATACCAGGTGGGAAGAATGGGCTACTTATGGTTCATGGCATTGGAGTATTAATGATGGAACTGCATATGATGGAAGGTATACCCTAGCTGTTTCATCAACAGGAGAGCAGGTATTTACGCTTTCTCAAAGAGGAATGAATGTAAAAATAGATAAACTTTTTATCACAGCAGAGGCTGGTTTTGATCCGGAACTTTATTTAAGTGCAGACCTTAGCGATTTAACCATTGATGATATTACTATCGTTGATTTTGATCCAGCCATATTAAGTTATGATGTAGTACTTCCGTCTGGAACTGAAACAGTAACGGTTGGTGCAGTTGCAAACAATCCAGATGCAGGAATTTCAGGTGATGGAATAGTTGATGTTTCTACAGGGAGTGCTACTGTGGAAGTAGATGTAACTTCAGAGGATGGAGCAACAACAAATACATATACGATTAATATAACTGTTGATATTTCAACAGCTCTTGAAAGTGATGTTTTTGAGAATGTTCTTCTATATCCTAATCCAGTAACAGATAAGATTACAATTACTAATATTTCCAATGCTGTTATTAGTATTTACAATATACAAGGCGTTTTAGTTGCCAATAAAAAAGCAGAAGATATGGACTTAAGTATTGATGTCAGCGCTCTTAGTGCAGGGATGTATGTGTTAAAAATTGAAATGGACGGTACTGTTAAGAACATGAGTTTTACTAAGCTATAGTGCAAAATATAATTGTAAAAAATTGGGAGCTGTTCCATGAGGACGGCTTCCTGATTTTACAGTTTCAATTAGAGAAGATATGCAGTGTGTAAAAATTAAAAATCTGGATCTCCTTCTGCTAACGGAATAAAATAACTAGTGCTTGCAAGAAAAATATCAAATATGAATTCTACAATAAGAATATTAGCATTTATAAGTTTTCTGATTCTGAATGTAATCAATTTATATGCTATTGATAATACTGAAATCAGAGTGGATAATTCTAAGCATGAATTAATTGCTCCGGATGGGGAGAGTTATCAATGGTATTTTGAAGGAGAATTGATTCAGGGAGCGGAATCAGGTCGCATTGTTGCTCAAAATTCAGGAGAATATCAGGTGCTTGTAAAAGATGAGCAAAGTAATGTTGCCATGTCATCCATTACTGTTGAAGTTACGGAGGAGAGCATTATACGGATTTTTATTATTGGAGATTCTACAGTGTCAAATTATGGATTAAGTGCCTACCCTTTTGCAGGATGGGGACAAGTATTACAGCACTTTTTCGATGACTCTAAAATTAGTACGCACAACCGTGCTGTTGGAGGACGAAGCTCACGAAGTTTTTATGAAGAAGAAAGATGGGATGGTACAAGTGGTGTTTTAAATGAGCTTGTAGCCGGAGATTATGTTTTTATACAATTTGGGCACAATGATCGCGATGCCAGTAATGCAAGCAGGTATACATCACCGGAAGATTTTAAAACCTATTTGAGAATCTATGTAAATACCAGTAGGGAGATTGGTGCTATTCCTGTACTCGTGAGTCCAATGAGTATGAACACTGGAACACGTAATGTTTTTACAGAATCCGGAAGCGACTATCGTGGAGCTATGCTTGCTGTTTCAGAAGAGCTTTCGGTTCCTTTTATTGATCTTAACACTAAATCATATGATTTTTACCAGGAAATAGGTACTGAATATGCTTCCTATTTTATTCATATGGGACTGGAAGCAGGGGAGTATTCTAATTATCCTGATGGCTATTCTGATACGTGGACTCACTACCAGGAGATGGGGGCACTAGCGATGGCGAGATTTATTCGAGAAGAAATATATGATAATCAAACGAATGAAGAATTAGCTTCATTAGCTGCTGCTTTAACTCCATTATACAACGTATCCGTTTCTCTTAATAAGCCAGAAGCTGGTTTGGTCACACTTTCAGGAGATTACCCTGAAGGAGCAACTGTAACATTGAAAGCCAGGTTAACAGATAATGAGGTATTAAAATATTGGACAGAAAGCACAGATAATACTACAATGGAAGGGAATCTGGTAAGTTTTGCCATGCAAGCCAAGGATTACGAGTTTACCGGAGTTGTAACGGACTGTTTTGGAACGATTGATGGAACAGCAACGATTGATGAATGTGGGGTTTGTACCGGTGGTGAAACCGGATTAAATCCATGTACGCAACAAATTCCATGTATTGATTTTTGCGAAACTAATGCAAATGTTCAATTAATTTTAGATGAGGAAAACTTATATAATCTGGTATTAAACACAGATGGAGTCGCTAATGCTTTTGTAAATCAGCAATTTAATGTGTTGGCTGCAGGCAGCTATCTTTTTGCTTTAACCTATACAAATTCAACAGAGGGAGAATCATTAAATGTGTATGTTGATGATGTATTGCAAATTTCTGATTTACAAATAGCAACAAATGCAAATTGGGATATAGTTGAAATGAGTTTAGATTTAGAGGAAGGTGAGCATAGTATAAGAATTCAAACAAACTCAGAATCAGGAGGAGCCATGTTCGATGATCTGGCTCTTTATTCAGAAAACATAAATATCACAGAGTGTTCCGAGAGTTCTTTTGTACAGGAAACTTCTTTTTCTCAATCTGATAACCTGATTGTAATAGAGGCTGAAAATTATACTGATTTAAAAACAGGAACAAACGGAACAAACTGGAGAAAAGCTCAAATGGATGGAACTTCTTCCGGTCAGGTTGTGATAGCTCCAACAGGAACTTCTTATGGTGCAGCAAGTACGGCACAATCTACGGCGCCGGTGCTTAAATATAATGTTGATTTTCCAGCTACAGGTACTTATTCTATTTGGGCATTGGTTTATGCATTTAATCCAAGTAGTGATTCCTATCACTTGGGAATTGATGGTAGTGTTATGATTGAGAAGATCGACTTATACAATAGTACCAATGTTTACGAAGAGTTTACCTGGATGCATGTTGCAGATAAAACTTTAAATGTAACCACCACCGGATATCAAAGTTTAGAAGTGTATTTAAGGGAGCCTAATTTAATTATTGATAAAATTATTTTATCACCCGATGCTACTTATGCTCCAGCAGGTCTTGGACCAGACGAAACTGCTGATCAGGAAACAGCGTTAGTGGATATTATAGCCTCAGATCTTGAATTTATAGTATGTCCTAATCCTGCTCATTCCGATGTGAATATCTCTTATACCACACTAGAAGCAGGAGATGTAAATCTTAGCATATTTAATTCAACCGGCCAGAAAATTAATGAACTGACTAAGGGTTTTCAACCTGCAGGATGCCATCAAACTATATGGGATTTTAGTAGCCATACCGATTTAAAATCAGGCTTATATATTCTTAAGCTTCAAACGGCTAATGGAACGCAGGTAAGGAAACTACTTATTAACAGATAAAATATAACAGAATGAAACGAAATATTGGATGTTTTTCTCAAATGGGAGATGATTGTTTTGGTGAGTTTCATTTGGCTAATGAAAACAAATTTAGACTTATGAATAAAAAACTGCATTTTTTGAAACAACTCCGATTATCGATAATGTTGGTGATTGTTTTTGGGATTTATGCTGTATCACATGCACAGGTTTATCAGCAAAACGAATCTGGTATAGTTGCGATTAATGCTGCGGATTACACAAGTATCAGAGATGGTTCAGGTACAAGTTTTGGTTCAATGACTACAGGTAATACTGTAGGTGCGGGTGATTTTATAAATGAATATTATCTTGAGTTTCCTTCTGTTACTTCAGGTATAGGAGATGAAACTATGGCTTATACTGACGCTGCTGCAGTATACTATACAGTAAATTTTATAGAAACCGGCACATATGACGTATATCCGCATATCTATATGGTTGATGGAGATGCTGATAGTTTTTGGTTTTCAAATGATGACACAGGATCTTTGTTAAGGTGGGAAACATGGACTCCCAATGCTCCTCAAGGAGAATGGACTTGGGCAAATAACTTAAGAAGCAATCAAATTACTATTTCCTCCACTGGTGAGCATGTAATTGAGTTTTATTTAAGAGGTCAAGGAGGACCCTTATTTGATAAGTTTGTTCTTGTAAAAAATGGAGAGTCATTCGACGGTGATGCATACGTTGCCAATGCTAATTTATATAACTTAAAAGTTGATGGTTCTTCAGTATATGGATTTGATGCAAGTACTCTTACATATGATGTTGAACTAACAGCAGGGACAACAGAAACTATAGTAACAGGAATTCCGGTAAATGATTTTGCACAGCTTGTTATTAAAGATGATGGTGTTGTAACTGAGGATGGTACTATTGATGTATCTACAGGTAGCACTACAGCAACAGTAGAGGTTACTTCAGAAGATGGAAGTACTACAGTAACATACACGGTGAATTTATCTGTAATGGATGCTGCTTCTAACGCAACACTTTCAGATATAGCAATTGACGGAACTACAATTACCGGATTTAGTTCAGGAACTACTTCCTATGATATTGAAATGCCTTATGGTACTACATCAGTTGTAGTTAGTGCTACAAAAACTGTTGAAACCGCTAGTTTTATAATAAATGACAATGGTACGGAAACTGTTGATGGGACTATAGATCTTAATTCTGGTAGTGCAACTGTAACAGTAGAAGTTACATCTCAAGATGAAACCACAACTAATACATATATAATAAATTTAACTGTATATAATAGATTAATTGATGCAACTCTTTCTGACTTATCTGTGGATGGTATGCAGGTAACAGATTTTTCATCTGATGTGACAACTTATGATGTTGTTTTACCTTTTGAAACTGCAGCAGTTGATATCGTTGCAACAGCTACTAATGAATTTGCAAGTGCTGTTGTATCTGGCGCTGATGCTATTAATGCAGCAGGCGGCGTAATTACAATTACTGTTACTGCTGAAGATGATACTACTGAAAAAATCTATACAATCAATTATACAGTTAGAAGCAGTTATAAAATATTTACCATTGGTGATTCAACTGTACAAACATATACTGCAGGCTATTATCCTCGTACTGGTTGGGGACAAGTATTACAATATTTCTTCAATTCGAGTACTGTTGTAGTAGATAACAGAGCAGTAGGAGGAACCAGTTCTAAGAGTTTTTATAATTCATATTGGAAAGAAACTGCCAGCGAAAGTCAAATTGTTGATGAATTGCAAGCTGGTGATTATGTATTTATTCAATTTGGAATTAATGATTCTAATTCATCGGATGAAACCCGTTATACAATACCTTTCGACACTTTTGATGATTATTTAACTCTTTTTGTAGAGGAAGCACAGGCAAAAGGAGCTATTCCTGTTATTGTTGCTACACTAAGAAGAAATAGCTGGACTGATGAAACTACATTGTATCCTGCATATCACGATTATCCGGTTGCAGCCCGACAATTAGCCGCTACTTTAGATGTGCCGTTGATTGATTTAGATGCAACAAGTGGTCCGTTGATGTTAGAATTAGGACAAGATTATTGCACTGGATTTATGTACAATACTTATGAGCCTGGTGAATATGATAACTATCCTAGTGGAAATACAGATCCTGTACACTTTCAGGAATTAGGTGCAATTGACATGGCCAGGTTAGTAATTGAAGAACTACAAGGTGAGGATGATACCTATACTGACCTTGCAGGAATTACTCAATACATAAATGATTATCACACGGTAACAGTATCTCAAAATGATGCAGATGCAGGATTGGTTACCAGAACTGCTTCTTATCCCGCAAATTTAACCGTAACATTAAAAGCAAAGATAAATGATGGATATGAATTTGTAGAATGGCAGGATGGTAGTGGTGCAACCATTAGTACTGATCCTATCTACACTTTTACTATGGGAAGCAGCGATCTTTCCTATATCGGTGTTTTTAACTATGTAGGGTATGGAGAAACTGAACTTTGGATTGAAGCTGAAAATGGAGAGGTAGAAGATAAGCTTACAACTTTATGGAATATTGTGGATGACGAAACTGCATCAAATGGACAATATATTACGATTGAATCAGGTAATACTAGTGGTACATCTGCACCTGGGGCAACTGGTCAAATTACTTACACCTTTAATCTTGAAGCAGGTAATTACAAAATGTTCTGGCGTGTTCTTTTACCATCTGTATCTGAAGATTCATTTTGGATGCAAATAGATGGTGGAACCTGGACAAAAATAACCTGGGATGAAGCATATACTGACTGGACATGGAAGGAAGTAACAGCAGGTACCGGAGAATGGTCGCAAGGTGAGCATGTAGTTACTATTGCTTATCGCGAGTATGGCGCATTGTTGGATAAATTACATATCGGCAGCGCTATTCCTACTGGGATAGGTGAAGAGGATAATTACAATACAAGTACAAGTATCTCTAAAATCAATACTAAAGTTAGTTTTTTACAAACCGTAAGTTCAGATGAAACCCAAAACATTCATATCTCTTATGAAATGAAAAAAGTAGCTAAAGTTGAATATGCTATTTATAATTCATTTGGAGAGCTAGTTTATCAGGAATCATTGGGAACTTTACAGGTTGGGAGTAATACTTGTTCTCATCATCAGAATTTAAGTTCTGGTATTTATATACTCAAATCCTGGGTTGGAGAATCTATCAAAACAAGTAAGTTTTTAATAAAGTAGTATGACAATAAAGTCCTCTTAATAGAAGAACCTATTTGACGGTTTGGAAAGCATACTCTTTTCGCATCACCGTCTATAATTTACGAATACCACTTTGTAGAAAATAAACTAGAGAAGAAAAAAAAATATAGCTCTGGTTATGCGATTGTTGTGTCTTCGTTCTTTGGATGAACCACCAGATTCTCTATGTAGAAATTATAGAGAAAGAATTAGGAAAAGAGGAAAATGTAAAAAGACTCGTTTCGGGTTAAGGTAAAGAAAAACACGCATTTAATTCAGAATAATTAATTAAAAGTATGAGAGAAATCTATTTAAAAATGAGTAAAGATCAACTAAAGGTGCTTTTATTAGCCATTTTAACTAGTTGCTTACTTTGGGGGGGGAACAGTTCTCTCTTAGCCCAAAGTAATATGACCATAAAAGGTAAGGTCAAAGATGAATCCGGATTAACCGTAGTTGGGGCTTCTGTTGTTGTTGAAGGAACAACACAGGGTACCATAACCGACATTGATGGGAACTTTGTTTTGTCAGGTGTTCCTTCAGATGCCAACTTAGTAATTTCGTTTATTGGGTTGAAAACTGAGATTGTTCCTGTTCAGGGAAGAATGACGATTAATGTTACCTTGAAAGCAGAGTCTATTGGTTTAGATGAAATTGTAGCAGTAGGTTACGGTGTGCAAAAGAAAAGTGATGTAACCGGAGCCATGACAAGGGTAAGTACTAAAGAATTAAACGTAAGACCGGTGAGTAATGCCTTAGAAGCTATTCAGGGACAAGCTGCAGGTGTAGATATTACCAGTTCTGAACGTCCTGGTGAGTTAGGTAGTATTACCATTCGAGGCGTAAGATCGTTAAATGCGACTTCTGATCCTTTATATGTTGTAGATGGAATTCCATTGATGTCATCCAGTGCTATTGAAACATTAAACCCAAGGGATATTGAATCGATAGATATATTAAAAGATGCATCAGCAACAGCTATTTATGGTTCCAGAGGTGCTAATGGTGTTATTATCGTAACTACTAAAAAGGGTAAAGAAGGTAAATTTACCATTAATTACACAGGTACTTATACGGTAGAAAATATTCATAGTATGAATCCAATGATGAATGCGGATGAATATATTACCTGGAGAAGGTGGGCTTGGCATAACCTGGATCCTGATAGTTATGCACCAGGAGATCAGCCTACGCTTGAGAATGATGAAAAAATATTTTATACCAGTTTAGGAGATGAATATGCATGGGCTAATATCCAAAAAGGATGGGCCGGTGGAACCTGGGATGGTTCAAAAGTAGCATCAACCGACTGGACGGATTACGTTACGCAAAATGCCATTACACATGAACATACAGTAAGTGCCAGTGGAGGTACTGATAAAATGAATGGTTATGCATCTTTTGGTTATTTAGATCAACAAGGTACTCAAATAGGGCAGTGGTACAAACGTTATACTTCAAAAGCAAGTGTAGACCTTACACCAAAAGAATGGTTTAAGTTGGGTGCAAGTATTAATGCTTCATGGAGTGAGCAGGATTATGGTATGTCAACCTTAGGATCTTCATCGAGTTCAAATCCAAACTCTATTTATGGTGCTGCAGAAAAAATCTTTTCATACGCTGTTCCTTATACTGATGAAGGAGAAATTATTTTAAATCCTGGTGGAGAAGAAAACGTCTTCACAATAATTGGTGAAAAAGGCTTGTCTACGCAGCAACGTCAAACATTCCGTGCATTAGGTAGCTTTTACGCAACTGTTGATTTAGGTGAAATATTTAAACCTTTAAACGGTTTACAATTCAGAACTAATTTTGGTCCGGATTTCAGATACTGGAGAGAGGGTGTATACATTGATGAAACGTCTGTTGTACGTGCTTCTAATACAGGTACATCTTATGCCAGATTAAAAAATCAAAGAGACTTCTCTTATACATTGGATAATTTAATTACTTATAATAAGACAATTGGTGCCCATAATTTAGGCGTAACTGCGTTACATACTTGCTCTCAATGGAATATTGAATCAAGTAGTCTTTCTGGATCAAATATTCCTAAAGACAGTTACTTGTGGAATAACTTTGGATCTTTAGATGTAACAGATGCAACTTACAATGTTTATATAGGTTCAGGCATTACCGAAAAGCAATTGGAATCTTATATGGGAAGGTTAAATTACAACTTTAATGATAAGTATCTGATTACAGCCTCTGGTAGGTGGGATGGTGCTTCCCAGTTAGCCGCAGGACATAAATGGGCATTTTTCCCTTCTGCAGCTTTAGGATGGAGAATGAGCCAGGAACCATTTATGGAAAATATAAGCTGGATTGATCAATTGAAACTAAGATTTGGAGCAGGTACAACTGGTAATTCGGGAATTGGAGCTTATTCAACCAAAGGAGCTATCTCAGACTTTTTTGTGCCTTTTGGAGGTGTTTCTAACGAAATGGCATACTCTATAAATAATTCATCTATGAGCAAGGCTGGTAATGAATTAGCAAACTACGATTTAACATGGGAAGAAACTACCCAATATAATGTAGGTCTTGATTTCTCGTTTTTAAACGGAAGAATTGGCGGTACTTTAGATGTTTATAAGTCAGTTACTGATAACTTAATTATGAATGTAAAAATACCGGTTATTAATGGTTATAAATCAACTTATGCCAACGTTGGTGGTACAACTAACCGAGGATTCGATTTAAGCTTAAGTACTGTAAATATTAAAGCCGGAGCTTTCCAATGGAGATCAAACATTAACCTGGCATATACCAAAGATAGAATCGAAAGGTTGGCTTATGGTAAAAATGATATGATAGATAACGGTTGGTTTATTGGCGAACAAATGAGTGTTATTTTTGCCGTTGAAGGTGATGGATTATGGCAGGAAGAAGATGCCGAAGAGATGGCAAAATGGGATCCTTCTTATGGATTTGAACCAGGAAAAGCTAAGCCGGTTGATCAGGATGGAGATTATGATATCGATGAAGATGATAAGGTGATTATCGGTAACAAAAGACCGAATTGGACAGTTGGTTTTAACAATACCTTTGAATATAAAAACTGGAGCTTAAATGTGGTTACATTTGGTCGTTTAGGGTATAAGATGACTGGCGGAAATTCTCAGACAGGTCGTTATAATCAAAGACAACTGGATTACTGGACACCAACAAATACAGATGCAGAATGGCAAAAGCCAATTTATAATGAAGCTGGTGGAGATAGCTATTATTCAGTTATTGGATTTCGTGATGGTGGTTTTATTAAGTTGAGAACCATATCGTTAGGTTATGATGTTCCTACTAAATTTCTAAGCAAATATAAAATTGGAAATTTAAGACTTTATGCACAAATGAAAAATGTGGGTATGCTTTACTCAACTGTTGATTTTAAAGACCTGGATACAGGATCTACTAATTTTAACAGAGGATTTGTTTTTGGTGTAAACGTTGATTTTTAATACTCGCTAACTACCAAGTATATCAAGAAAGCAATGAAACGACTTATAATTAATGTTTTTTACACAAAAGATAGATTATAAGGAAGTTCCATCAAATACATTTAAATTTTAATGAGATGAAGATTTATATATATATTAATTTATTATTACTGGTTACCACAATGATGGTTTCCACCTCATGTAAAGAGTCTTTTCTGGATGAGGAATTAACAACGGCCTATTCTGATGAACATTTTAAAACAGAAGAAGGTGTGAATAAGTTAGCAATTGCCTTATACGCAACTCCACGTTTCTTTTTCGATTATGAGTGGGCATATGGTATGACTAATTACGGTACAGATGAGTTTTCGGTAGGAACCGACTTAACAAACGAAATGTGGAATAATTACGATGTTCGTTTAGCGCCTACCATCACCGGAGCAGCAAACTGGAATTATACCGACCCTGCTTATATGTGGACCAATATGTATTATGGTATTAACGAAGCCAATGTAGTAATTGCGAATGCAGGAGAAGCTGTTATATCAGATGAAACTTTACGTAATAGTATCCTAGGTGAAGCTTACTTTTTAAGAGGATTTGTATACCTAAGAATGGTAGAACAGTATGGAGGGGTTGTTTTAACTTTAGATCCAAACAATTCGGTTAACAGGAATTACACCAGAAATACACCGGAAGAATGCCTGGCTCAGATAATTTCAGATCTTGAAAAAGCATATGAGTTGTTACCAGAGGATGAATGGAGAGGTGAAGGAACATGGACTAAGCCATTGGCTGCTCACATGTTGGCAAAAGCTATGCTATTCAGATGTTCAGAAAGAAATAGTGATTGGAATAGCAGTTATATTGATGAAGATTTAGAAGCTATAATTCCTTTGTGTGATTATGTATTCTCTGTACGTCCTTTAGCTGCAAATTTTGCTGATCTATGGGATTGGACCGGAGTGGATTGTGCTGCTGAATTCAATGATGAGATATTAATGGCTGTTCAATACAATGAAGATTCTTCAACAGAAGGTCGATATAAAAACCACACATTTTGCTATTTCCCATGTACTTATTCATGGATGCCTTACATGACTCGTTCTGTGGCTGGAGGATTAGATTTTCAACGCTTAAGAACAACAGAGTACGGATGTAACTTATTTGATTTTGAAAATGATTCACGTTTCTGGAAATCGTTTAAAACAAAATGGAATGTGAACAGAACACGTCGTCAGTATGGAATTGAAAATGGTGATTTGGGTGTTATTTTTATTATGAATGATAAAAATGATACGCGTTTCGATGGCATGACCTTAGGATTAGGTTCATTTGCTTATGAAGATGCAAGTAATGAAAATACACCGGTACCTAATGCATTTGTATCTTACCAAAACGGTGAGTTTGTAATGCAAGCGGATGGAAACAACTATTATGTGCCATTGAGTAAATATGAAGATGGATCCAGAGAGGGACTTAAAGGACAGGGAAACAGAGATGGTCTTTTAGCCAGAACTGGAGAAACCTATCTTATCAAAGCTGAAGCCTTAGTTCGCCAGGGAAAATATCAGGACGCAATTGACGTGGTTAATATTTTAAGAGCGCGTGCTCAATTTACAGATGGTGAAGATCGTGCTCATTATGTTGATGGAGGTCAGGCAGCAGGTGGTTCTGACGCTGATTTTGATGCGTACACAAATAAAAACTCTTATTATGAGTCAACAGGTTTGGCAGTAACAACTGCAACTTCTGATCTGCAAATTGCCTCATATTCTGCATTACCAGCAGAAGATGAAGCTCTTTTAGCTGAATTGGGTGTTTCAGGTGATTACGATCGTATGTTACACTTCATTTTAAACGAACGTTCCCGAGAATTGTATGGGGAGTTTCATCGATGGGTTGATTTGAGTAGAACCAAAACATTGGTTTTAAGAGCGAAAACATTTAATGCTGAAGCTGAACAAAATATCGATGAGCACCATGAATTAAGACCTATGCCACAAGAGTTAATTGATGGTTTATTACATAGTGATGGATCCAACCTTACAGAGGAAGAGCAGGATTCTTGGCAAAATGAAGGATATTAATAGTTAATTGCGTGATAATAAACACCGGTAGTTCATCATGAACTATTGGTGTTCATTTTGTAAAATGAAAGGTTGCAATTATCCTATACAAAAGAAATATTGTAAATATTGGGTAAATCATATCTGAAATATTGATAATACTTTCTTTATGAGCTGTTTTATAGTTTCAGTTGCGAAAAAATAAAATGTAAAAATATAATGAAACAAATTAAGTATTTAATTTCCCTATTTATCCTGAGTGTTTTTATATCGTGCTCCTTACAGGATAATTCGCTAAAAATGGAATCTATTTTTGTAGAAGCACCATTTGAAATGGATACAATCCAAATTCCGGATTTTTCTCAGTGTAAAAAATATAACATTAAAGATTTTGGTGCTCTGGAAGGGGATAAAGAGTTAATAAGCATTGCTATCGGAGAAGCCATCAACAAGGCAAATGCGCAAGGAGGAGGAACAGTAGTCATTCCGGAAGGAGAGTGGCTTACTAAAACAATTCATTTAAAGAGTAATGTAAACCTTCATTTAGAAAAGGGAGCCACTCTTTTATTCTCAGAAAAACCAGAAGACTACCTTCCTGCTGTTCATACTTCATGGGAAGGTATGGAATGTTACAATTATTCACCTTTGGTTTATGCGTACAATTGTAAAAATGTTGCCATAACCGGGGAAGGTGAGTTAAAAGCCAAATTGGATATTTGGAAAATTTGGTACAAGCGTCCGCGAGCGCATATGAATAGTTTAAAATGGTTGTATAATAAGTTCTCGGAGTATGCTCCTGTTGAAGACAGAGTGATGGTAAATGATTCTTCCAACTTGCGTCCTCATTTTATCCAGTTTAATCGATGTGAAAATGTTTTAATGGAGGGTGTTTCTATCAGAAATAGCCCGTTCTGGACTATTCATCCATACATGTCAAAGGATGTTGTATTGAGAAAACTAAATGTTTATGCACATGGTCATAATAACGATGGAGTTGATCCTGAAATGACTCAAAATATGTTGGTTGAGGATTGTTTTTTCGATCAGGGTGATGATGCTATCGCTGTTAAATCAGGAAGAAATCAGGATGCCTGGCGATTAAATACGCCAACTAAAAATCTGGTAATCAGGAATTGCTATGTAAGAAACGGACATCAGTTATTAGCCATTGGAAGTGAACTATCCGGGGGAATTGAAAATGTTTATTTGGATAGTTGCCAGGTAGCAGACGGAGCGAGTATGTTTCACTTGGTTTTTATTAAAACCAATGAGCGCAGAGGTGGCTATGTGAAAAATATTTATGTGAATAATGTTGAGGCGGATACCATGCGTATGGGGGTATTCGGTATAGAAACCGATGTCTTATATCAGTGGCGAAATTTAGTGCCTACATACGAACGAAAATTAACACCAATTTCAGATGTTTATTTAAGTAATATTCATGCCAGAAAAGGGAAATTTATTTCACGGATATTGGGACAGGAAGAACTACCTGTTAAAAATATTCAGCTTACCAATGTACAATGTGACTCGATTTACGAAACGAACTTTATTCATGAAAATGTAATTGATTTTAAATATCAATAAGTGCTATGGGTAAATTAGTTGCTTAATTCTTTTAAGCCTTAATAATCACATATATACTATAAAGGCCTGTTCAATTTTAAGTTGGACAGGCCTTTGTGTTTTTTTATCATAAAGTTGTAATTAAGTATTGTTTTAGTTCGTATATCAAGTACGCTCGTATCTTCACTGTATAAAGAGTTGTTGGGTGTTATCTTTTATTTCAAATTAATGTTATTAGTTTTGTTAACGCTAAGCTTTAAAGTCAAATATGTCTGATTACATACTTTTTATTGATACAGAAACCTCGGATAAGCCGCAGGATATGAAAATACCTACGGATGAAATTGATGAGTGGCCATATATTATTCAAATAGCCTGGACCATATGTACTAAGTTAGGGGAAACTGTTGCTACACGTAATTTTTATATTAACTCAGCGTGTATTGAAATCAGTGATGATGTAGTTGGATTACATGGTATAACCAAAGAGTTTCTTTCTGAAAAAGGTCAGTGCAGAAGTCAGGTGTTGCAGGTGTTAAGAGATGATTTTGAGAAGTATAAGCCTTTGATTGTAGGTCATTTCTTAAAATTTGATTTAAAAATGCTCGAAGTCGGTTTTAACAGGGTAGATATTAATTTCAACTTTCACGATCTACCTAAGTTCTGTACCATGTATTATACACGAAGCATATTCTTAGGTTTAAAGCCAGAAATGTTAAGGTTAAATGAGTTATATCGAGTGTTATTCGGTAAAGAATTTGAGGGGCAGCATAATGCATTAATGGATGCCAATGCTACTAGGGACTGTTTTTTCGAATTATTAAACAGAGGTAAAATAACAAAGAAGGAAAAAGAGAAGCAACAGAGGTATTTTAATAAAAAATAGGAATCTTTAACCAAAGCTAAGTAGGTAGGTATGAATTATATTGGTTTATTTATCGATAGGAATAAACAGGAATAGCAGGTATCGAATGGTGAATAAAATTGAATTCTTACAAAAGGTCGCACCTTTTAATCTATTGCCGGAAACAGTTATAAAAGAAGTTTCAGATTTAATGGTTTTTAAACAATTTCAACCTGATGAAAAAATATATATTCAGGATGAAACAAGTTTAGATACCGTTGACATTATTGTTAAAGGTGCTTATAAAGCGTATTTCTTTGATTCGAACGGAGCTGCACGATTAGAAGAGCTCTATGATGTAAATGATATTTATGGAGGAAGTTCTGTATTACTGAATAAGCAATATTCAATACGAACAGTGTATGCTCAGGGCGAAACAGAGATTCTAACTTTAGATAAAGAAGAGTTCAAGTCATTATGTAGAAGTTTTGAGAACTTCTTTCAGCATTTTACCATTCAGTTTGGAAATAAAATGCTGAATGACGAGTATGCTCATTTTGTAAAGCGAAATAATAAGCGCGAGGAGAATTTTATGGATGCAGACATTATCTTCACTCGTAAAATTAACTCTATTACACCTCAGGGTTTGGTAACCTGTTCTGCTCAAACTACCATAAAAGATGCTGCAAACCTGATGATTGAAAAAAAGGTGAATTGCATTTATGTAAAAGAGGATGATAAATTAACAGCATGGATATCAAAAGATACATTAGTTAGAGAGTCATTGGCAAAAGGTGTTTCATCTGATACGGCAGTTATCGAAATCGCACAAAAGGATATTATTAGTATTCAAAAAGACGCATTGGTTTATGAGGCCTTATTTGCGTTATATCCATTAAAACAAGAATATATTCTGGTTAAAGATGGAGAAATAAATTTAGGGTACTTAAGTCGTTATAGATTACTTACGGAAAATGCTCAATCTCCACTGGTTTTTATACAATCAGTAAAACTATCCAACACAGTAGTTGATTTAAAAGAAAAATGGTCTAAAGTTCCGGAAATAATATCTACCATGATTGGTAGAGGTGTACATGCGGAAATCATTAGTCGCATAGTAACTACTATTGCGGATGAAATATTATTGAGGGTAATCAAAACTGTTGAAAGTGAGATGGGAGAGGCTCCGGCCAAATATTGTTTTATGGTCATTGGTAGTGAGGGAAGACAAGAGCAGACTTTAGCTACCGATCAGGATAATGCAATCATTTATGAAGATAAAGCCAATGAGCAGAGAGAGTTGGTACGAACTTACTTTTTAGAATTTGCAGATAAAATATCAACCAAATTAAATGATATAGGCTTTAAATTTTGCACTGGTGGCTTTATGGCTAAAAATCCAAAGTGGTGTCATTCACTTTCTCACTGGAAAACAAATTATGACATGTGGATTAATAAAGCAGCTCCTGATACGGTTATCAAATTGTCTACATTTTTTGATTGTAGATATATCTATGGTGAAAAAGAACTCTTTGAGGATTTGCATACGCATATGTTAAAATGCTTAGATCATTCCAACTCTAAATTTTTAATGAACCTGGTTAAGAATGCTTTGCAATATGAACCTCCTATAGGCTTATTTAGTGGAATTAGAACCTTTACAAAAGGCGGGAGAAAGGTTTTTAATATTAAAAAGTCTATGGCTACCATTGTGGATATGGTTAGGATGTACTCATTAAAGTATAAGATTGTTGAAATGAATACCGGCAGACGAATGAGAAAGCTATATGAAGCCGGTCACTTTGATGAGAAAAAGTATAAGGAATTAATGCATGCTTATTATTACCTTATGGGAGTGCGTTTTAAGAGTCAGTCTATGGAGATATTGGATGATTTTAAAGAAGCTACCAATTATATTGAACCAAAGAAGCTAACTCAGGTAGAACAAGTGGCATTAAAAGAAATATTTAAGTTTATAAAAGATTTGCAGTGGGGATTGAAAGGGAGTTTTTAAGATCAGTGCAAGTCTTTGATGTTTTTTAATATGTATATTAAGCACATATTCGCTGAATAAGATTTTCTCAAGAGGCTATTTCGTGAATTTTATTTTAGCTTAAATCAGCAACGAAGCTAATGGTTGTTATATCATTCTTAGCTACTATGATTAAGGTGTTCACGAATCTTTATAAAAGCAATTCTCATCTGAGATTCTACTGTTTTTATAGATATATCTAATTTATTGGCAATTTCTTTGTAAGAAAACTCTTCCATCTTGCTTAACAGGAATATTTCTTTGCATTTATCCGGGAGTAGGTCAATTGCCGACTGGATTTGCCTGGTTTTTTCTTCCAGGTCTATTCCGGAGTCCATATAAATTTCATCTATGGCTTCTCTTTTTAATTCCTCAACAAGTAAATCCTGCTTGTTATTCATTCTTGTTGTATCAATAAAAGTATGGTATGCAACAGAAAAAAGATAACTTTTAAAACTTCCTGTGATATTTAAAGATTTTCTTTTCTGCCATATTTTAGCGAAGCAACTTTGTGCAATATCTTCAGCTTTACTCATGTTATTTGTGAACTGGTAAAGGTAGGAAACCAGTGGAGTATAGTGCTTTACATATATTTCAGTAAAAAACTCTTTATTGTATTTTATACTCCCATTGCTCATTTACATCCTGATGTTTAAATGTATTTATCGTGTCCCGATGCAAAATAATTAAAAAAAAATCTATTTCTATTTAAGGGTAGACAAATAAATTTACGTCTTAGGAATAAGATTAGTTTAAAAATGCTATGTCAGAAGAAGAATTAAAACAAAAATATTTAAATGGAGATATTGATAAAGAGGGGTGCGGTGAATTAAAAAGACTTTTAGGGGAAGATGGTTATAAAAATATCATCAAGGAAAAATCTTTAATAGATCTCTGGAAATTTAAAAATAAAGAGGAAAAATCTGCTCGTCTGCATGAAGCAGATGCCATGTTTAAAGAAAACAATGCTAAAATTATTCAATTAGCATGGTTTAAATATGCAGCTGCAGCAGTGCTTATTTTATCTTTCTTTATTATTGGATATAATTCGGGTTTATTCTTTAATCAAACCAAATTAGCGGATAATTCCATTATTCTAAAGTTACAAGATGGTACTGAAAGAATTATTTCAAAAGAAAATGGTATTATTCAACTGGACGATATTTCAGCAGAAATTGATTCAGGTAAAACTCTGTTATCCTATAACGAGCATAAAGATTTAGCAAGTACAGTTGTAGGATATAATGAGTTAATCGTTCCAACAGGTAATCGTTTTAAAGTGAAATTGTCGGATGGTACGTTGGTTTACCTAAACTCAAAATCACATCTGAAATATCCAGTTCGCTTTGGGAATGAGGGAACAAGAGAAGTGATACTGGAAGGAGAAGGTTACTTTCAGGTAGCCAAAAACCCGGATCAACCTTTTATTGTTAACACGAATACTGTTAGCGTTACAGTGTTAGGAACTCATTTTAATGTGAGATGTTATGAAGAAGATGAAGAAGTAAAAACGACTTTGGAAGAGGGAAAAGTGCTGACAAAATTGTTATCGAAACAGCAAGAGGTTTATTTAAATCCTGGCGAGGCAGCCATTTTAAAAAGAGGTTCTGATAATTTAAAAGTAGAAGAAGTAAATATTGAAAATGATATTGCCTGGGTTCATAATCGATTTTTTTTCAATAATGAACTGTTTAAGGATATCTTAAAGAAAATAGAAAGGAGTTATGGGGTAACCGTATCTTGTGAGGATGATAATTTGCTAAATAAAAGTTTTTATGGAGATTTTGATATTGAAACAGAAAGTGTTGAAGATGTTTTGCAGGCTTTTTCAATAACAGGATATTTTCAATATTCAATCAACAAAAAAGGAGAAATTAATATTGTTGTCAATCAGTAGACACTAGAACAAGAATCTAATTTAAATTACTAATAAAAAGTTCTATTCAACGAAAAAGGGAAATGCGCCAACACTTCCCTTTAGAGAATGAACGAAAATTCGTCAAACTTAAAAACATTTCAAAATTATGAAAATTTGGAATTTTATGATGCTGTTCCTGATATTTTATTTGGGAACATTGAAATCTTTTGCTCAAAACGGAATTACAATGGATATCAAAGAGGTATCCATAGAGCAGGCTTTTGATAAAATCAAGAGTGAAACCGGTTATCGTTTTTTTTACGAAAAAGGAGTAGTTAATCCGGAATGGAAAGTAACTGTTTCAGTACAAAACGGATCGATTAATGATGTACTAAAACAGTTATTTAAAGGTAAAGAGCTACAGTACCAAATTGTAAAAAAGCAAATTCTCCTCACGGTTAAACCAAAGGCTGAAGAACAAAAACAACCCAAAGGAACCATTAAAGACGGGCTTCAGAAAAAAGTGACCGGGCTGGTTGTGGATTCAGAAGGGGAGCCTATTGTAGGTGCTAATATCTGGAATGTGAACAGTAAAAGCGGATCTATTACAGATAATAATGGTCATTTTCAGCTTTATGCTTCGGTTGCAGATTCTGTTGTCTTTAGTTTTATTGGTTTTAAAACCAAGGGATTTGCTATTAGCGACTTAAATACGTATGAAGTTATTTTAGAGGATGAAATTTCAAACCTGGGAGAAGTAACAGTGGTGTCTACTGGTTATCAGGAATTACCCAAAGACAGGGCCACCGGATCTTTTAAAACAATTTCACCAAAGCAACTGGAAGAAGTCCCAACTATCAATGTTTTAGAGAGACTACAAGGTAAGGTAGCCGGAGTAAATTTTGATGTAAAAAACAATACTATTACAATCAGAGGAACCAATAGTTATTCCAAAACTACGCCTTTAATTGTTATTGATGGGTTTCCTATGCCTCAGGATGATTATCGTTTTGCTAAGTCAAAGTCATTTCAGGGAGCCGCAGAGTTAAGTTTTTTGAATCCAGATGATATAGAGAGCATTTCTATTTTAAAAGATGCTGCAGCTTCTTCTATCTGGGGATCTAGAGCTGCCAACGGAGTTATAGTTATTACAACAAAGAAGGGGAAAAGGGCGCAAGAACCTTCTGTTAACTTTAGCACCACATTTTCTGTTAGTGACGAACCTTATCTGGATAAGTTAAAACAGATGAATAGTGCTGAATACGTGGATCTTGAAAAAGAGATGGTTGAGTTGGGATATCTTTATGATCAGAATTCCAACTGGATGGCCGCAAATCCGAGTGAAGCACAGGAAACTATTTTCTCGTATAATAGAGGTGAAATCTCAGAAGATGCCATGAATGCTGCTTTAGAAGAGCTGGGAAAGCGTGATAATACATCTCAAATTAAAAAGTATTTACTACGAAAAGCTGTAAGTCAGCAATATAACCTTTCAGTTACGGATGCTACTGAAAATGGAAGCTATTTTATTTCAGGAAATTATAATAAAGATTTACCTGTAATGAAGGCCAATGAAGGGGAAAGCTACAATTTTACATTTAATAATAATACCAACCTGTTTAATGATAAACTACACCTTACAACAGGTATTAATTATTTGTCTTCAAAATACACTGAAAATAATTCAGCAAACGAAGCTTTGTCCAACGTATCACCATTTGCATTGAGACCTTATGATATGATAGCTGATGAGGAAGGTAATATCATTGATAAATACGTATTATTTACTCCCGAAGTAATTCAGGATTTTGAAGATAAAGGTTATTTACCCTGGACGTATAATTATCTTGATGAACTGGAAAATTCAAATGTAACTACTAAAACACAAGCAATACGTTTAAATGCGGCTTTAACAGCTGATGTAACCAGTTGGTTAAAAGCTTCTGTTTCCGGTATGTATTATAAATATACGAGTAATCAGCAAGCCAAAAATACTGCGGATAGCTACTTTGTAAGAAATCTAATTAATGAAGCTACTTATTACGATCAGTATACTGGAGACTTAAGTTACGGAATCCCTATGGGAGGCTATTTTAAGATGGGGTATGCCGAAAATGAGAATTATAGCCTTAGAGGTCAGTTGAATTTTGATAAATCCTTCAATCATGTGCACAAGATAAATGCAGTAGCTGTTGCGGAAATTCGCCAGGAGGAACGTATGTCTTATGATAAAACTTACTATGGCTATGATTTTGATACAAACTCAGGATCATCAGTTAATCCAACAGAATATTATACCACGGTTTACGGATGGGATACTTTTATAGGGAGTTATGACACTTCTGTATCTAAATACAAAAACCGATATTTATCTTATGTAGGTACAGGTACCTATTCATTTAAGTCTACTTATTTCCTTTCAGGAAGTATTCGCTTTGATGACTATACGCTTTTGGGAGCCAGCAGAAGAGACAGAGCTATTCCTTTATGGTCTATGGGTTTCAGATGGAAACTAATGAATGAATCCTTTGTTCAGTTACCTGGATTTATGAGCCATCTGGATGTTCGCTTAACATATGGAGTAGGAGGTAGTACGCCAATAGGAGGTTCTGGAAATAATAGTACAATCATTAGTTTATATGATGATTATTATACAGGTTTACCATCAGCAGCAGTAACTGCTCCAGCTAATTCAAAACTAAAATGGGAGACAACAAAAACATTTAACGTAGGTCTTGATTATGGATTCTTGAATGAGCGTTTAAGGGGATCGTTTGAATATTATACCAAAAATTCCAATGATATTTTAGCTTATTTGCCTTTTAATCCAACTTATGGTTTTTCATTCCTGAATTATAATTCAGGTACATTAAGCGGTCATGGATTTGATTTTGACTTGTCTGCTAAAATCCTGGATAATGATTTTAAATGGGTAAGTGATTTTAATCTGGCTTATAATACAAATGAAGTGACAAGCTCCTACTATGAGAATACGACTATTGGAGAATTTCTTAATTCAGGTACCTTAAAGAAAGGTAAGCCATTAGGCTCAGTATATGCTTATCGTTGGGCAGGATTGGATAATATGGGACGTTCTCAGATTTACGATGAAAATGGTGATATTATTGGTGATGATGTATATGTAACGGATTTAGATCCAAAGATTCTTGCATATAAAGGAACAACGGTTGCTCCATATTTTGGTGGCTGGACAAACTCTTTTAGTTATAAAAACCTTACACTAAGTGCTCAGCTGACTTACTATTTAGGGCACGTGTTTACAAAGCCTGTTTTAAATAATTATCCTTCTTATGCCGGAACATACTATGGTGCGATTGGTCGAAACGAGGATTTTGCATCCAGATGGAGGGTAGAAGGAGATGAGGCTAAAACGGATGTTCCAGGACTTCCGAATATAACCTATAATAGTTTTTCAAGATATAATAGTGCAGATGTTAATGTGTTGTCAGCAAGTCATGTGCGCCTAAATCAGCTTTCTATGATGTATAGAATTCCTGATCAATTATTAAATAAAATCTCCATGAAGGGTGCTTCTGTAAGTCTGGTAGCAAGAAACCTGGGAATTGTTTGGAGAAAGAATAAAGAAGGTTACGATCCTCAGTACTTGGCTACCTCAAGCTATAATACCTTACCTCCTTCAAGAGTTTACATGGTTCGCTTGTCTGCTAATTTTTAATCTGTTATAAACATTAAGGAAATGAAGAAAATAATATATATATATTCAGCTTTATCTCTTCTGATTTTTGCTTCATGTAGAGATTATGTAGAAATATCACCAGAAGGTGATGCAAGAGTATTAAAATATACTTGGGACTACAGGGCTTTAGCCAATGCATTTTCATCTTTTGAATATGGATGGGATTACCCCTTAATCAGTTCTGATGATACAGAGTTTAGTGAAACCTATCAAAATTCAGTTACTGATATCGTGGGCAGAATTTATACCTGGAGTGATTATATTTTTGAAGAGGGAAACCAGGATACAGACTGGAGCAATTTGTATAAAGAAATATACAATTGTAATGTAATTATAGATGGAGTAATGGATAGTGAGGATGGCACGGATTCAGAAAAGAAAGAAATAATGGCAGAGGCAAAAGTAAACAGAGCCTTTGCTTATCTTAGCCTTGTTAATTTATATGCACCTCATTATTCGGCAACAACTAAAAGTGAGAAAAGTGTTCCTTTATTAACAACTTCTGATTTATTTACTCCATTAAATCGAGCATCAATAGAAGGTGTTTACAGTCAAATTCTTAGTGATTTAAATGCTGCAGTTGCAGTATTGCCTGAAACTCCGGAATACAATGTATTACCTTCGCAAGTGGCAGCTTATGCTTTGTTAGCCAGAACTTATTTGTATATGGGGAATTATTCCCTGGCATTGGAGAATGCTCAAAGTGCCTTGGATATACAAAACAGTTTGATTGATTTTAATGATATAGCAACAAATCCGTACGGATATCCTGCTAAACTTCAAAATCCTGAAATTATATTAAGTAAAGTGGCTTTATACGCTTATATCAATACTCCATTAAGTTCTGATTTATTGGCATTGCTGGAGGATAACGATATAAGAAATAATATTTATACTATTTCCGGTTATTCTGTTTATCCTTCATTTGAAGGTATGGCATACGGTGTTAATTCATACAGTTATTCAAACGGTGTAAATATGGGGCCTTCTGTACCTGAAATGTATTTGATTAAGGCAGAATGTCAGGCGCGCTTAAATAATGCAGATGGAGCTATTGCAACAATCAATGCTTTAAGAGCAAAAAGATTTACTGCAGATTCTGACTACGAGGTGGTACTTGGTGCAGGAGAGAGAGCTTTGGATTATGCCTTAAGAGAAAGGCGTATAGAATTGATGGGAAGAGGATTCAGATGGTTTGATATGAAACGTTTATATCTTGAAGATTCGTCTATAGCTCCGGTGAGCAGAACTTACAGAAGTGAAACAATTTTATTTGATCCGACAACAGATTTTGTATTTCCTATTTTCGAGGATTATATCGATAAGAATCCGGAGTTGGGAGAATAATGTCATATCCGTGAAAACGGAATATTCCGCAATGTTGAAAGTTGAGTAGATAATTCCCCTATAACCTTGTGGTTATAGGGGATTCAATAGCAAAGAATTGCTCTTTTGTTCTATCTGTTTTAAGAGCCAGTTTCATTTAAAGGAAGTTTTTTCCTTCGATTAATATTTCATAAAACTTAGTGGTTATGACTCTTTGGTGTATACGCCAAAGAACAATAGTTTTCTTGTGTTGATAAGGAACAGGATAATTGTATGCAATTATTTTAGTGTGATTTAATTTAAAAGTATGGTTATGAGTAATTTTTATAAAAAAATATCCCAATTATTAATGTTGATAATAATTGGAATGATAGTGGGGTGTCAGACTCAGAAAAAGGAAGAAGAATTTGTTTCCCGCTTAACCGGTTTCGAAATTCCAGAAGCAGGAAGTGAATTACCGATTAAGTATCATCCCAAAAATGGCCCTCTTTACGGTCAAAATAATATTCATGTTTTAATTTATCAGTTTAACGATTACAGATGGGAACTGGAATATGCTTCTCTTCATAAGGAAAATAACAACGAATGGTCGTTAAATTATAAATTACCAGACGATTGTAGTTTTGTAGCTTTGTTGTTTGTTTCTCCACAGGAAGGGAGCGAACCTCTTAAAGATAATAATGACGATAATGGATTTGTGTACACGGTTAAACAGCAAGAAAAAAATGAATTGGTAGCTGGAGCCAACCTGGCATGGGGAACATTCCGAAAGCCTGAATTTACCCATTTGGCGCAAGGTTATTTTAATGAGTTTACCATTTCTGATGAAGCGCTTGAGTTCTGGGTAAAAAAGGAAATAGAAAAGAATATGGCTAATCTGCCTAAATTCTTTGGTACTTATATGAATATGGCCAAGTATAGAACAGGAGAAAAATTTGATACCATTGGTCCGGGCTTAATTCAACAATACTTAAATCAATTTGGCGATCAGGTAACAGAAAAGAACTATCAGGATATTATTCGTTTATATCGTTTTGATTTAAAAAATACAGACAAAAGTGATTCGTTAAATGCAGTGATGCTAAAGAAATTCCCCAAAGGAATTCAAGCCCGTTTCAATGCCTATTCTAAAGCAATTCAAAGCAATAAAGCGGAAAAGCCAAATCTTTTAAAACAGTTTCTGGATGATTTTCCTATAGGAGAATGGCGTAACGATAATGATGCTGCATACCAAAAGTTTATGTATGATAATGTAATTCAATCTATAGCAGTTGAGTATTTTATGTCTGATGATGTAAATGATTTTCAGTCTGTAATTCAAATGGCAGATTATAATGTTCTGGTTGATATCTATCATTGGACGGTAGACAGGTGTTATGGATTAAAACTGAAGCCTTTTGATTATTGTTTGGAAGCTTCAGACTCTCTGATTAAATTGATGTTGAAAAAAAAGAATGATAACTCATATAAATCAGCTTATGCACAAGCACCTTGGCGAATTCAGGAACATTGCACAGAGATGCTTGACAATAAATTAGCTAAGCATATTCAACTGCTAAATGCAACTGAGCAATTAAATAAGATATCAGAATATTACAACTTAATATCAGAAGGTTATAAGTATACAAATGTAAAGTTAAATGAAATTTATGCCGATTATTTAAAAGCCTCTGATTCGGATGGGTGTTTAGAATTTCTTGAGAAGTGTGCCTATTACAACACAATTTCGGAGAAACTTTTAGCTGAGTTAAAAAGTCTGTATATAAATAAAAATAATTCAGAAGAAGGCTTTGATCTATATTACCAGAACTTAAAAGATGCCAAAAGTCTGGATGATATGAAACTCGAGATTGAAAAGAATTTTACGCAAATTGATTATGTGCCTTTTCAATTATCCGGTCCGGATGGTTTATCAGTAGACTCGAAAGATTTTGATGATAAAATTGTAATCCTTGATTTTTGGGCTAACTGGTGTGGGCCATGTAAAAAGGTATTTCCCGGAATGCAAATCCTGGTTGATCAATATAAAAAAGATAAAAATGTTGAATTTTATTTTATAGATACACAGGAAGCCGGAACCGACTATAAAGATAAAGCCATTAAATACATGCAGAAAAAAGGATTTACCTTTAATGTGCTTTTTGATGAGGCTAAAGAAGATTCGGAGAAAAATATCAAAGTGTTTTCAACTTTCTCTCAGATTTTTAATTCTTCAGGTATACCAAGAAAAGTAGTATTGAAGAATGGAAAAATAAGATATAGTTCCGAAGGATTCAGTGGTAGTGCCAGTAAACTAGTTGACGAGTTAAACACGGTTATTTCTATATTAAAGAATGAATAATGAATTGTAAAATTTCATTTATAATAATTTTTCTTTTTGCAGTTTTATATGGTGGGGGATTGTGCATTGCTCAAAAGCATCAAATAGATTCCTTGGATTATCAAAACTGGAAGTTACTTTCCTCTCCCAAAATTTCACAAAATGGAGATTGGATCGCTTATCGTTATTCTTATTTAAGACCAGATGAACAAAGTAATAATCCTGATTTTGTATGGATTTTTAATACCAAAAATCATAAATCAATTCAAATTATAGGTTCTCAGCTTAAATTCACAAATAATGGTGATTGGATAAGATATGAAAAGACAATGGAAGACTATTCTTCCAAAACTGTATTACGTAATCTGAAAACAGGGAAGGAAATAGAATGGAACAAACCTTATTATTTCAATGATGATGAGCATTCTTCACTTTTGTTTTACAGTTATAAGCCGACTAATGAATACTTGGGAAATAAATTAATTGTATACAATTATATCACAAGAGATAGTGTTTGTTATAATCATATTCTACAGCATCAGTTCATTAACAATAATAAGGAGCTCGTGGCGATTCAGGTAGTTGATGATAAAGTAGTTTTAAAGTATTTCAACAATAATCATAAGGAGACAGACTTGTTTTCTTCGGACGCAGATTTGCTTGGTAATTTTGTAATGAATAAGGGACAAAAAGCAGGCACCTTTTTACTCAAAGAAAAAGATGAATCCGGTAAGCTAAAAAACAGGTTCCTTTATGATTTTACATTGACAGGAGAGGTAAAACAAAGAATAGATTTTGATAAAGTTCCGGATCCATTAGATGGTTTTAAGATGGAACAGTCCTGTTATCTTACATATGATATGAATATTATTTACCCATATGTAAATAGTACAGTTCGTTCAGCCTACAAACCTCCGGTGACAAACAGTGATGATTCGGGTGTGGATATCTGGAAATGGAATGAAGGAGCAATGGATAGGCGCATGGCAAAAGTACGTGGTCAGCAATCACAAACATTCCGTCCTGATTTTGCATATAAGATACATGAAAATCAGTTTATTCAATTAACAGAAAATGCTGAAGAAAGGGTAATTAAGTCAGAGAGTGTTGATGCTGAATTCTTATTTGTTGAAGATCATTCAAAATATAAGGTAGAAACGGACTGGACTTTTGAAGAAGCGAGGGATTTATATGTACTGGATTTAAAAGACGGTAAAAAATACCTGTTTGAGGATAGTATTTATGTTAGTCCTTCCTGGAGTAAAACGGGAAAAGTTGCTCTTATTTGGAATCCGGGTGATAAATGTTGGGAGAGAATTCAATACAAGGATGGTAAGGTAACGAGAACAAATTTATCCAAATATATCCCTTATCATGTATTTAATGAAACGTATGATTTACCACTGTCTGTTCCCGCTTACGGTATTGCTGCATGGGTAAATAATGATGAAAATGTAGTTTTTTACGATAGGTATGATATGTGGATGGTTGATGTCAATCATCCTGAAAATCCGGTTTGTATTACGCATAAGTATGGAAGAAAGCATCAGGTTCAATTGCGTTTTGCTTTTTCATCAATGAATTATGCTTTTGAATCAGTTAAAGACTTTGCTTATTTAAAAGGATTAAATGAAAAAACAAAAGCAAAAGGCGTTTTTACATATAGCAATCAAAAAGTAGCTAAGTTATATCAAGGTGATTTTGGTGTGACTTTAAAATCAGTTTCAGAGAATGGAACGGGTTTATTATTCACAAAGGAGAGCTATCAAAATCCTCCGGAATTATTTTACGGTGATGCAGGGTTTAAACAGCTAGCACAGGTTTCTGACTTAAACCCACAAGCAGATCAAATGGCTTTGGGAACCAACAGAATGATACGCTGGAAGGATGAGGAAGGGTTGAATCACGAGGGTGTTTTGTATCTTCCGGAAAATTATGATGCGTCAAAAGCTTATCCGGTTATCGTTACTTTTTATGAGGTAAGTTCAGATGAGCGATTTACTTTTAAATATCCTTCATATGCAGAAAGTTCTATTAATATTCCGACTTATGTAAGCAAAGGTTATATCGTTTTTCAACCGGATATACAATATAAAATTGGTTCACCTTTAAATAGCGCATACAATGCTGTGGTTAGCGGAACAAAATATATAACAGAACAAGGAATTGCTGATTCAAAAAGAATCGCTATTCACGGACATAGTTTTGGAGGTACGCAAACAGCTAGTATCATTACCAAAACCAATTTGTATGCATGTGCTGTTGTGGCTTCGGGAGTAACCAATCTTACATCAAACTACTCCGGATTAAGAGTTAATGGCATTGCCAATATGTTTATGTATGAGTCCGGTCAGATGCGTATGGGAAAATCAATGTTTGAAGATACGCAGGCTTACCTGGAAGCATCGTCATTATTACATGTAGATCAGATTCAAACTCCGGTTATGATATTTCATTGTGATGGAGACAAGGCTGTACCATTTTCTGAGGGAAGAGCTTTGTTCTTTGGCTTGAGAAGATTAGGTAAGCCATCATGGCTGATTAATTACAAAGGAGAGGCACATGAGCTGCACAAACTATCTTCGCAAAAGGACTGGACTTACCGATTACAATCATTTTTAGACTATTATCTCAAAGATTCAGCGCAACCTGAATGGATGAAATAGATATAGTAAAACAAAGGTTAATAATTGTGTAGCAGGCAGATTTAGGTTTGCCTGCTTTTGCTTTGAAGCTTTTGTTATTTATTTAAATACCTTATTATATGAAGATGAATTTCAATTCAATAGTATTGTTGTGTCTGATGGTACTTTCTGTTTTACAGGGACAGGCACAATTTAAATCAGAGATTAAAGTACCAGATAATGTTAAGTATGGTGTATTAAATAATGGTATGCATTATTACATACTGCACAATGAATGGCCAAAAGATAGGGTATCCTTTTATTTTGTGCAAAATGTGGGTGCAATTCTGGAAGAGGACAGTCAAAACGGTTTGGCTCATTTTCTGGAACATATGGCATTTAATGGAACACAGCATTTTGAAGGAAAGGGTTTTATTCAAATGTTGGAAAAAGAAGGGGTGCGTTTTGGTGCCGATATTAATGCTTACACCGCTTTAGATGAAACAGTTTATAATTTAAGCAATATCCCAACTAAGAAAGATTGGTTGGTAGACTCCTGTTTATATGTTTTGCATGATTGGTCTGGATATCTGTCTTTAAAACCGGAAGAAATAGATGCAGAGAGAGGCGTGATCCGCGAAGAATACCGAACTCGCCATAATGCTTCATTTAGATTACAAAGTCAAATTAATCCTGTTTTGTATAAAGGATCAAAATATGCAGAAAGGGATGTTATTGGAAAACTCAATGTTATTGAAAATTTTAATCATCAGGAGTTGGTTGACTACTATGAAAAGTGGTACAGACCCGATTTACAAGCCATAGTGGTGGTGGGTGATATAGATGAAGCCTTAATGGAGAAAAAAATCAAGACCATATTTTCAACCATTCCAATGCCTGAAAATGCTGCTAAAAGAGAATATGAAACAGTTCCGGATTCTAAATCAACAAGATTTGTTGTAGCAAAAGACAGGGAAGCAGAATCATTGGACATTACTTATATGTTGCTTCGGGATAAGTCAATAGTAAAGGATAAAAAGTATCTCGACCAAAAGGTATTGACATCTATTACAACTGCATTAATTAATACCCGATTTGCTGAATTATTACAGAATCCGGCTTCAGCCTCCTTAAATATGTATTTGGGCATAAATGGAATGACTAGATTAAAAGAGGCGGTAACTTTTCAGGTTTCACCTAAAAAAGGTATGACTTTACAATCGTATAAAGAAGCTTATCTTGAATTGGCAAGAGCGAAACAAAATGGATTTACCGAGGGTGAGTTAATAAGAATTAAAGCACAGATAATAGCAAGCTATAAGAATTATTTGAATAATCAGGATAAGATTTCAAACGAGGATTTTGCCAATATGTTGAATAATTTATTCCTGGAAGCTGAACCTTTTGAAAATCCACAAGATGAATATATAAGAGTTGAAAGTTATTTGAATTCATTAAACATAGAAGTTGTTAATGCATGTTTTAATGATTTATTAGATAATCCAAACGCTCTCTTTATACTTACAGGACCTGATAAAAAGGAGTACTCTTATCCAACAAAAAAGAAACTTCAAAAAGTAATGAAAGAAGTGGATATGATGAAACTTGAGCCTTATAAAGATGCAGATTTGAGCGAAAAGTTAATTCAAGAAGAGCTTCCAGAATGTCTTGCTGTGGATTCATTTGCAGTAAGAGGTGTGGATGAGGCCAAAGGTTATATATTAAGCAACGGAGCAAAAGTAATCATGTTATCAACGGACTATTCTAACGATCAAATTGTTTTTAATGCATTTAGCAATGGTGGTCTGTCATTGATTCCAACAGAAGATTTACCATCAGCTCAATTGGCTGTTGAATTAGTCGAACAGTCTGGTTTAGGTTCTTTTGATGCACTTAATTTAAATAAGAAACTGGCTGGAAAAGTCTGTTCTGTTAATCCATTTATAGGGGAACTAACTGAGGGATTTCAAGGATCGAGTAATCAACAGGATTTTGAAACAATGTTGCAACTCATTTATTTATATTTCCAGCATCCTGGTTTTGATCAAAGTGCTTATGATAAGATTCAGCAGCAATATCATAACTTTTTAGAGAATAAATCCGGCAGTAATTCAGCAGTAATGCATGATTCAATAACCTTGATTAACTCAAATTATAATGAAAGGGTTATGTTGTTTAATGATGACTATTTGAAAAAGATTTCTTTTGAAAAGTCTAAGTCGAGCTATTTGCAACGTTTTAAGAATGCTGCTGATTTTACCTTTGTTTTTGTTGGGAATTTGGAAGGAAAGAAGGATGTTATCTTTAAATATCTGGGTGCGATCCCTGGAGATGTAGATCAAGGAGAATTCTATGTAAATCATCATATACATCCGCCCAAAGGAATCATTACAAAGATGCTGAAACGCCCAATGGAAGAACCTAAGAGTACTATTTATATTAATATCCATGACTCAGCAGTTTACTCAAAAGAAAATGATTTGAAAGTGTTTATGATAGGACAAATACTGTCGAAAAAATATTTAAACACAATCCGTGAAAAAGAAGGAGGAAGCTATGGAGTTAGCGTGGGAGCACAATTATCAAAAGTACCGGATTGTCATTTTAATCTAGAAATTAATTTTGATTGTAATCCGGATATGAAAGATAAATTGATGTCAATTGTCGATGCACAAATCATGAATTTGAGAACTTCCTTGCCAGATGAATCGGAATTGGAGCAAATTAAAAGTTCAATATTAAAGAGAAGAGAAGAACGAAAACATACCAATTCCTTCTGGATGTCGAATATCTTTAAAGTGTTGTTTTATGATGAGGTTCTTCGTAATGATGAGCAATTTAGAAATATGATACAGGAAATTACACCAGAAGATTTGCAGGAATATGCAAAGGAAATATTGTCTACAAAGAACAGAGTAGAAGTTATTATGGAAAGTGAGAATAGTTTTTAGGTAATAGGAACTACTTTTTTTAAGTTGATTTTCCTAAGTTTATAAATGTTTATCAACTTAAAAGCATTAGCAGTTGTGTATTTTCGCAGCTGCTTTTGTATTTTATATCGACGGAGAATGAGTAATAAAGATGTTCTTTGTTAACTTATAAGTCCTAAAAGTCAAGAAGTCTGATTATATTTGTTGGCTCACTATATTGCTGATGATGTAAGTAATAATCATCTTATCTATGACTTTAAGTAAATCACTAAAAAAAGCACTTTTATATACATTAATATCTGTTATTGTTTTTAATCTTTCTGAGCTTGGTGCGCAAATCAAAAGAATTCATGCCAAAAAAATGGATGTTTTTGATGGAATGGCTCATAATTCTATCTTAAGTATAGTTCAGGATTCCTTAGGCTTTATATGGTTTGGTACAACAAACGGACTTTCCCGCTATGATGGTTATAATCTTAAAAATTATCAGGCTTCACCCATCGATAGTAACACCATTTATAATAATAGAATACAATTACTGTTCGTAGATAGGCAAGGAGAATTGTGGATTAGTGTTTTTGACACGGTTATATGCAAATATAATTATGAGAAGGATAACTTTACCCGCTTTAATGAATCCTCCGTGTCCAAGGAAGTCAGAGATTCTACCAATCGTTTTATAAATAAAACACAAAAGAGAGCTGTTTTTAATAAGCAAGAGTTTGAAATACGCGAAGGAGTTGATTTAATTCATAGAAACAATATAACTGGTGCTGAAATCATATACGAAGGAGGAATTCCTCCATATAAAGAAAAGCAGGATTTTAATTGCTTATTTATAGATAGGAATAATGTATTATGGATTGGTACAAATTATAGCGGAGTTTTAAGGGTAGACTTACTAAGTAATGAATTTACCGCGCAGAATAATATTATTCAGCCGCAGGAAGAACCTGTTTCTTCATCAATCCGAACATTTATGTCTGATGGAAAGGATTTGTGGATGGGGACTTTTTATGATGGATTTAGTGTGTTGGATCGGGAATCAGGAAATAGGAAACATTATTATCCTTACTTAAATTCGGGCGACTGGCTTTCGAGTGGAAAGGTGCGGGCGATATATAAAGACCATACTGGAGATGTTTGGTTGGGTTATAATCCGGGTGTTGATAAAGTAGATCATCTAAGCGGAAAAGTTATTCCTTATAGTATCCGTCCAAGATACATGTCCCGTTATCCGAATGGAGGATGGGGTCGAGTAAAAAGGTTACCCCGAACTTTGTATTTTACGATTTATGAAGATGATCGTCATAATTTATGGATAGGAAGCCAAAATGGTATTTTTAGATACGATCGTGAACAGGATGATTTTCTGTTTTATCCATTAGAAAAGGAGTTTAAAAACTCAATAGCTACCTGCATGACTTCAGATTCCAATGGTCATTTGTGGATAGGAACTGAAATGGGAGGAGTAGTCAATATTCGCCGAGATAAGAACCAGGAACAATGGATTGATACTATAAATTATAGATTTAGGGTAGGTGATCCTTCTTCATTACCTGATGATAGAGTGACTTCGATTGTGGAGGATCAAATGGGTCATATCTGGGTGGGTACCGAAAATGGATTGTGTAAAATAGAGCCTCAGCAGCAAAGAGTTGAAACATTTTCTATGGAGGAAGGTTTATCAGATCCAGGAATAGCCAGTTTGGTTATAGATGTGAATAATAAACTTTGGATAAGTCATAAAAAAGGAATTTCAAGTATTGAACTTTCCTCCATGAGTATCAAAAACTATTCTATTGATGAGATTAATGAGGGAGGGCGTTTCTTAAATAGTGCGGGATGCTATGATGCTTTGTATAATACAGTGTATTTTGGATATACAGGTGGTTATATATCCTTTCAACCAGAGCATATAAAAGACAATCCTTTTGCACCAGTCGTACGAATTGTGCAGCTAAAAATATTAAATAAGCCTGTAGAAGTGAATAAGGAGGTGAATGGAAGGGTAGTGCTGGATAAATCTATTTATCATACAAGCAAAATTGTATTAACGCATAAGGACAGGGATTTTTCTATTGAATTTGCTGCTCTACATTACAATAATCCGGATTTAAATAAGTTCTCGTATATGCTGGAGGGCTTTGATGATGAATGGATAAATACAGATGCTCGCCATCGTGTGGCTACATATTCAAATTTAAAGCCGGGTAGTTACACATTTAAGGTGAAGGCTTCTAATGGAAGTGATTTGTGGAGTGAAAAGGAAGCTGGTCTTGTAATAAAAGTCCTTCCGCCCTGGTGGAACACCTGGAAAGCATATGTATTGTACGCGCTGGTACTTACAATTCTAGCCTATCTGGTTCTTAAAACGGTATTAACGAAGCAGCAATATGAATACTTGTTGAGTATTGAGAAACTTAAAGCTGAAAAGATACAAGAGGTAGCGCAAATGAAAAATCGCTTCTTTACTAATGTATCCCATGAGATTAGAACCCCATTAACATTGATACTTGCACCTATTGAAGAATTGATGTCATTACCTAATAATGAAAATCAGCATTATTTTAAAATTATTAAAAGAAATGCAGATCGTTTATTGAATCTTGTGAATCAATTATTAGATGTAAGGAAGATGGAAGAAGGGAAGATGACGCTTTATAAAACACGGAGTAATATTGTGGAGTTGCTTTTTAAAGCTGTAGAATCCTTTAAAATAAAGACAGAAACGCAGCAGTTAAAAATACAGTTTACTACGTCTTTTGAGCAGCTGGATATGATGTTGGATGTGGATAAAATGAATAGCGTATTTTATAATTTAATTTCAAATGCGGTTAAATATTCAAATGTAGATGGTTCCATTGAAATTAAAATAGGGCAGAAAGGAGAAAAAGGTGATGTTTATATTGAAATATCTAATGAGGGAAAAGAGATAACAAAGGATGAAATAGATAAAATATTCAGTCCTTTCTATCGTTCGGATTCTTCAGGTAAAAAAACGATACCGGGTACCGGTTTAGGTCTTGTCATTGTTAAACAATTTGTAGAATTACATAAAGGGCAGGTAGATGTAGTTAGTAAAGATGGGGTTATTACATTTAGAATTAGTTTGCCAACAGAGACCATAATTGAAAAGGTAAAGTCAAGTGGCGATAAATTTATTCTGGCGACTGCAGAGTCAGGTAAAAATGTATCTTCTCATGAAAGAGTGAGTCCGGTAGAAAATGGATCTGAGAATGATAAGCATGTGTTGTTAATTGTAGACGATGAGGAGGATGTGGTAGAATTTTTATATGAAGAATTAAAATCACAATATCATATTTTAAAAGCAGCTAATGGAGAGGAAGGTATTCAAAAAACTTTAAATGTAATTCCGGACCTGGTTATTTCAGATGTAATGATGCCAGAGATGGATGGGATGGAGTTTTGTAAACGCTTAAAGAGTGATGTGCGAACTTGTTATATTCCTGTAATGCTCTTAACCGCCAAACATGCAGCTGAAGATATGGCAGAAGGTTATGAATTAAACGCCGATGCTTACATGACGAAGCCTTTTCAAATGAATGTTTTAAAGGCGCGTATTAAAAATTTGATTCAATCCAGAGAGATGCTTCGAGGGGCGTATCAATCACAAGACAATACCACTGTAATTCAATATGAAAATAAAGATAGCGATGATCAGTTATTTATAAATGCAATTACAGATAGAATAAAGAATCAGGAAGGTGAATATAGCGTAGAAAAGTTGGCTGATTATATGGAAATGAATCGTACTCAGTTGTACCGTAGGATAAAATCCATAACCGGACAGTCGGCCAATGCATTTATATCAGAAATTCGTTTTTCTCATGCTGTAGAGCTGTTAATGGAAGGAAAAAGGAATATTTCTGAGATTGCATATGTGCTAGGTTATTCGGAGCCTGGGAACTTTAGTCGTAGTTTCTACCGTCGTTTTGGTGTATCTCCCTCTAAGTATATTGAAATACATAAACCTTGATATTATTGTACGAAACTTCTCGACAAAACCAGTAAAGCTGCAATCAATAACTATAGTTCGTTAAGTTTTGATAATATTTTGATTGTTAGATATATGAGTGTTTTGTTGTCAGATATATAATCTTGACCATAAGCGCCTTGTAAATCAGTCTTTCTTCTTTTGTCTTAAATCTAACGATCTGTAGTAATAAAAGGCGTGGATAATAATCCTCATTAATTACAGATATCTAATACTCATATAAATCTTAAATAAGCATATTTGTTTATTGCGTAGCTAATATGTTTTGCATGTGTAAACGCTTATAAAGTAAGCTTTACGCACAATGATAAGTATTGATGCAAAATGATATTAATGCATTGGGTTGTCCTTAGTATATTCGCATTATTGGGTTAATCATATTCTTATTTTTAAAACAGAACAATACTTTAAAAGTAATTCCTATATCATAGTTCGTTGGAATTTATGATAGGATTAGTCGAATAATTAACACTGGTAAGTAAAAAATCACGTAGTGTAAACTATAATCAAAGAATAAAAATTTACTAAAAAACAGTTATGAAGAGGATTAGTATCTTATTTTTTTGTTTGACCTTATTGCTGGTTTCAATAAGTGCACAAAGAAAAATGGAAACGCTGGACAGAGGGTTGATAGCCGTAAAAAATTCAGAAGGCGTTTTTGTGAGTTGGCGTTTGTTTGGGGATGAATGGTATGGAACTACCTATAACATTTACAAAGATGGAACGAAGTTAAATAGCGAACCTTTAGAGGTCTCTAACTATATGGATGCTTCAGGAACACTTACGTCTAATTATACAGTGGCAGCAATTGTTGATGGTGTAGAGCAAACACAGTGTGATGCGGTTCAGCCTTTGGCTAATCAATATCTTGAAATCTCAATGGTAGACAGGCCAGATGGATATTTGATTAATGATGGAACTGCAGCAGACCTTGATGGAGATGGAGAATATGAAATTATTGTAAAACGTATTTGTCAGGATTGGAGTGTTGATGCAACACAGTTTGCTTATTTTGAAGCATACAAATTGGATGGAACATTAATGTGGGAAATTAATGTAGGCCCTAATATTATGTCTTCTTCTTCTGTGGAAATTAATATTGCCGCTTTTGATTTTGATGAGGATGGTAAAGCTGAGGTGTTTTTAAGAACTTCGGAAGGAACTATTTTTGGTGATGGAACAAAGATAGGAGATACAGATGGTGACGGAACGACAAATTACCGTTATTCGGTGCTGCAATCAGATAATATGCGATATATGAATGCCGGACCAGAGTTTCTTTCGTTGGTTGATGGAGAAACCGGTGTGGAATTAGATCGAGTTGATTACATTCCTAGAGGAAGTTCTGAAGATTGGGGCGATGGATATGGTCACCGTGCTAATAAGTTCTTTTTTGGAGCACCTTATTTAGATGGTAAAAAACCTAGTTTATTTATATCGCGTGGTATCTATACTAAAATAGTAATGAGAGCTTATGATGTGGTGGATAAGAAATTAGTTTCTAAGTGGGAGTTTAGAAGTGAAGATAACCCAGGATACGGATATCAGGGAAATCACAACTATACCATAGCGGATGTGGATGAAGATGGAAGAGATGAAATTGTTTATGGTGGAATGACTGTAGATGATGATGGAACAGGTTTGTACACTACACAGCAAGGTCATGGTGATGCATTACATGTTGGTGATTTAGATCCTTACAGAAAAGGAACCGAGGTGTGGAGATGTTTAGAAAATTCACCTGCTTATGGTACTTCATTGGTTGATGGAGCAACCGGGGAGATTTTAATTCATGATATTTTAGGTAAAGATTGCGGAAGGTGTATGGCAGCAAATGTTTCAGATGATGTTGATGGAGCTGCACTTTGGGGAAGTACAACAATATTTTCAGCAGCAACAAGAGAGGCAATTGGTCTATCGCATCTTTCTTCTAATTTCAGAATATTCTGGGATGGAGATCTTTTAGATGAATTGCTTACGAATAAAGATAACGCCGGAGATGGTGTGGCAATAATACACAAGGCTAATGTGGGTACTTTGCTGGAAGCTTTTGGTACAAAAACAAATAACTGGACAAAAGGTACACCTACCTTACAGGCTGATCTTTTTGGAGACTGGCGTGAAGAAGTAATCTGGAGAACAACAGATGATACAAAAATAAGAATTTATACAACGGTTGATCTAACCCCATATCGTAATTATACGTTGATGCACGATCATCAGTATCGTCAGGCAATTTGTTGGCAGATGTGTGGGTATAACCAACCTCCTCATGTAAGTTATTTCTTGGGTGAGCGAGAAGGGATTACGCTACCTCCACCACCAATGATTACAAATGGTAGAATGGTTTATAATGGAAATGGAACCTGGGATAAAACATCTTCAGATTGGTTACAAGATGATGAAAGTGTTGTGTATGCTGATGGGGAACATGTTCATTTTGATGTTTTAAATGGAGAGGATGTATCTCTAACACTTAATGAAACAGTTTCACCTTCAAATGTGACTGTAAATTCTCCTGGAGACTATACGATAGATGCTTCGTCAGGAACTCTTTCCGGAGCAATGAAATTAATTAAGCAGGGATTAGGAACGTTTACTTTGAACGGAACGCATGATTTTACAGGAGCTACTGAGCTTTGGAATGGTCGTTTTATATTTGATGGTACTTTGTCAAATAGCCCGGTTTGGATGAGTAGATTTGCTCAGATGGAGGCTACAGGTTCGCTAGTTAAGGGCGTTGTGATGGAGTATGGTACTAGTTTATATGTTGGGGGTGAAAATAGCTTTGCCAATTTGAATATTACTGACTCCATAAGTGTAGCTACTGCTTCAGAGTTGGTATTTGATCTTCACTCTACAACAGATACTCAAAATGATACATTAAAGATTTCAGGAGATTTGATGCTGGAAAATGATGTAGATATTAGAGTTGTACCGCATTTGGCTGATGGCGAGGAGCGATTGGCTCCGGGATCATATGTTATTGCTACAGTTACAGGAGAAATCAATTGTGATTTAGAACAAATTAATATTACAGGAATATTAGGAACGCCGGCAGAGCTAGAGATTCAGGAGGGATCGTTGATTCTAGTGATTAAAGAGATGAGAGATGCTGGTTCAGTTGTGTGGAGTGGCGCGAATTCTGATGTTTGGGATTTGGCAAGCTCGGTTAACTTTTTAAATGGCGAAGTTCAGGATGTTTTTGTTTCGGGTGATAATGTGGAGATTAATGATGATGCAGTAGTTAAGGATATTGTAATCTCTGAAGAGATAAGTCCGGCTTCTGTGGTAGTCAGTGGAGAATCTGATTTTAGTTTTTCAGGAGAAGGTTCTATTTCGGGCGCTACTACATTAACTAAAAGTGGGGTAGGAACATTAACGATGAGTAATAATAATGGACTAACAGGTAAAGTAACCATTAACGAAGGAACGATTAGTGTACCTACATTACCTAATGCCATTGCTGGCGAAAGTCCGTTAGGACCGGTTTCGACTAGTGCTTCTTTATTTGAAATTAATGGAGGAGAACTTGAGGTTACTTCGGAAACAAGTATGGAAAGAGCTTTATATGTAGGATCTAATGGAGCTTCTTTTAGAAATACAAATACGGTGAACTGGAATAGTGTTATTTCAGGAGGAGAATTTACTAAAGCGGGTAGCGGAGAAATGGTATTAGGAGCAGTTAATACTATCGATCAGATGGTCATTAAAGGAGGATCAGTTCGTTTATTGAATGAAGAAGCTTATCCGGCTGATGTGGTTTCCTTGCAGAATGGTACGTTGGTTTGTTATGACAATAGTTATACATATAGTAGTGCAAATTATGCTGTAAATGTGCCTGAAGGAAAAACTGGTAATATGTATTTAGATGGTCGCTGTTATTATAAAGGTGCGTTAACAGGTGCAGGAACTTTAAATGTATATATTCCTTATGTGAGATCTGACTTTAATGGAAATTGGTCGGCGTTTGAAGGAATCATAAATATACAAAGTACTTCAGGAGGAGATGTGCCTTGTAGGTTTAATAATAGCTATGGTTATGCAAATGCTACGGTGGATATAGGTACGGGAGTTTATGCAGAACACTTATCCGGAGGAACGGTTAAAATAGGTGCTTTAACTGGACTAGGAACTATGGGGAATGCTACCTGGGAGCTAGGTGGTAAAAACGAAGATTTTGTATTTAGGGGAACCTTTACTTCAGGAAGTATTAAAAAGGTAGGAACTGGAACCATGTATTTAATGGGTGCAAGCACAAATTCCGGTACTACAAATATATACGGAGGTACTTTAATAGCTACCAATTTATCCGGAAGTGCAACAGGAACAGGTAATATCTATGTAAGAGATGGTGGTAGTCTTGGAGGAGCAGGTACAGTAACAGGTAATATTCTTGTTCAAAGTGGAGGTACTTTGTTGGCAGGTTATCCTACTCGTATAGGTTCTTCGTTCAATGTTAAGGCTGTGTCAATGTATGATGGAAGTATCTTTTATGTAAAAACTAATGGTGCATCTAATTCTTGTGATAAGATAAAAGTAACCAATACTTTTACTGCTAATGGACAATTGGAGATTGAGAATAGATCGACAACAGAATATTCAGAAGGAAGAAGCTATACGATTATTTCTTCACCGATTATTTATGGAACATTTGATAGTATTTCACCAGAAACACCTGGCGAAGGATTAATGTGGGATACCAGTGAGTTATATACTTCAGGTATTATAAAAGTGGTTGGAGCAACGGCCATTGGTGCTAAACCAAAAGTAGAGGAATTAAATCTGTTTCCTAACCCAACCGAAGGCTCTGTTTTTGTAGATGTTTCGTCAGAAGTAGGTGAGGCTGTTGTAGAAGTATTGGCGCCTAATGGTAAAGTGGTGAAAAAACTGATTAGTAATGATGAAGATCAATTAGAGATTGATTTATCAGACCTTTCAACAGGAGTTTATGTTGTACGTGTGGTATTTGAATCAAAACTACTGGTAGGTAAAGTGATATTAAAATAGTGGGTCTTTATGATTGAAAAGAAAAAGGTCTATAGTTAAGATCGAGTGCTCAAACGCGATATTGACAAATGGGAAGTTGGATGTAATCCGGCTTCCCATTTTTATTTGATTAAAATTATATAGTGGTAAATATTTTATTCCGGAAGGACTTTGCTTTTATTGACTGCAGAAAAAAGTAAAAGCCCTTCCGGCTTGAGCAAAATGAAGTTCTCTCACTTTGAATGATTATGCTTCTTTAATAGCAATTTCCCAAAGTATAGTATTAAAGGCGTGTATGATAATCCATATAAAAAACAAAATTCTACTACTTATTTAATGCTCATATAGGCATATTTGTTTATTATGATAAATGTATTTTGAACTAGTGTGGAATAATGTAAAATAGGATGTGCGCACAATGATAGGTATTCATTCAAAATGATATTAGTGCTTTGTTAATTAGTTGCTTTATTCGTTTTGTTGGATTGGTTGTATTCTTGTCTTTATGTCACAAGTGCATTACTTAAAGGGATTTAAAAGAAGTGAACATCTGAGTTTATATAATATTAATTGAGAAATAAACGATAGTATGTAAAATAATAGCTTAGTATTAACTTTAATCAAAGAATAAAAATCTATTAAAACAATTATGAAGAGAATTAGTATCTTATTTTTTTGTTTGAGCTTATTGTTGGTTTCGATAAGTGCACAAAGAAAAATGGAAACCCTGAATAGAGGGTTGATAGCCGTAAAAAATTCAGAAGGTGTTTTTGTAAGTTGGCGTTTGTTTGGGGATGAATGGTATGGAACGACCTATAACATTTACAAAGATGGAACAAAGTTAAATAGTGAGCCTTTGGAGGTTTCTAACTATATGGATGCTTCAGGAACGCTTACGTCTAATTATACCGTTGCCGCAATTATAGATGGTGTTGAGCAAACGCCGTGTGATGCGGTGCAGCCATTGGCTAATCAATATCTTGAAATTCCTATGGTGGACAGACCGGATGGATATCTGATTAATGATGGAACTGCAGCTGATTTGGATGGAGATGGAGAGTACGAAATTATTATAAAGCGTATCTGTCAGGATTGGAGTGTTGACGCAATACAGTTTGCTTATTTTGAAGCGTACAAGATGGATGGAACATTGATGTGGGAAATAAATGTTGGGCCTAATATTATGTCTTCTTCTTCTGTGGAAATTAACATTGCAGCTTTCGACTTTGATGAGGATGGTAAAGCTGAGGTGTTTTTAAGGACTTCCGAAGGAACTATTTTTGGAGATGGAACACAGATTGGAGATACAGATGGTGATGGAATTACCAATTATCGTTATTCTGTATATCAATCGGCTAATATGCGATACATGAATGCCGGACCTGAATTTCTTTCGTTGGTTGATGGAGAAACTGGAGTGGAATTGGATCGAGTTGATTACATTCCAAGAGGAAGTTCTTCGGATTGGGGCGATAGTTATGGTCACCGTGCCAATAAGTTCTTTTTTGGAGCGCCTTATTTAGATGGTAAAAAACCTAGTTTATTTATATCGCGTGGTATCTATACTAAAATAATAATGCGAACTTATGATGTGGTGGATAAGAAATTAGTTTCTAAGTGGGAATTTAGAAGTGAAGATAACCCGGGATACGGATATCAGGGAAATCACAACTATACCATAGCGGATGTGGATGAAGATGGAAAAGATGAGATTGTTTATGGAGGAATGACCGTAGATGATGATGGTACAGGTTTATATACAACAGAACTTGGGCATGGAGATGCATTGCATGTTGGCGATTTAAATCCTTATCGTAAAGGAACCGAAATATGGAGATGTTTGGAAAATTCACCAGCATATGGAACTTCACTAATTGATGGTGCAACAGGAAAATTATTAATACACGATATCTTAGGGCGTGATTGCGGAAGATGTATGGCAGCAAATGTCTCAGATGATGTTGATGGAGCTGCGCTCTGGGGTAGTACAAAGAGATTTTCAGCAGCAACAAGAGAGACTATAAGTCTTTCGAATATTTCTTCTAATTTCAGAATATTTTGGGACGGTGATCTTTTAGATGAACTGCTTACAAATAAAAATGATGTAGGAGATGGTGTCGCAATCATACATAAAGCTAATGTGGGTACGTTGCTTGAACCTTTCGGTACAAAAACAAATAACTGGACCAAAGGTACACCTACTTTGCAGGCTGATCTTTTTGGTGATTGGCGTGAAGAAGTAATCTGGAGAACAACTGATGATACAAAAATTAGAATCTATACAACTGTTGATCCTACGCCATATCGTAATTATACTTTGATGCACGATCATCAGTATCGCCAGGCAATTTGCTGGCAAATGTGTGGATATAATCAACCTCCTCATGTAAGTTATTTCTTGGGTGAGCGAGAAGGAATCACGCTTCCTCCGCCTCCAATGGTTACAAATGGTAGAGTGGTTTATAATGGAAGTGGCACTTGGGATAAAACTTCTTTAGTTTGGCTAAAAGATGATGAAAGTGTAGTCTATACTGATGGTGAACATGTTCTTTTTGATGTGACAAACGGTGAAGATGTATCTCTTACGCTTAGTGAAACAGTTTCTCCTTCAAATGTTACTGTAAATTCTCCTGGAGATTATACGATAGATGCTTCATCGGGAACCTTATCCGGAACAATGAAGTTGATTAAGCAGGGATTGGGAACATTTACTTTGAATGGAACGCATGATTATACAGGAGTGACTGAACTTTGGAATGGTCTTTTTGCATTTGATGGTACATTATCAAATAGTTCGGTTTGGATGAGTAGATTTTCTCAGATAGCGGCTACGGGTTCGTTAGCTAAGGGTGTTGTGATGGAGTACGGTTCAAGTTTATATGTAGGGGGTGAAAATAACTTTGCTAATTTAAATATTGTAGATTCATTAAGTGTAGCTGCTGCTTCAGAATTAGTGTTTGATATTCACTCTTCTATAGATTCACAAACAGATACGCTTAAAATTTCAGGAGATTTGATTCTGGAGGATGATGCAGATATTAGAATCGTGCCACATTTGGCTGATGGAGAAGAGCGATTGGCTCCGGGATCATATGTTATTGCTAAAGTTACAGGAGAAATCAATTGTGATTTAGAGGAAATTAATGTTACAGGAATGCTAGGAACACCGGCTGTGTTAGAGATTCAGGAGGGATCGCTGGTTATAGTGATTAAAGAGATGAGAGATCCGGGTTCTCTTGTGTGGAGTGGTGCAAATTCCGATGCCTGGGATTTAGTAAGTTCAGAAAACTTCTTAAACGGAGATGTTCTTGATGTTTTTGCTACGGGTGATAATGTAGAGGTTAATGATGATGCAGTAGTTAAGGATATTGTAATTGCCAAAGATGTTTGTCCGGCTTCGCTTGTGGTTAGTGTAGAGTCTGATTTTTCTTTTTCTGGAGAGGGTTCCGTTTCAGGAGCAACTGGATTAGTTAAAAATGGGGCAGGAACATTAACGATGAGTAATAATAATGAATTATCTGGTAAAGTTACTATTAATGAAGGAACGATTAGTGTGCCTACATTACCTAATGCCATTTTTGGAGCAAGTCCTTTAGGGGCTGAGTCCACCGATGCTTCCTTATTTGAAATTAATGGTGGGGAACTCGAAGTTACTTCAGAAACCTTTATGGATAGAGCTTTATATGTTGGAGCAAATGGAGCTTCCTTTAGAAATACAAATAGAGTATACTGGAATAGTGTTATTTCAGGAGGCGAATTTACAAAATCAGGTAGCGGAGAAATGGTTTTAGGAGCTGTGAATACTATTGATCAGTTGACAATTAAAGGAGGTTCAGTTCGCTTGTTAAGCGAAGAATCTTATCCGGCAGATGTGGTTTCTTTACAAAATGGAACGCTGGTTTGTTATGATAATATGTATACTTATAGCAGTGCGACTTATACAGTAAATGTACCTGAAGGCAATACTGGAAATATGTATTTGGATAGTCGCTGTTATTATAATGGGGCATTAACAGGAGCGGGAACCTTAAATGTTTATATTCCTGATGTAAGATCAGACTTAAATGGAAATTGGTCAGCGTTTGAAGGAATTATTAATATGAAGAATACTTATGGTGATGATGTTATGCCTTGTAGGTTTAATAATGGCTATGGTTATGCAAATGCGACAGTGGATATTGGAACAGGAGTCTATGCGGAGCATTTATCTGGAGGAACAGTTAAGATTGGCGCTTTAACAGGACTAGGAACTATGGGTAATGCGACCTGGGAGCTAGGTGGTAAAAACGAAGATTTTGTATTTAGGGGAACCTTTACTTCGGGAAGTATCAAAAAAGTAGGAACTGGAGCGATGTATCTAATGGGTGCAAGTACGAATGCGGGTGTCACTAATGTATATGGAGGTAGTTTAATAGCTACCAATTTATCCGGAAGTGCAACAGGAACGGGTAATATCTATGTAAGAGATGGTGGTACTATTGGAGGAGCAGGTACAGTAACAGGTAATGTTCTTGTTCAGAGTGGAGGTACTTTGTTAGCTGGTTATCCTACTCGCATAGGATCTTCATTCAATGTAAAAGCGGTTTCTTTATATGATGGAAGTAGCTTTTATGTGAAGACCAATGGTGGATCTAATTCTTGTGATAAGATAAAAGTGACCAATACATTTACTGCTAATGGACAATTGGAGATTGAGAATAGATCGACTACAGAATATTCAGAAGGAAGAAGCTATACGATTATTTCATCACCTGTTATTTATGGAACATTTGATAGTATTTCTCCGGAGACACCAGGAGAAGGATTAATGTGGGATACCAGTGAGTTGTATACTTCGGGTGTTATTAAAATAGTTGTTGCAACAGCTATTGCAGATAAGCCTGCGATCGAGGAATTAAAGCTCTTCCCTAATCCTACCGAAGGATCTGTTTTTGTAGATGTTTCGTCAGAAGTGGGTGAGGCTGTTGTAGAAGTATTGGCCTCTAATGGAAAAGTGGTGAAAAAACTGATTAGTAATGGTGAAGATCAATTGGAGATTGATTTATCTGACCTGTCAACAGGTGTTTATGTTGTACGTGTGGTATTTGAATCAAAATTACTGGTAGGTAAAGTGATATTGAAATAAAAGATGTAAAAAAATAAGCGAATGGGAAGCTGGATGTATTTATCCGGCTTCCCATTTTTATTTGTTGAAATATTAAAGTATTTAATTCTTTTGTGTTGCTGAATATTTGGAAGAATTACCTATTAGGAATTCATTATAAAGAAAAGAAGGTGTTGTATAGTAAGTTCTAAAAAGTTCCTATTAAAGCGTACTTATCTGCGTTACAGAATACCTGACTATAAAATGAAAAATCAGGTCTGTTGGTGTCTATTTTTCTGTCTAACTGAATGATAGGTTGGTCTTTACTGACGTTAAAGTAGTTTTGAAGTTTGTCGGTTGCTAAAATTGCCTGTATTTTTTGCTCTCCACCGGTCACTTCAATCTGATGATATTCTCTCATTATATTAAACAAAGACTTGTTTTCAAAGTTCCTGGAGGTAAAGCGAGGAAGGTTGATATTAGGTATTTTAGTGATGTCGTAGAATACGGGCTCATCGTTTATTAAACGCAATCGCTCAAGGTGAATGCAGCCAAATTCTTTCTCGCGTTCAGAAATAGAGAAGGAAAAAGCTTCTTCCCATGGTCTTATTTCAGGTTTAATAATGATTTTAGTGCTTAAGTTTTCCTGAGCAAGGGCGCTGGTGGTTCCACCGATAGATAAGATGCCGATGCCTTTAGGAGTTCCCTTAACAATGCTTCCTTTACCTTTTCTTTTTACTATAAAACCATCATTAACCAATTTATCTAAAGCTTTTCTTATAGTGGGTCTTGTTACACCATAGGTCGCGCAAAGTTCATTTTCTGAGGGAAGTAAATCTCCTTTGGAATACACACCTTCTAAAATGTGTTTGCGGAGTGCTTCATATACAATGGTATGTTGAGGTTTATTCATAGTGTTCTCTTTTATCAAATCTCCATGCGAGATCATGGATAAAGGCCCAAAAGTATAAAATATAATTCATTTACAATATTGGGTGACTTTGTCTGATCTATATCATCTTGTTTTGTTTGTCTGCCTGTGTGTGCGCATCAGTTTACTTTCTCATTGTCTAATGAAAATACATATCGATTCAGAAAGTAAGGAATTCGCGTTTAGTAAAAGTATATAATTTAAATGTAAATACATGTAAAGTTAACGTGTAAATACAGAAATAAATTATTTAAATCATATAAACAACTGAAAAAGAGTATTATAAGAATTTTTAGTAAAAAATTAATAATTGTAACTTGTAAATACAAGTTGATATTTGTAAGTTTGATGCAAATTAAAATCAGTTTATGGCTACAGTTGTTATTATGCCCCGTCAAGGGCAGTCCGTTGAATCCTGCATATTTACAGAATGGTTTAAGCAGGTTGGCGATGAAGTTAAACAAGGCGACATGTTGTTTGCTTACGAAACAGATAAAGCATCTTTTGAAGAAGAGGCGCAGGCAGATGGTGTATTGCTGGCTGTATTTTGCAATGAAGGAGATGAGGTTCCTGTGTTGCAAAATATTGCAGTAATTGGTCAGCCTGGTGAAAATATAGATGAATTTAAAGCTGGAGGAGGCGAATCAGAAGCTTCGTCTGATGCTGGAAGTTCTGCAAGTGAAGAAAAAGAAGAGGCCTTGGTTGAAGTAACTCCTGCAGTTGAAGTTAAAACCAAAGAAGTTGTTGAAGGTGAAAAGGTGAAGATATCTCCTCGTGCTAAAAGATTAGCAGAAAAAGAGGGTGTTCCTTATGAAACAATTGAAGGTTCAGGTCCTGAAGGACGAATTATTGAAAGGGATGTGGAGGCATTTGCAGCTACTCGTCCAAAAGTTACTCCATTAGCTAAAGAAGTAATGAAAGAGGAAGGATTACTTCCGGCACAAGAAGGTTCTGGTTTGGGCGGAGCTGTAAAAGCAGCCGATCTTACCTCTACGAATCCTGTCTATGCAGAAGACTTTGAGATTAAGAAATTACCAAATATACGCAAGTTGATTGCTAAAGCTATGCATGCTTCCTTGCAGAATTCTGCTCAGTTAACGCACCATTTAGGTGCGGATGCTCGCAAAGTAATGGAGTTGCGCAAGCAGGTTAAGGCCAAAGAAGGGGCTCCAAATATTACCATTAATGATATGGTTTGTTTGGCTGTTATTAAAGCTTTAAAAGCATTTCCTGATGCCAATGCACACTTCCTGGGCGACAGTATTAAATATTTCAATAAAGTGCATTTGGGATTGGCCGTTGATACCGATAGAGGATTAATGGTTCCGGTGATTAAAAATGCAGATGACTTGTCTGTAACAGGACTTAGTCGTCAAATGAAAGAGGTGGCCGATGCTTGTCGTCAGGGAAATATTGCGCCTGAATTATTGGCATCAGAAGCAGCTTCGTTTACGGTTTCTAATTTGGGAGCTTATGGCGTGGAGATGTTTACCCCGGTTATCAATTTACCTCAGGTGGCTATTTTAGGTGTGAATACTATTGTGCCTCGTCCTACAGATTTAGGTGGAGGAGTATACGGATTTGTGCCATATATGGGATTGAGTTTAACCTACGATCACCAGGCATTGGATGGAGGTATTGCTACGCGATTCCTAAAACAGATAGCCATTGAAATCGAAAATCTGGAAATTGATATTTAAGCGATTTGAGTTTATAGTTTGATTAATTGATAGGTAGTTTTTAGAAAAAGTTAGCGGAGTAAAAAGGAAATTGTCCCTTCTTTTTACTCCCGGCTTTTATCCTTAAAAGAAAAAATACGCAAATGTATGATTTAGCAATTATAGGTGGTGGTCCTGCAGGTTATGTAGCTGCAGAAAGGGCTGGTGCCAAAGGTTTAAAAGTAGTATTAGTTGAGAAGAAAGAGTTGGGTGGTGTTTGTTTAAACGAAGGCTGTATTCCAACTAAAACTTTATTGTATAGTGCTAAGCTTTATGATGGAGCTATAGGCGGTGCCAAATATGGAATTGAAGCTAAAGAAGTAAGCTTTGATTTTGGTAAGATGATGGCACGCAAGAATAAAATTGTGAAGAAATTAGTGGGTGGTGTAGGAGCAAAAATGAAGATGTTCAATGTCACTACCATAAAAGGAAATGCCTTGATAAAAGGACGTAGCCAACAAGGTGTGGAGATAGCCATTGACGATCAAACAGTAATGGCAACTAATTTATTGATTTGTACAGGATCAGAGGCTTTTGTTCCTCCTATTCCTGGTTTAGGTGAGCCGAATGACATCATACTAACCAATAGAGAAATACTGGACTTAAAAGAAAAACCGGATTCCTTAATTGTAATTGGTGGCGGTGTGATAGGGATGGAGTTTGCCAGTTTCTTTAATAGTCTGGGAACCAAAGTTACTATTGTTGAGATGTTGGATGAAATCCTGACGGGAATGGATGTTGAGATGAGCGCCATGTTACGTCAGATGTATGCAAAAAAAGGCATCGAATTTAATTTGTCTTCAAAAGTGACTAAAGTTGAAGGTAATCAGGTCACCTTCGAGAAAGATGGGAAAGAGACGATTATCTCAGGAGATAAAATATTAGTGAGTGTAGGTCGAAAACCAGTAACCACAGGTTTTGGGTTGGAGAACCTGGGCGTTGAGTTATTCCGTGGAGGAATTAAGGTGGATGAAAAAATGCAAACCAATATTCCTAATGTATATGCAGCAGGAGATGTTACGGGTTTCTCATTGTTAGCTCATACAGCCAGCCGCGAAGGAGAAGTGGTGGTGAATAATTTGTCTGGACGTCCGGATAAAATGCGCTATAATGCCATTCCTGGCGTAGTGTATACCAATCCTGAAATAGCCGGAGTAGGTTTAACAGAAGAAGCAGCTAAAGCCAAGGGAATTGAATATAAGGTTTCGAAATTACCGATGGCTTATGCAGGTCGTTTTGTAGCTGAAAACGAAGGTGGATCAGGTCTTTGTAAAGTATTAGTGGGCGCTAAATATGGAGAGGTGCTTGGTGTTCATATGTTGGGAAATCCTTCCAGTGAAATGATTTACGGTGCTTGTATGGCCATTGAAGGAGAGTTTACACTTAAGGAAATGGAAGAGGTGGTATTTCCGCATCCAACCGTTTCCGAAATATTTAAAGAAACGGTATTCGGGTTTGGACACTAAAACCTGTGATGAATCAATAGAATGTAAAAATTAAAAAAATCAAGAAAACAGAAAATCAGAGTTGGTAAAACTGCAATAGTTTATCTGTGATCTAAAAATCTTAAAAATATGCCAAAGTCACAATTTATTGACCCTACGAAGGTCAGAAAATCAGGGAAAGTAAAAATTAAAGATATTCCCGTAAATCAGTATGATAAAACCATGGAAGAGGAGAAGTCGAATTTCTCCAAAGAGCAGTTGATTGGTATTTATCATGACATGGCACTTATCCGTGAGTTTGAAACAATGTTAAACTTAATCAAAACGCGCGGTGAATATGAAGGAATAGAGTATAACCATCCTGGACCGGCTCACTTGTCAATTGGACAAGAATCTGCTGCTGTAGGTATGGCTTATCACTTAAGTGTGGAAGATTTTATTTTCGGTTCACACCGTTCACATGGTGAAATCTTAGCTAAAGGAATGTCTGCTATTCACAAGTTATCGGATGATGCTTTGATGGACATCATGCAAAATTTCTTCGACGGAACAATTCTTAAAATTGTATCTAAAAATCACGATGGTGATGTGAAATCATTGGCTCGTCGATTTTTAGTATATGGAACCTTAGCGGAGATTTTTGCTCGCGAAACAGGTTTCAACAAAGGACTTGGTGGTTCTATGCATGCCTTCTTTACACCTTTTGGAGTGTATCCAAATAATGCAATTGTAGGTGGATCAGGCGATATTGCTGTGGGTGCTGCCTTATTTAAAAAAGTAAATCAAAAAGATGGTATTGTAGTAGCAAACATTGGTGATGCTTCAATGGCTTGTGGTCCGGTTTGGGAAGGTTTGGCCTTTGCATCTATGGATCAGTTTGAGCAATTGTGGGAAGGTGCTTACAAAGGCGGACTTCCAATCATCTTTAATATTATGAATAACCAATATGGTATGGGCGGTCAAACTTGTGGTGAAACCATGGGATATGATATTGCGGCTCGTATTGGTGCTGGTGTAAACCGCGATAGTATGCATGCAGAGCGTGTTGATGGTTATAATCCATTGGCTGTGATTGATGCTTACAAGCGTAAAATGGAGTTGATCAAAGAGAAAAAAGGTCCTGTATTACTGGATGTACTGACTTATCGTTATAGTGGTCACTCTCCTTCGGATGCTTCTTCGTATCGTTCAAAAGAAGAGATTGAAGCATGGGAAGCGCAAGATTGTATTGTTTCTTTCGGTAAAGAGTTAGTTGGAGCCAGTCTTGCCAGTGATTCAGAATTAGATGCGATTAAAGCCGACATCACAGAACTGATGAAGTATGCCATGAAATTATCTATCGATGAGGAAGTTTCTCCGCGTATGGATTTAGTAAAACATCCTGAAATCATTGGAGATATGATGTTCTCTAATGAGAGTGTGGATAAAATGGAAGATCGTCCGGTTGAGGTGAATCATCCTTATGAAGAAAATCTTCGTGTTCAGCAAATCGCCAAAAAAGAGCGTTTTGCGTTTGATGCCAACGGAAAAGCTTTTTCAAAAATTAAGCAATATCAATTAAGAGATGGTTTATTCGAAGCGATTGCGGATCGTTTTTATAAAGATCCGACTTTAGTAGCTTACGGTGAAGAAAACCGTGATTGGGGTGGCGCTTTCGCTGTATATCGTGGATTGACAGAGGCACTTCCTTATAATCGTTTATTTAACTCTCCAATTTCAGAGGCATCTATCATTGGTACTGCTATTGGTTATGCCATGTGTGGTGGTCGTGTGATTCCAGAAATTATGTATTGCGATTTCTTGGGTCGTTGTGGTGATGAGGTGTTTAACCAGTTACCAAAATGGCAGGCCATGTCAGGTAATGTGATTAAAATGCCGGTTGTTATTCGTGTATCGGTAGGTTCTAAATATGGAGCTCAGCACTCACAAGACTGGTCATCGTTGGTAGCGCATATTCCGGGATTAAAAGTTTGTTTCCCCGCTACACCATATGATGCAAAAGGATTAATGAATACAGCGCTTCAAGGAACTGATCCTGTTATTTTCTTCGAAAGTCAGCGTATTTACGATATAGGTGAGCAATTCCATACGGAAGGTGTACCTGCAGAATATTACGAAATTCCTTTCGGTGAGCCGGATGTTAAACGAGAAGGTAAAGATGTGACAATCGTTTCGATTGGAGCGACACTTTACAGAGCCTTAGAAGCTGCAGACGAATTGAAAGAGAAATACGGTATGGAAGCTGAGGTGATCGATGCTCGTTCTATCGTTCCATTCAACTATGAGCCGGTAATTGAGTCACTGAAAAAGACAGGTCGCATTATTCTGACAAGTGATGCCAATGAAAGAGGTTCTTATCTGAAAGATATGGCAGCTCGTATAACAGAGCTAGCATTCGACGAATTGGATGCACCACCGGTTGTGGTAGGGTCACGTAACTGGATTACACCTGCTTACGAGTTAGAAGAATTCTTCTTCCCAAGCAAAGAGTGGATAATTGATGCCATTCATGAGAAGATAGTTCCGTTAAAAGGACATGTAGTGAAAAATAATTTTACAAATGCTGAAATTATCCGTCGTGGTAAATTAGGTATTTAATACTCCTCTGATCTATGCCGGGTATCTGTAATGGATGCCCGGTATTAAAAAATCTACAAATAAAATCATGGAAAATCTATCTACAATACCCGAAAAATCAAACGTTTTATCATGGATTAAAGACAATGACATTTTAAATGTGAATGGTCACGTGCATACACCATACTCCTTTAGTGCTTTTGAAAATATTCCACAAATGTTTCAGCTGGCACAAAAAGAAGAGGTGAAAGTATTAGGCATTAATGATTTTTATACCACGGATGGCTACGAAGAATTTAATAAGCTGGCAAAGGAGAGCAAAGTATTTCCTTTGTTTAATATCGAGTTTATTGGCTTAAATGTCGAAGATCAACAAAAAGGTTTAAAAGTAAATGATCCTGGAAATCCGGGACGAACTTATTTTTCAGGAAAAGGTTTGGCTTTCCCGGCTAAACTGGCTGAGCCTTATGCTTCCAAGCTTAATAATGTAAAAGCAGAGACTTTAAAGCAAGTGGAAGCGATGGTGGATAAAACCAACGAATTATTTGAGGAAATTGGTTTTGATATTTGTATCTCGATGACCGAAATATTTGAAAAATATGCCGTTGATCAGGTAAGAGAAAGGCATATCGCTAAAATCATAAGAGTAAAGGTGTATGAAAAGTACAGTTCAGATGCTGATCGTTTGGCTTTCTTTCAAAAACTATATTCTGGTAAAGAAGCAGCGGCCGATTTAGGAAATAACTCTGCTGTAGAAAATGAAATTAGAGGTAATCTGTTAAAGGCAGGTGGGAAAGCTTTTGTAGCTGAAGATCCTAAGGCTTTTTTAGCAGTGACAGAGGTGAAAGAAATTATCCTGAATGCGGGGGGAATTCCAACTTATCCTTTATTAGCGGATAATGCCAAAGGAGAATATACTGACTTTGAGGAAAACAAGGAGTTGTTACTTCAGAATTTAAAGGAAAGAGGGATTTATTCTATTGAATTTATTCCTAATCGTAACGATTTGCAGAAGTTAAAAGAGTATGCCAGATTTTTTTGGAATAATGGAATTCTGGTCACTTTTGGAACAGAGCACAATACGCCTGATTTAATTCCCTTGTTGGTTGAAACCCGTGGACATGTGGACTTAGATGAGGAAATGAAACTGTTATCTTATCAAGGTGCTTGTGTGGTTGCGGCTCATCAATATTTGATTGCAAATGGTAAATTTGGTTTTGTTAAAGAAAACGGAGATAGAAATGGCGATTCGTTACAACCATTTGTAGAACTAGGGGATCGAATTATAAAAGAATACATAAACTAAATATTCTTGCCTGAAAAAGATAAAAATGAATAAAAATGGCAATAGATAAAAAAGTAGTTGAAATAGTTCCTGCTCTTCGAACCATGCTTTCGGAAGAAGCGATTAAAGTAGCCAGGGTAGCCGAAAATGCAGATGCTTCCATAGCGCAAATTAGCGTTGAGTTAAGTGATAATGCAGCGGATACCGTAGCTAAGGTGAAAGAATTAGCAGAGGCATATAAAAAGGAGCAAGGACAGTTTCCTAAGCTCATTAATATAAAAGGAATTGGTGTAGTGGCTGTGGCTGAAACCAGTTACGAAGTGACTTGCCTACTGGAACAAAAAGAACCAGGAGAAATCAATACGGGCACAGGAAGAGCTGTTGGTAAAACAGCTGTTATTACTGGAGGCGCCCAGGGATTTGGTGGCGGTTTGGTGGAGCATATGATAAAAGATGGAGGTAATGTAATTATCGCCGACTTAAATGAGGAGAAAGGGAAAGAATTTGCAGCTGAACTGAATCAAAAAGCAAAATATAATAAAGCCTGTTTTGTGAAGGTGGATGTTTCCAATCCTGAATCGGTTGAAAACTTAATTTACGAAACTGTCTGTGAGTTTGGAGGTTTTGATGTGTTTATTTCTAATGCCGGGGTATTGAGAGCCGGTGGTTTGGATGAAATGACACCGGAAACCTTTGATTTTATGACCAAGGTAAATTATACCGGATTCTTCTATTGTGCCAAGTACGCTTCTAAAGTTTTAAAAGTACAGACAGCTAATAAGCCGGGTTATTACGGCGATATTATTCAGATAAATTCCAAATCAGGATTAAAAGGAAGTAACCGAAACTTTGCGTATGCAGGAGGTAAGTTTGGAGGCATTGGTTTAACCCAGTCTTTTGCTTTGGAGTTGATGCCTAGCAGAGTAAAAGTGAATTCAATATGTCCGGGTAACTTCTTTGATGGCCCGCTATGGAGCGATCCTGAAAAAGGACTATTTGTGCAGTATTTAAATGCAGGTAAGGTAAAAGGCGCCAAAACCATTGAAGATGTAAAAGCATTTTACGAAGCGCAGGTTCCGGCAGGAAGAGGATGTACCGTTATTGATGTAATGCGTGCTGTGTACTATGTAATGGAGCAAGAGTACGAAACAGGTCAGGCCGTTCCAGTAACCGGAGGTCAGGAAATGTTGAAATAATAGAATACCTACAGACAAACTAAACAAACTAAGGATGGAGTATGAAGTGAAGGGAGTGATCTTCGATTTGGATGGTACATTGGTCGATTCCATTGAAGATATGGCAGATGCAGCCAACGAGATGTTGCAGCAAAATGGTTTTCCTACACATGAGTTGAAGGATTATAAAAGATGGATTGGCAATGGTGCCCGAAGATTGGTTGAAGCATCGTTGCCACCTTGCGAAAGAGGCGATGATGTAACGATTTATTTATTGCAGTACGAAAAGCATTATGCTGCTAAGCTTTTATCAAAGACAAAACTATTCGACGGAATAGAAGTGGTTTTGGATGAAATCAGTCGGGCAGGAATTCCAATGGCTGTTTTAACCAATAAAAAGCAATCGTGGGCTGAGCAAATTGTGAAAGAGTTGTTGCATCAATGGCATTTCGAAAAGATTATAGGTCATGGTAATGCTTTTCCGCATAAACCCGATTCTCAGGGAGCTTTGCATTTCTGTAAATCAATAAATGCGACACCACAACAGGTTCTTATCATTGGGGATTCTGTGGTAGATATGCAAACAGCCAGGGCAGCAGCTATGATTCCTTTAGGTGTAAAATGGGGATATGGTTATCCTCAGATGGAAGGCAATCATGTGGAAGTTGTAAATACCCCACTTGAAATACTCCGGCATCTTCGTTTACAGCTCAGAGCCTGATTAAACTTTGACGGCATTATGATGTTTGAATGAAGATTCGGAAAAGGTTTAGGATGTTTAAAAAATAAAAACAAGAGAAATGAATACAAAATCAGTTCGTTTATATGGTAAAAAAGACCTTCGATTAGAAGAGTTTGAATTACCGGCCATCAAAGAGGATGAGATATTAGCTAAAGTAGTTTGCGATAGTTTATGTATGTCATCGTACAAAGCGGCTAATCAGGGAACCGACCATAAGCGCGTTCCTGATGATGTGGCTGAAAACCCGATAATCATTGGACATGAATTTGCCGGAGAACTGGTTGAGGTAGGTTCTAAATGGAGTTCTCAGTTTAAGGTTGGAGATAAATTCTCGATTCAACCAGCCTTGAATTACAAACAAGGTCCGGTAGGAATTTTAAGTGCGCCGGGTTATTCGTATCATCATATTGGCGGAGATGCAACTTATGTTGTTATTCCAGCCGAGGTGATGGAATTAGGTTGTTTGTTACCATATAAAGGCGAAGGTTTCTATCCGGCTTCTCTTTCGGAACCATTATCATGTGTGATTGGGGCTATGCATGCCAATTATCATACTACACCGGGATCGTATATTCATAATATGGAGATTGTAGATGGTGGAAAAATGGCTATTCTGGCCGGAGTTGGTCCCATGGGATTGGCGGCCATTAATTATGCTTTGCGCAGAGAAGATCGTAAACCTGCCTTATTGGTGGTAACCGATATCGATCAAACAAGATTAGACCGAGCAGCTAGTTTGTACACGGTTGATTTTGCCAAATCCAGAGGGATTGATTTACGCTATGTAAACACCTCGGAGATGAGTGATGCGGTGGCCGGATTAAAAGAAATTTCAGGCGATACAGGATACGATGATGTGTTTGTATTTGCTCCGGTAACACCAGTGGTGGAGCAGGCTGATGCTATTTTAGGTTTTGATGGTTGTTTAAACTTTTTTGCAGGGCCATCGAATCCAGAGTTTAAGGCACAAATGAATTTTTATAATGTGCATTATGCATTTACCCATGTAGTTGGAACCAGCGGTGGAAATACAGACGATATGAAAGAGGCTTTGGATGTGATGTCTAAAGGCTTGGATCCTGCCGGTTTGGTAACGCATATTGGAGGATTAAACGCGGTGGCGGATGCTACTTTAAAACTTCCGGAAATACCGGGCGGTAAAAAATTAATCTACAACCATGTAGAAATGCCATTAACTGCTATTACCGATTTTAAGAAACTGGGACAGGATAATGCAGTTTATGCACTACTAGCTGATGTTTGCGAAAGACACAAAGGACTATGGAGTGTGGAAGCCGAAGAATTATTGCTAGCCAACGCGAAAAAACTAAATTATTGATTTAGGATAAATTAAAAATAAGATATTCTCAAGCCCCGGCTATTAGCGTAATGCGCATAGCCGGGGTTTGAGTTTAAGCTCTAAAAAATGAACTCATGCATAAACCCATTGCACTCATAACCGGATCAACCCGGGGAATAGGAAAAGCCATAGCACTGGAGATGGCGAAGAATAATTATCATGTGATGATTACCGGAACCAATCAGGAATTAATCAATCAGGTAGTGTCTCAAATTATAGAAAATGGGGGACAGGCAGAAGGGTTTCCATGCAATCTGTTAGAAAGCAATGCATCTACAGATTTGATTCAAAAGATAATCACAAACCATGGTCGTTTGGACGTGTTGGTGAATAACGCCGGAGTGGCCTGGGCAAATTCCTTTGAGAATGTGACAGAAGAGGATTTTGATAAAGTGATGACTTTAAATGTAAAGGCGCCTATGTTTCTGACCAAAGCAGCATTGCCATACCTAAAGAAATCGGAAGAAAAGGCCATTGTCAATATTACTTCGGTGGTGGGGCATAAGGCTTATCCCAACCAAACGTTGTATGCCGCATCAAAGCATGCGCTTGAAGGTATGATGAGTGCTTTGGCTAAAGAATATCAATCAGAAGGACTACGGGTGTACAATGTGGCTCCTGGTGGTGTAGCTACAGAAATGATTCAAACTGCACGACCGGATTTAGACCCGGCTGGCTTAATTCAACCCGAAGAAATTGCCAAAACCGTGCTGTTCCTTTTGTCTTTAAAAGGCAATGCGCAAATCGATCGCATCAACATCCGACGAAAAGAGAATACGCCTTTTGAGTAGTGTATTTTCAATTTCAAAATATCACTATCCAATAGATTGATGTAAATAATTGTACTATACTTCTTAAGAATCGAGTATACACAATTAGATTTATTTCATACAAGCAAATGCAGTCTGACCTCGTTTTTAAATGTCGTTTGTTTTGACTAAAACGTTAGTAAGACCGGGAAGTTGAGAACTTGTTCGAAAATCACCCGGCCGCACTTGAGTTTTAGATTAAATAAAAAAGATATTTAAAAAGAAGTCTTGATTTTCTTTGCTTACTTTCTTTCATCAAGGAAAGAAAAGTAAGTCGGGTTTGGGCGAAGCGCCAATTTACAATATAAATAAAAACTGATATACACTCTGCTTTTTCTATCCGCACTATAGCTAATGAGGAGTCCCACCAAGCATGAGTGGGAATTAGGTTCTTAATCACCCGGATATTAAGAACCTTTCACATTTCTTACCCCCGTTATCGAAGATTAATGTTTAACTTTGGGCTTTAATTTCAATACATTACTCCTATGATCTATTTAGCTGATACAGCCAATATCGAAGAACTAAAAAAGTTATTTTATTATTTCCCTATCGAAGGCGTTACTACAAACCCAACTATTATTGCAGCCGAGAAAAAGCCAATGTCGCAAATTTTACCAGAACTGGTAGAGTTGGTTGGCGAAAAAATGCTACATGTGCAAATGATTAGCAGTAAAGCGGAGGATATGTTGCGCGAGGCAAAAGCTTACAAAGCCAAATATGCTTTGGGCGATAATTATTTTGCTAAGATTCCGGTAACTGAGGAAGGTTATAAAGCCATGCCTATGATTAAAGATGCCGGGATTAATGTAACTGCAACAGCTATTTTTACACAACAACAAGCCTTGGTTGCAGCGCGCTGTGGTGCCGATTGGGTGGCTCCATATGTAAACCGTTTGGATAATATTTCTTCGCATGGTATTGAAGTAGTAGGAAATATTGTTGCCAATATTGAAAAGTATAATTTAAAAACTGGTGTTTTAGCAGCAAGTTTTAAAACGGTTGATCAGGTACATCGTGTAAGTATGATGGGAAGTCAGGCAGCTACCATTAGTTTCGAAATCCTGGAACGTCTTCGTAGTCATCCAATGACAGATATGAGTGTGGAGTGGTTCGAAAAAGATGCCGAAGGTCTTTATGATATCGAGTTTTAAAATAATAAAAAGATATACTCAAACCCCGGCTATTATCTTAATGTATATAGCCGGGGTTTGAGTTTTATAAGCAAGTTTTGGTTTTATCCAAGAAACTATATGCATAATTGCCTCAGGGCTAGCACGGCTTTGTAAACCGTGCAATAAACAAGCTGTAAATCATATACAATAGCTGCAATAATAAAAAGTTGAAACTCTATTGTGTTTTGTGAGGAATTGAATTTCAGTAGGCTCGGATATTCGAGAATGTTCAACGATTCACCCCTTGTGTTTATGGTAATGTTGGGTGTCGTTTTGTACATTGCCGAGATAAGAAAGAAGAAGTCAGATAGTTAAGTCGATGATTCTGCCGTGAATAATGAGCATAATATTTAGCGATAGTTAAAATTTCTTAAACACGAAAGAAGGAAAAAAATATTTAGTTGATTATTTATAATATTAGATTAATTTTTAACAGTAAGTATTGTAGCTTACATTAGACCATTAAAATAAAAATGCAGTTACGAATAGGATTCCTACTTCTAATTTTCACAATAGTAAGTTGTGAAAAAGATAATAATCATAGCGATTTAATTATTCATAAATTTCCTATGGAAGTTGGAACCACTTGGGTTTATGATTGGGTAACTATAACGAAACATTTAGAATCTTATAATTCTAATAGAGTTGTTAAAATAGATACCACAAAAATGAGATCTATTACATGGATTGAAAGTGATACTACTTTATTTGATACTTTAGATGTTAAGGTTTTTAGATATGAAAATTCAGCAGTCAGTCATGAGAATATTATTAGACAGTTTTGTTATTTAACAGAGGATGGTTTGTGGTTATCCTATTCCTATGAAGACATCAATAAATACAATGCTTTTTATAAGCAAGTTGCGTTGCCATTAAATTGGAAATCAAGCTGGAATCCTTCTATGAATTCAGAAGGTTCTTATAGAAAAGTGGTATCGCAAGTAGATTTTGAATTAAATGGAAATATTTACGAATGTTATAAAGTTAAATCATATAATCAAGACTTAAATATTGGTGAAATCTATTGTTGGTATTCCGAAATAGGATTGGTTAAACAAGAATTATTATCGATGAGCGCAAGTTCAAGTTCAACATATCCCGGTTCTAATGATTCACATCCTGTTTTGATAGATAAATATATAACTCTTGTAGATTTTTATTAAAAACGATGTCAACAATTAGCCCTCAATAAAGCATATGGAGTCCTGTTGGCTCGAATATTCGCCACAGCTAGCGCGGTTTTGCAAACCGTGCAATAAACAAGCTGTAAATCATATACAAGAGCTGCAATAATAAAAACTTGCAGCTCTTTTGTGTTTTGTGAAGAATTGAATTCTGGTTTTATAAAATAGATTGGATCTTCCTTTTAGCCACAAAAGCATCAAGTACGGCAAAAATATGATTTTGTGAATTAAGACTCAAGCCCCGGCTATTATCTTAATGTAAATAGTCGGGGTTTGAGTTTTAGAACACGGTTAGCGGGGGGCAAAACGTGCAATAAGTGAAATTATATGCATAATTGTTCCCGGCACCATTTTATTTTGAAATGGCCTCTTGCACAGTACTTATGGTCATTTCGCGAATAAAATGCCCTCTTGCACGGAGCAAGGCTATATTTTTCTTTCGAAATGGACTCTTGCCCAATTCTTGGCACGATTTTATGAAAAAAATGGCTCCAAGCGCAGAGAAAGAAGCCATTTTATCGGCAAAATGCCCCCACGCACAAAACTTGAGGCTATTTTATTTTGAAATGCCGCCAAGCTTAAAAAATCCGAATAATTCTATTCATTTCCTTTAAAGGGCTTATCTTTAATAGGTAAACCGTTTAAATATTTATACTCTATGACCATCAATTGGAAAAAACTACAAAATGGCTCTGATATCAGGGGCGTAGCCATGGAAGGTATTCACGGAGAATCCATCAATCTTACAAACGAAGTAGCCCATAAATTGGGGCAGGCATTTGCTCATTGGTTGCATCAAAAATTGCATAAAGCCAATTTAAGGGTTGCTGTGGGCATGGATTCAAGGCTGACCGGACCCGCTTTAAAGCAAGCCTTTATTCATGGGTTAAATAGCATAGGAGCCGATGTGTACGATTGCAATTTGGCTTCTACGCCTGCCATGTTTATGTCTACGGTGGATGAGGCCTTCGATATTGATGCCGGGGTAATGCTAACCGCCAGTCACCTGCCTTTTAATCGCAACGGACTTAAATTTTTTACCCAGGAAGGAGGTGCTAATAAAGCTGATATCACCGCCATTTTAGAATTGGCTGCTGAAGAAGACTTACCTCCGCTAAAAGCCAAAGGAGAAGTGAGTGAACTCGATTATATTTCTATTTATGCCCAGTCGCTAGTGCAGGCTATTCGATCGGGGGTAAAGGAAGGCGTAGATCAAATGTATCCTCTTCAAAATCTTAAAATAATTGTAGACGCCGGAAATGGAGCAGGTGGTTTTTTTGCAGAAAAGGTACTGAAGGAGCTGGGGGCAGATACGCAAGGAAGTCAGTTTTTAGATCCTGATGGTCATTTCCCTAATCACGTTCCCAATCCCGAGGACAAGGACGCTATGGCTTCGATTTGTGCTGCGGTTAAAAAGGAAAAAGCTGATTTGGGAATCATCTTCGATACCGATGTGGACCGTTCTGCCATTGTGGACCAAAACGGAAATCCAATTAACCGAAACGAACTGATAGCCCTTATTTCGGCAGTGATTCTTGAAGAGCATCCCGGTTCAACCGTGGTAACCGATTCTATTACATCGGATGGGTTGGCCTGGTTTATCAAGGAGCATTTAAAAGGGGTACATAAGCGATTTAAGCGGGGATATAAAAATGTGATTAATGAGTCGCTTCGTTTAAATGAAGAAGGAACTGAAAGTTGGCTGGCCATAGAAACCAGCGGTCATGCAGCCTTAAAAGAAAATTACTTTTTAGATGATGGTGCTTTTCTGGTAGCCAAATTATTAATTAAGCTGGCCGATTTACGTTTAGAAAATAAAACCCTGTCACAATTAATTGAGTTTTTGCCACGACCAAAGGAAAGCGAAGAATTCCGTTTAGGAATTAAAACCGATGATTTTGTCAAATATGGGCAACAAATCATTAGTGATCTGGAAAGAGAATTGCCTGCAGGCTGGCAAAAAGTACCGGAAAACTACGAAGGTATTCGTGTTAACTGCACTGCCGAAGAAGAAAGCGGCTGGTTTTTATTGCGATTGTCCTTACACGATCCGGTCATTCCTATTAACATAGAATCTGATGTTCAGGGCGGTGTAAAAGTTATCGCAAATAAATTAAACGAAATACTCAAAAAATATACGCAATTGGAGTTAAATGCGTTAGTATAGTAGCTCTGTAGATATTTAAAAGAGTGATTGTATTGGTTTTTATTAGCGCCTTGATGTATTTCAGGGCGTTTTTTTTATTAGTCAATGGTCATGGTCAATAGTCATTGGTTGTTAGTTATTAGCGATTAGCTTTTCGTCATAGGTTATCTTTAACCTTTCTCCTTTCTCCTTGTTCCTTGTTCCCTGTTCCTTGTTCCCTTCTCCTTTTTCCCTTTTTACTTCACCATCGTTCTTAAATCCGTAGGTGTTTGCCCCACTTTCTTTTTAAACAGGCGACTAAAATAGTGGATGCTCTGAAATCCGAGTTCGTAGCTGATTTCTTTAATGGTTTTATCGGAGGTTAGAATCAATTCTTTAGCCCGCATTATTTTTAAATCCAGATGGTATTGGTGTGGCGATATTCCGGTATACTTTTTAAACATCTTTCTGAAATACGAATAACCAACGCAGTTTTCTTCTGCCAGTTTCTGCAAGTCCACTTCCTCCTCAATATGTTCGCGCATATGAAAACGAGCCTCCTGAATTAAGGTTTCTATAGGTTTACCCGAAAAGTTTCGTTGCTTTTGCCAGGCCACAATATAGCCCAGCAACTTAATAACCAATCCGGAGGCAATTTGCTGGTTACCCGGATCTTCATTTTGTACCAGTTCAAATATTTTATAATACGTATCAATTAAATCTTCGCGCACGCCACAATGAATCACTGATTGCCCCTGAAGTATCTGATTTTCCTTTAAAAAGTGATTGGCAAACATGCCGTCGAAACCAATATAATGCTCCATCCATCCCTGGTTTTTGGCAGGTCGGTACCGATGCCATTCATCTTTACGGATAATCATGAGTGATCCCGGTTTAATCAAGAATCGTCCCTTATCATTTTCCAACACACCATTTCCTTCCGTGATGTAGTTAATTTGGTATTCATTTAAGGTACGTCCGTTGTTCCATGTAAAGTAATATCCGCTGGGATGTTCAGGTGATGGATACCTCGAATTAGCCCTAATCGTAGACTTCCCGGCAACATTCAGGAACAGTCCCCAGTTTTTATCTTCTTCGCTAACAGTATTGTATTTAAAAAAGTCGTTCATATTAGGTCCATAAAGTGCAAACGAAATGCCATTTTGTGCATTGATAACGGCGCTAACCCATTATATTTTTGCAGTGTAAATAAAGTAAATCTGCTTTAAAATCTAATCATCAACCGAAAAAAATACTACACATTATGAATGCAATGGGAGCAATTGGATTAATTGCCATTGGAAGTTTAGGCGCAGCGAGCTTTTATGTGCCGTTTAAAAAAGTAAAAGATTGGGCCTGGGAATCGTACTGGATTGTACAAGGCGTAGCCGCCTGGATTCTGGCGCCCTGGTTATTTGCCCTTTTTACTGTGCCCGATGGCAGCTTAATGACCATATTGGCCGAAGCGCCAACCGCAGCCAAATGGTGGGCTGTATTCTTTGGGACACTTTGGGGCATTGGCGGACTCACCTTCGGATTAAGTATCCGTTACCTTGGTATTGCCATGGGACAAAGTATTGCACTGGGATTTTGTGCTGCCTTTGGAACCCTGATTCCACCTATCGTAGCAGGTGAAAACCTGTTGAGCTCAACTGTGGGAATCCTTATGATTGTGGGTGTATGCGTTTGTATTGCCGGAATTGCCTTAATTGGTTATGCCGGAGCGTTAAAAACCAAAGGTTTAAGCGAAGAAGAGCGCAGGGAAGCCATTAAGGAATTTGCCCTGAAAAAAGGATTGATCATTGCCTTTTTAGCTGGATTAATGAGTGCTGCGTTTAGCTATGGATTTAATGCCGGAATTCCAATTGATAAAGTCGCGCTAAAGCATGGTGTTAACCCTTTATTTCAAAGTAACCCAACCTTAATTTTTATCCTTGCGGGAGGTTTTGTTACCAACCTGATTTATTGTGTTTATCTGAATATCAAAAATAAAACCTATACCGATTACACCAAGGTTCCGGCTTCTACATTTATCAATAATGTGTTTTTTACTTTTTTGGCCGGGTTCTTATGGTTTCTTCAATTCCATTTTTATGGAATGGGAAAAAGCCAGCTGCCTGCCAGCATTGCACCTTTTGCCTGGAGTATTTTGATGGCCTTAAATATCTCATTCGGAAATATTTGGGGAATAGCCCTGGGCGAATGGAAAGGAGTCAATGCCAAAACAATGGGAGTGCTGGTTTTGGGAATTCTGGTGCTCATCCTGTCCACTTTTGTGGTAAACTTTAAGTAAAAGATTAATAGAAATTAAAATAAATACAAATTGATATTGAGGTAAAGCATACCTCAAACCCTTAAAAAAAGTATCATGGCAAGTAAAGAAATGATAACAAAAGCCTACGAACTGGCAAAAGAGCAATATGCAGCATTAGGCGTAGATACCGAAGCGGTATTAAAAAAGATGGAAGAAGTAGTGATTAGCTTACACTGCTGGCAAACGGATGATGTAGGTGGATTTGAAACACCGGATGCAGAACTTTCTGGAGGTGGAATTCAAACTACAGGAAATTACCCGGGAAAAGCCGGAACCATTGCCGAAATGCGTGCCGACCTTGAAAAAGTATTGTCATTATTACCAGGAAACTTACGTTTGAATTTGCATGCCATCTATGGCGATTTTGGTGGTGAGTTAGTCGACAGAAATGAAATTGAAGTGAAGCATTTTCAAAGCTGGATTGACTGGTGTAAGAAAAATGATTTAGGCATGGATTTTAATGCCTCTAACTTCTCACATCCAAAGGCAGATTCAGGTTTTACTTTGTCATCAAAAGATGAAGAAACGCGTCAGTTTTGGGTAGAGCACCTGAAGCGTTGTCGTGAAATTTCAGCTGAAATAGGAAAGCAGTTAGGAACACCTTGTGTGCACAATACCTGGATTCCGGATGGATCAAAAGATACACCAATTGACAGAAACGGTCACCGCGTACTATTGAAAAAATCGTTGGATGAAGGAATGGCAACCGATTATCCTAAAGAGCATATGATGGACGCCGTAGAAAGTAAATTATTCGGAATCGGTGCAGAGTCAATGACTGTGGGTTCGCACGATTTTTACTTGGGATATGCCATCAGTCGTAATAAAATGATTTGTTTGGATAATGGTCACTTCCACCCAACTGAGCAGGTAGGCGATAAAATTTCGGCTTGTTTACAATATATCGATAATGTATTGTTACACGTAACACGTCCAATTCGTTGGGATTCAGATCATGTAGTTACATTAAACGAAGATGTACAGTTAATTGCATCAGAAATTGTTCGTAACGATTACTTAAGCAGAGTAAAGGTAGGATTGGATTTCTTTGATGCTTCTATCAACCGAATTGGCGCTTATGTGGTAGGAACAAGAGCAGCACAAAAAGCCTTTATGATTGCCTTGTTAGAACCAACTTCAACCTTAGTTGAAATGGAAGAAGCAGGACAAAACTTTGAGCGTTTGGCCATGTTGGAAGAGTTAAAAACCAAACCATTTGGTGCTGTTTGGGATTACTACTGTTTACAAAACAATGTACCTGTAGGCGAAGCTTATATCGCAGATATTCAGGCTTACGAGAAAGAAATTTTATCGAAAAGGTAGTTTAGAATTTCATACATTTATGTATTAAGAGCTTGCTGGTGTTCCCCTTAAAACATCCGGCAAAGCTCTTGCATAATTTATACAAACACTTAAAATCATCTACAATTAAAATGTAATCATCTACGAAATCTAAAAATCTCTACATGGAAAAAAATATTAATCAGTTAATTCAATTATCAATAAAATTTGGAAAAGATCCGGATTATATCATTGCCGGAGGCGGAAACAGTTCTTTTAAAACCGCTGATAAAATGTGGGTAAAAGCCAGTGGAACGTCCATGGCTACCATTAGCGAGGATGGCTTTGTTTGCCTTGACAGGGAAAAAATGCAGGTGATTTCGCAAAAGCAATATAGTTCGGATACAAGCTTAAGAGAGCAAGAGGTGAAGAACGATTTGCATCAGGCTATTTTGTTTCCGGAAGGCAAGAGGCCTTCAGTAGAAGCCAGTATGCACGAGATCATCGACTATGCATTTATTATGCATACACATCCTACTTTAGTAAATGGTGTATTATGTGCAAACAATTCTAAAGAGGTAATCGCAGAATTGTTTGGCGACGAGGTGGTGTATGTACCTTATATCGATCCGGGCTATATTCTGTTTAAAGAAGTAGAAAAAGCATTACTGCAATACAGAAAAGAAAAAGGCAGCGAACCACAACTGATCTTCCTGGAAAATCATGGAATTTTTGTGGGGGCAAATACGAGCGAAGAAATTGAGCAAATTTATGCAGATGTAGAGCAGAAATTAAGTGCGAAAGTTTCGAGTTATCAGGATGTGCAATTGGTCTATGAAAGTGAGCAATTGCTTTCGTTGGTAAATCCTTTGGATTTAGGAGATGAACTAAACAGGGCTCATAAAATAGCTAATGTTAGTGAATTATCTAAAAAGTATGTGGCCAGCAAGGAAGCTTTTGAAGCCGTAAATAAGCCTTTTACGCCAGATAATATTGTGTATTGTAAATCGAAGTATCTTTATGTAGAAGATACGGATTCTATAAAACAACAAGCGGAGCAATTCAAGCAACAAAATGGCTATAATCCTAAGCTTATTGCTATCCAGGGAAAAGGAATTGTAGCTTTTGAAGAGTCGGAAAAGTCAGCGCAAATTGTATTGGATGTATTTAAAGATATGATGAAAGTGAGCTTCCTAACCGATAGTTTTGGAGGTCCACGACCGATGACACAAGAGCAAATAGATTTTATTGATAATTGGGAAGTAGAGAATTACAGACGAAAAATGTCAAAAGCCAGTAGCTAAGAAGAGGGTTAAAATAAAGCTATTGGTAGTTGAATAGTGAAGCATGAAACAAATATTGATGGAGATAAATGCATTAATTGGTGTGGGCGTGTAATTCTTATTAAAAAGAATAGAGTTGAAATAACATATAATTATTAAACCGGTTTTTAATTTAATTTTTTTATGAAACAGTTAGATGTAAAGTTAATGCATCCCAGAGAGCAAATTACCAAGGTAATTAGCCGAATTTACAAAAATGGAATGACCACTACTTCAGGAGGTAACATTTCTATTTTAGATGAGAATGGAGATATCTGGGTAACACCATCTGCCATTGATAAAGGAACATTAACAGAAAAGGACATCATTTGTGTGAAGAAAGATGGTACTATTAAAGGACATCATAAACCATCTTCAGAATTTCCTTTTCACAAAGCGATATATGAGGTTCGTCCTGATATTAAAGCTGTGATTCATGCGCACCCACCGGCATTGGTTTCTTATAGTATTGTAAGAGATATTCCAAATACCAATATTATTCCTCAGGCGAAAGAGATTTGTGGCGCCATTGGATATGCACCATATGAATTACCAGGAAGTGAGGAACTAGGTCAGGAAATCGCAGCTCAATTCAAGGGTAGCGAAAATATGGCCGTTATCATGGAGAACCACGGTACAGTTTTAGGAGGTGCCGATATGATGGATGCTTACACACGTTTCGAAACGCTAGAGTTTTGTGCCAGAACCATCATTAATGCAAAAGCTATTGGCGAACCAGTATATTTAACGGATGCACAAATCAAAGAGTTTGAAGATCAAATTCCTTATGGTATAGATCATAATGAAGAGGTGACTTATCCTCCCGAGGAGCGTTCTATTCGTCAAAAGATCTGTAATATCGTTCGTCGTGCTTGTGATCAGGGCTTGATGATTAGTTCTTACGGAACTGTTTCGGTAAGATGGAAAGACAATGACTTTTTGATTACGCCTCCGGATGTGGCCAGATGGGACATCATGCCTGAGGATATTGTACAAATCAAAGGAGGTAAAGCTGAAGCTGGAAAAACACCAAGCCGTTCTGTTTCTTTACATCAGAAAATTTATGAGATGAATCCTCATATTAATTCCATTATACTTACACAGCCACCACATTTAATGGCATTTGGTACAACCGGAGTTAAGTTTGATGTAAGAACCATACCTGAAAGCTGGATTTTTCTTCAGGATGTACCTATTCTACCTTTCGGAACACACTTCCAGGGAGATGATACTATTCCTAAATTATTAAGTGAATCGGTTCCTTCAGTACTTATTGCGAATGATTCATTCCTGGTAACAGGAGATAAGTTACTGCAGACTTTTGATAGGTTAGAGGTAGCTGAATTTAGTGCAAAATCACTGGTGATGGGAGCTCCATTAGGAAAAATGGTACCAATCAATGATGAGCAGGTAGAAGCTTTACGCAAGAAATTTTTAGGCTAAAGAATAGATTAATTTTAAGAGAGAAAGGTGAGCTGAAAGGTTCACCTTTTTTGCGTTTAGGCCTTTTGTAGGTTGATTATGATCGATTGTATTTTCATCTGCATTGTGAATGGAATGAGAACGAATTGGTCAGTCAGGATATAGAAATTGTGCATTTGAGCCTAGTCTGATAGAAAAAAACATATAAAAAAAGTATTGTAAATATTAAATTTTAAACAATATATAGTAGAGATTCGATTATGGATGGAATCGCTTGATTCGAATCCGAAATGTTTAGTATGATTTAGATAAATTTGTATGGATATAATGTTATTTACGAACTATTTATTTCAAAATGCGGAAATTAAATCAAAAGATTGTTTTATTATTTATGTTTTCGGCTGTTTTGTTACTCGGATTAAATTCGTGTGAACAGCCACAACCAAAACATACATTTAAAATTGGAACGGATGATTTTCTATTGGATGATCAGCCATTTCAAATACGATGCGGCGAACTTCATTTTGCCCGCGTTCCTAAAGAATATTGGCGTCATCGTTTACAGATGACCAAAGCATTAGGTATGAACACCGTTTGTGCTTATTTATTCTGGAATTACCATGAGCGTACTCCGGGAGATTTTACCTGGGAAGGTCAGGCTGATGTAGCAGAGTTTTGTAAAATTGCTCAGGAAGAAGGTCTTTGGGTGATTCTTCGTCCTGGTCCGTATACTTGTGCAGAATGGGAAATGGGTGGATTACCATGGTGGTTGCTTAAAAATGAAGATATTGCATTGCGCTCCAGAGACCCTCGTTATGTTGAAGCTTGTCAGCGTTATTTAAAAGAAGTAGGTCGTGTGTTAGGGCCTCAGCAAGTAACGCAAGGAGGACCAATTTTAATGGTTCAGGTTGAAAATGAGTATGGTTTTTACGCTGATGATGCCGAATATATGGGTATTATGCGTCAGGCTATTTTAGATGCTGGTTTTGATGTGCCATTATTTGCATGTAATCCTCAGCATACTTTAAAAAGAGGTTACCGCGATGATTTATTCCCTGTAGTTAATTTTGGTGCTAATCCGGCAGAAGGATTTAAAAAATTAAGAGAAATATTACCGGAAGGACCACTGATGTGTGGAGAGTTTTATTCAGGATGGTTTGACACCTGGGGAACGCCTCATACTTTTGGTAACACCGAAGCTTACTTACGTGATTTAGAATACATGTTAAAAGAAGGTGCTTCTTTCTCCATTTATATGGCTCACGGAGGAACATCATTTGGTTTCTGGGGAGGTGCTGACCGTCCGTTTAAGCCGGATTGTTCAAGTTACGACTATGGTGCTCCTATCAGTGAGGCAGGTAATGTTACACCTAAATTCTTTGAAACAAGAGAATTGGTATCCAAATATTTAATGCCAAATGAAAAGGCTTTACCGGAACCTCCGGCAGCCAAGCCTGTTACTACTTTCCCTGAAGTGAAGTTAAGTAGTTTTGCTCCTTTATTTGAGAATCTTCCGGAAGGTGTAAAATCGCCAAATGCGGAAACAATGGAATACTACGATCAGTCAAGAGGTAGTATGCTATATAAAACAACCATTCCTGCAGGAGATGCTTGTAAGTTAAGCGTTGCTGAAGCGCATGATTTTGCCTGGGTTTATATGAATGGCGAAGAAGTAGGTATTATGGATCGTCGTAAAAGAAATTACCAGATTACGATTCCTGCACGCGATAAAGAAGCTACCATTGAAATCTTTGTGCATGCCATGGGAAGAATCAACTTTGGTAAAGAAGTGCACGACCGTAAAGGTTTAATTTCTCCGGTTGAATTTGTTGCTGGAGATCAAAAACTGGAGATCTCAGGATGGGAAGTGTTTAATATCGATTACAATGATAAGTGGTTATCTGATTTAAAATATATAGAAACTGAGGAGTTAAACACAAAACCAGGAATCTGGAAAGGAACTTTCAACGTGTCTAAATTGGGAGATACTTATTTAGATGTTTCAAACTGGGGTAAAGGTGTTGTTTGGGTAAATGGAAATTGTTTAGGTCGTTACTGGAATATCGGACCTACACAAACCATGTTTATTCCTGCGCCTTGGTTAAAAGAAGGTGAAAACGAAATTTTAGTATTAGATGTCGTTGGACCAGAAAGTACAATGGTTTCAGGAGTTGAAACACCGGTATTGGATAAGCTACGTCCGGAAATGGATTTCTCAGGTACTAAACGACCAAAGGTAAATGTACATATCGATAGTAAGAAACCAGTATTATCGTCTTCATTTAAGCAAGGTGGCGAAACGCAAACAGTTAAGCTTCCCAAAGGAACCAAAGGGCGTTATTTCTGTATTCAACCAATGAGTTCTCAGGATGATCAACCTTATGCAGCTATTGCAGAGTTAGATCTACTGGATGCAAAAGGAAAAGCAATTAGCCATCAAAAATGGACGATTGCATATGTAAGCAGTGAAGAGTCAGTAGGTGAAAACGGAATTGCAGAAAATGCGATTGATGGACAAACATTTAACCATTGGCATACAGCCTGGAGTAGTTCAAAACCAAACTATCCACATTGTTTAATTCTTGATTTAGGAGAAGAAGCTACCTTAAGTGGTTTTAGCTATGTTCCAAGAATGGATGATAATGCAGCGGGTAGAATTAAAGATTATAAAATTTTTGTGGGGAATGATTTAGTGAGTAAATAATCATCATATTCCATAATTGATTGTTGCATGAGGAAATCCTTAGTTGGATTTCCTCTTTTTTTCTTAGTTAACTACTATTTTTACTGATATAATTTTGATATCCTTTAAAGGACGATCCAAAGAATCCGTTTGAGCTGCTGCAATGGAATCAACAATATTCATTCCTTCTGTTACTTCTCCAAAAACAGTGTAGTTTTGATCTAAATGAGGCGCTCCACCAATTGTTTTATAAACTTCGCGATGTTCCTGAGGGATTGTATACGATTTGAAGTCTTCGTAAGCTTTTGCATTAATCTGGATCATATCAGACCATTTTATAATGGATTGCTCATCATCATTTTTTAAAGCCAGAATTAAAGAATCTTTCAATGCTTTTTGTTCAGGAGCATTGATATAAGCATTCTCTGCCAGCCAACCGTTAATACGTTTTTCAGCCTTGTTTAACGTGCTGTCTGTTTGTATTCTTCCTTGTACAATAAAAAATTGAGAACCGGCAGATGCTCTATCCGGATTGTTATCTCTGGCAGCATTTAAAGCTCCTCTTTTGTGAAATAATTTAGTGTTGATTTCGGCAGGAATGGTATATCCTGGTCCACCGTTTCCTAAAGCTTCTCCGGACTTTGCGTTTTTGCTATCAGGATCACCAGACTGAATACCAAAGTTTTCGATGATACGGTGAAACAACATACCATCAAAGTAACCTTGATTGGCCAATTTTATAAAATTATCACGGTGCAAAGGAGTTTCATTAGACAGGATCAGGCTTATTTTTCCTAAATCAGTATTCATCTCAACATGCACAATAGCTTGACTTTGCTGGTTTTTTGTTGCTGTTTGACAACTTATCAGTAAAGAAAACAATAAACCTGAGAGTAGGATATAAGTTGAAAATTTTTTCATTGTATATATTGTTAAAAATTTGACTTTGAAGATGGAACTATAGATCCATCGTTTAAATTAATATAAAAAAATACCCGGAACACGATTACATGCTCCGGGTAATGTATTTTGCTTGTAGAGGATTAGTTTCCTTTTATTTCAGGAATGATGCTAAATCCGTAGCTGTATTTTTTATCAGTATAAAAACGATATGGCTTATGGGGTTTTGCTCCCCAACTGGTGTCACCACCTACACCCATCATTTTATGATCGATATGTAATTCAATAAAATCTCCTTCTTCAATATCAGCAGGAGTACGTAATAATTTCTCTTCTCCAGGATCTAAGTCAGAAGTTGAATAATGTAAAGCATTAAACTCAAGCGCCTGTTCTTTGGCAACTACTTTTAATCCTAAACCTGCATGGTTAGTCAGTTGTAACCAACGTGTATCTGTTTTGTGACCATTTTCCTGAGGTCGGCAATAAGGGAAATATTGGTCAGCTACTTTAGATTGATATAAACCTACAAAGCTGGCTGTATTTCTATCGCAATAATTTTCCCATGGGCCTTTACCGTAATAGGCAAGATTATCCAGCTCCTTTTTCAATTGCATTTTCATACCAATACGAGGAATTTCAGGCAATGAATCATTTTTAGAAGCAAATGTATAATCCACATCAATGCGACCGTTTGCTTGTACATGATAATCAACCTCAATTGAGCCATCAATAGATGGTAATTTATATGCCGTTTTTACCAAATAAGATTTGTCTTTTTGTTTTTTAGACTCAATCGTTACCGTTGCTTTACTAATTGCTTCTTTCCAAACTTTGGCTCTTTTTTGAAGCTGGTTTCCAAAGTCATTATCTGTTGGAGCTCTCCAAAAATCAGGCTGTAAAGGTGCAGATACTAATTCTTTATTATTTAAAACATATGAATTTAAAGCACCGCTGTTTTTGTCAAACCCAATACTAAAGTTTTCACCGTTAATTAAAATGGTAGATTCATTATCATTAACTGAAAGCATTCCTTTTTTCGCAGATTTAATAACGGGAGCTTTATATTCTCCTAAGGCAAACTGCTCTGAAGCTACTGTATGACCCATTGGTAAAAACGGATCGAAACAGCTTTGATTCGCATAAATATTCAGAAAATACTCCTTGTCATTTATGATAATACTTTTGTTCAGATTTAATGAAAATACCTTGCTGGTTTGTGGAGCAATATCACTCGGGATAAAATTACCGGCTTGTATTGTCTTTCCATTTTCAAGTAACTCCCAGCTAATGGTATAAGCGCTTAAATCTGTAAAAAAGAAATCATTTTGAAGACTTACTTCTCCTTTTTCAAGATTAAAATCGGAGAACTTGATGTTTTGATAAACTTTCTTCACCTCAAAAATACCAGGATGTGGCGTCCAATCGGGAGCGATAATTCCATTCATACAAAAGTTTGCATCGTGGTAAATACCTTCTGGCTCAAAATGACCTCCATATGCCCAAAATTCTTTTCCTTCTTCGTTGGTGGCAATTAAACCCTGATCCATCCAGTCCCAGATAAAACCACCTTGAATTTGAGGATATTTGTACACTAAATCCCAGTATTCTTTAAAGTTACCATTACTATTTCCCATAGCATGTGAATATTCACACCAGATAAACGGACGGGTTTTGTCTGTTCCAACCCAATGCTTTTCGATACTTGCAATTCCACGATACATATCCGCTTTAATATCGGTATGACGCTCTTTAATATCCGTCATTCTTTCGGCACGTTCGTAATGCACAGGTCTTGTTCCATCGTAGGCATGAGCAGCTTTGTAAGCCGCTAAAAAGTTTTCTCCGGTTCCGGCTTCATTACCCATACTCCATACGATAATACACGGATGGTTTTTATCACGTTTAATCATGTTTAAAACACGCTCTACATGTGCTTCTTTCCATTCAGGTTTAGTAGCTAAAGTGTGCTCTGGTTCATAACCCATTCCGTGCGATTCAATATTGGCTTCGTCGTACACATAAAGACCATATTTATCACATAGTTTGTACCATTCCGGATCGTTAGGATAGTGACAAGTACGAACTGCATTAATATTAAAACGCTTCATGGTTTCAATATCCTTAATCATGGTTTCTTTATTCACAACGTGTCCGTGATAGGCATTGTGCTCATGACGGTTTACACCTTTTAGTATGACAGGCTTTCCATTAATTAACAACTGGCCATTTTTAATCTCACTGGTTCTAAAACCTATCTGAGTAGAAGTAGATTCTATAACATTTCCCTTGGCGTCTTTAAGAGTAAGTAAAATGGTGTATAAATTTGGCGTTTCTTCCGACCACTTTTGTACATTAGAGATGATACCTTTAAAAGAAAGTGTTTCACTTTTCTTTGCGGATAAAATTACTTTTCCATCACCTGTTAATTTAGCATCGCCACTATTGTCTAAAACCACGTAACTGAAATCGCATGTACCTTTCTTTTTAGATTGGTTGATGATTTCAGCTGTCAGATTAAATACACCATTGGTATAGGTCTCGTCTAACAATGATTTTGCATAAAAATCGCGTAAGTGAATTTTAGGACGAGCGAATACATACACATCTCTCTGAATTCCGGAAAGTCTCCAGAAATCCTGGTCTTCTATATAGCTACCATCTGTAAATTGAAAAACTTGTACCGATAATTTATTTTCTCCCGGCTTAATGTATGGAGTAATATTAAATTCGGCAGGCAATTTAGAATCCTGGCTATAGCCTACTTTCTCGTTGTTAATCCAAATGTCAAATCCTGATTTTACAGATCCTAACTGAATGTAAATTTCTCTTTTTTTCCAATCTGCAGGAATGTTGAAATATGTTACATATGAACCAACCGGACTGTAATCATCTTTTACAAATGGAGGATTTCTTTCAATAGCAAAACCTGCATTTTTATAGTGCTTATATCCATAACCATACATTTCCCAGTTACCCGGAACCGGTATTTCATCCCAATCACTTACATCATAAGTATCTTTATAAAAATCAGTAGGACGTTCAGATATTTTACCTACATAATTAAATTTCCATTGGCCATTAAGACATTGGATATATTGCGCCTCTTGCAAATTGTTTTGTAAGGCTTTACTTTCTGAATTATAAGTGAAAAAGGTAGCTCTGGCCTCTTCTCTGTTTTGTTTAAATATTTCAGGATTCTCCCAATAGTTTTGAGCTACTATCAGGTGTGTTACCAGAAGCATGCAAATAGATGCATAAAGTACTTTCATGTTTATATAAATTTAGTTTTAATAAATTATTCTTTCTGAATATAAAAATACGATAGGATAGAGCATTTTATTGTAAAACATTCGAATTTTACTTGACACAAATCGACCCGGGATTAAAAATAATTGAAGAAGAATGACTTAAATATATAATAAATGCACTTTTTTTAATCAGCAGGTGACGAAAAAAACATTCACATTTAATTACACATATGTTCAAGTAAAGAATAGAAAGGCTGGGCAGAAGACGCTGAAATTTAAAGTTAAAAGCCCCTTACCAATTGCAAAACAATTAATAAGGGGCTTGAATATTTTAAGTTTATAAATTCTTATTTTTCTGTAGAGAATTTATAAATACAAACAGAGTGATATTCTTCACCAGGATTTAGCAAAGTAGAAGGAAATTCTGGTTTGTTTGGTGTATCAGGGAAGTGTTGTGTTTCTAAACAAAGTGCTTCTCTAAAGTTTAATGTTTTTCCAAATTTTCCAGTATAGTCACCAGTCATGAAGTTACCTCCGTAAAACTGAATTCCAGGTTCGCTAGTTAAAACTTCCATTTTTCTTCCAGATACAGGCTCAACTAAAGTAGCAGCTAATGTTAAACCTTCTTCTGCCTGGTTTAATACCCAGTTATGGTCATATCCATTACCTATTTTTAATTGCTTGTTATCTTCTTCAACTCTTGCACCAATTGCAGTTGGAGTCGTAAAATCAAATGGGGTTCCAGCAACAGGAGCTAATTCTCCGGTTGGAATCAAACCACCGTCAACTGGAGTATAAGCATCGGCGTTGATCATTAAAATATGATCGTTGATAGTACCTGAAGCTTCACCACCTAAATTAAAATAAGTGTGGTTGGTTAAGTTAACATGTGTTGGCTTGTCTGTAGTTGCTAAATATTCAATTTTCAACTCGTTGCTATCAGTTAGTTCGTAAACTACTTTAATATCCAATTTGCCAGGATAACCTTCTTCTCCATCTTCAGAAGTACAAGTTAACTCTAATTTATTATCAGCTACTTTTGTTCCAGCCCAAATACGATCGTGTAATCCTATTTTACCTCCATGTAATGAATTTACACCATCATTAGCAACAAGTTTAAAAGTATCTTCTTCGATTACAAATTGTGCATTACCAATACGGTTACCGTATCTTCCAATCAAAGCTCCAAAATAGTGCTCTTTATTATTTAAATAACCATCAACTGAATTATAACCTATACTCACATCTGCAAATTCACCATTTTTATCTGGTACCCATAAAGATACAACTCTACCTCCGTAAGAAGTAATTTGAGCAGTTAATCCATTCGCATTAGTAAGGGTAAAAAGTTTAACACCTTCTTTAACGTGGTCTCCGGCAAAAGCTTGTTCATCAATTGTTTCAAAAGCTTTTTTAGCAGGCTGAGTACATGAAACAATGAAAAGACCTAATAAAAAGGATAGTAAATAAAAGTTTGTTTTCATAATGTTTGATTTATATAAAATAGATTTATTGCCTTGTGTTGGTTAGATATAAAAGAGACAAAGCAATGCAATATTATAATAATTAATTAAGATTATTAAATATTCAAGAGGTACATTATGCACAAAATTATTTTCCTCTTTTATGATTTTAAATTTTCCATAAGCTTCTTTAAAAATAGTAGGAGGACAAAAATATATTTCAATTTGTTGTTTTCGAAGTACTATAAATTACAGTTATCATACCAATAAACAGTGACTTATATGAGTCGAATGTTTCACTCTGTTAACAAATGTTTCAAAAAGTTTATTTTTTTTTGGATAATTAAAAGTATATAGTACTTTTATAACCGTTTTTTGAAAGTAGGATTAAGGAATATTGTTGTTAAAAAGCCTGTTTAGCAATGAGTTATAGTGAATGTTTTTATTGTAATTAGATTAATCGCCAAAGTTAGAAAGATTTAAATTCTGAGCATATTTATTAAATGTTGTATAACGAATACGAAGAATACAAAAGGTTATTTTCTGTGGATTGTACCATTTTTGGATATGAGGAAGATAAATTAAAGCTACTTTTTTTTAAAAGACGGATAGAACCCTGTAAAGGAAAATGGTCGTTGCTTGGAGGATGGGTTCGTAAAAATGAAGCATCGGAGGATGCTGCCCAAAGGGTGTTGTTAGATTTAACCGGTTTAGATAATGTATTTCAGGAACAAGTGTATACATTTTCGAAACCAGACAGAGACCCGGGAGGAGAAGTGCTAACAGTTGAATATTATGCTTTAATAAAAATTGATAACCGTATTAATGAAATTGTAGAAAAAAACGGAGCCAGCTGGTTTGAATTAAACCAATTGCCTGAATTAATTTTTGATCATAATGAGTTAATAGAAAGAGCCCTTGATAAAATAAGAAAGAAAGCCAATAATGAATTGTTTGGTAAGCATCTGTTACCGGAGAAATTTACTATAACTAATTTAAGGCAACTCTATAATGAGATCTTTCAAACCCGATTTGATCCCGGAAATTTCAGAAAGAAAGTATTGTCCTTGGGCGTATTGGAAAAACTGGATGAGAAGGATATGTCTGAATCCAGAAAAGGAGCTTTTTATTACAGGTTTAAAGAGAATAAAGAATTAACATATACAATGCCAATATTTAAACGCGCAATTAATATAAACAACTAATTATTAAACAGTTTAGTTAAAATTTTTTTTATGAGTAAGAATAAGTATTTATTTCCACTGATTGTAATGGCCTCGCTATTCTTTTTATTTGGCTTTATTACAACAATGAACAACTCAACTATTGAGTTCTTGAAAGGTGCTTTTGGCTTAAACGATGTACAAAAACAGTTGCCTAACACCTTTTTCTATGGTGCATATGCACTTTCCATTCCAGTTGGATTTTTAATTAGCAAAATCGGTTACCGTTTTTCAATTTTTACTGGTTTAGCTTTAATTGCTTTAGGTTTCTTTGCTTGTATTCCTGGAGTAGGTTTTGGTTATTACGGATTTTTAAGTGCCGTATCTATCTTCGCCATTGGTGTCGTAATTCTTCAGGTAGCAGCTGCTCCTTACGTAGTAGCTTTAGGTCCTAAAGAAAGTTCAGCAAGCCGTTTAACATTAACCAATGCATTAAACTCTGTTGCAACTGTAATAGCACCTATTTTCGTATCGGTTTTATTAGTAACTCCAGAGTTAGGAGAAGGAGAAGTATTAGAAAATTCAGCGATTAAAGCAATTGTTCAAAATCCATTTATGGGTATTGGTATTGCCACTGCAGTCATTCTATTTATCATGTTCTTCTTAAAATTACCTAATATTAAGGATGAGCAGGAAGCTGCTGAAGCAGATAGTGCTGTTAAGCATAAATCAAGTGCTTTCAAATACACACACGTTTGGTTGGGTTCTTTAGCCATCTTTGTATATATGGGAATTGAGATTGGTATTCCTAGTTTCTTTGCTGATTTCTCAAAAGCTAAAGGTGCAATCATTGAAACTTCAACAACTGATATGTTAAAGTATTATTGGGGAGGTTTAATGGTAGGTCGTTTATTAGGAATCTTTGTATTGAAAAAGTATAAGGCATCTACTATTCTTTCTCTTTGTTCAATCGGAGGTGCTGCTATGTTAATTGCTGCGTTCTTAATGACAGGAAATATTAGCATGTGGTTATTCTTAGGAACTGGCTTATTCCATTCTATCATGTGGCCTGTAATTTACAGTTTGGCACTTGAAGATTTAGGTCCTCACGCCGATGTAGCGTCTGGTGTTATTGCAACATCTGTAATTGGTGCGGCTATCTTAATGCCTATCATGGGTGCAATTCAAACTGTAACAGGAACTGTAATTGCAGCTGTTTCATGTATGTTTATTTACTATTTGTATCTAATTTTCTTTGCTGCAAAAGGATCGAAAATCAGATAGTTTTAAAATATTTTAGTTGATTATGAGCGAGATCTTTCGAGGTCTCGCTTTTTTTATTCTGTTTTATTAAGATTTTCCTTAAGGATAATTAGTTTTGAGTGTTATTATCAAAATATAAAACAAATGAACATCATTATAACCGGAGCCACTTCCGGAATTGGAAAATCCGTTGCTGAATATCTTGTTAATCAAAATCATCAAGTGATTGGCTGTGGCCGAAGTGCTGATGATGAGTTGAATCCGGAAGGATTAAGCTGGTTGAAAATGGATGTTACCGATCAGGAGTCTGTAAGTCAGGCCATTCAGAAAGCTGCTCAACATTTTGAGCAAATTGACGTGTTGATTCAATGTGCGGGGCAAGGAGCAATTGGTCCAATGGAGACATTTACTTCAGAGGAAATAGAGGCGGTGTTTCAATTAAATGTACTGGGTATTCAACGTGTTAACAAAGCAGTATTGCCTGTCATGCGAAAGCAGGGTAAAGGTCGAATTATCATGATTAGCTCTATGGCTTCGGAAACAGGTTTGCCTTATAATGGAGTGTATTGTGCCAGCAAAGCAGCCTTAGATGTCATGACAGAATCCATGCGTTTTGAGATTAAACAATTTGGTATTGAAGCCTGTGTTTTACAGCCTGGCGATTTTAAAACAGAGGTAGCTGTCAAGCGAAAACAACCAAAGGAAGTTGCGGGTTCTCCTTATCAACAACAGTTTGATGAGATTAATGCGAAAACGATTGCCAATGTTGAACATGCGGGCGATCCGATTCGGGTAGCTAAAAAGATTAGTACAATTCTCAAAAAGAAACGGCTGAAGCCCAAATACAGAGTGGGAGCATTCTTAGAATTGATTATGCCTACCGTAAAAGTAATACTGCCATCAAGTTGTTTTGAAAAACTGATAAGATCTTATTATAACATGTAAATATTAAAATTAATAACCTTCCTAAACCCTAAAAAAATGAAAAAGTTAGTTCCTGTTTTTGTTTTCCTATTATTAGTATCAGCAGTTGTTGTTTATGAAATAAGCGATAGAACAGGTTGGAAACCTTTTGATATCAGTTCTCTTCAGGAAAAGATAAAAGAAAAAGCCACTGGCATTGAGAAAAATAAGCCATTTGTTAAAAAGGTTCATTATAAAAATGATCCGACTCAACCTGTTAAAAGAAAGTTAACGCTCATTATTAATGACAAAGGAGAAACCATCAGGCATGGGGAAAATTTGCGTTATTTTAAAAATGGAACGGTAGCTTCCAGAATGAATTATATACAAGGTAAGCGAGAAGGAACCTGCTATATGTATCATACAAACGGGAAGGTTTGGAAGGTACAGGAATATAAAAATGGCAAGTTAAATGGTATGTGTAAAAGATATGACCGATCCGGTAATTTGAGTGCAGATTACTTTTATAAACATGGGTTGCCCGGAATGGGTTTAAAGGAATATACAAATCTGGGTAAGCTTAGGGATCAACCGGAACTGAAAGTAGAAAAGGTAAACGAAATTAAAAAGGCCAATAAGTTTATTTTAAAGTTTTCTTTAGCGGGAGAAGAAGCCAAACGTTACGAAGAAATTTCTTATTATTTAGGTGAGTTAGTTGAGGGAAGCTATTTCTCTAAAAATATGGAACCGGCAGGAGAACTAAATGGCAAGGAAGGTCAATTGGAGATAAATATACCAAAGGGATATGTATTAGATAAAACGCTCAATGTTGTGGTAGTTGCTAAAAATACGGATGGATTGACTCTAATACTACAAAAGGAAGTGCCTGTAAGCGTTAGGGGAATCTGAAAAGGAAAGTGAATTCTTAAAATATCGTGCGACTTTCTTTGATTCTCCCATTTTCTAATCCTACATTTTTGTATGATGATATTAAAAAAGGCCTACATTTTTGTAGGCTTTTTTTATTAAATATAATTATCATAAATCAATACATCAGTGATTTATGTGATCTGGCACGGGTATTTGTAGAAGATTCTGCATGAAACCGAAATTTTACATACAAGGAGACTTGGAGATTTCTAAAGATGGACAGGTATTTCTAACTGCCAAAAGAATTGCCCTGTTAAAGCTTGTGAAAGAGGCTGGATCCATAAATGCTGCTTCAAAAGCATTGAAAATGTCATACCAGCAGGCTTGGCATTTCATTAAAGAAATGAACGAATTATCACCATTGCCTTTGGTAATCCGTCAAAGAGGAGGTTCCAATGGAGGAGGGGCAGTGGTGACTAAGTTCGGCGATAAAACAATTAGGGAATACGAAAAATTAGCGCAAGCACACGATCAGTTTAAAAATTTGAAAGCTGATGATTTATGGTTGTGTTTTTTTTGAATAGCGTTATTCATGAAAATGAATAAAGCATAAGAACTATCATTAGAAAAGTATAGCTGGCAAACACAAAAAGAAGCATTAAACTTTATTTGTCCGGAAAACTAAAGGTTAAGGCTTATTGCACAGACAAGAAACCAGCTTACCGGAGTGAGCATAAAAAGGGTATTATGAAACAAACTAAAAAAAACAAAAGGGGCATTTTATTATTAATTCTGTGTTTGTCAATTTCTTTAAAAGGGCAAAAGGCAATAGAAAATTCTACTTCCGATATAGTTTGGGAGAAATTAAATAAGGAGAAAATGTTTATGCCATGCGTGAGTATACAATCGTGGGCTACTTACAGTATGGACGAAAAAGATGGGGAATATAAGGATAGAGCAGATATATCATTCAGACGATTTCGATTTGGAGCAAAAGGGCAACCTTATAGCTGGCTAAAGTATAGTCTTCAGTTGCACTGGGATCGCCTGGGAGAGGATCCATATGCAGCAACCAAAGGATCTTATCCGGGTAAAGTGGATATTTGGAATGCCTTTATAACAGCACGTTTATCAAAGAATAGTGAACTGTTTAATTTACATGCCGGTTATTTTTGGGCAGCCATTAGTCGTGAGTTTAATACAGCACCATGGGCTGTTGGATCGTTTGATAAAACAAGAGCAGCCTGGTATTTACGTAGTTTTGTAGCTGGAAAAGGAAATGGAATTGAGAGCGGTATTGCCCTGGGAGGTATCAAGAACTTTGATGGCTTTGGCATAAGTTATCGCATAGGAACTTATGAACCTCAAAAGTATTTAAATGAAGAATCAGGTCGTTTGTATACAGGCCGTATTATGTTTTCCATTGGGCAACCGGAGCAAAAGTCTTATAAGTATATGTTATCAGGTAATGCCTGGAAAAAACGAAATGGAATAACCCTAGGAGTTGGAGGTTCTACCCAGTCAAAGGGACAGGTGAGTGAAACCATTCAATTTGATCAATCACAGGCTTACGGGGCAGATATTTTAGTGGATTATGAAGGTTTTCGTTTGGATGGTGAATATTTTGTAATGAAACGCGAAGCCGAAGGTTTTGATTATTTTGAAGGAGAAGAATGGCGCGTAAGATTAGCATATAATTTTATAATGGGAGGCAAGTACCTGGAATCAGTCGTTTGTGTAGATAACTATGAAGGAAAAGGTGAGTCCGCTCTATTTAAACATGTAGGCGATGATCAAACCTGGGATATTGGTGTTAACTGGTATATGAACAAAGACAAATTAAAACTGGGCTTACATTACCTGATACAGGATGGAAGTGCTTCATCTAATACAGGTGATTTTATTGGACTGCTGTGTCAGTTTAAATTGTAAAATGTTCGATTTATTTGTTATCTGTCTTCATGCAAAAGCGTTAAAAAAAATAAGGGATCGGAGCGTTAAGAAAGAAAAGTTGTTTGAACGTAGTGAGTTCTTTTCTTTTAGCGGAGAGAATTTATTTTTAGCTTTTTCATGTTAGCGGCGGCATTTTTTTGTTTCCGTTTTTGCTGCTGGAGGCAAAAATGAAAAGCCCGTCGGCTTGAGACATAAATATAGTTTAGAAGAAAGTTCCAGCATAAGTGAATTGTAAATATTAAAACAGGTTAGTATGATAAAAAACAAAAATATGAGCAGGATAATATTAAGTCTGATAGTAATAGGATTCTTAGGATCATGTAGCGGATCAAAAGGAAAGTCGGATTCTCAAAGTACCAAACCATTAATGGTATTTGCCGGAGCCAGTTTGACCAACGCATTGGCCGAAATAGCCGATTCATTTGAAGTAGCTCATCATATTCATGTAAAAACAAATATGGCTTCCAGTGGCACACTGGCACGACAAATAGAACAGGGAATTACACCGGATGTATATATTTCGGCCAGTAAAAAATGGGCAGATTATGTAGATAGTTTGGGATATATTAAAAAAGGATATAAATCTCAGGTTGCGCAAAATGGTTTATTGCTGATTGCACCATCCAATAGTCCTCTTGAATCTGTTTTAATCGATAGCCTTTTAGATATTAAGACTTTGCTTGGTGATGACAGGTTATCCATGGGTGATCCATCACATGTTCCTGCAGGTAAGTATGCGCAACAAGCATTACAGTATTACGGTTGGGACAAAGTATTAAAAGGAAAAATATTACCAGCTAAAGATGTTCGTTCTGCTTTAATGGTGGTGGAAATGGAAGAAGCTCCTTTGGGAATTGTATATCGATCTGATGTTCTTAAATCGAAAAAAGTAAAGGTAGTAGGAACATTCCCGGAGCAATCTCATAAACCAATTGTGTTTGTGGCAGGTGTTTGTACCGAAAGTGAATCTGCTAAATTATTTTATGCATATTTAAGTTCAGATACAGTAAAAGGAGTTCTGGAAAAACACGGTTTTAAGAAGTAAGTGTTTCACGCAAAGGTCGCGAAGAAGACAATACGCTAAGTACGCAAAGAAAAATTGAATTAAGTTTAGAGTTATATTCTTAAGTATTCTCTGCGAGAAGATATCTTAGCGCTCTTTGCGAGAAATAAAAAATAAATATATGACAGATCTATTACATTTTAATAGCGCCGAAATACAAGCCATTATACTATCCATTAAGGTTGCAGTATATTGCGCCCTTATTTCTGTGCCTATTGCTTTATGGGTGGGATATAAAATGGCCAGGTACGACTTTTATGGCAAATCGATTATAGAAAGCATCATACATTTACCATTGGTGATGCCTCCTGTAACGACAGGGTATTTATTGCTTTTGCTTTTAGGGTCAAAAAGCCTGATAGGTAGGTGGTTGTTTGCTGCTTTTGGTATTAAAATGGCTTTTACTTTTCAGGCGGCTGTCATTGCTTCTGTATTTGTTTCTTCTCCATTAATTGTACGTTCTGTACGTACAGCAATGGAAATGGTAGATACAGGTTTGGAAGAGGCTTCGCGTATGTTGGGTGCAGGGCGACTAAAAACTTTCTTTAAAATTACAGTGCCATTAGCCTTACCTGGCGTTGTTTCAGGTACTATATTAGCATTTGCCCGATCCTTAGGTGAATTTGGCGCCACTATTACTTTTGCCGGAAACATAGAAGGTATAACCCAAACCTTACCACTGGCCATTTATGCGAATATGCAGGTGCCGGGTAATGAGGGAGTCACTTTGCGCTTGGTTATCATCTCCATTTTAATATCATTTATAGCCATGGCTTTATCCGAATGGTATGTAAAGAAAATGAAACACGCTTAACAACCTATACTTGTATTATTATTTGAAATATGACAGAAGTAAACATCATATTACCCCGTAAAAATTTTGATCTGGTATTGAACGAAAAGTTCTCAGATGGAATTACCGGTATTTATGGCCCCAGTGGTTCAGGTAAAACATCTTTACTACATGCTATAGCTGGGTTGGAAAAGCCGGAAACAGGTAGTATTGCCATTGAAGGACGAATGGTTTTTGATAAGGAAAAAGGCATTCATATGCCGGTAGACAAACGCAATATTGGTTACGTTTTTCAGGAAGGCAGATTGTTTCCGCATATGAGCGTGGAAAAAAACCTAATGTATGGGTACAAAAAGGACGGGCATAATAAGGTGGATTTTGATGAGGTGGTTTCGTTGCTAAATTTGGGACATATTTTAAAAAGTAAACCTTCTCAAATATCAGGAGGAGAACGTCAGAGAACAGCCTTGGGACGCTCCTTGTTATCGTCGCCCGATATATTATTGTTGGACGAACCATTTTCCGCAGTGGATGCCCGATTGCGTGAACAGATATTACCTTTTATTCTACGTATTCAGCAAAAAGTTCAGATTCCGATTTTAGTGGTGAGTCATGATATTCCGGATTTACTAAAGCTTACTAATACGTTATGCCTGATAAAAAATGGAAAATGTATTGGTCATGGTGAATATTACGATCTATTGAAGGACAAAACTATTTCGGCCATCTTTGGAGCCAATACACTTATTAATGCCATCAATATGAAGGTGCGTCATATTGATCAGGATAAAGGACTAACCTTTCTGGGATGGAAAAAGAAAGGGCCTGAAGTATTGATTTCCTGTGAAAAAACAACAGGTGTTTATCAGGATGGGCAGCAAATTAAAATATTTATTAATGCCGATGATATTGCCCTGGCTACTGAGAAATTGAATAATGTTACGATTCAAAACCAGGTACAGGGAACCGTTTCTGATATTATACCTCGTAAGGGGACTTTAATATGTATTGTTGATTGTGGCTTAAGGTTAGTGGTAGAAATTACTGCAGAGTCGCAGAAGCGAATGGGGATTTTAAAAGGAAGTCAGGTTTGGTGCCTATTTAAATCGGTTGCTATTGATGTAGCCGGATAAATTCACTTCGTTATGTTATTCTTTGATTAACTCAATAGCTGCGTCTTTTACCTCATGGATTTTTGACTTAGGAGGATTTGCATAAAATAAAGCAATTCCAACTATAACAAACGCAAGAGCCCTAATCATTATTCTTTTTGTAAATAATGGGAAAGGTTGCTTTTTGATTTTATTGTACGCAACATAAGCTAAACTCAATAAGGTAGTTCCCAACCCAAAAGCAAACATGTTAATAGCTCCCGGAAGAAACAGAAGTCGCCATAAAATTCCTAATAAATAGGCAGCAAAACCTAAGTGCAAAATTTTCAGAATAACATGCTGCATTGGTTTGGGCTTCTCGTTGGTTTCAAATGAAAAAGCAAAAATAAAGTAAATTAGTGCTAGCGAAACGAATGAAATGGCATGTATAATGTTTATTGCTTCATTCATAAAATCTCTTAAAAGTAATTGAAGGATAATGAGTGCGATAAAAAATAATTCTAGTTTGTTTACTTTTGGAGCAATCCAACCGGCAGCTTTGGCCATGATATTGTTAAAATTCATAGTGTTTGTTGTTTTTCGCAAGAAGGATACAAGAATACAAAAAAAAGTCAGTTAATATTAATATGTTTGATAACATTATCAAAATTGATAACTACTATAAAGAAGGACTATTATAAACGAAAACTACATTAAACTATATAAATCAATTAAAATGAAAAAATCACACATCCTCATTGGCTTTATCTTTTTGTATATGATAACGGTGTTATCGGTTCAAGGGCAACGTAAGATAAAAGTTAAAAAAGACCTTCCCTTAGATTCTATCGTACTAAGTGATCCATGCATACTGGCCGATCAAAAAACGCAAATGTATTACATGACCGGTACTGGCGGTATGTTATGGAAGAGTAAAGATTTAAAAGCATGGGAAGGACCATATCATGTGGCAAAAACAGATCCTGAATCATGGATGGGTAAAAAACCTATGATTTGGGCAGCAGAACTCCATGCCTACAAAGGAAAGTATTATTACTTCGCTACTTTTACTAATAGAGATGTGATTATTGATACTGTAGAGAATAATCGTATTGAACGTAGAGCCAGTCATATTTTAGTCAGCGATAAACCGGATGGGCCATATGTACCTATGAAAGATGATATTTATCTGCCGGCTGATATGCCCACGCTGGATGGAACATTTTGGGTAGATAAGGATGGGAAACCTTATATGATTTACTGCTATGAATGGCTGCAGAATTTAAACGGCACCATGGAAAAAATCGAGTTGAAACCGGACTTAAGCGGTTCGATAGGAGAGGGGAAATTGATGTTTAAAGCCAGCGATTCGCCATGGAGCAGAGATAAGGATAAGAATGGAAATATAGTTCCCAACAAAGTAACGGATGGTCCTTATTTATTTGAAACCGAAACCGGACGTTTGGGAATGATCTGGACTAGCTGGATATACGATGTATATACGCAAGGTGTGGCTTATTCTGAAAGCGGAACCTTGGATGGACCATGGATTCATGAAAAAGAACCCATTACACCTCCCAACTTTGGACATGGTATGTTATTTAAAACCCTGGAAGGAAAGCTTCTGATGTCCGTACATAGTCATAAGGTAGTAAATGGTAGATATTACCGGGTTCCACACCTTTTTGAGGTGGATCTATCAGGCGATCAAATCAAAGTAGGAGATAGGTATATTCCTTAAACAAAAAATAATAATTACTTCCCTTTTGATCAGATTCAAAGGGGAAGTTCTTCAATTATAAGTAGGGATTGTTTTTATTTTGCAGCTTCCTCTTTATAAGAAATCATCAAATCCATCAATTCTTTTGCACTCAAACCATAATTATCCGGCAATGCACCTTCCGATCCGGAAACAGCAGCAGCTACTTTTCGAGCGGTATCATTATTTTCCTGATATTCCTCTGTAAACTCAAAAAACACCATTCGGTTATTCTTAACACTTTTGATGGTAAAATCTTCCACATCTTTCCAGTTGTAAAATCCGGTTTTGTATAAAGAGCAGATCTCAAAACCTTTTTTATCCAGTTTTAAGTAGTTGGCGTTAGGAAGTAAACGGGTAACAAAGACAGGTAAACCCAGTGCAAAAAATATAGCCACAGCCCATCCCATACTATTTCCATGACTAATCATCCAGATGCCGGCAGCTACAAATACACAGCCTACCATTAGCATAAGAACATTTTTAGTTTTGTTGGGATATAATATTTTATCTTCTAACATGATGTAATAAATAATGCGTTTTTGAAATACCCTTTAATTTGGGCAGGCCAAAGTTAGTATTTTATAATTAACCCTATTTTAAATAAAGTTGCATGTTGAGTAATCGACCTCAGTAATGTAATTTGGGCCTCAGCTGGTGATCCAAAAAACAAGGTTTAATTGACGATTAAGAATCGTTTTTGTTTGAGTTGAGCGAAGCCAACGAGTTTAAACGATTTCAGTCAATTGACCGTAGTTTTTTGAGAGAGCCAGGTGTAGTCTTGATCTTTTTTGCTTCTGTTTTTTGGATCAAGCCAAAAAATGAAGTCGGGTTTGGGCGAAGCGCCAAATTATAAAATAGGATTAGAATCAAATTTTTCTGCAATTTATTATTACACTTCAGTCTTTTGAAGCATAATAATTTTTTCTCCTTTTGTTAGGCTATCATTTTTATGAAACATTCTGTATTCTCCACTTTCTCCTTTAACTAATAACGGTAAGGTTTGGCTTACATTTATTTGCTTTTCCTTTAACCAGCTTTTTGTAGTAGTGTCGGCTGAAATTTCTTCTTTAACTTCATTGAATTCTTCGTGTTGAATATGTTGACACCAGGATTCCATTTCTGAAGTATGCACTGGAGCCATACCAATATTTCGTTCATCCAGGTTTTGCTTATTTCCTTTTACTTCAGTTTTGGATAAGGCTAATGATAAGTTGGGTATCAATAAAGAATCCTGCGCCATAACTCCACCCTGCAAATTAATTTCGCTGTTGGCGGTAAAACCAATAAAGGTGGAAATATCTTCAGGTACATTTTCAGATAAAAACTCTGTGTTTAAGATATTTCCATGCAGACTATTATAACCTTTGGCTTTTGCCAGTGAGGCCATTTCCATGTTGTTATCAATAAAGGTAACATTACCATTTTTGCTTAAATACCTGGCCACAAATAAACTGATTGGATTCACTGCCAGAATCAAATAGCCACTTTTTTGAACCATATACACCAGTTCGTTGCGATTGCGTAACCAATTGGTAGTCCAGCTTAACAGAACCGGAACCGTAAGCGTGGTAAAAATGGCCATAAAAACCAGAATAGAGAATATGGTATTATTGATAATTCCCATATTCAAACCGATTTCTGCAATGATAATTTCAACAGCACCTCGGCCGTTCATTCCGGTACCAATGGTTAAGCCTTCGCGCCATCCGTTTTTAGAAGGAATATAAAACAGCGCAGTACCCACAATTTTTCCTACAATGGCCAATCCGGTAATCAGGAACAGCAATCCCAAATCGGTTTTAAAAACATTTAAATCGACAGAGAAACCGGCCGAAACAAAAAAGATAGGTGCCATAAATCCAATGGAAATATCGTAAAACGACTTGTGCAGTTCCTTGGAAATATTCTTTCTGAAAATATTATCCTTTAAAAACAATCCAGCCATAAAAGCACCCAAAATGCTGTGCATTCCTGCCAGTTCGGCCAGTTCGCAATAGCCAAAAGTAATAATGAGTATCAGGGTAAAATATAAGGTGCTATTGCTAACCTTAGATTTAATCATCAGCTTACCCAAACGAGGTAAAACAAAGATGCCAATGGAAATAGTGATGGCAAAAAAGGTGATAATCTTACCACTTATTAAGGCCAGTTCCTGAAAGCTTATGGAATTAGATTCTGCAAAGTTGATGATGCCGGAAAATATAACCAGCGCCAGCGTATCTGAAATAAGCGCTCCCGCCATCAGTACATAAGCAATACGTGTGTTGAGAAGTTTTAAATCGACCAGTATACGACTTTTGGTTGCCAGAGAGGTTACTCCAATGGCAATGGCTACAAATACCCCGGATAAAGGCGTTCCGCCGTACATAACGATGGTGTAATATCCCAGGAAAAAAGGTACAAAGAATCCTCCGAATGCAGCCAGTAGTCCAGGCCATGAGGCTTTTTTTAGGTCGTGAAAATTGATTTCCATACCGATGTAAACCATAAGCATGATAATCCCAATTTCGGATAAAACCTTAATGGATGCGGTTAGTTCCAGAATTCCCAATAAGCCGGGGCCTAGTATAATACCCACTATTAGTTCACCTAAAATAGCGGGGTAACCTATTTTTTTTATTAATAATCCACCCAGGTAAGCTGCCAGTAGCACGGCAGACAAATTGACTATATTTAAACTGAACTCTTCCATATGCGTAGTTTATCTATTAGTACAAATAATAAGTAAATAGAAACCGGGCTATCAAACTATTAGTTTTATTTAATAGGATGATAGCTTAATAAATAAACAACACTTTTAGGTGTAAAGTTTAACCTTTCCGTTGCCCGTTAGGCAAAGTATTTTTTTATCGTCCTATTAACTTATCAGAACTAATTCTACCATTAGCATATAGCAAATCCTCTAAAACTTTAAGTTTGTAATTGTTATATGCCTCAATATTCTTGTCTTGATATGTTGTTTTTTCGTCTTTGTCAATTGATACCATAAATGCGTATGTATTCCCAGAAACAAAATCATAATATTCCCAATATGTGGTTACTTCAGTAAACAAATCTACTTTATAATTGATCGGGCATCCAACACAGGCTAGAGACCAAGTTCCTATTATATCTTCATTTGAACTATTATATATGTTTGTTAATAATAACAATCCATCTACATTGTATCTAGATTTTATTTCATTGAGTATCACATAATCAACTTTTTCATGAAAATTTATCCTGTCAATTATTCGTATTGAACCTTTTCCAATGTTTGAAACTAATCCTTCAAAACACATATCAGTTTCTAATGATTTAGTATTTAACACCTTATCTTTTGCTATTATTATTCTACTATTTAATTCAATATTGGGATAATCACTTATTGGTTTTTGAAGATACCTTATTGGAATACAGGAAAATAATAAGCATAGTGTATATAAGTGTCTTCTCATAGGTTTCGAATTGTCATATTTAAATATGTGAACCACTAAATTGAGTATTGTTTCAGAAGATGTGAATTTAATCGCTGTTTATTGAACGAAGGTCTAGTATTAATTTGCCAAACAGTAAAATGGATATCAAATGAGTATTTCTGTTATTTGATTCTCTTAAATTGAAAATTCTCAGGAGATATATTGTAATTAACTTGCAGCAATCAACTTTTTAAAACGACTAAGATTCAATGAATTTAGTTTGGTGGTTATCATATCCGGTCCTGCATAATACCTGAACTTGACTTCATTGGAGTTTTTCATTTTTTCAATCAGTTCATTGTTTAGCATATAGGATATTTTGAACTTTTTTCTGCTGTTTAAGGAATAGTTGGTCACCACTGAGACTTTTGTGGAATCAGCAGTCAGTATATCTTTTTTCTTTTCGGATAAACTCGTGTCATCTTCACTTTCCAGTGATTTAAGTTGTATCTGGTTTACTTCTCCGTCAATAATTACGTATAGTTCCTTATTTAAAGGATGGGTATCCTTATCCATCAATAAAACTTCATATACAGAATAAGTTGTTTCGTTTTCAGCGTTAAACTCCTTAAGTACGGTTTGTTTTATTTCCTGCAGTGGAGAGTGTCTTTCCTGTGTATAGACATAAGAAAATACCATTTTCATCCGTTTGGAGGATTTAACAACATCATTTTCTACTGTTATCCCTGTCAAAGCATCGCAGGATTGCAGTAAAATCAATGTTAAAAATATAACAACATAATAGTTTAGGGAAGCAATTTTTGGGAAGGAATTGTAAGATTTTCTCATAAGGTTTTTATTAAAGTTTAAGTTTATAAGTCGTGGGATATTCTGTTGATGACACGCTTCTGCCTAAATGATTGATTATCCCACATGGTGTATGACGGAGTTTATTTTAGCAAATTCCATTCCATAGTGGACAATAGAACAAAATATGTTAATCTTAAAATTATATTGTTTTAAATATAATTTGGATTTCACCCAAATACGACTTACAAATGAAACTAGTAATAATTCAAGACATCTTATAAGGTTTCTGAACACTATTCAATTGCCGGAATAATGTCATTTATTAACAAATCCAATGGATCTTTGCCTTCACCGCCAGGAGCAGCAGTAATAACACAAACCATTTGGAGCTTGGGATAAATACGAATGTATTGCCCACCAAAGCCGACAGCACTAACAAATGGCGTGTGTTCGTTATTGATAAAATCGTTTCCTACTTTCCAAAAGTGATGATACCATTCACCCTCAGGGTAATCGTAAAAAATAGTATTTACCCAGTCTTCAGAAAGAATTTGTTTACCATTAAAACGCCCTTTGTTCAGGTGCAATATACCGAGTTTTAAAAGGTCCCGGGATCGTAATGCTAAATCTGTACCTCCGGCTAACACATTTGTATGGTGACTCTTTCGCCATTCAAAATCGCTTATTCCTAAGGGTTGGAATAAATATTCGTTGGCAAAATTAACAGGCAGTTGACCTGTTTGCTTGTACAAGATATACTGCATTAAATCGGGGTTTAATTCACCATATTGGAATACGCCCAGGTTACAGTGGTTTTGACTTTTAAGTAAGGCAACAGGCCAGCCATATTTTACTATGGAATCTTTAGGTATGCTATTGACATCTAAACCTGATTTATGATTGAGCAAGTGCGCTACAGTAATTTCTTTTATACAAGCATTATCAAAGGTAAATTCAGGAAAGAAATCGCTTATTTTTTGACCATCATTTTTTATATAGCCCTGATCGATAGCTATTCCTGTTAAGGTAGCAGTAAAGCTTTTGGTAACCGAAGCAACGCGGGTTAATGCATCTTTGTTATGGTTGTTAAAGTATTCTTCCAGTATCAGTTTGTCATCCTTATAAATCAATAAACTCGTAACATTATCAACCTGTTTGTTGAAGATTTGACGCATTCCCTCACCTAATGTTTTCATATTTGCCTGGGTGGTATCAATAGAAGCGGTTTGAATGCCATCATTGAGTTGCATAGGTAAATGATAAGTGTAGATGCGGTCTTTCTCCAGGTTCGTATCAGGAACATCAATTTTAACCTTGGGCTTTGTTTTAAATTCCTGATGCAATGCTGCTATAGTGCTATCGCTTATGATTTCATTGTAAAAGGATATTTCATCAACCATACCATGAAAAAAGTAATAATCATCTTGTTGGAGGCCAATGTAAACCGGATCGTTGGAAGCAGAATATTGCGAAAATGTCCAATCACCATGTTTTACTCCATTTACATATAATTGCAATGTTTTATGGGTAGGAGAAAGGGTATAAACCAGATGACTCCATTGGTGCAAGGGTAATTTATACTGTGTTAGCAAATCATCCCATTTATCCTTATAGAGTGTAACATTAAGCGCTTGGGCAGCAGGCCATCCAAAACCAAACCGCCATTGCGATTTTGAATTGCAGGTATTAGCCTTAGACATCCAGGCAGAGGCAATATGATAGGAAAAAGGAGCTACCCACATGCTTACAGAAAAAGCACTATCAGTATTTAAATAAGGGATGTTTAGTTTTAAATAATCATCGTATCCATCAAAATAGCAGGCTTTATTTTTATCTTTTCCCAATAAGCTGGCATTATGCACTTCTATTTGCTTATTGAAGCCATCATTAAAATTAAGTTCAAATATTTTATGATCCTTTTGTACTGTTTTGTTTGTACAACTCAAACAAAATATGGCGATTAGTGACAATAATACTTTATTCATGGTCATGAGTTTCGGGTTGAATGATATATTAATTTGTATATCTATTTAATATTTGACTTTACAGCTGATATAATATCCAGACTTACCCAATAAATATCAGAATTAGTGACAGCATTAAACTGATCTCTTCGTGTAAAGAACAGGTATTTGTTATCAGGAGAAATATAGGGAGCCAATTCGCTTCCTGCGGTGTTAATTTCAGCCCCCAGATTGATACCATCTGTCCATTCACCATTCTCAGTTTTAAAAGCTACATACAAATCATTTTCACCATAGCCGCCTTTGCGGGGAGAGGCAAAAATGATATAGGCCATATTCCTGGAAAAAACCTGATCGCCACAATCGTAGTTGAATTTGGCTTCAAGTTTTTGCGCATTTTTATATTCTCCATCCGAAAGTTCTGCTTTGTATATGGCAGCATTATTTCCTGTGTTTATTGAATAATACAAGGCATTATCGCTGGCTATGTGTGGGAACCATTCAGAATATTCTGTATTTATAGTAGAGTCCAGCTTTATCGGATTTCCCCAAATACCCTTATCATTCATAGTGACTTTCCATATGTTGGTAGGATAGTCAGAAACAAAATACATGGTATTACCATCAAGTGAAAAGGTGGGTTCACCTCCAATAATACCATTGTTATTACGTATTATCTTATTTGTGAAATCCAGTGTGTCCAGGATTAAATCCTTGTTCTCTCTTTTATTTAAACAGACTAATGCGTTATATGTCCAGTTTTTACCACCATCCAGTCCAAAATAGTGTTCCTGTCCATTATTTCTAATGGCAAGGCCATGTTCGTATCTGCTGGTGAGAGACAATACATCTGGTGCATATATTTTAGGCCTTAATCCGGGGAAGTCCTGATCTAAATAAACTAGCTCAGCTTTTTTATTGCATGATATAGTCATCAGCAATGTTAATACAATGCAAATGATGTAATGGATGTTCTTCATTTTAGGGATTTTAATTGGTTTATAGCTCTAAATTAAGATGCTCAGTTACAAACGGGTGTTGTTTTTCATTCAAATAGTGTAGGAAATTCGTCGTGCTTAAAATGCATACTATCAATGCCCAATTACATTAGTTTGTAGTGATCAGTAAACAATTTCAGTTTTTAGATAATACTTAACAGTAAACAGTTTACAATTCGTGGTAAATAGTTATCAAATATCAGCAGGTACTAGCTAAAAAACTAGAGCTAAGTCATCAATTTATTATTTGCATCCTATAAACATAAGTAGTATATTCAATACTCTAATTAATCAGATAACCCTAAGGCCGGATCTCCACCGGCAGCGTTTTGGCGAACTGAGCCGGAAAAGAAAGGCCTATGGGTATCTGTAATATTCATTCGTAAAATTATAAAATTATGTCGAAAGAAGCGTATGACGCCATTTTGCCAGAAGCGGCTGCTATGAGCGCCGATCAATTGAAAACACCTTATATGCCTATGGGTATATTTCTGCAGGAAGCAGAGGACTTGTATGTTTGGGCTATTAAGGACAAGGATAAGTTGGTAGCCAGTGGTTTGTCCGAAACCATGTTAGATCGTTTAAAATCAGCAACAGATGCTACTCGTTACGCACAGAGTTTGTGGTCTTCGGAAATGCAGGCAAAACAAGATGCCCAGGCCCAATGGCAGGAGCAAGCTCCCGAAGCCTTTGATTTACGCAATCAGTTATTGCACACTTTTCGCTATGCTTACCGTAATAATCAGGAGGTGCTTAGTGTGGTTGACCATATTGCAGAAGGCGGTGGAAATGCCGATATGATTCAGGATTTAAGTGATCAGGCTGTATTAGGACGTAAACATCCTGAGGAACTGACAGCGATTAATTTTGATCTGACTCTAATTGAAACTGCCGATACCCTGAGCGGAGAAATGGCCGATTTACTGGCCGTGGCAAATGGAGAGAAACAAGAAGCCAATGAAACACTGGCTATTAGAAACCAATTGTATACGCTATTAAAAGATGCAGTTGACGAAATCAGGGACTGTGGTAAATATGCCTTCTGGCGAGATGAAAAACGTTTGAAAGGGTATAGTAGCAGGTATAATCGATTAAAAAGCTAATGCAACTAGTAGCCGACAGCTTTTTATAGCCTGTCGGCTTTTTTTTGTTGATCCAATACTAAAAAAAAGCTCTGCAGCCCAGCGAGGACGGGTGAAAGTTCGCGAGGACGACTCAATTTTAACGAGTGTAATATTCTGAAATAGCTTGACACAAAAGTCAAGTTCAAAATGAAAGAAAGTAAAGAAGCAATGTTGACAGATCACATGGAAGGTTTCCATGATCGGGTTATAGATTATAACAAATTTGAAGTTAGCTTTCGTCGTTGGTTAGTAAGTCAAATTGATGGCGGGCACATGAGTATTCAAGATATTCGCGATCGTTTTCAGTTGAATAGAAGAAAGTACACAGATATTTTAAAACGTTGGCAAGAGCGCTATTCAGATGACTTACATTTATCTTTGTCTTTTATGAGTTCAAAGGAAAGAGCAGATAACAAGCAGCTAGAGCAACGTATCAAAGAGTTGGAGAAGCAGTTGGAATACGCAAAGATGAAGGATGTGGCCTTAAACACCTTAATTGATGTAGCAGAAAAAGAGCTAAAAATATCTATCAGAAAAAAGTCTGGGTCCAAACAGTAGAGTTGCTGGCACACATGTATCCACATACCAGTAAAACGGATATGTGTGGACTGTTTGGATATACACGCCAGGCTTGGTACGATACCAAGAAACGTCAATCAAAAACTCAATTATCAGAGGTATTGGTGCTTAATGAAGCAAAAAAAATGCGGAAAGAACATAAGAAAATGGGATGTGAAAAGATTCACGAACTACTCAGTTCTTTTTTAGCTGGACATCAAATTAAAATGGGTCGAGATAAGTTCTTTTACCTGATGAGGGAACATGGTTTGCAGGTTCGTCGCACCAAGCGAAAAGCACGCACCACTAATTCAAATCATCTTTTCAAGCGGTATCCGAATATTGCTCAAGACCTTAGTTTGACAAGCTCAGGTAAACTCTGGGTGAGCGATATCACCTACATTCGAACCAGGCATGGCTTTGCTTACTTGTCGTTAATAACTGATGCTTATTCGAAAAAGATTGTGGGCTGGTGTTTATGGCCAGACTTGACGAGTTCAGGAGCTTTAAATGCCTTGCAAATGGCTGTTGAAAGCGAAACGGTAACCAGCAGGCTCATTCATCACTCCGATAGAGGTATTCAGTATTGTTGTTACGATTATGTGAATTATTTAAACGGATGCAACATTCAAATATCAATGACAGAGAATGGGGATCCCTATGAAAATGCTATTGCCGAAAGAGTGAATGGAATATTAAAGGATGAATATGATTTGTATAATACCTTTAAGGATTTTAATGATGCCCATGAGGCCGTAAAAGTGGCTATTAACAAGTATAATAATAAACGTCCACACCGTAGTTGCAATATGCTTACACCTGCACAGGCTCACCTTCAAACAGGGGTGCTTAAAAAGCGGTGGAATAATAAAAAATACACAACCACACATGATTTTGAGATGCAAACTTAAGCCTTTGATTAAGAAACTCAAGAACAAGCCCTATGGGTTTTAAGATAAACCTCCACCTTCGTACCTCAGGTAGTATTTATCTCAAAATTCTTGCTCTTCCTAATCGGCAGACTTAATTAGGGCATAACAAAAACAGTGTTCGAAAAAGAGAAATAGAAGAGGTTTGTGTAAGCAGAAGTAGTAACAGTGATCATTGTCGCAGAATCAATCAGGCAAATGGTTATGAACTGCACAATAAAATAGTAATAACAAATGAAATGCACAGAATTTTAGAAATTAGAAACAGAACTGTATTAGAATTTCAACAGATATTTTATGTTTGTATTCACTTCTCAAAATTAAAGTAAAATCTGTCAAGCTATTTTAGGGAATTACAAGCTATTTTAGGGAATTACAGCGAGGACGACTCAATTTTAACGAGGACGACTCATACTATTGGCAGGACGGCAAGAAAACGGTGCTTATCGCATCAAACCTCCCCCAGGACGGGTGAAATACCCGCGAGGACAGCCCAGGTGGACGCGAGGATAAAGAAAAGATCGCGAGGGCGATGCCAAAATTTGCGAGGACACATAAAACTCTCCTAGCTCGGCGAAATAACTTCCACATTGATGGTAATATTTTAGAGAGGGCAAGGGATTTACTTAGATTCATAACATCTATAACTTATCCCAATCCTTTTCCAGGAGAGCATAAATCACATCATCCATCCATTTGCCATTTATCCAGAGGCTTTCTTTAAAATGTGCTTCCTTTCTAAAGCCAATGCGTTCAACAAGTCGGATAGAGCTTAAATTTTCGGGATCGATGGATACGATTATTCGATGCTTGTTTAATACATGGAATAAAAAGTCCATAACACTTTTTAGTGCTTCTGTGGCATATCCTTTATTTTGAAATGCTTTATTTAGTGTACATCCAATTTCCGCTTGTTTATTTTCACTATCCATAAAGTGAATACCTATGTCGCCAATGATTATATCAGATGTTCGCTCAATAATAACCAACTGAAACCAGGTTTCTGGTACATTCACTTTCTCAGCTACCTTACTGATAAATGTTTCAACATCGGCAACGGTTTCCGGTATCCATCCCTGGTATTGGTTGGTTTCTTTATCAGAACGGTACGCAAATATTTCATCTTTATCCGCTAAGGATATAGGTCTCAGAAGTAGTCGTTGGGTTGTTAATAGCATAGTTTTTTAAGTCATTTTAATTTGATCCTAAAAATACTTCTATTTATTTAAGCATAAATAAACAGATAAAAATAATGTAATGCATAGTAAGGTTAGGGTGTAAGAATAGCCAATATTTGTTTGGTTACAGTATCGTTGGCCAAACTATTTTTATTTGTCATCAGCATTACTTTTTCAATTTGATCTGTTTGGGTAAGGTCATTACTACTAGATGAATTTTTGCTTTCAAAAGCAAATATATTCTTGTTATCAAACGCTTTGTTTAGCTTGAAATGATTCACTGAGCTAAAAATAAAGAATGCGAAAATCATACCCACAGCTACTTTATACAATGGTATTTTGTAATTGATTATTTCCATTATTATTTTTCTTTTTGTTCTGATTGGTAACTGAGGAGCCATAGTCTCAACCTCAATATCATTATCAAAGCATGCAGGTAAATTATTTATTGTGGATCTAAACTCATTATACTCAGACTCTGTCATTATTGATAAAATGAAATTTTTATCCTTAGTTGATAACTCCTCAAAAACAAACTGTTCAGCCAGTTCAAAGATCTTTTCTTCTTTCTTATCAGAATTCATAATCTTGCTTTTTTAATAATTTTGATAATTCCTTAATGGTATAAAATAATCTGGATTTGATAGTTCCTTCTGCACAGTCAAATATTACAGCCATTTCTTTTACAGAAAGATTAAACTTAAATCGTAAAATAATAAGAGCCCGCTTTTCATTGGGTAGCTGTTTAATGTGAGTCCACATTTCATTATTAACAGCATAATCAATTTGATTATCAAATAAGCAATTGGCTTCTATGTTTTTTAAATGATCCGAGTATTTATTAAAAACTTTTTCTCTTCTAAACTCATTGTTACACATATTTATAGCCATTCTAAAAATCCAAGGTTTAAAGCGTTGAGAGCATTTAAAACTAGCTTTGTTTTCAATAAGTTTTAGGAATAGATCGTGCAAAAAATCCTGAGCTTTGTTATTATCCTTATGTAAGGCATAATAAAAGTAGTTGACTAATGTTTTTGCATATCGCTGATAAAGCTGATCAAATGCCATTTGGCATTGATCGGCTTTATTCTTTTGAACTATTTCCATTAATTGTTCGTCAGTCAAAGATTTCATGAATAGCTGTTATTTTAAGATTGATTTCGCATAATCATATGATTCCTGACTTATATTTTTAGCTATTTTCAATCCTAGCCATTTCATTTTATTAGCTGCATGAATATCTCCGGCTGATGTATAGTAATCGTATAACTTAAAGATACTTGGAATATAACTTCTATTTAGGCGGTCAATTGCAGACTGGCTAATGTCGTAACCAAAAGGTTGAGATATGTAATCAAGGGCATATTTATTCTCAAAATTATCGATTAATAAGGGTATATTATTAATATTACTTTTAGAGTATTCAAAAGCTAGTCCGGTTAAATATAAATTGTCTTCATACCCCTGCACTGCAGAAAGAGGAACACCTAACGAAACATAAGTGTGTTGTGGATCTTCATCAATGTTTTCTAATATATGACATGAAATCTTTTTATAAAGGGAGGTAAACTTATTGTTTTGGTCAACTTGTAAAATGTCTTTAATCCCAATTTTATTAAACATTCTCTGTCTATATTTGGGGTCTGTCAGCATTGGAAGAAGCAATACCGTTACATCCGTTCTAATATTATAAACATCTTGTAATAACCAAATAGGAAAGGTGTCGTTGTCGCCATATGTAATTAGTATACTATTGGGTTTTAATCCTATTAGTAGGTTGTAACAGTAATTAGTTAAGCCAGGTGATATTTCATTGGTTTCATAAATCTTTTGATTGAATTCTTTTCTTTTTTCGTAATTGCCAACCTTTTCGTAGTGGTTAACCATATTGGGATAGATCTCTGAAATGTCAGGTCTCAATTCGTATGCTTTTTGGAAAAAAGTGAAATTTTCATCAGTCGACTCGTATTTACCTTTTAAATAATAGAATGTGAATGTATTAGGAATGTTTTCACGAATTAGTTTAAGTAAATCGTCCTTCTTTTTATGAAAGATGGTTTCTTGTAGCCATTGCGTTTCTTTATTCGTGTCAAGACTCTTTTCTTTAAAGGTATAATAACTATTTCTATTGGCTTTATAAAAGTTAAACCAAGCCTCTTCATTTTGCTTGTCTTTTTCAATTTCTTTCCACCATAATTCAACTTGTTGTGTATAATACTTATGAGGTTTATCTACTTTAGCAAATGAGTATATTTTTTCAGGTTTCTGAGCGGTTAAATATCCAATACTTATACTTATTATCAGGAATATTAAAACAATTTTTCGCATTTTCTCTTTTTTAATAGTTTATAATTTGGTGCGCACATTGTCGAATTCAGTATTAAATACACGCTCAAATTTCAAACGTTCAAAAAAAAGTAAGTTTTTATTTAAACTACTGATAAAACATTAAACCGCGTGTCGGTTTCCATTTGCTTGTGTATTTCTCCACAAAATCTTTTTCACGCTCAATGTCTTTCATTAAAGTGGGCAATTTTTTTCGGGCGGCCTTTATCAACTTATTCAGATCATCGTTTGAGGCAATTAAGCCATATAGCATATCGTTGGCTGCATAAATGGCTTGACTGGCATCATTAATTAAGTGCTTAATCTGCTTTTCATCCAGTTTGGGATTTCTAAATTGTCTGTTTTTGTGTGTGATGTACAAATTAAAAGCATCGATCCCGTAGTTTAATGTATCAATGGCGCGATTATATTTTTTAGTAGTGATTTGCAGGAAGTTTTGATCTACCTGCATTTGAATTAACTTGTTTTTAATGCCGTTGGCTATAATCCTGTTATTTGAGCTTTCTAATCGGGCTAATTCGTTTAAATCCTTCTGTTTTTGAATGGAATCTTCGAAAGCATATTCACCGGAAGTTTCCAGTTTAGAAAAATCCTTTGCCATAAAATCACGGTTATCAATCGGGGTATCGATGAATTGCCAGATAGGATCAAAAGGCATATGGGTTTTAATAAATTCCTGAGGCGATATTAAAAAGAAATTATCCCTAAAGCGATGAATATAATTGCCGTTGTGCTGATACCCTGCAGCCCAGGTAGCATCAATCATATAGTAAGCAGAATCTATTTTTATTCCGTTCCAGGCATGACTCAAATCTGCAATCTTACCCGTTGCATTTCGTGTGTATCCGCTAATCATATAGCTTTCTAATCCAACGGTATTGCTCATTTCACGAAACAATTCGGCATAATGCTGACAAACGCCTTTTCTTTTTTTCAGCACATCATCAACAATATTAAAAGAGGGATCATACTGTTTTTGCGCATACATTAAATTCATGTCGTATTTAATGTTATGCGCTATCCAAATGTATATGGCCCTGGCTTTTTCTGTATCAGATTCTAAATTTTGGGTTAAATGATTTGCAATAGCCTTGTAATCTCTTAATGAATTAGGAACCGATTTTGACTGGCTGTCAATAGTTGCATAATCAGTCTGGCTAAATCCCCAAGTGGATACTATAAGTAATCCGGCTAGTACAAATGTTCTTATCATTTTGCTGCTATTTTAAGCGCTTAAAATAGCAGCTTTATTTTATTCTACCATAATAAAAAGGGTTGATTGCAATTCAGGTATTAGCTTAATGGTAATTTTTAAGAAAGAAGTAGTAGATATTACTCAAAAAAAGACCTCATTTATTCATTAATAAATGAGGTCGAATTACGCATTGTCGAATAATACTATGATTAGTATTTATCTTTTATTTTTTGATTATTCTTTTGGTTAGTTTGTAATCCTGGCCTACAAATTCTATCAAATATACACCGCTTATAAGTTGTCCCATTTCGATAGAAATGCGGCCATTGTTGTAATTAACAGGGCAATTGATTAGACTACCACTTATGTTATAAATGTTTATCTGACTGGCTTCAGGAGTGTCTGTAAAAGTGATAGCGCATATGTCATTTACAGGATTGGGTTGAATTTTTATACTATTACTATTTACTTTGTTAATGCTGCTGCTTGTTACATTGACAGTTGCTTCAACAGCGTTTTCTCCTTCATACGGGCCGCTTATGGCAGAAACCACATAATAATAAGTGCCATCTGCTACGCTTCTGTTTGTATAGCTGGTTCTGATTGTTGAGCGTAATGTTTCATATTCTCCTCCCTGAGTTGTGGAACGTTTAACATTATATGATCTGGCTCCGGGAACTGCGTCCCAACTAAGTTCAACATCTCCATCAACTAAAACTGCTTGCAGATTTGCAGGAGCATCTGGTATAATATTGTTTTGTAATTCTACAATTTCTTCCTGACTAAACCCTCTGCTGTAGATGTATAATTCATCCAATGTTCCCTGAAAAAGAGGATCGGCATATTGCGATTTTCCGAGGTAATTTTGTCCGGTATAACCTAAATCAGAAGGACTAATAGTAACGCTGCTGTTACTTCCGGCTACTTCTCCGTTAATATACAGTGTACATTGATTTCCTGTTTTGCTAACTGCAAAGTGTGTCCACTCTTCGCTAACTAAAGTATGAGTGGTGGTTATGGTTTGCTCGCTGCCTCCGTTTTTTATGGCAAATCTTGCATAGCCATCACTAGCCAGTCCAGTTAAAAAAAGATAGTTATCTGTTCCATTCCCAAAATCCCATATGCGCGACCAGGTTTCAATAGTGCTTGGATAAACCCAAAGGGCAATGGTAAAATCATCCAGTGAACTTGTAATATCAGCAGGTAAACTAGCAAATGAATCAGTACTGCCATCCAATCCAATACCGCTATTGCGAGCTGCATATCGTACCCAGCTTGCCTCGTTTAATTCCAATGTATTTCCTTGCCAAATATCCAGCGCTGTACTTCCTATGTTTTCATCCATAGGCCAATAAGCAAAATTGTCTATTGAAGAAAGAATATAAAGAGAATAAGTAAGAGAATATTCCATTCCATCATAAGTATACGTTACGTTTATTTCGCTTGCTTCTTCAGGATTGCTAATGGTTAAGGTTGGTTCAGTAGAACCATCACTCCAAAGCCAGGTACCACCTTCTACACCTTTTTTAACTTGAGGTGTTAAGGTTACAGATTGCTCACTGGTTAAAGCGATATTCGATTTATAAACAGTAGTACCTTCATCAATGCTATATGCATAGCCTAGCGTGTCCACTTGTATATGGAAACCAATTTTATGTTGAGCACCTCCTCGATTCGTTCCAATTACATAGCAAGTAGAATCTGTGTTAGCAAGATTTATAGTAATAGTACCATCAGTTGCTCCATTATCCCATTGGAATGACGAACGCCAGGATGAAGACCACACAGATAATTGAACGATTGCATTCTGCTTTACAGTAATTACGGTGTCATTATAACTACTACCATCATAGTTAATAGAATAGGTATAACGATCTGGCCAGCAATCACCGTTTACGGCAATACTAAATGTTTGAGTGCTCGAAACGCCGTTGGAATTAATATAGGTTACCCTATATAGTTTACTTTCATTTGCTGTAATCTCTAATTCCTGAGAAGTTTCACCGGATTCCCATGACCAATTGCCTGTATTGGTTTCTCCTTCAGGTAATACCGGAATTAAAGTAACGTAGCTTCCTGCCACAATATTAGATAATTCTCCTTTATCATAAGTCGTACCATCGTAGGTAATCTGTGTTGATATAGTTGTAGGTGCCTGCTCGGCAGTAACTGCCTCGCGGGTGCAGGTTAATGTTGAAAAACCAAGATGATCGTAACCTCCACTGGTACTACCTCCTCCACCAAAATCGGCACCAATATTATCTCTCATAACGATAGAAAACGGCATTGATATACCTTTAATACCTTCATAATGTCCAATAATTCTATCCCAATAAGGTCTGTATTGACCTCTTCCTCCTTCGTTATTTGCTGTTTGAACCCATGAATTATGAATCGCAGTGCGCACATCATGATACCAATAATCTTTCCATGGTAAGTCGTCTGTTCCGGTGTTGTAAGCAGCTACAAATTCAATACCTGCAGCCAAACGGTTTTCCATATATCCAAATAAATCATCACCCTGATTCCAGGCAATCTGACAAATATCAGTAGCCAAGCCAAGAGCCATCAACGTGTGTCCCTGGTCACGTCCTGATTCCTGCATTTGTCCAAGTTGTCCATATGGTCCTCTTTCATCTTCCCATACTATTGGAACAAGATTACCGATAAACTCAGTTAAACCATCATTAACCAGATGATCGTCTCCGGTTTTATCTTCCTTAAAAGTGCCTACTATATCGTATTTGTAGTACGAAAGGCCTTGATTATATACGAAGGCATCATCACAAAGTACACCTATACTTACCAAAGCCAAAGTGTTACATAAGCCCCAATTCGACCAGTAGTGACCGGGTCTGCCCTGGCTCCATGTATCATGTCTTCGTTCCAAAAAGTCAACAATGTATGGATACCACACGTACATCATCCATTCCTGGTATGCTTTAAAGTCAGCAGCAGACCAACCTTCATAATCACGCATAATTTCGGCCGCATTGGCAAACTCATATCCGTATAATCCGGATGCTAAAGATAAGTTTGAATTACCTCTAATGCCGGTGGTTGTTGAAGCCCAGGTATTTAGTATCTGTACCGCTCTATCTGCATGTGCCACATCGCCACTGATTTTCCAACGAAGTGCATTCATATAAGCAGCATGTGCTCCACGGGCTGCGTTAATGTAGTTTTCATCCCCGGCAATTCCTCTTTTTATGGTTTCTACCGGCCAGGTTCCTATGTTGGATTGTGACCATTCATTGGCTTTAAGGTTTTCATAAGCTGCCACTACCATTTCATTCCCGTCTGCCAACTGTGTTTTTATTCTATCAAAATCTTCTTGTGTATGCAAAGCACCGGGGTGTTTAAAACCTTGGGCATGCAAACACAGGTTAAAGATTATCCCACTAATAAGTAGTATCCATTTAGCTCTTTCCATAGTCCTAAAAATGTTTTGTAAAATTAACTGATTTTAGTTTTCGATGTAAAACTAGTTGAAGTTAATTTTAGAACATTATTTCTGGGTTCTATACTTGTTTCATTTTTTAAAATGAAACAAACGGTAGTTTGTAATGAGTAGACTAACAATATTTTATGGTGGTGTGTTGATGTGGGTGAAGCAATGTGGTTTTTATATGGGATTTTCAGATTTCTCATTTAATATTGAGCTTGATAATGCAGAAGTGCTATTGAATAATGATTTTTAAAAGAATTAAGAATTCACATTTTTTATTTTTCTCAATTTATAGGATCTTTTTATTGACAGAAAACTTTATTGCTAATAAAAGCTAAAAGGTGTGTTTGGTGGGAAATTTTTGCTGAAAAAATTGCTTAATTTTTGAGGAAATGGGGAGGGATAAATTTGATTGTATACTGTAAGAACAAAGTTTTGCACAGTAAAATGCTCTCCATTGAGAGAAATTTCAACGGAGAGCTAATGCATAGAATACTACTCTGCTAATATTTTCTTCTTTTGGATTTCAAACTCTTCTTGTGTTATTACACCGTTGTCAAGCAGGCTCTTCATTTCAATGAGTTTATCTGCCATAGATTTTTCACCAGAAGTACTAGCGCTAGTATTTTGTTCTTCTTTAGTGGTAATTGGAACTAATTCGTAAGTATGTTCAGGTTTGTATTTCATTGTCCATAAAAAAGGAAATAAGAAAAATAAACCTCCTACAATTGCACCAGCATCAGTTTCCTCATTTCTAAAGATATCAACATTAAATTCTTCATATCCTTCTTTAGTTAATTTTACAGAAGTTCTTGAACCAACTATTTTTGTATCTCTCATATAATAAGGAGTTGTTCCTACTTTCTCACCATCCAAATATACTTTTGCTATACCTGGTTCTGACTTAATTAATGTGGTACTTGCGCAGCTTGAAAATAGAATAAGTACCGCTAATAATACTGATGGTACCTTTAGTGTTAAATTGTTCATGTTATAAGATTAAATATTAAATAATTAGATGTGATTTATAATGTCTTACTTGATATGATGTATGAATAAAGTAATAAACGCGAAGATCACTATAAAAGGTATGACTATAAGCAATTATAGTTCTTAAAGCGAAGTTTTGTACTTTTCTTATACTACAATCTATTATGTAATAAGGAATAATAATAAATAAAAATAAATGAAGAGGGTAATCGAAATTGAAGGTTCATAGTTTTATTATAAATGGATTGAGGTTATGATTAATAAGTTAAAAAAGTGTAACAAAATAAATGATAATGTTTTTAAAATCAGAGCTGTCCTAAACAATTTTAAATTTAGATTTTCGAACTGATAAAATCTGGTTTTGGGACAGTTTTTTTTAGTTTTTTCAAAATCAATCCCCCCAATCGAATAATTTACCTTGTATATGGTGGTGAATTGGGATTGGATTAGTACTCTGTTCAAAGGGATTATCCAGTAAACGTTTCAAATCGAATTTTACCAAAAGGTTTAATCTTAAAAAGGCAACCAGATTAGACATGCACCAGCCATGTTTTGCAGAAGCTTTGAGATACTTTATTATCAATATGGTAATCATTGCTGTCCAAATCTGTATTAACACAGCATTAGGTGAAGTGCCTAGAAAAGATTTGATTTTCAGCAATTGTTTAATGTCTTTAAAAAATTGTTCAATCTCCCATCTAGCTTTGTACAGATCGGATATGGTGTTTGCTGTCCAGGTAAATTGATTGGTGATTAGTTCTATTGTTTGTTGGTTAATTTCATCCCATACAACAACACGTCGCAGTTTCTTAGGATATTTACCAAAGGTTTTCGTATCCTCCAGCTCAATGTATTCGTCAACAAGTACATGTTGATGCCTATTCTCCGGAAGTTCTCGTTCTTCAAGGCGAATAAATTTGACTGCTTTCTTCAAGCGAACAACGAAATAACTGTTGCTTTTATGCCATCTGTATAGGTTTTCAAAATCAACATAAGCTCTATCAGCTACTACAACACTGTCAGCTGGAAGAACTATTTCTTTAGCTGCCTTGGCGTCGTTAAGTTTGCCATCGGAAAGATTCATGTACACAGGTAGACAACCATCAAAATCCAGCAAGGTATGGAGCTTTATAGCACCTTTCTTCTTTCTGTATTTAGCCCAATCAAACAAATTTAGACACAGGGATATGGTGGTGGAATCTAATAGCAGAATTTTTGACTTTATACGAAAACGGGTTTGTCTAAATTGGGCAATGGCAGTTAATTTATGTAATAGTTTGAAGTAATAATCCTGAAACAACTGCCATTCTCGATTCTGGTTTTGATAAGACAATGAAGATTTTGATGGAGATACTTTTAAGCCAAGATGGTTTAGGTTACCCGAAGCCGATTTTAAACCATTAGTAACATCACGTAATGAGTTTAACTTCGAAAATTGACAAAAAAGCATGGTTATCAGATGAGTCCAACTATCAATACCCTTACTATGTTTGTCTGTTTGATGTTTTTCGGTTAGAGTATTAAAAGAATTTCTGCATAAAGTTTGAATGATTTGCGCAAACAAGGTTAATTTTGTTTTCATAGCCAATTAGTATTTTTATGATTAGACACCACAAAAATAATCGCTCCAGAAAACTGGAGCCTAATTGGCTTTATTTAGGACAGATCTGTTTTAAAATACAATATTTTTCTTGCAATTATATTTTTACTTCCGCTTATAATGACTCTGTACCATTTGATTTAGGAATACTTTTGATTCAATTAAATCAAAACCTAACATATTGTGGCTTGTTGAAAATAAACGACTGCCACCACCAAGTAAAATAGGAATAGTAGTTATGATTATTTCATCGATTAAATCTTCTTTTAAAAATCCCTGAATGGTTCTACCACCATCAATATATAGTTTTTCAAATCCTCTTGAGAGAAGATATTTTACTATAACATCAGGGTTTCCTTTTATTATTGATGCTTTGTTTTGAAAATCATCAGGTATAGATTTTAATGTCGTACTTAGTACAAAAACCGGTTTGCTGTATGGCCACTCTATATCAAAATTGCAAACGGTTTCAAAAGTTTTTCGTCCCATAACAATAGCATCAATATCCGTTATAAATTCATTATAACCCATATCAATATGGTCTGGATTTGGAATACTGTTTAACCAATCTAAACCACCATTTTTATCTGCAATATATCCATCAATACTTGTGGCAATAAATACCTTGTTTATAGTTTGTGTCATTGATATAAATAAAAGATTTAAGTGATAGTAAAAATCAAAAAGAGGTTTTATCCACTCACTACATCTTTATGCAAGTGTTCATAAATTGTTCGGATTAATTGCTCTTTTTTTATGGGTTTGGCTAAATAATCAGTACAACCAATAGCCATAAACTTTTGTTTGTCGTTATTCATAGCGTAGGCGGTTTGAGCTATGATTGGCAGTTCGGGTTTAAGTTTCCGAATTTCGACAGTAGCCTCTATTCCAGTTAAATCGGGCATCTGAATATCCATAAGAATTAACTGGATATGATCGTCAGAAAGCGCTTTTTCAATGGTTTCTCTACCTGTTTTCGAACGAATGAGTTGTAATTTGTATTTGGCTAAAGCTGTTTCGAGATATTTGTAATTATAGTCTTCGTCTTCGGCTATCAGAATAAGCTCGTTGTTAAATTCGTAATCGCTTAGTTTAGGGTGAGCCCAATTTTTCTTATTTATATGAATGGGGACATGCAGAATGGTAAAATAAAATGTTGTGCCTTTATCTACTTCAGATTCTAACCAAATATCTCCTCCGAGCAGTTCTGTACAAGCTTTGGCTATCGATAAGCCAAGACCGGTTCCTCCGTATATTTTTTCAGTTTCATGTGCCGCTTGTTGAAAACGGTCGAATATTTTAGTTTGTTTTTCTTTTGCTATTCCAATACCGGTATCGCTGACAAAAAATCTGATTTTATCATTTTCAATATCGTAGCCAAACTCAATTTCTCCTTCGTGAGTAAACTTTAAGGCATTTCCTATCAGGTTCATCAATATTTGTCGTAGTCGTGTTTCATCGGTTAGTAAAAACATTTTCTTTACCGGCATATGTACTTTCAGATGGATATTGAAATTGTTTTTACTCAATTGCCCGGAGTGAAAAGTGTTATATAAATCTATCAGTAAAGCATTTAAATCGACTTTTGATTTACTAATGGTAATTTGTCCGGCATCAATTTTAGAAATATCAATGATATCATTAATCAAATTAAGCAGATGATTTCCTTCATTCATAATGATGTCCGCATATTTTTCGATTTCTCCTTTAGGATTACTTGGATCTTTTAAAAACGAAGCAAAGCCTATGATAGCGTTCATGGGCGTACGTATTTCGTGGCTCATATTTGCTAAAAATGCAGATTTTAGCTGGTTGCTTTCTTCGGCTTCGTTTTTGGCCTTAATTATATTTTTTTCGTATGTCTTAATTTTAGTTACATCGGTAATAACGGTAGCAAAGTATCCTTTTTTAGGAGAGTAGGCAGTCACTTCATAATAACTTTCCAATTCTTTGGCATAGTTTTCAAAACGTAAGGGAATTCCAGAAGATGCTACTTCGCTATAGTTTTCAATCCAAACATCCTCAATGTTTGGTAAAACCTGTTTAACTGTTTTTCCCAGGCAATCTTTAACTTTAAGACCTGTAACTTTTTCAAAAGCTTTGTTGAGTAATACAAATTGATAATCAATTGGGCGATTAGCTTTGTCGTAAATCATTTTATGCAACGCAAATCCCTGTTCCATATTTTCAAACAGCAGTCTGAATTGCTGTTCACTCTCTTCAACTTCTGTTTTGGTTTTGATGAGTTCCTCTTCAATATGTTTTTGTCGGGTTATATCCTGAGCTGCTCCCCAAAGTCCTGTAATTTCGTTTTTATTGTTATACACAGCTTCACCGCGCACCCACATCCAACCGTTACTGCCGTCTTTTTTTATGGTTTTCAATTCTAATTCATATGGAATACCTTCTGTTCTTGTTTTTTCAAGAGATGTATTTAATAGATTCCAGCTTTCGGGTATAAAAAGTTTTTGATGCTCAGGATATGGAGGAGGAGGAAGGCTTGGATCAAAACCATACATTTTATACAACTCCTCGGTCCATTCTACTTCGTTGGTTTTTACATCTAAATACCAGCTACCAAGATGGGCAATTTTTTGTGCTTTGATCAGGTTAAACTGGCTTTTTTCTAATTTTTGCTTTGCATCCTTTAGTGTTTCACTTGATTTTTTCTGAGATGTTAAATCCAATCCAAAAGCCCAATTCTCATTTCCATTTGAATTAAAATACCATCTTATGTATTTTTTAGAACCATCTTTACATTGAACCCAGGCGTCAACCGGTTCAATATCCGACTTTTCAGCTATCGCTTTTCCCATTTTTTGGTTCCACTCTTTCATTATTTGGACACGATAAACTTCATCTGGGAAAGCTTTGGGCCACCAATGAGCTGCAGTAGGAACTTCTCTCATTGTATACCCAAATAATTGAATAAATGTATGATTAATGTATTCCGCTTTTATATCAGGACCTTTAGACATATAAATTGCCAAAGGTGATTTAGCAAACATGCGTCTGAACTTTTTCTCACTTTCCAGTGCCTGGCGACTGGCATTTATAATAATATCGGAATTTTTTAAGGAGGTAATATCTTGATGAGCACCCATTAAGCGTATCGGTTTGTTGTCTTTATCGCAAATGGCTTTTCCAAAACACCTAATCCATACGGTTGAACCATCTTTATGTTTAAATCTAACTATTTGATCGTATGAGTGAGTAGGGTCGTCAAGATGTTTTTGAAGGTTGTGGTTAATTAAATCTAAATCCTCAGGGAAAATAATAGCTTTCCAGGCACTGGCTTTTTGAGGCATATCGAGAGGGTTATATCCAAGCGTCGTCCAAAAACGTTCATTCATCCATTCGTTTTCAGGCTCTTCCAAATCCCAATACCATAAACCGTCAAACAGGTTTTCCTGAATAAAATCAAAAATAGAACTATCATTCTGTATCAATTCAAACAGCTCTTGCTGCAGGTAGTCTTTTTCCACATTTCCCATATTTAGTTCATGTTGCTTAAAGTTATTGGAAAATAAGGAAAAAATCCACCAGGTAGGAATTATAATATATGGTGTTAGAAAATTAATTTTTGTCGGGTAAATTCTTCAGCAGCCAGTTGAACGTATAATGAGGCATTTTTCATGGAGTCCTCTTTGCTTTGTGCATAAGACTTGATTTCTTTCATGTAATGGATTGACTCCGGAAGTTTGTCATTAGACAGGAACTTATATATTCCGCAAATGATAGCCACTTTTTGTTTGGTTACAGATTGTAAAATACCTTGAATAACTTTACCGGATAAAGTTTGATCGTCAAAGCTACCTTCTCCAGTAATAATCCAATCTGCATTTTCAATTTTACTACTAAAGCCAGATAAGGTCTTCATCAGTTCTATGCCTTGCGCTATACTTGCATTTAAAAAGATTCTGCTTCCGCCACCAAGACCACCTGCTGCACCGGAACCCGGAAGATTTTGCAAGTTGAGTTGATATTGTTTTTTTACAACTTCGTTAAAATTACGGAGTCCATTATCCAGAAGTTTGATGTCTTGCGGCGAGGCTCCTTTTTGCGAAGCATATACATATGCTGCTCCGTCTTTACCAAAGAAGAGGTTGTTCACATCAGAGGCAATACTAAATTTAACTGTATGGATTTGAGGATAAACCTGAGAAGAATCAATACGATGTAGATGGATTAAATCATGACCAATGCCTTTTAATTCCTTTTGATTTTGGTCAAAAAAACGATATCCTAAAGCACGTGCCATCCCCATTCCTGCATCGTTGGTTGCACTGCCTCCAATTCCTAAAATAATGTTTGTAACCCCTTTTTCTATGGCATGATTAATTAGTTGACCAGTGCCAAAAGTAGAGGTGAGAAGCGGATTTTTTTCTTCTTTTTTTAAGAGATGTAAGCCAGAAGCTTCAGCCATTTCAATAAAGGCTGTTTTTGTATTTCTGTTAAATAAATAAGTAGCCTGAATATTTTTACCTACAGGATTTTGCACCTCAACCTGAACCTTCTCTCCTCCTAAGTAATATTTAATCACTTCAACAGTACCATCACCTCCATCAGCCATGGGAACCTTTATGATATGTGCTTGAGGCAAGTATTTAAGAATTCCTTTTTCAATTGATCTGCAAAAATCAATGCTACTCAATGAACCTTTCATTTTATCCGGAGCAATTATAATATTCATGACACTTAAGGTGCAATGTTGATGAGATAAAAATAAGAAACGAAAAATTTACTTTTTGCTTCGCTTCATTTCTCGGGGCGCTTTAATGATTATTTGTTCACCACAATGGTAGCAAATATAAATTTCGCAGCCGGTGCAGGCAAAACAATTGCTGCATTTACGCTTTAGGTCTGCTGATGTATACTTACTGTTACAATGTGGGCATTGAATAGTTTCTTTGTTCATTAATTACGGTAATCTTATTGTTTTACAGTTTTTTAGCTGTAAAATATTTTTGTTGTTCTGAAACTTTTATTTGAGTAATTCGTTTCTTAATTGCGAATATACTCTTTAATCCTTATTTTGTCTTTAGAACAAAAATACTAATACCATTTTAACAATGCCTAAATCTAAAAAAAGTATACTTAAAAAGTTATTTAGATATATGATGTCATTTGGAATATTAATGGGCATCATTTTTCCTGTATATGCCAATTTTTTTGTGAATTGGAAAGAGGGTTTCTTTGTTTACTTTGTCATTGGATGTATAATGGCCGGAATTACAGTTGGAGTAGTGAGTTACTGGTTTGTAAAATCCATTTTAATTAAGGAACTATTAAAAGTATCACATGTAGCTAAGGGTATTGCGAATAACGAAATTAGTGAGGAATTAGATATTCAAAGTGATGATGCAGTTGGTGAAATTGCCAATGGGTTTAATGTGGTATTGAAAACTTTAAATGATATTGTATTAAAAACTAAAAGTATAACCAATGAGGTTAATGATATTGGAGGGAACGGAAATGAACACCAGCAATCAGTTTTCTCAATAGATCATTTAACTAATACCATTCAACACGTTAAAATTAATACAGGATCAATTTCTCAGTTGTCCGATAATATTAGGGATGAAGTACTTCATATACAAACTTCGGTAAATCAAGCAGGAAAGGATTTAAAAGTATTAGATGAAAATGTGGATGCTTTTACCAAAGTGATGGTTACTCTTAATACACAAACTGAAGAAATAAATAAAATTGTTCAATTTGTAAGTGAAGTAGCTTCGCAAACCAATATTTTAGCTTTAAATGCATCCATAGAAGCTTCTAAAGCCGGTGAATTCGGAAAGAGTTTTGCTGTTGTTGCTGCCGAAGTCAGAAAACTATCTATTCATATTGCAGAATCGGTTACGCAGATTACTGGAATAGTTAATGAATTAAATAAAGATCTTCAATAAGCAAACAATCTCAATCTTCAAATTACCAACCTGTTTAAGGGTAATATGAATAACAATATCCAATTCACAGAAATCATTAAGAAGGTTGATTCTTATTCCGATTCCAATATTCAGGAGAATAGAAAGCTAAACGAAGTTATACACGAACTCAACAATACAGTTCAAAATATCAATAGTAAGTTTGCTTCTTTTTACAATTCAGTCAATCATTTAAACGATTCAGTGCAAAAATATCAAAGTGTAAGTTAATTTTTTGAAAGCTTAAATTATTTGTATAATTCTAGTAATTATCGTTAAATTTGGTAGAGACCAAAATCGTATTCATTTCTTTTAGAAAATGATATTCTTTTATTCGGAATAGCTATCTTTTAAACAATTTATTTAGCGGGTGAGTAGCAGGTTTTGGTATGCCTTACTATAATCTAATTGTGATGGTTTTATAATTAAAAAACACATCAGTGAATAAATTTTTACTTACCATAGCATTCCTGCTGACTGCATTTAATTCCGGTGCTTCGGAGTTAGATCAAATTCCATTTAAACACTTGGAAACAAATACTGGATTGCCCTTGGTTCGTTATTTATACCGAGATAGCAATGATTTTCTTTGGGTTGGCACAGATAGAGAAGGTCTTGTTCGTTACAGCCATAATAATATTAAAGCATATACCAAACAGGATAATGATTCTAATTCGATACTGAGTAATGCCATTTTGGGTATAATTGAAGATCATAAAAACAATATTTGGGTATCAACTAATATTGGCGTGAGTAGAATAAACCAATTGACAGGTCGTATTGATAACTTACATAGTAAATAATGATGTAGTGCCAGATTTTAGCACGCAACATGTATACTGTGTTTTTCAAGATAAGAAGAAAAGAACTTGGATTGGAGCAGGAACCGGTTTATACCAATATTCCTACGAGCAAGATACCATGGTGCATTACCCTATTGATATACCAGATTCATTTAAGCATATTACTTCAATTCAAGAGGATTCAAAAGGAAACCTTTGGTTAGCATGTAGAGCCGATTTTATTATTAAGTATAATCCAGAAATCAAGTCAACAGATTTGATTCCGATAAAAGAACTTCCTGATATACATAGAGGGCATAAAGTTTTACTAGTAGATCAAAATGATCAAGTTTGGTTGGCGCTGAGCAGGTTTTGTTTTTCTCATTTCAACCCGGAGAACGGCTCTTTTAAACACTATTTTGTAAATAGAGATGGATCAGGTTTATATGTGAGGGATTTGTTACATTTGATATCATTTGATGACGATCATATATTAATTGCAACTGATCAGGGAGGGATAAATATCTTTAATAAGAAAACAGAACGATTCCATTATGTAAGCTCTTTTATTGGTAATGCAGGAGAATTAACTTCAGATGGTATACTTTTTTTGCATAAAGATGAAGAAGGTATAATTTGGGCAGCTACATCAAGAGGCGGTGTTTGTTATTATAATCCCAAGGAGCATAATTTTAAGGTATTTCAAAAAAAAGGAACTGATTTTTTTTCAAATAAGAATATGAATTTATCCAATGGCGTAGTAGGGTGTTTAATGGAAGATTCACAAGGATTAATCTGGATTGGAACAGATGGAGGTGGAATAAATATTTTAGATAGAAAAACGGGGCATATTCGAGTTTTAAATACAGAAAACTCTAAGCTTAGATTTAATACTGTTCGCTCAATGTCAGAAGATAAAGATGGGAATGTTATTATTTGTTTATGGCCTAATACGCTCGATAAGTACATTCGTAAAAAGGATGAGATAGAACCTTTAAATATGAATACTAGCTATCTAAATGAGTATGTGTGGACTACTTCTATTGATTATAAAAACAGACTTTGGTTAATTGGAGGAAGTGGAAACGTAGCTATGTTAGAAGGTGATAGTGTTGCTTATTTAAATGAATATAATACTCAAGGGAATTTTTATGAGGCAACTAAAGTTTATTGCCACCAAAATAATTCAGAGATTAGGCTTCTATTGCCGAGTATAGGAATGTATCAATGGAATGAAAAAACGAATGAGTATGATGTCCCAATATATTTAGGGAGTGATATAGTGCAGGTTGAAAAAGACAATGAAGGCAACCTATGGGTAGGAACAGCTAATAAAGGAGTATTGATGTATAAAAAGAATTCAAATGATACTATATATTACAATACTTCTAATGGATTGTCTAATAATCAGGTGAAGTCAATGTTGATTGATAATTTAGGTAATGTTTGGGTAGCAACCAATAATGGTTTAAACCAAATATCTGTTAAAGACAGTATTATCTACACGTACTCTAAAGAAGATGGCTTGCAAGGAAATCAGTATTTTACAATTGCGAGTTTATTAACAAATGATGGAGCACTCTTTTTTGGAGGGAATCAAGGTTTGGATTCGTTTTATCCAGATAAAATACAAAGGAATGATTACTTGCCAAAGGTGTTTGTAGAAAGTGTAAATGTAATTGCGCAAAATAAAAGAGAAAACTACTTACTTTATCCTCAAAATTCGGATACCATTTATTTAAAGTGGTACCAAAGTCGACTAGAAATTTCTTTTTTTGCTAATAACTTTACTTTCAAGAAAAAAACAAAGTTTAAGTATAATTTAACCAGTTCATTGGATAATAATATCAAAATTACAGATGGTAATTATGCCATATTTAATTATTTAAAACCAGGGAGTTATAAGTTTGAGGTTTTTGCTGCTAATAGTGATGGCTTATGGAATAAGGAGGGATATAGCTTATATTTTATAGTAAAGGAAAAGATGTGGCAAAGAACATGGTTTTATTTCTTTCTGGCTTTTATGATTGTATTAATTATCTATATCATAATAATTTGGAGGGAGAAAAATTTAAGAAGAGCCAAAGTAATACTTGAAAGAAAAGTAAAAACCAGAACACAAACCATTGAAAAACAGAATGACCTTTTGATGGAGCAACATGAAGAATTGTTTGTTCAGAAAGAAGAATTACAACAGCATAAAGATCATCTTGAAAACATGATTGGTGAGCGAACCACTGAGTTAGTAAAAGCCAAAGAAAAAGCAGAAAACTCAGATCGTTTAAAATCTTATTTTTTGGCGAATATGAGTCACGAAATCCGTACGCCAATGAATGCTATAATCGGATTTTCATCATTACTTGAAGACGATTCTATTGAAGAAGAGGAGAAACATGGTTTTATTGAATTGATTGTCAGGAATTCTAACGCTCTTCTTTTATTAATCGAGGATATACTTGACTTTTCACAAATAGAAGCCAATCAATTAAAAATAAGAAAAGAAGAGTTTTCTGTAAACCGTTTACTGGATGAAGTCTATTCTACTTTTTCCTTGAGAAACGAAAATCCTGTGGTGGAAATAAAAAAAGAGAACCAGTTGAAATCGGTTGATCTGCATATATATTCTGATGAATACAGAATACGTCAAATACTATTTAATTTAATGGGGAATGCCCTTAAGTTTACTAAAAGTGGCAGTATTAGCTTAGGTGTTATTATTGTTGATTCCAATGTGAAATTTTATGTAAAAGATTCTGGTGTTGGAATGAGCGAAGGTGAAGTTAAAGTTATTTTTAATCAGTTTGTAAAACTAAACAGGGATCAGGTAAGTGCCAAACGGGGAATAGGTTTAGGATTAGCAATCTCCAAGCGATTAGCTAAACTCCTTGGTGGGGAGTTATCCGTAGAATCAAAACCTAAAGTAGGATCAACTTTTATTTTAAGCTTACCTTATGAACAGTCTTTAGAAGATTTTTCAAAAAAAGTAAAAGAGATAAAAGTAGCCTCAACAGTTAATTGGGAGGATAAACGCATTTTAGTAGTAGAGGATGAACAAGCTAATTTTAAATTTTTAGAGGAATTATTAAAAAAGACAAAGGTTAAAATTGATTATGTGGAGGATGGCCTACAAGCTGTACAGAATTGCGATAAATGTGATAAGTATGATGTTGTACTGATGGATATCCGATTGCCCATTATGAACGGATATGAAGCCTTAATGAAAATTAAAGCTGCCTGTAAAAAACAAATTGTTATTGCACAAACAGCTTATGCCAGACCTGAGGACAAAGTTAAAATCAAAGAAGCTGGTTTTACGGATTATATGGCTAAACCATTTTTACCAAAGGATATTATAGATCTATTACAAAAATATCTGGGTGCATAAGTAGCTAATAAAAGAATTATACTTCATCATATGGTATCGTATGTTTTTAATTTTATATTTCGCATGAAATATAAAAATATGTTCGAAATGAAAATATTACGAAATCTCCTTTTGCTTGTTTTATTTTTAAACCCATTGGTTTTAATGGCGCAGTTAGAGGCAGTTACCACTGAGGGTAAAACCGTTTTGTTATTTGAGAATGGGACGTGGAAATATAAAGATGAAGCTGTTACTATAAATGAATTTAAAACAGATCTAAATTCTAATTTCTCAGGAGAATCGGAGATGGTGGAGTTGTTTTATGCCAATAGTCAACGTTTGGTAAAATACTTTGGAAATTTAAAAGGTAAGATAAAATGCAGAGCTATATGCAAAATCGACTCAGGTCAAGCTAAAATTTATTTTCAGTGGGAGGTAGGCTTAATCGATAGCTACCGGTATTTTGGAAATATGAAAGCAGGAAGGGAACTGTGGTTACAAACAAGGAATGGAGAAGAGATTGCTTTGGTGATTTCAGAAGATGCTGAAATTGAGTTTTTAGAAAAGTATAACTATTCGGTTCTTAAAGGAACATGTTTGCTCACGGAGGAACAGTTTCAAAAAGTAATGAATTCGGATATAACGGAATTAAAAGTAGGGTGGAAAAAAGAAGCAGAATCGTATGTAATTAAAGATCCTTGGATTTTTAAAAAGATGTTTACTTCAATTCTGAATGAATAAAAAAAAGGTCAGTAGTTTATAATTCTGCTGACCTTTTTTATATTTCTTATATACCAGAGGTTTGTGTTCTAGTGGATAGCATCAATAATTTTACCTTCCTTGGTAATTTCACCTTCAGAAATTGTAATTGCTGTTTCAATTAAAGCTAAATGCGAATATGCCTGAGGGAAGTTACCTAGCTGTTGCTTGGTTTCAAAGTCTAAATCCTCACTAAATAATCCAAGGTGGTTGTTGTAAGTCAGTAGTTCTTCAAAACGTTTTTTAGCTTGCTCTTTTTCTCCAATTTTGTACAAAGCATTTACCAGCCAAAAAGCACAAATGGTAAAAGCAGATTTAGGTAAACCAAAATCATCCTGGTTAATGTATCGATACATTAAGCCGTTATATTCTAATTCTTTTTGAATAGCATAAACCGTAGATTTAAACCTTTCGTCTTTGGAACTAACAAAACCATAGCTTTCCATTAAAAGAACAGAGGCATCTAAATCATCCGTTCCATAAGCTTGAGTATAAGATTGTTTAGCCTCCGACCATGCATTTAATTCTATATCAGCCTTAATTTTGTCCTCAAGTTTCTTCCACTTTTTGGTGTAATCATCTTGTTTTAATAAAGCAGCAATTTTCTGAGCTCTGTCAATGGCTACCCAACAAAGTACCTTACTAAAGGTAAAGTGTTTGCTCTCGTTGCGAATTTCCCAAATTCCCTTATCTGGTTTTTTCCAATTGCTTTCCACCATTTTTACCACATTTCTAACTACTGTCCATAGGTCTTCACTGTAACCTAAAGAATGAGAGTTAATGCTGAAATGCTGGTAAATAGCATCCATTAAAATTCCGTAAATATCATTCTGCTTCTGCTTATAGGCAGCATTTCCAACACGCACGGGTTTTGAGTTTCCATATCCATCTAAATGAGGCAGCTCATATTCTGATAGTCGCTTTTCTCCACTAATACCGTACATAATCTGCATCTTTTCATCTTTCTCCGGGAGAATATCAACGATAAAGCGTAGATAATTTTGAGCAACAGTATTGTGTCCAATCAGGTTTAATATTTTTACCACCATCGAACCGTCTCTGATCCAGCAAAAACGATAATCCCAGTTTCTGACTTCTCCAATGGTTTCAGGTAATGAGGTGGTTAATGCCGCTAAAACGGCACCTGTTTTTTCGTAACTTAAAAGTTTTAATGTGAGTGCACTACGAACGATCTCTTCGTTGTATTTACTAAAGCGTGTTGTACGTTCCGACCAGTTTAACCAATAAACTTTTGTACGTTCCATCTTAAGTTTAACGCGATGGATATCTTGCTTTAAAATTTTCTGATTATAACTCACCAATAAAAAACGCGATTGCGTTAAGATGATGGTTTCTTTATTTATGATATCGTCATAATCAAAGTCCGAATACATATACAAAGAATCATACGGTCCTTTTTTGGTAACAGCTTTTACATACTTTTTCTCCTTTGATAAAAAGGTGGTATGTAAGGCGTATTCCAATTTTGGATCGTAAGTAATTTTAAAAGTAGGTGCCCCGCTAATTCTATTAAAAACCCTTACCACGTCAGGTGGTGAGTAGTATGAGCCGTCATCATTTTTGTAACGAGGCATAAAATCAATGACTTCAAAAACGCCATCCTCACAAATAAATCGCGTGCACAACAAATTTGTTCTATCAATATACTCCTGCCCAATTGATAAAAGTTTCTCAGGTTCAATAGACATGGAACCGCCCTTTTCCGTGTCTAATAATTTTGCAAATACCGATGGTGCATCAAACTTTGGCAAACATAACCAATCGATACTCCCCTTTTCGGAAACTAAAGCTGCCGATTTGCAGTTTCCGATAATCCCGTAATTCAGATTCTCCATATATTAAAATTTATTGGTTAGTTTTGTAGTACCTCCAAAAAAAGGGGTATTATTTTTAAAATTCAAATAAAAAGCATCATATCTATGCAAAAAATTCACATTGTTTCTAACAGACTCCCGTTTAGTATTAAGGATGAAGATGAAAATATATCACTTGAAGCCAGTGTAGGGGGGCTAGCTACAGGTATGAAGTCGATTTATAAAGATTATGGTGGTACCTGGATTGGTTGGCCCGGAGTAAACAGTGATCAACTCGAAAAGGGGAAGATGGAAACCATCGAAAATCTCTTTAAAGGTGAAAAATGTGCGCCAGTACACTTGAGTTCCGAGGAAATTCATCTTTTCTACGAAGGATTTAGTAACAGAACCATCTGGCCACTATTCCATTATTTTACTCAGTTCGCCGATTTTAACAACGAAGATTGGGAAACCTATAAAAGTGTAAACCAGAAATTTGCCGATGCAGCCCTGGAAACACTTGATGACGGCGATGTTGTTTGGGTTCATGATTACCAGCTATTACTGGTTCCGGAAATGATAAAATCAAAAAAGCCCAACGTTACAGTTGGATTCTTTTTACATATTCCGTTTCCTTCATACGAGGTGTTCCGAATTTTACCATGGCGTAATGAAATTATAAAAGGTATGTTGGGCGCCGATTTAATTGGATTTCATACTTATGATTATGAACGTCACTTCTTTAGTTGTGTGCGTCGTTTATTCGGGTACGAAATTTCATTTAATCAAATTCATATTGAAGAGCGCATCATCATTGCTGATTCTTTTCCAATGGGTATCGATTATCAGAAGTTTATGCAAAGTGCCCAGGATGTTAGTATGAAGGCGATTACGGAAAAATCGGACTTACATAAGGAGCTGGATAAGTACTTTTTAGCTTCGCCGGACAGGAAGCTGATTTTGTCTATTGATCGATTGGATTATACCAAAGGAATTCCAAACCGATTAAAAGCTTTCGGAAGATTCCTTGAAAAATATCCTGAATTCAGGCAAAAAGTAACATTAATAATGCTTGCTGTGCCTTCTCGCGGTCAGGTTGATCACTACCAGCAATTAAAAAGAGAGGTAGATGAATTGGTTGGTCAGATTAACGGCGCCTATGGTACTATTAATTATGCACCAATCTGGTATTTTTATCGTTCTTTGCCGTTTAATAATTTAATAGAGCTGTATAGTTCTTGTGATGTGGCATTGATTACGCCTGTGCGCGATGGTATGAATCTGGTAGCCAAAGAATATGTCGCATCCAGAATTAACAATACTGGTGTACTTATTCTAAGTGAAATGGCTGGGGTAGCTAAAGAAATGGGAGAGTCTTTAATCATCAATCCGGTTGATGAAGAAGATATGGCAGACAGTATTTATCAGGCTTTAACGATGCCGATAGAGGAGCAAAAAGAACGTATAGCGTTTATGAAAGAGCGAATTCAAAGATACGATGTATTTAAGTGGGCCGGAGAATTTGTTAAGTCATTAAAGAAAGCAGAGAATGTTCAGAGCGACTTTTTAGCTAAACGAATTACTAAGAATCTATCTACAAAACTTACTGAAAAGTATCAAGATGCAAAAAAGCGCGCTATCTTTTTGGATTATGACGGAACGCTTTCGCACTTTAAAAAGAATCCGCAAGATGCCAAACCGGATGATGAATTGCACAGTATTATAAAAAATCTAACATCTAATGAATTAAATACGGTGACTATTATTAGTGGTCGCGACCGTTATACGCTTGAGAAATGGTTTGCCGGACATAAAGTGAATTTAATATGCGAGCATGGCGTTTGGCTTAAAAAGGTAGACGGAGAATGGGAAATGCTTTCTACGGTAAACAATAATTGGATGCCTAATGTACGTCCTGTAATGGAAAATTTTGTGGATCGTACGCCTGGTAGCTTTATTGAAGAAAAGAACTACTCTTTGGTTTGGCACTTCCGTAAATCGGAACCGGAACAAGGGGAGTTAAGAGCTAATGAATTGAAAGATGAATTAAATACGCATCTATCTAACCATAACCTTGAAATTATGGAAGGAAATAAGGTAATTGAAGTAAAGAGTGGTGGAATTAATAAAGGTGTAGCAGCTTTAAAATTCTTAAATAACCAGCCTTTTGATTATATTATGGCTATTGGTGATGACTGGACAGATGAATTTATGTTCCGAGAATTACCTGAGGAAGCGATAACCATAAAAGTGGGAATGAAACATACCAAAGCTGCGTATAAAGTAGAATCGGTTGATGCCGTTCGAGCTTTGTTAAAGCAGATGTAAAACATATACCACCCCCTTTTGTAAAACAAACAATAAGGGGGTGCTTTGTGTTTTTTTAATAATCGTTTCCTAATATTTAGGCTATTTGATAATTTACTGTGAAAATTTATGAATTACACCCCACCAAGAGAAAAATATAGTTTGTTGAATTCTGATGTAATATATATCTTGGCGCCAATTTTTGAGTAAATGATAGTTGAAGGTAGAACAATATCCTACGATAGTACTGAGTTTAAAGAACTATTTGATCGTTTGTATCCATCCATGTGTATGGTGGCCGATCGTTTCTTTAAAAATTCTGCATTAAGTCAGGATATAGCACAAGAAGCCTTTGTGAAACTATGGCAAAAAGAAGATGAAGAATTTAAGTCAGAACAAGCTCTTCGAAAGTACTTGTATGTATTAGTCAAAAATGCTTCAATCAGTGAATTAAGGAAAGAAAAAAGAATTGAAAATTCACCTATTGAAGAACATAAAAACTTATTGACAGATAAAGCATTTTTGGATGAAGTTTTAAAAGAAGAAACTTATCGTTTATTACAAGATGCCATTTCAAACTTATCTCCTCAAACAAAAAAAATAATTCGTCTATCCTTAAAAGGTTATATAAATAAAGAAATAGCTGAAGAACTTGATGTAAGTATAAATACAGTTAAGACTTTGAAACAGAGGGCTTACAGGGTTCTTAGGGAGCAGCTGGGTAATGAGTTCCTGGTAATTCTTTATATATATATGTCTTCTATTTTGTAAAAAAATCACCTCTTTAGTCACCCACTTGTAATTTTAATGCGTCATTTAGTTACGATGTGTAATATTTCGTAACTTAATATCCATGATGAATCGCATAGATGAAATATTTAAAGTTTCGCAACTGATAACAAAAGAAACGATGAATGATCTTGAAGATCAGGAAAAAGAGTTTCTGTCAGGTTGGAAGGAAAAGGAAGATAATCAGTTAGTTTATCAAGACCTTAAGAATGAATTTGCATTTTATAGCCGCAATAAAAAAATACAACAGATTGATACATCAAAGGCATGGAAAACCTTTGTTCGAAGAATGGATGATGAAAAGTTGGGCTATTCTAGCCGCAAAAGGAAAATGGTATGGACCATTTCATCTATTGCGGCTCTATTTGTTATTGGTCTGTTTACATACCTTTCTATAAATGAATGGCAAGGTTCAGAAAATAATCTGGCTAATGTTTCTATTGCGCCGGGTAGGTATCAGGCAGAGTTGATTGTTGATGGAGGAGAAGTATTTAAACTTGAAGAAGGTCAGGTTAGCAGTATTGATCAGGAAGGGGTTGAAATAAACAACAATAATGGTCGATTGGTTTATAATAAGAAAGAAAATCAGGACTTTACAAAACCTTCGGTAAACAGACTTGTCGTGCCTAAAGGAGGTGAGTACCAATTGGTGTTACCTGACGGAACTGAAGTATGGTTAAACTCTGATAGTGAATTAAAGTATCCTTCGTTATTTGCTTCTGATTTACGAATGGTTGAATTAAATGGAGAGGCTTATTTTAAGGTAGCTAAAAATGTAGAAAAACCATTTATCGTACATACCGAAAATCATAATGTACGGGTATTAGGAACAGAGTTTAATATTTCTGCATATAAAGAAGATGAAAATCAGTTTACCACCTTGGTTGAAGGAAGTGTAGCTGTTGATTATCAATCAGAGAACGGACAAGAAAAGCATGCACAGATAAAGCCAAATCAACAACTGGTATTCCATAAACAAACGAGCGAGATTGACATCAAAGAGGTGGATACCTACCTTTATACTTCCTGGAAAGATGGAAGGTTTGTGTTCAGAAATGAAAACATGGAGTCGTTTATTTTGAAAATAGCCAGATGGTATAATGTTGATGTGCATTTTGAGGATGATGAGGTGAAGCTGCGTCGTTTCTCAGGAGATCTCCCGCGATATGAGGATATGTCTGATATATTAAAGATTCTTGAATTAGAAATGTCTTTAAAAATTGAGGTTAAAGACAGCACTGTAATATTGGCATCTCATAATTAAATAAAAAAGGGGTGTTGGCGCACCCCTTCATTCAAAAAGTATTCTGTAGGAATACTCCGTATAACAAAAAGTATTACAAATTTATGAAAAAAAACCATTTTCGTATGACTTGTGCTACGCGCACTGGTCCGGGTAAAATTTGGCTCATTATGAAAATTTCAGTATTGCTGATTGTAATTGGAACCATGACGGTGTCGGCAAGTAGTTATTCTCAAAACAAGAAAATAAGCTTGCAGGCAGATGATATTAATATCATTGAGTTATTGGAAGAGATTAGGGAAAAGAGTGATTATAGTTACTTTTTGAGTGATGATAATGTTCGCAACCTTGATCATATTTCGGTCAATAAAAAAGATGCTCCGGTGAAAGAAATTCTGGAGGATGTTTTTGAGTATACGGAGTATACGTATACTATGGCTGGAGAGGTCATTATCGTGAAAAGGAGGAGTACGGAAGAGCAAGAGACTCAACAAAAAATCCAAAGAAACATTCGGGTTAAGGGTGTAGTGACAGATGCTGACTCAGGAGAAACGCTTATTGGTGTTAATATCAATGTTACAAATTCATTACTGGGAGCCATAACAGATGTAAATGGAGAATTTGATTTTGTGCTACCGTATCTACAGGAAGGAATGAAACTGGTGTTTTCTTATATAGGATTTGAAAATTTGGAAGTACCCATAGATCCTGAAAAAGAAATGTACAAAATCCAACTGATATCAGATATCACCGAATTGGATGAAGTAGTGGCAACCGGTTATTTCAATGTGGATAAGCGAGAATTAACCAGTGCAATTTCAACGGTTAAAGCCGAAGAGCTGGATATGATTGGCTCGTTAAGTGTGGATAAAATGCTGGAAGGTAAAGCGACTGGTTTAATGATTACCAATTTAAGTTCTACCCCGGGAGCTGCTGCTAAAGTAAGAATTAGAGGAGGAAGTACTTTTACAGGTAATCAAAGCCCGTTATGGGTGATTGATGGTGTAATCTATGAAGACCCTGTACCTTTGTCTGCTGATGAAATTAATAGCTTCGATAATATCAATTTAATTGGTAATGCCTTAACAGGTATCAATCCACAGGATATCTCTAAAATAAATATTCTGAAAGATGCTTCAGCAACAGCTATTTATGGTACCAGAGCTGCCAATGGTGTAATAGTTATTACTACCAAAAGAGGTAAAGAAGGAGTTCCATCACTTTCTTACAGTGGAGGATTTAGCTTCGTACAAGCGCCAAGTTACCTGGATATGAACCTGATGAATTCGAAAGAAAGAATTGATGTATCCAGGGAAATGTATGAAAAGAACATTGGGTTTACTGGGCAGTATGAAAATGTAGATCGATTAGGTTATGAAGGTGCCTTAATGAATCTATGGGATGGGACTTATTCGTTTCAACAATTTCAGGATCAGGTGTCATATTTAGAAACAGTGAACGCCGATTGGTTTGGTGAATTATATCAGCCAACCATTAATCAGCAGCATTCGGTGAGTGCATCCGGTGGAACCAAGAGCGCCCGTTATTATTTATCGGTTGGTTATGATGATCAGCAGGGAACTGAAAAAGGAGTTGGCTTAAACAGAATTACAGCCCGATCAAATATCGACCTGGACATTAGAGATAATCTGTTATTGTCATTTAAGATGAACGGAGCAGTTCAAAAAGCTTCTTACAATCATGGTTCTATCAATGTATTTAATCAAGCTTATTATACCAGCCGAACCATTCCAATTTATGATACCGATGGGGAATATTTTTACCAGAGCAAGGAGATGTATAGAGCAACAGGAGAGGATGCTGGAGTTGTATATGGCAGGTATAATATTTTAAATGAAATGGATAATTCGGAACGAAACATTACCAATAAAGACTTTGCCATTACAGCTTCGTTAAGGTGGTCGTTCTTAAATAATTTTCGCATTAACAGTATGGTGAGTTATAGAAATACAACTAACCTGGAAGAACAATGGATTACTGAGGATACTTATTATATTGCTGCGTTGCGATCGTATGATGAATTCGAAGATATGATTAGTTCGCATATGAATAGATATTCTATGGTTCCTTTTGGTGGTATTTATAGTGGCGGAATGGTGAGTCAGGATACTTATTCAATTCGAAATCAATTAAACTACAATAGAGTATTTGGCGATAAGCATGTGTTGAATGTTAATTTAGGTAATGAGGTTCGTTCAAGTAAATATTGGGGAACAACCGGTTTTTCAGTTCCGGGATATAACCACTATCAGGGAAGGGGATTTATAGCACTTCCTGATGTTAGTTTTGGAAAAGGTACATCTCAACTGGATTTTTCTGAATATGACTATGAATTTGCATTCAATTGGTTAACCAGTGAAGAGGGTTATGATATTTATCCAAGTATCACAGATCGTATCCAAAATGCAGTTTCTATGTTTGGTATCTTAAACTATGTGTTTGATAACAGGTATGTGGTTAACTTTAATATGCGTAGCGATGGTTCCAATACATTTGGACAGTATGAACGTTATAAGTTTAAACCTACCTGGTCGGCATCAACGCGCTGGAATATTCATAATGAAGCTTTCTTTAACAGAGCAGGTATTTTTGATGAATTAGCCTTACGTGCTTCTTATGGTGTAAGAGGAACTATGCCTAATACAACACCATATCTTATCATCACTAATTACGGCCGTAACAACGTGACCTACAGTCCAGAGAATGTCGCTCAATTATCTTCATTCCCAAATGCTAATTTAAGATGGGAAAAAACAGAGACAGTAAATGCCGGACTGAATTTTAGCTTACTACAAGGAAGAATTAGTGGTGCATTTGATTATGCCTATTCTAAAAGTTCTGATTTGATTCAATCGAGACCTGTTTCATTAGTAAACGGAACATCTACTCAAGCATATAATTCTGGTTCAAAAGATGTAAGTAGTTATGAGTTTGCTATTCGTACTGTAAATATTAAGAAAAATAAATTTGCATGGAGTACTAATTTAAATTTCTCTTACGATAAAGATCGCGTACTAAAAGGATTTGAAGATGGAGCAGAAAGAAACTTAACCGTATCCAATTATTTAGGAGGAAGTATTTACAGAGAGGGTTTCCCAACCAATGGATTCTTCTCCTACCAATTTGACGGTTTAAATGAGAGTGGATTACCTACTTTTAAGCATTTGGTGGAAGAAAATATGTCGGCAGAAGAACAGCTACAGGCTGCTCTGGTATATGAAGGTAGTCGAGTGCCATTATATTACGGAGGTTTTGGTACCGAGCTTCGATATGGAAACCTACGCCTATCAGCAAATTTAACTTATAAATTAGGACATAAAGTACGCTTGTTGCCACTATATAATGGAAATCAAAGTCTTCCATTGCCTTACGAAAATATGCACAGCGACTTTACTAACAGATGGCGTCAGGCAGGAGATGAGGAGTTCACTAATATCCCTGCGATTACTAATGCCAATATGACATTTACTTATAATGAAAATGTAAATGGATATGACAGGGTATATGTTACAAACTATGGAAATGTGGTGCCGGAAGGAAAGAATGCCTGGTGGATGTACGATTATAGTGATGCCAGGGTTGTAAAAGGTGATCATATTCGCTTACAAACCGTATCCTTATCCTATAATATTCCGGGTAAAGTCTTAGAAGGAAGTGGTATTAAAAATTTGAATATCGGTGTACAAACAAGCAATATTGCTGTTTGGGCTTTTGATAAAAAGCTAAAAGGTCAAGATCCTGAGCAGGTAACTGGAATTGGATTACCAGCTTCGCCAACGTATAGTATGAGTGTTAATGTTAGCTTTTAAGGTTAATTGCTAAAAAAGGAAAAAAATGAAGAAATTTAAAATAATCATATATATTCTGTTTTTACTACCATTGATAAGCTGTAGCGATTTTCTGGATGAAGTAGATCAGGATAAACTAGTTCCGGAAAAAACGGATCATTATGCCGCATTATTGCTAAACGAATTTAACTTCGAATATCCCATATTTAGTAGTGCAGAAATAATGACGGATAATGTGGTTGAGAATTCAGCCGCACTAACATCAAGTAAATACGGTTACAAGACTACCTATACCTGGCAGCGTGAAATTGAAATCGATGAAGAAGGTGATGAGATTCGCACTATAAACAAGGCTTGGGAAAAGATGTACGAGGATATTGCCATCTCCAATTATGTAATTGAATTAATAGATGAAGCCTTAGGTGATAAAAATGAGAATGATTTTGTAAAGGGTGAGGCATATTTTATACGGGCTCTGTCATATTTTAATTTGCTAAATCTATATGGTCAACCTTTCAATGACGCAAGTGCCAATGTAGATTTAGGTGTGCCTTTAAGAGATAATATTGGTGTTGAAAGTACTTATACTCGAAATACGGTAGCCGAAGGTTATGCTTTGATAGAAAGTGATCTTTTAAAAGCCCGCAAGCTAATCTTAGAAAGTGGAGTTGAGAAAACTAAATGGCACCCCAATGTAGCTGCATGTGATTTATTAATGTCAAGAGTAATGTTATATCAGCAAAAATGGGATGAGGTGATTACTTATTCAACACAGGTTATTGAGGTCGTCAGACTTTCTTCGATGTATTCTAATAGGCCATTTATTACTTAAAGATAACGCAGAAGTACTTTACTCTTATTATACTACAAATCCGGTTTTTAAAGCAGGAAGCTCTAACGCATATGCCTATAAGACAAATACAGATCTTATTAATCTATATGATGCCAATGATAAAAGAGCAAGTGTGTTTTTTTATAGTACGGATGATGGTACGGGCAATCTTAAATATCAAACTTCAAAATATCAAACAGATACCTATACATCGCTTGGTTTTGCTAACTTAAGAGTTGCAGAAGCCTATTTAAACAGAGCAGAAGCCTATGCACAAAAAGCCGAGTTGGGGAATGCCATCAATGATATTAAGACTATTCATAGTTCAAGATATGTTTCTACAGATGAGGTAGTATATCCTACAGCAGCAGCAGAAGTACTTGCTTTTGTGCTTGAAGAAAGACGAAAAGAATTGTGTTTCGAAGATCATCATCGTTGGTTTGATTTAAGAAGAATGGACAATCGTCCCCAAATACAGCATGTGTTTACTCTGGTAAATGAGAGTGGTAATAAATTAGGAACAGAAACGTATACGCTTCTTTCTAATGATATCAATTATACCCTTCCAATTCCTCTTCAGGAAAGAGAGAATAATCCGCTAATTAGAAATAATGAAAGGTATGAGAAAATAGCAGAGGTGGATGATGTTATAATAATACCCTAAACAAAAATAAAATGGAAATGAAGAAAACATTAGTTACATATATTGGCTTAGTGGTATTGGTTTTATTTTCAGCTTGTGAAACTGAAGATTCTCTAACGCCAACAAATAAAGATAATAACAGAGTTGCTGACTTTATAAATAGTACCGATAAGGAGTTGGTGCAATCAGTATACCATAATTTTAATTGTGGCTTACTATATGAATATGATCCTGTTATGGATTTTGCCTATACTGCCGAAAATGCTGATGCTGTTGAAAAATGGGGAACTATTGATTTGCCAATGATTAGAGAGCAATTTATCAATGCAGAGGGGCTTATGACAACTGACAGTTTGATAAAATACAATGCTTATGTCGATCAGGCTTTGAACTTTGTGGATACAACCATCTTTAAATTTTTCAAAGCAGATAGTTATATTGGTAATAAGATGCCAACAAAAGTAATACTAAGTAATTCAATAGAGGCGCCTACCGAAATCTATATTGCCGAACTTACAGAATCTGATTCCCGAACAGGAGAAGATGCTATTAATGCATTAAACTGTGTATTTAATAACCACTCTATCGTTATTAATATAAATCAGGAGGCTGCCAAGTTAAATGCAGAAAAATTTATGAAAGATAACTTCTATATCTTTCTGTGCCGAATCATGGAAATGCATGGTTTATATGATGAGATTCCAGAAGCTTTTTCTGCTTTGTCATCTGTATATTATGGGTTGAAGATAGAGGAGGTATATGCTGAGGAATTTGGTATTGATTTGGAAGATGACGCTGAAGATGCAGAAACAGTGCCTGATGTTATTGATAAGGAATGGTTTTATGCCAAAGGTTTTATTGATGCCAAATACTTTTACAATAATAATATTGGCTTAACCATAATAGACGGTGAACCAAAATCTATAAAAAAACAGTATTCTTTTGTGGATGATCTGGATACGGATGTAAGGAGCTTTTTAAATGAGATGTTACATCGTAATAGCGATGAATTAATAGCATTTCCCGAAGTAATTAAATCAAAAATGCTTGTGTTGTTGAATACTTTTGAGGAGTGGGGAGTGAATATAGTCGCCTTTAATCCTGATTTAGCGGTTATTATGGATTAATTTATTAAAACTTACAATTATGAATTCAAAATATATATTTAGTGTAAGCTTAGTTCTTGTGAGTTTACTTTTGTTTACAGCTTGCCAGGATGATCCGACTTTTCCGGATCCTGGTTTTGAGTTAGAAGATCAAGAAGTAGAGGTGCGTCGCGATACTGCTGATTACTATAATGTGAGCATGCAAATGGATGTACCTAATGGTGTAGATTATATCGAAGTGTTGAATGCTACCAATTACGAGTTAATTGAAACAGTAGAAGATTATAGCGGTAAAACAAAATTTGTATTTAATTATGATATCGATTTACGCTCCTTTGAAAAGGATACTGTTTTATACTATCTTTTCAAAGTAACGGATAAAGATAGTCGTAGTACCAACAGAGGGTTTACTTTATCTGTTAAACGTTTCTCATTTCCAGAGATTAGATTAGTAGGAGGAACCACTTTAAATGTAGTGGTGCCTGTTTATGAGATTCAGGGTATAGTATCAACCGGTTTGAATGAACTGGAATCTGTTCAGGTGTTATTTAAAGGGCAGGAACAGTTTTTTTATGTTGCTGAGGAAGATACGGTTATATATGAATACATATTATCCGAACTTATTGGGTTTGGTACTTTGGTTCAAGGAGAGGAATATGATTTGGATATTGTTATAAAAGACCGTAAAGGGCAAATCGGTACTACCTCAGTTAAAGTCCGTAAAAGTGAAGGATTAAAAAAACCTGTTGGACTAAATATTTATAATTATTTAAATGTGAATTCCTATATGACCTTCGAATACGATGAGCAGAATCGTATGGTTTTTATTGATTTTACATGGGAAAATGGAAGCACTAGCGATTTTTATTTTTCCTACAATGAACAGGGTGTCATAGATACGGTAAGGAAGGTGAGACGATATGAAAGTGATTATTATAATGAGTATGGTTACTCTCATAATTCAATGGTTTATAAATATAAAGAAGGAACAACGCAATTAGAAGAGATTCTTAGGTATGATGTGTTTTACCATGACAATGGAACTATAGAAATAACTGAAGATAATAAGGTAGAAAGCTATGGTTTCGAGTATGATGAACGTGGAGTTCTAACTTCTTTTGTAGGTAAAAACGAAATAATTTATTTAGATTATGCTGATCCTTTTGGTACAGGAGAAAGTGTATTCTATGATTATTGGCAAAATTATCGTTATTATGAGATTAAGGAGGAAAATCGTCAACATCGTACCGGTTTTCAACCTATTTATATGCCAACTTATATCGAAGGTTTTCCTCCGTTTTTTACCTTGGGTTCAGTTGAGATGAGAGTATTTTGTATTGTATTTTATAACAAATACCTTTTTACAGGAACCCAATCAAGTAGCAGTGAATATTCTGGTAGTTATCTTTATGAACCAAATTTTACCTACGAAACCGATACCGAAGGTAATGTTCTAAACTTAACCGAAAGTTACCTTTATAACGGTTGGCAGCATAGAACCAATGTTTATACATTTGATTACGAATAACCATAAATAGAAAAAGGTCGTCTGTAAAGATGACCTTTTTTGTTTGATGAAAATTTAGGCCTATTGTAAAAATATGAATAATGAGTTCAAGTGTTTTAAAATGCCTGTAGTTTCTAGTTAAAATGGATGAATTGTAATTCATACCCCGTGAAAACTTAGTAAATTGAATAAAAAACAATGTTTTTTATTTTAATGTGTCACCCGCTTCAAAAAAGAGTGCGTCCTGTAATAAAAGAGTAACAAAAGTTACGCTAATATTATTATCTAACTTAAAATGATTATTATGAAAAAATTGTACTTTTTTCTTCTTGCAGTAATGAATGTGTCATTAGTGCTTGGCCAAACAGTTAATATTGTTAAAGACCTCCATGAAAAAGAAGTAGACACAACTCCATCATCTTTTGTGGCAACCAGTTCATTTTTGTTTTTTTATGGAAATGGTGAAAATACTTATACTACTAACTTTACCTATTACGATAAAGATGTATGGCTTACGGACGGTACAGCTGAGAATACACGTTTTGTTGAGATTAATTCAGTATCAGAAGAAAGAGTCTATAAGGAAGTCGGATATACTTATTATGAAAGTTCAGGTGTTTTAGATGAATTTGTTTTTAATGATAAGGTGTTTTTTACAGCAGATAATGGATCTGGTTATAATGTTTATTCAATTGATGGTTTAAACTCAGATACAGTTAGAGTTCATGACGGAAAATGGTATGACCTACGTGTTCAGGATGACTTGTTTTTTTATATAGATAGTGCAGCGGGTCCAATCAAAAGCTGGGATGGAATCAATGATCCTGTATTGTTAGGAAATCAATTATTTAGTGATGGTGAAAACGAATCTGTAAAAGTTAAGGCATATAGTAGTTTAATGCCATTCGGAGATAAGTATTTATTCTCAGGAACATACTTAATAGAACCAGATGAAGAGAATCCTGTTAAGAGACAATTGTTTATTCTTGATCCAGCAGGAACAGAAGGACCTCAACTACTAAAAACTTTAAGAACAGGAAGTAATAGTACTATTAAAGATATTAAAGCATACGGTGATGTTGTTTACTTTATTGCTCATAACGACTTAGGAGACTATAGTCTTTGGGTAACAAATGGTACAACAGAAGGAACCATGGAAGTAGCAAAGGTTAGAGAAGCTTTAGGTGAAACAGGAAATACGGGTTACGAATTAGGCTTCTATAATGGTAAAATCTATTTCGAAGGAGATAATGGTACTAACTATGATCAGTTATATGTATATGATATAGCAGCTGATGAGGTAACTCAATTAACATCTTTAGTTAAGGCTGATGGCTCAGACTCTCCTGTTAATTTCGATCCGTCTGATTTTGTTGAATTAGATGGCACATTATATTTTATAGGTAAATATACTTATATGAAAGAGGGTGCAACTACTTCATCTACTTCTAATGCTTTATTTACAATTAATGAAGCAGGTGAGCCTGAAGTTATTGAAGAAAGTAAAGAAGTTGATTATTATGCTGATTTAATAGTGTTCAATAATAAAATCTTTTTTAGCGGAGAGATTTATGACTATTACGACAATGGTGATGAAACATTTAGTGATACAGGTAAAGAATTATTTGTGTTTGATCCTAATGGTTCAACTCCCGTTAAATCTGTATTTGGCTCTACTGGTATTCAGGTATTCCCAAATCCATCTACAGGCTATGTAACCGTATCCGGATTAAAAAGCCATGAGGCAACTTATGAACTGTATGATTTAACTGGTAAGTTATTGGAGCAAGGTTCTTTGAATAATGGTATAGTAGATTATAGCGTTACTCAAGGAGTTTATATCCTTAAAGTATTGGATGGAACTAAAGTTGAAATGGTTAAGATAATGGTGAAGTAATTGCTGTTTTTTATAGGATAAAATGATTGTTTATTAATTTAATAGAGGTTGTCTTTCTTCAGTAGAAAGGTAACCTCTTTTTTCTTTTTCATATAACTTTTTTACAAGGCGAAATAGTAAAAACAACATAACAAGGTCACTCTATCTCCAATAAATTACGTCTTTTTAGTATAGCTATTAAAAATTGAGATTAAATAAGATAAGCTCTAATGTAACAGGTATTGCAATTATTAAGAGTTTTTAAATGAAGTATACACCAAATCATGTTTCTTATCAACTAAATTATAAGATAATGAGAAATACTATATCTAGTTTATTCAGAACATTCCTGACAGTCTATTTGATTCTTAGTTGTCAAATATTATTTGCGAATCAACCTAAACAACAAACTATAATTAAAATTTCATCTGACTCTGAGGATATTCAACACACTAAGTTCAGAGGTTACCATAATTTATGGATGGGATCGGGATCAACTGAGGGAATTGTGTTTGAGGAAAATGGTCTGACCTTTTCGTTGGAAACGGAGTACAGTGATAATATCATGACGATGCTCGGAGGGGTGAATGATTCTCCGGCGTTATTTCTTGAGTCTGGAGACCAGTTAAATTTAAGCGTTAAAGATTCAAAGTACACGATAGAAGGAAGTAATTTGCCTGCCAGGCAGAATCGTTTGTATCAGGAGATAATAGCCTTGCAGAGAGAAGTGGTGCGTTACCACAGGTCGATGAATTATTATCAAAAGAAGATTGCTGAAGGTAAGGTGTATAAAAAACCGGACTATGTTGATGTAGATAATATTTATGCTCGAATGGAGCAATTGTTAGCCATGTTTATAGCTGATAATAGTGATTGTTCAGAGTCTTTTAAGCGTTTTTGTAATTACGATATCAAGTATTTTAAAATGGTACAATCGCTTGATATGCCTAAATATAAATCTAAAACGTATCATCCTTTTAGTGATGAAGATTTAAAGCTTATGGATGATTGTTTGGGAGATTCTAAAGTTGAAGAAGCCTTATCGTCCAGATACTATCGTCAGGTTTTATTAGCTTATATGGATTATTTACGTATTTATGATCCTGAGCATAAGCTGACAGATGATTTAAATTGGCTGGAAAACGAAATAAAGTTGACTGATTATATTCCTGGGGAAAGGACATCTGTTTTTGTAAATGCTGAAAATCTATACAATAATGCTGTCTTTAATTGTCATCGCAAGGAATTTTATGAGTTAGCAGAAGCTTATGCCGGTCCCTGGACAGCACAGATTGTTGAATTTGCTAAAGGAATGAGATTCTCCAAAAAGGGAACGCTGATTGAAGACAATCCGAATGAGTTTCCGCAGCTTAAGTCAATTGATGTGAATGGTAATCCGGTTGATATGAAATCGTTGAAGGGCCAGTGGGTGTATGTTGATATCTGGGCGACCTGGTGTGGAGCATGTGTGTTTGAGATGCGCTACCTAGAAACGTTAAAACAGAGGCTAGAAGATAACAATGTTGCTTTTGTAAGTTTATGTGTTGATAAAGAAAAAGATCGTCAAAAGCTTTTGAAGTTTATTGCTGAAAAAGAAATGGGAGGTTTGCAATGGCAGTGTAATGATATAAAATCGACGTATTCAGAACTTGCTATTAATAGCATTCCTCATTTTGCCATTATTGATCCTAGTGGAAAAATGTATATGAATAGAGCCCCAAAGCCATCTAGTGGAATACTTGAGCGCTACCTTAAAGCTTTAGCAGGCCCGAAAAATAAATAATGCAAGCCTACTATATACGATTAATTATTATAGAATAATGATACATTATAAAAATAAAATAAAGGTTATTGGAATTGTTGGTTTGATACTAGTATTGGTATCTAATGTGTTGTATGCGCAACCTTTACCCTTGCCTAAGGATTTAACCGTGGGTAAATTAGATAATGGACTTACATATTATTTATTACCAGAGGGAGAAAGAGGAAAATTACGATTAACCATGTTGTCTAAAGTCGGCTCATGGGTTGAGAATCAGGATCAGGACGGATATGCTCACATGCTCGAACACATGATGTTTAACGGGAGTGATAACTTTCCTGGAAAAACTTGTTTTGATGCAATGGATGATATGGGAATGCGTCTTGGCCATGAATTTTCAGCTTTTACATCTACTACAGATACAGAGTATAACCTAATAATACCACCAAACAATAAGGCTTACTTTAAACAGAGTTTGTTGTTGTTCAAAGATTGGATGTTTTATCTGGATATGGACTCTGTTGCCTTGGAGAATGAAAAAAAAGTTATTGGTGAAGAGATTAATAGGGGGGGGAGCAAAGTTTCGATACTAATGAATAATACTTATCTTGAGGGACATGATGTTTTGGGCGACAAAGATGCTATTAATAGTATTACTACTGAGCGATTAATGGGTTTTTATAAAAAACATTACCGACCAGATAATCTGGCACTAATTGTTTGTGGCGAGATGGATGAAAAATACGCCATAAAAACGATTAAAAAGCTATTTGGTGATATCCCTGAAAATAAAATAGAAAATCAGTCAGTATATCCCGAGTTGTGGCATGAAAACAATTTTACGCCTGAAAACATGTTTTCTGGTGATGATAAAGAAATTAAACTTAATATAGCTGGGAAAAGCTCATTATCACCTGTATTAACACAATCAGATCTGGCGGATAAGTTGAAAAGAAATGTACTGAATCGTATGATGGAGTTGCGTTTTAAATCGGCCCCCAATCAATCGGTTAAAAATGCAGTCGTTGGTTATTCACACAGCTTTACGCGTAATCAAATTTTAAATTTTTCCTTAGGTAATTATGATAAAGTGTCGTATAAATCCATGCTCGATGATTTCTGCTATGTGATTAAGCAGGCACTTGATTATGGCTTTAGTGATGCGGAAATTGATTTCGCAGCCCAACAACAGATCGAATGGTATAGTAAAAGGAGAGAACAACAATCTGCCGATTTTCAAACAGTAAGTAATTATTTTTTAAAAGGTAATATTCCCTTAACCGGATATGATAATTATGAGTTAAACAGTGCCTTGAGTAAAAGTCTTAAGTCTGCTGATTTTGAAGATTTATTGCAGGTGTTTTTACACCAAAATAAAACCGTTGTTTACGATAGTGCATCTGTGGCCTACTCTGCTGATTTTAATGCTCAATATATTTTAAATTGTTTAAATAGCATTGATTCTATTCGTACAGAGCCATTTGAATTTAAGGTGCCATCTGGTTTTTCTACGCAGAAGCTGTCTAATCCCTTTGAGTTAAATGTAAAAGCAGGGGAATCGCTAAAGCCCGCAAAAAAAGAGGAAGTAGCAGAAAGTTTGCAGGTCTTACATTTTGCTAATGGAAGAACCGTGATTTTAAATAATACCCCTGGTAAGTTTGCAGTTATTAAAACACTTGGTCGCGGTGGATTAAACCTTATTCCAGAAAAGGACCGTGCGCTGTTTGAAAAATCAATACGACAATTAGAGAGTGGTTATGCTAATATATCATCATCTGATGTTGCGAAGTATGAGCGTTCGGCCGGTGTGTTTAAAAATGTTAGGATTGATAATTACGCTTTCGAGTACGAATTCAAAAGCCAAGATAATAATATGGAGTTGCTTTGTCAGATTTATAAGGCATCGCTGACGGAAGCTCATGAGCCAAATCGTGAAAAGTTTGAGAAAAATTTGAAGAGAATTAAGCTACCTGAACCTAATGCTTATAGAGATTTTAAAAATAAAGCACTATTAATGTCCCTTTCTAAAGGGGTGGATAGTTTGAATATGGAATTGGCTTTTGAGCGTTTTGTGCAATATCGACACGATATTTTAACTAACAATTCTTCATCAGTGATATATATTAAAGGCGAACTGCCCTATAATATGGAGGAGTTGGTTTCGGAATATATTGCTAACATCCCATCTTCAAACCCTCAGGTATTTAATCCTTCTATAAATTTATCTGCTATTGTTTCCGGAATAGTCCGTAACGATTTTGAGTGGGGCAGAGATGTGAGTATTGTGGAGTATTTATTTAACCGATATCCGGATAAACCATTAACCTTAAAAGATGAGTTGATTATAGAAGCCATTAAGCAATATACCAATAATATGGTTTTTAATATTATCAGAGGAAAGTACGGCTTAATTTATGCCAACGGAACAACTGGCTTTACTGTAAAGTATCCTCATGATCTTTCAGCATTGAGTGTGCGCTTTATGATTGATACCACTAATATTGATAGGGCTAATACTATTATGCGAGCAGAGGTATTAGGACCAATGGCGAAAGGCGATATAACCGATAAAGAAGTGAACAGGCTAAAAGCTATGCTAAAAAGTGTTTACGTTCTTAATTTTTATGATGAAGCAAAGTTAGGTGACGCTTGGTTGAAGATGATTGTCAAATACAATGATATAATTAGTCCTAAGCAATTGGAAAAAGTCATTGATAGTATAACTACTTCTGATATTCAAAATACCATGAGAAACATTGTTGACCTTAATAATTATAATTTATTCATTAGGAGACCTCGATACTAACTTAAAATAAAGAATATAAACGTATTAGAAGAGTCTTAATTCAGGTAAGATTACGACTTTTTTTGTAGTGCGTTGTCACCCTTTAGGTTAATTGATTCGTCATAAGGTTATAGGGGAAACAAAAAAATATAATTTTTCAAAAGTATAAAAACAAGATTATGAAAAAAATAGCAACTGCTATCAGCTTGTTCCTTATTGTGTTTAGTGGGGTTTTGAGTGCGCAAGGAATAGATTTTAAGCATGTCACAGTGGAGGAGGCTTTAAAGCAGGCCATTGAAGAAGATAAATTGGTGTTTATCGATTTTTATACCGTATGGTGTGGCCCTTGTAAAGTGCTTTCTAAAACAGTATTTACTCAAGAAAAGGTTGGACAACTATACAATAGGGAGTTTATTAATATAAAGCTGGATGCAGAGAAAGAGGGACGAACTGCTGCTAAAAAATATAAGGTAGATGCTTATCCTACTTTGGTTTTCTTGAATGGTAAGGGAGAACTGGTATATAAAAGAGTAGGATCGGGTGATATTGCATCTGTCTTACAGTTAGGGAAAAATGCTCTGGAGGCTTATTCAAGTGGTTTTAGCATTAGTCAGTTGAAAGAAGCGTATGCACAAAAAAAAGACGATGAAAGGTTTTTGAAGATGTTTATCTCAAAGATGATAGAAGTTGAAGAAAAACCAATTGAGGCTATTGAGGCCTGGCTTCAAATTCAAACAGAGATCAAAGAAGATGATGTGGATATGATGGAATTCTTATTGGATCATGCCAAATATTTATGTGCAGGAGGAAAAGCAGAAGAGATTTTGTATGCCAATTTTGATGAATACTGGGATATTGCGACTAAGGCAGAGGAGAGTAAATTGGAAAAGCTAAAAAAGCAATTGGTCCATAACTTATATAATGAAGCTATTCAAAATAAAGAAAAGGAAAAAATGCGCTTTTTTATAAGTAAATGGAAGCAGCTGCCAGAATCTAAAGAGAATCCTGAAAACTTAAAAAAATATGAGATGACATATCTATTATTGGCCAAGGATTATGAAACTTATAAAAAACAAGCAACTGCCTATCTGGATAGTATTGCAACTGCTAAAACATTGGAGGAGTTAAGAATAGATGATATGGCGGCCTATGAAGAATATAAAACGACAGAATATTATCCTAGTTATATTAGTAATATACGACTTAAAATTTATGAGAAGGGTATTGAGGCCAATAAGCAGATCACATCTTTTAGTAAAACCATTCCTTATATTTTAAAATACTGTTCGCTTAGCAAAAAAGATTACAAAAAATTGAATGCCTGGATGGATTACGGTTCAAAACTAATTCCATCTGATTATAGAATGGATAACCTTAGGGCATCTATGTTATATAAACAAGGTAAAACAAAAGATGCCATAGCTTATAAAGAGTCTGCTTTAAGTAAAGTAAGTGAAAAATCAAAAGAATACCCAAGCCTGAAGGAACAGCTGGAGAAAATGAAAAACGGTGAGGAATTGTAGCATTAAACAATGCGGGCTTGGCTATTTGAAATAATGGTCATAGCCAAAACCTCAGTATAATGCTATTAAAATAAAACATAAGTGAAAAACACAGGAGGATAAATAAAAGTAAATAGCTCTGCATCTTGTTGTTCCTAGTCTATTATCTCTTATCTATAAATCTCTTGTCAAATTTTAAACACATGAAAAAAATATATAGTACACTAATTCTTACGCTGGTTTGTTTACTAAGTGTAGCCCAGGGAATCAATTTTGAGCATATTACCTTAGATCAGGCCATAAAAAAAGCAAAAGCTGAAAATAAGTTGGTTTTTATTGATGGCTATGCCGTATGGTGTGGTCCTTGTAAACTAATGGCCAAAACGGTTTTTATGGAAGAAGAAGTAGGTAAATACTTCGATGAGAATTTTGTTTCCTTAAAAGTTGATGTAGAGCGTGGAGAAGGCCCTATGATCAAACGTAAGTATGGCATTACCGGACTTCCGGGGTATGTTTTTATTGATGGTGATGGTTTTGTGGTATATCGCTTTTCAGCCTCTATGTCTAGCGACAAGTTTTTAAAAGAAGCTGCATTAGCGGTATCTTATGGTAATGATGTAAATAGTATTGGAAGGCTATCTGAAAGGTATGAAGCAGAAAAGAATGATGAAAAGTTTGTTAGATTGTATTTGGATAAACTAAGAGATTCCAAATCGACTAATTATACGGATGTTTTAGAGCAATATCTGCGCATTCAAACAACCGTTCCAGAGTCTTCTAAAGAGATGGTACATTTACTGGCAGATCATCACCAGGAGATTATTTTTGGAGGTAAGGCCGATCATATTATTCAACGTAATAATGGTTCCGATGCCTGGAAATTATATGTGAGAAAAGATATTCGCGAAATATTCCAGAAAATGCCCCGCTATATGGTGGAGTGTACAACTAATTATGCCATTGCAAAAAAGGATACTACTATCTTAGAATTGGCCTTGTCCAGAGCAGGTGAAGCTGGTGTTACTGTAAATGATCAACAGCGTAAAAGGGTTTATATACTTTATTATTATAGTACGGGTAATGGCCCAATGTACAAGAGCCTGGTATATGATGATAACGAAGCCATGATTCAATCCATTGATGCAGAGGATTTACGAAGTAAATATCTGAGTTGGAAAAAGAAGAAGGAAAATGGTGATGAAAAAGCACAATATACCCGTCCTCATTCTGTAAGAATAAGTCAGCAAGTTTCCTCTATGGTTTATAGTTATGCCAAGTTTGTATCCTCAGAAAAGGACAAGAAGGATGTTTTAAAATGGATGAAAGTAGCTTATGATATTATTCCGGGCGATGCCATGATCATGAGTCAGTATGCCAGCATTCTGTATAAGTTTAGCGATGATAAAGCAAAGGCTATTCAAATCAAAGAAGAAGCAAATGAGATTGCAAAACAGGAAGAAAATAAAAGAGGTAGCGGAATAGCAGCCGATCTGGAATTAATGAAGGCAGGAAAGGATATCACGCTTAATTAGAATAATGAATTATTTTTCCTTGAATTAGTTATAATAGGTTTAGTTTTTTAATCAATTTTAAAGTCGTTTCTGTATCTGGTAGATATTTGAAACGACTTTTTTTATTGCTGTCACCCTCATGGCCAGTTTTTGAGTCCTTATAATACAGTACTTTGTTTTTGTAGGTCTGGTTAGAGGGGGTACTGTATTAAAAACAAGTGATTATGAGAAACATTGTTGTAGTTATAGGAATACTTTTCTTTTTAGTGATGGAGTCTGGATTTTCTCAGGGAATCGATTTTAAACATATCACATTTGAAGAAGCATTGGAGGTTGCAAAAAAAGAAGATAAGTTCATTTTTATAGACTTCTATACGCAGTGGTGCGGACCTTGTAAAAAGTTGGCCAAAGGTCCATTTATGGATCCGGAAGTGGGGAATTATTACAATAAGCATTTTATCAACTTAAAGCTGGATGCAGAAAAAGAAGGATTGAAGACAGCCCAAAAATATAAGGTGGCAGCATATCCAACTTTAATATTCGTTAATGCAGATGGCGACATTATATATAAAAGTATAGGTGTAAAGTATATAGATAATATGGTACAGTTGGGTGAAGAAGCCATCAATTCTGTATACGATAAATATAACCTGGAAAATATAAAAGAAGAATTTGCTAAGAAACAACATGACGAGAAATTCCTGAAGTTTTATATTCAAAAGATGACCGAATATGGAATGAACCCATTAGAAGGAATTGAAGCCTGGTTAAAAGTACAAACAGAAATAAAAGAAGGTGATCCGGCCATGCTGACGTTTCTGCAAAAGCATCGCAAATATTTAATATTAAATACAAAAGCTGCCGAAGTGTTAAAGAACAATAAGGAGGCTTACAGTATAGGCTTAACAGAAAGACAACAAAGGCCATTGAACAGCTTGTATAGAAGTATATACCAAAATACACTAAGGTTGGCATACAGAACTCAAAATCCGGAATTACTAAAAGTTTATATAGAGAAGAGTAGAGAGAATGAGGAAGAAATAAAAGTAAGAGAAGAACTAAACTGGTTGAATGTAGAGTATTTTCGTATGAACAAGGATTATCCAATCTTTATGACAGAAGCATGTAAATATGTGGATAGCCTGAAGAATGCTGTTTCGCTTAAAGAAATTCGCGAAAAGGATAAAAAGCTATACGAATCAATAGGGAAATCCTACGAAAAAGATACCTCGGCAATGAGTCAGGCTATGCTTACCAGATATAAAACAGGAAGGAATGCCATTAAGCAGGTTGAAAAGATTGTAGAAGCCGGACATTATTATTTGCAGGTGGATAAAAATGGAAACCATCTTAAGCCTGTTGAAAAATGGATTGCTTATTGCGAAAAGCTCACTCCAAATTATTATGAAGTGGAAAACTTAAAAGCGGATTTGTTATATGTACAGGGAAAAACCGACAAAGCCATTCAGCTTAAAGAGATGACACTTAAAAATTTCCCTTCTAATTATAAGAAATTAGTAAATATTGAATACCAACTGGAATTAATGAAGAAAGGTGAGGATTTGTTTAAAAACCATTAAGCTATTTTCATTTTTATTCAACATACCCTAAAGCAAACAAAATTTAATTACCCGGACTCAATAGCAAAAGCTAAACAAAAAATAGAAGGTTTCAGATACCTGATAAATAAGATATTTTAATGCTTATATAAAGCCTATCTGATATGCTTTTATAAAAATGAAGTCAATAAAAGAATCAACAAAACAAATCATTCATGAGACGAATACTTATAGTATGTATTGGAGTATGGCTCTTCAATATCGTATCTGTTGCACAGCAATTTAAAGATTTATCACAGGAAATACCTTTTGATACAGCCTTTAGAAAAGGCGTTTTACCCAATGGTTTAACCTACTATATCCGCCATAATGATACCCCTAAAGACAGGGCCAGTTTTTATATTTATCAGAATGTAGGAGCTGTATTAGAAGAAGATAGCCAGGATGGTTTGGCTCACTTTTTAGAGCATATGGCCTTTAATGGAACAAATACTTTTCCGGGAAAAAGCATGCTTGATATGCTGGAGCACAATGGTCTTAAGTTTGGAAAAGATATTAATGCTTATACCACTAAAAACGAAACGGTATATAATATTAGCCGTGTTCCAACTAAACGTCAGGGTTTACTTGATTCGTGCCTGTTGATCTTACGCGATTGGTGTAATGAACTTGAGTTGGATGTGGACGAGATTAATGCAGAACGAGGCGTAATTTCCGAAGAGTGGCGTACGCGCCGTAATGCCGGTTTTCGTTTAAATAGCAAAATAGGGCAGGTTAAATACAATGGATCTATTTATGCTGAACGCGATGTGATTGGCGAACTGGATGTGATTCATAATTTCGATCCGGAGGTGTTAAAGAAATTTTATCATGACTGGTATCGTACCGATTTACAAGCTGTGGGTATTGTAGGAGACTTTGATGTGGATGCCATGGAAAAACAGGTTATTGAACTGTTTTCGGCTATTCCGGCTATTGAAAATCCTAAACCACGTACAACGGTGTTAATTCCGGATAACGAAGAAGCCATGTATGTGGCAGCTACCGATAAAGAGGTAAAAAACGTTACGGTTAAAATGAGTGTTCGTCATCGCTTTGAAGCAGAGAACTCCATGGCAACGCTTCGAGAAAATTTAGTGACCCGTTTTTTTAATGCATTAATTAAAAACCGCATTAGAGAAGAGAGAAAGAAGGATAATCCACCATTTTTAGGCGGTAGCATAAGCTATGGAAACTTTGAGAGAGGCTATCGTTCATTTAATGTACAGGCTACAGCTGAAGAAGGAGAAGAAGATCAGGCTTTTGAAGCCATTTATACCGAGTTACAGCGTGTAATCAATCATGGCTTTACCCAGGGAGAGTTAGAACGTTTGAAAACAAATATGCTGGTAACTATTGAGAATCAGCATGAGAATCAGCAAAAAACAAACTCAGATAGTTATTGTCAAAAAATTAAAGGAGCCTATCTGGGTGAATCATCTATTCCATCAAGTGAATTTAGTTATCAATTTACCAAAGAAGTCATTCCTACTATCACTGTGGAGGAAGTTTCGGCTGAAGCAGCCAAATACCTGAATCATATCAATCGGGTTTATACTGTTATTGGCCCGGAAAAGGACAGTATTGAATTTATCTCGAAAGAAGGCATTGAGCAAATTATAGCTAAGGTTGAAGAAAAAGAGCTTAAGCCTTATGTAGATAATACTCCAGAAGCCACCACATTACTTTCAGAAATACCTCAGGGTGGTCATATCGTAAATGAAAAGAAAGTAGAACAATTTGATGCTGTAGAGTGGACTTTATCTAATGGTGCAAAAGTGGTTTATCGCTTTGCCGATTACAAAAAAGGTAATGTTTCTCTTCAGGCTATGAGCTATGGAGGTTCATCCTTGTATGCCCCGGAAGATTTACCTTCGATGGGAGCTATTCAAAACTTTTCAAAATCATTTGGAATTGGTGATTTTACGCCATCTGAGTATAAAAAACTGATGACTGGGAATACTGCCGGAAGTGCTTTTAAAATTGGAGGGTATACCGAGGGTGTTTCTGCAGCCTGTAATCCTAATGATATTGAAAGCATGATGCAGTTGGTATACATGCGTTTTGAGAAACCGCGTTTCGACAAAGAAGAATACGATCGTAATTTAAAACGTAGTTACGAGGCGCTCGACAGAAAGGTAGAAACAGCCAAGACCATCATGAAAGATACCTTAAGTACCATTTTAGCGAATGGAAATCCACGTGCGCTTAGCTTCAATCAACAATATTTGGATCAGATGGATTATGATCGAATGGAGACTATTTACCGCGAACGTTTTTCTAATGCTGCTGACTTTATATTTTTTATTGTGGGAGATATAGATGCCCAAACAATAAAGCCATTAGTAGAGCAGTATATTGGCGCTATTAATAGTAATCCAGATCAAAAAGAAAAATGGGCTGATACTGGTAATTATTTTCCTAAAGGAAAAAATGCCCACCGTATTGAATTACCAATGGAAGAACCTAAGGCTACTGTAATGCTTAAAATACGCAATGGAGCTAAGTATTCCCGCGAAACAGTAGTTTACCATGCCATGTTAAAGTCTATATTACAATTAAGATTTACAGAAAATATTCGCGAAAAAGAAGGTGGTACCTATGGGGTAGGTGTGCGCACTTCGGCGAGTAGAATTCCGGAAATGCGATTAAGTATGGATATTACTTTTGATTGTGATCCGGCTAAAGCTGATCACTTAAAGGCCTTGGTGTATAAAGAGCTGGAAGAGGTGCAAAAGAATGTACTACCATCCGATTTAAAGAAAGTAGTGTTAAATATGCTGAAGAATAATGAGCATGTAAGAGAAAGAAATAGTTACTGGATGAGTGCATTACAAACCTATTACGATACAGGAGAAAACGTATTAGAGCCTTCGTATTACAACGAGATTGTGGAGAAGGTAACAAGCAAAGATATTGAGAAGGCGGCACGCAAGTTTTTGCATAAGGCCGACGAACTGGAAGTGGTGTTCGTACCACTAAAGTAAAGCATTAATTTTCCATTATACCTATCGCTTAGGAATACATATGGTTTAAGTTAATAATTGTGTGATAAAGAAACCCGAAATGTAAACGTACGTTTCGGGTTTTAATTATTAACCAGAGTTTGATTAAAATTTTGAGAATAGATTCAAAAAAATCAGATTTTAATCACCCGTTTTTACTTTTGGGGTGTCTTAGTATTAAATAAGGATAAAAAAATAGCAGTGTATAGCTCATTTTTATACCTGCGAATTAAAATATTGATTTTTGTATTAATAATTCCAGCAAGCCTATTACATAGGAATGCAAATGGTTTAGGTTAATAATTGTGTAAACGCGAAACCCGAAATGTAAACGTACATTTCGGGTTTTATATTTTAGGAGTGTATTTTAAGTTGTTGATGATGAGTTGTTAATGTGTTGAATGAAGAAATAGATCAGGTAGTTATGTCGAGAGGGATTTCATTATTGATTATGGGCTAATTATTCGGAATATAAACTCAATAACTGTTATTTATTTGTTAATAACAATAGGTACATTCACCCGATTTATCTTTTTGGGTGTCTTACTAAAAAACACTTCACCATGGAAGATATATTTTTAAAAAAGCTAAAAGAGGAGTTTGTACCTGCTTTAGGGTGTACAGAGCCTGTTGCTGTTGCTTATGCTGCAGCTTGTGCTAAAGAACTTTTAGGTAAAGCACCAGATCGAATTCAAATTAAAGTAAGCGGGAATATACTTAAGAATGGAATGGGAGTGGGTATTCCAGGAACCGAAATGGTGGGACTTTCCATATCAGGAGCTATAGGCGCATTGGGCGGTAACCCTGAAAATAGTCTGGAAATATTTGATGGAATAAGTGAAGAACATAAATGCTTGGCCAAGGAGTTTGTTGCCAATAAGTTGGTAACTGTTGACTTGAAAAAGCATGTCCCTAAATTATATATCGAGTGTATTTGTTATCATGGAAAAGAAGAGGGACGAATTGTAATACAAGGACGTCATACCAACATCATTTTGAAAGAAAAAAATGGGGTGGTGCTTTTTGAAAAGAAAACAGAGCACGACAAGGAATCTCGTTTGGATAGTCAGATCTGGAGCTTCGAAAACATTTACAACTATATTGAAAAGGTAAATATTGAAGATATTCAGTTTTTAGAAAAAGGTATTGAGCTGAATAAAGCGATTGCCGAAGAAGGATTAAAAGGAAACTACGGTCTGCAAGTGGGTAAATCTATTTTAATTCATATTGAAAAAGGTTTGTTATCTAAAGACATCCTGAACAAGTCAATCATGCTTTCTGCAGCTGCTGCAGATGCTCGTATGGCTGGTTCAACCATGCCGGTAATGTCGAATTGTGGAAGTGGAAACCAGGGTATCAGTGTTACCTTACCGGTAGTTGTTGCTGCCGAAGAGTTAGGCGTAAGTAAAGAAAAAGAACTAAGAGCTTTGGCTCTTGCATTACTGGTAACTATATATATGAAATCCTATGTAGGACAATTGTCTGCACTTTGCGGGGTCTTGTTATCTACAGCTGGTGCTGCTTGCGGAATAACCTATATTATGGGTGGCGATATTCAGCAATTAAGCATGACCTTAAAAAATATGACCGGCAGCGTTACCGGAATGATATGCGATGGAGCCAAGTATGGATGTTCTCATAAAATATCTTCCAGTGTAGGAGCGGCAGTACAATCATCTCTTTTAGCTATAAATCATCATTACCTAAATGGTATGAACGGCATTGTAGATGATGATGTAGAAGAAACCATCAAAAATATTGGCTATATCGCCAACGAAGGTATGGCTGCTACTGATGATGTGATTTTAAAAACCATGCTCAACAAGGTTAACAAACTCAACTAGAAAAGTAAGTTAATTCCCCTCACAGATATATTCCATCAATTTTTAATAAGCCTGAATATCATGAATATTCAGGCATTGTTTATCTTTAACAATCAACGCTAACACGAATAATGTTATGACACATATATTTTTTGGTCTCACCCAGGAGGAAAATAAAACCGAAGAACTAAAGAAAAGAATTCTCAAAGGAATTTTTATCACAACCATAATAGCCTTAATACCATTTGTCGTATTATCTTATTTGCGCAGTGAGGTTGTTGGTCATTTAACCCTTATATTTTGGGAAGAGTTGATTATGCTGTTTGTGATGATATTCTTTGTTTATGATAAAACTATTTCATATAAAGTAAAGAGTAATATTTACCAGGCTGCAGTCTTGATTATTACAACAACAGGTTTGTATTACTTTGGTCTTCTATCATCGGCAAAGATTGTTTTTTTATTTATTTCCTTATTATCTGTTACCTATTTAAACTTAAGATGGGGTATTGTTTATCTCATAATTATTTCAGTCTGTTTTGTAGGAATTGGATATTTGTATGTAAATGGCTTCATAGTAAGTGGACTCGGAGAGAAAGGTTTTACTTCCAATTATATGAACTGGGTGCAAGATGGATTTACATTGCTCTTTGTAATAGTTAGTTCGGGATTAATCACAGGCTTGTTATTAAAAGGGTATAAGACTGAAGTTCGTAATTTACGTAAGAGTGAGAAGGTATTATTTCAAACTATACAACAATTACCGCTTTCTACAATTCTGGTAGATGATAATTTAGAAGTGATTTATTCCAATACCAAATTTAAAGAAAGAACTGGACTGAGTATAGAAAAAGGAATGGATATCTTTCAGTTATTCAATATACTTAAGCCTAGCTATGTAATGGGTAGAAAAGAAAATCAAGAAATCTTAAAAAAAGATTTATTAGAAATATTTAGCAAAGGGGTTATTCCTCCTATAAAGGAGATTACTTATTTAGACAAAAACAAAATACAAAGATGGTCTGAAGTACATATTAATATGGTAGAAGGCGACTTGATGTTGCTTATGTTTGTAGATGTGACTGATAGAAAACAAAAGCGTAAAGAAATTATTGAAGCCATGGTTAATGCCGAAGAGAATGAACGAGGCAGGATGGCTAAGGAATTACATGATGGCTTAGGTCCTTTGGTTTCTACATCAAAAATTTATGCACAGAGTCTAAGTAAAATAACAGATAAAGCAAAAAAAGAAGAATATGTTGCCCGACTAGTACAGATTTTAGACGATACTTTAAATGAGGTACGCAATATATCCAACAATATTAGTCCACATATATTAAGAAACTATGGATTAAAAGATGCGGTTCAATCTTTTATTGATAAACTAAAGCCTGTTAGCGATATACAATTTCAAATTAAGTATGATGCTAATATTCAACTATCACAAACCTTTGAATTTACCATATATCGTACATTGGTAGAAATGGTTAATAATTCAATTAAGTATGCTCAGGCCCAAAACATTTCAATTTTTTTTACTAAACTTAACGAGTTTGTTGAAATAAGATATACAGACGATGGGCAGGGGTTTGATCTGGAGAAGCAAAAGAACAAAGGCTTTGGTTTAACCAATATGGAATCGCGTATTGTAAATTTAGGAGCCAGTTATGAGTTTAATACATCTCCGGGTAATGGTGTTGAAGTAATCATTAAAATACAATGTAATGGCACTGAAAATTGTATTGGTTGAGGATTTAGATATGATCCGGGAAGGGATAAAAGTTCTTATCAGCCAAATTGAGGACTTTGAAATTACTCACGAATTTAAAAATGGACAGGAATTCGTTGATCACCTTGATGAGCTGAATTGTGATGTTGTGGTTACTGATATTGATATGCCTGAACTAAATGGTATTGATGCCACTAAAATTGCAATGGCCAAAAAGCCGGAGTTAAAAATTATAGCGCTATCTCTTTATAACGATACCAAATATTATTACGAATTAATAAAAGCCGGAGCCAAGGGTTTTGTATTAAAACAATCCAGCGTGGACGAACTGGAAAAAGCCATCCGTTTAGTGAATGAGGGCGAAAGTTTTTTCTCGGAACAGCTGTTGTATAATGTGATTATGAATATGCAAAACATAGAACAAACGCTGGTAAAGGAAAAAACAGAATTGCTTAAACTAAACGAAAAAGAAATAGAATTGCTTCAGTATATATGTCAGGGCCTTAGTAATAAAGAACTAGCCGAAAAAATGTTTGTGAGTTTAAAAACTATCGAAAGTAATAAGGCTAAATTAATGCGTAAAACAGGAGCAAAAAATAATGCAGCTTTAATAATTTGGGCCATCAAAAATAAAATTGTCGAGATCTAGTTTCTTCAATTTCAAAAATAATTTCCTTTGATATAAAGACAAACTAGAGTCTATAAAATTCTCTTCCAGGATACAATTTTAATTAAGATTTTATTCACTCTTACCTTTCTTTATGGGGTAAAGGGCGAATGTCGTGCTTGAAATGTGAGAATAGGTGACGAATTAAAATAAAGCTAGTTAGGGAGTTATTTCTCATGTTTTACCTATTAGGCTTTAGGGTTTTCCCTATCCAAAAAGTAGTGCTTTCCTGAATCCAATTCTGGTGATCTCACCTCTTTTATTATTCATCCATGCTATACTTTTGTAATGTATCCTTAAGTCATTAAATGATAAGGGTAAAAAACGGACAAAAGAGAAATGGATAAAATTAAAGTCATAATTGTAGATGATAATCCTGCTGCGATAGAAGGGGTTAGTTTGGTGCTTGAGCAGGATGAGCGATTTGAAGTTTTAGCCACTTATAATAATGGTAAAGAACTTTTAGAATCAAGAGTTATAGGTTTATCCGATCTTATTTTAATGGATATTGAAATGCCGGTGATGGATGGAATTAAAGCAGCGAGTATGGTTAGTTTTCGTTTTCCAAGAATCAAATTACTCGCTATTACCATGTATCAGGATCAATTGTACCTCAGAGATATCTTAGGAGCAGGTTATCATGGTTTTGTGAATAAAGGTAAAGTTGCAGAAGATCTAATAAAAGCGATCAATGACATTATGCATAACAAGAGAATTTATCCCAAAGGATTAAAAATTTAAAAACGAATTATTAAAGGTTAAGATATGAGCGATTTAATGATTGAAATTTTAAAAACAGTAGGTACAGTTCCTATTGCAATTGTAATATTAAGGTTGATTTTTAAAAAATCAATCATGTTCCAGGTCAGTATGTTGACGGTGTCTTTTGTTCTGTATGTATCGGCAGCTAAAGCTGTAGAGTTTTATATAGCAGGACATTTTGAATATATCATAACACCTTTGAATATCGCAATAGGAACAGGTGTATTTTTACATATTAATAAGATATTAAGAAAACCTTTGGCGGAGGCAATTTCTAAATTAGAAGAATTATCCGAAGGAAATTTAAATATAGATCTGGTTAAGTCAAGCTCGACCAATGAACTAGGTGTTTTAATTAATTCTGTTCTTAATTTGTCAGATAAGCTGAAAACGATTATCTCTGAAATAAACAGCAGTGCTGAGAATGTATTGGGAGCCAGTACGCAATTAAATAGTACAGCAGAGGAATTATCTCAAGGTTCAACAGAGCAAGCCTCTTCATTAGAAGAAATATCTTCAACTATGGAAGAAATATCCGGTAATGTGGCTAATAATACGGAAAATGCCAAGCAAACATCCGGTATGGCAAAAACCTCTACAAAAGGTATAGAGGAAGTAGCTAAAGTTTCAGATCAAAGTTTTCACTCTGTTAGCACTATTGCTGAGAAGATTTCTATTATCAATGAAATTGCATTTCAAACAAATATTTTGGCACTTAACGCAGCCGTAGAAGCCGCACGAGCAGGAGAGGCTGGTAGAGGTTTTTCAGTGGTGGCAGCAGAGGTTAGGAAATTGGCGGAGAACAGTAAAAAAGCCGCTGATGAAATAGTATTGATGGCAGATAGTAGTCGAAGTCAAACCGAAAAGGCTAATCATTTGCTGAACGAAATGCGCCCGGATATTTCTAAAACATCTTCACTTGTTGAGGAGATAGCTGCAGCGAGTATGGAACAAAATAATGGTGTTGAACAGGTGAATAATGCGATACAGCAATTGAACTCGTTAACACAACAAAATGCAGCAGCTGCAGAGGAGTTAGCATCAAGTTCAGAAGAGTTAACTGGTCAGGCAGGAAGTCTTAAAGATTTGATTTCTTTTTTCAAATTGTAAAATTCATAATAACCTGAATTCGACTAAAATTATAGAATTCAGATTGTCATAAAAAACTGATATACAAGGCAAATTTTGCAGGGCTAGCGAGCTAGCTTGAAAAATTTAACGAAGTAGATCTGTTTTTTATGCAAAGCATTTAATATTCCGCTTATAAACAGCCACCTTCTTCCTAAAAATTACTTAAAATAGCTTGCTATTCTTTCTTAATTTTTAGTTGAATCTAACTATTTATAAGCGTTCTGAATCCAAAATTTTATGTCGAAATCAGGTTATAGGTTTAGGTTAGATTGTTGATTCAAGTGTGAATTTAAGCTTTTCCCAGCTTAGTATATTATAACGCGTCACATTTGTTAGAGTCCGCTGAAGAAGTTCAGCGGACTTTTTTTATGCTTTTTCATTTCCACTTCATTCGAATTTTTAACCATTTCATTTTATTAATAATAAATAAGGTGCAGCTATAATTTACTTTTGAAATGTAAAATTCGAAGTATATAAAATCTAAAATAGCAAATAATGAAAAGATTAAGTTTAATGATATCCGGTTTGGCATTGCTGTTATTTATATCGGCATGTGGAGATGAAGGAAGTCAAAAAGCTGAGCAGGTAAGGTATGTGAAATCAACTGAAGTATTGCCAGTTAAAGGCAATAATATTTCCGTTTATAACGGAACGGTTAAAGAGCAAAAGGAAGTAACCTTATCTTTTAAAGTTGGAGGGCCTGTACAGGAGGTGTTAGTTGAAGTGGGTGATTTTGTTCAGAAAGGACAGGTAATTGCCAAAATAGATAAGCGTGATTATAAATTACAGGTTCAGGCGACTGAAGCACAATACAAACAAGCTAAGGCTGAATACGAAAGATATCAACAGCTGTATGAGCGTAAAAAGCTTCCTGAAAATACATTGGATAAATTGGAAGCAGGCTATTTGATGGCTAAAAGTCAGTATGAGTCTGCGGTAAATTCCTTGGAAGATACTGATTTAAAAGCACCATTTTCTGGTTATATCAACCAAAAACATATTGAAGCATTCGAAACCGTAGGAGCAGGTCATCCTATTGCTGAGTTATTGGATGTGAAAAACCTTGAAGTAGCAGTGAGTATTCCTGAAGCTCAGATTAATGATATGAAAGAGCTGAATAAAATTACATGTGATATTCGTAATGCCAATGCTATTGGAGTACCTGCCAAATTAAAATCATTAAGCAAGAAAACAGGTAAGGATAGGATGTATGATGCACGCTTTGTGATTGAAGATGATGTACACCATATTAAACCAGGTATGGTTGCAAAACTGAATGTTTATCAAGGCAACGAGGATACCAATGGGATTTTAGTTCCGGTAGAGTCTGTTTTTACTTCCGGAGCAGAGAAATATGTATGGTTGATTGAAAAAGGTACTATGGCTGTGAAGAAAACCAAAGTTTCTCCGCTTAAAATTCATGGAAACGGACTTATTGAAGTGGCAGCTCCAATTAAAGTAGGAGATGTTGTCGTTACTGCAGGGGTACATTCATTGGTTGATCAGCAAAAAGTAAAGGTATTACCTAAGAAATCGGAAACAAACATAGGAGGTTTGCTATAATCATATGGGCATGTTAGAAAAAGTATTAAAACAAAAGGCATTTATTACTTCCATGTTAGTGGCTGTGCTTCTTGGAGGAATTTTGGCCTTTGATGGATTAGGAAAGCTAGAGGATCCGGAAATTCCGGTTAAATCGGCTGTTATTATTACACCATATCCGGGAGCATCTCCTGCTGAGGTAGAATTAGAAGTGACCGATGTGCTGGAAAAAGCCGTACAAAAATTGGCCAATATTGATTTCGTAGAATCCCGATCATTGGCTGGAATGTCTGAGATTACAGTTAATATTGAAGACAAAGTACATACACCTCAAATGCCGCAGATGTATGATCATTTGCGTCGTAAGATTCATGATGCTTTGGGAAGTTTACCGGATGGAGCGCAGGAACCCATTGTAATTGATGATTTTGGAGATGTGTATGGAATCTTTATTTCGGTAAGCTCAGATGGTTATTCGTACGAAGAACTAAACGATTATGTAGAATATATCAAAAGAGAATTGCTGCTAGTTGATAATATCCGAAGAATTGAGATTTTCGGTCAGCAAACTGAAACGGTAGATATTCGTTTCTCCACTGAAAAATTTGCGCAGTTGGGAATTAATCCAATGATGATTGTGCAGTCCATCAATGATCAGGCATCTATAGTAAATCCAGGTAATGTAGTGGTGGGGTCTGAAAGAATCAGAATGAGTCTTGGTGCCAAATTCAAATCCATTGATGATATTAAAAATCTTTTGGTACAGGTTCCTGGTGGCGGTTCTTTTTTGCTGGGAGAAATTGCTACAGTTGAGCGTTCATTTTATACACCTAAACGTAACGACTTTAAATACAATGGTAAAAAAGCCATGTCCTTAGCCATTTCAATGGAGAGTAAGGTAAACGTGATTAAAGTTGGTGAAGTCTTCGATCAAAAAGTTGAAGAATTAAAAAAGAATTTGCCAGTTGGTATTGAAATCAATAAGGTATTCTTTCAGCCGGAGAGAGTTGATCAGGCCATTAAAGGTTTTATGAATAACCTGATTCAATCTGTAATTATTGTAATTGTGGTATTGCTTTTTGCTATGGGCTTGCGCTCTGGTTTGTTAATTTCCAGTGGTTTGGTATTTACCATATTAGCTACGTTTATCGTGATGCAAGCAATGGGTATTGAGCTTCAGCGTGTATCACTTGCTGCTATTATTGTGGCTATGGGTATGTTGGTAGATAACTCTATTGTGGTGGCTGATGGTATCCTGATTGACTTAAAGAAAGGAGTTGATCGTAAAAAAGCATTTATAAATACAGCTCAGAAAACGGCATTGCCATTGTTAGGTGCAACAGTGGTTGCTATCTTAGCATTTATGCCTTTAGGTTTTTCTCCGGGAGCAGCAGGTGAGTTCTTAAAATCATTGTTTTATGTATTGGCTATTTCTCTTTTCTTAAGTTGGATCTTTGCCATGATACAAACGCCATTTATGGCTAACTGGTTTTATCGTGGAAAAGTTGCCCAAAGTAAAGGCGATGATGAAGAGCTGTTTAATAATGGTTTATACCGTTGGTTCCGAAAGGTACTGAAAGGAATGTTATGGCATAAAACTATTTTTATTATTGTAACAACGATAGTGCTGTTTATTTCGGTTTGGTCCTTTAAGTTTGTAAAACAGGAATTCTTCCCAGCATTGGATTACAATCAATATGTGGTGGAATACTGGTTACCTCAGGGTAGCGATATTTATCAGGTAGAAAACGATTTAGATGAAATTCAAAAAGAATTAAGTACATGGGATGATATTGAAAAAGTGGTGACTTCGTTGGGACAAACTCCGGCACGTTATACTTTATTGCGTCCTATGACTACTTTGAACAGCAATTATGGGGAACTAATTATTGATGCAAGTAATTTTGAAGCGGCACAAAAAACAGCCATAGAAATAACTGATTACCTTCATCAAAACTACCCGCAGGCCTTTGTTCGTTCAAGAACTTATAGCCCTATTTTCGGAGAGTATTTAGTGGAAGCCAAATTTACGGGTCCAGATCCGGCAGTATTGAGAGATTTAGCGGAGCAGGCAAAAAATGTAATGCGAAGCAATTCAATGACAGCTGTAACCACGGATAACTGGAATAACCAGAGCAAAGTACTTACGCCTGAATATTCTGTTGAGCAGGCTCGTTTATTAGGGATTACTCGTAGTGATGTAGCTAACTCTTTAGCTGTCGCTTCCAACGGAATGCCTGTTGGAGCTCTATATCAGGGGGTAGATGTTTTACCGGTAATTCTAAAAATGGAAGAGCCAATTGGTAATCACGTTGAAAATATTGAGTCGGTTCCTGTTTGGGGTAATACCATGAGCAGTGTTCCATTGGCTCAGGTGATTGATTCTGTAAAAGTGACCTGGGAAGATATGGCTATTCGTCGTTATGATGGTTTAAGAGCCATTAAAGCACAATGTGATCCAAAGCCGGGTATTACAGCTCCGCAATTGTTTGCAGCTATTCATGAAGATATTGAGGCTATTGAGCTTCCTCATGGATATGAACTGGAATGGTTAGGTGATCATAAAAACAGCAAAGAAGCTAATCAGAATCTTTTTGCTCTTTTACCGTTAGCATTGGGTATTATGTTGTTGATCGTTATTTTGCTGTTCAATAACCTGAAACAACCACTAATAGTGATGGGAGTTGTACCAATGGCGTTAATGGGAGTGGCTATTGGACATCACATCATGCAGGCTACCTTTGGTTTTATTGGAATTATAGGTACGCTCGGTTTAATTGGTATGATGATTAAAAATGCGATTGTGCTTCTCGATGAAATTAACGATGAAATCAGGCGTGGCATAGATCCTTTAAATGCGATTATTAATTCAGCTATTTCTAGAATGCGTCCGGTAATGATGGCCTCATTAACAACTATTTTAGGTATGATTCCATTGTTATTTGATGTCATGTTTAAAGGTATGGCTGTAGCAGTAATGTTCGGGTTATTAGTAGGTTCAGTAGTTACTTTGTTGGTGGTGCCGGTAATGTATGCTATCCTTTATAAAGTAGATACGAAAGTTTTACACGATTAAGCTTAAAAGAATGTACAAAACAATTTTAATATTATGCTTGGGATGGGTAATGACTATGTTGCCCGTTCAGGCCCAGAAAAAAGCGTTGAATCTGCAAGAGACCAGAGATTTGGCTTTGGAGTTTAATAAAACATTGAAGGTCTCTGCATTGCAAAAAATTGAAGCTGAATCCAAAAAGAAGGAAGCTTTTACCAATTATTTACCAAGTATAGAGGCTAGTGGTTCAGCTATGTATTTTCCAACCATGGATAATAATGTAACACCAAGTATTACCTTACCATCTGCATCTAATTCAGGGGAGTTAAGTGATGCTATGATTCCTGGAATGTTGATTGAAACAGAACAGCTATCAGTTTTAAACGGAGGAGTAAATCTAACACAGCCTATTTATGCAGGAGGAAAAATACGTCTGGCCAATAAAATGGCTGAAACAGGTGTTCAGATTAGTGAGCAGGCTTTTCAGTTGAAAGAAGCAGAGGTGATTCTAAAAACAGATCAAGCATACTGGAATTTGGCTGCTATGAACGAAAAGGTAAAGCTGGCCGAAAAGTATGTTCAAATGTTGGATAGTTTAGAGGAGCAATTAAACGATATGTACGAGTTAAGCCTTGTTCCGAAAAGTGAAAAACTAAAGGTAACGGTTCAAAAGAATGATGCAGAACTAAACCTCTTAAAAGCTAGAAATGGCTATCGCATTATGCAAATGAACCTGTGTCAGATTATAGGATTGCCATTGCAGACTGAAATAGAAATGACCGAGCAGGTAAATGAAAATCCTGCTTTGCCAGATGTATCTACTAGTATGGATAAAGCCCTGGCCGATCGTCAGGAACTAAAAATATTGGACGGACAAGCGCAGGTTTCAGCCTACCAAAAGAAGATGGTAAATGCAGACTTTTTGCCACAGCTGGGAGCACAGGTAGGGTATCAGCATTATAAAATTAAAGATTTGGTTGATCAGGGAAATTTAACAGTAGCAGCGTCTCTTACTGTACCTATTTTTCATTGGAACGAAAAGAAGCATAAAAAGTCGGCAGCACAGGCTCAATTATCGCAGGCAGAATTAAATTTTAGCGAAACACAGGAGCTCGTTCAGTTAGAAGTACAGCAAGTATTGATTCAATTACAAGAAGGTTATGAGTCAATTATCTGGGCACAAAAAAATAAGCAGGAAGCACAGGAAAGTCTCGAAGAAACACAAGCCAGTTACGAAGTAGGATTAAATACGACTACTGACTTGCTAAATGCGCAGGCTACCTGGCAAAATGCTTATGCTAAGGAAATTGAACTATTGGCCAATTTTGAAGTGTTAAAAACAAAGTATAAAAAGGTAATAGGTTCATTATAAGTTTATAGTTATGTGTATGAACCCGGTTTTGTTTGCAAAGTTGGATGAGGCCGGGTTTTAGTAAAAAATATGATTACCTGCTGTGCTTAATGGGTTTTATATAGTATAATTAAAGTAGTCTTTTTATAGGATAAGTTATAGCAGGTAATCTTTTTATATTTATGTTTGTGAGGTTATGAGGAAGTTGAGAAACATTGATGATAAGTGTAAACACTGGCGCAAATTGCATAAAAAAGATGAGGACTTTGTGCAGTTTAAAAAACGTATTGTTTTTATCCTTCTAATGGCGTTTTCTTATCATTTTATTGTTTATAAACTCATCTTACAAACTGCCGATTTAAATTATCGAAGCTTATTATTTGCAATTGTAATTTTCTTTGTTTTTTCAGAGGTAACATTGTTGTTTAATCGACTGATATCAAAACGTTTTCCCTGGCATGAGAAACTAAGGTATAGAACGACATTTTTAGTTGTTTTTGCTACGGTTTTTATGTTATTTATGAATTGGTTAGTTCCTCATGTAGAACCATATTTTGTAAAAGAAATTATAGTTGATCCCGAGAAATACAATCTGGCTTTTGCATTTGGCTTTTTATACATGATTATATATGTCATTCTGATTATTGCCCGAAATCACTATAAAAGCCTGGAGTTTTTTATGGTAGAAAACGAAAAGCTTAAGCAAGATAAAATTCTTGGAGATTATAAAGCATTGCAGGATCAGTTGAACCCTCATTTTTTATTCAATAACCTGAGTACACTAATTGCAATTATTCGTACGGATAAAGAAAAAGCGATAAACTTTGCCGAAAGTTTTACCGATGTTTATCGTTATCTTTTAATAGAAGAGGGAAGAGTAGCAATCTCGGTTAGAGATGAATTAAAGTTTTTGGAGGCATATACCAACCTTCACAAAGCTCGAATTGGAGAAGGATTGCAAGTATCGGTTGATATAAGTGAAGAATATTTGGATAAACGTTTGCCACATTTAAGCCTACAAGTGTTGGTTGAGAATGCCATTAAACACAATATTACTTCTAAAAGTAAGCCGCTTTCAATAAAGATCGGCGTTTCGAATGGAAAGCTTTTTGTGCAGAATAATAAACAAATTAAGGAGTCCACCTATTCCACAAAAACAGGTTTATCAAACTTGGGTAAACGTTTGAAAATTTTAACTGATGAAGCTTATCATATTATAGAAGACGAACAGATGTATAAGGTTGAGATTCCTTTGATTGATTAACTAAAAAACAGGATTATGGCATATCATTATATTATAGTGGAAGATGAAGTGCATAGTGCACAAATGTTAGAAAGTATGATAGGCGATATACGCCCGGATTGGTCTTTGGACGGAACGTTTGATAGTGTTGAAGAAACGGTTAACTACCTTCAAAATAATGAGCATCCCAATTTAATCTTTCTGGATATTCAATTAGCCGACGGGCTGTGTTTTTCTATTTTTGATAAAGTAAAAGTTGAAAGTGGAATTATATTTACCACCGCATATGATAAATACGCATTAAAAGCATTTAAGCTTAATAGTATTGATTATATACTAAAACCGGTGAAGGAATCAGCTTTAGTATCGGCCATTCAAAAGTTGGAAAATGTTTTGCAGCTTTTAGAAAGTGAGTCTAAGCCTGAAATTGATTATGCCGAATTACTAAAAGGCATCAAGGATGGACAAGTTAATTACCGAAAACGCTTTTTAATTTCAAAACGAGAATCTTATTTTACGCTTCCGCTTGAAGATGTAGCTTATATTTACTTTGAAAGTAAAATGACCTATGCTGTAAGTTTCGACGGCAAAGAGCACATCGTTAATTTTACTTTGGATAAACTGGAAGAAGAATTGGATCCTAAGTTTTTTATCAGAGCCAACCGACAAGCCATTGTCAACCTAAATGCTATTCATTCGCTCGAAAACTATTTTGGAGGAAAACTCATCGTCAAACTTTTGCCACAGTTAGATCAAAAGTTTGTGATCAGTAGGGCAAAAGCTTCGGTTTTTAAAGATTGGCTGGATAGTTAATGTTGAATGGATGCTTTTTTCTGAAATTGCATAAATGAACTCAGCTCACTAACTACTTTACGATTATTGCCTATAAATATGCGGTCTTCCACTATAAAAACCGGACGTTTTAAAAAGGTGTATTCCTCTAAAATAAGCTGACGCATTTCATCTTCGCCCAGTTCTTTTAAATGCAGGCTAAGCTCACGGTATTTACGAGCCTGTTTATTAAAAATATTTTTGTAGCTTTTGGTATAGGCGTATATCTCATCCAGTTGTTCCGGTGTTATGGGTTCGGTTTTTAAATCCTGATAAACGAATTCATCGCTGGGTTCAACTTCTTTCATAATTCTCCTGCAGGTAGAGCACGTAGATAAATAGTATATTTTCTTCATCAATTTCTGTTTTTCATCTCACAATAAGTAATACTCTTAATTGTATATGAAGGAACTTACATTAAAATTTTAAATGCTTGTTTCATTTAACAATATCACATGATGCAATCATGTATTCATGTTGTGTTGCCTTCCAATTAAAGTCTTTATATACTGCTAAAAACTGAAAGTAATGAATTATAAGGTTGGATATTCAATTAAAAGGTTAAGCCAAAAGAATATTTTATAAACACAATATATTGGTAGATAAAAAAAAGATGTATTTATATTTTTATATACGTGCAAATTTCAATTACTTATTACTCCATCTGCTATCTTTTGTTAACTGAAATTAAATTCAACCGATAGAAATTGGGTAAAAAAAGCAGCCAAATATCATTAGTGATAAAACGCAGATAGTTGTATATTGCAGCCTTAAATTTTATAAGTAAATACCATGGCAAATCTTAGAGATCTTAAAAAAGACATTAATTATTTAGCTTCGGAAATTGTAACACAAGGTTATATGAAATTATCCTTGATGGAAGAAATTAAAGAAGAAAATATGGTACCTGTACTATCGGAAGCTATAGAAATGCGCAACGAATTTATTGCCAGAGCCAATCATCCGGACGGAAAGGATAATAAAAAATTGGTGAAATCTTATTACAAGAAATTGCGAGAAGATTTGTTAAAGAAGACGATGGAATTGCTTGAGAAACTAGAAGCAGTAAAATAAAGAAAAGCCCTTCGCAGTATAACTGTTGAAGGGTTTGTTTTTTTAATCAAACTGAATGGTGAGTTGAACCGCATCTTCTTTCGTATCTAAATCCTCGAGATTAGAAATACTTAAACCCATTAATCGTACTTTCTTATTAAAAGAAACTTCCTTTATCAGTAGTTCAGCTGTTTCTGCCAGTAATTGTTTTGATTGAATTTTATGTAGATAAGTTTTACTGTGTGTATGCACTTTAAAGTCGCTGAACTTAATTTTAAAGGTTAAGGTTCGCCCATATTTATGGGTTCGCTGCATTCTTTTCCACAAGCCTTCAATCAGCTGATTTAATTCACGTTTAATTGCCTCTTCTGTAATAATATCTTCTGAAAAAGTATTTTCAATACCAACAGACTTACGCACACGATGAGGAGAAACAGGTCTATCGTCAATGCCTCTGGAAATATTGTAAAAGAAATAACCTGCCTTTCCAAAATGCTTTACTAATCCATTCAGGCTCCACATTTGCAAATCTTTTCCGGTGTGAATACCCAACTGGTTCATGCGCTCGGCTGTTTTTTTACCAACCCCATAAAAATCTTTAATCGGCAACTTTTCAATAAAAGGGAGAACTTCTTTGGGCTTAATCACAAATAATCCATTGGGTTTATCCTGATCAGAAGCAATTTTAGCTAAAAACTTATTTACACTAATTCCGGCAGAAGCAGTTAATCCGGTTTTCTCCAATATTTGTTGTTTAATTTCTCTGGCTATAATGGTAGCTGATTTGTGATTCTTTTTATTGGTAGTAACATCTAAAAATGCCTCGTCAATGCTTAAAGGCTCTACCAAATCGGTGTACTCATGGAAAATATCCATAATCTGCGCAGAAACAGCTTTATATACCTCGAAGCGATGAGGCTGAAAAATTAAATGAGGGCATCTTTTTAAGGCTGTTTGAGAAGGCATAGCAGAACGTACACCGAACTTGCGCGCTTCATAGCTGGCTGCAGCTATCACGCCTCTTTGCGAAGGACTGCCAACCACAACAGCTTTCCCCTTTAATTCAGGAAAATCCCGTTGTTCCACCGAGGCAAAAAAAGCATCCATATCCATATGAATGATTTTTCTTACACTTTCCTCTCCTTGTTTTTTGATGTCCTCTTCCTCTGCCATATTCTAAGATGTAAAAGTAATATTTTAACTTTGCATCGTAATAATTATACAATATGAGTATTGAAGATAAAGTGGAGTTAAAAGTATCCGATGATGGATCACATACCTTATTTGTTAAAGAACTGGATGAACATTATCATTCAGTAAACGGAGCTTATAACGAAGCAATGCATGTTTTTATGAATGCCGGTTTAAATCAGTTTACGGGTGATGTAAATATTCTGGAATTTGGTTTTGGAACAGGTTTAAATGCATTTTTAACGGCCATTGAAAAAGGTGATAAGAACATCTTTTATCATTCGCTGGAAAAATATCCGGTAAAAGAAGAGTTGGCACTTCAGTTAAATTATCAGCATTTATTCGAAGGAAAGTATCAAAAGCTATTTCAGGACTTACATGCTTCTGATTGGGAAAAAGAAGTGCAAATAGATATTAACTTTTCATTAAAAAAACAACAATGCGATTTTAAGGAAGTAGTATTGGAACAAAAATATAACCTGATTTATTTTGATGCTTTTGCCCCTGATGTACAACCCAACTTATGGAGTAAGGAAATATTTAAAAAGTGCTTCGAAGCTTTACTTCCAGGAGGAGTATTAACCACTTATTGTGCCAAAGGAGTAGTGCGCAGAACGATGCAGGAAGTCGGATTTAAAGTAGAACGCTTACCCGGACCTCCAGGAAAAAGAGAAATGCTTAAAGCAACAAAAATAGAAATGTAGTCATTGGCTATTGGTCATTGGTGTGTTCATTAACCTCTGTTATCATGCTTACTGCTTCCTCAGTCTACAGTCCTCGGTCTACATTGCCACTGCTAAGAGTTAACTGTTTACTGCTAACTTCTAACTGAAAACTGACAATAGTTAAAGCCGAGTTAAAGTAAAATATGTGGTTTGGTTTCCATCATCTAAAAGCCTATATTCGCCGTCGTTATAAATCTCGACAATAAATAAATGGAAAAATTAAGTTATTCTTTAGGGTTAAGCATCGCTGGTAATCTTCAAAAATCAGGTGTTGCAGAGTTAGATCAGGATGCATTTTCAAGAGGTGTAAAGCACTTTTTAGAAGGAGCAGAGTTGGAAGTTACAACAGAAGAAGCCAACCAGATTATTAACCAGTTTTTCTCAGAATTACAAAGCAAACAATTTGAGGCTAATATAAAAGCAGGAAAAGAGTTTTTAGCTGAAAATGCAAAAAAAGAAGGTGTTGTTTCTTTGGAAAGCGGATTGCAGTACGAAGTAATCGCTGAAGGAAGCGGAAGCAAGCCTGCTGCTACTGACAATGTAAAATGTCACTACCATGGTACTTTAATCGACGGAACTGTTTTCGATAGTTCTGTACAAAGAGGCGAGCCTGCTACTTTCCCAGTAAATGGTGTTATTGCCGGATGGGTTGAAGCTCTTCAGTTAATGCCTGTTGGTTCTAAATGGAAACTTTACGTGCCTTCAGAATTAGCGTATGGTGAGCAAGGTGCCGGACAGCAAATCGGTCCTCACACAACGCTTATCTTCGAAGTTGAATTGTTAGATATTGTTTAATCAATCACTATAAAAAAATGCAAATTAAAAATCTAATTTTAGGACTAGGTACAGTAGCTATTATGGCTGTTTCTTGTACTCAGACTCCATCCGTTCAGAAAGTAGAATTGAAGAACGAAACAGATAGTATTAGTTATGCTTTAGGTTACTTAAATGCGGCAGGTATGTCACAGCAATTTAAAGGACCTTTCGATTCTATTGATACAAAAGCTTTGGCTGCTGCATATGTGAATGCTGAATTTAATGATCAAATGAAAAATGGTTTAAGCCAGAGTTTTGATAGCATTAACTTCGATATTATGAAAGTGGGATTCATCAATACTTTAGTTGATGACAAAGAAGCTACTTTTACTCAGCAATCGGCTAACACTTACCTTCAAACTGCTTATCAGGCTGCACAAGAGCGTAAGAATATGAAACCAGGAATGCCAGCTTTTGAAAACAAAAAAGCAGGTGAGGAGTTTTTAGCTGCTAATGGTAAAAAAGATGGTGTTGTAACTACTGAAAGCGGTTTACAATACGAAGTAATTAAAAAAGGTAAAGGTGCTAAGCCAACTGTTGCTGATAGAGTTGAAGTTCATTATCATGGTACTTTATTAGACGGAACTGTGTTTGATAGCTCTGTTGATAAAGGTACACCTGCTACTTTTGGAGTAACTCAGGTTATTAAAGGTTGGACTGAAGCTTTACAGTTAATGTCTGTGGGTTCTAAGTACAAATTGTATATCCCAGGTGATTTAGCTTATGGAATGCGCGGTGGCGGTGGCGGTAAAATCGGTCCAATGCAAACTTTAGTATTCGAGGTTGAATTATTAGATATCGTAACTAAGAAGTAATTTCGATATAGATATATTATCAGAGAAAGGGTGCCGGATACGGTGCCCTTTTTTTATGGCTATAGGTATGTTTATCATAAGCCAAAGTCAATTATTTTTGATCTAAAAATGTGTGGCATTCACCAAAAATCAAATTTGATTTAGAGACTTTATATTGTACCTTTGCTGTTCTGAAAATTAAAGTAAAGAGAAATGATTAAAGCAGAAATACACACCGTTAAAGGGGTAATGAAGGTGGAACTATACGATAAAGAAACACCTAAAACCGTTGAAAACTTTGTTAAACTAGCCAAAGAAGGTTTTTACGATGGCCTGGCTTTTCACCGTGTAATCCCTGATTTTGTAATTCAAGGAGGATGCCCTCATTCTAAGGATATGAGTAACCCAAGAGTGGGAACGGGTGGTCCTGGATATAGCATCGATTGCGAAACAGATGCTGATAAGCAATATCACGAAAGAGGTGTACTTTCTATGGCGCATGCCGGAAGAAATACAGGTGGTTCTCAGTTTTTTATTTGTCATAGCCGTACAAATACTGCTCACCTGGATGGTAACCATACTTGCTTTGGAATTGTATACGAAGGTTTAGATATCGTAGACGATATTCAGGCAGGAGATGGAATTGAGACAATTAAAATTATTGAAGAATAACAATTTACAAGCAGGATAGATGAATTTTGAATTAACAGGAAACCTAATAGTAAAAGATGACGAGCAATCGATTAGCGCATCTTTTAAAAAGAGAGAATTTGTAGTAGAAGTAATCAACGAGCGAAACTCTGATTGGAACGATTATATCAAGTTTCAGTTAACACAAGATCGTTGTGCCCAACTAGATCCATTTAATTTGGGAGAGCCCGTTAAAGTTTCTTTCAATATTCGTGGGCGTAAATGGGAAAAGGATGGTAAAGTAAATTATTTTTCAAACCTGGAAGCCTGGAGATTAGAGAAAGTTCAAGCATCTGCTGATCCGGGTACACCACCTCCGTTTACCGAAGCTGAAGTACCACCTGCTGGAGATAATGAAGATTTACCTTTCTAAGGATATATGATAGGAAAGCCGCTTAAAAAGCGGCTTTTTTTATTGTCATTTCTTAATCATTAAAAACAAACATCCCATAACCTCCGGGATCCTGAATAATGATATTATCAACTATTCCTTCTGAGCTAAAAGCAGTTATTTCTTCTTTGATGGCTATGCCAGCCTCTCTAATCTTCTGTATGTTTTCTTCGTTCTTACCGCTATTAAAAAAAGTCATGGAAGGATTGGTAAATGAGTGCGGACTCGATAAAGGAAGCATAAAGCTAATGGCAAAACCATCGGCATTAGCCAATACAATCCAACCTTGATCTATTTCTCCACTTACTTTTACAAAACCCAGTCTCTGCCAATAATCTATCGAAGTTTCAAAAGAAGTTGTTTCAACGCTGATGCCCATAAAAGTGCCGCAATGCCCTGGTTGTTGGTTTTCTAAAACAGGTAAATCTACATCTTTACTTTCAATCAGATAAGTCCATATGTTATTGTTATCCCTTAACAAATAGCCATTGGGGATTTCAAATACCTCGTAATCCTCTTTTAAATCCAGTATTTCGTCCTGCCAGCTTTCCTTTCTTATTTTAATACCGGGTCGACTAAATTTATCGTCACTTATTTCAACGAATAAGCGACCATCTGTAAATAAAACGGGTTGATCAGAGACCTTGGTATACTTGAGCTTTTGATAAAACTCAATACTGTTGCTCAGATTAATGGAAGGTGTAAAAACGAAAGTTTGCATGCTTTTTTTCATTATAAGAGATGAATAAGCTGAAAGGTTCAATTTATATTCTAATTCAATACAGTCCGGTTAATCAAAACAATTAAGTAATATTTAACTCCGCTGGGGATATGTTATCAACTTCAGAGAAGTTGAATATGTATAGAAAATAAATTATAAGCCCCTGCCCAACAACTCCTGCGGAGTTGCACATAAACAAAGGCAAATATCAGAATACCTCTTTAGACATCTAATTTTTTACAACCACACCTAATGCTTCGAGCATTTGTGGCGATTCGCTTAGGGCTATTCGGGCAATGCTCAGGTAATCGTTTACCCACTGACCTAATTCCTGTGCCTTTTGATTTCGTTTATAGGTTGAATCCTTAGAAATTCCCCTGTTGTATCGAACCTTTTCTTCCAGTTTTTCTACTTTATTCACCAATTCAAGGCTGTTTTGTAGGTCGGCGGTTTTAATATTATATCGTTCCAGCTGTTTTAGCCAGTTTTCATTGTTCTGCAAAAAAGTATAAAAACTCCGACATTGGTTTATCCACCTACTTAACTGGGTGGCTCTTATACCTTTTAAATCTAAGGCGATGGTAGCTGCACTATCCTCTCTAAAGGCAATTCGGGCAATACTTAAATGCCTTTTGTATAGCGTAGCAACCTGTTTTTGCGCTTGAATTCTGTTATAATAGGCTTGCTTCAAATCGCTGTGGGATCTATCGAAATGCTCAACCAAATGAGTCAGTTCATTGTGCATGGCACGTCCGGTTTCCAGTTCTTGTTTATCGTATCCTAATTGCGAAACCGCCTCATAAATAGTAGTAGATGCGATAGAATTTCTAATACAAATATCGCTTAGATACAGAATTTTTGTAATACTTAGTCTTTGTGTGTTCATGCTTATTAGGTTTAGTGATGATAATAAAGATGAAATAAAAAAGGAATATAAATGATGCTTGAGTTGGTTCAATTTTGCTTGTACACTATCTTTTTTCTACATCATTCTATCTTTAATTAAGATAAGTAATAAAAAATAGAAATCATAATTAAATAAATAAAAATCAGATATATATAATGATGAATCATTGAAATAATTATTTAGTCAATCAAAGAAAAATAATGATCATACTTAAAATAAAATGAAAAATACATCTATGATTTAGATAACACTATCTATGATCTTTAAAATAATGGTATGATTATAAATTAAACCTGACTGATTCTTTTATTTACCTCTCTGATTCACTATTTAAATATTAATTGTAGTTTTAAATCATCTATGATTATCAATTAATTGCTTTCCAATGAAAGAAATGCTTGCTTCTACCAGCTTGTTTACAGAAGAACAAATCAATGATTTTATAGCTCATGGAAGGGAAATGAATTTATCCAAGGGGCAATCCTTTATTCGCGAAGGGGAGATAGTGGCTAAAGTTGCTTTTATAGAATCGGGTTTGTTGCGTTCTTTTTATTATTCATCCGAAGAGGAGGAAGTGACTTATTGTTTTACTTTTCCGGGCGATTGGGCTACCGGGTACTCATCGTATATTACCCAGCAGGCCACCGTGGAAAATATTGAAGCCATTACTGATGTAAAACTCCTGGTTTTTAGTCGCGATTATATTGAGCAAATAGCCAACGAGGATATCAATTGGTTGCGGTATTTAAAGATGATTGCCGAGATGCAATATGTGAATATGGAAAAAAGAGTTTTTCAGTTGCAAAAGGAAAGCGCCTTAACGCGATATAAAGAAATGCTTAAAAACAATCCGGAGTATATCCACCTGGTGCCCTTGCAGTACCTGGCTTCTTATTTGGGAGTAAGCCAGCGCCATTTAAGCCGTATTCGTAAACAAATTGTTTTTTAGACAAATGTCCTGTAAAAAATGGTGATGGCTTGCTTTATTTGTAATAAAACCATTTGCCATGAAATGAGCCATCATGAAGTTATTCTCACTCACAAGAATCTACGATCGACGTAAGTCAATAAATATACTTAGGCGAGTTCCATGTGCAATAAAGAGTAAAACTAAAACACATGAAGAACATTTTAATTATTAACGGACATCCAGACGCACAGAGTTATAATCAGGCTTTAGCCGATGCCTATTATTCGGCACTGAGAGATGAAGCAAACAAAGCAGAAATAATTCATATTAGGGATTTAGAATTTAATCCTTCGCTGGCGTTTGGGTATCGCAAGCGAATGAATCTGGAACCTGATTTATTGGAGGCCATCGAAAAGATAAAAAAAGCGGATCACCTGGTGTGGTTCATGCCTATGTGGTGGTCAGGTATTCCAGCGCAAATGAAAGGTTTTATCGACCGTACTTTTTTACCCGGAATTACTTATCAACCCATAGAAGGCAAGCCTTTACCCAGGAAATTACTAAAAGGAAAATCGGCACGAATAGTGATAACCGGAGATAGCCCGGGATGGTACAATTACCTATATATGAAACGGCCGTTGGTTCAGCAAATGAAAAAAGGCGTTTTGCAGTATTGTGGAGTTAGTCCCGTAAAGGTGACGTATATAGGTCCGATCAAAAACTCAAGTGATAGTTATCGTCAGAAATGGCTGAATAAAATGCGTGAGCTAGCTTTGGCAGAGCGTAATTAATACTTTTATAACCCTTATTCCTGCACTTTTAGTGGGTTACTTGCCTTTTGCTTCAGGGCAAAAGGGAAGAGTGATGGAGAGTTTGCTTAGAAAATGCATTTTAGTTTTTTCAGAAATGATCCTTACTTATACAATCCAAAGGCACAGCTAAAGCTGAAATTATTTTTCAGGGCATGATCACCCAATAGCCAGCTTACATCCAGGTATACTCCTTTTATTTTTACACCGGCTCCCAACGAAAAAGAGCTAATGCCCAGCTCTTCGTTTATCAAATTGTAACCACTTCGTAATGCCAGTGTGTTTCTATAAAGATATTCCAATCCAACACCAGCATTGGTGCCATTATAATCGTTAATAGCCAAATAAGAAACATCCACAGCTGCCAATAACTGGTGCTGATTAATTTTATGAAACGAATAGTATATACCAGCGCCTATTGTTAAAGGCAATGCTGTGGATGTTTGCGGAAATTTTATTTCGGGACCGATGTTTTTGGCCACGATTCCATAGGATAAATCTTTGTATTTGCTTTTATAGCCAATGTCTAATAAAACAGTGTTGGCCGTATTACCGGATCCCAAGTCGGATTGCAAAAACTGCAAGGATAAAGAAACTGCCGAATGCAGGTTGACTTTATAGGCATATCCTACACTCCAGCTACTTTCGGATGGATTGTAGTTTCCGCTTGTATTTCCAGCGTTATCAGTAATACTATATCCAGGCATGCTGTACTTTTTAAACCCAAAGGCAAAGCTGCTTTTTGGGTGTAAGCCCACATAAGCAGTCATGCTACTCAGGTTGTAATCGCTGGAAATATTATTCAGCCAAGGGCGGTAATTCACACTTACTCCTAGTCGCTGATCGGATAGGGCATTGGATGCCAGGTTTCCGAAAATCGAGCTGGTATTTTCCAGAGCAATGTAAGTGCTTCCCATTCCTATGGTTTTGGCATCGGTAGGAATATTTACAAACGAACCTGCCTGTGAAAACAGTGAAGTACCTAGACTAATGGCCACAACTGCCAGCAATATTTTTTTTATCATAACTTAACAATGTTTCTTTCGAATGATTGATCCTTGTATTTTAATTTCACCAGATATTCTCCACTTGATAAATGGCTTAAATTGAGAGCTGCGGGAGAAAAGGTTGAGATATCAGTTTCTGTATTCACTTTTACAACACCGAGGCTATTTACAATCTGCACCGACAATAATCCATCTACATTATCACCCATTCTAAAATAAACCATATCGGAAACCGGATTAGGGTAGATGTCAAGCGCCTGTTCATCATCACGTACCATTACATTAAAAGAGGCGGAAGTTGATGTTCTTCGTGCATCATATGCTGTAATGCTAATGTTAGATAAACCATTGGATTGTGGTGATATAGTTAATGTTTGGTCAGAAATATCTACATCAACGCTGGTGCCGTCAATGCTTAATTCATACTGCAACACTTCACCGTCTTCATCCTCAAAGTAGTCCTTTAAATTCAGCTGATAATTTTTTTCAGGATCACCAATATAGATGTGATCGATCTCTGTACTTACAAAAGGAACATGGTTTTCCAGCACAGAATAATACAATGTCCATTCCGATGATGCACCATATTCATCTTCAACAAGCAACACTGCTTGATAATCTCCAGCATCAGCATAAAGGGCATTTATGGTAATGGTTAAAATACCATCGGTTTCAGTAGCTGAACAATTTTCCGATTCATCGGTAAAAGTCCACGTTAAAGCATCGTTGTCAGGATCAGAAATCGTAACAGAAACATCGATAGTTTCATGTGCTTTTAGTTCAAATTGATTGTTTTCAACTTCAATAAGCGGAACTTGGTTTTCCTCTGTATTAGCCTGTAATTCTTCAGAAATAGTGGAGTAGGAGCCTATCACATCATATGCTGCTATTCTTAAATAATAAGTAGAAGAATATTGTAAATCATCCAAAATATAAGAGCTTGTTTCTCCTACATTTTCAATGCCTCCGGCAATTTTGATAGAAGAAATGCCACTATTGCCAGTATCAACATCTTCAATAGAAAAGGAGTTGGTACTGTAATAAACGGTATATCCAGAAGGCTTGGTATCGTCCTTATCTTCCGGAATAGTCCAGCTCAGATTTATTTGGTTTGAGCTTCCTTCTATAAGCAAATCTGTAACCGCTTCGGGGGCAATATTGGTGGCCGCATTTTTTAAGCTTGCCGCTGCATTGATTAAACCAACACCTAACATTCCACTGTAGTTAGTATTGTAGCTATCCAGAGATATGGCGCCCTGATATAGTTTTTCTTTAAGCATGTCGGGAGTAAATCCCGTATCTCCATATTCCGAAACGATTAAAGCAGCTACTCCTGAAACATGAGGGCAAGCCATAGAAGTTCCAATCATATAGGCATATTCGTTATTGGTGATGGTACTGACAACCCAGTTATCATAGGCTATATCATCTGTATCATCACCTCCCGGTGCTGTTATGTTAACCCAACTTCCATAATTGGTATAAGAAGCAGCAGTGTAATCAGCACCCATAGCAGCAACTGAAACAACAGGACTGTACATGGCAGGGTATGCATTTGTTGAAACGCTTTCGTTACCCGAAGCAAAAATGACGATACCTCCTTTCATTGGTCCGGTTTGAATACCGTATTCATCAATACCGGCATATTCTATAAAGTAGTCAATCGCTTCTTTCATAGATTGAGGCAGAGAGCTGGCATCTTCGTAACCCCAGCTGTTTTGACAAATCACAGCACCATTGTCGGCGGCGTACTTAATCGCTTCTGCAAAGTTTTCGGCGCTTTTCTCATTGCCCATCATATCAGTCTCAAATACCTGGCACGACATTAGGCGTACTCCCGGATTAGAAGAATCTCCACCGGCAATCCCACAAACACCTGTGTCATTATCATTCACTGCAGAAATGGTTCCGGCTACATGAGTTCCGTGATCTTCTTCAGAAATAGAACCTGTGTTTGATACAAAGTTATATCCATAAACATCATCGATATAGCCGTTGTTATCATCGTCAGAATTGGAGCTGCCGCTACTCTCGGCTGTTTTTATCCAAATATTATCTTGCAGATCTTCGTGGTTTACGCTTATACCTCCGTCAATAATAGCTACAATCACGTCCTGATTACCCGTTTGAATATTCCATGCGTTAAATAAATTAATATCAGCACCTGTTTTAGAATCAGTTACAGAACCGTCATTGTCGTAGTGCCATTGATATGATAATCCGGGATCATTAAAAGGATAATCTGTACTAAGCGCACTTTTTAATTGTGTTTTTCTTTGCTGTGGATCAAATTTTACCAAATCATACAGTTCATTTCGAATCACCTTTATAGGCTCGGTTATTTGAATTCCATTTAGTGATTCAAATTGCTCAATTACATTCTGAATAGAAACAACTGTAGTATCATATTTTATATCGTACCAAAGGTGTAATCCTTTTTCTTGCGAACGGGCTTCATATTTACCGGAATAGGGAAAGGTCCTTTTAAATGCAGTAGCTCCGATGGTATTTAATATGGAATCCAATTCTGCAATATTAGAGGTCAGTTTTCCTGATTTAAGCGAAATGGAAAGTTGACTTTCCTGATCTTCTCCCAGTTTTAGTCTGACGATGCCTTCAACAACATCGTTGGTACTTAATGTTTCTGTTTGATCGTTTGATACTGAGATATCAATAGAATCCTTTTGGCAACTATGGAAACATAGCATTGATACAGATGCTATCCACAAAGTAATTATAAGATTTTTCCAGTTTCTCATCATGAAAAGATAATTTACATGATGCAAGATTAATGCTTAATAAGGGAAAGGAAAATTTGAATATACCAGACAGGTATGTTTGTAGATAATTGGATAAATATTACCGATTAAAATTGGTCGTGATTTGGTATAAATAGGTTGAAGTAAAAAAGAAACCCGCAGTCTAACAAGGAGTGTGATCCCTTTTAGATAGCGGGTTTATATTTAAAAATGAGGAGCTTTATTCTTGAATTCCTTCTAGCATAAACATAAAGCTATACATGAGTGCGGTTTCCTTATAACGTTTAAAACGACCGGATGCTCCACCGTGTCCCGCTTCCATATTGGTATGCATCATTAAAATGTTATCATCTGTTTTGTAATCTCTTAATTTGGCAATCCATTTGGCCGGTTCCCAATATTGAACTTGTGAATCGAATAAACCCGTTGTGATTAGCAAATTGGGGTATACTTGTTTTTTAACATTATCGTAAGGAGAGTATTGCAGCATATAGTCGTAATATTCTTTGATTTTAGGATTACCCCACTCATCAAATTCGTTTGTAGTTAAAGGAATGGTTTCATCCAGCATCGTTGAAATCACATCCACAAAAGGAACGGCAGCAATGACACCATTGTACAGTTCAGGTTCCATATTTACAATGGCACCCATTAGCAGACCTCCGGCACTACCACCCATGGCATACAAATGATTGGCATTTGTGTATTGGTTTTCAATTAAAAATTTGCTGCAATCAATATAGTCGGTAAATGTATTTATTTTATGGAGCATTTTACCATCATCATACCACTGACGACCCATAGATTGTCCACCTCTGATATGGGCAATGGCGTAAATAAAACCACGATCGAGCAAACTAAGACGGGTAGATGTAAAACCTGGGTCAATAGTATGTCCGTAAGAACCATAAGCGTAAAGTAATAATGGTGCAGAACCATTGAGCTTAGTACCTTTTTTATAAACGATAGAAATAGGAACCTTAGTACCATCTCTGGCAATAGCCCATTGTCTTTCGGCTTTATATTCTTCGGGATTATGACCACCAACTACTTCTGTTACTTTCTTAATTTCCTTCTCCCGTGTATTCATATTATAATCAATAGTTGAATAGGGGGTAGTTAATGAACTATAACCAAAGCGCAATAATTCTGTATCAAATTCAGGATTGGTAGTTGTTTCTGCAACATACACCTCTTCGCCAAAATCGAGATAATGTTTTTCTTTGGTAGATTGATTGATGATACAGATGTGATTTAAAGCATTCTTACGCTCATTGATTACCAGATAGTTTTTAAATATTTCAATATCTGTTAATAAAACATCATCCCTGTGTGGAATCACTTCCTTCCAATTGCTCATTTCAGTTGCGTCTTCCGGTGTTTCCATTAAACGGAAGTTTTGAGCTTCATTATTGGTTAAGATATAGAATTTATCTTCGTAATGATAAATAGAATACTCGTGCTCTGTGCCTCTTGGAGTAAACTGTTTGAATTTTCCTGTAGGATTATTGGCATTTAGAATATGATAATCGCTCACAAGGGTACTACTTTCTGAGATAATAATAAACTCATCCGATTTTGATTTTCCTACTCCAATATAAAATGACGGGTCTTTTTCGTGATAAACCAATACATCTTTTTCAATTGGAGTCTTCAATTTATGGCGCCAAATCTTTTCACTCAATAAAGAGACTTTATTTTTTGTGGTATAGAAAAATGTCTGGTTATCATTAGCCCATGCGCCTCCCGGATTACAGTTCGGAATTTCATCTTTCAGAATTTCACCGGTTTCCAGATTTTTAAAACGAATACTATAAATTCTTCTACTTAAAGTATCTTCAGCAAAGGCCATCCATTTATTATCCAGACTAATTCTATATCCTGAAGCTGCGTAATAAGCATGACCTTCTGCCATTTCATTTACATTAAGCAAAATATTTTCTTCATTTTCTAATGTTTCTTTCTTACGGCAAATAATAGGATATTCTTTTCCTTCTTCGTACCGAACATAGTACCAATAACCATTAGAAAAATATGGAACTGATTCGTCATCTTTCTTGATTCTACCAATGATTTCATCAAAAAGTTTTTCCTGCAGATCTACAGTATTTTTCATTACAGAATCAGTATAGCTGTTTTCTGCATTTAAGTAGTCCAGCACCTTCTGTGTCTGATTGTCAGGAACGCTGGCCTCTTTCTGCTCATCAGTTAAACGCATCCAAAAGTAAGGATCAACTCTGGAGTGTTCATGAAATGTAATTACTGAATCTTTTTTTTCAGCATCCGGTGGTTCTGGTAAATTATTTGGAATCATAGATTGTTGTTGATTATTATGACAACTATAGAGGGATATAAGTGTCATAAAAAAGAGAAGTAACTTGTTGTTCATTCGTTTAAAATTTATTTTTTGTTTGTCAGATGGAACGCGCAAGTAAATTTATAATTTGGCTTAAGGTTAATAATGCGAATTAAAACTTACAGGCATGTTTCATGTTTTTGAAAATTGGTATCGTTTATTCAAAGGTATAATATTTGAAAATATGTTTGATATATTATGGATAAAATATGCCGGGATCCTATTTATGACCATTAATATGATAGGTTGGTTTAATTAATAAGTAATATCGTACTTCTTTGATAAAAAAGGCAAAAAAATTTGGTGATTATAAAAATATATGTACTTTTGTAGTACTCATAGTTTAGGGTTAGGTTTGGTTAAAGATTGAGAGCGGCTGTCATTTATTTGACGGCCGTTCTTTTTTTGTTCTATTTAGTAAAGTTGTACTTCATTAATAAAAAAAGCCAAAAAAATTTGGTGATTATAAAAATATACGTACTTTTGTAGTACTCATAGTTTAGGGTTAGGTTTGGTTAAAGATTGAGAGCGGCCGTCATATTATTTGACGGTCGCTCTTTTTTTATATATCACCATTATCAATTCTTCGTAGCGAATTTTTCAGTATAAAGGGTTTACAATATCCCTTTAAAAAATGATCCTTTCAGAACATATAATTCCTTTCAGAAATTAAATTGCCCTATAAATAACCATTTTTTTTAAATGGTTCGAGTCTAAAATAGGTATTGTTCTTGCGTAAATTGTAGCATTTATATGGTAATGTCGGAATGTTACATTTTTAATAAGATAATATACGTCATTAATCAAAAAGTATTGACTCTTTACTCATTATGACTGTAATTTTAAAGTTTCAATAATAATCGAGTATTCTATGAAATGTATTTTATCTGCAAAGATCATTTTTCTAACCTCGTTTTTTCTGCTTACAGGTTTTAGTGTTATAGCACAAAGCCCTACTGCAGTAGACGATCAGGCTATAACAAGTTTAGATACTCCTATTACTTTTAGTATTACCGCAAATGATACAGATGATGATGGAACAATAAATGTAACTACAGTAGATTTAGATGTTTCTACGCCTGCCGATATTGATGGAGCATATGCCAGTACCAATGGTAATTGGTTGCATATGGGTACTGGTGAAGTTGCTTTTACGCCGAATGCAAGCTTTGTAGGAGAGGAGACAATATCATATACAGTGCAAGATAATGATGGTAATATATCCAATGTTGCCACTATTACAGTAATTGTAAATGTAATGCCAACTGCAGTTGATGATAGCTATTCCAGTAATGAGGATACACCTGTTACATATGATATTTCATCAAATGATTATGATTCCGGAGGAAGTTTGGATCTTACTTCAATTGATTTAGATCCAACTACAGATGGTATTCAGACTTCGATTACTAATAGTTTTGGTAATTGGGAATCATTGTTAAACGGACAAGTTACTTATACTCCTTTAGCTAATTTCAATGGAATTGCAACAGCTACTTATGTCATTCAGGATGACATAGGAACTTTATCGGATGTTGCAAATATCCAGGTTACTATCAATGCCGTCAATGACGCACCTGTAGCCAATGATGATTCTTCCACTACAGAAGAAGATACTCCGGTTAGTTTTAATATCATCACCAATGATACCGATATCGAAGGTAATGAAACAATAGATTTATCCACCATAGATTTAGACCCAGTCACTTCCGGAATTCAAAATAGTATCACCAGCAATGGTTTATGGAGCGTAGATAGCGAAGGCCTGTTAACTTACACTCCAGCCTCCAATTACAATGGAATCGCCAGCATATCTTATACAATTCAGGATGATGAACCTTTAACCTCTAATATTGCCAGTATTGAGATTGAGGTAGGTGCCGTCAATGATTTACCAGTAGCTAATGATGATACCGCTACCACAGATGAAGATATTGAGGTCACCATTGATGTTTTAGCCAATGATACCGATTCCGATGGAGACGAAACCATCGATCCATTAACGCTGGATTTAGACCAGTCACAATCAGGTGTACAAACCAGTTTAACAGATGCACAAGGGAGTTGGACGGCCGATAGTGAAGGAAATGTGACCTTTGTTCCAACCGCGAATCTTTCCGGATTGGTATCTATTACATACACGGTTAGTGATGACGAAGGAGGTGAGTCTTTTCCAGGAACGATCCAGGTTACTATCAATGCCGTCAATGACGCACCGGTAGCCAATGATGATTCTTCCACTACAGAAGAAGATACTCCGGTAAGTTTCAATATCATTACCAATGATACCGATATCGAAGGTAGTGAAACAATAGATTTATCCACCATAGATTTAGATCCGGTCACTTCCGGAATTCAAAATAGTATCACCAGCAATGGATTATGGAGCGTAGATAGCGAAGGCCTGTTAACTTACACTCCAGCCTCAAATTACAATGGAACCGCCAGCATATCTTATACAGTTCAGGATGATGAACCTTTAACCTCTAATATTGCCAGTATTGATGTTGAGGTAGGTGCCGTCAATGATTTACCCGTAGCTAATGATGATGCCGCTACCACAGCTGAAGATACGCAGGTTACCATCGATGTTTTAGCCAATGACACAGATGCCGATGGCAATGAAACCATCGATCCATTAACGCTGGATTTAGACCAAAGTCAATCAGGCGTGCAAACCAGTTTAACAGATGCGCAAGGGAGTTGGACGGCAGATAGCGAAGGAAATGTGACCTTTGTTCCAACCGCGAACCTTTCCGGATTGGTATCTATTACTTACACGGTTAGCGATGATGAAGGAGTCGAGTCTTTGCCCGGAACGATCCAGGTTACCATCAATGCAGTTAATGATGCTCCGGTAGCCAATGATGATTCTTCCACTACGGAAGAAGATACGCCGGTTAGTCTTAATATCATCACCAATGATACCGATGTCGAAGGTTATGAAACAATAGATTTATCTACCATAGATTTAGATCCAGTTACTTCCGGAATTCAAAATAGTATCACCAGCAATGGTTTATGGAGCGTAGATAGCGAAGGCCTGTTGACTTATACACCAGCCTCCAATTACAATGGAACCGCAAGCATATCTTATACAGTTCAGGATGACGAACCTTTAATCTCCAATATTGCCAGTATTGAGATTGAGGTAGGTGGCGTCAATGATTTACCCGTAGCTAATGATGATGCCACTACCACAGCTGAAGATACTCAGGTTGCCATTGATGTTTTAGCCAATGATACTGATGCTGATGGAAATGAAACCATAGATCCATTAACACTGGATTTAGACCAAAGTCAATCAGGCGTACAAACCAGTTTAATAGATGCGCAAGGGAGTTGGACGGCAGATAGCGAAGGAAATGTAACCTTTGTTCCAACTGCTAACCTTTCCGGATTGGTATCTATTACATACACGGTTAGCGATGACGAAGGAGGCGAGTCTTTGCCAGGAACGATCCAGGTTACCATCGATGCCGTCAATGACGCACCGGTAGCCAATGATGATTCTTCCACTACAGAAGAAGATATCCCGGTTAGTTTTAATATCATCACCAATGATACCGATATCGAAGGTAGTGAAACAATAGATTTATCCACCATAGATTTAGATCCGGTCACTTCTGGAATTCAAAATACTATCACCAGCAATGGATTATGGAGTATAGATAGTGAAGGCCTGTTAACTTATACGCCAGCCTCAAACTACAATGGAACTGCCAGCATATCTTATACAGTTCAGGATGATGAACCTTTAACTTCTAATATCGCCAGTGTTGAGGTTGAGGTAGGTGCCGTAAATGATTTACCAGTAGCTAATGATGATGCCGCTACCACAGCTGAAGATATTGAGGTCACCATTGATGTTTTAGCCAATGATACTGATGCTGATGGAAATGAAACCATCGATCCATTAACGCTGGATTTAGACCAAAGTCAATCAGGCGTGCAAACTAGTTTAACAGATGCGCAAGGGAGTTGGACGGAAGATAGCGAAGGTAATGTGACCTTTGTTCCAACTGCTAACCTTTCCGGATTGGTATCTATTACATACACGGTTAGCGATGACGAAGGAGGCGAGTCTTTGCCAGGAACGATCCAGGTTACCATCGATGCCGTCAATGACGCACCGGTAGCCAATGATGATTCTTCCACTACAGAAGAAGATACCCCGGTTAGTTTTAATATCATCACCAATGATACTGATATCGAAGGTAACGAAACAATAGATTTATCCACCATAGATTTAGATCCAGTCACTTCCGGAATTCAAAATAGTATCACCAGTAATGGTTTATGGAGCGTAGATAGCGAAGGCCTGTTAACTTACACTCCAGCCTCCAATTACAATGGAACCGCCAGTATATCTTATACAGTTCAGGATGATGGTCCATTGACCTCAGAAGTTGCCAGTATTGATGTTGAGGTAGGTGCCGTTAATGATTTACCAGTAGCTAATGATGATGCCACTACCACAGCTGAAGATACTCAGGTTGCCATTGATGTTTTAGCCAATGACACAGATGCTGATGGAGATGAAACCATCGATCCATTAACGCTGGATTTAGACCAAAGTCAATCAGGAGTGCAAACGAGTTTAACAGATGCACAGGGAAGTTGGACGGCCGATAGCGAAGGAAATGTGACCTTTGTTCCAACTGCTAACCTTTCCGGATTGGTATCTATTACATATACGGTTAGCGATGATGAAGGAGGCGAGTCTTTGCCAGGAACGATTCAAGTTACCATTAATGCCGTCAATGACGCACCTGTAGCCAATGATGATTCTTCCACTACAGAAGAAGATACTCCGGTTAGTTTTAATATCATCACCAATGATACCGATATCGAAGGTAATGAAACAATAGATTTATCCACCATAGATTTAGATCCAGTCACTTCCGGAATTCAAAATAGTATCACCAGTAATGGTTTATGGAGCGTAGATAGCGAAGGCCTGTTAACTTACACTCCAGCCTCCAATTACAATGGAACCGCCAGTATATCTTATACAGTTCAGGATGATGAACCTTTAACCTCTAATATTGCCAGTATTGATGTTGAGGTAGGTGCCGTTAATGATTTACCAGTAGCTAATGATGATGCCACTACCACAGCTGAAGATACTCAGGTTGCCATTGATGTTTTAGCCAATGATACCGATGCAGATGGCAATGAAACCATCGATCCATTAACGCTGGATTTAGACCAAAGTCAATCAGGCGTACAAACCAGCTTAACAGATGCGCAAGGGAGTTGGACGGCCGATAGCGAAGGAAATGTGACCTTTGTTCCAACTGCTAACCTTTCCGGATTGGTATCTATTACATACACGGTTAGCGATGATGAAGGAGGCGAGTCTTTGCCCGGAACGATCCAGGTTACCATCAATGCAGTTAATGATGCTCCGGTAGCCAATGATGATTCTTCCACTACGGAAGAAGATACGCCGGTTAGTTTTAATATCATCACCAATGATACTGATATCGAAGGTAACGAAACAATAGATTTATCCACCATAGATTTAGATCCAGTTACTTCCGGAATTCAAAATAGTATCACCAGAAATGGTTTATGGAGCGTAGATAGCGAAGGCCTGTTAACTTACACTCCAGCCTCCAATTACAATGGAACCGCCAGTATATCTTATACAGTTCAGGATGACGAACCTTTAACCTCTAATATTGCCAGTATTGAGGTTTTAGTGGGAGCTGTTAATGATATACCTTCAGCTAATTTAGATATTGCTACCACAGCTGAAGATACGCAGGTAATCATTGATGTATTAGCTAATGATACCGATGCAGATGGAAATGAAACCATCGATCCATTAACACTGGATTTAGATTTATTTCAGGTTGGTGTACAGTCAAATGTAACTGATGCTAATGGAAGTTGGACGGCAGATAGCGAAGGTAATGTGACCTTTGTTCCAAATACAAATATTTATGGCGTTGTTTCAATTACTTATACAGTAAGTGATAACGAAGGTATAGCGTCAGATCCAGGAACGATTCAGGTAACAATTAATCCTGTTAATGATGCTCCGGTTGCTAATAATGATTCGGATTCAACAGATGAAGATGTGCCGGTAACTTTTAATATTATCAATAATGATATTGATGTGGAAGGAAATGAATCGATAGACTTGTCAACTATTGATCTTAACCAGGAACTTGTAGGAATACAAAATACTTATAGTAATGGCAATGGAAACTGGGAGGTAGACAGTGAAGGGAATTTAACTTTTACTCCTAATTTGAATTATATAGGTACTGTCACAATTTATTATACAATTCAAGATGATGAAGGACTACTTTCTAACTTAGGACGAATTAATGTTTCAGTAGGATCGGTAAATGACAGACCTGTAGCAGTGGCTGATGAAACGACAACCGATGAAGACACTGAGGTTGTTATTAATGTATTGGCTAACGATACTGATGTTGATGGTAATGAAACAATTGATCCTTTAACTTTGGATTTAGTTCAATCTGAGGTTGGAATTCAGAATAGTTTAACAAATGCTTCAGGAACCTGGATTGCAGATAATGAAGGGTATGTGACTTATACACCAACGGCCAATATGTCCGGTGTCGTTTCTATTTCTTATACAGTTAGTGATATTGCTGGTGCAGAATCAGATCCAGGAACTATTCAGGTTACGGTTAATCCTGTTAACGATGCACCTATTGCGAATAATGATACTTATTCTTCTTTTGAAGATACGCAGGTAACTTTTAATATTATCAATAATGATATTGATGTGGAAGGAAATGAATCGATAGACTTGTCAACTATTGATCTCAATCAGGAACTTACTGGAATACAAAATACTTATAGTAATGGCAATGGAAACTGGGAGGTAGACAGCGAAGGGAATTTAACTTTTACTCCTAATTTAAATTATATAGGTACTGTCACAATTTATTATACAATTCAAGATGATGAAGGACTACTTTCTAACTTAGGACGAATTAATGTTTCAATAGGATCGGTAAATGACAGACCAGTAGCAGTGGCGGATGAAACGACAACCGATGAAGACACTGAGGTTGTTATTAATGTATTGGCTAACGATACTGATGTTGATGGTAATGAAACAATTGATCCTTTAACTTTGGATTTAGTTCAATCTGAGGTTGGAGTTCAGAATAGTTTAACAAATGCTTCAGGAACCTGGATTGCAGATAATGAAGGGTATGTGACTTATACACCAACGCCCAATATGTCCGGAGTTGTTTCTATTTCGTATACAGTTAGTGATATTCTAGGTGCTGAATCAGATCCGGGTACTATTCAGGTTACGGTTAATGCAGTCAATGATGCACCTATTGCCAATAATGATTCCAATACGTGCTTCGAAGATACGGCGGTTACTTTTAATATTGTTAATAATGATACAGATATAGAAGGTAATGAATCTATTGATGCGTCTTCAATAGATATTGATATTTCAACAGAAGGAATTCAAAAAAACGTAAGTAATAGTTTTGGCCAGTGGGTAATTGATGATGAAGGAAACCTAACATTTACTCCATTATCTAATTTTAATGGAGAGGCAACTATTTCCTATGTTGTGAATGATGAACAAGGAGCATCGTCAGGTGACGGACTGGTTACTGTATCCGTAATTCCGGTAAATGATGCACCAGAACTAACAGATATTCCTAACCAACGAATAAATGAAGGGGAGGTATTTACTTCTATTGATTTAAACCTTTATGTTAGTGATGTTGATGATGAAGATGCTGAAATAACATGGACATATTCAGGATTGACGGAATTAGAAGTGACTATTGATGAATCAAATATTGCAAGTATAACAATTCCCAATGAAAACTGGAATGGATCGGAGTCTGTAAATTTTAGAGCTACCGATGGTGAGTATAGCGATGAAAATTCTGCAGTTTTTACTGTTGTTGCTGTAAATGATGAACCTGTTATTAATAGTCAGGAGGAAATTACATTTAATGAAGATGCAAGTTTTACAATTGCTTTAACTTCACTGAGTGTAACGGATGTAGATAATAGTTACCCTAATGAGCATAGTTTGATTGTTTTTTCAGGGCCAAACTATAGCATCGAAGGTTCTCTGATTGTTCCTGACGAAAACTATTTTGGAACATTAACAATTCCAGTGGTTGTTAAAGATATTGCAGAGGAGAATTCAGAAAGCAACACATTTAATGTATCTGTTGAAATTCTGCCGGTTAATGATGCTCCGTTTATTAGCTCTCAAACACAAAATCTAACGACTAATGAGGATGAAGCTTTAGTATTAAATCTGTCTGATTTGTCCATTTCAGATGTAGATAATGAATTGGAGGATTTATCTTTAACTATTTATGAGGGAAATAATTATAGTGTATCAGGAAATACAATTATTCCTGAGGCCAATTACTATGGAAGTTTATCTGTTGATTTATCGGTTAATGATGGAGAAAGTGTAAATGCTTCAAGTAATCGATTTACTGCAAGTGTATTGGTGCTGTCTCAGAATGATGCGCCTGTAGCCGATGATTTTTCAATAACAATACCCGAAGGTACCTCTTATTCGATCAACCTGCTTTCCAGAATCTCAGATGTAGAAGATGAAATGGATTTATCTACATTAACAATTGTTTCTCCTGTTTCAAATGGAGCTTTGGAAATAAATAGAGAAGAATCTCAGGTTATCTATATACCTGAAGCCTCCTATTTTGGGAATGATCAGTTTACTTACGAGGTCTGTGATTCGGAAGGTTTGTGCGATCAGGGAGTTGTAAGTATTGTAGTTTCAAATGAAGCGCCTATCTCGGAAGACGCTGTCATCACTATCTCGGAAGACAATGCGGTGAATGTGAATCTACTCATTTATGTAGAAGATCCTCAGGATAACCTTGATTTTACATCACTGAAATTAATTAGCGATGCCTCCCATGGTACAGTTGAATTAATTGAAGGCAGACAAATTCGATATACACCTGATGATAATTATTTTGGTGAGGATGAATTGACTTATGAAATTTGTGATGAGGATGGTTATTGCACTTCAGCTCGCATTCGTTTTATTGTACATTCGGTTAATGATCAGCCTGTGATTACCGGCCATGAGGAATTAGAAATAGTGGAAGATAATTCTTTAACGATCACTTTAAATGATTTGATGGTTACGGATGTGGACAATATTTATCCTAACGATTTTGAATTAATCATTCAATCAGGATCAAACTATTCTTATACAGGAAATACGATTACTCCAAGTGCCAACTTTTTTGGTGATTTAAATGTAAATGTTGTGGTTAATGATCAGGAGTCAAGTAATAATTTGAGTGATGTGTTTAGTGTTACTGTTAGTGTATTACCAGTAAATGATAAACCAGTTATTAATGATCAGCTGCCAATAACAACCAACGAAGATACACCGATTCAGGTACAGCTTACTGACTTATTAGTATCTGATCCAGATAATGATTACCCCGACGATTTTGCTTTGGTATTATTACCAGGATTAAATTATACAACAAGTGCTACTGTTTTAACACCATTAGAAAATTATTTTGGAGGATTAAATGTTCCGGTTTATGTGAGTGATCAAAGTGGAGAATCTGAAAGAAGTAAAATTTATAACCTGGTAGTAATGGTTGAAGTAGTTAACGATGCACCGGTGGCATATGATGTCAATCGATCAACTCAGGAGAGTATGAGTTTAAATATTCAACTGGAAAGCCTAGTGAATGATGTGGAGGAAAATCTGGAATATTCTTCTATTGAAATTACCAGTAATGCAGAGAATGGAACGGTTGAAGTAAACCGCACAGAAGGGTATTTAAGTTACTTACCAAATGATGGATTTTCAGGAATCGATCGATTTTCTTTCCAGTTTACCGATTTGGATGGAGCAGTGAGCAATGTAGCAGAAGTGGTTATTAATGTAACCGATCAGGCACCGGATGCAGTGGATGATTTAATAGATCTTGAGGAAGATGAGTTTGTAACTTTTAATCCATTAAGTAATGATGTTGATCCACAAAACAACCTTAATCAGGAAACTTTAGTTATTGTTACCAGCCCTCTGAATGGGGAAGCCGTTGTGAATAATTCTACTGGTGAAATAACTTATACACCGTTCGCTAATTATTTTGGAGCAGATAAGCTATCGTACCGTATTTGTGATGAAGATGGTTATTGCGATGAAGCTTTTGTTTCTATTACAGTTACTTCTGTTAATGACGACCCAATAGCCATTGCAGATGAAATATCAACGAATGAAGATACACCCGTCGATATTATTGTTTTAGAAAATGATACCGATATTGATTCTGATGTGAGTGCATTAACGGTCTCAGTTCATACAAATGCCGAAAATGGACTTGTTGAGCTTAATTCGGATAATAGCACATTTAGTTATACACCAAACAGTAATTTTAATGGTTTAGATACTTTTATTTACACAGTTTGTGATACCGAAGGTGGATGTGCTGAGCAAACCGTTCAGATAGAGGTAATACCTCAAAATGACGCCCCTGTTGCAAATAATGATGAAGCTTCAACAATAGGTGGAGTAGAAGTTGATATTTTGGTTGCCTCCAATGATGAAGATGTGGATGGCAATTTGGATATTACTTCAATTCAGATTGTGACAGACGCTTCGCATGGTACACTTCAGGTGGAATCCATCAATGGTCAGGTGAATTACTTGCCGGATGAGGATTATTCCGGTTCAGATACTTTTACTTATAGCATTTGTGATACCAATGGGGCATGTGATGAAGCAACAGTAAGCATTGAAGTAAAAGCCCGAAATGTGGCACCACAATGTCAGGATATTGTTATTGATATGGTGGATGGGATAACCTTTAATCTGGATTTTAATGACTATATCTCTGATGAAAATGGAGATGATATAATTGTTCTTCTTGGTGATCTAAGTGGATTATCCGGCGATATCGGTTTGGAACAGTTGGAAAGTAATCTACTTAGCTATACTTCTGTTTTTGGAACGTATTGTTTACAGGAACTTCTGACTTATACAGGTTGCGATGATAAAGGAGCCTGCAGTGAAGCTACTATCACTATTAACATAGAACCTCGCGATACCGATGGAGATAAAATACCTGATTTTATTGAAGGAGAAATAAATTCTGATGATGATGCCTTATTGAATTTTGAAGATACAGATTCAGATAATGATGGAATTACTGATGATATTGAGGCAGTAGAAACCGGAGCCGAATTAGATCCTTGTTTTGTAAATATTGTTGATACAGATGAAGATGGCATCCCTGATTATTTAGATACGGACAGCGATAATGACCAGATTCCTGATCAGGAAGAAGGTATAGAGGATTGTGATGGAGATGAGGTACTCAACTTTAGAGATATACTAGATGATTGTGCAGAGAGAGTGGATGCACCGGAAACTTTTTCTCCTAATGGAGATGGCGTCAATGATACCTTTTTTATTCCTGGAATTGAAGATTTCCCGGGTAATGAGATTTATATCTACAATCGTTGGGGCGGCGAAGTATTTAGTATGAAGAATTACGATAACTCCTGGGATGGAAGAGCTTCAAACACAGCCATTGGTTCAGATGAATTACCTCAAGGTACCTATTATTACGTAGTTAAATTAAGTAATGGTGATGTTATTAAGGGATTTGTATACATAAAAAGATAATGATGCGAAATAATTTTAAAATACCATATATCTACGCCTTTTTTATACTCTTTGTATTGATGATAGGTGGTTTTTGCAATAAAACACATGCACAGCAAGATCCACTTTATTCACAATATATGTTTAATACTTTGCCTATGAATCCGGCTTATGCAGGTTCAAAAGGTATGATGAGTATGATGATTTTGGGGCGTAAACAATGGCTGGGTTTCGAGGGAGCTCCAACAACGGCAAGTTTTTCGATACACTCTCCAATTTGGGCGAATATGGCAGGAGGTGCTTCTTTAATTTATGATACCTATGGCCCGGTAAACCTGACATCTGCATATGGAGATTATGCCTATCATTTAAAACTAAATGAAAAGATTAAGCTTTCACTCGGCCTTAAAGGAGGTTTTAATTTTTATTCCATCGATTACAATAAACTGGATAGAACAATTCAGGCAGATGAAGCTTATAATGGAGAAGTAGAACAGGTATTGATGCCGAATTTTGGATTTGGACTCTTTATGTATTCTAGCCGTTTTTATTTGGGTTTATCTGTTCCACGAATAATGGAAAATGTATACGAAGAAGCTTCGGAAACCTATGGCGAAGGCAAAGAGTTTAGACAATATTATGGTATGATGGGAGTTGTATTACCATTGAGTGAACATTTTGTTTTAAAACCTTCTGTTATGACTCGTTTGGCAAGTGGTGCTCCTTTAAGTATTGATGCCAATATTAATACGATCATTCAGGATAAAATTTGGTTGGGAGTGATGTATCGTTTAAATGATTCATTTGGAGGATTGGTACAATACCAAATTAGCCAGCAACTCAGAGTTGGCTACGCTTTTGATTTAAATACAAATGCGCTAAGTTCGTACCATAGTGGAAGTCATGAAATTATGCTGAATTTTGATTTTAACTTCCAAAAAGATAAGGTGTTCAATCCTAGATATTTTTAATCTCTGTTATTAGAATCTACAATGAAAATAAGGCTGTTATTACTTACCATACTTTTCTTAAGCGCTAATTTATTCGCCCAAACCAAGGAGCTAGCTAAAGCAGATAAAGAGTTTGATGCTTTTAATTACCGCAAAGCCCTGGAATTGTATTTGGATATAGCGAAAGATATGGGTGAGGTATATTATCCAATACGTAGAATTGCTGATTGTTACAATAAACTAGGAGATACAGATAAAGCAATTGAATATTATATTAAAGCAGTATTATTCCCGGATGTGGAGATGGATACCTATTATTTATTATCGCAGGAATTACAAAAAGCTGAAAGATATGATGAAGCCAATAGTTTCTACGAAAAATATCTTGAATTATCCGATGGCAAAAATGAAGGCTTAAAGGTGACAAAGAAGGATGAATTTCGTTTTATGAAAGATGATTCTCGTTTCAACGTTTTTTCCTTGCCTATAAATACATCTTTTTCAGAAATTGGACCTCAAATTTTTGAGAACCAATTGGTATTTGCTTCAAATAAAACCGGGTATAGTGCAGTGAAGAGGAGTGATGTTAGAGATGATGGAGGCTTCTATAATATTTATGATGCATATATTCAAAGTTTAACTAATCTGGCAAAACCAAAAGAGTACAGTAAAAAGCTCAATACCCGTTTGAATGACGGACCAGTATCATTTAATAATGAAGGTAATTTGGCCTTGGTTACCCGAAATGTGACTTCGGGCAATAAAGCTTATTTAAATGTATTTCTTCACGATAGAAAAAAGGGAGACTGGAATAGAAATGGATATTTAATACCGATAGAAGCAAATCAGAGTTCTCAGATGCATGCTTTTATGAATAATGATGATTCAAAAATTTATTTTGTATCGGATATGGAAGGTGGCTTTGGTGGTTTCGATATTTATGTAGCTGAGTTTAGAAAAGGTTTTCTAAGTACTCCTGTTAATCTGGGACCCACAGTAAACTCCGAAGGAAATGAGTTGTTTCCTTTTATAGATAAAGAAGGTCGCCTGTTTTATACTTCGGATAAAGTCGGAGGTTTGGGAGGTTTAGATATTTATATGACTATTCCAAATCAAGGAGGTTTTTCTCAATCCTTTAATTTAGGAGCGCCTATTAATACATCATACGATGATATGAGTTTAGTTTATGCTAAAGATAGTCTTTGTGGCTATTTTAGTTCAAACAGACCTGGAGGTAAAGGGAAAGATGATATTTACGCTTTTGAACAAATAAAGGATTATAATTATTATTTTTGTAGAGGTAAGGTTGTTTCTATTCAAACACAGAAAGAAATTGAAGAGGTAATAGTCGAACTATTTACTGAGGAAGGAGACTTGGTCGGGTCTACACAAACCAATGAAAATGGGGAGTTTTCATTGCTTGTATTAGGAAAGGATGAAGAGTTGGATATTCATATTAAAAAACGTTATTACAACGAACTTAAAGCTAAAATTAAAGATATAGGTAAGAAGCAAGGGCAGGATTATATTATTGAAGTAACCTTGGAAGAGTATTAATCTCTGAATGTTTAAAAGACATGATATCTAGTTCTCACCAATCTTATTATATATTATAAAAGAATAATCGATTAAACAGTTATACCAATCAATCATAAATATTAACACTTCTAAAACATTGTCTTTTCCCCAATACACTGTTTTAATTAATGATTTTTAAATGAAGAAAGCAAGTATTGTCTTTTTAACAACGCTTTGTGTATTAATAGCAGGTTTATGGATATTTAAACCTCAGACTTTATCACCTAAAAAGCGACTGGCATTTAGTTCAGAAAAAATGCTGGAAGAATACAAGCAGAAAAAAATGAAGAGAAGGTTGAATGGCTATGCAAAACCCGATCAGCCGGATAAGTTTCAAGTTTACAAGGAAAGATTGAAGGATAACGGAGGTATATCGAGTTATCAAAACAACTATAAAGAGATTGCCTTAAAATCTGCATTAAAAAACAAGGCATCTTTAAAATCTACACAATCGCAGGATTGGAAATGGCGCGGGCCTGGAAATGTTGGTGGACGAACGCGTTCTATTATTGTAGATCCGGATGATAACACACGTCAAACCTGGTTTGCAGGTAGTGTTTCCGGTGGAATCTGGAAAACAACAAATGGAGGAAATTCCTGGGACTTAATATCTCCGGAAATCACCAATATGTCGACTGTTTGCCTGGTAATGGCACCTTCTAACTCCAGTGTAATTTATGCAGGAACAGGTGAGGGGTATTACAATATCGCCTCTGTTCAAGGAAATGGGGTCTATAAATCAACAGATAAGGGACAGACTTGGGAGCAACTTAATTCAACAACAGATAATTCAGATTTCTATTATGTCAATAGTATTGTGATTTCTTCAGCAAATGAAAATATACTTTGGGCAGCTACTAATAAAGGTGTTTTTAAATCAACAGATGGGGGTACAACCTGGAATATAACTGGTTTGGAAAGAGGATTGTATCAGCGTATTCTGATTCATCCGGAAAATGATCAAATACTATGGGCAGCTCGAAATAATAAAGGAATTTATAAAACAGGGGATGGTGGAGAAAATTGGATATTGGTCTATGATTTAGAAGGCGTTGAAAGAATTGAAATAACTGTTTCTGCAAATGATCCAGATGTATTGTATGCTTTGGATGAAAGCTCACAGGTATATTATTCGTTAGATGGCGGAACAGAGTGGAACAAGGCCGTTGAAAATGGCACGGCAACTGAATTTCTTGGAGGTCAGGGCTGGTATAACAACACGATAGCTGTCGATCTAACCGATTCAAAAAAAGGATTTATTGGAGGAATTGATTTCTACAGTTTTGACTTAGGAAGTGAACTAACTACCAATAAAAGAAAAGCTTTTGCCATCAATAATGAAGTAGCATCTACTATTGTCTTTGATTATTTTGAAGGAAATTATGCTGAAGGTGGTATTCAACTTTATGATAATTTCAATACGGTTGGTGAAGAAATACAACTGAAATTTGGAGCTTCAAATCAGCAAAAAGCCCATTTATTAACTCATCCACTGGATAATACTGATTTTACTGGTTCAATTAGTTTAGATATTCAAAGTTTGGATGTTGACAGTTATGTTGATGTACCTTTTACAGCTTATAACACAACAACAGGAGAGCAGTTAGAAGTATCATTTATTGATTATAATGGTAATGGTAAATTTGATTTGTACGAAGGAGCTTATGAAGTAATTTTAATTCATCAACTGGTTTATAATGAAGCCGGAATGAATAATAGCGTCATCTTTAATGATGGAGATTTTGCTGTTATGGCAGCACTGAATCCGGCATTAGCTGATAGAGCTGTTTGGGACGAATCTAATCTGCCAGAGCTGAATTTTTCATACAATTGTTATAATATTTATGACAGAGTTTTAACGGCGAATAAATTAACCAATTGGACTGTCAGCAAAACCAACAGCAACTATTCTCATGCCGATCATCATACCATTAATATTATTGAGGATGTAGGAGCGCCTTTTTCCATTGTAATGGGAAATGATGGAGGCGTATTTTATTCTTCAAACGGAGGTGCCAGTTGGGAAGAAAGAACTACAGGTTATATTACTTCTCAATTTTATGGTATTTCCAGACATCCATCTAAATATATTTATTGGGGCGGAATGCAGGATAATGGAACCCAGCTTTCGTCTGAAGATCCGGAAGCTTTAAGTGAGTGGCAGGATATTATTGGAGGAGATGGTTTTGATGTGGTTTGGCATCCTCGTAATCCTCAAAAATTGCTGGGTAGTGTTTATTATAATCAGCTATTTTTTACAAATGATGGTGGTGATTCCTGGCGTGATGTAACAGATTTTCTGGGAGATAGTGGAGATGAAGAAAAAGCACCGTTTTTGACTAAGGTGGCCAGCTGTGTTGCAGATCCGGATTTGCTTTTTACAGGAAGTCAATCGGGTGTTTGGAAGTCTGATAATTTTGGCGTTAGCTGGACTAAGACTTCTATGGGAAATTCCTGGGGATATACTGATTATTCATTACCAAAAATATCCATAAGCGAAGCCGATCCTGATGTGGTATGGGCTGGTGTAAGGTTAAATGAAAGTGGATTTGGAAATCAAGGGAAGATTCATGTTTCAACAGATGGAGGCAACAACTTTACTGCTTTAAATACAGGATTAACGATGGGAGTTTTGTCCAACCTGGTAGCAGATCCAACAGATCGTGAAACAGCTTACCTGTTATTTTCATTTGCAGATTATCCAAAGGTATTACGTACTACAGATATGGGACAAAACTGGGAAGATATTACCGGTTTTGGTATAAATGGAAGTGCCGATAGTGATAATGGATTTCCGGATGTGGCCGTAAATACTTTATTGGTCATGCCTTTTAATCCAAACGAAATTTGGGTGGGTACTGAAATTGGCCTTTTTATTAGTGTTGATAATGGCTTAACCTGGAATATTTCGGACAATATTCCTGCGGTATCAGTATGGGATTTAAAAATTGCAGGAGATGAAGTGCTCATCGGTACCCATGGATTAGGAATATGGACGGTAATTAGAGATGAATTATCAATGGAGATTAAGAATCCTTATATCCAGAATGTCGGGCTTAATCCTAAAGGTAATGTTGCGCTAAGTGTGGAGTATTTGTCTGCTCTGGATTCTGTAGAACTATTTGCCGATGATTCTTATGTAAGAACATTGTATAATGTAGAACTGGGAATTACCATAAGCGAAGTATCTGTTCAGTCAGTAATACCTCAAAAGTTCTATATAACAGGATATAAAACAGGGAAAGCTTTTGCCTCAAATCGTGTGAGCTTGGATATCGAAACCTCATATGCTCCGCTCGAGAGTTATGTCAACGATTTTAGTTCTAAGCTGGATGATTTTTATGGAGATGGTTTTACTATAAACAAAAGTTTTTTTGAAAATAGTGCCGTTCACACCGAACATCCATATCCATCAAATCAAGATTTAATTTACTATTTAAAATACCCGATTATTATTTCGGAAAACAGTAGTATGGCCTTTTTAGGATATTATGATATTGCCTTTTTAGAAACCGGTGAAGATGGTTCAGGTTATCCTAATGAGGATTTTTATGATTATGTAGTAATTGAAGGTAGTACAGATGGGGTAAATTGGATTGCACTTAAAGATGGTTATGATTTCTCTTATGCTAAAAAATGGGCGAGTGATGGTAGGAGTTATGGCGATGATCCAACAACAAAGGATTTTGTCAGTCATACAATTAATTTGTGGGATCACTTCCAGCCTAATGATACGGTGTTATTCCGATTTGTTTTACATTCCGATCCATATGAAACAGGCTGGGGCTGGATTCTGGATAACTTCCATATTCAAAGTTATGATATTGGCATCAGGGAAAATAATACCTTTGAACGCTCTCTAAAAATTTATCCAAATCCGATAAGTAATGGAGTATGTTATATTGAGCTAAGCAATGAGTTTAAGGGCGATGTAGAAATAAGTATTACTGATGTGGCAGGTAGATTGTATGTAAAACAAAGCTTTTTGAAAAACGCGGATGATTTTAAGCAAATGTTAAATTTAAATAATTTACCCAAGGGTACTTATATAATCCATATCAATTTACAAGGAGCTGAAACAAGTGAAAAGCTGATAGTTATATAAAATAATTCATACTTAAAGAGAAAAGGATACTGAATTCAGTATCCTTTTTTTCTGTTTAAGGTTGAACAAAACTTTTTAAGCTTATAATTTTGTGCTAATTTAGAATATCGCTTCAGTATTTTTTATAAATACTGAATTTCAGTTGTTTAATATGTTTTTTATTTAGAATGAATTAAAATAAAATAATAAAAGAGTTTAAAATCTTTTGTTGTCGTTTATGAATGAATTATATTTGTTAAACAATTGAAAGAATAAGACAAAAGAAAATAACAAACGAGCCAATTTATATAGTCATGGATGCAAAACAATTCAACGAAAGCCTACTTGGCTTGCAGGATAAATTAAAATATTTTGCGCTTAGTTTAACCGCAAACGAAGAAGATGCAAATGATTTGTTGCAAGAAACAACGTTAAAAGCATTAACATATAGAAAGCAATTTGTATCCAATACAAATTTTAAGGCTTGGGTATTTACGATTATGAAAAACACTTTTATAAATAATTATAGAAGAGTTCAGAAAACGAGAAATACATTTGAGTCGGCAGAGGATGCATACAGAGTCGCTTTTAAAGGAAATTATGCTTCTGAAACTCCGGAAATGGTTCAGTCGGTGAATGAAATGAATCAAAGCATTGAAAAATTAGAGGATGAATTTAAAATTCCTTTTACAATGCACACTTCTGGATATAAGTATAAAGAAATTGCTGAAGAATTGGATTTGCCAATTGGAACAGTGAAGAGTAGAATATTCTTTACGCGTAAAAAACTACAAAGTATGCTCGAAGGTTAGAGGTAATATTGACATAGTTACATATTTTTGTCATGCAAGATAAACGCAATAATGTTTATCTTGCATTTTTTGTTTTATAGGGTTAGAGTAACCTGTTTTAGGAAAGATATAAATTAAAGAAATGAGCAAAGAATCGTCAAAACTGGCAAAGTATAAGAGAATTTATAAACAGATTGAAGAGTTAACAACACCGGTGAATAATCCATATTCCAGAATGGCTACTGTAACAGCGGTTCTACATCATAAAATGAAAGGATATTTTTGGACCGGGTTTTATTTATTGGATAAAGGAGAGTTATTAGTTGGTCCATACCAGGGGCCTTTGGCTTGTTTACGATTGAAAAAAGATACAGGTGTTTGTTGGGCTGGTGTCAATAGTAAAGAAACAGTTATTGTGGATGATGTGGAAAGTTTTCCGGGACATATAGCTTGTAGTTCATTGTCTAAATCTGAAATTGTAGTTCCATTAAAAAAAGATGGCGTGGTAATAGGTGTTTTAGATGTGGATAGCAGAGATTTATCGCAGTTTGATGAGGATGACCAAAAAGGACTGGAACTTATTCTGGAGTTGATTTATAAATAGAAATGCTTACATTTAACCAGCACGATTGAAAATACCTGGCGAAATCAACGTCAATCCTGTTTTATATCTTAAAATATTAGAACAATGGGTGTATTAAAAATAAACAATTTGCTGGTTAAGTGTAATGTGGGCTACGATCCGCATCAAACAAATTTTCAGCAAGATTTTATTATCAATATTCAAGTTGAATACAATAGTTTTATTGAGGAAGAAAGTGATGCTCCTGAAGATGCGTTTGATGTTCAGCAGTTAATTAATGAAATTGTAGGAAGGGCAGAATCCGGACATTTTAACCTTGTTGAAGCTTTTACCCGGATGGTACTGAATACCGTGATGGAGTTTCAAAGAATTGAAAGTGCCGAAGTAGAAGTGAAAAGAGTTCAAACCATTCATTATGCTGCAGAGATGTCCTTTTCGCTTAGCGCTTCAAAAAAATAACTGATACCAGAATAAATCCTATGAGAAAATTATTTGCCTGTATATTGCTTGTTTTTATGGTAAACTTGCAAACAAAGGCAGAAGAGTCTATTATTAACCAACTTCACCGCCAACTAAAGAATGCATCCTTACCCGAAAAAGTGGAGGTATACAATCAGCTTTCCACTTACTACATTACTTCCGATGCCGAAAAAGCCATTCAATATGCAAATCAGGCATTAAGGCTGGCCACCTCATTAAATGATCAGGTTGGAAAAGCCAAAGCCTATGGTAATTTAGGAATGGGCTACTATTTTTTAAGTGATTACGATAGCCTATTATCTTATTATCAAAAATCTCTTTCAACGTATGAGTCAATTGGTGACCAAAGTGGTGTAACAGCCTTGGCAACCAAATTCTACAGGTTAGATAAGTTTGAAAAATCTCTGGATAATTATAAGCGGTCTTTACTTATTTATTTGAGTAAAAATGACACAAAAAATATCATTACCACTTACTTAAATATGGGTAATGTATATAATAATCTCGGCGATAATGCTTTGGCTAAGGAGAGTTTTGGTAAGGCGCTCGATTATATTGGAGATGATAATAAAGCCTACGAAATTGAAAGAACTGCTTTGTGGGAAAGCATTGGAAACATTTGGTTTAGAGAGGAAAAGTTTGAAAAGGCACTGGAGTATTATAATCTTTTGCATGATGAATATATAAGAAGAGGAGATAGTTTAAGTATTGCATCGGTACTCAATAGCAAGGCCGGTGTGTATTATCGTCAGAATGATTTGGATAAATCGCAGCTAACTTATCAGGAAGCTTTAAACCTGCAGATTAAGCAAGATGATCATTACGGAGCATCCGTTTCGTTTTTAAACCTGGCACGTATTCATGGTAAAAAAGGCCACTTAACAAAGGCAATTTCAAGTCATCAAAAAAGTATTGCGTTGGCTAAAGTTATAGGAAGCAGAGATGTTCTTCAGGATAATTATAAAATGCTTTCGTTGGTTTACAAACAAAAAGGCGATTATAAAAAAGCCTACGAATATCGGGTTTTATATTCCAATATTTCGGATGTGCTGGCCAGTGAGCAAAATGCTAGTCAGTTTGTAAATACGTTGTTTGTAAACGATATGGAAAAGAAGAACAGGGAAAATGAAATGTTAGAAGCAAAAAATGAGAACTACCGCTTAAGGCTCGATAAAGAAAACTTATCAAAGTGGCGCTTGTCTTTTGGTTTTACCATCATTGTTATTCTGATTCTGGTATTTATCATTTACTATCGTTATTATTTGAAGCGTGTTGAAAATAAAAATCTGGAATCGAAAGTGAAAGAGGCATTGCAGAAGCAGGATGAACAGCAACAAATCATCGTACATCAGGCTAGTTTAACTTCACTTGGCGAGTTGGCTGCTGGTATTGCGCACGAGATTAATCAACCCATTCAGAATATTTCACTATCTGCAGAAGGAATTAAATATGAATTGATAGAAGAAGAACCTAATCAGCAGTTTGTAAAGCAATCGGTAGAGGAAATTTTTGAGGATATTGCACGGGTTAGGGAAATTGTGGATCATATTCGTGTTTTTTCGAGTGGTCAGAAGGAGAGCGTTTATGAGAGTTTCTCGGTTTCAGAATGTGTACAATCGGCAATTTCTATTATTACCCGTCAATATCAAAACCACAATATTCATTTAAAGCTGGAACTGGATAATAAAGTGCCTGATATGTTGGGAAATCCGCATAAAGTGGAACAGGTGATACATAATCTTTTGTCCAATGCCAGGGATGCAGTAAATGAAAGAGAACTCAAATCAGAAGGCTTTAGCAAGGAAATAACCATTGAAACAGGTTCTGAAAACCAGGAGGTATTTATAAAAGTGAGAGATAATGGAGTTGGCATTCCGCACGAAAAGCAAACAGATATCTTTTTGCCATTTGTAACCAGTAAGCAACTTGGAAAAGGAACCGGATTAGGCTTGTCAATTTCGTATCGATTGGTAAAAGAAATGAATGGGCGTATTGAAATTCAGAGCCGTGTAATGGATGGTACTATTATGAAAGTGGTTTTTCCACAAGCTAAAAGAAAAATAAACCCGGAAACCAAACAAATAAATTAACATGGACAATCTTAAAATATTAATTCTGGATGATGAGGAGAGAATAACGGAGAAGTTAAAGTATCATCTGGAAAAAAGAAATTTTGAAGTTTATACGGCCAATATGCCCAATGAAGGTTTTGCATTGCTGGAAAAAGAAAAACCGGGAATTTTGATACTGGATGTCATGTTGCCGGGCATGAATGGTTTGGAAGTGCTGAAAAGGGTGAAGGAAGATTTTCCTTCTACGGAGGTGATTATGATCAGTGGTTATGGCGATATGGATATGGTGATAGAAGCCATGCGCAAAGGTGCTTCGGATTTTATTCGTAAGCCATTTCAGGTCATGGATATTCAGGTGGCAGTGGAGCGAACCGGAAAGTTTGTAAAACTAAGTCGTCAGTTAGAAAAAGCCGAGAATATTGGTTCTTTGGTTTCAAAAGAGCTGGAAGGGATGATTGAAAAGGATTTTATTGGTGAAAGTGAAGCCATTAAAAAGGTGATTAAAATTGCCCTGAAAGCCGCCAAAGATAAAGACGTGAATGTATTGGTAACAGGTGAGAACGGAACCGGAAAGGAAATCATATCGCGTATCATTCATTATGGAAGTCCGAGAAATGAACAGGTTTTTGCTCCGGTAAATAGTTCTGCCATTCCAGATACTTTGCTCGAAAGTGAGTTTTTTGGTCATATGAAAGGTTCTTTTACCGATGCTAAAGAGGATAAGAAAGGATATTTTGAACTGGCCAATAATGGAACCTTGTTTTTAGATGAAATTGCCGATATGCCTTTTTCATTGCAAGCGAAGTTACTCAGAGCCATTGAGGAAAATAAGGTAAAGAGGATAGGAGGAAATAAAGAAATTCCGGTTGATGTACGGATTATTTCGGCGACCAATAAAAATATTGAAAAGTTGATTGAGGAAGATAAATTTCGAATAGACCTCTATCATCGAATCAATACTATAGAAATTAGAATACCTCCTTTACGCGAACGACCTGAGGATATTAAGCCTTTATTGGAGCATTTTGTCAGTTCGTTTGCCCGCAAAAAAAATATGCCGGCACCAGCTATCAGCGATGCTTTAATTAAAAAACTGCAAGGCTATTATTTCCCCGGTAATGTGCGGGAATTACGAAACATGGTAGAACGCGCCTTAATTCTTCTAGAAGGAGATATTCTGCAACCCGATGATTTCCCGATTAAAGGAGATAACAAAAAGCAGGAAGTATCGTTTGCAACCCTTGATTTGGAAAAAAATGAGCAGAATTTAGTTGTGGAAGCTCTTAAGCGTTGTGATATGAATCAAACCCAGGCTGCTGAATTATTGTGTATTTCGAGAGATGCCCTAAAGCGTAAAATCAAAAAGTTCGGCATAGAAATCAATAAATTGATTGTGGATTAATTCTTTGATAGTTTTTATTTACTTCGACCATGAAAAAATCATTCAGACTTTATGAAACAACTAATTGTTTTTTTGATTTTCGCCTATATAGGAATACAATCATATAGTCAAAATACATCATTGAATCTTGAAAAAGAAAAGATTGGGTTTACCAACAAGAATGATGATTATAAGCTAAATTCAAAACTTAAGGTAAATCAGGCATTGATAGAATATAGATGTTATCCAAAATTGAATACTTATGTTATTGATTCTTTGAATTCATTGACTGATATCGTTATTGATGCAAACAATGTGGACAGTTATTTAATATCCGATAGTACCTGGATTCATTTAAAAGATAGTTATTCCTGGAATATTCAAAATGGACTTCCGAAAGTGCGTAATAAGTCAGTTATAAAATTACTTTCAAAAAAGGAAGATAAATGGACTACCGAAGAACGTAAACTCAAACGATACCTGGCTTTCTATCATTCTGGCAATCCTCATTATGTTGACAATTATGTCTATTATCAGAATTTTAAAATAGAATCAAAAGTGTATCAGTTCGTCTATTATTGTGTTTTAGCTGGTAATAATTTCGATTTCAAGTTGATGAGAATTAATGAATATTAAATCACGTAAGGAAATAGCAAGTATAAAATAGGGAATCCTTTACAGATTCCCTTACAAATAGTTTCGATAGGTTTTATTCCAAATGCTCTTTAACCAATGGTTGTTTTACGTGTAACATACCTTCGTTTCCAAAGGCAGAATAAATACTGAATGTAATTTTATCCAGTTTTTTATTGTAATCTTCAATATGTCCGCCCATGCCCATGTAATCCACAACAGTACGCATTGGTCTGTCTCCGTGTGGAAAATCAATTAGGTTACCAATTGCATCAGCCACCTTTTCAGGACGTTGTTCCGGATTGTTACTTAAGCTTTCTTCGTATCCTTCTAACATAGCCTGAGGCGCCCTCATAAATTTTCCATATGATCTGTTTCGACTTCTGTCACTTGGCTTTATTAGGTTTGTGATAAAAGTAGTTGGATAACCTCCAGGCTCAACAATACATGACTCAATACCAAATCCGGAAAGCTCTGTTCTGTAATTCTCAGCTAAGGCTTCCAAAGCCCATTTAGAAGCATTGTAAGCACCATAAAATGGCATGGTAATTCTACCCAATAAGCTGGAAACAAACACGACTAAACCTTTGTGTTGTTTTCTTAAATGAGGTAATACAGCGCGTGTTACTCTTTGCACACCAAAAACATTGATATCAAAAACTTTTTGCATATCCTTGGCGGTAAAGTGCTCCATCATACCCAATGTTCCTACGCCTGCATTATTTACTACCACATCTAATCCACCCATATATTCAATGGCTTCATTTATTCCATGTGTAACACTTGCATCATCGGTTACATCCATTTCAACAATATGAACACCTAATGCTCTTAAATCGCCGGCAACAATTTCGTTTTTTCCGGTAGCAGATCGCATAGTACCCACTACTTCATGTCCTCTTACCCTAAGAAATTTACATGTTAAAAAACCAAAGCCACCGCTCGCACCCGTTATAATTATTTTCTTATTCATGACTTTAAATTTTTGGTTTATCTATAAAGTTAAGGACAAAACGAGCTTTTGGCCAGAGAAAAGAGGTGTGATTTAGGTAATGAAATGCAAAAATATCTAAAGGCTTGTTGTTACAGGGTTTTGTAAGTGAGATAAAACTCCTATTAAAACACTAAAAAAATGCCTGATTCCAAATACAATAAAACTATTATATCAGAATCAGGCGCTTTTTACCCGTGCTAAATGGTTATTTTTTCTTTTTGAAAGTCAATGAGGTTTTTATTTTTTTATTTCTTACTCCAGGAAGTAATTCAACAATACAGTATCCAACTATATTATTATTCTTATCAATTACATCCACGATTAGTTCATAGAATGAAACATTAAATTGCCCTTCAATTTTAGGCTTTAGTGTATAAACTTCATCTTTAATTCCCGGCATTTTAACTGTCCACCCGTACGAAAATTTGTATTGAGTATGCGGTTCAGTAATTACCTTTTCAGGGATAATTTCATAATTATTTAAGCGCTGAAATTCACCACTCTTCTTTACATATGTTCCATCGCCATAGTTTCCTTGTGGAAAATCAAATAACATGATTTCTTCGTCATCAAAAAAGCGAAACGAAAACCACTCCCAATGTGTTTTAGGACTGGCAATATCATAAGGTCCACCTTGCTTATCAAACCATGCTTTGCCAGTAACTTTACGTGTTTCACCATTAAGCTCCAAAGTTCCTTCTGCCAACATATTGGTAATAGAGAAATAATAGGTTACTTGTTTTGGGTCATCTGTCACACCCATTAAAAGTTTGCCATCATCACAATTCCAAACTGGTGTTTTTAGGGCATCCAGATTAAGTTTCAATTTATAATCATCCGCATTGATAAAAACGTCCATTTTTCCAAAGCTACATTTGTCATTGGTACTATATTTAACACCAGCTTTGTTTCCAAAGGTTGTTTCTTTTGAATTGGTAATTAATCCCTTTCCAAAAAATGCCACTTGTTGACCATAATAGTGTTTTTCTGTTTGAAGATCAGTAACCGATGTTAGTAACATATGAAAAGGAATACCAAACATTTTTACCTTGGTAATTGTAAATTGAAAGGCAAACTTATTTTTGTCTTCATCTTCAATATAACCTGTGGTATACCACCATTCGCTTGTTTTTTTATGAACTAAAAATTCATCTTCAAAGGTTTTGTGTGGAGTTCCAATCCCTTTGGTGTATTCAATTTTCTTCATGTTCGTTTGGTTTTGTGATAGTTAAATATTTATAGAAGCTACTTGTTTGATATCTCTGGAGGAAGCACCGCAGTTAATACGGTATTCTCCTTCTTCCAACACCCAGCTGTTACTATCCTCATTCCAATAACGTAAATCAGATATCGGAATTTGGATGAATATTTCTTGTGATTCTCCAGGATTCAAATCTTTAGTTTTGGTAAAAGCTTTTAATTCCTGAACAGGTCTGTCTATGTTTGTTTCAGTTTTAGATACATAGAATTGCACCACTTCTTTACCTTTATAATTGCCACTATTTTCTATAGTTAAGCTAGCAGTGATGGTATCATTCTCAAGTAATAAAGACATATCACTATATGTAAAATCAGAATAGGAAAGTCCATAACCAAAAGGATAAGAAACCTCTAATTCTGCTTTATCAAAATGTCTGTATCCTACATAAATACCTTCTTCATATAGAGTATAATCTTTATTAATCACTTTTTCATCCTTAGGTTTTTCTTTGTGTCTATAGAAGATATCCATCATATTAAATGGCTCGCCATCTAAAGGAAAGTTAGCATTTGAAGCATGGTCATTTAAATTGATAGGAAGTGTCATAGGTAGCTTTCCACTAGGATTTACTTTGCCTGAGAGAATATCTGCTACCGAATTACCACCTTCCTGACCACCTTGCCAAGCCAATAAAATAGCATCAGGAACAGCTTTCCAGGAGAATGTTTCAATTACACCACTCACATTTAGTACAACTATTACTTTTTTATTCAATTTATGAAAGGCTTCTGTGGTATTTTGAATCATTTGTTTTTCACCTGCAGTTAAAAGGAAATCGTCTTTTTCCACTCTATCCGTTCCTTCACCAGCATTTCTACCAATTGTAATAATACCGATATCAGAGTTGTTAGCTATTTGCTCCAATTGCTCATTGGTATAAGTAATTTCTGGTGGTGTTTCCGGATCAAACATAGCTGCAAATCCTTCTTTCTCAGCGAACGCTTCTGCATTGGCATTTTTATATTCTTCGTAAAATTGTTTAGCAGTAGAGTTTATTTCATAACCAGCATTTTCTAAACCTTCTTCCAAGGAAATGGTATAAGCAGCATTCACCCATCCAGAACCACTTCCGCCAGCTATAAAATTATAAGAGGTTACTCCTAATAATGCTATATTATTTGCATTTTGAATGGGTAACGTTTCTTCGTTTTTAAGTAACACCATTCCTTCTGTCGCCGATTGACGTGTTATTTCAGCATGCGCTTCTAAATTCGGATTATTACTAAACTTATAATTATCCATTTTTTTGGATTCAATCACTAATTTCAGAATCCTACGGGCGGATGTGTTAATAGCTTCTTCGCTTAGACTTCCGTCTTCCTGTCCATCAATTAATGCTTCCCATTGTTTTTTAGTTCCTGGCTCCAGTAAGTCATTACCGGCCATTACCTGAGCAACTGCGTCACTACCTCCAAACCAATCAGACATTACCAAACCTTCATATCCCCATTCGTCTCTTAAAATATCAGTTAAGAGTTTTTTGTTTTCTGAAACATATGTACCATTTACCTTATTATAAGAAGACATGATTGTCCATGGCTGCGCTTTTTTTACAATAATTTCAAATCCTTTTAAATAGATTTCCCGAAGGGCTCTTTCTGATACAATAGCATCATTATAAACACGCTGTGTTTCCTGGTTATTTACTACAAAGTGTTTTACTGATGTACCTACGCCATTTTGCTCAATTCCATTTACAATAGCAGCACCAATGTTACCAGTTAGATAAGGATCTTCGGAGTAGTATTCGAAGTTTCTTCCACAAAGCGGATGACGATGTAAGTTAACTCCTGGTCCCAGAATTACATCAATTCCATATTCAAGCGCTTCATTACCCATGGCATCACCTACATTTTCTACCAATTCAGTATTCCATGTTGAAGCTAGTAAAGTAGCAATTGGAAATGCGGTACAATAAAAAGTTTTATCCGTTCCTTCCCGGGTAGGTTCAATACGTAATCCGGCAGGACCATCTGATAAATAAATACTAGGAATTCCTAAACGAGGTGTAGGTACAATAGTTCCAACTGCTCCGGCAACCCCTCCTTCGTCCATACCTGCAGAGGAAGCCAAACCAGAACCTTTTAACAAGTGTACCTTTTCATCAACGGTCATTTGCGATAGTAAATCATCCACTCGCTCTTCCGTTGATTTACGATCATCTTCATATACATCCAGCTTTCCGTTTCCATTTCTATCTATAAAGCTGATTCCGTCAACCTTAATCGTTTTAAGGTTTCTGTTTTCTACATAATCCTTTTCAAAACTCAAAAACTGAGACTTGATGTAAAACCAACCACACGCGCCCACAGCAACTACTAATAAAATAATTGCTCCAATAACCTTCAATGTAATCTTTATACTTTTTTTCATAACACTTATGATTTTAAAACATAAACTGCTCTAATAAATAAATGTGACATAACGACACAAATATATAAAATATTTTAATTGTGTCAAATTATCTCAAAAAATGTATTTTTGTGTTATGGATATTAAAAGTGTATTAGAAAATGGGGCTGCATATTATTTGCCTAACTTATCAATTGATATTGTAGTTATAGGATATGAAAAAGATGACCTGAAGTGTTTATTAGTGAAAAGTGGCGATAATTGGATGCTTCCGGGTGGATATATAAAAAGGGATGAATCGGTTAAAGATGCTGTTAAAAATGTATTAAAAGAAAGAACAGGTTTGAGTGATGCACATATCATGTTTTTATCGGTATTTGGTGGTGTGGATCGTAAATTTGGACCTCAAATGAAATCTTTCTTTGAAAAGAAGGGATTGCACTGGGATAGCAGTTATTGGATTAATGACAGATTTGTTACTTTGGCACATTACTCCTTAGTAAATATTGAAAAGATTAATCCACAAAAAGGTTTTTTTGAAGATGAAATAGGATGGTTTAGTATAAGTGCGTTACCCAACTTAGCTATTGATCACAAAGCCATAATAGAGGAAGCGCGTGAAAGATTGAAAAAAGATATAAACCAGGAAAATATTACCTATAATTTATTGCCTGAGTATTTTACAATGCCAGATTTACATAAGCTCCATCAGTTAATTTTAGATGAAAATATTGATCGAAGCAGATTTCAAAAGAAAATGTTAGGTTCAGGGAAATTCGAACGCTTACCGGAGATTCATAAAAATACACCAGGAAGAAATCCTTATTTGTATAAGGTAAAATGTGGCGAATAAATTAGAGAAAGTTTAATTCAAAAAATGTAAACAATCCTTAATTTAGAAAATTATAGAATTTAAACAAATTATAAGTATGGCTTCAAGTTGCAGTTTGTGAGCAATTTGAGGCTTTTTTTATTTTATGTAATTCTGTAGATTATAATTTATTTGTGAATAAATGTGAAAAAAAGACACAATTATTAAATTTTAATTTCTACATTTGTGTCGTAAGGTCACAAATAAAATTGCTGAACGAATAAATACTATCAAAAGAAAAGTGTTGAGAGATGGGTTTTACTTCAGTAAAATTTGAACCTGTTGTTATGGTTAAATTTTGTTTAATACAAGTATTATGAAAAAAGCTACATTTTTAAAATTACAACAAACGATCTTTGCAGTGTTACTGTTAAGTGTTTCTATTAATGTGTTCGCCCAGGAATCAGAAGAATCTTCTGAACTAGAAGAGAAAAAATTTCAGTATGTCGTAGCACCAGCATACGATTATCGTCCGGTAATAGAACATGCCTTCGCTATTTTTAACAAAAATATTTTAAAACTAAATGAAGACAGGTTGTATGTATCAGAAGCCACTTTTACAAAGTCGTTTTCTAATAAATCATATCACCTGAATACGACACATGAGTTATTTTCAAATAACTGGCGCTATTATTTGACCGGAACTTATGCTAATATGATTAATAAAGTGGCTGGTTCTGAAATGGGTATTCCTATTGATAATAAATATTTAGGACTTGAAAATAAAATTTTAAATCTTCAGGGGTTTGTTAAACGTAAAGTAGCATCTGATTTATATGTAGGTTTAGGTTATGAGATATTGGATATTAAATCTAATTCTTATTTGTCAGATCTCGGTCCGATTATTCCAACTCCTGATCCTACAGTATATGTTCCACTTCCTGATCTTGAAGTAAATATGTTTTTATCCCAACCCGAATTTATTTTGGAGTATGATACCAGGGATGATGTGGTTTATCCTACCAATGGGTTCTTTGTTAATGTGCAGTCAAATTTAATATCTGATGCATTTGGATCAAAGATTGAAAACATAGATGAAAATATGCAAGTGGTTGAATTAGATGATTATATGTTTACAAGAAATTTTATCAGTGCTAAATATTATCATTCGTTTTCAGGGGATTGGAAATCAGTACTGGCTTCACGATTCTCAATCAGGGCTTCTACCGGAGATCTTCCTGTTTCAATTTGGGAAAATACAAATAACTGGATTCGAGGATATACCAAAGGTGATTATGTAGGAAAACAATTGTATTATTTAGACTTGGAATGGCGTAAATATATCACCAATAGATTTGGATTTGTGGCGTTCGGTACGGCTGGTTTTATTGGTGAAGATTTTGGTAGCACGTTTGATAGCGACCGTTTTGTTCCTGCAGCTGGGGCGGGTTTAAGAATTCAATTGATGAAGACTAAGCGAGTTGCCTTTAGATTTGACTATGCACGGGGAAGAGATGGTGATGACTCAGTATATTTTGGTTTGTCTGAATACTTTTAATCGGCACAGAATCTTCATTTAAGAATAAGTAAGAATTATAACTAATAAATTAAAAGTAAGTAATATGAGATTGTTCCTTTTATCGATAGTATTTTGTTTAAGCTTTAATGCATTTGCACAAGATGTAACTTTTGATATTGAAATTACTAACCTTCGTAATAAAGATGGAAATGTTTTAATATCGGTTTATAAAGATCAACAATCGTTTGATGATGAAAAGCCCGCATTTACTAAAAAGATTGTGAAAAAGGACTTAATAAACAATGGGGTGATTAAGGCTAAATTGTCATTGCCGGAAGGTACTTACGCATTGGCAATGTTAGATGATGAAAACTTAAATGGAGAGATGGATTCTAATTGGATTGGAATGCCTAAAGAAGGATTTGGTTTTTCTAATTACATTTTTGAAAAATTACGTAAGCCTACCTTTGAGGAGTTTAGAGTGGCTTTAAACAGTAACACGCCAAAAGTTACTTTTAAGGTGAAGTATATGTAATTGGAAAATAATGATATTGGTTTGTAGGTTTATAGATTTTCGGGAAAATAGTTCTATTAATTTTTAGTCATAGCTTATAAGTTGACAATGGATTGTTGTTTGGAAATAGAGTTATTTTAAGTCTGTAAATACATAAAAGGTTAGGAGTAGTGATTCATTCTTCTAACCTTTTTTTATTGTTTAACTAGATTTGTTTTTAATTAAGATGCGTTTTAACTGGAAAAAGATATCTATTATAATATTGGGTATTATCACCTTTTTAGTTTTGTTAATTTTATGGAAAATAGGATACTTTAGAGCAGGAAACTCTTCTGCCTATAGTGTATCTAATACACAGCCATTAAACAACTCACCTTTAAAAGGGAAGGTTTTTTATTTTCTTGGTTCATCGGTAACGGATGGTATGGCAGCGTACAATGAATCCTTTGTTGATTATATTTCACAAAGAAATCAATGTATTGTAGTAAAAAATGCGGTTAGCCTGACAAAGCTTAGGCATGATAGTAATCGATCGTATATAAAACGGATTTTAAAGTTTGATACAAATAAAAAAATAGATGCTTTTATTTGTCAGTTATCAACGAATGACGCTCAAGATGCAGAATTCGAGGATAACTTAGGTGAAATCAGTCAGCATACCAACTATAATGAATTGGATGTAAAAACGACTACGGGAGCAATAGAATACATTATTAGTTATGCTAGAAACCATTGGGATTGTCCTGTTATTTTTTATACAAATTCGTATTTTGAAAGTATGGAATATAAAAAATTGATTGCCCGTTTATATCAATTACAGAAAAAGTGGGATTTCTTCATTATTGACCTTTATAATAGTCCCGAAATGAATGCTATTTCTCAAGATAAAAAGGATTTTTACATGCTTAGTGATTATATTCACCCTTTACGTGCCGGTTACAAGTTGTGGTGGACGCCGTATATTGAAAAAGAACTTGTATATATCTTAAGTCAGGATAGGAACTGAAGTAAGTGTGTCAGGGCATTGAGTAATTATTGACATAAATCTATTATTTTCTACATTAAAAAATGCTCATCAATATATTTTTGAAAAGCTCCTTTGTATTGGTCGCTTACCGGTATACGAACCTCGTCGTCGAAAACAATGCGCATGCGTTCAATGGTGGTTATTTTATTTAGGTTTACGATATAGGATCGGTGCACGCGCATAAATTGTTTAGCGGGTAATTTATCCATGAGCTTTTTAAAACTAAGTAGTGTAAGTACTGGTTTTTGGTTGATTAAATGAATACGAACATACTCTCTCATACCTTCAATGTAGATAATATTATTGAGCTCTATGCGTACAATCTTATATTCGGATTTTATAAATAAGTAATTGTCGTTTCCATCTACCTGTTCTTTATCGACTGGCGGATTGAGGCGTTTTTTAGCTTTGTTTACAGCGGTAATAAATTGATCGTAGCCGATAGGTTTGAGCAGGTAGTCGATGGCATCCACTTTAAATCCCTCTACGGCATATTCGCTGTATGCCGTAGTAAAAATTATACCTACATTTTGTTGTAACGACTTTACAAAGTCCATACCCGACAATTTGGGCATATTGATATCCACAAATAATAAATCAACATCTTTATTTTCCAATATTGCATAGGCATCCTGTGCGTTATTTAAGGCAGCCACCAGTTCCAAATCGGGTGTTCGATCAATATAAGCGGCAATTTGCTTTAAAGCCAACGGTTCGTCATCAATAGCTATACATTTAATTGTCATAAACAGGTAGTTTTATAATGCTGGTATAATCTCTTTCACTTTCTTTTATCTCCCAAATATATCGATCGCCATAATATAAATCGAGTCTTCGGCGGGTGTTCTCTAAACCAATACCACAGCTTTCTGCTTTAGGTAAAGAGGCGTTTTCTTGTTTACAATTACTGGTACTGACCACCAGATATTCATCTTCAATAGTTATACTCAGATTAATATAACACGCTTTACCTATGGCAGCTCCATGTTTAAAGGCATTTTCTAAAATAGTTATAAACACAAAGGGAGGAATGGAAATTACAGGTATTTCTTCAGGGAAACTAAGTGTTACTTTTAAATCCTCAGAATACCTTAATTTCATAAGAGTGGTATAACTTTTAATAAACTCAACTTCTTTTTGCAAGGATGTTTTTTTGTCTTCTTTTTCGTAAAGCAGGTAGCGCAGCATATGCGATAGTTTTACGATAGAAGATTGAGCATCCGTAGGATCCAGCTCAACCAATGCATGAATATTATTTAATGTATTCATTAAAAAATGCGGACTGATTTGATGTTTTAGAAAAGAAAGCTCAGCTTGCAATTTTTCTTCTGAGACTTGATGTCTTAGGCGTTCTTCCTGTATTAAGCGGCCGGCTAGTTTAATACCTGTATTAAATCCCATTACCAAAACCGATAGTAACATATTGTTTAAATAACGCACAAAATGTCCTTTTTGAATAGGAATAACTGCAGGTGGGCTTTGCAGTTGTTGTACATTTCTGGGTGGTCGACCTAAAGGACTTAAAGTACCTCCTGGTAAATCAGGCCTGTTGGGTGGTGGACCCAATGGAAGTCTCTCAGGATTGTTCACCAAATCGTGTATAAACATGGTAATTTTAGGGTGACTGATAAATAAAATCAACAAAGCACTCAAGCCAAAGAACCAGATGTATTTCTTTTTAAATAAAAGATGAGGTGTAAACCAGATGTTATTAATTAAAAAGATAGCAAAGAAAGGTGAAATGGCGATTAAATCATGCAGCACCTTTTTCCATTGCATGGTATCGTTGTTTTGCGACAGAAAGATAATTATCGCTAAAACGAACAACCATAAAGTGGCATATAAGGAATTTTCTATGAGTATGTGACGTCTGCTTTTTTGCATATTGAAGTTTTATTGTGGTGTGTTGCCGGTGTCAAAAATAAATACTTTAGCAAGAACCTACTGTTTAGATGCATATTGTTTTTTATTCAATTGCGTTTTAAATATTGTATCTAGTTTATCATTAGTATATTTTGTTGGTACATAAAAGTAATTAGCGATAACATATTTAGATTGGCCTATTTTTTAAATGACTTTTGTTTTGATTAAAGACTTAGTAAGACCGGGAAGTTGAATCTTCTAAAACGTGCTTCTTACACAACGTACGTAATTATAAATTCGTCGTACATCGCCTTGCGGACCAAAACCATATGGGTAATCTTTAGGATTACCGGCTTTAGGATCGCTTCGTTGCGCTCCGGCACCATGTACATCGGTTAAAAAAGGTTGGTGATTATGATGCCCGCGAAGCCATCCAAGCGCTCTGCCAAATGAAATATACACTGCCGAGTTGCCTGATCCATTACTCCTGGCATGTGTGGTTGAGGTCCAGTAAAAAGGATAATCAGCATTGTTGTTGGCATCTTTGATACCGGAGCATTCAAAAAGTGGATCAATAGCGGGACTATTGGTAGTAGCGGGACTACGAGAATAATCCACAATACTCTGCAACTCTTTAGCATCAGGCAGGCGCCAATCGTTATATCCTAAATAGTTTTCTTTGTTTTTTCTCTGAACCCATTCCAGCGCTTCTTGCCAGTTCATCCCTTGTTTACTGTCTGATTGCGCCCACATTAATCCGGTTGCTTTATCCAAAATGGTTCCATCACCATTATCTACGAACTTATTGTTTCCGTAATTTTCATTTCCTCTAACATAAAGCACCTCAAAAGTTTTTTCGCCATGAGGTGAAGAAATCGGATAGCCTTTTATTCGGCCATCGGCAAAATTAACCCCAAAAACAGTGGGATTTCCGTGCATAGTTGTGCTTACATATTTGGTTGAGGATACATATTGTGCGTCAATAATGCGTTCTCCTTTTTTCATATCTCCATATCTAAAATTAAAATAGGAGGTGTTGATAAAAGGTTGTATTTGATCCGTGTTAAAACCCCGAAAGGCGATGGGATCTTCGCCGTAAAACATGATTAAGGAATAGAGTTCTTTAATGGTTGGTAAACGCCAGTCTGAATAAGCTCCCAAATTAAATTGGTTGGCGTTTTCTAATGCTTCAGCATAGGTGTATTTTTTATTAGATAAGCTTTTTTGCCACATTAGTCCGGTAACTAAATCGCTAACCGTTCCGTCTCCGTTGTCTTTATATTGAGGTTGATTATAGCGGTAATGTGCATCCTGACCAAAAAAGGGAGAGGAGCTATCCGGTTCTGCAATGGCTTTTGTGTTGTTGTAAAAAGTACTGACTCCAGTTCCGGCAATGGCATAGGGAAACAACTGAAAATTGTATGTTGATTTTGACCTCTCTTCTTGCCCGAAAACAGGATTAATACATATGAGTAAGTATGATATGGCTAGTATTTTATAGAATTTATGCATAGGACTTATTTTTATTGACTTACAATACTAGGCGGAACTTTGGAAAGGATCAAAAAGAATCAACGAACGCTGTTTTTTTATCAACCAAATAAATAATATCAAATATAAATATTGTAAATCAAAGTGATTTGTAGTTGTTTATGTAAGATATTATTTATGTAATAAAAAACGTGATTCAATTTGATATAATTTATCGAAACTCTGTTTCGTTAAATGCGTAAATTGCATAAAACTTTCTTTATGGTGACTAATATTGATGAAGTGTATCCAGTTTTAAATGCATTTCTAAAGCAAAATATAAAGCATTCAATTAGCGTTATGCTTCAACTAAATGATAAATGGGATGGGATTTTTGTGTATGATATTTTGGGTTTAGATAATAACTACTTATATAAAATAATTAGAAAATTAGGGATTAATCCAGTTGGAAAAAAATATGTAAATAAGAAGTTTGTAAGTAAAGGATACTTTGCAACTACAAAGATTATAAATCATACAGGAGATCTCTATTTATTCTGCGAAAAAGTAATACCCAAATGGCTTTGTCGGATTTTCGAAATCTGTTTTAAGATAAATGATATTTATACAATAGGTTTAAATTATGGTGAAATAGAATTAGGAACCATACATATTTTTACTGACTCAAGGATAGAAAAAAAACATGAAGAAATTAAATCTGTATTGCCTCAGATAAATCTAAAAATAAGGGAGTTATTGTCAAAATGTTCTTGTGATAATAATGTGAAAAGGCGCTTAACAAGTGAAATAATAAATAATTTGAGTCACGAAATTAGGACGCCGCTAAATAGTGTAGTAGGCTTGTTGGATGTTGGCCTAAATATGCTTGAGAACAATGAAGAATCCAAGATATTATGTAATGACATATGGAAGAGTGTAAAAGATTTTCTGAGGATAATGGATAATCTAATTTTACTTTCAGAATTAAAAAGTCAACGGAAAGATAGTGATAAACGATCATACTATATTATAGAAATATTTGATCTAATAAAAACACAGGCAGAATCTGTTAAAAAAGGTTTTTCTAAGCAACAAGTATTTTGTAAGGTAAATAGTAGATATGAAATAGATAATGTTAAAGTTAGTTTAGATATTTCTGATTTTAATATTGTAATAAGAGAGTTGCTTCTTAACGCTTTAAAATATTCTAACACTAATGTGTACATAAATATGTTAATAGCAAATGATGAAGTGGAGTTTAGTATTCTGGATGAGGGAGAGGGAATGTCATTGAAGCAAATTAAAGAGTTGATTGAAAAGAAAAGCTTTTCAAATTTTGAATTCAAAGAGAATAATGGCTTAGGAGTTGGTTTGTTTATTGTAAAAGAAATTTGTTCTAGAAATAATTGGAATCTTCAAATAAAAAATAAGTTCAATTTGGGATTAAAAGTAACATTAACTATACCTGTATTTAAGAGAAATCTTATTATAAATAAACATTAAAAGTTACTTGTAACCTGAGTTCGATTTTAAAAAAGAGCTAATTGATCAGTTTTTATTACATCATATTTGATAGCAGGTTTCTTTGGGAAAAAAGAATAAGCAATTAAACCAGAAATCATATTAGTAATAAAGTTTTCAAAAGACCTGTGTCTGGAATGTTCAATAGAACATATGTTTTTAAGTTCATCGTTTATAGTTTCTATCACAGACCTTTTTCTTAACAAGAGCTTGTCTTTCATTTCCATTATTACATTACGCATATTATTTCTAATGTAAGTTATTAGGTGGAGTCCGTCAATAAATAGTACTTCAGTGAGTTTTTTAGATACATACCCCTTATCGGCATATAGTTTACCTTTTATTTTTTCAACAAACTTTTGATTTTTCAGGGGCTCTCTGTCGTCTGTATTTCCGGGAGTAATTACAAAATTTAGGATCTCTCCCTTATCATTTATGATAAAGTGCAATTTAAAACCAAAGAAGTAGCCCATTGTTGATTTTCCTCTTTGTGCCAAGCCTTCAAAAACCTTGTGTCTTGGTATGCGTTTGTTTTTGCAAACTCGGATAGGAGTTGAGTCCACATAAGAAATTCCAGTGCATTCACCCAGGCAACATGTTTTTAGAAACAAGGTCATGGGTAAGGCTGTTTGTTGGAGTATTTCAACAAACCGATTGTAAGAAACGGTTCTAGGAAAATCTTGCCGTAAATGTTCTTTTACATAGAACAAATAGAAATGTTTTAAATTTTTAAACGCTCCAAAATGAAACAAAATCATTATGGTAATCACTTCGCTATGGCTCATTCTAGGCTTTTTCTTGGGTTTATTCCCCAAGCTATGCCTAGTAACTGTTTTTTCAAATTCAATGCAAAATTCATCAACTAAAACGAAAATTTCCGTAATTTTATCTTTACTTAAATACATGGATTTTACTTCTAATTATTTGTTTGTCAGACTTTTAAATTAGTAAAATCCATTTTTATTTGCAATTATTTCAAAGATTATTGTATCCTTATTTCATTGATTGTAAAATAGTTAAGAATCGAACTCAGGTTTGTATATATGCTTAACCCAAAATATACATTAGAAAATCTATTACACATTGAAATTACTTCAAAACAAGACACTTCGTTACTTCACTTCAACTCACCAGAATAATGCTATGCCTCGTTTCAGTAAAGTCTTGTTTTATTGTAATTTCAACGTTCATAAAGAAGTTCTAATACATAATCCGGGCTTAAACTAGTTTTTGTTGGATAGAGGCTTGCACGTTTGTGCAAGCTTCCCTTTTTTTAAGATTGGCCTTTGCACACCTGAGCAAGGTACTATCTGGAGTTTATTGGATTATGGAATGAGGGATTCGTTAGTTAATTAAAACTTTTTTAGTCAGTATCTTTTTGTTCTCAAGGTCTATTTTAAGAATTACGATTCCCTTATACCGAAGATTATGAATAGAAGTGCTTTGTGCAGGATAGTTATAGTTCAAATGGCTGATAAGTTTACCAAGGGTAGTATATATTTCAATATTATTGATGTTTGATTGTGCTGAATTTATATAAATCGATTTATCCAAATGGTTATAGTATACTTGTAGAGCATCCTCTTTTAGTTTTGAGATAGTGGTAATGATAGAGTATGTATCTAATTCAATCTCATAAAAATTCTGGTTTTGAAGATCTTTATTCGTATTGATTACTCCTGTTATTTTTATTGAATCATTCAATTCCAGGTTTACGTCATCTATAATGAGTGGCCCGTTTACCCATTTCCATGAGTTGTTTATGGAAATAATAAAATTTGCCGTATCATTTTTTAGCGCATAAACAATCCCTGGAATACAGGGGCTATCAAGACAAGGATTACTGATTTCTGCAATTTTACCAGTAATGCTTTCCATTTCTTCCTCATTTTGGGCATTTGAGGATAAGCTTGTAAGTGTCAAGAAAAATGTAAGTAAGAAGATTCGTAAGGTTGTTAAAGCTTGATTTTTAGTTGTCATAATAAAAGTGGTGAATTGGTTATTTGTTATGTAAATAAACAGAGAATTGATTAAACACAATATCAATTAATCAAAAAACAATATCATGTTTTCAATGCTAGAATTCTGATTGAAACTCCAATCTACCAATTACAATGCTCCTAAAAACTATACTTTAATCGAAGGAAACCATAATGAACTGTTTGCTGCAGTATATCTCCACTAAAGGAATCCGGGAATCGACCGTGAAATACCTGCCAGTATACCGAAGCGTTAAAGTTATCGGACAGGCAGTAATCCCATGATGGACCAAGGAATATTCCTTTAATATCAGGATGTGGATAAAAGATGGTCGCCAGAGAAATATTGGATAAAGGGCTGGCCTGAAACATGGCACTGGCCAGAAACTGAAAAGGGGAGATGGCTAAATCTTTTACTGAATTAGGAGCGGCATAGGCATCAAAGTAATTGATGCTTTTGCTGTCAGGAAAATGCGCCAGCATCATTTCTCCTTGTAAGGTCCATTTAGAACCCAGTGTAAAATCCATCCCGGTTGATAGCATCACAACTCCAGTTGTATCGGCAAAATTTTCGAAAGGCTGATACCAGGCTAATTCGCCACGCCAGCTGGCATTTTTAATGTAGCCCGACCAACCCAATCCTAAGGCTAAATCGTTTCCTTTTAACACACCGCCAATAAACTGAAAATCGTAATTCTTAAAGTTGGCATTCCACTTTGCTGCAGCGGTTAACTGACTGGCGCTATCTATGCTGGCAGCCATTTCAATAGAAGTGGTAGCTCCGGTGTAATACATCAGGCGAGCCGCATCAACTCCCGGTTTTTCTTCGTAGTCGAAATCAAAATAGGAGTAGGTGTTAAACATATCATTTGGGTTGAAAGCAAAAGTTTTTCCCCAGTTAATACGTTGTTTTCCCAGTGTTACATCAAACTGACCGCTGGTGTATTCAGCATATAAACGGTCAAAGGCCATGTTAAAAATATAGCTGTTGCCCGATGCTACATTAAGCGAAGTATTAACGAAATTACCAGAGTTCTCGTAACTATCTTTTAGTGCACCGGTAAAGTCCAATCGCACCTGATCGCCCACCAATAATCGGTTGCGCATCTGAGCCGAAAAAGTCAGTTTATCACTGGCATAATAAAATACATTCAATCGATTTTGAAAATTGATATTGGTATTATACAAATGATGGTCTCCTTTCGAAAAATCTTCTATAATCTCAGGAAAATCATCCGGCAATGCCGAAATAGATACAGATTGCATATTGGTGAGATAACCGTTTATTTCCCATTTTGAGGCAGCACTGTTTTTCTGCGATTGCATATGAACAGCAACAAAAAGCGATAACAGCACTATAGCTATGATTCTTGATTTCATTCTTATCTGCAATTAGGCTTTGCGTTCGTCACTAATAATTTTACCATCTTCCAGTTTAATCACTCTTCGGGCTTTATTCACCACACGTGCATCGTGCGTACTAAAAATAAAAGTGATTTTTTCTTCCCGGTTAAGTTTCTCCATAATGTCGAGAAGAGTTTCTGTTGATTTAGAATCCAGGTTAGCCGTAGGTTCATCGGCCAGTACAAATTTAGGTTTGGATGCCAGGGCGCGTGCCACAGCTACTCTTTGTTGTTGTCCTCCGGATAAGCGAGAAGGACGGCTGTTTAATCTTTCGCCCAATCCCACTTCTGTTAGTAAGTCAATGGCTCTTTTTTCGCGATCAGTTTTGTTTTTTCCCTGCAACTGCATAATAAACTCCACATTTTCGCGTGCTGTTAAAACAGGAATTAAATTGTAAGCCTGAAAGACAAAGCCAATATTATGCAATCGAAAATCAATAAGTTCCGATGATTTTAGTTCGTTGACATAGGTATCGCCCACACGAACAGAACCGGATGTGGGCTGATCCAATCCACCCAGCATATTTAAAAAAGTGGTTTTCCCACAACCCGAAGGACCCACAATAGCAGTAAATTCACCTTCTTCAATTTGTAAATCGATACCCTGTACCGCAGGAACCTCCACCTCAGAATCGTGATATATTTTAGTAAGTTGATTGATTTCTATAACGTTCATTTTTTTTGGATTTTATTGGTTAATAACTGTTCATTGTTTACTGATCACTGAAAACTGCTTACATATTCATTCTCAACGCTTCGGCAGGTTTTAGTTTCAGGGCTTTCCATGCCGGATACAATGCTGCCAGTAATCCTGTAAAAAACACCATGACTACCACATCAACAATATTTCTGATTTTCAATACTGGATATACCATAGAATCGTAACCCATAGCGCCAAAACCTTCAGCCACATGAGAAATATCTATACCGGATTGTGCCGTTAAAACCGTAACAACTATGCCCATGGCAATACCAACTACGCCTCCAATCAGCGATAAAAAGACTGTTTCTACCATGATCATTTTAAACACCCTGGATTTATTCATGCCAATGGACATTAGCATACCTAATTCCTTGGTGCGTTCCAAAACCGCCATGAGCATAGTATTGATAATACCGAATATCAAGGCCAGTAAAATAATGATCATAAAAATATACATAGATATATCAAGACTGGATTCCAACATAGAAACCTGTGGTAGAATTTCCCGCCATTCTTTTACATCGTATTCACCATAGCTGGATTGTATTTTAGACAACATATCAGGCACATATTCCGAATGATCTAAAAGCACAGCAATTTCATGTGCATCAACATCATTTACATCATAAAGAGAAGTTAAATCCTGTGAACGAACAAAGATGTTGCTGTTATCGTACATGGTATTTGAAGTCTGGTAGATACCGGCCACTCTAAAAGAGGCTCCGGAAATATATCCGGAAGCGTCGGCAAAGGTAATCACCACTTTAGATCGCACTTTTAACTTGAGTTTATCGGCCAGTTTTTTTCCAATCACAACCGGATTTCTTTTGATGCCTTCAAAATAAGCACCATCTATTATTTTAGTGTAAAGGTTGGTTACTTCCTTTTCCTTATCGGGATGAACACCCATTATTTTAATACCCGTTGAGGTGGTTGGAGATTGAATCATTCCCTGCACAATAAAACGGGCGCAGGTAGCTTTTACAGAATCCTGAATTGCGATTTGATTGGCTATATTCAGCGCATTGGAGATATAGTTTTTTTCTTCAGGATTTTCGAGGTATCCCTTGGGGTGAATCTGAATATGAGATGCCTCTGTGGATATGGCAGACTGAATTCGTTGTATAGCCATTCCATTATAAAAAGCATAGTTGAATACGCCCGTAAAAATACCTAAGGCAATAGCAAATAATATTACAAAACTCCGGGTTTTGCTACGCCATACATTTCGCCATGAAACAGATAATATCATTGTTTTTATTTTAGTATCAAGTATCAGGATCTTAAAGATTTTGTGACTTTTAAGCGTAGTATTTTGCTTAAAGGATATATAGAGACCAATAAGGTGATGCCCAGCACAACTAATATTTGTCCACCAAATACCATGGGGTCGGAGCCAAAGTAAATGGCGGGTTCAATGCCAAATTCTTCATAAACTGCCGCGACTTCTCCCGTTAAGGGGATGGGACTATGAACCAGCCAGGCAATTAAAGGCATACTCACCAGGAAGCCGGTAATAATGCCGGTTAAACCAATTAAAATTGTTTCGTAAAAAAGCACTTTAGCCAGTTTAAGTTTATTTATGCCTATAGCGACCATAACACCCAGCTCTTTGCGTCGCTCTGCAATCATCATAATGACGGTGGAAAATACGCCAAAGCCAATGAGAATATAAAGAATACCTTTCATGATTACACCCTGACCTTTATCTCCTTCTATCATTTGTTTGGTCACAGGATCCATTTCGTCCCAGGTCATGACAGAATAGTTGTTGCCTAGCTGCTGGCTTAACTGATGTTTTACGGGAAGTACTTCATCGTAATCATTAACTGTTAGCACCAGACTGGTAACCATATCCGGAGCGGAGAAAAAAGTACGGGCTTTTTCAAGGGTAATGTAAGTCCCAAAGTTATTGAGGGCAGGGAAGGGGAATTCCAAAATTCCTTTTACCGGGAATAAGCCACTGGCACTATAACCATGATATCCCAGACTGATTAAAGCCACCGTATCACCAATCTCTACATTGAGATTCCGGGCAAGGTTCACGGCCATTAATATACCGTCATCTCCTTTTTCAAGATAATCTCCTTCTTTAACCCATTTTTTTAATCCTGTAAGCTGATTTTCCTCCTTAGGTTGAATGCCAATCAACATACCTCCTTTGGTATTAATACCGTACGACATCAAAGAAAATGATTCCATACGCGGAACGATCAAATCAACATCCTGATTGGATTTAATTTTTTGAATTAAAGAATCCTCCGGAACAAACAAATCATCAATAGATTTACTTTCCCAATAATCCGGATGGTGCACTTGTAGATAACCGGAGTAAAAGCTCACCACATTATCAATCATTTTGGAATAAGTACCATCCTGCATCGAACTCATCAGGGTGCAAAGAATAACACCAAAGAATATGGATGCTACCGTAATAAATGTGCGTCGTCGGTTACGCCAGATATTTCGCCATGCCAGTATGATATCACCGTTTGCCATTTTATTAGTTATAAAGTATAAAGTATAAAGTATAAAGTATAAAGTATAAAGTATAAAGTATAAAGTATAAAGTATAAAGTATAAAGTATAAAGTATAAAGTATAAAGTATAAAGTATAAAGTATAAAGTATAAAGTATAAAGTATAAAGTATAAAGTATAAAGTATTTAGCCTAAACAACCATTTATCTTACTACCTCTATCGAATGACTAATGACCATAGACTGTTGACCATTGACTAATGATTATTTTACAGGTAACAATCACCTTCTCTCGTCTTTTGTCTTTTTTTTTGTCTAAAAAAAATTACCTAACCCGTTTAATGCTTTGTTGTGTAAAGAAGCTATCCTCAATGGATATATTAAATTCAATATGTTCAATGTTGACAATGGTGCGTTGATCAGGTTTGTCAGCCGGAATAATTTCGAACTGAGCAGGTAAAACACGACCGCTCATAGTGGTAATATTATGCCCCAGTTCTGTTTTTACCAGGTAACCGTCTTCGTCAAAATATTCCAGTTTAATTTGAAGATATTCATCTTTGGTAATCCACATCAATACTTTACCCCAGGCCACCGTAGCGTCTTCTTTAGGAATCAATTCAATATGGTAGCAATCATGACCATCAATTTTTTCTTCACCCAGTAGTTTATGCGTGTAATCTTCCACAATGGAAGATTGATTTAAGGCATCGTCATTGGTATAATCAGAACCCATCCATCCTTGCGACATCATGGAAGGAGGTAGTTTGATCATGCGTGAAATCTTCGGATTCCAGTTCCACATTTCACGATCTCGTTTTAAAAAAGCTTGACCTTTTTCGCGGGCAGGAGCAGTCACTAAAGTCACGGCATATTTAGTTCCTTTCGACCAGTTTTTAAAGCTTAGGCTACGTTCATATGTAGGCCTTTTAATCACCATATTCATAACCGAGTGACTCGATTTTTCCCCTTGGACTTTATCGTGTGCTTTTTGCACAATCTCTTTAGCATCCTGAGCTGTAGAAGTCAGGAAAGCAATGCTTAGTAGTGGTGTTAAAATCATCTTTAGTATTAGTGTTTGCGTTTTCATGTGTAAATATTTTGTTTTTCAGAGTTACTTACATTGAAATAATCGATGTATTTTCTTTTTAACGCCTTCCATTGGGAAGTTATCCGGATCCATAATAAAATGAAGCCCAACACAGTCCATCATGGCCGCAAAAAAGCGAACTTCAGCTTCCGGATCTTCATAGCCTTTGTTAATAAAATAGTTCATAGCTACTTCCATAAATGGTTGCAGCGTTTGCTCCAGATGAGGTGTGATAATGGCATATACTTCAGGTTGAAGTAAAACCATAAAATACATTCTCCAGAATGAAAGCTTGTTTTTTAAAGTATCAAAGGAGTGGTCGATAAAAGTATGCAATTCCTCTTCGGTAATAACACCATCATGGTCTGCATCAAAAGTGGTAGTCAGTTGATTAAAACCATCTATCATAATGCTAATGACTAACTCTTCCTTGCTTTTAAAATAGTTATACATCAAACCCTTTGATATTGCTGCTTTTTGAGCAATTCGGGCGATGGAGGCATTGGAGAATCCTTTCTCTGCAATTACCTCAAGCGCTACATTCATAATCTGTTGCTTGCGTTCTTCTCTAATCTTTTCGTTCTGTAAATCGCTTCGTGGTGACATATTGTTTTTAAATGACTAAACGTTCAGTCAAAAATACGAATGCAATTTTTATAATCAAATTTATTAGGGTTATAATTTGTTAATCAAATCAGAATATAGAGGTATAATTTCGCCCAATTGGGCGTTAATAGTGCTATCCGAGAGGATTGAAAAAATATCAAAAAAATAATTGGGTTTAGGCGTAAACGTGGTTAGTTGAGGTAATTATGAGGTGAGTGTAGGCGTATTGAGAGTCTAATATTTACTTTGGCATATGCTTAGTTTATTCATGTGGCAATAGAAACTATAAACTAAAACACATGAAAGCACTTCTTATTAAAACTATTTTATGTGTGTATACTCTTTTGGCTAGTGCCGGAATATATGCACAAGAAGAAAGTACGGATGATAAAAATAAGTCTCCTTATTTTATTGTACTCTCCAATGATGAAAACGCTGCACTTCCCTTAAAATCAACGCAGGTTGATGTTAATATATCCGGCGTTATCGCCGATGTGAATGTAAAACAGGTATACACCAATACAGGAAATAGCACTATTGAGGCCATCTATGTTTTTCCATCTTCAACGCGTGCTGCCGTTTATGATATGGTAATGACAGTGAATGACAGAAAAATTAAAGCAGTAATTGAAGAAAAGGGAAAGGCGCGACAAAAATACCAGGATGCTAAAAAGAAAGGGAAAACAGCTTCACTTTTAGAAGAAGAACGTCCCAATGTATTTAAAATGAAGGTGACGAATATTATTCCGGGGGCGACTGTTGAGGTGGATATGCGATATACCGAATTATTAGTTCCTACTAACAAAGTATATGAGTTTGTATATCCAACTGTTGTTGGTCCTCGATATGTTAGTGGCGCTGAGATAGCAAATGGTTCAGATGAAGATTGGATTGCTAATCCTTACATTAAGGGAGAGAATGTTTCCAGTACCAAGCTGAATATAAAGGTTGATTTGAATGCCGGATTACCGCTGCAGGATTTGGTTTGTTCAAGCCATCAAAACAAAGTGGAATTTAAAGATAAAACCAAAGTTCAGTTGACCTTGCAAGAACCTGAAGGTGGTAATCGCGACTTCATCATGCGTTATCGTTTAGCAGGTAAGCAAGTTGAAACAGGTGTGTTGCTGTATGAAGATCCTAATGGCGAGAACTACTTTTTAGCTATGATGCAGCCACCTAGACAAGTTGAACCTACCTCCATTCCACCGCGCGAATATGTTTTTATTGTGGATGTATCAGGTTCTATGCATGGCTTTCCTTTAGAGGTTTCTAAAACAGTGATGAAGGATGTATTGAATCAATTGAAAGATTCCGATTTATTTAATATCGTGTTTTTTGCTGGTGGTTCAGAGATGTATGCCGAACAATCCGTACCTGCCACTTCTGAAAATATTGCCAAAGCTATTACATATATGGACGGTCTAAATGGAGGTGGAGGAACAGAACTTCTTTCGGCTTTACAAAATGCCATGGCACTAAATGGCAATGATGATTATGCTCGTTCTTTTGTCATTCTTACCGATGGCTATGTGAGCGTGGAAAAAGCCACTTTTGATTATATCAGAAACAACTTAGGAAAAGCTAATTTTTTCTCATTTGGTATTGGAAGTAGTGTGAATCGTTACATCATTGAAGGAATGGCTCATGTGGGGTATGGGGAAGCTTTTGTGGCCGAGAATCAACAAACAGCACAACGAGTGGCTAAAGAATTTGTACAGTATATCTCTAAGCCATCCTTAACCAATATCAGTTACCAGTTTAAAGGAATTGAGGTGTATGAGGTGTTACCGGAAAAAGTACCTGATTTATTTTCAAACCGACCTGTCGTTATAAGTGGTAAATATAAAGGAGAAGGAAAAGGGTCCTTGTTGGTAACCGGAAATGCAGGCAATAAAAGAACCGGTTCCATTATCAAATTTGGAGAAGAAGATGCTTCTTCAAATCAGGCTTTAAAGTATTTATGGGCTAGAGAAAAAATACGATTGCTGGCGGATTATAACGATTTAGGCCGAGATGGAGATACGAGAAATCAGATTATTTCACTGAGTAAAAAATACAATCTACTTACCGAATTCACTTCGTTTTTGGCTATCGATGATCAGGTGGTGAATCCCGGAGGTCAGCAACAATCTGTAAAACAAGTATTGCCCTTACCTAAGGGAGTAAGTCCAAAGGCCGTTACTGGAACTTTGAATATTGTGGAAGATGAAATTGAAATCTCAGAAGAGTTAGATTTTGATAGCGAATCGTGTGAAGATACAGAGATTGTGATTGAAGTAGAACTTGTTGAGGAGGAAGAAGCTGATGCTCCCGTATTTTTTACGGTTGAAGAAATGGCGGAATATCCCGGAGGACAAGATGCGCTGATCAAATTTATTGGATCTAACCTGCAATATCCAGCGATAGCTGCTGAAAGCGGAATTCAGGGAATCGTATATATTTCTTTTACTGTGGATGTAGATGGAAGTATTAAGGATGTTAAAGTGATGCGAGGAGTGGATGAGGAATTAGATAAAGAAGCAGTTAGAATTATTAAAGCTATGCCTAAATGGAAACCTGCAAGACAAAGAGGAAAGGCAGTTCCTGTGACTTATATGATTCCCGTGAAATTTGCCTTGTCGTAAATCAAATGTTTAATCAATAAATCAGATAATTATGAGAAAAATACTAGATGAGTGGAGTGTGTTAGTCTATAGATTATTAGTGCTTATTTTATTCCTTAGTATTACAACTTTACTAACAGCTCAAATGAGTAATGGAGATTATCCTTATTGCATAATTGACAGTGTTAAATTTGAAGTGAACAAGTTGAAAGTAGATGCTTATAATAAGCCAAACAACTTTGTTTCATCAAAGGAAAGTGGTTATAAAACTAGCATAATTTGGTCTATATTCGATAATGTAAATCAAATTAATATATCAGATTCATTAATGTTGAATTTAACTTTAAATAGAAGAAATGAAAAAACAGAATGGTATATATCGAGAATGAATGAAATTCATAAAGAGACCAATGAAAGAGCTTATTTAGCAGGTTATTCTAATAGATCAGAAGATACCATTTATTTTCCTGTTCAAGACAAAAGCTTGGTTGCTATAATAGAAGCAATTGATGCTGACAATAATTGGAATCCCATACAGTTTTGGCCTATAAGTGGTTGTGGAAATAGTTATTTAACTGAATGTTTATTGCCAGGGGAAACAATTCTATTTACGGTCAATAATAATTATGGAGATGTAAAAAACAAAATGAGGGTTAGGTTACATGGAAATGATACAGTATAAGTTTCTAATGAATTTGTCGGTTCAGTAAGTCAACAATGCTTTGATCGATCTCAAAACTCACCTCAGAATTTTAGCTATATCTTATGTGATACTATCTTTTATTTAGAACAACCACTTTATAGAAATTTGGATAAACTAATTGAAGAGGATTTTGAAATATCAGCAAGTGATGAATAAAGTAAAGAAAGCCCAATGATAATCCGCTTATATTTATAAAGACTAAAAGTAAAAAGAAATGAAACTATTTTTCAATTTAATAATAGCGCTATCGCTATTATCAATATCAAGTTATGCTACTTCAAAGGATACATCAAAGGTGAAAACAATTTCATTAGATATGGAGCAAATGAAAGATTTCACTGCGGATGAGTTGTTTGAAAGCTATTCTGTTACGCAATTAGAATCAAACGATTCGATCTTTTTAAAAGATATTTCATCCATGGTAGTTTATAAGAATCTACTTTTCTTTTTGTACGGGAATCCGGGAGAAATCATTTGGTTTAACGATCAAGGGAACTATATAAATCGATTAAATAAAATCGGATCTAAACCGGATGAATATCCTTGTATTACCAGATTTTATATCAATCAATATAATGGAAATATAGAAACAACGGACGAAAGAACTTTTAGCTCCTATAACCAACAATGTGAATTGCTTGAAAGGAAAGATATATACGCAGAAACAGGTAGAATTTTGCATGAAATATCCCGAGTGGATAGTGATAGGATCGCATTTATTTCCAGGTTAGAAAAGTCTACAGGCTATATTTATTCTCTTTCTCAAAACAAAATAGTTCAGCGAGAAGAATTATATCAGGGATATCAGGTTTTGCAAGGAGATGGTTTAATAAAACATACATCATCCAAAGATTATGTTACTACTCAAAGAGGATGTTTAGTATTATCTATGGACAAGGAAGGTTTTCATACATCTGGAGATTTTGATTTAGGAGAAGATCAGATCGATTTTAAAGATTCATCTTATATTAATCGGTATAACGAAGCAGAAACTCCTGAAGAAAAAATTGATTTGTATTTTAATTTAATGAAAGAATCTATGTCAGGTTTTTTAAATCATTGCGAAAATGATTTGTTTGTTATTAGAACATTTGTGTATAAAGGCAAACGTGTTGCATTTATTTACAATAAGAAAAATAAGGAATATAAAATGATTTCAGGTCCATGGGCAAAGTTGTTATATGAGTCTAAATTATACCTGAAAGAGGATGAACTGACTATGTGTTCAAATGATTTTACAATTGATGATTTAAACCAGTCAGCTGTAGCTATACTAAAGCAAAGAAAGCCCAATGATAATCCGCTTATCTTTAAGTTTATCTTGAAAAAGTAGAATAATATAAAGGATGGTTTTTTAGATTCATTATTGTCCGGTAAATAATTTTCTATTCTGATATATGCCTTTGTTAATGTTCAACTCCGCAGGAGTTGTTGGGTAGGGGCTTATAATATATTTTCTATAAATATTCAACATCTCTGAAGTTGATAACATATCCCAGCGGGGATAAATATTTATAGAACTGTTGATTAGATATTATTTACAACTCCAGCGGAGTTGCATATTATTTAATTGTTCTGGTTAACGGGACAGTATTGTTTTTAATTCATTTCATTCTTAAGAATTACGAATAGATTTAAAATCCCCAAAACAATGATCGTCATCGTTTTGGGGATTTTTCTTAACTTTTAGGTAGGGTAAACATGAACCTGTTCGGTATATAGATACAACAGGTTTATAATGAAACATCGATGCCGGTACTGGATAAAAAAGAATTTAAAGAGCTGTTTGATTTGCATTTTGACAATCTGCGGAACTATGTGTATTACCGTTGTGGTGATGCCGAGTTGGCCACAGATATTGCTCAGGATGTATTTTTAAAGGTGTGGGAAAAAAAGATGGATGTATATGACAAAAGTAAGATGGGACTTTTGGTGAAAATAGCCAATGATTTAATTATATCCGATTACAGAAAACATCAAAGCAAACTGAAATTCCAGCATACGCTTACTCAAAATGAATTGGAAGTGACACCGGAAGATGAAATGATTTATAAGGAATTAAACGGCAAGTATGTAAAGGTTTTAAACGAGTTGGGAGAGAATGAACGCATAACCTTTTTAATGAACAGAGTGGAAGGACTAAAATATACAGAGATTGCAGATCAAATAGGAATTAGTGTTAAAGCAGTAGAGAAGAGAATGAGCAAAGCATTAACGTTTTTGAGAGCACGATTACTGTTGTTTTAACATTGTAAAAAGAGAGAGCCATGACTACAAAGGATAATCATAATAATGAGGATAAAAAGCTGGCATTTTATAACCTGCTTAAACCTACTTATCGTCGCACTGCCAATGATGTGTGGGAACATATCGAGAAGCAAATCGATTCTGTTCCGCATTACACTTTACACAAAACACCGGTTTACAAATTGGTGCTTAAGTATGCTGTGGCAGCCGTTTTTCTTTTGTTGATGGTAGGTGTTGGTTTTATCCGTTATTATGAGCTTCAAAAGGAAACGCTAAAAGGTGAACATGCCGAATTATTATTACCAGACGGTTCTGTTGTGCATTTAAATGCCTTGTCATCTGTTAGCTATCATCCTTATTGGTGGAAACAAAATCGAAAGGTAAAAATGGCAGGAGAAGCTTTTTTTGAGGTGGAAAAAGGATCAAAATTTACGGTTGAATCAGGAGATGTTAAAACCAGTGTTTTAGGAACTTCATTTAATGTGTATTCACGCAAAGGTAGAGTGAAGGTGGCTTGTGTTACCGGTAAGGTAAAGGTAGAAACACGAAACGATGAAGTTGTGTTAACACCTAAGCAAAAGGTGAATTACACGGAAAGTAAATTGTTGGAAAAAGGTGATTTTGAATCAGCCAACGAAGTGAATGCCTGGATTCAATCTGAGTTTTATTATGAGTCAGTTCCTTTGTCTGATGTGTTTAAAGATTTAGAATTACAATTTGATATACAAATAGATGTTGACAAGGCTGTTGATACCGATCATTTAAAGTATTCAGGTTATTTTAAAAAGAACCATTCTGTAGAAAATGTCTTAAATTTGGTAAGTAAGCCCTTTGGTTTAGTATATGAAGAAACCGCCAAAGGAAAATACCGCCTGATTTATGACAAGTAGGCTTCCGATTATATTGATTTTAATATTATCCTTATTTCACCTGAAGACAACAGCTCAATCAGGTGAAATTGTTCTGAATGTCTACAACCAACCACTTAACCTGGTTTTACATCAACTTCAGGAAGACTATCAGATTCAACTATCATTTAATGATTCAAAACTGTCGGAATATACTATCTCTTTAAAGGGAAAGTATAAAACAATGCAGGAACTGCTGGAGCAATTAGTATCGGATCTTCCATTGGAAATCGAAGAACAATCCGGCGTTTTTGTCATCTATAGTGATGATACAGAACTGGAAAAATCAGTCATTAGTACCCAACTACTTATGGGGGTAGTAACAGATTTACAAACAGGTGAGAGTTTGCCTTTTAGTACTGTAAAAGTAAATGGAGAATTTCGTATCTCAGATGTAAATGGTCGTTTCTCATTTGTGGCTTTTTATAAGGAATATCTTCAAATAGAAGTTTCTCATTTAGGTTACCTACTTTATGATACAACCATTGTGGCGCGTTCATATTTTAACTGCCAATTAAAGCCGGTTATCAATATATTGGAAGAAGCCATTATTACCGGAACCAAAAGACCTTACGGTGCCCAGATAGGCATGAGTATGGGGGAGGGTAGAATGAATCCGGCCATAACCCGGTTTTTGCCAGGAGGTGCAAACAGAGGTGTGGGGCAAATTCTCGATTTACAAGCCGGAATTCAGGGAGCACCAAGCGGTCAGGGAGGCCATTCAATTTGGGGAGGTTATCCGGGGCATAATCAGGTACTATTCGATGGTATTCCCATATTTACTTCACGTACCAATAATCGTTTAAGTTATCCGGTAAATCCATTTGTGGTGAAGGATATGATCATTAACAAGGGCGCTTTTGGATCGAACCTCGGAGATAGGGTAGGAGGCATCCTCATATTAACCGGAAAAGAAGGTCGGAGAGATCAGCCGGAAATGCAAATGCACATGGACGGTTCATTTACAAACCTGATGCTTTCAACAGCTGTTAACCAGCGCTCAAGTCTGCTTGTGGCCACGCGTCATTCCTGGTTTCCTGATTATTATACCGAGTTTGCCAATCATTCATCCATACATGCAGATCCACAAATAGACCATTGGCATCCGTTATGGAATAACTATAGTGATGTAAACCTAAAATATTCCGGGAGTAAAAATAATGGCGATCAGTATTTTATATCCTTATATGGAAATAGTTCATCCCGCAAGGGAACGTTTGAGGAAACAGGAAACAATAATCACTTATCTTATTTAAATAAAGAGGATGATCACCAGTTGGGAGCTTCGGTTTTGTACGATAAAATTTGGTCGGGTGGGGTGAATACTGTGTTTAACTTTTCTGTTTCTCATGCCGAATTAAATCAAAAGGAATTAGCAAGCTACACTACCACATCCGGTGTGTTGGAAAATGAAATATACAAGCCGCTTCAGCAGGGAATTTGGGATAGTAAACTGTCGCTTAATAATCGATTTTCATTAAATCCAAAGCAGTTTGTTGAAGTAGGAGGAGCCATGGAGTTCACCAATACCACCGTTAAATTTCCAGAAGACAAAACACTGCTGTTGCCTTCGCCAACGATGATACAATCCTCGGCTTTTATTCGAAATCATATTTATGCCAATAAAAAGTTTTTAATGGATATAGGATTAAGGCTCGATTATCATCATAATAGAGATCGCTTATTTCTTTTTCCCAGAATTAAAGGAACGCTTGAGGTGGCACCTTCATCTCATTTTAATTTTAGCTGGGGTATTCATCAGCAGTATTTAACTTTGGTTTCATTAATCGACGAATTGGGGAATGATGATTTTGTGTGGCAAACCTTCAATCAGAAAGGAAATTTTTTGCAGTCGAATGTACTAGCCTTAGGTTGGAGTTTTGATAAAAATACCTGGAATATAAATGCCGAACTATATTGGAAAAGTGTAGAAGGAGATGGTTATTTTATGGAGAGTGGTGATGGGTTTACATACGCACAAAGCAGATCAACAAGCAATGGCTTGGATATCATGATAAAAAAGGAGCTGGGAAATCATCTATTGTTACAGTCCTATACCTATAATAATGCACAAATATTATACAATGATGAGGAGAACTACCAGCCTTATCCTTATAGCCGGCAACATGAATTAAAAACAACTGCCTTATTTAATTTTAGTAAGTTCAGATGTAGTGCATCTTATATTTATGGTTCACCCACGCTCTCAAATAATCAATTACAAACTTTCAGCGGTGATTATAAACGCTTGGATGTGATGGCTGCCTATAACTTTACGCTTGGTAAAATGAAAATGGAATCAGGTGTATTGATATATAATGTTTTGGATGCGGCCAATGCATCATCTTTAAACAGTAAGAGATTACCGGGTTTGAATAATGATGTCATTTCTATTGCTCAAGGAGGAATGCCTTTTTATACCAGTCTTTTTCTGCATCTTCAATTATAGACATGCGGGTTTAATAATTTGCATTTTTTCTTTCGCAACCTACTGTATACCTATCTTATTATGATAAGAACTCAGGCGAAATGGAATATTCATAAGCCCAATAGCATGTTTCCATAGCCAAATATGTTGTAACCAGAGCAAAAGCGGGTGTAACCGGAGCGAACAGCTTGTTACGGAACAGAACAGCTTGTAACCAGAGCAAAACAACTTGTAACCAGAGCAAAACTCCTTGTTACGGCCGTTACAAGCATTTTTTTTCGGTAACATGCATTTCTCGGTGGTTACACGGTGTTTTTTTGCGGTAACACCCACTTTTGTTGTCGTAACAAGCAGTTCGGTTAACGTTTGTTTTAAACCTTTTCGTTAAAAGATAGTCCAATGAAAAAAAATAACATTTCCGGTAGGGTAATTAATTGCTCGCACGGTATATAATTGAAAAGTGATCACAAAGCATTAACACATTAAAATATAAAGTCATGAAAACATTAAGAATTAAAGTTTTAAGTGCATTAATTATCATGTTATTATTTGCAACCGTAGGATTCGCTCAGGATACACCGCAGGAAGAGCCGGTACAAACACGCACTGAAACACAAACAAGAGAACGTTTACGTCAGAATTTAACCGAAGAACAAAAGCAAATGTTGCAGGAACGTAAACAAGATGCAACGCAAACACGCAATCAGTTTAAAACATCATTAACCGAAGAACAAAAGGCAATTTTGTGTAATGAGGATATGACGCGCGCCGAAAAACGCAAAGCGTTTAAAGAAACTTTATCATTAGAACAAAAGGAAATGCTTAGAACAAATCGTCAGGCTATGAAAGCGCATCGCGAAGCATTTAGAGAAACCCTTACCGATTCACAAAAAGATGCTATGAAGAAAAGGGTAAGAAGCAAGTCTGGTAGTCAATCTGGTTCAGGCTCAGGTTCCGGTTCAGGAAGCAAGGCTGGCGGTAACTAGTCGATTGCAACAGTTTTAAAAAACAACTAAATTTAATTACCTGGGTTCGATGATGTAATTCGAACTCAGGTTCATTTATATCACATTAGAAATCCTCCTTATGAAACGCATTTTTCTTCTTTTTTTATTTCTGTTATCTGTATTGTTTATAAAGGCTCAGGAAGAGGAAAAGGTGGATTCGGTGCTGAATGATCTTTTTTTTGATGAGGTGGATTTATATGAACTCTTTGATGGCAATACGAATTTCCATTTTCTATATTTTGTTACCTCTTTTAATAGTGCCACATATTATGCCGGTCGCCAGGTTGGTACCAATGAACCCAATATGTCGGGACAGATGTATTATTTTATTTCCAATGGATTGTACTTTGGTGCTTCGGGCGTGCAATATAGTCATCTCGACCCGGGATTTCGTTCGGTAGTTGTTTCGGCGGGTTATACCAATTCCCTTAAAAAATTAAAATATGTAAGATATCGTTTATCCTACGACCGGTTTGTGTATGTAAATATGGGAACCGATTTTGAACCGACTTATACTGCTGATATTAATGGCGGTGTAACCCTGCAGTATAAAATTATAGGAACACGATTCGATTATACACTGTTAATGGGAAAGGAATGGGGGAATTTAATGTCACTCGATTTCTATGGTAAAATCAAACTTTTTTCTTTGGGTAAGTATGATCGTATTCAGTTAGAACCTGAGTTTTCGCTCTTTTACGGAACAGATGTGGTGGAATACGATTTGAATGCGCACCTAATCGATGATCCTTTTTATGAACCCAATTATATTCAGAAAGAGGAGTTTGGTCTGTTGAATTCACAGATATCATTGCCATTGAGTATTGCCTATCGGAATTTTGATTTAGAGGTTTCTTATTCTTATCAGTTTCCTAAGTCTCTCGATCCTGCTTATTACTACGATAAGTCAGGTTTTTGGTCTGTTTCCCTAGCCTATATCATCGATATAAATTAAACTGTTATGAATTGCAAATCATATATTCTTTGGAGTTTAATAGCTATACTTTTTCAAACCGTTATTGCTGCGCAGTCTGATGTAATGACCCTGAATAATATGGAATGGAGAAATTATACTTCAGGGGCCTGGCAAAGTGACGAAATAGAAGAATATATTTATAATGAAAACGGTCAGCTTGTTTATGCTATTTTAAGTAGCTGGAATAGTTCCCAACAGTCGTATCAGTACAATAGTCGTATTCAAACTATATATGCCAACGAACAGGTAAGTGCTAAAATATATGCAGATTATGATATATCAACAGGACTGTGGCAGGATACGCTGAAACGGGTTTATACTTACAACACTTCCCAACTATTGTCAATGCTGGAAACCTATCAAAAGCCAGCTGATTCTGAGGATTGGGAAAAAGAAACCAAAGAGGAATATTTCTACGATGCTGTCGGAAGCTTGATTGAATTTTACTTTTATGAGTGGGATACTGATATAAGCGACTGGGCTAATTATGAAAAGAATGTATATGCATATGATGTAGATGGGAATATGACCCAATTTACGTCCTGGATTTGGGATTATTTGTTTAAAGAATGGCTTTATTTCGACAAAGAGGAATATACCTACGAAGAGGATTGGATTAAATATGCCTATTCTGAATACAATGAAATGAGCGAAGGATGGGAGTATATTTTTAAGGATTCATCCATGTTTAGTACCGATGGATTAAAGTATGCTTATCTGTCTTGTTATTGGGATAACTCAACATCCCAGTGGGTTAATTTTTCGAAGGAAATTCACGATTTAAATGCTGAAGGAAAAATATTAAGCTATGCTGAATATGAATGGAATGAGAATACCATGCGCTGGGATTATTACGATAAAGAAGAATATACCTACGATACCTACGGTAATGTGACTTTATTTATCGATTACAATAAATCAAATGAGTATAATGTTTGGGTTGAATCGCTAAAAGAAATCTACGAATACGATCATTCTTATAACCTGAATCAATTAATCATTCCTTACGACGAACCTGTAATTAATGGTGTGTATTTTAACACCATGTTACTTTCCATCGATGCTTTTGATTGGAATAGTGGTATTTCAGATTGGAAAGTTTCTTCAAAGGGTTTATTCGCCTATTCCCAGTTTAATACCGGTACAAGTAGCCTCAGTCCAGATGAAAGACAGGTTGAGATCTACCCGGTTCCATTTACTGATTTTATTATCGTTTCCAATGCAGAAAGCACTTTTCTTACCATTTATGATATAAAAGGGATGGTTTATAAACAGATGCTCATAAACTCTGAAAACCAGGTTGTGAATACACAATCATTTGTGCCGGGTTTATATTTTATTCAATTACAGGATAAATATGGACAAAAAGCAGTTAGGAAAGTTTTAAAACGATAGTACTATACAAACGAAAAAGGCTCAAAGTAAAATACTCCGAGCCTTTAGATATAATGAAGCGTAAATTTACTTTTTCCATTTAATGCTGCAACCAATTGCTTTTGTAGATGCCATAGATACTTCTTTACCGTCTATTAATTCCTGAATAGCATTTTCAACAAATTTAGTTTTAACCGCACTTTCATCCTGGTGGTTATCATCAATAGCACCAATATATTTTACAACTAAGTCACCTTTTTCTTTTTGCAATAAATAAATATGAGGTGTTCTGGTTGCACCGTATGCTTTGGCAATTTCCTGGGTTTCATCAAACAAATACGGAAAGGTAAAACCTTTTTCTTTGGCTCTAACTTTCATATTGTCAAAAGAGTCAGATGGATATTCTGTTGGATCATTAGGGTTAATGGCAATAACCGGATAGCCTTTCTTTTTGTAGGCTTTGTCTAAAGCTATAATTCTGTCTTCATAGGCTACGGCATAAGGGCAGTGGTTACAGGTAAAAATGACAATAAAACCTTTGGCATCTTTATTGTCAGCCAGCGAAACCATTTTGTCATCAATATTCTTTAATTTAAAATCGATGGCTTTATCACCTGTTGAATAGCCCTGCGCAAAAGCAGCGCTAAAAATAAATATTGCGAATAATGTTAATAGTTGTGTTTTCATGGTAATTTGGAATTTATAGTTTTTGTTAATTCTTCGTATGACATGCTACCTTCAATAAAACTAAGGTCATTTTTTTTGTAAACAATGGTTGCAGGTATAGCACCCGACCACTCCGGATTTACCTTATCAATCCATTCGTTGCTGTTGGGATCGTTCAGTAAAATTACCTGTTCTTCTATATGTTCTTTTTCGATGTATGGTAAAAGGCGCGTTTCTTTATGTTTTGGAAAATCGAGACTTACAAAAACAAACTTTACTTTTTCCTCTTTAAGTTCTTGTGCTATCTGTAAAAAGTGAGGAAGCTCTTCCACGCATGGTTTACACCAGGTAGCCCAAAAGTTTACCACGTAAACCGTGTCGGTTTGCTTTTCGAGCCATGGTTTAAACTGATTATAATTTAATTCAGGAACATCTTGTGCTTGAATAGTACTTACAATCAATGTAAGAAAGAAATATAGGAGAATAATCTTTTTCATGTTGAGATAACAGGTTTTTAGGAGGAATGTTCAGTTATGTCGATGGATAGTTATAATTGTCATCTTTTTTTAACAAAAAAACGACTGCCATAATATATTGACAGTCGTTTTTTAAAATCTTTATTGCTAAGGGAATTGAAATTTAATTTTCTACTATTTCGAAAGGGATGTCGGTCAATGCTTTGTAGTCTTCCACTACTTCCAGCATGTCTAGATCATCCTTATCACAGATCCATTTTACTAATACATCTATTTCATCTCGATGACAAGATTTTTCAATACGTTTAAAAACTTCTAATAAATATCGGGAAGCTCGTGTATTAATATATTCAAGATGCAATTTTATTTGAGTGCGACGTAAAGGATTGTTTAAATATTCATCAATCCATTCTAAAATAGGATCAAATAAAGCAGGTGTATCAACAGAAATAATACTTCCTGATAACTCAATTGTGCCATTATCAGCATCCAGTTTAATTTCTGGAGTTGTTGTAGTAGCTTCTTTTATAAATGGTTTAAGCATGGCTTTGTGTTATTGTACTTTAATTACACTGCAAAACTATATCATATAAAATAGATAAAATCTGATTTTAATAAGGTTTAACTTTTTTTACAAAAGCAATTTTGTTTTGATATACAATCCTTATTTGTTGATCAATGGTTCAATCCTGTAGATTTGGTTATGGTATTTAAAAAATATAAAGTTAGTATTATAATAATAAAACGTTAATAATTGTTTAAGGGTTTATACTATTTATATGTTAATGTGGTTACTTTTTCTTGTTAATATTTTGTGCTAAATCAATATAAAAAACAAGCTTATCCTATTTAAAAAGAATAAGCTTGAAGGTAAAGTGTTATAATTGTTTATTTTACAGCCACTTTGATTGAGACTATTGTTCCTGAGTCAACTCTTAGGATATATATGCCATTATTAAGGTCACTACAATTAATGGTTGTAGTATAACTGTTAATGTTATCATATACTTTCAATACTTTACCGGTAACATCAATAATTTCAATGCGCTTAATATTATTCATGTTGTTCATAGTTATTTGCGCAAAATCTGTAATTGGGTTTGGTGTAACTTTTAGTTGGTCGACTGCATTTTGATTAAAGTTAAAAATAGCAGTGGTTGATGGTTTTTCATATTCAGATTCTATAGCTCCTAAATCAACATATTTATCTATGGCATTTGGGCGAGGTTGATTATGGAAGTCAAATTCAGGAATGTAATGCATTTCTCCTTCGAAACTATAACATTCCAGTCCCATACCAATGCAAGGACTTTCTTCTTTTAATTCAAAAGTTCCTTCTTTGAAAAGCGGATCTTCGTAATAGTTGTTGCCAGGGAATTTATAGTGTTGTTGAATAAGATTATTTTCAAAGTTACCTTTTGCTCTAATGCTAATTCCAATAGTTGAAAACACATCTTCTTCGCAGGAAATAATATTATTAAATAGTTTAAAAACAGCTTCGTAGTTGTTAGAGGACTCCAAGTTTATGTTAGAACCATTGATTGTAGCTGTGTTGTTGTGAATCGTATTATGATATAATAAAAAATTATGACCAGCTCTGGCGGCAATACCACCTCCATTTTTATCAGAGTGATTATTGTAAATGAGATTGTTATATATATGTACTGTTTCTGTGTTATCGTATGTTTCCATCCATATACCACCACCAGAAGTTCTGTTACTGATACCTAATATCCTTTTTAACTCATTTTCATTTTATCATCTATATATTGATTCCATCATCTGCAGAGTTCGGGTTGTCAGCTGGAAGATTATTCATATCATCTGTAATACTGATATGTCATCTATACTAATGAGATAGAAATACTATAATATGAATATGACATCTGCATATATGAATGCATCATCTATAATATTAAGCCATCATCTGCTTAAATATAGCCGTCATCTATAGTAATAATGCGTCATCTTAGGGGATGTAGCCATGTTGAGCATAAAAAACGGGATGCATATTAATGATCCCGTTTAAGTTATTTAGCTTATTAATCTAGTATTCCTGTTTTTTTATTGTGCATCCGTTTATAACTGCTCGAATATCCTTTTAAACGGTCTTTGTTTCTCCAGAACAAATATTTACCACAGTTGCGAATTTCATCAACGTATTTTTTAAGTAAAGTATACATCTGATTTCGAATAATCAGGTTTTGGCTGGAGGTATACCTTTCGCCTGTTAATAAGGCTTTTTTATTGGCCATGGAAGAAGAAAGTGTGGCGCATTCGGTAAGTAAGTTTTTGTCAAAATTAATGCTTTCTAAAGCTTGAATATTTTTGGAGCCTAATACCGAAAGGTCGCTTAAACTTTGAATCATTTCAGCCGCACTGCTGCCTTTAGCGATATTGGTTAGTTGGTTTAATATATTTTTGTCGTTTCTATAGGCGTATCTAAAAGTATGAATCATCTGATTTCGCAGGTCAAAGGCCATGGGTGAATCTTCTATCCATTGCTTTTCGGCATGTTGCCTGCTTTTTAAATCCTCTGACCAAAGCGATTGTGCATAACGTAATGCTCCGGTTGCTGCATTTAGTTTTTCAAAATAGCCTTCGGGAACGCCGGCAGCTATTAATTGTTTCCGGTCTTTTTTGCTCCATTGGTACAAATCTTCGCTTTCCTGAGTGTAAATTCCTATGGGCATGTAGGGCGCTTTTGTTTCTTCGGTGGGGATGGCCTTGGCTAAAGGTAATAAGACCTCATAGTTTTCTTCGTTCGACATGTTGATATGTTTTTAGGGTTACTGATTTAAAATTCGGATAAATACCTTTGCTTGCATCGTTGATTGATTAACCAGGTATTCAATTTTATTATGAATATAATAATTAGTTGAGAAAATTCAAGGTATTGAGATTTCTTTGTATTATTGCTTAACTATGGCTACTTCAATTTAAATATGTTTAATGCATACTTCTGGCTAAAAAACGATTCATGGAATATTTTTTCTTAATACTTATTTGGGGATTTTACTTTGCTATTCACAGTGTAATGGCAAGTACTGGACTGAAAAAATATGTTAGGAGAAGATTTGTTGCGCTTTCCCCTTATTATCGAATTGTTTATAATCTATTAGCCTTATTGTTGTTAATGCCAATTTACCTATTTCAAAAAAGTATTTCGCCAATGATACTTTTTAATGGAGGAGTATTTGTGAATGTAATAGGAGGGCTTGTTATGTTTGTAGGAATGGTTTTTGGCGCATTGGCTTTTCGTAATTATAGTGGTAAAGAGTTTATAGGCCTCGATTTTCAGAATGAAAATGCAGGGTTTGAAAAAGGGAATCTGAATGTTACCGGGTTAAATAAATATGTGAGACATCCCCTTTATTTTGCTACTCTTTTAATTGTGTGGGGCTGTTTTATCATCAGACCAACATTAATGGTTTTGGTTATTGACAGTGTAATCTCTGTTTATTTAGTTGTAGGAACTAAGATTGAAGAGAAAAAGCTTATTGCTGAATTTGGAGAACAGTACATCCGGTATAAAAAGAGAGTTCCTATGTTAATTCCTTTTTTCTCTTATCGACTTCGTAAATAATTTTGTAATTCAAAATTGTTGGATACTTACAGGATATCTTCTTTGTAAGTTATTTGCTTAATATACTCCTGACCAAAGAGTGGTCTAATGGTAATATTATCAGTAGATGTGTAGTTAACCTTTATTAAGGTTGTTAAATAAAAAAAGCTTATCAATAAATTGATAAGCTTTTTTGCGGAGAGAGAGGAAAACGAACTATAGATCTATTTTGCCTATTCTCAATGCTTTATGTCGGTGTAATTTAAAGTCCTCGGTAAGTCCTCGGTACAAGGTTCAAAACACGGCTGTTTTTATATGCTCTGTAATGACCTCAATTGCTCAAATATAATGTTTTATATTGGATTGGTGATAACCTTTTAAATAGAGTCCGGTTAAATGTCAAAAAATATGCAGTTGAAAGAAAGTCAAACTCAGCTTATAAATATCTCCTGATAATACTCCTCAATAATGGCAACATCTTCATCTGTAAGTTCTTCAAAATGATTTTCTTTCTTTTTCTTAGACAATCTTCCATTACTTTGATTTAATAGCTTAATAAGTAGGTCTACTTTTGAGTTTGGTAGATTATAGAAAGAGTTAATTCTATTCGTTAACTTATCATACTTTTCCAGGTAATCGATTTCGTCTGGAATAATCTTATTAATTGTTTCTTCAACGCATTCGTAAAGAAATTCCGCCTGAGGCGTTAAATCAAAGTAACGATACAAATCAACGGTATCATTTAGTATTTTTATATTATGATCGGACGTTGGCTCCCACTCAATTAAATCAATTCTTTGAGATGAAAAATCTTCTAATACATCCTGGTAATCACTTATCCTATTTAAGATGGCAGATGAAACAGGGAATATCATATCTCTTTTTGTATAGCCCATCCATGTCAAAATATGATGTATTAAATACCTGTGTATCCTTCCATTTCCATCAGAAAGCGGATGGATAAATACAAACCCAAATGCAATAGTTGTAGCCGTAAGTATTGGATCGTAGGTGCTATTCTGAAGAAGATTGTTAGTGTTTAATAATCCATTCATCAATGAGTTGAGATCTTTAGCTTTAGCGGATATGTGATCGGGTATAGGTGAAAACGTTTCACGATCATGTTCTCCAATAAAGCCTTCTCCTTGCCTTATACCCATGTTTTTTAATTTCTTTGAGCCAATAACAATATGCTGAAGGCGTTCTATTTCAGATAGAGTCAAAGGCTTTTTGCCAGCTTGTCCTATTGCTTTACCCCAATTCCTTGCCCTCATATTTGGAGGATATTCTCCTTCTATGGCAAAAGAGGCCTTTGAATCTTTTAATAACAGGAATGCAGCTGTTCTTTTTATCAGATCCTTATCCCTTTTGTCCAGTCCGTTATCAATTGACTCTCTAATATTGGAAGCGATATATTCTTCTAGTTTTTCACTTTTTCTAATCAAAGGGCAAAATTCAGGTGTGCCAGGTAAGTTATTTTTTATTCGATGTCTGGTAGAGTTTTCTGTAGGTCCAGGATACTGCTGGCTGGGATTTATTAATTCAGCATAAGTGCCTTTTTTTAAATCAGGTATATCAAGTTTAATTCCTAATAGCCATTCGTATAAGAACCAAATTTTTCTAGCGTATTGTCCGGTTGGTTCACTTAGTATAAATTCTGTAATTTGCTTTTCGCCAATATATTGAAATATTGACTTTAGAATTAATAAATCGATTCCTTCGTGTTTTAAAGCAAAAACAATATGACTAATTAGATTGTCATTGGGTTTGTGTCTTTTGGTAAACACTTGCCAATTTTTTGTATTATATCTTTGATGTTTATCTGTAATGATGGAAAGTTGCCTTGGAAGAGGCAATGTTGTGCTTGTATTTTCTTCTAGTTCTTGAAGTAATAAAGCATAGCCAGCTAAGATTCCCTCTTCAGGAAGTGTTTTACCGTGAAAAATGCTTACCTTTTGTGAAAAACGATTACTCATGCCTCTTTAATATGAATTTTGGTTACTAAGATAATATGAAAAACAATTACTTCTTGTGAAAAACGATTACATTTTATGCTGTATCGTGAAAAATAATTACTTATTGTATCACTTTGGTATGAACTACTGCTTTGAGTTGTCTTTTATTTTGTGATAAAGAGGCTGTTAGTGGTTATATACTAAAAATGCTTCAGAATTGGTTTGTTGCAGTATTTAATTATGCTTTCTCCTTAAATGTATCATGTATATGAGATGAATTATTTATACCCAATCAGGTATAAACAGTCCAATATAGCTACGAATTATACCCGAATGGATATTGTAAATAAAATTATAGCCCCTCAAACTCTTCCTGACTAATACAAAAGTGCTCCAGGATAAGCTCCAGTTCTTTGTGAGTAAAATAATGGGCACGTTTATTACGTGTCAACTTATCAAGCCTAGTACTTAATTCCTGTGATAATTTAATTTCCTTACGCAGTAATTGCATGGCAGAAGTTGTATTTGAACTTTGAGGATATAGTTTTTTAGCTAAGTCTTGCTTTAGTATCGTTCGTGGTAATATCATCATATTGCGCTTAATATTATTCTACTTTATTTTGATGGTTGTAAAATTATATTATAAACCTCAAATATAGCGACTTACAGCTATGCCAATTTGCGACACAACTTAGCCAAGTGACGACAATTTGAACTTTTTTTAGTTTCATGCACGACAGACCATACAATTCCCAATAAAGTGTTCAAAAAGTACTCTTAAAAACGAAGCATTTTCCTAATTCAACTTTGGTGTTGTTTTCATATTGGTGGAGATTTACACCAAGCACTATTGATAATGAGCAAAGCATCCTAAAGGCACTCTCATAAATTTTGAAAGCATTCAAAAAGCACGGTGAATATACCCTACAAAATAGGCAAAGCTCTCAAAAGCAAGTGAAATACACTCTGAATATGGTCTACATATACTATGAAAGTACTCTGAAGCTTGAAAAAGCACTCAAAAGCTATCTGTTTATTGGCTTAGATAGTGCTTTTAAGCTTGATTTCGCTAGGTTTTCAATACGTTTTACCATGATTTCCCAAAGAAGTCCTTATAACAACTCAAATTCTTCCTGACTGATACAAAAATGTTCCAGGATGGCTTCCAGTTCTTTATGGGTGTAATAATGAGCCCGTTTATTTCTTGTCAGTAATACAAGTCTGTTATTCAATTCGGGGGACAATTTTATTTCTTTCCGGAGCAACTGCATCGCTGCATTAATATTTGAGCTTTGTGGATATAGTTTTATTGCCAAATCTTGTTTCAATATAGTTCTTCTAAATATCATTTTAGTGAGTTCTTTTTGCGTTTTTCTGATTCAATTATAGAGAAATAGAATGCAATTTCAAAGGGAATGTAGAACATGGTAATAAATAGTAATAAAAGTAAAATCGATTGATTTTTAGATAGTAACAAATGGTAATAAATAGAAAAATGTCAAGGTTTAGAGGTGTGAAGTAATTTAGTCAGTATTCAATAATATTTACTTGCGCTCAATTAAAAACCGTAAAAACGATAAAATACGTTACGATACGTTCTTTTACTACCATTTACTCGCATTTACTATCAGATCCTATCTTTAACTATAAAGTGAGTGTACCGTATTGCTTAGGTTTGACGAAATAAAATTTAATAACACGTTAAAATCGTATAAAAATGAGCAAGACAGTTGTAATTGTAGATGAGCATCTCTTTAATAAGTTAATGGGCAAGATTGACCATATTAACGATAAGATAGATAGTATCAATGTGGCCAAGAATGATGGTTTTAAAGACCGCTGGTATGTTACCGAAGAAGTATGCAAGTTGTTAAACGTCAGCAGGCGGACTTTGCAAACCATGCGTGACAATAAGGTTATTGCATATAAGAAAACCGGACGCAAAATCTACTATAAGGCTTCAGAAATTGAAGCTTATCTGGAAAGTATTAATGGATAAACCCCTTAAATCGTATGGAATCATTTAAAAATGAAAAAACGGAACTGGGGAAAGCACACCTGAAATATGGAAAGATGTCTATCCATGAAGCCAATCTTCGACTTAAAATGGCAGAGGAATCGGAATTTCCTTTGACCATCTTTCCAAAGTTTATCCAGGATACTATAATTGAATTGCATGACCATGGAAATTATAACATCGACTATACATCGGTAAGTATTTTTACAGCTTTGGCTGGGATTATTGGCAACTCGTATCATCTGCGTAAACATATTGAATGGATAGAAAACCCATCCATGTGGGTGGTGTTAGTCGGCAAGTCAGGACAAAATAAAAGTGCTCCCTTGAAAACGGCTTTTAAAGCCATTAAAAACATGCAAAAGCAATACGATCAGGAATACGAAGCAGCGATAGCCAATTATGATCCTGATTTAGGAGAAAAGAAACCGAATAAGAAAAAGCTATATTCTACCGATCCGACTTTTGAGGCCTTGATAAATATGCATAAACAAAACCCCAATGGTTTAATATTGATGCCGGATGAGTTTAAGAGTTTTATATTGAATTTAATTGGATATAGCGGAACCTCAAAGCAAAGTCAGTTTTTATCCATATGGGATGGTGCGCCTATTTCTCTTGATCGTAAAGAAGTTGAAAGTTCTTCTTTGAGCATGCCTTGCGTATCAATTATTGGCAGTATTCAGGACGATGTGATTGCATCATTTAAGGCCAAGGATATAAAAGACGGTTTCTTTGAACGGATTCTTTTTGCCATTCCATTAAAAATGGAAAAGAAAATAATTGGAAGAAAGAACCCTGATGATTATATGGTAGAGAAATTTCATTCGAGTATGAAAGCATTGATGGATAAAGTTTATGAGAGCATTAATACGATAGAGTTACCATTATCTGAGAAGGCAGAGGACTTGTTTATTGATGAAGTTAACAAACATGTAAAGCCATCCAATAAAGATGCTACCATATCAGGAATCCTGTCAAAACTCGATAGATATATATTACGGTTTGCCCTGGTACTTGAAGTCTCCAATAGTTTTTTTGAAGGGCAGGCGATCAGGCAGATAAGCGAAGGTTCTATGAAGAAAGCCATTATGCTTAAAGATTATTTCTTTTCTAATGCATTAAAGCTAAATCACATGGTTTTAAATGTGTATGAAGACAACTCAAAGGAAGGTAAGGTATTTCAGGTTTTAAAGAAGATTGGCAAGCGGGAATTCACCAATAAAGAGTTTATTGAAATGGCCAACAAACTCAATATCGCCAAAGAATCATATGCTTACCAATTGCTGAGCAATACAAAACTAGCGCATAAAAAGCAGAAAGGTGTGTACGAAACAGATGTGCTCAATTAATCTTACTGCAACCATAAAGGATTATGAAAAAATATGGAATACTGTAGAGTTTGCGTAGTTGTGGAGTTTGGCTGATTCACAATTGCTTACGTGTGGAGTTTGAGTGTAGTAACTGTGGAGTACGGAGCAGCACAAATAGTTCAATCATTATCGCAAAAATGATGGAATTGTGTAGTGAGTGGAGTAGTAAGTGCTTGAAAAACAATGATCCTCCACAACTCCACAAACTCCACTATAACAAGAAAAGTCTCTTTTATGTCAGAAATTCGTTATTCTTTAGAAAAATATAAAGGACGATCAACCAGGTATCATTGTCCGGGGTGTCATCAAAGGACTTTTACCAGGTATGTCGATAATAATACCAACAAGCATTTATCTGATAATACCGGAAGGTGTAACAGGGTAGAAAAATGTGGTTACCATTTTACCCCTAAGATGTACTTTGAGAAAAACGGATACGAACCGAATAATTTTTATACCACAGTACCTAAACCAAAACAAATTATAAAACCACCCTCATGTATTGACAAAAAGTTAATGCAAGCTTCTCTTACCAATTATCACCACAACAACTTTGCAATGGGGTTGAGTAAATATTTTCCGGAACGTATGGTTTGGGAGGTTTTACAGAAGTATTACGTTGGTACTGCCAAAGGAAACAAAACCATCTTCTGGCAAGTCAATCGATTAGGACAAATACGAACAGGTAAAGTAATGCAATATGATGTTCATACATTAAAACGTAATGGATATATAAATTGGGTGCATCATATTACTAATCAAAAGGACTTCAATCTAAAACAAGTATTTTTTGGTGCACATCTACTTACCAATAAAACAACGCCAGTGGCCATTGCAGAAGGAGAAAAGAATGCCATATTCGGAGCGTTGTATTATCCACAATATAATTGGATTGCTGTAGGTTCCATTGAAATGCTGAATGTACAAAAGCTTAATGCACTCAGGGGTTATCAAGTCACTTTATTTCCTGATAAAGGAAAAGGATTTGAGAAATGGAGCAAGATAGCAGAAAGCGCTTGCTTTAAGATTCATGTAAATTCTGTTCTGGAGAATACAGATTTAAATGAAGGCGATGATATTGCAGATTTAGTTATATCCATAAAAAAGGAGCAGTATATGGCAAGCCCAGATGCTCTTATAAATAAGCTTAAAAAGAAAAAAAAGTACCTAGACGTGTTGATAGAGAAATTTGATCTTATTGTCTCTATATAAATTGATTCCGTTGGGTATTTTAAAAGTATTAATTAACCATCCATTTCTGAGACAGTTCTTTCTTCTGCAACTCACAGACTCTTTAATAATCACAAAAACTGGTTATTAATTATTTCTAAGCGGTAAGGTTGTATTAAGTTATGTTTTTAGCTGTTTAGTCATTGATTCTTTTTTATTATTTTCAGCGTTGCTAAATCCCTTTTGTAATTAGTAAAACAACTCAAGTAATATGAATAAAATCCTCACATTATTTTTTATACTATTCTGCGCCATGTCCAATGGTCAGATATCATATAAAAATAGGGTTATTATCCTGACGGATATTGAAACAGATCCTGATGATACACAATCTTTGATTAGGTTGCTGCTATATTCCAACGAAATCGATATAGAAGGAATAATTGCCACGACTTCCTGCTGGATGACAGATGAAGTTCATCCACAATCTATAAACAAAGTAATTCAAGCCTACGAAAAGGTGCAACCAAATCTACTTAAACACCGTCCTGATTATCCTGAGACAAAAGCATTGTTCACACTGGTGAAGCTAGGATTGCCTGAATATGGAATGAAAGCTGTCAGTAAAGGAATGGATTCCGAAGGCTCAGAATGGATTATAAAGATGTTGGAAAAAGAAGAAGATCGTCCTTTGTGGATATCCATATGGGGAGGCTCAAATACATTAGCTCAGGCACTATATAAAATTGAGAAAACCAAAAGTAAAACAGAGGCAAAGCAATTAATTTCCAAACTCCGGGTATATGCTATCTCTGATCAGGATGATAGCGGTATTTGGATAAGGAATAATTTTCCGGACTTATTTTATATAATAAGCCCGGGTGATGATTATGGAAGTGCAACCTGGACTGGTATAAATTCTTCGTATATTGAAGGAATAGATCATTCGAAAATTAGCAATAGCTGGATAGCGAAAAATATACAGCAGAAACATGGAGTTTTAGGTTCCGTGTATCCATTCTCGCATAGGTAAAAAGTATCAATATAAATAAAAATAACGTGATACATAAAGAAGTATTTATTGCATTTTGTTTTTTATTATTAATTCCGGCACAATTAAGAGCTGAAGTTGATTGTTATTTCGAACTCGATAAGCCTAGAGAGGTGCCTGTTGATGAGGTGTTTTGTGTTTTTCAGGATTCAGAAGGATATATGTGGTATGGAACAAAAGGAGGTGGAATTTGCAGAGATAATGGTTATTCGATTAAGGTTTTCCGATCTGATTTTACTACCCCGGAAATAATATCAAGCAACTATATTACTTGTATAACCGAAGATAACAAAGGGTGTATTTGGTTCGGTACCAAACGCGGATTATATATTATAGATAAGACTACCTATTTGGTTGAAGAGGTTGATGATCGTAATGTAAAAAATAAAACAATTGATGCTATTAGTGCTACTGCAGATGGAAGCGTATGGGTTGCAGTAATTAATAAGTTGTATAGATTTTCGACTGATGATAAGCAAGTAGAGGATTATAGTTTAAACTGGTTTGGTGAAGCAGGGAAGATTTCTCAAGTATATGAAGATCAGGAAAAAAATATTTGGATTGTACAATGGAGAGGAGGAATATATCGGTTTTTACCGCAAAAAAACACTTTCTTTATGTATCCCTGGCCATACAGAGAATATCCTACATATCTTTTACAAGATATTGAAACCAGGCAGTATTGGGTTTCAACATGGGGAGGAGGTATCAAGGAATTTGTTCCGGATGCTGATAATGAAATAGATATTTTTAAGCTTCAAGATGCATCGTTCAAAGAAGAAGATCACCCCCGCCGTCACATTATTTCTTTGGAACAAGATGCAGTACTTAAAAATATTTGGAGTATTACTTATGATAATATTTTTCTTTATAAGCACTCATCTTCTAATGAATTAGATCCGGTAGTATTAAGTTCAGATATTCCCAAAGGCAAATTATTGTTGAATGATATACTATCAGATAAAAAAGGCAATATGTGGCTTGCGTGCGATTACCCTTCTTCATTTGTACTGACGTATTTTCAAAAACAAACGCTCTATTACAATGTTCCCGTAATGAAAGAAATAAAAGGGGTACCAGTAATACCATCAATGTTATGTTATGAGAATAATGGGTATTGGTTTTGGCAAGATAGAGATGGATGGTACTATTATAGTCTTAAGGACAGTTCTTTAGTAGATATATCTCGCCATTCTAAATTAATTAAGCGAAAGAAATCTCCAATCATAGAAAGATGCGGCAATAATCAAGGAGTATTTACTTTTCTAGACGATACAGTTTTAGTAAGGATAAATACGTGCGATGGAGGAGATCTAAATATTAAAAGAATTACCTCTTTGCCCCAAAATGAACGAGCCCATGTGATTCACGCTGATGATTATAATCGATTGTGGATTGGAACAAGTAACAGTTTATATTGCTATGATTTGTCGACGAAGAGGTTGGATAAAGTACTAAAAAACATAGGAGTTATTCATGATCTTAATTCAACAAAAGATCGGACGATATTTGTAGCAACCGAAAAGAATGGACTATTAGAAATAAAAAATGACACACTAAAGAATAGTCATCATGCCGCATCAAACTATAAAACTTTGTGTAAAGGTAATAATGATGTTGTATGGGCGGGCACACAAGAAGGAGAAGTGTTTTATTTCGATAAATCAAACGAGAATGTTGTATCCATTAGTAAATATGCGGGTTTGAACGGAGATGAAGTGTTAGATATTGAGGTAGATGGAAAAGGTAATGTATGGATTATTACCAAGCACCGAATTATTACCTATAATCCGGAAAATAGGACAAGTAATATTATTTTGAATAAGCATCCATCTTTCCCTCTTGATCGTTTTCTTTGTTTGAATAAAGCACATGACGGGCTTATTCATGTAGGTGGCATTGGTGGGTTTTGTTCTGTAACTCACTATAAAGAATCTAAACCTGACGAAAATGTAGAAGTTGAACTTACAAGTATTAGTATAAATGGTAAACCTACCATATATGGCAATGATATCCATAATATCATTCTCCAGCCCAATGAAAGAAGCGTTGAACTTCTTCTATCTACTTTAGATCATGTAAATGCTCATCAGGTACGCTTTGCTTTTCGGTTTAAACAAGAGGAAGCTTGGAAATATTTGCCAACCGGAAATAATAGTATTGTGCTTACAGGGCTGTCAAGTGGAGATTATACACTTGAAGTAAAAGCAACGAATAGTATTGGACAATGGGGTGAGAGTGTTTCCAAAATATATATTATCAGACTTCCTGCATGGTATCAAACCAATTGGGCATACTTGACTTATGTTATAATGTTGATTTCCATGTTGTATGCCACTGTATATTGGTTTAATAGTACTAAAAAAAGAAAGTTAATAAACGAACAGATCAAAAACAGTGCAGTTGATTTACATGATTTGGTTCATCAGTTATCCGGTGAATATGCTACATCTGCATCGCTTGAAGAACCAAGCTTGAAAACACTATTAATAGATATTAAAACAATGTTGGAAAAGCAGCGAAAACAGCTTGAGACAACAGGAAGATCAACAGAAAAAACAGATACATCAAAAGCTTTATCAGAAGCCAATGAAAAGTTTATTCAAAAAGCATTGCTTTTGGTAGAGAAGAATATTGATAATTCGCAATATACAGTTGAAGAGCTTAGTAGTAATTTAGGAATGGATCGTACGGGATTATATCGAAAATTAATCAATATTATTGGTAAGACACCTACCAGTTTTATTAGAACCGTTCGGTTAAAAAGAGCAGCACGATTATTATTGGAAGGGCATACGGTAACAGAAACCGCAGATTTGGTAGGATTTGGAACTTCAAGCTATTTAAGTAAATGTTTTAAAGAGGAATACGGAATAAAGCCTTCAGAGTATGTTGCAACATATGAATCTAAGAAATCGGATTTATATTAGTTTTTTCAACATTTGTAGCAATGTTGTCAACATTTGAACTGGATATAAGGGGTTGATATAAAATACTTTTGAAAAATATAAGCTTGTAACCATATTGGAGTTTATAAATGATTTTAAAAGCTAAAAATATCAAGTAATGAAAAAATCCTATTTAATTATTGTTGCCTTATTATGTACTTCATTTGCTGCATTTGCACAAGTAAAACTTGAGGAACTTAACAGAGGGCTGGTTGGTATAAAAGTCGATCAGGGTGTTTTTTTAAGTTGGAGAATAAAAGGTGAAGAATGGCATGGGGTAACCTACAACTTATACCGAGATAATATTAAAGTAAATGATACTCCACTGGGAGTTTCAAACTATACTGATGTAAATGGATCAACCAACAATCAATATTCAGTGGCTGCTGTTGTAAATGGAATAGAGCAAGTTAAATCGGAAGAAATAACACCTTGGGATAATCAATATAAAGAAATTGCACTTGATGTTCCTCCTTCGGGGCAAACACCCAGTGGTGAAACGTATACCTATAGCGCAGGAGATTGTAGTGTTGCCGACATAAATGGTGATGGAAACTATGAAATAATTGTTAAATGGGGGCCATCTAATTCAAAGGATAATTCGCAAGGAGGATATACCGGAAATGTGTTTTTAGATGCTTACACTCTTGAGGGAGAGAAATTGTGGCGGATTGATTTGGGAATTAACATTAGAGCTGGGGAACATTACACTCAATTTATGTTTTACGATTTAGATGGTGATGGTATTCCGGAGTTGGCTTGTAAGACAGCTCCCGGAACCAAAGATGCATCAGGTAATTTTATCAGTAAAGGACCTGCCGGATCAGCTAATCATAACTCAGATTACCGAAATTCGGCCGGATATATTTTAAGCGGACCTGAATATTTAACGCTCTTTAATGGCCAAACAGGTGAGGAACTAACTACAGTTAATTATAATCCGGGCAGAGGAAATGTAGGAGATTGGGGTGACGAATACGGAAACCGGGTAGATCGTTTTTTGGCCTGTATTGCATACCTTAACGGCAAAACACCAAGTTTGGTAATGAGCCGTGGATACTATGCAAAAACAGTAATTGCAGCCTGGGACTGGGATGGAAATGTACTAATGCAACGCTGGGTTTTTGATTCTACATCTTCTGAAAATGCAGGCTATGGAGGACAAGGAAACCATAATTTAAGTGTTGCTGATGTAGATGGTGATGGAAAAGACGAAATTATTTTCGGATCAATGACCATAAATAATGATGGTACAGGTTTGTATAACACCAAACTTGGTCATGGAGACGCAATGCATGTTGGAGATTTAGATCCTTTCAGAAAAGGATTAGAAGCGTTTCGTTGTCTTGAGCATTCTCCCGATCATGGAACCGTGTATCACGATGCTAAAACAGGTGATATACTAATCCACCACCAAACAAGTGGTGATTGTGGAAGATGCTGCGCAGCCAATGTATCAGATGATATTAAAGGAAAAGGAATGTGGGGAGGAGGTAAACACTTCTCAGCTTCAACCCTTGAGGAACACGATTTTGTAGGTTGGATGCCTGAAAACTTTCGTATTTATTGGGATGGAGATTTGTTGGAAGAAATGCTTGATAAAAACTGGGATGGCAGTAAAGGTGTAGGAACCATAAGAAAATACAATCATGGCGAAATCTTCAGGGCAGATGGTGCATACTCCAGCAACTGGACTAAAGGTACACCTAATATTCAGGCTGATTTATTTGGTGATTGGCGAGAAGAAGTGATTTGGAAAACACTGGATAATAAACTTAGAATTTATACCACAACAGATCCTACTATTTACCGCAATTATACCTTAATGCACGATCGGATGTACCGTTTGGCAATTGCCTGGCAAAATGTAGCCTATAATCAACCACCTCATGTGAGTTATTTTCTGGGAGAAGGAGAAGGAATTACCGTACCTCCACCGCCAATTATTTCAAATGGAAGGTATATCTACAACGGTGATGGTACATGGGATACATCATCTGCAAACTGGCTATTTAATGATTCAGAGCTTACATTTGAGGATGGCATTCATGCGCACCTAAATAATTTAGAAAGTGGAGATATAGATATAACCCTTTCTGAGACCGTATCGCCATCGGTTTTAAGTATTAATTCAATTGATAACATTCGCCTAAATGCCACAGAAGGTAAATTAAGTGGAGAAATGAAACTTACCAAACAAGGACGAGGTGAGTTTTTTCTGACAGGGAACCACGATTATAGTGGCATAACCGAAATTTGGGACGGATGCTGGTTGCTGGAAGGAACACTTGAACAAAGTGCTTTATGGATGAATTTGTTTGCAGAAGCAAGTGTAAATGGTTTATTGAATAAAGGTGCAGTGATGCGCTATGGATCAGTATTATACATTGGTGGAAAATCAACAACAGGTATTACAACAATTACCGACTCGCTTTATATACAGGAAGACGCAACTCTTGAATTTGATTTGTACGGAGTGAATGATGAGCGCAACGATAAGCTTGTAGTGAATGGACACTTGACAGTAGTTGAAGATCTTACAATAAGAATTAACCCAAATATCGAAGATGGTAAAGAGCACCTTGAAGCTGGTATTTATGAGTTAGGTGTAATAAATGATGGAATTGGTTTTACTGCCGAGCAGATTAAAATAGAAGGTATTACTGGAACACCCAATAGCCTTGAAATTACTGAAGAAGGTAAGCTTCTACTTACAATTAAGGAAATGCGAAGTGCATCTTCAGTAGTTTGGGGTGGTCTGGTTGATAATGTGTGGGATTTATCTACCAGTATTAACTTTTTAAATAATGGCACCCCTGATGTTTTTGTTACCAATGACAATGTTTTATTTACCAATGAAGGTTTGTATAAAACTGTGTCTTTAAAAGAAGCTGTTTCTCCCACTGAAGTGGAATTTAATGCTACTGAAGATTATATAATTCAAGGCACAGGTTTCATTACCGGAGAAGCTTCAATCAACCAAAAAGGTTCAGGAAAAACAACTATTACTACCAAAAACAATTTCACAGGAAAAGTACTTATTGAACAAGGTACTTTAGAAGTGGAATCATTGCCAAATAATGTAGAAGGGAATAGCCCTTTAGGCTTGGTTTCAAATACCCCTTCATTGCTTGAACTAAATGGTGGTACGCTGCGCATTACTGGTACTACAGATTCTGATAGAGCAGTGCTGTCAGGAGAAAATGGTGGAACAATTGAAAACACTGCAACTGTTAAGTGGAACAGTTTATTAACTGGAGGATCTATAACCAAGCAAGGAGCAGGTGAATTAGTGATGGGAGCAGCTAATACAATTAGTGAGCTTGTAATAAAATCAGGAACAGTTCGATTATTAAAAGAAGAAGCTCTGCCGGGTAAAAAAGTTACATTTGAAGGGGGTGCACTTCAATGTTACGATAATGGCGGAACATATAGTTCTGCTAACTATCCAATGCATGTAGCAGAGGGATTTTCTGGTACAATATACCTGGATGGTAGATGTTCTTATAACAATGTTTTAACCGGTGAAGGAACATTTAATGTATATACTCCATGGATACGTTCTGATTTTAATGGTAATTGGTCAGCATTTTCTGGTAATCTAAATATAAAAGGAGATGGTCATTGGCGAATAAATAATGGTTATGGTTACGCTAATGCAGCGGTTAATTTGGGATCAAATGTTTACGGTGAGCATTTGTCTGGAGGAACTGTTAAAGTAGGCTCACTAAGCGGTTCGGGTACTTTGGGCAATGCTACCTGGGAATTAGGAGCACGAAACGAAGATTTTGTATTTAGAGGAACCTTTACTTCGGGAAGTATCAAAAAGGTAGGAACTGGAACCATGTATTTAATGGGAGCAAGTACTAATGCAGGTGTCACAAATGTATATGGAGGTAGTTTAATCGCTACCAATTTATCCGGAAGTGCAACAGGAACAGGTAATATCTATGTAAGAGATGGTGGTACTATTGGAGGAGCAGGTACAGTAACAGGTAATGTTCTTGTTCAGAGTGGAGGTACTTTGTTAGCAGGTTACCCTACTCGCATAGGGTCTTCATTCAATGTAAAAGCGGTTTCTTTATATGATGGAAGTATCTTTTATGTGAAAACTAATGGAGGATCTAATTCTTGTGATAAGATAAAAGTGACCAATACATTTACTGCTAATGGACAATTGGAGATTGAGAATAGATCGACTACAGAATATTCAGAAGGAAGAAGCTATACGATTATTTCATCACCTGTTATTTATGGAACATTTGATAGTATTTCTCCTGAAACGCCGGGTGAAGGCCTTGCATGGGATTTAAGCGAATTTACTTCCACTGGAAAAATAAAAGTAGTTGCAGTTACCGGCATAAGTGAACATTTAGCAGAGGCTATGGTGTTATATCCTAACCCTGCCGATAAAATTGCATACATTTCTTTACCCGAAGTGGCAGGAGATGTTTATGTTCAGTTAGAAACTTTAGATGGAAAGGTAGTTTCGCAAATGAACTTTGAGAGCGGAGGTCAGATACAACTGAACCTTGAAGATTATTCTCGTGGAATTTATCTGGTTCGTATACAGATAAATGATGAAATTGCGATTAAAAAATTAATGCTTAAGTAAAAGCATGATATAAATAGAAATAAGAGTGCTTTAAACGGCGCTTTTATTTTTTATCCGCAAAGTGCAAGTAGCCATCGTTCAATGGCACAAATAATTAATTCCGGTATTTAGAAAAAAGCATTAGAAAATGAAGTACTTATGCGTCTTGATCTGTACAGCTTTTTTAGTGAGCTGCAATCAAAAGCAAAGCTCTAAAAGTTTTACAGAGGATGAAATGAAAGCCTATTTGTTGGTGTATTTTAAAGACTGCGATCATAGTTTGCACATGGCTTTAAGCGCCGATGGCTATTCGTTTACAGACATTAATAATGGAAATGCGGTAATTGCCGGAGACACCATAGCCCGGCAAAAAGGAATCCGTGATCCTCACATTATGCGAGGACCTGATAACATGTTTTATATGACCATGACCGACTTGCATATTTATGCAAAGCGAGCAGGTTACCGTAAAACCGAATGGATACTTCCCCGAAACGAGTTTGGCTGGGGAAATAACAATGGTTTTGTGCTGATGAAATCTAAGGATTTAATTAATTGGCAGCATACCACCGTAACCATTAACGAGTCTTTTGAGGGGTATGATAGCATTGGGTGTGCATGGGCTCCGCAAACCATTTGGGATGAGCAAACAGATAAGCCCATGATCTATTACTCCATGCGTTACAAAAATGGAGTTATTCGTATGTATTATACCTATGCAAACAAAGCGTACAATGCTTTAGAAACCGAGCCGGTACAAATATTTCATTATCCCAAAGACATAACACATATTGATGCCGACATTACAAAAATCGGAGACAAGTTCCATATGTTTTATGTTCCACATGATGGAACTCCGGGCATTAAGCAAGCGGTATCCAACCATATTAATAAAGAATATGTTTACGATCCTCAGTGGTACGATTCGGAAGAGGTGAAATGTGAAGCACCCAATGTATGGAAACGAATCGGCGAAGAAAAGTGGGTGCTAATGTATGATATTTATGGCTTAAGACCTGCCAATTTTGGTTTCCGCGAAACAACAGATTTTAAAAACTTTACCGATATCGGGCGATTTAACGAAGGCTTGATGAAAGCTACAAACTTCCAAATTCCAAAGCATGGCACCATCATCCACCTTACAAAAACCGAAGCTGAGAATTTGGCAAAACATTGGGAACTGGAAATAGCGTTTGACATTTTATAATTTTGACTATGATAAAAAGACTATTTTTAATTGCATTTTGCTTGCTGACTTTACAGTCGATTGTGCTTTACGCAGATGAATATCCAAAAGTTATTTTGCAGGGAGATTATCCCGATCCAACTATCATCAGAGATGGATCGGATTTTTACATGACTCATTCACCTTTTGTTTATTCGGGTGGTTTTTTAATCTGGCATTCTACCGATTTGGTTAATTGGAACCCCCTGGTACGCACGAATACAAAAATTAAAGGTTCGGCTTATGCACCTGATATGGCAATGTATGATGGCAAATATTACATTTATTACCCATCAGCAGGTACCAATTGGGTTATTTGGGCCGATGATATTAAAGGCCCGTGGAGCGAACCAATCGACCTGAAGTTGCCTCGCATAGATCCAGGTCATGTTGCAGATGAAAAGGGGAATCGCTATTTACACGTAAGCCGCGGTATGGTGGCCGAACTTGCTAAAGATGGATTGTCTGCCAAAACCGACTTGGTGAATTCATATGATGGGTGGAAATATCCTAAAGATTGGGATGTAGAATGCTTTTGCCTCGAATCTCCCAAATTAAATTATAAAAACGGATATTATTACCTAACAAGTGCCCAGGGAGGAACTGCGGGGCCGGCAACTAGCCATATGGTGGTTTCGGCACGTTCTAAAACTCCAACCGGATCATGGGAAAACTCTCCATATAACCCAATCGTTCATACATGGTCAAAAGAAGAAAAGTGGTGGTCGAAAGGCCACGGAACCATCATCGATGATGTGGATGGCAATTGGTGGATTGTTTACCATGCTTACGAAAAGGGAGCGCATACCTTAGGACGCCAGACTTTAATCGATCCTATCAAATGGACCGAAGACGACTGGTTTTGTTTGGATGAATGTCGTGAGCCTTTGAAGGCAAAGCTGCAGGAATCCCGGATGCAACTTTCAGACGATTTTTCTTCCGAAAATCTGAGTATTCAATGGACTTCGTGGGGAGGATATGCCGATGAAGACGTGGTATTAAATAATAACAGCCTGTTTTTAAAAGGCAAGGCAACCGAAACAGGATATGGGCGTAAAATGTTGGTTACGATTCCCGATAAAAACTACCAGGTTCAATCCGAAATAAACCTTGGCGAAAACGGTGATGGTGGTTTAATTTTGTATTATCGCGAAAATGCATTTGCTGCTATTACATCTAACGGCACAAATTTCACCATTTATAATCATGCAAAAGAAGTTTCTACTTTTCCAAACAATATCGGAAAGCACTTTCATTTGAAAATCATTAACCAAAAGGATATATGCACCATCCAGATAAGTAAAGAAGGTATCCATTGGGAAACGGTACAAGAGTTTTTAGATGTTTCTGGTTTACACCATAATAATTACCGTGGCTTTTATGCCTTACGTGCCGGGTTGGTATCTACAGGCAAAGGCACGGTCGAATTTAAGAATTTCGACTATACCTCTGGTACAATAGCTCCTAAACCCTTATTCCGCGATCCTGTTTACGATGGTGCTGCTGATCCTTCAATTATCTGGAATCCGATGGAGAAGAAATGGTGGATGTTTTATACTAACCGACGTGCTACCGAAACCCATTTACCAGGTGTAAGCTGGGTATTTAAAACGCCAATTGGCATTGCCGAGTCAAATGATGGAGCCAATTGGAATTATGTTGGAGAGGCTAATTTTCCAAATCTGCCACCTGAATGTGGAGGTGATAGTGCAACCCTTTGGGCTCCTGATGTTATTTATGGCGATGATGGACTTTGGCATATGTTTATGAGTACTCAGGCCGGTATTGCTGAACGTTGGGGAAAAGTTCCCGGATATATCGATCATTTTACCAGCTTTAATTTGCGAGACTGGAAATATCATAGTCGTTTTAATCTTCCTGTTGGCAGTTACGATGCTGATTTGATTAAAATGCCCAATGGTATATGGCGTATGTATTATAAAGATCCAACCAACGGAGCTTCAACTTTTTACTTTTTACAGAGTAACAATCTTTTTGATTGGTCGGAACCAAACTTTGTGATGTCGACCAAAGGCGAAGGTCCAGCAATTTTTAATTGGAAAGGTTTTTATTGGATGATCCTCTGTGATGGGCGAGGTTTTAAAACATATCGCTCAGATGATGCTGATAAATGGGAATTACAGCCAGGTGGGCCTTTAATGCCATATGGAACAGGTACCGGGCTAGATGACAGAACCACTGCCCGCCATGGTGATGTGGTAGTTAGCAATGGAAGAGCATACCTTTACTATTTTACCCATCCGGGGCGCATTGGAGAAGGCGAAGGAAAAGATGGTTTTGATCAGCGTCGCTCATCTATTCAGGTAGTTGAATTAAAATTAAATGATGGTTGGATTGTTGCTGATCGGAATAAGCCTACATTTATCAAATTATAAATGATATTTAGTGAAATGGACACACTGAGTTGGCGAATGAAAAATACTAATTAGGGAATTGACTCGTATGATTTTAAAGTAATACTAGAGGCAAGGTAACTTCTGAATAGTTTTTGTGATTATCTGAATACTGATGTTATTGATCCAAAGGTTACAAAAGACCTGAATGAATTAGTTTCTTGTTTGAAGTGAAGTAACTCCTTCGATATCTAAAAAACCACAATGGATTTGAAGTCCATTGTGTTTTTTTTGAGAAATGATATTTTTGATGAGCAAAAAAAGATTTTTTAGGCTGCTGCATTATGAATAAAAAGGTATGTTTGATTACAGGCGGTAATTCCGGAATTGGGAAGCAAGCTGCCATTCAATTGGCAAAATTAAATTTTCACGTTTTAATTGGTGTGAGGAATCGAAAGAGAGGAGAAATTGCATGTTCCGAAATTAAAGAGAAATCAGGCAATGAACATGTTGAAATATTGGAGATGGATATGTCTTCTAAGCAATCAATCATAAAAGCATCTAAAGTCATTCATGAGCAAATTGATAAACTTGATGTATTAATCCATAACGCAGCAGATTTTGATATTGCTCGTAAGCAAACTGAAAAATCTGTTGATGGAATAGAAACCATTTGGGCAACGAACCATGTTGGTCCTGTTTTTCTTACCAATGCTGTTATGGATTTGATTAAAAAGAGTGACCAAGGCAGAATTATAACAATTGCTTCGCAAGGATTGGTAATGTACCCCAATTTAACCGTTGATATTAGTGACCCTGAATTTAAAAACAGAAAATTTAGTGTACCCAAAGCTTATTATCAATCTAAACTTGCACAAGTTATGTACACTTATTGGCTTTCGGAACAGTTAATAAAAACAGCTATAACAGTAAACTGTTTGCGTGTAACCAATGTAAAAGTGGACACAGGTCGTTATCCTAATATCTCAGTTTTTAAGAAATTTCTATACAAGTTAAAAAGTAGCTTTTCAATATCTCCTGAAGAAATGGCCAGAACATATACTTATTTGGCAACATCATTAGAGTTACAAAAAGTATCAGGAAAGTATTTTAATGAAAAAAATAAGAGCGTTAGTTCATCATCATATAGTATTAAAAAAGAAAATATTGAAAATGTAATGCAACTAACCATGAGATATTTATAGTACCATCTTTTAAAATTTATATTGCAGCTATTTATTTTATATGAGTTCCCAATTCAATATTCTGTCCCGTGTTAAAAAAACACTCTTTCTGATTTTACTTTGCAATGTTTTGCCAGGTAACATTTTGGCACGTGATCTGACGGTTCGTTTTAATCACATTACCAACAATGAAGGATTGTCGCAGAATACGGTAGATCATATTTTTAAAGACAGCAGAGGCTTTGTTTGGTTTGCCACAAGAAATGGACTTAACCGATTTGATGGCTATTCATTTAAAGTGTATAGAAAGGAGGCTGGCAGAAACAGTTTGTCAAGTAACTTTGTACATAATATCTGCGAAGATTCAGAAGGTAATATATGGGTTGGCACCGAAAATGGATTGAATATTATTAATATTGAAACTAATCAGATCCTTACTCTTTTGCATCATTCAAATGATAGCAATAGTATATCAGGAAATAATATTATTCAGGTAAAATGTGATGGAGATGGTATAATCTGGGCGGGTACTCACCAAAATGGGTTAAACCGTATTGAAAAAACGAAAGACGAAGAATATAGCATAAAACGTTATCAACACATTCGGAATGTAGAAGGAAGTCTGTCTGCTAATACTGTTAATGCGATTTGTATTGATGATGAAAATAATGTTTGGGTTGGTACCAATTGGGGACTGAATAAACTAAATAAAGAAACACACTTATTTTTGCATTATCATCACCAACCCGGGAGTGATTATTCAATATCCAATAACTCTGTGTTATCTATTTATGAAGACTCACATGGATTCCTGTGGATTGGAACTTGGCATGGTTTAAACAGGATAGATTCAGAAACAGGGGAGATTAAGCGTTATTATTCGTCAGAAAAAAACAAATCGGCTTTATCTAATTCCACAATCCGTTCTGTTAATGAAGATGCGGACGGCAATCTACTTATTGGAACTACTAACGGAGTCAATAATTATAACAGGAACACAGATAGTTTCTATCATTTTCCCGTCGACGCAAATAGTGATTATGGTTTGCGAAATGAGTTTGTAAATTGTATTGAAACAGATGGTGTTGGAAATGTGTGGATAGGAACTCATATGGGAGGTGTTAGTCACTATAATATCCATCAGAAGAAGTTTGGTCATATTCCTCAAAATCCCCCCTTTAAAAGTAGTGTAAATCATAACGTAATAAATTCAATTTTCTCAGAGTCAGATAATTTGTGGATTGGAACTGCTGGTAGTGGGCTCTATAATTTTAATAAAAAGTCAGGGAGTTTCAGGCATTATTCAAGAACTTCAGGTTTAAAGGGCGATTTTGTGTCTGCCATCCAGCGTGATTCAAAAGGGATTTTGTGGGTAGGCACTTGGGGCGGAGGTTTAAATAAAATTATACAATTAAATGATGAAGTAATAATTGAGTCTATTTCTTCTGAAAATGGATGGTCAACCCCTTTGAATAGCGATGTTACTTGTATTTATTCCGATGAAAACTTGTTATTGGTTGGTGGAGAAGGAGGAATTGAATTGGTTGATAATGATAAAAAGAAAATAACACCAATAGCCAATGATCCAAAGTGGGTAAATAACATCAGTGAGGTGCGTTGCCTGATGAAAGACCAGCAGGGTTTTATATGGTTGGGGACCCGAAGAGGGTTATTCCAGTTTCATGAAAGTAAGCTTATTGATGGACTGAAAGATATTGATATAAAAAAGTTTCAAAGTAATGTGGAATTTGCAGGCTCTTTGCCGTCCAATTTTATTGAAACCATTTGTGAGGATATAAACGGAAACATTTGGATAGGGACATTCGGTCACGGGCTATCTCTACTTATAAAGAATGATAGTGAAGAAGAGAAGTTTATCAACTTTAATGAAAAGGATGGACTTTCGAATAATGTAATTTATCGGATTCTGCCAGATGAGTCTGGTAATATATGGATGAGTACTGATAACGGTTTATCGAAATACAACCCGGAAACCAATAAGTTTAGTAATTTTTATGAATCGGATGGATTGCAAAACAATCAGTTTTACTGGGGAGCTGCTTGCAAAGGAGAAGATGGACGGCTTTATTTCGGGGGAATAAATGGTGTCAATTTCTTTAAGACAACTTCCATTGAAACTAATAGTGTTTGTCCCAAGGTGATGATAACCGATTTTAAAATATTCAACAAGTCGGTCAATGCAGGCAGTGCCGAGAGTGATTTAGGGATTATTGAAAAAGATATTTCATGTGTTGATGAAGTGAAATTATCTTATAAACACGATGTTTTTTCTTTGGAGTTTTCAGCGCTTAACTATTTGCAACCAGAAAAAATTGAATATGCTTATCAATTAGATGGGGTTGATAAAGATTGGGTTTATGTTTCATCACAAAAGCGATTTGCCAATTACACACATCTAAAAGGAGGGAAATATACTTTTTTAGTAAGGGCGTCTAATGGTGATGGAGAGTGGAGTATTGAGCCAACACGATTAGATATTATTATTACGCCACCGTTTTGGGATACAATGGTTTTTAAAATATTTATTGTTGTTTTAATAATTTCACTAGTTTCTGTTTACTTCCGTTATCGAACCCGAATACTTGTAATTGAAAAGGAACGACTGGAGAGTATGGTTCAGGATCGAACCATGAAAGTTGAAAAACAGAAAAAACAATTAGCTGATCAAAATCAGGAGATTACTGAGCAAAGAGATGAACTGATAATATTGAATGAAAAGGTAGAGGAAGCTAATCAGTTAAAGCTGAGATTTTTTACCAATGTGTCGCACGAATTCCGTACTCCGATAACACTTATTTCGGCTCCAGTTAAAAATTTATTGGCAAATACCAACAATTCCCCTGAAACCAATGAAACTTTGCATGTGGTTTATCGCAATGCCCAGCGATTAATGCACCTGGTGAATCAGTTACTCGATTTCAGAAAAATTGAAACTGGTAAATTGCAATTAAAAGTTTCTAAAGGAAAATTATCGTCTTTTATAAATGATATTGCTGGTTCTTTTATTCAACTTTCGAATGAATCAAAAGTTGAGTTAGCTATTTGTGCTGAATCTACTGAAGACGAACAGTATTTCGATAAACAAATTCTTGAGGATGTACTTTTTAACCTGCTTTCTAATGCTTTTAAACACACCCCTGAACAAGGTAGGATTAAACTGGATTTATCCTTTAAAAAGGAAACCGATGATAATGATTTATCATCAACTTTATGGGCAGTTATTAGGGTTACAGATACAGGGAGTGGCATTTCTGCAGATCATATCAACAAAATATTTGATCGTTTTTACCAGGTTGATAATTCAGAAAATACCAGATACCGTGGAACGGGCATTGGTTTGTCGTTAACCAAAGACTTGGTAGATGCTCATTATGGAAACATAGAAGTAACAAGTGAGGTTGGTAAAGGCTCCCAGTTTATTGTTTCAATACCCGTGTCGAGAAATGGGTTTGATGACAGTGAGGTGTCAGATAAGCAGAAAGAATGGAATCAAAATGTAATTGAAGAAAAAATTACTGCAAGTAAACTGAATGCTATTTCAGATGGGCATGCTGACATAAAAATAGAAGACGAATCAAATATAGGAAGCAGCATTTTAGTTGTTGAAGACAATCACGAATTACGTAAATTACTTGTATGTTCTTTTTCAAATCAATATCATGTGCTTGAAGCAGAAGATGGCAAACAAGCTTATGAAATTGCCAAATTAAAGAGTCCTTCTTTAATTATCAGCGATGTTATGATGCCGGAGATGAATGGAATCGAATTGTGTTCTCAAATTAAAAGTAATTTGCTAACCAGTCATATTCCAGTAGTTTTACTTACTGCTCGTGCCATGGTTGAACATTGGATTGAAGGATTGGAAACAGGGGCGGATGATTATGTTCCAAAGCCATTTGATATTGATTTGTTAAAAGCGAAAGTTAAAAACATACTCAATTCGCGCGAAAAATTAAGAAAGCATTTTAGTAGCAATCTGCAAGAGGATACTTCGGCCTTAACCACAAATAAAATTGATCAGGAATTTTTAGAGAAAGCACTTAAAATTGTAGAAGATAATTATGCAGACACGGAATTTGGCGTGAAGAACTTCGTGCATAAAATGTATATGAGTCATAGTTTATTGCATAAGAAATTAAAAACCTTAACAGGTCAGTCTTCAGGTGATTTTATTACTACACTCAGATTGAAAAAGGCTGCAGCCCTGCTGCAAAACTCATCTAAAAATATAAACGAGATAGCCTTTGAGGTTGGATTTAATGATCCCAAGTATTTTAGCCAAAAGTTTAAACGATACTATGGAGTGTTACCCTCGAAGTATAATAATAGTATTAGTTGATGCTAACAATCAGTGAGGTACAAATTCTTCATCCTTTATTACAAATACATCATCAAAATCTGGAATAAAAATTTCTTAATTGTAGTCTTTAAACTCAGGGATGGAATACAAACATTACAGAATAAATTCTACTATGAAAACAACATCGTTGTTCTTTTATGGGGCGTATTTTTTCTTTTATCATTCCATGCTTCTAATTATACAAAATATATCACACTTTACTAATAAAATAATGTAGTTTGAATTGATATTAAAAAACAGTTGTATACTTTCTTCCTATGACAAGTAGCTAACACTTAAAATTAAATTTATATGATGAAATCTCTTATTAGTGCAATGTTGTTATTTGCAACATTCAACTTAATGTATGCACAAAGTGCAAGCGACCAAGAAATGGTTGGTATTACAAACTTAAAATCTACTTCTTTAGCTGATGAACAACTATCTGATGTGACATCGTTGTATTTGAATAATCCTGACTTCGAGGAGGATATTCATAATAAAGCAACGCAAGGTAATGATTATTTTGGTGATGATGGTACTTTTGATGAAGTTGAAGGTTGGGGACGAGACAAATATGGATGGGGAGTTGCTGCTACTTATTCTTTGGGGCACGAAAATACCTTGCACGGCAAAATAGTCCCTGCAACTGATGCTGAAGGTAATACCGATGGTGCTGTGTTGGGCATTGTAAATGCCTGGGGAGGTTGGGTAAAGTATTATCAAAATGTTACATTACCTGCAGGTAGTTACGAAATTGTTTATGATGCCTATAATGCTAATACAGGTACTAATACAATTAATTACACAGGTTTTGTATCTGATGATGGAACTGAGTATCTATCCAATGTAAATTCTTTTACTACCGGAGAGTGGAAACAAGATACCATTCGCTTTACACTTCATGTGGCTACAAAAGGAAGAATACAGTTAGGTTTAGGGAGTGCTAATTCTGGATCGGGCGACAAAGCTGGGTTATTTTTTAGTGGCATAAAGCTACTAAGTAATTCAATAAACAATTTACTTACATCTTTAACCATTCAAGAGCAAGGTGTTTTATTCCCAGAGTTTAGTCCTGCTGTAACAACTTATGCTTTCGAAGCAGCAGATGATATTGAAAGTGTTACTGTTTCGGCAGCTGCTTTTGACACGAACAATAATACAGTTACCATTACGGGTAATGGTTCAGTTAATATTGTGAATGGAAAGGCAACTGTTGAAGTTACTGTTTCGCACAATGAAGGCGAGGTGCGTGTTTATAAATTTAATGTTAGCAAAAAAGTGATTCCTGATAATGATGTAACAAATGCTTATCTTTTAAATGCCCACTTTACAGCAGACATACACAACACTGCAACGCGAGATAATGATTATTTTGGCGATGATGGTACTTTTGATGAAGTTGAAGGATGGGGACGAGAGAAATATGGATGGGGAGTTGCTGCTACCTATTCTTTGGGACACGAAAATACCTTGCACGGCAAAATAGTGCCTGATACTGATCCTGAAGGTAACACCGATGGTGCTGTGTTGGGCATTGTAAATGCCTGGGGTGGTTGGGTTAAGTATTATCAAAATGTTACTTTACCCGCAGGTAGCTATCAGTTGATTTACAAAGCATTTAATGCAAATACAGGCACCAATACTATAAATTATACAGGTTTTGAGGCCAAGGAAGGTAGCCAGTATTTGTCTGGTGTAAATACTTTCAATAGTAATCAATGGACAACAGACACAGTTAAATTTACTCTGCCTGAAAAAACCGAGGGAAGAATTGTTATTGGTGTTAGTAGTGCCAATTCCGGGTCGGGAGATAAAGCGGCTCTGTTTTTTGATGGCATACAAATTTTTACCAGTGCAAAGGATTTGGATACCTACAAAGATATTCTTCAAACCATGATTGATAATGCACAAGCGATAATTAATGAAGGTGGATTTTATGCATCGCTTGGTAATAGTCTTGAAACAGCCATACAATCAGCAACAAATGTGGTGTCATCGGCCACTACTTTGGATGATGTGTATAATGCTATGGCTGATATTAATAAGGCACGTAGTGTAGTACAAAATAGCTTAGCAGGTTATGTTAGATTATCCGATTATATTGATGTTATAGATCAAGCCGTTAATACTTATCAGCGAGACGACTTGCAGGAGTATCTTGATGGATTAATAGCCGCACACAGCCAAGGTTTGTGGACTACTGAAAAGATTGATGAAGAGATTGCAAAAAGAGATAGCTTAATCTTTAAAGTAGATCTAGAGGGTGTTGAAAATAACTACACCATTAAGCAGCGATTTGATATTGAGTTGGTGGAATCATCATTCCCTGTTGGATTTTCGCAAGCTATAGCTAATGATAATCATTACATAGCCTACTACGATAAGGATAAGAACATGTGTATTGGCTACCGAAAATTGAATGAAACATCATTTAGTAAAACAATTTTGAACTCTAAAATAGGTTGGGATAGCCATAATTATGTAACTATAATAGTAGATGATGAGGGATATATCCATGTAAGTGGTAACATGCACAATGTAGCCCTTAACTATTGGCGATCGCAAAATCCGTATGACGCAACAGCATTCGATAAGTTATCAATGGTTGGTTCTTTAGAAGATAATGTAACCTACCCTCATTTTCTTAAAACAAATGCTGGCGATTTGCTTTTTCACTACCGATACGGTTGGAGTGGAAACGGTTATGAAGTTTATAACATTTGGGACCCAGCGACTAAAACATGGAGCCGCTTTATGGATGAAGCCCTAATTGATGGCGAAGGACAGAGAAATGCCTACATGACTGGGCCATTCTACGGAGCCGATGGTTACTATCACCTCTATTGGGTGTGGCGAGGAACACCTGATGCGGCCACAAACCACCACTTTTCGTATGCTCGTAGTGTTGATTTATTAAACTGGGAGAGTGCAAGTGGTGAAGCTGTTGCCCGCCCAATGACTTATGGAATGCAGAGCTTGAAAGTAGACCAATCGGCTGCTACCAGTGGATTAGGTATGCTTAATGGGGTACAAAAGCACACCCTTGATTCGCAAAACAGAGTGGTACTTTGTAATATGAAGTACGATGAGCTGGGCAACTCACAACTATTTGTATATCGTTTAAAGTCTGATAATACTTGGGAAGAAAAGTGTATTACAAACTGGATATACCGATTCCAATTTGGAGGCGGTGGCTCCATTGTTTTTGAAATACAGCTAAAAGGGATGCGTAACATAGGCAATGGTCAACTTGGGGTAACTTATTACCACTCAAAATATGGCGAGGGTGAAATAATAATTGATGAGCAAACACTTGAGTCAACAGGTATACGTGAAGTTTCAAAAAGCTACCCACTTGAGTTAGATGTTTTAGAAAATGAGGATAATTACTCAAAACCATTTTCTGTTAAAATCAGTCAATTAGGAAACTATATTCTTCGATGGGAAGCTATGGGAGCAAGTAACGATCAACGCCCAGCTGATCCGCATCCACCCTATTATATGCTGGAGATGATTGAGTTAGATGAAGATGTGCCGAATTATATTAAACCGGCTGTAGGTGTTAAAAATCTAACAGTTATTTATTCATCTTCAAATATAAAAGTAACAGGTCTTACGCCTGGCGATTTAGTAAGGATTGTAGATACAAAAGGTTTGTTGATATATAGTTTTACAGCAAAAAATCAGGAACATACATTGCCTGATTTAGATTCCGGATTATACATCGTTTCTTCAGGAAGAAAAAACGCGAAAATCCTTTTTAGATAGTTGAGCTAAAGTAGTAGACAAAAGGCTGGACTTCTTTTTGAGGTCCGGCCTTTTTTATATTATGCATATTCTTCATCCTATATTGCAGAATTACCCTCCTTTAATTATATACTTTTACCTTCCTTGTATCATCAAATTGATGAATAACCATTTTTAAAACTATAAGAATGAATAAAGTAAAAAAGCAGTTGTATATATCTGTTATGCACGTTTTAATCCTATCCTTTACGTTAGTTTTAAGTAGTTGTAATAAAGATAAGTCATCTAACCGATATCCGATCTTGTTAAACATGGTTCATCACAATCCCGGCGAACCTAATTTTGAAACCCAATACACGGAGCCGGCATTTTTAAAAGAAAAAGGATATACCGGACAGGTTCCTAAGATTGAAATACAATGTGCACTTACTTATGATAGATGGCAGGATAATCTAATACCAATAAAATCAAAAGAACGATTGTGGATTGACAGGCATGCTGCCCAAATTGAGGTTTTGGTTCACAATGCAGAAAATGCGGGAATACAGATGTACCCCTTTACCGATGTATTGGTTGTGCCTGAAACAATTATGGATAAGTATGGTGATGAAATGAAGGTAAACGGACGCTTATCCATCCAACGTGAAAGAACGCAAGAGATATTAAAAGCCCAGATTGATGAAATTTTTTGGAGGTTTCCTGAAGTTGCAGGGCTAACCATACGTTTTGGTGAAACTTACCTGCACGATACACCATATCATAAAGGCGGACGTCCTGTTCATAATCCCGAAGATCACGCCTTGCTAATTAATCTGTTACGCGAAGAGGTATGTGTTAAACTCAATAAAAAGCTGATATATAGAACCTGGGATTTTGAATATTTACATACCAGACCTGATATTTACATAGCAGCAACCGATCCTGTAGAGCCTCACGATAATCTTATCATCTCTGTTAAGCATGTTAATTACGACTTTAATAGAGGATATCCGTTTAATACTACCATCGGTATTGGCCGTCATCAGCAAATAATTGAGTTATCAACCAATCAGGCGGGATGCTATGGTAAAAACAGCCATCCTTATTACATTGGCAAAGGAATTATTGAGAGCTGGTCGGAAATGAGAGAACCCAAAGGAATTCAGGATTTGTATACCGATGAAAAAATTAAAGGATTTTGGATTTGGACATGGGGTGATAGTTGGCAAGGGCCCTATTTTGGTAATGAGTTATGGGTAAATTTAAATGAATTTGTTTTGCGCAGTTATGCCTTAAATCCCAATCAAACCGAAGAGGAAATATTCTATGACTATGCTATTAACCACTTAAAATTATCACAACAGAGTGCAGAAAAATTTCGTGAGTTAAACCTGCTCTCTACTGATGCAGTTTACTACGGACAGGAAACAAGTTACTTTGATAAACCCAATACATGGTGGGTGCGCGATCATTATTTTACTGCAATTGATTTAAAAGAGATTGTTGAAAAAGGGGTGCAGAAAAAGGTTATTGAAGAGAAAATGGAATATCTGCAATCGTGGTATAAAATGGAGCGATTAGCCATGGATATTGAGATGAAAAATGAGAATGACCAGAAGTTTCTTCAGGTTTCTACAACCTATGGGCGTATCAAATATGAACTAATTGAACAGATATGGCGCATTCAAATAGTATTGGCAGAGCATGAAGCCGGGCAAGACATTGATGCCGATTATGTACAACAATGCATTAATCGATACAATGAGAAATGGGAGGAATGGAGACAATTAAAGAAGCAAAACTCGTGTTGTCCAACGCTTTATGTCGACGATTGGGCAGTGCATTGTGGCCCTCCATTTCAAACGTCGTTAGTCAAACTGCAGGCACTTATTAATTAAAGCAGACCGCAGTAAAATTAAGAATATAAAAGTGAGTATTTGAAGAAATGTTTTTGAGTATGAATAAGTTAAGTTTTCTTTTAATTGTTTCGATATTTCTATGTTATTCTTGCCAAAACTCTTCCCAATTTGCATTAAATGTAAATTGGGAAGAGTTTATTACCAAGCAAGACTATATATGCAATAGTTTACCTGAAAATGGGAAGAGGCCCCTTTTACTGGCAATGGAATCCTTGGTTCAATGATTTATTTCCCCAACGATTCTAATTTTTTAAGGCTAGATATTGGAAACTCAAAGGTACAGCAATATCCTGAGGTTTCAGGAAATGCGCCACCGCATCCGCGTTTACCCATTGACTATTTTACCATTCATCCACAAGGAAAGATCATCGATGGTTCAGTAAAACTCTGCTTGTGGAACGGAGAGATAAAAGGTGAATTTGAAACCACTAAAGGTTTGGTTAAGTTTTCGTCCTACACCCAGGCATTGCAGCCTCTTATTCTACTTAAGTTAAAAGGTTCTGACCAAGAGGATAATTGCGAGGTAAAATGGAACCCGTTACCGTATAGTAATCCACGCCATTTATATGGAATCAACAGGAAACAAGAAAGTCGTAAAATTAAAAATTTTCGTCCCAACCAAGCCCCACATCAAGATACAATACAAGGGATGCCGGTATATATTCAAACGTTAAATGTTGGAGGAGGCACAGCCACTGCATGGCATGTTGATAAAAAGGCCAAGGAGCAAACACTCACTGTCTCCATTGTTCATGGAGAGGATGTAGAGCAGGTTGCACAAGAGGCATCGCAGGTAATACGTAAAGCCATTCGTAAGAAACCACAAAACTTATATGCCACCCATTGTAACTGGTGGAACAACTACTATCAAAAAAGTTATATTACAATTCCTGATAAAAAAATTGAACAGTTTTATTGGATGCAATTGTATAAGGTGGCATCGGCAACCCGTGCAGATGGTGCGCTAATTAATAACCAAGGACCTTGGCTGCAAGAAACACCGTGGGCGGGAGCCTGGTGGAATTTAAATGTTCAATTAAGCTATTGGTTATGTAATGCATCTAATCACACCGATTTAAATATCTCATTAATCAATACGCTTTGCAATAATATAGATGTTCTTGCCAATAACGCACCAGAAGCTTATAGATATAATTCAGCAGGTATAGGCAGAGCAACGGGTCAAATACCAGAAGCTCCTGTTGGTAAACCCTGGCTCACCAAAAACGAAGGTGGACCTACACCCGAAATAGGTTTGTTGCCATGGGCATGTCATAATTTATGGCTACACTACAGGCACACCATGGATAAACAGATGCTTAAAGAAAAGCTATTCCCCCTATTAAAACGAACAACAAATTATTATATTCATTTTATCCAAAAAGATAGTGCTGGTATTTATCATCTTCCCTATACCTATTCGCCTGAGTATGGTGTTGCAAAGGATTGTAACTTCGATTTGGCTTTGTTAAAATGGAGTTGTTCTACCTTAATTGAAATATGTAATATTCTGAGTATTGATGATCCCTTATTGTCCACATGGAAAGATATTAACAATCATTTAGTCCCTTTTCCTATGGATGATAATGGGTTTATGATTGGAGCCGAGGCACCGTATAACTATTCACACAGGCACTATTCCCATTTGATGATGATTTACCCACTTTACCTGGTAAATATTGAGCAGGAAGGAGCCACTGAAATCATTGAAAAATCAGTAGAACATTGGCATAGTTTCACCAATGGGTGGTTAGCTGGTTACTCCTACACCGGAGCTTCAAGTATGTATTCGGCCATTAACAATGGGGATAAAGCATTGGAACATTTACAGAAATTATTTCAACGTTATGTGTTACCAAACACATTGTATAAAGAGGATGGACCGGTAATAGAAACGCCACTTTCGGGGGCGCAATCTTTATTAGATATGTTGCTACAAAGTTGGGGAGGTAAAATCAGAGTTTTCCCAGCATTACCTTCCCAATGGAAAAATGTTGAGTTTCATAATTTATTGGCTGAAGGTGGTTTTGAAGTAAGCTCAAAACAGGTTGACGGTGAGTTGGAGTACATTAAAATTAAAAGCCTGGCGGGTGAGCCATGTGTTGTAAAACTAAATGATAATAGTTTACATAATATCAAAAGTATAAAGCCAATTAAATATCAATAGCTAAATAAATCGGAACTTGAATTGTTGATAGAGAAGAATCAGGAAGTAGTTATCGCATTCAAATGGTGATGGTTGTGTGGTAATTACAAATTATTCATCCTTTATTACAGAATTAACAACCTCATATTTTAGTTGTATATACGTACTTGCAGCATTAAATAATTGAAGTATATTTTTAAAAATCTACAAGTATGAAAAAATCAACAAAACAGTTAATGATACTGTTTTTAATCGGAATATTTTCGGTTTATAATTCCTATGCTGCTAACATATGGGTAGCACCCAATGGATCTGATAGTAATGATGGCTCTGAGAGTGCCCCTTTGGCAACCATTCAGCAAGCGCTTTCAAATGCAAGGGTTCTTCGCCAGATGAATGATGCCTCTATTGAAGGAGGCATACATATTATTTTAAAAGGTGGTACCTATCAGCTGACTGAAACGGTATTGTTGACGCAGGCAGATGCCGGAACCCCAACTAGCCCCACCTACATTGAAGCAGCACTTGGTGAAGTGCCAGTTTTAAGCGGTGGTGTTACCATAGCAAACTGGCAGGAAGCCGGAAATGTTGATGGCTTACCCGATATTGCCCAAAATAGGGTATGGGTGGCCAACATACCTGCACTCGATGATGGTAATCTTAATTTCAGGCAACTTTGGGTCAATGGCTTTAAAATGAAACGAGCCAGTACTTTTGATGATAATTCACTCACCCGCATTATATCTGTAGATAAAGAAAACGGACAACTAACTATTCCAACGCCTAAAGTACCTATGGACAACTTTGAAGGAATGGAGATGACCATTATTCAGGATTGGTTAATTAATATTTTGCGCATTAATAGTGTAGTAACCAGTGGTAATCGTACAACACTCACCTTTAAAAGTCCGGAAAGTGAAATAGAGTTTAAACGTCCGTGGCCCATCTTGCGAGCCGATGAAGGAAGCCATAGCAACCACTTTTTCTATCTTTCAAATGGCATGCAATTTTTAAACAGACCTCAGGAATGGTATTTAGATAGCATTGCAGGAAAAATATATTACTGGCCACGAGCAGGTGAAAACCTTACCACATTTAAAGCCACTGCTCCTCAGTTGGAATCATTGTTGCAAATAGAAGGTAACTTAGACAATATAGTATCCAACATCCATTTTAAAGGCATATCATTTCAACACACGAGCTGGATGCGCCCCTCGCACAATGGACATGTACCATTGCAGGCAGGAAATTTTATTTATGATGCCTATTCAGATGAATCAGCTCCCGGAGGAAATGTGGCATGGGTAGGGCGACAGGCGGCAGCTGTTTCACTGGTAAATGCCCAAAACGTTTATTTTACTGATTGTACATTTGCTAACATGGCTGCCACAGCTCTTGATTTTGAAAGTGGAACCAAAAACGTTGGAGTTGAGGGGTCTGTTTTTAATGACATTGGTGGAACAGCCATTCAGGTGGGCTATTATGGCGATGAAAATTTTGAGTCACATCTTCCGTATAATCCCACAGATGACAGGGTTGTATGCGATGGTGTTACAATTCGTAATAATTATATCACCAATCCATGTACTGAAGATTGGGGATGTCTGGGAATAGCAACCGGTTTTGCCAGCGGTGTTATCATAGATCATAATGAGATACAAAATGCACCTTATTCGGCCATAAGTATGGGGTGGGGCTGGACAGTTGAAAGCAACTGTATGGCAAACAACCATATTACAGCTAATTATATCAATGGATTCTCTAGTCAAATGCGCGATGGAGGTGCTATCTACACACTCTCGTCACAACCCAACTCTTCCGTTGTGGGTAACCGTATCGAAGGGGTAGGCGATCCGCTTTTTAATCCATTGATGTGGAACATGAAACACGCTCAGTTTGATATCTATTTAGATGAAGGATCGGACTATTTTACAGTAAAAGATAACTGGTGTCAGCGAAATGCCATTTCTCGCAACAAAAATGGGGGAAATAACACTTGGGGCACCAATGGGCCAACAGTTTCGGAGACTATAAAAAATGCAGCAGGTCTGCAGCCAGAGTACGCAAAAATTAAGCAGCAAGTTAAGCAACAAACATACCCTCCACTTGATACCATTGCAGAGATGTTAGCTACCAATGATATTGTTGAATTTATTGCTGATGGAGAAGGATTTAAGTTAGGAAGTGCAATGGCGGTTGATTTAACCAGTAATGGACTGCTTGATATTGTTTACAGTGGAGGAGAGTCTTTTCAAGTACAACAAGGTGGAGTTCGATTAAATAATGGAGATTTTAATTTTGTGGCCACACAACCTTTGCAAAGGGTTTTTATGAGCAATTTTGCTGCCGGTGATTTAAATGGTGACGGTTATATTGACCTTATTCAGGCAGGATGGGATTTTTGGAGCCCTTATAACGCTGTATTGCTTAACGATGGGAAAGGGAATCTAACAGAAACAGTAATAGAACCACCTCTGAATACAGCGCCTGCATGTGGTATTGCCGATCTGAACAACAACGGTTTGCCTGATTACTTCTTCATAGGAAACGGAAGTGATAATAGCTTTTATATGCAGAAGCACGATCGAACATTTAATAATGCAGAATCAAAATTGGCTCTACCCGGTGGTTTTTCCGATCCCAATGTAATATATGCCGATTTTGACAATGATGGTGATATCGATATTTGTTTGTTGTCGAATAAAACAGGTGGAGTTTATACCCGCATGTGGGTAAATAAAGGAGATGGTACATTTGAAGAAAAAGAGATTGGAGTAACAGAAAAAGGAACCAGAGGAACCTTGGCTTATGCAGATGTTAATGGTGACGGTTATTTAGATATACTGGTTGGTGGTGTGCTCCCTAACGAAGATGCATTATCAGGGGGAGATGGTACAAAAACTTATACATTATATCTGAATAATAAAGAAGGTGGTTTTGTAAAGCATCAAGAATTTTCAGAATATTTTGAGGATAATACAACACAAAGTGCAAAATTTGGCGATTGGAATAACAATGGAAGTTTTGATCTTATTGTTACCGGATGGAACCTAACACAAGGTAACGAAAGCCGAACTAGCCTGTACCTGAACGACGGTCAAGGTAACTTTACGTTAAGCGATGTGGAACTTCCAGGGGTTAGTGAAGGTGCTGTTGAATTGGCCGATTTTAACAATAATGGTAAATTGGATGTGTTAATCACAGGGAATTGCAATAGTGGTTTTATGGATTACATTGATGATCGAAGAATTGCCGTTTTGTGTAAAAATAATAGCCTTGTATCCAATACACCACCATCACCTCCTTCAAATTTAATGGCAACAGTTGATGGCGATAATGTTGTGTTAAGCTGGAATGCAGGATCAGATAACGAGTCTGATGTCAGTGTGTTGTCTTACAATTACTACCTTGTAAATGAAGAGACAGGGAGCTATCTTACTTTTCCAAATGCCGATATTCAAACGGGAAATAGAATGGTGAGCGAAATGGGAAATGCATGGATGAACCTTAGTTGGCCTCTTAAAAATCTGCCTGGAGGAACCTATAAATGGAGTGTGCAAACCATAGATGCCGGATATGCCGGTTCGGAATTTGCATCGGAACAATCATTTACAATAGAAGGTGTACCAAGCATTACCTTTTCGCACGATTACCTAACATTTGATGAATTGGAAGGTAATACTCAAGTATCATTAGATATTTTAGGTTTAAGTTTAACCGATGATATTTCTATTGTTGTTCCGGATGGTTTTTCTGTTAGTCAAACAACAATAGCTAAAGAGCAGGATGGTAGTGCATCAGCGACCATAAACGTAACATTTAATGGTAATGAAGAGGTGAGAAATTATATTGAATTTAAGTCAGGAGATTTCTCTGAACGTATTCGTGTTATAGGATATTTGACTTCAAACTATTATACTCCGTTCTATCCTTCAGGTAACCTTATTGTTGATCCTTATTTGTCAGCTAAAGATCCTAATTTTTCGGGTTGGGGCCATGGTAAAATTACCACCGATACGCTATTAATTTATGGTGGTAGCCGTTCTTATCATGCCGATGGTACTGAGACTTGTTGGCCCAATGGTGCTACGTTAGATTATACGCTTCCTGTTTCATTCGAGCCCAATACCTATTACCTGCTTCGTGCTATGATAAAAACAATGGATGGCACCTTTGCTTTTGAGATTAAAGGTGCGGATATAGAAGGAGAGAATCTGGTAGCAATTAATATGGATACCTATGGTGAGTGGAAGCAGTTTGATACGATATTTGTTTCGGGCAACAATCCGTCAAGTGATAATAACATATTCTTTAATAATTGTGGTGGCTCAACAGGTACTCAAGCATTCTTGGATAACTACGAACTCTATAAAATACCATTCTATGTACCTACCAAAGAGCTGGTGTTTACTGAGCCAGGTGAAGCCGAATTATCAGTATTTGCGCAAATGGAAGCTTCTAACGAAGATATTGTTATTACAGCACCGAAGGGGATAACTTTAAGTAAATCTACGATAGCATCCGATGCTGGTGAAACAACCATTACCGTTAGTTATACGGGTGGTGAAATTGATGACTATATCTATCTGAAAAGTGGTGCAATTATGGATAGTGTGAGAGTGAAGGGCGAAACTTTAACCCATCTAAACCGGAGTAATGCAACCATATCGCAATCGGTATATGTTGCCAATGAGCAAATTCATGTGCTATTTCAATTGAAAAAGTCAACTCAAATGAATTTCTCGATCTATAACTTAGCCGGCAAATTGGTTGCGAACCAAACAGGCACCTACAACGCAGGAAAACATACCACAGTTATAAAAGAAAAATTGAAGGGAGGTATATACCTGATAAAGGTAGATAGTGGGGGAGATTTTTCATCGTATAAAGTTGTAAAATAAGGAAAAACAACCATTTTATAGAGGAGTCAATATCGCATAGATAATATACGTTATGGGCTCCTTTTTTTTGCTTTATTTTTCTGTAATTTCCTTTAGGTATACAATCCTCGATTCAAAACCTACACGTTCCAGCCCATTCACTTCAATTATCATTTCAAAATATTGAGGAATATACCCAATGTGTGTTATCATATACTCTTCTACCTGCGCCATTTTTTTGGGTAAAGTAAAATTCCGGATAGCTTCAGGTGTGGCCGAATCCCAAAGACTACTAAAACTGAATATGGTGTTATTTTTAGGTCCCGGGTATTTGGCTATAAGACCATAGTCTGTGTTCTTACCTTCCCAATCGCCCTTGGGCGTAAATATTAATTCTTCGCTATCGCTGTTGACTTTGTAATTGTATACCCGATTATCATCTACATTGTGATTAATGCTACTGTTTTCGAAATAGCTGTTAAAAATGCCGGCAGACCGTTGCATGCCTACATATATTAAGTTATAATCATGTAAGTCTTCAGGGCTGATAGTAGCGCATACACGCGTTTGAAAGTCCTTATCGGGGTACAATACCTTAGCGATATTAGCGACCCATTCTGCTGTGTTTTTATGCAATAGAGTATAGGGCACTTTCTTTAGATCTTTGCCTTGGTTTTCTTCCAGTTTTTGGTAAGCTTCTAATTGAGTTACATTGTTTACTTCAGGTACACGCATACTAATGGCTTTCGTTTCTTCTGAAGTCTGGTCAGCGAAAACAAAGAAGTCCCCAACCACCACCTGGACAGGTTTATCATCTTCAAAGAACTCCTGCCAGAAAACGGACTTGGCAAACGCGTTTCTGCGTTTCTGCTTGTTGTTTATAAGAAAGACAGTAAGGGTGATACTAATGCCTAAGAGTACACAAAGGGCTATGAGTGTCGCTTTAACATTAGCACTGGTATCTTTGAAGAAAGCGTCCGGTTTGTTTTTCTCAAAATGCACCTGATAGCCACCTTTGGGAATGGTTAATATGTAGCTTTCCTGCTTGCCTTCTGTGTCAAAATACTGCTTGAGTTTTTTCCGCAGGTGATAGACGTATACACGTCCTCTGGCACTATCCACTTTATCCGATTTTTTTCCAAAAATATGCTCCGCAATGGCATACTCTTTTGGAGCAACACCGGATTGGGTACACTTCACAAGAAATTTTAGCAGCTCTAAGTAGGTTGTGCCTGAACTAAAGGAGTTGCTTTTCTCTATCCTAAGTAATAAGTCTGTTATTTCACTGTCTTTTATCATAAAAAAATAAATGCATGAGAATAAGTATGTTAACGGTTTAATAAACCGTTTAAACAACCGTTTTCACTAAAAAAGGGCAAGCTGAAACTAATGGTTTTCGGTTTATTTAAATTTTAATTCAAAATTAATATCAGATCAAACCATTGTGGTTGTTTTGACGACAAGATATGCAAATATTAAAAAAGTATAGCGTTTATAAGCTTAATCGTTTAAGTGTTCGTTTATCCATTCTTACCTTTTGGGTAATTCATTCTTTAATTTCGGTTTATGGACAAAAGAATAAGCAGTCTGAAGATAATTTTGCCAAAATTGGCAATATGCAGGTGGCCATAAGAACGCACCTATTAAAAGATAATGTGCCTGAAGAGTTACCTCAAAAGTATTTACCTGTAAGTCATAATAAAGCTTCAGCATTTAAGCCTTTTGATCTGATGGATACCCCTGAAGAGTTGGTGAAGGAGTTGGATAAGATGCGTGAGGCATATCAACCATTTTTAGCCAATCTGGCACCAAAAGTAGAGCAGTCCAGAGAGCGTATGATGTTGACTTCGGCGAATTGGAGAATTGAAACCCCGGCAGATAGACAAGATTTCGCGGGCGTATTAGCCGGAAAGGGAGAATGGAAACAAGTTAGTCTTCCTCATTTTGGAGAGCCATTAGGTAGAGCCACTACTTATTATCGCAAGGAGGTTGAGATATCCCAAAGAATGCTTGATAAAGGAGCGCTGTTTATCTGTTTTAAAGGTGTGGATTATAAAGCGAATATCTATTTAAATGGCTATTACCTGGGATCGCACGAAGGCTTTTTTGCCCCTTTTGAATTTAATATGACTGAATATGCTAGAATAGGCAAGAATACTCTAGTTGTTCAGGTAAAGAATGACTATACCACCCACGGCGGAAGAAACGAGAAAGGCGAAAAGGTAAAAGGGGATAAAATTTTTGGAGCTACCAATTTAGGTTATGACGATCCGTACGATGGATGGCATCACTCTCCTGCAGGTATGGGTATTTACCAGGAGTGTTATATAGAGGCACGCTCGCCACTGCATATCAACGATGTTTTTGTACGGCCACTTTTAGATACTGATGAAGCCGAAATATGGTTGGAGGTAAATAACTACCACCAATTTAATAAAGAGGTCATCTTTAAATTATCGGTATACGGTCAGAATTTTGAAGCAAGCATCATCGAAGATCTTGAATATATTCCTTCCACTGTACATATTCCCGGAGTGGGCGATTTAGCCAAACCTACCGACTGGGAGAAAAACAATTTGCCACTAGGATACGGTGTAAACTTCTTAAAGACGAAAGTGAAAATCTCTAATCCTAAATTATGGAGTAACAAAACACCTTGGCTTTACCAGTTGCAAGTAAAAATGTATAACGATAAAGGTGAGCTAAGCGATATGCAGTCGCAGCAATTTGGTATGCGTTCGTTTACGATGGATACGGTTTCTATTCCTAAAGGGATGATGTATCTGAATGGCGAAGCCATACGCTTACGCGGTGCAAACACGATGGGTTTTATGCAGCAAGATGTCTTTAAAAAAGATTGGGATCAGTTGATAGATGATATCCTGTTGGCTAAAATATGTAATATGAATTATTACCGATTTACTCAGCGCCCTGTACAACCAGAGATATATGAGTATTGTGATAAATTGGGGATGATGACCCAAACAGATCTGCCACTTTTTGGAGGCTTAAGACCCAATAAATGGGCAGAGGCTGTGAAGCAGGCAGAGGAAATGGAGCGATTAGTGCGTAGTCATCCTTGTAATATAATGGTGACCTATATTAATGAGCGTTTTCCAAACGCTGAAGGGGCGCCTCAACGAAATATGAGTACTTATGATGAGTATGCCCGACTGTTTACAGCTTGCGATCAGGCTGTACATATGGCAAATCCCGACAGGGTAATAAAGGCTGCCGATGGCGATTATGATCCACCTTCGCCGGGATTACCGGATAACCACTGCTACAATGCATGGTATAATGGTCACGCACTGGGTTTAGGTGAGTTACACCGAGGGCATTGGATTCCTACCAAACCCAATTGGTATTATGCTTGTGGTGAATTTGGAGCTGAGGGACTTGATCCAGAAAATGTCATGGATAAATATTATCCTAAAAATTGGTTGCCGGAATCTGAAAAAGCAGTGTGGAATCCGGGTAAGATAGCTATGGCTCAAACACAGAATTTCCACTATTTGTGGTTTAATACCCAAAATACAAGATCAGAATGGATAGAAGCCAGTCAAACCCACCAAGCCTGGGCTACAAGGCTACTTACCGAAGCTTTCCGTAGAGATGCCAAGATGGTATCATTTGCCATACACCTGTTTATAGATGCCTGGCCTGCCGGATGGATGAAAACGATAATGGATGTCGACAGGCAACCTAAAAAGGCATTCTTCGTTTATCGGGATGCTTTGGAACCAATAATGGCTAATTTGAGAACAGACAGATACCATTATACCAGTGGAGATGAGATTTTGGCAGAAGCCTGGATTTGTAACGACTTAAATAGTGTTCCAAGTAACTACACGCTTAAGTACCAGTTCGAAAGAAAAGGGAAGGTGGTCTTTGCCAATAACATATCCCCGGATATTCCTATAAACAGTAGCCAATTTCAAGGTTATATAAAAACAAAAGCACCTGTTGTAAACAAGCGTGCAGCTTACAAACTACGTCTAGGATTATTTGATGATAAGGGAAATGAAGTAAGCCAATCTTTACTCGATATGGAGGTGTTCCCTAAAAAAGAAAAAATATCAACCAGCATCTTTTCTACTTCTTCTAAAGGAGCGGCAGGCCAGATACTCGATAAACTTGATGCAACAGCTGTTCAATCTATGCAACAAGCTTCGGTTATTCTGATTGATGATTTTAATTGGTACCAACAAAATAAAGTTGAGATAGACGCATTGGTGAAAACCGGAAAGCGCGTTGTTTTTCTAGAACTAAAAGAAGGAGAATACAACATTGCTACTAGTGAGGTAAAAGTGGAAAATACCATAATGGGTGAGTACTACTATGTGTCTCCTGCTGCAGGACACAGACTGGTAGACTGGGCAAAACCTATGGACTTTAAATTTTGGTATAACGATGAAGCAAAATGCGTTCTGCCTTTTGTGAGCAGCGTTTTTAGAGCCAAAGATTGGGAGCCAATTCTTAATTCAGGAAGAACAAGCTGGGCAGGCGATCAGGGGGCTTATTTGGCAGCAGCCGAGAAACAGTATGGCCAAGGCTGCTTTATTATTTGTCAGCTTAAGGTGAGTGGTTTTGTTATATCTAATCCTGTTGCAAGAATATTTTCAAATAAACTTCTTCATGATTGAGTGTAAATATTTACGAACTAAATTTTTAATAATATGAAAAAAAATCTATTGTTTATTTTGTTGTTAATATGCATTGCTTCTGTTTATGCACAAGGTGATGGATATACTGCAGCAACAGAAGGAAATACGTTTAATACCACTGATGACTCAAATACATCCTGGTGGGCAACACACAATGCTTCTGATGGTCTTTGGGGACCACGAGCCGAAAAAATGCACTATGGCGACTACGGAGCTCCTTGGGAAGGGTCAACAGCAGAGGATGCCCCTCTTATATATACAGTAATCGAAGGGTTAGAACCTTATAAGGAGTATTATGTTGATATTGTTTTTGGAGGTAAAGATGACTGGGGTATCAAGGCTGGTCTATCTTCTAGTGGTATGGAATATTTTAATGTTAGTGGCAATACAGTTAATGATTTTACAGCAATGAAAGGCATTAAACTACTTGATACCTCTTCAGAAGATTTATATTATGGTCGCTTGCCAATTATGGCAACAGCAGATCTAGATGGTGAAATTAAAGTTTATATTGATGACATAGGTGAAACATCTAATCTAAACGCTCGCACCTGGTACTGCGGAATTAATGTAACTATGGTTGATGAAAATATCATTGTTTCGCCAAAAGAATTAATCTTTGATGGTAAAGAAACCAAGGACGTTGTAGTAACAGGAGAGGTGCTAACTGATGATATTTCTATTACTGCACCGCAAGGTTTTACCGTAGAGCCTTCGTTATTAAGTAGTCAAGTGAAAAATCAAGTTGTTCAGGTTACTTTTGATGGAGAGTCGGCAACTGGTGAAATAACATTTGTCAGCGGAAGTGCAACTGCAATAGTAAACGTTACAGGTACTCGTTTAGCCAAACTGGATGAGCTAGTTGTTAATGGGAATACTATTAATCCAATTATAAATGGAGATCATGTCTCATTTGATATTTTATTGCCAGCAGGTGTAACTGTTGCCGATTTAGCCAGTTTAATCTCATATTCTATAGCTGATGAAGGAACATCCGAAATCAGTTATCCTTCAACATTACCCGGTGTAGCAACAATAGTTGTTACTTCTGTTGATGAACAAACAAGTAAAACATATTATTTGAATTTAACGGTCAGAGCGGCAGGTGGCACTACAGGCCAATATTATGTATCACCTTCAGGGGCAGATAGTAATTCAGGTAGTTTGTTGCAGCCATTTAAGACTATACAGCGAGCTGCATCTGTGATGGTTGCCGGGGATGTTTGTTTTATTCGTGAAGGTGTATACAACGAAAAGGTAACCCCAATTAACAATGGAACGGAATCGAAACCAATTGTATTTAAAAACTACGAAGGTGAAAATGCTGTTATCATGGGAACAGATACAATTACCAGATGGGAAGTTTGGAAAGATGGTATCTTTAAGGCGTATGTGCCTGCTGAGGTATCGCAACTGATGGTTGATAAAAGTTTAGCTTTTAAGGCGCGTTATCCAACATTTAAGGGAGACCATTTAAGCACTTCAGATTGGGCATCTGTATCGGTTAATGATAACAAAGAAGCAACTTTCTCAGGGGCGAGCTTTGCTACGGATTATTGGAAAGGCGCTACCGTTAATGTGTTAGTAGGTTCCAGATGGATTGCTCACAATGGCAAAGTGGTATCCAATACAGGACAAACTTTAAAATGTACCGATACATCCTGGCCTTGGGGATATAACTACAGTACTGGTATTTATGCTGGTAATGGTGTGGGATGCATTACAGACCACATCAATGCTCTGGATGATGAAAATGAGTGGCATTGGGAAAATGATACCTTGTATTATTATCCTAAAGCTGGTACAGATATTAATACCTCTGCAATTGTAGCTCGTACACGTAATAATGGTTTTGAAGCCAACGGTAACGAACATGTCAATATCAAAGGATTAAACTTTGTAATGGCGAATGTCAATTTCGAAGAAGCCCAAAATTGTACCATTGATAGTGTGAGTGTTTTATACCCAACACCATTCTTCTTCTATACCAGCGGATGGACGAGGCAATCAGAGCATCAGGAAAATTACAGTGTTTCTCATTGGGAAGGAAAAGGCGTTACCTTATCAGGTAAAAATAATACATTAAAAAATAGTTATATAGCCCATAGTTGGGGCGATGGGGTTAGTGTTGGAGGTCAATACAATACTGTTGAAAATTGTTTGATCGAAGATTGCGACTGGTCGGCAACCGATTGCGCACCTTTAACAACAGTAGGAGCAGATCATGCAATTACCGGTAATACTATGCGCAATACTGCAAGAAGTATATTGGTAAACCGCCTTACATATACTACGGATATTACATATAATCATCTGTACAACTGTGGCTTTATAACCAATGACTTGGGTGCTACATACTCATATAAATCAAATGGTAAAGGGTCACATATTGCCTACAACTGGGTTCATAGTAACAAAGCAAGTCACTACTCAATAGGTATTTATCTTGATAACTATGATACTGCGTATGTGGTGCATCATAACGTGGTATGGGATTGTTACGAAGGTTTAAGAACCAATACGCCGGGGCGCGATTTTGAAGTGTATAACAATACCGTTTGGTTCTGTAGCGTAGGAATGGGATCTGGTGGACCTTCCGGTGCAACATTAGAAAATCAGGTGGTAAGAAATAATTTGTCCAATAAAGCATTCGACAAAGGAAATACCTTTTCGAATAACTTACAGGTATCTTCATCTCCTTTTACGGATGCTTCACTTTATGACTTTACACTGTCTCCTATCGCTCCGGCAATCGATTACGGTGTTGATATCACTGGGATTACGGATGGATACAAAGGAAGTGCTCCTGATGCAGGTGCTTACGAATATGGTGCAGATGTATGGGTGCCGGGAACCTCTACTATAATGCCAGACCTTAGCGAGGTGGTTAATATTGTAGGTCTGCCAGAAACACCTAAGGTATTATCAGGTCGATTCAATATCACTGATTCACTAGAAATTGCTACTTATGTTGTAGAGCCAATTGAAGGAGCTACGTCTTATGAGTGGACTTTGCCAAATGGTTTGTCAGGTACTTCTACCTCTAACCGAATTGAGGTGACTATTGATCCAAACTTTTCAAAGGGATCAATATCTGTAAAAGGAATAAACAGAAATGGTGAAGGAGTTGCCATTACTCGCGAAATTATCAATGATAGTAAACCTCAGTTAGCTTTCTCTCAGGAGTATTTAACGTTTGACGAATTAGAGGGAAATAGTGAAGTTGCATTTACTGTTGTTGGAGCAAACCTGGAGGATGATATTAGCATTACTGTTCCAAATGGTTTTTCTGTAGATACTACCAGCATTTCAAAAGGAGATGACGGAAGAGCTTCTGCCACTATAACTGTTACATTTGACGGTGTTGAGGAAGTAAGAGATTATATCGTGTTTAAGACGGGCGAATTAACTGAGCGTGTACGTGTAATCGGTTATATTGCTTCTAACTATTATACGCCATTATACCCAGAAGGTAACCTTATAGTAGATCCTTACTTATCAGTAAAGACTCCTAATTTCACTGGCTGGGGTGGCGGTAAGATTACAACGGATACCCTTCTTATTTATGGTGGAAGTCGCACTTATCACGCCGATGGTACAGCTGTATGTTGGCCTAATGGTGCCACTTTGGATTATGACTTGCCTAAGGCTTTTGAGGCTAATGCCTATTACCGTTTGCGAGCCATGATAAAAACGATGGATGGAACCTTTGCCTTTGAGATTAAGGGTGCGGATATTGAAGGTAGTGGTACCAGCAGTGATGGACATCCTTTAAAAGCATACAATATGGATACCTATGGTGTGTGGGAGCAATATGACACCATATTTGTAACGGGTGCAAATCCAACAACTGCTAAAGGTATCTTTTTTAACAACTGTGGTGGCTCAACAGGTACTCAAGCATTCTTGGATAACTACGAACTCTATAAAATACCATTCTATGTACCTACCAAAGAGCTGGTGTTTACTGAGCTTGGACAGGATGGATTTACAGTCTATGCACAGATGGAAGAATCTGATGAAGATATTGTTATTACAGCACCAGAGGGCATTACTTTAAGTACCTCTACTGTTGCCTCTGATGCCGGAGAAACAATAATTACTGTAGGCTATACCGGTGGTGTGGTGGATGACTATATCTACCTTACAAGTGGTGTAATTATGGATAGTGTAAAGGTTACAGGAGATGTTTCAACAAGTTTGGTTCGAAACGAAGCTGCGCTTTTTGAATTGGTATATGTGGATAATGATAATATTAAGGTGTTGTTTGAAGTTGGTGAGCGACGTGGTATGACATTCTATCTGTATAACATACAAGGAACATTGATAGAAAGAAAAAATGCCATTTACGATTCAGGTCGTCATACTCTGGTTTTTGACGAGGGTGGTAGAGATGGCGTTTACTTAGTTAAAATACTTAAAGGCGATAAGGTATCTACACATAAATTAGTGAAAAAGTAGAGGGGATTTTAATTATTCATAGACATTTTTCAATTGCCACGGATGCACAAATAGAGTTTTGTGTGTTCGTGGCAAAATTCAGAAAAAGATGAAGACATACTTATTACTAACATTGTTGTTGTGTATTACTTTGCTTAACGCACAAACCCATACTATACACGTTTCCCCAAAAGGGAGAGTATCCAACGATGGTAGCGAAAATAATCCGGTAAACTCCTTCGATGGAGCTATTGCTTTGCTTAAAAAAGTGGCAGCAGAAAAAAACGAAATAGATACCATTAAGGTACTTTTTCGCGAGGGTACTTATCGTATTAACAAAACAGTTGCTTTAGACGGTGAAGAACTAGGTATTGATGTGCCTGTTGTGTTCAAAAATTATAATAACCAAGAGGTTGTGATATCTGGTGCAGTGGCTTTAAATAACTATAACAAATTGTCAAAGAGTCACCCTTTGTATCAGAAAAATCCTGAAGTTGGTAAAAAGATATTGGTTTTTGACCTCGCTAAAAGCGATGTAGTATCGTTTGAGAAAATGCGTTTGGCAGGATTTCAACGCAACAATCCACCAAAGCCGGCTGACTTACAAGAAGTATATTTCAACGGAAAGGCTATGCCATTGTCACGCTGGCCTAACGAGGGCTATATTAAGGCTGGGAAATACGATACCAGCAGTAAAGATGCAAGCGATTCGAAGGTAGGAATCTATTACGAAGATGACCGTATTTCAACATGGGCCAATGAACCTAATGTAATTTTACACGGCTATTGGTACTGGACATGGGCCGATGCTTTTGAGCATCCATTTGAGTTTGATACCACAAATAAAATTATGTGGGTTGATGCCCCTTTTAATATTTATGGTTATGGTCGGGATGGCAAATACGTGGGGATGAATATTAAAACTGAAATTGATATGCCGGGAGAGTGGGCTTACGACTATCAGGAGAAGAAAGTTTATTTCTACCCACCTGAAAAAGTTGGAAAAAATGCAGTTGAGTTCTCGGTTTGTAAGCAAACAATGGTGTCCATCAGTGATATGTCAAATGTCACTTTCGAAGGGCTTAATTTCCAAAAATCGGCAGGAGCAGCTTTTGTTATTGATGATTCTGAAAATATTACCATAAAGAGCTGTAATATATCAGGATGTGCTACTGAAGCCGTTCGTATGAATGGCGGAAAAAACAACAGCATTATTTCTTGTCATATAACTGATTTAGGTCGGGGTGCCATAGCACTTGTTGGTGGAGACAGAATGACACTGGAGCCTGCAAATTATCTGATTGATAATTGCTACATTCATCATACTTCGCGAATCGACCGCACTTACACACCAGGTGTTCGTGTAGATGGAGTTGGAACCACAATCAGACATTGTGAATTCCATGATATACCGAGTAGTGCTGTTCGTTTGAATGGTAACGATCATCTGATAGAGTACAATTATATGTACCGTGTAGTTTACGAGTCGCCAGATCAAGGGGCTATTGATATGTGGGGCGATCCAACTTTCCGTGGCAACACTATTCGTTACAACTATTTTAAAGATATATGTCCTTTAGATGGTGATAAGTCAGGTGGATATCACGGAAGAGCAGGTGTGCGCTTAGATGATGCTATTTCAGGAACCTTTATTTATGGCAATATTTTTAGAAATGCTTCTTACTATAACTTTGGAGCTTTGCAGATAAATGGTGGTAAAGACAACTTAGCGTGGAATAACATCTTTTACCAATGTAATATGGGTATTACCATTGTGCCTTGGAAACACTCTGCTTGGTTGAAATTCTTAGAACGTGATTTCATAGAAGTATTAAGAGCAAGTAAAGAAGTTCAGGCTTTATACAAGCGAAGATACCCGGATATGGTACGTCTGAGAAGTACCAATAATTGCGTCAACTCTTTTGTCGAAAATGTCTTTATCGAATGCAATGAAATACACGGATTTTGCGATCCGCAGAGAGGACCTGCTCCAGCTAATGTAAAAGAGCGCGATTACATCGTTCCAAAAGAAAAAACAGTAGGTATTGACTTGGAGAAAAAATCCTTTGACTCAGAACTTATTTATGAGCTCATTGGTGATACTGCTGTGTTTGAACCTATTCCTTTTGATAAGATAGGATTGAGAAATTAAGAATGTAAATTGATTTTAAAACAGGGAGAACTTTTGCAAGAGAATAAGCTCCCTGTTTTTTTGATGCATATTTTTCATCCTGATTTACATATATATCATCTTTTGAGATATCTGTATTATTTACTTTTGAATTGCTTTTATCAGCCAGATAAAAGTGAAACCAGAAATTAGAATACATTATAATTATGAGAATATCAGTAGTAGCAATTTTTACCCTTTGTCTTCTGCTTTCCTGTTCCGAGCGCAGTAGCTTTCAGTTGCAATCTCCCGATGGAGATATCCACCTAAACATATCTGACGAAAATAATACTTGTACATTTTCTGTGGTGGAGAATGGCGATACTATTATAAAAAAATCACCATTAGGACTGGCGTTTAATGATGTTAACTACATCGAAAATGTATCATTAAGTAACTATACAAAAAGTACTTTTGATGAAACATGGATAACCGTTAACGGAAAGCAGCCTACTGTACGTAACCACTATAACGAGTGCACTTTTAATGTTGTCAAAACTGATAACCAAGACTCTTATTATCAAATAACCTTTCGGGTTTATGATGATGGATTTGCTTATAGATACAGTTTTGTATCAGGCATAGATGGAGGACATGTAAACATTGAAGAAGAGCTAACGAAATTAAATTTTGATGGTGATTTTACGTACTGGGCATACAATGGCGAACGTCATAATTTAGGCCCTGTTCTTAGGTCTGAGAAAAGTGTTTATGACGTTCAAACGCCTGTTGTTATGCAACTCAATAATAAAGGCTTTATGGCTATTCATGAAGCTGAAATAGTTGAGTTTGCACCATTTACTGTTAATGCGGCGGCAAAAGATAAATCGCTAGGTTTTAATATAAATTACACAGAACGAGACAATGTTTTTAAGACTTCGTGGCGTACTTTCATTTTAGGCGATAATGTTGGTGATCTGGTCGAGTCGAACCTATTGGTTAACTTAAATGAACCTTGCAAAATCGAAGATCCATCGTGGATAAAACCGGGAAAATCGCTTTGGGATTGGCGCGTGTGGGGCTACAAAGCTGCCGATGGGTTTACTTATGGCTTGAATTCTTTTTCGCATAAACGCTTTATAGATTTTGCCTCAGAAAACAATATCCAATACTTGCTGATAGATGCTGACTGGTATGGTGCTGAATTTAGCGAAAGCTCAGATCCGACCTCGGCACGCGAAGGCATAAACATAGAGGAGTGTATGGCTTACGCCAGGAAGAAGGATGTTGGCGTCATTTTATATTTAAATGATGTAGGCGCTAAGAAATTTGGTTTGGAAAGAGTGCTTAAACAGTTTTCGGAATGGGGAGCTGTAGGTGTAAAATATGGTTTTATGTCTGGTACACCAGAAGAGAAAGTAAAGCATACCCGCGAGGTGGTTGAGCTTTGTGCCAAATACAAGCTACTTGTAAACTTTCATGATGGACCTATTCCTCCGAGTGGCGACCATAGAACATACCCAAATCTTTTAACCAAAGAATATGGTCATGCTCAAGCCGATGCTAAGCGCTCTTATTATCCTGAGACAGCCGTTAATCAGCCATTAATTAATATGATTGCCGGTCCACTGGATTTGACCAATGGTTGGTTTGACTTAAATAATGCGCATTCGCGTCATCGTGTGTTTCAGAAAATCCCGGGTACTGTAGTTGCTGAAGTGGCAAAATTGATAACCATATATACAGGTTGGATGGTATTGCCTGATAGTCCTGAAGAGTACCTGAAGAAGGATGACTTGTTTGATTGCATTCGAAAAATGCCAGCCCAGTTCGATGGCTTTAAAGTATTGGATGCTAAAATGGATGAATATGTAAGTATTGCACGCAAGGCCGGAGACGATTGGTTTATAGGATCGCTCACTAACCGCCAAAAAAGAAGCATCACCATTGACTTTAGTTTCTTGCCTAAGGGTAAAGCATATGAAGCTACTTTATATGAAGATGCAAAAGAGTCTCATTTTCTCAACAAAAAAGAGTCCTGCTCAATTCGCAAAAAAAATGTTGATGCTGCCACTAAATTAGAAGTAGCAATGGCAGAAGGCGGCGGACATGTGGTATTTTTGAAGTTACTATAATTTGATGTTGCCTGTTAGCAAATGTTGATGCCTGAAAGAGGGCTCGCAAAAGACTTTAGATCTGAAACGAGGAGTGCTTTGGGCTTTGGGACTCCTTCTTACTTTTTATGCCAACCGGGCAAATCATTATCTTTCAGGCATTATTTTACCTACACTGAATTAATAAATCTGCTTATGCTAAAACTCAACTATTTCATTCTCTACAGCCTATTTCTATTACTTGGTATATTGGCTGCTAATGCACAAAATAACACAAATTACAAACCTTTAACGCACGATACATTCTTACCCCAAGAAATAATCCAGACAGCTGACCGGTATTTTATTACTTTCGAAAAAACGTATTTCGGAAAACTAATGCTGAATTTAGATGCTACTAAAGATGAAACCATAGTAGTACGCTTAGGTGAAAAGAAAACGAAAGATAATAAAGTGGACATAAAACCTGGCGGAACAATACGCTACCTTGTAGATTCCATTAAGGTGAAAAAAGGGAAACATACCTATATAGTCAATATTCCTGATTTTGAACCTCCGGGTTGGGCAAAACATCTTAATAACCATATTCGGCTCCCGGAAGAAGTTGGAAATATTATACCGTTCAGATTTGTAGATATTAAAAGATTTAGCGGTACATTGTCTAAATCTGATGTTACCCAGATCGCTTTTTTTTACCCTTTCAATGATAAGGCATCCTACTTTAAGACTTCTTCAGAAGCTTTAAATCAGGTGTGGGATCTGTGTAAGCATTCTATGAAGGCTACCAGCTTTTGTGGTGTGTATGTAGATGGTGACCGTGAGCGCAGACCTTATGAAGCTGATGCTTACATTAACCAACTGAGCCATTATGCAGTGGATGCTGAGTATGGTATTGCACGTAAAACGATAGATCACTTATACGAATTCCCTACGTGGCCTACAGAATGGCTATACCACATGCCTATAATGCTTTGGGAAGATTATATGTACACGGGTGACATTGCTTATTTGAACAAGTACTATATGTACTACAAGGATAGTATCCTAAATATGGAAACGAATACAGATGGCATTGTTCGGAATTATCGAGACATTATCGATTGGCCAAAGAATGAACAAGATGGTTACCAATTAGGAAAGTATAATAGTGTGCCTAATGCATTTTATTATCACAACTTGATTTTGCTTTCGCAAATGGCTGACATTTTAGGTAAATCAGAAGATATAAATAATCTTTTAGCAAAAGCGAAAAAGCATAAAGAGAGTTTCAACAATACGTTTTGGGATGAGAGTTCCGGTTTGTACATAGATGCTATCGGTGAAAATCATAGTTCTATCCACGCCAACATCTTTCCTGCTCTATTTGGATTAGCAAATGGTAAAATGATGTCAACGCTCATACCGTTTATAGAAAGCAAAGGGATGGCTGTTAGTGTGTATGGTGCACAGTACCTGCTCGACCTGCTTTATGTACAAGGTAAAGCTGACTATGCTTTTGACCTTATCACGACATCTGGGGACCGAGGCTGGTTAAATATGCTTAAACAAGGTTCTACCATTACACTTGAATCTTGGGATGCTAATGTAAAATCAAACCTCGACTGGAATCATGCTTGGGGTGCAGCTCCGGGAAATATAATTGCCCGTCGTATGTTTGGTATACGACCATTAGAAGCGGGGTTTAGAGCTGTAACTATCGAGCCTCAGTTAGCAGGTCTAACTTCCGGTAAGTTTACTCATCCTACAATAAACGGCGATGTAACCCTATCATTTGAAAGAAAGAATGGCAAATTATATTTTACCATTAAAAATGCAATGCCTGCACAGTTTATTGTGCCTGTTAGTTGTACTTTGACCCAAATCAAGATGAACGGTAAAAAGCATAAAACAGGGGCGAAAAAAGAAAACCAACCTATAGCTTTGCCTGTAGGTATTAATGAGATAAAACTCATAATTGAGAAGTAGTATATTCAGGCTTATGCTGAAATACATAATTTTCATCCTTTTTTGAAGATCTGTTAACCTTCTCGGATGTTAGTATTCGTTATTTTGGCATGTCAAAATTGGAATTAGATAATTACTATGTAAAAATGAAAAATAATCTAATTAGAATAAACAAAAGTATCTTAATATGGGTTGGGGTACTGCTTTTAGTAAAACTACTATCAGCTTGTCAAGATAAAGATCAAGCATCAAGGTTGCATGATTACAATGTAAGATGGTATAGCCCGAGTAAAAATGCCTCTGAATCGATGCCATTAGTCGGTGGAGACATAGGCTGTAATGTATGGGTGGAAGATGGCGACTTGTTGCTTTATGTACAAAGAAGCGGTAGCTTAAGTGAAAATGGTGAATACCTCAAAATGGGACGCTTCCGTATACAGTTAAGTCCTAATCCTTTTTTATCAGATACTACGTTTAAGCAAGAGCTAAAGCTAGAGGATGGATATATAGAGGTTAGTTCGGGAGCTGACGCTAAACAAAACTTATTAATGAAGTTATGGGTGGATATTGCTAAACCTGTAGTACATATTGATCTAGAGTCGGCCAAAGCTACTGATGTGAAAGTGGCTTATGAAAGTTGGCGTACTGAAGACAAAGAATTGAAACATAAAAGCAAGCAGCTTTTCGAACGTTTTACTTGCTTTAGCTTGGATGGTTATCCTGGTAAGGTTGTTCGAGTAAAAGATGAAATTGATTTTGCTCAAAATGGTGTGCTTTTTTATCACCGTAATCCTGATAATAAACTAATTCCAGAGGTGTTAATTGAGCAACAAGGCCTTGAAGAGTATAAGGATGAAATACCCGACGATATTAAACATCGCACCTTTGGCGGTCTTCTTTATGGAGATGGTCTTGTTCCTGCTGGTCAGGGGGAAGGCAAATACCAAATTACACCATTTAAATCTTGGTCATTAAAAAGTGAAAAGGCTAAGAAGAATCATCACATTTGCATCGCTACACATATAGAACAGGCTGAGAAGTTAGATGACTGGAAAGCTAATCTATATACTACTGTAGAGTCTTCTAAAAATACTTCAGATGAAGCCTTTAAGAATACAAAGCAGTGGTGGCAAGACTTCTGGAAACGCAGTTATATAGTTATTAGCCCAGATCAGGCAGAGCCATCAAATCCGGTATGGCAAATGGGACGTAACTACCAGTTGTTTCGTTATCAGTTAGGTGGTAACTATAAAGGGGAGTATCCTACCAAATTTAATGGAGGAAACCTTATCTATGATCCTGTTTTGGTAGAAAAGGAAAAACCTTACGAGCCAGATTGGAGACAATGGGGAGGAGCTATTCATACAGCGCAGAACCAGAGATTGCTCTACTGGCCAATGCTAAAAGCTGGTGACTATGATGCTATATTGCCTCAATTTGAATTGTACCGCAAAGGATTGCCTGGTGCCAGAGCAAGAGTAAAGAAGCACTTTGGACACGAAGGGGCTGTGTTTGCTGAATATATGAGTATCCCAGGTGTCGCTCCCGGATTTGGATGGGGTTGGGATAAAAAAGGTCACCGCGGACGTGGTGAAGAAATAGCTTTTGGTGATAAGCGTGCTACTGCTAATACTGGTTATAATGCTACAGTAGAAGAGGGTGTGCTTGCTAATGGTTATATTTCATATCACTGGGAATCTCAGCTAGAGCACGCCTATATGATTATGGAATATCATCGATTCTCTGGGGAAGATATTTCTCAATATCTGCCATTTATAAAAGAATCGGTAAAGTTCTTTGATGAGCATTATCAGCTAAGACAGCGTATTAGAAATGGTAAATCCTTTGATGAAAATGGTAAGCTTGTTTTTTACCCTTCTACTTCTTGTGAAACTTTTAGAGGAGCAAAGAATCCTATTGATTTATTATCAGGACTGAATGCTTGTCTATATAGCTTGTTAGATTTGGAGGAAAAGTATGTTTCTGCATCGGAGAAGAAGTATTATAAAGAGTACTTAGCACGTATGCCGGAATATCCAATGGGCGAAGAAAAAGGGGTAACAATTTTCAAACCTGCAGAGAGTTGGATGAAAATAAATAACTGTGAATTGCCTCAGTTTTACCCATTATTTCCTTTTGACCAGTTTAAGCTCGGAGATAAAGAGATACAATATTTTAGAAATTCATATGAACTATTTCCTCAGTTTAAATGGATGGTGAAGAGCTGGCATCAAGACGGTATTCAGTTTGCCCGTATGGGGATGGCTAAAGAAGCTGGTGGATACAACACTGAAAAGTTACAAGATAGCCCTCGCCGTTATCCTACCTTCTGGGGTCCAGGTCACGATTGGGTGCCTGATCACAACTGGGGTGGTTCTGGTATGATTGGACTTCAGGAAATGCTATTACAAACCACTGGAGACAAAATAATGCTTTTCCCTGCTTGGCCGAAAGACTGGGATGTGGACTTTAAACTTCACGCTCCGCATAATACTACAATTGAAGTAAGCTACAAAAATGGAAAAGTGGTAGAGTTAAAGGTCATGCCAAAATCAAGAGAAAAAGACATAGAATATAATACAATTGTTAATTGAATGAAGAAGAAAAAAATGAGATTATTGAGATTAATGCCATTGGCATTGGTAGGTTTTAGTTTGCTAATTTCATCATGCAATCAATCCGGTTCATACGAGCAAACATTAAATTACAAATTAGACCCCATCCCTGAGGTGACTGCTCCTTTGCCTGAAAATTCGGTTAAATTAGGCGATGCCCATTCTTTTGAGGAAGTAAAGCTTGACCTTCCTGTAACCGACGGACCATTTAAACCCACCTGGGAATCCATCGAAGCCAATTATCCGGGAACTCCCAATTGGTTGCGTGAGGCCAAATTTGGCCTTTGGGTGCATTTTGGACCTCAGGCAGCTGGTAAAAGTGGCGACTGGTATGCACGAAGACTTTACAAACAGGGAACTACAGCTTATAAAAACCACCTAAAAAATTTTGGTCATCCATCAGAAGTGGGGTATAAAGAAGTGCTTCGAGATTGGAATCCTGAAAAATTGAATCCCGAAAAATTGGTAGAAATATACAAAGATGCCGGTGTACGGTACTTAATTATTCAAGGTGTTCATCACGATCAGTTCGATATGTGGGATTCGCAATATCAACCATGGAACTCCACTAACCTGGGGCCTAAACGCGACCTCTTAGGAGAGTGGCAAAAAGCAGCGCGAAAAGCTGACATGCGATTTGGTATCACTTTTCACCACGAATATTCTTGGTGGTGGTGGCAAACTGCTTTCCAGAGCGATGGTAGTGGCGACAAAGCAGGTGTACCTTACGATGGCAATTTAACACTGACTGATGGAAAAGGCAAATGGTGGGAAGGCATGGATCCACGTTATTTGTACGGTGTGAATTTACGTGAATATGAAGGTGTGGCTGCCGCGGCAAACTCAAGATGGTCACCGCCTCCTGCCGGTATTTTTAAGAACCACTCGGCGTTTAATGAATGGTATTCAAAATGGTGGGCGCTTCGTATGATGGATGCAGTTGATAAATACCAACCTGACTTTATCTATACCGATGGTACCGATCAGCAACCATTTAGCGGGTTTGGAACCGGTGCGGGGTATAAAAGTGATGCCATTCAGTGTGTTATCGCCGATTACTACAATAAAACATTATCGCGTCGTGGAGAAGTGGATGTGTTTAGCATTATTAAGTTCAGAAATAAAACCAACGGAACAGTTAATACCCAGGAAGGTGGAATTCCTAGTGGAATTAAAACGGATCAGGATTGGATTGCAGAAACGCCGGTGGGCGATTGGTTTTATGGACCTGATTTTAACTATAGCTCTGATGCGGTGGTTCGCTATTTACTTGAAGAGGTGTCGCGTGATGGTAATATTGGTTTATGTGTTTCGTTACTTCCCGATGGAACACTGGATGAAGGAAGTTCTGGAATGTTAAAAGAAATTGGCGCATGGATGAAAATTAATGGAGAAGGAATTTATGGGAGTCATGCCTGGGAAAAATTAGGCGAAGGAGCCAATGGTCGGTTAAATGTATTGCCCGGTGGTAAAATAGGTAGTCGTCAGGCCAATCATAAATTCAGTACTTCTGATATTCGCTTTACTGTTGGTAAAGACGGAGCATTGTATGCCTGGGTGATGAGTGTACCTAAGCCGGGAGAAGTAGTAAGGATTAAATCTTTAGGAACAAATGAAAATCGATTGGCTGAACCCATTTCATCCGTTGAACTTTTAGGTTTTGATGAAAAGATTAGCTGGAGTCAGAATGAGGATGCTTTGCATATCACTTTCCCTGATAACACTGACTTTAAAACGGCTATATGTTTTAAAATCGGTCCGGCTGCAATTATTCGTCCTCAAACACCAAAGTATTTATCTGCCGAAACTTTTGAATCAGAAATTAAAATACAGTGGTCTGCGGTCAATAAGGCGGATTCATATGTAATTAAGCGGTCTACGTCGAAAGATGATGCGTTTAAGGTTGTTGCTTCAGATATTAAACAAACTTACTGGGCAGATAAACAGGTACAGAAAGGCGTTGTATATTACTACCGGATATCAGCAGTAACAGGAGAGTATACATCAAGCGATAGTAATTCAGTTGTAGCCTTGATTTCATCTGTCAATGCCGGATGGAATTCACAAGATATAGGGAATGTAGGATTAAAAGGCTCCGTTGCTCAAAACAAAGATTTGATAGTAGTGAAAGGAGCGGGGTCCGATATATGGCATCATGCTGATGAGTTCCAATATGCATATCAATACATTAAAGGTGACGGCAGCATAGTTGCAAAAATTGAAAGCATGGATAATACTAATGCATGGGCAAAGGCCGGTTTGATGATTCGAGAGACACTCGATGCTGATTCACGACATATTATTACATTTATGTCACCAACCCAAGGTGTTGCTCTCCAGGGGCGACGTGAAAAAGGTGGTTCAACTGAAGGTTTTGCTCAAACAACTCAACTTTATTCACCGCATTGGGTCAAACTGGAAAGACAAAAGGATGAGTTTATAGCATTTCAGTCAGTTGATGGTAAAAACTGGATACAAGTGGGGAACGTAAAGTGTAAAATGAAAGAGAACGTTTATATTGGTTTAGCAGTTTGTAGTCATAATGAAGCTGAATATTGTAATGCAATATTTAGTAATGTAGTAGTTAATAATTAAATGAAAAGGTTTATGCGATTTAAAATTGTTTTTTTTCTTATCCTTATTCCTTTTGTGGGATTTGGGCAGGCTGTAAAAAGCTTTCAGCAAGAAAAAGATAGGGTTATAGTACAAGTGAAAGAAGGACAATTGCAGCTAATACCCTTGACAGTAAATTCTGTCAGGGTGCAGTTTAGTAATGGATCAATACCGGAAATTGATGAATTGGTATTTACAGAAGAGGTGAAGACTCCCAAATTTAAGCTCATTGATAATAAAAATGAAGTGGAAATTAAAATGCCTGAATTAAAAGTTTGTGTTGATAAACAAACCGGAACTTTATCCTATTTTAATGCTAATAACGAGCTTATATTAAAAGAAAAAGCAGGTGGTAGAATGTTGAAAAAAAGTACGGTTCAAGCTGAAGAATGTTATATTGCCGAACAAGCGTTTCATTCACCGGAAGACGAGTATCTATACGGAACTGGACAATTTCAGGATGGATATCTGAACATCAAAGGCTTACCAAGAAGGTTAACTCAGGTAAACAGTCAAATATCCATTCCTTTTATTATGTCGAGTAAAGGATATGGTTTGCTTTGGCATAACTATGGATTGACAGATTTTAATCCAGCAGAAAAAAACGTTTCCCTAAAACCTTTAGGAGTGGAAGGAGAAGCCATTACAGTCGACATTACCACCACGGAGGGGACGAAGCAGGAAAAACGACAGGATGGTGTTTTTGGTGGAGTATTAAAAATTGAGGAAGCCGGAAAATATGCCTTGTTTCTGGATGTTGGTCAGAAGATGGCTCGTAAATGGCAAGTTGCTATTAACGGAGAAGACATCATAAATTTTAAGAATCATTGGTTACCCCCAACAACCAGTTTGCTGTTAGATCTGGATGCAGGCACTCATCAGGTTGTTGTAAAAGGCGAAAAAAATGATAAACCCAGTTTGTATTTCAAAAAAGTAACTGATGAAACTGTTTTACGATCGCCGGTGGCTGAAATATTGGATTACGTGGTTTTTGCTGGAAGTGCTGATGATGTAATTTCGAGCTACCGAAATTTAACAGGTAAAGCACCTATGATGCCACTTTGGTCGTTAGGCTATATTCATTGTCGCGAAAGGTATCATACACAAGCCGAACTGTTAGAAAATGCAAAGGAATTCCGAGAAAGAAAATTTCCTTTGGATCTTATTGTTCAAGACTGGCAGTACTGGGGAAAGCATGGATGGAATGCCATGAAGTTTGATGAGACTCATTATCCCGATCCGGCACAAATGGTAAACGAGCTTCATGAAATGGACATGCGTCTGATGCTCTCTGTATGGTCCAGAGTAGAAAAACAATCAGAATTAGGCAAAGCCATCGAAGAAAAGAACTTTTACATTCCTAATACACAATGGGTAGATTTTTTTAACCCTGAAGCTTCACAGTTTTATTGGCAGAATTTTAGTGAGAAATTATTGCCGTATCAGATAGATGGGTGGTGGCAGGATGCTACGGAACCGGAGAATGACGATTTAGTTGGACGAAAAATAAATAATGGTTCAATAGCAGGCGAGCGCTTACGCAATGTTTACCCTTTATATGTTACCAAAACGGTTTATGATGGTTTGAGAAAGGATGCACCTGATAAACGTGCTTTTATTTTAACTAGAAGTGGTTTTTCAGGACAACAAAAATATGCGTCTGCTGTTTGGTCAGGTGATGTGGGTAATGATTGGGAAACATTGCAACGTCAGATTACAGCAGGATTGAATACATCTATTACAGGTATGCCTTATTGGACTTTTGATGCAGGAGGATTTTTTCGTCCCAGAGATCAATATACCCATAAAGATTTTCATGAAAGATTTTTACGTTGGTTCCAGTTTGCAACCTTTTCACCGTTGCAACGAGTACATGGTTATCAATCAAAAACTGAATTGTGGAGGTATGGTAAAGAAGTAGAAGCTGAAACGATGAAGTATCTAAACCTGCGCTATCAGTTAATGCCATACATCTATTCGTGTGCAGCAGACATTACCTTTAATAATGGCACATTGATGCGTCCTTTAGTAATGGATTTTGCTAACGACGAAATGGCGCTAAAGCAAAAGTACACATATATGTTTGGTGCTTCGTTTTTGGTTGCGCCAGTGATAAAAAAGGATATTAAGGAATGGGATGTTTACCTGCCAAAAAATGATGCAGGTTGGTATAATTTCTGGACAAATCACCATCATACCGGAGGTGAGATGGTGAAAACAGAGGCTTCACTAACAACGATTCCATTATATGTAAAAAGTGGTTCTATTATTCCTTTGGGCAATAAAGTGCAAAACACAACTGAGTTGCCATCCGACACCTTAGAAATCAGAATTTACGCAGGTGCTGATGGAACATTTGATTTGTATGAGGATGAAGGGACGAATTATAATTACGAAAAAGGAAACTATTCAATCATTCCGTTTAAATGGGATGAGCAAAAACAAACTTTGACCATTGAAAAAAGGCAAGGAAGCTTTAAGGGGATGCTAAAGAAGAGGGTACTTAAAGTTGTATGGGTAAACGAGACTAATGGAGTTGGTATCGAGCCTGATAAAAAATGTACCTTAGTTCAGTATAGTGGTAAGAAAATTAAACTTTTACGCTAAAGCTAATGATATAAAGTAAAAAACCTGCTTATCTTCTGATAAGCAGGTTTTTTTCATCAAGCTTGCGTTATGTCGAAACATTAATCACCAATTCCCCGGAAAGAAGAATTTGTTGATGGAAAGTTGAGATTCTTTATTACCAATGCGATCGAGTAATAATTGAGCCGCTTTTTTCTTGTTTTACTACCTAAAGGATAACTATAGAATGATGTTGGTGATACATGTTGGAGAATATTGACTCGCAAAAAACAATAAAGAATATTGAAATGAATTCATAAACTGAGGTATTTATCGCATTAAGAGAAATGTAATGTTTGCTTTTAATACAAATACTTAATCTTCTCCATGTTTTTTTTAATTAATTCTTCTGTGGTTCTGGCATAACGTTGAGTCATCTTTGTACTAGAATGTCCTAAGGTTTTTGATACCACCTCTAAAGGCATATTGTTTTCCAAAGCAACGGTTGTTGCAAAAGTGTGACGTGCGGTATGTGTTGATATAGGTTTATCAATGCCACATATGGTCCCGATTTCTTTCAAATAGGCGTTCATTTTTTGATTGCTCAAAACGGGTAGGAGAGCACCTTTTTCAATTAATTCTGGCTCGTGTTGATATTTGGCGATTAGTTTTTTTGCGCCCTCAATTACAAAAATGGTACTCATTTGATCTGTTTTAGTTCTTTTCTTATGAATCCATGTAATGCCATCTTTGTCTGTTGTGATATGTTCTCGTTTTAAAGATTTCACATCAGAGAAAGCTAACCCTGTAAAACAACAAAACAAAAAAGCATCCCTAACCTGTTGTAGGCGTTCAATTCCTATGCTTTTATTAACAATGGTATCCAGTTCTTTTTTTGTAAGATAAACCGCATCAACTGGTTTTAACCGGAGCTTAATAGTTGCAAAAGGGTCTTTCTTTAACCAACCATTTGCTAAGGCAATTCTAACAATCTTCTTAAAGTTCTTAATGTATTTGATTGTAGTGTTATGGCTACAATTGCGAACTGTCTTAAAATAAAACTCGTAGTTATTTATAAATTGTTGGTTGAGTTCTTCTAAAGCCATATCCTCACGTTTGTATTGCCAACGAATAAAATCCCTGGTATGCATATATGATGTTTCGTAGCGTTGAACTGTGTCAGCTGAAAAATCCACACCGATCAGTTTTCTGGCTTTATCATTATGGTCTTTATAAATCTTTAAAATAGTCCTTCGGTCTTCCTTTTTACCAACAAGCTTTTCTTGAATAATACGTGCTGATACCTGTTGGTTATCCAAGGTGAGCAAATCGATATAAGAGAGTATTTTCTTTTGATATTGATTGATAAAAGTATTTGTTTCTATTCCTTCTGGAGTTAATCCGTTTGTTCTTTCTGCTTTGTCATCCCATATTTCAGGAGAAACTTTCTTTCGGGTTGTAAATTCAGTTCTTTCCTTGTTAATAGTAATTCTAACAAAGATCGTAGCCATACCATTCTTGGTTACTTTGCCTCTTTTAATGAAAAACAAGATTTTGACATTTATAAGTCCACTCATAATACATAAATTTTTGGTGTTAAAATTATTCTTATGAGATCATTACAAAGGCATCTGAAACCGAGTATTAGAGCGCAATGTAGAGTTATTCAAACGATCAATCGAGGACTTTTTTGAGAGAATTTTAGTCCTCGATAAGTCCTCTGAAAAATTGCGTTTTACTGCTTTTTACTGCAAAATATTGCGCATTAAAAACCCTGTAAGTATTGACTTACAGGGTTTTGCTTTAAATTGCTTTCGCTTTCAGCGGAGAGAGGGGTAAGTGAACCTGCTCTCTAATGCTTTTGAATATCAATTATTTATAATATTTCTTTAAAAACAAGCTACGATATAGCTACAAAACTTAACCAAGCCAAAAGCTGGTCAAAACCTACAATATTTCAGGTTCGAATTTACAATTTTTTTATTAAGGCTACAATACGAAGTTTTTGTTCCATAGCATGTTGTAAAATAGCCTTAAAATACACCCGTATGAAGTCGCTGTGTTTAGCCATAACGATGGCTTTTGTATTAATTAATTATCATTAAAAAAATGGAACAAAAGACAGAGCGATTTATTTTGAAAGTAGAAAATGTATTTGCATCCGGAAGGGTAAGTATTACTGAATTTGAATCGTTGATTAAAGAGTGGAGGCAAGTAATATTGCTTCAATGTTATGAAGATGAAGAAGTAAAGCAAATTCATCGTAACCTGAATCATTTAAAGATAACTATACGCTGGTATAAAAAACATTGTTGCTCTAATAAAAGTGAGCATTTGTTGAAGTTTTTACGAACCATGATTCAGTGCATTAATGTAGAATTAAGGAGCTTAAAACTAAAATCAAACGTTAGACAAAGAACAAGTGACATTGCAGGGACTCAGAACAATTTCATGACCTGGACAGCTAATAAAAGAGCTTTAATTGAACTTATAAGTGCATTGCACTCAGTCAACTGTATCAATAATGGTAAAATCAAGATTCAACATTTGGTTGAGCTTTTTGAAAGCATATTTGAAATAAATCTTAGTAACTACTTTTCTGAACTTAATAAGATGACAGTGCGCACCCCGTTAAATAATAGAGGGTTACGAGCGTACTTTTTAAGCGACCTGGTTGACGGGTTTAATGAGAAAATGCAGAATTTTAAATAAATCTAACACAACTTGAGACACAAGTTGAGTTCATAAAACTTTCCGTATTGACAAATTTGTGCTGAATTTAAAAACTCAGTACATGAATGTTATAACATTAGAATCCGAAGCTTATAAAGCTCTTATTGAAAAAATAGATTCCCTTTCAAAGTTTGTAGAACAAATTCAACCAAAGGTTAATCCAGAAGAAGCATGGGTTGACAGTAAAGATGTATGCACCTACTTAAGGATTAGTTCACGAACCTTGCAGAGGTTACGCAGTAGTGGCCATATTTCTTATTCTACTTTAGGAGGCAAAATCTATTATACAATTTCGGAAATTAAAAAGCTATTGGAGAGCAGAAAGATTCGCACAAGTGCAGAATCATTGGATGAGCTATGTGAGATGTATAAAAATCGCATTTCTAGTTTTCAGGAAAAGGGGAAAAGTATAGGTAATCATTAATATAAAACTTTAAATATATGATAGTTTATCTTTCAGGTATAAATTATGATACCAGTGAATATGATTTAGATAAGATAAAAACTGTCTTATTTGAACTTGGCTGTACAGTTATTTCTCCTGAAGCAAAGGAACTTCAAAAACTCAATTGGTCTGAGAACCTAAGATTACGATTAAGTTTCATTCAAAGTAGTAGCATAATTTACATGCTTCCTAACTGGAATGAGAATGAAATGTCTCGAATCGAGTTAACAGCAGCAATGGATGACAAGAAACCTCTTTGCTTCTCTCCTGAAGACATAAGAGAATTATTAACCACCCTTGACAATTAGCAATGGTTTAAGGTAGGGCTGAACAAGGGCAGCTCTACCATTTAACTTAGTATTTAATGGATGCAAATAGAGTAATAGAACACATAAATGGAGAAGTTTTAAATGTTGTATCAAATTTTATTGAACTAAAACGTGCTGGAACTAATTATATGGCTTGCTGTCCTTTTCACAATGAAAAGACAGCATCGTTAAGCGTTAACCCTGCAAAAGGGATATTTAAGTGTTTTGGTTGCGGTAAAGGCGGTAATGCCATCGAGTTTATCAAGGAACACGAAGGAGTTGATTTTAAACAGGCTGTTGAAATTGGAGCAAAGAAATTAGGAATAGGTTTTGAATGGCAAAAGAGTGCCAATTTTGATGAAGCCAAATTCAAGCACCAGGAAAGTCTTCATATTGCATGCGGTATTGTCGAACAGTTCTTTACGGAACAATTAAACCATAAAGATGTCCAAAAGTATATCCAGGAACGGAATATCTACATACCAGAAAACAGTAGCTTTAATATTGGATTTGCTCCAAATGGGAATGCACTTTTGGCTCATTCAAGAAAAGAAGGTTTAAAGACTGAAATACTTGAAGAAATCGGAGTTTTAAAGAGTAACGACAAAGGAGTTTATGACTTCTTTCGGAATCGGCTTATTTTTCCTATTTCCAATTCCAGAGGACAAACCATTGCCTTTGCCGGACGCGATTTGAATGGTGATTCCAAAGTGAAATACCTTAATTCTCCTGAGAGCAGTATTTACATTAAAGGGAATGAACTATACGCTTTAAATGAAGCAAGGTTTGCCATTAAGCAAGAAGAACGGGCTTATGTAGTAGAAGGATATACTGATACGTTAAGGATGCACTATATTGGGGTAAATAATACGATGGCAACATGCGGAACTTCTCTTACCCAGGCTCAGGCAGTACTTATAAAACGTTATACCAACAAAGTCACTCTAATCTTTGATGGTGATTCTGCAGGGAAACTGGCCACAGATCGAAATGCAGAAACTTTAATCAGAAACCAGTTTCATGTCTCAGTTATTGTTTTGCCAGAAAAACAAGACCCGGATTCACTCTTTGATACGAAAGAAACATTTCTTCAGTATAATGAAAAGCAAGTAGATTACATCATTTATAAAGCTTCTCAATATGCAGAGAAATCATCTGCAGATCCGGTTTTCAAATCGGAAGCCATTAAACGTATTGCCAAACTGATTTCTTATTATGACAAAACCAAACAGGAAGTTTATCTGGAGTTTCTTACAGAACACATTAAACCTAAAAAAGCCTGGCAGGATGCATTGAAGGAATTTACCAAAGATGAACAGGGCAATCAACAACGCTATACCGTTCCTAAGCATGTTAGCCTTAATGATTTTAATAGATGGGGTTTTTATGTAGAAGACAACTGTTATGTGTTCAGGAATAAAAAGGGTGATGACTTTGTTAAGCATTCCAATTTTGTGATGGCTCCCCTGTTTCATATCGTAAGTCCTATAAACGCTAAACGTCTATATGAAATCAAAAACCGTCATAACCTGGTTAGGATTGTAGAACTGCCTCAAAGGGATTTGGTAAGTATTACGAACTTCAAGCTTCAGATAGAATCTTTAGGTAACTTCCTTTGGACTGGAGGCGAAAGTGAACTGAATAAACTCAAAGCCTGGCTTTATGAGAAAACAAAGAGTTGTAAAGAGGTTGTTCAGATGGGATGGCAAAGGGAAGGTTTCTTTTGTTGGGGAAATGGCATATTTAATGGTGATGAATTTATAAAAGCCGACCGATATGGAATCGTACAACACCAGGATAATTACTACTATATTCCTGCCTGTTCTGAAATCTATTCCGATGACGATTCTTTATTTGAGTTCGAACGCCATTTCATTCATAATGAAGGTAACGTCACTCTATATGAATACGCTCAAAAATACACGGCTGTATTTGGTGACAACGGCATAGTGACCTTGGCTTTTTACTTTGCCTGTTTGTTTATGGATGTGGTAGCCAAACGCTTCGATAAGTTTCCCATCCTGAATATGTATGGCCAGAAGGGTTCTGGTAAAAATACGTGCGCAGAAAGCATTCTGTATATGTTTGGCAAAAAAGGAAAAGTGCCCAACCTGCATAACTCCAGTAAACCATCTATTGCTGACCATGTGGCTACAAGTGCCAATGCTGTTTGTGTTCTGGATGAATACCGGAATGACCTTGAAATGGAGAAACGTGAGCTATTAAAAGGTTTCTGGGATAAAACCGGACGTACCCGGATGAATATGGATAAGGATAAGAAGAAAGAAACCTCAAAAGTAAATCAGGGTATTATCGTCTGTGGTCAGCAAATTGCCACAGCAGATATTGCATTATTCAGTCGCTTTGTGGCATTGGGATTCTCAAAAACGGTTTTTTCTCAAGAAGAAGAACAAGCCTTTCTCGAACTGGAAAAAATAAACAAGCAGGGTTTAACACAAATCACGCATCAATTACTAAAGCATCGTGAAGCATTTTCTAAACATTACAACCAAATGGTAAGTGCCATTAGTGAGAAGTTTCGGGAACTGCTAGGTGATACTTCCATTGAAACCCGAATTTTTAATAACTGGCTCACCATTGCTTCTGCTTATGCTACCGTAGCAAAAATTGTGGAGCTGCCATTTAATTACGATGAAATCATTCGCCTGTTTGTAAAAATGATGACCACCCAGAATAAAGAAACAGCTCGTAATGATGATTTAGGTGTGTTCTGGAAAACCGTGCAATACCTTATCAGCTCCAATATGCTATTTGAAGGTGGTGATTACAAGGTAATGTACATGGACAGGATTAACCGAACATTTAAGCAAAATGGCGAATGGCAGAAAAGTGAAATTGTACTTCCAGAACCACAGGATATTCTTTTATTATCTGTTAGCCGAGTATTTGGATTATATAAGTCACAGGCATTACGAGAAGGTGATAAACCACTCCCGGAAGCAACAGTTGAGTATTATCTTAAAAACAGTCCATCTTTTATATGTGATACCAAGAAAGTGAGCTTTAAAAAGATTGATGCCAAAAGCGGAATGCAGGAATATGACGAAAACGGAAACAAGAAGTTTACCAGTACCACGGCATTCGTATTCTATCTCGACCAACTTAATCTTAATCTGGAAAGTGCAAAAAGGCAATAACAGTACATTCAATCTTATAGGCAAAACGAGAGTTTCATCTGGATAAGCTCTCGTTTTTTATTGGTTAAATTTGAAAAGCTGTTGGAACAGATTCTTAAAACATGAAATCTTATTACAAATTCAGTTACTTAGGTAACTTATAATACTTAGAATAGGATTATATATTAAATACTAAAGAGTTATAGCAGATTCATTCAGTTTATCTGGTTACTTGAGATTACTTAGGGTTACTTAATATTCCACACTATTTACGAATAGTTACTAAGTAAGTACTTAGGTACTTGGTTAAAAATACACTTACTAACTAAATTAACATTCTCTTTTTCTGCTACATACATGTCTATAAGTAAGATAAGTACCCTATTCCTAAGAAATACGTTTAGAATAATCTTTTTAAAGGAAAAATCTTCAATTCGTTTTATTATATTTGACCATCTTGGACAAGTCAATCTAAAGAAAGATGATAATAGGACAAAAACTTAGAGCATTAAGAGAAGAAAAAGGTTTGTTACTACGACAAGTAGCAGCTGAACTTGAAGTCGACACCGCTTACATTAGTAAAATGGAACGTGGTGAGAAAAATATAAAAAGGGAATACATCATTGTTTTAGCTAGCCTTTATGATTTTGACCAAAGTGATTTATTGGCTCTGTGGTTAGCAGATAAAGTATTTGATACCATTAAAGGCGATGAAAATGCTTTAAAAGCAATTGAGATTGCAAAAGAATATATTATAAAAGGAAATTAAGAAAATAGATATGTCAGAAGACCAGAAAAAGCAGTTGGAACAACAACTTTGGAATATTGCGAACGAACTTAGGGGTAAAATGAATGCTGATGAGTTTCGTGACTATATATTAGGTTTCATCTTTTACAAATACTTGGCTGAAAAAATGGAAATTTATGCTAATTCCATCTTGCAGCCTGATGGTATCAAATACATTGATATAAAGGAGAACTCTGAGAATGGACAAGAGTACATTGAAGCTATTAAAGAGGAAGCCCTTGAAAAGTTAGGTTACTTCCTAAAACCTTCAGAGTTATTTAGTGAGGTTGCTAAACGAGGTAATGGAAATGGCAAAGAACACAGCAATTTTATACTTGAAGACCTTCAGACAATTCTGAACAACATTCAGCTAAGTACTATGGGTACTGAAAGTGAAGAAGATTTTGATAATCTTTTTGAGGACATGGACTTGAATAGTACCAAACTGGGAAAAACTCCGGAAGCAAGAAATGATGTAATTGCAAAAGTACTTTCTCACCTCAATAAAATTGACTTCAAACTTGAGAACACTGAGCTTGATGTTCTGGGAGATGCCTACGAATACTTAATTGGTCAATTTGCAAGTGGTGCAGGTAAAAAAGCAGGAGAATTTTACACACCACAAGAAGTAAGTATTGTACTTGCCAAGTTGGTAACAACAGGAAAAAGTAAATTAAAATCGGTTTATGACCCAACCTGTGGCTCCGGCTCTTTACTTTTAAGAGTTGCAAAAGAGGTCGAAGAGGTGAATAATTTTTATGGTCAGGAACTAAATCGTACTACTTACAACCTTTGTCGGATGAATATGATTTTGCACGATGTGCATTATCGTAAATTCGACATAAAACAAGAGGATACTTTAGAACACCCCCAACATATTGACCAACAATTTGAGGCAATTGTAGCTAATCCACCATTTTCTGCTAAATGGAGTGCCAACCAACTTTTTACAAGTGATGACCGTTTTAGCCAATATGGCAAACTAGCTCCATCAAGTAAGGCTGATTACGCTTTCGTGCAGCACATGATTTATCATCTGGCAGAAAACGGAACGATGGGTATTGTTTTACCACATGGGGCTTTATTCCGTGGCAGTGCAGAAGGACATATTCGTAAATATTTAATTGAAGAAAAAAACTATTTAGATGCTGTAATTGGACTGCCTGCTAACCTATTTTATGGTACTCCTATTCCAACATCAATAATGATATTTAAAAAATGTCGTGAAAATCCTGATGATGTCTTATTCATTGATTCAAGTCAACATTACATAAGAGGTACTCAAAATTTTTTAAGCTCTGAACATATTCAAAAGATCGTTTCAACTTATCAAGAAAGAGTCAGCGTAGAAAAATACAGTTACCTTGCTCCAATGACCGAAATTGCTGAAAATGATTACAACCTGAATATTCCTCGTTATGTAGATACATTTATCGAAGAAGAACCTGTTAACATTGAGGCTGTTTCATCTCGCTTAAAAGAACTTGAGATTGAGATGAATCAAAATAATGCTGAGATTGAATCACTTTGTAAGGAATTAAACATTGATACACCGTTTTAACTATGGAGAAACAACAAGGAATAACACCAGAAATACGTTTCCCAGAGTTTAATACTGAATGGGAACACAAACCATTAAACCATTATTTAGAAGAATCTAAAGCTACAAATACTGATTTGAAATATGATAAAGCTGAAGTTTTATCAGTATCAGGTGAATTGGGTTGCGTTAATCAAATTGAGTATTTAGGAAGGTCTTATGCCGGAGAATCAGTTCACAATTATGGAGTTGTTGAAACTGGAGATATTGTTTATACGAAAAGCCCTTTAAAAGCTAATCCTTTTGGTATCATTAAACTTAACAAAGGTGTTCCCGGAATTGTATCTACTCTTTATGCTATTTATAAGCCCAAAAAAGACAATGCTATTGGAGAATTTATAGATTATTATTTTTCGTTGGATGCCAATACCAACCGTTACCTAAGACCACTAGTACGTAAAGGGGCAAAAAACGACATGAAAATTAACAACTCCTATGTACTACATGATAAAATTTATGCTCCATCCATTGAAGAACAGGAACGTATAACATTCTTTCTCCAAAAAATTGACAAACGTATAGCACAACTAAAAGAGAAGAAAGTTCTTTTAGAAGATTACAAAAAAGGAATGATGCAAAAACTTTATTCTCAAGAGTTGAGATTTAAAGATGAAAATGGAAATAATTTTAATGATTGGGAAGATACAAGGTTAGGTAAAGTTTTTTCTATTTTTAATGGGTTTGCGTTTTCTAGCGAAGATTCTGTTGAAAAAGGTACTTCTTGGGTTAAAATTGCCGATGTTGGCATACTAGAAATGAAAAAAGATGCCTTATCATTTCTGCCTAAAGAGTATTCAGAAAAGTACAAGCGTTTTATTTTGAAAAAAGGTGATTATGTAATTGCTCTTACTCGTCCTATATTAAATGGAGGGCTAAAAATCGCTCCAATTGATGATTTCTTTGACAATTCGCTACTAAATCAAAGAGTTGGAAAGATAGTGAGTGAAAATAATTTAACATTTATATTCTATTTACTACAACAGAAGTGGCTTATTAAGTCAATTGAAAACAATATCGCAGGAACAGACCCACCAAATTTATCTCCAAAAGAAATAAATCACATCAAGCTTACTATTCCATCTAAGGATGAGCAAACTAAGATTGCTACCTTCATCTCTAAAATAGACAAGAAGATAGTAATTTGTCAAAATAAAATTGATAAAATGCAAGAACATAAAAAAAGCCTATTGCAAAGAATGTTTTGTGTGTAAATATGAAACTTATGGATATTGATACACTAGATATATTTAAAAACCTTATTTTTCCATTCATTATAGCTATTGGAACGGTTATAATAACAAACCTGATTAGCAGAAAAAAAAGAAAAGCAGAGGTCAAGAAGCTTAATGCCGAAATTGAGGTCATAAAGCAACGTTTTCAACCTGTTGTTATTTCTACATTAATTAAAACTCATGAGTTTCTTATTGAAGATAAAATCAATGCGCTTCGAAAACTTCTTGAGTTCAAAGAAAATTTGATGCATGTTGATATTTCATATCATGATGGTAGAGCTAATATTGATGATGTTGATTTATACTATGATGCCATCTATGAAAAAATTGGAGATACTGAGGAAAATACGATTAAATCAATTATAAGTAAATATGGGTATTTATTTCGTGACAGGATTGTTGAAAAAATGAATAAGCTTTCATCAGATATATCTAAAATACACCATATCCAAAAAGAGGAATTTTCTATGAGAAACAGGGAAATGCCAGATGAAGCTGCCAGCCTTGTTTCTTCTTTATCAAATAGATTATCTGATATCATTGAACTAATCAGAGAAGATTTACACATTAATGATGATTTTATACATACATTCATCAATAGCTATAAATCCTTGGAGGACATAAAATAATGAAGAAAACATTCAACATATATTGTGATGAAAGCTGTCACATAGAAAATGACCACCAAAACTATATGCTTTTGGGTTGTGTCAGTTCTGCATACAACCAAGTGAAAAGACATACCGAGCGAATCAAGAATATTAAGACCAAGCACAATTTTTATGGGGAAATAAAGTGGAGTAATGTCTCTTCTTCTCAGTACCCTTTTTACAAAGAACTACTTGAGTATTTTTTCGATACAGATTTAAGATTCAGAGCAGTTTTAGTTGACAAAGCCAAGGTTAAGAATGATGCTTTTAATCAAGATTACGATACATTCTATTACAAAATGTATTATTATCTGCTGAATCATAATAAAAACAGTATGTACAGCTACAATGTATATTTGGATATAAAAGATACATTGAGTGCCTATAAGGTTTCCAAGCTGAAAGAAATATTAAACACGCAATTCGGTGTGTTTAAAAACGTACAGAATATTCGTTCGCATGAGAGTATTATTCTTCAAATAGCAGATTTAATTACCGGAGCCTTAGCATACAATTTGAATAATGCAGATAAAAAAGTTAAAGCTAAAACCGATTTGATCAGCCTAATTCGAAAGCATGCTCCAAATGGTTTGAACCAAAACTCTGATTATAATGAAAATAAATTGAACCTGTTTTTTATAGAATTGCGATAGTATGCCGTTTAACCAACTGAAAAGATATAATCAACTTTTAGAATTAGCAGCTTTAAACCCTGCACAACAGAAGAAATCGTTATTAGCAATTTTCGACAGGGATATTACCAATAATCCATCATTTAAGTTTAGGACAAAGCAGATTACTCCTACGCCCAAAGATGGAGAAATAAAGATGAGTACTTTATATACTCATTTAACAACAGTTATAGTTGATAAGCAAACCCGAAAAAGAGAATTTGATAACGATAGAGCTGTTCGGCTACATTGGGTAAAATACCATGTTGATGAAAATAAAAATGACAACATGCTTATTTTCTCGGTGAAAGAACCGGAAGGAAACAGAACATACATTTATGACAAAGATGAAAGTTATGTCATTGTATTAGAACCTTTGAGGGCTAAAGATGAATACTATCTGCTTACAGCCTACTATGTAAAAGGTAAAGATGCAAAGCGAAATAAATTTGAGAAAAAATATAAAAGACGATTAAATGAAGTGCTATAAACGCAAAAAACGCATAACATCGAGGCTGTGCGTTTTTCGATTTCCTTCCTCCGAACGGTAGGATGAACTCGCTACAAATATAAATCATTTTTGACGTAAATGTCAAATATTGATGCAAAATAATGCGTTTAAACGCTTTTATAAATTAGATTAAGAAATTATAAATGAGCCGACAAACTGAACAAATACTGGAAGACCAGCTTATTGAGCAATTGCAAAATATGGGTTATGGTTTGGTGCAAATAAAGGATGAGACAGAGTTAATATCCAACCTAAAAAAGCAACTTGAGAAGCATAACGGCATAACATTTTCAGATGAAGAGTTCAAAAAAGTCATGAACATTCTAACGAAAGGCTCTGTATTTGAAAAAGCAAAAACTCTCCGCCAGAAACAGCATATTGTTCGGGAAAATGGCGAAAACCTATACTTTGAATTCATCAATACTGAAAAGTGGCGTCAAAACCAATTTCAGGTTACAAACCAAGTAACAATTGAAGGGCAATATAAAAACCGTTACGATGTTACAATACTAATTAATGGTTTACCATTGGTTCAAATTGAGTTAAAACGCAGAGGTTTAGAATTAAAAGAAGCTTTCAATCAAATCAATCGTTATCAAAAGCACTCCTTTGGTGCAAATTCAGCTCTATTCCAATATGTTCAGATATTTGTTATTAGCAATGGTGTCAACACGAAATACTATGCCAATAATCGAAACCAGTCATTTAAACAAACCTTTTACTGGACTGATAAAGAAAATAAACGATTAACTAATATTCTTAACGGATTTACCAGCGATTTCCTTGAGCCATGCCATATATCAAAGATGATATGTAAGTACATCGTACTTAACGAAACGGCAAAAATTCTTATGGTGCTTCGTCCGTACCAATATTATGCCGTTGAAGCTTTAATAGATAGAGTATTACATAGCAGAAAGAATGGTTATATATGGCACACAACTGGCTCTGGAAAAACTCTAACATCCTTTAAAGCCAGTCAAATATTAACCAATGTTGACAAGGTTAAAAAAGTGGTTTTTGTTGTTGACCGGAAAGATTTAGATTACCAAACCACAAAAGAATTCAACAGCTTTAGCAAAGGCTGTATTGATGGTACTGACAATACTAAGCAATTAGTAAAACAATTTACTGATGATACAAAACTAATTGTTACAACAATCCAAAAACTGAATACGGCAATTAGTAAAAAGCAGTATTTATCCAAGATGGAGCAACTGCAAGGTGAGCGCATCATTTTTATATTTGATGAGTGTCATCGCTCGCAATTTGGAGAAACCCACAATAGGATAAAAACATTCTTTAAAAGTCCTCAAATGTTTGGCTTCACCGGAACGCCTATATTTGCTGACAATGCTGTAAAAAATGAGTTAGGTAAACGTACAACCAAGGAACTTTTTGAAGATTGCTTACATAAATATGTGATCACTGATGCTATAAAAGATGAAAATGTTTTAAAATTTTCAGTTGAGTATGTTGGTCGCTACAAGCAAAAAGAAGATAAAGAAACTAATATAGATATTGAAGTCGAGGATATTGATACCAAGGAGTTGATGGAATCTCCACAACGCATTGAAAAGATTACTGATTATATATTGGCACATCATAATCGTAAAACACATAGTAAAGAGTTTACTGCTATGTTTTGCGTAAGTAGCATTGAAACCTTGGTAAAATACTATGACCTGTTGCAAACTAAAAAAGAAGCCGGAGAGCATAATCTAAAAATTGCAACTATTTTTAGCTTTACGGCTAATGAAGAAGATACCGATGCCAATGGATTCCTCCCTGAAGAATTATCTATGGCAGCAGAACCGGGAGCTACTTATGGTAAAATATCGCAGCATAGTAGGGAAAAGCTTGACCAATACATTGACGATTACAACAAAATGTTTGGTAGCAAGTTCTCCACTAAAGACAGTCAATCATTTTATAACTACTACAACGATATATCTAAAAAAGTAAAAGAACGTCAAATAGATATTTTACTTGTAGTTAACATGTTTCTTACCGGATTTGACAGCAAAGCTCTTAACACACTATACGTTGATAAAAACCTTAAGTACCATGGCTTAATTCAGGCATATTCCAGAACTAACCGAATATTAAATGAGCAGAAATCACAAGGTAATATCGTTGTTTTCCGAAACTTAAAAAAAGCTACTGATGATGCAATAACACTCTTCAGTAATAAGGATGCGATAGAGGTTATTATCATGGAGCCATACGAGGATTATGTGAGTAAAATAAATGAAGCTTTTGAAGCTCTTCAGGAAATAGCTCCAACAATTGATAGTGTAAATGATTTAAAAAGTGAAGAAGATGAGCTGAAATTCATTAAAGCATTTCGTGATTTAATGAGGATTAAGAACATCTTAACCACATTTGCTGATTTTGATTGGCAAGATTTGGAAATGGAGGAGCAGGATTTCGAAGATTATAAAAGTAAATATCTAGACCTACATGATAAAGTAAAATCTGACCACCAAAAAGAGAAGGTTTCAATCTTGGATGATGTTGATTTTGAGTTAGAATTGATTCATAAAGATGATGTGGATGTAAGTTACATTTTGAAACTTTTGGCAAACCTGAAAGACTCAACACAAGATGAAAAGGAGAAACGTCAAAAAGAAATACTTGACTTATTATCTGGTGAAGCTCATCTAAGAAGTAAGCGTGAATTAATTGAGCGCTTTATTCAGGAAAACATGCCAATTATCGAAGATTCAGATAATATACCTGAAGAATTTGAAAAGTACTGGAATATAGAGCAAGTAAAAGCTTTTAATTCTCTTGTGAAAGAAGAAAAGCTTTCCGAAAACAAAACTCAAAAGCTCATAGAGCAATATCTGTTTGCAGAAAGAGAGCCACTACGAGATGAAGTGTTAGCCCTTATAGAAGGCGAGCAACCATCAGTTCTTCTCCGTAAGAAAACCGGAGACCGGATACTTAGTAAAATAATTGGTTTTGTTGAAACCTTTGTCAATGGTATGGTTGGGAAATAAAATTTACCTCTGTGAATAATCTACTAATCATCTGGTGTATGAATAAGGAGTATATAAGCATTGAAAATATGAATCATAAACCTTTCTAATTCACAGCTTTAATATGAACTTAAGTAATGCACATGAAGGATATGAATATCAAGATTTATTAACTGCTTATTTTATCCTATATTGGATTCTCGAAGATATCAGTAGCTCCTTTGTTATTGACAAAAAAGAATACGAGAATGATAAATTTGATGATTTAACAATTATCAATAGTAAAGGAGTATATAAGAAGCAAATAAAATACAGCAACCCTACGAGTAATCACACCTTGGGTAAAAGTGATTTATCCACAGATGGTTCTTATAAACTAGCGATTGATGAATTATTCAATTCGTGGAGTTCATATTCAGGACAAGACCTTATTGACCTTAGACTTTGTTTAGCGTGGAATAATCCGACGGATGAGTTAATAGAAATACTTGAACCTTCTTTAAAGGCAAAGTCTTTTGATAATCATCCTACAAAGCTTTTTAAAATATGTGGACAAAAACTATGGCCAGCTGACCAAGAGCCAATTTCTAATTGGAGAAGGTTAAAAGCCAAATCTGATGAAATTAATAGAGATGAATTTCTTAAATTTTGCGATAACCTAGTAATTGAAACAAATCTACCTAAATCTAGCATAGATATTTACAGTCCGGATGCACTGGAAAAAATTGTACTTGATCAAGTTGAAAGACTAGGTATTGGTTCTTTTCCCAATGATAATATTAAGAAAGAAGAATTTGTTTTAGGTTTATCCTCATTAATCAGAAAATCAAGAAGTAAAGGATTTCAACTAACTACTGACGAAATTTTTAATCATTTCCAGATAAAAACTAACTATGGCTCAATAGAACAAGTTTTTCCAATCGATGAATCAAAAAACGTTCCACTTAAAGATAATATATCCTATATCTTAAAAACCCTTATTGAGAATAAAAAAGTAATCCTTAATGGAGAACCGGGGAGTGGAAAGTCATGGGTTATTAATAACCTTGTTAAGGAACTAAACAATAAGAAAATAAAATCAATAAAACATTATTGCTACACTGATATACAGGATAAACTTCAAAAAGAAAGAATTCAGAAAAACATATTCTTTGGGAACCTTATAAATGATATACTTAAAGAGTTTCCAGAGTTAAAAGAAAAAAAATATAGAAGATATGCCAGTGACCTTTTTGAATTAAATCTTTTAATAGAACACATACCGGAGCCAACAGTATTAATTATTGATGGATTAGACCACATTAATCGAGTTTTTAATTACAGACCTTATCATGATTTATCACTAAATGATATTGAAATAATTAATGAAATAAAAAAGATTAACTGTTCTGATAATCTTTCAATTTTTGTTGCTTCTCAACCTATTACAGAAATTGATGAAATTACTGATTTTAAAAGAATTTCTATACCAAGCTGGGCTATTGAAGATGTAAGAGCCCTAATGAGTAAAATGTACCTAAGTGAAATCTCATTGGGTGATTCCACATTATCTGAACTTCTTCTAATAAAAAGTCAAGGTAATCCACTCTACCTAACCTATTTAATTGAAGAATTAAAAAGTGTTTCAGTTATAGATAAAGATGCTGTAAATGAACTACCTCCCTATTCCTATAACTTAAGTGAATACTATAAATATATCCTATCTAAAGTTGAGTTAGGTAGAGATGTTCCTTTAGCATTATCAGCAGTAAATTTTACTTTAACAAAAAATGAGTTAAAAGATATTACAGGTCTAGGAACTTATGTTGATGATTCATTGTCTGCATTAAAGCCCGTATTAAAGCAAAATACTTCAAGCAATGGTTATATTATATATCACGAAAGTTTTAGACGTTATATTATTGAATATTTAAAAACCAAAGAAATTGTTGAAGCAAGAATTTTTAGACCTGTAATTGATTGGTTTGAGAAACAAGATTTTTTTACATATCCAAAGGCTTATCGTTTTTACTTACAACTCATAGTAGATGGTTCTTATTTTTCTAAAGCTTTAAAGTTTATTTCAAAAGACTTTCTAAAAAACTGTTTGTATTCTGGCCACCCATGGGAAATAATCGAAAACAACTATAAGCTTTTGGCTAAAGCAGGTAGTGAATCCAAGGATTTCGCTAATATTATTTTGCTTAATGAAATCAATAAAACACTTTCAGGAATTGAGGATGAGTATGGTGAAGCTTTTATGTTTTACATTGAAGCGTTGGGTCACTATATTGGGTTTGAGCAGGTCTCAAACTTTTTAGTCTTTGAAGGCAATCCAACATTACCATTAAAACAAGGTCTAGAAGTTTGCTATATAATCGATAATAAAAATAAAGTAGCTCCTTGGAATTATTATTGGGACTATTTTAAAGAAGGAGAACCCATTCGATATGAAGATTTTCATTTGTATTCTAAACTACTTATAGCAACATCAAATAAAGAAAAGCTCATTGAAATTGGCAGGAAAATTATTGATAGAGGTTTATTTGAATTTGGTTACATTTTAGCTGATGAATGCAATAATTCAAATAATCAAGAGTTTCTAGGTGAACTATTAAGAGAATCAGCCGAATTAAATTCAATTATTAATGAGGTTGATAAGAAATCAAATATTGAGCATATCAGTTTATTGGATATGGCCAATGAAATTATTGAATATGAAAATGTTTTTGATAGTGAAGTACCTCAAATAAAATCCTTCTTTATCCAAGTTAGAGAGCAAACCTCAGATAACAAGACAATTGACCAAATCATTCATCTGTTTTCCGCAAAAAATTGGTTTTATAATTGGCTAATTTATTATATAAAGATTATCCGTATCCAAAGCGGTGTTAATAATTGTTCAGAGGAGGTTAGAACGGCTTTTGATTACCTAACCTATACAACAGAACCATTTAAAGGAAAACCAAGGACATGTGACCTATACTCTTTAAGTGATTTTATAAATTCATCGATTTGCGATGGCGTATCTTTAATTCAAAATACCGAAGATTGGAAATACGTATTAGATATTTTAACAAAAACCAGTATAGATACAACAACGTATTTACAAAACTCACCTAGTGGACCATTTGCCACTCATAGGTATTTCAAATTATGTATTGATTTTTTAAACTCTGAAAATGCTGAAATTATAGCTGAAACCTTAGAGAATCTCTATTTGCACTATGAAAAGTGGCAATTTCATTCATTCCTTGCGGAATACTGTTTTCAACTGGTTAAGGTATTTGCATTTTTAAACCGTGGATATGAAGTTGAAAAGTATTTTAAGCAAGGGGTCGATTATGTTTTAGGTTATACTTGGCGTAGAGATTTGACTTTAGAAGATTTGACAGAAAGCATAGAGAGTTTACATCAAATTAATAGCACTTTAGGTAATGAATACATTCTTAAACTAAAAGATTTGGTAGATTCTGTTGTCGAACACACTGACGGTAAGGATACTAAACACTTTCCGGTTGAATGGTTTGAAAAATTTTACAACATAAATCCAAAAAATGCAAGTTTGTATTTGCTTAAAGAATTATCTGATGTAAGATATGACTGGCGATTAGAATCATCCTTTAACTATCTCCTAAATCAATCACAAGGAAATATTAATCCTTTAATTGAAAGTTTTCTACACCAAACACTTATTGTAGAGTCAAGCGAAAATCATATTATGACCGGATTAAATTTATCTGAATCTGTTAATAATATTGCTGAGAGTGCACTTTATGGTAGTTTAAGATCAAAACTAAAAATAAGGCAGAATTCTGAACGTTCGCATTTTCTTCAAGATGAATTAAGAAAAAAACAACGTCAACTTGGTCTTACAGATAAATTTTTCTCTAATTATAAGGTTAGAAATAGCAGACCAACACAAAATATCGACCCAATTGTAAAGCTCAAAAATGAGTGCATATCAAGAAAAGAGTTTTCAGATATGTCATCTTCTGAGCTTTCAAATTATCTGAAGGACAACCCTATCACAAAAAAGGATATTCAATCACTTATATACAAATTTGATAGCTACACAGAACTTACACCTGAATTTAAAGAAGTTATTGAATATCTAGTGGGTAAAAATGAACGTTATCATGACGAAAAGAATATAGATTTAATACCTCTATTTGATAGTGAAACTGATTCTTCCATTTACTTTTGGGTAGCTCGTTTTGTTTACCAAAAGGATGGTTGGTTTAAAAGTCTATCTAACATTAAAGCATTTCAAAAAGCCTATAAACTAAATCCAGAAAAGACCTTTGAGTTTTTGTTTGAGTTAATCCCGAATAAACTAGTTTTAGGTTGGAATCGAGTTTTTTCAGCAAACCTTTTTAATGCTTTAAGTAAGACTAAAATCCCTACATCGGAATTAACAGAATCATGGTTAGCCTTATATGATATCATAGAGTCCAGATTACCTTCAACTGAAAAATATGACTGGCAACATACTTTAACCGATAATTTTCAAATGAGTATGCAAGAAATATTTGCATGCTTGTTAATTTCTCGGTTCAAATCATACTCGGTTCAAAGATACCACATTGTGATATCAGGATTAACTGTAATCTTGTTTTCAGCACCAGAACTTTTAATAAAACCAATTAAATGGTTCTTTTCTCAACATAAACAATTCAAAAAATCCGTTATCGTTGGAGTTCTTGAGTTACTTACAATCTACGATAAAGAAAACTCAAATTACATATCAAATTTTACGGAGGAACTATTAGGATTATATCCTACAAATTATTTTATGATTGATTACTTAATTGAGTACTCTTTAAATTTACCAAAACGAAAGCAACTTGTTGAAAATACAGACCTGCATTATCCCGTAGAGAGCGATGAAGTTGATTATTTTATTCAAATAAACTATCGCCACCACATACTAATGAGAGCAGGAATAGACGTAGGTAATCTTTTCGGAAAATATAAAGCTACATATTTTAGAAAGTACAATGATGAACTAGAGCTTTATGGTAATAGAATGTATAAAAGAGCAGCTGCAAGCATTTACTATTCTGATTACATCCTTACTCTGATAAATGAAGATTACTACAATAAACTTAAAGGTTACGGCGATACTGAAAATGTATATAATGATTTAAAAATAGATATTAGGACTTTAGTTGCTCAGTATCTCTCATTAATCCCTAGACCTAACAACCTATTTTCTACTAAAGAACAAAATTTTGCCAATTTATTATGTGACATTCAAACTGAAAATGGATGGGTTAGACTGGGACATTATGAGTATGAGTTAAAGAAATACGAGCATTACGAGTTAAAAGAAAATAAAACCTATGGCGGAATAGTTTTTTCGAACAATTCTGAATTTCCAATTGCAGGATATCGCTTATTTATGAATGCTATATGGGATGATATAACAATTCCATATGGTATTTCTGATGAAATAGTTTTTTCATCTATTCAAACCTATTACCAGATTGAGGATTATAAAATTCTTTGGCTGAACCCTGTAATAGTTAAACTTTTGAATTTAGAAGTTTGTCATTTCAGGGAAGGTTTAAAAGCAACGAACACAGAAGGTGAGACAGTACTGAAATTCAATAGTTGGATACATGAATATATTGCTACAGATTATAGTCACGGAGTTATGGATGAAATCTCATTAAAAGATGGAGCCGAATTATTAATCCGAGCAGATTATTTCGATAAGATATGTGAATTATTTGATGCCAAACCTAATTATGCAGTATTTAAAACTTCTCAAGCATAAAAGTTTTATCAAATTATGGTATAATTTCACTTTTTGCTAATTTTACACAACTAGCTTTCAAGGGTATAATGTAATAAATTATGCCCAACATATTAAAACATTCTCAATGGATAAGCCTAAACACCGGGCTTATTGTCGTTTATTCCGACCTATTCCCAGTAAGTAACATATTTCAGGTCAAATATAGTCTTCAAAATCTGGTACGTACTCAAAAGCCTTTTAATTATCATCGTAATAAGCTGAAAAGCAGGTTAAATATTCAAAAAAGCATAAAAAAACAGGTAAAATCAATAAGTAAGTATCCAAGGAGCTTGTTTTTCCGGATTGATTTTGAACTTTCCATTTGGTTAATTAAACTAAATCCATGGTTATGTCGATAGGAAGGACTATTTTAAAACAGGATTTAGTTAAAAAACTTTATCCTAATAGTGTGTCTGTAAGAGCTGCAATGCAACAGCTAAGGCGTGAAATTGAAATTTGTCCAGAGTTAAAAGAGCAAATTGCAAATGCCGGAAACCCTAAACGACACTTCTACACAAAGCAGCAACTATTAATTATTCTTAAACACTTTTGTATTACTATGGAAGAATTTCTTGAGCTATAAAATATTTTCATAAGGCGTTTTTTGCATTATCAGTTTAATCAAGAGGTATTTTAAATTTATTTTGTTAATATGAGGTTTTAATAAAAAAATCAGTAACGAAATAGGCTATAACCTTGTAATAAAAAAAATAAAATGAGCTTAGAAGCAAAATCACAGGAGTTAAAAGATATAGTTGCAACCAGATCTGTCCTAAATAAAGCCAATTAGGCTCCAGTTTTCTGGAGCGATTATTTTTGTGGTGTCTAATCATAAAAATACTAATTGGCTATGAAAACAAAATTAACCTTGTTTGCGCAAATCATTCAAACTTTATGCAGAAATTCTTTTAATACTCTAACCGAAAAACATCAAACAGACAAACATAGTAAGGGTATTGATAGTTGGACTCATCTGATAACCATGCTTTTTTGTCAATTTTCGAAGTTAAACTCATTACGTGATGTTACTAATGGTTTAAAATCGGCTTCGGGTAACCTAAACCATCTTGGCTTAAAAGTATCTCCATCAAAATCTTCATTGTCTTATCAAAACCAGAATCGAGAATGGCAGTTGTTTCAGGATTATTACTTCAAACTATTACATAAATTAACTGCCATTGCCCAATTTAGACAAACCCGTTTTCGTATAAAGTCAAAAATTCTGCTATTAGATTCCACCACCATATCCCTGTGTCTAAATTTGTTTGATTGGGCTAAATACAGAAAGAAGAAAGGTGCTATAAAGCTCCATACCTTGCTGGATTTTGATGGTTGTCTACCTGTGTACATGAATCTTTCCGATGGCAAACTTAACGACGCCAAGGCAGCTAAAGAAATAGTTCTTCCAGCTGACAGTGTTGTAGTAGCTGATAGAGCTTATGTTGATTTTGAAAACCTATACAGATGGCATAAAAGCAACAGTTATTTCGTTGTTCGCTTGAAGAAAGCAGTCAAATTTATTCGCCTTGAAGAACGAGAACTTCCGGAGAATAGGCATCAACATGTACTTGTTGACGAATACATTGAGCTGGAGGATACGAAAACCTTTGGTAAATATCCTAAGAAACTGCGACGTGTTGTTGTATGGGATGAAATTAACCAACAAACAATAGAACTAATCACCAATCAATTTACCTGGACAGCAAACACCATATCCGATCTGTACAAAGCTAGATGGGAGATTGAACAATTTTTTAAAGACATTAAACAATTGCTGAAAATCAAATCTTTTCTAGGCACTTCACCTAATGCTGTGTTAATACAGATTTGGACAGCAATGATTACCATATTGATAATAAAGTATCTCAAAGCTTCTGCAAAACATGGCTGGTGCATGTCTAATCTGGTTGCCTTTTTAAGATTAAACCTTTTGGTAAAATTCGATTTGAAACGTTTACTGGATAATCCCTTTGAACAGAGTACTAATCCAATCCCAATTCACCACCATATACAAGGTAAATTATTCGATTGGGGGGATTGATTTTGAAAAAACTAAAAAAAACTGTCCCAAAACCAGATTTTATCAGTTCGAAAATCTAAATTTAAAATTGTTTAGGACAGCTCTGAGTTGCAACATATAACACAGCTTGGTTTCTTGGACATTTATCTGACTTAATGAAACATATTGCTACAGGAAGAGCGCAGGAAGAAATTGGGATGTTATCATCTCCAATGAGGCAATTGTTTTTTTTAGGGGGATTAATTTTATCTACTGAAGAAACACATACTGGTGATAATTATTTCACTAAGGAGAAATGGGATAGCATTGTTCAGTTATTAAATGAGATTGAATCAGAATATCATAAACTATTCTTTCCTCAGCCAGATGAAGAAATTGACGAAGAATGGAAGCGAGTTAGAGATGTAGCCATGCCCTCATTCTTATCCTATTTTAATCAAGGTCCATTAAACTTTGAAGAGCAAACAATTAATTGGGTAAGAGATCTTTATTGTCAACTTGATGATATTATTGAAGATGAAACAGGACTTAAAACCGAAGATTTCATTTCAGTCTACTCTAATATTGATCAATATGTGCAGGATAATTTTCAAGCTTTCTCTACTCAACCAGAAAAATTAAAAGAAAATTGGGAAGACTATGCCCGTGTTGAAATAGTTCTAGCTGAAGGCATGCCAGAAATGATGCAAGGTTTATTTGAAGAACGAAAGCCAATGTCAACCTTCATGGCAGATCATGGGATTATAAATAGGTTTAAACTTGATGATATTGTTTCTCCAAATTTGTCGAAAGAAAAGGCTGAAAAAATAATAGAGTTATTGTCTTGTACTAGAGGGCGTGCTGATTTTCTGTATTATACTTCTACTAAACCGGGTAATCCTCTCTACAATAAACCAATCATCAATATTGGGGATGGTTATTTTCAAGTATTTGAGGTGAAACAAATAATTCACGCCATTGACAAATTGCTAGAAGAGATTTGCTCAAAAACAAAAGAAAACACCACTAAGATGGTTGATAAAAAGGGAAAATTGCTTGAAAACAATATCGTTGAGTTGTTTAAAAATTTCTTCAAGAAAGACTACAAATGCTTTACTAGCTACTATATAGATGGTTGTGAGCAGGATATACTTTTTCTATGGAAAAACTACGCATTTATTATTGAAGCCAAAGGTTATAACATGAGGGAACCTTTTAGGGATCCTAATCGTGCATTTGTAAGAATTAAAGATGATTTCAAATCCTGTATTGGTTATGGATACAAGCAAACACATCGTGTCGAACAGATATTTGTTAATCAAGAACCATTAAATATTGCTGATAAAGATGGAAATATAACTGATGTAATTGATACTACGAAATATAAGGATAATGACTTTTCAATAATTGTAAACCTAGAATCATTTGGACAGATTCAAAATGATTTAAAAACTTTATTGGAAATAGATGATGATGATGCTTTTCCATGGGCAGTAAGATATGATGATTTAGAAGTCTTCTTACTAACTTTGATCGCTCAAAAAAAGAAACCACAACTATTTATTGATTTTTTACTTTTGAGAGAGGATTTACACGGAAAGCTTATTTGCTCTGACGAACTTGAAGTCTGTGGAGGTTTTTTGAAAAAAGTAATAGATGACAATACTTTAGAAAAAGAACTTATAATTACTACACCAGATTTACCTGATATTTTTGATGAACAATACAAAAAGGAAATGGGATTTAAAAATGAAAAGTATTTAACAGAAAAAAGAAGCGGGAAATATATTTTTTGGTAGATAAAATATAGCAACCTAAAAATTGAATAATCAAAAAGGAAGTTGGTAAATACCGACTTCCTTTTTGTGATTTCTGAACAAAAATAATCTCAATGGACAGCTTATAGCTACAATTAGTCACAAATAATAACATCGCCAAATAAGTCTACAATATGTTTGCTCCCACTATGGAAGCAAGCACAAAAAAAGTATTAGGCACATTAGCAGTTGCAGCAGCCATTGGTGGTGGTTTCTACCTGATTAAAAAAGGCAAGAAACTACTGTCCGGTGCAAAAATGAACTTTGCACTCCTTGGTTTTCGTATTCATAAACTAGACTTTCAGGAAGTTCAATTTGCTGTAAAACTTCGCTGCTACAATCCTACAAAAGCTCCTATCACTTTAGCTGTTAACCAAGTTGTAGCCAAATACAAAGGTTCGGCAATCGCTTATTCCACCCCTGATATTAAAGGTCTGACTATTCCGGCAGGCAAATCACAAGAACCGGAAATTTTATTTCAAGTGCCATACCTGAATTTAATGGGTAAAGGCTTGACTATCGCTGCACTTCAAAATACTCAGCAACTTAAGGCAGATATGGCCTTTACGCTTACCATCAGTGTGAACGGGGAAACTATTACCACTACGCAAAATTTAACAGACGATAATATGAGCGGATTAGCATTGGGAGAATTGGGTATTGTATCCGGCCCTCGTAATACAAAAGACGGTCGAAAATACAATCACCTCATAAAAAAAGCATCCGGCAAAGATGTATTTGTAAAAAACGGCAATGTTCTGGAAACCGTTGAAAGTTGTATTGACTTGGTTGCCGAACACTACCTCGAAGTTGAAGAACTGGCTAAAATGCTACAAGGCGATTCACTGAAAAGCACCTGTCGGAACATCTTTGATTTTTCTTACTCCTACCTGCAATACCACAAAGATAAAAACGGAACGGAACAACTTCGTACACCTGCCCGAAGTTGGCTCGATGGGCAAATCAGGTTCAAGCAACAGGGCAAAACGTCATCCGGTATTGATTGCGATGATTACAGCATTTTTGTGGGTTCTATCCTAAAATGTCTGGGTATTCCATTCAAGTTCAGAATTACCAAGTACGATGGTAAAAGGAACTTTCAGCATATCTACGTCTTTGTCCCTGCCATTGGCGATAGCGAAGATGAAATCATTATTGACCCGGTACTTTCAAAATTCGATTACCAGAAACCATACAGCTTTGAAAAGTCTGACTTCAATATGTCACCACTTCAAATGGTTGCAGGTGTTCATGGTATTGATGGATTAACAGGTTCTACTTCTTTGGGCTTGCCAATCTATGCTTTATCGGGAATTGATTATGCCGGGGGAAGCATGGCAAATAATGATGCTGACCTTATGGCTATTGTTTCCGGTATTGACTTTGAAGATACAGTCAACGGACTAGGTGACCCGGATACAGCCACATTAAATTATCTCAAACGTACCCGAAACTTCTTGCTTAAAAACAAGGAGAATAAAGGTAAGATGGCTCACATACAGAACCCTGACCAGTTCATTTCTATGATCGACCAAGCCATTAAGTTCTGGCACACTCCACAGCGAGAAAAAGTACTGGATAAACTGGCTGACATTGAAGAAGCTCTTGCTGAAAAAGGTCTTATCAAATACGATGTTGATGCCGTTGAAGGGTTACTGGAGTTTGACGATTTAGAGAATGAAATGGATGGTCTGGGCAGAAGAAAGCGCAGAGGTCGCTTTTGGAGAGCCATTAAACGTGTAGGAAAGAAAATTGGTAAAGTAGCCAAGAAAGTGGTAAAAGCAGTTGTTCGTTTTAATCCTCTTTCAATTGCTATTCGTAACGGATTATTGGCAGCACTACGCCTGAATATGTTTGGCATTGCCAAAAAACTACAATACGCCTATTTACCGGATAACCTTGCAGCTAAACACAATATTGATGCAAAGAAATTAAAGGATTTAAAGAAACGTCACAATCGGGTTCGCAAGCTCTTTAAAGGATTACAGGGAAAAGAAAAGAATCTGAGAAAAGCCATTCTGAAAGGTGCTAAACAAAAGAGTTCCGACTTCTCCTTAAAAGGTATGGATGGCTTATTAGCCCAATTACAAGGTCTGGAATCCATTGGCCAATTGGCAGAACTGGGACAAATGGGTGCAGTTGCTACCGCAGCATCGGTTGGTGCAGCTACCGGAGTTCTGGCTAAAATCAAAAGTTGGCTAAAACCAGTAAAAAACATCTTTACTAAAATCAAAAACAAGGTTGCTCCAAACAGACAAGCAGCTCCACAGCCAACTGATACGCAATCATACAACACACAGGATATGGTTCAGCCATTGACACCAATGACACCCATCAGTCCTACGAACATTAGTGTTCCGCAAGTATCTATTCCAATTACCCCGGTTGTACCAATGCAAAAATCAGCAAGTGTGCCAACTACGGTTAATCCGAAAAAAGGCATGAGCAAAGGAGCTAAAATCGGAATCGGTCTGGGAGTGGCTGCATTAATCGGAACCGGAGCTTATTTCATGTTCCGCAAGGATGATGAGCCAAAGAGTAAGTCAACTCCTAAGAAATCCACAGAGAAGAAATCATTGGGAAGCATCTCGCTTCAATAACAAATGCAATTCAATAAATAAAAATTAGAAACATGGCAGTTAAAAAAACTACGAGTCAAACTCGTGCAAGAACAAGGTCAACCGCCACAAAGATTGACTTTATGAAAGCCACCAACAACATAGGCAAGCCTATTGCTGCCGTAGCAGGGTTTGCTGTTGGTAAGTATGCACTTAAAAAGCTTGAAAAGAGCCCAACGGTAAGCGGTCTATTGGGGTCGGACATGAAAACCTACATCGTTCCGGCAGCGGTTACTATGGGTAGTTTGGTCGTTACACAGTTCACCAAGAATGAATACGTCAAAATTGGTCTGGTAGGTGCAGCAGGTGCAGGTGTGGAATCCATCGTGAAAAAAGCGACTGGTAAAACCATCCTTCAAGGATTGGAAGGTTTAATGGGTGACGAATACACCGATTACGAGGAAGTGGATGGACTTCAGGCATTGAACCCGGTTACTCAAGCTCTTCCGGCAGCCGATATTGACATCGAAAGAGAAATCCAAGCTTCGGTTTCTGGTGCAGCAAGTGATTTTAGCATGAGCGATGAACCAATAGGCAGCGCAGCTAAAGACTTCTCCATGTCAGATGAGCCAATTGGTTCGGATGATGACGAGGAAGAAGCAGTTGGTAAGATTACCAATCTTGACCCGGACAGCATGGACTATGACATCTTTTCGGGCGATATGATGGAATCATAACTCCATCAGACTTTCATACAATTAGAACTAATCAATTTTTTATAACACAAAAGAGAGTAAAATCATGGCAGAAATTAATGAGCAAAATGATTTGTATCCTTCAATGGAAGAGGTTGAAGGTTTAGAGGAAGCAGTTCTTGACAAAGAAGAGGACGCATTGGAAAAAGAGGAAGACCAAGACGATGCCGTTGATGGTATTGGTGATTTAGGTCGTTCTCGCAGACGCAGCCGTAGAAGAGCTCGCAGAAGTCGAAGACGTAGCAGCCGAAGACGTTCTGTTCGCAGGTCGTACAATGCAGGTGCAAGAAGTACAGCCGTTAAAACCGGACTTACAAAGAACCTGACTTCTAAAGGTCAGTTTGAGCTTCGCAGACAACAATTGCCACCTGAGATTCAGAAGGCATTGAAAGATGCACGTATGCAAACCGTTGATGCAGCTATCTACACGGTAAAGAGCATTAAGGATAAGTCCGATATTGATTTGATGGAGGCATCAGACGATAAGAAATCAGGACGTACCAACCTGAACCGTGCGCAGTTGGATAGCGGTAAATACTTCCTGTTAACGGATGTGGTTCTGGAGTATGCTCATGGAGCATCGGAAGAAGATCTTGACCCGGCGGATTTTGCCTTTGGTCAGTTTGCCTTGCCACCGCAAATCCTGAACGGTACATTTGAAATGACCTTGGGAACTAAGGTAATCATGCCTGAAATCTCATGCGCCGTATTCGATGATACCGATACGACCAAGCGTAAGTTTCAGTACAAACTGGCGAATCCAAAATGGTTAAAACCATCAATGGACATCACACCAAAGCTGAACATGCCAAAAGCAATCAATAACGGAGATAAGGTGTTTAACCCTGCCGTTAAAGTAACGCTACTGGGTACTATCACAGAGAAAGCATAGTAACTGAGTTTGTTCATAATCGCAAAGGGGGCGGTATTCCTGCCGTTCCCTTTCTTTCCTAATTAATTACGAATGGAATCACAAGAGAATATTAAGAAACTACAGGTTGTAAAATTTGAGGTTAAGAAAGGTCAGACCTTTGAGTTTAACGGCAATACAAAAACGGAGCATGACCGCATCAAGGGCATTTTTCTTCGTTTATCGAACCAACAGGCTCTGCCGGGTGCAACTCTAAGGGTTTGGATTGATGATACGGAAATCATCCCTGACGATACTGAAGTGGCTTTATTACATCACAACGATGATATGAGTATTCAGGATGTTGCCTTTCCGGTGGATGAGAAAGCCAAGAACAGCCCGGTACGAATTATCTACAAAGATAACAGCGAAAACCTTGCTATAAGCGATAGCTATGATGTTCGTGTGTACCTGTTAGCCGAAGTAAACAAATAAAATTTATCACCCCCATCGAGATGAAACGATACTTTGTTATATCCCACCAATCGAAAGACAATAGTCACATTAACGTTCAGGACTTGCTACCTGCATCTTGTAAGTTAATTACCGGAATTGCTGTAAACGCAACGGCAAAGCAGGAAGGCAAGTTAGAGGATGTAACCGAGTTGTTGTCTTTCCCAAAGCACCTGATAACCGATTTACTGGAACAGGACAGCATTGTTGACCTGTTTTATTCCTACTTGCGCACCCGTTCAAGTGAGGAAGATAGCCGTGCTTATTTCGTAAGTGATATGCTACCTGAAATCACCCGGATATTAAGTCAAAATATCAAGTACACTTGTTTGAATGAAGCTGAACAGGAAGAACTGGAGCAAAACATCACCGACACATTCTTTAATGAATTTACAGATTACCTCTACAATGAAGTTGGCTTGTATGAGAAAGGTAAATACCTGAACAATCTGGAATTTGCCGATTTGATTGCCCAACACACTTTGATGTTCGCCTATAAAAAACGTGAAGATGTGTTTTTACATATCAGGCAGGAATACAAACGTCCGGAACCATACGAATGTGGCAATATCAGTCTGCTTGTAAATGGCAACAGCTTCTTACTTCGTGATTACATGGTGACAGCCAATCGAAAGGTACGTCACATGAAAAAAGAGATTATCCCTTTCCATGAACCATTGGAAGTGAACAGCAATATCCATACGGTTTTCAAGAGCAATAAGAATAGTGATAACAATACTTTAACCCTTAGAATTTACATTGAATATGAACACGAGTGAGTTATTGCATACCATCGCTAAAGACCGTATTGCCGGAATGCGAACCATTGACAGTTACCAGTTAAAACCAACGGTCATTCGTGTGACAGAAGCCAATCAGACATTGGATTTAAAGAATGACATGTGGATTCTGAACACCAAAGGATTGCCCGGAAGCATAGAAGAAATGGAACTGGTAAGCTCCGACAATGTATTCACCGCAACACCTGAAGAATACGAGTTCATGGACGAATACCGCTATCAGGTTTTTACCGATTACATCGACATTAAAACCAACACAGAAAGCTTTAAGCCTTACCGCTTGGAGTTTGTAAAGATTATCCCACACCGAAATTAATAATGATATGTTGGACTTTAGAGAGCAAATACAAAGCATATACGATTTTATAAAGCGTTCAGAGGAACAGCAAAAGTACCCTTACGCTTACGAGATTTACCTTTTAACCGGAGTTGATGAAACGGCATTGACATCAAGAACTTCCGGCACTTCATCCTTTAATCAGGATATTGAAAATGCCGTTGAAAAAGCAAAACAAGCACACGGAACATTGAAAGTTTATGTGTTCGGTGGTAAAAGCCACAATGCACGTAGATTAAATACCTACACAGTTAACGTAAGCGGATTGATGAATCCGCCAAAACCACCCATTGAAAAAGCTGATATTCAGATTCTGGTTAAAGAAGAAGTAAAGAAACAAAATGAAGAGAACAGTACTCCGAGCATAGGGCTTGGTGGTTTACTGGGACTGGTAAAAGATGAAAATGCCAGAAATGATATTGAAGGTTTGTTTGGCTTATTTAATGCCTTATCCGGCAACAACAAGGAAGTTGAGCGAATAGGCTATCAAAAGCAGTTGGATGACTTCAAGTTTGAGACACGCTACAACATGCTTCAGGAGAAGTATGAAAAGCTGAGTAATGAAAATACGGAGCTTCGCGTGGAGCGTGACCAATTCAATAATGAAAACCAAGAGCTGAAACGTGAAAAAACAGATTTAGAGCAACGTTTAGCAGGTTATGCACCCAACGAACTGATGAAACGTGTTGCCATTGGTGTAGTATCCGGCATTGGTACAAAAATATTAAGCAATAGTCCCAAAACAGCAGAGTTGTTTGGTTTATCACCGGAAGAACTAAAAGGGGCTTTAGGTCTAGTAGAAGACTATTCTGAAGAAGCACAATCAATCCCTGAAACCAATGTTGAGATTAGCGAAGTAGGCACTCCACAAACACCGGAAGAAAAGCAAAAGGCAATCATCATTAAAAACCTTTCAGATGCCCTGTCAACTTGGGAACTGGAAGATGTAGCCAAGATTGCCAACATCGTTGGATTATGCCTTGACCGGGCTGAACTCATCAACAAAACACTCCTATTCCTGAACAAATCCATGCAAGGTGTTCAGGAGGAATCAACCGAATTAGACTCTCAGCGAGAGTAGCAATAGGATTTACATCATTAAAAAGCATACGATTATGAGACAATTTAAAATAGGAATTACCATCGAGGCAGAACAGCCGGAGAAAGTAAAGGAAGTGGGCAACCTGATTCAAAATGCAGTCAACAAGGTTGAACAGGAAGATATTATCAAGCTACTGACCAAAGTAGCGAAGAATCCAAGCATAGTTAAAAAGGCACTAAGGTTTATCTAATGGATTTAAGTACAGCAAATAAAGCAGCATTAATCAGTACCGGAATACGCATCGGTGTTCCGATACTGGCCATCGGTGTAGGTGTTTACGCAATTCGCAAGATGTTTAAGCGTAACCCGGATGGAACATCATCAACGGTTGCTCCATCATTAAAGGATATGGTACTCCAAAAGGAGAACCTGACCATTACTCCTTCTGATGCAGCTTTGTTTGCCAATACACTCTATGGTGCAATGCTTGATTTTGGTACAGATGAAAAGACCATTTACAGCACCATGGATAAAATCCAGACCAAGGATGATATGCTACTGGTGATAAAAGCCTTTGGTATGAAGATGTACCTCTGGGGAACTCGTGCAGCCTTCCTTGGTCAAAACTACAACCTGATTGGTTGGCTACGCTTTGAGTTAGACGATAAAGAGATTTCTAAAATTAAGCCCAAGTTCGATAGTTGGGGCATTCCTCTCTAAACACCAATACAACTATGGATAAGAAGCAAAAGAAGATATTATTTATTTCGGGAGGGGTGTTAACCACCGGGGCAATAGTTACAAGCGTTTTACTGATTCGCAGAAGAAACAGGCGAAAGCGTGGACTATTGCCCCCAAGTGGTTCTGATACACGTCCGGCAAACATTCTGACTACAAATAGCAATACGTTGCCACCGAACTTTCAAAACTGGAATGGTGGAAAAACATACTTGTCTAATGCACCAAGGGGCATCCGTAATAACAATCCGGGTAACCTGATTTACACCAAAATCAAGTGGAATGGTAAACTACCCAAAGAGCAAAACAAAGACAGGCGGTTTGAAATGTTTATTGCTCCGGTTTTTGGTGTACGCGCCATGATTAAAGACCTCAAGCATGATATTGAAAAGGGCAAGAACACGGTTCCGGCTCTTATCGAGGAATACGCACCAAAATTCGAGAACAATACAGCAGCTTACATCAACACGGTTTGCAAGGATTTAAAGGTGAGTAAAACAGCAAAGCTATTACCAACTAAGAATACACTTCGCCTTTTGGTGTTATCCATCGCTAGGGTTGAAAATGGAGGTAATTACGTCAGCAATGAACTGTTTGACAGGGCTTATTCAATGATATAGAAATTTAAAAGACTTCACATATGGGAACAATCAAAATGTTTAGGGGAACAACCCCACCGTTATTAAAAAAAGGCGAATGGGCTTCGGATGGTCATTACGCTTATTTGGGAATGGAACACGGACAATATAAAGTGTTTCAGGGTGTGTTTGATATGAGTAAAGCCCAAGAGATTACCGGGTTTGAATACGACCTTGACGAAAAAGCAATTATCATTCCTTCAGGTACGCCTTTCTCAAAACTTCAACGCTTATTCGATACACTACCGAAAGCATTGAAATACCATACCAATGAAAAAGCCAGTATCGACATCATGTTTGAAGATGGTATTTTTATCAACGACTTAGGTACATTCTTGGTACTTCGTGATTTCTCCTACCAAATCAACATTAAATCATTAAGCAATAAAGTTGATGGTTCGTTAGGCACGTATGTGAAACCAGTCATTTTTCAAAGTGACAGAGCAATTGAGATTTACAATAGTGCCGTGAATTTCTCTGATATTAGATTTGAATATGCTGATGCTTCAAACGGTGCAATTGCTTACCTGAATAGTACTACCAACATTGATGATTGTTGCTTTGATGCCAAGGTAAACCAGTCTTGTGTATTCGACCGGGGCTATAACAAGATTGTATTCTCTGATACTTATTTCAAGATGAACCGGGATGTGGAGGATTCCATTCTGGATAAAGCTTCTGTTGGCTCATTTGTGAATATTGCCAGAAGTAAATCTGCACCGGATTTCAGACCCAAAACCATTGTAAGTTCATTAAGTGGTGGGATGATTATTGCCGGGAATGTTGAAGACTTACTTATCTCAGAAAAAAGCCCGGTGTATATGCCCAATGGTGGTGTAGAGATTCATGGTGGTTTTGTTACTCGTCCAGATGGAAATATTGATATAGCCGTTCCAACCAAGTTTTCACAGTTGGAAAATGACATGAACCTGACTAGCGATTTTGAGCAGTTGGAGAATAAACCAACTACTATTACTCAGGAACAAGTAACCGCTATTGAAGCTAATAACCGCAAGAACTCCTATCCACAGGAAGATGCCGAGAAGTTAGCAGGGATTGAAGAAAACGCCACTGCCGGAGCGGATTGGGAATCGAATGTACAAAATAAACCTGTTACCATTACCCCGGAGCAATCGGCAGCTATTGAAGCAAACACTCAAAAACGAAGCTACCCACAAGCGGATGAAAATAAACTGTCAGGTATTGAAGAGAATTCCACTGTTGGCGCAGACTGGGAAAGCAATGTGCAGAATAAACCTGTTACTATTTCTCCACAGCAAGCAGCCGATATTGAAGCCAACAACAATAAGCGCAGCTACCCACAAGCAGATGAAGATAAGCTTGCCGGAATTGAAGAGAACGCCACAGTTGGAGCAGATTGGGTAACTCTTGTTATCGCTTGTAGGACGAGTGTAACAATCAATATAACAACATACTAAGGCTGCATTTCAATTGAAGAAAATACATTGTGGTTACATGAGTGTTACAGTATACTATAGTAATTATTTTACATTGAAGGCTAATTTTGATTGATGAGAGTTTTTTAATGTGGTTACATACTGGTGTAACCAACAATCAATATAGAAAAATTCAACGTTTAATTCCTTGTTGATTATCCTTGAAAAAATCAATCTCATTAAGAAGTAAAATTCTTTCTTCTGACAATTTGTAAATACTATTACGCTGTACCGATACCCAGTTAGCTAATAATTTGTAGTTTTTGCTTGTAGAGACTATGTAACTAGTACCAAATTGTTGTTTATATTCTTTTAATTCTTCGTAACGAATTAACCATTGTTCATTAGCTCTTTCTTTGTTCAATATAGCATTAACTGATTGCTGTGGATTCCAATTAAAACCTAAATTATTAAGTTTTTCTTTTCTCTCTTTGGACATTGTATCTTTTGTACGCCTAAGAACTTTGACAAAGTTTACCAGTTCTTTTTCTGCACCAAATGAGCTACACACATATAAATGACCATTTTCATTTTTAAACTTTACCAATTGCTCGTACATATCTTCCCATCGGTTTAAGGTTTTGTTTCGCATTTCAACACCAACTGATTTCAATTTTTCTACTTTGCTATAATCTAACTTACCTTTCCAATATAGTTTTCGTTGATATATTATCCAGTTATGCAATTGAGTATCATTATAACTTCCGGTAATGTTTACGTGACCAAATTGCTTTTTGAAATTGAGAAGTTTATTTAGCATGTACTCCCAATCATGAATTTCCATCAGCCGGAAGTTAAACCCTATTAAACGCAAAAGGCTTTCACGTTCTAAATCCATTTTGTTTTCGTGGAAAACTAACCTTTGACGGCGTACCCAGTAGCCAAGGCTTTTATTCTGAGAGTATCTAGCCGGAACATCAGCGTGACCGTTTCTTTTTATAAAATCAACCAATTCAAGAAATATAGCTACCCAACGTCTTTCAAGAACCTTGGTCATGTCTCTCTGTTTTTTATAATCTTCTATCGCTTTTGATATGTTTTTTTGCACAATCCTAAGAAAACTGAGTGTTTACATCAAAGATACCTTTATTCAGTTTCATTATCAAAAGCCTTACAATCCATCCAGAAAACTAACAATGCCTTCCAACATACCCTTTTTCAAGGATGAATCGGTCATTTTAATTTTTTGCTTTAAATATGTTTGTGGTACTTGCTTATTTAGAAGCACTTTGGCTAGTTTGCCCAAATCGTTTAGTAACTCATGTTCAGGAGACATTTTTTGTTCCCTTTTTGTTGGGTTACTGTATTGATGCAGTCGTTTTATTGTAGCCTTATATTCATCTTGTAAATTTTGAAACTCTCTGGCAGTTCCTCCAGCATCTGGGTGTAGTTGCTTTGCTAATTTCCGGTAACGAAGCTTGGCTTGTTCCAAATTAGTAATACCATTGAAATACATCATAGTTCCTCAAATTCTTCTGGTGATATGCTAAAGTGTTCTAGGATTAAAAGAAGCTGTTGCTTGTTGTAATAATGGCATCGGGTACGCCCTGCATTTGCAATTTGTTCTTTTAATTCCGGGCATACTTCAATTTCACGTCTGAGTTGCTGCATTGCAGACTTAATAGAAATACTATTAGGGTACAACTTCTTTACAATGTCTTGTTTTAATATTGTTCTGGGTACTATCATATTGTAAGTTTTTTGCTAGAAATGAATATTTTTTGAGCGAAGAATTTATTCAGATAGGAATACAATGGAATAACTTTGGTTTTACTGCTAACAAACCAAAGCAAATACCAATAAATCAAAATACACAAAGGGTCTATAAACACGAAAAGCCTCTGAAAGAGGCTTATTTTAAGTGTTATATGTGATATTTTAGGCACAATTCATATTGTTATACCCTTTGGTAATTAGTCCTGTAAAGATATCATTTTAAGTTTAATATTTGTGTTATTACTGTACGTATCATACTTCATATTAAAACTTAGTATCCATTTTCCATGGAAGTGAGTTAACCTTACTCTTAAGTTCTTGCAATGATATTATAAGCTCCGAGAACTTTGGAGAATCTCCATGTATCATTTGTTCTTGCATCGTTTTATAATCAGCTTCCCATGCAGGAAGTAATTCTTCAGGAGGAATAAAATCAATTGTTTGGGGTTGATGTAAATTATAGTCCACACCACCTAACTTAGTAAAGCTATGTCTGTGTTTTACGATGGTTTCGTAAAGTTCTTTGTTTTCAAGAGTTTTATCCATATGCTCTGTTTTTGATATTTGGTAAATATCATACAAATGTCGGCTTAACCTGTCAACCCTTATTTTTTCCTTTGGGCGTTGGAACTCCTCATGCAATAGAAACATCTTTTCCAGAAACGTGCGCTCAGGTAATACTGATGGAATTTGTACTGAGCTTTGAGCAAATTTAGCATCAGGATATGTCTCATCAACCAACGAAATAATAGGTTTATTTTCAAAAGGTTCTATCAATGAACGGCAACCTATTTCAATCTGTACTCGAGGTTGAATATATCCTGGCGTTTCAATCACATTGGGGTAATATACACTGATAATTACCGGGTCTTGGTCGCTTGTTTTTATTTCTTCCGGTTCAACTTTTACACCAGTTAATCCTTTTACAACAAATGCTTCTTGAAGTTGAGGATAAAAAGTTTCAACAATATAGTTGTTGGCAGCTTTTCTCAATTTTGTACGTTGGCTCTTGCCTAAGTTCCCTTTAAAACCAAAAAATGTTCTATCAACAGCCAAATCAATATCTTCCGAAAATCTTTCAATAATGCCCCATGATTTACTCAGGGAAGTACCGCCTTTAAACACCAGGTGCTTACCAATCTCCATCTCGAAAATAATGGTAAGTGTTTGCACTACCCACCAATCCTTTTCAACAGCATAAGCTGGGAGGTTAGTTTTTTCAAATATCTGATTGTATGCAATTTGTTTGTCCGTATCCGGAACTTTATACCATCTATTCATTGTCATGCTTATTTAAGGCTAAACGCAATATTGCCCTTATCCATTCAGGTGCAAGTTTAATATCGTGTTCTAATCGATGCTGTTCTTCTTTCTCAAGTTGTTTAAGTATAATCTTAATCTCATCTTCGGTAACATTATCTTTACCAATTTCTTTAAGAGCTTGTATTACTAAGCTGCTTATAGCACCAATTGTAGCAAGGTTTTTGGGAGAAGTCTTCTTAAACTTTATTGTTCGTTGTCCTATTTGTACAGTTCGGGCTGAGCCATCGGTCAGATAAACAATTTTTAATGGAATTTGAGTAGATAGGCCAAGGGCGTTTAGTGCCAACACTCCGGTAGGAATTATGCGAGCTTTATCTCTTTTGGCTATTGCTTTTGCTATTTCTTCTATTGTTGGCTGAATCTCCCCAAACATTTCATGTTTCTTTAAGCGGGCATACATACCTCTTGCTACTCTGGATATTTCACCTTTCATAACAAGTCGTTCCAAAGCTTTCCCTACAGCTTTAGACGAACCAAATCGTAAAAAATCATCTAAAAAAAACACCGAGCCCCCTCTCGCTTTTTTTATTTTTTCAATTATATGTATTTCAATTGATTCCAATGTACATAGAGCGTTATCTTGTCGCAAATTTAGTAAATATTTGCGACAAGAACACAATTGTAATGCTTTATTGGAATTTGAAATATCGATTACTAAACCACAAACAACCTTTATGTTTCAAAAAATATCTTTTGAGCTTTTGTAATCAGTGCTATAGCGCAGGGTGTTGTGTCTTAAAATTTCACACATATTGAATAAATTTGTGAAATTATCTTCTTGAATTTAGTTAATATGTTGTCCTAATGTCTTTAACTCCGTGCTATTCCACTAATAAATGTATCAACAAAGTCAATAATCTTGTCTATGATTCTTTCTGATACTGTTTTCCTTTCTTTAAGTGACGGTTTCTTTTTCATCATTCCAATGATATCATCTCGTAGGGGCTTTTTCTCTGTAAACATATAGTTCCCAATAACCTCTTGTAGCATATCGGCATCAAGATTCTCTTCTGTACTTAGCTTTTCTATGGCAACTATCCTTTCCTTGCTCCAATAGCTCTCAAATTCTTCAGGAATATCATCAGAATCCTTAATTGATGGTAGGTTCTCCTGAATAAATCGCTCAATCAGTTCACGCTTACTACGCATACGAGCATCTCCTGTCATTAAATCAAGGATGGCTTTTTTCTGTTTTTCTTGTTCTTCTTCAGTTGAATCTTTTAGTTTGGCCAGTAGCTTCAAAATATAGGCTACATTTATTTCGTCACGGTGAATTAATTCTAATTCAAAATCGACATCACCTAAAATTGAAACCTTTTCTTTTTGATGTGCCGATTTTGCTTTATCGTACAGGTCAAGGTATTTGCTTTTATAATCTTCAAAGCCCTGTTCTTCCATTGATAAATCATCAAACGAAAACTCGGTAAATGTTGCCAGAACATTTTTTAAACGCATCAGCTCCCTAAATGCTTTTATAAATTCAAGTTCTTGCTCTTCATCCGTTAAATCATTTACGCTATCAACAGTCGGAGCTATTTTTAATAATTCTTCAAAAGCTTGATTAAACTTGGCAACATACTCTTCGTATGGTTGCATTATAATTTCATCTTTAGCATTTACATTTGAGAATAATGAAATAGCATCATCAGTAGCATTTTTTAGATTCCGGAAACAAACAATGTTACCTTGTGATTTAAGCTCATTTAATATGCGGTTAGTTCTTGAATAAGCCTGAATCAAGCCGTGATACTTCAAGTTCTTATCTACATACAGTGTATTTAAGGTTTTACTATCGAAGCCTGTCAGAAACATATTTACGACTAACAGAATATCAATTTGCTTGTGTTTAACACGCTTAGCAACATCGTTATAATAATTATAATAGCTTTTACTGTCTTTTGTCGTGTAATTTGTTCCGAACTCCTTGTTATAGTTTCCAATAAATTCTTCAAGGTAGTCCCTTGAATGCTCTGTGTTATATAGTGCTTGAGGTTCAGCAGCTATGTTCATTGCTTGGTCTGATTCAAAAGCGAACTCTTCATCAATAAAGTTACCCACTGCATCCTTATCATCTTCATTTGCCTGATACGAGAATATAGTGGCAACCTTTAAGTTGTGAAGCCCTTGTTCTTTTTTCTTCTGAAATAACTTATAATACTCAACCACAGGAGTAAAGCCAGTTTTTGGGTCGATACTCGATACTGCAAATATGCTTGTAAACTCTTTACTGTGTGTTTTCCTTTGGTGATTGGTAATAATGTAATCAACAATATTATTCAGGCGTTCTGGAGCATTCATTACCTCAGCTTCATCAATAGCTTCCACCTCAATATCTAATATATTGTCTTTCTTTTTAAAAGTACTGATGTATTCTACCGAGAACTTTAGTACGTTCTCATCCCTAATTGCATCAGTAATTACATATTGATGAAGCTTTTTATCGAACAACATTTTTGTTGTACGCTTTCCAAATTGGTTAGTTCCGGCATTTTTTTCAAAAATAGGAGTGCCGGTAAAACCAAACATCTGACACTTAGTAAAGAAACTCTTAATGTCATCGTGCGTTTTTCCAAACTGAGAACGATGACATTCATCGAAAATAAAAACAATCCGCTTATCGCTTTGCGTTTCCATTTGAGACAAATACCTTTTCTTACTAATGGCAGTATTCAACTTTTGAATGGTGGTAACAATCAATTTATTATCACCAGTCATTTGTTTAACCAAGGTGTTGGTATTGTTTGTGCCATCAATACTACCTTTACTAAAAGCATTAAACTCTTTGGTGGTTTGGTAATCAAGGTCTTTACGGTCAACCACAAAAACGACTTTATGTACTTTGGGGTAATTGGTTAGTATCTGTGCCGTTTTAAACGAAGTAAGCGTTTTACCCGAACCTGTGGTGTGCCATATGTACCCGAATTGTCTTGTGGTTTCAACACGCTCAACAATAGCTTCTACCGCATAAAACTGATATGGACGCAGCACCATTAGAATCTTGTCTGACTCATGTATTACAATGTATTTTGTAATCATCTTTGAGATATGACATGGTTCTAAAAATACATTGGTAAAATCAACCAGTTGGGTAATCAACTTATTATCTATATCGCTCCAATAAAAAGTTTGTTTAAACGACCGAGCTTTAACCGGACTGTTAGCATAGTATTTAGTGTTAACCCCGTTGCTGATTACAAAAATCTGGATGAATTGAAACAAACCATGGCCAGCCCAATAAGAATGTCTTTCGTAACGATTGGTTTGATTAAACGCTTCCTTAAGCTCTAATCCTCTTCTTTTTAATTCTATCTGAACCAAAGGCAAGCCATTAATCAAGATTGTAACATCGTACCTGTTTTTATATGTGCCTTCCATGGTTACCTGTTGTGTAACCTGAAATTGGTTCTGGCACCAATGTATCTGATTGATAAGCTCTATTGTTTTATGCTCACCTTTATCATTGGTGTAGGGGACACGGTCTCTAAGAATCTTTGCCCGTTCAAATATATTTCCTTTGTTGATGAAGTTAAGAATCTGCTTGAAATCCTGGTCGGATAACGAAACTTTATTATGAACTTCAAGCTGTGATTTTAGGTTGGCCAGTAAATCATCTTCATCATTAATAGTAACCTTTTTATATCCTAAATTTTGTAACTGTACTACCAGGTTATTTTCTAAAACTTGTTCTGGCTGAGTGGTCATATAGTTAATAAGTTTTCTTTTAGATTAATTTAAACTTGTTAAAAAACTAATGCTGATTTACATTTGCACCGATTTCATCCTACCGTTCGGAGGAAGAAAATCTAAAAACGCAAGCCATGAAGCTATGCGTTTTTTAGCACCTTATTTACAAGCACTCCCAAAAATAGCTATAACTAGCTACAAACAAGTATATCTTTTACTTTTTTGTTAAAAGCAAGATGTTACCCTGGCTAATTCAACGACTTAAACATTTGATTTATCGCTTTTTTCTTTTGTTCTGTATTGGGGTGGACATACAAATTTAAGGTTGTGCTTATATTTGAATGTCCCAGTAGTACGCTTACTGTTTTGTAATCGCAATTACTTTCAATGCAGCGTGTAGCAAAGCTATGGCGTAATCCATGAAATTTCAGGTGTGGTATACCAAGGTCATCCATAAAGTTTTTATAATAATTACGATAGGTTCGTGGTTCTGTAGGTTTTGCTTCGTTAGTCAGTACGTAAAACGAATTGTTGACTATCTTTTTTACCGACTTTATCATCTGTAACAATTCACGGCACATGGGTATTTCACGCACCGAGTTTTTTGTTTTAGGAGTATCAATAACTAACTCCGTTTTGCCACTACCGTTTTCAACGGTATAAATACGCTGTATCGTTTTATTTACACTGATTAATCCAGTGTCGGTATTTACATCTTCCCAAGTGAGCGCACAAACTTCACCAATACGCATTCCTGTGCAAAGGCATAGGTAAACACCCAGATTCCGAAAAGTAAAGTGTTCCTGGATATAGTCCATAATCTTTTTCTGGTCAGTACGACTTAGAACCTCTAGTTGCTCACATTTTTGTTCGGTGGGGAAACGGATTTCAAAAGGTTCGTAGTTTAATAGCTTGTGTTTAGCTCCATACTTGAGAATCATTTTAAAAACAATTAGTATATCCATAATTGATTTCTGACCTAATCCTTCTTCCAATTTCTTAAAAACAAAGGCTTGCACTTCCTCCTCGTTTATTTCATAGTTATTACCAAAGGCAGGTAATAGATGATTTTCAACTAATAACATATAAGCCGAAATAGTTGATTTTTTTACGTACTGTTTTTTGTCGTTTAGCCACAGTTGGCTGATTGCCGAAATTTTTGTCTGTATAATCATTTTTACTTTTTAAAATTAAAAAGCTCAAAGGAAGGTAAAAGAGCGTTTTACATCCCAAACTCCTTAATGTCCCAAATTTGAGATTCCCGGAGTTTGATGGGGAGTGGGTAGCAAAATGCCTATCTGAATTGATGTCCTTTAAAAATGGATTAAATGCTTCAAAAGATGATTATGGTAGTGGTTATAAGTTTATTAATGTTCTTGATATTATCAATAATGATTTCATAAAGCACGATAGTATCATCGGTTCTGTAAATGTAAAAGAAGCTGACTTCATAAAGAATATTGTTGAATACGGAGATATATTATTTCAAAGAAGCTCAGAAACTAGAGAGGAAGTAGGTCAGGCAAATGTCTATATTGATGAAGAAACTCCAGCAACTTTTGGTGGTTTTGTTATACGTGGTAAGAAAAAGGCAGATTACAATCCTGTCTTTCTTAATTATCTTTTAAAAACAGCTTCTGCAAGAAAAGAGATTACTTCAAAAAGTGGAGGCAGTACTCGGTATAATGTCGGTCAAGAAACGTTAAGTTCTGTAAAAATCAATACAACTATTATTGCTGAGCAGAATAAAATAGCTTCAATACTCACTAAAATCGAAGCAAGGATTCAAACCCAAAACAAAATAATTGAGGAATATAAATTGCTCAAAATGGGTATGATGCAAAAAATATTTAAGCAGGAATACCGATTTAAAGATGAGCAAGGCAATAACTTTCCTGATTGGAAAGAAAAAAAGATTGGCGATGTATTTGAAGTAACTAGAGGTTATGTTTTGGCTGTTAATAAAATGACCCCAGAACCAGATGCTGAATATATGTATCCTGTTTATTCCTCACAGACAAAGAATAATGGATTAACAGGTTATTACTGTGATTATTTATATGAAGATGCAATAACATGGACTACGGATGGCGCTAATGCAGGAGATGTAAAATATAGAAAAGGGAAATTTTATTGTACTAACGTATCGGGTGTGCTTATTTGTAAAAAAGGGTATGCAAATCCTTGTATAGCTGCATTACTGAATTCAGTAACTAAAAGGTATGTTTCATACGTGGGTAACCCTAAGTTAATGAATGGAGTGATGTCCAATATTAAAATTAAATTCCCTTCATTACTAGAGCAGAAAAAAATTGCTTCAATTCTCTCTTCTGTTGATAGAAAAGTTGAACTCGAGCTTGAGTACTTGGATAAACTCAAAATACAAAAACAATATTTACTACAAAACCTGTTCGTTTAAACGAACAGGTTTTGTAATAGGTGTTTTTTCTGCTGCTTGTATTGTGCAAAAATCTGCTTTTCTTTCTCAAGCTTTTCATCAAGAGATGAAATAAAGTTGGCTATCGTAGTTTGTTCCTCAATGCAGGGTTGTTTTATTTTTTCATTACCGTAATCTCTAAAGTAGATATGCGGTATCGTACTGCCAGTTATATATTTTTCAAAATTTATCGTTTTGAGACGTAGATATAGAAAGTACAAATTATTATTGTTTTTCGGTTTTATTTTGTCGAGTGTGCCTAATACGGATGATTTTGCCTCACATATCAATGTTCGTCCAGCTCCTGCACCATCTTTAACAATTGAGATGTACGCTTCTTCTTCTTGATAAAAATCGACGTTCTGTAAATAGCCTGTAGCTCCATAAATTTTATATTCTCCAGAGTTTGATCCTAAGGTATTTGCGGAAATGTTAGATGCTCCTTTTTCGCATATATCTTTTATTTTTTTAACCTCCCAATCCGGAAAATCATTTCCATTACTATCCTTTAAACGTAATTGTTGAGAAAAAATCTGTTGCATCAAGCCTTTCATTAAGGATTCTTGATGCTCAATTATTTTGTTTTGGGTTTGGATGCGTTCATCTAAAACGGTTAATAATGAGGCAATTTTATTTTGTTCTGCAACGGAAGGGAAATGAATTTTGAACCCCTTAATACTCTCAAAATTTAAACCTTCTCGGCCACTACCTGTCATGCCTTGGAAAACCAACTTCTGACCTCGCCAAGAACTTAATATTGGTTGCAAAAATCTAGGATTATCGTTTTTGAGCCTGATTATTGATACATGTTGATTTACATTTCCCTCATTAAAACCTTCTGGTACAACACAAGAACGACCAATAGAACCTCCTGTAATATTCAACAATATATCATTAGGCAATACTTTACTTCCTTTCATCGATTCATGAACATCTTGAGGGATATGTGTTGAATCTAAAATGAGTGAATCATTAATTACATTTTGACTTCTAATAAACGGAATACCTTCGTTTGTATATACTTCTTCACCGCCTTTAGGTGTTTTACCACTACCTATTTTACTTGTGATTTGTGCCAACTTTTTCTCTTCCCACTCCCCATCAAACTCGGGGAATCTCAAATTTGGGACATTGGTTGTATCTTTTCTATTTTCTTTCATTTCAACTATTTTCATTCTTTGTTAAACAACATTAAGGATTCAGTTAGGCTAAAAAAAACTCAATCCCAATTCCTGAAAATAGCCGTTGATTTCAACGTCCAGTTCTGAGCGTTTGGCTTCCAGCGTTTTTATTTCTTGCATTACAGCATCTATATCCACAGGTTCTTCTTCTTCAAAAGTATCTACATAACGAGGGATATTCAGGTTATAATCATTTTCTGCAATTTCTTCTAAAGAAGCAAGGTAAGAGTACTTGTCTTTTGCTTCCCTGTTGCGGTAAGTCTCAATAATTTCCTCTACATCACTATCTCTTAGTTCGTTTTGGTTACCAACTTTAATAAAGTGGTCGTCACCACTCGCATCAATAAAAACCACATTGTCGTCAACCTCACGACACTTCTTAAAAACCAAAATACATGTAGGTATTGATGTTCCGTAGAAAATATTGGCTGGTAGTCCAATTACGGCATCCAAATAGTTTCTGTCCTCAATTAAATACCTACGAATAACACCTTCGGCAGCACCCCTAAATAAAACACCATGCGGTAATACGGTGGCCATTGTTCCGTTATCGGCCAGTTGGTGTATCATGTGTGTAACAAAAGCATAATCAGCTTTAGTTTTCGGAGCCAGTTTTCCGTATTGGCTAAAACGTTCATCTGTACTGTTCAGCGGATTGGAATCACTCTTCCAATGTGCCGAGAATGGAGGATTAGCCACTACAGCCTCAAAGCGATGGTCAATATGTTGCGGATTTTCTAAAGTATCTTCCTGGCGAATATCAAAATTGCGATAATGAACATCGTGCAGAATCATGTTCATACGAGCAAGGTTATAAGTAGTACGATTTAGCTCCTGTCCATAATATTCATCAACAACATCAACTTCTTTGGCAACACGCAACAGCAAAGAACCTGAACCACAAGTAGGGTCGTACACCGATTTAAGTTTCTTTTTACCGGAGGTTACAACTTTTGCCAATATTTTAGAAACTTGCTGAGGCGTGTAAAACTCGCCCGCTGATTTCCCTGCTCCGGCAGCAAATTTCGCAATCAGGTATTCGTAAGCATCACCTAATACATCAGAATCAACATCATGAAGTTTAAAATCAATGCTATCAAGATGATTAAGAATTTTTACAATGATTTCATTTCTTGCGCCAACCGTTCTGCCAATTTTGGTTGAAGTTAAATCCAAATCTTCAAATAAAGCCGTAAAATCATCTTCAGATTCTGTTCCCATTGTGCTTTGCTCAATGTGGTTCATTACGGCCTGTAGGTCTTCTATAATGTAATTGCTTTCACTTTCGGTATCTGCATTCCCTTTTTTTGCCAGTTCCGAAAACAACTCTTTGGGCTGTAAAAAATATCCCAATTTCAAAAGCGATTCTTCTTTAATGGCTTCTAAAGTTTCAGAATCCGTTACTTTTATATAATCCGTTACATCTTCTCCTTCAAGCAACTCATTGGCATATAAGTATTGCTTTTCGCTTAGGTATTTATAAAAAATAAAACCGAGAATGTAATCCCGGTAATCGTCTGCGCTAATCTTTCCTCGTAACAAATTTGCAATCCCCCAAAGCTGGGCTTCGAGTTGTTTCTTCTGGTCTTCTGACATATATTTTGTGATTTAAAATCCTTAATGAAAAGCGCTAAAGATATTGCTTTTGCTTGAAGATTCAATAATTATTAATATTCAATAACTTACATGAATTGAAAAACAAGTTTATACTTGCTGCTTTTTTTATTATGGAATCAAATCGGCAAAATCATCATAAAAAGCTAATGGATACTTGTTTTTAGGCAGCAACTTTTGGTGCTTCATAAAGTCTGATATATGTACTGTGGAGTCTTTAAAATCAGCGTTTAATTCATTTAAAATCTCTTGCCATGTTTGCTCTCCGTATGTAAGATATTCTGTTTTTCCCTGGTCATCGAGGTGTACAACAGCTGTTCCTCCAATTAAAGTATGAAGCTCCAGTATTTCTTTCCTGTATTCATTGAGATATTCTAAGCTACCTTCCATATGCCCATCCGGTTCCATAAAATTTCGGCAGAAGTACCACCACCGACTACAATAGCTACTATGATGGTTATGAAAAGTATCATTGCCTATAGTTCCATAGTCAATTTCGTTTGGGATATCCCTTAATTCATAACTAACCCCATTCAGTGCATATTTAAATTCAGATTCTAATGAGTTGCTTTTAGAAAAACATGGGAGCTTTATATAATCATCTCCATGCTTTTTAATGATTTGATGTACCTGGTAAAGTTCATCACTTAACCAGATTGTCTGCTTGGCATCCGGGTGTTGGATTCTACCCAAAATTATATTTTCATAGGACGGTTCAAACTCGTTGCCATCAATATCAATCCAGAATTGATGGTAATACCCATAATCAATATTAGCTTTTAAGCGTTTCGAAAGGTCTTTAGCTAACGATTCAATACTTGAAATATCAAGTTTATGATTTCCTATGGTGCTTACATCATGTCCCATTGAGTTAAGTTTTTGCGTTGTTAATACCTGGTTGATTCTTTTATGATATTTTCTACTGCGCTTTGGGATTCAGCCCGATTAAAAATTTTATACCGGGATAGATGTGGTAATCGTGTAAGTGAAATCTGCGAAGTGTTGCTCTTATAATGATTCACCGATGCAGTAATTTTTCCCCATCCGGTTTTCATATTGCTAGATGCAACCAGATGAAAGCCATTAACATTTCTCAAAATATCATCTAATGCGTTGAATGTTATTCTATCAATACATATCAGCCTAGATAAATTGCTTTTTGATATGATGTTGCTCCAGATAGTTTTAGAAATACGTATAGCTTCTTGTTGATTGCTTAAGTCTTTATATGTAGGAGACCTAAATGGAATAAAATAACCTATTAATGATTGATTCATTAACAAAGTTGCATCTTTATAATTGTTTAAATGAGGTAAGAGCTGTGAGAAAAGGTGTTGTATTTGAAGCTGCAACGGTTCTTGACCTTCGCCTTTACCGTTCCAATCTTCATGGCTGTATATGTTTCCATTTTCAAAACTAGCCAAAGGTTCGGAGTAGATATTACCGCCCGGATTTAAGGTAATGAGCCCTATTGAACTATTTTCTTGAATATTGTTTTTGGAACATCCCAGAAAACTCCAACCTAATGAATAGCCCAGCTCTTTATAGCTCTTTTTAATTTCGCTTACTGTATCTGTATAAAGGTCATTGTTATCCATTTGTTCTGATGTTGAATGTAACAAGGTTTAAAATTGATTCTCTTTCATTTTACCATTCAAATAATCCTTAAAGGCTTGTGGGTAAATCACCTCTATTTCATCAGGAAGTCCCAAGACAAATCTGCCCACGCCTAAAAAATTACCCACATCGGTAGTAAGCAGATATTTATCGTCTTCAAGTTTCTCAATATATTTCTCACTTAATGGAAATTCCTCAATCAATAGGTTATTTGCTAGCATGGACAGTTTTAACCGGATTGCAATCGGCTCATAGCTTTGCATCCTAAAAATATCTATAATACCCTTATGGTGTTTAGGTTTGTGCTTCCAACTCACATCGGTTATAATCACTTCTTTTATTCTAGCTGTTTTGAAGGTTTTATTGCTTTGGTCTTCCGTATCGTAGCACCAAACACCCATATAATTCACCGTAAAATCTATGGGTTCAACCAGCCTGTCTCGGATGTTTTTACCGTGCCCGGATTTATACTCTTTTAAAATAACCTGTTTTTGTTGCTTTATTGCTTGTATCAGGTTAAAAACATTATCGGTTTCTTCCTTTTTAGAAATGGCATGTATAACTCTATCAAAATCGTAGAGGCTATAAAGTTTTTTGGCAAGTTTATCTTTTAATTCAGAACCGTCTTCAATTGAATGGATGGCTTTACTCAAAATAAAAGCTTCTTCTTCAGTAAAGTGAAGCAACTGACTAATATCTTGGGTGGTGGATTCTTCTTTACCTATCCTGAAATAGCCATTGTTATTTTCAATCACAAAACCAACTTGCTTAAATGTATCGAAGTAACGATAAACAGTTCTTTGGGAAACATCAAAACGTTCAGATATTTCCTGAATAGTTCTGCCATACTTACAATCAAGCATAAGCAAAATCTCTAACATCTTTTTAAACTTCGCCTGGTCCGCCATAATTACTTTATTTCTTCCGTTTTACACCAATCTTTAATGTTATCATTTATAGCTTTTTGCCATTGCTTAATATTTTTTTCTACTACTATTGATATTACACTACATTCTTCGTTGCTTAATTCTTTAGAATCAGAACTGCTGTGGTCATAGTAATATCCAGATTGATTTTTGTTTACAGAACCAGGATAAACTAATGCTACTTTTTTAGCTCGATAGTATTTCATGTAAACAAACATCTGCCTTAAATCTTCAGGAGAAGGGTTATAGCCATTTAGGTTCTTCCATTTGGTATCTAATACAACACAATTGTCTTTCCCTTTATTCAAAACAATATCGGGCTTCATCTTTGAATTATAACCACTGTTAGGCTTCCAAAAGTACCTGATATTTTGAGCAGCTATTGAAGTAGACTCTTCTTTATGCTTTCTAAGGCTGATATATACAAATTGTTCCCATAAAACATTCATATCAAACATCAATGCCAAAACACTATTATTCCCACTACTAACATCGGGATGATAGTTTAGAAGTATTAACCTTGCTATTTCTATGGCATTTTTATATGGTTCTGTCTTTCTATTGTAAACGATTTTCTCAAATAGGGCATCTGATACATTAATATCATACAATTCAGGAAAGTCCAACATTAATGCACCCAACCTGCTATTTAGCTTTTCATTTGTATTAATATGGTTCAATAGCTTTAATGCTTTGTACAAAATGGCATGAATATTATGCTCTTTGTCGTAAGTTGAATACTTAACATAGAATCGTTCTTGATGAACAAGGTTCTGTCTTAAGTGCTTAGCAAATTGAATACTTCCCTTGAGTGCTGTTCTGTTACCTTCATCCTTTCGGTACTTTTTAACCAAGCCTCGATGTAACAAATATTCAAGCTCCTTTATATACAACTCAAAATAAAGGTCGAGTATAGAATTTGACTTTAATCTTAAATCGCTACTACTTGGCGCATGAATATCAAAAACACCAACTGCATGTAGCATTGAAATAAGCACTTCCCTCCAAGTTTCTTTATCTCCGTTTTTGTCAGCTTTGGGTAGAACTTCAATGATTGTTTTACCAACCTGTAATACACCAACAAATTCATTGAACCTTACACCATTGTGTATAAGGGAGAAATAAGGAACTCCACTCTCACCATAAAACTGTTGTAAAGCCTCTAGTTGGTACGATGATATTTTTTGTTCACCCCGGTCAATGCGAATACTTTCGTGTTCAAAAACAGTAATATTTTTCGTTCTCGTTTTCAATTATTTCTTCTTTCCTAAAAGGTTATCAATGGCATTTGTAAACTCTTCATCATTCATGTTTAGAACATTCTTTAAATGATAAACCTTTCTCTCTACTAGAGGGCTTACATCATAATCCTCAAATGGAGCAAAGAAGTCTTCTTCGATTTGGTTATCAATAATGTCAAAAAAGTCAGAACCAATTACCAATCCTATTTTTCCATAATCCCCAAAGAAATATTCCTGTAGTAAAGGGATAATTTTATTTTGAAATGCCGCCTTCAGGTCTTCTATGTTATTTACGGTAAGAAAGTAGCTATGACCAATCATATGGTCTTTATCAATGAGCTTTTCGATTCTTCGGTTAATCGTATCTAAAATTGTTTGTAAGTTGAAGCCTTTGAAATCATTACTTTCTAATTCTTGTAGGTGTTCTTTTTTCCAAAAACGAGATTCGATATTATCACCATCAGTCTTATTTTCAAAGTCACTTTTGATGCCCAGTAACTTATACAAATCATCTGCTTTCTTTCTGTATGCTTCATCATCCCAATCGGCAGTTAAGAAATCATCACTATTCCAAAGTGAAAGTATCATACTCTTTGGGTCTAATAAATCTGATTCTGGAGGCATTTCAGTAAAACTGAACCTTCGCCGTAAAGCAGTATCGAGTGCTTCAACACTTCTGTCGGCTGTGTTCATAGTTCCTATAATATGAACATTGGGAGGTACACCAAACCACTCTTTGCTATATGGGAGTTGTACCTGGATTGCTTCTGGGTTACCCAAACGCTTATCATCCTCAATCAATGTAATCAGTTCACCAAATATCTGAGAAACATTTCCACGGTTGATTTCATCAATTATAAGTACATATGGTTCTCCTTTCTTTCCTTTGTAATCTTCTTTTTTGAGAGATTGTACAACTTCCTTTTTTTCCTCCCAAGTATATTTACGAACAGACTTTTTTGTTTCGGTTGGCATAGAATTATTATTCCTAATTGCGTTAAGCACAGACCAATTGGCAGTTGAGTTACTGCCTCCGATAATTGACCTGAACTGTTGGTCAATATTGTTTACTGAGGCAAGTTCAGGAAATGCAGTATGAAGCTTTGAAAGTCTCTGCTTTGAAACTGGATATGTATTATCTTTTCCGGGATGTTTAATGATGATGTTTCCTTGCTGTGAAATACCATCTACAACAACTTTTCCTCCGTTTTTTGTAGTCAACTCTACCTGTTCTTCAGACGCTAGTTTTTCTTCAATTTCTTGAACGAAATTGTCAAAGGCTAATGAAAAATCAAGAACGGTTTCTGTAGCTGTAGATTCTTCTTCCTTTGCTAACGAAAAAGATGCTTCAATACATAATTGTCTGAAAACCCCTTCTTCAACACGATAAATAACTGGGTCTCCTTCTTTCTCCGGTTCTACTGGCTTTATACCTTCAACAAAATCCTCATAGGTCATGCTTTGATGGAAGGTTGTAAAAACAATCCTTTTTTCATCAACCCTTTGCTCAAAGAGCTGTTTGATTTCTGTCCTATTTAGTCCTTCCAGATTTTCACCGCAAAGCTCCAGTGCTTTGTTTATTGTATTGTATGTTTTTCCTGTTCCCGGAGGACCATATAATATTGAGTTTAATTGATGATTGTTCATGTTCTCTGAATCTTCAATTCCAATTAGCTTTTTTAGTTTGTCTATATAATCAGGGTAGGGAGTAATATCTGTTAATGTTTTAAGTACAATATCTGCTTTCTCTTCAATCCAAACTCCTTTTTTCACCCATTGTACTTTTCTGAATGACTTATAATGCTCCTGTGTATCATCATAGTCATAATCTGATAATACTATGCCATAACCTAAATATTCTTTTCGTCCTTTTTTTGCAATAACAATGTCTCTAACTGAAATGCTGTTTGCAAAATCGTAATTGGCTGTTGCATCATTCTTTTTAGAGCTTTTTGTATTTTCCAATTCTTGAAGTTTCTTGACAACTTCATCCTTTGACTTATAATTCCTAATATCACCTAGGTCTGGCCAACCAAGTCCCATTATCCCTTTTTCACAGAATTCATCCCACATCTTTGCTTGCTCACCAGGGGCATACATCCAGTATCTGATATTTCTTCCAGTTCCTTTAATAACAGCATTGCTATCATTCTCTATTTCCTTATCAGCCATGTACATTTCCCAGAGTTTATTGGAAAAATCATAAAGAGATTCTCCATCCGCCTTTTTCGACATCAACTGTATCTGCAATTCTCCCATGGATAGGTTTCTATTTAGCTCTAATGACTCAGCAGCTATTTCTAATGCTTCCTTCTTGTAGATAGGCAGCAGTTTTTCATTAGAGTATAAAAACGCAATCTTCCATTTATATGCATCTCCTATATCAATTGCATCAATCTTCCTAAATTCGCCTTTGCCTGCACATTCTGCAATTTTTACAATCAACTCCTTAACTGTTTTAAATGCGGTCTCTCTTCGATTACCATGTTTACTTACCCAAGCATAATCTCCATCTGAGGAATAACCGTTTCGTCTATCCATTTTTGAGTTTTGTTTCTTATAAATCCCGAACTTATAAGAAGAGCCACCCCAAATACTACCCAAATCGTTTGTTTTAGCTTCTAACCAATAACAAAAAGAATCTTTTTCGAGGTTTGTATAATCCTCAATGGTCATTTCTTTAAGTCTTTTTATCGGCCATTCTTTTAAAAACTGTTCTAAGATGTTCGAATTATTATGCATGGTTTATAATGTTTTTTTAGCAAGTGTGATGTCAATAATTTCAACTAATTAATAAGTTGCCTTTGTGTATGTTTTCCAGCACTTAGTAACCATATCTTTTATTCATATAATTAAGCCAATCGTTACAGCTACCGTCCATTTTTCTCTCTTTTACAAAAACTACCCAATCCTGATGATGCCATGTTTTAAATAAGGCTTTTCCCTTCCATAGCTCAGCCCATCCATTTTGAAAATCATTGATACCTGTTGTTTTAAGGCAAGTAATTAAATCGTTATTTCTACCATCAAAAGCAACGGTGGATGCTACCAAATCGTATTTTCCGCTTCGTGCGATACCTTCTGCTAATGATTGCTGACGGAATAATTGATAGCCTCCTGTGGCTGCCGGACAGCGTTTAATTTTTGAAGCAGCAGTCTCTGATAATTCAAGATTATCCCAATATTTTCTTCCCCAAACTGTTTGATGACAAATGCTCTTGTAGCCATCTTCTGTTAAAGCTTCTAAACATCTTTTGGGGTTTGGATTATCCGGTTTTTCTTCTCTTCCTTTTACACTTCTTGCAGAACAAGCGTAAAAGCTGTGTTCTGAATATTTACATTCCGTTAAAACTATTCCATTTCCTTTTTTTGTTTTAACCAGAAAAGCAACATCTGGGGAAGTTTGACCGGAACCTCTGCTACCATCCATTTCTCCCAGGAGTAGTGAAGGATGTAAATTGTCTCCAACTTCAAAAGCAAACTCAAGCTGAACATCTACAAGCTCCGTTATTTCCTGAGAAACTTTTTGTTGTAAAAATTGCAGCATTAAACGTTTAAAAACCTCTGAGCTACGAATAGGGAAGTAAAGGTTAGCACTCAATATCCAAGAACTCATCAAATTATGGACTCCTGTATGTTCTTTTACGTTTTTTTCTTCCAGATAAGTTGTTAACTCGTCTCTAATTGGATGGAAAACGGTTTCAGTCCACTTATCCTTTGGAATGATATGCTCATATTTTCCACCATTTTGGTAACCCCATTCTGGAGTAGATATATTGCTTTTACGCCAATTTATCTGGTTTTGTCTCTGAGTTTGTATGAAGTTGTTTTGTTGCATGTTCTGGGTATATCACTGGTAATTAATATCTCTCTTTAACTTCTTTATTTATTTTCTTCTTTTGCTCATTCTTTGATTCAGCACATAGTAAACGATTCCAGATTTGATTTTTAACAATTAGCCATAATCCTATTAATGGAGAGTACATAAGGGTAACAACAACCTTTTTTTGAAAAGCATCTTGCAAAGTATCTTTCCAAACACATAGTTTATGAGGATAATTATAAGTCCAATCACTAAATGTAAAGTTTAATATTAAATAAAGAATGATAACAATTGCAGCTACGCTCCAAAAGATAGCTGTCCGTTGCCACTTTTTAAACTCCTCTCTTGAATCTTTGGCAATTAGTTTATCCTTCAATTGTTTATTTTCAGTTTCTCTATCCAAAAGTTGTTTGTTAGCCCCACTTTTATCATTTCTCAACTGCTCAATTTCTGTATTAACAGCGACCCTTTGTTTTTCTAATTCAGAATCAAACTGTCCTTGTTTATCGCTGAGCTTCTTGTTTTCTTGTTGTAACTCTTGGACTTGCTTCTCAAGTTCACTCTTAGCATAAGCTTTAGCATTATCGAAAATTTCGTCATGAGTATTTCGTCTATCAACAACCCCATTAAATTTACTTTCAATTAAATTATTTAAAAGATAACGTTGTTGAACGATATCCGATGTCATCTCACTAATACCGGCCAAAACAATATGAAGCTTTTCACTAGTTATAAGTACTTCATTGTTTTTTAAGTTGAGAAAATTCACAAAGCTCTTAAAATCGTCATCTGTTCGATTCAGATAACGAAGCAATATACTCATCCATTGGCTTGGCAGAAGAACAGTTGGTGTTTGGTCAGCCCTTTGATAATCCCATCGTCTTAATCCTTGGTCTGTAGAGATAAAGAAATATTTTGTGTCAAAAATACTTTGATTTTTGGTTCCTCTTTTGCTTTCAACCCATAAGATGTTTTCAGCGTCAATTAAAGCACTTCCTGTTACTTCATGCCCTGCACTAGCCTTAAAGGAAGAAATATTAGAAGTATATTCATTTAACAACTCTTTTGTTTTACTTTCATCAGAATCAAAAGGTCTAGTAATTTCAGATTCAATTTTAAAGTCAGCCTTAAAACAATCATAAAGACTAAGTATTTCTGCTAAAAATCTATCCAGGCTTGCATTAGCTTTCCCTAAACGCCACTTATGATAAAAGTTGTATATATCCTTTTGAACATTAACCTCCTGATATACCTTTGAACTTATTCTTGGGGCATTATATCTTCTTATCCTATCAACATGCCCTTTGATACCTTCTTTGAACTCATAGTCTGTTGATTTAGATATGATTAATTTTTCTCCTGATTCGTTGAATTTTCGCAAAAAAGTCTTTGACCGTTTTTGTCTGTCTTCTCCGTTAATTCCCAACGACCTATAAATGATATTGGTATCTAAATAGAAGCTTTTATTTCTAAGGTTTTCTAAATGAATTGATGAGCCATTGTTTTTATTGGTTAGCATACAGTACTCAAGAGCGTAGCTTGAAATATCAAAAATAGCTTTGTTTTTATCTGCATTATCCCAATGTAAGAAGTTATTGATTATCTCCTTTTCTTTTTCAGAATAACTTGATGATTCAATATTTATCAGGCATGATAAGTCTTGTTTATTATTAACTAGTTTTTGAAAACTGCTGGTATTGGTGCTGAATACATCATACAAAAACTTATGCAATAGCCCTTTGGCATTTGTACTGCCCAGTAGATTGTTAAATTCCTTTTGAAATTCATCAATAAAGAAATCAATAGTTTTATTGTCAATTTTTGAATTTAATGTTTGTCTCCGCTTTTCAGATAGGGCAATATAGAGAACTTGGTTGTGGTAATTCGTCAGGAATCGTTCCTCTTTATCGTTGTTTACTATTTCAACAATTGCTTCTTCGTCAAAAGTAATTCTATAATTATCTTGTATATAGTCAATTATTTGATGTATTGAACATTCCGTGTTTTTTAATTCAAGCAAAACCGATTCAATTATCTTTCGATGAATTGTTTTGGTTTTTACTTCATAGTTATTGTCAGCGTACAATACTGTTGCTAATCTAAACAATTGATTTTTATATTCTTCTGACATGATTCGATAATTAAGTTTTTGTCATATTCTGACAAATGTCGAATATTGAATTGTCAACTAATGTCAAAATTATAAAAATATGTCACTAAATAATAATAAATCAATGTAAATACGACATTGGCACTTTGTTTTGGTATTGAACATTCATTATTTAGTTATGCTCAGGGATAACATTCATCTAATCACAAAAAAACGTGTAAACTTTGTAAACCATGTAAACCCACTCTTTTAACTACCTGAATTTCTTCTGTTTAAAAGTTTACTTTATTCATAGAGGAAAGTAAACCAGTTTACACTGTCTGTGATATTGAATATAAAAAAAAGGATACACTTCAATATCTTATAAGTAATTGATATATTGATATTTATACAAAATACTAAAGAATCTTAGTATCAGTGAAGTCTTTTGTTTTGCTTTCATAATTGTTCAACTGATTCTAATCCCAATTGTTTTAAACATACTAATTCACCAGAAAAATATGGCTCTTCAACCTTTTTTAGTTCATAATGAGTTTGATTAGGATATAGACTAGCTTCAAAATTATTATCCAATACAGTTTGGTCTTTCGACTTATATGCTTTACACTCAACAACATTGTTTAGTTGTAACTTCATATCTGCAACTTTTGGAGTTAGAGATACATTAAAACCCGTTCCCCCCATTCTAACACTAGGGTATAATACTCCATCATAACCCCTTTTAACAATTTCTTCGGTAAATGAAGCTGATATTAAGTAATTATAATCTTGTTCGCTTTCAACCTCCTTAGCAAACTCTCCAGACATAAAACTCATAAATGCCTCGGTGTCGTCTTTAATTGCAATGTTCTCGTTAAGAAACTTTGTATAATCATTCATAAGTTTTCTGGTATATGAACTCTTATCATAAAAATTGCCATGCTGAATTATCGCAACTAATTTGATTTCTTTTGTTACTGTCCACTTGGAATATGTAATATTCTTAACTCCACTTGTAGTTTGATCTCTAAGCCATGGAATCGCTTCAAAGGTAGGAACAACTCTTACTTCATTTAATTCATCACACTCTAATTCTTCAGGTAAAACAGAACCATAAAACATTGTATGCATAGGAGTACTTGCTCTTTGACATGTCTTATTAAACTGCTGCGGCTTATATGTCAATTGACATTTAGATATAAAATGTTCATCTCCTTCATTTAACCTTGCCCTGTAAATTTGCTTTCCTGGATTAAAGGTTACTTCCATTAAACCTATTAGCCCAATATTATTTAACTCCATAAGAATCTCATAATATGGATACTTACTTAAATCTAATTGTTGTAAGTTTTCTATAGCTTCTTTTATCTCTTTTCTCATTTGTGTTTTTCAATTACCACCAACCAATACAGTCATCTGAATAAAGATTTTATAAATGTATTATTGAATGAGTTATTAAATCATTAGATATAGTTCATTGATATGTAAAAAGAAAACTCCCGATTATTATGACCGGGAGTTCTTTATCTTTTTAAGCTTTATAACTTACCTTTAGTTAATTGCTTCATCCAAAGCTTTACCAGGTTTAAACTTAGCAACTTTCTTGGCTGCGATTTGGATTTCTTTACCAGTTTGAGGGTTTCTACCTGTGCGAGCAGCACGTTCGCTGATTGAGAATGTACCAAATCCAATTAATTGAACACTTTCTCCTTTAGCTAAAGCATTTTTAATGGCTTCTGTTGTTGCGTTTAACGCTTTTTCTGAATCTGCCTTAGACAAGCCACTTTCTGCTGCTATTGCACTTACGAATTCTTGTTTATTCATTGTTACTGTATTTGTATTGAGTAAAATTATCGCCACAATATAACAGTTATTCCGTTTCGTTATATTGAAATTATTGCAATTTGAGGTGTTAAATATGGATACAAAGTCATCTTTTTAGGTGTGAAGTAAACCAAGTAAATATGAAGTAAACCTATAAGGTATAGATAATCAGTATAATTATAAAAAACAGTTTACAAAGTTTACTTCGTTTACTATAAAATCATCGTTTCATCTTTATTTGAAATTTTAGGCACAAAAAAAGGACACTTTTAAAGCATCCCGATAAATAAAGCTTATATAGCCAGCTCTACGCCATCTATGATAATCCCATTGGTTTCCGGATTATCTTCATATTTGAACATATACGATGAACCAAGTATTTTATGTGTATAGCTTTTTACATTACGGCTTTTCTGGGAAGTATTGGGGATAAACGATTTGTTTCCCTTTGCTGTTAGCAGTTCACGCAATGAGTTCATTTCAAGAAAATGTAGCTTGTTTTTGTTCACATAGTCGGTATAACAAGGGTATAGCAATTTGAACTTGATGTAGAGTATCTTTTTTATCGGGTCTTTTACGTAGTGGATATCTTTACGGATATCAGAGTAGGGGTCAGCGACTTTATAGGCAAAGGCACTCCAAAATATAGTTACATCTTTCAGGTCGCTTGCCATTTCATCCTGCATTTTGGCATTCTCTATTACAGCATCCTGATAAGTATCTAAATCAAAAGGAAATATCAACCTGCCTTGTAAAAGTTTTACTGGGGTTAAAAGTAAGGCAATGTGCCGTATCTGACGGTCTGCCAGTTCTGTTTCATTGCTGATGGTTGTTTTTACATGCTGAAACACTTCGTTGAAAACCGTTTTAAAATGCTTTTCAAAATGGTTGCGATATTTCAATAACTCACGGGTGACATTACAAAAGCCGTTATCCCTTTCTTTTAACAATGTTTTATAAGCTTCGGTGGTTTCTTCAGAGAATTTATTGTCCTCAAAATGCAATACAATCATCCTGGCAAAAAGGGCTGCTTCCGAAGTGGGCAGTTCGTTGCCGTCCACCATGCAAGCCGAACTGATTTCAAGCGTGGTGGTTTTGTTATCATTGCTCTTTTGAGCCATAGTGTACAGCTCTCCATCGTAACCAGTCTTAAACACGTCAACAGTTTTCTTGTCAATGGCATTGGTATATTCTTTAAGGTAATAAAGTGCATTGCTCCGTTGTGTCAGCGAACGAGAGAAACCTTTGTCCGTTGAGTTTAACAATGAAATACCATGGTTTGGTTCACCGAACAAATACAGAAAGAAGTTGACAAAATTGGATTTTCCTGCGCCCTGGTCCCCAAACAAAAACAGGAACGGAAAGAAGCCTGTTATATCAAGTATAATATCACGATACAATGCTAGTATGACAAACGAAATACCCACAGCACCATTGATACCATAAGCCTTGTAAATTAATTCAGCCCAGATATCAAAGTTTAAATCCCCTGGCTTGTACGCAAATTTACGCTCGGCAGAATAACCTTTGTCGTTCAGGTTGGTATAGGCGAATGGAGGCAAATAAAGTGAAGCATTATTTGTATCAACAATCCCCAGCTTATCTGGGTATGATAATATGTTGTCCTTATTAATTACTGCATCCGCAAAGCAATAAACACCGTGTTCGTGCTGATAACCTAACTGATTTACAGCAATGGCATTCTTCTCGTTATCGTAGAGGTAAGTCAGGATAATATCGAGGTTCTGCGTATTGCCAAAAAATGTCAAACCACGCCCCGATATACTTCTAATCACCTTCTTGAACCTATCGAGATTTAACTCTGAACTTGTTATTTCATTTACCGTAATCTCTCCAGTGTTACGCTGAAACTTGATTAAACGCTTGCTTTCCTTTGTTCCGTCCATTAAATGAAAAACCGATTCCATCAGGAAATTGGAAAGCTTTTTTTCTACAGGCTTTGTTTTATGGTATTCCTTGGTATAGTAACAACCGTTTCTTTTAAAAAAGGCATACTCTTCATTGTCTTTGAGTTCATCATCACTGTTCTTTGAAATAGGTTTGCTGATAATATCCTCCCACAACAATTGGTAATTATCGAAATCTTGAAGAAAGCCGATTAAAGACTTTTCCTGTAACAAATCGTTGGCATCTTTTTTCTTTGGCAAAATTAACCTACGAAGGGATTTAATCTCGAATCGGTTGGATAAGATAAAATCTTTATAATAGGCTGCGCATTTATTTCCTGCATCATCATTATCCATGGTCAATATCACGGTTTTGCCATGGATATACTTTTGCAGTATTGTAGGATTCTTTATTTTGTTTTCGGTGGAGAACAAGGCAATAGAGGAACAGCCAACCATCGACAAAGCGTTGATAACCCCTTCTTGCAGGAAAACCACATCAAAATCAGGAAAAAACATTTTATCGTAGATGCTTCCATTAAGTGTTCCATTATTTTTTGCCTTCGGTTTTCCTTTTACCGGAGTTATCATTCTACGGTTGATAAGCTTATTCTCAGCATCAATAAAAACAATGGCATCAGAATGTGAATCGTACCAATAACTGCCTTGAGGCAATGATTTTGCATCAATACCCCTTGACGTTAAGTATGCACAAGCCTTATCAAGAGGGTTGCTTTTGATAGCGTAAAGCATTTTATCGAATGCACTGATAACATTGTTCTGTGAAGGTTGGAATTCCACTTTTATGCCAAGATATTCTTCCTGCAAATATTTGATTGCCCTATGCTCGTTCCAACCCGAATTTAAAGCCATCATAAAATCAATGGTGCTGCCTCCTGTGCCACATGAGAAACATTTAAAGAAATTATCTTTTGCTTTGATACTGAAAGCCGGGGATTGGTTTGTGCCTTTCCCGCTACCGCAAAAGGGGCATTTTTCCAGTTGGTTGGTTTTGCTGAAACTCGAACCTGTTTCCTTTTCAATGAGGGCTTTTATATCAATCTGCTTTACTTTATCTATTGTCTGCATCCGCTTGGTTCATTGTGCCTAAAAACGACTGGTTAAGTCCTTATTACTCTTCTGTATTGTTTTCGATATCCTTTTCCAGATTCAGCCTTTGCTTTTCTTTTTCCAGGTGATGAACCATGCTGTTGGTCAGTTCCTGGCTGTCCATGCAGTTCCCGATAATGGTTATCATGTAATATGCAAAATTGACATCTCCCTTTTTTAACGCCTTGGAAGTATCATCAATCGCTTTAAAGATTTGTTTTTGTTGTTCCGTTTTCGGATTGGAAAGTTCTTCCACATCCACATCTGTTTCAGAAGAAATGCTTTGTCCTGATAAAGCATCTTCTTCAATAACTCCCAAGGCACTTTGTAGTTCATCCTTGGTCAATCCCAACAATTCAGCTGCCTTGGGGCTTCCTGCAAGCAGTTTGCTTCCAATACCTGAAATAACGCCAGTGGCGACACGTTTAAATATTTCCGTATTGGAATACCCTGCAAGCCTGTTTTCAAGGTCAGCTACTTCTGTTTTATAGTTGCTGTTTTCTTTACCCAACTTAGTGTTTTCCTCTTTCAATAAGTCCCTTTCTACTGTGATTGCATTTAAATCTTTCTGTAGGGAACTAAGTTGCGTTTCCATTTTATAGTCGCTCAGTTTCTTTTCAAACTGCATCAGGGTGTTTTCTTGTCGGGCATTGTTCACTATGCCTAATAACCCAGCCATGCCGTTTAATGATTGCCCTGAACCTTGCGAATCGGGTTCGGTTCCGGTCAGTACACCCAAAAGTTGGTTTATTCCGTCAAGGCTGCCCATATTGTTGTTCATTTGGTGCTTTTTTATGGCACTGCCTACGGCTTCTTCTATCTGCGACAGGCTTGAAATGCTGTTTTCATTATTGTTATTTGTAGTAATAACATACCCTGTTACCATACCTGCTTTAGGACTTTTCCCCCGATAAACATCCACTTTAACACTACCGCCTTCTTGTTGGGCTATATCCTTTGCCGATTCTACATTTTCGTTGAAAGCCTGAGTGTTGTTGGTGCGAGGAGTTGTCAGTATACTCCCGGATTTGTTCTCGACCCTAATTTCGTAGGCATAGGTATCGTTTTCCTGTAGATTCTTATATATCGCATCCTGAAGGTTGCTTTGTTTTTGCGTCATTGTTGTATTTTTTTTAGTTGTTCTTAAGTTTTGAGGTACAAAAAGCTAATGGTTTGCTATCATGAGGAATAAAGACCTAAAGCCAGCTACATAATTGTTAGAAATAACTACTTTGAGTAATTCGGTCTTACGAAATAGCTATTAAATTCTACTTTCAGCTATTGTTGACTAACTCAGAACCTATTATTTACCTATTGTTGTGTTTGTTAAGCTTATTATAAACTATTGTCTTTGTTCTCGCCATTAATTCGCAAGCAATACAAATGCACTGGTCTTGTATTGAATCGTTACTTTGAGGAAATTCTTCTTATCCAAACCTCATTATCATTATACTCACCAGTATCATCTATTGAATAACCTTTATTTAGACTTGATTCCAGACCCATAATAACTAACTTTTCTTCTTTGGGATGATATTCAATACTAAATGCAACTATATTATGTGCTGTGCCGATAATAACAGCTTTGAGTAGATTCTCTGAAGCAGATTCTGCAAAGTCAATTATTTCATCAAGGGGAACGAAAAATATTTTCTTTTTCATTATCGTAATTTTATAATTGAAAGTCCTAAACTATGGGTACTATCTACCCATAGTTATTTGATACCTTACTCATCTTCTTCCTCGGAATCATCTTCATTCAGGTTCTCAATATATTCTATCATTTCAAGGATAGCCTGGCTATCTTCTTCGGGTTCATACTCCACTTTTATTAGGAGTTCATTGTCTTCGTTTCTTCCTGTGATTACTCCTTCGAGTCCATACTCGTTTAGCAGTTCGGCAAATTCAATGGTAGCATCTACCGGAACATCAAATGTTCTTTCATTCATAATTTGTAAAATTTAAGATTAATAAAATGTATAGACTTATCTGAAAGCCATTAGAATTCAATAATAAGGAGGTGTTTACTTTTAGTCAGAAAGTATTACTTCCTCTTGTGCCTCGATAAAAGTTCTTCTTCCATTTGCTCGATGTATTCATCGGTACTTTGGCTTTTTCGACCTTTCATCCAGTCTTCTATTTCGGGACGTAGGAACACTAGTTTTCGTCCTCCGTGCATCGGTTTCCGGAATGGGATTTTTTTATCGTGGACTAACCTGTAAATGGTGTTCTTTTTATAACCTGTTAAATCAACAAGGTCATCAATGGAGAGAGTGTCGCTTTTAGGCTTAACAACGGGTTTGGCAGTTGTTGTGGATATTACCCTGCGTACAGTGTTTTCAATAATATCCGACAATTCTGTTTGCTCTATTACTATTAGCTTCATACATCTAAATATTTTGACAATTCTTATTGATTGTCTGTTTGCATTAAATTTGTTCGATTAATCAATGCAAAGATTAGATGATGAATGCCCGGATAGTTTCGAGATAGGGCTAGCTTTTGTAACTAACTAAAAATGAATGATAAAAATTTTACCCTAATTAGGCTAACCGGGAAAATCCTTTAATTCAAACAGCACATCGGCATCGTTTTGTGCTATATCTGCGATAATTTCTTTTAAGTCAGGGTAGCTTCGTGCAATCTTTACTTTATTGCTCATATCTTCTAAATCACGGTAATGATTATAGTATTGTTGCTTGCTGATACCAGGGAAGCGGTTATGGGCAAATGTTTCGATTTTAGCCTTTGGAAATCTATCGTATTCATTTCTTACAAATGGGGTTTCTTTTCCTGCTTTTTCCAAAAGTCGGACGTACAGGGCATAGTATTTTGCATCATGTTCCGGTGTTTTAGGCTCATATGTATTTACTGAATGGTTCAATTTAAACCGCTTTATTTCATTTAGTTTGTGTATCAGTTTTACTTGAGAGTGTAACCATTGTTTGATAACCCTATTGTATTCTGCATCTTCGGGGCGCATGATTTCTCGTTCTGTGATTTTGCTTTCATGTATTGTGCAGTCTGTGAGAAATTTCATGATAGTCTCACTATCGCCATTTTCCCAAAGTTCTTCAGCTTTAAATTCGCCAAGAGCTATTTCTAAATGACCGTACAGTATTGCTTTTATCCGTTCACGAGAAAGTGTTTTCTCGATTGTCGGAAACCGTTCTGATATATATCTGTTCAGTTTGCCTTGTGGGTAAAGTTCCAATAATGAAATGATTTCAGGAATATGGAATTTTTCAATACCTAAAGGCTTAAAAGGAAAGCTTTCGGTAAATACATGCACTTCATCATAGAATGCATGATGGTAAATAACTTCGTCCCTTTTAAGAATATACTGAAGCAACTGTTTGCTTTTTGAACGCACTACGCCATCTTCCTCAAAAAAATCTTTTAGAATCCTCCAATAGATTACAGTTCCGGGTAGGGAAGCAATGCTGCGCTCCATGTAAACCAAATATTCGGTTATCCTGTGTAACCAATCCTTTTCTTCAATGTTTACAATACTGAATAGTACGCTATAATTAACGCACTTCATGATTTTATGGAGTTCTTCAGAAACTTCATTGTCGGTCAGGTTACATGTTGTGTAACCAAAATTATCATTGTCAAAATCCTCATTGATTTCAAAAAAGATGTCCTCCCATTTCTGTTCTGTTTCCATATCAGAAACTGTATTTCCCATTAATCCATTGTCGCATAAAATATCGAATTGCTCTTCTTTTGATATGTTCAAAAATGCTTTTGGGGTAAATCCATCTGATTTGATATATACTGCTGTTCCTGTCATTCTTATTCGCTTATAATACTTCTGCTGCTTTGTCGATTACATCTGTTTTTAAACTATCAAGGTACACCTTGGTTGTTTCCAGTTTTTTATGCCCCATTACCTGAGAAATAACACTTTCAGCTACTTCGTTTTCTTGTAATTGCATTGCCATTGTATGTCTTGATACATAACCCGTAAGGTGAAAATCAAATTCCAATTCATCGGAAAGCTTTTTAAGATAATCGTTGTACCATTGGCGTAACGATTCAATGTGATTGTAATGTGCTTCCTCAGTATCTTTCTCCTTTGTAATAACAGGGAGTAAGAAATCTCCAATTGGTTCACGGTATTGAATCATGGCTTGCATTGTCTGTTCAATCTCTGGTGTTATGCGAATGCTAATGGGCTTCGAGCTTCTTGTGTTCCTGGTCTTTTGACGGCGATAAACAATGTAGTTGCCTTTTTCCATGCAGAATATATTGTTTTGTTTTAGGTTAGCAACATCAATATACGACATGCCATAGGTATAGTAAGAAAACAAGAAGAGCTGCCTTGCAAATTCCTGTTGCGGTACTTTTGAAGGGGTGTCTTTTAGCTTTTGCAAATATTCCGTTGGCAGATAACGCTTAACAGTTTCTTCTTTTAGTTCAGATACATTAAACAAATGGTTTTCAAACGGGAAATTGGTTTTGGTTGCTACTTCATCACGTATAGCCCTTACAAATAAAGCTTTTACGGATTTTAAATAACCAAATCGGGTATTGCCTCCGCAACCTCTTTTAATAAGCCAATTATTAAAATTGTTCACATAAGCCAAATCTACTTCAACAAAGAGCCTGTCATGCAGTTTCTTATCAAACTGTTCCCATACTCGCAAAGTCTTTTTGTAACTTTTAGCTGTACCAATATGCCTTGTGTCTAGTAAAGTCCTGATATAATCATCAAGATAAGGTTTCACTTTACCTTGGACTATTCGGTTAAGAAAGCTATCCTTAAATTGTTTGAGTGTCCAATCTATGTGTTCTTTGTCAAATTCGTAGATAATATCCAAAGCTCTTTGGTTATATCGTTCCAACAGGGCATTTGCTTTTATACGTTTTTCATTGGCTTCACGCTTTTGGGCAGTCCTTAATCCTTTAAATACAACAAAACGTTCCTGTTGCTCGTCCCAAAACTCTTCATCGCTTGAAATATTGAGTGATATAAACTGGCGTTTACCATATTTTGTAATGACCATCATAATGGCATACTCTCCGTTTTGGAGTTTCCTGTCGGTACGCAATTTGAATCTATGGTATCTTTTGCTCATTTCTATCAGTAATTAATTGTGAATACTCTATAAAACCTTTACCGCTTCATCAATAACACTTGTGTCCAGGCTATCGAGATAAACTTTTGTGGTTTCCAACTTTTTATGCCCTAACATTTGCGATATGACATGTTCAGGTATTTGATGCCCTTGCAATTGCATTGCTGCGGTATGCCTCGATACATAACTGGTCAATTTCATATTAATTTCAAACTCATCGGCCAGGCGTTGCAAATATTTGTTGTGAGAGCGAAGCACAATTTCAATATGCATTGAAAGCTTTGAAAAATTTCCTTTAGGTTTACTTACAAGGGGTAAAAGGAAATCTTCAATCGGTGCTTTATATTTGGTAATGGCATCTAATGTTTGCCTGATATTATCGGTGATTTTTATGCTTATTGGTGAACTTTTTTTATCCTGTGTTTTCAGGCGTTTGTAAACAATATATTCTCCGGAATTATATTTTACGATATTACTTTTTCTAAGTACCGCCATGTCCTTAAACGAAATACCATAACAGTAATATGAGAATAGGAACAACAATCGGGAATATTCATTGTGTGAATCCTCTGATTTTTGGTTCTTCAGCTTTTCAAGGAATTCGGTAGGCATGTATCTCTTTTCTGTTTCACGATGGAGGGCGTATGTTTGAAAACCATCTCTGCCGAAAGGGTAGTTTTCTTTGTTGGCTTGTCCGTTTTTAATGGCTTTATTGTAGATAGCTCTAAGCCTTTTGATATGGCATTCCCTTGTATTTGATGATAAGCCACCTTTTTCCATCCACTCGTTAAAACGGTTTATGTACGGAATAGTAACATCATTAAAACGTAGGGTTAAAAAGTCAGGCTCAAAATGTAATAACTTGCGGTATAAAGCATAAAAGGTATTAGCAGTTCCAAACTTGTGTGTTTCCTGTAGTGTCTTTATATGCTCTTTTAGAAAAGGCTCTACTTTTCCCTTTATAGGTTGGGTTTTAAGCTTTTCCTTATATTGGCCGGGTGTCCAATGGCTGTTATTTTCATGTTCATAATCGAATTCTATTGCCAATGCCCGGTTTGCCCAATTATCAATTGTAGCATTATACTCTTTTCTTTTTTGATTCTCAGCTTTTTCTCCTTTGTTGGAACATTCATCTATGATAATCAGCCGTTCCTTTACGCTATCCCAATTCTCCGGTAATACAGCAAATTTTAACGATACAAACTGACGTTTCCTGTTCTTGGTTATGACCATTATTACAGGACACTCTCCATTCTCATCCATTCGGTCAGTTCTTAGCTTAAAACGATGATATTTTTTCATGGGTTCCTAATTGATTACTTCCTGTTATTTGTTTCCTTTTATTGCTTTTTGGTTACACTATTGTTTCATATAGTACCCAAATTAGATATTAATTGTTACAAATAATGAGATTTCCAAATCTCTAAAAACCTTTACAAATATAGTATTAATCAATTAAATATGAAATAATCAAAATAGTACAATAGGCACAGATTGGGAAACCAACGTACAAAACAAACCTGTTACCATATCACCAGAACAGGCAGCAGCTATTGATGCCAATACAGAAAAGCGCAGTTACCCACAAGCAGATGAAGATAAACTGGCAGGTATTGAAGAAAATGCTACTATTGGCGCAGACTGGGAAACGAATGTGCAGAACAAACCAGTTACCATTTCACTAGAACAAGCTGAAGCTATTGAAGCCAACACTCAAAAGCGAAGCTACCCACAAACGGATGAAGATAAGCTTGCAGGAATTGAGGGAAATGCCACAGTTGGTGCTGACTGGGAAACTAATTTACAGAACAAACCTGTAACGATTTCGCCGGAACAAGCAGCAGCTATCGAAGCCAATACCCAAAAGGTAAGCTACCCACAGGTAGATGCCGATAAGTTGGCAGGCATTGAAGAAAACGCTACTGTTGGCGCAGATTGGGAAATCAACATACAAAACAAACCTGTTACTATTTCACCGGAACAGGCAGCAGCCATTGAAACCAATAGCCAAAAGAACAGCTACCCGCAAGTAGATGCTGATAAGCTTGCCGGAATTGAAGAAAATGCCACCGTTGGTGCGGACTGGGATACTAACTTACAGAACAAACCTGTAACCATTACTCCAGAGCAATCGGCAGCTATTGAAGCCAATACCCATAAGGTTAGCTATCCACAAGTTGATGCCGATAAGTTGGCAGGGATTGAGGAAAATGCAACTGCCGGAGCTGATTGGGAAACCAATGTGCAGAATAAACCTGTCACCATTTCACCGGAACAAGCAGCAGCTATTGAAGCTAACACTCAAAAGCGTAGCTATCCGCAAGTCGATGAAGATAAACTGGCAGGTGTAGCAGAAAACGCTACTGTTGGTGCTGACTGGGATACAAACCTGCAAAACATACCGAACTTACTTAAAAAGTTCTTACAGGTCTATGCTGATTCCGGAATCTTTTCTGGAGAGGATTGGGAAGCAAAACTGGCTGAGATACTGAACTTCCAAATCAACTTCATGAAAAACTTTGTGGATGCAGATGTGGAAAGCCTTTCGGTTGATGTAGCCGGGAATAATCTGAAGTTGAGATTTACAGATGAAACTGATAAAACCATTACACTCCAATAATTATGAAAGCATTAGTAATAGGAAGTTTATTCACGGCTTTTATTTCATTAGTGGTATATCTCACTTCAATAATCGCTGTTCATGGCATACGGAAGTCTATTTCTGACAGTAATTACTTTTTGCAAAAGCCCTACAAGCTTGTATTTGAAATTGTAATGTGGATATGTGGGCTAGCCATAATCATTACCGGAATCTTTATTAAAGGGAACCCTGATTGGATGGTTATTGCCGGAGGTTCTGGAATATTTATGGTTGGTGTATTTTCAGATTTCAAGCGAAATCTGATAATCCGAATAGCACACTACTTCTTTGCCATTGGCGGTTTTACGCTTCTTGGATTAAGTTACCATTTCAGCTTTGGGTATATCAATTACACAATTCTAATTGGCATATCTGCCCTATTTGCAAGTGCATTTACGGATAAGCGTATTTGGTGCTTAGAACTCACTTTATCGGCAGAGATATTTATTGGTCTTTTCTATTTAGCTCATTCAATCATGTAAAAATTAATGGATAAGAAAGGCTACATATCAAGGATTCGTGAGGATTTGCTTAATGGTCGTAAGCACTCTAAAACCACTATTGAAAGTATTGCCAAAGGCTTCGGCATAACCAATAAAAACTTGGTTAAAGAATATACCGAACTGGCAATAGTCCTGAATGCACGAGAGATAGCGCACGACAATTCGCTGACCACTTACGAGAAATACCTTGATATTGTAGCCCTTTACCAGTCTCAGGTTAATTTGTCAATGCGTACAAGTATGAGCGTATTGATGCAGCAATATTCAACACCTGCACCCATTTCGTTTTTGGCATCGAGTTATGTAAGAAATACCAATGATGATTCATTGTATTTAGAGCCTTCGGCAGGTAATGGATTATTGACCATCGCTTTGCCATATCATCAAACCTACGTTAACGAATTGGATGATGTCCGGTTGAGCAATCTTAAAGAACAACCCTTTGCCAAAGTAAGCAGTTGGAATGCGGTAAAACCACCCTTTGCTTACGATAGAAAATTTGATGGTGTAATAACCAATCCACCTTTCGGTTCACTTTCTCAACCAGAACTATTTGGAAAGTTTAAAATCAAACGATTGGAACATGCAATGGCTTTAAATGCCTTGCGTTGCATGAAGGATGATGGAAAGGCAGCTATTATCATTGGTGGTCATACCTCATGGGATAAGCATGGTCGGGTATCAGCCGGACAAAACAGAATCTTCCTGAATTACCTATATCACTTTTACAATGTGGAAGATATAATTCCTATCAATGGAAAGAAGCTTTATTCTCGTCAAGGCACATCATTCAACACCCGGTTAATACTGATTGATGGGGCAAAATTTAAACCGGAAGGTGCAGCTCCTCTAAAGAATAAACTCCACAGCACAATGGTGAACAGCCTTGAAGAACTCTGGGATAGAGTTTGGTTGGAGAACCCCAAAAACAATACGAATAATAAACATTTGAGCTTAGTAAAGTTGAGAGCTAAAGCCATCCTTCTAAAACAAAAGCAGCATGAAATCCGAAATTAAATTCCAGAAAAACAGCATAACAGTAAAGTTCAGTCGAAAACCACAGGAACATATAGTCTCCCGGTTAATTGAATTGGGCTTTTCAACCAAGGATAACAAGTGTTTTATCCGCACTCAAAAACTGGCTCAAAACGAACATGAGTACCTGCAAGGAATGTTGGGTACAAAAAGTCTGGGTATGGCATATATCCCGGCAGCCGAAAAAGGTTTTATTCTGGATACAACGGTTCCTGATTCTATGGGGCATGAAATGCACATCGCTATTCGTATAGTCAAGAAAAGTATTGGAATGCCCTTGTTTGACTATGTTGCTGAAAAGCTCGATTACCAAAACGATGAATTGGTGAAAGCACTTTCAGCCGAACAGGTGGATGCTGTTTCATTGGCTATTTACAACATTGAAAAACGTGGTCAGGGAATCATCGTTGGTGACCAGACCGGAATAGGAAAAGGACGAACCGCAGCAGCTCTAATCCGATATGGAGTAAAACAAGGGATGCAACCAGTATTCCTGTCTGAAAAGCCAAACCTGTTTACCGACCTGTACCGGGATTTATCAGATATTGGAAGCTCCGCACTTGTACCGTTTATCGTAAACACCAAGGAGAGCAAAACACATATTAAGGATAAAAGAGGTGAGATTGTTTATACGGCTCCTGAAAAACCAACACAGGAACGAATTATCAAAAGTCAACAAGTACCGGGCAATTACAACTTTGTTTGTGCTACCTATTCCCAATTTAATCAGCCTAAGAAACCTGCAAAGCAATTGTTTTTAAGTGCTACCAGTAATGGCAGCATCATCATAATGGATGAAGCCCACAATGCTTCGGGCAGTTCCAATACCGGGGAATTTATGCAGGGTGTACTTCGCCAAACCAAAGGTGTTTGTTTTCTCTCAGCAACCTTTGCCAAGCGTCCTGATAACATGCCCATTTATGCGCAGAAAACATCCATGAGTGATGCCAATATGAGCAAAGAAGATTTGGTGGAAGCCATTTCAAAAGGCGGTGTGGCATTACAGGAGATTTTGGCAGCACAATTGGTTTCCGAAGGTCAAATGATTAGGCGTGAACGTTCTTTTGAAGGCGTGGAAGTCAACTACATTGAGCTGAAAGAAAAAGCAAAGGAACAGGCTGATATTGCCGATAAGGTCACAGCCATTATTCGTGATATAATCGGTTTTCAGGAAAAGTATATCAATAAACAGGTAGAGCAGCTTGATAAGGTTGCAGCAGCCGAAAGTAAGGAGGTTGAAACCCGGAAAGGAACAGAGAAAGCCGGAGTTGATAATATACCATACTTCTCAAAGGTTTTTAATGTCATTAACCAATTGCTCTTTAGTATCAATGCTTCTGATGTCGCAGAACATGCCATCCAGAGATTGAAGGATGGTAAGAAGCCAATCATTGCTTTTGCATCTACAATGGGAAGTTTTCTGGAAGGAATGGCAAAACCGGACGATGTTATTAATGCAGATTTTTCAACCGTTCTGGAGAAAGGTCTGGATTCAGTACTTCGCTATACTGAAAAGGATATTGACGGACAATCGGAAGGTAAAGCTTTCAATATTGCTGACTTATCGGAAGAAGCTCAGTTTGCATACCGTGATATTATCATGAGAATTGAAAAGGCTTCTACCGGAATTACCATCAGCCCGTTGGATTTAATTATCCAGAAAATAAAAGAAGCAGGTTATACGGTTGGTGAAGTTACCGGGCGTAAGCTTTGTGTTCAATACAACTCTACCAATGCCAAGAACACCACAGCTTTGGTGATGAGTAGAAAGAAGGAAAACACCGCAGACTTGTTCCGTAGATTTAACGACAATGATATTGATTGCTTACTGATTAACCAGAGTGGTTCAACTGGAGCTTCGGCACATGCCATCGTTACTGACAAAGTACCTGCCGAACAGGTGAAGCAGCGTGTGATGGTTATACTGCAACCGGAACTGAATATCAATACAGAGATTCAAAAGCGTGGACGTATCAACCGTACCGGGCAAATAATGAAACCCATTTACGATTACATTATCTCATCCATTCCGGCACAAAAACGGTTTATGATGATGCTTAAAAAGAAGCTGAAATCATTGGATGCCAATACCACTTCCAACCAGAAAAGCAGCAAATCACAATTAGAATCGGATGACTTTCTGAATAAATACGGTGATAAAGTGGTTCGCCAGTATATGTTGGAGAATCCGGAACTAAACAAAGCTTTGGATAATCCTCTCAAATTTGAAGGAAAGGAAAGCGATGAAACACCATCGGAAGGTGATGCTTCAAAGGTAACCGGACGAGTAGCGGTATTGTCGGTTAAAGAACAGGAGAAGTTCTACAATGAGGTCATTGAGCGATACAACGATTACGTGGAGTACCTGAAACAAGCCGATGAATACGACCTTGAAGTTGAAATCCTAAACCTGAAAGCTGAAACGCAGGATAAGAGTGTGGTTATTGCCGGGAAAGGCGGACGTTCAGTTTTTGGTAATGATACTTTCCTTGAAAAGTGTGAATGTAATGTACTAAAGAAACCCTACGGCAAACCTGAACTGGAGAAGCTGATTAATAAGCACCTGAACGGTAAGCACCCGGACAGCATTTCTGAGGATATTATTGCAGTGCATGAAAAGCATGTGCAAAACAAACTTGCAGAGGATTTAAGGGAGGTTGAAACCAAATATAAAGAGCTGATTGCTGATATTCCTAACGAAAAAGCATTCCAGAAAATACCTGTATTCGACAAGGCAGCTCAGAATGAGTACATGGCTGAACGAACCGAAGAATTGGAAGATGCCAAACAGGAGAAGATTACGCAGGTTAAAACCCAAAGTCAGAACAGAAAGAACTACTTGAATGCCTTTTTCAAGTTCTTTAAAATTGGGCATGGCTATTTCTATCCGGCATTGAGTTTTGAGAATGAAAGCAGCGACAATTCATATTGTATTTTCCTTGGTTTTGATATTAATCCTAAGCGAAACAATCCTTATGCGCCATCGGCTGTTAAGCTACGCTTTGCCATTTCAGATAGTCGTAAATATATCGTGCTACCTGCATCGGGAGATACAGCCAAAGAAATTGAGCGTATTCAGGCTCGTAGTTTTCAATTAAGCACTCCACAAAAAGAAAGCCTGATTGGTAAATGGGATGAAGCCATTAAAAACTTTACTCAGGACAGACAAGTCCGATACATCGTTACCGGGAATATCTTGCAAGGTTCAGCTGACTTCTCCGGTAAATTGGTAAGCTATACAACTAAAGGAAGAGGTGTTCAGAAAGGAATTCTCATGTCCGAAGCATGGTCACCTGATGAAGCAGAAAAGAACTCCAATAGTTATGTGGTTGCACCGATAGCCAAGCTGCAAAAGCACATCATGAGCTTGCGAAATGGAGCTACCATAAGCACCGAAAACAAGATTAGTATTGTTCGCCATTACGATGACACCTTCAAAGTCATTATGCCTAAAACCAAGAGCCATATTCCAATTTACACGGATAAGGAAGTGGTGAAGCTATTGGAGAATAGCCGGGATGGTTTTGAAATGGTATCGGGTAATATGAAAGCTTCTGTTTCAGAAAAGAAAATGCCCAAGCAATTGAATTTGCTAGGTGAACGATTTAGCCTTTCAGTAAAAGTACCCCGGAATTATTTTGAAGAATATCTGGAGAAAGGTTCAAAACGGAATGATAACACTGATAGCCTGACTAAGGAAGCGATGGAGATGTTTGAGCAGGATAAAAAACAGTTTCCTCAAAGGTTAGCCAAGCAGAAAAAGGCTACTACCAAAGTCAAAACCATCAATATTGACCAAGGCAAAAAGCTAAAACTGGTGAAGCTCCGTGCAAAAGCTATCCTGATAAAGCAAAAGCAACTTAAAGCTGTAGCAGGTCTGTAAATCAATTCGACAACAATAAAATACTAATAATATGAAGCTTACAATAAAAAACTACAAGGAAGCAACCAAGGATATTGACTTTTCACAATTACCGGAAGCAGCTCGTGAAGCTCACAAAGAATTTGATGCTTTTGCAGACTTTTACAGTGATGATAAGGATATAAAAGAAATGCTTGATAATCATTTCAAGATTGTTGAGCCATACATCAACGTAAAACGTTTTCCTGAATTGCCGTTTGACCATCCTTTAAATATTCTGGATAAGGAATCCGGTCAATACAAAGAGGCTTTAAAGGAATACAGGGATAGCAAGAAAAAACCAAAAGCAACGACTAAACGACTAAAACCAGTAGCAAGAAAACTGCAACAAAGCGGACTTCTTCTGCAAAGAAAACCACTTCAAAAACGGCAAAGCGAAAACCCAATGAAGTACCATTAATGCCATTGGAGGTAAAAATTATCAAGCGTTACCTGAATATGCATGGTAAGAAAGTAACCGAACGTCAGGTTTCATTGCTTTACAAAGTGATTCAGAAAGCAGCTACAGAAAAAACCATTCGCCAATCCAGTAAGTATGCCGAAGAAATTAAAAAGATTGGTAATGACCTTGCCCGGACTTACAAAGAAATGGGTAGCTCATGTACTTTTGAAGTGCCGGGTTCAATGTATTCCAAATTGAAAAATATAGTTGTTAGCTATGGTGTAACTCCTGCTGTTTCTCTGATTAAACGCTTCATCAACCTTTATGGTAATATCACCATTGATAAGGCGAAACGACTACTCACAAGCATTAAGAATGCCAAAAAGAACGGAAAAGTTACCAGTTCAGACCGGGCTTACGACCGAATAAACCAAGTACAAAAGCATCTGGAAGATTATCTGGATAGCGATAAATTATTGGTAACCAATATCCAATTAAACGGATTGAAAGGTGTTGCCGGATTGGGAAAGTAAATGCCACTACCTCAATGCCCAAAAGTAGTGGCTCTAAACCAAGGGCAACAAGAACAGTAAACGTAGCACCCAATCAGGTGGTATCAGCAAACCAGTTAGCCAAGATGAAGTTTTCTACACTTTCTCTGACCGGGAAGTTCGGTAAACTACTTGGCAAACCATACAAACCATTTTACCTGATGATTTACGGAAAAAGGTTTCATGGCAAAAGTTCTGTGGCTTTATTGTTCGCTGATTTACTAGTCAAATGTGGATTAAATGTTCTGTATGTTTCCAATGAGGAAGGTGTAAAAGGTTCTTTACAGGAAAAGCTATTGCGACTAAGAATTAGCAATCCAATTGACTTCGTGGAGAATTACGATACAAACCAATTTAAAGGTTATGATGCTGTATTCTTAGACAGTACCCAAACCGTAGGAATGAAGCCTGATGAGTTTAAAGCTTTAAAAAAGCGATTCCCCAATACTTCATTTATTCTGGTGTTTAAAGCCAACCGTGATGGAACATCCAAAGGCGGAACCGACTGGGAACATGATGTGGATGCCATTATGCACATCGAAAACCAGAGTGCCACAATGGAGAAAAACCGCTTTCCCGGAGGTAGTACTGAAACCATTAAAATCTTTTAGATATGGAGGAAATGACAATAAAATTCTACTGGGTTGTGATTGCCGGCTTAAGCTCGCTAATGGTTGGTGTAGTCTCATTCATTATCCGCAATGCCATATCAAGAAATGCCACAAAAGAAACGGTGGAAGCCAAAACTGATTTACTGGAGAAAGACATTAAGCACCTGACAAAAGAATTAGAAGGGGCTGAAAATAAGTTTGCCATACTGCATAAACGTGTTTCTGATTTAAGGGATAGCTCCAAGGAGATTTATGTAAGTAAGGAACTGTTTCACCAGACCATCAAACAGCTCAATGATAAGCTTGATACCATCTTAAAATTTGTGGAACGATGAGAAAGATATTTGGAAAACTAACCAATGCCGGAGTAGCAGAGACATTGAAAGTAGGCACAAAACTCATTGATGAGATATTTACCACTCAGGAAGAAAAGCTTCAAGGCAAAATGGAACTTTTTAAAATGGCAATTGCCGACCGGGATTCAGCTCGTGATATGTATGCTCAAGACAGTTGGTTGCAAAAAGTATTTGCACTTTTCTTCTTACTAGCATGGTGTGCCTTAACCATTTTAATGCTCAACAACTTTGTGTTTAAAACCATCGAACTAGAAGATTGGCAAATAGCCTTTGTAAGCAGTGTTAACGGTGGTATATCCACAAAACTCAGTACTATTATCGACTTTCTTTTTGGTGGTGCAATATCAGGAGTAAACAATGTAAAACTTAAAACCAAACGTAAGAATGAAGACATTTGATGAACTCTTTGATGGAGTAATAAAGTACGAAGGCTACTACGCCAATGTAAGCGGAGACAGAGGTGGTGAGACATATATGGGTGTAGCCCGGAATCTTCATCCAAACTGGGAAGGTTGGCAAATCATTGATGGTTACAAACTGACTTTCGGGGAGTTAAAACGTAACGCCCAAATTGATATTCCGGAACTAACCACAATGGTTAAAGAGTTCTACAAACAAACTTTCTACAATAAATACAAAATCGGAAGCATTAACTCCGGCTCGTTACAAGAAATCATTTTCGATTGGTGTGTCAATAGTGGCTATTGGGGTAGCTGTGGCGTTCAAAAGGTATTAAATCGCTTCTTTGATAGTGACCTTAAACTCGATGGAATTATTGGTAAAAAGACTATCAAGGCAATTAACTCTTGCCCACCAGAGTTGTTATTTAATGCCATTAAAACTGCCCGGATTCATTATTACAATACGATTGCTCAAAGGGGGCAGAATCATAAGTTTTTGAAGGGGTGGTTGAGAAGAATTGATGCAATTGAATACCAATCATAATTACCATTATTTCATAATAATTTAATACCACCTTTCAAAACGTCATGTTTTGACGTTCTTTTTAGATATATTTGAAGTAAATATTTCAGGTATGTCAAAAAGAGAATCAATTATCCGCTACCAGTTAATTATCAGAAAGCTCAACCGCAGCTATTGTACCTTCAAGGAAATCAAAACTTATCTTGAAAATGAATCTCAAATTCAGGGATATGATTTAGATATTTCACTTCGTACTTTTCAACGGGATATTCAGGATATTAGTGCTATCTATAATATTGATATAAAATATAGCAAAGCAAAGCAAGCTTACTTTATTGAAGATTACGGTACTGAAGAGTTTACCGAACGAATCTTTGAAGCTTTCGACACCTTTAATGCATTAAATATTACAGACCGACTGGCAAGTTATGTGCAACTAGAGAAACGAAAGCCACTAGGTACTGAAAATCTTTACGGAGTATTGCATGCTATAAAGAATTATTTAACTATCAGTTTCTCCTACCAAAAATACTGGGAGGGCACAATAACGAATCGCAGTGTTGAGCCTTATGCATTAAAAGAATTCAGAAACAGATGGTATGTTCTAGCAAAAGACCTTAAAGATGGAATTTTGAAAACCTTTGCTTTAGACCGATTAAAGCTACTTGAAATTACCAATCAAGGTTTTGATGTAGATATAAATATTGATATTGAAACGTACTTTAAGCACTGTTTTGGCATTGTAAAACCAAATCCACATGAACAGGAAAAACCAGAAGAGATTATTTTAAAGTTTACTGCCTTTCAGGGAAAGTATATAAAGTCGTTACCCTTTCATGAATCGCAGGAAATCCTTGTTGATACCGATGAAGAACTTACAATTAAGCTTTACGTCTATCCAACACACGATTTGTTTATGGAAATACTTTCGTATGGAGCAAATGTTAAGGTTGTTAAGCCTGAAATAATGGCGAATCAAATTAAGGAAGAAATAAATAGAACATTAAAAAACTATATATAATACGAATTATGAGTGAGTTAGAGAATTTGCTGTCAAATATTAAAGAAATAAAAGTTAAATACGACCAAGTTAGAGCGAAGGAAAGGTTTAATGTGTTTACTGCACTACATAAAGAACGTGATGAAGTAAACCTGCATTCAAGGGTTGTCTCTTACCTATTATCACCCATATCTGGGCATGGAATGAATAGTAAGCTTTTAGAAATATTTGTAAGGGATATTCTAAAAATATCAACAGAGCAATTCTCTTTAAACGGAGTGGAAGTCATTCCTAATGAATTTAATAAAACAGAATATAAAGAGATAGACATCCTGATTATTAATAAAAAAACAAAGCAAGCAATTATTATTGAAAACAAGATAGATGCAAAAGACAGTAACCATACTGATAAGTTGGAGGGGTACAATGGACAGTTAGAGCGATATTACAATACCATTAAAACAGGAAAAGACAAAGACGGAAATGATATATTTGATTTTCAATGCAGTTCGATTTTAGTTTATTACCTTACTCTTGATGGTCACCAGCCATCAGAAAAAAGTATTGGATATGGTGATTTAAGGAAACGTGAAGGCTTATTAAGTTGCATCAGCTTTGACAACCAAATTAAAAGCTGGCTAGTAAAATGTATGGAGGAAATAACTCCTAAAGATTATAAAATAAACGACTTTATTCAACAATATTTAAACCTAATAAACAAGATGATTAATAGTGAAAAGGAAAGGCTTGAGCTAAAAGATACTATTGCAAAGAACTTAGAATCAACAAAGCATTTAATTGAAAACTTTATCCATATAAAATGGCATGCTGTTCACGAATTTTGGAACGAATTAAAAACCGAAGTTGAGAAGAAATTCAACAATGCGGAGCTTTATCCGGTAGATGAATTTGAAAAAACTATTACTTCAATAACTCATAACGGAAAAAATATTAACCATGGTATTGTTTTTAAGGACAATGATGGTAAAGAGGTTTACATTTCAGGTTTTAATAACCTGTCATGGGGTATTAATGAGCCAAGAATGTGGAAGGATTTTGAGAATGAGGTCCTACTAGATATAAGACTTGCTGATTTTTCAACTGAGAATACGTATAGATTAATTGATACAGATAGCATGAAGGTTATTGCAAGTAAAATTGTTGATGAAATTGTAGAAGAACAAAAGGATGGCTATAAGAATCTGAAATCCGTTTAGGTAATTTGTTATATGTGTAAGACGAGAATCAATAACGGTTCTCGTTTTTTTTGCATTAAACTTTCAGAACGACATGTTTAGGCGTTGTTCAACTATATATTGCTTTACATTTAAATTAAAATTAGTGAAATGGAACAATTAAATATAGGAAATGGAATTACAGCCTTTGGTTCTAAGAACATGGATGATTTAACGTGGTTTACACTAAAGTGGGCTAACTCAATTGCAAAAACTAAAAAGGTTCTCTACCTGAACTGGACTGATTATGCAGAAAAGCTAATCCACTTTTTAGAATGGGCTGATGGTAAAGTCGAATTGAACCTCACTATCAACACTTCATTTAATAGATTTGAAGTTAGTACTTGCTTAGACATATTTCAATACATTAAAAGCCAACCCGCTGACATCGTTTTTTTCGATAACATTAGTGCATTTAATTTTGATATGCAAGACACTGACTATGTGTTTGAGATAAAGCCAATATTGAAATATATCCAGTTTTTAATAAATGAATTAGATATTAAAGTTGTTTTTAACTTACCTATATATGATAACTACTCAACATATCGAAGTTATGGTAAGGCTGAGGTTCCTCCAACCTTGAATAACTTTTCTCGAACTATTGTAAATAATTGTGATCAGGTATATGGATTTTTTAGGCTTTATTCTTTAGGTTTTTCTGAAGATGAAATGGGGGAATCTACTTTTGACAAAATTGAAATTTATAATATTAAAAACCCCAACAATCAAACGCAGGTAATTAAACTAGATAATCGAGAACTTAAAATTTATAAACCAGAAAGTGGTGATAGCGAAATCCCAGAAGAGAAAGATTTGATTGAATTATCAAACCTTAAAGAAATGGTAGACAAGCACATTAAGGTTTGGGGTAGAGTAATGGATTGTGAGCAAAAAATGACAAAAACAAATAAGCCTTTCGCTAAGTTTATGCTTGCAGATGACTCTGGAACGTTTGAAATAATCTTGTTTGGCAAGGATTATATGTTGTATGAAAAGTATTTAGAAGATGGTTGTGAATTGGAGATAATAATGAAAATACATCGGCTGACATTTAATAATGCTATCAGCTACACAATAAAGTCAATAAAGTATGCTTGAGCTAAATGAAATAACCAGAGACCAAATAGCTTCCCTGCTTAGTGAAGACGATGCAGTTAGCATTCGCAAGGATGATATAGCCACTTTATTAAATGAATCGAAAAAAGTATTTAGCTATAGGTACTTTTCAAACACTTTTCAAATATTTAAAAGTGATATCATAAACTGCCTGAAAAATAAGGGAATTAATTTTGATTCAATAAGTGGTGTGATATTATTCTTCCCGGATGGAGCAGACTATAGTATGGATAAGATAGGTACAGTTATAGATATTTTTCAGCTAAATTATAATTGCTATGTGGCTTGGGGTACTGGTCCAGCCGCTCCAAAGAAAAGATTTCACTTTCGGTTTAGGAAAAGAATAAAACCACTAAAGGTTTATTTTATGATTGGTGAAAAATAAAAGAAACTCCCGGCTGAAACAACCGGGAGTTTTTTTGTGTCTGTAATGCCTAAGCCGATAATGTCTTGGCATCCAATCCTGATTCCTTTAGTTTTTCTGACAGTATCTGCATATCTGAGCTGACCTTCTCATTCGTAATTCTGGCATAAATTTGTGTGGTTTTAATATTCGTATGACCAAGCATTTTGCTCACCGTTTCGATAGGCACACCATTTGATAGGGTAATGGTGGTGGCAAAAGTGTGCCGGGCGAGGTGAAAAGTGAGGTTTTTATTAATGCCACACAGGTCACCAATTTCTTTCAAATACGCATTTGTTTTCTGGTTCGTTGGTACTGGTAACAATACATCCTTGGGCAGCCCTTTATATTTTTTCAGAATCTCTTGAGCTACATCCAACAAAGGAACTACGGTTTGCACATCAGTTTTCTGCCTTTTGGTCATTATCCATGGGTTGCCATCAAAACCTTGGATAATGTGTTCTTTCTTTAGATTTTTAATGTCGATATAAGCTAACCCGGTGTAGCAGGAAAAAACAAAAATATCACGAATGCGCTCCAGTCGCTCATTTTTAATTTCTTTCTCCATTATTTTATTTAACTCCTCTTTGGTCAGGTAGCCCCGGTCAACCTTCTTTAAAGATATTTTGTAGTTGGCAAAGGGGTCATTATGGAGTTGACCGTTTTTCTGAGCTGTAATAATGATGCTCTTAAATTTCTGAATGAATTTAGCTGTTGTATTGTAATTGCATTTGCAATGAGTATTCAGGTAGGTTTCAAAGCCTACAATAAAGGAGTGGTTGATTTCCCTTAAATCAATATCGGATAGCTTATATTCCGCCTTTATGTATTCGGATACATGCCGTTTGCAAACTTCGGCTTTTTGGTAAGTTGCTTTTGATTTGGTGATACCAACCTGCTTTTTCAAAATGCTGTTGCATTCCTCAAATAACTCAATCAACAAAAATTTTTCCTGACCTATACCTAAGAATGTATTCTTGACCTTTTCGGCAGTTACAACTATTTCTTTTCGGGTAAGGTCATTATAAGCGTTCCGGAGACATGATTTAATTTCATCCAATACGCTATTCATTTTCTTGGCTTCTGCGCTTCTGCCTTTAACCCTGTTTAACTCTACGTTCCAGTCATTTTTGTTAACGAATTGTTTCGTGTTGAACTGGCTACTTTTTCCATTAATGGTAATTCTGGCCACGATAGGTGCTGTTCCATCCTTCTTTTCTGCATTCTTTTTTAGGAAAAAAAGAACATTAAATGTACTTCTCATAATCATCATTTTTCAATTTGTAAAATTACATTATCAATCTCAAAATGAAATAATTATAGGACTGCCAAGCTTGGACAAAGCACTGCCAATTTTGGACAAATCGTGACCTTTTTTTGCCTGAAAATTTTCGGTCACGATTTAGTCACGATTTCGTGTCTTTTACAGGCATTTTAACTAAGTCAGACAAAACATGAAGACATAAAAAAAGTCCTACAACTTATTGAAAGTGTAGGACTTGTCTTTTTTCTGTCTTCTATTGACATTTTAATCAGCGGAGAGAGAGGGATTCGAACCCCCGGTACGTTGCCGCACAATGGTTTTCAAGACCACCGCATTCGACCACTCTGCCATCTCTCCAAAAATTTTATATCTTGTCTGAAACCCTTGTTTTTCGTAGTGTTTCAGTGTGTATCTCTTTTGATAACGGGTGCAAATGTAGACTAATTTTTTGAACTGCAAAAATAAAAATGAAAAAAAATATGTGCTTTATTTTAATGTTTAGTCTAAGTGCTTTTTATTCAAATGTGTAAGCGTGTAAAATATTTTTTAAATAATTTTGACTTGATAGGTCGGATTTACACCTACACGCTTACATTTGCAATTTTGTTGTTAAAATTTACCAAACTTAAATACAATACCAACGTTCCAGCCATGTAGCATGTCTTTTCCTGCTTTGTCGATTCTATCATAGTCCAAACTTGTATATTCCAGTTTTATGTCGCTGGTATAACGATAGCTGCAGGCAAGTGCAAATCGCATAAATTTAACCACGTTAAACTCTATTTCTACACCCGGCTCTATCACAAAAAAAGCATCGCTATCTTCGTATGTATCGTTGTAATTGGTATATTCATTATCCAAATAGCTTGTGGTGTAAGCTATTCCTCCTGCACCAATCAGAATTGGAAAAGACAAGTGAATAGGATGTTTTGCTCCAACAATTGGTTCTAATAATAAACCTCCATAACCACCAGCAAACTCGTAATCTTTACCAAGCCTATTGTCATGCTGAGGTTCGGTAATAAAACCATAACCACCCATACCAAGGGTAAACGAATGGTTAATAATCCATCCTCCTTTGGCACCCATCAAAATAGCATCTCTGTCGGCTATGTTGGCATAATTAATCATTAATCCGCCATATCCTCCGTTACTTTTAACCGCATTATTATTAAAAATGGTTCTGATTTCATTTGGATCCTGGGCTTGTTCCTGGCTAAATACATTAGATGTTACCAGTAGAATTGATATGAATAATAATAGTTTGTTCATGATATTTAATGTTTTTGTTTTTTAAATTTTGGTTTGTTAATAAGGAGTATAAACATTGGACTCTTAGAATGTATATCCCAGTCCTACAGAAACCATATCCATATTTACTTTAAAAACGTTGGCGCCACCAAATTCAAAGTTTGGACTAATGTCTGCAGATATTACAAAAGGATATTTTAAGAAGCGATATTCAAAACCGAGAATTCCATCAATACCAGCGGCTACATAATTCCCACGAAATACAGTTTCGGGTCGCCATGGTTTAAACGGATTGTTCAATTTATATTTAGTATAGTATCTAAAATGAGCTCCATAGCCATAGTAAAAAAACATTTGATAGTTTTTTTGAGGAAAGGCCAATTGATGAAACATTCTGTACCCACTCAGTACAACACCTCCATCTCTAAAACCCAGTTGGGCAGAAAATGCACTTTCATTCGGCAGCAATCGTTTGAGCATAAAACCAGTATATACTCCGGTTCTGAACGAAGCCAGGTTTTTATAATCCTGTGCCAGGCAATTTGTGCTGCCAATGAATGAAATAATAAATATATAGGCTGTTATTAATTTCTTCATTTCTAAAACGATAAACGTAATGGTTTGATGATTTATATTCTTAAATAGATGTTTGTGATGTGTTATTCAATGCTGAGGTTTGCATTGCTTATGCTAATATTTACAGGCCTACTGCTATCTTTGTTAAGGTAGTACCCGGATTTTTTGAGCGTACCTTTGTCGTCTATAGCTTTTGCAGGACTCCAGTTTAATTTTCGCGTGCTATTAATGTTGGCTTTCAGATAGGATGTTTCGATAAGGAATGCATCTTTCTCTGGTAATTTGAGCCAAATATCAGCGTTTTCACTATTTAGTTTTAAAGATTGAAATCCTGGTTCAAACTCAATGTTTTTTAGGATGCCATATTTTAAATCCATATTGGCTTCCTGAATGACTTTATTAACATATAGTTCACAAAACATAGATTCACTAAAAAGGTAGTTGACTTTTTCCACCTCTATGTCACCTCTTTTAGAGGTGAGTTTAAGTAAATTAGTTTCTTCTATTTGAATATCAGAAGATTTACTGTCAATAGTGATTTTATTGCCTGTGTTAATACGGGTTTCCATAAAATTAAGCGTAAGATTAGCTTGTTCCAGATGATTAATTCTGGCACTTCCAAAAGATAAATTGAGCCTGTTATTACCCTTTAATTCTCTCGCCTGAAAATCTCCATTACTCAATTGAATATTTACATCTCCTTGCAGATTGGGTAATATGACGTTTCCATATTTATTTTCAATCTTAAGATTAATATAATCCGGAATCGTAATATAATAGTCTACGTGAGTTTGATCTTCATTGGAAGAAAACAGGTTAGTGGCTTCTTTAAAATCTTTGAATAAAGAAGAATAACTACTTCCATATTGAGTTGTAACAGATCGATACAGGTTATTACCAGAAAAATCAAAGTTTACGCTGTTCTTAATTTTCTTAAACCGGTTTTCATTTTTTTCAGCAATGGTAAATTCCAGGTCTACTTTAACAGAATCGTTATCCCAGGTACTTACATATACCGACCCATATTTGTTGCTGATTTCCAATGTTCCGGATGGAGCAATTTTAAATGTTTTGTTTATTTTCTTTTGTTCTCTGTAGCTTTGTGCATCTATGTTAGCGGTAAAGCAGTAGAGAGCAATTAATGTGTATATAAAATGAACGTATCTCATAATATAATATTTATCCTATTCCTGTGTGTCTTTGTTAAATGTTTGAAAAATCGTTTTGGGTTTCTTTTTTCTCCTGCGGTTCTATATATTGAAGAATATCTTCTAGTATTTGTAACTTCATTCGGTAGTTTTGTATCATTGCTTCCACTACCTCAGTGTTAGAAATATTCTCTTTTAAATCGTTTTTTAATTCCAGCATAGCTGTGTCTAAAAGAGCTAATTCTTCTTCTATATCTTTCTTAATCTCAGGTTGACTACTAGTTAATTTAAATACTTGTTCTTTCTTTTGCAGTACCTTGAGGTTATAGTATTGTTCGGTTTCAAGTATCTCGTTATTCATAGCAGATAATTGGTCGTTTTGTGCTCTATCAGAAAAAACAAGGGTGTAACTAAATATGGCTACAATTAATATGGCTGCTGCACCCGATATTCTGTATATAATTGTTTTTGGTGATATTTTTCGATTCGTAGCTAACTTACCTTCAATGTTACTCCACATATCAGATGGAGGAGTGAGGTCATCAAATGAACTACGATTCTCTTTAATTAATTTTTCAAGTTTATCATTCATCATTCAATGTTTTTAGTTGATACTGAATTCAAAATTACCGGCTTTAATAATTTCAACGATTTTCTTTTTGGCTCTGGCTAATTGCGATTTTGAGGTAGATTCTGAAATCCCTAAAATTTCAGCTATTTCCTGATGGTCATATCCCTCAAGGAGATAAAGTGAAAAAACCACTCTGTATCCGTCAGGTAAAAGTCCCATTGCTCTTTTAATCTTTTCAACTTGCAAACTGCTTTCATCTTCATAAATCTCTTCTTTGATATCTGCCTGATAAATTTGATCACTATATTCAAGTTCTACTTTTCTTCTTTTAAGCTCATTAATACATCTGTTAATGACAATGCGCTTTAGCCATGCTCCAAATGTGGACTCAAACCTAAAAGAATCCAGTCTCCTGAAGGCTTCGCAAAAAGCTTCCTGCAGCACATCTTCTGCTTCAGCTATATTATTCATCATCCTGTAACAAATGTTGAACATCGCTTTAGCATAGAGTTCATAGAGTTGCTTCTGGGCTTTTGCATTGCCTTTCTGCGCTTTTTTGATTATGGGCTTATGTATGTCGAGCTTTACAGTTTCCAAAAATCTAATTTTATCTAAGGACAAGGCCTTTTATGAATAGTTGCATCGAAAATAAAAAAAGATCGTTTTTTTTTACAACTTATATATTAATAATTGATGATTAGATGATTAAATAAAAACCATTGGTCAATATTTTTAAGACATTTATTTGCTTTTTGCGTTAATATTATACTTTTGGATATGAAAATTTAAACCACTGAATGAGTAATAACGGAGATTTAAAAATAGTAAGAGACCAAATAGTTAATTCAGCTATAGTTATAGGCTTTGTTTTTGGAGTACTGTCATATTTGGTAACACTTATCCGATCATTAACTTATGGTTTTGATGAAGCATTTGTTGCTATTACACTTGTAATTATTGGTTTTGGGTTTATTGCCGGCTATAGAAAAAAGTTGAGCTTAAACTTTAAAATCTATACAGTTATGCTTGTTGTGCTGATGGCGCTGATAACAGGTTTATCTAACTTTGGCTTTTTAGTTTCTTCAAAAGCATATATTATATTAATACCCGTATTTGTATCCTTTATTTTAGACTTTAAGAATGCATTGTTGAGTATGCTTTTTTATGGATCTATATATGCATTATTTGGTTATTTATACATTTCAGGAACCGTATCTTTCGAAATTGATGCCAATCAGTATGTATTGGATATAAGAGCTTGGTTAATGGATTTATCCATCATTTTATTGACTGGATTTGCTCTTTTGTTAGTTGGTAAAAAATACTCTGAGGCCATTTTAAATAATCTTGCCGTTATAAAAACCAAGAATGAGGATTTGAATTATGAGGAAAAACGATATCAAAATTTGTTTGAAAACTCTTTTGATGCTATTCTTATTCTAAAAGGAGAGAAAATACAACATGTGAACCAACGTTGTTTGGAATTATTTAAGTGTAAGCAGGTTGATATTGTAAATAGAAATATACTGGATTTATCTTCAGAAATTCAACCAGGAGGAATTATGGCAAAAGAAAGAGCTGAAACTATATTTAAAATGCTTGCTTCAGGAGAACCTCAGTTTTTGGAATGGGAGCATATTAATTTAAAAGGAGAAGTATTCCTGGCGTCTTTAAGTTTAGTTCAGATACAATATAATCACACCACATTGTATCAGGCTGTTGTAAAAGATATAACCAAACAAAAGGAGCAGGAAAAGGAAATAAATCAATATAAAGAGCATCTTGAAAAACTGGTTCAGCAGCGCACTGAGGAATTGGAATATACAAATAGGGAGTTGCAGCAATCTAATATCAGTCTAATGGATCAGCGCAATAAGTTGGAAGAGGCTCTTGATGTTTTGCATGCAACGCAGGAGAAGCTAATAGAATCAGATAAAATGGCATCCATTGGTGTATTGACATCAGGAGTGGCTCATGAATTAAACAACCCATTGAACTATATCCAATCCGGATTGTATAGTTTACAAAATATGTCGAAGGGGCAGTATGAAGATCTTTCAAAAGATGAACTGGATGATTTAAATGATCAGGTTATAAATGGAATTGAAGAAGGGGTTAAAAGAATAAGCGAAATTGTATTAAGTCTGGAACAATTCAATAAAAAAGACACGAAAGATTTTTCAAGTTGCAATATTCCTGCTATTATTGATGCTTGTTTAAATATCTTAGCTTTTGAAACCAAAGCACGGATAAAAGTAATTAAATATTATCCGGAAAAGGCAGCAAAAGTAATGGGGAATGTAAGTGAATTACATCAGGTTTTTATAAATATTTTATATAATGCAATTCAGGCAATAAGAAAAAAAGGCAAAATAGAAGTGTGTATATCACATGTAGATGGAGTTGGAAATGTACGAGTTGATATTAAGGACAGCGGAGAGGGGATTGATTATTCAATACAGCACCGAATTTTTGAACCATTTTTTACAACCAAAGATGTTGGAGGAGGATCTGGTTTAGGATTATCAACGGCGTATAATATTATTAAGAAACACCAGGGAGAAATAATGGTGGAATCAAAAATCAAGAAAGGTTCTACTTTTAGTATAATACTTCCTGCAAAAAGAGAAAATTAGATGCAAAACTTAGGTGTTGTACTTTATGTAGATGATGAACCGATTAATTTGAAATTATTTACAATCATGTTTAGGGGGGTATATGAAATTATTACGGCAGAATCAGGTGATAAAGCTATCGATTTGTTAGAGTCGAATAAAGAAATTGGCGCTATTATTACAGATATGAAGATGCCCGGAATGAATGGGCTTGAGTTTGTTAAAATGGCCAAGAGCGTAAGGAATGAACTGCCATTCTTTCTATTGTCAGGTTATGGTTTAACACCAGAAATAGAAGAAGCATTAGATGCAGATCTGATTGATGGCTACTTTCAAAAACCACTTAAAAAAAGTAAGATAGAAGAAGAATTGAATAAATATTTATAGAATTCAGAAAGAAAAAAAATGAGGTCTGGCGTTAAGCTGGACCTTTTTTGTTTTTGTGTATACTATTTAAGGGTGTGTTGGTAAAAAAAATATTTATATGAATATAGGAGGTGTGTTTATTTTAGTGTGTAGTGAAAAAATACGATGTAATAGTAAATAATTGTTAAGGTATATATAGTTATTTTATGGTTTTGTTAAAAAAAAAGTAAAGAGGGGTGTTTGTATAGGGATCACTTGTAAATAAAAGTATCCAGAAAGTTTTAATAGGTGTTTAAAAAGGGGTGTAAACTTATAGAATGTAATAAAATTTGGACTGAACCTTGTAAATTTGTAAGTTTGCCAACGAGAAATGATTATTACCACCTATTAAGCGAATTTTTTTTATGAAGAGAGCAATTCTTTTAGCAACTCTGTTGCTAGGGTTTTTTGTGAACGGATGGGCCAATAATGGCCCCGAAGTAGATGCCGGAGCTACGGCATGGATGCTTACATCAACTGCATTGGTACTTTTAATGGTACCAGGATTAGCCATGTTCTATGGCGGTTTAGTTAGATCTAAAAACGTATTAGGAACCATGATGCATAGTTTTGCAGCCATGGGAGTTATGAGTGTTCTTTGGGTATTTGTTGGATACTCAATGTGTTTTGGAGATAGTATTTTAGGAGGCTGGTTTGGCTGGAATAATGACTATGTATTACTTCAAGGTATTGATACTAATATTATGGAAGGCGGAGTGCCTGAGTTAGTATTTTCTATGTTTCAGGGTAAGTTTGCTATTATTACGCCAGCTCTTATAGCCGGAGCGTTTGCTGAAAGAGTTAAGTTTAAAGGATACCTTGTATTTATTGCCATTTGGGGTGTTATTGTGTATAATCCGCTTTGCCACTGGGTATGGTCGGCAGAAGGGTTCTTACATCACTGGGGAGCTGCCGGAGCAATTGATTTTGCCGGAGGTACAGTAGTGCATATTTCAGCTGGTATCAGTGGATTAGTTGCTGCAATTTATTTGGGAGCACGTCGTGGTTACCCAAGTCATCAGCAACGACCAAATAACTTGGTTATGACAATGATGGGAGTTGGCTTACTTTGGGTAGGTTGGTTCGGATTTAATGCAGGAAGTAGTATTAATAGTGGTTTAGATACCGCACAGGCTTTAACAGCTACACAGGTGGCAGGTGCTGCCGGTGCATTAATGTGGATTATTATTGAATTAGTTCATCATGGAAAAGGAACAGCCTTAGGTTTTGCTTCAGGTATTTTAGCCGGTTTAGTTGCTGTTACACCTGCTGCGGGAGTTGTTCAGCCAATGGGCGCTCTAGTGTTAGGGGCAATTTCTGCTGTTATCTGTTATGGTGCTTTAATGTTAAAGGATAAGTTAGGATATGATGATTCATTAGATGCTTTTGGAGTACATGGTGTTGGAGGAATTGTGGGAGCGATGTTACTGTCATTCTTTATCCGTGATAGCTGGATGGCTGATGCTGCAGCAAATACAACTGACGGAATATGGACTTCATGGGATCAGTTTTGGGTACAAGGTATCACTGTAGTAATTGCTATTGGTTATTCAATTGTGACTACAATTGCAATTATCTGGGTTGTTGAAAAGTTATTTGGACTTAAAGCTTCTGATGAAGAAGAGATGACCGGTCTTGATCATTCGTTCCACGGAGAGCGCGGTTACGGTATGTTAAATCCTAATTAATAATTAACTTTAACCTATAACTTTTTATTTGAGCTCCATCTGTCATAATTGTAATGACTTTAGATAAGGGCTACGTAAAAATAAAATTTAAACAGATGAAATTAGTTACAGCCATTATAAGAGCATACCAACTGGATGTAGTTCGTGAAGGATTAATTCAAGCAGGTATCACCCGTATTACTGTATCCAGAGTTTCTGGTCATGGTAATCAAATCAGTAAAGAAGTATATCGTGGAAAAGAGGTTATTCCTAATCTTACTCCAAAAATGAGATTAGAAATTGCAGTTAACGATGAATATGTTGAAACAACTATAAACGCTATTATAAAAGCAGCTAAATCGCACAATGGTAACCAAGGTGAGGTTGGAGATGGAAAAATATTTGTTACACCCCTTGAGCAATGTATCCGTATCCGTACCGAAGAGCGAGGTAATTCTGCAATATAATAAAAGTAGAGATTTACTCTAATCTAAACCAAAAACCCCATTGTTGGTATTGCCATCGATGGGGTTTTTACTTTACTGACGATTTTTCCTGTCAGTATTTAAATAATTTGGCAGTTGTGGCAGGAATGCTGTCTTAATGTCACATCCTATCGCATGGCACACCCTTTGATATAAACCGAGTCGTTAAAATGTTTAATCTTAAAAACAAATAATACTATGTCAAAGGGTCATATTGGGGTAACGTCCGAAAATATCTTCCCCATCATTAAAAAATTCCTTTATTCAGATCATGAAATATTCTTGAGAGAGCTGGTTTCTAACGCAGTGGATGCTTCTCAAAAACTGAAAACTTTATCTAGTGTTGGTGAATTTAAAGGTGAGCTGGGAGAGTTAAAGGTTAAAATTTCGGTGGATGAAAAAAATAAAACCTTAACTATTTCAGATAGAGGAGTTGGTATGACTGCCGACGAAATAGATAAGTACATTAACCAAATCGCTTTTTCAGGAGCAGAAGAGTTTTTGGATAAATATAAAGATGATGCCAATGCCATTATCGGACATTTTGGTTTAGGTTTCTATTCATCTTTTATGGTAGCCAAAAAAGTTGAAATTCAAACTTTATCTCACAAAGAAGGTGCACAAGCGGTTAAGTGGTCGTGCGATGGCAGTCCTGAGTATTCTATAGAAGATATTCAAAAGGAGGATAGAGGAACTGATATTGTACTGCACATTGATGATGAAAATAAGCAGTTTCTTGAAAAAGCTGAAATTACACGCTTGTTAAATAAATATTGTCGCTTTTTACCAGTAGAGGTTACTTTTGGCAAAAAGACCGAATGGAAAGATGGTAAAGAAGTAGAGCTGGAAGACGACAATGTGGTTAATGACACAAATCCACTTTGGACTAAAAAGCCTACAGACTTAAAAGATGAGGATTACAATAAATTCTACAGGGATTTATATCCAATGAGTGAAGATCCTATTTTCAATATTCACTTAAATGTAGACTATCCTTTTAATCTGACAGGAATTCTTTATTTCCCTAAGATTAAAAATAATGTGGAGGTTCAGAAGAACAAGATCCAATTGTACAGCAACCAGGTATTTATTACTGATTCTGTAGAGAATATTGTTCCTGAATTTTTAACCTTGTTACACGGGGTAATCGATTCTCCTGATATTCCATTGAATGTATCGCGTTCTTATTTGCAAGCAGATGGTAATGTTAAGAAAATCTCTAACCACATTACTAAAAAAGTAGCCGATCGTTTAGCAGAAATCTTTAAATCAGACAGAAAAGGATTTGAGGAAAAATGGGATTCTTTGAAGTTATTCATTGAATATGGAATGCTTACAGAAGAGAAATTCTACGACAAAGCTCAAAAGTTTACTTTGTTAAAGAATACTGATGGTAAGTATTTTACGTTTGATGAGTATAAGGACATTATCAAGGAAAACCAAACAGATAAAGATAAGCAGTTAGTTTACTTGTATACTACAGATGCAGAAGAGCAACATAGCTTTATTGAAGGAGCGAAAGCTAAAGGTTACGATGTGTTGTTGATGGACGGTCAGTTAGATACACACTTTATTAACCATATGGAGCAAAAGCTTGAGAATAGCCGTTTTGTTCGTGTAGATGGAGATGTGGTTGAAAAACTGATACCTAAAGAAAATACATTAGAGTCAAAACTTTCTGCCGGAGATAAAGATGATTTAACTTCTGTATTTGCAGCTCAGGTTCCTAACGGAGATAAACTAAACTTTATTGTTGCTTTTGAGGCAATGGGTGCGGAGGCAAATCCTGCCATAATTACACAACAAGAGTTTATGCGTCGTATGAAAGAAATGAGCGCCATGCAAGGTGGTGGCATGAACTTTTATGGAGAAATGCCGGATAGCTATCAGTTGGTAGTGAATGAAAATCACCCATTGGTAGAGCGTATTTTAAGCGATAAGAACGAAAAGGTAGGAGAGCAGGTTGATTCTTTACGTAGTAAGATTGAAAGTCTTAACGGAAAACGTCAGGAGTTGGAGAAAGTTAAAGAAGGTAAAAAGGATGAGGAAATTCCTCAGGCTGAAAAAGATGAATTAGCTGACGTGGATAAGAAAATCAGCGAATTAAATACTAAGAAAACAGAATTACTGAATGGATTTAGTTCAGATAATAAATTAGTATCGCAACTGATTGATTTAGCACTTCTTTCAAACAACATGTTAAAAGGTGAAGCTTTAACTAAATTTGTAAAAAGAAGTATCGATTTAATCTAAAAATATTTTTATACATACATGAAACCGTCTGATTTTTATCAGGCGGTTTTTTTATTCCATTTGGTGAACAAGTGGTGGTGGAATGTTAATAATTACAAGCTCAAAATCGAAACAAAAACTATTCGTTTAGGTAATATCGAACGTGTTTAAAATTGATGCGGCTTAAGGTAATTTTGAGAATAGATGTTTTTAAGAGAGAAGATAAAGATTCAGTTCAGCAGGGGGTATAGAGCTATTCGTTACCATTTTATATTTTGGAATATTGCCTTATTCTTTTTTGTTTTTCTTACAGATGATAAAAGCTTATTTGTTAATTACTTTAAGCTTTTAAATGTAGATGCATTTTACTTTAATATAAGTTTAGTATCTGGTTTTATTGCCCTTCTGTTTACTTTTCTGGATACTATTTTTTCGGATCGTATCATGCGGTTTTCTCCAATACGAACGATGGTCTTTTTGCGATCGCTGTTATATTTTGCGCTGGCCTTCACTTTATTTTACCTGGGAGTGAATAAAAACCTGGATATTACGACGATTTCAGATTATGATACCTTTCTAAAATATCTCCCGACAGTAGAATTGCCGCATATTCGCTTTTTTGTTTATTTCTACTTGTCATGTATTGTAAACAGTACTTTTAAGGAAATGCATAGAAAAGTAGGTGTGGGAAATTTTCTAAACTGGTTTTTTGGCAGACTAAATAAACCTCGCGAAGAGAAAAAACTTTTCATGTTCATAGATATGAAATCATCAACAAGAAGAGCTGAGGAGTTGGGGCACGAAAAATTTAGCCGTCTGGTTCAGGATGTTTTTAATGATATGTCTGTGCTATACAACTATCATGGCGAAATCTATAATTATTTAGGAGATGGAGCAGTGGTTTGCTGGAATGTAAAAAAAGGGGTTCGATCAAATAATTGTATTCGGGCTTTTTATGCATTTCAAAGAGTTGTGGATCGTCGTTCGAGGTATTATCGAAGAAAATATGGAGAAGTACCTAAGTTTAAGGCAGGCTTGCATTTAGGTAGAGTAATGGTTTTGCAGGTAGGAAGTATTCGTCGAGAAATATCCTACAATGGTGATACGATAAATACAGCTGCCCGAATAGAATCCATGTGTAACGAATACAAACAAGACTTGCTGATTTCTGGAGTTTTGTATGAAGCGTTGGAAGATCCAAAGGAATTCAACATGAAAGAAGTGGGTACCATTAAACTAAAAGGAAAACAAAGAGGAGTGTTGATTTACCAGGTTAAACAAAAACAGAACACTCGAAAGAAAAAGAAGAAAGTTGCTTATTAAACGTTGACTAAAAAATTCATTTAACTTTAAATTGTTAATAACTGTTAATTTTAAAAATCTTTCTTATATTGCTCCATATGATTTAAGGGTAGTATCAGATGGATAATAAATGAAAAGGGCACTTGTAATTTGTATTTTTTTAGGGGCAATGACGGCACTTGAGGCGGTTCAGCCATTTGTGCTTTTAGGAAAAATCAATAAGTCAATTGATCAGTTAACAGCGGAAATCACCAAAGAGTTAATTCAGCACGATTTTGAAATATTAGGGATGTATCATCCGGATAAAAATCCGGGCTTATGTGTCATTGTTTTTTCATGTGATGAGCAAACCAGTTTGGCAACCAGTGCGAAAGACAAAGGGGCATTTGGAGCTGTTTTAAAAATTGGTTTAATCCAGCAAAATGGTTTTACTAAAGTTACCTTGCTAAATCCGCACTACATAAAAGATGCTTATTTAATTAATGATGCCAACCAGTATGAAATCAATAATATAACAAAGGTGGTTGAGGATATGGCAAAGGATGCTTTGCAGTCTTTTATTGTAGATTCTGTTTGTTATGGAGATAGTATTGATGAGGAAAGTTTACAAAGCTATCATTTTTTGCCTGCAATGGCGCGCTTTAACGATGTAGTTGAATTGAACGAATTTGACAATTTTGAGCTAGCTACAAAGATTGTGAAAGGTAATATTTTAAGTGGAGGAGAAAATGTAGAATTGGTTTATGAATTGTGTTTTAAGGATAAAGAAGTCGCTGTTTTGGGGGTGGCACTAAATGATGATGCTATTGAAAGCAAGCTTTTGGATTTGTGGGGAAATGAAGGGATTGCTTCAATGCCATTGGAAATTTGTATTCAGGGAAATAAGGCTTACATCTTAAACGGGCATTTCAGGATTCCGGTTTTTAAAACAGACATAAGCCGATTTAAACTGTTTAAAATAATGGGATTGTCAGCAGAGATTAAAAGCAGTATGAAAGAAATTGCCCGAAACGACAATTAAATTTTATCCATTCAGCTTTAATAAATAACCACTTCCATGAATATTAATAAGCTCAATACGCGTTTCTTCTTTTAAGTATTTTCTGAGCTTGGTAATATACACATCCATACTTCGGGTTGTAAAATAACTGTTTTCTCCCCAGATTTTATTCAAAGCCTTTTCGCGAGGCATTACTTTGTTTAAATCTTCACAAAGCATTTTAAGTAATTCTGCTTCTTTAGGCGAAAGCTGTTGTACTTTGGTAGGCGAGGTTAATGTGCGCAACTCAAAATTAAACTCTATATTTCCCAGTTGAAATAAGCTTATTTGTTCTTCCTCTTCTTTAGCCGCACTTCTGTTTAAGATGGCATTAATTTTTGCAATTAATATTTCGGAATCAAAAGGTTTGGTAACATAATCATCAGCTCCAATTCCAAATCCTTCTAAAATATCATCTTTTAGCGTTTTTGCAGTCAAAAATATAAGCGGAATATCCGGTTCTTTTTCTTTAATGTTTCTTCCAATGGTAAAACCATCCACATTAGGGAGCATCACGTCCAGAATGCAAATATTAAAATAGCCGGGTACAAAAGTTTTCATGGCATTGATACCATCTTTGATCCAGGTCACGTCGTAGCCGTTTATTTCAAGATAGGATTTCATTACGGTTCCAAAATTTTGGTCGTCCTCAACCATAAAAACTTTCTTTTTATCGCTCATGATGTCTGTATTATTTTATATACTGAACCAGGTATGATTCCTGTTTGGTTTTAATTAAATGGTAAAAATAGTGTAAAAGTTGAACCTTCGCCTAATTTGCTTTTAACAAAAATCTGGCCTTTGTGCTCGTTAACTATTGCTTTTACATAGCTAAGTCCTAAGCCAAATCCTTTTACATTATGAATATTGCCTTTAGTTGCTCTAAAAAACTTTTCAAATATTTTAGCTTGCTGTTCTTTACTCATTCCAATACCGTTGTCGGATATGCTTATTTCAATTCCGTTTTTGGTGTTTTGAGTTTGAATATTAATAACAGGCGTTTGTTCTGTATATTTTAAGGCATTTTCTAATAAGTTCATAATTACGTTGGTAAAATGAACTTCGTCCACATTAAAAATGGTTAAGTCGGCTTTTAAATTTATTGAAATGTTGGCCGATTTTTGCTCAGCCAGTAACTTAATTTTTTCAACGGCATCATTAATGAGCTGGTGCAAATCTGTTTTTACATGCATTAAATTAAAGTCTTGTTTTTCAATTAACGACATTTGTAAAACACGCTCTACCTGATTATTCATGCGTTTGTTTTCTTCTTTGATAATATTGATAAAAGGAGAAATGTGTTCCGGATTGTTAATGATCTGTGGATTTCGAATATTATCAGCAGCCAGGTTAATGGTGGCTATTGGTGTTTTAAATTCATGCGTCATATTATTAATGAAATCCGACTTAATTTCAGATAGCTTTTTTTGGTTAAGGATCGTTCTTAATGTGAAATAAAAAGTAATCAGAATAAAAAGAGTAAATACCAAAGATGAACCAAGCAGCAAGTTTAAGGACTTATAAATAAATACCTTTGGGTTTGGAAAATAGATATCCATGGCCATTGGCGACCAGCTCCTGAAAATATCATCGGGGAAAAGGTTGGCTACAAACGTAAAATTGCTTTTATCTGCATTGTATTTATTGCTGACAAGTTGCGTTAACTGTCCTGTTTTTCGGTTTATAATACCATATTCATAATCGAGGTTGATACCGCGTGCCTTTAATTCGTAATCAAGAATTCTTTTTAATATTTTGGTGTCAATTCTTCCGGCTGCATCCATTGAGCGCATTTCAAACTCATAACTAAATTGGTTAAACAAGCTAAATGCATTCATATTATCGCTGCGATTCAGCACTTTTCGCAAAGAATCTTCCATGTGGTTTAAGGCTTTCTCTATGTCCTGAAGATTGGTTTCATCATTTATATCAAAGTTGTTTTGGGCAATGATTACCTGTTGCCCATTTTCATTGTTCTGAATTTCGATGTGCGTTTGAATATGTCCTCTGTTTAAATTGTTCTTATTTTCTGAAGCAGCGTTTGCAATATCGTTAGGAGAAAAACGATGATTGCTTGTTCCCGGTAATGGGAAATAAGGTGTCGTTCTTCTTCTTGCAGTATCTTTAGGATTGAAAGCAGTTTTTTGGCGGGGAACAAATTGTTGAATAAAATAATTGGCAGCTTGTTCTCGTTGCATTCTCTGAACAGTAGCGTTTAGAGCATCGTAAACAGTTGCATCAAACTTTTCTTTTCTAACGTCAATGGCATTGTTCATCCATAAAAACTGAACCAGAATAATTCCCAATAAGGAAAAACCCATCAATAAAACCAATCCTGTAAATGACTTTTTCTTCTTCATAAATATGACAACCCAACAAAAGATTTAATTAAATACCTCCTTAAAAAAGAATAGTAATTAAGTCTTACTCATTTTTTATGATGTAAATATATAGGTTTTTGTGACCTGAACTTTTACTTTAACTATTCCTTAACTGATTTTAACCGCGCCTTAACTGCATGGCATCTATATCTTGTATACTTTTGAATTATGAAATTGTCTTGTTGTAATAATCATCACATTTCAATGTTGAAAAACGAGCATGACAAATAATTCTTATTTATAAATAGGTATAGAATTAAAGAGTTTTATCGATATTGAAATAAAAAAGAAAGACAAATGAAAAAGAGGCTTAATTCCCTAATGTTGCTGTTTGTAATTACAGCTACTATACCATTGTTATTGATGTCTCAGCATCGAGAGCTAAAGGTGATGGTTCAGGAAGGAGAAAATGATTCTATTACACAAGATGGTTTTTTTACCACGATTATAGATGTGGTGGATTTAGATAAAATGCACCAGCAACTGGACAGTATCTTTATGCAACTGGATGGGCGTTTTCAGAAAAGGATTAAGGTGATGGCATTTAATAGAGATTCCGTGTTTAAGGATTTTGATTTTCAGTTTGATTTTGATGGTGATCTGGATTCGATATTTGAAATGAGTAAGTTAAGCTCCAACGATAAACGCATAGATGCCTTATTGAAATCTCATCAAATGGAGCCTGGCAAACAAGTGTGGGTTTTTAAAGATAAAGATGGAAAGGGACATGAAGGTGTGGATGTTGAGGTGCTTAGAGATTCGGTTACACAGGATGGCCGAACGGTGATTAAAAAGAGGATTATCGTTAAAAGTAAAGAGGGTGAAGATGGAGAGTCGGTCATTATAAAGGAGTTTAACGAAGAGGATCTGTCGGGGCAGGGAGATGTAATTGCTTATCGCTCAAAGAACGCTGTTCGTTATCCCGGTAAAAATATTCAGGTAGAAAAAGGGGAGAAGTTTGTAAAGCATAGCGATAAAAACGCAGGTAGCTCCAAAGTAGTTGACCAGATTAAACTCGAAGACGCCGAACTGTTGGAGAGAGCCGGTTTGTCGCCTGGCTTGATTACAGCACCGGCATTACGACCCGCAAGAGTTGAAGTGCAGGTAAAGATAAAAGAGGAGTTTGGTAACGAAAAGAAGACAGTGGGTATGTCATTGGATTTTGATGATGTAGAAAATACCCAGGTTTATATTTTAGATAAAGACGGCCATATACTATTTGAGGAGCAGAAAAAGAAGTTTAGTGGTAAATATCAAAAAGATATTGAAATGAATAATGCCTTGAGTCCGTATTATTTTATTGTGGTTAGAGGCAAAAATATGTTTGGAAGAATATTGTTAGATTAACATTAGGTTTAGATTAGGTTGTATTTAAAAAGCCGACTTGAGATGTCAAGTCGGTTTTTTTTCGTTTGTAGGGTGGGATATTAAGGTATAGTATAATAGTTTCAGTTTGTGCATGATTGTAGGAAAATATTAAAGATGAACAGCCAGGAGAGTCGTGACTAAATAGTCAAAGCTTGAATTATTGCCAGGAAGGCCATGACTATTTAGTCAAGCCTTGAAAAATCAAAAAGTGAAGGCGTGACTATTTAGTTAAAGCTTATTTTATAGTGCATGCGATGTTTGTTAAAAGTACAATGCAAAAGTTTTTAAAATGGAAGCCTTATGTATTAGATGACGCGCAAGTAGGAGTGAGGCAGAGGGAATAATTCTTATGCCTATTCGATTATTTAATCTCTCGGTCTTTAACCTTCTGAGCCGGATTGCCTCTGTAAATAGTATAAGCTTCCAATGTGCCTGAAGCCGCAGATTGTACAGATAAAATGCTGTAAGATTTACAAGTGGTATTAGGCGTAAGCATGCTTTGTGCACCAATCCAAACACCATCCTCTAAAGTGATAGATCCAATCATTAAATCAAATGTGGGCAATTTGTAGTTGTGATTCCCACATAGTAACATGGCTCCTTGGGAAATACAGCAGTTTTTGCCAATTTTTACTTCGTCCAGGTTATCAATCCACACTTTTTCTCCAATCCAGGTATACTCACCAATACTCAGTTTCCAGGGGTATTTAATGTTTACTCCGGGTTTAATAACAACACCTTTTTCAATGCTTGCACCAAATAGTTTCAATAACAACTTTTTTATACCGGATGACGGACAGAGTGGATTAATAAAGAATAACACATTTACACCATACCAAAGTGCTCTTTTGATGGCACCACCGGGTTTGTACCAACTGTTGTTGTAATTCTTTAGCTTAACTTCACTCATTTGAATGTTGAATTGGATATGTTATTTAGTTCCAAATATAAGTAATCCGATTCCAATTAAAATACCGGCCAGATAAATAGCTTTGGTTTTTATATTCTTCTCTTTAAATAAGTAAGCACCAAAAATAAAGGCAATCACTACGCTACCCCTCCTTAATGCAGATACAATAGATATCATACTCTCTGGAATATGAAGCGCGTAAAAATAAAAGAAATCGGCTATTAGTAAGAATATTCCAATTAAAGGAATACTCCATCTCCAAACAAAGCGAGATGTTTTTTTTCTGGTAGGCCACCATATCATCATCACTAAAGGCACAAATATTACAACCTGATAAAAGGTAAAATAACATTGTACGGCCATTCGGTTGATTTGTCGAAGTAGAAATTTGTCGTATAAACCACTAATGGCGCCAAATAATGTTCCTAATATGATAAAGAATATCCATTTGTTTTTTCTAAAAGAAATACCTTCTATTTTACCTGCAGTTGAAAACATATAGAAAAATGCCAGCGTTACAATGATCCCCATCCATTGATAGGTAGTCAATTGCTCTCCAAAAATAATAATAGCACCAATTAGTGTCCATAAAGGACCGGTTGCCCTAATGGGCGAAACAATAGTTAGTGGCAGGTATTTAAGTGCAAAGAATGAAAAAGTCCAGGAAGCAACAACAATAACAGATTTTAGAAATAATAATCCATGTACTTTTAGTGGTACGGATGGTACATATAGTAAATGATCCTCAGGGAATATCCCGTATTGCGAAAACAAAAGGATAGGTACAAAAATAATTGCAGCACTTACGGAACTGAATAAAAGCACGGGTAAAACCGCATTATTATTAACAGAAACCTTTTTAACAACATCGTAAATACCTAAAAACAGCGCTGAAACTATAGCCAGTAACCACCACATAAACTTCGATTAAAAAATAAAAGCTGCAAAAATAGAGAATTGTTTGAGCATGGGCTAAAGAATGTTGTTTTTTATGTTGTTCGGTGATGATATTTAACGTAAATTTAGAATAGAACCTTAAAAATTTAACTTGTTTTACATCATTAACTAGCAAGTATTAAACTCTTGAAAAGATGAATTACCTGGTAATAAAAAATGGATATGTGGTGAAAGAGTCTGCTATTATAACAGAGGATATTCTTGTTGGTGGCAATAAAATCCTATTAATAGATGCAAATATTGAAAGACCAACCAGTGAAACGCCGGTTATTGATGCCACGGGTAAATATATTATTCCGGGAGCTATTGATGTAAACAGGCATTTTTTAAATTTAAGTAAGGAGGGATTAGAAAATGAGGAGCTTAAAAAGTTAAACCAGGCAGAGATATATAACGGTACCACTACAATGCTCGATGCTGTGGAAGATTTTTACGAAAAGAATTACATCTACAATATCTACAAGGCAAAAGAAAAGGCACGACGAAACTTAATTGATTATGGTTTTCATTTGGCGTTTTCAGATCTAAAAAAGAACATGGCCAATGCTTTTAATTATAGCTATATCCATGAAGGGATATCTACTTTTTTAATTAGTGTTTCAATGCTCGAAAGTGTAGAATATGCTATTCTGGAATCCTTGGTTCGAAAAGCATCCGAATTTAATTTGTTAATCATTTGCGACCTAAGTATTCCTGAATTAGGAAAGAGTAGTAGTGAGAGTATTAAATTCAACAATCCGGTTGCGCTCAAGCATCATTTTAATGCCTTATCTATTTTAATAGAGCTGGGTTTAAAGTTTGATTGCCCTTTGATGTTTTTGAATGTGAAATTTCAGGAAGAGCTGGATTTGATTCAAAAAGGGTTGGATGAAAATGGTGACTTTTATGCGGGATTAAGTTTGCCTTTTTCCATTGGAGTTTCAGTTAAATCAAAAGATATACATAAAGACTCTATAAGTAGAATTGCCTCTGCAAGTGGAGTTCAGACTTTAAGTGAGGAGAAAATTTGGAGACTGGTAAAAAATAAAAGGTTCTTGATTAATCCGCCTTCCTTTAATTTAACTATTGAAGACGATGTAAATGAAGATTTGGTATATAACCGCCCCGATAAGTATTTTAATTTGCGAAACTACCTGAGTATGCTTTATACCGTTGGTGTTACCGAAAAGCATATTAATATTTTGCAATTGGTTGATTTGGTTTCTACCCGGCCAGCTAAAATTATGGGCTTGTGGCCTCAAAAGGGTGTGCTTAAACCTGGAGCAGATGCCGACTTTGTAATTTGGAATCCTACATTCGAACGAAATTTATACTGCACCATTTCTAATTCTGAACAGGATGATATGCCGATGTACAAACTAAAAGGTCGTGCCGATTTTGTTTTTGCCAAAGGCCGAATGGTTTACAATGGAGAGTCCTTCTATCCAAAACATTCAGATGGAACTTTTGTATTTCGAACAGCTCCACAAAATAGAAGACATGTAGTTAACTAGCCGATTCTTCTTGTTTTACGCGCGTATCCTCACACTTTAAAATCCTACCCTTATATTTATCAATCATGCCATAATTATGCGTTGCCATAATCACTGTTTTTCCCATTTCCGATATTTTAATCAGTAATTGCATCAGGTCATTAGTGGTTTCAGGATCGAGGTTTCCGGTTGGCTCATCGGCAAGTATTAAATCCGGTTCATTTAAAAGAGCACGAGCAATACCAATGCGTTGTTGTTCTCCACCTGATAATTGATGTGGCATTTTATAACCTTTGTGCACCATGTCTACCTGAGTTAAAACTTCGCGGATTCTAACATCCATCTGTTTTTTATTTTTCCATCCGGTAGCTTTCAGTACAAAGTTTAGATTTTCGTAAACAGATCTGTCGCTTAATAATTGAAAGTCCTGAAAAATGATACCCATTTTTCTTCTCAAATAAGGAATATGTTTCGATTTGAGTTTTTTTAGTTGATAACCAACTGCAAAAATAGAACCTTCATTAATGATTATTTCGCCATAAATAGCCTTTAACAGACTCGATTTACCGCTACCTACTTTTCCGATTAAATAGATAAAGTCACCTTTTTTTACTTCAATATGTACATCTTTTAATACGATGTTTTCCTGATGGCGAATAATTACATTATTGAATTCAACAATGTTCTTATTTTCATTTTCTATGGATGCAGGTTGTTTATAACTCATTACTTATTGCATATTAAGCATCAAATATCGCGTGAAATTAAAAAATAAATTGTGTTTTTCTTACGTTTTAGTCTATGTAATTGAATAAGGCTTGATGCAAAGTAAAGCAATATGGTATAAATCTTGATTGTTAAGCTGGCATCAGTGGGGTAATTTAACTAACCCTATCTTAAATTTTATATCTTTAAGGCCCGAAAGCAGCCTTAAGAGTTGCAACATAGAAGAACTCAGCATAAACGTTTTATTGAATGATAAATACAAAGTTTTTTACCATAACCATTCTAGCTTTAGTTGTGAGTATCCATGTTTTCTCACAACAGTCAATCGGATTTTTACAAGCGGAAAAAGATTTTGAAAAAGCACTTGAACTCTATCACCTAAATAAATATGGTTCAGCCAGAGAGCAGTTTGAGAAATTTATTACCAATTCAGTAAAGGCAGAATCCAACCTTATTTCCGAAGCATACTTCTACAGAGCTTTATGTTCCAAAGAACTGGAAAATGGAGATGCAGAGTATTTGTTTGAGCAATTTGTATTAGAGCATCCCGAGAGTAATAAAAAAGCGTTTGCTTACTATCATTTGGGAGATATGCAATTGAACAGAAAAAGGTACAAGCAGGCATTGCGAGAGTTTGAAGATGTAGATGAGCGAAAACTGGATGAAAAAACACAACATGCTTTTAAGTTTAAAAAAGGGTATTGCCATTTTATGGAGGAGGAGTATGATGTGGCCAATCGTTACTTCTACGAACTAAAAGATATCGACAGTAAATACTATGATGCTGCAAATTATTATTATGCACATATTCAGTATCAAAAACAAAATTACGAAACGGCACTTAAAGGTTTTGAAAGATTATCAGAAGTAAAAGCTTTTGAAAAAGTAGTTCCTTTTTATATTGCTCAGATAAAATATTTAAAGGGCGATTATGATGAGGCTATTGAGTACGCTCTGCCAATGTTAAAAGAAGGTACTAAAAAGCGTCAGGCAGATATGGCGCGAATTATTGGAGAATCTTATTTTGCCAAAAAGGAATATATACATTCTATTACTTATTTTGAAAAGACGGTTGAGTTAAGCGAAAAACCAAGACGAGAAGATTATTACCATCTAGGATTTTCATATTACTACAATAAAAACTACGATAAAGCAGCAGAATATTTAAGTATGGTTACTTCTCTTAATGATAAAATGGCACAAAATGCTTATTATCATTTAGCAGATTGCCATCTAAAATTAAATGATAAAAAGAGAGCAAGAGTAGCTTTTGAAGCCGCATCTAAACTTGATTTTGATAAAGATATTCAGGAAGATGCTTTATTTAATACCATTAAGCTGAATTATGAGCTTTCCTATTCTCCATTTAATGAAATTATAAACTCTTTTATGAGTTTTATCGAGATGTTTCCGGAGAGTGATAAAATTGATTTAGCTTACGACTACCTGGGAAAAGTATTTTTAACTACAAAAAATTACAAGCAGGCGCTAGATGCATTGGAACGCATAAAAATCAAAAATGTAAGCGTTTATCAGGCTTTACAAAGAGTAGCTTATTATCATGCAGTAGATTTGTTTACCAACTTAAGATTTTCTGAAGCAATTACTTATTTCGATTATAGCCTAAAATATGGAAAGTACGATAATGACTTAAAAGTAAAATCGTACTATTGGCGTGGAGAAGCTAAGTATAGGTTAAACCAGTTTACAGAGGCGACTTCGGATTATAATCAGTTTATTTTACTGCCTGGAAGTTTTAATACGCAGTATTTTGCATTGGCACACTATAATATCGCTTATGCAGAATTTAAGGGTAAAAATTATGAAAAAGCCAAGTCGTGGTGGCGTAAGTATATAAGTCTCGAAAAGGATAAACAGGCTGCAACCATTGGCGATGCTTATAATAGAATTGGTGATTGTTACTTTGTACAGCGTGAATTTCAGTTAGCTACTAATTTTTATGAGCAGGGAGGCAGTATTGTCGATGCCTCTCCGGATTACTCCATGTATCAAAAGGGGATTTCTTTAGGGATATTAAAAAATCATCAGAATAAAATAGAAGTTCTAAACAATCTGATTTATAAGTATCCATCATCCAATTATATAGATGATGCGCTTTATGAAATGGGGAAATCTTATGTAGCGATGGGTGATTTGGATAATGCCATCAGAAAGTATAAAACGATTAAAGAAAAGTATCCAACCAGTAGTTACTCCAAAAAGGCCATGCTTCAGTTAGGATTGGTGTATTATAATTCTAATGATTATGAAAATTCAATGGCTTTTTATAAAAGAGTTGTCAATGAATTTCCGGGTACACAAGAGGCAACAGAGTCTTTGTTGGGTATCAGAAATATTTACATGGATAGAAACGATTTGGATGGATATGTAAGATATACCAATACATTGGGAAGCTTTGCGCAGTTAGACGAAAGGGAACAGGATTCTTTGAGTTACGTTTCTGCAGAGCGTTATTATATGGAACTGAAATGTGATGTTGCTATCAAGAGCTTTCAACATTATTTAAAAAAGTATCCAAAAGGAATGTTTGTGCTCAATGCCAATTATTATATGGCAGATTGCTTGTATAAACAAGGTGAAAAATATGATGCACTAAGAGCTTACGAGGAAGTAGTGAGCCGAGGGAAAAATATTTTTACCGAAGATGCGCTGATTAGATCCGGCGAGATAAATTATGGTATGAGTAAGTATCAGGAGGCTTTGGATAATTTCACGAAGTTAAAGCAAATTGCAGAAATACAGGAGAATCAAATGGAGTCGCGCATTGGCATTTTAAGATGTTACCATCAGTTGCAAAATGCAGATCAAATAATAATAGCTGCAGATGATGTTATGAATGATCCAAAAGCAGCAGGTGAAATTGTGAGAGAAGCACGTTATTATAAAGCTGGTGCGCTATGGCTTAAAAATGAAAAAGAAAAAGCCATTCAAGAGTATCAAATATTGGCTAAAAGCACTCAAAGTGAACAAGGTGCAGAAGCAAAATATAAGATTGCGCAATTCTACTTCGATAATGGAGAACATAAAAAAGCAGAAGATGAGGTTTTTGATTTCGCCAATAAAGGAACGTCGCATCAATACTGGTTGGCCAGAAGTTTTATTGTTTTAGCTGATATTTACGAGTCAAGTAAAGAGTATTTTCAAGCCAAGCAGTACTTACAAAGCATTACCGAAAATTATAAGGGCGAAGATGATATTCATCCGATGGTTCAGGAACGCCTTCAGAGAATTGAGAAGGAAATGGCTGTTTCTACTTCCGAAGAATCGGTGGATTCTCTGAAGATTCAGGAGTAAATTTTGGGTGAAATCTGTTTTAAAAATTACAACAAGAAAGAGAATAAAATGAAATTGTATTCTATAGTTATATTAAGCTTCATAATTATATTTCCCATAAGCTTGTTATCTCAGGACTTAAACAAAGATGTAAAAGTTGTTCGGGAGTATAATCCAATTATTTCTGATGCTTATAAAATAAATAAGCTACCAGTAAATGAGGTGGATTCCAGTTCTTTTAATCCCAGATTTTCTTATGATATTCTTACAAAAGCTATGGCTTCCGATTTAGCTGTAGAACCTATAACAGCGGCAAGGTTAACGCCGGAAAGAAAAACGGTTTTGAATAAATCATATGTGAAAGGTGGACTAGGTAATTATGTAACCTTATTTGGAGAGCTAAATTATAATGTTTTAAGATCTGAGGATTATGCTTTGGGATTAAACCTGGGGCATACCACTTCGGCAGGTGAAATTAAGTTGGAAGATGATACAAAATCAGATGCGCCATTTCATGATACATGGGCGTCGTTATATTTCAGAAGGTTCTGGAAAGATTATACCTTATCGATAGATGCGGATTTCTTACACAATATTTACCATTATTATGGTTTTCAAACCATCGATCCAACATTAAATTATTTTGATAATTATTGGTCGGAATCTGTTTTAGGAGAGGTTATTATGCCTGATGAAAAACAAAGGTTGAGTTCATTTGATTTATCTGTAGGTTTAAATAATAAAGTTTTAAACGATTCGGATGTACCATTTGATGCGAAGTTTAATTTCGGAACTTTTGGGAATGTAACAGGTGTTAAGGAAAATCGATTTGGCTTGAATGGTAAAGCACGTGTTCATATGGATAATATGTTTGTAGACCTTATTGGAGGTTTCGACTATTTTGGAACTACAGTGCCGGATTCAATTTCTCCCTTGTATCAGTTTACAGATAGAAAAATGACTGTCGTAAATTTTAGTCCATCAGTTGGATTTATGTTTGAAGGAGCAAATGTAAAAGTTGGATTGGATATTTACAGTCAGTTGGGCGGACAGGATGATGAGTTTAATATTGCTCCTCACATTGAGGCAGAATTGGTGATAGCTGAAGATGTTGTTACTGCATTTGGAGGTTTAAAAGGCGACTATTACGTGAATAACTATGAGAAAATTCAAAGAGAAAACCGTTTTGTTTCTCCGGATGCTGTTGTTAAAAATAGTTTTCATGGTATCCACTTATTTGGAGGGATAAGAGGTAATTTTAGTTCTCAGACAAGTTTTACGGCACGTCTGGATTATTCAAATTTTGAAAATGAACATTTTTATATCAACCAGTCACATTTAATTGACGATCCTTTATTAACAGAAGTGGTTTATAATCAAAATAACCTTTTTGCAGTGGCATATGATGATGGAAGCTTATTAAGTGTTTCAGGAGAATTAAAATATGAACCATCGGAACAATTTAATTTGTTGCTTAAAGGAAAGTATAATGGCTGGAGTTTAGATCAATTAGAAAAAGCCTGGCATAAACCGGAAATGGAATTAGGCGCAAAGGCCAATTATGAGATTTTTGAGGATTTATGGGTAAATGTAGGAGTGTATTCCATTGGAAAACGATATGCTTTCGATATAGAAACACAAAGTGCCAAAGAGCTGAAAGGAGTAATAGATCTAAATCTTGGTGTTAATTATTATATGAGTTCAAAATGGACTCTTTTTGCCAATGTTAATAATGCTCTAATAGCTAAATATTATCAGTGGAATGGTTATCCAGTTCAGGGATTAAATATTAGAGCAGGAGTAGGGTATTCATTCTAGATTATAAAGTTTATTTGTTTAACCATTTATCTAATGGAATAAGTGCAGTATTGATGATTAGGATAAGTGCGGTGCTGATGATGCTTTCCCAATAGTATCCGGCACCAACCAGACATCCAATTGCAGAACAGCACCAAACTGTTGCAGCTGTAGTAAGACCGTGTACATTTAAACCTTCTTTGAATATAATACCACCGCCAATAAAGCCAATACCGGTAACAACTTGTCCAATAATTCGAGTGACATCTCCATTGTCTGGAGTTAAACTGATAGATAATGTAACGTATAAAGCCGAACCTACAGTAACTAATGTTACCGTTCTTAGACCAGCTGCTTTATGATGCCATTGTCGTTCAATGCCAATTAAAATTCCTGCGAGTAATGCACCAATAATTCGATAAGTAAACTCAAGTAGTGACATGTCCGAACTTTTTTGAGATACATTATTAACCTGAGTTCGATTAAAATTTCAGAATTCAGATTGACATAAAAAGCTGATATACAAGGCAAATTTTGTAGGGCTAGCGAGCTAGCTCGAAAAATTTAACGCTGTAGATCCGTTTTTTATGCAAAGCATTTTATATTACACTAATAAACAGCAATCTTCTTCCTAAAAATTATTCAAAATAGCCCGCTATTCTTTCTTAATTTTCAGTTGAACCTTACTATTTATTAGCGTTCTGAATCCGAAATTTTATGTCGAACTCAGGTTATTAAGTTAATAAAAAGATTAATCAATCTCAGTTAAAGCACCAAACATTCTGTTATAGTCTTTATTGTTAATATTATAGTTGAGTTAAAAAAAACTTCTGATTAATGATTAAATCAGAAGTTTTTGTATAATGCTAATTCATATACTATTTATTACTCATGGTGAACACCCATTTTATCCATAATGTGGTCTACAACCATGCAGTGCTCTTCCTGCGGACTGAATAATACAATATTCGAATCTTCATTGGCGATTACAGTATGGCCTGGAGGCCAATAAAATAAATCTCCAGTTACAACTGTTTCCTGGGTTTTATTTGTATAAACAACAGTGATATTTCCATTTATAACATATCCCCAATGAGGTGATTGGCACATATTCTCTTTTAGTCCTTCTAATAAAGGTGAAATATCAGTTCCTTTTGCAAGTGTAAAATATTCGCCACTTATTTTTCCATACCCGGTTGAATCGCCAAAGTCTCTTTGTTGTCTTGCTATAGCGGCTGGAGAATCAATTCTAACAGGTACATCATCTTTTGCTATTTTCATCATCTTTTGGTTTTAATTATTAATATAAAAGAATAAAAGACATATAAATCTTAAAACTGCAAGTTAAAGTAGATATTAACTAAGAGACTATAACAGAAAGGTCAAATACTTGTAATTAGAAATCAAAAAATAGAAAAGAAGAATTTTGATATGTAAGTGTATCTGTTCAAATTAACGGCTTAAATACAAAATTTTTAACGAATAGGATTAATGTAGCAATCCATGATTAAAAGAATGATTTACTAACTCTTTAAAAAAGAGTTTTGTGTCTATTTAATAAGAATTAATTTCAAATTTTATCTGATTTAATATCCGAAGGAATGATTTTGTAGTGCTTTTTAAAACACTTTGAAAAGTATGAAGGACTACCAAAACCTGTTTCATAGGCAATTTCTGAAAGGTTTTTTGATCCTTGTTTAATTAGATATAAGGCTCTGATTAACTTATATTCATTAATAAAATTCTGAGGGGAGCGATTTGTTAAAGATATAATTTTTCTATAAAGTTTTGATTTGCTTATACCTAGGTTAATGGCTAAATCATTTATTGTAAAGTTTTGGATTTTTAGTTTTTCAATTAAAGTATTCATCAGTTGATGAACAAAGTTTTCTTCATTTGAGTTTAGAATTTTAATTTCTATTAAATTTTTATCTAGAGAATAACCTTCATTTTTTAACAAATTAGATATTTGTTTAGAAACAACCATTTGATTTTTATTTGAAAAGCAACATAGGTGTTTGGTGTGTTTTATGGTGTCATTAAATGAGCTCTTACCCTTTTTTAGTTTTCCCATGTTTATTCCTATTTTAATTTGAGAGAGAGGATGGTTATTATTGAAAAATGGGAGGAAATTTTTTTGCAATTCAATAGCACATGTAATAGCATTTGTAGCGTTTGTAAATGAACAAACAAAGCTATTTTCTATATACTCAATAATATTTCCCTGATGTTTTTCAATAAGGTTTTTAGTAATTAAGAATTGATTGTTTTGATAGTTGTTGTTAATCTCAGTGTAATTTATGTTTTTTTGATTGAGAATTAGATTAATAAAAAATGCGACAATCACTTTTGAACTTTTATGAACTATTTTATTTTTTTTGGAGGGAGCTAGAGTATCTTCTTTTTGTGAATAGTTCAAATAGAACTCCGTAAGAAAGTTGTTGATTTTTAAAACCGGGTGAAAGTTAATGCCAAATTTAATGAGTAAAGAAATAACAGATTCCTTATCAGGAGCTTCAAATAGGTAGAAAATACTTTTTTTAAGTTCATCGAACCAATAGGTTAATAATTGGCAATCAAATTGGTTTTGAAATTCTATTTTTTGGGGGAATGAATGTATAACATCCAATTGACTTAAATCTACAGATTTATTTTGAACCATATAAATAGACATATCAATGCTTTTTAAAATAAACAATGGGCTGTTAAAATAGTTGATTTTGAATAATGAATAATGAGATCTACATGGGCCTTTTCAGTGATGAAATATTTCATTTTGTGATTTACATAAAAATGGGAGTATGTGATCTAAATTATTAAATAGTAAAGGAATATTTGAATAACAATGACGATAAGTGTTGAAATCCTTTTAAGTGTCAATGATTCATTGTGTTATGATGTTGATAAAAACACCTGTTTACCACTTTTTTAAACCACTATTTTTGCTATATTTGTAAGGTTTTGCAAATGGCTTAAAATCCTTTGTGAAAGCAAAATAAAGAACAGTTTTCATACGAGAAATCTATAATTGATGAGCGAAGAAATTATTGACGAAAACAACCAAAATCAAAACGGTTACTCAGCAAACAGTATTACGGTACTGGAGGGATTAGAGGCAGTTCGTAAAAGACCTGCGATGTATATTGGAGATGTTGGTGTTAAAGGGTTACACCATTTGGTATATGAGGTTGTAGATAACTCTATCGATGAGGCCTTAGCTGGCCATTGTGATACTATTAAAGTTAAAATTCACGAAGATAACTCCATTTCGGTAGCAGATAACGGACGAGGAATTCCGGTAGATCACCACGAAAAAGAAGGTAAATCAGCATTGGAAGTTGTAATGACAGTGCTACATGCCGGGGGGAAGTTTGATAAAGATTCTTACAAGGTTTCCGGTGGTTTGCATGGTGTGGGTGTTTCCTGTGTGAATGCACTTTCTACTTATTTAAAAGCCGAAGTTCATCGTGACGGAAAGGTGTACGAACAAGAGTATTCTATTGGAATACCTCAAGGTGAATTAAAAGAATTAGGAACTACGGATGTAACCGGAACTACCGTTACATTTAAGCCTGATGATTCGATCTTTACTACTACGGAATATAAATTTTCTATCCTTCAAAATAGATTAAGAGAACTTGCCTACCTGAATAAAGGAATTAAGATTTATCTTGAGGATGAGAGGGAAAAAGATGAAGAAGGTGAAAATAAAGCAGAAACCTTTTATTCTGAGAGAGGATTAGAAGAATTTGTCTCTTTTATTGATGAAACAAGAGAGAAGCTTACAGAAAATGTAATACATATTTCAACAGAGAAAAATGATGTTCCTGTTGAACTAGCTATCCAATACAATACATCTTTCGGTGAGAATGTTTATTCATATGTGAATAATATTAACACAATAGAAGGAGGTACGCACCTTACAGGTTTTAGAAGAGGTTTGACAAGAACTCTTAAGACTTGGGCTGAAAAATCAGGATTATTAGCAAAATTAAAGTTCGATATAGCGGGTGACGACTTCCGCGAAGGACTTACTGCTGTAATATCTGTAAAAGTAGCTGAACCGCAGTTCGAAGGTCAAACAAAGACTAAGTTAGGAAACTCTGAAGTTAGTTTAGCAGTTGATCAGGCAGTAAGTACTGCTTTAGGTCACTATTTGGAAGAAAATCCGAAAGATGCCAGGGTAATTGTTAATAAAGTTATACTGGCAGCAACAGCTCGTCATGCAGCACGTAAGGCACGTGAGATGGTGCAACGTAAAACGGTTATGTCAGGAGGTGGTTTACCTGGTAAATTATCTGACTGTTCAGAAAAAGATCCTGCAATGTGTGAGGTTTTTCTTGTCGAGGGAGATTCGGCAGGTGGAACTGCTAAGCAAGGTCGCGACCGTAAATTCCAGGCTATATTACCTTTGCGAGGTAAGATTTTAAATGTGGAGAAAGCTCTGCAGCACAAAGTTTTTGAAAGTGAAGAGATTAAGAATATTTTTACTGCTCTTGGAGTTACTATAGGAACTGAAGAGGATAGTAAAGCGTTGAATCTTGAAAAATTACGATATCACAAGATTGTAATTATGACGGATGCCGATGTGGATGGTAGTCACATTACAACGCTTATTATGACGTTCTTTTTCAGATTTATGAAAGATCTGATTAAAAATGGTTATTTATATATTGCAACTCCTCCGTTGTATTTGTGTAAAAAAGGTAAAGCACAAGAATATTGTTGGAATGAGCAACAACGAAGAGAATTTGTTGAAAAGTATAGTGGAGGTAAGGAAGATTCTGTTCATATTCAGCGCTATAAAGGTTTGGGGGAGATGAATGCCGAGCAATTGTGGGATACGACTATGAATCCGGAATTTAGAACATTACGTCAGATTTCAATTGAAAGTGCAGCCGAAGCAGATAGAGTGTTCTCTATGTTAATGGGAGACGATGTTCCGCCACGTAGAGAGTTTATAGAGGAAAATGCGACTTATGCGAATATTGATGTATAGGTTTCAGAAGATATAATTTTAAACCGCTTTGTTTTGGCAAAGCGGTTTTTTTTATGCAAAAAAAATCCACCCCAAAACAAGGAGTGGATTCAGTATATAAAATGAAATGTTGCTTATCTATCAGCTTTAAGTCTGTCAGCCATTGCTTTTCCTAGTTGTAAGCAGGCTTCATATTTATCAGCTTTTAAAGCGTGCTTTTCTTCTACGCCTTCACCAATAATTTCCCATTTAAGCTGTTCTCCAACCGCAGTTAACTTTTTTACAGCAGCTCCAGCCCAAGAGAAAGAACCAAGAACACCTAAATAGTGCTTTTGCACTCCCATGTGAACCAGTTTGGTTGTTAAAGATTCCATGTTAGGATGTAATTCATTACAGTAAGTTGGACTAGCCAAAATTAATCCTTTGTATTTAAATATATCTGAGATAATAAATGATGCATGTGTTTTAGAAACATCGTGAACACGAATGTGTTTTATGCCATTTTCAGCTAATTCACGTGCCACAGCCTCTGCCATCTCTTCTGTATTTCCATACATTGACGCATAGGCGACAACAACACCTTTCTCTGTATCATACTTGCTCCATCTGTCATACATTCCAATTACCTCGCTAATGTAATTTCTCCAGATAGGACCGTGTGTTGAAGCAATCATTTTAATATCTAAACCACCTAGTTTAGAAAGGGCTTTTTGAACTGGAGATCCATATTTTCCAACAATATTGGAATAATACCTACGCATCTCATCTCTATAGTATTCAAAGTCGAATTCATCATCAAATATACCACCGTCCAGCGTTCCAAATGTTCCAAACGCATCTGCTGAAAACAATATTTTCTCAGTAGATTCAAAGGTTACCATTGTTTCAGGCCAGTGAACCATCGGAACCAAATAAAAATTAAGTGTATGTTTCCCCAGGCTTAAACTGTCGCCTTCTTTTACCTCGATGGTATTATCTTTAATTCCAAAATACCCTTCAAGCATTGGTAGTGTTTTTTTGTTACCAACTATTTGAATATTAGGATACATTTTTCGGATGATATCAATAGAACCACCATGATCCGGCTCCATATGATTTACAACAAGATAGTCGATTGGTTGCTCACCAATTATTGCCTTTATTTTTTTAAGATACTTTTCTACCTGACCAATTTCAACAGAATCAATAAGGGCAATTTTTTCATCTTTGATTACGTAAGAGTTGTATGCCACTCCACGATCAATAGGCCACATGTTTTCAAATAGATGTGTTCTTCTGTCGTTAACTCCAACATAAAAAACGTCATCGGTTAATTTTACTGGCTTGTACATATTTTAATCTTGATTTATTATTTCGGTATTTAAGTGCTGCAAAAATATATAAAACATTCAATTCTTAAAAAGTATTTGACCTTAATAAGATAAGCTTTTATCAAATTGAAATTTTTATTATCGTTTCCTGATTAATAGCCAGGTATCATTATATTTTTCATATTTATTTCGGATAAAACCAACTTTGCTTCGGGCATCTGTTTCTTCATTGTATGCGGCCACAGAAACTCTGAATAAGCCATTTTCATTTTCAAGAATAACAGGGGTAAAACCTTCGCTGCTTAAAGTGCTTTTGTAATTTCTTGCATTCTCCAAAACCTTAAAAGATCCTATAATTACATAGTATTTAAAGTTGTCATCGTTAGATTCAATAATTTTTACCTTTTCCTCTTTGATAACAATTGGTTTATCTTTTTTTACTACAGGTTTAACTACAGGTTCTTCTTTTACATATGGAGAATCGCTATCGCTAAAACTAGAACTACCTGAGTCTTTTAATGATCGACAGCTAATTATATTAATGGCAATGGCAGAAAACAAAACTATTTTAATCATAATGTAGTGTTTGTGTTTATTTGTATTTTTTTAATTCCCCAAAAATATAATATTCTTTGCAAAACTTTTGTTTATTTTTGAATGAGATAAGGCATTATATTTGATGAGAAGGTCAATTTTGTGTCATGATATAAAATTTAAATGAAGAAAAAGACAAGTAGATCCAAAAAAAGAGTGACGAAGCTTATTAAGCGAATGGGCTTATTTATAGTGTTATTGGTTTTAATCGCTATTTTAATTGGAGGTCGTTTTTATAGATATATTAATGCGCCTAATGTTAATTTAGCCAATGTTGAATCTCCATATTTATATATTCCTGACAGTACGACTTTTAGTGAGTTAAAGCAGAAGCTAAATAACATGAAAGTCCTTAAGGATTCAGAAAGTTTTGAGTGGGTAGCAAAGAGAAAAGAATATACCAGCCAGATAAAAAGTGGAAGGTATAAGTTGGTGGATAAAATGTCGAATAACCAATTGGTTAATTTACTAAGAAGTGGAAGACAAGAACCTGTTAAATTTACTTTTAATAATATTCGATCGCTACATAAATTAGCATCTGTTACAGGAAATAAATTAATGGCAGACTCCGTTGAATTAATTGAATTATTTGATGACGAAGAATATATTACAGAATTAGGTTTTACCAAAGCCACTCTTCCGGGACTTTTCTTGCCTAACACCTATGAATTATATTGGGATACAGACGCTGATGAGTTCATGATGCGGATGAAAAAAGAGTATGATAGATTCTGGAATGAAGAAAATATTAAAAAAGCAGAAGAACTTGGGTTGACACCAGATGAAGTTTCGGCATTGGCGTCTATTGTAGATGAAGAAACGCAAAAAGCAGATGAAAAGCCTGTAGTTGCAGGATTGTATTTAAACAGGTTGCGAATTGGAATGCGCTTACAAGCAGATCCTACATTAAAATATGCGTTAGGTGATTTTACAATTAAGCGTTTGTTGGATGACGATAAGTTAACTGATTCCCCTTACAACACCTATAAATATGGAGGTCTACCACCAGGACCTATTAGAATTCCTTCCATAAGTGGACTTAAAGCTGTTTTAAACTCAAAATCACATAAGTATTTATATATGTGTGCAAAAGAAGATTTTTCCGGCTATCATAATTTTGCCAAAACATTGGCACAGCATAACGTGAATGCACGCAAATACCAAAAGGAACTCAATAAAAGAGGAATCAGAAGATAAATAGTGAGAGTCCATAGTTTAAACATTAAACTATGGACTCATATTCTTAAATTTCAATATTACCCTTAAATACGAAGGTTGCCGGACCGATTAACCATATGTTTTTAAATCCGTTTTCTTCATCGCCTTCAAAGCTGACTTTTAATTTTCCTCCTTTTACATCAATATCAAACGATCGCGATTTTTTGTTTCTTACAAAAGTGCTGATAGCAGACGCAACAACACCTGTTCCGCAGGAATAAGTTTCATCTTCAACACCTCTCTCGTAAGTTCTTACCTTAATATGTTGGTCGTTAATTTCTTCAACAATATTTACATTGGTTCCATCAGGCTTAAATGTATCTGAGTAACGTATTGTTCTACCTTTTTCAATAATATCAATATTATCTATGTCGTTTAAATGCTCCACATAGTGAGGAGAGCCAGTATCTAAAAAGTAATAATCATCAGAAGTATTAACACTATTAACGTTAGTCATCTGTAAGCTAACAATTCCATCGTTATATTGCGCCACATGCATGCCATCAACAGCTTCAAAATAGAAATTGGAAGGATCTTTTACTGCTCCGATGTGAACAGCAAAGGCAGCAATACATCTTCCTCCGTTTCCACACATAGACGCTTCGTTACCATCACTATTGTAATAACGCATGGTAAAGTCAACGTTTTCGTCCTGATGTGTTTCAAGTAACATTAATCCATCAGCACCAATACCCATGCGTCGGTGACAAAGGAAACTGACAAGATCGACGTTTTTACTGTCAAAATTTCCATTTCTGTTGTCAATTATAACAAAATCGTTGCCTGTTCCCTGGTATTTAAAAAACTCAATATTCATTCTCTGTTAAACTAAAGTGATTGATTTAGTATGAATTAAATGTTTTTTGTATCTGAAAAAACGTGAACAAAGTTAACGAAAAATCAGTTAAAATTAGGTTAACGTTCATGTTTACCAAGGTTAAGGGCATATAATTTGCGAATATTGGGATACTCAATACAACTTGAGTTTGATAATCATGAATGTTTAACATTCAACTTATTTCAGAGAAATAGGTTGATAAAAATATAAGTTATGAGTGTAAAAAAAATATTTTTTGTGTTTTTAACAGCAATATTAGGAGGTATTGTTGGTGTTTATGCGTTTATTTTAATTGTTAAACCTAATAAGGAAATAGTTACTGTAGAAAAGCAGGTTGTCCCGGCAGCCCGCTATGCCAATATGAGTGTTCCTGTTCCACCAAATGTACCTAACTTTACGGTTGCTGCAGAAAAATCAGTAGAAGCGGTTGTGCACGTAATGACCAAAGCAAGTGTTTCTGGTAATAGTCATTCGTATGGTAACCCGTTTTATGATTTCTTTTTTGGTCCCAGAGGTAATATGCCTGAGAGAGGTCCTGTAATGGGATCAGGTTCTGGAGTTATTATTTCTGAAGATGGTTTAATTGTAACAAATAATCATGTGATAGAAAGAGCTGATGAAATTGAAGTTATCTTAAACGACAGGCGCTCTTATAGGGCAGAGTTGGTTGGAACAGATCCAACAACAGATATTGCTTTATTAAAAATAGAAGAAGAAGGCTTAAGTTATTTAACTTATGGAAATTCCGATGACCTAAAAATTGGTGAGTGGGTGTTGGCAGTTGGAAACCCTTTTAATCTTACATCCACAGTTACAGCAGGAATAGTTAGTGCTAAATCAAGAAGTATTAATATTCTTGCCAATAGAAATCAACCAATGGGAATTGAGTCTTTTATTCAAACCGATGCAGCGGTAAATCCTGGAAATAGTGGTGGAGCTTTAGTTAATACTTTAGGAGAGCTGGTTGGAATAAATACGGCCATTGCATCCAGTACTGGTTCTTACGCAGGGTATTCTTTTGCAGTTCCGGTAAGTATTGTAAAAAAGGTAGTTGATGATTTAAAAGAATTTGGTGAGGTTCAGCGTGCGTTTATTGGTGTTCAAATTCAGGGAGTTACAGCAGAACTGGCAGAACAATATAAATTGGATAAAGTGGAAGGTGTTTATGTAGGCGGAGTTACAGTTAATGGAGGTGCAGATGAGGCAGGAGTGAAGGAAGGTGATGTAATTTTAAGTATTGATGATATAAAAGTAAATACCAACTCTGAGTTAATAGAACAGGTAAGTAAACATAGACCAGGCGATAAAGTGAATTTAATTGTTAAAAGAACTGGAAAAAGAAAACAATTTACCGTAATTTTACGTAATAGTTACGGTTCTACAGAGCTTGTAAATGATAAAAAGGGAATTTCAGATTTACTTGGAGCTGAATTGGTAGAGTTAACAGAGGAGGAGAAAGCGAAGTTAGGTGTTAATTATGGTATGAAAGTCGTTGATTTAGATGATGGTAAATTAAAAGAAAGCGGTATTGGAAAAGGATATATCATATTAAAAGCTAACAGAGAACCTATTTCTAACATTTCTGATATTAAAAGAGTAATTGCCTCTACAGATGGAGGATTATTTATCACAGGAGTTTATCCGAATGGCCAGGTTGCCTATTATGCTATTAATCTTGAAGATTAGTACTAGACGAAAATGGTCAACTCTTTGATAAAAATGTTGGAATTATTAATTAAATAGTATAATTTTGCGCCACATTTTGCATAACGAATATGAGACAACTAAAAATAACAAAATCAATTACTAACCGTGAAAGTGCTTCTTTAGATAAGTATCTTCAGGAGATCGGACGTGAGGAATTGATATCTGTAGAGGAAGAAGTAGAATTAGCTCAGCGTATTAAAAAAGGGGATCAAATTGCCCTTGAAAAACTAACCAGAGCTAACTTACGTTTTGTTGTTTCAGTTGCGAAGCAGTATCAAAATCAAGGTTTGAGTTTACCGGATTTAATTAATGAAGGGAATTTAGGTTTGATTAAAGCAGCTGAAAAATTTGACGAAACGCGTGGGTTTAAGTTTATTTCTTATGCAGTTTGGTGGATTAGACAATCGATACTTCAAGCGTTAGCTGAACAATCGAGAATTGTACGTTTACCTTTAAATCAGGTTGGTTCTTTAAATAAAATTAATAAGGCTTATTCAAAGTTTGAGCAAGAGAATGAGCGTAAGCCTTCTCCTGAAGAGTTAGCAGAGAAATTAGAGTTGCCTGTTGATAAGGTATCAGATACACTTAGGGTTTCAGGACGACATATTTCTGTTGACGCTCCTTTTGTTGAAGGAGAGGATAATAGTTTATTAGATGTACTTGTTAATGGAGATTCTCCAAATGCTGATAAAACATTAATTAATGAGTCTTTAGCACGAGAAATTGAACGCGCTCTAGCAACTTTAACAGAAAGAGAATCTGATATTATTAAGTTATTTTTTGGAATTCAAACACAAGAGATGACATTGGAAGAGATTGGAGAGCGTTTTGGATTAACAAGAGAAAGAGTACGTCAGATTAAAGAGAAAGCCATTAGAAGGTTACGTCATACATCAAGAAGCAAATTATTAAAATCTTATTTAGGATAAGATTCTCTTATAAAGATTTAAAAAGAGGCTGTTCATTTTTTGAACAGCCTTTTTTTGTATATGCAATTTCCTTTTATACTAGCGTTGTTGTAGCATAGTATCACTTAATTTTATAATATACTCAAAGTTAACCCTCTTGCAGAAGTAGTGATTGGAGAGTACAGAATCAAATATTTTTCATATAGATGTTAAAAAATGTATATAAATATTTGTATTCTATAAAAAAATAAGATAATTTAAACTACCAAATAAGTAGGATAGGTAGAAAAAGTAGTTTTTATTATTAATTCAATCATTATGAGAAACAGTTTTATATTCTTCGTTTTTGTTTGTATTGCTACAATTCAGCTTAATGCCCAACATACCTATAAATTATTATCAGAAGCTTGTGATGTAAATATTTCTGGAACATCAACCATTCACGATTGGGAAATGGATGCTAAAGATTTATCTGGTTTTATTCAATTACAGAATGTAAGTCAGGTTGCATCGTTACAAACGGGTAAAATTGAGCTCAAGGTCAAGTCTATTGAAAGTGATCGAAGTTTGATGAATAAAAAAACTTACGAGGCATTAAAAGAAAAAGATTACCCATTGATTATTGCTCAATTACAACAGGTTGAATTTGTCGATAAGAATCACAAAGCGATACTGAAATTGAATATCGCAGGAGTTCAAAAAACAATTAAACAAAATATTACAGTCGTAGCCAAAGAAGGTTTTATTACTGTATCTGGAAAAATGAAACTTAAAATGTCGGATTTTAAAATAGAACCACCTGAGGCATTGATGGGTACGATTAAAGCGGATGATGAGGTTGCTGTTGATTTTAAATTCGTTTTTAAACAAAATAAATCCCTTAATAAATAAGTTTTTAGTGTTTAACTAAATTAAAAAGAGTTATGAAAAAATTAGTATTAGTTTTAATTGTGATTTTTGCAGGGTTTATTTTAAAAGCTCAGCAATTTGAAAAACCAAAAATTAGTCACGAAGGTTTTGAAGAGGTAAAAGTTCATGTTGGAGGAGCATATGCAATACAACTTCAGAGTATTAGCCATGAGTTAGCCTCGTCCTCTTCAGATACCCTGTTAGATCTTAAAAACAATTTTAATTTACCTACAGCTAATTTATCCTTAACAGTTGATTTGGCTCCAGGGATTCAGTTGTATGTGAACAATTATATGTCTTCGAGACATCACGAAGAGGCGTGGGTTGAAGGAGGGTATTTAACTATAGATTATTTGCCATTTCTACCTTCAACAGAAAATATAATGAAGTATTTAACCATTAGGGCAGGGGTTATGAATCCAAACTATGGAGATGCTCATTTTTACAGAAGTACGAATGGACATGTTGTTAATAATCCATTTGTAGGAAATTTTATCATGGATAATTATACAACAAATCCTGGATTAGAATTTTTATTCAGAAAAGATGCGGTTTTAGCATTAGTTGCAGTAAATAATGGTCGGTTAAATTACGGAAGAGGTAATGATATTGGAGAAGACCTGGTATTTAATTGGAAATTAGGATATGATAAACAAATGAATGATGATTTAAGAATAAGAGGTACAGTATCAGGTTATCATGTTGGAGAAGGTCATAGTGGGTCGTATTTATGGGATGGAGATAGAGCCGGAGCAAGGTATTACAATGTGATGCAATTGCATGATGCCAATGATAATTTCCGTTCAGGAAGATGGAGCCCGGGCAGTGGTCAATCTGAAATGAATAGTTATATGTTTAATTTATTTGCTCAATTTAAAGATTTAGAATTATTTACGATTATCGAAGATATGAAGGGTGTAAAAAGAGGTGCTGATCAACACTTTTCTCAGTTTGCTATTCAAGGATTGTATCGAGTTGGTGCATTTTATTTAGGAGGTCGTTACAATAAAGTAGCTGATAATATGGATGATGAATCTACTGTGGATAGAGTAAATTTAGGAGGCGGATGGAATATGACTGAGAATATAGTTTTTAAATTAGACTACGTTATGCAAAATTATGAAGGACCAGCTCATGGTTATGCTGATGGAGGTAGTTTTGATGGATTGGTAATTGAAGCAGCAATTGCCTTTTAAGAATTATTGCAATTTGTTATGAGGTAGTTATAGTGACTATTAATTCATACAAAAAAAGGTTATAATAAATTTGAGTAGGATGTTTAAGTGCAGAAGATACTTGTTAATTGTTGCTTTACAGGTATTTTCTGTGCTTTTTAATTTTTCGATGCTAAGTGGAGATTCTGGATTTGGAGGAAAATACCTTTTTGATCAGATTTTAATTAGAGGTACTACAAATCTAAATCATTTTCAGATTGTTTATAATGAGAGGGAATTATCATTGTTTGCTCCTGCGGATAGTGACGATGTTGCATATGTAAAAATGTCTATTCCGGTAAATGAGTTTCAAACCAATAATAAAGTTTTACTTCAGGATTTTCTAAAAATTATTCAAGCTGATCGTTTCCCAAGTATAAATATCTTTTTAGAGAATGATATAACGCGTAAAATTCTCGCAGATGTTCCGGAAACAAAACAAAAGATAATGGTACAAATTGGCGAAATTAAAAACGCTTATGAGTGTGTTTCTTATCTGGAAAAGAGTTATTACAATGAATGGTATTTTACCGGCAAACTAAATATACGTCTTACGGATTTTAAAATTGACCCTCCGGAAAAATTTCTGGGACTAATAAAAGTAAAAGACCTCATTGAAATTAATTTTAAAATTCTCTTTGTAATTGATAATTAGAGTTGCATTATTTCTGCTTAGTAAGTTAAAGTCTTGTTAGCTAATTTCGATATTACTTTTAATTTAGCTGTTGAATTATATTTGGATCTTGCAGAATGAAGTTTAGCACTAAAATAAGATATGGAATGAGGGCAATGGTTGAAATTGCTCAGCATAAGGATGGGCAAGGTGTTTTTCAAAAGGATATTGCCGAAAATCAAAAAATATCAATAAAATACCTTGATCAGATAATAAGCTCCTTGAAGGCAGCAGAATTAATTATTAATTTAAAGGGAAAAAAAAGTGGCTATATATTAAACAGAGAGGCCGACCAGATTACTATGGCTGATATTTTTAATGCTTTTGAAGGAAAAATGAGTATTGTAGAATGTTTAAATCCTTCTGTTTTTTGCGAATTTGAAACAAAGTGTAAAACCATGATTTTCTGGCGAAATTTAAATTCACTGATCAGTTCCTATTTTGAAAGTATAACAGTTCAGGATTTAATGGATAATAATATTCCGGAAGAATTTAATATGGTGTTTAGCAATTAAAATATATTTTAAAAACAACAAAGGCTAATCGGTATCGATTAGCCTTTGAGTTTTATTTATTTTTAATGAGTTAAAACTTGATGTTGAAACCAGCTAAGTATAAGGCGCCAATATTGTCCATATACACATATTCTTGCTGGTCGTTGTTAAGGATATTTCTACCATTCACAAAAACATTAACTTTATCATTAATTTCGTAATCAACTTTCACATTTAGCAAAAATTTTCCATCCATATTTCCAGTGTACTCTAGATTACTTTTTTGAGCAGGACCTTCGATACTTAGAGATGTATATGGATTGTAATCAGCTCCTGTTAGATACATTCTTTTGGAATCAGTGTCGTACTGGCTGTATAGAAAGTAGTCGTCGTAGTAATAGGTTTGAGCTGTAACAGAAAGCTTTTCAATCGGTTTATAGGTAAGAGATAAACTTCCCCAAAATGAAGGAATAGCTTCATTATCAATGTCATCTTTAACTTCTATTTGATCTAACACACCTAATGCAGCAAGTTGTTGCTCCAATACTGGGTTATCGCCAGGTTGGATATTCGAATAATATGATAAAGGAAGGCTCATATTTCCGGTTAATACTAATGGGATGTCATTAGCAAGGCCTGCTTCAGCTATACTTTGTAAATAAGCACCTTGTAGTCTGGCAATATTGTCTCTACTAGCATCAGTAAAATTATCAACTTTTGTTTGTTGCCAATTCAGGTGTGCTTTTAATTGGATTTTTTTAGAAATTACCATATCGGCAGAAACGCTAATACCGTATTGTTTGCTTTCAATATCTAAAGGTCTGTGAGATGTATATAAAGTTTGAGCACCAATTGGAGCGAATGTTTCCATATCTATACCAGTAACATTGTAACCAAACATATCCGGCATCAAAGCACTAAAGTCTTTTGCTTTATTCATAAAGAGTTCAAAATCAAGCAATACCTTTTTTGAAGGACGTGTTCTAAAACCTAGCTCAATCATGTCCATTGTCATTAAGTTTGGATCGTCATTTCCACCGAAATAAACATATTCCGGAGCACCTAAGCCTTCTCTGTTCCAGGTGTAGTTACTATGAGCATTAATCATAAAAGTACTCTGATTAGCTCTCGAATATACAGCTCTTACCATATTGTTTTTATTCAATTTATATGAGCCAATAAATTGAAAGGAAGGCATCCATTTGTTTGGTACATTATATTTTTCTCCTCGTAAGGCTGCCACTAAACGTATGTTTTCAATAGGGCTATAATCAAAACGTGCGCTCACAGCAGCATTTTTCAGATTCACTCTGCGATTAAAGTATCCATCCACATATCCATTTTCTGTATATTCAATATGATCTCTGTCATCTTGATAAACAGATTGGTATGAAACTCCAGGTCTGATTTTAAGTTTTTGTAAATCGATCAAATAGTCAAGCGATAAATTATATATCTCAAAATCCTGAACCCATCCGGTGTGCCCTTTATTGTAATCTTGGGTATTGTTACTTAAGCTGGCAATAAGATTAAATCCGTATATATCTCCATTTAAAGTAAGATAGTGGCTCCAACCGTCTCTGCAATTGTAAGGAGTTGGAGTATCTCCAAAAGGAGAGGAGATAGCCGAATTATCGATATAACCTCCATTTAGGTTAAATGATAAATTGCTATTTGGATTATACTCAATATAACCATTGACACCTAGTTTCTCTTTAGCTCTGTTTGGGTCATCGAATAATAAAGAGGCATCATCGTTACTCCATAAATAATTATTATTCTTCTCTCCAAATTCTTCGATGCTTAGGTACTCATCAGAATAGAAGGAATAAACATCTCCTGTATTTCTATCTCTTTGTTCAAAGTAACTTGAAATACCAACGCCAACCTTATCTCCTAATTGTGTTTTAAAATTTATGTCGGCAATATATGTTCCTTGTGAACCTCCTTGTGCGTTAGCAGTGATCAAAGGAGTGCTATCGTCAATAGTTTTGGTAATTAAGTTGATAACACCGTTAACTGCATTGGGGCCGTAAAGTGCACTGGACGGTCCTCTAACCACTTCGATTCTGTCTATCTCACCCAAGCTAACAGGTAAACTTTCCCAAAGAATACCACCCATTCCGTAGTTAAAAACCGGGCGACCATCAATCATAACTAGAGTTGAGGTGTTTTCGGCATAGAGCAACAAGTTGTTCATAGGCATGTTTTGTCCGCCTCTAATCTGAACATCGTAATTACCATTTGTTTTTTCTCGAACGATTACTCCAGGAACCATTCTAAGTGCTTCTTCAATAGAAGTTGCACCTGATGCCGATATTTCCTCACTACTTAAAACTGTAGTAGAAAGTGGAGAATCAAATAGGCTTTCTTCAGTTTTGGATGCTGAAGTAACGTCTTTATTTAATAGCATTTCGTACAGTTCATCTAAACTAGATGCACCTACAATATCCATTAATTTAGTCAGTTCTTCCAGGTCGTAAAATGAAAGTTCTTCAATGGTCATTTCCAAAACTTCATTTTTGGATAGTTTATTGATATCTTTCTTTGTTTCCTGGGCAAATAAAGAAGTTGCTAATAGTACAGTTACTATTAGGATTATATATTTGTTTAGTTTCATAGTTCTGGATTATTTAATTTCAATTCCGAGTGAGATTAATTTAGGATCTACCAATAGTTGATGAGAAGTGATGTTTTGTTTGCAAACTTCATACTTCATTTTACCACCAACATTTACATAATTAATTGCTGCTCCCTTTTTACATAAATTCTCTTTGTCGCTAACAATTAAAGTGGGTTTGCCGGCAAAAAAACTAGATACTTCTTCGATTTTAGATGAGCTACTTGCCGGAATGTAAAATAAATTTGCATTAGCTACTTCGGATGGATTTTTTACGCTTTTAATAACAATACTCTTGTTATTGATTTTTCTTGCTGCAGCCAGTTTCTTTAGTTCAGTAATAATTTCATCATTACCATAAACTCCAATAATAAATTCTTCTTGAGAGCTTTGGTTTGGCCATTCGATGTATTTAGCAAAGTTAAACATAAACAATGCCTTAAACATGGATTGTTGGCCGCTTACGGACAGTGATACTACCAAGACCATTAGCACCAGAAAATACTTCTTCGTCATAGATTAAAGTTTTTAGTTTATTCGAACAAGCGAATGTTTTGTTCTGTTATTTATTTTTGTCGTTTAAATATATAAATAAATTAAAGCTTTGCAAATGTAGTAGATTAGGGTAGAATGAAGATATAAAAAAAGCAAGCCGGAATGGCTTGCTCAAAATAATATTATGTACTAAAATGTATTTAACTAAAATTTATAACTAACTCCTCCGAGTACTAGCATAGGTGCTTCATCCATATAGGCAAACTCAACAGACTTGCTGTTTAAGATATTTCTCCCATTAACAAAGAGTTTAAGATTGTTATTGACTTTATAGGCAACTTTTGCATTGAGCAAAAATTTACTATCAATTTTAATCGTTCCATATTGATTTTCAAAAGACTGTTCTCCGTAAAAATATCCTTGAGGAACAATTTCAATTTTCTCAATCGGTTTGTATGTTAGAGAAAAACCACCAAAATAATCCGGTGTAGACTTGTGCTTGTAGTCACTTTTGAAAACATCAGGAATTGCATTGGATGTGGAGGCAATTACATAATCAATAGCTGTGGGATCAATTGAACCGTTAGCTATACCCAAACCGAGCATATATAGTTCAGTTTGAATACTTGATTCTAGATTTGGATCTGACATTAAAGCTAAAGCTTGATTTCCAATAATCTCATCACGACTAGCCGGTAAATAATTATCAAGAGTTGTTTTTTGTACTGTTAGATGTGCATTAGCAATAAGTTTTTCATTTAAAACCCAATCTATAGAAACAGAAGCTCCAATTTGACTTGCTGTTAAATCCAGATTTGAGTATTGCATATTTACTAAGCCATTTACATCGGGAGCTTCTAGTCCATTGAGTACATTTAAAGGATTAAAAACAGCTAACGATGTACTAGAGGGCATAAGTGCACCAAAGTTTTCTGATTGATTATAGAAAGCTTCGAGGTCGATTAATACACTTTTTGCAGGTCGAACACGATAGCCAATTTCAATCATATCCGTTGTCATTAAATCATATTCCTTATTCCCATTAAATTGCATTATACGAGGAAATGAACGGTTTATCAAACGCCAAGTATAATTAGAGTGAGCATTTACCAAAAACGAAGATTGGTTAGCTCTCGAATATGCTAAACGGAAAAGGTGATTATCATTTATTTTGTATGAACCAACAAATTGCCACGAGGTATAAAACTCATCCGGATAGTTATATTTCTCAGTTCGAAGCGCCGCAATTAATCTTAATTGCTCAAATGGTTTATAGTCAAAACGAACGCTTCCTGCCGCAATATCAATATTCTTTTTTCCATTTAGATAACCTCTTCCCATAGATAAAATATAAGGAGAATCATCGTAAGATATAGATTGATAGTTTAATCCAGGGCGAATAACTAAATTATCCAATTTAATATCGTATTCTGCTATGGCATTAAATTGTTTTAGATCTAATTCAAAGCCTTCGTTACCTGTCATAAAATCTATATCACCTCCGTTATAATTTGCCTGTACAGTTAAGTCTTTAATATTAGCTCTAAAGTCAACGTATCCTGTTTTAGATATTTTACCTGAATATGGCGTAGGCATATCTCCCATTGTTGAAGTTAATACATCCGAATATTGGTAACCTCCAGATAAATTAATTGATGTATTTTTTTGGGGAGTAAATTGCAAATAACCATTTAGAGCATATCTTTCTTTAGATTGCTCAGGGTGTGGGAAAATATCATCCGGTCCATATATAGTTATATTTTCACCATTCTCATAAGTTCCTGTTTCGCCCACTTCAGGAAATACTTTATAGATGTTTTCATTGTCATCAACATACAGGTTTTTAATCTCATCCATTGAATAGAAGCCATTACCAGTAGGCTCTCCGTTAAAAACATATTTTTGACTTCCGTCATCTTTTATACCATTATAAACGTATATTTTATCTTTTTCCCTGTTTCTTTTTTCGTAATTGCCGGACACCCCAATGGCAAGCACTTTATTAATCTTTTTTCTGAATGAAATATCACCAATATATGTGCTCATATTACCGCCCTGAATATTACCAGATACTAGTGGACTGTCATTAGTTATTTCTTGAGTTATTATATTGATTACTCCAGAAACAGCGTTAGGGCCATATAAAGCACTGGATGGACCTCTTACAACCTCTATTCTATCAACATCTTCGAAACTTATAGGTAACGATTCCCATAATGTTCCTCCATGTGAATAGTTAAAAACAGGTCGTCCATTAATCATTACAAGCGTATTGGAATTTTCGGAATACAACATCATGTTTTTTGAAGGCAGGTTATCGTTACCTCTAATATGTACATCAAAGTTTCCATTTGTTTTTTGGCGAACGATAACGCCAGGAACCATTCTTAATGCTTCCTCGAAGCAGGTTGCGCCGGATGCTATAATTTGGTCGTGGCTTAGCACAGTTGTAGATAAGGGTGAGTCGAAAACACTTTCTGCTGATTTTGATGCAGAAGTAACGTCTTTGTTTAATAGCAGTTCGTATAATTCATCTAAACTGGATGCTCCAACAATGTCCATTAATTTGCTTAATTCCTCTAGGTCATAAAAGGATAGCTCCTCAATGGTCATTTCTAAAACGTCATCTTTTGAAAGCGAATTCACATCTTTCTTAAGCTCTTGTGCAACAGTAGTTACACTTAATAATATAGCAAATACGAATAAAATGTATTTTCTGAGTCTCATAATGTTTGGATTATTTAATTTCAATACCTAAGGAAATAAGTTTGGGATCAACGTTTAACTGATGTGAAACAATGTTTTTGCGGCAAACTTCATATTTCATTTTACCACCTATCATAACGTAATTAATGCCTGCACCCTGACTGCATAAATTAGCTTTATCAGAAATAATGAGAGTTGGCTTTCCAGAAAAGAAACTGGCCACACTATTAATATTGGCCGATTGTTTTTGCGGGATGTAAAATAAATTGGCGTTAGGAACTTCTGACGGATTGTTAACGCTTTTAACCACAATGGTTTTGTTGTTGATTTTGCGAGCAGCAGCCAGTTTTTTAAGTTCAGTAACAATTTCGTCGTTACCATAAACGCCAATAATAAATTCTTCTTGAGAACTGTTGTTTGGCCATTCGATGTATTTAGCAAAGTTAAACATAAACAATGCTTTAAACATCGATTGTTGCCCATTTGCCGTTAAGCATAATATGAGCACCAGAGATGTAAGAATCGTCTTCCTTGTCATAGATTAAAGTTTAAGTAATAATTCGAATATCAAAACGCCTTGTTCTGATATTGCAGTGTGATGTGTTAAATATATGAATTATTTCAGTTTTGGCAATAATATTGAGGTTTCAGGGGGTAAGGGAATTTTTTGATATAAACGAAAAAAGGGATACCTCAAAATAGACATCCCTTTGAAAAAGATTTAGATTTTACTTAAAATTTGAAATTAGTCCCTAATAAATACATTGCCGGGGTTTCATCCATAAAAGCAAATTCTCTTGTTTTATTGTTTAAAATATTACGTCCATTAAAATACACAGAAAGCTTATTATTTAACTGGTAGTTAATTTTTGCATTTACCAATGCTTTGGCATCTATGTCAACATCATAATATTGGTTCTCGAAAGTTTGTTTTCCATAATAGTATGATTGAACAAAAATGTTTAGTTTTTTAACAGGCTTGTAGCTTAAACTAATACTACCCCAATATGAAGGCGTTGATTTATGTTCGTAATCATCTTTTAAATCTGTTGGTTGTGCAGCGGACTCTGCCACAAATAAATTATCAGGTTCTAATCCAATAGCTATTGCCATACCTACATCAGTTAATCCTGCGGCTGTGTTAGCACCAATAACATTAAGATCAGAAGAAGCCATAGAGGCTTGGTATGCAATTATTTCATCTCTGCTGTAAGCAAGATAGTTGTCTAGTTTTGTTTTTTGCCAAGTGAAATGAGCTTTAGCTATCAATTTTTCAGAAATTACCCAATCAATGTTGATCGAAGCCCCGTATTGTTTTGACTTTAAATCAAGATTTTGATAGGCTATATTAATAGAATCTGGTAAGATTACAGCAGAGGAAAGTCCACTCATTAATGCTGTAGTTGCATCAGCTCCATTAAGTAAGGCTGTTTGATATCCGTTTAACACATCTTCTGGATTATAAATGGCCAATGATGTATAACTAGGCATCAATGCTCCAAAGTCTTTTGAAATATTGTAAAAACCCTCAATATCAACTATAATATTTTTTGATGGTCTGGTTCTGTAACCAACTTCAATCATATCCGTTGTTTTTAGCTTATGGTTTAAATCACCATCAAACTGCATTACTCTTGGATATGGGCGATTTACTATATTCCAGGTATAATTAGAATAGGTATTTACTAAAAATGCCGATTGATTAGAACGAGAATATACCGCTCTAAACATATGATTATCGTTCAATTTATAAGAACCTACAAATTGCCACGAAGCATAAATATCTTCCGGGTGATTGTACTTTTCAGCTCTCAAAGCAGCAATAAATCTTAAGTTATTTATGGGTTGATAATCGATGCGGGCACTACCTGAAAGAATATTAATAGTTTGTTTCTTGTTTAGGTAACCATTTCCAATCTGTGCAATATGTTCTGTATCGTCATATGATACAGATTGGTAATTAATACCAGGACGAATCCCTATATTATTCAGTTTAATATCATACTCTGCAAAAATATTGAACTGACTATTGTCTAGTTCAAAGCCTTCGTTTCCTGTCATATAATCAATTGTTCCGGCATTATAGTTACCCTGTAGACTGAAGTTTTTAACTTTAGCTCTTACATCAATATAGCCTGTTTCTGCAACCTTTGTAGAGTAAGGCGAAGGAACATCTCCCATCGTTGAGGTGATTACTTCTGAATTTTGATATCCTCCCATAATATTGATGTAAGCATCTTCATTGGGAGAAATGTTAACGTAACCATTTATACCAACTCTTTGTGAGGCTCTATCTGGATTCGGATAGGATGTATTAACGTCGTATATTTCATCGTTCACATAGTAAGGTGGCCATATTTGCTTATCGGCTTTATACATTCTGCCAATCTCATCTGTAGAATAATATCCTGAGCCAACAGGATTTTCATCTAAAGTATAAAGTAAATTTCCATCAACATCTTCTCCGTTGTAAATAAGTAGTTCTTCTCGTTCTCGGTCTCTAATTTCATAATTTCCGGTTAAGCCAACACTTATTAAATCGTTTAGCTGTTTTCTAAAGCCAAGATCACCAACAAAGGTATTTAAACTACCACCTTGAAAATTACCTGAGAAAAGAGGCGATTGGTCATCAATTTCCTTAGTAATAATATTGATTACGCCAGATAAGGCATTGGGCCCATATAGAGCTCCGGAAGGGCCTCTTACAACTTCAATACGATCGATATCTTCAAAACTAACAGGTAAAGTTTCCCAAAGCGTTCCACCGTGTGAATAATTAAATACTGGTCTTCCGTTAATCATCACTAATGTATTCATGTTTTCAGAATACAAAACCATGTTTTTTGCAGGAAGGTTATCGTTACCTCTGATATGCACATCGTAATTACCATTGGTTTTTTCGCGTACAATCATTCCTGGTACCAGGCGAAGAGCCTCAGGGATGCTGGTTGCTCCGGACTGTAATATCTCTTCGTAGCTTAATACGGTAGTTGATAATGGCGAATCAAAAACACTTTCTTCTGATTTAGATGCAGAGGTTACATCTTTATTCAATAGAAGTTCATATAATTCGTCTAAACTGGATGCACCAACGATATCCATTAATTTGGTTAGTTCTTCCAAATCGTAAAAGGATAATTCTTCAATGGTCATTTCCAGCACTTCATTTTTAGATAGCTTGTTTACATCTTTTTTTCCTTCTTGTGCAAAAAGTGCAGCTCCAATCAGTAATGTAAAAAAGAATAAGGTATATTTTTTTAGCGTCATTATTTATTGATTTTTAATTTCAATCCCAAGAGAAATAAGTTTAGGGTCAACATTTAACTGGTGTGAAGAGATGTTGTCTTTGCAAACTTCGTATTTCATTTTACCACCAACTGTTACATAGTTTATAGCAGAACCTTTTAAACACAAATCTTCTTTATCTGAAATAATTAAAGTCGGTTTACCTGTGTAGTATGCTGTTACATTTTCAATTTGTGAGGAGTGGCTGGTTGGAATATAAAAAAGATGTGCATTGGGCACTTCAGCCGGACTTTTTACACTTTTTACAACAATACTTTTGTTGTTAATTTTACGAGCAGCAGCCAGTTTTTTTAGTTCCGTTACAATGTCGTCATTCCCATAAACGCCAATAATAAATTCGTTTTGTGATTCGTGATTCGGCCATTCGATATATTTGGCAAAGTTAAACATAAACAGAGCTTTGAACATCGATTGCTGACCATTTAATGATATGCTTGTTAATATCATTAAAAGAACAATCCATTTCTTTTTCATTTGTGTCTAATATTAAAATTTAGGTTAATGAAGTTCAGCCCTCTTATTCGAATGAATGGTTGAAAAGTTTCAAAAAATTTGTGTTTTTTATAAAGAGAAGGACATGTTTGGTTAATGATAAAAGCAGGTCTCTTTTTACAAGGGAGTTAGCGATAAAACAAGTGAAAACCTATTTTAATTATAGGATTAAACTTAGCTTTGAAATTAAAATAAATACTAATTTTTGTAGTTAAAAAAATGGGGTTAATACAATAATGAGCAGTTGTATTCCGTTTTTATATGCCTTAACTTCGCATTTATAACACAACACAAATACATACAATTATGAAAGGATTATTTTCAATTTTAGTCGGTGCACTAATTTTTTTTAGTGCTTGTTCTGATGATGATAACAAAGAAGTTAATCTGAAAATCCGATTAACGGATTCTCCGGCAGATTACGAAGAAGTTTTAATTGATATTGAGGAGGTCAGGGTTCAATTTGACTCAAATGGTGATTGGATAACGCTTGACAATGTGGAAGCAGGTATTTATAATTTACTTGATTTTACTAATGGTACAGATACACTATTAGTGGATGCCACATTACCGGAAGGTACTATTTCGCAAATTCGATTGGTTTTAGGCGATGAAAACAGCGTAAAGATTGATGGACAATATTATGATATAAAAACGCCATCTGCCCAGCAAACCGGATTAAAACTAAATGTGCATGCCGATTTGGTTAGCGGGATAACTTATAAAATGTGGATTGACTTTGATGCAGGACGTTCCATCGTGCATAAAGGAAATGGAAGTTATTCTTTAAAACCAGTTATTCGAACTTTTACCGAAGCAACTTCTGGTGGTATAAAAGGAATGATTAACCCTGTTGAATCGTATCCTTATATCATGGCTATTAGTGAGTCGTTAGATACCTTTAGTACTTATGCCGATACAGCTAGCGGATATTTTTTAATTCGAGCACTTCCGGAAGGAACTTATTCATTAGATGTTGAGCCTGTTGAAATGTATCAGGAAAAAGAAATAGAAGATATTTCAGTGAGTACAGGAGAAGTTACTGATGTAGGTGAAATTACGTTGGATGAAATTATAAGCATGCAATAATACAGATCATTTTAAATAATTTTATACAGACACTTTTAATCTTAGAGGTGTCTGTTTTTGTTTAGAATCAACTCCCAGTATCCAACATTAACCCATGTTTCAAATTTAAAACCCACTTCTTTAAATTCGGCCACTTTCTCGAACCCAAGTTTCTCATGCAGTGCAACACTTGGATTATTAGGTAACGCAATTCCTCCAATAATGGCATGAACAGGACTTTCTTTTATAAGATTGATAAGTTCCTGATAAAGTTTTGTACCTAGTCCTTTACCTTTCTCCTGATGTTTTAGATAAACAGTGCTTTCCACGGAGAATTTATAGGCACATCTCGATTTCCATTCACTGGCGTAGGCATAACCCAGTACTTCATTGTTTTCTTCATAAACAATCCACGGTAAGTTTAAATTGTACAACTTAATCCGATCTTTCATCTCATCCTCTGTTACAGGATTTTCTTCAAATGTGATTACTGTATTTTTGATATAATAATTATAGATGTCAGCAACTGCTTTGGCATCATCCATATGTATGTTTCGGATCATTTTCTATTGGTTAATTGAATACACTAGCTTTGAGAATTATTAAACCTATCCTTATTTTGCTATCAGAGAATTGTATTTGTTCTAGAACCCAAATGAATCATATCGCTTAATAATTTTCTCACTTTTATTTTTATCAACAAATATTTGCTTTATTCTTTGGAGGAGTGTTTTAGCAGGAACTTTTGAAGGATTATCATTACACAATCTACATCTCATAGTTTGAACTTCTAAATCATATGAAGAAAACTAACTGCGATGATGTTCTATATCGGAATCTACAATGAATTTATTAGAGCCACATCGTTCGCAATATTTAACAACTTTATCGTACGTTAATCTGCACTTCATTAAGGAATTTATTTTTTCTCTTGAAAGATTTCTACTAGCTATTTCATTTTTTATTAAATCTTTTGAATAAGACAAAAGACCTGGATATTGATAGCCAATAAAAATAGAAAGCTCATGATCTGTAAGATTTTTAATAAAGGATTTAAATGTGTTTTCCATTTTTTATTGTTTGTATAAATTATATTTTATAATACACTTCCATCACTCCTCAATCGCCTTTTTAATGTTTATGTTTACCTCCAAAAGTAGAAATTATCTTCGTAATTTCTGGCTTATAAAAAACAAACTTCTAACTTAAAATGCGCAAAACATGGTTCCTTTTCTTATTTTTGAGGCGTGCGCATTCGTCGGGTAATCATATTTGTTGGGGCTATTTTATTAGGATTATGGTCGCGTTCAGGTTGGACAGAGCTACCCTCATTTGTTAATGAGTACCTGGGAGATGTGATTTGGGCCTTTATGGTGTTTTATTTACTGGCCTCGATTTTTGTCTCTCTAAAAACGAAAACACTATTTCTCTATTCGTTTTTGTTCGTTTATGCCATAGAATTTTCTCAGTTATATCATGCCAATTGGATTGATTCTATTCGAGATATTCGTCTGTTTGCTTTGGTTTTAGGTAAAGGCTTTCTTTGGACAGATTTGCTTTGTTATTCGGTAGGTATCATCATCGCCGTTCTAACAGAAAATTTATTTGTTCTACTAACAAGAAAAGTACCAGACTGATATTTGTCTATCATTTAAACCTTTATATATTTTATGGTGTTATTTATGTAGTCAACCTGTTTAATTTGTAGGCTTGAGCTATTGAAATAACATTTGTATCTTATTAAAGTGTAATAAATATCACCCCTCAAAAAGAAAGCTTATGAAATCGTATGTAAACCATTTTGCAATAACGATATTGATTGTTTTAACAGCCTGTCAATCTGCTGCAGAATCCAATAAGCAGACTCAAGTCGATTTCTCTGACCCTAAAGCAGTATTCAATAATTTCTGTTTAGGGTGTCATAACGATAAAAAGTCATCTTTTGTAGATCGTAACTGGTTATTTGGAAATGGAAGGGAAGATGTTTTCAAAAGTATTAAGCACGGCAGAATTGCTCATGGAATGCCATCCTTTTCAGAAGGATTGGGAGATGAAACCATTTATGCACTGGCAGATTATATATTAAGTTTGGAAGAAATGGTTCCTTTGGGTGACGAACATGAGGCAACCATGGATGGTGTTGAAATTACACAACAGCAAAAATTTAGAGTTGATACCGTTGTTTCAGGATTAGAAGTACCTTGGGGGTTGGAGTTTTTACCTAATGGCGATTTGTTAATAGCCGAGCGTAAGGGAGAATTACTGCGCTTTACTCCAGATAAAAGGTTAGAACGAATTGAGGGTTTACCGACCATTAAGGCTAGAGGTCAGGGAGGCTTACTCGATTTAGAATTACACCCAAGTTATACTGATAATGGATGGTTGTATTTTTCCTATTCTTCACCGGATGAAAATGATGAGAATTTAGCGAACACTGCCATTATGCGAGCACGCTTAAATGGAAATCAATTAGTGGATCAGCAACGGATTTTTAAAGGCAGTCCACAAACAGATAAGCGTCATCATTATGGAAGTAAACTGGAGTTTGATAAAGAAGGATTTCTGTACTTTTCAGTTGGCGACAGGGGAAACAGAGACAGGCACCCTCAATATTTAGATAATGATTGTGGTAAAATTCACCGAATTTATGATGACGGTAGCATTCCGGCTGATAATCCATTTGTAAATACGGAAGGAGCCAAACCTTCGATATATTCCTATGGGCATCGAAATCCGCAAGGCGTTTGTATGCATCCGGAATCAGGAAGAATCTGGACAGATGAACATGGCCCCAAAGGAGGAGATGAGATTAACCTAATAGCACCGGGTAAAAATTATGGCTGGCCGGTTATTTCATTCGGAATCAATTACAATGGAACCATCTTTACCAATGATACGGCCAAAGTAGGTATGGAGCAACCTATATTATATTGGGTTCCTTCAATTGCACCTTGTGGGATGACCTTTGTAAAAGGAGATCGTTATCCTGGATGGAAGAATGATATATTAACGGGTTCTTTACGTTTTGAATACCTAAAAAGAGTGGTGTTGGAAGGTGAAAAGGTTGTAGGACAAGAGAATTTACTGGAAGGAATTGGTCGTGTTAGAAATGTAGAAATGAGTCCGGATGGTTTTGTTTATGTGGCGATTGAAAATCCGGGTAAGATATTAAAACTTGTTCCGGTAGAATAAAATACTTCAGTGTGTTGACATATCTATTATTCAATAGGTGGTACTTAAAATAAAGGTATGTCGACACACATTTTTTTTCTATTCCCGTTTACACAGATCTTATGCGCATAAAGCTTTTCCTTATATTTTTGACGGTTTATTTTTGTAAAGCACCCTTAATAAGTCAGGTAAAAGATAGCACTGAAATAACTCTCTCTCCGAAAAGCATTGAGGAGGTTCAGGTTATATCTCCATACTACATTACGCAAGCTCGGCAATGGCCGGGAGCATATTCTAAGATAACAGTTCAGCAGTTGAATCGTGGTAATTCCTACAATCTTCAGGAGCAAATAAACAAAGTTCCAGGAGTAATGATGCAGCAGGGTGCCATGAGTACCAATCGTATTACCATTAGGGGTATTGGATCACGTACTCCTTATCAATCAAACAGAATTAAGGCTTACTGGGGTGAAGTCCCATTAACGGAAGGGGATGGTGTGACTTCAATTGAAGATATTGAGTTGTATGATATTTCAGCACTTGAAATTTTAAAAGGACCATCTTCAGCGTTATTTGGAGCAGGAATGGGTGGGACAATTTTATTACAGGCTTTTGATAATATAGATACGAAGCCTGATGTGCTATTAAGAAGTGAGGCGGGAAGTTATAGTACCTTTTCGCAACAGGCTGCAGTTAATTGGAATTCGCAAAATACAGGAAACTATACGCTGAGTGCAGGCGCTTTATCAACCCATGGTTATAGAGAGAATAGTGATTATCAGAGATACAACATAACATTTAAGGCTAAGCTACCCATTGGGAATCATTATTTACAACTATTATACAACTACAGATATCTAAACGGACAAATTCCAAGTTCATTGGATAGTGTAGATTTTCAGGATCATCCAGAAAAAGCCGCATTTACATGGAGAAATATTGAAGGTTATGAAGAAAACTCAAGGCACTTGATGAGCATAGGTTGGATTGCTCCTTTAAAAACAGCAATGGTTAATCAACTCACTTTATTTTCAAAAGTATCCACATTAAATGAGTTGCGTCCTTTTAACCGATTAAAAGAAAACCGATATAGCATAGGTGTTCGTGATCGATTCAAATATAAAAGGGAAAAGTTAAATGCGGAACTCGGCTTTGAGTCTATGTTAGAAAATAGTGATGTTTTTCTGTTTTCTGTTGAGGAAGAGAATTTAGGCCAACGGATTACATCCACGGAGCATTTGCGATATTATCTTAATGGTTTTGCTTTGTTGGAATATTCGCCAAATAAGAGATTTGTTTTACAAGGAGCCTTTAATGTCAACAAAACATTTTATCAAGCCATCAATGAAGATTACAAATTTCAATACCATACAATTTGGTCGCCTCGTATTGGAATAAACTATGCTTTAACTAAAAATGTGCATTGGTTTGCCTCCTTGGGACATGGTTTTTCAGCTCCTTCATTGGAGGAAGCACAATTGCCGGATGGAAGTTTTAATCCGGACATCAAACCGGAAGAAGGAATGAATTATGAAACAGGATTGAGGTATCAGAGTGCCAACCAAAAGCTAAATGTAGATATTGCCTTTTATAAAATGGAGATGACTAATTTGTTGGTGACAGAACGAGATGCCATTGATCAGTTTTATGGAAAAAATGCAGGCAAGACTGCTCATCAAGGAATTGAATCAAGTTTGCAATGGATACTTTATAATCCGCAGCCAGATCGTTCTCTTCAGTTTATTTTCAATCATTTTATATCACAAAATAAGTTTAGAGATTTTACAGATGATGACGTAAGCTTTAAAGGAAATCATTTGCCAGGTATTCCTAAATCAAACTGGTCTGCAGATGTTAATGCACAAATCAAATCTTTTTCACTCAACCTAAGTCATCAATATTATGGAGAACAATATTTAAATGATGCCAACACGAAGAAATATACCAGTTATCATAAAAGTAGTGCGAAGTTGACTTATCATATTCAAATGAAGAGAAATATGATACGCTTGTATATGGGCGTTGATAATCTGTTTAATAACCATTATGCATCTATGTTGCTGGTGAATGCATCTTCTTTTGGCGGAAGACTACCTCGTTATTATTATCCCGGAAAACCCTTTAATATGTATGGCGGCTTAGAGGTGAAATTTTAAAGCCCATACCTTTATTTAGAACTTGGCAGAAGTATCAAAAAGTAAAGGTATGGAACTGAAATAGTAGAAACACCAGACTAATAACCATATGGGACTACTTGGTGTAATCCATAGCAATTATAGTTTTTGAAATTCAAATGTTGGATATCCTTTTTCACCACTTAGGTTATAGAAATCAAGAAAACGCAACTTAAAGTAAGTCCCTTTACTATCTTTTAAAATGTATACCATTTCTGAATTAGTAACATAAGCTCCATCAGTATAACTTTTCCAATTATAACCCACACCTTCCTGATCTTGTGTAAATGATAATGCAGCTGCATAAGTTTTATCAACAGTTTCAAAATCCAGGTTGTCAGCATAAACACTCATACCCGGATTTAATACAACTCCTTTTACAGGGTATAAGGTTCCGCTTTCCAGAGCTGTAGTATAGGGCGTAAATAATAATTGCCAATCACCTTTATTAGGCTCTTCATCTGTACTTGAATTTGTAAATGAAAAACGGGTATAATAAGCATCGCTGTTTACAGTAATAGTAGCAGTTGCCGATGTAGTTTCTCCAAAAGTAGCATATTCAATATTGAAACTGCTTGAACCTTGAGATACTTTAACAGCATAAACAGGAGTAAATGAACCATGAGAATTTTTACCAAGAAGATATACAGCACTGGCATCCCAGTTATAAAAAGCCCTTCCGCTTACCGATCCGTCTGGGTTGTCAATTACCCACTCTGCATCTTCGGGAATAGTAATATCTCCGGTTACAGAGGCTGCTGCTGATTTATATACACCATAGGTTTGACCGGGATTGGTAATTAATCCATCGGCATCAAAACCTAAATCCCATGAATCCGGAGCTATGGACTGTACTACTTCTCCAGCAACCATATCAAAATATAGCTGGCTTGTGTAAATAGATTCTTCCAGAGAGGTTTGTGTTAAATCTCCCGGAAGATCAATTTTTTCATCCTCCTTTTTGCACGCAGTAAACATTAATGCAGTTAGTATAACCGCAGATAAAATTTTCGTTTTCATCATTTGTATAAATATTTATTGTTAATTATTCTTTGTTCAATATTTTTTAAGCTGATAGCTAAGCTTCAAAAAGAAAGTACGCCCCCATCCTACGGCATAAGAATCGCTGCCTGATGAGTGGGCTGAACCAGTATCACCAACCTGTTCTATGTTGATGTTATTAAGTAAATTATTGGCGCCTGCGATAAGCTGAAATTTATTTTTTCGAAATGATTTCTTGATATTAACATCCAGTGTGTGGTAAGTTCCCTGATAGCCTAGCTGGTATAACTCACTATCTTCACTATAATAGTATCTTGGACGTTTACCATTGAGCTTGTAATAAGTGGCAATTTCAATGTTATACTTTCGATATAGATATCTCGCATTAAATATTAAATCGTTTGACCAAATGAATTCATCCATACCATCATCTTCATTAAAATAATCATTACTAATGGCATTTTGAGATATAGCTAAATTGAACGAGAGGTTGGTGTTTAACTTGTATTTTGCCGAAGCATTAAACCCTTTAGTTGTAATGTTGTCTATGTTAAAATAACGGTTGTTTGTAGTTCCAGCTTCTTTTGCCAGACTAATTCGATTATCAATATTGTTGTAATAGGCTCCTGTGCTTAGCTCTACAAAACCGGTTCTGGTTCCAATTGTCCAGGAAAAATTTGTACTCAAATTATCAGAAGTTTCTGCTTTAAGCTCGCTATTTCCAAATATTTGGTGATTGCTGTCTACAAATTCGTAGTAGAGTTCTTTTAACGAAGGAGCTCTGAAACCAACTGCATAGGATGTTCGCCATTGCACATTTTCAAATGGTTCGGCTTTTACATTTAAGGAGTAAACTAAAGGAGCCTCGTATGCTGAATTATAAATATACCTGGTTCCGGGCTGCAATTGTAAATAATCAGTAGGTTTAAATATAACACTTAAAAAAGCAGCTCCATTTTGCATTGACTGTTCTTTGTTTTCAATACGTTGTCCATGTGTATCTTCGTTGCGGAATTCAATGCCGGTTAGAATATCTAGTTGTTTTATCAACTGTTTTATAGAAACAGCAGATCGCACCATATAGGCACCAAATTTTGTTGTGTCCTGATCCCCTGATCCGCTGGAAAGGTTTTTACTTAAGGAGGTCATATCCTTGATCCATGTTTCCTTTTTACGATCGTATTCATTATATGCAGCTAATAACTCAAGATTAATTTTAGGAGCTAATTGCTTTGAAGTATTAAAGGTTAAGTCGTATCTGGAGGTTCGATAGAACTTATCAGTAGCAATATAGCGTGCATTAGTTTCTCCTAAATCGCTTAATTTTTCTTTAAATAAACTACCGTTTATTTTACTTTCCCATCCCTTGATGTTTGATGCATAAAAAATATTGCTATTGATTTTATTTTTGGGTTTCCAGTTGTATCCTCGCTCTAATTCATCATTAAAACGATATCCACCAAATGTATAAAACCCTCCCGAAACACCCATTTTATGATTTTCTCCACCAAGTGTAAAAGAGGCTTGTGAATTACTTACACCTACAGATTCTCCATATTGTGATACTTCTAGTCCTTTTCTTTTTTGATGGTTAGATTTAGTAATGATATTAATGGTGCCAGCTAATGCATCACTACCATATAAAACAGACATAGGTCCTTCTATAATCTCAATGCGTTCTACATCCTGCAGGTTAATTTGAGTTAAATCTATTTCTCCGCCCAATCTGCCAATTATAGGAACACCGTCAATCATGTATTTGACATATTCCCCGGATAATCCCTGCATTTGAATACCACTTCCCAATGCCAAATCTTCTACAATGCGAATATTTAGTTCATCTTTTAAAATGTCTTTTAAATCATTATTTGCTTTGGTGGCCATTTGGCTCATATTAATAACTCTGATACTGTAAGTAGAATTCTTAATTTTAGTAGGTTCTGGCTGGCCGGTTACAACAACTTCATCCATTGAATAGCATTCTGGTTCCAGTTTAATATGCTCAGGCACATGATCCAGCGTATCTACATAGGTTTGATATCCGATGGCAGAAGCCACCAAAACCATTGGTCCCTGGATAATCAAACTACATTTTCCTGAATCATCAGTAACGTAGTAGCGGGCAATTTTACCCGAAACTGTTTGTGTACAAATATGCACTCCGGGTATGGCTTTGTTGGATTTACTATCTGATACGGTTAATGGCGTATTAGCCCATGCCAGTGAGTAAACTGTGATAAATAATATTGAAATAATTCCTCTCATCTCTATTGGTTTTATGAATAGAGATACCATTTAATGAAAGAACATACCGGAAGGTGTTTGCAAAGTAATAGCCATAATTTGGCTGCCACAATCCCAATATTTGGGTAAAAGATTCTATTTAGATTCATTACAAATAGCTATTTCTTATCAATCGCTACTGTCTTAGTTTTGAATCAATCGAAATATAAAAATAAACAGATACCAAAATGAGTAAGAATCTATATAAATCCCGGAAGGTTTATAAAAGATGATGTGGAATGAGGTTAATTGCTTTTGTGCATAAAATTGTAATGAGCTTTATGGAATGATAAAAAATGAATCACTAGAAATAGGCAGTCAGAATTATAAATGAAGTAGCCAAAAATAGTGAGTACATAAAATCACAAAGCACTCTTTCCTTTATGAATTGGTAGTTTAAATGATGTATAAACCAACCAAAGGCAGTAATTACTGAATTTGGTTTAAAGAAACTGAATGTAGGATGAAAAGAAATCAGCTTTTATTTTTAATAGCTGTGTTTAGCGCACTGTTGTTATGTGGATGGCTTTTGATAAAGCCAACAGAAGTAGCTTTTGTAAATTATCCCGGTCATATTGCAGCACGTATTGCCCGGTCGATGGATTCGCCTTTTATTAAGGTAAAGGCATACACACCGGAAGAAGTGGATGATGCTGCAGATGCCGATGTTATTTTTATGTGGGGAATGGGTATTTCTATTACCCGCGAAAACCTGGCTGTTTTAAAAGCCTCAGCTGATGGCGGAACTCCGGTTTATGTGCAAGCCAATACAAATCCGGCTAATAATATTACCAATATTAAAGGGGATACACTGGAATTAGTGAAAACCTATACAGCAAATGGAAGCGATCATAATTATGCTTCCTTATTAGCCTACGCCAGAAAAGTGCTTCATGGGAAATCGTTTATGACTCCTGAGTATAGTGAGCCGGAAGAAACACCTTCGGATTATTTATTTGGTACCGACCCGGAAGCTATTTTTGAAACAGTGGAAGAATATGAAGCTTATTTAGAAAGTAAAGGCTTGTACAAACCCAATGCTCCTAATGTGGCTATAATCTGCGTTTTTGCCAGTCCTATTAATGGTTCGCGTAAACATTTAGATGCTTTAATAAGTAGTATTCAGGAAAGAGGTGCTAATGTTTATCCGCTTTCGTCATTTAGGAAGCGAATGAAATTTCTGAATGAGATAAATCCGGACTTGGCTGTTATTTTACCGCATGGTCGAATTGCCAGAGGGCCTGCTGCAGATAAAGCGATTGACTGGTTAAAGAAAAAGAATATTCCGCTTTTGGCTCCATTAACCGTAATGCAGGAAGAACAAGAATGGCTCAATGATCCTAAAGGAATGTTTGGCGGTATGCTGAGTCAAAGTGTTACTATGCCGGAACTGGACGGAGCTATTGTGCCTTATGCTATTGCAGCTCAGAAAGAAAGCGAAGAAGGATACCTGGAATATGCACCTGCCGGAGATCGTATCGAAAAGTTTGCCGATATAGTTTCTGGTTATCTGAACTTAAAAACAAAAAGTAATCAGGATAAAAAAGTGGCTGTGTATTACTTTAAAGGGCCGGGATTAAATACGATGGTAGCTTCAAATCTGGAGGTTATTTCATCCTTGTATAATTATTTGAAGCGGCTTAAAAAAGAAGGTTATAAGGTTGAAAACCTTCCTGCGAATGCAGATGAATTTGAAAAGTTGATTCTTGAAAAAGGCCCGGTACTTGGATCTTATGCCGAGGGTGTTTTTGCGAAATATTTAAAGACAGGGAATCCTGAATTGGTTGGACAAAAGGAATACAATAGCTGGACATCAAAAGCTATCGAGCCAGAAAAATATCAGGAGGTAGTTCAACGTTATGGAGATTTTCCTGGTGAGTATATGGCAGTTAACAAAGGAGATACTGCTGCCATAGCTGTTACCCGCATTCAGTTTGGAAACGTGGTTATTTTACCGCAACCACTACCCGCTGTAGGTGAGGATACTTATAAAATTGCTCACGGAGTGGATATGCCACCTACACACCCATATTTGGCTTCGTATTTATGGACACGATACGGGTTTGAGGCAGATGCCATTGTTCACTTTGGAACTCACGGTAATCTGGAGTTTATTCCCGGAAAGCAAATTGCACTTTCCAACAAGGACTGGACAGATGCTATCATCGGTATATTACCGCATTTTTATATTTATACCATTGGAAATGTGGGAGAAGGGATGATTGCCAAGCGACGTTCTTATGCTGTTACCAACACCTACCTAACTCCTCCATTTTTGGAAGGAGAAGAGTATGGCGATTTGCATGATCTGCACGAAAAGATTCATAAATACTATGATCAGAAGGATGGTTTATATAAGGATGCGACAGAGAAAATAATCCGTCAATTGTTTTATAAACTCGGTATGTTTAAAGACTTATCTATGGATAGCGTACCCAATAAAGTATTGACATTGGAAGAAATTATTCGCATTGGAAATTTGGTGGAAGAAATACGCAATGAAAAAATAACGGGTGGACTCTATACGCTGGGTGAACCTTATGAAGAAAAAGATTTAATTACGACTTCTGTATTGATGACAGCTGATGCAATTACCTACAATCTGGTAAAATTGGCCGTTCTGAAAGGAAAAGAAGACAAATCTTTATTTGAAAATAAAGTGGAGTTTAACCATGATTATTACAACCCAATTGTAAAGCTATTAAAAGAGGTGGCAGGAGGAAAGTCTGTTAGCCCTCTTCAAAGCAGTGTTGTAAAAAAAGTAATTTCAGACAAGGAGTTGCATGACTGCGAAGTTATAGCTACATCGAAAGCAGATACACTACCGAATTATAATCAGCTTAGATTGGTTTACGATATTAAACAAGCTTTTGCTCAGGTAAAGCAATATAAAGCGGCCTTAAAAGAAAGTCCGGAAGCTGAGATGCAGTCTTTTTTAAATTCTTTGAACGGGGGATATACTGCACCGACATCAGGAGGAGATCCGGTTCGCAATCCAACAACGGTGCCTACAGGACGTAATCTTTTTAGTGTAAATGCTGAGCAAACGCCTTCGCCCGAAGCATGGGAAGCCGGGGTTAAGTTGGGTGATGCTATGATTGAGAGTTACCGGGCTAAAAACAATGGAGCGTATCCGCAAAAGGTAAGTTTCACTTTATGGTCCAGTAGTTTTATTGAAACAGAAGGAGCTACTGTTGCCGAAATTCTTTATCTGTTGGGAGTAGAGCCTATTCGGGATAAATACAGACGTATTCGCGAAGTAAAATTAATTCCGCAGGCAGAGTTGGGGCGACCACGAATTGATGTGGTAGTGCAAACATCTGGGCAATTAAGAGATCTGGCAGCTTCAAGGTTATTTTTAATTCAGGAGGCTATCGACTTGGTTTCAAAAGCAGAAGGAGAAGAGAACTTTATTCAGCAGGGAAATGTAGATGCAGAAAAGCAATTAGTGGAAGCAGGAATGTCACCTGCCGAAGCACGTCGTATGTCGTCATTTCGAATTTTTGGGGGTGTTAATGGTAACTATGGAACCGGTATTATGGGCATGGTTGAATCTTCGGATCGTTGGCAGGATCGTTCAGAAATTGCAGATCAGTACTTGAAAAATATGGGTGCTGTTTATGGTTTGCCGGATAATTGGGGCGAGTACGCTGAGGGTATGTTTAAAGCCGCCTTGCAAAATACAAAAGTGGTTATTCAACCGCGTCAAAGTAATACCTGGGGTGCCTTAAGTCTTGATCATGTTTATGAGTTTATGGGTGGACTAAATGCAACCATAGCTGAAGTTACCGGAGAAGAACCAATGGCTATGTTCAATGACTTTCGTAATGCATCCAATGCACGTGTACAGGATTTAAAAGAAGCAATATATGTGGAAGCTCGTTCAACCTTGTTGAATCCAAAATACATTAAAGAGTATATGGATGGAGGAGCTTCATCTGCTGAGAATTTTGCTGAAATTTTCAGGAACACTTTTGGATGGAATGTGATGAAACCAGATGTTATCGATGAGCAATTATGGGATAAGTTCTACGATACTTATGTACTAGATGAATTGAACCTGGGAGTACGCGAATTTTTTGAACGCGAAAATCCCTATGCCATGGAAGAAATGACTGCTGTTATGATGGAAAGTATTCGCAAAGGTTATTGGTCACCTTCAGAAGAGGTAGCCCAAAGAATTGCGGAAATGCATCAGGAACTTATTCGTGATCATAAGGCAGGATGTAGTGGTTTTGTTTGTGATAATGGAGCGTTGAAAGATTTTATTGCCTCCAAACTTAGCCAGCAACATTCGCAAGAATATCAGCAAGCTATTAAAAATGTCCGCGAAGCAACAGCCGAAAAGGACAATGCTTTGGTAATGGAAAAAGAGGAGCTTCAAAAAAGTGCAGAGTCGGGCGAAGGAGTCAATTATAAAGTATTGGCAATGTTGGCAGGTGTGCTTATTGTTTTGGTGTTCTTAATGATTCGAAGAAAGAACAAGAAAAAATAGAAATCAACTCGGCTCGTTTCAAAGTAATCTTAAGTATGGTTTCTTGCTTATGATCTTTTGTAACAAGTTTTTAGTATGTTAAAATAAAGAATAATATATGCAGGAATTTGCATTTCTTTTTTGCTTTATAAATCTGATTCTACTCTCCATACAATTATCCCGGCTAAAGCGGAGGTGGTTATTGGCAGTGGTAATTCCTTCGGTACTCTTGTTAGTATTACTTTTTTACCCTACGGTGATTAATCAGCGTATTAGTTCGTGGTATAGTTTAATTGCAGACAAGGCAATGTTGGGAAACCTGGCTCTCTTTTTTAGTATAGAGGCCTTGCTTGGCATTTTTATCTCGCTTCAATTATTATTTCCGGGTGGTACAAAAGAAAAACTATGGAAAGCTTTGGCTATGATACCGGGGCCATCCATACTTATTAGTTTGGCAGGAATCGAGATCATCATCTTTTTTTCAGTATATGGCTTTGATTTTATGAACCTGGCTATTATAACTGGTTTATCCATTGCTATTGTTATTGCAGCGCTGGCATTTATTATAGCAAAAACCATATTGCCCGAACATGCCTTGGAATACCGTTTGGGTATTCATGGCTTGCAAATGGTGATAGCTATCTTGTTAAGTACAAGTTATTGGTCGGTTCCTGTTACTACAGAAAGTAAAATTGAATGGAAGCCTTTACTATTGATGGTGGTTTTGATAGGTTTTGGAGCTGTTTGTGGATTTTTTATCAAACAAATTAAAGAGAATAGAAATAAATGGTAGAACGACGACCTCGTTGTATCATAAAAAGAATTTATATATGGAATGGTTTAGTAAAGTGCTTTATTGGTTATCTACAGGATTAATGATTCCTGTAATGGTGTTGTTAATAATATTTTTTGTACGATCTCTAATCATGATGGGATCTCTTTGGGGAATATATTCTATCCGAAAATCAATCAATAATAAATCGGATTTAGAAACTAATAATTTAAATAAGGATAATTTAGGAGAAGCAATTAAAGAATTACCTAACAAATGTTCTCTGGCTAAAGCTTTAAAAAATATAGGGGGTAAAAACACTTCAGTTCCACATATGGAACAATTTATTGCAGATTTTGAGCAAGAGCTTCAAATGGATTTGGATAGAGTGAGTAGCTTAGCTAAGCTAGGACCAATGCTCGGGTTAATGGGAACATTAATTCCTATGGGGCCTGCTTTATTAGGTTTGGCTGCTGGCGATATTGTTACGATGGCGCAAAACCTACAGGTAGCTTTTTCTACCACAGTAATCGGTCTGTTTATTGGAGGAATAGGATATTTTGTAAAACAGGTAAAACAGCGATGGTATACCGGAGATGTGAATAAATTAGAGTTTGTGGCTGCATTGTTTAAGGAAAGTTAATGAATATGCGAAAAAGAAAAGTACGTTTTGAAGGAGGAGATGAGGATCCGATGGCTTTGGTTGGAAATCTGTTCGATGTAGCCATGGTATTTGCGGTCGCATTAATGGTAGCCTTGGTGAGTCGATATAACCTAACAGAGATATTCTCTCAGGATGATTTTACTATGGTAAAAAATCCGGGAACACAACAAATGGAAATTATAACAAAAGAAGATGGAAAGGTAATCAAATACCGACCTTCCGAGAATAAAAAAAACACTGGATCAAAAGGTCGTAAAGTTGGGGTTGCCTACGAGCTGGAGAACGGTGAGATTATTTACATTCCGGAGTAATTTTCTTGATTAAGTATTTTTATACCTGTTTGATAAATAGATACTAGTTTTCAACTTTTTACAAAGGGCATGGTGATAAGTTTTTGATTTATTCTTAACTTATTGCTATGCCCTTTTTTTGTTTAACCCGAATTATGTATTAAAGATTCGTTATGAGTATTGAAAATGCAATAAAACAAGAGCTTACTGAAACGAGGCATAGCACCGCTATGGTGAGTTGAAGGAAGTTAATGAAATGAATTGTTTTGAAGCAGTTTCAATATGTAATAGACTTTTTAATGCATATTCCGGGTTTAACTAAAAAAATAAAACAAGAATGGGGTGATAGGCAAAACTAGAACTATATGAAAAATATATGGTGCACACTTTTTATGGTTTGTATTTGCATGCCTTTATGGACACAAACACATATGCCTGATTGCAAAACTATTATTGGTATTTGGAAACAAAGTGCAGTAATGAGTCTGAATGGAAATATGGTGGAGGTAAAATCAGGGAATTACAAAATATACAATGCCGATAGTACTTACTACACTATCGTAACCAAATCATCAGGAAAAAATAATGGCATTGGTCAATATGGTACTTATCAGATTAATTCTTCATCCATTTTAACAGAGCACATTCTTAAACATGGTTTTAATTCAGATTTGGATGGAACGGATCTGGTTGTGCAATATAAATTAATTAAAGAAAATACCCTGTTCTTAAAATGGCAGCAAAACGAAAGGTGGTTTATAGAAAAATGGATACGAATGCCCGTATTGCTGAATGGGAAATGATTCATCATTTATGTTATTAAAGATAACTGTCTGACTTCTTAAGAATCCATATTTTATATAAGAATTAAATACTGAAGCATATTTCAACGCTCTTTATCCATGAGATTGAATGTTTAATCACAAATAATTCTACCGCTACTTAAGTAATTGTGTAAAAGCGTAGGAAATAATAACTTTGTCTACATTTCTGTGATGTATACTCATCAGTTTTAATTATTATTCTTTAATCTATGAACAAGATTTTATTAGTGTTGTACTTAACCCTAATGGTCTGTGCTATATCTTGTAGCAAGGAAGAAGGGGTAGGTGGAGATTCAGGAAAACAAAGCTTTCTTGATGTTTCTTTATCCACAATAAACTATGCTGCCGAAAAGGATGCCAGTTTAGTAGAAGTTAGTACCGATGGCGATTGGCAAGCGGCTTGCGATGCCGACTGGATTACCTTATCTGCCAAAGAAGGAGAGGAGTCTACTGCTTTTATTATTGGCGTATCCAGCAATCTTAAATTTGCCAGGGAAGCAGTTGTTACTATTACTGCAGGTAAAAAAAGTAAAGAGATCAGGATTACGCAATCCGGGGTTTCAGTTATCGAATTTGAGATTAATGGTGTTGATTTTAAGTTTCTACCCGTTGAAGCTGATACATCATTCTGGTTAGATGGAATGACTTATCTGGCGACACGAACAGTTTACCTTGATAGTTATTTTATTTCAGAAACAGAAATTACCAATGAACAGTGGAGAGCTGTAATGGGAAGTTTACCATACGAAAATGAGAATAGCTTTCCGAAACTTCCTGTTGTGGTAAACTGGAATAATATCACCAATGAGTTTCTTACCAATTTAAATACGCTCAACGATTATACCTTCCGATTACCTACAGAAAACGAATGGGAAGTAGCAGCTAAAGGAGGTTTGAAAAGCGAGAATACAGGTTATCCGGGAAGTATTTATATTGATGAAGTGGCCTGGTATTGGGATAATGCTTATGGGCAAAGGCATAATGTTGCCACTAAAATTCCAAACGAATTAGGATTGTATGATATGGCCGGAAATGTGAGCGAATGGTGCAGTGATTGGTATCAGGAATGGACAGATGATAATCTTCCTCCATCGGAATCAACTAATCCTACAGGACCGGAAAGTGGCACGGAGAAGGTAATTAGAGGAGGTGATTTTAGAGCTAACCAGTTTGAATACGATAGAAACAATTGTAGCCCAAGTGCCCGCGATTTTCTTCCGCCGGATATTGCAACCGAAGACTTTCTGTATGATGGATATTATCATTATACTGGTTTCAGATTAGTAATTCCTAAAAACTAAATTATGAGAACGATATATACTTTTTTACTATTGCTGGTACTATCAAGCAGTAGTTTATTTTCGCAAACGGTAGTTACAATGGATATGCCCGAGCAATCAGACAAAAAACTGCAGGTGGTGGCTCTTTTCGATGAGGAAATCCCGGAAGGCGTTCCTGTTGTTTTAGGTTTAATGGGTTATGATATTGAAGGAGGACTGCAACCTTTATCATACAGTTGGTTATTAAACGGAGAAGTAATCTCTACCAACGATATTGTTATTTTTACCCCTTCCAAAGGTGATGATTTAGCTTTAAGTGTTACTGATAAGAATAAGTGCACATCTACCACAAGTTTCAACCTTAAGTTTACACAGATCGATAAGGAATCAACAACAGAAATTTCTGTATATCCTACTTTGGTTAATGATTTTGTACATATCGATTATCCAACTCAGGAGGAAAATACAGCCTTGGTTCGTATTTTTAATTCAAGCGGAAAAATAGTGTTGCAAAATACACTCAGTGAATGCAGTGATCTGAATATCAAACTAGCACCGGGAGTTTACTTTATTTCGGTGCGTGTGGGAGTTCAACATAAGGTAGAAAAAATCATTGTTCAATAAACGATAAGTCATGCAATATATATATAGCGTTATAAAACGTATTTCAATCCTTTCTGTTTTGTTCGTATTCTTCATCCATACATTTGCACAGGAGAATACACCGGCACAGGATTACGCACAACAATTTTTTCAGGCTCGTCAGCAAAGCAGTTTAAAAAGTGCTTCACAAGCCATACAATTAAAACAAGTCTATCAATCTTCGGAAAAGGCAAAAACTCCGTTGTATATTTTTGATAAATCAGACAAAGGATTTGCTATTGTTGCTCAAAATCAAAATAGCTACAACGTAGTTGCTTATTCAGATGACAATAATTTTGCTGCGGATACCATACCGCCTCAGCTAATGGCTTTGCTTAACTATTACGAAGATTCCTTACAGTTTTCTCAACTTAAATCTGCAGTAAAAACGGTTGGTACACCTGTTGTAGCTCCTTTGTTAGATGAGCATAATATTGCCCTTAACCAATATGATCATCCTGAAGTAGGAGGTAGTGTAACGGGGTGTGTTGCAACAGCTATTGCTCAGATTATGAAGTTTCATGCCGCAGAGAATTCTACTCCTATAAATGGAAGTGGAACTTTTTGCTATAACTGTGAGCCTTATGGAGAGTTGTGTGCCGATTTCGAAAATTCAGATTATACTTCAGATGAGCTCCTGTCATACCATGTGGCCATTGCCATGAAAATGCGTTTTACTCCTGAAGCTAGTAGTCCAGCGGATTATAGTGGATTGAGTAATATCATTAATAATTTTAATCAGTTTGTTAAAGGGTCTATAGAGGATGATTTTTTCCTGAAGAATCAGATTCAGAATAGAATGCCTGTTTATGGAGCTATTTATGGCACACCTGTTGGTCATGCTGTGGTAGTTGATGGTTATGATGATCGGGATTATTATCATTTAAATTTTGGTTGGGGAGGATATTTTAATGGTTATTTTTACTTTGGAGATGGACATCGTTTTGCTGCTGGGAAGAATATGTTCTATTCTGCTTTTGATGATATGTTTCTTATTACACCCACACCTCCTCCAACTAATGAAAGTGATTCTTTGGCTTTAGTTGCCATACATAATGCCTTGGGTGGATACGAAGCTACTTATTGGGATTTAACTAAGCCGGCCTGGTCGTGGCCGGGAACAGTGATGATGGATGGTAGGGTAATTCGTTTAAATTTATCATCAAGAATTTCTCCGGTTAATGCGCAAAGTATCGCTTCTGAAATAGGAAACTTAAGCGAATTACAAATATTAGATATTGCAGGTCCTTTAAATGGTAGCATTCCTTCAACTATTGCTAACTTAAGCCAATTGCAATCGCTAAGTATTCATAATACGCAAGTTTATGATGCACCTAATTATTATAAAGGAAATTTTAGCAGTGCTTTACCTGCAGATATTGATAAACTGGCAAAATTAGAATTTCTTGATATTTCAAATGCTTTGGAGGGTGAACTTCCTGCAGCTCTAGGAAATATACCAAATTTACAAACGATTATCATTTATCAGGATACAGCTACTTTTGGAAAAGGAAAATTGACAGGAACAATACCGGAAGAATTAGGAAATCTAAGTCAACTTAATTATATAAATATTTCTAATCATCAATTAACGGGAAGCATACCGGCTACAATGACTGAAATGTCTGAGTTAACCGTGGTAGATTTATCAGCCAATCAACTGTCTGGGAATATTCCTGCCTTAGCAATGCCTAAACTAAGCATATTAAACCTGAGTGATAATCAATTTTCGGGTTTAAGTGATGAAAACTGGACTTGTCCCGAATTAAAGGATGTTAACTTAAGCAATAATAATATTTCTGGTGATTTCCCTATAAGTATTAATAGTCTTTCATCTTTGGAGCATTTAAATGTTTCCTATAATCAAATCAGTTCACTACCGGAAACCATAAGTAGTTTAAAAGCTTTAAAAAAATTAGTGTTAGCTGATAACCAGTTAACAGAACTACCTAAAACAATTGGGGAATTAAGCATGCTGGAAGAGATTAATGTGGATAACAATCAATTAAAAGCTTTACCGGATGGCTTGGCTTTACCTGTTTATCTTGCATCATTATCAGCTGCCAATAATCAAATTGCCTATGTACCTGATAATCTGGGTCAGGTGCAAAGTCTGCAATATATACTGCTTGGTTATAATCATATTCAATCCATTCCGAGCGACTTGGGGTATTGCGCTGATTTGGTAACACTGGAGTTAAATGATAACCAAATTGATAGTATTCCGGCTTCATTCGAAAATATGCAGGAAAATACGATTGTATTATTACAGAATAACCAAATACAAGGCGCTATTCCTGAAGCATTGATGAAGAATACCTACCATTTACGATTGGATAATAACCGTTTTCGATACAATGATATTCCGGATTCCGAAGAATTACATCACGGATTAAGCGAGCAAAAGACAGTGGCTCTTGAAAATCCAAAGGTGAAAGTGCAAATGGGAGATACCGTTAAAATTGATATTCGTACTATGGGAAATTTTACGCATCCCGACAATGAATATTACTGGCTTTACTATCCCGAATTTTTACCACGAACCACAAAACCTGATGAATTTGAATTGTTGGAAAGCAATCCTGTTTTGGAGGTAGTCATTAACGAGGAAACCATCAATAATACATACTACTGTAAGGTGTTTAACCCTGCATCTCCTGATTATACTTTTGAATATGACGGCTCAATGCATGAAGCTCCGTGTTTATATCATTTAGATACCGATACACTTTCATTTGTTATTGCTACAGATGAGGAAATAATTGCCGATGAATATCCGAAAGATTTTGTGACCTCGTTGGCCAATACCAGTGATCATTCAATAAGCGATGGTAAAGTTACTTTGGTACCACCTTTAAAAATAAAACGAGGTACAGTACTTTGGGAAGCATCTGAAGATGGAGAGACATGGGAAGAGGTTGGAGATCAAATGAGCAATCAGGTATTACAAAGTAATATTGAAAGCGTAGCTACAGATAAATTGGTGCTGAAACCTTTAGCGGATGCATATTATCGATGTGGTATTGTTGAAAATGATTGCGAGACTTTATATAGCGAGGGTATTCTTGTAAAAAGCCCCGGAAATGTAATATTTGATGAGGTTATTAATGTGGTTGAGGCACCACAAACCATTAGCGTGGATAGTATTGAAGTGGTGGTTCCTCAATATTTTTATGATGAAGATTTCAGGTTAACCATTACCAAATTGGATAATGCTCCTGCTCCACCAGATACCGTATTTGCCGGAAGTGCTTACGATATTAAGGTGAGTTTTGGAGATACTTTTGAACAGCCATTGCTTATCAAACTAAAGAATATAGATAAGTCGCTGATAAACGAAACGAACATCAACCAGTTTGATGCAGTGTATTTTGATGATCATGCCAGAGAATGGAAATTATTTGAAGATGCAGATATTAGTTTGGTAGATAGTTCTTTGGTATTTGTAACGCATCATTTAACAAAAGTGCAATGGTGGAGTTATACCGATGAATACCGAATGGGCTTTACCGATGTGTATGAACGTAATAATATCAGGGTTTTTTATAAAGATAAGGATAGTAACTATCTGAAATTGATCTATGGCAGGGAGCAAACACCGCAATCCTGGCATGTGGCTGATGTCCCATTGATGGTTCAGGATATTACAGAATATCTTTCAGAAGTGATGACTAAATACAAGGCTCTGGGTCTATCTGTTCCCGACGAGAAATTTAAAGTTTATGTGGAAGATTTAGGTGGTGATGATGGTGTTGTTGGTGTTTTAGGTATGATAAAAGGTTATCTGTCGTTAAGTACCATACTATCTAATCCATTGGAATTACGTCAGGCATGTGCTCATGAGTATATGCACTATATTCAGGATAATTATATTTCAGCTCACGGAGGAAACTTATTTTGGATGGAAGCACATGCTACTTTATCCGACAGGATAGTTTGGGATGACACCGTAATTCCGTTTTGCGAGTCGGAACAGTTTTTAGAGGAGGGGCGAACAGGTAAAAACTATGCCTTTAACTCCTTGGCCAATTCCTGGGATCATTGGGATATGAGCGTGCTAACCAACAATATATTTGGCGATAGACAGTATTATTATCAGGCAGGTACGTTTTTACATTATATGCGTAGTTATCGCGAAGGAACGGCTAAGCTTGAACCTGCTGCATTGCTTAAAGAAACGCCCTGGTTACAAAGCTGGCGAACCTATTTGGCTAGTTTTGTCAGTTCGCATCTGAATTCAAGTCTGGGAGATGAGTATGAAGAATATGTGAAATATATTTTTTCCGGTAAAAACGAATTTTTTACCATGATTCATAAAGAAGGTAATCCTTACACTTTTATAAAATCATATGGCAACAGAGGAAAATTTACCCATCCGGTAACTTATCGTTTTAAAGAAGGGGATGAAATGACCCAAACGGACGAGATGAATATCAAAGTTCCGTACCTGGCTTCAAAAATGGTATTACTGGAGAATGCCAATCCAGATACAATGGTGATGGTAAAATATACTAGAAAGCACGATTATGATATCGATCACAAAGTGTATTATGGCACCTACGATGTTTTAAACAAGGAGTTGTCTTATGTAGATATTACAGACTCTACAGAGTTTAGCTTCCTGTTAGAAGCCAGAACCCGGGAAAATGCCAAAACAGAATTTAAAAATTACAGTTTCCTGCTTTTGGTGAACAAAGAATACATTGGTACGAGTAGTTTAATCAAAGATTTTAATGCTTCGTTTGACCTAACTGCTATGCCGGTATTGGATTTTGAGAAAGTGTGTATGTTGGATTTATATAAAGGAGATTCTCCGATTTTGCATAGTTTTAGCGATTCTAATTCAGAATATATTTCCTTTGGAACACCAACTGCCAGTTATTTGGAATCGGCAACAGGATGGGATATAAGAACCGGCGAGACATCTATTTCTCGCAAAATTATTAATGATCATACTTATCAAATTCAATCGCAATTTTCGCTTGTAATGGATGAAGGAAAAGTGGATAATATGATTACAATGATTGATAGTACGGTGTACACCCAAACTTTTGAATATGATGTGCTAAATGGTACTCTTAAGGTTACAGAGTTGGAGCAAAAACATAGAAAGCTGCACGACTACTATGAATATGTGGATGGTAGTTATGGAGTGGAGTTGCAAAAGGTTTTTGATGGATATACAGATAAGGTTGAGACATTGACAAAGACCTGCTGGGTGAAGGATTTTGCAAAATATGAGCAATCCAAAACTGTAACAGAAGGATTTGAAACTTCCTATGGAGAAAACGTTAAAATGTTTAAAACGCAAAATACCTCTGAATCACAAGAGGTGGTGATTAAAATTGATGCGCACTATCAAGGGACCAGTTATGATAAAAACGGAGGAGTAAACTCATCGTGGTCGAAAGATTATATGAGTACTGATTTTTCTAATTCGAATATAGAGCTCTATTTTATCATAAAGCTTAGAGCAAAATAATACACAATTGATGAAAGAATGATTGTAAGCCGGGGTGAGAACTCCGGCTTTTGTTATTAATAATTCTAAGCATCACAGCATTTTTATTTGGCTGTGATATTTCTGTGATCTTTTTTATCTACTTTCATGTTTTATAGAAGTTGTTCAGATAGTTGGGGTTTGTATATATCTGTTTAATGTAATGATATGGAAAAAATATTGATAGTAGAAGATGACAAAAATATATCTGATTTACTAAGTATTCACCTTCATGATTTAGGTTTTGAAGCAGATTGTGTTTACGATGGTAAGGAGGGATTGGTAAAGGCTTTAAATAATGTCTACAAACTTATGGTGCTGGATATTAGATTGCCAGGAATGGATGGTTTTGAGATTTGTAAAAGAATTCGTCAGGAATACAACCAAATACCCATTATCATGCTTACTTCTAAGTCAGAAGAGATTGATAAAGTATTAGGATTGGAGATTGGAGCTGATGATTATATGACAAAACCTTTTAGTATAAGAGAGTTTGTAGCACGTGTAAAAACCATCTTACGCAGAGGTGAAATCAATCATCAAATTTCAACATCAGATAAAGAAGAGGAGTTATCCTACGATCACTTTTATATCAATATTAGCAAGCGTATTGTAAAAGTGTATGATAATCAGCTGGAGCTTTCGCCTAAGGAATTTGATTTATTGGTTTTTCTGGCATCACATCCGGGCAAAACCTTTACGCGAATGCAATTGTTGAGTAGCGTTTGGGGTGTTGAATTTGAAGGATTTGAGCATACCGTTAATTCTCATATCAATCGCTTAAGAAGTAAGGTGGAAAAGAATATGAATGAACCGGAGTTTATTTTAACAACATGGGGCGTTGGTTACAAATTTAAAGATGATGTGTAATGAGGAAGAACGATAATAAGAAAAAATTTAGCCGTTTATTTTGGCAGATATCAGCCATCTTTTTGATTGTATTGGTGGTGTTTGCAAGTATAGCTGGATATATAGCGGTGCAGGCAGCCCAAACCTATTCGGTCGAGGTGAATCAAAACCTGAACAGGGAGCTGGCCAAAAATACGGTTAATGTTATTAAGCCCGAATTTAAAAATGGAGTGGTTAATAAAGCGGCTATTGAAGATATAGTCCATTCTATGATGGTGATAAATCCAAGTGTGGAGGTGTATTTATTAAATACCGAAGGGAAGATATTGAGCTATGTTGCACCGGATAAAGTGGTCAAGTTAAAGGAGGTTTCTTTAAGTCCAATTCAGCAGTTTTTAAGTGATACACAGGGCAAAATTATTTATGGTGACGATCCCAGAAATCCGGGCGATAAAAAGATATTTTCGGCTGCTGAAGTCTGGGAGGATAATATCCTTACCGGATATGTGTATATCGTCCTGGCCAGTCAGGAATATGTTTCTGCGTCGCATATGGTTTGGGGTAGTTATATTATGGCCTTAACAACCAAGTCGATGGTGGCTATATTAATTGTTACAGCCATGGTGGGATTGTTTTTGCTATGGATCATTACTAAAAAGTTAAATACCATTACCAACGGAATAGAGCGTTTTCGTTCCGGTGATTTAACTTCCCGTATTCCAGTTGAAAACAAAAATGAGCTGGATAATATAGCCATTGTCTTTAACGAAATGGCCGGAACTATCGAGAAAAACATCGAAGAATTAAAAGGTATCGATAAACTCAGAAAAGAGTTGATTAGTAATGTGTCTCATGATTTACGAACGCCTATTGCTTCAATTCAGGGATATGCCGAAACATTGCTGATTAAAAAAGACACCATTAAAACCGAAGAGAATGAAAAGTATCTGAAGGTGATTTATAATAGTTGCGAGCGTTTGCAAAAGATGGTGGATGATTTATTTCAGCTATCAAAACTGGAAGCCAAGCAGGTAGCTTTGCATAAAGAGGTTTTTTCTATTGCTGAACTGGTGAATGATGTAGCCGGTAAATATCGATTGCTATCACAAAAAAAAGGTATTAGCATCAATGCATTTGTGGCTAAAGATACGCCATTGGCAGAAGGAGATATATCTTTGTTGGATAGGGTTTTGCAGAATTTAATAGATAATGCCATACGATTTTGTAAGGAAGGAGATTATATTAATATAGAAGTGGAAAGGGGAGATAATCAGCATGTAAAACTAAGTATTGCCGACTCAGGCGAAGGAATTAATAAAGAATCATTGCCATTTATTTTTGAACGTTATTATAAGGGAGATGAATACAAACAATCTTCAGGTTTGGGTTTGGCTATTGTAAAACGAATTATGGATTTACACCATTCTACCATTGAAGTTCAGAGTGTAAAAGGAAAAGGAACCCGGTTTACATTTGACTTACCTATTGCCAATATTGCTTAATTATTTTAAAAAAACATTTGTCCTAAACCATAAGAATATTTCTATTCTCTAGCACTTTCTACATTGGCCTCAGCCAGCTAATAAAAATGAATAGGATAGTTCTTAGCGAAGCCACAATAATGTGGCTTTTTTGCTTTTATATCATATCTGTCCTATATAAAAAAAGTATTTATTTCTATCGTAAGTATAGTATTGGCCTCAGCCAGTGAACCAAAAAACGAGGATAGTTTGACGGTTAAAAATCGTTTTTGTCTGAGCGCAGTGAGTTTAAACGATTTCAGTCAAACATCCGTAGTTTTTTGAGAGAGCTGGGTGCAGCCTTGATCTTTTTTGCTTCCTTTTTTGGATCAAGCTAAAAAAAGGAAGTCGGGTCTGGGTGAAACGCCAGTTAAAGGAAATATTTATGACAGCTCTGCTTTTATATAGTCATAGCTACACCCAATCATATTGCTATAAATATTTTATGTAATCGTTATTGCTCTGTGATCATTCCGTGATACTTATTCAGGAAATTTGAATTGTAAACTTAAACAGTTCAGTTATGAAAACAACAGTAAAATTATTTTTAGGAATGATCATTATGGGAGCCGTATTTACAGCTTGTGATAATGAAGACGATAACAAGATGCAACCGGAAAAAGGTATGTACAAAGTATCCATTAAAAATGTAATGGCAGAAAAGATGTTTTTTGATGCCGGAATTTTTAATACGCCGGTTGGTGCCGTGGAGCCAGGTGGAGCAGGCCCTGGAAATTCTTATCAATTTACCTTTCATGCGGGATTAGGGACTAAGTTATCTTTCGCCACCATGTATGTTAAATCCAATGATTTGTTTTATGCTCCATCAGGAGAGGGTATTGAACTTTATGAGGATAACGCACCCATAAGTGGAGATATTACTTCGCAAATAATGCTTTATGATGCCGGTACAGAGGTGAATGAAGAACCTGGTGCTGGAGCCAACCAGCCATTGAATGGTGGTCCGGGTGTTGGAACTGCAGAAAATGGAAGCGTAAAAGAAATTAGCATGGTGAATGATGGCTTTACTTATCCGGATGTGTCATCCAATATAAAAGTGACTATAAGTAATGATGGTGGTTCTGATTTCACTGTTACAATAGAAAATCTGGCAGGTAGTTCTACACCCATTGCCCCGGGAGTTTGGGTTGTACATACATCAACCGATCCTTTGTTTACAGAAAACATGACAGATATGGGTAATGGTTTAAAAGCCCTGGCCGAAGATGGTGATCCTGCTACATTGGCATCTTATTTAGATATGAAAAGCGGATATTTTTCTCCTCTGGCTCCCGGTGTGTGGGCTGTGCATGATGCAGCAACGGTATTGTTTGAAGATGGAAGTGCCGATTTTGGCGAAGGATTAGAAGCCTTGGCAGAGGATGGAGATCCTTCAGGTTTGGCCACAAATTTAGAATCGAAGGCTATGGTAAAGGCCAGCGGTGTGTTTAATACTCCAACAGGCGCCATGAATGCCGGTCCTCTTATGCCGGGAAATGCTTATGAATTTACCATAGAAGCAGAAGAAGGTGATTATTTAAGTTTTGCAACCATGCTTGTGCATTCAAATGATTTATTTTTTGCACCAGGAGATATGGGCGTTAAAATTAGTAGTGGAGATATCACTTCAACCATTTATTTATGGGATGCCGGTACTGAGGTAAATGAATATCCCGGAGCAGGAATTCATCAACCAGCCCGTTTAAATGGCGGTAACGATGAAAACAGCGTAGTGATGATGGTCAATGATGGGTATGCATATCCTACCGTAAGTCAGGCTATCGAAGTGACTATTACCCAACTGTAGTTTTAGGGTTTAATTTAGAGAAACAGGTCGAAGAATCATCTTTGGCCTGTTTTTGTATAAACATCAGGTGTTATGTTTGTAATTCATTAAACCATCATGCAGATTTTCAAACCTTCCTTACCATTAGTGTTTTTAACTATAAAAGTAAAAACTGAATTTTTATTATAATTGACAATCTAAATAAGAATAAGATATACTTATCTTAAGCCCATTAAAGTCAACAAAAATGCTTTATACGCAATTGAATTCACTTATTGTAATATTACTGTTTGGCACCTTGGTAATGTTGTCCTTTATTCATTTTGCTAATCCTTTAAAAGTAAATAGGAAAGGGAATAGATGGTTTGCATTTTTTTTGTTGTTATACGCTTCGTTTTGGTTAGAGGAAATAGCCATTTTTATTGGCGTTGGGGAATTAAATGTTATCGTAAGTAAGATGGTACGAACATTACAAATATTTACACCTCCATCATTGTACTTGAGTATTGTTTTTTATACACATCCCGAATTTAAATGGCATAAAAAGCAGTGGGTACACCTTATAATTCCTGCCCTTTATTTTGTTCTGCTAATTGAATACGGAATTTTTGTTTGGAGCATTGTAGTCATGCTGTTTCAAAGTTTGTTGTATATCATCTTATCGTATCGAAAAATTAAGCAGCATCAGCATAAAATTCTAATATACTCATCCAATACCCAGGGAATAGAGTTGAAGTGGCTTGAATATATCGTCATTCAGATTATTATACTATTCATATTAATCCTTGCCCATAATATTTTTATCAGCTCAACCGATCTAAATCTTTTTATGAATGCGATACAGTTGATTACAGGTTTTATAATTGCTTACTTTTCGTGGCAACAAAAAGAAATTTTTCCGGTTTCGAGGGCGCATAAAGATGACCTGACTTTCGTAAATACTGAAGAAGCTGAAGAAAAAGAAAAGCGAAAACTATTGCAGGATGAAGAACTGGAGGCGCTTAAAGAAAAACTCCAGCATCTAATGAATGATTCTTCTCCTTTTTTAGACAGTGACCTGAATTTATTGAAACTGGCAGAATTAATGAATATAAGTCCTCACCAATTATCCTATGTCATCAATGCCGGTTTTGGCGAAAACTTTTATCAGTTTGTCAATCGCTTTCGTGTTGAAAGAGCCAAAGAATTACTTTTGGATAAAGAAGAAAACAGGACTGTTTTAGCTGTTGCCTTTGATGCCGGGTTTAACTCTAAAACCGTTTTTAATACTACATTTAAAAAAATGACCCAACTCACTCCGTCAGAATTTAAAAAACAACGTTCGTAGTTATAAGCCGGAACTCCTTGAAACATTTTTAAAGTTCTGATTTTGTTAAAGTGCATGTATTCTTGTGTTTACAGTATTTGGTAAAAGTGTTCTGATCTATCTACCCGAACATTTTATCATAGCTTTCATCTTAAAATTGTATCCAAACAAATGCAATTAAACAGATGAAGAGATTATTAATGAGTATTAACATGTGTATGATGTTCATCGCAATGATGGCTCAGCAGCCAACTCAAACCATAAAGGGAAGAGTAATAGATATGGATAGTCATATTTCGTTGCCGGGTGTTAATGTGATTCTTCTAGGAACTAATCCTCCATTAGGAACGATTACCGATCAGGATGGATACTATGCCCTGCAGAATGTGCCTATTGGGCGATGTGCTGTTCAGTATAGCTTTATGGGTTACGAGTCGATAGTTTATAACGAAGTAGTTGTTGGTTCGGGAAAAGAAGTCGTATTAAATGTTCAACTAAAAGAAAGCTTTCAGCAACTGGATGAAGTTGTTGTAAAGCCTGGCTTTAGAAAAGATAGAGCACAAAACAATATGGCTACATTATCGGCCCGATCATTTTCTGTGGAAGAAGCAACGCGTTACGCCGGTGGATGGAACGATCCCTCGCGATTAGCCGGTTCTTTTGCCGGGGTATCTATGGCCGAAGGGGTAAATGACAATGCTATTGTGATTAGAGGAAACGCGCCCAAAGGAATTTTATGGCGACTGGAAGGAGTGGAGATTCCAGCTCCTAATCATTTAAATGGCGTAAATAATGGAGGAGGTATCGAGACTATTTTTAGTGTGAATATGCTGGCCAACTCTGACTTTTTTACCGGTGCTTTTCCTGCTGAATATGGAAATGCCATTTCGGGAACTTTTGATATGCAATTTAGAAATGGCAATGCCGATAAACAAGAAACAACACTGCAGCTTGGTTCGCAGGGAATAGATATAGGTTTGGAAGGGCCATTGTCAAAAAATAAAAAGGCTTCTTTCTTAATCAACTATCGTTATTCAACCATGGGCCTGGTTGGTGAACTGGTTGATGGTAATTTTGGTATGCCAATCTATCAGGACTTGAGTTTTAAATTTAATCTTCCGACTTCCAACTCCGGAACATTCTCGTTTTGGGGAATTAGTGGCTTAAGCAGTGTGGCATTTGATCCGGATGAGGATGAGGAACAATGGACAAATACTTTTGATAATAATAAGTATAAAACCGCTTCAGATATTGCTGCTTCCGGATTAACGCATCACATTAATGTGGGTAAAAAAACATTTGTGCATTCTTCGGTAGCACTTACCTACGATTATTTTAAAATGAAAAGCGATCAGGTTCAACGAAATGACGAGCTTATTCCGCTGGCTAATCATAAGGAATCGAATACAAGACTAGTGATTAGCTCTGAGGTGAATCATAAGGTGAGTAATCGTTTAAGTAGTAAATCGGGACTAAATATGACAGCTTATCATTATAAGTTAAACATATTAGGCAATGAGTACCCTGGAATAAGCGAGCAATTGACCCGAATTGCGAAACAATCCGGAAGTGCCTCTTTATGGCGTGGATTTTCAGAAATAAAATGGCGATTAAGCCCTGTGGTGGATGTAAATACAGGTTTAAGTGCTACGTACTTTGATATGAATAAGGAATGGATGGCTGAACCAAGAGCAGGTGTTTCGTGGCGATTTCTACCAAAACATGCCTTGCATATGGCTTATGGCAAACACAGTCGTTTAGAACCTCTTCGTTTTTATCAGGCGTTGGCAGAAGATGGATCTTTGTTAAATCCTGACCTAAAAGTGAGCAAGGCTCACCATTATGTGCTGGCGTATGATTTTAGAATAAACGAGTATATGAAGCTAAAGATAGAACCATATTATCAGGAATTGTATGATGTTCCGGTGGTAGATGGAAGTCCGGAATCTTTAATCAATTATACCTGGGATATGTATTTTCAGGAACCTCTGAGTAATAAAGGAACAGGAACGAATAAAGGAATTGATTTTACCTTGGAGCGTTATATGAAAGATGGATATTATTATATGTGTACTGCAACTATCTTCGATTCAAAATATAAAGGTGGTGATGGTGTGGAGCGAAACACCTCATTTAACCGCGGCTTTGTGTTAAATATACTGGGAGGAAAAGAATGGCAAGTCCGTCAGAATAACCTGCTGGCTATTAACAGCAAAGTGGCTTTTATGGGAGGAAATAGATTTACTCCTGCAAATCAGGAAGCTTCGAAAGTTAATGAAATAGTGGTATTAGATGATTCCAGGGCTTTTGATTGGCAGGAAAAGAATAAGTTGTTTGTAGATATAGCGTTCAACTATACCATTAACAAAGCCAAGAGTGCACATACCATTGCAGTACAAGCCAAAAATGCTTTAATGCAAAGCGAAATGTTTGGTTGGGCCTACGACTTTAAAAAACAAAAAGTTGTAGAGCATGGAATTACTATGGTATATCCTTATGTTAGTTATAAGGTGGTGTTTTGATAGTTTCTGCTAAATTGTTAAAACAGCAATTTAACCCGTATTATGTATTAGAACTTCGTTGTGAGCGTTAAAATTGCCATAAAACAAGGCTTTACTGAAACGAAGCATAGCACCGTTCTGGTGAGTTGAAGTGAAGTAATGAAGTGACTTGTTTTGAAGTAATTTTGATGCGTAATAGATGCCCTAATGCATATATCACTTGATTATATTTTTAATTGCGTTCATGAAACATTTGGGCATAAAAAAAGCCTCCTGATTATGGACAAGAGGCAACCCAAATGTTTTCACAACGGAATAATCCTTATTGTGAATTGCTTCATAATTGTATGACTACAAAAATAGAAATAAATATGATTTATACAAGTGGAGTATTTACGAATAGGTGAGGTGGATTATAATTTGTTTTGTTAATCAATTCTTTTAACTTTAATCATACATTTTTATTAATCTTAAAAATAATCCTAAAATGTCAGTTAAATTTAAAGTTATTGAAAAAGGCCAGCCTGGTGTTGTGGGTGGTGGCGAAAAAAAGTTTTATGCAAATGCTTCTACAAGCGGAGAATTAACATTGGACAAACTTACCAAACGTATTGAGAAAAACAGTACTGTAGGAGGAGCAGATATCAGGGCTGTACTGTACGCTATGGTCGAAACTATGCAAGATGCCATGGAAGATGGACAAATTGTTCGTTTAGGTGATTTAGGTAGCTTACGCGTAAGCGTTAGCAGTAATGGCGAAGATACAGCCGAAGATGTTACCGTCAGGTCTATTAAAGGAGCAAAAACAGTTTTTACACCAGGTAAAAACCTAAAGGCCATGCTTAAAAATTTAACGTACGAAAAGATTTCCTAAAACCGGAAGTTAGATCTCCAAAAAAACGTAGCGTGCTTTTACTCAAAAGCACGCTACGTTTTTACAAAAACCACACGTGTTTTTTTAAAAAGGACGTGTGGTTTTTGGGTGTTATAAAGTGAGTTTTGTAAGATATTGAAATATAGTAATATAAATAACCAGGCAATATGAGAAAAATATTAGGACTGGATTTAGGGACAACATCGATTGGATGGGCTTTTGTTCATGAAGCAGAGAGTGAAGATGAAGAATCAAAAATTGTTCGCTTAGGGGTAAGAGTAAATCCCCTTTCAACAGATGAACAGCAAGATTTTGAAAAAGGCAAAAGCATAACCGTTAATGCCGATAGAACTTTAAAACGAGGAGCGCGAAGAAATCTTGACAGGTATCAACAACGAAGAGCAGAACTGATTAAATTATTAAAAAAAGCAGGTTTAATAACTGATAATACCATTTTAACAGAAAATGGAAAATTTACTACTCACCAAACGTTACAGTTGCGAGCTAAAGCCGCATCAGATAAAATAGAGCAAGAAGAATTGGCAAGAGTGTTACTTGCCATCAATAAAAAAAGAGGTTATAAAAGTAGTCGTAAAGCTAAAAGTGAGGATGAAGGGGCTGTGATTGATGGTATGGAAGTAGCCATGTGGTTATATGAACATAACCTTACCCCGGGGCAGTTTTGTTTACAGTTGTTAGAAAAAGGTAAAAAAGTAATGCCCGATTTTTATCGCTCCGACTTAAAAGCAGAGTTTGATAAAATATGGAATTTCCAAAAGGGGCATTACCCTGATGTTTTAACTGATGAGTTGTATAAAGCATTGGATGGACAAGGCCAACAGAATACACGCAAAAGGTTTTTGGCCATAAAAGATGTTTATACTGCCGATAATAAGGGAACCAGAGACAGTAAAAAGATTACGGCTTATACCTGGCGAAGCAAAGCGGTAAGTGAAAAATTAGATATGAGCGAGGTAGCCTATGTGCTAACAGAAATAAACAATGATTTAAATAAATCGAGCGGATATCTGGGGGCTATCAGTGACCGCAGTAAAGAGTTATACTTTAATAAAGAAACAGTTGGTCAGAATCTGTATGGCCAAATTAAAAACAACCCGCATACAAGACTTAAAGGTCAGGTGTTTTATCGGCAGGATTATTTGGATGAGTTTGAAAGAATTTGGGAAACTCAAAAGCAGTTTCATCCGGAACTGAGCCAAGAGTTGAAGTCAGCAATTAGAGATACTGTTATTTTTTATCAGCGCAGACTTAAATCGCAAAAGGGACTTATTAGTTTTTGCGAATTGGAGAACAAGCAAATTGAGGTAGAAATTGAAGCGAAGAAGAAGATAAAAACCATTGGGATGCGGGTAGCTCCAAAATCATCTCCCTTGTTTCAGGAATTTAAAATCTGGCAAATTCTGGCCAATGTTGAAGCTAAAAATCTAAAATCTAAAGAAATATTTAAGCTTAATCAGGAGCAAAAACAATTGCTTTTTAACGAACTAAACGTAAAAGGTCACTTAACCAAAGCACAAGCCTTAAGTATGATAAGCGATAATGCTAAAGAGTGGGATTTAAACTATAAAATACTGGAAGGCAATAAAACCAATCAGGCATTTTACGAAACATATCAATCTATTTTGCGACATGAAGGAAATGATGCCATTGACTTTAATAAACTTAAGGTAGCAGAAATAAAAGAAGCAGTTGAAAACATTTTTAATTCCTTAGGTATAAATACAAAAATATTGGATTTTGATGCTGAGTTAGATGGAAAAGCCTTTGAGAACCAACCTTTTTATCAGCTTTGGCATTTATTGTATTCTTATGAGGGTGATAACTCAAATACAGGTAACGATTCTTTATTTAAGAAGTTAGAGGAGAAATTTGGATTTAAAAAAGAGCATGCACAGTATCTGGTTAATGTTGATTTACCGGATGATTATGGAAGTTTGTCAACCAAAGCCATACGTAATATTTTTCCTTACATCAAAGAAAATAACTATAGTGATGCATGTGCTTTGGCCGGGTATAATCATTCCAATTCAATAACTAAGGAAGAGAACGAAAATCGGACGTTAAAAGACAGGTTAGAGTTGCTGCCTAAAAATTCATTACGTAATCCGGTTGTAGAAAAGATTTTAAACCAAATGGTTAATGTTATAAATGCCATTATCGACGATGAGGAATTAGGTAAGCCCGATGAAATTAGAATAGAGTTGGCCAGGGAGTTAAAGAAAAATGCGAAAGAAAGGGCTGAAATGACACAAAATATCAATAAGGCCAAAACAGAACATGAAGTTATTCGGAATAAACTAAAAAAAGAATTCAATATAGCTTATCCAACTCGGAATGATATAATTAGATATAGGTTATATCAGGAATTGAAAAGCGAGGGGTACAAAACGCTTTATACTAACCAATATATCTCTCCGGAGCAGCTTTTTTCCAAGGAAATAGATATTGAGCATATCATTCCAAAAGCCCGGTTGTTTGATGATAGTTTCTCAAATAAAACCCTTGAATTCAGGCAGGCGAATATTGACAAGAGCGATGAAACAGCCTATGATTTTGTTTCTGATAATTATGGAGAAGCGGCATTGGAAACTTACAAAAGCAGGGTGCAAAATCTGTACAAGCTTAACGAAATTAGCAAGGCTAAATATCAAAAGCTATTAAAAACAAGCGATGAAATAGGGGAGGGTTTTATAGAGCGAGACTTGCGCGAAAGTCAATATATTGCTAAAAAGGCAAAGCAAATGTTACTGGAGTTATGTCGCACTGTGGTTTCAACTAGCGGAAGTATTACCGATGTTTTACGCGAAGACTGGGGATTGATTAATACGATGAAGGAGCTAAACCTCGAAAAATATAAAATGCTGGGATTAACCGAGATTCATGAAAACAGAGATGGCAAAAAAATAGAACGCATTAAAGATTGGACAAAACGTAACGATCATCGTCATCACGCTATGGATGCACTTACTGTTGCCTTTACAAAACACAATCATATTCAGTATTTAAATAATCTTCATGCCCGAAAGAATGAACAGCACAAAGCGCATGGCAATATAATAGCCATCGAAAAAAAGGAATTGTTTAGAGATGATAACGGGAAAAAGAAATTTAACTTACCTATGCCTCAATTCCGTAGCCAGGCGAAAGAACATTTAAACAATATTCTTATTTCTCATAAAGCCAAGAATAAGGTGGTTACCCAAAATAAAAATAAGGTAAAAGGTAGTAATGTAGTGCAAACAGCTTTAACTCCTCGAGGTCAGTTACATCTTGAAACTGTGTACGGTAAATCTCTTAAGTATGAAACAAAAGAAGTGGCAGTGGGTGCTAAGTTTGATGCAGATACGATTGCTATGGTTGCTAATAAGGTATATAGAGAGGCTTTGTTGAAAAGGCTAACTGAAAATGGGAATGATCCTAAAAAAGCTTTTGTAGGTAAAAATAGTTGGGCAAAGAATCCTGTCAAATGTTCTAATAATACATATGTACCTGAAAAAGTGAAGCTGGTTTGGCTTGATAAGCAATATACTATACGTAAAGATATTACTCCGGATTTAAAGATTGATAAAGTTATAGACAAAGGCATTCAGACTTTGTTGAAGAAAAGGCTGGAACAATATGATGGTGATGCCAAAGACGCTTTTTCAGATTTAAAGAAAAATCCAATTTGGTTGAATAAAGAAAAAGGTATTTCGATAAAAAGAGTTGCCATATCGGGCATTAATAATGCAGAAGCCCTGCATATTAAAAGAAATCATTTTGGAAAGCCTGTATTAGACAAGCAAGGAAAACAGGTGCCGGTTAGCTTTGTAAATACAGGTAATAATCACCATGTAGCCATTTATAAAGACGCAAAAGGAAACCTGCAAGAAGAAGTAGTTTCGTTTTATGAAGCTGTAGCTCGCGTAAATGCAAGTGTGCCTGTTATAAAAACGGAACATGAAAACGGGTGGCAGTTCTTATTCTCTATGAAACAAAACGAAATGTTTGTTTTCCCTTCAAATGATTTTAATCCTAAAGAAATAGATTTATTAAACCCGGATAATTATGGTTTAATAAGTCCTCATTTGTATAGGGTTCTTTCGACTTCGCAAAAGGACTATTGGTTTAGGCATCATCTTGATGCAACATCAACAAAACAAAAGGAGTTGGTTGATTTTTGTTATAAACGAATTCGGAATCCCAAAGCAATAGAAGCAATCATAAAAGTAAGAACCAACCATTTAGGTAAAATAGTTTTTGTTGGCGAATAGCCTTACAGCGGTTTTCGCCAGTTTTGGCGAAACCGCTAATAAATAAAATACAAACTAAAACTTTCCAGCCATGCCAGCTCGTAACTTTAGAATACCTATAGAGGAAAATAAATTTTACCACGTATGGAATCGTGGCAATAATCGTGAAAATCTGTTCTATAATTCCGGGAACTACGAGTATTTTATCCGTTTATACGATTATTATATGGATGCAGTGGTAGAAACTTATGCGTTTGTTTTGCTGCCGAATCACTTTCATCTTTTAATACGTACCAAGCAGTTTCGCTATGTTAGCGAAACCGCTAAGTTAAATATGAATCCGGTTAGTGCTGCCTTTCGAAAATTATTTACAGCTTACTCGCAGGCCATCAACATACAGCAAAAAAGAACCGGTAGTTTGTTTCAAAAGCCATTTAAGCGTTTAGAAGTAAAAACAACCATGCAGTTGGCTAACTTGGCTCATTATATCCATACCAATCCTCAAAAACATGGTATTTGCAGCGACTTTAGGTATTATGCCTGGAGTAGCTATGAAAGAATAATTAAAAACAAACCTTCGAAGCTAAAGAAAGATGAAGTACTGCAATGGTTCGGTAATACTAACAATTACTTACATTTTCATACAAAAGAAATTGATTTAGAAGTTTTAAAAAGCCTGATGATAGAATAGATTATATAGTTTGTTTATCAATTACTCATATTGGTTAGTCAATGTTATGTATGTAGATATCAATATGTTTTAGTTATCACAATTAGGTGTTCGTATTGTAGGTAGAACCTTAAATTAGTTACAATGATTAAGCGAACCCTTTATTTTGGTAATCCAGCCTATCTGCACAAAAGCAATCTACAGCTAAAAGTATTAGAACCTAAATCACATCATGAATTAGGGAGTATTCCTATAGAAGATGTAGCTGTAGTGTTACTCGATCATCCCCAAATAACGATAACTCATGCATTAATGGCTAGTTTACTCGAAAGAAACACAGCTATTATTAGTTGTGATACTAAGCATATGCCTACGGGTTTAATGTTACCTCTTGATGGAAACACGCTACAGTCGGATCGCTTTAAGCACCAAATAGATGCCAGCGAGCCATTAAAGAAAAATCTTTGGCAACAAACAGTTAAAGCAAAAATAGAGAATCAAGCAGCATTGTTTCAACGTTTTGCATTAGATAATAGGCGTTTAAAAGCATTGATTCCCCAAATTCAAAGTGGAGATCCTGACAATGTGGAAGGTAGAGCAGCCTCGGTTTATTGGAAACTCTTGTTTGAAAATGAAAGTTTTACTCGTAATAGGTACGGAGAAGCACCTAATGCGCATTTAAACTATTGCTATGCTATTTTACGTTCAATAGTTGCACGAGCCTTAGTATCTAGTGGTTTACTTCCTACTTTAGGTATTTTTCATCGAAATAAGTACAATGCTTATTGTTTGGCCGACGATATTATGGAACCCTATCGTCCTTTTTGCGATGAACTGGTGTATGGTATGTGGCTAAATGGAGAAATTGTTAATGACGAAATAAGCCGGGATCAAAAAGCAAAACTGTTGAGTATTGCCAATGTAGATGTGCTATTTGATAAACAAAAAAGCCCATTGATGGTAGGTTTGAGTCGATCAACTAATTCCTTATTAGAATGCTTTAAGGGAGAACGCCGAAAAATAATTTATCCAACTTTTCTTAGTTAAATGCCAATGTCATTTGAAGCTATTAATCAATATCGTAATATGTGGGTACTTGTTCTTTTTGATATTCCGGTTGAAACTAAAAAACAAAGAAAGGCGGCCACAAAATTCCGCAAGCAATTAGTTCAGGATGGTTTTGCTATGTTTCAGTTTTCCATTTATATGCGTAACTGTCCTAGCAGAGAAAACGCTGATGTACATATTAAAAGGGTCAAATCAATGTTGCCGGAGTATGGTCATATAGGTGTATTGAAAATTACAGACAAACAGTTTGGAATGATGGAACTCTTCTACAGTAAGAAGCCGGCAGAGAAACCTCAGGTAGTACAACAACTACAACTTTTTTAGCTGAGTTTAGAGTCAGGAAATTGTGTTATAAAAATAAAATCCGAACCAAATTTTGGTCGGATTTTATTTTCTACCGTCTTTGCTAACTGTTTGTGAATTTTAAAGTTGCGGGCAATACCATGTCAAAGACCGCATTAAATATACAATTTGAAAGCAATTCACAACAAAAACTAAGAGCAATGTTAGAAAAGATATCATGTCAAAGACCGCATTAAATATACAATTTGAAAGCAATTCACAACTTACAAGAGTTGATTGATAATTCAAACTGGCATGTCAAAGACCGCATTAAATATACAATTTGAAAGCAATTCACAACTACGATGAAAAAGGTATGATTGATTTAATGCATGTCAAAGACCGCATTAAATATACAATTTGAAAGCAATTCACAACTGGGAAGATATAGTGTGGTGGTATAATGGCCATGTCAAAGACCGCATTAAATATACAATTTGAAAGCAATTCACAACAGTACAACCAATTAAAGGAGCAAGAATATTCATGTCAAAGACCGCATTAAATATACAATTTGAAAGCAATTCACAACCATAATATGGGTGATTATGAATTTACAGATCATGTCAAAGACCGCATTAAATATACAATTTGAAAGCAATTCACAACACATCTCTTGCTACTAGTTGGTAGTAAAGCCATGTCAAAGACCGCATTAAATATACAATTTGAAAGCAATTCACAACTATGAAGATGGGAACCGGACAAGTTGATGACATGTCAAAGACCGCATTAAATATACAATTTGAAAGCAATTCACAACAGGGTAAAAAGATGAGGCCGGAAGTGTACGCATGTCAAAGACCGCATTAAATATACAATTTGAAAGCAATTCACAACCCACAGAGTGTGATATAATATTTATCAAAGCATGTCAAAGACCGCATTAAATATACAATTTGAAAGCAATTCACAACCTGAGAATTGGACAGAAAAATTAAAAGACCCATGTCAAAGACCGCATTAAATATACAATTTGAAAGCAATTCACAACTGGTACTGTGAGCGAAGAAAACCTTCCTTTCATGTCAAAGACCGCATTAAATATACAATTTGAAAGCAATTCACAACACAGATGAGAGCCAGTTAAAAACCATCGTTCATGTCAAAGACCGCATTAAATATACAATTTGAAAGCAATTCACAACTGGAGGCAACGTATTCTTGCCTAGTTTTCTCATGTCAAAGACCGCATTAAATATACAATTTGAAAGCAATTCACAACGGGTTTTGATGATCTTATCTTTGTCAGGAACATGTCAAAGACCGCATTAAATATACAATTTGAAAGCAATTCACAACTATTTGGGGGACATCCATAGAACCTTTTTTCATGTCAAAGACCGCATTAAATATACAATTTGAAAGCAATTCACAACTGTAGCACCACAAATTAACATGTGAGGGGTCATGTCAAAGACCGCATTAAATATACAATTTGAAAGCAATTCACAACCTTTTACATAGGAACTAAACCTATCGAGGACATGTCAAAGACCGCATTAAATATACAATTTGAAAGCAATTCACAACTGGAGGCAACGTATTCTTGCCTAGTTTTCTCATGTCAAAGACCGCATTAAATATACAATTTGAAAGCAATTCACAACGGGTTTTGATGATCTTATCTTTGTCAGGAACATGTCAAAGACCGCATTAAATATACAATTTGAAAGCAATTCACAACGGGTTTTGATGATCTTATCTTTGTCAGGAACATGTCAAAGACCGCATTAAATATACAATTTGAAAGCAATTCACAACCCGGAAGTGTAATCCCCTAAAGGATTATCTCATGTCAAAGACCGCATTAAATATACAATTTGAAAGCAATTCACAACATTGGAGCTTTAGTGTTTGGATCGATAGCCCATGTCAAAGACCGCATTAAATATACAATTTGAAAGCAATTCACAACTGTAGCACCACAAATTAACATGTGAGGGGTCATGTCAAAGACCGCATTAAATATACAATTTGAAAGCAATTCACAACTATTCCATTGATTATACCACCATGGCCTGCCATGTCAAAGACCGCATTAAATATACAATAATATGGAAAATTAAATGGATATATTATATCTTGTTTGCTTACACAAGAATTGCATATTGATTAATATGAAAGGAATAGAAAAAATAAAATATCTGACAGATGATCAAATTAAGCTATTGTGCCATTCATCTGTGCAATACAGACGCTGCTCCAAGGTTTATATAGAAGTAATAAAGCTTAAGAAGAATACAATTCAGGTTAAAATAAAGGATAGAGGTAAGTATAATGTGGGGGATAAGCGCTTGACAAATGAGAGCTTAACTGAAATTGCTCAAAAAGTATTTGAGGATTGTATGCCTGAAGGAATGCAACTTCATATTTTTACTATTGCTTCAGGCATTGATTTAAGTATTGTTGGTCCTAAGTATATAAATGATAATTTAAATGAATTGGGTTTAACCAGTAAGGATCTTGTAAATGTCTTACAAATGAGAGAGCCGAATGTGAAAAGAATGATTTATGGAAAAAGAAGACTCATGGAATGGCATAAATCAGCACTTTATCAATATTTTGAACGACAAAAATAAAAACAGGTCATAGACGTTTCTATGACCTGTTCCAACGATTTACAAACTATAATAATTGAGTAGACAATTATTCAACTAGAATGTTCAACCCAGTTTATGTATTAAAACTTCGTAATGAACATTGAAAGAACAATAAAACAAGGCTTTACTGAAACGAGGCATAGCGTCGTTCTGTTGAGTTGAAGTAAAGCAACAACGTGCATTGTTTTGAAGTAATTTCAAAGTGCAATAGATTTTTTAATGCATATAGCGGGTTATTACCCAGAAAAAAACCAAAACTTATGGTGTTTTTATTATTTCTTGTTCTTTGATAGCTTTTTTAAGTAAAGCCTGGCCTGTTTTAAATGCCGTTATGCTTCCTGGGCCATTCATACAGCCGCCTTCACACCCCATAACTTCAATAAAATTATAGTCCGGATGTTTGGCTGTATATGCTTTTAGTAATTTGATGTTCTTTTTATGTAAGCCATCCACTAAAAACTCTTTAAATGCGTATCCGTTCGGAATACTCTGTTTTATAGCTTCAGCCACACCGCCACTTAAAGCAAATCCTCTGGCAGCAGCCGAAATATGTTTATCTAAAATGATATCATCAATTTTGTCAAATTCAATTTGATAAGCCTGGAAGAAACAACTTAGTTCCTCAAAAGTAAGTACGTAGTCGATTAAGCCAGATGTTTCTGCTTCGTGCCTTTTGGCCAGACAAGGTCCTATAAAAACCTGTTTAGCATTAGGAAATCTTTCTTTGGCCAGTTCAGCAGTGTAAATCATAGGTGATTTAGTATGCGAAACAAAGGGCTTTATATTTTGAATATGCTTTTCGCTTAATAAAGTATGTGCCGGACAGCAAGAGGAGGTCATAAAAGGAGCCTCTTGGTGAATGTTCTCAATCCATTCTTCAGTTTCGTTTTTAGCAGTAATGTCAGCACCTTCAGCTACTTCGATAACATGCGAAAATCCAAGAGCTTTTAATGCGCCAAGAATTTGTTCCGGGCTGGCCTTAAACTGACCTAAAATGGCAGGAGCAACCATGGCCACCACTTCTTCTTTGTTTTTTAACGATTGGGTTAATTGTAATGCCTGCGATTTTTCCATGATAGCGCCAAAAGGGCATGCTGTCATGCATTTACCACAATAAATACATTTGTCTTTGTCAATAACCTCAATTCCATCTTCATTCTTTTTAATCGCTTTTACAGGACAAGCCTCTTCGCATGGAACCGGTAGGTAAGCAATAGCATGGAATGGACAAGCTTTCTGACATAATCCGCAGTTCACACATTTTTGGTTATCGATAATGGCTTTACCATTCACCACTCTAATGGCGTCTTTAGGGCAGTTTACCTGGCATGCTCTGGCCTCACATCCCTGGCAAAGATTACTTACCGTATAGTTTACCTGAACGCAAGAACTACAAGCTTCATCAATAACCGTTAAATGCTCTTTGGCAAACTCTTTCTTAGATAAAGCAACTTTGGCATAATCCTTTAGTGGCGTTAGTTCATCTTCTTCATCATCCACGCAAAAACCCATGATAGCCATGGATTTATATTTAATAACGGCTCTGTCTTTATGCACGCAGCAGCGAATGGGTGTTTTAGATTTAGGCCTCATTTCTAAAGGAATCCGGTCTATTTTATCAAACAGTTCATCCTCCTTCAATAGTTTAATCAGTCGTGTTAATAAATCCCTTTTTGTTTGAATTGCGTTGTTAAAATAGGTCATTCTAGTTGTTCTGTTATTTATTTTTTACTTTTTTTCTTATCTGTATTGTCTTGCTTATTCGCAAGTCAGTAAGCGTAGCTTTTCTTCAATTTTAGCTATGCAGGCATTCTCCATTATTTCTCCATTTACCCATGCCAAAGGAGGCTTTTGAGTGACGGTAAAATCATTGCAATTACCGGAACAGTTTTTTCCTTTGAGCTTAACCAACGAGGCTAAATGTTCTGGTAAATGTGCTTTTAACAAATGAAGATGAGATCCTCCCATGATATAACAATTCGTTCCGCAACATATTTCAACTTCAATTTCTCTTCTCTTCATTATAAATAGGTTGTAATCGTTTTCTTTAAAAATTTATTTTCGAGATGTTGGGTAATGCGTTTAATGACATTACGTCTAATCTCCAGCTCAACAGGCAGGTTTGGATCCTGATGTGCATTATTAACCCGGGTTCCGGATATAAATTCTATCTCGTCGCTTTCGAGCATCATGCGAATAATATCGCCCGAAATAGAACCACTAGCCTGTTCAATAGATGCGATTTGTTCGAGTTCTTCCGAAACTTTAGCCAAGGTTATAATTCCTTCGGTAACCAGGTCTACACCTTTCATTTTAGCTTTAGGAGGCAGTCCCGGCTGATAATCTTCTAAATCAATTTCAACATCTGTATTTAACTCTTTAGCAACAATTTTAGAAGTGGTTCCTCCGCAAATAATCTTCTTACCACTAAAATCTTTTACCGATCGTGCTAAGATGTTGTCATTTTCTTTATGAAATGGTGGGCCGGTAACGATTAAAAGTTTACGAGGTTTCCTGTAATAAAGCACGCAACAGGAGGCATCATCTTTCAGTGAATTGTTGTCTAATAAAACTGTTTGGGCTATGATACCTCCTGCTAAATCGCGTGCCGATATTTCGGGTTTATGACTAATTGTATCTTTAATGTAATCCTTAAGTCCATTGAGTTGCCATCCAAAGTGCATTTGATCGCTTCCCATGCCGCATTGGGTAACGCCATCGGTTACCAATATTATTCTATCCTCTTTTTGCAGTTTAAAATGATATTGAAATACCTTATTTCGTTGCGATTGAATGTTGAGCGTTTTTTCCGTTTTTTCTAAAGGAATAAATTCGCCATTTCTCAATAGCAAAATAGATGGATTGTCGTATTCAACCGCTTTTACATCACCCTGGTAGTTGATATCCAAAATGGTAAAAGTGGAATAACTTACTTTGCGCTTGGTATCTTGAGGCAGCGTGTTGGTAATAAACTCAGCAGTCCTTTCTACCGGTTCGCCAGCCATGGTAAATTGTAAAGCCATTGTGCTGGTCATGGTAGCTGAAATGTTCGCTTGCACGCCGCTTCCTAATCCATCAGACACAACAGCAACCAAGCGGTTTTCTTCTTTAATTTTTTTAAAGAGCACCGCGTCGCCACAGGTTGATTGACCAGCCTTCGCCTTGCTTATGTTTTCAGCTTCTATAACAAAAGGACTATGCATACAGGACTTTACAACTTAAATAGAATGATCATTTAAAATAGAGTTTAACAAAGAATCGGTATGCGAAGCATTTTCACCTAAAAGAGCTGCTATTTTTTGTACCGTTTCCATGTTCTTCTTAATTACTTCACGAGTTCTGCTTTCTATAATTTCTGCTTTAAATTCTTTATTATTTAAGTTTTGAATAATACCTGTTATCAGTTTGTGCTTTTGAATATTAAAAATGGATAACTGAAAATTGGTTCCATTCTGATTTATGGCAATCTGGTTATATTCTTTCCCTGTGTTAATCGCTGTTTTAAAGTGTTCGGTAAAGTAGCCCAGTTCATCTATGCTGATGCCTTTTAAGCCATTTTCGGTATTGAATTTATTTTCTATATCCTCACCAAGCATACGCGCACAACTGTGGTTCATTTCCATAATTTTACAATCGTGGTTTACCACCATTACACCGGATGGAATTTTCTTTAAAAGTAAAGTGGCTTGATTATGAGCAATTTTTCGCAAATGCGAAACACACATATTGGTTTCGGCCATACCTCCCAGAATAGCCTGAGCAAACTCTCTGCATGTGTTATATCCACAGCTGCTACAGTTTAACTCTTCACTCGCATCTGTTTTTCCAATACTATATAGCGTATCTTCAATCTCTTTCTGAGAAAACTGCTGGGGAGCAATTGCTTTTCTTCCAAAATAGTCGCATTCAATATTAATATGAACCGGTTCTGCGTGTTTCGCACTATTGATTTGTTGATTGAATAAAATGTCAATTTTTTGCTGAACAGGATTGGTTTCACATCCACAACCGGGGCCGTTTACACAACCTCCCTGACAAAGTAGCAATTCCAAGAATACAGGACCGTTGTGTTGAATGTTATTCAGATTATCTAGTACCTTTTTTATATCATCAATTCCCGAAAAAGAAAGAGATAAAAGATTGTTGTTTTTTTCGTTGAAGGTTTTAATCATTCCTCCATCAACAGGGTACAAACTGCCATTGCCGGCCTTATGAGGGAAAAAGTTAAGAGGCTCAGAGCTGTCATCTTTTTCAAATACCTCTTCTTCTTCCATCCATTGCTTTAATTCGTTAAAAGATAAAGCCGTGTCTATTAAATTCGGATAATTGTCCGCTTCTGCTTTTTTTGCAATGCAAGGGCCAATAAACACCACATTAATATCTTTGCCCAAATCTTGCTTAAGCATTTTAGCATGAGTAAGCATGGGCGATAAGAATGGTGTGATATTCAATAGTAGTTCCGGATAATATTTTTTGATTAATTCAACCACTCCGGGGCATGCCGAAGACAAAAACACGCCTTTGTCTCGAGCTTTCAAAAACTGCTCGGTATGCTCTGTTACAACCTGAGCACCCAAGGCAGTTTCCGAAATATAGTTAAAACCCAAGGCGGCTAAACCTTTTAAAAGTTTTTCTTCTGATATATTATTAAATTCTGTTCTGTACGAAGGCGCTAATGAAATAACTGTAGGTTTGTTATCATTGAGTAGTTGCTTTACGCGCGAAACACCCTCTCTAACCTGTTTGGCACCGGCCGGGCAGATGGATACACAAAGACCACAATAAATGCATCGTTCATCAAGTATAGAAGCTTTTTGCTCTGTAACTTTAATGGCCTTTGACGGGCAATTACGAATACATTTATAACAATCTTTACAATCGTTTTCTATGGTGTAAATAGGTTTTGTATTCATCATGCTAACCTAGTGTGTCTTGTAGTATTTTTTCAACCTGAAAAGCCTGCACTTCTTCGTAGGTTACTTCATCTATGGTTAACACCGGACCTCTGTTGCAATTTTCGTTGCACAAATGCCCTCTAAAGTCGATGGAAACATTTAAGTTCTTCCCCTCTACATAAGCCTGAATAATTTTCAGATTTTCTGCATTTCCCCTGGTATAGCATGAGCTTCCCAAACAAATTCTGATTTTGTGTTTTTTATCCTTCTCCATAACTCGTTTCCTTTCGCTATTACTTTCCTATAAATGTGCCAAAGTTGGTAAGTTGTATATATTCATATTGTTATGGAATAATGTGTGAAAGAATGTAAGAATGAAAATGTCCTATATTAGGACGTTTTGTTTTTGTTGTGTGTATTAAAATAGAACAATGTTCTAAATTAGGACATTGGTAGGTTGTTGATATAGGAAGTAATATTGTATTTTTTAATTTTGAGATATAGTGTATTTCTACCAATTTGTAATTGTTTAGCGCTTAATGATATATTGCCGTTGTTGCTTTTAAGAGTGTTGATAATATGCTGCTTTTCGATCTCTTTTAAAGGCGTTCCTGGAAGAGGGCTACTTTTTACAGGATAACTTAGGGTAGGAAATACTTCTGGAATTAGTTGTTCTTCCTGTTTAAGTTTTTTAAAGCTGTCGAGAGAAATCTTACCATTAAAATTAACGAGTTGTTCGATAAAGTTCTCTAATTCTCTAACGTTTCCAGGCCAATCGTAGTCCAGCAATTGTTGCAAGTCCGAATATCCCATTTGTGGGATGTCTTTTTGGAGCTTCAGGCTTTTTTGATTTAAAAAATAACGTATTAAAGAGGGGAGGTCACCTTTACGTTCTCTCAGTGCTGGAATATGCAATGGAATAACGCTAATTCTATAATATAAATCCATTCTGAAGTTCCCTTTTTCTACTTCTTCGGATAAATTTTTATTCGTAGCAGCAATTATTCTAACGTCAACGGGTATGAGTTTGTCTCCTCCAACACGAGTTACGCTACCTTCCTGGATGGCTCGTAATAATTTTACCTGCATATCAAGTTGCATATCTCCAATCTCATCTAAAAACAAGGTACCGTTATTGGCTAATTCAAATTTTCCCGGTTGACCACCTTTTTTTGCTCCGGTAAAGGCGCCTTCATCATAACCAAAAAGTTCGCTTTCTATTAGGTTTTGTGATATGGCAGCACAGTTTATGGCAACAAAGGCATTGTTTTTTCTGCTGCTGGCATTATGAATACTTTGTGCAAAAACTTCTTTTCCGGTTCCACTCTCTCCATCTATTAATATAGTTGATGGACTGTTGGCAATGGTTTGTGCATATTCAATCACTTGTTGAATCGTTTTGCTTTTGCCAATAATATCTTTAAACTGGTATCTGGCAACTAAACCATATGATTTGTTTTTATTTTCAATGATTCTTTTTACCGATCTTACCATAATAACAAAACCATTTATGTTAGAATCGGCAGTGTAAATGGCATTTACATCTATGCTAAATTTTACAGAAGAATCGGAGGTGTTTACATGCGTTTCTTCGTTTCGGATTATATTACCGGCACTTACCATCTTATAAATAGAATTCCAATTTGGAATAATGTTTTTAATGGAAGTGTTTATTAAAAAGTTGGCATGAATTTTTAACTGCTGGCATAGGTGATGGTTCACATATTGAATTTCACCATTAGGATTTGTAGCTATCATTCCGGCATTTACAGAGTTGATTAAGGCCTGTGTGAAAGCGTAGTTTTTATCAATTTCGTTTTTTTGCTCTTGTTCAGTTAATATTTCATCCAGAATATAGGTCAAACTTGGTAATATGCAAGTAGAAACGTTGTTTTTTGTGCAAGCTATGATCAAGGTGTATTCATTAAGTGTTTCATAGGAAAAATGCCTGGATTGCACCATCAATGAATTCATCTCAACATTTACATCACTTTCAAAGTCTATCTCTTCCAGCTCTTTTATTGTTGCTTTCTCAATGGTCATGTTATTATAAGCAGCTTCAAAAATTGCCTTTTTGTCTTCGTCGAATATGAATACAACACAAGGAACCTGAATTAACGGGCTTGCTTGTTCATTTAAGAACGAACTAACGATAGCAATTGATTTCTGAATGCTGAGTTTTTCCATGGAATTCATTTAAATGCAAAACTATGAAAATATCATTTATAATGGGCGATTTTACCTTATTGGGCGCTTGTTTTCGCCCGTTTGGGCGTTTTTGCACAGGTTTTTATTTTTTGGCATGTAGGAGTTGTGTGTTGTTATGTGATTGTTAGTCAGATGATAGTGGTTGTATTTGTTTGGAGGTTGAGTTTTTTGGTACAGAGCTTGGCTAAAGTAAAGTGTTATTGAATATTTCAGTAGCATAACCTTTAAAAAAGCTCGTTATGGAAGTTAAAAAGACTAAAAAAGCAGACTTAGAGAGAAAGCGTAGTATGTTTTTACAAATTGGTTTTATCGTCGCTTTAGGCGCTTCTTTGGTGGCTTTCGAGTGGAAAACCATTAGAGACAGACCAGAGGAAATTGTATACGATGAGGTGATTGCTAATGAGGAAGAATTACCTCCAATCGTTAGATTAAAAGATCCGGAACCTCCCAAAGCTGCTCCCAAGCAGATAATTTTGGAGAAACTCAGAATTGTAGAAGATGATGATGACTTACCTGGTGATGAATTGGATTTTTCTTCAGAATCACTTGAAGATTTGGTTACTGATTTAACGCAGGTAGAACAACCAGATGAAGATGGAGATCCGATTCCATTTTATTCCATTTCGGATAAGCCTCAATTTCCAGGTGGACAGTCGGCTTTAATAAAATATTTAGCCAATGCTGTCAGATACCCGGTTGTTGCAGCTGAAAATGGAATTCAGGGAACGGTTTATTTGAGCTTCGTGATTAACAAGGTTGGCAAAGTTGTTAATGTTAAAATTCTGAGAGGTGTTGACTCTTCTATTGATAGAGAGGCATTAAGAGTTGTTTCTTCAATGCCCGACTGGAAGCCAGGAAGACAAGGTACACAAGCTGTGTCGGTTTCTTATCAGGTTCCTATCAAATTTGCTTTACAATAAATTGTTATCACTATAGTGAAAGAATGAAGCTACAGCAAAGTATAGAAAAACGTTTCTATCAAACACGCTACGTTACATTTTTAAAAGTTAATAATACCGAAATATGCAATAAACAAGTTTAGAATATACTGCCTCGTTTTTCCCTTTTCGAGGCAGCTTTTTACTTGATAAATACCTATTCTCATCATACGATTAAGCTAGATCATAATCATTAAAATTTAAGCCTATGAAAACTTATGTTAGTTCTTTCCGATCCAATCAAATATTAAAATCTCTTTTATTCATCCTTTTGTTTTCTTGTTATTTACTCAGTTGTAAAACAACTTCTGATTCCAATTTAAAAGGACGTTCCATTGGTGCTCCGGGTGAGGTTTTAGTGGTGGCAGACCTTAATCAGCAAAAAGAAGGTTGGTTAAAAGAAATCAGAGAATTTGCCAATCAGGCATTTCCTTGTTTACCTCAATACGAATCCACCTTTAGATTAACGGTTATTGTCCCTGATGAATTTGAAGGTCATTTTAAAGCTTACAGAAACATCATTCGGGTTCAAAGAGATTTATCAGGTAAAAGTGAGGTTCGATATAATAATGATGTTTGGGCATCTTACCAAAGAGTGGTGAATATTAGTGCACCTGGAGTATTAAACTTTAACAAAGTGTTTGAAGATCATAAGGATCGTATCTATGATTTTTTCTATTATGGAGATATTAAAAATATGCATTTGGCTAATGTAAAAGGTGCGAATGCCTCTTCCAGAAAATTAATAAATGACCGATATCAAATTGACCTGATTTTACCGGATGGATATCGCTTAGTGAAGGACACGCTTGATTTTACCTGGTTTAGATATGATAATCTGGAAACAACCATTTGTGTTTATGTAAACACCTTTGATTTAAGTCAGATGAAAGCTTTAAATACTAATGATTTAATGTTTTTGCGAGATTCTATAGGAAAGACATTTATACCCGGACCTTCAATAAATACTTATATGCAAACAGAACAAGAGCTGCCCGTTCAGTTTAATCAGTTAATTCATAACAATCAAAAGATAATGGAACTAAGAGGACTTTGGAAAGTACATGGTTTTTTTATGGGAGGACCATTTGTCGATTATTTTATAAAAAACGAACAAACCAACGAACTGGTCATGGTTGGTGCCTTTGTTTATGCGCCCCAAAAGCAAAATAAATCCTACTATGTCCGTCAGTTAGAATCTATTCTGCATTCTGTTAAAATATTATAAATTTTTAAAAGGCTGGAAATTGCATAAAACATCCCCGCAAAAAATGCGTAATATTAAAGTTGTGTTAACTGATACTTATTTTTATACTTTTTAAAATAAGATTAATTGAAGAGAGAAATGAAGGGAATTGTATTGATTTTAATAGGAGTGTTAACTCTAGCTCAAACTGCGAAGGCTCAAAATTCTGATTTTGATGTGATATTATCCAGAGGTGTTGCCGATTATGAAATGGGAAAGTATGAGAATGCACTTTCGTGGTTCAAGCAGGCATATAAAATGGATAAAACTTCGGATATGGCATGTTATGAGTTGGCCTTAACTTATCTGGCTTTAAGAGATGATGATAAAGCAGCAATTTATAGCTCAAAATTGATGGATAAGGATAATGAGTATTGTGAAGATGCTTATTTAATCAATGGTTCGGCCTGGGAAAATATTGGGCGAAATGAAAAAGCACGAAGGATTTATAAGGATGGTCTTAAAAAGTTCCCAAACAACTATCTTTTAAATTATAATTTATCGTTGTCCTTTTTTAATAATAAGGAATTTAAAGAAGCGCAGGAATACGCTGTAAGAGCTATTGAGTTATATCCTGCACATGCGAGCAGCCATTTGTTATTAGCTTATATCATGTTTGATATGGGAGAAAGGGTACAAAGTATGCTGCCTCTATATTATTTTCTTTTGATTGAACAAGATAGTGAAAGAAGCTCTACTGCTTACGAATTATTAGGCGCTTTGTGGAATCAAGGTGTGAGAAGCAAAGGGCAAAGAGATATTCAGTTAGTACAGTCTGGCTTTAATTATAGTGACTTTGCTACAGCTGAATTAGCTGTAAGTCTCATAAAAGTGAATGAGAAGATTAATCAGGGTGAACTGAATAAAGAAGCTGAGATAAGAAATAATTTACTTGTAAATTTTGCGAAAAATAATGAGACTTTATTTAAAATATTAGAAGATGCTTCTCAGGATAAATCTGGCTTTTGGTGGGACTTTTATGTAGATTTCTTTACAAAAATTGAAAATAATAATTTATCTGAACCATTTAGCTATTTTATTAGTGGTTGTCGATATAATGATGATGTGCTATTATGGATGTCTGATAATCATCAGGAATTCCAGCGCTTTACTTCGTGGATGTCAGTTCAGTAGTCAAAGTTGAGTTGTTTTTCGTAAAAAAATGTTAATGTTTTTTGAATCCATTTAAATGACTTTGCGTATCTTATAGTGTTCAATTACTAATTATATAAAAAATCAATAATTATGGGTAAGGTAAAGACAAAGCATTTTCAATATACTGGAGTAGATGATTTTGATAAGGCAATCGATTTGCAGATTAATGATTTCGTAATAGAGAATAATATCGGTTCGGAACAAATTATTGATATTAAGTATTCGGCACACTCAAGTCAGGGAGTAAATACTTATTCTGCATTAATCATATATAAAGAATAGATAGTTTAATTATCGAATAAATATCAAAGGTTGTTGCGCTTAGCAATGACCTTTTTTTGTGTTAAAATTTAATGTACTTTTGTGACAGTTGTGGTGAATATTTCTTAATAGGGAATCCTGTAATTACAAAGTAAAAGTCAGGAACTGTGCCCGCAGCCGTATTCTACCTTTTTCAGGTGAGTGTAAAACCACTGTTGAACCAGTTCAATGGGAAGGTGCTCAAAAAAGAAAGTCGGAAAACCTGCCACATGTAAATTTAAATAATGTGCTTTTCAGGTAAAAGCAATGATGATAACTTTCGGGAGGTTAAAGTAATGACATTGAAAACAGGATGGGGATTTATTCTACTCATGATCCTTTTAAGCGCTTGTGGGAATAATTCTAAAGTAAAACAGCAAAAAGGATTATCTCAAGAACCGGATTCGGTTTATATTCCATCATATGCTAATCGATTTAAGATTGAATATTACCCTAACTATAAAAGAATATTGGTACAACAACCATGGGATTCTCTTGCTCCTGCCATTGAAACCATATTATCTACAGATAAAAATATTTTAAAACAAAATCCATCCTCTATTGAGATTCCTGTTAAAAAATGGGTTGCATTAACGTCTACTCAGATTAGCTATGCTCATAAAATAAATGTGCTTGATCAGTTAGTAGGAATGGCAGAACCGGAATATGTATCCAATCAAAAGGTACAAGACGGTATAAAAGAAGGAAGCATTAAAAATATTGGGAAAGCTTATTCTCCAGATCTGGAAATCTTGATTGCTTTAAATCCGGATATGATGATGATTTCTCCTTTTAAAGAAGATTTATACGGACCAGCTCGAAATGCAGGAATTCGCTTGTGTACTAATAGTAGTTATCTTGAAAATACGCCTTTAGGTAGAGTAGAGTGGTTAGTATATGTCTCCGCCTTCTTTAATAAGGAAGAGCATGCTATTCAAATTGTTAAGGATGTAGCTAGTCGCTATGAAAAAGCAAAAAACATTGCGAAAAATGCCATACACAGGCCTAAAGTAATGACAGGTAAAATTTTTCAGGGCGTATGGTATGTTCCGGCTGCACAAAGTTATAATGCCAACTTTTTAAAAGATGCAGGAGTAAACTATATTTTTAAAGATAAACCAGGCACAGGTTCTTTGGCTTACGATTTTGAAACAGTTTACGCACAGGGTGCTGATTGTGATTTTTGGAGTTTAATGGTTAACTATGATGGCGAATACAGTTATAGTGCCCTTAAAAATGAAGATGTCAGATATGAAGATTTTAAGCCTTTTGCCGATAAAAAAGTAGTTTATTCCAATACGAGCTATTCCTTAATTTACGAAAAAGGTTTATTGGAGCCTGATGTTATTCTGTGCGATTACATCAAACTTTTCCATCCGGAACTATTGCCGGAACATGAGCTAAGCTATTATCAAATTTTAGATAAGGATTAAGCATGCAAGAAGAGGTGGCAAAGAATCGAAAACGAATAGCATTCGTTATGTTGCTTGTTGCATTAGTGTTGTTAGTGGCATTAAATATTTCATTAGGATCTGTTTATATTCCTTTTTCTACAGTATTAAAATGGATGGTAGGTTTTGAAATAGATAACGAAATATGGCGAAATATTTTAACCAAATCCAGATTACCTCAGACAATCACAGCAATGTTGGCAGGAGCGGGTTTAGCTGCAGGAGGATTGCAAATGCAGACTTTGTTCAGAAATCCTTTAGCAGGTCCGTCTATTCTTGGGATTAGCTCAGGAGCAGGTCTTGGAGTGGCGGTGGTTGTCATGTTATTTGGAATTTTACAAGGAGTTTCATTGTCAACATTGGGCTGGTACGGTTCGCTGACTATAACTGCAGCTGCTTTTTTAGGAGCTATATTAATTTTATTTGTGGTGTTATTCTTAGCCCGTAAACTAAAAAATAATGCTATGCTACTCATTGTAGGTATAATGGTCGGATATGCATCTAGTGCTATTGTTGGCTTATTGCAGTTTATGAGTTCAAAGGAAGATATTCAGACTTTTGTGCTTTGGGGCTTAGGTTCCTTTCAAAACTTATCATGGGAAAAACATGTCATCTTCACGCCTTTAACAATTGTTGGTTTAGCAGGAAGTTTGTTCTTAATTAAACCTTTAAATGTATTGTTGCTTGGCGAAAATTATGCGATGAATCTAGGTATTAATATTAAAAGATCGAGATTTTCTATTTTAATGGTGACAGGACTTTTAACTGCAACTATAACTGCATTTTGTGGTCCAATAGCTTTTCTAGGTCTGGCTGTTCCACATCTATCAAAGGGCTTTTTTAAATCAGCTGATCATTCGGTTTTAATACCTGCCGTTATTTTATTTGGAGCTGTTTTAGCGTTGCTCTGCAATTTAATTGCAAGACTACCCGGTTTTGAAGGTACGTTGCCTATAAATGCAGTTACTTCCTTGATTGGTGCCCCCATTGTTGTTTCGGTTATATTAAAAAGACGTACGTTGAAAGAATAGAGGTGTATGAAAAATAGAGACGTTTTAAATTTAAAAGCTGAAAACCTAGCTGTGGGGTATGACAAGCATGCTGCTCCTTTACATCAGAATATTGATGTGCAAGTTCGTGCAGGTGAATTTACTTGTATTCTGGGGCCAAATGGAGCTGGAAAATCGACATTGATAAAAACATTATCTGGTTTTTTGAAGCCTTTGTCCGGCAATATATGGTACGGAGAAACTAAAATTGATCGTTTATCTGAAGCGCAGCGTTCAAAAAAGGTGAGTGTTGTCTTAACAGATAAATTGAGCGTTCCAAATTTAACAGTTTTTGAGTTGGTTTCTTTAGGACGAACACCATATACCGGTTTCTTTGGAAAGCTGATGAAATCAGATATTGAAAAGGTGCATAAAGCTATCGAAGAGGTAGGTTTAGAGGGCTATACCTACAAATCTTTAGATAAGATGAGTGATGGTGAATGTCAGAAGGCTATGATTGCTAAGGCTTTGGTTCAGGAAACTCCTTTTATTATTTTGGATGAACCGGCTGCTTTTTTGGATTTACCTGCCAAAATTGAAATTATGCAATTGCTTCGAAGATTATCCAGAGAACAGAACAGAGGTATTTTATTATCAACTCATGATTTAGAAATGGCTTTGCAAATTGCGGATAAAATATGGTTGTTGGCTCAAGGTCGTACCTTACAGGAAGGTATACCGGAAGATTTAGTCTTGTCTAATGATTTTAAATGCTTTTTCGAAAGAGAAGGGATATTATTTGATAATCATACCGGAACTTTTCGATATCATAAAATGAAAAGAAAAGATGTTGTTTTGAGTGGACAAGGTATTGCTTGTGAATGGATGTCGAGGGCATTGAACCGATTAGGCTTTAAAGCAGTAGGAGAAGGTAGTGACTGGAAAATAGAAGTGAGCTCCAATGGAACTCACCAATATATTTTATCTCAAAATAATAACGAATTAATACGATCCGATAAAATTGAACCTGTTTTAAATGAACTGCTGAAAGAAAACCAACCGGTATTATAGTATTTCCAGTAGTGTCACATCAAAAATAACAACAGCAAAGGGGCCAATTCTGCCACCAGATCCTTTTTTACCCCAACCTAATTCTGGCGGTACATATAATTTGTATCTGGCACCAGTTTTCATCATTAAAAGTCCTTCCTGATATCCTTCAATAACTTCATCCAGTTTAAATTCCATAGGAGCATTTTCCTTGTATGTGTCATCTAGAATTTTACCACCTAGTAACATCGCTCGCTGATGTACTCGAACAATATCATTTGGAGCCGGCGTTTCGCCATCACCTTCTTTAATTACTTCATACTGTAATCCTGAATCCGTTTCTATGATATTTGGTTTATTGCTGTTGTTTAGCAAAAACTCTTCAGACTTTTTTCTATTCTGACCAGCTGAACCTCCAATGTTTTTCTTTCCTTTTCCTCTTGCCATAAATCTTTACTTTAGGGCAAAAATAAAATTTTTTATTCGGATAATACTAAACAAACCGGCAGGTGGTCGCTATAACCATTCAGGTAGGTTTTGCCTCCATATGTCCTTAATAAATATCCTTTGTATTTGCCATCTTGTTGTATCAAGTATGGTTTTTTATATATAAAAGCAGTGTCATAATGCAAGCCCTTATTTTTCAACAGACCTTGTGATAGGATAATCTGATCAAATAGATTCCATTTGCCTCTGTAGTAAAGACTTCCTTTGCTATAGTCAAAGTCTTTAGCCAAAGGATTAAATAAACTGTTCTCAGTTAAGCTATCCTTATAAGCAGTAGCATTTAAATGAACTCGCACCGATTCATCAATGGGATCGTCGTTTAAATCACCCATGGTAATTATTTTGGCATCTGCATTTTCTTGAATTAGGGAATCAATGATCTGTCTGTTCAGGAGAGCTGCTGCTTTTCTGTTAGGGATACTTCTTTTTTTACCACCATATCGACTCGGCCAATGATTTACAATTATATGTACAGTTTCATTATTTAAGGTTCCTGTTACAAGTAATTGATCTCTGGTATAAATTCTTTCATTATCCTCCTTATCATAAATGTATAATGGAAAGGTTTTTGAATTTATAATATTGAAAATGTCTTTTTTGTAAAGCAGAGCTACATCAATTCCTCTTTTGTCGGGAGAATCATAGTGCAGTATCTGGTAACCCATTGCTTTAAGTGGAGCTTGATTTATAAGATCAACAATAACTTGTTTGTTTTCTACTTCGCAAAGTCCAATAATGGAAGGGCCATTTAAATTTAAGTCTTTTCCTAAATCAGCTATAACTTTACTCATATTGGCTTGTTTAGAAAGATACTTTTGAGAGTCCCATTTACGTGAACCTGCCGGGGTAAATTCACCATCATTTACATTGGGCGTATTGATGGTATCAAACAAATTTTCAAGATTATAGAAGGCTACCAGATGTTTTGAGTTAACTGTACTGGTCTTTTTATTTTGAAAAGTACAGCTGCTGATAATAACTATTAAAAACAGATAAAATAAAAGTGATTGTTGCATGTATTTAACATTAAAATATTGTTTCAGATTGCAATTTACACTTTTTTATGAAAGGAATACTTACTTTACAATTTGATAATATATAAGTTGTGGTTGATTTGGATGGTGTAGTTTATGTGTGTTGTGAGTAGTTGGTAGACCGATTGGTCTGATTATGCACCGATTGCGTGAACAATGTCATTCACTCTGTCAATATGAATTTGGAGTGTACGATCATTCAGTTTTCTCATTTCAAGATGTTCAAGAAAATACTCATGTTCTTCAGTAATCGGAAAATCTTTATTGTAGAAAGTTAACTCTTGCTCTTTGATTTCAATTTTGTTTTTCAACTTTTCAAGAGAGTCTTTATGCTCTTCGAGAGCTATGAGTTCAATAGAGTTTAATGCATTGCGTTTTTTTTCCGGAGTTAAATGAATGTTTCGATCTAGTAAAATATCCACTTCTGCTAAAAATGCATTCAGTCTCTTTTTCCATATTTTATATTCAAATTCAAGATCAACTAAGTGTATAGAACCATTTTTCATATACTTCAATTTTCAAAGTTATACATACCGCAGTAAACATGCAGTTTTACCAACTATTTTTTGTTTAACCCGACCTGATTGATTGTGGAAAGACAGCTTCCTGTGTGTATTTCAAAAGGAGGGTTTATCATAAATTTAATAAATTATTGGAAATTATGCCATAAAAAAAGCCACATACTTTACGTAAGTGGCTTCTAATTTTATGTTTATGTAAACTAAATCGCTTTTAAACTCAAGTCAAGACTTTTAATATGGTGAGTGAGTGCACCTACAGAAATATAATCAACGCCACACTCTGCATATTCGCGCAGCATATCAAGCGTAATTCCTCCGGAAGATTCTGTCTCGTATCGACCATCTATTAATTTGACCGCCTTTGTGGTATCTTCTGTCGAAAAATTATCGAGCATAATTCTATGGATACCACCAACAGCTAAAACTTCATTTAATTCATCAAAATCTCTAACCTCAACTTCAATTTTAAGGTCTTTCTTGTTCGCTTTAAGATAATCCTTAACCGCAGAAACAGCATTTTTTATACCACCAGCAAAATCAATATGATTATCCTTAAGCATTATCATATCATACAATCCAATGCGATGGTTGACGCCTCCACCGATTTTTACAGCCAGTTTTTCAATTTCTCTTAGCCCGGGTGTGGTTTTTCTGGTATCGAGCACCTTTGTTTTCAGGCCTTCCAGTTTTTGAACATAAATGTTGGTTCTTGTAGCAATTCCACTCATTCGTTGCATCAGATTTAAAACCAATCTTTCGGCTTTGAGCAAATCCAAAACTTTACCTTCTACAATAAATGCTATATCTCCAGGTTTCACATGTGCTCCATCGGTAATATTTACATCTATTTTAATGTTTGGATCAAACTTCCTGAAAACTTTTTGAGCAATATCAACACCTGCCAGAATACCTTCTTCTTTAACCAAAAGGTGGGCTTTTCCTATAGCATCTTCAGGGATACAAGCTTGAGATGAGTGATCTCCATCCCCAATATCTTCTTTAATAGCATTTGTTAGTATTCGATCGAGTACTTCTTCTTTAATCATTTTTCTTTTTCTATTCTTAATTGATGTATATAGGTTTTGTTGTCTTTTGTTTTAGTTAAAAAATAGAACCTATATGCCGTATTTCCGCTAATATATTTTCCAATTGCAAAAGAAGAATTTTCTCTGATACCCTGATGTATAATTTTAAAACTATTTACTGGATTATCTTTAAAAAAATCACTTAAAACTAGTTTAGCCTGGGCATTACTAAAAACTTCTGATTTTTGCGGAAGAACTAATTCAATTTTATTATTAAAGTATTTCGACAGTTCATCTGCATTTCCTAGTCTTGTAGCTTTGGTTATTGCTTCTGGAAATTGCGAAAACAAATTAACTGAAATAAATAAAATTATTATTGATGTAATAACTTTTCGTAATGTTGTTGATCTATACGTTTTCATGTGTCTTTTTTTTGTTTTTATTGCCACATGGAGTTTTCACCATCATCAATTGATTATAGTGTAATTTAATATTTGTTCAACTTTGAAGCAACAAAAATACACTATTACAAATATTAAACCATGTAGTATCGTTGTTTTTGTATTTTTGTTTTAATATTCAAATGATTTTGGTATACGCATGAAAATAATATTAGTTTTAATAGGAAAGACGGATGAGTCTTATTTGGAAACAGGAATAAAAAAATATATCGATAGATTAAAGCACTACATTCCCTTTGAAATAAAGGTTATACCGGATATTAAGAATTCAAAGAATATGTCTGAAGATCAGCAAAAAAATAAAGAGGGAGAATTAATATTACAGCAAATTCAGGCCGGAGATGAGGTGTTTTTGTTGGATGAGGGAGGCAAAGAATATTCTTCGCGCGGTTTTGCTGGTTTTGTGGAACGAAAGTTGTTACAGGGGATTAAGCGCGTAATTTTTGTTATTGGAGGGCCGTATGGTTTTTCTAAAGATGTTTATGATAAGGCTAATGGAAAGATTTCTTTATCTAAGATGACCTTTTCTCACCAGATGGTTCGACTTATTTTTGCAGAACAATTATACCGGGCAATGACAATTTTAAAAAATCAACCTTATCATCACGACTAGACTTTTTTCTCATGCACAGATTGAAAAAGTACTACATTTTTAATTGGCCGTATATACTTTTTTTTGCTTCGGTATTTATGGTATTTTTATTCTCATGGGCTTATGAGAATTACAATCATCATTCATTTAATGCATTACGGTTTCAGAATGCTTTACACCAGAAAAGTAAAGACGCAGAACGTTTTGTAAATTCATTTACTGAAAAGTTAAGGTTAGGTGAGGAATGGTATGCGGTAGATTCTACCGAATCAGATAAACCTAAAGGCGTAGATGTTTTGGTCTACCGCAATGATTCATTATGTGCATGGACTAATGAAGTATTGCCATACCAAAAGGAAGAAATATCTATTTTAAGCCGAAGGGTTGTCAAATTATCCAATACCTGGTACATAGTTAAGCGAGTTCCTTTTAACGAGTTTGATGTTTTTACTTTGGTAAGTGTTAAGACTGAATATCCTTATAATAATGAGTTTTTAAATGATGAATATGCCATTAGTTTGCCATTGGTTTTGTGTCATGAGATAAGTACTTATAAAGATGTAAAAGGCGTAAAACTTTATGATGCAGATGGAAATTATTTATTTACAGCGCGAGAATGCAGTAAATCCAACCCTATTTATGCCAATTGGGCGGTATTATTTATTTTCATCAGTCTTTTGTTATATGTTCAGGTTTTAATATTTGCGATTAAAAGTCAAAACAGTCCGCTTCGAGTTCGCGTAGTTTTTTTTATGGGGGTAGTTGTAAGTAGTATTTTGTATTATTTCCATGCCAAATATTTTTTCCCTTCTATAGCTTTTGAAACCGAATTGTTTTCTCCTATCTATTTTGGAGCCTCTGATTTGTTTCCTAATATGGGAAGCATGCTCATATTTGCCTTGTTGGTTTATGCAAAATCATATGTGTATTATAAATTTGTTGGTTTACCTTCATTTATCGTTCAGCTACCTAAAAAAAGGTTCACCTGTGCAATAGTTGTTATATCGGCTATCATTTCAATTTATGCGAGTTGGTATGTATTAAATAAAATTGTAGCCTTACTGGTTTCTAACTCAGCGTCAGCTCCTATCTTATTTAAGATTACTGATATTGGTGTTCTGGATATTGTAAGGCTTTTTATCATCTCTTTATTGTGGTTGTCGGCTATTCTTCTTTTAGAGAAAAGTATCAAGGTGTTTTTAGAACAATTAAGTAAAAAACGTATTACCTGGCTTATTCTTGTGAGCATGTCCTTAATGGTACTTTTTAGTTTTTCTACCTTCTACATCCTGGGCATTGTTATCTTTTTAATCATTTCCTTGATGTTAGTATGGGTAACTCGCCGAAAAAGTTATCACGCCTATAATACTTTTATTTGGTTTGTATCTGTTTTTGCCTTGTATGCGGTAATTACCTTTTATTATTATAATGCGCAAAGTGAAAAAGAGGCAAGGAAATTACTGATAGAGAACCTTTCGTTTCGATTAATGCAGGAAGAAGATCCATTGTCGGAATTATTATTAAAGGAATCGGAGAATGCCATTGCCAATGATACGATTATAAAAAAGGAGGTTTCTAAAGTAAAAATTAATGTAGATAAACTGGAGCGATATATTAAACGAAGTTATTTACAAGGATATTTAAATCGATACGATGTACAGGTGGTTCCTTGCTGGCCGGAAGGAGATGTGCATATTGAAGATCAGGACAGAACTTTGGGTTGTTACGATTATTTTGATGAATTATTGCTAAATAATGGAACCCAGGTGATGGGGAGTCGTCATTTTTATTTCTTAGAGAGTTCAAGTGGAGTAGAGACGTATTTTGGGGTTTTTAAATGGTTTGAGAATGACCTGCAAAAAGAAACTCGTTTATATATTGAATTAGTGGCTAAGCCTTACTTTGAAGGGCCTGGATATCCTGAATTATTGCTTTCTGAACGTGAAACACAACTTAGAGCTCCATTAGAAGGATACTCATATGGTAAATATATTGATGGTGTTTTAGTTAAACAATCCGGAGAATTTGAGTACCCGATCAATCATAATCGAATAGTCAATGGCGATCATAACTTTAATACATATTTATACGAAGGTTACTCGCATATGACATACCATCCGGAAGAAGGTGTGTGCGTGATTTTATCCTTGCCTAAGGTTGGACTCTCGATGATATTGGTGGCTTATTCTATTTTCTTTATTTCCTTCTTTATTTTTGGCGCCTTTTTAATGTTAATCACCCGAATTAAAAGGGATAGGCTAATGTATATTTTTTCGGTACAGGAAAGAATTCAGATAGCTTTTATTGGTTTGATGTTAGTTTTATTGATGGTGATTGCAGGTGGTTCAGTGTGGCAAACCATTCGTAGGTTTGAGATTAAGAATAACCAAATGTTGTCGGAAAAGACCCGATCTGTCTTAATGGAATTGGAGCATAAAGTTGGATATGTAGATGAAATTAAACCTGAAATGGAAGAATACCTATCTAGTCTTCTGAAAAAATTCTCCAGTGTATTTTATACCGATATCAATATGTATGATGCATCGGGAAGATTATTGGCATCATCACGACCAGAACTTTTTAATAAAGGCTTGTTAGGGCATTTAATGAATAGTAAAGGGTTTATAGAATTGAGTCAGAAGGGTGAGAGGGAGTATATTCACAGAGAATCCATTGGGCAATTAAAGTATCTATCCGCTTATGTGCCTTTGTATAATATGAATAATGAATTGTTGGCTTATTTAAATATGCCATACTTTGTTGGAACCAGTGAACTACGAGAGGAAGTTTCTTCGTTAGTGATGGCTATTGTGAATTTTTACTTGATTTTTTTAATTGTTGTTATTGGACTAACAGTTGTAGTTTCGCGACGAATTACGCATCCTTTATTAGTGGTTCAGAATAAACTAAGCGAGTTGAGGTTGGGAGGAAGAAATGAGAAAATAGAGTACAAAGGTAATGATGAGATCGGTCAGTTAGTGAAAGAATACAATAGGATGGTTGATGAATTATCTGAAAGTGCCGAGAAGCTGGCAAGGTCAGAGCGAGAATCAGCCTGGCGCGAAATGGCTCGACAAATAGCGCATGAAATTAAGAATCCTTTAACACCGATGAAGCTAAGTATTCAATATCTGGAGATGGCTCAGAAAAATAAGGATGCCGATTTTGAGCAAAAGTTAAAGCGTGTTTCTAATACTTTGATTGATCAAATAGATAAGTTATCCAGTATTGCGTCAGAATTCTCTAATTTTGCCAAAATGCCAATAGCCAAGCGTAAGAAAGTAAATGTATTGGAGGTGTTAGCTCGTTGTGTTGGTTTATTCGATAAATCTAAAAATGTGGATATAAGCGTAAATCCGAATGGCATTGAGAGTTACTTTATATATGCAGATGCTGAGCAATTAATCAGTGTATTTAATAACTTACTGCAGAATGCGATTCAGTCCATTCCGGATAAGAAGGAGGGAGTAATTCAGGTTATGGCAGTGGAAAATGTAAATTCTATTTTAATTAAGGTTAAAGATAATGGAAGAGGTATTCCGGCTGAAGCACAAGAAAAGTTATTTACGCCCAATTTTACAACCAAAACATCCGGCATGGGATTAGGTTTGGCGATCGTTAAGAATATTGTAAAAAATACGAATGGTAAAATCTGGTTCGAAACCCAAGAAAATGAAGGAACTACTTTTTACGTTGAGTTTCCTGCATACGATCTATAATCAGGAAATATCGTCCAGTTTAATTAAGTTGTTTAAAATAGCATAAACAGTTAAACCGGAAACTGTTTTAATACCCAATTTACGTGTTATATTTTTACGATGAGAAATGACGGTGTGTGTACTTATAAATAGCTCGTTAGCGACTTCCTTGTTGGTTTTACCCAATGCTACTTTTTTAAGCACATCTTTTTCTCTATCGCTTAAATCTTCAGAATTTTCCTGCTGATTAACGGATTGTTGAACGTTCTTAACCTGATTTCTAATTTTATTTAAAAGAATAGACTTAGAGTCAAAAACAGATAAAGTAGTTTCGTTGCCATCATCAGGCAATGGCGTATTATAAATAGAAATTACCTTGGCATCTGTGGCGTGCTTTTTTATAATAGCATCAGCTTCGGATAAACAACTAATTGTTGTATTAATTAATATCAAATTCGGAACAGAAGATTTTAAAGCATCTGCTAAATCATCTAAACCTGCAATTTCTTCGGTATGAGTAACCGCCTTTAATTCCCCTAAAATAGTTGCTAAACCTTTTCTAACTAAATAGGACGGCTCTGCTAATAATATTCTAACCATAAACTATTTAATTAGATGTTTTTCAACTCTTTTTCCATGTCTTTAACCCTGGGGATTAAAACTTTTTCTTCCAAAATAGAATGATCCTTTAAATCCTGTTCCAATCTGAAAATGTCGAATAATAGAGCATTGTATTTGACATTATTAACAGGAGGCGACAGGTACTTGACTAGAATGTTTTTTAAATCAAAAAGCTTCTCCTCAATATCGTTATGTTCCTCCAGATATTTATCAATTTTAAAACTGTCAAAATGTTCTTTGAAAAACTTTGTTTTACTTTGGTTTTCTATACTCTTTGATAGTTCTAATACATATGGAAAAACAGTTCTTTCTTCCAGATCAATATGGATGCTGAATTCCCCAATATATTCTTTGAAGAAGTTTTTAATTAAATCGTAACTATGTGTAGTCTCCTTTAAATCTTCTTCTAACTCAACAATTTGTCGTTGAATTTCAGGGATTTTATAATCGAGGTAATTTTCGTGGGTTCTGCGCAGATAACTGATCAGACATTCAGCTTTGAAGTTTTTTAGCTTTTCTTTAGGCAGATAATCTTTATCATGAAAGGCATTGGCCATTTGTATGAAAAAATCAGTATCTACATCTTGTTCTTTACATATTTCCTGAATGGTTTTTTCTTTAAAACCCAAAGGAATATCCATTCTGTGTAAAAATGCCAAAAGCTGAAAATCTAACAAGATTAGTTCAGCCATCTTCATATCCGCTGTTATTAACATAGCACTCAATTTTTAGCGAAAATACTTCTAATTTGAATTCTTTCCAAATAAGGAGTCGAATGAAAAGGTTAAAAGTTTTAAAAATAAAAAAGCAGCCACTTGTATAAGGGCTGCTCTGTTGATATGATGCTTTTTATTTTTTTCGCATAAAGATTTGTACCGGTACACCATTAAAATCCCACATTTTACGAATTTTGTTTTCGAGGAAACGTTTGTAAGGATCTTTTACATATTGTGGAAGATTACAGAAAAACGCAAATGCAGGTGTGTTCGTTGGCAACTGCATAATGTATTTGATTTTTATGTATTTTCCTTTGGTTGAAGGTGGTGGATTGTCATTTACTATTTGTTGCATCGCATCGTTTAATTGCGAAGTAGGTATTTTGCGGGTTTTATTTTCATAAACCTGTACGGCCATTTCCAAGGCCTTATGAATTCTTTGCTTATTAATTACTGAAGTAAAAACAATTGGGAAATCTACGAAAGGAGCGAATTTCTTACGAACTTGTTCTTCGTATTTTTTTGTGGTCATGGTATCTTTTTCAATTAAATCCCATTTATTAATTAAAACCACAATTCCCTTTTTGTTTTTCTGGATAATCTGGAATATTTTCTGATCCTGACTTTCAACACCACGAGTGGCGTCTACCATTAATATACAAACATCAGAATTTTCGATGGCGCGAATGGCACGCATTACACTGTAAAATTCAAGATCTTCGGACACTTTTGATTTCTTACGAACTCCGGCTGTATCTACCAGGTAAAAATCGTGACCAAATTTGTTATATCGGGTGTAGATAGAATCTCTGGTTGTTCCTGAAATAGGCGTAACAATATTTCTTTCTTCCCCAATAAATGCATTTACAATAGATGATTTACCAGCGTTTGGTCGCCCAACAATGGCAAAACGAGGAATATCCAGTTGTTCTACATTTTCGTTACTAGGGAATAATTCCACCATACGATCCAGCAAATCTCCTGTACCCGAACCGTTGATAGATGAAATAGGAAACATTTCCTCGATACCTAAAGCATAAAAATAGCTGGCTTCGGTTAACCTTTCCGGGTTATCAACCTTATTGGCTATCATGATAACTTTTTTATCGCTTCGACGAAGGATATCAGCTACCATTTCATCGTAGTCGGTAATGCCGGTTGTTACATCCAGCATAAATAATATAATATCGGCCTCTTCGATGGCTATTAAGACCTGCTTACGAATTTCTTCTTCAAAAATATCGTCGGAACCAACGGCATAACCTCCGGTGTCAATGACAGAAAAATCAAGACCATTCCAAAAGCTTTTTCCATAAATACGATCGCGAGTAACACCGCTTTCTTCATTAACTATGGCTGTACGCGTTTCTGTAAGCCTGTTGAAAAGCGTTGATTTTCCCACATTTGGGCGTCCTACAATGGCTGCAATATTTCCCATTTTCCTCCTGTTTTACGATATTCAATTTATAAAAGGGCTGCAAAGATAGTTATTTTTGATCGTAACCAAAGTTTCTGAGCGACTTGTCTTTATCGCGCCAATCTTTATTAACCTTTACATATAATTGCAAAAAGACTTTTTTACCTAAAAATTTCTCCATGTCTTTTCTGGATTCGGTTCCGGTTTTCTTTAATGCACTGCCTTGATGACCAATTATGATTCCTTTTTGAGATTCTCTGGCTACGTGAATAATGGCACGAATATTAATTTGTTTTTCGTCTTCTTTAAATTCTTCTACTTCTACTTCTACAGAATATGGGATTTCCTTTTGATAGTAAAGCAATATTTTTTCGCGAATGATTTCAGAAATAAAGAAGCGAGTTGGTTTATCAGTTAAGGCATCTTTATCAAAGTATGGATCACACTCGGGTAATAATTCCTTGATACGTTTCATTAGGTTGTCGGTATTAAAACCGCGGAGGGCCGACATAGGGTAAATTTCAGCATTGGGTAGTTCCTCTTTCCAGGTGCTCACCAAACCATCTAATTGTTCCGGATTGGATTCGTCAATTTTATTGATGACAAGCAATACCGGCGCTTTTGTTTTTTTTACGCTGTTAAGGAAGTCGCTGTTTTTATCTATTTTCTCCACCACATCGGTCATGTAAACAATAACATCGGCATCCTGTAAAGCTGTTTTTGAAAAACGCAACATGGATTCCTGTAATTTATAGTTGGGTTTAAGTACCCCTGGTGTATCCGAAAAAACAATTTGATACTCTTCATCATTTACAATTCCCAATATACGATGACGCGTAGTTTGGGCTTTTGAGGTGATGATTGACAATCGTTCTCCTACCAATTTATTGGTTAAGGTTGATTTACCTACGTTTGGGTTCCCAACAATATTTACAAATCCAGCTTTGTGTTTCATTCCTTTAGTTTAATATGCGCTGCGAAGATACAAGATAAAACGATGATGTTCAAACAACCTGCACCAAAGGTGCATTGTAATTAGCCTTGTCCAAAGGACAAGGTATAGGAGGTAATGCAAATCAAGCTCCGAAGGAGCGGAATCAATTATATTGCTTATCTTAAAATAAAAATGCCACAATCTTTAGTCAAGAATTATATTCACATCACGTTTAGTACCAAAAACAGGGCTTCACTCATTAGCGAAGATATACAGGAGGAGTTGTTCAGGTATATCGGAGGAACAAGTCGAGAATTGGGTTCTCCGTCATTAATAGTTGGGGGAGTAGATGATCACGTACATATTTTGGTGAATTTATCACGTAAAATGCCTTTGATGCTTTTGGTTGAGAAATTGAAAACACATTCGTCTAAATGGATAAAAACAAAAGGAGCTGAATTCGTTGAGTTTTATTGGCAACATGGTTATGGTGCATTTTCAGTTAATCCGAAACAGGTAGAAGATGTGGTTAGATATATACAAAAACAAAAAGAACATCATCGGAAATTAGACTATAAAAAAGAGTTTGTTCGTTTTTTGAAAAACTATGATATGCCATATGACGAACGTTATATTTGGGATTGATACTCTCGCACCTTTGGTGCTTCTTTGATTTGCATTATTTATACGTAGCCCTACAAATTACCCCATGGCGAATTTGTATGACTACGCTATATTACCTTGCTCCGTTGGAGCAATATCTAATGCTTCTACGATTTTTAGTTTAAAAATAATGTCGTACACCTATATTAAAGTTTGCCAGGTTATTGTGTAAATAAAACTGGTTGGCTTTAACGTCGTAATCTTTATCCGATTGGTATTTATATTCCAAACCGGCAAAACTGGTTTCCAGACTCCATTGCGGTAAAAAGGCATAAATAAATCCAAAAGTTATTCCTGCATTATAAAACTCCGTTCGGTGTTCACTTTCATCATTGAGTAGAAAACTAGCGCCGATAAAAGGTTGAGAATAAAATTTTAGCTTCTCGGCAATGCGACTATGAATTCTTACAAATGGAATAAAAGAAAGCACTTCCGATTTATAGCTTGAATTCCAGTCAAAACTATGTTCGTTATACTCTGATTTTGAATAATTATATTGCACATTAATTCCAAGTGCAATTTTATCGTTAATCATCTTTCCAAAGATTGGGCTAATATAAACACTCGTTTTCTTATCATCGGAATCAACATCTTCGGAATTTGAATTATTAATGGAAAGTGATCCTCCTATAAACAGCTCTCCGCTTTTCTGAGCCTTGGAAATACCAACAGTTAATACGGTTAAAACTATACTTACAACAATGTGTTTGATCTTCATAAACTGATTATTTATTGATGTTTTTATTTTTTCTCTTAATCCGGTTCTTTTTAATGATATACCATATCAAACTAATCACAATCCAGAAAGGCCATAGTTTAATTAGTATCAATATAAAACTCACAAAACCGTTCCAGCCGCCGGATAAAGAACGTTTAAGTCTTTCTGCAAAACGGGCTTTTTTTCCGGGCGTATACACGTAAGCTATATCTTTAGAAAGTTGCAAATCGAGGGTGCTAAAATCAACCTGATTCGATAAATACTTTAAGCGACCTTTGGCACTCTCAATTTCTTCCTGTAGTACCCTTATTCTTTCTTCAATATCCAGAATATCCTTGATGGTTTTTGCTTTTTTAAGCAAGGTACGGTATTGTTCCAGGTATTTTTGTTTGTTCTGCAAGCGCGTTTCAATATCAATAAACTGATCGGTAACATCATTGGCATGAATGCTTTTGAAAGTGATTTTTCCATAACCTGATTCCAGCGAAGAAATAAAGTTTTCGAAATGATTTGCCGGAATACGAATGCTTAAATTATACTTTACGTTATATTCCGAATTAAATAATTTTTCGTTGGCATAGTAGGCCTTGTAGGTTTTAAGTAAAGAATCTACCGCAAGTTTAGCATCATGAATATTATCCACATCAATGCTCATATTGCCATTTTTAATAATCTTTTTTTCGCGAGGCGTTTCAACATTCAAAGGAATAGGCGTAGCTTGATTACGCATTACAGGAACAATTTCATCTTGTGCATTTGTTGCTTCAGAAAGCGTAAATGATTGATGTATATCAGAATTTTTAAGTTTATCTGACGAACCAGAATTACACATGGTAAAAAGCAAGGGCAGCAATAAAAGGGTAATGTTTTTAAGCATGGCAATTAGTTTTTAGTTAGAACTGCTTATTTCAAAGGTGTTGTTATTTTGCTGAATAAATTTAACAATTCCATATCCTTTAGCAATATATACCGCTTTTATATCCGTAGATTGGTTATGCTTATCGAATTCAATAAGCATTAAGTCTGAATATGTACGATAATTGGTTGTTAATTCGTCTACGAATGAAACTTGTGCATTATTAGATTTGCGTGTAATAAAATTAAAACTGGCTGTATTATCCTGATAACCTCCATTGCTGGTGTTATATACATTTAGCTTTAAAGTAGCTTCTTCGTCAATTCCGGAACCATTAATATCTAATGAAAAATGCAGAGGAGAAACAGAAGTTGTGTATTGACTATTCTGGTAATAGCTTTCAAAGGATTGACCACAGTCATCTTCAATGCTATCATCGAATACAATTTCGGAATAGGAAGCAGTGAATGTTTGCGAAATACCATTTTGATCGGTAATGGTTTGCAGACTAATATTCTCGGTTATATACCATTTCAACATATTATTGAGATGGATTTCTACCTGATTTCTATCAATGCATTCATCCTCACGACACGAGTTCATACAAATAAGCATGAGTATAAAAAGACTATTGATTAATTTCATAGGTTTCATGGTTGGTCATTTTAATTTTTAATAAGCCTTCGGTTTTATTATACCATATGGTTTCCGGAATTATTTTATCATCATAAATATACTCGTAGGTACATTCGTACACATCACAATAATTTTGGCCGTTGATGGTAAAATCATTGTAAGTAGGTTCGGTGCTGTAATCGATTTTAAACTCATAATTGTTAACACTTAGTTCGAGGTATGGAATAAAATCAGCTGGGTAAGTTTTTACAGCAACATACAGTTCCGGATTATCGCTGGATAGTTGAACCTGTCGGTACTGGTAAAACCAGAATTCATCGCCGCAATGTTCAGTTTGGGTTCTGGTGTTTTCTATTAGGTTTTTGCTTACTGTAAATTGAAAACTAAAACCAGAAGAATGCTTAAAAGTAATTTGCTGATCGAGCGTATACGGAATTTTTTCGTTGTCAGTATCGTCGAGCATAAAGTTACCGGATGCAGTGTTTTTGGGGCAGCACCCCATTAAATAAATAAGGGGCAAAAGTAATAAGGTTTTGTACATGATTAATGATATTATTTTTGAGTTAAGCTTTGTTATTTAGATACAATTGGAAGTTTAGGAACTCGAATATACATATAAATATACCCTCTATTCATTTCGAAAACAGAAAGGATATTTATTCAGGATTTCTCTTTTTATTTCGTTATCTAAATCTTCAATTGATTTATGATGATTGTTGAATGCATATTCATTTCTTAGTTGATCGATAACCTTTTGGGCAGTAATTAATACTTGTAAATATTCATTGTAATTCGTTTGTTTATCGGAATGAAAGATCATAATGTAATCCGGGTTTTTTAATATGTTTTGATATAGTGTAGATTGTAATTTATCTGCTGAGGTTGTACGTTTATTTATTAATAGCTCCTTATTATTTAAATAACGAATATGAATTTCGTTTAAATCAGTTACAAAATTTGGTGGTGGAATAATGTTGGGTGTGCTCAAACGAAAAGGAATTATATCGCCTCTATAAAATGAATATTGATGAGCTTTTTCATCAGATAGAAATGAATATCCTATATTCCACAAATTTCTACTTTGCAGAATTGAATTAACTTGTTTTATAAAGTCCATTTTAACTTCTTTGTCTATATATAAATGGACTTTTATTTTTAGCAACTCAAATATATATCTTTCAGATAATGAGGTATCAATAACGTTTGAAAGAGAGTCAATTTGAGTTTGTTTATCCTTAAAGATTATAGTATAAGGTTCTTTTGAATTATTGTTTTTAGCAATGTAAAGCTTGTCAATATAATAAGGAGAGTAATATGTATTGCAATTATAGTTGAACGAAGGTAATTGCAAATTGTATTGGTGAAATACATTTTTACTTATAATTATTTCGTTGTTTTTTTGGTAATTAATAGGATTAAAAAAAGCCAACGAGGCAGAAAGGATACAAATAAATACGAAGCTGTAAAATTGCCACTTAAAACTTTTTATTTTATAATTTAAGCGGATATGATTCCAGGTTTGCGCAAATAATATTAGAAGGATAAAAAGAAGCAGGTATTTATAGTTTTCGAATATTTTAAACTTTGGAAGATTACCAAAACCTATAAGCATTGTTGCCAGTATTAATGCCATTTTACTAAACCAATGCAAAAAATAACTATTTAAAACGCGTTGGTCATGAATCATCGCATTTTTACGATAGTTGTATCTCGAAAAGAAAGCTTTGGGTTTATCCAGCCAAAAGCTAAAACATAATGACTGTCCAAAAATAGCAGCAACAAAAGCAAAAAAGAAATTGTAGAATATCAATTCCTCTTTTGAGAATATAAAAACGTCGTAATACTGGTTTACGGTAAGAATTCTAAATACCTCCCTAAGGCTATAAGTAAAAGAATAACAAGTAATGGTAAATAAAACCCAGAGAATGATTCCTATTATAAAATTATTGGGAGTAATGTTTATATCGGGTTCTCTTCTTTTGAATATAGCTTGGATCATTAAATAAACATAAGAATTTGATTCGAAAATATAGAAAATGGTTTGGAGCAACAAAATTTTAACTTACAATTAACTCTCACGCGTATGTTTATACCGTGCCTTGTTTCAGAAATACATTTGTTTATTTGAATTGAAATAATACTTGAACAAACCAAGGAGCTATCTCACATAGGTATAAATTCAGTATGAAAAATATATTAAAGAATGTATGGAGAGGCGCAGGTAATTAGAAAATTAAACTATTTTTGTCCGAATTTTCGCTGCTACAGCAAAATGGATTAAATCGCACAACCATTAATGATTAAAAGTCTTTTTTTTATAACAATTGCACTTTTGTTTATTGTTTGTCATGCACAAGGTATGGTTAATAGTAAATCAGACAGCTTGCGTATTTTAATCCAGAACGAGAACGAAGATTCTATCCGCATCAAAGCTTTGTTAGATTTGGGTGATGAGCTGATTCTAAAATCACACACCGAAGCATTGGATTGTTATTATCAATCGCGCATGCTGGCGGAAAAAAATAGCGACACTACTTATATTGTATATAATTTAATTGGTATATGCGATGTGTATTCTATGATGGGTGAATACAAGCAGGCTTTAGCGTTTGTAGAGCAAGCACGAGAATTAGCTACTGGAAACTACGAATTGTTGGCCGCTGTGCATAGCCGTTTAGCAGTTGAGTACTTTAATCTAAGCGAATTTGATTTGTCGCTCGAAAACGATAAGCTATCCTTAATGTATAATCAAATACTGAAGGATACTATTCAAATGGCATATGATTATCACAATATAGGTACTTATTATTTGGGTATACAAAATATAGATAGTGCATTGGTTTATTATCAACGGTCTGATTCATTGCTTGGGGCACGAGATGAAATTTTACATGCCTACAATAATAGTCGTATGGGCTTTGCAAAGTCATATAATAAGGAATATTTAGCCTCATTACCATATCACGAAAAAGCACTAGCATATTATGCTAAAGATAGCTTATTCTACGAAATGGCGCAGGAAGAAAACTATATGTCTTCGGCCTATTACAGCAGTCATCAATTAATAAAAGCTACTGAACATGCTCAAAAAGCTTTACAGTATAGTGTAAAATTAAACAACCATCAGTTATTGTGCGATAACTATGATTTGCTGTATGATATATACAACAAACAAAAGGATTATAAAAAGGCACTGGAATATACCTTACTCGAAAAAGCATATACTGATTCCCTGGAGGAAAAGAACAAGGAAAGCATTATTCAATCCATGAAAACGAGACATCGTTTTATGGAACAGAAAAAGATATTAGAGGCTACAGAAGAATCCAATGTACAATTATCTCGTCAACGAATGCAATTGCTTATTTTTAGCTGTGTAAGTGTGTTTTTATTGGTGGTGGTGATTATTATATCTAAACAAAACCGAAAAAAGCATCAAAAAAATAAGGAGTTGTTAGTTGAATTAAATCATGTAAATGATTCAATTAGAAAACTACTTTCAATTATTGGTCACGATTTAAGAGATTCGGTGGGGAACCTGAAAAACTTTACGCAGTTGATGCACTACGAATTATTAGACAACAAGTCGGTTAAGGATATGATCAGGATGTTTGTTCCTATGATTGATTCAACACACGGATTGTTAGAAAACCTGCTTACCTGGTCAAAAAATGACAGCGATAATTTTCAGCCCCAGATTGAAAAGCTCAATACAAAGGAGATGGCTCAAATCGTAATTGGACAGGTTTATAATATCGCTAAAAATAAAAATATCAGCATTGAGCAAAATATAGAAGAAGGGACAATTTGTGCCGATAAAAATATGTTGCTAACTGTTTTAAGAAACCTGTTAAGTAATGCCATTAAGTTTTCGAAGGATGGAGACAAGGTGATTTTAAAATGCAATTTGCATGATAATCAAGTTGTTTTTTCGGTATTAGATTATGGGGTAGGGTTAAATCAAGAGCAGATTGATAAAATTTTAGGCGAAGAAACTTTTCATACATCAGGAACTTCAGGCGAAAGAGGATCTGGTTTAGGGCTCTCGCTTTGTGCTTCATTTATTGCCAAGCATGGTGGTAAATTAACTATTGAAAGTGAACCAGGAAATGGTGCCTGCTTTCATTTTCAAATTCCGTCGGAATGTTCGAGAGCTAGAAAAATTGAAACAACGCTGTGAAAATTTATAGAATACATATTCACCAGCATTTGCGACTGTTCGGAAAGGCTATCGTTTGGAAATATTGGAGTGAAGTTTTACTATGTGTACTGCTTTTCTTATTTTCTTCAACAGCTTATTCTTCTGCTTCAACTATTGATAGTCTGAAAGCCATAATTCAAACAGAAACGAACGATTCAATAAAAGTAAGACTGTATTATACTTTGGGTGCGGATCTGCTAAACAAATCTCATAATGAATCTTTACAATATTATCAGCAGTGTTACGAACTGGCTAAAAAAACGAAGGATACTATGTACATGGTGCACAGCCTGGTGGGTATGTGCGACTTTTACAATGTAATAGGAGAATACAAAAAGGCCATTTTGTATGTAACTGAAGCGATGGACTTATTAGGGGATGAGGATTATAACGAATTAAGTTATTGCTATGGTCGTCTGGCTACTGTATATGCCGATATGGGATTAAACGAAAAAAGCAAGCAGTATGATCGGATGAGTATTGCATGTAACCGGAAGATTAATAATAGAGAAGGACTGGCCTACGATTATAGTAATATAGCTACTTATTTTTTGGATGAAGTAAACCCACAACCCGATTCTGCAATTTATTATTATAGTAAGGCGACAACATATTTGGATGATACTACGGATGATTTAACGAGTTTTATTTGGGGAGGATTGGGTGATGCCTATTTTTTTAAAGCCGAATATGATAAAGCTTTGCGTTATCAGCAAAAAGCGTATCAGAACTTTTTAAAGTCAAATTCAATCTATGATTTAGTGTACGAAGAAAATGCTTTAGCGAGTACTTTCATGAAAATGCAGCAAAATGACAGTGTGCTTTTTTATTTGTCAGAAGCCGAATCACATTCCAAATTGCTGAATAATTTAAGCTGTTTGGTTGATGTGTATAATTTATACTATAAGTATTATAATGAGCAGGGAGATTATAAAAAGGCTTTGGAATATGTCAGGTTAGAACAAGCATATTCGGATTCAGTATCTCAAAAAAACAATGAGAACAAACTAAATCTGGTACATTATACAATTGATATTGAAGAACAACAAAATATTCTGAATTCAGAAACTGCAATTCACCACAAGCTTGTTTTACACCGAACTTTATTGCTTATTTTTTTTACGATTAGTCTTAGTCTTTTGGCGGCATATCTGGTTTTGATTTATAAACGAAAACAAGAAATAAAACAGCATACGGATTTAATTACACAGGTGGATAACGGAAATTATGCGATCAAAAGAATCCTTTCTATTATTGGCCATGATCTAAGAGATTCTGTTGGGAATTTAAAGCAATTTACCCGTTTAATGCAGTACGAGCTATTGGATAACCGTTCCATAAAACAGATGGTTCAGAAGTTTATTCCTATGGTGGATTCTACCCATAGTTTATTGGAAACTTTACTTGCCTGGACCAGATATAATGATGATAACTTTGTTCCACAATACGAACAGCTAAATGCATCAGAATTAATACAGCTAACCATTAGTCATATGGAACATGTGGCAAATGCTAAAAAAATAAACCTGATTAGTGATTCCGAAGATGTGAGTTTTATGGCAGATAAAAACATGATGCTAACGGTATTAAGGAACCTGGTAAGTAATGCCATCAAATACTCAGATCCTGGTTTGGATGTAGTTATATCTGCAAATCAAAAAGGGGATTGTCTTGCTTTTTCTGTAAAAGATGAGGGGATTGGCATGAATGAGGAACAGGTAAACCTTATATTTAAGGAACAAAATACAACGCATACCAAAGGTACACTTGGCGAAAGTGGTTCGGGACTTGGTTTATCTTTGTGTCATTCTTTTATTATGAAGCATGGTGGTGTTCTCAAGGTTAAGAGCCACCCAGACAAGGGTAGTAAATTTACTTTCTCCATTCCGATAAAAAACAGTTAGCAGTGATCAATTAACAGTCAACAGTAAATCAGTTCTCAGTTAGCAATCTCCAGCAAACAGTTCGTAGTTATTAGGAAACTAGGAGCATGGAACAAGCATAAAAGATTGGAGATATAATACTTGTTATCCAATGTCCATTTACTAATCTTCGGCCACATGCAGTAATTGTTTTCTAACCAGTATATGTTCAACAAATAAGTAGCTTTAATACTTCCAGCTGCTTCGGTAACCAACATCACTTTGCTGCTCGTAACCACTATTCTTTGTCCAGTAAGCGGTGAAACAATAGTGCTGTATTTTACCGAGTCAGCTTTAATAAAGATTTAAAAGTGTATTTGTTATTATAATGCTTTTTTAGGAGTTGAGTCTGTTTTGTATAAGCTTATTAGACATTGGTCAATGGTTGTAGTGTAAATAGAAATATATGCTAGATAATAGAACGCGTGATAAAAAAAAGGACTTCGTTATAAATATGATTCTGTGTTTGTCGATTGAAATAAGATAAACATTAATGAGGTGTATCAAGTAATCAAAAATAAATGCATGTTTTATATTATAGATAAATAATTATAGTTAGTTTTGAATTGCTTTAGTTGTATTTTTAATTATTAGTTCTATTTATTAATGCTTGTATAGTAAGTGTTGTAATTAACATTAATGCTGGTTGTGTATTTTGAAATATTGTATTTATATTTAATTAAAAATTATTTTGTAATAACCTTAAGTTATATATATGTGGATACTGTATTATTTAAATGAAAAAAGAGTAGCAGATATTTCATATCAAATAAAGCCAGAATTAATAAGTGAAGAAAAACGTATTAGAAAAAGAAACTTGCATGGAAAAATTAAAGGGACATTAGGTTTATCTTCTTTGTTTAGTAAAATTACAAAAATTGATGCAGAAGCAGAGGTGGATGGTAATCATGCTTCAGATACAGAGCAAACCATTCAATATCCAGAATTGGATCAAAAGACAAGAAATGCTCTTGATTATTTTGCGAAGCAAAAAAACTATGTTTTAATAGGAGATGAGGCTAAGGTTAAAAAGTTAAAACCAAATGTATTAATTCGTTATTCAGGAATGTTTCATCCTCATATTAAGGGCGATACTTATTCCGAAAGGTTGGGGAATTATGAAGGAGCAAAGAATATATGTTGGTCAGGTAAATGTGGGGATTACCATATTAAATTTTTCACAGGCAAATCATCCTTAATTAGCAATACCCCAATTCATCCAGCTATTGAGACAAAGCAAGGAAAAATTTTTTTGGAAGGTTATGGATTGTACTCCAAACAATCAAATAATAGAATAATTATAACTCCGATATTGTTCGGTACACAAATAGCTAAATAATGGCTTTAGTTTTATCAATTCCACAAAAACTTACATACTATAATATCCAAAGCGTAATTTTGAATATAGAGTCTTTAGATGATGATGTTGTAATATTTGATTTGACTCGATTGGATTATGTAGATCCAGAGGGGTTAAATTATATTGCTCTAATGCCTTTCTATTTAAAGAATATTTTGCGCAAAAGTGTGATTATTGATCTTCCTGTAATAGAGAATACAATTTCATATTTACATTTCACAGGATTGTTAAATACATACTTTATTCATTTTAAAATATATAGATATAATTGTTTGGAAGATTTAATGTTTCTTAAGCAAAAATTTAAAAGAAGCAATCGGCAAAAGGCTAGGTTGGGTATCATAACACCAAATTCATTCCAATCATTTTTACACAACGAATTAGCGAATGTTGAGAAGTTAATAAGTAGTACAGAAGTGAGCCAGCATTTTTGTTTTAGTTTTTATGAATTAGTGAGAAATATTTTTGATCATTCAGGAGAAGATATTGGTGGTTTCTCTTTTCATTATAAGAATAAATATGAAACAACTTTAGAGCTATCAATTACAGATATAGGAAAAGGGATTCGGTCAAGTATGTCTTCAGTCTATAATAATGATAGCATTTATGATTTTGAATTTATAGAACAGGCGTTAGTTGAAGGGGTAAGTTGTACAGGTAAATTTGGACGAGGTTTAGGTCTTTCTAAAATTGCAAATACTATTGAATTTGTTCAAATAACATCAGGAAATGGACAGGTTATTACAAAAGAAGGCCAGGTTTATGATAGAAGAACAATAAACACTAATTTAAAAGGAACCAGTATATTTTTAAAAATACGGATTTAAAAACAGCAATTTTAACATTGCTATATTATAATTTAACAAACACAAAATGGCATTTTGGCATAAAAAAAATAAAGTAAAACACACGTTGTCTGATATGATGAGAGGGATGCAACATTCTGTTAATACAGCGCAGGAGATATTAGAAAAACATCATATTCAATTACTCAATAAATACTTTACACAGGATGGTTATCCAATTACCAAAAAAATAAATCTGGGAGATAATAAAATACTAGATGTTCCTTTGATTTCATTGATTAATCAGAATTCATTGACTATTGATGAGATGGAGATTGATTTTAAAGCAACTGTGAATGAAATAGAGCTTAAAAATTTAAAGGATGAGAATTCTGAAATTGATAGAACCAGTTTTACGATGGATTTTTCGCCTAGTGAACGGGATGATCATTCTTTATCGATAAAAATCAAGTTTAAAACTAAAACCCAACCCGAAGGAGTTTCCCGGATTGTAGATGAATTTGACAAAAAAATACAGCCGACTTTGGAAATTCCGGAAGGAGATGTCCGTGATAATATAAATGACATTGAGCAATAAGCTTAAATACAAATTATAAATCTTTAAATTAAACAATTATGGCAAATGAAACAGTAAGTCAGATGCAAGGATTACCCATGAGAGAATTGATTGCAGCCCCATTAATGGCAGCTTGCGATTCGCAATATCGTTTAGCACAATCGGCATATCATTTTATGACTCAAATTGGTTTTGAGGGAGGAGACACTAAAAACCCAATCTTTTAAAATTTAATTTACAACGACCTGTTGAAACCGAGCACGGAATAACAACATCTAATATTGAAGTGCAAGCACCATTTTTAGGTTTGGTTCCGATCCCTTCATTACTTGTTGATAATGTTAATATAGATTTCCAGATGGAGGTGAATGCTGCAACTTCAAGCACTTCAACTAAAAGTTCAGAAGCGACTGTGGATGCTCATGCCGAAGCACGATTCGGTTTTTTTGGTTCAGGTAGTATTGATGTTCATGGTAAAGTTTCCTCAAGTAGAGAAAATACCCGATCTACTAACCAAACAGCAAAATATCAAGTTAGAGTATCGGCTAGACAACAACCTCCAACGGAAGGCTTGAGTAAATTGATGGATATTATGGCTAGTTGTACGGCTCCTTTAAGTGTAAAGTAGATGCCTAAATATGTTATAGATACCAGTAAAGGAGGTAGGAGGTTAGGGCGACATGTACTAATTCATTCAATGTTGCCAGAATTTAGTTATTACACAAGTGAGCAAAATGCAAGGAAGGTCAATTATATTCGAGAAAATCAATTCGGACAAAATGATATCCTAGAAAATACAATATGTTCAGGCTCAGGGATGGAGTCTATACTTAATTCAGATCTTTTTAGAAATAATCTAGGAAGGCAATTGGGAAGTCGACCATATGGTTTATCTGACTATATCAGTGAGTTAAATCATTACTATCCGAACTGTTGGAAAGCCGGACATTTGTTAAATCAAGATTTTGGAGGGCAAGGGGATTCAAGTAATTTAACCCCGTTGACGACCTATGCAAACCGAAACCATGCCATATTTGAGCAACATATTCGACAAATAGGTCAAGCTATAATTAATTTCGAGAGTCATGAATATTATCGCTATTCTCCTTATTGGTTTTGTATACAGTATAACGTGTATGTTTCGGAATATGGTTTGCTGGAAGATTTTGATCCTGGAAACATATTAAATGGAGTACATTCTCATATTAGTATAAATTATGATCTTGTACGGTACAGGAAAGATGCTTATGTTTACGATGCCGTTTTCGATGAAAATATACAGGAAATGCCAATAATTCCCAACTTGGAAATTTTCAATGATAATACAATTAGGAATTTTTCCAATGAAGGGAATTGCGTTTATGCTCAAATTCATAATTGCCCGGAACATTTTAATTGATTTATCTTTTTATTTTACATAGCAGGAGATTAGAAAAAACACAAAAAAAAGCTGCCCTCGGGCAGCTTTTTCTCTAATTAATCAGACTAACTCCGAACAAACAAACCCACAGTTTCTAGCAGGTCGTTGCGTTTACCCAGGGCTATTTTAAGCAGGGTAGTAAGTTCGCGGTCGCGGGCAATCATTTTTTCCATGGCTTCGTTGCGTTTTTGCGTAGCCACTTGCGCTTCACCTTTTTCTTTTTGTTGCTGTTGTTGCATGGCTGCCAGCACTTCTACTTCTGCTTTTTCGGCTTCCAGTGCTTCGGCACCTTTATTAAAGCGAGCCATTAGTGGCAGCAGGTTGGTATCGTTTAGTACGCCATCGTAAAAAGTACGCATACGTTCAATTTTAGCGTTAATAGCACTTGGCAGTGGAATACCAATTTTAAGTGCCGTTTTAAAATCGGAGTTGGCCAATACCAATCGGGCAATACCCTCGGTGGCATCGTAGGTGCTTTCCACCAGGTCTAGTTTTTCATCCCTCTGACTGGTAGCCGTGTACTGTTCGCTATACTCCTGTTTTTGTTGTTGATTTAGTGTTCGGGCATCAGTAATAAACCCCAGGGTTTCGTTCACATATTCCGGGTTAATATTAAAATTCCCTACCATACTCATAATTTCAGGATTGGCTAAAGTGTTTTGTGCATGCATTTCTGCTAATGCAATTTTCTCATCAATGGATAGTTTGCTAAATGATTTCATTTTTTTATATTATTAGAATTAGTTCTATTAAATATAAAAAAAAATAAATAAGTTTTATTGGGGTGTCTTCTGATTTAAGGTGATTTGTTTTAATGTTCAAATAGTAAGTTGTTTGTGGCATTGGTTTGTAGCGGAGTGTAAATATTTTGTTCGAATTATTTAGTGTGTGATTATAATTTATATTCACTATGGTTGTTGTTGTGTAAAGTTACTATGTAGTCTCAAAAAATGGTTTTGTAAGCAAAAAAATGACTTTGTAGGCACAAACAATCACTTTGTAGCCATAAGTAATGACTTTGTAGGCACGAGTATTCATTTCGTAACTAAAAGAAATGATTTCGTAAGCACAAAAAATCATTTTGTAACTCAAACTAATGATTTTTTACTCATGACCAATAATTTCGTAAAGGGAAGTATTGATTTTGTAATCATGAGGAATCATTTTACAGCCAGAATAATGACTTTGTAGGTACGAACAATCATTTCGTAGGCTAAAAAATGTTTTTGCAGGCTCAACCCATCATTTCGTAATTTCATTTTGTTAAAATGTTTAATTAATGAGAATAAAAGATTAAACATTTTAAATTGCTCCACGTTACTTTAAAGTAGTTAATGGTATAAATAGAAATGGGTTTGGACTAGAGTTATGGGAGAATGAATGAAGTTTGTTTCATCAATTAAAATAAGAAAAATGAATCTTAGAGGAAGAACATTTCATAAAGTAGATATAGCTATTACCCGGTGGATGGCATTAAATGGCGTTTATCTTTTAAAAATTAGCATTGGTATTATTTTTATATGGTTTGGGGCTTTAAAGTTTTTTGAGGGTTTAAGTCCGGCAGAAGATATTGCCATTAACACTATTAAAGTATTATCTTTTGAAATGTTATCAGAAAAAACAATACTCTTTGGGTTGGCTTTATGGGAAGTGTTGATAGGATTAGGATTGATCCTAAATGTTTTTTTAAGAGAGACCTTGTTGTTGCTTTACCTTCAGATGGCCGGGACGTTTGCTCCTATTTTTCTTTTTCCACAGGAAGTTTTTCAGGTATTTCCTTATTCATTAACATTAGAAGGACAGTATATTATAAAGAATTTAGTTTTGATAAGTGCAGGTATTGTGATAGGAGCAACGGTTAGAGGAGGAAATTTAACACCATTAAAACAGGTTGCCAAAGAGTAAATATAAAAGGATACAAGGATGCGAATTCTACTAACAGGAGCAACCGGATATATTGGCAAAAGATTATTGCCTGAATTGATTCATCAAGGACATGAGGTGATTTGCTGTGTGCGCGATAAAAATCGGTTTAATCCGCCATCTGTATTAAAACCACATATTCAGGTTATTCAAATTGACTTGTTAGATAAGGAAAGCTTAAATCAGATTCCTGCTAATATTGATGGTGCCTATTATTTGGTGCATTCTATGTCGGCCAGTTCAAACTATAAGGAGCTGGAACATCAGTCTGCCATTAACTTTCGTGAAGCCCTGAACAGAACCAACGTTTCGCATGTGATTTATTTAAGTGGTATTATTAACGAAAAGGAATTGTCGGATCATTTAAGTTCCAGGCAAAATGTAGAAAAAGAATTAGGTAAAGGTAATTACCATTTAAGCACCTTAAGAGCCGGAATTATCATAGGATCGGGCAGTGCCTCCTTCGAAATTATCCGCGATTTGGTAGAAAAACTACCCATTATGGTAACGCCACGTTGGTTAAACACCAGGTGTCAGCCCATTGGCATTTCGGATGTAATTAGTTTTTTATCGAAAACCTTGTTTAATGAGCGCACATTTGATCAAAGTTTTGATATTGGAGGACCGGATATTTTGACTTACAAAGAAATGTTGCTGGAATTTGCCACGTCGAGAAAGCTCACCCGGAAAATTTATACGTTGCCAGTATTAACACCGCGACTTTCTTCGTACTGGTTATATTTTGTTACCTCAACCACCTACAAATTAGCAGTGGCACTGGTCGATAGCATGAAAATAGAAGTGGTGTGCCGTAATAACGATTTGAACGAGATATTGGATATTACTCCTATTAGCTATCGCGAAGCCTTAAATAAAGCTTTTGTAAAAATAGAAGGAAACACCATTGCATCGAGCTGGAAAGATGCCTATGTAAGTAGTGGTTTTTCTAGTCATATATCCGATTTTATTCAGGTTCCCAGTTTTGGGTGCTTTAAAGATGTCCGTCGGAGTGCTTTTGTAAATCGAGATAAATGTATTCAAAAGATATGGCGTATTGGAGGTGATACCGGCTGGTATTATGGAGAATGGTTATGGAAATTACGTGGCGTGCTGGATAAAATGATGGGTGGAGTGGGCTTGAGGCGAGGGCGAACCAATCGCGATACATTAGCTGTTGGAGATGCACTCGATTTTTGGCGAGTATTATATGCCGACCGCAATGAGGGGCGTTTATTACTTTTTGCAGAAATGAAATTGCCCGGAGAAGCCTGGCTCGAATTTAAAATTGAAGGAGATACATTAATTCAAACAGCCACATTCAGACCTTTAGGTTTATTGGGAAGGCTGTATTGGTTTGCTGTTCTTCCTTTTCATGGATTTATTTTTAGTGGAATGATTAAAAAAATTACGAGTAATGATTAAACGAATTATACTATTCTTAATATTAAATTTTACCGCTCTGGGTATTGGGGGGCAGTTTACTTCAGCGGGAGTGGCTTCCTTATGGTATCAAAATCTGGATAAAGCACCATGGACTCCACCAGGCTGGATGTTTGGTGCAGCATGGACATTCATCATGATATGCTTTGCCATTTATATGGCCTATCTGCTAAAGGAGAATGCTCATTCAAAAAAAATAATAGGCCTTTATGCCATACAATGGATTTTAAATACAGCATGGAATCCGGTTTTCTTTTATAGTCGAAGTGTATGGGGAGGTTTGGTTTGTATATCCATCCTGACGATTCTTATCGCCTATTTCTTTTTTACCTATTTACGGGAAATGAAAATCAGATCCATATTCGTAGCACCATATCTTATTTGGTTGATTTTAGCTACTTCTTTAAATGCTTATATATTGATTTATAATTAGGTTTTTTCATTATTAATCCTTTAATTCTTCTCCTTTCTACATATAAATAAATATTGTTTAGTTTTGAGTTACTTTAACAAGTTCTATAAAGAAAACCAAAATGAAACTAGCGGGAATTATTATCTGACTGTTCTTAGCATTGGAGTACAAATAAATTTAAAGGGTCAACATTATTCTACCAGTGAGGAATTGCTTTCGGACATGCGATTTTTTAGGAATAGTATTTTTGCACATCATGGCAGAAAATTTATTTCCCCAGATTTGCAGGCGCATTTTGGAAGTAAAACCTGGTATAAGCCGAAAGATAGCTTTGATGTGAGTCAGCTTTCATCTAAGGAACTACTTGCTATTGGAACTTTAAAGAAAATAGAAGACTATTATGAACAGCTAAACAGTCAGGAACAAAAGACAGCAGAAGGAATTTTCCGGTTTATTAAATCTTATACTTTTCAACGATTAGATACTGTTTTATATACGATAGCAGATTTTGATACTCAAGCGGGCTTGGATACTATTCAAACCATCATTAAAGAAACTGAATTAGGCAATTTTACATTAAATTATCGTTTTGAAAAGAATAATAAAACGATGTGGCAGGATTCTGTCGTTAACCCATATTTTTGGATTGGCGATCATGAAATATTCAAAAACTGGGAAAATCATTTTTATATAGGATTTACAGCTACTCAATTCTGCAAGGCTCAGTCCAATGCAATGTGGGAACAACCTTTTGAGCTCGGATTATTAGAATTAGGATATAGTAGTATTTTGGATTGCGATCAGCATGCAACCATAAGCGAGTATGAATCTTATCTAAAAAACTTTCGAGGCAATTTATTAAACTATAATGCGTATGAAGGAGGAGGGAAGCTTTTAGTTTGGTACGAACCAATAAAAAGATTTATCACCTTCTATGCGCCATAGAAAGCTAGCTATTCCATGCCTATTTTCGTAACTTGTATATAATCAACTTCAACTTGTTATGAAAAATTTATTTCAACATCTGAGAATGTTTGCGTATTTAGTTTCGAGCAGACATGTAAGTTGTTGTGCTGTAATTTTCGTTCTCGTCCTGTTTTTTACTTCGGCGATTCAGGCACAGCAACCTGTATTAAAACATTCCTACACTTTTGATAATGGTACAGCAAAGGATATGGTAGGTGAAGCGCATGGTACTTTGCATGGCGGTAAAATTACTAATGGAGAATATGTGTCTTATGCACAGGGGCATTATATTGATCTTCCTGGAGATAAAATAAAAATAAACAACTATAAAACATTAAGCCTTGAAGCTTATCTGGTGGCTGGCCATTATAATGCTTTTTTTACCATGTTTTCGTATTTCGGGAATTCCGTTGGTAATTTCGGAACCGATTATCTATTTCATGCCTTGAGCAACGGAGGACATAGTTCAACTTGCATATCCTGTAAAAATTATGAACAACCATGGGCGGTTTCTACCAATGTTTTCAGTAAAACGGTAAAAGACTTAAGGTACCATCATATGGTGAGCACTTTCGATAATCACGTTATTAAGTTTTACCTGGATGGCGTGTTGGTCAATCAAAATACCATTGATCAGTTTCCTAATAATGTGTTGGCTAACCTGAGTAATCAACTTGCTTATTTATGTAAGTCGGGTTACGTATCTGATCCAACCTGGTATGGGAGCATCGATTGTTTTAATATTTACGAAGGAGTACTGGATGCCTCCTCAGTGGCAAAATCAGCTAAGCAGTATTTATCAAGTTCAAAGGAACTCCCTGCAGAGATTAAGGATTTGCTTAATGATGTTTTGGTGAATCCTGGGTTTAAACCTGAATGTGAGTTATCAGCGCAATTTATGCAAAACTTTAAGCAAAGTAAGTTTGTCGTTTACCCAACTGTCATCAGAACTCCGGATACAACCATGTTTTCAAAGACATCGGCAAAAGCCTTTTCTGAATTAATGACTTCTGATTTAAAACTTAAAGCTGAATTAAAGCCAGAGATACTTGATCCCGGTAAATTAGAAGGAAGAGCTCAGTTTACTTTTTTTAATAACGATATGAAGAATTTAGCTGCAAGCCTAAAGCAAAAAACGTCTGATGCAGATTACAATGTTATTTTGGAAATTCTATTTCCTCCGCAAAGAGGCAAAGGATTAAACGTGTTTGGAATTCATATTATTATCTTAAATAAAGAAGGTGAAAATGCATTTTCGTTTTTGCTTAACTCTCATCACGACTATTTTACTTATAACGATCTGTTTTCATCTGGCTCTACAGAAGAAGATTGGGAGAACTTAAAATTAAAAAGTACACAAGTGGCTATGGATGCATTTAAAAAGCAACTAAAGTATGCTCAGCAAGAAAGCAATCAATAGTAAAATTAGTAATTTAGAGTTCGGTGCAGAAAGCAAATGCTAATGAGAAAAGATTTTAAAAAATACTTTGTTGCCATTTGGGTGTTTTCCTTGTTGCTTTTTTGTGCTGAACTTTTTCTGGTATTTGCCAACTATTGGATGTTGAAGTCCGTCAGCTATCTGTATGTAGCCTCTGTTATTTTTTTGTTTATAAATCCAGCGAGTTTTAGTGAAAAGGTTTTATTAGAAGATCACCTGATAAAATTCAAAGGATATGATATATGGGGCGTGCTTTTTATTATTTCCGGAATTACAGCCTTGTTACTCTTTGCAGGTTTCAAAAGCTCCGTATTATTTGTTTTGGCTATTGTTACACTGGCTATTTCTGTATGGATTATTATAAAGTATAGAAGTCAAATTACCAAAAGATTATTCCTTAATGGGATAATTGTAGGATTTCTCTGTGCTTTGGCTCAGTATAATTATTGGCCGTCTTTACTTGTCATTTTCGTTACAGCTCCAGCCTATTATATAGCAGCTTCCTTATTAAATGCCAGGTTTCATTTTACCGTTATTCGATTCAATAATGGTTCATATCGTCAAATAGTAAAATCGTTTTTTATAGGTTGTATCTTAGCGCTTCCCATGGCGTTTTCTAATTTAAATGATGTGATGACCACCCAGCCTTTTGATTGGATTAAAGAATTCTGGCAGCCTATGCTAGCCTTTAATTTTGTATTGATTGAGGAAATGTGGGTGAGGCTATTTATAATGACCTTGATTTTTGCTTTGCTTGTACCTAAAACTCAGAAAAAGATAATTCCAGCCATAGCAGCTATTCTTATCAGTGCCATCATTTTTGGTTCTACACACTACCCACGTGTGGATATCCAAAACTGTATTCATATTAGCTTACTTTACGGATTACCACTTGGGGTATTGCTATACAAAAGAGATTTTGAAACGGTGATTGGCTATCATTTTATTATCAATTTTATTAGTGCCGTATCTGCATATTATGTGAATAGTGGAGCTTAACTGTTAACTGATTACTAAATAATGCTATCTGTTCATTGTTCACTGCTAACTGTTCCCTGATTTTTGTGGTTCCCTTTTAATTTTTATAACTTAAAGGTTATACGACCTTTCCAAATAGGAAGCACTCACACAATTCTTAAGAACGAACTTTACTCATCTTTAAAACACATAGCTATGAAACAAATGGAGGATTACTTACCCATAGTGGGCGAGAAAGTACTTTATGATATTTATAAAAAAGCATCTAAACTTTACGACAAACACCTGGTGCATGTAAATTCTACCTTTATAGGCGGTGGTGTAGCAGAAATTTTAAATAACCTGGTACCGCTTACCAATGATACTGGTTTAGATGCCGGATGGCGGGTTCTGCACGGCAACCTTGAGTTTTACGATATTACTAAAAGAATGCATAATGCACTTCAGGGATCCAATGATAGCTTTAAAGATGAAGATCAGAATACGTATTTAAGAGTGAATAAAGCCTTTGCCACTTATACACATTTCGATCATGATTGTATTGTTATTCACGATCCACAGCCACTTTCCTTAATTAAGTTTATAAAGAAAAGACAGCCATGGATTTGGCGATGCCATATTGACCTAACCAATCCTAATCCTGCATATTGGGAATTTATCAAGCCTTTTATTCTTCGCTATGATTTAATGATTGTTTCGGCTGAGCAATACAAGAAAAAAGATATTCCTGTTGAACAAAGAATTGTGCATCCGGCCATAGATCCTTTGGCAGCTAAAAATATACCTCTATCCAAATCTCGTTGTCAACAAATTTTACACGATGCCGGAATCCCAACTGATAAGCCTATTATTACCCAGGTTTCGCGTATGGATAAATGGAAAGATCCGGAAGGATTATTAAAGATATTTGAGAAGGTGAAAGAGAAAGTGGATTGCAGGCTTTTATATGCTTATAATCTGGCCACCGATGATCCTGAAGGTGTGGATATTTTTAATAGAATTCAGCAAGCCGTAGCAGACCTTCCTTTTAAAGATGATATTTTGTTTGTATTGGGAAACAACGATTATCTGGTCAATGCCATTCAAACTTATTCTGATGTGGTTATTCAAAAATCTATTCGCGAAGGCTTTTGTTTGTGCGTTACAGAAGCCATGTGGAAAGGAACACCTGTAGTGGCTTCAAATGTAGGCGGTATTCCTGTTCAAATTGATGATGGTGACAATGGTTACCTTTTAGAACCGGATGATTATCAGGGATTCGCTGATCGTATAGTAGAACTGCTTAAAAATGAAAAGCTGGCAGAATCTATTGGAATTAGCGGACGGGATAAAATAAAAAATCAGTTTCTATTGCCACGCCTATTAAACGACTATCTAACGATTATGTATGATGTATTGAAATAAGAATCTGTTTTATCAATTAGTTAAAAGCCGTTCCTCAAAGGAGTGGCTTTTTATTTTTCATACTATAATTAAAAAATGTAAAAAAAGTATTTCAAGGTTGTGTAACATATCTGAAAAAGTATGTTACCATACTGCAATCAAGCCTTGTGTTTATGCGGAATGTAACATGGTAACATGCATCTGTAACACTATTGAAAGCTGAAACTCTTCTCTGTATATACCTTCGTTTTGTGATTTTAAGATTCGTTAGCTATCGATTAAATAATTAAACAAATTGAAAGAAAATGGGAAGTAATAAATATTTATACTGGATTACATTTATTGCCGTTCAAAGTGGTTTGATTTTCGGCTTAAATATGGCAGGTATTTCAGGTGCTGTACCTTTTATAAAAGACTACTTTGAATTAACGGAAGTAGAATTAGGTGTGGCGGTAAGTTCAATAATGTTGGGGTGTTTGGTAGGAGCTATGTTTATTGGTTCTTTGAGTGATAAATATGGACGCAAACCGATGATGGTTTTAGCTGCCATACTTTTTATGGTTTCTTCAATTGGTTGTGCATTGGCTAATAATTTAAGCGTATTTATTATTAGTAGAGTAATTGCTGGTATGGGCGTGGGTGCCGTATCGGTGTTAGCTCCTACCTACATTTCAGAAATTGCACCGGCCAGCAAACGTGGAACTTTGGTGGCAAACAATCAGTTTGCCATCGTTATCGGAATTCTTTTAGCTTACATCATCGACTATGGTTTTACCAATATGGAAAGTGGCTGGCGCTTTATGATGGCTACTCCTGTGGTATTTGGATTCCTGTTTTTACTATTATTGCTTATTTCATTTCCTGAAAGTCCACGCTGGTTAGTAAGTAAAGGAAAAATTTTAAAAGCTCAGGAGGTATTGTCATTAATCGGAGGAGAACAATATGCGGTGCAGGAAGTACAGAATATTAGTCAGAGCTCTGATGATCATAAAGGATCAAAAGTAAGTTTAAAGGATTTATTTAAAGGGAAAACAGCTAAAGTAGTGTTGTTTGGAAGTATGTTGGCAGCATTTCAGCAAATTACTGGAATTAATGCGGTTATTAGTTTTGCGCCTACCATTTTTAGTAGTGCAGGAGTAGCCAATGATCAGGCTTTAATGCAGTCTATACTGGTAGGCGTAGTTAACTTACTTTTTACCATCATAGCTTTATGGTTAGTGGATAGAAAAGGTCGCAAGGTTCTTTTGTTATGGGGAACCATGGGTATGACTATCTCTCTGGCCTATCTGGTGTATTCATTTATTGGAAATAACTCAGGCTCTGTTAGTGTGCTAGTATCCTTGTTGGGTTATATCGGATTTTTTGCAGCATCATTAGCTCCGGTAATGTGGGTGGTTACGTCAGAGATTTATCCCAACAGAATCAGGGGATTGGCCATGTCTTTTTCAACAGCCATTAGTTGGGGGTGTACTTTTGTAACTGTACAGTTTTTTCCATGGATGTTGAGTAATTGGGGCGGATCATACACCTTTGGTTTATTTGGGGTGTTTAGTCTGATAGCCTTCTTATTCATCCTGATTTATATACCGGAAACAAAAGGTAAATCACTGGAGCAAATAGAAAAAGAACTGCACTTGGATAAAGCAGCTTAAGTATATCAATATAGTTCATGAACGACCTAAAATACGATCGGTTTTAGGGGTAGAGATTTACAAATCAGAAAGAAAATCAGTGAATTGATGAAATCTAATTTACAAATTGTTTAAATTTTATTTATGGAATTAGAAAGCACAAAAGTATTATGTATTGGAGAAGTGCTTTGGGATGTTCTTCCATCAGGTGCTAAACCAGGCGGTGCTCCTATGAATGTGGCTTTACATTTAAATGCCATTGGAATGGAGGTAAGTATGGTGAGCAGCATTGGCGACGATGAATTAGGGAAAGAACTCAATGCATTTATGACTAAATCAGGATTGGATATATCAAATATTCAGGTTGATAAAGCACTTCCTACGAGTACAGTACAAGTACATTTGGATGAAAATAGTCAGGCTACCTACGAAATTTGTAAACCGGTAGCATGGGATAATATCACTTATTCAGAAACCTTGGCGCAAAAAGCCAAAGAATCAGGAGTTATCGTATTTGGAACACTGGCATCTCGTTCTGAGGCAAGTAAAAATACTATTCATAAAGTTTTGGATAGTCATGCTTTAAAACTGCTGGATGTGAATTTACGCCAGCCTTATGATAGCAGAGAGCTTGTAGAGCCATTACTTGAAAAAAGTGATGTGATAAAGGTAAACGATGATGAACTGAAAGTATTTGCAGAATGGTTTCAGTTGGATACAGAGGATGAAAAAGAGCTTTTAAACCGCCTTGCTGACAAGTTTAATGCACAACTAATATGTGTAACCAAAGGAGATAAAGGTGCTTCTTTATTTTGTGATGGAAAACTTTATACACATAGCGGTTTTAAAATCAATATGATTGACTCTGTGGGTGCAGGAGATGCCTTTTTAGCTGGTTTGGTAGCTTCTATTATTCAGAAAAAATCTTATGAGGAGGCCTTGTCCTTTGCTTGTGCAACAGGTGCATTTGTAGCATCTAAAGCTGGTGCCACACCTGCTTATGATATGAACGAGATTAATGAAATAATTCAAGCTAACTCAATAATTTAATGATTATGAAACGACCTAAGAAAATTGTTCTTCCAATAGCAGTGGAGCATGATAAGGGAGTTCCATCGCATACAAATGAAAATTTAAATTTTAATGAGATGAAAATGGTAATCTACCATAAAGCATTGTCAAGGTTAGTGTTTATGACATTGCTTTGTATAATATCCTTTAATGTTATGGCTCAGGAAGGCTTAAGCGTAGAGGGAACAGTGACGGATCATTTAGGAGATCCGATTCCGGGAGTGAGTGTACAGATTAAAAACACCAATACCGGGACGATTACAGATATAGATGGTAAGTTTTCGATAATTGTAAAGACTGATCAAATATTAAGATTCAGTTTTATAGGAATGAAAACTCAGGAAATCGCAGTGAATAATCAAAGCAGAATCAATGTGTCTTTAATGCCTGATGCCGTTGATTTGGATCAGGTGGTTGTTGTGGGCTATCAGTCGCAACGTAAAGCGGATTTAACAGGGGCTGTTTCGGTAGTGGAAGTAGACGAAATAATGAAGCAGGGGGAAAACAACCCTATTAAAGCCATGCAGGGAAGAATACCAGGGGTAAGTATTAGCTCCGATGGTAGTCCCAGTGGAGCTTCAACTGTTCGGATCAGGGGTATTGGTACATTAAATAATAATGATCCTTTGTATGTTATTGATGGTGTGCCTACCAAAGGAGGAATGCACGAATTAAACCCGGCAGATATTGAAAGTATTCAGGTGCTGAGAGATGCTTCTGCAGCCAGTATATATGGTTCAAGAGCTGGTAATGGTGTTATTATCATCACTACCAAGCAAGGAAAAGAAGGAAAAACACGCGTTAACTTCGACACTTTTCAAACCTTTTCTCAATATGGGGAAGTAATTGACATGCTAAACGCAGAGCAGTTTGGACAGGCACAATGGCAGGCAATGATCAATAGTGGGGTTGACCCAAATAACAACCAAATAGGTTATATGTATGATTATGCCTACAATAACGAAGGTAATCCTGTCCTAAACGGAATGAAGTTGCCTAAATACATTGATGCAAGAGATGGTACCAATACCATGTTGTCTTCAGATACCGATTGGTTTAATGCCATCACTCGTCCGGGTTTTGCGCAATCCTACAACCTGTCTATCAGTAATGGAAGCGAAAACTCCAATACTTTCTTTTCGTTGGGTTATTACGATAATAAGGGTACCGTAAAAGATTCCTGGTTTAAACGTTTTTCCAGCAGGATTAATTCAACACGAAAAGTGTTGGGCGATGTGATTACCATTGGTGAAAACCTGACTATTAATAATACATCTGAATTACAAGCACCTGGTGGTGTTCTTGATCTGGCTATTTTATCCTTACCAGTGATGCCGTTAAAAACAACAGATGGTGATTGGGGAAGTGTAACCTCCGGTATGCGCGACAGGGATAACCCGGCTCGAATTCTGGATGCCAATAAAGATAATCCTTATAACTATTGGCGTTTGTTTGGTAATACTTATATCGATATTCAACCGGTAAAGAACCTACATATTAAAAGTAGTTTCGGTGTGGATTATTCTAATTATTATCAAAGGGTGCTTATATACAGCTTTGGCGGAAGACTGGGTTCTGACCTTACTTCATCCAAAATAATTCAAAGCCATTCAATGAAGTGGAACTGGACCAATACAGCTACTTACGATTTTAAGATTAATAGCAATAAGTTCAGTTTTTTATTAGGAACAGAGATGATTGACAATTCAGATATCAACTTTTCTGCTGAACGAAGAACTTATGAGGTGGAAGATCCTGATTATATGTGGCCTTCTGCTGGTGTTGGAGAAATGTATGCTACAGGAGGTGCAACCGGATATACTTTAAATTCCTTTTTTGGAAAAATGGATTATGGTTTTGCAGACAAATATTTAGCATCTATTACCGTACGTCGTGATGGTTCTTCCAGGTTTGGTAAAGACAACAGATATGCTACTTTCCCTGCATTTTCAGCAGGTTGGCGAATTGATCAGGAAGGCTTTATGGGGGGAACAAAAAATATTATTTCCAATTTAAAGTTAAGAGTAGGCTGGGGGCAGACCGGTAACCAGGAGATTGATAATTATGCCAACAGAACGCTTATCCTCGCTAATTATATTGGTGATACTGGTGCGGGTATTAACTCAGGTACTGCCTACGATATTTCAGGAGATAATTCAGGTTTGTTGTCATCGGGTTACCAGTTGGTACAAAGAGCAAATGACGAAATTAAATGGGAAACAACCACTCAAACCAATGTAGGTATTGATTTTGGATTCTATAATCAATCCTTGTACGGAAGTGTTGAGGCTTATTTAAAAAATACAGAAGATATTTTGGTAAAACCACCGTATCTGGGAGCTATTGGAGAAGGTGGCGACCACTGGGTAAATGGGGCTTCTATGGAGAATAAAGGTCTTGAAATATCTTTAGGGTACAGAAACGAAACTACAAGTGGTTTCACCTATGATATCATGGCAAACTTATCCAGCTACAAAAACAAGATTACAAAACTACCGGAAAGTGTGGTGAACAGTTACGGAGGTAATGGAACTACCGATAATATTTTAGGCAGACCAATTAATTCTTATTACGGTTATGTGGCTGATGGTTTGTTTCAATCGCAGGATGAGGTGGATAACCATGTAGAGCAAACCGGAAAAGGATTAGGAAGAATCAGGTACAAGAATCTGAATGATGATGAGGTGATTGATGAAAATGACAGAACCTGGTTAGGTAATCCTCACCCTGATTTTGAGTACGGTTTAAACATTGCCCTGGCTTACAAAGGATTTGACTTTACAGCTTTCCTTCAAGGCGTATATGGAAATGAGGTATATAATTCTGTAAAGAGGTTTACCGACTTCTGGGCTGTGGATGAGTTAGGTTCAAATAAAGGAGTTCGTGTTTTAGATGCGTGGAGTCCAACGAATACCGGATCAGATATCCCAGCATTGTCGTACAGTGATTTAAACAATGAAAAGCGTACTTCTTCTTACTACGTTGAATCAGGATCTTATCTGAAATTAAGAGTTCTTCAACTGGGGTATACCATCCCTCCAAAAGTTTTAGAGCAATTAAAAATATCAAAAGCCAGATTTTATGTGAGCGGACAAAACTTATTAACCCTTAAAAGTAAAGAGTTTACCGGGTTAGATCCAGAAAACCCTCATTTAGCTTATCCAATTTCAACTTCGTTTACCGTGGGTTTGAATCTATCATTTTAAACACAAAATCTAAAAATGGAAATCATGAAACGAACATATAAGATATTCCTCCTTCTAATACTTTCAATACAGCTGTTCTCCTGTGATGACTTTTTGGAAGTGCCTTCTTATGGAACACTTACCGAGGATAACCTGACAGGTGCAGCGCAAATTGAGAATGAGGTGATTTCAGCATATGCTGCCATCGGTAACGATGAAATAAACAGGCCATTGAGTTTATGGAACTACGGGAATGTACGATCGGATGATGCTTACAAGGGAGGAAACGATCAAAATGATGGTGACTTTTTGCATTTTCTTGAAATTTCATCTCCTTCTATTGGCAATGAAACCTGGTATACCGATGTATTCTGGTATAGAAACTATGTGGCTATTTCACGGGCTAATTTCGCCCTGAAGCTTTTAAATAAAATAAGCGAAAAGGAAATGCCGGAAAAAGTGGTGAGAACTGCAGAAATGAGGTTCTTAAGAGGCCATATGCATTTTATCCAGAAAATTATTTTCAATAAAGTGCCCTTTGTTGATGAAACAATGTCGGCAGAAGATATCTCAGGTTTATCGAATGTGGCACTGAGTAGTGATGAGTTATGGCAAAAGATTGCTGATGACTTTGAGTATGCCTATAAAAATCTACCTGAACAGCAGGATGAAGTTGGTAGGGCTAACAAATTTGCTGCGGCAGCTTATCTTGCCAAAGTTTATTTGTATAAAGCCTACAGACAGGATGAAAAAAATAATGTGACATCCATTGATCAGGATGATTTACAAAAGGTAATTGATTTAACAGAGTATGTAATGACTTCGTCTTACAAGTTAGAAAATGATTTTGCCTATAACTTTCTACCAGGGACTTATGAAAATGGAGCGGAATCACTATTTGCTGTGCAGTTTTCACAAGACGATGGAACCACCTATGGTCGTTTAAATATGGGTAATGCATTGACTACCCCAACACCGGGAGGTGATTTTAATAAGCCTAGTCAAAATTTGGTGAATGCCTATAAAACGCAAAATGGCTTGCCTCTGTTTGATACATTTAATGATGAAAATTATGATGAAGCATCGGATAAGGTAGACCCAAGGTTATTTCATACTGTGGCCATACCAGGTAAACCTTATAAGTATACCGATGTGAATTATGAGATGAATCAATCCCGTAATCCAGGAATGTACGGTTATTTCTCTTCATTAAAGGAAAACGTGGATCCGGCCAGCGATTACTATGTTAAAACCGGCCCCTGGTATGCCAACTCCAAAAACAATATTGTGATTCGATATGCAGATGTATTGTTAATGAGAGCTGAGGCATTAATTGAGTCAGGTAGCTATCAGGATGCACTGCCTTTAATTAATCAGGTGCGCAACAGGGCAAAAGTGAGTACATCCTTAATCAGTTTTGCAGGTAATCTGGATATACAAACATATGAGGATGGTGTGAATTGTAACTGGACGCAGGATTATGCACGACAAGCATTAAGGTGGGAGCGTCGCCTGGAGTTTGCCATGGAAGGCAGTCGTTTCTTTGATCTGGTAAGATGGGGAATCGCCGATGTGGTTATGAATGCCTACTATTTAGGAGAAGCCAATGATCATACTTACTATCAGGGAGCCGAATTTACTAAAAACAGGAATGAGTATGTGCCTGTGCCTATTCAGCAAATAAATTATAGTAAGGGAAGTTATAAACAAAATTATGGTTTTTAATTATGATGACTTTTATCAAAAACAAGATGTATAAATATATACTGATACTATTGTCAGTAGCTTTATTCTCCTGCGAAAAGGACGAAAATGACAGCCTGGATTTTTCAGGAGATGTAGATATCCATTCTTTTACAGTGAACGGAGTGGAAGGTACCATTAACAAGGACAATTCAACCATATCCGTGATAGTACCATCAGGAACGGACTTAAGAGGATTGATGCCCGAAATAGAAATTGCTGAGGGTGCAGAAATAGTACCTTCCAGTGGTGTATCTCAGGATTTTGCTGACAGCAATGGAAATTTGCTGGAAGTGACTTATACTGTAACTAATTCAGACCTGTATCAAAAGTACGTAGTGTCTGTAGATGTGGCCAGGGCTAAAATTACCAGTTTTAAAATTGGTTCTGTAGAAGGTACTATTGATGATAAAAACAAGACTATTGTTTTGTATTTGCCGGAAGGAACAGATGTTACTTCATTAATTCCTGTTTTGGAATATACAGATGGGGCAACCTTAACACCGGATGTCGGTTCTGTGGTCGATTTTACAAATCCGGTAAACTATACGCTAAACTATTTAGGATCTGAATTCACATATGAAGTAACCGTTAATCTTGGCGAAGCTCCAATCCCGGATCTTGTACTTTACAACGGTGAGGACGTATCTCCAACTTGGGAATCAATTGCCAGTTCAGTGAATAATGGAACGAGTAATCCTGTAACAGATGGTATTAATTCAACAGCCTCTTGTGTATCACTTCTTCGCACAAATACAGGAACAGATGACGGAGGAAAACCTTGGACCAGTGGTGTGTTGTGGAATTCCAATCAGGTAAATATAGATCCTGCTGTCTATGGAAGTATAACTGTTATGGTTTTGAAGAATGTAGCTGGTGATGTTCAGCTTGAAGTTCAGGAAGCCGGAGAATTGAATAAAGATTGGCTACACGCTGATTATTCTGCAGATCACCTGGGAGAATGGCAAGAGTTAACTTTTGTAATTCCAGAGAGTCGAACAGCTGTTATTAATAATATTTTGGTTATGCCGCATACCCCTGAAACAGGTTTTGATTCACAGATTATGTATTGGGATCAGGTGATTGCTCATCCAAAAGAATAAACATTCAATCATGCGGGCGGGAGATTTCCCGTTCGCTTAAATTTTAGAAAGATAAAACTATCAGTCTTGAGTCTTGATACTTGAGTCTTGATACTAAAATAAGAGTATATGAAACTTCAGTTACTATTGCTTACGTATTTCGTGCTTTTTTTAGGAGCAAGTTGTTCAAAAGAAGATGGAGGAGGTGGAGATGAACCACAAAAAACAGAGGTAGATACAACAACAACATGCAGGTCGGTTGTAGAAAGCGGAGCATATCTGACTTTTTATAAACCACAAAGTGGTTATGTAGGAGATCCGATGCCTTATTACAATGCTGGTGATAATACATTTTACCTGTATTATTTACAAGATTGGAGAAACGGAGCCAGTACAGATCATCCTGTCTATTGTACTACAACCAATGATTATAGCAGCTTCAGTGGTTTTACGCAAGCCATTGCAACCGGCGATGCAGGTTCGCAGGAGGCTTATTTAGGTACCGGAAGTTTTATCAAGAATTCAGAGGGTAAATTGTTTGGTTTTTATACCGGTCATAATGGAAGTTTATATCCGGCCGAAAAAATAATGCTGGCGACTTCCACAGATATGAGAACATTTACTAAAGTTCCTTCATTTACATTTGAGGCTCCGGATGGATACGATAAAAATAACTTCAGAGATCCTTGTGTGTATTACGATCCAACAAGATCAGCTTATGTGATGATAGTCACTACCATAAAAGATGGTAAGGGTATTTTAGCACGTTATACTTCAACTAATCTGGAAAACTGGAATCTGATAACACCGCTGACCGATTTTAATTCAGATGCAGAAATTCTTGAATGTCCGGATATCTTCAAAATAGGAGATAAGTGGTATCTGTTATTTTCGCGGATAAACCGGGATGAGCACCGAAAAACATTTTATAGAGTGTCAGACAGTCCGGATGGACCATGGGAAAGGTGTGAAGATGAAAAAGGTCATCACGAAACCATAGATGGCTTATTCTTTTATGCCGGAAAAACTGCAAGTAACGGAAGCGATCGTTATATATCGGGATGGTGTTCTACGGGTCAGGAAGTAAACGGGAATAATGAGTTAGACTGGGCTGGAAGCCTGATCTCACACAAGCTGGTTCAACAGCCAAGCGGTAAGTTATACCCGGTTATACCTGATGCGGTGGATCAAAAATTCAATACATCAGCACCGTATGCTTTGTTAAAACAACAAGGAGAAGTACTTGTAGAAGATGGTGCATATATATTGAGTGATGATGGTGACAGATCCTATGCATTATTCAATAGAAATACCAGCCCTGTCAAAATTGAACTAACAATAGACGCATCGCAATCAGACAGTTTCGGTTTTTCTTTTGGAGCTTGTGATGATTTATCGCAAGTGTATTCCGTAGCATTTGATTTAACATCATCTAACCGTTGGTCAATGCCCGCTTTGTTTCTGAATAAAGAATCTAATTATGCAACCGGTTCTTATTCGGATGAATTAAACTTTACACCTTTGATTTTACCTGAAGACAAAGTCTTTAATGTTAAGGTTGTTATTGAAAAATCAATATGTGTTGTCTATGTAAATGATAATGTAGCCTTCACAAACCGAATTTACAAAATGGATAAAAATCCCTGGTCAATTTTTGTAGATGAAGGAACGATTGAAGTCACAGACTTATCTGTATACAAAATCAATTAAACCCGGATTATGTATTAAAGATTCTTAATGAATATTGAAAATGCAATAAAACAAGAGCTTACTGAAACGAGGCATAGCACTGCTATGGTGAGTTGAAGGAAGCTAATGAAATGACTTGTTTTGAAGCAGTTTCAATATGTAATAGACTTTTTAATGCATATTCCGGGTTAAACAAACGAATATAAGTTAGCTAGCAACTATATATATCTAAATTAAAATTAAAAAATGTACAAAATGAAAAATCTAATATTTACACTGGTATTATCTGTAATGTGCTACTTCGTTCATGCGCAGCCTTATAATGTTACTATTTCTGTTGATATGACTTCATATTCAGGTTCTGCTTATGATGCCGTAGTAATGGGAGGCGGTATTAATGGATGGAGTGGAGCCATAACTTTAACCAATGAACCGGGAACTAATATTTGGTCAACTACAGTTCAAAAAGAAGGCTGGATTGATTACCGATTCGAAGTAAACGGTGGCGTAGTTGGATGGAACTGTGAATTTCGTAATGAAGATACAGGAACAGAAGGAACAGGGGTAGGTTCTTGTTTTACCAATCCATGGGAGGGTACCCAAACAAATGTGCATTGGTTTGAAGTTACTAGTGATGTTGTCATTGAGACAGTTTGCTGGGAATCTTGTAGTGCATGTGTTACAACCTTAAAAAAGGAAATTATCAAAGATGAGGTTGAAATTTATGTTAGTGGCTCAAAATCACTTGTGTTAAAAGGCTTGGGAGAAGGTAATTTAAAGATAAGTGTGTATGACATTCAGGGTAAGTTATGGGTTTCTGAAATGCTTCAAACAGAAGGAAATGAAATAACCTCTGATTGTACAAAAAGCCTGAGCAAAGGCGTCTATATTATTAAAGTTGAAAATGCGAATAGTCAAATAGTGAGAAAGTTAATGTTGAATTAATGATGTGGGGCTCTATGCCCCACATACTTTCTGTTACTATTGTCACAGTTTAATAAATGGATCCTTTGTGCTGTAAATAAGGAAATTAATTAAGGAAAAAGTTAAATAACTGTATAATGATAACTAAAAATAGAATCATCAATGCATTAGCCATTTTTATCATGTTGTGGTCAATGGGTTGTAAGGATAGCATAACATCTGGGGATAAAATAGTTCAGGAAAAATTCCGGCCTCAGTTTCATTTTACACCAGAAAAAGCCTGGATGAATGACCCCAATGGAATGGTGTTTTATGAGGGAGAGTATCACCTGTTTTATCAGTACTTCCCGGATAGTACCGTTTGGGGACCAATGCATTGGGGGCACGCGGTGAGTACTGATTTAATTCATTGGGAGCATTTGCCTATCGCTTTATATCCGGATAGCCTGGGATATATATTTTCGGGAAGTGCCGTAGTGGATATCAATAATACTTCAGGATTAGGAACAGAAGATAATCCTCCGCTTATTGCCATCTATACTTATCATCATATAGAAAAGGAGAGGGCAGGCAAAATTGACTATCAGTATCAGGGAATAGCCTTTAGTTTGGATAAAGGCAGAACCTGGACTAAGTACGCGCATAATCCGGTGTTGCCTAATCCGGGAATTCGTGATTTTAGAGATCCAAAGGTTTTTTGGCATCAGGATACACAAAAATGGATCATGATTTTAGCAGTACAGGATCGTATTCATTTGTATTCATCTAAAAACCTGAAAGAATGGAGTTTTGAAAGTGAATTCGGACAAGAGAACGGTGCGCATGGCGGAGTTTGGGAATGCCCTGATTTATTTAAGATAAAGGTGAATGCATCCTCGGAAGAAAAATGGGTAATGCTTTTGAGTATCAATCCAGGTGGACCCAATGGAGGATCAGCAACACAGTATTTTGTAGGTGATTTTGATGGAAATACATTTGTTCCGGATCATAATTCAGTTAAATGGATTGATTTCGGTAAAGATAATTATGCCGGTGTAACCTGGTCTGATATTCCGGAAACCGATGGTCGACGCTTATTTATAGGTTGGATGAGTAACTGGCAATATGGACAGGAAGTGCCCACTGAAACATGGCGTAGTGCCATGACATTACCTCGAAATTTAGAACTCATTAATGCTGAAGGAGACTATTTACTTACATCTATGCCTGTAGCTGAGTTTGATACCTTAAAAAAAGATAAGGTTGAGATAAATGATTTTCGTTTTTCAGGGCAAAAAGAGATGGAATTAAAGAATTTTAATCTTATGTCCTCAGAAATTAATGTAACATTGGAACCTATGGAAGCTTCTCAAAATGGTGATGCCACATCATTTGGAATCATATTAGAAAACGAAAGCAAAGAGGTTTTAAAAATTGGCTATGATGTTTTAGCCAAACAGTTTTTTGTGGATCGCAATGGTGTAGATAAAGTATTTAAGCATACAGGATATTTAAATAAAGCGGTAGCACCTTATGTAATGAATAAAAGCATGAAGCTTAAAATTATTTTAGATACATCTTCCATTGAAATTTTTGTAGATGATGGCCAGTTGGTTATGACTGAAGTATTATTTCCGGATTATCCTTTTAACTCATTTTCCTTCTTTTCAAATTTAGGGAGCATTGATGTAAAACAAACCGAATTTGTTGAAATAGAATCAATCTGGTAGATATATCTGAATTAAACCCGGATTATGTATTAGAACTTCTTTATGAACGTTGAAATTACAATAAAACAAGACTTTACTGAAACGAGGCATAGCATTGTTCTGGTGAGTTGAAGTGAAGTAACGAAGTGTCTTGTTTTGAAGTAATTTCAATGTGTAATAGATTTTTTAATGTATATTTCGGGTTAAATGCAGTAAGTAAATCTTACTGCATTTTACGTATATTTAAGGTCAATAAATAATTAGCATTCATTTCATGAAGTGGATTCAAATATGGCTGTTGGGGCTGCTCTTTTTTTCGTTTCAGGTATCTGCAAAAGATCATTTTCTCATTGGCTTTTCTCAATGCTCAAGTGGAGATTGGCGGGATAATATGGAACGCGAAATGAAAAGAGAATTGATGTTTGAGAATGATATGAGTCTGATTGTCAAATATGCGGAAGATAATGCAAACCTCCAGATTAAACAAATCAATCAATTAGTTAAAAATGGTATTGATTTGCTTATTGTTGCTCCAATCGAAACTGAAGCAATTCAACCTTTAGTCGAAGAAATTTACAAAAAAGGTATTCCGGTTATTTTAATTGATCGAAAAATTAACTCTTCTCATTACAGTGCCTATGTAGGAGGCGATAATTTAGCCATTGGAAATGCAGCAGCTATTTATATTGCTGATCAGATCAATCACAAAGGCAATGTAATCGAAATCTTAGGAGCTTTAAGTTCATCTCCTGCTCAGGAAAGAATGAACGGTTTTCAGGAAGCCATCGCATCAGAAAAAGGAATTCACTTGGTTAAAAGGCTGTATGCTAACTGGAATAATCAGATGGTATTGGATAGTCTGCCTCTTATTTTAAAAGAATTTACGGATGTAAATGCTATTTATGCGCATACTGATTTTTTAGCCGCCGCAGCCAATGCCGTTGTTAAAGCACAATGTCCGGATAAAGATATTAAAATCATTGGGGTTGATGGTTCTCCGGGGCCTGGGGGAGGTATTGAATTGGTGGAAGATGGTGTAATTACGGCTACACTAATTTATCCAACCGGAGGAAAGCAGGCTATTGAAATTGCAGGACGAATTCTTAGAAATAAACCATTCAATAAAGAAAATTTATTGCCAACAACGGTAATTGATAAAAACAATGTTAAAATTACCAGGCTGCAGTATAATAATATAGAAATTCTCCAGAATGATATTGAGAGATCGCAAGGAATGCTGGAATTGTTGGGAGGGAAATTCAGAAAGCAACAAGTCATGCTATGGGTGTTGCTTGTGTTCTTTGCTCTGGTAATTGTGCTGATCATTCTTTTATACATTGCGCTCAAAAATAAAAATCTGGCCAACCATAGATTAGAAAAACAAAAAGAAGCCATAAGTCTGCAAAACCAGGAGCTAAAAGAAATCTCGGAACAATTGGAGGAGGCAACCCAATCCAGGTTAAGATTCTATACGAATATTTCTCATGAGTTCAGAACACCATTAACATTAATAATTGGTCCTTTAGATAACCTGATTAAAAATAAAGGACTAGATGCACATTTAAAGCAAGAACTTTCCGTAATGCATCGCAATGCAGTTCGATTATTAAGGCTGATTAATCAGCTTATGGATTTCAGAAAAATTGAGATGAAAAAGATGACCCTTAGCGCGGGTAATTATGATCTGATAAATTTTCTAAAAGGAATTAAGGAGTCTTTTTATGAGATGACCCATCAAAAGGGAATACATCTTGATGTTGAAGCTTCTCAGCCAAGATTAATGATGTGGTTTGATTGGGATAAACTGGATAAAGTGATGTTTAATCTTTTGTCCAATGCCTTTAAATTCACACCTAATGGAGGATCGATTAAAATTAAAGTATCCCTTATCAGTGAAGATCAGGAACAAGTATGTATTGAAGTTGAAGATAACGGAGAAGGCATTGCAAAGGATTATCTGGATAAGATTTTTGATCGTTTTTTTCAGGTGGAACATCCTGGTGGTTTTGTGGGTACAGGAATTGGTTTAACTCTTTCACGGGAACTAATAGCTTTGCATAAAGGTAAAATTGAGGCCGAAAGCACTTTAGGTATAGGAACTGTATTTAAGGTATACTTGCCTTTGGGGAGTGCTCATTTAAATCAATATGAAATGATCGATGTAGGGCAGAACCAGATGAGGCATGACCAAGCGGTTATTTCAGAGTTTAATGACACTATATCAATAGAAACAGATAAAGAACATAACGAAGAAAATTCATTTCTGAGTGAAGAGGAAAAACCGGTGTTACTTATCGTAGAAGATGAACCGGATATACGCCAATATATCAAATCATGTTTCAATGAACGAAACTTCTTAATTCTTGAAGCAGAAAATGGATCAGAAGGCTATAAAAAAGTAGAGGAAGAAGGTCCGGACATGATTATCAGCGATGTAATGATGCCTGTAATGGATGGACTGGAATTAACTCATAAGGTAAAGAATGACATTAAATATTGTCATATTCCACTAATATTACTAACAGCCAAATCTTCGTTGGACCATATGATGGAAGGTCTGGAGGAAGGTGCTGATGGTTATATACCGAAGCCTTTTAATAAAGAGCATCTGCAATTAAGAGTGAGAAAATTGCTCGAAAATCAAAGGCGAATTCAGGATAAATACCAGGATTCTTTAATGGTGAAAAGAGAAGAAAAGGGTATTAATCGAATTGATAAGAAGTTTCTGGCAGAACTTCGAGCTATCATCCTGCAGGATAGATCTGATGCCAAAGTAAACGTGGAAGATTTAAGTGCTAAAGTAGGAATGTCCAGGGTTCATTTGTACAGAAAGATAAAAAAAATAACGGGTCTTTCTGTTAGTGAATTCGTGAATAGTACCAAATTAAAGGAAGCCTTGATATTATTAAGAAATACAGATAAGAATGTAGCTGAAATAGCTTATGAAGTAGGTTTCTCATCTCCTTCTTATTTTACGCGTTGCTTTAAAGATGCCTACCAAATGTCACCTTCTGCTTATAGAGAGCAAAGTGTATCGTAATTTTCAGAATTTATGTTTAAAAGTGATAACGATAAACTGTCGTTATAGTATGGCTGGAAATAAGGAATTAAATTGTTTGTGTAACTAAAAATTGACTAAATGTAAAATAAACATTACATTTAGTCGTTTGAAGATTACATATTATTAAGAACTTAATTTATCCTTATGAAACGAGCATGTAAATTTTATTATCCAAATGACTCAATTGAGAGTGATATAATTTATATGTGAGTTCCATCTAACCATTTTTAAATATAAAGATGAAAACAAACTATTTATTTTCGAATCGTTTAAAGCCTTTGGGCTGGATATTATTCATTACAGGAATTGTATTAGGCGTACTTTGGATCACTTTAGAATTCTCTCTCGCGTTTCTTGGACTGAAAATGTTTGCATTGTTCAATCATGCATTTATGGGCAATATAGAATATTTTGTTGTTATCGAACAGGATATAATAGATGAAATCATTGCTATTTTAATTGTAATTGGGGCATCTTTAGTGGCTTTTTCAAAAGAAAAACATGAAGATGAATTGATTGCTAAGATGCGCTTGGAATCACTTTTATGGGCTACTTATATCAGTTATAGTATTTTAATATTGGCCATCCTGTTTGTGTTTAATATGGCTTTTTTATGGGTGCTTATTTTTAATATGTTTACCATACTCATCATTTTTATCATCCGATTTAATTGGATTTTATTTAAATCAAAAAAGCTGGCAGATAATGAAGAATAGCATTAAAGTAGAAAGGGCAAAGAAAAACATTACGCAAGCGCAGTTGGCCAAAATGTTAAATGTAAGCAGACAAACAATTAATGCCATCGAGTTGGGAAAATATAATTTATCTACTATTCTGGCATTAAAAATGGCGGAAGTTTTTGAGGTGTCGGTTCATGAAATTTTTCAGTTGGAAGAAAAAGACTGGGCGTAAACAATTTTTATGGTTAAATAAAAAATCCTATATTAAAGCACTGTATTTAAAAGTGTTGTTTATAAATATTGCTTTAAACAAGCTTTTACATTTGTCATTGTCTTGTCATTCTTTCTAATCTAACTAATTAAAATTTCATGAAGAATTTATTTCTATTTTTTGTGTTGTTGGCGCTACCCTTTAGTGTCAAAGCACAAATCAGTGCTAAATTAATGCGTTATATAGACGTGTCTGAAACGCAAATCACCTTTGTGTATGGTGGAGATATATGGTTGGTTCCTAAATCAGGAGGTACAGCCATACAATTAACGCACTCTCCCGGGGAAGAATCCTGGCCAAAGTTTTCTCCCGATGGAAAGGAGATTGCCTATACCGCGAGATATAATGGTAATTCAGATATTTATGTTGTTCCGGTTACAGGAGGAATTCCAACGCGTGTTACCTATAATTCATTTTACGATCGTATGATTGATTGGCATCCGGATGGAAAGCGTCTTTTGTTTGCTTCAGGTCGCGAAAGTGGTGTCGGTAGAACCAATCAGTTTTTTATGGTTTCTAAAAAAGGAGGATTACCTCAAAAGCTTAAAATCCCTTATGGAGAATTGGCTTCATTTTCACCAAAAGGCAATCAACTCGCATATATTACTAAAATTACCGAAAACTATCCGTTTAAACGATATAGAGGAGGCTTAACTTCAGATATCATCTTATATGATTTCGTTAGTCAGAAAACAGAAAGACTGACCACAGATGAAGCCAATGATGGCAAACCGGCGTGGGTTGGGGATAAGGTTTATTTTCTTTCGGATAGAGGTGAAAACATGCGTTTAAATATATGGTCATACAATCCTGCAACTAAATCTAAGGAGCAGATTACCCATTACAAAAATTTTGATATTTCATTCTTATCTGGAAATAACAATGAGTTAGTTTATGAGATGGGAGGCGATGTTTATGTAATGAATACGTCTTCTGTTAAACCTGAAAAAATTCAGGTAAATGTAATTAGTGATCTTTCTATAGAATTACCTCGATTAAAAAAAGTCAGTGGATCCATTGCTAATGCCACAGCTTCGCCGGGAGGTAAGCGTATTGTTTTTGAGGCGCGTGGCGAATTATTTAATGTACCGGTTAAAGACGGTTACGTGCTAAATCTTACCCAATCGAGTGGTGCTTTTGATCAGAATCCATCCTGGTCGCCGGATGGAAAAACGATTGCTTATTGGTCCGATAAATCTGGAGAATATGAAATTTGGTTGCAGGATAGTCAATCTAAAAATCCTCCTAAAAAGTTAACAAAAAGAGGAAAAGGTTTTGGATACAAGTTATTTTGGTCGCCCGATAGTAAAAAAATAGCTTTTGTAGATGAAACCAATAATATTTCAATTATAGATATTAAAAGCGGAGAGACTACTGTAGTAGATAATTATCAATGGAATTTAGGTCATTGGGGACGTTATGGATTTCCTTTGTCTTGGTCGTCCGATTCTAAATGGTTGACCTATAGTGTTGGACAGGAAAATGCACAGGGAGCTATTTTTATTTATGATATAGAAAATAAGGCGACGCATCAGGTAACAAGTGGTTTTTATAATGATTATTCGCCTGTTTTTAGTGAAGATGGAAAGTACTTATTTTATCTAACCAATAGGAGTTTGAATGCCGCTTATTCATCTTTGGATGACGGTACCTGGATTTATCCCAATACAACAAAAATTGCTTCCATTGCATTAAAAACAGATACTCCTTTAATCTTAAAGCCTAAGAATGATAGTGTGGATATAAAGGAAGAAAAAGAAGAGGAGGATAAAAAAGACGATAAAAATGATGACGATAAGAAAAAGGGAGAGGAAAAAGATAAGGCTAAGAAAGATGAGAATGAAAAGGAAGGAATAGTAATAGACTTCTCAAACATGGAAGCAAGAGTTGAGATGTTACCTTGTAAAGCTGGAAATTATTTGGGACTCTTACCCTTTAAGGATAAATTGGTTTACCTGAAACGACCCAATACGGGTTCTGAGGAAAAAAAGAATAACTTATTCTATTTCGATTTAAAGGAACATGAAGAAAAATCGATCATGAATGATGTGAGTATGGCCATTCCTACAGCCGATGCTAAAGCTATGTTAGTAAAATCAAGTGGTAAATACGGTATCATTCAAGCTGCATCCGGCCAAAAGGTTAAAGATCCAATTCCAACAAATGGCTTAACAATGAATTGGATTCCTAAAGAAGAATGGAAACAGATATTTATAGATACCTGGCGTCGTCATCGCGACTTTTTCTACGATCCGAATATGCATGGTGTAGATTGGAATGCTTTAAAAGTGCAATATTTAAAATTGGTCGATGATGCACGAACCAGGTGGGATATTACAAACCTTCAGTTAAACCTGGTTTCTGAACTTAGTGCCGGACATACCTATGCCGGAGGTGGCGATGTGAACAGGGGATCTAGTCGTGATGGTGGATTTTTAGGAGTTGATTGGGAAGTGGATGGTAGTTTGTATAAAATAAAACGAATTATAAAACCTGCCACTTGGGACACTAAAGTTCGATCACCTTTTGATAAACCTGGAGTGGAAATAAAGGAAGGAGATTATATTTTATCTGTTAATGGAGTCAAATTAAAAACAGATGTTGATCCTGCTGCAGCATTTCAGGGACTGGATGGCAAGACTGTTTTATTGCAGGTGTCATCAACAGGAAAAGAAGAAGATGCAAAAGAGGTAATTGTTGACTGTTTAAAAGGTCATGAGGAAAGAAACCTTCGTTACCTGGAGTGGATTGAGTATAATCGTAAGATGGTCGAAAAGTTATCTGATGGTCAGTTAGGGTATATATATATGTCTAATACATCAAGCCAGGGACAACGCGAATTAGTCAGGATGTTTTATGGACAATTAGATAAGAAGGGTTTCATTGTTGATGAACGCTTTAATGGTGGAGGACAGCTGGCAGATCGTTTTCTGGAATTATTGCAACGTCCAGTGAATTGTCATTTACATTGGCGCCATGGTAAAGATCATAGAAGTCCGGTAAAAACAAATACAGGTCCTTTAGGCATGCTGATCAATGGTTGGGCTGGTTCAGGTGGGGATGGTTTGCCTTGGGCATTTCAGGAACTAAAGGCCGGTCCTATTGTTGGAGAGCGCACCTTGGGGATATTAGTAGGACCTGCTACAGGTCATCGTTTAATTGATGGAGGATCTATTACAGTACCAGGTGCCAGATTGTATGATAATGATGGGCATTGGTTTTGGGAAGGAGAAGGTGTAAGACCAGATTATAAAGTTTGGGACGATCCAAATATCTTAATGCAAGGGCGTGATCCGCAAATGGAGAAAGTCGTTGAAGAAGTTATGAAACTTGTGAAAGAAGGAAAATATAAGATGACACCAGCACCTCCAATAGATGATCGCTCAGCAAAAGGTTTGCAGAAGAAATAAATGAAAGATTAGTTTATTAGATAAGCGTTTCACTTTAGTGGAGCGCTTTTTTTATATCCATTCAGGATTTAGTTTATCGTTATTATTAGGCTTGCGGCAATATCTTTTCATATCATCTACACTGGCATTATATTTTTCAAAGTTAAGTTGAGCTTGTTCCAGAGAAACCAGGTTTGCAGAAAATTCAAGAGCAATATCATTGAATTGAAGAGGATCATCTTCCCAAAGGCAAATGGGACAGATTTCATATTCTAAACGCTGTAAAGAAACAAATGTATTATAACCGCAACAAGGACAGTATTCGTTTAATGCTATTTTTTTCATCAGGGCAAATATAATAAAAAGCATAGCTATAATCTATTCGGCATAAAAACAACGAAAGCCTACTGTATATTTAAAGTAGGCTTTCTGTTATTATATAGGTGGTGTCTTTTTAATTGCTAGAGCTATAAATTAGCAAATAAATACTTCTTATACATGCTGTTCTTTATCTAATGTTAAAGATATATCATGAAAGTCAAACGGTTTACTAAAGTATTTTTGAATTAAACCATTATGTAACGCTTCTTTTATTTCAGGTGTGATTTCGAATCCGGTTAAAATGTAGTAGTTGAGGTTTGGATGCTTGATCTTAGCTTTGCTAATAAATTCAATACCATTCACTAAAGGCATTTTCATATCACTTATAACTGTGTTTACATCCGGATTTTGGTCTAGTAATTCAAGGCCTTCATCCCCATTCTCCGCAATAAGCACGTCGTATTTCTTGCTAAAATTGATTTTAAACAATTGAAGATTGATGAACTCATCGTCTACATATAATATTTTGGTTCTTGAACTCATTTAGCATACTTTATATAAAGCAATATAATAATTTACTTTTGTTTATACATAGTAAATGCGATTTTGTTTTTATTCCATTTATAATTTTCAATTTCAAATGGTATTTAAAACAATAGAACAAATAAGGTTATTTCTTTTAAAATATTTTTTCACTTGTTATTCACTTGACAACCAATGCTGTATTTTGTATCTTGCCATTCTGCGAAAAAATAATTGGAAATTAGATTTGGAAAAGAGAGATAATATGATTTATCTTTGCAGCCGCTTAAGACAAGAGGTTGTCAGGAAAGAGCGATAAAAACTGACGTATTGATAACAACAAAAGGGATTAAAAACCTGGTTTATAAAAGGTTTTTGAGAGGCGAGAAAAAAGTTTAAATTTTTTCAAAAAATGATTTGGAATTTAAATTTAAAAGTGTTTATCTTTGCAGCCGCTTTTAAAGAAGGGCGCAAGGGTTATTCTCCTGTAAGAAATAAGTTTTTGAAAAGCTTGAAAATAAATGTTTTAGCTTAGAAAATGGCTTGAAAAAATAATTAAAATTTTTTTCAAAAAACATTTGGAGAATAGGAATTAAAGTTGTTATCTTCGCATCCGCTTTTAGAGCGACACTCAACAAGGGGTGAGGAGTAAAAAAAGATTGAAAATTAAGCTTCGGCTTAAAAGATATAAAGAAGTTAGTAATAAGGCTAACATCGTTCTTTGAAAATATTGAAATGCACACTAAAAAGGAAAGAGTGATTCTTTGAGTTAAAACTCTTGTAAAGAATAATAGGCTGTTAAAACAGTCATAATAATTTTTATACAACGAAGAGTTTGATCCTGGCTCAGGATGAACGCTAGCGACAGGCCTAACACATGCAAGTCGAGGGGTAACATTGTAGCTTGCTACAGATGACGACCGGCGCACGGGTGCGTAACGCGTATGAAACCTGCCTTTTACAAGGGGATAGCCCAGAGAAATTTGGATTAATACCCTATAGTCTTGATGATTCGCATGAATGATTAAGTAAAGTTTCGGCGGTAAAAGATGGTCATGCGTGACATTAGCTAGTTGGTAAGGTAACGGCTTACCAAGGCAACGATGTCTAGGGGTTCTGAGAGGAAGGTCCCCCACACTGGTACTGAGACACGGACCAGACTCCTACGGGAGGCAGCAGTGAGGAATATTGGTCAATGGACGCAAGTCTGAACCAGCCATGTCGCGTGAAGGAAGACGGTTCTATGGATTGTAAACTTCTTTTATACGGGAATAATGTGAGCTTCGTGAAGCTTTTTGAAGGTACCGTATGAATAAGCATCGGCTAACTCCGTGCCAGCAGCCGCGGTAATACGGAGGATGCGAGCGTTATCCGGATTTATTGGGTTTAAAGGGTGCGTAGGCGGACTAATAAGTCAGTGGTGAAATCTTGCAGCTCAACTGTAAAACTGCCATTGATACTGTTAGTCTTGAATTTAGTTGAGGTAGGCGGAATGTGTTGTGTAGCGGTGAAATGCATAGATATAACACAGAACACCGATTGCGAAGGCAGCTTACTAAGCTATAATTGACGCTGATGCACGAAAGCGTGGGGAGCGAACAGGATTAGATACCCTGGTAGTCCACGCCGTAAACGATGATTACTCGTTGTTGGCGATACATTGTCAGCGACTGAGCGAAAGCATTAAGTAATCCACCTGGGGAGTACGTTGGCAACAATGAAACTCAAAGGAATTGACGGGGGCCCGCACAAGCGGAGGAACATGTGGTTTAATTCGATGATACGCGAGGAACCTTACCTGGACTTAAATGTAGATTGCATAGATCAGAGATGATCTTTTCTTCGGACTATTTACAAGGTGCTGCATGGTTGTCGTCAGCTCGTGCCGTGAGGTGTCGGGTTAAGTCCCATAACGAGCGCAACCCCTATTGTTAGTTACCATCAGGTTAAGCTGGGGACTCTAGCAAGACTGCCGGTGTAAACCGTGAGGAAGGTGGGGATGACGTCAAATCAGCACGGCCCTTACGTCCAGGGCTACACACGTGTTACAATGGCAGGTACAAAGGGCAGCTACACAGCAATGTGATGCTAATCTCTAAAGCCTGTCTCAGTTCGGATCGGAGTCTGCAACTCGACTCCGTGAAGCTGGATTCGCTAGTAATCGCGCATCAGCCATGGCGCGGTGAATACGTTCCCGGGCCTTGTACACACCGCCCGTCAAACCATGGAAGTCGGGGGTACCTGAAGTCTGTTACCGTAAGGAGCGGCCTAGGGTAAAACTGATAACTAGGGTTAAGTCGTAACAAGGTAGCCGTACCGGAAGGTGTGGCTGGAACACCTCCTTTCTGGAGAGAGTTTTAAATAAAATTAAAGAACATTTTTTTTCTTAGTAGTGCATTTCACATTGTCTAAAATATAGACAAAACGTACATTGACATATTGGCAAAACAATCAAAATCATAGGTTGACTTTAGTGCGATAGCATTAAAGTTATACCAACAAGAAAGTAAGCAAGGGCGCATGGTGGATGCCTAGGCTTTCAGAGGCGACGAAAGACGTGATAAGCTGCGATAAGCCACGGGGAGAAGCAAATATTTATTGATCCGTGGATTTCTGAATGGGGCAACCCAGTATATTGAAGATATACTATCCCTTCGGGGAGGCAAACCCGGGGAACTGAAACATCTAAGTACCCGGAGGAAAAGAAAACAAAAGTGATTCTCCTAGTAGCGGCGAGCGAACGGGGATTAGCCCAAACCAGTGTTGTCTAGGCAGCGCTGGGGTTGTAGGACTGCAATATGAGTAAATAACCAAATTGGAATGCTTTGGAAAGAGCAGCCAAAGAGTGTGAAAGTCACGTACAAGTACAGTTATGAATCTAGCAGTATCCTGAGTAGGGCGGGACACGTGAAATCCTGTCTGAATCTACCGGGCCCATCCGGTAAGGCTAAATACTCCTGAAAGACCGATAGTGAACCAGTACCGTGAGGGAAAGGTGAAAAGTACCCCGAACAGGGGAGTGAAAAAGTACCTGAAACCGTGCGCTTACAAGCGGTCGGAGCCCTTTTAGGGTGACGGCGTGCCTTTTGCATAATGAGCCTACGAGTTAGTCGTAGTTAGCAAGGTTAAGTTGTTAAGCAACGGAGCCGAAGCGAAAGCGAGTCTGAATAGGGCGACAAAGTTAGCTGCGCTAGACGCGAAACCAGGTGATCTACCCATGGTCAGGTTGAAGTTCCGGTAACACGGAATGGAGGACCGAACCAGTTAACGTTGAAAAGTTTTTGGATGAACTGTGGGTAGGGGTGAAAGGCCAATCAAACCTGGAAATAGCTCGTACTCCCCGAAATGCATTTAGGTGCAGCCTTATTTTAATCTTACAGAGGTAGAGCTACTGATTGGACGAGAGGGCTTCACCGCCTATCAACTCCTGACAAACTCCGAATGCTGTAAGATGATGAATAGGAGTGAGGGCATGGGTGCTAAGGTCCGTGTCCGAAAGGGAAAGAACCCAGACCATCAGCTAAGGTCCCCAAATGTATGCTAAGTTGAACAAACGCGGTTTGATTGCAGAGACAGCTAGGATGTTGGCTTGGAAGCAGCCATTCATTTAAAGAGTGCGTAACAGCTCACTAGTCGAGCGATCGAGCATGGATAATAATCGGGCATAAGTATACTACCGAAGCTATGGATTTGTACTAAGTACAAGTGGTAGGGGAGCATTCTAATGACGTAGAAGCAGTGTGGCGATGCATTGTGGAGATATTAGAAAAGCAAATGTAGGCATAAGTAACGATAAAGGGGGCGAGAAACCCCCTCGCCGAAAGACTCAGGTTTCCTGATCAACGCTAATCGGATCAGGGTTAGTCGGGACCTAACGCGAACCCGAAAGGGGTAGTGGATGGCAAACAGGTTAATATTCCTGTACCTGCTATACAATGAAAGTGACGTATCGGAGAGATTACTACGTACTGACGGATATGTACGTTGAGCCTAGGCTTCGGCCGAAGCGAAGTAAAGCATCTGGTACCAAGAAAAGCGAGTATAGCGGCCCGTACCGTAAACGGACACACGTAGTTGGGTTGAGTATACTAAGGCGCTCGAGTGATTCATGGCTAAGGAACTCGGCAAATTAGCCCCGTAACTTCGGGATAAGGGGCGCCAGTTTAGGCTGGCCGCAGAGAAATGGTGCATGCGACTGTTTATCAAAAACACATGGCTTTGCAAATTCGAAAGAAGACGTATAAGGCCTGACACCTGCCCGGTGCCGGAAGGTTAAGAGGAGATGTTAACTTCGGTGAAGCATTGAATTGAAGCCCCGGTAAACGGCGGCCGTAACTATAACGGTCCTAAGGTAGCGAAATTCCTTGTCGGGTAAGTTCCGACCTGCACGAATGGTGTAACGATGTGCACACTGTCTCGGCCATGAGCTCGGTGAAATTGTAGTATCGGTGAAGATGCCGATTACCCGCAACGGGACGGAAAGACCCCGTGAACCTTTACTATAGCTTAACATTGATTGTGGGTAAGTAATGTGTAGGATAGGTCGGAGACTTTGATGCTGCGTCGCCAGGCGTAGTTTAGTCACCCTTGAAATACGACCCTTTGCTTATCTGTGGTCTAACGAATTCATTCGGACATTGTTTGGTGGGTAGTTTGACTGGGGTGGTCGCCTCCAAAAGAGTAACGGAGGCTTTCAAAGGTTTCCTCAGGACGATTGGTAACCGTCCGCAGAGTGTAATGGCACAAGGAAGCTTGACTGTGAGACCGACAAGTCGACCAGGTACGAAAGTAGGACATAGTGATCCGGTGGTTCCGCATGGAAGGGCCATCGCTCAAAGGATAAAAGGTACTCCGGGGATAACAGGCTGATCGCTCCCAAGAGCTCATATCGACGGAGCGGTTTGGCACCTCGATGTCGGCTCGTCACATCCTGGGGCTGGAGAAGGTCCCAAGGGTTGGGCTGTTCGCCCATTAAAGTGGCACGCGAGCTGGGTTCAGAACGTCGTGAGACAGTTCGGTCCCTATCTGTTGTGGGCGTAGGATATTTGAGAAGACCTGACGTTAGTACGAGAGGACCGCGTTGGACATACCGCTGGTGCACCAGTTGTTCCGCCAGGAGCATCGCTGGGTAGCTATGTGTGGAAGGGATAAGTGCTGAAAGCATCTAAGCACGAAGCCTGCTTCAAGATGAGATATCCTTGAGGGACGTTAAAGACGATGACGTTGATAGGCTGTAGGTGTAAAGGCAGTAATGTCAAAGCCGAGCAGTACTAATTACCCGAAACTTTTAGTTGGGCGCTAAGGTTTGAACTGTGATTTTGATTGAAGCTAGTATGTTAATAACAATATTCAGGTGGTTATAGCATAGGGGTTCCACCTCTTCCCATTCCGAACAGAGAAGTTAAGCCCTATAGCGCCGATGGTACTGCGTAACAGTGGGAGAGTAGGTCGCCGCCCATCTTTAAACAAGAGCAATCACATTTTTTGTGGTTGCTCTTTTTGCGTTTATAGAGTTTTATAAAGGCATATTACCATGTTTTTTGGGAGGATTGGTTTCACTTTTATTTTGAGTCATATCCAAGGCCTGGATTATTTTCTGACGAGTTTCTCTTGGCATGATTACTTCATCTATATAACCTAATTCTGCAGCACCATAAGGATTGGCAAAATTCTCACGGTAATCTTCAACTCTTTTTAGCCTTTCATTTTCTGGTTCGTTTCTAAAAATAATATTTACAGCTCCTTCAGGACCCATGACGGCAATTTCTGCCGTAGGAAACGCTAGGTTTACGTCAGCCATTAGATGTTTACTGGACATTACATCATAAGCACCACCATAAGCTTTTCGTGTGATGACTGTTATCTTTGGTACAGAAGCCTCTGCAAAAGCATATAATAATTTAGCTCCATGTTTAATTATGCCACCAAACTCCTGAGTTGTTCCAGGTAAAAATCCTGGTACATCAACAAAGGTGACCAATGGTATATTAAATGAATCACAAAAACGAACAAACCGGGCAGCTTTAATACTGGAATTGATATCTAAAACGCCTGCTAAAAATGAAGGTTGATTGGCAACAATACCTACTGATCTACCATTAAAACGGGCAAATCCAGTGATTATATTTTTTGCATATTGAGGCATAACATCTAAAAAGTGATGGTTATCAACTACAGTAGAAATTAAGTCCATCATATTGTATGGTTTGTTAGGATCAGCAGGCACTATCTCTTGCAAAGATTCATCTTCACGGTTTATTTTATCTCCACTAGGAATAATCGGCGTTTCTTCCATATTATTGGAAGGTAAGAAGCTAAGTAATTCTCTTATCATCATTAAGGTATGCTCATCATCATTACCTAAAAAATGAGCTACTCCACTTTTTGCATTATGTGTATAAGCTCCACCTAATTCTTCCTTACTCACATCCTCGTGTGTAACTGTTTTTATTACCTCTGGACCTGTGACAAACATATAGCTGGTATCCTGAACCATAAAGATAAAGTCGGTTAAAGCCGGGGAATATACAGCACCTCCGGCACACGGTCCCATAATAGCCGATATTTGAGGGATAACTCCGGAAGCTTTGACATTCAGATAAAAAATATCTCCATACCCGGCTAAACTTTGAACACCTTCTTGAATACGCGCACCTCCTGAATCGTTTAGGCCAATTATCGGCGCACCCATCTTTAAAGCAAGTTGATGTACTTTAACCATTTTTTTTGCATTGGTGATACTTAAGGACCCTCCAAAAACTGTAAAGTCCTGCGCAAAAACATAGACTAATCTACCATCTACTTTACCATACCCTGTAACCACACCATCTCCGGGAATAATATGCTTATCCATACCGAAGTTTTTACATGAATGTGTTACCATTTTATCTAATTCAACAAAGGTTCCCGGATCTAAAAAAAGATGAATTCTTTCTCTGGCGGTTAGTTTACCTGCTTTATGTTGTTTTTCAATTCTATCCTGACCACCCCCTGACTCTGCAGCTTCGTTTTTCTCTGAATATATTTTGTATTTATCGTTTAATGAATGCATAGGACAAATTAATTTAATGATGATTTGAAGAATCTATTTCAATCAGGATGGCACCTCCATCTATTGTATCTCCTTCTGATACATGTATTTTAGAAACAGTTCCTGAAACAGGAGCTTTATATTCACTTTCCATTTTCATGGCTGATACAATGATGGCTGTATCGTCTTTTTCAATAGTATCACCTTCACTGACTATTATTTTGACAATACGCCCAGGCATTGGTGCTTCTATATTATTTTCGGTTTTGAGAGATTTTCCTGCCACGGAAGATTTATAGCGTATGATAGGATCAATAACTTCAATTTTAAAATGATCGGTTCTGGTATTTACTTTATACTGGTTTGCCGTATCTCCTTCTATGAGTTCTAAATTAATTGATTTGCCATTGTATATCACTGAATATACAGAACTCTCTACCTGCAATACATCTAATTTATATTCTTTACCATCAATTTTAACATGATAGATATTACCAGTTTGATTTAAAACTTCAACTTTAGCTTTTCTATCCTTAATTTTTAATTCTAAAGGCATAATCCTGATTTTAAAATCTTAGCATATTTCTTTTCTTACCAAATTCCTTCCAGGGAGAGGGTTTATTAGTTACGTTATCCTGAACATGGGATTCTTGTTTCTTTAAAAAATCAAGATAGGTTACAAACATGGCAATATCTTGACATTCAAGTTCACATGGCTCATCAATTCTAAGTCTTTCTGCGTTTTTTTCAATAAAGTAAGTATTGTAATTTCCAGATCTGAAATCAGGCGTATCCATAATTTTCTCCAAAAAAGGAATAGAAGTTTTAACGCCTGTAATTTTATATTCGTAAAGCGCTCTCTTCATACGCTCAATAGCCTCTTTCCTAGTTTTAGCCCAAATGATAAGTTTAGATATCATGGGATCATAAAAGATGGGAATTTCGTAGCCTTTATAAACATAGCCATCTGTTCTTACTCCTAAACCCAAAGGCTCACTAATGTGCTTAATGAGTCCGGGATTCGGCATGAAATTATTTTGAGGATCTTCAGCATAAATCCGACATTCAATGGAATGACCATGCATTACAATATCTTCTTGTTTATACGAAAGAGGTTTTCCGTCGGCAATGTGTATTTGTTCTTTCACAATATCAATTCCGGTAATTCTCTCCGTTATGGGATGTTCAACCTGCAATCGGGTATTCATTTCCAGAAAATAAAAATTGTGATTATCATCTACTAAAAATTCGATGGTTCCAGCTCCAACATATTCCACAGATTGCGCTGCTTTGATGGCGTATTCTCCCATTTTTTTTCTCAACTCAGGAGTCATCAATGGAGAAGGTGTTTCTTCTACCACTTTTTGATGTCTGCGCTGCACCGAGCATTCCCTTTCAAATAAATGAATAGTATTCCCTGATTGATCAACTAAAATCTGAAATTCAATATGATGTGGTGATTCAATAAATTTTTCAATATAAATAGTGTCGTTACCAAAAGCAGATGCAGCTTCTGACTTAGCCATATTATAAGCGGCTTCAATATCAGATTCTTTGTGAACCAAACGCATTCCTTTTCCACCACCACCGGCAGAAGCCTTGATCATTACAGGATAACCAATTTCATTAGCAATAGAATGTAGTTCTTCAGTTGTTGAAATCGCTTTATTTGTTCCGGGAACAACAGGAACACCTGAGGCTTTCATTAACTTACGGGCTGTTACTTTATCGCCCATGTCTGATATAGCACGTGCACGAGGACCAATAAAAATAATGCCGTTTTCTGCGACTTTTGTGGCAAATGCCGCATTTTCAGATAGAAATCCATAGCCAGGATGTATAGCATCTGCTTTGGTTTGCAATGCCACTTCAATGATTTTATCAATTCTTAAATAACTCTCGTTAGAAGGAGAAGGACCAATACAATAAGCTTCATCTGCATATCTGACATGCATGGAGGTACGATCAGCCTCAGAAAATACAGCTACAGATAAAATGCCCATTTCGCGACACGAGCGCATAATGCGCACCGCAATTTCGCCTCGGTTAGCAACAAGTATCTTTTTTATCATTAAATATAGACTTAACTGTGCTATAAGTTATAACTAATTTTGAGAATTAAAGACTTCTAAGTCCTTTTACTTTCAAAAGATCGGTTAAAACTGAGTGATTTTCTTTTGTGTAGATAGATTCTAAATAACTTTACTCAAGGCTTAAAATGTATTTTTTAAACTGAATTGTTATAATTTTGGGGAGTATAGAGATTGAAAAAAACAATAAAAAGATAGAATTATGTTGAAAAAAGCAGTAGAAGAAATTTTAGTAAGACAAATTGAAAGAGAGGCATATTCTTCAAATTTATATTTGTCGATGGCTTCTTGGGCTGAAACAAATGGTTTTGGAGGTGTTTCAGAGTGGATGTATGCGCAGGCTGAAGAAGAAAAAATTCACATGCTAAAGTTCATGAAGTATGTGAATGAAAGAGGTGGAAAAGCTGTTATTCCGGCTGTTGCTCAACCACCAGCAGACTTTAGTACTGTTCAGGAAGTATTTGAAGAAACTTTAAAACACGAAGAGTTTGTTACAGAAAGTATTAATGAGATTGTAGGTGTTTGTTTAGAAGAAAAAGACTTTACAACTCATAACTGGATTCAGTGGTTTGTTACAGAACAAATTGAAGAGGAAGCTTCTGTTTCATCTATCATCGATAGATTGAAATTATTAGATGGAAAAAATCTTTATTTATTTGATAGAGATGTTGCTGGTATGAGAGGTGAAATACCTGGAAGCCAACAATAATTATAAGGTAATAACTATCTGAGTCTGGTTTTAGGACTGGAATACAATATTAAAATGCCGAAAAGAACGCTACTTTTCGGCATTTTTAGTTTGTAGGAGAAATCTTATACATTTGCTGTTCAATTCGATCAAAAAAAGAACTTATGAAGAAAATTGTTAATCCATTTGTAAATAGTAAGCATCATGATTATAAATGCTTTGGTTGCTCTCCTTTAAATGATATTGGTTTAAAGCTGGAGTTCTGGGATAATGGAGACGAAGTTATTTGTAAATGGGAACCTCATAAGCACTTCGAAGGTTATTTAAATGTCGTTCATGGCGGCATTCAGGCAACTATCCATGATGAAATTGCGAGTTGGACAGTATACACTAAATGTGAAACTGCAGGCGTTACTTCAAATTTGGATGTACGATATAAGAATCCTTTAATGATTGATGGTGAAACAATAATCATAAAGGCCAAAGTGGAAAGTTTTAATCGAAGAATGGCGATCATCAATACAACAATTGAGGATAGTAAGGGAAAAGTGTGTTCTATGGGTAAGGTAACGTACTTTTTGTTTCCACAGGAAGTGGCACGAGAAAAGTATATGTACCCGGGTGTTGGAGCCTTTTATTTAGAGAAATAATGAGTTTAAAAAAGAAATTAAAGCAAAATATTCCTGAGGGTTTTATTCCTTCACTTCTTTACTTAGGTAAATGGCTTTTGTTGTGTGGAATTGTAGGCTTGTTGGCAGGTTCCGCATCTGCGATATTTTTGATTTCACTGGAATGGGCCACAATTACCAGAGAGTCCCATTTATGGATCATCGCTTTATTACCAATTGGAGGATTGGTAATAGGATTGGTTTATCATTATTTCGGACAGTCTGTGGTAAAAGGAAACAACCAAATACTAGAAGAATTTCATAGCCCTAAAAAAATTATTCCGCTAAAAATGGCTCCGCTGGTATTACTAAGTACTATTGTAACCCATTTATTTGGTGGTTCTGCAGGTAGAGAGGGAACGGCGATACAAATGGGAGGAGCCATTGCCGATCAGTTTACCAAGTTGTTTAAACTTAAGCCCGAAGACCGTAAAATATTGTTGGTAACCGGGGTAAGTGCCGGTTTTGCTTCTGTTTTTGGAACACCACTGGCAGGAGCTGTTTTTGCTCTTGAAGTGTTTATTGTTGGAAGAATGAGATATGATGCTATTATTCCAAGTTTTTTAGCAGCTATATTTGCCAATGAAGCCGCTCATTTGTGGCCTGTTCATCATACACATTACCATATTCCGTTTGTGCCGGATTTATGGGCTCCTCAATTGTTATGGGCAATTTTAGCAGGTGTTTGCTTTGGTTTAGGAGGAATGCTTTTTTCGAATGCAACTCATTTTTGGGGGAATTTTTTTAAGAAAATAGTTAAATACCCACCCTTACGTCCGGTTATAGGTGGTGTAGTTTTAGCAGCAGCCGTTGGTGGGATATTTTATTTGGTAGATAGAGAGCATTCTACTCGCTGGATAGGTTTGGGAGTTCCGGTTATTGTAGAGTCTTTTGAACATCAATTGCCCTTTTCTGATTTTCTGCTAAAAATTCTATTTACTTCTTTTACGCTTGGAGCAGGTTTTAAAGGTGGGGAAGTGACACCCTTGTTTTATACAGGAGCAGCATTAGGTAGTGCACTTTCTATTTTTATTCCTTTACCAGTGGCATTATTGGCAGGGATGGGATTTGTAGCGGTATTCTCCGGGGCAACGAATACTCCTATTGCATGTACTTTAATGGGAATTGAACTGTTTGGAGCAGATGAAGGTGTATTTATTGGCATTGCGTGTGCTACGGCTTATTTATTTTCTGGTCACACAGGTATTTATGGAGAGCAGATTATTGGGAGTCCTAAGAACTTTTTATTTGGATCGCACAAAGGAAAAAAATTGAATCAATTGTAAAATAAAAGCCGTAAAACAAATCCTACTGTTTTACGGCTATATACTTTTAGTTGCCATATTTATATGTATTTAAGAATCCTATATTATTTAAGAGCATAAACATCATTACAAATAAAAGCATCTAAATCTGTCATCCAGTTTTCAACCATTAATTCAGGTTCTGAGTTTTCTGGAATAAAGCTGTTAAGATCTGTCATCCAATTTTCAAGGGCAAGAGCAACATCTTGTTCTACTTCAAAAGCATTTAGATCCATCATCCAACCTTCTAATACTAAAGCAGGTTCACTTTCATTATCTAAAAAAGAATCTACATCAGTCATCCAGGCTTCAAGTTCAAGTTCTTCTTCCTCATTATCTAAAAATAAATCTGGATTTAACATCCAATCTTCAACAGGAAGGCTTTCTTCTGTGGCTTCTTCAATTGATAACGAATAGATTAGATATTCGAAATTAGTACTCACTACTGGAGCAATTGGCATAGGCTCCATTTTTTTTAATCCGGAAGCAAATACACTGGAACCAATAACTGTTAACAATAAAGTAACTAAAGTAATTTTTCTGAAGTTGTTAAGATTTAAAGTTTTCATGACTATATGTTTTTAATTATTATTTCAAGTATCAGTACGATAAGGGTTAATCAATGCATGTGCCATAAAATGTAAAGGTTAGTATTATAGGTAGTTAGAATGAGAATTTTAAATACTTAATAATAAGAAAGTTGTTCGGGGGTGAGACAATGTGCTGTACGAAAATGAACATTTGTACGAATATTCAATATACGCTTTGCTTTATAGAGCGTTTTGTTTGATTATCTTTAAGCGATTTTAATGAGAAACTAAGATGATAGGAATCATGGGAAAACCTTTAGTTTACAATAATCTTAGATTCTCACCTTTAGAAAGTATAAAGTTGGCGAGTTTCAATTGGCAATACAGAGTAAAATTTAAACATATGAAAAGGAGTTTTCTGGGAATAATCACTTTGTTCTTTTTATGCATTGCATGCGAAGTTACAAATACAAAAAATACTTCTGTATTAATGTATATTGGTAGTTCTAATAATGATTCCTTATCGGGAGTTCAGTATTGTTATTTAGATACGCTTACAGGGGCTTTGTCACAACCTCAGTTGGTAGCTCCAATGCTTAACCCCAATTTTTTAGAAATAGATGCAGACAATAATATTTTATTTGCAACAGGTGACCAAAAGTCAGGAAAGGAGACTTCTTATATTATTAATGCGTATAAAATAAAAGAAAACGGAGCTAAGCACAGTCTGATCTCAACAGTTACTGTTCCCGGAATTCACCCGTGTTATGTTTCATTATCAAATGATAAATATTTTGTCTTTACTGCGAATTATACTTCTGGTGATGTTACATCGTTTATAAATGAAGATGGTAAGTTAAGCTTTCTAAATTCGTTAAAGCATGAGGGGTCGGGTCCAAACAAGGATAGGCAAGAGAAACCACATGCACATTCAATTGATGTAGATCCATATAGTACAAACTTGTATGCCGCAGATTTAGGTTCAGATAAATTAATGGTTTATGAAATGAAGGAGACTGGATTGATTAAGGTTGATTCCGTAATGTGTAATCCGGGCTATGGCCCAAGACATTTCGATTTTTCACCACAAGGACAGTTTTTAGCAGTTTTAAATGAGTTAGATTGTTCAATCACTACATTTGAAAAAGATTCAACCGGAATTTATAGAAAAGAATTACAAACATTAAGTTTGTTACCAGATACATTTAATGGTTTTGCCAAAGCGGCAGATATTCACTTTACACCTAATGGGAAGTTTTTATATGCTTCCAATAGAGGGTTTGATTGTATTGCTGTTTTTAAGGTGAACGGTAAAGAATTGGTATTTGAAGAATTTGTAAGTGATGAAATCAAATGGCCACGTAATTTTGCCATCGATCCAAGCGGTCAGTTTTTATTGGTAGCTAATCGGGATTTAAATAATATTGTCGTTTTTCGAATAAATCAAGATACCGGTTTCTTATCTAAAGTATCTGTGCAAAAAGTGGTTGAGAATCCTATTTGTATCAAATTCTATAACTAAGAGATAGGACTAAATAATATAATACTAGAAACGAGCCAAGAGACATTTTTTCTCGCAGAATAGAACGATTGACTTGGAAAGTTTCATTTGGAAACAAAAAGAAAGTTTAAACACATGAAGCAAATTTTTAAGTTTTTTGGAGTTTTGTTAATCGCTATAATTCTGGTGGTAATCGGCTTTTTTGTCTATTTCCATTTTGGAGGAACAGCGCAAAGGTCTCCTTTAGCTTTAATCCCTGATGATGCTGTTATAATAACAGAATCTGAGAATATATCCGAATTAATGGTGGAATTGACACATTCTGCTTATTGGAATTCGATTATTCAGGGAGAATTGTTTTCTGAGTTTAATGAGGGCTTAAAATCATTTAATGATGCTGTTCAGGAAAATAAGTTGTTGGCTGCTGTATTACAAGATCAGAAGGTGGCAGTTTCTATGCATCAACTTTCAAGATTTAAAAGTGATTTTCTATATGTGGTTGATATCAGGAAATATGGGAAACTAAATCCGATTCCGAAAATTGCTTCAGCATTTAAATTACCGGTAAGGGATCATGTAGTAGATAGTGTCAGAATGTATTCTGTGGTGGTGGAAGAATTAAATAAAACAATTCATCTGGCAACAATTGATAATTTGCTGGTGGGGAGTTTATCTTATGAGTTACTGGAAAAAACTATTCAAAATCGTTTTAAAAACGGAGGTGAACAAACCATTAAAAACAATGAAATTTATACCGTATTTGAAAAGCGCCAATTCAATGTATATGTAAACATACCCGGATTAACAAAAGCTTTAAATAAAGGAGACTATGGCAGGTATTTAAAAGGTTTAGGTTTTGCCAATTTAGGAGGCGATTTTGGTTCAACTTCTTTAATTTTAGATGGATATTCGAGTTGTTTTGATTCTGTTCCTTCTATGTTTTTGCCATTGTTAAAGGCTGAATCAGGAACTAGAAATGCCGATAAAGTAATACCGTCCGGAGCAGTATTATATGCTAATTTTAATGTTAGTGATTTTGATGGATTCTACGATGACTTTTTGTTACAATATGCTAATCTCGACGCCATTGGTTATTCAACATACATGAGTGGTATTCGTTTAACGGAATCATTTTTAGGAATTAATATAAAAGAGAATGTCTTTTCATGGATGGATGGTGAAATTGCATTAGCCAAATTACGCCCTTCCGATAATTCAAGAGAACTGGACTTTGTTGTCGCTATAAAAGCAAACGATATTCAAAAAGCCTCCACAGAGTTAGATGAAATAGCCAAAAAAATTAAAAACAGAACTACGGTAAGGTTTAAAAAGATGGATTATAAAAATTATCAAATTAACTTTTTAAACGTAAGTGGATTCTTCAAAATTATGATGGGTAACTTCTTTCGTAACAGAGAAAAACCATATTATACTATCGTAGAAGATTATGTTGTATTTAGTAATTCTTCCGGATTACTCATGCAGGTTATTGATAATTATTTGGTCGGAAATACTTTAGAACGGAATTCATCTTTTAAAAAGTTTGATGAACATTTAAACAGTCAGGCTGCGATCACGGCTTATATGAACATGCATCGTTTATACGAACATTTGTATTATTATTCCAATAAGCAGGAAAGAGCTAACCTGGAAAAGTACAGAGACCTAATGCAAAACATCGGCTTGCTTGGAGTTCAGATGTATCCTGATAATAACTTAATTCGAACCGAAGTTTTTGCCAAGCAAGATACCAGTGAAATGCTAAATATAGCACTTGAAAAACTTAACCTTTCGGCAGAAGAGCTAATAATTGAAGATTTTGACAGTTTGGAATTTAAAGTTGATTTGGGTGATGAATTTGCAGCATATAATGGTTCGTTAGATTACTATTTGACTCATCCCGAGAGTGTTCAGGATAGTGTATTGGTTTATGAAGGAGAATTGGAAGAAGGAGTGTTGCAAGGTATGTGGAAAACCTATTATACTTCCGGTAATATTCAATCAGTAGTGCCGTATGAGGATGGATTGGTAAATGGATCAGCTATTTTTTATTACGATAATAAAGAGCATATTATTAAAGCCGAAATTGATTTTAAGGATGATATTATTGAAGGTGAGTATAAGGAATTTTATACAGATGGTAATGTAAAGGCTCGTATTGCGTTTAAAGATGGAGAAAGATGGGGAGATGCGTTCTATTATTATCAGAATGGGATAACGAAAATAGAAGGTCAATTTAAAAAAGGTAAACGGACAGGAAGCTGGAAATACTACGCTAATTCCGGTGAATTTTTAAGAAAAGAAAGGTGGTAAAATGGAAAAAAGTAGTTTTTTAAATGCATTGTTTTTAGGTTTTGGAGTTTTGGTATTGTTGGCAGCAATATTTAACTGGAACTATTTTTTTAAGCAACGTAAAGCCAAAGTATTTGTTAATTGGTTCGGTCTAACAGGTGCGCGCATATTTTATGCCTTATTAGGATTATTGTTTTCCTTGGTCGGAGCCAATCAATTATTTGATTTAAATATATTTCAGTTTTGAGACTTACTATTTTCTTCGTCGCCAAAATAATCTTCAGTGAGCCATTTTTTATAAAAGTCCGGATCTTTAAAAAGCTTAACCATAAACTCTTCAATGGTATATTCTTCCATTTTTCGACCTTTACCTTTTAAAAAGCCAACAAATCCTTCGTTCATATAACGACCGGTTCGTAATATAAAATCAAAAATAGCAGGAATGACTTTCTCTCCCGGGTGATCATATTTGTTTTTACAGGATTGCACATCAGATGATAAATAAATTCTGCAGGCCATAGGTCTAACCGGGTAGATGGAGCATGAATCATCAACTAAAAAAGGGCAAGGATGGACGATTTTTTGTTTTTTCTCTTCTGTTAAGCCTTTTGTTTTTTTGAGTTTCTTCTCGGCTTTAAACTGAAAAGCTTTTCTTTGCTCATCACTTACTGCCTGAAGTAAATATTCATATATCAACAAGGCTTCCTGAGTAGTCATATAAACCGGTTGATGACAGCACCAGCTGCATCCTTTTTGGCAGGCAATAGGTTTATTTTGTTGATGTGTTCGCATGGCAAACGACTGTGTAAGCTGACTGATTGCACTATACTGCGCTTGTATTCCTTTGAATAAAGGAGTTAAACTATCAAAATTAGTTATAGCTTGTGATGCAATGGAATATCCATCTTTATAAAAAGTAAGATTTGCTTGTTTTTCCTGTGCGTTTTGCTGTTTATTGTCCATGCCAACTACGGTAAAATAAGAGCGCAATGTACGGCTTTTTTAATAAACTAGGTGCCTTTTTATATGGCCTTGTTAACCATTACAACTTTTAAAACATCATTATTTTTATTTTGAAAAAAAATCGTATTTTTGAACGTTAAGTCTTTAAAAACTACCTATAAAATTATATGAGATACCATTCTTTTCTTTCTAACGATGACGCTGCATGGGGAGAGCGGCAGGTAATTCGATTTCGTTGGATATTAATTGCAGCCATAATAGTTTTAATAGCTTATATTTTTCTTTCAGGAGAAATAGAACGTGGTACAGTGTCGCTTATTCTGGCGGTGGTTTATATTATTTATAACTTTGGGATAAATGTTTTATTAAAAAAGTATGATTATCCCGAATGGATTCCATACGTTTCGTCTACTATTGATGTAATCGTTCTGTCTGCTCACATTTTTAATTACTCTTACTTTTTTACACCGATTGCAGTAGCAACTGCACCTTCTTTGTTTTTGTATGCCGTTTTAATTATGCTTTCGGTACTAAGGTATAATGGTAAATTGGTTGTATATACCACGGGTCTTATTGTTGTATGTTCAAACCTGATTTACTTTATCAGATACCCTCAAATTGACACTGAATTAATATCAAAGGTGGCATCTGCCGGACCGGAAGGAGCTTTTTATAGGAGTGTTTACTTCATTTTAATGGGGTATTTCATGTTTAGTATTCCTAAAATGATAAATCGTTTGGTGGAAAAGCAAAATGCGGTTAATAATGAACGTAGAGAAATTGAAATTAAACTGGCTCTGGAAACGCAAAGAAAAGAATTGGCCATTCAAAACTGGAAGCTTCAGGAACAATTAACCAAAGAACTAAACAGGCAAAAAGATGTAATTGAGCAACAAAATAAAGAATTAGAAGAACTTGTTGCAACAAAAGATAAATTGTTCTCAATTATCGGCCATGACTTAAGATCTCCTTTATGTGTGCAGAGTTCTTTATCTGAACTCTTGTTACACGATTTTCATCATATCGATAAAGAAGGCATGTTGGAATCATTGTATGCCATCCATAAAACGGCCAATAATGGATTGGAAATGTTAAGCAATCTGATGGATTGGAGTAAATCGCAAAGTAAAAGCCTTGATCCGAGACCAGTTAAATTGCCTATGGAAAAAGTAATCTGCAGGGTTATTGATCAGCAATCCGAAGCATGGGCAGCCAAAAAATTAAAAGTGAATTATAATATTGATGGAGAGGTATATGCTTATGCAGATGAGCATATGTTTGAAACCGTATTAAGGAACCTACTATCAAATGCCATTAAGTTTACGCCTGATAATGGTGTTGTCAATTTTAATGTCAGACTAAAAGAAAATACCTGTATTGTCGAAATCGTTGATAGTGGAATAGGAATGAACGAAAATCAGTTAGATAACCTATTTTGTCTTAACAACACCATTTCTTCCTTAGGTACAAATAATGAAAAGGGTACGGGCTTAGGTTTGATTTTAAGTAAAGAAATGATGGATATTAATAAAGGAAAACTTAAAGTAGAAAGCAATCCCGGAAAAGGAACAAAATTCACCGTTTCTTTACCTGCAGAGCTTGTTTACAATTAAGCTCTATTAATATTTAAATGCGCACCAGTTTCTACTTTCTTTGGTTGGTGCTTTTTCATGGATTAAACTATCCAAAAATTTACTAAACATTTTATCATCTCTTTCTGCTAGTGCTTCTTCGTATTCTTTTATCGCATTGTTTAGTTTAGCAAAAATAATTTTCGCATTAGCATCTTTGAAGCTATTGATTGTTAGGTGTTTAATGCTTTGGTACGAGAATGTGTTATTGGTTAACTCGTTAAGCTGACTTAATAAAGCATCGCGTTTATTAAGGATTAATTGAAATTTTCGTGCCCACTTTTCCATCGCTATAAATTTTTGGATTCAAAATTTAATTTACGAAGAACATTACTGAAAGAAAAGACCTTTGGTGTAAAAATATCACGAATTAGTGTTTTTTAATAATTCGGTTGTAAAGTCTAATAAATAAGTGTGTTACTTAAATAAATTCCAGGTGTAGCATAAAATGTAAAACATAATTTTATAGGATTTGCTTTTATTCACTCTTAAGTGCGTTAGCATTTAATATAACAAATACAATTAAGGTTTTGCTTTACTAGATTATAAAGTATCTTTGCCGAGTTAAAGAGTTTTTGGTTATGAAGTTTGAGGATTATTCTATTGCATCGGAGATTAAAACAAGTTTAGCTAAACTGGATTATCGCCGTCCAACAGATATACAATTTAAGTCGATACCTGCCATATTAAAAGGTGAAGATGTTTTGGCTATTGCACAAACCGGTACAGGAAAAACTGCTGCTTTTGCTATCCCAGTCATTCATCAGTTGCATGTTCGTAAAATTAAGGGACGTGGTGATGGTATTAAGTGTTTGGTTATGGTTCCAACACGTGAGTTGGCTATGCAAATCCATCAGGTATTTGAAACAATTGGAAAACATACTAAGGTAAAATCATTTTGTGTATTTGGAGGGGTGGAAGAAGGGCCTCAGATAGCTAAGCTCGAAAAAGGTATCGATGTATTAATTGCCACGCCAGGACGAATGTTTGATTTAGCAAGTAGAGGATTTATCAAATTAAACAGAACAGAGATATTAATTCTGGATGAAGCAGATCATATGCTTGATTTGGGATTTATTAAAGATATCAGGGATTTAATGACCTATCTGCCTAAAAAGAAACAAACCTTGTTCTTTTCGGCAACTATAAATGAAACCATTAAAAAGCTGGCTTATTCTCTGGTAAAAAACGCTATTAGAATTCAGGTTTCTCCTAAAGATCCGGTGGCGCGTAATATTGATCATTCTGTTACTTTTATTAATATGGATGATAAACGTTTTTTCTTAGAACGTTTAATCAAGGAAAACGGTGGTCGTAAAATATTGGTGTTTGTTAGAACCAAGGTAAGAAGCGAAAGAGTGGAGAAGGCAATGAACCGGGTGGGTATCCAGGCACGGTCTATACATGGAGGTAAAGAGCAGGAAGAACGCAAAAAAGTATTGGATCTTTTCCGAAAAGGAGAAGTGAAAGTGTTAATTGCCACAGATGTAAGTGCCAGGGGGATTGATATTCCTAATGTAGAGTATGTGGTAAATTATGATTTACCGGATATGACTGAGAACTATGTGCATCGTGTTGGACGTACGGGTAGAGGAAAGGAAAAAGGATTGGCTGTATCGTTCTGTAGTGAGCATGAAATGGATATTTTAAAAGAAATTGAGGGCTTTCTGGGTAAACCCATAAAAAGGTTGGAAATTGAAAAGGAAGATTATTCTCATACTATCGATTTTTCTGCAGAGAGTCATGCCGATTGGAAGACCTTGATTGATGATCACGATGATTATGCAACTAAAGGGAAGAAAAGAAAAAAGAAGAAGTAGTAAGATATTTAATTATAAAAAAGAGCCTTGAAATTACTTCAGGGCTTTTTTATGCTCTGAATCTTTATATATAATAATTCTAAATTAGAGTATTGCCTCTTTTAAACAGGCCAGAACATTCCTTGGATTTCCTTATCTAAAGAAAAAGTAATGGTAAAAAAATAGATTGAACGTTTGTTTGAATCAAAAATGCATGTAAATTTGCAAGCAGAACAGACCAGAACAGATTAAAATATAGACGATGCAATTATTAGGATTTGATATAGGAAGTTCATCCGTTAAAGTTTCCGTGCTTGACGTGAATAAGGGTGAAACGATTTCTTCGGCTCAATATCCCGAAAGAGAAATGGAAATCAAAGCTTTAAAGCCAGGTTGGGCAGAGCAAGAACCAGAGCTGTGGTTCGAAAATTTAAAGTTGGCTTGCCAAAAGGCTCTAGCACATCCAGAAGTGAAAAAGGATGAAATTAAGGCTATTGGTATTTCATATCAAATGCATGGATTGGTATTAATTGATAAAAAAGGCTCCGTTATCAGACCATCTATTATTTGGTGTGATAGCCGTGCTGCTGAATATGGGAATAAGGCTTTTGACGATTTAGGTCACGACTGGTGTCTTCAAAATCTTTTAAATTCTCCGGGTAATTTTACTGCATCAAAGTTAAAATGGGTGAAGGAAAATGAACCTGAATTGTATGAAAGAATAGATAAGATAATGCTTCCTGGAGATTATATAGCTTATAAGCTGACAGGAGAGGCTTTAACTACCATGTCCGGACTTTCAGAAGGTGTGTTTTGGGAATTTACAAAAGATGGTTTGTCAGATAAATTAATGTCTTATTACGGTTTAGATGAATCATTTATTCCGGAAGCAAAAACTTCATTCGGAGATCAGGGGACTATCACAGATAAAATAGCAGATGAGTTTGGTTTACCCAAAGGTATTAAGGTTACATACAGAGCAGGAGATCAACCAAATAATGCTTTCTCATTAAATGTATTGAATTCGGGAGAGGTAGCTGCTACAGGAGGAACTTCCGGAGTGGTGTATGGAGTAACAGATAAAAATGTATACGACAATGATTCCAGGGTCAACACTTTTGCTCACGTTAATCACCAAATGCCAAATCCAAGTTTAGGAGTTCTTTTGTGTATCAATGGAACAGGTATTTTGAATTCATGGATGAATAAAAATGTTGGGAAAGAAGTTAGCTATGCAGAAATGAACGAAATGGCAGCTAAGGTAGCTATCGGATCTGACGGTTTAACCATTCTTCCGTTCGGAAACGGCGCAGAGCGTATCCTAAAGAATGTGGATTACGGTTCTCAAATAAATCACTTAAACTTTAATATTCACACACCGGCACATATGTATCGTGCTGCGCAGGAAGGAATTGCTTTTTCATTTAAATATGGAATGGATATTATGAGTGATATGGGCATTCAGTGCGATGTTATCAGGGCTGGAAAGGCGAATATGTTCTTAAGTCCTTTGTTTAAAAATACGGTATCAAATGTATCAGGTGCCACAATTGAGCTTTATAATACTGACGGAGCAGCGGGTGCAGCCAGAGGAGCAGGAGTGGGTGTAGGAATATATCAGTCATTTGAAGAAGCCTTCGGAGGCCTTAAAAAAGTGGATTCAACTGAACCAAATCCTTCTGAAATTGAGGCTACCATGGAAGCCTATGAAAGATGGAAGGCTGCGATAGATAAATTGTAAGAGATATAATAATAAAATAAATAGTGCATAATATTTAAAACGAAGTACAATGGATGTTTTAATTGGTAATAAGGAATACTTTAAGGGTATTAACAAAATTAAGTTTGAAGGACCAGAATCTAAGAATCCTTTAGCTTTTAAATGGTATGATGAGAATCGTGTGGTTGCAGGAAAGACCATGAAGGAGCATTTGCGCTTTGCCATTGCATACTGGCATACATTCTGCGGTGACGGTGGTGATCCATTCGGTCCAGGAACGCAGTTTTTTGAGTGGGATCAGGCTTCCAGCGAGATGGATGCAGCCAAACAAAAAATGGATGCAGCCTTTGAATTTATTACCAAATTAGGTGTTCCTCATTATTGTTTCCATGATACAGATTTAGTAGGAGGAGGATCTGTATTAGATATCGAGAAAAAATTAGCACAGATTGTTGAAGTGGCTAAAGAAAAACAAGCAGCTTCAGGTGTTAAATTACTTTGGGGTACAGCGAATGTATTTTCAGACCCTCGTTATATGAACGGAGCAGCTACTAACCCTGATTTCAATGTGGTAGCTAATGCGGGTGTTCAGATTAAAAATGCGATTGATGCCACTATTGCTTTAGGTGGTACCGGATATGTATTTTGGGGAGGACGTGAAGGTTATATGAGCTTACATAATACGAACATGAAACAAGAGTTGGACAACCTTGGTCGTATGTTAGGAATGGCTCGTGATTATGCTCGTAAACAAGGATTTAAAGGTACTTTCTTTATTGAGCCTAAACCAATGGAACCAACTAAGCACCAGTATGATCAGGATGCGCATACGGTTATTGGTTTCTTGAAAAATTATGGTTTAGATAAAGATTTTAAATTAAATATTGAGGTTAACCACGCTACTTTGGCGCAACATACTATGGAGCACGAATTAAGAGTAGCTGCTGATAATGATATGTTAGGCTCCATTGATGCAAACAAAGGTGATTACCAAAATGGATGGGATACAGATGAGTTTCCAACCAATATTACAGAGACTACGGCTGCTATGTTAGAGGTATTGCAAGGTGGAGGTTTGATTGACGGAGGTATCAACTTTGATGCTAAAGTACGTCGTAACTCAACTGATTTGGAAGATATTTTTATCGCTCACATTGGTGGTATGGATGTTTTTGCAAGAGCTTTAGTTATTGCTGACAGAATTATACAAGAATCAGATTACCTTAAAATGAGATCAGATCGTTATGCCTCATTTAATACGGGTAAAGGTGCTGAATTTGCTGCAGGCGGTTTATCGCTGGAAGATCTTTACAAAATTGGTAAAGAAGTAGGAGAGCCGGCTATGATTAGTGGTAAGCAGGAATTATACGAGCAAATGTTAAATTGGTATATGTAGATTAATATAGAAAACCGGGATGATTGATCAGCGTCCTGGTTTTCTCTTTTACAATCATAAAAATCAACACCATCTAAAATCAAAAAAAATAATCTACATATGGACAATAAACAAAGTACAGCTTATATCATACTTTTAACCTTGGTGGCAACTCTGGGTGGTTTATTATTTGGTTATGATACAGCTGTTATTTCTGGTGCTGAAAAATCAATTCAGGCCTTTTTAATAGACGGACTTAATTTAAATTCCTTTGCTCATGGAGCTACTGTTTCCAGTGCTTTAATAGGATGTATTATTGGAGGTGCCATTTCCGGGTTATTAGCTTCTCGTTTAGGTCGAAAAAATTCATTAATTGTTGCTGCAGTTCTCTTTTTTATTTCGGCGTTGGGATCCGGTAAACCTGAGTTTCTATTCTTCGAACCAGGTAAAGCTACAATGGGCTTGCTTTACATGTTTAATTTTTATAGGGTAATTGGAGGAATTGGAGTAGGACTAGCTTCTGCGATTAGTCCTATGTATATTAGTGAGATAGCCCCTGCGCACCTTAGAGGAAGATTAATCTCCTTTAACCAGTTTGCCATTATTTTCGGTATGCTGGTTGTATATTTTGTAAACTGGCGTATTGCTAAAGGTCAAAGTCTTGATTGGATAAATGAAACAGGATGGCGTTATATGTTTATGTCAGAAGCTATTCCTGCAGGTTTGTTTGGTTTATTTCTTCTATTAGTACCAGAAACACCAAGATATCTGGCTATGCATGGTCAGGATGAAAAAGCATTGTCCATTTTAGAAAGAATTAATGGATTAAGTGCAGCTAAAAATATACTTGAAGATATTAAAGGAACCGTACAAAAATCATCATCCACGCTATTTGCATATGGAAAAGTAGTGATCATTATCGGTATTCTACTTTCTGTATTTCAGCAATTTGTTGGTATTAATGTTGCCTTGTATTATGCACCACGTATTTTCGAAAGTATGGGAGCAGCCAAGGATGCCAGTATGTTACAAACCATTGTCATGGGATTAGTAAATGTGGTATTTACCGTTATTGCCATTTTAACAGTCGATAAATGGGGACGTAAACCTTTATTGATAACCGGCTCCATCGGTATGGCTATTGGTATGGTGGCTATCGGTATGTTATCCTTTTTTGAAGTGATTGGTATAGGAACTTTAGTGTTCATTATTATATATACAGCCTCTTTTATGATGAGTTGGGGACCTATTTGTTGGGTTTTAATTGGTGAAATTTTCCCAAATAAAATAAGAGGTAAAGCTATTGCCATTGCTGTGGCAGCACAATGGTCAGCAAATTATTTTATTTCTTCCACTTATCCGGCTATGATGGAGTTTAGTGGAGGAGCTACTTATATGTTTTATGGAATCATGAGTATTCTGTCTGCCTTTTTTGTATGGAAAATGGTACCGGAAACTAAAGGTAAAACATTGGAAGAAATGGAAGAGGTATGGAAGTAAAATATTAAGAAATTAAAAATAGTTGTTTTTTACCCCTAAAGGTGAGTTAACCGATAATGTTTGGTTGGCTTACCTTTTTTTCGTTTTAAGTGTTATGTTTTTCTATTTATTTATATTTTTGGCATACCTGTGCTCATAATAATTCAATAACACATTAAAATCAAAAACTTGATTATGAAAAAAGTATCAGTTGGTGTAGATATAGGCGGAACCAACACCGCAATAGGTATCGTTGATGAAGCTGGAAAAGTAATTGCTAAAGGTGGTATCAGTACTCCGGGTCATGGAGATATTGAAAAGTATATGGATGACTTGTCAGCTGCTATCAGAGAATTGCTTAATTCTACCGGCGAAATATTAACCGTATTGGGGATTGGCGTTGGTGCACCTAACGGAAATTATTATAGTGGAACTATTGAATATGCACCAAACTTGTCTTTTAAGGGTGTGGTACCTTTAGTTGATCTTCTGAAAAAGAGATTTCCTGAGCTGGATTACCTGGCCTTAACCAATGATGCCAATGCTGCCACAATTGGTGAAATGATTTATGGTGGTGCTAAGGGCATGAAAAACTTTGTCATGTTTACTTTAGGTACCGGAGTTGGAAGTGGTATTGTGGTAAACGGAGATTTAGTATACGGACATGATGGATTTGCCGGGGAGTGCGGTCATACGACATTAATTCCTGATGGAAGATTATGTGGTTGTGGAGCTAAAGGTCATTTAGAGGCTTATTGTTCAGCACCAGGTATGAAGAGAACAGCATTTGAGTTGATGGCTAAATACAATGCTACAGATAGTTTATTGGTCAACAGGTCTTTTAATGAGCTGGATTCTAAAATGATTTTTGATGCTGCAGAAAGTGGCGATAAGGTAGCTTTAGAAGTTTTTGAACTAACCGGAAAGTATTTGGGTCAGGGATTGGCAGATACCGTGCATCACTTAAGTCCTGAGGCTATTTTCTTATTTGGTGGACCTACTGCTGCCGGTGATTATATCTTTAAGCCAACCAAAGAAAGTATGGAAGAGCATTTGTTGCCTATCTTTAAGGATAAAATCAAAGTGTTACCTTCTGAATTGGATAGTGGGGATGCTGCGATTGTTGGAGCCAGTGCTTTGGTATATAAAGAAATGGAGAAGTAGATTCAGTTAGCAGTGTACAGTAAACAGTTATCAGTCGGCAATCTTGAGTAAAAAATACACAGTTTGCAATAAATAATTGTTAGCTTGTTCTTTTGATTGTTACAGAAAAAGAGGATAATCTAAAAGTATAGATATAAACAGTAATCGCTTGGCCTTTATGGCTAAAACGGTTACTGTTTTTCTTTTAGTAATTTCTGTAATTTAAACATTTCATCCCTGTATTGAGCAGCTGTGATAAAATCAAGCTCTTTGGATGCTTTTTGCATGGCTTTTTTCGCTTTTTCTATAGCTTTTTCCAGTCCTTCTTTACTCATATAACCTACCACTGGATCTGCAGCAATATCTACATTTTCAGGTTCTATATAAGCTTTTTCTTCTGCTGTTGACTTTCCTAATATTCCGGTTTGTTTTTTATTGATTTGTTGTGGGGTAATGTTATGTTCTTCGTTGTATTTTAACTGCTTTTCTCGTCGGTGATTGGTGGCATCTATCGTTTTTTGCATGGACTGGGTGATTTTATCTGCATACATAATCACCAAACCGTTAATGTTACGGGCTGCTCTACCCGCTGTTTGTGTCAATGATCGTTCGGAGCGAAGAAAACCTTCTTTATCTGCATCCAAAATAGCGACTAAAGAAACCTCCGGCAAATCTAATCCTTCCCGCAATAAGTTAACACCTACGAGCACATCAAAAACACCTTTTCTCAGGTTTTCCATAATTTCTACCCTCAGTAGCGTATCTACATCAGAGTGAATATACTCACAACTAATATTTAATTTTTGAAGGTAATTGGTTAATTCCTCAGCCATTCTCTTGGTTAGTGTGGTAACCAGCACTCTTTCTTTGGCTTCAATACGTTGCCTTATTTCTTCCAAAAGATTATCAATCTGATTAAGGCTGGGTCTGACTTCAATAATTGGATCAAGTAATCCGGTAGGGCGAATAACCTGTTCAACAATTACACCTTCACTTTTTTCGATTTCATAATCCGCTGGTGTGGCGGAAACATATATAGTTTGATTGACAATATTCTCAAATTCTTCAAATTTAAGGGGGCGGTTATCAATGGCTGCAGGTAAACGAAAACCATGTTCTACCAAGGTTTCTTTTCTGGAACGGTCACCGCCATACATGGCTCTGATTTGCGGTATGGTGACATGGCTTTCGTCAATGACCATCAAAAAATCATCAGGGAAATAATCTAATAAACAGAATGGTCTTGTTCCTGCTTCCCTGCCATCAAAATACCTGGAATAATTCTCGATACCTGGGCAATATCCTAGCTCTTTAATCATTTCAAGATCGTAATTCACTCTTTCTTCCAGTCTTTTTGCTTCTGAGTGTTTACCGATGTCTTTCAAATAAGTGGTTTGATCCAGTAAATCATCCTGAATCATTCGGATAGCTAATTGTGTTCTTTCTTTTGTCGTAACGAATAAATTAGCCGGGTAAACCAAAATACTCTCACGCTCGGCAAGCGTTGTTCCATTAACAGGATCAAATACGGTGATTTCTTCTATTTCATCGCCCCAAAATCCAATACGGTAGGCATCATCTGCATATGCAGGGAATATTTCTACTGTATCTCCTTTAACCCTGAAATTTCCCCTGTTAAATTCAATTTCGTTTCTGGAATATAAACTATCAACCAATTGTCTTAATAATTGATTTCGACCTATATCCTGGCCTACTTCCAGCTGGGTAACATTGGCATGGAAGTCTTCCGGGTTGCCAATACCATATAAACAGGATACGGAAGAAACCACAATAATATCTTTACGGCCTGATAGGAGTGAGGAGCTGGCACTAAGTCTTAGCTTCTCAATTTCATCGTTTATCGAAAGGTCTTTTTCAATATAGGTATCAGTTACCGGTAAATATGCTTCCGGTTGATAATAATCATAATAGGATACAAAATATTCAACAGCATTTTCCGGAAAGAAATTCTTAAATTCTCCATACAACTGTGCGGCCAGTGTTTTATTATGGCTTAAAACCAGCGTGGGTTTTTTAACCTTTTCTATAACGTTAGCAATAGTAAATGTTTTTCCTGATCCGGTAACGCCCAATAAAGTCTGGTGAGGGACTTGATCTTTAATTCCGCTTGATAACTGTTTTATGGCTTCAGGTTGATCTCCTGTGGGGTTAAAATCAGCTGTTATATTTAAATCCATCAATCGTATAATCTAGATAATGATTAACTAACATATAGGAAGAGTAAATAGTTTATAAAAGAAGAGTAGTGTAAAAAAAAGCCCCTTAAAATTTAAGGAGCTTTTGGAATTATCTTCTTCTGTATCTTTTCACGCTTCGTTTAGATGGGCGTTTGTATTTTTTAGATCGTTTCTGTTTATATAAACTTCTTGTTCTTAGGTAAGCTTTACGGTTATATTTGGGTGAGTTTTTCCAATGGCTATCGTCAAATGTATAGGTTAGTCCAACAGTTCCCATGTAGAAAAAGTCATTGCCTTCTGTTTGATATTCTGTTAAAGTATTCGGATCTCCAGTGTCATCATAGTCAAACCAGCCTGTATACCAAACATCGTGTCCGTCTAATTGATCAGAAACTAAAGCTGTGGCAATAAATTCAGCAGTAAAACTAATATTGGATGTAAAATAGAAACTAACTCCGCCACCAAAAGAAAGGTTAGGTGTCATACCACTTGTTTCCCTCCAAACATCATCAACTTCACGAAAACCAGATCTGATAGGTCCATCCGGACCCCAATATTCAGTGGCACTATATTGTACCATACCAATCTGTCCAATTACATATGGTTTAAATAAACGTTGTCTGAAAAGACCAAATGCTAAATCTAAAGGTCTGAAAGTAGCACCTGCATTAAAATACATAAATGAATTTTTAAAATATGCATATGGTTCAGTGAAACCTTCATTGATTTGTGTTCCTTTCATAGAACCGTAATCAACATCAAGTCTAACATTTAAAAATGGGAGTACCTCTTTTTCTGCAGCCACACCAAAAACATAGTTAGTTCTGCCCTGAGTTACTAAATCCCCAAAAAACATATTAATACCTGCTTTGGGTTGTACCTTAAAGCCTTCAAGGAACTGATTTCTTTTTCTTCTGTACTGACTGGAAACAGATAAAGAAAAGAACAAGACTAAGCAGGCTAGCAGGGCCTTTTTTAGGTGTTTATGCATTTAGATCAGTTTATCAACAGGTTTATTACTTGTAAAAATGCCAAAAAGTTTAATAAAAGAAAAATGTTTTTAGTCAAAAGCCTTTACTTTTTAAACTTTTTTGAATTTTATAGTAAAAACAAATCATATTGTTAATCAAAATGATATAAAAAAGACGAAATACTATCAAATCAAGTATTTCATCATTAAATAAATTATACCATACAAGTGCAAAAATAGAATTAAATCTTATTTATAGAGCAAAATACCTCTATTTTTTATTAGAAATTAGTTAACAGTCCTTTTTTTAATGAGCAATGAATCCTTGGATGAGGTTAAAATTTACTAGACAGCAATCTTATTTATAAAATGTATAGAGCTTAGCTTGTCTGAATTAATTTTGTTAGGTTTTCTATATTCATATTATTCGATGATTTTTTGCCTTCTGGAGAATAACAAACATCTAATTCTGCTTTGAAATGTTCCGCTACCTTATCTCTCACCATTTTCATGGTGCTGTTAATAAGTTTGTTTTGTTCAGAGAAAGATTCATTTGCAATGGCAAATGTAGAAGGTAACCATCGTTGTGGGAACATATTTTCTAATTTACCACCGGTTTTAAAATAGTTAATTTGATCTTCAATGGCTTTGATAATTTGCTCGTTTTGAATATTTGAGTTCAACATCTGCTTTATTTTCTCAGTGTTGGGAACAACTATAGCAGTGGTATATGCATTTTGATTATTATAAAGCATAATTTGATCGATCAGGTCACAGTTGTCGATGATAGCTTCTTCAATACCTTCTGGGCTATATTTTTCTCCGTCAGAACCAATGAGCAGGCTTTTAAATCTTCCTTTTACATATAAGTAATTTTCTGCGTCAAGATATCCTAAATCCCCGGTGTATAGCCAGTTTTCTTTTATGGTTTCTGCTGTTGCTTTTTTGTTTCTCCAGTACCCTTTCATCACGTTGGCGCCTTTTACCACAATTTCACCAGATTGGCCTACAGGAAGAACATTACCCTCTTCATCACAAATTTTAATCTCAAGGTCATTGACTACTTTTCCTGATGAACCTAATTTATGATAAACCGGAGTGTTTGCCGAAATAATAGGTGAGGCTTCGCTGAGTCCATATCCCTGGTACATCGGTATGCCAATGGCATAGAAAAATTGTTGTAAATCAAAATCAAGCAAAGCTCCTCCACCGATAAAGAATTGTAGATTACCTCCGAATCCTTCTTTTACTTTACTGAAAAGAATTTTATCAAATGCATTTAAAAGTGGTTTAGCTATGCATTTAATACCTTTTCCTTTATTGTTACCTGTACCGTTATACCAATTAGAAAGTTGTAAGGCAAATTGGAAAAGCTTGTAAATAGTATTGCCTTTTTGTTGGATATTTTTTTCAATGTTTTTCTTGAAGTTTTTGGCCATAGCAGGTACACTCATTAATACGTGAGGCTTAATTTCCTTAATATTATTGGCAAAATTCTTCAATGTCTCCATTTGGTTTTTGCCAACTTGTACAGATGCTATGCTGGCTCCGGTGCGCATAAAAGAATACAATGTTGCCGTGTGCGCAAAAGCATGATCCCATGGTAAAACCACCAAAGTAATATAGTGAGGAGGAATATCTATATAGCTGAATGCCTGCTCAACATTAGCTGTATAGTTATGCTGAGAAAGCATAATCCCCTTGGGTTGAGCCGTTGTTCCTGAAGTATAGGTAATGGTTGCAATATCATCAGGTTCTACTTCTTTTATCAAATCTCGATACGCTTCGCTATTGATGGTCAATTGCTCTTTTCCAATCTTAAACAAATCTTCAACATACATTTCATCCTCTTCCAGTGGAATCTGAGTTGAGAAAACAATTATTTTTTTAAGATTACCCAATTGTTTCTTTACCAATCTGATTTTAGCTAATTGGTTTTCGGAAACGAATATGTAAGAGCTTTCAGAATGTTGTAAACGAAAAATCAGATCGTTATCAGGTTCCAGTTTGATTGATAGAGGAACTGTTATGGCTTTATTACTCAATACAGCCAACTCACTGATAAGCCATAGATTTCTTCCCTCAGAGAGTAAGGCTACTTTATCTTCTGGGTGTAAACCAAACTCTTTTAAGCCAACAGCTAATTGACTTACCTGATCGTAGGTTTCTTTATATGAAGTCGCCTGAAACTGATTTCCTTCTTTTTCCCATATTAGGGGATTACCAGCAAACTCTTCTACTTTGCTACAAAAAAAACTAATGATTGATTCCATATTATTTTAATCTCCAGAGATATTCTTTAAATATTCAAACAGAGTATTCATGCCAGGCAGAAAACTCACTTAGTGTAACATGCAAATATATATAAATGAATGCGTGTTCTGTTCATTTTCGGACAAAAAGCGTTGTAATTCGTACACTATAGTACTATAGTTTAATGAGCTTTGTGAAGTGTATGATTTTGGATTGTAGTTGCTTATGTAAATATGGCAAGGTTGTTGATTAGATAATGTTTGAAATAATTAAGCTAATTGAACGAATTTGTTTCGTGTTTAAATTTAAATCTTTTAATAATGATGAAATATATGTTAACACTGCTGACTTTAGCAGTTTTTATTGGGGTAGATGCAAAAAAAAACGATGTGCAGGAATACAATAATTCTTCAGCTTCCGATAGCATCGAATGTTTAAAACAGTATTCTATTTATACATTAAATCTTAAAAAGAAAATGTATAACTACACACTTGAGCCATGGCGATATATGTTTAATAATTGTCCGGATGCCAAAATTAGAGTGTACTCGGATGGAATAAAATTATACTCCTATTATTACAATAAAGCAAAAACAGAAACCAGGAAGGATGAAATTGTAGATACCATGATGATGATTTATGATCAGCGCATCAAATACTTTGGAACTCATCCCAAATATCCTGAAGGCTGGATTTTGGGTAGAAAAGCTTTAGACTTAATGAAGTATAAAAGAGGTAACCAAAAGGATATGATGGATGCTTATAGCTGGTTTTCTAAATCCTTTGAATTAAGAGGAGATCAGTCAGAAGATGTGGTGTTGTTTACCTGGTTAAAAACAGGATTGAGTTTGATGAATCATGGTGATATTTCAAAGGATCAGTTTTTTAACGATTTCATGACAATTTCTGCCGTTTTCGATGTGCAAATTGCCAATGCTTCAGGGAGTGAAACCGAACGCATTAAAAAAATTAGAAATGGTTGTGAAGATTTATTCGTCAAATCGGGAGGTGGAGAATGTGCTTCCATAGAAAATATGTTGCAGGAACAATTTAGCGCAGATAAAGATAATGCAGAGAATGTTTCCAGGATAGTCGGTTTGTTGGATAAGTTATCCTGTACAGATTCACCCTTTTATGTTGAGGTAGTAGAGAAAAATTATGCGTTAAATCCTGATTACAAAGCAGCATATCAATTGGCGAAGTTATTTGTTAAAAAGCAAGATTTTCAAAAGTCAAAAACTTATTATCAGGAAGCCATCAATAGCTGTGATGATAAAGCTGTAAAATCGATGTATTGTTATGAATTAGCTTCTATTGAGTTTGTTCATTTTCAGGACTTACAGGAGGCCAGAGAGCTAGCCCGTGAGGCAGTCGCATTGAAAGGGGATTGGGGAAAACCTTATATACTGATTGGTAAAATATATGCAGCAGGAAGCAAAAAATTTGGGAAAGATGAGTTTGAGCATTCTACAGTTTATTGGCTGGCAACCGATAGTTTTTCAAAAGCAAAGTCTATTGATCCATCATGTGCTGAAGAGGCCAATGAGCAGATTGCTATTTATACTCAATATTTTCCCAATAAAGAAACATTGTTTTTCAGAGGCCTGAAAGAAGGAGATGAGTATCCTTTGGGTTCATGGATTAATGAGACTACTATAGTGAGATCCAGATAACAAGTTTGCAGTAAGCAGTGAACAGTAATCAGTGAACAGTGATCAGTTGGCAGTAATCAGTAAACAGTTCTCAGTAAATAGTATTAGCAAACTATTATCAAGTAGGTAGTTAACAACTCGACAACTTTACGATAAAACAATTCGCCAAACTAAAGTATCTAGTTAGCAGTATGCAGTTTCCGGTAAATAAAATTATACCAGGAAACTGCATATTGTATGATATAATTAATAATTTTCTTCTTTGATTTCGAAGTATTTTTGATCATGTAAACAAGCAGGACAAGTTTTAGGTGCTTTTGCTGATTCATGAAGGAATCCACAGTTTCTGCACTTCCAGATTACTTTTCCGTCTTTTTCAAATATTTTACCGGCTTCCAGATTATTGTATAAAGTACGATATCTTTCTTCGTGATAAGCTTCCACTTTAGCAATCATTTTAAAAGCTACAGCCACTTCTTTAAAACCTTCTTCTTCCGCTACTTTTGCAAATTCAGGATATAGCTCCGTCCACTCCTCATTTTCTCCATCAGCAGCAGCTTTTAAGTTTTCTAAAGTAGAACCAATCACTCCTGCAGGATAAGTAGCTGTAATTTCAACCATACCACCTTCTAAAAATTTAAAGAAACGTTTTGCGTGTTCTCTTTCTTGTTCTGCAGTTTCCATAAAAATGGCAGAGATTTGCTCCAAACCATCTTTTTTAGCTTGTTTCGCAAAGTAAGTATATCTCATACGTGCTTGAGACTCACCTGCAAAGGCTTTTAATAAGTTTTGCTCTGTTTTTGTACCTTTTAAACTTTTCATATTAGTTTGTTTATTTTGTCTATTTGCGGCATGAATATAGCAAATCTGCTATGGATTTATTCTTCTCGAATTTAATTTAGATTTATTCTAACCCTTTTTAGTGAACAGTTAGCAGTAAACAGTCATCAGTCTTCAGTAGACAGTTAAACAGTCATTAGTTGATTCGTTCATCTGTTTAGCTGATCATATCGACAGTATAGTTGAGTAATTAGAAAAAATGACTGGACAGCTATAAATTATAAAAGGGAACATTGTTGTCTGGTAAATATTTTTCTATTCTGATATTTGCCTTTGTTTATGTGCAACTCCTCAGGAGTTGTTGGGTAGGGGCTTATAATTTATTTTCTATAAATATTCAACTTCTCTGAAGTTGATAACATCTCCCCAGCGGGGATATATATTTATAGAACTGTTAATTAGATATTATTTACAACTCCAGCGGAGTTGCATGTAATTTAATTGTTCTGATTAACGGGACAGTATTGAAAAGAGAATAAAAAAAGGAGAAACGATATTTCATTTCTCCTTTTAAATATGTTCTTTAAAATGAATTAGTCGTTGTTGTAACTTCCAAATTCTTTCTGAGCTTTTAACAAGTTACCAATATGCAAAATCATATTTTGGGTTTCGTGTAACAAGTTTAAAAACAACATACTATTTTGTGTGCTCGATTTAGAAGATTTCTTAATTCGCTTTAATTGTTTTTTTCTAAGCGATTTTAAATCTCCGGTGAATTTTTCCATCTTATCGCGGGCAGATTCAAAGTCATTGTAATCACCTTTCTTAATAATATCAATCACCGAGCTGATATATTTGGCTACATCATCAACACAGATATTAAGATCCTCGTATTGTTTATCATTAAATGGTGTATGGTTGTTATCCAGATGTTGATAACAAGGTTTTACGATATAAGATAAAGCATGTGCTGCTTCTCTTAAATAATCAATTACTTGTACGTAATGTAAGCTAGAATCAATTTCTGATTCCTGTAATTTTTTAACTGTTTTGTAAATATTGTCCTTATACCCTTTAATGGTTTTGTTTAACTCAGATACCTTTTTAATATTCTGTTTGATTCCTTTTCTGTTTTCTTCCTGGAAAAGAGGGAATGTGGCAGTGTATATATCAGAAACCTCTTGCAGGCAAGATATAGTATTTAAAGTACAGTTATCAAAAATCGCTTTAGCTAAAGCTTTTTCATCTACCTCTTCAAGTGTGGCAGTTTTTGTATCGATGCTTTTAGCACTTCTTTTTTTACTGATAATGTGAGTTCTGTAAATAATAAACAAAGAAATAGCGATAAGGACGAATACCATATAAACACCACCAAAATAAATAATATTGGCTACGATAAAACAAACTGTAAATGCAGATATGGCAGTTAAAAACCATCCTCCCACAACAGATAGTACTCCGGTTACACGATATACAGCACTTTCTCTACCCCAGGCTCCGTCGGTTAATGAACTACCCATAGCTACCATAAAGGTTACGTAGGTGGTGGATAGAGGAAGTTTAAAAGAGGTTGCTAAAGATATCAGAATACTAGCAACAACTAAATTTACCGAGGCACGAAGCATATCAAACACAGGAGCTTCATCTCCCAATTGCTTTCTTTTTTCTTCATATACCTGATAGTCAAACTGCTTTTCGATTTTTGTGCGAACACCTGCCGGAATTACCTTATTAACAGTATTTACCATGTTTACAACTCCATGAACAATGGCACGGGATAAATAAGATGAACCGAATCTTTCTTCACCTTCATGTTGTCTGGCTAAATCTAAAGATGTTTTTACCACATTACGGGCTTTTTTAGAAGTCCATAAAGTGATAACCATGATTAAACCGGCAATAATTAAAAGGTAGGTGTCTGTTTTTACTTTCCCAGCTAAGGATTCCATTAATAAACCATCAGCAGCAGAACCGGATGCCTGAAATATCTTAAATGATTCAAATCCGGCTAACGGTACTCCAATAAAGTTAACTAAATCGTTGCCGGCAAATGCCATAGCTAAAGCAAAAGTTCCAACCAGTACCGTTAATCTCAGAATGTCTGTTTTAAAGATCATTCGCATCAATTGCAATAGAATGGTCCAGCCGGCAAAACTGATGAAAATAATTTGAACCGTATTTTCTTTAACCCAGGCTTTGGCATCGCTACTCATAAAAGAAGCCCCTTTAGCACCTTTCACCAAAATAAAATAAGTGATTGCTGTAATAGCAATTCCTCCCCAAAGGGCACCTAAATACTTAAGACGACTTTCATAATTAAAAGAAAAAACGAGCCTGGTAAAATATTGAATAATAGCTCCGGAAGAGAAAGCCACCACAACGGATAATAAAATACCGGATATAATGGCCAGCGCTTTGGCGGTGTTAATATAATCACTTAAAGGAATTTCCGGGTTGTTAGATAGCTTGATGATAGACAGTGCTATAGCTCCACCCAGTAATTCAAAAACAATAGATACGGTGGTGGAAGTAGGCATTCCAAATGTATTAAATACATCCAGCAATAATACATCCGTAATCATTACCGCTAAAAATATGGTCATGATTTCAGTAAAATAAAAGTACTGAGGATTAAAAATCCCTTTTCGGGCAACTTCCATCATACCACTTGAAAATGTGGCTCCGACAAAAATACCAGCTGCCGCTATGACCATAATAACTTTAAAAGGTGCTGCTTTAGATCCTAATGCTGAGTTTAAAAAGTTAACAGCATCATTACTTACACCTACAACCAAATCTGATATAGCCAATACAAACAAAACGACTACCAGAATTAAATAAATATTGTCCATTAATTTGTTAGTTTAATTACTCTTAATAGTGGCGCAAACATAGGTAGTATTCAAACTATTAATATTTGCTAAATGTTATATAAATGTTAACTGAATGTTAACAAAGGTAGTGTTTAGCTAAAATTAACAAATAAATAATCATAAATTTTCATCAAAGAAGGTGTGTGAAGCTCTTTGTAAAGAGATTTTAGTTTTCTTTATGAATTGAAAATCAAAACAATATAATAAAAGATCAATTGGGATCTAAAGCCGGCCTATTTTTAAGTGTAGTTTTTTCTTCTATTTTTGCTCTCCCTAAAATAATTAGAGTTGTTTATAATAATAATATGAATGATAGGGAATCAGTAATTTATAAGGAACCTTAAACTTGAATTCGACCGTAAACTTCACTACCTTAAATACAATGTCTATAGTGGGTGTAAGGAGATTGAAAAGTGGGATTGAAGGATAATATAAAGAGATGATATTACAATATTATATTGATGGCATAATCGTTGGTTTTTCGGCTTCGGTACCTTTGGGACCGATTGGGGTGCTGTGTATACAGCGTACCTTAAATAAAGGCCGCTTATCCGGATTTATTTCAGGTTTAGGTGCAGCGTTGAGCGATACTGCTTATGCTGTTATTGCAGGATTTAGCCTCTCTTTTATCATTAGCTTTATTGAAAAGCAAATGTTATATATTCAGATATTTGGTGCTGTTTTATTAATATTATTAGGTATCAATATTTTTTATAGTAACCCGGCCAAGCAGCTTAGGAAGCAGCGGCAGGGTAAAGGCAATTTATTTCAGGATTTTATTTCCACTTTTCTAATTACCATATCTAACCCCTTAGCCATATTTTTATTTTTAGCCTTTTTTGCCGGATTTGGAGCAGTTAAACCGGGAGGAGGAGCCTATGATCACTTTGTTTTAATAGGAGGAGTGATGTCTGGTGCGTCTTTGTGGTGGTTTATTCTTACTTCGCTGATTAGTATGTTTCGTTCAAAAATTAACTTGCGCAGGTTATGGTGGCTGAATAAAATTACCGGTGCCACCATTGTTATTCTTGTCGTTATTGGTTTTATTATTTTTATGATTGATAATCCGCTGGATTAGTTTTCAGTCATCAGTCATCAGTTAACAGTAAGTAGTCAACAGTCTTCAATTTAGAGTTATTAGGGGGAACAGTAATCAGTCAAAAGTCAACAGTGTAAGATAATCCTAATGACCTATTAACCTAATACCCTAACGATCAAAGTAAAATCCTGGCTCTTCAGTAAACAGTCATCAGTCTTTTGGTGAATTGGTAAGTTGCTAAACCGTTTAGTTGATTAATGTAATTACTTTCAACTCCTCAATTCGACAAATAAGCAATTCGACAATCCTAAAATCCAAACATCGCCAATACTTACCATTTACTTGTTTAGCGGAGAATCTGGTTCTTTTGCCATATGGTTGTAGGCCATTTTTTCCAATAAACGAGGCATCCATTTTTTGAGCCATACGGTTAGTTTACCTTCCACAAAAGTCAGTATTAAAGTTGCTTTTCTTTTTTTGATGGCATTGGCTACTTTAAAAGCGACCTCTTCCGCACTCATCATTTTATCTTCTTTACGAGGTGTTTCACCTTGCTGAGAACCATCGTTAGTCAGCGCTGTTTTTCTTATGTTTGAAGCTGTAAAGCCCGGAGCGGCAATCAATACGTGTAAGCCTTTTTTTAGGTTTTCAACCCGTAAGGTTTCTAAAAAACCATGCATGGCAAATTTGCTGGCACTATAACCTGTTCGAGCCGGTAGGCCTATAAAGCCAGCAATGGAAGAAATGCCTGTAACAGAACCTTTGGAAGCTAAAAGATGAGGTAAGGCATATTTAGTACAATAAACCGTTCCCCAGAAATTTACATCCATCAATTGTTTGAGAACGGCTAAATCTACGTCTTCAAATAAAGCACGCATAGATAAACCTGCATTATTAATTAAAATATCAATCGCTTTGTAATGTGCCACTGATTTTTCAATCAAGTGCCTGCAATCTTCCTCTTTGCACACATCTGTAGGAACCGTGATAACATCCGAACCATGTTGTTGTAGCTCTTGCTCAATTTCTTTGAGTTTATCTTCAGATCTGGCTGCTAATACTAATTTAGATCCTCTCTGTGCAAATTCTTTGGCCAAGGCTAAACCTATTCCGGATGAAGCTCCGGTAATCACTACGACTTTATTTTTCATGATGAATGATTCTGTTTGCTGCAAATGTATAAAAAAGAGTTTTCAGTTAACAGTTAACAGAGAGCAGTCTTCAGTAAACAGTATACAGTCAACAGTAAATAGTTATTTGAAACATGTCGAGTTGTTTAATCGTTCAGTTGTTTAGTTGAATTATAAGAATATACAGTTTGATACTTCGGCAAATCCTCACTTCGACAATCTCATATCCAAAGTCGTCAGTGAGTAGTTTTAAGTATACAGTTAGCAGTCAATAGTTAACAGTCAATAGTCATTTGTAACATGTCGAGTTGTACAATCGTTCAGTTGTTTAGTTGAATTATATGTCTATCCAGTTCGACACTTTAGCAATTCTACAATTCGCCAATCTGATATCCAAAGTTGTTAGTGAGTGGTTATTAGTATGTAGTTAGCAATCAATAGTTAACGGTAGGTGGTAAATAGTCATTTGTAACATGTCGAGTTGTTTAATCGTTGAGTTGTTGAATTGCTTTTATATAATCAGTTCGACACTTTTGCAAATAAACAGTTCAACAAATCTGCACTTCGTCAATCTGCATTGCTAGCTGTCGAGTTGTTTAATCGTTGAGTTGTTGAATTGCCTTTGAATATTATCAGTTCGACACTTCTGTAAATAAACAGTTCAACAAATCTGCACTTCGTCAATCTGCATTGCTAGTTGTAGAGTTGTTTAATCGTTGAGTTGTTTAATTGCCTTTATATAATCAGTTCGACACTTCTGCAGATAAACAGTTCAACAAATCTGCACTTCTTCAATCTGCATTGCTAGTTGTCAAGTTGTTTAATCGTTGAGTTGTTTAATTGCCTTTGGATATTATCAGTTCGACACTTCTGCAAATAAACGGTTCAACAAATCTGCACTTCGTCAACCTGCATTGCAAGCCTTATTGTTGTTTAATCGTTGAGTTGTTGAATTGCTTTTATATAATCAGTTCGACACTTTTGCAAATAAACAGTTCAACAAATCCACACTTCATTAACCTCAAAACCTAATTGTAATTCCTTGACTAAGAAAACTCTTATTTCGAACTGTTCAAAAAGCAGGAAAAACACACTTTTTTACCATGGCAGTAGCAAAAAATTTATAAATTTGCTTGTTCGAAAATCGAAGCATTTTGAAAGAAGACACAACAACGCATACCTGGTATGCTTTATATACCAAATCAAGAGCTGAAAAAAAAGTCGCTGAGGGACTAAGTAAAGTTGGAATAACCAATTACCTTCCGTTAAAAAGGGAGTTGAAACAGTGGAGTGATCGCAAAAAATGGGTGGAAACTCCGGCTATTAGCTCCTATATCTTTGTTCACATCACTCCCAATCAATACCGGTCTGTTTTTGAAGTAAATGGCGTAGTGGCCTATGTGGCCCACAAGGGTAATGCCTTAAGTATTCCCGAGCATGAAATTTATGCCATGAAGCAAACTATTGAGAATAAGATCGCTTTCGATGTGGAAGCAACAAATATTAAAAAAGGAGAGGAAATTACTGTAACCTCAGGCCCTTTAAAAGGTATAAGCGGGATAGTGAATTCTATACAGGGGACAAAAAAGCTTTATTTAAATATTTCGAATATTGGTTATACCTTGGTTGTAGACTTAAATGATGCTATGATTGAGCGGAAATAAATATGTGTTGATTTGATAAGTTGTTGAACTGCTTAGTCGATTAAATATGTAATTGAGTATTGTTATTACTTATTTGATTTGTTTTTGGCTTAGTTTGTGTCTAAGTGATAATATTTAAGAGAGTTATGTTTTACTCACTCCATGTGATTTGGGACTGAGGGAGGCGAAGCTGTGAAAAAAAACGAAGTTTTTTTTAATGTTGAACTGTTTAATTGTCTAATTGCGGAGTTGTTAAAAGAACAATTTCAACAAGTCAATCATAAATTATGACTCCTAAACAAATTTACCAATATAACTTTGAGAAATTAGAAATATGGCAATTATCCAGAATACTTGTAAAAGAAATATATTTAGTAACAAATAACTTTCCTGAATCAGAAAAGTTTGGGCTTACAAACCAACTCCGAAGAGCGTCTGTTTCTATATCATCAAATATAGCCGAAGGTAGTGGAAGGATTTCAACAAAAGATAAGGCAAGGTTTGTTGAAATTGCCTATTCGAGTTTATTGGAAGTACTAAATCAAATCATTTTGTCTAATGATCTTGGCTTTATCTCTGAAGAGTCACTTTTAAAGTTTAGAGAGACTATAAATGAGTTATCCAATAAAGTGAATGCTTTTCACAAAATGCTTTTAAATAAATAAAAATATCATCTTAACAGTTAAACAAATTAACAACTCAACAATTAAACATTGAGATGAACAACATACATCCCACTAATATCTATCTCACCAGAGACGATAAAGAACAATACCTAAAGCAAGATGCCAAAGTGATCTGGATAACCGGATTAAGTGGTTCAGGAAAAAGCACACTGGCCAGTGGACTGGAAAGAAAACTGGCGGAAAAAGGGTATTTTACGCAGGTACTTGATGGAGATAATATTCGTTCCGGTATCAATAAAAACCTTGGTTTTACAGATGAGGACAGAACGGAAAATATACGCCGTATTGCAGAGGTTAATAAGCTGTTTTTAAACTGTGGTATTATTACCTTAAACGCTTTTGTATCGCCAACCAACGAAATTCGTCATATGGCGAGAGAAATAATTGGTACCGAAGATTTTATCGAAATATTTGTAGATGCAAGCTTTGACACTTGTGCGCAACGAGACCCCAAAGGACTCTATAAAAAAGCACTGGCAGGTGAAATCAAAAACTTTACCGGACTGGATGCTCCTTTTGACAAACCGGATGATGCGGAAGTAAGCATCAATACAGATGAATTAAGTATTGAAGAAGGAATTGAGAAAGCTTTAGAGTTTGTGTTGGAAAAGGTCAGTAAGGTTAAAGTGAACAAGGATAAAGGATAAAGGGGGCAAGGTTAAAGTGTTCAGTAATCAGTTGACAGCGAACAGTAAGCAGTAAACAGTTATTATCTGTCGAGTTGTTCAATCGTTCAGTTGTTTAGTTGAATTATATATGTATACAGTTTAACAGTGCAACAAACCCACAATTCGTCAATCAAAAATCCAAAGTGAACACTGACTTCATGGCTCGCAAAATAAATACTCAGTTAAAAACTAAGTCCTAACAACTAACAGCTAACAACTAACAGCTAACAACTAATAAATGAATTCCGAATCTCAGCATACAAAAACAACAGTATATCAGGCTCAGGATAGTTTATCTTTAAGAAAAATTTTCATAGAACTGCTGATTGATATAAAACCAGCCAGAGAATTAGGATTACAACTGGCTAAAAGAGATATTAAAGCTGCATACAGACAATCACTATTAGGTATTTTATGGGCATTTATACCACCCTTAATGAACTCATTGATATGGATTGTTCTGAATAGCTCAAAAACAGTTACTATTCAAAAAACACCGATTCCTTATCCTGCATTTGTATTAATTGGTACCTTAATGTGGCAGGTCTTAACAGAATCGGTCAATCAACCTTTGCGTAGTGTTAAATCAGGAAAAAGTATATTAGCTAAACTAAATTTCCCCAGAGAATCATTATTATTTCATGGTTTTTTCACCTTACTGTTCAATACTCTATTAAAGTTAACAATTATTGTAGCAGTACTATTGGTATTTAAAATCAATCCGGGGTGGCAAGGACTTGGGTTTATTCCAATGCTAATTGGTTTGATGATAACAGGTTTCTCAATTGGAATGCTTGTTTTACCAGTGGGCATGATGTATGGAGATATTTCGCGGATGATTCCATTGGCAATGCAATTTCTGATGTTACTCACTCCGGTGGTTTTTCCAATGCCTGAGTCTGGTAAGTTGTTGATGTTTAACCAGGTTAATCCATTTTCGTATTTAATAGAAACTACTCGAAATCTATTAACAGCTCAAGCTATTCCCTATTTGGTTCCAACATTAAGTATACTCGGAGTAGCATTTGTATTTTTAATAATTGCCGTGATTGTGTATCGCTTTATCATGCCTATTATTATTGAACGTGTAGGTGCGTAATTGCTGGTGGCAACTAGCACAAACAGCTAATGAAAAATAACATAAAGCTAATAACTAAAAATGTCTGAAGTACTCGTAAAAGTTGAAAACGTTTCAAAGAAATTCAGCCGTGATTTAAAAAAATCATTATGGTATGGTGTTAAAGATATGAGTTCTGCTTTATTTACTAATAATACCAACCATAGTGAACTACGCCCATCTGAATTCTGGGCTGTAAAAGATGTAAGTTTTGAATTACGCCGGGGAGAGTGTTTAGGACTAATCGGGCATAATGGAGCAGGAAAATCAACACTGCTAAAAATACTTAATGGTTTAATACGTCCTGATGAAGGAAAAATAACCATGCATGGACGAATTGGGGCATTGATAGAGCTTGGAGCAGGTTTTAACCCCATTCTTACAGGTCGTGAAAACATATACAATAATGGTGCGGTATTAGGTTTTTCTAAAAAAGAGATTGATGCCAAGTTAGAGGCGATTATTGAATTTTCAGAGATAGGGGATTTTATAGATACACCTGTTCAAAATTATAGCTCTGGGATGAAAGTACGATTGGGCTTTGCGGTAGCAGCCCAAATGGAACCTGATGTGTTAATTATTGATGAAGTATTAGCCGTTGGAGATATTGGATTTAGGGTGAAATGCTTAAATCGAATCCACGAATTACTTGCCAATTCAGCTGTGATTTTTGTTTCACACTCTATGCCTGCTGTTGCTAGAATTTGTACAAGGGGAATAGTGCTTAAAGGTGGTAAGAATGTTTTTGATAGCTTGCTAACATCAAAAGTAATTGAAGTCTATTATAAAGAATTTGCACTAGGAGAAAGAAAAACGGTAGGAAGTGGAGAAGCAGAGATACATAATTTTTCAATTCAAGGGCAAGGAAAATCTGAAATACCAGTAATTCCTTTTGGTTCTGGGTTTAAGATAGAAATTGATGTGGAATTTAAAATTCTGGTTAAAGATGTTGAATTTAGATTAGTGATTTTTAATTCAGACCAAAGACCTGTAATGGAAATTTTAAATAGTGATTTTGATTTTATTCAATCTAACAATCTAAATAAGAATACTCGCATTACAGTCAATATTCCAGAACTTTATTTGGCTACAGGGAATCATTTTATTTCTTTTATTGTTAGAACAGTGGAAAACACAAGGGTTTTGTGTAGAATTGACAATGCCTTGTCTTTTGTTATTAGCAATAATATTTCTATTGGAGCAGATTCTGCAATAAATGCTAATTGGAAAATAAACTAAAATGAAAGTACTTATACTTGCTGGAGGGTTTGGAACAAGATTGAGTGAAGAGACTGTTCTTAAACCCAAACCAATGGTCGAAATTGGAGATAAGCCTATTTTGTGGCATATCATGAAAAGTTATTCCTTTTATGGTTTTAATGAGTTTGTAATTTTGGGAGGGTACAAATCATATATTATTAAAGAGTATTTTGCCAACTACTTCCTTCATAATTCTGATATTACAATTGATATGCAAAATAAATCGGTAGCATATCACAAAAATGATTCTGAACCATGGAAGGTAACAATTATTGATACAGGTATTGAAACAATGACAGGTGGACGTATTAAAAGGGCAAAACCATACATTGACAATGAACCATTTCTTTTAACCTATGGAGATGGTGTTTCTGATATTGATATCAATAAATTAATTAACTTTCACATTAATCACGGTAAACATTTAACGATGACGACCGTTCAACCTGAAGGTCGTTTTGGATCTGTTCAGGTTGATTCTAATAATAAGGTTGTTTCTTTTAAAGAAAAACCTAAAGGAGATGGAAACTGGATTAATGCAGGTTTCTTCGTCTGTAATCCTGAAATTCTGGATTATATCGATAATGATTCTACGATTTTCGAACAGGAACCATTGGAAAGAATTGCTGAGGCTGAAAATTTATACACATATAAACATGAAGGTTTTTGGAAGCCAATGGATACTTTACGAGATAAAAATCAATTAGAAAGACTACTAGAAGAAAAAAGAGCCCCTTGGGTTAAATGGTAAATACAAAATGGATTACAAATTCCTAAGTGAAAAATATAAAGGACTGAATGTTTTAATTACAGGTCATACCGGTTTTAAAGGATCTTGGTTATCTTGTATTTTAACGAAAATGGGTGCTAACGTTATCGGTTATTCGTTAGAACCACCTACAAATCCAAGTTTATTTGAAACTATTTCAATTTCTAATGATATCAATTCAAATATTGGAGACATAAGAGATCTACCGAACCTATTATCTGTTTTAAGAGATAATAAACCTGATATTGTTTTTCATTTAGCAGCTCAACCGCTTGTAAGAGACTCGTATAAAATTCCGGTTGATACCTATTCAACCAATGTTATGGGTACTGTTAATATATTAGAAGTATGCAGACAAACCTCTTCTGTAAAAGCCATCGTTAACGTTACAACAGATAAATGCTATGAAAACAAAGAATGGGAATGGGGATATCGTGAAAATGACAGACTAGGAGGACATGATCCCTATTCAAATAGCAAGGCATGTTCAGAATTAATTACATCAGCATATCGCGATTCTTTTTTTAATGATAATTCAAGTCATAAAATATCTCTTGCCAGTGCAAGAGCGGGGAATGTGATTGGAGGAGGGGATTGGGCTTCAGACAGACTTATTCCTGATTTTATAAGATCAATATCTAAAAATGTTACGCTACAAATAAGAAGTCCCTTTGCAATAAGACCTTGGCAACATGTATTGGAACCTTTAGCCGGCTATTTATTGCTTGGGTCTAAGCTATTAGAAGAAGGAGATAAATATGCCGAATCCTGGAACTTTGGCCCTGATGATTCAGATGCTAAAAATGTAGAATGGATTTCAAAAACATTATGTGGTATGTGGGGAAATGGAGCAAAATACGTTATTGATGAAAATCCTCAGCTCCACGAAGCTAATTTTTTAAAGCTAGACTGTTCAAAGTCTAAAAGCAGGTTAAAATGGTTTCCTAAATGGGACATTCATATGGCTCTGCAAAAAATTGTATCCTGGAATCAATCCTATATTAATGGAGAAGACATGAGAACTATTACTGAAGATCAAATTGACGAATATTTTTTTAAAGCATAATGACCCAACATCAAAAATTAAGAGAAGAGATTATACAGAAAACAATTGAGTATTATGAAGCGAAGTTTTCTGATAATACATTTAAAGCAGGTAAAACGCGAGTAAATTATGCAGGGAGGCACTTTGACGAACAAGAGATTGTAAATGCAGTTGAAGCATCTTTAGATTTCTGGTTAACAGAAGGTAGGTTCTCTGAAGAATTTTCAGAAAAAATTGCTGATTTTCTAGATATAGAACACGTTTTACTTACTAATTCAGGTTCATCAGCAAATCTACTTGCATTTTCAGCGCTTACATCTGATAAGTTAGGAGATAAAAAACTATCTCCGGGAGATGAGGTTATTTCGGTTGCAGCAGGTTTTCCGGCTACCGTAACACCAATCATTCAATACGGATTGATACCTGTTTTTATTGATGTTCAGATTCCAACATACAATATAGATGTTGCAATGCTGAGAAAAGCAATTACACCTAAAACAAAATGTATTTTCTTAGCTCATACTTTAGGTAATCCTTTTGATATTGATGCTATTATGGAAATTGCCAACGAGTATGATTTATGGGTTATTGAGGATAATTGCGATGCTTTTGGTAGTAGCTATAACAAAAAGAAAACAGGTACTTATGCTCATTTATCCACCATCTCTTTTTATCCTGCTCATCACATAACAACTGGCGAAGGAGGTGCTATTTGTACCAACGATCCTCAATTAGCTCAATTAGTCCGAGCATTTAGAGACTGGGGAAGAGACTGTTATTGTGCCGGCGGTGAAAACAATACATGTGGAAAACGCTTTACCCAAAAGTTTGGAGATCTTCCCATTGGCTTTGATCATAAATACGTTTATTCAGAGATTGGTTATAACCTTAAAATGACAGATATACAGGCTGCTATCGGTTCTGCACAAATGGATAAACTAGATGATTTTTGTTCTAAACGAAAAGAAAATTTTAATGAATGGATAAAAATATTTTCTAAATACCCCGATTATTTTATTCTTCCTGAGGCAACACCAAAATCAGATCCTGCTTGGTTTGCATTTATCGTTACCGTTCAAGAAGAGTGTCCATTTTCCAGAGATGAATTAACCACATACCTTAATAAAAACCTTATTGAAACCAGAAATTTATTTGCAGGTAATATGACCAAGCAACCTGGTTTTATGAATAAAGACTGGAGAATTGCAGATAACTTGAATAATACAGACTACATTATGAATAATACCTTTTTCTTAGGTACTTATCCTGGTCTTACTAAAGAGATGTTAGCGTATTCAGAAAAAGTGATTGACGATTTTATTTCAACGAAATGCTAGCAAAAAAATATCGCTCTAAGGTTGTTGCAATAGAGAATCCCATTGATGGTATTTATTCTGTTGAATTTATATCGCTTGGCCGTCAGTATAAATATACTCCCGGCCAATTTATTCATATTGCTATTGATCAGGATTATGATGGCGTTGGGCAGTGGCCTGACTCAAGATGCTTTTCAATTCAATCTGGTTCCAATTCTAAACATTTAAAGATTACCTTTTCAATAAAGGGTGACTTTACAACTCAAATGGCTGCTGATTTACAACCAGGTAAGGAAGTGTGGCTAAAACTTCCTTATGGGGAACTATTTGCACAATCCCACAATAAGGACGCAACAGTATTCATTTCTGGTGGAACCGGCATAACGCCATTTTTGTCGCTATTTACTGATGAATCATTCGAACAATATCAAAATCCTAAAATTTACCTGGGGTTCAGAAGTCAGAAATTCAATATTTATGCTGATGAACTGAGAAAGATAAACAATGACTCTCATTCAATTAAATATTTCATTCAGGACGAGAATGGAGTCATTGACATACACACAATTTTTAAAGAGAATGGAACTGATAAAGATTACTTTATTTCAGGACCTCCGGAGATGATTAAAAATTTTAAAAATACCCTTATTGATCTCGGAGTTCATCAAAATAGAATATTAACAGACGACTGGGAGTAATGCAGATTGAAGAAACATTTATTGAAGGTTTAAAAGTAATACACCTTAACAAATTCTCAGATCAAAGAGGAGATTTTATTAAGGTTTTTAATCAATCCTTTTTTTCTGAAAATCTTCTGGATACAGATATAAAAGAAAGTTATTTCTCCGTATCCCATAAGGGTGTCATCAGAGGGATGCATTTCCAGATTCCTCCATTTGATCATACTAAACTTGTTTATGTAAATACAGGTTCAATACTCGATGTTGTTCTTGATATACGCAAAAGTTCAAAAACATATGGTCGTTATTTTACTATTGATTTAAAGGCCAATTCTCCTCAATTAATTTATATCCCCAAAGGATTAGCCCATGGTTTTTTAAGTAAAGAAAACAACACCATGGTTACCTATATGCAAACAACAGGTTATAATCAAGAATGCGATAAAGGGATAAAATACGATTCATTTGACTTTGATTGGCCTGCCAATAAACCAGTTTTATCACAAAGGGATACTGATTTTATTGATTTCAAAGATTTTATATCTCCTTTCTAATATGAAAATACTCATCACGGGTTCTACCGGTTTTGTGGGGCATAATCTTATTCCGGAATTACTAAACCAAGGTCATGAAGTTATAGAACTGACCAGAAATGTAAAAAAAAGCACCTCTATCTATGGAGATAAAACACTAAAACTTGATTTAAATTCAGATCAGGAAATTCTCCGGGAGCAAATTGAATCAATGATGCCCGACATCTTATTTCATCTGGCCGCGCATATAAATGCGAATGATAATTTCGATACGATGCAAAAGCTTTTAGATGCCAATATTATTTTAACCAATAAAGTATTAGATCTGATAAAAGGTGCCGGTATTAAATTATTTGTGAATACAGGAACATTTGCAGAATTCAATAAAGTGGAGTTGGAACCTGCATATTTATATGCTGCTACCAAAACGGCATCAAGAGCATTGGTTGACTACTATAGTAAAGCATATAAATTTAAACAATTAACAGTAGTTCCATATTCTATATATGGAGGAAATGATTCTCAAAAAAAGATCATCGATATTATTTTTGAAACACTTAATAATCCCAACTCTACAGATCTAACTCCAGGTGAGCAAATGCTCGATTTTATACATATTAATGATGTGTGCCAGTTTTTTGTCAATTTATTAACTTGTTATAAAGATTTACCTTATAAAACCAACTATCATCTAGGTACAGGAAAAGGTAATACGATAAAAAGTTTAGCATCAAAGCTTGAATTAGCTACAAATTCTAATGCCAATATCAATTGGGGAGGACGTAATTACAGGCCAACAGATATCATGTATGCTGTTGCACCAATTGAAGAAAATAACAGAATTATACCTTGGGTTCCTGAAATAACAATAGAACAAGGAATTGAAATGTATCTAAAGATTAAAAAGCATGAATCATTATAAAAATATAGATACTCCGGAAACGCGGTTTATATTTTTGCATATCCCTAAAACAGCTGGTACTATGATTAATGAAATTCTTAGAAAGAATTTTCCAAATCGTTTCTATCAGGATAATTTATTGTATGCCGATATAGCTTATGAACCATGGCATATTAAGGATGCAATGAGAATTCTTCCTCATACATGTTTTTCATCACATGCTTTAAGAGCAAGTAGTATTCAAGATACCTTACCCTATCCTAATATTGCCATTTCATTTGTAAGAGATCCAAGAAAACTAGCTGTTTCGTGTTATTTCGATCTAAAAAATAGGGTAGCAGGAGAACAACATCCTGTTCAAAATATGGCATTATGTGAGTTAACCGAAAAATGGAAAGCTACAGGATTTAAACAAGAATATGCATTTGCAGTTCCTCAATTAAAATGGTTATATCCTAATAAAGAACAGCCACTTGAACAACTTACAAGTGATATAGCCCAAAACAGATTGTTATTATTTCCTACAGATCGTTTTGATGAAGCGATGATTTGTTTAGAAAAGCTATTTCCAAATCATTTTAAAGATTGTAGTTATGGCAAAAGAGCTAATGTATCTCAAAAAGATACAGAACTTACCTCTCAAGATTTGGATTCATTAGAAGAATTTCCATGGATATCGGATGATGATCAATTAGTTCAACAAGCAAATATGTTTCTTGACAAACTGATTAATGAAATTTGGCCGACCAAAGAACAATTTCAGGAAGCGCAATTGGATTTTAAAAATAGATGTCAGTTTCCAAAAACTCATTTTCAAAAAGTACACCAGCCAAGCTTTATTGAGAGAGTAAAAAGACGAATATTTAGAACTTAACTAAGCATTAATATTACAATAACTATGAATAGAAAAATTTTAATTTCAATTCTATTTCTATCAAACTACTTATTGGGTTGCGTTCACACAGGAGAAGAAATAAAAAAACAAAGTGTTTTTATTGATTGGTTTATTGGTCAGAGTAATAGTGTTGGAATTGCAGATACTTGTGATTTACCCATTGGTTTAAAAACTTTTAAATCAGATAGTGTCATGATAATGTATAATGGCACTTTTTCGAATTATGAAGTTGGAGTTAATCATATTGGACATATTATTATAAATAAAGGAGTTGATTTTTTATCGAAGCATGGATCTGTAATAAGCTATGTATATAATGCAAGTCAAGTAAAAGAAAAAAGATATATTATAAAAGTAGGAGGTATTGGACGTTCATTATTTCTTCTGGACAATGATTATGATTTTAATGTGGCGTCCAAGGATGAAGGATGGACAGCAATTAAAAGCTGTTATGATACATTAAAAATTTTACTTCCTGATAGTGTTTATTCGTATCACCACACCATTTTCTGGAATCAATGGGAAGGGGATGGCTATAAAAAAATAAGGGCAGAAAAATATTTTACTAATTTCAAGTCTTTGCATGATTCAATTACGGATGTTTTTAGAGGAGAAATTCAATTAAATGTAATAAGGGCAAATTCAGGTGCAAAAAAATACGGATATCTGAGAACAATACAAGAGACACAAGATAAAATTGGTGATGTTTTTAATTGTGCAATAATTAATACCGACTCATTTAGTTTGGGAGAAGATTTAACTCACTACACATCCAAAGGGTATATTGACTTAGGTAATGAAGAATTCAAATATAGACTAACCAAGTAGACAACAATAGTACATTACCATGAAATATATAAAACCTCTTGATGGCTTTAGGGCAATCGCTGTTATTTTAGTTATATTCAGACACTGGAATTTTTCATTCTTGAAATTAGAGTTTGGTTGGATTGGAGTTAATTTCTTCTTTGTATTATCGGGCTTTTTGATTGCTTCTATTTTATTAGAGGATAAAAAAAACTTGTCCTTTGCAAAGTATATTAAATTATTTTACATCAAAAGGACTCTAAGAATATTTCCCATATATTACTTCTACTTAATTGGTTGTATACTATTATTGTTTTTTCTATCCACATTCTATGAATTAAAATTTATTGAAAATGCTTATATACATTTAAAACATAATCTTGCCTTATTATCAACCTATACATATAATTTTAATATTCCTAGAGATGTGCTGACCGACACACAAGTTACGCATTCTAAATTTTTTAATCACTTATGGTCATTAGCTGTTGAAGAGCAATTTTATTTGTTTTTCCCTTTTATTGCCTATTTTTTCAATAAAAAAACGTTAAAGTATTTAATGATTGCGGTGATTACCTTAAGCCCTGTCTTAAGATATGTAGTTGCGGAGCATTTTCTTTTAGATTTAATGCACCCAGCCTGGGCAGGATTAACTATATATGAAAATACACTTACACAATTAGATGCATTAGCTATGGGCGTGCTATTAGCCACCATTAACCTTAATAAGATAACATTAAAAAATTCAACTTTTGTTTTTACTGTTTTATCTATTGTAGTTTTCCTATTATCTGTAGTATTTGCATTAAGGTATTTAGGAGTTAATATAAGCTATAAGTCATTATCATTTCAGTTAATATCTATACAGTTAAGGTATCATACTCAAACACTGTTAGATTATTATTATACCATCTCTTTTACTATAGTGAATAGTATGGCTGTTCTGATTATTGTGGCATGTTTGAAAAACTTAAAATCTATAAAAATTCTAAACAATAAATACCTGGTAAAAATAGGTCAAATTTCATATGGTATTTATTTATATCATAGTGCAATATGTTTGCTTTTTTTTGAAATAGGAAGATATGTTTTTGGAGTAAATGTTATCAATAACAACGCTCTTCTTGAAATAGGAATTTTTATCCTCTTTTTAATTACAACTTATTTAGTTTCTACTATAAGTTTCAAATATATTGAAAAACCATTCTTACGAATTAAGAGCAATATTGTAAATAAGCATCTGCATTAAAAAGAATAAGTGCCTTTCAAAGGGCTTAAGACTAAATGGATGTTGTTGTTAAGCGTTATGTAAGCTTTGGTCGTTATGTTAAACACAACTATCTCTAAGAATTAATAAAATGTCTGATAATATAAATAAAAGTACAAACGAAAAGAAGAAGTCAAAAAGGGTATATTTTAATATTCATATTCCTAAGACAGCAGGCTGGTTGTTTTGGGATATATTAAAATTAAACTTTGGTAGGAAACTGCGTAATGCATATACACCTACAACGTATGAATTTTTCTCAAAAGAAGCGGTTGAATGGTTAATTCGACAGTATAGTTTTATATGTTATACATCACATGCATACCGATTAGGAAGTATGCCTACTTTAGATGATACAGATATTATAGCCATGTCATTCGTGAGAGATCCTGTCAAGAAATTTTTATCATATTATTTTTATAGCAGACAGATAAAAGAGACAAATGATTCTTTTCCAACGAAGACATATACGTTAACAGATTTTCTAAATAGATTAATTAATGATCCAGAATTTAGCCGCTTACCCCTTGATGTTTCTCAGGAAGAATTTATAAGAGGTAGTCTTCCTTCTATGCCTATCGAAGACTTGGTTAACCTAGATTTTGGAACTTATCACCTCTTTCCAACTGAGCGATTCGATGATGCAATGATCTGTCTGGAAAAATTATACCCGGAAGATTTTAAAGACTGTAGCTATGGAAAACGATCTAATGAATCAAAGAAAGATCAGGAAGTAACAGAGGAAGACTATAAGTTAATTGAACAACTTCCCTGGATTGAAAAAGATAGGGAACTACATGCTTTTTCTTTTCAATACATCGATAAATTATTAGAGACCTTGTTTCCAAGTTCAATTGATTTAGAAGAAGCCAGAAAAGAGTTTAAATTACGATGTGATCGTAAAAGGGAAAATGTATCAAAAGCACGTAAAAAGCATACATCAAAAAAAATAACATTTATACAGCGAATTAAAGCTGCAGTAAAAGTAATACTAAGAGGTACCTATGTCTATTAAGTTATCCATTTGTATTCCAACATATAACAGGGCTAATTTTCTTAAGCAACAACTCGAAACTCTCGATCAGGCGTTAAGTAACTCAAAATATAGTTCTCAGGTAGAAATTGTTTTCAGAGACAACGCAAGTCCGGATAACACTCAGGAGGTTATTAAAAAGTTTGCACAAAAATATCCTGTAAAAAATGCAATTAACGAGGAGAATATAGGGTTAACAAGAAATCTTTTGCGAGTTCCGGAAGAAGCTTCTGGTGAATTTGTATGGCTTTTAGGAGATGATGACTTTGTAAAACCAGAAGCAATTGATTCTATTTTTTCTCATTTCTCAACCTATCCAAATGCGGAAGGAATTGTGGTTGCTCATGGCATCGAATATGAGAAGAACCGAGCGAACACATTTGATAAATTAAAAAATAAGGAAGTAATAAACTACCCTTATAGTTTTGCTAAAAAAAACACTAAGGTTAGTTTTTTAAATAAATTTGAAGAAGTTTTTCAGTATACAGATTTTCAGGCTGCATTAAATTTCTTATCCAATGTAGTTTTTCCCAAGAAACTGTGGGATGAAAAGGTACAACAATATCTTGAACATTGTAATAATCATAAAGAATGGTCTGATACTATTACATCAACGGCTTACTTGTGCATCTGGGCAGATATACTTACAGGTAAGCCAGTGGCATTTATAAATAATCCATTAGTGGTTGCATTTGTAGGTAATCAAGAAGTACTTACAAGATGGGATACACTCAAAACGTCCTTCTTTTTGGATGCAGGAAGATGGTTTATAAATGCTGGAGCAGATCCAAAGCTGATTCAATTATACCAAAGAAAGATTTATAGTGATAAGGATTCCATTGGCCGATTGATTGTTTCGAAAGAAAAATATGTAAAAAAATACTTTTCTCTTGCTTCATTAATAAAGCATTACGGTAAAGATCATGTACTCTGGAACACCTTTCATAAAGCCTACTACATTAATCCTTCGAGAAGTTATAAACTGACTTACCTGTTTAATTTCAGCAGAACGTTACTATTTATTCCTAAATATTGGAAAGATGGATTAAAGATTATTTATAACGCTTTAAAAAATAAGAATAAGAAGAAAACAGAATCGGAGCATTTCAATTACCAGGCACATATTGATAAAATGAATACTGGGGCACAAGAGTACTTCAGAAAGCATGTAAATGGAGCTGTTAATGCAACAGTGCATCATCCAGTATTTTTAAAGCATCCACAATTTATTACTGTAGGTACTAATTTCTTTTCGCATGCAGATCTTCGTATTGAGGCTTGGGATGAATATAAAGGAGTACATTATACACCTAGTATCACCATTGGAAATAATGTTGTTATAAATTTTAGATGTCATATAGGAGCTATTAATAAAATAGAAATTCACGATAATGTTTTAATAGGTAGTAATGTATTAATTACTGACCATCAACACGGAAATTTAAACAGTGGTTCTATGAATACTAGCTATATCGAAGCTCCCCTTTATTCAAAGGGTTCTGTTATTATTGAAGAGAATGTATGGATTGGCGAAAATGCTTGTATAATGCCCGGTGCCCGAATTGGCAAGAATTCAGTAATTGGTGCTAATAGTGTAGTTACCAAAGATGTACCGCAGAATAGTGTAATAGCAGGTATTCCTGGGAAAATTATACGAAGTTTAGATTAAAAAATAACTATAAAGAACAGCTCTTTAGATAAAACGAAGTATGAATAACGATAATATAGATATTAAGCCAATAGCATTTTATCTACCTCAATTTCATCCTATATCAGAGAATAATGAATGGTGGGGAACCGGATTTACAGAATGGACAAATGTAACCAAGGCAAAACCTTTATATAAAGGACACGACCAGCCATTTTTACCTTCAGATTTAGGGTTTTATGATTTAAGAATACCTGAAGTAAGAGAACTCCAAGCCCAATTAGCAAAAGAAAGTGGTTTACACGGATTTGCCTATTGGCATTATTGGTTTGGAAATGGTAAAAGAATACTGGAGCATCCTTTTAATGAAGTGATAAAATCTGGGAAGCCCGATTTTCCTTTTTGTTTGGCGTGGGCAAATCAAACATGGACAGGGCACTGGCATGGAAATGATAAAAGCGTATTAGTGGAACAAAAGTATGGTGGAAAAGAAGATTATAAAGCCCATTTTGAAGCATTATTGCCTGCATTTAAGGATAGTCGTTATATTAAAATAGATAACAAACCTCTTTTTATAGTTTATAATCCATGGGATATACCCAATCCAAAAGAATTTACAGACTATTGGAGAGAATTAGCTGAAGAAAATGGATTAGCAGGATTTTACTTTATTTCAATCGATGGTCATAGAAACACCGAGAAATATGGTATGGATGGTTCAACATGGCATGAACCAGTTTCACATTTAGGCATAAAGTATAGTAAGCTTGAAAAATTTAAAAGAAAACTAAATGGGAAGCATAAAAACCCTCTGCGAATTGAATATGCCGATTATATTAATACTATTTTAAACAAGCCTTTAGCCACTAACCAATTTCCAGTAATTATGCCTAATTGGGATAATACTCCCAGAAGTGGAGCCAATGGATTGGTATATGAAAATTCAACTCCGGAGTTATTTAAACAAGGTATGATAAAAGCAATAGATAGTTTAAGTAATAAGGCACCATCTCAAAAGCTTATTTTTATCAAGTCGTGGAATGAGTGGGCAGAAGGAAATGTTCTGGAACCAAGTATTGCCTGGGGTAACAAATATCTTGAGGTATTAAAAGAGCTTATTGTAGGTTAGTTAATTCTTTTATTTGTCATTTATGGTTATATACCGTTTAACGGAGTTTGCTTCATTACAAAATGGCCATGGTGGTCAAAAAAGGACTTTGCACATCGAAAAAGTTTTAAATGGGAAAGGTTTTGAAATTATTGATGTTGATTCTAAAAATGAACTTAATTCAAATAAAAGTAAATTTCAAAGACTTCTTAGAACAATTCAATTTCTTGTACAATTTAAAATCAGCATTAAAAATCTACAACACTTTAAAAAGATTCACACCCTAATAATAAAAGCGGATAATATTTGCACCTTTTATAAAAAAGGATCAGTGTTTCTTTACGAACATTCCCGATTTTCAAATTGGTTATTTCCAGTTATTGCCAATCAATACGGGCATAAGGTAATTGCGAATATTCATAATATAGAAACTTTAGTACCCGATCAGGTATCTTTACTAAAGATGACGAAATCACCGGATGGATTTCTTGAAGAGATTAAAATGTTAGAAGCTTGTAAATTAGCCTTGACAATATCCAAAGAAGAAAATTGGCTACTAAAACTCTTTAATATTCATTCAATTTATGTACCATACGAACCTACGGTTAACGAAAAAGAAGAGTTACAAACTATAAAGGATGCCAGAAAAGTAAGGGATTCAGATAAATCTTTTCTAATTTTTGGATCAGCTTCCAATAACCCTACTCGCAAGGGAATGATTGAATTAATTAAAGTTCTTCAAAATTTTGGAATAGAAAATCATACATATCATATAGCAGGGTACGGTACAGACAGTTTAAAAAAAGATCTGGTATTCAAAGATAATTTTATCTTTCATGGTGCAATTAGTATCACAGCGTTACACGATTTTTATAAGAGTGTAGATGCAGTGTTAATACATCAACCTTGTACAACAGGAGCATTAACTAAAATTCCGGAATTACTATATTCAAATATTCCAATCATAGCTAATAGTTATGCATCCAGAAATTATTATAATACGCCCGGGGTTTTTACATATTGGAGTTTTGAAGAGTTAAAAAAAATACTTTCAGAGCAATTGTATTCAAAAACATCTTTTGGTTTTCAAATAGATAATGATGTTACTATCTCAATTAGTAACGAGATGTTTTTTTCATATTTAGAAGCTTAAAATATTTATTAATTGAGAGTACTAATATTTTGTTCAAGTAATATCACATTGCATTAATCTAAGCACTACATTGTTTTCAATAGTAATACCAACTTATAACAGCGCTTTAACCATTTCAAAAGCTTTAGATAGTCTATTAAATCAAACATATACAAATTTTGAGGTTTTAATAATTGACGCAAAATCAACAGATGAAACATTAAAATCAATTCAAAAAATTAATGATAAAAGAATAAAAATAATATCAGAACCTGACAATGGTATTTATGATGCCATGAATAAAGGAGTTAGACTAGCCAAAGGGGATTGGATATACTTTTTAGGAAGTGATGATCAATTGTATACTCTTGATGTTTTAAAAGATGTTAGCCATATTATCAATGAATCAGAAATTGATTTATTATATGGAAATGTGTTGTTAAGTGACAGTAAGAAGATATATAACGGAGAGTATAAATACATCAATTTATATAATAGGAATATTTGTCATCAAGCTATTTTTTATAGAAAGGCATTATTTGCAAAAAAAAGTTTTAATACGGACTATAAAGCATTAGCAGATTGGGAATTTAATTTAAAACAATTTGGGAATCCCAGGATCAATATAAAGTATACAGATAAAATTATTGCTTTGTTCCATAATGATGGATTTAGTAACAACTTTCTGGATGAAAGCTTTCTATTAAAAAAACCATACTTGTATTTATGTCATGGTTATCGTGTACTTTCCTTTGATATTATAAAGAAACATGCTAAAAGGTTAATAAAATCAGACAGGATAACATGGAAACAAAAAATGAAAGTTGTTTTTATACTAATTGTATCTACTTTGTTCAAAAGCTAAATATTAAGCTTATTACATTTTTATAAATATTCAAAAGTTGGGAATAAGTGTTAATTAATGAGACCTAGAATAGAACTGATCCATTAAATTCTTGCCATATTATAAATCAATCAATGGAAAATAAAGTACTTATTATATTAGGTATGCATCGTTCAGGAACCTCTTTAACAGCAAATTGGTTGCAGACTTGTGGTCTTAATATTGGGAGTAGATTACTTGGTCCAAAATATTCGAATAAAAACGGACACTTTGAAGATAGCGATTTCTATAATATTCAGGAGGCCATATTTGAGAATCACAATATACCGTACGGAGGATTTGAAAATATCGAAAATCTATGTCCGGATGCCAATGAACAGAAATTACTGATTGATTTAATAGAGAAGAAAAACAATACTTATTTACAATGGGGATGGAAAGATCCAAGAACATGCCTTTTTCTTAAAGAGTATTCTAAGATATTGCCACAAGCTAATTATCTAATTGTACTAAGAGATTATCACCAAATAATTGATTCGTTATTAAGGCGATTTTACAAACCAATTAACGATAAAATAAAAAATCAACGATTTGGAAATATAAAGTATTTAAAATATAAATACACGCTCAGAAAAGAAGGAATAAAAAAGATGAGTTTGTATTATGAAAATGCAACGATTGTATATTTAAGCAGGTTATTGGAGCTGTATAACTTTGTGGAAAAGGAAAAGATTACCTGTTTTAAGATTGATGATTTAATAAAATACGACAGAAAAATTTTAGAAAAACTGAAGCTTGATTTTGATTTGAATTATAATCCGGCATCTCAGATTTATAATCCGAGTTTCTATACCCATAAAATAAAGTTATATAAACCCAGTAAAGTTAATTCAGAACGTTTAACGAATTTACAAAAACAACTCTTTAAGAAAAGTATCTAGTTAATGAGAATAATTGCAATAGTGGTCACCTACAATGGTTCCAAATGGATTGATAAATGTTTTGGGAGTTTAGTTTTATCGTCTATTCCTATGGAAATACTTGCAATAGATAATGGATCATCAGATAATACTCCGGAACTTATAAAACAGAAGTTTCCTCAGGTTGAGATTATTGAGACAGGAGAAAATTTAGGATTTGGAAGAGCCAATAATCTGGGATTGAAAAGAGCATTAGATAAAAAAGCAGATTTTGCTTTTTTGTTAAACCAAGATGCATGGATCAAAAATGAAACAATCGCAGAATTAATAAAAGTATATGATAAAAATCCAGATTATGGGATTTTAAGTCCGATACATCTTAATGGACAAGGAAATGCTATAGATCCAAAGTTTGCATCAGCTATAGTAAAACAAAATCCCAAGTTTATTAATGACGCTTATTTTGATACAAAAAAAGATACATATGAGGTAACATTTGTGAATGCTGCTATTTGGTTAATACCCCTTAAAACTTTGAAAATAGTTGGGGGATTTGATACTTTCTTTCATATGTATGGAGAAGATACAGATTATTGTAGGCGAGTATTATTTCATAAATTAAAAATTGGTGTTTGTACAAATGTTACAGCTCATCATGCAAGAGATAATTCTTATTATAAGAAAAAGAAATTTTTTAAGGATATATCTTTTAATGTAACTGAAATTAAAAGATTCATCTTTCAAAATATTAAAAATGTTCAGAATTTAGTGAAGTATAATATTATCAATTTGCATTGCGAATTGGGTTCTATCTTTATTAGTAGTTTTTTTAAAAGAAAATTTACTTCGTTATTAGCTGTTATTATCTCATACTTTTCATTACCGGTATTAATGATTAAAGCTATATCAAGCAGAAAGTATTCTTCACAAAGAAGATCCAGTTTTTTAGAATAGTTATCACGAATTTTTGATAAGACAGCAAATAAGAAACTATAATAGCATGTCTCGATTTTTTAATAACTTACTTAAGTTCAGTAAAACATTCTTTTGTAAATGAAAATAGGAATTCTATATATATGTACAGGTAATTATCACGAGTTTTTTGAAGAATTTTATCAGTCTGCCAAAAAATATTTTATACCTGAAGAAGAAAAACATTTTTTTGTTTTTGCTTCTCAAAACTTCGAAAAGTTTAATAAGTCAGATATTACTTTTATTCCTCAGCATCAATGGCAATGGCCGGATGTTGTATTGCAAAAGTTTCATTATTTTCTACAGGTACAAAACCTGTTTACAGATGTTGATTATTTAATCTGTTTTAATGCTAACCTTGTTTTTCAAAATCAAATATTGGGAAAAGAATTTTTGCCAGACGCACATGATAACTATTTAGTAGGAGTAAATCATCCTTCTCATTTTAATAAGTCAGATAATACTCAGTTTATTTATGACAGGCAGGTTGGGTCTACAGCCTATATCGAATCAGGGAAAGGTAAGTTCTACTATCAATCAGCCATATTTGGAGGGCGAAAACAAGAGTTCTTGGAATTATGCAGGGTTTTACGAGATAATGTTGAAATTGATTATGCTAATAACATAGTAGCGTTATGGCACGATGAGTCCCATGTAAATAAATATTTTCTTGATAATCCTCCAAAAACCCTTTCGCCTGGTTTTCTATATCCAGAAAACAGGAATTTACCTGTTGAAAAGCGAATAATACAAATGGATAAAAACCAAAAAGGTTTTTCGTACTTCAGAATGTATAATACCAAAAATAACAAAAACAAAAAGTCCGTATTCTATAGAGTACTGAGTAAAATAAAAAACAGTTTATAAAAGATGACCCGATATATAATTGTAGGACATGCGAGATCAGGAACATCCGTTACTCACCACTTATTAATGGATCATTCTGAGGTTAGTGCTGTATATGATGAGGTGGATTGTAACCCGTTCTTTACTAAGGGAATTGGAGCATTTACACATGGCTTAGATAAAGAATCAGAAAAGCAAAAGTCCTTCTTGAGTTTATTTGATGCCATAACCCAATTAAATGTAACTCCTGTAACAAAAGCATGCGGTTTAAAAACTGCGATTAATAACCCCAATGCAGCTCTTGCTATGGTACATACCTTGCAAGAAAATATGAAAGACATTAAGATTATTATCGTTGTTCGTAATAGTCTTGTAGATTTAATGGGGTCCATAGAAAGAGCTAAAAAGACAGGAAATTGGCATTCATGGCAAAAAAATATAAAAAAGGAAAATATTCGATTTAGTATTCCCAAAGATGAATTTATTGAGTTTGCTATCAATAGTTCTCATGTTTATGAAATTCTATCTGGTTTGCAAAAAAGTCATGAAGTAATCTTCTTTGATTATGAAAAAGATATTTCACCTAATAATCCAGATAATTACAATAAACTATACGACTTTTTAAACCTTTCAAGTCATCAAACACAAATTCCGTTAAAAAAAGTTGCTCCGACTGCAGAGGAATATTTAATAAATTATAAAGAGTTGAAAGATTTAGAAGAAAAAATTAAAAATAAAGAAATCGATATTGAAGAATGGCAAGCTTCTAAACGTAAACACAATGTCAGTAATGTTTTCAAGTTTATTTCTAAATCGATGAGCAGAATTAGCCATAAAAAGTAAGTTCTAATTCTTCTAGTTTAAATAAATTTCTAGTATTTATAATGTCCTCAAGTACCATAATTGTTATTCCTATATTCAGACCTAAACCATTAAAATATGAAGTTATAGCAATAAAGCAGGCTGTCAGAATTTGGGGTAAAGTCAGACCAATTACTTTAATTCATCCAACTGCTTTAAATGTAGATATTTATAAGGTTTATTTTAAAGGGTGTACGGAATTACAATTAATTTCCTTACCAGATCGATATTTTGAATCTGTTAGAGCTTACAATGAGTTATGTTTTCAGCCATGGTTTTATGAGCTTTTTAAATCCTACCAATATTTATTGATTTATCAAACAGATTGTTTTGTATTTAAAGATGATATAAGTAAGTGGGAGAATCGAGAATTTGACTATGTCGGATCGCCTTTTATTACGAATAAAAAGGAATTATGGCTATGCGGAAATGGAGGCTTCTCTTTTAGAAAAATAGATTCTATTATAAGCATTTGTAAAAAGTTTAAAAGAAATCCTCGAAAAACCATTAAAAGCTTTAATGAGCTAAAGTCTCTTGGATTAGTCAGAGCATTGCTATATAGTTTTGGATATTGCAACAACGTAAAATATAGTATGCAAAAAAACAACTATTGGTCGGAAGATTATTTTTGGTCTATTTATGCAAAGTATTATAAATCTGATTATTCAAAGCCAACAGCTAAAGGTGCGCTGGAATTTGGTTTCGAGATGCAACCAAGTACGGCTTATAAACTAAATCATAATCAATTACCAATGGGGTGTCATGCTTGGCATAATAATGAGTTTGATTTTTGGAAACCTATAATAGATTCTTTTGGGTATAATTTAGATAATTATCGAGACCCGATACTTTAGATAATTCAGTTAAAAATAATGATCATTATAAAAATACTTGGGGGATTAGGAAATCAAATGTTCCAATATGCAACAGCATATTCAATGTCTCAAAAATTTAAAGTGCCCGTTAAGATGGATTTGAGAGGGCTGTATAATGGAGAAGAAAGATCTAGAAATACTTATGAGCTTGATGTTTTTGGAATAAAAGAAGTACAAGCTAAGAAAGAGGAAATATTCCCTTTTATCAGAAGATCTTATCTTGGGTCTGAAAAATTATATAATTGGTATAAAAAGTGGAAAAAAATAGTTCATTATAAAGAACTATACTATCATTATAACAATGAACTGGACGAACAAGCATCTCCAAATATCTTATTAAGAGGCTTATTTCAAAGTGAGAAGTATTTTATAAATAGCAGAAAGGAGTTGTTAAATCTTTTTAACTTTCCTCCTTTATCTGGTAAAAACAAGGCGTTGCAGGAAGAATTAGAATCAAATAATGCTGTATCTATTCATATTAGAAGAGGTGACTATGTAAATGATAAGGAGTACAGTAAAAATATTGGGACCTGTGATATTTCATATTATTATAAAGCAATAGATTTGATTCAGTCAAAAATTGAAAATCCTATTTTCTATATTTTTTCTGATGATATTTCGTGGGTGAAAGAAAATTTGAAGATTAATAATGAATGCGTTTATGTTAGTTGGAATAAGGGTAAAGAAAGTTATTGCGACATGCAGTTGATGAGTCTTTGTAAATATAATATAATTGCTAACAGTACCTTTAGCTGGTGGGGAGCCTGGTTGAATACTTATCCGGAAAAAATAGTGATAGCACCCAATAAATGGTTTGCAGGTTGGCAATATGATACTAAAGATTTAATACCTGAAAACTGGATTCAACTATGAATATATTATTTGTAATACCAAATCTTGAAATAGGAGGGGCACAATCTTTTCTATTGCGTTTGGTATCCGCCATGCACCCAAAACATAATGTTATACTACTAAACGTACATCCCCATCAAGTTAATGAAAAATTTAGTGGACAGCTACTGTCTCCTGATGTTAAGGTAATCCATTCATGTGCTGAATGGCTAGAATTAAAAATTAATAAATGTTTACCAAAGCCATTTGCCAGCATTGTAAAAAAAATTTTATTTAAAATTATCAGACCAAACAAAATAAATCAACACCAATTAAAAAGAATACTGAAAAAGAATAAAATAGAATTAATTAATAGCCACATGTATTTAGCTGATTTATATGTCTATAATCATTTAAATAATCAGCAAAATAAGGTGAAATGGATACCCTCTTTTCATGGATGTTATAATTTATTGTTGGATAAATATGCAGATTCTCCTCTCTTAAAAAAGATTTCAAAAGATTTAAAGAACATACTGGAAAAGACTAATGGTGTTATTACGGCTGCAGAAAAACACTATCAAGTACAAACAAGTTTACAACTTCAGGATATTCCGTTTAAAAAGGTTTATTACGGTTTTACTCCTCATTCTTTTAATAAAATTGATTTAAGAGAGAAATATAGTATTCCTAAAGACAACATCATATTTGGAATGGTTGCCAGAGGTGATAAAACTAAAGGCTGGCAGGAAGCAATTAATGCTTATCTAAGTTTATCTGCAGAAGATAAAGAAAGGTCTTATCTGGTATTAACCGGAGATGGCGACTATTTATTAGAACTAGAAAAGGACTATCAACAAGAATCTCATATTATTTTTACAGGTCCTTCGGATAAACCTCTTAGAGAAATAAATAATTTTGATGTAGGTTTACTGCCTACTTATTATCCGGCAGAAAGTTTACCAAACACTGTAATTGAATATTTATATTGTGGAAAACCTGTTATTGCTTCAGATTGGGCAGAAATCCCATTTATGATTGATTCACAGATTGAAAAAGCAGGTATCATCATAGGTATCACAAATAATAAAGCCGACCTTTTAGAATTAAGTAATGCAATGTCTTTTTATATTCAAAATAAGTATAAAAAGATAGAAGAACACGGGAAATTGGCACTACAGGCTTTCGAAAAGTTTAAAATGGATAAATGTATAAATGGATACATAAGTTTTTTTAATAATCCGCAATGTTAAACAATCCTTCAGTTACCATATTAATGCCTGTATATAATGGAGAATTATATATAAAAGAAGCTATTGACTCTGTATTGCTTCAGACTTATGAAAATTTTGAATTATTGATTATTAATGATGGATCAACAGATGGTACACAAAAGATTATTGATTCATATGAAGATAGTAGAATAAAGTGTATTGAACAGGAAAACATGGGAGTATCCAGATCTCTCAATAAAGGTTTATCTCTAATTGAAGCACCTTACGTTAGAAGACATGATGCCGATGATATATCTGAACCGGATATGCTGGAAAAGCAAATGAAGTTTTTGCAGGATCATCCGGAAATTAGTATTGTAAGTAGTCAATGTGCTTTTATGACAAATAGAAGCAAAATAGCATTGAAATATAGGCAACCCAAAAGTCATTATTTTAAAAATAAAGAATATACGATTGTAGAAAGAGATCATTTTAATCCATTTTCACCTATTGTACATGGAACAGTGCTTGGCCCTACTAAAATATTTAAAGAATTTAATGGGTATAGAACTGAGTTTTTAACCTCTGAAGACAATGATTTATGGCTTAGAATTATCGAAAAATATAAAATTGCTGTATTAAATCAATGCTCGTACTTTTTGCGCTTAAGTGAAGGTTCAGCTACACAAATGCATAAAACCAGTGTGACATATTATCGGCAATTAGCCAATGATTATGCCAACGAAAGAGCTTTAAAAGGTACTGATCCAATTTTACGTGGAGAAAAAGTTCTTCCACCTCCAGAAATGAAAGATGATGCTCAAATAAAAATTGTCAGAAACGGACTTCAATATAGAAATGATCTATTGGATTACCATTATAAAGTAATGCTTGACGCCAAAGATTTTATAAATATGATGCGCACAATAAAATTATCGATTAGAGATGGTTGGCGTGTTGGGCAAACGTGGAAGTCAATATTATATCCGATATTAGGTGATAAAATAGTAGAGAAAGGTGTGTTAATAAAGAAAGTAATACGTGGCAGAAATTAGTATTATCATACCAAATTATAATCGAGCCAATTTTCTTTCGGAGACTATACAATCGGTTCTTGACCAAAGCTATCAGAATTGGGAATGCCTGGTCGTTGACGATGGAAGTAATGATAATTCTTATCAGGTAACTGATAGTTATATAAAAAAGGATTCCCGAATAAAATGGATAGAAAGAAATAGACTTCCCAAAGGAGCTCCTACATGCAGAAATATAGGAGCAGAACTGTCTACTGGAAAGTATATCATATTTTTAGATTCGGATGATCTGTTAGCTCCTCATTGTTTAGATCAAAGAATAAATATAATGGAGAATCATCTGGAATTGGATTTAGGCGTATTCCCCATGCAGATATTTAATCAAGGTATTGAAGATGCTACAAAGATTTGGAATATTGAAACGGGAGAAGATTATTTAAAAAGATTTTTGAGTTTGGATTCTGTATGGCAAACCAGCGGTCCAATTTGGAGAAGACATGCTTTTGAAAAAACTGAAGGTTTCAATGAAAAGTTAAGCTGTTGGCAAGATATTGATATTCATTTGAGAGCCTTTTTAAGCCATCTGAATATCAGAACATTTTATGATTTATCTATAGATTGTTATTATAGATCTCATCAAAATAATTCAATAAGTCAGGGCAGTATAAATTCAGTAAATAAATTACAAAGCAGAAAAGACTTATATTTCTGGAGTCTAAGCCAGATAAATGATAAGAAATTGGCAAAACCTATGGCACTCAATATTATTGTTAGTGCTATAAAGAGTCTAAAAATTAAATTCGCTCTTCGATTTTTAAGTAGAGCAAAACAACGCTTTAGTTTTCAGGAAGTTTATGTAATAGTAATTTATTTTCTTGTTTTTATATCTCGCTTATATAAAGTAAGTTTCTTCCAGTCGTATATCCATAAGCAATTAATAAAATTACAGCCAACCGTTCATGTCGGAAAACACATCCATGCATAAGCCATATATTTCAATTATTATACCCGTAAAAAATGGTATATCCACCATTGAATCATGCTTAAAGGGTATAGAAAAGCAATCATTATATAAGCAATGTGAAGTTTTAATAATAGATAGTGGTAGCACAGATGGCACATTAGAAGTTCTACAAAATTATAAGGTAAAACTGTTTAAAATACCACCTCAGGAGTTTAATCATGGAGCTACACGAAATTATGGTATATCATTGGCAGAGGGAGAATTAGTTGTTATGACAGTGCAAGATGCTACTCCATCTAATACTTTGTGGCTTGAAAATATGGCACGTCATTTTATTGATCCGGAAGTCGCAGGAGTATGTGGGCAACAGGTTGTACCTCATCATCCGGATAAAAACCCTCATCGATGGTTCCGACCGCAATCGGAAGGAGGATATAGAAAAGTTCAATACCCTAATCAGGAGGATTTTCTTAATTTAACTCCCGAGAATAAGAAACAAGCTTGTAGCTGGGATGATGTAACAGCTATGTATCGAAAGACTGCTCTTTTAGAAATTCCGTTTCAGCCGGTAATGTTTGGAGAAGATATGATTTGGGCCAGAGATGCTTTGTTAAAAGGGTTTTCGTTAATATACGATTCGACAGCTCGAGTGGAACACTACCATCATCACTATCCTGATTATACATACCGTAGGGTATTAATTGTATGGTTATTTATTTATAAAACATTTGGATATCAACGCGCTAATCCAATTGTATTTAAGGATTATATATTAATCATATATAGAAATATAAAATGGAAACTACCTTTTAAATGGATATGGCATAATTGGAGCTTAAATTATTATATTTCCAAAGCAGTAAAAGATTTTAATTTGTCAATTGAAATGAATCAACTTAATAAAATAGAGCAAAAGTTGGCTCTACATATTCCTCAAGGAAAAATATAGATAGAATATATGCAACCACTTGTCAGTGTTTTAATGACCGTTTATAATCGTGAAAAGTATATTTCTCAAGCTATTGAAAGCATTGCAAAAAGTACTTATCAAAATTGGGAATTAATTATAGTAGATGATCAGAGCAAAGATCGGTCAGTTGAAATTGCACAAAGCTATGCAATAAATGATAAGAGAATAAGAGTTTATGTTAATGAGGAGAATCTGGGAGATTATCCAAATCGGAATAAGGCCGCATCATATGCATTAGGTAAATATATAAAGTATGTTGATGCTGATGACATGATATATCCTTATGGGATAGAACAACTTGTATATTATATGGAACAATTTCCAAATGCAGGTTATGGACTTTGTTCTTTGGAGCAGGATAAAGAAAAAATATTTCCTTTTCAATTAGATCCAACTGCAGCCTATCAGAGGCATTATTTCAAAACACCTTTGTTTCATAAAGCTCCGCTATCGGCCATCATAAAAAAAGAGGTTTTCGATAAAGTTGGTGGCTTTACAGGAAAGAGGATGTTGGGTGATTTTGAAATGTGGCATATCTTATCACAGCATTATCCTGTTGTATTAATGCCTCATGGAATTGCCTGGTATCGTGTACACGATGAACAAGAGATGTCCTTGCACAGATCTGATCCAATGGAACCATTTAAATATCTGTTAATAGCCAAAGAGCTTGTAGTTAGTGATAAATGTCCGTTAAATAAAAAAGAGAAAGAGGAGGCGCAACATATAATTGCTAAAAAGATGGCCAAATCAGTTCTTAGTGCTGGCAAACATCATTCAATTAAGAAAGCGATAGAACTTAAAAATTCCTCTCAAATGAATTTTATTCAAATTATTAAAAAGGTAATATTGTGATGCTTATTTTTAAATTACTTTTTTATTGGCTTAAAGTCATTGTAAGATATTTTTATTGGCTATACCGCTTAACTCAAATTAAGGGTATAAATAAGGCTCGTTTGGAATTTCCTGTAATTGTAGAAGGTAAAGGCACTTTAAGATTTGGCGAAAATGCTATAATTGAAAAAGGTACAGAACTTGGACTAGGGGAGAGGTCTGTAACCACATTTGGAAATAGTTTTAAACTAGGATCAAAAACTATTTTAAAAATTGCAAAGGATAAAACGCTTCAAATTGGTAATCATAGCGAAATAAATGCGGATTGCGAGATATATGTGAATAACAATTGGGAAATAGGAAACAATGTATCCATTGCCAAAAGGTGTGCTATATTTTCTCGTGAAAAGGATTTTTTTGGTTCACTGCACATACATGATGGAGTGCGCATTGGAGATAATGCGATTATTGATTTAAGCGATCACGTTATATTACACGAAAACGTTGGAATGGGGCCTAATTGCGTAATCTACACACATGGTCATATTAAAACTGAAAATAGCCATTTACCCATTTGGAAAGATCAAGTTAAAAATGGCCCTGTTGAGATAAATGAAAATGTTTATATCGGAACAAATGTTATCATATTACCGGGAGTAAGTATTGGTAATAATTCAATTATAGCTGCAGGTTCTGTAGTTAATAAATCTGTTCCTGATAATGAATTATGGGGGGGGATACCTGCAAAAAGGATAAAATCTATTTTATAAACTATGGCTAGTAAAAAAGGAGTTATATATACTGCAAGTGGTAAAAAATATATTGATGAAGCAATATATTCTGCAAAAACGCTTAAAAAACACAATAAAAGTATACATGCCACATTATATACATCAGATGTAGGAGTCAAAAGTAGGTATTTTGATTCCATCATTAATCAACCAGCAAACAAGCATCCCCAAAAGTACAAAATAGAGAACATGGTAAATTCTCCTTACGAAAAAACACTTTACCTGGATTCTGATACGAAAATAAATGGTTCTATTGCAGAACTTTTTGATTTTTTATTAATCTATGATATGGGGTTTACAAATCGGGTTTTGTGTACATGGGGAAAACCAGTGCGATTTAAAGATTATATAGATAAAGATTGTATTAATGGAGGTTTCATTTTGTTTATAAAAAATGAGAAGACCATTCAATTTTTATCAGATTGGTCAACGAAAATGAATCGTAATAAAGATGAAGATATAAAACCAGGTACTCCTACAGGTGACCAAATTCCTTTAAATGACCTAATTTTTAAGGAAAAATTATTGGAAAAACTAAACATTAATTTCGTTATTCTTCCTAATAAAATTTATAACGCAAGACCTTGGTTGTGGAAACAAGCAAAATTAGATGGAGAGTTTAAAAATATTAAAATATTACATGATAAGGGACTGAAGAAATCATTGTTGATGAGATTGGTAAGTAAAGTAAAATATATCGTAGGAAAGATCTATGCCTCTAGATAGAAAAAAAAAGCTTCTTTTTATTCATATACCCAAAGTTGCAGGTACAAGTATTGAGAAAGCATTAGGTTTATATGGAAAACATTTCGAAAGTTCTTTAGAACTTGCATTTGGTAAATATACTACAAATGGAGAAACGTATGCATTGCAACATATAGGGTATGATCAGTATGTTAGTTTAGGAATTTTAGAAGATGAAGAGATAAAATCCTACTTTTCATTTTGTTTTGTTCGTAATCCTTGGGATCGTGCTGTATCTGACTATAAATGGCAAAAGAATATCAGAAAGAGAAAACTAACTTTTCGAGAATTTTTAAAAGAATCTAATCAAATCATTCAAAAATATGAGAATAGCAGATTAATTAATTATACCAATTGTCATTATGTTCCTCAGTCATGGTACATATATGATAAAGAGGGCGATACTAACCTGAATTTTATTGGGAAGTATGAAAATCTGGATAATGATTTGCAATCTGTGTTAAAGCAATTAGATATTAGTGATTTTGCTTTACAGAGTAGTAATCAAGGAAAAATGATTCCTTATTTTTTTTATTATTACGACGTAAGAAATATTTCTCTTGTTTGTAAAATGTATAAGGAAGACATTAAAAGATTTAATTATTACTTTTTGAAAAGTAATGCAGCCAGAGTTGCAATAAAGAGGGTATTTAAGAAAATCTACACTAAAAGTAAATAGAGATTAGAATCTATGAAATTAGTATCAATCATAATACCTCTTTACAATTCGGAATGTTTTCTAAATGAAACACTTAATTCAGTTCTGTCACAAACTTACAAAAATATAGAAGTAATATTAATTGATGACAATTCAACTGATGGCTCTTTAAATATTGGATTAAATTTTCAAAAGCAACATCCCCCAAAAATACTATTATACAAGAATAAGGGAAAAGGAGCTTGTGCTGCACGCAATTATGGTTTTGAATTATCCAAGGGTGAATATATTCAGTTTTTGGATGCAGATGATATGCTAAGTCCGGATAAAATAGAACGACAGGTTAAAGCTTTAGAGGAGCAACCAGGATGCATAGCTGTATGTGAAACCTGGCACTTTAAAAATACTATCCAGGAAGCAATAAATTCAGATAAAGAATACCTGTTCTCAACAACAAAACCAGAGGACTTTTTTATTCAGCTTTGGGGAGGCAATGAATTACTTCCAAATATGATTCAGACTTCGGCTTGGTTAACACCTCGTGGCTTAATAGAAAGAAATGGTTTATGGGATACTTCATTAGAGAAAGATCAGGATGGTGAATTTTTTGCCAGAATAGCGCTCAATAGTAAAGGCATAGTTTATATCCCTGAAATAAAAAACTATTATCGTAAACATACAAAAGGGAAGAATATAGCCGGACAAAAACAAAAAATACATTTAGAAAGTAACCTAAGATCAACTAGTCTTAAAGAGCAGTATCTATTAAACAGCACTAATTCAAAATACGCAAATAAAGCTATGGCTTCTCAATATCTTATAGTAGCCATTGACGCCTGGCCAAGGTATAAAGACATCACAAAACAAGCCTTAACTAAAGTTAAACAATTAGGAGGTACCAGTTATTTGCCAGTTCTGGGAGGTAGTTTAATTGAGGGTATTAAAAGAACATTAGGTTGGAAAATTGCGAAAGGATTTTCATACTATCTTCATAAATTTATTTAATGCAAAATAATAAAACATTTCTTTTTTTAACTTCTAATAATTTAGCCACAAACCCTCGATTATTCAAGGAAGTAAAATCAGTAATAGATTTAAATTATGGATATAGTATTATTCAGTTTCGATTAGGTAATTGGAGTGATTCTAAAAGCGATGAATTATGTAGAAGCTTAAGAGGAGCGCAGTCTGAAATAATAGGAATTGAAGCTAAAGCAAAAAATAGGCTTAATTGGATTAAATGGGGCACATTGGAAAGAATAGCGCAAAAATGTTGGCCTTTGTTTCAAAAAAATATTCTAGTCAGTAGTCTTGCATCTAACCGACGTTCATTACAAATATTAAAGCAAGCATATAAATTAAAAGAAAAACCGGATCTGATTTGTGCCCACAATCTGGCAGCATTATATCCGGCTTGGAAACTTAGTAAAAAATGGAATATTCCATTTTTTTTTGATATTGAAGACTATCACCCGGGTGAGTATATAGGTAGAGAAGCAAAGAATGAAAAGAGCCGACGTGAGTTTTTAATGAAAAAACTACTTCCTGATGCCATAGCTATTACCAGTGCAAGTCCGTTAATTGGAGAGTATACCTTAAAGTTAATAGGTAGTCATTCTAACCATCAGGTGATTTTAAACAGTTTTCCAAAGTCTGAATTCAAAGAGCCATCAAATCAACAAATCAACAAATTGACAAATCAACTAAAATTAGTCTGGTTTAGTCAAAAAATCTCATTTGGTCGTGGTTTAGAGCAATTATTCGAAGCACTTACTGTTCTTTATAAAACTAAATACCTTTCAAACGGGCAACCTATCAATCTAACCATCATTGGTGATATGGATTCGGATTTTAACCAACAAGTCATTCAACCTTTTATTAAAACCTTAAAACCTTACGACCAATCAACCTTTCAACCCATTAACCTTACGATCATTCCTCCATTATCCCAATTAAATCTTCACAAAGAGCTGGCAAACCATAATGTTGGACTTGCATTAGAATTCAACAATACGGATCTAAATCGACAAATTTGTTTAACCAATAAAATTATGACATATGCACAAGCAGGCATATTCATATTGGCAACTAATACCTTGGCTCAAGAAAACTTCATTCGTAAATATCCACAAATAGGAATGGTCTGTGGGCAAAGTGCAGAACAAATAAAAGAGGGGATTCTAAAATGTATTTCGACTTATAATTCATTTACAGACTTAGGTGAAGAAACAAAAGAAATAAGAGATGGTTTGAGCTGGGAAAATGAAAATAAGAAGCTAGTTGATGTTTGGCATAAGACTATTGATTTTTAGATTAATTAATACAAGGAAGTTTTTAAGAATCTGTAAGACAATAAAACAATAAATTTTGAAAAATATTCTCATTATATATCCACATTGGTATCCTGCAAATTTGGCTGGTGTTCAACGTCCTCGATTAATTGGAAATTATTTAAAAGAGTTTGGCTGGACTCCCAGGGTTCTTACTGTAAAAGAAAACTATTTTGAAGAAAATCCTGATAAGGATTTTTTTAAGATATTTTCTGAAGATTTTAAGGTAACAAGAGTAGATGCTTTACCTGCAAATAAATCGCAAAAAACGAAACGTAAAGGGTTTATTTTTCTTCGTATTATACATTCGCTAATCACTTTTAATTATTCACTTCGTTTAATCGGAGACATTGGTTTACGTTCTTTTTTTCAACTATACAAGGAAGCCAAACACATTATAGCCACAGAAGAAATAGACTTTATTTGGTTACCTATTCCTTCATTTTATAATGCATTATTTGGTCGCTTGTTATACAATAAAACAAAAGTACCTTATGGGATAGACTATATAGATCCCTGGGTACGAGATTTAAGTAACCAGCGAAATATAAGAGCTGTTTTTAGTCAATGGGTAGCTCGTTTTTTAGAACCGATTGCTATTAAAAAAGTAAGTGTGATTAGTGGAGTCTCAACGCCTTATTATGCACCGGTCATTCAACGAAACTTCTCTGAAATCAGTCAACAGTTATTAGTCAGTAGTCAACATTATAATATTCAAAATACTACTGATAACCTAACGACCTGTAAACCTAACGATCTAACAAGCAAAATCATCAATCCCCATACCAAGCGTCCCATCACCCATGTAGGTATGCCATATGGTTTCGACCCCAATGACCATAAAATAAAGTTAGAAAATATACAATACCCATGGCTTAGCAGTGATCGGTTACCAGTAAACAGTAACCTGTCTGAAGTTAGCAATAATGAAGATAATCATAAAGATGCATCTAATGACCTAACGACTAATAGATCTAACGATCAACATAAAATCTGGCTTTACGCTGGAGCATTTCTCCCCAATAGTCATGTACTTATGGATGCTTTCTTTAAGGCTATCTCTAATTTAAGAAAAGCTAATTACTGGGATAATAATATTCAACTTTGGTTTATTGGAACAGGTTTATATCCTGCCAAAAGAATTACTGCCTATGCTAATGATCATGGAATAGACGACATAGTTTTTGAAAGCAGGGATAGGTATCCTTTTCTGCATATATTAAACTTTTTATCTGCAGCCGACACTGTGATGGTTATAGGAAGTACAGAAAAGCATTACACCGCCAGTAAAACATACCAATCTATTTTAAGTGAGCGTCCTGTAGTCAGTATTTTTCATCATGAAAGTACAGCTGTTAAAGTGATGGAAGATTGTAAGGCTGATCAATTTACGGTTAGATACGAGCCAGAAATGAAACAGGAAGATATTGTTAAAGCTTTTGAAGGAACATTACTTAAAAGATTACAATCACAAGAGTGGCAACCTGATTTATCTGCCCTTGATCAATATTCAGCTAGAGAATCAGCAAGGAAGTTGGTTAGTGCGATTGAAAGTGTAATTTTAATTAACCGCAAAGTTAAATGAGAATACGCAGAGGGCGCAGAGTTTTTCATACTTAAGATATAAAACCAAACTAACAATGACCGAAAATGAACTAAGCACTAAAATAATCGGTATCGCTATAAAAGTACACCAGGCATTAGGACCAGGATTATTAGAAAAAGCTTATCAGGAATGTCTTTATTACAAACTTCAACAAGAAGGTTTTATAGTTGAAAAAGAAAAACCAATGCCTTTGGTTTTTGAAGAAGTCAAACTTGATTGTGGGTATAGACTTGATATACTGGTTGAGAATAAAGTGGTAATTGAACTAAAAAGTGTTGAAGCTTTAAATGATGTTCATCTTGCACAAACACTAACCTATCTTAAATTGGGTAATTACAAATTAGGTTTACTCATTAATTTCAATGTAGCTCTACTTAAACAAGGTATCAAAAGAGTTGTCAATAATTTATAAACCACTAAGGTTCTCATAAAGATACAATGATCACTATTAAAAACTTTGCTTTTGCCGCAATAAAAACGAGCTGCGTGATCTTTGCAATTAAAAAGTAAACTTTACATTCTTTGCGAGCTCAGCGATTAAGAATGACTCAGCGTTCTTTGCGGTTAAAAACATACATTGCGGACTCAGCGGTATAAAAAGAACTCAGCGCCCTTTGCGGTTAAAATAAACTATGCGGTTATGAAAAAAAAACTCGCTATCATCACCACCCATTCAATACAATACAATGCACCATGGTTTAAGATGTTGGCAGATAGAGGTCATTTAGATCTAAAAGTATTTTATACCTGGCCTCAGGCAATAAATGGATATGATGATCCTGATTTCGGTAATAAAGTAGAGTGGGATATTCCATTATTAGAAGGTTATAGTTATGATTTAGTAGAGAATGTTTCAAAGCATCCAACATCAAAAAACTATAAGGGAATTGATAATCCGGATTTAATAAACGGAGTCAAAAATTTTGCACCTAATGCAATTCTTATATTTGGATGGAAGTTTAAGAGTCACTTTGGCTTAATGAGGCATTTCAAGGGAAAAGTACCTATTTGGTTCCGCGGAGATAGCACATTACTAGATTACGATATTCAAAGCTTAAAACAGTTATTCAAATCGACAAATCGACAAATCAACAAATCAACAATTTTACAACTTCTCAAATATAAACTTCGTCAAACGATCCTTAGTTTTGTATACAGATACATCGACAATGCCTTTTATGTTGGAACAAATAGTAAAGCTTATTTTAAGGCGCATGGACTAAAAGAAAGCCAATTAATCTATGCTCCTCATGCAATCGATAACGAACGATTTTCAAGTCAACCTAGTGCAGAAGAAAAAGCAAAACAATGGCGGAAGAGATTAGGACTTAATTTAGAAGACAAGGTGGTTTTATTTGCCGGTAAACTAGAATCTAAGAAAAATCCGATGCTTTTGTTAAAAGCCATCCAACAACATAACAATTCAGAGCTTACTATTGACAATTCACCTATCAAACTTATTTTTCTTGGCTCCGGTCCACTAGAACAAGAGCTAAAAAAACAAGCGAAAGACGATACTAATATTATCTTTCTACCGTTTCAAAATCAAAGTAATATGCCTGTTGTATATCGCCTGGCTGATGTTTTTTGCTTACCATCAAAGGGACCAGAAGAAACCTGGGGCTTAGCAGTAAACGAAGCATTGGCTTGTGGAAGGCCTGTATTGATCAGTGATAAAGTGGGTTGTGCTGTGGATATTGTAAAAAATCAAATTGGAAGGATATTCAAAAGCAATGATATGCATAATCTAATTCAAAATCTAAGCGAATTACTGAATCAATCAAGCACTCCTGAGAAATACCAGGGGCACATCTCAAAATGGAGTTTTGAAAGTATATGCGCAAGTATTGAAAAAGAAATAAAGAAAGTATAGTCTATTCATATAGATAATCTGACTAAAGCCTGTCTTCTCCAAGCAGCTCTCTGTCAACTACTACTTTAAAAATTTCAACAGAACAATTCAATAGATAAACAATTCAACATTTAGTCATTTTCAGTTATCTTCACACCGTATAATTCCTTTAAATGAATAAGAAGTTAATCTTAAGTCTATCAGTTTTTTGTAGTATAGTTTTTCTTGTTTCAGGAAACCTTCTTTGGACATCCATCGGACTTGGAGCTACTTTATATTATGTATTGCGGGTTGTTGATAATATGGGAGAACAAATCCCAATTATTGATTTAATGACTGCTATGGCTGCTTTACAGTGGATTCTTGGTCCTTTTATAGATTATCACAATGATGCCTATCACTATAAATATCATATGTATGTTGATGAGGAAATATATATGAGTTTTGTAGTACCTGCAGTTTTGTTATTTCGGTTAGGGGCTAAAATATATAAGGATCGGATTGATTTAAGAGAAATGGCAGAAAGGGTGAATATTTTGCTTAGTCAGTATCCAAGGTTACCATATATACTAGTTATTGGAGGAATTATAATACCTTATCTTTCATTCTTAATTCCGGCATCTCTTAGTTTTGTATTCTTTTTATTATCAAATGCTAAGTATATTGGTGCTATATATCTAATATTTTCACCAAGTAAAAACAAATGGTTAGTTTTTGGTATTACCATGTCTTTAACAGCTGCCGCTTCTTTGGCTGCAGGTATGTTTCATGATTTATTATTATGGGCATTGTTAACGTTTACTTTTATTTCAAGGGAGCTAAAGCTAAAATTTGGTTCTAAATTAATATATGCCATCATAGGAATTTTATTAGCAACTACTATACAATCTGTGAAAGGCCAATATCGGGAGATTGTTTGGTCCGGTCAGTATCAAGGCAGTAAATTTTCATTATTTATGAGCTTGGCTGTCTCCCAATGGAGCAATGGTTCAATATTCACGCCGAATTCGGAAGAGGATATGAATGTACGTTTGAATCAGGGCTGGATTATCTCAGCCATAATGAATCACGTTCCGGAAAGTCAGCCTTTTGTTAACGGAGCTACAATTTCAGAAGCTATAACAGCGAGCTTACTTCCTCGTATTATAGCTCCAAATAAGAAAAAAGCAGGAGGTCAGGAAAACTTTGAAAAATTCACAGGCCTTGAACTAGGGGAGAATACCAGTATGGGAATTAGTCTTGTAGGAGAAGGTTGGGCTAATTACGGATATTGGGGAGGATTGATATTTATGTTTTGTTGGGGATTATTTATTTCATGGTTTTGGCAAAAACTAATTAATCTTTCCAGTATTTATCCTACTCTGTTGGTATGGAGTCCAATATTGTTTCTGCAGGTTGTAAAAGCTGAAACAGAGTTTGTGGTGGTGCTTAATCATTTGTTAAAAGCATCTATTGTGGTGTTTGGTCTACTTTGGTTTATTAAAAGGCAATGGGGGATTAGGATTTAGGATTGTCAAACAGTTAACTGTAACCACAAAACAACACATGCAACACAAAAAAAAGATTCTTGTTTTTATTGATTGGTTTTTACCAGGGTATAAGGCTGGTGGTCCGGTAAGGTCTATGGCTAATATGGTGGCGTATTTAAAGGATGAATTCGATTTTTATATTGTTACCCGTAATACTGATTATACAGAAACAACCCCATATGCAGGAATTACACCTAACCAATGGACTGATTTTTCCAGTAATGTAAAGGTATATTACACATCAACAGATCAACAGAATAAGAAATCTTATAAACGAATTATTCAAGCCGAACATTTTGAAATTATTTATATCAATGGTATCTACTCCTGGAAGTTCTCTATTTTACCATTGCTGGCAGCTAAAAAGTTTACAGGAAAGAAAATAGTAGCTTCAAGAGGAATGCTGGCGCAAAGTGCCATTGATGTTAAATCAGGTAAGAAACAACTGTTTTTGAAAGCTATTAAGTTTGTCAATTTATATAAGAATGTGTTCTTTCATGCCACCAATGAGAAAGAAGAAAAGGATATTTTAAATGCAATTGGACAAGAAACCAAAGTATTGATTGCAGATAATTTACCTAAAAGCGATCTGCCATCATTTAAGCATCTATCAAAGGAAAAAGGTAAGCTTAAGCTTGTGAGTCTGGCAAGAATCTCTCCGGAAAAAAATACGTTGTTTGCTTTAGAAAAACTTTCTGAATTAAAACCGGAAAAGGATTTTCAACTTGAATTGGATTTGTATGGCCAGATTTATAATGAAGACTATTGGAAGGAATGTCAGCAGCTTATCAGTAAACTACCTCCTCAAATAAAAGTGACCTATAAAGGTACAGTAGACGCAGATGAGGTCGGAGAGACCATACAACAATACCATATCCTGTTTTTGCCATCAAGAGGAGAGAATTTTGGACATGTGATACTGGAAAGTTTTATGTCGGGAAGACCAGTGTTAATTAGTGATCAAACACCATGGAGAAATCTGGAAAAAGAAAAGTGTGGTTGGGATTTGCCGTTGGGGTCAGAAATTTCTATATGGATAAAAACGATAGAAAAGTTGATTAATTTGGAACAAAACGAGTTCGATAGTTTATGCAAAGGAGCAAGGTTAAAAGCAGAAAACTTTATTCAAAATCCTGAATTACTAAATAGCTATAAAGCATTATTTAATTAGTATGTCCATAAAAATACCGGTTACATATTTCTTTCGAAAGCCACAGGCACAATATTTCAGCATTGAAAAGGTATTTGAACAGGTGATTCAACATTTACCTGAAGACATCAATGTCCGGGAGTATAAATTAAAAAACGGAACTTCAGGTTGGAGGGGAAGAGTTAAGGCACTGTTAGAAGTTAGACGAAACAAGGGAGTTATAAATCATATTACCGGAGATATAACTTTTGCAGCGCTTGCTTTACCTAAAAAAGGATTGGTAATTACCTATCACGATCTGGAATCATTGGCTGCATACAAAGGATTTGCATTCAAAATTTTAAAATGGCTTTGGATAACTATTCCTGTAAAAAGGGCAGAAGTGATTACCACTATTTCTGAGCATACTAAACAACGTTTGATGGAGTGGACGGGGTGTTCGGCAGATAAAATAAAAGTCATTCATAATCCGTTGCCGAATGAAATAAAAGCTGTTAAAGCAAATCCGACGCAACACGAGTTTTCCATTTTAATTATGGGAACCAAGGCCAATAAAAATGTAGAAGGAATACTGGAAGCCATATATAAGTTTATATCTACAGATAAAGAAAATCAGACAAATACGAATCCATCCCTTAGGGTAATCATTGTAGGTAAATTAACAGATTATCAAAATGAATTAATCCAAAAATATCAGCTATCCGTTGAGAACCTGGTACATGTTCCTTACGATCAGATTATAGATGCATACGTACGATGCGATTTGCTTTGCTTTCCTAGTTTTTTCGAAGGTTTTGGCGTTCCTATTATTGAAGCACAAGCTATAGGCCGACCTGTTATTACTTCTAATTTAGGAGCAATGAAGGAAGTGGCCGGAGATAGCGCTTTACTGGTTAATCCTAATAGTGTTGATGAAATTCAGCAAGCCATCGATACAATTTATACAGATGACCAGCTCAGAAATCAACTTATTGAAAAAGGCTTTGAAAATGCTAAACACTTTAATCCCCATTATATAGCAGAAGAATATGCGCAAGTCTATCGTCAGATGGTTTTGGATTGACGTTTTGATAAATTTGTTGTCGAATTGTTTATTTGTCGAATTGATAAACCGTTAATCTTTTGTCCATCAATTAAACGACTTAACGATTTAACAATTCATAAAATGACTAATGACTGCTCACTGTTCACTGTTCACTGCCAAATGTCTAGCCACCCCAATAAATATTCCTTTACTCCGGAAGAACAGTATATTCTGGAGTTGTTGCAAGGCGATAAAGTATCGGTTTCGTCTAATTTAGATGTCAACCAAGCGCATCAATTTGCCAATAGGAACGGACTTTCTGCTTATCTTTTTAAGATAGCAACAAGCCAAAAGTTACCTGTAGACGCTGCCTTACTTTCATTATTAAAAAAAGATTATCTAAAGAATCTGCTACGGAATACGCAAATTACTCAGGTTTACAAAGAGGTTTATCAATTATTATCAGATCAACAAATTGAAGTAATTCCCTTAAAAGGAATTTTTTTAAGTCAGTATATTTATTCGGATGCATCGGTACGACCAATGAGCGATATAGATATGCTGATATTAGATGATAAGGCTACAATTGCCTTTGATCTTTTGGTTCAATATGGAGGAATTGTTAATTCGGCAGAATGGGCTGAACACGATCAAAAAACTGGTCATCATTTACCTGGAATTGCCTACAAAGGCGTATTGATAGAGATTCACACCTCTCTGTTTCCATTGGATGTGAAGGAGAATATATCTAATGAAGTGATTCAGCATAACAGTATATCTTATCAGCAAATTACCACACTTTCTCCGATGCTTAACTTATGTTACCTTTGCTTACATGCCTATCATACCATGCGACGAGGAGGAATTCGTTTAAGCTGGTTTTTAGACCTTAAAGAAATATATCTTTCGAATTATTTTTATACCGATCAGGAGTTTCTTGCATTCATTAAAAAACTGAATATTGAGCAAGCTGTCATGGAAGTGTTAATGAAAGCTGAATTTGTACTTTCTTATACATTTCCATTTATAAAAGATGCAGATAGAATTTCATTAAATACAAAAGAAAAAAAGCGATTCATTCAATTTATTCGACAATCGGAGCAACAAAATACCAGCTATAGTTATGCTATTGGTTGGGAACGATTGAGAAATACCAATGGAATCAAAAACAAGCTTCTCTTTATAAAAAGTGTTGTTTTTAAAGAAGAACACAATACATTTCGTTCTGTACTAAAGAGATTAACTATTCTCATTAAACGTACTGTTGGAATGTTGTTTAGGTCGTTAGATCTATAGGTCATTAGTATTATTCTTAGACAGAAAACTGTTGACTGCCTACTGTTAACTGGTCAATGCTCACTGAAGACTGATTACTGCTCTAAAACATCAAACATTCATTTCTCTTCATTGCTGATATTTTCCGTTAATTCTTAACTTTGGCGTTCTATTATTTGAGGGCGTTTTATCGTCTGTACTTACCACGAAATATTAAATACTAACAATAAATATTTAGATAATTATGTCTGAATTTACCTATCAAAAACCATTTCCTATTAAAAAGGATACAACGGAGTATCGTCTTTTAACAAAGGACTATGTATCTACCATTGATATGGATGGCAGAAAAATATTAAAAGTAGATCCTGCAGGATTGGAACTATTGGCAAAAGAAGCTATGGCTGATGTTTCTTTTTATTTGCGTCCGACACATTTAGAAAAGTTAGCCGGAATATTAGAAGATAAAGAGGCTTCGGATAATGATAAGTTTGTTGCGCACACCATGTTAATGAACCAGGTGGTCGCTGCAGAAGGAGAATTACCGACATGTCAGGATACCGGAACGGCTATTGTGATTGGTAAAAAAGGAGAAAATGTATTTACCGGAGCTTGTGATGCGGAGTACCTTTCTAAAGGTATTTATGAAACCTATAAGGATAGAAACTTACGATATTCGCAGGTTGTTCCACAAACCATGTTTCAGGAAAAAAATACAGGTAATAATTTGCCTGCTCAAATTGATCTTTATGCAGAGCAAGGAAATCAATACGATTTTTTATTTGTAACCAAAGGAGGAGGTTCTGGTAATAAGACTTTCTTATACCAACAAACCAAAAGTCTTTTAACAGAAGAGAACCTGACCAAATTTGTACAGGAAAAAATAAAAGATCTTGGAACTTCAGCATGTCCACCATATCACCTGGCACTGGTTATTGGAGGAACTTCAGCAGAGGCAACTTTAGCTACTGTAAAAAAAGCTTCTGCCGGATATTTAGATCACTTGCCAACGGAAGGAAATGACCATGGTCAGGCTTTCAGAGATTTAGAGTGGGAAGAAAAAGTGTTGAAGATTTGCCAGGAAAGTGAGATCGGAGCACAGTTTGGCGGTAAATATTTTGTTCATGATGTGCGTGTCATTCGTATGCCTCGTCATGCTGCTTCTTGTCCGGTTGGTTTAGGCGTTAGCTGTAGTGCCGACCGTAATGTAAAAGGTAAAATTACTGAAGAGGGTATCTTTTTAGAGCAACTGGAAAAAACACCTTCTAAATATGTTCCGGAAAGAGCACCTGAATTAGCTCCTGCCATAGATATTGACCTGGATCAACCAATGGAAGATGTTTTAAAGGAGTTAACAAAGTATCCAATTAAAACAAGACTGAACTTATCAGGAACGCTAATTGTAGCTCGTGATATTGCTCACGCCAATATTAAAAAGATGTTGGATGAGGGAGCTGAGATGCCTGAGTATTTAAAGAATCACCCGGTTTATTATGCAGGACCTGCAAAAACACCAGAAGGTATGCCTTCGGGAAGTTTTGGACCAACAACTGCCGGACGTATGGATCCATATGTAGATCTATTCCAAAGTAAAGGCGGATCAATGGTAATGGTAGCCAAAGGAAACAGATCGCAAGCGGTTACTGACGCCTGTCAAAAGCATGGTGGATTCTATTTAGGTTCTATTGGTGGACCTGCTGCTATTTTAGCAAAAACAAATATTAAGTCAGTAGAGGTTGTTGACTTCCCTGAATTAGGAATGGAAGCGGTTCGTAAGATTCGCATCGAAAACTTCCCTGCATTTATTATTGTAGATGATAAAGGAAACGATTTCTTTGCTGATATGAAGTAAACGCCCTTAGCTATTAGCCATTGGCAAGTAGTTGATTGTATAGAATATAAACAAAAGCCACATTTGTATTTCAAATGTGGCTTTTGTTGTACAATATATGTATGATATGACTTTGGGTCTGTTTACTGCTCATTGTTAACTGCTAACTGTTCACTGAAGACTGCTAACTGCAACTACCCGAAGAGCAGGAAGAACAAGCATCAGGAGAACAATCTTTTTTACTTTCAATCATGGTAGCCGTAAAGTCGCGCAGCAAACCTCTTTTATAATGGTCTATATTTTCGCTTACTACAGATCCTACAGCCTGGTATACTTCTATTTCGTTTTCAAATAATATTTTGGCAGCCATTGGTCTCAGATTTGGGGTGATGATTATCTGAATATCCAGCTTTTTAATTTCACTCATCGACATATAAATAGAATCAGAATCAGTTAGCGAATATAAACTGTACTCTTCTGTATCTAAGTCGAAAATACAATAGTGTTGTGCTTTGTAAAAGTCGTTGGCCATTAGCTCTTTCGTTAGTGCTGAATCGCCCATAATTGGTAAACATGCTTTCATTTGAATATATTTTTTAGGTTACACATCTGTCACTTATATGTAGGTTGAAAATCTATTTTCTACAAAAATGTAGGATAATTTTCTGCCTACTACTATGCTAAGTGTCGGTTAATCAGTAGAGTTTGTTTTATATACTGTTCCGACATGTATATGTAGTTCAATATCCAGACCAGAATTTCAGATAGCAATTAACAGTCTTCTGTTGTCAGTCAGTAGTAAAATATTGAATAGACATCGGTCAATAGTTATCTCTCGAGTTGTTGAATTGATTTAAATAAGTTTTCACGTAAATATTACTCGCTTTGTCAATCCAACCTCCTTTGTCAATATTATCAGTTTATAGGTAGTATAAAGTTAGGGTTTTATGCATCAACCAGGCAATCCTTTTTATAAATATCAGGGACATCTAAACTCTATGAAAATCGAAAATCATCAATCCATCAATCAAAAATCTTAAATTAGGATAGGGGTAAAAGTTTATTCAGCTTGTCTTATAAATGAAAGCAGGATGTTCAATTAAAACTTATCGTCATGAAAAATACATTGCATACTATTAAAACAAGCATGATGCTCATATTCATGATTATCATGGTCGGAGTAATTCCATCTTCTGTTTATGGAATGCTTAGCGAGGAAGAAAAGGTACTTCCCGATACATTGAATACCGTTCAGTATCGAGGAAAAATTGTAGACAGCGAATCGAATAATCCTCTGGTATTTGCAACGCTTACTATTGAAAACACCAATATTGCAACCGTATCTAATTCGGAGGGATTTTTTTTATTAAAAGTTCCCAAAGATCTCCCAATGAATACCAAAATTTCGATTTCTTATTTGGGCTATAAAAATAAAACCATTAGTCTATCGTCGATTAAGCGAGATAAAAATAGAATTGCGCTGGATTTATTGACTATTTCTCTTTCCGAAGTAAATGTGGCACCTAAAGATGCACATCAGATTATGCGCGAGGTTATTCATCGCAAACCAGAGAATTATGTGCAGGAACCTCTAAGGATGACTGCTTTTTACAGAGAAACAATAAAACGTAGACGAACTTACGTGTCATTGGCAGAAGCTGTTATTGATGTACATAAACAGGGTTATTCTAATTTTAAGCCGGATGGAATGAAATTGTATAAAGCTCGTAAGGATGCGGATTACAGTAAAATGGATACTGTTACTTTTAAATTACAGGGCGGTCCGTATTCAACTTTAATGTTAGATATTATGAAAGATCCTTATGCCATTTTAACCGTACAGGATTTGGATTATTACGATTTTTCTTTGGATAACATAACCAAGGTGGATGAACAAATTATTTTTGTCATTAATTTCAAGCAAAAGCCATTTGTGAGTGAACCACTGTTTTATGGAAAGTTATACATAGATGCAGAAAGTATGGCAGTAACATCGGCTAATTATAGCATTAATATTGAAGATAAAAATCAGGCTGCAGCCATGTTTATTAAAAGAAAACCAATGGGAGCCAATGTTTATCCGACTGAGGCCAGTTATCTGGTAAATTATCGCAAGCAAAACGGAAAATGGTTTTATGGTTATTCCAGAGGGCAGGTCACTTTTAAAATTAACTGGAAAAAGAAATTGTTTAACACCAGCTATACCTCAACGATTGAAATGGCTATGACGGATTGGCGAAAAGCTTCTGAAAAACCGTTTAAAGTAAAAGAAAGAATTAAGCCAAATATTATTTTACAAGATCAGGTGGAAGGATTTACAGATCCTCAGTTTTGGGGTGATTACAATGTGATAGAACCGGAATCTTCTATTGAGTCAGTGATTAAGAAAATTAAAAAGCGATTAGATAAAAGAGAATAAACAGTAATCAGATACTAGTTAGCAGTAATCAGTAAACAGTTGTCAGGTATCAAATAGTTAGATTTAAGTAAAACGACGGAAAAGTGACTTTCTCAGGGAGGTCACTTTTTTATTTTTTTAAGATGTATATCAGGGAGTATTTTTTTAACTTCGCAACGATTTTAGCCTTGTAACGATTGGGGCTGTATAAACACATTAATACATACTACATTGAAACTGATTGCAAAAACATTTCATGGACTGGAAGGGGTTCTGGCGGAAGAATTAAAAGGTATTGGCGCTCAAAATATCAAGGAGGTAAACCGAGCGGTAGAGTTTGAGGGAGATAAGGAAATCATGTATAAAGCCAACTTAAACCTTCGTACTGCAATCAGAGTTCTTCATCCATTTCATCATTTTACAGCAAAAACAGATAAGGAACTTTATAGTAGAGTTCAGGAATTTGACTGGTCTCAATTGATGGGGATAGAACAAACCTTAGCCATCGATCCGGTTGTGTTTTCTGATATTTTTACGCATTCTCAGTTTGTAGCTTTAAAAGCAAAAGATGCTATTGTTGATCAGTTTCGTGAAAAAACAGGGAAACGTCCATCGGTAGATGTTGAAAATCCAAGTGTTCGTTTGGTGATTCATGTGAGTAAGGATAAGTTTACTATTTCATTGGATAGTTCAGGAGATTCTTTGCATAAAAGAGGGTACAGAACCGGACACCACAAGGCTCCTTTAAACGAGGTGTTAGCAGCAGGAATGGTATTGCTTTCGGGTTGGGATAAAAAGCAGCCTTTGATTGACCCTATGTGTGGTTCGGGTACTATTTTGATGGAGGCGGTTATGTTAGCCAAAAATTATCCTCCGGGATTACACAAGAAAGCTTTTGGTTTTATGGGCTGGAAAGATTACGATGAGGCTTTGTGGAACAAGGTGGTGGAAGAAGCAAAAGATAAAATAGAACATCCTCGATTGAAGATTTTTGGTAGTGATGCTAATATTAAGGCTATTGATGTAGCCCGCGAATCTGCTTTACAATTCCGATTTAATCGTGATATTCGTTTTTCCGTTTCATCGTTCGAAAAGTTAGAGCCTGATTATCCTAAAGGTATGATTATTATGAATCCACCTTATGGAGAGAGATTGATGAAGGATAAAGATATGGTTGACTTTTACCGTATGATTGGAAATCAGTTAAAGCAAACTTTTATTGGTTATGATGCCTGGGTGATTACTTCCAATAAAGAGGCACTTAAAAACGTAGGTTTAAAGCCGCTGGAGAAATTAAAATTGTACAATGGTGCTTTGGAATGTGGTTTCCATAAATTCAATATCTATGATGGTACCATGAAAAAGATCATTAAGTTTAGATAGGTAACAGTGAGCAGTTGTCAGTGAACAGTAAACAGGTAGCAGTTGTCAGTTATCAGAATTTAGTTTGCTAAAAAGATATTAAAAAAGCCACACTTCAATTGAGGTGTGGCTTTTGTATTTTATATAGTAGAATACTATTTATTAATTTCTCTGTCTCTAAAACCAAGCATATATAATATAGCATCCAAACCAATAGTAGAAATAGAACTATCAGCACCTGCTTTTACTTTTGGTTTAGCATGAAAAGCAATACCTAGTCCGGCCAACTGCAACATCGGTAAATCGTTTGAGCCATCACCTACAGCAATTACCTGATCCAGATGAATATCTTCTTTAAAGGCCAACAACTTTAAAAGCTCTGCTTTGCGTTTACCATCAACTATATCACCTAAATGTTTACCGGTTAATTTCCCTTTTTTAATTTCTAATTCGTTCGAGAAAACGTAATCTACACCTAACTTAGCTTTTAAGTGGTTTCCAAAATAATTGAATCCACCAGAAAGGATTGCTGTTTTATAACCATACTTATTTAATGTTCTCATTAAACGTTCTGCACCTTCTGTAATAGGAAGGTTTTCAGCAATTTCTTTCATTACGTTTTCGTTGAGTCCCTTTAATAAAGACACCCTTTTGATAAAGCTTTCGTTGAAATCAATTTCGCCACGCATGGCAGCTTCAGTAATTTTTTTCACTTTCTCTCCAACACCGGCTCTCTCTGCCAATTCATCAATAACCTCTGTTTGAATTAGAGTAGAGTCCATATCAAAACAAACTAAACGACGGTTTCTTCTGAAAATGTTATCTTCCTGAAAAGCGATGTCAACACCAATTTTGCTGGAAAGTTCCATAAAATCACTTTTCATGATTTCTGCGTCAATAGGTGTTCCTCTCACCGAAAACTCAACTACCGATTTATTTTCGGTAGGTTCTAAGTTCAAATCAATTCTTCCTGATAAACGGGAAATAGAATCAATGTTTAATTGCTGAGAAGAAATAACACGGGTTACCTTTGCAAGGTGTTCAGCAGTAATTCTTCGTGCTAATAAAGTAATAATATATCTTTCTTTTCCCTGATGCGATACCCACTCTCCATATCTGGATTCAGAAATAGGGGTAAATTTAATTTTTACACCAATTTCGTAGGATTTAAATAGCAGATCTTTTAAAATAGGAGCAGATTCGTATGCCTGAGGTACTTCAAACAAAATTCCAAGCCCTAAGTCATCATGAATAACAGCCTGACCAATATCTAAGATTTGAACGTTGTAATGGGATAAAATTTCAGTAAGTGAGGATGTTAGTCCCGGTTTGTCGTCACCGGAAATATTTACAAGAATAATTTCTCTGTTGTTAGCCATATTAAAATGATATATTCAATAGCAAATGTAATAAATGATAAGTATTCTTTATTGGAGGGTTACAAAAATAATGACTTATTTCATGTTTTTTAACACTGCTAAGATAGATTAATGCTAAAACTTGATTGATAAGCCCATAAAATAACCTGTATTTACATCTTTTTTAATTCGCGAAGTAAAAATTCTAAGCCGTTAAGTTTGATTTCGTATAGGGTATTTAATAACATTCCAATTTTTCCTTCTGGAAATCCTTTTTGATGATACCAGGCTAAATAAAACTCTGGTAAATCGCAAATAATTGTACCCTTGTATTTACCATAAGGCATACGGGTTTTAACAAGTTCCAATAGGATTTTTTTATCCATTATTTGAAATTATAATTTGAATGAATTGTGTGTTAAAAAGTACATGAAGATTAAGACCTGTGTAAAAGTTTTAATGAGGTAAAGTTAGCAAACATATATGTTTAAAAATAGGCAGAAGGAGAAATTCAGAGTAAAATAGTTTAAACCTTTGCGAGGATTAGTGTGTTATTGATTATGATAACACTGAAAGAACATGCAAACACCCACATATACAAATTCACTTTTAAAGGAAACAAGTCCTTATTTACTTATGCATGCCCATAATCCGGTTCATTGGTATCCATGGAGTAAAGAGGCTTTGCAAAAAGCAGAGGACGAAAATAAATTGTTGGTTATTTCTATTGGCTATGCTGCTTGTCATTGGTGCCATGTAATGGAGCACGAAAGTTTTAGCAATGATGAGGTAGCCGAGATGATGAATGCGCATTTTGTGTCCATAAAAATTGACAGAGAAGAGCGTCCTGATTTGGATCAGTTATTTATGGATGTGGCTCATTTAACAACAGGTAGAGGTGGGTGGCCTTTAAACATTATTGCCTTACCGGATGGAAAACCAGTATTTGCCGGAACCTACTTTCAGAAGAGACAATGGTTGAATTTGCTCAATGAGGTTTATCATTTGTTTCAGGATAGTCCAGGCCGCTTAAATGATTTAGCAGACCAAATAAAGCAAGGTGTGGAAAGAATGGACTTTGTTGGTTTGGTTCAGAATTCGGTTTTGTTTACAGCCGATCGGATGAAGCAGAATATCAGTAACTGGAAAGCCAACCTTGACTTTGAATGGGGAGGAAATAAAGGAGCTCCTAAGTTTCCAATGCCGGTGGAGTTCAATTTTCTTTTGACTTATCTGCAAAAAAAAGCAGACAAAGATATAGCCGATTATATAAACGTTTCTCTTACCAGAATGGCTAGAGGAGGTATTTATGATCAGGTTGGCGGAGGTTTTTCCAGATATTCTGTTGATGAGTTTTGGAAAGTACCACACTTTGAAAAAATGTTGTATGATCAAGGACAATTGCTCGAAGTGTATGCCAATGCTTATCAGGAAACTCAAAACCCTTTATATCGAAAAGTAGTTGAGGAAACAGTTGCCTTCGTAAACCGTGAATTAAGATCACCGGAAGGCGGTTACTATTCTTCGTTAGATGCGGATAGTGAGGGAGAGGAAGGCAAATTTTATGTCTGGACTTATGATGAACTATCATATGTGCTCGAAAATGACCTGAGTGTTTTTGCCAGTTATTGCAATATTACAAAAGAAGGTAATTGGGAGAATGGTAAAAATATTTTATTCCAAACCAGAAGTGATGATGAAATAGCTGAGGAATATGGTTTGGATTCGGAGCAATTAGATGAAGTCATTTCCCGATGTACGAAAAAACTAATGCAGGTACGTAACAAAAGAGTTAGACCGGCACTTGATGATAAAATTCTGACATCTTGGAATGCCATCATTATTAAAGGTCTGATTCACGCTTATCGTGCTACCGAGGAAAAAGAATTTCTTCAGAATGCCATTGAAACCTCAGAGTTTCTTAAGAAAAAGGCCATGAAGGATGATGGTGGCCTTTGGCGAAACCTAAAAGGAGAACGAGGAAGAATAAATGCTTTTTTAGATGATTATGCCTTGTTAATTGATGCTTGGATCGATTTATATCAGGTTACTTTTGACAAAAGCTGGTTAAATCATGCGCATGAGTTATGTGAATATGCCAGCTGTCATTTTTTTAATGAGGATAACCAGCTATTCTATTATACTTCGATATTAGATGATCCTTTGATGATTCGTAAATCTGAATTATCGGATAATGTCATCCCGGCCTCTAATTCGGTAATGGCCATGAATCTGTACCGATTGAGCAAATACTTTCTGAATAAGCAAGCTTATCATACTTCATTGCAGATGCTTAAGAATTTGTCAGGGCGAATTGATGATCACGGAAAGTATTATGCCAACTGGCAGCGCTTAAAACTGTATTTTATTTTTCAAAGCTACGAATTGGTTCTATCCGGTGTGGGTAAAGACAAAGCGAGAGATGAGTTCTTGAGTAGTTATAATCCATTTGTTTTTATTGCTGGAGAGTGTGATCAAATTCCTGTGGCCAGTGGAAAAAGAAGTGAGGAGCTAACTTTTTACTTGTGTAAAAATAACTCATGTAACCTACCTATCCGGTCTATTTTAGGGCTGAAGAAGCTCATTGCAGAATAATATTAATTAAATATTTTGTTAAAAAGTTTAAAAGTTCAAATCGCTTTTTTTACATTTGAGGGTCTTTAGTTTATAGCTGCATTTTTTATTAGGATGGAGCTATTAATTTTTGTGTAAATCACTTGTAATTGGAATTATTACCATATCAGGTATTTCTTTTTACGCATGCCCAATTCACATCAAATGAGCAAAGTTGTTAACTGTTTGTTAATTTGCGTACTCTTAATGATTTTTCATTGTGGAGGGATTTATGCGTATCCTTCAAGTGATTTACAAGGAAGTATAAGCGGAAAGGTAGTTGATGCAGCGGGTTCCTATGAACTAGCATATGTAAGTGTGGCAGTTTTTCGTTTGGGAGATAATCAACTTTCAGGAGGCGTTATTACAAATGAGGACGGGGTGTTTGTGCTGAAGGATATTCCAATTGGAGAATACTATTTGCAAATAAGTTGCATTGGCTATCAGAAGAAAAATATCCATGATATTAAAATTTCATCATCTCAGAAAAATCTTGATCTGGGTATTATTTACCTTGAGCAATCTTCTACTCAGGTTGCAGAAGTTGAGGTTAGAGTGGATAAAGCTCCAATAAGTTATCAATTAGATAAAAAAGTAATTGAAGTAAGTAAGCATTATACCTCTATTTCTGGTTCTGCAGTTAATATTCTTGAAAATGTACCGTCTGTTACAGTTGATTTAGAAGGTAATGTAGCACTTAGAGGGAGTAATAGTTTTACGGTTTTAATCAATGGTGTTCCTTCAGTACTCGAACCTTCAGAAGCGCTTCAGCAAATTCCTTCCACAACCATCGAAAGCATTGAAATCATCACAAATCCATCTGTAAAATATAATCCGGAAGGAACATCGGGAATTATTAATGTAATTACCAAAACAAAAAAAGGCTTAGGACTTAATGGATTGGTAAACCTAAAAGGAGGAACGAACAATGCAGGTGGGGATGTTCAGCTAAACTTGCAAAGTAAGAAATTGAGTTATTTATTAGCAGCAGATTATAATTACGGCGATTTTGAAGGTGAAAAATATGGTGAACGTTCTGTGCAGAATCTACCTTCGATTGATCATACAGGAACTATTCGTTATCGTTTTAAAAGATATAACTGGCGTTCTGGTTTTGAGTTTCGGCCGGATAGTGTGAATCAGTTTGGTTTGGAATTGAGTTATGGAAGCAGGTCGCACAAGCGAAATTCTGATCTGATTTATCGTGAATACAGGGATGAGGTTTATAGTTATCTCAGTAAAGAGGAAAGAAACCGGGATGCTTATGGTTTTTCCGGAAATGCATCATACAGTCATGTTTTTGGAGAGCGAGGGCATAAAATCATAAGTACATTATCATACCATAATATTCACGATGATGAGGAAAACTATAACCACTTAATAGATAAGGAAGGATTATTAATCAACAGCAATCTTCAAAAAGAAAAGGAACCGGCACATAAATGGCAGGGAAAAATAGATTATACAAAACCTGTGGGTTCAGATGGTAATGTTCAGCTAGGTTATGAACTAAGATTATTTAAAAGTAAAGATGAATCTGAGTATTGGGAAGAAAATGAGGCTTTAGGTATCAATTGGGATGATCCTTTGTCTGAGAACAGGATTAAATACGCATATGATGTTCATGCGGTATATGCTATCGTAGGTAGTTATCTTGGTAATTTAGGATATCAGGTAGGATTAAGATCAGAATATTCCAAACGAGAATTGATTGATAGATCATCAACTGAAACAAAGACATTAAATGTTGATTTGCCTAGAACAGACTTTTTTCCTTCAGTTCATTTTTCTTATGAATTGCCCAATAATCAGGAAGTCATGACAAGTTATTCAAGAAGAGTTGAACGTGGAAGTAGCTATTATTTTGAACCATTTTATACGAGGATAGATGCCTATAATGTTCGAATAGGAAACCAGAACTTGGAGCCTGAATTTATTGATTCGTATGAACTGAATTATCATAAAAAGATGGAAAAAACGCATCTTTCGCTGGAAGCATATTATCGCCATACGCATGATAAGGTTGAATGGGTAAGAAGGGTTTATAAGGAAGATGAAATTCAACGGTCTCCTGAAAATGTAGGTGAAGATTATGCATTAGGGTTGGAAGCAAGTTATAGTTTGGGATTGATAAATTGGTGGAGAATTGATTTATCTGGTAATATCTATCATTACAAGGTGGTGGGGAACTGGGATGAGATAGATTATAATCAGGAAAACTTTACCTGGAATTACAGGTTAAATCAAACATTGAAAATTAAGAAGCAAACCCAACTTCAAGCTAATTGGCGCTATTATAGTAAAAGAATTACTACACAAGGTTACTATAAACCAGTTTATACCATTGATATTGCTCTTAAAAAAGAATTCTTCAGAAATAAATTAACAGCATATGCTGAGCTTCGGGATGTATTTTCAACCAATAACCGAGAAAATATAAATGAAGGGCTTGGTTTTAAGGATGCTTACTTTCAAAAGTTTTATACGCCTATCTTAACTTTTACGCTTACCTATAGGTTCAACCAATTCCAATCTAAACGAAATAGAAGTTTGGATTTTGGAGGAGAGGAAACCATGGATTGATTCTTTTAAAATAATTGATAGACTTTAAATGTATGATAATATGGTTTAAAGTCAATTAAATTAAGCAGTTAAGTTGTTTGTTTTGAGCTGGTGACGATTTAGTTATTTTAAAAAAATGCATTGTTATTTTTAAATGAGAATATTCTCATTATATTTGTAGTGAGAATATTCTTAATATAAAACTCGATTTTAATATTATGCCGAGAAGAAAAAGATTAAGAAAAGTAGTGGAGCCTCCCCGTTTTCAGGGATATAAGCCATATGGTTTGTCCGGGGAATCAAATGGAACAGTTGAATTATTATACGAAGAATATGAAGCTATTAAACTGGCGGACTATGATTTAATGAAACACGATGAAGCGGCTGTTTTGATGGGAATATCCAGACCAACATTTGCCAGAATATATGAAAGTGCACGAAGAAAAATTGCAGTAGCATTGGTTGAAGCCAAGGATATAAAATCGGTTTTTGGAAACGCAACCTTGGCAGATACCTGGTATATATGTCACGAATGCCAGGCAAAATTTACTATTCCTCAATCTGCTGTTGCAAATCAGTGCCCTTTATGTAAAAGTGAGCAAATAGAGCTGTTATCAGCAAAAAGCTAATAAATGTATTTTAAATAAAAACAGATAATAATGAAAACAGTTGTTTCATCCATAGGAGGTGAATTGTCAGCGGATTTTGATATGCGTTTTGGCAGAGCTTCTTTTTTCTGTGTTTTTAATCAGACAGAAGGAACGATAGAATTTATCGAAAATGAATACAAGAAAGAGAGTTCAGGAGCCGGAACTAAGGTGGCTGAGCTTATGATAGAACTTGGTGTAACAAAAGTTATATCCGGTGATTTTGGACCTAAAGCCAAAGAATTATTGGAAAAATTCAATATTCAAATGGTAGTGCTGCAAAATACAGGTCAAACTGTAAATGATATTGTAGAAAAATTAAAAGCTTAAAACATATTCCAATGAAAGGAAATAGACAACAAAGAGGAAGAAACTCCGAAAGTCAACTTAATAATTGTGGCCAAAAAGGGAGAAAAAGAATGAGAGATGGTAGCTGCGGTACTTCAGGAAAAAGAGCTGGTAGAAATCAACATAACTCCGGTTTTGGAAGACAGCAATCAGCTGAGTAAATAGGTCTTGACTCTATAATAGATTAAAAAAGAATTAATAAGAACAATAATATGAATAAGAAAATTGCTATACCGGTAGATAATTTAGATGTGTTAGATGCCCATTTTGGACATTGTAAATTCTTTCATATTTCCACTGTGGAAGAAGGAAAAGTTGTGAAAACAGAAAAAGTGGTACCACCACCTCATGAGCCGGGTTTACTACCTAAATGGCTTGCCGAAAAAAATGTAACTGATATTGTAGCTGGCGGAATGGGCCAAAAAGCGATTCAGTTATTTAATGCAAATCAGGTTAATGCATTTGTGGGAGCACCTAAATTAAAAGCACCGGAACTAGTAGAAGGATTTTTAAGTGATTCATTAAGTTTTACGGCAAATTATTGTGATCATTAAAGGAGGCATAAGATGCATATTTGCGAACAATGCCATCTGAAAACAGTAGATAAACTGATTGAAAAGTTTAAACCTTCGGCTTCGCTTGCTGCAGAATTGTCGGATGAAATTAAACGCATCATAACAGCCAACAGGAATAATGCAAATCCATATCTAGCTACTCTAATTCAAAGAGAAGTAAAACAAAAGCTGCAAATTACAGATTTATATAAAGATGAAAAAGCGAATGCCAATGCCGTTTTGTTGGCTAATTATTCGTTTTGGAAAGATTTAATTTACTCAGGAGGTAGTGCTTTTTCAAATGCAGTAAAGTTGGCCTTGGCAGGTAATATAATCGATTATGCAGCACATTCTGTTCCGGATGATATTCATTCAAAAATCTTAGAATTGATAAGTCGCCCATTATTGCTTCATGCTGTGGACGACTTATATATGGCTATTCAGTCAGCCAAAAAAATATTGTATTTGGGTGATAATGCAGGAGAAATCGTATTTGATAAATTATTGCTGGAAACCATCAGGCATGATGATGTAACCTTTGCGGTAAGAGGTAGAGAAGTTATAAATGATGCAACGATGGATGATGCTTTACAGGTGGGATTAGATAAAACTTGTCATTTAATTAATAATGGCTATGATGCACCTTCAACTTTATTAAATCATTGTTCCGATGAATTTATGGAGGCTTATCAAGGTGCAGATTTGATTATATCTAAAGGACAGGGGAATTTTGAAGGACTGATGGATGTGAAGCACGAGAATACATATTTCTTACTTACGGCAAAATGTCAGCCTATTGCAAATAAATTAGGCGTTAAGGTTGGAGAGTTGGTTATCAGAAAAAAAGAGCATGGGATATAAAATAGCCATAGCGAGTGGGAAAGGAGGAACAGGAAAAACAACTGTTTCAGTTCAAATTTTTCAGCTTTTACTAAAAGAGTTTGATAATGTGATTTTGGTTGATTGTGATGTTGAGGAACCGAATGATCGGATATTTCTGTCTTCGGCAGATTTAAATCACCGCCAAGAAGTATTTCAAAAAATACCAGTTATCCAAAATGAGAATTGTACTTATTGCCGTAAATGTGCTGAATATTGCGTTTATAATGCTATTGTGGTAATTCCTTCAGCTCAATTTGCTGAAGTCAATGCATCTTTATGTCATTCGTGTGGTGCATGTTTGGTTGCTTGTGATCATAAGGCCATAACAGAGTACGATTCTTCAATAGGAGAGGTATCTACCTTTTCAACAAATAATAATAAAACAGCATTGTTTGAAGGGCGATTAAAAGTTGGTTCTTCTATGCAAACCATGCTCATAAAAAAACTAAAACAACTTGTTCCTGCTTCGGAAGAAATTTTGCTTTACGATGCACCTCCGGGAACAAGTTGTTCTGTTGTTGAAACAGTTATTGATGCTGACTTTGTAATTCTTGTATCGGAACCAACTCCGTTTGGATTGCATGATTTGAAACTTGCGGTTGAATTAATGCGGGACTTGGGAAAGTCTTTTGGAGTTGTAGTCAATAAAGCTGGTGTTGGGAATAGTGAAATTTACAACTATATCAGTACAGAGCAAGTCGAACTGCTGGGAGAGATTCCTTACAATATGGATTTTGCATCAAGTTATGCAAAAGGAGAAGTTAAGACGGAAGTTATTCCACGGGACATCTCAATGGCATTTAAAGGAATCGTTCAATCATTAAAAGAAAAAATAGATGAAGGAAATCACGGTTCTTAGTGGAAAAGGCGGAACGGGAAAAACCACCATAACAGCAGCGTTAGCTTCTTTGTCGAAAAATGCTGTTCTCTGTGATAATGATGTGGATGCAGCCGATTTACATCTAATCCTAAAGCCCACAGTTATTCAGCAGGAAATTTATTTGGGGGCATGGGAAGCTTCAATTCATCAGGACAGTTGTTCTAACTGTCAGATATGTATGGATTATTGCAGGTTTGAAGCTATTGATATTAATGAGGAAGGATTTCCTCAGGTTAACTCATTTAAGTGCGAAGGGTGCCGATTATGTGAAAGAGTATGCCCGGAGAATGCTATTGATTCAAAGCAAAGTACTAATAATAAGTGGTTCATTTCAGAAACCAGATTTGGTGATATGGTTCATGCTCAAATGGGACCAGGAGAAGAGAATTCCGGAAAGTTGGTGTCTACCGTTAGAACTAAATCAAGAGAAATAGCTCGTGAAAAAGGTCTGGATTATATTATTAATGATGGTCCTCCTGGAGTGGGGTGTTCTGCTATCTCATCCATTTCAGGAGTCGATTTAGTAGTGTTGGTTACGGAGCCTACTTTGTCAGGATTAAGTGATGCCAAGAGGTTGATAAGATTAGCACAGTCTTTTAATATTCCAGTTGTTGGTGTTTTAAATAAGGCCGATATTAATAAAGAAGTGGCTAACCAGATTATAGGCTATTTTACAAGTGAGAATATTCCTGTTTTAGCTCAAATTCCTTTTAATAAAGATATAGTTGAGGCGATGATTTTGGGTAAAACAGTTGTTGAATATGATAAACACTCTTTTGTCTCATCAGAGATCATGAAGGTGTGGAAATATATTGAAGATTTTAAAACAGAAAGAAAAAATGATTATAGATCATTGGCAAGTAAGGCCGCGTTATAGCGATGTGGATCAGATGGGGTATGTATATCATGCAAACCATGTTAGTTTTTGTCATCAGGCTCGAACTGAACTATTGAGAAAGCTAGGAATTCATGATGCGATGCTGGAAGATAAGGGTGTGATGTTGCCCGTAATTTCATTTGATATAAAATATAAAACGCCTGCCAAATACGATGAGTTGATAACAATTACGACTAAAGTAGAACAGATGCCCTGTGCTCGTTTTGCATTTAAGTTCGAACTGAGGAATGAAGAAAAGGTATTGGTAAGTAAAGCAAAATCTGAAGTTGTTTTTGTGGATAAGTCCACAAGAAAACCAATGGTTGTACCTCCATTTATAAAAGAGGTATTAGAAAAAACATTTATTCAAGAAAAAGAAGAATTGGGAATAAGGAATTAATACAACAAAAACCATTTGTTTTGATTTCTGGGTTGTTTAATTGCAGCATTTTTACAAGCAATTTTGATTACTTACGGTTATAGTTTTGAGTTATGTAAAATGCTGCAATTTTTTCCTATTCAAATTACATTGACTTCTTTTTCAATTTGAATATTGAATTTTTCCATCACAGAATGTTGAATCATTTCAGCTAATAGCAAGACCTCTTTACCTGTTGCTCTTCCTGTTTTATTAATGATAACCAAGGCTTGTTGCTGATGTACTTGAGCATTTTCGGTTCCTTTCCCTTTCCAATTGCACTGTTCTATCAACCAACCGGCCGGAATTTTTGTATAACTATCTCCAACTTTATAGTGTGGCGCATTGGGATATTGATCCAGAATTCGATTAGCTATGTCATTTTCAACGACAGGATTTTTAAAGAAACTTCCGCAGTTACCAAATACTTGATGATCGGGTAATTTAGATTCGCGAATTGCTATAATTGCTTTTCTAATTGTACTTAGGTTGATTTCATCGTATTTTTGAAGCTCTTCTTTGATGTTTCCGTAATCTGCTTTTAGTTCTCCTTGCTTTTGAAGTTCAAAAGTAACCGACGTTATTATGGTTTTGTCTTTCAGTGTATTTTTAAAAATGCTATTTCTATAATCAAATTGGCATTCTTCGTTTTTAAAACTAAAGGGTTCAAGTGTGTCTAAAAATATACCATTTACTTGCAGAATAACATCTTTCACCTCTACTCCATAGGCACCAATATTTTGAACAGGGCTGGCGCCAACATTTCCTGGAATCAGCGATAGATTTTCAATACCATAATAGCCTTGATTCACGCTCCATTCTACAAAGTAATCCCAATCAACCCCAGCTCCACATTCCACAATTACATGCGAATTACTTTCTTCAATAATTTGCACTGTTTGAATGTTAGGTTTAAGAATTAAACCTTTAAAATCAGTTTTAAATAAAACATTGCTTCCACCACCCAAAACTAGTAAAGGAATGTCTTTAACCAGAGGATTACTTAAAGCTTCAATAATTTCCTCTTCGTTTTTGGGTGTACAAAAGAAATCCGATTTAACATCGAAGTGAAAAGTATTTAATTCTTTTAGAGAATAGTTATCTTGAATAATCATTATTTGCCTATGATTTTTTTTGATCGATATAATACTTCTCGGAATAGTAGCCGTATTGACCACCGCTGGTATTAATATCGTTTAATATAAGTCCAAAAGAAGGTATTTTTTCTTCTTTTAAATTCAGAATAGTATGCCTAAAATGCTCTTTGTTCGTTTTATTGGCTCGGGTTACATACAAGCAGCAATTACTATAATCCATCAATAGTCGGGCATCTGCAACTACACCAATTGGCGGAGAATCAACAATGATAACATCAAACTCCTCCTTTAATTGGTTAAAAAGTTTTGCTGTATTTCCATGCGAAATTAATTCCGAAGGATTTGGCGGAATAGCTCCTGAAGGGATAACAATTAAATTATCTATGCCACCGGAAAACTGTATTTCTTCAAAACTGGATTGTCCGATTAAATAGTTAGATAATCCAGGTTGATTGTGGTGACTGAATAATTGGGTTAATCTGGGTTTACGTAAATCAAAACCAACCAAAGCTGTTTTTTTATCTGAAATGGCAAAGGCCGATGCTAAATTCAGAGCACAAAAAGTTTTTCCTTCACTTGTATTAGTCGAAGTTATGGTAATAACCAATTTATCGTTGTTTGCTACCATAAATTTCAGTTTCGTTCTTAATGCCCTAAATGATTCAGAAATACTTGATAATGGTTCTGTTTGAATAATGTTATGAGCAGAACCTCTGTTTTCAGGAATATATCCAATTATAGTAGCATCTGGAACAATAGACAGAATATCATCTTTATTTCGAATTTTATTATTCAGGTATTCTTTTAATACAATAATGGCTATGGGTATAATGAGTGCCAATATGAAGGCTTGTTGATTATTTTTGCTCTTATTAGGAGAAATAAGGCCTGTTATAACAGCTTCGTCTAGTATTTCATTATCGGGAGTATTGGAGGCTTTTGCAATTTGAGTTTCTGAGTGTTTTTGCAGTAAAAATGTATAAATAGCATCGTTTAATTTATACTCTCTCTCAATATCAAGATACTGTCTCTCATTATCTGGTAAAGTGTTCATTTTAGCCGCAGCCTCATTCATTTGATTTCTTAATTTATCTTTTTCAATATCAATGTTTTGAATGATTTTTTCAAGCGCTACCAGTATATTGGCTTTTCCAACCTCAATTTTTTGGTCTATTTCATGAAGTATTGGGTTATTTTCATTGGATTGATCCAGAAGTACAGTTCGCTCGTTATGCAAAGTAAGTAAATCAGTTACCATTTTTGTAATAAAACTATTGGCATCTAACGAAAATGCAGGTAATAAGTAATCGTCGCTAAGCGGATTGTTAATGAGCATGGTTCTGAGCTTCTCATAATAATTCTGCTTAATTTCAATAATCCCTATTTGGCTTTCATAATCAAAAAAATTATTCGCCAAACGTTTGGAAATTTCAGTTGGAGCACTAAAAGTATGTGCCCGTCTGAATTCCATCATTTGCCCTTGAGCATCCTTTAATGAGTCTGAAATTTGCTTAAGTTGTGATTCTATAAACGAAATAGTTTGTTCTGCAATTTCATTTTTTCGTTCTAAACTTTGTTCCAGGTAAACCTTACTTAGTTCTCTCAGAAATGCTAAAATTTTTGCCCTGCTGGTACCTGTAGAAGTAATATAAATAATGGAGCTTCCTTCACGGTGTGGCTTAACCCCTACTTTGTAGCGATATTGAGAAGCCAGCCAGTTGTGTGATCTAAAATAAAAATAAAAATTATTATCCTGATTAAATTGTGAATTGTTGGCAATCAGTTTAAACTTGCAGAATGGTGTATTGATTTCTTCTCCCCAACTAATTTCCTTTTCAAATTCGATTAATCCGGAACCTCCTTTATTAACTTCGTTTTTAAAAATATGTAGGCTGGCGTTTTCTGTGTTTACTATCACCTTAACCTTATTATTTGCTTGAGGTTTTATAAGAATAGGTGTATTAAGAATTTGTACATGAGTAGAGTCAAACTCTATATTAAAAGGGCTGGAATGATATAAATTGTAATCTTTTAAAAAACCATCACTATGAATATCCACAGCAAAATCAAGATTGTCGATAGATCTTTTAACTAATTTTTTTGATCTAAGAATAATCGTTTGATTTTCTATACTTTTTGATTCCGGAGAAAGCCCAAAACCATCAATGATTCCGGCACCGGTTATCCCTCGTTGTTCGTCACTTTTCATCATAATTGTAACCGAACCTCGATAAACATTTAATGTATAACGGTGCATCAGATAGACTGTTCCAAGACAAATTGGAAATGAGATGACAAACAAATACCAATTCGAGATAACTAACCAAAATATTTTACGAATATCGGGGAGACCTCCTGTTTTGTTTTGTTGATTTATAGTGTTTTCCACGTAGTGTAATTAATGTAATGTGAAATTATAAGTTGTAAAATGATTGAACATCCAATTTTAACTGCGCCAACGCTTTTCTAACATGATATGACGCTGTGGATGGATAAAGCTCTAAAATTGTTTTTCCCAATGCCATAGAAGCTTCTTCTGGTTTGTTTTTATCAGCAGATATGTTAATTGTTCTAATCATTTCTTCTTTGGCATTTTTAACCAACTCCCAGGTTGAAACAGGCACATGAACCTGCATAGCCATATTGTGTTCGTATTCTGTACGAATGCTTGATAGTAGTATCGATTGTAAATCTTTTACTGTAAGGGCTTTGGGTTGTTCTCTGATGATGATAGACTCAGCACTAATGCGTTCTAAAAAAAGGGTTAATCTTTCGTAAGCAGCAATGCGTAAAGGCAAAGCTTCGGTATTACTTTTTAGCAAGAATTCCTGCTTTCGTCTGTCAGTTTCGCTTTTTAAAAACCACCTTACTAAAATTAAAGTAAGAATCAATACGATTAAAGAAGGTACTGCGTATTTTATAAGTTCAATTAGATCTTCCATAAAATTGAAAAATGCTATTTTTGCCAATTAAAATTATTATCGGGTGAAAATACTAGTAATTACTATGATTTGCAACCGTAGATTCAGGAATAGACAAAACCAGTTCTGTATTAAAAGAAATTAATTTTGAAATATGAATATATCGGAAAGATTAGCCAATGTGAATGAATCTGCTACCTTAGCTATGTCGCAACGAAGTAGAGAGTTGCAAGCCAAAGGAGTAGATGTGATAAATTTAAGTATCGGTCAGCCCGACTTTAACACACCTGATCATATAAAAGAAGCAGCCAAACAAGCTATTGATGAAAATTTTTCAAAATATACTCCGGTTCCGGGTTTACCAGAAATAAGAGAAGCCGTATGCTCTAAATTTAAGAGGGATAATGATTTAGAATTTGCACCTTCTCAGATAGTGGTTTCAAATGGAGCTAAACAGTCTATTGCAAATATAATTTTAGCGTTAACAGGTCCCGGGGATGAGGTGATAATTCCTGCTCCTTATTGGGTAAGTTATATTGAAATTGTTAACCTGGCTCAGGCAAGCAATGTGGTTGTTGAAGCAGGTTTAGATCAGGATTTTAAAATAAGTCCAGAGCAATTGGAGAAGGCCATAACACCGAAAACAAAGGTGTTTTTATTTAGCTCTCCATCAAATCCTACCGGTAGTTTGTATACCAAGGATGAGTTAAAAGAACTGGCAAAAGTTTTTGCAAAATATCCGCATGTCGTAATTGTTTCGGATGAGATTTATGAACTGATTACCTTTGAAGGAAAACACGAAAGTATTGCTCAGTTTGAAGAAATCAAAGATCGTGTTGTTATCGTAAATGGTGTTTCAAAAGGGTATGCCATGACGGGTTGGAGAATTGGATATATTGCAGCGCCACAATGGATAGCTGATGCTTGTAACAAATTACAGGGACAATATACTTCCGGTGCCTGTGCTATCTCTCAGAAAGCTTCAGCAACAGCCTTAGTAGGTACGCAAAAACCTTCAGAGGAAATGAAAGAGGTATTTAAGCGAAGGAGAGATTTAGTTGTTAAGATGGCCAGTGAAATCAATGGTATGAAAGCGAATGTTCCTCAGGGTGCTTTTTACTTGTTTCCTGAAGTTGATTATTTTTTTGGTAAATCATTTGGTAATTATACTATCGAGAATGCGAGTGATTTAGCTATGTATTTGTTGGAGGTCGGACATGTGGCAACAGTTTCGGGAGAGGCTTTCGGTAGTCCAAAATGTTTAAGATTTTCGTATGCTACTTCAGATGAACAATTAGTTGAAGCGATGAATAGAATTAAAAAAGCACTGGATCAATTAAAGTAAAAAACTAAAATAATATGAGTTTTGAAGGTTGGTCATTGTGATCAACCTTTTTTTTTATTCTTAACTCTCAATCTTTATCTATTAAAAATTTCATGCTTATTGACAATAATAGTATAGGTTAAAATCATTTTTTAGAATAAATTTAGGTTAATTAATGCCTAATTATATAGGTTGAAATCTAAAATGTTATAATTTTGATCTTCTTATAAAGTTGTGTAATTATAAAGTGCCCGGGTGAAAGTTAAGAGTTGGTTTAGATCCTTAAAAATTCGTTATCAGTTTCAGGTAATTGTTGGATTACTGGTTGTATCTATTTTTGCTATATCCGGTATAGTTCATTATAATTCGGTTAAAGATTCTGTATATGATCGCTATCGAGAAAGGGAAGTGCTGAAGGTAATGTTGAAAGCTGCTCAGGGAAGTTTGCAATCCAGTTTGGAGCGAGCAATAGAAACTTCGGAATTGTTGGCAGATGATCCTATGCTTGTTGCCTGGTTTAAAAATTATGAGATTGATGTAAATTATAAAAGGCTAATTCTTGAAAAACTCAATAAACTCCATGATAATTTCGGATACAGCTCAGTTTTTGCTGTAAATATTAAAACCCGTAACTATTGGTGTGAAGGATACAAAAAGCTTGACGTTGTTTCTGAATCAGACCCGGATGATAGCTGGTTTTTTAACGCTATAAAAAGTCCCGAGGAGATGGAGTTTAATATTGATTATAACAAAGAATTGGGTAAAACCATGTTGTTTGTAAATGTATTAATGCATGATGAGGAAGAGGTTATTGGTGTGTCGGGGGTTGGAGTTGATCCATGGCTTTTAATATCTGAATTCGAAAAACATAAGCCAACAGAGAATACTTGTTTATGGTTGGTAGATAGAAAAGGCAAAATCCTGTTATCATCAAATATAGAAGAAATAAACTCATCGTTGAATAATTTTATCCCCAAGCAGTCTTTTCAAACTATTTTGCAAAACAACCAAAATAATTCCCTAACAGAACAACTTGACAATGGCCAGGAGGTGGAGCTGGCTTATATGTCTTTGACCAATAATAACAAGTACAAAGTGGTGATGCTTACACCTATGAGTGAATTATTTCCTGTTCTGAATATGATCAAAAGACAAACGTTTTGGTTCGCCATCATATTTCTTCTTATCACTTTACTAGTCGTTGCATTTTTAGCTAAAAAAATAAGTATCCCTTTGCAAAAACTTCAGAAAATGAGTTTGCAATTTGCTAAAGGGAATTTTAATGAGAAAGCCGATGCATCGTTATATGAACGAAATGATGAACTTGGACAGTTAGCCAGGACTTTCGATAGTATGCAAATGCAACTTTCACATTATATCGATAGACTTAATTCGGCTAATTCGGAATTGCAGGAGGAGAAAAAGCAACTTAAGGTGTTGAATGACCAACTTTCTGATGCATTATATAAAGCTTCTGAAAGTGAACGGTTAACGCAATCATTTTTGGCGAATATTAGCCATGAGATTAGAACGCCAATGAATAGTATTCTTGGTTTTTCTCAACTGTTGGAGCATCCGGAAATTAATCAGGAAGATAAAGTACAGTATGCATCGCATGTGGTAAAAGGTGGACAACAACTTTTGAGTATTTTAGATAGTATTATTAACCTAAGTAAATTTGAATCGGGTGTAGTGGCGCCTAAATTTGAGATAATTAATATTCAGGAATTATTAAAGGATACAATTGATTTGTATAAAGTAATGGCAGATCAAAAAAGCATAGAAATGTCTCTTGATCTTAACTATTCTAAAGAGGATTTGTGTTTAGAATCAGATCCGGCATTATTACAGTTGGTTTTGAATAACCTGATATCGAATGCTATAAAATATACCGAAATAGGTTTTGTTAAGTTGGGATACAAAAAACGAGGTTCAAAAATTGAATTTTTTGTTTCTGATTCTGGAATTGGTATTTCTGATAAGGATTTAGATGTAGTTTTTAAACCATTTAGGCAGGTAAATCTATCACAAACCATGGGAAGTGGGGGAGCAGGTTTAGGATTGGCTATTGTGAGTAAGGTATTACAAATTCTGGGAGGAAAAGTACGCGTATTGTCAGAGTTGAATAAGGGTTCTACCTTTTACGTAGAAATGCCATTGAAAAAGTGAAAAGAGAGCAGACAAGTAGAATGCTCTCCCATATTATCTTGTTAAAAATAAAATTGTAAACCAGCTGCAATAATATCATAGGCATTATTGCCTATTTTAGTGTCAATGTCAACTTCCATCATAAAAACAACGTTACGTTTTAAATCCACCTCTAAGTTGATAGGAATGCAGAAAAATTGCAAATTGCCTGGACCATCAGTAAGGATTAGATCATAATCCAAACCTGATGTTAACCTTGAAGATTTATTCAAATTAATGGTAAACAAAGCCGTTCCATCTAGACCAATTTTGTCGTAAAAAGAATGTGCACCTCCTGTTAAAGAGAAATTTTTTCCAATTTTATATTCAACATCAGTTCCAAAGAAGGAGTCATCGCCAAGGAAGCCTAATTTTAGTCCAAAGTCAATGTTTTGGGTTAAACCATAACCTCCTTGTATAAATAGCATTAGTTCGTTGTTTCCATAGTTATTGAGGAAAGTTGGAATTACGCCAAGATTAAATTTTCCTTCAGATAATGTTCCGGCTGTGCCATAGACTTGCGAGTAGCTTGTTGTAAAAGTCAGCCATAAAATAGCTGCAATGATTAGTTTGTTCATTTGACAGAATGATTAAAAATTAAATAAATATTCAGATTGTATTTGTATTTGTTTATTTATAACGGGAAAATTTCTAATATCGTATATAAATATTATTATGCTTTATATAAATCTTGTATAAACTGAGAAACTTCCGGGTGTGAAGTGTAAATAATTCCTTTCTCATGCATAAATGTAGTAATCGGATTATTTAAGTTAAGAGGTTCTCCCAATATATTGCAATTAGAAATTCTGAGTTCATTAAATATGCAAGAAGTTGCAGCAAAGTCCCATAAGCTGCCACCACCTTTTATTTTGCGAGGAAGTTTAAAATAACAGGCAGCTCCATGTTCAATAATTTGCAACGCATTAATTACCGCACCACCAAAATTCTGACTTTTAAAAGCAGTAAAACCTTTAGAAAGTGTAAAATCTTTAAGTTTGTTGCAATAGTTATTAAAGTATGGGTGATTTTTAAAACTTAGGTCATAAATAAATAAGAACTCGTTTGGGGGAGTTGCAGACTTCATCGGAACATTGTTTTTAAAGGCGCCTTCCTGATAAATAGCGTGAAAGAGTTCATTTTTAACAGGATCAAAAACAACACCTATCATTGGAATTCCTTCTTTCGATACTAAAGCTATTGAGACTGCGTATCCAGGCCTTCTTTCTGTAAAAGGAAGTGTGCCATCCAAAGGGTCAATGCACCAAAAGTAATCTTTCTTAAATCGAGTGTTGTCGTCCACTAATTCTTCTGTTAAAAGACCAAGATCATATGTTTTAAAGCTGTCTTGTAATTCTTTTAAAATCAATTCCTGACTTTTAATATCAACTTCAGTCACTACCTGAGAAGCTAGCGTGTCTCCACCCTGTACACATTGAGAGTTATCTGTTGGTTTAAAATCTACTTTTAATTGAGATTGATCAAATGAGATAATGTATTGACCTGCATTTTTTGCTGCTCTGATGGCTATGTTGCACAGAGATTGTAAATCTGAAGAAGTTAATTTCATTTTGTGTCGTTTACTGATTCTCTAATTAAGATGATCATTAATTTGATTTTAGTTGTGCGATAACCTGACGAGACAATCTTTCACTGTAGCTGTTAATTTTCCAATGGTCAGGACTCCACCCTTTTAAGAAGCGATGAAAATCGGTCCAGGCAAAAGGGTATAGTTTACGCCATTCTGTCTCCAAATCTTCAAAATTAACCTTTGTATTTCTTTTGTCTAAGGCGATCTCTAACTCTTTAAAATAATAGTTAAGTACATCTTGTTCCAGTCGTTCACAATCATCCTCGTAAAGGCAGCTTCCAATAAAATAAGCTACATCCTTCATTCCACATCCTCCTCCTATGTATTGAAAATCAACTGCAGCCACCTTTTTACCATCGGGAGAAAAGCAAAAATTAGCCAGTTTAGCATCTCCATGAACAAAGGTTAAGTATTGCGCATTATTGAGTATGCTGTCAATTTGCGGAGCCGCTTTTTTTAATTCAACATCATCCATTATTTTTAATTCGTCGGGTCTTGTTTCCAGATGCCAATAGGTACCAACAGGCCATAAGTCCTTTGGATTTGCATTCAAAAATGTTGCATGAAAATTGGCCAGCCATTTTAAACATGTTTTTATCTCATGCCACGAAACAGAGCCTAATCTTCCTCCAAAACCACTAGCATCCAAATCCTCCAAGACCATAAAAACTTCATTGTTTTTAGATTCGATAGCTAAACAATCCGGAACTTTACAACTTTCGTCGCATAAATGAGCATAGTTTTTATACCAGGCGGTTTCAACTTCGTAGGATCTCACTTTGCGTTGGTGAGAAAAATCGGTATTCCATCCTCTTGGGTGATTTTTTTGATCGGGCATTTTAACATGTTTGGCTACTACGCTTGAGGTTAAGCTGCCTTCTAACTTAATTCGGACAATGCTTCCGTATCCACTCCATAAACTTTGAATTTCTTCCAGAATACTTAGGTCAATGGCATTAGTGGCTTTTAGGGTAATATCTTTAAAATGTTTATTCATATATAGAAACTACTTATCAACTTTTACATTAAAGGATAGATTTAATGACAAGGGTTGCAAATATAATAATTCACCATTAGTAAATTTAATATAGTTATTCAGTCAACTATAAATCTCGTTTATAAACGAAAAAAATAGTTAGGAAACGAAAAAAATAGTTATATTTGTTTTGTCAACAAAATTCATGGTACAATAAATCATTAAAATGCAATTAAATAAACTTACGAAACGAGAAGAAGATGTGATGAAGATTCTTTGGAAAATGGGAAAAGGTTTTGTGAAAGACCTGCTAAAAGAACATCCCAGTCCTAAACCGCATTACAATACCTTTAGTACAATAATTCGCGGATTAGAGGATAAAGGATTTGTTTCGCATAAATCTTATGGAAATACCCATGAGTATTTTCCTGTCGTTTCAAAAGAAGAGTATCGAAAATTGTTTGTTAAAAATGTGGTTTCAGATTACTTTGAATCTTCTTATAAAAATGTGGTTTCTTTTTTTGTAAAAGAAGAGAAATTAAAATTGGAAGATCTTAAAGAGCTGATAGACATTATTGAAAAGAAAAAAGGAAAAGAATGATGTCGTTATTTGATTTTCAATTAAAAGCAGCTGGAGCTCTGGCATTAGGAGTTTTATTTTTCTATTTGTTTTTATCAAACGACAAAGCATTTGTTAGAAACAGGGTATGGTTACTAGGTTGTTTATTTGTACCATGGATAGTACCGTTGGTAGCCATGCCTGAAGCTTTAAAAAGATTTTTCCTGGATAAGGAGCCTGAAGTGCCTCTCGTTTTACCCAATGAAACTATAAACATTACCGAAAAGGTTAATTTTATGGTTGTAGATAAAGGTGTTGACTGGGTTCAGATAGGTTTAATATCCTTTGGAGTTTTATCGCTCATAATGTTTTTGAGAATTGTTATAAGTATTTTTGCCATAGTCAGAATATCTCAACGATCTACAAAAAAAGATTACCGAGGTTTTGGACTCTGTTTGCTTAAAGAAGATCAAATAACACCTTTTTCGTTTTTGCGTACCATTTATGCTCCAAAGAAAATCGAGAATCATAAAGATTCGAAAATGATTTTGGATCATGAAGCCTTGCATTGTAAACAGTTGCACTCCATCGATATTTTATTAGCTGAAATAGTATTGCTTTTGCAGTGGTGGAATCCTTTTGCATGGTGGTTAAAAAAGCTTATTGCTCAAAACCATGAATATATTGTTGACAGCAACATGCTTAAAAAGGATATCCAGCCAAGACAATATCAATATTTGTTGGTTGATTTAGTTGGAGTTAATTCTCGTTTGCAATTAGTGAATAGTTTTAGTGGAAGTTTAACTAAAAAGAGAATTGTAATGATGAATAAAAATAAATCAAATCATATTTATACTAAAATAAAGTTTTTACCGGTTCTGGTGTTATTGTTTTTAGGCTTATTAGCTTTTACGAATCCCCAATTACAACAGGTTAGTAAAAAGGATAAGAAAGATAAAGCCACGAGGTCAATTAAGTATACCTATACGGCAACTGATAGTATTATTGTGGATGAAAATAGTGCTGAAATTCAATTGTATGGTGATGTTACAGTTGATACGGGTGAAAAGAAAACTAAGGTTGTTGTAATAGATAAAAGTGAAAAAGATGATAAGGGGAGCCATGTTGTTTTATCAAGTGAAGCAAAAGATTCTGTAAAAGTAGTGGTGGTTAGTTCCGGCTCAATGAAGTCGGTAAAAGATTCTATTAGGATTAAAGTCGATCATTCAAACATGAGTGATGAAGAGTCACTTGTCATTGTTAATGGTGAAGAAAAATCTATTAAAGAATTGGAGTCCATTGATATGGATCAGGTTACAGCTATTGATGTAATTAAAACTGATAAGTCCGTAACGAAATATGGAGATAAAGGAAAAGATGGGGTGATTGTTGTAAAAGCGCTTACTGAAAATGATAAAGAATCTTCAATTTCAAGTGTGACACAAAAAAGCAGTGCAAATCCGATGATTATGCTAGATGGAAAGGAAATTACGAAAGAACAATTAGATGCTTTAGCTCCTGAAAAAATTGAATCAATTAGTGTTTTGAAAGATGAATCTGCCCAAAAGCTTTATGGAGATAAAGGAGTAAACGGGGTTATCGTTATTGAAACAAAAAAGTGATATTGAAAGCATTATGCATATAGAAAAAGATCCTCATTGTTTAATGATATGAGGATCTTTTTAGTTGTTAAACTACTAGCTGTTCGCAATTAGCGTAATTAAGCTTGTATCAGAAGAATGGTCGACATACATTTGTTGCAACTGTTTAAAAAGGAATTATTATGCAGCAAATAGATTTGAGCACCTGGAAACGTAAAGAACATTTTGAGTTTTATTCTCAATTTGAAGAACCATTTTTTGGTATTGTTGCTGATGTGGACTGTACACAGGCTTATCGATATGTAAAAGAAAATGGGATTTCTTTTTATGCTTGGTATATGTATCAATCTTTAAAGGTGGTTAACGAAATTTCAGAGTTTAAAACCAGGATTGTTAATAGTCAACCTGTTGTGTATGATCACGTGCATTTTGCAGGTACCACTTTACGGGATGACGAAACTTTTGGGTTTACTTTTGCTGAATACAATGCTGAATTCTCAATTTTTGAAGCTAATATTAAAAGGGCTTCGGAAAGTGTAAAAAAATCATCTGGACTTGGATTGAATGAAGATACCGGGAGGCTGGATGTCATTCATTATTCGACCTTGCCCTGGGTTAATTTTACTGGTCTAACACATGCCCGCTGCTATAAGTTTTCCGATAGTATTCCAAAAATATCTTTTGGCAAAGCAATCGACGATAAAGGAGTTCTGAAAATGCCGATCGCTATTAATGGGCATCATGCTTTAATGGATGGATTGCATGTAGGGTATTTTCTTGATAAATTTCAGAATCTGCTTAATTCAAAAGAGTAGAATATTTTATAGATATATAAAGACCAAAATTGAGCGAAATAACTGGCTTAATTTTGGTCTTTCTAGTAAGGTTATTCTTGTTCAACTTCTTTTAGCTGTTTTTTTAGTTCTGCTTTCATTTCTTCCATTTCCTTGCGCAGTTTTTCCATTTCTTTGCGCAGTTCTTTGTTTTCTTTCTTCAGTTCTTCTTTGTGATCTTTTAATTCTTGTTTATGAATTTCAATTTCCTTTTTATCAATTTCTACATTTCTCATTTCGGCTTCCACTAAGGAGTCAATGTTGAGAGATTCCATTTCTTTAGAGGCTATTTTTATAGCCACATTTGCGGCTTCCATAGAAGTTTCAATAATTGATTCGATATCAATACTTTCTAAAACAGAAGAGGCAATTTCTATTCCCGATTGAGCAGCTTCCAGAGATAATTCGGTTATTTCATCCACCTCTTTTAATTCCTTCATTTCTTTTTTATGCTCTTTCATGGCTTTTCTAATTTCCTTTCGAGCCTCTTGCAAACCAGCTCTTATTTCAGCCTGAATAGAATCGTTATTGATTTCAATTAAGGCAGAATCAATTCCCATTTGTGCAGATTTGAAAGCGGTGTTAATCATTTCTCCATAGTTTATCTCCTTTAATGCAAGATTGACTTCTTCTATAATTTCGGCAGCCATTTCAGTATTAGCTTCTGATAGGGCAATTTCTATAGCTTGTTCCAACTCTTCGGATAATTCTTTATTTTTTTCAGCTACAGCAATGTTTTTTTCTACCTCTATTAAAATACTATCTTTTTTAGCTTTTATAAGCTTTATATTTTTAGGTTTTTGATCTTTAGTAGGAGAGTTGGGTTTGCTTGCTTTTTCGGAACCGGAATCTTGATATATGGGTTCGCTAAATTGATTTCCTACAGAAAAGGAAACCAAAAATATACTGCTAATGATAATGCAGGCAGCTACAAGGCCTTCAAATGTATTTGCTTTCATAACTCTTTGTTTTTGGATACGTTTTATTCTTTCCAGCAAGCTGCCTTTTTTGCGGGCAAATGCCATGGATAAATTTTCTTGTTGATAACTAAAAATATGGGCATGAGTTAAGGCTTTGGCGTAGGTAACTTCATCGCCTGTTAAATTAATGGCAATATCATCGCAACTGTGTTCACGCTCTATTTTAATGTGTTTTGATATAATCCAAACTGCAGGATGGTAAAAAAAGATGATTTCTATAATGGACTGAACGATATTAAAAAAATAGTCATTACGAACAATATGTGCCAGTTCATGTGCTATAATGGCTTCAATTTCCTTTTCACTTAATCCAGAAAAAGCCTTTACCGGAAAAAGAATTATAGGTTTTAAAAAGCCAAGAGTTAAAGGTGTTGTAGTATGTGGAGATCGATATGCTTTAACCTTTCGTTTAATATTCAATTGTTCTGTAAAACTCTTTAGTTTATCCATCCACTTTTCTTCAAAAGGTAATAACTGAAGAGCTCTGAGTTTTCTGTTGTAGGCTAATCCTCCTAAAAGGCGAGCTGTAAATAATCCAATTCCAATCAGCCAAATGCTTAAGAATATTGGAAAATGTCGTTGAAACCAAGCTCGTACCTTAACATTTTTAATGTCGATGGTAAATGTGTTGTTTGCTTGTTCCGATTCAGGTAAATCTTGTGCCAGTCTTGAAATATATTGGTTTTGCTGTATCAGTTGTGTTTTTAGGTTTTGTTTTTCAACAGCATAACTGTATGCATTGGTAAAGGTTGAAGCCGACCAGCCTAGCATAATGATGAGTGCAGTGTAAGATATAAAGTATCGAACCTGAGAGCTGTATTTGTGCAGAAGTGTTAATAAAATGAGTAGTCCGATAAGTACTACAATTCCTTGCCAAAGCGCATGGATAAAAGTCCAGCCTAAAGCCTCCGTTATTTCGGGTGAGAAAATACTTTGAATTGTTTTCATGTTTTTAGGTTTTAAAGATTAGATTATCAGTCTTTAGAATCATTATTCTCCATTTGAGAAATAATTTGTTTTATCTCATCTAACTCCGCTTTTGAAGTTTTTTTATTTCCAAGTAATTGCATTACTAGTGAAGATGCGGAACCTGCAAAAGCCGAATCGACAAAACGTTCTAATAAGCGGCCTCTGGTTTCTTCTTTATTATAGTTGCTAAAATAAAGATGACTTTTTCCATTCAGTTTACGATTTAATAAACCTTTAGCTGTCATCTTTTGCATGATTTTTAGGGTAGTGGTGTAGCCAACATCTTTATTCTTACATATTCTTTCATGAATCTCTTTTACAGTTAAAGGTTCTTTTTGCCAAAGAATATTTAAGATTTCTAGTTCAGCCCCGGTAGGTGTAATTTTTTCCATAGTGATACTATTTAATACGACTATTGTCGTACAAATATATACGACATTTGTCGTAATAGCAAGAGTGTAACCTGCTTTTTTTAATTGTTTTGAAGGAAGAAAGGTTTTAAGTGGTTGAATATGTTTGCTTAAAGGGTTTTGCTAAAAATGATTTTATAAATAAAACTATTTGTACTTTCAGATTTTCGTTGTACCTTATTCAATGATATCGTATTCAGATGTAGATACTTATTTTTTAACCAAGTTTAATACAGGCACTATGAAAAGATTAAAGAATGTTCCCCTGAAAAATGTAATAAGCTTATTGTTGATTTCTATATTTGCTATTCTTCTAATACAACAACATTATGCTGCAGATAAAATTTCAATGGTTAAACCTAAAGAGGTTGTAATTGAAGGAGTTGTTTTATCAAATAAGCTTCATGATGAAGTTGTTTTATCAGATTCAAATTTTACGATTTATACTTTAAGTTATCTTCAGGTAAATAAACCATTATCAATACAAAGTTCTGATGATCTAATGATTTCTTTAAATGGTAAATCTTGGGAGAGAAAACTATTATTAGAGTGCGATGAAGGTTGTGGTTTAGTTGATATATGGGTAAAACCAATAGTAGCAGAAGAGACTAAACAGAAAAGTGACTTAAGAATAACGCATTTAATTGGTGAGTCTTTAGCATATGAATTAAAAATCGTAGTTAAGTAAAAGAGTTAATGATTCTATCATAATAGCATTGGTGTTAATTATAGTTTAAGTAAAATTCCTTTTGTAGTTATTGTAATACAAAAGGAATTTTTTTTGAAAAAAAACAAGCTAATCGCAAACGGTTGCAATATGGTAAATGTAGCTGAGAGCCTTTAGTGGTATGGGTTTTGGAGTTTTGATAGCTCATTCTAATTCATACCTTTGGATAACTAAAATCAAAAAAACAGTTACCAAATGATCAGATTAAGTCTATTTCTGGCAATGATTTTCTTTTTAGGAAGTTGCCAACAACAAAAATCAATTCAAACTAAAAAAGAAGCACCCTTTACCTGGGATAATGCCAATGTGTATTTTCTTTTAACAGACCGATTTAACAACGGTGATCCATCAAATGATCTAAATTTTGAACGTAACAAGGAAACTGGTTTGCTACGTGGTTTTATGGGGGGCGATTTTAAAGGTATTACTCAAAAAATTAATGACGGCTATTTTAGTGAATTAGGAGTTAATGCTCTTTGGTTTTCTCCTGTTTTCGAACAGGTGCAGGGAAGTGTAGATGAGGGTACGGGCAGTACGTATGCATATCATGGATACTGGATTAAAGATTGGACCAGTATTGAACCAAACTGGGGTACTGAGGAGGACTTTGCTACACTTGTAGAAGCTGCACACAGCAAGGGAATTCGTATAGTTATGGATGTGGTGATTAATCATACAGGTCCAGTTACTGATATCGATCCTCAATATAATAACGATTGGGTTAGGACTTCACCAAAGTGCCAATACGATACGTATGAATCAACAGTAACATGTACGTTGGTAGAAAATTTACCGGATATTAAAACGGAAAGTGAAGAGGAGGTTAACTTACCTGATGTTTTAATTGAAAAATGGACAAAAGAAGGGAGATTGGAAGAAGAGATGGATGCTTTAAACTCGTTTTTTGCAACTACTGGATACCCAAGAGCACCCAAGTATTACATCATTAAATGGTTAACAGATTTTGTTCGAAAATACGGAATTGATGGCTATAGAATTGATACTGCCAAACACACAGAAGAAGGGGTTTGGAAAGTTTTATATGCCGAAGCAGAAAAAGCTTTTGCAGAATGGAAAGAAGCCAATCCGGAAAAAGTACTCGATAAAAATAAATTTTATACAGTAGGGGAGGTTTATAATTATGGTATCTCAACCGGTAGGTGGTTCGATAATGGAGGTAAGCAGGTAGATTATTACGATAATGGAATGCATGCGCTAATTAATTTTGAATTAAAAGTGGATGCAGATAAAGGTTATGAGTTTATTTTTTCTAAATATGATTCTTTATTGCATAGTGCCTTAAAAGGTAAGTCGGTTTTAAATTATTTAGCTTCTCATGATGATAGCCATTCTTTTGATGTAAGTAGGGAGAAAGCAATTAAAGCTGCCAATGTTTTATTGTTATCACCTGGAGCTTCTCAAGTATATTATGGAGATGAATTAAACAGACCATTATTAGTTGATGGAACAGTAGGAGACGCTCATTTACGTTCCTTTATGAATTGGGAAGATATAGCTAAGAATACTGTTATTAATGGTGTGGCAACACAGGATTTATTGAATCACTATCAAAAGTTAGGGAAGTTCCGAAAAAATAATCCTGCAGTTGGTGCCGGACGACATCATTTAGTTTCATCTTCACCTTATATTTTTATGCGTGAATATGAAGCTGAAGATTATGAGAATAAGATAGTTGTAGGCTTGGATTTAGCTAAAGGAGAAAAAGAAGTTTCAGTGTCGGGAGTTTTTGAAGATGGCGTTGAATTAACTGATTACTACTCCGATCAAACTGTTAAAGTTAAAGGTGGTTTGGTGAGATTGAACTCGGATTATGATATTGTTTTATTAGCCTTATAGAAAAATAGAAAGGGCTGCCTTCAACAAGACAGCCCTTTGACATATTTTTAGTAGAAAATTATTTTCTTCCACCACCTATTTCAAAACCAAGTTTTAAAGAAAGGTAGTTTTTTGAGTCTATACTTTCTTCAAGTCCTGTAATTACGTTATACTCAAGTGCAGCTCTAAAGTGACCTAATAAAAGTCCAACACGAGGAGTAAAACCAAATTTAGTTCCTAGTTCCAAATCAGGAACATTACCCATAGCTGCATCAATTACATCATACTCTACAGAACCAAGGTTAAACATACCTATTCCTAAACCAGCAAAAGGACGGACTTTGTTTTCATTAAAATAGTAATCTCCGGTTAATTGAAAAGTATTAACTGCAGAAACACTTGCGCTCATGCCAGCATCATCAGAAGCAGCCATGGCGGCAATCTCATACTTTAAACCTAAAGCAATGCTATTAGTAATATTGTACTTTGGTTCTAAATAAAAACCAGCTCCAGCTTTTACTCCGTCTCCTCCAGGAATGGCGTAAAGAAAACCAACGTCAACTTTAAATGCTTTGTAATCGCTAGCCTGAGAAAAGGCTGAACATACTGTAGTTAGGGCTACTGCTAAGATTAAAAATACTCTTTTCATAGTAAAATAAATAAATTGTTAAAATATAATTAAAGTAATGTGATGCGATGTTTAATATTAACAAATGTTAATTTTGTCATTTTAAAACAAGGGTAGCTTACGCCAAGGGGGTGATAAGGTTACAAATAAATTTGTTGAGAATTAGAGACGAGGTGTGTAATGAACAATATATTTTAAGAAGGGAGAGTTTTAGCTTATTTGTCATCAATGACTTATCAAAAAATAATAAAAAAAGCTGGTGTTTTTTACCAGCTCAAAAAATCCTGCGTTTAAATTACTTCTGCGTATCTTTTGTTTACTTCGTTCCAGTTTAAAATATTCCAAAAGGCATTTATATAATCACCTCTTTTATTTTGATATTTTAAATAATAAGCATGTTCCCAAACATCAAATGCAATAAGTGGAGTTCCTTTAATGTCAGAAAATGGCATCCATGGGTTATCCTGGTTAGGTGTGTTGCCAATTTTCAATTGTTTTTGATCATCTATTACTAGCCATGCCCAGCCACTTCCAAATTGAGTTTTAGCAGCTTTAAAAAACTCATCTTTAAATTGGTTCAAAGAGCCAAAGGTTTTTATAATATGTTTTTCTAATTTATCTGAAGGTTTACCTCCATTGGGACTCAGGTTCTTCCAAAATAAGGTGTGGTTATAATATCCACCACCATTATTTCTAATTCCTTCACTAAATGATTTAATGTTTTTAAATATTTCAGGCATAGATGTTTGTTCTAATTTACTGCCCTTAATTTCTTTCATAAATTTTGAGTAGTAACCTTTATGGTGTTTAGAATAGTGCAATTCCATTGTTTGAGCATCTATATAAGGTTCAAGGGCATCAAAGGAATAAGGCAAGTCAATAAATAGATGACTATTGGAAACACCTTTCTCTTTTGTAGAAAAGTTGGCTAACGCTGGAGTAACTACACTAGCGATAGCGGCCATTGCCGTTGTTCTTAAAAAATTACGTCTTTCCATGAGATTTTGTATTGTTTATAAAAAGAAACATTAATTCAGGCACAATAGTTCATCATTTTTTTTTAGTTCAAATAATGTGTTCTATTTTAGGAACTTGAAAAAAATGAATATGCGAAATATATTAACCTTTTTTATTGTAATGCACTGCTTTTTCGCAGTAAGTCAGTCAAAGTCTGCGGATTATTACTATAAAATAAAAACTTTCGATCGGGCTATTAAAGGCTATTTACGAGAGTTAAGAAAAGATCCGGATAATATTAAAATTCTTGAAAATTTAACGGACTCATATTTACAATCGAATGCAGATAGATCACAAGCCCTCAAATATGCTGATTTATTGTTGGAAAAGCAGCCTGAATTTAAAACTAGTGTTAATTATGGTAAAGCATTATTTTATGCCAACCATTTCAAAAAAGCGATTGAGGTATTTGAATCGATTCAGTCATCAAGTAAACAAGGAGATGATAGTTACAAAGAAGCGGAACAATATATAAACTGGAGTTTAAATGCACAGGCTTTTGTGCAGTCGCCACTTGACGTTTCGTTTATAAATGTAGGAAGTAAAGTAAATACTTCAAAAAGTGAACTAAATCCAATGATTGATGGTGCAGAAGATATGTTAGCTTATTCTAGTAATAAGAGGTATATGTCCGATGTTGGGATTAATTATTATAATGTTTGCTTAACACATAGAGATAAACATAAATGGTTAAAGGGAAAAACAATTAGTAGCCGCATTAATTCGCCTTACGATGAAATATTAACCGGTTTAACAGATGATGGCAAAAGAATATTTGTTTTTAATAATAGGGATTGGAAAGAACAGGTTGGGTTTGCCGATTATGAAGGAAATTATCGATTTACCTACCTGGATGAATTTCCGGGTGATTTTAAAAGTAAAAAAGGTTTATATGGGGTTTATCAATCAAATGGAAAAGATACTTTAATGTTTGTAGCTAAAAATGAGCTTGGAAATACAGATATATATTATTCTATTAAACTACCGAACGGAGAATACGGTAAAGCCAGACCAATTCCTGGTTTGGTAAATACAGAATGGGAAGAGAATTTTCCGGTACTTTCTAAAGATAATCAACGACTTTATTTCTGTAGTGATAATAAGCAGTCAATGGGAGGCTATGATTTATTCTATTCGGATTGGAACGATGATAAAAAAGAATGGGGACAGCCCGTTAATTTGGGTTTTCCGATTAATGATATATACGATAATTATACAATTTCTTTTCCTTATTCTGAACGATATGCCTATGTTTCGGCCATTAGAGAGGATTCTTATGGAGAAAGAGATATTTATAAAGTAGTATTTAATTCACGGGAGTCTGGTAATATGTTAATAAAAGGGACATTGGTTTTAGATACTGATTCCGGAATGATTGCACCTTCTTTTAATGTAAGGGCTGAACTTAAGGTTTCAATAAGTGGCGAGATAAAAGGTATATATGTATTATCTTCGAATTCAGGAAAGTTTGTAATGGCTATTCAACCCGGAGAATATAAATTAACTTTTTATCATGACGATAATCCAATTCATCATGCAGAGATTGAAATTCCGGAAATGTCATTTTCAAATATACCTGAAAAGAGAGTTTTTGTAATTAAAAAGGAAACAACAGAAAATTAAAGGTTGTATTACGTAACAAATCCCTTATTTTTGTTTCTTGTTTAACAAGAGTTCGATAATATAATGGGGCTATCCTTTTCTAATTACAGGGATAGTTTCTTTTTTTTAGAAATTTTATATAGTGTAACAAGCAAAATAATATTTAGTCTTTTTTAGTTAAGAGCTGATTTTTGCTAGTTCCATGCGACAATAAAATAAAGTTTAAACGCATGAAATTAAATTTAAAAAACCCAATTGTTTTTCTTGATCTGGAAACAACCGGAGTAAATGTATCAACAGATAGAATTGTAGAATTAGGAGCGGTAAAGGTAAATCTGGATGGATCAGAAGAAACAATACGTTATTTAATAAATCCTGAGGTTCACATCCCTAAAAAAACATCAGAGATTCATAGTATTTATGATGAAGATGTAAAGGACAGCCCAACTTTTAAAGAGGTAGCAAAAAAAGTAGCTAGGTTTATAGAAGGCTGTGATTTAGGAGGATATAACTCAAACAAATTTGATATTCCTTTATTGGCAGAGGAATTTATTAGGGCAGGAGTTGATATCGACATGAAAAAGCGAAAGTTTATCGATGTTCAAACCATATTTCATAAAAAAGAGAAACGCACTTTAGAAGCTGCCTATAAATTCTATTGCGATAAAGATTTAACTGATGCGCATAGTGCAGTGGCGGATACCAAAGCTACATATGAGGTTTTAAAAGCGCAGCTCGATCGTTACCCAGATTTAAAGAATGACGTAGACTATTTGGCAGAATTTTCCTCGTATACCAAACATGCCGATTTTGCCGGAAGGTTAGTGTATGATGAAGATGGTGATGAGTGCATAAACTTCGGAAAATATAAGGGAAAGAAAGTCAAAGATGTGATAGATAGTGATCCTGGTTATTATGGCTGGATTATGAAAGGTGATTTTCCTTTATATACCAAAAAGGTTTTTACAAATATTAAGTTGCGTAACTTTAATAAATAAGTAATGAAAATCATTTGCATAGGAAGAAATTATGTGAATCATGCGAAGGAACTGGGGAATCAAGTTCCTGCAGAGCCAGTTATTTTTCTAAAACCGGATACCGCTTTACTCAGGAATAATGATCCGTTTTTTGTTCCTGATTTTGCGCAGGAGTTTCATTACGAAACAGAGTTAGTAGTTAAAATTAATCGTTTAGGTAAAAATATTGCCCCACAGTTTGCGCATCGTTATTACGAAGAGATTGGTATGGGTATTGATTTTACGGCCAGAGATTTACAAAGTAAATTAAAGGCTAAAGGTTTGCCTTGGGAAAAAGCAAAAGCATTTGATAAATCTGCAGGTATTTCTAAACAGTTTATATCTAAAAATAGATTTAAAGATATTCAGAACCTCCAGTTTAAACTATTAGTTAACGGAGAAGAAAGACAGAATGGTTATACTGGAGATATGATATTCAAGGTTGATGAAATCATTTCATATGTTTCTCAGTTTTTCACCTTAAAAATAGGTGATTTAATTTACACCGGGACACCGGAAGGGGTTGGAAAAGTGAATATTGGTGAGCGTTTTGAAGTGTTTTTGGAGAATGAAAAGATGATGGACTTTTTGATCAAATAAATTAATAATACGTCTGAACCTCTTGGTGCCTTTTGCAACTTATTAAATGATCATTGACCAATCCAGCTGCTTGCATAAAAGCGTAAATAATGGTTGGGCCAACAAACTTAAACCCTCTTTTCTTTAAGTCTTTGCTTATTAATTCTGCTTCCTCAGAAACAGCTGGTATTTCATCGCTTGTTTTAAATTGATTGACTATGGGCTGATTATTTACAAAATTCCATATGTAGGAATCAAAAGAACCAAACTCTTCTCTGACTTTAATAAAAGCTTTCGCATTGCTAATGGTAGCTTTTATTTTCAGTTTGTTGCGAATGATCCCTTTATTTTGCAATAACTCCAATTCCTTAGAATCGGAGTATTGCGAAATCTTTATCCAATCAAAATTATCGAATGCTAATTTAAAATGCTCTCTTTTATTAAGAATAGTACTCCATGATAAACCGGCTTGAAAACTGTCAAGTAATATAAATTCAAACAACTTACGGTCGTCGTGTACAGGTACACCCCATTCTGTGTCGTGATATTGCTGCATTAATTTTGAGCCGACACACCAATCGCAAGTTTCAGAATTATTCATGATTATTCCAGCGGTTTATGTCATAAAACGGATTATATGGAAGGCTTAATAGTCATCCTCTTCTTCATATTCATCGTCATAACTAAAATCTATATCTTCATATTTAAAATCATCCAATTCATTCTCGTCATAATCATCATAAATCGAAAGTTTTCTATTCGATTTTCCTGATTTGGCTTTAACAGGTTTTAAACCTTGTCTTTCATCAAGTTCATTTCCATTTGAACGATTACTGTTTTTCTTATGAATGCTGTTTTTTGATTTCATAATTTTTAGTCACTAAAATTTCACTAATTACCCTTGCTTATTTGACCGGGTAGAGCCTTGTTAATAAATATCTTAAGTGTTTAAAAAGTAACCTTTAATTAGGGTTGAAAAATAGTAAATTATCGATAAAACCAATATAAGTTAATAGAAATTATTAAATAATATTTTACTTAAATTATGATGTAATATTTAAGGGTTATATAATATTGTAACTGAGCAGTTTTGATGCCGATTGAAAAAATCGCACGGCATATAGGGTTATACATTTTACTTATCAATTCAGCTATATGATAAGCAAGAACACGTTTTTCTGAATGATTAATACAGATCTTCTTCATCAAAATAGTAATCATCATCTAAACCATGGAATCCATCACCAAGAACTTCGCCAAAATCGTCAGCTAACTCCTCTTGAATTTTTGTTGATTTTGACCTTTTAGCCATCTCAGGACGATTTCCTTTCATCTCTTCTAAGTCTTTATAAGAAGAAATGTTTGCTTTGTTGTCTCTAACTTTTTTTGTTTTCATAACAAAGTCCTCCAATACTTTATTATTTGACGAATTAAACTGTGTTCAAATTAATTATTTTCTAATAATAAATACTTGAAATGACTTAAAAAAGTTGTGTTTTTTATATGATTTTTATCAACTGGTTAGTTAATTGGTTAAGTGCTATAATTTTATTGATCTTTCACCACATACAACTGACCTGAAGCATATTTTATTACCCTTACTTTTTCTCCTTTATCAATTAACCCCACTTCAGCAACGGCATCATATACTTCATCTTCTATTATCACCTTTCCTGAAGGGCGCAAGGTGGTTTGTGCAATTCCGATTGTTCCAACAAGTTGTTTAGGAGCAGCGTCAACACCTATATATCCAACTTCCATGTCTTGTGTTGTTTGTAATGCAACTTTAGATAATGGCCCGGTAGTTAATAATTTTTGACTGACAGGAATAGCAACAATAAAAGCCAAAAAGGATCCGGCAGCTACAATTATTAAAGATAAAAACAAGTCCTTTGTGGGAACATTTGAAAAATCAAAAACAACATTATCCACCAAACTTAAAGTTAGGCCTGTAAAAACCAGGATGATACCAGATACGCCTGCGATGCCAAAACCGGGGATAACAAATATTTCCAGTGCGATTAAAATAATTCCAATAATAAAGATGATGATTTCCCAATTGGCGGCAAGACCATCAATATACAACGGGGCAAAATATAATACAGCAGCAATAGCTGAAGCTAATAAAGGAAAACCAACTCCGGGTGATTGTAATTCAAAATATAATCCTCCAATGATTACTAATATCAGAATTCCATGGAAAACCGGATTGGTTAAAAAACCTTTTAGTCCACTATAAAAACTTGGCTTGTAACTGACAATTTTATATTCTTTTATTTCAAGTTTTTGAATCACTTCTTCAATGTTATTGGCTTCTCCTTCGCAGAAACCATTTTCTATTGCTTCTAATGTTGTGAAAGTTAGAATTTTTCCTGTGTCAATAATACCTGCGATATATATACTTTCGTCTACCATCGCCTCAGCTACGTGAGGATCTCTTTTCCAAATATAAGTGGTGTCCTTACCAGATATAATTGTGTCTTTTCCGTGTGATTCGGCAGTGGCACGAATGGTTGAACGCATATAACTTTGGTATTTGTCGGGCATTTTTTCGCCGGATTGATTGACAACAGTAGCAGCTCCAATGTTTGCTCCTGGTCGCATATATATACTATCGCAGGCAATAGAAATGAGAGCCCCGGCAGAAGCTGCATTATTATCAATAAATACATGCACCGGAATGTCACTATTTAATATTTTAGTTCGGATTGAATCAGCAAATACTACTTGACCTCCATAAGTGTTAAGGTGCAATAATATCACATCAGCACCTAACTCATTCGCTTCTTCAAATGCATTTTGGGTATGAATCCACGAAGTACTGCCAATTTCTCGTTTTATATCAAACTTATAAATTAATGTTTGTGTGCTATCAGCTTGAGCAAAGCAATTTAAAGCAGTAAATAGAATGGCCAGGGTATAGAATAGTTTTTTCATTCGATTATAATTATATGTGTTTTGGGCAATTTAATTAATTCTTTTCATTAATCATGGCTTCCGTAGTGGCTATTGTTGCTGCAGTTAATGAAATTATAGATAAAAAACTTGAAAGTAATACGCCAATAAAAGGTATTAATAAAACCAAAGAAAAAATAGTGCCATTTCCTATGGCAAGTCCCTTGTTGGATTTTACATAGGCAACACTTTCTTTAATATCCATTTTCTTTCTCTCCAAAGAATAATCTATAAAAGAGAAACCATAGAAATAAGCTGAAATAAAAAATAAAGTAATTCCGGTAAAGAATCCGACTAATGGAATAAAACTCAAAATAAATAAAATCAGGGTTAAGAATAATTCGATGGAAAGATTACGAATGGCTAAGCGAATACCTCTCCAGATATCTTTCATAAATTGTTTAAAGTTAAAAGGATATTCGTTTCCGGTTAAGATGCTTTCTATTTTTTCTGATAAAAAGGCAAATACAGGTGATAGTAATATAATAACAATATATCCACCTAAGTAGGCAAATAATAAAAAGAATAAAACGCGAATAATTAAATGCATGAAAACTTGAATGAAGCCACTGATAAAACCGGCACCCCAAAAATCCCAGCTTTCAATGTTCATCCATTCTGATAAATAATTGAACCAGCTTGAGCTTAAACTTACTGTAGAAGAGTAGCCTAATACAAAAAGGATAATATTCAGTATTAGTGGAAATAAAAAATACCAGCTTAAACGATGCTTTTTTAAAAAGCGAAAAGCCTTTGAGTAGCTCTTTATTCCAGCGGAGAAACCTTGTTTAAAAGTCATGTGTATTTTAGTTGTTTCTTACAAAAATATTAAAGTTTTAAGCTTAACAAAATTTGAAGCCTTAGCTTTATATTTATCTGTAATGATTAAATTTATATTCTTAAGGAAAGCACTATAATTATTATGAATAGTCCGGCCAATTCAGTAAAAAATACTAATTTTGCACCTTAAATTTTAAAATTTGATGATGGACATACAGTTATTAACGGCAATTTCGCCGGTTGACGGAAGATATAGAAATAAGGTAGACGGATTAGCGCTTTATTTTTCGGAATATGCATTAATCAGATATCGTGTTTTAGTAGAAGTTGAATATTTTATTACACTTTGCGAACACCCTTTGCCTCAATTGGCTGATTTTGATAAAAGTCTTTATGAATCGCTTAGAAAAATTTATAAGGATTTTCAGTTAGAAGATGCTGAAAGAATTAAAGAAATTGAAAGCGTAACCAATCACGATGTTAAAGCTGTAGAATATTTCATCAAAGAAAAATTTGATGTTTTAAAACTTGATAAATACAAGGAGTTTATTCACTTCGGATTAACTTCTCAAGATATCAATAACACTGCAATTCCTTATTCATTAAAAGATGCTGTTAATGAAATTTATTACCCTCTTTTAGAGGAATTAATTGATCAGTTAGCGGAGCTGGCAGAAGAATGGAAAGATATTTCGATGTTGGCTAAAACACATGGTCAACCTGCTTCACCAACCCGTTTGGGTAAAGAGATGATGGTTTTTGTTGATCGTCTTAAAACGCAACTTTCATTATTAAAAGGAATTCCATGTTCTGCAAAGTTTGGTGGTGCAACAGGTAATTTTAATGCACACAAAGTAGCTTATCCTGAAATTAACTGGGTTGATTTTGGAAATCACTTTGTGAATGATGTGTTGAAATTAGACAGGGAGCAATACACAACTCAAATATCGAATTACGATAATTTGGGAGCTATCTTTGATAATTTGAAGCGTTTAAATACAATCATGTTGGATTTATCCAGAGATTACTGGACTTACATTATGATGGAGTATTTTAAACAAAAGATTAAAAAGGGAGAGGTTGGTTCAAGTGCCATGCCGCATAAAGTAAATCCAATTGACTTTGAGAATGCAGAAGGAAACCTGGGAATCGCTAATTCTATTTTAGAGCACCTGTCTGCTAAATTACCTGTATCCAGGTTACAGAGAGATTTAACAGATTCTACTGTTTTAAGAAATATTGGGGTACCAATTGCGCATACTGTGATTGCTATTAAATCTTTACAAAAAGGATTAGGTAAGTTGTTATTAAACAAAGCTGCTATAGATTCAGATTTAGAAGCTAACTGGGCAGTTGTGGCTGAAGCAATTCAAACGATTCTTCGTCGTGAGGCTTATCCAAATCCTTACGAGGCATTAAAAGCATTAACTCGTACAAATGAGGGAATTAATGCAAAAACTATTGCTGAATTTATAAATACTTTAGATGTATCAGAGGAGATTAAAGATGAACTTCGTTCCATTTCTCCTCAGTCTTATACCGGAATGTAACCGTTTCAGAATAAAATTTTTTGAAGTCAGCTCGCTTAAAGTTACTTTAGCAGCTGACTTTTTTAATGCATCAAATTCAACAATGAAAGAATTCTTTAAAGTTTTACGAAGATTTATTCCTCCTTATAAACGTCAACTTGTTTTAAGTTTAATATTTAACTTACTACATTCTATTTTTGGTAGTTTAGCCATGCTATTTTCCATTCCTATTTTTCAGGTTTTATTCGATAAAACAAAAGAAGTAAGTGATTTGGTTACCTGGGAGTTAAGTCAAGATGCTCTAGTTAATAATTTTTACTTTTATATTACATCTATAAAGAATGAGTATGGAGTGACTGTTATAGTTCCATTTGTAGGGGCTCTTCTTTTATTTGCCACATTGTTAAAAGTAGGTTTTGCTTATTTAGCATCGCATCAAACTATTTCAATAAGAAATGGCGTAGTAAAAGATATTCGTATGAATATTTTTAAGAAGCTGATTATGCTGCCTTTAGGGTTTTATTCCGATGAAAAAAAAGGAGATGTAATGGCTAGAGCGACAGGAGATGTAACAGAAGTTGAAAATTCAATTATGTCTTCATTGGATATGTTTATTAAAAATCCAATAATCATCCTGGTGTCTATTTTTGTGATGTTAAAAATGAGTTACCAATTAACACTGTTTGTTTTTATAATGCTTCCTATTGCTGGTTGGATTATAGGAAAAACAGGAAAGTCATTAAAGACTAAGTCTCGAGTAACTCAATCTTTAATGGGAAGTATATTAGGTATCATTGAAGAAACGATTGGTGGTTTAAGAATTGTGAAAGCCTTTAACGCTGAGGAAAAAATGATCAGTCGATTTGAAGGACAGGCTGAAGATTACAGAAAGATGATGGATCGAGTGCGTCGTAGATATGTTATGGCACATCCGTTGAGTGAATTTTTAGGGACTATTGTTGTTGTTGCGTTAGTTTGGTTTGGAGCTTATCTGGCAACAGGTGAAAATCCATCTTTTGAAGGAGCCGCATTTATTGCTTATTTAGGTATTTTTTATCAGATTATAAATCCTGCCAAGCAGTTTTCTACAGCTTATTTTAATATTCAAAAAGGGTTGGCGGCTATGGAACGTATTGATAAAATTCTGTTGGCTGACAATAAAATATTAGAACAACAAGGTGCTAAATCTGCAGATAGATTCAACCATTCCATTGAGTATAAAGATGTATGTTTTGGTTATAATGAGCATCAGGTTCTTAAAAAGGTAAACCTAACGATCGAAAAAGGAAAAATGGTAGCCTTAGTCGGACAATCTGGTTCTGGAAAAACAACTTTTGTTGATTTGTTACCTCGCTTTCATGATGTTCAGGAAGGAAGTATTATGATTGATGGTGTCGACATCAGGGATTTTAAAGTACATGACTTGCGAGGTATGATGGGAAATGTGAATCAGGAAGCCATTTTATTTAATGATACATTTTTCAATAATATAGCTTTTGGCGTTGAAAGTGCTACGCAGGAACAGGTAGAGATAGCTGCTAGGGTTGCTAATGCACATGAGTTTATTATGGCTACAGAAAGTGGGTATGATTCTTTAGTTGGAGATAGAGGAGGTAAGCTTTCCGGAGGTCAGCGTCAGCGAATAAGTATTGCACGAGCGGTACTTAAAAATCCTGATATTTTAATATTGGATGAGGCAACATCTGCATTAGATACAGAGTCTGAAAAACTGGTTCAGGAAGCGTTGGAGAATTTAATGACCAGCAGAACATCTATTGTGATTGCACACCGTTTATCTACCGTTCGAAATGCAGATTTAATTTGTGTGTTTAATGAGGGCGAGATAGTAGAGCGCGGAACACATGATGAGTTAGTGAGTAAAGGAGGTACGTATAGTAAACTGCACGAACTCCAGGTTAGATAATCTTATTTTAAAGATATTTTCTAAAGGCTACCATTATTTTTTCGGTAGCCTTTTTTATTTTTAAGCCTTAAAGTTAAAACCAAAAGATATGAAGTTACTTTGGATCATAGGTATAAGTTTTTTATTCACCAGTATTTACGGGCAACAAGATGAATGTTTCAAAAGAGTTGTAAATCAATTTAAATACAGAACTAACTCCATTACAATAAATAAGGAGCAAAACAAATTGCTTATTGGGGGTGAAAATAAAATGCTGGTCGTGTTTGATCTTGAGAAAGGTAAAAATGAATTTGAGTTCGAAGCGCATTATCTGCCAGTAATAGGGGTAGAGTATTCCATTACAGATAATCATTTTTATACAGTAGGGGATAGAAGTATTAAGTTTTGGTCGTTAGGGATGGATAAGCCGGATTTAATTTATACCGGCACACATACTTCCATAACCTCGTGGGATAAAACACCTAAAGAGGATTACTTTGTGGCGAGTTCGCACGGTACTAAATTTTTGATATGGAAAAAAAGTGTGGATGAACCGACTGCTGAAATTAAAACAACGCACAAGAAAAAGATCATTACCGTTGCCATAGCAGATGATCACAAACATGTAGCTACAGGTTCTCTGGATAATACAATAGAAATATGGGCGCTTGATTCAGCCTTGCAAACCAGTAGTTTTGAGGCGCACTCGCGACCTGTTTCCTGTTTGGAATTTATTCAGAAGGATAACTTTTTACTTTCAGCTTCTCATGATGGTTATGCCAAATTGTGGGATGCTAAATCGGGTGCTTATATACGATCATTTCCCGGACATGCCATGCCTATCAGTTCCATTGCGGTACATCCTAACCAAATGTATTTTTTAACGGCATCTTACGATAAAAACATTCGCTTATATGCATTAGCTACTGGAAAATGCATTAAGGAGTTTAAGTATCATGAAGAGCCTGTGCTTGATGTGGCCTGGTTAAAAAATGGTTCTGGGTTTTATTCATGCGATAAAGAGGGAGATGTGGTTGAATGGGATGTTCCAGAGCGTATTTATGTGGAACATTACTTTGGCGATGAAATACAAAAGAAATTGGAAGAATATACCTTATTTGGTCCGAGAAAAAAGGGGGAATCGAAAGATGACTTTAATTCCCGTCAGGAAAAAGTTGAAAAGCGCAGACTGGCTATTTTAGAAGAGTATACCGAAAAGTACTATCAATTATTGAGTTCTCAGAAATTAGATAAGCAATAAAAAGGATGCTGAAATTCAGCATCCTGTAACTATCTTTATTTAGCAATGCAATCCATCTTTTCTAATTTATGACGCTCTTTATCATCAAAAAATAAATTCAAGCATTCCCTTAGGTCGGAGCAGTAATGTATAAACTCTTTAAAGGCTTTAACCGATGAAGCGTTAGCTTCATGAGAATCGCCAATTTCTTTTTCCGAAGAAGCTTTTAGTTCATCCAGCTGAACCAGTTCGTTAAGCATTTGCCTGATTTCGTCAACAGAAATACCAACGAGTTTGTACTTATTGGCTAAATGAAGATTATTCACCAGTTCTCGCAAGGTATCTTCAATAAAAATTCTCCATTTTTGATAGGAGCCGGGTACATTCTTATCCAACATTAACTGCTTGTAGGAAAAAGGTTCGTTTTTAAATAACTGGCGACCAAATTTACGGAGTTTCATTAACTCAATATGTAGTAATTCCTTTAATTCAGCAAAACGCTGATGTGCCAGAACTGATTCATTGAATTCTTTATAGCGAACTGAAAATGCTTCTTTCGCTTTTTGATGCAATTCGATACCTCTTTCTAATCTTTCTTCAGTATAAACAGGTTTGATACGTTCCTTAATATCCTTATCGTTATATACGCCATGAACCAGGCTTCGGCCTTTTTCCAGTTCTGTTTCGTAAGTGCGTTTCATATTATATAAAGTTTAGGGAAAGCTTAACTATTTAAGAAGCTCTCCGTTTATTAAAGATTTGTTTTAAATAGTATTATTATCTATTAAAATAATACATTTTAGGCAATTAGACAAGAGAAAAGAAGTGGTGGTACACTGTTAATAATGCCAAAAGCAAGGGGTGGTGTGTAAAAATAAAGGTTTACCTAAAGCCTAATAAAAGGGATTTAGGTATGACCTGAGCTGTCCTAAATATTTCCTTTAACTGGCGTTTCACCCAGACCTGACTTCCTTTTTTAGCTTGATCCAAAAAAGGAATACTCTGATAAAAAAAAATATTTATGCAACATTCTCATTATGTCTTGGGTCATGTGCTACATGGCCTAATTGATAAGTAATTCCTGAGTTAATGATGCTATAAATTGTTCTCAATAGTTTGTTTGCTATATTATTCATAATTAAAAAATATGGTTTTCCTTCTAACTTCTTTCGCTCGTAATATAAACGATATTCAGGGTTTCTACTCTTAGCAACTACAGCGCACATATAAAGCAATGTTTTAAGCTCCTTATCGGCCATATTGCTTACTTGTGATTTCTTTACCATCTTACCACTAGCATTAGGAAATGGACATACCCCTGCATAGGAAGATGCTTTTCTTGCTGTATTGATTTCTTTAAAGTTCCCAGTTTTAACAATCAACTCACAAGCTGTTACTTGACCAATACCTATAATGCCTGTTATCAAATGATAGTTTGTACTCAAGTCTATGTTCCCATCAATTATAAGCTGAATCTCTTCCTCTAAAGCATCTATTGATTGCTTTAAATTTTCAACCATATTATTTGCTATTTGATGAGCTAAAATCGAATTATAGGGCATGGATGGCTTTGTTTTTTCATGTGTCAATAACATCTTTCTCTCCTTTACTAGTTGACCTCTTAACCTAAATAATTCTTTTAACTCCCTCATTTCTTCAACGGGATAAACTGTACTTGTTAATTTATCACCAAAACGCTCTCCATATTCACGTATACGAGATGCATCCACCTTATCTGTTTTTCCCTTTTGTAAACCCAGACTATGTCTGATTTCATATCCGCCTGCTAATGCTATTGGTACATTTAAGCAATTACAGAGAAATAATAATAACTCACCATATACACCAGTATACTCTGCACATAGAAGAGCTCCACAGGGAAGTCCTTCCAAAAAGGATACAATTCCGTTCAAATTATTCTTTATAATCTTATGATCAAGAATATTGCCTTCCTTTCTAAAACTTACATCAAACTTTTTCTGTGATAAATCAATTCCATAAATTAGTACCATGTTTAATAATTTATGAGGCTCCAGATTGAGTGGCTATTTCCGTAATAATGGGTTTTTCCCTAAATACTCTCTGGCTTTAACTCAATAGATATGCTGTCCTTAATTCCTTTTTGTAGATTTTATCTTAAGCAAAAAATAAGTTTACGCAGCATATGGAGTCTCTTTGTTACTTCCATAAATTAGACATTTACAACCCAATGCTAATATAACGGAAGCAAAAAAGATCAAGGCTGCACCCAGCTCTCTCAAAAAACTACGGATATTTGACTGAAATCGTTTAAACTCAATGCGTTCAAACAAAAACGATTTTTTACCGTCAAACTAACCTTGTTTTTTGGTTCTCTGGCTGAGGCCAATACTATACTTACGATAGAAATAAATTCTTTTTTTAGGGCAGATATGAGGTATGATGTAACGATTATTTTAGCGTTAGATTTTTAGCCAGTATATCTGCTAAATGAATGGTTTTAATGTTTAAGTTTTGCCCGTTGATATACGACTGAATGTTTAATAAACAGGAAGCTTCAGTGGAAACAATATATTCGGCGCCGGTTTTTAATGCATTTTGCACTTTTTGCTCTACCATGGCCGTAGAAATAGGTACAAATTTTACCATAAATGTACCGCCAAATCCACAACAGGTATGTCTGTCTTCCATCTCAATTAATTCCACATCTTTAATATTGGCCAGTAATTGACGAGGCTCGTCTTTTAAACCATATTCTCTTAAAGCAGAGCAAGCATCGTGATAGGTTATTTTATGAGGAAAAGAAGCGCCAAAATCAGTGACCTTTAAATGATTTACCAAAAAGTCGGTTAATTCAATCGTGTTTTTAGAGATGCGTTCACACTCGGTTAAATATTGAGGATCATTTTCAAAAAGTTTGGTGTAATGATTTTTTACATATCCGGCACAGGAGGCCGAAGGTACAATAATGGGTCTGTCGTGCGGAAAATCTTTAAAAAACTTGATGGCCGCTTTCTTCGAATTTTTCCAGTAACCACTATTAAATGTAGGTTGGCCACAGCAAGTTTGCTTAGGATTATAATTTACCTCAATGTTTTGAGATTCCAGAATCTTCACTACGCTCCATCCGGTATCCGGAAACATTTGATCGATGAAGCAAGGAATAAAGAGATCGACAGTCATTTAATTATTTTTTTCAAAGATATATAATTTCTGCAATCTGCTTGGGCGATAAAGAAGGGATCGTCGGAAAAAACGGAGGAAAAGGGGCGAAGAACTGTGCGGCAATGATTCGGCACGTGCCGAAAGCCTCCTGTCTTTTGCAGTATGGATTGGGCACGTTCCGAAGGCTTCCTGCCTTCTACGGTATAGTTTTGGCAGATGCCGAAAGTCTCCTGATTTCTGCAGCAAGGCATCGGCAGATGCCGAAAGCTTCTTGCGCGCGGAAGCAAGAAAATAACATTACCATTCGGGTTTTTGCCTGTTCGCTTTTTTAAGACCTTGTATTTTTTTGTTTTGTAATCGCTTTAGTTTGGCCATTTTACCGGGCTTTGTCTTTTTTCTTACAGCAACAGGCTTAAGCGCATTTGTAATAAGTTGATGAATAAGGTTGATGGCGATTTCTTTATTTTTTAATTGCGATCGCGTTTCTTCGCAGGAAACCATTAACTCGCCCTCTTTATTAATTCGGTTTTGGAGTTTATGTTGTATGGTTTGTTTTTGCTCCTCCGTTAGAATAGTTGAAGATTCAATAGCAAAGCGAACCGTAACCCGGGTGTTGACCTTGTTTACATTTTGTCCGCCGGGGCCCGAGCTTCGGGAGCTTGAAAAATGAAGTTCTGAGAGCAGGTTAATCATAAAAAAAACTTGATGGCAGTTTCCTTTGAGTTTTTCCAGTAGCCACTGTTAAAAGTAGGTTGGTCAAAGCAAGTTTGCTTAGGATTATAATTTACCTCAATGTTTTGAGATTCCAGCATCTTCACTACGCTCCATCCGGTATCCGGAAACATTTGATCGATGAAGCAAGGAATAAAAAGATCGACAGTCATATTTTTAAATTTTGTCAAATGTAATTTTTTTTCTGAATTTTCCCTCCGCCTCCGGGTATGGCTTTAAGCCATACCCGGAGTTTATTGCCGGAAAACCAGGGCATTGCTTCAAGCGATACCCTTGGTAACACAGCAGAATCTCCTTACACCGTTTTTTTCATTAACCATGCGATATTATCAGCCAGGTTAGATACTGTTCTTATGGCTTCTTCATCATCTTCAAAATCACCTAAAGCTGCTGATTTTGATACGTTCCAGTATGTAGAACCGGGTACAATCATATTACTGATTAAAAAGAAATGGTTTATGCTATCAAAAGCATGAATGGCTCCAGCTCTTCTGGCAACGGCGATTCCTGCTCCAATTTTACGGCTTAAAGCCATATCGTTAGCCCGGGATACCACACCGCATCGGTCAATCAAAGCCTTCAATTCAGGAGTTATATCAGCAAAATATGTCGGAGATCCCATGATGATGGCATCGGCATTCAGCATCTTTACAATTACAGGTGTTAATGTATCTTTAATAACGCATTTCAAATCCTTGTTTTGGCCGCATTTTCTACAGGCAGTACATCCTTTTACAGGTATTCCGCCTATTTGAACTTTTTCAACTTCTATTCCTTCTTTTACCAAAACATTACCGACTATATCCAGTAATCCATTGGTATTACCCTCTTTTCGGGGACTTCCATTAATAAGTACAGCTTTCATTTTGATCATTTAAATTCCATAGTGTTGCGCTAAACAGCAGAACACTAGTTTCCTCATTATATTATTTTTTGATTTTTATTCAGGATAAGTTGAGTTTTATCTGCATTTTATCCTTAAGTATCAGTTTTTGGGGGTAAATATTAAGTCTTATTCTAAATCTAATATCTCATTTTTAATTTTTGCTCAAATATTTAAAAATGGAGTTCTCCTCGTGTTCTTTCATTCTTACCTGGGTACGGTACATCATGTAAATTAATAATGGGAAAAAGAAGAGCAATACCCACTGTATTTTAACCATGAGAATAAAATCGTAAAGTCCATGAAAGAAGAAAGGAACGATAAAAGCCAATGCCAGGTATTTTTTACGGCCTTTTACAATAAATTTAGCCAGCCCCAGATAATAGCCCATCATTACGCCAAACATGGCATGTGCCGGAACGGCAGTAAACGAGCGCGAAATACCCACGCTAAAACCGTTAGAAAATACATACATGATATTCTCTACCAAGGCAAATCCCAGCGAAACAAACACGGCGTAAACAATGCCATCGAAGCGTTCATTAAAATTGGGATTTTTCCATATAAGTATATAAACGGCCAGAAGCTTAAAGGTTTCTTCGCATAAAGCTGCTACCAAAAATGCATTGCCAAAAGCCTGAGAAACCTTACTGCTGTGCATAAAAGGCAACAATAATGAAATGGACTGTTCGCTTATAAGAACAGGCAAAACAATAATCATTCCTGCAACCAGGCCTTTTAACAAAAGGCTTATAGGTTCTTTCTCATATTTATCGCGGTAATATACATACACCAAAATAATGGCAACAGGAGCAACAGATATTAATAAAAGGTTCATTTTAAATATTCTTTGCCCCGAATATAGCAAAATTAACTATTATGGAGTTTTTACGATTTTATACTAAGGGTAGATGCCTGTAAGCGCTCTAACTTGCAAGTTGAGCATCCGACATCAGCAACGTAGCTCGGGACCCACTTTCATTATTTTGAAAAGGCAGAAAGCTGTTTGAGCAAAGCGAGTTCTTTCTGTCTCAAAATAAGGAAAAAAGTGGGTGAGCGAGAGCTGTAGTCGGCGGACTTTTTTGTTTACTTTTTTTGACTGTAGAAAAAAAGTAAAAGCCCCAGCGGCTCGAGCTGACGTAATGAGAATAGTGTTTATTTGAATGTGTTTATTGTGTTCGCTATATGTATTTAAACCTTAAAGTAGCTAAGCGTTTTGTTCATATTACTTCCTTCTACAATCAGTTTGTCGATATAATTGGTTATCATCTCTGCCTGTGATGCATTTTGCGATGTAATATGGTTAAGCTGCGACAGAGCCGAATTAATTTGATCGATAGCAGTGCTTTGGTTCTGAGAATCCAGCGAAATCTGATTTACCAATTCTGCTGTGTGTATAATCTCCGGAGCTATCGCTTCGAGTTGTTCAGTTGCAGAAATGGAGTTTTCATTACCTTCTGCAGTTAAAACCTCTATTTCGTTGGTGAGCGTTTTAATGCGTTCGGCTAATTTCCGTACTTCTCCGGCTACAACCGCAAAACCTTTTCCGCTTTCTCCGGCTCTGGCCGCCTCTACAGCTGCATTTAAAGCCAGAATATTGGTTTGGGTAGCAATTTCTTTTACTTCGTTTACTTTACCTGTCACTTCCATCATGGAATGATTGGTTTGTTGCACCACCTTTAAACTATTCGAAATATCTTCGGCTGCCTTTTCTGAAATCTTTTCAGTCTTCATCGCATTTTGGGTGTTGGTGTTCACACCTTCCATTACCTCGGACATGGATGTGGCAATTTCTTCCATATTAGCTGCTTGTTCAGCTGCTCCTTCTGCCAGTTTGGTAGTTTCACTTTCAATATTTTTCAGGGTATGATCCAAGGTTGAGGACAAATCATATATTTTTTGAATAACCTCTTTAAATTTAAGCCCCATTAGTTTTAAGGAATTCAGCATCAATCCAAATTCATCATCATTTTTATATTGAATAGATGCAGAAAGATTTCCGGCTTGTAATTCGTTGGCATATCCGGCTGTAGTGTTGATAGGAGTTAGGATATATTTCACTAATCTGGCCAAAAGAACGGTAATTAATAGCACACTAATAACCAGAATTGCAATCATCATATAACTAATTTGATTGGCTTCCTGCATTACAATGTGCACCGGTGTACTATAGGCCAGTCCCCATGGAGTTGGGCTGTTGCCGATGTAAATAGGAGAGTAGGATAAAACGTGTTCTCCGGCATCATCATTATAAATGCTGGTATATGATTTTTGATTACAAATGGTATCGAAAAGTGCTTCCGTAGTTTCAAAATCATGGCGAAGGTCAAGAATATTTTTACCTTGCCAATACTCATCTTTTGAAGCGATAATTTGACCATTATTTGAGAATAAAATTGCATTACCACCTTCTGCAGTTTCCATTTTTTCGAATAAAGACTGATAGCTGGTAAGTTCCAAATCAAAGCCGGTTAAGCCATAAAATTCACCATCTTTACGAATGGGAATACAAACACTGGTTTCCAGAATAGGAACATCCAGTTTGCCTTCGTAGTCTTCGTAATAAGGATTTGTAACGTATTCCGAGTTAAGTTTGTGGATCGTACTATACAAGCCTTTAGGATCTTCACCATCAACATCCAGAGTATCTCTTTGGTGGGTTAATAAGCCTTCACGATTAAAAAAAGTATTCCGTACCCTTCCATAAGTGTTTGTAGAAACATCTAATGTAAATAGTTGCCAGTTAAACCAAACGCCTTTATAATTCTTGTTATTGCGCGCTAAAGATTCGGCCAGTAGACAAGAAGTAACAATTCTCTCTTCTCCTTTTAAATCAACTAAGGATTGAAGACTTTGAGCCAAAGACCGAGCCATATACATATCTTTGTTCAGACTTTCAGAAATTAAGGCTGAATAATGTTGGGAAACTTTTTCGGTATAGGAATGCGCATTATCTTTAGTGATCGTTTTAAAGTGGTAACCAATAAAGAAAAAGGTAAATAGAAAAATAACAACCAGAGGTAATATGATATTCAATATTATCCTCCTTTTTAAAAAGTTTTTGTTCTTCATAAAAAGTGTTTTTATTGTGTGGGGGTTAATAAAAAAGTGGGGGTCTGTTTTAAAAACTACGCAAAATTATCGAATAGGTTGTTCGAAAAGTATGTAGTAAAGTCATGTTTAGGATAAAATAACAAATTGTCATGATAGATCGAGTAATTAAATTGATAAAAGATTCAAAATATACAATGGCTTTTACTGGAGCTGGTATTTCGGTAGAAAGTGGAATTCCTCCTTTTAGAGGTGAGGAAGGTATTTGGAACCGATATGATCCGAATTTATTAGAATTAGATTATTTCTTACAAAATCCTGAAAAGTCGTGGCAGGCTATTCGCGAAATATTTTATGATTTCTTTATGAAATCGGAGCCTAACTTGGCACATAAAGGATTGGCACAATTGGAACAAAAAGGTTTATTAAAAGCGGTGGTCACTCAAAACATAGATAACCTACATTTTGAAGCTGGTAGTAAAGAGGTATATGAGTTTCATGGGAATTCTCAAAAATTAAAATGCTTGAGTTGTGGTAATACAGTAGAGGCTAAGGATAAAGATTTATCTGTTTTACCTCCTAAATGCGACAAGTGTAATGGTTTGCTTAAACCAGATTTTATATTTTTTGGCGAAGGAATTCCTGTAGATGCCTATGAAAAAAGTGTTACAGCAGCAAGAAAAGCTGAGTTGGTGATTATTATAGGTTCAACAGGAGAGGTGATGCCTGCCTGTCAAATACCATGGGAGGCCAAACGTAATGGAGCCTTGATTATAGAAATTAATCCGGGTGTATCTAACTTTACCCATCAGATTACTGATATTCATATTCAGGAAAAGGCGGCCGAAGCCATGGAGAAAATTGTGACCGCGATATAGGCTTTGAAACTTTTCCAAAGTTTTAAACTTTGGAAAAGGTGATGCAATAAATAGAAAGACTTTATTTTTTAGCATAAATTGTTACATTTGTCCCGCATTTAAGCATATATATTAAAGAAATAAATATGCATTTAATAGCCAGTAAATTAAGTTAATACCTTTTAAACACAATAAAATGAAATTATTAGAAGGAAAGACTGCAATTATTACCGGAGCTGCCAGAGGTATCGGAAAATCAATTGCTTTAGTTTATGCACAACATGGGTGTAATGTTGCTTTTACTGATTTAGTAATCAACGAAGCTGCTGAAGAAACTGAAAAAGAGTTAACTGCTTTAGGTGTTAAAGCAAAAGGTTATGCTTCTGACGCAAGTAACTACGAAGATACACAACGTGTTGTTAAAGAAATAGCAGAAGAGTTTGGACGTATTGATATTTTAGTAAATAATGCAGGAATCACTAAAGATGGTGCATTAAAAAGAATGACTGAAGAGCAGTGGGATTTAGTTATTTCTGTGAATTTAAAATCAGTATTTAACTTTACTCAGGCAGTTCAGCCAATAATGTGGAAGCAAGCGGGTGGTAGTGTCATTAACATGAGCTCTGTTGTTGGGGTATCAGGTAATGCTAACCAATGTAACTACTCTGCTTCTAAAGCTGGTATTATTGGTTTTACAAAGTCTGCTGCTAAAGAAATGGGAACAAGAGGAATCAGACATAATGCGATTGCTCCAGGTTTCATCATTACAGAAATGACTGGTGTATTACCAGAAAACGTGAAGAAAGAATGGGAAGCTAAAATTCCATTGAAAAGAGGAGGTTCTCCGGAAGACGTGGCGAATACCTGCGTTTATTTAGGTTCTGATTTATCAGCATACGTAACAGGACAAACCATTCACGTTTGTGGTGGTATGAACATGTAATTCATCGTATTGAAATATATTGACTAGGCTGCTTTTTAAGCAGCCTATTTTTTTATCTTTTTTTGTAGCTTATGAATAATGTCGATTTAATAAAGAAGCTTTTACCGGGACTGGCGCCACTTATTATTTTTGTTATTGCCGATAGTTTATGGGGAACTGAAGTAGGGTTAATCGTAGCTATTGGTTTTGGTTTGGTAGAGGTAATGATCAGCGTATTTCGTAAACAAAAGCCGGATCGCTTTATTTTGTTCGATGTAGGATTATTAGTGGCGATGGGAGGGGTATCTCTATTGCTGGATAATGATTTGTTTTTTAAGCTAAAACCAGGTGTCATTGGTGTTATTCTTTATGTTCTTTTGGGTGCTTCAGCATATGGAAAGCAGAATATAATGATGGCCATGAGTGGTCGATATTTAAAAGGGGTGGAGATAAATCCCTGGCAGCAGTTTGAAATGCTACAAAGTATCAAAGGACTTTTCTGGATTTTTTCAGCGCACACGCTGGCTGTTTTTATCAGTGCCATTTATATGAGTAAAGAAATGTGGGTTTCTATCAGTGGTCCCGGATTTTATGCTGTATTCGGTTTGTATTTTGTTTTTGAGCTATATCGAAAAAAGAAAAGTCAATCTGCTTATGCTCAGGAAGAGTGGTTACCTATTGTAAATGAAGAAGGAAAAGTGTTAGGCAAAATGCCCCGAAGTGTAGCGCATAAAAAAACGATGATTCTTCATCCGGTTGTGCATATTCAGTTGTTTAATTCAAAAGGGGAGTTGTATTTGCAAAAAAGAGCAGACCATAAGTTGGTACAACCCGGAAAATGGGATACTGCTGTTGGTGGGCATGTTTCAGCCGATGAATCTATTGAATTATCATTACAGAGAGAAGCACAGGAAGAAATCGGTTTAAAGGAGTTTAAGGCGATACCTTTTATCAAATATGTTTGGGAAAGTGATATTGAAAAAGAAATGGTGTATGGTTTTATAGCCATTACTAACCAGCCTTTGAATCCCGATCCTTCGGAAGTTAGTGAAGGTAGATTCTGGACTCTTGATGAAATTGAAAATAATTTGGGTAAGAATATTTTTACCCCAAACTTTGAGCATGAGTTCCCTTTATTAAAAGATTTTATAAATAAAAATAAGCAAATATTAAACTAAACAATTGCTAAAACAAACTTCCCTGAACAGGAGGTGCGGTGTTTACATCTACAATTTTATTTAAGCTCACATACCAAATAAAACCTTTAACCTTTAGCTTTTCCATTTGTTTGATATGGTTTACGTACTGAAGCACTTGTTTTTCGTATTTAGGTTCTTCATGTGTTCCAAACTTATAATCAATAATATGTATTTCTTCATCAGTAAAAACTACGCGGTCGGGACGATAGGTGCCCAAGGGAGTTAAAATAGCACACTCTGTTTTTACCTTATGATGGCTGTTAAACCAATCAGATGTTTCTGGTTGCGAAATAAGTTGGTTGATATCTTTTTTTAATGCTGATTCTTTATCTTCTTCAATTTTGCCTTCAAAAACCAATTGATGTATAGCCTTGTCAACATCATCCACAGAAATAATATGAGCAAAAGCTTCGTGCATTAACTTACCAAAATCGACCTTGCTTTGCGTTCCGTTTGAGGTAAAGTAATCATCACTATCCGTTTTAATGGCAATTTGATCATTACTCAGCAAACGGTTTTGAAAAGATTTCAGCATAATGCCGTTCGTATTACTTTTTTCTTGCGTGATGTTTGTATTGTCAGGAATCTGTCCATAAACGAAGCTTAATTCTTCCGCATTCCACGATTCTGCCAAATTAATGTATCCATTACCGGTTTCTAATTGATGATGAGAGAAAGCAAAAAACATTAAGTCGGCAACCGATTTTAATTCGCCTTTATTGTTTTTTGAAGGCGCATTTCCATAGCTTAAAAGAACCTCGCAACTACGGGTTAAAGCAACGTAAAGCAGGTTTAAACTATCCACATTTTGGTACAAGCGCTCTTCAAAATAATCCTCTTTAAAAATTGTATTCTGAAGTCGGGAAGTATAGGTAACAGGCAGCAGTTTAATTTCGTTAAATGGTGCTTGCTTTGGTTTACACCAGATAATATTGCTATTGATTTCAGAATCTAATTTCCAATTACAAAACGGAATAATCACTGCTTTAAATTCCAGACCTTTAGATTTATGAATGGTCATTATTTTAATGGCATTCTGCTCGTCAGGAATGGCTACTGCCTCCGTTTTACCCTTGTCTTCCCACCATTCAATAAAGGCTGTTAAATCGGGATAATGATCGTTGATAAAATTAGAGGTACTATTGATAAAGGCTTGAATAAATACGCCTTGTTCTTCTTTAATATGTTCAGGTAAATCATGCGCCAATTGCTCAACCAGTTCCAATAATGGTTTTTGTCTGAGCTTTAAAAGTTCCTTAATCCAGGGATAATCTTTCTCAGAAAAGTCATCATTTTGATTTAGATCGAAATATCTTCCAATCTCCAGTTGAGCGTTTTCGTCTGCTTTTTTTAAGAGCTCAAAATGTAAGACCATTTCGGCTTTTAAAACCAAATTATAAGGGTTTTGAAGGTATTTTATTTGAGCCATCATAAACTGAATAGCAGCAGATCCGGCTAAAAACAACGATTCGTTAGAAATAACCGGAATAGGAGCAGTATAAGTACCTCCTAGCAAAGCATTGGCAATAGTTTCACCTTCTTCTTTTTTGCGAACCAACACACAGATATCACTGTATTGATAACCGTTTGAAACAAGTAGTTCTATTTGGCTAATAATATCCTCAAGAATCCATTCTTCATATGTGTAATCGTTATTCTTTGTATAGAATTTGGCATTGATGTATCCTTTGTTTCCTAATTTATGTTCTGGTATTTCCTGAAAAACATCGGCATAAGCCTGACTAATTTTATCCTTGAATTCTTCATTGGCTACTTCTGTTTGAAAAAATGAGGAAAACATCCGGTTAAAATCATTTTGCAATAATTGACCTCCGGCAGTAAACAGCGAATTATTGAATTTGATGATGTTATCAAAACTACGCCAGTTTTTGTTTAACGTGAGTTGCTGACTTCCATAATGTTTAAAATCGTGATCGACTTTAGAAGATAAAAGGCTCCAGTCTGAGTTTCTCCATCGATAAATGGATTGTTTAACATCGCCCACAATCAAGCTGGTTTGGTTACTGGCGAGTGAGTTGTCAACCAATGGTCGGAAATTGAGCCATTGCAACTTGGATGTATCCTGAAACTCATCGATCATAAAATTCTGAAAGCGGCTACCAATTTTTTCATAAATAAAAGGCGCTTCGTTTTGATCAATAATACGATTTAAGAAATGTGATGAATCAGCAATTAGAAAAATGTTTTCTTCGCGGCAAATATGTTGTACTTCCTTGGCAATATCTGCAATAATTCCCAAGGCAAAATAATTCTGACTGATCACTTTAGCTGATTGATAGTTCTCATACTCACGCTGAATAAGATCAATCGCTTTTTTTAGAAGCATATTTAATAATGGATAGAGTTGATCAATCTGCTCATTTACATTTGGCGGATTGTCTTTACGTCCCCATTTTTCGGGAGCATCAATAAGTTTAAGCACAGTGGCACCCGGTTCTAATTTGTCAACCGCTTTTAGTTTTTCAAAGTATTTTACCGGCGTACGACTTTTGCCGGTAAATAAATCATATTTCAAACCACTTTTTATAATGGCCGAGCTGCCTTCTTCACCAAAAGCTTTAATTTTTGATTCAAAATCATTAATAATAGCCTGCAAGTTTTTAAGGTAGTCCTGCATGCCTTCTTTATTGCTAATAGTTTCCAGAATTTCCCGGCTTTCTAATTGAAATAGCTCATTAAAAATTTCTGAACCTAAACTATTTAAATCACGGCTTAGATTCCAGTTTTTTCCTTGTGTAAGTTTTTGTTCTGCAAATTGTACCAGCCAGTTTTTAAGTTGTTTGTGTTCTGGTAAATCTACTTTCATTAAAAGATGATCAATCGCTTTTTGCAGAATTTTAGGAGTGTTTAATTCAATTTTAAATCCACTTTCCAATCCGGCTTCTCTGGCAAAAGCCCGTATTATTTTTTGAAAAAAACTGTCAATGGTGCTGACCGAGAAGCTGGAGAAATCATGTAATAAATAACTCAATAATACCTGTGCTCTTTGTCTAACCTGACTTTCAGAAAGTTCAAATTTATTTTTGAGCTCAGCAATATAATCGTCGGTCTGATGGTTGGCAAGCTGGTATAATTTCTCCAGAATACGGCTTTTCATTTCACCAGTGGCTTTGTTGGTGAACGTAACCGCTAAAGTATTAGTGTAGCTTAAAGGGTTCTCGTACAGTAAAAAAAGAAATTCCCTGGTGAGCGTAAATGTTTTTCCGGAGCCGGCTGAAGCCTTGTATATTTTGAGTTCTGACATGAATGCTATTTTAACGCTAAAATAGCAATTGTTTTAAAAAAAAGGCAAGCAGCTTCAACCATCCCAATTATAGGTAATTCTAACTAACTATTCCAATCTTCCTTCTTATTTCACTATCAAACAATAGCTGCTTGCCCATTTTTTAAGTACCGTTAAATTATTTAATTTCCTCCTCTTTAATGAATCCTTCCGAAACAACCGTCATTTTAATATTTTGTCTATGAACCACTTGTGCGGGTAAAAGTATTGCCGGAACCAAACGTTTACCATTATTAATAGTTAAGTTCATATTTGAAGGTGCAATACCTTTTGATATTTTAATTGCTGCATCAGCTGCTGCATAGGCCATAGATTCAATTGGTTTATAGATAGTAATGGTTTGGTTTCCTCCGGCAATATTTCGGATCGCTTCTGCATCTGCATCCTGACCAGCTACTAATACTCTTCCGGCTAATTGATGCTCTTTTAAAGCGCTTATCACACCAGTTGCTAAAGCATCGTTTCCTGCAATAATGGCATCAATAGCGGTATCTATATTATTTAAATAGTCATTCGTAATGGCATATCCTTCGTGCAAAGCCCAGCTTTTTGAAAACTCATTAAAAACAATCTCAATATCGCCTTTCTCAATTAGTGGTTGAAGAACATTCATTTGTCCTAAATTTAATAGGTAAGCATTGTTATCCATAGTAGAACCACCTACAATACCATATTTTCCTTTAGGTTTAATTTTAGTCAGGAATTCAGCCTGAAGTTCTCCAACTGCTATATTATCAGTAGATATATGATAATCCAGATTACAATCTTTAATAAGTCTATCATAAGAAATAACCGGAACATAATTTTGGTGTGCATAGTTAACAATGTCTGCCGCTTTTTTTGAATCAACAGCCACTACAATCAGTACTTCTGCACCTTTATCAATCAACTCTTTGGCTTGATCTAATTGTTTATCCGGATCTGTATCGGCCACAGCAACCATGCATGTTCCTCCCATATCCTCAATATCCTTTTCAATAAGTTGCATATCTTTTTTCCATCTCTCCCTTTCCAACGTATCCAATAACAACCCTACTTGCGGCTTGTGCTTGCAAGCAGAGAAAAGAATTAAAATTACCACAAAAAAAAGTATAGATTTTACATTTTTCATATTGTTAAGATTTAAGTTATCAATAGTTTTTTCATCTTGATTAACTCAAGATCTGTTTCCGATTAATAAAAGCTTAGCGCTAAAAGCCTTTATTATACGGTAATAAAGGAAGATCAAATATTCATATTTAATTTACGAAATTAGATTTGAATTGTAAAGCGCTTTTAAAATATATTCTCGGATATAATGAAGGTATCTATTTGTATTCTAACTTATAGTGCATGAATTCTTATTTGCCAAACTGACTTGTTTGGTTTTTATTGTCTGTTAAAGTGACATGATATCTTTCGTTTTTATAGTTAAAATAGGTTTAGAGTATTGATATATGTCCAATTTTAAGGTTTATCCAAGCTTAAAGTTGATCTTGTGATTTTGGCATATGCTTTGGGAAAGCAAAAACATATTATTATTAAAGATAGGCAGATTAGAATTTAATATTATTATTCACATTCTATACTTTTAATTTAGAATTTAAAGTGATTATATATGCAAGGAAATTTTAACAACATTATTAATTCAGATATACCTGTATTGATCGATTTTTTTGCTGAGTGGTGTGGACCTTGTAAAACACAGGGGCCAATATTGCAGCAAATAGCCAAAGAGTTTGGAGCTAAAATTAAGGTGATAAAAATTGATGTAGATAAAAATCAAAGTATTGCTGCTCGTTTTCAAATTCAAGGTGTACCTACACTGGCCATTTATAAAAATGGACAAAGTTTATGGAGGCAGTCTGGTTTAGTAGATGCGAATTCATAAAGATCAATAATTCAACAATTTATTTAAAGCAGAAGAGGCTGTCTCATACAAGCAGCCTCTTCATTATTATACTGTTATTTTAAAATCTTAGTTAAGATATGCTGAGTACATCCATACTAATTTTTCCTGTTCTCTGATGTAGTCACTCATTAAAGCATTGGTTCCTTCATCATCTGCCTCACCAGAAAGTTCTAATAAAGCACGTTGTTTAGAAATAATTACTTTAAAAGCGTCTAGTAATAATTGAACAGCCTCTCTGCTTTCGCTTACATTTTTAGCTACTTTTACTTCCGATACTTCAAGATATTCTGTGAATGTGTGCGTTGGAACTCCTTGAAGAGTAAGAATTCTTTCTGCAATTTCATCCACCTTTAAAACAAGATCATCGTATAGTTCTTCAAATTTAGCATGAAGTTCAAAGAATTTCTCACCTTTAATATTCCAGTGAAACCCTCTTACGTTCATATAAAATACCTGATAGTTAGCTAATAAATCATTTAAGCTTTTGGCTAAATTCGCTGTTTTTTCTGTATCTAATCCTATTCTGTTCATAACGTTTTATTTTTTTGATTTAATAATAATTAGCTCAGGGTTTAGGTTGATTTAGTTTGCCATAAGTTTGTTTTTAATTTTGTCATCAAAAGCGGATAAAGATGCTTTTGATCCTTCGCCCATGGCAATTACAATTTGCTTGTAAGGAACAACCGATACATCTCCTGCTGCGTAAACTCCCGGTGTTTTGGTTCGGCAATGCGCATCGATTTCAATTTCTCCTATGCGATTGGTTTCTACAATATTTTCGAATACCTGACTGTTTGCTTTTAGTCCTATCTGAACAAAAACGCCGTCCGTTTCAATTGTTTTAACTTCCTCGCTGGCTCTGTCTTTATATTGAAGAGCAGTTACCTGTTTACCATCACCATCAACCTGAAGCGTTTGTGCATTGGTAATTATATTTACATTTGAGATTTCTTTTAACTTATCTTGTAAAACCTGATCACCTTTCAATTCTTCCATAAATTCAAGTACCGTGACTTCTGTTGCTATTGCCGATAAGTCAATTGCTGCTTCTAAACCGGAGTTTCCTCCTCCAATTACAACCACCTTTTTTCCTTTGTAAAAAGGTCCGTCGCAATGTGTACAAAATGCTACTCCTGAGCCTATGTATTCTTCTTCGCCGGCTACGCCTAATCTTCGCCAGCTAGCTCCGGTAGCGATAATTAATGCAGGAGAAATAAACTCTTCACCTAAAGAAGTGGTAATTTTTTTCATTCCATTATCCAGCTCAACGTTGTGCACCAACCTGTTTTCCAGAATATCGATGGAATAATCCTGCAAGTGCGTCATCAAATTGGCTGATAATTGCGCTCCGGTAGTTTGAGGAACCGAAACCATGTTTTCGATGGCTACCGTTTCATTTACCTGTCCACCAACTTTTTCTGCAATTATAGCTACGGAAAAGCCTTTGCGGGCAGAATAGATGGCAGCAGAAACTCCTGCTGGACCACCGCCAGCTACTACCACATCATATTCTTTTTGTGTTGATTGTGTTTTGGGTTGAAATGATGTTCCTAATTGTTTCTCTAATTTGCCCAACAATTCACCTAAGGATGAACGACCTACATGTAACTGTTCTCCGTTGGCAAACACTGTAGGAACCGCCTGGATATTTAGTTGATCAACTTCGGCCTGGTTAATGGCTCCATCAATAATTTCATGTCTGATGTTTGGGTTTAACATCGTCATAATATTAATAGCCTGAACAACCTCCGGACAATTAGTACAACTTAGAGAGATATAACTTTTAAATACCACTTCGGTATTTATACTTTGAATTTTTTCAGTTAGTATGGCATCAGGCAGGTTTTTACCGATGCCATCTAAATTTAATACAGCTAAAATAAGTGTAGTGAATTCATGCCCTGTAGGTACCGCTCTAAAAATTATATTTGTAGGCAGACCGTTTTTTAGAATAGTAAAGCTTAAAGCTTCCCCTTCAATAATGTTATAAGTTAGTTTATCTGAGCATGATGCTACGTCTTCCAATAATGCTGTAAGGTCTTTTTTACCCGGATGATTTGCAGAGACTTCTGCTTTTAATACATATTCATTTTTTAATCCTGAGTAAGCATTTTTTACTTGGTCCTTTATAGCTTGTTCTAACATGATATTCACTAGGTTAAAGGAGGGGAAGAACCCCTCCGGATAAAACAAATTTTAACTTTAAATTACACCGACTAAGTCGATACTTGGTTTTAATGTTTCGTTACCTTCTTTCCATTTTGCAGGACAAACCTCTGAAGGATTTTCAGCTACGAACTGTAGAGCCTTTAATCTTCTAAGTAATTCTTCGGCATTTCTTCCGACATTACCAGCCACCACTTCATAAGCAACAATTTCTCCTTCCGGATTTACAATGAAAGTTCCTCTCTCAGCTAAGCCTGCTTCTTCAATCATTACTTCAAATCCTCTTGAAAGCACTCCGGTTGGATCGGCCAACATTGGATATTGAATTTTTTTAATCGTATCTGAAGTATCGTGCCATGCTTTGTGTACAAAATGAGTATCTGTTGAAACCGAGTAAATTTCTGCTCCTGTAGCTTTAAACTCATCATACATATTAGCTAAATCTTCTAGCTCAGTTGGACAAACAAAAGTGAAGTCTGCTGGGTAGAAAAAGAATACAGACCATTTACCTAGAACATCTTCTTTTTTTACAGTTTTAAAATCTCCGTTTGCGAAAGCTTGTACTTCAAAATCTACGACTTGTTTTCCGATTTGTGACATAATTTCAATTTTTAAATTATTAAACTTTAATTGTGTTTTCGTTTTATTTCTGATACAAACATACTGCGACTATCGATATCAATCAAACAGATATTTTCTATATTTGTATAAATAAAATCTATATCATGACATTTCAACAATTAGAATACATTATAGCAGTCGACAAATACAGGCACTTTGTGGCTGCTTCAGAAGCTTGTGGAGTTAAACAACCTACGCTTAGTATGATGATTCAAAAATTAGAAACGGAATTGGATGTGACTATTTTTGACAGAACCAAACATCCGGTTGAACCAACACCTATTGGAAAGAGAATTATTGAGCAAGCCGAAAGTACCATTCGAGAGATGCGAAAAGTTTCGGAATTGGTATTTGCTGAAACGGAATCTTTATCCGGCCCATTACATGTAGGCGTTATTCCAACATTGTCGCCTTATTTGGTTCCTTCGTTTATAAAAACATTCGGGGAGAAATACAAAGAAGTACAACTGAGTTTGTCTGAGATGAATACGGAAGCCTTAATCGAAGCGCTTAAACATGAAAAGGTAGATATGTTTATTGCTGCTACACCACTAGAGGTAGATGATTTTTATGAAATTCCACTCTATTATGAAAAATTTGTGGCTTATTTTTCTAAAGATCATCCGCATATTGATATACCACTTTCTGCAGAAGATATGCCTCAGGATAACCTTTGGATTCTGGAAGAGGGGCATTGCATTCGGGATCAGATTTTTAATTTTTGTACCACAACAATGCCTTATAATCATACTTTTGAAGCAGGAAGTATTGATACACTTGTGCGTATTGTAGATATAAATGGCGGATATTCTGTTATTCCGGAGTTACATTTGGATTATCTTACAGAGGAACAGCGAAAGAATGTAAGAGAGATTATGGATCCACCGGCTATCAGAGAAATTTCGGTAGTGATAAAAAATAATTTTATAAAAGAGCGAATGATAAATGCTGTGGCTGATACTGTAAAGTCTATTATACCATCGAAAATGCTGGATGAGAGACTAAAAAAATATAAAATTAGGCTATAATACTTGTAGATAAGTATGGGTAATAAGAGCATTCTAATATGTAATTATCTAAATAAATCAGAACTATTCCACGTTTAATTGCGTACATTATTAAGCAGTGTTAAAGTTTGGGATAAATGAAAAAATTGTTGGTCAGTATTTTTATTCTTTGGGGTTGTGTTGTTTATGCAGATCCTATTGATTTAAAATTTAAATATTTTACCAAACAGGATGGTTTATCGAGCATTTATATAAGTTGTGTTGAGCAGGATACGATGGGATTTATATGGGCTGGTACCACTAATGGATTAAACCGAATATGTGAAAACCATATAAAGGCTTTTGATTTTATACCTAATGATTCAACCACTATTCCCGGTGCTTCCATAACCGATTTATATACAACTAAAGCAGGAGACCTTTGGGTTGGAGGTACAAACGGTTTAGCTAAGTATGATTTTAGGAAAGGGTATTTTCGTCGAATAGTTTATAATGAAGATACCAAAGGGCTTAAAGAAAGCCATATTAAACAAATTAACGAGGATAAGAATGGGGATGTAGTTTTGGCTACCTATTCAGAAATTAGCAGGTACGACTCAGTTAAAGACACCTTTTATACTATTGTCTCGGTCAAAGAAGGAATTACATGTTTTTTACTAAATAATGATAATTCAATGTGGATTGGAGTGGAAAAATATCCAGGATTATTCTACTATAGTGAAAAAGATGGACTTCTTGAATTTAGTCATATCCCTCAAGGTATACCTTTGGAGTGGGTTACCGGAATGATAAGTAAAAATAACATTTTGTATATTTCAAATAAAGGCCAGGGAGTTTTTGCTTATGATATGCAAAAAAAGCAATTAAAATCTTTTCCAAATTCAGATCCAGATACCAATAATGTACTGTTTATTTATAAAGATAAGCAGGAAAATATATGGACTGCAGATTATACGGGTATTAAGCATTTCGATGAATCAACAGGGAAATTCTATGGATATTATCCAGGCAAAAGTGATTTTTCAATTAGAGGAGGTAGTAGAGGTGTTTTTCAGGATAAACAGGGAAATTATTGGGTAATGCATTATCCTGGAGGTTTAGGCTTAAGTGTTGTAGACAGAGGATTTCAGGTATTAAATAGTGATGAATATGAATTTTTCCATACTGTAAATATAGATTTTTCTGCAGTTCAGGAGGATCATTTAGGCAGGCTTTGGTCGGGTAGCTACAATGGAGGTATAGATATTGTGGATTGGACTAATGCCAAAATGGATAGATTGGAATCAGGAAAAGATGGCCTTGAAAAAGGTAGCATTATTTCTATTGATAAAGGGTACCAAAATCAGATGATTGTATCAGTATACGATCAGGGATTACATTTTTATGATGAGAATTACCAATTGGTAAAAAGATTAAAGAAAGAATACGAGGATAGCTTGTCCATATCAGGAAATGATATACGTTGTATTTTGAAGACACAAGATAGTTGTTATTGGTTTGCAGTTCATGGAAAAGGGGTTGATTTTTACGATGGACATACCTTTAAAAACTACAACTCTGAAAATAGTAAACTGAGTAATGATTGGGTTTTTCATATGTCGTACGGGCCTCAGGATAATTTATGGGTGGCAACAGCTTGGGGGCTTAGTCGATTAGATAAAAACACCAGTCAGTTTAAAAATTATTATACATTAAATAATGATTCAAATGCCATTGCAGACAATCAGGTATTTGTTTTGTTTAGGGATAAATCTAAAATTTTATGGGTTGGAACTTCCAGAGGATTATCCCGATATAATCCTCAGAGTGATAGTTTTACAAACTATCTTAAAGGACAAACTATTTGTGGTATTTTGGATGATAATAAAGGAAATATCTGGATAAGTACATCTTCTGCACTTTTTCAATTAAATCCTCACACAAATAAATTGAAAGAGTTTAATAATGATGATGGTTTAGGTGTATCGGAATATATTGTGCGTTCCATGTATAAAAACAATTATACAAATACTTTAATGTATGGTGGTGTGGATGGATTAACCATTTTTAATCCGGAAGAGTTAGTTTATAATGATTTGCCACCAGATGTTGTATTAACAGATTTTAGGTTGTTCAATAAACCGGTGAGTTATAAGAAGAATCCGGAAATCATTGAGGAAAGTATTTTAACGGCGCCTAAAGTTTCATTATTATATAGTCAAAATGTGTTCACCATTGATTTTAAAGCTGTAAATTTTATTAATCCGGAAAAAAATACATACTCGTATATATTAGAAGGATTTGATGATAATTGGAGTAATGTTAAAGGACGAGGGAGTGTTACCTACACGAATTTATCACCTGGGAAATACAAATTTAAAGTAATGGCTGCGAATAATGATGGTATTTGGAATCCAAATTATCGTCAATTAGTAATAGATGTTTTACCTCCATGGTACTTAACACCTCTTTTTAAAGTAGTGGCATTCGCTTTGATTATTGTGATACTCGCACTTATTATATGGATAAGAACCAGGCATTTGGAGCTGCAAAGATTTGTGTTAGAAGAGCAGGTAAAAGAAAAAACCCAGGAATTACAAGAGAGTAATATAGAGCTTCAAAGCCAGGCAGAATACCTTATCGATCTTAATAATACGCTTGAAAAGAGACAGGCTAAAATTGAGGCGCAATCGAAGTTACTTTTGGAACAATCAGGAAATCTAAAACAGGCCAATTCAGAACTTAATAAGTTAAATACTACCAAGGATCGATTAATATCTATCATTGCTCATGATTTAATAAATCCATTTAATTCATTATTAGGTTTTATAGAAATATTCAAAGAGGATTATTATGAATTGGAAGATGAGGCTAGAATACAAATGTTAAATACAATAAAGGTATCGAGTAGAAGAATTTATAATTTGCTTAGTAATCTTCTTACCTGGACAAGAGCTCAATCTAAAAGTGTTAAATATGATCCTGTAAATTTTGGCTTAATTGAAGTTGTTTACGAAACCTCTGATTTACTAAAAGACAATAGAAAACTCAAAAATATTGCATACAACATTGATATAGATCCAGAATTGAAAGTGTATGCAGACAAGGATATGATTACTACCGTAATTAGAAATTTACTTAGTAATGCCATAAAATTTACCAGAGATGGTGGTGAAATTACCATATTAGCAAAACATCATAAGGATAAAATACAGGTTTCTATTGCAGATAATGGAGTTGGTTTACCAGACACTTTAATTCCAAAGTTATTTAAAGAAGGGGTTTCAAGTTCAAAAGGAACCCAAGGAGAGAAAGGAACAGGTTTAGGTTTAGTGATTTGTAAAGAGTTTGTCGAGCAAAACAAAGGTGAAATTTGGGTAGAAAGTCAGGCAGGTAAAGGAACCACCTTTAATTTTACTTTAAGCAAAGAACATTAACTTACGCTTTCATAATCAGAAAAAAACAAATTAGGAATTAAAGATCTTTTAATTTATTTGTTTTATAAATGAACTTCCTATTTACATTTAAACATATCTATTGTAAATTCATGTGGCATTTAAATTCTAAAATTTATACACATGAAAAACTTTTATCTCAAAAACAGGATAATTGCTTGGTTCATAGTCCTGATTGTATCGTCTTTTGTGACGACAAACCTTTTATCACAACATAAAATAACCTTTAATGTAACTTCAGGAGGAGAACCTGTCGAAGGTATATATGTAGCTGTCGAAGGTTTAGAAATCCCCACAAATGCTAGTGGAGTAGCCATCATATATTTGTCTGCCGGAGAGTATAGTTATATGGTTAAAACCAAAGGTACACCGGAAGTCATTCAAATAGGAGACAGAAGCATAGAATATAAAGATATCGATGGTAACGGCGATGAAAATGAAGATCCGTATGATAATATTTTTGTTGCACAACAAGAACTTATCGTTAGTGCAGATGCTGCCATAGATGTATCTTTGAATGAAACTACATTTAAAACAACAATAGCAGGAAGCAATGCTGCTTTGGGATTTTATATTAGTGCATCCTATTATAATAGTTCCGGAAGTTTAAAAAGCAAATTGATATCTATAGGAATGAGTGATAGTAATGGTGATTATTCACTTCCTATACCTATACAAAGAGATGACCGGAATGGAGAAATCTTAGATTTCTTTGATTACATGTATTATGATATCTATGGAAGCGTTTCCAATACCTTCGAACCCTCTGCATCCCCAGTTAGTATCGCTGCTCCTGTATTAAATGAGGTTGTTTTTACTGTAATGGCAGGAGATGCGGCCATTGAAGGTATAACATTAGATATAAATGGGAATAAAGCTAAAACTAATAGTTCTGGAGAGGTTACTTTAACTTTGGCTGATGGAGAACACACCTATAACGTATATACCGAAGGAACTCCGGAAACAGTAATAATTGGTGGAGAAACATATACTTATTTGGATGAACCGGGTAGAACCTCAGGAGAAGTGGATCCTTATGATAATATATTTATTTATGAGGGTTTCATAACAGTTGCAGAGGGAAATGTTTCAGAAAATATAGTTTTAGAAGCCGTTACTTTTAATACTAGCTTGTCAGGTAGTGCTGCATCACTAATGTTTGATATAGTTGGTACTTATAGTGGATCGAAAAATAAAACAATAGTTAGTGTTACTTCAAACGAATCAGGTGTTGTTTCACTGCCTATACCCACTCACCGTAATAGCAGGCGAGGAGATTTGTTTGAATTCACAGAATATAATTACACATACAATAATGGAGTGTTTAGTGATGTTTTTGATCCTTTTTCAAGTCCTGTTGCTATTGATATACCAATGCTGTATGATGTCACCTTTCATGTTACTTCAGGAGCCAATGCTGTAGAAGGAATTAATGTAATTGTAGATGATCAGCAAGCGAAAACAGATGCTTCAGGTAATGCACATCTTTGGCTTGCTGCAGGAGCAAATAGTTACTCCATTTTTTCAGATGGTTCGCCTGAAGTTTTAACTATAGGAGGAAACGTAGTTGTTTTTCAGGATATTGATGGAAATGGAAATGAAGGAGAAGATCCTTATGACAATATTTTTGTTTTTGATGCTACATTGGATGTTACAGGCGAAATGACTGAAGAAGTAGCCTTAATTTCCACAACATATAATACCACTGTTGGTGGTTTTGCAGAATCTGTGGAGTTTAAAGTAACAGCTGATTATACAAATGCTCAGGAAATAGTGCAAACTAAATTGATTACTGAATTGATGAGCAATCAAGAAGGTGAGATAAGTGTACCTATTCCTACCCATCGAACAGATCGTCAGGGAAATATTTTGGCATTTAATAATTACCAGTTTTGGGATAGTTTCGAAACGCTTTCAAATACTTTTAATCCGGAATCCAGTCCTGTAGCTGTAGCTTTGAATGCCTATAGTGAGGTTACCTTTACTGTTACTGCCAATGGAGAAAATGTATCAGGTATTACAGTAGCGGTAGGTGAAGCAAAAGGTAAAACTAATTCTTCGGGTCAGGTTGTTTTAGAGATTCCTAATGGAAGTTATACATATTCGGTATATTCAACAGGATCACCGGAATCAATTGCTATAGGCGGTGAGATTATTACCTATTCGGATACTGATGGAAATGGAAATGAAGGAGAAGATCCTTACGATAATATATTTGTATATGATGCCGGTTTAATTGTGAATGGTAATACATCAGAAGATGTTACGTTACCAGTAACCACATTTAATACGACAGTTGATGGTAGTGCGGGAAGTGCTGATTTTAGTGTAATTGGTACTTACGATTTTAGTAAAACAAAAGAGTTAATTGCAATAAGTACTAATGCCGAAGGAACATTAACAATTCCATTACCAACATATCGAGATAGCCGAAGAGGAGATGTTTATGAGTTTACGGAGTACATTTATTCGGCATCTGCAGGTTCTGTAAGTGGAACATTTGTGCCTGCAGCAGACCCTGTTGCCATTGCTGTAAGTGGATTAAGAGAAGTCACTTTTACAGTTACTGCAGCAGGAGAACCTGTAGAAGGAATAACGGTAATGACTGAAAATAGCTCAGCTATGACTAACGCATCAGGTGTTGCCGTAATGAATTTGCCGGAAGGAAATATTGATTATGTGGTGTTACTATATGGTACTCCGGAAGTCATTCAGCTAGGAGACATGACATTCTCCTATTTTGACCATGGAACATATGGAGATCCTAATGCCTATGATAATGTTTTTGCTATAGGACAAGTAAATGTGAGTGGTAATACAAGTGAAAATGTAAGTCTTCAAACTACTACCTTTAACACCAGTGCTGGTGGTTCTCCTTCAGAACTTCAGTTTAGTATATCTGCAGCATATGTAAATCAGGGAGGAGATCAAAAACGAAAAACCATTGTAACAACATCAAGCTCTTCAGCAGGAGTTGTAGAAGTGCCATTACCAACGCATAGAACAAATCGTGATTTTAATATTTTAGAATTTTATAGTTATACCTATACTGATTTGGCGGGAATTGTTTATGGTTTATTTGATCCTTCAGATTCCCCAATTAATATTATGCTACCAGGATTGAATGATATTACTTTTACTGTAACAGCTGGCGGACTGGCTGTAGAAGGAGTGTCAGTAGGCATTAATAGTCTGACAGCACAAACAAATGCATCAGGTCAGGCTGTATTGTCATTACCGGCTGGTGAATATAATTACTCAGTATTTATCTCAGGAACACCAGAGGTGTTGTACATTGGAGGCGAAATGATCACATATAATGAAGATTACGAAAGTTATCTGAAAGTATTTGATAATGTATTCGTTTATAATGAGCCAATTTCTGTTAGTGGTGCTACCAGTGAAAGTGTAGCTTTACAAACCACCACCTTTAATACAACGGTTGGAGGATCATCAGCATCAGCAACATTTAATATTACGGCAGATGATGCTATAGGTAACTGGGAAGTACATGAAGTAACCTTAATTTCAGCAACAACAGCATCTAATGGTTCTCTGGAAATTCCATTGCCTTCGCATTTATTTGTAGTGGTAGAAGATGGAGGATTAATGGTGTTGGATAATTATATGTATGTAAGTTCAACAGGTGATGTAAGTGGTGCTTTTGATCCAGGGGTTAGTCCTGTGAATATTGCACTTCCGGTTTATAGTGATATTACCTTAAATTTAACTTCAGGAGGAGTTGCAGTACAGGGAGCAAAAATTTCAATTGGAAATATTTCCGAAGTTACCAATGCATCAGGTCAGGTAATGATGAATTTACCTGATGGCGATTATGATTATACCGTTCATACATTTGGAACCCCGGAAACATTAACCATCGGAGGAGAAACATTCACTTATTTTGACATTGATGGAGAAGGGAATACGGATACCAATCCTTTTGATCATATTTTTAAACAAGGAAGTTTAAATGTAAGTGGCGATGGATCTGAAGATATCGTGCTAACACCAACTACCTTTAATACTTTAGTTAATGGTTCGCCTGCTTCAATTAGTTTTGGAATTATTGCCAAATATAAGAACGACGAAAATAGTGTTAAAGATAGACTGATTGCCATACTTAGCAGTAATGAGAGCGGAGAGGTTTCTCTTCCGTTGCCAATAAAACGTACCAGCAGAGAAGGTAGTATTCATACTTTCTATGATTTTATGTATTCGGATGCCTCAGAGGAGATTGTAGGCTTATTTAATCCTTTAAGTAGTCCTGTAACTATTGAATTAACGAATTCACATCTGATAACTTTTACAATAAAAGATGAAGGAAGTTCCAGTGTTATAGTTGGTGCAGAAGTTTCAATAAATGGCAATGTTGTTGGATCGACAAATTCTAACGGACAAGTAGTAGTAAGCTTATCGGATGGAATTTATAATTATATGGTTGGAAAAGATGGTTATTATTCAACGGAATCAACCGCTTTTATTGTTGGAGGAGAGGATTTAGCTATTAATACCACATTGCTTATGGTTACTTCTAATGTAAGTACAGGAACTGATGATGGAGTGTTTAAGTGTTATCCAAACCCAGCATTTGATGAGATTACACTACAGTTTGCAAAGACTTTTAGTGGAATTGTAGATATCTATGATTTTGCTGGAAAAAAAGTCAAACAAGTTAAAGTTTCTGATCAAGACAAAGAAACCATAAATGTTGCAAACCTGGCTAATGGTATTTATGTCTTAAAAGCAGGATCGAATTACGTTAAATTAATTATTAAATAGTATTTTCAGAAAAATAGAATAGGCTGACCCAAATGGTCAGCCTATTTAGTTAAAACTTAAATCAGTTGAGTGAATTTATTATCTCTTTTTAATTTTGTAAGTATATTTTTCACCTGCTGACATAGCAACTACTATATACATTCCACTATTAGGAAGTACCGAAGAATTGATATAGTAGTCTGTATCATTAAATACATCCATATAAACAACATTACCAACTAAGTCAAATATCTTTATAGAGTTTTCTTCATTAGATAAATTTTGAAGTTGATAATCTTTATTATTAATTGGAGCCAGACTTGGAATAGTTAATGAATTAAGCTTGTTTTCTCCATCTTCGTCAATTGCTGTAAATGGATCATCCACTACATCTACAATAGTTTCGTCATAGTTAAACCATTTTTTATAAACACTTGCTTTTCGATACACACCTTTAAGTAATTTAAGTTTATAGGTAAAGTGTGCTTTTCTAGTCTCTTCTCCTTTATAAATATAGTCTGTATTGGTTATTACAGCTATTACAACCTTATTTGCAGGTAAAGATTCAAGTTTAATACCACATTTACCAGAAGAAACAGGTTTTCCATATACCGGATTACCATCAGTATCTCTATAACATAACTGGCATGTCATATTGCTTCCTTCAGGTATAAAGTCAATCATCACCGTATCACCAATTGATGCTCCAAAAGTATTTAAGGGAATCTGGTTACCACCGGACCATCCAGGAGTTGTTCTCCACTCTGGTGTTAAAGTTTTAGTCGCATCGTCATAGGCGGTTCTTGCATATGGAGTTGCAATCCATGGTTCCGGATAAAGCCATGCAGGCTCCCATTCTTCTTTAATGGTCATTCCGAATTGAGCATTTAAAAGGTTTCTAAAAGCGCCAGACCATTCTTTCATATCTAATAGAGCTTGTTTTGCTCTATATTCCATGATTAGCTTTCTGATTTGCATCTCGCCAATACTATCGCCAATAGCATCTAGTACGCGATTCGTGCTATAACGCCATACCCATGCTACACTTTTGTCTCCAAGTGTTTGTCCCATAAAAGTAGGCCATGCATTACCATATTGACCACCTCCTAAAAGGTTACGCCATGTACAAATCTGCTGGTCACCTTCATGCATATTAACACCTTCTGCAGATGGCCCTCCAAAGCTATCATCCTGAAGCCATCCTGTATAGCATTCAATAGGCATAAATGGTGCTAAATAGTTAGTGGAATTTAAGAAACCCATGGAACTATAATTATTGGCTTTTTTGGATTCCATTTCCTGTTGTAACCAGGTATTTCCTCCTTCGTGAAACCAAGCTGCATTTTTACATCCTGGCATATCTGCTAACACCGCATGAATTCCTTCGTGTACCATAGCACCCATTTGACCCTCTCTATCTCCGTATGGACAGCTAGGATCAAAGCTATACACAGGGTAATAAGAGGCTAATATCATTGGCCAGGATTCATTTTGAAACCAAGTTGCACCCATCCATCCACCTAAAGCAGTTGTATCGGCATCATCGGTACATAAACCTGAACCAAATAAATATACAGCACTACGATATCCTCTTTTGTTTCGTTTATCCGGTGGCCATCCCATTACATCTCTAAAGTAAGCAAAGTCTGTATTTAATCTTTCCAGCATAGGGGTTACAGCTGCTTCTGTAATTTCAGAGCGGGCATTTTTACCCCATACAAACGACCACCATCGATCAGATATGGTTCCTTCAATATTATCACAATCTATTAAGTCTTCAGTAGGTTCTTCAATATCCGGAAATTCGTCTCTGAAATCGTAGGCAATAGTTGGGCTGTATGATGGCCAATCCCAAGATGTTAATTGTTCAGATTCTGCGCCTGTGTACACCCAAATACCATTTGAAGATGCAGAGTTTCCTGCAGCATCTTTAGCTACTACTTTTAATAAGCATAATTGACTTGACGGAATATCGCTGATAGTACCTATAGTATCGGAAATATTTCCATAAACTTCGTCGTTTAAAACAATATCATAGCTTTCTATTCCTATATTATCTGATGCAGGATCAAATTTTAAAGTAAGACTTGTTCCATCTGTACTAACAATGATTGGTGTTCCAGATGCAGTAGGAGCTTCAAAATCTGCATTTTCATCTCCATATGCTTCAAACTCAACAATACCTACAGACTGGGTATTACTTTTCATTTGAAGTCTTATCTTAGAAGTAGTAACTCCAACTGTAGCTTCATTGAATTGGTTTAGTACATTTGAAACAGAAAAAGTAGTTATGGACCATTCTCCATCTTCAAAATATTCGATATATGCATCATCAGGCGCTAATAAACCTCCATTATCTGTAAACCAATAAACTTTTACAGATTCAATAAGGGTTGCATTTGGCCATTCGTATTCAACCCATTGATATTGACCAGAACTATCCCAGTTACCATAAATGGGATATGCTCTATCTGTAGAATTACTTCCTACATTGCCATCATTGACTGCTTCTAAGGATTCCCAATCGGACACATAAGATGTGGTAACTGTTGCATCCAAAGCAATGTTTTTTTGAGCTGTTAAGTTTATAAAAGTACTCAACAGCAAGCAAAACATAAATGTAAACTTTTCAGGCTTAAACCAGGTGTTTACATTAAATTTAATGAATTGTGTGTTTTTTTGTTTCATACGCTACTGTATTAAATTATTTAACAAATCAGATTTTCAATACACAGGTAAAGGGGTGTTGGAGATTGATATGTGCAATGTGAAGATTAATTAGTGCAAAAATATGATCGTATGTGTATTTTAATTGCACTTATGTATCTATTTTTAAAGATGCTGATTTTATGCGTCTAGAATGATTGATTAGAGTTATTTTAATGGTGTTTTATATGGAATGCGAACAAACAAAAAGCACATATGTACAAATTAATGATGTGCTTTTGTCTGCATTATTGTATGAGAATTTATAGAATCATACTATTGGGGTACTTGCCGAAAGGATTCAATGGCAATTTTCAGAATTGGGTTTTAAATGTACCTTTTTTTTAATGAAGCTTTATAAGCATTAGTGTGCTAGCCTATCATCTATGTATTTATTTAGTCAATTTTAAGACGCTGTTAAAAGAATATAGATGGGAGTTCGGAAAGCTATATAAAAGAGCAATTCACTAGTAGGCCTATATCCTTGACTAAAATCGACTTGTTGAAATACAAACCCAAGTATTCACAAAAACATTGCAAAGTAAATTGAATCCCATATCTTGGGTAAAAGAAGTCTATAATCCAGAGATAAAATACACCCATAAATCAATTCGACAATGAAATTCCTGATTACATCAGGTTGGCAAAGGTACTTCCTTGTTCCCCCTTAATGTAAAGAACCGCCGTATACGATAGCCGTACGTGCGGTGGTGTGACAGGCGCACCGTGAGCTTATGGCTCACGGCCGTCTAGTCGATTGGTAACAGTTATTCTTTAGTTGATTGACTCCCAGCAAAAAAACCGATTAAACCCATAATAGCACCGGAGAACAATGTAACTACTTCACTTTCCATCGTATCTTTCACGCAATAAACAATAGTAAATGCAATAATTAAAAATAATATCAAAACTCCAACTACGAGACTTTTAAAATGTTGTCCAAAAAACTTATCAAATTTACTTTGGTCGGGAGTTGCACCCATATCTTTAAAATCACTCATTATTTGCTTCCTCCCAAATAGTTAAGTGAAACATTCTAAAATCAGCTTTTTCAAGTGCAGAGGTTGCATACTTCAACCAAATCTTTTTCCCATTATTTAAGGTAAGTCCAACTGGTTTCTTATTCTCTGCTCTTGAAGAACTATATCAATTATTCAGTGTTAAGGTAATTACTGATTTGTCATCAGATACTTTACCGTCTGCAGTGAATTTATCACCACTATCTGAAAACATAAAAACAACCTTCATATCAATATCAAGTCGCTCTTTACCGACATGGAAAGTTATTGTGTCATATTTGTCAAACATTAAAACAGAATCATTAAATATGAGTTTCCGTTTATTTTGTCCGTCTTTACTTATTGCTGTTATCATTTTTTAAACGTTTCATTTGAGTAGGTTATATTATAAATATCTTAGTTCAAATTCAGTATGTTGAGTCATTTCTTCTAATTGTTACCAACGGACGAGCATATGAGGCGAGTGGGGATTGAAACAGTCCGCCTTTTCCTCAATACCATTGAGCCCAATGGTTTTTCGCATCTAATTTAACATTCTTATCTCAAAAAGCATTGGGCGGACTTATTGAAATCACCACTCCCCGCGAATCACTGACCACCACATGACTTATGATGCATTGTTGGGCGTAGATTTTTATTTTTTTCTATTCAACCTATGTATTAATTCATTTTCCCTATCATAAAAGAAAACTGCCTTTGGGGCGATGCAAAGAATTAAAAATTCTTTCTCTTTATTTTTTAATATAAAATCGTTTCTTTCAAAATCGCAGGTGTCTGAGAAAATTAAGTTACTATTGGAATCAAATATTCTTAAGTTTTTTATATCCAAGTCTCCTTGTATACTCCAAGTATTATTTAAGTCACTATCCATAAACGGCTCTTGTTTAATTGTATCAGGTATCCACTGTCCATTTATTGTTGAATTACCTGCCATAGCCATATATCTTATTTCGTCCTCTGGTAGTTCTCCAAATTCTATGGTATCATGTATCTCAATACAATCATTATTTTTAATCTGCTTGAAGTTATGCCAAAAAGAAGAGCCATTTGATATTAATAAATCTGATTTCTCGTTTATCAAATATGTGAAATAAATTTGATATAACTCTGGGTAACAAGCAATAATATTAAAATTTGAAGTATCATTATTAAAAATTATTCCTATAAAAAAAACACTATTAAATTCATCGGCTCTATAAATTGTTGTATCAACATTAACGAACAATTGATACATGTCAGTTATTTTAAATGAATCATTTTCCGGTTCCATTGGGGCTAAAAAATCTATAATTTCATTTTGACAGGCTTCAGACAGCTTAATTGCCCCAGACAAATAATTCCCTTGGAAATGAGAATTATTGGTTTTATTTCGGCATCCTATAAACAGTAAAATTAGTACGATTATATAAAATACATTACTTTTTTTATCATCATGATTACTTCTGTTTAGTTTTTCATTTCAAATTTACGCCCAACGTTTGAAATATAATTTAGTAGGGCAAATTTGAAAAGCAAACCAGTCCAACCACTACTGAGCCGAAGCTTTTGCTTTGGGTATAACTTTTTATTTGTAACATAGCCGTAGCAAAAGCTTCGGCGGTGCTCAAACACACTACAAACTTTCCAAATGGCACCAAACCGCCCTATTAATTATATTTAGTGTTACAGGCTTTTATTTTTTAATATTCAATTTGTCCTTTATTTCTTCATCTGTGTATGTGTCGATTTTATTTACGTCAAAGTATGTAATCATTATATCTTTTCCTGTCAGTTTTGAATTTTCTGATTTGATTAAATCAATTGACTTTCCATAAAAAGACCTTGGATGTTTATTTTCGCCATGCAATGCTTTGTAAGGCATTAAGAACACTAACCTTCCTATAGCATTTGACTTTATATTCTGTTGATAATAATTCAAGCTACTTGTTAGTTGATTTAACGCTCCAAAAAAGTAAGAACCTCTCAAATAAGATTCTGAATATTTTAATTCGAAAATCACATCTTTTTCCATTTTTAAAGGAGACCTATAAAGAATATCATATTCGTTTTCATTAATTCTTATATCTTTTGATATTTTATAACTATCCTGATAAATCAAATTAATCCTATTATAAAACTTTGTCTCAGCTTCTATATACTTTGACGCGAAAGTCGTCTTTTCATTTGGAGTACTCTTAATTTCTTCATCTTGAGTCTGTAATTCTTGATTTACTTTCTCTATTTTTTCAGTCCTGCTAAGTTGAACAATTTTTGCGGACAATTCTTTATTTATTAATTCCTCTCGTTCTTCTAAAATAATTTGAAGCTTTCTCCAGCCCTTGATTCCTATATAAGTCAAAAAAGCACCTGTTAAGAATGAAATAATAGATATTATCGGAACTATAATTGAAAGCCAACCCGTAATATTTTGTCTTCTACCGATTATATTTTGAGCAACTTCTGTGAATTCTTCTAGGTCATTAGCTTTAACTTCCAAATCAAATTTTTCACGTAAATACAACCAAGGAAGCATAAAAGTCAAACCTATTAGAAAAATTCCAACTGATACAAAAAATTTGTTTAAATCATTATATTCAAATTGTTTCATAGGCTCTTTGTTTTATAATTGCCTGTAACGGTCACTTGTAAGTTGTCGTTGCGGATTTCGGAGCGCGTTCATGTCCGGTAGGACTGAACTGCGATGCGAGAATCCAGCGCACGACACCGCACGAACCCCGCAATGCAATTTACAATTTGTTACCACACGTTTTTTTCTCTTTCGTATAATTCCATGTCATTTTTCAAGTCAAATTCCAATTTTATCTTTATGATATTCACCTTTTTGTCTTGGAGAAATTCCTTCTCAGAATGTGCATTTATCTTCCAGAAATCAAAAGTTGGGCTATTAATTTTGCCGTCATAAAATGGGCAATTAAAAATTAGAAATTTGTTCTTTTTGACTTTTTTATAAAATAGGGGATAATCTTTGGCAAAGTTTCCTCCCTTACCTTTAGTCTCAATAAAATCCTCGGATTTTAAGAACTTTATTATTTCATCTCGTTTATATTTTCGATTATAATTCGGGTCTATTTCAAGCATTATCAAATGAAGATTTCTTTCAGAAAGTTCAAAATCTTCACTTAAATATTCTCTAGCATAATTTCCATTTTTTATGGGTGTTTTTTCAAAATATGCCTCCATAAAGTCATGATAGTCTATTTCTTTTGAAAATTCCAGTTTTTCATAGTTCTCGTCAATGAACTTTTTAAATTCATCTTTGAGTTTATGGAAACCTACAACTGTATAAATTCCATTTGACTCTTTTAAATAATATCCTTTTTTGTTGATTTTTGTATATCTAAATCCGAGCTCATTTTTCAATAAGTCATAAACTCCGAGTAGAAAGAAGTCAATTTTTATCTTTCCATTTTTTTGTTTATAGTAGTCTATAAGTTTAATCATTTTTTTGAAATGTTAGTTGTAAGTGCCTCTTTTACAAAATGTGTGGTAACGGTTAGTATATGCAAAGTAGGCGATTGCGGGCTTCAATCTTATCAAACCGCTATGCAGTTTGAGCGGGCTACGAACCTTGATATTTACCACTTTACCTGCCATTACTTATACAAAGTGTGCCTGTTGCACAAATCTTTTTTTCTAAGATTATATATCTTAGAAATTCTGTATTCATACAATAGAAAGTTGATTTCTCGTTTTATTTGTTTTTATCATCATTAGTAAAAATGTAATACATGAGTCGAATAGGGCTAAAAACAGAGCATATTTGGTCAATTTATTAGTTTTTTGAGCCTTTGACTGAGACTCAATCTTATTGACGCTATATTTTAATAGTTTCTTCAGATTGTAGGCACAAGCAGCCATATGAACAACCTTATTTGCTTGTTTTAATCCCAAAGTATTGATCTTTCGTAAGCCAAGAAACTGAGTTAAAGTACCCCAGGCGGGCTCTACGGTGGCTTGTCGTTTGCCTTTCATTTGTTTACCTTGACTACTGTTTACTCGTTTGTTGTTTCTGGTATATTCATCAAGATAGGCTGTTATGGCAATCTTTTTTTCATACGATTTTCCAATACATGTCTTTTTCTGAGGGCAATTTTTACAGTCGCTTCTTTTGGTGTAATAATGATTTTGCAAAGAATCGTTGCTGTATTTTTGTTTTTTAAACACAACCTTTATTCCCTTTGGACATAACCAGTAATTTTGATCTTTGACAAAGGTAAACCCTTCGGGACCACCTTTAAAGGTTCCATGCTTTGGGATATAACTCACCAAATGTTTTTGTTCTAAATAATGGTAATTCTCGCCACTACTGTATCCTGCATCAGCTAATAGAGTCGTCCATAATAATCCCGATTGATGAAGCCTTTTTTTAGTCCGGTCTACAATGTCCTGCAGGTTTTTACTGTCAACTCTATCTGCATGGTAAGCTTGAACGTCACTAATTATGTTGTGCGAAGTATCTACTGTAATGTTTCCATGATAATTCAACTTTCGTGCTTTTCCAGGCTTTACACTTATACGGGCATCGGGGTCTGTTGGACTATAATGCGTTTTGTTGCTGGTATATTTTGATCGTTTAGATTTAGCTCCTTGACGAGTAGTCTGGTTAGTCGCCCATTTCTTCTGACGAGCAGCTATCTCATTGAGTTCATCCTTACTGGCTGATACTTTTCTTTGTGAGGTTTGCGCTTTGTTCTTTTTCGCTTTTCGTAACGGTTGTTGATCCCCATGAGAGATGGCTCTTATTTTCAATAAATGTTCTTCCAATTCTTCTTCCGGAACTTTTAACTCCAGACTATCCATACTTGCATTGGCCTTTATGGGAGCCGCATCTGTAGCTTGAGTATGACCACTTACCAGACCACTATCCACACATAATTTAAATACCCGGGTAAATACATGTTCGAAAATATCTTCGGGAAACAACTGACGAGTAAGGCTGATAGTACTATGCCACGGTAGCGCTTCATCTATATCATAGCCCAGAAAATACAATATATCCAGGCGCATTGAGCAATGTTCAACTAATTTACGATCACTGATGATATTCTCTAAATAGCCAACAATGCATAACTTAAAAAAGACTCGAGGATCGATACTCTTTTGACCGCAGTTACCATAAAATGATGCGGTTTCTTTTTGTAGAAAATCCAAATTCAATACAGACTTTAATCGGCGATAGAAGTTATGCTCTGGAACAACCTGACTGAGTTGAAAACTAACAAATAGCTTTTCTTGATATTCTTTATTGCCTTGCATGCTCTAAGATAGCTATTTCAGGTTTATCTTCATAGTTGTGCAACAGTTACCATTGTTACCTGCCGTAATTTTTCCATTCTTCCTTAAATCTCTTTTTTGAAACAGCAATTATAATTACTCCATTATCAGCTCTGTATCCATAAACATTTCTAGCAGTCTTTTTTCTAATAAAGTCTATACTAATTGTCTCAACTAGTCGAAATTTCTTCAGTATCTCCTTATTATCAACTACGTATCCATTTATTACTAACAATGGTTCAGGATTTGGGTCATAACCATCTCTCAGCTTGATTTTTATATTTTCGTTACCACCAGCGATAACTGGATAAATGGTATCAGTTCTAGTTGAATCATAGTCCAACACTTTATAAATCAATGAATCTACATACTTTTCTAGTTTGTAATCAGTTAGTTTATCAAATCGCATTAGACGTAATTCTCTAATGTCATGTGGATACCTATCAATTGCTTTTTCTTGGTAATCTGTAATTTTAAACTTGTCGAAAATCTGATTATTTCTTTCGAGAGTAATTTTCTGTCCGAAATCTGTTTTAGTAAATCGAAGTTTTTCTTTATCAGTAAAGGCAGATACTCGTCCTGGTTCTGTACAAGTGAAAACATTACTTAATTTAAAATTTCTTTTCTCAACAGTCCACTTAATCAAATAACAAGTCTGGGTGTTGTAAAAATGATTTATGTCTTAAAAAGTTTAATTGTATCAGTATGGTAATAAAGGCTATCATCATTTTTTGTCTGCCACTCACCAATAATATTATTTCTTTTAATCTGTCCGAATACTGTTGAACAGAAAAGCAATAAAATCAATATGTAATATAATAGTTTCATGTCTTGTTTTATGGCAGGTAACGGAACGATAAACACAATTGTGTATATCGTTCTAATATGCTTTGTTTAAAATCACAACGAATATACATAATAATATTAAATGATATAAAGTGGTATATAATTACTATGCTGTCTTGAGACATTAAATAGCATCCTTACACAAGCAATAGGAGTATAGGTCCTCCCTACTTATACTTAGCGTATATTAAAAAATACTCAGTGTCTCTTTATACTATAATCTTTAATAGTGGCTTTACGATATGGCTTAGTTCCGAATCTTGATAGGAGTCGGCATAGCATTCACATAAACCTGAATGCCGGAAGCTATACTGTTGAGGTAAGCGTTATTCCACATGACAATAAAAACATCAGAAAAGGTCGTTTAGAAGTGTGTGTTAGTGTTACGGAATAATTACGTATATACCCTAAAAAAAGCAAAATTAAGCTTTGGCTTCTTTTATGCCTATTTGCTCAAACGATCTGATCCGTACCCTCATGATTGTTTGATCCGGTACCTCATGGTAGTTTGACTCAGTACCTCATGGTAGTTTGATCCAGTACCTCTTGATGGTTTGAGCAGTGTGCTCATGGTTTGTGAGTAAGTTACTATGGGTGTTTTTCAGCAAATTCTACATACATTCATCATTCAAACATGTAGGGGAGCATAGGTGTAGTATGTAAAAAAGGTCTTATACGAAAAAAAATAAACTACCTTTCGGTTTGCTGAAAGTATTCTCTGGGTGATTTACCATATTGGTTTTTGAAGGCTCTGCTGAAATAAGTTAAAGATGTAAATCCTGTTTTATAGGCAGCTTCGGAAAAACTACAGTTTTCTTTTGCTATAAAATCAATCGCCTTTTTAAGCCTTATTATTCTGATATATTCGGTTGTAGAACAATTTAATATACTTTTTAACTTGATATGTAAAAGTGAACGACTCACATGAAGTTTACCAATGATGAATTGTACATCCATTTCCGGATTGTCAAGGTTCTCTTCAATTAAGGTAGTTAACTCTTCAATAAATTCTTTATCCCTGCTCGAAGTTGTCACTTCGGTTGGTGCAATATCCGGGTTTGAAGAAAAACGCTGTATGGCATTTTTACGGGTATTGATAATATTTAAAATATTCTGCTTTAAAATTTGAGGTAAAAATGGTTTCTCTAAATAAATATCAGCACCATGTTTTAGGCCCTCATATATATTATCCAAACCAGTTTTTGCTGTTAATAAAACAATTGGAATATGTGATGTTTCAATCGCTGATTTTAATATTTGGGTAAGTTCGAGTCCATCCATTTCGGGCATCATCACATCACTAATGATTAAATCAAAATTATTTGTTTTAACCAGTTCCAATGCCTCTTTCCCATTTTGTGCTGTTTTAATATTGTACTCAATTAAAGATTCTGATAAGAATTCCAGTAGCTCAATATTATCTTCAACTATTAAAATAGGAACCCTGTCTTTGTCGTCGATAATAATTTGATCTTTTTCTGTTTGTTCATCTATTGCAGATAAGGTGTTTTCAGTTATACTAAATTCTTCCTGTATCTCGTGTGATATTTCTGTTTCATCAAAAAACTCTTCGGTACAAGGTAGCCATATCTTTATTAATGTTCCTTCATTGGGTTCACTTTCGATAGACAGTTTACCTTTATGCATATTTACCAGGTTATTGACATATGATAAGCCTATACCAGTTCCATTGTTTACTTTTTTTGCTTTAGAAGATTGATAAAAACGATTTAAAACTTTATTCAAATCATATTTAGAAATTCCAGGACCACTATCCTTAACTGAAATATTTAAATAATCGGTAAATTCGTCGTTATTCTCAACAGAAACATTTAAGTGAACGAAATCATTAGGATTGCAATATTTAAATGAGTTGGATAAGAGATTGAATATGATTTTTTCAATTACAGCTTTATTGATCCAAACTTCGGTATTAACCTGATCATAGGTTGCGGTAAAGTTAATATTGCGATGTTCAGCAATACATTTAAAAGCTTCTTTAATATTTTTTACAAAAGATAAATCAACCTGCTTGTATACACGAAAATTGACAGATTCCTTATCGATACGTCTAAATTCTAATAATTCGCCCAGTAAATTATTAAGTCGGCTTACGTTAATATAAATACGACTCAATTTGCTTTGTGTGCTTTGGTTTAGTTTTTCATTCTCCAATAAACTGGATAGAGGTCCTAAGATAAGCGATAAAGGAGTTTTAATTTCATGGGAGATATTAGTAAAAAACTCCAGTTTAAAATTATTAATTTCTTCGTTGTGCATACGTTCCTGTCTTTCAAGAGCGAGGTCTGATTTAGAACGTTGCATTTTTACACTGATAAAGTTTAAAACAAAAACAATGGCCAGAAATATAATAGCATAAGCAAAAAATGCATAAGGAGTGAGCCAGATTGGAGGTTTAATATGTATAAATATTTTTTTAGTGGGGCTTTCGCTAACCCATGCATCGTTTGATGCTTTTACATAAAAAGTATAATTCCCGGGATCGAGATTGGTATAGGTAGCTGAATTTTGATTTCCTACATAATTAAAATCATTATCAAAACCATCCATTTTATAGGCATATGAAATTTTACCGTTGTTTGTGTAATCGATAGATGAGTACTGAATAGTAAATACATTTTCATTATGCTCTAGTTCAATTTCTGTAGCATTAACAATGGAAGTTTTAATTGGCGCATCATTATCAGGTGTAACTAGTTTGTTAAAAAGCAGAAAGTGAGTGAGTTGTACGTTTGCTGGACTAATCTTATAGTATTGATCTGTATTTATAGAAACCATTCCCTCATTTCCGCCAAAATATATAATACCATCAGATGATTTAAATGCTGCTCGGTAGTTAAACTGATTAAAGGGTACTCCTGCATTAGAATCATAATGAATAAAAGAATTATCTTCCGGGTTGAGGTGGATGATGCCATTATTAGTACTTGCCCAAATCGTTTGATTGTCAGCTGATTCTATTGAAAAAATTCGATTAGTTGGGAAACCAGTTTCTTTGTTGAAAAATTGAATAGTTTCCTTGTTTTCATCATATCTAATAAGCCCCCTGTTGTTGGTAGTTAACCACAAATAACCTTTAGAATCGCAAAGTACCTGACCAAAACCTTCTATGGCAGATAACTTTTCATGCTTTAATAGTTGACCCGAAATGGTGTTATATGAATATACATTGTCGTAGGAACAAATCCATAAAGTCTTATTTTTCCATGCAAAAGAAACGATTACTTCATTGCTTATTATCTGTTCAAAAAATCGGCTAAATTTTTTAGTGTTTTTATCATAAACCGAAATTCCACTATTTGTACCAATATAAATAAGGTTGTTTTGTTGTGTTAATGCATATACAAAATCTGAAGCTAAAAGAGGATAATCTTTAACTTGAAAACAAGTTATTTGATTGTTTTGATTGTTTAAAACATTAATACCTCCCGAATAGGTTGCAATCCATAAGTGTGTCTGATCAACTAATAGTAAATCATGCACGTTTTTATAGGATAGATTACTATTAGTTAGTTGTTCAGTTACTTTTTCAATATGACCGGTTTTTGAGGATATTTTATTTACACCCATATCTTCAGTTCCAATCCAAATATTATGGTTTTTATCTTCATAAAAACAACTGACCACTTTACCTCCCAGATGATCTTCACTGGTACCGGGTTCCCAATAAGTAAACTTAGTTGATTTATTGCACCATAAGTTTATTCCACCAAAGTAAGTTCCCAGCCAAATATTACCATCTTTATCTGTAAAGGAATTGTATATAGGGTTGGTGTTTAGTCCTTTGGGTTTTCTTATGTCGTACTCGAAACAACGGAATTCATTGTTTGATTCATCCCAAATGCATAACCCGTTTTCTGTTCCAATCCAAGCCCTGTTTTGGTTATCCAAGGTTACGCAATGAACCATTTTATGAGGCAGTTTATAATGCGTATCTGTGGAAAAGTAGGTTTTTCGGCACGATGGGAAATTAAATTTAACTAAACCATTGGCATATAATCCAATCCAAATGTTATTGTGCTTATCTACTTTAAGAAAGGTAACTTCAGAGGCTTTAAAAACATCTGTTGCAACTACGCTTATTTTTTTTGTTTTAAAGTGATATAGTAGAACTCTGCCTATAGAAGTGTAAGCAACAATAACATTGTCATTAGCATCTATTTTAAGGTAATCTTCAGTTTTTGCTTGCTTATCGAATTTTTTAAACAAATCAGATAATACTACTTTCTTATCAATAATATTAAGAGTGTAAATCGAATTATCCTGGATATAGGCAAGGGTGTTATTCGGAAGTGTAGTTAAACATTCTTTTTTTAAATTACTAAAAAGTGGCGTATATGGTTTAAAGCATTCCTGACCATAATCAAAATAATAGTGAAAATTTTGCATAGATTCTAAAAGAATGATAGAATCATTAATGCAACTTAACGATTGAGGTTCAATATTAATAGGATTTCCTAAAACATCGTATGCCGGAAAGTTAACGAAGTGGTTGCCTTCAAATCTGCTAATATCTTCACGGGTTGCAATCCAGATAAAACCCAATTTATCCTGCTGTATTCCTTTTACATAGGATGAAGATAAACCTTCTTTGTTAGTGAAATGAGTAAATTCCGGAGACGAAATTTGAGCAAATATAGATGCACTGATTAAAGAAATAAATATAATGGTAAAAATGTTTTTCATACTCAACAATGTCCCCTTTAAATCAGCATTACATCAACATGCTGAATTCAACTGTTTTCCTTTTAAAAATAATGTAATTTAAAAGTGAATTCATTTACAGTTCTCTATAAATTAAAAGTGTAAAATACGAAAAACTTCCGAGTTAAAAACAATAATATATTTGGTGTATATCGATAGGTTTTATAAAAAAAATTCTGTATATGTTTGTAATATAGCTTATTGAGAAGATGAAGTTAAATAATGTTATAATCATGATTAAACATAGAGCATAAAAAATAAAACATTTGTACAAGTTAATTTTCTGAATTAAACTGACATTTGATTGAGGTTAAAAAGGATTGAATAAGTCCGGTATTTTTATTTGAAAAATCAAATGACGACTTTCTATAAATGAGGGTTTAGTATTACAATTTTTACCAATTTTCAATTAATAATGTAGTTCAATATGAAGAGATCAATAGGCTTTTTAGCCTTATTCTTATGTGCAGTAAATTTTATCAATGCTGCAAAGCAATTAAAGCTTACTTCTCCCGATAGTAAAACCATCATAAACTTAAAATTAGATCAGAGTTTAAGTTATTCTTTAAGCTATCAAAACAAACTTATAATTGATTATTCCCGAATTGGTTTGATCATTGAAAATGAAGAAACAACTATAAGTAGTCTGAAAATAGTTAATGAAGAAGCAAAGAAAGAGCATATTGTTTCCCCTTTTTATAGATTTAGTTCTTTTGATGTGGTTTATAAACAGTATGATATACGTTGCAATGCAAAACTAACAGTGCAATTTCGTTTGTTTGAAAATGGAGGAGTGTCTTATCGCTTTAAAAGTAATTTTAAAGATAGTTTGACTATCAAAAATGAACTTGCCGAATTTAATTTCACTAAAGATTACACAGCTTATACAGCGCATACCACCGGTAAAAAAGATCGCTTTGCGATGGCCTTTCAAAACTCGTATCAGGTAAACCAATTATCTCAAACAGATACAAGCCTGGTGTTTTTACCAGCTACAGTTGATGTTGAAGGAGGTTGGAAAGTGACCATTACCGAAGCTGATTTAGAAAGTTATCCGGGAATGTTTTTACAGATAAATAAAGGTAAGAAAGGATTTGACGGAGTTTACGCTCCTTATCCTGCTAAAGTTGATTATTACCCATGGAGAAGTCAGGAGTATGTTACCGGAAGAGCTTCATCTATTGCAAAAACAAAAGGGGAGAGAGTATTCCCCTGGAGAATTATTTCAATCTCAGAAAAGGATACCGAAATGCCTGTCAATAACTTGGTTTATGCATTGGCTTCATCAAACAGAATTGGAGATTACAAATGGGTAAAGCCCGGAAAATCTGCATGGGAATGGTGGAACGATTGGGGTGTTTGGGATGTCGATTTTGAAGCAGGTATAAATATGAAAACCTATAAGTATTATATTGATTTTGCATCTAAATATGGTTTGGAATATGTTATTCTGGATGAGGGTTGGTATGATGGTAAAGTAGGAGATATGATGCAGGTAATTCCCGATTTGGATTTGCCAGAGTTATTGGCTTATGCTAAGAGTAAGAATGTAGGTGTTATTTTATGGACTGTTTTTAATGTGTTAGATAAGCAGTTAAAAGAGGCATGTCAACACTATGCTCAAATGGGAGTAAAGGGTTTTAAAGTGGACTTTTTAGATCGTGATGATCAAAAAGCTGTTGAAATGGTTTACCGTATCGCAGAAGAAACAGCAAAACATCACTTGGTTTTGGATTTGCATGGATTTTATAAACCTACAGGATTAAATAGGACATACCCACATATTGTAAATTTCGAAAGTGTGTTCGGAATGGAGGAAATGAAATGGAGTTCGCCGGAAGTAAATATGCCTTTATATGATGTTACATTTCCATTTATTCGCTTAATGGCAGGTTGTGTTGACTATACACCAGGCGCCATGAGAAATGCTACAAAAAAGGATTTTCAGCCTATATACAGTAATCCATTAAGTCAGGGAACACGTTGTCATCAATTGGCTACATATATTGTATTTGATTCACCATTTACAATGTTGGCTGATTCGCCCGTATTATATGATCAGGAATCCGAATATACCAGCTTTCTGTCATCATTGCCTGTTGTGTTTGAAGATACAAAGATACTAGATGGAAAATTAGGAGAGTATATTGTTACAGCCAGAAAGAAGGACAAGGATTGGTATATTGGAGGTATGACCAATTGGAATGCCAGGGAACTGGAAGTTGATTTTTCTTTTCTGGAGAAAGACAGTAATTATAAACTTACACTATATAAGGATGGCGTAAATGCAAACAAACAAGCTTCAGATTATGATGTGGAGACTTTAGTCGTTAACAAAGAATCTAAAATAAAAATCCCAATGGCATCAGGTGGAGGTTTTGTTATGAAAGTTGAAATACAATAAAGCTTAATTTTTTTAATACAAGTCAATGAAAAAAGTGGTTAAAGCTGATTTTGGGATTTGGATTGACTGTTTTGCTCTAAATTTTAAGGGGTGAAATGTAAAATAGTAGGATTTGAAATATTTCTATTTGAAAAAATTCAAGTCTTCCCCGAACGATTCATTTACTTTTGTTTAAAGTAAAGAGCAAAAATTACTAATTATCAATTTATTTAAATTATAGAGTATGTTTAGTAAAAGTACATATATAAAGCGCAGAGAGGAATTAGCTAAAAAAGTAGGAAAAGGTTTGGTTTTGCTTCTGGGAAATAACGAAAGTCCCATGAATTACGAGGACAATACCTACACCTATCGTCAGGATGGTACTTTTTTATATTTTGTAGGTTTACAATTACCTTCTATAGCGGTGGTTTTTGATATTGATGAGAACAAGGAAATTTTGTTTGGTGATGATTTGTCAATGGATATGATTGTTTGGATGGGAAACCAACCATCTATGCGCGAAAATGCAGAAAAAGCAGGTATTCAAGAGGTAAAACCGTACAGCGAACTAGCAACTTATATTGCTAAAGCAAATCAAAAAAAGCAGGAAATTCATATTCTTCCTCCATATCGTCATGATCATATGTTGGAATTAAGTGATTTGTTGGTTGTGTCTCCAAAGCAACTTCAAAAATTTGTTTCTGAAAAGTTAATTCAATCGGTTGTTGCACTTCGCGAAATAAAAAGTGAGGAGGAAATTGTAGAGATTGAAAAGGCGGTTAATGTTTCAGTGGATATGCATGTGGCAGCGATGCAGGTTGCGCAAGCAGGAATGACAGAAGCAGTTGTTGCTGCTGAAATTCAGAAAGTAGCTCAGGCTTCCGGAGGTGATATTTCCTTTCCTATTATCGCCACTATTAACGGGCATATTCTACATAACCATTATCATGGTAATGTTTTAAAGCAAGGAGATATGGTTTTGGTTGATGCCGGGGCGCAAACAGCTATGGGATATTGTGGTGATTTATCATCTACATTTCCGGTTTCTCCAAAATTTACATCTATTCAAAAAGAGATTTATGCTTTAAGTTTAGAGGCCCACAATAAAGCCATTGATATGTTAAAGCCAGGTCTTGCATTTAAAGAAGCTCATTTTGAAGCATGCCGAACCATTATTGAAGGTATGAAAGGGATGGGCTTAATGAAAGGCAATACGGAGGATGCTTTGGCAGCCGGAGCGCATGCTCTGTTTTTCCCGTGTGGATTAGGACATATGATGGGATTGGATGTACATGATATGGAAAACCTGGGCGAAAAATGGGTTGGTTATAATGGTGTAGAAAAAAGCACGCAGTTTGGATTAAAATCATTGCGTTTGGCTAAGGAATTAGAACCGGGTCATGTCTTAACCATAGAACCGGGTATTTATTTTATTCCTGAGTTGATAAAAATGTGGAAAGCCGAAAATAAGAATGCTGAATTCTTGAATTTTGATCAAATAGAGAAGTTTAAAGATTTTGGTGGTATTCGTAATGAAGAGGACTTTTTAATTACAAAAGATGGTGCAAGATTGTTAGGTAAACCATGCCCAAAATCAATTGAAGATGTTGAAAAGTACAGGGCTTCAGCTAAATAGTCAACTATAAAATGAAGATGATGAGACAAACAGGAATATTCTTTTTATGGTTGATTTGTAATTGTGTTGGAGGACAGACGATTGCGGATAAATATCAGCGTAGTGAAGATTTTAAACACTTGGCAAAGGATAAAGTACTCCATGGCTATTTTGTACCTCATTGGTTTTCTGAAACCAATAGATTTTGGTATTCAGTGGAAACCAGCGAAGGTGAAAAGTTTTATGTTGTAGATGCCGATAGAAATAAAAAGAAGGAACTGCTAAGTATAAATACCTTAGTTAAGAAACTAGCGGATTTTACGCAGCACTCTGTAAACAAAGAAGAGCTTAGAAATATAACGATTAATGAAAACTTAAAGAGTTGTCATCTTATTTACGAAGGTTATAATTGGACTTGCCAAATCCCATCATATAAATTAGAAAAACAGGAGCTCTATAAGGAGAAAGAACCTTATAAATGGACAATGGCACAAGCAGATCAATTGAGTGGAGGACCAGTAAAATCTCCTGATGGAAAAAGGTTGGGATATATTAAAAATTATAATCTTTTTGTAAAGGATTTGAGTTCAGACAAGGAGATTCAGATCAGTTATGATGGCGGTTTAGGTCTCTTTTACTCATCCTTCATACAATGGTCGCCCGATTCAAAAAAAATAATGACATGTTTGGTTCAACCGGCTGAAAAGCACTTTGTCAACTATATCGAAAGTTCACCTAAAGGTCAATTACAACCGGTTTACTCATCTATTGAATATTATAAACCTGGAGATGCTTTGCCTCAGTTTTATCCTACCATTTTTAATGTAGAGCAAAAAATAAAGGTAGCAAGTTGTCGGGAATTAATACCGAATCAATACGGCATAGAATACATAAGGTGGGATGATGAAAGTGAGTACATCACGTTTGAATACAATAAAAGAGGTCATCAGACTTATCAGGTGATAAAACTGGATGCACAAAACGGAAAAAGTCAGGTTGTTATTAATGAGCATTCTAATACTTTTATAGACTATAGCAGTAAGCACTATAGATATGATGTTAATAGCGAGAATGAAATAATCTGGGCTTCTGAGCGCGATGGATGGAATCACTTATATCTGTACGATAGTCAAAATGGTCAGGTAAAAAATCAAATCACCAAAGGAGAATGGGTGGTAAGAAATGTAATTCGTGTTGATGAAGAAAAACGTAATATCATTTTTGCAGCAAGTGGAAAAGAACAAGGTGATCCATACTATTTATATTATTATTCTATCAATTTTGATGGATCCGGTTTAAAGTTACTGACAGAAGGAAATGGAAATCACCGCGTAAGTTTTTCTTCCGATTTTCGTTTTATGGTTGATTCCTGGTCGAGAGTGGATATGGCTCCAATATCAGTACTTCGGGAAACGTCTAACGGAAATCACTTGATGACTTTGGAAAAAGCAGATATTTCAAAGTTATTGGATACCGGTTGGACAAAACCTGAAGTTTTTAAAGCCAAAGGAAGAGATGGCAAAACGGATATTTGGGGAATGATTTTAAAGCCCTCTAATTTCGACTCCACTAAAACCTATCCGGTGATTGAATATATTTATGCCGGACCGCATAGCAATCATGTACCAAAGGATTTTAGATCATATTATAATCGCTGCAGACAAAGCTTAACTGAGTTGGGTTTTGTAGTGGTAATGATTGATGGAATGGGAACCTCTAATCGTTCCAAAGCATTTCATGATGTGTGTTATAAAAATTTAAAAGATGCCGGTTTCCCGGATCGGATTAAATGGATACAATCGGCAGCTAAAGAACGTCCATACATGGATATAAGTAAGGTTGGTATTTATGGAAAATCAGCTGGAGGACAAAATTCTACCGGAGCAGTGTTATTTTATCCAGACTTTTATAAAGTAGCAGTCTCTGTTTGTGGTTGCCATGATAACCGCATGGATAAAATTTGGTGGAACGAGCAATGGATGGGATGGCCGATCGGAAAGGAATATGCGGAATGTTCTAATGTAGATAATGCTTATCGCTTAAAAGGAGATTTGTTTTTAATTACTGGAGAAATGGATCAGAATGTTGATCCTGCATCTACTTATCAGGTGGTAGATGCTTTAATCAAAGCTAATAAAGACTTTGGTCTACTGACTTTACCAGGTAAAGGTCACGAATGGGGTGGTGAATATGGAGAGCGAAGAATTTGCAACTATTTTGTGGATAAGATACTATCAGAAAAATCACCACATATTAATCAAATGGATTTCGGAAGATCCTTAATTCAAACTGATATCGATAGATAAAAATTAATTTTTAAAGCTATGTATGTAAATAGAGTATTTGTGTTTCTATTGTTTGTCTCTTGCGGCATTCTTCCTTATTCTTGTGTCGAAAAAGGAACAAAATCCACAACTGTTTCATCACTTCCAGAAAAGGAATTATTGTTGCCAGATACAATTTGGATGGTACTTGATAATAATGATTTTAATATCGATACCTGTGAATATGCTTACTCACGTTCTTTGCAATCAGAAAATCTAGCTTTATTCTGGCATCGTGATTATGGTGTAGATCCAATGATGAATCCTGATACAATACAACGTTTTGATCCGAAAAGAGCCATATTGGAATGTGAACGTTTTTATAAGTATTATGTAGATGAGCTAAAATTAGTTACTAAAGGAGCTTCTTTAACTGATAAATACAAGCTACTCATATTTGTAATAGGAGGAGATGAGCATACGGCATTTGGAGGAGGAGCTGATGAAAAAGTAGGTGTGCTCTGGACTCCAGCGGTAAGAATTAGCCAGGAACCTTTTGGTGCTTTGGCACATGAAATGGGACATAGTTTTCAGTACTTAAGTGAAATGGATTATGGAACAGGTCCCAAAGGACCTATTATGGAGATGTCGGCACAGTACATGCTTTGGCAGGTATATCCGGAATGGATGACCTTTGAAAATTATCATCTGGAGGCCTTTTTAAAGAAAACCCATTTTGCCTTTCTACATCCGCAAAATATGTATCATTCTCCTTATGTATTGGAGTATTGGTCTCAAAAGCATGGAAAGGATTTCTTTGGTAGGTTAAGTCATGAAACAAAAGAGGGAGAAGATCCTGTAACTACTTATAAAAGAATAACAGGCATTACGCAAGAACAATTTAACGATGAGATATTTGATGCTTGCAGAAGGTTTGTTACCTGGGATTTACCAAGGGTAGAAGAAGTGGCTAAGCCTTATCGAAATATGCATCGAACTAAGTTAATTGATGAAGGAAATAACAGGTATAGGGTAGATTCTTTAAACTGCCCTCAGAAGTATGGATACAACGGAATTCAGCTAGAAGTACCGGAAGCAGGAACTCAAATTGAAGTAGATTTTGAAGGGGTAGCTAATGCTGAAGGTTACTCAAGCGTAAAAGTAGATAAGGCAGGTTGGCGATATGGCTTCGTGGCCTATTTAAAAAATGGTAAACGCGTTTACAGTAAGATGTATAAGGACAAAAGCGGAAAAGTATCTTTTAAAGTTCCGGAAGAAACAACTTTTTTATGGTTGGTTATTAGTGGTGCACCTACTGAGCATTGGCCAATAGTGTTTAACTGGGGAGCACCCCAAACGGATAATCATAAAGAAGAACAATGGGCTTATAAGTTTCAGTTATTTGGAACTAGGATTGTAAAAAGCTCGTTACCATCATAATAAAATTGCAGATTAAACATTTGTATGTATTAATTCATCATTTGATGTAGTGCTTTTTTAAGTTTGTATGCAATTTTGAACATGTATTTAACGTGTAAATTTTAAATTAAAAAGTAATGAAGAAAATAATCTATTTCATTGTTGGACTTTTTGCGATTTCAGCACATGGACAGAAAAAAGAGGATGGAGGATATCCGATATCACCAGTGCCTTTTACTTCTGTAAAAGTCAATGATACATTTTGGGGACAAAGGTTAAAGGCAAGTCGCGAAGTAACTATTCCTTTGGCTTTTAGTAAATGTGAAGAAACAGGTCGTTATGAGAATTTTATTAAGGCAGCTAATCCTAGTGATACTATAAAGGTTAAAGGCTTGTCTTTTGATGATACCGACGTATATAAAACTATTGAAGGAGCTAGTTATTCAATGCAAACTTACCCAGATGCTAAGCTGGATAAATATATAGATAGTATTCTTACCATTGTAGCAGCTGCTCAGGAACCTGATGGATATTTATATACCAGTCGTACCATGAATCCAAAGCATCCGCACGAATGGGCAGGAACAAAGAGATGGGAAAAAGAAGAAGACTTAAGTCATGAGCTATATAACCTGGGGCATATGTTAGAGGGAGCTATAGCGCACTATCAGGCTACAGGTAAAACTAATTTCCTTGATATTGCAAAAGCCTATGCAGATTGTGCAGTTCGTGAGGTAGGCGATAAACCAGGGCAGGCTTGTGTAGTTCCTGGACACCAGATTCCGGAAATGGCATTGGCTAAACTATATGTACTTACCGGAGAGCATAAGTATCTTGATTTAGCTAAGTTTTTGCTGGACAAAAGAGGTAAAACAACTATTAAAACTGAGTATAGCCAATCTCATAAGCCGGTTGTAGAACAAGATGAGGCTGTAGGTCATGCTGTTAGGGCTGCTTATATGTATTCTGGTATGGCAGATGTAGCTGCCCTTACCGGAGATTCTTCATACATTAAAGCGATAGATGGAATATGGGATAATATTGTAAATAAAAAATTATACATCACAGGAGGTATTGGAGCAACAAACCATGGAGAAGCTTTTGGTAAAAATTATGAATTGCCAAATATGTCAGCTTATTGCGAAACATGCGCAGCTATTGGTAATGTATATCTGAATTATCGCCTGTTTTTACTACATGGAGAATCAAAGTACTACGATGTATTGGAACGTACTTTATATAATGGATTAATTAGTGGAGTGTCGTTAGAAGGTGATGGATTCTTTTATCCAAATCCTCTGGAATCCATTGGTCAGCACCAACGTCAAGCCTGGTTTGGATGTGCTTGTTGTCCTTCAAACGTATGTCGTTTTATTCCATCTGTACCGGGATATATTTATGCGGTTCATGAAAAAGATGTATACGTCAACTTATTTATGTCGAATAAATCAGAAATTAATGTGGAGAACGCTAAGGTAGCTTTAACGCAAACTACAAATTATCCTTGGAGTGGAGATGTTGAGTTAAAAGTTGAACCTAAAAAGAAACAAAAGTTCAATTTAAAAGTGCGTATTCCGGGTTGGGTTCTTGGAGATGTTGTTCCGGGTGATCTTTATTCTTATACAGATAAAAAGAAATTATCCTATAGTGTAAAAGTGAATGGGGAAGCAGTTGAAGCTAAACTCGATAAGGGTTATTTTACTGTATCTCGTAGCTGGAAAAAGGGAGATAAAGTAAGCGTTCATTTTGATATGGAAGTGCGAACAGTTAAAGCACATCCTAATGTAGAAGCTGATCGTGGTAAAGTATCTATAGAGCGTGGTCCAATCGTATACTGTGCCGAATGGCCTGACAATGATTTCAGTGTACTGAGCCCTGTTTTATCTAAAAAACCTGAATTCAAGGTGGTAGATAAACCAGATATGCTATATGGAATTAAAATGATACAAACTGATGCTCAATTATTAGCTTATAATGATGCCGGAATGATTGAAGTAAATACTGTAAAGTTGAATATGATCCCATATTATGCCTGGGCACATAGAGGAAGCGGTGAAATGGCAGTTTGGTTATCTAATGATTTGAGCTCAAGTCGTCCGGTACAACCACCAACTATTGCTTCTGAAAGTAAAGTAGATGCATCTCATAAAACGAAAGCCTTATCAGCAATAAATGATGGTTTGTTGCCAAAAGATGAGCACGACAGAAGTGTACCATATTATCACTGGTGGCCTAAACAAGCCAGTACAGAATGGCTTTCGTATGAATTTGCCAAGCCACAAAAAGTTTCCAGTGCTTCTATCTTCTGGTACGATGATGCACCTTGGGGTGGATGTCGAATTCCTCAGTCATGGAAGATTTATTATAAGGATGATGCCGGAAATTGGTTGCCGGTTGAAAATGAATCGGATTATGAAATAAAAAAGGGCAGATTAAATGAAGTCAGCTTTAAGTCTGTAACTACTTCTGCGCTAAAGCTTGAAGTAGTTCTGCCAAAAGAAAATGCTGCAGGTCTTTTTGAATGGCAGGTAGAGTAATTTTTATATTGATATAGTATTTTCCAATCATTATCATTTCGGGTCTCCTTTTCAGTCATAGCTACTATGATTTGGGAAGGAGATTTTTTTTATTGGGATTAACCGATATACCCAAACGAAGCTTCTTTATATCTCTTAATTATGATAATATTTGTTTTGTGGTTCTGCTATAACTTGTTATGCATTAGAACTCTGCTATACGCAATAAAATTTCTATAAACAAGACTTTACTGATGCGTTACATAGTACAGTTTGGATAAATTAAAGAGTGATTTAACGCGATCACATATATTAAGGGTTTTATTTTATTGTATTCAGATTCCTTAAATTTTTACAGCAGATAGATTATGCCTGTCAAATGTTTACTATTGAGCTCATTCATTATTACCTGTGTGCTCAATATAAAATTTCGATCTTGAAATGCTAGCATTCGATAACCTTTAGTTAAAGGTTTTAAAAGTGATAGCGAACTCTTTTAATAAATATTTTGGAAGAGGATTGTTGTTTTTTATTGATATTATAAAGGCATGACATCAAAAATGAGCTATTTTTTAAATTCTTGAAACACTGTGAAAAATTGATCTTTTATATCAATTTCATATAATAATCTATTTAGTTATACTCAAGTAATTGGTTTATTTAGGATGCTTAAAGTCTTATATAAAAGGGGAATGGAAGATTCTACATACAATTAATTCGATATAAATACGATTAGGCCTGAATTCGCAAATCGACGAATGTTTTACATATGTTTAAATTGTTACACATTAGTAACAATATTGTATTTTTTTGACAAGGATAAATATTCTATGTAACTTAAATAGTATGAAATAGTGGGGTTTACACAGTAGTTCGAATAAAATAAACATATGTATAAATTATTAAAGTTAAATATTTCCAAATTTACGAAATAGAGATTTACGTCTAAATAAACACTTATTTATGAAAGGAAAAAGAATTTACTTATCACACAATCTTAGTATTATAAAATCTAGGATGTTTGTGTTAACCTTAATGCTTTTAATGTCCACTTACGGTTGGGCACAAAGTATTAAAGTTAAAGGGAAGGTTGTTGACGATCTGGGTATTTCAATGCCAGGTGTTTCAATCGCGGTAAAAGGAACCGCAACGGGTACAATTACGGATATGGATGGTAACTTTACAATCGATACCGAAATTGGTAAAGTTTTAGTTATTTCTTTTATAGGTTATACGAGCCAGGAAGTTGAAATAACAAGTAGTCTAAGTAATATAAGTATTACTATGGAGTCAGACATTATTGGTCTGGATGAGGTAGTTGCTATTGGTTACGGAGTTCAAAAAAAGGGTGATGTTACGAGTGCTGTTGCTAGTGTAAAGGCTGAGGATTTTATCCAAGGAAAAGTTCAAGATGCAGCAGAGCTTATAAAAGGTAAGGTCGCTGGTTTAACAATTTCTAAAGGTAGTGGAGATCCTAATGCTGAATCAACAATTAGATTGCGGGGTGTAATTTCCCTCAAAGGAAGCTCAACACCTTTAGTTTTAATTGATGGAATACCGGGTTCATTAGGAACTGTAGCTCCTGAAAATATTGCTTCAATAGATGTTTTAAAGGATGCATCTGCAGCAGCAATTTATGGTACGCGTGGTGCAAATGGGGTAATAATTATTACGACTAAAAATGGTAACCGAGGGTCTGAAACGCAGGCGAACTATTCAGGCTATATGTCTGTTGCGAAATTTGGAAAAACGCTTGATTTTATGAGTGCAGATGAAGTTCGTCAGGGACTAACTAATTACACGGATAAGGGTTACGATACAGATTGGTTAGAAGCAATAACTCAAGACGCATTAACACAAAATCATAATATTATTATCTCTGGAGGTACAGATAAAACGACCTATTCTGCAAATGCTAATTATCGAAAAGAAGAGGGAGTAATTATTGATACTTATAATGAAGAGAAGAAGTTGAGTTTTGATGTTTCACATTGGATGTTAAACGATATGTTAAAACTTCAATTCAATATTGTAAAAGGCCTTCATGAAAACAGCGCAACAAATGCAAATGATGATGGAGAGACAAATATTTATAAGCAAGCAATTATGCGAAACCCTACAGAGCCTATTTGGAATGAGGATGGTAGTTATTATGAAAATTTTGAATTAAACTATTATTACAATCCAGTTGGTATGATTAAAGAAAGAAAGGGTAAATATGAATCAGAGTGGACACGTTTGACAAGTAATATCACTATTCAACCAGTTAAGGATTGGCAAACTAATTTAATGTTAGCAAGTCGTACTTGGAATGCTCATGATAAAGGTTATTATACCTCAAAATATTTTAGTCAGGTAATGGATAATCATACTGGATATGCCTATCATTCACTACAATCTAATAGGACTGATAACTTAGAACTTACGTCTAAATTTAATAAGGTAATTAATAATCATCGTATTGATGCTTTAGTTGGATATAGTTATCAATATAGCCTAAATCAAGGTTTTAATGCAAACAACTATGATTTTCAAAATGACTTTTTTCTGTATAATAATATAGGTATTGGAGCTGCATTAAAAGATGGAAAAGCTGGTATGGGAAGTTATAAAAATGATAGCAAGCTAATAGGTTTCTTTGGACGTGTTAGTTATGGTTTTGCTAACAAGTATAATGTATTATTGAGTATGAGAAGAGAAGGTTCCTCTAAATTTGGTGAAAACCATAAATGGGGTAATTTCCCTTCAGCTTCTGTAGGTTGGACAATAAGTAATGAACCTTTTATGCAGGGAATTAATTGGTTGGATAATCTAAAGTTACGTGCAGGTTATGGAGTAACAGGGGTTATTCCTAACGATTCATACCTATCATTAACACGTTATAAGTTAGGAGAGAAGTATTTTTATCAAAATGGAACATGGGTGCCAGGACTAGAAATTGCTTCTAATCCAAATCCAGATCTAAAATGGGAAACTTCTTCAGAATATAATGTAGGAATTGATGCTGCAGTACTAAACCAGAAATTATCTGTTTCAGTAGATTATTATTATAAAAAGACTTCTGATATGCTATGGGATTATACAGTGAATAAGCCTCCATTTGTCTATACGCAAATGTTAGCAAATGTTGGAGAAATGCGTAATAGTGGTATTGAAGTAGCTATTAATTCTACTCCGGTAAAAAGTCAGAAGTTTGAATGGCAAACAACTTTAACTGCTTCTCACAATGATAATGAATTATTGAGTCTATCAAATGATACATATACTACAAATAATGAATTAGACTGGGGTGGGTTGGGAGCTCCAATTAGTATTGCTACACATAGACTAGAAGTAGGAAAATCAATTGGTAATTTCTTTGGATTAAAATCAGTAGGAGTTTCAGAAAACGGACTTTGGTTAATTGAAAATCCTGAAACAGGAGAAGCTGAAGAAATGACGGATAATATGTTAAACAATGACACTTATCGTCAGTACTTAGGTAATGGTTTACCAAAAGTTATTTTAGGTTGGAACAACACCTTTAAATACAAAAACTTTGATTTAAGTATGCAATTAACTAGTCAACTAGGTTTTGATATATTAAATGAACCGAGAGCATTTTACGAAAATAACTCAGTTAATTTTAACAGATTGCGTTCAGTGAAAAAAGCACCATATGGAGGTGAGTATACATTATCTTCGGCTCAAAAACAAACAATCGTTAGTTACTATATTGAAAAAGGAGATTTTGTAAAATTGAGTAATGTAACTATTGGTTATAGCGTACCTTTATCTGAAAATAAATATGTTAAAAGAATAAGAGCTTATGTTTCTGGAGAGAATTTACTAACAATTACGGGTTACGAAGGACTAGATCCAGAATTATCAAATAGTGATGCCTTAGCTGCAGGTATTGATAGAAAGGACAAGTATCCAATTATCAAATCTTTTACATTTGGAGTTAACGTAACGTTCTAAAATATTTAAGTATGAAAAATATACTATATAAATCACTTATTGCAATACTAGTTTGTACTTCAGTATTTTCAATAACTAGTTGTACAGATTTAGATGAAAACATTTATGACACAATTGCATCTGAAAAATATGAATTTACAGAAAAAGATGCAGCTAGTTTATTCTTGCCTGTATATAGCAGTCTGCGTGATGTTTATTGGGGGTGGAACGGCTATAATGATATACAAGGAGAGTCGTCAGACTTAAGATGTACTCCTTATCGAATTGGTATTGGTTGGGGAGATCTCTATGTATCTATGCATAAGCATCAATTTCATTCTCAAATTGGACATTTTCATACAGAATGGACAAGTGCTTATTCTGGAATTAGTGCATGTAATGAATTATTAGACTATGAATCTGTTCAAGTCTCGGAATCCGCGACGTCTCAATTAAGAGGATATAGAGCCTTGTACTATTATATCTTATTTGATCTGTTTCGTAATATTCCTTTGGATACCACTTTTACCCATCCAGAAGGATGGCTTCCTGAGCAATCAACACCTCAAGTAACTTGGGATTATATTATAAAAGAATTAAATGATATAAAAGGTAAATGTGGAGAAGACAATGGTATGGGGCAAATTAATGACTATACTGTAAATATGATCCTTGCTAAAATGTATTTGAATCATAATGCTTGGTTTAATGATTTTTCGGATAATTCTTATTATGGAAAGGCAATTGATGAGATAAATGAGATTTTAGCAGCTAATACATACTCTTTAGCAGCTAATTATAGCGATTGTTTTAAGGAAGATATTTCTAATAACCAGGAAATTATTTTTGGAATTCCATATGCAGAGAAATATGCAAGTGGAAATTATTATGCAAATAAATGGATTCATACAGCAGGACGTGCCGTTTGGAATTTTAATGGATGGGCAACAGGAGGTAGTGCTGTACACCCTCAATTCTTGGATACTTACGATGAGGATGATGGTAGGTATAATGCTTGTTGGACTTTAGGACAGCAGTATGATCAAAGCGGTACCGCAATCACTGTAGACGGAGAACCTTTAATATATACCAAAGAGTTACATAGTATTGATAATCCGGGATGTTATCCATTTGAAGGAGGACGCTTGATTAAATATGAAATTCTTTCAGGTGATTTTGGAACTAGTTATGATGATGTACCTTTCTTTCGTTTAGCAGATGCGTATCTAATAAAAGCAGAGTGTTTACTTCGTTTGGGAGGTTATAAAGGAGAAACAGAACAAGATGCTGCTGATCTGGTAACAGCTGTCCGTCAAAGAGCGTTTAAAAATAATCCAGAAAAGGCTGTAAGAACGGTGGCTCAGTTAAAAGCAGGAAGTGCTTATGACTATGGATATCTGGAAAATCAAGGGAAATTAGGAGAAGAGGATGTCTGGGTAACTACTACTGAAGGCGGTGATGATATTGAGTTAGGAGGCTTATTAGACGAACTGGCATGGGAATTTGTTGCAGAACACCATAGGCGTCAGGATTTAATACGTTTTAGAATTGTAGGTAAGAATCAAAATGTATATAACGGTAAATCTTGGTTTTGTAAGGAAGCTAAAACTGATCCTTCAGATATACATTGTAATATATTCCCTTTACCTAAAGTAGCATTGGATGGAAACCTTAAATTGGTTCAAAATCCAGGTTATGAAGGAGAAGAGTAATATTTGTAATTATGGATATCGAAACAAAATACCAGAAAATTATTCCTTCAAAGGAGTGTAATTCTTTAAGTTAGTTTCATTCAATAAGTGAAAAATTGAACGCATGAAAAGAAATTTGTTTTATATAATGTTAAGTTGTCTTCTTTTTTCAATGGTTGCTTGTGAAGACAACATAGAAGATGCTACAAGTAAGCATAAATATGGAGAAGAAGATAGTCCATATTTAAGATCAGATGTAACCTCAACAATTACATCAGAAATTGCCTTTGAGGTAGGTAGGTTTGCGCCTTTTGTAATTCAATTAGAAGATTATGCAGATTTATTTGAAGATAAAATGAATATGTCTGTAGCAGAATTGATTACTGGGTTAGAGAATGAGAGTGTAGTCTTTCATAATATTAATATTGGTAGACGTATCTGGGATAAAACAAGTCCGACTAAAGGTACTACAGGATGGTATTATAATTCTGCAGGCGGTATAACAACAGTAGATGATGAGTTTCAAACAACTAGTTTAGACTTTGATAAAACTACAAAAACAATTACTATTGATATAAATGAAAGTGCAAAAGCAGGTACAATATTATCGTTTAATGTTGGATTTGCAATAAATGGATCTGATTATGATGATTATTTAAGGTTTGCATTTAATGTATCTGTTACAGACCCATCTTTAATTATTTCATCAGTGAGCATTCCAGATGGAAATTACTCAGCCGATCCTATTAACTTAACTGACCATGCAGAAACTATTGAATATAATTTAGGTTTGAGTGTTGAGGAATTTCTTGCACAATTAGATGTTAATGAAGGAGGAACTATTAAAATGTATGTAATCAATCTTGAGACAGAAGAGTGGGATATTACTAGTTCTTATACTGCAAATGGTGCTGGATATTGGTTGAATAATTTAGGAGAAGTATGTAGTTGGGGCGATGATGGATTTTCTTACTATGTAGAAACCAATCAAGATGAACAGATTATCAATATTGGTAGAGGTGAAGATTTAAGTCCGACAGAAGAAGGTAAAGAACCTAAAATAGGTTTTGGTTACAAGGATACAACAGATGAGACCAAGTTTATTAGATTTATTGTAACAGTGGCTTTAGAGTAGCGACTTCGGATACGAGATGGTGTTAATGAATGGAGAAGATAGAGTTTTAATTATTGTAATAGTTTTTAGTTGCACATAATTTAGGTTTGAGGGTAGGTTTCTACCTGCCCTCTAACTTATATTAAACAGAGCAAGCTATTTCATCAAATATTCTTAAGATACTCTTTGTGTAAGTATCTGCAGAGTATGGCCTTTTTATAATGTAATAAAAAAGAGGTGTCCCATACATAATTTCAATAAAGTTTTTTAGTAAAAAGTATTTATACATCATTAATATAAAGTTGAATGAGGAAGAGTAGTGTTTTGTTATTTTCAATTTATGTATTGGTATTTGCATTTTTTAGTTGTACAAATCTTATTAGTCAGTCGTTGGTGACTAAAAAGATTTATATACCGAAAGAATTTCAAGATAACAATTTTGAAAATACAGAAAGTGAATGGTGTTACCAAAGGAGTTCTCAATCTGATAACTTTATTGTGTTTTGGGCTAAAGGGTATGAAAATAATCATCCCGCATCACAAGGGGTAGATGAAAAATATAGAGTAGATATTGATGATTTACTCAAAAAAGCGGAAGAATTTTATCAGCTAAATGTATATAAGCTCCAATTTGCAGAAACAGGTGCTGGAAAATCAAATTTGGATAAGTATAAAATTTTAATCATGCTACACTATACCACGGAGTGGATGGCTTTTGGTGCCGGGTATGATGATGTAATTGGTGCATTATGGGTTAGCCCGTCTACATGTAAACCTGTAGGCAGTGTTATTGCACATGAAATAGGACACTCGTTTCAATATCAGGTATATGCAGATTACTTAGCCAATGATCCGGATATAGAGGAGTTTACTCGAGGGTTTCGCTATGGTTTTGAAGGCAATGGAGGTAATGGATTTTGGGAACAAACTGCACAATGGCAAGCTATGCAGTGCCATCCGGAAAACATATTTAATGAAAGAGATTTAAATATTTATGGAGAAAACTATCATCGTCATATTTGTCATGAGGATTTTCGTTACTCAAGCTATTTTATCCATTACTACTGGGCACAGATGCATGGTATCGATTTTATTGGGAAACTGTGGAGGAACGCCATAAAACCGGAAGATCCAATGCAGGCTTATATGCATGTGACAGGTATTAATGTAGCTCAGTTTAATGATGAACTATTTAAGGCTGCTTCAAAAATGGTAACCTTTGATATAGATGGTCTTCGCGAATTATCAGAAAATAAAACACTAAAATCCAATTTTAGTGCATCCTCATTAGAGGATAAAGGTTATTTGGTTTCATATGAAAAATGCCCGGGAACAACAGGCTACAATGTAATACCTTTAAAACTCCCAGAAAAGAAAAACAAAGTATCTGTTACTTTTTCCGGTATGGTTAATAAAGAAGGATTTAACCAGGTAGAAGATATTACCAGAGCAGGTTGGCGCTATGGCTTTGTAGCTTTGCTCGAAAGTGGAGAAAGAGTATATGGCAAGATGCAAGCCGACAATCAGAGTACAATTAGCTTTAGAGTTCCTAAAGGGTGTGCTAAGCTATGGTTTGTAGTTACAGGAGCACCTAAATCATATCTACCTCATGCCTGGGATGACGAAGAAAGCAATGATGATCAGTGGCCTTACCAAGTTAAATTTATGAATACCGATTGGAATAAAGAAATCAAATCTTAAAGGATGAAGAATCTATTATTATTACTTGTAATTATTGCTGCAGGTTGTGTTGTAAAGCAAAATACGCCCGAATTGGAAGTTAATCATAACCCATTGCTTCCTGGATATTTTGCAGATCCAACAATTAAAAAGTTTGATGATATCTATTATATTTATTCAACAACGGATGGTGTAAAGTTGGCATCAGGAGAGCCTACAGTTTGGATAAGTAAAGATTTTACCAATTGGTATAATTACGAATTAGATATTGATTTACCGGAAGGTTTAACCAATTGTTGGGCACCAGATGTTGTAAAAGGGCAAGATGGAAAGTATTATTACTACATGGGTAACTGTCAGTTTGGTTGTAATATCTATGGATATGTATCAGATAATCCTGTTGGCCCATGGAAACCATTAAACGAAGGAAAACCTGTGGTTCCTGTTGGTACAGGTACTGAGAACCTACCTGCTCTGGATGCACAGTTCTTATCTTGTGCAGATGGAAGCTTATTTACCTACTTTGGTACCTGGTGTCATGTATTTAAAGGATTGGGCTGGGCTAAAATAGATCCTTCAGATATGCATACTATCCTGGATGAGGGTTATATTCCCAACGAACAGCTTCCAGAATTATTTGAGGCTGTTTATCCTATCGAAAGAAATGGAAAGTATATATTAATGTATTCCGCAGGAGATTGTCGTTTAAGCTCATACGCGGTGCATTATGCCTATGGAGATTCTCCAACAGGACCGTTTACTTATGGAGATAATAATCCCCTTTTAAAAACGAATGAGGATGGTACTATTGATTCACCAGGTCATCATTCCGTAATTGAAATAGAAGGAAAGACCTATATTTTATATCACCGTCATGATAATCCACATAGTTCAGGTGGAGAGTTTCGTCAGGTGTGTATGGATGAGTTAGTATTTACAAATGATACTACAATTGAAAAAATTAAAGCCAGTCATATTGGTGTGCAAAAGTTTAAATCTGCATACAAAAATATAGCATTGGGAGCACAGGCAACAGCAAGTTCTTCGTATCATTTAATATCAAAAGCTAGTCAGTTTACACAAAAGCCAGTCGATCATATTTATGCTGCCCAATATCTTACTGATGATGACAATGGAACTTTATGGAAATCAGAAAGTTGTGCATTACCACAATCAGTGGAAATTGACTTAGGAGAGAAAAAATCTGTTAAAAGAATTATGACTCAATTTGAATATGCTACTTACTATTATCAATATAAAATAGAAGTTTCTGATGATAAGCAAGAATGGAGATTATTTGCCGATAAAACACAAAATAGAACTCCAGGCAGCCCGATGATTGATGACAAAAACGAAAAATGTCGATATATCAGGTTAACCATTACAGGAACTGAAAAAAGCGGCATGTTAGCTGCTATTTGGAATGTTAAAGTCTACAACGAAACCTGGGAAGTTCCTTCTTATAAAAACAGAGCTATTAAAGATAGTCAATATGAAGCTTCAAGTAATCAACTTGAGGTTGCTTTAGATATTGAGGATTTACCAAAGGGTACAATAAAACAATCAATAACAAACAATGGCCAGCTGGGAGGCGAATTTATTCCTGTAGGTAATTGTAGTATTAAAGAAATTGAAGGAGTAAAAGCATTATCCTTGGATGGAAAAAGTTATTTGGAATTATCAGAGAACGCACCTGATCGATTAAACTGGAATGCACCATTTACTGTGTCGGCTTGGGTTTATGCTAATTCAAAGTCTATTGGTCAATGCATTATATCCTGGAATTCACGAGACAACATGTTGCAATCATCTTATGCTGCAGTAATGTATGGTGAAGGTAATTTTGGAGCTGTAGCCCATGGTGATGGAGCAGTAGATATGTCATTTACCAACTATCCTGGTGCGAAAGAGTGGCATCATGTAACAGTTACTTTTGATGGTATGAAGGAAATGATTTATGTAGATGGACTGTTGGATAATGAAATGCCTTTAAATCTATTTGTAGAAGCTGATAAAATATCAATTGGTTCTTCTGGCTTTGAACCTGAAAATTTTAACGGTTATATCTCAAAGGTTAAACTATATAATAAAGTCCTGAATAAGGAAGAGGTTAAAGCATTGTTTATTGAGGATAGTATAAAGGAATAAGCCCTTAAGGTTCTTAACCAAAGAAATGTATATAATGAAAATAATAAGCTACATAGTGTTACTGGGATTAATCCTCCTGATAAGTTGTAAAAAGGAAAATACGAAAGAGCAAATGGATCAGGTGCCATTTACGCAGGTTCATTTGAATGATTCTTTCTGGGCTCCTAAAATAGAAGTGAACAGAACGGTTTCTATACCATCAGCTTTTCAAAAATCAGAGGAAACAGGGAGAATGGACAATTTTGCTCTGGCAGGAGGTTTAATAGAAAAAGAGCATCAAGGTGATTTCCCTTTTGACGATACTGATGTTTATAAAATTTTGGAAGGAGCATCGTATGCCCTGGCTGTAAAACCCGATCATCAACTGGATAACTATATAGATAGTTTAATTTATCTAATCGGTGAAGCTCAGGAAAATGATGGCTATTTATATACCTGTATTACAAATAAATGTGAACGACTAAAAAGGTGGTATGGTAAAGGAAGATGGGATAGACTGAATAGTCATGAATTATATAATTGTGGACATTTATATGAAGCAGCTGTCGCACACTATTTAGCCACAGGAAAAAGGAATTTATTAAATGTAGCCATTAAAAATGCGGATTTGGTTTATCAAGTATTTGGACCAAGCGAAGGCCAGAAGCATGTGCCTTCAGGACATCCGATAATTGAAATGGCTTTGGTGAAATTATTTCATGTTACGAAGGATCAAAAGTATTTAGAACTGGCCCGATACTTTATTGATGAAACCGGAAAAGGAACAGATGGTCATGAGTTAAGTGAATATAGTCAGGATCATATGCCAATTCTTGATCAGGAAGAAGCAGTTGGGCATGCAGTTCGTTTAGGGTATTTATATTCAGGTGTAACCGATGTGGCCTCATTAATGCACGATGATGAATTAATGGCAGCCAGTAAAAGGGTGTGGGAAAATATCGTTTCTAAAAAATTATACATAACAGGAGGTATTGGTTCCAGAGGCCAGGGAGAAGGTTTTGGCCCAAATTATGAATTAAATAATATGACTTCATATTGCGAAACCTGTGCTTCTATTGCAAATATATACTGGAATTATCGTTTGTTTTTGCACGAAGGAGATTCTAAATATTATGATGTTTTAGAACGAACTTTATATAACGGTCTGATTTCTGGAGTTTCATTAAGTGGCGACCAATTCTTCTATGATAACCCATTAGAATCAGAGCATAACCATGAACGAGCACCTTGGTTTGGTTGTGCATGTTGTCCTGGAAATGTAACCCGTTTTATGGCTTCCGTTCCGGGATATGTTTATACTAAATCAGATGATGGTGTCTATGTAAATTTATTTGCAGGAGGAAGTGCATCTATTCCAATGGATAATGATACATTGGAGTTAACTCAAAATACATTATATCCTTGGGATGGTAAAGTACAGATTAAAATTCAGAATACTATTGGTCAGAAATTTAAATTAAAGATACGTATTCCAGGATGGTTGAAAAACAAAGTGGTACCTTCAGATTTATATCACTTCTTAACAGTTAAGGATTCTTCTTATACAATAACATTAAATAATAAGATAATCGAATGTGAAGAGGAAAGTGGTTATGCTGTCATCAAAAGAAAATGGCGTAGAGGAGATCAAATTGAAATCAATTTACCAATGGAACCGCGAAGAGTGATAGCTCACAATAATGTTGTGTACGATCAGGAAAAAGTGGCATTCCAAAGAGGCCCAATTGTGTATTGTTTCGAAGATAAAGATAATGCCAATGAAAGTGTTTTCGATAAGTTTGTTCCGACAGACCAGAATATTACAGCTAGCTTTGATGAAGAGCTTTTAGGCGGAGTGGTAACCTTAAGTATGACCGGTTATAAAAAAACAAAAGGTAATAAAGTTGGTGATGATCCGGTTGCACTTAAGGCCATTCCTTACTTCGCCTGGAATAATCGCGGTACTGCTTCCATGAAAGTATGGACCCCAATTAATATGGAGGCTGCCACGCTTAAATCTTCTGAACTTTATACAACTGCTACTGCATCTTCGTCTACAGACTGGACACCGGGATTAAATGATGGCTTTGACCCAGTGAACTCAGGAGATGTGGACAAGTCATATTTTTATTGGTGGCTCAAGGATGGTTCCGAAGAGTGGGTTGCTTATACTTTTGATAAGCCTGTTACGCTTTCCTCTTCTTCTGTGTATTGGTTAAATCTCGATCATTATGATGTAAATTATCGTGTGCCGGAATCATATAAAATCAGCTATAAAGATAAAAAAGGCGATTGGGTTGAGGTTAAAAATCACTCGGATTACAGTACTGATTTAAATCAATACAATAAAGTGACGTTTGAACCTGTACGGACAAAAGAAATACGATTATCAGCTAAGATTCAAAAAGGATTTTCGGCTGGAATTATTGAATGGAAGGTAAACTAATACAATTTAGCTAATGCGGTGAACCTGATTGTTATAGTAGGTTAACCATAAGTGTAATTTAGGATTTTATAACTTATTCAAAAATAGATAAACAGACTTGAATGAAACACTATCAATTGGTATGCTTATTCTTTTTTGTTGTTACAGCAATTGGAACAAATGATCTTTCAGCTTCTTCTATAAAAAGAGAAAGGGCAAATTATCGTTTTACTATCTCTATGGACAATCCTGACAGACATTATTTTCAGGTTGAAATGATGTGTAAGGATCTAAATTCAGAATACATTGATTTAAAGATGTCTTCCTGGACTCCGGGATATTATAAAATTCAGGATTTATGTAAGAATGTAGTTGATTTTAAGGCATATAATCAGAGCAAAGAACCTTTAAATTATACTAAGGTCAGCAAGAATACCTGGCGGGTATTTTGTAAAGGAGAAACTAGTATCGAGGTAAGCTATCAGGTTTATGGTAATGATATTTCGGTAGTTGGATCTTCATTAAATGCCTCACGTGCATTTATTTCTCCAACAGGAGTTTTTCTTTATCCGGCTGGTAAACTGGAAGTGCCTGTAGAAGTAAAGTTCAATGTGCCAGATTTTTGGTCTCAGGTTTCAACCGGATTAGATATACAAGATAAGAAGGAGTTTAGCTATTATGCCGATAATTTTGATGTGCTTTTAGATTGCCCTGTATTAATAGGAAATCAGGAGGTTATTACACTTGAGGTAAAAGGTATTCCTCATTATGTTGCGGTAAGCGAAAACGACCCACGAGATAAAAGCAAATTTATAGAAGATCTGCGTCAAATCATTCAATATACGATAGATTTGATGGGAGATATACCATACAAGCATTACACCTTTATAACTTTGGATAGTTCAAGAGGAGGGCTGGAACATGCTAATTCTTGTGTATTAAGTTGTCCAACTTCTGTGGCAGATTATGCCGATGAGCAGGGTTATAAAGAGTGGTTAAATTTTGTAACACATGAATACTTTCATCTTTATAATGTAAAAAGCATTCGCCCAATTGTTTTGGGGCCATTTAATTATGATGAAGAATGTTTTACGAATATGCTTTGGGTTTCTGAAGGTTTTACGGTTTACTATGAATACTTAATCATGAATAGAGCTGGTTTGTTAAGTAAAGAAGAGGCAATGGAGTTCTTTTCTCATAATATAGCCACTTATGAGAATAAACCCGGAAGTCTGTTAGAATCAGTTACCTCTTCAAGTTATGATGCCTGGATTCACTTTTTCGATCCTAGTGAAGATGCACATAATAATACCATTTCTTATTATACAAAAGGTTGTGGTTTAGGTGTATTGCTCGATTTAAATATTCGTCATAAAACAAAAAATAAGTCTAGTCTTGATGATGTAATGCGAAAGCTTTATCAACAGTATTTTCAGACATTGCAACGAGGTTTTACCGATGAAGAGTTTCAGCAAGTATGCGAAGATATAGCAGGAGAAAGCCTGCAACCGATTTTCGACTACGCAAGCACAACACAGCTTGTCGACTATAAAAAGTATTTTAATTATGCAGGAGTTGATATCGATACTTCAACTCAGGTAATAAGTTCCAATGCCTATATGGGTACCGGAATTATTGAAAATAACGGTCATTATTTTTTGCATAAGGTAGAGCGTAATTCACCGATTTGGGAAGCAGGTTTAGGTAATGGAATGGAGATCGTATCCATTGATGGGGATTTTATTTCAAAAGATCGTTTTGAAAATGTCATACAAAATAAGAAAGCGGGAGAAGAGGTAACAATTGCTGTAATTTCAGGAGGAAACTGCAAGGAATTTTCTCTAAAACTAAAAGCAACAAGTCGTAAAAATTTCAAAATGAAAATTCACAATGATTTAACAAACTTGCAACAGCGCATCTTTAATAGTTGGCTAAAGTAAAAGCCTTGATTTATAACTAATAATTTATACTAGAGGCGATAGTGTTTTTTTTGATATTAATTGGAGAAAGCAGATAGGGTTACTTTTAAATTATAATAATGATTTTTTAAAAGTGTTTTTTAAAAATGTTTTAAAGTATTTGTGTTTTTCTAACGAAAATTAGGGGGTTGTAAAAGAAATATGTAAAAACGCATTGGAATAAGTCGAAAAATAGATTCTCATTCGTGAAAACTAAGAATTATTAGACTTTCCGTGCAAGTAAAAAAATGAATACATGAATAGATTTTTGTTAGTGTTGTCTTTATTTGTTTTGGTTTCAGTACATGCCTTTTCTCAGGTAACAGAAGAGGATTATGCAAGAGCTGATTCTGTTGCGAAGTTTGGTGATTATGTTTATAATCAAGTAAATGAAGTAAAGTGGATAGAGAATACGGAGTTATGCTGGTATAAAATAAAAACCAGAAAAGGGACGGAGTATAAGCTCGTTAATCCGCTTAAGCAAAAGGTAACGCCCTTGTTTAATCACGAAAAGTTGAGCGCAGGTTTGTCAAAAGTACTAGGAAAAGAGCTAGAGATATATGAACCTAATTTGTGGAGATTGCATGTAAGCAGCGATTTAAAAGAGATATCATTTGAGTATGATAGTAAGAAGATTAATTGTTCATTAAAAAACTATAGCTGCAAAATTACAGGCGAAGCTGAGAAAAGAGATTATAAACATTGGGGATGGACCGATGGAGCTTATGATTCAGCTCCTGTTTTTTCACCAGATTCAGCCTATGTAGCTTATGTCAAAAATCATAATGTTTTTGTCAAGGAACAGAAATCAGGTAAAGAAAGTCAGCTGAGTTATGATGGCTCTATGGGCGAAATATATTCTGGACATTTATCCTGGTCGCCTGACTCAAAGAAACTAGCAGGATTAAAAGTTCGTTTGAACGAAAAGCACTATATCCATATTATAGAATCTTCACCTAAGGATCAGTTAGAGCCTAAGATGATTAAGCGAGAGTATTTAAAACCAGGTGATGCAATGCCTATTCACAAACCTTGTTTGTTTGACATCTTAGAAATGAAACAAATAGAAGTGGATAGCCAGCCTTTTGAACATCAGTTTTGGTTGGGAAGAATTACCTGGCGACCAGATAGCAAAGCCTATACTTTTGAGTTTAACCAAAGAGGACATCAGGTTTATCAGGTAGTAAAAGTAAATGCCGACAACGGAGATTGCAGAGTAATCATCAATGAGCAATCAGATACATTTATCGATTATAGTGGTAAGTATTTTAGACACGATATTAAAGATGGAGAGCAAATTATCTGGGCCTCTGAAAGAGACGGCTGGAACCATCTTTATTTAATAGATGGAAACTCAGGTAAAGTGATCCAACAAATTACTAAGGGTGACTGGGTAATTAGAGGTATAGAGAAAGTTGATGAGGAAAAAGAAACCATCATTTTTAAGGCCGGAGGAAGAAATGCAGACGAAGACCCTTACTTTATCCATTACTGTAAAGTCAACTTTGATGGTTCTGGTTTGGTGGATTTAACGCCAGAAAAAATGAATCACGATGCTGTTTTCTCAAAGGATTATAAGTGGATGGTTGATACCTATTCTAAAGTAGATGCGCCACCTGTAACTGTATTAAGAAATGCATCCAACGGGAAAGTAATCATGTCCTTAGAAAAGACTGATGTGAGTACATTACTGGCAAAAGGTTTTACATATCCGGAAGTATTTGTAGCCAAGGCTCGTGATGGAAAAACGGATATTTGGGGTAATATTTATTATCCTACCAACTTCGATAAAAACAAGAGTTATCCTATCATAGAGTACATTTATGCAGGACCACATGGCGCTTTTACTTCTAAAAGTTTCAGAGCTTTTAACTGGGCATTTTCGTCATTGGCAGAATTAGGTTTTATAGTTGTGCAGCTGGATGGAATGGGAACATCATATCGTTCTAAAGCTTTTCAGGATGTTTGTTATAAGAATCTGAAGGATGCTGGTTTCCCTGATCGTATTAAATGGATAAAAGAAGCTGCTGAAACACGTCCTTTTATGGATACCACCAGGGTAGGTATTTTTGGAGGATCAGCCGGAGGACAAGAATCTACAGCTGCCTTATTGTTTCAACCTCAGTTTTATAAAGCTGCAGTTTCATCTTGTGGTTGTCATGATAACCGTATGGATAAAATGTGGTGGAACGAACAATGGATGGGATTTCCCATTGGAAAGCATTACGAGGAATGTTCGAATGTGGTGAATGCCTATCGTTTAAAAGGAGAACTTATGCTGATATTAGGTGAGTTGGACGATAATGTAGATCCTTCTTCAACTATGCAGTTGGTAGATGCTTTAATAAAAAATAATAAGGAATTTGAATTAGTGGTCTTGCCTGGTGTAAATCATACATTAGGAGGAAGATACGGAGAAAGAAAAAGGCGTGATTTTTTTGTGAAATGTTTTTACAAGCAATTACCTCCAGCAAGAAACAACAATTAAATAATAAGCATATGAATTTGAAAAATATTATACCTGTAGTTGTATTGGTTTTAGTAAATACAATTTTTTCATTTAGTGTAAATGCACAGTGTGGAAATGAAAGTATTCCTGAAATAACAACTCCACCTAAAAGTTTAAAGTTGGATCCGTTCTATAAAAAATATATGGATGCCAATGGAGTTCCGGTTATTAGTTCGCATCGAGTTCCGGATTCGGCCTTGGTTAAGGCTTGGGAAATCGTGTATTTTATGACAAAAGATTTACCTGCCAAAGTGCTTAAAAATATGCAAAAAGAAGGAGCCAGAATGGGTGTGATGGCTCGGTATGAAGGTACTACAGATATTCCGGAGCATGCGGACTTAGTAAACGATACAACTTTAAATTGGGATTTAAGAGCCAGAGGTTTAGGAGGCGATTTAGAAAGTCCATTATCAACTTGTGCTGAGGAAAACTTATTGTGTTACCAAATAGATAAGTACCATTCTGAAGATATTGCTATTCATGAGTTTTCACATGCTGTACATTTAATAGGTATTGCTCCTATTGTAAAAGATTTTAACGATACTCTACAAAGGTTATTAGATAAAGCAGTTGCAGAGGGAAAATATAAAGGAACTTACGCAAAAACCAATATTTATGAATATTGGGCCGAAGGTGTTCAAAACTGGTTTAATGTTAATGCAGAGGTAGAAAGTCCTGATGGAAAACATAATTGGGTGAATTCCAGAGAGGATATGAAGAAATATGATCCTGATTTATATGCTTTAGTTGCTCAGTATTTTTCTGAGTTTAAAACATCACCATCGTGTCACGCTGCTGAAAATAAATACACAGGTGAATAAAATGATTTGAGTTTCTGGAATAGTACAACAATAAAAACAACTATAACTTATTTACTACATGAAAATCTCCTATTTGTTAACAATCATGCTGGCTGGCACCGTATTTTTGAATAGTTGCCAAACTCCAAGCCCAACAATTCAAGGTGAGGAGTCTGAGGTGATTAGCTTTAGAGCATTACCTTTTGATATTAAAGATGTAAAATTGCTGGATGGTCCGTTTAAAAAAGCGACAGACTTAAACCAAAAGGTTTTATTGAATTATGAACCAGATCGTTTTCTCGCAAAATTTCGTATTGAGGCAGGATTAGAACCTAAAGCAGATCATTACGAAGGTTGGGAAGCGAATACAATTGCGGGACATAGCTTAGGACATTACTTAACAGCAATTTGCCTGATGTATGAAACTACAGGTGATGAGGAGTATAAAAAGCGTGCAGATTATATTGTAAAAGAATTGGCTGAATGTCAAGAGGCTGATGGCGAGGGGTATATTGGAGCATTTGAGAATGGTAAAAAAATTCTAGAGGAAGAAGTAGCCAAAGGTGATATTCGATCCGGAGGTTTTGATCTGAATGGAATTTGGGTACCCTATTATACACAACATAAAGTGTTGGATGGATTAATTCATGCGTATAAACTATGTGGAAATGATAGAGCCTTGCATATTGCAACTAAATTCACGGATTGGTTATTTACTGTAGTAAAAGATTTAACAGATGATCAGGTTCAGGAAATGCTGAATTGTGAACACGGAGGAATTAACGAGGTATTAGCTGAATTAAGTGCCCTAACCGGAGAAAAAAGATACATGGATATGTCTCATATCTTCCATCATAAAGTAATTATCGATTCTATTGCACATCATAAAGATATCTTACCAAGAGTGCATGCAAATACGCAAATACCTAAGTTTGTTGGTACAGCACGTAGATATGAATTAACTGGAAGTAAAGAGGATTATGAAGCTTCTAAATTCTTTTGGGATAGAGTAGTAAATCATCATTCTTATGTTACAGGAGGTAACTGTAACCATGAGTATTTTGGTGAGCCGGATTCGCTCAGAGATCGCTTAAGTGACGGTACTACTGAAACATGTAATGTGTATAACATGCTAAAGTTATCCAAACATTTATTCCAATGGGAAGCTTCAGCTGAAGTAGCTGATTTTTACGAAAGAGCCTTATTTAATCATATTCTTTCCTCTCAACATCCAGAAGATGGTCGTGTAATTTACAACCTATCTTTAGACATGGGTGGTTATAAAGTTTACCAGGATCCACTTTGGTTTACATGTTGTGTGGGGACAGGTATGGAAAACCATGCGAAGTATAGTCGCAATATTTATTATCATAACCATCAGGAACTCTATGTGGTACAGTTTATTGCTTCCGAATTAAACTGGAAAGAAAAAGGAATTCAGATAATTCAGGAAACCAATTATCCGGATAGTCAGGAAACTAAATTAATAGTTAAGGGTGATGCGAAGGAAGCTTTTGATATAAAAATTCGTTATCCATACTGGGCTAAGAAGGGTTACGAGATACTTGTGAATGGTAATGCTGTTGAGCTAGGAACGAAACCTCAAAGTTTTGTTTCTATAAATCGCGAGTGGAAAGATGGAGATGTAATTGAAGTGAAATTTCCATTTGAACTTAGGTTAGAATCGATGCCGGACGATAAAAATAGGGTTGCTATTATGTATGGACCGTTAGTCTTAGCAGGTGATTTGGGGCCAGAAAATGATCCTAAAGGAAATGATTTGTTGTATGTCCCTGTGTTTATGACTGATGAAAGAAATCCTTCTAAGTGGTTAGATAAAGTGGAAGGTAAATCAAATACTTTTAAATCTAATCATGTGGGTAGACCTAAGGATGTAGTATTCCGTCCTTTCTACGAAGTTCATGAACGTACCTATTCTATATATTTCGATTTATTTACAGAAGATAAATGGGATCAACAAAAAGCTGAATATATGGCTAAACAAGCTCAGCTGAAAAAGTTGCAGGAAATGACCATTGACTATTGTAAACTGGGAGAAATGCAACCGGAAAGGGATCATAACTTTAAAGATTACAAATCGTGGGTTGAAGAAGTGGACAGAACAAAATACCGTGAAGCCGACCGAGGTGGCTGGTTCTCTTTTGAAATGGGTGTTTTTGCAGGTCAACCAATGGCATTGGTTTTAGAATACTTTGGAGGATTTCCCGGAAGAAGAACGTTTGATGTTTATGTAAATGACATGAAGATAGCTAATGAGAATTTGTCTAATAAAAATAACGGAGAATTTTACAATCAGGTATATGACTTGCCTGATGATTTAACTGTTGATGGTGGTAAAATTACAGTAAAAATAGTACCAACTTTTAAAGACCATAGAGCTGGTCCAATTGCCAGCGCAAGAGTAGTTAAAAGGTAATGTATCAATTGTGTATTTATTATTTAAGGATAGTATTCATAGAGCTTTATGATGCTATCCTTATAATTACACTAAGTAAAGTTATGTAGTATATGAATTGTTTTTTTTCTACATATAATCAAATTATTACATATTTTTTATGTAATTAAAAATCAACAAAGCTCAGATAATTAGTGTATATATTAATCGTATTCTTGAGTGATTTAATTATTTGCTCCGGCCATGTCGGTTTCATCTATTTATTGTATAAATATTTAAGTGTTAAGGTATGAACTGCGCATTAACAATTACAGAAAAAGCTCCGGCAATAAATAATCTAGATATTGAATATTTAATGAATATGCCAATGTTTAAAGATTTGTCGTACAGAGAACTACAGCTGATAGAAAAAACCTGTATTCTATCAAAATTGAAGAGAGGTAAAGTTATTTACACGGAGGGAAGAAGACATACAGGAATATATGCCATCTTAAGTGGAGTCGTAAAAATTTCAAAAAACGGTCCAGTTGGAAAAGATTATATTCTCAAATTTGCTCATAAAGGAGATGTTGTAGCCTACCGATCGTTACTAACAAATGAAGTGGCCTGTACTTCGGCTAAAGTAATTGAAGAAGCCGTAGTATGTCATATTCATTATAATATTTTGCTTTTACTGTTTGAAAGAAACTGGCAGTTTAGGCAGGAGATGATGAAGATGATGTGTAAAGAAGTAAATGAGTCTAATTTATTAATTACAGAAATAGCCTATAAGTCTGTAAGAGAAAGAACAGCTGAACTTTTACTTTATTTGTATGATGAATTTGGACTAACTGCTAATAAAACATTAAATATTAAGATTACCAGAGTTGAACTGGCTAACAAGTTAGGATCATCATCAGAGTCTGTGGTTAGAATGCTTGGAGAGTTTAAAAGTGATGGATTAATTGATTTAAATGGTAAAGAAATTAGGCTGATAAATCTTAAAAAATTACGTGAGATTTCCGACTTTGAAAAATATCGGCATAGTTTTAAGCCAGAACTAATATAATAGCATTTCCTTGTTGAATGTAATTTATGTCTATATCCAATATTAGATAAAAAGGAAAGCCTGCCGTGTGGATTTAATATTTGGTTCTTATTTCGAGTTAAGGGCATTGGCGGAAGTATATGCAACTGCTGATGCCAAGGGAAAATTTGCCAGGGATTTTGCTGTAGTTTGCAATAAGGTGATGAATATCAATCGATTCGATTTATTATAATCCTCGATTATCAGAGACTATATTTAGGATGTCATCATTCAAGGGTGACATCCTTTTTTTATCAGTTAAGTGTTAGTAAGTGTGTCGGGGTAATTTATTAGTGTAAAGCGTCTCAAAAATATGTCTTATGTCTTTTGTCTTTAATCTAACGATCTAATATTACTCTTCGCTTTCAATAATTACCGGATTTTTTAAGATTCGATCAGCAAGCTCATCAAACTTATGGTGCCATTCGTTTGCGGCTAAAATAATTTGTAGCTTTTTTATACCATCAGCCAAACGATAAATAATGGCATGATGACTTTGTGTAATGATGGTGTCGGCATCATCCATAATAATCAAATTAATTTTAGTTAATGGAATGCCGTTGATATTTACCAATTCTGTTAATCGTTTGGGAGTACAAATTAAAACATCTAGACCATCATAAATCTCGTCTTTTTGATATTGAATAATTCCTTTGTCGAATGCCACAAAGGTTCTTAACTTACATTCTTTTCCAAGGATTGAAAACTGTTCTTCAATTTCAAATGCTTTTTCCTTTTCTGATGTGATAAAAATAGCACGAGGAGCTTCTTCAAAAGGCTTTTTTAGCTTTTGAATGGTACTGATAATAAGCGAAGTTGTTTTGCCGCTGTCTTTAGGAGAGATCATAATACAATCGCTCCCTGATTTTATTTGAGGTATAGATAAATCCTGTATGGCTTTGGGTGTTTGATCAAAACCGGCATTAATAATACCGGAGGCTAATTCAGGAATTAATTTCTTTAGTTTCATGTGAATTTCTTTTAATAGAATTCGGAACAAGCGAAAAAATAACTACTTGATATTGTATTGGAAATCGAAATATTTAACGCGAGTTCTTATATACTATTATTAAAGCGCAAAACTATAAAATAATAGGCAGAAAGAAGATTATTGCAGTCGTATATCACGGAGGTAAGTTCGAAAAGGTAACAAATTACAAGCTTATCTTGTAGGGGAGAGGAAAAAACAAATACCCCTCCTGAAAATTCGGAGGGGTATTAAAAGTGGGGTGGTGTATATTTTTTGTACATAAAACAATATTGCAAAGAATTATCTCGAAGGGAATCGAAACAGAAATTATTATTTCACAAAAGATTCAAATTGAGATACAAATCCCAGTAAATACATCTTAAGATTTCGTTCCAGCAATCGAAATCCATGGTTTGATAAATCCATTACATCAGAATAATGTTTAACAACAATGGCTTTTATTCTATTATGCAGGGCTTCAGAAAACTCATTTTCGGAATACATACCTTTTTCTTTAGCCAAAATCTTATTCATATACTCAATTTCTTCAAGCTTTCGATATTCGGGATAGTGATTATCCTTGTCCAATACCGCTTCTGTAGCACTTAAAGTTTCCGAAGCATACATTTGTATCATCTCATTTAAAACATCCTTTTGCTTAAAGTGAGGATAGAAATCTAAAATGATATCAAATACGTCACTTTCAAATTCAGCTTTGAACTTGCTATAAAATTGGTCAGTTTTCTTAAAACCGGCCAATATATCGTTTATTCTGTCTTCCTTGTTAAATGGCATAGCTGTTTATTTTGGTCAGTTATAATTATTAAACGTAGATAAGGCCTAAAAGATTTGTAAAAGATATAAAATTTAGACGAATAAAGTAATAGCTTACTTAAATATATCATCCTGATTTATAAGTGGATTATTTATGGGGATGGATTTCAGTAATTTAGTGATGCAAAAACTGAGTTTGCTATAATATTAAAATATCTTAATTCTTTATATTTGCGACTTATTTTAAACCTATAACAGAATTACAATGTTACAAGTGAACGAATACTTTGAAGGCAAAGTAAAATCTATAGCAGTAAATAATAGTGCAGGCAAAGCTACAGCAGGAGTGATTGATGCCGGTGAATTTGAATTCGGAACTTCCACTATTGAGTACATGACTGTTACTTATGGCGAAATGGAAGCACTTTTACCAGGTGAAACAGAATGGAAGTTATTCAAACAAGGAGAAACATTTAAGGTTGAAAAAGATACTTCATTTAAGGTGAATGTTAAGGAGCCTGTAAGCTATTTATGTAGATACGAGTAAAAGAATATTGGTTCATTGCACAGCTTTTCTGTGCAATGAATTGTTTTAAATTAGTTAATTATCCGAGATGACTTTTCTTCCCATATCCATTAATATCGTACACAAAAAAATTCTGCTTGTAGGAGGAGGAAAAGTAGCTTACCAGAAATTAAAGGGGCTTTTACCTTTTACAAATGACATTACAGTTCTTGCTCCTGATATCATTGATGAGATCAATAATTATAGCAATATTATAAAGATAACTGATGGCTATAAAGCTGATTATTTAACTGGTTTTTATTTAGTATATGCCTGTACAGATAATCCCGATTTGAATAAAAAAGTGTTGGAGGATTCGGAGAACCTTGGTATTTTGTGTAACCGTACTGATAAAGCTGAAGCATCACATTTTCACTCTCCGGCGTTAGTAGAAAACGATCAATTTTGGATTGCTATCAACTCCAAAAAAAAGAATCCGAAAGCATTACTGCAGTTTAGGGAAAAGTTGCGTTTGTTCCTAAATGGAATGAAGGAATAGCTTATTCCAGCATCTCATTGGATCCGGATTTCAAGTCCAGGTTTTGGTTATCCTTAAGATTAACTCCTGATATTCTTTTAGAAAATGCTTCCTGAATCAGATATAGCAACTTAGAACAGGCCACTTCATAAGATAATCCATCTTTCCGAATATTTGAAATACAGTTCCTTTTGTCATCGGTAATACCTGAATAAGGATTGTAGGTCATATAAATTCCCATGCTATCCGGTGATTTTAAACCGGGTCTTTCACCAATGCAATTAATAACCACTGTTGAGTTAAACGCCAAAGCAACTTCATCTGCTAAAGCAACACGAGCTTGTTCTGCTATAACTATAGGGGCTAATTGATATTTTTTGTTTAGCTCTGGGTAAAGAAGCTTAAGAAAAGGAAGGATATTTTTTTCTATCGCAGTTGCTGAAAGTCCGTCTGAAACTACAATTGTTATATCGTAGTCCTTTTTTTGCGTAGCTTCTTGTAATACTTTGGAGGAACTTTTACTAAGTTTTCTTCCCCAATCCGGTCTTCGTAAATAATCGCTTCTGCTTTGAGCGAAAGATGAAACGCAAATTACATCTTCATGAGTTACGGTTTCTATTTCATTCTTCAATTTTTGGATATCTAAAGGAATATTTACAGCATCAATAGCTTTGGCATGTGCCAGTTTAAACTCCAATAAAGCTTTGGTAGGAATAGAACTTCCGCAGCGACCAATGGCAATTCTTGCTTTAGTGTGTTTTTTAAGTTCTTCCCAGGGATTGGGTATAAAAGTTTGAAGTTTATTCATGTTAAGGCTATTTAGCAATTAGATTAGAGATGAATTACTTAAGAAACGGTTTTTGAATCCTGAATGATCAATAGGTTTAAGATCTGAATCAAAAATGTTCATCTTTATAAGCCATTCTTCAAATTCAGGAGCCGGTTTTAGGTTTAGTAACGACCTTATGTACATGGCATCATGAAAGGAAGTACTTTGGTAATTGAGCATGATATCATCAGCTCCCGGCACACCCATAATAAAATTACAACCTGCAACGCCCAATAAAGTAAGCAAAGTATCCATATCGTCCTGATCGGCCAATGCATGATTTGTGTAGCAAATATCTACACCCATAGGTAAACCTAACATCTTGCCGCAAAAATGATCTTCTAATCCGGCTCTTATAATTTGTTTTCCATTATACAAATACTCAGGTCCGATAAAGCCTACAACTGTATTCACCAATAATGGCTTAAAAATGCGTGCCAGTCCATATGCTCTTGCTTCCAACGTTTGCTGATCAACCCCATGATGTGCGTTGGCTGATAATGCACTGCCCTGACCGGTTTCGAAGTACATAAAATTATTTCCGACTGTTCCCCGGTTCAGACTTTGTCCTGCATCAAATCCTTCTTTTAAAATATTAAGGTTTACACCAAAACTTTCGTTTACGCCTTGTGTACCACCTATAGATTGAAAAATTAAATCAACAGGAACATTTTTTTCGATGGCTTGAATAGTAGAAGTAATATGTGTTAACACACAGGTTTGTGTGGGGATATCAAATTTTTGCCGCACCTCATCCATCATATGCAATAAGTCGGTAACAGCTTTGTAATTATCCGAAGCAGGATTGATACCAATCACCGCATCTCCGCAACCATAAAACAAACCATCCAGTATTTCTGCAGCAATCCCTTTCATGTCATCCGTTGGGTCGTTGGGTTGCAAACGAACAGATAAGCTGCCGGGTAAACCAATGGTATTTCTAAATTTAGAGATGTTTCGGATTTTAGAACTGACTTTAATTAAATCCTGATTATTCATGATTTTAGAAACAGCAGCCACCATTTCAGGGATTAAACCGGGACTAACCTTCTTGATGGTTTCTCCATCGGTTTCATCCATTAGCAACCAATTTCTAAAATCCCCTACAGTCAGCGATGAAATAATTTGAAAAGCTTCATTCTGATGGTTATCAAAAATAACCCGGGTAACTTCATCAGAATCATAAGGAATTACTTCTTCTTTTAAAAAGTCCTGAAGATAAGTGTCAGCTAAAGCCATTTGAGCGGCAACTCTTTCTTCGTATGAGTTGGCACAAACACCTGCCAATTGATCACCGGAACTTTCGGGGCTCGCTTTTGCCAATAGATCTTTTAAAGAATTAAAGCTATACTTTTTATGACCAACAGAAACTGTGTAATTCATATATGGAAAATGGATAAAATTAACCTTAAAATCAATGGGATAGGTTAAGTTTATTTTATTAAATTATCGCTGTTCTAAATATTTGCTTCAACTGGTGTTTCACCCAGACCCGACTTCATTTTTTGTCTTACCACAAAAAACAGAAGCAAAAAAAGTCAAGGCTGCACCCAGCTCTCTCAAAAAACTATGGATGTTTGACTGAAATCGTTTAAACTCACTGCGTTCAGACAAAAACGTTTTTTAACCGTCAAACTAACCTTGTTTTTTGGTTCACTGACTGAGGCCAAAACTATAACTTACGATAGAAACAAATTCTTTTTTTATTTAGGACAGGTTTGTTATCAAATAAAAAAAGGTAAACAAATGCTTACCCTTTTATTATTTTTAATAGATCGATAGATTATAGACAAGAGATATGAGATTAATTTTACAAGGTGCTCATTGTCTGTAAAGTTATATGAATGCTTTTTTGAAATGAGCTCCTTAGCGATTAATCGTAAATCTTTAATGAACTATTTATTTAATTCAAACACCTTTTCAGCAAATTGCTTTCCTAAATCAATAAAGCCTTCGCTATCGTAATGCCACTTGTCTGAATACTTATAATAACGTGTTGTTCTTACAATGGCGGCATTACCATCAGTCTTAGCAAACTTTTCCTGAGCATACTGAACTAATTCTCCATAATCCCAAACTTTACCATCTTTATCGTTCCATGAGTCTGATATTTTACCTACTACAACAGGAAGATCATCTACTCTGAGGCTGGCACGTAATAAATCCATTAATCGTTTTAGATTGTAGTAATATCTCTGAGCAGTTTCTTCAGAATGTGCATCCGATTCGCCCTGCATCCATATAATTCCCATAGGAACCAGTACATCCTCTTTTCCATTGTAGTCAATATCTTTTTCTTTAACTGCGTTCTGGATCGTTTTTAAGCAGTGATCGTACTGGTTTATCCCGTTAACACCATTAAAATCTGGTTCCCAGCATCCGGCTCTGCTACCCACTAATGTGTCAATGGCAGTTCCTCCTCTGGAGTATTTAATAATGGCTATTTTATCGTTGGGATACAGTTCCTGTAGGCGTTTAGCAAAAGACAATTCCACACCAAAGCGATCGGAAAGTTTATTGCCTGAACCGTCAGAAGTAAAACCTACTCCGTGTCCGGGTTTGAGTTTTTCCCAAATTCCTAAACTGCCATCTTTTGCATTGTTATCTGCAGCTGAGTTTCCGTGAAATATCCAAACGTTTTTAAGTGTTTTATCCAAATCAGAAGGTAAGTCTTTTACATAGCCGTATCCATCCATGTTAGACTGACCTGCAAGTAGAAATACCTTAATGGTATCTTGTTTTGATTTTTGAGCAAATAAAAATGTTGGTGTAAGAATTATTGCCAATAGCAATAATTGGTAAGATTTAAAATTCATAATAATTAAAAGTTGTTGATTTAAAATCAGTTAAAATTATTTCCTACGATTAGAATAAGGATCGTATTTATTAAGTATAATACTGTTTTTTTAGCATAATTTTAGAGGACTGAAAGTTATAAATTTTGTATTAATGCTGCGAAGTTATTTATTGTATTTTTGCGATCATGTTAAGAATATGCATCTATATAGTTTTATTGATTACTTTTTGTACATGTAAATCATCAAAAACAACAGCTGATTTACTAATAGCGACCAATCTTTCTGATACTCCATCAGATATAGATTTGGTAAAAGAGGAAGTAAAAAAACAACTAACTACTATTCCGGATTCTTCTCTTGTAAAATATTATCAACATCGAGATTATAAACCCATTTGGATAAAAGATTCTTTATACAAACAAGGAGTACAATGGATAAAAGATGTTAAATATCACGGGCTTAATCCCTTTATGTTTAATGTTCATAAGTTGGACTCTATGGCAAACGGTATTCATATTGACAGTTTGAAGAATTATGCCGCAATGGCAAAATTAGATTTGTTACTTACAGAGACTGTACGCGAATGTGGTAGAAATATCCATTATGGCAAATTAAATCCGAAAGATTTTCATTCAGGATGGAATTTCCAGTCTTCAACGGAATTAGCTCCTGATTCTATCTGGATAAATTCACTGCAAGTGCACGGTATTGAATACTTAAATTCATTTTTTGAACCTCAAAATACCTTGTATGCAAAGCTAAGGAACGAATTAAAAAGAGTTTACAACAAACCAGAACTTTACCAACAGAAAATTACAGATCCCGGATTTAAACTTCAATATGGAGATTCCAATAAATATGTACTTCCAATCAAACATAAACTACTCAATATTCCTGCAGATTCGGCCATTAGTATGGCTTTTAATAGGGAGCTTAGAATAGCTGTCGTTCAATTTCAGAAGAAGCATAATCTGGTACCCGATGGTATAGTGGGCTCAAAAACATATCATTTTTTAAGCTGGAATAAAAACAGTTATATTCAAGCCTTAAGAATAAACATGGAGAGGCTAAAATGGCTTCCAGACTCTTCTTTGGAGAAGGGAATAGTGATTAATATTGCTAATCAGACACTTCAATATTATAGGAATAATCATCTTATTTTTAAGTCAAAAGTTGTTGTTGGAAAGAACAAAAATGAAACGCCTGTTTTTTCATCACAAATTGACTATCTGGTGTTTAATCCCTGCTGGACGGTTCCAAAGTCAATAGCTACCACAACAATTCTACGAGGAATGCAAAGAGATTCCACTTACCTGACAAGGCATCATATGTTTATGTGTAGAGATGGAAAAGAAATATTACATGACAGTATAGATATCAATGATTATACATCTTCCAACTTTCCTTTTCAGGTTTTTCAACGAACTGCTCCCAATAATGCATTAGGACAAGTGAAGTTTATGTTCGATAATCGTTTTTCTATCTATTTGCATGATACAAACCAGAAAAGTTTGTTTAATAAAAATTACAGAACCTTTTCTCATGGCTGTGTAAGAGTTCAAAATGCTTTAGATTTGGCAGACAAGATATTTACAATAGACAAGCAATTAAAAGATAAAGAATCGTATCTGGCCAAAGGTTTTCCGGTAAAAGTATATTTGCATAAGCAAATCCCGCTTTCTCTCGTGTATATCACCTGCCATTATGATGATACTGAAAAAATGATCGTTTATAATAAAGATGTGTATTTGAAAGATTATAAGATTGTGGACCAGGTTATAAAGAATATTTATTAGGATATCTTTTAAGATTCTCTGTTCTAATAATGTTTCTTTTGAATCTATGTCAAAAGAAGACTTTATGGGCTATACAAATATGAACTATGTTAAATATATTAAAATAACCCCTTTTATGCAATAGATAAAAATATGTGTAGTAAAAATTGAATTACAGTTTAATAAAAATATTTTGTTGTTTGTTAGAAGGGTGTATAAATAAGAATATCAAAGATGTAAGGTCTTAGTAGCAGAGATGTAGTTACGTTGTGTTGGAGAAGACGTGTGATTGTGGCCAAGAAGACGTGTGATTGTTGTTGAGAAGACACGTGATTATGCTTGCGATAACGCCTTCTTTTTATGAAAAAAACAGGAAATATGACTACATAAAAAATCCCCAACCGGAGTTGAGGATTTTATATATGATTGATCAATTAATTAAGCATTGTTGTCTTTAACTTTATGGTACGATGCTATTTAGGTTTTTTTGTTTAATATCTGTCGAAGGTCTGTATAATATTTTGGTTTTTTTATGTTTTGTAATTTATGATCCTCTTCGCCTACGCTGCCTTCCAATGTAATATTGATACTAAAATTACCTAAATCAGCCAACTTAACTATATCTCCATTTTAATAAATGATTGGGTATTTTTCTGGATAAGGAAATTAATACAGCTATTACATCAGGGGGGGGTGTTAATGTACACTTACTTGCTATCATATCTCTTAATTCCTTAATTGTAATGTGGTTTATTTGGGTGATGGAAGCATAATGCTTTTGTTCGCCACCCACTGCTACTCTCGCTTGTCCTTTCTGAATAAGATGATACTTTAATTGTGACATAATTTAAGATTTAAAGGTGAATACTTTTGAAAGACCTTCGATCGATCTTTAACAAATTGCATGCCAGCTCAATCTGTGTTAATGGAGTATGAGGTGATGATTAAATAAAAGAATATAGGTATCTATTTGTTAAGGATAAGATTAAACTCATTGCTATTGTTTCAGCACAATAATTTCTAAACTTGAATTATTTATTAGATTTACATGAAGTTAAGAATATCGAATAAGAACTAGAGGATGGTAAATCAATCCTAGTGTATATAATATTTAAAAGCAATATGATTAGAATTTATTTTATACTTACTTTTTTTTTAGTATTCATAAAGGTTAGTGAAGGAAGTGCTCAATCCTTGTCAAATGAGGCAATTGCTTATTTTGTGGAAGCAGAATATCTGTATGCTGATAAGGATTATAATAAAGCCTTAGAATATTTGAATATAGCTGAGAAAAACTGGGGTGAACCCAATGCAAGAACTGTTCATCTTAAGATAAAAATATTGTTTGAGCTGGAGCGATATAATGAAGCACAGCAATTGATAAACACTTTTGGAAGATATGAATCAAGTGAAGATATTGAAGAAGCAACGTATTATTACCATAAGAAAATAGCAGAAAAAGAGAGAGAAGAAAGTAAAGATGGAGGAAATTATTACTTTGAAAAAGGTTATAATGCCTATCAAGAAAGAAATTGGGCTATCGCCGAAAAGTATTTAAATAAATCTATAGATTTGAAATATGGAAATGGTAATGCTGTAATAATATTGTATCAATTATTAGCAAAGATAGGTGCCTATACAAAAATAGAGAAAAACTTGATTAGAGGTTATAAAACTTATCCTGAAAATGACACTATCATTGCTGCGATAATAGATTACTATATTAATACATGTCGTGAGGGGTATGCTCTCGATTTTCTTAATGAGATGATAGCTTTAAAGCCAAACAAAGCTAGCTATTATTATGCAAGAGGTGCTTTATATGATAATAAAAAATTTAATGATCAGGCTATATATAATTATGAAATATGCTTAAATCTGGATTCAGGATACTTTAACGCACTTTATAATCTTGGTTCTTTATATTATAATATTGGAGTAAAGCAGATGAGCATAGCTAATACAGAATCAGATAGTAAACGATTCCAATCAAAGAAAAAAATAGCTAATATTTATTATAGAAAATCATTACCTTATTTAGAAAAGGCTCGAAAAATTAATCCTATTGATGTACCTCTTCTAGAAAGCCTTAAATCTTTGTATTTTCGTTTTGATATATTGGATAAATACGATGAGGTTAATAACAAGTTGTCAAAATTATAATAGTGTAATAGTTGTAAGCCATTAATCCCATAGTGTAGAAAAGATACTGAACTTAAATAAATGGGAAAATATAAGATATTGGACAAAGCAGGGAATATAGGTTAAAGAATGTAAATGAAAAATAGGATAAATGGAGGTAAAGCAAATTAGTGACACAAGTAAATTTAAGGGTTCTGGAATATTTAATACCTATTTTGGCTTTTATTTATTTCTATTTGGAATTAGTATTTACGGGACTCAGGAATTTGTGATTAGAGACAGATTCATAATTGTTTCATTGACTGCATTATTTGCGTACTTAATTCTTTCTAGTTCTTTGAATTATTTCATTGTTGAAAATAACAAAGTTGTAGTCAAGAATTGTTGGAAATTTTGGAAAAACAAGGAATACGAATTTCGTAATATTGAAAGCGTAGAATATATAGCGGCTTCTTTCTTTGGAATTGGAATAAAAATATCTACTAAGAATAAAAGGAAACAGTTTTATGCTGCAAATAACTTGAAGCGAGAGACAATAGAAAAGTTAGTGAATCAGGTGAATAAAGAACTCGGTTGAAGAAAAATAACGGCTTACAACATGTGGTAATAAGGCATGTCGGGGTTTGTGCCGATTCGACAGGTCGAATCTCTTGCTTGCTTTAGCTCGGTCAGACAGATTGACTCTCGTCAATCCGCCACGACCTCATACCACTCTACGTTATTCCAAAAACTGACTCAGCATGAATATTTAATTGGCCACGAAATTAATCGGGATTGTAAACCCGACTTTTATCGTTCTTCCATTAATGGAACCAGGTATCCATTGCGGCATAGATTTTACAAGGCGCACCCCTTCTTTTAATAGGATAGGAGGTCCTAAATCAGCAGGTGTTACATCAAAAATATTTCCGTCTTCATCTACTGCAAACTTGATAAAACACCTTGAAGAAATTCCATTTAGAAATGCAGAAATAGGATATCTGGTTTGTGTTCTTACGTAACTTGCTAATCCAAACTCTCCATCCTTAAAACTAGGTAGGATTACATCTGTTTTATTTTGAGATAAGTTATTTAATTGAGTTTCTTCTTCATTATAGATGAACTTTCCATTGGTAAGAATATAAGTGGAATCGTTAATAATTCCTTCAATAATACTATCTTTATTAAAGACCAACCAATCAAAATATCTATTTTCAACTAATTTTCCCTTTTTGTTTATTACACCCTCTATCCAACGTCTCTGTCCATACTTATCCGGATTTGTATTTCTTTTATATATTCTGGCATAACCACCGTTAAAATCTCCAACTCTTTCGAAAATAGGTTCTATAACAAACTCACCTTTTGTGTTTATATAACCATAATTTTCACCCAAAGAAGCATAAGCAAATCCATTGTGAAATGAACCAGCGTCAATGTAATCAAAACCAAGAATAACAGTACCCGTAGTATCAATATATCCAAATGTTAGATTCTTTGCTACTAAAGCCAGCCCTTCATTGAAAGGCTCTGCATAAGAATAGGGTTCAATACCTTTTTTGGTTTCACCATTTTTATTCATAAGGTAATAGTAGTTTTCTTGGTATTTAAAGCCTGCTTCTTCTAATTTATTTTGAGCAGATAACTTGGAAATAGAAAATAAAGTGAATATTAGAAATAGACTAAAACGGGTGCATCTAATTGGAGAGTAGATAGGCATAGTTGAATGATGTTCAATATTAAATAGCGTAAATATAAACATTATTCTAAAGGTGGATTGTACTTTCTGGATGTATAAGTTGTCGCTTGCTGTTTCGTTGATCGACTATTATAAAAGAATTAATTAGCGGCTCATATTAATTTTGTTAAGATTTCAGTTACAAAGACCTTATTACTTCCGAATAAAAATTACTCAAGCGCTTTACACCGTATTTAGGTGCTTCCATATTCATAGCCATGGCTGTCAGAAAAAACTCAACAGGGCCGTATACACGAAGTGGTGCAAAGGTTCTAGCTCCCCAAATAGTGAAACGCCGAAGCCAATCGGGTAAGTGTATGATTTTCTCAGGTTGCTTAAGTGTTTTCAATGCCAGTGCTGCCAATTCGTTATGGGAAAAGGTTTCTGGTCCTCCTACGTTTATTTCTTTTTCATTAGAATCAACAGCATCCAAACACACCTTTGCTAAATCTTCGCCGTGGATAGGGTTCAATTTTAGGTTTCCATGGCCGAATAGATATACTCTTCCCCGTTTAGCCATATTCAGAAAATCGCACATGTCCGAAAAGAAACCGGTTGGCCGCATGATAGTATAAGCTATTTTGGAAGTTTTTAATTCATCAACAAAACGTTCTTTAGCATCTACCATTTTTAATTGGCGCATTTCATTAGCTCTGAATGCAGAGACATAAATAAATTTCCGAACACCTGCTTTTTGCGCTTCGTGTAGAAGATTTTTATTAGCTCCATAATCAACATCCATGTAGGTAAGTCCATCTTTTTGGCGGGTAATTCCTACGGTAGAAATTACAGTATCCACATCTTTAAAAATATCAAGTAGGGTATGGGGATTAGTTACATCTGCTTTTATTTTTTGCAGGTTATCAGCGACGAACTCTTCTAATTTTATTAGGTTTCTTGCCACAGCAATTGTTTCCATATTTCGTTTGATGGCTTCTTTTACAAGGTATTTTCCTAAATATCCGGTAGAACCTGCTATAAGTATCTTTTTCACTGAAAGTAGTTTAATTTAGTATTTTAATTTTTAGCTAGTTTACTGATGAATCATTTTTACCACTTCGGCTAAAATATGATCAATTCCTTTTGAATAGCTTTCCCAATTGTAATTCATAAAAATATCGGGTTGTACACCTTCCGTTGACACTTCCTGAATTCGGAACAGGCGTTTGGAATAGGTAATTCTTAAGTTGGAATTTGGCAAAATAAATTCATCCATGTCCTGATATCCTGTTGGATTGGAGCCAGTAGGAGTGCCTACTATCTTTGCATTTAAAAGTTCACGGAAAAGAGCTGTATTACTTGTTCCTGCAGAAAATGTGCTATTACTCGAAAGTACATAAACACCATTTTTCCAATCGATTCCATCTATCAGATTGAGTGCGTTGGCCAGCACAAGACCAATATATAAATCACCGCCACCATTGTTCCGTAGGTCAATAATTATTTGTTTGCTCTGCTTTTCTATTAGGAATTCGACTAGTTTTTCAGCGAATGGTACCATTTCTTCAAATTTAGGATAACTATCAAACCTTATGTAGGTAGCTTTGGTGGCTTTAACTTGCGTATACCACAGATATTCGAAATCAACGTTTGCAGGCTTTACTATTTCAGGAATATTAAGCGCTATTTGTTTAAATATTTGATTATTTAGCTCATCCTTATGTACCGATTTTATTAATACTTTTTGTTTTTTTCCTTTGGCTGATACAAACTGAAATTTCGCTTCTTTGTTTGATTCTATGATGTTTAATGCGTGCAGCAATTCGCTTAAAGGCAGGTATTCACCAATTCTGATAATTTCAGAATATTTGTTTTCAACAAATTGAGCAGTTTTTGATAGTTTATTTTCAATCATCGTCATGTCGGTACCATCTATTTTTTCGAGTGTAGCACCTAATATCTCAGAGTATTCTTCTGAGGTTTTCACTATTCGCCACTGGCCACTTATTTTTTTTACTTCTATAGGAAAATAATGTGTTTCCCAATTGGCTAAAGAAACGGATGTGTGCCCATCGCCAATTTTTCGCGTTAAGCGCATTAACTCCACTATTATTTCCCAATCTGTTTTATTTTCTATGGAAGAAGAAATGGAATGCAGCCCTTCCTCAAAACTTTGTGCATCTATTTTGTTGTAAAGGTGAATGTGCCTATTTTCTAATTGCTGATGATAAAGCTGTAAGTCAGACTGCCATTGTTCCTTACGGTTATTCTGCCCTACGATAGTGCTTGAAATGATAATCAGAAGTATGAATAGTAAGTTTCTCATGTTTGTGCTTCTTTTTGGATAAATGCCAGTACTTTAATAGGAATGATTACAGATTTTTTTATCTGATTCAATTGATTTAAGGTGCCTGATAAGTACACATCCAGTTCAGGACAATAAAACATGAACGATGAAGTACTTCCTGAGTGACCAATAATATGTAAACGTGGCAGGGTTGGGAACATTTCTTTAAAATCGACTTTTCGCATACCATATCCATAATACATCCCTTTGCTTTCGGGTGTCCATTGTTTCATGTGTTTCAGTGTTTTTGCTTTTAGAATTTTATTGCTATGCAAAGCCAGTTGAAATTGGTTTAAATCATTAGCTGTAGTTGCTAATCCACCTCCAGCCCAATCGAGGCTTAAGCTTTTCATTTGCGATACTTCAAAATTATCAGCATACAGCTCCGCCATTTTTAAGGTCTTTGAAATAGGATTTGAACGTAAATGCATATAACTATGCTTCATATTTAAAGGTTCGAAAATGCGTTTTCTAAAAAAGTCATGCAATGGCATACAGCTGATTTTTTCTACTACTAAACCCAATAAAATATATTCGGTATCACTATAAAGGTAGCTTGTTCCAGGTACAAAATTAGGCTTCATTTTGTGTTTTGCCAGATTTATCATTTCTACAGGTGTCCAGAACTTTCCTGTATCCGAAAGCAATAAGCTCATAGCGTTGGGACTTCCGTCAATGGTTTTTCCTTCAAAATAATCGGGTAAGCCCGAAGTGTGTTGAAGCAATTGCGCTATGGTTATTTCCTGCGAATATTCTGTGCCTTCGTACACATGTAATCCATTTATAACGCTATCTGGCAGGTGCTGGCTGATTTTATCAGAAAAATTCAATTTCCCTTCTTCATAAAGCAAAGCTATCGCTGTAGCTGTAAGTGTTTTACCAATGCTTGCTGTATGAAAAGGATGGGCTTCAGTAATTTTTTCACTGTTCTGAAATTCGCCGCCAGCAAAAGTCCAGTTGATGTTTTTCGAAGGGGAATACACGGCTAAAAAAGCGTTATGAACATCCTTGTTTTTTAACTCCTTATTGAAAATTTTTTGCGTTTTCTTATGGGCTCTTGCAAAATCTTGCGCATATATAGAAAAGGTAAAGTTTAGTACAGCTATAATAGTAAGGTATGTTTTCATCAGGATAAGTCTTATTAGTTAAAACTCATTTTCGGCAAAAACGTCAATCATTTGGTCTAGCTTTTGTCTTTGATTTTCCTGGTTACTCAAAGCGATTAACATCCCATTACTTTCAGGAAAAAGTATGATTAATGAGGTAAAACCGGCAATGTCTCCTCCATGAAAATAAGCTAATTTTCCATGAGTTCTGATAGTAAACCAGCCCATTCCAAACTCTGTTATTTCGTCTTGTTTAGTTTGTGCAAACACCGCATCTTTTTCTTCTGCACTCAGCAAATTATTGAGCCATGCATTAGCCCATTTTTCCAAATCCGGAATATTACTTACCCAATCACCTGCTCCAAAAGCAATTTCCATAGGGTAATTACTTACTTCTGAAATATTTCTGTAGCCTTTTGCTTCATTAATGTTTGTTATGATATCGCTGCCTTTGTGCGTATGGTTCATGCTAAGTGGTATAAGCGTTTCTTTCAGATAATCAGTGTAAGCTGTTTCGCTTAATTGTTCAATCAGTATAGCCAAAATAAGGTAGTTGGCATTACTATATTGATGCATTGAACCCGGAGTAAACAGCAAGCCATTTTCATTAACTGTTTCTTTTATACTTTCGAAGATATCTGCAGGTGTAATATCTTGGTTTTGATTTATCATCAGTTCTTCAAACCTGGCTAAATGATCCGGAATTCCGGAGCTATGTTTCATCAGCTGACTTAAGGTAATTTCATCCCCGTTAGGGAAATTAGCCACAAAATCACTTATGGTTTGGTCGAAACTTGTAATCAAACCTTCTTGTTTTAGCTTTAAAATGCCTAATACGGTAAAGGCTTTAGACATAGAACCAATACGAAACTCGGTATCTGTTTCATTGAGAATGGCGTTTTCTTTATCAGCCATTCCAAAGCTCTTTCTTAAAATATCCTCATTTCCTTTACGTATCAGAATACTTCCCTGAAAGCCAATGTCCTGTATATACTGTTCTGCATTTTCGTATTCAGGATGATGGTTTTTCTCATTTTGGCAAGAAGAGAATATTTGTAATAGTAAGATTAAGACACTGTAAAGAATCAATTTATTTCTCATATTCGTATTGTTCAAAAAACTAAATCTAAAAGATGGTAAAGGTTTAGAAGTTCACTCCGATATAAATGTTTGGCTCAAAAAGAAAGTAGTCTCTCCATTTATCGTCTAACTCCTTAAATCCATCAGGCGCATTGTTATCAAACATCCAGTGTTGACAATGAAGTTGAGGTTCAATGAAAAAACGTTTTTTCTTACCAATTGAAATATGGTAGCCTAGATGATACGAGTTATATACTTTAAAACCATTTCCAAGTTTATTATCCTCTAAATCCTTATAGGTTTGAAATTGCGGTAGCACTTCAATAGTTGCAAATAGCCCTTTCCATAGCATACGTTGGTAGGTTACACCTATTCCTGTTTCGCGCAAATAGCCCGGATAGAATTCACTTTCTGTTTCTAACTTATCCAAAAGACCATCCCACCATGTGATTCCCATAGGTTGAAACAATCGCCAGGTGGCAAACTTAATTCCAATGATGTTCTTATCATCTAAGATGCGTTTTATATGAAACTCTACCATTTGTGTACTTGTTCGAGCGTTCCAGCCCTCCCCGATAGGATCTGTAATAATAAAATAAGGCATACTTACCCTATACTTATGGGCTACTTCAGTTTCTTCACTTACAAGTGATTTTTTTTGACCAAAAGCACTAAGTGTGCAAAAAAATAAAAGAATTGTAAATAGCTTATTCATGATACTATTGATTTTTGTTTTAAAATTCCGATTGCTACAAAGCACTTCTAATTATCGTTCTTTTATTTATTAAATGGGAAAGGCATCATCATCTAATGATTATTTGCTCTGTTATATCAAATTGTTAATGCAAAGATGAAGTGAAAAGGAAGGTGAATCGTCCTGAAATATAATTGCGGACTTTAAAGTGAGATTTAGGACTTTTAATAGTATGAGGAGAGAAAGCTTACTATTTATTTAACTTCACCCATTCCCGGGGAGTCATTCCTTCCATTTTTTTAAAGAAAGCGTTAAATACAGTTTTGGAATTAAAGCCACTTTCGTAAGCCAAGCCTAAAAGGGTAAGGTGGCTGTTTGAAGCATCTAAAGATTTTTGTTTAAAAGTTTCTAACCGAAAAGTATTGATGTATTCGTTAAAGTTTTTACCAATATATTCATTGAGCAACCACGAGAGTTTGTTGGGATGGAAATTAATTCTTTCTGCCAGCATTTTTAAGCATAGGTTGGAATTTAAATACAATTGCTCATTCTCCAATACGTTGGAAATTTCACTAAGGTATTGTTTAGCATCTTTGTTGGAGATAAGAGTTGGGTTTGTAACTGCTTTTGTAATTGTGTGGTCTTCAGGGTTTGGTAGCTTCGAGGGATGAAAGGTGGTGGCAAGCAAATTTTGAAAACGTTCATAAGGATGAAGAGGAGCTAAAAAGGGGTCACTTTTAAAGTTAATAAACTGTCCAGCTCTTATTTTTATTCCTTCTTCAAGTATGTCCATTGCAAGTTCATGATTGCTCAAATAGACTTGAAGATACAAGTCCCATGCAATCAGGCTGGATGTATTGTTTTCTTTAACTTTAGAGCGAACAGCTTCTAAATCTACTTCAATATTCTCATCTTTGTGTATTAATTTGAACAAGGCTCTACATTTATCCGGCTCCTCAGCCAATGGGTGGTTACGTAAAAAATCATCCAACTTATTATAGTCTTTTAAATGAATGTAACAAACGGCAATCATTTCTATTGCTAACGAAAACTGCGAATCAATCTGTAAAGCCATTTCTAAAGTCTCAATAGTTTTTTTGTAATTATTTGAAAGATAATGTACAATTCCCTCTGTATAATAATGATTTGGAGAAAGCGGATTGAGACTCTGAATATTTCTAGTGTGATGTATGGCTTTTTCAAATGCACCCATAGCCGTGTATAATTCAGCCAATCCCTCTTCAGCATCTGTAAAAGAGCGATTGAGTTTGATAGCCTGGGTTAAAAAGTGATGTCCTTCTATAAAATTCCATTTCCCCCAAAAGCTGACTGTTGCCTGTGCAAAATATCCCAAATAGCTATCTTGGTTTATTTTTAATCCTTCTTTCAAAAAATTATCCGCTTTTTGTATTCCTTCTTTAAATGGTATAAAGCCCCAAGTGGCATTAATTCCATATGTTAAAGCCGCACCAAAATATGCAGGCGCAAAACCAGGATCCAGGCTGATACTTTGTTCGTAATATTCAGCTCCCTTTATCAAATCTTTGGCATTCCATTTTAATTGATAATAACGGGCCTTTAAATAAAGGTCGTAGGCCTCCATATTTTTTGTTGGTGCTTCAATTAAATGTTCCTGAATATTGAGGTGTCCAAAATTTTCCCTGATCTGATCTGCAATAAGAAGGCTGATTTCATCTTGCAAAGCAAATATATCTTCCAATTCGCGATCGAAGTTTTTTGACCAAAAATGGGTGCCATCATGGGTGTTAATTAATTGTGCCGTAATCCGAACCCTATTATTTACCCTACGCACACTTCCTTCCAAAATGGTATAAACACCTAATTGGCTACCTATGGTTCTCACATCAATATTTTTACCTTTGAAAGCAAATGATGAGGTACGAGCTATCACCTTTAAACCTTTTACATTTGTAAGTGCATTAATAATCTCCTCTGTAATACCATCTGCAAAATAGTCATTGTCTTTTTCCTGACTAAAACTGGCAAACGGCAGAACTGCAATTGATTTTAGATTTGTATTATCGGCAATTTTTCTAATAGAGGTCATTTATACAAACAAATTCTTAGGTTTAGTCTACAAAACTAAAATTTCTCCTTAATTGTTCAATTAAGTTGCGTAGCTTCTCGATAAGTTTCTCTATCAATTGATAAAAATGTTTTTACTTACCGGTATTCTTAAGGTGGTTATATATGACGGACAATTTAGTACCCATTTCATTAATGGTTTCATGTTGTACACATGCTCTTGTTTGAATCAGCATGCTCGGCTTAAGGAATATAGGAGTATAGTTTTGATAATAAAGTAAAAAGAACAGAAATATTTTTTATTTCAGTAAACATCATTCGGAAACTTGAAAAATTATTGGAATTACTTGTGAGGTAGGAAATATTTTGACTTAAGCTCTATTATAGTTGTCTTTGTTTTATTTATTGGTAAATTTATACAATAGCCTACATCTTATTTTTTTGTGTGCAAGTATAACTTTCTCATATAAATAATACCATATAGTAATGATTAAACTAGCATCCTATTTAAAAACACGTTTTTATGCAGTATTTCTTAGATGCTTGTTTTTTTGTATTTGTATTTTTTCTTTTAAACATTCAAGCTCTCAAATCACTTCCAAAGGACTTCCTGTAATTAAAAACTATTCATACGAACAATTTAATGCAGCCGACCAATGTTGGGATATTATTCAGGACAACAGGGGGATATTATATGTTGCCAATGCTGCTGGACTTATGGAATTTGATGGGGAAAGGTGGCAGTTAATGACATCTCCATCAGAATTAGATATATTAAGTATGGATAAAGATCCGCAAGGTAAAATATATATCGGAGGTTATAATGAACTAGGTTATTTGGGGGCGGATTCACTTGGAAAGCCTAAAATAATATTAATGAATGATAAAATCCCCCAAGATTATAAAAACTTTTACGATGTATTTAAAGTTCATTGCTTGTCGAGTGATAAAACCGTTTTTCATACGTATAATTATTTGTTTCTGTTTGATGGCAATAATCTAGAGATACTAAAAGCAAAATCTAAATTCTTATCTAGTTTTAAAATTAACAATAAGCTGTATGTTGTTGATGAAAATCACGGTTTGTATTATTTAATTGAAGGTCAACTTAAATTAATCAAAGGAAGTACTTTTCTTTCCAAAGATAGGCCTGTAACTATTTTACCATTTATAAAGGATAATTTATTAATATCAGTAAGTGGATTAGGATTATTTGTTTATAACGGAACCGATTTTACTCAATGGGATATTCCTGCAAATGATGTAGTAAAAAACTATAATATTATTGATGGAATTAAATATTTGAATAAATATTATGTATATGCAACGCGTTCCAATGGCTTAATCGTACTAGATAAAAATGGTCATATCATTCAATGGCTAAAAGCGGATCATGGTATACTGAGTGATCTTAATCATAATGTTTACGAGGATGAAATTACCGGGAATTTGTGGCTTACAAATGAAACAGGAGTATGCTATATTGAATTTAATTCGCCGATATATTTTATCAATAGCAAAATAGGGCTGGATACAAAAGCATACGCTGCAAACTATGTTAATAATAAACTTTATTTAGGAGGTTATCCTACTGTATTTGAAATAAAGTGGAATACTTTTTCCTACCCAAATAATGAATCTAACGATATTTCCGAACTAGCTGAATTTGAAGGTGCAGTTACTTATGGAATGTCTGTAGCAGATAATGAAATATTGATTTCTGGGTTTAAAGGACTTTCCTGTATAAATAATAATTACCTCTATAATGTTTATAAGGATGTATCAGCATTTACAACAGCTTTTTTCAATAATGACAAAAATAGTCTATTGATGTTTTGTGAACCAGGTTGTTATGTAGTTCAAAAAGACAAAAACAATAATGTATGGGAACCTAAAGGAAGAGTGAAAGGTGTTGATTTAATTTGTTTTCATGCGACATCAATAGTTGAAAACGATTTTTGGATGAGTACATACAAGGGATATTATCGTTTAAAATTAAACGAAGCAAAAGATTCAGCCATTCTTTTACAGTATTGCAAAGGTAAATATGGTATACAAGATGCAGATGCTTCTATAATCCAATTAAATGGGACTCTATATGCCTTTATTAAAAATCATTTGCATAAGTATAATGTAGAAAGAGACTGTTTTGAAATTGATGAAGAAGTTGATAGCTATTCATTTAAAGAATCGTCCAATAATCGTTATTTTTTAGGCACAGACAACAAATCCAAGCTTTGGTATCGGGTGAATGAAAACGAAATAGGAATGATTGATATAAGCAGTGAAGAGAATACTCGGATAATAAATAAGACTCTTAAAAAGATACCTAGAGTGACTAATATATCAGATGCCTTTTGCTATATAAATGAAGAAGAGATAATTTTTGGGTCTCCCCAGGGGGCATTTATTTATAACAATAATTTAAATAGAGATGATAAAGCATTTCAAGCAGTAATAAGAAAAGCCAGGTTAATCAATGAAAATAGAAATGTGTTTAATGGAGGTTATCCAACTAATGACAGTACTTTGTGTTTTGTACCTAAAGAAAATGATACCCCAATTTTAAAGTATAACGAAAATGCATTGCGATTTGAATATGGATGTTCTTATTATGAAAATACAGAGGATAACCTGTATAGTTATAAATTAGAGGGTTTTGACGCGGAATGGTCGAGTTGGGAAAAAAAGGCAGAAAAGGAATATACAAACTTACCTCATGGCGTTTATACATTTAGGGTGAAGGCAAAAAATATTTATGATGTAGAGGGGACTGAAGCCGTTTATAAGTTTGTAATAAAGCCACCGTTGTGGAAAACAAATTTGGCAAGGCTGATATTCTTATTGTTCTTTATTGGTTTTCTGGTTTTTATCCATAAATACAGGATTTATCATATTGAAAAAAAGAACAGGCAATTAGCAAATATTATTAAAGAGCGAACCACCGAAGTACATCAAAAAAATGAAGAATTAACAGCACAAGCAGAACAACTAAGCCAAACCAATACTTTGCTTGTAGAACGGCAACAATTAATTGAAGAGCAGAGTGAGGAATTAAAGGTGAAAAATGAAGAGCTTGTTAAGCAAAAGAAAGAAATTAAAAAAGCATTTAATGATCTTCAGGAAGCTCAAATAAAAATGGTGCAATCGGAAAAGATGGCTTCTTTGGGTATATTAACAGCTGGAGTTGCTCATGAAATCAACAATCCACTTAATTTTATTAAATCAGGTATTTATGCCGTTAATCGTATGATAGAAAAAGGTAGTATTACTCCCGATGCTCTTAAAGCGATTTTAGAAAATATGGATATTGGAGTGATTAGAGCAGCTGCTATTGTGAAAAGTCTTAATTCCTTTAGTCGTAAAGGTGATAATATTCAGGTAGAGTGTGATATTTATTTAATTATTGAAAATTCGCTGTTAATACTAAATCATGAGTTAAAATATACCTGCGAAGTGATAAAAAATTACACGTCAGAATCGTTTACGCTTATTGGGAATGAAGAAACCTTGCTTCAGGTTTTTATTAATCTGCTCATGAATTCTGTACAAGCAATAAAAGAAAAGGGGATTATAACAATAAGTACAAAAGTACAGGATACTAACTTAGAGATTGTTGTTTCGGATAATGGTGCAGGTATAAAAGAGGAAGATCTAGACCACATATTTGATCCTTTTTTCACAACAAAAGCTCCGGGGAAAGGGGTTGGGCTTGGATTATCTATCGTGTATAAAATTATTAAGGATCATAAAGGTTTAATTAATGTTATGGCTAATAAAGATAGAGGCACGAAGGTTACCATATTACTTCCAATAAAGAAATGATTTTTATACCTCGAAAAGTACAGCTAAAGTGCAACTGAACAAAAAAGGCTGACTTGCGTCAACCTTCTGTATCCTGCGGAGAGGGGGGGATTCGAACCCCCGGTACCATCACTGGTACACACGCTTTCCAGGCGTGCACAATCGGCCACTCTGTCACCTCTCCAATAATTTTTTGTGAATAGCAGCTAACTGATATAAAAAGCACGGGATAAGAGACTCGAACTCCTGACACCTGGTTTTGGAGACCAGTGCTCTACCAACTGAGCTAATCCCGTGTTTAGTGCTTTTTGAAATTGCGATCGCAAAAATAGAATTATATTTTATAAAAACGAGCGATTAGGTATAAAAAATATGGTGGAAATATTAAAGACACTGGTTTCCAATAGGCTTTTTTTTATCTTTGCGGCACATTAAAATGGTCTGGAACTACAATAGGCTTATTATTAATAAAAAAAACATTTTATGAGAATTGTTAAAAGTATTGCATTAAGTATTTTATTCGTAAGCGTATTATTTAGTTGTAGTCCCTTAAAGCAAATTGAAGGAAACCGATCTGCGGCTTTAGCCAGTTATTCAGTACAAAATTATTCTGATGCTTATAGCAAATATTCCACATTAATCGAGAGTTATAGAAAAGCCAATATTAATATACCAGTGGAGGTATTAATGAATGCTGCCGATTGTGCCAGTCAACTTCAAAATTATAGTGTTGCTTCAGATTTTTACAGTGAAGTTTTACAAGGAAACTCCAATACGGAAGCGATCAAAGGATTAATTCTTAATACAAAGAAAGCAGGTAATCAGAACAAAGTGGAGGAATTTCTGTTAAAATATGCAGATGATTTAAAAGCAGCAAATGAAAATAGTTTTGTAGCTAAAAACCAATTTGAAATTGCTGTAAGTAAAGGAGATAATCAAGCTATTATTGAAACCTTTCCAAATCTGAATGAAGCGAATGAGGAACAAAGTCTAGTTTACTTAAAAGCTTTGGAAAACGAAGGCAAAACAACAGAAGCAGTTGATTTTTGTAATGCTATGTTGAAAGAAAATCCTTCGTATGATAAGGCCAAAGAGTGGAAAGCCATATATTATTATAATAAGGCAGATGACAGGTATAAAAAGGAAATGGATAAGTACAATAAGAATAAAACTTATACGGCTTATGTGTATTTAAAAAGAGATTTAAAAAAGGTAACTGCTGATTTTAAAGTGGCCAAAGATTTATTAGAAGATTTGCATAAAAAATATCCAGAGGAAAAGAAATATATCAAGTACCTGAAGAATACATATATCAGGCTGGAGATGAAAGAAGAAGCAGCACAAATGGATCAACTGTTAAAGTAGATTCATAGTGCAACGAATATAAAATAGAAGTAAAGCATAATATTTTAAATAATTTGAGAAATGAGTAAAGCAATTGTTCAAAACAATTTCAATTTCCCGAAGCAAAAGGGGCATTATGTAGGTAAAGTTCGTGATGTATATAACATCGATGATGAGTATTTGGTAATGGTTGTTTCAGATAGAATTTCTGCCTTTGATGTGGTATTGCCAAAAGGTATTCCGTATAAAGGACAGGTTTTGAACCAGATTGCTGAAAAGTTTTTGGATGCAACTGCAGATATTGTTCCTAATTGGAAGGTGGCAACTCCGGATCCAACAGTGACTGTAGGTCATTATTGCGAACCTTTTCCGGTAGAGATGATTGTTAGAGGGTATTTAACAGGAAGCTCATGGCGTTTATATAAAGAAGGTGGTCGCGACATTTGTGGAGTACCATTGGTAGAAGGTTTAAAAGAGCATCAGGCTTTTCCGGAACCATTGTTAACACCAACTACAAAGGCAGAGCAAGGTGAGCACGATGAAAACATCTCTCGTGAAGAAATCATTAAGCAAGGTTTAGTTTCCGAAGAAGATTATGTGGAGTTAGAGCGTATTTCTTTGGAGTTATTTAAGCGAGGTTCAGAAATCGCTAAGGAGAAGGGTTTAATTCTGGTTGATACCAAATATGAGTTTGGTAAAAAAGATGGTAAAATCTACTTAATTGATGAGATTCATACGCCGGATTCTTCTCGTTATTTCTATGCTGATGGTTACCAGGAGCGTTTTGATAAAGGAGAGAATCAAAAGCAGTTATCAAAGGAATTCGTTCGCGAATGGTTAATGGAAAATGGATTTCAAGGTAAAGAAGGACAGGAAGTGCCGGAAATGACTGATGAATTTGTGAACCAGGTAAGTGAGCGTTATATTGAATTATATGAAAGTATTATCGGCGAGAAATTCGTTAAAGGTGATGTAAGTAATGTAATCGATCGTATCGAGAATAATGTAAATGACTATTTAGCTACTTTATAATAAGGAGTGTGTCAGTATTTATCTGCTTTTAATGAGTAGATATCAAGATAATGCAAAGGATGTTCTGTTTCGATAGAACATCCTTTTTTTATATGTGTTACTGAAAAACAGGATTAACTCACGGTCTTTAATCATTGTCTTCTTGAATATCTTACTATATTTCATTACTTTTTGCGGGAGTTTAAATTTTATTTCCATAAATGAAATAAAGTAATATATTTGCACGCTTTTTTCTATATTTTAAAGTGCTTTATTGTAAAGAGCAGTATATTAGGGGATAGCGTGGTAGTCAAAAAGATTTTTCAACGGAAAGGTTTGATCAGCTCCAGTTAATTTTAAACATTATTGATATTCAAATTTTTTTATGTAGTTAAAAATGAAGAAAGTCCTAATTATTGGTGCCGGTGGTGTTAGCAATGTGGTAGTTCACAAATGTGCTGCTTTACCGGATGTTTTTGGTGAGATTATTTTAGCATCTCGCACTAAAAGTAAATGCGATAAGATTGCCAGTGATGTGCAACAGAGGTTAAATCGCACAATTATTACGGAAGCTTTAGATGCTGATGATGTATCTCAAACAGTAGCCTTAATTAAGAAATACCAGGTTGATTTGGTTATTAATGTAGCTCTTCCTTATCAGGATTTAGCCATTATGGATGCTTGTTTGGAGACAAAGGTAGACTATTTGGATACCGCCAATTATGAACCAAAGGACGAAGCTAAATTTGAATACAAATGGCAATGGGCCTATCAGGATAAATATAAAGATGCTGATATAATGGCTTTATTGGGTAGTGGATTTGATCCGGGTGTAACCAATATGTATTGTGCTTATGCGCAAAAACACCTGTTTGATGAGATTCACTATGTAGATATTGTAGATTGTAATGGAGGTGATCATGGAAAGGCATTTGCCACTAATTTTAATCCTGAAATAAATATTCGTGAAATCACCTCAAAAGGTAGATATTGGGAAGAAGGAGAGTGGAAAAGTACAGATCCACTTTCTGTAAAGCAGGACTTTGATTTCCCGGGTGTAGGTACACGCAAAATGTACCTGATGTATCACGAAGAAATGGAATCGCTTTGTCAGAATATTAAAGGGTTAAAAAGAATTCGATTCTGGATGACTTTTGGAGAAGAGTATTTAACGCATTTACGCGTATTACAAAATGTAGGAATGACTCGTATTGATGAGGTGGAGTATAAAGGACAAAAAGTAGTGCCTTTAGAGTTTTTGAAAAGTGTATTACCAGATCCGGGTTCATTGGCTGAAAATTACACAGGAAAAACTTCAATAGGTTGTGTAATTGAAGGTATTAAGGACGGAAAGAAAGTTCGCAAGTTTATATATAATATTTGTGATCATGCCGAAACCTATAAAGAGGTAGGTTCGCAGGCTGTATCGTATACAACCGGGGTTCCGGCAATGATCGGAGCAAAAATGATATTAACCGGACACTGGAAAAAAGCCGGGGTTTACAATATGGAACAATTAGATCCGGATTTATTTATGGAAGATTTAAATAAGTACGGTTTACCCTGGCAAGTGGAAGAATGGAACAGTTCGGTGGAATAGCGCTCTCAAAAGAACAGCAGCAGCAGCTTAAAACGCCTTGCTATATTGTTAATGAAACAAAGCTGGAAGAGAACCTGAAAATTCTCAAACATGTTCAGGATGAGGCCGGATGTAAAATATTATTAGCATTTAAAGGGTTTGCCATGTGGAGCATGGCAAATCTTGTGCGTAAATATTTGCCGGGAGTTTCAGCCAGTTCCATTTACGAAGCTCGTTTAGGAAGAGAAGAGTTCAAAGGAGAGGTGCATAGTTATGCACCTGCTTATTCTCAGGAGGATATCGAAGAACATGTGCAATTGGCCGATCATATTGTTTTTAATTCAGTTGGTCAATGGGCAAGGTATAAGGACTTTATGTCTGCTTATCCTCACATTGAAACTGGCTTAAGACTAAATCCTGAGCATTCAGAAACAGAAACGGAAATATATGATCCTAGTGGTCAGAATAGTAGGTTAGGAACGACCTTAAAAAACTTCAAAGAAGGTATTGAGGATTTAGATGGAATTACCGGATTGCATTTTCATAATCTGTGTGAGTTAAATAGTGATGCACTCGAGAGAACACTCGAGGTTGTTGAAGAAAAGTTTGGCTTTTATTTTAATCAGATTAAGTTTATTAACTTTGGAGGTGGACATCATATTACGCGTCCTGATTATGATGTGAATCGTTTGATTCGTATCATTAAGTCCTTCAAGGAAAAATACAATCTGGAAGTGTATTTGGAACCAGGAGAAGCTATTGCTTTAAATACCGGAGTATTGGTAACATCGGTCATGGATGTTTTTAACAACGGAATGGATTTAGCTATTATGGATGCATCAGCTACGGCACATATGCCGGATGTATTGGAGATGCCTTATCGTCCGTATATTGAAAATGCCGGAGAGCCTGGTGAAAAAGCATATACTTATCGTTTGGGAGGATTGACTTGTTTGGCTGGTGATGTGATAGGTGATTATAGTTTCGATGCTAAACTGAATGTTGGTGATCAGTTGGTGTTTGGTGATATGGCACATTATACCATGGTTAAAAATACCATGTTTAATGGGGTTCGTTTGCCATCCATTTATGTATTTAATTCATCGGAAAGTTCATTAAGAGCGATTAAGCATTTTGCTTACCAGGACTATAAATCGCGTTTAAGTTAAACGATGTTTTGGCTTCTGAAAAAGAAGCGTTTTTAACCTATTGTTTTACATAGATATTTTTTCAGAACGAAAATGAGAAAATGGGAAATTGAAGACTCTGCGGAGCTTTACAATATACAAGGTTGGGGAATTAATTATTTCTCTATCAACGAAAAGGGTAACGTAACTGTAAGCCCAAATAAAGACTCGGTTAATGTTGATTTAAAAGAATTAATCGATGAGTTGCAACTAAGAGATGTAGCTACTCCGGTATTACTTCGTTTTCCGGATATATTAGATAATCGTATTTTAAAAATGAGCAACTGCTTTAAGGTAGCTGCCGAAACTTACGATTATAAGGGTGAGAATTTTATTGTTTATCCGATTAAGGTAAACCAAATTCAGCCTGTGGTTAAGGAAATAGTTGGGCATGGTAAAAAGTTTAACATTGGTTTGGAAGCAGGTTCTAAGCCCGAGTTACATGCGGTAATTGCCAGTAGTACCAACAACGATTCTTTAATTGTGTGTAATGGATATAAAGATGAGGATTATATAGAATTGGCTTTGTTGGCTCAGAAAATGGGACGACGAATATATTTAGTGGTTGAAAAGCTGAATGAGCTGAAGATGATCATTAAAATTGCCAATCGATTAAAAATCATTCCTAATATTGGTATTCGTGTAAAACTTGCCAGCTCAGGAAGTGGTAAGTGGGAGAGTTCCGGTGGAGATATCAGCAAGTTTGGATTAACTTCCAGTGAGTTAATTGAAGCCATGGATTATCTTGCTAAAATAGATATGAAAGAATGTCTGAAGCTGGTACATTTTCATATTGGAAGCCAGGTAACTAAAATTCGCAGAATTAAGATTGCTTTACGTGAAGCTGCGCAATTCTATGTACAGTTTTATAAGGAAGGATTTAATGTGCAGTTTGTGGATATCGGCGGTGGATTAGGTGTGGATTATGACGGAACAAAATCATCTAATAGCGAGAGTAGTGTAAACTACAGCATTCAGGAATATGTGAATGATGCCATTTACTGTATGGTGGATGCTGCTAATAAAAATGATTTGCCGCATCCTAATATCATTACAGAATCAGGTCGTTCGTTAACGGCGCATCATTCCGTTTTGGTATTTGAGGTGTTGGAATCTACATCACCACCGGCATGGAAAAATGAGGAAGAAATAGGAGAGAGTGATCATGAGTTGGTGAAGGAGCTTTATGAATCAAGAGAGCGTTTGAACCAATCTCGTATGCTGGAAATCTGGCACGATGCACAGATAATAAGAGAAGAAGCGCTGGACAGGTTTAGTTTGGGAATGTTGGATATTAGAAGCCGCGCTCAGATTGAAAGACTATTCTGGAGTATTGCAAAGGATATTTATAAAATGACTTCCAGTTTAAAGCATGTGCCGGATGAGTTTCATTCTTTGTCGAAGTTGTTGTCGGAAAAGTATTTCTGTAATTTCTCTTTGTTCCAGTCTTTACCGGATTCGTGGGCAATTGATCAGATTTTCCCGATTATTCCGATTCATCGACATAAGGAAAGACCTGATGTGTTGGCAACCTTCCAGGATATAACTTGCGATTCGGATGGTAAAATAGATAATTTTATCTCTACACGAGATTTATCTTGCAACCTGCCTGTTCATAAGTTAAAAAAGGATGAGTCATATTACATAGGCGTATTTTTGGTAGGCGCTTACCAGGAGATATTGGGTGATTTGCATAATTTATTTGGCGATACCAATGCTGTTCATGTTTCAGTAGATAAGGAAGGTTATCATATCGATCAGATTATAGATGGAGAAACAGTAGCTGAGGTACTGGAATATGTGCAGTACAGTCCTAAAAAATTAGTACGAACAGTGGAGACATGGGTAACGGCTTCTATTAAGTCAGGAAAAATATCGGCCACTGAGGGTAAGGAGTTTTTATCAAACTACCGATCTGGCTTATATGGATATACTTATTTAGAGTAATCTGAAATGTAGAGTATTATTTACGCCTTCATGAAAAAACGTTAAAAAAATCAGAAAACGAAGCGTTAAAAAAGAAAAGCTGTTTGAGTGAAACGAGTTCTTTTCTTTTAGTGAAGAGAACTGATTTTTAGCTTTTTCATGTTAGCGGCGGTCTTCTTTGTTTACTTTCTTCGACTGAAGGAAGAAAGTAAAAGTCCGTCGGCTTGAGACATAAGAGTAAACGAAATTTGGATATGTATTTTCAAAAAGTTTAAATAGTATTCCCGGAGCTAAAAACTCCGGGTTTTTAGTTATATATCACTTTATCAAGCTTATTGCGCTGTATATTATTATTTATTCATTCGAAGAAATAACATCAGTGATGGGTTTAATATACCCGGTTTCCAATTCAAATATCCATCCATGTAACATGAGTTCCTGACCCCGTTCCCATGCATGTTGTACAATAGAGGTGGAAGCCAGTTTCTCTACCTGACTAATCACATTAATTTCGCACAGCTTATTCACTCTTTCTTCTTCTGTTTCTAAGTTTTTGAGTTCTGCTTTATTGCGCTTATAAATTTCTTTTAAAGGCATCAGCCAGTCACCCAGGTATTCGTCATTAATATTATCCATTGCTGCCATTACACCTCCGCAACCATAATGACCGCAAAGTACAATGTGTCGCACTTTTAATACATCAACGGCATATTTAATCACACTCATTAAATTGGAGTCGTTGGTAATAACCTGGTTGGCAATGTTACGGTGTACAAACATTTCGCCCGGCTCAGTTTGTGAAATACCGGTTGCCGGAACACGGCTATCAGAACATCCTATCCAAAGGTATTGTGGTTCCTGACCTAAAGCCAGGTTTTTAAAGTAGTCTTTATCTTCGGCCGTTTTTTCTTTTACCCATTCTTTATTGGCGCGAAATATCTCGTGAATCGTTCTCATAACCCAATTGTGTTTACCTGTTTAACTACGAAAATAAAAAAGTAAGACAGATTAAAAGCTATAAAGTTGAAAAAAACATACTTTATATAGCGGATTAGATATTCGCTAAAAGATAAAATGATGATATACAAGAATCTAGATTGTTGAAAGGAGAAGAATGTGTGATTTGTATAAAATGAAAAAGGGGAACGAAATATATCGCTCCCCCAGGTTTATGTATTAGGTGTTACTTATTTTTTAACAAATTTGCTTACAATCGTATTCTTTTCTGTTAAAATTTTAATAATGTATATGTCAGCTTGTAAACTGCTTACATCTATCGTTCCAGTACAGTTAGGTATTGATAATACTGCTTGACCGGAAGAATTCAATATAGTAACATTAGAAGTTTCAAATCCATCAGGAAGTTCAATGTTTATCTCAGTATAAGCAGGATTTGGATATAATTTAAAGGCTGATAAATCATCTGATTCATCCTTATCTAATGTTGCCGACTTTAAAGCAGGAACCAGTTTCCATTGAGCATTTGTACTTGTAGTCCAGTTGGCGAATTGAGCTGCTTCATCACCAAGGGCTGTACGGCCAAAACCATCTAATTTCATTCCTGATCCTACGTTTTGGATGAAATAAATACCATTAGTCGCATCAACAGGAATAAACTGCCATTTTGCATTATTACTTGAGGTCCAGTTAGCATATTGATATACAGATGCACCATCATCAAACAGTCCGTAACCATCTATAACCATAGTAGTAGCGGCATTTTGTATTTTGTAATTTGCACCGTCGTATATTAAATCCCATTTTGCATTATTACTTGAAGTCCAATTGGCATATTGATACACTAAAGAACCATTATCAGTTGAACCATAGCCGTCAAGTACCATACCTGTTGCTACGTTCTCAATTTTATAAGTACCTTCTAGTGTTGTAGGAACAGAAGTTCCTGCAGCTGTAGAAACAAGTTCCCATTGAGCATTTACATGAACCGTATTGGCATATTGCTTACAAGTTGACTCAATAGCAGTAGCACCTCCGCCATCAAGATACATACCAGTTCCTCTGTTTTTAATTCTATAGTAGTTACCATTGAAAGACTCAAATCTCCAATGCGTATTAGGATGTGTACTTGTTCCGTCTTGCATAAATACATCAGAACCATCTACGTTATGTCCCCAACCATCAATTACTAAACCTGTTCCTGCATTTTTAATTTGAAAGAAAATAGATCCATAAGCATCGTTAACAGGAACAAGCTCCCATTGAGTATTAATATGATCAGATGAACCTAATTGTTGTTTAACAGGATCAACTCCGGCAGCACCACCCCAGCTATCAAGGATCATACCTGTTCCTCTGTTTTTAAGCTGAACAGTTCCGGCAACAACAGATGAACCCATATCGTTGGTATAGTAATCATCAGTATAAGCCATTGTAGATACTTTGTTCAGATAATTAGCTCCCGCAGGATATAAATCTCCGTTTGCAGAGTTGGTCATTCTTAAGGTTTCGTTACAACCATCCCATACCATATATCTCTCAACAAATGGCGCATTTTCCAACATGTCAATCCATTCTTGAATTCGAGCACCATTTTCTTCAATGCTTGGAACCCAATTTTCATAAGTCCAGTTACAACCATTGTTGAACTCTGTAATCCAGATTGGTCTACCGGTAGCTTGGTGAATCTCTAAAAGAGAGTTATACATCTGTTCAGCTGATTGGAAAGCTCTATAAAAGTGCCATGCAATAAAATCAACACGATAGTCTAATGCTTCACATTGATTCATGAAATCATATAACCAACCTAACCCTCCATCTGTAACAGCAGGAGATCCAACGCGTAACCCAGAAGCCATCATTTCAGGCCATTGATAAATAGCAGTTGATACATCAGAATAACCATCATCTACACCATTATCTGGTTCATTAAAATGTAGCGCATGCGTACTCGAGTATTTATTGTAAAAGTTCTCGTAACCATTCCACCATTTGTTATGACGCATTGGAACATATTCAACATTTTCAGTAGACCAGCCATCATTATTATAATCATAACGAGATGTAGTACCAAATCTATCAGCACCTGAAGTTCCTTCAGTACCGCCTCTCCAGCTCTTTTTAGCCACCCAGTTCCATGGTCGTACAGCAATCATAGAAACATTGTTGGAAAGTTCGGATGGCATTGCATTTACCACCACGTCACCTTCGCTGGCAATATAAACACGGCTAGCTCCGGTACCATTGTCGTTTTCTGCAAAGGTAGCCATGTAACCTTTTTTCAAACGAAACGATTGAATGTTGTTGTCCATTGAACCTAGGTTAGCACTTAAGTAATGTGCACTTGTACTTAGGCTGCTTGATGTTCCGTTAAGGTAATCATCAGCATAAATAGTTAATGCCTGATAGTTAGATGCGTGTGGCATAACCATGGCTCCTTGTAAATAAATGGCCACTCTAATGTTAGCACCATTTGTAGCAGCTGCACCATATACTTTAATATTAGGAAGTACATTAGCGATTACTTCCGATGGGCGTAAATTAGGGAAATAGATCCAAGCATCTTCCGACGTAAGGTTTACATTACTGCCACTTAATGGGTTTCCTGTACCGGTAATAGTAAGCATTCCTTTACCTTGTAATTCAACATTCTGGTTTGTGAATGTGGAATAATTGGCATTGTAATTAGTGTAAGTAGTTTGTGAGAATAATGATGAAGTAGTGATAAACAACATCATTAAGAGTAGTAGATTTTTCATACATATAAAATTTAATTATTAATAAATAGAAGCATTAATCTCCAAATATGCTTTTCTTTTAAACTATAGCATAGTAGTATGGTTGGTAGTAAACTTTAGATAGGAGAGGGTTTGTTATCTTTATAACTTATAGTTTAAATCATTTAGATTTAATAAAGAATTAGTGTGTATGGTTGTTAATTATATAAATCAATTGTTAAATAATTCAAAACAAATGTATAGGAGCAGTGTGAGTTTATATATCATTAAATTGAAAATATATATAAACTATTTCACTGTGTGTTTATTACTAAAATGAGATGTCTTAATGTGCAGATAATAAGAGGTTAGATGGATGTGTATTGACGAATTGTAAACTGTATGGATCTGCTTAAAATGTTATATATGACTTATGGGGGATTGAAATGAATGAATTGAGATAGTGTGTAAAGAGTGAAATAAACGTATATAATATTCGAATATTCGTGTTTTAAGTTTATTTATTATGAAATTCAGCGTATTAATAGGTGTTGTTGTTTAGATATATTTATTAATTTTAAACAAAAATTTGCATTTGAGACCTAATAAAACTGTAATATGTATTATAAAATCTCATAAAAATTACTCTAGAACAAGTCTCTTCATAACTTTACTTCAACTCCTCAGAACGATACTATGCCTGATTTCTGAAAAATCTTGTTTAATTACCATTTTAATGCCAGAACGAAGTTCTAGCGCATATAATTAGGGTTAAAGCTTATAAAATGGCAATAAAAAAGGGGAACGAATATCTCTCGCTCCCCTTGATTTATCTAAATAGATTATATCTTATTTTTTAGCAAACTTACTTACGATAGTTTGTGTATCAGTTAATACTTTAATAATATAAATATCAGCTTGTAGATTGCTAACGTCTAACTTACCAGTACAATTTGGTGCTGATAAAACAACCTGACCAGAAGAGTTATAAATAGTTACCTTACATGTTTCGTAGACATTACCCAGTTCAATATTTAATTCGGTTAGTGCCGGATTAGGATATAGTTTTAAGTTGCTTACGCTTTCGTTAGATTCTGTATCCAGTTGAGCTGATTTAAGGGTTTGAACCAACTTCCATTGAGAATTTACATGTGTAGTTGTATTGCTGTACTGAGCTAATTCATCACCATCGGTAGTGCGACCATAGCCATCAATCTTTAAACCAGTTCCAACATTTTGAATGTAATAATAAGTAATACCATCAGATCCAATACCAGGTATAAGTTCCCATTTAGAATTATTGTGTGTGGTATAACTGGCATATTGCGATACAGCTGATCCATTGGCAGTTCTTCCATAACCATCTAAAACCATACCGGTAGCTACGTTCTTTATTTGATAGTAATCGCCGCTTGCAATAATATCCCACTTGGCATTAGAGCTGCTTGTATTGGCATATTGTTTGGCAGCATCGCCATTAGCAGTTGCACCAGCGCCATCAATAAACATTCCAGTGCCACGGTTCTGGATTTGATAGGTGCCTTCGAGGCTTGATTCAGCATCTGTACTTATAATTTCCCACTGACCATTAGGATCGCCAACATTATAGTACTGATTACAAACTGCTCCATCGCTAGTATATCCATATCCATCAATATACATTCCGGTACCTCTGTTTTTGATGCGGTAGTTATTTCCTTCGTAGGCCTCAAATTTCCATTGGGCGTTAACGCTTGTGCTGTAGTTGGCATACATAGCCAGTTCTGAACCATTTGTTGTTCTTCCATAGCCATCTATAAGTAAACCGGTTGCCACATTTTTAATATAAAAATAGATTGCTCCGTATGAGCTTGCTACAGGAACCAGTTCCCATTGTGAATTAGTATCAGAAGATGTTCCATACTGCAGAATTGGGTCTCCATTTGTAGTGCTACCTCCGCTGTTAAGGTACATGCCTGTTCTTCTGTTTTTAATTTTAACTATTCCGGCTACATCCGTCGAACCTAAATTATCATTATAATAATCACTACGGTACGATAAGGTAGAAACTTTGTTTTGGTAAGCTTCACCGGCAGGATATAAATCACCAGTACTTGAATTGGTCATTCTTAGCGTTTCGTTACATCCATCCCAAACCATATATCTTTCAACAAATGGTGCTGTTTCCAATCTGTCAATCCATGACTGTATTTTAGAACCATTATCCTCCAGGCTTGGAACCCAGCTTTCGTAAGTCCAGTTACAACCATTATTCATTTCAGTAATCCAGATAGGTCTTCCGGTGCGTGCGTGAACGGCAGCCAAGGCATCGTAAAGTTGATCGGCCGATTGAAAGGCTCTGTAAAAGTGCCAGGCTACAAAATCAACACGGTATCCCAAAGCATCGCACTGATCGATAAAATCATATAACCAGGATAACCCTCCGTCTGTAACAGCAGGAGATCCCACGCGTAAACCGGATGCCATCATCTCAGGCCACTGTGCAATGGCAGTAGCCACATCTGCATATCCATCATCAACCGAGTTGTCCGGCTCATTAAAGTGAAGAGCGTGCGTACAGTCATATTTGGCATAGAAGTTTCCATAACCATTCCAATATTTGTTATGACGCATAGGAACATATTCGATGTTAATGGTTGACGAACCATCATTGTTATAATCATAACGCGATGTTGTACCGAACCTGTCGGCACCTGAAGTTCCGTCAACGCCACCTCTCCAGCTTTTTTTAGCTACCCAATTCCATGGTCTAACCACAATCATAGAAACGGTATTGGAAAGCCCTGATGGCATGGCACTCACCACAATATCTCCTTCGCTGGCAATATAAACACGGCTTTCACCTGTTCCATCCTCATTTTCTGCAAAGGTAGCCATGTACCCTTTTTTAAGTCTAAAGGATTGAACATTGTTATCCATTGTACCCAACTCCGCGCTTTTATGGTGGGCGTTTATCTGCACACTGGCAGATGTTCCGTTCAGGTTATCATCAGCATAAACAGTTAAAGCACTAAAAGTAGCTGAGTGAGGGATGACCATGGCACCTTCTGTATAAATGGCAATTCGGCAATTACTACCATGCACAGCTGCAGCGCCATTGATTTGAATATGAGATAGCTCGTTGTCAAGTACCTCTGACGGTCTCAGGTTAGGGAAGTAAACCCAGGCATCTTCAGAGCTCAGGTTGATGGTGCTGCCGCTAAGTGGATCTGCCGCACCGGTAATGGTTAGTAACCCTTTACCTTGTAATTCTACATTCTTATTCGAAAATGTAGCGTAATTCGCATTATAGTTTTGATAAACCGTTTGCGAAAATAATGGTGATGTGCATAAAAACACAACCATTAAAAATAGTAGATTTTTCATTTAAATATAATTTAGTTAATAAGTGATATAAGCTGATATTATAAGGGGTTTTCTGTTTTTCTATCACTTATCTATAGATAAAGGTCAGGCAATAAGGTGTGTAACTTACGAAGGTTAAAGAGGTGTGTGTACTTGCTTGGTGTTCGATGAGCATAAATATATTATCATATATTATGCGATGTATATCGAATGATTAGTTCAAATATATGACATATATCAGATTTTGACTTTTCAATATTTCGAAAAAAAGTATCAAAAATTCATGGGCTATTTTAGTAAATGTTAACAAAAGCCAGAGGAGAGTAGGGGTTTGGTAGTCAGTTGTTTATGTAAATGTTATAAAAGCGGATATATACTTTTAGATTTCTTAGAGAGAGTGGAATGTTAGATAGGGTAAGGGATGTAAGGTATTGCCTGTTAATTATTTAAAAAATAGTGTAAATATTTCAGAGCCCTATTTTTTCATTAGATTTGCTTATTATTTTAGGAAAATGAATCTACCCATCGGACTGCAAATATTAAATTGGCTGAATAAGATAAGATTGTTTGTTTATGTTACTCTACTTTTAAATCTTATTATAGTTATTTCTTTCTCTTTACATATTGGTTTTATGAATCAAATGGCTCTTTGGCTTGTAAAACCATTAGGATTGGAGACTTCACTTTCGGATGTAAATCAAATAATTACAGGAGTCTTAGTTTTTTACTGGATCCCATTCTTGATTATTTATCTGGAAAATTTTTTCATCCACCGTAAACAAAGGAGAGCTTTTAAGGTGGTCATTGTTATCGATATTTTGGTTTCCTGTACTTTACATTTGACACTGTTAGCGAATTTGATATTTTTGTTGATTATTGGTCGGTCATCCAGAAGCTATTTTTGGCAAAAGGAAAAAATTCAAAACTCAGATATGAGTAAGGTAGTTACTGAATAATTAAAACTTCACGAAATAAGATCACCATAGAAAAATTAGTATAACTAATGATATATGAAAATACATTCTAATATAATCTTATAGAATAAGAATGATGTAGTAAATAGGAATCCAAACAAAATCAAATTATAATAAGATGAAACGAGCCATGTAAAATTTAATTATCCAGTTTTACGCACAAGTGGATGATTAAATTTTCTTGTGAGTTCCATATGGCAAATGAAAGAAAATATAAACATATGAAAAAAACGATTCAATGGGGATTGGCCATATTGGTATTGTTACCATTAACATTTTGTGTCAACCCAAAGCAAAAAACAAAACAAGGAATTAAGGGAAACTACGAAGCATACTTATTGGCTTATTTTAAAGATGATACTCATAGTGTTCATTTTGCCTTAAGTAAAGATGGTTATACATTTACTGATGTAAATGATGGCAAGCCTATCATTGGAGGCGATACTATTGCCAGTCAAAAAGGAATACGCGATCCACATATAACCAGAGGTACAGACGGTGCTTTTTATATGGTGATGACAGATCTTCATCTTTTTGCCAAGGATTTAGGTTACCGTACAACTACCTGGGAAAGACCGCAAGAGCTTTACGATTGGGGAAACAACCGTGGATTTGTTTTAATGAAATCATTTGACTTGTTGAACTGGACACATACGAATATACTGTTTGATGAGGCTTTTGATGAACTAAAAGAAGTAGGTTGTGCCTGGGCTCCTCAAACTATTTACGATCCAATGGCTAAAAAAATGATGCTTTACTTTACCATGCGAATTGGTCATGGCTTAACCAAGTTGTATTATGCCTATGCCAACGATGAGTTTACACAATTAACTTCATTTCCGGAACAGTTATATCAATATCCAAATCCTGATGTTCAGGTGCTGGATGCCGATATTAATTTAATGCCTGATGGCCGCTATTGCATGACTTATGTGGCGCAGGAAAGTCCGGGTGGTATTAAAATTGCTTTTTCCGATTCGATTAACAAAGGCTATAAATTTGAGCCGGAAATGGTTGATAAGGAACCGGGAGGATGTGAAGCGCCTAACGTTTGGAAACGCATTGGTACAGATAAGTATGTGTTAATGTATGATATCTATAGCATCAATCCTCATAACTTTGGCTTTGTGGAAACAACCGACTTTGTCAACTATACCAATTTAGGGCACTTTAATGAAGGAGTAATGAAAACCACCAATTTTACTTCGCCAAAGCATGGTTCGGTTATTCCTTTAACAAGCAAGGAAGCAAAGAAATTAGCAGATAAGTGGGGAATGACATATTGATTAGTAGACCAATAGAACATAGGCAAAAGACATGAGATTTATTTGCATGATGCTTAGTCGATTAGTATTGGGTATAATAAATTCATTAAAGATCAATTAAAAAGCTTTAGCGACATATTGATATAAGGAAATGTATGCAAGATCCCTCAAGCCATTTATTATGGTATGAGGGATTTTTGTTTTAATTTCACCTTGACAACAGAAACTACCCAAACGGATGATAGAAACAAGTACAACAAGGGTACTATATTCTATGAATATTCATGTTAATCCTGCCTTTTCTTCCCCTTTACTAAAAATGTATGAAACTCATTTATATTGGTAAGATTTGAACAAATCCAGCTCTGAGTAAATCAATAAACTTGTATAGGCAAGCCCTTTATACATTAAGGGTGAATGTTATTTTCTAACTAAATTCTATACAAAATGAAGACAAATTCTACATTAAAGTCCATGATATTAGGCATGGCATTATTTTGCATTTCAATGATTTCATTTGCTCAGGTTGATGTTACTTTTAAAGTAGACATGACCGGAGTAGATATGACTAATGCTACCGGCGTATATATCGTTGGCCAGTTAAATAGTTGGGTTCATTCAGAAATGACCCTGGAGTCAGAGAATGTATATGCGGTTACTTTATCACTTGATGAAGGAACAGATCCTATTTATTATTATACAATAGCCACCGACTGGGCTGCAGCTTCCAGAGAAGTGGTGCCTGCGGAATGTTCCAACTCTATTTCTAAATCTGATGGTTCAGGATGGGATGGAGACCGTTTAATTGTTGTTCCTGCCGAAGCGACTATTGTTGCAGAACCATATGGCGGATGCGCTTTAACTACCGGACTGGAAACTGGAGAGGATATCTCTCAAGGTACTGCCATAGCTGTAAATAGTGGCATTGAAGTAAATGTTCCTGTCATTAGCGAAGTTAAAATTGTATCGATAGATGGTAAGTTAATTTGGCAAAAAACACAGGAAGGAAAAGAGCTGGTACCATGTAAGCAAGGATTATATATTGTATTAATAGGTAATAAGGCTTCGAAAGTAATGGTACGCAATTAAACCCGGAATATGCATTAAAAAGTCTATTACATATTGAAACTGCTTCAAAACAAGTCTTTTCATTAACTTCCTTCAACTCACCATAGCGGTGCTATGCCTGGATTCAGTAAGCTATTGTTTTATTGCATTTTCAATACTCATTAAGAATCTTTAATACATATTCAGGGTTAAAATATGCTGTTTTATTAATAAAATCCGGGATATACTTTATGTGTATATTCCGGATTGTTGTTTGATGCTATGGTTAAACGAGTTTCCCAAGGTTCTGGATGGACTCATTCTTTCGGCAGAACGAGTATCCCAAGGTTCTGGATAGACTCATTCATTCGGCTGAACGAGTATCCCAAGGTTTAGGATGGACTCATTCATTCGGTTGAACGAGTTCCCCAAGATTCAGGATGGACATATTCTTTCGGCTAAACGAGTTTCCCAAGGTTTAGATGGACTCATTCATTCGGATGAACGAGTATCACAAGGATCTGGATTGACTCATTCTTTCGGCTAAACGAGTTTCCAAAGGTTTAGATGGACTCATTCATTCGGCTAAACGAGTTCCCCAAGGTTTAGGATGGACTCATTCATTCGGTTGAACGAGTATCACAAGGTTTAGATGGACTCATTCTTTCGGCTAAACGAGTACCTCAAGGTTTAGGATAGACTCATTCTTTCGGCTGAACGAGTTTCCCAAAGTTTGGATGAAAACGTTCATTTGGCTGAACGAGTTCCCCAAGGTTCTGGATGGACTCATTCATTCGGTTGAACGAGTTCCCCGAGGTTCTGGATGGACACATTCATTCGGCTGAACGAGTTCCCCAAGGTTCTGGATGGACTCATTCATTCGGTTGAACGAGTTTCCCAAGGTTTAGGATGGACTCATTCTTTCGGCTAAACGAGTTCCCCAAGGTTCAGGATGGACACATTCATTCAGTTGAATTTGTTCCCCAAGGTTCAGGATATAGAAATATTAGCGGTTCACAATAGAAAAATATTGTTGCTATAAGATTGAGGTTTATATTTATAGCCTTTAAACTATTATTGTTTGAACAAATCAACTAAGCATATGATTAAAATAAACGAACTAAGCTACAGGGAACTGCAAGAGAATGAAATATCATTACTCATCGATTATCGCGTTATGTTTTTAAAAGAATTGCAGGGAGAACAGTTGCCAAAATCTGAACAAGAATTAAGAGAGAGTTTAAAAGAATATTTTAATTATTCATTTAAAAGTAAAACATTTGTGGGGATTGTTGCAGAGTACCATAACCAACCAGTAGGTTTTGGAGGTATGGTCATACAACAAATACCGGGTAATTTTAACTTAATCAACGGTCTTGAGGGATATATCTTAAGCATGTATACATTACCGGAATATAGAAAAAATGGCATTGCAAAAGAGATACTTGACCGGCTGGTAAAAAGAGGTAAGGATGATGGTTTAGGTAAAATCTATCTGCATGCTTCTGAAAAAGGAATTCATCTATATCGTCAATATGGTTTTAAAGAACCGGAATTACCTATGTTGGTATTATAGTAATTCAGCCGACATGTAAAATGAAAATATGTAAAGCATGTTAACTATATGTGCAGTATAATTTGTGTGATATTTTCTATTAAAACCCTGATTAAGTAATGAATAAGCTAAAATAGTGGTGCAAGAAAGATAAAAATAAATCACTTTATCATAAATAATCACAAATATATCAGGTTTCAATATCATTTTCTTTTGTATTTTTAATCCCCGGCTAGGCTATATAATGTATATAGCCAATTAAAAATCAAAATCTAAGTATAAATGAAAATTGTCTACTTATTCCTGCTATCAGTATTGGTATTGACTTCTTGTGGTCAATCGAAAAGAGCGTATATCCTGTCTCCAGGCGAAAGTGTTGAAACAGTTATTGATTTGAATGAAGGATTATCCTATGCCTTATTGTTGGAACATGATACTATACTTAAACAATCCGATATACATATTGCATTAAAAGATATTGGGGAACTGGATAATTTTGAAATAGTAGATATTACCAAGCGAAATGTGCATAATAAATGGGAGCGCGTCTGGGGAAAACGAAAAAAGGTAAGCAATCATTATAATGAGCTGCATTTAATACTGGAGGAACTTGACCATGGAATTTATATGGATTTATATGTTCGTGCCTACGACGATGGTGTAGGTGTTCGATATGGCTTTCCTAAACAGAATGGTCTTGATTCTATAGATTTAGCAAAAGAGCAAATGCAATTTGTATTTGCTAAGGATTACCCGGTTTGGAGAGCTGATTACAAAAATATGGTATCACCACAGGAACAGCCCTTTTTAAATGTGCCACTTTCAGATATACAATCGGATCAGTTAATAGGTATGCCATTGTTGGTTCAATTAGATAAAAAAGGCTATGCTGTTGTTACAGAGGCTAATTTAACTGATTGGGCGGGTGCTTTTTTAAGAAAGGATACGCGTACTCCAAATACAATGGTTACAGAGTTAGCTCATTATCCTAAAGATTCTACCAAGCTGGTGAAAAGAGCAACCCCCAATGTGTCACCATGGCGAGTGATTATGTTGGCAAAAGAAGCCGGAGGTTTAATTGAGTCGGACATTATTGCCAACCTGAATGATCCGCTTGCTCTTGACAATGTTTCGTGGATTCAACCGGGAGCCTCGGCCTGGGACTGGTGGTGGAGTAATAAATATGCCCCAAGTGCTGACTTTGAATTAGGTCCCAATCAGGAAACCATGAAATATTATATTGATTTTGCTGCAGAGATGGGCTGGGCGAATCAAATTGTGGATTGGCAATGGTATGGCGAACCGTTTGCCGAAGGTGGAGCTAATCCGGATGTTGATATTACTACCTGTATCGATGGGATTGACATTGAATCACTTGTTCAATATGCAAATGCAAAAGGAGTTAAAATAATTCTATGGGCGCACTGGGAGCATTTAAATAAACAAATGGATGAGGCCATGGCCTTATATGAAAAATGGGGAGTGTCCGGAATTAAAATTGACTTTATGGACAGGCAGGATCAGGAGATCGTCAATTTTTATCATACAGTCGTTAAAAAAGCAGCGCAGCATAAATTGGTGGTGGATTTTCATGGAGCCTATAAACCAACAGGTGTGAGTAGAACATATCCTAATTTAATGACGCGTGAGGGCGTTATGGGCAACGAGCATACCAAATGGGGTAATCAGGTAACTCCCGAGCATAATGTTACTTTGCCATTTACCCGTGGTTTATTAGGTGAGATGGATTATACCCCGGTAGCTTTTCAAAATGTAAGACCGGACGAGTTTGTTACCGAAGATAAGGCAGAGGATCATTGTCCTAAAGTTATGTCTACCCGCTGTCACCAGTTGGCTATGCCTGTGGTTTACGAAAGTGCCTTTACTGTTTTTTGCGATTCGCCCGATAATTATCATACCGGTATTGGTTTGGAGTTTTTAAAAGAAGTACCCACTACATGGGATGAAAGCAAGGTATTACATGCTTCGGTAGGAAACTATATTACCATGGCTCGTAAATCGGGTGATAATTGGTTTATAGGCAGCATGACAGATGCAGATGAGCGTGAGCTGGAAATTGAATTGTCCTTTTTAGATGAGGGAGAATACAAGGTAATTTCTTTTGAAGATGCTCCGGATGCTAATGAAGTTCCTGCTAATGCTGTAAGACAAGAAAAGGTACTAACACATAAGGACAGTATTCATATTAAGATGGCAAAAGGAGGAGGTTTTGCTGCTATACTCCAAAAATTATAACTGTTTTATAATTCGATATCGTTTCTATCTAAAACGTATTACTTTTTTGTGATTTTGTATTAATTGCTTACAATAATCACAAGGATTCATTGATTATCTGATAAATTATTATTGTTGATTTTATCAAATTTGTTGAGATTGAAATAATCTTAATTAGTAATAAGCAGAATTAATTTATGGCAATGAATTCATTAAAAACCAAGAGTGGGTGGTTAATGTTAGTTATTGGAATACTCATTTCTAATCTAACATTGGCGCAAACCTATACAGACGTAACCGACACATACCTTACCAATGCAGGGTTTAATACCAACTGTAATTATACAACAGGAGGAACTGATGCTGTAGCTACAGCCGATCCTGGTAATATGAGTACTGTAAATGGATGGACCATTGGAGGCAATGCGGCATGGAGTGCTGCCGGAACTTTTGAATATGGTTGGAACGGAACATTTAATACCATCTCAATGCCTTCATCAGGATATAATGGTGAAAGTGGTTCCGGACAAGGAGCAATTGGTTTTACTGTAGGTTGGAGTGGTAGTATTTATTATACGCAAAGTATTACTTTGCCTATAGGTAAATATGCTATTGTATCGGTTGCTAGTTTTGTGGATGTTAACTCCATTAGTAGTAATTTAACAGGATGGATACCGGCTAGTGGAGATGCTGTGATGTCTGACTTAACATCGGTATCAAGCTTAAATACATGGATTGCAGATACTATCGAAATAACCTTGGCAGAAGAAACTACTGGTTCTATTCAGGTAGGTATGCAAGCTTTTAATTCTGGTTCAGGTTCAAATACTAAATTATTCTTCGATTATATCCAGATACTAAAAATAGAAGGAGATAAAACTAACCTGCAACAAATCATTAGTGATGCAACTGAAATGTTTAACAATCAGGAAAGCGTTGCTGAGTCATCTACTGTTTATACTGATTTGGAAACAGCCATTACAAACGCGCAGACTGTTTATGATAATGAAGCAGCCTCCGATGAGGAAATTATTGCTGCCGAAGATGCATTATCATTAGCTATGGAAAATGTAGATAAAGCTGTTTTTGCATATGTGCTAAGCACAGCTACTTATGAAAGTCCTGTGGATGCCAGTCAGAAAATATATAATCCCGATTTTGAGTTGAATGGAGGAAGCACAGAAGGCTGGACAACTACATTAGGTATTTATGCAGGCGCAAATGCCGTGTTTAGTGGAGCTCCAAGTCCAAATAATGTATTAGATGGAGATCCGGATGCAGCTACAGTTGCTTATCAAACCATAAGTGGAATGCCGGCAGGTGTTTATCAAGTGAGAGCAATAGCACGCGGACGTGTGGAGGATGGACCTCAAATGTTTTTAAGTGCAGAAGCCGGAAGTGTTTTTGGTTCATCTAATAGAAGCAGTATTGAGGTGGAAAGAATTGGGGATACAGGTGGTGCGCTTAATTATGGGTTTAACCAATACGAGTTGCCATTTATTGCGCTTTCTGGTTCGGAGGAAACGATCACAATGGGCGTTTATTTCGAAGGTGACTGTGGATGGTCTAGTGCTGATAATTTTGAATTGTACTATTATGGCGAAACAGCGCCAATCGTTAGTTTAATAAAAGACGAAATTACAGCGTTAACCGATTCTTCAGATTTTCCTTCATCTTATGATCTTACTGAAGTAAATACACTATTAAGCACAGATCTGACAGAGGAGAATGCATCGGTTTTAGTGGCAGCATTAAATACGCAGGTAAATACTTTAAGAGCAGAGCTTGCTAAGAATATGAATACTAGCTTATCTGATCTTCAGGTAGATGATTTAACGATCAGAGGGTTTGTATCCGAAACTTATGCCTATGAATATCATACTTATAATGCAACAGGAACACCTTCCGAAGTTCCTACAGTAACAGGTGTAGCTACAAGTTCTTATGCAAGTGTAAGTGTTACTAAAGCAGATGCAGTGCCTGGAACTACTGAAATTATTGTAACAGCAGGTAATGGTGATCAGGAAACATATACAGTAGCTTTTACATATGATCAACTTACAGTTCAGGAAAATTATACAGCTACGCTAAGTACATTCGAAAATACAATGCTTGAATTAAGTGGAATAGGTCAGTTAACCATTTCCATTGATGCAGCTCCGACAAGTCGAAGTGCTATTAATTTTGTATCTACCGATGCCTGGGTTTACTTTCCAAATATGAGACCTTCAGAAGTGGTAGCATCTCAAACTCTTGAGTTTTATGTAAATGGTGAACTGATGGATTGGGGAAGCAACATTAGAATTTCGCCTTATTTAAAAGGTGCTATGGTTATTCCTCATTCGTCAGCATATGCAGCACTTACTGCTTATAGCGATATTAGTCGAGGAGGAACAGCTAAGGAATTACAGATTAATCAGTTCTATAAAACAGCGCAGCTTGGAACAATGAACGACAATATTGAGTCCTTTGTACTTAAGAAAGGTTATATGGCTACTTTAGCCAGTAACGAAGATGGAACAGGTACAAGTAGGGTTTATATTGCTGATAAAAACGATGTAATTATCGATTTAATGCCGGAAGGCTTAAGTAATACGGTATCATTAGTTGTGGTGCGTCAATGGAGATGGACAAGCAAAAAAGGTTGGAGAGGTAGTATTGAAGATACAGAACGATTTACTTGTGGTTCTTTTTACGATTACAACAACGTAGCCTATTCTTCACTTGACTATGAATACGTTCCGATGAGATATGGACAATACTGGAATGGACTTTCTAATTTTAATGATAAATGGAATAGTACGCATGCCTTATTCTTAAATGAACCAGGAAATACAGCTGACGGCGGTTATACACCTATGGCAGATGCAATTGCTTTATATCCTGGTATGTTAGCTTCTGGATTGCGTGTAGGTACACCTGCTTGTACAGATGGTAACCTAAGCTGGTTGTATGAATTTATGGATGAAGTAGAAGCCCAAGGACATCGTATCGACTTTGTGGCATGGCACTTTTACAGAGCAGGATATACGGCGCAAGGATTATATAATACGCTTAAAGATGTTCATGATAGAACGGGTCGTCCTCTTTGGATTACAGAGTTTAATAATGGTTGTAACTGGACTTATAGTGGTAATGTTCCAACTGCTGAGACAAATGGTGATGTAATTGAGTCTTTTGTTCAGATGCTGGATACTACTTCGTTTGTGGAGCGTTATTTTGTTTGGGATGGTTGTAACGAAACGCTTAGAATGACCAACTCAGGAAACGGTTCTTTGTATCCAGCTGGTGAGTTTTATCAAAGTTTTGATTCTGATATGGCATTCTCTGCCGATTATTATAATGATATGGAAGCTGCCACTATTCAGGAAAATGCTACCGGATTTTGTAGTATGGATGGAACTATTGAAACAGCGTATGCTTACACAGGCTCTGGTTATGTAAATTCACCAGAAGAAGCAGGCAGTGGTATTGATTATAAAGTCATTTTTAAATCGGAAGGTTATAAAACCATTTCAATCCAATATGCATCAAACGGTAATCAATTCGCTAATGTTTTAATTAATGGTGTTGAGGTTGCCAGTGATGTTGAGTTCCCTTCTACGGGTAGCTTGAACAACTATGCCTTACTTCCGGTAACGGTTTATACAGGAACTGGAATTGCTGATTTACGAATTGAGGCAGCTACATCAACAGGTTTGGCGAATATTGATTTCATTGAATTATCAGAAACAAGAGTAGCTAGTTGTAGTTTAAACGAAGAAAGTTATCCGGTAATTATCAGTGCTACAGATGAGCAGGAAGGCAATGAGGCAGATAATATTCTGGATGGAACAACATTAACCCGCTGGTCGGCTTATGCATTTCCACAGACAGTAGTCATTGATTATGGTGAAAATAAATCAATTGTTGGTACCAGAATATCTACTTATGAGAACAGAGCTTACCAATACACCATTGAATTGGATGAGACAGTTTATTTCTCTGACCCATATGTTGTTGACAGAAGTAGTAATACAAGTACATCTCAACCAATTTCAGACGATTTTGAATCAGTAAGTGCCCGATACGTTAGAATTACGGTTACAGGAGCTTCTGGTTATACCGGAGACTGGGCAAGTATTACCGAGTTTAGCATAGTGGAAGGTTCTACAAGTGTTAAACCTACTTATGATGCGGTGAGTAAGAAGTTAATCGTATATCCTAATCCGGCAACAGAACAGATAAATGTGGTGATTCCTGATCAATTTGAAGATGCAACATTGTTTATTTATGGTTCAGGAGGACAGTTGCTTAAGCAAGCTGTATTGAATGACAGAAATGAATTAGTCGATGTTCATGAATTATCATCCGGTATATATCTTCTAAAAGTAGTTAAGAATAACGAAGTGATATCTCAAAAGCTTGTGATTGAATAAATACCTGCAAGAAATGATTTTAAAAAAAAGCTTACCTCTTAACAAAGAGGCAAGCTTTTTTTTAATAAGGAGTATTATTTTACTCGTAATATTCATTAAAAAGTTTATTATATACTAAAACTGCTTCAAAACAAGTCATTTCATTAACTTCCTTCAACTCACCATAGCGGTGCTATACCTCGTTTCAGAAAGCTCTTGTTTTATTGCATTTTCAAAACTCATGATGAATCTTAAATACACAATCCGGGTTTAAGAAAGTTATGTATTTCAATTAGATAGATGATTTTTAGAGTTTCTTTTCTTGTATTCGGTAGGTGTTAAGCCATAAACTTCTTTAAATCGTTTTCTAAAATAAGTAGGGCTACTGATACCCACCATATACATTACTTCTGAAATGTTATAGTCGGAATTAAGTAGTAATTGTTGAGCCTTATGAATTCTTAGTGTTCTAATGAATTCTGTTGTTGTTAAGCCAACCAGTGATTTTACTTTTCTGTACAAGGTTGATTGACTCATATGGAAAGCTTCAGCCATATGTACTACATTAATGTTATCATCAGAAATGCGTTCCTCTACATATTCGGTTATTTTTGTAATAAACTCGTTATCTATATCACCAAAAGGATAAGATGGTGTATTGCTTTCCTTTGTTGAAATATTACCTTTATAAAAGGAGGCTAACTTTTTCCTTGATTCCAATATATTGATGATTCTGGATTTTATAAGATTCCCACTAAAAGGTTTGGTTATATACGAATCGACTCCGGACTGATAACCTTCGGCTTTATCTTCTATGGTATCTTTTGCCGTTAACAACACAATAGGAATGTGACTGGTTCGAATATCATTTTTTAGTATTTTGCAAAGTTCAATACCATCCATAACCGGCATCATGATATCACTAATAATAATATCTGGTATAACCTCAAAAGCTTTTTGTTTACCTTCTTGGCCATTATTTGCAAGTACAATTTCAAAGTTGCTTTTAAAGGTGTCTTTAATATATTGTTGAATCTCTGTGTTATCTTCAACAATCAGCATAATACCATTTACATTAACACCTTCATTATCCAAGTCGCGATTGATATCAGCATTCTTATATAAGGCATTGGAATAATTGTAATTATCTTTAAGCTTAATGCAGAATTCAGAGCCTTTATTTGGAGTGCTTTCTACATATATTTCACCTTCGTGAAGATTAATTAAGCTTTTTACAAGCGATAAACCAATCCCGAAACCTGTAATATGCTCTTTATCTTTTACCTTATAGTAACGATCGAATATATGCGATAAAGATTCGGAATCAATACCATCTCCCGTATCCATTACTTTAATTAATACATAATCTTTATCTGCTTCACGAGTTTTTTCAAGTTTTACTGTAATTGTTCCTTTTGAGGTATGTTTAATGGCGTTTGATATCAGGTTATCCAGGGTAATAGTAATGATTTCAGGATCGAAATAAAGGTCATAGTTATTTTCTTTTATTTCCGACTTAATTGTTAGCTCATTATTACGGTTAAGCTCTGCAAATTTTAAGGTTGTTTCAGAAATTAATAATGAAAGATCTGCTTTTTGAACGCTCAGCTTTCTATTGAAGGTTTCTGTTTTCCTGAATTCTAATAATTGGTTAACCAGGTTTAATAATCGTTCGCCACTATTATGTATGGTAGAAATCTTCTGTTTAAACTTATCCATTAGTTCATTATCTCTTAAAAGATCTTCCAATGGACCAAGAATAAGGGTTAGTGGAGTACGTAATTCATGTGTTATATTAGTATAAAAATACAGGCGTTCTTCGTTTAACTCCTCTTCTTGTAAATGTTTTTGTTTGGCCAAATAAAGTTCGTTTCTTAATTTAATTTTATTCATGTGAATCCTATATGCCAAAATAGCAATGGTGGCTGCAAATAAAGCATAGAGTATTTTAGCCCACCAGGTTAACCAATAAGGGGCTTGTATGGTTATAGGTAGTGATGTAATCTTATAAGAATCGGATTAATTTTTATTTCGGGATCTTACATGGAAAACATATTCTCCATGAGGTACATTTCGGAATGTGACGGTATTAGAGTTTTTTGCGTTATACCATATGTTGTCTAAACCTTCTAGTGAATAACTGAATTCAACTTGGTTTTTATAAGACATATCCAATACATTATAATCAAGAGAAAAAGTATTCTGACTATAATTTAAATTGATTTCTTTTATTAATGGTAAATCAATCATTTCTCCATGATAGTTTTCTCCTCTTTTCAATACAGAAATATTGGTAATGTATGGAGAAGGTGTTTGTTCTGTACTGTTTTCATGATTAGCATTGAAATAACAAACGCCATTATCTGATCCAAAATAAATAGTATTATTACTAGATTTAGTTACAGCTCCAATCATAAAATGGCCAACCGGAATTCCGTCGTATTGATTAAAATTTTGAACACTTCCGTTATTTAGATTAATACAACTAATCCCTTTATTGGTACTACACCACATTTCATTATCTTTTCCTTCAATAACTGCAGAAATGTAATCTTCTTCAAGTCCATCTTCAATACCAAAAGTTCTGAATTCTTCTTTTTCCCAGTTGGTGTAAACGTATAATTTTTTTCCGGTGGCAGCCCACATATGTCCTTTACTATCCAGATATAACTGATGAACTCCATATAAATTATCCCTGGTATAAAATACTTTTAACCTTTCCATCTTATCATTAAAAATGATGATTTGTCCAGTATAGGTTCCTACCCATAAATGACCATATGTATCCTCTGATATGCTAAGAACCATATCATCTTGTAAACTTGAATTATCGTAGTAGTATGATGATTTTTTTTCAGTTTCGAGATTGTAGCAGTGTAAACCATGGATAGTACCAATCCATATGTTTTTATCCTTGTCTTCAAAAAAGCGGTTGATATTAACACCATTTGTGTTAAACTCCTTAAATGCTTGAATTGATTTAGAACGCGGATTATAACGGTATATATTACCGTCAAAAAAACCGATCCATATAATCCCCTTAGAATCTTTAAAGATGGAGTATGTATTGTTACTGGAAAATGGACTGTTTTCTGAATTTAGTTGTTTTATTCTTTTATGATTTGATATGATATCAATGGCTCCTCCATCAGATGCTAGCCAAAGCTTATGATCATCATCAATGGTAAGAGCTTTAATTGCATTATGAGATATTGTATTGTTTTTTTCTTTAAGAGGATTATAAATATAAGATTTAAAAAGTTTCTCTTTGCTAGGTATAAAATTTAGGCCACCACCAAAAGTTCCAAGCCAGATATTTCCATACGTATCAGTATATATTGTCTTAACATATGCATTAGATAACTGAGTGTCTAAACTACCTGCTTCAATCCTGCTAAATTTTACCTGATTTGGTGAATTTGTATTGAAGTCTTGTTTTAAATCTAGAAAATTAATACCGTTTAAGGCTGTACCAATTATTAATTTTTGATCTTTAGTTTCTGAGATGGAAGCAATAAAGCTATCTGATATAGAATTGATATTATTGTGTACATTTTTAAACACAGTAAAGGATTCATCAATAGGGTTGAATAAGGCAAGTCCATTTTCAGTCCCAACCCAGATGTTTTTATATGAATCGATAAAGATTGATTTGACATGATTGTTTGGTAATGATTTGGGATTATTGGGGTCATGTTGGTAGTTAGTCGCTTTTCTATTTTTCCACGAGAGAATACTAAAACCTTTGTCTACGTGAGCTATATATATATTGTCACTATCATCAGCTACAATATTCCAAACCATATTACTGGGTAAACCTTCTACATTTGCGGTGTTGTAGTGAATAAATTCCTGGTTTTCTTCATCGAATAGATCAATACCGTTATTGTATGACGCTACCCATATATTTCCACTTGCATCATTGGTGATATCTGTAATTCCGTCGTTTATTATTGATCTTTGATTGTTAGGGTCAAATTGATATGACTTAAATGTGTTTGTTTCACAATCAAGAACACTAACTCCTTTTCTTGCAGTAGCGATCCATAATTTGTTGTTAATAGTATCTGTAAAAACTGCATTTATTTCATCTGCATTTAAGCCATTTACATCGGAAGAAAAGTATTTCTTAAACTCATTTCCATCATAACGGTTTAAGCCAAATCGTGTTGCTATCCAAAAAATACCATTTTTATCCTGAGTAATATCAAGAATGTATTTATTAGATAAGCCATTTTCTAATCCCAATTTTTCTATCTTTTCTGCATAAGCATTGCAAAAAAATATGGTCGACAAAACAACCAATGTTTGGAGAGTCTTCATCACAATATTCATAAACAAAAGCCAAATTTAACCAAAATAAAAAAGGTTAGGTAAATGGTGTTAAAATCTCAATTTATTCAAAATAGATGTATAATCCAATATATGTGCAAATGTAGCGTAGTGAGGGAAGTGGTTGTAAGTGTTTGTATGTTAGGGTAGTGGCGGGTTTTTTGTGGGTTAAGTTAGCTAGTTGATTTCGAAAAAATAACATAAAGAGATGGTGGTGGGTGGGCTGAAAGAGCAATAATGTGATTATAATGAGGTGTTTTATTTTGGAAAAATTAAAGAACTTATTATGTTTTATTTGTAAATAATAGTCAAACAATTCTTCTAATATCTCATTGTTATTCGGCTGGAATAAATCAATAAATTTAACAAGCTATTTCCAATTCTTTTTTATCATTAAATCAAATCCCGAATTACTATTTTGGTTGGTTGCTTTTAAAATCAGGTTTCTGATAATTTGATATTCCAGCATCATCTTTTCAGTATTGACCGCTTTTGTTTTTTTATCGAACACGTAAGATTTTTCGTAGCTTAAATAGAACTTGTTGGTGATATATTTACCAATGGTTACGCTGCTAGACTTCCACTTATCTTCACCACTAATTTCCACTACATCCAAGCCTGTTGATTTTATTAGGGATTCTCTAACAATAGATGATAATTGATTTAAGGTCATATTTAAGGCAAATTCTTCGCTGTTAAAAACCTTACTCTTTTGACTGTCACTAAGCTGATTGGCGCTTTTGCCAAAAACAATGTAGGCAATGGCATCTTTTTCGCTGATTTCTTCCTCATCTAATTGAAAAGTCATTTGGGGCTGATGCATTCTCTCAGTAATTTGAATCTGTAATACCCTAAGCTCTTTTTCTATATCATTAAACTTATAAGCGACGGTAAAATCAAGGTATGGATTTATCTCTGTTCCTCCGGTAAAGTTCAGTTCCCCATTTTTAATGCTAAAGTACTTACCATATAATTTATAAAAACCCTTTCTTACTTTTAAATTCCCAAACAGGTCAATGTTGTCGCCATTTTTAATAGCTAATAACGAGCCGTTGAGTTCAAAATTCATGTCCTTTCCTCTAATCCAGGTATTGCTTGGTATTTTTAGAGTTAGCTCGGCACCAAGGTTTTTGTATAGCAAGGAAGAAAGCATGGGAGATTCCCCTCGGACAGTATCCATTTTTATGGTATGTATTGTTTCTTTTTGCAGAATTTCTTCTAACAATGGTGGGTTGGGATCATCTATTTTTTGAGAAAGAAAGGTGTTAAAATAATCGGCATTGATACGGGAACGATTTACGATAAGCTCACCTTTTAGATGGGGTTTATTATTGATGCCGGTAATATGAACATCGGCATTTAAATTAAGATCTGCTTTATCTGATTTTAGTGCCTGAAAATTGCTGGCATCTAAACTAAAGTTAAAGTCTTCCGAATTCAGTAAGGAATCAGAATTTAGGTTTAACTGTCCTTTCATAGAAAGCACTCCTTTTTTCTGCGTTTGCGCACTAAAATTCTGAAGAGAAACAAGGTTGTTGCTTATTGCTGCATGGAGTTGAATGTTCCTGTAGTTGGCTCCAAATGGGATATAAGAAAGTGTTCCATTGCTTAAACCTAATTTACCGTTCACAAATGGCTTTTGAATCGTGTTACTTAAAACCATATCTGCAGAAACAACACCACTAATACCAATGTCACTTATGGGATATAAACTGCTTAAGCGCTTTAGATTGAGACTATCCAGTTTTAAAGAAGCTGAGAATGCCTGACTATCCTGGAATAAATAGGTACTGTCTATGAATGAGATTTGTATTGGAAGCAGTAAGTTGATGTTTATGGGTTGTTCTATTAAAGAAAACACATTGCTGGTCAGGCTTAGTAAATTATTCGAATAGTTGACATGCGATTCCAGTTTATTGATCTGATAATTATTAATGTCGAGCTTTTCGATGTTGGTGCTGTTACTAATTACGGGGTGTTGGGCAGTTCCTTTTAATTCAAGGGAAGTGTTTAGTTTTCCCGAAATGGAATAAGGAATGTACTTTCTCAATGGAAGATCCTGCAGTTGAAGGTTCTCAATACTAAGCTTAATATTTTCATCGCCATCAAAAGAATATAAGCCATGAATATCGATCTTTTGATTTTCACTTTCCAGATTAAAATACTTAATAAATATCTGGTTCTTTTTTAAAGCGACATAAGCAGAATCACTTTTAGTTGACCAATGCGATTGTTTGTGATGAATATCGAGCTGATGAATACGAACCAGCGGATCTGTAAAACCTTCAATTTGTGTTTTTAGAATTGTACTTAATGAGTCGTTCACCTGAAGTTGAATACGGGAGTTTATTAACTTATGGCTAAAATGGCTTGTTATATCCAGAGCATTTAAATCATAGCTTTGATAGCTGATGTTTTGTGCTTGTAAATCAACCTCTCCATTATATTGTGATTTACTTTTTTGTAATACAAGATCTGCGTTTATGTTTCCAATATAGATGGAATCGTAATTGATATTGTTGAAATGCAATTTCGCAGTACTTTTTAGCGAATCAAGCGAACCGAATAAATCTACCAAAGCATTTCCCTGAACACTCAAACTCGAAAGAGCAAATTCTCGTAGTAATGGATTCAGGTTCTTAGGTTCAAATTCCAGATGTATATTGTTTGAGGAAAATAAATTCCCATTTCCCTGGGCTTTTAAGTAAAAGTATGGCGTATCAAATTGTAAGTCGCTGAATTGATAGTCTCCTTTATTATAATTGGCTTTAAACAGAAAGTCGTCAATGGGATGATTCAAGATAGTGGAATTGTTTGAGTTGAAAACAATATCCGTATTTATATTTTTCAATGTATTTCCTGTTCCTGTAATGGATAGTGATCCATTTAAATTGGTGTAAATAGAGTCGATGCCAACTATATGTTGCAGGTTCAGGTTTTGGTAACGAGTGAATAATTTGTAGTGAGGTTGAGCAAAGAGTTCCGAGATATGATAGTTAAGATCAATATCTCCAACAGATGTTTGTGAACTTAAGTTGCCTTGAAAAATATCGTTTTGTTTTGAACTATTTATCTTCAGGTTTTTAAAACTGTAATTGCCAATGCGTATCAACTTAAAACTCCCAAAAGCATTAAAACTCCCTTCTTTAAAGTTTAAACCTGAGCCCTTCAGGTTTAATTGACCAGTAAGCGGAGCCGAGAGTATTTTATTCTTTAACCAGGGCTCATTGTCTATGTTTTTTACCAGGCAAGTGAGCGCATAGTCTGCAGATTCTTGAATATCTTTTATGGTGCCATCAAGCACTACCATTTGTTCAGCTTCATCAATTTGCATATGAAACAAATACGCTTTTAAATCACCTGAAATAGAAAGCCTAACGTTGGGTTGTGCATTAAATTCAATCCCGGGCAAAAATGCTTTTACATCATTTAAGTCAAGCGGCGAAATAGAGCCTTCAATATTTAAGGTTTGTATTTGGTTTGTTTCAATATATCCTTGTGTTTGAGCAATTGTATTTTCTAGTTTAAGATATACATCCTTCCATTTTAGCAAGTCTTTATCCTTACGCACAGTTCCCGATAATTGCGTAATCAATAGGTGAGGGGATTGGCTTTCTAATTGCAAGGAGTCAAGTGAGAATAAAGCAGAATCTCCAGTATAATAACCATTTGCTTTTGCTCCAAACTTTAGTCGTTTGGGGATATTTGCATTTTGATCCAGTTTTGAAACATGAAGTTGAATATCCTTAAGTTGAATATCCTTAAGCAGGATTGGAATAGTATTTCCTGAGGAAACAGTATCTTTTGAATCACTTTGGAAAACATGAGAAATGTTAAATGAAGAATCCTCTTCTTGTATTAAATTTAAACGTATATGCTGCGTGTTGATTTGGTTGAGGATTAGTTTTTTATCCAGTATCAATTCTTTCAATTGGTATTCCACACTCAATTCCTGACAGTAAAATAAGGTATCCTTTTCGTTTAGCAGACTGATATCCCCCAGCATAAAATCAGAAAATACACTTCCTTCCAGCTTTTCTATTTTTAGTTGGCCATTTATTTGTTGCGAGGCTTGTGAAGAAATAAGCTGAGCAATAAAAGAATTTAAATAACCATAGTGAATCAATAGCACAAGTAGCAATACGATGGCGGTTAAACTGCCAAGTATATAGCTTGTTGTATGTATTATTTTTTTCACCATGTTAAAATGTTTGTCCTATGGAAATAAAAAACTGAAAATTAAACGAATCTTTAATAACTGGTGAAGCCATATCGAGCCGTATCGGTCCAATAGGCGATTTTACCCGAATACCAACACCTGCATTATAACGTAAGTTATAAAAATCATATTCAAAAGTTTCCAGCCATACATTACCGATATCCGTAAATACCACTCCTCCAAAAATATCATAGATCGGAAAACGAACTTCAGCGCTTGTTTCAAGAATGGTATTTCCTCCGGTAGCAAAGCCATCTGCATTCACAGGAGAAATGCTATGCCTGCTCCATCCTCTGAGCGAAGAAGCACCGCCGGCAAAAAACCTTTCTTCAATAGGTGTTTGTGAACTGTTTTCAGTGGCTTGCATTATGCCCGATTTTAGGCGGAAAGCTAAACTAATGGCTTTACTGAGTTCATGATATTTATACCACGACAGAACGGTTTGATAATAATGAATGTCTTCACCAAAACCAAGGCCTGCATAGGAAAGACTTCCGCTCAATTTATAGCCCTTTGTTGGATAAAATTTACTGTTGGTGGTGTTATAGTCGCTTCCAATGCTAATGATTGATTTCTCGTGGTTGAGTTCATCTTCGTTTAGTTGTAGTTCGTTCAATTCCTGAATTTGATCTCGCTCTACGGCATAGCCTAAGTTAATACTAAGGCGCTTGTTGAATTCATAAATAAAATTCAGACTTCCTCCAAAGCGGTCAATCATAAAACTAGGTTCGCGTTCCCTGAGAAAAAAAGGCTTAACGATCATATCCAGATTTTCCAGCCATAAATCCGGTTGAATAAACTTCAATTCAAGGTGAAGGGGAACAAAGTGCGATGTTTTAGCTTTAAAAATAAGTCTTCGGGTTCCACCAAAAAAGCTCAGTCGGGTTAATTGAGCACTTAAGCGAAGTCGGTCTTCTGTTCCAAAACCTACGCCTCCTTCAAATTGCCAGTGAGGTAGTTCTTTGAGCCATATTTCTACCGGAATTTTATTATCCTGAATACTGTCTTTTATGGATTTAATAATCACGTAATGAAATAATTCCGTATCAAATAGTCTCTGCTGCGTTTTATCAATATTGGGCTGATTGTAGGTTTGGTTTGACGAAAAGGCAATATACTTATGTATAAACTTGCGAGGAGTTAAAGTATCTCCCAAGATGCTTATATTTCCAAAATAGTACTTCTTTTCGGAGTCGATATGGTAAGCCACATCGGATAAAGTGTGTTCCTTGTTTAATTGTATTTTATAGTCAATGTTGGCAAAAGGGTAACCATATTTCTCAAAGCTTTTTTCGAGTAATTCCTTTGTTTTAAAAATATCATCATCTTTAAAGCGTCTGTTTTCCTTAATTGGAAGCGATGGTTTGATAGAATCAACAATAAACTGAGCTATACTATCACCACTTATAACATAATTGAGCTGGTTAATTTTAATAAAATCGCTTTCTACTATTTTGATGTGCAGGTTTACTTTTCGTTTTACACTGTCTATCGCGTAAGAAATTTTGGAAGAGGCAAATCCATTACGTAAATAATAGCTTTTTAATCGTTCAATATCATCATCAAATACAGATAAGGTAAACAGTTGCCTTCTTTTCCAGAATAATAATTTATCCAGTTTTTTAGCCGGCAAGGTATTCATCTGTTTAAATAAACTTTCATCAGTTAGTATTTCATTGCCTTCAATATGGATGTTTTTAACCCGGTAGCTTTTTTGTGCATAGTTGCTCGTGAAAGTCAATATATAAAGGAGAAGTATACAACATGCTTTTAATATCGGCATCCTTTAAAAGTTTATAAAACTGCTAATTATAATTAAATGTTTAGGCTTTTTGTCATTCATGTGTGTGTCTAAATCAGCTTATGAAAGCCTCACATACATCCGATATAACAATTGGTAAAGCGCTTTAGTTTTGTATGTTTAAAACTAGCAAAAAGAAATGGAGAGAAAACATAAGTGCGTTTTATTTATAACGGAAAGCATAATTGATTACACATCTGTTCTAAATAAAAAAAGATTTGCATTTTTTTGCAAGTTCTAGATTGGCCTCAGCCAGTGAACCAAAAAACAAGGTTGGTTTGACGGTTAAAAATCGTTTTTGTTTGAACGCAGTGAGTTTAAACGATTTCAGACAAACAACCGTAGTTTTTTGAGAGAAGTGGGTGCAGCCTTGATTTTCTTTGCTTCGTTTCTTGTATTAAGACAAGAAATGAAGTCGGGTCTGGGTGAAACGCCAGTAAATTGAAATATTTTGGACAGCTCTGAATTATTTATAATGTTTAATAGTATTGTTTTTTGATGAGAAAGAAGCTTTCACTATAATTGCTAATAATTGAGAATGATAATGAAGTCATCAGCCATACAAATTTTAAAGTCTAATGCTTTTAAATTAACAAGCCTGGTTCTTACCGGTCTGCTTGTTGCTGCAATGCTATATTATTCTTCGATTCAAGATGTGGTTTTATTTCCTGATTCTTCTCATTTTTCGCTGGCTTCTTATACTGATGATTCTAATAAAGGAAACTCAGAAGTAGTTGATTTTACAGTCAGTGATTCGTTGCTTCATTTCTCTTTTCTATTAAAGGAAGGTTTTTTAAGTCCTTATGCCGGGCTAAGTATCACACCAAAAAGTAAATTGAACTTTACGCATTTAAATGAAATTCAGATTGAAATAGCCGGAGAAAATATCAATAGAATTGGTTTGGGTGTGTATACACCTCCATTAAGAACATTATCGCATCAGGTGCAGGACGAAACTGTTTATCATTCCTATTTGGATATTAGTGCCCAGCGTAAAAAGTATGCTTTATCAGTCGAACAACTAAAAATTCCTGAATGGTGGGAAGATATGCATCAGATCTCATCAACACAACATGAAAAACTTGAATTAAACCAATTACTACATTTAAATATTGGTTCGGCATTTTCTCCGGATATGGATGGCGTAAAAACACTTAAAATATATTCCATTGTTTTTACCCGAAATAACCGGGTATTATTTATGCAGCTTTTTGCACTTTATTTCATCTGCCTGACTTTATCATTCACTATACCTTATTTGTTAACCCATAAGCAACTGAAAAAACAGAATGAAATTACCATTCATTATAACCCTGTTGTGGTTGGAGAAGAGAAAAAAACAGAAGGAGATTGCATTGAATATATCAATCGTAATTTCCATCATAATGAGCTGAACTTGGAGCTTATTGCCAAAGAAACAGGCATTCCAAAAAGAAGAATTACTGAAATTATCAGTACGAAATATCAATGTAATTTTAAGACTTATATTAATCGTTTAAGAATAAATGAAGCGAAGCGATTACTTAACAAATCAGACATGAATATGGGTGAAATTGCCTATAAAGTTGGTTTCAATAGTCTAAGTCATTTTAACAGGGTTTTTAAAGCCGAAATGCAAATAAATCCTTCCGAATACCGTGATAATCAATCATGACCATTTATGTAAAAGGAATTGTCATTTTTGTAAAAAGCGATAAATAATTGTTTACTATCATTGTTGATGAAAAAAATCTAAAATCAGCTTTGTATGTATACTTCTTATCCTTATTTCAAGAGGTTTTATAAATCGTTTCAGTATTCAATAATCGCCATTGCCCTATTATTTTCCATAAATAGTTGTGATAAAGAAGAAGAAACAAATACTTTAATTGTATCCAAAAGAGTGGTTGAAATACCGGCAAATGGCGGGCAAGTTACCTTTACCCTCGAAACAGATGCAGACTCATGGCGTATTCAAAATCCGGCAAGTGATTGGATTGTTATTTCACCAATGACCGGCACTTCCTCAAAAGAAGAAATTACAATTGATGTTGATTCTAAAACCTTGGAAGGCCGTAGAGATACAATATATATTACTGCAGGAAATGCTCCCGATAATAAAGTGATTATTACGCAGGAAGCATCGCTTTATCAATACGATTTACAGGTGGATAAAGAACAACTTTCTTTCAATAATTCAGCTGGAGAAATGGTTTTCAATATCACATCAGAAACTGCAGATTGGAACATAAGCAATGAAGCATCCTGGCTTAGTTTAAGTAAAGTTAATGGAGGTATAGGAACCTATGCCATTACCGTTAGTGTACCTGAAAATATAGAAAGTGCTGAACGAACTGCAACCATCACCTTAAGTGGAGAATCGGCTCCAAGTATTGAAATTGAAATTACCCAACAAGATATTTATCCAAGTTTTAATATTAATCGGCTGGCTCCGGATGAGAATGGTATGAGCAGCAGTGCTCAAGAAATAGCTTCTCGAATTAATATTGGATGGAACATTGGTAATACCCTGGAAGCTATTGGTGGAGAAACGGCCTGGGGAAATCCGCAAGTTACCAATGAGTTAATTCAGTTGGTAAAGCAAAATGGTTTTAATGCGATTCGGGTACCATGTTCCTGGAATCAATATGTAGAGAATAGCTTAACAGCAAAGATTTCAACAGAGTGGTTAAACAGGGTAAAACAGGTGGTGGAGTATTGTGTAGATAATGAAATATACGTGTTTTTAAATATCCATTGGGATGGTGGTTGGCTTGAGAACAATTGTACCCCGGAAAAACAAGTTGAAAACAATGCTAAACAAAAGGCATTTTGGGAACAGATTGCCACCCATTTACGTGATTTTGATGAGCACCTGATTTTTGCAGGAGCCAATGAGCCTAATGTTGAAAATGCTACACAAATGGAAGTGTTGATGTCTTATCATCAAACCTTTATAGATGCAGTTAGATCTACGGGAGGTAAAAACAGTTACCGTGTGCTGGTTGTTCAGGGTCCTTTTACTGATATTGAAAAAACAAACAGCTTGATGACCGCCATGCCCAATGATTATGTAGCCGATAGGTTAATGGCTGAAATTCATTATTATACACCTTATCAGTTTTGTTTAATGACAGAAGATGCCAACTGGGGAGATATGTTTTACTATTGGGGTGAAGGATATCATTCCAATATATATTCGGATAGAAACGCGACCTGGGGAGAAGAAGATACCATTGATGATTTCTTAAGGAGGATGAAAACTCAGTTTGTTGATAAAGGAATCCCTGTTATTATGGGTGAGTTTGCTGCGATTAAACGTTCCTTATCGGTGGGAGATCAGGCTTTACATGAAGCTTCGAGGTTGTATTACTTAAAATATCTGATGCAGCAATCCAAAGTAAATGGAATATTGCCTTTTTACTGGGATGCCGGTAACATGGGTGACAACTCCTCTGCTCTTTTTAACAGGCATACCAATACCGTTTACGATCAGGAAGCCATCAATGCCTTAATGGAAGGTATTCAGTAAATAGAATCTATCAAAGGACGAATTCATCTATAAATTTAAATTAAATGAGAAGATCAATATTAACTCTTTTTATCGCTCTGGCATGGATAGGGCAATGGAGTATAGCTCAAAATACAAAAGACAAACGCATAATTGAAGTCGATTTATTGCAGGAGAAAGGAAGTTTAAATACCATGTTTAAAGAGTGTATTGGTGCCGGAAGAGCAAATGAAGGATTGCGGGCAGACTGGCAACAGCAATTGAAAGTGGTAAAGCAGGATTGCGATTTTAAGTATATACGCATGCACGGACTATTAAGCGATGATATGGCCATTTACAAGATAGATCGTGAAGGGAATCCACAATGCAACTTTATGTATGTAGACGTATTGTACGATTATATACTGGAATTAGGGATGAAACCCTTTGTAGAACTAGGGTTTATGCCTAATGCTTTGGCAAGTGGTTCCGAAACTATATTCTGGTGGAAAGGAAATGTGACCCCACCGTATGATTATAAAAGGTGGGAAGATTTAATTGAATATCTGGTAAGGCATTTTACAGAACGTTACGGCAAAGAAGAAGTAAAAAGCTGGTATTTTGAGGTGTGGAATGAGCCTAATTTATCTCCCGGTTTCTGGACCGGTACGCAAGAAGAATATTTTAAGTTGTATCAACATGCTGCCGTAGCAGTAAAAAGAGTGAATCCGGATTATAAGGTTGGTGGACCTGCAACGGCCGGCGCTGCCTGGGAACCGGAAATGATTGAATTCTGTGATAAGAATTCAGTGCCTTTGGATTTTATCAGTACCCATGCTTATGGAGTTGAGCAAGGGTTTTTAGATGAATTTGGAGGATCGGGTACCGTATTGAGTGCAGATGAAATGAGTGTAAGCAAAGATGTGCTGCAATCCAGAAAGGAGATCTCAGCATCAAAAATGTCTGATCTGGAATTACATTATACAGAGTGGAGCTCGTCATACACACCTGCTGATCCTATTCACGATAGTTACCATCAGGCACCTTACATTTTAAATAAAATAAAGCAGGTTGGGGATGCTGCGAACTCCATGTCGTATTGGGTTTTTACAGATATATTTGAAGAGGCCGGTCCTCGTTTTACTCCTTTTCATGGAGGATTTGGACTGATGAATACCCAGGGGATTAAAAAGACGGCTTATTATGCTTATGCTTTCCTGAATAAACTCGGAGAAACAGAACTGCGCAATCAGGATGAAAAATCATGGGCTTGTAAAAATAATCAAGGTGATTTTCAGGTTTTGTTTTGGGATTATACCCATACGCTGCCTAAAGATTCTGTGAATAACCAGGACTACTTTAATCAAATTTTACCTTCAAAGAACAAAGGAAATGTCAAAGTGAACATTGCAAATATACCACAAGGGATGTATCAATTTGAAATATATACTTGCGGATTTATGAAGAATGATCCGTACTCTGCTTATTGTATGTTGGGTAAGCCTCAGCAATTAAATCAAAGGCAGGTGGATTTTCTAAAAAGTAAGAGCACTGGAAATCCGGAATTGACCGATTTAATTAAAATAAAGCGTGATGGAACTTTTAATCGGGAATTTCCTATGAGAGAGAATGATGTGTATCTAATTAGTTTTAAGAAATTATAATATGAAGTCATTAATTTTAATATTACTTGCCGCTTTCTGTGTATTTTCTAATGCGCAGGAAAATAGAAATACAAAGCCAATATTTGTAAACCCAATTTTCCCCGGAGACAATCCTGATCCAAGTATATTAGTTGATGGAGAAGATTATTATGTAGTTCATTCTTCATTTGAATATTATCCGGGTTTATTGATTTGGCACTCTACTGATTTATTAAATTGGACACCTTTGGTGAATACCTTACATAAATATGTTGGTTCTGTTTGGGCGCCTGATTTGGTGAAATACGACGATAAATATTACATCTATTTTCCGGCATCAAATACCAATTATGTGATTTGGGCAGATCAGATTGTAGGGCCTTGGAGCGACCCTATTGAGTTGGATATTACCATGATTGATCCCGGTCATGTGGTAGATGAAGATGGTAATCGCTTTTTATATTTTAGCAGTGGAAGTTATGTGCCTTTATCCAAAGATGGTCTTTCTATTGATGGCGAAATAAAGCATAGTTATAGTGGATGGGAAATACCCAGGGAATGGTCCATTGAATGTTTTTGTATGGAAGGGCCAAAGTTGTTTAAACGAGGAGAATATTATTATTTAACGGTGGCAGAGGGAGGAACCGCCGGCCCGGCAACCGGACATATGGTAATTTCTGCGCGCTCAAAATCTCCTTTGGGTCCATGGGAAAACTCACCTTATAATCCGATTATCAGAGCCAAAAGCAATGCCGACAGATGGTGGTCAGTGGGGCATGCCACGCCTTTTAAAGATGCATATGATGATTGGTGGATGATATTGCATGCCTATGAAAAAGATTATTACAATATGGGGCGACAAAGTTTACTTTCTCCCATTGAATGGACTTCGGATAATTGGTTTAAAATTCCTGAAGGATACACCATAAATACACCTGTTGAAAAGCCTAAGGGTAATACAGGAGAAAGCAAATTTTCCTTAAGTGATAATTTTGCAGGTAAAGAATTAAGTCCTCATTGGAAATTCTTTAAAGGTAGTGAAACGAACCGCTATGAAATGGAAGGTAATGATATGCTGATTCAGGGAAAGGGAACTTCTGTGGCCGATTGCTCACCCATGCTTTGTATACCACAACATCATTCTTATATAGCAGATGTTGAAATGGAGATCATTGGAGATGCAGTAGGAGGTTTAGTTCTTTTTTACAACGAAAAAGCATTTTCCGGAATATTGGCAGATAATGAAAATGTGTTGGCTAATTTACGAGGATGGCAATTTCTAACAGAGGAAAAGGTGTTAAATGGCAAGGTTTATCTTCGATTAAAAAATGTAGAACATACGGTTGATATGTATTACAGTCTGGATGGTGAACAATGGATAAAAATTGAAAACTCATTTGAATCTTCAGCTTATCATCATAATGTGTTAAGTGGTTTTATGAGCCTAAGGATAGGTTTGTGTTCTATGGGCACCGGATCAGTAAGGTTTAAGCATTTTAATTATCAGCCACTAGAACAGTAAAAGCCTGTCTCTATTATTGTTTTAGAATTATAGGTTTAATTCTTCCTCTTGCTCCTGAGAGCAAGGGGAAGTACTCCATCTTAGATGGATGGATGAGGATTAACGGATTCTAATTTGAGATATTCTTCTCTCCGTTTATTTTTTCTTTATCAAAGCCATTACATGATTATACTTCATCGGTTTAGCACCTAAAAGTTCCCACTTGGTAAAATAGCTGTTTAATTCATCTTCATTAATTTCTCCATCTTCATTAGCTCTTTCATTGATAATCAATTCCGGAATAAAAGCAACTCTGCGTTTTTGGTTAATAAGCTCGGTAATTACGTGATCTACTTTGTTTTCTAAGCCCACTCCAAAAACAACCCATTGTTTGGCATCAATAGCTTTAATACATTCGCTGGCATTTTTGTTACTGTTAAAAACCATCAGGTCATCTGCTTCATTCGAGTGTCCTCTTTCCAGGTAATACTTATAGCGCAAACCGGCAGATTTTTTCCATTCCTTATCATCACCATTGATGGGAACAAAAACAGCATCACGTTTATCTTCCTGAGTTGGTTTACATCCATTTTCATGAATAGTAAATAAATAAGGAGCATTGATGCCAGATATTAATCCGTATATTTCAAATAAATACTCACTTATAGGTTCACTTCTATCCGGGCAGTTATATCTTACAGTTCCCGGAGTAATCTCAACGCTGTCTACATCAAAAAAGGCATAATTATTTTGCATATCTATTCGTTTACGGATGAAAATTAAATCAAGTGCTTACCTGAAAATATTGTAAACTGGAGGGTGATCCAGTTGTAATAGATGGGTGTTGTATGTACAAATATAGTTATTAAAAGTAAAGAATTAGGATATAGGAGGGGTGTTGAATGGATTTTAAAGTTTTTTATAAAAATTATAAGTCTAAAGTATATAATAGAGTTTACATTTTTTCACATTTCCTTTTTAATTTCCCAGTTTTACATAAAAGGGTAATTAAAATGCTTAAATATTAAAATGCTTAATAGTAGTTGTTTGTATAAAATGACTAATTAATGACATGATATCCCTTGTTAAAGTAGGTTAAACGTTAATTTAGAATCTAACCTTAATATGTTCAATTCGTAATATGAGACAAAAGCGTCCTTAATCAATATGTAAATATGAAGTTTAGAGTAAAATTAATTCTAATCGTCTTTCTACCAATTCTAATCTCTACCTTCATAGCGATATATGTTTCGTCTACTACGCTAAAAAAGCAAGGAGTTGAAACATTGGAGCGAAAAACAAAAACTATCCTGACCAGGATGGAAGCTGTTAGAACTTACGTGGCCACGCAATTCAATATGCAAGAGGAAATTGATGAATTAGCTCAGAAATATCCTGATGGTCAGATTCCTGATCACGAAAAAGAAACTATGCTTAAAAAGGTACCTATTTTTGCTTCAATGGCGGTAGGTAGTACCAATGCAGATAAAGACAGCTATGTTTTTAGAGTCGCATCTAAAAAGCCGAGGAATAAAAAGAATATGGCTTCGGAACTGGAAGCTGATTTTATTACTCAGTTTGAGAAAAATGATACTTTAAACAGTTTAACTTATACCAATAAGGAAACCAATGAATTGTGGGTGATGAGTCCTGTAAAGCTTTCTGAAAAACAAGGCTGTTTGACTTGTCATGGTGCACCATCTACCAGTCCCTGGGGTAACGGTAAAGATGTATTGGGTTATCCGCTTGAAAACTATAAGGACGGTGATATAGAAGGCGTATTTATTATTAAATCAAGCTTAAATGCTAATGATAATGAAGTACAGGCCAATATTAAAGGAGCAATTTGGCGTATTGTGTTAATTATGCTTTCTGTACTTTTGATTGTTGTGATTATTAGCAGTTATTTTATTTCTAAAACAAATCATAAACTAAGAGGAATTATCAGAGCCAATGAAAAGATTGCGCAAGGTGATTTAACTGAGAAGTTACCGGAAGAGGGCAGTGATGAGTTCTCTGAAATATATCGTAACCTGAATAAAATGAGTGATTCATTATTGTCGGTAATACAGGCAGTAAATGAAGCTACAGGACGATTGATTCAGGAAAGTACGTCTTCTACCACTTTAGCCAAACAATTGAGCCAATCAGCCAATTCGCAGGCAGCAGCAGTGGAAGAAATATCGGTTTCTATGGAAGAGATGACCGCTACGATTGATCAAAACAGTGCGCATGCTAAAACAACAGAAGAAATTGCTAAGACTTCGGCCACAGAGATTGAATCAGGAAATGATTCGTCGCAGGAAGCAGTTAAATCAATGGCTTCAATAAAAGAGGAATTAGCAGCAATAGGTGATATTGCACAGCAAACCAATATTTTAGCATTAAACGCTTCGGTAGAAGCTGCCAGGGCCGGAGCAGCTGGAAGCGGTTTTAGTGTGGTAGCAGGAGAAGTGCGTAAGTTGGCAGAAAGATCTAAAACTTCGGCAGATAGAATTGAACGTTTGTTTTCGGAAGGAATGGATACCGTAAGCTCAACAGGAGTGAAGTTGGCGCAATTGGTTCCGGATATTACCAAAACATCTAGTTTATTAGCTGAAATAGTTTCGTCTTCTATTGAACAGGGAGCTGGGGCTTCAGAAATCAATAATGCCATCCAGGGATTAAATAATGATACCCAAACCAACGCTCAAATTGCTGATCAAATGTCAAGTAAAGCAGAACAGTTAAATAGCTATGCGAGTGCATTGCAAAAACAAATCTCCTTTTTTAAAGTGAAGAGTTAATGCATTAAGTTTAAATATGAATAACATTAAATAAGATAACCACATGGATCTAATTCATGTGGTTTTTTACATTTTATAAGTTTCTTATTGCGGGTTGAACTTATTCAAAAGTAAGTGAGTCATTAATATTGCCTTTAATTAAAAGATTGCGTAAATTTGTGTAGGTACATACATATAATTTTCCAATTATCTAAAAAAGTGTATTACCGATTATTTAAAAAGGATTACGACAACAAAAACACGCGTTAAAATGAAGCAAATAATTGAATGTGTTCCCAATTTTTCTGAAGGAAGAGATGAGGAAGTTATTTCAGCCATTACTGAAGCCATAAAGCAAACACCCGGATGTTCCGTTTTAGATGTTGATCCGGGAAAATCAACCAACAGAACTGTATTTACTTTTGTTGGCGATGCGCAAACAGTTGTGGATGGAGCCATCAACGCTGCAAAAGTGGCCTATCGTTTAATAGATATGAGCAAGCACAAAGGAGCGCATCCCCGGATGGGAGCTATGGATGTTTGTCCGTTTATACCTGTGGCTAATGCTACTATGGATGATTGCGTGGCTTGTGCAAAGGAGTTTGGAAGGAGAGCCGCAGAAGAGTTGGGAATACCGGTGTATTTATATGAGCACGCCCAGGAAAAGGATTACCGAAAAAAACTACCGGATATCAGAGAAGGAGAATACGAAGCCATTCCGGATAGGATTACACAGGAGAAATGGAAGCCCGATTTTGGCCCGGCAGAATTTGTTCCCAGTTGGGGAGCCACGGTTACTGGTGCCAGAACGTTTCTTATTGCTTATAATGTAAATGTATTAGGTACGAAGGAGCAGGCTTTTCGTATAGCTTTTGATATTCGCGAGGCAGGTCGTAACGATGGAAAACCGGGCTTATTGCCTATGACCAAGGGGATTGGTTGGTATGTGGACGAATACAATATGGCTCAGGTATCTATTAACCTGAACGATTATAATGTAACGTCCATTCATAAGGCTTTTGAAACATGTAAACATCAGGCAAACCAAATGAATGTGGCCATTGCCGGTTCAGAATTGGTTGGATTGGTGCCATTGGAAGCCATGCTGCAGGCTGCAGATTATTACATGGAAAAAGAAGGTCTGATGATTGTGGATGAACGTCAGAAGATTAATCTGGTGATTGATCGTTTGGGACTTAATTCTATTTCTCCGTTTATTCCGGAAAAAAGAATAATAGAGTATGTTGTGGCAGATCCGGCGAATGAACCATTGGCACATTTAAGTTTAAGAGACTTTATTGAGAATGTGGCTGCCAGGACTTCAGCCCCTGGAGGAGGTTCCGCTTCTGCTGCTATTGCTGCTATTGGTGCCGGATTGGGATGTATGGTTGGTCATTTAACTTATGGTGTTCGCAAATTTGAAAAGGTAGATCAACATATGCGTGGGATTGTGCCGGTACTGCATGAGGTTACGCAAAAATTAATACCCCTGATTGATGCCGATACCAATGCTTTTAATGATTATGTAGAAGCTTTGCGTCTTCCTAAAGATACCGAAGAAGAGAAGCAACATAGAGCTGAGGCCATGCAGCAAGGTTTAAAAAAGGCCATTCAGGTTCCTTTGCATATTATGGAAGTGGCTGATAAAGCCTGGAATAAAATGCTGGAAGTGGCCAAATACGGCAATATCGCTTCCAAATCAGATGTGGAAGTAGGTGCAAAAGCATTGGAAACAGGCATTTGGGGTGCGCATAAAAATGTGTTGATCAATATGACTGACATCACCGATGAAAACTACAAACACGAAATGCTGGAAAAAGCGGATGAATTGTTACAAAGAGCTGAGGTTTATAAAAACAAGGTGTTAGCAGCTTTAGATGAAAGAGGATAGACTAACATTTCCAAAGTTTAAAACTTTGGAAAGGGTCAAAAATAATATACCCCCCTGCCTTTAGGCACCCCTCCTAAAATTCAGGAAGGGAAGTAAGACGGACTTTCCCCTCCTTTTTAAGGAGGAGTGCAGTGAGGAACGAACTGGGAGGTGGTTTTATTTTATCAATTCTAGACGCTTATTACAAGAATAAATATTAACAAACATATTTGTCCTAAATAAAAAAAGAATTTATTTCTATCGTAAGTATATATTGGCCTCAGCCAGAGAACCAAAAAACAAGGTTAGTTTGACGGTTAAAAATCGTTTTTGTTTGAACGCAGTGAGTTTAAACGATTTCAGTCAAGCATCCGTAGTTTTTTGAGAGAGCTGGGTGCAGCCTTGATCTTTTTTGCTTCCTTTTTTGGATCAAGCTAAAAAAGGGAGTCGGGTCTGGGTGAAACGCCAGTTAAAGGAAATATTTAAGACAACTCTGACTAGTAAAATAAAAATGATTAATTACTATCAACAATTAGGCGAACTGGTTCTAGCTTCTCGTTTACGGAAAGTAAGCGAACGCATTTTACAGGAAATTGCTGAAGTATATAAAAGTAAAGGAATTGAATTTGAACCCGGTTGGTTTCATATTCTGTACCTCTTGCATTTGAACAAAGAATTGTCTATCACTCAAATTGCAGAGATATTACAAATGGCACACCCTTCGGTAATCCAGGTTTCTAAAGTCATGTTGAGCAAGGAACTAATTGCAGCTTATCCCGGAAAGGAAGATAAACGCAAAAGAATGCTGGCACTATCGACGAAAGGTGAAAAACTGGTGGATAAGCTACTGCCTGTTTGGGAAAAAATTCAACAATCCATTCAACAAGTTTTACACGAAGGAGAATTCAGTAGTAAACTTTTTGAGGCTTTTGATGAGATTGAAAGCAATTTAAATATGAAATCATTGGCAGAGCGTTGCCAATAGCTGATAGTTAATACAAAACAAAGTATGAAAACATTTAAATACGGAATAGATTTTTTAACAACAGGCCTGGCCTTGGATATAGCTGCTGGAAATATAAAAGGGCTGCTCGATTCAGAAGCCATTGATGCCATTGTTAAAAACAGAGCCGAAGTAGAAAAAATTGTAGCTCGCGAGAAGGTAGTGTATGGAATTAATACCGGTTTCGGGCCACTTTGTACATCCATTATTTCGGCAGATGATACCGAGCAGTTACAATACAATTTATTAATCAGTCATAGCGTAGGTGTAGGCGATTATATCGATGATGAAATTGCCAAACTAATGCTCATTCTTAAAGTTCATGCTTTAAGCAAAGGTTTTTCCGGCATTCGTTTAGAAACAGTTGAACGCATTATCTGGCATATCGAAAATGATGTTATTCCAAAAGTTCCGGAGCAGGGATCGGTGGGGGCATCCGGAGATTTAGCTCCGCTGGCTCACTTATTTTTACCCTTAATCGGTCACGGAAAAGTTTTCTACGGTGGAAAGGAATATGAAGCTTCAGAAGTGTTGGATAAATTAGGGATGAATCCAATAAAACTGGGCGCCAAGGAAGGTTTGGCCTTAATTAATGGTACGCAGTTTATGGCTGCACATGGTATTAAAATTATTGAAAAACTGGCCAATTGTCTGGATGCTGCCGATATTATTGGGGCTATGACCTTAGAGGCTTTACTGGGTTCTGAAAAACCATTTGCACCTATTCTGCATGAGATAAGACCTTATGATGGAAACCAACATGTAGCTTCCCGAATGCGTACCATGTTAAAGGGGTCTGAGATATTGGCTTCTCATCAGGGACAACATTGTACAAGAGTACAGGATCCTTATTCTTTGCGATGTATCCCGCAGGTTCATGGCGCCTCACGAAATGCATGGAAGCACCTTAAGGATACGATTCATATCGAAATCAATTCAGTTACCGATAATCCTATTGTGGAAGATGCTGATCACACTTACAGTGGAGGGAATTTCCATGGTCAGCCCATTGCTTTGCCTTTAGATTACTCAGCACTTGCTGCCAGTGAAATAGGAAATATTTCGGACAGAAGAAGTTATATGCTGCTCGAAGGGCATGAAGGCTTACCGGTATTGCTGATGAAACACACCGGTTTAAATTCCGGGTTTATGATTCCGCAATACACCTCGGCGGCATTGGCTACCGAAAATAAAACACTGTGTTTTCCGGCTTCAGCAGATAGTATTCCAACTTCTTTGGGACAGGAAGATCATGTGAGTATGGGATCGGTAAGTGCGCGGAAATCTATGCGGGTTATTGAAAACCTGGAAAAGATACTGGCCATTGAATTGTTATCAGCCGCCCAGGCTTTTGATTTTAGAAAACCATTGAAATCAGGTGTTTTACTCGAAGAATGCCATAATTATATCCGTCGTTTTATCGACCATGCTGATCAGGATCGTCGCTTTGGCGATGACATAGAGACTTGCATTAATATCATTAAAAATAAAGAATTGGTATCTGTTTTAAACAGTGCCGCAGAAAGCAACCACATTAAACTTAGTAATCATGACGAAATATTCGGACTTTATCAATAAATACGCCAAGCACCCAAGCTATCATGCGCCCAGAACCAATCAGTTAAATGCTAAGAGCTGGCAAACGGAAGCACCTTTACGCATGTTATTAAATAACCTGGATGCCGAAGTGGCTGAAGAGCCTGCATATTTTGTGGTGTATGGCGGAACAGGGCAGGCCGTTCGCAACAGGGAGAGCCTCGAAAAAATTATTGAAATATTATTAGAGCTGGACGAATATCACAGTCTTTTGGTGCAATCGGGTAAACCGGTGGGTATCGTTCGTACACATCCGCATGCACCACGCGTTTTAATTGCCAATAGTAACCTGGTGCCTAACTGGGCCAACTGGGAACATTTTCAACAATTAAAAGATCAGGGTAAAATGATGTATGGCCAAATGACGGCCGGGAGTTGGATATATATTGGATCGCAGGGTATTTTGCAAGGTACATACGAAACCTTTGTGGCCTGTGCCGAAAAGTATTTTAATGGTAATTTAAAAGGTAAACTTATTGTTTCGGCCGGAATGGGAGGAATGGGAGGTGCTCAACCTTTGGCAGGAACATTGGCAGGAGGCACTTTTTTAGGTATTGATGTAGATCCGGAGCGCATCAAAAAACGGGTGGATACGCGTTATATCGATAAGATGACGGCGGATTACAAGGAGGCCATTCGCTGGACCTTAGAAGCAAAAGAAAAAGGAGAAGCCATATCGATTGGATTAGTGGGTAATGCCGCTGATGTATTGGCCATGTTGCTGAATGATGGTATTATTCCGGATGTGCTGACCGATCAAACTTCAGCTCACGATCCATTGTTTGGTTATGTTCCTAACGAAATGACTTTGCAAGAGGCCTTAGCGCTTCGAGTATCTAATCCTGAGGAATACAAACAAAAAGCCATTAAAACCATGGCTACACATGTAGCTTTAATGTTGGAAATGAAAGCCAAAGGCGCTAAAACCTTTGATTACGGTAATAATATTCGCGAATATGCACTTCAGGGTGGAACGGCGAATGCCTATGATATTCCCGGGTTTGTGCCGGAATATATTCGTCCTTTGTTTTGCGAGGGCAAAGGACCTTTTCGTTGGGTAGCCTTATCGGGCGATCCGCAAGATATTTATGAAACAGATAAAGCCTTAATGGAAGCTTTTCCCGAAAACAAGCATTTGATTCATTGGTTAAAAGAAGCCAAAGAGAAAATTGCTTTCCAGGGTTTGCCATCACGTATTTGCTGGTTAGGCATGGGCGAACGCGAGAAAGCCGGACTTATTTTTAACGATTTGGTGAAGTCGGGTAAAGTAAAGGCACCTATTGTTATTGGTCGCGATCACCTGGATTGCGGTTCCGTAGCTTCTCCAAACCGCGAAACAGAAGGTATGAAAGATGGAACGGATGCCGTTTCAGATTGGCCTTTGTTAAACCTTTTATCCAGCACTTCGGGTGGGGCTACCTGGGTTAGTTTTCATCATGGCGGAGGTGTAGGAATGGGATTTTCGCAACACGCCGGAATGGTTATCCTAGCCGATGGAACCACCGAAGCAGAGGAAAATATCAAACGTGTTTTACACAATGATCCGGCTATGGGTATTTTCCGACACACGGATGCCTGTTATGAGAAAGCAACAGAAATGGCCGAAAAATTCAATCTGAAAATATGGTAGAGGAAACAATATTAATAGGCCCTTTTAAGGAGATAGTCACCATGCGTGACTTATCTCTTTATGGCGCCTTAAAAGATGAGCAATTAGAAATTATTTCTGATGGAGGAGTGTTGGTCAAAGAGGGTGTAATTGCTGAGGTAGGAAACTATCAGGAGTTAAAGGGTAAATTTCCAAAGGCAAACATAGAAAGGATAGAAGAACCTATGGTTCTCATGCCCGGAATGATTGATGCGCATACTCATATTTGTTATGGTGGTTCTCGCGAAAATGATTATGCTTTGCGTGTAGCCGGAAAATCGTACCTCGATATTGCAAAAAGTGGTGGCGGCATTCTTTCAACGGTTACAAATACCCGAAAAGCCAGGCAACAGGAATTAGTGAATGGTATCCTGAAACGGGCAGATGTATTGCTTAAAAATGGGGTGACCACCTGTGAAGTGAAAAGTGGGTACGGGCTGTCTTTAGATGATGAGGTAAAGATGCTGAGGGCTATTCAGGAAGCCAATCAACAACATCCCGTACATTTGAATCCAACTTGTCTGGCAGCCCATACAAAAGCGCCTGAGTTTGATAGTGTAATGGACTATACACACTATATAGTAGAGCAAATCTTACCCAAAGTAAAAGAAGAAAAGCTGGCATCCCGGGTGGATATATTTGTAGAAGAAAGTGCCTTTGGTATAGAGGAAGCCAATATTTATCTGGCAGCTGCCAAACAAATGGGTTTTGATATCGTTGTTCATGCCGATCAGTTTAGTACTAGGGGAAGTCAGGTGGCTGTGCAGTTTAATGCCCTTAGTGCCGACCATCTGGAAGCCAGTACCGAAAAGGAAATTGATCTATTGAGCAAGGCGAATATCACAGGTGTATTACTACCGGGGTGCTCCATGGGTTTAGGTTTGCCTTACCCCAAAGGACGCATGATGCTCGACAAAGGCATGTGCATAGCCATTGCTTCGGACTGGAATCCAGGTTCAGCACCCATGGGTGATTTACTAATGCAGGCCGCCGTTTTAGGCGCTTCCGAAAAATTATCCACTGCAGAAACCTTTGCTGCCATTACCTACCGTGCAGCCCATGCCTTAAACTTAATCGACAGGGGAAAAATAGACCAAGGCCAGAAAGCCCATATGATCGCATTCTCTTGCCAATCCTATAAAGAGATCTTATATTATCAAGGTTCTATGAAACCCGATAAAGTGTGGTTATAGGGGAAAGTAAGGAGTATTTGAAATAGATAAATTGTGCCATGTAGGAGTGTGAAGTTGACACAGTTTATTGAATACTACAGAATTAATAGATTAGGTTTTTGATTAATATTGTAAAGTCCGGCTTTGTGAATTTAGAGTCGGACTTTTTTTTGTGAATAACATTTCTTATTCCTCCTCTATATCAGCACATGGTAACTCAAAAATGGAATCTCGAATGATAGGAGGAAGGGAATCATGGTGACGAATGGGGTGAGCCATTTCCTGCGGAATAATTCTGTCTTGGATATAAGTTGAGTCTACAGAAATAGTATCTGCTAAAGGACTGTAAAGAGGTTCTGCATGAAATCTGGGTTGGGTTACATTATCTTCGAAATACCCCGGTATTAATAGGATTAATGCAGTAACTGCGGTGATGGTTGTGAGTATTTTCTGGTACGAATACAAAAAAAGACGAAACATAATAATAAAAAGAGCAGCTAAACCAGAAACATAAATCGTGTAATGATCTTTTATAATTTTAATGGTTGCTTCATTCTCTTTACTCGCCGCGTTTATAATAAAAATAACAATAAGGCTTAAGGCAATTAGAATTCCTAAAATGGATAACGCTTTAAATTGCTTGCTTGAAGTGTTTGGCATTTTGCTTAGGTATTTGTCGATAAAAATCGAAAGATAATGAATTAATAATATGTTCAAAAAAAATAGGTTTGTTCCATTAGGAAATTGCTTTTAACTTTATTATGCTATTTTATTGTGCTTTCACACACCCTTTAATTCCCTAAAGGGAGCAGCGCGAAAGGGCTCCTTTAGGAGATCTAGAGGTGAGCGAGGGCAATTTTTATTAAAAGCGAATTCCCTAGTTTATTCCATATGAAATGGAAGCTTAGCTCAATATACGTTCCACGCTAAGGATGTTGCAGTTCGACTCCTCCGGAGTCGATATTAAATTTTCAAGTTGGCTTTTATAAATATATGATACCTCAGGTATCGGTTAGTAT